>CAVUBX010000001.1:0-684250 GCA_963739935.1 uncultured Acidobacteriota bacterium
CCGACGAGTTCCAGAAACGTGTCGTTCGCCTCGGGAATCCTGTCAAACTCGCCGGAAACGATTCCAGGGATCGTCGGTTCCTCGGGGATCATATGCAGACGCGCGCGGCTGCGTCTCAGCTTTTCGTCTCTCTCGTGGCGGTCGCTGAAATCGCGCACCACGCGGGCAAAACCGTGCAAATCTCCGTCTCCGTCCTTTAGGGCCATCGTGATGACGTTGGCCCAGAACCACGACCCGTCTTTTTTCACGTGCCAGCCTTCGGTGCCCAGATGACCTTCACCCGCGGCCCTCTTCAACTTTTCGTGCAGCTTGCGCAGGGCGTATTCGTCCGGGTAGAAAATGGATGCGTCCTGGCCAATGACCTCACTGCTCGTATAGCCATAGATGCGTTCCGCGCCCGCGTACCACGACACAATCCTGCCGTCCACGTCCAGCAGGAACAGGGCGTAGTCCTGCACCCAGGCCGGAACACCGCCATCGGGCCGCTCTTTGTCGATATCGACTGGCCGGCCGGTTGCGGCTCTTTCCTTTGTCTCATGGAGCACCAACAGATGGCGCACCGGCAACACGCTTCCCTTCGCTGAATACTGGACGTCTCGCGGGCCGCCGTCGGGGCCGACGAGCTGAAGCGTCCCCTTCTGCTCCCCTTGCTTCAGAAAGGCCTTCCAGCGTTCCGAGATCACCGGTTTGAAACTAGGCTCGACAAAATCATCCAGGGTCCGGCCGATGATCTTTTCCCGGGGGAGACCCAGGAGCTTGGCGGCGCCCACGCTCGCCTCCTGGTAGCGGCGGTCGTCATCCGCGAGCAGAATCGGAGCCGAGGGTTGGAACACGATTGCCCGGAATAGCAGTTCCAGTTCCTTCGGGCCGTTTTCCGCCAGCCACCCGGTGGCCTGCGGCTGAGAGGACATCACGGTTTCCTTCCTTGCCCGTCGATCCAGGAAAGACGACGGCCTGGCGAACTCACTCTGCAAGGCGTTGCCGAACAGCAGAAAGCTAGAAACGGGATTTTACTCATTTTAACACCGGGGACAAGGATGGCGGACAGACCGGCCAACCGCGCGAAATTCAATCGGTGGTACTGAATCGGTCGCCGACAGCGCTCATTTGCGGAGATCGGTGACGTATCGCTCATCGGCGATACGCGCCTGCTCCGATTTCAGCCGCGCATCCTTCGCGGCGCGTTCCAGGGGGTCATATTCAGGTTTGGGCGTGATCCCGATTCTGGGTTTCATCGCCGCACGACACATTAGCACATCACTGCACGGTATCCCAGAACGTGATCAGCGGCGTTCCGACAGCCGCCATGGCTTCGCGCAGCGTGTTAAGGAGCAATGGCGCAGATTCAGGATCAGCCAGAAAAGGTCCGAGGTCATGAGGACGCGTCCTGACCCGTCGAGCGAGTTCTTCCGTGGTAATGCCCGCCCCGGCCATGTCCTCGCAAAGCCGCCAGGCGACAACGCGCCGCAATGCCAGTATGCTGTCGCGGCTGAAACCCTGCGCCTTGAGAAACTGATCGAGGGTCGGCCCCCGGTGGCGGAAATCCCTGAGTTGTGTTCCTGACAATACGTCACCTTAGGTTGTGTCGATACCACGGTGACACGCAATTACTAAGAATCCGTTAAGCAGCCCTCGGCTCAATTCGTAAGCTGCGTGCCGATGAAGCATCTACGATAGAAGCCAGCCCCGGCAAATGGAAAGCGCACCAAACAGTCCATGGCTCGATCGCGACGAACTGGAGGTCATCCGGACGTTCCTGGACGCCGGGGTGTGGTGATTGTCGGCGGACGCGCGGTTCAATTTCACGGCCACGCACGCGAGGCGAAAAGACCTGGACCTGCTCGTCGATCTGTCGGCGGAGAACTGGCCAAGGCTACAGGCGGCACTGAAGCCCCTCAGCGCGGGTGTGCCTTCGTTCGAGGACCTCTCCCCGGAGCGAAAATACCAGGCCAGACTCCGCTTCTACGAAACCGTGGAGCTGCTGACGGCGATAGGCGGGGTGAGCTTCGCGGATGCTTGGGGCGAAAGCATCGAGACGGAATTCGCGGGCCTCAAGGCGCGGGTCATTTCCCGGGCACACCTCAATGTCAGCAAGCGGAGCAGCGACCGCCAGCTTGACGCTGACGACATCAAGGCCCTTCAGGACAGCTGAATCTCGGGAGGTGCCGCCGTTAGGCTCGCGGTAACAACCGTATCCCCTCTACCAAGGACCGCGCCAATTTATGCAATTTCCAGAACAAACAAACGGACCGGAGCGCCGGTGGTTTTACGGATGACTTCTCCGTATATGCGCTATTTGTCGCCGATAGCGCGGCTCATCGCCGGGGCCCGTCTTGTAATCGACCACAGTCCATCGTGTGCCATCGAACCAAACGAGGTCGATCACGCCCTCGTACAATTCTCCGTTCGCTTCGTATGTCACCGGATACTCACGGTGCATCCGCCCCGCCTTAAAGGCGCTCGAAACCAATGGATGTGCAAGCACGCGGACGATGGTATCAACCGTCTGCTGACGATCTCCCGCCGTCATTCGCGAACCGATTTCGTGCGCGGTGGCCTGGAGCCTCAATTCCAGCCCGGTCAGCCGGAAAATCTGCTTGCGCCAGGAGAGCATGCACCAGATCGCCGTACTTCCGACCGCGCTTCCGGTGCGCCTGCTGCGATCGCGGGGCACATCCAGCCGGATGACCTCGACCTCGCCTTCCGACACGCCTTCGGGAAGTGCTTCCGCTTCCGTGATCCGGCGTAGCCGAAACTCTGGCTCCACGCCGGCCGCGACCCGCTGGCTTCTCGCCGCGCGCCATGTTTCGTGCTGACGCAGCCCCTCCGCCGGCTCGCTCATGGTCGGGCGAAGCAGCGCGTCATCATCGATTCCGCCGTCTGTTTCCGGTGTGTTGAGCAGAATGCCCGGATCAAACCACACGACGCTGTGGGAGCCCACGCCGGCCTCATGCAGGCCGGGCCGCAGGATCTCTTCGGGCTCCGCTCCGTAGGGTCGCTGAAGCACCGTATCCTTTCCCGAAAACGCGCAGCCCGGCGCGGGCGACGGATTGCTCCACTTGCCCTTGCCCGGGTAAAGAGCGGGATAAAGCGGCATAAGCCAGCTCTCCTGCCTGACCTCATCGCCAGTGGCTGCGACGACGAGTAGATCGCGCGCCCGGGTCGCCGCTACATAAGCTATCCTCCACGCTTCTTCCGTGTCGCGCTGCGTCTCCAAGACCGCGTTGTCGGTCAGCTCATGGGGAGCCCAGCCCACCAGCCGTTGCGCCGCAAGCCCGCGTTCAGAATCAACATGGCGGTCCCCGCCGTCGAAACGAATCAGGGACGAGTTCATATCCGCGAGAATGACTACCGGAAATTCCAGGCCCTTCGATTTGTGCGCCGTCATCAGTGTCACGCCGCTGCTTTTCCGCTCCAGCAGGGGCGTCTCAGACGTTTCGCCCCCGGTGGATTCTTGCTCAAGGAACTGCACGAAAGCCCGGAACGACGTAGCGCCGTTCACCTCGAATCGGCGCGAAAGATCGATCAGCCGGTAGACATTCGCGAGCACGCGCTCCCCGCCCTTGCGCAGGGCGAAGCCTGCGTGCGCCCGGACATGCTCCAAAAGAAGGGTAAGCGTCACGGCCATCGGCCGCGCATTGCGCTCGTGGTGCAAGCCGGCGAGAAACTGCAGCCCGCTGACGATGGGCTCGAATACCGGGTCAAGACTGTCGGGCAGCTTCCGCAACGGATGCGGAAGGGATCCAGCCGCATCGCGGAACAGCAAGAGCGTTTCGTCCGAGATCGCAAAGAGCGGGCCGCGCAAGGCGGCGTACACGCTGAGCGAATCCTCCGGCCATTCGATGGCGCGCAGGGCCGCCCGCAGCGCCACGATCTCTTCCCGGCCATGGAAGGATTTCGAGCCGACGAGAATATGGGGAATGCCGCGGGATTCAAGAGCCCGGACATAATCGCGCGTGGCATCCTTGCCGAAATTCGTAAAGTTCCGGAAAAGGATGCAGATGTGCTCGGGCGCAATCTCCACCTTCTCGCGGGTCTCGGGATCGGTGACGCGCCAGCCTGCTGTCCTGCTTTGCCGGACCAGCCACTCCACAAATCCCGCAACCGCATCGGGCGCGCATTTTTCAATCGCCTTCGCGCTGAAATTCTTCTTCCCGTAGGGTGCGGGCATAGGCAGCGCGATTACCGAAGGCTGCCCATCGATTGCGGGACGCCCGCCCGTCAGAGCCAGATAATTCTCTTTCATCAACGGCTCGAACGCCGCATTCACGAAATCGAGGATCGGCTGGACGGAACGGCGGCAGTTCTGCAACGGCTCCTGCCTGACGCCCGCCGCCGCGAGAACGGCTTTCACATTCTGGTAACGATCAACATCTGCGCGACGGAAGCGATAGATGGACTGCTTCGGATCGCCGACGAGAAACAGCTTGCCGGGCTGCGGAGCCGCCTTCCGCCAGTCGCGCTCGGTCGCATCGCCAGCGGCAAGCAAGAGCAGCACCTCGGCCTGCACAGGGTCCGTATCCTGAAATTCATCGACGAAGATCCGGGTGAACCGGCCCTGAAAATACCGGCGCGCATCGTCATTCTGCATCAGCGCGCGTGCGCCGAACAGCAGGTCGTTAAAGTCGAGCTGCCCTGCTGCCTTCTTGGCCTCCTGGTAGAGATCCACCAGTTCCCACAGTTCGTCGCGCAGGGCGGCGGCGAGATCGGCCTCAGCCGCCATCTGAAATCTCTTGATCGCAAGCGCAAGCCGGCCCCATCGATTGAACAGATCGTCCCTGTTCACCTGTTTGCTCAGGTTTCCCGATCCCTTTTTCAGATAGCGGGTACTCTTGAGCAGCCCGATGGCATCCGCTTCGAGAAGATCATCATCGCGCACACCCCCGGCCTCGGCGCGACCGGCCCGCGAGGCGAATTCAGCTACGGGAGAGAGATCGCGCACCAACTCATCCCGCGCGCGGTTTGCTGGCCGCATGCCGGTTATTTCACGCGCGCCGGCGATGATCGAATCAAGAGCGGCCGTCCTGTCGAACGGTGGACGCGCCCAGGGGGCGGGATGATCGCGCCACTCAATGAGCGACCACGCCGCATTGCGCAAGGACGCCAGCGGGTCGCGGCCCTCGCCGTCATCGCGCCATGTCAGGCGCGTGAGTGCCCGCCGCAGCACGGGATTCGGCGCGGAGAGCCGGCGCTCAACCCACCTCCTGAACACGGCCGCGAAGAGCTTGGCCGCCGCCTCCTGATCGAGTTCGACAAAGCGCGGATCGACGCCCGCCTCAACGGGACGCTCGCGCAGCAGACGCGCGCAGAAAGCGTGAATGGTTCCGACAAAAGCAAGTTCGAGATCGGCGGATGATTCGCCCGCCTTCCCCAACTCCTCGCGCAACCGCAGTTTCATTTCCCCGGCTGCCGCGTGAGTGAAGGTGACGGCCACCACGCCTTCGAGTTTCGTTCCGGCGCCGACGCAGCGGACGATCTGATCGATGAGCTGCGTCGTCTTGCCGGTTCCCGCCGATGCCTCCAGGAAGAAGCTTGCATCCACATCGCGCGCCGGGGTCATTTGACCTCCCTCAACTGCGTCAGGGCCTGCAACCCTCCGGCTGGCTTGCGGAGCACGCGCTCTTCTTCATACGGACCGCACACGACGGCGTAGTCACAATGCCGGCACGCCTCCTCGCGCGGGGCGGCCGGTAAAACGCCGTTGGCGATGGCAGTATCGATTGTCTCTAGAACACGGGCCGCCTCATCGCGTGTGAGGTCGGAAAGAGGCACATGAATACTGCGGTATCCGCCGCGGATCGTCGCGTAGAACAAGCGTCCGCCGCCGACTTTCCGTCCGGCGTATAGCTGCTCAGCTGCCAGCGCGTATAGCAAGGGCTGCAGGACCTCTCCTTTGCCGGTGATCTCCGGAGCGGGATCGGGATAACTCCCGGTCTTGTAGTCGGTCACCCAGAGCGCGCCGTCGGGGGCTTCCTCCACCAGATCCATGCGGCCGTTCAGTTTCCACCCGCCGGCAATGACCTTGTCCGTGAATGTTTGCTCCGGCGCCACGGGAAGCCATCCCGTCTGGTCTGTGCCCACAGAAACCAGCCAGGCACGCAGGTCCGCGCGCAGCCTTTCCACTTCGTTTTTCCAGATCTGGTCGATTGCCGGCGCGAAGCGTTCTGCAAACTCGGCGGCGGTTTCGTCCAGGATGCGGTCAAGCTCGTTCGACGCGCTTGAAAAAGCCGTTTGATCGGCGGGATAGCCGTTCAGCGCCGGGACAAGGCGCTTTTGGACTTCATGGAACAGATTCCCGCGCGTCAGCGGATCGAGACGCTCAAGCCCGGAGGCCTCCTTCAGGGGAAACAACCCCATCGCGGTGCTCAAAGCGAAGCGGTAAGGACAGCTCGCGAACAGCTGCAGGGATGAGGGCGAATATGAGCGCGCCGAAAGACGGAAGCGATCCAGCGGCTTGAGCGCCAACGAAGGCGTGAGGGTCAGCCCGTCCGCCGTTGACCATTTCCGGCTCCAACGGCTCCATCGCGCCCGCAGCGAACGGGCGAGCGTCGGGCTGATCTGCGTAAGATACGCCGCCAAGCCCGGGGTGGCTTTGGCGGACATAGCCGGACGCAGCCGCGCGAGATCGTATTCGGTATCGTCGATAGCATGGCGCGGATCATTCGGCGCCGGCCAGCCGATGCGGGTTTCGATGCCCTGCTCGGCGCCTCGTTCGATGGCGCGCCGGTCCATGGCCGAACCGCTGGCGGCCCGTGCGGCTTCGAGGACATAGAACGATGGAACGCGCACGCGTCCCGATGACAGCTCAATGCGCGGCCACGAAAGAATGATTTGCTTCGTGGCCGGGGCGCAGGCTTGCCGCAGAAGGAGCCGCTCCCCGGCCTCCAGTTCCGCCAGGTTTCCGGCCAGCAGCGGATCATCAAAGTGTGGTTTGGGAAACGTGCCCTCGCACAGGCCAGGAACACAGACGAGCTGGAAAACGAGGCCCCTCGCCTCCTCGATCGATCCCACGAAGACGCGGCCGAACCTGTTTCCCTTCGGCTCGCGGCGCAGCGTTCCCAGATTTTCACCGAGAATCCGCGCGACGTCCGCCAGTGCCACCGGACCGAGGTCTCGCATCGGCTCAAGTTCATCGAGCAGATCAAGAACACCCTCCGGATTGTCGAGGGCTGCCTCGGCCAGAGGGCGAAGTCCATCGAGCCACTCGCCCCACGGGCGTGGCGCGCGCAACTCCGCAAGACGCTCGATCAGCGGCAGCGCGAATGCGGCTAGTTTTTCCAGCCGGTCAGCTTGCCATAAAATCCGCTTGCGGGCAGGCTCGTCTTCCGCTTCGGCAAATGTGTCCTCCAACTCCGCTGCGAGACCGGCAAGACGCCGCCTCCAGCGGTCGGTGCCGCCGATGACGGCGGCGTCCACCAGAAATTTTTCCCAACCATAAGGGTGCTCTCTTTGCTCATGGGACAGGTATTCGCCAAAACGCGACGCGGTCAGGTTCTCTTCAGCGCAATGGAGGAGTGCCAGGAACGAGCGCCCGGCTGAATCCGGCCGAACTGTTCCGCGCGTGAACCAGACCTCAATGCCTGCGCGGCGGAAGGCGTCCTCGATAAGCGGCTGATAGCGCCCGGGACTGCGCAGGAGGACGGCGCACGCGTCGAAGGCCAGCCCCGACGCCAGGATCTTGCGCGCGATTTCGACGCATTCAAGTGCTTCCCCGGAGGCCGAGAAAAATGACACGCCTTCCGGGCCTGCCGGCGTTGTCACCTGCTCCGCGAAGAGCTGACGTTGGATGGCCTGCAGGGCGTTGGTAGGGCGCGCACCGGCTTTCGCGTCAGCCGTGGCGCGTTCAAGACTCGCCGCTTTACGCGAAAGCTCCTCCACAAATTCCCGTTCGAGATCGTTGTCCGGCCGCAGATCCAGGAAAAGCGTCGGCAAACCCAGCAAGGCATGCTTACCTGATTGAACCGCCTCGATCGCGCTCTCAAGCTGTTCGACCGGACCCGCCAGAGAGTGCTCTTGCAGAGCCGCTTCATAGGCGTCGCCTAGAACCCTCAGATCGCCCGGGGGAAGGTCCTCCCCTTTGAGACGGATGCGGTTCAGTGTTTCGACCAGGGCTCCCGGAAAGCCAGGAGGGCGCGCGACCGGGCCGAAGTAATTCAGCTTCACGCCCTCGATCACCTGCGCTGCCAGCGCTTCCGCGGAGAGCGTTGTCATCGGACGCAAGCCCCGCCGCGCCAGAACACCCGATCCCAAGGTCGCGATTAACTGCCGGAGAGAATAGCGGTGAATTCCGGCATGCGAACCGCGATATTTGCGGACGATCTGATCTGCCCCGTGCCGCTCCATGGCGAGGATAAGAACTTCCCTGCCGTCATTACGACGCAGGAAATCGTGCGCGGGGCTGTAAAGAGCCTCGAATTCCATGGATAGCTCATGCTATCAGTTGCATCGCAAAGAAAGCCCACCTGTCGCGCGGCAAGGTTGTGATGGGGCACTTACCCGCTCCTTCACTGATCGGCGCGGCGCTCCATTTTCTCAATCTTGCATCGGTCTCGGTAACTACAGGGTTTGCACTCCCGGTCTCGATAATCGAATTCCCCAAAACAGTCTGGCCGCTGAAGAATATCGATGCCCTTCGAGAGTCCGATTCCACCAAGGACAAGGGCCGAAAGCGTTCCAATTCCGGCTTTCCATTGGTCCGCCGTCATCTTCGCCCGCCGTTCCAGTGCTTTCTTCTTCAGATCGCGCAATGACGTGAGCAACAGGTCCTGCGTCACATGAAACTTCACCTTTCCCTTCGGGCTGAGGTCGCCGGCGATCTCGATCCAGAGGTTTCGGTTCGTGACGCCAAGCAGGGAGACCTCACTGGTTTTGAACATCAAAAACGGAAGATCCGCCTGGAAGGCCATCGATGTTTCCTGAAGCAGATACGGAGTCGCCACTGTCAGTGTTTTTGCCGGGAAGTCACGGTCGGTGGCGGTCAATCGTTCTGTAGCAACGCCGATCAGGCACTCGCACGAGGCCATCAGCCGCCGAATGGCATCGTCGGATTGCTCGGGCAACGACACATTCCGGCCCACAGTAAAGCAGCGGAAACCCTGGGGCTCAAGGACAGCCTTCGCCAGAGCATCCACCAGCGGCCAGTCTCGCGGCCGTACGCTACAGCTCAGAAACGTGGTCACCACGTCCTTGGAGCGATTGATGTCCATGGTCCATCATAAAACTGGCGCGGCGAGTCTGAACCTTGCAATTGCGATGCACAAGGCATGGCGTCTTCTTGGACCAGGGCCGCGATGGCTTTGAGTGTCGTGACTACGTCCGCTCCTCGAACATCCCGTTCGAATTGGCGCGCGGGATATTCGGGCCAAGCAAGGGGGCGGAGTTTTTCGGGTCGCCCACGAACTGAAGCGTGTCCCAGTGCTCGACTGCCATGCCATCAGCGTCCATTTTGTAGATATCGACCCCGGCGATGCCTGTGTCCTGCGGATCGTCGTTGAAGAGATTCAGAAAATTCACGTGGGCCCAAACGTAGTCGCCAACGGCGATGATGCGGTGGACGACGACACGCGCCCGGGCGCGTTCTCGGGTGATCTTGCCGAAAAAGTTCCCGAGCGCCTCAGCACCATCTGGGATGAGAGGGTTGTGCTGAACGTATTTCGGACTGAGGTACTGCGCTGTCCCCTCCTCCGACTTCTTTTGATTGATCATCATTTCGTAAAGGGCCAGAACGTTGTCCTTGTTGCGAACGGCGGGGGCGTCTTGGGGGTCGACGGTTACGATCATGGTAATTCTCCTTTGAGTTAACATTCGCCGGCGTTTACGCCGGTTCCTTACTAGGGCAAGTTATCTTCAGGTGCAACACATCTCGTTCGGCATCGATCTCTTACGAACGAATGTGAAATCCCTACAGGAGTGAACACGCCTCGTTGAACGGCAACCGCGGGAGCCGCGGGAACAACGTGCTCTGCTCACCGTACCCAAGGTTGCAGAGGAAGTTCGACTTAACGTGACCTGCGGGAAAGAATTCTTGTTCGCAACCGAAACACGGCTTTCCTGCGCCAAAGAACTCCTCGTCGACCTTGGCGTTATCGAAGCCGGACATCGGACCGCAATCGAGACCGAGCGCCCGTGCAGCCAGGATCAAGTAGGCACCCTGCAGGGTAGAGTTCCGCTGAGCGGTCACCTCGACCAACTGAGGATTGCTTTCAAACATCTTCTTCAAATCCGGGCTATGGGGAAAGAGCTTGGGCAGTTGCTCGTAGAACAGCATGTCGTAGGCTATGATCACCGTGACGGGAGCCGTCATGGTCTTTTCGACATTGCCTGGAGCCAGTGCGGGACGGAGTCGTTCCTTGGCCTCTTTCGAGCGAACAAACGCAAACCGGGCCGGCCCGGTGTTCGCGCTGGTCGGTGCCCATTTGAGGATTTCGTAGAGATCTCGCAGAGTCTCATCGGCCACCGGCCGCGGCTGCCACGTTGAATAGGTGCGGGCCTCGCGAAAGAGATTGTCTAGCGCTGCATCGTCGATTGTTTGAGCCATAACGCTTACCTCCTGATTGATTGGTTTCCATTCAAAACTTGTACGTCGTCCATAAAGCCGCGTAATCGACGTTTCGGCCTGGCGGCGAAGCTTCCCGCAAGAATGAGCCGACAGAAAAGTGAGCGTATGCGGCAGAGACTGAGAGGTGACGGCCGGCTCTCAGGTAAATTCCCACCGACGGTTGACTGCCGACAAAACGCCGAGAATTACTTTGCCCGGAAACCAAGACGCGAACGCCGAGGCCATAGACGCCATCCTGAAGACTGGTACGCCAGAACAAGTTGTCGTCCACGACGAAACTGAGCGCTTTGGTGAGTTGCAAGGTTATTTTTGGGCCGACAGATGTAAGATTTGAAGGTCCGAGTAGGCTGATCCCGCCCTGCCCGAAGTAGTAGCCTGTCGGGAAAAGCGGATTTAACGTCCCAAGATCCGAATGCGCATTGCCGCGGCTACCGCTGGCAACGAGCGCACTTGCACCGATCTGCGGCTGTAGGCGGACGGATCGAAATGTATACGAGGTATCGTGGCCGGTGCCCCAGGCACGAATGCTTCGCGTGCCGAAGCTGCCCCCCTGAAAAGCGGCTTCGCTGTCATAGCGCCAACCGCCTCGGCTGCCTGAAAACCTTCCGCCAATGGTATGGCGTAGCTCGTTGGCCGAACCGCTGTCGAACATTGCCTCTCTTCGTGCGAGGCCGAGGTAATAGACATCGACGCTGGCACCCTTGATTCTCTGCACCGCACGCGTCGCGTAAATTCCCCAGAAGGTAGAGCCGTGATCGGGCGGCGCGTCCCAAACGCCAGTCCCGTTCAGCACCGGCCTCAAACCGAATCCCGTCATTCTCCACGATGAAGCCTTCCAGTTCAGGCTTGCACCGTCGAATGTCTGGCGAACGTTCGGTCCCTCTCTGACGTCAACCAATCGACCGGCTCCAAACTCGAATTCCTGTCGTCCAAGGCGCATCACCAATTGAGCGTGAGCGCGCTTCGACAGAGTGATGTCGGCGAATGCTTCTTCAAAAAACAACTTCGACTGGTCGGTTACGGGTCTTGGTCCACCAACCCGCCCGTCCTCTAAATCACTTGTAAGCTCGGCGAACAACCGAACGCGAGACGTCGCGTGAATGTCGCTGTAGATCGAAAGGCGCTGAAAGAGATAGCCATTCGCATCCTGAGGCCCGAGACCCCAATTGGCATTGCGATAACCCTCGTACCACTCCCGGATTTCACCGCCAAGCGTGAAAAACGCATCTGCGTTCGACCCAAGCGGGACAAATTTCACTCGATCCCAAAAGTCCTTTCGACATGCCGGATTACCGAGATACCGGTAGTCTTCGTCCTGTCGAAGCAGTTCATATCCTGGTGGTGGCTTGGGACAGTCTGTTTGAGCAAACATTGTGCTCCGGCCCAGCACCAAAAGGAATAATCCTGAAGAGACAAAGCGTGTCATCTCGAATGCTGGTCGAGTGCTAGATGACCCAAGGCCTGCATTTGAAACCAACCTTGAGGCTGACTCACTACTCCAAGCCAACCATGTGAAGGCGCATCGCATCTTGTTCGGCATCAGACTTCACGCGGACGAGCCGAAGGACTTCTTCGGCGTCGGCACCCACGGCTGCGCGGCTCGGGGCCGGTACTTGTTCGGCGAGCTCGATAACCCGGTTGGCCGCCGAAACGGAATCCAGCCCGCTGCCCTGCATGTTGTTGAGGGTCGCCGCGAAGGTATCGAAGGCCTTTCCGTACAGGCTGCGCTGCTCGGATGTCATCTGATCGGCAACGCGCTTGAGGGCCGCGGCTGTTTTGGCTGGCCCACCGGTTCTCATGTTGCCGGCAACCGCCAGGACGACGTCCACGCCAAAGGGCTTCAGCTCCGCGCGGTAAACGGCGGCGAGCGCATCGAAGGCGGCCTTCGATGCCCCGGACGGGCCGTTGAAGGGAAACGGCAAGGTAGCCGTCATCGTACTGACCTGAACAATTCGACCTCGTGCCTTCCGCAATCCGGGAAGAAAGGCATTCACAACCGCAAACGCGCCAAAGACGTTGACATCGAATTCACGACGTAGAGCGATCAGCGGCAGAACCTCAAGCGGCCCTGGCGTCAAAATTCCCGCATTGCTTATGAGGAGGTCGATCTGCCCTTCATTCTGGCCCGTGACTTCCCCCGCCCAAGCCTTGACGGCGGCTTCGTCGGTGATATCACATTGGCTAAGATAGACCGCCCCATCAGAAGCCTTCTTGAGATCCGCGATCTCGTCTGACGAGATTGCCGTCCCAAACACGCGGTATCCTTTGGCTGCGAGTCCAAGCGCAATGTCCCGGCCTAGCCCGCTGCCTGCGCCGGTGATTACGGCTGAGCGCTTTCTGTTTGCGTCTTGCGTGGAAGTCATAGCTTCACCTTTCCTTTTCGTAGCGTTCCGTGGGTGCCTCTTCAAATCTCGTGTGGTTTCGGCGATTTGCCCGGTGCCGCGTCAAGGAATGCGTAGAGGGAGCGGATGCGTCCGTGTTCGAAGATCGCAACATCCATTCCCGTGACCACGGAAGCGGCCCCGTCTGGTCCGAATTGCCAACGTAAGCGGCCGACTTCCTGAATCACCTGCGCGGGGCTGACTAAACGAAAAACGAAGCCGGGAACACCTTTGAGAAGATGCTCCACCTTGGCGTTGAGGGCGAGGCGCCCTACACTGGGAGCGTCGCTGTCCATGTCGTTGAAGGTACAGTTCTCCGTATAGAGTTCGTCGATCACCAATTTTCGACGCGCGGAATCTCGCTCTCCGAAGACCTCCAGGACATTCCTCTCCATCAGATGACTGAGCTCATTGTTCACTGGCGTCTCCATGGTTCAACCTCTGGCAGTTATACGCCCGGTTTTACGGAAGTATTTGACGCCAAGAGTTGAAACTCCCAGGCGAGGCTGGTGCCAATGCTTCCTCCATGGCGGGACATGATCTCACCAATGCCAGCTATGGTTTTCTCCCGCGCCCAGTCGCGTTGCAACTCGCTTGCGAATCCGATCCATGTGAGGGGAACTGCACCGGCTTGCACCATGCGCTGTACCGCCCTTTCGTGCGCCTCCACGCTGACTCCGCCCGAAGCATCTGTGACGATGAATACTTCGTAGCCTTCCCCGAGGGCGCTTAGCACCGGATAGGCAAGACATATCTCGGTCCAGAGAGCGGCGATGACGAGCTTTTTCCGCCCTATCTTCTTGACAGCATCGACGACGCGCTCGTCCTCCCAGGTGTTAAGAGTGGTTCGATTGATGGGCTTCTGATCGGGGAAGACGTCCTGAACGTCTTTGATAAGGTATCCGCCTCGCTCTTCCAGCACCGTTGTCAAGATCGTCGGCACGCCAAAGACCTTCGCGGTCTTGGCCAAGCCAACAACATTGTTGACCAGCAAAGTCCCGTCAATGTTCTGCACACCCGCGAACTGAAGGCCCTGATGATCGATGAGGATCATTGTGCAGTACTCCGGGGTAAGCAGGTTCCTCACTCCTGTGTAGCGGCTTGACATCGCTGGTCACATCCTCCTGTTGTCCAATTGATCTGTGGCGGGCTTGCGCTTCTTGAGCGTTCGGCGAGCATAACAGTGGCAAACGCAAGGCCACTTACATCTTGCTCATTTTATTAGAGTTAGCGACAACGCTAGTCTCCATATTTCGCGATTTCGTGACGGATGGGGAAATCGCCGGGGGCTCCGAGCGATTCGGGGAATCGCTCATTCGTCGTCCGGAAGGGCCTGTCTCTCCTGGAGCATCCACTCGCGGATATAGGGTGAGCAATTAATCAACTGGATACCCTGCTCCTCGCAGGCATTGAGCAGACGAATTCCGTCGATGTCGACGACGTTGACTTCGTCGATATCCAAGGCGGCCGCCTGCCAGACCTCGATTTCGGAGCGGAGGTCGACGAGGTGCGCGCGCCGAAGTTCACCGGACAAAGAAAGTCGAGTGCCGTGAGCATCAGATTGCGGGTGGATTCTTAAGGTCATGGTTCGACCCAAAACGGCCTGTGTGTATGCACAGGCAATACCACTCTTAGGGCATTCAGCGCCGCAGGTTAACGTCTCTGAAACTCCCGAATTTTGGGGATATCCCGTTTCGCCGCGAAAAAACAGACGGCGCTTGTACGACGAACGGCGTCACGGCATCAACCGGCCTGGGACTTGAATTTGTATTTATCGATACCCAAGCGCTTGATTTTGGCTTCGAGGGTGGAATCGGGAACACCCAGTCTGGTGGCTGCGCCGGCCGGTCCTGAGATCCGTCCGTGGCTCTGAGTGAGTACGGCCTCGATCACTTCCTTTTCGTGCGCGAGCAGCATCCCGTTAAGGGGCACCTTCGTCGACCGGGACATCTTGGATGGTTCCCGCTTGATCCACGCTTCGTCGATTGAGAACGTATCTGAATCACTGAGGGTGACGGCGCGTTCAATGACGTTCTGAAGTTCCCGGACATTTCCGGGCCATTCGTACTCCCGCATCATCTTCAGAGTCCTGTTTTCGATGCTCCGGAACCTCTTTCCCATCTTTTTTGCAAATCGCGCAAGGAAGTATTGGACAAGGATAGGAATGTCGGCGGCGCGTTCGCGAAGCGACGGCATCGTGATTGGCACGACGTTCAATCGGTACAAGAGATCCTGGCGAAACTTGTTTTCGCTCACCAACTGATCGAGGTCGCGATGTGTCGCTGCGAGGACCCGAACGTCCACGCGGACGGGTTTATCGCTTCCGACGCGCTCGATCTCTCGCTCCTGCAGCACACGCAACAAGGCGATCTGAATATCGGGCGGCAGATCCCCGACCTCGTCTAAAAAGATCGTGCCACCGTTCGCCGCTTCAAAGCGCCCCAAACGGCGTTGGGTGGCACCTGTAAACGCACCCTTTTCATGCCCGAAGAGTTCAGAGGCAATCAATGACGTCGGGATGGCTCCGCAATTGACGCCGATGAAGGCCCGAGCCGAGCGAGGTGAACGCTTATGGATGGCCCGAGCGACCAGCTCTTTTCCAGTGCCGGTTTGCCCGAGGATGAGAACGGTTGAGTCCGAAGGCGCAACCTTGCTGATCTGCGACAACACCTTCCGAAGGGGCTCAGACGAACCGACGATCTCTTCAAACGTAGATGCCTGGTTGAGCTCTTCGCGAAGAGCCGCGTTCTCTTGTTGCAGTTGTTCCTCGGCCCGTTTGCGGTCGTCGATATCGGCGCAAGCTGCATACCATCGCAGGACCTTGCCTTGCTCATCGAGCACAGGGTTGTGCCGACTGAGGAACCAACGAAAAACACTATCATTTCTGCGGAACCGCACTTCGATCTCAAATGCCGAGTTGTCCGCAATGGCGCTTCCCCATTTTGCTTTGAGTCGTTCCCTGTCGTCTGGATGAATCTCGGGGCCGTGCTGGGCTTCGCGCCACTGTTCGAGAGTCATCCCGAAGTAATCAAGGCTCACGCGGTTAAGATAGAGACGCTCGCGATGAGGCCCGAAAACAGCGATCAGTTGCGGCGTCAGGTCGAGCACCGCCCTGAGTTCCGCCTCCTGCTGGCGAAACCGTTGCTCGGCTTCCTTTTGAGCGGTTATATCCATGATTGCGCCGACGGATTCCTCGTTGCCGTCCTCGTCGCATAAACGGTGCAAAAGGCTAAGAATGTGCTTTATCGAACCATCCGGCATCAACAACCGATGTTCGAAGTTAAAGTCGCTTCCGGTCTGGCCAGCTCGCTCAAGAACACTGTTGAGAAGGTCCAAATCCTCCGGATGCACGCGCTGAAGAATCAACTCGGGTGTCAGTTCCGTGTCGGGAGCATATCCGTAAATCCGAGCCGTCTCCTCGGACCAAAAAATCCGCTGGGTGCCCGCGGCCATTCCGGCGCTGCCGGTATGGCTTAGTCTCTGCGCATCCATCAAATGCGCTTTACTCCGGCGGAGCTCCACTTCGGTCAGCTTCCGCGCGGTGATGTCCATCACTGCGCCAATAACCTCAATCCGCCCGGTGACATCTCTCTCCGCCTTCCCAACAACATGCAGATACTTTATGCGGCTCTCGGGAAACTGCAAGCGGCACTCGAAATCGATGCCCGCGCCGTTGGCCGCCGCCTCCAGCGCGGTTTTGGCATCCGGCCTATCTTGCGGATGAACGCGGTCCAGAATCATTGGTAACGAAATTTTCGAAAGAGGTTCGAATTCAAAAATACGGAATGTTTCCTCGGACCAGAAGTGCTCGTCTGTGGCGACGTTCCATCCTATGCTGCCGGTATAACTGAGCCTTTGGGCTTCGGCTTGAAGATGCTCGTTGCGCCGCAGGGTTTCTTCAGCGCGCTTGCGATCGTCGATGTCGATATTGATCCCAATCCAATAAAGCAGCGTGCCATCGCTTGCCCGGAGAGGTTCGAGGCGGCTGAGGAACCAGCGATATTTCCCTTCTGCGTTTCTTATTCGAAAGGCCGCTTGGCCGGCGGTTCCCGTACGGTTGCATGCTGCGCCTATCCTCAGCGTCTCTTCATGATCATCGGGGTGCACCAGTTGGATATGAGTGTCCCAGGGTACATCTGCCTCTATTCCAAACCGAAGGGAATCGTTCTTGGCGAGACCGAGATAATCCGCATATCCGTCATTGACGAAGGTCAGGACACCGGACGGCAGGGCGTACCAGGTGTATGCCGGAATCGTGTTGAGCGTCTTTCGCAGCTGCGCCGCAAATGATGGTTGCTGCCAGGAGGCACTATCGAGAGCCGATCCGTTGGCGCAGTCGGCGTCAAATTCCGAAGGGGTAGCCATGCGTGCATCATCCATCAAACCACACACATGCGGCTTCCGGTGATGCGTGTACTCCGATGTCCCAACGCCTAAATTGGTAGGCATCCTTCGTCGTTATGGGCAGGCTGGCCGGCCGCGAAGATCTCACAATGCAGAAACGCGTTGCCTCGGGCATACCTTCCGCTGTAGTTTCTGGTTCTTGAAAGAACTGATGTTCGACACTGGCTTCCTGTTTAGCCACGTGATTGCCTCAACTAGACTGGCGGTCGCGACCGGCTGCGCCCTCAGAACCGCATGTCCGGCAATGCCGTCGACGAGTCGACATCTGTCGACAAACTCATATGCCGCCACTGTGCGGCTTCAGCTTCCCGCGCCTTCTCGGCTTCGCCGGCGAAGCGAACCGCGTCGCTGCCGATCAACAGGTGCGCCGGAAGGCTGTCACTCGCCGCCAGACGGAGGACGACCTGAGCCACCTTGACGGGATCGCTGACCTCTTTACCCCAATACGATTTCAAGGCCTTGGCAATAGCGCCGACTGACGCTTCATAGTCGGGGAGAAGTTCGGGCGTGTCCTGGTTCGCGCGGGCGCCCCAGTTCGTCCGCATTCCGCCGGGTTCAAGGGCGCAGACCTTCACCCCGAACGGCGACAGTTCCTGAGCGAGAGATTCCGTGAAGCCTCCAACAGCCCATTTCGCTGCATGGTAAGGCGTGCTGCCGGGCCGGGTCAGGCGGCCGCCGACCGACGATATCTGAAGGATGCAGCCGCTCCTTTGCTTGCGCATGAGCGGTACGGCCGCACGGGTGACGTTAACCACGCCATAGAAGTTGGTATCCATCACCGCCTTGAACCTCTCCGCGCTCAACTGCTCGAACGGCGCGATATCGCCGTACCCGGCGTTATTCACGACAACGTCGAGACGACCAAATGCGGCAACCGCCGCCTGCACGGCCGCCTGAGCGGCGCTTTCATCTGTCACGTCGAGAGGAACCGCGCGAACGCGGTCGCCGTATTTTTTTACCAAGTCATCAAGCCGCTTCGGGTCGCGTGCTGTGGCGACGAGTCGGTCACCGGATTCGAGCACAGCCTCCGCAATGTTCCGGCCCAAACCACTGGCGCTGCCGGTTACCAACCATACTTTGTCCATAAATATCTCCCTTTGTTGTCTAGTTAACAGGTCGTTTGAGCTCTGCCCTCAACTGGGAAGGTGTCGTCCCTTCCCACGTTCGGAAAGCTCGATAAAAAGAATTCGAATCCTCGTAGCCGAGCAGGTATGCCACCTCTGCGACATCGATATCCGGCCGGTTGAGGTACTCGCGCGCCAGTTCCTGCCGCGCCTCCAGAAGCAACTTGCGAAAAGTCGTCCCGTCGTCGTCGATCCGCCTCTGCAGGGTCCGATCGCTTAGCCCAAGCTCACCCGCCACGGCGGAGACGTCGGGACGGGCCCCGGCCAGCAGGCGCTTAAGAATCCATTTGACCTGCTCGCTAATCGAACGCTGCGCACGCTGCTCTTTCAAAGCTTTGTCGAGTTGCGGGTCCAACATTTCAAGCAACTCGGCATTGTGGGTGGGGAACGGCCGATCGAGATCGGCCGCGTGGAGGACGAGGATATTCCGGCGCGCTCCGAATTTGACCGGGCATTTGAAATAAGCCTCAAAGACCCTGGTCGCTTCTGCTTTGCGCTTGAGCTCCACCGTTTTCGGATTCACCGGATGCCCCGTGCCGTGCCGGCCAAGCTCAACAAATGAGGCAAAAGCAGCGTCCGTTAAAAGGGGCGGCGTTTCCTCCTGCGCGTGTTGCCACACGGGCTCTATCGAGCATTCGTCCTTGCTGATCTTGATTTGCAATTCCTCGGGCGTGCACAGTTGCTTGAAGCGGGCAAGGCGAGTAAGAGCGTCTCGGTAGTCGTGGGCATAGTAGGCGGCCATTGTTGACGGTGGCCGATTTCCAACGTCAATCTGGGTGGCGATTTTCAGACCTGCGGCGGCATCGGAAGAAAGCTCGCCTACGGCACGCCAAAGCGCGAAGAATTGCGCCGTCGTTACAAGGTTCTTCTTGCCGTCATAGACTGTCACGGGCACCCTCGCTTGGCTCAGAACGGCGGCCGGCGTGAGTCCGAGTTTACCGAGCCCTATCCAAAAGGCGTTCGCGGCTCTGAAACGGTCTGGTGCGTGAATACTCATGTGTGGCCTATTGATGCTGGAGGCAACGGCGCGCCTGCTACTTTGCCTGGAACCCTCCGTCGATATTAAGGATATGCCCGGTGACGAAGGAAGCCTCGTCTGAGAGGAGCCAGGCAATGCCGTGGGCGATGTCCTCGGGGTTGCCCATGCGGGCCATCGGATGCATGGCCGAGATCGTGGCTTCATCGTACTGACCTTGTGTGATAGAACCGGCGATAATATCGGTCTTGATCGCACCCGGAGCGACGGCATTGATCCGGATATTCTGCGTTGCATAATCCAACGCTCCGGATTTCGTCAGTCCGACGACCGCGTGCTTTGTGGCGGCATAGGGGCCGGCATAGGGAATGCCATTGAGCCCGGCGATTGACGCGAGATTCACAATCGAGCCGCCGCCGTTCTTCAGCATCTGCTGGATTTCGTATTTCATGCAGAGGTACACACCCATCACATTGGTCTGTAGCATCGCCTGAAATTTCGCGGGATCTGAATCTCCAATGGTCTTTGTCTCATTGGAAATTCCTGCGTTGTTGACCGCCAGGTCCAGACGGCCATACTTTTTTACCGCGAACCCAATGATCTGGCTGACCTGCGTTTCGTTATCGACGTCAGCGGCGATGAAGGCTGCATCCCCGCCCTGCGCGCGGATTTCCTCAACGGCTTTTTGTCCGACAGCTTCGCGCCGGCCGCTGATGACCACCTTGATGCCCTTGCTGGCGAGAAGCATTGCCGTCGATTTGCCGATGCCTGTAGCGCCGCCTGTAATTACTGCAACTTTCTGTGTCATGATTGGATGGCTCCTTTCGATTCGCTGCTTCCGGATCGCTCCGTAACATGAGTCCATTCTGGCTGAACCCAGCCCCGATGTAACTAGCAGATCGCGCCAATCAACTTGCACAATCCGCCAAACACCGCGGATAGTGCGAGGCCTCAACTGTCAAGGCGCCTGCCCGGACCGAGAACAGAACATTGTGGGCGTGCCCGCCCCGCGCGAATGCGCGAATCTAAAGATTCGCTCTCGCGAAACGAGACAGGCGGGATGGGCTCTAGCCGTCCGCCTTCGCATCGGCTTCGGCGCGACGCCCCGAGCCGACCGCGCGCGGCCGTCTCGGCCATCCGGTAACGATCCCGCACGCGAAACGAACGCAGTGGAAAATGGCTCGGCGAAGCGCAGGACAGGGTCGTGTATCAGCCGCCGGTGTGATGAACGACGTCCGCGAACCCGTCCTCGTACCGCGTCTGCAACTGCTCGCCCTCGAAATCGTAGCTGGCGGTCAGTGGGTCCCCCTCGAACAGCTCGAACCGAATATACTCTCCGCCGAAATCGGTTCCGTAAAAGATCGTCTCTACGATCCAGATCTCGTCGACTTTTTTCAAAGCCGGGAACGAAGGCCTGCGACTCTCGATCTCGTCGAGAATTTGCCTCGGTACGAGATTCATGTGGCGCCGTTCAAGCAGGAGCACGCGTCTGGTTGCCGGCGTATTGACCAGCTTGGGCAGCTTCTTCGTCAGCATCCTCTCGATCACCGCACCCAGGCTATCGGCGACCTGCTGACGCCGGATGTGGATTTTACCCTCGCCGGCGAGCACGACGACCTTCAGCGTGAGCGTGATCTCAAAATCCGGTTTGCCCCCTGCGCCGGACACAAGACAGGCGCGCTCCGAATTGCCCGGTGTGAGTCCGAGCCTGTTATTTCGCAGCCATCCATGTACGGCAGTCGCTATCGCTTGCCGAGCTGCGGGCCTTTGCAGGTGGAGGGTGCCGACCGGCACAAACACCTGAATCCAGAGGCCAGGAACCGCGAGCGCGGGATCGGCCTCGATCACCGCGAACGTCGGAACCATCTCAGCCTGGTCCGCGATGTCACCGACGAAGGGTTCGACTACGGTGTGCTCGATGGCGAGGATCTTTCCGTCGCTGCGAGTCGCCAGGCCGTCGATTCCACCGTCCTGTAGCTCGTCCGGAAATGTAAGGAGCCCGTCCTTCCAGAAGCCATTCTGATAGGCCGAGACAAAGATCCTGACGATATGGTTTTCCGGCCGCGCTGTCGTTGGCAACGAAATGCTCCCGTTTAGCTACAGTTTCAGGATGCCACGGTAAGATTGCCCAGTAGGGCGATGCGGGACCTTCAGTGGAGACTCCGCGAGGTAGTGTCCTCTGCAGCCACCCGGCGCGCCGCACCCCTTAGCCGATCCATCCAGGACCAGCCGGACCTATCCGGCGTAGCCCAAAGAGCGTAGCCGGATCAACCCCTTCCCGTCATTAACCCGTTGCCTAAGGCTTTATTAACCGGTACCCTTCCATACTGTAAGAAAGGGCATATTTCCCCCAACGCCCATACGCGGGTATTCAGGCAAGGGTTTTGTGATGCGTCGCTTCCTGCCCTCACATTGTCAGCGTCCGCCGTATTCCGCGCGGATGATTCCGGCGCGGCTGCTTGCTGCCCTGCGTCGGAGGAACTATTTCCATAATCGCCCCGGCTCCCCCGCTATTGATCCGCCCCGGACTCGCCTGCTGTCGCGCCGACTTGTCCGCAAAGCCCGCGATCGTCTCCCCGATCGTGACAACGAAACATCTTTACATAATCGCCCCGGCCCAAACCCCATCAACATGTCCGACCGTCAGTCGGACCATAAAACCAACCGCAACTTCTCTTCCGCTGTTCTTCCACGCCGTAACGATCGCGCCCCTCCCCTGTCGCGCCGTAGCGTCAGCGACCTGTCCGCCATAGCTCGAGGAGCAACGGCGGAAGGCGGCCGCCCGCATTCCTTGCTATCCGCGCTCCTGTTTTCCGCGCTTGTTCTCGCCTTCCCGCATAGCGCCCCATCCCGCGTTCACGCGGGTGACTCTTCACACAGGCGAAGGACAGGGCCAAGGCGGCGATACCTTGTCGTAGCAACCATCGCCACCCTGATGGTCCTGTTTTTTCCGGCCCTGTCTTTCGCCTCTGTCTCCCCCCAGCCTGGCGATGCCTGCACCGCGGGACAGGTCGGCACCTACGCCACCAATGTCGGCGCGCTGCAGATACCGGGCTATTTCCTCGTCTGCGACGGCAGCCACTGGAATTTGTTTGAGAGCTTCACGACGGCAGGCTCGGTTGGCATCGGCACCTCGGCCCCCGCCACCATGCTCGACGTTGCGGGCACCGTCCGCGTCGCCAACGGCGGCGAGACCTGCTCCTCGACGATCAAGGGCGGCATCCGCTATACCAGCACCAACCTCCTGCAATACTGCAACAGCGCAATATGGAAAACCATCTCCGCCTCCGGATCAATAAGCGCCGCAGGCACGCAAGGCAACATCCAGTTCAACAGCGGCGGCGTGCTGGCCGCCTCCTCGACTTTCACCTTCACCTCCGCGGGATCTCTGGGGATCGGGACGACGACGCCGGATAACACTTTGGAAGTGATCGGAGGTGCAAGTATCGCCGCCAGCGGCAGCGGCACGTTTAACGCCGGCAACATCCAGTTGCAGGATTCCAACAATTCGAACTACTGGCAGATCACGAACAGGGGAAGCTCCGATACCGGCAATCGCAACAAGCTGCTCTTCAACTTTTACAACGGTAGCGGTTGGGCCCCTGAGATGACGCTGAACACATCCGGCTTTCTCGGCATCGGCACAACGAGTCCGGGCGCCCCATTGGTAGTGGCTGGGACCAACAGCAGCACCACCGACTCTACAGTGGCCGACTTGGTTGCCATCCAAAACCTCAATACCGGAAGCACGTCCTTGAATACTCTCAGCTTTGTCAATGCGGGACCCTATGACGGGGCTCATATCAATTACATCCCCACGGGCGGCGCAACCACCAACGTGGGAGGCGCGCTCGCGTTTGCCACGAAGATTACCTCGGGCAGTACCTGGACAGAAGCGATGAGAATTATTAACGGAAGAGTCGGCATCGGCACCACCACCCCGGCCACGAAGCTTGACGTCGCGGGCACGCTCCGCGTCGCCAATGGCGGCGAGACCTGCGCCGCAGGCGTCGCTGGCGGCATCATCTACCAAAGCGGCAGTCTGGAATACTGCAACGCCACCGCGTGGAAAACCCTCTCCGCGTCCGGGTCAGCAAGCGCCGCGGGCACGCAGGGAAATATCCAATACAACAGCGGCGGCGTGCTGGCGGCGGCGTCGACCTTGACGTACAACACGACAACGGGCAATGTCGGTATCGGGACGGCGGCGCCGACGGCCGCTCTCGACGTCAACGGCAATCTCGTCGTCGGCAATAAAGCGGGGACGCCCAACGGTCAGTTCACGCTCCAAACCGGAGCCGATCCTAACAATACTCTCGCGCAGGCGCTGTTCATCGCTGGCGTCGGTTCGACGCACACCAACCGCATCTATATCGGATCGGCGACTAACATGGAAACCAGCCTCGATCTTACTTATGCGGCTGGTTTGCTGGATCACGTAAGTCAGATCAGCGGCAACGGCGCTGACGCAGTGTCGTTCACCGGGCAAGAAGGCGCTACCTATGGCAATGTCCACACTATTGATATTCGACCAGATATTAACACAACAACGCCCGGCAGTGATAAGAAACTCGCACGTCACTGATTCGGCAACATCCGTCGGCATTGTCCTCAAGACAGTCAACGCCCTCTCCAACGTGTCCGCAAGGCTGCTAGACATCGACAACGCCTCGACCAACCTGATGACCGTCATGGCCAACGGCAAAGTCGGTATCGGCACCACCACCCCCGGCGAGTTGCTCTATGTCTCCGGCGGTAACATCTCCGCGACTGGCGTCTACAAGATCGCCGCCACGCAAGTGCTGGCGCTCCCCGCCAAGGACGCCACCAGCATCGCGGTCGGCAACGGCGTCCTCGCGGCGCAGACCTCGACCGGTCTCTACAACACCGGGGTCGGTTATGCCGCGCTCGCCGCCAATACCAGCAATCTCAACACGGCGGTGGGCGCGTCCGCGCTCCAGGCCAATGTCAGCGGCAACTATAACGTGGCGGTGGGTACGAACACGCTCGGCGGCACCGGCGGCTCCGACAACACCGCCATCGGCTCATGGGCGCTCACCGCGCATACGACCAGCTCTAACAGCACGGCGGTCGGCTACGGTGCGCTGGCCTCCAGCACGACATCGGCTGACAGCGCCCTCGGCTATGATGCGGGCAACAACATCACCACCGGCGGCAACAACACGGCGGTGGGCGTCAGCGCTATGGGCGGACTCGGCGCCGGTGCCGCAGTCACGGGCACGGGTAACACCGCCGTCGGCGATTCGGCTCTCTATGATATCCAGGGTGCGGCGGCCGACAACACGTCCGCTCGGCTATCAGGCCGGCAAGGCCGTCACGACCGGCACCGACAACACGCTGGTCGGCTATGAATCCGGCTATGGCGTCACCGGCAGCCACAACATCATCCTGGGCGAGGACCCGAGCAGCGCGATCACCTCCGGCAGCAGCAACATCCTGATCGGCAACAGCCTGACGCAGGTCACCAACAGCCAGCCAGCAGCTCGATATCGGCGACGTCATCACCGGTACGGTCAGTGGCACGGGCAAGATCGGTATCGGCCTTGGTGCCGCCAGCGCCCCCGCCACGAGATTGCAGGTCAACGGCACGGCGATGGTCGCCGACGGCGGCGAAACCTGCTCATCCACAATCGCCGGCGGCATCCGCTACACCAGCGCGAACATCCTGCAATATTGCAATGCCACCTCATGGCAGACGCTCGGCGGCGGGGGCGCCCCGGCCGGGTCGAACGCGCAGATCCAGTTCAACAGCGCCGGCGCATTCGGCGCGACATCTGGTCTGACATGGATTGTATCGGGAACGAACAAGGGCCTGAATGTCTCCGGCAATATCAACTACACCGGCCTGCTCACCGATACGTCAGACCGCCGCGTCAAGGAGAATATCCATCCCCTCGACGCGAGGCAGCTGGATCTGGTCACAAGACTAGAGCCGGTCTCGTACAACAAGATCGGCTCCCGCGACCTTGAATACGGCTTCATCGCCCAGGACGTGGAGACCGTCTACCCCGATCTTGTTGGCATCCGGCCCGACGGCATACGAACCATGAATTATATGGGGCTCATCAGCCCGATGGTCGAGGCGATCAAGGAGCAGCAGCAGGAAATCCTGTTCCTCAGATACATGACCGCCCTCGCCCTTGTCTTCGGCCTTCTGGGCCTGTCAGCCGCTTTCTTTTTCCGGGGACGCCGGTGACCCAGGAGGCGATAGGAGCACTGAGAAGTGCGACGAGGGAAATCTTGACAGGAGCCGCGATGGGAGCACCCTTAGGTGCGACGCGGGAAATTTGGACATGACCAACTGGATACCGGCGCTGCTCTTCGGCATGACGGCCGTATACACGGGAGCGATGCTGCTGGCCCTCTGGGTCCTCCCCAACCGCAAGCCCTGAGCATCCGCTTCTTCCATGAGCAATCTCTGATATACCGGCCCGCCCGCTTTCCGCCCCGGGGGATACACAAGAGGCGATAGGAGCGAAGCGACGAGGGAAATCTTCAAGTGCGGGGCGTTTGCCCTCTTGTGCGCCGCAAGAGGCCATACGCCGCTACCCTTGCGGCGGAGGGAAACCTTGACATGAACAACAACACTGAGGCCACTGACAATACTCGCTCTTTCCCCCGCCTCCCTTGCAGATTCGAGACCACCCACCAGGCTCCGCCGCCTTGCAAATTCGAGACCGGCCTGCTTCGCCGCCCTTGCATATCCGCGCCCGGAAACGCGGGAGAGAACACCGGGGGATATCCCGCGTGAGATCTGTTAACTGGCGAGATATGCGACCGAAGCTGCCGCTATTCACATAACTTTCTGGATTGAACCTTTTCGCGGCGTTGGGCAAAAAGCCCCTGATTCAGACGAACGCCTCCGCCGCCCCCGGCGCGGCAGGCCATCCTTACGCCGGCGCGATCGGCGGGCCGGACGGCAGGGCCAGCAGCTCTTTGAAGGGCTGGTGGCCGCCTTCTTCATTGATGACACGGGCCGGACCGTTGCGCGGCGTCGGGCATCCCATCACAGGGTTCACCGTCGTGAAATCCCGCTCGAACTTCTCGATCGCCTGCACGGCTTCCTCGCGGGAAAATTCCTTTCGGGCTGCGCTGTCGTCTCGCGCGCTCCGGTGCTCGCTCCAGTCGGTCGATGCCAGCGAGCTTTTGTCGAGGAAGCCGCCAATGTCGTGCTCGCCGACATAGGAACAGTAATTCATGGCGAACCGGCCGGGCGCGCCTTTCAGCGGCACAGCTTCCAGCCAGTGGATGCTCATGCCGCCGTCGCGCGGCGCGCTGCCGACGAAAATCCGGCTGTAAAGGCGGTCCTGGTGGGTTGCGCGCGCCCACTGGTATTTGAGGATTTCCTTCCGGTAAGGATTGACGAGGCTACGCCCGCGGTGGGTCTCGACGCCATCCTCCGTGACCAGTGAAAACATCGTCTTTCGCTCCGTGCGGCCCGGGGTTGCATGGCCCGCATGATCAGCCTAATACATAATGCTTAAAAAACCGTAAACGGGGCCAACTCTTGTGTCCTTAGCGGCCTTGGGCAGAGCCCCTAATCAAGCCGATATCCCGCCCGCTGTGCTTCCCACACTGCCCCCTCGCGGACCGACGCCGCCCACTCCTCGCGGCTTTTCCTGACGACGGCGCCCCAGTATTCGACCAGCTCTTTTATGGCCGGTCTGATCGTCACGGTCCCGTTCGTGGAGACCACAAGACCGCCGTCCGCCGCCAGCCCTGCCTTCGCGCCGTACAGCGACACCGTGCTGAAGTCCTTGCTGATGGTGACGGGCAGTCCTTCAGCCGCATCAGCCTCCGCTTGTCTGGTCTGCACGCCGTAATTCGTGTACACGACCACGTTGCCGCCCGGACTCACCTCGATCTTGATGTCCCGGATGATGGCCGTGCCCCGGCCGGGACCGACGCTCAGATGAAACGTCTCGATGACCTTTGTTGGCACCTGCTTTAAATCACCCATGCTCTTTCCTTCTCAATGTTGTTAGCGGCTTGACTTTACCCTCGCCCCGCCCCGAAGACGAGGCCGCAGGACCCGGCTCAAAACTTCGCGACCGGGCCGGCATATTTCTGATTGCCGACGGTCACAACCTGAACGCCGGCATCCGGATTCGCCGCATTGTCAATTTGCGGACATGCTGATACACGGCCGTTGAAGGTTGACGTTATGCGCGGTGGGGCACCGGCCGTGGCTCCAATCTGGATTCCAATCTGGATATTGTTAGTCACGAACCCAAAAACGCCGATGACGGCGGCAGCTATCGCCAGCGCCGTGGCCGCCCTGCCCACGCCGTATATGTCGTGATTGATAATCGTCTTACTTTCTTCCTTCTCGCCCGCCATGATCCGTCCTCCTCAGTTGCTGTTGATCGTCAATTAGAGAGTCACTCCCGCCCCGCGCACTCAGTTGCGCAAAACCTAACGAACCAGGCGCAGGGAGAAATCGAGATTCTTGTGAAGGTCGTACCCGCGCCCATCGGCGAAACACTGCGTCCTGCCGATGATGAAGTAATAGTCGTCCGGCGAGGAAGACCAGTACATCACGGCATTAAACGGCCCCGTTTCGTTGAACGTCCCCTTCAGCTTGCCCTCGTTGCGGTTTTCATACAGCGTGTTCACCTCGCCCGATGCCGGCACCCGCCAGTCATCGTGGCCGAGGAACTTCTGCGCGCTCTGGCGCCGGGCATAGGCCGCCGCTTCATGGAACGTATAGGTGAGCGGCGCATCCTTCGGCGTCGCGTACATCGGTCTATGCGTGTCCGGCGAAATACCAACATAGACCGTGCCGTCCGGCATTTCCTCGCCAGCGTGAACATCCTCCTTTGTGCTCTCTGCCGTCATGTTCTTCTCCTCCTCAATGCTGTTGACGATCCGACTGCTCACCACACCAGCCGCACGGGAAGCCGGTTCCGGTTGAAGTCGTTAGTCTGGACGCCGTCGCCGAACCACTGCACCCGTGAGAGCCCGACACCAGAATCCCTGAAGCCATCCGGCGCGCCCGAGCGGTACACACTGCCAGGCCACGAGCCGCTGGTGTTGAAGGTGCCGCGTAACCAACCCACGTCCCTGTGCGCAAAGAGATTCTTGTCGAGTTCCTCCGGCGTTGGTACGTGGGCGTTCTCCCGGCCCGGGATGAGCCGCCGCATTTTCTCGGCAACCTCGCAGGCATGGTCGAAATTCAAATAGTCAGGCCAGTCCGCCAGCGCCGCATGGAGCGGCCGGCCATCCGTGGCCGACAGGCCGACATAAACTCCGCCATCGTGCGGATCGCCGATCTGCAACGCGGCCCCGGATTTCGCTTTGTCGTCAGCGGCGGCCGGAACGCCATGAATGCTCCCGTCGGCGCTGATCGTTACCTGCGCGCCGTTGGCTTTCAAAACCACGTTGCCGAAATCGTCTCCGAGATCGATCTCTCGTGCCTTGCCGCTGCCCTTACTCACGATTCTTGTCCTTTTCAAATTCTGTTAAGCTTCACCAGACCAGCCGCACGGGAAACTGGAAGTGCCTGCTGGTAATATGCCGGACGCCATCCTCGAACCCCTGCACCCAGCCAGTATTGTCCTCGTTGCGCGCGGACGAGTCGTTGCGTGCGGACGACCAGTACGTGGAGTCGAGAACTGAGCCGCCCGTGTTGAACGTGCCGCTCAGATGGCCCGTGAACCGGTTGGCAAAGAGATTCTTGTCCAGCTCCTCCGGCGTCGGAACATGGGCCGTCGGGTGCAGCAATTTCAGCCGCTCGGCGGCAGCAAGCGCCTCTTGAAAGTTCTTGTAGTCGCGCAAGTCCGCCAGCGCCGCATGGAGTGGCCGGCCATCCGTGGCCGAAAGGCCTACATAGACCCCGCCATCGTCCAGGTCGCCGACCTGTCCGCCCCCGGACGCGAAGGCGTGCTCTCCAAGAGCTTGCCCCCCTTCGCGGGATGGGCTTTGGCGCAGGGGGATCTGCAGCGCGGCCCCGGATTTAGCTTTGTCGTTAGCGGCGGCCGGAATTCCATGAAGGCTCCCGTCAGCGCCGATTGTGACCTGCGCCCCGTTGGCTTTCAAAACCACGTCGCCGAAATCGTCTCCGAGATCAATCTCTCTTACATTGCCGGTGCCCTTACTCACGATTCTTGTCCTTTTCAGTTGTTAAGTTCTCCCGCGTCGCGCCACTTGGCTCTCCGATCGCGGCTCTTGTGTTGTTAGCCATCTCGCCTGTGTCACCAGACCAGTCGCACGGGAAGCCGGAAGCCCTTGCCGAGATAGCCCTCTTTCCCGTCATCGAGCCACTGGACCGGCGCAGCGTCACCAATGCAGGGCGCGGAGGTGCGGTAGACGCTGCCTGGGTAGGAGCCGCTGGTGTTGAACGTCCCGCCCAGCTTGCCGGCGGATCTGTTCCTGAACAGCTGGTCGAGCTCCTTGGGCGTCGGGACATGCGCCGTCGGATGCACGGATTTCAGCCTGTCGGCGGCCGCCAGGGCCCCGTCATAGCTAAGATATTCCGGCTCGTCCGCGAGCGCCGCATGCAGGGGCTTGCCGTCTTCAGCCGACAGTCCGACATAAACCCCGCCATCGTCGGGAGCGCCGGCCTGCAAATCTGAGATCGGTGGTTGCGCGACTTCATCGAACGTGTTTTTCGGTTTCAGAAAGTTAAACATGGTCCTTCTCCTTCTCTCGTTCAGTTTTCCTGCCCGCACTAAAGTGCGCTTTCTTTTGAGGGTCGTCTCAACAGCGCAACGGCCCCTTCAGGCCTTTGTGCCGTTGACAGTCCGCCGATCTACGACGGCCCGATGCCCGACATACGACCGAGTATCCGCGGGAGCGCCGGCGGTGTATCCAGGACGAACCCGCCTATCGCGAAATCCTGGGGTATTGCTCTTGCCGCAAGGGCAATGCCATATACGCGCAATCCCGCGATTCCCGCATTGAATGCCTGTCTCAAACTGAACCTTCCCATGCTCGTTCTCCATCGCTTGCTGTTAAAACTCCGCGTACTCTGCCAGACGAAAGGTGTTATGTCAACAACATTGATTGCTGCACCGCACAAAACACCAGGGCGCAATTAACAATGTCTAATATGCGAGAAGCCTAATGAACGTCTAAGGACGGCTGCATCGGATGCGCCGCAAGAGGGCGTGGGCCTGCCCACCGAAGCCTCGGCGAAGGCGGAAGTGCCCGTAAGGTGGAAAAGAACTGCCGCAGCCTCTGACATTCTGGCATCCTTGGATCTGGATTCAAGCCCAAAGCACAGCTTGATATGACGACGAGCGGGTAGCGGATGAAAAGACTCAATGCAGCTTCGCTGAAGGCCGGCGATGTTATCTTGACCACGACGGCGGCCAAGATCAGCAAAACCGTGCGCTTCGGCACCGGAAGCGATATCTCGCACGCGATGGTCTATGTCGAGGATCATTCCGTGATCCACGCGACAGGCGATGGCGTACAGGCCCGCAACACACAGCACCTGTTGTTCGAGGACGATAGTCCGGTACCCGCGGGAACTCGTGGGGGAGCTCGGCGCTGCGTTTGTATGCACCGATCTGAAACTGCGACCGGAGACGGTGCCCCCGGTGGCGAGCGCCCGTGACCGTGGGTCTTGCGTAATAGCCGGACATTTCCTCCGCGCCCACGCGCCTTAAGCCTTTCTTAACCACTAGCGCGTAGACTCGGCCCTAGAGATCAAATGAGCCAAAGAGAACTGCAGCGTGACGGAGCACGGATCAGTCAAGCGCGATACCACTCTCAAAGCCGCGTTCCGCGACAGCGTGGTTTTCGTGACGGCCTGGAACAAGCGCGTCGACGCCCTCGCGGACAGCCTCGGACCGGGTTGCATAACCACGCCGAAGGCCTTCGACAGGCTCGCCATCAAATCCAATGCCGTTGCCATGACACCTTTTCTGTGGGCGGCGAGGAAAATGGGTATTGCCGCCGCGTTTCGCGTGCCGTCCGCTGCCGGAGAAGACCAGCCGCAGCCTCCATCGCCTTCAGCCGTCCCGCCTGTCAGGCAACCCTGAACAGCACCGATCCGGTAAAGGCCTGATCCGGTTTAGACACACCCCTCTGTGATATTCTTTCCTGCAGCGTCGCAGCGTTCTGTCATCGCCGCGAGGCGCGGGGGTTCCGGTGGCTGTCGATCCGACCAAACCTGGCTCGCTTTACACAGGGCATGACCGCCAGGAGTGGCAGCGTCTGCGTCGTCAGTTGCTCGAAAAGCCGGCTCCTCCGCCGTCGAGGGCCCCTTACCCGAATATAGTCACGTCCGTGAGCGCCGCTCCTTTTGTAAGCGAGCCGTCTACGCCGTTGTTGCCTCCTTCAGTTTTTCCCGCATCGTCAAGCGCCCCCAATTTCACGGGGCACCTTGCTCGTCGAAACTCACCCAGCGTCGGTAGCGAAGCCAAGGGCCCGTCGATGTTCTCATCCATCGACGAAGCTTTCGGGAAGATTTCCAAAGGATGGCTCCTGATTCTTGTCCTGGCCGGAATGATGGGAGGAATTTGGCTTGGGGTCGCAACCAACTCCTCGACGGCGGACGTCGCGATCCTGGGAGCCGTCGGGGGACTATGCTCCTTCGGTCTTCTGCGCTTCCTCGCGAAAGTCGTCGCCTTGATATTTGCCGCCGGGTTGGTTGTCCTTATCCTGTACATCGCTTCTCATTATCTGGGCTGAGTTCGCTTTCAGGTATGCGATTGACGGAGGTTTCCAAAGCGCCAATACCTGATCTTCTGGCTTCGATGAGCCTCTGCCATGTCCCCGCATAGAGCTGCCAGATTTCCCCCGAGCCGATCTTAGGAACACTAAGCGCCATGACAGCCAGCCGCAATGGCTTTTTCCCTGTCTCGCGGCAACGCCTGTAACCGTTCTGCGGATTTGTCAGAACCCAACCCTGGCTCCAGGCCGTCGATAGCCACTCCTCGCAGCTCCGTCACCGCAGCAGATACCGGCGGTCTGCCAACATCGCGTTGAGGCCGGATGCCGGGAATGGCAAAGGGATTCTGCAAGTCGTCCAGTTCCATTGGTCGGGAACGGTCCTTACAGAGCAAGTTCCTCGACAGCCTTGTTCGCCTTTGGCACGGCGTTGGCAGCCAACAGGGGAATATTCATCCCCTCGACTCGAACGGTCTGCACATCCACGATGCCGATGAAACCCAGGATTTGACGCAGGTAAGGCTCGACAAAATCCCACGGGCGCCATGGGCCTTCCGTAAAAACGCCGCCCGAAGCCAGAACCAGGATGGCCTTCTTGTCCTTCGCCAGACCGAGGACGCCGCCATCGGAGTACCGGAAGGTCCTGCCCGGCCGCACGACCAGGTCAATCCAGGCCTTGAGGGCGGAGGGAATGCCGAAATTCCACATCGGCGTTGCCATCACCAGAAGATCGGATTCCAGAAGCTCGTCGGTCAGTTGATCCGACTGGCGGGCCGCCTCCTTTAACCTCTCCGCCTCGGCCGGGTCCTTTGTCGAGATGGCCCGGAGCGTGATCTCGTCCAGATGGGGCAGATGCTCGGCGGCCAGGTCGCGGCGCATGAGCTTTGCTGATGGATAGAGGTCGGTGAGCCGTGCGGCGAGCGTATCGGCGACCGATCGACTCGCCGAGTCCTTCCCTCTCGGGCTCACTTCAATCATAAGGATTTGCTTCATGGCAGTATCTTTTGATCTTCTCGGGACTCTGGTCTTTTAGCGAGCGCGCGGCGTCAATGCGTTCCAGGCCGCGAGAGAGTCCATGTAGTCTCTCCAGTGCGAGATTTTCCGGTTTTCAATCTTTATGATTGAGCAAAACCGATTGTTGTACTTTACGCCTGTCGCGAGGATAGTCCCATGGACTTCATATTCGATGACGACGACACGGCCGTTGTCCGCCTTGTGGGTAATCAACTTATCGGCAGATTGAAGCTCGATGTTGTTGCCATAGCCCCTGAACTTGGCCATCAGATCGGCGCGCCCCTGGATAATGCGAGGCCAACCGGGGAAGTCGTAGAGGACCTCGTAGACGACGTCGTCAGTGACGATGTCGAAGAAGTGCTCGCCATCAACAAGGTCGCCTAGCGCCCCTCGAACCAAATCAAAGTAAGGCTTGGAGGCCTCGTAGGCAGCGTATTTCGGATTCGGCATTCTGGACTCTCCACGCGCTTCGCAAGGTTTGACAAAGCTAATATACATTGGGAAGCTGCTATCGAACAAGAAGTAACTTTAAAATCAGTAGCTAACACCGAGGTAAGTAATGAAAAAACCGAGCAAAGCCGGCCCCCTGGACCCCGCAGCGGTTTGCAGAAGCTCCGACCCGATGGCGGTCCGGGAACTGCTGACGAAGATCGGCGACAAGTGGACGATCTTCCTCGATCCTTTCGCTCGACCTCCTCGGCGGACGCGCTCGATTCTCCGAACTCGAACGTGCGGTTCCAGGGATTTCACAGCGGATGCTGTCTGTGACCCTGAAGAATCTCGAACGTGACGGGCTGGTTATCCGCGAGCTGTTTCCCGAAGTGCCGCCCCGCGTCGAGTACGAGATTACAGACCTCGGAAAGAGCCTGCTGCGCCCCACACAAGGGCTGGTCGATTGGGCCAAGGCAAACTGGGAGCAGGTCAGGGAAGCGCAAAGTAAATATGATGCGAGATAGCCTCTGGCATCGCAACTGTCGCCGGTGCGCTCAATCGTAGTCGTCCGGTCTCGGCTGGCGTCACCGCAGCACGTAACGAGGCCGCGTACTCCACAGCAGCCACCAGATCAGGAGTGCCTGCAATGGAAGCCGCCCCCACCTCAGCACCGGCGCGATGCCAGCCGCACCAGCCTCAACCGGATGCAGCGCCATATAGATGTTGGCCGGAAACACGGCGAGTAGCAGCGCCACCAGTCCCCCGTCCCGCCCCGTCTCGCTTTGCGAGACAACCCTTTTTTGGATGCGCGTCTTCACGCGGGGCGGGACAAATCTTTTTAGATGCGCACCTTCGTGCGCGGGCCGCCGCCCCGTGGCGCCCGTCTCGCTAGCGAGACAACTCTTCTTGGAAGCGCGTCTGCACGCGCGGGGCGCAGACTTCTTCAAAGAACGCCCCAACCCCGCCGAATCGGGCAATCCGCCGCTGCGTTCGTTCGAAAAGCCTTTTCAATCCTTGATGGTAGCGCGGGCCCGGATCTTCCTGAACTTGGATGCGCCCAACAGCTGCGAGAGAATTCGTTCGCAATCCGGAACCGCCACGAGCCAGCCTCATCGCTCGGGCCTTAACAGCCACGATTGATGCCCGGCTCTCTAGGAAATTTCAGGAGCCGGCGTTTCAGTAGGATTCTTAGCGCAGCCGAGAGTGCAGCTCTTCAACTTTCTCGCGGATAAAGATCCTCGCTGATTGATCCGGGGAGGCAATAACAGCGAAGCCGTTGATCAGGTCGAAATGGGTTCTCACCTGCTGCCGCGGCTGGTTTCCGACTTGTTCGCCTCGATAACGGCGCTGGCCAAGGCCATTCTGGCGGGGTCACGGTAAACAATAACCGGATCACTAGTGCCGATGAATCCCGAGAGCAGTTGAGCTCTTTCCCACAGTGCAATCAGTCCTTCTCTCGTCGGCATTTTATCCCTCTCATTGTTCATTTTCAATTTTGCAATTTATTTCATACTTTATGCTTTGTCAAATGCATACTGCCTGTCTGGAACGGGTAGTAGCGTTTCTGCAGGCTTCAGGCAAGAAGGCGCTTTACGGCTTCCGCATCTTCTCCACATCCCTGGGATAGTGGTAGATGTCAAAGCCAAACGCAGGCGCGTCGCCGCGATCCTCTGCGCCGTGGACAGGATTCTCAGACGAGCCACGGCTGATCGTAACAGAGCTTGGGTATCGCTCCTCAAGCGTCCCCTGGGATAATGCGCTCATGCCTCTCGTTCGCATCGACCTGCGTCAGGGAAAGTCCCCGGAATATCGCGCCAAGATCGGAGACATGGTCTACCGCGCCATGCGGGAGACTATCAACATGCCCGAGCACGACCGCTTTCAGGTAATCACGGATCATCCCGCTGAAGGACTGGTCTACGACCCCTCCTACCTCGGCATCAGCCGCACCGACGACATTGTGTTCATCCAGATCACCCTGAATGCAGGACGGACGCTTGATCAGAAGAAGGCGCTCTATGCGAAAATCGCCGAGCTGCTCGCTCAGGAACCCGGCATCCGCCCGGAAGACGTGCTCATCAATGGTCGAGTGCGCGAAGGAGGACTGGTCTTTCGGCAACGGCATCGCTTCCTATGCATCGTGAGGCTCGGAGGTCCAGGCGCTAGCGCGAACTCTTCGCGAGTTCTTTTCAAATTTTGGCAATGTCTTCATGAGAGGGAGGCCAGTTCGCATCGCATGTATTGCAGTGGAACACCAGCGCACCTGATTTCAGCTCGGCCTCAAATTCTTCCCGGCTGAATGTAACCGTTTGCTCGTGGTCGTTCGGACAGACGATTTCAAAATCCACGCGGTCGCTCATGAGCCTCCTGGTCGGGCAATCCGCCGCTGCGTTCTCTCGAACGGTGTTGTCAATCCTTGATGGTAGCGCGAGCCTGCGCCTCGCCGATCTTGGAAGCGCCTAAGACTGTGCGCGGATTCACTGCAACCCGGAAACTGGCAAGCTCCACCCTCGCCGCCCGGCGCTAACAACCGCTATTGATGCCCGGCTCTTTAAGCCCCTGCCCGCCCTCGTCTTTTTCCCACAAAACATTGCATATGCGCGCCCGGACCCTCCAGTCGCCAACCTTTGCAAATCCGAGCCCGTCCGCCCCCACTGTCTCTTGCATATACGCGTCCGCCATAGCTTAGCTAGACCTGTCAAGCCGACCGTCTCGCCGACGCGCAGCGAAGGCGGGAGGCGACGACGGCACCATACGGCCGCCACCCGTCCTTGCAGATCCGCGACTTCGTTCCGGCAGCGCTATCTTCAGACGCTTCGAAGCGTTTCAGGATTCGTCACCCGCAGGGGCTTTCCATCCAGGAAGGCGAGCGCGTTCTCGATGCTCTGCCCGTAAAACTCCGTCCATGTCTCCTGCACGCCATAGCCGAGATGCGGCGTCAGCACCGTATTGGGCGCGTTGCGCAGCGGATGGTTCGCCGGCAGCGGTTCGCGGTCATAGACATCGAGCGCGGCGACGATGCGGCGCGATTGCACGGCCTCGATCAGCGCCGCCTCGTCCACGATCGGACCGCGCGAGGTATTGATCAGGATCGCGCCCGGCTTCATCCGGGCGATTTCGGCGGCGCCGATCAGCCCGCGCGAGCGCGGCGACAGCACCAGATGGATGCTGACCGCATCGGAGCGCGACAGCAGTTCCTCTTTCGAAACAAGCGTCGCGCCTGCCGCCTGCGCTTTCTCTGCCGTCAGGTTCTCGCTCCACGCCAGCACGTTCATGTTCAGCGCCCGGCAGTAGCGGGCCATGTGCCGATCCGAGACGGCCAAGTCCGATGATCCCGATGGTCTTTCCCGCCAGGCTGATGCCGACCGGCAAGCCTTCCTGAAATCGTCCCGCGCGGATATTCGCGTCAGCGGCCGGAATCGCCCGCGCCGCTGCCAGCAGCAGGCCAAGCGCCAGTTCGGCCGTGGCTGCCTCGGTGCCTGCGCCGCCGGTTGTGTTGCACACGACCATGCCTCGCGCGGTGCAGGCAGCGGTATCGAGCGAGAGCGTTGCGCGCGCCGGTTATGCCGAGCATGCGCAGCTTCGGCAGGCGGTTGATGAGCGAGGCCGGCAGCGGCGTGCGTTCGCGCATCGACAGGACAATATCGAAATCCGCCAGCTTTGCGGCGGCATCGTCTTCATCGTCGAACGCCTGCGCGAAAGAAGACGACCTCGGCGCGCGCCGATCAGCGGCGACCAGTCCGCGCTGCTCCGCGCCACACCCTGCCAATCGTCCAGAACTGCTACTTTGGTCATGGTGCTCCTCTTCGTACAGTAACGATATTCATGTGAATGTTCAACGGAGCACGTAGCGAGGCCGCGTACACCACAGTAGCCGCCGGACCCGAAGCGCTTTTCCGGCCAATTGCGAAGTCGCCGAGGGCTGCGGAATCAATCTGAGCTTTGTACGAGCGGCCGACCTCCTTAGATTATTCGTAAACGCTACGCCTCAGGGAGGACCTGCTCCTGCAGCTGGCGCATCTTCGTAAACATGCGTATTTCGCGCTAGTGAGGAACTGTCCGAGAGCCGATGTTAAGTATTGGGCCAATCTGAAGTCGGCAAGGCCAATTGAGGTATCCCCATGGGCACGGATCATCCTTCGCTCGTCCTGTTGACAGGAGCCTCCGGCTATATCGGAGGGCGCCTTCTCAAAGCGCTTGAGGTGGCAGGCCGGCCCGTCCGCTGCCTCGCTCGGCATCCTCAGTATCTTGCGTCACGAGTTTCTTGCTCCACCCAAGTTGTTCGGGCGGATTGCCTGGAGCGTGCTTCGCTCACGCTGGCGCTCGAAGGGGTAGATACGGCGTACTACCTGGTGCATTCCATGGGTTCATCGGGAAAATTCGAAGAGGAAGACCGGCAAGCCGCACGGAATTTCGCTGACGCGGCACGCGAACAAGGCGCGCGGCGCATTATCTACCTAGGCGGCTTGGGAAACCGCGATCAAGATTATCCGCACACTTGCGGAGTCGCCATGAGGTGGCAGACATCCTGCGAGGTTCCGGGGTTCCGACCATCGAATTCCGCGCCTCGATCGTAATTGGCTCCGGAAGCCTTTCTTTCGAAATGATTCGTGCTCTGGTGCAACGCTTGCCGGTCATGATTTGCCCGCAATGGGTTGGGATCAAAGCCCAGCCAATCGCGATCGAAGATGTAATTGCTTATCTTGTGGCGGCTCTGGAATTGCCGGTGGAACAGTCTGTGGTATTTGAGATCGGTGGTCCCGACCAAGTCAGCTATGGCGAAATCATGCAAGAGTACGCGCGCCAATGTGGGCTGCGGCGATGGATGATCCCGGTGCCGGTCCTAACGCCCCGCCTATCGAGTTTGTGGTTGGGCCTGGTCACTCCGATTTACGCTCGCGTAGGCCGCAAGCTTATCGAGAGCATGAGAAATCAAACGCTAGTCAGTGATCGATCCGCGCTGACAACCTTTGGCATTAAGCCGAGGGGTTTGAGGGAAGCAATTGAGAGAGCTCTTCATCACGAAAGCCGGGATTTCGCCCTGACGTCCTGGTCCGATGCTCTCTCCTCCGGTGGGAAGACGGCATCCTGGGGTGGTGTGCGGTTTGGGACTAGGCTGGTGGATTCCCGGGCCATCCACGTATGCGTTCCACCGGCCTTGGCTTTTGCCCCGATCCAGCGGATTGGAGGCTCGACCGGATGGTACTTCGCCAGTTTCCTGTGGCAAGTTCGAGGCTTCTTCGATCTTCTTGTCGGCGGCGTGGGACTGCGCCGGGGCCGCAGGGATCCTCATTCGCTGGCCGTTGGCGATGCTCTGGACTTCTGGCGGGTGGAGGGCTTTGAACCGAATCGCCGGCTCAACCTGGTGGCGGAGATGAAAGTGCCGGGCCGCGCCTGGCTTCAGTTCGAGGTTGAACCAAACAGCGGGGGCTCGCTGATTCGCCAGACCGCGATTTTCGGTCCTGCCGGACTAGCGGGGCTTCTCTATTGGTACATGCTTTACGCAATGCATAAGTGGATCTTCAACGGGATGCTTCACGAGATTGCAGCAATCGCGGAACGCGAGCCAGACGCAGCTCCGGCCCCAGCCTAAGGCCAATCTCCGAAGGCCTATTGCTGACCGAATCGTCGTGAGAGTAGCATTGAAGCGGACGCGACGCGCTTTTGGATTCAAATGACGCAATAGAACTCCCGGAATGTCGGCCATTCGGCGGAGACCGAACCGGGTCCCGGCGATAGTCCTCCCTAGTCGGCAAGCATTTACCGATTCCAGTCGAATCACGCGCCATTTGGAGAAAGGTCGGATTGGGTGTCACGGGCCGGAAAGTCCTATTCCGGAAAGTGTCGCCGCATCCGTACGGGCAAACGCGGGTGCCGGTCCATCGTCACCGGGCCTTTACAACGCTATTGATGCCCGACTCCCTAAGCCCCTGTCCAAAACGGTGATGATTACAGACCCTGAAGGCCACGACATCGCCTTTGCCGAGCCCGTCGACCCGGAACTAGCCCGCTAATGAATATAGGAAACCGCTTTCGGACATCCCTCAACGCAGCACGTAACGAGGCCGCGTACCCCAGACCAGCCCACAGATCAGGAGCGCCTGTAAAGGAAGCCGCCCCCACCTCAGAACCGCCGCGATGCCAGCCGCACCCGCCTCAACCGGATGCATCGCCATATAGAGGTTGGCCGGAAAGACCGCGACCAACAGCGCCACCAGCCCCCCGTCCCGCGAACGCGGGACAAACCTTTTCAGATGCGCACATTCGTGCGCGGGCCGCCTAGGATCTCGAACGCACCGCTGATATGCACAATCGCCGGATGCCACGGGATGTAAGGCCGCATGATCCTCAGATATGGTGCGGGCTTGATGAAATGCAATGATCCCTCCGCTGTGTAAAAGACAGCGGCAATCGCCGCCGCGATCTTTTGCGCCGTGGATAAGCTATTCGGAGAATGGCGCTCCAGCGACGAGGTCTGCGAAATTCGGAGGTGTGAACCCCTCAACGTATCGCATGCCAAAATCCCGAAGAATGTTGTCAACCGCCGTCATCGGTTTCTGGCGAACGACGTTGCAAAGGCATCCTTTGAATCCGTCCTTGAATGCCAGCCGAGGAAATGCGGTTAGGATCGCCTGCTGTTTCTCCCGCGAGATGCGATCAAGACCGGCGCCGAGGACATCCACCGCGATTCCTGAATGAGTCATCACTACTTCGGGCTCTTTATGGAGAGCGAGTGTTGGGGTCGTGTGAAGTGCAATAGCGTCCCACACAAGCTGCGTCTGCTGGGCCGAGATGCCGCGTTCTTTCAAGAATTCGCGAGCCGCATTCGCGCCGTCTACCTCGAAGCGATTTTCCCCGTTGTACCGCTCGGTCAAACCGAGATCGTGCAGGATCGCTGCTACAGCTAAGAGCTCAGCGTCCGGTGCTATCGCGGCGCTCTCTGCAAGGACGATTCCGAACAACCAAGAGCGCATCACATGATTGAAAAGAAATGGCTCTAACAAACTCCGCGACAAGTCTATCGCGTCGTGCACCAGCGCTGTGTCGGGTACTTTGATCCCTGCGAAATCCATGTTCGTCCTTTCTCGCCTTCAGACCGTTGGGATATAGCGTGAAGTTCACTCGACCGCGGCATTGTTGAGCAGTCTTTCCACCTTCGAATCCAATTCCCGAGCGACCTTCAGGGCATCCGGGTTTTCGTATGGGGACAGAAAGCTGGTCATCCTGTCGTAGGACAAATGCACGCCATCGTCCCGCTCATCAACGAGCACGGTCACAGGCGCATATGACCCCGCGTCCGGAACATGCTTGGCCATCTCCTTCATGACGAGAGGATTGCCGATCACTAGCCTCATGATCTTCGGTTTCGCGAGTCCTGTTTCCTTCCGAACGACGGCACCGTGATCGAATTCCAAGAACAACATCAGACCTGATTCCCCCATGTTTCGGTTGATCACTTCCTCCAACGCGGCGAATGTGCCGGACGACTTGGAAGCGCTCGCGAACGCGGCCAGATCCAGTTGCCCGATACTAGATTTCAAGGCGAACACCACCGACTCGAATGGTCTTGATGTTGTAAGACTGAAGCGCTCTACTTCGACTTTTCTAACTGGCATTGGATCGTTCCTTTCGGGCTAATGCTCGCTCTGAAAACGTGCGGCCTACCGCAATGCGTCGCAAAATCAGAGATCTGGCCATGGCTTGCTCCGTCACACGGCGCTCGCCTGGATGCTGTTCAGGACGGTGTTGTCCCAATAGGCGTCGAGGCGCGTAATTTTTCTGTCCGCGTCGAAACGCAGAATGTAGCAATGAGGGATGTGTACGTCCTGGCCCTTCTTTGCAACTCCGGGCACTTCGGCAGGAATAGGCCCGCTCATCTCGGCTTGGATCACCACTGTGTTCCCCTCGGCAGGGACCAGCTCGATCACTTTGACTCGGAAGCTCGGAACGGCATTCGGAAACGCGCGCCAAATAACATCGATGCCACCACGGATTGGCACGACGCTCTCGCGGCCATACGGAGCATATCGTCCTAGTGCGCCATCTGCGCAAAGAGCGAGCATGCCATCAACGTCGTGGGCATCGTAGGCAGTGAAGAACTGTTGGGCAATCGATACGTAGCCTTTCGCATTCGTCGTCATCTCTGTGCTCCTTGGGGGGTCGCTTTTGTTGGGGATCTTTGTGGCCTAGTATTCAAACCACTGGCTGAGCGCTTTGACCTTTTCCTCCGTATATGGCGGGAACAGGTGCTCGATGGCCACGTCGGGCGGCGAAATGAGAACCGATTTCGCGTGCGTGAGAGCGTCAAAGCCGTCCTTGCCGTAGTAGTGACCGATGCCGGAGTATCCAACGCCTCCGAAAGGCATGGACTCAATAAATAGATGAACATTCACCTGATTGATCGCACCGCCGCCGAAGGACAAGCTCGCGAGGAAGTGATCGATTGCCTTCTGGTCGCGGCTGAACAGGAAGCCGGACAGGGGCTTCGGATGCTTTTTCACTTCGCGAATGGCAGCGTCCATGTCCTTGTAGGTGAGAATTGGGAGAAGCGGTCCGAAGATCTCGTCCTCCATGATCGGGTCGTCCCATGTCACTGGATAGATAACCGTGGGATCGAGGTAGCGTGCCTCTGGGTCTGACGCCCCGCCTATGACGACCTTCTTCTGATCGATCAGGCCTGCCAAACGTTCGGTAGCCTTGGGGCTAATAATGCGGGAGTAGTCGTCAGGTCTGCTCTTGGGGTCGGTCCCATAGAGCTCGACCATCGCCTTCTTGCACTCCGCAACAAACTGCTCTGCGATTGATTCATGCACGTAGGCGTATCCGGGGGACGTACACCATTGGCCGCCCCAGGCCGTCGCACCCCAGACAATCTTCTTGGCTGCATCCGGGATATTGGCGGTCGCATCGACGAAGGCTGGATTCTGTCCGCCAAGTTCGAGGAGTACAGGAGTCAGATTCTTTGCGGCCGCCTCCATGACGATCTTGCCAACCTTGACGCTCCCGGTGAAGAAGATGAAGTCGAATGGCAGCTTGAGCAACTCTGTCACCTCGTCTTTGCTTCCTGTGACGGCGGTAACGGCCCGAGGATCGAAATATTTCGGAATGAGATCCAGCAAGACCTTGCTGGTGGCGGGCAAACCCTCGGAGAGCTTGAGGATGCATGGATTGCCAGCCGCAATAACCTGGACAGCCGGGTCGAAGAGCAGCGTTAACGGCCCATTGAAGGGGCCTATCACCAGAGTGACGCCGTAAGGTTCTCGATAGACCTTGGCGGTGTGTCCGCTTTCCCGAAGAGCCTTGGGAACGACTACATCCACGGGCTTCATCCATTCTTTCAATTCCAACTTTGCGAAAGCGGCGGTACCTACCGGGGCCATGATCTCGAAGACTTTTTCCTGACTGGCGGTTTTGAAGTCGCTGCTCATCGCAGCCTCAAGAGCCTCGGCGTTCTCATTACACAAGTTCTCAAGGCGTGTCAGCTGATCGATGCGCCACTCGTAAGACTTGGTCGCGTCCGAATCGAAATATGCTTTCTGCTTGTCGAAGATTTCCTGGAACTGATTCATCTGAGTCTCCTTCGCACATCGGTTTGTCGATGCCGCTTTTCAGCGCCGCCGTGATTTTTAGGCCATTGTGAGGACCATGCGGAATCGAGCATCACCAGACATCATGCGTCGATACGCTTCTTCGGCTTTTTCCAAAGGAAGCGTTTCGATCATGGGGCGAACGTCGGTTAGTACGCTGAAATCAAGAGTGTCCTGTGTTTCGATCGCTCTTCCCGTCAGGCTTCCAATGACCGAGCGCCCGCCAAAGATGAGCGGCACTCCGTTGACCGGAATTGGATCACCCGAAACACCAACTACCACGAGCTTTCCGCGAACTGAGAGGCCGGGAAGCAGGCTGGCGATTGCTGCTCCGCTGGGGGCGGTCGCCAAGATGACGTCGGCACCCCCCAGCTTCTGTAGCGCTGCTCCCGCATCCTCAGCTTTGGCGTCGATGTAAACGTGAGCTCCCAGTTTGGGCGCAAGATGTTCTTTGTCTGGACCGAAGCCGATCGCAACGGTGCGAAAGCCCATCTTTTTGGCGTATTGCACTCCGAGATGCCCCAGACCACCGATACCCTGGATAGCAACGGTATCGCCAGCACGTCCGGCGTTGCGGAGCGCATTGAATGTGGTGATGCCGGCGCAGACCAACGGGGCCGCATCTTCTGATTTGAGCTCTTCAGGTATGAGAGCCAGTGCGCGTGCCTCTGCGATCATCATTTCCGCATAGCCGCCATCACTCGTCACGCCAGTGATAATGGGGTTCTGGCAATATGCCGTGTCGCCGCGGCGACAGGTCTCGCAGGTTCCGTCTTCACCTCCAAAGAACCCGACTCCTACACGCTGGCCGACCTTCCAGGTCGTAACACGCCGGCCAACCTCCTCGATGCGGCCAATTGCTTCATGGCCCGGCACACGCGGATACACGACGCCGGGCAGTTGTCCCTCAACGGTACCCGCGTCTGAGTGACATACACCGCAAGCCTCTACCCGGATACGTACTTGTTCCTCACCGGGCCCGACGACAGGCTTGTCGACGAGGCGAAAAGTCCCGGGTTTGGTTATCTCGACCGCCTTATATGTTTTTCCCATTTTCGTCTCCTATCGATCTGGAAGAACTCATGTGTCGTCTTGCACACGTAGTTGGTCACAGACCTCCCCCATTATTTTGGAAGTTTCAATCCTTGTCTTGATTGAAAGTGCCGCAGTTTGGCGTTTCTGTTGGGCTTTAGGGGTGGGAAACGCGAGTGACGACCTTTACTTCTCTTCAGGCGCGGGGAGGTTGAACGCCTTCGGCATCGGTGCGTTTGCTCTTCGCCACCGTCCTGGCGAAGTTCCAACAATCTCACGGAAGCCTCGATTGAAAGCTGGCTGGTCAGTGAATCCCACTTCCAACGCGACTGTTAGTAAAGAGTCGTTCGAGTGCAACATGAGAGACTTTGCAGCTTCAACTCGCTTATAGAGCAAGTAGCGCCGGACGGGAACACCAAACGACCTTTTGAATGCGCGCATGAAACGACCCGGCGATAGCGCACACTCTTTTGCAAGATCGGCAAGCGCCAGATCACCATCCAGATGTTCGTTCAACACCTCGATCGCTCGATCCTGTTGCCAGATCGTCAACCCCCCGGTAACAACCTCCGGCGGCTGGCTCCGGCCCTGGTATGTGCGGCTCAGATGAGCGCAGAACATCATGATCATTTCGTCGATAACTAAGCGTGGAAGCTGAAGCGGACGATCAGAGAACGGCAACATCATCCGGGCCCAATGAAGAATCACGTCATCCTTGGTTCCCGGGGTGCAATGCAAGTTGCGAATGCGCTTTCGCTCGCTCTCGTCACTGAATCGATTGATAACTGACCGGGGTATATAGACGTGAACCGAGTCGAAACCTGAAGTTCGCAGTGCGACCGGCTCCGACTCCATATCGAATATCTGAATCCCGCCGGCATCCCATTCGGTGACACGATGAAAGCGTCCGTCAAGCCACGTTCCCCAGCCCTTAATGCTGTCGGGACGGCGCAGGTGCACGGATATCGAAAAAGCCTTTTCTGGTGGAATGTGTGGAGTGGGTCCAGGAAAGCCGTTCGGCATTCGCATACGTGTCAACGCAACCTGAGAGTTTCCCTTGGGACCAAGCACAAGTGAGGAAGACTCCGGCAGAGAAAAATGCTCCGCCAATCTTTTTCCAAACATGCCTTGAAGCATATGTTCTGCCTCGCACCGCACTAGAACTTACCGTTGCTATTTTTCCATTGATCGCGAGGGGGAATCGCTTCGAGCGTGTCCCAGTGCTCAGCGATCTTGCCGTTTGCAATTCGGAATAGATCATAGATGGCAGTCGGTACTCCACCAAACGTAGCTTCCGCAACGACAAGCACGAAATTACCTTCGCCAAGGACCACATGCACACGCTTGTAGACGACGGCCTGCCCCTTGGCGGCAAGAGCCTGTAAGACCAGCAATCAGACCGGGAATAGTATCGGCGACCCATGGATTGTGCTGAATGTATTCGGTACCGTTGAAGTAGCTGGGAAAGGTCTCGCGACGGCCTGCGAGAAGGTCGTCCATGTAGCGCTGCATGAGCGCCTTGTTGGCACCTGTTTGGTGGAGATCGGACACCTCGGTGGGGCCGTCGATCATCGTGTGTCCGCTGGGGCTAGGTTTGGTCGCGGTCTCCTGCAAATTATCCCAATGCTCGACGATCAGGGAATCTTCGTAGCGGAAGATGTCAAATCCGATGCGTGGTCCGAAGAAGTTGTACTGCGTGTGAGCGAAGACATAGTCCCCATCTTCAAAGACGCGGATCGTATTGACGGACGCATCGGGCGGCACGTTCTTGATGAGGGCGGCGACACCTGCCGAACCGGGTCCCACCTGCAAGTTGTGCTGGATATACTTATTGGGATTGACATATGCGAGCGGAACCGGATCTTTGGTCTCAAGCGACTTCAGGAGATCGATGACCTGTTGTTTACGGCTGGGCGCCATGGGTCCTCCGGGACAATCTCTCTCTATTTGTAATAATGGACCATTCGGTCCTTTATTTGCAAGTCCCTCGGGTGAACTGAGCGATAATGTTCCGATGGGACGACGAAAACTGTTCACCCGAGAGGATGTCCTCGATAAAGCAATCCCAGTCTTCTGGAAGCATGGCCTCGCTGAGACGAGTGTTCAGGACCTTGAAGAGGCCACAGGCGTGCGCAAATCTGGCTTGTATACGGAATTCAAGGACAAAGAAGACCTGTTCGTGGAGAGCCTGCGCAGGTATTTTGACGTCCTGATGGCACGCGGACACCTGACGAAACAGCCTCTAGGTTGGACCAATGTTGAGAGTTTTCTCAAGGTCTGCTATGGAAGTTGGGGGCAGAAGGGCTGCTTCTCGGTGAACTCTATGCGCGAGTTCGCAGACCTTCCCCCCAAAGCCCGCCAGATCATGGTCGCAAGCGTAATGAAAGCCCATCAGCTGCTCATCGACAATCTAGCAGCAGCGCGCGGATCTCGTGACGACAATGATTCCCTCGCTGGCTTGATCGTCACGTTCTTTAGCGGAATTTGCCTGGAGCAGAACCTCGGTCCCGACCGGGCTCGAATTACGAAGAAGATCGACGCCTTCATGCGGCTGATTCGCGCAATCTGATCGTCAAGTGAGACGATTTCACAGAGGCAAAAGGAGAACAAAGTTGGGTCAGACGATTGAATCGAAAAACAAAGCACTTGTCCTTGAAGCTTTCGACACGCTCTTCAATAAGCATGACTACGAAGCAGCTGAACGTTATTGGTCTCCCAACTACATCCAACATAGCGCTCATATTCCACCTGGTCGCGACGGCCTGTTCAATCTCGTTAAGGGCATTCCGCCGACGCTTAGGTATGAGTCAGGAACGGTCGTGGCTGAAGGAGACTTTGTCATCTTGCACGGACGCTTTTCGGGCATCGGCCTGCCCGTGAACTGGATTGCGGCCGACATCGTGCGAATGAAGGATGGGATTCTCGTGGAGCACTGGGATGTGATTCAAGACGAGGCCACACGAGAACAATCAAAGAGTGGTCAACCAATGTTCGGCGACAAGTTTGGATGTTAAACGTTGAGTGTTGTGCGCCCATGAGCCAAGTGGGATTCGCGGATGATTAACTTCCTGTTAGCCCTTCTTCGTCGCCAACCTATGACCTTGCACGCTGGCTATGCGGCAGGCGCGGCAGGAGCACCAAGTCGGCCGCTTCCTCGGCATCCCTGAGAAGCGTCTTGCGCGGCGTGCCTATCCGTGCACGCATGGTCAGGCCACGAGCAAAATCCGTGACTTGGATCGCGCGTTCGGCTACCGGAAAGTCAGGCGGGATGTCTCCCGCACTGATCCCGTCCCGGAAACGGCGCTCCACCAGCGCCGCGCCGCCCGCGACCGTGCTCTGCAGGAACCGCTGAACCTCAGCGTCGTTCACAAGCGGCGCGACGCACACCATAAGGCAGCCCCGGGCGGACCCTTTCTCGGTCGCACTTTCGACGGCGTACCTCAGAAAGCCCGCGATCGAGTCGCGAAGAGTCTGTGGCGAGAGGAGTGCCTTCGCGGCTGATGCGCCCTTCCGTTCTGCGTACGCCTTAATGACGCGCAAGAATATCGCCCGCTTGTCCCCAAAGACGGCATACAGGCTCGGCCGTCCCACACCCATCCCGGCGACGAGATCGTCAATCGTCACTCCGTCGTAGCCTTTCGACCAGAACACCTGAGTCGCCTTTTCCAGCGCGTCCCTCTCGTCGAAGCTGCGCGGCCGTCCACGCGACCTAGCGGCATTTTGAAACATTTAGTTCAAAACTCCTTGACAGTTTCCATCACACCAATATATAACCGAATAGTTCGAAATTAGCAAGCTGGCCCTGGCCTCGCGGGGCCTCGCGACTCGACCTTCACCCTTTACCACGGAGACGCCCATGGAACATTCGATCGCTCTCGTCACCGGCACCACCTCTGGGCTCGGTTATGCGGCAGCCAGCATGCTCGCCACCAAGGGCTACCGCCAAGTCATCGTCACCGGCCGCAGCCTGGCCCAGATCCAGAAAACGGCCGCTCAACTCGCGGCTGAGACCAAGACAAAGGTTTTCACACCGCTGGAGCTGGATTTGGACTCGCCGTCCAGCGTTCAGTCCGCCCTCGCCGAGCTGGTCAAGCGGGGTCAGCCGATCGATTTCCTGCTGCTCAATGCAGGGATGGTCCCGGGTAAGAAGCGCGTGATCACTGCGGCGGGCTTCGAGGCTTCTCAGGCCCCGCTGATCGGCCATCATCAACTGACTGTCGGTTTGCTCCGCGCCAACCTGCTGAGCCCCAACGCGCGGATTGTTATCGCCGGTGCGGAGCCTGCCCGAGGGGGCGTCCCCATGTTCAAGTACACCGACGTGCCAGCCTTCGCGGCCAAATACCACCAGGGTGACCGAACCGCCGCTGTGGAAGCCCTGATTCGCAACGGGCCGAACGTGAAGTACGTGCCCAACAATGCGTATGCCGACGCGAAGCTCATTATCGCTTGGTGGGTCGCGGCGCTGGCGCGCAGGCTACCCTCCGGCATGGCCGTGTACGCTGTCTCGCCCGGTGGGGCGACCGCCACCAAGGTGGTGCGAAACGCTGGCCCGTTGTTGAAGTATCTGTTTATCCCAATCGTGAACCTCATTCCCGGCATGAATCAGACGCCGGAGACCGCGGCCCGTCGGTACCTCCAGGCGTCGGAGTTCGGAACCGACGTCTCAGGGCAATTCTTCGCCTCGGCTCAAGGGAAGTTCTCAGGCCCAATTGAGGCGCAGCGCCAGCCACACCTCCACGATCGCGCCAGCCAGGAAGCCGCGTGGCAGGCTGTCGTCAAGGTCTCTGGCGTCGATTTCTCTTCCGCACCCTCCTTGAGCGCGGCGTCCTGAAGGAGCGCCGGTCGCGGCTGAACTGATTCCGGTAACCCGAATCAGCATGCGATCGCGGAGGTACATGCTCGTCCACGGGGTCTTACGATATTTTGAAATAAATAGTTCAAAAAGTCCTCGACCACTGCCATCGCGTCTATTATCGTACCAAACAGTTCAAAATCAGCAAAGCAACCCTAACCTCGCGAGGAGAATACACATGGAACCGTACGAAGGTAAAAAGGTGGTGATTATCGGCGGCACGAGCGGCATGGGGCTCGCGACGGCGAAGATGCTCCTCAATGGGGGTGCGCGCGTTCTGGTGACGGGTCGCTCGCAAGCCGGCCTGGAATCGGCGCAGAAAGAGCTTGGGAAGGGCGCCATCGTGGTTTCAAGCGACGCGCGGTCGTTGACGGAAATCGACGCCCTCGCCTCTCGGGTGAAGGCTGAGTTCGACACCTTCGACCTGCTCTTTGTCAACGCCGGGTTCAGCATCCGAGCGCCTCTCGAGAGCATTACCGAGGCTGTCTACGACGAGATGTTCAATCTGAACGCCAAAGGGCCGCTTTTCGCTGTGCAGAAGCTCACGCCGTTAATAAACCGGGGAGGCTCTGTCGTCCTCACGACTTCGATCGCCAACGTCAAGGGAATGCCCGGCAACGCCACATACGGAGCCGCCAAGGCTGCGCTGCGATCATTCGCCCGGGTGCTCGCCGCCGAGTTGCTTCCTCGCGAGATTCGAGTCAATGCGGTGACGCCCGGCCCCATCGACACGCCGATCTTGGGCAAGATGTTCCCCGAGAAAGACGCGGCCGCCCAGCTTAGAGAGAAGATGACAGGCATGGTTCCCATGAAGCGCTGGGGAACGTCGGAGGAAATCGCGAAGGCCGTCCTCTTCCTCGCGTTCGACGCAACCTTCACGACCGGCGCCGAACTTCCGGTAGACGGAGGATGGTCTCAACTCTAAGGTGTGAACCGTCCGGGAGGGTAAGCTGGCATCGAGAACGGTCTTCAATGGCTCGCATCCCATTGCGCACCTAATGCAATAGCGAACCCAGTGGCGGCGGCTCGGTCGTCGCCACTGCGCGCTCCTCCCAAGAGGAAACATCGTGTTCGGCGCGACCATCACGATCGGCGCGGAACTCCCACGGTAAAAGGAGGAGCAACAAGATGCATAACTTGGTAGTGAGCTGTTTGGCGGTTGCTTATTTCTCAGCGAACGTATACGCCATCGTGAAGATGCGGTTGTTTGAGTTAGCCCGTTCGCGCAAGCATCTCCTACTCTATGGCGTCCCCTTCATATTGTGGGGCTCTGTCATTCTGATGGGATGCAAGCTCATGGAGATTATGCGCCGATTCGATGAATGGGCGGCCTGATGGCCCATTGAGATGACTTATTTTGCGGACAAAGCTCCGATCAAGTTAGCTGAGAACCGGAGTGCATTGTCAACTCCGGTTACGAGCAGCGTGGTTGCACGGAATCGCCTGCTTATGACCTTCGCGGTGCCGCCTACGGAGCTCGACCTCAAAGGTGCAACGAATGAAAAGATAACCCGTTTTTTCTCGCGAGCATATCGTCTAAATACCAACTGATTTGCTGTTGTGTGAACCCCGGTGTTTGTCGCTGGTACAGGGAGCGCACTACATCTTCGGACCCTTTGGCGAAGACTGTGATCTCAGGAAGTGGGGACGGAAGTTAGCCGAACGGGGAAGAGGAAATGCGAAGAAGCGAGCGGTGGTGGCCGTGGCAAGAAAATCGGCGGTCCGGCTACATCGGTTGTGGGGTGAGCGACGAGATCTACGAACTACTGCTGAATAGTAACAGGGCAATGGCCCCAGCGGCCTAACGAGCGTGCATTGAGCAGCCGAGCTTGACCGCCGAGTCCGGATGACTGCGGCTAACTCCTGGCCTGACTTCCTATCGTAGAGATGGGAACAGAGATCGATACTCAGGTAGCAGCACCCGCTGAAACGAGAACACCCACCTGGCACCGAGCGAAAATCGCTCACAAAGAGTGCGGATGGAAGGATGGCGACAGGGGCGGCTCGGCCGACTGCATCGTCTTCGGATAGCGGCGGATCTCGATAGTTTCAGAGCTGCCTACGATGTCTGGAAGAGGCACCGCTTTCAGCCAACTCAAAACAAGACCGAAGGAAACCAAGAACCGGCTGGCTCGTTGTATAGTCCGATGCTCATCAATGTCATCGGCTGGACGACTTTCAGACCATTCGCAAGGCACCAGCGCAGCAGAGAACTGTTCCGCGACGGCAAGAGAATTCCGGGCCCGCCGAAGGATTCCTCCGACGCGATCAGTGATTGCATGTCCAGATTGCTCTCCGCAGTTGCATGGCCGAAAAACGCCAAGCTCGTCGCGTATCCGGTAATGCGGCCCTCGCGTTCTACCACCTTGGCAGTCTGCTGCTTGATGGCCTGCGCCAATTCGGTGCCTCGATCGAATCCATGTACGCGCCGGGATAGCGCGTTGCAGGCTTCCAGATCGGTGACTTGGGCCGGCCGAGCCACACATCCCGCAACATTTCGTTCGCGGGTTCGTCCTTGAACGCAAGAGAGAGGTTCCCGAACATCGAAACCGAGGCCGGAGTAAAGCGACAGCGAGCGATTGTGATAGGCAGCCTGCACCAACCTCACTCCTGCGGGACAGCGCTCGTTTGCTCTATCCATCACCGCCAGCATCAGCTTTCTCCCGACGCCCAGGTTTTGCGCTCCTGGATCGATCGTAATCGGGCCAACACCAGCGATTATTGAGCGCTGGTCAAGACAATTGCTTCCCACGATGTGGCCACCGCTTTCCGCTACCACGCAGTAAAAGTCAGAACTGGAAAACATCATCGAAAGCAGTCCGATGGCCGCGTCCGGTCCGGGAAAATCGCAAGGGAAACCGTGTTTCGCACTAAGTATGGCGAAGGCTTTATAGCAAATTTGACCACAGGCTGAACTGTCATCCCGCGTGGCAGCACGAACCACCACTTCAGGCTGAGATTTCGGCGACAAGTGTCAAACCTCCATTTCCGCCCCGGGAGTATATCAGCCTGGCGCGGACGTTGGTGATGCCCGGTAAGTCGTGCCCGGCCATTTGCAGTAAAACCTTATTCGTCCGAGTACGGCGTTACTCAGATGGAAGGAGTTTGGTGGCTTTGAAAACGGAGAGACCTGCGATGTCTTAATCACCCGATCAGGTAGCTCCTAACTAGTAACTATTTAGCACCCTACCGGACCGCGATTTAGCCTCTAGTCCTATGATCGCCTAGGATGGATGAAAGGGTTCGGATAGTTAGTGCGGAGCGACCGTCGATAGTCCGCTCCGAGGCCCGTCAGACAGGTGGTATGCAAACAGACCAATTAGAACGCCTGAGCACCCCGGGACTCGCCGGACCGGAAGAATTGATCCAGCTACAGGCGGCTGCACTTGAAGCCGCCGCCAATCCCATCATCATAAGCAGGCGCGACGGCACAATCATCTGGGTCAATAAAGCTTTCGAGCAGCTTTCCGGTTATACGAGAGACGAGGTTCTTGGCCAGAGCACCCGCTTGCTCAAGTCAGGGCAACAATCGCCTTCATTCTACAAAGACATGTGGGCGACGATTCTCTCCGGGCAAAGAGTGGCGGGGAGAATTGGTCAATCGACGCAAGGATGGCAGCCTTCTACCAGGAGGAGATGACCATCACTCCGGTGAAAAACGGGGCTGGAGACATCACCCACTTCATCGCCATCAAGCTGGATATTACGGAACGCAAACGGGCGGAAGAGCGGATCTGTCGCTTGGCTCAAGCCGTCGAGAACAGTGCCGAGTTGATTGCCATCGGCGATCCCGACGGTCGCATCTCGTTTGCCAATCAGGCTCTGCTTCAGGCCACCGGGTACCAGGAAAACGAGATTATTGGCGAGCTCTTCGGAAAAACGCTCATCTCGCGAAACAATCCTCCGGCTCTTGATGAAGAAATTCGAGCCCGCACGATTTTCGGTGGCGGATGGAGAGGCGAATGCCTCCGCCGCCGCAAGGATGACAGCGACTTTCCCGTATTCCTGAGCACCGGCCAGATCAAGGATAGCCAGGGCCTTGTCATCGGTATTTTTGGAATCGCGCAGGACATTACCGATCGCAAGCGTCTTGAGGAGCAGTTGGTCGTTTCCCAGAAGATGGAGGCGGTGGGGCTGCTGGCAGGTGGCGTCGCCCACGATTTCAACAACCTCCTGGGTGTTATCATGGGCTACAGCGACCTTGTTTTGGATGGCTTTCCCTCTGACGATCCACGATGCCAGCAACTCCAACAAATCAAGAAAGCGGGCCTCCGCGCCACTTCACTTACGCGCCAGCTGCTCGCCTTCAGCCGCAAGCAGATATTCCAGCCAAGGGTTCTGGATATCAATGCGCTCGTGACTGATTTCAATAAGATGCTCCGCCGCATGGTCGGCGAGGATATTGAGCTTGGTGAACATCCTGAAACCAGGACTCGGACAGATCAAAGCCGATCCGGGACAAATCGAACAGGTAATTATGAATCTGGTGGTCAATTCCCGCGATGCCATGCCGACCGGCGGCAAACTTATCATCGAAACTGCAAACGCAGATTTGGACGAAACCTATTGCCGATCCCATCCCTCCGTCCAGCCGGGACGCTACGTGATGATCGCCGTAAGCGATACGGGTTCGGGTATGGACGCCAAAACCCAGGCTCGCATTTTCGAGCCGTTCTTCACTACGAAAGAGCAGGGCAAAGGAACCGGACTGGGTTTGGCAACCGTATATGGGGTTGTTAAACAAAGCGAAGGCTACATCTGGGTTTACAGCGAATTAGGCAAGGGAACGACTTTCAAAATCTATTTTCCGCGTATAGACGAGCCTGCTCCAAGTCGTGGCGATGGATCAAGGCAAGGTCAGAGATCTTGCGAGGTTCCGAGACGATTCTGTTGGTGGAGGATGCCGAGCCTTTGCGGACAGCTCACGTGTGCGCTGCTGAAGAAAAATGGATATACAGTGCTCGCGGCGGAAAACGGCAAGGCAGCTATCGAGCTTGCTGAACGGCAGGATCGGCCAATCCATTTGCTGCTCACCGACGTGGTCATGCCGGGAATGAGCGGACGAGAATTGGCCAATTACTTGGCAGCCAAGCGTCCTGACATGAGGGTGTTATACATGTCGGGGTACACGAATGACGCGATTGTCCACCACGGCGTTCTGGAGTCCGGGATTTTCTTCATTGAGAAGCCATTTTCTCAAGAGGCACTGATGCGCAAGTTGCGCGAAGTGCTTGATTGCGCAGGAAAAGGTTCATTGTGCCTGACCCAGTTTTCGGCGGTCTGGTCGGCCGCATTTAGTCTTTCATTTGCGGAGACCCAGGCTGTGCATGCGCTGTGGAAGGAGGGTACAGTGCCACAACATGCTCTCGTCGTAGACGATGATCTCGAAATGTGCAAGCTGATCCAGGCCATTCTGCACTCGGCAGATACGGAGGCGTTGATCTCGACGGACAGTGCTCACGCGGTCGAGCTTCTGCACAACCAGAAATTTGATGCGGTGTTTCTCGATGTGAATATGCCTCCCCCTGACGGAATCGAGCTTACAAGGCTCATTCGCGCCTCAGGCCCCAACCAAAAGACTCCCGTCATCATTGTAACCGGAGAGGAAGACCCGTCTGTGGTCAGTCGCGGATTTCAGGCGGGGGCCACCTTCTTCCTATTCAAACCAATCAATAGAGAGCGTCTACTAAATCTATCGCGCGCCACGCATGGCGCAGTCGAGCGCGAGAAGCGCCACTATCAGCGAGTCGTGGTAAGCCGCAATGTTCAAATACTTTTCGACCAGGATACTCTGGAGGGACAGACGATTGACGTAAGTTTGAACGGTCTGCTGGTTCGAGCTCCGCGAACGCTTGCAGTCGGTTCCCCGGTGAGCATTCGCCTGTTCCTCTCTTCCGGCAGCGCAACCGATCACGGCGAATGGAACAGTCGTCCGCGTGGCTGGCCCGCATATGGGAATCCATCTTGAAACGTATCGGAAAGACGCAAGTAAGCGGCTGCAAGATTTCCTCTTGCCTTTGATTTTGCCGGTACCCCATGCGCAAGTGGATTTGGATGATTAGGTGTTTGCGAAGTCTATCGCTTCATGAGGAATCTGAATCGGAACTTTATGAGAGATGATTTTGCGGCGGAGAATACAATAAAGCACATGGGGTTCCGGTCACCGCGTTTCTCGGGACCTATCCGCTGGGGAGTCAGTAGATGAAAGGGTCATTTCGGGATCTCTTGGAGGCAGCGCCCGATGCCATGGTTGTTGTTAACTCGGGGGGCAAAATAATCCTCGTAAACTCACAAACCGAAAAACTCTTCGGCTATCAGCGGGAAGAATTGATCCATCAGTCGGTCGAGGTTCTGCTTCCTGAACGATTTCGAGGACAACATCACGATCACCGGGCACAGTTCTTTGCAAGTCCGCGCTTGCGCCCCATGGGGCATGCAGTCGAGTTGTTCGGCCGGCGCAAAGATGGCACCGAGTTCCCGGCAGACATTGCCCTCAGCCCGATCGAAACCGAAGATGGAATTGTGGTTTTCGGAGCGGTGCGGGACATGACAGAGCGCAAACGAGGCTGAAAAGATCAAGGAACTTAACGCAGCGTTGCAACGCCAGCTGGCAGAGCAGAATGCCCAACTGGAGGCGGCAAAAAAGGAATTGGCGGCCCTGAAAGACTGCTGGACCTTCCATCGCGTGAGCTAAAAGCTGAGATTCCAAGCACCAGCCACTTGCGCCTTCTTCAAACTTCTCTCTCATGGGGCGTTTTGCATTTCTCCCAACAAATTCCACTTGGACGGTTTTCAAGCGCCGCGTTGCTCAGGCACTTGACCGAAAGCGAGCCAGCAATCCCTACATGATTTGCTGTACAAAGACCATTTTCATCCTGTAGAGACGGACGAAATGTTAGAAATCGCTAAAGTGCGGCGGCCCACTCGCCGATTAATTCCTTAGACCGTACAGGGGCGAATATGAATGCGGGTGCCAAGTGGGCTCAGAACAAACCAATCCATTCTCCGACCGAATCAAACGCCAAAACCGGACAAGCCTCCCGTTTGAGCGCTTTCTCTGAAAGCATTTCAATTCGCCAAAATCGTGTGATAGAACTGCAACAACGTATTCAGCAAAGCAAATTCTGTCCTACAAATGACAAGATCGCCGAGGCAATGCTTAGCGAAGCGATTTCGATATCAACCGATTGAGGGTTAATTTAGATCGCCTTTTGGTTGCACGGATTGGTGATCTGTCTCTGCATACCACGCAACAGCGACCGTGCTGCGTCAACACCGCTGCCCAGCGTGATTGCAATCTCTGGCGGCGGGTCAGTAATCCCAACCGCTTTCAATCGCCGCTTCAGTGAACGAGCGACCCGACCGCGGATGAGCACGCTGCAGCGCTCGCACAAGCCGTTGCTCCCGTACAGGTGCTTTCGATCTCCACATTTCAGACAGCCATAATCTTCGAAGTAATAGCGCATTTTTGTAAGGTGGATGTTAGGCAGCAGCCGCCGCATCTCAAGGTACACGTCCTTGGGTACAAACCACGGCTGAAGAAAGACTTCGTCGTTCAAAGCAAGGACTTGAGAGGCGGCTCGCGGTCTCAACTTGAATCGCCCGCTCCCGGTTCCTGATTTTCGGTGTCGCATTACCTTAACTCCTTGGATGATAAAGTTTGTACGTGTCCCCCAAATTAGGGCGGCGCGATCCTGGTGTAAATCTGAGTCGTCTCTGATGACGCATGACCGAGCAGGACTTGAATTTGCCGAATATCAGCGCCACGGTGGAGCAGATGGGTGGCGTAAGAATGCCTGAGCATATGCGCCGTTACCCGGCCAAGCCCCGCTCGTTGAGCCGCCTTTTCGAGAATTCTTGCAGCTACTGCCGTGCTCAAAGGACGTTCCAAGCGCTGATGTTGTAATCGAGCCTCGGGAATCTTGCGTTTGAATAGAGCACAGGCTTGTTTGTACGAAATATTCCGGCCGAGGTAGGTGGCAGTACGACGGGCGAGATCGTTTCCGCGAGAGTAATCGGTCCAGTATCCGGCCCAAAATCTGCCACTCCAGCTTACACATCCGTGTTGTTTTCGCGGCAACGGCAAGAATAGCGGCCCACTACGCCGGCCGGCCAAATAGGCTTCGAGCGCTCTTGATGCAGGTTTGCCAAAGAAAACGGTTCTCTCCCCTCCTTTGGAGGCGACGTGTATCGTGCGTCGCTGCAAATCGACATCAGCCACCTGAATCCTCACGAGCTCTCCGACACGACAGCCAGTTGCGTATAGCAGTTCGATAACGGCTTTATCTCGTTCGCCCCTGGCACCCTCGATTAGCCTTTTGACTTCTCGTTCACCGAGCACATGCGGAATGCGTCTCTTCGTCTTCTTACCTTTGATGAAGCGCGGTGCGACGGCATCGACCACGCCTCCCATGTATAGAAAATCAAAAAAGCGGCGCAGCGCCCAGAGGCAGCGGTTGTAGCCGTCAACCGACAGGTCACGTTTCATTGTTTCAATCAAAAAGTAGCGGACGACAAGATGATCCACCGTGCCGAGTGAGCGTTTGCCCAAGAATGAACAAAATCGAAAGATCACCCGTTTGTAAGCTTGTTGCGCGACTCTCGAATACCTCTGCGTGATGAGCCATTCACTAAATTTCTGGGCCAACTCAGCATTACTCTTGGACTGTATTGGCAGCGGGGGCCGTTCAAGCGGTGCTGTGGGACTCACCGATGACTGAAATGAACCGGCCATGACAGAACCTCACAGTCAATCAGTCCGGAATTATGCTTCAGGGATCGGTGGAAATCGCGGTGGAAATCCTGTCCGTATTAAAACGGATGCCATTTGCGGCAAATACGGATTGACTCGACCTAACAACAACCGCTATCTCTGGTTCAGCCCGAACGCGATTCCGGCAGCACCTTACATGGGAACTCGTGCCGAACTGCGCTACGGGCGAATCGAGAGCCGTTGCTCGACGGAGTGGCGGCTCTTTAGTCGTTCAAAACCCTGCTCGCAATTGTAAGCAAGATGGGCACGTCTGAAGTAGAAGTTTATCGGTCCAAGTATAAAGCTCTCGCCCAATGCCCAGAATACTGGTTGTGGATGACGATGATGCGTACAGGAGTGTGATCAGAGACCATCTTTCAAGCCACTATGAAATCATCGACACGGCGTTTCCCGAAGACGCTCTCGTAATGGCCGTTGAGCGAGAACCCGATGTGATTTTGCTCGACCTATCAATGCCCGGTCTTTCCGGCTTCGAGTTGTGCCAAACGCTCACGTCGTTAAGTTTCACTCAAAAAATCCCCATTTTCATTATCACCGGACATGACGAACGAGATAAGGCGTTCTGCCAGAATCTCGGTGCCTCTCGATACTTCACGAAACCAATCGATTTCCCAGCACTGAAGGCCTCTCTGGAGTGGGTATTCAATACAAAGAAACTTGAACGAAGGCGTGATCTGCGCGTTCAAGTCAGATTGCCACTTACGTTGAAGGGTAAGAGGTCAGATGGCACGGGTTTCGAAGCTCGCGTCTCTACCGAAAACGTTAGCAAGAGCGGATTTCTTTGTGCATCTGGAACCTCGCTCGATGACGCAATCAGTGTCGAAGTATTTCTATTGGGCAAAGGAAATCATCGTTTGGGAGATGCGAGACTCGTTCGAGTCGTTAAATCGGAAGACTCACTGGCTCGCTATGGATTTCAATTCACGGGGGTGTGGACAACACCCCTCATTTTGACGCCAGAAGTGACAAATGCATGAGGACGAACATAGTCAGAAAGGCTGAGATAGCCTGGACGCTCAACTCCCGTGTAGTCGGAAAACCGGAAGTTTGGGGTACCGGAACTCTGCATGTACGAGTACAGGCGGCCTCGGCCAGGAATCGCATTAGTTCGCCCAACGCTATCTCCGGCGTCCCGCGCAGATTTGCCAGGGACACGAGCCCGAACAGCGTTGCATGAAGAATGCCTTCACCAGTGATATAGGCGTCATGCACGCGGGCTGTCAGGGCAGGCATGATTTCGATACGGCCTTCCCAGTCGAAGCCGGCCGCCGCGCTATAACCTGCTGGGTCGAGGTGAATCTTTTCCATTTTTCGTCGGCGGCACCCATGTCAATGGTGCCGGAAAATTTCAACATGGACGGCGGAGATAATGGGTCGTTCGTCCTTAAGTGCCGCCCGAAAGTACTTTTACGCGTGCTACTGAAGCAAAAGAAGATCAATTCGAAATTCAGCGGAGGCGTTTTTTCGGAAAAGCGTGAAGGTATGTCGGTAGTCGCTCCGTGAGATCGAGGTTGAAAACGCCGCAGACAAAAGGCATTTCCGGCGCGTGGTTACCCGTCAGCGGGCTTCACCCGACGCCATCAAAACCGAGTCCAAATGTGCGATCTTCGTCCTGATCGCTTCCAACTCGATCTGGGTCAAAACAGCGGTACGTAAGCAGTAGAGACCTTCCTCGTAAGCTTCACACGCTTTTTGTCTGGTTCTGATGACGGCCCTCTCATCGTCAGACTCCAGCGCAACCTTTGCGAGTACGATGGCCGTCTCCAGGCTGGCGTGGATCAACCGAGTCTTAAACCGGTTCTGTTCTTCCGTAGATTGTGTTCTTGAGACCATGTCACAACGTATCATTTCAGCATGGAGATGCGTTGACATCTGTATCCCCCAGGGCTGGCGTTTCTAAAACCCAACCGCGGTGTCAGCGCCGAACTAACCAGAAGTGCTGAGCGATTGCCGCTATCAATAGAATTAAAATCGAGACGACGACCCTCTTTCTTCGAAATCCCGTCGTGTCGGTAGGCGCCGCATGTCAGTTCGTCAGAAGGACTTCCTTCTCATGATCCATGGAGCAAGCAGCATACACGGTGACACTGTGCAAAAGTAGGAAGGTCAAAACTCATCAAGGGCGGGTCTGGGCCAATAGCGCACTGCCCCTGGCACCGGTTATCTAGATCCAGTTGGCGGGCTGTCTCTTGCGGCACCGCTAAGGCAGCCCGCCTTGTGTTAACTCACCCGCAGAAGCAGTAAAGTGCCGCTTTCCAGTTTCACATTGCTCTTCGTCGAGCTGATCACCGAGCCATCCTTAGCATTTTGTGCCGCTGTCAAGTTCAGATTCGAAAACCCCACGACACCTTGTGTCTTCCCGGTGATGGGTTGGCGCTGATTTGTTTCCGATGGGTCGTTGGTTGGCGATTCCCCGGTGGGCAAACTTCCAGGTATTGTTCCGCCAGGTACCGAAGGTGGCTGTCCGGCGGTTTCGCTTCCGGAAGGGGGAGAGGGCGGAGCAATGATCGCCTGAATGGACATGGGTAAGTGCAAATCCGTTCCATTCTTCATGACAGCTTGATCGAAAGCGATGCTAACTTCGGATTCTTTCTGCTGCTTGGTTCGTATCTGAGCCACCGTCACGTGTCCGATCACCGTCGTATCCTTGGGCACAATCACTTCACCGTTTTGCGACTGCATGTCCTCGGTCACTTTGGCAGCGACTTCATCCCCGGGCTTCACTTTTTTCGAATCGAGTGTTTTGCTCAGCTGCACAGGGATAACACTTCCCGGAGCGATCTGCTGCAATCCTGCTTGAGGCGCCTGGCTTGTCGGGGTTTTCTGGGTAGAGAGCGCGGCCTCATTCTGCGCTCGAGCGATCGCCAACAGGACGATCGCAGCAAATATTCCAATCACGATTTTCTTCATAAAACCATCTCCATCAGATTGATGTCAGCGTTCGAAATAGTGCCTCTCTGAGAGTTGGATGCAGTTTCAGGCACGACCGGTGGCATATTCGAGCCCGTCGATGTGTCGGATAGTCGGAGAGCTAAAGCATTACTTGAGATGGACGGTAACCGGTCAACCAGGCGTTGACCGGCACCTGCTCACTTCTTTTTAGGGCGAGGATTGGGAATAATGAAGCGCTCGCGGCTATTGACGTAAAGCGTATGAAACAACACAGTCGGCAGCAATCCATCGCCGATATCCTCGGCGGGCTCTGCTGGTGACAGGGCCACGGGGAGATCACGGAACTTCGCAAACCGCGCTGGTCGTAATCGAGCATGTAGTTAAAGCGCGACAGGAAGTCCTCTCCCGCGATCCCCACGATACGAGAGTCCATTTTGCGAAGTTCGGAGAGATCCTGCACCGGCACCGGAACGTCCGCTGCTTGTATGGAACCAATGGAGAGACTAGGTATCCGTCCCGTCGTCAGCTTCTGTATTCCAGCCAGCGTAGTCTGTTCGACGGAACCGGCCGAGGCAATCGAGAGCAGCGCCGTGTAGTGAACCTTCACTATTAGGCCGGGAGGTGAAACACCGACCTAAGACCGACTACGGTTTCTAATGTATTGACAAAAAACAGACGTGGATTTATCTGTTATCTGCTGGAACACCGGATCCGCCCCCTACCCCGAGACTTTGTTACAGGCTCGTACTCCTTGACTGCGCTGATGAAATGGTTCTTCAATTTAACTTCGCCCAGGCCATTTAGCATACGCAATATGACGACGAGAATCCTCATAGCCGATAACAACGAAATCACGCGGGGCCGCCTCACTCAACTCATCCAAAGCCATGACGGATGGCAGGTTTGTGCCCGAGCCGAGAACGGTCAGCAAGCGTTGATGAAAGCAATGAGACTCAAGCCAGACATCATAATTCTCGATTCGGCGATGCCCCTGATGAATGGCCTCGATGCGGCCTGGAAGATCGGAAGAGTCCTTCCGTCAACCCCTATCGTGTTGCTGAACGGTCTACCGACGCAGCGGTCGATGGAGTCAGATGCGAAGAAAGCCGGAATCCGCAAAATTGTGTCGAAACCCGGCACTGACGTGTTGTTCGGCATAATTGAGCAACTCTGCAAACCGGTCGCGGCGAATCTTCTGTAATGGCCATTCTCCCGACCAGAGCAGCCAATCGAGCTACTACTGGCAGCAGAGGAATTGGTCTTCTTATTAGTTATTAGCCTTGGACCAGGGACTGCCGTCGCTCGTCAGTAACGTCCTCACGAGACGCGTAAACACCTAGACTACCCGACAGGAAGGAACGTACATGAATAAATCAAGGGACACGCTGAGACTATCGGACGCTGAGGTCAGACTCTTTCACGGTGCGCGGAGAATTTCTGACGGACAAACGGCCATCGTTTGTGATCGTATGGTTGTCCTCGTTCCGGAGTTCATGGGCAACGAAGACGATGTGATTATCTACAAGCGAGGCGGCAAACGAAGGGTAGGCCACCTGAGCATTGCCCTGGGTCCTAATCCGCTTCGGCCTTCGGTCTCTACCGATTTCAGCGAGACGATTGACGACCTTTCTCCAGAGGAAGAGAATCGGCTCCTAGCCGTCTACGACAAGTTCGCCATGAGAACTTGGGAACAGTAAGAATCAAAGCAGTGAGTGCGTGATCCTGGACGTTCATAAAAGCTTCCTGTCAAAGTCCTGATATTGCGAGCTTTTCTGATCTGAGGCGAATCGGTTTGATTTGACTACGCGGAAATCCTCTTGGCTGTGTTTTCAACCGATGGAGTCCACACCGCTACGAGCAAACTCACGAACACCGAAGTTGATCCAAGCATATAACCGACGAACCGGGTGAGAGATGCTGGGACCGCGAGCAGTACAATTGCCCCGACCACTATGTTTCCAATGACAAGGATGCCTAGGACGACTGACGCGGCGCGGAAGATTCCGCGAACCGTGAAATGTCGCATTGCTAGCAGGTATATTCCGAGACCGCAGCGGGATGCCTGCCTCGCGCCTTGAATGCTCTGGGCTTGTGTTCGAGGTCTGCACCACTGGATGCACCCGACGTATAATCAATCGCCGCCCGAAGTCGCAACAGCCTTCGAAGAAGGAGATTATGAGTGACATTTACGATGAATTGAGCAGTGCCGAGGAGTTCCGCCGTTCGAGTCACATCTTGAAGGGTTTACGTATTAAAGGCGAGATCACCGGGCAGGAGGATTTAAGAATTGACGGAACCGTTGATGGCTCGATCAGGCTCGAGCGCGGGGTGCTTACGATCACCGAAAAAGGCACGCTTACGGGCGACGTTGTTGTCCCCGAGGTGATTGTCCACGGAGCGCTGAACAGCACCTTGCAAGCCCGTGAGCGTGTGAAAATCACCTCGAAGGGGTCGATTATTGGTGATGTGACTACGGCGCGGATGATGATTGAAAACGGAGGCTATTACAGAGGCACGGTCGATATTGGCGGCCAGAATGAAGGGCTGGCAGCTGCCAAAGCCTCAGTTTCTGACTGATGAAACCAAAGCTTTAGAGGGCGCAGCCTTGCAAAAAAGCGCGCTTGATTCGAAAAAAAATGCTTCGCGGCGAGACTTCCTTGTGACATCCTGGTCGCCCATGCCAGGATTTTTCCCCAACACAATGCGCCCGCTGTCTTCCTTCTGCTGCTTCATCATCGGTCTGATCAAAGATGGCCTTTATTTCTTCCGTCCGGCCGTTCGTTCGCACCCTAGTCGGAGTGCCGAAATCTTGTTCCTGCCGAAACAGCGGGCATTCTATGAAGAACGAGAGACGCAACAACGACCGTTGTTGAGCGACTCCGCCCGTGCCTCTGTCGTGCTCTGGTCTCGACTGTTCGACGAGTTGGTGACGGTCAAACCGGAAGGGATTCCTGAACCCGGTTCACTCCAGAGCAAACACTTCTCAGGCAACGACTGCAAAGTCGCTTCCCGGACAATCATTGGTGGCCTGCATCATGAATGCGACCGTGAAGGGATCGCCGCGTGAAAGAAAGGTTTCTGCGCAGGCGCCGCACTCTTATTACGTCTCCGCTTGAATGGCAGATGACCGCAGCACCCGTGTCGCATCCGGTGATTCCCGTCCTTGCGGAACGTGGTGGGACGCAACTCCAGACACCACGTCCAACTCTCCTCGTGGATTCGCGGGAGCAGAATCCATTCGATTTCTCTCGCTTCAAGGGATGGTTTGCGGGAATCGAAAAGAAAACGCTTCAACTAGGGGACTACTCCGTCGCTGGATTGGAAGATGTTTGCGTGGTGGAGCGAAAGGATCTCTCGGACCTAATCCATTCTTGCACGGTCGAACGAACGGCCTTCATCAACCGTCTTCGTTTAATGGCTCGGTATCCGCATCGGTTGTTAGTCATCACGAGCACGTTGAGCCAGGTTAAATCTCCCTTCCGACACGCGAGCGTCGATCCCAATCGGACAACGCAATTCTTGGTGGCCGTGCTTGCCGGCTTGCAGGTATCTTTCGTTTGCAGCGAAACGCATGAGTTGGGGGAAGAACTGGTGGGTTCGTACTTGTACCAGGTTCACCTCTACCACTGGTTGGAGTCTAACGATCACGGCCGCTTTCTGTCAGACAACGATATATAGATACATTAAGCATGAACGCAAAGCCTGATGGCTATCTCTATCAGATTTAGAAGCGTGGACGGAATTTCTTTGCACCACAAGATTGGGAAGGGGATTCATCTTGAATGACAGAGCGCTCAAGCGTGGGATTTGCGGCGTAATCTTTGCAACCATGGCTGTCGTCGCAATGGCACAGTCGAGTCCGAAAGCTTTCATCGGCGTGGCCCTAGCCGACGGGTTTGCCCACCGTTTCGCGTTCAACCCGTGCACGCAGGGGACCGGCGCCAGTGTTCAGTGAATCGTGGCAATGTTCGGGCTCGTCTGCATCATCTGGGGCTCCTCGCGCTTTCGACCAAACGCAGTTCTTATCGCCGTTGCCATGTACATAAGTGCAACCCACAGGTTCACCGCGTCTGCTTCGTTTGCCAATCCCGCCATGACAATCGCGCGCCGCCCCAGCAATACGTTTGCCGGCATACGGCCCAAAGACGGGCCCTTATTCATACTTACGCAGCTCGGGCCCGCGGCAACTCTTCTTTTCCGATGGCTCGTGCCGGGGCTGCCAGCGCAAGCGAAACAGCTTCTAGTGGCGCACGAGTTGACTCACTCAATTGAGGTCGAAACTGGCCAGCAAAGAAGGCATCGATAGTGGCCAGGCGATCGGCATCTTTGGGGCGTGGTGGGCGGTTATCGGCAGTAATTGTGGGAAATGCTTTGATGAGAATCTCGTCTGGTGCAAGCGGAGTCCTGGTTGGTTTGTACTTGGGGAACCTTGCGAATCACGGGTCCAAAGTAAACGCCGCACTAGTCGGGAACTTTGGGGGCGGTTTCATTCGGTGCTGAACTTGCGGGCGCTTTGCCGATGGGAATCGCCTCCGATGCGCTCGCGCCTCGTTCGTTGATGACGAGCGGCGCTTTTCTCGGAGCTATTGCTACACAGCTATTCGGGCTGAGTAGTCAGACAGGACTTTTCTTCCTAAGCCGGGGAATGGAAGGCATAGGTGCGGCGGCAATCACGCCTTCGTTACTCGCCCATTTGACCGACGAAACAGCTCAAAGCCATACACTGAGGGCACGCGTAATGAGTTATTTCGAGCTTTCGCTCCTTGTGGGACTCGCGCTCGGCGGTCTGATGGCAGCACAACTGTGGCGATCTTTGGACAGAGACAGTTTCGCCGCAGTTGCTTCTCTCTACCTCGCCTCGGGAGCACTTCTGTTTGTGGGCTCAGCAGCGAGCCGAAGTCACAGGCCCGAAGATGCCATTGTTGGACTACGGCGCGCGTTCCGCGATCCTTCATTGCGACATCTTGCGCCGGTCTGGCTGTGCGTGAATACCATCGTGGGCCTCTGGCTCGGACCCACATTCACATTCCTTTTGACGCACCGTTCGAATACCGACCAGTTGCTTGATGGTGTGATTGCGAACGATCCAAGCCGGGTCGGGTGGATTTTGCTCGGGTACGCGATCATTTTCGGCGTCGGCGTCTCTGCTTGGAGTCTTGTGCTGCCTCGGATCTCGGAACTGCGCGCCCTGAAAATCGCGCTCATTGCAATGCTGCTGGTCTGCCTCGGCCTATTCCTTTTTAACCATTCAGGACGAGAAAGTCCTGTGATTCGCCGGATATTGATCGGGTTTTCTGTCGCGTGCGTGATGGTCGAAAGTGGTTTCACGCCCGCGGCTCTTTCGTTGTTAGCCGGAGCAATCGGGGTACAACCTGGTCGCGGAGCGGCGATGGGAATTTATTCCGTGTTGTTGAGCATAGGAGCTGTCGCCGGATCGCTCTTAGCCGCGGTGTTGGGCCAAGCGTTCGCGGTCGATGGCTTAATCTACAGCACTTTCGCGATGGCCGTTCTCGGACTTTTCCTCGTACGATGGATTGAGCCCGGCGCATCTGGGCTGGAGAGGAGCGCACATGCCAGCGCAGCGGTATGACCTCGTGATAATCGGAGCCGGAGCTGGCGGGCTGATCGCGGCAGATTTCGCCGTTCGGCTCGGGGCGAAAACCGCGCTGGTCGAAAAAGACCGGATCGGTGGAGATTGCACGTGGACCGGCTGCGTGCCGAGCAAGACGCTGCTCAAGATTGCAAAAGTCGCGCATCACGTTCGCACCGCATCGCGCTATGGCATCAACTCGAATTTGGGCTCGATAGACATGGCCAAGGTGCACGACTATGTGCAGGGTGCCGTTCAGCAGATCTATCAGGGCACTACTCCCGAAGCTTTGCGAGCGAAAGGTATCGACGTGTACCTCGGGAGGTGCGCGTTTTCTTGATGCTTCATGCGATCTCGACCGCTGACGCGACTCTCGAGGCCAAGCACTTCCTGATTACGACTGGGGCGAATCCGGTCGTACCCGACATTTCCGGTCTTCGCGACGTGCCGTTCGTTACATATCACCAAATTTTTGACATCAGAGAAATGCCGCGTTCGCTGATTGTGGTCGGAGGCGGGCCAGTGGGAACTGAAATAGCTCAGGCTTATCAGCGACTGGGCGCTCAAGTCACACTGATCGCCGACGCGCTCTTGCCGAAAGAGGACGAGGATGCGCGCGAGCTTATAGAACGAGTGTTCGCTGCGGAAGGCGTTCGGCGAGTGAAGGGCCGCGCCAAATCAGCTCGCAAAGAGGGCGACACAATCGTGGTCTCGACGGGAGACAGCGAAACGCGAGGCGATCTTCTATTGATTGCGGCAGGCCGGAAACCGAACATCGATGGGCTCGATCTCGAAAGGGCCGGCGTGAAGTACACCGACAAGGGAATCACGGTCGATCATGAGTTGCGGACGAGCGTAAGTCACATCTACGCGGCCGGAGATGTTTTAGGCGGCTATGAGTTCTCGCATTTTGCGGGCTGGCAGGCGTTTCAGGCAGTGCGCAATGCCTTGCTGCCGGGCCATAGCTCCGGGCAAACGGATATCGTTCCGTGGGTAACCTTCACTGATCCCGAAGTTGCTCATGTGGGGCTTGGCGAACAACAAGCGCGGTCTCAATTTGGCGACGATCTCAAAGTGCACCGTTTGCCCATAGAGAAGATCGACCGAGCCGTCTGCGAAGACGACCGCAACGGGTTTATCAAGATTCTCGCAAAATCCGACGGATCGATTCTCGGGGCGACCATCATCGGCGAACGAGCCGGTGAAGCCATTACGGAAATCGTTCTTGCAATGAAGCATGGACTGACGGTGGGCGAAATCGCAGGAACCATTCATCCCTATCCGACTTATTCGACGGGCGTGCAGTTATTGACGACGGAAATGGCCATCGAAAAGAGGCTTTCCGGCACGTCCGGCAAGATCATTCGGCGGCTATCAGCCGTCGCGCGTTCAGACGGCAAATCGTAGTCAAAAGAAAGGGCGGCTTCCATGAGTACTCAAGACATCAGTTCGACGGCACGAATGCAAAGTGATCCTCGTCCCACAAAACACGATGCCGATTACGTTTTCTACGAACTGACCAGAAGCATCTGCCCGAACTGCCGAAGAGTGATCGATGCGCAGATCATTCTGCGCGACAACAAGGTCTTCATGCGAAAGCGCTGTCCGCAATGCGGGCCGTTCGAGGCGCTTGTGTACGGTGACGCGCAAGCTTACGTCTCGCTAAGCAAATTCAACAAGCCGGGGACCATTCCTCTGGAGCGTGGCGCGGAGATTCACAACGGGTGTCCGCACGATTGCGGGCTCTGCCCGGACCATCAGCAGCATACGTGCCTCGGCATCATCGAAGTGAACAGCACCTGCAACATGAACTGCCCACTTTGCTTTTCCGAAGCGCGGCCGGGATTCAATCTGACGATGGAAGAAGTCGAGCAGATGCTCGATGATTACGTGCGAACGGAAGGTACACCCGAGGTTCTTCAGTTCTCTGGTGGCGAACCGACGATCCACCCACAAATCATCGAGTTCGTGCGAGCGGCGAAGGCTCGTGGCATTCGCCACGTAATGATCAACACCAATGGGAAGCGCATTGCCACCGACGATCACTTCCTGGAACAGCTCAAGGATGTTCGGCCATCGATCTATTTCCAATTTGATGGTTTCGATTCCCGGACGTACCGCACGCTCAGAGGCGAGCCAGACATTCTGCAAGAAAAGATCCGCGCACTCGACCGGTTGGCGGAAATCGGCCTGAACGTTACGCTGGTTCCGGCGATCGAGCGCGGCGTGAACGAGCACGAAATCGGCAAGATCATCGACTTTGCGATCAAGCATCCCGCCGTTCGCGGGATCAACTTTCAACCTGCATTTCATGCCGGGACGTCACATGCAGCACGACCCAATGAGCCGTATGACGATTCCTGACATGGTGAAACTGATTGAGGCTCAGACTTCAGGACAATTTCAGTCGAGCGATTTTATTCCCGTGCCGTGCTGCTTTCCGACGTGCAACGCTGTCACCTACGCTTTTGTCGACGGTGAAAAAGTGACCCCGCTGCCTCGCATAGTGAATGTGTACGATTATCTCGACTACATCACCAACCGCGTGTTGCCGGATTTCAGCCTCGAAATAAAAGGTGCATTGGAAGGGCTGTGGTCATCGTCTTCCGTCGCGGGCTCGCAGAAAGCGGCGGATCAGATAGTCGATTATCCTGTGAGGCATGCGGACTCCCGGAGGGATTCACGCTGGGCGATCTGGCCAAAAACATGATCATGATCATGTTGCAGGACTTTATGGACCCGTGGACGTTCAATCAGAAGAATCTGATGAAGTGCTGCAAGGAATTCTTGCTGCCGGGAGGCAAACAGATACCGTTCTGCGCCTACAACTCTGTCGGATATCGCGAGCAGGCGCGCACGCAATTGGAGGCGCTTGAACCGGAGCGGGCGCTCGCGCGAAAGGAAAGGCGGCGGTTCGTACCGCAACCGATCAAGTTCCGTTTCGACACAGCGACGCTCGGCTTGCGCCTGCCCTCCATCAACAGCGGAGCGACTAATGAACACACCCAATCGAGCCGCTGTTACCGGCTCCGAATCGGCCGACAATATCAAACAGTGCTGTGCTCGGCTGTATGAGAGCGATTTCGCGAAAATCCTGTTGGGTGATTCCTTTCATCCTGGCGGGCTGGCCCTTACCGAACGGCTCGGAGTGCTGCTCGATCTCGGGCCAAATTCACGAGTGCTCGACGTGGCCAGCGGTACCGGAAACAGCGCGATTTTTCCTAGACGGAGCGTTTTGGATGCCCAGTCACCGGCATCGATTACAGCGAGCGGAATGTTCGACATGGCCAACGAGGCGGCGACTAACAAAGGTTTGAGCGACTGCGGTGCGCTTTGAGCTTGGCGACGCCGAACTCCTGAATTTTGCGGACGCGTCGTTCGATGCCGTTATCTGCGAATGCGCGTTTTGCACTTTCCCGGACAAACAGCTGCTGCTCGCGAATTTGCGCGCGTTCTTCGCCGCAAACGGACGCGTCGGCATCAGTGATCTCACCCGTGCCGCTACGCTCCCGAACGAATTAGATTCCCTGCTGGCCTGGATTGCTTGCATCGCGGATGCGCAAACCGCCGGAAGGTATTTGTTCCATTTGCAATCGGCGGGTTTTGTCGTCACGCACACCGAGAATCACGACGAAGCACTGTTGGAGATGGTTCGCCAAATCCAGGGCAAGTTGCTGGTGGCTGAAGTCAGTTCCGCTCTCAAGAAGGTCGATCTCCTGGGAATCGATTTCGCTTCTGCGAAACAGATGGCGAACGAGGCTGTTTCGGCAATCAAACGCCACGAGCTTGGGTACAGTCTTTTCGTCGGTGAAAAAACGACTGCTCAGATAAGATCTTCCCAAAACTAATCCGGCTCACGCCTGTGCCTTCTTTGAGTTCAATAGTATGTGTTGTAGCAACGTAAAAATGTCACCCTAACGGCAGCGTAGAAATGTCACCCTCCCCCGAGGTTTGAATGCTCTAGCCGAGTATCGCGGAAGTAGAGCGAGAGGCGGCCATTGAGAGCCTGATGGACCTGCACGGTGGCTCCGGCAAAGCTGAAGCGGCGGGGCTGCGGATGAATTTGCAGCCGCTGCCGGCCCCATTGCACGACATTGTCGTTGCTGACGATGCTCGCTTGGCGGTGTTCAAGTCCACTCTATGGTTACCGAACTTCTCGAGGATACCGGGGGAATCGGCGCTGAAACGGAAGATGCCGGCAACGTCGGCACAGGAATCCTGAAACAATTTAATATCACCTTCGACTATCTTCACCACCGGCTCTACTTCGAGAAGAATGCAAATTTCGGGCAGCCAGGCGTGTTTAACCGTTCCGGCCTGGCGGTTCAAATCACGGCCGAAGGCCCTGTGGTCGCAACTGTTCTCGAAAATAGCCCTGGCGCAGAAGCCGGAATATCGGCTGGAGATTTGCTCACTGCGATCGATGGCTGGCAGGGTGATCAAATAACTGCTGAGCGCCTTTTCGATATTTTCGGACAGCAGCCAGGAAGCATCGTGCGTCTGAGCATTGGGCATCTCGGCACAACCCGAGATTTGCAGATCAAGCTTCGGGACATCTTATAGAAACGCCCCGGAGCCCCACCAACGAGCTCCGAGATAGTCGAATCGGGTTGGGGCTTAGGCAAACGACGTAATCGCTTTTGGAATTTCGTGGAGATCACCTGAAGGTTTTCTTTTCTTGCGGCCTGCCTGAAGTTCCATCCAAATTTCAGAGAGGCACTATTGCGAACGCGTGAGATCAATCTGAACGGAGGTGGTTTTATGAAGACAATCGTGATTGGAATATTTGCTGGGAAAGCGGCACTCTACTGCTTTTGCGGGTAAGTTAATGTCTTCGCATGGCATCGGCGGCTCTGAACTCACAGCGTCCTGCTCTGACCGGCCGCCGTGTGAGCGACTCACACGAGAGGCGGCGAGTGCTGCTGCTGCGGAGTGAGCGAAGGCAGCCGGACGCAAACGAGTCGGTCGTTCGATTCCTTTTGTGTGGCCGGCAGCCCGATGCCGGAGGCCAACACACGTTCGCCCGGGACGGGACGGACGGTACCCATAAAAAAACAGCGAGCCGTTGCGAACCCACTCCCCGCGGTTGTCCTAGCCGCTCAGTCCGAGCGGGGACCTTCATGCCCCTAGAAAAACTCAACTGGGATACCTCCGCCCTTTTTCTCGACAACCGTTAGCACACCAAAGAATCTGGCGGGACAAAGACGGTACTGCCGTCACTTCGCTGGTCATATTTTACTCGCGGCGCTGCGCGTTTCAGGCCGACGGGCCACGCGTAACCTTTCTAATTGATTTTTGTACTATGTTCACCCGATGGAAGAATAACGCGGGAAGACACAAGATGAACATGAGGTCTCGGCTCACGCTTTTGCAATTTCTGGGATGCGGAAACGGCGGCACCCGGCGCAATCAGACCGTTGGATGCAACATTCTTCGAAGGTTTCCTCGACAATGAAAATGGCCAAGGCCCATCTAGAAGATTGGAACATTCAAGAGATGTTGGTGGGTGCCTACACCGTTCCAACCGATTTTCCGGAATCTGACGGCACTCTGGCTTGGGAAAAAACCACAATAGTCCTGGTTCACGCAAGTGCAGGCGGTAAAACTGGGCTGGGCTACACTTACGCGGATATTTCTACTGCGAAACTGATAAAAGACATGCTCATTCCTTTAGTTCAGGGAAAGAGCGTTATGGACGTGCCCGCCCGCTGGGCGGAAATGCGCCACGCTATACGAAACCTGGGCCGGCCGGGCATCTGCTCGATGGCAATTGCCGCCGTTGACGCCGCAATTTGGGATTTAAAAGCGGCGCTCCTAAATCTTCCCCTGGTTTCGCTGTTAGGAGCCGCACAACCGAACGCACATATATATGGAAGCGGTGGATTCACCTCATACTCCATCGAACAGCTCCAGCGGCAACTCGCTGGGTGGGTGGACCAGGGAATCAAGGCTGTAAAGATGAAGATTGGCCGCGATCCGGGCGAAGATTTTGAGCGCGTGAAGGCGGCTCGCGAATCGATTGGTAGCGGCGCTTCTCTATATGTCGACGCCAACGGCGCGTACTCGCGCAAGCAAGCGCTGGAGATGGCGGAAAAGTTCTCTGACCTTGGCGTGAAATGGTTCGAGGAACCGGTTACCTCAGACGATCTTGAGGGGCTTCGCCTAGTTCGCGACCGGGCTCCAGCAAACATGGACATTGCCGCGGGCGAATATGGCTATGACCTGGTTTATTTCAAGCGAATGCTGGAGGCGGGTGCCGTCGACATACAACAGGCGGATGCATCCCGCTGCGCGGGAATCAGCGAGTTTCTTAGGGTCGGAGCGCTTTGCGATGCCGCGAATCTCCCCATGTCCGCTCATACCTCACCCTCACTGCATTTACATCCGTGTTGCGCCCTGGCGCGGCTGCGCAATATTGAATATTTCCACGACCACGTTCGAATCGAAAATATGTTCTTCGACGGGGTAATCAAACCGAAAGATGGACGGCTACAGCCCGATCTCACGCGGCCCGGCATGGGGCTTGAATTCAAGAAAGCCGATGCGGAGCGCTATGCCGCCTGACGTAAAGGAAACGTTCATCGATGCGGAGCGAAAATCCCTGATTCAGCAGGCGCTCACAGAAGCGGACTTGGACGCGGTGATTTGCGCGCTTCCATCGGACGTGCTCGTGCTGACCGGTTACTGGCCGGTCGCCGCAGCCAGCGTGGCGATTTGTTTCCGCGAAGGCCCGACAATCCTGCTGGTTCCTGACGATGAGAGGGAAATTGCCGAAGACGGGTTCGCTGACTCCATCGTGACCTTCACCGCAGTAACGCTCGAAGACTTGCGAAGTGTTAGCGACGCGGTGAGGCCGCTTTTGACGGCCGCGCTTCAATGTCTTCATGGCGGTCGCAAGTCGATTGCTGTCGAGATGGAAAGCAGTTCGGAGGCGGCTTCGTACCTTGCGGTTCATCTTTTCGGGAACAATCTGGCGAACATCGTTCGTGAAGCGGTTCCCCATGCGGCGCCGACGCCGTGCGAAGGGTGGATCGAAGATTTGAAATCCGTTAAAACCGGATCTGAAATCGAAAAAATTCGGACCGCCTGCGGCATCGCCCGGAGTTCATTTGAAACGGGCGCCTCCCGGCTACGTGCGGGAATGCATGAGCCCGAGGCCGCCGAGCTCTTTCACGCCACGCTTCAGAATGAGCATCCCTCACTGCATAACCTTGCTCGAAACGATGGCTTCGCGTTCTGCATGTCCGGACCAAACGCCGCGAAAGCATCCGCTGCCTACGCTCGGACGCGCCATCGGATGATCGAGCGGGGCGACACAGTCATGATTCACTGCAATTCTTACGTAGACGGGTTTTGGACGGATATTACGCGCACCTATACTTTCAAGCCAACCGATGACCGGCAAGACAAAATGCGTCGCGCCGTGTTGGCCGCGCGCAGGGCTGCGCTCGAATGCATTAAGCCCGGTGTTCGCGCCGCGGACGTAGACGCCGCATCACGAAACGTCATCATGAACTTTGGATTGGGAAAGTACCTCCGGCACGGAACGGGCCATGGTGTCGGCTTTTCGCCAATGAGTGCCTATAGCCTTCCGCGACTGCATATGAAATCGCCTGATGTACTGCGGGAAGGCATGGTGTTTAACGTCGAGCCAGCCGTTTACGTTGACGGTTACGGTGGAATTCGCCATTGCGACATGGTGGCGGTGACTGCCACCGGTCATGAATTGCTGACCGATTTTCAATCTCGGACCGAAAGCCTCACGCTGCCGTCTCCGGATGCGGGAAACCGCAGTTTGTTGGGCAGGCGCAACATCATGAGCACTCGCGGCGCGCACAACGACCGGACTAATTTTTGAGGGAGAGCTTCATGGCGAAAAATGTTTCCGACATCTTGGTAGAGCGCCTGATCGACTGGGGCGTGGATACAATTTTCGGATTTCCAGGCGACGGCGTAAACGGCATCTTTGAGGCGCTCCGCACGCATCAGGAAAAAATCAGATTCATTCAAGTCAGACACGAGGAGGCCGCCGCTTTCGCCGCGGTCGGCTACGCAAAATATTCGGGGCGCCTGGGAGTATGCGTTGCCACATCCGGTCCGGGCGGCGTTCATTTATTGAACGGGCTCTACGACGCGAAATGCGACGGCCAGCCGGTGCTGGCGATCACCGGGCACACTTTCCACGATTTGATCGGCACGCACTACCAACAGGATGTGGACCTCGACAAGCTTTACATGGACGTCGCCGAATTCAATCAGCGCATCATGGGGCCAGGCCATGTCACCAATATTGTGGATGAAGCCATCAAAACTTCTCTTGCACGGCGCGGAGTCAGCCATATCACCATTCCGAAAGACATACAGGATTGGACTTCGCGAGATGAGGAACGCTCGAAGGCCAACGTGCCCAAGCACAGCGCGGATACTTACGCGGCTTCCCACCCGGTGCCTCACGAAGAATTACTTCAGGCGGCCGCGGATCTGATCAACCGCGGCAATAAGATCGCGATTCTGGCCGGCGCGGGATGCCTCAAGGCACGCTCTGAAATTTTGCGGCTTGCGGAATTGACAGCCGCCCCCATCGTGAAACCGTTGCTCGGAAAAGCCGTGGTCCCCGATAACAGCCCCTACACCACGGGTGGGATCGGATTGCTGGGCACGGCTCCGTCTCAGGAAGCTATGAAGGAATGCGAGACGCTGATTATTGCCGGCAGCGGGTTCCCCTACATGGAGTTTTATCCCAAGCCCGGGCAGGCCAACACCGTACAGATCGACATTGACCCCGCTCGCATCGGCCTGCGCCACCCGGTAGACGTGGGGCTGGTTGGCGAATGCAGCTCCACCCTGCGCGCTCTTTTGCCTCTTATCCAAGAGAAGCAGGACAAAAGCTTTCTTGAAAAAGCGCAAAAGAACATGAGGAGCTGGAATCACCTGATGGAAGTTCGCGGCACGCGCAAAGAAACGCCAATGAAGCCGCAGGTGGTGACCTGGAATCTGAATAAATTGCTCGATGACGACGCGATCGTTTCCTCCGATAGCGGCACGATTGCCACCTGGAGCGCGCGATACATCGAGATGCGCGGCGATATGAAATTCTCGCTCTCCGGCTCACTGGCCACCATGGCGAATGGCTTGCCGTACAGTATCGGCGCGGCTGTGGCATTTCCTGGAAGGCAGGTGGTGTGCATTGTTGGCGACGGAGGACTCACCATGCTGATGGGAGAAATTGCGACGCTTGTCAAATACAAGCTTCCGGTGAAAGTCATCGTCGTCAAGAACAATGTGCTGGGGCAGATCAAATGGGAACAGATGGTCATGGAAGGAAACCCCGAATACGGCGTCGAACTCGAACCTATCGATTTTGCGGGAGTGGCAAAAGCCTGCGGCGCCGCCGGATATACCATCGAGGATCCGGAACAGGCAGCATCTGTATTGCGCGAAGCGCTCGCGCACGATGGTCCAGTGGTTGTGCAAGCCGTTGTTGATCCCAACGAGCCTCCCACCCCGGGTAACATCAGCTCGGAGCAAGCTTACAAATTCGCGGAATCCCTGGTGCGGGGCGAAAAAAACGGCTGGAAAATATTTAAGGCGGTTCTAGGCGACAAAGTTCGGGAAGTGGTCTAGGTGCCCTATCGGAAAGTGAGTGTGCGGCAGTGTGCGGCATGAGTTCTACGACAACCAAGGCTGAAGACGTATTGAACCCTGTGAGGGATGTTGAGCACGCGGGGTATATCGCCGCGCACCATGTTCGCGAAGGACAGTTCCAGCGCAGCCTGGCACTCATTGCTGGCCTTTCCAGCGCAATTGCCGGCCTGGAGGTCGCTTACGAGCACTATCGCGGGAGCTACGGGCAGCGCATCATGTACACGCCGGTGGTATGCAGCGGCGCACTTTTTTTCGCTGGCGCCGCTGCCGCCTTCAGCCGAAAAGCGGCTCGCACGGTGCTGCCCGCAGTTTCAGCAATCACGCTGGCAGATTGCGCGACCGGATTCATCTTCCACATTCGCGGCATTCAACGAAAACCGGGCGGATGGCGGCTTCCCGTTTTCAACATCGTGATGGGGCCGCCGCTTTTCGCTCCACTTTTATTCGGCACGAGCGCATACCTCGGTCTGGTGGCTTCCTTCTTGCGGCGCGAGCAATTCTCGTCGCAGCAGCCTCGGGGAATTCCGGCCGCGGCGCCGTGGGCGAAGTTGCTGCCACAGAAATTGCGGAACGAAGAAATCACGCTGGCGCAAGATGTACGGGAAGGAAAATTTCAAAGGCATCTCGCGGCCGCGACGGCGGCCTCCGCCTTCTTCAGCGGGATCGAAGCCCTGTACTCGCACTACAAGAACAATTTCAAATACAAAGCGCAATGGACCCCCATTGTGATCGCAGGGCTGCTGATTGGCGCGGCGCTAGGCTCCGTGGGAAGCCGTAAAGTGGCGAAGAAGCTGTTGCCGGCAGCATCCGCACTCGCGATGGCGAACGGCGCAGTAGGCTTCTTGTATCATGCGCGGGGCGTCACGCGCCGTCCGGGTGGCCTCAAGGATCCTCTCTACAATGTGATGTACGGGCCGCCAATCTTTGCTCCGCTCCTGTTCGCCGCCTGCGGATTTCTGGGCATCCTCGCGAGCATGTTCCGAAGGGAACGGTAAATGCCAAACATCCGCGACGGCTCGCGACCCATCGATTCGCGCACCGGCGAACCTCTCGATCCGAAAAGCCAGCCCGGCTACTACCCAGGCTTCGGCACCATGGGCCAAATGGCATTTTGGGACGAGGCGACCCGCCGAGTGATCGTCGCAAGAGTGGAGGACATCCCTCCAATCCGTTTCTTCATACCTGAGGAGGCGCGCCTGATGGCAGCAGTCTGCGATCGCATTCTGCCGCAAGACGATCGCGACGAGCTTCACAAAATTCCTGTTCTGAACGCAATCGACGCACGCCTCTATGAGAATCGCCTCGACGGCTATCGGTACGAAGACATGCCTCCGGACCAGGAAGCGTACCGGCTCGGTCTGCAAGGAATTGCCGAAGTGGCCCAGCACATGTTCGGAAAGCCATTTCTCGATCTCAGCGCCCGCGATCAAGAATCTGTTCTGGAGACTTTGCACGACGACAATCCTCCAGCGGCGCACGACATCTGGAAGCGAATGGATGTGAAACGTTTCTGGCTCCTGCTGGTGCAGGACGTCGTGGGAGTCTATTACGCGCACCCGTACGCCTGGGACGAGATCGGTTTCGGCGGCCCGGCCTATCCACGGGGTTATATGCGCCTGGAGGGCGGCGAGCCCGAGCCATGGGAAGTCGACGAATGCCGCTATGAATGGGCTGCGCCTCCCGATTCGCCGTCCGCAAAATTCACGAAAGTTGGAGGCGTGGAGGAGCATAGAGCCATCCCAGGCCAGGGAGGCACGCATTGAAATCGCCGCTCTTAGGCCGTTTCCAGGCGCCCGCCGATTCCGACCACATGCTCGGCGCCATGCAGCGCCTTGAATTCCCCATGCAGCGTTACCGCAATGACAAGGAAGTCGATTATTGCATCGTGGGTGTCGGTTCTGCCGGCGGCGTACTGCTGCAGCGATTGGCCCGCGCCGGATTCAGCGTTGTGGGACTGGAGGCAGGTCCCTTCTGGGATACCGAACGCGACTGGGTTAGCGACGAAGCGGGCTCTCACAAATTGTACTGGAACGAATTGCGTATCACGGGCGGTAAAGAACCGCTCGCACTGGGAGCGAACAACAGCGGACACGGTGTCGGCGGCGGATCCGTTCACTGGGCCGGCTTTACCCCACGGCTGCATCCTTCCGACTTTCGCGTCTACAGCGAAGATGGAGTGGGAGTCGACTGGCCGATCTCGTATGAAGACCTGAAGCCTTACTACGAACTCATGGAGAAGGAGATTCCGGTTTCGGGCCCAGCCTACTTTCCATGGGGGCATCCGCACGGATACATTTACGGTCCCCATCCCATGGGTGGTTGTGGCGACATCCTGATCAAAGGATGCGCGAAGCTCGGTATTCGCGTAAGCATCGGCGGCCCGGTGGCAATTCTTGCGGGTTCGCACGGAGATCGTCCGCACTGCATTTACCGCGGTTTCTGCATTCAGGGATGCAAGGTTGGCGCGAAGCAGAGCACGTTGATCTCTCATGTTCCAGATGGGATCGCACACAAGGCGGAAATTCGCGCGCACTGCATGGCGTCGCGGATCAATGTTCGGCAAAGATGGCCTCGTGACCGGTGTCACTTACTTCGATCCCGACGGCAACGAAGCGGTGCAAAAAGCGAAGGCCGTCATTGTCTGCGGGTATGCGATTGAAACGCCCCGCTTGCTTCTGAATTCGGCATGTCCAGGACATGAAAACGGCCTGGCGAATTCGAGCGGCACACTGGGCCGCTATCTGATGGCGCAAGGCGGAAACGTTGTTCTCGGGCGATTCAAGGAACTTGTCCGAATGTACAAGGCGCCTCCCGCACACGCGATGACGGAGGAATTTTACGAAACGGATCCAAAACGCGGCTTCGCTCGCGGCTTCGCCATTCAAACTGTCGGACCGCTACCCATCGCGTTCGCGCGCCAGATGATGGTGGCAAAAGGCGCGTGGGGCTGGGGCATGCGCCAGATCATGATGGATTACAACCACTGGGGCGCCATTGCCCTGCTCAGCGAGATTCTGCCCTGGGACGATAACCGAGTTGAACTCGCCCAGGAAAAAGACGGCCATGGAATTCCGGTCGCGAAGGTCACTTTCAACCTTCGTGAAAACGACAAGAAAGTCATCGCCTTCGGAAAAAACAAAGTGATGGAGGTCATGGAAGCCGCAGGAGCCGAAGAGGTCGTGCAGGAAGCGCGTTACGCGCACCTGGTCGGCGGCGCGCGCATGGGGAACGATCCCAGAACGTCCGTAACGGATAAATTCGGGCGAACCCACGATGTGCCAAATCTCTTCGTGTGCGATGGAAGCCTGCTGCCGACGCAAGGTTCGGCGAATCCCGGTTTGACGATCCAGGCCCTGGCGGCACGCACCGCGGACTATCTGATTACCCAGGGCGCGGCCATTTTTACGAGCTCGGCTCGAAACCTTGGGACTCCGCCGATTCGCTACAATCTTTCGCCGCCGGACACCTGGGGCAAAGGCGTCCCGCGATTGACGTGAGTTTATAGACTGGACGCTTACTCCGATCTGTATCGAAGAGCATGAGCGGCTGATACATACATAATTTCGACAACGAGAACGGAAACGGAAAAGAGAAGCTTCCTATGCCATCAAATAATAGCAATAAAGGCGAAGTTGTCGTCATCACAGGCGCATCGGCCGGTGTGGGACGGGCCACGGCCCAGGCGTTCGCAAAACGCGGCGCACGGATCGGCCTGATCGCCCGTGGAAAAGCCGGCCTGGAAGGCGCGCGGGCCGATGTTGAAAATGCCGGCGGCGAAGCGCTCCCAATCATGGCCGATGTAGCCCGCAGCGAAGAAGTCGAGGCCGCTGCAGAGTCCATCGAGAAAGAGTTCGGCCCGATCGATATCTGGGTTAACAACGCCATGACGACGGTTTTTTCGCCGTTCAAAGAAATAACCGCGGACGAATTCAAGCGGGCGACCGAGGTCACCTACCTCGGCACCGTATATGGCACGATGGCCGCCATAAAGCGCATGTATCCACGCAACCGCGGAAGCATCGTTCAAGTGGGCTCGGCTTTGGCCTACCGGTCCATCCCGCTCCAGGCCCCTTACTGCGGCGCGAAACACGCCATCGCCGGTTTCACCGATTCATTGCGATCGGAACTGATTCATGATTGCAGTGACATCCATCTCACCATGGTGCAGATGCCCGCGCTCAATACGCCGCAGTTTAGCTGGTGCAAGACGAAACTCCCGCGCCACCCTCAGCCCGTGCCGCCGATCTTTCAGCCCGAGGTCGCCGCCGAGGCGATCGTTTGGGCCGCCCACCATCGCCGCCGGGAGGTTTTTGTCGGAGCGCCCACGGTGCAAGCCATCGAAGGAAACAAGGTCGCGCCCGGAATACTGGATACCTATCTCGCCAGGACGTGCTACGACGGCCAGCAAACAGAGGAGCCGGTAAGTCCCGACCGGCCCGATAATCTTTTCGAGCCGGTGCCAGGCGACCACGGCGCGCACGGCATATTCGATAATCGCGCGCATGCCAGCAGCGTTCAACTCTGGCAAACAACGCATCGCACGGCCTGGATACCGGCCACCCTGGGAATCGTCGCGATTGGATGGGGATTGTTCCTGCAGAGCCGACGATGCAGCTGATCCAGCGCAATGACGATCAAGCGAGCGACTTAGGTTCTCGTCTTCGTCATATTCCACGCAGGACATGCGCCGTCGCCGCGGCGTCTTTGGGCTGTTTCTGACGCTGACCGGCCCACTCACCGTGCACACGGCATTCTTAACCGGGATGCTCAACAAGTTGGCGCAGTTCATTTCTCGCATGGCATTTCGCACGTTCGATTTCATTCGCCATGGATCAACCGGTGCTGAAACTTCACTGGTTCAAAAGTAATGACAAGCAAGACAGTCCTGGGGGACGCGGGACTTTATATCTCGGAGTCGTCCTGCTTTTGCCCGCTCGCAATCGATCAGTTTCATCCGCTGTCCCTTGAAGAAGAGAAAGAACAGTCCAACCGCTAAGCATTTTGCAGTGAGGTGAACCATTCGCTCAAAGATTGGCGACTATGCCCTCATTGGTGATCTGCATACCGCCGCGCTGATCGACGAGCGCGGCACACTTGCATGGCTGTGCCTGCCAAATTTCGATTCGGAAGCCTGTTTTGCGGCTCTTCTCGGAACGCACAACCACGGCTTATGGTCGCTGTCACCGGTCAATTTCCAGAAGGTGAGCCGCCGCTACTTATCCAAAACATTGATCGTAGAGACGACCTACACCCAGACCGTCGGTGCAGTTGCCTCCGTCACAGATTTCATGACGATAAGAGAAGGACATTCCTGCATAATCCGCATGGTCCGAGGCATCAAGGGGCATGTCGACATGCGCACCCGCTTCGCACCTCGATTCGACTACGGCAACGGACAACCGCGGATTGAAGCCGAGCGGCCGGGCCATTGGAACGTTGTGTCGGGGCCACACCGCCTGACGTTACGCAGCATCGTCCCGCTAAAGCCGGATTCCGGTGATCTCACGGCGACATGGCCGGTGCGGTCCGGCGACCGCTGTGTCTTCACCTTGCAGTACAGCAACTCTTATGCGGAACATGAGCCATCCAAAGTTTCCGCGAAATCCGCGCTGAAAGAGACAGCGCGCTGCTGGCGCAAGTGGATCGCTGGCAGCAATTACCGCGGCCAGTACCGCGAAGCCGTCGAGCGGTCCCTAATCACGCTGAAAGCTCTCACCTATGCCCCTTCCGGCGGCATCGTCGCCGCGCCCACCACGTCTCTTCCCGAAAAGGTTGGCGGGGTTAGAAACTGGGATTATCGTTTTTGCTGGCTGCGCGATTCGACATTCAGTTTGCAAGCTTTTACCGAATGCGGTCTCGACAAAGACGCCCGTGCATGGTTCGGATGGCTCAATCGCTCCATGCAAGCGAATCCGCGTGCGATCAAGATTATGTATGGCATTACTGGCAAGCATGAGCACAGTGAATGGAAGGCCGAATGGCTCCCGGGGTATCGCCATTCGGCGCCTGTGCGTATCGGTAACAAGGCCTCCGACCAGCTTCAGCTCGATACGTACGGCGAGGTTGTCGATTCGCTGTATCGCGCGCGTCGCAAAGGCTTCTATCCCCACCCCGACCTCGGTCGTACGCCGCTCACTCCTTCTCTGTTGCAACGCCTGGAAAAAATCTGGCGCAAACCGGATGCGGGCCTTTGGGAATTTCGCACGCCGTGCCAACATTTTACCCATTCGAAAGTCATGGCATGGGTGGCCTTCGATCGCAGTATTCGCATGTCCGAAGAGTTTGGTCTCAAAGGGCCCGTCGACCGATGGCGCACCGTTCGCAGCCGCATTCACAAGGAAGTTTGCGACAAGGGCTTTCATAAACAAATGAACACGTTCACGCAAGCCTACGGCACGCCTCATCTGGACGCCAGCCTTCTTCTGATTCCCATCGTTGGTTTCCTCGATATCCAGGATGAGCGCGTGGCCGGAACCGTGAAAGCCATTGAAAAGCATCTTCTACGGGACGGCTTGCTTCTCCGCTACGACACAAAGAACGTTCGGGACGGCCTCCCACCCGGTGAAGGGTCTTTCCTCGCCTGCAATTTCTGGCTAATCGATGTCTATATTCTGCAAGGATGCATTGACGCGGCCCGTTCGCACTTCGAGAGGCTTCTCAAGTGCCGAAATCCAGTGGGTTTACTCTCAGAGGAATATGACATTAAGGACGGCCTGGTCGGTAACTTTCCTCAAGCTTTCTCACATGTCGGGCTGGTAAACGCCGCACTCAGTCTCGAGGCGGGAACGTCCGTCCGGTTGCGCGACTTACAAGGGCCAGAACGAGCGGGAACCGCCTCGAAAAGTTGCAGCGAAACCGATTCATGAAAGCGGAGGAGCCCATAATCCGCGAGAGCTATCAGGTCGAAATCCCGTCGTGTCGGTGGGCGTCGCATGCCAGTTCGTCAGAAGGACTCTCTTCTCATGATCCATGGAGCAAGCAGAGCATACACGGTGACACCGTGGAAAAATAAGATCGCCAAAACTCATCAAAGGCAGGTCTGGGCTAATAGCGCGCAGCTCAATTCCCTTCTCGCGGTTTTCGCACAGGTCGCGCCACTTCAAATTGCGACGGCTCGAGGCAATAAACTACTCACCCACTCGGCGCCGCAGAGCGTCGAGAGATCGTGGAAGAGACGCCGGTACCCGGTGCGTCGGTATCGAGAGTGGCGCGGCGGCACGATGTGAATGCGAACCCAGTGTTTTACTGGCGGAAGCTGTATCGGGAAGGAGAGCTTAGGGGCAACAGGACCACGCAGCTGTTGCCGGTGAAGGTCCGGGATGATGGAACCGCGAAAGCCGTGGAGGGCGACGGTTTGGCGGTGCGGTTGGGGACGATGGAGATCCAGCTTCCGAAGGGAACCCTTCGTATTTCCGGGTCTGTGGATGTAGTGGCGTTGCGCGCGGTGCTGGAGGGCCTGGCCGGATGATCGGACCGCCGGCAGGAACGCGCATCTGGATCGCCGCGGGAGTGACGGATCTGCGGCGTGGATTTACCGGCTTGAGTGGCATGGTGCAGACGACCCTGCAACAGAACCCATTTTCGGGGCACGTGTTCGTGTTTCGCGGTCGGCGAGATCACCTGATTAAGCTGTTATGGTGGGACGGCGATGGTCTGTGTCTGTTCGCGAAAAGGCTCGAGCACGGAAAATTCATTTGGCCACAAGTCACCAGTGGAACAGTGGCACTGACACCGGCCCAGTTGTCCGTGTTGCTCGAAGGGATTGATTGGCGGCGCCCGGTGCGCAGCTTCGATCCGCAAATGGCAGTGTGAGCAAAAAGATTTTTGCTATTTTCTGGTGCGTTTTCATCCTGCTGTAAAGAACGTGCGCCGCTTCGAGAATCATGATGGAGAATTTAGGGCCCGGCCTCGGAGATTGAACGGCGGTTGGAGAAAAGTGCTGTGCCAATTCGCAGTTTTATTTGAGGGTATGGAGTTCGAATGAAGATCAGTGTTACCCACTCCACGATTTATCGCTATGACTCCCCGGTGATTCTTGAGCCGCATATTTTCCGGCTTCAGCCGCGGACGCACAGCGCGCAACGGCTGCTGGCGTTCGAGCTGCAGATTGCGCCCTTGCCAGCCGGCACCACGGAGTGTCTGGATCAGGATGGCAATCTCGCTCTGAACGCATGGTTCAACGCCCCCACCACAGAGCTCAACGTTCAGAACCGGTTCACCGTGGAGATGCTGAGGGAAAATCCCTTCGATTACGTCATCGTCGGTGAGTCGCTACATCTTCCGCTGTGGTACCGCGAGCCTTTGTCCGCAGCGCTGGCGTCTTACAGAAATGATGCGCACGTCGCCGAACCGGTGAGGCAGCTTGCGAACTCGGTGGCAGCTGGCTCGCAGCAGAACACGCTGACTTTCCTGCTCGCGCTGAGCCAGCAGATTCTTCAGTCCTGCCGGCAGGTGGTTCGCCCTACCGGTGCTCCCTGGCCGTCGCATGAAACCTTAAGGCAGCGGGAAGGCTCCTGCCGGGATTTGGCGGTGCTTTTCTGCGACGCCTGCCGGGCGATGGGAATCGCGGCGCGATTTGTCAGCGGTTACGAGTGCGCGTCGGCGAACAACAGCAATCCGTACATGCATGCGTGGGCCGAAGTCTATTTGCCAGGCATTGGCTGGCGGGGCTACGATCCATCCCGCGGACTGGCGGTTTCCAACAGCCACGTTGCCGTGGCCGCTGGATTCGATTCCGAACTCGCGGCCCCGGTCGCCGGCTGGTATTCCGGCGGGTCACCCTCGCACATGCAAGCGACGCTCCACCTGCACGTGGATAGCGCCAGCTAAGGAGATCGCCATCCTCCCGCCCGCTGCTTGGCGCATCCCCTCGGGGCAGTGTGGGGATGCGAAAGCAATCGCCGTGGAACGTGGACAAAAACCCCGCTCACAGCAGACTCGCAACTCCTGACGATCCAATGGTACGATTGCAAAAGTGTAACGCCAATATCAGTTCCGACGTCAACAACGTTAACCGCACCAACACACTCTGAGCCTGACTTCTCCCTGAAAAATCAGGTCAGGCTCGGCGATGTCTCAGGACTTACAAAACCACGATGAGAATCACTCGGTTGAAGGGTATGTTATCGCGTCGCTCGTCGGCTGGTCAGCACTAGCAAGCTCCGCGCTCTAGCAGTAAGTGCGAGATTCCATTCTTGCGACAATTGATTGCGCGCTGTAGAGCCGTGGTACCCTTGCGGTCTCTCGCATTCATCGCCGCGCCGGAATCGAGCAACGCTCGCGCGATCTCCACATGCCCCCTCCGGGCCGCCATATGAAGGGCTGTCGCCCGTGTTACGCCGCCATACGCGTTGACATCCGCACCGGCTTGCACCAGCGCACGGACTATCTCCGGTCCTCTCGCCGACGCGCATTCGTTCGCGACGCAATAGAGCGGCGTATGGTCGCCGCGACCTGGATGTTCGGGTCCACACCAAGCCGTAGTAGTAATGTCACCACTTCCAAGCAACCAGCGCCAGCCGCGAGATGCAAGAGAGTGGTCCCGGCAAAATACCGCGTCGCGAGTGCGGGGTCGTTCTCCGCGGCATCAATGACGAAGTGAATCAACCTCGCACGGCCGGATTGAACCATCCGTGCCAGTAATCCCACGAACGCCGATGGGCGGGAAGCACTGTTTCTTGTGGGAGCTGCGTTCTTTGGTACCAGATTCGCATTCTTCGGCACTACGAAATTGGTGCGGAATTGCACCCTTGCCGCGACTCTGGGATTGGCCTGCGGCCCCCTCGGATACTACCTCAACCGTTGGATATTTCCCCGAAGAGAAAAGCTCAATAGCACACGGTCCCAGAAATAACCCGATACGACTCAGAGAAACTTTCGCCTAGCAGATTACCGTCCATAGACATGGTCCTTGATGTGCCACGGCATACGGCCAGTCGAATCGCGGCCACGATGCAACTTATCTAAAACACGTTTTACCCAATTCCCCTTTCCGGAAGGCTGCCAACATTCCTGGCACCTCGAGCAGACCAACGCCCACCGAAGCTATCATCGCAACCGGCAACTCGAACCATCTGATGCCGTATGCCGGACCGCAACGAACGCAGTCCCACCAACTGGTGAGTATCTTTCCGGCAAGGAGCGGTGCGATGCCAATCGGACCGAGTCGCGTCAGCCAAGAATATGGCAGAGACTTGTCGATCAAACGTGTCCGAACCGCACTGTACCCACGATGCCGCCGAACGTCTTTCTCCATGGACCAGCCTTCGAAATCATGCTCGGCCCGGATCGCGGAATCGAACCAAAGCTGGTGACCTTCGCGCAAGAGTTTGCGGGATTGGACGTGAGCGGCAAACCCTCCCATGTGGGGAGGCAACGGATGGGCGAGGTAAGCTGAGCGTTGATAACCGGCGTTGTTATCGGCGATGGTCCTCCTTGTAGGTCCGTCATTACCCGGATTGCTGTATGCCCGGCTCAGCAGCGAGCTCAAGCGGACACTCAGCGATTTTCCTCCATATATCGTCATACCGCTGACCGCGGCGGCTTCCGGATGGGTCCGCAAAAATTCCAGGACCCGCCGGAGCCAGTCGGAGCGCGGAGTACAATCTGCATCAAGCATAGCTATGAAGCGCGAAGAAGCTGCCTGGACTGCCACGTTCTTCAGCTCATAGGAAGAAGGTCCGGGCGCAAAGATGATCTTCAAATGCGGGACGATTTCCGTTAAATCGACAGGCATTTGGGCGCGGAACTCTTCCGATTCGCAGAAGATGAACTCGGCAGGCTCTTGAAGGTCCTGCAGCGCGAGAGCCGCAAGAGACTTGCGAATATCCAACCATCCACCGTGCTGTCCGGCCGCGTAGTCGCTAACGATCACGACCGAAATGGAAGGAGCGGTCGCCTCGCTTTTATTCGTATCGATCGACACGGCGGTTTCAGCCGCCTTTCGTTGCAAAGGCTGGGACGACCTTGTCGGCGCGGTTGATTTATACTTCGACACGATGGCGTTCTGGACTGCTAGCTGAACACAGGTGCTAGTCATACATGAAAAATCTTTTTGAAGCGACAAGGGTGCAAGAAGTGAAGGAACGAATTGCGCTGCTTGGGCCGGACAGCGAGCGGCTGTGGGGCAAGATCAATGCGCCGCAAGCGGTGGCGCACTGCTCGGCGGGTTTGGAGTTGGCACTAGGGGACAAGACTCCGCCGCGGGTGTTCGTGGGGCGGCTCATTGGGTGGATTGTAAAGCCCTTGGCACTCAGGGACAACGAGCCAATGCGGCGGAACTCGCCGACGGTAAAGGACCTAGTGGTGCGGGATGAACGGGACCTGAGAACGGAACGGGAGCGGTTGTTGCGGTTGATTGACCGCTTCGCCGCGGCCGGTCCAAAGGGGTGCACCACGCATCCGCACAGCTTTTTCGGGCGGTTAACGCCGGAGGAGTGGGCCACTCTGACGTACAAGCACCTGGACCACCATCTGCGGCAATTTGGAGTTTAGTCAGGCGTAACCTCCCAATTGGTCGGATTCCCGTTCATTTGAAGCAGAACTTCATTTGTACGAGTACCGCGTTAATCGGGCCCTTGATGAACCGAATCGGTTGGCGGCTTGTGACGGCTTCACTTCTTCCCGAGGGGAACCTTCTGCTTCAATTCTTCGACCCAGTTCTGCACCACGACAATTTGTGAAACCGCTTGCTGATCTTCGGCTGGCTTGAGCATCAGGAAGTGTTGACCGTCGGGAGAAACATCGTAATCAGGGAACGATCTTGGCGTCAGCACATACGGACCTTCGAACAACACGCGCGGCTTGTCCGCCGAAAAACTTTGCCCGGCTTCGTAGTCCACCAGCATCAGCTTCTTGCCGCTCCGATAAAACAACTCGTGGCCCTTGGGATTCCATACCGGCTCTCCGCCGCCTTCAGTCGAAATCTGCCATTTACCGCCCGGGCCTGGGAACGGACGGACATAAATCTCCGAGCGCCCGGATTCCCGCGAAGCATAGGCGATCCAACGACCATCGGGCGAAAACTGAGGCGCAGTTTCGTACTGAGGGGGATTTGGTTCGAAGGGAGCAACGGTGCGGCCTTTCGGGGAATAGATCCAGAGCTGGCGTCCTCCCTGGACGTCGTAGGTGAAGACCATGTGCTGACCATCTGGCGACCACGATCCGGGAACATTGTTGCTTCCGAGAGTGCTGCTGGTGATCTGCTCGGCCCCGCCGCTGCCATCGGCGGACTGCCAAAACAAGCGATTTCCAGTGCCTTTGTAGACAATGCGCTGGCCGTCGCGAGTCCAGATGGGGTCCACGTTGGGTTTACCCTGAAAGGTGAGCCGGGTCAGAGCGTCGCGTTCCATGTCATACGTCCAGATTTGCGGGTCGGTCTCCTCAATGCCGAGCGCTACACGATGGCCATCGGGAGAAATCCTGGGCAGAACATACGTGTGCGGGGGCGCGTTGACGGGCTGCTCAACTCCCTTGCGGTCGACCCAAACAAGTTTCAGCGGCGCATGCGCGAGGCCGGGAATATAAACCAGCGTTCCACTGGCGGAGACGTCGTACTGCGTCGCGCCTGCCGCGGCGTTCTCGAGAACCCCTTCCAGAAGCGTGACCGGCGGACCCGCAAGCGAGAGCTTATTGAGATCGAAAGGCGCGGCCGTTAGATTTCCGCCCTGCACGTATACGAGGTATCCGGGGGGCACGTAACGCAGACGGGTTGCAACTACCGGAACGAGATCATGCCGCTCACCGGTGGTGAGCGAGCGGACAGAGATTTTTCCCCCACCTGTGCCGCTCCCGATGCTACTCAGAAAAGCGACAGCCTTGTCGCCGGGCAGCAACACTGGGGCGTAATTTCCCGCATCACCCTTGTCGAGCTGAAAAAGGGGCTGGGGATTGCCACCAGTTTCGGGAATTTTCACTAAGGGGCCAAAACATCCCACCACCAAGAATTGTCCCCTGATCCGTCCAGATGAGACTTCCAATGCCAAATCCCCCGGAGACTAGACTTTCGGCGGCGCCGCCGTTGAGCGGTACTTTCTTCAGCTCTCCCGAATCAAGAAAGCCGATCCATTGACCGTCCGGGGAGAAAAAAGGCTCGTATCCGCCTTCAGTACCCAGAATGGCCTCAGCATCGAGCCTGTCAAGCGCGCGGAGGTACAGTTGCCGGGATCCTCCCTGGAGCGCGCTGTAGACGATTCTTCGTCCATCGGGAGATATTGCCAAAGTCGAGCTATCGACCATTGCTAACCGCTGGCTCGCAGGCGGCACGATGCTGAACCGCGAGACCAGCTTGGGTGGAGGCGAGGGATTTGGTTTCAGAAACCAGACCGCGAGACCTGTGAGCGCAACAGACAACAGCACCGCTCCGCCAACAAGCTGCAGCGTTCGGCCCTTTCTAGCGGAGGCGCCTGGCGAGCCGTTGACTCCGGCTGCACCGGTCTGCGACCCGCCATCTGCAATCCATTTCAACTCCTGTTCCAGATCCCGCGCGCTTTGCCAGCGATCGTCCGGGTCTTTCGCTAGGCATCGCTTCACGACGCGATCCAGAGCCGGAGGAGTCATTGGCGCAAGCGAAGACATCGGCGGTGGATCGGTTTCCAGAATTTTCGCCATCACGCTGGCCGGATGTCTTGCCCTCGAACGCCTTCTTGCCGGTGGCCATTTCGTAGACCACTACGCCGAAGGCAAATATGTCGGTGCGGGCATCGACTTCTTTGCCTTCCACTTGTTCGGGAGCCATGTATTGCAGCGTGCCGAGAATCACGCCTTGCGCGGTGATCGCGTCTTTCGCTGTGGGAAGCTGGGAAAGGGGCGCTGCCGCTACGGGAGCATCCGGTTGCGTTAGTTTTGCAAGCCCAAAATCCAGCAGCTTTGCGCCGGACTTGGTGAGCATGATGTTGCCTGGCTTCAGGTCGCGATGTGTAATGCCCTTGCGATGGGCTTTGTCGAGCGCGTCGGCAATCTCGATGGCATAGCGCAGCACTTGATCCAGCGCCAGCGCGCCTTTTTGCAGATGCTGCGCCAGGGTTTCACCTTCGATGTACTCCATCACGAGATAGTCGGTTCCGTCCTGATGGCCAATATCGTGGAGAACGCAGATGTGCGGATGATTCAGACTGGCAATGGTTCGCGCTTCGCGCTCGAAGCGCTCGCGAAACTCCTGCCTGCTCGCGTTGTGGTCTGGAAGGATTTTGACGGCGACGATGCGGTCCAGGCGTGTATCGCGGGCCCGATACACCTCACCCATTCCTCCCGCTCCAATGCTGGAGAGAATTTCATAGGGACCCAAACGTTGGCCAGTCGTGGTCGCCATAGCTCTTTGGTTAAGTGGGTGCAGAGTATAGCGCCGTCACGCGCCCTTAGGGAAAATTAGAGACATTGCCCAGCCAACTCCTGTGTAGTCGGATTATCGGAGATGTGGAGTACTAGGCTGGTATTTGACCGAGTACGGCGTTACTCAGGCGTTGACCGCGGATCTTCCACGAACCTCGTCCATCCTGACGTTACGAACTCCCTCAAAATCTCGGAAGAAATCATCCACCAACGGCGGGCTTCAGCACCCCTTCACACCACTTCCGAAAAGTGGTCGGCGTCGTGTTCTGACCAGTTCGAGCTTCGCCATTGTCGAGCCCCTCGCTTTTGGCGCGAACCATACCGATCATGCCATCGGCCATGGCATCTGACATGCCGCGCCCGATGAACTGCTGCCTATACGCGGCGTAGTCGGTTCGCACGCACTTCACCGGCTTTCCGAGGACGGCCGTCATCACCGTAGCCATGTCCTCAAAGGACAAATCTTCCGGGCCTAGAACCGCTTGGTGGCCCACGCCGGTCCACGCATCATCGAGCAGCAGTCCGATACAGGTTTCCGCAATGTCCTGCGTGGAGCAGCCCGGCAGCTTGCGCGAAGGATCGACCGCCGAGGAGAACAAACCTTTCTCCCGGATCGATTGCACCTGGCGCAGCAGATTGTCGAAAAATGATGGACACGCGACGGCGCGGTAGGCCATGCCGGACTCAGCAAAGAGATCATCCATAGCCAGCGTTGCGGTCACCAGACCGGCGCTACCCACCTGTGCCGTGCCGCGCCCGATCGCGCTAATCCCCACGATCCGCCGCACACCTTGCGACCGCATGGCGGCGAGCCCCGGACGTGTAAACCCTGAATACGCTTCGTCCACGGTCAAAGCTTTGGGATCGGGCGGGACCAGCCAAAAGACTGCGTCTGCGCCCTCCGTAGCGCGTGCGACGACCTCCCGATCACCGTGCGACCCTTCGACAACGCTGACACGTCTCCTATGCTCAGGCTCGATGCGGTCAGCATCCCGTGCAATTACTAGTACATCCGGGTACGACTCGAGGAGCCCGGGCAGAACCTTCTTGCCGATACTGCTCGTTGGAGCGGTAATGACGATCATCGGGCCTCCATGCTGTTGAGCGAGCGCTGCCCAACACGAGTCTCACGGTTTTCAGCCGGACGGCCAGGAGTGGCACGTTGTGCAGACGGTAGGCGCGTGATTCGCCTGGTGGCAGGAGATGCAAGTCGCCATCGACGTGATGGCGGTCGTTTGAGACATGGCATCGAGTTGAGAAACCTGACCGTGGCAGGTCGTGCACTGCACTCCCCCCCGTAAATGCCGCCGGTGACTCCAGTTCACTCCCGGAGTGATTTGATACACACGCACCCACGGTACGGGATCACCTGACTTGGCGAACTCCGCGAGTTTCTGAATCGGAGCGCGATCCTTGGCCACATCCACGTGGCACTGCATGCATTTCGAGGTCGCCGGAAAAGTCATCAGATTGCCCGGTTCGGGATTGACGTGGCAATTCTGGCAGTTCAGTCCGAGGGCAAGATGCGTTTTGTGGCTGTACGGGATCGGCTGTGCAGGTGCAGGATGCGGCGCGACGTTGTTCGGAATTTGCTGCTTTGGCATCTGCGCCGTCGCAACAGTGACATGCACTATCAGACCTTGCAGCAATACGGCTCCCGCAAATCGCAAATGCCGCAAATTTCTTTTGGGGGCCAGTGGGCGAGTCATGCTTTCCTGCCGACTTCTTCGATATTGTTACCGTTATCTTTCAAGATGACGGCCGCGGCATTTCTTCCAGGCAGGCCGGTGATCGAGCCTCCCGGCGCGGTACAAGCGCCCGTCTGATACAGGCCGGCAATGGGCATGCGATAGGAAGCGAATTGCGGAAGACGCCGATCGCCATGATGAACGCTTCCCCGCCACATGGCCGGATTCATGCGCTCGATGTCGACGGGACTTTCGAGGAACTTGGCGAGAATTTTGTCCTGCGTGAGATTGGGAGCAGCGCGCCGCAACCGGCCGAAGATCGTTTCCGCGACTTGCTCCTTGATCACGTCCCAATGTGCGGGGCCTTCCTTTAAACCATACGGCAGCGTCCCTTCGATTTTCACGGTGTGATAGCCCGCCGGCGCTCGCGAAGGATCGCCGATCGACGGGCTCACGATCTGCAACGGAGTGTCTTCCAGAAAAAGTTCGCCGCGCGCGTTATAAGGATTTAGGGAGAAGATGCTTTCAGGACGTTCCATGATGGCGGCTTCGTTCGTTGATATTGTTCCTCCCTCGGGAAGACCATATTTCGGCGGCTCGGAAGTGGCATAGTGAAACGAGAACATAGCGTGTTCCGGCTGAAAAATCTCAAGGTCATGGAGAAATTCGTTCCCCCATAGATCCCGGGCAACCATGTTGACGAGATGCTTGATGTGGATCGTAGAGATTACGGCCTTGTCCGCCCGGTACTGGCTGCCGTCCATGCATTCGACGCCTACACACTTGCTGCTTTCAATAATCAGTCGAACCACAGGCTTGTTGGTGAGAACCATTGCGTTGTGCGCTTCCAGGAAATTCCCGAGCGAAACGCTCAACATGCCGGAGCCGCCTTTGGCGATGGGACGTCCGTTGAGCACCTGAACACACATGGAAAACGCCTGAGCACCTGTGCCGATATCGCTGGCTGGCACGCCACCAAAGTGTCCACAGGAAATGGAAGCCGCGCGCATTTGGCGGCTTTCGAAAAGCGCGCACGCGGCATCGTATCCAGATAGCGCGAAAAGGCGTTGCCAATAGTCGGCGGGCCGGGAACCACCGGGGCGTGCGCCATCCGCATTGCGCGCCCTTTCCTCCGCCAAATAGTTCTTGTATTCGGTGGTGACCCGCCGGAAGGCCTCAGCGTCTTTTCGTGAAAACTTGGCGATGGTCTCGCATGTGCGATTCAGATCGCGCCATACGGTGATCGAAGTTCCGTCTTGAAACGGAATCTGTACCACGGGATCCGGTTCGAGATATTCGAGGCCGTAGTCGCGTAGAGAAAGATCCTTCTGCGCGGGATTCGATTGAAATCCCGAATGAACGCTCGAGCAAAGATCTTCCTTGAAACCAGGCAGGCAGACTTCCTGCGTCTTGCATCCTCCACCGATGGTAGGCCGGCCTTCCAGAACCAGCACTTTGAAACCTGCCTTGGCCAGATACGAGGCGCATATCAGGCTATTGTGCCCGGCGCCGGCAACCACAAAATCGAAACGCTCCGATGGCGCTGCGGACTGGCGCGCGCTCGCTGGCTGCGCTACGCCGGATTGCACGGCGGCGAGAGGCAATAGCGATGCCGCGCCTTTGATGAAACCGCGTCTGGTGATGTCAGGCATGCGTAGCGGTCCTCCTCAATCGAGTTCGCGCGAGCGACGAGAAAATCTCGCCGTTCGTCGTGAGGAAGAGTAATATCGCGCCGTTAGAGGAACAATGGCCAAAACGCCAAACGTATTGCTCGAACGTCCAGAACAGTCGCGGCCAGACCAGCTACGCATAGACCCCCTCTCGCAGGTATTTCTGGCAATGCGCGTGAAAAATTCCGAGTGCGTGCGGTTGGAGCTCGCCGGAACGTGGGGCTTTCGCTTCGAAGGCTATGACCATGCGCACTTTGGTGTAATCAGCCAGGGAAGCTGCTGGCTTTCGATAGACGAAGGCGGCAAGCCAATACGCTTGGGTCCGGGCGACTGCTGGCTTCTGCCGCAGGGGCACACCCACGCGCTACGAGACCAACGATCGACATCTGTGCGCCCATACAAAGAAATTCAACACAAGAAAACCGGCGGTGTTGTTCGCCATGGCAGAGGAACAAATTCGACCACCATCATTGTCGGAAACTTCACGTTTGACGGGCAAAGCGGCAAATGGCTTACTGACATTCTTCCGAGATTGATTCAGTTCCGTATGGATCAGTCTCGAGCAGACCATTTCCGAACGGATCAGTTAAACTCATCGGCCATGGACACCATCCTTCAATTGCTGGCACTCGAATCCCAGACAGAAGGCATGGGTTCCACGGTCGTAGTCAGCCGTCTAGCCGATATTCTTTTTGTGCAAGCCGTTCGTGCCTACGTGCACCAGGCCGGCGTCAGCGCCGCGGGATGGTTAAAGGCCATCGGCGATCGACAATTGCGATTTGCGCTGACAGCGATGCACGAGGCTGTCGAGCGACGATGGACAGTGGCGTTGCTTGCGTCTTCGGCTGGGATGTCGCGTTCGGGATTCGCAGCGCGCTTCAAGGAATTGGTGGGCGAGTCGCCACTCGAATATCTGACGCGATGGCGCATGTACAAAGCGACTCAATTTTTGCGGGAAAGTGATTTGAAGGTGGCGAAGATTGCCAGCCTTGTTGGATATGAGTCGGATGGTGCCTTCAATCGGACGTTCAAGAAATCCGTTGGTGAAGCACCGGGCGAATACCGCAGGTCTTTTCAAAGCAGGCAAAACAGAAAGCAGTAGGCGAACTCTGAAACGAGCTAGAGCGGGATCGCTGCGTTTCAGACGGCTGACCTTGCCGGCTCAGGATGATGGTCCTGACACAAAGTCCTGTGTAGTCGGATTACCGGGCATGTACCGGCCTAGTACTCACTATAAACTGTTGTGCCCGTCGCGATTGAACGCCAGGTGAAGCACCTACCCCCGCGATACACCTGAGCGTCTCCAGCTATAAAAGACTTGGAGCCACCTTTTGAACTCGCGAGCCCCGTACTGACGTCGTGGTATTGGATTAATCAGGGTATGGAAAACGGGCGAGATTGCAAGGACCTGACCCGGTAAAATCGTGTTGGCGCAGCGACCTTGTGCGAAGGCATGTCGATTTGCCCTCTCCTCATTCGACGTTTAAGGGAGAGCAGGATCAGGTGCGTTGAGGCCCGGGTACCTAGCTCCGATCAAAACCAAAAGGAGACTAAACAATGCGGTGCATGGTGATCGTTAAAGCAAGTAAGAAATCCAGGCAGGCGTGCTGCCAAGCACAGAAATTTTGCAAAAAATGGGTAAGTTCAACGAAGAGTTGGTCAAGAACGGCGTGATGCTGGCTGGCGAAGGCCTTCAGGCTACCTCGAAAGGCAAGCGTGTCAAATTTGAAGGCGAAAAGCGCACCGTTATCGACGGCCCCTTCACCGAAACCAAAGAACTCATTGCCGGATTTTGGCTCTGGCAAGTCCGGTCCATGGACGAAGCTGTAGAGTGGCTCAAGCGCGCGCCATTTGTGGGGGCACGGAAGTCGAAATCCGCCCCGTCTTTGAACCGGAGGACTTCGGCGCTAATGCCACGCCGGAAATTCTCGAACGCGAGGCCCGCCTTCGTGCACAAACCGCACGCAAACAAGAACTGTAAAAGGCATGTCGAAATTCACCTACGCCATTCGATGTCATAGTGGAAAGCGGAAAGCAGCCGCGGGTCGGGCGTCCCGCGGGAAAGATACTCAAAGCGAAGACGAAAGCAAAAAGGAGAACAACCATGAAATTCCTCTGCATCTACAAGCCGAGTAAGCCCGAAGGAACACCGCCGTCTCCAGAAATGATGGCCACAATGGGAAAGCTGATTGAAGACGGCTTCAAGTCCGGCTGGCTCCTCGCCACCGAAGGCTGCCTTCCCAGCGCGCTTGGCGCCCGCGTACGCCGCACCGGGGTAGAAATCACGGTCACCGACGGCCCCTTCACCGAATCAAAAGAAATCATCGGCGGATTCGCCCTCATCAGGGCCAGTTCCCAGGATAAGCGATTGAACTGACCAAGCGCTTCCTCGATGTTGCGGGCGACGGCGAATCCGAAATCCGCCAAATCTTCGAACAACCAGAAGCCGCCGCAGGTCGTCGCTAAATCGTCAGAATAAACGCAAAGCTCAGCCCCATCCAAACCGGCGATGCGAGACTGCGCAAGCCTTCTCGCATTACCGGTACTTTCCTGAAAAGAGAGCGGAGTTGCAGACCAATTGGTATTGCCAAGATCGAAGCCGCTGCCCCTGGTGAGTAGAGTTGGCGGTGCCGTCGCGTGGGCTAAACAATTCACGCCTTGTGTGCGCACGTTGAAGGTGGTGTGATATTGGTCCGTGACGGCTCCCGCATGGCAGTCTACTGCCCCACATGAAGTAGCCAACGACCGGCTCCGCGAGACGCACGGAACCATTGATGCCGTCTGGCGCATGGAGTCGGCCAAAGTGATTGCCGGCCTCGCGCGCATCGTGCGCGACGTTGGTATCGCCGAAGAGCTTGCGCAAGACGCGCGCTCGTTGCCGCCCTCGAACAGTGGCCGCGCTCCGGCGTGCCGGACAATCCCGGTGCGTGGCTCATGGCAGCAGCCAAACATCGCGCCATCGACCATTTCAGACGCGGAGCGATGCTCGAACGCAAGCACGAGGAGCTGGGCCGGAACTTCGAAGCACATCGAGAGACTGCTGTGGACCAACTTCACGCTGCCATTTCATGATGACATCGGCGACGATCTCTTACGCCTCATTTTCACTGCCTGCCACCCAGTTCTTTCACCTGAAGCGCGCGTCGCGATGGCCCTACGCCTTCTCGGTGGCCTCTAAAAAACCAACGAAGTGGCCCGTGCATTTCTGATTCCGGAAAAAACAATCGCCCAGCGCATCGTTCGTGGAAAAAACGGACGCTCAGCGAAGCGCGCGTTCCGTTCGAAGTTCCGCGCGGCGAAGAACGCGCTAAACGACTCGCCTCCTTGTGCTCCAAGTGATCTATTTGATTTTCAACGAGGGCTACTGAGCTACCCAGGGCGCCGATTGGATGCGGCCGGCCCTTTGCGACGAAGCGCTACGCCTCGGCCGCGTGCTTGCCGAACTCGTGCCGCAGGAAGCCGAAGTCCATGGCCTGGTTGCCCTGATGGAAATTCAAAGTTCCCGCTCGCGCGCGCGTGTTAGCAATTCGGGTGAACCAGTTTTGCTACTCGATCAGGACCGATCGCGTTGGGATCAACTGCTGATTCGTCGTGGCCTCGCCGCGCTCGACCGGGCGGAACCGCAACAACTTCGCCCTCAACGTGGACCCTAGACCTCGCAAGCCGCCGTTGCCGCCTGTCACGCGCGTGCACGAACTGTTGAAGAAACCGATTGGCGCCGCATTGTCGAAATTTACACGGAGCTGTCGAGTGCAACGCCCTCGCCGATCATCGACCTGAACCGCGCGGTTGCCGTTGCTATGGCGGAAGGACCCGCCGTGGCCTCGTGCTGGTCGATCAGCTCGAATCGCGCGGAGCGCTGAAAAATTACCACCTGTTCCCCAGCGTTCGCGGCGACTTCCTTTACAAGCTCGGCCGCCTTGACGAAGCAAGGGCAGAGTTCGAGACGCCCGGCGTCACTGACGCGCAATGCCCGGGAGCTGGAAGTTGTTACTCGAGCGCGCCGCCGAATGCGCGTCTATTCGTGATGGATGATGCAAGGTAACAAAAACGGCGGATCTTCGCCAAGATGGTCACCCTCTATGACTGTTTTGCCCAGGAAGTAAGGATTCCTGGGCACGAGACGTGTGTTGTACAAATGGCCGCGCTCTTCGGTGAGAAAGTACTAGCCCGGTACAATGTGTGGAGTCGAGGTGTGGCGCGGTGGTGTAGGTGCAGCCTATCCGTTGCCGACCCTTTCGTCTGTCGGTGCCTCACTAGCCGCACCATGCTTCCGTTTCCACACCCCGCTCATCGAACCGGACGGGCGGATTTGCCGCATCCGGCTCTCGGAGAAAGGTTCACGATGTCGCCCACGGGAAATTGCTCGTCCGCGCAAAGGCGGACGAGGCCAAGCACGTTGTGCAGGGATGCCTCCGGAAACCGCTTGGTGCCGGCCCCAGCACTTTGTGCTTGGCACACAACCACTGACGCAGCCTCTTGCAGGCGTGGTGTCCACCGCCCGATAGGCCTTGCTGACTGGCCCTAGACAGAAGTAGTTGGCCCATCCAATCATCGTGCGGTTGAGCTTCGCTACCAAACTTCTTGGTCCAGCAGAGTTTGATCCCGTCCGGTCATGTCGCTAATCGCCTCGCAGATGCGGATCACCCGCTTCTTCGAGGGAACCGTACCCATGTAGGCGCGTCCCGTCTTCGAGGAGTAGCACCGCCCAAACGTGTAACCCAGAAAGTCGAACTTCTCTTCCGGCAGTTTGCAGACCCGCGTCTTCGTTTCATTCACCGTCAACTTCAGCTTCGTCATGATGTCCCGCATCGTGGCCAGCGCTTCTTCCGCTTGGCCACGGCAGCAGATCACCAGATCATCGGCATAGTTAACGATGTGTGCCTCAAGACGCTTCTCGTGCCCGAGCTTCTTCCATCCCAGCACGAACCGACGCATGTACAGGTTGCTGAGCAACGGGCTGATCGGAGCTCCTTGCGGGGTTCCCTTTCCTTCATCCCGATTGCGCGTACTCCGATGCTTGTTCCCTCGCTCGTCGGTCTCTTCAACCGGAGCTTCCAGCCACATCTTGATCAGATGGAGCATCGCTCCGTCGACGATCCTTCGAGCGACCGACTTTAGAAGGTCGGAATGCGGAATCGAATCAAAGTAGCCGCTGAGATCGGCGTCAACGATTTGTCCATGGCCGGTGTTGAGCAGCTTGTGGACATGCTTCACGGCGTCCAGCGCGCTGCGGTCTGGCCGATAGGCGTATTGTTCCGGCTGCAGGTCGGCCTCGAAAATCGGTTCGAGCACCAACACAGCCGCCGTCTGTGCCACGCGATCTTTGATCGCGGGCACTCCTAACGGCCTTTGCTTCCCGTCCGGCTTGGGTATCTACACCCGCCGCACGGGCTGCGGTCGATAGGTTCTACTTTTCAGCTCTTGCGTCAGTTCATCGAGCCATCGCTTCAACCCATACTCCTCGATGTCCTCGAACGTCTGGCCGTCTACTCCTGCTGCTCCGCCATTGGCTTTGCAGCATTCGTAGGCGAACGCCAGCACATCCGTCCGGTACACCTTGTCGTACAGGGCATAGAAGCGAAAACTCGGCGATCCCTTCGCTTTGTCGTGCAACGCCGTCTGCAGCTTCTGAACACTTGGTGGAGTTGTTAGGCTCATCGCCAATCCCTCGGTCCTTCGCTGCTTCTTGCGTTTCCTTTCAACTGAGGCTCCTTCCCTCTACCGGAGTTACCCGGCTTCCTCGGTACTACGAGCCTCTCCGCCATCCCAGTCGGCCCGGCCTGTCTCTCGCGAGTTGCCAGTTGATCCTCACCGCGATCACCGCTGGGGCTTCCCGTGTTGCGTATGGTCCCCTTCGCTTGCATGCCGTCGCCAATACCCCGGCAGGACCGATGGAACTTGTTCGCTCGTACGGTCCCATCAGCTTCGGCCTTCCCTCGAACCGGGGCGGGTCGGCTCCTGCATTGTCGTTTTCGAGGCCTGCTCAGCGTTCACTCACGTTACGGCCTGCACGCTCGCCAAGTCGCCATAGCGACTCTCTGCACCAGAGGCTTCAGCAGTTTCGTTGCCTCCACTGCTGCTCTGATTGCTACCGGGTGGAGCGAACCAGTTCCCGGGCGGGATTTACTCCCGCTGTGGACCACCACCTTTTCACGGCGCACCCGGTAATCCGACTACTGATTAACACCGTACTCGGACGAGTGGAGTTCCGGTACCCCGCTGAAGACTTCAGCAGGCCGTGTCCCTTACAACTCAGCCATGTCTGACAGGACATAGTCCTGCCAATAACACTTCCGCGCTCTGCGAGGCATGATTTCGCGGGGCTTCATAACCCTCACCTTACCACCCGAATCTTCGCTGATCGGCTCACGATTTTGCGGGGCGTGCTGGCCTGCGCTAGGGCAAATCTCTACAACGAAACCGAGCGGCTGTGATTTGAAAAGAGCGCGGATAGGGTGGCAAACATACGTAAACCGAGAACACCGCTTCTGCGTCAGCATTCCTTCCGGCTACAAGCGCGTCAAAAATCCGCCAACGCGTGATCTGCTCCAATTTAAGCGTCCAGGTTCCGATGCCACAATCAGCGTTTCCTTCAGCGATGAGCCTTTTGATTTGCAGAGTTTCGTTAAAAACGCACCCACAGGTATTGAATCGCCACCCGAACCGTTTCGAGCTGGACAAAATACTTTCTACCACTATGGCCCGGGTGGAGGCGGCGTAGGGTATCCCGACGGATTCTTCTTCAATTTGCGAGGCAAAGTTCTTGTTATCGAGTTTGACGGCCCGTATATCGATGACAACATGCCTATCCTGTACCCAAACGAGTTCTCCCAGGTTGATGACGGGTTCGTGTTGAGCGAGATTGGAGAGGGAAAACTGTCTGAGAACGGGTGGGAGAAGCGCGAGTTTTTGGCTTTGAGATTTTGCGGCAGCCGTCGGAAAGGCTCCACACTCAAAAACCTGATTGGAGCATTGCACATTAACAGGAGGGGGTGTAGGTTGTCGGTCAGCCGGGAAGTCAAAACGAAAAACACAGCTTGATTGGCGATGGGGAGTACCAGGAATCATCGCCTGCTTCATGCCTCGACTTATGGAAAGTTGTGCAAAACGTTCAAACGATCTTGCGGGAGGAGACTGATGCGAATTATTCAATTCTGCGCGCTTGCGGCGGTTCTTGCGTTCGCTACGAATGTGCGCGCCCAAGAAGGCAGTGAGCCCGTCGATCACAGCCTATATGCTTCGCGGGCAGTGTTACCTACCGATCCCACCGCTGGTCCTTGCACGGAGGCGGATCGCCACCAGATTACGCAGATCCAGGGCAATCTCTACCGCCACGTCTTGAGGCCGTTGACAGGACCCAGCGGACTTGTGCTCATCACGAGCGAAGGCGCCCTGGTGGTCGACTCTGAAGGGACCTGTGCCGCACGCTTCCTCGTGGACGATATCAAGAACCGGTTTCACGTCCCGGTCAAATACCTCATCTTAAGTCATGCCCATTTCGACCACATCGCTGGATCCCAAGTATTCCAACAGGCGGGAGCCATTGTCATCGCGCACAAGAATGCGGTCGAACCAATCGTTGGAGAAAGGTTGCCGGTCGCGGTGCCTGATCGCGTTTTTGATAAGCAGCTGACAATTAACCTGGGCGGTGAGACTGTTGTCCTGACCCGCGTCGCACCTAGCCACTCCAATAGTATGATCATGACCTACTTCCCCAAGTACAAAGCGCTGGACTGCCCGGACGTGTGCCGCGGCGATACTCTTCCCTTTGAGGATCTTCACGATATGTATTATGACGGCTGGATCGAAACCGTTCGGTGGGTTCTAAAACAGGATATCACTTTCATCGATACCGGACACGACACCGCGAATCTGGAACAGCAGCAAGTCCACCTCGACTACATGATTGACCTGCATGATCAGATACTTGCCTTGGTTCGCCAGGGGAAGCAGTGGGAGGAAATGTTCCGCAATGTCCACTTCAGCGACAAGGTGAAAAAATTTCGCAACTTCGACAATGCGACTATGAACATGCTGGGTATGTATCGATGGGTAACGGAGCACGAACGCAGCGAATATTGAGAAGGGCGGCGCAGCGCCCACGACTGTTGGCAAAGGAGAATCACCGATGCGGGGGTTCAGAAGACCGACAAAGCGCCGTCTTGGCTTGTGCGCGATCGCGAATTTGTCTCTGTTTTTGACCTTCTTCGCAGGGGCACATTTCGCCGGGGCGCAAGACGCGGTGGCCTCGCGAATCGCGCATGCCGATAAGGAGCCGCAGAACTGGCTCACTTACTACGGGAACTACGGCGCGTGGAGCTACAGCCCGCTGAACCAGGTTACCCGCGACACAGTCAGGCAGCTTGTGCCGGTCTGGGCTGTCGCCGCAGGTTACCCGACGCACCGCTCGCTGATCGGCGGACTTGAGGCGGCCCCGCTGGTCGTGGACGGCGTGCTCTACCTTGTCGGCATGCAGAACAACGTCTACGCTATGGACGCCGCCACGGGCAGGCGGCTCTGGAACTACATTTATCACTGGCCGGACCACGAGATCCTCGGCAACAAAGGCTCGCGTGGCCTCGCGTTTGGCGAGGGGTTCGTATACATGGGTACGCAGGACGATCACATCGTGGCCCTGGACGCCAAGACCGGCCAGGAAGTTTGGAATGTCGTGGTGGATGACAATTCGAAATGCAAATGCTCGATCACTTCTCCGCCCCTCTATGTCAAGGGCAAAGTGATTACTGGCATGGCGGGTGGCAGTGGCGGCGGTCGTGGTCATATCCAGGCAGTGGATGCCAAGACGGGGAATCTCGTCTGGCGCTTTGACACGGTCCCTGCGGCCGGTGAGCCCGGCTCCGAAACCTGGGCCGGAGACTCGTGGAAAAACGGTGGTGTCTCCACATGGTTGCAGGGCTCCTACGATCCGGACCTGAACGTGCTCTACTGGGGGACTGGGGACCCATATCCGACTCTGAAGGGGGAGACCCGCGAGGGCAGCAATCTCTATTCCTCGTCCCTTCTGGCTCTGGACGCCGACACTGGAAAATTGAAATGGTATTACCAGGAGATCCCCCACGATCTTTTTGACTACGATTCGGCTATGGAGCCTGTGTTGTTCGACGCCAATGTCGGGGACCAGGTGCGCAAGCTGGTCCTGCACTCCAGTAAGGATGGGTACGCGTACGTGCTGGAGCGCGATACCGGGAAATTTGTGAGCGCGTTTCCATTCGCGGCCACGGTGAACTGGTCGAAGGGCCTGGACGCCGAGGGAAAACCGGTGGAATATTATTTTTCCCCAGGGAACAAAACTGACCAGGTAACCTGCCCGGGCACAGCCGGCGCGCGCAACTTCAATCACTCGGCCTACAGCCCACGCACTGGCTGGTGGTATACCTCGTCCGCCGAACTATGCAACCATACGACACCGCCTGGGGAAGGAGTCCCGGCGAACGTTAGGGTGGGGCGAATGCTGAACCCGGATTCCCCTCCTTTCATCGCCGCATTTGATCCCTTGACGGGCAAGAAGCAGTGGACGTTCTTCACCAAGTATGCCAACCAGTCGTCGTTGCTGGCGACCGCAGGAGATTTGATTTTCGGCGGCGATCTGGATGGCGAGGCGTTCGCGCTCGACGCCAGAACCGGGAAGAAGCTCTGGTCGTTCAACACTGGCTCTTTTATTGTTTCTCCGCCCGTGAGCTATTCCGTCAATGGGAGACAATTTGTGGCGATTGCCTCCGGTGGAGGCTCTTACATGGACAGCCAAATCGCGCCGTTCTGGCCAGAAGCGATGGGACATACGGCGCAAACTGGAGCAACACTTTTCGTTTTTGCACTGCCGGAGAAAATCAACTAATTCGGCCGACGGGCAATTCCTCGCCCGGAGTCCGCGATTCGTCGGGTTCTGGCTCTCTTCGTGGGAAAGATTTGGAAAAGGACTGCTTTTTCCGAAAGCCTGGTGGCCCTCTCATAAATAGGGGTTTGTGGGTCGCAGCTTCAGCTGTATGGACTCATGACATCCGTTACACCGGTTATCAGGACATCCGTTACACCTTGGTTGGGTAGATTCTTGGGTCAGGAGGCCCGAGATCATGCCCTGAGAGAGTACGGACGTGTCCGAGCAGAGAGTGAAATTTGTGGTGCGCGCGGCCAGGGGGAACGAGAGCATGACCTGAGGAACCTGAGGAACCATAATCCGCGAGAGCTATCGGTATTTGCTGTCCCGGAGATTGGAGATGAGTGACCGCGAAATCAAGCAGGAGTTTGCGACAGCGGCGCAACAGAGAAGTCATATTGCTGCCGGCAAGAAAGGATAAAAGATCAATGAGCCAAACAAATGGACATTGGACGAACTATTAGGCCCATGGATCTTACCGACGCAGACCCGAAGGATCCAAGGGCATTCCCTTCAGAGGATTCAGATGTGGGTGCGGTTAGAGTGGATGAGATTTACGAGAAGCTGAAAATTCGAGCCGGGTCGAGATGGTCCTGCATTCCCTGGAACAGTGAACTTTGGCGGTGCGGGACTGCGTTCAGTGATCGAATCTATCCCCTCATATTGGACTTCCGAATTATACAGAAGCATCCGTCGATTTCGTGGCCATCAGGGCGTGCAACTTGTCGGGAAAAAGGGGTACACATGCGAGAAGGTGACGGTCGCCATACTCAGGTCAGGTGACGAAAGAGACTTCTTCTGATCTTAATGCGCCGATGAACTCCTCCTTCACTCGAAATGTTTTGCTTGAGTGACTGCTTGGATACCCCTTATGAGCTTCCACGTATCAAGTCGCGGAACGCCAAAAGCCCCGGGAATGCAATGAGACCCAGGTGATAGGTAGCCTTTACTGTGGCCTTCCTGCTCGGATAAAAGGAGGAAAAGAAGATTTCAAGCGCGCGTTTCCTTCTTCCATGAAAAGCATTATCCACAACGGATTGCTCCGCGATCTTTCGAAGCAATAAGTCCCGAGCCTGTCTCTGTTCCGGCGTCAGATCCGCGATCTTCTGGAATTCGTCGTAAGCCTTCCAGCAGTTGTTATGGGCGGTTCGTGCGCTGAACGGCAGCAACCGGTACTGGCTTGTATAGCGATTCACAAAAACAAAATGAGAGGACCGGTTGGCTAGGGCGAGGCGGATCGCAAAATCGGTATCACAGGCGTCCCCGATTTCCTCGTTGCTCCGATATCCGATTGTCCTGGCCAGAGAAGTCTCAACAAGGTAACCGTTGTTGGGAAATTGCCGCCAGAGAGCGCATTTCACGACGTCTCGTTGCAATCCGGTAAAGGCCGGAGTTCGATTCGAGTGATTGTTGTGAGACACAGAATCCGTAGGAGAACTTTCGCCGTTTTCAGCGATTACGTGTTGCATTCCGTATGAAGCGATTACCGAATCCGAGAGTGAGAACGCGCGATCCAGCTCGGCGATCGCCCCTGGCAGGAGCGCATCGTCATCGTGAAGAAGCACGAGCTTCGAGCCTCTCGCCAGGGCGAAGAGCTTGTTCACATTTCCATGCTGTCCAAGGGAGGGTGAGTTTCGCCAATATCTGAGTGTGACGTCCGGCGGTAAAACGAAGGACCGGACCAGATTCTCCGTGTCCGGCGATCGAGAGTCGTCGCCAATGTCGATTTCGAGAGGCCGGTGGTCCTGCAGCAGGCAGGAGTGAATCGCATGGAGCAGTAACGAGGGGCGCCGGTAGGTCGGCATGCAGATGGTGATGAGTTCCGGCATTTTCAATCCGCGCCGTTTGGTATCGCAGGTAATGGCCGATAGGCTCTCACCAGCACATCCTGGAAGATTCCTTCCCGGCAGGAGTCATGATGCTCCGCTGACAGTTGGTATTCGAAGCCGGCGTCCTCCAGCAATTGTAGGAATTTAGCAAAGCATGACGCCTGCCCGCCAATCTTGTGGTGATATTCAATGGCCATGTTGCGGATGCACGATATTTTTCCGGATCGCGCCAAGTCGGTCACCACGTCAAATTCAGAGCCCTCCACGTCGAGCTTTAGAAGATCGATCCGGCAATCGATGTAGTCAGAGAGTTTTCCCGCCCGCACCATGATTTCGCGGCTTTTCGACAAGCGCCCGCAGTTGGCGCTCATCATCAAGCTGCCTTCCCTACCCTCCTCCACATAAAACGGCAGTTGCCCATCACGATCCGTCAGCAGCAGGTTGTGTACCCAGACATTCTCGAGATTGTTCTGCTCCACGTTCTTTCTGAGCACCCCAGCCGTAGTGGGATCGGCCTCAAATGCAAGAATGCGTGCCCGAGGATAGATTCTTTTGAAAAACAACGTCGCCAAGCCAATATTCGCCCCACAGTCCAGGATCACCGGGGCATCATGCCCTGCATCGAACGTATATTCGCCATTCACAAGGACCTCACGAACCAGAACACGAAACGACGCCCGGTTCAGATAGCTCACGCGGTAGTTCAACAGATTCGCTTCGAGTTTCTCGGAACGAATTGCTAACGCAATGCCCATCAAGTCTGCCGCGGTGAAGGAGTGGTTCAAATGAGTGCCAATCGTCATCCAGGTGAAGCTCTCAAACAGACGCCGGATGACGCAATTGCGCATGCACTTGTCCGCGACAACGGCAAGCAGCGCCGCCGAAGTTGCCAGAGACCGCTGCCACAGGCCGGCGTAATCCTTGTCAATCGATCCAGCTGCGCGGAACGAAGCTGGGCTCGTAGGCATGTCCAGTTCCCTGTTCACCACTCCGTGCTGTGCGATCATTTTTCGTGCCTTCCTGCCGGGAAATATCCCGCAATCGCGTCGTCTAGCGCGACATTTCCACAACTGTGACTCGATCGCCCACAGTGACTGCCTGCGATTGCCCGGCCGTGCGTACCAGTGTCTCCATGAATCCGTTGTCGTCGAGTTCGAGAATTCGAATAGTAAGCTTTTGCCTGGTTTCAAGGACAACCTTTTGATTTGCGATCGGTATGACTACCTTCGCGTTCACGTCATAGCCTAGCGCTTCAAGCCAGATCGCCAGGTAGAACGTTCCGTCTCGCTTTTGAAGCAACACGTGGTGAACATTCGAAAGGTCGCCTGAGAGACTAAAATCGAGCGAACCGGTTTGGAATGGCGGACCGGGGTCAGAGAGCAGCTTTAGCAAGCCGCTGATGGCGCTGTATCCGGGCTTTGCAGTGAAATCGGAGTGCAGGAGACCAAAAGAATTGTCGGAAAAACGTTCGCTACCAAGATCGAGAAGCTGATAAAGATAGGTCCTGGCGATCCCATGCGTCCATTGTTCCAGCAGGAGCCGCGGCAAATACTTCGCGGCGACGGCTTCAGGAACGCTTTGTTGTTGCTCCGCGTCGTTGAGGTACCCGGTTTCTGTTGTGATCAGGGGCTTGTCAGGCCACGCGCTTCTAACAAGTGCCAGATTCCAGTCCAGACTGCCATATCCATTGCTACCCCAGCCCGCGGTACCCGGATTGCGCCCGCCAAAGTAATTGTGCAGGTTGGCATAGTCGAAAAGGTCGGCCGAGGCGGCCAACTGGGGAAAGGATCCCGTTTGTGTTAGCGACGGGCCGATGATAGGAAAGCGCGAAGTTAAAGAATCTGACTTCACAGCTTGATGAAGCGTAAACAGAAAGGTATTGAGTGTGCTGCTCCAATTCGGGTCGCCACTCAGGTCATACTCGTTGGGAGCTTCAAAGGCCTCAAATCCCTCGGACACTCGGCTCGGGTATGCCGTAAGAAGCGCCGCAGTTTCCCGAGGAGACGTAACCAGAGTGCATTGGATACCTAACCTGCCAAGCTCATTAAGTTCGTCGTAGTAGCTCGAAGACTGTGCGTCAATCAACCCGTCGCGAATATGCCTTATCCCCAGAGTTTGCAGCGACTCTTTAACCCGGCTGAATTCTGCGTAGGGCGTGTCCAGATAGCTCAAATGCACGTTAACGCCGACGCTGTCCACAAACGCGTCCGCACTCTTGGCTGTTTCCGCACCGGCGAACACGTGCTGGACCGCGAGCAGCAGCACACAAATCGCGGCGAGGGACGCGATCCGGTTCATGGCGTCACCCGCTCACGCCTCAGCGCCGAGTCCGCTTTCAAAGCCAGGGCCCGCACGCTTGTCGTCATCGCGAGGGAGGAGCCCTTGGCACGCAAAGTTCTCTTTTCTTTCAGACTTCCCAGCCAGATTCGCGCCGGAGTTTCATAAACATCCTGCACCAGCAGCGACAGCACAATCAGAAATGGAATGAACAAGCCGAATTGCCAGCTTTGGACAAGGGGCGCGTCCATCGGCACGTGGCGCAAACGATCCGTGAATGCCTGCCAGTAGTGCCAGACCGGCGACTGGAGAATGTAGATGATGTAGCTCGCCTGGCCCAGCCGATCGAAGACGATTCCGCCTACGATCTTCGTGGCCCATCCGGATATTCGAGAAAAGAAAACAACGATGGCGACCAAAATTGGCGCTGAGCCACCGGTGACGAAAAGCTCGCTCCATGATCCAGGCCAAACCGCTGCAACCAACACCAAGGCAATAAAGGCGGCCGTTGAGATTGCCGCCGCATTCTTTTCGCTCACTTTCCCCCAGGCGGCCACTCCCTTGGTGGCGCAGATTCCCATAAGAAAGAGCGGCAACCAAAGTAAGGGGCTATTCCGCAGGTAAGAAACCCACAGCGTTGCGGGTATTACCCCTGTCAGGTAACCGCAAGCGCAGATGACCGGCACGCACCACAGCAGGCCAGTCACTACGAGCATTTTCTTGGAGCTCAGTCGCAGCAAGCGATGACCAACCAGCGGAAACATGACATACATGACAGCCTCGGCTGATAGCGACCAACTCGGACCGTTCCAGGCCTGTGCGAGTGGCGTCCACGCCTGCAACATCAGCACGGAAAGCAACCCGCTCGTGAAGAAGATGGTGTGATTGGCCGGCCCATGCAGGTACTTCGCGGCGGCGAGAGGTAAGAAAAGAACAAAAGCGAGGATGTAAGCAGGATATAAGCGCGCAAACCTCGACCAGTAAAAAGGCCGAAGATCTTCGACGCGCGCTCCATTTTGAAGGTAACGGTGAGCCAGAACAAAACCAGACAGAATAAAGAAAAATCCCACGGCTGCGGGACCTTCATTCACAAGATTGGTGATCGCCGCAGGTAAGCGATCGTAGCCAATCACGCGCGGAGCAAAGTGAAATATCACAACAGCCAACGCGGCGAGAAAGCGTAAACCGTTCAACGCAGTCAACGCTTTTGGCTTTTCCACGTCAGTTCCCTTCCGGTAGTACGACACCCATTTCGAAGGCTCGGTCTGCTTGCAGCGAATTCCATGAAAGCCCGGCGAGGGAAGCTCCCGCAAAGAGCCAGAACAATGCGCCATTGATGCCGATAAAGATATTCCCGCCGATGAGCTGAGCGAAAAAAGCGATGATCACGGCTCGGCAAACCACCAGGAACGGATCAGGTTGTTTGTTGCCGGCGCCATCTTTCAGAAGCAGGCTGGCCGCACCGGCGGCAAACAGCAGGCTGCCTAACCATCCAAGCGAAAACAGCATGGAGAGAATGCCGCTATCGATGGCCATGTCCTGAGAGGTGGTCTTGTTGCTGAGACCGTACCCGAAAGGGTGATCGACAACGTCGAGTGCAAGCACCCGGTACATGTCCAGGCGTGCTCCGAAACTCTCGTCGTGGCCGAGGTCGGAAAGTGTTTTCGCCCGGTCCCCCAGCACACTGGCCAATCGAGGATCGTTCGCGAAGGGCAAAAGGCAGGCCCCCATGAGTATCAGCAAAGCCAACACTCCCGCGATCACTCGCGGCTGCGACTTTTTCAACAGAACGAAGAGGCCGATCATCCAGCTCAGCCACGTGGTGCGCACGAGTGACAACAGCAAAGACAAATAGCCTGCGACTACAGCGGGTAACTTCCAGGAGGAGCGCAGCACACAAATAACCAGCAGCGCGGCCATCATCACGTTTGCGAATGGACCGGGCGAGTTGCTCGTGCTCCATACGCGGATCTGGAAGGCCTCCGGTTGCCCGAAACTCTCGTTCTGACCTCCGACCATCACGTTCTCGAGCCAGTAGCGGTCCCACGCTGGAGGAGAAAAATATTGGTAGATACCGTACAACCCTAGAACCAGCGCGGCACAGAGAAACGTTTTACAGATGGCGGAGCGATACTCTTCATATTGCTGCCAGTTCAGAAAAAGAAGCAGGCCGAGCAACATCGGGCAGAACCAATTGAACAGCCCATAAACTGTCTCGGCCGATGGATGAAGCACCATCCCCACAATGAACCCGTAAGCGATGGCCCCGCCGCAAAGTACGAATGCCGCTGGTATCCGCCCTCTCCCGCTTTTGCTTGGGACCACCAGTGACAACACCGCCACTGCCGATACGAGCAGCGGTGTGATGAGCACCAGGTTGGGCTCGGCGTAATCGAAACGCCAATCAACAATTCTTCTCGCCAGCGGAGTCAGAAACCAGACCCACAGTGCGTACTGAACGTAGAGGACGGGCTGTGTGAGATAGAACGCAATAGCTGTGAGCGTGGCCATCGCCGGAATCGCCATTCGCAGCAGTTGGCCCTTCCCCGTAAACCAAAGTGCCGCTGCGACAAAGACGCTCACCATGACTAAAAGCCACGGCGTACCCATATTGCCAGCGCGAGCTCGATCTTGCGCGAGTACTGGATCGTCATAGAGCGGTGCGACAAAGGTGCTGTTCATTTTTGTCGCCAACCTGTTTCGATAGTATTCGCTGCCCGCATAACCTGACCTGCCTGGCGCTTACGCCAAACCGCCTTTACTAGGCGATATTTCAGACTGGAGTGATGAAAGGCGATCCACTCGGTTATTCACCATAGATTCATAGGTGTTCGCGAGAGAAACAACGCACTGATTCAGATTGAAGTGGCTGGAATAAAACCGTTTGAGCTGCTGGGCGTCGCGAACCCGCAGCATTCCGGAAGAACGTATGGCGTTCGCCCAGGCTGCCGGTGAGTCTTCCAGGCGAAGCACCTGTACAAGATCCGGATCCACTACCGCTTCCAGCGGTATGCGATCGGAGAGAAAGCAAGGCAGACCGGCAGCCTGGGCTTCGACAGCCACTAATCCAAGCCCTTCGTAAAAAGAGGGAAACACGAAGCAATCCATGGCACTCAGCATGAACTGCGGGACCGACAACGTGTCGGGAACAAAGGTCACGTTGCGCTCAAGGCCCTTTTTCTGAAATTGGGAAGCGATACCGCTTTTCAATTCTCCGTCGCCGATGAAAAGGAAGTGGGTTCCAGGCCATTTTTTGACGATTTCTTCCGCGATTCTCACAATGAACGCGTGATTTTTTTGCTCGTGGAATCGCCCTACGTGCCCTACGACGAATTCGCCGGCGGGAATGCCCAGGCTCTTTCGAAGATTCGGATCGGGAGGCTCTGCGAAAGGTTCAAAATCGACGCCGTAATACAAAAGTTTCCAGCGGCTTTCGCTTTGCCATGACGGTCCAAACATCGATTCCGCCGCGAGAGTGCTGGCAGCAAAGCCCCGATCGGCAAGCATCCGGAGACATTTTAAAGTGAATCCGACATAGGACCTGTAGATGATTCCGCGACGCCTCAGCAGAGGCCGAATGTCGTTATGACTGTGAATAATGCTGTTCGGAATTCCGAGTGCCCTCGCAAAAAGCAGGGCGAGAAGTCCATTCGGATTGCTTCCGTGGACGTGCAGGATATCGTAAGGTCCATTCTCGGCGACCAGGCGGCGGAAATTCAGAAAGTATTTCACCGGATTGCTGTAATTCAGGCAAGGCAACACCGGAACTCCAGCTTGCCGGAAGGCTTCGGTAAATGGCTCCTCCTTGTCGGTGCGAACCAGCACGTGATGTTCGAAGCGGCTGCAATCAAGCTGCTGTAGCACCTGGTAGAGCCACATCTCTATCCCGCCGCGCAACAGATGCCCGACGCTGTGGAGCACCCGAATCCGCCGCCTCGGACCGCGCAGATCCGCATCGCTACCAGCCATTGCCGCCTCCGTGAGTTCTTTTTTTCTGAGCACCGTTATTTCGACCTTACTTTCCTCGCAAACTTCCATCCCCGTTTTAAAACGTTCCTCTGTCTCTTTCATGAAGCGCTGTGCGAATAGGCGCGTAAGCCAGGAATATGGGAAACATGGGCTGGGGCGTCCAAAGGCGCTCCGATACGCCTTAGAAAAGACCGATAGGAATCCTGAAACACCGTTACGTCGAACCCTGCAGCATGGCGCCGAAGTGCGTCACCGGACCAGTCCTGGCGTTCGAATCGCTCTATTGCGCCCATCAGGTCTTCCGGAGATTGCTGATCAAAGAAAAGGCCCGTCACATTTTCGACGATCGTTTCGACAGCGCCACCCGCGCGATAGGCAATGGTGGGCCGGCCCGCAGCGGCCACCTCCAGCGGCGCCATGCCAAAATCCTCTTCTCCCGGGAAAATCAGCGCGCGGCATCGAGCGACGTGGTAGTTCACATCGCTGTCTGGTAATCGACCGAGAAAAGAAATGGTAGGTCCGGCCGACGCTTCCAACCTGATTCGATCGGGGCCGTCGCCGATGACCAGCAGGTTCCTGCCGAGCCGTTTGCATGCTTCAATAGCCAAATCGATTCGCTTATAGGAAACCAGTCGCGCCAGAGTCAGGTAGTAGTCTTCGCGTTCGTCCGAAGGGTGAAAACGCTCCACATCAATGGGCGGATGGATAACCTGGGCTGCCCGCCCATAGGCCGCATGAATACGATCCGCAACGACTTTGGAATTTGCGACAAAATGATCGGGCTGGCGCGCGGCGGCCTCGTCCCAGTGTTTTAATGCGCGTATCAGCAGAGGTAAAAAGCTGCGCTGAGCTACTCCAAAAGACTCTCGTTCCGAATAGTGATCGTAGTCCCAGACCCAGCGCATGGGTGTGTGGCAGTAACACACGTGGACAGCATTGGCACGCGTCTCTACTCCCTTGGCATAGGACGACGAACTGGAGAGCACCAGATCGTAGTGCGACAAATCCAATGAGCTGACGGCAAACGGATACAAGAGAAAATAGAGCCGGTAGTATTTGTCAATCTGTGGCAAACCTTGCATCCAGGAGGTCTGCACCTCCACGTCGCGCATCCAGCCAGGCATACAGTTGCGAAAAGCCACGGTCGCGAACAAAGAAGCTTCGGGCGCCAGCCGGTAAAGTTCCTCGGCAACTTTTTCCGCGCCGCCTAACTGCGTGAAGTAGTCATGCACAACGGCAATTTTCACAGTTCCCCCGGTTGACTCGCGGCTATACGGCGCCAGTGCGCTTCCAGACCACAAACACGGTTTTCGCCAGGATCAGGAAATCCAGGGCGAGAGACCAGCGGTCGATGTAGCTGAAATCCAGTTCAATCCACTTATCGAAGCTCAGCGAGTTGCGGCCGCTGACTTGCCAGAGGCCGGTGATTCCAGGCTTGACCGTGAACCTTCTCATCAATGTCGCCTCACTGAAAAGTAGGACATCGCGCACGCTCATGGGGCGCGGCCCTACAAGCGACATGTTGCCCAGCAAGACGTTCCATAGCTGCGGGAGTTCGTCGAGCGAAGACGCACGCAGGAAGCGGCCAAGTGGCGTGATGCGAGGATCGTGCCTGATCTTGAAGATCGGGCCGCTGGCCTCATTTTGGGTTTCGAGCTGCGCCATCAATTCCGGCGCGTTACTCACCATGCTTCTGAATTTGTACATCTTAAAAATACGCCGCCGGAATCCGTACCTCGGCTGCGCAAAGAAGACCGGGCCCTTGCTGCTGAGCTTCACCGCGATGGCCACCAGCAGAAACAAGGGCGACAGCAAACAAAGTCCGATCAAGGAGCCGATAATATCCACGGAACGCTTCACCGCTTGGCGATTCACGTAGTCCTCGTGAAACGGCACCAGCTCATTGAACAATTCGGGAGTTCGAAAGGAGTTCTGTTTGAGAGAATTGACGTATATGTCCTGCATCAGCACGGTCCGGACGCCAATCTGCTCCGCGATCTCAATGGCACGCGTTGCCATGTCGTAGCAGGACTTCATCGGGACCGCGACCAGGAGTTCGTCGACAACATTCCGCAGCAGCAACTCACTCAAGTCGTCGGTTGTTCCTAAATACCGATCGGCCACATCAGGGGCCATCGCATCCACAGGCCGGTTGTCGACAAATCCTACGAGCTTGACAGTCGGATAGTATTGCGTGCGAATTTGACGCCAGGCTCTCATCGCGGTGGGCCCGCTTCCCAAAATTACGACTAGCTGAGGGTCGCGCACGGCGATGGCGTAGCCGCCAAGGATGCGGCAAGTTTCATAGCAGGTCACGCCTAGAAAAAAGGTAATTCCAATTCGAGAGGTTTGCCCCAACGTGTGCGCCGCTTCGAGATAAAACACAAGCACCGCGCTCATGAATCCGCAGCCGACCACGATGCGGAACAACTTATAGAAGATCCCCTGGGGCCGTGATCTATAGAGGTCTAGAGCCGCGAAGCAGGATTTCCACATGACCATAAACAGTCCGGCAAAAATCGCGTTGATTAGCGTGATCCTCATCTGCAGGAATAGGTGAAGCTCCCCGGCCGGAATACGCGCGGAGTTGCCATACACGACGGACCCCAGTGCCATTGCGAACGCAAACAGGCTGTCGATTTCAGCCAGCCGGCTTTGCAGGTCTTTAAATACGCTCCTCATTTGCGCTCCCTGCCACTGGCATGACGGATAGCCCTCATCGGCCTTTCGAGCGAAGAAAAATCCCAATTCACGCATGACCTCCCGTTGCCGCGCCCGTTGATACCGGAAGATTGGAATGAGCAAGTCGCTGATGCCGAAAATTGTTGCGATGTTTTTGCAGCAGAACAGTGTGATAAATATTTTCCAGACGCGTGACGACGCTCTCCCACGACAGGTTTTCTTCAACGGCGCGCCGGTTGTAAGCGCCCATGGTCGCTCGGAGATTTGGATCATGAAGCAATTCGATCAAGGCTCGCGAAAGAGCTTCGGCATTCCCGGCGGCCACGCACCGCCCGCCCTGTTTGGGAACAAGATGCGGAGATCCGCCCGAATCCGTAACGACCACAGGCCGGCCGCAGCTCATGGCCTCAATGATCGTCCCTGCATAGGGCTCCCCAAAGGAGGGCAGACAATAGACGCTGCACTTTCTGTAGAGCTCAGGCGCATCGGAGCGTTCGAGCCGACCTAAGAACTCCACTTGGCGGCCGCAGTCCAGTTGCCCGACTCTCTGCTTTGCTTCTGCGAGCTCGGGGCCGTCACCCGCTATGCGGAGCCGCACTGCCGGGAACTCTCTGGCAACCGCGGGAAAGGCATCGATCAAGGTGAAAATTCCCTTGCGCCTCACAATGTTCGCGAAAAACAAGATGGAAAGGTCCTGCTGACTCTCGTGCGAAATGCCGGCCGCCGGTGAAAACAGCTCCGTATCAATTCCGTGCGGAAGAAAATGGATTCGCTCCTGGAGTTCTTCAGCGCCTGGCAGACGGTCTCTTGCGGCAGGCGTGGTAAGAACCAATGCATCCGCCTGCCGCTGTTGAAGGGCGGAGATGGCGTCCCGGCCGCGGGCGAGCAGTCGATCGGTCCAACTTTCTGCTGCACAGGATTCCGCATTCGCCGGCCAGCGCGCGACATACGTGCCTAGAACAAGTGGTAGGCCCGATCCGGCCAGGGCCAGACTCAGCCCCGTGAATACGGGATTGAGTTGATGAATGAGATCGAACCTGATTTTTGTTTTCAGTTGCCAGAACAAAACGCGCAGGCGGCGCATATACCCGAGACGCCAGGCAATGCTGCCGCCGCTCTCTGCGGAAATGGAATGGATCACCACGTTTGGCCCCAATGGTTCGCGAAGGTCCACCATCTGAACGGCCACATGAATGCGGTGGCCCCGGCGGGCCAGCCGGGAAATAAAGCCGTGCGCGATCAGGCCATCTCCATGCGGCAAATGATCCGTTAGCAAATCCGAGCAATGGGGAATGAATATAGTCAGCGGACGGTTCACGATTCCATCTCCTCGGCGGCTCGCAAAGGTTTCTCACCCAAGAGACCGGTCCATTTCACAATTGCCCGGCACAGATAGGCAAAATCCTCCTGCTTGGGCAAAACGTGAGGCACCGGCATCTTCAGAAAAATGGGGAAGCTCATCAGAACAAAGATGAAACGACTGGTTGTGGAAAGAAGCAGCGCGGTGCCCGCACCTACAATCCCGTAGCGCGGAACAAGCAGCGTCATCAGCGGCACGGTAAGCAGCAGGCCCATCAACTGCAGAGCGGTAATGACGCCCGGCCGGCCGATCGCCATGAACGCCTGCGAGAGAACCAGGGTCGCACCCGACAGAACCACCTCGACCACCAGAATGCGAAGAACCGCATTGGCATCGCGATATTCGGCGCCGTACAGGAGCGCCAGAATCTGCGGACCGACTACGATGATTCCCATCCCCACAACCGTGGTCAGCAACGTGCTCATCCTCATGGCACGGCTGGTCATTTCGCGAACCACCGCCGAAGATTGGCTAACGGCTTTTGGGAACAGCACCATAATCACGGACGTATGAAATGCATTCAGCATCCGTGACAGGCTCAAAGCAACTACGTAGATTCCCATCAGTTTGGGCTCGAGGCTGCGCACCACCAGTGCCTGGTCCACATACAGCGCCATCGTTCCACACAGATCGATCCCGTAAGACCGAACGCCATAAAGGAAGAGCAATGCTGCTGAATTCCGGAACCGCCTGAGGCTCGGCCGGAATTCGCTCCACAGGAATTTGCACATCCAGGCTATGGGGACCACGCCAGCCGGAACATACGCAACGCCCGCGCTGTAGGGCGTCAAAGAATGGCTTGCTAATAGCGCTAACAGCACCACAAGGGTCAGCGTGGGGGAACACACCAACAGCTTGTTTGAGGCGCTGAAGTCTCCCCTGCTTTCCAGCCCCGCCCGGCCCACCAACAGCAGCGAGGTCAGTGGCGTACTCAGCAAAAACACTTGTGCGAACAGAATCGTGCGCTGCGGATATTGCGCGAGCCAGTGACCTACAAATAGAAAGCCCAGGAGCACCGCGAACGCGCTCGTCAACGTGGCCAGCAAAAGGCCGGCGCCCATGAGCTCGCGCCGCTTTTCAGGATGCCTTCTCAATTGAAACGTAAGAGCGCTCGGGACTCCCACTGTCGTCGCGCTGGCAAGAAATACCGGCCAAAGAATCATCGCGGCAAGTTCGCCGCGTCCTGCAGGCAATAACGCCCGTGCCGTGATGATTCCGGTGGCGGCATTCAACCCGATAATCACGAACTTCGTGCTCACCGATTGGGCGACGGCCGCCGCCGTGCTCATTGGTCTGCGAATTAGTTCAACAGGTCGCATCTATCTCCGGCTTGAAATCTTCAGGGCGCGAACTGAAGCGGATTGAAATACGTTCCGACGTTTAAAATTTTCATGTATCTGGAAATGCCTTCAAGTTTGTCGCGCGGCACCAGCAGCATGTCCCCTGGTTCGAGTTGAATGTCGTGTTCCAACTCCACGGCTTTTCGAACCTTCTTGAGGTTCAAGACACGGACCTCTGCGGTATCGCTGTTGATCCTGCGGAAAAGCACCACCTGGCTCGGACGGGCATCCTCGGCGAACCCGCCGCTGAGCAAAATGGCCTGCATCGCCGTGGTTTTCTCTCTGTAATCGATTTTCCCTGGCTTCCCCACTTCCCCGGCCACCACTACGTAGGGTTGCTGAAAATCGAGAAGCACAACCGTCAGCTCGGGATCTTTCAAATGAGCCCGGGCTTTTTCGACAATCAGGTCGTGCGCCTGCTCTACCGTCAAATCGCTTACTCTCACATCTCCCACGATCTGCAGGTTGATGTACCCGTCGGGAAGAACGGTCACCGTTTGATTAAATTCAGGGGTGTAGCGATATTGAAGGCCGAGAATATCGCCGGACCGCAGCGTGTAGCGCGGCCTGTGCTGCAGGTCATCACTCGCCCGCACCAGAGATGGCGCGACCACTGACAGCAGCACCAGTGACATCACTACCTTCATTGTTTCCCCCTCCTAAAACCGGGAACCTAGAGGCCAACAGCTTCCATCGTGCGGAAGCACCACTTGGGTACTACATAGGCCCTTTTGTTTAAGACATGGCCCAAAATTTTCCCGTTGGCGGCTTCCAAAGTCTTTTCAGCGTACAGTAGCTGTTCTTTTTGAGTGCGATCGGCTTCTATCACCAGAATGATTCCATCCACATGGGGCGCCAGCCTTACTGCATCCTGCGTATTCTTCAAAGATGGACAATCAATCAGCGCGTATTGGAATCTAAGGCGTATTCTGTGCAGTTCCTGCGAAAGGCTGGATTGCCCACCGTGCCATGACCCGCCTTGCTGTAAGCGACTGCAATCGATCGCGATGGCGCACTCGCTCCCATCCTGGCATAGCGTTCTCGTCAGAGCGTTAGCGATCTGAGTAACACCCGAACGTGGTGTGGGAGAAGTGAGGGCAACCACGATCCCACGACTCCCTACTTCCACTTGCCGGAAAGCCCTGAACAGCAGCCCTTCGCAAATGTTGGCTAATTCAGTTCCCCTCATTTTTGGCCCTCCCATCTCTCGCCTCGCGGCAACTGGCTGCTCGACTGCGCTAACGAAGTTCCGACCGGATCTCCACCAGAACGAGTTTGTCCAAAGAAAAGCCCCCTGCCAGGGAAGGAGTCTCCGGTACAGTTGCAAGCACTGGGTACCGTGAAACCGCACTCAATTCGCGCGGAGTTGCGATGGTGCTTCGGGCCGTTTCGGAAAAATAAACTGCGCATAGCCCAAGGAAAAGTGCGGTCAAGGTACCGAGAATCATGTTCGTGATTACTTTTGGCCGCTCCGGAAGGTACGAAATCGTCGGCTGCTGTGCGACCGCCACGTTTATCAGGTTCTGCTGATCCATGGCATCCTCCACTTGCGCCTGGTCGCGTTTTTCGGCGTATAGCTGGTAGTTGTCCTTGAGTTCGTCTGCGCGAGCTTGCAGGTTGTTGAAATCGACAGTTAATTTACGCAGGCTTGCAAGTTCGTCTCTTAGACCGTTCAACTGCGCCGCCACTTTTGTGCGGTGCTCTTCGGTCGCCCGTTTTGTGATCAGAGTTTCCACGTAATTCGTATGGACTTGCTGCCAGGCTGGATCCACATCCGTGCTTCTCTCGTGTGTCGTCATGCGAGATGCATTTTCCAGGGCGCTCTTCGTTGTTGCGATCTGCTCGTCCAACTGCACAACGAGCCGGTCGGTTGGCTGATACTTCGTGAGCAACGCCGTCCGGTTATTCTCGAGGTCAACAAGAAGGCTGTTGAGGTGCTCAATGGACTGAGGATTCGGTATTACCTTGTCCTCGGTGTTCTGGCGTGCGGGCATTTGTTGCAACTGGCGCGAACTCTCGGACAGTCGCGCATCCAGTTCCCGAAGGTTTATTTCACTCGTCAGCAGGTCGTGTTCGCCTTCGACGATTTGGTCATCGATTGCCGACTCGCGATCGGGCAGAGAAAGCAATTGGTGTTGTTGTTGAAAGTCCGCGAGTTGCCGGTTCGCGTCGTTCCATTCCTCGCGTATGCGTTCGGTTTCAGTGGCAAAAAACTTGGACGCGCCGGCAGGGCGCTGCAACCGCCGGTGTTCGGCAAGATAATTTGCCGACAAAAGCTGCAATTTTCGCTGGGCCAGGCCGGGCGACTCCGCTAAAAGATTCACGCTGATAACGTTCGTCTTGCGGACAATTGCTGTGAAGAATCTTGTTTCGAACGAGTGCAGCAGTTTTTCATGTTGGCGTATCGCAGTTGGAGTCCGCTCACTCTCCGGCAAACTCGCCCACTGAGGATCCGCAACTGGGTCGGCAACGTCGTGGCTGTGCAGAATCACTAATTCAGAGTTGACCTGCTCTTCCGTCACTCCGCTGACCACATCCGAAGAGCTGGTTCGCTCAGGCGTCACCACCACGTTTCCCCTCGCGTTCTGCACCAGAAACTGCATCTCCGACGAGTATTGCTTCGGAGTTAATAGTGTGACCAAAAGCGTCACCAGAACCACGCAGCAGGCAATGCCGAGGAATAACCATCTCCTCCGGAAGAATCCCTCGACCGCTACTCGGAGAGGCTGATCGTGTGAAGACACCATGGCCGTACTTGTTTTCATCGCTCTGGATTCCGTCTCGCCGGTTACGCCCCCGACCCGAGTCAGGCTTGGGCGAAATAAGGTTCAGTTAGCTCCTCGTGGGGGAGCACACCGTTTGCGACTGGTGGACGACCTGTGGATGCCTTAGAACTGGGTTGAAAACATCCAACAACCTATATTTCTGGCCAGCTTGCTTTAAGTACTAGGCGTACTGGAACCAATGACTCGCGCAGATTGCCGACAAGAGACGATAATGTCAAGGTTCAAAATTTAACGCGGCAATCGATTCTGTTTATCGAAATCATTTGGCGCCGCAATCAAAAAAGCAAACTAACCCCGGGATCGCGTGAATCTGATTTTCGCTTTTTGTTTAACCCAAAAGAAAAATGCCGGAAGAGGGGTGCCACGCGATTAATTCCCACGGAGTGGCTATTGCGAGGGCTTTTCTGCTTTCTAGCTTGAGCTATGATTACGGTCAACCACCAAACTGTAAACGGATTCGACGCGACGGGCCGCTTTGTCGATTGTGAAGTGCTCTCGCACTCGCCGCAATCCCGCTGCGCCCATCCGATGTGCCAAACCGGGATCTGCGAGCAATCGGGAAATAGCATCAGCCATTGCAGAGACATCCTTCATTGGCACGAGTAATCCTGTTACACCGTCCACTACAATCTCCGGAACGCCGCCGCCGTTTGTAGCTACTACCGGCTTGCTTGCCGCCATCCCCTCAATAATGACTTGGCCAAATGGCTCACCTGTTGTCGATGCGTGGACAACAACATCCAGTTGGGCGATCATCTCAGATACATCCGAGCGGAAGCCGGTGAACTCCACGCAGTCGTCGAGACCCAGGCGGGTACAAAGTTCTCTGAGTCCCTTCTCGTAGTGTTTCTCTCCGAACAGTGCCGCTCCGACGATCCTGAACGTCGCTTCCGGAAATTCTCTCCGTACAATGGCCGCAGCTTGCAGGAAAACATGTTGTCCCTTCCAGAAAGATATCCGGCCAATGAGCCCGATTACCGGTTTGCGGCGCGTTGCGGCTTGGCCTTCCCCGACGTCTTTCGGAATGATCGTAGCGTCCAGGACAACAGAGGCTCGTCTGGATAGATCAATACCTGATGGGACGGTCGTCGCCGGCTTACGGCACGTTAGATGGAGAGTCTTCAGCGTCGCTTCAGAATTCGCGATGACATACGCGGGAAGCAACCGGCACAGCAAACGAAACACACGCACCACCGGCGCCGGCAAATAGTCCGGCTCTATCCGGTCCCGTACGTGCCAGATGACTGGGCGCGAAGCCAGGCGACCGGCAATCCCGCCGATAATATCGGCCTTCAAAGAGTTGGTGTGAATTACGTCGAATTGATTCTTTCGAACGAACTCGGCGAGCCGCATGCTATAGGATATCAACTCAATCGCGTCTCTCACCTTCAACAGCGAATGCCAGCCGATCGAATCTTTCTTTACCGTTCCGATCCGCGCGGTGAGTGGTACCACTTGAACTCGACAGATTGGTCTCAATTGTTCGGCTAGTGGACCATCGGCGCACAGAACGACTGTCGGATCCACGGATTCACGATCCAGATTGCAAACGAGGTTGAACAGCGCAATTTCTGCGCCACCCAGCATCGCGGTATGGCCCAAATACATCACGCGATAGGGATGCCGCCTGTCGACCCTATCGGCTTGGCGACTCGAGTGCAGAACGGAAATCGAATCGGTTGTCAGGTTCGTGGTCAGTATATTAGGGGGCAATGTTCTAGTCCCGATTCAAAAGGCCACCTGAACAACAGTCGTCCGGGCAAGGGAGGAACGAACACAAATCTCTTTAAACCGAAACACACCAAGCCAGCGCATGCTACAAACTTGCGGCAGAAAGTGTCCATCACAACGTCGGGCAGTGTGCCGTTACTGAAACCAGCGAAGAAAACTCGAACCTCCCCCTAAATCGATTTTGACCGAGCCCAATGAATGCGATTCCGAGTCGCATCTGCGAGACACGATCGAGTGGCGCAGGGGATCCAGATGGTAACAAGCACTTCGCGCACGGACAGTTGCCTCTTCATGGTTCATTGCGAACTTAATGCCAGATCCTTTGCCGCGAATAGTCCAGACCGAGCGGCAAACGCCTGAGTAACGCGGTTCTCGTCGATATACTGGCCCAGTTACTCCATATTTCCGGTTTGCCAACTAACGCAAATCGGGCAACTGAAAAATCTTTCGCTGGCTTTCGCACTCCCAGATAAACGGAACAGGTATACTTTCCGGCGTTCTCGACGTCCGTTCCGTCAGCAGAATCGCCCACCCTTCGACGTAGCGTGCAGGTGAATTCCTTCGCGCGGCTTTCGCGCAGGTCGCATCACTTCAAATCGCAACATCTCGCGGAAATAAACTACTCACGAAACGTGAAAATGATGTTGCCAAGCACGTGCCCCAGGGTTTCAGTGACCGCGAAATCAGGTAGGACTTTGCGCTGACCGACGATCCTGAGGATATCGAAAAAAGCGATCTCGAATATCGAATCTTCGACGATCAGACAAACTGCTCTCCCGTTTATGACCAGTCAAACGAATGGACATTGGACGAACTATTAGGCCCATGGATCTTACCGACGCAAACCCGAAGGATCCAAGGGCATTCCCTTCAGAGGATTCAGATGTGGGTGCAGTTAAAGTGGAAGAGACGCGTGCTACTGAAGCAAAAGAAGATCAATTCGAAATTCAGCGGAAGCGTTTTTTCGGAAAAGCGTGAAGGTATGTCAGTCGTCGTTCCGTGAGATCGAGGTTCAAAACGCCGCAGACAAAAGGCATTTCCGGCGCGTGGTCACCCGTCAGCGGGCCTCGCCCAACGCCATCAAAACCGAGTCCAAATGTGCGGATCGTCGTCCTGATCGCTTCGAACTCGATCTGGGTCAAAACACGGGTCGCGTAAACGTTCGCGCTTACTTGGAGTGAAGGTCGGCACGCCAGAACTCCAATCGATTGAGCCGATTTCGGGCAACGACCTCGTTGGGATTGTCGGTTGCCACCTATCGGCAGCCATTAGAGACTTGCAAGAGGGCGCGTGAACAATCCGTCGGTTAGAACTCGTTGGTAAGGTCTTGTTTAGCCGCGGAAATGTTCAGTCTATCCAATTGTTAGCTGAATTCAAGACATCATCCGTGTTGTCTGTATATTAGCGTGCTCAGGAGCAAGGGAGATCTCGACTGTCGCGCGGAGGAGCTTCTTGGAGCCTTCTCCACGTGCGTTTGCCAGCAATTAAAGGTGCCCTCTCTCTGACGATAGTCTAGTCGAGAATTCGATAGACCGGAAAGAAACTGACTAACCATAGAATCAGAGCGGGTGGCGTTCTGGAATCTAATGCGGATCGAGAATGCGTGATATTGCCACGCTCGGAAAATCCGGGCACCCCGGCTGGTTCAAGGGCAGCAGCAGCGGATTCTCAAATGCATTCCAAGGAGGGAATGTTCATGCGTCTGTGTAAGGCATTGTTGTTTCTAATGATCGTAAGTTGGGCCTTTTCTCCATCATTCGCTCAGACCAGCACTCAGAACGTCAAGGCCATTCGGTTCGGAAAATTAATTGACGGCACCGGCAAGGTCATTACAAATGCCGTGGTCATTGTGAGGGGCGACCGCATAGAGAGCGTTGGCAGTGGGTCATCTCAGATCCCCGATGGCGCGCAAGTGATTGACATGTCTCCATACACCGGCATGCCAGGAATCATTGATGCACACACGCACGTGACTTACTGGCGGGACAAGAAGTGGCAATCAGATCCGAATGTGGAAATCGAAAAACTCCTGCCCCAGGAATTGGTCTTCCTCGCCCAAGAGAATGCCCGCAACTGCATCGAGATTGGTGTCACGACAATCCGCGATTTGGCGGCAAGAAACTACAGCGACATTGCTATGAGGAACCTGATCAACCGAGGTGCAATGGTTGGACCTCGGATGTTTGTTGCCGGACCGGCACTGGATGCTGGCGGGGCCGTACCGCGTTATGGGGATGTCTTTCCTTGGGTTCCTCCGGTTCAGGGGGAAGCCTCCGGCGTGGCAGAAGTCATGCGCTTAGTCCGACAAGAACTTGGTGCGGGAGCTGACTTGATAAAGATGTTCGGATCGACCGGGGGGTTCAACGAGGTCGAAACACATGAGACGTTTACACTCGAAGAAATGCAGGCCGCTGTTGAGACTACTCATACCATGGGCAAGCGCATTGCGATCCATAGTTACGGCCCCGAGGGAGCCCGGGACGCGGTGAAAGCAGGTACAGATACGCTCGAGCATGCCATCGACATTGACGATGCCACCCTTGCCGAGATGGTTCGGAAAAAGATCATCTACGTCCCGACGGTTTATCACAACATTTGGTATGTCGAAAATTATAAGGAGTTCGGCTGGCCCGAGAGTGACAACCAGAAAATCCTCGCTTATGAACATGCATCAGAGGAGACCACACGACGCGCGATCAAGGCAGGCGTGCGCATCGCAATGGGATCCGATGCAGTCTATGAGCTTTTTGGTCACAACACAGAAGAGCTCACATACCTCGTCAAATCCGGAATGACGCCGGAGCAAGCAATTGCCGCCGCAACCGTGAATGGTGCTGCGGCACTAGGAATGGAGAAGGATCTCGGGTCGGCCACACCCGGGCACTATGCCGATTTAGTTGCAGTGCAAGGCGACCCGCTGACTGACATCAGCGTGGTGGTGCACAATGTGCGCTGGGTGATGAAAGGCGGCGAGGTCCTCGTGGACAAGACAAATCGTGCCACGCACTAGTGGAAACATCCGCAAAGAACAGAAGAACTGACAGCAAGGCTATGCACCCAAGGAACCTCTGAACAAGCACTGGTTCTTAAACCTGGGTGAATAACAGGGGGCAATTCATGGGGCAATTCATGTTGTGGTGACTCTCGAACTCGCTGGTGGCCGACTCCAGTCCTGGACATCGCGCCCTTGGCAGCCTACGTCATGATCGCGTTCCGTAGTTTCTTACGAACCATAACATACCGAGGTACCACTGCTTCCCCTTCCTGGTCGGATGCATTTCCGGGCCGCGCTTCTGTTCCCGGTTCTTAAATGGAGCTGGGCGCATGAATGATCGTTCTGATCGGTACAGCCAAACTAAACGAAATCGATCCCGAGCGCTATCTGCGAAACGTCCTTTCGCGCATCGCGGAACAACCGATCAACCGGATCGACGAACTGCTTCCGTGGAATCTCGTTGAAGCCCTCGATAAGAACTGCGTAACCACCTGCTTCTAGTCAACTCGGTCTCCGGATGGCGCTTACTAAAAAACAGTTGTTCGGTAATTGAATGTAAAACGGATTGGGTAGCGTGGTCTCCTGCCGGGCTCGCTCCTTGCCAGCCGACACTTTCGATTTCACGAAATCGCGCGCAGCCCCGATCATGCGACGCGACTCTAGTGAAAAGTCATCCTCATCGGGAACTTCGGCGACAAGGGAATGATGTCCGGAGTCCGCGCTTGGACTGAAGCTCTAGTGATAATCGGCACCTCCCATCAACCTTACTACATGCAACCAACCGCTCACCTTTACCACATCTCCCTTCTTTACCTCCGACGGATTCGGAAAAACCGGGATGCGCGTCGGCTCATAACGCGTCATTTTTCTCGGCGACGGATGGGTCTGGCAATGCGCTCAGCTCCCGCAAATAAAGGTTCTTGGCATCTGTTAATGTGGCGCCGGGCCGGCAGGCTTGTTTTGATCGAAACCCGCCTCTCAACGGTCTGGCGTTTCTCTTGGCTATGACCGCACGGAACGATGGTGAATAGTGCCGCCGGGCAAGCACTCCCGCTAACCTCATCGGATGATTTGGCGATTTGAGAGCGCTGCGCCCATTTCTGGCCGGGTGGACTTGCGATCCGCCCGCCTCGTCTTTTTGCTACAGCGCTCGAATTCGTTGCCCATCGCGAGCGTCCTCTGCTTCATGTTCGCCATAATCCTCCAACTGCTCCTCTCACTTTGTCCATTACTCAGAAACAACCTGAGGACTTTCTCAGAGGTTCCTATCAATTCGCGAGCTAGAATACATACTTCACGCCTAGCTGAATCTGTCGAGGAGGTCGGCCGCCGTATGCATTAGAGGACTGCAAAGCGCCAAAATTACTCGAATCAAAATTGGTGCTCGGCAGGTCAAAATTGGGATGATTAAAAAGGTTAAAGAACTCAAATCGGATCTGCAAAAATCGGGACTCACTCCCTAAGTGCACATTCTTGAGAAGTGAAAAATCCAAGTCCTTGAACTCGGGGCCGATATTGCTGTTCCTGCCTTCATCACCGAAGGCCCCAGGAGCCGCGACAAACGCGCAAGGGTTGAACCAGTCCGCAACGGTGTGTACCTGGGCTGGAGCTTCACACCCCGGATTCGCAGCCACCGGACCCGCCACATTGGGATTAGCCACCACATTCGGGCGGTCTATATTGCCCAGGGCGATTGTTCCTGTTCCGCTCTGGTCGACGCCACGACTGACTGTGAACGGCTGGCCCGATTGCAGCGTCAGAATCCCGCTAAGCATCCAATCGCCAAAAATACGGTTGGCAATGCCTGGCTCAGCGAGCCAGCGCTGTTGGGTGCCGAACGGCAGCTCATAGATGGAGCTGAAGACGAACCGATGCGTCACGTTGAAATTGGATAAGCCACGGTCGGCGGAAAGATCATACGAATTCTGCGGATAGCCAGGCTCTGCCAAGGTACCGTACAAGCCAGAGGAGTCATCCAATGACTTGGAAAACGTATAAGAGGCGAGAAACGCCAGTCCGTGGGCCGCTTTCTTTTCCGCACGAACCTGTAGTGAGTTGTAGCTACTGTCGGCCACGCTGCTGTTCATTGTGATGGGGCCAAACTCAGGGTAAGGTGGAGAACCGCCGAGCGGGGCCTGATTGATATCTCGCTGAACTATGAGATGTGTGCCTTTCGAGCCGACAAATCCAACATCAAGTAGTAAGCCCTGTGCTAGCTGGGTCTGGGTGTCCAAATTCCATTGTTGCATGTAGGCATCTCGGAAGTGCGGGGACATAAAGGTTGGCTCTGTCAAACTTGAAGCGGGAGATTGGTTCACTATATTCTGAATCGTCAACGTGCCACTAGCATTGTTGGGATAGTTTACGACTGAAAAAAACGGCGGATTCAATTCGGATTCGAGTTGTGCATTGAGAATTGCGAGGTCATAGAAGATGCCGTAACCGGAGCGCACAACAAAGCGGTCATTCCCGAAAGGACTCCAGGCGAAGCCTATGCGCGGCGCGAAATCTGTTCGATCGGGCGGATAGGTTCCGCGCGAAAGTGCTGGTGTGCCGGCGAGAATGTACTGGCAATTTGGCGCAGGCGTGCAGGTGAGGGAGCTCGCGGAAAGATTCGGGTCACTGAATTTGTTGTTACTCTCCACCGGCGGCGAGTTGTATTCATACCGCATGCCAAGGTTGAGAGTGAGACGAGATGAAACGCGATAATCGTCTTGCACGTAAGCACCGTACGAGACGGTGGTGATCAGCATGTCCGAGTTGCCGGTCACTCCCAAGGCGAAATCTGGTGTTCCCTGGAGCAGTTGAATGAGAGAATTTTGCGTGGGATTTAGCGGACTCCCTGCCGGACCTCCGTTGAATACCCATTCGCCTCGGGCGAAGATGTCGAAGGGGTCCAGGATATACCGATAGGGACGCACTTCGAAACCGAACCTGAATTGATGTTTCCCTCCCATGAATGCCGGATTCCACGCAAGGTTGTCGGCAATGTGCAATGTGGTGGTTGGGTGGTTCTGGGGATCATTCGTTGGTTGCCCGATGCCCGCAAATCCGTTAACGGAGACGTTAGGAAATCCCAGGTCGATCGGCTTGCTCAAAATAGTCGGAAACCCAAGCGATGAGCTCTCGTTGGTCTTATCAGTCTGCGAAAAGAACCCTAGCTCGTGGTTGAATCCGACACGCAGTTCATTGAGAAGGCGGGCATTGAAGATGTGCGTCCAAGATCCGCCGCCATTTTGCCCATGGGTAATGACAGTTGTCCCGTAGCCGGGCAAGTTCGTAAACGGCGACAACAGATCATAGGGGCTGAGCAGGTCTCCGTACGAAAGGGCATAGTGCCCCGACAACGTGTCTTTGTCGTTGAAATGATGATCCACCTTGATAACAAACTCTTGCTCCTGGTTATGGATAACTGGCGATGCCACAAACAGATTCGACGTCGTCAGGTTGTTCCCCACGTTTGCGGCCGGGTACAGATTCAAGGCGTTGAGACCTGCCTGATTCCTTTGACCTACTGGTACGGCTGCCAGGGCGGCGGCGATCTCCACTTGCGACGGCACGGTTGCCTGCCGCGTAGTTGCTTCCCGCAGGTGAAGTAACTCGTAAGCGGCAAAAAAGAAAGTCTTGTTACGCTTGATCGGCCCCCCAAACGTTCCGCCTAGTTGGCTTCGATCAAGCCGCGGGATGGAACTACAGCTTCCAGGTGCAGAAGTCGACGTACAGTTGGGGAGGTCAAAGTAGTTCTTGGCATCCAAATGTCGATTGCGGAGAAACTCGAAACCCTCACCATGAAACTGATTTGTTCCACTTTTGAGCACTACATTGATCTGCGCTCCACCACTTCGCCCAAACTCAGCCGAATAAGTGCTGGATTGAACCTTAAACTCCGCAATCGCATCGGTCATTGGCAGTACTGTATACTGATTAATAACCAAATCCTGGTTGTCAACCCCATCAAGCAAGAAATTGTTGGCCGACTCTCGCGCGCCATTTACGCTTAGAGCTTGGCCCTGCGTAGAATCCAGGGATCCTTCAGAGGGTAGCTGCGCACCCGGGACTAGCAGGGCGAACGCGACAAAGTTTCGCTCGTTCAACGGCAACGTCTGTATCTGACCTTGATCAACTACCTGACCCATTGTAGAGGTATCGGTTTGTACGAGCGGTTCCGCCGCAGTGACGGTGACTTGCTCACTCGCTCCACCTACCTGTAAACTCGCATCCAATCGAACGGTTTGGTCGACAGCCAACGCCATATTCTTGAACACCACGGGACTAAACCCCGTGTTTTCGATGACGACCTCGTAGGTGCCAGGAGGGAGCAACGGCACAGTGTAATCACCGCTTCCATTGGTTTGCACGGTCCTGGAAGCATTCGTAGCTTGGTCCCGTACGGTTACCGTTGCATTCACCACCACAGCACCACTATTGTCCTTAACCGTGCCAACGATGGTTCCCGTTGTGCCCACACCGAATAGGGGAATCGCCGTGACACTCACAAGTAAAAACGTGAAAAAAGCTTTTCTAAACGTCATGATGTCCCCTCACCCTAATGCTGATTCGCCAATGAGTTCTTCATTACGTCAATCATTAGCGGTTAGCAGCTGGCAGGCTCCTGATAGGTATCGGATACCTTGCCTTAAGATCGTATTGAGCCACACGAATACCTTGTTGTCTTGAATCGCTGAAACATTGTGTACTAGCCTAGCGTGAGCAAGCGCAGTGCACAGCGTCACTGCTACATTCGCCGATAATAAGCGCAACGCTCTAAAAGCCGTCTTCCAATGAGTTTAGGGCGGCGTTTTTTGCGGTGCTAAGTCAAGTAAGCAGGTTGAATTGGAAAAATCACTTAATTCAATCGATCCGAAGGCCTCAGCCCGCAGATCTGTGGGTTCATATACGATCAGCCGCGGCGACGTTCGGTGTGGCGACTAGTGTTTGGCTTGCGCGGCGATTGAGGACATGTGTTGCTGGAAGGTAAGTTTCGGGTTTTGGGCGCGATCGGATAGAAATTTTGAAAACTGCATGCGCGTTCGCAACGACAGGCCTTCAGACATTTCCCGCGATTGTGTTCGCTCGGAGTTGCGGATGGTGCACGCCGAGGCTGTGATTTCCTCCAGACGTTCGATGGGCAGGAAGACTACACCATCGTCGTCTGCGATTACAAAGTCATCGGTGCCGACCTTCCATTCGCCGATCCTGGCCCACGTGAGTGAATCGGAATCTGCGGGACTCGCTCGCCGTGGACGAGCAGGTACAGAGCCTAGGCTGAAAATCGGAAGAGCAATTTCGCGCAGCTCGGCCGTATCTCGGTGCAGCCCCCAAATTACTATTCCGTTGAGTCCGGCCATTTTTACTTCGAGCGAGATGAGATCGCCGATGCAGGCTTCATCCAGGCGCCCGTCGTTATCGATTACCAGCACTTCGCCTGCGGAAGCGTTTTCCAGAGCCTCCAAGAATACATCGACCCCTCCGAAGTGACGTGCCGGGCGCACAGCACCGTGGATTTTGGTTCCCGGCATGAGCGGACGAATCGCAGATGGAGCGAACCTGACGGCGATGTCCAGGCGCAGGCAAGCGTCCGTCAGGCAGGCGGTAGATAGATCGTTCAGGATTTCTAGAGTTTTGGCCATTTCCATTCTTTTCCTTTAGCTCGCTTTACGTTCTTGCGGCGGACGGAGCGCCCTGCCCTACTCGACCGACCAATACAGCGAATTAAATGGCAGCGGTAACGTGGCGTGAGTCTGCGCTCGGTGCTGCGGGCGGATTCCGAACCGCTCCAGCTTTTCGGGTCTTCCCCGGTAGAGAAAATACAGACAAAGAGAAAATGTGTCTTGAATTTGGCGAGCATTGAACGTCCCTAGCCGTTGAAGACAGCGCAGCGAAGCAGAACGGGGTGCGGCGATGAAAACTGCAGAATTTAAGGCGGGTAGATAAGCGGAGTTTCACTGTCTGCTGGACAGCTCGACCGCGAAGAATTCCGGACTTCGCCTTGAATGAAAACACCGCCTCACGTTGATCATTTGCATCAGAAAACAAAATGTGAGGTGACACTCATGCTGACGAAAGAGAGTGCGTCAATTGCAATTGTCGATGCGACTGCGGGGGTTCGCACGGGGCGTGCCTCAAAGATTTCATCGAAACATCGATTGGGTCAATAGATTCTTTAAGAGCTCCGATTGTATATGCCTACTATACACTCAGGTACGTCGTCGCTGAGGGCTATGTGATGAAGCGGTATCGGGGATGTTTTGCAGGTCGTGAAGTGAGCCGTCGCGAGTTTGTGGGGTTTTCGGTCTCTGAGACCTTGTACTGCCCCAAGCAGGAAATTCCCCAGCATTCGCACGAAATGACTTACATATCGATTGTGCTGCGCGGGTCTTACACCGAATATTTCGGATCGACCTCTTCGGATGTTCATCCTGGGCAGGTGATCTTTCATTCTGCCGGCGAATTCCACTCGAATCGTTTTCACATGGCCGGTGGTCAAGTATTGAATGTCGAGCTTTCTCCGGGTTTTCTGGAGCGTCTGACCGAATCTTGCGAAATACCTGTCAATCGCCGCCGTGTTCTGAACAGTGATTGCGCGCTGCAACTCGGATTTACACTGCTCAAGGAATTTAAGGAAACGAATGTCACATCGTGCTTGGCCGTCGAAGGGCTGACGATGGAATTGATGGCTGAGATTTTCCGGGAGCGGCTTGTGCGTGACAAGCCTAGCAGTTCCGTCTGGCTCGACGATGTCATTGAGCGACTGGCCCACGGATACCATCAACGCATCACTCTGGGAGACTTGGCAGCATCTGTCTCTGTCCATCCCGTCCACTTGGCGCGCGCCTTTCGCAAGCGATATCTTTGCAGCGTAGGCGATCATATCCGTAAGTTGCGCGTTGGAGCCGCTTGCCGGGAACTGGTAAACACGGATGACTCGATCTCGGATGTGGCCCTGAGAACTGGTTTTTCGGACCAAAGCCATCTCTGCCGCGCCCTCAAACGGTACGCAGGAATGTCTCCCAGGCATTTCCGCCAGATTCAGTCGCAGGGCTAATCCCGGACATATGTTTCTCCCATTCTAGACGTTCCTACGCGCAGTGTCGGATCATCGTGCCCTTATTGAAAAAAGCACGAAAATTTAGCGGCTGGTCGCGGTCGGTGCGACTCCGACCATTGTTGCGACTCGGTTACCGGAGGATGATCACGTGAGCTCGAAGACTTGGATGCCTATTCTCCTCTTCGTTCTTGTCTGTAATGGCGCCTTTGCTCAAACAATTGATACCAGCTCGCTGCAGCAAATGAAATGGCGGCTGGTCGGGCCGTTTCGCGGCGGCCGCGTGGAGGCAGTGGCAGGTATTGCGGGTGATCCGAAGACGTATTACTTCGGTGCCGTGGCCGGTGGTGTGTGGAAAACCACGGATGCGGGAAGCACCTGGAAACCTATGTTCGACCGCGAATCGACTCAATCTATCGGCGCTATCGGGATCGCTCCATCTGATCCCAACATCATTTATGTCGGCACTGGAGAGCCTTGCCTTCGCAACGACATCACCTTTGGCAACGGCATGTACAAATCGACCGACGCCGGATTGACCTGGAAGCATATTGGCCTTGAAGACACGCAGCACATCTCCAAAGTGGTGGTTGATCCTCGCAATCCCAACATCGTATTGGTCGCCGCCGTCGGACACGCATCCGGGCCCAATGCGGAGCGCGGTGTTTTCAAATCCGAAGATGGCGGCGCTACCTGGAAAAAGGTGCTCTTCAAGGACGATAAGTCTGGAGCGATCGATCTGGTGATGGATCCGTCGAACTCCCACATCTTTTTCGCGGCACTGTATCAGATCTATCGCGCGCCCTGGATATTGGAAGCTGGCGGACCTGGAAGCGGGATTTACAAATCAACGGACGCCGGAAACACGTGGACGCATATCGAGGGCCATGGATTGCCGGAGGGACCTCTCGGACGCATCGGTCTGGCTGTTTCGGCCGAATCGAAACGCATCTATGCGCTGGTCGAAGCGAAGAAAGACGGCGGAATGTATCGCTCCGATGACGGGGGCGCGAATTGGAGCCTGATCAACGGGCAACACGATCTTAGCCAGAGACCGTGGTACTTCTCGCACATCTTTGCCGATCCGCAGAACCCCGACGTTGTCTATTCGCTCGCATACAGAATGCTTCGGTCGATCGATGGAGGGCGCACTTTCGCTCCTATCCCTGGCAGTCATGGCGATCATCATGCGCTTTGGATTGACCCGGCGAATGGCGAGCGCATGATCGAGGGCAACGACGGCGGAGCCACCATCACGGTAGATTATGGAGGATCGTGGACTGCCGAGGATAACCAGCCGACCGGGCAGTTCTATCACGTGGTCGCCGACAACCGCTTCATGTATTACGTCTACGGCGCTCAGCAGGACAGTGGCAGTGTGGCCATTGCTTCCAGAACGAGTCACGGCGCAATCGACCGGACCGACTGGTATCCAGTGGGCGGAGGCGAAAGCGGATACATTGCGCCTGACCCGAAAGATCCGGATATCGTGTACGCCGGGGACTATGCGGGAGGGCTGACCCGCTTTGACCGGCGAACGAGCGAGGCGCAGATGATCTCGCCCTGGCCGCAATTCATGGACGGTCTTTCGGCTTCGCAGGTCAAGCATCGATTCAACTGGACCTCTCCGACGGTTTTTTCTCCCAATGATCCTAATACGCTCTACAACGGTGCCGAGGTTGTTTTTAAAACTACCGACCAGGGCAAAACTTGGACCGCGATAAGCCCGGACCTGACTCGCAATGATGACGGCAAGCAGGGGCCATCGGGCGGCCCGGTCTCCCTCGACAATGCCGGCACGGAATACTATGACGTGGTGTTCTCAATTGCCGAATCGCGTTTGCAAAAGGGGCTTATATGGACGGGAACAGACGATGGTTTGATCAAAGTGACACAGGATGGCGGCAAGAATTGGGTTAACGTGACTCCAACCGGTCTTCCTGAGTGGGGACGGGTGAATTTGATCGAAGCTTCTCCGCACGCTCCCGGAGTTGCTTACGCCGCTATCGACCGGCACCTGATGGACGATTTTAAGCCCTACATTTTCCGGACGGACAACTTTGGCAAGAGCTGGACCGCCATTACCAAAGGAATCCCACCGACGGCCTACGTGCATGCAGTGCGCGAAGATCCTGAACGCAAGGGTTTGCTTTTCGCTGGAACCGAAACCGGAATCTACGTTTCCTTTGATGACGGCGCGAATTGGCAATCGCTGCAACTGAACTTGCCGACTGCCCCGGTCCACGACTTGATTATCAAAAATGATGACTTGGTGGTGGCTACGCATGGCCGTTCGTTCTGGATTCTCGACGACATCGATCCTATTCGGCATATGGATGTGCACACGGTCAGCGAGGACGCGTTTCTGTTTGACCCGCCGGTTGCTTATCGTCCTCGCATGCGCGACAACGAAGTGGAGATCCCCGCTACGGAAGCGGGCGCATTGGTCGGAACAAATCCTCCGGCCGGGGCGATCATTGATTACTATCTGAAATCGCCGCCCACGAACAAAATCACACTGGAAATATCGGACGCGACGGGTACCGTGGTGCGGGAATTCACGGGCTCTCCAAAAGCCGGCGCCAACCCGCAGACACCGCGGCCGTCTGACGGCGACCCTCAGACACTGCCCGTTGCGGCCGGCCTGAACCGCTTTGTGTGGGACCTGCGTCTTGATCCTCCGGCGGGCGTGCCAGGGGCGATATATCAAGAAGGTTCTCGGCTGGAAGGCGTGCTCGTTGTGCCGGGAACTTACAATTTGAAATTGACGGTCAATGGGAAGGAGTTCAAATCACCGCTCCAGCTGAAAAGCGATCCGGAAGTCACCGTCGCGCAGGGGGATTTGCAAAAGCAGTTCGACTTAGCCAAAAAGGTAAGCGACCGCGTGTCGCAGGCGCACCAAGCTGTCAACAGCATTCGTGCAATCCGCGCCGAATTGCAGACCTTGCAGACGAGGATTGGGAATGTCCCCGGAGCCGACGAGGTGGAGGCCCAGTCCAAGGCGCTCGACCAGAAACTGTTGGCTGTCGAGGACGCGCTATTTCAAATAAACAAGACGGCGGAGAAGGACTCGTTCAACTACGGAGGCAGATTGAACGATATGTTCATCGCCCTGGAATCGACCGTGGAACAGTCCGATGCGGCCCCGACGCAGGCGACTTACGATGTGTTCGATTATCTCGACCATGAGTTGCAGCAGCAGCTTTCCCAATGGAACGCGATCATGACCTCCGACTTGCCTGCATTGAACAAGCTAATTCACGACAGAGACATTCCATTCATCCATCCCACCTCGAAGACCGTGACTGGGAATTGATCAGCCAGTACCGCGAGAACGACCGACAAGGGAAAATTTGAGTGTAGCCGCCGAAGAGATGAAGCGCAGCGCTGGCGAAGGGCACCGGAAGTCCATCGCGCTTCCGGGCTGAACTCCATCCGCCGGGCGCATCGGGCCCTCGGGGAATGCATCGTCGACAAAGTGGCCGTCACCCTGGGGTCCGAGTAGATGTGGTATCCGAATCACACCGTGTTCGGCGGCTACTTTCGGCTTAATCCCCTGCCAGGAAATTGCCGTGCTTCTCGATGCCAATTGCGCCTTTCACTGAGATGCCGAGGCGACCGCAGCGCGCCAAAATACCTAGACGCGATACGCTCTAGGGCAAAAAGACCCAAAGACACAAACGGCGTAGGTCGTTTCGTGCCGATCACTTCAGTTCTCGCCTGTGATGGTTTTCGATGTCGTGCTGATGAACGGAATATCCTTATCGCGAACCGCCTTATTCAGGGCCGGCACTTCGGAATTCATGATCGTATTCCATTGAGTGATCTGCTGTTGTAGCTCATGGTCGAGGTAGTTGAACACGTCATAGGTTTGCACAGTGGGCGCGGAATCCGCTCTCTCCACGGTTGATTCGAGTGCAATCAGCATGTCGTTAAGTCTCCCGCCGTAATTAAAAGAGTCTTTCTCCGCTGTTTTGTTGATTTGAAAAAGAGCATCTTCGACGGCCATGATTTTCTGATCGAGAGTCCTCGCGTCGGTCAGGATTCCCTCGCTGCCCGGACTCGCGGAAAGTTGCGCCTCCAAGGCTTGGATCTTTGCGTGAATCAACCGCACGCTGTTCACAGTTTCATGCGCCTGAGAGATGCGGTCGCTGACCTTCTTTGCCAAATCAAACTGCTTCTGCAGGTCCTCCTGCGAAACGGTAACCTCGGGATCAACCTTCACTTGCAACGGAGCGGTCAGCTCTTTGCCATTGGCGCTCAATTTCACTGTGTAGGTCCCCGGCACCACAAAGACACCTTCGAGGTGAGAACCTTCCTGGTAGATGGCTCCCGGCACACCGACCGGGGGATCAAGACGCAGATCCCAAACAAACCGGTTTAGCCCGGCCGTAGCTGTAAGAGTGGGAACTTCGGAGTCAGGCCGGAGACGTGGCGCGGTTCCTGCGGCTTGAGGAGAACCGGTAAACTTCCGCACTACGGTTCCTCCGCTGTCCAAGATCTCAAGATCGACCTTGCCGCTGGGCGCCGACTTTAAATAGTAGTCGATGATCGCGCCGGCAGGAGGATTCGTTCCGACCAGAGCACCCGCCTCCGTACCACTGCCTCCGGCGCCACCGCCCCCAGCACGAATTCGGTATGCGACAGGCGGTGGGAACAAATACGCATCCGCACTCATCATTTGAGGATCGATATGCCGGAGAGGATCGATATCGTCCAGAATCCAAAATGAGCGGCCATGCGTGGCGACAACCAAGTCATTGTTCTTTAGAATCAGGTCGTAAACCGGAGCAGTCGGCAGGTTCAGTTGAATCGATCGCCAGTTCGCGCCATTATCGAGCGACATGTAAATGCCGGTTTCCGTGCCGGCGAACAGCAGGCCTTTCCTCACGGGATCTTCTCGAACAGCGTGAACATAGGCCGTCGGCGAAATGCCAGTTATGATCGGCGTCCACGTCTTACCAAAATTGTCCGTGCGGAAAACGTATGGCCGGAAGTCGTCCATAAGGTGCCGGTCGATCGACACGTAGGCAACTCCGGGTGTATGGGGCGAAGCTTCTACCAAATTCACGCGGCCCCATTCGGGAACCCCTGGAGGAGTTACATCGGCCCAGGTTTTCCCGCCGTCCTGAGTGATCTTAACTAGCCCATCGTCGGTCCCCGCCCAGATCAGGCCCTTCTGTATCGGAGATTCTGCGATCGAGAACACCACATCGTAGTATTCGGTTCCGGCGTCGTCGTGGGAGATTGGGCCACCCGAGGGCCCTTGTTTGCCGTCGTCGTTTCGTGTGAGATCCGGGCTGATCGCGGTCCAACTCTGGCCGTCGTTGCTGGTCTTGAAGATAACTTCGCCGCCATTGTAGAGAGTGTTGGGTTCATTGGGTGAAAATACGGTGGGCGAGGTCCAGTTAAATCGATGCTTTACCTGCGAAGCGGAAAGGCCGTCCATAAATTGCGGCCAGGGCGAGATCATCTGGGTTTGGTTGGTCCGGCGATCGAAGCGTGTCAAGGTTCCTGCATAGCCCCCGGCGTAAACGATATCGGGATTCTTTGGGTCCGGCGCAATGTAGCCGCTTTCTCCTCCGCCGACGGGATACCAATCCGTTTGATCGATTCCACCATGGTGGGTTCTAGAAGCTATGGCGACACTGGTGTTGTCCTGCTGTGCGCCGTAAATGTAATACATGAACCGGTTGTCAGCCGCCACGTGATAAATTTGGGCCGTCGGTTGATTTCCCTCGGCGGTCCAAGATCCCCCGTTGTCGAGCGTGATCGTTGCGCCACCATCGTTTCCTTCGATCATGCGCTCTCCATTGGTTGGGTCAATCCACAGCGCGTGATGATCCGCATGACTTCCGGCGATCGGCTTGAAAGTTTTGCCTCCATCGATCGATCGGAGCATCCTGTACGCTAGAGAGTAGACGACATCTGGATTTTGCGGGTCGGCAAAGATCTGCGAAAAGTACCAAGGCCGCTGGCTGAGATCGTGCTCACCGTTGATCAGGCTCCAATTCGTTCCCCCGTCATCGGAGCGATACATTCCGCCGTCTTTCTTCGCTTCGACCAGCGCATAGATGCGTTTCGATTCGGCCGAAACAGCCAGACCGATGCGTCCGAGAGGTCCCTCCGGCAATCCATGGCCCTCGATATGCGTCCACGTGTTTCCAGCGTCCGTTGATTTGTAAATCCCGCTTCCAGGTCCGCCAGCTTCCAATATCCAGGGCGCGCGATAGATCTGATACAGTGCCGCGAAAAAGATGTGGGAGTTCGACGGATCCATCACCAGATCGATCGCTCCAGACTTATCGTCCTTGAAGAGCACCTTTTTCCAGGTAGCGCCGCCATCTTCGGATTTGAAAACACCGCGCTCCGCATTGGGCCCGGATGCGTGTCCGACGGCGGCGACCAATACGATGTTGGGATTGCGAGGATCAACCACCACTTTGGAGATGTGCTGCGTGTCTTCAAGACCAATATGCTTCCAGCTCAATCCGGCGTCGGTCGATTTGTACATGCCGTTGCCAAAGGTGATGTCGTTGCGAAGGGACGGTTCTCCCGTTCCCACATAAATGACGTTTGGATCCGAGGGGGCGATGCCGATGGCCCCGATAGCCTGAGTAGATTCGTGGTCGAACATTGGTTTCCAGGTATTTCCGCCGTCGATGGTCTTCCAGACTCCGCCGGCGACAGCGCCGAAATAATAGGTTTTCGAATCGCCGGCAATCCCCGCGACGGCTTCAACCCGGCCACCGCGAAACGGGCCGATGAGCCGCCATTTCATTTGATCCAGCGAGCTACTACCGTCAATCTTTTGCGCGAGGATGGTGCTCGACATCAAAAGAGAAAGAAAAACAACCGCACAACTTTTCCGGACCATGCGAATTACCCTCCGCGGACTATGTCGTTAAGAGACTCACAACGAACCTACGGCGCTGGTGTGCGACCAGATTCGTCACGTTAAACTTCTGGATTTACTCTCTGGATTTCGTCCAGAGCTTCCATCTGATCAGACCTTTACGAGCAAATACCTCTGCGAGACACAATGATTCAATATTCTTCAGGGGAGTGTCTAGAATACGAGAAACATTTTGTCTCGGATTAGCTCTGCTGCTTTGCGCGGCGAAAATGAAGAGGCGACATTCCGGCATATCGCTTGAGCGCGCGGCACAAGTGGCTTTGATCTGAGAAACCCGTTCGCAGCGCCACTTCGGAAATAGAGTCGTCAGAGTTCAGGAGTTCGCGGCAGGCGGCCTCGATGCGCAGCTTCCGGATATGCTCCCCTACACTATAGAGGTAGCGTTTCCGAAACGCGCGAGCCAAATGGACGGGATGGACCGACACAGAGGAAGCGAGATCATCCAAGGTGATACGCTGATTGTACCTGTCGTTCAATATCTCCATCACATTGTCGAGCCACGTACAGTTCCGGAGCTTCTGCCGCACGATTTGGTCCCTGAAAATCTCGGCCAGCAGTTCCATCGTCAAGCCCTCTATGGCCAGGCACGAAGGCACGTCCGCTTCGGAGAATTCCTTGCGGAGTCTTAGTCCGAGCTGCAGCGCGTACGAACTGTTGAGAATGCGGCGGTGATTCGCTGGTATGCCGCGAGAATGAGTTAAACGTTCGAGAAAAGCCTGCGAAAGCTCGATGTTGAGGACTTGGCCGCCCGATTCGTGAAAGCGGTTCGAATGAGATTCTCCCGCGAGATGAAATATCACTTGTCCGAGAGAGACTTCCGCAGATTTCGAATCGCAATACTCGGTATAAGACCCGCGCAGCACAATCGATATGTAAGTCATCTCGTGGGAGTGATGCGGGATATCTTGGTCCGGCCGATAAAGAGTTTCGCAAACTGTAAAACCGCCGAGCTCTCGGCGGCCTAGCTCACGGCCAGCAAAGCATTTCCGATAACGAATCATTACAGGGCCCCAGTACTAAAGATCGTCGTGAGTCTAACAGGCACATGAACGCATGGTTCCTCAAAGAATCTATGGCGACGATTGATATTTTCGATGCTCGTTGAGAGATCCGTTCCAGCCGCTTTTTTGAGATCGAGAAAAGCATTTATTTTTCTTATGCAAGCGATTTGTCGCGCACTCGTGGGAACGATCGGCCGTTCAGGGCCGGAGTGGCGCTGACGCAAAGTAAAGGCTTCGCTTATCGATTCAAGTCGCCACTCCCAGATTCGTGGGTGCCGTTCGGAAACGCCTTAAGCATCTATTCGCAGGCAGCTAGGCGCGTTCAAATGCTCGATGTGTCCAAGACAGTTTTTCTCTTCAACTGTATTTTCGCTCGCGCAGTTCGAATAACCCACGCTGGTTGGAAATGGAGAGCAAAAATGATTGTCGAGAAAGAGAAGAGGTCTGTCGGTTGGGCAACGGGATGGTTGTTATCCCTTTTAATGCTGTGGCTGCTCGCAACCTCATCTCTGCTTGGTCAAGGAACTTCCGGCACCATTGTGGGCACGGTGCTAGATTCTTCCGGGGCAGCCATTGCGAACGCCTCGGTTAACATCAAAAACCGAGGAACCAATGAAATCCGCACTGTGCAGACCGGTGCCAGCGGTCAATACAGCATGCCTCTGCTTCCGCCGGGCGTATATGAAGTGTCAGTGGACGCAGCCGGGTTCTCCAAGGCCGTGACTGGCGACGTGTCACTGTTGGTCAACCAGACCGCTCGCGTGGACCTGACGCTAAAAGTTGGTGAGTCCACGCAAACAGTTGAAGTGACCGGCGCGGCCCCTGTTATTCAAACAGACAGTTCCTCGCTGGGCGACGTTATCGACCAAACGGCCGTGAGCACGCTGCCACTGAACCAGCGCAATTGGGTGAGCTTTGCGTTACTCGTTCCGGGCGCGACGCTGCCGTCGGAAGGCTCGATTGATTCGACTCAGGGACTCGCATTGAGCGTCAATGGCTCCCGCGAAACCGCGAACAATTTTTTGATCGACGGAATCGATGATAACGATCTGGTGATCAACCAGTACAGTGCCATACCTTCGCTTGATGCCGTCCAGGAATTTAAGGTTCAGTCCGGAAACTACACGGCCGAATACGGCCGAAGCGGGGGTGCGCAACTCAACGTAGCGCTAAAAAGCGGAACCAATCAGTTTCATGGAACCGCTTTCGAATTTCTCCGCAACCGGAACATGGACGCAAAAAATTATTTCGATCTACCCAGTTGCTCAGGAGCTTCGACTGGCAGCGGATGCGGCTCGATCCCGCCTCTGGATCGAAGTCAGTTCGGCGCCTCTCTCGGAGGGCCCATCCGCCACGACAAGACATTTTTCTTTCTGGCTTTCGAGTATCTCGACCAGCGCGAAGCGTCAACGCGTGAGGCAACAGTGCCTTCTCGGGTACAAATTGCGAGTGCCCTGGCTGCCGTTCCGAATCCTAACGCGGCCGGCCTGAATATTCTAAAGTTGTACCCGGCCGCAAACGTGGGTTCAAATCTTGCTACGTCTAACACGTTTGTTTCCTCCCCAGTAACGTCGCTCACGACGCCATACGGAGTTGCAAAGATCGATCAGCAACTGGGAAAAAACGATACGATTTCCGGGCACTACGTCGTGTCGTGGGGGGAGTTTAGTAACGCCTTCGATCCCCTCTCTTCCTATACCAACTTGCCCGGTTACGGAACGACTTGGCTCAACGGCGGTCAAAACGCTGGAATTACGTGGAACCACATCTTCAATTCTCGCACCGTTAACGAAGTCCGAGCCGGATTCAACGGGGAGCACGGTCGTTTCGAGCAAACCCTGATGTCGAACGAGAACCAAGCACTTGGTTTCCCGACCGTACTTAGCAAACCCGTTGACCTGGGATTTCCAAACGTCTCGCTATCAAACTTCAGCGGAATCGGCCAGCCTACAAATGACCCCCAGGACCATCCGACCTACACCCTAGACTTGGTGGATAACTTGGCGTGGAATCCGGCATTCAACGGCGGCAGGCACCAATTCCATTTTGGCTTTGAATATCGGTATTACTGGTATGCCTTACTGTTTGATACGGACGCACGAGGCATCTGGAATTTCCAGGGCCAGATCACAAACCCATGTGATCCGAAGACCGGCAACGTTTTGGTCGAACTCCTCTGCGGAACACCGGACAATACGACGATCGTTCTGCAGGGTGTAAACATGGATATTCGGGCCCCGTCTTACGACAGCTACATCCAGGATGACATCCATGTGAGTTCCAGAGTGACGGTGAACGCCGGACTGCGGTGGGACATAAACGTAGCCCCTTACGAAACTCAGAACCACTTCAGCACGCCGGACCTCAGCGCAAATTCGGTCACATGCAATCCCAAACCAACCTGTCAATGGCTCATAGCCGGCACGAATGGTGTTCCACGGGGCTTGTACTCCACGCCTTTACATGATTTTGCCCCTCGAGTTGGTTTGGCGTGGAGGCCTTTGGCTTCAGACCGGTTTGTCGTGCGTGCCGCATTCGGAATGTTCTATGACATCGTCCCGCTAAACGCAAACCTGAACGCTCGCTTGAATCCTCCTTTCCGAAATACCCTAACGATCACAAACCCGACTGGCACGGCAACCATTCAGTCGATTGTCAACGCAACGCCGGGTGCTATCGCATCCACGGGTACTTTCATGGATCGGCATTTCCATGACGCGTATATGGAGGATTGGAACCTCGACGTGCAATACGAGTTTGCAAAGAATACGCTTTTGGACGTCAACTACGTTGGAACCAGGGGCGTAGGTCTTCCTGGAAACACCAACATCAACCAGCCGAACGTCGGCGGACCCAGCCCTTACCCTCAGTTTGGTTATTCACTTACTGATATTGCCAACAACCGGTTCAGCACCTACGAGTCTTTGCAAACCAAGGGAGAAAAACACACCGGCAAGGGCCTGTCGTTCCTCGCTACCTATACTTGGTCTCGTTGCATCGACGACGGCTCGACATTATTTGGCGGCTTGGGCGGCGGAAACACTCCTCAATACGCATACAACCTGCTTGCAGAGAAGGGCCTCTGCAACTTCAACGCGAACCAGCGGTTCGTTGTGAGCGCGGTGTACGATCTGCCCATTGGGCAAGGGCATCGGTTCTTGAACGACCAAGGCTTCGTCGGCGCACTTGCAAGCCACTGGGAGATCAGTGCTATCAACTCGGACCAAACAGGCCAGCCTTTCACGGTGGTTAGAGGAATTGCCCAAAGCGGCACTTACCCTACAGCCGGCGGTGACAGGCCTAACATCGTTGCGAATCCCTTCATTCCAGGACCAGTTGCGGCCAATCCGACGTGCGTAGCCCCGAGCGTCGTGCAAGTGCCACAGATGTGGTTCAATCCGTGCGCTTTCATGGCGGCCCCGCACGCGTTCGGCGATGAAGGACGCGATGGCCTCATCGGTCCCCGGTATGATGACCTCGATTTTACGGTCTTGAAGGAGGTCCCACTTAAGAGCGAAAGCAAGCTTCTGCAGTTGCGGGTCGAAGTATTCAATATTTTCAACCATCCCAACTTTGACCTGCCGAACAATAGCTTCGACTCTTCTACGTTCGGGCAGGTACTAACAGCAAATGCTTACGGAACGCGGCCTCCGCGCCAAATTCAATTGGGCGCGAAGTTCATCTTCTAACTCTCCGGACAGGAGCGGACGAGCCTTCGCTCGTCTGCTCCACGTTCCCACGAGAGCGCATCGCGTCACTTATAAACGGAGGGTACATGAAGCGAACTTTGTGGTTATTGTCTGTTTTATTCTTTTCGAGCTTCTTCTCGCCCGCGTTGGCACAAAATGCACCTACAACGTTGAAGGCGATTCGCTTCGGGAAACTGATTGACGGTACGGGGAAGGTTTGGACCAATGCAATTGTAATCGTAAAAGGAGATCGCATCCAAAGCGTCGGAGAAGCCGGTGCGTCCATTCCGAGCGATGCGCAAGTGATTGACATGTCCGCTTTCACAGGCATGCCGGGACTTATCGACATCCACACGCACATGACCTATTGGTGGAGCGGCAACCCACATTCCACTCCAAACGCCGAGACAGCCAGGCTGCTCCCGCAAGAACTCGTGTTTATGGCCCAGGAGAATGCGCGCAAAACTCTCGACATCGGTGTGACCACCGTTCGTGATATGCTGCAAGCAACTACAGCGATATTGCCATGCGCAACTTGATCAATCGAGGCGCGATGGTAGGCCCTAGAATGTTCGTTGCGGGCCCGGCCTTGACTCGCAGGAGGGCCCGTTTCGCGCTATGGAGACGTATTTCCCTGGACAGTGCCGCTTCAAGGACAGGTTTCCGGTGCGGACGAGAGTGATGCTGCACGATCCGCCAGGAGATTGCCGCCGGCGTGGACTTCATCAAAATGTTCGCATCCACCGGAGGCTTTAACAATGTCGATACACATCAGACTTTTACTGCCGAGGAAATCCAAGCGGCGGTGGAAATAGCGCATACGATGGGGAAACGGATCGCGATCCATAGTTACGGGCCCAGAAGGTGCGCGGGACGCGGTCAAGGCCGGGGCAGACACCATCGAACATGCTATCAATGTGGACGATGCAACATTTAATGAAATGATTCGCAAGAAAATCGTCTACGTCCCAACCGTCTATCACAACGAGTGGTACATCCAGAATTACAAGGAGTTTGGCTGGCCCGAAAGCGAAAACGAAGAGATTCAGAAATATCAGGATTCCATCGAGGCGACAACGCGGCGCGCGATTAAATTCGGAGTTCGCATCGCCGCCGGTTCGGACGCGGTTTACGAATTGTTCGGCCATAACACCGAGGAACTGACCTACCTGGTGAAATGCGGAATGACTCCGGCACAAGCTTTAGCGGCTGCGACCGTGAATGGCGCCGCTGCGCTCGGGATGGAAAAGGATCTCGGGGAGGTCACTCCTGGCCACTACGCGGACATCGTTGCAGTTCAGGGCGACCCCCTCGCAGACATCAGCGTCGCCGTTCACAATGTCCGCTGGGTGATGAAGGCCGGCACTGTATTCGTGGATAAGACGCGAAAAACTCCCGCCGAAGAAACAACCACACCCAGCCAGCAGTAAGCGCGATTGATAGCTCTGATGCTGAACTCGAACCAGCCTAAAGTGGAAAGGGTATTCGTTATAAATGTCCAATCCTCGGCTCTCATCTCTTGGCATTGTCGAACTGGCAACTCTGCTAGAAAGCAAGGACGTATCTCCCGTCGATATAGCGGAAGACGTCCTTGCTCGCATTCAGGAATTAAACGGCCGCTTGAACGCCTACGTTTATGTAGAGCCGGAGGTGGTTCGGGAACAAGCGCGTCAGGCTGAAAAGGAGATCCATCGTGGTTCTTACCGGGGACCGCTTCATGGCATTCCGGTTTCTCTAAAGGACATCTTTTTGACGGCGGGTGTGCCCACAAAGGCCGGATCAAAAATCCTGGGTGACTTTATTCCCACAGAAGACGCCACCGTGGTACGTCGACTTCGGCGGGCTGGAGCCATTTTCGTCGGAAAGACAAACTTGAGTGAATTTGCCTACGGGGCGGAAACAAACAATCCGCACTTCGGCCGTTCGCTCAATCCTTGGGATACGCATAGAATTCCTGGCGGATCGAGTGGGGGTTCGGCTGTGGCTGTCGCCGCTCTGATGTGTTCGGCCTCTCTTGGCACGGATACGGGCGGTTCTATTCGGATTCCGTCGGCACTCTGTGGCGTAGTCGGTTTGAAGCCCACCTACGGAAGAGTCAGTTGTCATGGAGTTTTGCCTCTGTCGTCCACGCTCGATCACGTCGGACCCATTACCCGCAGCGTGCTCGACGCAGCCATCGTATTGCAAGTCATTGCCGGCTACGACCGTCTCGATAAATTCTCCTTTCGCAAGCCCGTCCCTAACTATTTGTCGGAGGTCAAGCAGAAGCGCAAACGCCTGCGACTCGGTTTACCTCGCGAATACTTCTTCGACCACTTGCATCCGGAAGTATCATCCGCAATCAAAGCGGCCTTCAAGGTTTTCGCAAAATTGGGTGGCTGCCTCGATGAAGTTTCCCTTCCTCATGTCTCGGAAGCAATGAAACTCAGCAATAATTTGCTCCACGCGGAAGCCACCAGCACTCATCAATTGGCGGGCTACTTCCCCTCTCGCGCAGCCGACTATGCTCCAGACGTCCGCCAAAGGCTCGAAGATGGTGCCCGCGTGCTTGCCACAGATTATCTCCACGCATTGCAGCTGAGAAACTTGGCTCGGGAGGATTTCGACAAAGCTCTCACAAACGTGGATGCTATTGTGGTTCCAACCGTACCCATCCCGGCTCCGCACATCTCGGAAGAAATGGTGCGGGTCAATTCCCACAAGGAAACTGTGCGCGCGGCGTTGGTTCGTCTCAATCGTCCGGCAAACCTGGTTGGCTTACCGGCAATCACGGTTCCTTGCGGCATGACGCGCGCCAGATTGCCGATCGGACTTCAAATCATTGGGCGGCCATTCGAGGAGAGCACGATCTTGCGGATTGCCCGCTCTTATGAAAAGGCAACCGAATGGCATTTGCAGCACCCCGCCGTATTGTGAGTTGTACGAGTTGCAATGGGCGCTTCTTTGTCTCTCGTCTTGAAGCGAGTACTCGTCGGAACAGAGGAGGTTAGCTTTGGCTGGTGCTTTTCAAATCGCTAAGTCAAACCGGAGCCCGTCCGAAAATATCGCTGACACGCATATCGCATTGAAACGTACTCTGGGGCCCCTCGAGCTAGTTTTGCTCGGAGTGGGCGCTATTGTCGGCGTGGGGATTTTTGTTCTTACTGGCCAAGCTGCGGCTACTTATGCGGGGCCAGGCATAGTGATTTCCTTTCTTATAGCTGGCCTCGCTTCGGCGTGCGCCGCTCTGTGTTACTCGGAGATGGCTGCCATGATTCCTAGTGCGGGCAGCGCTTATAGCTACACTCACGCCGCTCTTGGTGAGCTGGTAGGTTGGATCATAGGCTGGGATTTGATTCTCGAATATTCTCTAGCATCCGCGACTGTTTCGGTAGGTTGGTCCGGGTATGTGGTCAGCTTTCTCACCGATCTTGGAATCAAGATCCCAGAGCGCCTGGCAATGGCTCCATATGCCTTCGATACCCCCGGGTCACACGGTTGGACAGCAACGGGTGCGGTTCTGAACCTGCCCGCCGTAATTATCGTGGCTCTTGTAACTGTGTTGCTTGTAGTCGGAATTCAGGAATCTGCGAATGTGAACACCGCCGTCGTGTTCATCAAGCTGGGCGTGATCGCCACGTTTATTTTGGCTGGCTTCTCGCATATTCACCGTGCCTATTGGCATCCGCTGATTCCGCCAAACACGGGCGAATTCGGTCATTTCGGATGGAGCGGGGTCTTTCGCGGGGCTGCGGTTGTCTTTGTGGCTTACATAGGGTTCGATGCCGTTTCCACTGTCGCTCAGGAAACGCGGCACCCGCAGCGGGATATGCCGATCGGCATTATTGGAAGCCTCGCAATTTGCACCGTACTTTACGTGCTCGTCGCCTTAGTACTCACAGGGGTTGTCTCTTACCCGCTGCTCAACGTTCCCGATCCGATCGCCGTCGGGATAGATGCCACCCGATTGCTATGGCTCACACCCATTGTAAAAATTGGGGCCATTGCCGGGCTCAGCTCCGTCATTCTCGTAATGATGATGGGTCAGCCTCGGATTTTCTGGTCGATGGCATCAGACGGGCTGCTGCCCCAGTGGTTTACAAAAGTACATCCGCGGTTTCGTACTCCTTACGTCACCACCATTGCTACAGGCGCTGTTGTCGCGATTAGCGGCGGCCTGCTCCCTATCCGGATCCTCGCGGAGATGGTGAGTATCGGCACTCTCTTGGCTTTTGCCTTTGTGTGTGCAGGGGTTTGGGCGATGCGCCATTCTCAACCCGACAAACCACGTCCTTTTAAGGCGCCCTGGGTCCCAGCCGTCTCAATACTCGGCGTGGGCTCCTGTTTGTACCTAATGGCCAGTCTTCCCTTAGCCACCTGGATCAGGTTAGTCGCGTGGATGGCGATTGGCTTGGGAATTTACTTTTTTTACGGGAAGTCACGCAGCGCTGAAAGACGAGTTACATAGGCCAGCATGCGCATTTTTGTGAGTTTCTGAAGCGGCCGTTAAAACATGTTTTCTCAAAAATGCAGCGCAGATTGACAGAGTTCCTTATCTAGGAGCCATCGTGAAATACCAGCCACGTCGTGCTGTATTGTGTTTGTTTCTGGTTTTATTCGCCACTTATCTTATCGCCGGCGAGGCCGGTGCGCAGCAGATTCCTTCGCCGCAGCAATATTTTGGCTTTCAGATCGGCGCGGACAAAAAGCTTGTGCGTTACGACAAGATTGTCGAGTACCTCCAAAAAGTAGCCGCGATGTCCGATCGCATCCGCGTAAACACTTTGGGCCCGACAACAAACGGCAATCCTCTCCTATTAGTAGAGATCAGCTCTCCGGATACCCAGAAACACCTGGACCACTATAAAACTCTCGAGCGAGCGCTTTATTTTCAAGGTGGACCACCGGCGGACAGCCAAAAGGACGAAATCTTCCGCGAAGGCAAGGCCGTAATTTTCATCACCAACAGTATCCACGCAACTGAGATTGGCGCTTCGCAGATGTCTATGGAGGCGGTATACCGACTGGCTACCGATGATTCGCCGACGATTAAAAAGATTCTCGACAACGACATAATCCTCATGGTTCCGTGCCTTAATCCTGATGGCGAGATCTTGGTTACGGACTGGTACAACAAGTACATCGGCACGCCGCAGGAGGGCGGCCCAATGCCCTGGATTTACCATCCCTATGTTGGCCACGACAATAATCGGGACATGTTCCTCTTTTCGCAAAAGGAGAGCCAACTTGTGGCCAAAGCCATTTGGCATGATTGGTTTCCTTCCGTTTGGCTCGATGAGCATCAGCAGGGGCAAAACGGTCCGCGAATTTTCACCATGCCCGCCAGGGACCCCATCAATCCAAACGTGGATCCCTTGATCTACCGGTTGAACTCGATCTACGGGCAAGCGCAGGCCGCCGCACTGGAAGCCGAAGGCAAGGAAGGAATCATCTTCGACGCAAACTACACGAATTTCTGGGAAGGCGCCATGGCCTGGGCTGGCTGGTGGCACAACGAAGTAGGTCTGCTCACCGAGGTGGCCAGCGCACGTATCGCCACCCCCACGGTTCAGCAAAAGCCCGATTTGAGTCACACCCCCGCGAACGACGCAGCTCGGCCCCCCAGCGAAGCGCCCGGCTCCGCCGAATTTTTCGTCGACAAGGGGCCCACCGCTCCTTTGCCCCCACCCACCGATATCACGCCGCGAACCGAGTATCCTCGACCTTGGATGGGTGGAAATTGGCATTTAAGGGATATCGTCGATTATGAACTCACGGCAACTTTCGCGTTGCTCGAGACCGCCGCGGACCGCCGCCAAACCCTCCTTCAGAACATATACGATATCAACGCGAATACGATCGCTCTAGGCAAAAAGGGCGAGCTTGGATTCGGCGACAAGCAAAAGAGTTTCGCAGCCATCATTCCGGTCGAGGGCCAGCAGGATCAGAATGAGGTGATTCAGTTGGTTGAAAAGTTGGAGATGGGTGGCGTCAACGTCCTGCGCGCGACAAAGGCGTTCAGCCAGGACGGCGAAAACTACTCGGTGGGCGCCTACGTGATTCCGTTCGATCAAGTGTTTGCGCGCTACGCCAAGGATATTCTTGAAATGCAAACCTATCCGGAAGTGCGGCGCGCTCCCAACGCTCCGCCCGAAGCTCCCTACGACGTGTCGGCGTGGTCGCTGGGCATGCAGTTCGGAGTAAAAGTGGACTTCGCAAAGACCGCGCTCTCAAGCGATTTGACACTCGAAAACGTGAAGGAGACGCCATCGTTGGTTCTCGACGCATACAACGCGCCGCATGGATGGAGTTTCCCGTATACCGGCGCGGAAGCAGCCGTGGTGGTTAATCGCTTGCTAAAACAAGGCGCCAAGGTCAATTTCGGCCGGCCGCACCAGGGCGAGCCAGTCCTTGTCTACACGACTGCCAGACCGGACGAATGGAAAAATGCGGTGAATGGATTCTCTGTAAACGTAAAACCGGCGCCCGCTGCGGCGCGGCCCGCTGATCTCGGCATGCAGTTGCATACCCCCCGCGTGGGCCTCTATCAATCATGGACCGCAAACATTGACGAAGGTTGGACTCGATGGATACTCGAGCAGTACGAATTCAGCTATAAAACATTGCATAACGTCGACATCCAAGCAGGGCAACTTCGCAAAAACTTTGACGCAATCATTCTGCCGGACCAGGAATCGAAAAGCATTCTCGAGGGACAGACGGAGAGAGCTATCAAAGCCGGACAGAGCACCGAATTTATGGTAGCGGAATATCGGGGTGGCATCGGCGAGAAGGGTTGGAAAGCCCTCGTCGATTTCGTGAACCAAGGCGGTACGCTGATAACCTTGGGAGCGGCATCGGACCTGCTTATCGACAAGCTTCCTCTTCCTGTTACGGACGTGAAGGAAACACTGAATCGTGAACAACACTACGCACCTGGCACTATCCTCCACCTTCAGGTCGACACTCAGAATCCGATCGGATATGGCATGGCTCCGGAGTCTTACGGGTTCTACATAAACTCGCCTTTTTTTGAATTGAAGGAGGGTTTCGATTCGCAGAAAGCGAGCATAGTCGCCCGTTATCCGAATGCGGATGTGAACGCTTCCGGCTGGCTTCGAGGCGAGGATTTCATGAAGGGCCGCGCGGCCGTAGTTTCAATCGAAGAGCACCCTGGCAAACTGGTGCTCTTCGGAATCCGTCCACAGCACCGCGCCCAAACGCATGCCACGCTCCCGCTCTTGTTCGATTCCTTATACTGGTCAGCTGAATGAACGCTCGTCCTTTGCGGAACCAGGGACGCTCGATGCGCTGAACGTAGCGCGGAGAGGATTTGCGTTTTGCTTCGAGTTGGTTCGAGCCACTCGCGGACTTCGGCGATGCGATTCTGCGAGAAACTCTGCGTAGCTGAAAAGTATCTCGGGTGTGCTGGAATGCGTCCCTACGTCGGCGAACCAGGCGGAGGCATCTTCGTTGCGGTCAATGGCAGCATAAGACTGTTATATGGACGAGAACCGCTGCCGGTTCGAGGGTCGACGCACCCCTCTGGTCATTTGATCCGGCATTACGGTTCAAGCAGACCGTTTGGGTTGCAGTTCGCTTTTACCTAAACAGAACGCCTTTTCTTTGCTTTTGTAGTCGCGGACGATTCTTAGCCCTTGGAATTGCTGGACTTGGGACTTCTTCCTAGTGTTGCATCGACCTATTTAAACCGCCGCATTTATCAGGACTTAGGACGATTAATCTGTGGCAGGTCATCCGACTTAGAAAGTGTGCTGTTTTGGACAGACAGGGTTTTGCTCCAGGTCTACTCTCACCGCATACGCTATAGGCAACTCAGGCATTAGCACAGGGAATACATGAAGACCAAGAAGTGTCTCGCTTTTCCCCTCTGAGAATTGCTCCGAATCTAATGCGGGGGAAGCGACAGTCGTTGGGATTTTCCATTTGGCCTCAGTTGGTGTGCCTCGGGCGAGAGTGCCGGAGTCGGTCTACGCGGGATGCGAGGGCGATTAAGACAGATGGAAGGGGATGCAGCATCGTGGCATTTCCGTTTTGGCGCAGATAACAAGTGACAACATTCTGGTACATTTCAGTTATCTTCATTCTCGTTTTGTCCACCTTTGTCTCCCTGGCGCTTGCGCAAACGACGGCACCCTCACTGCCCGACGATCCCACCGCGAGGACTCAAGAAGTGCAGGGGCCTTCACCACAGCAAAATCAGCCCCAGCAACCAGACCAGCTCCAGAGTTCCCTCGTCTCCACCGCTAGGAACCATTGTAAGCACGGTAACCGATGTGAACGACGGCCCCGTGCTTGGAGCAACCGTTGTTTTCCAAGGCCCTGTCCCTAGCGATCGCCGCACGGTTGCGACGAACGGTAATGGGTTCTTTGAAATCGACGATGTAGAGCCGGGAAACCCTTATCACGTCGCCATCAGCGCCACGGGATTTGCAGACTGGGCATCCCCCGTCTTCATCCTCGACCCAAACCAGTACAAAATCCTAAACGTTAGTAAACTCCGGATTGAAGAGGTGCGGACCACCGTTACTGTGAGGTCAGAGAGTTCCAATGAGATGGCCATTCAGCAAGTCAAGATCGAGGAGAAGCAGCGCGGTCTTGGCGTCATCCCCAATTTCTTCGAAGTGTATGGTCCCAATCCTGCGCCGCTTAGTGCGGTAAGCGCGGCGGTTTCAATAGGTCGATGCAACACTAGGAGGAAGTGACAAGTCCAGGTATTTCAAGGGCTAAGAATCGTTCGTGTGCACAAAAGAAAGGAAAGGCGTCCTGTTTAGGTAAAAGCGAACTGCAACCCAAAGATCGGTTCGCTTGAAACGTATTGCCAGATCAAATGACCCGAGAGGTGTTGCATCGACCGTCTGAACCGGCAGCGCTAATCGTCCATGTGGAGTACTGGGCCGGTATCTGTCCGGTTTTCCGACTAACCAAGCACATGGACACAATCATCTTTTGGGAAGCGCATTCTGGGGGCCGAGCCTAGAACCCTCACCTTGCTCGGCCATACCCAGAAGCGCGCAGCGCGGTGGCCTTGGACCGTCACCGCGATAACGGGGTCGAAGCGTTCCTAACGTTCTTCGGCGCTTTATGCAGATTTTGCTTTCTGAGCGAGAGGTTCAGTTTTCGCTTGCTTCGACTTCACGAGGTCGGCAGCCGATGCTCCTTCGAGGGACAGCCCGTAGCCAACTTCGCGCACAATACGTTCTTTCAGGGGTTGAATGAAATGCACGCGCGTGTTGCGGCGCGTCACTTCCGGAGCCTTGAGATACAGGTCCGCCAATACCTGCGCCCGGCTCAGTGCCTCGCCGTTCGGCACAACTTCGGCAACCACTCCCCATTCGTGTGCGGTACGCGCTGGCAGTGGCTGCGGGTTGAGCAGGAACGCCTCCGCTCGTCCTGCTCCTGCCCGATAACTCCATGTGGTGAAGATTCCGTCGCCGGGCGCAATGCCTGCGGAGAAGTGGGCCACATCCTGGAAGGTTGCACCCTCAGCCGCGACAATTACACTGGCGAGCAGCGCGTAGTCTGAATGCACATGGGCACGTCCCTCGATAGCGGCGATGACCGGCACTCGTATGTTGGCTATGTTTCCCAAAACCTGAACGCCTTCGTCGTGAACTTGGCTCCAGATGCCTGGATCGGAGGCATCGCCGAAAGAGGAACAATCGACGTCAGTAATGAAGTCTCCGCCTGCGCCCGTCAGAATTACGATCTTGTTCGCTCGATCTTGCGCATTATGAATTGTTTGATACGAGATTCGGAGCTTGTCAGCCACTTCTGTGGCAGTTTCCCGGAAACTTTTTCTTGTATTGCGGGTTCATCCTTGAGGTCGGTGTCTGGTCGCTATTAGTTTTAGATGACCATTTTGAATTTCAACGTCCGACGGCCTGCACACCACCTAGTTATTTGACTGATCGAGATTATATTGGATCGTTCCGGGTGCTCTCTCTATGTGCGGCTTCAGGTATGCCTCGTATGTACGGTTCTCCGCATGGCTGTTAACCGTCACCCTTTTGATTTTTGTTGGCTGTGGAGGAAGGAGCAACGTTAATTCCTCTTCGTTGCCCTCGGGATCGTCCTCATCGCTGACGATCACCACGGTCTCTCTCCCCAATGGTCAATTGAACACACCGTACTCGGCTGCTCTTGCTGTCACCGGAGGATCAAGTCCGTACACCTGGTCCATTACCAGCGGGTCATTGCTTGCGGGGTTGTCTCTAAATAGCTCAAGCGGCCTGATCAGCGGAACACCGTCCGCTGCGGTAACGAACCAATCGCTGACCTTCATGGTAACGGATTCGAGTCATCCTCCGCTTACCGCATCTATAAGTTTTACGCTCAATATTTCTGCGGCTCCTTTGGTGATCACCACCAGCTCTCTGCCGTCCGGGAGTGTAAATGGCGCCTATTCTGCCGCTCTCGCAGCAACGGGCGGGACCACCCCCTACACCTGGACAATCGTGAGCGGCACATTACCAGCGGGTCTTTCGCTGAGCGGGTCTAGCGGCGCGATCACCGGTATTCCGAGCGCTCCTCTTTCAAATGACTCCGTTACGTTTATGGTCACCGACTCGAGTCATTCGCCGTTGACTGCAACGGAGAATCTGAAATTGACCATCACTGTAGCTTCCAGTATCACGGTCACGGTTTCGCCAGCGCGCGCCGCCATTGCACTGGGCGAAGCGGTTACGCTTACCGCCACGATAAACGATAGCGCAGGCGTCAGTTGGACAACTTCCAACGGCGGCTCATTTTCGTCGCGAACGAGCCTGAGCGGAAATCCTGTGATTTATACGCCGCCACGTTCTGCTGGCCCATACACCGTCACCGCGAGCAGCGTCACTGATCCGGCGCAGGGCATCTCTGCCCAGATTTATGTCACCGATTTGGCTGGCGTCTACACCTATCACGACGATCTCGCTCGCGATGGCCTGAACGCCCAGGAATACGCCTTGTCCACTTCGTCGGTAAACACGTCCACGTTCGGCAAATTGTTCTCGTGCCCTGTGGACGGAGCCATCTATGGACAGCCGTTGTGGGTTGCGAATCTGACCGTCAACGGGTTGGTGCATAACGTCGTCTTCGTCGCTACGCAGCACGACAGTCTCTTTGCGTTCGATGCCGACGCCAACCCCTGTGTTCTACTTTGGAGCGTCAGCTTGGTCGATATTGCACATGGCGGAGACGGAAACGAAACTTCGGTCCCGAGCGCCGAAATTGGTTTTGGCAACGGCGATATAATGCCCGAAGTTGGCGTTACCGGAACTCCGGTGATCGATCCCGTGACGAACACACTATATGTCGTCTCTAAGTCAGTCGATCAATCTGGCCCGACGATTTTTCAGCGTCTCCATGCCATCGACATCACCACCGGAAATGAGGAGTTCGGTGGTCCGGCCAGCATCGATGCGACTATCACATTTCCCGGAACCGGCGACGGCGGCTCTGTCGTTACCTTTAACCCTCAGCAGGAGAATCAGCGCGCTGGTTTGGCTTTGGTCAATGGCATCGTCTACGTGGGCTGGGCCTCACATGAAGAATCACTACCTTTTTACGGCTGGCTCGTTGGCTTTAGCGCCTCTACCCTCGGGGTCACGAGCATTCTGAATGTGTCGCCAAACGTCCAAGAAGGGGGCATTTGGATGGGAGGCGCCGCGCCTTCCGCGGATTCGAACAACAATCTTTATCTGATCACCGGCAACGCAACTTTCGACGTGACCAATTCAAGCGCGCCAAACAACGATTTCGGTGATTCCTTCCTTCAGATCACTGGCGGGTCGAACATTTCTTCCTATTTCACTCCTTCGGATCAGGCCTCCGATGCTGCCAACGATTTCGACTTCGGCGCCGGGGGGGCGGCTCTTGTCGTGAATCTCGCTTCGGGCCCCGTGCAGCACGTGGTTATCGGAGGCGGGAAGGATGGCACGCTCTATGCACTGAACGGGGACAACATGGGAGGCTCGGGTGATTCCAACGCCTTGCAGAATTTCAACCTGGGCTACGGCATCTTTGCTACCAGCGCGTTTTGGAATAACAATTTGTACATTGCCGGTAGCGGTGGCCCCTTAATGTCCTTCTCCTTCGATCCATCGACACCTTCGTTCAACACCTCGCCTGCCTCTGTTTCGCCGGCACCCTATGGCTTTCCCGGCTCGCCTTCTGTGTCTGCCTCCGGAACGACTAACGGAATCGTCTGGGCGCTGGACAACCTCACCTACTGCACTCCTGGATCCCCTTCGTGCGGCCCGGTGATTTTGCACGCGTACGACGCCACGAATGTCGGCCAGGAACTTTGGAACAGCTCTCAAGTTCCCGCCGATGCCGCAGGCAACGCGGTGAAATTCAGTGTCCCCACTGTGGCAAACGGCAAGGTGTATATAGGAACTCGTGGCGACAACTCGGGCGGAGATGCTACTTCCAGTAGCACTCCGGGCGAACTCGACGTCTACGGCCTCAAGCCCAATTGATTTCCCGGCTGCTGCCAGCGCTTCCGCTAAGCCAGCGCGAACCTGAGAACGGCAGTTTTATAATCAGGACGCCCATGTCCCAAAAACATCTCGTCGGCGAGGTGCGCCTGCGGGGACGCAGACTGCCTTTCATTGTCGTCATACCTGGAATTCTGCCCCATTGGCCAGTTGCCGTCTGTTTTCAGTTCTGGTTATGATTGATCCACAAACCTGCGCATCGAAGACACCGAAGAGCCAAACTCCTGGTTAACGGAGAAGCAAAGTTAAGCTTTCGGTTTCTCTGTGTATCCCTCAAATTCCCAATGCCCAAGCCGGTCAACCTTGCGTGCAATTTTGGTCCAACTTATTCCAGAGCAACTCGGGAGAAATTTCTCGATGAAGGCGTGGAGCCGAACATAGTCGTACTTGAACACGATTAATTTGTGCAGGCCGAGAAGAATGTCGGAATCCTTATATTTCTCCGAAAGCCATCTGGGTGTACACCCAACCACGTCGGAAGATTCTTCTCCTTCACCATTTGCGGGCCCGACCAAGACCTGGAGCAAAAATCCAAATTTGTCATCTTCCTCGGGCGCATAGGTCTTCAGATCGCGTATATCCGGGCTGTGGAGTCGTCTGAGCGCAGGCCGCATGTTCGGTAGCCTAGCATTCGTGACGAGTTTTTGACGAAGGTCCTGATAAACGCCGTAACGCCGTAATCGGAAACTTGGAGCACTACCGATATATGTCTAACTCGATCACGCCAATCTCATATCTCGGCAACGATGCAAGCAGGATTGAACTCGCGCTGCGACTCGAATGGTTGCTCATTCGAAAAACAAGTTAAGTGGATGCGCCGCCCCGGCTTTTCATCGGCAGCAGTAGTACCAGCGCCGCTGACACGAACAACAAAACGCCGGCCAGCGCGAGACCTCCGTAGATTCCGCGCGTTCCGGGGCCCAGAGCCCCAATGGCCGATGGCCCCACAAACCCGCCCAGTCCTCCGATCGAATTGATTAAGGCTATCCCTGAGGCAGCAGAAAACCCAGCCAGGAACTTGCTCGGAATTGAGAAGAATGGACCGAAGAAGCTGTAGATCCCCATGGCCACAAAGCACCACAGTGCGATTGAAAGAAATGGGGATCTGGTTGCGCCCAACAAAAGCAAGGCCACGCCGGCAATGGCGATGGGAACCGCCGCGTGGTATCGCCGCTCCCGCCTTCGGTCGGAACTTCGCGATACCAGGATCATCGCAGCTAAACCGACCATGTGGGGAATCATTACCAGGATGCCTACCGCCGTGTTGGAGTAACCGCTCGAAAGTGATTTCACCGCTTGCGGCATGTAGAAACTCATCGCGTACAACCCAATATCGAACGCAAAGAGGGCACATGCGAGATGCCACACTCGCGGGTGAGCCAATGCGCCCAACGCCGAGATGGAGTGATCGCCGGTTTTGTCTTGGTCCTCACGGGCCAATTCACTGGTTATCCAGCCCTTTTCGTCTGGCGTGAGAAATGTCGCATCGGCTGGGCGGCTCGGCAGCAGGAAATAGGTGAGAACGCCACACACGATGGCGGGAAGTCCTTCCAGCATCAGTAGCCACCGCCAACTGCTGATCGCCGCCCAATGCGCGTGATCCAGTATGAAGCCGGAAATCGGAGCTCCCAGAATACTGGCCACTGGCAAGGCGGTCACGAACAGCGAGATCACGCGCGCTTGGTCGCGCTGGGGAAACCAATACGTCAGATACAGAACGATACCCGGGAAGAAACCAGCCTCGGCAACACCAAGCAGGAACCGCGCCACATACAGCTGCGGAACGCTATGGACAGCTCCCGTGAGCATGGCCACGATTCCCCAACTGACCAGAATGCGAGAAATCCAAATGCGCGCTCCGATCTTGTGCAGAAGAAGATTGCTGGGCACTTCGAAGATAAAATAACCCCAGAAGAATATTCCGATGAGCAGTCCGAACTGGGCGCTGGTAATGCCTAAGGCGGTGTTCATCGTAAGGGCCGCGAATCCGATGTTGATGCGGTCGAGATACGCGACAACATACAGGAGAAAAAGCAGGGGAATCAGACGGCGGCGCAACTTACTCGTGATCCTCGACTCGGCATCGGCCGTGGCGATTACGTTTTCGGCTGCTACGAACGTGGACATTTTCACGCCACCGTCGGAAGACGTTTGGTAATCGCTTGCCGAACCATATGAATGGCAGCCTGGTTACTGGAGATGATGGGTATCCCCAACTTCCTCTGAAGCGGTTCGATCGCCTCGATGGCATGCCAGTTTGTACAGGAAAGAACAATACAGTCGGCGCCACACCCTGCGACTTGCGACTCCACAAAAGCGACAACCTCGGCAGGTGTGACCCTGCCAATTTCGAGATTCGCACGGATTCTCATCCCCGCTGCTTTGATCGGTGGGAATCCCGCTTCGGCAAGGGAGGCTGCGATGCTGTTGGTCAAGTCTTCTATGTAAGGCGTGAAGACCGCGATCTTGTGGGGCCGAATGTCGTGCAACCGCGTGAGTACCGCTCGAAGCACGGTAAGCGCTCTCGCGTCGGCGCCTCTCTCGATCACCTCCCGTATTCCGTCATCGTGCGCCAATGACCCGAGCGCCCCCGCGGATGTACAACCAAACACTACGACATCCGGTTGCGCGGTTCTGACCAGTTCCACCGCCTTCGGCAAACCATCTGCGAGCATCCGGACTTCCGCTTCACGCGTGACTTCTTCGAGGAAAATGCGCGTCGTGCCCACCACGCACTCGCATCCGAGATGCCGATGAAAATCCGGCTCCATTACTGTGTTGGACGACGGCACTATGAGGGCAACATTTAATAGTTCGGGCATTTTGCGAGTTCATAAAAGCGAACGCTCCAACGAAAATCGGATCATCCCATTCGCCACAGCAGATTCGCTATTCGCAGCGCCGGTTATAGCACATGTCGGCTCCACAAGTTGGTCGAAGACAAGTGCAAGTTGAACGATCTTCGCAATCGACATCGGTGGAAACGCGCCAGGTCCTGATAAACGCGGCGGTCTCAATAGGTCGATGCAACACTAGGAGGAAGTCACAAGTCCAGGAATTTCAAGGGCTAAGAATCATCCGTGAGCACAAAAACAAAGAAAAGGCGTCCTGTTTAGGTAAAAGCGAACTGCAACCCAAAGATCGGTTCGCTTGAAACGTATTGCCAGATCAAATGACCCGAGAGGTGTTGCATCGACGGTCTGAACCGGCAACGGTAATCGGAAAAGTGAAGTGCTACTTCAGGTTTTACAATCGTTATGATGTGACGCGATCTAGCAAGCGAAGTTAACTTTGGTTGGTGCACGTATGAGCTGGCAGCTGGGCTTCATGGATATGGGACGCAAGTCCGAGCTGCTTAAAAATCCAAATGGTGTACCAGTTGCAGTCGATTTCATACCACTTCAGCCCGTGCCGGGCCGAAACCGGGTAGGCATGATGGTTATTATGCCACCCATCTCCGAAACTCAGCAGTGCCACCCACCAATTGTTGGTTGACGCATCTCGGGTCTCAAAGCGGCGCGACCCCCAAATATGCGAGACCGAGTTGACGAGCCAGGTGGCATGAAGGCCCACGACCGTTCGCAAAAAAATGCCCCACAGCACCAAGGGGAATCCACCGATAGCGAACAAGGCGAGTCCGAGGATAGCCGTCGGCATAAGATGGTACTTCGTGAGCCAGACGTGAAAGCCGTCCTCGGCCAGATCGGGGACGTAGCGTTTGAGTATTGAAACGTCCTGCCGCAAAGCATTGCCAACTAAAATCCAGCCCACATGCGCCCACCACTTGCCATCGCGTGGAGAGTGCGGATCTCCTTCCTTGTCCGCGAATTGGTGATGCCTGCGATGCGTGGCTACCCATAGCAGAGGGCCCCCTTCCAAAGCCATCACGCCGCAAATCGTGAGGAAGTACTCAAACCACTTGGGTGTCGCGTAGGAGCGATGGGTGAGCAGCCGGTGAAAACAGATGCCGAGTCCCAGTCCCCCGGTCACCCAGTATAAAAAGATCGCGACGAACAGCGCTTCCAAGTGAAGAAGAAGAGTGCCGCCACTGCACCAACGTGAAACAACATCAGAACAGGCGCAATCGACCAGTTCAAGCGATGATTGCTGGGCTGATCGTTCCGCACACTATCAAACTGCAAGACCGATGTAGTGGTCATAGTCTCCGTGTTTGTTATCGGCGGCTCGCAAGGAATCTGAACGGCTGCGCGAATCAGTGGCCCTAACAATATCATCTTGCAGACTTCAAGAGGGGCAAGAGAGACAATTGGCTTCGAGAGGTTCCGGGATGTCGGAGAACTCCGAAATCTTCAGAGTCGCATCATGATTTTAAAATTCTCATCTCCTGATTAACGCGGCGGTCTCAATAGGTCGATGCAGCACCAAGAGGAAGTCCCAAGTCCAGGAATTTTAAGGGCTAAGAATCATCCGCGAGCACAAAAGCAAAGAAAAGGCGTCCTGTTTAGGTAAAAGCGAACTGCAACCCTGAGGATCGGTCCGCTTGAAACGTATTGCCAGATCAAATGGCCCGCGAGGTGTTGCATCGACCGTCTGAACCGGCAGCGGTACTCGGAAAAGTGAACCGTTACTTCAAATTGGACGGTTATTCGACAGCACAGGAGCTAGATCTGGTCCTCGCTGGCCGCTGCAGCAAATTAACGAATTAACTTGCTTTCCCACGCATTACCCCCATACTCGCGCCAGCTACCCCCGAATACCTTCAGCGAGGTCCAAATGATTGCGGAAATGAGGAAGAACTATCGGGGAGTGCCTTGCGTTCGGTGCAAAGAACCAATTCCCGTTTCCGCAAAAGTTGCGAGTTTGCAGGATGAACTTGATTGGAGAGATTCGAATGCTGCTCACAGTTTCATAGGTCGCTGCAAGCTTTGCGAACACGAAAACAGATACTCCATTGCTGAGGTTCAATCCTTCGAGGGAGAACCCAGAAGCTCAATGAAGACACGAAAAGCCAGTGCTTAGAAATCCCGAATTGTAGGCATAAAGGGCTTCGCTTCAAATGTAGCCAAGCGCCTCTTTATTAGCGCCGAAACTGTTCTCGAACAACGTGTGCGGTCGTCAGATCCGCGTAGGCGTACGGCGCGTTAACGACCGCGAATAGAAAGGCAATGGCCCACATTAATTTTCGCATTTTTCTAAGTTACTCCCCGCCGCCGACAGGACCACTCGCTGGTTGGAAGATCGCAAAGCACGAAGGTGGCTGTCTGTTCAAAAAAAGACACTTTCGAAAATAATCCCGAGGCGGATGCCGCTGTAGAATGGCGCATCCGGCGTGTAGGTCCTGATTAACGCTGCCGGTTCGGACGGTCGACGCAACACCTTTCGGATCATTTGATCGGGCAATACGTTTCGAGCGAACCGATCTTTGGGTTGCAGTTCGCTTTTACCTAAACAGGACGGCTTTTCTTAACTTTTGTGCTCATGGATGATCCTTAGCCCCTGAAATTCCTGGACTTGGGACTTCCTCCTGGTGTTGCGACGCCCCCTCGAAACCGCCGCGTTGATCAGGACTTACGAGATTTGCTTCCGGATGTCCGACCATGTGGGAATAAATGAAGTCAGGGATCTGTGAGAGCGAATGCAGAGACGGGGTGACCTGCCCCCCAGTTCCGCGCGAGTCATACTACGACATCCGACTTGCTGAGCCGCCCCGGAAAACTGGCCCAACCGTAACTAGGAATTTTGGCCATTAGGGTCCTCCAAGGCCCGTTTTTCGGGCCTGAAAATCACTCCAGAGACTCAACAGAGAGTCTCTAGTTTGAACGATTCGCAAAAGCGCTTCGCTTTGCTCCAAGGAAGATTCAGGCAAGCGGTGGCGCGGGTCAAGGGCGGCGCAGGCCGGCGAAGCGAACCCTTGACGCGAGACAACGCTTGCCTTACTAACAGTAGGCAAAGCGAAGCGCGTTTCTGGTCTCGCATGCATGCTAGCGAACTGCGCCGGTGTTCGATCGGCTAGGGCACTATGCGGCCGTTGATGGTTTTTCGGGTTTTGGGTCACAAGTCGGATGTCGTAGTATGACTCGCGCGGAACTGGGGGGCAGGTCACCGCGTTACTGAGGACTTTACCCGTTCATTGTCTTTTCATATTGAGAATCCGCCCTTGGGTAGGTCCGCTCTGATAAGCCACGACACCCCCCAATGCGACTACGGCGAGGGAAGAAGCCTGAAATCGACTTCGAATTCGTGATAGTTGCGGAAGTCAATGATGTTGTGGCTGCAGTAGTTGGTACCCCGTTGACAACCCAAGCTCTCGGCATGGACCGGAAGCAGAAACGATTTCCCGCCAATCATCACGTACGAATAATCAACCGCGGATTCGACCGTATCCATCGGGAAATCTGACGGCATGTTGCGGGCCTGCATCTCGATTCGCAGGACGCGCGCGGTTTTCGGATCCACCCATACGGAGCCTTCGTAAGCCGGAGCCAGAGTCTGAGACTCGGACTGCACCTTCCAGTGTGAATTTTCACTCCGCACTTGAAAGTCGTAAAGCTGGGCACTGAAACCCGAAATGGGAGACGCACCGCCGGACCGGAACTGCGCGTCCGTATGCGGGGTCAAAAAGTTCCAGCAGTGTGGACGCAAATTCTCCGGTGGACCAGGACCCACCGATTTCCTGCAGGTCCTTGTCCGTGGGGCGGTCATTGATCTTCACGTTACGATAACTTTCCAGCGCGTCACGGTAAATGATTTCAGCCGAAACCACGTCCAGGGGCATTTCCTCCTCGCGGCCTCGCTGGGTAAACCGCGACATGAACTCCTCGCAAATAAAGTTGGGAAGCTTCTCTGAAAACTCGAACGCCGCCTCTCTGGCCCTTTCGATCAAGGATTCGGAGGGACTCAGCGAACGCGTGGGTACGGAGTCCGCAGGGGGCGACGCGGCCGGCGGCCGGATCAGGACAGGGAGGCCGAGCCGGCTGTATGCCTCGTTTCAAAATGGGAACGTCGGAGCAAGGAGGCGTACTCTGTGCTTGCGATTGCGTTGGGGGCGGCGGCGCGGAGGCCGCCGATTGTGCCGAGTGCGGCGAGGATGCTTGAGCTTGCTTGCCTACTGTTGCCGCGGGTTGCGCTGCGGCATTGGCGCCTTTGGGGGTTCCTGCCGAGAGCATTGCTTCGATAACAGTCTGGCTCACCCCGGAATCCTTCAGCACAATCAATGCGTTCGCTGACACATCAAAGTCCGTATGGTTAGCTTCAATCGCTTTCACAATCGTCGAGTCAGCGAACTTGTCTTTCACCATCCGCACAATATCTTGGTTGGTGAGCGGAGGTTTTTTCTGCGATTGGGCTGACCCGAAGACTGTGACAAAAGCTAGAATCACCGCTAAACTTCTCAAGGCAATTCGCATTCAGGGACCTCAACGCGAGGAACAGTCCCTTAGAAACTACACCCGCAATTGAAGGGATGTCCACGAAATCCGAACGGGATTGCCCGAACGCTCCACTTGCGATTTTCCCACTAAAAATCTTCAAAATGAATCGCCGCGCGGGGCACTTCACATAGACGATTAGCGCGTTAACCAGGCCCTACCCGTTTTATGCAGGCGGAAACTCCCGAAACCGAACATATTTTCCCCAACGTTCAGTGAACCAGTCTCGTCCGCACTCCGAAAAAAGCATCGAGCCATACCCGTCACTCCTAAAAAGGTCTGCACCGTTCCACGTGTCCAAATCCAGAAGCAGTTCTTTATAAGAGTCGATGACAGGTTTGGGCCGAAGAATCTTTGCTGTCTGTGGAACAACGAGTTCCCAAAGCGCACCGAGCGCTGCGGAAGCTGACGGACTGTCCGGTTGCGTTTCGACACAGAGCTTAAGCTGGTCTAAAACGATCTCGGTCTGGCGTTCAATAGGCCCTCAGAAAATCTCTCCGGTTTTCGGATCGAACGGCGGGGAACCTGAGACGTAGATTGTGTCGCCGTGCTTTGTTACGGTTGAAGCTGGGGCTTTGTATTTTTCGAGGTAGGTCGCCAGCGGCTCGACCCGAATGATTTCTCGTTTCATAGATTTCCTCCGTTTTGTAGACACGGTTTCGAGCAACCAAGAGCCGCGAAGATTCCATGGTAGGAGTAAACCAAAATTTCCGATTTGGACCTCTGCATTGACCATCAAGCAAACGCTCGGCGAGCGGGAAGCGTAACACCTGCGGGGCCGCTAGGAATAGAAAATGAAAATGTCGCTCCCGGACCGTCATTCGATGCGGCCCATACGCTCGACGGCTGTCGCAACGATCAGACACCGCGCGCCTGCGAACCTTGCAGCGTTGTGAGGCGCTTGCTCTGCACCTGCGCTCGCAGCGCGAGCTAAGTCCCGAGGAACGTGTTCTTGTCCGTTTCGCTGAGCCCCTCTGGGCGCGCCAGCAGTGACGCTTCAGCAATTTGCCGGTAGCGCGCGGATCGCCGAAATAATTGAGCATCGCCAGGCGGGGCGCTAGGCCGGTATACGGACGCGCTAATGATGTTCGGGTGGCGCAGCATCCGGCTGAGCTGATTCGCGATGAAACCAAGAATGCTAAGACCGGTCAGACCTGTTGTCCGCGTGGCCTGGATGTTCCACTATAGTAGTTCTGCAACCGGCAATGAGCAGGACCAGTAAAAACGCCCCCACAGTTATTGAGCTTTTCATTTTGGTTCTCCCTCGTGGCGTCGCTCGCGGCAAAACACTGCACCGAGAACGGTGGCACGCAGGAGGATAGTACCTACAGCGCGGGGGTGCGCGCTGTTCCATTGCGGACAGTTGGAAACAAGGGCCTGGCTGGACGCCGCGAAACCGGACGGGCTGCACGAGAGCCTTCCATTTTTGATACGCTTTATCCCGCCTATGATCATCGACGCCGTGAAACTATCCGGAGCATTGGCCGAGCGCGACGCGATTTTTGCCTCGGGCTTGAAGAAAACCTGTCTTCCGGTCTTCCGCTGCGTCTTCGGTGAAGCAGGAAAGTTTATCCGTGAGCCTATAGAGTCTGTGTGAGAACTATAAATTCGGTCCCTCAGCGGCCGCACTGAATCGAAGTGCCCTACGGCACGGCTGAAGCCGTGCCCTGACGAAAATCGCGGCTGCCACACACACTCCCATAGCCACTCGGAGATCCACTTACGGCATCCTACAAGCCGCAGGATGGAGCAGCGCCGAAAGTCACCCGAGGGCTCATGAAACGCTGGATGAAGATTTGTTTGGCCGTAGCCGGACTGCTATTTGTTGCGGTGGGGACAATCCCGTTCCTGATACGTGCGGACACGTTTCGTCCACTACTTGAAAGGCAACTGGGAGCAGCTCTGGGAAAGCCCGTCCGGCTGGGAAACCTTAGCCTTTCGATTCGCTCCGGTTCCCTGGTGGCAAACGGCTTAAGTATCGCTGACGAACCGCAATACAGCACGAGCCCGTTTCTAACAGCCAGGCAATTGCGAATAGCGGTGGCCATGCGGCCTTTGATTTTCTCCCGGCAACTGCAAGTGCTCAGTTTTGCCGTTGTGGCACCCGAAATCCACTTGGTTCGGGGCAGGAATGGAACGTGGAACTTCTCAAGTATCGGCCGGGACAGGCTTCGCCGTGTCGAGAAAGTTCCCGGGGTTTCCGCAATTACCGGTCTAGTCGCAAATTTGATCACCGTTGAGGACGGACGTGCTGTCGTTGAGAGACTGCCACCGGCGGAGCCACTCGTTTACCAACACTTGGCTCTTTCCCTGCGGCAATTCTCATTTGCCAAGCGATTTGCTTTTACGGTCAGCGCGAGCCTGCCAGGAGATGGCGCGGTGACGGTGTCCGGGAATGCCGGACCAATCAATCAGATCGATGCCGCGATGACGCCGGTAGACTCGCAGGTGTTGGTGCGGCATCTCAACCCGGTTGCGGCAGATTTGCTGGACCCAGGCGTGGGTGTCTCCATGCTGGCAAACATTGATGCGCACGCGGCTTCCGACGGGCATAAGTTAAGCAGCGATGGGAAGATCCACATGGAACATTTACAGCTTCGCAAAGGTGCTCGTCCGGCCCCCAACCCGATCGACCTGCATTTTAACGTGACGCATGATCTCAAGGACGCTACAGGGGAGATACAAGATGCGACCGTTAACATGGGTAAAGTGGCGATACACGTGAGCGGTAACTACCGACTCCGACCCAAGAATCCGACGGTGAACTTAACGCTGGTGGGACAGCGCCTGCCGATCGATGAATTGCAGGCATTCCTCGCCGCGTCGGGCGTGAAATTGCCCAATGGAGCGGTACTGAAAGGTGGAACGCTGAACGTCACTTTGGCCATTAAGGGTCCGGCAAACGCCTTAATCATTGCAGGCCCTGCGGAGATGAACGATTCCCAATTAGTGGGCTTCGATCTTGGATCGAAGATTCATGGAATTGCAGCACTGAGCGGCCTGAAAACCGGTGATACCACGAACATTGAAAAGCTGCAGCTAAAGTTCCAGACTACGAATGCAGGCACCCAGTTGGACGATATCTACGCGATAATTCCCGCCATGGGCGAGCTGGAAGGCAGTGGCACGGTGTCGCCAGCGAGTGAGCTCAACATCCAGCTCACGATAAAGGTGGCTACGGCAGGAGGCATCGGAAAAGTCGGAGTGGGTCTGCTCACAAGACTGAATGCACTTGCGGGCCCAGCCAGAAAAGGATCGGCGGCCAAAGGCGTACCCATGACCGTTAGAGGGACGGAGAACGAGCCGATAATCACGGCGGATGTGCGAGGGCTGTTGCATCGGGACAAGGCAGCCGTCCTTTCCCATTTTGAAGGGAAGAAATAGTCAGACTGATTATGGGACAGCCTACTGGAGTCGAATTCCCTGCGGAATCACCCTCGGACCGCTTAAGACCGAGGAAGGGATCCTCGTTTCCAGCACCATTCGTGACATCACCGGACGTCCGCGACATGACCGAGAGCAAACGCGCTGAGATTGAGATAAGGAAAGCCAAGGAAGCGGCGGAAGCCGCGAATCGTGCGAAGAGCGAATTCCTCGCCAACATGAGCCACGAGCAGCTGCGCCCGATGAATGGCATCTTCGGCATGACCGATCTAGTTTTGGAAACCGAACTCACCGACGAACAGCGCCAAGACCTGGGTCTAGTGCGGTCGTCGGCGGGGTCGTTGATGTCTATCATTAACGACGTTCTGGACTTCTCCCAGATGGAGCCAGGAAGTTTCGAGTCGAGTCGAATCCATTTGCACTCCGTTAACTGCTCAAAGAAACATTGGAGGTTCTCAGCGTTGAGGCACGTAAGAAGGGGCTGGATTTAAAATTTGTAGTTCGGCCAGACGTTCCGGATGATGTCGTTGGCGATCCTAACCGCATCCGCAGGATTCTGATCAATCTGGTCGGAAACGCAATCAAATTCACTGAACACGGTGAGGTGTTTGTCCAAGTGGAGCAAGAATCACAAGATCTTGCGTCACTACGGTGTACAGCGGCATCCTATTTCCTCCGCTTTTCTCCACGCTGCGAGCGAATAGACCTGATCGAGCGCTCCAGAGATGCGCCTCAACCAGGCACGAAGCAGGCAGCCGTCCTCGAGGAAAGAGGCAGCGCGACGGGTGCTCTGCCTACGCCATTACTTCCTCAAGTCGCTTTTTAGATCGGCGCGCTGTATGCCAAGAAAGCACTCCACGTCGACCTGTGCCTAGACCATTCAACGGATATTGTCCTTGATGAGGTCGAACACCTGATCGCTGCGATGGTCCATCACCATGCGCGTCATCGCCAATGCGAAGCCTCTCGCTTCTTCGTAGGTTGCCTTTGGCGGCGCCGACAGGGCGTTCGGATCGGTAGTGATATCCAGCAGCGCTGGTCCCGGATGCGCAAAGGCACGCTCGATCGCGGAGTCGACGTCTCCCTTTCGTTCGATGCGTTCCGCATGGAAGCCGATGGCCCTTGCCACGGCGCTAAAATCGGGGTTGTTATTCTCGGTTCCCCAGAAGGGATAACCGCCGACCATCATTTCCAGCCGAACCATTCCCAAGGTTGAGTTGTTAAACACAATGATCTTGATGGGTAGCTTCTCTGAAACGATGGTGAGGAGATCGCCCATGAGCATGGAGAGACCGCCGTCGCCGCAGAAGGCGATGACCTGTCGCTTCGGAAATGCCATTTGCGCGCCGATGGAGTCAGGCATGGCGTTGGCCATCGTGCCGTGATTGAACGAAGTGATTACTCTTTGCCCGCGACGCGGCCTCAGAAACTGCGCCGCCCAAACGACGCACATGCCCGTGTCCGCAATAATAATCGAATCGGGTGAGCAGAGGCGATTAACGGCGTCACCCACCTGTTCAGGACGGATTTTGCCATCGGAACCACCCTTCTCGACATATGTCTTCTTGTGCTCCATAGCGGTTGCGTGAGCGGTAAGGACGTCATCCAGAAATAGACGATCATGGCCGCGCGACTTGATGCGTGGAAGCAGCGCGTCGAGGGTATCGGAGACGTGGCCACAAAGCCCGAGTTCCAGCGGGGCGCGGCGCCCCAGGTGCGCGGGATCGCTGTCGATCTGGACGATTTTCGGCTGCTTCGGAATAAAATCGAGGTAGGGGAAATCCGTTCCCAACATGATGAATACGTCGCAGTGATCCAGTCCTTTCTGTAAACCGCCCCAACCCGCGAGGCCGGTCATTCCCACGGCGTTGGGATTGTCGGCCTCCAGGATGTCTTTTCCACGATAGGAAAATCCGACTGGGGCATTGAGTTTTTGCGAAAGCGCCAACACCTGATCGCGAGCGCCGCGGCAGCCTTCACCTCCGAAAATCAAAGGTCGCTGTGCGGAGTTGATAATTTGGGCCAGCTTGTCGAGATCGCCATCCGTTGGCCGAATCCGAGGAATTTCGGTGTTAAACGGATGCGCCGGTAAATCAACCGCAGCGGGTTGGGCCAGCGTGTCACCGGGAATGCAGACCATTCCAACGCCGCTTTTGGTGATTGCAGTCTGAATCGCCATCCTACTCATTGTGGCCGCCTGGACTGCGGTGTAAGCCGCTTCACAGTAGTAAGTGCAATCCCGGAAAATCCTCTCCGGATGGGTTTCCTGAAAGTATTCGGTGCCGAGGAACCGTGTTGGCACCTGGCCGGCGATGGCGAAAACGGGCGCCCTGTTCCGATGGGAATTGTAAAGACCCTGAATCAGATGCAGATTACCCGGACCACACGATCCGGCACAGGCCGCGATCTGCCCGGATAAAAGAGCATCTGCACCGGCAGCGAATGCAGCGGCTTCCTCATTCCGACAATGCACCCAGCGCAGTTTTCCCTCGTTCCTGCGAATAGCGTCGACGATCGGATTTATGGAATCACCCACCACCCCATAGACCCGCTTGATGCCGGCATCGATCATCATTTCCGCGACCTGATCTGCTGCTGTTTTTGCCACGAGATCTCCTCCGTATGTAGTGCTTGGGTTGTTATTCCCTCAAATCCTTGAGTGTTTTTAGATCGTCGACGATATATGCCAGAGAAGCGCGTATACCTTTGCCGCAACGAACAGGCCCCAAGTCGGAAAGCTCTTCACCTCTGCAGACGGGCAGTGTAAGTGAACCTTCGCCGATCCATGCTTGCTCAATCTTCACGTCGTGCGGGACGTTCTCCACAAGCTCGTGAATCGGCGGCTTGTTCTGCTGGCCAGCTGCCAGACGCGGGGTGTGCAGAAGATTCACGATTGGCCTCTGCGCCAGGAGCGACCGGTCGGTTACGGGCTGCTTCAGGGTTACTAGCCCCTCAGCAAGGCGTTGTCCGCCCGCTGAAACGGAGCCAGCAAACTTCGATCCCGGCGCGAGGGCGGGACCTGCCTTTCCTGTCGCGGCGTGATACCTGGTCTGGAATACCTCGGCGATACGCTTCGGATAACCCTGAGTCCAACCCCGGGCAAGGGCCGCGTCGTTGTCCACAAAAATATAGGGACAATAGGAGACCGGCCTACCTTTGAATAACGCGTCCACAAGAATGAAAAACTCGCGATATTGATAGCGGGCGGGATCGAGGTATTCTTCGTTTTCTCCGCTGAACTGCCAGTCGTAGAAGAGAGCATTGCAGTGTCCCTTTGCAGGAGGGTCGGGATCGAGACCAGAGGGCAATAGAGCCGTTACCGCGGAGGGTTCCGACCAAAACTCAATTTCGAGGAAGTCGGAAGAGTAATACCAGGGAGGGGGTGGGTTCAGAGTCGACTGACCTTTCGGTGTAAGAGGATAGTTGAAACCTTTGAGCATCCTGATCTCTCTCCTTGTGACCTTGTTGGCGAGACGCAAAATTTGCCAACGCCTGATGCGACGCGTTTCGACCCGACCATCGCACGAAATCGTTGCGGTTGTCGCGCGTTTGCCGGGACAGGGATTTGCAGCTTAGCGACCGAACTCGAAATCCTGAATCGTCGACGTGTGAAAGGAGAGGGAGCCGCTCAAGGCGCTCACCGAACGTGGCTTACGAGATGACTGTGGCGGCGAGGCATTCGGTCACGGGTTGTGTCTGCGAGCGGACGGCGTCAACCTGCTACCAACTGCGTAGAGGTTGACATCGAGAAGCACGCTTGGTCTCCGCCGGTGCAACCTGAGTGGCGCGATTCGCCGAAAGTTAAAACCATGGCCATCTCGTCGTGTAATATCCCTGTCACCTGAACCAGAGTACGTTCTGTCAGCACCTTCGCAAATGACGGAATACTAACACCAGCGCTCTTCAATGCGGGTCAAGCACGGCTGCAAGCGCAGGTATTTCAGCTCGATGCAACGAACGTCCAATCGGCAACAGAGGTGCCTCCAACCACCAAGGACGCATGAGGTGTTTTGACGATGGCCACAGCGGGCACGCCGACTCCGGCGCAAACACGAGAAGGGGCTTCTGAGCCAGAGCACTTGGCGGCTCGCCGTACGCCAATTTGGCAGAAATACGGGGTGCCCGCATTGGTGGTGCTAATCGCCGTCGCCGTGGTGGTCACGGTCACCTGGAACTGGAATTCATGGGAGGGCGGACGGATTGAACAGGCCACCGACGATGCTTACGTTCGCGGGGACATAACTCCACTGAGCACAAAGGTGGCCGGTATCGTGAGAGAAGTGCCGGTTTCCGACTTCCAACAAGTTCACAAGGGCGACCTCGTCGCTCAGCTTGACGATGACGATTACAAAGCTCAAGTCGCTCAAGCAGACGCCGCAGTGGAAGCCGGAAAAGCTGCCATCGAGAACAACAAGCGCCAACAAGATCTGGAAGACGCCCAGATTGAACGAGCGCTTGCCGGGGTTGATCAGGCCAACACCGAAATTGCAGCCGCCGAAGCCGGCGAACAGGCAGTCCATGCGGATGTCGTGCGCACCGTCGCAGAACGCAAGCGACAGGAAGCGCTGCTGCAAACAAGTTCCACGACGCAGCAAAAAGTAGAACAGGCGGTTGCTGACGAGGAACGATCCAGTTCTCAGTTTGCGAGCCGTGAAGCTGATCTTGCACAAGCGAAAACGCTATTGCGGAGCAATGAACTCGCGGTCGAGGCGCAGCGGCGAAGCAAGCAAGTGCTGGAATCTCAGAACGCACAACTGATTGCTGACTTGCATGCTAAAGAAGCTGCACTCGTGGTTTCACGAGTGAACCTCGGCTACACAAGAATCGAAGCGCCCGCGGACGGTACGGTCGGCGAACGACAGGTTCGGCCCGGCCAGCTAGTGTCGCCGGGAACGCAAATAATCTCGTTCGTTAACCGTATCAAATGGGTATTGGCAAATTATCGGGAAACACAGCTCACCAATGTGAAGGTCGGAGATCCTGCGGAAATTCGCGTTGACGAGTACCCGGGCAAAATCTTCAAGGGCCGGGTGATTGAGATTGCGCCTGCCAGCGGCTCCCAGTTCGCACTCTTGCCACCAGATAATGCGACCGGCAATTTCACAAAGGTCGTGCAGAGAATTCCTGTGAAGATCACATTCGATGATGAGAACGTCGCGGCTATGTTGCGGCCGGGATTGTCCGTGATCGCCACAGTCCGAGCAGAACACTGATTGGAAGACACATGGCCTCGTCTGCCGCAGCATTACCGCAACCCACGCCAGTACAACTCGCGCGCGGAATTGCCGGTGCCGTACCGGGTGAGCTCTCCAAGAGCCCATTGCTCGGAATCCTCGGCGTAATCACCGGCGCCGGAGTCGTCACTCTCACCAGCCGGATGATCTCGCTCGGCCTTCCCGACTTCAAGGGCCACCTCGGATTTGGGTACGACGAGAGCGCTTGGATTGGTACCGCTTTCGACGTAGGCCTGATGTTCATCGGGCCATTCACTGTGTATCTCGGCGGCCTGATTGCACCGCGGAGGATCCTGTTGGCGGCCGCGGCGTTGTTTACGCTGCTCTCGATTTTTTTGCCTCTTGTTCATAATTATTCCCTGGTCATCTTGGCCGTGGGCTTAGCTGGTTTAGCTTCCGGCACTTTCTATCCCCTCACGCTTACCTTTGCTCTCCGGAATATCCCTCTTCGCTACCTCCCTTTCACGATTGCTCTGTACGCATCGTTTGTTGATGGCGCTGTGAACATCGCCCCGTCCCTTTACGGCTGGTACCGAGATAACCTCTCCTGGCACTGGATGTTTTGGAATTCAGCAGTGATCACGCCAGTGATGATGTTATGCATCTACTTCGGGATACCGAAGTCTCCTGCTGCGAAGGAGCACGGCAAGGCGCCGAGCTTTGCCGGATTTCTATACGCGAGCGCTGGTTTCGCCTTGATTCTGGCTGCGTGCGAACAGGGGGAAAGGCTCGACTGGTGGCACTCGGGCGTATTTACCGCGCTTTTCGCCAGCGGATCGTTTCTTCTATTGTGCGCCCTCGTTCGGCGCCTGCTCGGACCCAACCCTCTTGTTGATCTACCCTATCTCCGCGACCGGGACACGATTCTCCTGGGCACCGGGCTGTTCGTCTTTCGCTTTTTTCTAGTGACAACCATCATCCTGATCCCCCAGGCACTGGCGACCCATGGATTTGAGCCGGACCAGATCGGGCCGGCGGTGATCTGGACCGCCGCTTCTTTCGCCCCACTTGCTTTTGTGGCCGGCTTCCTGCTGCTTGCGAACTTCGATCCGCGCCTGCTCCTCGCAACAGGTTTTGCGGCTATGGCGTTTGCCTCTTTGCTGGATGCCCGGCTCACGAGCGCATGGGCGGCGCCAGACTTCTTCCGCACGGAATTCCTCATGGGCTTCGGTCAATGCTTCGCCTTCGTCGGTTTGGTCTCGGCAATCATTTTGCAGGGGCTTTTTTCGGGTGGGTTGGCGAAGCCCCAGAGGATCCTGACGTTTTCCGCTTTTTTTCATGTCGTCAGGATTTTTGGAGGAACGATCGGAGCCGTCCTCATGGGCCGGTTCATCACCGAGCGCGAGAAGCTTCACTCAAATCTCCTGGGGCTTCACGTGCAGCGAGGAAATTGGATCACCGACGGCAGCATCCGCCAATTGACGGCCGGACTATTTGGCGATTCATCGGGCCTGGCGCAAGCGACTGGCCGCGCTGTGGATGTCGTGGGGGCTCGACTTCGACTTCAAGCATACACATTGACTTTAATCGACGGATTTTACCTGGTCGCATGGGCCTCCGTGGCAGCCTTGGTCCTGGTCGCCCTCTTGCGAGATTCCCCGCTGAAGTATGGTGACCTCAGCGCTATGCAACAGCACCCCGCTGCGACGAAAGGAGAGAAGTGATGAGTCTTCGCAGCAAGGCTCTTAGCGCCGTACTGTTTGTATCCAGCTTCGCTGTTTCCGCCGGTGCGCAAAACACCGCATCGGCACCCCGACATATCACCCTTCGCGAGGCGGTGCAATTGGCGCTGAAAAGTAATCATGTGGTGCGCATCGCCGGTCTCAAAGTTGATGAAATGCAGGACGCGAAAGACGTAGCAAGAAGCGCCTACCTGCCATCTATTCGCAATGAAAGCCGGATACTACGAGTTACCGACACACAGTTCATTGACATTGCCCGCGGGAGCCTTGGAACCGTTGCGGGCACGCCGGTCCCGGAGACTACCGATGTGCTCAGCCAAGGCGGCCGGACATTCATAACCAACGGAACCGGGCTTGTTCAGCCGCTATCACAGTTGTTCACCAGGATTAAGCCGGAGAACGAGGCCGCGCAGGCCGATGTGAGGGCTTCACGCGCAGACGCTCAGGAAACACAGAACGAAGTCGCATTGAAAGTGCACCAGATCTATTACCAGCTATTGATTGCTCAACTACGGCGCAGCTCAGCCGCGGCCAAAATCCAGGCCGATCAGGACCTGGAAAGCGAAAGTACTCAGCAGGTGAAGTACGGCAGCGCGCTGGATCAACAATTGATCGAGAGTCGGGCCCAACTACTCCAAGCCAAGCAAGACTTGCTGACAACGGAGTTGCAGACTTCCGACCTGACCATGCAACTCAATGACGTGATGGGCTTGCCCGTTACAACCCAACTCACGCTCGATTCGGACGTTCCAGCGGCCCAGGAAACGTGTCACAAGGAAGAATGCGTTCAAATCGCGCAGGCATCCCACCCCGAAATCGTCGCGGCGCGCGCGGAAGTAGAAAAGGCTTCCGCTGGCGTGCGGCTGGCCAAGGCGGACTACTTTCCGGACGTCACGGCATTTGCACGATACAGCTATCAAAACGACGTTCCATTTCTAGCCCGCAACTTTGGGACATTCGGAGCTGAAGTTACCTATGACCTTTTTGACGGGGGTAGGAGGCGCGCGTCGGTCAGAGAAAGCGACGTTAAGCTGGCCCAAGCCAAGGAGAATCTCGCGCGAGTTACCGATGACGTAGAACTACGCGTCGAGACGGCTCTGAACAGGCTCGACCGTACGAAAGAAATGGTAAATGTTTCAGAACAACTATTGGCGCTTCGTACCGAATCCAGTCGTGTGACGGCGCAACAACTTTTGAGAGGCGAAGCGCTTCAGTCACAAGCTGACGCGGGTGTCGCTCAAGAGCTCGACGCCAAGACAATGCTTCTTGCAGCGCAGCTTGATTACGCTCAGGCGCACGATGAACTGCTGCAGGCAATGGGAATGACGCCACAGTAATCTGGCGGACCGGGAAAGACGTAAACGGTTGAGACTGGAAAAAACGTGAGCGACGACCTACAAACCCCTCGCAGACTGAGGCCGCAAGAATCCTCGGACGCGAGCACGCCGCCACTTCGAGAACAAGATGAGCATGAGGCGGTTCCTGTGAAGCTACGGCTTCACGTTGTTAACGAACACGTTAGGCGCACAGACTCGTTTGCGCGCATCGAAGATGCCATCGAAGCCATACGCGCGGGCCAAATGGTGATCGTTGTAGACGATGAAGATCGCGAAAACGAAGGCGATCTAACCATCGCTGCCGAGAAAATCACACCTGAAGCCATCAACTTCATGGCGCAATATGGTCGCGGACTGATTTGCTTGGCGATGACGCCGGAACGCCTCGACGCACTTGAAATTCCGCTGATGGTCTCGCAGAACAGCTCACGATTCGAAACCGCCTTCTGCGTGAGCATCGAGGCAAGGGACCGCACGACCACCGGGATTTCGGCCGCGGATCGCGCTGCCACGATTCTTACGGCGATTGATCCGTTGACGAAGCCTTCCGATCTCGTTCGTCCTGGTCACATTTTCCCGCTCCGGGCAAGAAGTGCCGGAGTGTTGGCGCGCGCCGGGCAAACCGAAGCAGCCGTGGACGTCGCGAGATTGGCGGGTCTGCACCCATCGGGGGTCATCTGCGAAATTATGAACAGAGATGGCACCATGGCTCGGGTGCCGCAGCTCACACGTTTTGCGCGCCGACATAATATGTTGATGATCACCGTCGCAGACCTGATTGCTCACCGGATGCGTACGGAGTCGGTGGTGAAGTGTGTAGCCTCCACGAACCTGCCAACTGAGTACGGAGAGTTTCGTCTTCACGCATTCGAGAATCAGATCGACAAGCAAACACACGTCGCTCTCGTGTGCGGCGAGGTCGGAGATGGGCACGACGTCCTCGTGCGCGTTCACTCACAGTGCCTTACGGGTGATGTTTTGCGTTCTGCTCGCTGTGACTGTGGCGCTCAACTCGATAAAGCCTTGCGACGGATTGCGACAGAAGGCCGGGGAATCCTGCTCTATCTGAGCCAGGAGGGGCGAGGAATTGGACTGGCGAACAAGATTCGCGCCTACCAACTGCAGGACGGTGGACTTGATACTGTGGAGGCAAACGAACGACTCGGATTCAAGGCCGATCAAAGAGATTATGGCATCGGGGTTCAGATCCTACGCGAGCTCGGCGTGCGGTCGATGTCCCTGTTGAGCAACAATCCCCGCAAGCTCGTTGGCATCGAAGGCTATGGGTTATCTGTAACAAAGTGGCTGCCCCTTGAGATACCCGCGTCAGCCTCGACGCTGCACTATTTGACAACAAAACGTAACAAGCTCGGGCACGTTTTGCACGGCCTTTAAAACTACCCGTTCCTCAAATGGTCCCTCCGAGTTTGCGCTCTCCCACGATCCTAGCTTGACGAATTCGTAGGTTCTGTTGAGTGGGTTTGTGCCCCTGAAGCCCCACTAGCAGGAAACATTTCTAATACTACTTTTGTCGACTGCTGTCCGAGGCTTCGGAAGACACATTGTGGATCGCATACCTTTCTCCGAATTGTCAAAGCCTAGGCAATTGCGTGAATGTTGACAGCGATTGTTCGCCTCAAATCCAAGTTGGAAGAATAGTGCGCCTCTTCTCAGCAACCTACAGCAACGAGGATTTGGCTCATGAGATGCACTTAGTCGGTCTGTCATTCACACAGACGAGAAACGGGAGATTTTAATGGCAACCCAAACGAAAGAGATCAAGAAACCTGCGGTACTCCCAGCGCCGAACAGTGACTTCTACGAACTGATTGAAACTTTGCCCGCAGATGAGTTGGCAGTGCTGAAACGGGTGCGAACCTTCATGGAGACGAAGGTCGCGCCAATCATCACGAAGTATTGGGTTGAAGATGCTTTCCCCTTTGAAATTCTGCCGGCGATTAAGGAACTCAATATCGGCGGTGTTGCCATGAAGGGCTATGGCTGCAGTGGCGGCAGTGTGCAACTGTTCGGGTTGATAGCCATGGAGATGGCGCGCTTCGATTCCTCCATCGCCACTTTCTTCGGTGTACACAACGGCCTGGCGATGGGCTCCATCTATCTGGGCGGATCAGAGGAACAAAAACAGAAGTGGCTGCCGCCGATGGCTCGGTGGGAAAAGATCGGCTGCTTCGGCTTGACTGAGCCTCTTGTCGGCTCAGGAGCCTCGGGCGGCCTTACGACAACAGCCAAGCGTGATGGGAACACATGGGTCCTGAACGGTCAGAAAAAGTGGATTGGCAACTCCCCGTGGTGCGACATCTCGGTCATCTGGGCACGCGATCTCGCCGACAACCAGGTCAAGGCATTCATCGTCGAGAACAAGACCACCCCTGGTTTCAAGGTCGAGAAAATTCAGAACAAGATCGCCCTCAAGGTCGTGCAGAACGGCTTGATCACCATGGAGAACTGCCGCGTTCCTGAAGAAAACCGTCTGCAAGCCGATCAGTCCTTCCGCGACACCGCCCGCGTCCTGAAAATGACGCGATTCATGGTTGGTTGGGAGGCGACGGGATGCGCCATGGGCGCTTACGAAAATGCGCTCAAGTACTGCCAGGAGCGTTTGCAGTTCGGCAGGCCGATTGGCTCATTCCAGATGGTGCAGGATCTCCTGGCCAGGATGCTCGGTAACATCACCGCTTCGCAGTGCCTCCTGGTGCGCATGTCCCAACTGCAGGCCGAAGGCAAGATGACGGACGCGCACGCATCGCTTGCCAAGGCCTTCACGACCGCCAAGTGCCGCGAGACGGTAGCGTGGGCCCGCGAGCTGCTCGGCGGCAACGGCATCGCCGCTGAGTACAACGTTGGGCGGTTTTTTGCGGATTCTGAAGCCTTGTACTCCTATGAGGGCACGTTCCAGATGCAGAACCTGATTGTCGGTAAAGCTATCACCGGGCTCAGCGCCTTTGTGTGATCAGCTTTACAAACAGTAGCTAGCAGCCCTGTTACAACGACGCTCGATAAGCAAAAGAACAAGAAAGGAATAGGGGATCCCAATGCCACCTTCTAAAGCTTCCAAATCAGAGGCTGTGAAAGTCGCCGCAAAGACTGTGAGCCGTTTGTACTTTATGGATCTGGCCGCAGGCCGCATCTTTACGTCGAACCCCGATGGCTCCGACTTGAAAACCATCGTCAACGAAGGCCGAAAACTTCCCGACGGCATAGTGGTCGATGTCGCTGGCGGCCATATCTATTGGACGAACATGGGAAATCCCAAGGCTAACGACGGCACGATTGATCGGGCTGACCTCGACGGCACGAGCGTCACGAACATTGTTCCTTCGGGTGGCACTTTCACTCCCAAGCAGCTCCAACTTGATAAAAAGAACAGCAATCTCTACTGGTGTGATCGCGAAGGTATGCGGGTCATGCGTTGCAGCTTGGACGGTTCGCACATCGAAACACTGGTCGATACGAGCAAGGGTGACGAGCGACCCGGCAAGGACCAGACGAAATGGTGCGTCGGTATCGCTCTCGACGTGGAAGGTGGAAAGCTTTACTGGACGCAAAAAGGGAATGACAACGCCGGCCAAGGACGCATTTTCCGCGCTGCCCTTGAAATTCCAAAGGGCCAGACTCCAGCAAACCGTCAAGACATTGAAGTCCTCTATGACAATTTGCCCGAGCCGATTGATCTCGATCTCGACCTCGGCAACCGGATGATGTACTGGACTGACCGCGGAGACCCGCCGCGCGGCAACACGGTGAACCGAGCGCCGATGGATGCTGCCAACGGGAAGCGCAGAGAGCCGGAGATTGTCTTTAATCACCTGATGGAAGGCATCGGCATTTCATTGGACCTCGCCAACAAGCGCATGTTCCTCACCGATCTGGGCGGATCCGTTTACAGCGCCAATCTCGACGGATCGAACAAGAAAAACCTGCTCATCGCCGAAGGAAATTTATCTGGAATTGTATACGCGGAGCTGCCTGCGGGTTCCTAGGTCACGTCCGATCAGCTTCAACGATTACAAGGAGAAAATCATGAGTTCCCCGGCTTCTGCTTTGAAACTGGAGAACGTTCTGTATGAGAAGAAGGGTCCGGTTGCCTACGTCACCATCAACCGGCCCAAAGTACTCAACGCCCTGAACGCGAAAACCATTTCCGAATTGAGATCCGCGTTCCAGGACGCCCGCGACGATTCCGATGTGCGCGGAGTCGTCTTCACGGGGGCGGGGGACAAGGCTTTTGCGGCCGGCGCGGACATCAGCGAAATGGCCAACGATACTCCCGTCACGGCGGAAGAGAAAACGCGGTCCGGCCAGGCGCTTACAGAACTCATTGAAAACCTCGGCAAGCCGGTGATCGCCGCTGTGAATGGTTTTGCTCTCGGCGGCGGTTGCGAACTGTCGATGGCCAGCACGATTCGAATCGCCGCTGAAACTGCGAGGTTCGGCCAGCCCGAAGTGAAGATCGGAATCATGCCGGGCTATGGCGGAACGCAGCGCCTTCCCAGGTTGGTCGGCAAAGGGCGTGCATTGCAACTCATTCTGTCAGGCGAAATCATAAACGCGCAAGAAGCCTATCGCATCGGCCTGGTGAATGAAGTGGTTCCAGGCGCCAACCTGATTGCGCGGGCTGAAGCCCTTCTCAACCAGATCATTTCCAACGCACCCGTCGGCGTGAAGTACTCCATTGAGGCGGTAAATAAAGGATTGGACGCGAGCCTCGCGGAGGGCTTCCTTCTGGAAGCTTCGCTCTTCGCGATTTGCGCGGCGACTGACGACAAGAAGGAAGGGACCTCCGCTTTTCTTGCCAAGCGTGCTCCACAGTTCCGGGGACGCTAGCGCACAGCGGGGCTCAAACCCATTTTGAGATCCTGATCAGAATCGAAAGAGGAAAAGCTCATGGCAGACGAAAACATATTCTCAGGGCTGAAAGTCGTGGAGCTCGCCAGCTTCATCGCGGGTCCCAGCGCGGCGACGATGCTTTCCGACTTCGGCGCGGACGTAATCAAAGTCGAGCCGCCCGGCGGAGAGCTTTGGAGAATCGGACAGAAAATCCCGCCACAACCGCATTCGGAAGAACCTTATCCCTTTCAACTTGCGAATCGAAACAAGCGTGGCGTTGCGCTCAATCTGAAAGCTGCGAGCGCGCAGCAGGTTCTCGAGCGCTTAGCCAAGTGGGCTGACGTTTTCATTGTCAACACACCGCATTCCGCACGCAAGAAATTGAAGCTCGAATATGACGATGTCGCGCAGTGGAACCCGCGTCTGATCTACGCCGATGTCACCGGCTATGGCGAAAAAGGCCCGGACGCGGCTCTTCCGGGATTCGATCTCACGGCCTACTGGGCGCGAAGCGGTTTGCTTTTCATGACGCGCGATGCTGGAACCCCGCCGACCTGGCCGGTGGCAGGTAGCGGTGACAATGCGACTGCGGTCTGCATCTATGCCGCCATTGCCACCGCGCTTTATCGTCGCGAACGCACCGGAAAAGGATCCTACGTCACGACTTCGCTCCTCGCGGCAGGTGTCTGGTCGGCCAGCGTCTTTCTTCAGGCCGCTCTGTGCGGTGCGAATTTCTATGGGCTGCATGATCGGGCGCATCCCGCAAATGCAGCTTTGAACCTGTATCGCTCTTCCGAGGGCACCTGGTTCATTCTTGTAGTCACTCCGGACAAGGTACCGGTAATTCTGAAAGCGATGGGCCGTGAAGATATCCTGAAAGATCCGCGATTCTCCGATCCTGCCAAGTTAGCGCAGAACCGCCCGCAACTGACGTCAATGCTCGATGAGATTTTTGGGTCGCAGCCAATGGCGCATTGGTACGAAATCTTCAACGGCGCCCAGATCACGTTCGGCGCCGTGCGTGAGCCGCACGAAGTCGTCAATGATCCGCAATTGCGAGCGAATGACATCGTCGTTCCGCTCGAAGGAGCCGGCGAGAAGTTGACCTCGACCATCAGCAGTCCTATTCAAGTGCACGGTGTAACCAAAGTGCCTGCCAGGCGCGCGCCGGGAATCGGCGAGCACAACGACGAGGTGCTGAAAGAGCTTGGCTTCACCGCTGACGATGTCAACGGTTTGCGTGCGAGCGGCGCTGTCCCGCACGCCGGGCATTTGGAATCGACAGCCGGGGGTGCGCGATGACCGACATTGTTACCGAACGCAGCGGGAGTATCCTGCGAATCCAGTTGAATCGACCGTCAAAGAAAAATGCGATGACCTCGGCCATGTACATCACCATGGCGGATCTCCTCAACGCCGCAGCACAAGATAATGACGTCCGCGTCGTGCTTTGGCACGGAGCAGGAGACTCTTTCTGCGCCGGGAACGACCTGGAGGATTTTCTTAAGAACCCCATCGGACCGGGTGACAGTCCCCAATCACGCTTGATCAATGCGCTAATCGATTTCGGTAAGCCCATTGTCGCGGCCGTGCACGGCTTCGCCATCGGTGGCGGAACCACGATGTTGACACACTGCGATTTTGTCTATGCCAGCGAAACCGCAAAGTTCCAAATGCCTTTCATCAATCTGGCCTTGGTTCCGGAATTCGGAACGAGCTACTCGATTCCTGCGCGCATCGGGTATCTCCGGGCGGCCGAGTTGATTCAGTTGGGACAGCCGTTCGATGCGCAGCGCGCAGCAGAACTCGGGCTTGTTACTCGCGTCGTGCCGGACCAAACACTGCTGGCCTCGGCAACGGAGACGGCGCAAAGGTTGACTGACAAGCCCGCCAGTGCGCTCCAAGCCTGCAAGAAACTTATGAGGGAGCCTGTTCGCTCACAGCTTGAGAAGGCGGCGAAGTTGGAGAACGAGGAGTACTCTGTGCGACTCCGGTCTCCCGACACGAAAGAAGCGCTTACAGCATTCCTCGAGAAACGCCGACCTGACTTCACCAAAACAGCGAAGGCAGCGGTCGCGCAGAAAAGCTAGAGGTAAACGATGGCTCGACCGAAGGTAGTCATTGTTGGAGCAGGGTTTGGAGGGTTGGCGGCGGCCAAGGCGCTTCGAAACACTCCGGCCAGCGTCCTTTTGATCGACCGGACCAATCACCACCTGTTTCAGCCCCTGCTATACCAAGTGGCGACGTCGGTGCTTACTCCCAGCCAAATAGCGACTCCCACCCGCGGAATACTTCGTAAGCAAAAGAACACCACCGTGATTCTAGGTGAGGTCACCGGAGTAGACAAAGACCAGAAGTGCGTCTTTGCGAGTGACGCCGACCGGCAGAACGTCCCGATTCCGTATGACTATCTGATTTTGGCTACCGGCTCCACGCACAGTTACTTTGGCCACAACGAATTCGAACAGTTCGCACCCGGATTGAAGAGCCTCGCGAATGCCGAGGCAGCCCGAAACAAGATCTTGCAGGCTTTCGAGCTGGCAGAGGCTGAAGATGATCCGGCACGCCATCGCGATCTGCTGACTTTCGTTCTGGTTGGTGCGGGTCCTACCGGTGTGGAGATGGCCGGCGCTTTGGCCGTGTTCGTTCAGACCAGCCTGAAATCGGAGTTCCGCCGTATTGACCCAGGTACAGCCCGCATTGTGCTGGTCGATATGGCACCTCGAGTTCTCGGCCCCTTTCCTGAAGACCTCTCCAAAGCCGCCAAGGCACGCCTCGAAAGATTGGGCGTTGAGGTGCGGCTTGGACACAGCGTTGATCACATCGATGCGGACGGCATCATCGTCGCCGGTGAACGGATCGTCAGCAAAACGGTTATCTGGACCGCCGGCGTTGCGCCCTCCCCTGCAGGTAAGTGGCTCAACGTGGAAACCGATCGAGCAGGACGAGTTCGCGTGCAGCCTGACGTTAGCGTGCCAGGACACCCGGAAATCTTTGTCGTTGGCGACACGGCATCTCTCGATGAGAACGGCAAACCGCTCCCGGGAGTTGCTCAAGTTGCGCTTCAACAAGGCAGATATGCGGGCAAGTTGATTCACAGCCGCATTGTGGGCGGAGCAACGCCAAAACCATTCAAGTATTTCGACAAGGGCAACCTGGCGGTTGTGGGGAAAGGATTCGCCGTTCTGCAAACCGGGAAAATCCATGTGAGCGGCTTTTCGGCTTGGCTTACATGGGCGGCCGTGCACTTGCAGTTCTTGGCGACGTCGAGTCTTCGTTTAACGGTCTTCCTCCAGTGGATTTGGACCTACGTCACTGGGCAAAGAGGCGATCGGCTGATTATCCATCATCACGCGTCACCGGCGTGGACACCCCCGCGCGACCCGGCTACCCAAAGCGCTGCTGTGGGCAAGTGACTGGCGGCAGCAAAGGAATTCGGCGGTTATTGGGAAACAAAATTCAAGGAGGAATTGTTCCATGGCAAACGATAAGCAGATTAAGAACGTCGCGATCGTCGGCACGGGAGTCATCGGCGCGAGCTGGGCAGCACTCTATCTCGCGCGGGGTCTCAGCGTCACCGCAACAGACCCTGCGCCGAATGCGGAAGTAAATTTGCGGAAATATGTGGATGAGGCATGGAAGGATCTCACAGTTATCGGACTTTCACCGAGCGCGTCCCGCGATCGCCTGAAGTTCACGACGGACATGAAGAAGGCGCTCGCAGATGCCGACCTTGTGCAGGAAAACGGACCCGAACGGAAGGACTTCAAGATCAAACTCTTCGCAGAGATGGATGCGGCGACTCGGCCGGATTCGATCATCGCATCGAGTTCATCCGGACTGACCATGAGCACGATGCAATCCGCCTGCAAGCATCCCGAACGGTGTGTCATCGGCCATCCCTTCAATCCTCCCCACGTGGTACCGCTCGTTGAAGTAGTGGCGGGGGAAAAAACGTCGCCGGAAACTGTTCAGCGTGCGATCTCTTTCTATGAATCGATTGGCAAGAAACCGATTCACGTCCGCAAAGAGGTCGTCGGACACGTGGCCAACCGCCTTCAGGCAGCGCTCTACCGTGAGGTTGTCTATCTCATCGAGCAGGGTGTATTGGATGTCGCCGATTCGGATGTTGCTGTGTGCTGGGGACCCGGACTGCGCTGGGGCTTGATGGGTCCAAATCTCCTGTTTCATCTCGGCGGCGGACCAGGCGGAATTCAGCATTTCATGGAGCAATTCACTGGGCCAATGACCACATGGTGGAAAGATCTTGGAACGATCACTGAGTTCAGTCCCCAGGTTAAACAAGCGATCGTCGAAGGTGTGACCAAGGAGGCCAATGGCCGCTCTATCGCGGAACTCGAACACGAACGCGACGCTATGCTACTGGAACTCCTCGCTACCCGGGCAAAGGGCGACGAGGCGGCACAAGCGGCTATCGCCGGAAGCCACGCCGATTAACTTCGATCCGTGAAGCACCCTGGTTCGTGACTTCGCGGCCCCGGGCGCTTCTTCATTGGATAGCAGACTATGATCTACGTTCATTCTCTCGGCCGGGCTTCCCGCTATTACGCGCAAGGCGTGGCGCTGGTTGTCAACGGTGCTGCCGTTTCTTTCAAGGCTCTCCACGAGCGCGTCCAGAACGTTGCGGCTGCGCTCGCCGCCGATGGTTTTGCGGCGGGCGAACGTCTCGCTCTTCTGTTGCCGAATTCTCCTGAATACATCGAGTTGGTTTACGCCTGCAGCTGGCTCGGCCTTACTGCAGTCCCAATAAACGCACGTCTCTCTGGGGCCGAAATCGACCGGCTTCTGCTCGATGCAAAACCGCGCGGGATTGTTCGGCACTCCTCGCTCCCGAAGCCTACCGTGCAGCTTCCTTGGCAGCTCGTGCTCGATGAAAAGCCCTTAGATGTTCGAGACGCCTCCTGTCCGGATCCTATCTATGACCCGGAAGCAATCCTGGCTCTCATCTACACGAGTGGCACAACCGGCCGGCCGAAGGGCGTCGTGGTAACTCACGCCAACATCTTGGCGAACCTCGACCACTTCGCCTATTGGATGAGATATCGGGAAGGCGGCGTCTATCTTCATGCGGCGCCAATTTTTCACATTGCTGATTTTCCCGCCATGTTCGCGGCACCGGCTTTCGGTGCGCGCCAAATCACAATTCCAAAGTTCAACCCGCAAACCTTTTGTGAGTTGGTCGCAAACGAACGTGTAACCCACACGGTGTTGGTGCCGACGATGCTGAATCTGCTGACTCAATTACCCGAAGCAAGGTCCTATGACTTGAGCAGCCTCGAGGTTCTCGCTTACGGCGGTTCTCCAATGGCTCCGGAGCTTGTTCACAGAACCAGAGAGCTTCTGCCGAAGGTGAAACTTCTCCAGAGCTATGGACTCAGCGAGACTGGTTTCCTGACAGGTCTCGAAGACCGGGATCATGTCGAAAGCAAGCTTCTGTCTTGCGGTCGCCCCTGCCCAGGAATTGACCTGCGAGTCGAGGATGAAACGGGAAAGGAAGTGGAAGTCGGGCAGCACGGTGAACTGGTCGCACGGGGCGCCAACGTCATGCGAGGCTACTGGAATGATCCGGAAGACACGGCTCTCGCATTTCGAAACGGAATGTTTCGCACGGGAGACATCGGCTATCAGGATTCAGGCGGCTATTTCTACATTCTCGATCGTTTGAAAGACATGATCGTCACAGGCGGCGAAAATGTTTATTCCGGAGAGGTGGAAGCGGTCATTTATAAACATCCTGCGGTTCGGGAGGTGGCGGTCTTAGGAATACCCGATCCCCAATGGGGTGAACTCGTCATGGCTTGCGTCGTGCTGAAGCCCGGGATGGTTCTGAGCGCGAGCGACCTGACGAGCCACTGCAGGCAGTTCTTGGCCAATTACAAGATTCCACGCCGCTTCGAGTTTTCAGACACCGAATTACCGAAAAGCGGTTCCGGCAAGATCCTCAAGAGAATTCTTCGCGAACGATTCTGGGTTCACGAAGAGCGGGCTGTAAGCTAAGCAAGCCCGGCTGGCGGCGCGGCGCTCGAGCCCAACTCTTTCTTGGGCAACCCCCCGGTCATAGAAGTGTCGTTTGGATGCTGATCTCTGAAGTGAGCGCGCGGTGTACCGGGCACTTGTTGGCGATTTCGAGCAGCCGCGAACGTTGTTCTGTGCTTAAGGGCCCTTCAAATCGGACGTCCCGTTCGATTCTATCCAGCATCTCTTGCCGTGTTTCACATTCCGAGCAGTCGGAGGCGTATATTCTAGAATGTCGAAGCCAGACCGTTACCCTCTCCAAGGGCCAATTCTTTTTTCGTGCATACATCCCGACGGTCATCGAGGTGCAGGACCCCAGAGCTGCTAGCAAAAGGTCGTAGGGCGATGGTCCCGTGTCACTGCCTCCAACGCTCTCCGGCTCGTCGCTTGTTAACCGATGTGAGCCCGCTATAATCTGTTGATTGAACGCACTGCCTTCGCCCCAAACAATCACGTCCGCTGGTGTAATCTTTGCAGGAATCGTGTTCACGTTCGCCTCATAACCTCCACTCTGCGATAAGCACGCCTCCCTCCACAACGGTCACAAAGGTAGCCGCTCGGCTTCGGCGGTCCTAGACCACCCATTCCCCCGGGTCCATTGACATCCATTAATCGAGTCGTATTCTGTCGGCCGAGCATATAGAGATGCGCTGGTGTCAACAGCAGAAGGCAGACTTAAAAGCCAGGGAACTGACGGCGCCGCCCGTCTCCAAGGAGTACCGCCGCACCACACATACACCGGGAAGGAAGCGAGGTCAGGCGAAACTTTTCTCGACACGTCGCGCCGAGATAGGCGCCACCTAAGTGCCTGTAGATTCAATCCAAGTGCCTCGCTTTCTCGACACACGAAAAGGCCCTTTCGCCTCGTAACCGGGTCCCCTCTGAATCGCCTGAATCGTTTTTCCTTTACGGACTTTCGGAGTGTATGATTCCGGCCATGGCCTCGGCAGGACGGCAATCCGTGTCGTTTGATATTCAGCTTCTCGTCGATTCGATCCCAGCCCTGATTCACACCGCCAGGCCTGACGGCTACCTCGATTACTTCAATAAGCCCTGGCTGGAATACCTGGGCGTCAGTCTGGACGCTGTGGCCGGCTGGAATTGGACGGCTTTCATCCACCCTGAGGACCTCGAGGGGATTTTGACCAGGTGGAGAGCCTGCCTCGCGACTGGAGAAGTTTTCGATTACGAAACTCGCGTCCGTCGAGCAAACGGAGAGTACCGCTGGATGTTCCACCGGAAAGTGCCACTTCGCGATGAAAACGGTGACATCGTCACGTGGTATGGATCGAGCCTGGATATTGACGAGCGCAAAAAGGCGGAAGAACAGCTCCGCCTCAATGCCCTGGACCTGCAAAGGAGCGAGTTTTATCTAGCCGAAGGGCAGCGTCTTGCCCACATGGGAAGCTGGGCCTTAGATCCCGACGGCTTCTACTATTGGTCTCCCGAATTATTTCGCATGTACGGACTCGATCCGGCCAGCAAACCGCCTAGTGTTCAGGAATATTTGGATCGCGTCCATCCCCACGATCGCGAGTCCATGGCAGACCTGATCAATGGAATTTTGGCGAAAGCTTCGCCCTTCGACGCTACAAAGCGCATCGTTCATCCCGACGGCGAGATCCGGTACATTCGCTGCGTCGGTGCTCCTGTCGTCGAAAACGAAAAGGTGAAAAAGTACGTCGGCAGCGCCATAGACGTTACGGGACACGAACTTCTGACCCGCGAACTCCGGCGGCGGGAAGCGTACCTGACGGAAGCTCAAAGGCTCAGTCACACGGGCAGTTTCGGGTGGAAAACTGACACTGGCGAAATTGTCTGGTCAGACGAAACCTATCGCATTTTTGAATACGACCGAACTCACAAACCAACCCTGGATTCAGTGCTACAGCGCATCCATCCCGAGGACAGGCCCGGCTCCCAGAGAGTCATCGATGAGGCAATGAACGTCGCGACAGATTTCGAGCATACCTTTCGCTTACTGATGCCTGACGGGCGAGTGAAGCACGTCCATGCCCTGCACGGATTACGGGATGCGTCCGGGAATCGTGAATTTGTCGGGGCCGTGACTGACATCTCCGAACGCAAAATCGCCGAAGACAAGATCCGCGACCAGGAAATGGAGCTCCTTCAAATAGTCAACTTCGTTCCTCAACTTATCGCAGTATACGGGGCTAACCGTGAACGCCTCTATGCGAACCGCACCGCGCTCGACTACCTCGGCATCAGTCTTTACGAATGGCAACATAAAAGCTTTGGGGCCAGTGCTCATCCTAACGATTCGGAGCGACTCAAGACCTGTGCGGATCGCGCTTTATCCAGTGGCGCTGCTGAAGAGTTGGAGTTGCGACTGCGCAAACATGATGGGACTTATCGCTGGTTCTTGGCTCGTTTAAACCCCTTGCGCGACGAACAGGGACAGATTAGACGTTGGTATTTTACCGGAACAGACATCGAAGATCGAAAGCAGACAGAGGACACTCTTCTCCGAGAAAACGTCGCCCTACGCGAAGAAATCGATAAGGCATCGATGTTTGAGGAGATTGTTGGAACCTCTCCAGCTTTGCACGCCGTACTCTCGCGCATTTCCAAAGTTGCGCCAAGTGGTTCGACAGTCCTCATAACTGGTGAAACTGGAACAGGCAAGGAGCTTGTTGCACGCGCCATCCACAGACGATCAGGCCGCGCCTCGCGCGCATTCGTTAGCGTGAACTGCGCAGCTATCCCGCGTGACCTGATCGCCTCTGAGTTGTTTGGGCACGAGAAGGGTGCCTTCACTGGCGCGACTCAACAGCGTTTGGGTAGGTTTGAATTAGCAAGCGGCGGGACGATCTTCCTCGACGAAGTCGGAGAACTTCCAGCCGAGACTCAGGTTGCGCTACTGCGTGTTTTACAGGAACACGAGTTTGACCGGGTTGGCGGCAACCGTCGAATCTACGCCGATGTTCGAGTGATCGCAGCCACGAACCGCGACTTGCAAGCCGCCATCAGCACTGGGTCTTTCCGTAGAGATTTGTTTTACCGCCTGAATGTTTTCCCGATTGAAATTCCTGCTCTTCGAGAACGAAAAGAGGACATCCGTCTGCTGGTTGAATACTTTATCGATCGCTACGCGCGAAAAACTGGTAAGAGAATTACGACCGTCGACAAGAAGAGCCTCCGATTACTTGAGTCGTACCCTTGGCCCGGAAACATACGCGAATTACAGAACGTTATCGAACGGTCTGTGATCGTGTGCGAAACCGAGGCTTTTTCTGTGGATGAGAGCTGGCTATCCCACCAGCCGACGGAGAGGAAAACGGAGGGCCAGATTTACCTCTCCGAGAAGGTGGCAACCCAAGAAAGGGAAATCATCGAAGCAGCCCTGCGAGAATGCCAAGGGCGGGTCTCCGGATCGTCGGGTGCGGCCGCCAAACTCGGGATCGCGCGGTCCACCCTGGAATCCAAGATCCGGTCACTCAAGATTAACAAGAATCGCTTCAAGGCTTATCCGGAAAACTGAGGACTTTAACCCCATATTCGTTCGGACCAAACGCCGCCAATAACTGACGGATAAACAACGCACGCTTCCAAAAGGGTCAAATCGGCGACTTGCATTGTGTGGGTGATGTCTTAAGGTTAAGCCATAGGTTTAAATTTCTTTCTCCGCTGCTCTATCAGAAAAACCGCCAGTGAATGATTCCGCCCGGAAATTCGCCAATTGTCGAAAATGCGGCACTTGGGATCGCGGTTAATTCTTAGCTGTCAGCGACTTACTTTTGGACGCCAGATTGCTTCCTCTCAACACGGTTTGCGCTCGATAGAGTCTGACGCGGATGTGACTCAATGTACCGCAACGCATGGAGTGTGTCTGGATCGGAAGGCCGAGGTTGAGCGCATGTCATTTTTCATTCGATTGGCGGCAGGATTGTCGATTCGTGACCGACGATTCCTCTCGCGCCGCACGGAATTCGTTCATGCGGCCAATCGGCGTTGTCTGGAATTTTCCGCAAACGATGGATTGCGACTGGAGCCGAGGTTGCGACGCACGGCGAAACTCGCAACCGGAAGCCCACATGCTCAAAATTGACAGATTAGGAAACGGCCGAATCGTCTTTACACTCAGTGGACGAATTGAGGCAGATGACATCGAGCAGCTACAAAAACTCCTTGCCTCGGAGGCGCCTGGGAAACAATTGGCCTTGGATTTGAGGGACGTGACACTCGTCAACCAGGACGCCGTTGAATTTCTTGCCCGCTGCGAGGCCAATAGCATCATGCTCGAAAATTGTCCTGCCTACATCCGACAGTGGATGGAGCAAGCAAAAGTTCGTACGAGACGCCGGCAAGCGCGATGAAAGGCTTCGGATTTCTGGGCGACTTAGAGTCTATCGGATGGGATGAGTCGCTTCCACAAGGGGATACCGGTGGCAAACACCCTTTGTCGAATGGAGTTGGAATGAAAGAAAACTTGGTTTTCAGCGAACCCAGGAGCGAAGAACAAGTGTCGGAGGAGGACTTGAACTTGATTCGTGAAGAGCTATGCGGAATTCTCGCGGAGATAGTTATGAACGGTCGCCTCCACACAAAGCTAGGGCGGCTGAATCTTCCACGGTAAACGAAGCATCAAGTCTTGCTAGTCAGCCTCTCCTTGAGATCAATCGATCTCTCTTGAGAGGAAAACGGAGAGTCGCGGTCCCCAGGGATGGGTGTGCCCGTTCACACGGTTTTCGATTGTCAGCGGCTCGTGACAGAAATGGTTCTCCACGGACAAGGATTAATAAACAGGGCTCCTTTCATCTTGCACTTGATGGGTTTGCTCGCGCTGGCTCTTATGCTTTCGATAACGACGCGGGCTCAGGGTAATCAGACGGCAACGTCGCAGTTTGGAACACTGTTTTTCAACGCTCAATCACAATCTCGCATACTGTTACAACGACGCTCGCGTGATTAAGTTTGTCTGGAAAAACTTGGTGACAAACCGCATGCAAGGTGGAGCGCGAAGCTTCGAGGACTGAATCTTGACCGAAACGAATCGGTGGATGGACGGCTGTCCAGCCTCGCCGCTGTACGTGACCCACGGTCAGATGCCGCATCCGTAGGGGTTCGCGACGGCATGATGCGATTTGCCTTGAGCACGGCTGGACGTGGCCAGCCATTACGAGGATTCTTAGTAATGATGACCCAACAGACACCTGAGGGGAGCTTCACACAAAGGAGATTTTCTTATGCCAGATGCTAAAGCAAATATTCTTGTTGCTTTCTACTCTCGTGATGGTTCTGTGGAGGCGCTCGCTAAAGCGGTTGCTGAAGGGGCTCGAGGAGCCGGTGCCGACGTCCGAGTGCGGCGCGTGCCCGATATCGTTCCTACGGAGATAATGGCCAAAGTTCCCGGATGGGACGAGCGCAGCAGGAGGATGCTCGCTGAGTACGGCGCTCCAACGCTAGCCGACGTAGAATGGGCCGACGGCATCGTGTTTGGAACGCCGACGCGTTTTGGAAACGCGTCGGCAGAATTGAAAGCATTTATAGACAGCCTCGGCGGCCTGTGGTTCCAGGGCAAGCTAAATGGAAAAGCGGCGGGAGCCTTTACGTCCACGGCAGGGCCACACGGTGGGAATGAAGCCACCGTGATCTCGCTATACATCCCAATGGCGCACCTGGGCTTCATCATCGTGCCGATCGGTTACACTCATCCCAAGCTAATTCAAGGTCACGGGACGCCTTACGGGGCGTCATCTATTTCGGGGCAGAACAGCGCTCCGCCGACGCCGGAAGAACTTGAGGTCGCGAGGCACCAGGGGGCGCGTGTTACGCAAGTTGCCGCAGCTTTGAAGGCCACACGGTAAGCCATTTCAGACGCAGGATCGTATTGCCTGTGAAATGCCGCGCAGGTCCGGTCCCGGTCGTCGACTTCAGCGCACGCCTGGCCCGGTTCGCACCGCGGGCAACCGTACTCCGAATGTGGTATTCAACGGTTTACCCTGAAGCAGTAGCCAAAAATTACTGCATCTCGTGACGCGTCCATCTCAAAGATGGGAGAGAGTGGGGGCGAGGGTGCCAAACTCATGCGCGACAAGTTCGGCGGTATTCGAGGCACGCTCGCCATAGCTCTACTCCAATTGCTGTTCCGGGCGGTAGTACTGCTTCGTTCCTGGAATTATTAGCAGAAGGGGCCAGGGTTAACGCGTTGCTCGATGCGCCGAGAGTGAAATTCAATAGAAGAAGGAGACGAAACGATGGGAACGATCACGGTAAAAGACGGCACAACCATTTACTACAAGGATTGGGGCACTGGCCAGCCACTTTTCTTCCACCATGGATGGCCCCTCTCCGCCGATGACTGGGACGCGCAAATGATGTTCTTCCTTGAACGCGGCTACCGGGTCATCGCGCATGATCGTCGCGGGCACGGCCGCTCTACCCAAACCGACACCGGCAATGAGATGGACACCTATGCGGCTGACGCAAACGAACTCGTCCAAAAACTGGATTTGCGTGATGCCATTCACATCGGACACTCGACCGGCGGAGGAGAAGCGGCGCGCTACGTAGCTCGCTATGGAAAGGGCCGTGGAGCAAGGCTGGTGTTGATCAGTTCCGTTCCGCCGGTCATGCTGAAGTCTCCCAAGAACCCGGGCGGTCTGCCAATCGCAGTCTTCGATGATCTCAGGGAAAAGACGGCGAAGAGCCGGCCGCAGTTCTATCAGGACCTTACTCTGCCATTCTACGGTTACAATCGGCCCGGAGCGGCCGTTTCTCAGGGCGTGAGGGACAATTGGTGGCGGCAGGGAATGATGGGCGGGATCAAAGCTCAGTATGATTGCATCAAAGCGTTTTCGGAAACCGACTTCACCGATGACCTCAAGAGTATCGATTCACCGGCACTGGTCATGCACGGAGAGGACGATCAGATCGTCCCCTTTGCCGACGCGGGGCCACTTTCAGCCAAGTTGCTCAAGAATGCCACTACGCGATTCTGCCCAGGCTTTCCGCATGGCATGCCAACCACGCACGCAGACGTAATTAACGCCGACTTGTTTTCGTTCATCCAGATCGCAGCGAAAAAAGCGGTCGCCGGATAGAATGGCCCTGCGGTCCGGGAGTGTGGAGGCGTTCTATAAAAATCGCCTCCACGCAAATCCGGCACTGCTGAATCCTTCACGCTAAGCGAGGCATCAAGCTCTTGTTGGCCTGCCTCTTCTGAGATCAATCGATCTCTCCCGAGAGGAAATCGCAGTGTTGTGTCCCGGGCAATGGGTGTGCGCGTTCAGGCGCCGTGAGAGTTCAGTTTTGCGAACCTGCTGGTGAATTCCATGTTCAATAATATCCGCGCGAACGAAGGAGTTTCAGAAATTGAATTGTGCTTGCAACTGGATCACACGCACCGCCGCGCCATTCCCAAAGGCCCCTGCGGCCAATGAATTGGAAGTATCGAATTTCTGTGATCCCAAGCTTCCCGCAGGGGCGGAAGGATTCACGATGTTGAACAAATTGCGCGCGTTGACGCTGAAGGTCAAGCTGTAGCGTTGACTGGTAGCTGCTGCTCCCCCGAATGGGCCCCCACCTCCCGGGCCGCCTCCTCTGCCTCCGCGGCCACCTCCAGGTCCACCACCGACGCCGCGCCCGAACCCTCCTGCCGCCGGCCGAGGTCCGCCTGCCCCAACGTCACCTGCTTCCTTCTTGGAGCCGAACTGAAACGTCTTTGACAGCCTTAAATTGAAGGTGAACTGCCCGGGGCCCGTATAGTTGTTGATCGGAATGATCCCTTGGCCTTGGGCCGGAACAATGTTGAAAGTTCCCAACTGAGTACACAGAATATTCGTTGTAGTCGTGCCCACCGAGGGGCACGTCGTGCCTGAAGCCAACATGGGGCGATCATTCAAAATGGAGGTGCCATACAAGTCAGTCGGAACGGTCACATTGAAGGGCGCCCCCGATGCAGCTACCAAGAAGGGATTCAGACGAAATCCTCTGGGCAGTTCGATGGTCCCACCCACAAACGCCCGGTTGCGCACGTCGAAGGCAGCCCTGCCATAGTCTGCGGTGATGTTGTACGGATTCGAAGGGAAGCTGCCCGGTCCCGACGTATCGCTGTTTGCGTAATTCAACGAATAGTAACCAGCCAGCGTGACCTTTGTTCCTACACGCAGATTTACGTTGGTGATCAACTGGTTCTGCTTGAATACGCCTTCCGATTCGTACTCATAGATATTTTGAAGAATCCCATTAGGGCGAATCCCACTGGTGCGATCTCCAAGAATGTAGGTTCCTGGAAGCGGCGCGTTGATGTTGTTTGTGAGCAGCTCATCGAACCCGCGGGAATTGATGTAAGACACGGTGACTTTCGCCACCTTTGAAACTTGCCGCTCGAGACTGACGGCCGTCTGCACAGTGTAGGGCGCGTGCAGGTTCGGTTGTATACGGTAAATGGTCGGCACGCCTGACGCAGCGGCCTGGAGCGTGCTAATGGACGGGATGTTGGGATAAAAGGTCGGATTCGTGACGATGTATTCCTGCTCGGTAATACCGTTCTGACGCTCAGCCTGCAATACCAGATCGTTCGTGAAGCGATCGTAGAAAATTCCCCAGCCCGCTCTCACCACGGTGTTGGGAGCGTGCGATTTCGTCTGATCGATGCCCCAGGCAAGCCCCAGCCGTGGAGCAAAATCGGCGTGGTCCGGTATGTGATTCTGCGTTTCAAAGCGCAGCCCGCCGCTGAGCGTTACATTCGGCTTCCAGCGCCAGTCGTCCTGGATGTAAAGGCCTGCGTCAAATAGGTTCGACGACGCGGAAGGAGTACCCGTGGTCAAATTGAACTGGACCGGGGCGTTCGCCTGATAGGCCGCCAGCGAGGGAAACGTGAACGTTCCGTTGAAATTGCTCGTCGCGATATTTGTTTCCTGAAGATCGCGCAGTCTCGCGCCGAACTTCAACAGATGATTGCCAAACGCTACGGAAGTATAGTTTTGCAACTCGTAGTGGTTTTGATGGTCGAGAATCGAACCCAAATTGCTGCCGCCGCTCGTGAATTCAAAGGGAATGATTACCGCGGGCGCGGTGCTCTGTGGCGCCTGGGTGCTGCCGTCGTGAAGGTACTGAAAGCGCGTCTCGTTGACGATATTCGCACCAATAATTTGCGTATCGCTGATTTGCAGAGTGCTTTCGGTGGTCAGCAGGTTATAGCCAGCCGACGGCAAGGTGTACTGCCCCACTCCATCGTTGGTGATATTGTCCCGATAATACTGGTAGCGCACGGTTAGGGTATTGTTGGTCGCTAACTGATAGTCGAGCCGGGGCGCGATATTCAGGCGTGTCCGTGGATTGGAAACGGCTTGCGTAAAAAACGGCGCGGGCAGAGGTTGGGGCTGGGCGTTGACCACCGTTTCGTTGTTGATGTCGCGATATTGCGTGTCGAGAAAGAAGGACGCTTTCTTGCTCAGCGGTCCCCCAATGCTGCCGTTGAATTGGAACGTGTCATACCCCGGCAAAAGAGCGGTTCCGAGATACGGATTCCGCGAGTTGAACGCAGAATCGTTGCCGATGACCATGAATTGACCGTGCAGCTTGTCCGTGCCGGGCTTTGTGAAAATTTCGATTCGCCCGTATCCCAACTTGTCGTACTCGGCCGAGAACGGGTTTTGGTTGATGCGGATTTCGCGGATTGAAGATTTAGGCGGAAGCTGTCCTGCGGTGAAACCATCGATGTACATCTGCCCGCCGTTCGGACCGACCGATGGGCCGGCCAACGCTTCCAGGTCCGATTGCAATTGATCGGGATCGTCGGAAAGTTGATCCAGATCCTTTCCGGAAAGCACGATTGCCCCAGCATTGTTTTCAGGGCTTACACTGAGCTGCTCGCCGCCTTCGGCAGTTACTTCAACCTTCTGCTCTTCCACCTGGATCGAAAGCGGTACATCGAGCTTGAGATTCTGCCCGGCCACAACTTCGACAGAATCGTTCTGGTATTCCGTGAATCCCTTCGCATCCACCTTCACAGAATATTTTCCGGGCGCCAGTCCCTTGACCTGATAATTCCCGTCGCGGCCGGATTGAGCCGTGGCATTTTGAGCTGGGTTGACGAACTGGACGGTCGCGTTTGGCACGGCCGCGCCGGAAGGATCGGTAATTTGGCCATGGGCTGTCGCCGGGTTCGACTGGGCCGATAGGGGCAGTGCGCACAGAACATTCAGCGCATATAGACCACAAAGCAAAATTGCGCCCACCAGGGCAAGTGTGTGACACCTTCGGAATTTCATTACGTCTCCGGACTGAGAATTAGTTCACTGCGCAGCATCGCCGCCTGGAGCTTCCAGGCTCCAGGGAGGTAGGATCATCGATGTCCCCGCTCCATTGGGAGAAGCAGCCAGCAGGGGCTCTACGCCAGCGAGAAGAGTTATGACCGTACTGTTGGTCGAGGAGGAACCCTCGGTGGAAACAATCATCACCGCGTCGCCCTTCTGAAGATCGCCGAGCGTCGTCTGCGGAACACGGGAAAGCATTTGCTGAAAATCGCCGCCGTTGCGCCCCCGGCCTGCATTATCGGGAGCGCTTGCCGCTTCGCCGCCTTTATTTCCTCCCGTTGGCTGGTTCCCGCTTGACGCTGAAGCGTTTTGAGAGGCTCCACCGGACGGCGTCCCCGGTCCGGCATTTTTCAGCCGCATGGCCATAAGCTGTGCCAACTGCGGCGGTAGTTTTCGAAGTTGTGATTCCGGCGTCACCTTCAGAGTGACGCTCTTCTTGGTCGCCAAGTCATTGACGCTGATGGTTCCGGCTGCTGCATCGACTGATTGGATTGTGCCGGGGATATTCTGAAAGGCCCCAAAAACAACTTCCTCGGCGGTCACCTCAGTCCCATCCGAATTCCGGGCTCCGCGGGAGCGAAGCTGATCGCCTGTCTTCACCTGATCGATGGAGCTGATCTTGGCGTCGTCGAATTTCACCGAGTCCGGAGCATAGCGGCGCAGCACGGTATCCTTGGAAATGTGAATCGTCACACTTTTGGCGCCTGCAAATGATTGTGACGAGATCGTGATGGTTCCCGCGGTCGGTTCGATGGACGTCACCAGCCCGCCAACTCCGCGCCGCTGCCAATCCTGCTGCTCGCGTTGTTGTTTGGAGACCACATCGGCCTTTTTCATCACCACCACGGCCGTCGGCATCACAGTATGACCATCAGCAGAAACCGTGCCGAGCACCAGAATGCGGTCGCCAGTTTGCAAGTCTCCCAACTGCAATTGCTCAGCGTTCTTCAGGTCCTTCGCGCCAGGTTCGATCCGCTCGATTTTGACGCCGCTGCCCACAGTGAAGGTGAAAAGTGGCCCCGCATCGGAAGCGAGCGTGATCGTCTCGCCCGAAATGCTTTTGATTGTGCCAATGGGCTTGGCCGCTCCCTGCTGGGCGGTTTGCGCCACAGATGTCCCGGGAAACCCCAGAAAGCCCACGGATCCCAATGCCGTAAGAAGCACCGCTGTAAGCCAAACTCTGCGATCAACACTCATGAAAGTCGCTCGAAGTCTTCTCACTTAAGACGTGCGCCACTTTCCGCCGTTTCAGCACAATCCGCAGTGTATTCCTTCCGGTAATCGTTTGAGTTCCCCTTTTGCGGTAAGCTGCGACAAGCAGAACGATTTTGGAAGGCGCGTGCCTTCCGGTCCCTGCAATATCTCGGAGCATAGTCCCCTTTGCTCTCGGCTGCGCCACGGATTCTTTCCCTTGTGAGAGGAATAGGAAATGAATCGTAAGGATCAGGCTACCCGCTCCAAGGCGTTTCGCCCTAATCTCTTGACGAGAGAAATAGTTCGAAGGAGAAACGATGCAAAAACGCAAACTCGGCAAAAGCAATTTGGAAGTCTCTGCCATCGGGCTTGGCTGCATGGGAATGAGCTTTTCCTACGGCCCGCCCAAAGACAAGAAGGAGATGACCAGCGTGCTCCATGCCGCCATCGAACGCGGCATCACGTTCTTTGACACCGCCGAAGTGTATGGCCCATTCCTGAACGAAGAGCTTGTGGGCGAAGCGCTGGCTCCCTACCGCAGCAAAGTGGTAATCGCCACCAAGTTCGGGTTCGATCTCAGTGGCAGCGACAACCGGCCGGGAGCCTTAGGCGTGAACAGCCGGCCAGAGCAGATCAAGCGGGCGGTCGAGGGCTCACTCAAGCGGCTCAAGATGGAAAGCATCGACCTGCTCTATCAGCATCGCGTGGATCCGAACGTGCCCATAGAAGATGTTGCCGGCACAGTGAAGGAACTGATCCTTGCCGGCAAAGTGAAGCACTTCGGACTTTCCGAGGCAGGCGTGAAGACCATTCGGCGTGCGCACGCCGTCCAGCCGCTCACCGCGGTGCAGAGCGAATACTCGCTGTGGTGGCGCAAGCCCGAGCAGGAAGTGATACCCACGCTCGAGGAACTCGGCATCGGCTTCGTGCCTTACAGCCCGCTCGGCAAAGGCTTCCTCACCGGCAAGATCGACGAAAACGCAAAATTCGAGAGCAGCGATTTTCGCAGTACTCTGCCTCGCTTCAGGCCGGAGGCTCTGAAAGCGAACCAGGCACTGATCGATCTGCTCGGCAGTATTGCAGAGCGCAAGAACGCAACTCCTGCTCAGATCGCGCTGGCCTGGCTGCTCGCTCAAAAACCCTGGATCGTTCCCATCCCCGGCACCACGAAGCTAAACCGTCTGGAAGAAAACCTCGGAGCATTTTCGATCCAACTGACGCCCGAAGACCTGCGAGACATCGATGCCGCCGGGTCAAAGATCAAGGTGGAAGGAGCCCGCTATCCTGAGCGTCTCGAGCAGATGACGGGTCTTTAAGCGTCCGCTCGCGCCAAGGAGAGAACCATGGCGGAATGCAGCGCGCGATGGATGGGTGATTCTGCAAAATAGAAAGAGTGAGGAATAAGAATGGAAATCAAAAGAGTTGGCTCGCAACCCTCCGCAAAGGGACCGTCAGACTGGTTCACCGGTACGGTGCGGATTGATGCGCTTTTTCAGGCGCCCGATCCGGCGCTGGTGCAAGGCGCTAGCGTAACGTTCGAGCCCGGCGCGCGCACGGCCTGGCATACGCATCCGCTCGGTCAGACGCTGATCGTCACCGCCGGCTGCGGCTGGGCTCAGCGCTGGGAAGGTCCGATTGAGGAAATTCGACCGGGTGACGTGGTCTGGTTTTCGCCGGGAGAGAAACACTGGCACGGAGCTACGCCGACAACCTCGATGACTCATATCGCCGTGCAGGAAAAGAAAGACGGCAAAGTCGTCGATTGGATGGAACATGTCAGCGACGCACAATACCGTCGCTGATGAAGCATAGGAAGAACGCCGAGGAGAGCGAGGTACAACCAGTGCGACGTGTTCGGTTGCCGCTCAAGCCGCGATTTGGCGGTGAGCTATTATGCCCAGCTACCGGAACATTTTACGCTAGCGCCTCGGCGCTCCGCGCCTATTACCAGGCGCCGCGAACGGGCGGGCCGGTAATGAACTCGGGATTGGCGCCTTTGCGCGGGCGGAATTTTTCCGCGCGGCCGTTCGAAACTTCCGCGACGTAGAGATTGCCTTCCTGATCCACGCTGATCTGATGCACGCCCCAGATGGCCCCCGGCCAATCTCCGAGGCTGCCCCAGGAATAAAGGAAGTGGCCGCCAAGATCGTACTTCAGCATTTTTGAGGTGATCGAATCGGCGGCCCAGAGGTGACGGTCGGCGGACATATACGTAGCGAACACGGACGAGTACGGCCCGAAGGACCACTCATCGAGAAACTTGCCGTTCTCGTCGAAAACTTGCGTGCGACGATTGGCGCGATCGTTCACGAATACACGGCGCGTGGTGGGATCGACGACGATTCCGTGCACGGAGTTCATATATCCTGGGCGCGTTTCGTTCGGCGGAGTTCCCTTCTGTCCCCAAGCCATCAGGTATTTGCCGTTTTTGTCGAACTTCACCACCCGCGTGTTGTCGTAGCCGTCGGATAGAAACATGGTGCCGTCCGGGAACCAGGCGAGATACGTGGGGCGGCCAAAATGCGTATCGTCGGAGCCTTCCACGCCGGGCGTCCCGATGGTCTGCAGCAATTCCTTACCATCGTGCGTAAACTTGAAAATAGCCTGCTTTCCATCATCGACCACCCAGACATTTTTCTGAGGATCGTAAGGATTGACGAAAACCGCGTGCGGATGCTTGAACATGGAATCCCACTGCGTCCAGGACTCGATAATGTCGCCGTTTGAATTGACCACGACCAGGCAATGCTCCCAGCGGCGGTCGAGGCCCATTTCATCTCGCACGTGCTCGCCGCCAATCCGGCGGAACGGCAAACCAGGAATCGGATATTCCAGGCTCGGGCCATACGGTTTCGTTTCCGGGCGTTTCATGGCGGGAACTTCGCCCTGCTCGAGGATGTAAACGCGATCGGGGCTTTCGGCGAAAACGCCGGAAACCGTGCCCCAGGTCCATTTTTCGTGGCCGGGCAATTTTTCGAGCGGCTTGGGCCAGTCTTTTACCAGTTCGTAGGGGCCGTAAGTGTCTTGTCCGCCCTTTCCGCCGGGAACGGCGGCGATGGAGGTTTCCTTTTTTTTGTGTCGTTTTTTGTGTCGTTTTTTGTGTCGCTTTTTGTATCTGGGCCTCTTCCCTTCGCAGAGAGAAGTTTCACGCCGAATGCCGGCAGAATCATTAACGCGATTGCTAGAGCCAGCTTCGTACTGTTCTTACGCATTGCAGCACCTCTCAGAAATACTTGCGAAGAAACTTCAGCGGTCGGCAAACATGGCGTAGGCGCCGAGTGTTTTTATCCTAGACATGTCGGGATACAGCACGCCGATAGCTTTTGTTTTCGCCGAGCGCGCGGAATACCAGATGGCTCCGTCGCGCGTAACTTCTAGCTTGGGCATATCGGTGAGCTGGATGCTCGGATAGTAAGTGAATTTCTTCGTGGTGCGGTCGAACTTCACGATCGCTCCGCCTTGCCCTGAGTCGCTGATCCAAAGATTGTCCTGGGCATCGGGTTGCACGTCGTAGCCACTGGCGTACATCAAGGGAGCTTCGTACTCAACCGCTTTGCCGGTTTTTGGATCGAGGCTGCCGAGTTTGCCGCCATCCTTCACGTACCAGGCGATGCCCTTCGAATCCACGGACATGCGCTTCACCGTGCAGGGCGGATCGGGCAGCGGATACTCGGTGAACTTTTCGGTTTCGGGATCGAATTTTGCCACTTTGCAGCGGAACCACTCGGCGACCCAGATGTTGTCCTTGTGGTCCGCATAAGCTCCATACGGGAACGAGTGCGCGTTGGGAACCGTGAAGCGGGAGATTTCCTGCGTGCGGCGGTCCCATTTCGCTAATTGGTCTGTATAGCTGAGCGTCATCCAGATGTTCTGCTTCGAATCGACCACCGGAGTGTGGCCGTGGCTTTGGTGCTTGGTGCCTTTGCCAACACCTTCGCCGGGGAGCGGAACGTAGCTGTCTTTATCGTCGAAATAGTAGAGCTTCATTGCGCCCGTTTTCGCCTCGATGCGGCCGTAGGCAGTTTCGCCGGCAAACCATAGATCGCCGGCAGCGTCCGCAGTGAGGCCGTGCGGCAACGCGTTGGGATCGGGGATCGCGTGATAGGCCCAATCGCCGGTGCGCGGGTCGAGTTTGTCGACGCTGGGGCGTCCCGGTGCGCGATCCACTACCCAGACATTCCCTTCGCGGTCGAAATGCTCGTCGTGAATTGGCTGGCCATACTGCTTGGGAACTTCGTACTCGATGTACATCGCGCTGGCAAGCGCCTTTTCATCGATGGGCATTTCGGGAACTTCGAGGCGGCGCGTCTGGCTCTCCGGACCGAAATTTTTCACCAGGTAGCTGACCAGATCTTCACGTTCCTTGGCGCTAATGGTGCCCGGCAGAATACGGCTCTTGATCAGGCCGTCGGGATTGCTCATCAAGTCGATGGCGGCATTCCATTGCGATTCATCCCAATGATGCTGCGGGAGGAAGTCTGGCCCGTGGCAGACCATGCAGGTTTTTTCGATGACGACGCGGCCCGATCCCGCTGGATATAGCTGTTCGTAGGACGCGGATTGTTTGGCGAGATGCGGATCGTATCCGGGGTGGTCGCCAATGCGCGGCAGCACCGGACCATCGGTGAGCGTGAAATCGGCGGTGACGGCTGCATCGGCGGCAACGCTGATTTTTTTCACGTCGCTGGCAAAGCCGGATTTTTTCACGCTGACTTCGTAATTGCCGGGCAACAGGTCAATCGCTTTGTAGCGCCCGGCGGAGGTGTAAACCATGTAGACGATGTTCTTGTCCATGTTGCGAATGTAGACTTGCGCGCCCTTGAATTCCTTGGCGGCATCCACTTTGCCCGATATCGCGCCCGTGCCCTTAACGGCCGACACTTTGGCCGTGGCCTTTACATCATTGCCGGCCGCATTGGCGCTGATACGAGGCGAAACGAGAGTGAGGCTCGCTCCCGCTATGGCAATTGCCAACACACTCTTAAATTTCATTCGGGACCTCCGCGGTCTCCTGATCCGGCTCACGTACTGCAGCCAGACAGGCGGCAAAAATGTTCCCTACCTTTATCAGTCAATTTGAAAGTTCACAACATCTTTCGTTGCCACCATGGGCCAACTCGATCGGGCCACCGGAAAAGTGATCGAGTATCCGTTCCTCTATCACGAGAACGGCATTCGCGATTTCTCCACCGACTCCGAAGGTCGCATCTGGTGGGGTTCGCAGCCAAACGAGCGCGTCGGCTACTTCTATCTGGCCACTGACAAGCCCTCGGATACGCCCGTCGCCCAGAAATAATTCTTCGGCTACGTTTTTCATTCGGTTCGAGCGAAGACACCCGGCTGTGCCTTCGCTCTTCCACAAAGCCGCTCCCTCTGTAGTTTCCGCGAGAAATCGTTTTGAGGCGCCACGCGTCAAAGGTTTACGTCGGTGTGGCGTTCGACTACCATCGAGTAAATACGTGGAGAGGTGTTCTGGCTCGTTATGCGGCCCCTGGATTGGTTCGTGCTCGCGGGATGTCTTGCGATTGTAGTCGGCTACGGCACCTGGCGCGGGCGCGGATCGAATACGATGAAGAAGTACATGGTGGCGGGCCGCACCATGCCTTGGTACGCCATCGCCTTCTCCATCATGGCCACGCAGGCCAGCGCCATCACCTTCATTTCCACCACTGGCCAGTCCTACGTCGACGGCATGCGCTTCGTGCAGTTTTACTTTGGCTTGCCCCTCGCGATGATCATCCTGTCGGTCACGCTGGTGCCCATGTTTCATCGCGCCAGGGTTTACACCGCCTACGAATATCTGGAGCGCCGCTTCGACGCGAAAACGCGCGCTCTGGCCAGCGTGATTTTTCTGATCGAGCGCGGGCTGGCCATCGGCATTTCGCTCTACGCGCTGGCCATCGTTCTAAGCGTCATCTTTCACTGGCCCGATCATGTCACCATCTTGATCGTGGGCGCGCTGGCGCTGCTCTACACCACGTTTGGTGGAGTGGTGGCCGTGACCTGGACCGAATTCCCGCAAATGATCGTGATGACCTTCGGGCTGCTGGCCGCTTTCGGAACAGCGCTCTGGCTGCTGCCTCACGGCATTACTCCGCTGGGAGCCGTGAAAGTTGCCGGCGCGGCAGGAAAACTGCGCATGATCGTGCCGCAATTCAGTTGGAGCGACCGCTACAACATCTGGAGCGGTATTCTTGGCGGCATGTTCCTCGCCCTGGCTTACTTCGGATGCGACCAGAGCCAGGTGCAACGCTATCTGACGGGTAGATCGCTCAAAGATACCCGCCTGAGCCTGCTCTTCAATGGCGTGGCCAAGATTCCGCTGCAGATGTTCATCCTGTTCATCGGCGCCATCGTTTTTTCATTCTACAATTTCGCCAAGCCGCCGGTGGTCTTCGATCAATCCGCCATCGAACGAATGCAAACCGATCCCGCATACCAGGGCGTCGTGCAGCGTTATGACGCAGCTTTCGAGCGCCGCCGCGAAGCGGCTACGCAGCTCGCGCAAAACAACCCCGGAAGTCTCGACCCGCCAGCCGCGCTCACTCAACAATATCAGCAAGCTGAAAAGGACTTTAGCGCAGCGCGCGCCAGCGCGGTGGAGCTCGCAAAAAAATCCACGAACGGCGACTTCAACGACACCAATTACATCTTTTTGAGTTTCGTTACGCGTTACCTGCCCGCGGGGGTGGTCGGGCTGATCATTGCCACGATCATGGGTGCGGCCATGGCGAGCGTGTCCTCAGAAATCAACTCGCTGGCCACGGTGACCATCATCGACATCTACAAACGCCACTTCCGCAAGGAAGCCTCCGACGAGCATTATCTTCGCGCAGCGAAGCTGGCCACCGTATTTTGGGGGCTCTATGCGGTGACCACCGCGGGGCTTGGCAGAAATCTCGGCTCGCTGATCGAAGCGGTGAACATTCTCGGCTCGCTATTCTATGGCGGGCTGTTGGGCGTGTTCGTACTGGCGGCCATCAAGCGCGTCACGGGCAATGGCGCATTTTACGGCGTCATTCTGGGCGAGGTGGCCATCTTCGCGGCAGCCGCGTTCACCAGGATTTCTTTCCTCTGGTATAACGTGATCGGCTGCCTGGTGGTGATCGCAGTGGGTGTAGGCATTTCGCTTTGCGAACCCGCGCCACAACTTCGGATAGCACACGAAACAGGCAGCGCTGATAACCATCTGGCTGACTAGCTACCCGGTCATCAAATTCATTTCCTTTGCTGTAGCTTTTTCGAGCACCTCGTTCGGCGCCGCTTTCCCGGTATCATACCGCCGCTGCAGTTCGCAAATAATCTGCTCCAAGCGAATGCTTCTAGACTCGAATGCGGAAACCTGCCTGGCGCCGAACGAGAGCCGTCCGGCGGCGCGCAGCGCATTCCAATAGGCTTTCTTTGTCCGCTGGATTCGTCTTTCAACTCTGCTCAAGTCGTTCAGCAGCAGTTCGAGCTCGCCGCAGCGGATAGCGCCGTCCATCAGATGGATGACGTTGCGAATCCCCATTTCATTTGTAGTCGAAAGTGAAAGGTCCATGGCCCGTGATCCTTCTGGCTGGTGTCCCTTGTTACGCGTCTCGGCCTGTGGATTTCAATCCGTATTACCGCGTAATGGATTCCCTTGAGGAATTATGGAAAAATATACCGCCGCGAAGGATTCCGAACCAGGACTCGCAGCGCCTTTCGTGATAATAAATCACAATATTTCCCAAATTGATGTGACACAGGTCACCAAACTCGCGTGACGCCGGCCCCCCGTCGATGTATCCCTCCGTACCGCTTCGCGCCCTCGCCTCCTCTAGCCTGGAATAGACCACTCAACCGGGCAAAAGGGGCGGCGAGATGAAAAAACGCAAATCCAACAAGCGCACGAACGCGACCAGCGGGCAGAAGCGCAGCCTTTTGAAAAAAATGCGACAGGTCGAGAAGAAGCTGGCCAAGCTAGAGGATATGATTGAGGAACTGAAAGGGAAGGCTGGCAAGAAGAAGAACGACGAGCCCGCGGCGGGAATCACGCGAAGCCAGAGCGGCACACCGCGCCACTAACTTTCCGATCAGATCCTCCAACTGAGTGCTTTTTAAGTCCATCATTTGGACTTCTAGCTTCGTGAATGATAGCGAGCCAGCTTGGCGCAAGGCCTCCGCGTAACGCTTTCGGGCATAGCGAACGAGGTCCTGCAAGTCATCCAAATGTTCTGAGAGAAGCGCGGCTCGGCAGGCTCGGATTACGGCGTCAATGTCATCGAATAGGGATCGCGCGTCAAGTTTCTTTGGCGACGCCGCGTGTTTGGCTTGGCGCGGTTTGCGCCCCTTTCTGCTCCGGACCAAAATCACTCCTTGAACACACCCTCGCTTACACCACTACGAGAATATCATTCAAAGTGGCAGAATAAAGGATTACTGGAATGGTGGGCGATCAAGGACTTGAACCTTGGGCCTCTCCCGTGTGAGGGGAGCGCTCTAACCACTGAGCTAATCGCCCCGAACCAAACCCATTTTTTGTAACAGAAGGGCGTGCGAATTGCAAACGACCACCGCCAACGCCAGCACCCGCCTCGCCGAGCTACAGCGCTCCATCGCGAAGGTCGTCAAGGGCAAGGAAGAAGTGATTCAGATGGCGCTGGTGGCGCTGCTCGCGCGCGGGCATCTCTTGCTGGAAGACGTGCCGGGCGTGGGCAAAACCACCTTGGCGCATGCCGTTGCGCGCTCCTTCCACTGCTCCTTCCAGCGAATTCAGTTCACTTCCGATTTGCTTCCCAGCGACGTGATCGGCATCAGCGTGTTCAACCACGTGACTCAGGATTTCGAGTTCAAGCCCGGGCCGGTGTTCGCGAACATCATTGTGGCCGATGAAATCAACCGCACCACGCCGAAAACGCAGTCGGCCCTGCTCGAAGCGATGAACGAAGCGCAAATTACCGTCGACAACCACACCCACCCGCTGCCGAATCCTTTTCTGGTGCTGGCCACGCAGAACCCCATCGAGCACCACGGCACATATCCTTTGCCCGAGTCGCAGCTCGACCGCTTCCTGATGCGCATTCGCATGGGCTATCCGGCGCGGGCCAGCGAAAAAGAAATCATCCGCAACAACGCCGGCACCGCGGGACACAGCGCGGCGGAACAGATCGAACCGCTCATGGACGCGGCGGACGTGCTGACCATGCAGGAATCTGTCGCGCGCGTGAAAGTCGACGACAGCCTGCTCGACTACGCGCTCGACATCATCGAGCGCACGCGGCAAACCGAGCAGCTCAGCCTGGGCGTGAGCCCGCGCGGCGCGGTGATGCTCCATCGCGCGGCGCAGGCGCGCGCTTTCCTCGAAGGCCGCGACTATTGCCTGCCGGACGATTTCAAGCAGCTCATCGTGCCGGTCTTCGCCCATCGCGTGGTGGTGAGCTCGCGGTACGTCTCCACGCAGAAGAAATCCGAACAAGCCGAAAACATCCTGCGCGAAATCATCGACTCGACGCGCGTTCCTCTCTAGCGACTATGCCGGGGCGGTCCACGTCGTCATTTCTGCCTCCTTTGCGCCATTCAGATCCTTTGCCCCGGCTGTGCGTATCGGTGCCACAATGAGCGCGGCAACAACCTCCATGCTTTCAAGATGGCGTGCCTCGGACCGCTCTGGCTGGCGCAACTTCGCGGTGGCCATGCTGGCGCTGTCGGTCGCGCTGAGCCTGGCGCTGTTCTCGGCCGCGGTGGCGCAGCAAGGCCGCATCTTCCTCGCGGCAGTCACCGCGGCATTTTCACTCGCGCTGGCCGGATGGGTAGCCATCACCATCGTGCCAGCGCTGGCGCGCCGCTCGAGCCTCAAGTGGATCGCCTACCAGGTCGATTACCGCCTCACCCGGGACGGCATCATTTATCTCGGCGCCGTCTTCATTCTCGTTCTCGCTTCGGTGAACACCGGGAACAACCTGCTGTTCATGATCCTGGGCTGCTGCCTGGCGGGCATCTTGATTTCCGGCGTACTCTCGCGCGTGGTGCTCACTGGAGTCGACCTGAAATTCGATCTGCCCGAGCGCATTTTTGCCGAGCAGCCGGTGCTGGCGGAAATCGAGTTGCGCAACCAGAAGCAATGGTGGCCGTCGTTTTCATTGCGCGTCGTGGGAGAGAACAAAGCAGGCCAGCCGCCGGTGCTCACGCAGCCGGTGTTTTTCCCCTACATTCCCAGCCAGGGCGCCATGGTACAGAAGGTGGAGCTGCGCTTCCCGCGCCGTGGGGTCTACCGGCAGGACGCGTTTGGCATCCGCACCCGCTTTCCTTTTGGATTTTTCGAGAAAACTCGCCAGGTCAGCTCCATCATCGACATCGTGGTCTACCCGCGCGTAGAGCCCACCGAACAGGTCTACGAAGTGTTGCCGCTGCTGAGCGGCGAAATGGCCAGCTACTTCCGCGGGCGCGGACACGAACTGCACTCGCTTCGGCCGTACCAGATAACGGATTCAGCCCGCTTCGTGGACTGGAAAGTAAGCGCGCGCTCGGGGCGGTTGATGGTGCGCGAATACGCGCGCGAGGACGAGCGGCGCGTGATGCTGGTGCTCGATCCTTTCATCGGCCCGCCCCGCGCCGACCTTGGCCCGTTGGCGGGAGCCGAGCACGCCGACCGCTTCGAGCGCGCCGTTTCCATGGCCGCCTGCATCGCCTGGCACTTTCACGAAATTGACTCGGTGCTGCAATTCCGCACCGACCGTTTCGCCACGCCAATGGCTACGGCCAGCGAAATCATCTACGACTCCCTCCGCGAACTAGCCCTCGTGCAGCCGGACATGTCCAGCACCGGCGGCGATTTTCTGGACGAACTTGTCTCGGAGACAGAGGTATTTAAAATCATTCTGACCGCGCGCCCACAACACACCATTCCCACCGCGCTCTGGTCCTCGTCCTACTTCCTTTTCTTCCAATCGCTCTAATTGAGGGATCTGCACTTTCTTTTTGCTATTGCGCCGTCATTCTGAGCGCCGCACTCGCGCGAAGAATCCCTCTTCTCCTTTTCCGTCTTCGCGGCTTTTTTCTTCGTCAGGGCACGGCTTTTAGCCGTGCCGTAAAGCGCGGCGATTTAGTAAGGCTTTAGCCGCTGAGGGACCGAACGCACTTCCTCTACCAAAAAAAGGCGGGATGCTTGCGCACCCCGCCCCGCCGACAATCCAGCGAACCTGGCTATTTTTTAGTGATGATCGTGGCGCCAGCGCCAGTAATTCTCGCGATCGTGTTTGTTGAGGTGTCCGTAATCGACGTGATTATGGTGCGTTTCGACGATCCACTGGTTGTAGTAAGGCGTCTCGGTGTCGGCCCACACATGGTAATCGTGGTAATAAGGATCATAAGTGCGATAACCCACCTGGGCCGAACATCCAACCAGCAGCGCAAAAAGAGGTACAACTAATAGTACGGATGATAAATGGAGCCGCTTGAGCATAGGAAATACCTCCGGTTGTTGGACAAATTTGAGCAGGTCCTGCTTTACATTCTCCTAAGGCGATCATCCTTCTCACGATACGGTTCCTCGCGGAAGGGATACATCCGTAATTTTCCGGATTTTTCGTGGGAATCTATCTGCCATCGGCCCAATGGCTCAAGCGACTCCATGTATCATGAACAGCTTTCCTGACACTCAAATCCGCGCTAGTATTTCTCACAGTTCGTTGGAGATAGTCGCGTCCGCCGGCCTGCGGCGGATTGTATTGTAAAAGTGATGAGGAGCCGCTATGCCGCCCATTAAGGGATTCGTTCAGAGATTGTCCGGCTTGCTTCGCCGGAATTGCTCTTGCCGCATCGGTTGCCGCCGCGGCCACCGTTACCGGCGCGGTGAAAGGGCCCGACGGCATGCCGTTTAAAGGCGCCTTCGTGGAAGCGCAGAACGGCGCCACCAAGATCACCGTGAATGTGCTTTCCGCCCCCGATGGCCGCTACCGCATCGACAATCTCCCGGCCGGCGAATACGAGCTGCGCATTCGCGCCATCGGCTACAAAGCCGACCCGCAAATGGGCGTGAAGCTCACCGCCAGCCAAAAGGCTTCTGCCGACTTCGCGCTGCAAACGGGCATGGTGCGTTGGAGTGATCTTTCCGGCTACCAGGGTAAGCAGCTTCTTCCCGGCGGGAAGGGCAAGCAGTTGATCGAGCAACAGTGCTTTGCCTGCCACATGTTCCAGAGCCGCATGGCGGCTGTGAAGCGCGATCATGACGGCTGGGTGCAAGCCGTGACCTTCATGCGCACCGCCATGCACTCGCGTCTCGGCGATGTTTTCAACGATCAGGATGCGGACACCGTCATCAACTATCTCAACGACACTTTCGGCGCCGATTCAAAAGTTCCGAAATCTCCATCCGAAATGCCGGGTTATGCGAAGACCGTGCGCCCCATATCGAACGACGCGCTGAATATTGTTTACGTCGAATACGATATGCCCGGCCCGAACCGCATGCCGTTCAGCGCTACGCCTGCGCCCGACGGCTCCATCTGGATCCCGGACTTCGGCCCGGCCAATCGGTTCGGACATCTTGACCCGAAGACCGGCCACATTGACGAGTACATGGTGCCTAACAAAGGTACCGCCAGTATTCACTCCGTGATTCCGGCTCCCGATGGCAGCGTCTGGGGCGCCGAGCAAGCCTCTAACAAACTTGCGAAGTGGGATCCCAGGACCAAACAGATTACCGAATATCAGGACACCTACGCTCCCGGTAAAGAGGGATTTGAAAACGGTGGCTCCAAGCACACCGTTCGCGTCGATCCCAAAGGCCGTGTGTGGGGCACGGCCGTGTTTGCGCCTCTTACCGTTTTCGATCCCAAGACCGGCGAGTTCACCCATTTCAAAGATGTGATTTCGCCTTATGGGGTCGAGATCGACAAGGACGGCAAAGCCTGGTTCGCTGAATTCCGCGACGGTGGGGAAATCGGTTATGCCGACGCCGACACGGGCAAGGTCACACGCTTCGCTCCGCCCACTCCCGGCGGCTGGCCGCGGCGCATCGAGATTGGCCGCGACGGCATGATCTGGGTTGCGGAATATCGCGGCGGCCGCATCGACAGCTTCGATCCCAAGACTCACGCATTCAAGGAATACAAGCTGCCCGGGCCCGATCCCACGCCGTACGCGCTGGGTATCGATGAGCACGGCTACATCTGGTATTCCTCCGACGATCAGGATGTCATGGGGCGGCTCGATCCCAAGACCGGCAACGTCACCGAGTATCCCTACGTCCACGCCGAAAATATGATGAAGGAATTCTTCATGGATAAGCAGGGGCACATGTGGTACGGCTCCGCGCCAAACAATAAGGTTGGCTACTTTTACCTAGCCGAGCCAACCGAGCACGCCGCCAACTGATTCAAGCGGCGAAGTTTCGTCTCATAAGAACTAAATCAAGCCGGAATCCGCGCCAGCAATCTCAGAGGCCTGGCATTTCGGCAGGGCCAGTGAGTCACCTCTTCTACTACGTAGCTTAATTACTCTTTCTTCGCTTTTGATTCTCTCTATCCGCTTAATCGATTGGACCTTTCTCATCCCGGGCGCTATCCTGACTTTCCGCCCATGCCCCAAACCTAAAAAATGCGTCCTGGAGGTACGCGACAACTTATGCCGCCAAAGAAAAAGTCCCCCGAGGCAAACCCCGCATCCACCGTTGTTCCTTCTCACCCGCCGCACCAGGCCATCGCTGTGCGCGCCTATGAGTTTTTCGTCCAGCGCGGATATACCCATGGATGGGATCTGCAAGACTGGCTGCGGGCCGAAAGCGAATTGCTGGCTAAACAGCCCGCGATGCCGCCTGCAAAGGCCTCGCGCCGGCGCAAAGCGGAAGCCGCGGGAGTCGCATCCTAACAATCGCTTTTAGCGCTCGACTCCTCGCAGCATCGCCGCGGCAGATCAAATATTCCGGGCATCCTCAGCGCTGTGAATTGTCACGCGCTTAATCCGCCGCAAGGTTGGCGGTTTTCATCTCGCGGTGTGAAAAACTTCGGAACTACTACAGGAATTCCGGCGCCGCCGAACTGATGACTTGACCCAGCTACTTCCGCACGGAAAACTTGCGCTCAATCTCTTGAATTTCCCCGAGCCCGGCCAGCGCGTTAAATTCTTTAAAACTCATGAAATCGCGCGCGGCATTGATCGGAGTGCCATCCTTGCGGATCTGCGCCATCACTTCTCGCACCGCTTTCGCCGCCACCAGCAGCGCGCTGATCGGGAAAATGATGAGCCGATAGCCAAGTTCTTTCAGCCGTTCGAGCGGCATCGGCGGCGTCTTTCCACCCTCCGCCCAGTTGAACAGCAACGGCACTTGCGGAAACGCCCGCGCCACTTCAGCCACTTCCTCTTCGCTTTGCGGACCTTCGATGAAAAGCACGTCTGCTCCGGCCTCGCGATAGCTTCGCGCCCGGCGCAAAGCGCTGTCGAGACCTTCCGGCGCGCGCGCATCGGTTCGAGCGATGATCAGAAAATCCGGCGAAGTACGCGCCTCCACTGCCGCGCGAATCTTTTCAGCCATTTCCTCGGCCGCAATCACTCGCTTGCTTTCCATGTGCCCGCACTTCTTCGGCAGGATCTGGTCTTCAATATGAATGGCCGACACTCCCGCGCGCTCGTACTCCCGCACGGTGCGAATCACATTCAGCGGATTGCCATAGCCCGTGTCGGCGTCGGCAATCACCGGCACGTCGACCACCTGCGCGATGCGCGCCGCGTTCGCTATCATTTCGGACATGCCGAGCAAGCCCACGTCCGGGCGCCCCAGCAATGACGCAGCGGTTCCGAAGCCAGTCATGTATACCGCCGGAAATCCCGCCTGCTCGATAATCCGCGCCGACAGGGCGTCGTAAGCTCCCGGAGCCAGCACCGGCTCAGGCTGCGCAAGAAGTTCACTCAAGCTCGGGCGCTGCGTTTCTTTTCTCTTCAAGAAGTCATTCATGAACTCTCCTGGCGTCCGTCCCATCGGACAGCCTTACGGCATGATGCGTATTCATGGCAAAAGATAATCCGGCTGAATGCTTACCCGCCGCAACCATATTCATCCTCGCGTGTTTGCTAACCTGGGCATTGGAAACATTTGACTTTGACGCGCGGCTGAATTCCAATACGTCTATCGGAACTCAACCGGCGAGATTGCCTCGGCTTGGGAAGGGACTGAAGCGCCTCGTCAAAGGTTAATACGCGCTTCCGCCGGATTCCGGCGGTTGACCGGGGGTTCCAAATCCCAGCAAGTTCCCGCTTTCCAGAACCATGCGTATCCTGATCGCCGACGACCACGAGATTATCCGTCAAGGTCTCCGCAACCTGCTTTCCGCGGACAGAAACTGGGAAATCTGTGGCGAGGCCGTCGACGGGCGCGACGCCATCGAAAAAGCCCGCGAGCTCAAGCCCGACGTAGTGCTCATGGACATCAGCATGCCCAACATGGATGGGCTGCAGGCCACGCGCGCCATCCGGCAATCCATCCCCGAAATCGAAATCCTCATTCTCAGCCAGCACGATTCCAAGGAAATGATTCGCCAGGCCTTCAAAGCCGGCGCCAAAGGATACGTGGTCAAGTCGGCCATCTCTCACGACTTGATGAATGCGCTGCAAACCGTCAGCCGGCACGAGGTTTTTTCGGTCGAGCCAGATTCCGCGGTCGCCAAGCGTCCGCAGGTCATCGACACCAAGGAGACCCTGCTCCGCGAAGCCGCTCTCGAACGGGCTTTGCGCGAAAGCGAGGAGCGCTTCCGCTGGACCTTCGAGCAAGCCGCCGTGGGCATGGTCCACGCCAGCCCGCAGGGCAAGCTGCTGCGAGTCAACCAGAAACTCTGCGAAATCCTGGGATACGACCGTGACCAACTGCTCACCAAGCGCCTCATCGATCTCACCCATCCCGACGATCAAGCACCAACGCGCGAGAATTTGTCCAAGCTGCGCTCCGGTGAATCAAATTCCTTCGCCCTGGTGAAACGCTACATCCGCAAGGACGGCGGGATCGTGTGGGCCAACGCGACCCTGAGCATGGTTCGCGACGACCGCGGCGCGGCCGATTACATCATGTCCGTCATCGACGACATCACCGACCAAAAGAACGCCGAAACCGCTCTGCACAATGACATCGCCAAGACCATGATGCGGCTGGAACTGGCCCAAGTCGAGTTGCGCCAGACCGAAGAGCAGCTTCGCGCCGCTCTGGCCGCGTCCGACACCGCTACCTTTCGTTGGGACCTGAACACCGGCGAATTTCTCGAATTCGACGAAAACGCCAAGCGGCTGTTTGGCATTCCCCCATCGGAGAGCGTTACCAACAGCAGCCACTTGCTCGGCAGGGTACATCCCGACGATCTTCCTGTGATCGAAGCGGCCGCGGAGCGCTGCCGAAGAGGCGGAGACCTGGAAGTAGAAAATCGCATCTTCCTGGCCGACGGCTCCATTCGCTGGCTGTTCGCACGCGGCAAACTGGTGCCAGACGATCAGGGCCGCCTGTCAGTTCTTGGAGCTGCAACCGACATTACCAAGCGCAAAGCCGCCGAGGCTGCCGCGCGCCACAGCGACGCCAACCGCAAGTTCGCGCTTGAATCCGCCCACGTCGCCGAATGGCAGTTGGAGGTCGCCACCCGCAAGGTTTCGCGCTCCCTGCTACATGATGAGATTTTCGGCTATGACGCCCTGGTTCCAGACTGGACCGTCGACAGATTTCTCGAGCACGTTCATCCAGACGACCGTGACCAGGTACTCTCCATGATTCAGCGGGCCGTCTTGGGCGGTCCGCCTCTCGATTACGAATGCCGCATCACCCGCCACGATGGCACCGAGCGCTGGATTTGGGCGCATGGCGCTCTGTTTCCGGACGAATACGGCAAGGCCACGCACATGATCGGCATCACCATGGACATCACCGAGCGCAAACGGACCGAGGAAGCCTTGCGCAAAAGCGTCTTCCGTTTCCAGCGCTTCGCCGAATCCAACCTTATCGGCATCGCCATCGCCGACATGAATCGCATCATCGAGGCGAACGACGTTTTTCTCGATATCATCGGCCACTCCCGCGAGGACCTGGCCCGCAACATCGGCTGGATCGCCATGACCCCTCCCGAGCAGCTTCCACGGGACATGCGCGCGGTGGAGGAAATGAAGACCCTGGGCGCCTGCTCTCCGTTCGAGAAGGAGCTGATCCGCAAGGATGGACGACGTGTACCGATTCTTATCGGCGCAACGGTTTTGGAGCCTCATCCGCTGGAGTGGATGTGCTTCGTCGTCGACCTCTCCGCCCTGAAGCAAGTCGAACGGGAGCTCCGCGAAGCGCGCGACGATCTTGAGAACCGTGTCGCCCAGCGCACTCACGAACTTGTGGTTACTTTGTCCAGCCTGCAGGACGAAATCAAGGTCCGCAAAGAAGCCGAACAGAAGATGCGCGAGCTTTCCGCCCGCCTGCTGCACCTGCAGGACCAGGAACGCCGCCGTTTTGCGCGGGAACTGCACGACACCGCCGGTCAGAGCCTGTCCGCGCTGCGCATGACCTCCGATGCTCTGAAACGATCGGGCGAAATAGGTCCCAAGGCGCAGAAACTATGCGAGGACATCGATGCGCTGGCGGAAGAGGCGCTCGACGAGATCCGCACCACTTCTCACCTGCTGCATCCACCGCTGTTGGACGAAATCGGATTTGCCTCGGCGGCAAAGTGGTTCGTGGAAGGCTTGGCCAAGCGCAGCCGCATGGAGATTGCTGTCGACATCCAATTCTCGGAACGGTTCCCGGCCGATCTTGAGCTGGTTTTGTTCCGCGTGCTGCAGGAGAGCCTGACCAACATCCATCGCCATTCCGGCAGCTCCACCGCTTCGCTGCGCTGCGAACGTGTCGGCGACACCGTGACCATGACCATTCGCGATGCGGGCAAAGGCATCGCGCCGGATGTGCTGGAGCGCTATCAGAAAGACGGCGTGGGCACCGGTGTCGGGCTGGCGGGGATGCGCGAGCGAGTACGCGAATTAGGCGGAGCGCTTCAGCTCGATTCCAACTCGAGTGGAACGCAGGTGACTGTTTCTATCCCGATTAGCGTGGTTTCTGCGCAAGAAACCGCTAAATTCGATCAGAATCCAGCGGTTTAAGCCTTCTAAAATTGCCCGAACCGGCCAGACTTCCTAAGCGTTGGCCGCCCGCGAAAGATGACTCTTCCGGCCATGCAACCGCGACATCCGCGGCTTCGGCGTGCCCTCTACATTCACGATGTCGGTAGTCCGGTAGGACATCTCCCTCTCGCAAGACCGGCAACGCAGCGCGAACGCGCGCTCGTTCTTTTCATGCGCGAAGCCGGCATCGTCCTGCTCCAGCGTCGATTCGATGTGCAGCACAATTCCCGGCAACGGGATGGGCTGCCGGCAGCACTGGCAAACTACCGCTCGATAACTTTGGATCGCTTCTTGGATCATGGCGCAAACTCCTTCTCAGCATTTCTATGTACGGGATAACCTCATCCTACCCGCTCGCTCAGTCCAAGTATAGTCCCCCGGCGATTGCGGAAATCAATACGGTGTGGATGGTACTAGAACCTCCCGTTCACCAATTTGAAACATTCGGCTAGCATGCCTGGTGAAATCCCACCGCTAAAGGTGTTTCATTCAGAAATTCTAATTTTGAGACACTTAGCAGAAAGGTGAGCATGGATCTTAGCTCCAACATAAGAATTGGCCCCTTCGAGATTTTCCTGCCGACGCAGCCGCTGCCCCCTGAGCCTCAGCGAGGCTCCGTTCACGACTACCCCGGACGGCTGTTCATCGTCGAGGGTATCGACGGGTCGGGCAAGTCGACGCAGCTCAGTTTGCTGCACAAATGGCTCGAATCAAGGGGCTATGGCGTGGTCTTCAGCGAGTGGAACTCCTCCCCGCTGGTGAAGGACACTACCAAGCTGGGCAAAAAGAAAAAGATGCTCACACCCGCCACCTTCTCGCTGATCCACTCCACCGATTTCGCCGACCGTACTGAGAAAAGCATCGTGCCGCTGCTCAAAGCCGGCGCCGTGGTGCTTTGCGATCGCTATGTATACACAGCCTTTGCGCGCGATGTGGCCCGCGGCATGGATCGCCAATGGGTGCGCGACCTTTACGACTTCGCCGTACAGCCGACCGTGGCCTTTTACTTTCGCGTGCCGCTCGAAACCGCCATTGGCCGCATCACCGCCGCCCGCGACTGCCTCAAGTATTACGAAGCCGGCATGGACCTCGGCCTGAGCGACGACCCCATCCAAAGCTTCCGCATGTTCCAGGGACGCATCCTGGACGAGTACGAGCGCATGGTGGATGAATTCGGGCTTACCGTCATTGACGCCACGCTTCCCGTCGAAGAACAGCAGGTGCTGGTCCGCCAGATCGCCCAGTCGCAGCTCGAGAACGCCACCGAATTGAGGGTCAAGCCATGAGACAGACGTACGGAAAGCTGTTGCCGGGAATGAAGCTGTCCGACTTGGCTGGCAAGCTGATCGTCATCGAAGGGACCGACGGCGCCGGGCGCACCACGCAAATCAATATGCTGAAGCCGTGGCTCGAGCAGCTCGGCCATGCCGTGCTCGATACCGGCATGACCCGCTCTCCGCTCGCCGGCGACGGCATTCGCCGCGCCAAGGAAGGAAACAACCTCGGGCGCGTAACCCAAAGCCTGTTCTACGCCACCGATTTCATCGATCGCCTCGAAAACGAAATCGCCCCGGCTCTGCGCGCCGGATTCGTGGTGCTCACCGATCGCTATATCTATTCCCTGATGGCGCGGGCCCACGTACGCGGAGTCAATCCGGGGTGGATCAAGTCGCTCTACAGCGTGGCTTTGAAACCGGACGCGGTCTTTTACCTGCGCGTAGGCATCGAGGAACTGATTCCGCGGGTCGTCTTCTCCCGCGGATTTGATTACTGGGAATCCGGAATGGACCTCTTCCCACGGCTCGACATGTATGAGAGCTATTGCAACTACCAGAAAGCGCTTCTCGCCGAGTTCGATCGTTTGAGTGATCAGTACAAGTTCGACACGATTGACGCCTCGGCCGAGCCCCGAACGGTCTTCTCGCTACTTCAGGAGCGCGTCCTAAAAGTCCTGGACCCTAATCGTCACCGGCCCGTGGAGGCGGTGGAGAACCCCGTGCCGAACCCCATGCAGAGCCCCATGCGGAACCCGGTTCAGAGCCCACTGGACAAGATGCACCAAGAGAAATGGCCTCCTGCCGAGTCGCACAACGAAGAATCAGCCACGGCGACCGAAAGCTATGTCGCTAAGCTGGTATTCCGCCCCTTCGTCGCCTCCCTGCGGCATACCAAGGGCTCGAACGGCAACGGCAACGGCCATAGCTGGGTCCACGGCGACTAGGCTAACAGTTTCGCATCCATCGCGCCCTTTGCGATGAGCGAGTGCCTCGCATGCCCTCACGCCTCGCACCGAATAGCGCCCATCCTCCATGCCACGTGTCATCCCGAGCGTAGCGGTTTCGGCGACCCGGCAAGGGTCGCTGAGTGAAGTCGAGGGATCTGCATTTTCTTTTGCCGTTGATTTTCGCCGTCATTCTGAGCGCCGTTTTTGCGCGAAGAATCCCTCTTCGTGCACTCGATCGAAGAATCGCCTACTTCGACTCCGCTGGATGCATCATCCGGCGGGCCATTCTAGCCACAAACGCTCTCGGCGCCAGCCGCTCCGCAGCGATCATCATCGCGTTTGACCCGCCGGAAATCGCCACCGTTTTGCCTTTGATCAGCCCGTCCAACCCCACTCGCGCCACTTTTTCCGCCGTTTCCGCCACGCGGAACATGCGGTCCGGCTGCCCAGCCACTTCCTGGAACTCTGTATTCGTCGAGCCCGGGCACAGCGCACATACCCGAATGCCGAACTCGCGCAGCTCCTCGGCAATACCCTCGGACAAAATTAGGTCAAAGGCTTTGGTCGCGGCATAGGCAGAATTGAACGGCACTGGCTGGAAAGCGGCAATGGACGAGACGATCATAATGTCGCCGCGGCGCCGCTCGATCATGGCCGGCGCGAATAGCTTCGTAAGTACTGCCACGGCGGTGCAATTCACCTGGATCATCTCGGCAATTCGTTCTTCCGGCAATTCCTGGTGATAACCGAAGCCGCCAAACCCAGCGTTGTTGATCAGCAGTTCGATCTCGATCTTTCGCGCAGCCGTAAATTCAAAAATCTGCCGGGGAGCCTCCGGCCTAACCAGGTCAGCGCCCAGCGGCTCTACTTTGATGGAGTGCGCCGCACTCAATTCCCCCGCCAATTGCTGCAGCCGGTCGACGCGCCTCGCCGTCAGGACCAGATTCGCGCCCACCGCGGCGAGCTCTCGGGCCAGCGCCAGCCCGATTCCAGCGCTGGCGCCGGTAACCAGGGCCCATTTGCCGCCCCATCGCTGCGCCCAGGCTGGGTTTCGCTTGGCATTGCTGTGACCGTTGGAAGAGCTGGGAGATCCAGACGCACCGCTCATGGAAGAAGCCTCCGCGGGAAATCAGAACACAGTGCAGAGCGCTTCGGAAGCGATAAATGAGCTTTTGCTTAGGACAAAACTTAAGCGAAGCTTAAGCTCGATTCGGGGAATGAAAAACCGTCTCGCGGATGCGGACGCCCTGCTCTTTGACCCGATCCAGCAGGCGGCGCGCCCACACGAACTCCGCAGCCAGCACGCCGAGCGCGAGAATGATGGTCAGAGCGCCCGGTCCAGGGGTTACGATCATTACGATGCCCAAGGCTAACAGCGTGAATCCGACGAGAATCTTGAGGAACCGCTTGGCCTGTTGAATTGTCCGGATGATCACTAAAAGCTTCCAATCCTGGCTGCACGAATCTGCTGCACATCCTTAAGAGCCGTACGTTCGATCTGTACGTCCCTAAACAGTAGATGCAACCACCCGTCGGGCGTTGCAACATTTCCATGCACGCGCGTCTCCAATGCCGGCGGGCGTTGCGGAAGAATCGTCCGATGCGGATAATGGGCTTTTCCGGCGATTTTCAAGTGCGCGCTATAATTCGCGGCTTTCTTTGCCTTCCAAATCTGGGAACTTTTTACCCGGCGGAGATAAAAAATGGAACTCTCAAACGTGCGGCTGCAGATTCCGGAGAACGCTAATCTGATTCTGGGGCAGTCGCACTTCATCAAAACGGCTGAGGATCTCTACGAAGTGGTGGTCAACTCGGTGCCAGGCGCGAAATTCGCGGTGGCCTTCAACGAAGCTTCCGGGCCCTGCCTGGTCCGCGTGGAGGCGAACGACGACGAACTCAAGGCCGCCGCCATCGCCAATGCCCAGGCCATCGGCGCAGGCCACGTCTTCGTGATGCTGATCCGCCAGGCCTATCCCATCAACCTGCTCAGCCGCGTGCGGGATTGTTTCGAGGTATGCACCGTCTTTTGCGCCACGGCCAACCCTGTGGAGGTAATTGTCGCGCAGACCGAACAGGGTCGCGGCGTCCTGGGCGTAATCGACGGGAGTTCGCCAAAAGGTGTCGAGAGCCCACACGATGCCCGCGCCCGGCACGAATTCATTCGTAAGATCGGCTATCGGCACTGAACACATCGGCAGGCCGCTAAAGAACGTTAGAAGCCCTCAGTTTTCCGTTGCGGCTTGCGCGTTCATCGAGGGTCCGAGCTCCCGCCCCTACCTTGTCATCCCGAACCCAGCCGCGGGTTCTGCGGATGGTGGTGAGGGATCTGCTTTGTGCTTCTTGAACCTCAGCCCCGGTCAGGGGCCGCATAACGCGCCTGGCCGGCCGGTCCTCTCCATCGAGCGGAGCCTCGTCACCTCCATGTGTGACCTGCATCACGCATGAAACCCCTCGAATCGCCGATTATCTAAGCATGGCACTTGGATTCAATGTTGTCCGGAAGCTGGACGACGGGGAATTTCTGGCGATCACCTGGCGGGAACGGCTCAACGAGGCGGAAAGCATTGTGCGGGAACTCGCTGAGTGCTGGCCCGGGGAGTACGTCATCGAGGAAGCCACGGGCGCGCCAGGCCCGTGGGCTCCGTATATCTCCGCCGGCAGTTCCTGGCCGAATTAACGGCTTGGGGCTCGATTGACGTTGCGGCGCAAACGATCAGTCTGCGTTCAACCCGCCTTCCAACCTGAACTGGCTCGCGGCGGATTCCACCCGCACGCAAAGTCCGCCTTTTTTCCAAACTGAACCGCCTTCATTGGCCACCGAGCCGCGCCGGCCGAACCTACATTCCTTCGTAGTTGGGCCCTCCGCCGCCTTCGGGTGGCACCCAGTCGATAATCTGGTAGGGATCGGCAATGTCGCAAGTCTTGCAGTGGACACAGTTGGCGAAATTGATTTTCAGCTTTGGCGTGGCGTTTTCCGTCACGATCTCGTAGACCGCCGCGGGGCAGAAATACTGGCAGGGATTGCCGTATTCACGCACGCAACGGTCGCTGCAAATGTTCGGGTCCAGCACGTGCAAGTGGCAGGGCTGATCCTCATCGTGCCGCGTGCCGGAATGGTAGACATCGGTGAGGCGGTCGAACGTCAACTTGCCGTCGCCCTTGAAGCGCGTGGACTGATCGACCGGCACGCGCTCGCGATTTAGCTTCGTATATTCCTCGTAGCCGGGTTTGCTGCGCATGGGATCCACCAGACCGCGCCCGCCGGTAATAAATTGTAATCCCGCCTGGAACAACCCGGACCACAGACCGCCGTGAAACGCCTGATGGAAATTCCGCACGGCCCACAATTCGTCCCGCAACCAGCTCGCCTCTAATTTCTTCTGGTATGCCGAAAGCGCGGCAGCAGAGGTATCCCCAGCGCACAGCGCTTCGTAGATGGCTTCCGCGGCCAACATGCCGCTTTTGATCGAGGTGTGAATGCCCTTCAGCCGCTGCGAATTGAGCAGGCTGGCCGAGTCACCGATGATCAAGCCGCCATCCATGTAGCTGCGCGGCATGGAATACCAGCCGCCGTACGGCACCGTTTTTGCCCCGTAGCGCACCAGTTTGCCGCCCTCCAGAATGCGCCGCACGAACGGATGCGTCTTGAATTTCTGAAACGCTTCATGCGGATCAAAAAGCGAGTCGTGATATTCGAGGCCAACCACCATCCCGAGTGACACGCGATTGTCGCGCAGGCCATAAACCCAGCCGCCGCCATAAATATCCGAGCTGAGAGGCCAGCCCAGGGTGTGCGCCACATAGCCGCTTTCGATGCGCCCCGGCTGCACTTCCCACAATTCCTTGATGCCGAGCCCGTAGACCTGTGGATTGAGACCGTCAAGTTTCAGCTTGTTGACAACATCCTTGGTCAGCGAGCCGCGCGGCCCCTCCGCAAGCACCGTGACTTTCGCCCGCAATTCGTAGCCGGGCGTGAAATTGTCCTTGGGCTTGCCGTTCTTGTCGACGCCCTTGTCGTCCGTAATCACGCCGGCAATGCCGTTCTTCTCGTAGAGCAATTCCCTGCCGGCAAATTGCGTGAACACGTTCACGCCTTTTTGCTCCACCAGCCCTCCCAGCCATTTCACCAGGCGATTGAGCGAAACCACATAATTGCCGTGATTCTGCAGCGGCGGCGGCGTAATCGGCAGCTTCCAGGCTTTTTCAGCGGTGAAATAGTAGGCGGCGTCACCCGTGACCGGCGTATCCAACGGCGCGGATTTCTCGAAATCAGGCACCAGTTCACGCAGCGCTCGCGGATCGAGAATCGCGCCGGAAAGCTGATGCCCGCCAATCTCGCGCGCCTTCTCCAGAACGTAAATATTGTCCGCTGAAAGTGCCGGAGATTTGCCCGCCTTCGCGTGGGCTTCGATCAGATTCGCCAGATGCAGCGCGCAGGAAAGCCCGGCCGGTCCCCCGCCGATAATCAGAACATCCGCTTCCAGTTGCTCGCGCTCAATGTTGGTCATCGCGGCTCTGCGGGGCTATCCTTGCTGTCGGGATGAATGGATTTCCACGAAAAATGGCGCGCTGAAAACAGAGGGGATCAACCAGGACAATTTCACACCGCCCATCTCGTCAAGTTGCGCCTCTGCAAGCTTACATCGTCCGCGCGAAGTTCGTGCAGAGCATAGAGCACAATTTCCGCGGTGACTTTCTTTCTCCAGCTCCTATCAAAATCCGGGTCCGTACCTGCAAAGCCACTCAAGAAGAAACCAAGCACGAAGCTGCTCAGGAGCGTGGCTTCAGTTTTGCCACAAATCGAGTGATGGCAGCCAGGACTTGGTCAGGTTGGTCACGGTGGGGCGAGTGCCTGCTACGATCCAGAATAACTTGCTCGAACGGTCCATGGACCTGCCGCTCGATGGCCTGCAACTGGCGAAGCGTTCCATATTCATCGTCATGGCCCTGGATCGCGAGAATCGGACAGTTTATCCGCGGTAAATACTCTTCGATATTCCAATTCAAAAAATCGGGATGCAGCCAAACGTCGTTCCAGCCCCGGAAGGTTGCCACGCTGTCTTTGTGGTGGCGCGCCAGCTTCTCGGCCAGGTCGGTCGTCTTGAATCGCTCCCTGGCTTCAGCAATGCCCGCCACCGTTAACGGTTCCACAAAAACGTGCGGCGCAAGCAGGATCAAGCCCTCCACTTCGTCGTAAGTTCCGGCATAGATCAAAGCAATCGAGGCCCCGTCGCTGTGCCCTAGAAGGATTGGTCGCTTGATTCCGAGCTTTTGCAAAAACTCTGGCAAGACGTCGAGCGCCTCTTCATGCATGTAGCGGATGTCTCGCGGCTCTCGAACAACTTCCGAATTCCCGTATCCTTTGCGTGAGTAAACGATCGCCGGGCAATTGGTTGCCGCCGCCACGCGTGCGGGAAAATCCCGCCATAACGATACGGAACCCAGCCCCTCGTGCAGGAAAACAATGCTTGGATTCCGTTCGCTGCCTGGGCCAATTTTCTGAACTTCAAGCGCCGTTCCGGAAACGGTGAGGAAGAAGTCTTCAGTCTGCAATGTCAAGCCAGGCGCTCTCGTAGCATTTTTTCCAGAATTGCTGTGACTTCGCGTCACCAAGCCTGAGCTTGAATCGGCTTTCTCATCGCCATACGGACGCTATCCCTCCGGAAGCATCAGTATGACCTCGGAAGCCCCAGCACGTGTTCGCCCACGTAAGACAAAATCATATTGGTCGAAATGGGCGCCACCATTTGCAGTCGCGCCTCGCGAAACTTACGCTCGATGTCGTATTCCACCGCGAAGCCGAATCCGCCATAGGTCTGAATGGCGACGTTCGCGGCTTCCCATGCTGCCTCGGCCGCAAGCAGTTTCGCCATGTTCGCCTCCGCTCCGCAGGGAACTCCTTCATCGAACTTGCGTGCCGCCTCAAAACGCATCAAATCCGCCGCTCGCACGTTTACATACGCCCGGGCGATCGGAAATTGAATACCTTGGTTCTTCCCGATCGGGCGATCGAAAACAATACGCTCATTGGCGTATTTTTTGGCCCGGTCGATAAACCAGTACCCGTCGCCGATGGACTCCCCGGCAATTAACACTCTTTCGGCATTCATGCCGTCGAGAATGTACTTGAAGCCTTGTCCCTCTTCCTTGATGAGACTGTCTGCCGGTATCTCCAGATTGTCGAAAAATAGCTCGTACGTGTGATGGTTAGTCATGACGCGAATCGGCTTGACTGTCAAACCGTGGCCGATGGCGTCGCGCAGATCCACCAGAAAGACGGAAAGCCCCTGTGACTTTTTGGCCACTTTCTCAAGAGGCGTGGTGCGGGCCAGCAACACCATAAGATCGGATTGCTCGACCCTCGAGATGAAAACCTTTTGGCCATTCACCACGTACTTATCGCCTTTGCGAACCGCGGTGGTTTTCAGTTTGGTCGTGTCCGTTCCGGTCGTTGGTTCCGTCACCGCAAATGACTGCAAGCGAAGCTCGCCGCTCGCAATCTTCGGCAAATAGCGCCGCTTCTGCTCGTCCGATCCATGGCGCAACACTGTTCCCATGGTGTACATCTGCGCATGGCACGCTCCGGAATGCCCGCCAGAACGGTTAATTTCTTCCAGAATCACCGAAGCTTCCGTAACTCCCAATCCCGAGCCGCCGTATTCTTCCGGAATCAGTGCCGCGAGATAACCAGCCTCGGTAAGCGCATTGACGAAAGCTTGCGGGTATTCCTTTTTCTGATCGACCTCTCTCCAATACTCGTCGGGAAATTGGCTGCACAGTTCCCGAACTGCTGACCGAAGCTGTTCGATATCTTCCGTTGTGGCAATCATTCCAAAATCCCCCGAAATGGCTCGTCAATTTCCGCGACAGAGAATGAGGCTCATTGGTTTCAAGCTCAGCACCAATTCCCCATTCTGATTAAACGTCTCAATGAATACCTTCACCATTCCACGGTCCGGTTTCGAGCTCGATCGCCGTGTCTCGACCACCTTCACACGAATCCGCAATGCGTCGCCGGCCCGAACGGGTTTTTCCCACCGGATATCATCGACGCCCGGCGACGCGATGCTCGCCACTGAAGACAAGAAATGCTTCACGAACAGCCGCATCATCAACCCGATAACGAGCCACTCACTCGCAACAGGCTTTTGCGGATCGCCGTTTTCACGCAAATTCTGCGCCGATTGCCACGATCCAGGCCCGAATTGGTTCGCAAACTCTGTCACCTCCGGCGCTTCCACTTCGATGGGCCCATACTCGTGTATCGAACCTGGCAAGTAATCCTCAAAGAAGAGTTCGTTAGCCGGCTTCGACAATTCGGTCATTGGAAGATTTGTGTCCTTTGGAGAATTATCGCCGAATAGAGAATTATCGTTGAGGAACCGGTCTCTGTCATCATCCGCGAAAACGAAAGCCCGGGCGCCCAGCGACTGCGAACACGTTGACCTCTGGCCCAAGCGAATATGCTGTGCCCGGTGCGCCCGATTCCCAAGCAGCTTTGTGCTATCCCTCCTTAACTTCGGCTAGAGCGCGGGACTTCGCCTGTGCTAGAATTTGGCCCTGCGAGTTTTTACGTAGCCGACTCAGCGGGATTCGTATAGTGGTAGTACGCGACCTTGCCAAGGTCGAGGCGAGGGTTCGATTCCCTTATCCCGCTCCATTTTCCAAAGTACTCATCTGTTCCGAATTTCCCTTCCCCAATAATTTTTCCACAGATGGTGTCATGGTCAACGTCGTTTTACCGTGGTAGCCTTCGGCTCCCTGGCCATGCTTGCTTATCTTTGCGGTCCCATTGAGCCCGAGTCCGCCGGGCAGGTTGCCAAGCTCTGGCGGCAAAAGCTCAGCCCTTTCCTTCGCGAAAAGCTGGGGCACCGCGTTTACGATCCCGTCGAGGACGACCGCAAGAACCTGACTCCAGAAGAGATCGCCAATTTCGGCCACTGGAAAATGACCGATATGGACCGCTTTCGGCGCGTGGCGCGCAAGATCATCGCCTACAACCTCGAGTTGATCGAGCGCAAGGCCGATTACGTGATTTGCCACTGGGACTCGGACATCATTCACAATGGCGGCATGTGCGCGGAGCTGACCTCCGCTCATCGCAAAGGCATTCCCGTCTACTTGGCCGCGACGGAGCCCGTCGAGCAGATCAGCGGATGGGCTCTGGGCTGCTCCGACCAGCTATTTACCTCCGTCGACAGCCTCAAATTCTTCCTGACCTCCCGCTTTTCTCGCGAACGCCAAACACAACTCTGGAAAGAGTAGTTTTTCGTCGGCCCGGCTCGGTTCGAATCGGCGCGCCCCGGCATCGTGTTCCTTCTACCTTCTGCTGCCTCGTACTGCTACTAACAGACCCCGCTTACCATTGCCACGGGCCAATCGGCATGTTTCACTCCCCACCGGAGATGAAAAGATGGCTGGCGCTGAAAAGTTGAACGAAAGAAAGGCTTATCGAAGGGCCGCGTGCGCTGCAGCATCCATAGCTTCGATTCGACGGCAACCATCGTGGAAATCCGCAAATTCTAATCGTCAGTGCCTGCCGAGTAAAAATCCGCTCAACTCATTGAAAACACTCGCCAGGGTGCAGTTCTAATCGTCAGGGAAATGGGCTTTTCAGATCGCCATGAAAATTCGCAAAAATCCGGTGCCGCCGCCGGCTTCAGCGCGGCTTGCGCGGGATGAAAATCGAAGCGGGCGGCGAAACGTGATACGTCTTCGAGAAATCCCGCTGGTCCAGAGCAATGCCAACGCGACCCCGCGAATCGATATAAACCAGCGGCTGGCCCACCGGCACATTCGCGAAAGTCTTTTCATACGGAAACGTGAAAGTCTTCTTGTCGATCTGGATGCTGATCTTGTCGCCGATCGCGTAGCCCAGCTTCTCGAAATCGGCGCGCTGGATGTCGGTGATCAGGCTGCCAAAAGGATCATCCAGCGCGATGATGTCGCCTTGAATGCCTTTATCATCTAACTGCGCGGTTTGCGGCTTCAGCCGCACCAACTCTGGAACCAGCGGACCTGCTTGTGTCCAGTCCTCTCCGGCCGCAAGATGCGCCGCCGCCGGTGAAAAGATGTCGCGGCCATGAAACGTCGAGGAAATCTTGTCGCCGATCATCCACGCCGGGTTGGTGATCTCGTGCGCGCCTTCGATCCCGTCGCGATCCGCCACCGGCGTAATCAAACCATTGTCCGCCAGCACGAAGTATTGCCCCTTTTTCGACTTGACCACCACCGCTTTGCGCGACGTGCCCACCGTCGGATCGACCACCACCAGAAAAACCGTGCCAGCGGGATAATAGGGCGTAACGCCAGTCAGGAAGCGCGCGCCTTCCTCGATGGAAAATGGCGTCACCTGGTGCGTGATGTCCATGATCCGCACGTCCGGCACGATGCCGACAATCACCGCTTTGCAGATGGCCACCGCGTCATTGGCGGTGCCGAAGTCGGTCATGAACACAATCGTAGGGCGAGGCGCGCGCGCCGTTTGCGCCTGCGGATTTTGCTGCGCGCCGCATCCCGCCGCGCACGCCGCCAGCACCACAATCACCCAGATCTCGAAAATCGTTGCAAGGCGCTTCGCTGTGAACTTCACAAACCCTCCCACGCAAATGCGAAATAAGTTCGCGCTCGATTCTCCACCGGAGCGCCGCCGGAACAGAAGTTTAAATTGCGATCCGAACCATCGGCGCAGCTTATCCTCGGAATCTACTCGGCGGACTGACCGGCCAGGATTTTTGAGGCGAGATATCGTGCAGGCTGTTCGTCGCGCGCGAGTTCGAATAGGATGCACCGGTGACTTTCTTCGCCTGGCTCGCGGCCATCGTGCTCTTCCTGCAATTGCCAATTCCCCTCTACTGGTTCGTGGTGCATCCGCTCAGTGGATTCTGGAGGCAGCGCCAGCGACTGGCGCTGATTACGGGATTGCTGCTTTCGTGGCCGCCGGTGACGGCCTGCATCATCGTGTTCCGGCGCGAGCTGTTCAGCACAGCTCGGCCAGCAGTTTGGCGGATCGCGGCCGGCGGCGCGCTGGTTGGATTCGAAGTTTGGCTCTTCGCGAAACTGACGCGCGACCTGGGCACAGCGCGGCTGATAGGCAAAACAGAAGTAAGCGGCGAAGGCGCGATAGTGCGGCACGGGATCTACGCGCGTATTCGCCATCCGCGCTATTTGGGATCGTTTCTGGCCATTGTGGGCGCATGCCTGATTGCGGCGCGTCCGGCGCTGTGGGTGGTGGCGGCGGTGTGGACCGTGCTGATGCTCACGGCAATTGGACTGGAAGAGCGGGAAATGCGCGCGCGGTTTGGCGCGGAGTTTGAAGCGTATGCGCGCGAGGTGCCGCGCTTCGTTCCCGCGCGGCGCTAGCGTGAGTAGGCGTTGCGGCGCTTCGCCGAGTTCCGAGGAACCGGCGGCGGCAGAGTGCTCTCGGACGGGAAGAATGCGTCCATGACTTCGGGCGTCAGGTTCTCCAAGTCGAGCAACATCGTGTGCGACATCTCCTCTTCGGGCGCGTCGAGCACTGCAACGCTCGATTGTTCGCTGTCCCGCGTGCGCATGAAGAAGGATCTGTGTGGCTGACGTTTTTCAAAGCTGAAGATAGAAAGACTCATCCAGGCTTATCTCCTTGGAACGTTTCCCGCTTACTTCCACGAATAGGCAATCGTGTGCAGAATCATCGAACCGAGCACGAGAAAAGCGAAAGAAATCAGCAGCCATTCTGACCAGTGCAACTTGCAATCGGCCGAAGCCGCCTCGGTGCGCCTTCGGGTGTTGTCTGAGCTAAGCATCATGGATTCAATGTAACGGTCAATCGTGCGCCGCGAAATGGGAGAGACGTACTAGCCGAATAGACCGTTTGAGCAGCCCCGTTCCGACACGCGCAAAGAACATTCACTCGCGATTTGCCTTGCAATCGAAATTTTGCACACCTAGCCAAACGGGCGATGTGCGCGCATCTTTCGTTCGCTAATCTTCCTTCAGCGTCAGTGCAGCACAAAGGGCACCGTCGCGAAAATCGGGGAGAACAACATGGCACAGGAATCCGGTACGAAAATTTGGCAGACGCTTTCGAATGAAGCGGCAAGTGCAATTGAAAAGGCGGGACAAGCGGTAGTTGCGGTTCAAGGACGCCGGCGCATTCCGTCGAGCGGTGTGCACTGGCGTGAGGGAATTATCGTCACGGCGAATCACGCGCTCGAGCGTGACGAGGAAATTACAGTGACGCTAGCGGGCGGCACAAACCTCGCCGCAACGCTCGCCGGGCGCGACGCCAGCACGGATCTCGCGGTCTTGAAAATTGAGCCACAGAAATTGCCGGTCGCCGAACGTGGCAATGCAGGCGAACTGAAACCCGGCAATCTGGTGCTGGCCGCGGGACGCACCGCGGAAGGAACGCCGCGAGCGAGCTTGGCCATGGTGTCGGTCACTGGTCCGGCATGGCGCGCCTGGACGGGTGGCGCAATCGATCTGACTCTGCGGCTGGACCGCAACCTGCACCCGAATCTTTCCGGCGGCCCGCTGGTGAATGAAGAAGGGCGCGTGCTGGGAATCAACACTCCGGCGCTTTCGCGGTTTGCCGCCACTGTGATTCCCGCCAGCACAATTGAGCGCGTCGCCGGTGAACTCGAAAAGCGTGGGCACATTGGCCGAGGTTATCTCGGAATTGGCATGCAACCCGTCGCGATGCCTGAGAAACTGCGCGAGTCTCTGAAGCTCACGAACGAGACAGGCTTGATGATCTTGAGTGTCGAGGCCGGCGGGCCAGCCGAAAAGGCAGGAGTGCTCATCGGCGACATTCTCGTCGCACTCGATGGCAAGCCTCTCACGGACACCGAAGAACTGGCGGCGCATCTCACCGCCGGCCACATCGGGAAATCGGTGAAAGCCTCGCTGATTCGCGGGGGCGCCCTGATCAACCTGGATATTACCGTCGAGGAACGCCCCGCCGGCCATGGCCAGGGAAGAACTTTCCGCGGTGGCTGGAGGCGCGGCCGCTGGCATCGCGGCCGCTAGCCCGGCTACTCCTCTAACCCAGAACGAACCAAATCGAGCGGCCCGAAACAATCAGTGGACATGACGCCACTTCTATATAGAATGTGGAACTTTGAGTGGAGGATTGGAGGGCTAGGGCACGGTTTCATTGCGGCGCAATCATACTTTCGCTTCTTAGCGTTCCCCGCAAAACGCCCATCGCTGCGCGCGACACATAAAGCCGCGGCGAAATCCTCTGCTTCGGGCCACTAGATTCATCTTCGCTCGCGCTGCGTCCAAAAGAGTCACACTCAAGGGCAGCTCGGCGAAGATACAACCAAATCGAAACGACGGGAGAAGGCTCGTGATCGTCGGCGTTCCCAAAGAGAGTTTCCCCGGAGAGCGGCGCGTGGCATTAGTGCCGCTGGTCGTTCCCACCCTGGCAAAATCCGGAATCGAAGTGCTCATCGAAAAAGGCGCGGGCGCCGAAGCGGGCTATCCCGATGCCGCTTACACGGAAAAGGGCGCAAAGATCTGCGCCAGACCGCGCCGCCGTGTTCGCGCAAGCGGACATCATCACGCAGGTTCTGTGCTACGGCTCGAACGACCGCACCGGTAAAAGCCGACATTCCGCTGCTGCGGCGCAATCAGCTTCTGATCGGATTCCTGCGGCCGCTGGGCTCGAAGGAAATTGTTCAGGAAATCGCCGCGACCGGTGTGTCGCGCATTTTCCGTGGAGCTGATGCCGCGCACCACGCGCGCGCAGTCGATGGATGCGCTTTCTTCGATGGCCACGGTGTGCGGCTACAAAGCGGTGATCATCGGCGCGGACACGCTTCCCGAACTTTATCCCCATGCTGACCACCGCCGCGGGCACCATCACGCCCGCGCGCGTGCTGATCATCGGCTGCGGCGTCGCCGGACTGCAGGCAATCGCCACGGCAAAGCGGCTCGGCGCGGTGGTTTCCGCTTACGATCTTCGCCCTGCTGTGAAAGAACAGGTGCAAAGCCTCGGCGGGCGCTTCGTCGAACTGCCCATTGAAGCGAAGGATGCGCAGGACGCCCGCGGTTACGCCACCGCGCAGGACGAAGCTTTTTACGCGCGCCAGCGCGAGTTGCTGGGGCGCGTGGTGGCGGAAAGCGACGTGGTGATCACCGCGGCGGTGGTGCCCGGGAAGAAAATCGCCGGTGCTGGTCACCGGCGCAGATGGTGCAGGGCATGGCGCCGGGCTCGGTGATTGTCGATCTGGCCGCCGAGCGCGGCGGAAATTGCGAGCTGACGCAGGCCGGAGAGAAGATCAACCGTGCAATGGCGTGACGATCATCGGGCGGATCAATCTGGCCAGCACCGTGCCCTACCACGCCAGCCAGATGTACGCGCGCAACCTGACCGCATTTCTTCTGCTGCTGGTGAAAAAAGGCCAGCTCGATCTGAACATGCAGGACGACATCATCCGCGAAACGTTGCTGACGCGCGGCGGCGAAATCGTGCAACGCGCGCGTCCGCGAATTTTTCCAGTTGCCGGCGTTGGTGCGCTCAGTCGTAAGGAGGAAATTGTGCCGTCGGATTTTCTCTCGAATCTTTACGTTTTCATCCTGGCGGGATTCGTCGGCTTTGAACTCATCAAGCGCGTTTCGCCGCTGCTGCACACGCCCCTGATGTCGCTGACCAACGCACTCGATGCGATCGTGGTGGTCGCGGCCATCATCATCGCCGGCCAGCACGAGACGAGGCTTTCCACCATCCTGGGCCTGATCGCCGTGGCCGCCTCCTTCAGCAACATGGTCGGCGGATTCCTCATCACCGACCGCATGCTGCGCATGTTCAAGACCGGCAAACAGCCGAAAAAACCATGAGCCCGATCGCCACGCAGCAGCTGATCGACTTCGCCTACATCGTCGCCACCGTTTTCTTCATTCTGTCGATCAAGTGGCTGAGTTCGCCCGCGACGCGCGAGGCGCGGCGTGCTGGCGGGAGAAATCGCCGCGGCGCTGGCCGTCGGCGCCACGCTCTGCAATCCCGAACTCATCCAATACAAGTGGATCATCATCGCGCTGATCATCGGCGCGGCCATTGGCATTCCCCTCGGCATGGTGCAGATGACCGCCGTGCCGCAGCGGACCGCTCTGAGCCACGCGTTCGGCGCGCTTTCCGCGTCGATGATCGGTATCGCGGAATATTACGTGGGCGTTCCGCATGTCACGCGGTTTGGCATGGGCGAAATCGGCCTCGAAGTGATCATCGGCTCGCTCACTTTCACCGGCAGCTTGATCGCCGCCGGAAAGCTGCAGGAAATTCTGCCGCAGCGGCCGATCGTTTATAAAGGACAGAACTATCGTCAGCCTTTCGGTGCTGGGCGCGGCGCTGCTGCTGGCGATCGCGCTGGTGGTCAATCCGGCGAACACGGTTCTCTTCCCGATCATGGTGGTCGTCGCGCTGATGTTCGGAATCCTGCTGGTGACGCCCATCGGCGGCGCGGACATGCCCACGGTGATTTCGCTGTTGAATTCCTACGCCGGATTTTCCGCTGCGCTGCTGGGATTCGTGCTGAACAGCAAAGTGCTGGTCGTCGCCGGCGCGCTCGACGGCTCTTCGGGCTTCATTCTCTCGGTGATCATGTGCAAGGCCATGAACCGCTCGTTCACCAACGTGATGTTCGGCGCATTCGGTCAGGTGCAGACCGTCCGCGAAAGGCGCGGAGGAAGCGCGCACCGTGCGCAGCGCGAGCGCCGAAGAAGCCGCCGCGATTCTTGCGGCGGCGAGCAAAGTTGCGATCGTTCCCGGATACGGCATGGCCGTGGCGCAGGCGCAGCACAAAGTGCGCGAGCTTTACGACGCGCTCACCAAGAAGCGGCGTGGACGTGCGCTTCGGCATTCACCCCGTTGCAGGACGCATGCCCGGCCACATGAACGTGCTGCTCGCCGAGGCGGATATTCCCTACGACCGGCTGATCGAAATGGACGACATGAATTCCGATCTGCCGCAAACGGATGTGGCGCTGATCATCGGCGCGAATGACGTGACCAATCCGGCGGCGCGCACGCGATACCGTCAGCCCCATCTACGGCATGCCCATTCTGGACGTGGACAAGGCGCGCACCGTGATGGTCATCAAGCGCAGCATGAATCCGGGCTTCGCGGGCATCGACAATCCGCTCTATTACCTCGACAAGACGCTGATGCTCTTCGGCGACGCCAAGGGATTCGTCGGCGACATCGTCCGCGAACTCAGCGGCAGCAACTCCCACTAGGCACGGGTCCGGAACTCCGTCGCAGAATTCCCAGTCCTCACCGCCTCGGCCCTTAGCGCCTGGCAGCGGAAGACCGCGAGGTCCGGGCCGTTGTCCCAGACAACTCCAGCCGTGGAAGTTTTCGAATGGTCTTTCCAGCTTTTCTTTCAGCAACGCGAATCTCGTACAAGCTCTGCAGGTTGAGCCAGAATTCCGCGCTCGTGCCGAAGAAATGAGCCAGGCGCAATGCCGTGTCGCCCGTTATGGCGCGCTGTCCGTTCAAAATGGCCGTCACGCGATTCGTGGGTACGGCGATCCGGCGCGCCAGTTCCGCCGCACTCATTTTCAGCTCCGAAAGCTCCTCAGCGAGATGTTCTCCGGGATGAATTGCTACAGCCATGGCCTTTGACTCTCTTTCCGCGAAGTTCCGCGTCAACGTATCGCAGTAGCGGAGGATCACACGATTCTACAAGTCCGTTGCGCATTACGTACAGCGTAACGAAGCGCCGGATTCCGGCGGGGGACAACTACGGCGACTCAGGGCGATTGGCACGGCATGCTAGAATGAGTGGTTTGCGATTGATGCGAAGGACGTCGCTGAGATGCCGAAGGTCGGATTCGTAAGCCTGGGATGCCCGAAGAACCTCGTCGACAGCGAGGTGATGATGGGTATTCTTGCGCGCGCGGGCTATGAAATCACGCCACGGGCGGGCGAAGCCGACGTGCTTGTGGTCAACACCTGCAGCTTCATCGCGCCCGCGCAGCAGGAATCGGTGAATTCGATCCTGGAGATGGCCGAGTACAAGAAATTCGGCCGCGCGCAGAAGTTGATCGTGGCCGGCTGCATGGTCGAGCGCTACCGCAACGAAATTCGCGAGCAGATTCCTGAAGTCGACGCGGTGATCGGCACAGGCGAAGTCGAAAGAATTCTGGCCGCGTGCGAAGGCGACGTTACCGCGGCAACAAATGCGGCGAGCGAAGCGCCCACTTATCTTTATCACGATCTTTCGCCGCGCATCCTGGCCACGCCGCGCCACACCGCCTACATCAAGATCAACGAAGGCTGCGACCATCCCTGCACTTTTTGCGTGATCCCGCAGTTTCGCGGAAAATTTCGCAGCCGCCGGTTCGAATCGGTGGTGCGCGAGGCGGAAAATCTCGCCGCCGCGGGCGTGCGCGAAATTTCGCTGATCGGCCAGGACACCACCTACTACGGCGAAGACCTGGGCCTGACGCGATGGCTTGCCCGTTCTGCTCGAGCGCCTGGCGCAAGTCGAAGACCTGCACTGGGTTCGCTTTCTCTATTGCTATCCGAATCGCATCACCCCGCGGCTGCTCGAAACCATCGCCGCGCACACGCGCCTGGCGAAATATCTCGACATTCCGCTGCAGCACGCCAGCCGCAATGTGCTGGCGAAAATGAAGCGCGGCTCGCATGGCGGCGCATTTCTGAAAATGCTCGAAAAAGTTCGCGCGACGATTCCGGGCGTTTCGATTCGCACTTCATTCATCGTCGGCTTCCCCGGCGAAACCGAACAGGATTTTCAGGAGCTTTGCGATTTCGTAAAAGCCGCCGAGTTCGACTGGATGGGCGTTTTTGAATATTCGGACGAGGACGCCGCAAAGAGTTTTGCCCTAGGCGATAAGGTCGACGCCGAGACCATCGCGCGCCGCAAAGATGAATTGATGCGGATCCAAAAGCGCATCGTACGCAGCAAACTGCGCAAAAAACTGCACCAGCGTATCGAAGTGATGCTGGAAGGTCCGTCCAAGGAAACCGACCTGATCTGGGAAGCGCGCACTCGAAGGCATGGCGCCCGAAATCGACGGCAAAGTGTACATCACCGAGTTTGCGGGCGTGAACGACGCGGCAGAATTGCCTCCGCCCGGCACATTGGCTACGATCGAAGTCACCAGCGTGAAGGATTACGACTTGATCGGGCGCGCCGTGGAATTCACGCCAGGCATGGCACGGTCCGCCCCCGTTCGCGAACCTTTCCCCCGAGCAATCTGTTTCCGATCTTAACTTCACGTTAGCGGGGCTTCGCGGTAAGCGATTCGCTTCGCGCGCAACTTCTGGAGTATTCTCAGGTCATGAATTGGCGCTGCCCCATCTGCCGCAAGCCGACCGATTCGGAAGCGTCGCCCGATTTTCCTTTTTGCAGCGAGCGCTGCCGGCTCACTGACCTGGGCAACTGGTCGAGCGAGAAGTACAAGATCAGCGAGCCGGTTTTTGATGAGTCCGAACTCGACGACGCCTTACGAGACCAGCAGCCGCCCGATTCGCGGCGGCAAGATGCCGATGAGCACAAAAACTGACGCAGCGCCGCGAGGCGGCGCGTCGCCCTCCGCCGCGTGGTTGTCGACGCCCCGCAAACCACATACGGCGCTGGCCTTCGCCACCTCACTTGGCCTCGGATACATTCCGCTTGCGCCAGGGACTGGGGCTCGCTCGCCGGCCTGCTCATCTACCGGCTGCTCGATCTCGCGTTGGACGCTCACGCTTCCTGCGAGCAAGGTCACGCTTGGCAAACGTGATCGGAAAAAACGCTACGCTCGCTGCGGCGGTCGCGCTGCTGCTGGCGATTGTGGGAGTCTGGGCCGCGGACCGCGCCGCGAAATACCTGCAGAAAAAGGATCCCAGCTGCGTGGTCATCGACGAAGTTTCGGGCAGTTTCTTACTTATTTGCTGGCGCTCGCGCCCGTTAACTGGAAATATTTGGTGCTGGGTTTTATACTTTTTCGAGTATTCGATATTTGGAAGCCAACTCCCGCGCGGCAAGCGGAAAGTTTGCCGGGCGGATTGGGAATCATGGCGGACGATTGGGTCGCGGGGATTTATGCCGCGATCGGTTTGTGGATAGCGCGCGCCGCGGGAATGTAGCCCCGGGATTGTAGTCCCGGCACGTAGCCCGGAAATGTGGTTTGATGTCGGCAGTGCGGGCGCGCTTGGTTCGGTTTGGTCGCGGCCCGGGAAAAAACTCGATTGCTCGCAAAGATGAACGGAACGCCAAGAATTGAAAGCGTAAAACCAGCGGCAGCCTTGCCGGGAGGCGAGCTTTCCATCCGGGGCAACGGGTTTTCGGTGCGCAATCACACGCGCCCGCAGGTGCAATTCGGCCCAGCCGAAGCCAGCCTGATGATGGCCGCGGACAATCTGCTGATCGCCCAGGTTCCCGAAGGCGCGGCGGGCGGCGCAGTGCGCGTGCGCATGGGCAGCGTGGAAAGCGCGCCGTTTCCGATGGCGCTGGGCGTGCAGATCGCGGACAACCTGCATCCGGTGGGCAATCCCGCGGTGGATCCGGACGGAAACATCTACGTCACCTTCAGCGGACAGCGCGGGCAAAAAGTTCCCGTTTCGCTCTACAACATCACGTCGAATCACACCATCAAGCCTTTCATCACCGAGCTGATGAATCCCACCGGGCTTGGCGCTCGACAAGAACGGCTATCTTTTTGTCTCCTGCCGCAACGATGGCACCGTGCACCGCGTTTCGCCCGATGGCCGCGCCATGCAATGGATCGAAGGCATGGGCATCGCCACGGGCATCGCCTTCGACAAAGCCGGCAGCCTTTACGTGGGCGACCGCAGCGGCACGATTTTCAAGATCAGCCCGGACCGCGAAATTTTCGTTTTCGCCACGCTGGAACCCTCGATCTCGGCCTATCATCTGGCGTTCAGCCCGGCGGGCGAATTGTTCGTCACCGGGCCGACCACATCGAGCTTCGACCGCGTCTACCGCATTTCGCCGGCGGGCGAAGTGAGCGTATTCTTTCGCGGCTTGGGCCGGCCGCAGGGACTTGCTTTCGACCGCTTCGGCAATCTCTACGTGGCCGGATCGCTCGCGGGCAAGCGCGGCATCGTCCGCCTCACTCCGCAGGCCGAAGCGGAAGTGGTCCTCGGCGGCACGCAATATCGTCGGGCTGGCGCTTTTGCCTTCGCACCGCGCCATGATCGCCACCACTAACGCTCTTTTCACCCTCGACTGGGATGTCGAGGGGCTTCCACTGAACGGCTAAGCGAGCCTCGATGCGGGCGGAAATTATTGCAGTCGGATCCGAACTGCTCACACCTTACCGCCTGGATACCAATTCCCTTTTCCTTACCTCCGCGCTGAATGAACTTGGCATTCGCGTGGTGCACAAAGCGGTCGTCGGCGACTCGCCGGACGACATGCGCTCTTCTTTCCGACACGCCATGGATCGCGCGGAGGTCATCGTTTCGTCGGGCGGCCTTGGGCCGACGGACGACGACCGCACGCGCCAAACAGTCGCGGAACTCCTCGGGCGCAAACTGAATATCGATGAAGGCGTGCTGCGCCACATCAAAGAACGCTTTCAGCGCTTTCGCCCTGGGCGCGTGATGCCGGAAATCAACGCGCGGCAGGCTCTGGTGCCCGAAGGCGCCACGGTTCTGCCCAATCCGCATGGCACCGCGCCCGGACTGTGGCTCGAATCGAACGGGCACATCGTGATTCTGCTTCCCGGCGTGCCTAACGAATTGCGCGGATTGTTCGAAACGGAAGTGAAGCCCCGGCTCGCGCGCATCGGCGGCAAGTTGCGCCTGTACACGCGCGATCTGCGCATTACCGGACTGCCCGAATCGGAAGTCGAAACGCGCGTTTCCCCGCTCTACTCGCTTTATCCGGATACAGACACGACCATTCTGGCTTCCCCGCCGGGAATTCAGCTCCATCCGAGCGTCTGGTCGGACGATCCGGTGAAAGCGGAAAAGCTGCTCGACGAAATTGTGGACCGCATGGCGCTCGCGCTGGGCGAGAGTCTCTATTCCATGCACGGCGAGTCGCTCGAGGAAGTGCTGGCGCGCATCCTCACGGAAAATCGCGCAACCATTGCCGTGGCGGAAAGCTGTACAGGCGGATTGCTGGCGGAGCGGCTCACGAACGTCGCGGGCAGTTCCGTTTATTTTCTCGGCGGCGTGGTCTGCTACAGCAACGAACTGAAATCGCAACTGGTGGGCGTGCCGCCCGGAATCATCGAAGCAAAAGGCGCGGTGAGTCCCGAGGTGGCGCTCGCGCTGGCCGATGGTATACGCCGGGTAACCGGCGCGCGGCTCGGAATTGGCGTCACCGGGATCGCGGGGCCCGGCGGAGGCACTCCCGAAAAACCAGTCGGCCTCGTTTACATCGGGATTGCCGACGAGCACGGACCGCGCCAGAAAGAATTTCGCTTCCTTGGCGATCGCGACCGCATTCGCTTGTTCGCTTCGCAAGCGGCGCTGGACATGGCTCGCCGCTATTTTTTCGCCCCTACGGCCAGGAGCTAGCCGGGTGCGGCTTTTCGTCGCGCTCGACCTGCCAGATGCGGTACACCAGAAGTTGCGCGACCTCATCGACGAATTGAAACGCGAGAGCCCCGATGTAAAGTGGGTAAACCCTGAAGGCATTCACGTGACGCTCAAATTTATCGGCCATGTCGACGATGCCAAAGCGGGTGAAATTCAGCAGGCAGTCGGCAAAATCCACTCCGATCGTCCGGTGACCATGGAGTTTCGTGGCATGGGATTTTTCCCGAACGAACGGCGGCCGCGCGTAGTCTGGTGCGGTGTGCACGGATCGGACAATCTGCCAAAGCTCGCCGGAGACATCGAAGAAGCCGTGGAAGCGCTGGGGATCGAACGCGAAACGCGTCCTTACACGCCACATCTCACGCTGGCGCGAATCGACGCGGAAAAAGTGCGCCGCGCGCAGATTGGAAAGCTGGTTGCCACAGCAAAGAAATTCGCAGATACCAGCTTCGGCTCGGCGCGGGGTACCGAGTTTCACCTTTACGAAAGCGTAACGAAACCTTCGGGCGCCGAATATAAAATATTGCAGAGTTTTTCGTTCGTGAAAGGTTCGGCGTGAACTCTCCGCTAATCGTTATCGCCATCGCCTATCTATTGGGCTCGATTCCCTTCGGCTACCTGATCGTGCGCTTCGGTGGCGGAGACGATATACGCGAGCGAGGTAGCGGCAACATCGGCGCAGCCAACGTGGCGCGAAACGCGGGCATGGTCGCTGGTGTTTTGACGCTCCTCTTCGATGCCGCTAAAGGCTACGCGGCGGTGGCCATCGCCAGCCACTTGGCGCCTGTCAGTGACGCTCCACGTTGGATGATGGCCGCGGCCATTGCCGCGGTGGTCGGGCACATGTTCCCGGTCTGGCTGGGCTTCCAAGGCGGAAAAGGTATCGCTACCAGCCTGGGAGTGTTTCTGCCCATCTGCCGCGAAGCCGTGCTGGCTGCCGTCATTCTGTGGATTCTGGTAGTGGCGTTTTGGCGCTACTCTTCACTCGGCTCCATCGTGGCTGCGGCAGCCATGCCGGTATTTGTCTATCTGCTCTATGCCCCTCGCCACGCGCCGCCTGGCTACGTCACACTTGGGACCATGCTCATCGCGGTGCTGGTGCTGATCAAACACCGTGCAAACATCGAGCGGCTGATTGCCGGCGACGAGCCTCCGCTCAAACCGCCTCGGCTTTAGAAGTGGCCTGGGCTTTAGAAATAATCGCAGGGATGTTTCCTTCCAGCCCGTAGCTTATCCGCCACTCCAGTACGTTCGTTCCGTTGTGCCGCACTTACCCGTCCGATAGCATTTGAGTGGATTCTTATGTCTATTTCGCCTCCCCGGCTGCCATCCACTCGCAAAATGCGCATCCTCTGGATCGTGCTGGGCGCCCTTCTGCTCGTAAGCACACTACCGCTTTGGCTTTACCACCGGCAAGTGCTGCGGCTGAGCGAGGACAAACTGCAGGACACCGAACGCGTGCAGCAGAGCGAAATCACGCGGTCGCTGGCCAGCGAAACGCTGCTGGTGGAGCAGAACCTGCGCGAGCAGCTTCAGACCCAGCGGCAAGTGCTGGCGCTTACAGGCTGGATCGCAGACGTCGACGATCCGACCCACGGCCCGCAGGTTGCGCGATTGCTGCAGGATTTTGTGGAAGGCAATCCCAACATTCTTTACGCCACGGCTGTCAACAAGGAAGCCAAGGGCCAGTCCGCGGGAAGCTTTCAGGCGGATCAGGACCCCTTCGTAGAAGTGGCTCTGAAGCGCGCATTCACGGCGAATATTCAGGGATTCAATTTCCTGAGCGAACCGTTTGCGCTGGGGAAAGATAATCGCCCCGCGCTGGTGATGTCCGTTCCGCTACTGGCGGACGGCCAATTTTCCGGGATGTTCGCCGCGGTTGTTTCCATTGACCGCCTCGTGCAGCGCATTCAAGACGCCAGCGTGCGCGACCGCACCGTTTTCATCGTGGACGTGCATGGCCACATCGTCGCGTATCCATCGACCAAGGAATTCGTGCCCGGGCAGGACGTGACCTCCACTTCCCCGCTGGTGAAGCACGTGGGAGAGCTGCCCCAGGACTTGCGCGCCACCGAAACCATGCATTTCACCGCCCCGGTTCCGGGACAAAAGCGCGGCACGGAAATGATCGGTACTTACAGCACCATACCGGAGTTGCGCTGGGCCGTAGTCGCGCAGCGCGGCCTGGCGAACGCGCGATTAGACGCAGGGACGAAAGAGCTCACCGCGCAGGCCTTGAACTTTGTGGTGGTGGTGACGTTTGTCGCGCTGGCACTCGGATATCTCTTTGCTATAGGCATCACGCGCCCCATTCATGGCCTGGTGCAGTCGACGCGAGCGATGAGCCGCTCCGAATTTCATGAACGCGTGGACGTGCGCGGCGCCGCTGAAATCGGAGAACTCGCCGAAACTTTCAACCAGATGGCCGGCCACATTGAGCAATACGTCGATCAGTTGCAAGCCGCGGCGGAGCAGAACCACGAGCTGTTCCTAGGCTCCATCCGCATGCTGGCGGCAGCAATCGACGAAAAGGACCCCTACACACGCGGCCATTCCGGGCGCGTGGCGCGCTATTCCACTATCATCGGCCACGGCCTGGGCATGAGCGCCGAGGATCTGGACCAACTGCGCATCGCGGCGCTGCTGCACGACGTAGGAAAGATCGGTGTTGATGACCGCGTGCTAAAAAAGCCTGGGCAGCTCACCGACGAAGAATTCGACATCATGAAGCAGCACACCATCAAGGGCGCGAATATCATGCGGCCCGTGGCGCAGTTGAAGCATGTGCTGCCGGGCATCGAACTTCACCACGAACGCATGGACGGCAAGGGCTATCCTTACGGCTTGCCCGGAGATCAGATTCCGCTGATGGCGCGCATTATTGCCGTAGCCGACACGCTCGACGCCATCACCACCAATCGCCCTTACCAATCCGCTATGGACCTCGATTTCGCGCTTGAGCGCATCCGCTCGCTGGCGATTTCACGCTTCGATCCTGAAGTGGTCGCCGCGCTGGAAAACGCCGTCAAAGGCGGCATGCTGCGCCTCAGCGCCACCCTCGTCGAAGTCTAGCCCTTCTGTCAGCCTCTTCTGAGAATCCACGTACCGCTGTCCGCAACCTCCCTCTGCTAGAATGGATATTCATCGAGTTCAATCATGATTTCACTTTTCGGCCCACCCGAACCTACACTTCTCGAAAAGCTGAAGCAGTCCGTCAGCAAGACCAAGACGGAGCTGGCGGCCAAAGTCGAACAGATTCTCACCGGCGACCGGCCCGTCGATCCGGCACTGCTGAAGGAGCTTGAATCCGCTTTACTCGGCGCGGATATCGGCGTCACCACTACCAAAGAAGTTCTCGCCTCGCTGCGCCAGCAAGTCAACGAACACAAGCTGGAAGGCGCCTCTTCGCTCAAGGGCGAGCTGAAAACGCAAATCACCAGAATTCTCACCGCGCAGATTCCCTCGCCCAACGGAAAAGCGGATATAGCCACCCGCGTGCTTTTCGTGGTCGGCGTCAACGGCACCGGAAAAACCACCACCATCGGGAAGCTGGCCAATCGCTTGAAGAAAGAAGGCGGCAGCCTGATGCTCTGCGCGGCGGATACGTTTCGCGCCGCGGCCATCGAGCAATTGGAAGTTTGGGGGAAGCGCTCGGGCGTTGAGGTGATCAAGCAGAAGTCGGGAGCCGATCCTTCCGCTGTGATTTTTGACGCGCTCAGCGCGGCCAAGTCGCGCGGCGTCGATATGGTCATTGTGGACACGGCTGGCCGCCTGCACACGAAATCGAACTTGATGGCTGAGCTTGAAAAAATGAAGCGCACCGCGGCTAAAGTGATTCCCGGCGCGCCGCATGAAGTGTTGCTGGTGCTCGACGCCACCACCGGACAGAACGGATTGAATCAGGCGCGCGAATTCTGGAGCCATGCAGGCGTCACGGGAATTGTGCTTACCAAGCTTGACGGCACCGCAAAAGGTGGCATTGTAGTCGCCATTGCGCGCGAGCTGAAGCTTCCTATTCGCTTTGTGGGGACAGGCGAGCAGATCGACGACTTAGTGCCCTTCGATGCACAAACCTACGTTAATTCACTCTTCGACTGAAGATATAGCTGCGGGCGACAGCGCCTGGATGCAGGAAGCGCTGGCTCTGGCGCGGCAAGGCACCGCGCTGGCGCACCCGAATCCGATGGTCGGCGCGATTGTCGTGCGTGACGGCGAAGTGATTGGGCGCGGCTCGCACATTTACGACCAGCGCGACCACGCGGAAATCATCGCACTGCGCGAAGCGGGAGAGAGCGCGCGCGGCGCGACGCTCTACCTGAATCTGGAACCGTGCTGCCACACCGGGCGCACCGGCCCGTGCACGAAAGCCATCATTGCGACAGGCGTCGCGCGCGTCGTTGCGGCAATGGAAGATCCCAACCCGCAGGTTGCCGGAAAAGGATTTGAGGAATTGCGCGCGGCAGGCGTAGAAGTTGACGGTGGTGTCGAAGAAGACGACGCCATGCAGCTCAACGAGGATTTCGCCTGCTGGATACGCACCGGAAAGCCTCTGGTTACGCTGAAAGCCGCGCTCACATTGGACGGAAAAATTGCGGCGCGGCCTGGCGAGGAAACCGCCATCACCGGCCCTGCCGCGCGCGCAGAGGTGCAACGCATGCGCCACGCGGCGGATGCGGTGCTCACTGGCATGGGCACGGTGCTTACGGACGATCCGTTGCTCACGGATCGCACAGCTTTTCCGCGCAGAAAACCGCTGCTGCGGGTGGTTGTGGATTCGCAGTTGCGCTTGCCGCTTGCTTCGCAACTCGTGCAAACTGCAAAGAACGACGTGCTAGTCTTCACCAGGCAAGAGAGCGCAGCGGCAAAGCAAGCCGAACTCGAACACGCTGGCGTGGAAGTGGCCCGAATTGCAGCCAGCGGCCCGCGCGTGAACCTCGGCGAGATTGTTCGCGAGCTGGGTAAACGCCAAGTTCTGAACCTGATGATAGAAGCGGGCCCGGAATTGAACGGCGCCGCAATCGCCGCTGGGATCGTCGATAAAATGATGCTGTTTTATGCACCCAAAATCATGGGCGACGCAGGAGTGCCGCTGGCGCATGTGCCGGATGGCTGGTTCGCGAACGGCCCCGCGCTTTCGCGCCTAACCCTGCACGGATTCGGCAAAGACTTCGCCGTCGAGGGATATTTCCACGATGTTTACGGGGATCATCGAACAAGCCGGTAAAATTGAGTCGCTCGAACGCGATGCAAACGGCGGCCGCCTGCGCGTAAGCCTCGCCGGGGTACCCGAAATTGGGCCCGAAATTGCCGCCGAGATGAAACTGGGAGACAGCATCGCGGTAAACGGCTGCTGCCTCACGGTGGTCGAATTCGACTCAGCGCATTTTTCCGCCGACCTTTCGCTCGAAACGCTGCAGCGCACATCCTTCGGCGAGAAGAAACTCGGTGATCTCGTGAATATCGAGCGTCCGCTGGCCGCTGGCGCGCGCCTCGGCGGACATTTCGTGCAAGGGCACGTCGACGGCACCGCACAAGTCACCGAACTAGCGCAGCAGGGCGACAACTGGTGGCTCTCGGTGCAATTGCCAAACGACCTGCGCGGCTACGTGGCGGAAAAAGGATCGATCGCCATCGACGGCATCAGCCTCACCGTAGCTCGCTGGCAGGATGGCGTCGCCAGCATCGCCGTGATTCCCTACACCTACGCGCACACGAATCTGCAGTCGATGAAAGTGGGCAACGCGGTGAACATCGAGTGCGACATTCTCGCGAAATATATGGAGAGCTTGCTGGCGGCACGCAGCGCAAAGAAATCACCGGGTTCCCAACTCACACTGGAGCGGCTGGTCGAGCAAGGTTTCTAACGAATCGCTGCCGCAGCGCCTATCTGTTGCCGCCCTTTCGCGCGCGCTCCGCGGAAGTAAAGTACAAGCCCAAACGCAACCGCGAACACGATGCAAGCGGTCAGCTCGATTTCGAAGAGCCATTTGTTCGTCGCTTCTCCCGGCGGAATGAACGACAGCACAATCCCTGCCAGCACCACCACAAACCCAAGCGAGCCTGCCAGCCACACGCCAGCTTTCCCCCCCGGAATCAGCACCGCCTGCGGATTCTTCTCGCGATCCTTCCGGTAAGCCAGCTTGATCGCTGCCGCGTACATGTACATCAGCGGAATAAAATAGATGGCGGTCGTCGCGTCCACCAGAATCTGATACGCGCCATTGACGCTCTGGTTGATCTGCGTCAGCAGCAGCACGATCCCGGAAAATATCGCCTGCACCAGAATCGCCACGTATGGCGTCTTCCAGCGTGGATGAAGCTGCGCGAAGATCGGCGGCAGGTAGCTGTCGATTCCCACCGCGAACGGAATCCGCGCGGAGCCCGCTACGGTGGTGCCGATGCCCCCGGCGTTCCCCGCGGTAACCAATAGCGCCGCCAGAACCCCCAGAAAGCCCACGCGAAGCAAGCCCGAGCCCGACGTAATGGCCTGAAACATTCCGCTTTTCGGATCCACCTGCTCCGCGGGAATCAGCATCAGCACGCCAATCGTCGCGATGATGTACATCGCCGCGATGGAAATTCCCGACGCATACGTGGCTCGCGAAATTGTGCGGTGCGGCTCGTGAATCTCCTCGCTCATGAACGCGGCCATCTCGAGCCCGGTAAACGCAAACGCCAGTTGCGGCCAGAAATTCACCGTGTCCCAATTCCACCGCGGCGTCAGCGTGGCCCAGGTGAAATGAGCGACGGAGCCGTGGCGCAGCCAAACGAGGAAAGCTACCACCACCAGAATCACCATGGGCAGATAGGTGCCCACGCCGCCCGCGTTCTGCAGCCATTTGCCGATATTCAGCCCCACGATGTTGAGACCGACTGCGACGCCGAGCAGAATGAACGAGCCTGTTAGAAGAAATGTGCGATTCTGCGCCAGCTCCGCGCCTCGCGGCCCGATCACGTAGGCGCTCATCGCCGTGCTGGCCACCAGCAACGCTGGAAAATAGAAAACACTGTAGATCCAATACGTCCATCCGGCGACGAAGCCGTGAAAATCGCCAAAAGCGTCGCGCGCCCAGGCATATAATCCACCTTCCTCGGGAAAGCGCGATGACAACTCGATCACCACGAGCGCCGTGGGCAAAAAGAATCCCACCGCTGCAATAATCCAAAGAGCAATTGAAGAAGGTCCATTGTGGGCGGCCGCCGCGATCCAACGCGGCCCCAGCACCGCCGCCACATTGAACAGCAGCACGTCCCAAAATCCCATCACGCGCCGAAGCTGCGATTTAGGATCAGGCGAAGAAGGGGCGCTCACGCCGAGGCGTCCAGCGCGGGGATCATTTCATCTTCGAGCAGGAACAGTTTCAAGAACGGATCAGTCGATTTTTCGAGCTCGGCCCACGTGCCGAAGAACGAAACTCGGCCATCTTGCAGGAAAATTACTCGGTCGGCGAGCTTCTTGCCCAGGTGCGTGTCGTGCGTAACCACAATCGAAGTCTTATGGAACTTTTCCTTGAGTTTCAGGATCAGGTTGCTCACATGCCCGGCCATCAGCGGATCGACCATGGTGGTGGGCTCGTCATAGAGAATGCCGTCGGGATCTTCAGCCAGTGCCCGCGCGATAGCCACTGCGCGTTTGGTGCCGGTGCTCAAGTCCGCCGGCAGGCGATCCGCAAATTGCGACACTTCCAACATTTCCAGCAGCTCGTTGACGTGCCGGTCGATTTCTTCGTCCGACAGCCGCGTTTCGCCTGCGGTCAGCGGAAAAGCCACATTTTCGGCAACGGTGAGCGAATCAAAAAGCGCTCCAGACTGAAAAACCATGGTCACGCGGCGCCGGATCGCCGCAAACTCCGCCTCGGTGTAGTTGGTAACGTCCTTGCCCGCGACGATGATCTGCCCTTCATCCGGCTGTAGAAATCCGAGCAGCAGCTTCAGCGACACCGATTTGCCCACCCCGCTGCGGCCCATGATCACCGCCGTCTCGCCGCGATCGACGAAAAAGCTGACATCTTTCAGCACGCCGTGATCGTCAAAGGACTTCGAGACGTGACGAAATTCCAGGTAGTGGTCAGGCATATGGGCGAAATTGAATCGGCATTCTTCTCACGCTAGCCTAACCGCCGCTTCGCTTCTTCGTAATCCGCGGGTGAGTTCACGTTCTTGAACAGGCACCCGGACGCATCGAACGCCTGCCACTCGGCCGGTTGAATCCGGTCCAAGTTGAGTGTCTGCAAAACTTCGGTAACCTTTCTCATCCCTTCTCCCAGCGCAGCCCGCAACGGCTCTTCGCTGCGCTTATGATACATCGCGCAGAGCGGCTCCAATCGACCGTTGTTCTCCGCCAGCACCACGTCCGCTGCGGATGCCCGCGCGCGACCAACCACAAATTCAAGCCACGCACGCGTAAGATACGGCATGTCGCAGGCCACGATGAGATTCCAATCCGCGCTAGTCACGCGCAGCACCGTGGCAATCCCACCCAAAGGGCCGGCCTCGGGCCAATCATCCGAAACGAAAGCGCAATCCGCGAAGCCATCTCTTCTCGCACCAATGACCACCGCGTTCGCGCCGGTTGCCGATCCAACCAAGCGCGCTGCCCGCTGAAGCAGAGACTGGCCATTGAGCGGGAGCAGCGCTTTGTCCGCGCCCATGCGGCTGCTCTTGCCTCCCGCCAGCACGAAGCCCGCGATGTCGTTTTCTTCCACTTTGTGGATATTCGTGCCCAGGGTCACTATTGCGATATGTTATTGTATATACTATACTTACGATATTACAACGAAACACCACAAGCGAATGGTTGAGCCAGGCTTTATCAGCTTTTTAACTTGACACCATCCAACGACCTGATATATTAGCACTCGCTTGCGAGGAGTGCTAAATTCCCAGCTCCCGCCGCAGGCAATCTGCATCCTATCGGAGGAATCGCGCAAATGGCTGTAAATATCACACCGCTACACGACCGCGTGCTGGTCCGGCGGACCGAAGAGAAGGAATCCGTAAAGGGCGGCATCATCATCCCAGATTCGGCAAAAGAGAAACCGCAAGAGGGCGAAGTGGTCGCCGTTGGCAGCGGCCGTCGCGAAAAGGGCGAACTCATCCCGCTGGACGTGAAAGCCGGCGATCGCATCCTGTTCGGCAAATACAGCGGCAACGATATCAAAATCGACGACGAAGAATTTCTGATTCTCAAGGAAGACGAGATTCTCGCCAAGATCGGTACCTCCGCCAAAGCAGCCGGCGGCAAAAAGTAACCGTCCGGCGGGGCTATCGTCCTGCCGGCTAACTAATCTGAGGAAAATTCCAGGAGGAAGAAGGATATGGCAAAGCAAATCGTAACTGGCGAGAATTCGCGCCAGGCGATCCTACGCGGCGTGAACATTCTGGCAGACGCCGTCAAGATCACCCTCGGCCCCAAGGGCCGCAATGCGGTGATTGAGAAGAAATTCGGCGCGCCGATCATCACCAAGGACGGCGTGACCGTGGCAAAAGAAATCGAGCTGCCCGATTCGCTCGAAAACATGGGTGCGCAGATGGTGCGCGAAGTCGCCTCCAAGACCTCTGACGTAGCGGGCGACGGAACCACCACCGCAACCGTACTGGCCCAGGCCATCTTCCGCGAAGGCGTGAAGACGGTAGCCGCCGGCGCCAGCCCCACTGCTCTCAAGCGCGGTATCGAACGCGCCGTGGAAGTGGCCGTCGAAGAAGTGAAGAAGTTCCACAAGGACGTGAAGGGCGACATGATCGCCCAGGTCGGCACCATCAGCGCAAACAACGACCGCCAGATCGGCTCCATCATTGCCGAAGCCATGAAGAAGGTCGGCAAGGACGGCGTCATCACCGTGGAAGAATCGAAGACCATGGAGACGACGCTGGAAGTGGTCGAAGGCATGCAGTTCGACCGCGGCTACCTCTCCCCCTACTTCGTCACCGATCCCGAGCGCATGGAATGCGTGCTCGAGGACGTTCGCATCCTCATCCACGAAAAGAAGATCAGCTCGATGAAGGATCTACTTCCCCTGCTCGAGCAGATCGCCAAGATGGGCAAGCCTCTGCTCATCATCGCTGAGGACGTCGAAGGCGAAGCGCTGGCAACCCTGGTGGTCAACAAGCTCCGCGGCACCCTGCAGTGCGCTGCGGTGAAGGCCCCCGGATTCGGCGATCGCCGCAAAGCCATGCTCGAAGACATCGCCATGCTCACCGGCGGCAAGGCCATCACCGAAGATCTCGGCATCAAGCTCGAGAACGTGAAGGTCGAAGACCTGGGCCGCGCCAAGAAGGTGACCATCGACAAGGACAACAGCACGATCGTCGAAGGCGCCGGCAAGTCCAGCGAAATCGAAGGCCGCGTCAAGCAGATTCGCACGCAGGTCGAGGACACCACCTCGGACTACGACCGCGAGAAGCTGCAGGAGCGGCTGGCCAAGCTGGTCGGCGGCGTGGCAGTGATCAAGGTCGGAGCGGCAACCGAGACCGAGCTGAAGGAAAAGAAGGCTCGCGTTGAGGACGCCATGCACGCAACCCGCGCGGCAGTCGAGGAAGGCATCGTTCCCGGCGGCGGCGTGGCTCTGGTTCGCTGCATCTCCGCTCTCGAAAAGCTCAAGCTCGAAGGCGACGAAGCGATTGGCGTGAACATCGTCAAGCGCGCGCTGGAAGAGCCCATGCGGCAGATTGCCATGAACGCGGGACATGAAGGCGCCGTGATTGTCGGCCGCATTCGCGAGTCCAAGGATGATAACTTCGGCTTCAACGCGGATAGCGGCGAGTTCGGGGACCTGGTCAAGGCGGGCGTTATCGACCCAGCCAAGGTTACGCGTCTCGCGCTGCAGAACGCTGCGTCGATTGCCGGCCTGATGCTCACCACCGAAGCGCTGGTGGCGGACATCAAGGAAGACGAAAAGAAGGGTGCTGCGGGCGGTGGCGGCGGTATGCCCCCGGGCGGCGGCATGGGCGGAATGTACTAAACCGCTCGACGGCGGGCTTTCGCCCGTTGTGCGGAGCCGCGCGCTTCGGGTGCGGCTCAAAACTCTACGGAAAGGGCGCTTCGATTCTCGAAGCGCCTTTTTTCTTTTGCGCGCGCTGTCATCCCGAAGCGAGCGCAGTTCAGCGAGTCGAGGGACCTCTCTTCGTGTGTCGATTCCGCCTCCGCGCTAGGCCATCTCCCCGGCATTCGCCATCTGTCGTAGCGGCGGCTGTTCAACCACTATGCACGGCGCGGAAAGCAAATCGCGCTGTGAACATCGCAGCGCTCTTTTCTCTTGATGGTATGAATGTGCTGAAAAATTAGGGCTAACGCAGCGAGTCGATCTACTTACGCCAGCTTGGGCTGTCTTTTGATTTCCAGGTCGATTTTGAACTCAATGACAGGAGATGCGCTCTTTTCATTCTGCTCGACCCACGTACGAACGACATACGAACCCGGCTCACCGATTGGGAAGCCATGGATTTGAGTTTTGATCTGCGATCTCTTTCCTAACTCCACCCCCATTTTGATTTTCGCGGTTTCTCCGAAAGGGTTTCCATCCGGGTAGAAGATCTGCGTGCACAGAAGATTTGCTTGCCCCTCATCTCCTGGCTCACCATCCCACGCTGAATAGACGGCCCATTCTTTAGAAGCGACACCGTTCTTAGGAATCTCCGCATCAACGGGAATTTCAACAACGACGCTGTTAAAGAGACTAATCAGTGACGCTATGAAGTCTTGATCGAAAATTATCCTTTCGCAGGCAACACAAGCGTATGGCTTAAACATATGGCTGTTATGCAGCCGTCCTGACGTGCAATTCCTGTTGGCGCAAATTGATAACTTCTGGCTTGGCGGTCGCATTAACTGTCATTCTTATTTCTATTCCGAAACTCGGCATGAACATACCGGAACCATATTTCAAGAGTTGCAGCCAAGGATTCCACTTGTCGGGTGGGCGGCCGAAAAACCAGTTCGCCCCTCCGGCAATCCACATTTCGCGGAGTTGATCGTGAGAGAATTCCGCGTCGTCGCTTCCAAATTCAGTCCCACAGCAAGGACAGATATGGTAATCACGAGGCGGATAAGGTAGCTTTTCATAAAAGCAAACCGGACATGTGAATTTCATAGATTTATACCTGGAATTCTGTCGCACTCAAATCTGAAATATCCGGCTTCCCCTCCATGTCTTGCGATCGTCGTTCGCTTAGCGGGAAAGAAAGTCCGAACGCATTCGGGGGCCGGAATCCTCCTGGCCACGCCTTCCAGGTGACTCACAAACCCGAACCGGACCCGGTCACCATAGTTCGGTCGCATACAATCACGAGCGTCTACCGGCTGTGCGCCAAACATGAACTCATCAGCCATCCTCTCATACTCAGATGCGTCCGCCGCCCCGAACTTGTGCCCATGTTTGGTGAAATGCAAGTCGCGCTCCATTTGATTGGCAAATGGCACCGGCGCATTCTATACCAACCCTCGATCCGCGTAAGTCTAGCTTTTTTGGATGGCCGACTGAGATGCGCTATGATTTACGTATCCCTGCATTCGAGATTCCGTCTGTATATTCGCGGGGACTTCCATGACCGACCGCAAACCACCCTTCGCAACCATTGAAGAAGCCATTGACGACATTCGCCAGGGGCGCATGATCGTCCTGGTCGACGACGAGGACCGCGAGAACGAAGGCGACCTGACCATGGCCGCCGAAAAAGTCACGCCGGAAGCCATCAACTTCATGGCCAAGTTCGGCCGCGGACTGATCTGCCTCACGCTCACCGAGCGGCGCTGCGAATTGCTGGGCCTGGCGCCGATCTCCCCGCGCAACACGTCAGCCTTCGGGACGCCCTTCTGCGAGCCTATTGACGCAAGGCTCGGCACCACCACCGGAACCAGCGCTTCCGACCGCGCCACCACCATTCTCGCCGCTACCGATCCGAAGACCGGCCCTGAAGATCTCGCGCGGCCCGGCCACGTTTACACCCTTCGCGCCCGCAACGGCGGCGTGATGGTCCGCGCCGGGCAAACCGAAGCCTCCGTGGATCTGGCGCGCATCGCCGGACTCGACCCTTCCGGCGTGATCTGCGAAGTGATGAATGACGATGGCACCATGGCGCGCATCCCGCAGCTCACCGAATTCTGCAAGGAGCACGGGCTGAAACTGGTCACTGTCGCGGACGTGATCCGCTACCGCATGCAGCACGAGCGCTACGTGCGGCGCATCGCCGAATCGGTGCTGCCCACGCGCTACGGCGACTTCCGCATGATTGCCTATTCGAGCGACGTGGATCACGAACTGCATGTCGCTCTGGTACGCGGCGATGTACAAAGCAATGTGCAAAGCGACTCGCGCACGGCTGCAGGCGGCGCCAATGAATTGCCGCTGGTTCGCGTGCATTCGCATTGCCTTACCGGCGATGTGTTCGGCTCCACGGCCTGCGATTGCCATGCCCTGGTTCAGCAATCCCTGAAAGCCATTGCCGAAGCCGGACGCGGCGTGTTCGTCTACCTGCACCACACCGGACGCGGATTTCAGATCGACACGCGCACGCAGGAAGATGCCGCGCTGCCGCGCATCCTCTTCCACAGCCGCGAGCAGATCGATCAGGACCTCGGGCGCCAGCGCATGGTGCAGCACGAAAGCGGCATCGGCGCGCAGATCCTCACCGATCTGGGCTTGCGCCGCATTCGCGTGCTCACGAACCATCCCCGCAAAGTGGTCGCGCTCGAAGGATACGGCCTGGAGATTGTCGATCAGGTGCCGCTTTCGATCGGTTCCACGAAAGAAGATCACCAGGTGTTGTGATCCGGTGTTGAGACCTGATGTTGAAATAAATCGCCGGAGCGCGGCCGAGGCTACTTCAGTGCTTGCTGCCGGACGCGGCGCTCGCGGCCGGTTTCACCACGATGTAAGGCCGCTGCTTCTCAAACTTCGCTTTCGAAATCCCGTGAATCGCCAGTAAATCTTCCGGGCGCTTGAACGGCCCGCTCTTCTCGCGAAACTGCACAATAGCTTGCGCGGTGCTCGGCCCAATCCCCGGCAATTGCTGCAATTCCTCTACCGTCGCGCTGTTCAAATCAATGGGTGTGGAGGGCGGGTGTTTTTTGGCCTGCGCAGCGATCGCGTGGCCAACCACGAAGAGCACCACCACGGCGGCGAAAATCGCTCCGCGCGAAACTCGCGCAGCCCTCACTTTCAACCCCTGCGGCGAATTCGCAGCATGAAGATTCCGAGCACGGCGGCCAGCACCAGACCAAGCAAAATTCCACTGATCAATGCGAAGGTGCCCAACACGAGAATGGAAATCAGGCAGAGCGCGCCGAACGCGTATACCGAAATCATGAACAGTGCGCGCAGAAAGCGATCTTTGCGCGTGATCCAGCTTTGGTTCGCCGCCCCCCGGGCCGGCTGCGGGCCATGCACCACACGCATTTCCATATCGTCGGGCATGTGCTTTTGCTTAGCGCGATCCGGAAACTACTTGCATCCCCTGCGCGTTGTATTCGGTAACGTCTCCGAATAACGCGGCCTGCTCGGCGATCTGGTTGCGGTCGCCCACCACAACGATTTCTGAATTTTTGCTGTCGAAGTGGCGCCGCGCCGTGGCCATCACATCTGCGGCGCTCAGTTCATGAATCCGCGCGCGATACGTTTCGAGATAATCTTCCGGCAAGCGCTCGAGGTAAACGGTGGAAAGTTGGCCGAGCACTCCATCTTGCGTGGCCACGCCCAGCGAAAACACGCCCGTAAGATAATTGCGCGCGCTTTCGAGTTCCTCCGGCTTTACTGGGACCGACCGCATCCGATCCATCTCGTAGAAAATTTCCGTGAGCGTGGCGGCCACCACGTCGTTGCGCACCGCGGCGTTCACGGTGAAGTAGCCGTACTCGCGCAGCGCGTTGTTTCCGCTGCGTGGACTATAGGTGTAGCCCTTCTGCTCGCGAATATTCAGCACCAGCCGCGAATGAAACGCGCCGCCGTAAATTGAGTTGGCCAGCACCATGCGATACCAGTCCGCATCGCGCCGCGTGATGCCCATGTTCCCGAGCACGATCTGCGTCTGCACGCTGCCGGGCAAATGTACCAGGTGCACTTTGCGTCCGGAATGGCGCGGCGGAGCCGGAAATTCCGGCAGCGGCGATTGAAAAGCCTTCCAGCCGCCGAAAATCTTCTCGATTTGCACGAGCATCTCGCCCGCGGCAAAATCTCCCACCACTACCAGCAGCGCATCCGACGGCACGTAATTCTGGCGATAGAACTCCTTGAGCTGATCGCGCTGGTAATCGGCTACCTCCTGCTCCGAAGGCGCAATGACCGCGTAGGGATGCTCGCCAAACAGCACGCGCCGGAAGCGCTCGCCAGCAAGGAATCCCGGCGTGGTGCGCTCCACGCGCAGCTCCTCAAATCGCTGGCGCCGCTCGCGCTCGAATTCATCCTCGGGGAAATTGGCATTCTGCGCCAGATCCGCGACCAGTTCGAGCAGTTGCTGCGAAAATTCTGCCAGCCCGGAAATCGAGATGGCGCTCGTGTCCGCGCCAGCATGCGATCCAAGGTCGGCTCCCATGCGCCGCAAATCTTCTTCGATCTGCCGGCTGTTGCGCGATGCCGTGCCGGTGCGCACCACCGTCGCGCTCATTCCCGCGAGGCCAGGATTCGTCTTCGCTGTGATCGCATTGCCGCGCCGGAAGAAAAGCTGCGCGGAAATCTTCGGGAAGTTTCGGCTCTCGGCCAGCACCACCTGCATGCCGTTCGCAAGCGTGCGAACGGTGCGCTTCGGCCATGCAACCGGCCGTTCCGGCCCCAGCGCTGGCGCGCTCGGAGCCGCTGAACCTGCTGATGAGCCAGTGGATGGGCCACTGGCTGAAATTGACGCGTTTGTTGTGGTCATGGAGTCATTTCCAATGCTACTGGCCGGCGTATCAGCACGGCGCGATTTGTTGGCACCAAAATCTTTTGTGCGGCCGACTGAGCTTCCGTCGCCGTAACGTCGAGAAAACCATCGAGAATGGTGTTCACGCGGTTCGGGTCGCCATCGAACAGCGTGAAGCACGCCAGATAATGCATCAGCCCGAAGCGCGGCATGTGCGAGCCCATCCCTCCTTCGAGCATCGAGTAATAATCGGCGCGCAGCTTCACCTTTACCGGATCGAGTTCGTCCTCGCCGATCCGCGCCTCGCGCACTCCGCGGATCACTTCGTCATACGCGGCAATGGTCTGCTCGCTGGTAAACTCCGGCTTGTAAAAAATGCGCGACACCATCTGCGTCGGCCCGTTCGTATCCAGCATCTCCGCGCTGCCGTCGGCATCCACCGCAATTTCATCCTCCAGCACCAGCTTGCGATGCACGCGACCCGCGCGCCCACCATGCAGCACGCGATCGACGATGCCCATCGCGTACCAGTCGCGCGTTTCGCGCTTCGGCAGCGTGTAGCCAATCGCGATCGCAGGTAATGGCCCGAACTTCTCCTCCACTTCCCCTCGCCGTTCTTCGGTTTGCGGCGGCTCCGTCACATCGGCGCGCGGCGGCGTCGGCCCCGGCGGAATATCCTCGAAATATTTCTTCGCCAGCGCAAACGCCTGCGCCGGATCCAAATCGCCCACCATGAGCAGCACCGCGTTGTTCGGCGCGTAGTAGGTGCGGAAAAAACTTTGCACGTCATGCAGCGTAGCGGCGTCGAGATCGGCGAAATCTCCATAAAAATTGTGCGCGTTGGGCCAATTGCGAAACGCCACAGGAGGCAGATCCAGCCACGGAAACCCGCCATACGGCTGGTTCATCACGTTCACGCGCACTTCTTCCTTCACTACGTCGCGCTGGTTGCGCAAATTCTCGTCGTCCACTTTCAGCGCGCGCATGCGATCCGCCTCAAGCCACAGCACGCGCTCCAGCGCATTCGACGGCACCGACTCAAAATAATTCGTGATGTCGTAGTGCGTCGTCCCGTTCAGCAGCCCGCCCGAAGAATTGATCAGCCGGATGTGCTCCATTTTCCCCGCATTCTCCGAACCTTGAAACATCATGTGCTCGAAAAGGTGCGCGAATCCGCTGCGCCCGTGCGGCTCAAGACGAAATCCAATCTGGTAATACACGCCCACCGTCACCACCGGCGCCGAACGGTCGGGCGACACCACCACGCGCAGCCCGTTCGCCAGCGTGGTGTGCTCCACGGGAATATGCAGCTTCTTCACCTCTTGCCTCCCTCAGAACTTTTCAGCGCCCGGTCAACTTCACGCAATACTTTTCTCGGATTGCGACTTAACGTCCGCGCTCCGAGCCGCGCCAACGCCGCGTACGCTTCCGCAAATTCCGCCGCATATTTTCGCAGCGCCCGCATGTGCTTCCCCACCACAGCATAGTCTCCGCGGGCTACCGGACCGGTCCACGCCGCGCGTGGCCCGATCCTCTCAAAATTATCGAGCATCTGTCTCATCAAGGGTAGCAGGGTTTTCTCGGCGCGGCGACGCGGAAAACCGATGCGCGTCAGAATTCGTGTCGCGCTTTCGACCAGCGCCAACGCGTGCCCCGCAGCCAGCACGCCGGCCGCGTGATACGCAGGCTTATTAGCGCCGCTGATCTCAATCGGCACACCGCCCAGCGAACGCGCAATTGCGCGTGCCGCCTGCCGCGCTCGCGCATCGCCCTCAATCGCAAAAATGACGCCATCGAGTCGCGGCACGCGCTTGCCGCTGAACGTCTGCATCGGATGCACCGATCCTGTCGCCGCGCCCAATCGCGCTAGCGGCGCCAGCACGCGGCGATCCAGCGCACCGCTCGTGTGCAGCACGACCTTCCCCCGCAGCTTGCCGCGCGACACGCGCGCAAGCTGCTGCGCCACCGAAGCAATCGCATCATCGGGCGTCGCAATCAGCACACAGTCAGACGCCAGCACATCCGCCGTCACCCGCGACTGCGGGGTTCCGTCACCAATAGCGCGCAGGGCGGCCCGCGCGCTCGTCGCCGAACGCGTCACCACCGTGCCAATGCGCCAGCCGCGCTCGCGCAAAGCGCGTCCCAGGCTTCTCCCCACGCGCCCTGCGCCGATGATGGAAACCGTGCGCCTCATTCAGCGTGTTAGCATAACTGCTCGCCCTAAAGTTGCGGAGGAAATCGCGCGTTGCACTTTTTCTGGACGGGCCTTCTCAGTGCCGTGGCGCTTCTATGGATCTTGCTGGCCATCGAACTTGCCCGCGGCGTCCCGTCAATCCCTTCACTCGACAAATTCGCGCCGCTGGAAAACAGCCGCTGCCTTTCGGTGTCGATCCTTGTTGCCGGGCGCGACGAGGAAGAAAAGCTTCCCGCCGCGCTCGAAACATTTCTCGCGCTCGATTATCCGCGCTACGAAGTAGTCGCCGTCGATGACCGCTCCGTCGATCGCACCGGCCAAATCCTCCGCGCCGCCGCTGCAAACGACCCCCGGCTAAAAATCCTGCGCGTCGATTCCCTTCCTCCTGGCTGGCTCGGCAAACCACACGCCCTGCAGCAAGCCTACGAAAACTCCACCGGCGAATGGCTCGTTTTCACCGACGCCGACGTGCACTTCCGTCCCGATCTGCTTCGCCGCGCGCTCGCCGCCGCACAGCAAAGCGGCTGGGAGCATCTCACCCTGCTCGGCCACGCTAAAATGTTCAATCCGGGAGAAAGAATCGCCATGAGCTTTTTCTCGCTGGGGTTCCTCATCGGCATTCGTCCCTGGCGGGTGCACGATTCGCGCTCCGGCGTCTACGCAGGCGTGGGCGCTTTTCAGCTCATCCGGCGCAGCGCGTACGAAAAAATGGGCACGCACCGGCGTCTTGCCATGGAAGTCGTCGACGACATGAAACTCGGCAAGCTAGCCAAGGAAGCGGGCGTTTCGTCTTGCGTGGCGCGCGCAGGCGACGCCGTGAGCGTCCATTGGCACGCCGGGATCACCAACATGATCCTCGGCACCACGAAAAACTTCTTCGCGACAACCGGCTTCCGTGCGGAAATTGTCGCGGCGCAAATCTTCGGCTTGGTGCTCATGTTCCTGTTTCCGCTTGCGGCGCTACCATTCACGCATGGCTGGGACCGTGTCCTCGACCTCATCGCTATCGCTCTCCCGATTGTCGCCATGGGCGGCGTCTGCCGCGAATTCAAAATATCGCCACTCTACGCGCTCACCTATCCCATCGGCGTGGCAATTTTCATCTGGATGCTGCTGCGTTCAACGATCGTCACACTGCACAAGGGCGGCATCGAGTGGCGCGGCACGTTTTATCCTCTCGACGAACTCAAGCGCGGCGTCGTGTAAGCACCCCGTCTATAGAATTTCACGGTGTCATCCCGAAGCGAGCGTTTTCGCGACCCGGCCAGGGTCGCAAGTTGTTCAGCGAGTCGAGGGATCTCTCTTCGTGTGCCAATTCCGCCACGAATGTGTCCACGCGCTTCCCCGTCTATTGTTGTCATCCCGAGTGAGCGAAACGGTTTCCTTCGCGACAAGGGATATCTCTCCGACTCAATCTTTGTGGGTCGCGGTTTCAACCGCGACATAAAAGTCAGGCGCGTCAGCGCCTTCCGCTCGCGGCTCTTGGCGATCCGGTTAGGATCGCGAACGAAAGACCGCGAGCCTTTCTCCTTTACCTCCTCTACTTCCTCTACCTCCTTCTTCCTCGCCCCGGCCTCGAATACGCCGTCCCGGCAATTCGCTCCACTACCGGCGCCGCCGCAGCCCTCCGAGTTCTTCGCCTCTGCCACCGTCTTCAGCAGCGGCAATTGCGTCTCGGAAATCACGCCGAGGTCCCGCTGCTTCAACGACCGTATCTTGTCCCTTAGCGACGCCGCGCGCTCGAACTCAAAATTCTTCGCCGCCTCGCGCATCTGCGCTTCAAGCAGCGACAATCGCCTTCTGCAACTGCTCCTCATTCGAAATATCGCCCACCGCCGACTCATCCGCCGGCACCGTGATGTAATCCGCCTCCACAATCGCCGCAAGCTGCATGTCCACCGCCTTGCGAATCGATTGCGGCGTAATATTGTTCTCCACGTTATATGCCTGCTGTTTCGCGCGCCGCCGGCTGGTTTCCCCAATCGCCTGCCGCATCGAATCGGTCATCCGGTCCGCATACAAAATCGCGCGCCCTTCGATGTGCCGCGCGCAGCGCCCAATGGTCTGAATCAGCGACGTCGCGCTTCGCAAATATCCTTCTTTGTCCGCATCCAGAATCGCCACCAGCGACACTTCCGGCAAATCCAGCCCTTCGCGCAGCAGGTTGATGCCGATCAGCACATCGAATTCGCCGCGCCGCAGATCGCGCAGAATCTTCACGCGCTCAAGCGTTTCAATCTCCGAGTGCAGATACCGGCAGCGCACGCCCACTTCCGAAAAATATTCGGCAAGGTCTTCCGCCATGCGCTTGGTCAGCGTGGTCACCAGCACGCGCTCGTTGCGCTCCGCGCGCACGCGAATTTCCTCCAGCAGATCGTCCACCTGCCCTTTCACCGGCCGCACTTCCACTTCCGGATCCACCAGCCCCGTCGGACGAATCACCTGCTCCACCACCACGCCGCCCGATTTCGTCAGCTCGTACGGCCCCGGCGTGGCCGAAACATAAATCACCTGATTCATGCGGTGCTCGAATTCCTCAAACGTCAGCGGACGGTTATCCAGCGCCGACGGCATGCGGAATCCGTACTCCACCAGCGTTTCCTTCCGCGAACGGTCTCCCGCGTACATGCCGCGAAGCTGCGGAATGGTCTGGTGCGATTCGTCGACAAACAGCAGAAAATCCGGCGGAAAATAATCGAGCAGCGTCGGCGGCGCCTCGCCCGGCAGGCGTCCCGAAAGGTGCCGCGAATAATTTTCGATGCCGTGGCAAAAGCCGATGGTGCGCATCATCTCGATATCGAACAGCGTGCGCTGCACCACGCGCTGCGCCTCCACGATTTTTCCTTTGCGCTCGAGTTCGCCCTTCCACCAGTCGAGCTCCTCGTAAATGGTCTGAATCGCGCGTTCTTTCTGCTCGGCGGGCAGCACGTAGTGCGTCTTGGGATAAATCGCCAGCCGGTGGTCGATCTCTCCATCGCGCCCGCGAATTTCGCCGGTCAGCGGATCGATCCTGCGAATCGCCTCGATCTGGCTGCCCCACAGCTCCACGCGCACGGCGAAATCGTCATACGGCGGATAGATTTCGATCATGTCGCCGCGCACGCGAAACGTGCCGCGCCGCAGGTCTTCCGCGCGGTCGTACTGAATTTCCACCAGCTTCCGCAGAATGGCTTCCCGCGCCATCGACTGCCCTTTTTCCAGCATCAGCATCATGCCGTAATACGCTTCCGGCGAGCCGATGCCGTAAATGCACGAAACCGACGCCACGATCACCACATCGCGCCGCTCGAAAAGCGATCGCGTCGCGCTCATGCGCAGCTTGTCCAGCTCGTCGTTGATCGTCGCTTCCTTCTCGATGAACGTGTCGCTCGAGGGAACGTACGCTTCCGGCTGGTAGTAATCGTAGTAGCTGACGAAATATTCCACCGCGTTCTGCGGGAAGAACGATTTGAATTCGTGGAAAAGCTGCGCGGCCAGCGTCTTGTTGTGCGCCAGCACAATCGTCGGCCGGTTCGATCTCCTCGATCACCTTCGCCATGGTAAACGTTTTGCCCGATCCGGTCACGCCCAGCAGCACCTGGTGCCGGTCGCCGTCGTTCACACCTCGGACAAGCTGGGAGATAGCTTCAGGCTGGTCACCACGAGGTTCGTAGTCGCTCGCAAGTTTGAAGTTCACGTGTACGGCCGCCTTCGCGCATTTTCCGCGCGCATCGTAAACCTCTTATTATACCGCAATAACTCGCTGGATCGATTTCAAGTGGCATTATGCGACTATTACTCGTTGTCCGACGTATTCGACGCCGACTCGCGGGATTCACCGAGATAGAGCCAGCGGAATAGTACGTACCAGAACAAAAGCAGCAGCAGAAAATCCATGAGTTGGGGTAACGCCGCTTCGAAGGGAAAACCTTGCGAAACTGGGCCGGTTGCGAACCCGCGCATCTCATTCCTGCTAATCCAAGCGCCAAGGGGAGCGATAAACACATTCACCAACCGTACGACAACCAGAGCTAATAGGTAACCAAGAGCAATCGCACCAATGTAGCTTTCAATCAAAGTCTTTTTCATTCGGTCAAGCATCGCTCTTCCCGCCCCGCAAACCGGCGTACCTCTCCTTTAAGCTTCGAAACGGACCCTTTCCGAATATCCAATGCGATAGGAACCAAGCTGCAGCAAAAGCAGAAAACGCGCCGAAGAAGTTCGAGAGTACGATAACTACACTGATCTTCTCAGCGAAATGAACTAGCAAATTACCAACGTCGAAGATTGCAGGCCCAGCTAGTTCGGAAAGACCTCGCAGCAGATTTTCCAATGAAAAAGTACAAAGAACGACGATAGCAACGGCTGAGACGTGAGAGTCGGCCAATGCTTTCCGAACGGAAGGGGTCATCCCATTCACATTATCAGCCTTATGTACCGCGGTACGTGAGACATTCAATTCATGTCCGCGAGGCGCCGGATTTCGGTTTGCGCTTCGACTTTGCTGACGCGATGAATGCTCGAGCCGCTCGCGGCGCTGATAATTTCGTAGTCGATGTTCTGCGTGCTGGTTTGCGTCGAGCTTTCCAGATACCCCGTCGCCAGCGAAATCGCATCGAGGCTTTCGCCTGAGCCATTCCAGGTGCCCGAGGTGCGCAAACCATTGCGCCGAAATTCCTCCGGAGCCGCATCCGAGCCATGCCGCGAAATTTCAAAATGCGTCAGGATCATGGCGCAGTCTTTCGAGCCGCCAGGGGCAACACCGGGGGCGGTTGCGTTCGCGGCAGGGCCGCAAACGTCTTCGCGCGAATACGTCGATTCGCTGCGCCAAAGGATTCCAGTCAGCGGCATGCCCTCAAGCTGTCGCTCGTTATTCCACTTTTGCCCGATGGACACGCCTTCCTGCGGAACGCGCCCGCCGGTCGCAAGCGATCCCGCCCAGGCAATCACCGCATCGGTCGCGGAAAGTTTAGGAAACGAATCCGCCAAGCCGTTGAAATCCGTAAGCCCTCCGTTCGGCTGCAGCGTGAATTCCAAAGTCTGGCCCTCGACGCGCTTGTACTGATCTCCAATCGACGGCGCATTTGGATTGAACGCGTCCGCTTCGGATTCTGCGCTAGCCTGCTCGTAAGTTGCGCGAAACCGAATCTGCTGCGTTCCCGGCAGCGCCTGCGACGCGCCGACCACGTCGAGCTTCACCAGCAGCGTCACTGCCTGGCTCGTTTTCGATGCTCCTTCCGGATTCTCGATGGGCGTCGTGATTTTGCCGGTGGTGGAGGAATGCGTTTCCACTCGATAGTAGAAACTCTGTCCCGCCGCGAAGTGCGGCGCGATACGGATTTTTTCGTTCGCGGTATGCGCCGGGCGGGCCGCGAACCCCGCCAGCGCCAGCAAAACAATCGCGCATATTGAAAAGGGGGTAAAAATCCGCCGCGCACGAGCCATTGGCATGAGCCATTGTCCGAACGCTAGCACATGCGCTCATCTCAATCAAAAGCCCAAACAACTTATCTTTACGTTGTCATCCCGAAGCGAGCGAAGTCTGCGACCCGGTTAGGGTCGCGGTAGGACGGAGCGAGTCGAGGGATCTCTCTTCGTGTGCAAACTCCGCCTTGCCGTAACAACGTCCTTCTAATTCAGCGCGTGCGCTTGGAAGGCACCGGAACGCGCGAGACCTGGGGAGAAGCAAGCGTGCCGCTGAGCTGATACCACGCCGTCGACACATCGGAATCGGTACCTTCCGCAGCCGGCTCCGAGACTCGCAATCGCAGATTCAAACTGCGCCCGAATTCGACCGCGCCCGTGCCGGTAATTTCCTGGCTCGCGCCAGTCAGCGATAGATCGCGCAACTGAATCTTGCCATTCGCGCAACTGAACGCAGCTGCGGCGCGAGAAAACGAACTATTCCCCGCGCTTTTCTCGCGCGCATTTTCGAAATTGATCGCCGGGAGCTCGGCTTCGGCTACTTTGGCCGAGCCTTCGCACTCGAGCGCGCCGATCAAGTCTCCTCGCGTTGCTCCGTGCGTGCTAAACGACATTTCGCCCGAGGCCGCGCCGCCAAACAGGCCATCGAGCGAAGCGGACGCTCCCGCCACGGCAGCCAAATCCACGCCATCGAAATTCATCGCCACACGATACGCCGGAACAGCGTTCAAACTTGCCGTGACCGATCCGCTCACATCACCGCCGTAAAATCGCGCCGACGCATCGTTGAATTCGACATTCCGTCCGCCGACGGAAAGAGCGCCCTGCACATCATGCATTTCCAGCGCGCCCACCACGAATTCGTCCACCTTGAGGCTTCCATCCGCGCGTAGCACATCCGGCGTCGCCCGCGCCCCAAACCGCGAATTGAGAAACGGCAGCATGCGATCGATAAAAGTCTCTCGCCAGCGCGGATTGAGCCAGCGGTCGAGATCTGAGGTCGCGAGCCGGTCCGCGGCAAGCGCGAAATGCCACTGGCGATCCAAATCGCGCCAATCGAATGCGCCGCTCCAATGCGCGCCGAACGCGCTCGCGGACGAAACCACCACGTGGCGCGAACCGGGTTTGATCTCCGCGCGCGCTCTGAGCTGCTCGATGGGCAAATTCAAAAACGGCGCGTGCAACAACGCTCCGTCCGCTTCGCCCGTGCCGCCCAGTTCAATGTTCCCCACAGGCTCAGTGCGCCACGGCTCCATTCCCTGCCAGCGCAGGTCGCAATGAAACGGCCCGTCGACGGCCCAGCCGCGTGCCAGGTTCCATCCCAACGCGCCAGCGGCCGCAGTGAGATCCCCAGCGTGCGCCGCGCTGCCTGCCAATCGCACCACGGGCGGTCGATTCGACTTCGGCTTATACGCTGCGTCAACGCGGAACGTTCCCACCGGCTGTGATTTTCGCGCGCCCAAAGAAACCGTCAGCGGCGCGAGCGAAAAATGCTCGGCGTCGTATTGCAAGTCGATGTCGCCCGTTTGTAGCGGGACGCGAATTCCCGCTCCAGTAAGGCGCGCGCCGTCACTCGAAAGCGAAACGCTTTGCAAACGCGGGGGCCATCCATCCGCGCTGCCAGCCACGCTGGCCTCTCCCTGGATCCCAATTCGATCGAGCACTCCCGCGTGAAACGCGCGCAGCCACGCCAGCGCGTCCTGCAAATCGATCGCGGAGTTCACGATTTCCAGTTGCGCCGCTGAAAACTTGCTGGCTGCGCCCTTCGCCGGTTCGTCCTGCCAGGAAAGGTGCCCCGCAAGAGTGGCGTTTGAGTGCGGCGCCTCCAACGTTCCTGACGTCAGCTCGAAATCCGAGGTGCGCGGATCGAAATGAATTTGCCCAAGAAAATTCAGGTCGGGATTATCCGGCCGCAGCGCCAGATTCCAGCGATGCACTTGGCGCAACTCGGCGCGCGTGCGCATGTCCCACTCGCCATTCGTGGACTGCGCGGAAACGGCGACGGCCAAATTGCCGCGAATTCCGAAGTCGTCACCGCGCGCCAGGCGCAGCGCGTCGGAAACGGAGGTGTCGGTCCAGGTCGCGTCGAATGTGGCGGGTAGCAGCCGCGATGATGTTCCACCGACGCGCCCGGCCACGTGAATCTCGCCGGCCTGTTGCGTGAGCGTCGCGACGCGCCACGGAGTTGCGACCAGATCGATGCGCCAGCGTCCTCCAGGCTCCGCGTTCACCGTGCCGGTAACATCGATGAACGCGAACGGCAGCTTTTCGTCGGCCAGCTTGAAATTGATGCGCCCGCCATCCAGCTCAATTCGTTCAAAACGCGGCGCTTGTGTCGCACCCGAGCTTACTCCGGGCGCGGTCTGACTTAGCCGCGATTCGGAAGTTGCATTCGTTGTGCCAGGAGCGGATTGAATTCGTCCGCAGAGCCAGAAGTCGAATTCGATCCTGGCGCGCTTTGATTCGGGTGGGGCAGCCATTCCTCCAGGTTCCAGTCGCCCGCGGAATTCCGCACTACATTCAAACTCGGCCCGGAAAACGAAAGTGTTCCAAGTCCTAAGTGCCCGCGAATCAGGCTTTGCCAGCGGAGATGGATGGTAAGCGAGTCGGCGTGAACAAAATATTCGTTGCCGAAGCGGGGATCTTCGCCCACGGTGATGGACTGCGCTTCGAGAACTGGTCCGGTCCAGAGATTGAAGTTGTAGTGGCCCACTTCCACTGGGCGCCCAAAAGCAGCGGAGAGTCGCGCCGTAACCCTTTTCTGCAAAGCGGTATAGCGGATCAAAACGGAAGCGGTAGCGTCGAGCAGCCAGAGGCAAACAAACAACACAAAAATCCGCTTGAGCCAGCGACCGAGACGACTCGGGGGTGCCGGAGGCGGCTCCGGGACAATTTCCAGCGGGGGCTCGAGACGGGGCTCCAGCAGAGCCGGTGGCGGAGGCGCCGGGGCGAAAGAGTCGCGAACGATGGAAAGGCGGCGGTCAGCCAAAATCACTCCGGACAAGCGCACAAAGCGGTACAAAGCAGGCGCCGAAATTGTATCTCACAAAGGGCGAAAGCGCCTCTCCGTTGCAGAAAATTGCACGAAATTGAAGGCAATTCTTGAGTCAGCAAAAATGGCAATTTTCGTCGTTTTGCGCTCGATTTGGCACACGCAAGGTGGGTCAAAGAGCCATTTCGACGCAGATTTCAGATGAGAGGAAAAAAGCTAGTCGACACCGCGAAGCATGCGATGCCAGCGAGTTCTGCTGGGCAGGTGCACGAGAGTCTGCTCGATTCCGCGCAGCGAACCGGAGACGCTGCGGTCGTCGTAATCGTCGGAAGTAGCCTCGACAGACCAGTAGATGAGCATGGGGCGGCCCATGATGGCGGAGTGATCAACAAAGCCCCAGTAGCGGCTATCCCAACTGCGGTCTCGATTGTCGCCCATGACAAAGTAGTGGCCGGGCGGGACGACCAGCTCGTCGCCGTCGATGTAGCGCCTGATCTCGGCCGACCATTCCGGGCGCAGGCCGACTTGAGAAATGCGCTGATCCGACTGGAGGGAAATTTTCAATTGCGGGATCGTCGCCGGAAGGATCGTGCACGACGTAAGGCTCGGCGAGCTTCTGGTCGTTCACGTAGACCTGGTTGTTGACGATGCGAATGCGGTCCCCGGGCAAGCCGATGACACGCTTGACGTAGTGCGGGTGGTCATCGAAGGGAAACTTGAAGACGATGATGTCGCCGTGAAGGATGGGCCGGTAGGGCAGAACTTTTTCGTACCACGCGCCGGTCCCCTCGAAGACGAATTTGTTCACGAGGAGATGGTCGCCGACCAGGAGCGTAGGCTCCATCGACTCGGAAGGAATCTTGAAAGCCTGCACGATGAAAGTGGTGCCGAAAAGAGCGAGCAGGATGGTCACCAGCAGCGACTCGAAAAATTCCACGAGGCTGCCAGCTGGGCGTTCGTGTACGACGGGCGCGCTGGCGACCGGAGCCACTTCGGCCATATCCGGCGGCACAATGGCGGTGATGTCTGCTTCAGAAGGAGTCATGAGGGAACTCCGTCGGTAAGTTCCAGCGCGTGCAGAGCGCGCTTGGCGGCAGCTTGTTCGGCTTCCTTTTTGCTGCGGCCTTCCGATGAGGAAAGCCTGCGTCCAGAATGCCACACTTCCACTTCGAAAATTTTCTGATGGTCGGGTCCGGATTCCTTGTGGACACGGTATTCCACGGTGCCGAGAGCGCGCTCCTGCAACCACTCCTGCAGCGAGGATTTGTAATCGGAGCGATGCAAGTCATCTCTCTCGGCGAGCAAAGCGGGCTCGATCAAAGTGCGGCGAAAAAAAGCGGCTGCTGCGGGAAGGCCGGCATCGAGATAAATGGCCCCGGCGATGGCTTCGTAGGCGTCAGCGAGGAGCCGTTTTTTCTCACGCCCGCCGGTTTTTTCTTCGCCGGGACCGAGCCGCAGATGAGCGCCCAGTTGCAAGCGCTGCGCGGCGGCATAAATAGAGGAGGTGCTCACGAGCTGAGCCAGACCCTTCGAAAGCTTTCCGGCATCCCAATCGGGGAAGAACTGAAAAAGATGCTCGCTGACAACCAAGCCGAGAACGCGGTCGCCGAGAAATTCGAGGCGCTCGTTATCGACGCTTTCAGAATTCTGGCGGTGCGAACGATGGGTGAGAGCGCGCTCCAAGCCATCGGCATGGGCAAACCGATGGCCGAGAGTCATTTCCAGGCGGTTGCGCTCGTCGACGCTCAGCTTCGGTCCTGGATGTTTATTTCGCACCTTTTGCCTGGGCGGCCATCTGCTTGCAGCGATCCTGCAGGCCACCGGGGATCTCGCCGCACTTGGAGAAAGCGTCGGCTGCGTCGCTGTTCTTGTTCAACTGCATCAGCCCCGCGCCGAGAGCGTAGAGATCGGTCGGATCGGGCATGGGATTTCCGATGGTCGCGAGCTGCAGCTCTTTCACCGAATTGGGAAAATCCTGCAGGCGGAAATAGATGAGACCCAGGCCGCTGTGCGCCTCGGCGAGCTTGCCGGACTTGGCCGTGGCGAACTGTTCGTCGGTCATGGTGTCGGGCTTGGGGAGCGTGGGAATCACGTCGATGGCGTGCTTCTCGTAGCTCTCGGCTTTGTCTAGTTTCTTTGAGGCGTCGGGATCGTCACTTTTGTACAGGTGAGGGATGACCCAACCGACCACGGTGAGCACGTCGACGTCGTCCGGATCCTTGGCAACAGCTTTGTCGGCCAGGGAGTAGAAATCGTTCCAGTCCTGCTTGGTGTAATAGGCCTGGACCACCTGATTCATTGCGGTTTCTTCGTAGCGGCTGCCCGGATACTTTTGCAGGAACTGCGTGCCGAGCTGGATTTTCTTGTCGGGATTGGTGTCGGGCGTGATATTCAGCGCCTTGTAGTCGGCCTCTTCCTTCGGATTCAGCTTGGGAGCTTGAGGAGGCTTGGTCTGCTCCGACTTATCGGATGGCGCGGGTGCGTCCTGCGGAGCCGCGCCTCCGTATTGGGCAAAAACTGGAGCAGCAAAACAAGCCGCGGTTGCCAGGGCCATTCCCAAAACAATTTGTCGACTGCGAAAGATTACGAGCTTCATATCTCCTCCCTAGATATTTAGAAGCAGCGGGCCGAATGCACAGTATTTCACGGTTTAGGCGGCCGAGCGCCGCCCGATTTTACCTGCGGAGCGTAAGCAACTTCCACTCCGTGTTGCGCAGCGGTGCGCGCAGAATCTGGGGCGCCGTTCACCGCCAGAGCCGCCTGATATTCGCCGACGGCCATGTCGCGTTCACCTTCCAGATCGTGGATGCGGCCGAGGTAAATATGGGACCAGGCGAGCTGCGACGAGTCTGGAGCCGCCGCCGCGCCCTCTCCCGGCTTGGCGCTAGAAAGCGAAACCACCTTCTCAAACAGATCCTTGGCCACCACAGCCTTTCCGCCCAGCACCGAAGCGATGGCCAATCCGTAGAGAGCGTGCGGCTGATTGGGGCTCTGCGCCAGCACTTTCTGAAAGATGGATTCCGCAGCGGCGGCGTTCTGTAGTGCAATTTCGCGGTCGCCCTGGTCCAACATTTGGTCGAGCGCTTCCTGTTGCGTTTGCGGAGAGGGATTGTTCCCCTGCGTGGGCGCCCCGCCGGCGGGGGTGAAAGTGACCTTCTGCAAACGCCTTTGCTCGGCGGCCACGTCGATCGCGTCGACCAGATCGGAGAAATAATAGGTCATGGCCGGCGTGTCTTTTTCAAATTTCAGCAACTGCTGAACCATGGGACGAACCAGGATGTAACCCGAACTGTCCGCATCTTTCAAAGCCGCTTCCAATTGGGCGGGCGAAAGGCGCTGCAAGCGCAGGTCTACAGCCTGGATAAAGCACTCATCCGCGAGCGCCAGAAAGTCGCCCTGATATTCCGGCGGAAGCTGCGGAGCCTTGGCGGCGATATTGAGCAAGGCCGCCCTGCGCATGATGATGCCGCGATTCTGCAGGGGCAACGGATCGAGCAGGAAATGCAGATAGGCGTGGCGGATTTCGTCTACGGGAAAGTCCGGTGTGAGTCCCGCGACGATGGAGTAGCGATCGCCGGTGTTGCGAAAAATGGTGCGCTTGCCGACGAGCGGTTCGACGTACACAAAGAAGGTGCGGCCCTTGGAAGGCTTGGCTATTTCCCGCAGATAGGCATTGGAGACGGTGACGATATCGTTGACCGGCAGACCATAGTCGAGAGCAGCGTAGGTATACTCGCGCTCGACTTGCCGCCAGCGCTGGCCGAGGTGCGCTTCGGCGTAAAAATCGGCAAGAACCTGCTGAAAGCCTTCGAGCGAGATCACGTCGGGCGGAAGCAGATCCTTGGGCACGTCGAATTGAAACTTGGGGGCCGGGCCAGCGACCAGCGCGAAAGCCATGTAGCGCGAAAGATTTTCAGCGGGATCGCCCAGGGCGTGCTCATTGTAGAACTTGCGAAGCGCTTCGGTGGCAGGGCCCTGCATTTTCACCAGATCGGCACGCAGCGCGCGGCGATTGGGCATCCCGGCGAGCGCCGATTCATCGGATGGGAAACCCGCCGCTTCGAGCGCGCACATGGTAGCGAAAACCTGCTCGCTCGGCTGGATGTGCACGCCAGAATAAGATTCGACGAGCGTGGATGGGCGGGAGGGAGGAGCCTGGCGCGCCGGCTGCGCGGGCGGCTCGGCGGGAGCGGCCGGTTCCTGGGCGAATGCCGTCGCGCCCGCAAGGAGTGCCGCACAACAGAGCCCCGCGCAAAGCAACGCCTTCATCGTTGAAAAATTTCGAATGATGCCGCCTCCATCGCTTCCGTTTCGGCTGAGCTGGGCGAGGATATCTTCAAACTGTAATGGCGGGGAGAGATTGAGTCAAGAATAGCGCGAGCGGTCACCGGCTGTTCGGATGCAGCAGCCCGACAAAAAGCTGGCTACAAGCTACCGGCGTTGCGCAGCATGCCTCCATCGATGAAATGGGTGCTGCCGGTGATATAGCTTGCTTCATCGGAAGCGAGATACACCGCCAAATTGGCTACTTCTTCGGGTTTGCCCCAGCGTCCCAGAGGAATTTCCTTGAGGATCTGGCTGTTCAGGGCAGTGTTGCTTTCCACATCGCGATCGATAGGGGTGAAAATAGCGCCGGGGCCGATATTGTTGACGGTGATCTGGTGCGGAGCGAGCTCCACGGCGATGGTGCGCATGAGCATGCGCAAGCCGCCCTTGGTGGCGCAGTAAGGCGCATTGGCCGGCATGGGAAGATCTTCGTGAACAGAGGAGATATTGATGATGCGGCCTCCACGGCCCTGCTGAATCATCTGTTTGGCCGCGGCTTGCGAGCAGAGAAAAGGGCCGGTGAGATTGACGGCCAGAATTTTTTGCCATTCGTTGAACGGGTAATCCACGAACGGAAATTTCTTTTCGATGCCGGCGTTGTTGACCAGGATATCGAGCCTTTGAAATTTTCCAACGGCGCCGCGAATAAGACGGTTGACGTCATCCGGAGAGGAAATATCCGCCTCGACGGCGATAGCGCTACCGTTGATTGCGGCGACGGCTTTGAGCGTGTCCGCACAAGCCGACTCGGCTCCGACATAATCGACCACAACGGCGGCTCCTTCGCGCGCGAATGCGACGGCCATGGCCTGGCCGATTCCGGTGGCCGCTCCGGTAACGATCGCGACCCTTCCCTCCAGTTTCACGCGCATCCTCCCGGCGGACCGACAGGTTTCCACTTCAACCCAGCCGCACTCCATCTTATGGAAGCACATTCCGGCGGAAAGGCACCAAAAACAACTCTGCATTGCCGGAAAAAGATTCCCTGAGAACCCGCAATTTTTCGCGCCGGCGAAGGCCGGTAACCGTGGAGCGGCAAGCACCGAAAGCTGGTGAAGAAATCCGGCTCTAAAGAAGATTCAATCGTGGAGCACGACACGCAACAGCGAGCTATTGATTTGCAAGCCGCCGTTGTATTTGATGTAGCCCAGCTTGCGGAACTTGTTCATGAAAAAACTGACGCGGCTTCGCGTGGTGCCCACCATCTCCGCCAGCGTCTCCTGAGAAATCTTGGCGACTATTTTCTCGGGCTGCTCGGCCCTGCCGTAACGGGCAATCAACAAAAGAGCTCGCGCCAAGCGCTTCTCGCTGGAATTGAAGAGCTGGTCCGCCAAATCCTCCTCGACGCGAACATTCCGCTGGAGCATGTGGGCGACAAAGCGGTCGGAGAACTCGTGTTCGTCATGAATCACCCGGATCATTTCCTGCTGCCCGATCGTCAATACCGTGGTAGGTTCCACGGCGGAGGCAGTGGCAACACGCAGGGGCTGACCCGCAATGCATCCTTCGCCAAAAAATTCGCCTGGATACAGCAGCGCAATGACCGCTTCTTTTCCCCGAGACGAAGTAATCGCGAGTTTCACCGCGCCCTGCTGGATATACAGAACCGCCCGGCTTTGATCTCCCTGCACAAAAATAGTCTCGCCCTTGCGGTAATTCACAATCTTTCTGGCGATCCCAGCCGAACTGAGGTACTTCTCCACATCGAAGAAATTCTTTCGCCCCGATTTGGTTCTGGCCATAAGCCCCTTCCATATTTCGCGCCGAAGCGCGATGGCGTCCGCGAAAGCGACGAATATTACTTTATTACCAGATTTTGCGAGTGGTCAAAAGTGATCAGTTTTTAAAACGCATAGCTGCTACACTTCAGCCCGCGCAATTCCCCTTGCCACCTCGGTCATACAGGGAGAGCATCCCGCGTCGCCCAGCATCCTGGTAGCGATCGTTGAAATGGAGACGAATGCATGCGGATTTTGCTGTACAACCCCGATAACGGGGTCACTCGCAATTTTATGCCTCACTTGTGGATGTTCCTGCTCCAATCCCTGACGCCCCCGGGCCATGAAGTGGTTCTGATCGATGGCAACGCACAACCGATGGATGAAGTAAGCATCGCTCGATTTGTGCGCGAGCACCAAATCGGGCTGGTGGGAATTGGCGCCATGACCCGCATGATAGCGAAGGCTTATCGCATGGCCGACGCGGTGCGAGCCACCGGGGTGCCGGTAGTGATGGGCGGACCTCACGTTACGGAAATGGCCGACGAAGCTCTGGGGCGAAACGGCGGCGCGCGCCATGCCGACGCGGTGGCCCTTGGCGAAGCCGATGAAACCTGGCCCAAAATCGTGGAGGACGCGGCGCGGGGTACGCTTCAGGACATCTACGCGCCGCTCGATGAGACCGGCAAGGAGCGCAAACCGTCGCTACGGCACTATCCGGAGATTCCCTGGGACAAGATCAATCTGGACCAGTTCAATTTGCTGCCGGGACTGGTGCGTCCGGTACTAAAGCGCGTAGGCGCGGGCTGGGGAACGTTTCGCATTGTTCCGGTGGAGTCGGGGCGTGGCTGCCCTTACGGCTGCGAGTTTTGTACCGTGACGGGATTTTTTGGCGACTCCATTCGTTTCCGCAGCAACGAAAGCGTGGTGAACGAACTATTGCTGCTGAAAGCGCGCGCCAAGGCCGAAGGCGGCCAGATCGCGGTATTTTTCATCGACGACAATTTCGCCATTAACGTGCGGCGCACGAAATCATTGCTGCGAGACATCATCGCCGCGAACGCCCAGGTTCATTGGGTGGCGCAGATCAGCGCCAACCTGCTGCGCGATGAGGAACTCGTCGATCTGATTGCGGCCGCGGGAGGCAAATGGATTTTCATCGGGATGGAGTCGATCGACCCGGCCAACCTTGCCGACGTAAAAAAAGGCTTCAACAAGCCGGGTGAATACGCTGTGGTGCTCGACCGGCTGGCCCAACGCAACGTGTATGCCATCACTTCTTTTATTTTTGGTATGGATAACGACACGGTGGGAGTGGCCGAACGAACCTTGAAGGAAATTCGCAATTGGCCCCCGGGATTGCCAATTTTTGGCTTGCTGACACCGCTGCCGGCTACTCCTCTATACAAAAGGCTGGAAGCCGCCGGGCGGCTTACGCGTCCGCAGCACTGGCGGGAGTTCGTGCCTTTTACAATGGCGCATACGCCGCTGAAGATGACGATCGACGAGGCCCACACCGAAGTGGGCATCGGATGGGCTAATTCATACAGTCCTGAGGGTATCGAAAAAGCGGTGGATGCGCTCAGCCACAAGCCGCTGGGCTATCGCATCAACATACTGATCGCGCGCCTGTGTTTCCGGGGAATTTATTTTCCGCAAATGGGCCGCTTCGCCTGGGCGAAAACCATTCTTGAGAATTGGCGCACAATTTTTAAACTGGTAAGACAGGGGTTCACATCCCGGCTTGACGCAGAGCCGTCCCACGTGACCCAGCCGGCTGCAGAGCAACACTGAGCCAACGTGGCGAGGCAGCTAGCGCGTGCAGTGCGATTCGAATGTTACACAACAATTTTCATGGCGCACCGGACGCGGCTACACTAGAACGCCATGAACGTAATCGACGAAGTTCTGGCGGCAAATGGAATTTACTCGCGCACGCATGAATTGCGCGAATTGACGCCGCGGCCAAAGAAAAAGCTGGCGGTGTTGACCTGCATGGACACAAGGTTATCGATCCGCACGCTGGGGCTGAAGACCGGAGACGCGCACATCATCCGCAACGCGGGAGGAATCGTCACCGACGATGCGCTGCGGTCGCTGCTGGTGTCGCACTACCTGCTGGGAACCGAAGAGATCATGGTGATCAATCATACGGACTGCGGATTGATGCACACCAGCGAAGAAGGTCTGCGCGGGCGCATTCTCGAGGCCACCGGCACCGCGGCGGTGGCTCCGGCGCTTTTTTACGCTTTTCAGAACATCGAGGAGAACGTGCGGCAGCAGTTGCAGAAGCTGCACAGCCATCCTTGGATTCCGAAAAAGCTGACCGTGCGCGGATTCGTGTACGACGTGGAAACGGGATTGCTGCGGGAAATTTCGAGATGAAATGAATTGCTTTCGAAACGAATCTAAATTGGCGGCATGGTCAGTATTTCCGCTGCAACTTGTGCCGCCGCTGCCGACTCCAATGAACTAGTGGCCTGCGTCATCCGCCCTCAAGCAGGTTCCCCGCCCCGATCAAAACCAGGCTACAGGATTTAGCGATGGAATCCGGCCCGCGGACGATTGCACCGTAGACCAACCAAGGCTCAAAAACTCTCTGCAACGGGAGGCTACATGAATCCTAATCGTGAAGCCGATACGGATGTTCTGATCGATGTTCTAATCGCCGGAGCCGGGCCGGTAGGGTTGTTTCTGGCGAACGAATGCGCGCGCCGCGGGCTGCGCTGGCGATTGGTGGAATCGAGCTCTATGCAATCGGAGCATTCGAAGGCGCTGGCGATTTTTCCGCGAACGCTTGAAATATTCGACATGGCTGGGGTGAGCGGGCCATTTCTCGAAGCCGCCAATCGCGTCACGTCCGTGGCCGTGCTGCACTGCAACCGCACGCTGGCGCGCATGCACTTCGCGCCGGAGGAGAGCCCTTACCGCTTCGTGGCCATGGTTCCGCAAAATGTTACCGAAGCGCTGCTGCTGCAGGAGCTGCAGCGCAAAGGCGGGAAAGTCGAATACGACACTTCGTTCGTTTCGGCGGTGCAGCACGGCGATTCCGTGCGGGCCACAGTCGATCACACAGGCAGGAGCGAGGAAATCAGCGCGAGGTTCATGGTGGGCTGCGACGGCGCGCACAGCGCCGTACGCCGATTGCTGAACCTCTCGTTTGAGGGCGGCGAGTACGAGGATTCGTTCATGCTTGCCGATATCGAGTCGAACGAATCGTTGCCGGCGGATGAGCTGCAGTTATGCCCGCACGAAAACGGACCCGTGGCGATTTTCCCGATGAGCGCCTCGCGGCGGCGCATCGTCGCCACCGTGCAAAGCGCCGAAGGCGACGCGCCGCCGCTCGATCAGGTCCGGAAGATACTCGCCGAGCGCGGCCCGGCAGGCATTGAAGCGCGAGCGCTCAACTGGAGCAGCTACTTTCGCATCCACCACCGGCACGTAACGCAACTGCGCGCCGGGCGCATTTTCGTGGCCGGCGACGCGGCCCACCTTCATAGCCCGTTCGGCGGCCAGGGAATGAATACGGGGCTGCACGATGTATGGAATCTGGCCTGGAAGCTCGACCTTTTTCTGCACGGACATGGCAATGAATCGCTGCTCGACAGTTACGGCGCAGAGCGGCTGCCGGTTATCAAAAATGTGATCGACACCACCGACCAATTGACCAAGGTGATGGCAACACCCCACAAATTAGCGCAAGCGTTGCGAGACACGATTATTCCCATGGTTTCACGCCTGGCGCCTTTCCAACATGCTTTTGTTCAGAGACTTTCGGAGCTGGGCATCGCTTATCGCGGAAGCCCGATCGTCGAGGGGCCGGGAAAGCGCTACTTCGACGATTCGTTGCGTGGCGGCAGCGGCATCCGCAGCCGTTTCTTGCTGCTGATTGGCGAGGATCAAGATGCGGCGGCAAAGGAAGCGGCGAAGGAATTCTGCAATGCTCGTGGCGAGATCGTAGAACTGCGTTCGACACAAGAACCGGGATTCACACTGGTGAGGCCGGACGGCTATATCGCCTTTGCCACGCACAGCCGCGATGCTGCATCCGCGTTGGCAGCGATAGGCTCGCTGCTGGAGCGGCAGACGAAACCGTCAGGCGCCGTAGCGCTTCATGAAGTTCACAACGCGGCGGGATGAACGAAGTACGTGAAGAAGCAACGTTGACGTTGACACAGAAATGCGATGGCGAAAATAGGCGCGATTAGCCGTGTACGTGGACTTCGTTAAAGCTGAGCAGCACACGGCCGCCAGCCATGGGAACGCCGAAGCTGAGCTCCGGACGGAACTTCGAGAAGAGAAGAACCTGATCAATCTGCTTCTGCACAGCCATGGAATCCGGGCCGGAAATGATGCGGTAGTTCACCACCTGGCCCTGAGCATTCAGGGTGGCTTCGAGAAGAAGGCAGGAGGAATCCGGATGGCCGTCAGAGGCGATCGCAGGCATTGGAAACGGCGCCAGACTTTCAAGCTGCGCCGGCTGCACCAGATTCAGTGGCAGGTCATTGGGAACCACACCGCCCATGGGCATGCCGACCAGAATGTTCTGCACTACCAGAACGAACACGGCCAGCGCGGTCAACACCCCACCTGTGGCTGGAACGGCGAGGGGTTCGAGAATATTCTTGAAAATCAGGCTGGCACGGGTCCACCAATCGGCAAGCCAACCGGCCTGCACTTGCGACGCTTGCACGCGAATGCGCAAGGCCAAATCGCGCGGCGGACGAACCGGCTCAAGATTCGCCAGATAGCCGGCCATCTGCCGGTAGCGCTGGAGTTCTTCACGGCAAGTGGCGCAGGAAAACAGGTGTTCGCTCAGTCCGGCGTGATGGCGCGACTGGACGGTGCCGTCGAGGTATCCCGGTAAAAAGTGTGCGGCTTTACCGCAGTTCATCATCCCGCTCCATGCAATCCCGGTAATGCTTCTATTTTCTCTACCGCGCCGATATCGGCTCGGATATCTGGCTTGGACGTTACGGAATGGTTATTGGTTTCAGACTGAATACGGGCGCTGCGCACAATGGGATCGAGAATCTCTTTGAGCATGCGGCGGCCGCGGAGAATGCGAGACTTCACCGTGCCCACGGAAACTTCCAGGACTTCGGCGATCTCCTCGTAGGCCAGGCCCTCCAGGTCGCGCAGGATCACCGCGCTGCGGAACAGCGTGGGAACGGCGGCCAGCGCGCGGCGCACGGTTTCCTGCATTTCGCGGGTGGCGAACTGTTCGAAAGGCGTAGCTTCATTATCCTTCAGCTCGAAAATCGAGTTATTCAGATGATCGTCGGTATCGATGGAAACTTGCTGCCGGTGATGCCGCCAGAACCAGCGGCGATGGTTGAGCGCCTGGCGCACGGAGATGCGGTAGAGCCAGGTTTTCAGCGAGCTGCCGCGCCGGAAGCCATGAATGCCGCGAAAAGCGTGCAGGAAAACTTCCTGCGTGACGTCCGCTGCGTCGGCCCGGTCGGACAAGATGCCATAGACGAGGTTGTAAACGCCCGAATGGTAGTAGGTTACCAGCCAGTCGAAGGCGGCATCCGACCCCGCCTGCAGGCGGGATACGAGCTCGGATTCGTCACTTACCCAAGAAAGACTTTGTGCCAGTTCGGACATTGCTTCGCGCCGCTCCTACTGGGCATCTTCCTGATGCGTTAGACACCGGTGAGCCCGACTTGTTCCAAGAATAGCAAAAAGCGGTGCAATCAGCACACCTTCGCTGCATGTGGCTCGTGCCGGTCGCGATCATCTTGTGACGCCTGGGGTTAGCTGACCACACGAGTAAGCCGCTGTAAATAGGAAGCAGGTTCGCCCACAACGGTTGCAACTAAATACCCCGTCCATTCTCGCGAACTGCAAGAAATTGCTGATGGTGAAAAGTGGCCCTCAACGTGATGCTGGATGCAAGCAACGTGGAGGAATGACATGAAGATGTCACCAAAAAAAGTCACCCACCAGGCGACCCACAATTTCAAGAACGGCGCGTTCCTGGCACCGAACCGCACCATCGACGAATCGGCCATCGGCAGCCCGGAGTCCACGCGGCAACATGAGCTGCGAGATCCGCTGCACGCGCAGGGTCAAAATCGAAGAAACCGCGAAACGGGTAACCACGGCCAGCGAACCGATGAAGTTTACGGCGGCACGGAAATTCCCAAGGCAGCGGCTTCAGACGAGCACCCTGGCCCGGGGGATCTGGAAAAGAAACGCGTCGAGAAAAACAGCTCGCGGCCAGCCGATCCGCGGAATCAGATTGAGAAGCAAGCGGAGAAGGAGCGCCGTGGCCTGGAACGCGAATTCGGCCGCGAGTGAGATGGAATTTCTTGCGGATAAAACGCAGAAAATGGAGTACTCGTCGCAAGGCGTGGGCGGAAAAATTACCGCGGGAACCAGACTTTCTTGAACTGATAGCTGAAGGAACCTTTCACTAATGCCACCGGCATCGGCGTCCACTCCCCTTGCATATCCCTTTTTATCAGCGGTCAATAGGCCATCGAATCGTACGCCCTCGCTTTGAATGTTTTCTCCTTACGGAGGACAGATAAGGATCAATCTCGCGCCTTGCTGAATACCTGAACATGCGGTTCCATCTTCTTTCTTTCGCCACTACGGTCCCACTGGCGGGCTGCCCCAGGATGAGCTGGCGCATCCTTTGACCGCTGCGATCAGGGCTGTTCCACAAAGCCGCCTCGTACAGGCGCCGTGATTCTGACGCCTCGCTGCGGCTTGCGGCAAAGAATAACTCCATGACCGTCGCGATAAGCGTGGCAACAGCCGCGAATGCCAAGATTTGCTTGCTCGTAAACATGGTCCGCCCTCCCGGCCCAAGCATCGGTCCCCCAAATGATGTCAGGAAGCGCCGTTCCAGGTAACAGAAATAGTCTTAGGTGTATGATGGCGCCGCCTCTTTCTGACTCGCCCAAGGAGAGTTTCTACGGCTCCGCCGGAGGATTTGGATTCGATAACTACAATCCATCGCAGCCACAAAAAGAAAGCAGATGACTGGCCGAAGTTGGCAGTACGTGAGCGAATTTCAAGTGGTTCAGGAGCGTGGCACGTGACACGAAAACTGGGTGTGGTTGCGTGTTGGATGGCTATGTTGCTTTTCGCGTGTTCCGCTTTTGCCCATCATGGGACCGCTGCTTACGACACGTCGAAACTCGTGACTTTAAAAGGAACGGTCACGGAGTTTGATTTTATCAATCCTCATTGCGAAATTTACTGGGACGCGAAGAGCGAAACTGGCGAAACCGAAAAATGGCAAGGCGAACTTACCGCGCCGAATAAGCTTTCCAGAGCTGGCTGGGCCAAGACCACTTTGAAACCAGGCGACTCGATCACAGTCACTGGGTATCGCACCAAAAATGCATCGCATGCGATATGGATCCGAAACCTGGTCGGGCCAGACGGTACCGAGCTGCCGCTATCCGAGAATCAGAACTAGGAAGAAGAAGCATGCAGACAATACTCTCTGGAAAATGTGGTTCCGCAGCGATGGCTCGAAGCGTTATCACGTTAACGATTGCGATGGCTTTGACGCTAGGCTTTGCCATAGCGCTGAGCGGTCAGTCCACAACTCAGCCTTCAGGACATCCTACTAAGAGCAACCAGACAGCCAGCGCCGCTGGGCCATCGGGACCAGCGCCTGTTCACGATTTGACTGGAATTTGGATGATGCACAATCCTCCAGGTTCCAATCGCGGGTTCACGAACTACACGTTTACCGACCCAAAGACCGATCCGCCTTCGCTAACGCCTTGGGGCGAGGAGAAGTTCAAAGAAGCCAAAGACTCCAACGGCGGGGCGTATACATTGGACCAAACGAACGATCCCGTGCTTACAAAATGTTATCCGCCGGGATTGCCGCGCGTCTATTTTCACCCGTATCCGTTTGAGTTCGTGCAAACGCCCAAATACATTCTCATGCTTTATGAGTACGATCACATCGTGCGGCGTATCTACACCGATGGCCGCCCGGTTCCCGCAGACCCAGATTCCATTGCCGAGCCGCACGACTGGATGGGTTATTCCGTGGGCCATTGGGCTGATGATTCCACTTTGGTGATAGACACGGTGGGTTTTAACGAAAAGACCTGGCTCGATCGTTTGGGCCATGCCCACAGCACTCAGTTGCACGTCATCGAGCGCTTTCATAGGGTTGACCAGAATAACCTGGACCTCGGCATCACGATGATCGACCCCAAGGCGCTGGCGAAACCCTGGGTTACAACCTTTTATTATCAGTTAAGGCCGACCTGGGAGCTGGGTGAAATCTCTTGCTCGGGCGACTATCTGGATTTTAAGAACTTCGAGAAATAGCAGCCTGCAATTCCCGGCCAACGATGGCCTAAGCGACGGAACCGCTAGCGCTTGGCCTTGCACGTCACTGTAGGAGGAGCGTTCATGCAAATGAACAAGGTGAAGTTCACGGTGATCGGTGTAGCCATAAGCATCAGCTGCCTTTGGTTTGCGGCCAACGGCGTGTCCAAGTCAACGCAAGGGCTGCCTATCTACAAAGTCGACCCGTTCTGGCCAAAGCCGCTGCCCAATAAATGGATCATGCAAGGAGTTCCTGATCTGGTTGTCGACAAGGACGATCATATCTGGGTCATGAATCGTCCGCGCGACATCATGCCGGATGAGTCAGGCGCGGCTACTGACCCGCCCCGCACGGATTGCTGCAAAGCGGCACCTGCGGTGTTGGAATTCGACACGGAAGGAGATCTGATCAAGGGCTGGGGAGGCCCTGGCTACGTGCCAGACTGGCCGGCACCCGGAATCGAGCGTCCAGGCCCTGGCGCAGAGCACGGCATCGTTGTGGATCGGGAAGGAAATGTGTGGATTTCGGGCAACGCCCGGGGCGACAGCATCCTGAAGTTTTCAGGCGATGGCAAGCTTCTCTGGGATTTCGGTCACCGCGGGCCCCGGCCGGCGCCGAGCGCAAAACTGGAACCTTTGAAGCAGAACAATCAGGAGACAAACGTCTTCCCGGGTGGAATCTTCTTCTTCGATCTGGATGAGGATGCCCATGAAATGTACATCGTGGATACGAAGCGGGTTCTCGTCTATGACATGGACACTGGAGCATTCAAGCGCGGGTGGGGTGGCCATGGCATCCCTCTGAGCGAGATCGATAACGCCCCCACGCCTCCTTATGACTGGAGGTCCGGCCCTCCTCCCGATCAAAAGCAGTTCGCGCCGGCGTTGCATTGCGTGCACATTTCAACCGACGGGCTTGTCTACATCTGCGAGCGTGGGAGCGACCGTGTGCAAGTGTTTACCAAGCAAGGGAAGTTCGTCACAAGTTACTTTGTTCATCCTTCAACGCCCTCTCGGGGTACGGAATGCGGAGGGCCCGGCAGCACGGTGTTCGGCATGTGTGGGACGATTTACAATCTCACTTTTTCACATGATCCAGAGCAGAAGTACGTGTTCATAGCAGACGGCACCAACGACAAGATATGGATTCAAGATCGAAAAACAGGCGCTGTGGCAGGCTCTATCGGCGACAACGGCCGGATGGCGGGGCAGTTCCACTGGATCGATGGTATCGCCATGGACTCTCACGGGAACCTCTACACGGGTGAGGTGGATACCGGTAAACGCGTTCAGAAATTCGTTCTCACCAATGGAGACGGAAAAGTTCGCCCTCGTCCACACGAATGAGGTAATTGGCGATTCCCTTTCCTGCTGAGCAAAGGATGGCCGCCCAGGCTAATGATGGGGATTGACGAGCCGCACTAAGAACGCCGGGGCAGGTAATGCGAGATATGGTCCACAAGAGCCGATTAAACTTCGGTCGCGTGAACCTGTGGAAGCTGTTGAAACTATGGTCGCTTAAATTTGGTGGAGCCGGCGGGGTTCGAACCCGCGGCCTCCTCGATGCCATCGAGGCGCGCTCCCAACTGCGCCACGGCCCCACCGATACAGGTGCCAGTTTTTATACCACCCAGCGGACCATAGCGTCAAACCAAGGCGGCAGCTCATTGCGCCAAATCGCTCCATGTGATGAAGAAATCTACTCAGGATGTTTGAACCAAGTGTAGCCAATACTGAAGACAAAAGCTGCGTTATAGCCTGGGTTGTACGTGCCCAGGTGTGCATTCGAATGATGCACGTAAGCGCCTTCGAACAGGAACGCGTGCCCAGGTTTTAGAAACACATTCGCTCCAATAGCCGCCTGTGGCGTGAAGTTCACCCACGAAGTATCTCCCGGCGGAATATTTTGCGTGCTGAAAAGAATGCCGCCGGCAAGGCGGGCATACGGAGCCATTCTTCGCCCGCTGGTGAAGTTCCAGCGCCAATCCACGGGCACGAAACTGCCTCCGTATACCGGGCGCCGCGGCGTCAGCACCATGTATACGGGAAGCATTTCCAGAGCCCATTCGAAATTTCCGCGAGCCCAGCCGGAACCGTGATCCCGGGTCAGAATGCGGCCGATGCGCACGCCTGCGGAGGCAAATTTCGTACTGAATCGATCGCCAAGGCCCGCGCCGCCTGACGCGACAGCCCCGAAGTCCCAGGTGCCGTCCACCACCGACTCGGTCACGTCATTCAGTGGCCGGGCCGGGCGAACATCCTGAGCCGCGGCATTCAGCGAACATAGCAACACGAGCAGCAAGGCACATTTCATCGATCACCATGATCTCAGGAAGGGACAAATTTCGAAGTAAAAGAAGCGGCACGGGCCATGAGGACGAACAAATAGAAACTTTCTATGCGCTGCACCGGCAGGTGGAAAAGGTTCGTCGAGCGCGAGTGCGTTAGGAATTTAGCTTCAGGACTTGCCGAAAATCTTCTCGGCCAAATCCGCCGCGAACGGAACGCGATACCTCTCGCCTTGGTGAGCTTTGACCATCAGGAGGATCCAGAGAACCAAGGCGATCACGTCCAAAATGCGATAGAGCGCCAGACCTATCGAAAAACCGGCAAAGCCGCCGGTAATGAGGCTGATCCCGAAAAAGGCTCCCAGAATGAAAGTGAGGATGTGCAGGCCGCCGAAAACAACGATCGACTGCGCGGCATGGAAGCGCACGTAAGGGCGCTTGTCGATCAGGAAGAAAATCAGCCCGGTAAGCCATCCAAGCACGTAACTGAGCGTGGCGGCGAGATTCTCGCTCATCTGGGTTTGCGCCGGCGCAGCAGGAGCGACCACAGGACCGCCGACGGATGCCCCAGTGGACGTGACCACCGTCTGGGGCGTGCCGCAACTTCCGCAAAAAGCCGCGTTATCCGCAACAACCGCGCCGCATTTCGTGCAGTGTGCCATGGCAGAACCTCCGGCAATGCTCGGGCGAATTGGCTCCGGGCGCGCAGACTAACAAAACCCCGTGCGGCTAGCAAGCGATTATCTGGCGGTCGCGGGCGGCGGAAGCCGAGGTAGAAAACAGGCGCACACGCGATGGAACGCGCAGCCCGGCTGATTGTATAATCAGGCGTTCGCCGGTGCGGAAGTGGCGGAATTGGCAGACGCGCAAGACTTAGGATCTTGTGGCCGAAAGGTCGTGGAGGTTCAAGTCCTCTCTTCCGCACTTATCTTTCCATATGGCTCCAGTAACCTCGCCCGATCGCAGAGGAAATTTCTGACCGATCCGATCAAAGCTCTGGTTTTCGACGCGTACGGCACGCTGTTCGATCCGCACTCGGTGCGCGATGAATGCGAGCGGCTGTTCCCGGGCAAGGGCGCACAACTGAGCCAAGTGTGGCGCACCAAACAACTGGAATATACCTGGCTGCGCTCGCTGATGAACTGCTACGAAGATTTCTGGTGGGTGACCCGAGAAGCGCTTATTTTTGCCTGTAAGAGTATGCGGCTGACCTTCGGAACCGAACAGCACGAAGCGCAGCCCGAAACTTTGATGAACGAATACTTGCGGCTGAAAACATTCCCGGAAGTGCCCGCTGGGCTGGCTGCGCTGGCGGACAGGCGGTTGCTGATTCTCTCCAATGGCACGCCGCGCATGCTGAGCGCGGTGGTGGAAAATGCCGGACTGAGCAAAACGTTTTCAGCGCTGCTTAGCGTCGACGCGGTAAAGATCTACAAGCCTTCGCCACTGGTATATGAACTGGCCGTGAAGGAAACCGGCTTGGACAAGAACGCGATTGGCTTCGTTTCGTCGAACGGCTGGGACATTGCCGGCGCGGCATCGTTCGGCTTTCAAACGTTCTGGATTAATCGCGCGGGCGCCGTTGCCGAGGAATTGTGCGCGCAACCGCACGCGGTTCTGAATACTCTCGCGGAATTGCCGGCGGCCGCAGGCCTGTCTTCGTGAATTCAGCGCGATGGATGGAGCGGACCGCTCAGGGCTTCTTTTGTTTTTCTTGCGCGGCGGCAGCAGCGGATTCCTGATGAGCTTCCTGTGAAGCCCGGTAGGCCTTGGCCGCATGTTCCATGGCTTGCCGGGAATGCTCGTGCCCCGTCTGATGATCTTCCTTGCCGTGATGAACGGCGGCAGCGCGGTGGGCGTGCGCGGCCATTTCGTGGAATTCCGCAGCTCTCTGGTGAGAATCTTTCATGATTCCTCTCTCTGACTTCACGCAACTCTCACATAACCAACTCTCACATCAACTCTCACATCAACTCTCACATCAACTCTCACATCAACGTTACCACGCGCACTTGGCCGATTGCGATATTGTCCCGGAGGCGGCAGACGCGTACCATGCCCGCGAACCTGCAGAGCGACAGGAAAGGATGATCATGAACGCAAAGGCGATCTTTCGGGTGAGCCGCGGCCTAGTTTGGACGGCCATTGTGACTCTCGCCATGGGCGTGACGTTCGCGATCTTCGCGTCGCGCCGCACGTCCGCCGCGCCCGCGTCCAGAGTTACCGCGCCGAAATTCGAGGTCGATCCTTCCTGGCCGCACATCCCGAATGGCTGGACGCTCGGCCAAGTTTCGAGCGCCGCGGCCGATGCCGCCGGGAATATTTGGATCTTTCATCGCCCGCGCACGGTGAAGCCGGGAGTAAAAACGGGACCGCCAGTGATGGAATTTGACGCAGCCGGCAATTACGTGCGCGGCTGGGGCGGCGAATCGGGCGAGGGTTTTACATGGCCATCTACCGAGCATGGAATCACGGTGGATTTTAAGGGCAACGTCTGGATCAGCGGCAATGGCGACGACGACCAAGTGCTGAAGTTCACTGAAGACGGCAAATTCCTGATGCAGATCGGCCGCGCCGCGAAAAAGAAAAGCAACGCGGACACAACCAGCCTGTGGCGCCCGGCAGACGTTTACGTCTACCCCAAAACGAACGAAATTTTCGTAGCGGATGGCTACGGCAACAAACGCGTGATCGTGTTCGATGCGGATACCGGCGCCTACAAGCGCATGTGGGGCGCATTTGGAAATGTTCCCCTGGACGATCCGCCGCGCGGACCGGCGCTTACCGGCGAAGCGGCGCGCGCTGCTGCGGCTGAAGAGGAAGAGAAGCGCACCCTGGCCACCGAATTCGATCCCAAGGATCCGGGCCCGCAGCAATTCGTGCCGCCGGTGCACGGAGTGAAAGTCTCGAACGACGGTCTGGTGTATGTGGCCGATCGCGGCGGAAAGCGCGTGCAGGTATTTACGACCGAAGGCAAATACATGGCGCAAGCCTGGGTTGACCGCTGGTGCCTGGTTGCCGGAGGCGGATGCGGCAACGGCAACACAGCCGCGAGCGTGGCCTTCTCCGCCGATCCGCAACAGCGCTTCCTGTATGTCGCGAGCCGCAGCCCGGCGCGCATCTGGGTGTTCGATCGCAAAACGCTGCGTCCCCTTTATTCGTTCGGCAGGCCGGGAATCGCGCCCGGCGAGTTCGACGTACTGCATCACATGACCACTGACAACAAAGGAAATCTCTACAGCTCCGAAGTGGAAGATGGACGGCGCATCCAGAAGTTCGTGTTTCGGGGATTGATGAACATTTCCGCTACGGACAATTTGGCCCAGTAGCGCGGGCCGGGCGCGGCGAAATCGCTTCGCGCCACTGCCGCGCACCAAGTAAAATCCAGGTTCCATGGACGCCGCGCCGTATCGCCGCACCTGGAAGACCTACCTCGCGTTCGCGATCATTTATCTCGTCTGGGGTTCCACATTTCTGGCCATTCGCGTGGGCGTGCGCGAAGTCCCCCCGTTTCTGCTCGCGGGAATGCGTTTCGTAGTCGCGGGCCTGGCGCTTTATTTGTGGATGCTGGCGCAAGGCGAGCGTTCGCCCAGCGCGCGGCAATGGCTTTCCATAACGCTGCTGGCGCTGCTGATCTTCGTAGGCGATTACGGGCTGGTGTTTTGGGCCGAGCAGCGCGTGTTATCAGGACTGGCCGCAGTCATGCTGGCCACGAACGCGCTGTTTATGACGCTGTTTGAAATCACATTGATTGGAACGCAGCGGCTTACTTTGCGGCTCGCGGCCGCGCTGCTGATCGGAATTTGCGGCGTGGCCGTTCTGGTGAGCCGCTCGCTAAATCTCGGCGGCGCGCCCATCGACCGCAAAGGCGCCGCGGCGCTAATCGTCGCGTCTCTGTGCTGGTCGCTCGCTTCCGCGCTGACGCGCAAGCTGACGCTTCCCGACTCGAAGGTAATGAGCTCCGGCGCGCAGATGCTAACGGGCGGGGTTTTGCTGACAATTGTCGCGGGCGCGCTCGGCGAGTTTCACAATTTTCACGCGAGTGCAGTTTCGCGAACGGCATGGTTCGCGCTGGCTTATCTGACCGTCGCCGGATCGATCATTGCCTTCACTGCATACGTCTGGCTGATCCATCACGAATCGCCAACGAAGGTGGGCACGTACGCCTATGTAAACCCGGTGGTGGCAGTGTTGCTCGGCTACTTCCTAGGTGGAGAGCCGCTGGGAATGCGGACGATTCTCGGAACTATGTGCGTTCTCGCCAGCGTGGTGCTGATCACTACCACGCCTGCAAAGAAACCAGCTCCGGCATTATCGATTGAAGAAACAGGCGAAGAAACCAGCTAGGCAGCCATCCGTTCAAACAGACAGAATTCGCCTGATTTTCAATCACTGCGCATCGGTTCAAAACGAGGGCGGATATGTTCGTGTAGTGGAGGGTAATATGAAGGCGAGATTCCCAGCCGTACTGGCCTTTTCTTTCCTGCTGCTCCTGATAAATCCGGCCGGGGCGCAGCAAGATCAAAACGACGACCTCAAGACGCATACCGCGACCGGCTGCCTGCTGAAGGTGGGCACATCGAATGCCTTCACGCTCACCGACGAAAACGGGAAGACCTGGAGCCTGCACAGCAGGACTGTGAAATTGGAGCCGCATGTAGGTCACACCATCACCGTGACAGGGACGATCCCGACGGGGCAGCCGAAGCCCTTGCTGGAAACGTGATTTTCTACGCGCGAAATTGCTGCTGCGGCGTAATCCGACGAGTTTTCGAGATCTTCTCTTCGGCAAATTCGCTCGCTAAATAGCGCAAATTGGCGTAACGTTGATGAGTCTCGTCTTGCATCCTTCCGCTTCGCCGAGTTGGGCGCCGGTTTCTTGCGAAAACAGACAGTTGCGCAAGGAGCCCCGTATGTCCGTTACGTCTTCGCGCGCCGTATCTGATTCCGCGAGCGGGAAAATCGTGAGCATCGCTCAAGGCAGCAAATTTCTTTCGGATATCCTCGCGCGCCACGAAGCGGAGGTCCTGGGCGATTGGCTCAATCAGATGAGCGCGGCTACGCGGCGCACCGATCTGATAAAAGAATCGGAATTGCGCGCGCAGTGCTCCCGGTTTCTCAGCCTGATGCGACAGGCGTTGGAAACCGCTGGCCCTAATTTCCAGTCCTCCGGCTGGGACGGAGTTCGCGGAATGCTGGGGGACATTTCGAGAAGCCGCGCGCAGCAAGGCTTCACACCCACGCAGACGACCATGTTCGTCTTTTCCGCGAAGCAGCCTTTTCTGAGCCAGATTCGCAGGGTCTGCAACGACGACGGGGACACGATGGCCGCAGAGAGCTGGTCTGTTTCGGAACTTCTCGATGCGATGGGCCTTTACGCCGTCGAGAGCTACCAGAAATCGCGTGAAGAAATTATCAAGCGCCAGCAGGAGGAATTACTCGAGCTTTCCACGCCGGTGGTGAAACTCTGGGACGGCGTATTGACTCTTCCGGTTGTCGGCACGCTGGACAGCGCGCGCACGCAGATTTTGATGGAGTCGCTGTTGCAAGCCATCGTGGATACGAACTGCCAAGTGGCCATCATCGACATCACCGGCGTTCCCACCGTGGATACGGTGGTTGCGCAGCACCTGCTGAAAACCGTTACCGCAGCCCGGCTAATGGGCGCGGATTGCATCATCAGCGGCGTGCGGCCGCAGATCGCGCAGACCATTGTGCATCTGGGAATCGATCTGAAAGACGTGATCACCAAAGCCACGTTGTCCGCTGCCCTGCAAGTGGCGCTGGACTCGTTGGGCGTGCGCCTGACCAAGGCAGGAGCGGCGCCGGCAGCGAGTCACTGAGAACGGGAGGCAGGGAATGAGCAAAGAGATCCTGATGCAGTTCATGGGCTTCGAATCGAAGGATGCGGTGCGCGAATATACCTTTCAGGTGCGCGAGCCGTCGATGGAGCCTCGGGAATTCACCATCACGATTACTCACGTGGCTTTCAACGAGCGCCGCGTACGCTTTCAGGATGCCCCGGACGTTTGCGCGCTGAAACTGCGGCGCGAACTGACGACCTATGGCAATCATCCTCCGCAATCGCACTTTGATATCAGCGATGCGGAGCTGGATGACTACCGCAACAGCCACGCATCTCCGAAACGAAGCATGTTTCATCGCAGGCCAACCGAAGAGTATTGAAGAAAAGTGTTGAAGCGGTGCCACCGGCAGCTTCTGCCGAGAAGAGGAAAGTATGAAGAATTTATTCGTGGGAAATCTGAGCTTTCAGACTACCGAGAGCGACTTGCGGGCTTTGTTCAGCCCTTTCGGTCAACTGGGCCGCGTGCACCTGCCCACCGACCGGGAGACCGGTCGCGCGCGCGGATTTGCCTTCGTCGAGATGACCAATGATGACGAGGCCAAAAAGGCCATCGCGGCGCTTGACGGCAAGGAAGTAGGCGGTCGCAACGTGAAGGTAAACGAGGCGCGGCCGAAAGAGCGGAGCGGACCTCCGAGCCGCGGCGGTGGCGGCGGCAACCGCGGAGGCGGCGGTGGCCGTTACGACAATTCGGCTCGTGACAGTTACGAGGGCGCCGCGCGCCAGCCACGCGAGCCTCGCTGGTAAGTCGCAGCCCGGAAATTAAGGAGATGCCTATGGGCAGAATCAGTTTTCAGAAGCGGCAAAAGGAAATGAAGCGGCAGGAAAAAAGACAGATGAAGGCCGAAAAGCGCGCACAGCGAAAGCTGGCGAAAAATGGCGAGGGTGTAGCTGAGCCCGAGCTCACTGCGGAGACTTTGGAGAACAACGATTCCACCGATTCGGGGACCAATGATTTGGAGACCAATGATTTGGAATCGCCGGCCTCGACAACCGAGCCGATTGGAAGATCCTGAACAATATCCAGTACAAAAATCGAAGGAGCTGAATAGCTATGCGAACTGAAAAGCCCAAGAAGTCCAGCCGCCCCGAATTCGTCACCGCGCGAATCGCGGAACTCCAGCGGCAACTGGGTTTGGAAAAGAACGAAAACAGGAAGAGCGAGCTGCAAAGCGAAATTGACGAATGGCAACGCAGCAAACCCAAGCAAAAGACCGATCGGGGCAGGTGGTAAGCGAAATGCCGCCATTTGCATTGGCGGCTTCTATCGCATCCGGTTCTGGTCCCGCATCTTCACGTAGCTGTAGATTCCCCACGTGGTAAGTTCATCTTCGACGGCAAGAGTGCGTATTTCGCTTTCCGTAAGCGCATGCTCGTTGATGCGATAGACGGACTCACCGTTTTGGGATGTGGGTCCGGTTACTTGCATATCCCGTTGCTTCAGGGCAGCGATAATTCGCTGAATGTCCGGCGGCACATTCTGACTCATAAATCTCTCGTTTTTCACGGTACCCGGTCGACTCGAGCTTTGGCGCAAGTTACTTGGATGCAAGCGCGGGACTAACAGCAGTTACGCCTGATGCTTCGTCAGAGGAACCTCTCAGGAAGCAATCAACAATCAACGACTCGCCGACAGGACCCAGTTGAACGGCAAAATGCGCAGAAGCCTTGCCGTGGAAGCCTTCCCGTGCCAACCGCACTTCAACTTCTGGCACGAAAGCTCCACTTCGCCGAACATTTCCATGGCTTCCCCGTCAGACAAAGATTCTTTCGAGCACTTTCGCTCGAGGTTCACACCGTGGCCGCTGGGACACTCGAAAACAAGTCGGTAGGCATTGTTCATAGACCATTCTAACACGCTGGCTCTCGCAAACACGCGGTAAAAGCCCGCGAAAATGAATCACGTTGACTTCACTTCGGGCCGGCCGCACACTCGCAACGTATCGACGAACGAGATCCAGACGCAGCGTTTGCCTTCCCCGTGTGTTTTTCTCCGGCGGTGAGCGGTTCCTTCCGAGGCGATCCATGGCACAAACTGAATACGGGATTTACAGAATCTCTTCCGGCGGAAATTCTGTGTGGTTGGAAAACTCAAATAGTTTGCAGAATGCGCGAAGCAGGGTCGGCGAGCTGGCCCGGAAATTTCGCGCGTCCTTTGCGGTATATGATTTGCGAAATTTGGCCAGGCCGGTGTTTGAGCTCAAGGAAAAGCTGGAGTAGACGGCATTGCGCAAAAAGCGATAAATCTTGCGAAGGAAACAGAAGCGGGAAGGCTCGGACTCGTACGGACAGTTGCACGCGCGGCGAGCCAGCGTGAGTGGGTTGCTCGCTCTTGACTCCGGCGCGCTCAACCTGCGGGCCCCGTCCTCGGTTGACGCGCGAAAATCATTTCCCTATACTTTGTTTTGGCGGCGAGATTTGCTGGATTTTTCCCGCATCCTCCCACTTCTGATTCCGACCAGGTGAAAGGGCTTACAACCGTGGGGCCAGTTTTCGCGCGCCCGCGTATTTCTCCATGACTGAAGCGACCTGCAAACGAGAGATCGAGCTGGAAATTCCAGCGGAGAACGTCACCAAAGCCACTGAGAAAGTGGCGCGGGACATTGCGCGCATGGCGCGCATTCCGGGCTTCCGTCCCGGCAAGGCGCCGGTGACGTTGGTGCGCCGCAAATTTGCGGAAGACATTCAGGGCGAAGTGGTCCAGTCGCTCGTGCCGGAGTATCTGGAAAAGGCGCTCGACGAAAAAAAAATGATTCCGGTCACGCGGCCCTCGATCGACAAGGTCGAGTTCAAGGAAGGCGAGCCGCTGAAGTTCCGCGCCGTGTTCGAGGTGCTGCCCGAATTCGAATTAGGCGACTACAAGAACCTGCAGGTACAGGTGGATGAGATTCAGGTGGGCGACGAGCAGGTCGACAAGGCCGTTGAGGAGATGCGCGAGCGCGGCGCGTCCTACGTGCCGGTGGAAGGGCGCCCGGCCAAAGACGGCGACCACGTGCTGATCAATTTAATGGGCACGCCAGTGGGCGGCGGCGAACCGGTGCAAGCCGAGAATATCCTTTGCCATCTGGGGGGCGACGAAACGCTGGAAAGTTTTACCGAAAATCTGCGCGGCGTGAGTCCGGGCGACAAGAAAGAATTCGAGTCGAAGTATCCGGACGATTATCCCGACCAGAAACTGGCCGGAAAAACCTACAACTATTCGGTGACGGTGCAGGACATCAAGGAAAAGAAGCTGCCGGAGATCAATGACGAATTCGCCAAGGACGTGGCGGGCGAACACGGCGGGTTTTCCACAGTCGCCGAAATGCGGACAAAAATCCGCGAGAATCTAGACGCCGCGAAGGAACAGGAGCAAGGCTCACAGGCGCGCGAGAAGATTCTCGAAGAGCTGGTGAAGCAGCACGACTTCCCGGTTCCCGAAGCTCTGGCCGAAAGCCAGATGGACGTGCGCCTGGAACGCGTGGTACGTTCGCTGGCCGCGCAAGGCGTCGATCCGCGCGCGGTGAACGTGGACTGGGTTTCACTGCGCAAGAACCAGCGCGAAAAAGCGGTGAACGATGTGAAGGCCGAGCTGCTGCTCGACCGCATCGCCGACGCGGAAAAAATCGAAGCCACCGATGAGGATGTGGAAAAAGAAATCAATTCTCTGGCCGAACGCAGTGGCGAATCGGCTACAGCATTGCGCGCTCGCTTGACAAAGCAGGGAGCGCTGGATAGGATGAAATCGAAGCTGCGCAGCGACAAAGTGATCGACTGGCTCCACCGTACCGCCCGCATCGAGACGTCAGCCAAAAATGAGAAGTAGTCGGTGGTCCGGGTTCCTCGGCAGCGCACAAAATTTCCAAATGAGACAAACTGACGACGCGACACCTCGCGCAACAACGCTCGTTCCCATGGTCGTCGAGCAGACCAACCGTGGCGAACGCGCGTACGATATTTATTCCCGGCTGCTGAAGGATCACATTATTTTCCTCGGCACGCCGATCGACGATCACGTCGCCAATCTGGTGACGGCGCAACTCCTTTTCCTCGAGTCCGAAGATCCGGAAAAGGACATTTCGATTTATATCAACTCGCCGGGCGGCTCGATTTCCGCGGGCATGGCTATCTACGACACCATGCAGTTCGTGCGTCCCGATGTGGTCACCTATTGCATCGGTCAATCGGCTTCGATTGCCGCGGTGTTGCTGGCGGCGGGCACGCCGAAAAAGCGTTACGCGCTGCCGAACTCGCGCGTGCTGATTCACCAGCCCTGGATGTCCGGCCTGTCGGGACAAGCGACCGACATCGATATTCACGCGAAAGAAATCATTCGCACCCGCGCGGCGCTGAACAAGCTGCTGGCTTCGCACACCGGCCAGCCAGTCGAAAAAATCGAGCGCGACGTGGAGCGCGATTTCATCATGACGGCGGATCAAGCGAAGGCTTACGGTCTAGTCGATGAGATCATTACCAAACATCGCTAGGGGCTTAAAGGTTAAGTAGTGACCCAAAGTATTTTTCACCCACGGCTTGCCTTCCGTCTTACAATGGTTGATAGAGTTGTGGTGTCGGGTGTGTTTCCGAAAGAACGGGGGGGCCCTCGGTGAAAAGATTCACCCCAGAAGAGCCTTTGCGCTGCTCTTTTTGCCACAAGACGCAGGAGCAGGTCGAAAAGCTCATCAGCTCGCCGTCTGAGTATCCGCGCTCGTACATCTGCAACGAGTGCGTGGGCGTCTGCCAGCAGATTCTCGAAGACGAGAAGCGCGAGCAAACCAGCCCCGCGAATAAGCGGCTGCCGCGCCCTCCTGAGATCAAAGCGTTCCTCGATGGGTACGTCATCGGCCAGGACAAAACGAAAAAGAAATTGGCCGTCGCGGTTTACAACCATTACAAGCGCATCTTCCTGAATCGCCAGCCCGGGGATGTCGAACTCACCAAGTCCAACATTTTGCTGATCGGGCCCACGGGCACCGGCAAGACGCTTCTGGCGCAAACGCTTTCACGCATGCTCGAAGTGCCCTTCGCCATTGTGGACGCCACGACCCTCACGGAAGCAGGCTACGTGGGCGAGGATGTTGAAAATATCATCCTGAAGCTGCTGCAGGCCGCCGATGGAGACGTCCAAAAGGCGCAGCAAGGCATCATATATATCGACGAGATCGACAAGATTTCCAAGAAGGATGAAAACCCTTCGATCACCCGCGACGTTTCCGGTGAAGGCGTGCAGCAGGCGCTGCTGAAGATCCTCGAAGGCACCGTGGCCAACGTTCCGCCTCAAGGTGGACGCAAGCATCCGCACCAGGAATTCACGCCGGTGGATACGACCAACATCCTGTTTATTTGCGGCGGAGCTTTTGTGGGACTGGAAAAGATCATCGAGCGGCGCGTGGGCCAGAAATCTCTTGGCTTCCATGCCGACGCGCAGCCCTCGACCGCTACGCGGCGCAACATCGAAGTGCTGGAGCAGGCGCAGCCGACCGACTTGATCCGCTACGGCCTGATTCCCGAATTCGTGGGCCGCTTGCCGGTCCTGGGCGTGCTCGCCGATCTCGACAAGAGCGCGCTGGTGCGCATCCTGACGGAACCGAAGAACGCACTGGTGCGTCAATACCAGAGACTCTTTGAATTCGAAAACGTGCGTCTGCGCTTTACCGACGACGCGCTCGAGACGGTTGCGGACCTGGCGCTTCAGCGCAAGGTGGGGGCCCGCGGCCTGCGCATGATCCTCGAAGACCTGATGCTTGAGATGATGTATCACCTGCCGGCTCAGCGCAAATTGCGCGACTTCGTCGTTACCGCGGATATGGTCAAAGGCCGCGAAATCAACTGGAGCCTGCTCGAGAAAGCCGGCTAAAACCACCTTGGCCCAAAAAGATTCCATGTTCAGCAGGGAGAAACTCGAAGTGAAGCGTGTGCCCATGATGCCCGTCCGGGACATGGTTATCTTCCCGGAGATGATGCATCCCTTCATCGTGGGACGCGAAGCGTCGGTGCGCGCGCTCGAAGAAGCGCTGGCCAGCGACAAGAAAATTTTCCTGGTAACGCAGCACGACGCCTCCATTGACGATCCCAAGCCCGAGGAAATCTATCAGGTGGGCACGCTCGCCAATATCGTGCAGAGCGTCAAGCTCCCCGATGGCAACATCAAGGTTCTGGTCGAAGGCACCGAGCGCGCCAAAATCGTGCAGATCACCAACGATGAAGGTTTCTTCCGTGCTTCGGTGAAGCTGGTCACCGTGAAAACTGAGCCCTCGCCGCAAGTCGAGCAGGCTTCCACGCGCGTTACCGGACTCTTCGAGCAGTACGTCAAGCTTTCGCAAACGCTGAACTACGACACCATGATCGCCGCGGTTCGCGTCGAGGATCCCGGAAAGCTTTCCGACGCCATTGCCGCGAACCTCCAGATTCCCGTAGAGGAAAAGCAGGAACTGCTTGAGCTCTTTGACCCCGTCGAGCGCCTGAACCGCATCGCGGACATTCTCGAAGTGGAAATCGAGAAGCTGAATGTCGACCGCTCAATCAACACGCGCGTGAAGCGCCAGATGGAACGCGCGCAGAAAGAGTATTACCTCAACGAAAAGCTCAAGGCCATTCAGAAGGAACTCGGCCGCGGCGAAGCCAACGAAATCGAGCAGCTCAAGAAGAAGATCGAAACCTCCGGCATGCCCGAAGGGCCCATGGAAAAGGCCATGCAGGAGCTGAAGCGGCTGGAAATGATGCCGCCCATGTCGGCCGAATCCACGGTGTCGCGCAACTATCTTGACTGGCTGCTGGCTGTGCCGTGGAAAAAGCGCTCGAAAGAGATTCGCGACATCAAGAAGGCCGAGGAAATCCTGTCCGAGGACCACTTTGGCCTGGAGAAGATCAAGGAACGCATTCTCGAATACCTGGCCGTTCGCCAGCTCGTGAAAAATCCCAAAGGCTCGATTCTCTGCTTCCTTGGGCCTCCAGGCGTGGGCAAAACCTCCTTGGCGACTTCCATCGGCCGCGCCACGGGACGCAAATTCGTGCGCGTTTCGCTTGGCGGCGTGCGAGACGAAGCCGAAATTCGCGGCCATCGCCGCACCTACATCGGCGCGCTGCCCGGGCAGATTGTCCAGATGATGCGCAAGGCCGGCACCATCAATCCGGTGTTCGTGCTCGATGAAGTGGACAAGATGTCCATGGACTTCCGCGGCGATCCGTCGGCGGCGCTGATGGAAGTGCTCGATCCCGAGTTGAACCACGCTTTCACCGATCATTATCTCGACGTCGAATACGACCTCTCGAAGGTCATGTTCATCTGCACCGCCAACGTGCTGCACACCATTCCGCAGCCGCTGCAGGACCGCATGGAAGTGCTGCGCATTCCAGGCTACACCGAGCAGGAAAAGCATCAGATCGCCAAGCGCTACCTGGTTCCCAAGCAGATCGAGGCCACCGGCTTGACCGCCGGCAACGTGAAGTTCAGCGACGAAAGTATTACCCACGTGATCCGGCATTACACGCACGAAGCGGGCGTGCGCAATCTGAATCGCGAAATCGCCAACGTCTGCCGCAAGGTGGCGCGCAAAGTCGTGGAAGAAGGTAACGGCATCTCCGCGCAGCTCGATGTCGCCAACGTGAACGACTATCTCGGCATCATCAAGTACCGCGATTTTCTTGCGGAGAAGAAGAACGAGATTGGCCTGACCACTGGCCTCGCCTGGACGGAAGTGGGCGGCCAGGTGCTCTCAACCGAAGCGACGCTGATGCAGGGCAAAGGGCGGCTCACACTCACCGGCAAATTGGGCGACGTGATGCAGGAATCGGCGCAAGCGGGTATGAGCTACGTGCGCTCGCGCAGCCACTTGTTCGGTCTGCCCAAGGATTTCTACCGCCATATCGATATTCACATTCACGTGCCCGAAGGCGCGATCCCGAAGGACGGTCCTTCGGCCGGCATCACGCTGTGCACCTCCATCGTCAGCGCGCTCACCCGCATTCCGGTGCGCTCCGACATTGCCATGACCGGCGAGATCACGCTGCGCGGCAAGGTGCTGCCCATTGGCGGCGTGAAGGAAAAGCTGCTGGCTGCGCATCGCCTGGGTTTGCACATCGTGATTCTGCCCAAGGACAACGAGAAGGATCTGGCGGACATTCCTCCTGAAATCCAGAAGCAGATGTCGATTCACTTTGTCGAGTCCATGGACGAGGTGCTGCAGCTCGCTTTGGAGCATCCGCTGCCGATTCCCGGCCATCCGCCGGTGCCCGTAGATTCCAAGTTCGCTGAGGATGTTTCGCAGGATAATGAATTAACCAACTGAGCCCTTCGGTGTTCCCTGTTCCGCAGGTTCCCCCGCCGAAGTGCAAGGATCTCTGAAAGCTAGTCCGTTCCAACTAAGTTTTCGAATCGCACGCATCCTGCGACAAACGATTTCGCGGCGCTGGCCGGTGCTGGCGCCGGATGGTTACAAGTGGAATTAAGCGCGGTTCGACTGGACAGTGGTGGCTAGTTCGGACGCGCCTGCCAGGAAATTCATCAACAATCAACATTCGCGCCTGAGAATTCAGGCTTGATAAGGAAAGAAATCGATGAGCGTTAGTCTTGCAGAACTGAAAGACAAAAACATTACCGACCTGGCGAAAATCGCCAAGGAACTGAACATCCCGGGATCCTCCGGCATGCGCAAGCAGGAGTTGATCTTCCAGATCCTCCGCGCGCAAACCGAAAAAAACGGGCTGATCTTCTCCGAAGGCGTGCTCGAATGCCTGCCCGACGGCTTCGGCTTCCTGCGCGCTCCGGAATACAACTATCTGCCGGGCCCCGACGACATCTACGTTTCACCCTCGCAAATCCGCAAGTTCGATTTGCGCACCGGCGACACCGTCTCCGGGCAGGTCCGGCCGCCGAAAGATGGCGAGCGCTACTTCGCGCTGATCAAAGTGGAGGCGGTCAACTTTGAGGATCCCGAAGTCGCGCGCAACAAAATTTTCTTCGACAACCTCACCCCGCTCTACCCGCAGGAGCGCATCCGCCTCGAGACCACCAAGGAAAACCTCACCGGGCGCGTGCTGGACATGCTTTGCCCGGTCGGCAAGGGCCAGCGCGGTTTGATCGTCGCGCCGCCGCGCACCGGAAAAACCATGATGCTGCAGTCCATCGCCAATTCCGTTACCGCGAACCATCCGGAAGTGGCGCTGATCGTGCTTCTCATTGACGAGCGGCCGGAAGAAGTCACGGACATGCAGCGCACCGTGAAGGGCGAAGTGATCAGCTCCACCTTCGATGAACCGCCGCAACGGCACATCCAGGTCGCCGAAATGGTGCTGGAGAAGGCCAAGCGCCTGGTGGAACACAAGCGCGACGTGGTGATCCTGCTCGACTCGCTCACCCGCCTGGGACGCGCTTACAACGCCGTCACGCCACCTTCGGGCAAAGTGCTTTCCGGCGGTATCGACGCCAACGCCTTGCAGCGCCCGCGCCGCTTTTTCGCGGCTGCGCGAAACATCGAAGAGGGCGGCTCGCTCACCATCATGGCTACCGCGCTGATCGACACCGGCAGCCGCATGGACGACGTCATCTTCGAAGAGTTCAAGGGCACCGGCAACATGGAAATCAACCTGGATCGCCGGTTGGTGGACAAGCGCGTGTTCCCCACTATCGATATCAACCGCTCCGGCACGCGAAAAGACGAGCTGCTTCTGCCTGCCGATGAGCTGAATCGCATCTGGGTATTGCGTAAGGTTTTGAGTCCTCTCTCGACGGTCGAGGCTATGGAGCTTCTGCTCGGCCGCCTCTCGAAGACCAAAACCAACGGGGAATTTCTCGCGTCGATGTCCAGCCCGGCCTAGGCAGCCGGCCTTTGTTTTTGTTAGTCTCCCCTTCCCAACGGTACGGCTTCGCCCGGCCGAGAAGGGGAACGCGCTTGCAAAAATTCCTGGCCCGGCAACCGATCTTCGATAGCCACCGCATTGTCTTCGGCTACGAGCTTCTCTTCCGCTCCAGCATCGAGAATTTTTTCCCCAACGCGCAGCCGGACGTGGCCGCCGCTTCCACCGCCGACAATCTGTTTCTTTTTGGCGCCGAGGAACTCACTCACGGACGCCGCGCCTTCATCAATTGCACCCGTGAATTCATCGTCCGCGACTTTCCCGCGCTGCTGCCGAAAGATCGCGTGGTCATCGAAGTTCTGGAGAATGAGCAGATCGACGAACAGCTCGTGGACGCCTGTCGCACCCTCAAGCGCGCCGGCTATCTTTTCGCCCTCGACGATTTCCGCGATACCCCGGAGTGGCAGCCACTGCTGCCGCTGACCGACTTCATCAAGGTCGATGTGCTGGCTACCACGCCGGACGAGCAATTCCGGCTGGCCAAGAAATTTGAAAAATCCGGTATCCGGCTGGTCGCCGAAAAAGTGGAAGATTACGATGTTTTCGAGCGCACGCTTTGCTGGGGCTATACCTATTTTCAGGGTTACTTTTTCGCCCGGCCGCAGATGCTCTCCCGCCACGATATTCCCGCCTACAAATTGAATTACCTGCTGGTGCTGCAGGCAGCCAATCGCTCCAGGATCGATCTAAACGAAGTGGCCGAGCGCATCAAGGCGGAAACTTCGCTGAGCTACCGGCTGTTGCGTTATCTCAATTCGCCGGTATTCGCGCTCATCTCCGACGTGCATTCGATCCCGCACGCGCTGGCGCTTCTGGGCGAGCGCGGCGTCCGCAAATGGATTTCGCTGATCGCCATCGCCGCCATGGGCGCGGACAAACCCCAGGAATTACTGGTGCTGCCGCTGATTCGCGCGCGGCTCTGCGAGCTGCTGGCGCCCTGGGCGCGCCTGCATGGCTCGGCGGACGATCTGTTCCTGCTGGGTTTGCTTTCTTCCATCGACGCCATTCTCGACATGACCATGGAGAACGTGCTGAAAGAAATCGTGCTGAGCCGCCAGCTTCACGACGCGCTGCTGGGCCACGACAATCCCCTGCGGCAGGTGCTGGATCTCGCTGTGCTCTATGAAACCGGTTCCTGGGACAAGCTGGAAGAAACCGCGGCGCAACTGAAAATCGATCCGAAATTGCTTCCCGATCGCTTCATCGAGGCGGTCGGCTGGGCCCAGAGAATTCTTACCGGGCAACGTGCTGAAGAATCGTCCGAAGGGGAAACCGGAGTGCGCACACTCACCGATTCCTCGGGCGATCAGGCCTAATGCAACGGCTCCTCTAGAAATTCGAGGCGGCGCCATCCATTAGCCGCCGCGCCAGCATCACAATGAGCCGCGCCACTTCTTCCGCGTCCATTGCCGTTGAATCGACCAGCACCGCATCGGCCGCCTGCACCAAAGGCGACGTCGTGCGTTCGCGGTCGCGCTTGTCTCGCTCGCGCACTTCCTCGATCACCCGCGGCAAATCGATGGAATCGCCCTTTTGCTGGTGCTCGCGCCAGCGGCGCTCGGCGCGAATCTCAACCGAGGCCGTGAGAAAGATTTTCAGCTCGGCATCGGGAAAAACCACCGTGCCGATGTCGCGCCCTTCCATCACCACGCCACCTTTGTGCCCGGCGCGGCGCTGCTCGGTCACCAGCACGTGCCGCACGCCGGAAACCGTGGCCACTTTGGACGCGGCCTGCGAAATTTCGGCGCTGCGTATCTGCGAGGTCACATCTTCGCCATCGAGCAAGACTTGCTGCGTGCCATCCTGCGCGCGCAAGTCGATCTTCGAATCGCCCGCCAGATTCACCAGGTCGTCGCCCGCATCCGGCGGAATCTTGTTGCGCTGCGCCTTGAGCGCAACGGCGCGATACATTGCGCCAGTGTCAATGTAGATGTAGCCGAGCAGTTGCGCTACGCGCCGCGCCACCGTGCTCTTCCCCGAGCCCACCGGCCCGTCAATGGCAATAATCAGCTTCTTCATCGTCGGAGTATTCTAACGGCACATGTTGGCTTCTTGTGCGTGAATCGTTATTGCGAGATACCAGGCGGTTTCAGCGAAGGGAACGCGACCAGGGTACTACAAAGAAATTCTGAAATCCGCTCTTCCTCATGACGGCTCAACCACAATCCAAACCTTGGCATTAAAAAGCCGCCGATTATCAGGATTGCCGGAACCCACAGTCCCACGAGATCTCCGTCTGTCCTCTGCCTCGTCCGGATTAGGTCCCAAAGACTGGAGACAAATATGAAACCGCCAACCACTACAGCAAAGGAGAGCCATACACGCATAAACCATTTCGTCCAGCGTCGCATATCGAAGTAGCCTTCGATTAAAGTGCCTCGGCTTTGTTGGTGAAGGGTCCCATAGAAACACGGAGCAAAATCATTTCGGCAGTATCTGCGCTCGTGCAGAAGGAACTGAAAACCATGGACGCGACCGATGATCGATTTAGATCCCTTATATCCTGATAGGGAGAAAATTGTCCGGCGTTCGGGGTCAATTGACTCCTCCAGGCGACGGCGACAGGCCTCAATCTCGAAATCGGTGTGGAGCGATACTGCATGTCTGGATTTCACATGAACGATCATAGGTTACGGGGTTAGACATCTCACTCCGTCCCAAACATTGAAGTGTCCCGTCCGCCACCTCTTGGCTAGCTATTTTCGGACATCACAATGGCCTCATGATGATGTCCGAAAACGGCTAGAATTGAGTGGTGCAGTCTCGTAGCATCCGATCCATGGCACAGAAAGTGGCGCAGAAAGATCATTCACTATATAAGGCGCTTACTTCGCGCGACCCGCGTTTTGACGGAATCTTTTTCGTGGGCGTGACTTCCACCCGCATCTACTGCCGCCCCATCTGCCCGGTGAAAACTCCCAAAGAGGCGAATTGCCGTTTTTTCAACAATCCGCAGGAGGCCGAGCAACAAGGCTTTCGCCCATGCCTGCGTTGCCGTCCGGAACTGGCCCCAGGAAGCGCTCCGGTGGATGATTCCCAGCGCATTGCTCACCTGATGGTCCAGCGCATCGAAGAAGGCGGGATGGATGACGATGCAGGGCTAGAGTCTATCGCCGATCAGTTCCAGCTCAGTTCCCGGCAAATTCGCCGCATCATCCAGAAGGAATTAGGCGTTTCTCCTATTCAGTTGATTCTTACCCGGCGCTTGCTGCTCGCAAAGCAACTCCTCACCGAAACGGCTTTGCCGGTCACCGAGATCGCGTTCGCCAGCGGCTTCTCCAGCCTGCGCCGTTTCAATGACGCGTTCAGCGGGCGCTATCGCATGCCTCCGTCGCGGCTGCGAAAGAAAGCGGTCGATCACGCCGGGGTTTCGTCTTCGGGCACCACTTCCACACTGCAAATTTCGTATCGCCCGCCCTATGGCTGGCCGGGAATTCTCGCTTTCCTGAAAGCTTGCGAATGGAGGGGCGTCGAGTTTGTAACGGATAATTTTTACGCTCGCACTGTCCACATCGATGGCCGCAAGGGCTGGATCAAAGTCACCCAAGCGGAAAAGAAAAATACCCTTTTGCTCGAATTCAGCCACGAGCTCACGCCCGTTCTGCCGGCCCTGTTGAGCCGGGTGCGCGACCTGTTCGATGTGAATGCCCGGCCGGACGTCATTAACAAACATTTGCGACGAGACAAGATTTTGGGCCGGCTGATCAAGGATCATCCGGGCACGCGCGTGCCCGGCGCCTTTAACGGCTTTGAGATGGGCCTTCGCGCCATTATCGGCCAGCAGATTACGGTGAAGGGCGCCACGACGATTGCCTGTCGCCTGGTCGAAGCGTTTTCCGAGCCCATCGTAACTCCCTTCGCGGAACTGAACTACCTTACGCCGTCGCCCGCAAAAATCGCCAAGGCCAGTGCCGACCAGATCGCGCGGCTTGGCATCGTCAGTGCGCGTGCCAAGAGCATCGTTGCGCTCGCGCAAGCGCACGTTTCCGGCGCGTTGTCTCTCGACAGCGGCGCGCACCATGACCCGAACGCCACCATACAGCGCTTGGCGGAGTTGCCCGGCATAGGCCCTTGGATCGCGCAATACATCGCCATGCGTGCCTTGCGCTGGCCCGACGCTTTTCCGAAGGAGGATATTGCCGTCCTCAATACTCTCGGCGGCGTCACCGCAAAACGGGCCGAAGAGATGTCCCAATCTTGGAAACCGTGGCGTTCCTATGCAGTCCTGCATTTGTGGAGAAAAAACGGCGCGGCCGTCCGATCGAATTCCAAAGGAGAAAAGAAGATGAGCTACTTTTACAAAACGATGAAATCGCCCGTGGGAGAATTGAAGCTGGTGGCAAGCGACAAAGGTCTAACTGCCATTCTCTGGGAAAACGACAAACCGAGTCGCGTTCGTTTGTCTCCGGCGGTAGAAGACAGCAATCACCCGGTCCTCCTTGAGGCCGAGCGCCAGTTGAACGATTATTTCGCCGGCAAGCGGAAATCGTTCTCGCTGAAACTCGATGCCCGCGGAACGGAATTCCAGAAAAAAGTCTGGGCCGCGTTGCTGACGATTCCGTTCGGTGAAACGCGCAGCTATGCCGACATCGCCAAACAGATCGAAAGTCCCAAAGCCGTGCGCGCCGTGGGCGCGGCCAACGGCAAAAATCCCCTGTCCATCGTTGCGCCTTGCCATCGCGTCATCGGGTCCAGCGGCAAGCTCACCGGTTTCGCGGGCGGTCTCGAAGTGAAGGCGCGCTTGCTGGCCCTGGAGTCGCAGCAAGCCTCCTTGGCTAGCTGAAGATTGCCTCTAGCAGACGGGTTGCCGCTCGCGATGCATTCTGTTGCGAGCGGTCGCCTTTTCTAACCACTGACCACTCGCCACTAGCCACTGCTCTTAAATTCTTTTGAACGCCCGCTCGATTTCGCGTGTTGAGTAGCGCAGCACCACCGGACGCCCGTGCGGGCAGCTCATGGGATACTCGGTTTTCGCCAGCTCGCCGAGCAGCCATTCCATTTTGGTGGTGTCGAGCGGCGTATTCACTTTGATGGCCGCGTGGCACGCGGTCGAAGCGGCGATTTTCGACTGCAGCGAGTCGATCGAAATGGCCTGATTCTCGCGCGCGATGCCGTCAAGAATTTCGCACAGCAGCTTTTCCGCGTCGGCGCTGGCGATGCCCGCCGGCGCGGCCTGTATCGCCACGCTGCGCCCGCCCATCAACTCCGCCTCGAATCCATTCGCGCGTAGCTCCTCGGAGATTTGCTCGAAGGTCGCCAGTTGCCGCGGGTTCAGCTCCACAATGAGAGGCATTAGCATCCGCTGCCCGCCCACTTCGCCTTCACGCCGCGCGCGCAGGTGCAGCTCGAACAGCACACGCTCGTGCGCCACGTGCTGGTCGATGATCCACAGCCCGTCGCCGTTCACCGCCACGATGAAGCTGGAGTTCACTTGCCCCAGCGGCTTCAGATCGGCGATTTCTTCAGGACTCGGCAAGCTGCCTGCCGAGCCGCTGGCCACCACCCCAGCAGGCGCAGACGCGGGCGCGGCGGCGGGCTCATTGGCCGGCCATGCCACGTGCGCAGCGGCAGCCTGCGCGTATTGCGGCGGCGGGAAATCGATTCCAGCGCCCGGCGTAAAACCAAATCGCTGCGGGATCGGCCGGTCCGGCGCGCCACTCAGTTCGAAGCTTTCACTGATCGCCTGCGCCTGATCCAAATGATGTCGGAATCACTGCATGCGGCGGCCCAGGCGGCGCATCCGTTGGCGTCACTCCATTTCCGCCGTTCACCGGCGGCATCGCACCAGGACTCATCGCCGCCCGCCGAAGCCGTGGCGGCGGCCGCGCGCGCGGCAGGAAACCCTGGAATCGGCCGCGCCAGTGAAAGCGCGTGGCGCAGCGCGTCGCGCGTGAAATCGTGCACGAATTGCGGATGCCGGAAGCGCACCTCGATCTTCGCGGGGTGCACGTTCACGTCGACTTCCTTATATGGCAGGTCGATAAACAGCAGCACCACGGGAAACACGCCCGGCGGCACGATGTTGCGATACGCTTCGCTGATGGCGTGCAGCAGCAGCCGGTCGCGCACCAGCCGCCGGTTCACAAAAATGTAGATGCCGTTGCGATTCGGCCGCTGCACTTCGGGCCGCGACGTAAATCCCGTCACGCGAATCGTCGCCGACTGCTCGTCCGCTTCAAGCTGCGGCTCGGTGATCGCCGAGCGCACCGGCGCTTCATTCGCCGGAATTTCGGTAAGCTCCTCGAGCGCCTGCCGCCCGAAAATCTGGTAGATGCGGTCGGCCAGCTTTTCCACCGGCGCGCAGTTCAGAATTTCCTGCGTCGGCGTTTTCAGCAGAAATTGCCGGTCTGGATGCGCCAGCGCGTAGTGCGTCACGAGCGACGCGATGTGCCCCAGTTCGGTTGACTCGGACTTCAGAAATTTCCGGCGCGCCGGCACGCAGTAAAAAATGTCCGCCACGCTGATCGAAGTGCCCGGCGGCACGCCCGCCGGCTTCACGCTGATCAGTTTTCCGCCCGCGAATTCCACGCGCGTTCCCTGCTCTTCTTCCGGCGTGCGCGTTTCCAGCACCAGCCGCGACACGGACGCGATCGACGGCAGCGCTTCGCCGCGAAATCCCAGCGTGGCGATCGAGAGCAGATCGTCCGTGGTGCGCAGCTTCGAAGTCGCATGCCGCTCGAAGGCCAGCAGCGAATCGTCGTGATTCATGCCGCAGCCGTCGTCGATCACGCGGATCAGATGCTTGCCGCCCGATTCGATTTCCACCCGTATCGACCGCGCGCCCGCATCCAGCGCGTTCTCCAGCAGCTCCTTCACTACCGACGCGGGCCGCTCCACCACCTCGCCCGCCGCGATGCGGTTCGCCACATTCTCCGCGAGTATGCGTATCCGGCTCATGCGCTAGCTTTTCTTCGCTGTCTCCTTCACCGCGATGCCCAGCTGATCAAGCTGCTCCACATCCACTTCGGACGGCGCCTCCGCCATCAAATCCTGCGCCGCGGTAGTCTTCGGGAACGCAATCACTTCGCGAATCGACTTTTCCCCCGCCAGCAGCGCGGTCACGCGATCCATCCCCAGCGCAATTCCGCCGTGCGGCGGCGTGCCGTAAGTCAGCGCGTCGAGAAAAAATCCAAAGCGTTGCCGCGCCTGCTCGTCGCTCAGCCCCAGCGACTTGAACATGCGCGCCTGCACATCCTGCCGGTGAATTCGGATGCTCCCCGATCCCAGCTCCACTCCGTTCAGCACCAGATCGTAGCCCTTCGAGCGGCACTCCCACGGCGCCGTTTCGAGCTTGTCCAAATCCTCCTCGACAATCCCGGTGAACGGATGCTGCGCGCTCACCCAGCGATTGTCGCTCTCGCTCCACTCGAACAGCGCGAACCCGGTGATCCACAAAAATTCCCATTTGCTGCGGTCGATCAGGTTCAGCTTGTCGCCCAGATACAGCCGGATCTGCCCGGCCACGCCCAGTGATGTATCGCTGTGCTGAATCTGTTCTTTCGCCGCCGCCGCGACAATCAAATCGCCCGGCTTCGCGCCCACCGCTTCCGCCAATTTCTTCAGCCCCTCCGCGCCGAGATTTTTCTCGAGCGGCGAAGAAATTCCTTCCGCGGTAACTTTCACCGTGTACACGCCTCGCGCCCCCGCTGACTTCGCCACCTCGGCCAGCTCATCGAGCTGCTTGCGCGACCAGCCCGCGGCGCCCGGCGCCACCACCGCCTGCACGTTCCCTTCGATGCGCAGCGTCTCGCGCGCAGGCTCGAAGTGCGCGGTCACATCCTGCAGCTCCATGCCGAAGCGCAGGTCCGGCTTGTCCGATCCATAGCGCCGCAGCGCGTCCTTGTAATCCAAATGCCGGAACGGTCCCTTCGCCTGCACGCCCACCACCGCGCAGGCGCGCTCCATTACGCGCTCGATGGCCTCGAAAATATCCTGCTGCCGCGGAAACGACATTTCCAGGTCGAGCTGCGTAAATTCCGGCTGGCGATCGGCGCGCAAATCTTCGTCGCGGAAGCAGCGCACGATCTGGAAATAGCGGTCCATTCCGGAAATCATCAATATCTGCTTGAAAATTTGCGGCGACTGCGGCAGCGCATAGAACTGCCCATGATGCACGCGGCTCGGCACCAGGTAATCGCGCGCGCCTTCGGGCGTCGAACGCGTCAGCATCGGCGTCTCGATCTCGAAAAAGCCCAGCTCGTCGAGCGCCTTGCGAATCTCAAAAATAATCCGGTGCCGCAGCTCGATATTGCTGTGCGGCTTCGGCCTGCGCAGGTCGAGATAGCGATAGCGCAGCCTCGTCTCTTCGCTCGCGGTCACATCGTCTTCCACCTGAAATGGCGGCGTCTTCGCGTTGTTCAGAATGTGCAGCTTCGCGGCCAGCACTTCAATCTCGCCCGTGCCGATTTCCGGATTGGCCTTCTGCCGCTTCAGCACGCGCCCTTCGACCGCAACCACAAATTCGCTGCGCAGCTCTTCCGCCTTGGCGTGCGCTTCGGGATGCTGCTCCTTGTTGAACACCACCTGCACGATTCCAGCGCGGTCGCGCAGATCGATAAAGATGAGCTGCCCCAGGTCCCGCCGCCGGTGCACCCAGCCCATCAGCACCACGTCCTTGTCCGCGTCAGCCGCGCGCAGCGACCCGCAATATTGTGTCCGCTTCAGATTGCCAAGTGTGTCAAGCACCTGTTCCGCCCTTTCGCTGTTCAAAATCACCGAATGCCCGATCGATGTGTCATCCCGAAGAGAGCGGTTTGAGCGACCCGGCCAGGGTCGCAAAGCGAGTCGAGGGATCTCTCTTCGTGTGCTAGGTCCGCCTCCCAAGTTTCAAAATCCGCCCACGGCTTCAATCCGACATGCAGGTCGGAGCCTTAGCTGCGACAAAAAGACGGCGCGAAGCGCCCTACCACTCGCGGTGCGGCGACCACTGGTTCGTTAGGGCACAACTTCGCCGTGCCGAAACCCAGCCCCCGAAGGGGGCGAAAAATTGTAGCCCAGCACGTGAGTGCTGGGACAACGTCGGCGCGAAGCGCCTTACCACTTGCGGTGCCGTTTCCGCGAGCCTTCGCTTTTAAACGAATCACGCCAAGTCCTACGCTCCCCGCTCCGCCCTCAATTGTGCCAGCAATTCGCTCTCCGAATATTTGTTCTGCTGCGCGTCCGCCAGCCGCTTCAGCGCGTATGTGCCGGATGCAACCTCGTCCTCGCCAATGATCAGCGCATACTTCGCGCCCAGCTTGTCGGCCAGCCCCAGCGCCTTCTTGAATTTCATCTCTTCGCCCGGCAATTCCACCGCAAAGCCCGCGTCGCGCAACTTCCGCGCAATGGTCACCGCCGCGGGATAGCATTTCTCACCCATCCGCGCGACGAACACATCCAGCCCCGGCAGCTTCGGCAGATTCCCGCTTTCCTGAATCGACAGAATCGCGCGGTCCGTGCCGATCGCAAAACCAATCCCCTTCGTCGGCGGTCCGCCCAGCAATTCCACCAGGCCATCATAGCGCCCGCCGCCGCACACTGCGTTTTGCGAGCCCAGCCCTTCCGCTGTCACTTCGAAAGTCGTCCGCGTGTAATAGTCCAGCCCGCGCACCAGCCGCCAGTTTTCTTCATACGCCACGCCGCGCAGCTTCAATTCGTCCTTCAATTTGGAAAAGTGCTCGCGGCACGCCTCGCACAAATGATCCGAAATGCGCGGCAGCGTGGCGATAATCTCCTGCTCTTCCGGCAATTTCGAATCGAGCACGCGCAGCGGATTTGTTTCGATGCGCCGCTGGCCGTCCGCGCCCAGCCGGTCTTTCACCTTGCGCAGCTCTTCGCGCAGCAGCTCCACGTATTTCGGCCGGCAATCCTTGCAGCCAATCGAATTGATGTACAGCGTCGTGCGCGTCAGGCCAACGCGGTTAAAAAGCACCAGCAGCATTTCGATCACTTCCGCGTCGATCGCCGGTGCATCCGACGGCCCCAGCACCTCCGCGCCGATCTGGTAGAACTGCCGGTACCGTCCTTTTTGCGGACGCTCGCGCCGAAACATCGGTCCCACGTAGTAAAGCTTCTGATTGCCTGGCAGGTTGTGCATACCGTGTTCGATGTACGCCCGCACCACCGACGCCGTCGCCTCCGGCCGCAGACTGATCATGCTTCCGAGTCCTAGCCCACCAGCGGCTAACTTTAGGTATCCAAATATCCTCTTAATCTCTTCGACGTCCCCGCTCGACACGAGGTTCTGAAAATGCGCGACGCCATTCAGAAAAGTCGCATAAGATAATCGGGCGTTTTCATCTCTCTCAACCTCACCTGAAGCAATCGCCGAATCCAACTTTTCGACTAAGGCATGCAAGAGCCGTACGAAAAGGTTTATGCTCCCGTAGCTCTCTGCGGATAGGTTCAAATCCGATATGACGTAGTTGCGAATTTGCTCACGAAGTAAAAAGAGATCGCCACGCGCATCTTCGAATGAGTACATCTCTTTATTGACAACATCGGTTTCGGTTCCCACCGCTCGCGCGAAAAGTGACGTCTCTTCGAAAATCGGCACGCGAATGTCTCGAAAATTGAAAGATTCGAACGTCTCGCGCGCCGTTCGCTCGAACCAGTTCCACAGCGCCGAATCCTGCGGCAAAATGTCCCGCGTGCCGCGAATCGCGCGAAACTGCTTTTTCTTTTCCGTTACAGCTTGCTCACTCACCCAGCACCCACTTTGCGCAATTTTTTCTTTTCGTTGTCATCCCGAAGCGAGCGCCTTTCAGCGAGTCGAGGGATCTCTCTTCGTGTGTCAGCATCACCGTGCAGCGAATTCGCAGCCAAGTCTCTCACTTAAAATTCTCCGCCTTGTGCAACTCCGAGTACTCCACATACCGCTGCGCATTCCGATCAATCGCGTCCAAATCCGTCGCCGTCGTCTGCCTGCGAATCTTCCCTGGCTGCCCCATCACCACACTCCCCGCCGGCACTTCCATGCGCTCGGGAATCAGCGCGCCTGCCGCGATGATGCTGCCCTCACCAACTTTCGCGCCATTCAGAATGATGCTGCCCATGCCGATCAGGCAGCGCGATCCGATGGTGCAGCCGTGCAGAATCACGTTGTGCCCCACGGTAATACCGTCGCCGAGCGTGAGCCCGTACTCATCGTGCTGCACATGCAGCACTGACCCATCCTGAATGCTACATCGCGCGCCGATACGGATCGAATGCACGTCGCCGCGAATCACCGTGCAGGGCCACACGCTCGAATGCTCGCCGATCACCACGTCTCCAATCACCACCGCCTGCGGGTCGACATAAGCGGTGGCCGCAATCTGCGGCACATGTCCGCGATAAGTGCGAATCAAAGGATTGTTCTCCTTGGAGCTATTTTTCCATGGAATGCGCCAGCGGAACAGCGGAGCGCGCGCCGCGCTAAGCAATCAGCGAAATTAGCATAGGCATTTGCCCCAAACAAGGCGACGGATTCTCGATCGCGCACTAATTCGCTCGACACCGTTGGTGTCGGCTGACGGTGTCATCCCGAAGCGAGCGAAGTTTGCGACCCGGTCAGGGTCGCGGTTGAACGGAGCGAGTCGAGGGACCCCTCTTCGTCTTCCAATCAACGCGACACCCTGAACAAGACGCCGGAAGCCAACTAATGTTTCACACACGAAGCTTTCTCCACCCCTTCATCCGATGCCAAACACGCTTCGTGCCACGTGCCGGGTTCGGTCCAAAGTTGATAAAGAACATCCCCCCCGTGGTAGAAACCAACCGAACGAACTCTATCGCTACGTTCTGCGGATTGAAGCTGCTCTTCCGAGACCGGATGGTGAAACTTCCACTCCGGTCGCATGAACGATCGAAGACGGTCTGCAGATGCAATCTTCACCCGGCTTCCGACCGGATATTTTTCCTTATAAACCACGCAATATTTGCGCTCCCCGAGGATTCTAACCTCGTGACGGTTTTCAGCCCTGTAAGGGCGAAATACCGTAGCCCACCGCGGAACAAGCTTTTGGTTAGCGGTGGGAATTCTGAAAGCGCGCCAAGCGCTTACCGCTCGCGGTTCTTCGCGATCCGGTAAGGATCGCCGTTATTGAAGACCGCGAGCCTTTCTCCTCCACCTCCTTTGCCTCCTCTACCTCCTTTACTTCCTCTACCTCATTTACTTCCTCTACTTCCTTTGCCTCATTAAAGAATCTGCACCACCGGCGCCCCGCCCGCCGCATTCACCGCTTCCAGCCTCGCAATCACATTTCGCGCCACTTTATAAATGCTCTTCCCTCCGGGCGCATCCTCTCCCATTGACGCCACGGGCTTCCCCGTATCGCCGCCAATACGAATCTGCGGATCGATCTCGATCTCGCCGAGAAATGGAATGCGGAACGCTTCCGACAGCCGCTCGCCCTCGCCGTGGCCGAACACGTCGATGCGTCCTTCGCAGTGCGGGCACGAAAAATAGCTCATGTTCTCGACCACGCCGAGAATTTCCACGTTGACCTGGCGAAACATTTCAATCGCGCGGCGCACATCGGCCAGCGCCACAATCGACGGCGTGGTCACCACCACCGCGCCTGTCACCGAAACGGTCTGGATCAGCGAAAGTTGTACATCTCCGGTGCCGGGAGGCAGGTCAACCACCAGGTAATCGAGCTGCCCCCAACGGACGCTTCTTAAAAACTGCTGCATCACGCTGTGCAGCATGGGGCCGCGCCACACCAGCGGCTTGTCGCCGGGATTGAGCAGTCCCATGGAAATCATCTTCACGCCATACGCCTGCACCGGAAGAATGGTTTTCTCGTCGAGCGCGCGCGGCTGTTCCGTCGTCCCGAGCATCACCGGCACATTCGGGCCGTACACGTCCGCATCGAGCAGCCCAACCGACGCGCCCATGTTTTTCAGCGCAATCGCCAGATTCACGGCGACGGTCGTCTTCCCTACCCCGCCTTTGCCGCTGGCAACGGCAACCAGATTTTTAACCCCTTCAATCGGCGCTCGCGGTGGCGGAGTTTGTCCCTGACCGGGATGACCAGGCATTCCAGGTGGCATGAAATTCCTCTCACTTTTTGGCTTGGCTATTTGTCTGCTGCGGAGCCGTGATCTAAGCGCTTCACTCTCTTCCCACTAATGATAAGTCCCCGCGCCCTGCGCGCCAAATGAAAGCATGTCCTAGCCAGTGCAGTACTGGGTTTTCGTCCGTAATGATGCGGATGATTTCCGGCCTCCCGGCATGTTAGCGTCGCTTCGAGGTGTATCGAGAGGTGTATCGAGATGAAAGCCGGGGCAGAACAATCAAAGCAGCGCAGCCGTCGCAACCGTGGATTCGCTTGCTCCGAGACCGTTCTTCTCCATCCGGCAAGATCCCATTCTAATCGTCAGTCCCTGCCGAGTCAGAACACATGTAACTCAAAGAAAACACAGCGTCGAGGCTCTTTCTAATCGTCAGTGTTTTCGACCCTTTCAAATAAAAAATCCACCAGGTGCATTGTTTCCTGCACGTCCGATCCCGACCCGATTGGCGTTTTGCGGAAAGCCCCGCAAGCGGATACAATGCAGAAGGAGATGTCCCCGGAATCGTTCCGGGCAGAACTTCACCTCAAGGAAGTTGCTGACAGCACACGGGTTCCGAGGAACCTCAAAGCCAGACAACACACCGCATGGACATCGAGAAGGTCATAGACAGCGTCGTTGCGCGTTTTATCGGCACCAAGCACGAGCGCGACGTAAAAAAGATTCAGCCGACCGTTACGGCCATCAATGCGCTCGAGCCGGAGATGCGCAATCTCTCCGATGCGCAGATCGGCGAGCGCATGAATGAGCTGCGCGCCGAAGTGCAAGGGCGCCTGGAAGGCGTGGAGCGCGACGATCCCAATTACAAAGACAAGCTGCGCGAGGCAGTCGAGCCGGCTGTCGTGCCGGCTTTTGCGGTGATACGCGAAGCAGGCCGCCGCACGCTGGGCATGCGCCACTTCGATGTGCAACTCATCGGCGGATACGTGCTGCACCAGGGCCGCATTGCCGAAATGAAAACGGGCGAAGGAAAAACGCTCGTGGCCACTTTGCCCGCTTGCCTCAACGCGCTCACCGGCAAGGGTGTGCACATCGTCACCGTGAACGACTACCTGGCTCGCCGCGACGCGGAGTGGATGGGCCCTATCTACAAGATGCTGGGCATGACCGTCGGCGTGATCGTCCACGATCTGGACGACGTGCAGCGCCGCGCCGCCTATGGCGCGGACATCACCTACGGCACCAACAACGAGTTTGGGTTCGACTACCTGCGCGACAACATGAAGTACGACCTGAAAGATTGCGTGCAGCGCGAGCACCACTTTGGAATCGTCGACGAGGTGGACTCGATCCTGATCGACGAGGCGCGCACGCCGCTGATCATTTCCGGTCCAGCCGAGGAATCCACCGACAAGTATTACAAGATTGACAAAATAATTCCGAAACTGATCCAGGAAATCGACTACACCCTGGACGAGAAGATGCGCACCGCGACACTGACCGAAGAGGGCGTGTCGAAAACGGAGCGGCTGCTGAACCTGACCAATTTGTACGATCCCGGGAATATCGATCTTCTGCACCACGTGTATCAAGGGCTGCGCGCGCACACACTGTTCGAGAAAGACGTCGACTACGTGGTGAAAGAAGGCGAAGTAGTGATCGTCGACGAATTCACCGGGCGCCAAATGCCGGGCCGCCGCTGGTCGGACGGTTTGCACCAGGCCGTGGAAGCCAAAGAAGGCGTGAAGATCGAGCGCGAAAATCAGACGCTCGCCACCATCACTTTCCAGAACTATTTCCGCATGTACAAAAAGCTTTCCGGCATGACCGGTACGGCGGAAACCGAAGCGCCCGAATTCCACAAGATTTATGCCCTGGAAGTGGTGGCCATTCCGACCAACAAGCAGCTGATCCGTATCGAGAACTCGGACGTGGTGTACCGTACCGAGCCGGAAAAATTCGATGCTGCGGTGAACGGAATCATTCAGGAAGACGGCACACGCGCGGGCGGCATTCGCCAATACCACGAAAGCGGGCAGCCCGTGCTGGTCGGCAGCATCTCCATTGAAAAGTCAGAAAAAATCGCGGAACTGCTCAAGAAGTCAGGGATTCCGCACCAGGTGCTGAACGCCAAGCAGCACGAGCGCGAAGCGAAGATCATCGCGCAGGCCGGACGAAAAGGCGCGGTGACCGTTTCGACAAACATGGCCGGCCGCGGAACCGACATTTTGCTTGGCGGCAATCCCGAGGCGATGACCCGCGAGCATTTCCTCAAAAACAAGCTGGCCATGCCCTACGCGCCGGCAAGCGCCGTGATTGGCGCGGGAGCCCCGGCGAACGCGGAAACTCCGGCGCAAGCCGATGCGGGTGGCGCAGCCACGGCAACTGCGAGTTCCGGGACGCAGACGGCAGTAGCGGAAGCGAATGGCTCAGGCAACGGCGCAGGACACGCGGCCATGGTGCTTTTTCAGGTAGAAGGCAAAATCTTTCAGGTGCCACTCGATCAGTGGAAGCCGGTTTTTGATCAGTTCGCGCAGCAGTGCAAAACGGAGCATGACGAAGTTGTGGCCATGGGCGGGTTGCACATCCTGGGCACCGAGCGCCACGAGGCGCGGCGCATCGACAATCAGTTGCGCGGACGCGCGGGACGCCAGGGCGATCCGGGTTCCTCGCGATTCTTCCTCTCACTCGAAGACGATTTACTCCGCATTTTCGGCGGCGAACGTGTGAAGGCGCTGATGTTCCGGCTGGGCATGACCGAAGGCGTGCCAATCGAATCAAAGTTGATCAGCAAGCGCATCGAGAACGCGCAAAAAGCGGTGGAAGCGCAAAACTTCGAAGCGCGCAAACACCTGCTCGAATACGACGACGTGATGAACAAGCAGCGCGAAACCGTTTATGGCCTGCGCCGCTCATTCCTCGAAGGCCGCGACCAGAAAGAATTCGTCCTGGAGCGCGCCGAGGCCATCGCCAATTCGCTCGCGGAAACCTACGCTCCCTCGACGCAACATCCCGACCAGTGGAACACCACGCAGCTTGGCAACGAGTTGCTGAATCAATTTGGATTCGACCTGAAGTCCGCGAACATCGACACCGGCCAGTTAAACCACGAACAGCTCAAAGACCAGCTCGTCGAAAAAGTAAAAGGCCGGTACGACGAGAAAGAAGGAATGTTCGGCGAGCAGATGCTCCGCTGGCTGGAGCGGCACATTCTTCTCGATATCGTCGACGCACAATGGAAAGACCACCTGCTCACGCTCGATCACTTAAAAGAAGGCATCGGCCTGCGCGGATATGGACAGCTAGATCCGCTGGTGGAGTTCAAAAAAGAGGCGTTCACCCTGTTCGAAGAAATGATGGACCGCATCGACACGGAAGCGGTGCGCTTCCTGTTCCTGATGCAACCCGCGCGTCCCGAAGACCAGGCCAAGCAGATCGAAAGAAGGCAACAACAGCAGCAGAAGGACCTGCAATTCCAGGCGGGTCCGGCGCAAGCCGAGCCTCCCAAGCCGGTGCGCGCCGCCGCGAAAGTCGGCCGCAACGATCCTTGCCCTTGCGGCTCCGGGAAAAAATACAAGAAGTGCCACGGCGTGGAGGCGTAACAGGTTCGAGGTTCTTGTCGAACGGCTCGCCAGTTTTGGCTGTTGATAATTTCAGAATTCCGACCCGCGCTTTTTTCTTCCATTTACAAAAATTGTGCTACTCTCCTGCCCTCTGAGCGTTCGTTCTGAGGAGCTCGATCGCCATGATGGCCGTGATTGCTGGACTTTGCCGCCGTTCCCCATGCTCGAATCTGATTCCGCAAAGCCTCGCGGAGGAAGAAGTGTGCCTGGAACATTTTCTCAACGAGGCTTTCAACCGTGTGGATGAAGCCATGGAACAATGCCGCGAAGGGCACCCCATTGACGCGCCGCGATTGCAACGCTTGCTGACGGACGCTCTGGCGATCGTGAATAACCTCGAAGAAGACGCGGGCGATCCCAAGCCGGAGGAGCGCGACCGCATGCTGGAGCTGCTGCTGAGCCTTGCGAACGTGCATGAATGCGCCGCGCACAATTCCCTCTCGCTCGGCCCGGTATCCTGAAAAAACTTTCACTTGACCTGGGGATGCAAACCAAGTAGTTAACAGCGGACACGTATCAGTCCTGTTGCAAATCGGGGGCGGCGGAATCAAGCTAAATAGGCCGCACGCGGCGCCAGCTCATGCCCGAAAACAAGACGCTTGACCCATTCAAGCCCGCGCAGCCAAGAATACCGGGCGTTGCGGATCATTCTCATTCCGATCACGAAGAAGCTCCGCAGCACGCTGCCGAGACTCCGGAGGAGTTGCCCGTCCCGGAAATTGGTGGACCTTCTGATGTTCAATCAGAAATAACGGCCGAAAATCTGAAATTCGTGTGGGTGGGGATTACGCTGGTCGGAGCGCTGGCGACAATCTACTTTCTGTATGGACACGGCCAGAAAAATACGCCTGCAACTCCCGCACCGAGCACTGAATCCGCGCCAGCGGTGGCGAAACCACTCATAGAAAAACAACCAGAGGTGGCTGGAAGCAATAAGAATTGGCCGGTGGCACCGGGGATGGTGGCCACGGCTGCTCAATTAGCCAAACCATGGTCCGCAAAAGAATTCTATTTTCGTGATCAACTCACACAACGGCAGACACCGGCGATGGTGGTGCGATTGCCTGGCGGAGCATTATGGGCCTTTTCGACGCGCGAGCCATATGGAACGTGTGATCTTGAATATGTGACCGACTTGCGAAGATTGCAGCAAGATTATGATTTCACCGCAAACCATCCGATGGTGGCTGACCCTTGCAACAAAAGCGTTTTTGACTTGACTAAGTATGGGAACGCGCCGAGCGGGCTGGTGCGGGGTGAGGTCGTGCAAGGGCCCGCGTTCCGGCCACCCCTGGCAATCGAAGTGCGCAGCGAAAAGAATCAAATCATCGCGGTTCGCACCGAACAGTAGCCTTCCTGGCAACCATCCGCCTATTTCACCCGGACAGCACTTAGGAGTGGTTCCGCATCGTAGTAGAATCAGCGGAGTGCAGGCTTGCGCCTTCGTGCGACTGCGGGTTCTAAATCAAAGACGGTCCTAAAATCGTAAATGGGTGGGTGGTCTTCGGAGGTACATCTGATGCGGCAGAAATGCGCGTTCTGCATTGGCTTGCTGGGGCTGATGCTGGTCTCCGGCTGCGCGAGGAAGCCGGATGACACGGCCCTGGTGACGAACATCAAATCGCAGATGTTCTCGGACGCGGCGCTCAAAGATTCAAACCTGCAGGTGACGTCCAAGAACGGTGAAGTGACGCTAGCCGGAAGCGTGAGCAACGATGCGGCGCGCTATGAAGCGTACAAGATCGCGACGCAAACAGCAGGCGTAAGCAAAGTGAACGACCAGATGACGGTCGAAACGGCGCAAAATGCGGCTCCGGCTGCCGAGGCTGCCCCCGCCGCAGCGACGCCACCACCGGCGCCTGTGGCGGACGATGTTGTGACTCCGCGAAAAGAAAAGAAGAGGGAAAAGGAGAAGGAAAAGAAGCGCGCTGAAATCGCGCAGAATTTCACTCCACCACCGCCCGCACAACAGGATCAACAGTATTCGCCGCCACCGGATCAGCCTCTGCCGCCAATCGCGCCGGCACCGCAGCCCGTGGCGAATCCGGCGCCGCCACTTCCGCCGCCACCACCGCCGCCTCCCGAACCGAAACTAGTAACGATAGCGGCGGGGTCGACGATGACCATTCGCATGATCGACGGCGTGGATTCGTCGGTGAATAAGGCGGGCGAGATTTTTCACGCCTCCCTGGAGGCGCCAATGGTTGTGGGCGACCAGGTTGCGATTCCCCGTGGCGTGGATGTGTATGTGAGGCTGTCGGACGCGAGCTCAGCGGGACACCTGACCGGGAAGAGCGCATTGCATCTCGAATTGATCAAGATGGAATACCAGGGACGCTCGTATCCGCTGGTGAGCAGCACCTACTCAGTGGAAGGAAGCTCTCGGGGTAAGAACACTGCCGAGAAAGTCGGGGGCGGCGCAGCGTTAGGAGCCATCATCGGCGCGCTGGCGGGAGGCGGCAGAGGAGCGGCGATTGGCGCGGGAGTCGGCGGAGGCGCGGGCGGCGTCTACCAGGGCGCAACCAAAGGAAAACAGGTGAAGGTTCCGTCGGAAACCAAGCTGGATTTTCAGCTCGACCAGCCAGTGAACATCACGGTAATGCCGCGGTCAACACCCGCGCAATAAGGCAAGAAGGCGCGCTATCCTCAGCAGGAAGGGGCACGCGCACGCTTCCGCTTTTATCTTGTTTTATCTTGGACTGGTTCCCCAGAGCCGTTCGCCCCGCCCTCAATGACCATGTAGAATAGCTTTCAACGAGATGATCGGCGAAATAGTTTCCCATTACAAAATTATCGAGATACTTGGCGCCGGCGGAATGGGCCAAGTTTATCGAGCCGAGGATACGCGGCTGGGCAGACCGGTCGCGCTCAAGTTCCTCTCCGCAGATCTGGCGCGCGACCCCGCTGCGCTGGAGAGATTTCAGAGAGAGGCCCGCGCAGCGTCATCGTTGAACCATCCTGGTATCTGCACGATCTACGACATCGGTGAATACAGCGGCACTCCATTTTATGTAATGGAATTGATCGAAGGCCAGACCTTGCGGGAACGGCTGGGCGGGCGGTCGCTAGGCCTGGACCTGCTACTGGACTGGGGAATTCAGATCGCCGACGCGCTGGATGCGGCACATTCGCGAGGCATCGTGCATCGTGACATCAAGCCGGCGAATATCTTCGTCACTTCGCGAAACCAGACGAAGATTCTGGATTTCGGACTGGCGAAACAGGGCGTGCCGCGCCGAATTGCAGAGGCGGTAACCAGCGGCAATGCGACAACGGAAGTCACGACGGACAACCTGCTGCTGACCAGTCCTGGGAGTACGCTGGGCACGGTGGCGTACATGTCACCGGAGCAAGCACGCGGTGAAGAACTCGATGGGCGGACGGATCTCTTCAGCCTGGGAGCGGTGCTTTATGAGATGGCTACGGGGCGGCCCTGTTTCGAGGGAGCGACTTCGGCGCTGATTTTCGATGCGATCCTGAACCGGCAACCGCCATCGGCAACTTCCGTGAATCCGGGATTGCCGGTTCGATTCGAGGAAATCATCTGCAAGGCCATCGAAAAGGACCGCGAGCTGCGGTATCAGACGGCGGCCGAGATGCGCGCCGACCTGAAGCGATTGAAGCGCGATACGGATTCAACACGGCTGCACGTGGTGTCGAGCGCAGGTGTGTCATCGGGTTCCCGAAATTCCGCTGCGCTCACCGCGGTGGACGCGCTTGAGCCGGCGCCATTGTCCGCCGCGGCCAAGACCGCAGCATTGCCTCTGCGACGGCGCAACCGATGGATCCTGCCGGTGGTGGCCGGAGTGATCGTGGTGGCCATCGGAACATTTTTGGGACTGAGCCTGCACAACCGATATGGCAGGCATGAAGGAGGCGACTTCATGAAAATGATGATTTCGCCGGTCACGTCTTCGGGAAACATACAGTCCCCGGCGATTTCCGCCGACGGCAAGTGGCTCACGTATGTGCAGACCGACAACAATGCTTCGAGCGTGTGGGTAAGGCAATTGGCCACGGGCAGCATGGCCAAAGTGATCCAAGGGTCGGCTGATCCGGTACGGAGCCTGGCCTTTTCGCCCGATGGAAACTACCTGTACTTCATCGAGCACGATATGAAGGCGAACCACTCGTCGCTGTACCAAGTGGCGTCACTCGGCGGAACTCCGAGGCAAATCCTTTTCGATGTGGATAGTCCGATTGGATTCTCGCCAGATGGAAAGCAATTCGTGTTCGTGCGCCAATCGCCGGAAAACATGACGTCAACTCTGATGATCGCGAACGCCGATGGCAACGGAGCACGCGCATTGGTAAATGTGACGCTTCCCGCTTCCTTCGCGTCTTCCGGGCCGGCGTGGTCTCCGGATGGCAAACGCATCGCGGTACTGAAAACAACGAACGAAGATCCGGACGAATATCTTCTGGAAACGCTGGCCGTGGACTCGGGAACAGAAAAGCGGCTGGGTGGAGACATGTGGGCGTATCCGACGCAACTCACCTGGCTTCGGGACGGGTCGGGAATCGTGTTTACGTTGCCGAAGAACGGATCGTCGTTCAACGCGCAGGTTTGGGAAGTGGCCTATCCCGCAGGCAACAGGCTGCGGATCACAAACGACCTGAATTACTACGGCGGAACGAGCGTGAGCGGAGACGACGTGACACTGGCAACCACGCAAATATCATTCGGTTCGGACCTGGCCATTGCGGCCGGCGGGAGCGGAGCATTTTCGGAACCGCGTTCTATTACCTCAGGTGTGGGCCGGGCGGATGGATTAGGAGGAGTGGCCTGGGCTACGCCGGAGCGAATCTTCTACACCTATTACACTTCCGGGCTCCTGAGGATGGCGAGCGTCTCCTCGAAAGGAAGCGATTTGCACGATGTGGGGGTCCCCTCGGGATCGCCGGTGTGGCCGGCAGCGTGTGAAAAGACTGGAGACATTGTTTTCACTGCGATCGACAGCTCGGGACACACGACGATCTGGCGCGGCAATTCGCAAGGGGCAAATCTGAGGCAGATCACAAAGGGACCGGAGGACGAACGTCCGAGTTGCTCCCCGGACGGCAAATTTGTCGTCTATCAGGACGCATCTTTCGCCCCGGAAAAGTTGATGAAAATCGATGCCGAAGGGGGCGCAGCGACGCAGATTGGAACCGTACATCTTGAGTATCCAGTAATTTCCCCCGACGGACGCTCCGTGGCAGGCCGTTATGCGCCCGGTCCGGACAAGCCGATGACGCTCGCCACGGTGGGCATCGACAGCGGCGAAGTGCAAAACACATACACTTTGCCGCAGGGAGCGAATCTGGGCGATGAAGCCGGCGCGAAAGTGGCCTGGGCGAAAGATGGCCAGTCGATTTTGTTTCTGGTGACGAAAGGGGGCGTAAGTAACTTGTGGGCGCAGCCGTTGACGCTGCCGGGAAAGACGTCCCCGACGCCACGGCAGATCACGAATTTCAATACGGATATGATCTGGTCATTCGCGCTGTCGCCGGAAGGCGATGAAACAATCTTCGCGCGTGGCAGGCCGATCACCGATGCGGTGTTGATTTCGCACTTCCATTAAACGCCGCCCTGCGACGCAGAAATACACGGCGAATTCAGAGACCCTTACGGCATGATGTGGTGCAGGCGCTCGTCAAAGGGGCTGCCGAGCATGGGCTGCAACTTCTCGCGGAAATTTTTGGTGTGCTCGGCGGCTTCGTGCGCATCGAACGCTTTGGAATTCTCCCAGACTTCCACCAGCGTGAAGTGATTATGCCGGCCGTTGTCTTCGAGCAACTCGAAACGAACGACACCGGGATCGTGCCTGCTTTCCGCGGCGAATTGCTGGAGGAGCTTGGTGCCATCCTCAACGTAGTTCGGAGTGAGGTCGACGTGAGTAACCACGTAGAGTTTGTCGCTCGGAGCCTGGGCGTGGGAAGCGGCGGCGAAGGGCAGTAAAACCAACACGGCGAAGAGAAGTTGCAAGACGCGAGATGTAAGTTTCACGCGGGACTCCCTCCAATTTCATCTCAGGTGCAAATCCGGATGACGGATTTGTGCCGCCCTTCCAGGGCTTCCCCCCGAAATGGCGACGCGCTTCCAGCGCTTACGCTGGGCTAAGATCTTTCGTCCCTCCGGCGCTCGCGCGCAGAAGCCCCTCCCCGGGATCAAATGCCCGCCCCGACGGATAGGCGTTCAGCGGCATAAGCATAGACCGAGCAGCCCGCCGAAAGCCAGTGCCGGCCCGGCAAACATCAGCGAGTGAAAGTTCAGCCGCGCAAACCGCAGCATTAGAGGCTAACTGATAAATACTCGAACTCCGAGGGTAAGTTCCTCCAGGGGCTAAGCCCAATATAGTCCGAGGCTCATTTGTCGGAGTTGAAGCTCCGACGTCATAAGGCCGAGCGGGAAGCGCGAAACTAAAGCTCGCGGAAACTGCGTCGCGAGCGGTAAGCGCTTCGCGCCCGTTCTCTTGTCGTGGCTGAAGCTGAGCCACGACCTACAATCAGAGATGACTCTCTAGTGGCTGAAAGTAATGTTCAGACCGGTGGACAAGATAATGTCGTTCGACTTGGTGCCGGCGAAGGGCGGATTGGTGACGTAGCGGTCGCTGACGGAAGTTTGCCAGCCAAACCACGAATTGATCTTGGTGACGAGCGAGGCGTCGAGAGAGAAGTTGTAATTGGAGATGTCGCTGAGTTCAGGATAGAAGATGAAGTTCTCGGTGAGCACATTTTTCGCACCGATCTTGCGAGTGAAGTTCTCGCCGACGGTGAGGCCGGGCAGGTTGCGGGCGACAGAAGCCATGGTAGCGCCATCCGAATAATTTTCACGGGTGTAGTTGATGCCGGCGAATGTGTCGAAAGTGGTGCTGGGAGTGTTGACGACGTGCCAGCCGATGCCGCCGGAATATATCTGGCGAAGAGTCAGGTCCTGCAAGGCGTCGTGGTCAAAGTCGCCACTGACAAAAGCGAAAATGGTTTTGGTGATGTTGCGGTCATAGCGCGCGCCACCGAGCACGGAGTTGGCGGTTACGCCGACGGGAGCGCCGGTGGTATTCGCACCGTTGGTGGTGTAGATCGAAGTTGAGTAGAGCTTGATCTCATCGGAGAGCGTTTTGCGGTCGGCGGTAACTCCGGTGCTGAAATTGGTGGTGTCGCTGTTGCCGCGGGCCAAAGCGAAGCCGGCAGTGACGCCACCTTTCCAATCCTGGAGAAGGCCCGGATGCAAGCCCTTTTCGTATGCTTGCTCAGCGTCCGCGGAACGGATGATGGTAGTCGCGGTCATGGGGACGGTGACGTCGCCGGAACTCTCGGTGTGGACGACGAGGCTGGAAGCCTCGAAGGAAACGTTTCCGCTGACGGTCTTCTTCTCCGGCGTAACCACGTAGAGCGGCTTGGCGGCGGTAATCGCGGAGATGGCGGACATCTGGATTTTTACGTCGCCCGCATAATCGGTTTTCAGGGTGAGCTGCTTGCCGTCGGAGTCGACCACAGTGCCAGTGAGATGGTCGCCGTTCTTGAGGGTGAGGGTATCCGCGGATGCGGCTGAAACGAACGAAAGAGCCGCGAGGGCCAGCAGGGTGGAACACAAGAACTTCATCTTTCCTCCGATAGAGCACGGTCGAAATTTTGCCGGGAATGGTGAGTCTAACAAGGCTGAGTTTGCAGAAAAATCAGGAACCATCTTACAGCATAGAGAGCAAATCCGGGGTGGTTCCAGCACAGCAATGCCGGGCAAATTTTCTTGACGGGGGTCTCGATTTTTGCACATGGCACAAGGTACGATATTCGGCGATGCATAAGCAGAGGGTGTTTTTTGTTGCGCTGATTATCTTGATTGGCCTGGGCGCAGCCGAGGGAGCGCAGGCGTGCGCCTGCTCGCAAGCGCCACCAGGCGAATGCCAAGGACTGCAAAAAGGAGACGTGGTTTTCCTGGGCACCGTTACGGACGCGGAGAATGTTACGGGAGATTTCCCGCAGGCCGGGGCCAGCGCGCCGAGCGAGGGACAGGACAATTCCGGCGGAACAAACGCGAATGCGAACGCGCGGACTGCGATCACGCGGTACCATTTTCACATCGGCGAGAAATTCGCGGGACCGGACGGAGAGGAAATCGATGTGTTCTCCGGCGGCGATGACGGCGATTGCGGATACCAATTCAAGAAGGGCGAGACCTACGTCGTTTTCACGCACCAGAATGTCGATGGCAGGATCTATTCGACCATCTGCGACGGAACGCGCCCGGCCAGCGAAGCGCGTGCGCTGATTCCTCAATTGCGCGCCATGCGGAATGGGACGCGAATCGCTTCCGTATTTGGAGTGCTGCGGCGCGCGAATCCGCCATTCCTGGCGCCTCCGGACGACCCGGACGATCCCTTGCCCAATATCGCGCTGAAGCTGAGATCGAAGGACGACCGTTTTTCGACCAGTTCTGGCCCCGATGGAATTTACACGTTCTACGATGTGCACGCCGGAGAATATAACTTCACCGCAAACTTGCCGGTGCGCATGGAGTTCACACAGAAGACTCTGAATGGCGCCCTGCCTCCGTTCAAAATTCCGAACGGCGCGTGTTACGAGTACAACGTGGATGCGCTGCCGACCGGACACATTCGCGGAAGCGTCCTCGGTCCGGACGGGAAACCGCTGAAGATCGCGTCGGTAGAGCTATATCGCGCCGGCCAATACGACGATAGAAAACCGGGCCTGTGGGGATTTCAGAGCATCCATGGCTATTTCGATTTCGACCACATCGGTCCGGGCGAGTATGTGCTGGTTTATAACCGATCGAACCGGCACGATCCGAATTCCCCGTTTCCCCGGTCGTTTTTTCCTGGGACGACAGACCCGAGCGGCGCTGAACCGATTGCAGTGAAAGACGGGCAGCAGCTCACGAAAGTGAATATCGTGCTCGGCGAAGGCTACGCGACGCGCGGGTTGAAGGTGCACGTGAAATGGGAGAACGGCAAGCCGCCCGGAAATCTGACGGTGATGGCAAAGGCCGAAGACGGTTCCGACAATCCGGCGGCGCAAAAGATTGGCGATGGAATGTTCGAATTTCCGCTGCTGGAATCGGGTAAATACACGGTGTCGGCGTGGGAGGATCTTGATCCGCAGCGGCCAGGAGCGCGTGCGACGAGCTGTACCATACCCGCGCGAATCGATGCGGCGCCAGTGTCGATCGATGGCTCGGATAACGATGCGAAAGAAGTGACCTTGATTTTCCCTGCGGTGGAATGCGCGAAACAGGGAGACCCTCCAAGCACGCAAGCCGCGAACTAGCTGCGACCGCGACGGAAGTTCGAGAGAAGAGCTTCAACCCGAAAGAACTGCAATCGATCCCACCCTTCCATCTGGCGGAAGGATGGGATCGGAAGCTTGTACAGCGTAGAGCTGCAGTCGTAAGACGGGACCTGCCTACATCTTTTTCATCATCTTGACGCTCATCACATGGATCTGCATTTTGTCGGCATAGACGTGAGCACTGAGTTCGACGTGGTGGCCGACGTGTGGCTTTAGAGTTTCGGGATTGATGACCTCCCAGGACTTGCCGTCTTTATCGTTCACGAACATGAGTTTGTCGCCGTCGGCTTTCACGGTGCCCTGCAGAGTCATCAACGGCGGTTTGCTGTCGTCGCTCATGTTCATTTGCGGAGCGGCGTGGGTGATAACGGGAACGGCGAGAGATGACATCGACAGAGCCATGGCGAATACGAGCAATTTTTTCATCTTCGAAGTCTCCTGAAATTTGCGTTAGTGAAGTGCAACTCCCAGAGTGATTACGCAAGGCAGGGCGGAATGGATTGGCCGGGGGCGTCTTTGCTTGCGGCCTTGCGGGAAGCCATAAAAAGCAAAAGCCGCGCCGTTTGGCGACGCGGCTTTCGATTTCAGACTGCGCTGATGCTAGACAGAATTAGCGGAATCGGCCCCAGCGCCCGTAGTAGCCTGGCCCCCAGCCATAACCGAAGCCCAACACGACAGGCGGATAATATCCCCAGCCAGGATAGGGGTAGGGGGCATAGGCGTAGGGATAACCGTAATAAGGCGCAGGTGGAGGCGGCGGAGTCGCCGGATATGCATCACTGTCGCGGCGATTGAGCTGCGGGCTATTGGAATTCATCGCGCGGGAATAGTTAACTGAGCCGACCGGGCGAAAAGCGAATGCGCTCTTCACGGTGGAGATGGTCACGGGTTCGTTGAGGCGGAAAGTCAGCATCGTTTCGGGTAGGAATAATGGTGGGGCGCCCCGTGTTGCTAATGATTCCGAGGCCAGCGATTGCGCCGATGCCCGCGCCAATCGCGGCGCCAGGGCCGCGTCCAGCGATGGCGCCGATGATCGCGCCTACGCCCGTGGTGGTGACGACGGTGCCAGCCTGCTGACCGCGATTCGGCCCCGTGGCCGATTGAGAAAGCTGGGTCTGGATGGGCAGAAGCTGTCCATCGGCGAAGGTAAGTTCGCTGAGCTGCAGACCGAGTTGAGACGTGTTGTGATTCGAGCCATTGGCCTTTTGGGAAAGAGAGACGCGACCGAGAATGGACTGTCCACGGAGGGCCACGACCCAGCCGTCAACCACGATGGGCTGCGCCAAGGTGGCGTAAAATCCGTCACCGACGATATTACGATCGGTGGAGAGCCATTGGTTGGTGCGCACTTGAATCACGGTGCCAGCGGGAAGAACGAGGGTCGGAGGAACCTGCTGCGGAGACGACATCGAGTTCTGAGGCAGTGCGCCTTGTGGCGCGCTCATCGGGCCGGACGGACGAGACGGTGGAGGAGCAGTGTCCGGATTGTTCGCGGGATTTCCGGGATTCGGGGCCGAGTTATTGCCGGGCGGCGTGTTGGACTGCGGTGCGTTCGCAGTGGGATAGCCTGGCATGTTTTCGGACTGCTGAGCAACAACAGGTAAGGTGAGACTAAGCGCCAATCCAAGACCAAAGACGGGCGCAATCTTTAGGAAACTGTGGCGTTTCATAAATTGCTCCCTCGCCGTGCGGTTAAGAGAATGATGTGCACGGCGGCATGTATAAATATTGTAACGCTGTAGCTACTTCACTTCACTTGCTAATGATGAGCCTAGTTCACATTAAAGTTGTCTCGCCTATAAGCGATCCGATTGATATTTGAGGGCCCTGCGTTTCGCTTTCCTTTCGGCTTGTATTTACAAAGGACGAAGAACTGTAGGAGTTTCATCGATTTCTGAGGGTTTCCCTTAGCGCGACTGTACTCTTCCCTCATCTAAAACTTCTTGCAACTCTACGCAAGCTTTGGTGTTCATTCGAAGGAGCACGTCGAGTCGAAGTGGGGTCCTAGAAGAACGACTCGGCGCAGTCATACTTCGAGATAACTCATAGACGGGAACTTCTGTTCCCCAGGAGAGACTCAGATGCGTTTGAGACTGCTTCGATACATAACGGGTGTGTTCATTTTTGCAGCGCCATTTCTAATTATCGGCTGCAGCAGCTCGGGCTCAGGTTCTACCGGCAGTTCCGGGACGTCGCAGACGCCGGCAGTTCAAACCGGCACAGTCGACATGATGGTCAGCGATGCGTCGACTGAAAATTGGGCCACTATTGGCGTGAAGGTATTGGCCATTGCACTGGTTCCGCAAGGTGGCGGGACGCCGGTAACGGTGTATACCGCTTCTAATCCGACACCGGTGATTAACCTTGTTCAGCTCGATCAGCTCAGCGAAATTCTGGGCAATGTTTCCGTGCCCGTGGGGACTTACACCAGCGCGAATCTGACTATTTCCGGAAATCCGGGAGATGTGATGCTGACGACATCCGCCAATCCGGCAGTCGGATTTGCCGGAACGGCCAGCACTCAGATTCCCGCCAACGAGATTGACATACAGGGCACCACGGGGAGCGCCGGTAGCTTGACGGTGCCGGTGAGCGTGAATCTAGCGTCACCTCTGGTTGTAACTGCAAACCAGAGCAACGCGCTCGACCTTGAATTCGATCTGGAGCACCCGGCGTTCATCGTAGCGCACGTCCCGGTAGTTACCGGCACGACGATGTGGGCGGCGAATTTCACCGGGCCTGTGCGGCATCATCCGATTCCAGATTTGACGCGCCTGGTGCTGCGGCACATGTATGGAGACGTAACGGCAGTCGCTTCGGACAACTCCTCGATTACGATCAATCGCGAATTTCCACTTGAGCCGCCGGCAACACCCGAAACAGCGGTGACCACCTCGCAGAGCCTGCAAATCCTGGCCGACTCGACGAACGGAACTATTTTTTACGATCTCGATGCAAAGACGAAAACGACGATCATGAACTTTTCCGCAGAGGCTGCGACGTTAGAGGGCAAGAACGTGCGCGTTGCGGCACGCTACCAAGCCAATGGCACGCTTGTCGCGGTGCGCATCTGGGCCAGCAGCTCATTCAATAGCGTATGGGTGAGTCCGGAAGGCCATGTATTGCATGTGAACGCCAGCTCGGACGTGGTGACGGTACAAAATGAATCAGGCGCACCCGTCAACCTTACGGTAGACGCGAATACCCAATTCTTTTTCCGTACCCCCTGGAATCCTGCGGCCGACGCCAGCCCCATTGGCACCGGCACGGGTTTCCTGACTTCACATAACTTCGTGCGTGGCTTCAAAGTGCACGCCAGCGTAGTGGACCCACTGGCGACTCCGCTGGTGGCGCAGTCCATCGACATTGAACTTGCGCGATACGACGGAAATATTTCCGCACCAACAAACGCTAATTTCACCTACACCCGGAATTTCGCAACAGTTACCGACGATTACGTCGTGACGCTGAACTACATATCGAGCAGCACTGCGAATGGGAAGGATTCCAACGGAAACGCCATTTCAGGATACAAATGGTGGAACTTCACGTTCCCGACCCTGCTCGATAGCGGCACAAATGCCGTTGCGGACTTCGTCTCCGCCACGGGAGGAGCGGTAAATTTCGGTGGAAGCGCCGGGACGTTTGGCGCCTGGGGCGAGAGCTATAGCGTCTGGAACGATCCGGCCAATCCGGATGGCTGGGCAGTTCCGGACACAGTGCTGATTCCGAAACCCGCTCCGCTAGGGACGGTGCTCGCCGGATACTCGAATAGCACCGGCACGTTCACCATGAACGTCACAGGCGGAGCGAATGCCGTGCCTGTCACTCTGAACACGACGTCCGGTTCCGGCACCCTGGTATATCAGGTTGATAGAACGAATAACGTGGTCACGGTGAGCATCGTAGATATTACGACGGCTGCCGGGCAAACCACGATAACGAACAACCTAGTGGCGGGAACTCCCGTAAAGGCCTTCGGAGTGCCGCAAGCCAACGGCACGATCAAGGCATACGTGGTGTTCTATTACACCGGAACAAAATCAAGCATGTAGTCAGCACGTATCGTCGGTGAGGCAAACAAGGGACGCGCAAGCGTCCCTTGTTTGTTTATAGCACCAGAAGCGAAGAGCGATTTCGCTATTCGGGAGGCTGATTCGCCATGCGTTGCGCCATGGAGAAAAGCAGCTTCTGCTTTCTCGGATTCATCTTGGAAAGCGCTTTGGCGAACTGGCGAAGCTCGTTGCGCTCCTTGCCACGCTCGCCCCAGTGATTGCCGTTGCCATTTTGAGGCGCCAAGCCAAGGCCCTTGACAGCCTCTTCGTCGGTAAAGAAGCGGTAAAGAGGCACCTCGAGCGCGCGAGCATACTTCTCCAACGTGTCCACGGAAGGAACGGTATAGCCATTCTCCACCCGTGAAGTGTAACAACGGAGTAAACCGGTCCTTTTCTCGATGTCACCTTGAGAAAGGTTGCGGTCCTCTCGTAATTTTTTTAACTTTCGTCCTATCTCCATCAAACAGTCTCCTTGAGATAAAAATCGCAGTCCTGCGGGCAAAGATCGGAGTCAGTGCAAATATGACCGCGCTCCGGTTTTGTCTTTTGGCTATCCCGTTTACTCATCGGAAGATCACCTTCTGTGGTTCCAGCAAATGGTTGAAAGCTTCAGGCATCCGCAATCCCTGAATTCGCCTGATTCATCGACGGAAGTGGGCCCCTGACGGGCGCAATCCCACTTGAGTGGTTAGGGAAGAGTGCCTACGTCCGCTGGACGCAGAGCAGATGGAGCAAATCGGGGAACGAACTGAGCAACTCGAAAGACTTGGAATCGACAGCAGGGATCGTCATTTCGACAACGTGAAACTCGATTACGGCCAGGGCAGCAACAACGGGCAACTGGTGAGCGGAGGAAGGAGAAGAAGCCTTCTGAAAAACGGCCGTTGAATAATCGTTGGAAGCGTTATCGGAAAGGCTGGTTAGTTCCGGGAATTCACGAGTTGCCACGGCGCAGATCAGCAATCCCAGCAACAGCGCTATGCTTACTCGTCTGCTCATAGTCAAGTTAAGACACAGGCATCTTACAAAACATCATGCCCAAACCACAACCGAATCTTTACAGAATCTTTATGCTATGACTGAAAGTTAGACGTGTCCTGGCTCTTCTGGTAAGCAACTTGCCGAAGACCGGCGTCTTGAGGAAATACCTTCGCCTAAATCGAAGTTTGTCGAGCTAAGCTATTGGCTGGAGCCTTAGAGTAGCTGGAGCCTTAGAGTAGCCTTTCTCGCGAGGAAAGCAATGAAACAACGAACAGGCGAATTGATACGTATCGTACTGATAATATTGATCCTATTCGGATTCGCCGGCCCTTTGCGAGCGCGGCAGGAGGACACGAAGGATGCCAAAGCGGCTGAAACAAAGGCCGGGAATGAGAAGCCGGCGGAGACATCCGTGCCGAAGGAGCAATCTTCCACAACCGATCACACCATTCGTTTGGGAGGCCAGACAATCCCCTATAAGGCCACGGCCTCAACCACCCTGCTGAAAAACGACAAGGATGAAGCCACCGCGGTGATCTTTTCAGTGGCGTATACGCGTAGTGACGTGAAGGATGTGAGCCAACGGCCCATTTCGTTTGTTTATAACGGGGGCCCGGGCTCGGCGTCGGTGTGGCTGCACATGGGCGCGTTCGGGCCGCGCAGGGTGGAGACGCCAAACGCCGAATCTGCGCCGCCTCCTCCCTACAAAGTGGAGGACAACGCCAATTCGCTGCTCGACAAAACTGACCTGGTGTTCATCGATCCGGTTGGGACCGGATACAGCCACGCAGTGGGAAAAGCGCAGAACAAGGATTTCTGGGGTATCGACGCGGATGTGAAATCGATGGCGCAATTCATCAACACATACGTGACTCGTAACGGCCGGTGGAATTCAGCGAAGTTTCTGATCGGAGAGAGTTACGGAACATTCCGCTCGGCGGCACTGGGCAATTATCTGCAATCGACGGACGGGATTTATTTGAACGGGATCGTGCTGATCTCAACGGTGCTCGATTTGGGGACGCTATCGTTTAATCCAGGCTCCGATATGCCCTATGTGTTCTACCTCCCGAGCTACGCCGCCACAGCCTGGTATCACAAGACTCTGGAGAACAGACCCGCGGACCTGGATGCGTTTCTGAAGGAAGTGAGGCAGTTCGCTGCTAACGAGTACGCTACGGCCTTGATGAAGGGATCGAAACTCGGCGAGCCGGAAAAGACGCAGGTGCTGAAGAAGCTCTCGGAATATACGGGACTGAGCGAGGATTACTTGCGAAAAGCGAATCTGCGAGTGAATCTCCCGCAATTCATGGCTGAATTGCAGCGAAGCCGCGGATTGACCACGGGCCGGCTGGACGCGAGATTCTCGGGGCCGGAAACCGATCTGCTGAGCGAGTACGCCTCCTACGATCCGCTGGAGACCGCGACCACCGGGCCATTCACAGCTGCTTTCAACAACTACGTGCGGGACGAGCTGAAATTCAGCGAGGACCGCAAATACGAAGTGCTCAACGAAGATGCGAACCGCCAATGGGATTGGAAGCACAAATCGGGCGAAGAGTTCGGCTTCCCTGGATCGCCAAACGTTGAAGGCGACCTGCTCAATGCACTGGTGATGAATCCGCATTTGCGCGTGCAAGCAGAGAACGGCTTATTTGACCTGGCCACACCGTTTTTTGCCACCGAATACACCATGGACCACCTCAACTTGCCTGAAAAACTGCGCTCGAATATCGAACTGGAATATTACGACGCGGGGCACATGATGTATCTGCGCGACGATAGCCTGACCAAGCTGAAGGTGAATATCGCGAGCTTCATGGATCGCTCTGTCAAATAGGACTGCGGCGGCGTTGCGAGCAGACTTTCAGCCTCCCAGAGAGGGAAGCGCGCCGGAAGCGCCAAACAGGAAAATCGCGCCGACAATCAGGCTGTAGGTTGCCGTCAGCGCCACCACAAAGCGCATCAGCCGCGGCTTGGCGGCACTCGCGCCAAAGATTCCAACAGCGGAAGCAGTCATCAGCGTATTCATCAGCAACAGCCCTACCAGAAAAACGCTCAGCCCCAGGAACCCGCGGGCGGGCCCACCCAAATTCGCAGCGAGAAGAAACAGCAGCAACTGGCTGGGCGTTTCCGCTCCCAGGCCGTGAATCACGCCCACGATGAACACCGATTTGCGTCCGTAGTTGTGAACAGGCTCGAAGGGACGCTGCTCTTCTTCGGGATTCAGCAATCTTCGAATTTGCCACGTGAGCCAACGGAAGAAATTGATCAGGATGGAAGCGCGCGACTTCGGCACGTAGCTGGACTTCTGACGAAGCAAAGTTCCCAGCACATACAGGCCAAGCAACACCAGCGTGAACCCGACGGCGCGTTCGGCCCAATTGTCCATGCGGTGCGGAAGAGAGCGCTGGAAAAGAATCACGACCGCACCCAGCACAGCCACCGTCGAGGCGTGGCCGACCACGTAGATGAGCCCCATTCTCATAGCACGCGGACGCGAGGGTTCGACGCTGGTGATGTCGGAAATGGCGGCGATGTGATCGTAATCGAAGCCGTGCCGGAAGCCGAGAACGGCGGCGGAAAGCAGCGCTAGATCCAGAGTGGCGGGTTGCGGCATATGCGACGGAAGCGAGCGGAGTGGACTCCGCCCGGCACATCAGAAAGAATCGGCTACATTCCCTCGGCTTTCGCCATGGTGAGCGAGGTTACGTGAATGGTGCTGGAATCCTTGTCGAGCGTGCCCTTCACGACCACGTTGTGCCCTTCGTGGCCGGTGGCCTTCGACTGCGGATCGAGGACGAATACCTTCTTGCTAGCGGGATCATAAAGAGCCAGTTTCGCGCCCTTCTTCGACACGCATTCCTTGGTGCAGGAAGCTCCGCTTGGACCGGCGTTCTTGGCCCCACAGATACTGTCGGTCACAATGCCGGACCACGAGCCGGACATGGATTTATCAGCCTGGCCAGCGGAAGCGAGTCCACCGGCAAAAACGAACGCCGCCGAACACAGAACGATTTTCTTCAGCATAGTTTTGAGCTCCTCAGGAATTTCGATCCAGGTTCGTCCAGGACTTCAGCGCACCGAAACAACGAATTTAACTCTGTCACCAATTTGGGAGTTTGTCCAGAGAACGGCCTGCATCGCTCTCAAGAACCGTGAGATTGACATCGAACGGCACTCACCCTACGCTCGATTGTGATGGTCCCCGCCCCAGCACCTGTCTCTCACTTTCCTCTACGGCGGCATCCGCACCTGTACGAAATCAATACCTGGGCCTGGCTGGAGCAACTTTCTGCGCGCGCGGGCCGACAAATGGGATTGCGGGATGTGCCGGACTCCGAGTGGGATTCGATCGCGCGGCTCGGCTTTGACATTGTCTGGCTGATGGGCATGTGGCAAAGAAGTCCCCGATCACGAGAAATCGCTATGGCCGATCGGGGTATGCGAAGTGCATACGACCGGGCTCTGCCCGGGTGGAAGCCAAGTGATGTGGTCGGCTCGGCCTATTCCGTAAAAGAATATGCGCCGGATCCCCGCATCGGCAAGTGGGAGGATCTGGACTACGCCCGCGATAAGTTGCGGACGCGCGGGATTGCACTCTTTCTCGATTTTGTAGGGAACCACACGGCTCTGGACCATCCGTGGACGCGCGAACATCCTGAGTTTTATGTGCAAGGAACGGCCAAGGACTTTGAGCGCGATCCCGGCAGCTTTTGCCGCATAGAGAGCGACAAAGGCGTGGTCTACATCGCGTACGGGCGCGATCCTTACTTCCCACCGTGGACGGATGTGGCGCAGCTCAATCACTTCAGCTTGGAAATGCGCGCGGCACAGATCAACGGGCTGCAGAATATCGCCCGGCATTGCGACGGAGTTCGCTGCGACATGGCTATGCTGCACCTGCGCGATATTTTTGCGCGCGTCTGGGCGCCGTTTCTCGAGGGCATCAAACCGCCGGAAACGGAATTTTGGCAGGATGTACATCGTGAAGTTCCGGAACTGATCTTGCTGGCCGAAGCGTACTGGGGAACCGAACAGCGGTTGCTCGATCTGGGATTTTCCTTCGTATACGACAAGGGCTTGTACGATGCGGTGCGCGATATGAATGTAGGCGGGGTGCGCGCGATACTGGCGGCGGACGTTCAACAGCAGAGCCATTTTGCGCGCTTCCTGGAAAATCACGACGAGCCGCGGAGCATGAGCGTATTCGGCAAACAGCGCCTTCTTTCGGCGGCCACTTTGATGGGCACCTTGCCCGGAATGCGCTTTTACTTCGAGGGCGAAGTCGAAGGGTGCCTGGAGCATGTGCCGGTATCGCTGCGAACCCAGGCAGAATGGACCCCGAATCCCCTTTGCATCGACATTTTCGGGAAGATTCTCACGATAACCAAGGATGCCGTGTTTCATGAAGGCCAGTGGCGATTGCTGGAAGTGAGCGATACCGGAGATTCGACCTCCGGCAATCTGATCGCGTACGAATGGTTTTCATCGGCAATCTCCTCGACGCCAGCGCGAAAAGTCATTGCGGTGAATTTGAGCGAGACTGCCTCACACGCATGGGTGCATTTCGATAGCTCGCTCGATGCTGCCAAAGACTACATTTTCCATGATCTGTTGCACGATGTTCGCTATCCTCGAAAAGGCAGCGAACTCCGCGACCACCTGTTCGTGGGTCTGGAAGCATTTCAGGCGCATCTGTTCGACGTAACGGTCGCATCAGGCTCAGACGAGGAGAAGGGGAAGTCCAATGCATCTTAATATTCGTGCAGCGTGTATTTTGGGGTGCATTCTTCTGGCTCTGTCCTGCGGTCCCGTCAGTAGCGCGCAAAATGCCTTGGGGCCTATCCGATTGTCGGTGGACGCTTCGCAAGCGCCGCAAAAAATTCTGCACGTCCATGAAGAGATTCCGGTGCAAGCCGGGGCGGTCGACTTGTATTACCCGAAATGGATTCCAGGCGAGCACATGCCCGATGGTCCGATCATCAATGTGGCTGGCCTGAAACTTAGCGCGGGCGGCAAGACGCTGACATGGCGGCGAGATCTTGTGGAGATGTTTACGCTTCATGTGGATGTGCCGCCGGGCGTGAACGCGATGGATGCCGATTTCGATTTCCTGTTATCGGCGCCTGCCAGCGGATTTTCGGCGGGCGCGTCAGCGACGGCCTACCTGGTTGTGCTGAGCTGGAACCAGGTGCTGCTCTATCCGCAAGGGCATGCTGCGCGGGATTTGACGTTCGTTCCGAGCTTGAAACTGCCGGGCGGCTGGAAATTCGGCACGGCGCTTCCCGGAGCGAAGCAAAACGGAGACACGATCGATTTCGCCACGGTTCCTCTGAATACTCTGGTCGACTCACCGGTGATTGCGGGCCGATATTTCAAGGTGATTCAGTTGACGCCCGGCGCGACGCCGAGCCACGAAATGGACATCGCGGCGGACCGCGCGTCCTCGCTGGTGATGCCCCCGGAAATGGAGATGCACTTCCACAATCTGATGGAGCAGGCCGGAGCGCTTTTCGGCTCGCGCCACTATCGCGACTACCATTTTCTGCTGACGCTCAGCGATGACGTGGCCCATTTCGGTCTGGAGCATCACGAATCAAGCGACGACCGGACGGACGCCAACAGCTTGACGGATGAGGCCGCTCGCGCCGATTTCGCGGACTTGCTGCCGCACGAATTCGTGCATTCCTGGAATGGCAAATACCGGCGCCCGGCTGATCTGGCCACTCCGGATTTTCAGACGCCTATGAAGGACGACCTTCTGTGGGTGTACGAAGGGCTCACCGAATATCTGGGTGAAGTGCTGACCGCGCGCAGCGGCCTGCGCACACCGGAACTCGGGCGCGAGGAGCTTGCCTATGTGGCGGCGATTTACAATCAGCGTCCCGGGCGAACCTGGCGTTCCTTACAGGACACCGCAGACGCAGCCGTATTTCTCTACGATGCGGGCCTGGACTGGTCCAACTGGAGACGCGGCGTGGATTTTTATCAGGAAGGCGAACTTTTGTGGCTCGATGTCGATACGACCATTCGCCGCGTGACGAAAGACCAAAAATCCATCAACGACTTTTGCCGGGCCTTTTATGGCGGCCCGGGCGGCGAGCCTGAGCTAAAGACCTATACGTTCCAAGAACTGGTTTCGGCATTGAACGCCATCGCGCCCTACGATTGGTCCGGCTTTTTGCGCCAACGGCTGGACTCGCTCGCGCCCAATACCCCTTTGGAATCGGTTGAAAATAGCGGGTGGAAAGTCGCCTACAACGAGCAGCCCAATGAGTATCAGCAGTTCGAGGATGCGGTGCGGAAGCGGCAGAACCTGGAGTTGTCCATCGGAATGATCGTGGAGGCGGACGGTCTTTTGTCGGACGTCACTCACGACGGCCCTGCCTACAAAGCGGGGCTCGCGCCCGGAATGAAGATCACCGCCGTGGAGGGGCATCAATTCACGCTGGAAGGTTTGAAGGATGCCATCGACGCCGCGAAATCGAACACCACGCCGATTGAACTGATCGTGGCGAACGGTGTGGACGTGCATGCGTACAACATCGATTACCACGGCGGCTTGCGCTACCCGCACCTTGAGCGAAACAACGACGCGCCGGATTATCTGAGCGAGATCTACCAGCCGCTGCCCCAATGAACACACAGGCAAAGAGCGATCCAAAACGCCGGGCCAAGCTGAGCATGGCGGAAATGCTGTTCATCGGCGCCGGCGTCCTGCTGATCCTGCTGGGAATCTACGCGATGAGGCGTCCCAACCTGCTGATGCCCGCGAAGCGTGAAACACTGCAAATCGCCGGCCAAAAAGTGGTGATGGAAACGCGACGAGTGGTGACGATTCCGCGGCCATTGAGCGGGTTGGTCATTGTCAGCGGTGGCGGCCTGATTCTGCTCGGCATTCAAAAGCGGCGAAGGTGACATCAACCAAACAGATTAGTAACCTTCGTTTTGTTCAGCCCGTTCTGTTTGGACCTTACCTGAGAAACTCCGATGCGTAAAAATGGTATAACCCGTCGCCAGAGCCATGCCTAGAATCCACCAGATGAGGCCAATTTTCAGGCCGTAATCGGAGGCTTTGGCGTTGGAAATTGTAAGCGCGAACAATGGATTTGTTGTAGACGGCAGAACGTTCGGATACAAGCTGAATGTGACACTGGTGAGCATACCGACCAGGTAAGCGCAGGAAGCAGCGAAGACCGCAAGGTCGGTCCCAGATCTCAGAAACCACTTCACGCCGAGAAGTCCAGCGAGCGCCAGGACCGGAAAAATAAAACCCCAGGGCCACACGCGGAAGTTTTGTAGCAGGTGTGGCAATAGTCCAAAACTGGCGGCGGTCACCAGCACAGTGAGCAAAGCCACCACCCACCAAAGAAGAGATGCAGTGCGCAGCGAACGCTGGCGAAGCGCGCCGTCTGTCTTGTAAACCAGCCACGCGGCACCGTGCAACGCCAGTGTGGCAAGCGCCGCAACGCCAATGAGCACGGTATACCAGTCGAGGATGCCGGTCTGTCCATAGGGCTCCAGATTGGTCCACAGCGGTTCGAAGAAGCGACCGTTCGCGTCCAGAGGAACACCGCGAACGACATTTCCAAGCGCGGCCCCGTAAAAGATAGCGAGCAAAACGCTCGCGAGAGAAAATCCGACGTCCCAGAACGGCGTCCACACCCCGGCCGAAACATGACTCCGGAATTCCAGCGCAACGCCGCGGATGATCAGCAGCCAAAGCACCATCATCAGCGGAAGATAGAATCCGCTAAACCCGGAGGCGTACAGCAGAGGGAAAGCGAAATAGAGCGTCCCACCCGTCGCGAGCAGCCATACTTCATTTCCATCCCAGAACGGTCCGATTGTGGCCACGAGCGCACGGCGGGAAGCGTCGTCGCGCGCGATCCAGAGATGAAGCACGCCCACTCCGAGATCGTATCCATCGAGAATCACGTAACCCGCCAGCATGAGTGCCACCAGGCAGAACCAGATTGTGGCCATGGCAGTTTCCTTCCTCTCAACTCAAAGCAGCGGCGGGCGCAGCCGGGACGTTCGCCGGGCCCGGTTCGGGTCCGTGCTCGATCTCGCGATACACCAAAAATAGGAACAGGATCGCCAGAATTGCGTACATACCGAAGAACCCGAGTAGCGTGAACCAGACGCTGCCGGCCGGAACGAGTGGAGAAAATCCCGCGCTGGTGCGCATGAGCCCATAAATCAGCCAAGGCTGGCGGCCTAGTTCAGCCGTGATCCAACCCGCCGTGTTGGCGATGAAAGGAAAAGGAAAAGCCAGCATGAGCGCCCATAGCATCGGCCGGAACGTGAAAAGAGTACCGCGAAAGAGCAGCCATGCCGACAGCAGCAGGATCGCGATGAAAATCGTGCCCAGGCCTACCATGATGTGATAGCTGAAATACAGAAGCTCGATCTGGTCGGGCCACTCCTGGCGCGGAAAATGGTCAAGTCCATAGACCTGTGCCGTCCAAGCTTTATACGTGAGAAAACTCAGCGCCCGCGGCACGGTTACAGCATTGTCCAGTCGCTCCTTGGCGACGTCCGGCTGCCCGATAATGACCATTGGCGCGCCATTCTCAGTATGAAAAAGCCCTTCCATGGCCGCCAGGGTGACTTGCTGGTGTTTAGCAATCATCACGCCTTGGCCATCGCCCGTGGGGAAAAGCTGCAGCAGCGCAGCAATCACACCGACGATGACGCCGGTGCGCACGAAAAGCTTGCCATAGGCTTCGTGGGTGTGCGAAAGCAGATAGAACGCGCCGACGGCCGCCATAACAAAACAGCCCGTCTGCACTGCGCCTATCATGGTGTGTGCGTATTGCCAAAGCCCCCACGGATTCAACAAAAGTCCCCAGAAGCTTTGTAACTGGAAGGAACCGCCGGCGCCCATGGCATATCCTACCGGGTGCTGCATCCAGGCGTCAGTCAAGACGATGAGGTAGCCAGAAAGCCAGGAGCCCAGAAACATCATCAGAGAAGACAGCCAGTGGCCCCGCGGACCAAGTCGCTTCTCGCCGAACAGAAAAGCGCCGAGAAAGGTGGATTCCAAAAAGAAGGAGAAGACGCCTTCCATCGCCAGCGTTTGACCGATCACGCCGCCAGCGAGACGCGAGAATTCCGACCAGTTTGTGCCGAACTGGAATTCCATGGGAATGCCGGTGACCACGCCAATGGCGAAGCTGATTCCGAAAATCTTGGCCCAGAAGCGCGCGGCGTGATTCCACACTTCGTCACCGGTGCGAAGCGCCACGGTCTTCAGGATAAGAATCAGGAGCGCCAGACCCATGGTGAGTTGCGGAAAGATATAGTGGAAGGTAACGGTGAAGGCGAAATGCAGGCGGTCAACCGTCAGAGCATCTTGCATGAGTGCCCTCCGCTGCCGGGAAGCGCGAGCCGCAACCGTAGAATATCAGGTCCGAACGCAATACTATTATGGGCTAGCGGAAAATTCTTGTTACACGAATGTAACGGTGTTGGGAGTGCGAAACGAGGATGCGAAAATGCTAAAGACGAACGGGCACATAGTTATAGCCTGCCCTCGCTCTGATTTTTGGACACGCCGCGCGTTGCGCTTCCGTCTGGCTGCAGGCACGCTTTTGTGTATCGCATTATTTGCCGCTTTGGCGCTGCACGCACAGGCGCCAGCGAAGCGCGCGATCACCTTTAAAGATCTGATTTCCATGCATCGCGTGAGCGACCCGCACATTTCGCCTGACGGCTCCTGGATTATCTACACGGTGGCGACGCCGGACATGGACGCGAATCGCAACGCCAGCAACATCTGGATCGTTCCCACGGCGGGAGGTGAGGCGAGGGAACTTACGCGCAGCGGGAAAGATTCGCGGCCACGATGGTCGCCCGACGGCAAATCGATCGCGTTTTTGTCGGGACGCGACGGCGCGACGCAGATTTATTCGATTTCGCTGGCAGGCGGCGAGCCTGTGCGGATCACGTCGCTTTCAACCGGCGTGGATAACCATATCTGGGCGCCCGATGGCAAGTCGATCGCCTTCGTTTCCAGCGTATTTCCCGACTGCAAAGACGACGCCTGCAACACTCAGCGGGACGCGGCGCAGGCAAAAAATAAGGTGAAAGCACATGTCTACGACAAGCTGCTTTTCCGGCACTGGAATGAATGGTCGGACGGGAAGCGCAGCCACCTGTTCATCGTGCCCGCGAGCGGCGGCACACCGCGCGATTTGACTCCCGCCGCCGATTACGACGTGCCGCCATTCAACTTGGGCGAGCCGGAGTCGATCTCATTTTCGCCTGACAGCCGGGAGATCTGCTTCACGGCCAATACCGACAAGAACGAAGCCACCAGCACCAACGGCGATCTTTTCACCGTTCCGGCGAATGGTTCCGAGCAGCCGAATAGGATCACTTCCAATCCGGCCGCCGATTGGGGCGGCATCTATTCGCCAGACGGAAAATGGATCGCCTACCGCGCGCAGACGCTGCCTGGATATGAAAGCGACCGCTGGCGCCTGGTGCTTTACGACCGCACGCAGAAAGCCCGCAAGCCCATAAATCTCACCGAAAACTTTGACGCGAACGTGGAATCGGTGAACTGGTCCGCGGACAGCAAGACCATCTACTTCGAGACGGAAGAAAAAGCGGAATTGCCGGTCTATTCAATCGCTGCGGCGCCCGGTGCAACACCAAAGCCGCTGCTTCCGGGTACATTTAATACCGATCTGGATGTGAGCCAGGACGGTCGCACCATCGTCTTCACAAGAACGAGTTTGTCTCTGCCGGCAGAGGTGTTTGCCGCAAACGCGGATGGTTCGAACGTGCGCCAAGTGACGCATCAGAATGAAGCCCTGCTTTCACAGCTCGATTTGCCGAAGGCGGAGCCGTTTTGGTTTGAAGGCGCGACCGGCACTCAGGTGGAAGGCTTGATGCTGCGGCCGCCCAATTTCGACGCGAGCAAGAAGTATCCCATGCTGCTGTTGATTCACGGTGGCCCGCAGGGCGAGTGGGACGACTCCTGGGGCTATCGCTGGGATGAGCAGTTGATGGCTTCGCCCGGTTACGTGGTCATCGCGATTAATCCGCGCGGCTCATTCGGCTACGGCCATAAATTCACCGAAGAGATCAGCGGCGACTGGGGCGGCAAGGTTTACGAGGATTTAATGAAGGGCGTCGACGCCGCGCTTGCGAAATACCCGTTTATCGACAGTCAAAAACTGGCTGCGGCTGGTGGCTCGTATGGCGGATACATGGTTGATTGGATCGCCACGCACACCGGCCGATTCAAGTGTTTGATCAGCCATGCCGGCCCCTACGACGCCGTGAGCATGTACGGCGAGACGGAAGAGTTGTGGTTCACCGACTGGGAATTTGGCGGAACGCCGTGGGCCAAGCCCGAACTCTACACACGCTGGTCACCCAGTGAATACGCCAGCGCTCTCGCCAAGTATAAGACGCCCACTTTGGTGATCGGGGGCGAACTCGATTTCCGCGTGCCCTACACGCAGGACTTGCAGTTCTTCACGGCGCTGCAGCAGCAGGGCGTGCCGTCAAAACTGATTATCTTTCCCGATGAAGGCCACTGGATCCTGAAACCGCAAAACAGTGAATTCTGGTACAAGAATTTTCAGGACTGGCTGGCGAAACATCTCGGATGAGCGTTGCAAAATCAGGCGAAACGGGCGGGCTGGGGAAACCCGCGGTGATCACCCGATTTGAAGCGCTTCGGTTCGGCCCGCGAATTCGATCTGAACCATCTTATTGCCGTTGGTATCCACTTCTGTGTTCGCTGCTTTCTTCGGAAGCTCGACCCAATGGCACGGCGCCTCGGCTACCACTTTTCCTTCACGCATCACTTGGAACATTTTGCCGGACTCCTCCGCCTTAATGGTGTAGTCGCCCGGTTGAAGTTGCGTCTGTCCGACGGTTACCGGCTCAACTGGACTCCAGTCCGCCTTGTCGGTGCGATCAGCCTTTGGCTTCGCCCAAATCGGCAAGGCCAAAGCCACCATCGCTGCAGCTAGAACAAATCCCTTCCAATTCTTATGCATCGAATTTCTCCCTGACTCTATGAAATGAAGGCGGGCGAAAATACGTCCTCGTCGGCCTCTATAAATAAGATGCGAGGGATTGCTGGGCGGATGTGTGCGTAAACCATTGACAACACATTGTTTACTCGAATCATTATCCCTGGACACAACATCCGTTGACATTTCATGCCCCCGGTGGGATTGTTGCTCCCCTAATTCCCTCGGAGGGCTCCGATGCAGCCATCGAGGCGACCTTGTCTCTATGCATTCTTGCTGGCCGTTGTGTGCGCCACGCTCTCGCCGCCCGCGCACGCCGACAATTTGACCATCGCCACCGATCCGCCCGGCGCAACCGTGGAGGTCGACGGACTCCTTTCAGGAACCACGCCTGCTCACGCCTCACTCCCCGGCGGCTATTTCCATAAAACACATACGGCCTTCGCAGCGCGGCTTGAACATCCGGTGGTAGCGCGAATCTCGAAACAGGGATATGCGACTCAGCAAGTAACGCTCACCGATGGCCCGTTCGAATGGGTGGCCATCACCGGGCGCCGACGCGGAAATTATTTCCTGCTGAAGTCGGACCACTTCAGCATTAAGCTGCGTGAACTTGCGGGCAAAGACGAGAGCGCGACTAGCCCGGCGGAAAAAGCCGGGCCGATGCTGCTGCCTCCGCCGGTCGCCGAGAAAGTCGCCGCCGAAACTCCGAAAGCGGAAACGGGCTCCGTGACCATCTCCTCGGATACCTCGGGATGCGAAATCTACATCGACGGCAAATTCGTGGGGCAGACGCCCTCAACGTTTCCGCTTGACCCTGGAGCCCACCGCATCGAAGTAAAAACGCCTGGAAAGGACGCCTGGGAGCGCACGCTCGAAGTGCTGCGCAACAGCCAGATCAACCTGCACGCCGAGTTCAACGAGCAACATTAGTTCTACTCACCGGGCGGCAACAAAAAGATTCAGAACACGAGAAAATGCAATACAGCCTTTCCAGCGGTTGCTGCCTTGAATCAGCGCGGGAATTTTGAGTGGACATCACTCTACTTTGTCAGCAAAATTGAGCTGGCTTGGGTTGTGTGAGTTTCTCACTGAGGGGATAGGCGATGAAATACGCTGGTGTGCTGTTTGTGTGTATGCTTTTCTTCTCGTCCGCCTTAACGGCCCAGGAAATTTCCGCGAATTCCTCCAATGCAGCACAAGACACGGCGATAGCTCTCAATCTGCCGCCTGCATTCGCGTCGGCGACCCTCGCCGTGCCCGCTCCTGATGCGCCGGCAGCCAGTCCGCAAGTGCCGGTAAGCGTGATTCCCCGCTATGCTTTTCAACTGTATGGCGGCTACACGTTTGTTCGTTTTTATGCGTATCCCGGCCTTGAAGCAAACCGTAACGGCTTCGACATCAGCGCGTCCTACTTCCCGCGTTCGGGTCTGTTCGGCATGGAAGGCGCCGTCACCGCCGTCTATGGTTCGCTGAACAACGAGAAATCGGACTTGGCCTTCGCCGGCGGTGGACCGCGTGTCCGCTGGGACGCTGGGCGCGGACTGGAACTTTGGGCCCACGGTCTGGTGGGCTGGTCAAATTTTCTGCCGCAGATCGCTGGCTTTTCTCAGGATGGCCTCGGTTATGAGCTGGGCGCGGGTGTCGACATCAACGCGCACCTCCAGCACTTTGCGTTCCGCGTGGAAGGCGACATGCTCGGCACGCGTTTGTATCAGCGAACCCAGTACAGCCCGAAATTCTCGGTGGGAATCGTTTACAAATTCTGAAGCACCCGCAACCAAGCTTACCGGTCGCACAGACTCGCCTCAGTGGGCCATGATTCTTCCTGCGCCGGGCCTGCTGTACACTCGCTTTAGAACAAAAGCGAGCGGAATGCAGGCGAAACACAAGAGCGCCAGATAGCGAAAATCGTCGATATAAGCCCACAACTGGGATTGCTGCAAGACCGATAACTCGATAAGTTTAGTGGCGCGCCTCATGGCCGTCACGGGATCGGAGCGCAGCGAAAGAGCATTGGCAATGGCGTGCAAGCGTTGCTGCACGTCAGGGGTGCCTGGCGTAATATCGTGGGCAATCTCGGATTGATGCACTTGCGCGCGGCGCACCAGTAGCGTGTTGACCACCGAAATCCCGATGCTTCCCCCCACATTGCGCAGCAAATTGTAGAGTCCCGCGGCGTTGCCCAGGAGTTCGTTGGGGAGCAGCCCCATGGCCATGGTCACCAGAGGGACAAACACGAAACCGATGAAAAATCCGCTTAAGATGATGGCCCAGAACATCGAGAATTCGCCGATCTGAAGACTCACATTCCCGAGCCACAGTGTGCAAGCACCCACGCCACCGAATCCAATGGCGATCAGCCAGCGGCTGTCCACGCGTTCGGATAATATTCCGACCAAAGGCATGGCAAAGATGGCGCCCACGCCTCTGGGGCTGACGGCCCATCCCGCAGCGAGCGCTGTATACCCCAAAAGAGTTTGAAAGAAGAGCGGAAGAATCGTGACGATTCCGTAGATGACCACACCAAACAAAGCGATGAGCAAACATCCGATGGCAAAATTCCGGTTTCTAAAGATGCGTAAATCGACCAGTGGCTTCCCGTAGGTAAGCTCCCAGATCAGAAAAGCGATAAAAGCGGTGATCAGAATGACGACGGCGTAGCGAATCCAGATCGCGCCGAACCAGTCGTCTTCCTGACCCTTGTCGAGAATGATTTGCAGCGCGGCCAGCCACACGGCGAGCAGTCCCAGGCCAATGGCGTCAAGCTTGCCCGGTTTTGCATTGCGAATGTAAGGAGGATCCTGGACGAACCGGGAAATCAGAATCACGGCCAGGATACCGATGGGAATGTTGATGTAAAAGGCCCAGCGCCAGGTGTAGGTTTCGGTGATCCATCCACCAAGCGTGGGGCCCAGCACAGGCGCGACGACGACCCCCAAGCCGAAAGCGGCCGAAGCGATGCCTCGCTTCTCCGGCGGGAAAGTTTCAAACAGTATGGCTTGAGACAACGGTTGGAGCGCTCCGCCACCGGCACCCTGCACCGCGCGAGCAATCAAGATCATGCCGAGGCTGGTTGCCGCTCCGCACATGAATGAAGAGGCGGTGAAAATCACGATGCAGGCGAGAAGGAATCTTTTTCTGCCGAAGCGTAGAGAGAACCAACCGCTGGCAGGTAGCACGATCGCATTTGCCACCAGATAGCTGGTCAACACCCAAGTAGCTTCGTCATTGGTGGCGGACAGGCTGCCGGCGATATAGGGAAGCGATACCGCCGCGATGGACGTGTCGAGCACTTCCATGAACGTCGCCAGCATCACGGCGGCCGCGACGATCCAGACAATTGCGTCCGTTCGCGGCTCCGCGAAATCGACCGGCCCCGCTCTGCCCGCGAGGGTGGTAGCAGCGCTCATTACGAAGTAGATTCGGGTGCTTGCCCGATGGACTCAGCCATTTTTAGGTGCTAGGTTAAATTCAGTTGTGTGTGTAGGGCCTTGCTCGCAAAAAACAGGAAGGTGATTCATGACTTCTGGAAGCGGCGCCCCAGGCGACGCAAAAGAACAATTCAAGACTAACCTATCTGAGGACTCGCAGGAAACTATAGACACAGTTGAGGAGGCCGACCGCGAATCGTTTCCGGCGAGCGACGCTCCCGCCTGGACTTCGGGGCGAAAGCGTCAAAAGAGCGACGCGCCTGAGTCTAAGACCTGAGTCCAGGAAATGAATTGCTACTGGCGCGGTTGCAGAATCATCCAATCGGCGAAGACAATCGATGCAGCGCTGGATGGAACGGAGCGCCCAGCGATGACCGCTGGTGCGGGAGGCTGAAATGAAAGCGGAAGCGAACGGAACGAAGATCGTACTGCAAGTGGGCGAGGAACTCCGCATCAGCAACAGCGGCGACATCGTCATGGATAATCCGGAGCTGGAACTTTTGGGCGAAGAACGCGCCGCGGATGCAACGCTGCTTTACCGTTTTGACCAGGCCAAAGGGGTTCACGTATTTCGCTTGCTGGATCCGGTGGCGGACCACAAACACATGAAATCCCACCGCCGAAATGACTGATTTTTTTCTGCGACAATTCCAACATAAGGGAGCTTGTTCATGGACTTGTTCGACCCGCTAGAGATTCGTGGTGTGCGGTTGGCCAATCGCATTGTTGTTTCGCCGATGTGCCAATATTCCTCGCCGGACGGATTTGCCACCGATTGGCACCTGGTGCATCTCGGAAGCCGCGCGGTTGGCGGTGCTGCGCTTGTGTTTACGGAGGCGAGCGCCGTTACACCCGAAGGCCGGATCAGCCCGTGGGATTTGGGCATATGGAAAGACGAGCACGTTGAGCCGCTCGCCCGCATTACGCGATTCATTCGCGAGCAAGGCGCTATTCCCGGAATTCAACTCGCGCATGCGGGCCGCAAAGGAAGCACCAAGCGGCCGTGGGAAGGTACAGGGAAAATTTCGGAATCAGACGGAGGATGGCAGCCGCTGGCGCCGAGTGCTTTGGCTTTTGAGCCGTCTTACCCGGCTCCCGCGGCCCTGGACGAAGCCGGTATTCGCCGCATCTTAAGCGCGTTTTCCGATGCCGCGCAGCGTGCCCTGGATGCTGGGTTCGAAGTGATCGAAATTCATGCCGCACACGGATATTTGATCCATGAATTTTTGTCGCCGCTTTCGAACCAGCGCGCCGATTCCTACGGCGGCTCGCTCGATAACCGCATTCGCTTCCTTTACGAGACCGTTGCGGCCGTGCGCAAGGTTTGGCCCGCGCATCTTCCGCTATTTGTGCGCATTTCCGCTACAGATTGGGTGGAAGGCGGCTGGAATGTCGACCAGTCCATATACGCGGTGAAGAAAATCGCGCCGCTTGGCGTGGATTTGATTGATTGCTCTTCGGGCGGGCTCGACCCGCGGCAGAAAATTCCTGTTTCGCCGGGCTATCAGGTTTCTTTCGCGCAACAGATCCGGGATGCGGCGGCGATTTTGACTGGAGCTGTGGGGATGATCGAAGTGCCGGATATGGCAAGTCAAATCCTGCGGCAGGACAAAGCGGACGTGGTAATTTTCGCGCGGGAATTCTTGCGGCGTCCCTACTGGCCACTCGAGGAAGCAAGCGAAATGGGCGTTCCGCTGACCTGGCCGGCGCAGTATTTGCGTGCCGCGCCGAACGCGACGACCGCACGCGGTCCTGTTTTTCCGAAACTGCCGGAACCGGCTGAGAAGGATGTGGCCACGGCGCAAGGGCGGAGATCGTAATCCATTACCGCGCGAGGCGCCGGAAGATCCCGCGCGCTTCGGGAACTTTCAATAGAAGCGCCACTGCAAAGTAAACGATTCCATAGGGAATCAGCACGATGAGCCCTTCCGGGATTGGCGCATGGCGGCCTGCGAAGTGCCGGATGGCCCATCCCAACGCTGCCGCAACGATTGCTGACGCCCAAACCTTGGTCAGATATTTCTGCGATATGCCAGTGCGTCCAATGCGGCTATTTAGCCTGCGCCGCAACAATATGAATTCCGCCCAGGACGCGATACCTGCTGAAACCGTGAGCCCCACGGCGCCCCAGCGCACCTCCACGCCTAGAAGCTTCGGAAGCGGAATGGCAAATAAGTAGCCGAGAATGGTTGTCAGTGTCACGCGTACAATTGCGAATTTCAGCGGCGTGCGCGTATCACGCAGCGCGTAATAAGCGGATGAATAGAGCCGGCCCAGAGTTGAAGCCAACAGGCCGACCGTTGCTCCAGCAAGAATACCCCACACATAGATCACATCCGCGCGCGTAAAGCGGCCGGTCTGATAGACCGCGGCGACGATCACGTCGCCTAAAACTAAAAATCCCAGCAGCGATGGCAAGACAAAAAAGGCGATTTGCCGCAGCCCCGGATCGATGCGCGCGCGCAAAGCCGCCCCGACTTCCTGTTCGCTGCCGAGCGCGCCGGACATGTGCGGAAGCTCGGCTGCCGAGACCGACATGCCGAACAGACTCACCGGTAAAGTGAAAAGTATTTGGGCGTAGGAAAATGCGGAGAGCGCTCCGGTGCCGAGCCAACTGGCCAGCCAGGCGTCCACGTAACCGCTGATCTGGACCACGCCGCGGCCGACGAAAACCGGCACGAAATTGTGAATCACTGTCTTCACGTTTTCAGCCTGGTAATTGAGCGAAGCGCGGAATCCACGCAGAAGCTTCAAGACAAGTGGAAGTTGCACCAGCACTTGCAGCGCGCTGCCCACCACCGATCCCCAAGCCACAATCACCGCGAGCGGGAATTGCGCATAGCGGGCGCCAAAGCCCCAGAGCGTTGCGATCATGGCCACGTTCCAGATCACTGGCGCGGTATAAGACAAGAAAAATTTACGATGGCTGTTCAGTATCCCCAGGCACCATGCAGAAAAAACCAGGAGGCCCGCGCCCGGAAATAGAATTCGCACCAACCGAACGGTTAGCGCACGCTTTTCTCCGTGAAAGCCAGGGGCAATCGCGTCGATGAGATATGGCGTCGCCAGCACACCGATCAGCACCAGGATCGACGTGGTCAGCGCCAACAGAGACGCCACGGCGCCCGCTGTTCGCCGGGCTTCTTCATCGTCCTCGCGTGCCAGCAGGCCCGCATAGACCGGAATGAACGAAGCCGACAGGACGCCTTCACCAAAAAGATTTTGCAAAAAATTGGGGATGCGGAAGGCCGCTTTGAACGCATCCGCGGCGTCCGAATTGCCGAAATAGTGGGCAAAAACGCGTTCGCGAATCAGCCCTGCGATCCGGCTCAAAAATATTCCAGCCGCAACAAGGAAGGCGTGGCGGCGCGATGCGCCGTGCTGCACCGGTGCCTTGGCGGGTTCTTTCATGAGCACGGTGGAACTATCACTCGGCATAGGAAGGCGATCAATTCATTACAAGAGGTACTTGCCGGGATGTCAACGTCGATTGTGCATTCTGTGCAGTGAAGATAGCTATGCGCGGGCGCCAGGAACGCAAGCGCGCAGCCGTGGATACTAAGAGAGTGAGCTAGAATCCTTTCGCAAAGGCTCGCCGGCACACGCATAATGAATCGGGGGCTACAAATGGGATCGAAAGCCGCCGCGATTTCCCCTCAGCAAGCCAACCGCTCGGTCAGCGTGATTGCTGCAATATCCGCGCTGGCCGGACTGCTTTTCGGATACGACACCGGCGTGATTTCCGGCGCCATTCTGTTTGTTCAAGACGATTTCCATCTGACGACGTTTCAGGAAGAAATTGTCGTGAGCGCCGTGTTGCTGGGCGCAACCCTCGGCGCGATTTTTGGTGGCCGATTAACGGATCGACTGGGACGGCGGAGCACGCTGCTGCAGGTGGCCGCATTGTTTGTAATCGGAGCGATCGGCACGGCGTTTGCTTCGAATATGATCTGGCTTTCGGTGGGCCGGCTGATTGTGGGGGTGGCCATCGGGATCGCGTCATTTACGGCGCCACTCTACATTTCCGAGATTTCGCCGCCGCAGGTTCGCGGGAAATTGGTTTCGCTGAATCAACTGATGATCACGATTGGGATCGTGTGCTCGTATCTGTCTGACTATGCGCTGGCTAGCTCCCGCGGATGGCGATGGATGTTCGGGTTGGCGGCGATTCCGGCGATCATTTTGTTCGTCGGAGTGCTGTTCGTTCCGGAGAGCCCGCGCTGGTACATGAGTCACGCGATGAAAGACAAGGCTCGCGTAGTGCTGGTGCGCATGCTCGGGCCAGCGGCGGCGGAAGCGGAACTCACCGAAGTGGAAGAGAGCCTGAAGCAGCAAGAAGGCGACTGGAAGGAGTTGCTGAGCCCGCGATTGAGACGGGCCATGATCATCGGAATCGGGCTGGCGGTATTCCAGCAATTCACCGGGATCAACACGGTGATCTACTACGCTCCGACGATCTTTCAATTGGCGGGACTGCACTCGCAAGCCGCGGCGATTCTGGCAACGGCCGGAGTGGGACTAGTCAACGTGCTGTTCACGGTAGTAGCCGTGTGGCTTCTGGATCGGATCGGGAGGCGTCCGCTGCTGCTTTACGGGATGGTAGGAATGATCTTGAGTCTCGGCGTTCTAGGCTTCGCCTTCATGTCGCCGAATCTTGCACAGGGATTGGCACTGATCGCGCTGATCTGCGTGATGCTCTACGTAGCTTGTTTTGCGATTGGGCTGGGTCCCGTTTTCTGGCTGATGATTTCGGAGATTTATCCGCTGAAGATTCGCGGGCGCGCCATGGCAGTGGCAACAGTGATGAACTGGAGCTCGAACCTGCTGGTGGCGCTGACGTTTCTAAGCTTGCTGCACTCATTGGGACGTCCGGGTACATTCTGGCTGTATGCGTTCACCGGGGTGCTGGCTTGGATTTTTGTGTACCGGATGGTGCCTGAAACCAAGGGAAAAACTCTCGAGCAGATCGAGTCGCAATGGAGACGAAGCGAGCCGACCAAGGCGGTGCGGTAGCTACGGCGAAATCTCTTCCAGTGGCCGGTTCGTCGTTTCCGTAGCGCCCAGCGCGACGAACGCGCCCAGTAAAGACATTCCTCCAAAAAGCAGAAATACACCTGGGACACCTGACCCTACCAGCGTAACGCCCACGATCGAAGGCCCGACGGCAGAAGCAATTCGCACCCAACAGGACGCCAATCCCGTGCCCAGGCTGCGAAGGCGGGTCGGATAAATTTCGGGCGTGTACAGATAGAAAAGCATCGAGTTTGCGCTGATGAAAAGAAAACTTACAGAAGAGAAGATGAACACTTCTTTTGGCGTGTGGGCACCGGTTCGCCAGAGAATGAGCAGCGGGATGCAGCCCAATGTAAACGCGCCAATGTAGGAGATTCGACGGCCCAGGTGATCGACCAACATCGCGCACAGAAACGCGCCGACCAAACCGACGATATTTGTGAGCAGACCGTAAAACAGGGCGGTGGAAACGTTCAGGTGGTAATACGTTCTGTAGATCGTCGGAAGCCAGGTATTGAAACCGTACGAAACAAAATAGGTGAAGATGGCCAAACCCCAAACAACTAAAGTCCGGTTAAGGTAAATCCCGCTGAAGAGACCTGCCCAGGACGCCGTGCCGCGTGGAGCTGGCAATGTTGCCACTGGAAGCGGAGTTTCCAAAGCGCGCCCGCCGCTGCTGGCTTCCCTTTCTATTTCGGAAACGATGCGGTCAGCTTCCTCGAAGCGTCCCTTGGACATCAGCCATCGCGGTGATTCAGACAAACGGCGAATCACAAGCATCGAGAGCAGCCCGGCCACACCCCCGATGATGAACATTGATCGCCAGCCATAGCGCGGCACAAGCCAAAAGCCAAGCACGGCCGCGCCCGTCAAGCCGGTGGGAAAGATCAGCTCGTAGAGCAAAAAGAAACGGCCGCGCCCTTTGGCGCGCGAGATTTCGTTGATGTACGTTGCGCCCACTGGGACCTCGCCACCCAACCCAATTCCCTGAATCGCGCGCAGTGCCAACAGCGACGTAAAATTCCAGGAAAGTGCGCAGGCAAGACTGGTGAGGGCGTAGACACCCACGGCATAAGTGGCCGATCGGACGCGACCGACGCGTTCGGCAAGCCATCCAAAGAAAATGCCGCCGGCGATCTGGCCCACGAAGCTTGCGGAGATGAGGAATCCAATGTTCTGCGGTGTGAGGTGCCACAGGCCCGCCAAAACTGGCAGAACGTAGCCGATGCTGAGCGTGCCGTAGGCGTCAAAAAATGTCGCCAGGCCCATGGCCACGCCGGCCTTCACGTGCCAGGAGCAAATGTGCAAGCGCTCCATGCGAGCAAGTAACGTCGCTGCCTGCTGCTGCTCTTTGCCGATGGTTGCGGACGCTGACATTTAGGTTTGGCGCTTTAGAGATTGGCCTGCCGATGGAGGGTCCGGCGAGACGTTGTTTTATCGAACGGTTTGCAACGTTTGTCAAGCAGCGCGGACATAGCAAAATGAAGCGCTCATGTTCGCTTGACACCAATTGTGACAAAACCGAAACTGTAGATTCGGCTTCACCACAATAATCTATCTGTAGAGGGCGGGAATCGATATGACTCGAAGCAAGCCAGCGGCGCTGGTCACCGGCGCGTCCACGGGAATCGGGCGTGCCGCTGCGGTGGCCCTGGCAGGAGCCGGATTTGACGTGGCCATCAATTACGCCAGCAGCGAAAAGGCGGCACGCGAAACGGCGGAATTGGCCAAGACAAAAGGCGCCAAAACGCTGCTGTTCCAGTGCGATGTGAGTGACGACCCGACCGTTCGCAAGATGCTCGCTGCCGTACAGCAGGAATTTGGGCGTCTGGATGCGCTGGTGAACAATGCTGGGACTACGACCGAAATCGGCCCGAAGGATTTCGAAGCGCTCACGCCGGAAATTTGGGATCGCGTGTTCGCCGTGAACGTGCGCGGCGTGTTCCAGGTGACCCGCGCTGCAGCCCCGATGCTGAAGCAGAGCAAGGGAGCCATCGTCAACACCGCCAGCATTGTTGGATTGCGGCCCGGTCCGCAGCCGCTGCCCTACGCGGCCAGCAAAGCGGCGGTGGTGAATCTCACCAAGCTCTTAGCGCTGAATCTGGCGCCGGAAGTTCGCGTGAATGCAGTCGCGCCGGGTTGGATGGAAGGCGACTGGATGGAGCGCATGTTAAAAGACAAATACGCGGACTTGATGGCGCGTCGCGCAAAGTTCACGCCGCTGCGGCGCGTGGCAACGGCTGAGGACGTCGCTGAAGTGATGCTGGATTTAATCACCGGCTGCAAATTCGTCACCGGCGAAGTGATCGTGATCGACGGCGGCTTCACCGCGTCAACGTAAGGGAGACCGGAAGAATGCTCGAGGGAGTTGTTGCGTTTCCACCGGAGTTTGCCCAGCGATATCGCGAGCGCGGCTATTGGGTGGACAAGTCGCTGACGCAAGAATTCGCTGATGTTTTCAATCGCTACGCGGATCGCGTGGCCATCATCGATCGCGACCGTTCCTTCACCTACGCGGACATCGATCGTCTGACTGAAAATCTCGCTCTCAACCTGCTGCAACTTGGATTCAAGCCGCTCGATCGCGTGGTGGTGCAGCTCCCGAATGTCGCTGAATTTGTGATTTTGTATTTCGCGCTGCAGAAAATCGGGGGGATCCCGATCGCTGCGCTTACGACGCATCGTTATGCGGAAATAAGCCAGTTTGTGGCACTCTCAGGGGCGGTGGCCTGCGTAATCCCTGACCGCCAGGGCGATTTTGAATACCCGCCGATGATCGAGCGCATCCGCAAGGACAATCCACAGTTGAAATTTGGAATCGTGCTCGGGAAGACACCCGAGGGCTTCCTCTCCTTGACTGACTTAATTTCCGAGCCCGCTACCCTCTCCAAAACGGCCCTTTCCGCAGTGCGTATAGAACCAACCGATCCGGCAATTTTCCAGCTTTCCGGAGGAACAACGGGCATTCCGAAGCTGATCCCGCGAACGCACAACGATTACGCGTACAACTCAAAAGTTGCCGCTGAGGTGTGCGAGATCAAGGACGATTCGATCCTATTGTTGGTCTTGCCGATCGCGCACAATTTGCCGCTGGCATGCCCGGGAATCCAGGGATTTTTCTTCAAGGGCGGCAAGGTCGTGCTGAGCACGAGCACTAAGCCAGAAGACATCTGCTCGCTGATCGAAAAGCATCGCGTAACGCACATCAAGGTTGTTCCGGCGCTGTTGATTCGCGTGCTGAACGACACGGCGGTCACCCGGCATGATCTTTCGTCGCTGCAAATCATTCAAAGCGGAGGACAACGGCTGCAGCCTGAAACGCGCATGCTAGCCAAGCGCCTGATTCCCAGCGCTTTCATCCAGGAAAATTTCGGAATGAGCGAAGGGCTGCTCACCTTTGTGCGGCTGGACGATCGCGATGACGTGCGACTGGAAACCGTCGGAACACCTGTCTGTCCGGATGATGAAGTGCGGCTTGTAGATGATGATGACAACGTCGTCCCTTTTGGCGAAGTGGGCGAGATGTGCTGCCGCGGGCCTTATACATTGCGCGGATACTATGGTGTCCCGGACTACAACGCGCGCGTTTTTTCCAGGGATGGCTTCTACCATTCCGGCGATCTGATGCGCCAGCATCCTTCGGGCGCGTTCATCGTGGAAGGCCGAAAGAAGGATCTGATCAACCGCGGTGGGGAGAAAATCAGCGCGGAAGAAATAGAAAACCTGATTCTCTCGCATCCGGCGGTGAAAAATGTGGCGTGCATCCCGGTACCCGACCCGGACATGGGCGAACGCATGTGCGCCTGCATACTGCTGCGGGATGGCCAGAACCTCACATTTGACGAGCTAAAGAAATTTCTGATGGGCAAAGAGATCGCCAAATTCAAACTGCCCGAGCGCATGGAGATCTTGCAGGACTTTCCGCTTTCCACCTTCGGCAAGGTGTCTAAAAAGAAACTGGTGGAAATGATTTCGGCGAAAATGAAGGCTGAGAAGCAGAGCAGCACTTCGGCGTAGCGGAAAGCGAATATTTTCGCTTTCAAGGATTGCTTCCGATGCGAATCATCGATCTGCACTGTTATCCCAATACCAAGGAATGGATCTCGTGCCAGCAGCCTTACGTGGACGCGCTGGCGGCCTACTGGAACCGCCTCTGGATACCCAAAACAGAAGAAGAAGTGCTGCGGGATTTCACGAAAGCGGGCGTGGAAGCAGTTCTGGTAGCGCTCGACCTGGAAACGACTGTTCACACTCCTCCCTGCTCGAACGATTTTGTCGCCGGAATGCAGAAACGCCACCCAGAGCGGATCATTCAATCCTGGGCCGCGGTGGATCCCTTCAAGGGAGAAAACGCCATCCTGGAGGCGCGCCACGCCATCAAAGACTTAGGCATGCTCGGGTTTCATTTTCATCCGATCATGGGCCATTTCGCGGTGAACGACCGGCGGCTGTATCCGCTATTCGAAGCGATCAATGAGCTGAAAGCGCCGGTAATGATCGATGTGGGCACTACGGGCATGGGCGCGGGAATGCCTGGCGGAATGGGCGCGAAGATTCGACATGCACATCCAGAAGCGATTGATGAGTTGGCTGCGGACTTCCCGAATCTGACGATCGTCGCAGCGCATCCGGGCTGGCCGTGGGTGGATGAAATGACGGCCGTTGCGCTGCACAAGGGAAATGTTTTTTGGGAGCTGTCCGGCTGGGCGCCCAAGTATTTTCCGCAGCAATTGAAAATCGATATTCGGAGCAGATTGAAGGATAAAATCATGTTTGGCAGCGATTACCCGAGCATCCCACACGAGCGGCTGTTTCGCGAGTGGGATGAGCTTGGCTACTCGGACGAAATCAAGGAGCGGGTGTTTCACGGCAACGCCGAGCGAGCGCTGCGTCTGCCTGCCGCAACCACGCAATCGCCCGCCGCGGCCGTCCCGGCCGGAAAGGAATCCCGCTGATGGCTACAGCTTTCATTTGCGAAGGCGTGCGGACGCCGATTGGGCGCTATGGCGGCGTGCTGTCGCAAGTACGGACCGATGACTTGGCGTCAGTGCCGCTGGTGGAATTGCGAAAGCGGTTTCCCAAGAGCGATTGGGAATCGATCGACGAGGTGATTCTCGGCTGCGTCAATCAGGCCGGCGAGGACAATCGCAATGTGGCGCGCATGTCTTCCCTGCTCTCGGGGATCCCGCATACCGTTCCGGCCGCTACGGTGAACCGGCTGTGCGGATCGGGAATGGAAGCGGTTTCGATGATGGCGCGCGCTATTGCCGCGGGAGAACTCTCTTTAGGCATTGCCGGCGGCGTGGAAAGCATGAGCCGAAGCCCGTTCGTGATACCGAAGGCCGCGTCGCCGTTCTCGCGCGACGCGCAGATATATGACACGACGCTCGGATGGCGGTTCGTCAATCCGCTGATGGAAGAAAAATACGGAACCGATTCGATGGCTGAGACCGCGGAAAACGTGGCCGAGGCATATCACGTCGATCGACACTGTCAGGATCAATTCGCGTTTCGGTCGCAGCAAAAAGCGGCGGCCGCGCAGAAAAGCGGAATTTTCGCCGAAGAAATCGTGCCGGTGGACGTGCCCGGGCCAAAAGGATCGGTAAAGGTTGTCGCTGACGACGAGCATATTCGTCCGGACACGACGCTTGAAAAGCTTTCCAAGCTCCCCGCGCCATTTCGCGAGAATGGCACAGTGACAGCGGGAAACGCTTCCGGCATCAACGATGGCGCTTGCGCCTTATTCGTTGCATCGGAAGATGCCGCTGCAAAATTCGGATTAACGCCGATCGCGCGCGTGGTTGGTGCAGCGACGGCCGGCGTCGAACCTCGTGTGATGGGCATCGGCCCGATTCCCGCGGTAAGGAAACTGTTGGCGCGAGTAAAGATGTCCATGAACGATGTGGACCTGTTCGAACTGAACGAAGCCTTTGCAGCGCAGGCGCTGGCCGTGACGCGCACGCTAGGACTTCCGGACGACAGTGAGAAAGTGAATCCGAACGGAGGGGCGATTGCGCTCGGTCATCCGCTGGGGATGAGTGGAGCGCGCCTGGTGCTAACCGCTGCGCGACAATTGCAGCGCACAAAGGGTCGGCGCGCTATCGCCTCCATGTGCATCGGCGTGGGCCAAGGCATCGCGATGATGATTGAGCGTGTGTGATTTCCTTCTGCAAGGCGCCTTTTGTACTAGAATGAGCCGCGTCATTTAATTAATTTTGCTGGGAGCTTTCATGGGAAACATTGCAGACCGTTATTACGCCGCTGTTCTGCTTCCTCTCGCGCCATCGCTCAAGGTAGACGAACCCGCTTACCGCAAATTCATTCAGTACTTCGTGCAGAACCAGCGTTTCGCCAGCGTGGGCGGCCTGTGCATCAACCCGGAAGCGGGAGAAATTTTCTATCTGACGCGCGCGGAAAAGCGCCGCGTGCTCGAAATAGCCATGGAAGAAGCTCAGGGCAAGGTGCCGATCCTGGCCGGAACATGGGCGCTGACGACTGAAGAGTGCGTGGAAACGGCGCGCGACGCGAAAGCGCTGGGGGTCGATGGAATTTTCGTGACACCTCCGGGCGGAGCGCAGGACGTAACCTCCTGCTGGGATGCGGACACCTACCCGGAAATATGGGGTGACATGATCAAGGCGCAAGATCGCGCCGTTGACCTGCCCATCGTCACGCACCCGGTATCGGGATCAATGCCGCCATTTGCGCCTGGTCTGCCGGTGAAAGCTACGTTGCAACTCTGCAAGGAAATACCGAACATCGTCGGATGGAAAATGACCTACGCCTTCTATGAAGGCTATCGCACCGTGGGGAGGGGCTTGCGGTCCCTCAACCGGCACGTGGCCGTGATGGGCGCGCTCGCATCGCGCTTTCATGAATACAATTTGATTCGCATGTTCGACGGAACGCTGAGCGGATTCTGGAATTTCGCGCTGGAGCCGATGCTCGACCACCTGGAGGCCTGGAGGGACCGCGATCTGGACACAGCTTGCCAGATCTGGGACGGAGGGCTTTCGCAGCTTCAGGATTACGTGGCGGACATGGGACGTTTGCATATCCGCTACAAAACAGCCGCGTGGCTGCGCGGATTGATTCCGAGCCCGTTCATGCGGCCGCCCATGCCGCGACCGCTGCAGAGCGAGATTGACACGCTCTACACGCTGCTGAAGAACGCCGGCGTTTCCGTCATCGAGAAATCGGAAGCGAAGCTGGCAGCTTAACCGCTGGCTTTCGCCTGCGCCGCAAGCTCTTTGCAAAATTCCACGATGCGCGCTTCGGACCAGAAGCGCTCGTCCCCACCTTGATCGGCGATAAAGGCGCAGTGCCCGCCATGTTTTGTCGCCAATAGCTTGATGTAAGAATTTGCGTGAACCGCGCCGTTTTGAAAAGCCGCGAACGGCACAACCGGGTCATCTTGCGCGGCGATAATCAGAGTAGGTTTTCGAATTCTGCCCAGAAATTGAGCGGCGCTCGACTGCGCGTAATAGTCGGCCGCACTCTTGAAACCGCAATAGCGCGCGGTGATTAGGTCGTCAAAATCGCGAACTGTACGGACGTTGCGCATGCCGTCGATCTTATAGGTTTCGGGAAAAAGGCTGGCCTTGTGGCGCATGCGGCGCTTCAAACGCGTGACGAAATGCAGTTGATACAGAAAGTTCGCTCGCTCCTCCAGCTTGGCAGCGCAAGACGCCAGATCCATGGAAGGCGCCACCGCTGCAAAACCTCTGACCTGAGGCGGCGTCGCATCACCAAATTCTCCCGCCATTTTGAGCACGAGATTGCCGCCCATAGAAAATCCCGCCACGAATATCTGAGGCAATTGATCTTGCTCTACCAGTTCCAGGACGGCAGCGCGGAAATCGCGGCTCAGGCCCGAATGATAGAGCGTTTCCGTGAGATCCTCCGTATTGCCGCAATTGCGCTGGTTCAAACGCACGACATTGAATCCCGTGACCCAGGCCTTTTCGGCAGTGCCAAGGATGTAGCCGGATTCGCTGGAACCCTCCAAACCATGCACCAGCACAAGCGTTGGGTGCTGTTTCGCATGAGGCTGCCAATGGCATTCCCCGCGAATCTTCGTTCCCGGTTCCACCTGGAACTGGCGCGATTCGCTATTTGACAAACGTGGAAACTTTCGCCGCCAGAAAGTGGCGGCCAGGGTCATCAAATGCCCGCTGCGCAGCGGCTTGAGTGGAGTGAATTTCTTCACTGCTTCTATGTTAGGCAGACGGCCAGTGTGGCGCAATGGCGACCAACCATGAGGCGTCTTGGGTAGCGGACCGCGGGGCGATTTGCGGTAGACTACTGCGAATTAGGCTATCGTCTGGGGCAACTCACAGCGGCGGAGGTGCACATGGTTCGTCGACAGTGCAGGAACAAATTTCTGGTGTGTGCCGGATTGCTAATGCTCGGCTTCGCAGTTTCGTGCTTGCTGACGACCACTCGGCACGTGGTAGCGGCATCTCAAGCTGACAAGCACGTCGCCAAACCCGGCGCGGCGTCTTCCAAATCCCGAATCACCAGCATCAGCGAGACTGGCTCCTCTAATCTCGGCAAGTTCAACGGCGTTGGTTACGAGCGAACCTGGGGGATGGTTACAGGCGTCGTCGCTTCAGATGAGAATGTGCACGGGCTGGCGGCGCTGGATCACGATGCGGGCGGGAATTACCAGTACACCGCCGAATTCGAGATCATCGCCCCGGTGAAAGAAGGCACGAATTCGGTGATCGTCGTGGAGGCTGAGAATCGTGGCTCGCCGATCCTGCTCGGGGCGCTGCACGAAGCAGGCGGCGTGGGGCCGCCGAGTTCGGCGATGTATCCCTCCGGCATGGGAAATGGTTTTTTGTTCAACCATGCCACTTCGTACGCACGGGTTCAATGGCAGTACGGATTTGCGGCCGGCGTTCCCAAGAACGCCGAAGGCGTCGGCGAAGTCATCATGCGCGATTTTGGGCGACTGCTCGCGGGGCACACCAAGCCCGACCCAAAATTCGCTTACGATCCGGGAACGTATCGCACTGTGATCCTGGCGGGCATCAGCCAAAGCGCTTTCTATATCGACACATTCCTTGCGGAAGGGTTTAACGCGGATCCCGAAACCGGCCGCGCTGTTTTCAATGGCGTACTTGCTATCGACGGCGTGGGAGCTTGGCTGGCACTGAATCAACTCGCCGCTGAAAACGGTTCCGACGAATATCCGTACGTGGTTCCGAACGAAAAACCGCTTACACCGTCCGAATTGCTGAAGCGCTCTCAAAGTGATCCGTTCTACATCGACGTTGCCAACTACACCGATTTTTATCGCCTGCGCGCCAGCGTAACGGATGTGGCGGAACGCCCGGAGCGCATGCGCCGCTATGATTGGCCCAGCCCGCACGCTGCGGCGAAGCCCGGTGCAACCGCCAGTGCCGCGGGAAAATGCGATGCAGGCGGGTCTCCGGAACTGAACTCGATTTCGTATAGACCCTACTTGCGGGCCGTGTTGCTAGCGCTTGAGCACACTCTGGGTGCTTCACAGGCGAAAGATGCACCGGAACTGCCTGCCAATTCGGTTTTCAAACTCGGGCCAGCACCTTCCGACATTTCGCACTTCAATCCGCTGCCGGGCGTTGCGCTGCAAGTGCCCGTGGTGGACAAAGACGATCAACCGTTGGGTGGCGCTCGCTTTCCGGACGTTATTTACCCAACTGGACGCCCTGTGCCGGTGTCGCTTTCTCCGGCAGTAACCACGTCGATTAACGAGACCTGCGGAAATCGCGGCGGATGGAAGCCATTCACGCGCGAAGAACTGGCCCAACGCTATCACGACCAGGCGAATTATCTGAAACTGTACGGTGCGTCCCTCGATAGACTCATTTCTTCCGGATATTTGCTCGCGTCGGACCGTGAGGAGATGTTGAAAGTCGCCGCACTCCGCTACGCAAATCCCTGAGCAATGGCGCTTCGTTTCCTCGTCGCTTGCTTTGAATGCGCGAACCGCCTAAAATCTACGTAGTTCATGAATTTCTTTTTCGACAAGAAAGCTTTTCGAAAGCCCAGCGATTTCGGCTGGGCTTCGATGTTTATAACGCTTCCCTGCCGGCGTTATCCACAGCTCAAGAAAGGCTCACGGAGATTTGATGATTGACGGTCCCATCCCCGAGGCTTTGACCTTTGACGATGTGCTTCTGCTTCCCGGAAAATCGTCCGTTTTGCCGGCGCAAGCCGACACGCGCACCTGCCTCTCGCGCAAGATTGCGCTGAATATTCCGATCGTGGCCGCCGCCATGGACACGGTGACCGACGCGCGCCTGGCGATCGCCATTTCGCGGCAGGGTGGCATCGGCTTCGTGCACCGCAATATGACCATCGATCGCCAGGCCGAGGAAGTCGATCGCGTGAAACGCTCGGAAAGCGGAATGATCGTCGACCCGGTGACCATCGCTCCGGAGATGAGCGTTCGCCAAGCGCTCGAAATGATGAACAAATACAAGGTTTCCGGCGTGCCGGTAACGCGCGGCACGCGTTTGGTGGGCATCCTCACCAACCGCGACCTTCGCTTTGAGCGCAACCTCGATCAACCGGTCGCCAATGTGATGACCAAGGACAATCTCATCACCGTGCCGGTGGGAACCACGCTCGAAGAAGCAGAGCATATGCTGCAGCGGCATCGCATCGAAAAGCTGCTGGTAGTCGACAAGGATTTCAACCTGAAGGGATTGATCACCGTAAAAGATATCCAGAAGAAGATCGAATTCCCGAATGCGACCAAAGACCCACAAGGCCGCTTGCGCGTGGGCGCGGCCATCGGCGCCACCGGGGATTATCTGGAACGCGCCGAAGAAATGGCTAAAGCGAATGTGGACGCGATTGCCATCGATACGGCGCACGGGCACACCACTCGCGTGATGGACGCCATCCGCAACGTGAAGCGCAAATTTCCGGATTTGCAGCTCCTCGCCGGCAATGTCGCAACGGCCGAAGGGGCGCGCGATTTGATCTCCCTGGGTATCGACGGCCTGAAGGTCGGCATCGGGCCCGGCTCGATCTGCACGACGCGGGTGGTCACCGGAGCGGGAGTGCCACAAATCACCGCCATACTGGAAGCGACGCGCGCCGCCGAAGGCACTGGCGTGCCGGTGATCGCCGACGGTGGAATCAAATTCTCCGGCGACATCACGAAAGCGATTGCTGCCGGCGCTTCCGCGGTGATGATCGGGGGCCTTTTCGCGGGAACCGAGGAATCGCCTGGCGAAACGATTCTGTATCAGGGGCGCACCTTCAAGTCCTACCGCGGGATGGGCTCTCTGGGAGCCATGGAAGCGGGTTCGGCTGATCGCTACGCGCAGGAAGGGGTGGAGCGAGGTAAATCCGTGCCCGAGGGGATCGAAGGGCAGGTTCCATATAAAGGTCCACTGTCCGGACTAGTGGAACAACTCGTAGGCGGGCTGCGCAGCGGCATGGGTTATTGCGGCGCGGCAAACTTGAAAGAACTTCAGGAGCGCAGCAAATTCATACGCATCTCCTCAGCGGGCCTTCGCGAAAGCCACGTGCACGACGTGATCATCACCCGCGAAGCGCCGAATTACCGGCTGGAATAATTGCCGATTCGCTCATCCAAACCCGCGCAAGCGAGCGGCAGACCGGCCGGTGGTTCATCTAGATCGGAGTGGGTTCGCCGCTTGTGGCCGGTGGTTCTTTGGGCGGTGCTAATCTCTGTTTTTTCCACCGGCCTATTCACGGACCAGCACACTTCCACGGTCATTATTCCGATTCTGCACTGGTTGTTCCCGAAAGCTTCCCACTACACTTTGCTGCTCATGCATCACTACATCCGCAAAACAGCCCATTTCGTGGAATATTTCGTGTTCAGCCTTCTGATTCTGCGGGCGATACGTGCCGGGCGGGGGAATACGCGCCTCACCTGGGCGCTGGCAGCTATATCATCGTTGCGGGGTATGCCGCGCTGGACGAGTTCCACCAGTCATTTGTGCCCGGACGCACGCCAGCAGTCAGGGACGTGCTGATCGACACGTCGGGCGGAGCGGCGGCACAAATCATCGCCGCCCTCGTTTTGCTCTGGGGGCACGTTCGCCATCGCAACAATGAGCGCTAACGATTCGAGCGCCAACGATCCGAGCCGTTACTGTCCCTTATTCGCTGTGCTTGATTGCCCACCCGGTTCCAAATATCCGATCTTGTCGTTCATGAACTCCGTGAACCACACTCTGCCAGTGTTGGGATCCACGGCCGGAAAACGCGGCGAAGCCTGCGTGGAAGGAATGGGATACTGGTCGAACTTCTCTGTCTTCGGATCGAACTTGGTGATGTAGTTCCCGTTCAGGTCCGCGTACCAGATGTCTCCGGTCTTGCGGTCCGCGGAAATGCCATAGGGCATGGCGAACTCCGTGGGCGCTTTATACATCGTGAATTTTTCGGTTTTCTGGTCGAATTTTCCAAGTCGGCTGCCCCAGAAAACAGCGAACCAGACATTGTCATCCTTGTCCACTTCCACGCCCTTGATGCTCGGGCTTTCCGGCGGCGTGAAGGTTTTCATTTCGCCTGTTTTCGGATTCAGCCGGATCAGCAAACCCAGGGATTCAATACTCGTCCAGATCATGCCCTTCGAATCCGCTTTTGTGTCATAGGTATTTTGTCCGATGGGCATGGGATCTTTGCCCGGGACGTTGTGCCAGGCCTGCCAGGTATCTTTGGAATATTCGGTGCCTTTGGGAATCGGCAGCTTGTATTCCTTGAATTGCTGAGACTTCACATCAAATTCGAGAAGCGTGGTTCCCGACATCCAGACATTGCCGTCATTGTCGATGCCCAGCGTGTGTGTGCGCGCCTTGTTCCCCGGAAAGTCGTATGTCTTGATTTCGCCCGTTTCGGGATTGAGAGACGCCAGTTTCGCGGGAATTGTCGCGCCGGTGAGGGTCATCCACAGAATGCCCTTCTTGTCGAACGCTCCTGTATGCGGCCCGGAGTGTGGCCAGGGCAAGGGATATTCCGTAAATTCCTCGGTCTCCCAGTTAAATTTCGCGATCTTGTTTCCGTGCACGCTCAGCTCACTGAACCACCCATTACCCTGCGCGTCCGTAGTGATGCTGTGAGCGAACGGATCGCGCGTGGGCACACGAAACTCATGCATAGTGGCTTTCAACACGGCATCCGTAACCGGCGCATGCTTCACTTGATCCATCTTCAACGTCGCATCCGGCCCAAAGTACTGCGAATCCGGACCGAAATATTTTTCAAGGGCCGCGCTCAGCGCCGCCAAACGATCGCCGCTAAAAGCGGGGTCGTCGAAATAGCGGCCGCGCGTCATGGTGGGAATGAAACCCGACCATTCTGCCGCGGTCATGCCGGCGCGCCGCGCAGGGTAGGTGAGCGCATGGCAGCGAATGCATTCGATTTCAAGCAGCCGCGCTTGATCCGTATTGGGCAGAAGCTCTTCCACTTCGGCGCTGGTGAGTTGCGAAACGTTGAACGCGGGTGTCAACGTAAAGTTCGTGTCGTCTGCCTGATTCGAATCCTTGCTGATCCTTTTCGTGCCGAATCCGTATGCTTCCGCCTTTACGTCGTACGTTCCCGCCGGAACGGCGAGCGAATATTTCCCGTCCGCCTGCGAAAAGCGCGCGACGAGCTTAGTCCCTTGCGCCGCCGAGACCATGGCGCCTTTGACCGGCTTTCCGGTGTTATCCGTCACGATGCCTTTGATCGTCGTCAGGTTCGCGGCGGCGACTGCCGAAGCCGCACAGAAAATGAGCAGAGCGGCCAGCGTGAAATTTCGCGCGATGGAAAGCATGAAGTCCTCCTGTCTGCGGAAGCTTTTGAAACGGACCTAGTCCCCTAATGAGGGCGGTTATATCACATGCATTTGAAATGCCGCAGGAATTTAGTTGGGGGAAATGCCACTGCCGCACAGGGCTTAACTGCAGGGGAAAATAAACAGGCCCGTTCACATTCCTATGAACGGGCCCGCACATCCGATCCAGTCTAATGTTACTTCTTGGCGTTCGCTTCCTTCTCTTCCGGTTCTTCAGCGGCTGCAGCTTTTCGCGTCTTCTTTTCCTTCTTCTTGAGTTCCGAACCGATGAATTCGAGAATCGCCAGTTCGGCGCCATCACCAATGCGCCATCCCGAGCGAACGATGCGTGTGTAGCCGCCGGGACGATCCGCGAAACGCGGCGCAAGTTCGCCGAAGAGCTTCTTGGTGGCATTCATGGTCATCAGGAAAGCGGCAGCCTGCCGGCGCGAATGCAGTGAATCCCGTTTGCCGAGAGTAACCATCTGCTCGGCAATAGGACGTGCAGCCTTCGCGCGGCGGAGCGTGGTCTGGATACGCTCTTTTTCGATGAGATTCGTGACGAGGTTCCGGAGCACAGCCCGGCGGTGAGCGGGCTGCTTCCCGAGTTTCGAGCCTGAATTAAGGTGTCTCATGTTCGCTTTCCCGGGCTAGAGAGCCGTGGTCTCCTCGGACATCGGAGGCGCGGTCTGGCTCGGCAACGGCGGCCAGATGATGCGGCCGTGCTCGTCGAACTTCATTCCGAGGCTCAAGCCCATCTTGTGCAGGATGTCTTTGATCTCGTTCAGCGACTTGCGGCCGAAGTTCTTGGTCTTGAGCATTTCCGATTCGGTCTTCTGCACCAGCTCGCGAAGGTTCTGGATATTCGCGTTCTTCAGGCAATTGTAAGAGCGCACCGAAAGCTCGAGCTCCTCCACCGAACGATCGAGAAATTCCAGGCGCGGATCGGCGTAGTTCTCGACCGCTTCCTCGGTCAATTCCGGCGTCTCCTCGAAGTTGATGAAGATGCTCATGTGGTCCTTCACCAGCTTGGAGGCCAAGCCGATGGCATCCTGAGGAGTGATGGCCGCGTTGGTCCAGACTTCCAGCGTGAGCTTCTCGTAGTCGGTCATCTGACCCAAGCGCGCCGCTTCCACCGCGTAATTCACCTTGCGAACCGGCGAGTGGACGGAGTCAATCGGGATGTAGCCTATGGGCAGATCCTCGTCGAAGTTGCGGTCGGCAGCTACGTAACCGCGGCCGTTCTTGACGCGCAGCTCCATTTCGAGTTTGCCGCCCTCGCTTACCGTGGCGATATAGACATTCTTATCGAGCACCGCGATGTTGGCGTCTTCCTCGATTTTCGCCGAAGTAACCGGTCCCGGCGTATCGACTATCAGCGTGATGGTCTTGGGCTGATCGGTGTTCAGCTTGAGTGGCACCTGCTTCAGGTTGAGGATGATGTCTGTGGCATCTTCCACAACGCCCGGAATCGGCGAAAACTCGTGCAGGACGCCTTCGATCTTCACGGCGGTAATGGCCGCGCCTTCGATGGAACTCAACAAAGCGCGCCGAAGAGAATTGCCAACGGTGGTGCCCCAGCCGCGCTCGAACGGCTGCGCGGAAAACTTCCCGTACTTATCGGTCAGCGTCTCGGGTTCTGCTGCGAGCCGCTTTGGTTTCTGAAAACCTTTCCACATATTCCTACTCCTTCCGGCCCGCATAAGCAGGCCTTACGAAACCCTTGGACATAAGTGAAAAACGGATGACCGCGCTACTTCGAGTAAAGTTCGACGATCAACTGCTCGTTCATCGGCGGCGTCGAAACATCCTCGCGGCGCGGCAAGGCAACTACGCGAGCCTTGAAATTCTCGCGGTCTATATCGAGCCACGGCGCCACCCCCTGGCTCTGCGCCAGATTGCGCGCTTCGAGCACCATGGTGTTCTGGTGCATGTTGTCCTTCAGCGTAACCTCGTCGCCCACCTGCACCAGGTAGCTCGGGATGTTGACCTTATGCCCCTTCACCCGGACATGGCCGTGAAGAACGAACTGCCGCGCCTGCGCGCGTGAACCCGCAAGTCCCATGCGGTAGACCACATTGTCCAGACGGCGCTCGAGAGTGATCACGAGATTCGCGCCGGTGGGCCCCTTGGCGCGAACGGCCTTCTCGAAATAGGAGCGGAACTGGCGCTCCAGCAAACCGTAAGTGCGCTTTACCTTCTGCTTCTCGCGCAACTGAATGCCGTATCCGACCATTTTCGCGCGGCGCGCCTGGCCGTGCTGTCCTGGGACGAAATTCCGCTTTTCGATGGCGCACTTTTCGGTGTAGCAGCGCAGCCCCTTCAGGAAGAGTTTCATTCCTTCCCGGCGGCACAACCGACAAACTCCTTCACGATGTCTTGCCAAGTGCTTCTCTCCTTTACTTCCACTGAGAAATCAAAATATCGAATCAGACGCGGCGCCGCTTCGGCGGCCGGCAGCCGTTGTGCGGCACCGGAGTCACGTCCTTGATGGCGTTGATGTGCAAACCGGAAGAAGCCAACGCGCGGACTGCGGACTCGCGCCCCGCTCCTGGCCCTTTCACGCGCACTTCCACCGATTTCATGCCGTACTGGTCGCGCGCCACACCTGCGGCGGTCATGGCCGCCTGCTGCGCGGCATAAGGTGTGCCCTTGCGCGAACCCTTGAATCCCACCGAGCCGGCCGACGACCAGCTCACCGCGCGCCCATCCGGATCGGTGAGCGTGACGATGGTGTTGTTGAACGTCGCCTGGATGCACACAACTCCGTGCGGGACTACGCGTTTCTCGCGCTTCTTGCGAAATTCCTTTTTGCGCTTCGACGGTTTTGCTCCTGCTGCCGGAGCTGCTGCCGCCGCGTCTTTCGGTTCCTTTGCCACGCTGTTCTCCTATTTCCACCGCGCGCCGGAATTTCAGCCGACGCGGCAATCCGCTCCGTTTACTTGCGCGCCATCGTCTTCTTCTTAGCCGCCACAGCGCCCTTGCGCGGACCCTTCCGGGTGCGCGCGTTGGTGTGCGTGCGCTGGCCGCGTACCGGAAGATTCCGGCGATGCCGCAATCCGCGGTAGCACTGAATTTCAATCAGCCGGCGGATGTTCATCTGCATCTCTTTGCGCAGATCGCCTTCCACCCGGCCCTCAGCTTCGATGGCCGAGCGCAGACGCGTCACTTCCTCTTCGGTAAGATCCTTGATCTTTTTCACCGGATCTACATTGGCCTTTTCCGCCAAAGAGACCGCGCGCTTCTGCCCAATGCCGTAGATGGCCGTGAGGCCGATCCACAAGCGCTTGTTGGGCGGTAAATCCACACCTGCGATACGTGCCATGCTTTTCTCCTAACCCTGGCGTTGCCGGTGTTTCGGATTCGCGCAAATCACGCGCACCACACCGCGCCGGTGGACAATCTTGCACTTCATGCAAATTTTCTTAACCGAGGCTCGAACCTTCATGCGACTCCATCCTTCCAAGACAAAAAAACTGCCCGCCTGCCTACTTGTAGCGGTAAACAATCCGGCCGCGCGTGAGATCGTAAGGCGAAAGCTCCACCGCCACCCGATCGCCCGGCAAAATGCGTATAAAATTCTTTCTCATCTTTCCCGAGATGTGCGCCAGCACCTGGTGCTTGTTCTCCAGTTCGACGCGAAACATGGCGTTCGGCAACGGTTCAATTACGGTCGCCATCACTTCAATGGCGTCTTCCTTGCCGCTTCCCTCGCTCGGCTTCTTTTTTTCCGGCTCTGGTCGTCTTGCCATGTGCTCCTGTTAAGTTCGGTCTCCGCTCTTTACTTGTTTCACCAGCACGAACCCTGCACGTCCCGGGGCCGCGTCAAAATCCAGGGGCCATTTGCCGTCACTGCGACGGTATGTTCGAAATGCGCTGAATCGCTGCCATCCGCGGTAACCGCTGTCCAATCGTCTTTCAACACCTTTACCGCAGGGCCGCCAGCATTGACCATCGGCTCGATGGCTAGCACCATGCCCTCTTGCAACCGAGGGCCTTGTCCAGGTGCGCCGTAGTTCGGGAGCTGCGGCTCCTCGTGCATCTTGGTGCCGATTCCGTGCCCTACAAACTCGCGAACCACGGAGTAGCCATTCGTTTCGACCCACGTCTGGACCGCGGCCGAAATATCCCCCAGCCGGTTGCCGGGCCGAACCTTCTCAATGGCGCGATCCAGAGACTCCCGCGTTACCCGCAACAACTTCTCGCGCTCCGGGGTTATCTTGCCGACCGGAACGGTAAGGGCGGCGTCCCCGAAGTAGCCGTTCAGCTCAACTCCGAAATCCATCGACAGAATGTCGCCTTCCCGCAACTTACGCGAGGCCGACGGAATCCCGTGCACGATTTCCTGGTTGATCGACGTGCACACCGATCCGGGATATCCCCGGTAACCTTTGAAAGCAGGCCGCGCATGCTGCTTGGCCGTGTACTCTTCGGCGAACTCATCCAGGTCTTTGGTGCTGATTCCCGGCTTCACCATCGACCGCATCTTCTCGAGCGCGCTCCAGACAATTAATCCCGCCTGGTGCATCTTCTCGAGTTCCGCCTGTGATTTACAGATGACCATCTCAACTTGCAACGCGATCCACAATCCTGGCCAGCTTGCGGCTCACATCTTCCATGCTGGCCGCTCCGTCCACGGTTTGAAGAACGCCTTGCCGCCGATAATAATCGGAAAGGGGCTTGGTCTGGCGTTCATAAGCCACTAGCCGCTGCTTCACCACTTCTTCCCGGTCGTCGGCGCGTTGCATCAGTTTGCCGCCGTCGTTGTCGCAAATACCGGGGACCTTGGGAGGAAGATCGTAAATGTTGTAGATCTCTCCTCCAGTGCTGCAGGTCCAGCGGCCGGTCAAGCGCCGCAACAGCTTCTCAGGTTCCACTCGAATATCGATCACGATCGGCTTGCCGAAACCAAGCTTCTCGAGAATCGTGTCCAGCTTCTCAGCCTGCGGCAAGGTTCGCGGGAAGCCGTCGAAAACGAAGCCGTGCTTCGAATCCGGTTGTGCGAGCCGCTCCTGGACGATCTTTATTACGATGTCGTCCGGCACCAGCCCGCCGCTCTCCATAATCGGCTTGGCGATGCGTCCCGTCGGCGTTCCGCGGCTCACCGCGTCGCGAAACATGTCGCCGGTCGAAAGATGCGGCACTCCAAAGCGCTTGGCGATGAGTTTTGCCTGGGTGCCTTTCCCGGCTCCGGGAGGCCCCAGCAGAATCAGCGCATGATTAAGCTGCATTCTCACCCGTGGAGAGGGACAGCCTCAGCCGCGGCGACTCCGCACGCGGCGCCCTTTGGCTACAAAGCCCTCGTAATTTCGCATTACAAGTTGAGCTTCCAGTTGTTGCACCGTGTCCATGGCCACGCCCACAACAATGAGTAACGACGTGCCACCGAAATAAAACTGCACTCCGAGACCATCCAGCACAAAGCGCCACATGTGCTGGTCAAACCAGTTGCCGCCCAACCATATCGGCAAATGCTGCAAATGAATGCCGGAGATCAGCCACTCTGGCAGCAAGCAAACAATGGCAAGATAAATTCCGCCGACCAGCGTGAGCCGCGACAAGATGCGGTTGATGTGTTCCGAGGTGTTGCGGCCAGGCCGAATCCCCGGAATGAACCCGCCATACTTGCGCATGTTGTCGGCAAGTTCCGTGGGATTGAAAATGATGCCTACGTAAAAGAATGCGAAAAAGATGATCAACGTCACGTAAATCAGCGTGTACAGCGGCTCGCCCCAACTGATGGCTTTGGCAAACCGGTCAAAAAATGGCGACTTGTTCTGGAAAATCAGCGCCAGCGTCTGCGGGAATGTCAGCAGCGAGCTTGCAAAAATCGGCGGAATCACGCCGCCGGAATTCACTCGCAGCGGCAAATAGGTCATCTGCCCGCCCATCACCCGGCGCCCCATTACACGCTTGGCGTATTGCACCGGAATACGTCTTTGGCCGCCCTCCACGAACACAATGAATGCGATGACCCCAATCATCAGGGCCAATAAGCCAAGCAAAGCAATCGGCGTGAAAGATCCCCATTGCTGCGTCTTGGCCTTGTCCCACAAATCGCCCACCGCTCGCGGCAACCCAACCACAATACCCGCGAAAATGATCAGCGACATGCCGTTGCCGATGCCGCGATCGCTGATCTGCTCGCCCAGCCACATGATGAAAGCCGACCCGGTAGTCAACGTCAGCATGGTCATCAGGATGAAACGTATGCCTGGATTGTAGACCAGCGCCTGCCCCGAAAGATTCTGCCGGGTCAAAGTAAGCGCAATCGTGAACGACTGAAATGCGCTCAATATAATGGTCAGGTAGCGCGTATATTGCGTGATCTTGCGCCGGCCGAGTTCGCCCTCTTTTTGCAAGCGTTCGAGATACGGCCAGACCACCACCAGCAGCTGCAAAATGATCGATGCCGTGATGTACGGCATAATGCCCAACGCGAAAATCGTCAGCCTACGGAAATTTCCGCCGCTGAAAAGATCGATAATGCCCAGCACCGATCCGCGGCTCTGCTCGAAAAGCTGTTGCAGAAGGTCGGTATTGATTCCAGGCGTAGGAATGAAAGCGCCCAGCCGATACACTCCCAGCAAGCCCAGCGTAAACAGGACACGATTACGCAGGTCCGGCGTGCTGAAAATGTTTCGAAACGCTTCTACCAGCTTTCGCATTAAATGACTTCAGCCTTGCCGCCTGCTTTGGCGATCTTCTCCTGCGCCGACTTGCTGAATGCATGCGCCCGCACCGTGACGGCCACTTTTAGTTCACCGTTGCCCAAAACCTTCAGGCCATCGCGCTTGGCGCGAACGATTCCACGGTCGATCAGCAGCTCTGGAGTCACCGTTTCTCCCACGCCGAAAGCGTTCAGGCTATCGACGTTCACAATGGCGAAGGTAGTCGAGAACGGCTGCGAAAAGCCCCGCTTCGGCAAACGACGGTGCAGCGGCATCTGGCCGCCCTCAAATCCGGGACGCCGCGAGTAGCCCCGGCGCGACTGTTGTCCCTTGTTCCCGGCGCCAGACGTTTTGCCCATCTTCGATCCCATGCCACGGCCCACGCGCACCTTGCGGTGTCGCGACCCGCGCGGCGGCTTCAAGTTCGATAGTGTCGGTTCCATAGGCATCCTAATCCTGCACTTCCACCAGGTGATGCACTTTGGCGATCATCCCGCGGGTTTCCGGGGTGTCCGCGCGCTCCACCACCTGCTGCATCCGGCGGAATCCGAGTCCCCGGATGGTCTGGCGCATGTCGCGCGGGCAGCCGATAAAGCTGCGCACCCACTTGATTTTCAGGGTTCCTGACGATTTCTTTGGCGTGGCCATAATCGATTCGCGGACTAGGAAACGACCGCTTCCTCCGTTCCGCGTCCGCGCGATTCCGCCACTCGAGCCGCATCCTTTAGATGCAGCAGCGCATCGAACGTCGCTTTGATCACGTTGTGCGGGTTGGACGTGCCGAGAGACTTGGTCAGCACATTCTGAATCCCGGCAACCTCCATCACCGCGCGCACCGGGCCGCCGGCAATCACGCCGGTTCCTTCCGGCGCCGGCTTGAGCAGCACCTGTCCCGAGCCGTAATAGCCAATCACCTGGTGCGGAATCGTGGTGCCCTTCAGGTTCAGCCGGACCATGTTCTTCTTGGCCTGCTCGATAGCCTTGCGGATGGCCATGGGCACTTCGCGCGCCTTGCCCATGCCGAACCCGGCGTGCCCGCCCTGGTCGCCGACAACCACCAGCGCCGAGAAGCTGAGGTTCTTGCCGCCCTTCACGACTTTGGTGACGCGATTGATCGAAACTACCTGGTCTTTCAGGTTCGCTTGATTGGTCTCAATCACACGGCGAACGGAAAGTGTATCTTTAAGCTCTTGTTTCGGCATAGTTTTCAGAACTTCAGGCCCGCCTCACGGGCCGCATCGGCTAAAGCCTGCACGCGGCCGTGATACTGATATCCGCCGCGATCAAACACCACTTTTTCGATTCCTTTTCCCTTGGCCCGTTCCGCAACGATCTTGCCCACTACTTTCGACGCGGCAATGTTCCCGCCGCCCTTGATGGTCGCCTTCACCTCGGCGTCAAGCGAGCTTGCGGAAACCAGCGTGCGCCCTGTCTGGTCGTCCACTACCTGCGCGCGAATATGCCTGCTCGAGCGATGCACGCAAAGCCTGGGACGCTCGGGCGTGCCGGCAAGTTTCTTGCGCATGCGCACGTGGATGCGCTGCCGATGCGCCTCTCGCGATAATTTTCGTACCGGTGCCGCCACTCGTGTTCTCCTTCTGCTTTAAGCCGACGTCTTCGCTCCGGCCTTGCCCGCCTTCTTCTTGAGCCGTTCGCCGGTGATGCGGATGCCTTTTTGCTTGTACGGATCGGGCGGACGCAGCGCGCGCAGATTCGCGGCAACCTGTCCCACCTGCCCTTTGTCCGCTCCCGAAACGGTCATGTGCGTTTGCTTGTCGACCGCAACCTGAATTCCCTCAGGAATCGGGAACTCGATCGGGTGCGAATAACCCAGCGCCAGCACCACGTTCTTGCCCTTTACTTCCGCGCGATAGCCGACGCCCACAATGTCGAGATCCTTCTTGAAGCCCTGCGTTACGCCGGTGACCGCATTCGACACAAGCGCGCGAGCCAAACCATGCAGTGCGCGGAACTCATCGTTCTCCCGCTTGGCGACGAGCGTGCTGTCCTTCTGCTCGAAGCTCACGCCGCGCGGCACTGCCACCGTCATTTTGCCCTTGGGCCCTTGCACTTCCACCACCGTGGTCTTGATCTGCACCTTGACCCCGGAAGGCAACGGGATGATCTTGTTTCCAATTCGCGACATTTCTCTTAAGTCCTCACTCCGCTCAAAGTGCTACCAAACTTCGCACAACAGCTCGCCGCCCACACCTTCCTTGCGGGCCGAGCTTCCGGTCATCACGCCGCGCGGCGTGGAAACGATGGCCACGCCCATCCCGCCCACCACCGGACGGATTCCATACTTTCCGACATAACGCCGCGAGCCGGGCCGTGAAACGCGCTTCAGATCCGTGATCACGCTGCGGCGGTCCGGCGTGTAGCGCAGGAAAATCCGCAGGGTTTTCTTGCCTTTCTCGTCGACTACCTTGTAATTCGTGAGGTAGCCCTCTTCCTTCAGGATGCGCGTGATCTCGAGCTTCAGCTTCGAAGCGGGAAGGTCGACACGCGGGTGCTTCGCGCGCGTGGCGTTGCGTATCCGCGTCAGCAAATCGGCAATAGGATCGGTGGTCATTCTCGCTCTTTCCTTGCGGCCCCTTCCTTAGCGGCCATTCCTTACCAGCTAGCCTTCACAACGCCCGGGACTTCGCCCTTGAGCGCCAGGCCGCGAAAACAGATACGGCACATCTCAAACTTCCGCAGAAAGGCGCGCGCCCGCCCGCAAATCCGGCAGCGATTCCGTCTGCGAACCTTGAACTTCAGTTTCTTCTGTTGCTTGGCCATCTGACTCGTACGAGCCATCTAGAATTTCTCCTTAGATCCGGAAGGGCACGCCGAGCAGCTTCAGCAGCTCGCGCCCCTCTTCATCGTTGTGGGCAGTGGTGGTGATGGTGATGTTCATGCCCTTGATTTTGTCCACCCGCGTGTAGTCGATTTCAGGAAAAACTAGTTGGTCTTTCAATCCCAGCGTGTAATTTCCCCGGCCATCGAACGAGTTTGGCGGCACGCCCTTGAAATCGCGCACGCGGGGAAACACCACCGAGGTCAGCCGGTCGAGAAACTCATACATGCGCTCGCCGCGCAGCGTGACCATGCAGCCGATGGGCATGCCCTTGCGGATCTTGAAATTCGCGATCGACTTCTTCGCGCGCGTAATCACCGGCTTCTGCCCGGCAATCTGGCCCAACTCCTGCGCCGCCGTGTCGAGCAGCTTTACGTTCTGGCTGGCTTCGCCCAAGCCGATGTTGACAGTCACCTTCGACACCTTGGGCACGGCCATGATGTTCGAGTAGCCGAAGCGCTTGGTCAGCGCCGGCACCGCCTCTTTCCGGTATTTTTCATGCAAACGGCTGATCATTTTCCCTAATTTCCTCTTCCCTAATTCCTCTTCTCTGATTCCACTTCCCCGATTCCTCTGCACTGCTCTTGTTTCAACTGCGCAAAACCCTAATTCTCAAACGTCGTGTTGCAGCGACGGCAAGTCCGCACCTTGGTTCCATCCGGCAGCTTGGTGTGTCCCACGCGCGTATGCTTGCCGCATCCCGGGCAAACCAACAACACGTTCGACACGTGAATCGGCCCTTCCTTGTCCAGAATTCCGCCGCGCACGTTCTTGGACGGGTTCGGCCGCGTATGCTTCTTGATGATGTTGGCGTGCTCCACGGTAACCGTGTGCTTCGCCGGATTCACCGTGAGCACCTTGCCGGACTTGCCCTTCGACCGCCCGGCCATCACCTTTACGGTATCGCCGTGGCGAATCCCGATTGATCCCTTCGCTTCTTGCGCTTTTGCCATGGCTACCACACTTCCGGCGCGAGTGAGATGATTTTGGTGAACTTCTTCTCGCGCAGCTCGCGAGCTACCGGACCGAACACGCGCGTTCCCACCGGTTCGCCCGCATCGTTGATGATGACCGCGGCGTTGTCGTCGAATCGAATATAGCTGCCATCCCGGCGGCGCTGTTCCTTCCGCGTACGCACCACCACTGCCTTCACCACTTTGCCCTTCTTGACCTGCCCGTCGGGCGTCGCTTCTTTCACCGCTGCGGTGATCACGTCACCAAGACTAGCCGTCAATCCCGCATCTCCGCCAATTGGCAGGATGCATGTGATCTGACGGGCGCCCGAATTATCGGCCACCGTCAGCCATGTTCGCATCTGAACCATGATCTTGCTCCCTTAGCCTGACTACTGCACGCGCGTCGAGCGCGACAGCACTTGCTTCAACCGCCAGCGCTTCAATTTTGAAAGGGGACGCGTGGAAACGATCCGGACCGTATCGCCCACTTTCGCTTCGTTCGTTTCGTCGTGCGCATAATACTTTTTCCCCGATCGCACTACCCTGCGATACAACGGGTGCTGCGTGGCGCGGGTGACCTTTACCACGATGGTCTTCTGCATCTTCGCGCTGGTCACTACGCCAGTTAGTTCCTGGCGCGCGCCGCGTTCGTGAATCTGTTGCTGCGGGGCCGCCGCTGTCTCATTCGCCATTACTTTTTCCTCAGCTCGTTTTCGCGCAACAGGGTTTTTACCCGCGCCAGGTCCTTGCGCGCTTCGCGCATCCGCTTCAAACCCTCGGACTGCCCGGTGGTCATCTGGAAGCGCAGGCGAAAAATCTGTTCGCCCAGATCGCGCTCCTGGATTTCCAGCTCGTTCCGGTCCATGTTGCGATATTTTTCAAGTCTTTCCGCTTTGGGCGCCATTACAGCTCCTCCGCCCGCGTGACGAACTTCGTCCTGATGGGCAGCTTGTGCGCCGCGAGCTGCATGGCTTCGGTGGCCGACGCGAGATCCACGCCCGACATTTCGAACATGATCCGCCCCGGCTTCACCACCGCCACCCAACGCTCCGGTGGACCTTTGCCCTTGCCCATACGCGTTTCAGCCGGCTTCTTGGTGTAAGGCTTGTCCGGAAAGATGCGTATCCACAACTTTCCGCCGCGCTTGATGAACCGCGTAATGGCCACGCGCGAAGCTTCAATTTGCCGGTCGGTAATCCAGGCCGGCTCGAGCGCCTTTAGCCCGTAATCCCCGAACGCCAGCGCCCCGCCGCGGAACGCCTTTCCGGTGCGCCGCCCGCGCTGCTGCTTGCGGTACTTTACTTTTTTCGGCATCAACATAGTGACTGGCCCGTTCCTTTACTCGAACTCTTAAACTTCGGCGGTTGCGCCGGCGCCGCGCTTACCGCGAGGCGGAATCTTCTCGCCCTGGTAGATCCAGCACTTCACGCCGATGATTCCATATGTTGTGTAAGCCTGCGCGAATCCAAAGTCGATGTCCGCGCGCAGTGTCTGCAGCGGCAGCCGCCCCTGCAGATACCATTCCTTGCGCGCGATTTCCGCTCCGTTCAGCCGCCCGCCCACATGCACTTTGATGCCTTTGCAGCCGAAACGCAGCGCGGAGTCTACCGCCTTGCGCATGGCGCGCCGGAAAGCAACACGCTTTTCGAGCTGCAATGCGATCGACTCGGCCACCAACTGCGCCGCCAACTCCGGACGGTGCACTTCCTGGATGTCGATGTGCACTTCGCGCTTGGTGCGCTTCTGCACTTCAGCCTTCAGCTTGTCGATCTCCGAGCCCTTGCGGCCGATGATGATTCCCGGACGCGCGGTGTAGATGCGCACCACCAGCTTGTTGGCCGCGCGCTCGATATCGATCGAATCGATGCCGGCCGACTTCAGACGGTCCTTCAACTGGTTGCGCAGGATCACGTCCTCGTGCAGCAGGTCGGCGTAATCGCGCTTGGCGAACCAGCGCGACTTCCAGCCCTTGTTGTAGCCCAGGCGAAATCCGTACGGATGTGTTTTCTGCCCCAAACGATCCTCCTACTTCTTCTTCTGCGATTCTTTGGCGCGCTTCTCAACCGCCTTGCGAGCCTTGCGTACCGCGCCGCGCAAGCCCTTCGACGCTTCAGCTTCGGCCGCCGCTGCCGCCGCGCGATCGACCGCCGCGCGCACGTGCTCGGAAACTGCCACCACGATGTGGCTGGTGCGCTTCTGATAACGGAACCCGCGGCCCATCGGCGCCGGACGCATGCGCTTCCACCGCGGACCTTCGTTCACGTAGCACTGGGTGACGTACAGCTCGTCCACATCCAGGGATGCGCCCGAATCATCCGCCTTGCGTTCCGCGTTGGCGATGGCGCTGCGCAAAATCTTCTGGATGTCCTTGGCAATGCGCTTTTTGGTGAACTGTAGCGTCTGCAGCGCTTCTTCCGCGCGCTGCCCGCGAATCAGATCGATCACCAGACGCGCCTTCTGCGGCGAGACGCGCACGAAACGCGCCTTCGCCAAACCTTCAATCTGTGATCCCGTGAGTGCCTGTGCTTGCGTTGCCATTGCTTCTCGTCTCGACTTTCCCTAAGCCTTTGGTGCGCCGCCAGCCGGCGCCGCTCCAGCGGGAGCCGCTGCTCCGGCCGCCTTCTCGAGCGCCGCTTTCACCGCGTGGCCTTTGAAGCTGCGCGTCGGCGCGAATTCGCCGAGCTTGTGTCCGACCATCTGTTCGGTGATGTACACCGGAATGAACTTCCTCCCGTTGTGCACCGCGATCGTGTGCCCCACCATTTCCGGCAGGATGGTTGACCGCCGCGACCAGGTCTTCACCACTTTCTTCTCATTGCGCGCGTTCAGCGCCTCCACCTTGACCCGCAGGTGGCCGTCGATGAACGGACCCTTCTTTAGTGAACGAGGCATCTTTGCTGTTCCTCTATCCTTACTCTTCTACCCGCCGCAGCTTGACCCACTGCGCCCGCCGCATTTTGCGGAACCCTCGCACCGGCCCGGCCACGCGGTGAGACAGAGGGCAGAACGGGCATACGAAGCGCGTACCCTGGGCGTTCGGTATCTTGTCCACAATCACCGCCCAGCCGTTCCGGCATAGCCGCAACAGCACTTGCGGCGCCGGCGCGAACTTGGAAGGTTTTACGACTGCCTTCGTTGCCGCTTTTGCCGCCGGCCTTGCCACCCTACGCTGCGTTACTTTCCGCGCCGCTGCCTTACGCGGACGCGGATTCCGGCGCACTGCACGTCGAGACGAACGTGTCGCTCTCATAGTCGCTCTCAGTTACCCGCCGCGCCGGGCCCATCTGTTTCTACAGCCTATTTCTACATCCCTGCTTCTACTGCGCTGCTGACTGCCCTACTTCCGAACCAAATCTACTTGCGCCGCTCCACAATCATGCGGTCGCTAGGACGCTTCTTCCGCGTCTTGGCACCCAGAGTCGGAAAGCCCCAGGGAGTCTGCGGGTGGTTGCCCTTCACGCGGCCCTCACCGCCGCCGTGTGGATGGTCCACCGGATTCATGGCCACGCCGCGCACCGTCGGCCGCTTGCCGTGCCACCGGGTGCGTCCCGCCTTGCCGTAGGTCACGTTTTCGTGGTCGAGGTTGCCAAGCTGCCCGATGGTGGCCATGCAATCGACGCTGAACTTTCGCACCTCGCCAGAAGGCAGCTTGACCAACGCGATGTCGCCCTCTTTGCTGAGCAGCTGCGCCGCACCGCCCGCCGCGCGCACCACCTGCCCGCCTTTCCCAGGATACAGCTCCAGGTTGTGAACCATGGTGCCGGGAGGGATGTGCCGGAACTGCAGCGCATTTCCCGGCAGAATGTCCGCGCCTTCGCCGTTCTGCACGGTCATGCCGACTTCCAGACCCACTGGCTGCAGGATGTAGCGCTTCTCGCCGTCCGCGTAGTGCAGCAGCGCCAGCCGTGCCGACCGGTTCGGGTCGTATTCGATGGCCGCTACCTTGGCCGGGATGCCGGTCTTATCGCGCCGGAAATCGATGCTGCGATAGCGTCGCGGGTGTCCGCCGCCACGGTGCCAGGAAGTGATCTCGCCGTGCGAGTTCCTTCCCCCGGTGCGCTTTTTCGATTCGGTCAGCGATTTTTCCGGAGTTTCCTTGGTGATCTCGCTCTTATCGAGCATGGTCAGGAAGCGCCGCGACGGTGTATAGGGTTTAAATGTTTTCAGTGCCATTCTTGCCTCGAGCCTTCGAAAGGCGGAAATAACCTTCCGAAACCGCCAAGATTACAGATTTTCCGCGTATTCGATCATCTTCTCGCCAGGGGCGAGCTTTACGTAAGCCTTCTTCCAGTCGCTGCGAAAACCTTCGGCGCGTCCCCGGCGACGGAACTTCCCGTGATAAATCGCCGTGCGCACCTGCGCCACTTTCACTTTAAAAATGCGCTGCACCGCTTCCTTCACTTCCGTCTTGGTCGCGTCCGACGCCACCTCAAAAACCACGGTGTGCTGCGTCTCTTTCACGGCGAGTCCCTTTTCGGTGATGATCGGCCGCTTGATCACTTGATAAAGCCTGCTCGCCATAAACTATTCCTTCTTCGCCTTGGGACTTGCCTTCGGCTTGTCTTTCTTTTCGGCTTTCGCCGCCGGCTTTTTCGCAGTCTTGGCCGCCGCTTTTGCCTTCACTGGCTTGGCTTCCTTAACCGCCTTCGGCGCCGGGGCTGGCTTCGCCGCAGCCGCTGCAGCTTCTTCCTGACCGTTCGCCGCGCCGGACTCTTCGCCCTTGTTGGCCGAAAGCCCGCGGCTCAATTTGAGCGCCGCTTCGCGCGAAAGCATCAGGTGCTCGTGGCGCATCAGCTCGTACGTGTCGACCTTCGACGTCGGCAGCAGCGTCACACCGTCAAGATTCCGGCTGGCGCGCTCGAGATTCACGCTCGGCTCGTTTTCCACCAGCAGAATCGTGCGCGTTTCGCCGTTCAGCTTCCCGAGCGTCTCGCTGAGCGCCTTGGTCTTGTGCGTCTCAAGCGTCCATTCCTCGATCACCGTGAGCTTCTGCTGCGCCGTTTTCACCGATAGCGCCGAACGCAGCGCGCCCAACAACATTTTCTTTGGCAGGGCGTAGTCGTATTTTCGCGGCACCGGGCCGTGAACCGTGCCGCCGTGCCGCCACAGAGGCGAGCGGATTGAGCCGATGCGCGCCCGGCCCGTACCCTTCTGCTTCCAGAGCTTTTTCCCCGAACCGCTTACTTCGCTCTTGTCTTTCGTTTTGTGCGTGCCGGCGCGTTCTCCCGCCAACCGGTGCCGCACTGCCTCGTGCAGCAGGTGCTGGTTGACCTCGGCGCCAAAAACGTCGTCGGCAAGCTCTACTTGCCCGACCGTTTTTCCTTCCAGATTCTTTACGTCCAAAACTGGCATCGTCGTCTCTCGCCGTTTCTCTAAAGCTACTTTTTCGCTCTGCGAATCAGGATGTATGCGCCCTCAGGCCCCGGCACCGCGCCGCGCACCAGCAACAGGTTTTCGTCCACGTCAATGCGCACTACGCGCAAATTCTTCGACGTTTTCCGCTCGTTGCCCATGTGACCCGGAAAATGCTGGCCCTTCCACACGCGCGAAGGGAACGAGCTTGCGCCGATTCCGCCGGGGGCCCGATGGAACATCGACCCGTGGCTCGCGTCGCCGCCACCAAAGTGCCAGCGCTTCACGCCGCCCTGAAAGCCTTTGCCCTTGCTCACGCCGGTCACATCCACCAGCTCGCCAATCTTGAAACCATCCACCAGCACGCGATCGCCCGGCTTGCTTTCATCCTTTGAATCCGCGATGCGTACTTCGCCGACATATCGCATCGGGGCCACGTTCGACTTCTTGAAGTGCCCGGTCATCGCTTTATTAATTCGTTGCGGCTTGATGAATTCGACCAGCCCCAATTGCACCGCGTCGTAGCCATCCTTATCCTTGGTGCGCCGCTGCACCACCACACAGGGACCGGCCTGCAGCACGGTACAGGGCACCGCCGAGCCGTCTTCGGCGAACACTTGCGTCATGCCCAACTTGATTCCGAGTATTCCGTTGACCGCCATCGCTATCGTCCTTCTGCCCTTCCTTGTCGTTTCCCGCTTTAGACGTGCTCGCGCCCGAAGGCCTTGATCTCGACGTCCACGCCCGGAGGCAGGTCGAGCTTCATCAACGCATCCACTGTGTCCGGCGTGGGCTCAAGAATGTCGATGAGCCGCTTGTGTGTGCGCATTTCAAACTGCTCGCGCGATTTTTTGTCGACGTGCGGCGAACGCAGCACCGTCCATCGATTGATCACCGTCGGCAGCGGAATCGGACCGGCCACATCTGCGCCGGTGCGCTTGGCTGTGTCCACAATTTCCCGCGTGGACTGATCGAGAATGCGGTGATCGTACGCTTTCAAACGAATGCGAATTTTTTCTCCGTTAGGCATAGTCCTTACTCGATGATCTCTGCGACCGCGCCGGCGCCCACAGTGTGGCCGCCTTCGCGGATCGCGAACCGCAATCCCTTCTCTAGAGCTACCGGCGTGATCAGCGTGATTTCCGCCGACACGTTATCGCCCGGCATCACCATCTCGACTCCCTGCGGCAGCTTTACGTCTCCGGTAACGTCCGTCGTCCGGAAGTAGAACTGTGGCCGGTAGCCGGTAAAGAACGGCGTGTGACGCCCGCCTTCTTCCTTGGTCAGAACGTAAGCTTCGGCTTTGAACTTGGTGTGCGGTGTGATTGATCCGGGCTTGCACAGCACCTGGCCGCGCTCCACTTCGTCCTTCTCCGTGCCGCGCAGCAGCAACCCGACGTTGTCGCCCGCCAGCCCTTCATCGAGCAGCTTGCGGAACATCTCGATGCCCGTCACCGTCTTCTTCGTCGTTGGACGGAAGCCCACAATCTCCACTTCCTCGCCTACCTTCACCTTGCCACGCTCGATGCGCCCGGTTACCACTGTGCCGCGTCCGGAAATCGAGAAAATGTCTTCGATCGGCATCGCAAAAGGCTTATCCACTTCGCGCGGCGGCAGCGCAATGTTCTTGTCCACCGCATCCATCAGCTCGAGTATCGACTTCTCCCACTTCTCATCGCCTTCAAGCGCCTTCAGCGCCGATCCGCGTACCACCGGAATCGTGTCGCCAGGGAACTGATAGCTCTTGAGCAGTTCGCGCACTTCCAGTTCGACCAGTTCCAGCAGTTCCGGATCGTCCACCATGTCGCACTTGTTCAGGAACACCACAATTCCCGGCACGCCCACCTGCCGCGCCAGTAGAATGTGTTCGCGCGTCTGCGGCATCGGTCCGTCGGTTGCCGCAACCACCAGGATCGCGCCGTCCATCTGCGCCGCTCCGGTGATCATGTTCTTCACGTAGTCGGCGTGGCCCGGGCAGTCGATGTGCGCGTAGTGCCGGTTGGCAGTCTCATACTCCACGTGCGACACCGCGATGGTAATACCGCGCTCGCGCTCTTCCGGCGCGTTATCGATGCTGTCAAACGCCCGAAACGAAACCTTCGGGTTGTTCTTCGACAGCACCTTGGTGATCGCCGCCGTCAGCGTGGTCTTGCCGTGGTCGATGTGTCCGATCGTTCCCACGTTCAAGTGCGGCTTGACTCGCTCGAATTTCTCCTTGGACATGTGTTCTCTCCGCTCCGGTCTATTTCCTTCGAATCTTTCCCTTCAAACCTTGCGCAGCCCGCTACCGCTTTACCTTGGCTCCGTCTTTACCGCCGATGATTTCCTCCGCGATGTTGTTCGGCGCCTGCTGGTAATGCGAGAAGTGCATGGTAAAGCTGCCGCGCCCCTGCGTCTTGCTGCGAATGTCGGTGGCGTATCCGAACATTTCCGACAGCGGCACCAGCACATTGATGATTTCCGTGCCGCCGCGAGATTCGCGCCCCTGCATCTGGCCGCGCCGCGAGTTCAGGTCAGCGATGACCGTACCCATGTAGTCTTCCGGGACCACCACTTCCACCTTCATGATCGGCTCAAGCAGCTTCGGATTCGCTTTGCGGCACGCTTCCTTGAACGCAATCGATCCCGCGATCTTGAAAGCCATTTCCGAGCTGTCCACTTCGTGGTAGCTGCCGTCAATCACCGTGACCGCCAGATCCACCATTTCGTAGCCGGCCAGCACACCCGTTTCCATCGCTTCCTTTACGCCGTTTTCAATTGGAGGAATGTATTCACGCGGGATGGCTCCGCCAAAAACCTTGTCGATAAAAAGAAGCCGGTGTTCCTTGTCGTACCGCCACTTGCCGCCCTTGCCCGCTACCTTCTGCGCCAGCGCGTCAAGCTCGTCGGTCGACATCTCATGCATGTCTTCGTGCCCATCATTTGGCAACGGCTGCACGGTGAGCTTCACGTGCCCGTACTGTCCACGGCCGCCGGTCTGCTTGATATATCTTTCTTCGCCTTCGGCCAGTTTCAGAATCGTCTCGCGATAGGCTACCTGCGGGCGGCCCACGTTGGCCTGCACGCCAAACTCGCGCATCATGCGATCCACGATAATCTCCAGGTGCAATTCGCCCATGCCGGAAATCAGGGTCTGCGCCGTATCCACGTCGGTGTGCACGCGGAAGGTCGGATCTTCCTGCGCCAGCTTTCCAAGGGCGGTGCCCATCTTTTCCTGGTCCGCCTTGGTCTTGGGCTCGATGGCCACCGAAATAACCGGCATCGGGAAATCGATCGCTTCCAGAACGATGGGCTTATCTTCGTCGCACAGTGTGTCACCGGTGGTGACGTTCTTCAATCCCACGCACGCGGCGATATCGCCCGCCTCGACCGATTCGATCTCTTCGCGCTTGTTCGCGTGCATGCGCAGCAACCGCCCGATACGCTCGCGAGTCTTTCTGGTCGAGTTGTAAACGCTATGTCCCGCCTTGAGCACACCGGAATAAACGCGGATGTAAGTCACATGGCCAACGTAGGGATCGGTCATGATTTTGAACGCCAGGGCCGCAAATGGCTGATCGTCTGATGGGCGCCGCAGCACCGGCTCATCGTTATCAGGATCAATACCCTCCACGGGGGGAATATCTATCGGCGAAGGCAAATAGTCGACCACCGCATCCAGCAGCGGCTGCACGCCTTTGTTCTTGAACGCCGATCCCGCCACCACCGGCACCAACTTCAGGGCAATGGTCGACTTGCGCAGCGAAGCGCGCAGTTCCGCAGGTTCCAGTTTGTGCTGATCGAGATATTTCGTGAGGATGGCGTCGTCGTGCTCGGCGATATATTCGACGACCTTGTCGCGATGCTCTTTGTAGAACTCCGGAGTCAGCGCGGAGGCCTTCACCGCGGTCTCCACCTCCGGATGCGTCTTCAGATATTCGGCGTCCCAGAGCTTTTCGAGCGGCACAATTTCATATTCCGCGCCGAGCGTCTCGCTCTTCCAGATGATGGCGCGCTCTTCGATGAAATCGATCAAGCCGATAAAATTCTCTTCGCGTCCAATCGGGAACTGGATCGGTACAGGATGCCCGGAAAGCCGCTGGCGCATGGTCCGGATGGAGTGATCGAAATCCGCGCCAATGCGGTCCATCTTGTTGATGAACGCAATGCGCGGGACACGATACTTGTCCGCCTGCCGCCACACCGTTTCCGTTTGCGGCTGCACGCCCGCTACCGCGTCAAATACAGCCACCGCGCCGTCCAGCACACGCAGCGAGCGCTCCACTTCCACGGTGAAGTCCACGTGGCCTGGAGTATCAATAATGTTGACGCGATATTTCTGGTTGAACCGGTTCCAGAAAGCAGTGGTCGCGGCGGAAGTAATGGTGATTCCGCGCTCGCGCTCCTGCTCCATCCAGTCCATGGTGGCGGTGCCTTCATGCACTTCGCCAATCTTGTAGGTCACACCCGTATAGAAAAGGATGCGCTCGGTGCAGGTGGTCTTGCCCGCATCGATGTGCGCCATGATCCCGATGTTCCGAGTGTGCTCGAGTTGTACTTGCCGTGGCATCCCTGAACCCTGTTCGCGCTACCAGCGATAGTGCGCGAAAGCCTTGTTGGCCTCCGCCATGCGGTGCACGTCCTCCTTCTTTTTCACTGCTCCGCCTCGTCCATTCGCGGCATCCATAATTTCTTCCGCCAGCTTTTCGGTCATCGATCGGCCCGAGCGCCCGCGCGCGTTCAATACCAGCCAGTGAATCGCCAGCGACTGCCGCCGGAACGGATTCACTTCCACCGGAACCTGGTAGTTCGCGCCGCCCACGCGCCGCGTCTTCACTTCCAGCACCGGCTTGCAGTTCTCGACCGCCTTCTTGAACAACTTGAACGCGTCGTCGTTCGTCTTTGCGCCTACCTGGTCCATGGCGTTGTAGAAAATCACCTGTGCCGTCGAACGCTTGCCGTCATACATCATGCTCGAAATAAACTTCTGCACCAGGTCGCTGTTGTACACCGGGTCGCCGGCGATTTTTCTGCGAAGAACCCATCCCTTGCGAGGCATCTGTCCGCTCTCCTACTTCTGGGCGGCTTTTGGCCGCTTGGCGCCGTACTTCGAGCGCCCCTGCTTGCGATTTTCAACTCCGGCCGCATCGAGCGTGCCGCGCACGATATGATAGCGAACGCCCGGCAGATCCTTCACGCGACCTCCGCGCACCAGCACGATCGAGTGCTCCTGCAAGTTGTGCCCGATACCGGGAATGTAGGTGGTCACTTCCGCGGCATTGGTCAGCCGCGCGCGCGCCACCTTACGCAGCGCTGAGTTCGGCTTCTTCGGCGTCTGCGTGTAAACGCGCACGCAAACTCCGCGCTTCTCAGGACACCCTTCGAGAGCCGGCGACTTTGTTTTCGTCCGGATCTGCTCCCGTCCATTTCGCACCAGTTGTGAAAACGTCGGCACGCTATCTCCCTCGCTTCCGCAAAGCTCCCGCGTCCTCAGAAGCCTGCGCGTGAAGACTCCTCCCGCGCAGAATTCTGCGGGTGCATGAACAGAAAGGCCGCCAACCTTGAGGAAACTACAAGGTGCTCCGGTGCGGACGCTACGCTTCACCCTGAGGATGAAAACTGCATCTGCTCGTTACGGAGAGGCTTTACACGGCTTTGCGGGGCTGGCGCCCCATTTCGGCCGCTCTTCCAAATCCCCGTTCCGTCGCTCTGTGTTCCGGGGAGGAAGACTTCCCTTTCACAACACCTGGCCCGAAGGCCATCAAGACAACCGCGTAAGTATAGGTAAAACAACAAAAGCTGTCAACCCGATTCCCTTGTGGAAATACGATCGATTCGATTTTCTTTTAGTCGACCACCTCGTACTGGATCTTCGTCGCCGATCACCGGCCTGAGAATCCGCTTCCCACGACGAAATTGCAACAAAGTCCACAAACTACAGTTATAGTCAAAGACCATTAACTTTAAATGGCTTTTACTCATCAGTTTAGATGGCGATTCCTCTAACAAGGCTGCCTCCGAATCTCGCGCCCGAGACGCCCCGACCGTGGACGATTGCTAACCCGTCCCCAAACCCTTGCTTTACCGCACCCGAATTGCCTGCCTAAACTGGCCGCAGGTTTTCAACAGGGAGCTTTCTTGAAATTAGGGTGCTGTCTCATTTTCGTGCTTCTTGTCGTAGCTCCCCCGTTCGCGAAGGCGCAACGGGCTGCGTCCCAGACTGGCATCCAAGGCCAACATACGAGGGCCAGCGCGCCGGCCATTCCCTCTGCCTATTCCAAAGAACCTTACGTAATCGAAAAGTATTCAACGCGCGTTCAGTTCGACACAGACGGTTCTCAAACTCGCACCATTTTCGCGCGAGTCCGCATTCAGTCGGATCTAGCCGCCCAGAAATTCTCTCATCTTGCCTTCGACTACGACTCATCAGGCGGCTCACTCGATTTCCAATTCGTACGAGTCATCAAGCACGACAGTGCTCGCGTTAGCATTCCCCCCGATTCTGCGAAGGACGCTCAGCAGGCCATCACGCAGAATGCCCCGGCATACGAAAGCTACCGCCAGAAGACCCTTGCCGTTCCGTCCTTGCATCCAGGCGATACTCTTGAGTACGAAGTTGTCTCCCACTTGAAAGCACAACCCGCTGGGCAGTTTTGGATGCAACACAGCTTTTTGACCGACGCGGTCGTGCTCGAAGAAAGCCTCGAGATTGAGATTCCAAAATCTCGGCACGCAACTTTGAAATCTCCGCAATTCCCCTACACCGCCGCCGTTGCCGCCTCAGGTGGACATATATATCAGTGGGAGCACGCGAATCTTGCAGTCCCTGAAGACGAGTCCGATGCAAACGCTCCTGCGCAGACGAATACCAAACCTGCGGACGTAAACGTCACCACCTTTACGAGTTGGAGCGAATTGGGAGCTTGGTACGCAAAACTCGCAAACATGAATCGGACTATCTCGCCCGAACTTCGTGCCAAGGCTGCGGCACTTACAAACAATCGCGTGACCGACGTGGACAAAGTGCGGGCCCTTTACGAATTCGTTTCGCGCATCCCCGAGCTTGACCTGCCCTTCTCTCCAGTAACAGGTGCGATTCATCCGGCCGCACAGGTGCTTTCTCAGAAGAATGCGACCGGCGCCGATAAACAGATGCTGCTCGCCGCTTTGCTCGAGGCTTCCGGAATTTCAGCTCAAAGCGCCTTTGTTTCGAGCCCTGCATTCGATCCCGATCTGCCATCACCCGCGCAATTCGCCCGCTTTGTCACAACCGTGCGCCGCGACAAGGAAATCGTTTGGCTCGACCCTAGTTCCGGCGTCGCCCCTTTCAAATTTCTGCCTGCGTCGAGCAGAAAAAGAAGCGCGCTGCTGATTCCTTCCGGAGCGATAGTGGAAACTCCGGCCGATCCGCCTTTTCCTTCCACGCAGAGTGTCACTGTCGATGGCGACGTGACAAAGCTTGGAAAACTCACTGCCAGCATTCGCTACCAGCTTCGTGGCGATAACGAATATGTTCTGCGCCTGGCCTTTCATCGCACGCCCGAATCACAGTGGAAAGAACTCGCGCAAACAATTCTCGCGCTCGACGGCCTACACGGAGATATTGTCACCGTCAAACCGTCCGACCCCTCCAGCACTGAAAGCCCGTTCGCGCTTGAAATCGACTATGCACAGCCCGCTTTCATCGACTGGTCGGCGGAGCGCATGAAAGTTCCCATTCCGCTCCTGGCCCTCGGCGTTCCGGATGCCCCGAAAAAACGCGAGAGCACCATCGAACTCGGCAGTCCTCTGCGCGTCAGCGCGCAACTGCAGTTGACCTTCCCGGAGAACTTTTCAGTGCGCCCGCCCGCCGCAATTGCGGTAACGCGCGACTATGCCGGGTTTGAATCCCACTACGCATTCGCTGGCCATGCGCTCACCGCGGAACGCACTCTCGATTTCAAGCAGCGATCTGTTGCACCGTCTCAATCAAGTGATTACTTGGCATTTTCGCACGCCGTCGCGGCCGACCAAGCACAACCTTTGCTGGTCGAGAATACGTCTGCCGCATCGTTGACCGTTCCGTCAGACGCCGGCGCCCCCGAATTCTATGAGACAGGCGCGGCAGCGCTTTCCTCGGGGAACACGCGCTCCGCCATTCCGCTTCTCGAACAAGTTGTCAAAATCAACCCGAACTATCCGCAGGCATGGACCCAGTTGGGCTTGGCCTATATGCGCGCCCGCGAACTGGATCTCGCCGCCAACGCCTTCCAGAAAGAACTCGAAATAAATCCGGACGATCCACAGGTTCACAACTACCTGGGCCTGGCCTACGATGCCGGGCACAAGGATGACGCAGCCATCGCCGCTTTTCGCCAGCAGATTGCTCTCGACCCGCTCGACAAAACAGCCCACGAAGCGCTCGGCAACATCTACCTCTCTCAACACGACTACACGCAGGCTCTGCCCGAACTCGACAAAGCCGCCGTGCTCTCTCCGGACAAAACCTCGCTGCAACTCAGCTTGGGAGACGCTCGCTTGAATCTGGCGCAAAACGACCAAGCCTTGGCCGCGTTCGACAAGGCCGTCGCGCTTTCACCGAACCCCGCCGTCTGGAATGCCGTCGCGCGCGATTTGGCCGACCACAAACTCGAACTAGAAAAAGCTGAGAAATATGCCGAAGCAGCCGCAGATTCTGTCGCAACCGCGCAAGTGGATGTCGCTCACGTGCCGCCGGATTTGTTTATCGTAGAAGCAAAACTCGCTCGCTATTGGGACACGCTCGGCTGGATTCGCTTCCAGAAAGATAATCTCGAAGCCGCACAGCGCTATTTTCACTCCGCTTGGATATTGAATCCCGACGGCGCAATCGCCTTTCACCTCGCGCGCGTCCTCGAAAAGCGCGCCGATAGAGACGCAGCTATCCGCACCTACGCTTTGGCATTGATTGCTCCCAATCCCGACCCGGAGGCGCAGGCGCGCCTCACTCTTTTGCTCGGCGGCAACTCGGATATTCCGGAGTTGCTCGTTCGCACGAAAGCCGGCACGCCGGAAAATCCCATCTTTCGCCTTGAGAATTCCTCGAAATCAACCGGCACTGCGGATTTCACCATGATCTTCTCGCCGTCACCCACTGCAAGCAGCGGCGCGCGCGCAACCGCCGTGCGTTTCATCGAGGGGAAAGAAGAACTTCGGCCACTTGCTGACCGGTTGCGCGCTATCGACTTCGGGCCGATGTTTCCGGCTCCTTCTCCGCAAAAGCTTGTGCGAAGCGGGCGCTTGGAATGCTCCGCCGCATCGGCCGAATGCACCTTCACGCTGGTGCCGTTGGGCTCAAGCGAATCTGCGAAAGCTCAATAGAACTGCGGAGCAGAATAACTGCGTAGTTGGGTCTGGAGTTCTTGGGCCCGGAGTTCGTCCTCAGGCCGCTGATATTATTTCAATTCGAGGACTTCTCTTTCCTTCGTGGCCGAGAGATCTTCGATTTTCTTCGTCTCGGAATGCGTCAGCTTTTCAAGCTCGTCCAGCGACCGCTTCTTCTCATCCTCGCTGATCTTCTTCTCTTTCTCGAGCTTCTCGACCGCTTCCTTCACATCGCGCCGCACATTTCGCACCGCCGTCCGGTGATTTTCCAGGATCTTGTGTAGATGCTTCACCATGTCCTTGCGCCGGTCTTCGGTTAAAGGAGGAATCGGCACGCGCACCACTTTCCCGTCGTTTGTCGGGTTTAGCCCCAGGTCGGAAGTGCGAATGGCCTTATCGATCAGCGGCACGGCGCCCGGATCCCACGGCGAAATCACGATGGAACTCGCGTCCGGCACATTCAGCGTCCCCAACTGATTCAGCGGCATCGGCGTGCCATGGTAGTCCACGCGCACATGATCGAGAATCGCTACGTTGGCACGGCCCGTTCTTACTCCGGCCAGTTCCTTGCGAAAATCGTCCACCGCTTTTTCCATCCGCGATTTTGCCTGCGCCATAGCATCTTTGCTTGTGGCAATCGTGCTCATCGAAAAGTGCCTCCGCCTGCGCTTCTAAGCTGCTGTCACCGTGGAGCCCACGGCATCGCCCATCACCACGCGCTTCAAATTTCCAGCCACGCCCATGTCGAACACCACGATGGGCATCTTGTTGTCCATGCACAGCGAAATGGCCGTCGAGTCCATCACCGAAAGTCCCCGCTGCAGCACGTCCAGGTAGGTGATCTGAACAAATTTCTTCGCGCCCGCCACTTTTTCCGGATCGGCGTCGTAGATCCCGTCCACGCGCGTGGCTTTCAGGATCACATCCGCCTTGATTTCCATGGCGCGCAACGCCGCCGCCGTGTCGGTGGAAAAATAAGGATTGCCCGTGCCCGCCGCGAAAATCACCACGCGGCCTTTTTCCAGGTGGCGTGTCGCCCGGCGCCGGATGAATGGTTCCGCTACCTGGTGCATCTCAATTGCGCTCAGCAGGCGCGTGAGGCAGCCCGCCTTTTCCAGTGCATCCTGCAGCGCCAGTCCATTGATTACCGTCGCCAGCATGCCCATGTAATCGCCAGTGGCGCGGTCAATCGCCAATTCTTTTTGCCGCGTTCCCCTGAAAATATTCCCCCCGCCTACCATGATCGCCACTTGCACGCCCAGGTCGCGCACGTCTTTCACTTCCTGCGCGATTTCCTGAATGGTACCGGCGTGGATGCCAAATGCATCCGGACCCGACAACGACTCGCCGGAAAGCTTCACCACGATTCGGCGGTATGCGGGCGATGGCTTCTTCGTAACGGTTCGCTTGTTATTGACGCGCTTGAGCGCGGAAGCTGTGGGCATCGCTTTCTCGGTAATCCTGAATCACGCGTATTTTAAGGTGTTTGGCCGAATCTGGCACGGTCGACTTCCCGTTCACACAGTATTCATACGGCCTGAGGATTTTCGCACAACAAAGAGGAGGGGTACAGCAAAAGACTCCGCTCCGCCAACATCGCGTCACGGAATCTCGCCAAATTTCAATGTTGGAGGATTATTCGGGCGTAGGTCCAGACGTCGCCGCGCCGTCAGTCTCGCCGACCTTGAACCGCGCAAACCGCCGGATGGCGATGTTCTCGCCCATCTTCGCGATGGCCTGGTCCACCAGTTCCTTGATGGTCACGCCTTCGTCCTTGATGAAGTGCTGCTCGTAGAGGCAATTCTCCTCGTAGAACTTCTCCATCTTTCCGGAAACGATCTTCTCGATCACCGGCTCGGGCTTGCCGGTCGCCTTGGCCTGCTCGCGATAGATATCGCGCTCGCGGTCGAGTACATCCTGAGTCACTTCCTCGCGCCGCAGAAACCGCGGGTCGAGCGCGGCGATGTGCATGGCCACATCATGGCTCAGGCGCTGGAAATCATCCGTGCGCGCAACGAAGTCGCTCTCGCAATTGATCTCCAGCAGCACGCCGATCTTTCCGCCGGCGTGTATGTAGGAGCTGACCAATCCTTCGGACGTGGCCCGCTGCGCTTTTTTCTGCGCCGCTGCTTGTCCTTTTTTTCGCAGCACATTGATCGCTTGCTCGATGTCGCCGTTCGCTTCTACCAATGCGTCGCGGCACGCCGAAAATCCCGCTCCGGTGCGGTCGCGCAGGTCCTTTACGAGCTGCGCCGATACATTTTTCCCCGTTTCGGTTGCCATGATGGCTCTGTTCCTTTGTATGGATCTTCTAAGTGGATCGGGCCTGGCCACGCCATGATTAGAAGTATCAATCGGAAATGTCGAACAAAAATCGTGCTCCGCGTCTTCGACGCGCGCTCAAACACGCCACCCGTCAATCGCTTAGCGTCCGGAGCTATCGTCTTCGGTTCCCACCGGGGCCGTCTCCGCCGGCAGAACGTCCGTCGGCTCGCCCTCCACGAAGTCGCCTTCCTGCTTCTCGTACACTTCGTAAGCGCTCGTGTCGACGTAATCGACACCCTCTTCTCCGGCCGCCCCTGCAACCTTCTGGTCGGCAATCTGCGATTGCTCGAAGGATTGGCGGCCCACCACCACCGCATCGGAAATCTTCGAAGTGAACAAACGAATGGCCCTCAGCGCATCGTCATTGCCGGGAATAATCCAGTTCACCAGGTCGGGATCGCAATTGGTGTCCACGATGGCCACCACCGGGATGCCCATGCGGCGCGCTTCGCGCACCGCAATCACCTCGGAATTCGGGTCGATCACGAACATGATATCTGGCGGCGTAGCCATGTTTTCCACGCCCGCAAAATTCTGCTGCAGGTGCTTCAACTCGCGCTCCAGCCGCGCGCCTTCCTTCTTCGAAAGTTGCGCCATGCGTCCGTCTTCCACCATGGCCTTCAGCAGCTTCAATCTCTTGATGGACTTTTGCAGCGTGACCCAGTTGGTCAGCGTGCCGCCCAGCCAGCGGTGATTCACATAAAACATGCCGCAGCGTTGCGCCTCTTCGGCAATCGCTTCCTGCGCTTGGCGCTTGGTCCCGAGAAAAAGAACGCTCCGGCCCGCACCAGCCTGTTCGGCCACGTAGCGCGCCGCTTCGCGGAACATCTTGAGGGTTTTTTGCAGATCGATGATGTGAATGCCGTTGCGCTCGCCGAAAATATATTCCTTCATTTTCGGATTCCAGCGCCGCGTCTGGTGGCCGAAGTGAACTCCAGCCTCCAGCAACTCTTTCATTGTGATTTCTACTCCCAACGTTTCTCCTCTCCCTAAAAGGGATGCTTGCAGCGCCTCGCGGCCCGAGCATCCTTTCTTGCCGGTTCCTTGCCGGCCGTGAATTCCCCGGCGAACCGGGGTCCTGCCCAATCAACTAACGCTTGCTGAACTGGAAGCGGCGACGAGCGCCCTTCTGTCCATACTTCTTGCGCTCCTTCATCCGCGAGTCGCGCGTAAGGAAGCCATTCTTTCGCAACGCCGGACGCAGTTCAGGATTCAGCCGGGCCAGCGCGCGCGATAGCCCCATGCGCACCGCTCCCGCCTGTCCGCCCACGCCGCCGCCCTTCACCTGCGCGGCCACTCCCACCTGGTCGTGCATCTGCGTGAACTTCAACGGCTCCGTCGCCGACGTATGCCACGCCACGTTGCGGAAATATTCGTCCACGGGGCGCCCGTTCACGGTAAACCCGGCAGGGCCCGGCTTGATGTAGACACGCGCCACCGCCTCGCGCCGCCGCCCCGTCCCGTAAAATTGCTTTCCAGCCGCGCTTTCAAACGAACTCGCTGATGAACTCAAAACTTCCTCCTGATCCTGCTGCTTCCGTGGAAAATTGCACCCGTGCGGCGGACCGCTACGCGCGCAGTCGATTCTTCACATATAGATGCAAGCGCTCCACGCGCCTACACTGTGAGGGGCTGAGGTTTCTGTCCAGCGTGGCGGGCCAGCGATTCACTTCCCACATACACACGCAACTTTTTCGCGCGACGCGCTCGCAACTTGTTCTTGGGCAACATTCCCAGCACCGCTTCGCGCACAACCTCTTCCGGCCGCCGCTGCATGAGCAACTTGATCGGAATTTCCTTCAAACCACCCGGATATCCGCTGTGGTGCCGGTAAATCTTCTGGTCCATTTTGTTGCCGGTCAGCTTCACGCTCTCGGCATTGATCACGATCACGTGATCGCCGCAATCCAGATACGGCGTAAACTGTGGCTTGTCCTTGCCGATCAACAATCGCGCGATTCGCGTCGCCAAGCGTCCCAACACTTGCCCTTTGGCGTCAATTACGAACCAGTTCTTGCCAACATTCAACTCTTCGGCCTCTCGGCCCTTTGCTACGTACGTCCGCATCTCCCTCGTCACACCTTTCCCTTGAAGACAAACGCCAAGTCTATGCTAGCGCACAACTGCTGTCAATTGAATACCCTGCGTTCGCCAATCGCCGTCACATCCCTTTCATTCGTAGCACTTTGTAACTCGGATTCCGGTAAATGAGCTGGCTGTTATCCTTATTCACCACGGCGTCCTCCCAAACCGTGTGCTGCCAATTCGCTTCCACTACGATCGCGACGCGGGCATCTCTCAAAAACCGGCCAGCCTGCGCCGGAGTTTCATCCCAGCCGAGCCCTGCGGCCGGCCTGCTCGTAAGCAAAGTCAGCGATCGAGGCTTGGGAAACGCCACCACATCCGACGGCGCGGTATTTTTTCGTATGAACGCGCACATTTCCTTGAAATCGATGTCTTCTGTATTGGGCCCCGGCCCCGGGCGCAGCCGCGCCCGGTAATTGCCGCTGTACGCCAGACTTACGACCAACGCCAGTGCCCCCACCAACCCAAATCGCAGGTGTCGACTCAATTTCGCAGCGATCAGCAGCACCCCCTCAAGCACGTACAAAAAGTAGAGCGGAAGTATTGGGAGCAAGCCCCGGTCATATAGATTCACCATATACACTGCCAGAACACCGAGATACACCAAGAGGTAGAATTCCGTGGCCGATCTCCGCAACCAGAGAGCTCGCACAAAACCGGCCGCGGCGAACGCTGTCATCACCAATGCCAACAAAATCTGAAACGGCCTGCTCCAGCCATTCGCCCATACGTACGAAAGCCTCTTGCTGTAGACCACAAACTGCCCGGCCATCGCGCTCGGCGAGAAATTCGTCAATTTCACATACGTGTGAGGAGCTGTGAGCGCCTTCATTTGAATCGCCACGAAGCTCAACGTCAGGAACAGGACAGCACAAAAAAAACGGCTGGGCCGTTTGAACCGGACCATATCGGCCAGCCCCATGGCAGCCAACAGAGTGATCCCAATTGTCCTCGTGCCGTACGCGCAATAAATCAAAAAGGCCAGAAAAAACGCCTGCGCAAAACGCCACTCGTTCACATCGAGTTGCTGGTAGCAGGTCTCAATCATCAGCAACACGGCGAAGGAAAACATCAAGTACGGCATCTCGGAAAGAACGTAATCTCCATATTCCCGGAAGAAAGGATGAAGCGCGATTACCAGCAACAGGCAGATCTGCCCGGAGCGCGGGAGAATTGGATCGATTAACCGCAGGAATAAAATCAGAAAGATCACGAAGCAGGCCACCGTAATTACTTTCATCGCCCGGAAGTTCACGCCAAGGAACTTGTACACAGGCGTCAACATGAGCGGATAAATCGGCGGATACCCCTCCGGCGGACCAATCCACATCGCGTCCGGATTCGGTACGAACTTGATTTCCGCGTACGGCCGTCCTTCTACGATGTTGGCGGCATGCATAATATACGCCGCGTAGTCGTCAGGGATCAGCGCGTGTCCAGGCGTCAGGCTCACCACATAGGTGAATCCGATGAGCGCTACTAAAACCCATTGCAGCTCTTTACGGAGAAAGATCCGAAGAAGGCTTCCTGTTTCCGGAAATTTCTGCGATTCGCGGTTCAGTTCGGGTTCGGATGGCGTAGTTTTCGACACGAGAGTGCATATTATCCTCGTCTTGCTTGGTCATCCCGAACTTTTGGAGAGAAAAAACGCCTCTGGGCCATGCTGATTCCGGTGAGCACGGACACCCTGCAAGCGAGCGTTTCTGAGCGATCTACCGGCGAGCTAATCCGATCCGCGGAGTCACTGCTCCAAATGCGAGACGAGTTCGTAAGCTTCGCCAGCGGCGGAACGCATCTCTTCGCTCTCAACGTAATTGAATGACGATTGAGCTGGGTCCATATTTTCCGATACGAATTCGCGAAGAAACTGCGGTTGGTATCTCGCGTAGACTCGCATCCCAAACAGGAACAAATCGCGGGCAATAGGTCGAAAGCGGTCCACGCCATTCTTTTCCCATTGGCGCGCAAGGGCAAGGCCGCTGTCTGCCGCATCGGTCGCTTCATGAACGGCGTCGGGTATTCTGCCGTGCATACGGGCAATCTGCGATAAACGCTGCGCAATCGCTTGACAGAGAACATGGCGTGCCTTCATCCCAACCTCCACGCCATGCACGTCATCGGTCTCAAGGTCGGCAACAAGCGTAACGGCACGCCGAGCTGCTTCCTCGGCGAGTTCTTCACTCGGGGTGTTTCCTTCGGCCAGCCTCGCGCTGGCCAGATTCATCCACACTGCCGCCAACAAGTACCGCCTGTCGGTGATCCGTGCCCCGTGTTCGGCCTCGAGGATTTTGATCGCCGTTGCAAACTCCCCTATAGCTCTGGCGATAGCGGAGATATCGTGGGATCGTAATGCCAGGCCACGATTCTGGTGCGCAATGGCCAGCCGCCTTGGAAATCGCGAGTCCGCGTGCAATGGTAGATCGCGAAGCAGAGCGATCCCTTCGTCGTACGCGCAAAGCGCCAATTGGATCTGTTCGGAATTTTGTAGACGCACTAGGGCATCCGCGCGATTCAGCCAACACGCCGCAAGATCATATCGAAGCATCGGGGACGTCTCGAAGGGCAGGCCACGGCGCAACTCCAGCGCCCGGTCGAAGTACCCTAACGCCGCAGCGATAGCTTCCGGCCGGGCGTCGTCCATCAAACGAATCCCCTGCTTCATGAAGACCGATGCCTGCGCATTGATCTCTTCCACGTCGGCGGCTCCTCTCATAGCTCCGCCCAGTGCCGGATGAGGTTGTGGTAGATGTTCGTGAGTTTTCGGACCTCCGGGTCGTTGCGGCCGAGGCGCTGGACCAGCTCCCGAATCGCATTGTCCATGTCGAAGGTCATCCGCCGCGCAAGTGGGTCCTTGATCATGCTCTGCAGCCAGAAGAAGGAGCTGATGCGCGCCCCCCTCGTGATCGGAGTCACCAGGTGCAGGCTGGTCGACGGGTAGAGGACGAGATGGCCGGCCGGCAGCTTTACCCGCTGGGAGCCATAGTAGTCGTCGATCACCAGTTCGCCGCCGTCGTACTCCTCAGGTTCCGACAGGAACAGCGTGACCGAAAGATCGGTGCGGATGCGCAGGCCGGTAAGTTGGTCGCCCCGGATACAGTTGTCGACATGCTCGCCGAAGAATTGCCCCGGTTCGTAGCGGTTGAAGAGGGGCGGAAAGACATGAAGCGGAACTGCGGCGGAGATGAAAAGCGTGTTGGCGGAGAGCGCACGAAGAATGCGCTCGCCGAGTCGCCGGGACGTCTTGCCGTCGGGCGGGAGCTGTCCGTTCTTCTTCACCTCCGCCGATTGCGCTCCGGCCGTCGAGCGGCCATCCTCCCAGGCTTCAGCGGCCATGATGCGGCGGAAATCTGCCACATCATCTTTGCTCAGGACATCGGGAATGCAGATCAGCATGCCTTGATCACCTCTTCTTGATTACCTCTTGTTGATCACTTGTTATTAAAGTTGAAAATCAGGCTCACATAGACCGCTCGGCCGGGGGCGACTTGAACGAACGGCTGCGAGCTCTGGTACAGAGAGTCGTAGTAGGTCTTGTTCGTGATGTTCTGCCCATAGAGTTTCAGGCTCGCGAAGGTGTTGATCCTGGTCTCGGCGAAGAGATCGAACCGCCAATGGGAAGGTAGGAACGTCGGGTCCGGGGCGCCGGGGTAGGCGATACCGCCGTTCGCGGCGAGCAGCGAACCGCCCTCGATCTTCGACGCGAAGACGCTCTGCCCGCCGAGTTCCACCCGCCTCGTAATCTGGTATTTGGTCAGGAGGTTGAATGACTGGGGTGCGATGTTGGCCAATTGCAGGCCCACGTTGGTCGGCACGATCGACTTGGTCACCTTGGGATCCATCACTACGAGGCCGGCCAGCACGCTCCATTTGTTGGTGAGCTTGCCGGCAGCCTCGAAGTCGATACCCCGCACGCGGTAAGCCGCCCCCGCGACAATCTGGCCGCTGGTGTAGCCTGGCAGGCCTGCCGGCGCCGTTTCGCGGGCGTTGGTCACGTCGGTTTCAAAGGCGGCCGCGGTCGCCAGCAAATGGCCGCCGATCAACTCCCATTTGGTCCCGGCCTCGTAGGAGCGGCTTTTCTCGGGCCCAAAGATATGGGTCGGATTCTGCGTCGCCGCCAGCCCGCCGTAGCTGCTCGACGTTGCGTCCAGCTCGTCGCCCACCGGATCGGCCGCAGTGGCGTAGGCAAATAGATGCTGCCGATCTTCACCGGCTTCACCACCAAGCCTGCGTTGTAGCTGGTGATGCCGTCGTCCGCCGAGTTTGAGCTCGTGTTGTTGGCGGCCGTGATGTGGTAGTCGTCGTATCGGATCCCGGCGTTGACGATGATGAAATCATGGTAGTTCGCCGTGTCCAGCAGGTAGCCCGCTTTGGTGTCCACGCGATAGAGCAGCGGATTGCCCGCTAGCTGGATCGGGCTCGACCCGATCAGAATGTGCGGCGGATTGTAGACGCTGACGATCGGCGCTCCATTGGAGGTAAACGCCACACCCCGTCGTCAGTTCGGAGGTTAGTCCGCTGTAGCCCTGGATACTAATCCGCTCGTTGGAGAACTCGCCTCCAACAACCGCCGTGTGGCGGATTTCGCCGGTGTCGAACTTGAACGTGGCCTCGGGCTGCTCGTTAATGACGTCCACCGGTTCGTACCGGCTTTGCGCGTTCAACTGGACGTAGCCCGAGAAGAAGGTCAGCGTCGAAGAATAGGGCGCAGTCGCTCCGCTGGCGCTCGGGTTCTCGGGGATCGTGCCGATGTAGTTCAGAAGGGAATGGCTCGCCCGAAACTTATTCTCGAGCGTTATGTGATCGCTGACCTTCCATTCTGCGTCCAGTGGTCCCAATATCCTGAGTCGACTTGGTGAAGTCTCGATTGATCGCGCCGTAGTAAGTGTCGCGCGGCACGCCGCTTTCGGTGACCGGCTCGCGCGTGACCTGGTTGGTCGGCACACCAAAGTCCGGCAGGCCCCACAGGTATGTGTGCGAATAGTTGGCGGTCAGCTTAAAGTTGTCGGTCGGATGATAGGCCACGGCGCCGGCAACGCCCCACCGGTTGTCGGTCGTGAAGTCGCGCCCGGCAACATCGGCGTACTGGACCATGCCGTTGAGACGCACGTCCAGCACCGGGCTGATCGCCTTATTGATGTCGACGGTGCCGCGCTTGGTCGAGTCGTTGAAGCCGCCCTCGGTCTCGAAGTCGTAGAAGTCGGTGTTCCGGGCTTCCTTGGTGACGATGTTCAGCGCGCCGCCCGTGGTGCCCCGGCCGGCGAACGAGGACGCCGGACCGCGCAGGATCTCGATCTGCTCGTCGTCGAAATTCTCGCGAATGCTGACGCCGGTATCCCGAACGCCGTCCACGAACACGTCGTTGCGCGCATCGAAGCCGCGGATGAAGAAGCGGTCACCGAAGGCGTTGCCGCCTTCGCCCGACCCCAAGGTGACGCCAGCCGTTGATCGCAACACTTCACGGAGGGTCGTCGCGTTCTTATCTTCGATCGCCTCCTGAGTAAGAATCGTCTCCGTCCTCGCCGTGTTAAGGACCGGCTCGGTGAACTTGGTCCGAGGATAGGCGATCAGCCTTGTAGGGCGCTTCCGGGTCTGCATAGGGGTCTGGGTTGTAAGCATTCACAGTGACCGATTGTTCCACCGGCGAAAGATTCAACGTCGCCACGCCTGGGCTCGTGAAGCGGTAGCTCACGCCCGTGCCTTCAAGCAAGTGCGCAAACGCTTGCTCATTTGTGTAATCGCCAGTCACACCCGCTGATTGCACTCCTCCGATGGCAGAGTTGGCCAACACTACATGTAGTCCGCTGGCGCTCTCGAAAGTCGGCAGGATGTCCTTCAACTGGCCAGCGGGAACTTCGAAGTGGTGAACAGGCGCGGCAGCTTGTGGTTGCGCTGGATTTGTCTTTGTACCGCTGGGCGCTTGCTGGGCCTGAGCCAAGGCTACCTTCTGGCCGCCCGATCGCCGTATAAGCCACCAGCGTGCCCATGGCCACCCATTTGAAGGTGACTGGCCAGCGCGACTGATCGGGCTCGCTCTTTCCACACTTCTTGCTTCTACGGCTTGGTTTTCCAGCCACGTGGCTCTCCTGTATTCCCGTGGCTGCTTTCCATATAATGACCATGGTCGGCAGCCATCTGGTTGTCGATTTGCCGGTCTCCGCAACTTCCTGCCAAGGTTCGGTTGCGGAGACCGTTCAATTTTGAATTGCTGAAGTCAGATGCGACCTAGTCGCATCTACCGGAGTGCGCGGTCGGTTAGCTCGTTCCTTTTTCCTGAGTTTCCTACGAGGGCCTTTTCTCCGCCACACCCGCCGCGGCACTACACTTCTTGCAAACCCCACCCACTTCCAAACGCACTACTGCAATTTGAAACGAACCCTGTTTTGCGATTTCCGTCCTTAGCTCTTCAAATGCGGGGCTCGTGTATTCGAAAATCGCGCCGCACCTCAAGCACGCCAGGTGGCAATGGTCCTTGCTCGTCTTCACTTCGTAATAGTGCTTCTCGCCCTCGATGTGCATCAGGTCCAGCTCATCGATCAGCCCTTGGTGCTTCAGCAGAGAAATCGTGCGGTAAACTGTCGCTCGATCGATATCGGGCTCGCGCTCCTTCGCCAGACGCAGCAGTTCCGCTGCGTCGAGATGACGCGGGACTTCTTGAATAATTTCAATCACCGCTCTCCGCTGCGAGGTGATGCGCACGCCGCGCGCACGCAACTCCTTCAGAAGAGATCGCCGGTGAATAGGGCCAGCTTGAGTCTTTCGCCCTAGCTGCGACTCGGTCGCAAGTAATGAGCCGTTTGACACGATCAGAAACCCCAACTCTCAGTTGTTAACGGATATCAACTGGATGACGCCATTAAACCAACACACTCAGAATCCTGTCAAGAGAAATAGCACCTTCTGAGTACACTTTCCAACGATTTTACATTTTCTGCGACTTTACACGGCTTTCTTGCGACAGGAGGGAAAGGAGGCGAGACACAACTGCCTATTCGCGGCGGGCCACTTGCCGGCGACCCGCGCGCGAACAGACCCTGCGGAGAACTAGGAAGCGGTGGTCGAGGCGGCGACGGTGCTGCGCGACGACGACTTCGAGAACGAAGCCTTCTCGAAACTGCTTTCGCCGGCGTCCCCGGACTTGTCGATTTCGATCGACCCTTTGAAATAGGCGCCGTCCTCGATCATGATCCGCGCCGTCGTCAAATCGCCCACCACCGAGCCGTCTTTCTTGATCTCAATGCGGTCGCGCGCGCGAAGGTTTCCCTTCACGTTTCCGTAAACGACCACTTCGCGGGCGATAATGTCGGCTGTGACTTTCGCGCTCGCTCCTACGGTCAGCTTGCGGTCTTCCAACTGCACCAGGCCCTCGACGCTTCCGTCGATGTGCAAATCCTCATTGCCTGTAATTTCGCCCTTGACGTGCAAACTTCCGCCCAGCCGCGCGGTACCGCTGCTTGCCGTCGAGGGATACGTCTGATCCAATGGTGCCATTGTCTTAGCCTCCCCAGAAAAGGATGACGCGCTTACATTTGGTACCGAGCTAGGCTGCTGCGGGAGCGGCTGCCTTGCGGGAGATTCGCTGCCCTTCTTCTCTCCTCCCCACATTTACCCTCCTTAGGGCCCCACCACAAAATCACCATACAAATCGAGGACCGGGGCCTTCAATCTAGCCCGCTGATATATCGCTGCCAAATGCTAATTGGTACAGATGTGTCTCGATAGATAACGCTGTCTTCCGGGCTGGTCAAAAATTTGCTGGGACTGCAGGCTATCACACGCCTCTTCGCCTGCGCAACGAAATGGACACTGCTCCTTCGCCTGTTCGCGCCATACAGAAGAATCGATCCGCGAACGAAGATGCGGCGAACTATTGGCCGCCAGCAGCCTGCGCCGATTCCCGCTCCCGATCAAGCACGTACGCCTGAACCAAGTGCACTTGGCCCGACGTAAGATCGTCCGCGAACGATGGCATGCCAGACTCGCGCCGCATTCCGCCGCGCACGATTTGCTCGAACATCTGATGTGTTTCCCGATCGAGATACCGCAAGTCCGGCACTTCGCCACCGCTCACAACATCTGCGCCATGACACCGCGAACAGAAAGTCGCGAATAGAACGCGTCCTTTTTCGATTTCCGCCGGCGAAGTCACCACGTGAAATGTCGGCATGGGCACAGGTGCCACCTCGCGGTGATAAGGCGGCACTGTCGCGGTCCCGCCAAGTGCAAACGTAAGCAGCATCCCAGAGCCCACGTTCCCACGCCCAATCGGCCGGTTATTTAGCACCATCGGTCCGCCCCATCCCACAAGCACGGAAACGTACTGCGTTCCGTCCACGGAATAAGTTATGGGCGGTGCCGCGATTCCCACGCCCGCATCAAACTCCCACAGCTTTTTCCCGTCGGTGGCGCGATAGGCCACGAGCTTTCCGTTCGCTTGTCCGTGGAACACAAGATTTCCAGCAGTTGTCAGCGTTCCACCGCTCTTGGGATTCTCCAGGTCAACATGCCACGCCTCTTGCTGCTTCACCGGATCCCACGCCAGCAGCCGCCCGCTCACCTTCATATTTCGCGCTTCTTCGGACGCCGGCCCGTGATACGCGCGATCCGCTCCGGTGGTCTGATCGTTCAGATCGATCTTGAAATCGCGGTTCACCGCGTGAACCGAATTGCCGTTCACTGCGCCCAGGTACACAAGCCCCGTCGCCGGATTGAACGAAATCGGATGCCAGTTGTGTCCTCCGTCCGTCGCCGGTTCCACCGCCTGCCCATCCTTAAGCTGACGGGCTTCCGGATTCTCGATCGGGCGTCCGTTCGCGTCGATGCCCTTGGCCCAATTCACCGCGGCGTAGGCTTTCGCCGAAATAAATTTCCCGGTTTCTCGGTCCAGCACGTAAAAGAATCCGTTCTTGTTCGCCTGCATGATCACGCGCCGCGCCTGTCCATCAATCGTTAGCGTCGCCAGCATCAGCGGTTGCGTCGCATCGTAATCCCAGTCATCGTTCGGCGTCGTCTGGTAATACCACGCCATCTCGCCGTTCGACGCATGCAGCGCGATGATCGCCGCTGTGTACAAACTGTCGCCTTTCCCACGTATTTCGTCGTACCAGGGTGAGCTATTCCCTGTGCCGGCGAAAATCAAATCCGTGTCGGGATCGTAGACGATCGCGTCCCACGGGCTGCCTCCTCCACCCGCTTTCCACCACTCGCCCGACCAAGTCGCCGCCGCTTTCTTCATCGCTTCGGATTCAAACGGCTTCGACGGATCGCCCGGCACCGTGTACGATCGCCACGCAAGCTTGCCCGTCTCCGCGTCATACGCGGATAGATAACCCCGCACCGCATACTCCGATCCCGCATTGCCGATAATCACCAGTCCCTTCGCAATCCGCGGCGCACCCGTAATTGCATATGGCGAATCCTTCGGCGTGGTTTGCACTTCCCACACTCACCGCGCCGGTCTTCGCGTCGAGTGAAATCAGCCGCCCATCCAGCGCTCCGAGGAAAAGATGTCCCTTGTACATCGCGACTCCCCGGTTCACCACGTCGCAGCACACAAACTTCGCATGATCTTTGGCCACTTTCGGATCGTATTTCCACAGCAGCTTCCCGGTTTTCGCATCCATGGCATACACCAAGCTCCACGCGCTGGTCACATACATCACGCCGTCTTTCACCAGCGGCGTCGACTCGAGCGCCCGCTTCACACCCATGTCGTACGACCACACCAGCCCCAGTTTCCCGACGCTCTGCTCATCAATTTCTTTGAGCGGGCTGTAGCGCTGCTCGGAATACGTGCGCCCGTAGGTGATCCAATTCGCGGAATCCGTATCAGCCGCCCGCAGCGCCTCGTCATCCACAACATCTTGCTTGCGTGCGCACCCGTTCAAGCCCGCGAGCACAATGGCCAAAGTAAGCGCGGCTGCATAAAGTGATTTCCGCCGGCAAAGCTCGGCAACACCCATGTGATTCCTCCACGAAAGTTACGCGTGCGATTCCAACTCACACTTTTATGTATGGATATCGCAAGACTCATACGCTCGGCGCCGAAGATGGGTCAAGAGAAATGACAGCAATTTCCTCGCCTTGCGCCGAACTAACAAGCGCGATTGCGCCCAATAGTGCGCGTAGTATACTCCGCGCTCAGCGGCACAGTGGAGACAACCTATGCGACGCATCTCTGCTCTTAAAATCCTTTCCGTGTTTTTCGTTCTCGGCTCAATCGGGCTTCTAGCCACGCCCGCCCAGCAGCAATCCAGGCCCACGAAAATTTATAACACCGCGAAACTAAAACTGAAGGAGGGCAAGCAGCTTTTCGGCGCCACCGTAATTTCGCCTGATCCCAACATCTATTGCGCCATGGCCAATTCAGGCTACGACTTTCTCTGGATCGAAATGCAGCACAGCCCGCTCACCTTTGAGGACGTCGCGCACATGATCTGGTCCTGCCGCGGCGCAGCCGCCATGCCTTTCGTCCGCGTGCCGGATGCAACCGAAAGTGACATCCAGAAAGCCACAGACATTGGCGCTCTCGGAATCATCGTGCCCACTGTGGACACCGTCGAAAAAGCTCAGGCCGCGGTGAAATGGGCCAAATATCCGCCCGAAGGACGCCGCAGCCAGGGCAACGGTCAATATATCCCGTTGTATGGAAGCGACTACCGCCAGACCGCCAACGACAATATGGTCGTGGTCATCATGATCGAAACGCCCACCGGCGTCGAAAACGCCGAGAAAATTGCTTCCGTTCCCGGCATCGACGTGATTTTTGCCGCCAGCACCGATCTCGGCAATTTCTCCGGTTACAAGCAGGGCGAGAAAGAATACGAATCGTTGGTCACCACAATTCATGACGTAACCCTGCGCCACGGCATCCGACTGGGCGGCCCGCAAGCCTGGAAAGATCGCCCCGGCTTTACCTTCTTTCAGGCCCCCACGGATGTCCAGTTGTTGCAGGCGGGCGCCAAAGTAAATCTCGCGCCGAATCCTGCGTCGATGGGCACGCGCAATCCCGCGAGCGCCGACAAGCCGGGCGTCGCTCCGGTCGAAGGCTCGGAGTCGCATTAGCACTCTGTCCACGTTGCACCGTATGGCCGTCTCGTTGTACATTCCGCCCCAGTTCGGGGAATGGAAGAGCGGCTATTCGTCAGGAGGGGACATGGCCAGGAAATCCGCGCTGTTTCTTGCAGCGCTCATCTTTACTTCTGTTTCATTTGCTCAGGACGCAAAGTCCGTTGTGTCCAGCACGCTGAACGCCATGGGTGGCGAGAACATGAAGTCTCTGCAGTTCACCGCCAGCGGCAGTTCCCCCGGGCAACTGAAGGACGGCAACACACCTGGCCCTCGCAATCTGATCAAGTCGTATGTCTATACCGTCGACTTCACCATTCCCGCTGCGCGTCTTGAGACCGGTGCCATCGGCGGACTTCCTCCGCAGACCATGCTCGGCGTCGAAGGTCACTCGCTGCAATTCGTCAACGGCGAATATGCCTGGGACATCGGCGGTGTTCCTGGTGTTATCGGCGGCGGCAGCCGCCCGTCCGACTGGCCCATCATTGCTTTCCCGGCTACGTTCCACAAGGCTGGCGATCCCATGCGCCAGCCCAACGGCGACGGCCTGCAATCGCACTCGGATGTCGACCGCAATGAACAGATTTGGCTCCTGCCACAAGGCTTCCTGATCGGCGCCATGAAGAACAATGCAACCGTCGCTGACCAAACCGAGAACGGCACGAAATACAAGGTTGTCACCTGGACCGGCCCCAACGGCCAGAAGGTCATCGGCTACATCAACGATCAGACTCACATGATCGACAAGGTCGAAACTTGGATGGACCACCCCATGTACGGTGACGAGCACGTCATCCGCACCTACGACTACTACCGCGACTTCGGCAATGGCCTGCAGTTTCCCGCACACATTGTCGAGACTCTCAACACGCCAGCCCTCACTGGGGCGAAAAGTCTCAATATCGAACTCTTCGTCACCGAAGTGAAAGCCAACGTCCAGGCCGATCTTTCCGTCCCGCAAGCCGTAAAAGACACTCCGCCCGCTCCGCCTTTCACCATCATGACGCAGAAGCTCGGCGACGGAATTTATTGGCTAGCCGGACAGAACGATTGCAGCCTTATCGTTGAGTTCAAGGATTATGTCGTGGTGGTCGAAGGTCCCATGAACGACGATCGCTCCGTCGCTGTCATCGCCGAAACTCACAAATTAATTCCCAACAAACCCATCCGCTACATGATCAACACGCATCCGCATGTCGATCATACCGGCGGAGTCCGCGGCTACGGCGCGATTGGCGCCACCCTGATCACCCAGCAAGCGAACGTCGAATTCATCGAGGAGCTCCTCAAAACGCCGCACACCATCATCCCCGATTCCCTTAGCAAGAATCCCAACGCCAAGTGGAAGGTGGAAGGCGTGGAGGACAGCCGAGTGATCATGGATGGTTCAAGGCGTCTCGAGATCTACCACGTGCGAGGCAACCTCCACAGCAGCGGTATGCTCATGACCTATTTGCCCAAGGAAAAAATCCTCACCGAGGGTGATCCCTGGACTCCCGGCATGGTCAATCCCAAGCCCGGCGACCGCGCCTACCAGCGTTGCTGCGATGCGCAGAATCTTTATGACAACATCATGCGGCTGCACCTCGACGTGAAAACTTTCGCGCCCGTTCACGGGCGCATCGATACCTGGGAGCACTTCGTGCAGTATCTCGGCTTGCCCCCGGACACCTCCGCCGCGAAAGCCGCCGCCTCCGGCAATTAGCTTGTTCGAGGTGAGCCTCGGTTGGGTCACACTGTAAGCGTGCGTGAAGGAAGTGAGCGTTTTGCGCGATCCGACAAGGAGCGCGCAGGAGGCCGAAGGCTCTCTCTTCGCTTTTTTCTTTTACGGTGTCATCCCGAAGCGAGCGGTGTTCAGCGAGTCGAGGGATCTCTCTTCGTGTGAAGCGCTCGCTGATGATCCGCTTCAGGTACCATGCGCGGCCTAGCGCCAACGGCGCCGCGGGACCATCCGCACCCGCTAATTATTCCCCGGCTGCGGCACCAGCGGCACAACTCCCAATTCTTTCCCGCTCGGGAGAATCACCTTCCGGATCGCGCCCACCGTTGCTCCGCTGCGCGCCGGTTCCACCGTAATCGTGATCTCGTCGCCAGCCTTGATCTCGTTTCGCGACCACCCCATGCGAATCAACCGGCCCGGGCTGGGCCCTTCAACCGCCCAGTGCTCCAGTTTGCCCTTGCTGTTTTTCGCGTCGAAATAGATCTGAATGTGCGGATTCGCAAACTCGAATTCCGTCACCAGCCCCTTGAACACAATCGGATGTTCCGCGTCGTATTCGGTATTCGTCCCATGATGCGCGCTGGCGGGAATCGCAACCATGCTCGCGCTCAGTATCAGAGCCGCTAAAACTTTTCTCATTGGCATCCTCCACGTAGGAGCCACAACTTCACGCGTTTACCGGGCACTACAATGCGGGAATTATACACAAAACGATCTCCGCGGCTATCTCGCGGCGCGAAAAAAGAAAACGGCGGATTCGCGCTCTCCTTCCGCGTCAAATCCGCCGCCGCAACCGTAACAAGCCCTTGAATTTTCTTAGTACTTCCTCAGCACTCCCACCACTTTGCCCTGGATTTTCACATTCGCTGCCGGAACGATGATCGGAGCCATCTGCTCGTTCGCAGGTTGCAACCGCACGCGTCCGTTCGGCTCGCGATAGAAACGTTTCACCGTCGCTTCGTCTTCATCTACCAGCGCCACCACGATTTCGCCTGGATTGGCCACATGGGTTTGTTCCACCACAATGTAGTCCCCGTCCAGAATGTGGTCGTCCCGCATCGACTCTCCGCGCACCTGCAGCACGAACGTGTTTTGGCCGCGCGTGAAATCCGCCAGAGAAATGGTCTCGTTCTGCTCCACCGCTTCCACGGGCTTTCCGGCGGCGATCCTACCCGCCAAGGGTAGCTCAACGGTGTGCCGGTCCAGCACCTGCTCTCGAATCGGCTTGGGTAGCTGCACCACTTCGATCGACCGGCTCTGGTTGTACCCGCGCCGGATGAATCCCTTCTTCTCCAGCGTAGAAAGGTGCTTGTGGACGGTCGCCAGCGAAGTCAGTTTCAGCGCGTGAGCGATCTCTTCGAAGCTCGGTGCGTATCCGTTCTTGTTCAGGAAACTTACCAGGTAATTTAGAACTTCCTTCTGCCGCTTCGTGAGTGACATTGCCTCGCCCTTTCGCTTCAGCAAAATCCCAAGTGCCCTGCTAAGGCCGGCTTGCACCTGCTTCGGCCACCGCGGCGATACTATAGGCGAAGTAAAAGCGAAAGTCAAACCACCCTCTGCGAGGGTGAGTTTCAAGACTAGTACCGTCGCTTTTCGTTCCGATATAGACCGCTCAGTCTCGCTAGTAAACCGGTACACCCCGGCGCGGTCAATGGGACGCCAGTACAGGTAGCGCTCCTCTACAGCGTTCTGTGATCGCCGTCATTTTCCGGCATGGGCGTTACCTTTTTGTCCCCTACACGACTTATATCTGTTTCATTTTCGGCCTGTCTCCACAATCATCGAAACCATGCCGGTGTGCATTGCTCTGAAACTAAATGCAAACCGGCGTGTTCGTCAGATAACAAGGTTTCAGTGACAGCAGCTCTTATTTCCCGAAGGAGGATATCCATGAAGCACAAGATTTTTGGCACGCTCGCAACTCTATCTCTGGTGGCAGCGCTCGCAATTCCAGTCTCCGTTCCGGCAGCGCCCGCGCCCAAGCCGCAGCCGCTTCCAGCCGCCAAAGCTGCGCCGGAGCCGCATCCAGAAATCCGCGAAGCTCTCGAGTCCTTGCGCCGCGCCCGTAAGCACATGGCCGAGGCCGCGCACGATTTCGGAGGCCATCGCGTCGACGCGCTGAAAGCTACCGACGAAGCCATCCGCCAGTTGGAAATTTGCTTGCGATATGACCGCTAGCTTGCGGCCATCCTTGCGGGGTTAGATCTGGATCTACAAGGGGAAGTTAAATCTATAAACCCGAATGTTTGGGCGTGGCCGGCGCTTCTGCTTGTGGCGCTTTTGGACGTTCCGCCGCCGCGCCCGACTTCACTTCCTGCACGATCTGCGCCGCCAGCTTCTGGCTTACCGGGCAGCTCGTATCGTTAATCCGGCATTCCGCGATGGTCAGCCCGCACCCGCATGTACAGGTCTCCGAATTGAGCCGCTTCAGCACCAGAGTCTTCTGCGCCGGAGTCAATCCCTTCATATCTACACCTGGCAGGTCCGTGGCGTGCTCCGCATTCTTCAGAAAAACCTGCCCGGTATCCGCGAATGTTTCGATCGTGGAATTCACTGGCAGACCCAGCAGCGCGCGTATTTCCGTTTCCACCTCGGCGCGCTGCAAAATTCCCACGTGCTTCTGCACCACGCCGCCATCTTTATTCACCACGAACGAAGTCGGCAGCGCCGGCACGCCTCCATATTCCTTCGCGATGTCCTTGCCCATGATTACCGGATAGTTGATTCCCGCCTTCGCCGCGAAAGCGTTCACTTCCTGCGGCGTGGCATCTTCGTCCACCGAAACTCCGATGATCTGCAGCCGGTCCCTATATTTCGCCTGCAGTTCCACCAGCTCGGGAATTTCCGCGCGGCACGGCGGGCACCACGTCGCCCAGAAATTCACGATAACCACTTTGCCCTTCAGTGCCGCCGTCGAAATGGATTTCCCGTCAAGGTCGGTCACCAGAAAGGGAGGCGTGGGCGTGGGATCCTTCACGAAGCGAATCACCGACGGTTCGCCGCTCGGCGCCGTCTCGATATCTTTACCGGTAGACCCCGGAGAAACGCTACCGGTCGCCGCGGCGCTTTTGCTCGACGCACCGTGGCGTGCCCGCGCAATCATCAGGCCGATCAGCAGTCCGGTCGTGCCGGCAACCACTGCCAGCAATGCCACGATCAGCAAGGATTTCTTCATTGCGGCGCTCTCTTAGCATCCATTATGCGTCCATCCGCGCCACCCACAAAATTTATCCTCCAGCGTTTCCTGTAATTTTTCGGCCTTCCGCCTCACACGTTTTACGATGGTGTATACTCCGCCTCGTTGTTGCGGTTTCGATCATTTTCATTCATTCAGCAGCCCGAACTCACCCGGCAGGGAATTTCCGCCAACAATAACGGAGAAATCTTATGAATGAATTGGAAGATTCCAGAAGACGCTTTCTGAAGAACGCCACTCTCGCGGCCGGCTCGTTGCTCCTTCCGTCAGGAATCGCGTTTGCCGCACCAAACCCCAACGCATCTCCCGCTCAAAACGACTCCAGCCCCGCCGAATACATTGTGCGCATCCAGTCCTCGCCGGTCGAAATCGCTCCGAAGGTCATCATCTCCACCATCACCTACAACGGTCAATTTCCCGGGCCGCTCATCCGCTTTCACGAAGGCCGTCAAACCACCGTCGACATTTTTAACGACACCGACACGCCTGAGCAACTTCACTGGCACGGCCAAAAAGTCTCCACGGACGTTGACGGCGCCGCCGAAGAAGGCACGCCTTACATTCCCGCTCATGGCAAGCGCCGTATCAGTTTCAAACCCGGCCCCTCCGGCCTGCGCTTCTACCACACGCACAATCGCGCGGGAGCAAACCTCTTTTCCGGCCAGTACACCGGCCAGGTCGGCCCCGTCTACATTGAGCCCAAGACCGAACCCGGCCGCTTCGATCGCGAAGTCTTCCTCACCATGAAGGAATTCAATCCCACTCTCAGCCGCGGTGGCGACATGGCTCAGGATTTCCTCTCGCCCTCGGCGGCCGACAAAACCCTCGAGCAGACCGGCGAAACCGCCATGAAAGCTTCTCTCGCCAAGGGCAAGCCGCACGGATACGAAGTTGGCTACAACTATTTCACCATCAACGGCAAGATGCTCGGCCACGGCGAACCCGTGCGCGTGAAGCAAGGCGAACGCGTGCTCCTTCATATCCTGAACGGCAGTGCCACCGAAATTCGCAGCCTTGCTCTTCCCGGCCACACGTTCGAAGTCGTCGCGCTCGATGGCAATCCCGTCCCCAATCCCACCCGGGTACCCGTGCTCTGGTTCGGCACCGCCGAACGCATTTCCGCCATCGTCGAAATGAATCATCCCGGCGTCTGGATCCTCGGCGATCTCGCCGACGATGACCGCCATCACGGCATGGGCATAGTCATCGAATACGCCGGCAGCTCCGGCAAACCTCAGTGGCTCGCCCCACCAAAATTCCGCTGGAAATATTCGCAGTTTGCCAAACCAGGCGCTACCGCACCAAACCCCGATCAGACTTTCGACATGGTTTTTGCCAAGGACAACGCTGCCGATGCCGGTTTCAATCGCTGGACCATTAACGGCGTGGCTTTTCCCGATGATGCGATGTTCGGAACAATGTCCGGCAAAACGATCCCCGCAACCTTCCACCTGAAGCAGGGCAAGCGCTATCGTCTGCGCATGCACAACGAGAGCGATGATATCCATCCGGTCCACTTACATCGCCACTCTTTCGAGCTGACCAATCTCGCCGGCACACCCACCGCCGGTGTGCTGAAAGATGTCGTCATGGTCAACGGTTATCAACAATGTGAGGTGGATTTTGTCGCCGACAATCCCGGCCTGACTCTGTTCCATTGCCACCAACAACTGCACATGGACTTCGGTTTCATGACGCTTTTCGACTATGTCTGATGACAGGAATTGTTTCACTTTGTCATCCCGAGTAAGCGAACTGCCTTTGTTCGCGACGAGGGACCTCTCTTCGCTAAGTAGGCGACGTTATCTCGGCCGGTCTTGTCATCCCGAGCGGAGCGATTTACGTGGCCCGTTTAGGGCCGCGGTGGCAAAGTCGAGGGATCTGCTTTTTATTTTTCGCCGTCATTCTGAGCGCCGCATTTGCGCGAAGAATCCCTCTTGCTCTTCGTCAGAGACGGCTTCAGCCATGCCGAAAAAGCTTTTCCGGAGTTTAAACCTCTGAGGTACAAAGATCAATTCAGCCCGTCATTTATGAGATAAAGTCTCGAAATCAGGGAGGAAGCTGAGCATGTGGCAAAAACTCATGCAGACCGATGCTCCCGCCGCCACCTGGATCGTCCGCTGGCTCGCCGGGTGGGTATTTCTTCTCGAGGGCATCAAGAAATTTTTATTCGTGACGCAGTGGGGCGCCGGCCGTTTCACTCGCATCGGCATCCCGCATCCTCAATTCTTCGGACCCTTTGTCGGCTGCGTTGAAATTGTCTGCGGTTTCTTGTTGCTCATTGGCTTACTCAGCCGCTTCGCTTCCATCGCCTTGCTCATCGATATTTCCGTCGCCATTCTCACCACCAAAGTTCCCATATATATGAAACAGGGCTGGTGGCCGGCCGAAGCCCGCACCGACTATTCCATGTTCATGGCCCGGCTCTTCCTTCTCATCGTCGGCGCAGGCGTCTGGTCCTTTGACGCCCGCTCGTCCGGATCGCGCATAGCCCGCAAACGTGTCTGACGCCGCACCCCTGTCCGCCACTGCTGGCTCGCCAGCGCCAAAAGCCTCGCTGCGCGAGCTTGCCATTTTCTTTTTGCGTCTCGGCACCACGGCCTTCGGTGGACCCGCCGCCCACATTGCCATCATGGAGGACGAACTCGTCCGCCGCCGCGGTTGGCTCTCGCGCGAAAAATTTCTCGACCTGCTGGGCGCCAGCAGCATCATTCCGGGTCCCAGTTCCAGCGAACTCGCCATTCACATTGGCTATCAGCGCGCCGGACTCCCCGGACTTCTCGTGGCCGGCGTTTGTTTCATCCTGCCCGCTTTCGCCATGGTCTCCGCGTTCGCCTGGGCCTACGTGCGCTTCGGCCATCTGCCCGCGATTTCCGCGCTGCTCTATGGTGTGAAGCCGGTGGTCATCGCCGTGATTCTGCAAGCGCTCTGGGGTTTGGGGCGAAGCGCCGTCAAATCGAAATTGCTCGCCGTCGTCGGCATCGTAGCCGTCGCCCTCGCGTTCTACGGTTTGCACCCTCTGCTTCTGCTGCTTCTCGCTGGCATCGCCACGGCCCTCACCAAGATCGACTTCCATCGCGCCGGCATTACCGTCGCCGGTCCTGCGGCTCGCTTCGCTCAACTCCTCCGAACGCCTCGCGCGCTTCTCGCCGCAGCCGGAGCAGGCGCCGCAAGCCTCACGCTGAGTTCCCTATTTTGGGTTTTTCTGAAAATCGGCTCGGTGGTCTTCGGCAGCGGCTACGTTCTGCTTGCGTTTCTTCGCACTGATCTCGTGCTGCACCGCGCCTGGCTCACGGACTCGCAATTACTCGACGCTGTCGCCGTCGGCCAGGTCACGCCCGGCCCAGTATTCACTACCGCTACTTTCATCGGCTACTTGCTCGCGCGCATGCCTGGCGCGGCCGTCGCCACCATCGGCATTTTTCTGCCCGCTTTCATCCTCGTAGCAATCAGCAGCCCCATCGTCTTCGGCATCCGCAAATCGAAAATAGCCGGCGCGTTTCTCGACGGCGTCATCGTCGCCTCGCTCGCGCTCATGGCCGCCGTTTCCTGGCAACTCGCCCGCTCCTCCGTTATCGACCTCAAAACTGCGGTGCTCGCCACCGTTTCTCTTTTCCTGCTGCTTCGTTTCCGCGTCAATTCCGCTTGGCTCGTTCTTGGCGGCGCCATCGTCGGCATTCTCAGCCGCGGCCTCTGAGCCTCGCGGCCGGCGTGCCCGTCAACGGTGCGCTCCCTCCAAATCTTTCTCCTCTTTCTCTTTCAGCACGTAATCCAACCCTCCCACGCGATACCAGCGATACCCATACGGCTCCAGCAGAACCCGATGTTTCCCCGATTTCCCTGCCGTACTGTGATCGTCCGACAACACATTCACCAACTGCCGCCCTCCCTTCACTCCCGTAGAGAACTCCACCTCGCGTGGAATCGAGCTGAGGTTGTGTACGAACAGCACGGAGTTGTTCAGCCAATCGTAGCGAATGGCCAGCACCTCTTTCGCGTGCGTATCCAGAATTTCGAAATCGCCCCAGCCGATTTCCGGAATCTCCTTACGCATGCGGATAATCCGCTCCGTCCAATCCATGAACGAATTGGGATCGCGCTTCTGGGCCGCCACGTTCACATGCTCGAATCCGTACGGTCCGCCGGAAATAACCGGCAAAACCGGCCTGTCGCTCTTGGTGAATCCCCCGTGCGGCTCCGTTGACCATTGCATCGGCGTTCGCGCGCAGTTTCGCTCCGGCAGACTCAAATCGTCGCCCATCGCGATTTCATCGCCATAGCGCACCACCGGCGTGCCGGGCAGCGTCATCAGCAGACTATTTGCTAATTCCAGCCTGCGCCGGTCTCCTTCCAACATGGGCGCCAGTCTCCGCCGGATTCCCCGGTTGTAGAGCTGCATATTTCGATCCGGTCCGAACGCTTTAAAGACAGCCTGCCTTTGCTTCTTCGTCAAACGTCCCAGGTCCAATTCATCATGGTTCCGCAAAAACTGTCCCCACTGCGCCGTAGCCGGCCTGGGCTTCGTTTTCTTGAGAGCCGCAATCAAAAGCCGGTCATCGCTCGTCGCCAGCGCATAGAACAATGCCTGATTCACCTCAAAATTGAACATCATCTGCAGCCGCTCCCCCGCTTTTCCGAAATATTCCATATCCACGCGTGGCAACACATTCGCCTCGGCCAAAATGATCGCGTCGCCTTCGCGCCAGGTCAGGAACTCCCGGAATTCGCGCAGCATGTCGTACTCTTCTTTCAACTCCCGCACGTTCGGCCCTTTCTTTGAGATCACGAACGGCACCGCATCCATGCGAAATCCCGACACCCCCAGTTGCAGCCAGAAGCCCATGATTTTCAAAATCTCTTCGCGGACTGCCGGGTTCGTTGTGTTCAGGTCCGGCTGAAAATCGTAAAAACGGTGGAAATACCATTCCTTTGCCACGGGATCGTAATTCCAGGTCGACTTCTGCACGCCCGGAAACACCATTCCTTTATTGGCGTCCCTCGGCTTCTTTTTCGACCACACATACCAGTCGCGATACTTCGACTTGGGATCCTTTCGCGCCTGCTGAAACCACGGGTGCTGGTCCGAAGTGTGATTCACCACCAGGTCGATCAGCACACGCAAGCCGCGCTGACGGCATCCTTGCGTGAACTCCACGAAATCGCCCAGCGTCCCGTATCGCGGATCAACTCCGTAGTAATCCGCCACGTCATATCCATCATCGCGGTGCGGCGAAGGTTGAAACGGCATCAGCCATATCGCCGTGATGCCCAGCCCCTGCAGATAATCCAGCCGCCGCAGAAGTCCCCGAAAATCTCCCACGCCGTCGCCGTTCGCATCGATATAAGTTCCCACCGACAGGCAATAGATAATTGCGTTTTTGTACCAAAGGTCATTGATCACGACGCGTCTCCCGCTGCCGTCAGGCAGGAGTCTGGATTTTACGGCAGGGCAATCTGTGGTACCAAGGTTATGAGGAAATTAAAGGAAATCATTTCGAATGGCGCATCTTAAATGGTGGCAGCGCGGCGTTATCTATCAGATTTACCCCCGCTCTTTTCAGGACACAAATAACGACGGTGTCGGCGATCTTCCCGGAATCATCGATCGTCTCGACCATCTCGTCGATCTGGGCGCCGACGCCATTTGGATTTCTCCCATCTATCCCTCTCCCATGGCTGACTTCGGCTACGACGTCTCAAACTATTGCGATATCGCTCCCATTTTTGGCTCCCTCACCGATCTGAACCGCCTGATTGCTGCCGCCCACGCACGAAAACTGAAAGTTATCTTGGATTTTGTGGCCAACCACACCTCGGACCAACACCGGTGGTTCCAAATGAGCCGCTCGTCCCGCACCAACGAGTATCGCGACTGGTACATCTGGCGCGATCCCGCTCCCGGCGGTGGCCCTCCGAACAATTGGCTCAGCAATTTTGGCGGTTCAGCGTGGCAGCTAGACGAAAAAACCGGTCAGTATTACTACCATTCCTTCTTGAAAGAGCAGCCCGACCTGAACTGGCGCAATCCGGAAACGCGTCACGCCATGTTGCATGTCCTTAATTTCTGGATGGATCGTGGCGTCGATGGTTTTCGTGTCGACGTCCTCTGGATGCTCATCAAGGACGATCAGTTTCGCGACAATCCGCCCAACCCTGGCTACGTGCCCGGAAGCCCCTCGTACCATCGCCTTTTGCCCGTCTACACCGCGAATCGTCCTGAGGTGCACGAAATCGTCGCGGAGATGCGCGCCGTTCTCGATGCCTATCGCGACCGCGTCCTCATAGGCGAAATTTATCTTCCCATCAACCAGCTCGTCACCTATTACGGCGCCGATCTCAACGGCGCTCAATTGCCTTTCAATTTTCAGCTTCTTGAATCCGCGTGGAACGCCGAAGGCGTCGCCGAAATTATCCAAAAATACGAAGCGGCGCTTCCTCCAGGCGCCTGGCCCAATTGGGTGCTGGGCAATCACGATAAATCGCGCCTGGCCACACGCATCGGCGAGCACCAAGCTCGCGTCGCCGTGATGCTCTTGCTCACCCTGCGCGGCACGCCCACCATTTATTACGGCGAGGAAATCAGCATGTTGGATGTCGCCATTCCGGCTGACGAAATTCAGGACCCAGCCGAGAAGAACGAACCCGGGCTCGGTCTCGGTCGCGATCCCGAGCGCACTCCCATGCCTTGGGACGGCTCGCTCTACGCCGGTTTCAGCCGCGTGAAACCCTGGCTGCCTCTCGGCCTCGATCACCTCACGCGCAACGTCTCCGTCCAACGCGCCGACGCAACTTCGCTGCTCAATCTTTACCGCCAGCTCATCGCGCTTCGTCGCAAAGCTCCCGCACTCGTCTCCGGCAACATTTCAGATGTTTCCGCAATTGGTCACGTGCTGACCTACGAGCGCGCCCAGGGATCGGAGAAACTCGCCGTCAGTTTGAATCTCGGGCGGGAGGCACAGCAAATCTCTCACGCTGCCGCAACAATCATCCTTTCCACTCATCTCGATCGTTCCGGCGAAAACATCGGCGGCAATCTCGCCCTGCGCCACGCGGAAGGAGTCGTCGCGCGTCTCCACAGCTAGTCGAGCCGCGCCAACTCGAGACTGCCTTCGGTAACCACGAAACATACAGCGCATCGAGGATTTCTTTTCGAGCCCAAAAGCCACTAATCTATTCATCCGGCACTCTGTCGCTCGCGCCGGTCGGGAGCTTACTCACCTTTTCATGCGCTACTTCGCTCTGGCCTGCGATTATGACGGCACAATTGCCCACGAGGGCGTCGTCGCGCCCAGCACCATTGAAGCTTTGCAGCGCCTCAAGGAATCGGGGCGCCGTCCCATTCTCGTCACCGGCCGCCAGCTTGAGGAACTCCTGCTGGTCTTTCCCGAATTCGCCATTTTCGACCGCATCGTAGCCGACAACGGCGCGGTCCTCTTTTCTCCCGCTACGCGAGAAACGAAGGTTCTTGCCGAGCCACCTCCGCCCGAATTCGCAGAAGTTCTGCGCACCCGCGGCGTACCTTTCAGTGCCGGTCAAGTCATCGTCGGAACCGTTGAACCGTACGACGCGGTCGTCCTCGAAGTCATCAAGGAGATGGGCCTCGAGCTTCAAGTCATCTACAACAAAGGCTCGGTCATGATCCTTCCTTCCGGCGTGAACAAAAGCACCGGGCTCGCCGCCGCGCTCGCCGAACTCGCGCTCTCCCCGCACAACACCGTCGCCGTGGGCGATGCGGAGAACGATCACTCCCTCCTGAATCTCTGCGAGATCGGCGTGGCCGTCTCCAACGCCATTCCCACGCTCATCGATCGCGCCGATTTCACCACCACCCTTCCCGATGGTCCCGGCGTCGAGGAATTGATCGCCCGAATTTTGCGTGACGATCTTGCTGGCGTCGAACCTCGGCGCATCCCTGGTCGTCGGCATTACGCATGAGCACTCTTGAGCTGACCATTTTCGTTTTCTCCGGTTCGATCGCGGCCGGCTTTCTCGGCGCCCTCACCGGACTCGGCGGCGGTGTTGTCATCGTCCCGCTGCTCACCCTGGTCTTTCACGTTGACATCCGCTACGCCATCGGCGCTTCGCTCGTTTCGGTCATCGCCACTTCCTCCGGCGCGGCTGCCGCCTACGTCCGCGAAGGATATTCCAATATCCGCGTCGGCATGTTCCTTGAAATCGCCACCACCGTTGGCGCGATCAGCGGCGCGCTTCTGGCCGTGCATCTGCCGCTGCGCTACATCGCCATCATTTTCGGCATCGTACTGATCTATTCCGCCTACATGTCCATCCATCCTCCGCGCGAGGAAACCATCCAGAAAGCTCCCGGCCGTCTTGAATCTTTCCTGCGCATGGATTCCTCCTACCCCACACCGGAAGGCCTCAAGCAGTACTCTGTTACCGGCATCCCTGCCGGATTTGGCCTGATGTACGTCGCTGGTGTGTTGTCTGGCATGCTCGGCATCGGTTCCGGCGCGGTAAAGGTCATCGCCATGGACCGCCTCATGCGCCTGCCTTTCAAGGTTTCCACCACCACCAGCAATTTCATGATCGGCGTCACCGCCGCCGCCAGCGCGGGCATCTATCTCAGCCGCGGCTACATCGATCCCGTTCTTTCCATGCCGGTCATGCTCGGCGTTCTCTCTGGCTCGCTTTCGGGCGCCTATATTCTGACCAAAGCGCGCGTCCCGCTTCTGCGCACAGTCTTCAGCGTGGTGATTGCGGCCCTGGCCGTGGAAATGATTGTGAACGGAATTCGGGGGAACTTCTCACATTGAGCGCAACCAACACCGCCCGCGGCCTATCGAACGATGACAAGCGCATTGACGCAATCATCGGTGTTTTGCTGCGCACCGGAGTCATTCTGGCCGCCGCCGTGGTTTTTATTGGCGCGGCCGTTTTCCTGGCGCGCTACGGCTCCTCACCCGAACACTACCGAGTCTTTCAGGGCGAGCCCAGCGATCTTCGCCTCGTCTCTTCCATTTTCCGCGATGCCATGGCCCTCGATCCCCGCGGCATCATTCAGCTCGGCCTGCTGCTCTTGATCGCCACGCCGGTCGCTCGCGTCATCTTTACCGTTCTCGCTTTCGCCTACGAGCGCGACTGGACCTACGTGGCCATCACCTTGGTCGTCCTCACTCTGCTTCTCTACAGCCTCGGCGCCTTCCACTTCTAGCCCGCCCTTTCTTCGCGTTGGCCTTTTCTAGCCACTAACCACTCGCCACTCACTCGCCACTGCCTCAGTGCGTCATCCCATAAATAATAAAATTAATCCCAATCCTATACGCCAGCGACGCCGCATTCTCCGGATAATTCGGGCTGTCCGCCCACTCCCACGCGTCTCCCACATCCGAGTTGTGGCAAATGGCAATAAAAATCCGCCCCTTCTCATCGCGAATCCCCCGCCACTTCGGCACCGCGCTGTCCGGCGTATACATCCGTCGGCCCCAGATATACCGCGTCCCTGGAATTTGAAACCGGTCGTCCAGGTCGTACATCACGTGAAAAAGCGGATCGTCGTTCGGCAAATCCTCGACCTTCGCATTCGGCAGAATCATCCGCACGCCTTCCATCAGCCGCTCCCATTCGTAATCGCCGTGCGAATCCTCCAGCATCATGAATCCGCCGCGAGCGAAATATTCTCGCAGCCGCGCGCCTTGCGCCGAGCTGATCTGCCATCCGCCTGCATCTTCCACATACGTCCATGGCCAATTAAAAATATCATCGCTGTTCGCATCCACCACTTCTTCCATGGGACGCGCCTGAAGCCGCGTCAATCGTCGCACCCCTCTCACGAATTGCCGGTCCGCCTTCGGATAATCCGCCGCCCATCGCTGGAATTTCCGGAATCCCCATTCGCTGTTCAAATCGTAGTGAAATCGCGCAAAAGTCCACTCGCCGGTTTTCTGGCTCATCTCGCTCGCGGAAAGTCGAACAGGGTCATCGTCGTCTTCGCCAAGGAACGGCACGCCGCGGTTCTGGAAGGCTACAAGCGCGGAACTCCCCAGCAGCGCTGCCATACACAATACGAGGATCAATGAAGGAAACTTCACGCGAGCTGCACTCCCTCGCCACTCGCTTCAACTCGATTCTACTGCCACCGAAGACTATGCCCGCGTCGCCAGCCGATCGATCAGGCTTCCGCTTCCTGCAGCCTGAGCTTCCTCTGCCGGCTGCCTTCAATATTCGGCAGCAGCGCCGCGAGTAATCCCACCGCGGGAAGATAAGAACACACTCGGTATACATGCCCAATACTTGTCGCATCCGCCAATTCCCCGAGCAGCGCCGCTCCCAGCCCCGCCACTCCGAACGCGAATCCATAACACAATCCCGAAATCATCCCTACGCGACCCGGCACCAGTTCCTGTGCGTACACCACAATTGCCGAAAACGCTGACGCCAGCACCAGCCCGATCACCACGCTCAGAATTCCCGTCCAGAATAGATTCACGTACGGCAGCGCCAGCGTGAACGGCAGCACTCCGAGGATCGACCACCAGATCACATATTTCCGCCCGATCCGGTCTCCAATCGGCCCGCCAATCACCGTCCCGATCGCCACCGCGCCCAAAAACACGAACAGGTAAAGCTGCGAGCTTCGCACTGACACATGAAACTTGCTGATCAAATAAAACGTGTAATAGCTCGTCAGACTGGCCAGGTAAAAATACTTCGAGAACAGCAGCGCCATCAGCACTAGCACCGAAGTCACCACTCTTTTCCGTGGCAACCAAGCGCCCGCTTCCCGCACTTTTGCTTTCGCCTTCTTCAAATCGCGCGCGTGCGCCCTGGCCCATCTTCCAATATTCGCCAGCAGCACAATCGCCACCAGCGCCGCCAGCGCAAACCACGCCACGTCTTTTTGTCCCCGCGGCAGCACAATGAACGCCACCAGCAGCGGCCCTAGCGCCAGTCCCGCATTTCCTCCCACCTGAAATAAAGACTGCGCCAGCCCGTGCTGCCCGCCCGACGCCATCCGCGCCACTCGCGCCGACTCGGGATGAAACACCGACGATCCCATCCCCACCATCGCCGCCCCCGTGAGCAGCGACGGGAAACTTCGCGCCGTCGCCAGCAGCAGCAAACCGCAAAGGGAGATCCCCATCCCCACGCTTAGCGAATACGGCATCGGGCGCCGGTCGGTATGCATCCCCACCAGCGGCTGCAGCAGAGAAGCCGTCAATTGATACGTCAGCGTGATCAACCCGATCTGCGCGAAATCCAGGTGAAAAGAGACCTTCAGCATCGGGTAAATCGCGGGCAGCACGGACGACAGCATGTCGTTCACCAGGTGGCACAAACTGATCGCCGCCAGCACCTTGAACGCGGTTTTCTCTTCGATCGCTTCGAATGTTTGTATTTGAGCTACCGCCACGCCGTCCCCGCTTCGCCGATCGCCTCGAATGTTTGTACGCTGGTGGCCATAATCCTTCTCGATTCAGCGCCCACCCGATTCAGCGCCCAATTGTACCGCGAAAAAATCTGAAGCAGTTGCCCAAGCTAACTCCACTAGATTCTGCCGCGCAGTAAGGGGATCTGCATCTCAGCCTTCGCCCAATCGAAGGCTCCGCCGATAATCATTACCCGACCACCTTGGTGTCCTTTTATCATCGTTCCGGGTGCCGCATCGCTTTGCGCCCTTCGCAATGCGTGCGTGGCTCCGCCTGACTACATGCTCGCTTTTATCCGATCACGTAGTTCAGCGAATCGTTTCTGAGCGAGCGCTTTCGCCCCGGTTAGGGTCAGTAAAACGGACTCGAATGATCCTCTTCGCCTTTGAAGTTGCCTTTGTTTTTGCGTTGTCATCCCGAGCGAGCGAATGTGCGCCCTCAGCGCACAGAGCGACGAGGGATCTCTCTTCGTGTGGCAAATAATCCCGTCCGGCGCCAAGCAACCTGTAACGCTTCCGTGCTTTCAAATCTGATGTATCATTTCTCTTGTCGAGAGGCGACATCACGTTGCGTTTCAACAGGCATAACTCGGCTTTGAATTTCGTGCTCTTTGCATTGGCAGCGCTGCTCTTTCTCGGCGCGCCCGTGAAAGCCCAAGAGCAGCAAGGCCCTCTGCCCGGCGCCGCGCCGCAAACTGAAGACGACGCCCCTCTTCCGCCCGTGCGAACCCAGGCCCCTCGCCAGGTCGCCGCCGCGCCAGCCCCTCACCCGGCGCCCGCTCGACCCGCAGCGCCTCAGTCGGAGCAAATCAGCACGGCTCCTCCCTCCCTCCCGGTCGACCAGATCATTCAGAAATTCGCCGAGCACGAAATGGAATTCAAGACCGAGCGCGACAATTTCACCTACGTCCAGGACGTCACCATCGAGACCCTCGACAGCAGCGGCCGTGCCGACGGCTCTTATGAAGAGACCACCGACATCACCTATCCCGACGGCAAGCGCGACGAAAATGTCACCTACGCCCCGCCTTCCACGCTTCAGCGCATCATGCTCTCTCAGCAGGATCTCGACGACGTTCGCAACGTGCAGCCCTTCGTCCTCACCACCACCGATCTGCCGAAGTACAACGTCACCTATGTCGGCCGCCAGAAGGTCGACGATCTGGGCACCTACATCTTCGACGTCGCTCCCAAAGTTATTGAAAAGAATCAGCGCTACTTTCAGGGTCGCGTCTGGGTCGACGACCGCGACCTTGAAATCGTAAAGTCGTACGGAAAAGCCGTGCCCGACATACGCAAGGGCAGTAGCGAAAACGTTTTCCCGCGCTTTGAGACCTATCGCGAGAACATCGAAGGAAACTACTGGTTCCCTACCTACACTCACTCGGACGATGTGCTGCACTTTCGCACCAGCGACGTGCACATCCGCATGACCATCCATTACTCCGATTACAAGCGCTTCCGCGTCGGCATCAAGCTGCTCAACACCGAGCCGGTCACTACGCCATCGCAGACTCCGCCGCCCCCACCGCCTCCGCAACCGAAACCGTAAATTCCATCGTGGCCGGCAGCCGCATCGCTTAGCTAAGATTGCTTAGCTAAGATTTTGCTTCTCTAAGATTGCTCAGCTAAGTTTGGAGCCGTCGCAAAATGTTGGCATTGCTGCTGGCGTACTAAAGTGGAATTTTCTACATCGTAAAATAGAAAGGGAGCGCTTGCCCGTGAAATATCCCACGGTTGCGCTCCCCAGTTCGTATGGCTGATCGGGTGCTGAACAGTTTCCTAGAAGATCAGCTTCAGCCCCAGTTGTATATCCCGCGCTCCTCCCGATCCAAGCACCGGGTCGGTGCCCGCCACGTCAGGAGTCACGCATCCGCATCCGAATAGCCCCGGCTGCGATGGATCGGCTGGACCGCCCACGCCGTTCTGGCTGATGCTGGAATATGGGTTCGCAAAATTCGGGTGATTCAGCACGTTGAAGAATTCCGCCCGGAATTGCGCCGTCAGCCGCTCCTTGAACGTAAAAGTTTTGAACACGGAGACGTCCCAATTCCTGAAGCCCGAATCGCGAAACACGTTCCGTCCCGTCGTGCCGAACGTTCCGACCGCCGGAGGCACCAGAACTGAGCTCCCCTTCTGGTAGCATCCGAAGTTCGCCAGCGATTGCAACCCCGTCGTGCCACCTGGCCCGTTCGCTACTTTCCCTTCTGCCGTTACGCAGGCGGGATTGCTCGTGCCCGCGAAGTACGGAAGCGGCGTCGGACCAGACTGGAAGTCGCTCGGATTCCCGAAGAAATCCCAACGGTCCTGGTTCTCACCAGTTCCGTCGATGTCGTTGCTCGTATCGTACTCGATCCAGGGTGCGGGCGTCTGGATGGTCACGATGGAATTGACCACCCAACCTTCCAGCAACTGCCCCATGCCCTTCTTCCCAGGAACGTTCCAGGTGGTGGTCAGCGTGAAGCGGTGCCGGATGTCGAAGTCGCCGTCCCCATACTGCGGCGCAAGGTTCCGCGGATTCTCGGCGATATAGTTGAACGCGCTGTAGCTCATATCGTCGAGAGAGTGAGAGTAGGTATACCCCGCGACAAACGACAGCGTGTGGAAATTCCGCGCCGTTAGGGTCGCCTGTAGCGCGTCGTAATTCGACCGGTACGGGTTCTTGACCACGTTGATGAACGAAAACCACGGATACTCTGCACCATAAGGCCGGTCGATGCTGGCTTCGCAGTGCCCGCAGGCAACTTCCGCCGGCGAGGTTGGATCGATGGAGTTGATGTCCTCCACCCCGGTCAGGTTGTCGCCGTGATTCCCCACGTAGGCCGCTTCCAGAGAAAGGCCCGGGGAGAAAGCATGTTGTAGGCTCAGCGTCCAGATTCCCACCATCGGCGTCGTGAGATTCGGAGAAACAACGTAGAGCGGGCAAGGCGATCCAGTCGCACCGCCGCTGCCGCAGGTCACCCCAGCAGCCGTGTTGGCAGGAAACACCGGGCCCGCCAGCGTCCAGTTCAACTGGGGAGCGTTGTACGTGAAGGCGCCGGTCGAAATGTTGCCGCCGCCTTGCACAACCGTGCCGTTCGGTTCCACGAACTTGGCGGCCGTGGGAAGCGCCCCGACTCCTGACGCCGGTGCGCTCGCAAGACCGGGATCGCCGGTGAATATGCCAACCTGAAGCATTTCATAGAACAAGCCCCCTCCGGCTCGAATCACCGTTGTCCCATTTCCGGAGATGTCCCAAGCCACGCCGAAGCGCGGCGCGAAATTCGTCTTGTCCCGGTTGTAGGCAGTGCTCAACCCTTGGCCCACCTGCTCCAGTCCCGTCGGCGTGCCCGGTACAAAATTCGCAATCAGGTTATTCGCCTCCGAGATCGGCGCGGAATATTCCCAACGTACTCCGATGTTCAAGGTCACCCGCGGCTTGATGCGCCAGTCGTCCTGCGCAAAACCGGCGTAGGCGTCGGTGCGGTAGTTTCGCACCGGATTCCCAAAGGTAAGTTTGCCCCGGGTTGGATCGCCAGCCAGGAAATCTTCCAGTGCCGTAGATGCAGAGGTCGTGGCAGTAGCTTTGAAGGCCTGGCCTCCGCCAAATGTAAACGTTCCCCGGCCGTTGGAATATCCGGCGGAATAAATCGTCGCGTGGCGCACCTCGCCTCCGAACTTGAAGGCGTGTGTGCCATGCGTGTACGAGACCTGATCGAGCCAGTCAAAGTTGTTATCGGGCCCCAGAAGGCTGGGCCACTGGGGAAATGCCCCGAGTTGAGCGCCACCCACGGTGATATTGGGCATGCCGCCCACCACCGGATTGGTCACGCCCGTGTTAATTCCATACTGTGACGCAGGTACGTTGTGATCCACCGATTCCACCGGACGGTTATACCGGACGAAGCCAAAGCGCGCTTCGTTCGCCCAGTTGGTATTCGGAGTCCATACCCAGTGCGCCGTCGCGGTTTGCACGCGGATGTGGAACGTACTCAGGAAGGCCGCCTGCGTGACCCGGGGATCGTCCTGCGAAATATTATTGTCATCTCCCAGGAAGTATGTGCCGCTCAGCGTGTTATGGGAATTGAGGGTGTAGTCGATCTTCGCCAGCACGTTATCCGACTTGTTGGTGGTCGGAAAATTGGTGACCACGTTTCCGCCGGGGTCATTGGTGGTTCCGAAAAAGGGCAGTAACTTCAGGCTAAGCGCGTTCAGCGGGATATGGTTCGCTGCCAAAGCCGCTTCGGCGACAGGTATGCTCACTTGCGGGCTTCCAACGGCGGACGTCGGAATGATGATCGGGTTTGTACCTCCGACCAGGTACCGTTGCTCCTCGAATCCGCCAAAATAAAAAAGCTTGTCCTTGCGGATCGGACCACCCGCCGTACCGCCCCACTGTTCAAAATTCAGCGGCGGATTCGCTCCGGTGTTGAAGTAATTCTTCGCGTCCCAGGCGTCCTGTCGCCCAAAGGCGTAGGCCGTTCCGTGAATGCTGTTGGTTCCAGACTTCAAGCCAACATTCACCAGGGCGCCCGCCTTCCAGCCCCATTCCGCCTTGGGGTTTTCCTCCACGTTGAACTCCTGGATGGCGTCGATCGGCAAGATGGTAGCGGCATCGCCAGATGTTCCCGGCGAATTGATCACCGGTATTCCTTGATTCGATTCGTTGTTGTCCAGCCCGTCCACCACCCAGTTCACGTCTTCCACCCGAAGGCCATCACCGGCTTGCGTCCAGGGACCGCCACCGGGATATTGCGCCACTCCGGGACGCAGAGAGATCAAGTTGACGAAATTCCGGCCATTGAGCGGCAGGTCATTGATGGTGCTGTTGTCCAGCGTTCCGCCCAGCGTCACCGTCTGGCTGTCCACCATCGGAACCGAACTCGTCACCTCCACCGTCTGCGTCACTTCACCCGGTGCCAACTGAACATCCACGCGGATGTCTTTGTCGATTTCCAGCACGATATTCTGCCGCTCCACCGTCTTGAACCCATTGGCCGCGACCTTCACCGCGTACGTACCGGGAATCAGGTTCGGAGCCACATATTGCCCGGACTGGTCCGTCGTCAAATTCCGAACCACGCCCGTCTGCACGTTCGTGACGGTTACCGGCGCCGCCGCTACAGCCCCTCCCGATTGGTCCGTCACCGCTCCCAGAATCCGCCCCGTGCTACTCTGCGGGAACACAGGACTAACCAAAACCAATACTCCTAAAAGGAGTAAACAGCCCCCTGGCAGCCACACACAGACCCTTCCTATCCATGATCGCCGCATGCTGCATCCTCCCCTATAAATGAAAATTTGTCGGAAGGGCCCCACTCGGCCCCAATCTTGACGACGCTGATAACACCCAAGCTTTATTGATGTCAATCTAATTAATTATTGCTATCGTATATAGTTTCGCGAGGATACTATCTGCGGCTGAAAACAATGGGTTTAACAGCGGGCAACCTTCTCCTCCTCCCATTTTTCACATCGGGAAGCCTGACGGACGAACCGCGGGAATTCCAGTATGGGCTTTACTCGGGATATAGCTCTATATCCAGTGTGCGGGGGTGAGTTGCCATGTCGCAGGATCGCAAGCGAAGGAACACACGAAGGAACAACATTCTGTGGGGAGTTCTGGCAGCGATCTTGCTAGTGGCGCCGCTGGCGCTTTCCCGGCCCGCCGCCAATTGGCTCGCTGCAGCGCAGGTCGCCCCGGATAACACCAGGCAAGATCAGGACCGCACTGCGTCCACCGCCGACCAGCAGAAGGCGAACAAATCTGACCGCCTGATGACCCAGCAAATTCGCAAATCCATCATCGCGGACAAAAGTCTATCTACTTACGCGCATAACATTAAAGTGATTTCCCAAAACGGGAAGGTGACTCTGCGCGGTCCCGTGCATTCCCAAGACGAAAAAGCTAATGTTGAATCGAAAGCCGCTGCCGCGGCGGGAAAAGAAAACGTCAGCAGTTACATCGATGTCGTGGCTAAGTGAATACGGCCGATCCGTTCTGCTACGCGCCCGCTACCGCCAAGGAGAAAGCTCATGCGCTTCGCTTTTCTGATTATCGCCATCCTGCTCTTCGTTATCTGGATCGGCAGCTTTGTGGCCTTCCACGTCGCTGGCGCGCTGATCCATCTGCTGCTTCTCTTCGCGCTCATCTCGCTGATCATCCACCTCTTCGCCGGCCGCCGCACCGCCTGAGTCATTCATCGAAGTCGCGGCCGAACTCCCACACTGTGCTCAATTTGCGGCTCCCTATAATCAGATCGGGTGCCGCATCCCTCTGCGACTTACAGAAGTGGGTGCGCGCCGCAACCTTACATCGCGGCAACGGGCGATCCGCAGGGTCGCCCTCCGAAACCGGCGCTCTTGGCTGGCCCCGCACCGCCTGAATCATTGCCTGAATTCTGGCTCCCTTGACTCCCGACTGGGTCGCCGCGCCGATTGAGGGCCTCGCAGCCGCTACTACCCAAGTAACACGTTGCCTTCCCGCAATTTCCACACCCCGGGGTTGTCTCAAATTGATATTTTCGATTGACACCCGTAACTACCGCCGTGGTAGCATCCCTTCCGTTGGCGACGACTTAACGGAGGCCCTCCCGTGAAGATCAGCCGAGTTCTCGCGCTTTTATCTCTTTTCGCTTTCACCGCCACACTCGCAGCCGCGGACACCATCGACACCCGCTTCAATGTCGAGGATCCCTCCGGCACCGGCACCTTCCCTACGGTGATCACTTCCAATCAGTTCGTTACTGATAGTGACGGCGGTCTCGATCTCAGCGGCATCTACACCGGCTCGCCGGTCACTTTTTTGGAATTGGTCATTCCCGCGAATGACATCATCGGCCCTCTAAGCTGCGCTTCAAACGTTTTCCTGGTCACGGTTGTTCAGCCCAATGGCGGTAATCCTGGCGTTTGCTATTTCAACTCTCTCTATTCCCTCGGTCTCAACAACATCATCCCTCCGGATCTCACCGGAAAAGATGATCCCGGCGGCATCCTCAACTGCAGCCTGTTCGATCTCGACGACTGCATCGGCATTCAGACCGGCCACTTCGTCGATTTGGGTATTCCTGAGAACATGCCGTCCGTGCCGAATGCTCCACTCGATCTCGCGGCAAACGGCGCAGCGCCGCTGCCCTTCGCCGAGCCAGGCACCGGTATCTCCCTGCTGATAGGTTTTGCGGGATTGTTTCTTGCTGGAAGGAAATTCCGCGCCGCGAAACTCGTCGTTTCGCACAGCTAGGATTTTTAGCGCGAATTCGCGGCGAATTCCTGCTCGATATTCTTGAACTCCGGCCGGTTCTGCAAATTCGCCAGTTCCGGATCGCTCTGCGCTTCCTGAATCGGATACCCCTTTTCCATCGCTTCGCGTAGCGTCGCCAGCGCCTTCGCGTCTTCCTTCGACAGATTCTCCACCACCGCCTGGATATAGATCAGCTCCGGATCGCTTTTGTCGATGCCCCTCGCGCGCGTAATAAAATCCATTCCGCGCTTCGCGTCTCCCTTCTTCGCATAATCCAGCGCCAGCCCGGCCATCGGGTCGGTGTTCCGCGGGTTCACTTCCAGTTCCTTGAACGCCAGCGAAATCGCCTTGTCGTATGTCGCGTCCGCCTTGTCCTTCTGTCCCGACCAGCGGTACGCGTCCGCCAGGTTGCTCACCGCCTGTTGCTGGTTCGGACTCAGCTCCAGAGCCTTCTCAAACATCTGCGCCGCATCGTTGTACCGCTTCAGCAGAAAATACGCCGAGCCCAGATTCGAATACGCATTCCACGTCGGGCTGATCTGGATCGACTTCTGAAAAGCCTGCACGCTGTCCTGATATTTCCCCATCCGCGCGTAAACGGCTCCCAGATTGTTCCAGCCATCGATGCTGTCCGGCTCCAGTTCCGTCACTCGCCGGAAATTTTCCAGCGCCTTCTCGTTTTCTCCATTCGAAAGATACGCCGCCGCAATCGCCCGATAGTTCGCCCAGTAATACGGATTCACTTCCAGCGCTTTCTTGTACGCCGCGATCGACTCCTGCTTTTGCCCGTCGTGCAGATAAGCCCTTCCCAGCAGCCGGTAACCTTCATCCGATTTCGGTGCGATCTGCAGCGCCCGCTTCAACTCCACAATCGACTCCGTCGATTTCCCCGTCGCCGAATACACATCTCCCAGCGCGTAATGCACTTCCGCCACGTTGTCTTTCAATTGCTCCGCGCGCTGCGCCGCCGCTAGCGCCTTCTCAGACCAGAAGCTGTCCTTCTTCGCCTTGTACATGTTCAGCGAAGCGTCCGCCAATCCCGCGTACGCCAGCGCGAACCCCTGATCCTTTTGTATGCTCTGGTTGAAATAATCGATGGCCGTCTGCGTGTTCTTTTCGCTTTGCACTCCGCGCAGCGCCTGCCGTCCGCGCAGGTACAAGTCGTACGCTTCCTCGTTGTCCGTCGGATGCTCGCTGGTCTTCGCCAATTCCTCGTTGGTCGGCTTCAGCGCCAGCGCGCCCACGAGCTCTCCAGAAATATGATCTTCGATGGTCAGCAAGTCTTTCGCTACGCCCGAAAATTCCTTGCTCCACACGCGCTTCCCATCCGCCACATTGTCGAGATTGGCAATGATGCGCATGTTCTGCGCCGATCCTTGCACCATCCCGCTCACGATCATGTTTACGCCCAGCGCGTGCGCTGTCTTGTCGAGCGGATCCTTTTCCGGAATCTTCGACACCGCCGCGTCTGACGCCAATCGCAGGTCCTTCAACTGAAACAGCTTCGCCGAAAGCGCTTCGTTCAGTCCTTCCGCCACGTGCTCGAGCGACTGGTCATCTCCCAGCACTCGAAACGGCAGCACTGCCACGAATTTCCCTTCGCTCAGTGGAGGAATTCCCGAAACCGCGGCCGCGCTCTTCGCAGCAGGGGCCGCTCCTCCAAACGTTTTGTGCCGCACCGACGGCACCGCGAATGGCAGCAACGCCACCACCATAGCGCCCACTCCTGCCAGCCACCACCGTTTCGCGTCCATGGCGGGAATGGGAATCTGGATGGTGTTCGCTGCTATCGGCGCTTTCGTCGCGCTTAAATCCGCCAGCACTTCCGTTGCGCTCTGGTAGCGGGTCGCCGGGTCCTTCTCCAGGCACCGCATGATCACTTTCGCGAACCAGTCGGGCACTTCCGCATTCAGCGTCTTCGGATTCGGCGGCGTCTCCTTCAACCGCTGGTACATCACCGCCAGCGTCGATTCCCCGGTGAACGGCACATCGCCCGTCACCATCTCGTACAGCATCAGCCCGTACGAATACAGATCGCTTCGCGCATCCGCGGGCTTTCCCTCCACCTGCTCGGGCGACATATACCGCGGCGTCCCCAGAAACACTCCTGTCCGCGTGATTCCTACCGATCCTTCTTCAAACGATCGCGCCAGTCCAAAATCCGAAACGTAAACGTGATCGTTCTTGTCCACCAGCACGTTCTGCGGTTTCAGGTCCCGGTGCGCCACGCCCTCCGCGTGCGCTGCCTCCAGCGCTTCCGCAAGCTGCCGCGCGAACGAAAGCACCCTCGCAAACGGTGGCTTGGGCGTCGCCCGCAGAATGTGCTGCAGGTCCGGCCCATCCACAAACGCCATGGAGATGAACTTCACATCTCCCACTTCGCCCAGGTCGTGAATGCGCAGAATATTTTTATGCGAAATCTTGCTTGCCAGCAGCAGTTCCTGCTTGAACCGCTTCAGAATATCCGCATCGTCCATCATCCCGTTCCGCACCACCTTGATAGCCACGGTGCGGTCGAGATTCTTGTCGTAGGCCTTGTACACCCTGCCCATTCCGCCTTGCCCCAGCAGTGATTCAATGCGGTAGCGCGTGCCCAGATCGCTGCCCGGCGCAAACGCACTCGTATCAACCGCTACGATTGTTTCGGAGTCATTGACCGGCATCGGCGTGCCGCATTCAGAGCAGGAATCGGCGAGATCGGGATTGGCGGTCGTACACTGAGGGCAATTCATATCAGTACGTCAGCTGGGAGCTGCTAACCCTCAAGGGATGCCGAATTATCCAGCCAAATCCCGCAGCCTTGCAAGTTAAATTCGTCTAGGAATCGGCCAATGTGTCTTCCGTTGTCATTCCGAGCGAGCACAGGCGACGACCAGAGGTCGTCGGCCAGCGATGAGGAATCTCTCTTGCTGTGGCTTCCGATGTGCTTTCGTAGCGGCGGACTTCAGTCCGCCATCCTTTCTTTTTGTGCTTTTTCATCGTCGCAATCGAAGCCGCGGCGTTGCATCTCGCACCGTGCTGCCTTTATGCCTCTCGATCATCTCGCGGGTGCCGCATCCCTCTGCGATTCCCAGCAGTGGGTGCGCGCCGTAACCGATAAACGCGGCAACCGGCGCACCGCAGGGTCGCCTCCGAAACCGCACTTTCCGAGACGTTTCCTCCTCTTTATCCGTGTCACCCAATTCCGAAAAGCATTTCTTCCCGCCACTGCGCTATACTTTGAGTTGACATTCCAGCCATCCATGAGTAGCGTTTTATATATGCATAAAGGGTCGGCCAACGTTTCTTGTTTCTGTTCGTGTTGTTGCGCCAGCGCACTGCCGGCCTGTGCGGGATCGTCCTAATCGTCAGCTAGATTAGCTAAAATCCGAAGCCCACCGCCGGTCACGAATCGACGGTGGGCTTTTTTTATTGCTCCGTTTCTCGAGTGAGGCGAATTTCAATGAAAGTTTCAAATACCGAATGGAAAGAAAAGCTCGCGGGCAAATTGTCCGAGCACCTGGAGCGCGAAGTCGACATCTTCGACTCCGAAATCGCCCTCCGCAAGCAGGGCAAAATCGACGAGCGCATCTTCGCCGAAACCCGCCTGCGCCGCGGCACCTACGGCCAGCGCTACGACAACGGCCAGCGCCACGACGGCGCCAAAGTGCAGGAGATGCGCTATCCCTCGGGCGACCTGACCAAGGGCCCCGTGACCATGTGGGACGCGCCTGGCATGCAGCGCATCAAGATTCCCGGCGGCGGCCTCAACGCCGAGCAGCTGGAAGCCATGGCTGACCTCGCCGAGGAATATTCCGACGGCATCGCCCACGTCACCACTCGCCAGGATTTTCAGCTCCATTACATCCACATCGAGGACACGCCCGCGTTGATGCGCCGCCTCGCCGCCGTCGAACATCACCACCCGCGAAGCCTGCGGCAATTCCGTGCGCAACGTCACCGCCTGCCCCTACGCCGGGACCTGCCAGGACGAAGTCTTCGACGTCACTCCGTATTCGCGCGCGCTCGCGAAATTTCTGATGGGCCATCCCGATTGCCAGAATTTCGGCCGCAAGTTCAAGCCCGCGTTCAGCGGCTGCGCGCAGCATGCCTGCGGCCTCACCAATCTGCACGATCTCGGCTTCATCGCCACCACGCGCGTTGAAAACGGCAAGGAAAAGCGCGGCTTCGCCATGTACGTCGGCGGCGGCCTCGGCGCGGTTCCTTACCAGGCGAAACTCTTCGACTCCTTCGTTCCCGTCGAGGAGATGATGCCGCTCGCGCAGGCCATCGCCCGCGTCTACGCGCGCCTCGGCGAAAAGAAAAACCGCAACCGCGCGCGCATCAAGTTCCTCGTGCAGGATCTGGGCATCGACAAATTCAAGGAACTCGTGCTCGAAGAACGCAAAACTCTCCCGCACGATCCGCGCTGGACCGATTTCATCGCTGGCGCGGAGACATTTCGAGGAGCTGCCGCTGCATCCCGCCGGCGAATGGCCGGCCGCGGCATCAGAAGCCCTTCAAGAAGTGGCTCAAAACCAATACCCGCCCGCAAAAACAAAAGGGCTTCGTGGTGGTCACGGTGGCTCTGCCGCTTGGCGACATCACCGCCAACCAGCTCCGCTCGCTCGCCGACATCGTGCGCAAGTTCACGAGAGAAACCATTCGCACTACCGTCGAGCAGAATTTCGTCATTCGCTGGGTCAGCCTCAGCGACTTGCCGGCAATCTACAAAGCTCTTGAAGCCGCCGAACTCGCCGCGCCCGGCGCCGGCACCATCGTCGACATCGTCACCTGCCCTGGCACCGATACTTGCAAGCTCGGAATTTCTTCCTCGCGCGGTCTCGCTGCCGAACTGCGCAAGGAAATGCTCGAAACAGGCGCGAAGTATGACCAGGCGGTGGAAAGTCTGCACATCAAAATCAGCGGATGCTACAACAGTTGCGGCCAGCATCACGTGGCCGACCTCGGCTTCTACGGCGTCAGCCGCAAAATCGGCAATTTCGCCGTGCCGCACTTTCAGGTCGTGCTCGGCGGCGAATGGGAGCACAACGCCGGTTCTTACGGACTTGCCCGTCGCTGCCGTTCCGTCGAAAAATATTCCCAAGGTGGTTACGCGCCTCACCGAGCGCTATCTCGCAGGCCGCACCGCCGGAGAAACCTTCCAGAATTTCGTCAAGCGCACCGGCAAGGTCGAAATGAAAAACATGCTCGACGATCTCGTCAAGCCGCCCGCCGGCGACCGCTCCTTTTATCAGCGACTGGGGCGATCCCCGCGAATACACCTTGAGCGATCACGGCGTGGGCGAATGCGCCGGCGAAGTGGTCACCCCAGTCGAGTTCGAGCTCACCGCCGCTGAGCGCGAAGTGTTCGAAGCGCAGATCGCCTTCGACAACAACGAGGGCGAGAAAGCGCGCAACATGGCCTACCAACGCCATGCTCCACGCCGCGAAAGTCCCTGGTGAAAATTCAGAAGCCGGACATTTCCGACGATCCGGACCAGATCGTCTCCGAATTCCGCACGCGCTACTTCGACACGCAGAAATTCTGGGATCCCTTCGCCGGCGGAAAATTCGCCAGCTACCTGTTCGACGCGCACGCCAACGCCAGCAAGCCTTACAACGAAGACGCCACGCGTTATCTGATCGACGAAGCGCAGCTTTTCATCGACGCCGCGCACAGTTGCAACAACAAACTCAGCTCACCGGTCTCCGTTTAGGGAGACGAATAGAAACGGAACGCCAACCCGACATGACACTCCAGCACGTCAACGTAAAGCTTATGCTCGAAAATCCCGCGCATGTGGACCTCGATCCGCTCATTCCCATCTTTCATGAATGGATTCAGAAGCAGGTCTTCGACGAAATGCTGCTCGACGTGGCCGACTATCGCCACGTTCCCGGCGGTCCCGGCGTGATGGTCATCGGCCTTCAGGCGGATTACAGCGTCGACAACACCGATCATCTTCTCGGCGTGCGCTACAACCGCAAAGCGGGCCTCGATGGATCGAACGCCGATCGCCTGACGCAGGCCGCGCGCGCCGCGCTCGCCGCTTGTGTAAAGCTCGAAGCAGGAGCCGCGCATGGCCGGCAAGCTCAAATTCAACGGCCAGGAAATTGAATTGTTCATCAACGATCGCCTGCTCGCGCCCGAATAACCGACGCGAGCCGTGCCGCGGCCGACGCGGAATTGCAGGCCTTCGCGAAAAAATTGTTTTCAGGCGCCTATTACACGCTGGCGTACCAGAAAGATCCCCGGCGGCTTTTCGGCGCCTCCGTCAAATCCTCAACCAAATTCTCCGCCGCGCAACTGTTGCAGCACCTCTCCTAGCCGCCACCGCAGCTTTGGTTTACGTTCTCATCCCGAACCGAGCCGCGCCTGGTGAGGGCGCAGAAAAGTTGCCCGGTTAGGGCGCGGAGGAGGGTCCAGCGAGTCGAGGGACCTCTCTTCGTGTGCAAATCCCGCCGCGCGCAAACTCACGCATTGCCCCGGCCCCTTCCTTAGTATTTTCTTAGCCACTCGCCTCCAACTCTGGTAAGAAAACTGCTTCCCCTTCGCGTCGAACGATCCATACAACAACAAAATTGCCTTTATCCCCTTCTCGGAATGACTGCTGTCGCCGTTCGCTGCTTTCGTCGAGTGCCGTTTTGGCGCAAAAACCGGCGTAAGCAAGCTTTCGCACTCGTCTCACGGCCCCGAATTTAAAAACTCGAGGAGAAGGCGATTCCTATGCTTGGTCGCGCTCGATTCCATTCTGATCTTCATTTCCCGCAAAGAACCTTGGCGCTTGAAATCTCAAAACAGCACCGTTCCATGCGATTCGTGCTGTTCGCTGCGGCACTGTGCCTGCTAGGCACCGCCGGCTGCAACGGTGGCTATGAAGGATTCGCGCACGTCGCCCCTTCGATTAGCGTCGCTCCCGCCAGCCAAACGGTGCTCGCCGGCCAGACCGCTACTTTCACCGTGGTCGCCACGGGCACTCCTCCTCTTACGTATCAGTGGGAAAAAAATGGCGCGGCCATTCCCGGAGCCACCAGTTCGAGCTACACCACGCCTGCAACCAGCACCTCCGATAGCGGCTCCACTTTTACCGTGGTCATCACCAACGCAGTTGGCACCATCACCAGCCTGACTTTCACGCTCACCGTGAATTCCGGCGTGCCCGTCGCCACGAGTCTCGTGCCCAACTCCGCGACTCCGCCATTCAATTCTCAAGTCACTCTCGTGCCTACGTTTTCGGGCGGCACCGCGGTCATCGGCTCAACCGGCGTAGGCAGTTCGGATATCTCATCCTCGGCGACAAGCGGAAGCTCATATTCCACGCCGGCGCTCACGGCAGCCAAAACATTCACGCTCACCGTTACCGGCCCCACCGGCATTGTCGCCTCCACCACCACCACGGTGACGCCCACAAGCGTCTCCATCTCCGCGATCGCGCCGGCAAGTCAGACGATTGCTCCCGGCCAGCTCACTTTCACCGCCACGGCCACCGGCGGCGCCACCAACCATTTGACCTGGACCGCCAGCGCGGGCACGTTCAGCGGCAATGTTTGGACCACTCCCACCGCCGCCGGAACCTACACCATCCGCGCCACCAGCGCGGATGAGCCATCAGTTTCCGTTGCAACCAGCGCCACCATCAGCGCCCCGGTGCTCACCGCGCAGCCGGTAAGCGAAAGATTGTGTAGCGGAGGCACAACAACGCTCTCGGTGGCCGCCAGTTACGCAGCCGGTGTGCAGTGGAATCTGAACAACACCGTCATCCCCGGCGCGACAAACACTTCGCTGATCATTTCAAGCGCCACTTCCGCTGACACCGGCAACTACACCGCAACGGTGACCAATCCCGCCGGCAGCGTCACTTCCGCTATCGCCACCGTTCTCGTCGGCTCGACCATCACTTCCAATCCAACATCTCTCTCCGTCATCGCCACTCAGACCGCCACTTTTTCCGTGGCCGCTTCCGGCCAATCTCCTTTTTCTTTCCAGTGGTATCAGATTCCCAATGGCGGCAGCGCCACGCTCATTTCCGGAGCCATCTCCAGCAGCTACACCACTCCCGCCGTCGACCTCACCTACGACGGTTCGCAGTACTACGCCACCGTCATCGATAGCTGCGCCGGCTCTCCTCTCACCAGCAACGCCGCCACTCTGAATGTTTCCGCGGGAAATGTCCCGCCGACCATTCTCGTTCAGCCGCAAGCGCAAACGGTTACGCCGGGCGGCACCACTTCATTCAGCGTTACCGCCTCCGGCACGCCGGCACTTTCCTATCAGTGGTTTGTAATTCCCGCGGGACAGCTCACCGGCACTTCGATACCGGGAGCCACGCTTGACACGTACAACGTGCCCAGTTCCGACACGACCAGCGCCGACGATCAGGACGCCTATTACGTGGAGGTCAGCAACGCTTCGGGACAAGCCGTCTCGGAAACCGCCACCCTGGCCGTCGGCAACGGCATTTTGATTACCAGCCAGCCGCAAACCGCCTTCGTCAACGCGGGAGAATCGGCTACCTACACCGTAACCGCGACTTCGGCTCTGCCGCTTAGCTATCAGTGGTATGTCGCCATTCCAGGCAGCTCCACTTTCACTCCCATCGCGGGCGCCACGAATTCAACCTACACGCTGACCAACACTTCCGCCGGCGAGAGCGGCTCGGTATTTCAAGTCGTGGTCAGCAACGGCAGCACCACTTCGCTCACCAGCAGTTCCGCCGCGCTGTTTGTCGGTTCGCTCTTTCAGGTCGACGATCTCTGCGACACCACTTGGCAGGCTCTGGGCAACGCTACTTTCATCGCTTCGCCGTGCAGTTTCGAACTCACAGCCGGCCTGACCACCCAACACGGTGAAATTGTCTGGCCCACGCTGATCTCCACCGGCGACATCGAGCTCGCTTTCACCGTTACCGTCAGCAACACCAGCTCTCCGCCGGCCGACGGCTTCGCCATGGTGCTCGGCGATCCTTCGCTCGGTGCCACGCTGACGAGTCTCGGCGCCACGGGATCGGGCCTCGGCGCGGAAGGCATTCCCGGTTTCGTGCTGGGCTTCGACACTTTCCACAACGCGGGCGATCCCCCCGTTCCTTATCTCGGTGTGGGCCGCGGCGAAACGGCGCTCTGGGAAAACCCGTGGATCAACGTCAACACCAACATTCCCGCCATCGCCATGTTCGGCTCGACCATCTCGCACGACTACACCGTGACCATCGTGCAAGGGCAGATGACCGTGACCATGGACGGCACGCAGGTATTTTCCGGAGCGGTCACCGTTCCGCCTGTGGCTTATTTCTACATGACGGCATCTACGGGCGGATCGTTTGAACAGGCGGTGATCAGCAACTTGTCCGCGACTGCTTCGGCTCCATCGAACTGATTCCATTTCTCAAGGAGAATCGCCATGAGACCTATTTTGCTGGCGACGGCGCTGCTGCTGGTGTTGGGACAAACTGCTTTGGCTCAGGAAACAAATACTGGAGATGTAGCCGCAAACTATTTCTGGCAGCGCACGAACACCACGCCGGGAAATTGCGGCTGCTTCGGAATGAACGGCGGCGCGCTGTCGGCATCGGTGAAACTCAGCAACAGCTTTGCGGCCGTCGCGGAAATCAGCGCGGAGCTCGCCGGCAACGTTCTCTCGAGCGGCAAGTCGCTGACTCTGAATTCCTATCAGGGCGGCGTGCGTTATCAACTTCCGCAATCGTGGAAGCCCGAAGCGCATCGCCTCCAGCCCTTCGTGCAAGCCATGATGGGCGCGGCGCACGCCGGCGGCGGAATCGCCGGAAGGGCGGACGGAACATTTGCGTTCGCGAGCACGTTGGGCGGCGGCGTCGATGTGCCGGTGGGGTCGAAATTCGCCGTGCGGATCGTGCAGGTGGACTACGTGCTCACACTATTCAAGAATTTTTCCACGGGCACGCAGAATAATTTCCGCGTCGGAGCGGGCGTCGTCTACCGCTGGTAGGCGTAAACGCCGGAAAAGGATCCCTGCAGCATTTTGCCGGAACACCGGCCAGTTACGCGTCAACTTCTGCGCAAAATTGCTCGAAATTGACTTTTTAGCGAGCCGCGCAAATCCGTGCAATTTCGCGCAAATTTGTGCGCGCTAGAGGGGTTTTCCGCGCAAAATCAGGCCGCGCTATCCGAAAGCTCGCGCAATTTTTGCATTGTTTCGCATTGCGCGAGCTTTCCCTTTTTATTCGCTGTGGACTGTGCTCGCTGAGCGCTCCAGAGCGAACACTAGGCGAATAAAATCCAGGCGATCGATCTAGGCTATCGACCTGGGCGATCGACCTAGGCTATCGAAGTCACCGCCTCAGCGATGTGCTTCGCGGAAATTCCGAACGCGTCGACCAGCTCCTCCGGTTTGCCGGAGTGCGGCATTCCGGTCACCGCGAGCAGCTTCGATTTCGCCGGCGCGACGCCCGGCACTCGCGAGCGCGGACAAAACCGCTTCGCCGACTCCGCCTTCGGGCCAGTGATCTTCCACGGTGACCAGTTTTCCGCCGGTGGCCTTCACGTGTTCGGCAAGCGCTTTGCCGTCGATCGGTTTCACGCAGTAGAGATCGATCACGCGAATCGCGGTGCCCTTTCCTTTTAGTTCGTCGGCGGCTTTCAGCGCTTCGTGCAAAGTGATGCCCGCGCCGATCACCGTGACTTTGTCCTGCGCGCTCTGGCGCAAAACTTTGAATCCGGGGATCGGGAATTTTTCGTCCTTGGAATAAAGGATGGGAGTTTTCGGGCGCGAGGTGCGCAGATAGTTGATGCCCGGGCGGCGCGCCATGGTTTCGGTGAGGCGCTCGGCGGAAACGGCGTCGCTCGGATACAAAACAGTCGAGCTGTGCACGGCGCGGAACGAGGCGATATCTTCGAGAGCCATTTGCGAAGGACCATCCTCGCCGATGGAAACGCCGCAGTGCGATCCGCACAGATTGATGTTGCTGCGCGACTGATGGCGGCCATGCGCACTTCGTCATAGGCGCGCGAGAGGAAGCAGGCGAACGTATCGGCAAAGGGAACTTTGCCGAACGCGGCCAGGCCAACGCCGACGCTGACCAGATTCTGTTCGGCGATGTAGCCCTGAAAGAAATGATCCGGGAAAGCGTCGCCGAAAATTTCCGAGAAAGTGGAATTTTTCACGTCGCCGGAAATGGCCACGATGTGCGGATTCACGGCGCCCAGGCGCTTCAGCGCGAAGCCATAGGCTTCGCGCGTGGCCACAAGTTTGCCTGCCGCGTAATCGGGAGCGGCGGGCGCGGGGAAATCGGGCGGCTTCGGCAGTGATTTGCGCGCGTAGGATTTGCCGGGATCGGGCGGCACGTCGATGGTGACGCCGATTTCTTTTATTGCCTTGGCCAGCTCGTCCTTGGAAAACGGCTTTGCCGTGCCAGTGCTCCTTGCCCGCGACGAAATCGACGCCGTGTCCTTTGATGGTGCGGGCGATGATGGCTTGCGGGCTTGCCCTTGACGGCTTTGGCGCGATCGAGCGCGGCGAGAACGGCGGCGACATCGTGGCCGTCGATCACTTCGGTGGCGAATCCCTCGGCATCGAATTTTTTGCGGTAGACCTCCATGTCGTGCTGATACATGGTGGGCTCGCTTTGGCCGAGAGCGTTCACGTCGGCGAGCACGGTGAGATTGTCGAGCTTGTAGTGGCCGGCAAATTCGGCGGCTTCCCAGACTTGTCCTTCGGCCATTTCGCCGTCGCCGATAAGCACGTAGACGCGCGTGCCGGTTTTGTCCATGCGCTGCGCGATGGCCATGCCCGCGCCCACCGAGAGTACCTTGTCCGAGCGAGCCGGTAGCGGCATCAACGCCGGGAATGCGCGGCGTGGGATGGCCTTCGAGCTCGCTGTTGAACTCGCGCAGGGTCATCAGGCGCGACTCCGGAAAAACTCCCGCTTCGGCCAGCGCGGCGTAGAGCACCGGCGCGGCGTGTCCCTTGGAAAGCACGAAGCGATCGGACTGAGGGGAGTTGGGATTTTTCGGATCGAATTTCATGGCGTAAAAAAATGTGCCGGCGACAAGCTCCGCGGCGGACATGCAGGAGGTGGGATGGCCGGAACCGGCGGCGGTGGTGGCCATCATGGAAAGTACGCTGAGGCGTTTGGCTTTTTCCTTGATTGTTTCGATGACGGAAGTCGACGGCGCTGCGACGGTGGTAGTGCTCATTGGATCCCCCCTCGTGGATCTCATTGCTGAGTCAAAGTGTGATTTTACTCGTTTCGGGGCAGGGCGGCGAGCCGCCTTGTCAATTTTAATGATGCAGAAACGTGGGCAAGGGAGGCAGAGGAAGTAGAGGGCGCTGGACGCGCAAGGAGGCGCGTGAAGCAGAGAAGCTAGATGAGGCAGAGGACGCAGAGGGCGCAGAGAAGATAGAGGAGCGTCGAGCCAGTCCAGAAGAATGTTTCTTTTTTTCATCCTTTAACCAAAAGCTGAAGGGAAGAATGGCAAAATGTGCCGGGCGATTTTCGCAGCGACAGCGGTCGTAGAGGGCGGTCGCTTCGCGCTGGCGTGTGCAACGGGTATGGGGATCACATGAACCGAAGGGATTTTGTACGGCTTGGATGGGCCACCGTGGTCGCGACGGGAGCAGGTAAGCTGCGGCCCGCGTTCGCGGAGCCCCTGGCGCTCCGGCAGGGGCTTGGGCCGGCGCAGCATCCGAAGGTGGCGACGTTGGGGCCGAAGGCGCACGAGCGCGCGGCGGATTTTGCGCTGCGGATCGCACCGACGCTGGTCGAGCTGGCGCCTCAGGTTGTGGTCAGCACGATCGGCTACAACGACAAGGTACCCGGTCCCTGCCTGCGGGTGCGAGAGGGCCAGTCCGTCGCCGTGGAGGTGGTGAACGACACGGACGTTCCGGAATACGTGCACTGGCACGGCCTGTTCGTTCCCTCGGAAATGGATGGGGCGGAGGAAGAAGGCACGCCTCCAGTGCCGCCGCACGGCCGCCGGCGCTATCAATTTGTGGCCAACCCAGCAGGCTCGCGATGGTACCACTCGCACACGATGGCCATGATGGACCTGCATCGCGGCGCCTACACCGGCCAGTTCGGTTTTTTCATGATCGATTCCGCGAATGACCCTGGGCACTACGACCAAGAGGTCTTTCTGGCGCTCCGTGAATGGCAGTATTTCCTGAGCACGATGGATCAGGACGAAATGGCGGCGGATCCCAACGACCCGATGCCCGAAAAACCCGCCACTCCGGACACGCGTCCCAACGGCCTCGAAGTCAGCGCTCCTCTTTACTCGGTCAACGACAAAATGCTCGGCGCGGGGGAGCCACTCCGCGTGCGGCCGGGGCAACGCGTCCTGATGCACCTGCTCAATGCCAGCGCTTCGCAAATTCATCGCGTGGCTCTGCCCGCCCATAAGTTTCAGGTGATCGCGCTCGACGGCAATCCCGTGCCCTCGCCTCAATTGGTCAGCGTGATTGAGATCGCTCCGGGAGAGCGCGTGGATGCGATCGTGGAGATGAATCAGCCGGGTGTTTGGATTTTGGGCGAGCTGCGCGATGCCGCGCGGACATCCGGCATGGGCATCGTGGTGGAGTACGCCAATCAGCAGCAGCAGCGCCCGGTATGGCTTCCGCTTCCGGGGGCACACTGGGATTACACGATCTTTGGCAAACCCACTCCGCATCCCGCGCCGGACGAGACCATCGATATGGTCTTTGAAAAAGTGCCGGGCGGTCCCCATGGAATCAATCACTGGCTGGTCAATGGCAAGGAATATCCGCATGAACGGGAATTCGTTTTGCGACAGGGAAGTCGCTACCGGCTGGTGTTTCACAATCGAAGTGACGACAGCCACCCAGTGCACATCCACCGGCACCTGTTCGAACTTGTCGAGCTCAACGGCAAGCCGACTGGCGGCATCATGAAGGATACGGTGATCGTTCCCGCATTTGGACGAGCCACCGTGGATCTGGTGGCCGACCAGCCGGGCCTCACGCTGTTTCACTGCCATATCCAGCAGCACATGGACTTCGGTTTTATGGCGCTCTTTCGCTACGCCTAAGCACCGCCGCATTGCGGAGCAAAAGTGGCCAGATGGCTGTTCTGCAAAGGCCACGATTGTGTATCCGTGCGGCGGCATAGCTTGGAACCGCTCGCACCTATCGCCGAAAAATTTGCTTGCGGCAAGCTCTTTCCGCCCTCGGCCGCGTCAGATCGTTTCGCAATGACCTTGTTACGGTCTTTTCACATATTTGACATACTGCCGAAACGCTCCGCGGTTTAAAACCAACCGCTTCGCCAATCATTCCAACCACAGGTCTTCACGAGAGGGAGAGGAAAAGCATGAACTTCATCAGGCGCAAGTTCGCAACCGCGGCGCTTACTGCAGCGGTCGCGTCGGTGCTGGCATTTGCACCCGGGGCAAAGGGACAGGATTGGAATCACCATCCGGATTCCGACGACAATCAGCAGGCAAACGACAATCCGTGGCCGTACGCAACGCCGGATAAATCGCCAGTGCTAGCCGTGGTTGGCGACATCTCCTGCCAGCCAGGCACGGAGGCGAGTGGCGAGTCTTCGAAAGAAGTCTGCACCGACGCCAAGGCCCCTTACACCAGCACTTCCCTGTACCAATCCCAGGAGGCCACGGCGAATCAGATTGAAACTATAAAGCCTGACGCCGTCGCGCTCCTCGGAGATCTGCAATACCAGGTCGGCCGATATTCGGACTTTGAGCAATCGTTCGATTTGACTTATGGCGCTTTTAAATTTCTCCAGAGGCCCGCGCCCGGCAACCACGAGTTTTATGACGAGCATGGCCAGACCGGCGTTGCCGGCTACGGCTACTTTTCCTACTTCAACGGCTTCCTGATCGATACTGCCAATGATGCCAATTTGGGCCAGCCTGTGACGACCACGATCTCGGACCCCTGCCCATCAAATCCTGCCTGCGGTCCGGGCTCAACCCCCACGATTGACCTCACCCCCCAGCCCATTCCGCGAGCGGATGGACAGGCGGGGCACTTCGAGGAGCAGACCGGAGTCGGAGATGGCTGGTATTCCTACAATCTGGGCGGGTGGCACCTTATCTCGCTCAACATAGAGTGCTCGACCCAGCCGGGCGGCTGCAGCAACACCGGCGCCTGGTTTGCCGCCGAACTCGCATGGCTGAAAAAGGATCTTGAGGAAAATCATTCCGCGTGCACACTGGCCTACTGGCACCAGCCCTCGTACAGCGCCGCCGACAGCCTCACCCCTGAGGGCACCACCGCTCTGGCCTTTTGGCAACTCCTCTACCAATACAACGCCGACCTGGTGCTGAACGGGCACGACCATCTCTACGCTCGATACCGCCCCGTTAACCCTTCCGGGAAGTACGATCCAAAGAAGGGCATCCGCGAATTCATCGTGGGCACCGGCGGCGAGACACTCGACACGGTCGTCACAACCGGGACAGACGCCGGCGCGATATTCAACGCAGCGAATATCGAGGCGGCGACCGGGAACTACTGGGGCGTGATGGCGCTGACGCTCGATCCGAACGGCTACAAGTGGGATTTCGAATCGGCACTGCCAATGGTGTCCGGTGCGGCTCCCTACTTCGACAAGGGCGCCGGCACCTGCCACGGTGGCAACCAGTTTGGGTGGTAACAACCAGGGTAACAACAGCTAGATCGTCTTTGTCAGATTGTCTTTGAACTTTCGTTCGGTACAAATTTCCCACCCTTCGCGAAACAACGCGCAGGGTGGGGAATTTTATCTTGCCCCTCTCCCAATTTTGCGCCCTTCGTTTTGGTGACTATCCTCGATTCCGACGGTGTGTTGTGCTTGGAAAGACAGCCCGCTGAGAGCGCCGACCGCTTCCAGCGTCCAAACGCCCACGCGCCGCAGGATTCCCTCCTGCTGAAAATCAGCGTTTTCCAGCGCAAATTCCACTTGGACGTATAGTCGGAAAATCGCACATGTGAAGTACTGGGCTGGTACATGTCCGAGTACGGCGTTAATCGGGACTTTGCAACGTAGAGCCGCGCCAAAGCTCCCAAATCTCAGAAGCAATCTCTCGGTAGTGTTCCTTTGGACCAGCGGTAGGGCGATCAAACCAACGGACAAATTCCTCGTGAACAATTTCAAGCACGTCATTTACGGACTGACAATCTTTGAGCCTCGGCAGAACTGGCCTACCTCGGATTCATACTCATCTGTATTGTTCTCAAAATTGATCCCTATTGGATCGCGGCGAAACAAGAGTTCGGCCACGGAGTCATATAATTTGCCGTACTCAGACCTGAGTCTGCAGCGCTCCGCCATAATCTCATCGCGTGTCCCGCTCATTTGCCCAGTGAACTCACAGAATTATACAGGGTATCGAAAATCCACTTGTCCAGTTTCCGCGTTTATCAGGACCTTGTCTCGATTTTAGGCACAGCGTCTGCGTCGGTGAAACGGTCGATCAGATTCCAGCACGCATCAAAAACTTGATCGCGAAAGCGTTGGTTGGCTACCTCCAGCAATTTGTCCCTTTCCTGAAGGGTTCTTCGATCCCAAGATAAACGTTCGGACGAAATTGGTAGGTGACGAACCGCTTTGAGGTACTCATCGAAAACCCCAGGCAGCCCCGTTTCATAAGGAGCAAGCCAAGATAACGTCCGATGCATTCGTATACACCCTGCTGGAAGGCCGATCTGATACGTCACGATGGATCGGGCAACCGCGACGACCTTCATGGCTGCCGAGTCCCGCTTGCTGGGATTTGCCATATGGGAAGTTTATCTTGGAGCTTGCATCAACGCATCCACCATTGAGTTCCCAATTATTCAGTAAATCGGCGAGTACTGGGCGGGTACTTTTCCGGTTTCGGCGTTAACCAGGACCTTGGCCTCATTTGCATTGAGGACATTTCCAGTGAGCCCAGATCGCCCAAAGAGTGATTACGAGTAGGTATGCAGCTACGATTGCTACCGTTAAGCTCGCTCCATAGCTGACTGCACCGTCACGCCTCCGTCGAAATGCGGACCGCAGGGCCTTCGTGACGAGGACTGACGCCAAAGCTGCCAGAACTATCACAGCAGGCGTTCCCGGGTAATCGCTTCCAACTGGTCCAGCAGACACAATCATTTTTGCGGAGTGGAGCATACAACAAGGCGCACTGTGAAGGTATATCTCCGGTAAGGGCGTTTCTCAGGATTTAGAACGCAATTTGGGTTGGATCGACCGTTTGAAGTATTCGCTTTTTTCAAACCCGGCTAAAAACTCTCGCATCGAAAGCTTAAAGTATGGACGGGGGACTGCACTAGATAGTTGCGCTGCTTTTTGAAAACAGCTGGAGACATCTATGCCAACCGTGACCGCTTCAAGATAAAGCCCTCCAAGCGCAACAAACATGTCACGAAAGTCCTCCCGGTTATCCTCGATAGAAGCGGCGGCCAGTCCACGCGACAACCAATCAGGCGGCTTGTGCTGTGCGGTCCAACCGATATGAGCCAGTAGACCGTTATGGAGTGGGCGATGGACCTGGACTAGCTTTCGTATATGATCGCGGGCTTCGTCGGATACGTTCAGATAAAGAGCACATAATTCGTCAATCGCGCGCTGAAGTTCCTCACGAGCTTTCGCGTTCTCGCTTACCGGGATGATCACCTCTTGATCAGTCTTCTCATCCCGCGTTTTATTGCGGGTATATGCTTCGTAGCGAGACGCCAACGTGGCTACAAAGTCACCGATCTCTTGTTCCGGAACTCTCGACATGACTAAGTTTTATAGCACACCGTCCGTAACTCCTGAGAAGTCGGATTATCGGACAGATAGTGGGCTAGTACCGGGTGATGGCGTTTATCAGGAATCCAATGGTCTAGATTCGGCGCGTTCTTTCTCAGGTTCGCTTCCAAGCCTCCGACAGGTCTTCCGCAAGGCCAGAATGAACGCGACAATAATTATCAAGTCGATGACACTGCCCACGACAAAGACCTGATAGGGAACTCTCGATGCGTATCGGATCAGTGCGTTTAAGAAAATAACAATCCACGTAACCAAGCCGACGTATAGGAATTTTATACGGCGTTTGTCAGCCTGCATTTTGGCATCCACGTTTGAGATCCGGAGATATTGCCATATCTCGCAACAAGCTGGCAAAGCCCTGAGTAGTCGGATTACCGTCTATTTGAAGTGAAACTTCACAAGGACGAGAACGGCGTCAATCAGGCAGGGAAGAAGTTGGCGCCGCGCTCGATCCCGTGGAGGTGTGTTCCGATCGAATGCCTGCGCAGAAGGATCGTATTCGCTTGTAATCCGACCTGATGTATAGTGGCGGCTATTGGAATACCACGAAACGGCCCCGGCTAGCTTAACTGCAAAGGAGCGCCCATGAGTTCCAAGTTATCTGCTCGAAGACGATTCCTAAGGGATAGCGCCGCATTGGCTGGTTTGGCCGCGGGAATGATACCCGCCGCAGCGGCGCAGATGTCGCATACCGATCCAGCAGCTAAACGGACGCCAGCTAAAGAGGCGCCGGCGAAAGATGCAGCCGCGACAGATGCAGTCTCCAAAGATGCGGCCTGCAAACCGAGCGATGCGGATTTGGTCGCCTATGGCGAGCGCTCCTCTTACGTGAAATCGATCCGCATCCCGGTGGCGGAAAGAATGTCTCCCGATGAGTTCGGGATGACCTTTCACGTGCTGTCGCCGCTGCAGGATTCGGTGGGGTCGATCACTCCCTCGTCGCTCCATTACGTGGCCACGCATCGCGGCTTTTATGTTCCGGACATCAATCCCGACGAACATCGGCTGATGATTCACGGCATGGTGGACCGTCCGCTGATTTTTACCGTGGCGGAACTGAAGCGCTTTCCGTCGGTGACCCGCGTTCATTTCCTGGAGTGCAGCGGGAATCGCGCGAGAGCGTCGCACAAAACTGTGCAGCAGTCACACGGGATGACCAGTTGCTGCGAATGGACCGGCGTACCGCTTTCGGTGTTGTTCAAGGAGGCGGGCGTCCAGAACGGGGCGGAGTTCTTCATTGCGGAAGGGGATGAGTCCGTCAAAGGCGCGGTCAGCCTTCCCGTCGCAAAGGGCATGGACGATTGCCTGGTGTGCTATGGGCAAAATGGAGAGGCGGTGCGTCCGCAACACGGCTTCCCACTGCGGTTGATCGTGCCGGGTTTTGAAGGAATGGTGAACGTAAAGTTCTTGCGGCGAGTCAAACTGGTGGAAAAGAACTACATGACCTACAACGATTACGGACATCTTGCGCCCGATTCAAAAATCGCTGCGTTGAATCGCCAGATTGGGCCGAAATCGGTGATCACCTTTCCTTCGGGCGATCAAAAGCTTCCGGGCCCCGGATTCTACGAAATCAGCGGGTTGGCGTGGTCGGGATCAGGCGCTGTTCGAAGCGTGGACGTCTCGGTCGACGGCGGGCAGAGCTGGAAACCCGCGGAGCTTCGAACTCCGCCATATCCCATGGCGCATACCCGCTTCGCCTTGCCATGGAAGTGGGACGGATCGGAAACTGTGCTGATGTCACGCTGCACAGACGACGTGGGAACGAGGCAACCCACGCGAGCCGAGATCGCGAAATACTGGAATGTTCCGAATGACGCGAATCTGCAGATTAAGGGCTTGGACAACAGCGTATTTCCCTGGAGGGTGGCCAGCGATGGGACCATTCACAATGGACTGGCGTAAGCTTTCTCTGCTGTCGTTGCTGGCGTTGCTGATTCCGGGCTTGAGCCAGATTGCCAGGGCGCAATCGCCCACTTATGGTTTGGGAAGAACTCCCACTGCGGACGAAGTCACCAAGTTGGATGTCACCATCGGCCCCGATGGACAGATGCTCCCGACAGGGCACGGCACCGCCAAAGAGGGCGCCGGACTCTTTCTTCGTAAGGCTTGCTTTGGATGCCACGGGCAAACAGGTTCAGGGGGCCCAGCTCCTACTTTGATCAGGAGCGACGGGAAAACCAAGTCCCAATATCCGTGCCTGGTGCCTTGCGTGAACGATTCCAACCCGATGGCGTTTCACTCGCCCTACGCGACAACGATCTGGGACTACATCAACCGCGCCATGCCGCTCACGAAACAGGGAACCCTAAAACCCAACGAGGTGTACGCGCTGACGGCCTTTATCCTCTACAAAAACGGCATTATCAAAGAGGATGAGGTCATGGACGAAAACACGCTGCCGAAAGTGCAAATGCCCAACCGCAACGGCTACGGCTTGGCTCCGGAATATAAGCACGCAGCGCCGAGGCTCGAGGGTTACCCCTGATCCATTCTTGATTCACCCCTGGTCCGGCCCTGATCTAACCTCGGTCCGGCCTCGGTCCGGCCTTGGCACGGCCTTGGTCTAACCTTGATCCGGGCTTGATCCGCGCGTGACCGCTGGCCAAGTACGACTGTCGCGACACAATTCGTTATCACACGGGACGGAGGCGCAATTTCGTCCTGCCTCTCCCAAACTCCCGTTCACTCGGAGAGCCGGACAGATACCCGACCAGTAGTCCGTTAGAGCCGGAATTTCTAGGCCAGATAGCTTTCAACTTCTTGAATCGTCAGCCCCAGTTGCTGCGCGATCTCGGCGACGGATTCACCCTGCGAAACCAGCAGCTGCACCTGGTTAGCAGTCGTCGCTACTCCCTGGGCTGTCGCAGAAATCGTGACCGTATCCTGAGGAGCGGCGGCTTGCTGATTCGCCGGCGCCGCTGGTGTTGGACCGTTTGGTTGTGGTGCTGGTTGTGGTGCCGCTTGTGGTGCTGCTTGCTGTGCTGCTTGTGCCGCAGCGATTGAGGCAATAAGTGCGGTTGCGGTTGCGGACATGTTGGTTTCTCCTTTATGGCGGTCTTCGTCCGACGAAGCCGTAATCGGCGAATCGCTGAGAACACTTGAGCTCCAAGTGAAAGAAATCGTAGCTACTGAGGAATTCGATTGCGGAACAGGCTAGTACTCCACATGTGCGAGCGATGCCATAACGACGCCGGCCTCGCGACGGCCCGAAAGTTACGCCATCGGGCCTCGCGTTAGTTGGACAGCACAGGACATGGCCGGTGCATGCCGAACGGGCGGTTAGGTTCCGGTTTTCCGGAGTTTAATGGCTTGGCTGGATTGTCTTACAGAAGTTATCGATATCTCTCGCATCTATGTCCTTATTTTCTTTACTCGCCGTCGCCAGAGACACCATTTGCGCCTTAGACTCGGTGCTACTGCAAATATCATGAAACTTCTGGGAGCATGCTTTTAGAACCGTATCGGTATAGCCATCCGATGCGATATGGCCATCCCTCTTGAGCTGCACAACATAGCGGCCAAAAACCATGGAACAAAGAGTTTGTGAAAGCCCCTCCATGGCTTTTGTGTTCGTTTCAGCCCCTGATTTGATCCTCGGCAATAGTTGTGTGGCTTGCTGAGCATCTTTCCAGGCTATTGTTGAGCCGTTCACGGACAAACCTTGCTCGCTAGCTGTGAACGAAACGTCCGGAAATCTTTCCATTTTCGAGTCGCAATGGAGAGCAGTATCAAGCTGGCAAACTAGACGTTTTTCGCTGATCCCGCCTAATTGTTGACCCTTGTCTCCCAAACAAGTCGCCGCTTCCTTGAAGAACATCTGACCATGCTGATCAATTTCAAATCGATAATAATCGTAGGTGCATGTCCTTCGGACATTGCCAACGACTCCGCCATCTTCCTGGCGGCCATTTCCCTCCTTTAGACTGATGGTATTCAACCTGGTATCGTCATCGGCCCGGGCACTTCCGGTAAGAAGCAGCGCCAAGAGCGACAGAATGAAGGTTGCTGATATTTTGCTCATGGAGTTCCCGATTTAAGAGCGTCTATCTGGCATCCAAGTTCATGGATGGAGGTGTGTTTCCTAGCGATCCTGTGAAATTATTTTTAGTTTCATCAGAAATAGAATTACACACATTCCTTCAACGCGCAGGTTTGAGAGTCCCTTACGTCGCATAGTCGTTAATGGAATAGGCGCTGTTGGTTTAGCGCCAATACATAGCCGGATTTGCTGTCCATTTGAAGTAACGGTTCACTTTCCCAGGTAGCGCTAATCGGGAGATGGCTTTGAAGGCGTGATCGAATGAGGTGCGCGCATATTTCGATTCGGCTCTCTCGATCCGGCTGTAGCGGCTCGTGCTACAAAGAGAATCCATTTCGGGAGGCGCTGCCATAAAATGAAAGGGCGGCGCAAAGAAGGAGACGAGCATGAAGAGTGAACGGGAAGGAATCAATTTGAACGCGAAGCCAAGCGGGACAGGTTGCGCGGAATGCCTGGCGACGGAGGGATGGTGGCTGCATCTGCGGCGGTGCGCGGAGTGCGGCCACATTGGCTGCTGCGATAGTTCGCCAAGCCAGCATGCGTCGAAGCATAACGAAACCACGGGCCACCCGATCATCAATAGCTTCGAGCCCGGCGAGGACTGGTTCTACGATTACCGAACGCGAGAAACTTTTGAGGGGCCCAAGCTGCACAGCCCGCACTCGCATCCGGCGAATCAGCCTGTTCCGGGACCCAAGGGCCGGGTACCCTCAGGATGGGAAAGCCTGCTGCATGAGTAAACTCATTTCGGAGGCGGGATCAATTCTCAGCTTCGACCAAATCGACGGGTAACGCGCTTTTTGCCGGCGCGCCCGGTGATTCAAAACCCGATCGGAGATCTGCTGGAACGGAACTCGACCTTCCGGTTACGATGTGGTTCAGAACAGGATTTCCCACTGCGGCAATGTGTCTTCTAAGGACAAATACCAGAAATCATGGATAGTTCCACGCCGAAGCCTCTTCGATCATTACGGAGCGATATGATCAAATTATTATCGGCTGGCGTCATCATCTGCTCCTTGTTTTTTGTGAGTTGTGGCAGGACCTCCACTCAGACTGCCAGCACGAGCGGAGGTTCGAGTCCGACGCCGACTCCCCCTTCTAACCCCACTCCAACGCCAACTCCAACGCCGACCCCGCCTTCGAGTCCGACTCCTCCGACAACGCCAGGTATAACGGTGCTGACCTATCACAATGATAACGGCCGCACAGGCCAGAACCTGAACGAGCAAGTGTTGACCCTCGCTAATGTCAATTCGACGAATTTTGGAAAAGTTGGCTTCCTGAACGTTTCGGGACTGGTCGATGCGGAGCCGCTCTACGTGCAAAACCTCACCGTGGCGGGCGCGTCGCACAACGTGGTCTTCGTGGTCACCGAACAGGACATGGCTTATGCCTTCGATGCGGACACGTTTGCACAGCTTTGGTCTACTTCGGTACTTGGCTCGAATGAAGTGCCCAGCGACGATCGCAACTGCTATCAAATTTCTCCGAACATCGGAATAACTTCCACGCCGGTGATCGATTTGTCCGCGGGGCAGCACGGCACGATTTTTCTGGTGGCGATGTCGAAAGATGGGAACGGGAATTACCATCAGAGACTGCACGCGCTCGATCTCACCACCGGCGCGGAACAGAACGGCAGCCCTACAACCATTGCAGCTACGTATCCGGGCACGGGTAACAACAGCTCGAATGGACAGGTTGTTTTCGATCCCGGCCAATACGCCGAACGCACCGGCCTGCTGCTGCTGAATGGCGTTATCTATATGGGTTGGACCTCCCACTGCGATACCGGGCCGTACACGGGCTGGATTATGGGGTACAGCGAATCTTCCCTGATGCAGGTGAGCGTCATCAATCTGACCCCGAATGGGTCTGAAGGCTCGATCTGGATGGCTGGAGGAGGGCTGGCCGCGGACAGCTCAGGCAATATTTATTTTCTCGATGCCAATGGCACTTTTGACGCGACGTTGAATGCTTCGGGGCAGCCAGTCAACGGCGATTACGGAAATTCGTTCATAAAATTATCGACAGCAGGTAACACGCTGAGCGTGGCCGATTATTTCGCGATGCACAATACCGTTGCGGAGACCGGCGCCGACCAAGACTTGGGCTCCGGCGGCGCGATGGTGTTACCCGATATAACGGATAATTCCGGGAAAGTCTGGCATTTGGCGATTGGGGCTGGAAAGGACTCGAACATTTATGTGGTAAACCGCGATTCCATGGGGAAATTCAATCCCAATTCGGATTCCGCGATTTATCAAGAAATTGTCAACGGCCTTGGGCCGGAGTTCGCTTCTCCCGCGTATTTCAACAACACCATATATTACGGTTCCGTGGGCCAGAATCTGATTGCTTTTCCCATTTCGAACGCACAAATTGGATCGCCGTCATCTCGAACCGCGTTGTTCTTTGAGGCGCCCGGAAGCACGCCCAGCATCTCCGCGAACGGAACTGCCAATGGAATCGTCTGGACCATCCAGAGCGAGGTCACTCCCGCGACCCTTCATGCTTATGACGCGACCAATCTCGCAAATGAGCTCTACAACAGCGATCAGGCGGGCACTCGCGATCAGTTCTCCGACAATAAATTCATCACTCCCATGATCGCAAATGGCAAAGTCTACGTCGGCACGCCCACCGGAGTTGCCGTTTTCGGTCTTCTAAGCGGCAGCGCGAAAATCCGCAAACCAGAACAGAAGACAGCCCAGATGAGAGCAACGGCCCAATCGCTCGCCGGCCGCATTGGCCTTTTGTCCCACAAAACCCACCTGGATGATTAGTTAAATTACCACGGAAGCGAAGCACTACTTCCGCTGCACGGGCACCGATCAGGCTAGAGAGAAATCCCCCGAACATTGAGACCACAGTAATCAGCAAGAGCAGGACCAGCGGTGTGGCCTCGAATTGCGCGTATTCCTGATAACACCGCGTGCGTAGCGGCGTCTAATACCGTATAGGAACTGAACATGAACATAACTTATATTGAATTGCGTGTTCACCGCACGGAACACGCACGGCACGTTTGTAACGTGTGCGGCGGCCCTTCGGAAGACACTATCTGCGATCAGTGCTCAATCAAGATCCGCGCAGACGCGCTGATGAGGAAAAGGCACAAGGACAAAGGCGAAGCTTGAGCGATTGGCTTCGTTGAGAAAATATCGAGTGCGATCTTCGGGGCTTATACACACACCAGCGACTCGGCGACAAGAACAGATAGGCTGACAGCCTAACCACACCTGTTTAACGTCAGAGCTACCAAGCCGCCTCAGGAATACTTGAACCCCGGCACGCTCCGTCAGGGGCTGAAGCCCAATGTAGTCCCAGGCTTACATGTCGGGGGCTGAAGAGTCCGTGTGGGAACCATAAATTCAGTCCCTCAGCGGCTAAAGCCGCACTGAATCGCAACGCATTACGGCACGGCTGAAGTCGTGCCCTGACGAAAAATCGGTGTCGCCACGCAGACTCTAAAGCCGCGACCTACAAGGCTGGCGGGGGCGAGCGCAATGCTTAGGAAGCTCGGCGCGCGGATTCCTGCCCATGCGCTTTCGGAAAACACAGTTCGAGTATGGTGCCGTTAAACTCGGCGGTGACCGCCGATGGATCGATATCAACCGGCATGTCGAGAGAGTGAAAAATCCTTGTACCGCGTTCCTGCGAGCCTGCCTTAACCAGCACTCCCGTTAGCGAATCGCGGGATACGCCGGAAATGGCGACCTGCCGGGGAGAAACCCACACTTCCATGGTGCCTTCCGCAAACTTCCCGGTATCGATCCCGATCAAAATAGCGTCATCGCGAATCATCTCGCCACAGCGCACTGGCCTTAGCAACTCCGATTTCGCAAGGCGCCAATTGTCGAGTTCATGACCAAGATTACGGTCGCCGCCGTGGAGAAAAGCACGGCGTGCGATGGCACCTTGTATGCGAGCCATCTGGTCCTTGGCCGACACCACGCGAATCAAAACTTTTTTGCGAGATTGTTTTGTTTGCGCTTCTGAAGTCATGGCAAAACCTCCCCTCCTCGGGCATGTGCCGATAGGAGCGGGGGCGGAATTGCTGTTTCCGTGAACAGACGCCCAAAAGAATCCGCCTTCGCCCTGGCGACATGTCCCACGGATCAACTTTGTTCGTCTGTAGATAGGATGTGATCGCACAACAACATCGTTGCCTTCTTTGTGAGAGCGTCCGCTAGTGGAATAGAACGCGAAAATCCGAGCTTTTACGAAGGCAGTAGTCAAGATGGTGGTCGTGCGAACGCGATCAAGACCGTGATATTCGCGAACGCGGCGCCTGATATACTGCCCGGCATGTACACGCCCCAGGCTGGAATTTTCGCTCTTGGCACATCCTCACATGCGTATCTGGAATTTGACATTCTGGACACGAAGAAATGCGAGAAGTTCGCTTCTACCATCGCCGCGATTCGTGAGCCACGGACCACCACAGGAGGAGTGAACTTCGTCATCGGCTTCCGGCCAGAGCTTTGGCGCGATCTTGTGCCGGAGGACATCCCTGCGGGTGTGGAGGGATTTAACAAGAAGATCGAAGGCGTTGAGGGATTCGTAATGCCCAGCACGCAGCATGATGCGGTGGTTTGGCTGTCGGGCAGCGCGTATGACGTGATCTTCGATATGGCGCGCTCGGTGGTGCGCGACCTCGCGGGGCAAGCGACGCTAGGAGAAGAAACATCGAGCTGGCCTTACCGGCACGATCGCGACCTTACCGGCTTCATCGACGGCTCAGAAAACCCGACGCTGCTCGACGCTCCCACTGCGGCGCTATTGCCCGAAGGAGTTCCCGGCGCGGCCGGCACGATTCTCTTGCTGCAGAAGTGGAAACACAAGGTAGCGGAATGGGAAGCTTTGCCGGTGAAGCAGCAGGAACGGATCATGGGACGATCGAAGCTCGACAGCATCGAAATGGAAAACAAGCCAGCGGACTCGCATGTGGCGCGCACGGACCAGGACGAGTTTGGGCACATCTTTCGGCGCAACATGCCTTACGGAAAAGTGGACGACCATGGCACGGTGTTCGTGGGATTCAGCGCAGAGCAGAAGCGGCTTTCGAGAATGCTCGACAGCATGGCGGGCCTGATCACCGGGACGCGCGATGCACTGACACGCTTTACCGAACCGTTGACCGGTTCCTACTATTTCGTGCCATCGGTCGAGAGTCTGCGGCGCTTGCGGTAAGCGAGCAGGCTAGCGTCAAATCCCAATGAGGTCGCCGGTTCTTGGGCGAACGAACTCGTTGCGGCTCGAATCTTCTTACTTAATGGGCATGAAATTGGACGGATGTAAGCAGAGCGCTCATTCCGTTCCACATAATCTGCACCCCGATGCAAACCAGCAGAAACGACGAAAGGCGAACAATGACGGTCATTCCCGTGTCGCCGATTACCCGCGCGAGGCGATCGGAAAATCCGTAGCAGAGGTAAATGCTCACACCGATCAGGGCCGTAGCGAGGAACGCCGCGAGGATCATCAGGATGTGAAATCCGTAGCGGTGCGTGGAATTGGCGCCCAAGGTGATAGCCACGGAGATCGATCCCGGCCCCACAGTGAGCGGCAACGTTAAAGGATAGAACGCGCGACGAAGCGCATCCTTGCATTGAATATTCGTGCGTGTCGGATTCGGTGCGTCGTCCTTCTGCATGAGCATGGACCATCCTACGGCGACGACAACCAAACCACCGCCAACTTGCACCACCGGCAACGACACACCAAAAAAACCAAGAAGGTGGGATCCGATGAAGTAGGAGCCAATCATCAGAAAAAAGCTATCAATGGCGACGCGCAGGGAGAGCGCCCTGCGTGTCTCAGGCAAGTAGTCGCGGGTAAGAGCCAGAAAGATGGGGGCGCCGCTCAGCGGATCGACAATGGGGAAAAGCGCGCTGAGAATCAGAAAGAAAACTTTGGTGGCATCGGCCATTAGCCCGGCATCCCGCACGGCAGAGAAGGATTCATACTGTACATTGATGTTCCCCGGCTGAGCGCGGTATCGCTTCGATTCGCCTAGGCCTTCTTGAAGAGGCGGGTGATCCAGACCAGAATTACCGCGCCGATGAAAGCGACGACCAGCGAGGCGATGAGCCCACCGCCCTGCCAGCCCGCCAAGCCGAAAAGCCATCCGCCCAGGACGCCTCCGAGAATGCCGAGGATGATATCGACAAGAACGCCGTATCCTCCTCCTTTCATCACTTTTCCCGCAAGCCAGCCCGCGATCAAGCCGACCAAAATAAACTCGATAATGCCCATGTGTGGATTCCTCCGCGTGTGCCGGCTACAGACGATGCGTTTCTTGCCGGGCATCTCTTTTAGACCGATTGGCTGGTGAATGTCAATTTACGGTGACGAGTGGCCCACGACGTCGGATGGGAGGGGTTAGAGGACGCCAGGCCCATTGGCAGGAGCGGGCTGATTCGCTGCATGGAGCAAAGCAAAAGCGCTGCAAGTTACTTCTTGAGGCAAAAACGGGCGGATCACTTCTTGACGCGGTTGTACCGACCCATCAGGTCCGCTTGCTCAATCACGTGGCCCTTTATTGCGGCTTCCAATTCCTTGCGATTAGCGATTTTGGCGTCGCCCAGCTTTGTGTCGAGCGCGTAAAGATGGAAGAAGTAGCGGTGTTCGCGGTCCGGCGGACACGGGCCGACATAACCGGTCTTGCCGGTGCCGTTGATGCCTTGCGCGGAGTCGCCTTCTTTGATGCCCATGCTCTTGGGAGAAATATCCCAGACCATCCAGTGATCGAAAACGCCGCTGGGCATCAGATTCTTGGGCACGTCGGGATCTTCCATGATCAGGACGAGACTCTGCGCTTTGGCCGGAACGCCGCTGAAGGCGAGAGGAGGATTGGGAGGCATTTGAGCGTCACAGGTGAATTTCGAGGGAATCGAAGAACCATTTGCGAAAGCAGAACTGGTGATCTGCATTTTCGCGGAGGCGGTCGAGGCGAATCCTACAACTGAAAAAGCGGCGGCGAGCATAATTAGAAATCTTCCGGTCGTGGTCATCGAAGTCTCCGAACGAGGTCGTGTTGATAGCAGGGCGAACGATGCGAACGATATCACGGCGGGATCGAAATGGACAAGGCGCCGCGGTAGGTGTGGGATATAATGAGCGCGAACACAATTCACGTAGACAAGTCACGTGAACAAGAGCAATACCGAATAGGGGCTGGTTTAACCGGTCGCGAACGAAAAACAGTGAAATTATCTCTAGCACTCCTGGGGGCGTTGCTTTTCGTCTCCCACTTTGCCATGGCACAAGAAAACACTGCGGCTAATTCCGGGCCGTGGTCCGGCGTAATCATTAACAGCGGCTGCACCGTGGACGAAGCTTTTGCCGAGGCGCCGAAGTGCACCGAAGCCACGCCGGGTGCGAAGCTGGTTTTATACGACGATACGATCCGGCAGATTTACGAGCTGGATCCGGCGACGCAGGCCGCGGGGCATCTGGGAAACAGCGTTACTGTGCGGGGCACTCTTGAAGGCAGCACGATCCATGTTAAATCGCTCGAAGCGCTGAACACGTTCGGGCTGGCCGTGGGACAGAAGGCGCCGCCATTTACTCTGCGCGACCAGTTTGGCCAGGAACAAACGCTCGAAAGCCTGAAGGGCGCGCATGGCACTATCATCCTCTTCTTCCGTTCCGCCGATTGGTGACCCTACTGCAAAGGGCAGCTGGTCCAGCTGCAAAGCGCGAAAGCAAGATTCGAGAAGCAAGGGATCAAACTGGCGGCGATCAGTTACGACACTGACGCGATCCTGAAATATTTCTCCGACCGCCGCAAGATCGAATTCCCGATGCTTGCCGATCCCGATTCAAAAACGATTCGCGCCTACCAGGTGCTGAATTCCGAAGCGGTGGGACAGTACCGGGGCATGGCCCGGCCGGGATACTTTTTCATCGATACGAACGGGATTATTCGGGAGAAGTTTTTTGAAGCGAAGTACCGGGACCGGCTCTCGGGGAATAATCTGATCGCGAAGCTGTTTCCGGAACTGGGCGAGGAAGTTACGAACCAGGTCGCGGCTCCGCACCTTCAGTTGATGGTTGAGCAGTCCGACCGCACCGGAGTCCCTGGCAGCCTGATCACGCTCACGGCGGAGGTAAAGCTACCGGCGGACGTCCACGTATATGCGCCGGGAACGAAAGGCTACAAGCCGATCAACCTGGTGATCGATCCATCGCCGGAAATAAAACTCAAGCCGGCGGTTTATCCGCATTCCAAGATTCTCTATTTGCCAGCGATTCAGGAGCGCGTGCCTGTTTTCGAGGGCACATTCCACATCAGCCAGGACCTGCAGGTAAATTCGGCGGCGGACTTCAGCAACGCGCTGCCCGCGGATGGAAAAACCGTGACCATTGCGGGGAAGCTTGAGTATCAGGCGTGTGACAGCAAGATATGCTTTTTGCCAACTTCGGTACCCGTGCAGTGGCAATTGCAGATCGTGCCGCTCGACCGGCAGCGAGCGCCTGAGGATATCCGGCACAAGTAGGACAGGCGCCGTCAGGTAATTGCGAAGCGGCCGAAGTTTTCTGGCAGCGATTATTTCTGATCTAAACATTCGCGTCGTGAGACTGGAGGAAGTGCATGTCCGACGTAGTCTACGTCTCCAAGGTGCGCATCGAGCGAAAGACAGGGCCGCTTCGTATTGCTTATCTCCCGGGTGAATCGCAGCCGGTGACGTTCAGTGTTCACGGCGCGATTGCGCAGCACTACAAAGTCGATCCCGCGAAACTCACGGAATCGCACGCCGCGACAATCGATTATGTGATTGCCGCGACCGCCGGTTGAATGGTGGGCACTTTTGGGGGCGCGCTGGAAGCGCGTCACATCGATGCGAGTAACGGCAAGCTGGTGGCGGAAGTAGCCGGCGAGGTGGAAGCGGAGGAAGGCGTTCTGGTGATCCGGCGAATCCACGTGGCCATGCGACTGGCGGCTTCTGAAGAAAATCGCGACACGGTGGAGCGCGTACACGGAATGTATGCGATGCGCTGTCCGTTGTATCGGACGCTGCACAATACGATTCAGCTTACGTCGTCTTACGAACTGACCTCTTCGGTTTGATGACACGCAATGCGCAGACGAGCGGGCGCCTCGACGGACCGTGCCGCGAGCGCGAAAAATCCAGAAGAGAAAACTCTCCGATAATGTTCCCATGTTTCATCTAGCGATTCTCCCGATTCGAACGTTTCATAAGCACTTTGCCTGATTGCGCAGGAAATAGTGGGAAGCGTAGGGTGGGCTTCGTAGCGGTCGATTCGTCTGGACCTTCCCGTGTATGATCCGGCCAGGATTTTTCTGCTCGCCAATTTAGCTCTGTCGTTCTATCTCGCCGGTGCGATCTGGGCCATCGAGGTGGACATCTTTCGATCGTGGCGGCTTGTGAACGCCGGCGATTTCCCGGCTGTGCACGAGGCGCATTGGCGGAAGCTTCGTTTCTGGGTTTTTATTCCACTCGGACTGGCGTTGACTGGTTCGATCGCGCTCGTCTGGTTTCACCCGGCGGGTTCACCAAGTTGGGCGATCCGGGGAAATCTCGGATGCCAGCTTCTGTCTCATCTGCTCACAGCACTGTGTTGGGGTAGGTGGCAAGCAAAGTTGAGCAAGGACAGCGCAGGCTCGAACAGCATTTACCTAACCAAGATACTCAGAACTCACTGGATTAGAACCGCGCTGATCAACGCGTACGCGATCATCCTCTTCACCTGGGCCTTGATAGTGCTGAGTTGAGCCCGTGCTTCGTGCGACTTGTACGCTCCCCAACCTGGAACGAATCAACTGCGATTGGCAGGAGCTTTCAGAGGCGGCAACACCGAGAGGGAGAAATGGAAAGGCTCGTGACTGGTGGGTGAGATGACCTCTTCTTGGTGGCTCTGGCTCCGATGAAAATGCGGGAGAAGAGGAATCATAACCAGTGCAGCACCCAGAATAAGGATCGGATAAAACATCAGGACCCAGATCGCAAGCCTGTACTGCCGCCATCCGCCTGTAGGTTCCGGACTTGTATTTTCTTGTGCCATGAAAATAGTTTGGTCCTGGGGCGCCGGGATGTATATGCGCTGGTTCCTGTATTTTGCGGATTCAATCGCGCGAGATTTCGGGTGAGCATCGGGAAAGGACATTAGGGCTCCCAGTGCTTCGGCCGACCGGCAGCGCGCGCCTGAGGATATCCGGCACAAGCAGAATTTGTGAGTGCCTGGCTTGCTGCAAGAACGCCCGCGCAAGAGAATGCTCCTGGTTGTTGCGACTATCTTCATGGGGACGCGGGCGGAGGGGGCAACAATTCTCCGGCGGCTCTTGAGATACGGCGATTACAGGCGGCCCATTCGCCGCTTGAGCATTGCCCTTTGCGGCAGTCGAACTCACAAAGTGCAATGTCTTGCGGGATTTCGCTGATGATCCACCTATTCTTGAAGCGGGCCCAGAATCGGCGAAACGAATTCAGCGACTGCGCAGGATAGTCAGCCATGGTTCACCTCAGAACAGTTCCGTTCATGAACTCGTGCGTTCACGCCTTGAATTCTGGTTGCATTCCTCCTGGAACATCGTGATCCGCATCACGTACCTGTGTGACAGGCGCGCTGGACCGAGAACCAGAATTAAGCGCGGGATTCCCCGGAAATGTTTCAGCGGCAAGGTACGCGTCAATTACGGCTAGGCGGTGGTTTGCACTGGGAGCTTCGCGGCTTCCCATCCGGCGATGCCGCCGGCAATTTCGCCGACGGAAGCAAATCCGCCGCGCTGCAGCAAGCTCGCGGCGATGGACGAGCGGTAGCCGCCCGCGCAATAGACCAGCAGCGCGACGGTCTTTCGGAAGCTTTTCGCAGATTCTCCGCCAGATGATTGAGCGGCATGGCCACGCTTCCGGCGATGTATTTCTGATCGCGCTCGCGCGGCGCGCGAACGTCAATGGCCAGCGGCGGCTCGGTCGATGACAGCAGTTCCGCGGCGAACGGCGCGCTGAGGCGCTCGGTGGAAGCGACGAGCTCCGGGCGCGATTCGAGGCTGTGCAATCCATCCTGCAAATATCCGGCCACGTGATCGAAACCGATGCGCCCGAGGCGCGTGGCCGATTCGCTTTCGCGGCCGGGGTCCGCGATGATCACGATGGGATGCTCGCGATCGAGCACCGTTCCGGCCCAGGTGGCGTACTGGCCGCCGAGGCCGATGTTGATGCTGCCCGCCAGATGCGCCGCGGCAAATTCGCCGGGATCGCGCGTATCGAGAATCTGCGCGCCAATTTCCTGCAAGCGCGAGCACGCCGTCGAGCGGCATGGGATTCACGCGCGCCAGCGTTGAGTCGAGCGTGGGCCGCTCTTCGCTGTTCAGCACGGCATCGTAGTTGAAGTAGGCCGGAGCTTCCGGCTGATCGGCGGTGACCACCTGGATGAACGCTTCCTTGCTCATGGGCTGCAGCGCGTAGTTCGAGCGGCGCTGCTCTCCCAGCGTGGATACCGTTTCCTTGCTGAGCGCTTTCCCGCAGAGCGAGCCCGCGCCGTGCGCCGGATACACCAGGCTTTGGTCCGGCAGCGCCAGCAGCTTCGTGTGCAGCGAATCGAAGAGCATGCCGCCGAGTTCGGCGGCGGACCAGCCCAGCGCCGCGCGCAGATCGGGACGCCCCACGTCGCCGATGAACAAAGTGTCGCCGGTGAGCACGGCGTGCGGCTGCGTATCGCTGGCGTCCAGATCGTAAACGACGATGGAGATCGACTCCGGAGTGTGGCCCGGCGTTTCCAGCGCCTTCAGGCGCACGCGTCCGAATTCGACGAATGTCGCCATCGTGAAGAGGAGTAAACGCGTACGCCGCTTTGGCCGCGGCGCCCAGATAGATTTTCGCGCCGACGCGATCGCGCAGCTCCAGATGCCCGGCGACGAAATCGGCGTGGAGATGCGTGAGGAATACGTGCTTGATCTTGAGCGCGTGCTCGGCGGCAAAGGCGATGTATTGGTCGGTGTCGCGCTGCGGGTCAACGACGGCTGCCGTGCCTGTCGCCTCGTCTCCGATGAGGTAGGAAGCGTGCGCCAGGCACGGCAGATAGAATTGCTTGAGGATCACTGCGCACCATCCTCGTTGCTGGTTCGTGGATTGCGCGGCAATCAGTTCGGCTGGGGAACGATCCGCAGATAAGGCCGGGGCGATTTCCAGCCGTCCGGGATACTTCTGCTTGGCTTCTTCGTCGGAAACCGCGGGGAGGATGATCACGTCGTCGCCCTGCTTCCAGTTCACCGGCGTGGCCACTTTGTGCTTGGCGGTGAGCTGCATCGAATCGACCACGCGCAGCACTTCGTCGAAGTTGCGGCCGGTGCTCATCGGGTAGCTGAGCATCAGCTTGATCTTCTTGTCGGGGCCGACGACGAACACGGTGCGCACGGTGGCGTTGGTGGCGGCGGTGCGGCCTTCGGAGGTAGTCGCCGGCGTCTGCCGGCAGCATGTCGTAGAGCTTGGCCACTTTGAGTTCCGGGTCGCCGATCATCGGGTAGTTCACCTTGTGGCCCTGCGTCTCTTCGATGTCCGCGGCCCACTTGCTGTGGCTGGTCACCGGGTCCACGCTCAGCCCGATGATCTTGCAATTGCGCTTCTCGAATTCCGGCTGCAGTCCGGCCATGTAACCCAGTTCGGTGGTGCACACCGGCGTGAAATCCTTGGGATGCGAGAACAGGATGGCCCAGCCGTCGCCCATCCATTCGTGGAAGTTGATCGTGCCCTGCGAGGTTTCGGCGGTGAAATTGGGAGCTTCGTCGTTTATGCGCAACATAAATGCCCTCCTAAGGCGGGGGGTATTATACATGATCGGCGCGAGGCGGGTATTAAGTGAGGGGAGGCCTTCCGCAACCGCGAGTGCGTGGCGGACAATGGCCGGCCGCAGCCCCATTCGTCCGGATATCGCGTTTTTCAGGAGTTCATGTGGAAGTGCTTTTTTCCCAGGTCCAGATCGGAAAGCAGATTAGAAAACGGGTCGCGCTTGCGATTCAGAAGTCTGGGCCGGTTCTCTTCCAACCAGCGATAGAACTCGGCGACGTCCCCTAGTGTCTGCTTTGAGCTTGGGCGATTTCGCCAAAGCTCGCGAATCAGATAGCGGCGGATGGATATGCGGGGGATTCGGGAAGTTGCCTGGGGATTTTGTTTGCCTCCTGCAGCAAGGCTTTTGAGAAAATTAGTGACGACTGCCTGCTCATCCGGATGCATTTGCCTAAGCGCTACAGAAAAGATTTCCTGCTGCACCCCGTAGACTCGCTTGATAGCGTCGAGAGCTGCGTCCGTTGCGCTCAACTTCAGCACCCGCCCATCCGTTACTTCCCGGGAGCATTTTAATAGGCCTTTGGCCAAGAGGTGCCCCGATACCCGGGAAGCCCACCCAGGGGATACACCCAACCGGCCGGCGAGAGCGGATACAGTAAGTGTGGGCACAGTTGTAAAGCAGAGCAGAACGTGCGCTTCGGTGCAGGAGATTCCCAAGGGAAGAAGTTGTTCCAGATTCTTGCATATCGATTCAAAATTGGAAAACAACGTGCACAATAAGTCCACTCTGTCTTGATCAGAGTCCGCACCGCCTGAAGGCGGAAAGTCCTGCTCCAATGTCTCCAATGTCCCATCCTGCACCGGTATTCTCCCTCGGCGAGTGTGTACGCCCGGATTGCTAGCCCTGAAATACTGCCGGAATAGAGTGGGGTCAAGTGAATATAGTATATATATTGGGGACGCTGGGTAGGCGAAGCCCAGATCAGCCGAAAAACCGGGTTGATACAGGGTCGGGTGCCCCATCTAACCGGGAATATACAGGCCCGGAATGCCGATGAGGATTTCACGAGAAGGGCCACGCCAGGACAACCTTGAAGCGGCAGCTCAGATCACAGTCGTGCGAATACCCGGTTAAAGCAGGCGCGATATGTGCTTAAGGCAATCAACTATCTAGCATGTGGGTGGGGGTTCTTCGGAGAAGTCCGCTCATGTTCGTCCCGTCAATGGCGCAGTTTGTTCGCCGTAAGCGATGGAGTCCGTTACAATGCAGGCCATCGCAGCGGGAAAAATAAAATGAATGGAGAAATCATGGGCAACAAAATCAGCCTCACAGCGCCAGACGGCCACAAATTAGGCGCGTATCGAAGCGATCCCTCGGGTGTGCCGAAAAAAGGAGTGGTGGTGATTCAGGAGATTTTCGGAGTCAATCATCACATCCGGGCAGTGTGTGATCGCCTGGCGGCAGCGGGATACGCGGCGGTGGCACCAGCGTTATTCGATCGGATCGAGCCGGGATTCGAATCGGGATACTCGCCCGAGGAAATATCGGCGGCGATGCGATTCGTCCAGAACCCGGATTTCGGCGCATTTTTGCGCGACACCAGCGCCGCCATCAAAGAATTGTCGGGAGTGGGACCGGTTTCCATCATGGGTTTTTGCCTGGGAGGAACCGTCGCTTTCGCGTCGGCATGTAACCTCGATGGGCTGGCCTCGGCAGTGTGTTACTACGGCGGGTTCATCGCGAAAATGGCGGATCAGAAACCGAAATGTCCCACGCTGATGCATTTCGGCGCTCTGGATAAACATATTCCGCTATCGGACGTGGAGACGATCCGCGAAAAAAGGCCCGATTGCGAGATTTATGTCTATCCTGGCGCCGATCACGGATTCAATTGCGACGAACGCGCCAGCTACAACAAAGAAGCGGCGGCGTTAGCGTGGCAGCGCAGTCTGGACTGGATGGGCAAAGCAAGCGCGAAAGCGTGAAGTAATTGCATATGCGCCGGGGTGCGAAACGGCGCAATGCGGGGCGCGGGTGATGCGCTACTTGCCTTCGATTTCGTCGGCGAGCTTTCCCGCGCCATAGAGCTTGCGCAGCGCTTCCATCATGGCGGCGCTATCGACAGCGACGGCGCGATTCAACGTTCCGTCGTAGACGAAGTCTCCCGCCAGCGATTCGATATTGCCATCGAAGATCAGGCCCACCAGCTCCGCGTTGCGATTGATAACGGGCGAGCCGGAATTGCCGCCGATGATGTCGTCGGTGGAGACGAAATCAAGCGGCGTGGCCAAGTCAAGCTTGGTGCGGCCGTCGACGTAACGCTGCGGCAGGTTAAATGGCGGATGATCGTCGAAACTGGCGGAGCGGTCGTAGAGCCCGTAGAAAGTGGTCTTGTACGGAGCGATGGTGCCGTTCATGGGGTAACCGGTGGCGGTGCCGTAGGAAAGGCGCAGAGTGAAAGTGGCGTCGGGATAGGTGTCCTTGCCATAGACCTTGAAACGCGCCATGCCGATTTTTTCGCCAGCCGATGTTTCGACGCTGTTCACCTCTTCGTCCATCTGCTTGATCATGGCGCGCTGCAGCGGATCAAGGCGGCGGGCCAGCACGATGAGCGGATCGGTGGAAGCGGCGATGGCGGATTCGCCACCTTCGAGCAATTGGCGGCGAACATTGGGGTCCGCGAGCTTGGTGCCGCTGATGTAGGCTTGCGCCGCCTCGGCGGGAGTTTTGCCATCGAGCGCCGCTTTCACCCAAGGATCGTTGGGTCCCAGTTCGTCCAGAGCTTGCTGCAGACTGCCGGTCATGCGCGCGATTTCCAGTTGCGGGTACACCGGCGCGGGCGAAAGCAGTTGGTACTTCAATGATTCCAACTGGGCATCGTGAAAGCCGGGCAAGCGCACGCCGTCGGGCTTTTGCACTTCAGCGACATACTCGACGAGAGTAAGCGCCTGTCCGTACAACGGGCTGTCTGTACGGCGGAAAAGATTCGGTTTGAAAAGCGTGGCGTCCTTCTGAGTGGCTTCGTCTATCTGCGCCCAGGCGCCGCCATATTCCTTTTGCCATTCGGGATTGGCCGCGACCTTTGCGCGGAAGTCCGCTTCCTCAGAGACTTTCTTGCCGAACACCTGCGGATCGAGCAGGCCCTTGAGGCGTCCCTCATACGCCTTGCGCGAATTTTCGTAGGAGAAGATCTGTGTTTCGGCCTCGCGCGCCTGCTCGGGGCCTTGCGCGGCATACTCGCGGAGCACGGCGACCCGGTGCCGCAATAATTTTAAGACGTCCGGCTCGATGACGTCGCGCTCGAGAGTCAATTGCGCCACGGTGTCGTTGCGCTGCGTTGAGCCGGGATTGCCAGAGACGAAGACGAGTTCGTTGTCGGAGGGCCCTTTGTCATTCCATTTCAAATAATTTTCGGTGTGGATGGGCTTGCCGTTTTCGTAGACGCGGAAAAGCGCCATGTCCAGATCGTAGCGCGGATAGGTGAAGTTATCCGGATCGCCGCCGAAGAACGCCGTCTGCTCCTCGGGCGCGAACACGATGCGCACGTCGGTGTACTTCTTGTAGCGATAGAGCCAGTATTCGCCGCCCTGGTAGAGCGAAATCACGTCGGAGCGCAAGCCGGTGGCCTTCAGGCTTTCGCTTTCGATGGCAGCCGTCACGGCCTGGCGCGCCTTCAGCGCCGCCTCAGTGGTCATGCCGGGCTTGACCGCCGCGAGCACGCGCGCGGTGACATTTTCCATGGATTCGAGCACGTTCACTTCGAGATCCGGCGACTTCATTTCCTGGTCCTCGGTGGACGCGTAGAAACCGTTGGCGATGTAGTCGTGCTCGGGCGTGGAGTTCTTTTGCAACTGGCCGCGGGCCACGTGGTGGTTGGTGAGCAGCAAGCCATCGGGCGAGACGAACGAGCCGGAACCGCCATCGTTGAGCCGCACGCTCGAGAGGCGGACGTGGTCGAGCCATTCCTTCGTGGGCTCGAATCCGTACTTCTGCTTCAGTAGCTTCAAGGGAGGATTGTCGAAAGTCCACATGCCCTCTTCGGCGATGGCGGTGACACTCAGGGCCGAGATGAGCAGGCCCAGCAGGAGGGCCATTCGAATCAAGCCACGTTGCGGATGCATGCAACACCTCTCGTTCGGAGAAACCGGTGAGTTATCCTAGGCTATTGATTATAACGGCGAAGGCCTCGCCACGTCCGGCTCGGGCGGCGGAGAATGATCGCGATGGAACACTAGGGGGCCGGCGTTAAGCCATGGCGGCGCATCACTTCGGCAATCAGTGCGGGATTGGGCGGGCCACCGGCACCCGCTTTTACGACGTCGGCGATTTCGCGGAAGTAATCGGGGCCGAGGATGCCCGGAGTCACGATCGCGAGCGTCCTGGTCGCGGCGGAGCCGAAGTTGTCGAAGCGGTGAACGGCACCCCGTTTGATGCAAAGCACCTCGCCCGGACCGACGTCATTTTTTCGTCCGTCCACTGTGAAGGTCAGTGTGCCCCCCAATCCGTAGATCGTTTCCTCATAAGCGTCATGACTGTGAGCGATCGGAACTCTTGCACCGGCCGCCACATCGAACTCGAACATTGCCACGGCCCCATTGGACGACTTGCCCTCCAGCAAAAATCGTATTGCCAAGCCCCCAATCCGAATTTCTTCTCGTGTGCTGGTCACTCTGGAAGCTCCCTTTTTGCGTATGAAAGAATATAGCAAGCGGTCGAAGCGGCCCGCTGATTTATCCCGTACCGGCGCTCGGAGGGCGCGAGGTCGCTGATTCACGCCGCAAGCGCCGACAAGCCATTTAGCTATTCCTTCTCGAAGGGGTAGAGCAGGCGCTCCCAGGGCGACAGCGGACTGGCGAAGAGAATGATTCGCCCGGGCACAGCCTTGATCAGATCGCCGGGCAATCCGGAGCCGCCGGCCGGTATGGACCCCACGATTCCCTTCTTGATCAACTCATCCGGCGAGGCAAGCAGCGCACAGCCACAATGCCAGCGCGACCGGTCCAAACGCGCTTCGGCGGCGAAGTGCGCGGGCTTCGTCGCCGGAAACTGGAAATGCACCTCGCCATTCGCGTCGGTTTCGAGGTTCACGCCTTTTTCGGGTTTTGCCGGGACGTTCGGCTGATACTTTTTGTCGTAGAGAAAGGCAACGGAAATGGGCTGGCTGGGCATGGGGCGTCCGCTCGTGGCATCGATCAGACGAATCGTCAAATCCTGGGCCAGGCATGCAGGCGCGAGGCAGAACGCGGCGATAAAAGCGAAAATTCGCAGGAGTTTCATCATGCGCATACGATGCCTGCTCGATGAATGATCATAATTGATTTTCAAGGCGACGGCATTTCCTGGAGCTACATATCACTCATATCCTTAAATAGTCATCTATTTGTGCAGCAAGTAAGCGGGGCCTATCTACCTTTTGGAAACGGCGGAGTGTAGCGCCACCGCGTGCCAGCAAACTCTTTACTTTGAATACCATGGACGGTAGGATGTGGCGGACATTAGCCCAATCCCGACCCACAGCTTACAAGGAGTTGTATGAAATACGTGATTTCCTGGCGCGAGCGCCCGGCGGCATCCGCGAAAGACTACGAAGCCGCGCATGAGCGCATCCTGGAGATTTTTTCCGACAAATGGAAGATGCCCGCAAGCTTTACGATCAAGGAGTTTGTGGTTCGCATCGGCGATTACGGCGGCTACATGATCGTCGAGACGGACAAAGTGACGGACGTTCACTACGTCACCAGCGTGTTTGCCGTATTCGAATTCAAGGTCGAGCCGGTGGTGGATGTGATGGAAGCGGTAGCGGCTGAACTGAAGGCCATCGAGTACCGCAAGAAAACCGTTTCGTAGTGGCCGACCTGCGGAACGAACCGGCATGAATCTGGAGCAAGCCGAATAATTCAGCTATGGGGAAGTGCGGCATTTGATCGCGCGCAATGAAGCCTGAACGCTTCATTGCGCCAACGATCTGCGCGAATCCTATGCCCGGAGGAAGACCTTACAAAGATGTTCGTTATCGCCCTAAAGCGCGACCGCGCGAGGCCGGACCTCTGATCGTCTGTACACGTGTAAGAACTGAAAGGCTGTCGCCGTTGAACAGAAAGTAGATTCCCGGTTTTTCCGCGGCAATCTGCCCCATTCGTCGCTGCGCTTGCGAAAACCCTTCCACGGACTCCACCCACGACCCGTGTTCTTCGGGAGCGCCGGCGAAAATATCAAAAGTTCCCTCGTCCATTCCCATAACCTCACGTAATGAGTCTAGGCATAGTGAGCGATTGGGACTGTTCCTAAAAGCACACATGGCGATTCCAACCGTTCCGCCTGTTCTTTTTGGGACAGCTTCCAGTTCCAGGATTGCATACAGTGTTCCCTCTACCGAAATCGCTCTGCCCAGGAGAATCTCATGATGGAACACATCACTTTAGAAGGCACAGTTAAAAAATTAATCGACCGACCGCTACTGGCTGAGGTGCAGCAGGCCCAAATCTATCTAGCCGGCGCCGACCACCTCTACGACGAAGTCCGGGTTCCCAATATCTACAAATGGGAAGTTGGCAAGAGAATCGAAGTGACGATGCGGCCGGTCTAGCGGTTTCGTAGCTAATCTAGTTTGCAGCCCATACCACGTCAACGTTTCGGGATAGTTGGCATGGTTTAGGTGCCCCACGGCAAAAATCCTCCGTCTACCACGCAGATCAACTTATCGATCGAGACTGAAACACCTGGTGAGGTTTGCAGCCGCGCCTCAATGCCTGAAGCAATTGATCTTCGCTTCCGCTGCAACTTCCCGAACGAGGCGTAGTTTCTTTTGATAAGTGTGCCGAAGGTGACATCAACGAAGAGGCACGACACGGCATAGTGGTGGCTACCGCGACCAAGAACTTGTGGTTTCGGACTTTGGAGGACTTCTACATGTACCGTGCACACCGTTATATCAGTTTGTTTTTCCTGACCGCTGCGCTGGCCGCACCAGTGGCAATCATGGCTGCACCCGAACCTCAAAATGCCAGCGTTCAAGTACGCGTCTACGATTCGAGCCACAAGGACTACCACAACTGGAACGACAACGAAGACAAAGCGTACCGCGGCTACCTGACCCAGCAGCACCAGACGTATCGCAGCTACAACAAGCAGAGCCATAAAACACAGAACCAGTATTGGAATTGGCGCCATAGCCATCCCGATAAGAACTAACTGAGGTTTGCGACGGGTTGGTATTGGAGACGCAGAGCCCCCGCCCGAAACATCTGCCGGGCGGGGATGATGCCAGAGGAATCGTTGGCGGAGCCAAGAAGAGCGAAGTTTCGTTTCGAGTAATTCGTTAAGGAGAGGGAGAGAGATCATGCCTTTGCTACAAGTATTAATGGTTCTGGTCGTAGTGGGTGTTCTACTCTGGTTGGTAAACAGCTTCATCCCGATGGCGGGTTCGATCAAATCAATTTTGAACGCGGTCGTGGTGATCGTCGTTGTTTTGTGGCTCATGAACATTTTCGGCCTGATGCATTCTCTTTCGCGAATGCACATAGGCACGTAGCCGGATCGCATAACGGGGGCCGGTGACACCGCACCGGCTCCGGCGTCCGACCTCAAGAAGAACGTCCTCCGCCGTTACCCTATGTTTCGTCGCCGGCTGGCTCAAGACATTTCGAAGTGATAAAGCTGCGGATGCTCATCGATCGACAAAGGGCAGAACCGCGGCTAGAAATTCCCTGGGCCTTTCAGTCGACGAGGCTTGGCCCGCTTTCAGCAGCGCTTCCTTTGCTTGCGCCGGCAGCGCCTGCGCCGAGGTCAACACCGCCAGGCCAAAAGCCAACGCGCGCCAGGCGTGCATAGAGCACCGCATCGATTCGCCTCCCCGCCCATTTGCCAAGAGCATGTGGAATCCTGGCACGCACGAACCGCCGGCACGGACCTGGATGGCGATTCGTAGAGAGTTAGTCGGATGAGTTGTCGGCAGATGAGGCGGGCTTTTTCCTTTTCGGGAGGCGGCGGTGGATATCGGGCCAGAACTCCTTCAACTCATTCCCGAAGGCGTCGATGCCCATCTGCACGCCCCAGTTATTCGCGCTGGCGGAAAAACCGCGGTCGGCGGGGGGATAGTACAAGTTTGAAATGGCAATGGCGGTGGCATTCCCCGCGAACTCGGGAAAATTGAACAGACGCCCGCCGGAGTCTCTGCGGGTGATGAAGATACGGCTGATGGCGTATCCGAAGCGGTAAATGAATTTCCCTTTTCCCAACTGAAAGTAGCGCGGATCGGTCCTGAGTATCGTCGGATAGACGGCACCGACCATGATATTGCCGTCCACCTGATCGGCCAAGGCCGTGCCGTAGCGCTTCGCGTACCCCTCGAAGCCCTGTCCGAACCCCGGGTAGGCATTTTCCGCTTGGCGAATGCCCGATAGAACGCCTACGACCACAAACTCGTAAGGATCGAAGGCGCCCTCCGCGGTGATTTTGAATTTTTCTTTCCAGGAGATGGGCGGAACTTGCGACTCGTTTTCGACCGTCAGGAAATTGGGCATGACGAAAAACATGCGGTCGTTTTTGCTCTTCCTGGAATCCTTGGAGGACTGGCCAGTGTCACCGGGCTGGGTGGGCTGGTCCGCAGGATGATTCTGTGGGGGCGGCGGGGCTTCGGATTGAGGCTGCGCCTGAGATTGCGGCTGCGAAACTACCGCGTCGAGTAAGGCTGGCTCCTGCATTTCCTGCGCGAACGAAGGAAATGCCGCGAGCAACAGCGATCCAATTACCGGAAGGAGGTAGCGGAGCCTGGAGCCGCTAGCGACGTTCATCGCAGTATTATGCCCGTTCTTGAGTGGAATTTGCGATTTAGCTGGAGAAGCGGAAAGACGGCGGGCTGGAAGCCCGCCGCTACGACGGCTAAACGCACGAAATGACAACCGTAAGGCAAAAAATCAATGACAGCGTGTTTCGGACGGCTGCCAAAGCCGGGATTGCCGCGATGCTGAGTCGCGGCGCGCACGCATTGCTGGGATGCGCAAAGCGATGCGGCACCCGGCACGATCCGGAGAGCCACAATTTTGTTCGGGTGTACGCGGACGCTGGGCCTTCGGTAAAGAAGCAAAACGCGAAACACCCGGAATGCGATGAAGATGATGCGCGAGGGACGAAAAGGTGTAATATCCGGGAAACCTCAGCAAGCATACGAGAGGAAATAGAGGAGGAACGCCTATGGGTATAAGGGGTAGAAGGATTTTTGTGGGAGCGATGGTGTGCGGCGCGGTGGCGCTGGTCACGCTGGCGCTATTCCCGCGCAACAAGAATGTGGCAGCGGCCGGAGACGGTACGGGGCAGTGGGTAGACCCGGCAAACCCGACAGATGAATTGGTGGATGGCCCCTACAAAGTGGACCCGGACTGGCCCAAGCCGTTCGCCGAGTTGTTCCCGGAAGAAAAGGGCTGGACCTGGGGCGCGGTGCAGGGCATTTTCGTGCAGAATCCGGACCGGATTTTCGTGGCCATGCGCGGCGAGTTGCCGGACATCAGCCACGTCAAGCCCACCTTCGTGGAAGTCACCACCGATTACGGCATGAAGGTACACCTGCAGGTTCCGATCGTGGGACTTTACCCCCGGAACGCGTCGGTTGGGTCGTACGCCAGTCCTGGCGAACCGACAGACACCTACAAGGGTGAAGAGGGCCTGGACTACAAGTGGAAGCACATCATCACCGTGTTCGACAGCAAAGGAAACGTGAAAGAGGCCTGGACGCAGTGGGATTCGCTCTTCAAGACCGACAAATATTCACAGGGCCGCGTGCACAAGATTTTCATCAATCCGTATGATCCGGAAAAACGCGTGTGGGCCATCGATGACGGCCACCAGGTGATCCGCATCTTCAGCAACGATGGCAAGAAGCTGCTGCAGACCATCGGCACGGTGGACACTACCACCGCGCGAAATGCGGCCAAGACCGGCAACACGCTGAAGCCATCGTTCACCAAGAAGGTTGGTCCGGACAGCGAGACCTTCGGACGCGAGACGGACGTCGGCTGGCTGCCCGATGGCACATTCTTCGTAACCGACGGATACGAGGAAACGCGCGTGGTGAAGTTCGACAAGAACGGCAAGTTCATCATGGCCTGGGGCCAGCCGGGCAACAACGGCCACGAGACGCGTCCGGGATACTTCAACACCGTGCACGGCATCGCCATTGACAACGAGCGACGCCTCTATATTAACGACCGCACCAACCGCCGCATTCAGATCTTCGACGAGAACGGCAAGTTCCTGAATCAGTGGTATCTCGGAGACGGGCCGGCGGCCACCTATCACATCTTTATGACCGCGGATCAGCATCTGTGGGCGTCCGACGGCCATGGCAACTTCCATTTCTATAAATTCGATCTGAGCGGGAAGCTCCTGTACAGCTGGGGCACGCAGACTCCCGCGCCAGGCGGATTGTGGGGCACGCATCAGTTCAGCGTGGACCAGGACGGCAACCTCTACACCGCGGAAGTGTGGGGCGGGCGCCCGCAGAAGTTCGTGCCACGGAAAGGCGCCGACCCGAATTTGCTGATCGGGCAACCGGTACGCGCGGCCTGGAAGCAGTAGAGCGATACGCAGTGCCCTGCGCTTAGGGACAGCCGTTTTGGGCCGGGAGAAGGAAACTGCTCCCGGCCTTTTTGTTTCCAGCGCTCCCTTTGTCGCCGTCATCCCCTGAGAGGGCGGCACGTTTTTACCGCTGCCTCACCACGCCTTCCAAATGCTCCTGTCATCCCGACGCGCAGCCGCGCCCAGTGAGGGCGCAGAGAAAAATGTCCAGCGAGCGAGGGCTCTCTCATCGTTTTTCGAAATCGCGTCGCGTTTCAATTACAACATGCAAGGCGTGTGGCTACTTCTCGCGGCCGAAGGCGATGCGGTGGGCCTCGGGACCAAGGCCAATCACGAACATGGCCACGATCATCGCGATGCCGGTAAAGGTGCCCATCACCGTCGCGTAGGAAAAGCGGTGGCTCAGGCTGGCCTCGATGTACGGCGCGGTCGCGGCGATCAGCACGCCCACCTGATAGGAAAACCCCGGCAAAAATCCGCGCATGCGGTCCGGCGAAAGCTCGTTGATGTGCGCGGGTACCACGCCCCAGGCGCCCTGCACCATGAATTGCATCAGAAACGCGCCCAGCGCGATGAGCGCGACGCCGGGTGAAAACATCCACAGAGGAATGACGATCAGCCCGCCGATTGTGGCGCGCACCATGGCTTTGCGCCGGCCAACGTGGTCGGAATACAAGCCGAACAGCGCGCCGCCGGTAATTGCGCCCAGCATGGAAATCACGCTGACGATCGCAGTGATCCGCGGATTATAGTGGCGGCCTTGCTGCAAAAACGTGGGATACAGATCCTGCGTGCCATGCGAGAGAAAATTCATCATGGCCATCAGCGCCACGAGATAGAGGAAGCGCTTCCAGTTGGCGGCCAGCTCGCGGAAGTAATCGCCCCAGCCCCTGTGCTTGGCCGCCGCGACCTTCCACGCTTCGCTTTCCTTCACGCGCGTAAGGATCAGAAGCGTGAGCAGCGCGGGAATCACGCCGATGAAAAACATGGGGCGCCAGCCCCAGCGCGGAAAAACCGTCCAGAAGGCGACGGCGGCCAGCAAATTACCGAGCGCGTAGCCTTCCTGCAAAATTCCGGAAAGAATGCCGCGCGATTTCGCCGAAGCGGATTCAAGCGCCAGCGACGCGCCCACGCCCCAGGCGCCGCCCATGCCGATGCCGTAGAGCAACCGCAGAATAAAAAATGTGCGGTACGTCGGGGCAAGCCCGGAAGCAATTTCCATCACGGAATAAAAAAGGATGTCGCACATCAGCGGAATGCGGCGGCCATAACGGTCCGCCATCAGGCCAAAAAAGAACGCGCCGACCGGGCGCATCACCAGGCTCGCGGTGAGCGTGAGCGCGATGGCGGAGATGGGCCGGTTGAAATCGTGCGCGACCCGCGCCAGAACGTAGGTCAGGATGAAAAAGTCGAAGGCGTCGAAAGTCCAAGCCGAAAATCCTGCGAGGAATGCGTTGCGGGAGTTGGCGCGATCGATGTTGCTTTCGGTGGCGGCTGCGGTTGGATTTGCGCTCATGCAGACCTTGGAATTCTAGCAGACTTACGATGGCCGCCGACTGACTGCGGAGAGATTATCGCGTCGGTTACACGCGCGATTTGAACCATTTCGGCGACGTCGTGCACGCGCACAATGTGTGCGCCGTTCAGAATGCAGGCGGCGACGGTGGCGGCGGTGCCGAACACGCGCTCGGGTGCGGGGCGGCCATTGAGCACGCGGCCGATGAACTTTTTGCGAGAAGTGCCCACCAGCAGCGGGAAGCCGAGGCGCGAGAATTCGGCGAGGCGTGCGATGAGTTCGTAATCCTGCGCGTAGGTTTTGCCGAAGCCGATGCCGGGATCGAGAATTATTTGCGAGCGAGGTATTTTGACGAGCTGGGCGGTGGCGACGGAGCGGCGGAGGCCTTGCATCACATCCCGCATGGCGTCGCGCGCGAACGCCTTTTTCTGCATGGTGCGCGGCTTGCCGTGCATGTGCATCAGGATGATGGGCAGCTTGCGTCGGCGAGCGACTTCGGCTAATTGAGGATCGGCGCGCAGGCCGGTAACATCATTGATGATCTCGGCGCCGGAGCGCGCCGCCACTTCGGCAACTTGCGGGTTGCTGGTGTCGATGGAGATGGGAATTTTCAGCTTGCCGCGTAATTCTTCGAGTACAGGCAAGATGCGGTTTATCTGATCGGCGGCGGAAACGGGATCGGAGCCGGGGCGTGTGGATTCGCCGCCGATGTCGATGATGTCGGCGCCGTCCTGTTCCATTTGCAGCGCGCGGGACGCCGCGGCGCTGGGATTCAGGAAGAGGCCGCCATCGGAAAAGCTGTCCGGCGTCACGTTTAAAATTCCCATGACGAGAGTGCGCTGGCCAAGCGTCAGCGTGCGCGACGGTAATTTGATATGGAAAATCTTGCGGCGGAGCATGCTTCAAATTATTGAAGCACGATTTGCACCCCAAGTGATAACGGCCCGCAACATTCTATGACGCGTGGCCGCGGGCGCGAACTTCTTCGGAGGTGAGTCCGAAGAGCGGCTCTTCGTGTGCCGCGTCGCGCGCTCAATACAACTCGCGTCCCGTATCGTTTACGGTGTCATCCCGAGCGAGCGAAGCGGGGTTCTTCGCGACGAGGGATCTGCTTTTGCCTTTTCTCGCCACTCGCCACTGCCTTTCACGCTGTCATTCCGAGCGAGCGAACGAACGGCGCGACCGTGTGCGGTCGCGCCTGAGCGACGAGGAATCTCTCTTCGTATCTAGCCGAAGACTCCTTTTTATCGTTCGGAATCATCGGCGACTGGCGTTCGAAATCATTGCGTTCCAGGCAAGTGAAGCGTACGATTCGGGCTTCAGCAGCCTGAAATTGACGTCGAAATGGAAGATTCGCCTTCCATAGGCCCCGTTACTTAGCCAGCGTTTTCAACCGCGCGTTCGGCGCAGCGAATCGGAGGCCGACATGGCCAGCGAAGCATCCCCCGTTCAAGGTTCTGCTCCTTCCACGCCGTGGCAGCGGCCTTCGTGGCTGCGGCCCAAGTATCTGTTGTTTGGATTCATCGCGCTGATGGCCGCATACGTTGTCATGACCAGCGAGAGCTTTCTCATCCATCCCAAAGATCCCGAGTGGCGGCACATTGCGTCATTCAGATGGTGGCTGTTGCCGCATGGCTTGGCCGGCGCGTGCGCGCTGATACTGGGGCCGATGCAGTTCTCCGATCGCCTGCGGCAGCGGTTCATCGGGCTGCATCGCAAGGTGGGCTACGTCTACATCGTGTGTACGTTTGTCGCCGCGCCCATCGCGGTTTATATCGAACACCTTGACGAGCGCCTGGGCTTCTCTCGCACCTTCACGTTTGAGACGTTCTTCCAATCGGGGCTGTGGATACTCACCACCGCCATTGCGCTGGGCTTCATCCTGAAGGGAAAAGTGCAGCAGCACCGCCAGTGGATGACCCGCAGCTTTGGCACCGGCCCGCTGATTTTTATCGAGGCGCGAGTGATCTTCGGTTTGGCGCATATACAGAGCGCAGCCATGGCCGAGGCCATCGTGTGGGCCTGCACGGCTTCCTCCATTTTTGTGGCGGATGTGGTGCTGCAGGTGCAGGAAACGCTGCGCTCGCGGCCGGCTCGCGCCAAGGTGACGGCTGGCGGTGCAGCAACCGCGCGCAGACCCGCGACCAGCCCGGCCTAGCAGCAACCCGGACACACACCGCGTTCGCGAATGTTCTTCTGAAATTTCCCCCAACCTTTTTGCCAAGAGTCGTGACTCGTGCGCAAACCGTGAGCCTGACGGTTCACGGTGACACGTAGTACAAGGAGCGGTAGGAAGGGCGCGCATCGGCTTGCGCGGGGAGATCGACGCGGAGCTGGTGCCAGCCGCTCGCGGCGGCAGCAGTGGAAGAAGTGGCGGACGGCGGCGCGGCGGTGCCATCAGCCGCAGCAGATGGGGCAGCGGTAAACGGCGAAACAGACGCGGATGCGGTAGCGGGATAAAAGCCGAGGGTGTATTCGGCGCGAATTTTACGCGCGATCTCGCGAAACGTGTCGGCCAGAGTTTCTTTGTCGCGCAAAAAATAGAGCTGTCCGCCGGCGCGGCTGACCAGCTCGGCGAGATACAGCGTGTCCGGCGGAATGTTTTCACGGCGCGAGGCGCTGGTGAGCAGCGTCGTGCTGGAGTGCGAGGCGAGCCAGTCGGCCGTCATAATTTTCGGGCGCGGCTCGGTGGAGACGGCGAAGAGCTGAATATCTTCGCTCGCGAGCAGACGGGCGACATCGTCGAAGGTGAGGCGATTTGCAGCAAAGCCGGGCCGCGGCGATGCGGTCGCCGGATCGAGCGTGAGGCCAAGGCCGCTGTCCTGGCCGTCGGTGAGCAGCACGATGGATTTGCGCCCGGTGCGGCCGGGAAAAAGATTGCGCGCGACGAGATAAACAGCTTCATAGATATTCGACCCGCCGGTGTCGCCAAGCAACTGGCGCGGATCGACGCGGGCGACGGCGCGTCGGATCAGCTCGCGCACGTCGGAAAAAGGAAGCTGCAAATAGGTGTGCGCGGAGAAATCAGCGACGGCGGCTTGGTCGAGAGGCGCGAGCGCGTCGACCAGGGCGGAGGCGGCGCGCTTCATCTCGTCGGTGTCACGCAGGACGCTGGGGCTAGCGTCGATGATGAGCGCGACGCTGGCGGGCTGGGTCGAGGCGTCAAAGTAGGCGATGCGCTGCTCGACGCCGTTGTCGTAAATGCGGAAGTCGCTGCGGGCGAGTCCGGGAACGGGATCGCCTTCCGCGGTGAAGACACTGCAGGTGACGGCGACCATCTGCGTGACGACCTGTATGGCGCGATCGCCCGATTCCCCGCTGCCCTGCGCGTGAGTGTCCGCAGCCGGTGACGCAACGCGGAGTTCGCCGGTGGAAGAATCGCGCTCGAAAGTGATGCGCTGGTCGAGCTGCCGCGCCCGCGGCAACTTTTCCTTCGGTGCCTTCTTCTGTGCCAGCACCGGAACAGCGAAGGAGAACCCTGCGAGCGCCGCGAAAAACGCTGAGGTCGCGAGGGCAGCCATGAGCGCTATTTTAGAAAACGTTTTACTCACGCCGTGATCCTCTGCGCGCGCATTCGCGCCAATTCGCCTAGAGTAGCGCAGAGCGGAGCAAGCAAGCTGTCATTTCAATTCGCACCCGCGTCGTCCTTATACCGGTGGCGCCTTCGGTATGAACGCTTTGTAGGTCGCGGCTTTCAGCCGCGACAAAAAGTCCGGCGCGAAGCGCTCTACCGCTCGCGGAGCTTTTCCCGCGAGCCTTGGGGTTTCCTTTGTGTTCACAACCGGCAATCAAAAGAGAAGTGGCAATCGAAATTCGCCTTCGCCGCTAATCGAGGTCGAAATCGCGAAGAGGCTTTTCGATCGGGCCGTCTTTCGCCTTTTTCAGGTTTTCGGCGAATTTGCGGGAGAGGACGTCTTCCTTGGTGCGCTCGGCTTCCACCGATGCGCGAAACTTGGCTTCGACAGCGTCTTCATGGTCACGCAGCAAGCGGGCCGTGTCATCAAGATCGATGGAAGGAGGGCGCACAGCGGCCATGTGAGACAAGACCACGCCGAGGTCGCGATCGATAGTGATCTGGCCGCGGCAGCACGGGCATTCGATAACGAAGGTCGCTGACTTTTTGGCCATGCGCGTATTTTACGGCGGCGCGCGCAAGGAAGCAAAGGAGCGGTTGGTACTGAGAAGGCCACAACGCGCTTACCATTGCCATGTGCGGACCGGCCTGTTTTCCTTGGCGCCGGAGCGGCGATGACGAGCGGCAAGAAGCAACAGGGAGAAAGAGCCAGGAGACAGCAGTCGAGAGAAAGAAGCGGCGCGTTTGGAAAGAATCGGGAAGTTCTAATCGTCAGTGCCTGCCGGGTAAAAATCCACTCAAGTCATTGAAAACATTCGTCGACGTGCAGTCCTAATCGTCAGGAAAACAGAGGAGCGAAAAAAATAAAACAGGCGAGAAACAAATCGAAGAGAGATCCCTCGTCGCTCCGCTCCGTCGGGATGACAACGTAAAAATAAAAGAAAAAGGGCGCTTCGTAAGAAGCGCCCTGTAAAGAACGAAGAGAAAAGGCGCGACCGGTTAGGCCGCGCTGTGAACTGCTCAGGCCGGGGCGGGCTTTTCGCCCTTGGCCAGGCCCGGAATCGGCCGCGGCTCGGGACGCAGCGTAAGCTGCGGCTCCTTGGCCGGGACCGGAGGCGCGGCCGGCGGAGGCGGCGGCAACTTCTCCGGAAGCGGCTTGCCTTCGATCAAGAGCTTGAGTTCGGTGGCATCGAGCACTTCGCGATCGAGAAGCGCCTGCGCTACGCGCTCGAGAGCGTCGCGATAGGTTTCCAGAATATTGCGGCGCGCGCGTGTAGCCGGAGTTGATGATGCTGCGAACTTCGCCGTCGATCTTGATGGCGGTGTCTTCGGAGTAGTCGCGATGCTGCGCGATTTCGCGGCCCAGGAAGATCTGCTCTTCCTTCTTGCCGAAGGTGAGCGGACCGAGCGGGCTCATGCCCCACTCGCAGACCATCTGGCGCGCGATTTCGGTGGCGCGCTCGATGTCGTTGCCGGCGCCGGTGGTGATGTGATTCAGGAAAATTTCCTCGGCGGCGCGTCCGCCCATCAGCACGGCGAGCTGCGACTCGAGGAATTCCTTCGTGTAGGTATGCTTGTCGTCGATGGGCAACTGCATGGTGACGCCCAGCGCCATGCCGCGCGGAATGATGGTGACCTTGTGCAGCGGGTCGGCGCCGGGAGTCATGGCGGCGACCAGCGCGTGGCCAGCCTCGTGATACGCGGTGTTCTTCTTTTCCTCGTCGGACAAGATCATGGACTTGCGCTCGACGCCCATGAGCACTTTGTCCTTGGACATCTCGAAGTCCGCCATGGTGACGAACTTGCGGTTCTGGCGCGCGGCCCACAGAGCGGCTTCGTTCACCAGGTTGGCTACATCTGCACCGGAGAAGCCCGGAGTGCCGCGGGCGATCACCGAGAGATCGACATCGTCTGAAACGGGAACCTTGCGCGTGTGGACGCGAAGGATTTCTTCGCGGCCCTCGACATCCGGACGCGGAACAACCACGCGGCGATCGAAACGGCCGGGCCGCAGCAAGGCCGGGATCGAGAACGTCCGGCCGGTTGGTGGCGGCGATCAGGATGACGCCTTCGTTCGATTCGAAGCCGTCCATTTCGACGAGCAACGCGTTCAGCGTCTGCTCGCGCTCATCGTGACCGCCGCCCAGGCCTGCGCCGCGATGACGCCCGACCGCGTCAATTTCATCGATGAAAATGATGCAAGGCGCATTCTTCTTGCCCTGCTCGAAAAGGTCGCGAACGCGGCTGGCGCCGACGCCGACGAACATTTCGACGAAGTCCGAACCGGAAATCGAGAAGAACGGAACGTTCGCTTCGCCGGCAATCGCGCGGGCAAGCAAAGTCTTGCCGGTTCCCGGAGGGCCCGACGAGCAGAACGCCCTTGGGAATGCGTCCGCCGAGCTTCTGGAATTTTTGCGGATCTTTCAGGAAGTCGATAATTTCGTAAAGCTCTTCCTTGGCTTCATCGATTCCGGCCACGTCTTTGAAGGTGGCTTTCTTCTGCTGCGCGGTAAGCAAGCGCGCGCGCGACTTTCCGAAGCTCAGCGCTTTGTTTCCGCCGGCCTGCATCTGCTTCATCATGAAAATCCAGAAGAAGACCAGGAGGATGAGCGGGCCAAAGTTGAAGAGCAGGCTGACCCAGTTGGCGTCCTTTACTTCCTTGTAGTTGTAGAGAACGTGCTGGTCCTGGAAAGCCTTGGTGACGTCGGGAATGGCGGTGTTGGCGATGGTCACGCCGCGGAACTTGCTGCCGTCGCGGTATTCGCCCTGAAGCTCGGCGCTATTCGGCGAGAGATAGATCGTAACGTCCTTGACGTTGCCGCTCTGCACCTTGGCGAGGAAATTGGTATAGCTGGGCTCGTCCTCGTGCGCCGGACGGGCCGCCCGTGGAGGCCATCTTCCACGAGCACGACGGCCAGAAGAATCATCAAAAGCCAAAATAAAATTGTTCGTACGGTAGAATTCACGTCTTACCTCACCCTAAGGGCTGCTTCCGATTGCCAATTGTCCCCGAAAGTACGGAAGAAGCCTGTTCGCTCCTGCGTCTATGTAACTTAGATGCGCTGCCGAAGGCTTTGTATTCAACGAAGATTGAGCGCGACAAGATCAAGCTTCGTTAGAATCCTCGTCAATCAGAATACCGGACCGCGTGCCTTCGCGAACGCAAAAATCAGCGGCCGGAGGCATGCCCCGGCTCCAAACAATACGGCCATCAGCCTCAATCACGGGCCAGGAAGAGCGCTGGGTTCTCGGTACGCGCCGCGAAAGAAACAATTCCTTTAATTTGTGCCGCTGGCGACGGCCGCGAGGCCTATAGGCATCCCCTGGCCGCCAGTTTCGGAGAGTAAGGGTTCGGGGGAGCAAATCGGCGTCAAGAGCGTCGTCCCGGATAGTGTCGCGCTGCCGGGAAGACCAGTCAATCACTTTCAAGAGGAGGCGTGTGCCGAGCTCTGGAACGGAGACGCTGGCGGTACCGGTGGAGGGGACGCTCACGGTGTAATGATACGCCGGGGCGACAGAATTGGTTGCCGAGGAGCGGCGCGGCGTGCCCGGAGTGGCACGGGCAGAGAAAATAAGTTCGTCAAAAGTTCGCTCGACCAAAATGCCCCCGGGCAGATCGAGTCGCTGGCCGCTGGTTCCCTGCTCCGCTAGTTCGATGACTTGCTCGACGTGCTTTGTAGTGAGATTGCGGTAATCGCCGCGGGCACCTTTGTATAGACGGCGGATCAAGCGCTCGGTAAGCGATTTGACGGGGGCGGAGGTATCGGACTGAGGGGCCGCACCGTGCTGAAGCGTTAGCGGAGAGAGCAAATCCCGTGGAGTGATGGCGATGGCGCCATTGGATTTCTTGCGGACAAGCGAACCAAAGCGATCCTCGACGAGGGCATCCCAAAATTGGCGCTCTTCGCGGGAGAGACGGGCGAGATCGTTGAGGCGCTGGACGATGTGCACCGAAAAATCGCGTTCGAGGACGGGCAGGAGTTGAGAGCGAATCTGGGCGCGCTGGCGGGAGATATCGGAGTTGGTGGTGTCCTCGCGCCAGGATTGGCCGAGCGCGCGAAGGTAGTCACGAAGATGCTCGCGGCGGTAATCGAGCAAAGGACGGACGACGGCGCCAAGTGTGGGGTGGATTCCTGCGAGGCCCGAAGGGCCGGTGCCGCGCAACAGGCGGGCGAGGACAGTTTCGGCCTGATCGTCGGCGGTGTGAGCAATGGCGACACGCGTGACGCGGCCTTCCGCGACGACGCGTTCAAAGAAAGCGTAGCGAAGGCGGCGCGCGGCGTCTTCGAGATTGAGACGGTGCTTCTTCGCAAAGGCGGAGACATCGGCGCGATCGCAGACGAATTCCACATGGTGATCGCGCGCGAGGGATTTTACGAATTGGGCGTCGGCGGCGGATTCCTCGCCGCGGAGGCAATGATCGAAGTGAAGAATCAGCAAAGTGATGCCGAGATCCTTGCGGAGCGCTTCGAGCAGACGGAAGAGCGGAACGGAATCGGCGCCGCCGGAGACGCCCACGCCGACACGATCGCCGGGCAGGATCATGCCCGTGCGGCGAATGGAATTCAGGAGCTGGCGTTCAAGCTTGGGTTTCACTTTGTTCGGGAAGATATATTAGCAATGCAGGGACTATTCTGATTCGAGGAATGACCGTGTGGGCAAAAAGATGGCGGGCTAAAGAGTCTGTGTGAGAGCTATAAGTTCAATCCCTCAGCGGCGAAAGCCGCACTGAATCGTAATGCTTTACGGCACGGTCGAACGCACCCAGATGGACATCAAAAGATGAAGCAGATCCCTCGTCGCGAAGACCAACACTTCGCTCACTCGGGATGACACGTTCGTTTGGTTGATTATTCGCCGTGATGGGGCCATTTGGCTTGCCACTTGGCGCGAAGGCCAGCACGGTCCACTTTTTGACCGCGGAGGTAGACGTCATCGATGCGGCGTGTGTTCTCGATGTTGTCGAGCGGATTGGCGTTGAGCACGATGAAATCGGCCTGCTTGCCGGTTGCGACCAAACCCGAGTTGATGTGGGCAATTTGGGCGGAATCGCGCGTGGCAGCGACGATCGTCTGCATGGGAGTGAGTCCCATGGCGACCATGGTTTCAAGGTCAAGATGATTGAAATAGCCGATGAGGAAGCGAGTCTGTCCGGTGTCGGTGCCTTCGACGAAGCGCATGCCGGCAGCGCGAAGTCTCATGGCGTTATCCGCTTCCAGTTTAAATTCCTTGTCTTCCTTTTCGACTTGGCCGGGAGTCATCTTCGCAAGCGGCGCACCCCAATATTTATCGATCTGATCGGGCGGGTAGAGATCCTTGAGAAGCTGATCGTCGAGCCAGGCGGGCCGCTTGCCTGCGCCGCCCTGAGAGTCCATCCAGGCGGTCATGAGGTCGGGAGTGATCCACATAATGGGGCGATTGTTGGTGGCGATGCGCTGCTTGACGATGGAGATTAGTTCGTCGTCAACAGCTTCCCCGCCCCGAACCGGAACGTGCAACCAGCCCTCGACGCCATCGCGCATGAGCTGCTTGGCATTTGCCAAGGTGACGTTGTGGACGCCGACGGGAACGTTGAATTTGTGAGCTTCATCGGCGACGGCGCCATAGAGTTCGGGAGTGAGAGTTTTCTTGGTGCCGCCGCGATCGTCGACCCAGATCTTGATGAAGAGCGGCTTCATGCGGACATAGTCGTCGACGGCTTCGCGAGCTTCTTTGACCGTAGTGACGGGATAAGGCACATCCATGCGAGAAGGATCACCTTGCGGACCGGAGCCTGGCCAGGAGATTCCGGTGCCCGCGGTACGGAAAAGCGCGGCGTTGGGAATGACCTCGGAACGCACCTGCAAGGGAACGTCGCCCCAATGCGTGCGCCCGCCGTGCAGGTCGGAGCGGTCGAGAAGATCGCCGATGCCAACCGCGGCGCCGACGCCGACATAGGCCAGGCGCTGGAGATGGTCGATAAGGTTTTCGCGGGTGAAATACTCCTTGGACATGGTGCCTTCGATGATGTTCTGGAAACCGTAATGGCCGTGCAGGTCGGTCATGGTGGGCATCACGGTTTTGCCGGAAAGGTCGACGTGCGTGGCGCCAGCGGGAACTTTTAGCTGACCGCGCTTCCCTACCTGGACAAATCGACCGTTTGCGACAACGAATGCGGAATCTTCAATGGGCGCGCTGCCATCGCCGACAATCAGACGGGCTCCTTCGAACACAACCGTGCCAGTAGAACGGCCCTGGGACCTCAATTCGCGAGTGACAGCCATCGCCACGACGATGGAAATTGCGACAAGCAAAAAGCGGGTGAGGTTAATTCGGCGCATCCATTTCTCCTTGGACAGACGATGCCAAAATGCCCCAGCTTTGAACGAATGGCGCATTGTAAATGGAAGCGCGATGGGTGGGAAGAAGGTTCGAGGCAACCCGCTGGGGATGCAAATGAGGAAGATGTAACGAGAGATGAAACGAGTTGCCCACGGACAGCCTTGCAGAAAATGAGGAAGGCGAGCGCATGTGGCAGAGCATCCGAAAAATCGGTTTGCTGTACCGGAATGCGCCCACCCGCCTGAGAGATTTAGTGCTTGATGTAAATCCCCACGTCGAACTTGCTGTGATCCCAATCGGCGTGATGACCGCGGCACCATTGCCGGTCGGAGTCGAGTTTCGCCACATCGCTATCGACGGCATGGCTATGTTCGCCGTGCTTGGCGGCGTCGCGATCGATTCTGGCCTTATCGGCTTCCAAGCGCTTGTTGCAGTCTTCGCGATAGTCCCTGTCGCCAAAAGCTGCGCTGCCCATGGGTAGTGTAATGGCCAATGCGAGTGCAGCTCCGGCCATGAGCTGAATTGCCTTTCTCATGTAGGTTCTCCTTCTGTGGGCGCTCGCACTTGTGGAGAGCGCAGCGCTAGGTTAGCGAAAGCGCCGGATATTCCGATACCGGATTACCCCAAACAAGACGGACCGATCATGGTAGGCCGAGGCTTGTCCTACAGCAGGGGTATTAGTAAAGAGCCGTCAACTGCCGCTAGAGAGGTGGTTGAAATCCACCAGGATGGGTGAAAGCGAGCAAGAGAGTGAATGGGCGAAGCGGGTCAAACTATTGAACGGAGGATACTTAAGGCACATTGTCGTTTGGCAATCGTGCTGCATTCCATGGCGCTGGGTTTGCGAGGAGGGAAAAGGCCATGTCGAAATGGACAAAGATGTTGATGGTTGCCGCGCTGGGCACCTTGATGATCGCGCCAATAGCTTCGGCACATGGCGGCGTGTTGGTTTTCGGAGGCGGATTTTACGGCCCCGGCTGGTACGGACCTGCGTGGTACGGCCCGGGATATGGCTGGTATGGACCGTATGGTTATGAGGCCCGGCCAACTGCCGGGAGCGTGAAGATCGATACGAAAATGAAGGACGCCGGCGTTTACGTGGATGGAGGCTATGCGGGGACGGTCGGCCAGCTCAAGACGTTCCACCTGCGGCCGGGCTCGCATCAATTGGAGCTGCGCGGGACGGACGGACACGCGTTCTACCAGGAGCAGATCACGGTTATCGCAGGAAAGACTCTTACCATTCATCCCTAGTTCATACTTCATACCGGGCCAGAAGAACACGGAGGACCAGATGTTTCATCTGGTCCTCCGTTGTTTTTGGGGCGTTGTTTTTTGAAGTGATGCGGAGAGATTCAGCTCAGCGGCTGGTAATGCAGCAAAACGCTTCCGTTGCCGAAGACGCGAGAGGCCTTGGCGTTTTCTTCGATGAATGGGTTCGCGGGTTTGTCCACGACTGCGCGCTGAATTGCGAGGCGGTTCAATGTCAGCGCTTACGCGTGGCTTCGATCCAGGCGGCGAATGACTGCGCGAATTTCGTCAAGAACTCGCGAGTGCTCTGGTTGGTCAGATTTCCCTGGGCGTCGAAGAGAGTGGCCGCGTTGCCAATGTAGGCTTCCGGCTGCTGCATGACGGGCATATTCAAGAAAACGCAGCATTGGCGCAGATGATGGTTCGCGCCGAAACCGCCGATGGCTCCCGGAGAAACGCTGACAATGGCGGTGGGTTTGGCGTCCCATGAGCTTTTGCCGTAAGGACGCGAACCAACATCGACGGCATTCTTCAGGCAGCCGGGAATCGAACGGTTGTATTCAGGAGTGAGGAACAGAACCGCGTCGCATTTGCTGACCTGTTGACGAAACGAAACCCAGGGCGCGGGAGGATTGTCGGTTTCGAGGTCCTGGTTATAGAGCGGGAGATCGCCAATTTCCACGAATTCAAAATCAAGGGGAGCGGCGTTCAGCGAAACGACCGCGTTTGCAAGTTTGCGGTTGAACGAGTCCTTGCGAAGACTTCCAACGAGAATGGCAACGGTAGCCATGGAACTCAAGCGCAGCCTTTCCGGGCAGTGAAGGCAGCGCCCGAACTAGAGTGGCGCACATGATGAGCGATGGAGGAGGGTAGTGTCAATCCGCGATGGGGCTTTACGGTGTGGGGGCGAGCTGCGCCATGGCGAAACGGGCATCTTCGGGGATGCGCAAGAAAGTGTAGGCCCAGGCGAGCGGCAGCCAAGTGGCGGCCAGGGGGGGAATCCACCGAAGGATCAGCGGTTCGAGCGTGGGAAACAAATGCCGCAGGGCATAGGCGCCCGCGATGCCGCTGAAATAGATTCCGAGCGCCAGAACGAAATGCACGAGGCGGCGACGCGTTTCGCCGAGCTTAAAAATAGCCGCCCAGAGGAAATAGGTGAGAACCACGCCGACAAAGTACAAGTTCTGTCCGAAGGCCACAACAAACTCGGTGGTCAGATTCGCGCGATGCCGATAAACAATCAGGTAGGAGAATAAAGAGGTTCCAGCGACGATAATCGTGGCCGCCCGGCGGACGTAACCGCTGGCGTTCATCTGCGCGAGGACCTGCTGGTAGAGCTGAATAATGACAAAGAACATCAGGATGGTGAGCAAGCTATCGGTGTAGTAGTAGGCGTAGTGATATTCGCGCGACCTGAATCCGTAACGTTCCAGTGTGATGTAGGTGGTGAAATTCACCGCAACGGTGGCCAGCATGTAAAGATTGAGGGAAAGATAGCGGACGAAGGAGCGCCGGTAGATGGCACAGGCCACAACCACCAATTCCAGCGCGGAGCCAATTATCCAGATTGCATAATCGAAAGGACCAGGCAACTAAACATCCCCCGTGTCGCCTGGTCCCCCCGATTGCCTACGATCACCGTAAGCTAGGGTTGATTGTTAACGGACCAGGCTTACCGCGCCTGAAAGTGAAAATCCGGAACCGGCCCATTGCCGCCAAATACGTCGGGCACTGGACCGTTGCCACCGCGGCGAAAGTCCGGCACGGGTCCATTGCCACCGAATACGTCGGGCACTGGCCCATTGCCGCCGTGGAGATCTGGAACCGGTCCATTGCCACCACGCACATCGGGCACGGGACCGTTACCCCCACGGGCAGACGCCGTGGTAACGCTAGCTCCGGCAAAAAGTACTGCCAAGAAAGCAACTGCTACTGCATACCTAGACATGACCCCTCCGAGTAGGGAAACTACCCGGGGGGGAATATATCTCAGATGGGCCAATCAGGCACACGAATTCCCCAAGTGTGTCGAAAGGATACACACACCCGTGCCTGCGCTGGCGAGGCCAGCTTTTGAAAGTCCAATGTTAAGATGCCGTTCCAAAAGGGGATGGTCAATGGGACGAAAGTACTACGGTGATCGAATGTATAAGAGCTGGCAGGGGGTAGAGGCCGCTGAGAGCGCGCGGCTTGACAGTGCGAGCGGGTAGACCGTAGCATCGGGAGTTGTTCCCAGAGCAAGTTTCTGCGCCGGCGTAGCTCAGTGGTAGAGCGAGGGTCTCATAATCCCTAGGCCGTGGGTTCGATTCCCCCCGCCGGCACCACTGTCTCGAGAAACCGTCTGAATATCGAGGTACCTCGTCCTTCCTCGAAATACCTTCCCCTTCCCTGTCAGGCGTGTGTATTCACGCTGAATAACGGCGCGTTCCGCAACGGAATAGACCGTGATCGAGGCATTCGCCCCCCTTGAAAGCCAAAGAGTCCAGGCCGTTCCTGCTCGTCGTTGTCTTTTATCGTTGTCTTTTGATCCTTCGTTGGAGTTGGTCGCCGGGAGTCGCCGGGGCGGCATATCTGAGCACGGGATAAAGTTTGGCGGTCGCAAGCCGAATATTCCGCTGACGGCCGCTGTCGAATGCACGAACAGTGTGCCAAATCGAGATGGGTTGCCAGAGTTCGTCGCGCTCAATCCCGGAGGAATCCAATGAAGCTCAATGTGGGAACGAAATTATTGCTCGGGTTCGCGACGGTGCTGGTGGTGGTGGCTGTCAGCAGCATAGCTACGTTCGTAAAAGTACGCAGCGCCCAGCAGACACAAGATTTTCTACTGGACGTACGACTGCCTACCATCGACGCCAGCCGGAAATTGCAAAGAGACTTGAACCAAACAGCCAGTAAGGCGCGCCAAGTGGTCCTCGCCGGCAGCCCAGGCGATCGCCGGGAGGCAGCCAGCAAGCTCTACGATCAAGCGTGGTCCGATGTGAACAAGGATGTGAGCGATTTGGACGCACTTTCTCACCTTTGGACGCTGCAAGCGAGTCGAGACAAGCTGGAAAAATTCAAAGGGCAAATTCCCGAACTCAAGAAGGTGTTTGACGATTCGTCCCGCACAGCCGCAAGCGGCACGCTCGATGGCATAACCAAGGGGGGCGACAACATTTCGGATAAGGGGATTGCCGTGAACGACGAGATCAAGAAGTCGCTGGGTGATCTGGTCGACTCGCAGGTTGAATACCTGCAGAAGGAACGGGCGGAACTCGCATCCGATAACAAAATGCTGTACTGGACGATGTTGTTTTCAGCGGTGTTGGCGATCGGCATGGGAATCGGCGTGGCGCTGTGGATGAGCCGGGAAATTTCCGGCACGACGAATTCCGTGCTGGCGCAGGCGGAAGCCATCGCCTCGGGCGACCTGAGTAAAGAGGAATTGCAACCGCGGAGCAACGATGAACTGGGAGATTTGACGCGGGCGATCAACAAGATGCAGTCGAGTTTACGGCAGATGGTGACGTCCATTGCGAATAACGCGCAGCACGTGGCCACGTCGAGCGAGGAATTCTCCGCGGTGAGCCAGCAGATCAGCAGCAACTCGCAGGAGACGACGGCGCAAGCCAACGTGGTGAGCAACGCCACCGACCTGGTGAACAAGAACCTGCAAACCGTGGCCACCGGGGCAGAGGAAATGAGGGCAACCATTCAGGATATTTCCAAGAATGCCTCCGAAGCGGCACGCGTGGCCGGTGAAGCGGTGAAGACAGCGGAGGCCACCAACTCGACCATCAGCCAACTGGGAAATTCCAGCGCCGAGATCGGGCAAGTCATCAAGGTGATCACCTCGATTGCCGGGCAGACAAATCTGCTGGCGCTGAACGCCACTATCGAAGCAGCACGCGCGGGCGAGGCGGGCAAAGGATTCGCGGTAGTGGCCAACGAAGTGAAGGAGTTGGCCAAGCAGACAGCCAAGGCCACCGAAGATATCGGCAGCAAGATCGCGTCGATTCAGTCCGCCACCACAGATGCGGTGGAGGCCATCAAGGCGATTGGCGAAGTAATCCATCGGATCAACGACATTTCCAACACGATTGCCACGGCGGTGACGGAGCAAAGCGCCACAACCGATGAGATGACGCGCAATGTGGAGGAGGCGGCGCGCGGAGCCGGGGAAATCGCGCAGAACATCCGTGGAGTGGCGCAGGCAGCGGAAGGAACGTCGGAGAGCGCAAACGATTCGCTGAAAGCGGCGCAGCAACTGGCGCAGATGTCGACCGAATTGCGCGGGCTGGTGGAGCAATTTACCGTGGCGGGAAACCACAATGGAGATGGCGGCCCCGGCGCAAGCCGGAATTAGGAAACGAAGCCGCTGGTGGTCTACAAAACAGATTGCTTTACGGGATGGAGCGCAGGCTCGACTGCGTCAAATGGAACATCGGGGCGCAGGCGGGCGGCGAAAACGGCGCCCACGATCAAAAGAGCCACGGAGCCGATGAAAGGGACGACCCAGCTTCCAGTGCGGTCAACGAGGTAGCCAAAACTCGAAGGCGAAACCAAGCCGGCAACGCCGAAACCGAAATTCATGAGTCCGCTGGCTGAGCCGGCATGGTCGGGAGCGATGTCCATGGGCACGGACCAGAGCGGCGCGACGATCAGCTCGGCGCAGAAGAAGGCCACGGACAAGCAGATAGCCGCAACGTTCAGCTTGTGCACAAGAATCACCGGAATTAAAAAAATAAAAGCGCCAACAAATCCAAAGGCCATCACGTAGCTGCGCGCGACCACCAAACTGCCTGTGCGGCGAAAGAGGCGATCGCTGGCGATTCCCCCCACGGTATCTCCTATCACGCCCGCAAAAAGCACCCCGGCCGAAAAAATGGCGGTGGACTGCAGATTCAGATGGTAGTTCTCATAGAAAAAGCCGGGAATCCAGCTCAGGAAGAGCCAGAGCGTCCAGCTATAGCAGAAGTCGACGATGGTGACCGGAAAGATGCGACGCGTGAGCCGGAGCCAAGGCACTGGCGCACGCTCACGGGAACTCCGCGGAGGCAATGCGGCGAGATCGGCTTGCGTAATTCCAGGATGATCGTGGGGGTCGTTGCGGAAATACCAGGCCCAGATGCACAGCCACACCAGGCTAAGAAATCCGGTGATGACGAACGAAGCGCGCCAGGAAGCGAGCACAACGAGCCAGGCGACCAGCGGAGGAGTAAGCGCATTTCCGCCGCGCGCAAACGTGTGCGTGATGCCTTGGGCGAATCCGCGGCGCTCCTTGGGAAACCACATGGCCATAGCGCGGGTAGCGGTGGGAAACGCGGCGCCTTCGCCCAAGCCGAGAACGAGTCGAGCGGCGAAGAGCGAAGCGAAACCGCTCACCGCACCGGTGATGACGGTGGCCACGGCAACTATCGCACAGCAAAGCGTGAGGGTAAGTCGCGCGCCGAGACGGTCGCCTATCCAGCCACCGACGATCTGGAAAATCGCGTAGAAAATGGCGAAGGAAGAAAAAATGAGACCAATCTGCGTGTTGCTAAGATGAAGATCCGCTTTGATGAGGGGCGCGGCGGTGGCGATGTTGACCCGATCGATGTACAGGATCAGGTACATGGCGCACAGCAGACCGAGAATAACGGTGGGTACGCTTAGAGCGCGCTTCGATCGCAGGAATGTCCTCCCAAGTAGTTTCCTATCCCGGCTGCCGGGCCGGATCGCCGCGACCGAAGGCGACCGGTCCGCTAGATGCTCGGACGCGTTTCGCCTTTGATCTGCGTGCGGTGCATGACGCGGCGCGAGCCGGCGTCGAATGGATCGCGACGGTGCATGGTGCAGCGGTTGTCCCACATGACCAGATCGCCGACGCGCCATTCGTTATACCAGGAGATCTCGTCGCGCGTGGCGTAGGACCAGAGCTCGTCGAGAAGCGCTTCGGAATCTGCAAGCGAAAGACCCTTGATATAGGCATTGCGGCGGCGGCCGAGATAGAGCAGGCGGCGCCTGGTTTCCGGGTGACGGCACACGAGCGGATGGTAGGTGCCGGGAGAGGTGACCGGATCATCGACCGCATTAACGCCCTGGCGAACGTATCCGCCGCTGTTGTAGGTGCCGTCGTGCTTGAGTTCCAGGCCTTCGATGCGGCGCTTCAATTCATCGGGCAAGGATTCGTAGGCAGCATACATGCTGCTGAAATAGGTGTCGCCTCCTGACGGCGGCACTTCGAGCGCGTAGAGCATGCTGGCTTTGGGCGGATCGACGAGATAGGACATGTCCGTGTGCCAGGTGGCTTCGCCAGCGCCCAGGCTGCCGATGGGCACGCCGTTTTCCATGACGTTTGAGACCACGTAAATTTCGGGATGGCCTTCGACGAAGCGGCGACCGGTTTCCTGAACGGGAGCGTAGTCGAGTCCGCCAAAGCGGTGGCTGAAAGCGATGAGGTCCGCGTCGCTGAGCTGCTGTCCGCGGAAGAGCAGAGCGAGATGATCGAGCCAGGCCTGATGGATGGCGGCGAAATCGTCATCGGTAATTTTTCGCAGATCGACTCCGCGAATTTCGGCGCCCAGCGATTTGCCGCTGGGAATTACCTCGACTGCCGAAACTGAGCGGGCGCGCAAGGATTCAGTGGCCATGGGACACTCCTGTTGAAGCTGTGCTGCTCCACGATATTTGCTGGGGGTATTTTATCCTCAAACACAAATGTAACCACTACAAGCTATCTCATAAATGCTTGAACTCCGAGAGGCAAGTTCCTTCAGGAGTAAAGCTCAACGGAGCCTGGGCTGATATGCCGGGGCTGAAGCTGCGACGCCGCAATTCCGCGCGGGTGGCGGCGCAGACCGTACGAAAAGAGCAGAGAGATCCCTCGCGAAGAACACCACTTCGCTCGCTCGGGATGACAGCGTAAAAAAAGAGGCAAGAACACAACGGTGCGCTCGAGATGGCTCCGTAAAGCAAAACATCCGATGGCTGAAGGCGTGCCCTGACGAAGAAGAACGTCGCAAAGACGGAAAAACCGAAGAGAGATTCTTCGCGCAAAAACGGCGCTCAGAATGACGGCGCAAATCAACAGAAAATGCAGGCCCCCCGACACGGCGCGATGGAAGGCACACAGGTCGGCATGGCACGCAGAGGAATCTGATAAAGAGAAATCCGGGTCCGGCTGAGGACAGGACAGAAGCCGGACCCGGGCCGTGCGTGGGTTTTTAAGAAGCGAAGGAGAAATTCACGGTGACAGTCATCTCGACCGGAAATGGCACGCCATTGAGATAGGTGGGTTCATACTTCCACCGCATGACGGTTTTCAGCGCCTCGGGGATCAGCAATGAAGGCCCCTGCACCGCGCGAGCGTTCACCACATCACCCCTCTCGTTGATGATGGCTTCAATGAGTACTTCGCCGTGAATGTGAGCGGATACGGCGAGCGCTGGGTATTGGGGCGCGGGAGAAAATACCTTGCGCGGCGGCTTTACATCTCCGCCTACCTGCAACACCTGTTTCTCCTTTTTCTCAGCAGCGGGTGCAACAGGAGGCGGCGCCAAGTTCGCTGTGCCACCGATGATGCCTCCCAGCACGCCACCGGTAACACCGCCGGGGATGCCGCCGACAACGCCCACACCGACATCCGGCGCGGACTGTTCATGCACTATGAGCACTTTCTGTGGAATCACCGCGGGAGCCATGAGTTTCGCGGGGTTGAGCGCCACAAATTTGCGAGGCGCGACTTTTTGCACAGCCACTGGAGCTGGAGGCGGCGCGGCGGCTGGTGGCGCGGGAGCGACGAGGTAGGTCAACTGCAGCGCGTGCAGATCAAGGACCTGGGTGACGAGCAGAGGAGCAATCACCAGCGCCGCGAGAACTATGGCATGGACGGCGACGGAGACGACAAAGTCGAGCGGGTTCCGTTTCTGTTCATGCAAGGAACTATCCAGCAGCGCCTTCAGCACCGTTTGCTGGGCTTCGGTGGGGCTGGGGACACGAATTTCAGCTTTTGCCTCAGTGTCCCAAACAGCTCCGGCGAATAGATCCACTCTCGCATTTGACACGACATTTAACATGGCGAGCCTCCTGCCGCCCTCGCCATCGTGCGGCAGAACCAAATTCGCATAATTGGCAAGTGCCGGGCTGTAGCGGCGGTCACGGCAGAGCGTGATGGAGATCACCTGACTAGAGAGAGCAATACCGATATCGCGAGCCCGGACAGCAGAGCTTTTAGAATCAATGGAATCGAGTCTATGTGCCGATTTGAACCACGCCGGGCAGGGGAGCAGTATGAACGCACGGGCCTAAGGAATACGCTTATCTGATTGGACACGTACTTAATGCGAATGCGGCAATCACGGTATAGAGGGCAAGGGTGAGACCAAGAGAACGTAGTCATAGGGATTATGCCGCGGTTAGGAGTGTTCGTGAGTACCCCGTCGCGATTCGAAATCTTCCAGAAGTTGCCCAACAAACAGGCAACCTGGGTTGAAACAGGAAACACCCTGGAAGAAGCCAAGAAGCGGTTGAGGGAATTAGCAGTGATGTTTCCGGCCGATTACTTCATTTTCGACACGGAGAATGCCTGTTTCGTCGTTCCCTGCGACTCAGCAAAATTCGAGGCCTTGGACAGGCAAGCTGGGTGAGCGGTTCGAATCGCCGGCGACAGGCTCATTCCATATCTGTGCAAAACGAAAAAGGGCGGCTTTTTAAGCCGCCCTTTTCGTTTCGAGATGGTTGACGAGATTTACGCCCAGCTATAGCCGTGCTTGGCCAGCGGCAGCGAGCGGATGCGCTCGCCGTTGATGGCGAAGATGGCGTTGGCGACGGCCGGAATCATCGGCGGCAAGGCAGGCTCACCGAGTCCTGTGGGCGAATTATCCGTAGTCAGGAAATGCACGTCGATTTCAGGCGGCATGTTGCGCATGCGCGTGGGCTCATAATCGTTGAAATTGTTCTGCACCGCGCGGCCCTTATCGATGGTGATTTCCCAATTCATCAGATGGCTCATGGCTTCGACCACAGCGCCCTGGGCCATGTTGTAGGCATTGCTGGTGTTGATGATCTGGCGGCCAATGTCGGCGGAAACCCAGACCTTGTTTATCTTCACCTTTTTGTTGGCATCGACGCTCACTTCGGCCACTTCCGCGAAGTAGCCCCGGTGCGCAAACTGGAAGGCGACGCCCATGGCGGTGCCCTTCGGCAAAGTGCGCTTGCCCCAATTGGATCTCTCGGCGACATCTTTCAACACGCCGATCATCCGCTCGGCAACGACGTCCGGCTCGTTCGGGATCGGAGGATTGGCGGGATTCTTCACGCGCGGGAGTGAGAGAAGATCGAGGCGGAACTGCACCGGATCTTTTCCGGCGGCGATGGCTAACTCGTCGATGAAAGACTGGAAGACGAACGAGAAAGCGTTGCTGCGCGGAGCGCGCATAGCGTAAGTCGGCACGCCCGTGGGAATGAGCGACGCCTGAAAATCGAAATTCGGCAGGAACGTCCCGGGAAATTCGTTGGAGGGAATATTGGCCGAATTCATGAACACGCCGTTCTCGCCGAAGCTGACGAAATGGTTGCGCCAAGCGGCGAGGTTTCCGGAACCGTCGATGGCACCCTTCAGGTAATGGAAGCCCGCCGGACGGTAGTGATCGTGATGGAAATCGTCCTCGCGGGTCCAGAGGAGTTTTACCGGCACGCCAGCGACCTTGGAAATCGAGGCGGATTCGAGCATATAGTCGTTGGTGAGACGGCGGCCGAAACCACCACCCACTCGCAACATGTGCACGGTGATTTTTTCTTCGGGAATGCTCAGCAGCTTGGCTACTTGCTGACGGCCGGATTCCGGAGTCTGACTAGGCGACCAGAAAACCAGGCTGCCGTCCGGTTGGTAGTGCGCGATGCAGTTCTCCGGCTCCAGGGGAGCGTGCGAAAGGAACGGATAGGAATAGGCCGCTTCGACGATTTTCGAGGCGGAGCCGAAAGCACCGTCGGAATTGCCGTCAACGCGCAACGGAATTTCGGGCTTCTGTTTGGAAAGCTCGTCGGCGCGGCGCTGATAGCCTTCGCTGCTCTGCTGCGCGGTGGGGCCTTCGTCCCAAACGACTTTGAGACTCTGGCGGGCAACGCGCGCCTGCCACCAACTATCGGCAACGACGGCGACGCCGCTGTGCAACCCAGTGTATTCCTTGGTGCCTTCGAGGATAAAAGCGTGGCGCACGCCGGGCATGGCCTTGATCTCGTCAAGATTGGCGCTGACCGCTTTTCCTGCGAACACAGGGCACTTTTCGTAGACCGCCCAGAGCATGTTCGGGACAGTGAAGTCGATGGAGTAGATCGGCTTGCCGCGGACAATCGAAGGAACATCGACGCCGTGAATGGGCTGGCCGATAATTTTGTAATTCTTGGGATCCTTGAGCTTGACGGCGCGCAGCTCCGGCGGAGTCATGACGGCCACTCTTGCAGCCAGTTCGCCGTAAGAAGCCGAGCGGTTGGTGCGCTGATGAATCACGCGGCCGGATTCGGTGGAAAGTTCAGCTTCCTCAACGTTCCATTCCTGCGCTCCGGCAGCGAGGAACATGGAGCGCATGGCTGCGCCGACCTGGCGCAGCGGGTCCCAGTTGATGGGCGTGGCAGTGCTGCCACCAGCGCGCTGCGGACCATACTTGGTTTCGTCGAGATCAGCCTGCTCGATCTTGACGTTCTTCCATTCGACGTCGAGCTCTTCGGCGATGATCATGGGCAGCTCGGTCTTGACGCCCTGGCCGATCTCCGGATTCTTGGCAATGATGGTGACGGTGCCATCGGTTGCGAACTTCACGAAAGCGGAAGGCACGAAATTCGGCGTCGGGCCAGCGGTCGCCTGCGCGAGCACCTTGCTGACGGGATCTAGATACGCAGCGACAAGCAGGCCGCCACCGGCGATGGCGGAGACGCGCAAAAACGAACGGCGGTTGAGCTTCTTGCTGACGATGGGGCCGAGAATCGTGGCGCTCATAGGGCCTCCTTGTTCTTCTGGTGGTTTGCGGCAACGTGCAGCGGATGAGAGTGCCGGGCCGCGGCGCTGGCGTGGCCAGCGGCTTTATGAATGGCTTCGCGGATACGCATGTAGGTGCCGCAGCGGCAGATGTTGCCGGTCATAGCGGCGTCAATTTCCTGATCAGTGGGATTGGGCGTGCGCGCGAGCAGCGCCGAGGCCGACATCATCTGGCCCGCCTGGCAATAGCCACATTGCGGAACGTCGACATCCTGCCAAGCAACTTGTACCGGATGCGTGCCGTCGGCGGAAAGACCTTCGATGGTGGTGATTGGCGAGTCGCCGACAACTGAAACCATGGTCTGGCAGGAGCGGACCGCGCGTCCCCGCAGATGTACGGTGCAGGCGCCGCATTGTCCGATGCCACAGCCGAATTTCGTTCCCTTCATACTCAGCGTGTCGCGGAGCACCCAAAGCAGGGGCATGTCCGCCGGGACATCGACCGTAGTCGTGTGCCCGTTGATGTTCAATTTGTATGCCATCGTGTTCACTCCAGGAGAAGAAGGTTGCTGCGTTGGTCTTGACAGTACGTTGCCGGAAACAAAATTGCGTTACATAGGCAACAAATAGATGGCGCCGAAGCCGTTGATCGGCAAAGCGTAGCACCGGGAATTGCGACGGTCAAATGATTCCGGGTTCCGGCGTGCGGCTTGCTGGACGGGCCGGAATGGCGGGGACTAGAATGAAGGTTACTGGCTATTAGAGGATTCTGAGAAGTCGCGATGGCCGTCAAGTTACCTATCTATTTCGACAATCACGCCACCACGCCGGTCGATCCGCGCGTGCTCGAAGCGATGCTGCCCTATTTCACGGAAAAATTCGGCAATGCCGCGAGCCGGAACCACGAATTCGGGTGGCGCGCGGAAGAAGCGGTGGAAAACGCGCGAGGGCAAGTCGCGCGGCTGATCGGGGCAAATCCGAAGGAGATTGTTTTTACCAGCGGGGCCACGGAATCGGACAATCTGGCGATTAAAGGCGTCGCGGAGGCGTATCGCGAAAAGGGCAACCACATTGTGACGCAGGTAACCGAGCACAAGGCGGTGCTCGATAGCTGCAAGCGGCTGGAAAAAAACGGCTGCGAAGTGACGTATCTGCCGGTGGAGAAGGACGGGCGCGTGCGAGTGGAAGATTTACGCGCGGCCATCACGCCGAAGACGATTCTGATTTCGGTGATGTACGCGAACAACGAGATCGGCGTGGTGCAGCCGGTGGCGGAAATCGGCAAGATCGCCAAGGAAAAAGGCGTGCTGTTTCATGTGGATGCGGTGCAGGCCATCGGAAAGATTTCGGTCAACGTGGAGAAGGATGGAATCGACTTGATGTCGATTTCGGCGCACAAAATGTACGGGCCGAAAGGCGTCGGCGCACTGTATGTACGGCGGAAGAATCCACGGGTGCAACTGGCGGGGATGATCGACGGCGGAGGGCACGAGCGCGGAATGCGCTCGGGGACGCTGAACGTGCCGGGAATCGTCGGGCTGGGAAAGGCGTGCGCACTCTGCCAGGCGGAGATGGACGCGGAGAGCAAACGGCTGGCGCGACTGCGAGACAAGTTGCAGAGCGCGCTGGTGAGCGGGATGGATGGCACGTCTGTCAACGGGTCAGAGCAATGGCGGCTGCCGAATAATTTGAACATCAGCTTCGCCGGAGTGGAAGGCGAGTCCCTGCTGATGGGCATCAACGATATTGCGGTGTCAAGCGGATCGGCGTGCACGTCGGCGCACATCGAGCCGAGCTATGTGCTGAAGGCGCTGGGCGTGAGCGAGGATCTGGCGCACAGCTCGATTCGGTTCGGGCTGGGGAGATTCAATACGGAAGAAGAAGTGGATTATGTCGCGGCGCGCGTAATCGAAACAGTGAAGCGGCTGCGCGAGCTTTCGCCGCTGTTTGAGGCGGCGAGGAGCGTTCCTTCCGGTTTGCAGAAGGACTGAAATCCGCTAAATTTGCTGGCATAGATTTCCCGAGGTGACGCGATGCGTCTCAGCAAGCGTTCCGTAGGTGCGATGATCTGCGCGATGACGATTGCGCTGGCGGCCAGTTGCTTCTGGAAAATTGTAGCTGCACAGGAGCACGCGTCTGCGAGCGGCACGAAATTGATTACGCTGGGCACGGCCGGCGGCCCGCTGCCACAGAAGAAACGCGCGCAATCGTCCAACCTCCTGGTAGTGAATGGGAAGTTGTACCTGATCGACGCCGGCGATGACGTAACGCGGCGGATCGTGCAAGCCGGCTACGATTTTCTTCAGGCCGACAAGATTTTCATCACGCACGCCCACAGCGACCACACCATGGGGCTGGCGACGTTGCTCGTGTCCGAGTGGGAGTTCCAGCGGCGGACGCCGATTGATATTTATGGAGCGGTTGGCACAGAAGCGCTGGTGCGCGGCGCGATTCAGTATCTGACGCCGAATGCGGAAATTCGCTGGTCGGAAGGCAAGCGCACACCGATGGCCAGCATTTTTCACGGACACGGCGTAGCACCCGGGGTGGTGTTTCAGGACGAAAACGTGAAGGTTATAGCGGTGGAGAATACCCATTTTCATTTCACGCCGGATAGTCCGGGATATGGGAAATACAAATCGTATTCGTACCGGTTCGAGACGCCGGGCAGAGTGGTGGTTTTCACGGGCGACACGGGGCCGTCGGATGCGCTGACGGAATTGGCCAAGGGCGCCGATGTGCTGGTTACGGAAGTGGGCGTTCCGGACGAAATTATCGATCTGTACAAGAAGAATGGTACCTGGCAGAAGCGGCCCCCCGAAGAACAGGAAGCCTTTCTTCGGCACATGCACGAAGAACACGTCACGCCCGAGGATGTAGGAAAAATGGCGACGAAGGCGGGAGTGAAGATGGTGGTGCTGACCCATCTGCTGCCATCGGCAAACCCGGATGACGATTACCAGAGGTACGTGGACGCGACGAAAAAATATTTTGCGGGGCGCGTGGTGGCGGCAAAGGATCTGATGCAGTTTTAACGGCGGAGAGATTGAAATGGAAACGAGCCTGAAGTATCCGGTGGGAGATTTTGAGCAGCCTGAAAAGCTGAACGAAGATCAGCGGAGTGCTTGCATTCGCACGATCGCCGAGACGCCGGCGCAGCTTCAAGCGGCCGTGGCGAGCTTAAGCGAAGCGCAACTGGAAACGCCATACCGGCCGGGCGGATGGACGGTGCGGCAGGTGGTCCATCACATGGCTGACAGCCACATGAATTCTTATATCCGCTGCCGGCTGGCGCTCACCGAAGATGAGCCGACGATCAAGACATACGATGAAGCCCGCTGGGCGGAGCTGAGCGATGCGAAGACGGCTCCGATCGAGCCGTCGCTGACGCTGCTGGATACGATGCACCAGCGATGGGTGATGCTTTTGCGCGATTTGAGGGACAAGGATTGGAGGTGCACCTTCCGGCATCCCGATAGAGGATTGATGACGCTCGAGCAAAATCTGGCGCTGTACGATTGGCACGGGCGGCATCACGTGGCACACATTACAAGATTGCGCGAACGAGAAGGCTGGTAGTAGCAAAAGAAACCCGGCATGATGCGCATTCGTGGCGATTGTTTCACACAAAGAGAGATCCCTCGACTCGCTCCGTTCTACCGCGACCCTAGCTGGGTCGCAAACTTCGCTCGCTTCGGGATGACACGCGCATTAAGGAGACGCCATTCGGTGTGTGCGGGCACTTCATCGGGCGCGGCCTGCTTCGGGATGACAACGTGAAGAAAAATCAAAGGAAAAAGCAAAGCGCGCCCGCGATCGGTATCGGAGACAGCCGGAGCGAACGGTAAAAACTTTTCTTTTTAACGCAACTACATCGATTTCGTTTTTACGGCAACTACATTTATTCGCGGCCGCGTGCCTATTGCGGCATGGGCGGGGCCGTGGGCATTTCCAGCAGCACAATTTTTCCGTCGGGCTGCCGCTCGAGCGCTGGCGCATACTCGCCAAGCTCCTCACGCCGCCACCAATTCCCGGTGTCGCGCTTGGTCTTCATGTCCGTGAACCAATACTGATAAATCACTGCGCGGACCTGCGTGGGCGGCGTGCCGTCAAACGGATTGTCCGCGAAAAGCTGCAGCACATCCGGCGAGCTTTCCAGCAGGCGCTCCTCGGTCCATACCACGAAGCGGTAATCCTGCCAGCGTCCCAGTGAGGCGAACCACAAATTCCAGTCAAAGCGCGGCTGGTAGGGCGCGTAGATGCCCGGCGCCTTGCGCACATCCTGCGGCTTGTAACGGAAGGGGTAGGCCGTCCAGGTTTTCCCATCGCGCGAGCCCTGGAATTCGATTTCGTAGCGAGCGTGAGTCATCACCGCGAACAAACCATATTGATTGGCGATGCGAAACGGCTCCATCACGCGGATGGGATACTCCGGCAGGGGCAGGTCGCGCACGAAGATCAGCAAAAGCTCCGCAGCGGTGATGTAGAAGATCAGCCCAAGGCAAATTGCCGCAATCAAAATCCGAAACGGCGCGATGGCACGCGTCCAATGCGCGCGCCAATCGGCGACCGCGTTCACCGCCGATACGCTCGCTGCTTCGGGCCGCTCGTCAACCAGCGCACGAATGTGCGCTGGAATGATCCATTCAATCACGCGATCATCGAGCAGCAGAAATCCGAGCGAAAGAACGATGTAGTTCAGAAAAGCATAGTTCGCGGTGAGGATAATGCCGATCTGAAATGGAGTCAGGATGCAGAAAGCCACGATGCGGAATCGCCGCGGCAGAAACATCAGCCACGCCAGCCCAAGCTCCGCGACAAACGTAAAGATCACCGTCGCAGCGTGAAATCCGTGCGGCAGATGTTGCACGTACCAGCCGATCCAGCTTGGCAGCGGGCCGTTCTGGTAGTAGTCGTCCATAGCGGTCAAATGCCGCCACGATTGATCCCCACTGATAATTTTCACCACGCCCGATTCGAAATAAATGCGGAACCATTCCCACATCAGAAGAAACAGGCTAGCGCGAGAAGGCGGACGCGCGCGGCCGAGTCCCGGCCGGATTCCAGGCGGCGCGAAGAAAAGAGAGATGAACCCCGCCTCGAGCAACATGCCGTCGGACTGGTAACTTGAAAAGTCCTGTGCGGCGCTTACGAAAGCCAAAAAGCAGACGAAGCAGATCGCGAGCATCAGCCGCGGCCAGATGTTGACGACCACCAGCAGCGACGCAATCAGCCCGATCCAGCAAACTAGCATCAGCGCATGGTCACTCGACCCGAGCCAGAAAAGCGACGGCACGTACCAGAAGCGCGCCCCATGTACTGCCGCGCGCACCGCCGGCAAATAATCAGTAGCGGGCAGGATCCCGTTCGGTCCGATCAGGCCCTTGATTTGGAAGATCAGCGAATAGAACGCGGAAAAATAGATCAGGCCGAGCGCGCGAAGAAAAATCCAGCGCGGCCACAGATGCCCGGGGCGCTGCTCAGTAATTGGCTCAGGACCGAACAGCCAGTTCAGCACCGCCGATACGCGCGTCTCCATCGCTCACGGATTATACCGGAGCCAAGACGCTCGACAGGATACCGTCACGGAAGCGATGGTAAGTGGAAGCGGTCAGCGGGAGGAACTTCCCCGTCTATCAGGGATTCGTGTAGTTGCTGGGCAGCGAGCGCAGATAAGCGATGATGGCCTGCGCATCGGCATGATTCATGTGGTAGATGTGCATCGGCGGATGAATCTCGATGCCATTGGGACCGATGCCGCGCTCGAGCACACTTTCCGCCTGAACATCGGTGAACCCTTCCAGCCCGGCGATGGCCGGCGCGCGCATGGCCCAGTTGGGCATGTTGTGCACAGGCATAATCCAGATGGGCGCACCCTGCAGATAGTGGCGCTTGTCGAGATTGCCCTCGACGTCGCGCGGCGTGTGGCATTCACTGCACATGGCTACGTTGTCGACCAGGTACTCTCCCCGCGCTGCCAGTCCTTCCTGACCGGCTGCCGCTGCCTTCTGCCCGGCCGCGTTGGCCGACAGCGGAGACTGTGCCTGCCCCTTGGACGCTTGTGGCTCAGCAGCCGACGTGCCGCGCGAAAGCAAACTGAAGGCGGCAAGCCCGGCAGCCAGCATGAGCACCACACAAAAACTCCAACGATATGTTGCTTTCATTTCCATTCAGTCCTGGACGTTTATTTTGGGTACAACCGACTCATTAGGTGCGGTTAGCAACAGTGGAACGGAAAAGTATCGCAAAAATCTCCCGCATGGTCCATGGAGTTTTCATACGAAGCCCCAGGTGGTTATGAGTGTGTGGTTATAAGCGTGTGGTCGTGAGTGTAACCAGCGTCACGATGGCAGCGGCTGGCCCTTGGTTTCCACTCCAAGAGGCAGCAGCAGAATTCCCAGCGCGAACGGAATCGCCGTCAAAGCGATTGGCGTGCCCAGGGTCTGAAAATGCTGGATGCCCGCGCCGACCAGAAACGTGAAGCCCGCCGCCAGGAACCGGCCCACGTTTGAGACGAACGCCAGAGCGCTGGCGCGGCATTCGGTCCCATATTGCTCGGGAATCCAAAATGAATAAACGGTGAAATTCGCTCCGCCGAGTCCCAGAAAAAACACCAGCACCATGAACCAGGGCAGCGCCATCTCACGCATGTAGAAGATGTATCCGAAGGCGATCCAGATCGAAAGCCCCATAATCCCGAAGAAAATCGCCTGGTTCACTTTGCGCCCCAGCTTGTCCGAAACAAACGGCACGATCAGCGCCCCGAGAATCGTACCGATGGAAAGCAGTGCGGTGCCATACGAAGCTAGCCTCGCGCTTTCTCCCATGGTGTGGCCGGAATTTCGCGCCAGGTAGGTAATCGCCGCCGGCACATACACCGAGCCGCCCCACAGTCCCACGGTCGAAATCAGCAGGAGAACCGCGTTCACGACGGTGCGCGCGCGATATTGCGGCGAGAAAATCGCGAAAAAGAAGCGGTGCAGCGTCCAGCGCTGGCCAAGCACTTCCTGTTTTTTTTCCCAGCGGGCAGGCTCTTTCAGCCGGTTGTAGTTGAAGGCCACCAGCAGCGCGGGCACTCCGCCCACCACGAACATGTAGCGCCAGCCGAAGCGGCTACCGATGAAATAATTGGCCAGCGCAGCCAGGAAGAATCCAAAGTAGTAACCGGTATGCATCAGCGCCGCGCCCATGGTGCGCCGAGTCTCCGGCCATTCTTCGGAGACGAATGTTGCGCCCGTGGACCATTCCCCGCCGATTCCCACGCCCGCGAGAAAGCGAAAAATGCCTAGCATCCATACGCCGGTGGAAAGCGCGGCCAGCAGCGTGAACACTGAGAAAAACAAAATCGTGAACATCAGCGTTCGCGCCCGGCCGAAGCGGTCGGCCACCGGTCCCCAGACCAGCGCCACGCCCCATCCGACAATGAACAGCGCGAACAGCAGCCCGCCGTAATAGCCCACGTTCCCCGGTGTATTGGGGATGCCCGATTTCGGCAGCAGTTCCTGCAGCGCCGGCACCAGCACCAGCGAGTAGATGAACGAATCCATGCCGTCCAGGACCCATCCGCCCCAGGCGGCCCAGAATCCGCGAATTTGATTGCGCGTGAGCGCGGTTTTCGAGAACGACGCTTCGGCTTGGCTTGTGGCCACAGTGTCCCTGTGCGGCGAGATTTAGCGGCCCAGATTTATGGGCATTGTAGCGCAAAGCATTCCGCGCGATCGGAACCTGATCCGCGTCACGATTTTCGAGGCGTGCATGCTCTCCGCTGGAAGCTTTTATCGCGCTGGGTTCGATTCGCTCTCGGTGAAAACTTCTTGCGCCAGGAAAAGCCCGTTGAGCGCGGCGGGAAATCCTGCATATACAGCCATCTGAATAATCGTTTCGATAATTTCCTGACGGGTGCACCCAGCCTTCAGCGCGAGTTGAATATGAGCTCTCAACTGCGGCGCGGCGTGGCCCAGAGCCGTCAGCGCCGAGACGGTGATCAGTTCTCGCGTGCGCAGGTCGAGTCCCGGACGGCTGAAGATATCGCCAAAGGGAAATTCCACCACGTAGCGCGCGAAATCGGGTGCCACACCGGCCAGGCTGTCGATCACGCGCTGCGCCGCCTGTGGATCGATCTCCGCCAACTTTGCCAAACCCCGCTGATAGCGTTCGTTCTCCTGTGCCATCACGTGCCTTTCTGCCTTGCCGAATTTGGAACTCAAAACGCCGCCCGTCACGGGCGCATTGAGTTTGCCACAATTTTTGCCGGTCGGGCCGCGTCTGCGTTCCCATCGCGAACTGGCCGGACTCAGCCCAGCTGGCTGACGAGTGCTGCAACCGTCAGAATGCGATCCCGCCGGAAGGTTCCCTTCTCCTGGAATTTTGCCCGGAATCACTTTCGGATGTGACCCATGGCACAGCCCCCAGTTTCTCTCAAGCGCAACATACGGTTATGCCCAGTGGATTCAATGTCCTTCGAAAGCTGGAGAATGGCGAGGAACTGAAAGTCGCTTGGCGTCCCAGTCGGCCGTTGGCTGAGCGCCTCGTGCAGGACTTGATGCAATCCTGGCCGGCACAATATGAAATTGAGGAAGCAGAAAGCCCAGCTCTACGCGTGCCGTATAGAACCAGCGGAAGGTTCGGCGCAAATTAACCGGCTGAACGGCTGGTAGCTGCTATGGTGCCCAAGAGAGGACTCGAACCTCCACTCCCTTGCGAGAACTAGCTCCTGAAGCTAGCGCGTCTGCCAATTCCGCCACTTGGGCATTTATTCGGCGCAAACCGATCGAGGTAAAACGGATCGGCGCAAACCGAGGCTAAGCAATATTGCAGCCGGGCCGATACTTTGTCAACGAAGCACAATTAGGTGGAGAGTTGTTGACCCATCCCCGCGCGGCCCCCTAAATTGGATGTGTAGTATCGGAGCCTTAAGCCATGGCCAGTGCCCGCTTGATGATCGAAAGGCGCCGCTTCAGCCGTTTAACGACCCGCATCCCTGTAACCGTTTGCCCCGGCTGCGCTCAGGATTCCCACCCAGAGGCGCGCACCGAAGCCACTGCCATCAGCCGCGGAGGTGCAAGTCTCATCCTGCCTTTCGAGCCCGCGCTCGGGTCGCGTCTTGAAATCCGCCATGGACTTTCCGACGAACTCCGCGAATTTCGCGTGGTACGAGTATGCTGCTCCAGGAACGATGGGCTGTTCGAGCTGGGCGTCGAAATTCTGCACCCCGCACAGAATTTCTGGGGTGTACCGTTTCCGGACGAACCCTGCAACGACTAACTTCCCGTAGTTGACTCCTCTCTGCCGCATTGCGCTATAATCCCGCCAATTGCTGGAACCGGGCCCGCTTGGGCTGATGCTTTGGCGTTCTCTGATGGCCTGCGGGCGGTGGAGGTAGCCAATGGAAGCACTGCAGAACGCGTTAATTCCTCTCCTGGTTAGCTGGGGCATCGTCACCGCGATCCTGATCTGCGTGGTGATCTATCGCAGCATGCTCGAGAATCGCGAGGAAGATCAGATTTTCCTCGATGCGGCGGCGCAATCGATGGCCAATGAACAGCGCGCGCTGGTATCCCGCATCGAAAAACTCGGCCGCCCCATCACGGCGCTCATCGTAGCTTCTGCCGTGCTCTTGGTGGCCGTGGCTGGCGTGTGGGTCTGGCAAGGTCTGCGCAGCTTTTAAAGCACCGAATTGTCGGGAAAGTTCCCGCTACCCTGCAGTTGTGTCTTCGCAAGATTCCCCATTTCTCGCGCCAGATTGAAACCGTCTCGGATCGAATCCGCGAAAACGAATTTCAAAAATCACACTGCCGCAGCCCACTCTTCCCGTTGGCGACAGCACTCGACAAAACAAGAGCGGCTACCGATGAACGAAATTTATCCGGCAGCGCCTGTTCGAAATTGACACACGTTGCATCTGCCGAATTGGGCCCCCACTTGCACCAAAGAATTTTCTAATTTCTTTCGAGTCCTGGTTGTGAGACAAGAGCACCGGACCAGGGCGATCCACGGGAATGGAGGCTTCCAACCGATGAATCAAACAAAGCCGAGGGCATTGCTGATCTCCAAGGGTTGGATGCAGGCAGTAGCAATCGTACTGCTATTCGGTTTTTTCGTGATGGGCCTGCTTGCTTACCGCACCTACAAGGATGAGCCGCCCATTCCCAATCGCACGGTGGATCCCAGTGGGAAGATTCTTTTTAGCGGTGACGACGTGATCGCCGGCCAGGAAGTGTTTCTACGCAATGGATTGATGGAGTATGGATCTATTTTCGGCCACGGCGCATACCTGGGTCCCGATTTCACTGCCGATTATCTGCACCGCGCGGCGCTCGCCAGCATCGACGAATACGGAGGCGATAATTCGGACCGCGCGCGCCAGCAGACCATTGCGGAATTCAAAGCGAACCGTTTTGATCCCGCCACTGGCACGCTGAATTACACTTCGGCGCAGTCCATCGCGTTTCAAAAGATTCAAGTCTACTACGCGGACTTTTTCGCTGCGCCTTCCACCGAGCATGGCTTGAGGCCCGCGGCGATCACCAATCCGGAAGATATCCGCCAACTTACCGCCTTTTTTAGCTGGTCGGCCTGGGCAGCCTCGACGCTGCGTCCCGGACTCAACTACACCTATACAAATAATTGGCCGCCAGAGCCTTTGGTTGACAACCATGCCAGCGCGGACACGTTGCTGTGGAGCGTGCTTTCGCTGGTGGCGCTGCTCGGCGGAATCGGCTTGTTGCTTGCAGCCTTCGGCCGCTGGAACTTTCTTGGCTGGCATGGTCGCGAACAACGAACCATTTCGTTTCGGGCGCCGGGCAGCGTGGCGCTTACTCCGGCCCAGCGGTCGTGCGCCTGGTTTTTCCTGGTGATGTCCGTGCTTTTCTTATTACAAGCGCTTCTCGGCGGAGCCACGCAGCATTACCGCGCGGAAGTGTCTAATTTTTTCGGGTGGGACCTGGCTCGCGTGTTGCCCTTTAACATCGGGCGCACTTGGCACCTGCAGCTAGCCATTTTCTGGGTGGCCACTTCCTATCTCGCTGCGGGAATTTTTCTGGTGCCCATGATCGCTGGCCACGAACCACGCGGTCAGCAGGTGCTTTCATATGGACTGCTCGGCGCGCTGGCCGTGGTGGTGTTTGGGAGCCTGGCCGGAGAATATGCCGGGATAGAAGGATGGTTCGTGCGCGGCTGGTCCTGGTTCGGCGCGCAGGGCTTTGAATATCTCGATCTCGGCCGGTTTTGGCAAATTCTGCTGACCATCGGGCTTTTGTTCTGGGCTGTGATCATTTTCCGCGGCTTGCGCGGGCGTTTGAATTCCGAGCACATGGGGAACATGCCTTGGCTCTTCTTTTTCTCCGCGCTCTCGCTTCCGGCGTTTTACGCGGTCGGACTGGTGGCGCGCACGAATTCGGAATTCACCACCACCGACTTCTGGCGATTCTGGGTCGTTCACCTTTGGGTGGAAGATTTTCTGGAGCTGTTCACCACCATAATGGTCGCCTATGTATTCGTCTTGATGGGCGTGGTGCACGAGCGAGTCGCGCTGACGGTGATCTACCTCGACATCCTGCTCTATTCGGCGGGCGGCATCATCGGCACCATGCACCACCTTTATTTTTCCGGTGAGCCGGCCGTGCATATGGCGCTCGGCGCCTTTTTCTCGGCGGCGGAAGTGATCCCGCTGACGTTTCTCACTCTCGAGGCCTGGAGTTTCTTGCAGCTTGGCGCCACGCAAGAAGCCAAATCCCAGACGCCCTTTCCCCATTTCTGGGCGGTCATGTTCCTTGCTTCGGTGGGCTTCTGGAATTTTCTGGGTGCGGGAATTTTCGGATTTCTCATCAATCTCCCGATTGTTTCCTACTACGAGATTGGCACCGCGCTTACTCCGAATCACGGGCACGCGGCGATGATGGGCGTCTACGGAATGCTGGCGGTCGGCTTGGCGCTGTTTTGCCTCCGATACCTGATTCCGGAAAAGTTGTGGTCGGATCGGGCCGCCAAGATCAGCTTCTGGTCGCTGAACCTCGGGCTGGCATGGATGGTGTTCGCCGCCTTGTTCCCACTCGGAATTTTGCAGCTCTATCACTCAGTGAACTACGGTTACTTCGACGCGCGCTCCCTGAAATTCATTTCCAACCCGATGAATTCGCTTTTCGAATGGCTGCGTTTGCCGGGCGATGCGTTGTTTATCGTGGGAGGCGTGCTGCCGATCGTCTATCTTTGCTGGCTGGGCGTCAGGCATTGGAGCGCCGGAACGTCCACCGCGGAAGCGAAGGAAGTGTTATTCACGGAAGTCCAGGAAATGGCCGGCTCGAAATGACCATCGACGGTTTTCAAAGCGAGCCGTTGCTGGCCGCATCATACTCTGTGTTTCTGGCAGGCGTGGCTTTTGTTCTGGAGACGGCCGCGCGCTACTCGCAACGCCGCTCCGAACGCTACGCGCACTCAGGTTTTACCTATCGCCGGCATATGGACCTGTGGGACTGCCCGGCCGGGCAGCAATTGCTGCGCAGCGAAATCGACTACCAGGCGCGGGTCGTACGCTATCGTGCAGCGGCCAGCGCTTGCAATGCTTGCTCGCTCAAAGCCAATTGCACAGACTCGGATGACGGCCGCGCCATCGAGCGTCGGTTAGACCAGTGGATTGGTTCCGAACTGCAGCGATTCCATCGCGGAATATCGCTCACACTTTTGTTGCTGGCCTCGGTGATCCTCGTGGTGGAAGCTGTACGTTTTCAGGCGCCCAGAGAATTGACGGTCCTCGGGTGCTTGCTCGCGCTCATTGGCATTGCCGGCACGCGCTTGCTCGCTGAGTTTTTGCAGCCTCGCGGCCGGCAGCGCGGATAAACGATTACTTTCCCGTCTGACCTCACCTCGCAGATTCCTATTTCTTGGGAGGCTGGGCCATTGCCGCGATCATGGCGCGCATGGCTTCCACCGATCCCGGCGCGCGCCGTTCGCGCCAGGCTTCCAGGCGCTTGGCGTGATCTTCCAGGGCCGAGAAGTAGTGCGGATTTTTCGAGCGTTCTCGCATCTGTCCAATCAGCGGCTTCATGCGCTCCCAGATGAACCATTGCTCGCCGGTGTTCTCGAAGAAAAATTCCTCGTCGATCAGCCCTCGATTCACAATGTTCGCCACCATTTCCCAATAGCTCGTCACCATGCGTACGTTCGCGTTTTCCTTGCTGCCCGGCGGGTATGCTTGCATCATCTCTTCCGCGGACGCGGGACGAAAATGCGTAAAAAACCAGTCGCGCGCCTCGCGCAGCCGCGGCTCGCGCCGCTCTTCATAAAGCCGCAGCATCAGGTTGACCTGTTCGTGCGTGACTTCTCCCATTTTCTGACTCCTCCTCTTGGAGTATTCGTTTCGTCTGAAAAGTTTGCAGTTTTTCGCCTGGCTCTACTGCGCCGGCGCGGGCGCCGGGCCTTGCAATTCCACTTTGTGTGTGTGGCTGAGCGGAATCTGCTGCTCCTCAAAAGCCGTCTTCACCCGCCGCCGCAGCTCGCGTCCCACTTCGTCCTTGCGATTCAAAATCGTGCGTACCTGCAGGCGAATCACCGTGCCGTCTAGCGCAAGAGATTCCACTCCCAGCACGCGCGGCCCGTCCACCAGCGCGGGCGACCATTCCTTGTCGTTGCGAAAATCGGCCACGACTTTCTCCAGCGTGACCAGCGCGACGTTCACCAACTCGTCCGACGGCACAGTCACATCCACGAAAAGCTGTGACCAGTCGCGGCTCAGATTCGCGAGCTGCCCCAACTGCCCATTGGGAATGGTCACTACCGCTCCGGAGGCGTTGCGCAATACCGTGCGCCGGATGGAGAGGTACTCCACGCGGCCGGTTTCGCCATTGGCCTGGATCAGGTCGCCCACCACGAACTGGTCCTCGAAAACGATAAAGAATCCGTTGATCAGGTCGCGTACCAGGTTCTGCGCGCCGAATCCCAGCGCCAGGCTGGCTACGGCTGCCGTTGCTTCCACCGGCGTGACGTTGAAGCCCAGCTCCGGCAGAGCCGTGAGAATGGCCCCGACTAAAATGAAGGCCACGCCCACGCTGTAAAGCAGCCCGGCCATGGTGCGCGTCTGCTGCTCGCGCATCTGCGCGCCGCGCGTGCGCGCCTTGGAAATCTCCACTAGCCGCGAGGTCAGCGCCTTCCACAGGCGCATCGCCAGAAAAGCCAGAAGAAGGATGGCCGCGATGCGCAGCCCGCGCGTCCAGACGAGTTCCACCCAGCGTGTCGGCGATTGGATCATAGAAAACGGAGACCGGGCGGCGAATTATAGCATCGCATTCATTTCCGGACTGGCTGCCGCCCGCTCTGAAAGCCGGAGAGAACTATTCCTTGCTTCCCGGAACGGCCGATTCGGCTGCCTCAAATCCGATCTTCGAGTGCGTGCCGTCGCAAAACGGTTTCTTCGTGGAGGCGCCGCAGCGGCATAGCGCGAATTTTTCCGTGGTTGTCACCTTGTTGCCGTTTGCGTCCAGCACCGTTACCGCGCCGCTAACGATATACGGACCGTTCTTGAGGATCTGAATCGTGGTTTCCGCCATTGTTCCCCGCTTTCGAGCTTGAGAATTGACGCCGCAGTTACTTTACTACAAGCTGCAGCGCTTTCCGCTGAGCGCGGCAGTCTTATCACGCCAAAATCTATTTATGTGCCGCGGGCATGGGCATTGACATCGTGGTTGCGGCCGACGCTGCAGGCATCAGCGCTTTCTTAACCGACGCCGGAAGCTCGTTTGCGTGCGCCACCAACTCGGCAACCTGCCAGGCTTGCGTGTTCGTGATCTTGTCCTTGAAGGTGGGCATCCCGGAGAGGCGAATTCCGTTCACCACTTTCCAATAGCTTTCCGCGGGAGGATCGTCCGTCACGCCTTTGCCTTTGAATAGCTCCGTGGGCTTGGGAAACATCATGTTGATGTAATCCACCGGGTGGTCGGGCAATCCGTGGCACACGGCGCACTCCTTCTGGTACACGTCCGCGCCGGACAGCAAATTCGGCTCATCCGCCGGCACGGGAGACTCGCCGACGTGCTGCTTTTCGATATGCGCGTCGAGAGCCATATTCGCCATTTTTCTTTCGAAAGGCATCATCGGGTCGGTCACCGCGACGGGCGCCATGCCAGAAGAGAAGTAGTAATAGCCCGCACCTGCAACTACCAGCACGCCCACAATAAATCCCAGCAGAAATTTCATCCGCGAGTCCCCCGGGTTGAAGTAAAGAATGGAGTATCGGCTGAAACGGCGAATTCAGCAAGCCGCAGCCGTGCGGAAAAGCGTCCAGAAAACTTGCTGAGCGGAAACAATTCGAAAGCGGCCACCCGGATCAGGAAGGTCAGTCTCGATAGGTTCGAACGGCGGCTTGGGACGGCATCTCAACTGTAATCCCCGAGCGCACACCACCAAACTTTTCCGCCACAATGTAGTTCGGCCGGGCCTTGCTCGCTTCGAACAGCCTGCCCACATATTCGCCAATGATGCCCATGAAAAAGAGCTGCACGCCCGCCAGAAAAATAATGGCGATGATCAACGCCGTGAATCCTTTGGGCGGCTGTCCTTGCACCAGCTTTATCCACAGCGAATAAATCGCATATACCATGGCCACCGACATCGTAGCCGCGCCCAGCAGCGTGGCGAAGCGCAGCGGCACGATCGAAAACGAGAAGATTCCATCGGTGGCCAGCTTCAGTAATTTCACTGCGCTGTACTTCGGCTGCCCGGCGTACCTTTCCGCCCGCTCGACCGGTATATCCACCTGCCTGAATCCCACCCAGGTGCGCAGCCCGCGCAAATACCGGTGATGTTCCGGCATGGCGCGAATCTCATTCACCACCCGTCGCGACATCAAACCGAAATCTCCCGCGTCGAGCGGCAAACGCGTGTCGGAGAGCATCGTGATCAGCCGGTAAAAAGCGTAATAGCAAAACCGCAGCCACCAGACTTCCTTGCGGCGCATCCTGCGGGCATACACCACGTCGTAGCCTTCGCTGTACTTGTCGAGAAAATCCGGAATATTTTCGGGAGCGTCCTGCAGGTCGCCATCCATCACCACCGTCACGTCCCCGGTCACGTGATCCAGCGCGGCGGTCACAGCCGCCTGATGGCCGAAGTTTCGGGAGAAGATCACTACGATGAGCCGCGGGTCGCGCGCCGCCTCATCCCTCAGAATTTCCGGCGTGCGGTCGGTGCTGCCATCGTCCACCAGCACCATCTCGTGCGGCCCTCCCGGTATTCCGGCAAGCACCGCGCGCAGGCGCCTCAGCAGTTCCGGAAGGATTTCTTCTTCGTTGTAGACCGGAATCGCTACCGACACGCGCATTGCCCTAAACTATATCGTTTTTATCTTTCGTTTCACAGCGGCACATCGGGGTGTTTCATTAAAGCAACAGAAGCTATAATGGCCCCTGCTAGGAGCTCCCTCGGTATGCGCCCGGTATGAGAGCTTTCGATTACCTTCTCGAGCAGCCCGCTCTATTCAACCTTTCCCAGATACCTTTCACCCGGCAGAAATTTGCGCGCATTCTTAAGCACAATAATTTGAATAACGTACGGAATGTGCTGGATGTCGGCTGCGGCGCCGGCAGCAATACCAGCCACTTTGCTCACTCCGGCTACCTGGGCGTCGACATCAATGAGCGCTACATTCGCGCAGCCCGCCGCCGCTACAAGCGCGATTTCCTGGTTGCCGATATCACCAAGTCCCACGACCTCTTGGAAGGCTCCTACGATTTCGTGCTGATCAACAGCTTCCTTCACCACATCGATGACGATTCCACCTTCCGCATCCTCAACCGCGTTCGCGAGTTCGTCCTCCCGGAAGGCTACGTTCATTCCATTGAGGTCGTTCTGCCCGAGCAGAAAGGCCTGCCGCTTTGGATGGCTCATCGCGACCGCGGCGAGTTCCCGCGGCATCTGGCCCGCTGGCGCGAAATTTTCGAATCGCACCTGCAAACCGTGATCTTCGAGCCCTTCTGCATCTACTTCATGGGCGTAAACATTATGGAAATGGTCTATTTCAAGGGCAGGGCCAAACGCTGATGCGGCCGCACCGATCCCCCGAACGAAATGGGCTGCGCCCGGTCAGCCGCCGGAGCCGGAGTTAGGCTTGTCCAGCGCCGCTAGTGCGACTCCGAAGCTCACGGAACCCAGTTCCCGCCAAACGCCTGGCGCGCCACTCGAAGCGCCCGGTGATTCTCTGGCCTTTCGCTGCTTCTGGCTCCTGCTGATCTACGCCTTTATTCGGAATCTCTTCGCCGCTGCCGCAAAGCCGTTTTGGTACGACGAGATGTATACCGTCGTCGTCTCCCACCAGCCCAGTTGGAAAGCTGTTTGGAACGCTCTGATCATCACCAAGGACGGAAATCCTCCGGGCTTCTATTTCATCGAGCGCGTTTTCACTTCCCTGCTGGCCAACGAGCAGATCTCCTACCGCCTCGCTTCCATTCTCGGTTTCTGCTGCGTGCTCGTGTGCATTTTCCTGGTAATTCGCGCCACCGACGGCAGCCTGCGCGCCCTGATCTGCACTGCTCCGTTGTTGCTGACCTCTCTGTTTCGTCCCTATGCCGTGGAGGCCCGCGCCTACTGCGTCATCGCCGCCTGCGCGGCGATCGCCCTGCTTTGCTACCAGCGCGCTCCGCGCTGGCCTTGGATGGTTTTGCTGGCCGCTTCCTTCATGGCCGCCGAATCCATGCATTACCTGGCCTTCTTCGGATTCATTCCTCTCGGCATAGCCGAGTTGGCTATCTTGATTCGAGGTCGCAAAATTCGCTGGAGCGTCTGGATCGCCCTCGCGGCGGGGCTGGTTCCGGTCGTCGCCTTGTGGCCCTTATCGAGCGCCATGCGCCGCTTCTACGGCACACATATTTGGAGCCCTCCTTCCCTCTTCGGCCTGGCCAACATGTATTCCCTTTTGTTCAAAACTGTCGCTCCCCTGGCGTTGGCTGTTCTGGCGGTTACCGTGATTCTGGTTTTGGCTGCCACCCCGGCGGAAAATAAAATTTCGTCAGAACGGTTTTTGTCTGAAATTGCCGGCCGCTGGGCCGCCGTCGCGTTTCTCGGCGTACCGGCTTACCTCTATGTCTTCACCAAAGTCATGCACGGCGTCTACACCGAACGCTACACCCTGGTCACTCTTCTCGGCATTCCTCTTTGCGCCGCATTTGTCTTGCGCCTTCTTCCTCGCAAAGGTGTGGCTGTCGCCGGCTCCATCGTTTTCCTCGCGCTTCTCCTCCAGGAGATGTTCTTTCTGCCGAGCGCGGTCCACGCCGCGCTCCATTTCGTCCCGCCATCGAACGCCATCGAGAGCTTCGTGGCTCGCGTCGGACATCCCGATCTTCCCGTGGTGATTTCCGATGGCCAGGATTATTTTCCGCTGGCGCATTATTCGCGCGACGCAAGCCGCTTCGTGTTTCTCGTCGACGCGCCCCAGGCTGCGGTTTACACCAGCAGCGATATCGTCGACCTCCAATTGGGCACCTTGCGATGTTGCCGTCCGTTTCAGATTTACGAATTCAAGGATTTTGCGCCTCGGCATCCGAGCTTCTTGCTCTATTCCAGTGGAGGCGAATTCGACTGGTGGCCCAAGCGCCTGCTGAACGATGAAGACTCGCTGCAATTGCTGGCCGTTGACCAGAACCGCCGCGTCTACTTGGTGCAGATCGAGTCGCGCGCCGGCCAATAATTCAATGAATTGACGATAAAAACGAATCAGCTATTTCGTGTGCGCGCGTGTTGCACGCTCCATCCGGAAGAGTCAGTTGCTGCGCCCCATGAAAATATTCAGCAGCTTTCTGCTTGCGGCCAAGTTCCAGCGAAAGATTTCCCGCCAGCAGTAAAAATAGCGGATTGCGCGGATACTTCGCCGCCAACGGCTCGGCTGCCGCCAGCGCTTCCTCATACTTCAAGTCGTATTGCCGCACCAGCGTCGCGAAGATGAACCGCGAATCCGCCGCCATTAGCACGCCGTGGTCCATGCCAATCTGCAGTTGCTTTACACCATCGACTTTGCTCCCGCCCGGCACGCCTGTGAAAATGCGCAGCAGCTTTACGATTCCGGACAGTGTATCCACGTAATAGTTGTAAACGCCCAACACAGCCGTCGCGTCGGCCATCTCCGGATCAAGTTCCAGCGCGCGCAGCATTTCCGCGCGGCCCTTTACCGCGTTGCGAGCCACATTATGATTTTCCCCGCGCAAGCCGTAGACGCGCGCCTTCAGCGCGTATCCCAATCCCGCATACACGTGCAGTTCCGCGCTTTCAGATTTCGCCAGCAACTTTTCGGCTGCGGAAATTTCCTTGTCCGCTACGGCGAGGTAGGCTTCATCCTCAGGAAATTTCCCCCGCTTCCACGCATCCACCATCCCGTACTTGATTTCGCACGTGGCGCAATAGCGTTTCCACCACAGCGCTTCTCCTTCCAGCAAATAACCCAATGGATGTTCTGGCTGTTCTCGCTGTACCGCTCGCGCGATAGGAATTGCCGCGTCCGGATCGCCACTGTAAATCGCATCCATCGCTTGCCGCGCTTCCGGCGGCAGCGAAATGGTTCCCGCCCACGCAGGCGCCGCAACAAGCACCCACGCGAACGCTACCAGCCCGCCCACAATGCGCATCCCGCCGCGAATCATTTCACTCTCTTCAGCCAGCCTGCCAGCCATGCCGCCGTAACGTACATTACGAAGCATTCCAGCGCGAAGGGCAGAAATCCCAGGTACCCTGGCACCGGCATCTCGAAAATTTTCCAGTTCTGCGCGATGGGAAAAATGTAGTGCCACTTCGCCGCGGCCCAGTTGTTCCAGAACTCCCACAGCCACCCGCAAATCCAGCCCGCCAGAAAAAACGAATACACGCGCCGCCGGAATCCTTCTGACAGATCGCCCAAAAACGACGGCAGGCCCAGCCGCTTGTTCACCGGATCGAGCAGCAGCACGAAGCCGATCCACACCAGCAGAAAAGTGTAGGCGGCGATGTGTTGCGGCAACACCAGCGGAAGCATCAGGAGCGCGACTCCGATCGCGATCAGCACATTTTCAGCCGCCGCCGAAACTTTCCACGGTTTTCCAGGCAGCGCCGGCAACATCGCTTCCACCAAATCCGCCGTCTCGAACATCGCCGGCGTGATGGTCGCGAACGACCAGCCGTAGCCCAGAAAAGCCCCGGTCCAGTCCCGCGGCACGCCGGTGTAGATCCAGTTCTGCAGCCGCACATTGTACGCTTCGAAGATCAGCCACAGAGGAATGGAAAGCACCGCCATGCGCGCCAGCACGATTGGCGCGTCATTCAACCGCGAACGGTTGGTCAGTGCCAGCACTGCCGCATCCGCGATCAGGATGTACGCGCTCCAGGCAATCGGCGTGAAAAACGTCGCAATAGGTTCCACGCCGCGCAACATCAGCGCTTCGGCCAACAAAAGGGCTGCGATTCCAAGGTAGCCGTACGCGGGAAATGGGCGGTAGCGCCGCGAGCGGAAATATCCAATCACCAGCGCTGCGACTGTCGCCGCTGTGACTGCGACTCCGGCGCGAATCATGCATCGATATTACAGGCGTAATTGCTATCCTTGAGCGCCTTTCCGGAGAAATTCTCTGAGCGAGCCCGAAAAACTCGAGCGCGGTCTCGGCCTGGCCGAAGCCACGTCGCTCAACGTCACCTTCATGGTCGGCATCGGTCCGTTCATTGTGATTCCGCTCGTGGCGCAAGCGATGGGCGGTCCGCAAAGCCTGCTCGCCTGGCTCATGGGCGCGCTGCTGGCCTTCATGGACGGTTGCGTTTGGGCCGAACTCGGCGCGGCCATGCCCGAAGCGGGCGGAAGCTACGTTTTCTTGCGCGAGGCCTACGGCCCGGGAAAATGGGGCCGCTTGATGTCCTTCCTTTATATCTGGCAGACGCTTTTTCAGGGGCCGCTCAGCGTCGCCTCCGGGGCTCTCGGATTCGCTGGGTACTCCACTTACCTCGTCGCCAAATCGACCCATCTCAGCGGTGCGTTCGGCCTGTTCGGCTCTCATGCCGAGAGCCTCATTGCCTCGGCCGCCGTGATCATCGCGGTCCTTCTGCTCTATCGCCACATCGCCACCATCGGCAAAATCTCCATCGCGCTGTGCGTCGTGGTGGTTGGCACCATTCTTTGGCTCATCTACGGCGGCATGACGCATCTCAATCCGATTCTTCTCGCCTCGGCGCCCGGAACCTGGAACATGTCCTGGATCTTTGTCGCCGCGCTCGGGCACGCCTCGGTGCATGCGGTTTACAGCTATCTCGGCTACTACAACGTCTGCAATCTCGGCGGCGAAATGAAAGACCCCGGCAAAAACATTCCGCGCGCGATTTTCATCTCCATCGTCGGCGTGGCCATTCTCTATTTCGCCATGCAGACCAGCATTCTCGGCGTGATCCCCTGGCAGCAGGCCGCTAACGCCAAGGCCGTCGTCAGCGTCTTTGTGGAACGCGTCTATGGATCGCATTGGGCCTCCGCCGCCACGGCCCTGATCCTCGTTACCGCCTTCGGCTCGATTTTCTCAGCCACTCTCGGCTACTCGCGCATCCCCTACGCCGCCGCCCTCGACGGCAATTTCTTCTCCGTCTTCGCGCGCGTTCACCCCACCAAGCGCTTCCCGCACATCTCGCTACTCGCGCTCGGCGCCACCGCCATCTTTTTTTGCCTCGCGCTCAGCCTGGCCGACGTGATTCGCGCCATCCTGGCCATGCGTTGCCTCATCCAATTTGTCGGTCAGGCGCTCGGATTGATGCTCTTGCACGCGCGCTGGAAGGCGGACCGCTGGCCCTTTCGCATGTGGGCCTACCCGGTTCCAGTGCTTATAGCCATCGCCGGCTGGCTGGCAATTTTTATTTCGACCGGGCGCGTGCCAATGCTAGCATCGCTCGCGGCTGCCGCCGCGGGTATACTCGTTTACTTGGTGCGTGCGCGGTGCTTGCGCCAGTGGCCGTTCCAGGAGGTTGCCCTGTGAAGTTCCCCATCCAGAACCCAGCCCGGAACAATGGCCAGCACCATGCAGATCGCGCTTTGCGCCACGCGCTAAATCGAATGCCTCGAACTTGGATTTTCGCCGCCGCCCTGGTCCTTTGCACACTCCTCGCTAGCATCAGCCTCGCCGCGCCGGACACTTCTCCCTCCTTGCAGGAAACCGTCGAAGCCATCCAGAAATCGCGCGTCACCACCCGCATCCTTTTCATCACCGCGCATCCCGACGATGAATCCTCTGGCCTGCTCGCTTATCTCTCGCACGGACTTGGCGCCGAAGTCGCCCTCTTTCAAGTCACCCGCGGCCAGGGCGGACAAAACGCCATAGGTCCCGAACAGGATGGCCAGCTCGGCATCATCCGCACCACCGAATTGCTTCAGGCGGACAGCGTCTACGGTGTGGACCACCAGTTTTTCAGCCGTGCGCTCGATAACGGCTTCTCGAAAAGTGCCGACCAGATGCTCAAGTATTGGGGTGACTTGCCGGTGGAAGACATGGTTCGCGTAATCCGCACCTACCGTCCGCAGGTGGTCATCAACGGCTGGGGCGGCGTGCACACGGGCCACGGCCAGCATCAGGCGACCGGAATCCTCACTCCAAAAGCCGTGGTCGAAGCCGCCGATCCGAACGCCTACCCGCAACAGATCGCCGAAGGCTTGCAGCCCTGGAAAGTAACTCTCGAAGTTCGGCTCGCCAGCAATATCGATCCCGGCACGAACAAGCCCATTCCGCTTCCTTCCGGCGCAGTCCAAATGCCGGTGCAGGATGTTTCTCCGCTTTCAGGTGAAAGCTACATCGAAATCGGCGCCGATGGACGCGCCTTTCACCGCTCGCAGGGCACGCCCGGGCTCTTCAACGGCAATTATTTTCGCCGCCCGGTGTACATGCTCGCGGAAAATGAAAGCGGCCCGATCGGCTCATTCGACACCAAGCTTTTGGACGAGCCACTCGGTGCGCTCGGCGAGCGCTTCCCGAAACTGCAATCCGAATTGCAACCCGTGCTTGCTTCCGCCGATCAGGCTCTCGCTTCCGCCGAAAAATCCGCACTCAACCTCGACCGCACCGCCGCTGCAAAATCTCTCGCCGATGCGGGCAAGGAAATCGTCGGCGTTCAGGACAAGCTTGAGCGCGTCAGCAATGCCGAAGGCGCCGCCGCGCGCTGGGAAATCGGCCGCGTTCGCGCCAAGATCGACACAGCGCTCGAAGATGACGTCGCGATTCCTCTCGGCACGCAAGCAGACCGCCACGAACTGGTCGCCGGCGAAAAAGTTTCCGTGGACGTGATCGTCGCCGGTAAGCCCGCCGTGCCGGCAAAGTGGACCGTCGATAAATCTGCTGTAGTGCTTCCCGAAGGCTGGTCAGCCACACCTGAGCCCATGAAGGAAAACAACAACGGCACCACGCGCTTCAGCGTCACCATCCCCGCTGACGCGAAACGAGTTCTCACTCCGGCCGATGCCGTGTTGCCATTTCGTCCGCCCCTGGTGAAGCTCGCGCTGCCAGTCGATGTGGACGGCTACACCTTCAAAATCGAAAAGCCGTTCGAGTCGAGCATCGCCAAAACCACCGGCGTTGAAACCTATCCGCTGGAGTTAGTTCCGGCAGTCTCACTCACCGTCGATCCCACGCAAGTGATGGTGCCGGTGAAGAAAGCCTCTGCTCCGGTCACTCTATTCGCTCGCGTGCGTTATCACGGCACACAATCGGCCAAAGTTTCTGTCGGTCTCGACACGCCCCAAGGCTGGACCGTGCAGCCGAACCAGCCGCTTGATTTTTCCGCCGCCGGCGACCAGTTGATCCGCTTCGTAGTCACGCCTCCAGCGCACGTTTCTACCGGGCCGTATCCGCTGCATCCTTACGCCAAGCTGGGCGATGAAACTTTCCGCACTTCCATTGAGCCGATTCCTACTTTGCCGACGCGCGACTGGACCGAGCCTGCCGATGCCACCGCGCACGTCTTCGACCTGAATGTTCCCGCGGGCCTGCACGTCGGCTACATCGCCGGAGACAATGACGTTGTCCCCGAAACACTGCGCCAGATCGGCATCCAGGTGGACCTGCTCGACGAAGTGGCCGTGGCCTTCAACGATCTCTCCCACTATGACGCCATCATCGTCGGCATTCGCGCGTACGAGTTGCGTCCCGATCTGCCGCGCATGAACTGGCGCCTGCTCGACTACGCCAAAAACGGCGGCTCGCTCGTCGTCGAATATCAGCGCGATTTCGCCTGGAACAAGCTGCTGCCCGCGCCGTTCCCGGCAAAAATGGCCGACCAGGGAGTGCGCGTCACCGATCCGCATTCGCCCGTGCGCTTTCTCGCGCCGGATAATCCGCTGCTGAACACGCCCAACAAAATCACCCAGGCCGATTTCGAAGGCTGGATTCAGGAGCGCGGCCTTTATTTCTGGAGCACTTTTTCAGCGCCGTATCAGCCCATTCTCGGCCTGAAGGACGCGAGCGAGCCGGAAGCCAACGGCTCTCTGGTCTATGCGCGCGACGGCAAGGGCGTCTACATCTATACCGCGCTCTCTTTTTTCCGCGAGCTTCCCGCGGGCGTTCCCGGCGCCTATCGCCTGTTCGTCAACCTCATCAGCCAGACCAAGCATAAGGGGTCATGACCGAAGCCGTCCGTGCGGCGCAAGCGGTTTCCGCGCCGCTGATGGTGCGCGTTCCCGAAGGCTGGTTCCTTATGGGCAGCGATACCGGACAGGACAACGAACGCCTCGCGCGCCGCGTCTGGATCGATGCTTTCGAACTCGCCGAATGCCAGGTGTGCAACGCGGAATACGCGCAGTTCCTGAAGGCCGCCGGCCGTCGCCCGCCGACCCAGTGGAACGATCCCTCTTTTTCGGATCCGCGCCAACCGGTCGTGGCCATTTCCTGGTATGACGCGCTGGCCTATTGCGAATGGCTAAGTCATCTCACCGCGCTGCATTTTCGGTTGCCCACCGAAGCCGAATGGGAGCGTGCCGCGCGCGGCGGTCTCGAACAAAAACAGTTCCCCTGGGGTGACGAGCCGCCCGAATCTCTCGCGGATTACGCCACGCGCTGGAAAACGGCGCCCGAGCCGGTCGGCGAAGCCGAGCGCAACAACTACGGCTTATGCGACATTGGCGCGAACGTGCACGAATGGTGCTCCGACTGGTTTGACGCGAACTATTACGCCACCGCTCCCGATCGCAATCCCCAAGGTCCCGCCACCGGCACGCGCCGCGCTTCCCGCGGCGGTTCCTGGCGCCACTACACCAAAGTCTCGCGCTGCTCCGCTCGCTCGAGCATCCCTCCTGAATTTCAGTACACGGACTACGGCTTCCGCGTCGCCCGCTCGCTGTAATTCGCATGCGTGAAGCTCCCACAACGCCGCGCATCCCCAGCGATTTGCACCGCGCTAAATTGTTAAATTAAAGTTGTGGAAGAAGGTTGCTGGAGGCGCGGGTGGGAATCGAACCCACGGATGAAGGTTTTGCAGACCTCTCCCTTACCACTTGGGTACCGCGCCCAAACACTCAGTATATCGAAACTCGTTGCTTCTTCCAGCGGGGAATCCCGTATTGAACGCAGTGGTGGCGCGCCCCGAGAATCAACGGAGAATGAAACACGCACGCCAAGCACTCGAACGCCGGTTCCAGTCGATATAGATAGCCAATATAATTGACGCGAGTTGCCCCTAATGAAGCGACCAACGAAAGCCGCAGTCGCAACACGCACCCGGCGAAAAAAATCCGACGCATCCGCACGCGCGAAGAAAGTAAAGACCGCCCACGCGCGATCCGCCACAGCAGTTCCCGCCGCATCACGCCGCACCAAAGCACCGCGCGCGCCGCTAGCGCCTCAAAATTCTCCTGGCGCACGCCGCATCGAGATTCCCCGCGACGTCGAAGACATCGAGCTAAACGTCAGCGGCGGCCCGGTCAAACTCACCAATCTCCGCAAAATTTTCTTCCCCGAACTGAAGCTCACCAAGCGAGACCTGCTGCAATACTACTTGGACGTTTCGCCCTGGCTGCTCCCGCACCTCAAAGACCGCGCCATGGTCATGAAGCGGTACCCCAACGGCATCGACGGCGAATTTTTCTTCATGAAGCGCGCGCCGGAATCGCGTCCCGCGTCGATTCCCATCTGCTCCATCGAGCACCATTCCGGAAACGTGATCGGTTTCCCGGTGATCCAGCACCTCGCTTCCCTGCTCTGGGTGGTGAACCTCGGCTGCATCGATCTCAATCCCTGGTACGCGCGCTGCGACGACGTCGACGGTCCCGATTATCTACACTTCGATCTCGATCCGGTGGAAGGTACGCCATTCGAGCGCGTGCTCGAAACCGCGCTGATCGTGCGCGATGCATTGGCCGAGTTAAAAATTCCCTGCCTGCCGAAAACCACCGGCTCGCGCGGCATTCACGTGTACGTGGCCATCGAGCGCGGTCCGCGCCAGAAGCAGGTCTGGGAATTCGCCAAGGCCTTCTCGAAGGAGCTCGAAAAGCGCCATCCCGGCGTGATCACCGCCGAATATCGCGTGGCGCATCGTCCCAAGGGCCGCGTGCTGGTCGACTACAACCAGAACGCCTGGAATCGCACGCTCGCATCCGTCTATTCGGTGCGTCCGAAACCCGCGGCTACCGTTTCGACTCCGGTGACATGGAAAGAGGTCGAGCACGGCGTCCGCATGGAAGATTTCACCATGCTCACCGTCCCGTCTCGCCTCGTCTCGCTCGGCGATCTGTGGAAGCCCATGCTCGAAAAGCGCGGCCGCGTGAAGCTGGAGAACTTTCTGTGAAGCTTCGAACGGCCTCGGCGCAAAAACTCAAGGTTAAAAATCCGCTACGCCGCAGCGCATAAACCGGCCACACCGAACATCCGGGTCTATACTCGACTCGTGTCCTGCACGCTAAAGGCGGCGTCAACCGGAGCGTTCCTTCTCGCCATCGCCCTGTTCTGCGCGGGCGCTGCACCCGCACAGCAACCCGCCCAGGAACACGCCGCTCCACAGACTCAGGGCCTGCCCGTCAAGGGCGGCCACTTCATGGGAGAGACCGCGGAGCAGTTCTTCTCCGAAGGCTTTGAGAAGCAAGCGCTAGGCGCCTGCGCGGCGGGTGATTACCGCGGCGTGAGTAAATCCAAGCGCGAGCTGAAGAAATATTGCGCTCACCTGGCCGATGCGCGCCAGCAAGCCATGAGCGGCAACCGCTACGATTACGAAGGCGGCGGCGATCTCACCGAATTTCGCACCGACACCTTTACCTTCGATGGCGGCAAACTGGTGAAAGTCGAACTCGTTTACTCGGCGCCCAACGCGGAAGCCAACTACCGCGGCCAATCTTTCGAACAAATTTTCGCCGGTGTCAAACAAGCCTACGGCCCGCCAACCGGCGAAAGCACTCAATCTGTCAAAAATGTATATGGCGTCGAATACGCGGCGCACCGCGAACTCTGGCTCATGCCCCAATTCGCCATTGTGATTACCGAGCATCCCGGCGAGAGCGGCTCAACAGTTCTGTCCGCCTTCACCCGCGCCGAATATGACCGCACCGTACAAGCCGACGCTGCCAAGGCGCCCAACCCGCTGCGGTAGCCGGCGCATGCGTCAACCAACCAGCGCCCTGATACCAGACCGGATCGTGTTTTCAGGTGGAGCTTGTATGGCGCGCGCCATTGTTTCCCTGTACTTTCCCTTTCAGGTCGGTGCCCGTCGATGAATACCCCTGAAAACCTCGCAATGGAGAGGCTGCTGTGACCCTGCCGCTCAAAAAATCCTATGCGCCCATGGAGGCGCAGCCCGCAACCGAGCTACCCTCCGGGCCGAACTGGCAATACGAGCCCAAGTGGGACGGCTTTCGTTGTGTCGCCTTTCGCGACGCCGACCACATCGACCTCGAATCCAAATCCGGCAAGCCGCTCACGCGCTATTTTCCTGAGCTCGTCGCCGCACTCGCGGCGCTAAAGCCCCAAGAATTCGTTCTGGACGGCGAGATCGTCATTCCCGTCGACGGAAACCTTTCCTTCGACGATCTGCTCATGCGCATTCATCCCGCCGAAAGCCGCGTCCGCAAGCTCAGCCAGGAAACCCCTGGCGTCTATATCGTCTTCGACCTGCTCGCGGACGAAGACGGCGAATCGCTCGTGGACGAACCGCTCGAAGCGCGCCGCAAAGAACTCGAGAAATTCGCCAAAAAATATTGGAAGGGGCAGAAAGGCATTCGCCTGTCTCCCATAACACGCGACCTGACCGTCGCGCGCAAATGGTTCCACATGGGCGTCGGGCTCGACGGAATTGTCGCCAAGCGCACCGACATGCCCTACCAGAGCGGCAATCGCCACGGCATGCAGAAGATCAAGAAACAGCGCACCGCCGATTGCGTGGTCGGCGGGTTTCGTTATCTCGAAAAAAAGAAGCAGGTGGGTTCGCTTTTACTCGGTCTCTACAACAAGGAAGGCTTGCTCGATCACGTCGGCTTTACATCGTCGATCAGCGCGAAGGACCGCCCCGCGCTAACTAAAAAGCTCGAACAGTTGATCAAGCCGCCTGGCTTTACTGGCAAAGCCCCCGGCGGACTGAGCCGCTGGAGCACCAAGCATTCCATGGAATGGCAGCCGCTCGATCCTAAGCTGGTGGTCGAAGTGCAGTTTGACCATTTCACCGGCGGCCGTTTCCGCCACGGCACCGGCTTTTTACGCTGGCGCCCGGAAAAGGCTCCGCGCCAGTGCACCATGGAGCAGGTGAAACGCGAAAACCAGTCGGCGCTCGATCTCTTGTGAGATTTCAGCTAATCGAAGAATATTCCGAAACAGTCCATGTTGGTTCGAGGTTAAATCAACTGGAAACGGTCCCACGTATCGCCGCGAGTTTGCGCGGAGGTTCTTTCTTTTCTCCTTCCTTCGCTTCCCTCTATCGATTTAGTGGCCGGCGGTTGCCGGCTGCGTTGCGTTTTGGGCAGGCTGCGTCTGCGAGCTTACCGGCGCGGAGGAGTCGGGACAAATCTCGGACGTGTGGTTGTGCACGATCAGCCAGTTGTCTCCCACCTTGGTGAGTACCAGCGTGGTCTGGCCTCGCGCGCTGAACGGCTTGCCGTTATAGCTGGACTCGAATTGCCACTGGTAGGAAACCCACGAAACGTCGGCGTGCACGAAGATCGATGTGTTCCGCCGGATGAGTTGCATGCCCGGAAACGCCGCGCGCTCCTGCTGGTACATTTTCACGTAGTTGGCCCAGCCGATCAGCGGCGGATCGAACGTTCCGCGCACAAAGGTCGCGTTATCCGCATAATATTTGTGCATAGCCTCCACATTGCCCACCTGAAATGCACCGAGCATCTCGCCGATGTCGTGATCGATCGTCTGGGAATCCGGCACGGCCATCGGCGGAAGTCCCTGAGTCAAAGGCGTGGAGTCGTCTGTCTTTTTATTTTTTTGCGCCAGCGCGCTCGTGCTGAAAAGCAAAAGCCCTATAATCACCGCAACCGCGGGCGGAAAATGGCGAGCGATTTTCCCAAGTGCTTCCATGCGCCCTCCTTACTGAACTGGCACGCAGCTTAGCACGAAGGAAAATCGAAAAGTCCGCCGGAAGTGTGCCCCTGTGCGCAACCCGCACAATCCCCGCCATGCGAATAGCCCCAGCTCTGTTAGGAGCGGCAATGCAGCCCAGCGCGAGAGGCGCGCTCTGGCGCCGCGGTTAGCGGCGATGTGAGATGTTCGCGCACGCCGTAGGCGTGCTGGGAACCATTGGCGCGAAGCGACCTCCTCTCGCGGTGCCTTTTCCGCGAGTAGTTGCCCTGCCTTTGGGAGAAATCTATCTCCTGCAGAGCACCCCGCGCCAACCCCCGCCATGGTATAGTTTTCGTGAGCCGCATCACATTCTTTGAATATGACTCACGCGCGCGACACGAAGCTCTGGAGATGAAAAAATGTTCCCTGAAGAAATGATTCGCCCCATGCGTCAGGAACTTACCACCATCGGTTTCAGCGAGCTTCGCACTCCCGATGACGTCGACCACGCCCTCCAGAACGAAAAGGGCACCGTGCTGGTGGTGGTCAACTCCGTTTGCGGTTGCGCCGCAGGACGCGCCCGCCCCGCCGTGGCCCGCGCTCTCGCTCATTCCGCGCGCCCCGAAAAGCTCGCCACCGTCTTCGCCGGACAGGACCGCGAAGCCACCGAACGCGCTCGCACCTATTTCACCGGCTATCCGCCGTCATCGCCTTCTGTCGCCCTCATGCGTGATGGAAAACTCGTCTTCATGCTCGAGCGCCATCAGATCGAAGGCCGCGATCCGTTCTCCATCGCGCGCGACCTCACCGAAGCCTTCGACCGTTTCTGCGCTCCCGCCGGCGCCCAGGCCGCTAAGTAGCGCCTCAGCGACATATCTGCGCGGCTGACTGTCGTGGCGCTGAATTTAGCCTGGATTCAACTTCGTTCGCGCCACGTTGCCGGCCCGATTTATCAAGAAAACGTCTCGGACTTTCGGGTGCCGCATCGCTTTGCGTTTCTCAGCAATGCGTGCGCGCCGCGGCCGTTATTCAGGCGAACCCCGGCGACCTGCTTTTGGTCGCCGTCCGAAACCGAATGATGAGAGCGTCTCGCATTCGCTTGCGGTGATTTCACCACAAGCCGATCCGTTTGGCTTTGTTTGGGAATCCCGTCAGGGGACGGCTTCCGCCGTGCCACCGACTCAAGGTAAGGACAAAAGGGGTTGTCATCGCGGCGGACGCTTAGTCCGCCATCTTCGTTCTTGGGGGTAGAAGCTTTCGCGGGAAACTAGTCTCCCGCCGCGGCGCTGTATGCCTGCCCGCGTTCCTGCGCCAGCGCATCCGCCAGCGTGCGCCGCACGCCGGCCATGCTCGAAGTCGGCACCGTCTTCTCGCGCGGCACTACGAACTCCGCCACCTTGCGCGGCAACTCCTTGCGCCGGTCGAGCGACAGCCCCAGCTCCTTCAGCAGCTCCCCCGCCAGATTCGGATCGTCCGTGCGCTCCACGCCCCAGAACCGCAGCCGCTCCTCATTCTTCTGTAGCAGTTGCAGCGACTCTTCCAGCTTCTTCATCGCCACGTTGAAGCTCGACGCCAGAAAATACACAGGTAATGTCCAGCCATCTCGGCTGAACACCGCCCGCACCCGCACGTCGTACTTGCCGCTCTGGTTTTTCTCCACAGCGCACAAGTAGTGATTCCCAGACCCGTTGTTCCTGGCAGACATGGTGCTCCTCAGTCGCGCATTCCCGGTGATAACGCCGAAAGCCCTCTCGTGAGAGCGGTAATTGTTTCTATCTCGAACATCCTGTGCGTTCAACCCGTGTGCACTTGCTCTTTTCGCCGGCATCGTAATTCTCCTTGGGAGTTTTGTCACATACGCTGCCAGTTCCGGCTGGATGGAAGGATCCCGCCTTACTTTTCCCCGCTGGCGACGGGGAGGCTCTGCGGATGAAAATAGTCTAGCGAAGCGTCAAGAGCGCGGCAAGGACAGACTTATATTTGTTTATATTATTGAAGATAAACGACTTAGCTTTAGATTTTGACAGGTTTTCCAGGCGGAAAATGCCCGCAAAACGTGCGCAGCAGCAGCGCTCGAATCGCGCAAAAATCGCCTCACCTCGGTCAAAATCGCTGCGGCTTGCCAGAAATTCGGGCTGTCTCACTCAAAAATTGCCTCGGCTCGCGCAAAAATAGTCGCGCCGCGCACGAAAATGGCGCGCGTTCAGCCAAAATTTGTCTAGCTTGCGGTGGTGAGCTGCTTCACCGCCGCGTCATTGATGTTCAGCTTGCCTTCTTTTCTGAGCTGATCCTCAAGCGCGGTGCGAAATGCGGCGAACGCCGCCTCTTGTTTCTGCTGCAGAAGGTTCTGCTGGATATCTTTTGCCTGTTTCTCGAAGTCATCCGGGTTCGGCTGGTTGTGTTCTGTGACGTCGAACACCACCCAGTTCGCGCCGATCTGCATCGGCTTGCTCGCTTGCCCCTGCTTCATGTTGAACGCCGCCGCCAATTGCTCGCCGGTGCCCACATCCGGCACCGATCCGTTCCGCGCAAAGTCGTCCGAAGTTTTTACCTCAAGCCCCAGCGCCTTGGCCGCCTTGTCGAGCGATTCGCCGCCCGCCACCTGCTTCCCCAACTCATCCGCCTTGCTGCGCGCCAAGTCCACCGACTTCTCCTGCTGGTAATCGCTGAGCACCTGATCGTGCACTTCGGCCAGCGTGCCCTGGTGCGCTGGGACGATCTGCTTCGGAGTCAACACCACGTAGCCCGTATCGAGCCGCAGCGGGTCGCTCAGCTCGCCGGGACGCAGCTCGAACAGCACCTGGTGCAACTCATTCGAATTGCCCAGCTTGCCCACCGGCTCGCTTATCGCCGCCGGCGCCGTCTCGCCCGTCTCCAGGCCAAACTTCTTCGCAATCGCATCAATCGGCTGCCGGTCGGACTGCCTCACCGCCGCCGCCAACTGGTTCGAGATGTCGTTCGCCTTGTCCTGCACCTGCGCGTCCTGCACCGCCGGGAAAATTTCGTTGCGCACTTCCTCGTAAGTCTTGGTGTGCGCCTGCTCGTGGTCAATCACCTTAATAATGTGAAAGCCGTACTCGGTCTTCACCAGGTCTGAAATCGACCCCTTCGGCAAGCTGAACGCGGCCTTCTGAAATTCCGGCACGGTCTGCCCTTCCACGATCCATCCCAGGTCGCCGCCCTTCGCCTTCGACGCGTCATCCTCTGAATTTTTCTTGGCCAGGTCCTCGAAATTCGCGCCCTTCTTGGCCTGCGCCAGCACGTCCTCGGCTTTTTTCTTGATCTCGGCCACTTCCGCGTCGGTCTTGCCGACGGTCTTGAACAGAATGTGCTCCGCATGGACGCGGTTCTGCACCTTGTAATCGTCGATGTGCTGGTTGTAGTACGCGCGCAGCTCGGCGTCAGTCGGCTGCGTCTCCGCCTTCAGCTTGGCCATGTCGAGCAGCGCATAGCTCGCCGACCGCTTCTCCGGCACCTGATACTTGCCGATATTCTTCTGGAAGAAGGCATTCAGCTCCGCGTCAGTCGGCTTGATGGTCGGCGCCAGCACGCTCGGCTTGATCAGCGCGTATTCGATCTTCACCTTTTCGTTGCGCCGCTGAAACTCCTGCTGCACTTCCTCGAAGCTCACCGAAATTCCCGAGGTGACCATCTCGCGGAACTTGTTGGTCAGCATCTCGTCGCGCAGCGCCTTCTCAAACTGCTGCACGGACATGCCCGTCCGCGTTTGCACTTCAGTCGCGTACAAATCCTTCTGCCACACGCCGCCCGACCACGCCGTCGGCAGAATCTGCCGGATGCGCTCGGCCTGCTCTTCCGGCGTTACCGAAACGCCCAGCCGCTCCGCTTCCACGTACAGCGCGTTCTGGAACACGATCTGGTCCAGCACCTGCCTGGCGTAAAGCCCCTTCAGCATCGCCGGCACCGGCTGGTTCTGCGTCATCTGGGTGAGCTGCTGCTGCACTTCCAGCACGCTGATCTTCTGTCCGCCCACCGAGGCGATCGTGTCCGGACTGTCCGTGTCCACCGCGCCGCCCACCAGCCCCGGCACCAGCGTCACCACCATCGATACGCAGATGATCACCAGAATTACGGTCATAGTGATCTTGATCCAACGATTGCGGTCAAGATCGCGCTGCTGAATGCTCTTTAACATGGATTATTCCGGCCTTCCTGCTTTTCCCGTTATTTCTTTTTCTGGTCTATATAGACCATTCCCGGTCCATATAGATTTGGACGATTATAGTGGACTTTTCTCTCCTCCGCCAATGCGACTTGCCCTTCGCTGCACTCTCGCCAATCTTGGTTTGACGGTGTCATCCCGAAGCGAGCGCAGTTTGCGACCCGGTCAGGGTCGCGTTAGAACGGAGCGAGTCGAGGGACCTCTCTTTCTTTGTACCCGCCCTGCGGTTTCCGCCGCTTTCAACGCATCCATGCCTTCGAAAGCCCATACAGCGACATCGACAACTGAACACCGGGCGTCGTCTGCGTCCCTGCCCCATGTCTCCCTTGTTCGCCGCGAAAGACAGCGGTTACCAAACAAAAGCACAAGAGAGGTCCCTCGACTCGCTGAAAAACGCTCGCTTCGGGATGACAAACTCAAACAAAAGCGACGGGCGCGGCCCCCGCGCTTGCGCTGGCCGTGCGCCCTGGGCCACCATACGCCCCGAATGCGCCAGAAGACCTATTCCGTTTATATCCTCGCCTCCGCATCTGGCGTACTTGTACACCGGAGTCACCAGCAATATCGCGGGCCGCGCGCATCCAACACAGGCAAGAACGCTTGCCAGGTTTCACAAAACAATACAACGTGAACGAAGCTCGTCTATTTTGAATCGTACGGCGAAGTCACCGTCGCCATCATCGCGAAAAACAGATCAAGCGCTGGAGCAGAACCAAGAAAATTTGGCTGATCGAATTGGAGAATCCGAAATGGCTCGATCTCGCCGCCGATTGGCAGCCGCTGAAATAGGGTTTTAACAGCTTTGCATTCGCACAAAATTGGCGGACTCCGCTTCGGCAATTTATCGGCGACGCTTAACGCGCCATTGGTTTTGAATCTGCTTTTGTTTCACGGTGTCATCCCGAAGCGAGCGAAGTTTGCGACCCGGTAAGGGTCGCGGTAGAACGGAGCGAGTCGAGGGACCTCTCTTCCGTTCGAATCCGAGGCGATGTGTGAAGAAGAGAGATCCTTCGCTCGCGATGGCGTTGCACTGCGGCGCTTGCCGCGCCGGCTCAAGATGCCGATCTTCATCAGATCGGCGTTTTCTCTGCCGGGTGGTGTGTACCGTCTGTGATTGTTTTCAGTCATTTGCGGTGACGTTGACTCGGCGGGAGTGCCGGGTGAATGCACGTTCTCCATTTATCTTCTACCAGGGAGCGAACTGGAAGCGCGGCGGAGTTGGCTGTGGATCGGGCGAAGGAGGATCGATTAATTCCGTGGCTGGCAATTCCGTGGCTGACGGCTCAGCGGGGAATTCCGAGTCGGAAAGCTCGGCACGGTGAGTTGTGACGGGCGAATTCTCTGTGCCAGCAATCTGAGGAGCTTCGCTTGTCTGAAACTGTGCGGGAGACGGCGCCGCAGGCAGTCTTTTCGGGCGCGATGGCTGGTTCACAGCGGCGGCAGGCGGTTCGCTTATGGAAGCGCCCGCGGTTGGGCCATCGTCAGAGGGCGAAGGAGCATAGGGCACGTTTGAGACGATCAGCTGCTTAGGAGGCTCAATCCAATCGCCCCTGCTATTCACGCGGGCGAAGGCGTGAATGGCCTTGAGAATGGCGTCGGGCGTCATGGGAATGCGATCGGCGCGCTCGATTATGTTCCCGAGCGCGAAGCGAAGCTTGCGGTCGCGAACGTCATAGAGATTGAGGGCATGCGCGTGGCGATAGATGGCACGCTCGGAAACTCCATAATACTTGGCGGTATTGAACGGATTGTCCCAGTGGAGGAATTCTTCTTCGATGGCGTCGCGTTCCTCGTGGCAGCAGATGCTACAGCGGGATTCATGAGCAAATAGCGGATCGTCCGATTTTGCCGCAGGTGCAGGCGCAGCTTTGCGGCGCGAAGGGCGCTTGCGAAGCTGGCGCTTCGGTTTGGTTTTCGCTTTCGCGGCTTTCGCCTCGCGGGACGTTGGTGTTGGGGCGAGTCCGGCCTGCTCACGGAGCGTGTTGAACCGGGCGAGAGTCTCGAGAGCTATGCGTTCTTCGGGAGGGATGTTGTCGGATTCTGCTTGGGGAATTTCGATGTTGGTTTGGATTGTTTCCTGTTTAGTACCCATTTCTAGTTGTTACCTCCAGCGGAGGGTAGCACGCGAGAGAAATGAGTCAAGTCCGCAAAACTACGAGTAATGGGAGTTATGAGAGTAACGAGGAGGAGTATGGGTTCCTAATGATCAGTTGAGGGATGCTCGGACATCCCTGTATCGCTAGCGTAGTAATCGACAGACATAGAAGGGAGCTTTTGTTCTGGAGTGCTTGATTCCCTCGATATTATGGGGTAAACACAGCGACCGATGCTCGTTTTCATAGACGAAGCTGGCGATTCGGGGATGAAGGGGAAGGCGGGTTCGTCGCGGCTTTTCGTTGTGACGGCAGTGCTGTTTGAAGAAAACGAGGATGCTGAAGAATGCGATGCGCGAATCTCCAGATTGCGTGAGGAATTGGGTGTTGGAACGACGTTTGAATTTCACTTCAACAGTTGCAGTAACCGATTTCGTGGACGGTTTCTTGAGGCGGTTGCGGGTTCAAACTTCTTTTATCATTCGATTGTATTGAACAAAGCCAAGTTATGGGGCGAGGGATTTCAGAACAAGGAATCGTTCTATAAATACGCGAATAGTTTAGTGTTCGAGAACGCGAAAGCCCAGCTCAGCAATGCAAAGGTGGTGTTGGACGAATGCGGAAACCGCGACTTCAAAAATCAGTTAGCGAAATACTTGAAAAGGAAAATGAATGACGGAAGGCAGGTGCTCATACGAAAAGTAAAAATGGAGCCTTCGCATGCAAATAATCTTTTGCAGCTAACGGATATGGTTTGCGGCGCCGTTTATCGGTCGTTCGATACACAGCGAGAGAACAGAATGGAGTTTCGGCGGATTGTGCGCCACAGGGAACTGAGAGTGCAAGTATGGCCCAGATAAAATAAAACCCGCCTCCCTAGCCTCTTGCGAGGCACGCGCACCGTACGGTGACAGTTCGGTCAGCGGGCAATTCCAAGACAATAATAGAACTCGGCCTGGGTGCTGTCAAGATGACGACCGGATATGAGACACGGGGTTAATTCTTCGAGGCGCCCACGGGCTCGGGAAGCTGATGCGCGGGGGGCGGCGCCGCCACAACTTCCGGCTCCGGCACTGGCGCCTCCGCTTCCCAATCGCAGCCTTCGCGAATGCAGGAGCGGAAATTGCCTTGCTTGGTGCGCTTCTCCACGATGAACGGCGCGCCGCACTTCGGGCACGGCTCGTTGATCGGCTCGTGCGGAGTGGTGAAATCGCAATCGGGATACCGGCTGCATCCGTAAAAAATGCGCCCCTTGCCGCGTCCTTTGCTGGTGCCGCGGCGCACAAATTCCCCTTCGTTGCACTTCGGGCACTTGATGCCCAGCGTGATGGGACGCGTGTATTTGCACTTCGGATATTTCTCGCAGCCGATGAAATCGCCGAAGCGTCCGGCGCGGCGCAGCAATTCCCCGCTGCACGTCGGGCACTTTTCGCCGATCGGCACATCCGGCGCTTTCGCCTTTTTCGTTCCGGTCACCAAACGCCGCGTGGTTTTGCATTCTGGATATCCGGTGCAGGCCAAAAAAGTTCCCCATTGTCCGCGCTTGATGATCATTTCCCGGCCGCAGTTGTCGCAGTATTGCGTAGCGGTCGACTCATCGTCGCTGTCGTCGCCCGCGGTGTCCGCAAGGTCCTTGGTGAAATCGCATTCGGGATAGCGGTTGCAGCCCAGGAAGAATCCGTGCCGGCTGATGCGCTCGAGCAGTTCACCCTCGCCGCACTTTTCGCACTTGATTCCGGTGGGCACGCCGATCTTGTAGGACTCGAGCGTCTTGCCCGCTTTGCCCAGATCCTTCACGAAGCGGCCCCAGAATTCTTTGACCGCCTCTTTCCAGGGAAGCTTCCCTTCTTCGATTTCGTCGAGTTCTTCTTCGAGGCGCGCGGTAAAACTCGTGTCGAAAATGTCGTCGAAGCCTTTTACCAGCAGGTCGGTGACTTTCTCGCCGAGCAGCGTGGGCGTGAAGCGGCCCTGGTCCTTATTTACGTATTCGCGTTCGACGATCGTCGAAATAATGGTGGCGTAGGTGGACGGGCGCCCGATGCCCTTTTCTTCGAGTTCCTTTACCAGCGTCGCTTCGGTGTAGCGCGGCGGAGGCTCGGTAAAGTGCTGGTCGGGGCGGATGGTATCGAGGCGCAGCTTTTCGCCTTCGGTCAATTGCGGCAGCCTGCGGCTGTCGGTATCGCCCTCGTCTTCCTTTTCCTCTTCTTCTTTCACCACCTGGTACACGGCCAGATAGCCGTCGAACTTCACCACCGACCCGCTCGCGCGGAACGTGTAGTCGCCCGCGGAAATGTCCACGGTGGTCTGGTCGAAAACGGCCGGAACCATCTGCGATGCGACGAAGCGCTGCCAGATCATCTGGTACAGGCGGAATATGTCGTCAGGCAAATACCTGCGAACGCTTTCCGGCGTGCGCGCCACGTCCGTGGGACGGATGGCTTCGTGCGCTTCCTGCGCGTCCTTCTTGGACTTGAAGAAGTTCGGCTTCTCCGGCAGGTATTTTCCGCCGAAGGACGAGCCGATATGCTCGCGCACTTGCCCGAGAGCATCGTTGGACACGCGCACCGAATCGGTACGCATGTAGGTGATCAACGCAACAGCGCCTTCTTCACCGAGATCGACGCCTTCATACAAGCGTTGCGCCAGCATCATGGTGCGCTTGGCGGTATAGCGCAGCCGGTTGTAGCCGGCCTGCTGCAATTTCGAAGTGGTGAACGGAGGCGGAGCGTACCGCCGCTTTTCCTTCTGCGCGACGCTGGCAACTTCCCACTTGGCGCGTTCCAGGTCCGCGAGCACCTGCTTTGCCGCGGCTTCGTTGCCGATTTCGATGTCCTCGCCCTTGTGCTTGGCGAGTTTTGCTTCAAACGCCGGCGGCGAGCCCGCTTCCAGCAGCGCGTGAATGGTCCAATATTCCTTGGGAATGAAGGCGCGGATTTCGCGCTCGCGCTCGACGATCACCCGCAGAGCGACCGTCTGAACGCGCCCGGCGGAAAGCCCGCGACGAACCTTGTCCCACAAAACGGGAGAAACTTTGTAGCCGACGAGGCGGTCCAGCACGCGGCGCGCCTGCTGCGCGTCCACCAGGTGCTCGTCGATGGCTCCGGGCTTCTCGAAGGCCGCGCGGATGGCCTTTTGCGTAATTTCGTTGAACATCACCCGGTAGAACTTGCCCCGGTCGGACTTCTTCTTGGTCAGCGCCTCCAGCAGGTGCGCGGAAATGGCTTCGCCTTCGCGGTCAGGGTCGGTCGCCAGGTACACGTTCTCGGCGCTCTCGGCAGCCTTCCTCAGCTCGCCGACGACCTTCATCTTGCTGGGTATCACTTCGTAGGTGGGGTCGAACTCTTCTTCCGGCGTGGCGGCGATGGTCTTGATCAGCTTCTTCGGTTCCTTGGCCTCCGCTCCGGCCTTGCCCTTCTTCGTCTTGCGCTTCGCGCGCGGCTTTACCGACCCGTCCGGCCCGGCAGGCAGCAATATGCCGATGGTCTTCTTGGGCAGGTCCATCACGTGGCCGTAGGAAGCCTTCACCGTGTAGTTCCGGCCCAGATACTTATTGATGGTCTTCGCCTTTGCCGGCGACTCGACGATTACGAGTGATCTTGCCATGCTCTTTCAGTGTTCCTTGCCGGACGCATCCTCTATTCTTACGAGCTATAAGATGCTTCCGAAAGCGTGCGAGAAGCTACCACATCCTAACCTGTTGTAAGCGCAATGATTACAAGAGGACCTTCAGGAATTGCTTGCCCGGTAACTGCCGCACGAGTCCCTTCATTTCCAGATCGAACAGGCTGGCAAGAACTTGAGAGGAGTTAAGTCCCGATAATTCAACAATTTCGTCAACGTGCCGGCTTTTGTCCATACTGAGCAAGTCATAAATCTGGCGCAGTTCCGCGGACAGACTCTTTTCGACAATCTCGGTACATTCTTCGCTTGACGCTGTTTCCACAGGGAGCAGTTCGGCCCTGACCGGGGTGGGCAGCTCCTCCACCACGTCCTCCCAGCTCGTGACCAGCTTGGCGCCCTGCTTGATCAGCGTATTCGGGCCAAAGCTCATCGGCTCGGTGGCGTTTCCCGGCACACCGTAGACCTCACGGCCGAACTCCATGGCCAGCCGGGCGGTGATCGAAGAGCCGGAATATTGCGCGCCCTCGACCACCACCACCCCCAGGGCCATGCCGGCAATGATGCGGTTGCGAATGGGAAAGTTCTGGGGCGCGGCGAAGGTGCCCATGGGGAACTCGCTGATCAGCAGCCCCCTCTGCCCGTTTGGCCCTTCCTGCCCTTTTGGCCGTTCTTGAAGGATCTGCTCGTAGATTTTCTTGTTCTCCTTAGGGTAGACGATGTCGATGCCGCAGCCGAGGACGCCAATGGTGGCGCCGGCGGGTGAAGTAGAGCTCCCCGGTGAGCGCTGGCATCGATTCCGCGCGCCAGCCCGCTGGCGATCACCACGCCGCGAGCGGCGAGGTCTTTCGACAGCTTTTCCGCCATTTGATTGCCATAGGGCGTGGGACGGCGTGAGCCGACGACCGAAATGATGGGCTTGCTGAGAAGGTCGATATTCCCGCGTGTATAAAGGATAGTCGGCGGATCGTAGATTTCGCGCAGCCTCGCGGGATATTCCGGCTCATCCCAGGTAAGAAGCCGGCATCCGGCCGCCTGCACCTGGGCGATTTCTTTGGCCGCGGCGCTCAGCGGCTGGCGCGAATGGATGGCCTGAGCCACGGCCGCCGGAAGGCGCTGCCCCTCGAGGGCGGTGAGCGAGGCGTTGAATACCGCGTCTGGAGTGCCGAACTGGGATAGGAGCTTTCCAGCCGTGCGCGCGCCCAGCCCCGGGGTTAGGGCGAGCGCGATCCATCCCAAGTAGTCGTTCGCGTCCATCGAGAGGGGAGCTCGCCAGAGGCAAGCTCGCGGCGAAGCCTATGCGGTATGCGGTGGGAGGGCAAGTCCGTGTTTCTACGTACGCCGTCTCAAAGTTGAAACCCAAGCGGTGTGTTATATTTTTGAGCGGGTAAAACATTGGGGAAACTGCGCATATCGATTGTCGAGTTCCTGAACACCGCGCCGCTGGTGTGGGGATTCACCGACGGGCCGCTGGCGGGCAAGTACGATCTTTCGTTCGCGGTGCCCTCGCAGTGCGCCGATGCGCTGAAGCGCCGCGATGTGGATGTCGCTATCATCCCGTCGATCGAATACCAGCGCATTGACAACACCGTTGTGCTGCCGGGGATGTCGGTTTCCGGGGATGGCGAGATACGCAGCCTGCTAGTCGTGTCGAAGCGGCCGATTGAACGCGCCAAGCGCATCGCTCTCGACACCAGTTCCCGGGCTACGGTGGCCTACGTGAAAATTCTGGCGCGCGACTTCTGGCGCATCTCGCCCGAGTTTGTGGACGCCGCGCCGAATCCAAGCGAAATGCTGCAGAACGCCGATGCGGCGCTGATCATCGGCGACCCCGCGCTGCGGATCGCGATCGAAATGGACGCGCTCAGCAGTCGGGCAAGCGGGAAGTCCACCGAGGGCTGCTGTGGCTGCGATGGCGCTCCGGATTTGCCGATTCCGGGTTTTGAAACGCTGTACATCTATGATGTGGCGCAGCAGTGGCAGGAAATGACGGCAAAACCGTCCGTGATGGCCGTCTGGGTAGGGCGCAAGGACGTGATTACGCCGGAAGTGGTGGCCGATTTCCAGGCGTCAAAAGAATACGGCGTGCAGCACGTGCGCGACATCGCCGAGGGCGCTTCGGTGAAACTCGACTTGCCGGTTCCGGAGCTGGAGCGCTATCTTACGGAAAATGTGCGCTTTGACCTGGGCGATGACTATCTGGCCGGTCTGAATCTCTATTTTCAGAAAGCTGCTGAGCTGGGCCTGATCCCGCGGAACAAGCCGGTCGAGTTCGCCGCATCCCCTGCGGTTTCAACGCTGCAACAGAAGGCATAAATCGCGGGCAGATGCTAGAATAGCGAATCGAACAACTATCCGGACAAACGATCGAAACAATGGGACTGACGCCACAAGAAGCGCTAGATCTTTTCAATTCCGACGATTTGCTCGGCATTGGCATGGCCGCCAACGAAGTGCGGCGCAAGAAAACCGACCCGCGCATCGCCACCTATCAGATCGATCGCAACATCAATTACACAAATTTTTGCACCGAATATTGCTCGTTTTGTGCCTTTTACCGGCCCTTAGGCGCCAAAGATGGTTACATTTTGCCACTCGAGACAATTTTCCAAAAAATAGCAGAAATGGTCGAGATGGGCGGCACTGGCGTGCTGTTACAGGGCGGTTTGCATCCGGATCTGAAAATCGACTACTACGAAAATATGCTGCGCGCGATCGGCGAGCGCTTCCCGCAAGTTCACTTGCACTGCTTCTCGGCGCCGGAAATAACCTGCATCGCCGAAGTTTCCGGACTGTCTCTGCGCGACACAATCGCGCGCTTGCGCGATGCCGGCCTGGTTTCCATTCCGGGCGGCGGCGCTGAAATTCTGGATGACGAAGTGCGCCACCGCATCTCGCGCCTCAAGTGCAAATCGGATGAATGGGAAGCGGTGCATCGCACGGCGCACGAGCTCGGCATGCGCACCACCGCGACGATGATGTTCGGTTGCGGTGAGGAAATGCGACACCGAGTGAACCATCTCGAACGGCTGCGCCGCATTCAGGAAGACACCGGCGGATTCACCGCTTTCATTCCGTGGATTTTTGCGCCGGAAAATACTCCGCTGGGCAAAAAAGTACCGGAGACGACTGCTTACGATTACTTGAAAACGCTCGCGATCAGCCGCCTGTATCTCGACAACATCGATCACATTCAGTCGAGCTGGCTGACGCCGGGAATCAAGATTTGCCAGGTGGGATTGCAGTTCGGCGCGGACGACGTGGGCAGCATTTTAATCGAAGAAAACGTGGTGTATGCCGCGGGAGTGCGCAACCGGACCAACGAGGAAGAACTTCGCCGCATCATCACCGATGCGGGCTACATTCCGCACCAGCGCGACACGCTTTACCGCTCCTACGTTTTGAAACGCCCGCAGGAAATCGCAGCAGCAGCACCCAAAAACTAAACGCCTACCACTTGCCGGTGGAGCGCATCAGCAGCGCGAGAACACCGATCAAAGCAAACATGGCCGCGATGGGCAGGATCAGGACAATACCTTCTCCGGGTTGTTCGACTTGCTTTCCGCTCTTCGTGTCCAAATGGCTCTCCAGAATTGCCGAATGATTTGACGAGACAAGTATAAATCGAATTGGCCGCGGCAGAAATGAGCGAGTTCAGAACCGGCGTGCCTTTTTCACTCCTCTTCGTGGACGCGGATGTCCACATCCACCAGCGTGCCGTCGGGCAAATCAAGCGGGTCCACCGGGACCAGAGCGCCTTTCAATACGTGCGCGCGAAAACGCAAATGAGAAGCGGAATCGTCACCCTGAGTTGCGGCAGGTGCGGCCGTGTGCTTCTTGCGAGGCTCGGCTTGCGGCGGTTCTTTCGTTTCCGGCGCGGCCTGTGGAGGATTCAGCTCGGAACGGGAAAGATCGCCGGAATCGAGCGCCACGTTGGCCAGGCCGTCGGCGTCGCTGTTCTGCTCGCGGCGCACGTGCTCGATGGTGAAGTACGGAATTTGCTTGGACAAGCGAATGGCGCGCTCGTACATGGGTTTCAAATCCGGGCTCTTTACTTTGTAGCGGCCCTGCATCTGGCGCACGAGCAGCTCGGAATCGCTGCGGATGCGCAGCGCCTGGATGTGCCGGCTAGTGGCGAAATCGAGCGCGGCCAGCAGCGCGTAATATTCCGCGACGTTGTTGGTCTCGCGGCCGATGCGCTTGGCCAGCTCCAGCACGGTTTTTCCCTGCGCGTCGCGAATGACCACGGCGAATGCTGCGGGGCCGGGATTGCCGCGGGAGGCGCCGTCGATGTTCGCGAGATAGACGCCGGAAGGCGGAGCAGGCGAATGGAGATCGGAATCTCCGAATAATTGGGCGCTGCGAGGAGGGGGAATTTTCGAGGAAAACGTCATTGCAGCGGGTGGTCGTCCTGTGGAGCGGCCGCGACGGAAGCGGCGGATTGCGCTGGTTCAAGATAGATGATGCGGGTGCAGGTTTCGCAGTGAAATAGCTCTTCGTTATCGCGGCGCTGCATCTCCTGATGCACGTGCGGACGAAGCCGCATGCCACAGGCGCTGCACTTCTCGTCGCGCACCTCGGCCAGGGCGATGCCGTTGTGTTTCTTCGAAATGCGATCATAGTGATCAAGCAGGTTTTCGGGAATCTCCGCGATTACGGCGGTGCGGTCGGCTGTTAATTCGGCGAGGCGCTTTTCGGCGGCGCTTTTGTCGTCCTCAATTATTTTGCGTTGGACGCGCGCCACGTCTTCCACTTCCTTCAGCAGCTTTTCGGCGGCCTTGATGCGGCGGTCATATTCCTCGCCGGCCACCATTTGCTCGAGCAGTCGATCCTCGGCCTTGGCGATTTCCTCTTCGGCCATCTGCACTTCGTGCTGGAGCGCCTTGTAGGCTTCGTTCGTCTTCACCTGCGAAGTCTGGTCGCGATATTTGCGGACGCGGTCTTTGTGCTGCTGGACGTCGAGTTCGTACTTGCTGCGATCCTTCACGGCGGTGAGCTGGGCAGCTTTATTCTGGGTCACATCGGCCTTGGCTGCGGTGACGCGCGCTTCGACGTCAGCGAGCTTTTTGGGAAATGTCGCAAGACGCGCCCGGACTTCGTTCAATTGCATGTCGAGATGTTGCAGCTCGATGAGCTTTGGAAGGACTTTCTGCACGGTCCGGTCATTCTAGCACACCGGTTTGGGGGAACTGGGAAGGCGGACCTAGCGGGTCGGTTTCGGACGGCGACCAGAAAAGGGTCGCCGATGGTAGCCGGAATGACGTTTATGGCGCGCACGCATTGCTGGGAAGCGCAAAGCGATGCGGCACCCGGTAGGATGCGCACAGGCGCAATAGCGCGTGTGTGTAGATCAAGAATCGCAGCCTCCGGAAGGGTATCAAACACAACAATCAGGCAAGAGGCGATTAGGGGAGCGAGTGAATTTCCATGGTTTCGTCGATGGAGTAGCCGGTACAGGGAGCGCTTGAATTCGAGCAGCGCGCTTCGGCGAGAAAACTGTTGCCGGAAGGCGTGACGGAGTAGGTGTAGCCTTCGCGTCCGGACTTGCTCATGGACATCGAGCCGGCGGAGCTGAGCTGGTCGAGCGTGGCGTAGGAGCCGTGCTCGGCCTGATACAGGCGCTCGGCCTGGGCGATGGCGATGAGATCGTTCTTCGCACCCGTAGAGGAAATGCTTTGGGCCGGCGCGGCGCCGCCCGATGCGGATTGCATCTGCGTGAAGAACATTTTGTAACCGGCGAAAATGATTAACAGTGTGATGACTAAGCCAACGATGCTGCGCATAAGAGCCTCCTACTTAGAATCCGATCAAACATCCGAGGTCGAAACCTCAACGGCCAAGAACCCGAGCCCTCCGGAAAGCGAAGTGAGATCCTTCGACTCGCTGATCATCCTTCTCTGCGCCCTAACGGGCGCGGCTCGCTCCGGGATGACACAACAAGCGGACGGCGGCGCGAACAGCGGGTACATCTATACGAACACGAGAACGGTACTACCGGCGAAACAACGTTGGAGAAGTATACGAATTGACAAACAAGGCCTTCGAGCGGAGGAAGGCTCGCAGGAAGTGCACGGGGCGAAGCTTCTGGCGTTGGAAGGGGGCGCAATCAAAATTCGTGCGAAGCAGTCATTTTTTCCGGGAACGCGTCTAAGAGCCGAGGTGCGGGATGGCAGTTCGGACCACGGCGCGCGAGTGCAGCGAGGCGGCATTCAGCGTACAATCCGTTTTCTGGGGTGCACTGTTTTCTGGGTGCTCTTGGCGCTTCGAAGCACGTCATGGTCAAATCACGCAGTGCTTAGTTAACGCAATGGTTGACTCAGGTAATGCACAGTTCACGTAATGCGCAGACGAGGGGACTGATGAAAATTCCAAAATTCAGCCGCGGGGCAAAATTTGCGTGCCTGGGCATATTGCTGGCGTGTGCTTTCGCCGTGGCGCCGCGGCTGAGCGCGCAGCAAGCAAGCGCGGAAGTGCGGCCTCCGAAGCTGAATTTCACCACGCACAAGCTTGCGAATGGGCTGGATGTGGTTCTTCTCGAAGATCACTCGGTGCCGGTAATCAATTTGCAGGTGTGGTATCACGTGGGCGGCAAGGACGAACTGCCGGGCCACACTGGCTTCGCGCACCTTTTCGAGCATTTGATGTTCAAAGGCTCGGCGCATGTGGGCACGGATGAGCATTCGCGCATCATCGAGGCCGTTGGCGGGTTCGACAACGCCGAAACCGGCGATGACACGACGAATTTCTTCGAAACGTTTCCAAGTAACTACCTTGAACGAGTTCTGTGGCTTGAAGCGGACCGCATGGGCAGCCTGAATGTGGATGACGCGAACTTCAAGTCCGAGCGGAAAGTGGTGGAGGAAGAGCGGCGCGTGCGAGTGGACAACGAGCCGTACGGCACGCTGGAGGAGGATCTGCGTTCCGCGGCGTTTACGGTGCACGGATATCATCACACGCCGATCGGCAGCATTCAGGACCTGGAAAACGCCACGCTGCAGGATGTGCGCGACTTCTTCAACACCTATTACAAGCCGAACAACGCCACGCTGGTGATCGTTGGGGATTTCAATTCCGACCAGGCGCTGGGCTGGACGAAGAAATATTTCGAGGGCATTCCCGCTTCGGCGCAGCCGATTCCGCGGCACGATACGCCGGAGCCGGTGCAAACCGCCGAGCGCGACGTGAAAAAGTCCTATTCGAATACACCGCTGCCGGCCATCGTAATCGGCTACAAAATTCCGGCGCGATTCCAACCCGATGCGTATCCGCTGGATTTAGCTTCGAACATTCTGGCCGGAGGCGAGAGCAGCCGCTTGTATCAGGCGCTGGTATATAAGGATCAGATCGCGGTGCAGGCAGGGGGCTTCGGCAATTTCAGCGAGGACCCGAATCTTTTCTGGGCCTACGCGATCATGAATCGAGGACACTCGGCGGATGAGGGCGACAAGGCCATCGTGAATATTCTGGACGGGCTGAAAGAAGCGCCGGTGGACGCCAAAGAACTGGAAAAGGCCAAAAACCAGGAAGTTTCGGGGTTCATCCTGGGGCGCGATACCGATGAGCAAAAAGCGGTGGCGCTGGCTTCGGCGGCGGTGATCGGAAAAGATCCGGGGCTGGTGAACACGGAACTCGACCGCTATTTGAAAGTTTCGGCGGCGGACATTCAACGCGTGGCCAAGGATTATTTCGTACCGCAACACGCGACGGTTCTGACCATCACTCCCGCGCCGCGGGGTCCGCGCAACGGGCAGGGCAACGGGCCGGGCGCGATGCCGGAGGAGAAATAGATGACGCGCTATCGAGTGTTGCAATGCGGTTTTCTGGCGGCGGCCTTGGGGCTTGCGGGCGCGGCGATGGCGCGGCAGGAAGCGACACCGCCGTCGCGCGGCGACCAGGAAAAAACCACGGAAACCCCGGCGAACAAGAACGGCACGGGCGTGGTGCCCCAAGGAGTGAAACTCGAATCGCAAATGCCGGCGGCCAGCGCGCCGAAAGCGTTTCATTTTCCGAAAGCGGCGATGAAGACGCTGCCGAACGGCTTGCGCATCTTTGTGGTAAGCGATAGCGAGCAGCCTTCGGTAGCGGTGCAGCTCGTGATTCAAACCGCAGGCAGCGTCAAAGATCCCGCCGCGATGCCGGGCGTGGCGGAAATGACCGCGAACATGCTGACGCAGGGCACCAAGACGCGCAGCGCAAAGGAAATTGCCGAGGCGATCGATTTTGTGGGTGGGTCGCTCGGGGCCGCTTCGGGCAAAGATGCGACAACGGTCTCGCTGAACGTGGTGAAGAAAGATCTCGCTACGGGACTCGATTTGATGTCCGATGTGGTGCTGCATCCCGCGTTTCAGGCGGATGAACTGGAGCGGCAGCGGCAGCAATTGCTCTCGAATCTCACGGTACAGTATTCCGATCCGCAGTATCTTGCGTCGGTAGTGTTCGGGCGCGTGATCTACGGAAATTCTCCGTACGGCTGGCCGCAGGAAGGCACGCCGGCGACGGTGAGCAAGTTCGCGCCTGGCGACCTGTCGAAATTTCACGACGCGAACTACGCGCCGAATCAGACATTGATGGCGTTTGCGGGCGACATCACGCCGGAAGCGGCTTTCGCCGCGGCAGAAAAATATTTCGGCGGCTGGCCGAAGATCGACGTGGCGTCGGCAGTGCCGCCGCAGGCATCGCCGGTGGCAGGGCAGCACATCTGGCTGATCGACAAGCCCGACGCGGTGCAAACGCAGATTCGCGTGGGCGATCTGGGCATCCGGCGCAGCGATCCGAATTACATTCCGGTGGCGGTGATGAACCGGATCTTCGGCGGCGGCTACAACAGCCGGTTGAATACCGAAGTGCGCGTGAAGAGCGGGCTGACCTACGGCGCGTATTCTTCGTTCAATCCGCACCGGTTCAGCGGATCGTTCGGCGTGGGCACGTTTACGCGGACGGACGCGACGGTACAGGCGACCAAGCTCGTGGTGGATCTGCTGACGAAAATGTCCAGCGGAGACATCAGCGAGGCGGAGTTGAATTTCGCGCGAGATTACCTTTCCGGTGTGTATCCCATTCAGTCGGAAACAGCGGAGCAGGTGGCCGGGCGCATTCTGGCGGTGGCGGAATTCGATTTGCCCGCGGATTACAACGATACGTATCCGGAGCGAATTCGCGGCGTGACGCCGGAGCAAGTGAAGCAGATGGCGCAGAAATATATGCAGACGAAGGACCTCGCGATCGTGCTGGCGGGGAACGTGAACGCATTTCGCGACGCGTTGAAAAAGGAATTTCCGAACGCACAGTACACCGAGATTCCCTTCGATCAAGTGGACGTGATGGCGAGCGATCTGCGGCGGGCGAAGGCGGCGTCGGCGGTTGCAGCGGGGCAGTGAGTCTGCGTGAGAACCTAAATTTGGTCCCTCAGCGGCTAACATACGGGGGCACTCTCGGGAATGATTGTGCTTTGAAGAGTAATGGCAGCTTCTTACTTGCCAAGAGGCGTGCCTTCAATCGAGGGCGAGGGGCGCTGGAGTCGGATGCACGGAGAAAATGGCACACGAAGAGAGATCCCTCGACTCGCTGAAGGGCGCTCGCTTCGGGATGACAAGGCGTTTAGTTTATTTAGCGGTCATCTAATGGTGAGAATCACTTTGCCGATGTTCTTGCGCTGGTGGATGTAGCGATGCGCGTCGGCGGCCTGCGCCAATGGAAAGCTCTTGCCGATGACCGGCCTGATCTTGCCCGCGCCGTAGAGGCGAAATATCTCGTCCATTTCACTTTGCAGCAGGGCGGGGCGCTTCTGAAGTCCAGTGAGGCTGACGCCGATGACGGAGATGTTGTCGCCCATCAGCTTCAGCGGGTGAAAGCGGGGCGTCTGCAGAAAAGCGGTGGTGGCCCCGACCGGATTGCGCTTGCCGCTGCTGCCGCTGGCAGCGGAGAGACCGAAGACGACCAGGCGTCCGGTGGGGCCGAGGCATTTGTAGCTTTGCGAAAAGGATTTTCCGCCGATGGCATCGAGGGCCATCTCGATGCCGTCAGGAGCGAACTTGCGGACAGCTTCCACCACATCGACTTTTTCGTAGTCGATGGGATGATCGACACCGGACTTGCGCAGGAATTCCTGCTTCGGGCCGCTGGCGGTGCCGAAGATGACCAGGCCGCGAGAGCGAGCCAGTTGCACGGCGGCGAGGCCGACTCCTCCGGCGGCGCTGTGAATGAGGATGCGGTCGCCCGGCTGCAGATTTCCCATGGTGAAGATGGAGTGGAAGGCAGTGATGTAGTTGACCGGGATGGCGGCGGCATCTTCGAAGCTCATGCCCTGGGGCAACGGGTAGGCTTGCTCAGCGGGCACGGCGACCCACTCGGCGTAGGCGTTGAAGCGGGTGAGGGCGGCGACGGCGTCACCGGGGCGAAGGTTTACGCTCGATTTCGGGCGGCCGACTTCGGAGATTTTCTCGACGACTCCGGCAACTTCGAGGCCCGGGACGAAGGGAGGCTTGGGCGCGTTGGGATAGAGGCCCATGCGCTGGAGCAGGTCGCCAAAGTTGACACCGATGGCACGCACACGGATGAGCACTTCGCCCGGCTTGATTTGAGGCTCGGGCACTTGCTTGATCTCTAAAAGTTCAGGCGGACCATACCTCCGAACGACCGCTGCGCGCATCTAAGACTCCTTTGCGGGCACTCCTTGTTTAAGTGCTTGAACTGGGCCGCGGGCACCGAGATGTACCGCTGTGAAAGGCGTTTCGGCCAAGGTAGACCCTGCCATTTGGGGACCTTTTCATTAGGGAATTCGAGCATCCTACTTTAAACTACAAGGCTTCGTGGACTCATGAAACTTCCAAAAAAAGCGCAAGCTTCCCTTGTTGTCGCAAGCATGTTGGCAGCCGCATGCGCGGCGGTGGCGGCGAATCGTCCGGCAACTTCCAGCGGAACGAGCGAGACGATTCTCACCGCGATGAAAACGGAACTGGACCGCTCCATGGCGTCGCTGTCCAAGGGCGACCCGCCAGTTTACTTTATCAGCTACACGCTCTCGGACCGGCAATACTCGTCGGTGCAAGGCTCGAATGGCGCGCTGCTTGCGAGCAGCGACGACCGCGGGCGCTGGCTGGAAGTGCAGACGCGCACCGGAAGCTACGAACTGGACGACACACACAAGCTAGCCGACCGGCAACCGAGCTGGACCAGTCCCGGCACGTCCGCGGTGCTGGATGACGATATTCCGGTGCTGCGCCGGGAAATCTGGCGTGAAACGGACCGGCAATATCGCGCCGCGGCGGAAGCGCTGATCAAAGTGCAAACCAGCCAGCAGGTGCAGGTGCAGACTGCGGAAGGCTCGGCGCCGGATTTTTCGCCGGAGGCTGCGCGCACGTCCGTTGGGCCGCGCGTGGAAATTCATGTGGACCGCAAGCCATGGGAAGAGAAAGTGCGGCGCTACACCGCGGCGTTCAGCAAATCGCCGGACGTGCTGAATTCGATCGCCACGTTCAGCGCGCAAGGAACGAACCAGTATCAGGTGACCAGCGAAGGCACCAAGCTGGGATTCGGATTGGTGCACTACCGGCTTGAGCTGTACGTGCAGAGCAAAGCGCCGGATGGCATGGACATCAACCGGTTCGCGAATTTCGACTGGCTCGATCCGAAAGACGCGCCGGATGACAAGGTGGTGTTCGCGCGCATCGCCACCATGCTGAAGGAAACCGAGGGGCTGGACCGGGCGCCGCTGATCGATCCTTACGCCGGGCCGGCGCTGCTGACCGGGCGCGCCTCCGCGGTGTTCTTCCACGAAGTTTTCGGGCACCGCGCCGAAGGATTCCGGCAGAAGGACATCAACGAGGGCCAAACATTTACCAGCAAAATCGGGGAGCAGATACTGCCCGATTTCCTTTCGATCAAGGACGACCCGACCGAAGCGTCGCTCGGCGGCCAGATGCTGCTCGGCAACTATCCTTTCGACGATGAAGGCGTTCCCGCGGAAAACGTGCAGTTGGTGGATCACGGCGTCCTGAAAACTTTTCTGATGGGGCGGTCGCCGCTGGTGGGCATTCCGCACTCGAACGGGCACGGGCGGCGCCAGCTTGGCTATGTGCCGGTGGCGCGGCAGGGGAATTTGATCGTCTCCAGCTCGAAAACGGTGACCAACGCGCAGTTGCGGCAGAAGCTGATCGAGCTGGTAAAGGAACAGAACAAGCCGTTCGGATTGCTGATCGACGACATTGCCGGCGGATTCACGTTTACCGGCCGCGGCAACCCGCAGGCGTTTCAAGTGCTGCCGCTAGTGGTCTACAAAGTGTTCCCAGACGGGCGCCCCGACGAGTTGGTGCGAGGCGTGGATATCGTGGGCACGCCGCTGGTTTCGCTGACGAAGATCGTCGCCACCGGCGATACGCCGGACATTTTCAACGGCTACTGTGGAGCGGAATCGGGCTCGGTGCCGGTGTCCGCGGTGGCCCCGGCGATTTTAATCTCCGAGCTGGAAGTACAGAAAAAGCAAACCTCCACGGACCGGCCGCCGATTCTTCCGCCGCCCGCGCATGACGATGTGGCCAAGGAGACGGCGGGCCAATGAGAAAACTGAAGACTCTTGCGGTACTGGCGCTTTTCGCGTCGTTCGAGATGCCTTTGCTTGCAGCGCAGCCGCGAGCGAATGCCGACGCGTCGGCACCGGCGCAGGCAGATCTGAAACCGCTTCCGCCACTCCCGGCCGGAGACAACGACCAAACGCTGCACGCTATGCGCGATGAGCTCGAGCGTTCGCGCACGCGGCTGAAACTTCCCGGCGTGGATAAGCCTTTTTATATCGAATATCGCTTGCTGGACGTGGACGTGCGCAGCGTGAACGCTTCCTTCGGCGCGCTGCTCTCGAGCGACGTTTCGCGCAATCGATTCATGAGCGTGGATGTGCGCGTGGGCGATTACCATCTGGACAGCTCGAACTTCGTGAGCGAAGACGGCTTCCGCGGATTTCTCGGTTCCACCGGGCAGGTAGGCATCGATCGCGATTACAATTCGCTGCGACAAGACCTGTGGCTCGCTACGGACCAGGCCTACAAAGCAGCGGTGACGCAAATGTCGCTGAAGCAGGCCTTTCTGCGCAGCCTGACCAAGGCGCCTGAAATCGACGATTTCTCGCAAGTGCCACCGATGGTGAAGGTAGATCCGCGGCTGGAGCCGGACTGGACCTCGCGCAATTGGGAGAACGAAGCGCGCACGGCTTCGTCGGTGTTGAAAGATTTTGAGAACATTGACGGCAATCGGGTGGACTACTACCTGGTCTACGTCACCTCGTACCTGATGACGAGCGAAGGCACGACCATCCGCACGTCGACGAGCCTGGCGGGCATTGAAGGCGCGCTGGACACGCATGCCGAAGACGGCATGGATCTGCACAACTATTACGCCACTTACGCCGGCAAGCCCGCGGACCTGCCGGATGCGGCGACCGTCAGCAAAGGTTTGGCGCAAGCCGGCACGCAACTGATGGAACTGCGTGCGAGCCCGCTGGTGCCGGATTTCACCGGGCCGATTCTTTTTGACGCTCCCGCGGCGGGCGCCATGCTGGCGCAGCTTCTGCCCGCGTCGCTTTCGGGCGCGCGGCCGCCGCTTTCCATGGCCGCGGAATTCGATCAGGTGATGGAGCGCATGGGCGGGCGTAGCGAATGGACCGGGCGCGTGGGGGCGCGCGTGTTTCCCACAAGCATTACCATCGCGGACGATCCCACCATGAAGGATTTTCATGGGCAGCCGTTGCTGGGCGCCTATGACGTGGACGATGAAGGCGTGAAGGGAGAGAAGGTCACCGTGGTGGATCACGGAATCCTGCGCGACTTGCTGATGTCGCGGCGTCCGGGGCCCGACTTTGAGCCTTCCAATGGCCATGCGCGCGCGGCGAACCTTTCGGACACCAAGCCGCTCAGCAGCAATCTGTTGCTTCAAACCGACGATCCGCTGAAACCGGACGACCTAAAAAAGAAATTCCTCGACGCGTGCAAGGACGACGGCCATCAGTGGTGCCTGGAAGTGAAGCGCATGGACAATCCGGCGCTTTCTTCGGTGGAGCAGGAGGATTTCTCGGACTTCATCGGTGGCGTGGCGGGTGGCGTCGAAAGCGGTATGCGCATACCGCTGCTGGTCTACCGCGTGTATGTGGCGGATGGGCACGAGGAATTGGTGCGCGGCGCGATTATCCAGGGGCTGACGCTTCGCTCGCTGCGGAATATTCCCGCGGTGGGCGATGACACCGCCGTTTTCTCCTACATGCAAAATTCCGCGGGCGGATTCGCCGGCACCGCGCTCGGCGCGTTTGGCTCGATTCAAGGCGGAATTCCGAGCACTGTGGTCACGCCGTCGATTCTGATTGACGAAGTGGACGTTCGCGGGTTCCATGGCGAGCCGAGGCGGCTGCCACTGGTGCCTGAACCACCTCTGAAATAGCAGCGCGGGAAACATCCGCGAAATCAAAACGTGTAGCTCAGAGAAGAGAGGTCCCTCGCTCGCGTTGCTCCGCTCGGGACGACGACCCTTATCGGGTCGTCGTATAATCGGCCAGATATGATCGACGTCGCCGCCCAGGCAACACGCGAAAAGAAGCTGGCTGCGCTGGGCTCGGTCGGCTCGGCTGTGGTGCTGGTATTCCTGAAGGTTTTTCTCGCCATTTCCACGGGCAGCCTGGGCATTCTTTCCGAAGCGCTGCATTCCATTCTCGATCTGGTAGCGGCGATCATCACGTTCCTGTCGGTGCGCGTGGCGGACAAACCAGCCGACGCGGACCACCTTTATGGCCACGGCAAAGTGGAGAGCTTTTCGGCGTTCGTTGAAACAGGATTGTTGCTGCTGACCGCGATCTACATTATCTGGGAAGCATTTCAGCGGCTGCTGTTTCATGCCGTGCATATCGAACCGAGCGCCACGGCGATCATTATTCTGGCGCTGGCTATGGGTATCGACCTGGTGCGCTCGCGCGCCTTGACCCGCATTGCCAAGAAATTCCCGAGCGAAGCGCTGGAAGCGGACGCGCTGCATTTCTCCACCGATGTGTGGAGCACGTTCGTGGTGATCATCGGCATCAGCGCGGCGTGGCTGGGAAGCAAGGAAGGCATTCCCTGGCTCGGCATGTTGGACCCGGTGGCGGCGCTGGTGGTGGCCGGGGTGATCATCTGGATCGGTTCTCGGCTGGGAAAACGCACGCTCGATGCGCTCCTGGATGTAGCGCCGGGCGGGCTGCGCGAGCGCATTACTCGGGCCGTGGACGATACCGCGGGCGTGTTGAACACAGAGCGGGTGCGCGTGCGGAGATCGGGCGCGCGCTACTTCGTGGATGTGACCATCAGCGTGCCGCGCACTGCCAGCCTGGAGCAGGCGCACGCGGCCAGTGACGCGGTGGAACAAAATATCGAGAACATTATTCCTGCGGACGTGATGGTGCACGTGGAGCCGCGGGCGCCCAGCAACGAGCATTTATTCGAAACGATTCGGGCGATTGCACAGAGGCGAGGAATGGCGGTTCACGAACTTACCGCGCATCATCTGGATGGGCGGCTGTTTGTCGAGCTGCACCTTGAAGTGGACGAACGAGCCAGCCTACGCCAGGCGCATCGCCGCGCCACCGAGCTGGAGCAGGATATTTTGCAGGAAACAGATCCGCACGCGCTGGTGAACATTCACATTGAGCCGCTGGGCGGGCGCATTCCCGGCGCTGAAGAGATGAGCGGACTTTCGCGCGCGGTGCAGGAATTCATGAGCTCGCTACCGAACGAATATCGCGAGCTGACCAATTGCCACGAAGTACGCGTGCGCACCGTGGATCACAAAATTCTGGTTTCCTGCCACTGCGCCATGGAGGGGAATCTGCCGATCACGCGCGTGCACGACATTACCGCGGCGGTGGAGGATCGCGTGAAGGAACACTTCCCGCAGATTTTCCGGCTGACCATTCATCCCGAGCCGCTGGAAGAAAGCTGACACAGGGCGACATGAGTGGCCTCGGACGGCGACCAAAGTCGGGTCGCCGGTCGTCGACGACGTTGAAGTTACGGCGCGCACCCATTGCAAAAGGCGCAAAGCGATGCGGCACCCGCCTGGAGCGCACGATGGACATTCAGTCGTCCGCTGCGCTCACTCGGGATGACAAGAGCGGCGGTGTTGGTGACGAGGCGGAGGTAAAGGCGCGCTGATGGCAAAAGGAAACAACGGGCGGCGGGCCAAAGGCCGTGGCCTGACGAACCGAAAATAAAATGCAGATCCCTCGACTTCGCTGGCGACCCTAACCGGTCGCCAGAACGCTCCGCTCGGGATGACAATGGTGACGGTTAGCACGAAATTTGTTAATTACCGTGAAGAATTTTTCAGCGTGCCTTGGCGGCATGCTGTTCTAGACAGCATCCGTAACGGACGCCAGAGTGCGCGCGCGGAAGACCTGGGCGCCGAGGGCAATCACGGCAGGAAAGCATTCGAGCACGTAGCGCGGCTCCGGGGACTCATCGGCGAAAGTGGAGAAGTAGACGGTGCGCACCAGGATAAATATCACGAGGATCGCTACGCCGGGGCTTCGGCGCGCGATCCATGGTCCCGCCAGCGCCAACGCGATGTAAATCAAGTTCGCCGAGACCAGGGTGAGCGTGGCGCGGAAATCGCGGCGGTCTTCGCGCCACTCCAGCCGGATCGGAAACAAGTTGCCGGAATACGGCAGCAGCTCCACGCGCGGCTGGAACCAGATGGTGATTGCGCGAAGGAACGGAATCTTTAGATAAGTGCGCAGCGGGTGCCGCGAGCGTATTTCGTGGGCGATTTCACCAAACGCGGCGTCCTGACCGCGCTCCCAGGTGAGGGTATTGTTGTAGCTCTCGAAAATGTCGGCGGCGCGGTCTCTTTGTTCCGGCGTGTCGAACGCGGACGCGGGGATGTCGCTCATGGAAATAGATTCGACGTCGAGCTTCCAGGTGGTGGTATAGACATCGCGAAAGCGCCACTGCCAGGTATTGATCCAGGCGTTGAATCCGAGCGGCGCGAATTCGCCGGGAAGTTCGCTATAGTGCGGCGCGAGAAATTGCACGTCGTGAAGCGTGTTCCAGTTGCGAGCAGCCCAGGGCAACAGCGGAAGAAAAAGCCCTAGACCCATCAGCAGCGCCGCGCGCAGCAGTTTTCCCCAGTCAGCGCGGCGCCACCACCGTGCGAGAAGAACCAGCCCAACGGCAATCAGAAGCAAGGGCGTTTCCGGACGCACTAATGTTCCAAATCCTGCGACGATTCCGCCGAGAAACCAAAGAGAAAAACGGCTCGTGGGGGTCAGCAGCTCTGCCGGATTCTGCGCTGTGGAGTCGCGATAGGCCTCGAGCAAAACCAGCAGCGCCAGCGCGGTGAGGAAAACGACCAAAGTTTCGGTGAGCACCACGGCCGTGTAATTCGCAGTGAAAGGACATAGCGCCGCAAGCCACAATGCCGCCAAAGCCACGCGCCGACGGGAGATTTGCGGGGCCAGGCGCGCGGCGATCAGCGCCACCAGGACGCAGGTAGCCAGGTCCACGAACACCTGCACCAGCATCACCGCGTGTTCGGACTTGCCTGCGAACGTAAAAATGGCCGCGAGAAACGCCGGGTATCCGGGAACGCGCATATCCACCGGAGTGAGAATTCCGCCGATGGGGAAACCGTAGATGCCCTTCTTGAGCCAATTCCAGGCGAGTTCGATGTAAAATGGAGCGTCCCCGGAGCCCTGCGCCGGGAAGGTGGAAACGAAGTAGAGTCGTAAGGCCAGTCCTGCCAGCAGAGCCAGAATGGCGAACGCACGGGGAAGAAAGTCGGAGATTGTGCGCGGTTTCCTAACCGGCGGCGAGGCGCTCCGTCTAATTGTCATTGAACATTGAGAATTTCGATGGAATCCGCCCCGGCCCACGTTGCAATGTTCGCATCCGCTTCATAACGCTCGTCATGTTTAGGACGCACCAGCTTGGATTGCACTGATGCCTGAACGCAAGCCCATTTTCTACGACAAAGACCGGCGGCGCTGGCGCTGGACACGGCGCGTTCTGGAAGTTACCGGCGCGCTGTTTACCGTGGTGCTGGTGGTGTTCATGCTGAACGTGGTGCGCAATCCGGAACTGCCCGAATTGCTGCGCCCGGATATTCGCGCGGGCTTGCGCTCGATTCCCGCAGTACAGCGCGGCCGGCTAGTTCGCCGCGGACGGAAGCGCAAGGTGGCCAACCTCGGCGCGATCCCGCAGAATTACGAACCGCTGCGCGCCGCCTTTTACGTGAGCGACGATTACACCAGCCTGGCTTCGCTGCAATTGCACTATCGCGATATTGACGTGCTGATTCCGGAAGCTCTTCACGCGGTTGCCGCCGATGGCCGTGTGGATGTGGAGCCGGATCCGAAGCTCACCTCTTTCCTGCAAGGATTGCAAAAGACGCGCAACATCGATTTGCCGGTCATGTCGATGGTGAACAACTACGACGCCAAGACCAACGATTGGTGCCCGCCGGAAATGCTGCGGATGCTGGCCAGCCCGTCGGCTCGCGAGCACCTGGCCGTGCAACTCGAGCAGTACGCGGATGCGGAACATCAGCCCGGAGTGGTGGTGGACTTCGAATCGCTGCCGAAATCGAGCGAAAAGGACTTCGAGAAGTTCATCCACGACCTGGGCGAAGCGCTGCACCAGCGCGGGCTGAAGCTGATGGTGGCGCTGCCCGCGGCGGACTTCAGCTACGACTACAAGTACATCGCTTCGCAATCGGACGCGATCATCCTGATGAACTACGATTTTCACTGGCCCACGTCGGATGCCGGGCCGATCGCTCCGCAGGACTGGTTCGAGCGCAACATCGAAAACATGATCAAGCTGGTGCCTCCGGACAAGATTGTGATGGGCATCGCGAATTACGGTTACGACTGGCCGGCGAAAACGCCGGGCAATCCGCACCCGGTGGCCAAAGCGGTGACGTTCCAGCAGGGCGTGGTGACGGCGGTGGAGGCGCAGTCGGACGTCACGTTCGATCCGGACACTTTTAATCCGCACTATTCGTATTACGACGCCAAGGATCAGATCCACACGGTGTGGATGCTCGATGGCGTCACGGCGTACAACCAGATTCGCGCCGCGGAGCAAGCAGGAGTGCGCGGAACAGCGCTGTGGCGGCTGGGAATGGAGGATCCTTCGCTGTGGTCCATCTGGGACTCAACCAATCCCACCGATGAAACGCGCAGCAAGCTGCAGGAAATTCCTCCCGGCTACGACTTGATTCTCGAAGGCGATGGCGACGTGTGGCGGATTACCGCGACGCCGAAGACCGGCTCGCGCACCATCGACTATGACGCGGACAGCGACGTGATCGACGATGAAAGCTTCCAAAGCTATCCGCTTTCGTGGCGCATCGAGCAGATGGGTGCGGCCGACCAGAAAGTCGCGCTGAGCTTTGACGACGGGCCCGACAAAGAATGGACGCCGAAAATTCTGGACATCCTCAAACAAAAAAATGTGCCAGCGACATTTTTTGTGATCGGAGAAAACGCGAACCAGGAAGCCGACATCGTCAAGCGCGAGTTCATGCAAGGCGATGAGATCGGCAACCACACCTTCACGCATCCGGAATTCGACACGATCACCCGGACGCAGTTGCAGTTGGAGCTGAATCTTGCCGAGCTGTTGATCGAGAGCAGCCTGGGCGTGAAGACCACGCTGTTCCGGCCACCTTACGGAATCGATCATCAGCCGGAAACGGCGAGCGAAGTTGCCATGCTGCCGGTGCCGCAGTCCATGGGTTACATGATTGTTGGTGCAAGAATCGATCCGCACGATTGGGGCGAGGCTAGCGGTGCGGCGCCGCCACCGGTAGACACCATCGTGCAGCGAGTGCTTGCCGATACCGAAGCGGGCAAGGGGAACATCATTCTGATGCACGACGGCGGAGGGGACCGCAGCCATACCGTGGCCGCGCTGCCGCGCATCATCGACGCCTTGCAGGACAAGGGCTACCAGTTTGTTTCTGTGTCGAATTTGCTGGGTCAAACGCGGGCGCAAGTGATGCCGGAGCTGACGCATCGCGAATGGCTGCTGGTGCGCGCCGATGCGTTCATCTTCGACGTGTTCCGCTGGACGCGCGCGGGCATCGCTTTCATTTTTGTGGCGGGAATTTTGCTGGTCAGCGGGCGCGCGCTGGTGATCGGGCTGCTGGCGCTGATCGAAAAACTGCGGCCGTCGCCGAAGTGGAATCCGGATTACCAGCCGACGGTGACGGTGCTGATCCCGGCCTACAACGAAGAGGTGGTGATTTGCGACACGGTGCGCTCGGCGCTGGCGTCGGAGTATCCCAAGCTGGAAATTCTGGTGGTGGACGACGGCTCGCATGACCACACCGCGGAACTGGTGCGCGAGAACTTCGGACGCGATCCACGCGTGCGACTGCTGATGCAGTCCAACCACGGCAAACCCTCGGCGCTGAATCACGGACTTTCGGAAGCGACCGGGGAAATCATCGTGTCGATCGATGCGGATACGATTGTCGACGACGACGCTATTCCGAAACTGGTGCGCCACTTCGCCGATCCCAAAGTGGCGGCAGTGGCAGGAAACGTAAAGGTGATCAACCGCAATCGCTGGCTCACGCGCTGGCAGGCGCTCGAATACATCACCAGCCAGAACCTGGAAAAGCGCGCGTTCGATCTGCTCAATTGTATTCCGGTGGTGCCGGGCGCGGCGGGCGCGTGGCGCACCGATTTGCTGCGCAGCCACGGCGGATTCTCGGGCGAGACCGTGGCCGAGGATACCGACCTGACGCTGACCATTCGCCGCGGCGGCTGGAAAATTCTCTACGACGAAGAAGCTATCGGCCGCACGGAGGTGCCCGAAACAGTGGATGCTTTAATTCGCCAGCGATTCCGCTGGACCTTCGGGACATTGCAAGCGATCTGGAAGCATCGCGACACGGTGGGCAAGCCCGAGTACGGCACGCTGGGCTGGATCGCCGTTCCGAACATTTTTCTCTTCCAGATTGTGCTGCCGCTGGTATCTCCGCTGATCGACTTGCTCTTCGTGCTTACGCTGGCGCTGTGGGGACTAGCGCAACTGCGCGTGACGCGCCTGCCGCAGCTCTGGACTTCGCAGGACGTGGAGCGCTCGCTGATTTTCTTCGCGCTGTTCATGCTGATCGACTTCTTCACCTGCGTGGTGGCCTTCGCGCTGGAAAAGCACGAGGACTGGACGCTGCTCGCGCCACTGCTCCTGCAGCGTTTCTATTACCGGCAAATGATGTACGTGGTGCTGTTCCGTGCGCTGAAGGAAGCGGTGCAAGGGCGTCCTGTGGGCTGGCGAGGCGTCGAGCCGCAAGTGCCCGCGCCAGTGGGGCGCGTGTAGCCTCAACAGTTCTCCGTCTGTTCGCCCACGCGTTGCACCCGCTGCTTCATTGCCCAGCCATCCGAAACTTTGCACCGTTCCGGTGCATCTGCTACTATAGTCAAGCAGTTTTGGGCTGCATCCTGAAGCTGGGAGCGGCACCGGAGGTTTTACAATGAGCGTCGTCGCCCGTCCGGGTAACGGGAAAATCACCGTGCCCGAGATTCTTTCCCGCAAGTCTTCCTCCTTCGAAAAAAAGCAGAAAATCAGTTGTCTCACGGCGTATGACCATCCGACTGCGCGCTTGCTCGATGAAGCGGGCGTGGATGTGCTGCTGGTGGGCGATTCGGTAGGCATGGCTGTGCTGGGATACGACAGCACACTGCCGGTGACGCTGGAAGACATTCTGCATCACACCCGCGCGGTGCGCCGCGGCACGAAACGCGCGCTGCTGGTGGCGGACATGCCTTACGGCAGCTTTCATGTGTCGATCGAGGAAAGCATCCGCAATGCCATGCGCCTGGTGAAGGAAGGCGGCGCGGAAGCAGTGAAGGTGGAGGGCGGCGAGCGGCGCATCGAGCTGATCGCCAAGCTGGTGGAAGCGGAAATTCCGGTGATGGGGCACATCGGGCTCACGCCGCAATCGTTCAACGCTCTTGGCGGATTTTCCGTGCAGGGCAAGACAGCCGATGCGGCGCGGCAAGTGGAACGCGATGCGCGAGCGGTGGAAGCGGCCGGAGCCTTTTCCGTGGTGCTCGAATCGATGCCGCGTGAACTGGCCGCGCGCATCACGGAGAAGCTGAACATTCCGACCATTGGCATCGGCGCCGGGTCCGACTGCGACGGTCAGATCATCGTATTCCACGATCTGGTTGGCCTCACACAAGGACACAAGCCGAAATTCGTTCGGCAATACGCCAATTTAGGAGCGGAGGTTTCGAGCGCCGTCGCGGCCTATTGCGAGGATGTGCGGCAGGGCAGCTTTCCGTCGGATGCGGAGTCCTATCATTCGCCGGCGGAAGTACGCGGAATGGCGGCCGCGCCGCAAAGAAGCTAAAGGATCGGCGGAATCGGGGCACGAAGCGCCCGGTGTCCAGCACTCACTACGTAAATCTTCAGAGATGCTTCAGGGAGTCCAGCGCTTCTCGATGGTCTGGTAGCCGTTCTTCTGCAGGTCCGTTTCTGTTTCGCGCAGCGACGCGTTATTCGGGAAAGGTCCGACCAGCACGCGATAGAAGCGGTCCGTGGTGTGCTTCGATACAAACGCGGGAAAATGTTGTGTGGATAGCGTTGTGGCGAGTTTTGTGGCGTTCGCCTCTTCGGCCATGGCGCCCACCTGAATCACCAGGCTGGCGGTGCCGGCGGTCGCCGGCGCTGTTGGCGAAGCCGCAGGATTAGACTTCGCAGCGGAGGTTTGCACGACTTCCGCTTTCGATGAGGCGGCGGGCCGTGACGCCAGGCTATTTTCGCGCGGAACAGGCGCAACAGGCTTGGCGCTGGACGCGTGCGGCGCCGGGGCAATCGGAGTCGCCGGTTTGGTTGCTGGCGAAGATGGAACGGAAGGCTGCGCTGGAATAGCGTTCGCGGATTCCGTGGATAGCGCTTCATTCTCCTGGGCAGCGGACTCTTGGGCAGCCGCCTTCTGAGCAGTTGAACTGTTTCGGTGGCTGAGTCCGAACCAGATCAGCAGCAGAAACACGCAGGCGCCTCCGGCAGCCCACATTGCAAGCTTCCCTTTGCGCTGTTCTTCCGAAGGCGGGCGCACGTATTCGTAGGTGAAGCGCGTGGTTTTGGGCACGCGCTCGGGCGCCGGCGGCGCTACTCTTTCCGCCTTGACTACGTCCGGCTTCACTGTCTCCGGATCTTCCACCGGCTCGGGAACGAAGAGGAAAGGCATCTCTTCTTGCGCTTGCGGAGTTTCTTCCTCGATCGCGTGATCGATGGACAATGGAAGTGGCGGCAAAGACGGCTCTGGCGCGGACTCTTGCGCGAACTCCTGCGCCGGAGGGGGCAGTGGCGTGAACTCATGCGCCAACTCATGTACAACAGGCGGCAGCGTTACGGGCGCCGTAGCGGCGGGCGGCTCGGCAGAAGGCGCGTCCGGCACGGTAAAATCCATTGCGGCCGGATCGGGCCACCAGTTTCCACGCAATTCCTGCAAAGACTCGCCAAATGAAAGCCAGTGGCGAACCTCTTTGGCGATTTCGTTGTTATTGTCGACGAACTCCAAACCGGCCACGGTATTGGTTTCGTTTTTCCAAACCACGCGCCCACGCGCCTGCACCCACGCGCCGGGACGCACGGATTGAAAGCGCAAATCCAGCGGCTCGTCGCCAGGGATTTCCCTGGCTGTTTGCACGCATACGCCGCCTTCGCTGGCGTTCAGAATGAAACCTCGCAGGTTTTTGCCAAGCTGAATGGAGGCAAACAGCACGGGACTGCGCGCGAACTGGCGTGCCTTGCGATTTTGAGTCTGCACTGCAGAAGAGGAAAGATCGCCCATAACGTAAGCCCAAGAATTTTGTGCTTCATCGGACTTTGTTCCGGAATGGAGCGGAAGTCAAGCCGGAAACTTCCCATGAGGTGCTAGGAAGGCTAGTCCGTGGCCACGCCGGAAGCAACCCTTATGCGAGTGTGAAATTCGCAGCAGAATCGTATTCGATTTCTACGATCCCTTCGTCCCACTTCACCGTCATGTGCGTCGGTTCGGTGTGCTTGCCGTTACCGGGAAAAACCGTTCTGACCGTGCCGAGATCGCCCCGGTTGTTCCGGATGCGATCGCCAGGCCTGGGAATTTCATTGTTCGCGTAGCGCAGGGAATCCTCCGCGTGGGCTAGGAGCGTTCTGTAAGGATACCGGATACTTTCCGGCGCGCCGCAAATGGAACCCGGTTGCTCGGCTTACATAGCAGCGAGTACCGAGCCTGCTTTTGTGCTGGGAATATTTCTTGCCGGAAAAAGCGAAAGCGCCGGTGGGAAAGAGAACCGGCGCTTTGGAGGATACGAAAAAGGGATACTGCGAGTGGCTTACGCGCTGACGCTAAGCGATCCGCCGGATGATCCAGCGGCTGTGGATGTGCCAGTGCTGGCGCTCGACATGAATCCCGGCAGTTCCGTTTGCAGAGTGGTGTAAGCCTGCTGCGCGCCGGTCAGGTTGCCGGATTGCAAGGCTTGTCCCAACTGCGTGAGTTCTTGCTGAGCTTCAGAACCTGCACCGGCATGGTGCATGTGCGCGTGCATGTGGCGAAACTGTTGGTGGCTGGATTGCAAATCCTGCTGCAGCGTCGAATAGTCCGATTGCGCGGCGGTAAGATTGCCGGATTGCAGATCCTGGGAGAGCTGATTGAAGGCCTGCGAAACGGTTCCGGATGTCGACCCCGTGCTGGAAGTGGAGGAATTCGACGTAGTCGACGATGAGGTAGTCGATGTGGGCTGGTTGGGATTAAAATTCGGCTGCAGCGTCGCCAGATCGCCTTCGGCCTGCTGGATGTTGCCGGATTGCAAATCCTGCCCCAGTTGCTGGAAGGCCTGTTTGAATTTGTCGGTGCTGCTCTGGGTGCTGCGCGAGAACAGCGATTCCAGTGCGGCGGTGCCGAGCATTCCAATCGATGACATAGCGATTCCCCTTCCGAGATTTGCCGCCGTACGCAATTCGCGGACGGCGCTCAATCAGGGAATAGCAGGTCGATTGCCGAACGCGGCGCCGCGTTTCCCTTGGCCGGCACGCAATCCGCATTGCATTCACGTAACTTATGCAGTGAGTTCTTCCGCATTGCGCGAAGGCCGCACCGGGCTAGGCAACTAGCTCCCAGCACATGAGCAGAGGGTATAGGCAAATACTGCCGGGTTGAAAATTACAGCCCTCCTCGCGGGAAAAGGCGCGCTATCCGATCTCCACTGCCGGATAAGCTTCTGCGTATTCCTCTCCGTTGCAGCCATAATAGGTGACGGTCCGCGCTGCAAAATCGACATCGTAGCGGACCACGCCCGAACGCCACGAGGCCTCCAGGAACTCCGGGAACGTGCTTTCCCCGGCCTGGTCAGTGCGCAGTGCGTTGATGAGGCCCTCGCGGTTGAAAGGGGGTATATCGGTGGTGCCCGTTACCAGCGGGGTTCCTTGTGTAACGACCGGACCCTCGTTGGTCAGGTACACGCTTTGGCACGCCGGGAGAGACCAAACATTTTTTGTCACGCCTGCGCGACGCAGGGCCTCTGCCAGATAGGGAAAGCCGCCAACTTTCGGTCGGATCCCCATAGCCCGCTTCTGAGCTGCCTGCAGATTCTCGATTGCCTTGCTCATCGTGTTCCCCTCTTCTCAATTTCCGTCACTCAATCGAGACGGCCTGTAGCGCGCATACCAAAAGAAGCCCACATCCCGAAGCTCTTTCCTGCGGGAGGAGATTAATGCTAAGGCAGATTTCGCCGCTCTGGGCTTTATTTATGTGCGGGTTCCCGCGGCTCAGGATTGAGCCGCTTTGGGCGGCCAGCTTGGAAGTTCGACACCGAACTGCTTGGCATACTCCGCGTTCAGCCGCTGCCAGCCGGCAAACTTCATGGCATCGCCGCCGGCGATGCGTTTGATGGGCTGGCCGGCGAGAAGCCGGTCCAGAACGTCGAAGGCAATGTGCCATCCGGCAGCACCCATGGAGATGAAGCGGCGATCAATGCTGTGCCAGAGCGTGAGGCGCGTGCCGTTAGCAAAGGGTTCGAGCTCCCAGCGGGTATCGCCGTACTCGAGCAACTTGGGAGCGTCGGCGCGTGTCACTTTTGTTTCGATCGAGGTGGGCGTTCCTGCCCAGGTGAGCTTCACTGTGCCAACTGTAGCCAGGCTCGCATCAACGTCGAAGGGCGCCCACTCGTGCAGATGCGCCGGATCGGTAAGCGCCTGCCAGACTTTTTCGGGCGAGTGGCGCAGCTCTCTCACGAGAATAAGCGCCCACTTCTCTCCGTCTTTTTTTATTTGTGCGCCGCTGGCTGGACCCGGTGTGTACTGCTCGCGATCGCTCATTTTTTTCTCCTTGTCTTTCTTGCTGGCTTTACCCGGTCTGTGGCCCGATCCATCGCCCGGTCCATCAATGGATGCATGCGGTCGAGGTGGCGTTCGAGTGCATCTACGTGAGCGGACCAGAATCGACGGAACTGCGCCAGCCAGGCGTCCAACTCCTGAAGTGGTTCCGGTTTCAGGCGGTAGAGACGGCGCTGCGCGTCCACTGTGGATTCAACGAAGCCGGCGTCGCGCAGCACACGCAGGTGCTTCGACACAGTCGGCTGCGGCATACGGAGCTGGCGCTCGATCTCGCCCACCGACTGTTGTGACGAGGCCAGCAGACTCAATATGGCGCGGCGGTTCGGCTCGGCAATAATTTCGAACACAGATTCCATGCGTCTCTATATACCTCTACATGCATATACACGTCAAGGAATATAACGCCAGACGCGCAGGGAAGGTTTCGGCCTAGGTGAGGGTTAAACGGCGTTGGATGCTTTCTTTGGGATGGATAACGACCGAAAATTATTGAAACGTTGGTAGCGCTAACGGGAATCGAACCCGTATTTCAGCCTTGAAAGGGCCGCGTGCTAACCGTTGCACCATAGCGCCACGGAAGAAACAACAGGAGGCGGTAAAGATTTTAGCACACGTCAGGCCGATGCTCCGGCTTCGACCAGCTCGATCAGGACTTTTTTGCCTGAAGGTGCGGGCACGAGAAAAAAGTTGATGCGCGTGTCGTTTGCACCCGGACGCGTGCTGGGATAAACAGGCGTGAGCTGAAAGCGCGAGTGAAGCGCTGCGCTCGCCTGATCCACATTTTTTACCAGCAATTCCACCTGCTGGATGCTTTCGCCGAATTTCTGCAAGTGGCGCGCCATGGCGCCCGAGCCGGAGCGGTCGCGCGTGGTGAGAATATCCAGACGGACACTACCTGGAAATTCCACCTCGAATTCCTGCGCGTCCTGATCGGGAGGAACTTGGGCCAGATGCGGCGAACGGCAAGCTCGGCGAATCAACTCGAAGGTTGCTGGCTCCACAGCGACCCCGACCGTCGCTTCAGGGAAGCCTGAAGCGTCCGTTACAAAAAGGTTCGCGAGCGTTTCGTCCTTTAGCCACGCTGCGATTGCCGAATGCGCGAGTTCGCGGCCACGTCCGAAAATTTCGCGCGCGGCTGCGGCGCGAGCGTCTGCAGGCGAAGAGCCGAGCCCGCGTATAAGCTCGCTCAACTCGATCTTGGGATTTTCCGGATTGTTCCCGTTCGGCACGGGAAGATTACAACATTGCTAGGGAGTGGAAGTCGAGGGAGGCAGCGCGTTCGCATTGGAAAGCGCCACGCGTGTTTCCTGGCCCGGGCGCACGGGCAGGGAAACATCCCAGCGGGGCCGCACGTCGCCCACATCGGCGGCGACATCGAGCGTGGTCAGCCAGTAATTTCCAGGCGGAATCCGCTGAATATAGCCCTCGCCATCCAGATTGGTTTGCGCGCGCGCCACGAAGTATTTTGACTGCGCCAAGTCGAGCACGCGCCGCCGGATTTCCGGAGCGCGCTTTGCTTCGAGCAAACCCCACTTCGCGCCAGGATCGATATTTTCGAGTTCGAGGTCGATGCCGTCGGTCGAATCAGGGGCGTCCTCAATGAAGTGGCGGACGGCATCCTTATATTCGGCTCGCAGCTTCTCGTACTTCGCGGGATCTTTGAGTTTGTCGGCAGGCTTATATTTGGGCTGCGGGAATTTCACCGTGCCGTCGCCGGACATTCTGCTGACGTAGGCCTCAAAGAATTCCGGCACGCCCATTACATCCGCTGGCTTCAGTTTGTGGACGAAATCGGGCCCGGAAAGCTGCACCCAGCGATTTTTCTTCATCCAGGCTTTCATTTCGGAGGAGACTTCGAGCTTGTCGATGAAAGCGTCCATGTCCGGCTTGGGAACGTTCGCTTCCACTTCTCTGGTGATGTCTTCATAACTTTTGGTCAAAAGGAAAACCGGGAATCCGCGGACCGGCTCTTCAAGACCTGCCGAAGGAGTGGCTCGAACCACAAAGTCAACGGATCCGTTTTGTGCCTGCGCGCGTGCGAGTGGAGCGGCAACAACCAGAATGGCAACTAAGGAGAACGAAAGGCAATGAATATGCTTCATGGCGGAATGCTAACAGAGCGGCGGCGCGCTGGTGCCAACCGCGAAGATGGATGCGCACAGTTGGTCAACATCCGGGTTGAGGACGCCGCGCTGCCAAGTGCAAAACGCCGAGGCCGCGATCCGAAAGAAAATGCAGAACAACCACTAGGGCGCCCCTGTAGGGGTCGCTTTGCTCCGCTCGGGATGACAAACGAGATATTTCGATGTGGTGATCAGTAGAGGTGGAAGGTTACTTCGATGCTCTGGCGCACGGACGCCGGCTTGCCGTCAGGACCGAGCGCCGGACGGAAGCGCCAAGTGCGCACAGCTTCCACGGCCTTTTCGTCGAGGCCAAGTCCCAGGCCCTTGGCTACGCGAATGTCGGTGGCGCGGCCGTCTGCGGTGATCACCGCGACCAGCAACACCGTTCCCTGATACTTGGCCTTGACCGCTTCGTCCGAGAATTGCGGCTGCGGGCAATAGAGGCAGGCCGGGCTACCATATCCGCCGGTGCCTGCATTGGGGGTCCCGCCGCCAGTACCGTATTGCTGGCCGGGGCCGAGTCCGTTGCCGTTGCCACTTCCGATTCCGTTGCCGCTGCCATTGCCGAGTGAATCGCCGTCGAGAATCTTCGAGAGCGGATCGCCCCAGTTCTGCGCGGTGATGTTCGGCACCTTCAGATCGGGATTGCCGATGAGCGTCGGATTCATCGGCAGCCTAGCGTTCTCCGGCGGTTTCGCCAGAGGCTTGGAGAATTGCGTCCAACTGAATTTCGGAGCTTGGCCGCGCACGGCAGGAGTCGGGTTGCGCTGGCCGCCGCCACCGCCCGCTTTCTTGGCGGCGGGAGCAAGCTTCGGCAGATACGGCGAAATCGTAGTCACGTCGTAGCGATTATTCGCTTTCGTGGTGCCGGGAGACATCAACTCCGGCAGTAGCGGTACGATGATCAGCACCAGTACCAGCACGTGGAAGGCGATCGAAAGCGCCTGCACGCGCGTGAACTGCGTGTTCTTGGACCAGATGTCTTTTACCGCGACTGGCTTGCTGGTCACGTTCAGCGGCGGAAGCTTCGGCGGGGAAATCAAGTCCCGGATGTTTTGCCAGAGGCTCGGGCTTTCGTTCCAGTTGATGAGCAGGTCGCTGTTGACCGCACCGCGCGCCGCCGGCTGGAAAAATTCCTTGAAGTTGTCGCCGATGCTGGAACCGAATCCGCCCATGTTGAACACGGGCCCGCGACCGCCGTGCACCTTTACCGGGCGCTCGGTGAGAAAATCCTTCAGGTTCGAAGCGAGGCTCTTGAGATTTGATTCCTGCGAGGGTGATTTGAAGCGGCCCAACTGGAGGGTCGAGTCGTTCGCATCCGCCGGACGAGGAGTGTCGTCGAGTCGGGCGGTTGTATCTGACATGCGTTAGGTGTCCCCCACGGCAGCGTCAATTCGCAATATCATTAGACGCGCCGCCGCAGAAAAGGATGTCCAGCCTGGGCCCGGCTGACACGTCTTCATAAATCATTGTAACATACCAGAACGAACGCAACCGCTTGCCTGCCAGGCTGTATAGTCTGGCGCAACCATAGTGCAACGAAACGTTTCGTGCAATAGCAGCGGGCCGTTCGCGCCGCATTCCCGGCCGCCTGTTGGCAGTTTCACAGAAAGGGCTTTACCGCCTCGTAAATGGACCTGAAAAACACCCTGAATCTTCCGAAGACCGATTTCCCCATGAAAGCGAAGCTGCCGGAGCGCGAGCCGCAGCAGCTGGCCGCCTGGGAGCAGACGGGCATCTATCGCCGCATCCTGGAATCTCGCGCGGGCGCGCCGCTGTTTGTGCTGCACGACGGGCCGCCGTATCCCACCGGCGAAATCCACCTGGGCACCGGACTGAACAAAGTTCTGAAAGACATGATCGTGAAGTCGAAGACCATGGCGGGATTCCGTTCGCCCTACATTCCCGGCTGGGACTGCCACGGCTTGCCGATCGAAACCAAAGTGGAAAAGGAACTGGGCGGCAAGACCAGCAAAGTGAGCGCCGCGCGAATTCCGCCGCATGTGCCGCGAATACGCCGGCCGCTTCGTGGAAGCGCACAAGCGCGACTTCAAGCGACTGGGCGTTTTCGGCCAGTGGGACAAGCCGTATCTGACGATGGACCCGCGAGCACGAAGCGACCATCGCCGGCGCGTTCATCGATTTTCTCGAGAAGGGCTACGTCTACCGCGGGCTGAAGCCGGTCTATTGGTGCATCTACGACCGCACCGCGCTGGCCGAAGCCGAAGTGGAATATGAAGATCACACCAGCCCGTCGATCTGGGTGAAGTTTCCGGTGGCGGAAGACGGAAAAGCGGCGGAGCTGGGCGCGGATGTGAGCGCGCTGATCTGGACGACCACTCCCTGGACGCTGCCCGCCAACCGCGCGCTGGCGTTTCATCCCGATTACGAATATGTGATCGCCGACACCAGCGCCGGGAAACTGCTGCTGGCGAAAGACGCGTGACGGCCTTCGCGGAAGAATTGAAAATCGAAGTGCGCGGCATGCAGGGCTCGCTGGAAGGGCCGCGAATTTGAGGGCGCGCAAGTTTCAGCATCCGTTTCTCGATATGCAAGTGCCGGGCGTGCTGGCCGATTACGTCACGCTCGATCAGGGCAGCGGCATCGTGCACACCGCGCCGGGCCATGGCGCGGACGACTTCCGCACCGGCCAGAAATACGGACTCGAAGCCTACGCGCCGCAGGATGACGAAGGCCGCTTCGTCGAAGGCTTGCCGGAATACAAAGGCAAGACGGTATTCGAGGCGAACCCGATCGTCATCGAGCTGCTGAAAAAGCGCGGCACGCTCGTCGGCGAAAGAAAGCTTTCGCACAGCTATCCGCACTGCTGGCGCTGCCACAATCCGGTGATCTTCCGCGCCACCGAGCAATGGTTCATCGGGCTCGACCACGACGATCTGCGCCAGAACGCGCTGGCCGAAATCGCCAAAGTGAAATGGAAGCCGGAGTGGGGCGAAGAACGCATTCACGACATGGTGGCCGAGCGCCCGGACTGGTGCATTTCGCGGCAGCGCTTCTGGGGCGTGCCGCTGATCATTTTTTATTGCGACGCGTGCGGCAAGCAGCTTCGGACGATTTCAACGCGCTGCGGCACGTGCTGCCATTTTTCGAGCGCGAAGGCGCGGACGCCTGGTACACGCATTCCGCCGAAGAACTTCTGCCGCCGGGAACGAAGTGCTCCTGCGGCGCAGCGAAGTGGCGCAAGGAAACCGACGTGCTGGACGTGTGGTTCGATTCCGGCTCGACGCATCTCGCGGTGCTTAGCGAAAAGGACGGCACGTGGCCCGCCGATGTGTATCTCGAAGGCCCGGACCAGTATCGCGGCTGGTTCCACAGCTCGCTGCTCGTTGCCGTGGGCATTCAGGGACGCGCGCCGTATCGCCAGGTGGTGACGCATGGCTGGACGCTCGACGAAAAGGGCGCGCCCATGTCGAAGTCGCTCGGCAACGCCATGTATCCCAATGAAATTTGCGATAAGTGGGGCGCGGATCTGCTGCGCGTGTGGGTCGCATCGCAGGATTACACCGCGGACGTGCGCATGTCCGAATGCGATGATGACGCAGCTTTCCGAGGCGTATCGCAAGATTCGCAACACGTTCCGCTTCGCGCTCTCGAATCTTTTCGATTTCGATCCCGCGCGCGACGCGGTAGCCGACGACGAACTATGGGAGATGGACGCGTGGATGCTTCGCCGCACCGGCGAACTCGTTCGGCAGTGCCTCGCCTGGTACGAGAAGTTCGAATTTCATCGCGCCTATCACGCCATCCACGATTTCTGCGCGGTGGACCTGAGCGCGTTCTATTTCGACGTGCTGAAGGATCGGCTCTACACCTTCGCGCCGCAGCAATCGTCGGGCGGCGCTCCGCGCAAACGGCGGTGTATCGCATCGCCAGCGCGTTGGTGCGGCTGATTGCGCCAATGCTGGTGTTCACCGCGGAGGAAGTCTGGAAGTATTTGCCGCGCGAAGCCGGCGAGCCCGAAAGCGTGCACATGGCTCTGTTCCCCTCAGCTGAGAAATTGGAAGCGGCTGTAGATGAGCAGGCGCGCGAAGAAATGGGACCGCCTGCTGGCCGTCCGCGAAGAAGTGCTAAAGAGCCTCGAACCAGCGCGCGCCGAGAAACTGATTTCTTCCGGTCTCGAAGCGGGCGTCACGCTCACCGCCGATTCGGATCTGGCCAATCTGCTGCGCGAGTACGGCGAAATTTTCCCGCGCCTGTTCATCGTGTCGCAGGTGGAAGTGAACAAATGGCGCCAACGGACGGCCTGCAAATCGCCGTGAGGTCGCGCGCGCGAGGGCAAGAAGTGCGAGCGCTGCTGGAACTATTCGACGCACGTGGGCGAAAGCGCCGAATATCCCACGGTGTGCGAGCGCTGCGTGGCGGCGCTGACGGAAATCGAACGCGATCGCGAGACTGTGAAATCCTGATGAGCGGCGAGACGCGCTCGGGTTGGCACGGCCTTGCCCTGCTCGCTTTTGCCGTGCTGGCGCTCGATCAAGCCAGCAAGTATGCCGTGGAACGTTTCACCGCGACGGGCTCTCTGCGCGTGTTGATTCCGGGATTCCTGAATCTGGTGCACACGACCAATCCCGGCGTGGCATTTGGCCTGCTCGCCGATTCGCCTACTCCGTGGCTGGCGCCATTGCTGATTGTTTTTTCCGTCGCCGTGATTGGTTTGCTCGCATGGCTGCTGCTTACCGGCCGGGGCGGGGGATGGCTCGGCCAATGGGGACTTGCGCTGATTCTCGGCGGCGCGGCGGGAAACGTGCTCGATCGCGTCACGCGGCACAGCGTCACCGATTTCATCGACTTTTACGTGGGCAGCCACCACTGGTACACATTCAACATCGCGGACTCGGCCATCGTGGTGGGCGCGGCTTTCGTGGTGCTCGAGCTGTTTCGAGACTGGCGGCAGAATCCCACGCACGAGCGCGCGTAGAATTCCGCTCGCGTAGATTTCACTGAGATGCATCCGATCCTGTTACAATCCGGCGCCATCACCATCTACACCTACGGTGTGCTGGTCGCCGTGGGCGTGATTCTGGGATTGCTGGTATGCGCGCTGGCAGGCCATCCGCGCCGGACTTCCTCCGCGTGGCATTTGGAATCTGGGCATCTACATGATTTTCGGCGCGCTGATCATCTCGAAAATCTGGCTGGTGCTCAGCGACTGGCATTACTACGCAGCGAATCCAGGCGAGATTTTCAGTATGGCCACGTTGCAATCCGCCGGCACATTCTACGGCGGGCTGCTCGGCGCCATTCTCACTATTGTTTTGTATGCGCGATTTCAGCATCTGCCGCTTCTGGCGGTGCTGGACATTGCCGCCGCTGCGCTGCCGTTGAGCCACGCAATCGGACGCCTGGGATGCTTCGCCGCCGGATGTTGCTTTGGCAAACCGACTTCCCTGCCCTGGGGCGTCACCTTTACCGATGAAGCCGCCGCGCGGCTTTCCGGCACGCCGCTGCACATTTCGCTGCATCCGACGCAGCTTTACGAAGCCGCCGCGGAGTTTTTCAATTTTCTTTTGCTCGTCTGGCTGGCTTCGGCGCGCGCCGGCGAATTCCCGGCCAAATCCTTGGCGCCTATTTCATGCTCTATGGCGTCGAGCGCGGCATCATCGAATTTTTCCGCGGCGATCCTGGCCGCACCATGATGTTTCACGACACCGTTTCGCTGATGCAGATCGTCAGCGTGGCGCTGATCGTCATTGGCGCTTTTCTCTGGTGGCGGGGAATGCACGGGTCCGAAAATTCCGAACCGGCAGCCGCCGCTGCGGCGCAATCGTTTCCGACCCACGCCACAAAATAGCCACAGCATACTTGGGAAAACCAGACCTGTGAATACACTCGCTAACAAAATCGAACTCGTGGTTTCCGCTGAAGACGCCGGACAGCGCCTGGATCGCTTTCTGGTTTCGCGCTTGCCGGAATTAAGCCGCACCCGCATCCAGTCGCTGGTGCAGGACGGATTCGTGCAGGTTTCCGGCATGGCCATGAAGCCGTCGTATCACATGGAACCAGGGAACCGCGTTTCGGTGGAAATTCCGGATGCGCCGCCGCCCGGCGTTGCGGCGGAACCCATCCCGCTCGATGTTCTTTACGAGGACGAAGATCTCGCCGTGATCAATAAGCCCGCGGGCATGATCATCCATCCCGGCGCGGGCGCGCAGAGCGGAACCATGGTCGCCGCGATGCTCGACCGCTTCGGCGGCGAAGAGGGCCTTTCCACGGTCGGCGGCCCGATGCGCCCGGGAATCATTCATCGCCTGGACAAAGAGACTTCCGGAGCGGTTGTGATTGCGCGCAACGACGAAGCTCACAAGAAATTGGTGGAGGAATTTCAGAACCGCGAAGTGCAGAAAACGTACCTCGCGCTGTTGCACGGAAAATTGAAAGGCGAGAAAGGCACCATCGACCTGCCCGTGGCGCGCGACGTGCGCCGCCGTACGCGCATGACCGCGCGCCGCCGCGAAGGCCGCGAAGCGCGCACGGACTGGAAAGTGAAGCTGCGCATGGACGGGTTCACTTTGGCCGAAGCCAACCTGCACACCGGCAGGACCCATCAGATCCGTGTGCACTTTTCGACAGTGGGATGTCCCGTGGTGGGCGACACCGTATATGGCGCTCCGCGGCAAGAGCGTGTGGGCGCGCAATTGATGCCGCCGCTTGAACGCACGTTTCTTCACTCGGCGCGTCTAAGCTTTGAGCATCCGGTGAGCGGAAAGCGTTTGGCGTTCCGCGCGCCGCTGCCCGTGGAATTGGCCGAATATGCGCACACGCTCGGCAAAGCGGCCGGCACGAATCCGCAGCAGATTGACGCTGCACTGAAAGAGTACCTATAATCGCGGCAATGAAAGTTGTGCGTTCCCTTCTAATTTTCTCGCTCTTGGTGTTCGGACTGGTTTCTCCCGCGCTTGCGCAGGAAACCGGCGCGCCGGCCCAAGCTTCTCCGCAGACGCAGGATAATTCGCGCCCATCGCCGAATCAGAATCAGCTTCCGCCGATCACCATCACTTCGGGACTGGTGCACCTGGTGGCCACCGTCACCGACAAACGCCGCGCGTTTGTAACCGATCTCGAGCAGACAGATTTCAAGGTGCTCGAAAACGGAATCCCGCAGGAGATCCGTTTCTTTGGCCGCGAAACCGATCTGCCGCTGCGCATTGGCTTGCTGCTGGACACTTCCAACAGCATTCGCCCGCGCCTGAGCTTCGAGCAGGAAGCAGCCATCGACTTTCTGAATCGCGTGATCCGCCGCAACAAGGATCAGGCTTTCCTGATGACCTTCGACAACGAGCCGGAGGTGGTGCAGACCTTCACCGGCGACCTGGCCTTGCTCACCGACGCGATTCACAACCAGCGCGCTGGGGGCGGCACCGCGTTGAACGACGCCATTTATCGCGCTTCGGAAATTCTGGCGAATCCGCCGCTACCGAAAGGGCCCGATCCGGAAGTGCGCCGCGTAATCGTGGTGATCAGCGATGGAGACGATAACTTGAGCGACCGCGCGCTAAGCGACGCCATCGACGCAGCGGTTCGCTCGGAAGCGGCCGTCTACGCCATCAGCACCAATACCGACTGGCTGGCCATCGACGACGCGTCGAAGCCCAGCAAATACCATCTCACTGACGGCGACAGGATGCTGCAGATGTTCGCCGATCAAACCGGCGGCCGCTGCTTCTTCCCATATCGCATCGACGACCTGGCGCAGTCGTTTCTGGACATCGGCACCGAGCTGCGCAGCCAGTATTACATCGCCTACGCGCCCACCATTCCGCTTTCGCTCGGACAATACCGCAAGATCGAAGTGCAAACCGACCGCAAGAACACCATCGTGCGCACGCGCAAGGGCTACTACGCCGTGCCCAGTGGGCCCGCCAGCGGCCCCTCTTTCAACGTCACCCGCTAAATTTGCATTGGTCGGGTCTTGGTTTGCGCACTCGCGCGAGCGTGTGGTTTATTGCGCTGCCGTGCCTGTGAAGGGTCACTCACCGCGCGCGATTTACTTGCCGCAAACTTCGCCCCCGCGCGCGAATCTTGCAGTACTTCATAGTCTAAATTAGAGTTATCTGGCGCGTGCCCGGGTGGCGGAATGGCATACGCGGGGGACTTAAAATCCCTTGGCCTTCGGGCTATGCGGGTTCAACTCCCGCCCCGGGCACCAGCATGGGCTGCTCAGCGGAACGAAGGGCCGTGTCGGCCATGGCATAATCATCGAGGCATGATCGATCTTCACGCCCATACCACCGAGTCCGACGGCACATTCACATCTCGTGAGCTGGTTCTCGCCGCGCGGCAGGCAGGTCTCGAAGCGATTGCAATCACCGATCACGATACCTTCGCCGGCTACGATGGCGCGGTTGATTTTGCCCGCGAGCTTGCGCTCGATCTGGTCTGCGGAATCGAATTATCGGTTAAGTTCAAACAACAGTCCGTGCATCTTTTGTCCTATTTCTTGAACGGCAGCCCTTCTCGAGAGTTCCGCGATTGGGTCCAGGCATTGCAAGGTAGCCGCCACGCTCGGAACCAGGCCATGGTTGAACGGCTGCGTTCCAAAGGCGTTGAGATCACCCTTGAAGAAGTCCACCAGTCCGGAGGGAAGCTTCCAGGGCGTCCCCATTTCGCGAGACTCCTTTCCGAAAAAGGATATGTAACCTGTCCGCAGGAAGCATTCAAGCGATATATCGGTGAAGGCGCCAGTTGCTTTGTCCAGCGGGAAGAAGTGGATTTTTCTGAAAGCGTCGAAAGAATAGCGAGAGCTGGCGGACTATCGTCTCTCGCACACCCGCTTCGAACCATCACGAGAAATTACCGGAGTCTCGAAGAGCATGTGCGAATCATGAAAAATGAGGGGCTCGATTGCTTGGAGGTTTATCACAGCGATCATTCCATCGGCGATGTGAACTTTTTGTGCTCTCTGGCCGCCCGTTTATCCTTGGCCGCAACGGGAGGATCCGATTTCCACGGCGCCACCAAGCCGGGCGTAGACTTGGGAAAAGGACAGAACGGCACTCTGAACGTCCCCTACTCTCTGTTAGTCGAGCTGCGCCGAATCTCCAGTCCAGGGACTGCCCAGAAACTTCGCGATGTCTAAAACAATTCCAGGAATTTAAGTTCCCTGGCAGAAAGAATCTGCTGCCACCTCTCGTCTCTCTCGATGCCTGTGAAGTTTCTCAGAAAGCGCGCCGTATTGCCCACCACGTGATGAGGCCGTGCCCGCAGATCCAGGTCTATGGCCACGTCGGGAAGCTTCAGGAAGCGGAAAATTCGCTGCAACTCTTGCTCCGCGCTCGCGCAAAACTGGTCGTAATCCACCTGCAGAACAGAGTCGGAACAAAAGTCTGACAGAACCCTGTCCGTTAGGCGCTGGGCCTTCACCCAACGGTCAGCGCAGCGCCGGAGGTCTTGCCAATTGAAGTCTTCCTTCCTCCTCTTTTCGGAGCAGACAGTTCCTTGGATGCTGCGCGTAAGCCGGAGCACCTTGATAGCAACCGTATCGGCGTTATCGGCCTGTAGTTCGGGCAATAAGCGAAGATAGGCCAGCGATTTTGACGAATCCACAAAACAGGTTGATTCCGTGGCTTCAAAAACAGCGGGGAAGTAGACGTTATGGCGGACCCGGAAGTCATGGAGTTTCTTCTTGCGAAGCGGCAAAAGAGGCGCGAGCCATCGATTGGTGCGGTCAACCAAGGGATTTTCCCGGAGCGGAAGATAGGCTCCATTCAGCATCGAGCTTCTGGCGAAGCGCGGCCGCAGTGGAAAGTTGAAGAAATCAACAGTGGTCCCGGTGATCTGCTGAATCCTTCGGTGTACCGTCTGCCAGTATTCGCAATCTTTTAAAGCGATTCCACAGGAGCACTGATATCCGAGCGGTGTTTCAACTGTGTCTAGGGGATAGCAAAGATAAAATTCTCCGATCGTGCTCACCGACGGATGCATGTTGAGCGCCATGGACAGGATCGTCGAGCCCGAGTAAAAAGGCGACGTAATGTACGCGTGGGAATAGACGGAACCATGCCCCCGCGTGCACTTGCCGGTCATGACTTAGCGTCTGATGTGATCTCGGAAGCACAAGTTGCATAGTTGAGCCAATCGTCGATCGCTCCCAGCACCTTTGCGGCGCTTTCCGATGGCGTTTCGCAATCTGTGGCGCATACCAGTTCAGGCGCCAGCGGCGCTTCGTAGGGGGCATCCATCCCGGTGACCTGATGCATCTGCCCTTCGCGCGCCTGCCGGTAAATGCCTTTGATATCGCGCCTCTGGCAGACCACCAGAGGAGCGTCAACGTAAACCTCCAGAAAACTCCCGATACGCGACCGCATCTCATCCCGAACCGCCCGGTAGGGTGAGATCGCGGAAACCAGTACGATCACTCCATGGCGGGTCAGCAGTTCGGCAACAAATCCAATTCGGCGGATGTTCTCGTCGCGGTCTTCCTTGCTGAAGCCCAGGCCTTTGCTCAAACGGCGTCGCACCACGTCCCCATCCAACCATTCCACTCGCTCTCCCCGCGACTGCAGGGTTTCATACACCGACTGGCTGATGGTGGTTTTTCCGGCCGAACTCAAACCGGTGAACCACACGGTCAATCCCTTTCTGCGATTTACTTCAATAGTCGTGGCGGCCCGAAGAGACACTTGTGTGCCTTTCCTGGTCGGGTACCGGTTCTCCCCGATCAGTTTTAGACTTCCATCACAAAGCCTCGACGTTCGATTAGCAGCGCAGAGTGAGAGGAATTGGGAGTGGAGTGGCGCTCGCTAGATGAAAGTCAACCTCTAGATTTGAAGGAGCCTGCCGGGACAAATCCAGTAGGTTCGTGGTTGAGATGATCACAGAGACACCCATCGCGTGTTTTAACGCCAGGGCGGTCCTGTGTTCCCCGAACGTCGTTCCTGGACCGTTTACGGCGGAAAATGGCCCGTGTCCGGAGGGCACAAGTGCCAACGTAGCAATCACAATAAAAACCGCCATCAGCAAACACACTGTGTTGCGCAGGCTCACTTTAAAAGTGTCAACTCAGAGGCCGCGAACGTCAAGATACCATCCGGGTATGTTTCTCTTTTCTAAACACCTACGTCGAGTAACCTAGCGTCAGCCCATAAGTGTGCCGATTCCAAACAGGTCCTGGGCACATGGCTATTCGCGAAAGCAACTCACACGTAGATCAGCGCGCGGAAGTTGAAATCGAGCGCACCTTTTTGCAAACTGCGGCGCCAGCCTCGGCAATTTCCACGTCCTTCTCCACCGTGGTGCCGCTTGCGCCGATCGCGCCGATCACGTTTTCGTCCGCGTCCTGCAACGGGATGCCGCCGCCAAAGGAAATCAGGCCGCCATTGCTGATTTCAATTCCGTACAGCGGCTCGCCTGGCTGAGATAGTTCGCCGATCTTCGCCGTCTCCATATCGAAATAGCGGGCGGTGCGCGCCTTGCGAATGGCGATGTCGATGCTGCCGAGCCAGGCGCCGTCCATGCGCGCAAACGCTTTGAGATTTCCTCCGGCGTCAACCACCGCGATATCCTCTTTCACGCCGAGATCCTGAGATTTTTTCTTTGCCGCTGCGATCACCTGTTCCGCCAGTTCGAGTGTGAGGGCTTCCGCCATTTTGTTCTCCTTGAAATTCGTAATTGCGCGTCAAGTTCAGCTTAAGTGATGCAAGCGAAGGAACCAAATCCAATCGCGAGGATGAAGGTACAGAGCAGTCAGGCTTCGCGTCAAATCTGTTTCATACATCGGCCAAAGCCATCGCCGCAGCGAAGACAGTGCGAGCGATTATTGCGGAGGAATCGTCGTGGAAATTCCGCTGGTGGCCGAAGCTGTGCCGGGATTGGATGGCGCGCCCATACCCTTGTAGAGATAGCGCATGTAACGCTGCCCTTCGTTCACCTCACCCAAATAGATGTTGCCTTTCGAATCCGTGGACGCGGCGATGCTGTGCAAATGATAGAACGCGCCGGTCTGATGGCCGCCGTGTCCCCCGACCGAGTCGACGATTTGCAATGTCTGGCGATTCAGAATGCGCAGCCACATGTTGGGGCCGTCCACGGAATAGAGAAACTTCTGCTCTTTGTCCGGAGAAAATGCGAAGCCGTAAACGCTGCCTTCCGCATCGAGCGTGTCGCGCTTGACGAAGGCTTCCTTCACGAAAGTGCCGTCAAGCTTGAACACCTGCAGCCGGTTGTTGGCGCGGTCGGCGACGTAAACCAAGCCGTCGTTGGAAACGGCCACGCCATGCACGGGCGGATTGAAAAACGTGGGCGGCGGCCCGGTGATGATTTGCTCGCGCGGGGGATTTTTCAGGTCCACCGGTTTTCTTCCGTAGGCTCCCCAATGGCGCTTGTAGGCGCCTGTGTCCGCATCAAAAACGATGACGCGGCGATTGGCGTAGCCGTCGGCCACAAAAAGTTCATTCGTTTGGGGATAGACGAACATCGCCGCGGGCTTGCCGAGATTTTCGGTGTCATTGCTGCCTTTACTCTGTCCGCTGTGACCGATCTGCAACAGGAATTTGCCCTTGGTGGTAAATTTCAGAATCTGCGCGTCGTTATTGCCATTGCCGCCGATCCACACGTTGTCTTTGTAATCGACAAAAATGCCGTGCTCGTTTTCCGGCCACTGGTAACCTTCGCCCGGGCCTCCCCATGACTGGATCAAGTTTCCCTCCATGTCGAATTCAAGCACGGCCGGCGCGGGAAAGCAGCACTCCGATGTCGGCGGATGCAACGAGGCGCCTTTCTCCTGATCGCGAATAGTCTTGGGGCGATGAATCACCCAGATGTGATCGTGCGAATCGACGGCGATGCCGGGAATCTGTCCGGTGATCCATTTATTCGGCAGCGGCTTGGGCCAAGTGAGGTCGAGTTCAAATTTCGGAACACTCTCGGAAGGCGGCTGCGCGTGCGCCTGCTTTTTGAAAGATTCAACCACGAGAACGCAAAGCAGAATCAGAAGCACCGGGCCCACAACGCGGATTTTTTCGGTCGTCATGCGGCACTCCTTTGCGTGGGAGGAAAATCGGCGCCATTGTACACCGATTCGATGGGAGGACGTCGTTGCAGCAAAATGGGGTCGCGAACGCGCTCGATCGGGCTACTTTCATCGCGTTTTTATAGATTTTTGGACCGCGTTTTCGGCGTCAAAAACATGCAAAAAAGCGCAGCGCCAGCATGGGGAAACGATCGATTTTCGACAAATCTATGTCAGGCTATACGTAGTAGCAGAGTTGTGAGTCCTGATGGGGCTGGAAGTTATGTGCGTCGTGAGAATCCCAAGCCGGTGTTTTCGCTGGCCAGTTGGCCAGTATAGATAGCCATTCCGACCGCCGCATTCATCCCGATTTTCTCCAGCGCGCGCACTTCCTTCATGCTGCGGATGCCGCCGGCGGCGGTAATCGGAAATTTAGTGACACGGCGCAGCTTGCCGAACCATTTTAAATCGGTGCCGTTCATGGTGCCTTCGTTGTCGACGAAGGTGGAGAGAAATCCGGAGCAATACGGTTCAAGCTCGGGAATCACTTCTTCCGGACGCAGCTTTAATTTCTCCTGCCAGCCGCGAACCAGGATGCGACCCCGCTGCGTATCGAGAGCGATCATGATGTTCTTCTTGCCGACGCGCTTGGCGAGTCCGGTGAGGAATTTTGTTGCGATTTTTCCGCCTTCGAAAGCGGCGCTGCCGACGATGACCTTTTCCGCGCCCCAAGACAGGATTTTTTTCGCCTGAGCGGCGCTGCGAATACCCCCGCCGACGCGTACCTTCATTTTCCCTTTTTTGCAGAGAGTTTTGATCCAGCGCGAGTTGGAGCCTTTGCGCATGGCGGCGTCGAGATCGATCACGTGGAGAATGGGATAGTCGCGGAAGCGTTCGAGCAGGCCGAGCACATCGTCCACGGAGAGAGCGAGTTTGCGTCCGCGAACGAGTTGTACGGCCTTGCCACCTTGGAGGTCAATGCACGGAATGATCATCTATTTGTTTGCTCACTCACCGTTCGCGAATCTCGTGGCGCCGCTAACCTTTCGCTAGATTTCATTTGCTGAGGCGGATCGGGACGTGGCGATCGGCCAGATATTTTTTCAGCGCCGGGATCGAGTGCGTCGCGCTGTGGAATACCGACGCCGCAAGCGCCGCATCGGCGGCGCCTTTCTGGAACACGTCGAGAAAATCGTCGAAGTTGCTAGCGCCGCCGGAAGCGATCACCGGAACCGGAACGGTGGCAGCGATGCGGGCGGTGAGATCGCAATCGAAGCCGCTGCAAGTGCCGTCGCGATCAATCGAAGTGAGCAGAATTTCACCTGCGCCGCGCGAAACCGCTTCGGCGGCCCATTTCGCCGCGTCAAGGCCGGTGGCGTCGCGGCCTCCGCGCGTGTAAGCCTCCCAGGTGTCAGGGCCGGTGCGTTTGACGTCGACGGAAAGAACCACGGCTTGCGCGCCGAACTGCTGCGATAGCTCGGAGATTAATTCGGGACGCTTGACCGCGGCGGTGTTGACGGTGACTTTATCCGCGCCGGCGCGCAGAACGGAGCGACCGTCTTCCAGCGTGCGAATGCCGCCACCGGCGGTGAGCGGAATGTTGAGCTGTTCGGCGACGCGGCGAATGGTGTCGAGAAACGTACCGCGGCCTTGGTTGGTGGCGCTGATGTCGAGCACGACAAGTTCGTCAGCACCTTCGAGATTGTAGCGGGCGGCGAGTTCGGCGGGATCACCCATGTCGCGCAGGCCTTCGAATTCGATGCCCTTGACGACGCGGCCTGCGTCCACGTCGAGACAGGGAATGATGCGTCTGGCCAAAGTCATTGCGGAACCGACTCCAAAAAGTTCTTCAGGACGCGCGCGCCAGTTTCGCCTGACTTTTCGGGGTGGAATTGCACACCTGCGAGATTTTTCTGCTCGATGACCGCGGCGAACGGCACTCCGTGATTGCAGACGGCGGCGATTTCGTCGCCGTCTCCGGGAGCGGCGTACGAGTGCGCGAAGTAAAAGTAGGCGTCTTCGGGGATGCCCATGAGCAATTGGCTGGGCTGGCGGCGCTCGACTTGGTTCCACCCGATGTGCGGGGCTTTCACGTTTTGCGGCAACATGCGCACTTCCCCGCGGAAGAAGCCGAGGCCGGGATCGCCGGGAGCTTCTTCGCTCAATTCGTACATGGCTTGCAGGCCGAGACAAATGCCGAGGATGGGAATGCCGGAATCGTGCGCCATGCGCAGAGAAGAGGTGAGATTGCGCTCGTGCAATCCGGCGACGAATGCGGAGAAGTGTCCTACACCGGGAAGAACAACGGCTTGGGCGTTGATGATTTGCTCGGGACGGACGGCGCGCTCGGTTTCCGCGCCGAGTCTTTGCAGGGCGCGCTCGACCGAGGGCAAATTGCCGGCGCCGTAATCGACGATGGCGACTTTCATGATGGCTCGCTTTCAAGAGAAGAACTCAGCGATGAAATGGAAACTTCGGCCAACGCTGCACACGAAGAGAGGTCCCTCGACTCGCTGAACAACTTGCGACCCTCGCCGGGTCGCGAAAACGCTCGCTTCGGGATGACAACGTGAAGCGAAGGCAAGATGGCGCGCTGAAGCGCGCCGCTACGAAGATCACTGCGTGACCCTGATCGGGCCACGCACAACGTTCGCTTGGGATGAGAAGGGAAACCAACAGAAAAGGCAACAGAGGTACTTCGCCTCGCACAGGCGGAATGACAACGTGAAACACTCACAAGAGCTCCTTGGTGGATGGCAGGACATTGCGCAGGCGCTTGTCGCGCGCGACGGCGAAGCGCAGCGCTTTGGCGAAGGCTTTGAAGATCGACTCGACCTGGTGGTGCGAGGAACGTCCATAGAGCAGCTTGAGATGCACGTTCGCGGCTGCGGACTGCGCGAACGCGCGAAAAAAATCCTCGAGCAGCTCGGTTTGAAAATCTCCGACCTTGGGCGCGGAAAATTCCCAGTTACAGGCGCAATAGACGCGGCCGGAGAAGTCGATGGCGGCGGCGGAGAGGCAATCGTCCATAGGCATGAGGAAATAGCCGGAGCGAAGAATGCCGCGTTTGTTTCCGAGGGCTTGTTTGACGGCTTCGCCGAGGGCAATGCCGACGTCCTCTACGGTGTGGTGCTGGTCGACATCGAGGTCGCCTTCGGCGCGGAGTTCGAGGTCGAGAGCGCCGTGACGGGCGATTTGCTCGAGCATGTGATCGAAGAAGCGAATGCCGGTGGAGATGTTGGCTTTGCCTTTTCCGTCGAGATTGAGGCGGAGAAAGATGTCGGTTTCCTTGGTGGTGCGCTGGAGCGTGGCTTTTCTCATGATTGCCGCCTTGACGTGACGGCAAAAGAAAATGCGGATCCCTCGACTTCGCTCGGGATGACAAAGCAAAACGAAAGATCAACAGAAAAAACAAGAGACTCGCGCTGATTGGTTTCGGACGGCGACCGGAGTCGGGTCGCCGGCGGCAGCCGAAGCGAAGTTACGGCACGCACGCATTGCAAAAGGCGCAAAGCGATGCGGCACCGAAAAGTCCGACGGTTTTCCCCGGGCGGCAATGATGGTGACGTTGCAGCACACGAAGAGAGATCCGTCGTCGTTGGCGAACGACTTTCTGTCGTTCGCTGCGCTCGCTCGGGATGACAGCGCGAAACAAAACGGTAAGGCAAGGCATCCTCGGGCGAGCGGGCTCGCCAGGGGCGGCTAGTAAAAGAAAGAGTGCTCATAGGAGGGCCTCGAGGGCGCGGAGGAGACGCGCGATTTGCGGCGGAGTGCCAACGGTGATGCGCACGTAACCTTCGCCGGAGAAGTCGCCGGAGCGGTCGCGAAGCAAGATGCCTTTACGGTCCAGCGCGGCGACGATCTTTTTTGCGCGGTCGCCGAAATAGACCAGGATGAAATTGCCGCCACTTGGGAAATAGCGCAGACCGAGGCGGGCGAGTCCTTTTTCGAGCTGCGCGCGTCCGGCTTTCACTTCGCGAACCGTACGAGCGATGAAAGCGCGGTCGCGCATGGCCGCTTCGGCAGCGACCAGTGCCGCGCAGTTCACCGGATAAGGCGACTGGGACTTGCGCATGCTGGTAGCGAGCTCGCGGTTGACGAAGACGCAGCCGAGGCGGAGTCCGGCGAGTCCCGCAGTTTTGGAAAATGTGCGCGTGACGATGAGATTGTCGTGACGGCGAATCCAAGGGACGACCGTTACACCGGAAAATTCGAAGTAGGCTTCGTCGATCACGACCATGGTTTGATCGGCCATGTCCAGAATATGGCGAATTTCCGTTGGCGAAAGCAGATTGCCCGTGGGGCTGTTGGGATTGGGTAAGAAAAAAACGCGTGGCTCTCCAGCGGCTAATAGGTTTCTAACTTCATCCCACGGAAATTCCATGCCAGCGTCGTAGCGCGGAGCGAGGACGCGCGCGCCGACCAGTTCGGAGTAAAAGCGATACATGGCGTAGGTCGGCTCGACGATGAGCACGGAGTTATCGGGCTCGACAAACGTGCTGACGATGACGTGCAGGGCTTCGTCAGTACCGTTGGTGAGCAATAGCTCGTCAGGGCGGACGCCGAAGTGTTTGGCCATCTGGCGGCGCACAGTTTCCTGCTCGGGATAGGAGCAGATTTCCGCAGCGCTGAGTTTTGCCAGCGCCTGGCGGACTTTGGGCGAGCAGCCGATGGGATTCTCGTTAAAATCGAGGCGGATTTTCTTGGTGCGGCCCTCGAGCGGCGGATTGTAGGCGCGCATTTTTTCAACGGCCGCGCGAATGGGAACGGGAGGCTTCATTGGCGCACCGTGACGGAGCGGGCGTGCGCGTCGAGGCCTTCGGCGCGGGCAAATTCGGCGGCGACCGGCGCGAGCCGCGTGAATCCACCGTGGGAAACTTCCTGCACGCTGATGCACTTCACGAAATCGGTGACGGAAAGGCCGCCGCGCGTGCGCGCGACGCCTCCGGTGGGAAGCACGTGATTGGTGCCGCTGGCGTAGTCGCCGAAAGTTTGCGCGCTCCAGTCGCCGAGGAAAATGCTTCCGGCGGAATTGATGCGATCGAGCAGGGCGCTGGATGAATCGGGCAGAGAGAGATGCTCGGGCGCGAAAAGGTTCACGAAGCGGATCGCGTCCGCGAGATTGCGCGCAACCAGCACGCAGCCGCTATTGGTGAGTGAGCGGCGCGCGAGATTCGACGCTGGCAACTGCGTGAGCTGTGCATCGACTTCCGCGGCAACCGCTTTGGCAAGACGCGCGGAAGTGGTAACGAAAATCGAGATCGCGTCGGGATCGTGCTCGGCCTGAGCGATCAGGTCGGCGGCGATGAACTGCGGATTGCCGTGATCGGCGAAGACGATGGCTTCGGTGGGGCCGGCGAGCATGTCGATGGCGCAATCGGCGCTGACCAGGCGCTTGGCGGCGGTGACGAAGCGATTGCCGGGGCCGAAGATTTTATCGACGCGCGGAATAGAACGCGTGCCGTAAGCGAGAGCGGCAATGGCCTGCGCGCCGCCGATGCGCGCGACTTTTTCCACGCCCAGACGCTCGGCGGCAGCCAGACAGCGCGGGCCCCGGCTGCGGGCTGACGACGACGATTTCGCGCACGCCCGCTTCCTGCGCGGGCACAACGGTCATCAGCAAAGTGGAGACGAGCGAGAAGCGGCCGCCGGGAAGATAGCAGCCGATGGAGTCGATGGGGCGCACGCGCTGTCCGGCGCGCACGCCCGGCTCAACTTCGATGTCCCATTCGAGCGGCTTTTGCTTTTTGGCCACGGCGCGAATGTTGCGCGCGGCATGATCGATGGCGGCGAGAAAATCCGCGGGGACTTCGCGCTGCGCTTTTTTCAGTTCGGCGCGGGAGACCCAGACATTTTTCGCGCTGAGCGCCACGCGATCGAAGCGCTTGGTGTAGGCAAACAGCGCGGCATCGCCGCGGCGGCGCACATCTTCGACGATGCGCGAGGCGATGCGCTCGGCTTCGCGGCTGGAATCGCGGCGCGAAGCCAACACTTTATCCTGCACGGCAGGCGTGAGCGGGACGACGCGCATGATTTGCAGCCGGGCTGAGCGCGGCATCAGTAAACAACCTTGTTCAGCGGATATTCGACGATGCCTTCGGCGCGCGCGGCCTTCAGCTTGGGAATGAGCTGGCGCACCGTTTTCTCCTCGACGATGGTGTTGATGGCCACCCAGTTTGGGTCGCTCAACTGCGAAATGGTGGGATTGCGCAGCGAAGGCAGCGTGGCGATGACGTTGTCGAGATCGTCGCGGCGGACGTTGAGCAGCAAGCCGACGCGGCTGTAGGCCTTGATGGCGCCATCGAGCAGCATGGCGATGCCGTCAATTTTTTCCTTTTTCCAGGGATCTTTCAGCGCGGCGCGATTGGCGATGAAACGCGTGGAGGATTCAAGCAAGGTGTCGATGATGCGCAGGCGATTGGCGCGCAGCGAGGAGCCGGTCTCGGTGATTTCGACGATGGCGTCGGCAAGCTTGGGAACTTTTACTTCGGTGGCGCCCCAGGAAAATTCGACGCGCGCTTTCACGCCGTTACGAGCGAGATATTTTTCGGTCATGCGCACGGCTTCGGTGGCGATGATTTTGCCTTCGAGATCTTTCACCGATTTGATATCGGAATCTTCGGCGACGGCGAGCACCCAACGCACGCGTCCGAGGCTGGTCTTTGAATAAACCAGTTCGACAACTTCCTGCACGTCGGCGCCGGACTCGATGATCCAGTCGTTTCCGGCGAGGCCGCAGTCGAGGCCGCCGTGCTCGACGTAGCGCGCCATTTCCTGCGAGCGAACCAACATGCATTCGATTTCGGGGTCGTCGATGGTGGGATAGTAGCTGCGCGAGCTGACGGAAATGCGCCAACCGGCGCGGGCGAAAAGCTCGACGGTAGAATCCTGCAAACTGCCTTTGGGAATGCCGAGTTTCAGCGGAGCCATTACTTGCTCCCCTTTCCGTAGAGTTCTTCGGGAGTGAGCACACGCTCGGCGACGACGGTGGCGTCGCCGTTCGAGTCGAGCTTGCGGAAGAAGCAACTGCGGTAACCCTCATGGCAGACGGCGCCCCCGGCAAGTTCGACGCGGACGAGCAATGCGTCGAGGTCGCAATCGGTGCGCAGCTCGCGGAGGATGAGCTTCTGGCCGCTGGTTTCGCCCTTGGTCCAAAGCTTCTTGCGCGAGCGGCTGAAAAAAGTGACGAAGCCGGTCTTGCGGGTAAGGTCGTAAGCTTCGCGATTCATGAAACCGAGCATGAGAATTTCGCCGTTCTTGTCGTCCTGCACGATGGCGGGGATGAGGCCGCCTTCTTTTTCGAAGTCGAGGTCGGTCATGGGTGAATCGTCTCCTGATAAGCGCGCCGTTTTTGCGCCGCGCGCCAAGCGCGAGTGTTGCATGTGTTCTGCTGCCAACAAGAACCGGGCCCAAAAACAAAAAGCCCGCTGAGCGCTTCCGCGCCAGCGGGCTGATGAGTGCCAGCTATAGTTCGCTAGCCACACCGCCGCGGGCACGGTATCGTGTGATGATGGCGATGATGGTGCGCCCGAGGAAGCATGACGGAATAAAAAATACGGGAGGATGGGAAATTTGTCAAGCGAGGAGTGACGGCGCTCCTGAAAGCGAAACCCGACTGCTCACGGAAAAGGCATCGCGAGCGGTAGGCGCTGCTCGCCGATTCTTTTGTCGGAGCTGAAAAGCTCCGGCCCCCTAAACAGACGGGTGCCGAATCCCGCAGCTGCTCCCGGATAATTTCGGCGTTGTGAGCGACCGAAGAGAGATTCCTCCTCGCTTCGCTCGTTCGGAATGACAACGAAAAAGCAGAAGCAGCGCATGTCTGGCGACGAGTGAGATTGCGGAGACGTACACGGTGTGGGAACTCGACGCCAAGAGTAAGAAGGGCTTGGTTCCTCTAGAACAATTCTGATGACGCGAATAACTGAAGAGAGCTCCCTCGCTCGCGTTGCTCCGCTTGGGACTCCGACCCTCGCCGGGTCGTCGGCAAGGGATGACAGCGCAAACCGAAACTGCGGGCCAGAAGTTGGAGCTGCGAAGACGCGGGCGTGGAAATGGCATGCGATCAGCGGAGCGGTGTGCGTGGCGCTAGCGATGGCGTTCACGTTTCCGGCGTCGCTTGCACCGGGGCGCGGGCTGATGGGCTATTCAGGCGATAACTTTCAGCACGCATGGTTTTTGTGGCATTTTTCCCGCGCGATTACACACCTGGAAAATCCTTTCTATACAAACCTGATTTATTACCCGGCGAGCGTGAATCTTTCGTGGAGCACGACCGATCCGCTGGCGGGATTGCTGGCGCTGCCGCTGAGCCTGACGCTGGGGCCGGTGGTGGCGTACAACGTGTCGCTAGTGCTGCAACTGGCGCTGGCGGCGTTTTGCGCGCGGCTGCTGTGCCTGCGGATTTGCGCGAATGAAGCGGCAGCGCTGATCGGAGGCGCGTGCTTTGGGTTCAGTCCCTTTCTGATGGCGCACGCGCTGGGGCACCTGAGCCTGGTGACGGCATTTCCGATTCCGCTGTATTTCATCGCGCTCGATCGCGTGCTGACGCGAGACGAGCCGGGCTGGCGGGATGGCGCGCTGCTCGGCGGCGCGATGCTGCTGACGGCGCTGGCGCACTACAACTACACGGTGATTTGCGCGCTGGCGACGCTGGTGGTGATCGCGGCGGATGTGGCGTTGCGCGGCACAGGGGTGGTGCGTCGCACGTGGGGAGCGCTGGCGTGGGGCGCGGCGACTTTCATGGTGCTATTCGCACCCCTGCTGGTGATGCTTGTGGGCAATCGCGCGGATGTGCCGGGGCCGAGACCGTTCGATCACGTGATTCAGTATTCGGCGGACGTGCTGGGATTTCTGATTCCGCCGTGGAACCACATTTTGTTCGGGCGATTCACGAGCAACTGGGACTTGAGCATTTTCACGGCGGGATACGAGGGAACCGTGTATGTGGGTCCGGTGATTCTGGCGCTGGCGGCGATTGGAGCGTGGAAGGGACGCACTGCTTTTGCGCTGCCGCAGCGGAGATGGCCATTGATTGCGATGGCGATGGGCGTTTGCTTTTATCTGCTGTCGCTGGGCCCGGCGCTGCGATTTTTCGGGCATCAGACGCGCGTGCCGGGGCCTGCAGCGATGCTGTATCGCGTGCCGTGGCTGAGGTTCGTGTCGGCGCCGGCGAGATTTCAGGTGATCGTGGCGCTAAGCGCGGCGGTGCTGGCCTCGTTGGGAATAGCGTATTTGATGGAGCAATGGGGCACGCGCGCGGAATGGCAGCGAGTTGCTGTGGCTGGCGTGTTGAGTGCGCTGCTGCTGGCGGATCTGCTGACGATTCCGTTTCCGGTTTCGTCGGCGGCCGATCCAGCGTGGATGGGAGACGCAAGCGATGGAGCGCCGGTGGCGTGCTCGCTTCCGCGGGCGCTGCAAACGGGGACGGTGATTACGTTTCCGCTGATCCACTGGCCGTACAGCATGAAGAGCACCTGGATGCAGGTGCGCGACGAAGGACGATACAAACTGGTGGATGGATATTTGTCGTACAGCCCGGAACGGATCTGGCTGGATTATTGGGCGAATCCGGTGGTGCGGTCCCTGCTAGCGATACAAGGCGAGTTTGGAGCGCCGGTGGCGCTGGAGAAAAATCGCGACGCGGCGGCAAGCGCGTTGCGTGAGTTGGACGCGAGCGCGATCGTGATTTTCGATTCGCCGCAGCAGGATGCGGCGGTGGGCTATGTGGGCGGAGTGCTGGAGAGAGAAGGACAGCGCGCGGGAAGCTGCGTGGTGTTTGCGGCGCGGAACGATGCTGATTCGTCTGCGGCACGATAAGGAAGGCAAAAGCGAAGACGGATGCTTCGCCGCGCTTCGGCATGGCGGCGGAAGCAAATGACAAAATAAAATGCAGATCCCTCGACACGGTCGCAAAGAGCGCGACCGGCTCGGGATGACAACATGGCCGCCCTGCCAACAAATAGCACTTAGCTATTCTTTGCCCACGTAGCTGACGCGCCAGATGGAGTTGGAACCGTCGTCGCTGACGAGCAGCGAGCCATCCTGCGCGACAGCGATGCCGACCGGACGTCCCCAAACCTGGCCGTCGGGAAGCACGAATCCGGTGAGAAAATCCTCGTAATCGCCGGAAGCCTTGCCGGTCTGGTGGCGCGGCACACGAATCACCTCATATCCCACGCGAACCGCCTTGTTCCAGGAACCGTGCTCGGAGGCGAAAATGTCTCCGTCATATTCCTTGGGGAACTGCTTGCCGTCGTAGATGGTGAGCTGCAACGAGGCGTTGTGCGGCTGGAGCACAACGTCTGGCGTGATCACCTTGTTCTGAAGCTCGGGATGCTTGCCGATGTGACGGGGATCCTGGTGTCCGCCCATGTACCACCAGGGCCAGCCATAGAATCCGCCGGGCGTGACGTGGGTGATGTAATCGGGAACGAGATTGTCGCCGAGGGCGTCGCGCTCGTTGGTGGAAACCCAAAGCTCGCCGTTTTTCGGGTCGACGATGAGGCCGCCGCCGGAATTGCGGATGCCGTATGCGTAGATGGACTGGCCTGAGCCATCGGGATTGAACTCGAGAATGTCGGCGCGGTCCTTCTCTTCAGGGTGCGTGTCGGAATCGTCGATGTTCGAGACGGAGCCGACGGAAACGTACATTTTCTTGCCGTCGGGCGAGAACTGCACGCTGCGTGTCCAGTGGCCAGAGGAGGCGTGCGGAAGATCGACGATGTGTTCGGCCTTGCCGCGGGCTTTCAGGTCGCCGTTCTTATAGGCGAAGCGGACGACGGAGTCGGTATTACCGATGTAGACGTATTGCGGGTTCGGGCCCGGCGGATAGAAGGCGATGCCGTAGGGACGATTGAGTCCGGCGGCAAAAGTTTCCACCTGCTGAGGCTTGGAATCACCGCTGATGCCGCGGAAAACTTTGACGTCGCCGGGATCGCTTTCAGCAACGAAATAGTCGCCATTGGGCGCGGTGCGAATCAGGCGCGGGCCATTCAAATTGGTGGCGTAGAGGTCAACCTTGAATCCGGGAAGCGCTTTGGGCCAGGCGTCATGCGGGCGATCGACCACTTGCGCATTGTTACGCGAAGATTCGGTGGCGAAAGGCGCGGGCAGATCGGCGACGGTGATTTTGTGAAAGGTGCCGGGCTTCTCGAAGCGGAAATCGGTAAAGGGGGCTTTGGGCGGAGGATTTTTCAACGAGGCGGCGGTATTGGCGTCATAGGCGGCTGAGGCAGCGGCCCAGTCATTGGATTTCAGGAAAGTGACAATCTGCCAGCGCTGCTCTTCGGGAAGCTGCGACCAGGAGGGCATGCCGCTATCGGGCTTGCCATTGGTGACGAACCAGAAGAGTTCGCCGTCGTTGGCCGATTGCGCGGCGCCGCTGGCGAGCGAGGGAATGTTTCCAGTTCCCTTCCCTGTGGGCGTGTGGCAGGCGGCGCAATTTGCGGCGTAGAGTTTGGCGCCGGCTTCGGCGGCCTGCTGGTTGCCAGCATCGGGATTTTTCATGGCGCTAGCGGACGCGGGCGCATCGTGAAAGCGCGCGGTCTGCGCGCGCAACGAAGAAAACATCAGGAACCCTGAAATTCCGGCTACGGTGAATACCGTAGCGATGAAACGCCTGGCGGTAAAGTTCATCGCAACTCCCTCCCCGCAGATTTGGACGAGGATTATACAAGCAAGTCGCGGGAGTTTCGAGCACAGCGTGTTCGTGTGCGGAACGGGTGTGGAATCGCGTAAATTAGGGCCATGACGGGAAGCGCGATTCACGCGATCGAGATCATTTTTCTGGTGCTGCTGCTGTTCGTGGTGATTTTCGCGGTGGTGGCCCAGAAAATGAAAATCCCCTACCCCATCGTGCTGGTGGTGGCGGGACTGCTGCTGAGTTTTTTGCCGCGAATACCGAGAATCGCGCTAAACCCCGAGGTGGTATTCCTGGTGGTGCTTCCGCCGCTGCTTTATTCCGGGGCGTGGCTGACTTCCTGGCGCGATTTCAAATTCAATCTGGTAAGCATTCTGCTGCTGGCGTTCGGGCTGGTGGGATTCACAGCGGTTGGGATCGCGGAAACCACGAGGTGGGTGTTCGCGGGATTCGACTGGCGGCTGGGATTCGTGCTGGGCGCGGTGGTGGCGACGACGGATGCAATCGCGGCAACGGCAATCGCGAAGCAGGTGGGATTGCCGCAGCGCATCGTGGACGTGCTGGAAGGGGAAAGCCTGGTAAATGATGCGACGGGCTTGCTGGCGCTGGAGTTCGCGGTAGCCATGGTGGTGGACCGGCGGACGCCGACGCTGGCGTCGGGAACGCTGCGGCTGTTCTATCTGATTGCGATTGGATTGGCGATCGGGTTGGCGATCGGGTTGTTCGTCGAGTGGATCGAAAATCATGTGGACGACGGGCCCATCGAAATCGTGATCAGCATCCTAACGCCCTACACGGCGTATCTTGCGGCAGAATCGGCACGGGCTTCCGGAGTGCTGGCGGTGGTGGCTTGCGGTTTGTACCTGAGCCGGCGAAGCGCGCAATTTTTCTCAGCGAATGTGCGGTTGCAGACGAGCGCGGTGTGGGGTTCGCTGACGTTCACCATCAACGGACTGGTGTTCGTGCTGATCGGATTGCAATTGCCCTATGTGCTGGAGGGGATTCGAGGATACAGCGCGGGGCAACTGCTGCTCTACGGCGTGCTGTTCAGCGCGATCGTTATAGCGCTGCGGCTGGTGTGGAGCTATCCGGGAACATACCTGGCGTATTTCGTGCGTAGGCGGCTGCTGAAGCAGCAGTTGACGCGGCCGAACGCGCGGCAGATTTTCGTGGTGGGCTGGACAGGCATGCGAGGAGTGCTGGCGCTGGCGGCGGCCATCTCACTGCCGGTAACGCTGGCGGATGGGAGCGAGTTCCCGCAGCGGAACCTGATTATTTTTTTGACGTTCAGCGTGATTTTCGTGACGCTGGTGCTGCAAGGGCTGACGCTGCCGCCGCTGATTCGAGCCCTTGGGCTGACAGGCGCGCAGGGCAACAAGAATGAAGAAGAGGACGCGAGGCGGATCATCACCACCGCGGCGCTGGCGCACCTGGAAGAGATTCGAGGCAAGGACGAACCGGGATTCGAGGAAGTGTACGACGACGTGGCGCATCATTACTCGCAGAGGCTGGCGATTTTGAATCAAGATGGCGCCGGCGGTGACGCCATGAGCCTTAAAGAACTCGGCCGGTATCGCGAGGTGACGGCAGAGCTGATGCGCGTGGAGCGGAAAACGGCGGTGCGCTTGCGGAACGAAGGGCGCATCGGCGACGAAGTGCTGCGAAAAATCGAGCACGAGCTGGATTTGAGCGAGACGCGGCTGGCGCTGAGCTAGTTGGGAACCGGTGCGGAGCACCGGTTGCGCGGGGGCGACGCCGTGAGCCTGGAAAAACGCGAACGGTGACGCGCGGTTAAGCTCCGAGAATGCGGAACATTCCGTTAACGCTGAGAGTCGATTCGTTGGTAACGTAGCGACGGAATTTCGCTGCTCAACCCACATGAAATGTGTGACCATGGGCAAGAGAACGGTTTACGCAACAAAGACGCTGGACGGGCATCTAACGATTATGGGCAACATTTCAGGCATCAGGAAACAGTAAGTCCTAGACCAATACGCCCTAGACCACTAGGTCCTAGACAATGAGTCCGAAACAATGACTCCGAAACCGGAAACGCCAGGGAACCAAAGCCGGGTGCGAATCGCCACCTACAACATTCATAAGTCGATCGGGTGGGACCGGCGGCTGCGGCCTGAACGGATCGCGCAAGTGCTGAGCGAGATCGACGCGGATATTGTTGCGCTGCAGGAAGTGGCGTGCGTGGAGGGGAGAGGCCCTGAACGCAATCAGGCGCGATATCTGGCGGAAGAGCTGGGATATCAAGCGAAGATGGGACAGACGAGGAGGTATCGGGGGGGAAGCGCGGGAAACCTGGTGCTTTCGCGATTCCCTTTCGACCACGTTGAGAATTACAACATCTCGACGCGCATCCATGAACGGCGCTGCTGCCTGCGGACGGACATTCATTTGCCGCAAGGCGAACTGCTGCACGTTTTCAACGTGCATCTAGGTCCGCTATTTTTCGAACGGCGGCGGCAGGCACGAAACATCTTCGACCGGCAAATCGTGTGCCACGAAGGGTTGACCGGCATGAAGATCGTGCTGGGCGACTTCAACGAGTGGACCAAGGGGCTGGCATCGCGGTTATTCGGGTCGCACTTTCAATGTGCGGGAACGAAGCCGACGCTGAGCGGCGAAGGAAGTTATCCGGGACCGCTTCCGTTCCTGAATCTGGACCAGATTTATTTCGACCGAAGCCTGAAACTGGAACACGTGGCCGTACATCGAAGCGACACGGCGCTGGCTGCGTCCGACCATTTGCCGCTGGTAGCGGAGTTCTCCATGCGGCAACAGAATGCAGGAAAGACCGAGCGCGCAGCTGAATGGGTGTCAAACGAGACAGCCCTGGTGGAAAAGCGCAACGGCCGAATTGGCAACACCCACCGGTTCTAAGTCCCCACCGTTTTAACTCCGGCACGTTTTAAATTCGGTGTAATGCCGAGCGACGGGCAGCGATTCGGGAGTCTGGTCCGCCGACGAGAGCCTCGCGGTTGCGCTAGCGCTCTTTGGCGCGGATGAGCACTTCGCCCTGGGCGACCATAACGTCATTGAGGAAAAGGCGATACTTGAAGGAGCCGGAATTGAGCCCCGGGCGGGCCGGGCCGCTCGACAGACGAATGCCCGGCGGCGCTTGCAAAACGTTCGAGGAAAAAGGGCAACGCTGGGGATCGAATTCGACCTTGAGGTTGCCGGCGTTGGAATACCACACGGCTTGATCGCCGGGATCAAGCACCACCACTTCGGGAATCATTCCTACCAGGACGTTTTTTTCAGCCACTCGAAGGCACCCTCGGTCTTTCGCTTGCGCCAATTCACATTGAAGAATAATCGTGAGGAAAAACCATAACACAGTTGCGCGGGGTCTGCGGACGGCCAGAAGAGAAAGGGCTACTGCACTCAGATAGTGGGCTAAAAAAGAAAAGGGGCGATTGCTCGCCCCTCTCCCTCAGCCACGAAAGCACAGCAGTGTGCCAGGCGTTCTCCCGTTTTACCGGGGCCAGCCGGCCGCGGAAAGCACTTGCCCGATCCCTTCGGTTGTTCGCGTTGCGCTGCTCGCCAAGTTTTGGCCCAGCCAGACGACGCAACGCCAACACCGGAATGAACCTTGCTGGCGCTAACCGCGAAAGCTGCTTTCTTTCGCGTCCTGCCGAAACATTCTGTGCGGCCTGGATCCCGCGTAACCCGTCAAGCTCTCGCTCGCCGCGCTGCCCAAGATCAGATCGTCTTAGATCGTCTCGACAACACGTTTGTAACTCTGGAGCGATTTTTGGTCAACGGGACCAAGAAGAGTTTTCGTTGTGGAAAATTCGGAAATGTGGAAATCGCGGGCGAGGAAGACCTGGATGATTTTGCGGAAATTTCGTTGCAGCGGAATTTCAATCTGGTGTTGCTTCCTTATTTAACACGGCAAGTAGCTGTTGCAATCGGAGGGCTGAGCGCCTAAAACGGAAATTGTTGGGTGCGAGGAACGCGGTGAGTGTCGAGACGAGAAAACGAAGGCTGTGGATAGCGCGAGCGCTGATTGCGGCGGCAATTTTGTGCAGCGCTGGAGCGCTGCCGGCGCAAGGGCCCGCGGCCGCGACAAGCGAAAGTATTCAGGTGGATTTAAATGCGCCGGCGCGGCGCTTTCCGCATTTCTGGGAGGAGATGTTCGGATCGGGACGCGCAGTGCTGGCCATGCGAGACGAGTACCGCCAGGACGTGCGGCAGACAAAGCTGGCCACGGATTTTCATTACATCCGATTCCACGCGATTTTCGACGATGACGTGGGCTTGTACGACGAGGATGCCAGCGGAAAGCCGGTGTACAATTTTTCCTACGTGGACCAGATTTACGACGGGCTGCTGGAGAAAGGTGTGCGGCCGTTCGTGGAGCTGAGCTTCATGCCGCGAAAACTCGCGGCGCAGCCCACCGAGCAGGCGTTCTGGTATCACCCCATCGTGGCCCCGCCGAAGGACTGGAACAAGTGGGCGGACATGATCACGGCGTTCACGAAGCACTTGGTGGCGCGGTACGGGATCGACGAGGTTTCGCAGTGGTATTTCGAGGTGTGGAACGAGCCGAACCTCGACTTCTGGGCCGGCGATCCAAAAGAAGAGACCTACTACCAGCTTTATGACACGACCGCGCGCGCGATCAAGGCGGTAGATTCGCGGCTGCGCGTGGGAGGACCGGCTACGGCGCAGGCGGCGTGGGTCGACCGGTTTATCAAGCACGTAGTGGAGAAAAACGTTCCGGTGGATTTTGCTTCAACACACGTGTACGGCAACGACCTGGCGAAAGACGTGTTCGGCACGGATGAAAATATTCCACGGACGCAGATGATATGCCGGGCGGTGGCAAAAGTTCACGACCAGATCAAAGCTTCAGCGCGGCCGGACCTGCCGTTGTTTTTCAGCGAATACAACGCAAGCTATAAAAACGAGCCGGATGTGACGGATGCGCCGTTCATGGCGCCGTGGCTGGCGGACACCATCCGGCAGTGCGACGGGATGGTGCAAATTCTGAGCTATTGGGCGTTCTCGGACGTTTTCGAGGAGCAGGGTGTAGTGAAGGAGCCGTTTTACGGGGGGTACGGTGCGATCGCCGAAGACGATATTCCCAAGCCGGCGTTCAACGCTTTTAAGGTGCTGCACATGCTGGGCGACAGCCGTATCGAAAGCGATGCGAAAGATGCGCTGGTGACGCGCGATGTGGACGGGCACATCGTAATCGCGCTATGGAATTTGTTTTTGCCGGAAGAAAAAGGCGAAGCGAAGACGGTGACGCTTTCGCTAAAAGGCGCGGGCGGAAACAAGCGCGTGGAGGTGTATCGCGTGGATGCGATGCACGGCTCGCCACTGCCGAAATATGAAGAGATGGGGCGGCCGAGATTTCCGACGCCCAGCCAGATAGAGGACCTGAGAAAAGCTGCCGAGCTGCCTGCGCCGGAAAAGATGCGGTTGCAGAATGGATCGGTGAGCTTGACGATTCCCGCTCAGGGATTGGCTTTGCTGGTGGTGCGGTGATGATTGCCGTTGGCTAAGCCGGCGGCGTTGAGTGGAGTGGGCGGAGTGGGAGCCGTCTCCTGCGGGTTGGTGGGATCGTACATTTCAAACCCGGCGCGCAACATGCCACGCTGCGCTTCTGGATTCTTCATGAAGGTGTCCCACACGAAGGCGGTACGCGCATTTTCGGCCATGACCATGGTGATTCCGGTGTCGATGCCGACGATGTCGCTGTCATACCAATTGATGAGTGGGTTGAAGGCGTCGACGAAGCCGTAGCGGCTCCAAGTCCCGGTGCCGTAGCGGAACTGGATGGTGCGGAGCACGCGCATGACGTCCTGCGGAAGAAAAGGCAGCGAGCCGGCCGAGGCGCAGGGCGCGACAGTGCCGTCGATATTCCCCGTTTTCGGCGGCCCGCCCCAAATTTCGTAGCCATGAACGGAATCGGACGCGGTAATTCCCCACAAATCCTGGCTGTAATCGGGAAACTGGCGGCCGAGGTCGATACAGAAGCGCATGTGCGCTTCGGTGGCCAGGACGGAATTCTCGAAATAGTCGGCGTACTTGTCGCGCTTGCAGCGGAAATCAAACCAAGCCTGCGAGTATTGATGGACGAAGATGGGCGCGAATGAACCGATGTACTTGATGCCATCATATTCGAAGACGGAGCGCTTCCAGGCGTCCCAGGAATCGGGCGGCAGCGGGTAGGTGGATGAGCCGAGGCCGAGGAGATAGAGCATCATCAGCTCGCTGTAGCTATCCCAGCGATAGCGGAGAAAGCCGGATTCGGGCGCCCAGCCGTGCGGAAGAATCGGTGTGTCTTCGGAAAGCCACTGCCAGTTCACGCGGTTGAAGACTTCCTGGGCCAGATCCTCGATTTCAGAATGGGCGAAATGGGCGCGGCACAGGAGTACGCCGCAGAGCAGGATGGCGGTATCGATGGAGGAAATCTCCGATTCCCAGACGCGCTCGCCCGTGTTGATGTTGGCCCAGTGATAGAAAAATCCGCGCTGGTTGTGCAGCTTTTTCCAGAGAAAACGCAACGTATTGAGAGCGCGTTCGCGGGCCTGCGCGCCTGAAATGTAGCCGCGCTTCTCGCCGATGCAGAGAGCGGTGAGTCCGAAGCCGGTGGCGGCGATGCTGCCGAGAGTCTTGTTGTCGGTGGCGCGGACGTTGCAGCGGTCCTTGACCAGGCCGGTGTCGGGACTGGCCTGCTCCCAGAAATAGAGAAAGTTGGCGTGCTCGAGATCTTCGAGGAAGGCGTCGTCGCCGGGAGTGAGATTGTAGCGCGCGGGCGCGGGCGTCGATGGCGGCGCCTGAATGGTGAGGCTGGAGGAATTCTGCTGCGGGAGCCAATTGCCGCTGTTCTGACCCCAGGCGCGCGAGGGAAGAAGGCCAAGAGGCGCAGAAATCCCAGCCAAAGCGAGAGACTTCAACAGGTCTCGCCGGGAGAGCGGGCCGGGAGTGCGTCGACGCGTCATTACTGAAATTTTAGAACAATCGGCTACTGCGCTAACAGTATTGAGTTTCCGGGGTCCACGGTGTGATGAGACAGGCGACTCGGAGGGTTTTCCGCCTGCTGTGGCCACGGTTCAGCTTTTGTCGAACTCCCAAAAATCTCCGGAATCGAGCAATTCGATGCCAAGCATCTGCGAACCATCCGGTTTGCGTCGGTGCCAGCGCACTTTGGCCTTGGCACTGCGATGGTTGTCGATGCGCTCGACAGTCATGATTTCGCCCTTGGAAATGGGAATGCGGCATTCGATGGAAGCGCCATGCTGGCTGACCTCGAGCGTGTTGCTTTCCTCGGTCCATTCGCGGCCGGTGACTTCGTAGCTCAGCTTCAGCGGAACGGAAAGGTAACGGCGAATGCTGCGGCGCAGATTTTTCAGCAAGTTGCCGGCGGTGAAAAGAATGTCCAATAGCTGAGCTTGCTGGATCCCGTCCAGATCGGGCGATTCGAGGCCGAGCGTGGTGGCCTGATCGATGATTTCAGAGAGAATGTCGACAAAGTTCTCCGAAGAAACCATTTGCCAATGGTCATTCTTGCCGAGCTGGAGGCCGTATTCCTCGAGGCGCTCGTAGCAACTGGCGATGAAATGGGCGCGGCAAAGCTCGTGTCCCTCGAAGCAGACACAGCCGGGATGCGCGCAAGATGGTGCGTTACAAGTTGTCGAGAGGGTAGCCATAGGTCTCGATCTCCCGATCGCGACGGCTAGGCATTGATTGTTAACCGGATGGGAGCGGGAAGCCACTGGAAGGTTTTACAGCTTTCGCCTAGTGATAACCCTGTTGAGCGAAGGAAGTTCTGTGAACCGCTACGAGGAACGACGATTCGTCTCGGAGAAAGGAGTCAAACCCATTTCGTTTTAGAGCAAATCACCGTGCTCGACGGTTCGGTAAGGTGCCTTCAGGTGAGCGGCACAATCCTTGCCGATTTTGAGCAGCCGTCGTGCAAGCCGCGCCTGCTTTTGACGAACCCGCTTTCGTTTACCCTCAGCACCGAGGACCATGAACGGTCACACTTTATGTGTTATCCAGGTGAAGCAAGAATTGGCTGGGAGACTAGGACTCGAACCTAGAAAACATGCTCCAGAGGCATGTGTGATACCAATTTCACCATCTCCCAACTGAGTGTACGACTGGCGTGAAAACCAACGACCTTCTGCCGGTCTATTTTACTTCTATCCCCGCACAACTCGCAACTTCTTCGGTTTCGATGCGGTTCCGCCAAGACGGTGGAGCAGGTTTTAGGGCCAAGATTTCCCTTTGAGTGCCGTTGGCGTCCGTTGCATTCGGGGGAGGGACCGACACTTTTCCTGTACGTGGAGCGGGAAAATCCCGCAATGGGCTTTCGAAAAAAGCCTGATGACGCGAAAGTGCGGTCCATTGAGGGTAAATTCAAAGATGGCGGCGAAATAAGGCGCGTCCATCCAGCGCGAACGAACGTCTAAACAGATTTGGAGGGAGTGCATGCGAGCAGGGATAAAGCACATTCTCGGGCTGGTGGTGGCAGTGACGATATTTGCGGTGGTGGGGAGCTATGCGGCTAGAGGACGATCGAGAGCGCCACAGGCCGGCGCAAGCGCGGTGCAGAATTCAGCGGGCAAAAGCGCGGGCGAGTCCGAAACGGTGACGCGGCAAACGCTGAAGAACGGACTTCGCGTGGTGATCGTGCGCGACACACTCGCGCCGGTGGCCACCACGGTGATGAATTACCTGGTGGGATCGGATGAAGCGCCCGCAGGATTTCCGGGAATGGCGCATGCGCAGGAACACATGATGTTTCGCGGGAGCCCCGACCTGAGTGCGGGGCAACTGGCGAACATTTCCGCGGCCATGGGCGGGGATTTCGACGCGGACACGCAGCAAACCGTGACCCAGTATTTTTTCACCGTGCCCGCCGAAGATTTGGACGTGGCGCTCCACATCGAGGACCTGCGCATGCGGGGCGTGCTCGACACGGACAAGCTGTGGGACCAGGAACGCGGCGCTATCGAGCAGGAAGTGGCGCAGGATTTGTCGAACCCCGAATATGTGTTTTACACGAAATTGCTGACGGCGATGTTCAGCGGCACGCCCTACGAGCACGACGCGCTGGGGACACGGCCTTCTTTCGACAAGACCACCGGCACAATGCTGGCGGATTTCCACAACAAATGGTACGCGCCGAATAACGCCATTCTGGTGATTGTGGGAAATGTGGATCCGCAGAAGACCATCGGCGAAGTGCAAAACCTTTTTGGCGATATCCCGGAGAAAAAAATCCCGCCGCGGCCGCAGGTGAAGCTGGCCAGCGTTTCGACGCAGACACTCGATATGCAGACGGACCTGCCGTATGGGCTTGCGGTGGTGTCCTTCCGTATGCCGGGCTACGACAGTCCCGATTACGCGGCGGCGGATATTCTAGGCGACGTGCTGAGCAGCCAGCGTGGCACGCTGTATGCGCTGGTTCCGGACGGCAAGGCGCTTGATGCCGGATTCTCGCTGAGCGCATTGCCGCAAGCGAGCGTGGCTTATGCCATGGCTGCTTATCCGCAGGGCGGAAACGGACAGGCACTGATACAGGAGGTCCAGCAGGTGCTGGCGGATGACGTGAAGAATGGAGTGCCGGCCGACCTGGTGGAGGCGGAAAAACGGCACGAACTGGCCGATGAAGAGTTCCAGAAAAACTCGATTTCCGGGCTGGCCATGGAATGGGCGAACGCGCTGGCGGTGGAAGGGCGGCAGTCGCCGGAAGACGACATTCGCGCGATCGAAAAAGTGACGACCGAGGATGTGAACCGCGTAGCGAAGAAATATTTGACGCAAGCGAACGCGATTGATGCGGTGCTGACGCCGCAGCCATCGGGCAAGCCGACTTCGTCGAAATCGTTCGGCGGAGCGGAATCACCAGCAGCACCACCGAGCGGCCCGGTGACGCTGCCCTCCTGGGCGGAGCAGGCAGTGATGCGGCTGGACATTCCGGAGTTGACCATTCACCCGACGGTCACAACGCTGCCGAACGGAATCAAGCTGATCGTGCAGCCGGAATCGATCAGCAAATCGGTGACGGTGCTGGGGCACATCAAGAACAACGCCGACCTCGAGTCGCCCAAGGGACAAGAGGGCGTGAGCTCAGTGGTCGACCAGCTTTTCCCCTACGGAACGCAGGGCATGGATCGAATCGCGCTTCAAAAAGCGCTGGACGATATTGGCGCAAACGAATCAGCCGGGGCGGACTTTAGCGTCAACGTGCTGAGCGACCATTTCGACCGCGGCATGCAGTTGCTCGCGGATAATGTGTTGCATCCGGCGTTGCCGGAGAACGCCTTTAAGGTGGTGCAGGAACAAACGGCGGCGTCGGTGGCAGGGCAGTTGCAGAGCCCAGGTTATCTGGCGGCGAAGGCGTTGACCACGGCGCTGTATCCGAAAAACGATCCCCAGCAGCGGGAGGCGACGCCAGAGTCGGTGAAGTCGCTGACGCTGCCGGACGTGAAGGATTACTACGCGAAGGTATTCCGTCCGGACCTGACGGTGATTACCGTGATCGGCGACGTGACGCCGGCGCAGGCGCAAACCGCGGTGGAAAAATATTTCGGGGACTGGAAAGCCATGGGGCCAGCACCACAAACCGATCTCCCTCCGGTGCCTGCGAATTCGCCGGAGGTTACGGCTGTGCCGGACAAAAGCCGCGTACAAGTGGACGTGACGCTGGCGGAGACGCTCGGGGTGAACCGGTTCGATCCCGATTATTACGCGCTGGAGCTGGGAAATCACGTGCTGGGTGGAGGATTTTACGCGACGCGGCTTTACCAGGACCTGCGCGAAAATGCGGGGCTGGTGTATTTCGTGTCGTCGTCGTTCGGGATCGGCAAGACGCGCTCGGTCTACCGGGTGAATTATGCGTGCGATCCAGAGAATGTGTTGAAGGCGCGCGCGGTGGTGCAGCGGGATCTGAAAAACATGCAGGCCGAGCCAGTTTCCGCCGAAGAATTGCGCCGCGCAAAGGCCATGCTGCTGCGGCAGATTCCGCTGGGCGAAGCGAGCGTGGACAGCATCGCGGGCGGACTCGTGTCGCGCGCGACGATCGGCTTACCGCTGGACGAACCGGAGATTGCCGCGCACCACTATGTGGAGCTGAACGCGGATCAGGTAAAGAACGCGTTTGGCAGGTGGCTGCGCCCGGATGACCTGGTGCAGGTTACCGAAGGGCCGAATCCGCAGTGACGCACACGCAGCGGTAAGAATCTAGGCGTCGGAGAGGGATTCGTCGAAGCCAGGCGGCTTTTGCGAGCCGCCGGGGGATTCCGCTGGCCGGGCGGGCGCAGGCTCAGCGGGCAGGTCATTGACCCTTTCATTGACCGGCTCGGTGACCAGTTCGGTAGCCAGCTCGCCCGCTTCGAGAATCTCGCCGCAGTCGAGACACTCCCAATACTGCGAGTCGTCATCCTTTGCAATCAGCCGCTTCCGTTGATGTTTGCAGAGCGCGTCCGGCATGAAGTAATCTCGAAGAAGCTGCCCGGAGTATAGCATTCGCTGCTCACGGGCGAGGCGCCGCCAGCGGCGATTGGTTCGGCCCGCGGGAGACGCCAAGCGTTGAAATACTTGCCGCAAAAGAGATTCCATTGACAGTCGATTCAGCCACCCGGCGAGAGCGAGTCGCTATTGTGCTGTTTTACAGCATCGTGGTGGTGCTGGCGTATCTCGCCTACCGTATCTTCGAACCCTTTCTGGAACCGCTGGCCTGGGCCGCCATTCTGACCGTGCTCACGTATCCGGTGTACAAGCGTGTGACGCGACGATTCCGGCCGGGAACGGCGGCGCTGCTCACAACCGCGGGCGTGACATTACTGCTGATCGTACCGATGACGCTGGTGTTAAGCGCGTTCGTAAGGCAGGCGGTGAACGCGGTTCATGCCGTGCAGCTCGGAGTGGAACTGGGGCGGTATGCCTGGGTGAACCGGTTGTGGAACGATTTGCAGCATCGCTTCCCGGGGCTTATCCCCTCCGACCTTGGCACGCTGGTGCACAACTCCGTGGAGCAGGCCGCGGGATGGGCAGCGGGAAAGGCGGGGTCCATTCTGAGGAACACGGCGACGTTCCTGCTGGATGTGACCTTCACGATTTTCTCCATGTACTACTTCTACCGGGACGGCGCGGCCATCGTGACGCGCATCCGGGACCGGCTGCCCTTCGAGGAAGCACAGCGCATGCAGGTGATGGAAGACACGCACAGCCTGGTGTTCGCCACGGTGTTTTCGACGCTAGCGGCAGCGGTGATGCACGGTTCGATCGGAGCGTTGACCTTTGCGTTGACGGGAATCGATTCGCCGATCTTCTGGGGCGTGCTGATGGGATTTTTCTCTTTTATTCCGATGATCGGCACAGCGCTGATCTGGGTTCCGCTGGCGCTGAGCCTGCTGCTGGGGGGACATGTGGCGGCTGGGATCGTGCTGGCGGTGGTGTGCAGCACGGTGATTGGAACGATTGATAGCTTCATCCGGCCGTATATCATCAGCGGCCGCGCCGAAATGAACATGCTGCTGGTGTTCATCGGCGTGCTGGGCGGCATCGAAGTATTCGGGCTGCTGGGGGTGGTGCTGGGGCCGGTGGTGATCGCGACGGCCGGCACACTGCTGCAGGTGTATGTGCCCCGTACGCGCTCCGAAACCAAGCAGAGGGAAGCGGCTGAACAAAAGAAGGCGACCGTGCTAGAGTAAGCGTCTTTAGCTGCATCTGATGAAATTGTGATGGCCACCAAGAGCACTATTCCCAATCACGCGTGCCTGCCGCCGCAGAAGCTGAGATGGCGGTGCGACCCGGCGAGCATACCGTTTGAGACTACGGCTGAGATTGAGCCGATCTCGGGAGATATCGGGCAGGAACGGGCGCTGCGGGCGTTGCGCATGGGCGTGGAACTGACCGCTTCCGGCTACAACCTGTTCGTATGCGGGCTTTCCGGATCGAGCCGCGGCGGAATGATCGGGCGGATGATCGAGGAGATGCATCCGGCAACCGAGCCAGCTCCGGACCGCTGCTATGTGAACAATTTCAAGAATGCGGACCGTCCGAGGCTGTTGACGCTGGCTCGCGGACAAGCGAACGCGTTCAAGAAGGAAGTTGAGTCCGGAATCGACTTTCTGCGGCGGCGGATTCCGCAGGTGTTCGAGGGCGAACCGTTTCAGCGGCAAAAGACGAGGATCGTCGAGCGGTTTACGGTGCGCGAAAAAGAATTGATGGACGACTTCACGCGGCGCATTGCGCGCGAGCAGTTCGCACTGGGGCGCATGCAGGTGGGCGCTGTGGCGCTGCCGGAAATTTTCCCGGTGCTGGATGGGCAGATGGTGCCGATCGAGGAGATCCCCAAGATGGTGCAGGAGGGGAAACTCGAAAACGCGGCGGCGGAGGAGCTGGAGCGCAAGTACGACCAGTTCCGGCAGGAATTCACGGTGGTATACCGCAAAACGCTTTCGCTTTCGCGTGAGCTGTCCAGCGAGACGAGTTACCTGGAGCAGGAAGCAGCGTCGGTGCTGGTGGATGGGGTGATCGAGGAACTCAAGGAAAAGTATCCGAATCCGCAGATCGCCGAATATCTGGAGGAAGTGCGGCACCACGTGCTGGATAACCTGGAGCCGTTCAAGGACCGCGAGGGCGAAGAGGAGCCTGCGCCCGGGGAAGGCGGACCCGGCGGCCCTCGGCCGGACCGCAACGATCGTGATCCGTTTCGCGTGTATGGCGTGAACGTAATCCTGGCGCACGGTGAGCAGGAAAAATGCCCGGTAATTTTCGAGACGATTCCGACTTACGCGAACGTATTCGGCACGGTGCAGCGAAGCTACGACAGCCGCGGCGGTTGGAATTCGGATTTCATGGATCTGCGCGGCGGATCGCTGCTGCGCGCCGACGGCGGCTTTTTGGTGATGTATTCGCTCGACGCGCTGACGGAAACGGGCGTGTGGCGCACGCTCAAGCGCACGCTGAATCACGGGAAACTCGAAATCCAGCCGATCGACACGTTTTTTCCCATCAGCACGGCGGTGCTGAAACCGGAGCCGATCGACGTGCACGTGAAGGTGATCCTGATCGGCGACCGCGACATGTACGAGCTGCTCTACGACTACGAAGACGACTTCAAGAAGATTTTCAAGGTGCGCGTCGAGTTCGACGAAGAAATGAAGTGGAGCGAAGTGGTAGTGGGCCAATACGGTGGGCGCCTGCGGGAATTGTGCGACAAGGAAAAGCTGCTGCCCTTCGACCGCACTGCGGTGGCGTCGATTTTGGAGCAGGGCGTGCGGATTGCGGGCCGGCGCGGGAAGATCACCACACGATTTTCCGATCTGGCGGACGTGGCGCGCGAGTCCTCTTACGCAGCGAAAAACTCTGGCGCAGCGGTGGTGACCAGCGCGCACGTGCGCGCTGCGCTGGAAGCGAAGATCGAGCGACATAACCTGCTAGAAACGAAGATCCGGGAGATGATCGAGCAGAATCTACTGTTCATCGACACGACCGGCGAACGCATGGGTCAAGTGAACGGGCTGAGCGTGATGGAAATCGGAGGGTACGCGTTCGGCAAGCCGGTGCGCATCACGGCGTCGGTGGCACTGGGCAAGGTGGGGCTGATCAACATCGAGCGCGAGTCGAATTTGAGCGGCCGCTTTCACGACAAGGGCATGCAGATCATAGCGGGCTACATGCGGCGCACGTTCGCGCAGGATAAGCCGCTGTCACTGGCGGCGAGCCTGTGCTTCGAACAATCCTATTCAGGCGTCGATGGCGACAGCGCCAGCTCGACGGAAATTTACGCGCTGCTGTCGGCGCTTTCGGGCATTGCCATCCGGCAGGAGTTCGCGGTAACCGGCTCGGTGAACCAGCAGGGCGATGTGCAGCCCATCGGCGGCGTGAATGAAAAGATTGAAGGATTTTATGACGTGTGCCGGTTGAAGGGATTAAGCGGCAAACAGGGCGTGCTGATTCCGGCGGAAAATGTGGACGACCTGATGCTGCGCGACGAAGTGATCGAAGCAGTGGCGCGCGGCGATTTTCACATTTATCCGGTGGCGACGATTGAGCAAGGCATTGAAATTCTCACGGGCGTCCATGCCGGGACGAACGGCATGCCTGGCAGGTTCGAACCAGACAGCGTGTTTGCGCGCGCGAACGCGCGGCTGATGGAGATGGCCGAGACGCTGCGGGACTACGAATAGCGTTTCACGTTCACCGATTGATTTCCGGTATCAGACCGATTGGCGCGTATTTAGAGGCGCGGCCTACTGGTCGTCCCGTCAAGAAAACAAATCGAGCGAGAGCGGCTCATTTCAGAGTAGTTGGCGCTTCATTTCCACGGTAATTTGCTTGGACTGGCCGTTGCGCTCGATGGACAAGTTGTATTTGTGGCCGATCTGGCGGAATAGATCGCGGAGTTCGGCGAGGGTCATGTCCGCGGCGGCATCTTCATCCACTCCAGCAATCACGTCACCCTTCTGAATTCCGGCTTTGGCGGCGGGCGAGCCGGGGTTGACGTCTACCACTTCGAAAGTGTGGAGAGCGTTGCCTTTGGCCACGACGGTAATTCCGCTCTTGTCCTCCTGATCGTCACTTGGGAAATGCGAATTGGGATTGAGGATCAACTGCTGATGCGGGTAATCGAAAACAACGGTGAAGCGGGCCAGGAAGGCTGCGCCAATTACCCCGCTGAGATGTGGGTCATGCGAGCCGGGCAAGTCAGCATTCGAAAATGTGACCAGAAGCCCCTCGGAGGATAAGTTACCGATCTGAAAATCTTTCAATCGCGCGACGGCCGCAGCGCCACCGGGCGCCGACAAGGAGGGATCGACGTTGGGAATCGTTTTCCAGTGCTCGCCAAGAATGCGATGGGACTCGGCGTAATGGTCGAAGAGGATTACGGTGTCGTCGTTGGCAGTGCTCACGACAAAATCGCCGTCAAGCAGCTTTCCCTTCTGATTGGTGAACTTCGCCTGAACTACAGGGAGACCAGCAGACAAGGTGAGATGAAAGGTCGCGCCCTGCCCTGAATACTTGTAGGAAGAAGGGTCGTAAAGACGCACGGTCTGGCGGGCGTAATCAACTTCCACGACGGCGCGGGCAAAAAAATCACCGCCGAGAGTGCCATCGTAAGCACGGCCAATGTGCAAGCCGAAGTCGGGCTGGGCGATGGCGGGAAGCGGCGCAAAAGGAACATCGACGCCGATCATACTCAGGACTGTTCTGGGCGAAGGCGCGAGGCCGAGCACCGCGAGCCGGGCCGGATCGATGGAAGAAGCAGCGGCCGAGGAATCGAGGAAAAAGGCGGAGGGGCGACCTCCGTTGATGCGCACCGGGAGAAATACGAGATTGCCAACAAATTCGGCGGGAACTTCGGCGGCGTCTCCGCCGTAGTTGAATTGCGCAGGAAGCGTCCCGCCGGCGGTTGGAGGCAGCGCAGTTCCCTGCTTCGATTGCGCACGAGACGGTAAGGCATACGCCGCAGCGAAGCACAGCAGGGCGCAACAGCCCAAAAAGATCGCGGGACGAAATTTCATTGACACTCCAGATGATTGCCGGCGAAAAGATTGTACAGCGTCATGGGCCTGGGGCGAGATATCCCGACCGGGAAAATATCTGATATTCGGGATTGTTGCGGCGGGATTTCGCGGCGCGGCCGGCCGCTTGCGGAGAGACGAGTTGAACGGAAAGCGAATGAAGCTGCCCATCATGGGCCGGCGCAAAGCCGAGAACATACTGGTGGCGGAGCATGGCGGCGATCTGGCGGTAGATGGCGACAAAATCCTGGCGAGAATCGGGGAAATAGGCGCGGCCGCCGGTCATGGAAGCCAGGGTGCGCAGATCCTGATCCGCACGGGCAAAGCTAACGGGATTAGGCGGAAGCGGCCCGCGATTATCTGACTCTGCATTCGGCGGCAGCTTTTTCCCTTTTTTCTTCGGCGGCGCGGTGGAACGAAGCGAACCACCGAGCGCGACGGGAAAAATCACAACGTCATCGCGGCGAGCTTTCTCAACAAGCGCATCCCAATACGAAGGCTGGGAGGAATCGAGTCCGGTGGTGAGCAGCAGGATGGTCCTTTTTCCCGGGACAGAATCGAGCCAGTCCAGGACTTCTGTGAGCGAGCCGTAGAAATTCAACTCGCCCATGCCGATGTTGTATTGAATACCGCCGAGCGCGGCGAGCAAAAGAGACTTGTCCGAAGTGAACGGCAGAATGCGCCGCGGCGCGTTGTCGTAAGCGGCGAGCGCGACTTGGTCGTGCGGATCGAGGCCATCGAGCAAAGCATAGGCGGCGGCGAGATGCTCACTCTGGATGAGGTAGACCGCGGGACCGGTCTCGATCAGCACCAGAACCTGAGCGGGCGCATCGACCGGGGTGAAAAATGTGACAGGCCGCTCGACGCCGTTATCGAGGATGCGGAAATCCGATTGCAAGAGCGAAGCCACGAAATCCCCGTGGTTGTCCGCCACGCTGACGTCCACTTTGACTAGCTCCACTGTAGTCTGCAGAACCTGCGGGGCCTGCCGGCGCGCGCACGCCGATGAAGAAAAAAGCAGGATGAGCGCAAAACTGAGAAATGCGAAACCAAGCCGATGAAAAAAGAAACTGCGCTTCAGCTTCCACCGGAGCGCAGCGTAAGTTCGCGATAGGGTCAATGAGCGACGGCTTTGCGGGTAAAAATCAGCTCCCGGGAGCCTTCGCGGCTGGAGCAGAGGAGGGGGCCGCGGCGCTGGCCGACTTCGGCGTGCTGAGATACCCCTTGGCCGTGTCCTTGCCAAGGTCGAAGACAACGATCTCATACGGAGCGCGAGCACCGCGGACGTAGAACTGAATGGGCTCGCCGACGGTGCGATCTTTCTTTTCGATGTCCTTGTCGTCGGCAATCACGTCGACGGTGTACTTGTAATGCTTCGTATCCGTTTTGCGAAGTGTGACCTGGATGGGGCCGACGTGCTGCGGCTGCTTTTCCTTCTTCAAGGAAAATTCGAAGATGTCGCGCTCGCCGAGGCGCCTGAGTTCTTCGACTTCATCGTGGTTGCGCGCGATCAAGCCGCTCTGCACGCCCAAATCGCCGACCGTACTTTGCAGTTTGGACTTGGTAGCCTCAAGGTCCGCCTTGGTGGCAGCCACATCGCTCTTGGTTCCATTGATGTCGGTGGCAACCTGGCCGAGTTTAGTGGTGGTATCTGCCTGAACGGCGCCGATCTGCTGGCGCAACTGCTCGTCGGCCTGCTGCTGATCTTTTTTGATGGACTGCGCCAGACCGCGGGCACGAGCCAGCTCATCCTGGGTCAAGCCGAGTTTTTGGGTGGTGACTTCCAGTTTCGCCTGCAAGTCGGCGATGCGCGCATTGGTCTTGCCGAATTCCTGGTCGACAGCCTGGGCCTTTTTGTCAGCGGCATCCAGTGAGGCGCGCGCGGCCTGGCGATCGTTATAATTCTGATAAAAGAGATAGCCGACCAGCGCGAAAGCCACTACGAAAAGCAGCAGCACCCAGCGCGGCAGCGGAGACGTCTCGACAACTTGCGGTTCCGGTGGCGGAGTCGGAGCAGGAGTCAAACTCATCGGAAACCTCCTCAGGGAGCGGCCAGCGCCGCCTGCGGTAAATTATGTACGAGCATGCACTGGATGTCTACAACCAGGAGCGAGCTTTGCCGGATGTCGCACGCAACGCGCTTCGGTGGTGGTCATCGGGAAATTCTCGATTATTGTTTTACACAACTCCTGTTGAAAATCCGGCCCGCGCGTCTTGCTTGGGGCAAGTGTTTTGGCTATGCTGTCGCAGGTTACTGAGGATGTACTGATGATTTGCCCACAGTGCCGCAGCGCCGAATGTTTCCGCTCCCATCGTTCCGGACCCGCTGATTTTCTCTTCACGCTGGCGGGATGCCGCCCCTGGCGATGCAAAACGTGCGAACTGCGCTTTTATGCGCGGCGAGTGGCGCTGCGCTTCCTTCACCTGGCGCATTGCCCCAAGTGCGGCAACTTCGATCTCGATCGGATTTCGCGGGAACGTGTTGACGGCGGCACCCTAATCTTCGCCAAGCGACTGCTGCGATTCCCGGCCTACCGCTGCGACCCCTGCCGGGAACGCTTCTTCAGCATCCGGCACTCTCGGCTGATCCTGCCGTCCGAGCGGGAAGAACCCGCTGAGCAAGGAATTCCCGAATCCGTACATACCGAAGTCTGAACAACCCGGTCCGGCGCCCCTAACCGGGTCCACCCCCTGCAGAACATTTTTACGAGTTTTTTGCCGCCAGCGAGCCTATCTCTGTGCCAGATGGCACTTTACCTAAGTAACGCACAATTAACATTCCTGTCATAAGTCATACAAGCCGTCCAAATACGATGCCGCCGCTGCCGAGACATCCGTATCGTTTCGTTCGACGGGGAGCGGATGCCAGGCCGTCTGTCTTATTCGCCGGTCGCGCCAGCAAGCTCATAAAAACCAGCAATCGAACGATAGACTTTCACGAGCGTTAGACGCATCTGGAGTCCGCTATAGGAGCACGTATCACTCGGCGGATGCAAATGAGTCGGCGTAGGCGTGTGCCTCTGTGAATCATCGAGGGTGGGCCATCGGGTGGGTCCAATTCGGCAACTTCAGTTCGGGACTAAATTTCAGGGAGGAAATGAATGCGAGGATTCGTAGCGTGTTTGTTGGCCGCAGGTATCGCCATAAGTCCGGCGATAACCAGGGCCAGTGGATCAGGCGATAAACCGGCCGCAACAACTACAGCCAACAACGATTCCACCGTAAGTGCGAAGGTGAGCAGCGAAACTGCCGCTACCTCTAGTACCGATTCGCCGGCGAAACCGGCAGCACCGAGCCTGGAAAGCGAGTTCCAGGAACTGCGCGATTTGATTGAGGCGCAGTCGAAACAGATTCAAGCGCAAAGCGAGCAGTTGAAGGATCAGCAGCAACAGATGCAGGCGCTCGAGAACCGCCTGAAAACTGCCGCGTCGGCAAACACGACGGCTGCGACTCCCGCGGCGCTCACGGCCGCTGCGCCGGTGAACGCAGTGATCGGGTCGGCATCATCCTCCATTCCGGCGACGGCTGTCACGGCCTCCGCGGCAGTTGCTCCCAATAAAGCAGCGGCGGCGCAAACGCAAGAGGTTGATAAGAATCCGCCGCAAAATGCCTCCATCTCCTACAAGGGCATCACGCTCACTCCTGGCGGCTACTTCGCGGCGGAAACAGTTTGGCGCGAACGTGCAGTCGGGTCGGGCATCAACTCCGCATTCAACAACGTGCCGCTGCCCGGAAACAACCAGGACCACATCACTGAATTCAATGCATCAGGGCGGCAGTCCCGCATCGCCATGCTGGCTCAGGGCAAGATCAAGAGCGCCACGATCGGTGGCTACTACGAAGCTGACTTTCTCTCGGCCGGCACTACTTCAAACGCCAACCAGAGCAACAGTTACACGCTGCGACAACGGCAATTCTGGGGGCAGGCGAGGCTCGATAGTGGGTGGACGATCACCGGCGGCCAAATGTGGAGCCTGGTAACCGAAACGAAGGTCGGCGTAGACAACCGCACGGAAGCCACCACGCAGACAATCGATGCGCAGTACAACGCCGGCTTCAGTTGGGCGCGGCAATACGGGTTGCGCATCGCGAAGAACTTCTCCAACAAGGTCTGGCTCGCGGCTTCGGTCGAAAATGCGCAGACAACGCTCACAGCCCACGGTCAGCCCAACAACTTCCTGGTCGGATCCTTTGGAATCGGTGGAGGACTCTATAACCCCGTTGCCAATTATGCGTTCAACACGGCACCCGACTTCGTGGTGAAAGCGGCATTTCAGCCGAACAAGAAAGTGCACGCTGAAGTGTTCGGTTTGCTCACCACGTTCCGCGACCGCGTGTTTCCCTGCGCCACCGCCGGGGCAACTCAAGCTTGCGGCGGCGTGACCGGCCCATCCGGGGCCTTGGCGTACAACGATGTTCGCAACGGTGGTGGCATCGGCGGCAATGTGCGAGCCAGAGTGTTCCCGCACGTGGACTTCGGCTTGCACTTCTTGGGTGGCGATGGAATCGGACGGTACGGCTCGGTGGGCTTGGCGCAAACTACCGTGCGGCCGAACGGAACTCTGGCTCCCATCCGCAATTACCAATCGCTGGGGACGATAGAAGTCTTCACCAACAAACTGGACGTTTACATGTACGTCGGTGACGAATACGAAGCGCGAACGGCGTATGGCACATCATCCGCGAACGCGATCGGCTATGGCTCGCGCTTCTTCAACAACAGCGGCTGCTGGACAGAGCCCCTGCCCGGCGCTGCAACGTCCACTGCAACAGGCGTGGGCGGATCGGCCGGATTTGTTCCGGGCAGCCTAAGCAACTGCACCAACGACACCAAGCACGAAATGGAAAGTACCGTGGGCTTCTGGTATCGGTTCTACCGCGGATCGCACGGAACGTTGCAGTACGGAATGCAGGCTTCTTACTTCCTGCGTTACGACTGGAACGGCATCGGGCGGACCACCGGCACTGTCGGCACCAGCGGCGCGCCGCATGGTAACGACACGATGATCTTCACCTCGTTCCGCTACGTGATTCCTTAAATCCACCCTCGTAACCCTAACCTTGGTGCAGCGCACGGGGAAGGCCTAATGGCCTTCCCCGCTTTTTTGCTTGGTGGTGCCTACCCGTAGATCACACCTTTGCTGATTCCCCGGCTGCTGAGCCAGAACACATTGGGTCTTTTTCGCTTGAAGCGATCCCGCCACTCTGTACAAGATAGTCAAGCCGTTTTCGCACTTCCACGACAATGCATGACAGTGTCCTGCTGGTTGAAGACGAAGAAGCCCTGCGCATGACCGTAGGCGACCGCCTGCGAAATGACGGTTATGTGGTTGACTACGCAGCGAACGGTGACGAAGCTTTCGAGAAGGCCACACAGCTTCCCTTTGACTTGATCATTCTGGACGTCATGCTCCCGCGCCGCGACGGGTTCACGGTGTGCCGCGATATCCGCCAGGCTGGGCTGATCACGCCTATCCTGATGCTGACTGCCCGTACGCAGACCACGGACAAAGTGAACGGGCTGAAAATTGGCGCCGACGACTATGTGACCAAGCCTTTCGACATGCAGGAGTTGATGGCTCGCGTAGAAGCACTGCTGAGGCGCGCGCCGAGCCGTCTCACCGCGCCGGCTGGCGCTTTCCAATTCGGATCGGTGCGCGTGGATCTGCGCGGCACGGAGGTAAGCCGGAATGGCAAGGCGGTGAGTCTTTCGGCGCGCGAGTTTCAATTGCTGCGCTACTTCATCGAACACCCAGGCGCCACGATTTCCAGGGACGAATTGCTTAAAGAGGTTTGGGGTTACAGCGCGGACACGTTCACCCGCACCGTAGATGTGCATGTGGCCAGCCTGCGGCAAAAACTTGAAAATGATCCGAAGCAGCCGAAGTTCATCCTCACCGTGCAGGGATTGGGCTACAAATTCAAGCCCTCGCAACCTGCGAATTAGTCCGGGCGTCTGTGTATTCATCAGGAAGCTTTTTCGCTGAGTCTTTTGCGCCCGGGCGCAAGTGGCGTATAAATCGGAGTAGTCGCACGCGACTGGCTCAATCGCATGGCCAAAAAGCTGCCGCTTAAAGAACGCGCCATCTCCGCCGCCGTGGTGATCCCCATCGCGATCATCGTGGTAGTACTTGCCTTCCTGCAATACAACTGGAGCAACCAGGTAAGCGAAGCAACCAGCCTACGGCTAGCAGACAGCCTGCAGATGTCCATGATCAACTGGCATCTGGATCTCTTCCGGGACTTCTCGCAGATCTGCCTGGCACTCGGGGCGGATCCGGACGGCGAGGCCCCTGCCGACGTGCAGGAGTTTGCGAGATCGTTCGCGGACTGGAAGGCAGCAGCGCCCTACCCGGAGTTAGTGTCCGGCATGTACATCTTGCCGGGGGAGACAGATTCGAGGGCGGGTGTGCTTGGTTTTGATTCAGGCTCACGGCGCTTCGTACCACAGGAACTGCCGTGGGAAGTGCAGAATTTGCGCGAAGAGCTGAAAAGCGTCCGCGTGAAATCACAAGCGCGCAGCGCCGGAAACGCGGGGCGTGAGACCGGAGCAGTAGTGTCCTCTGCGCAGGCGCCCGGGCAATTCGTAGAGAGCTTTTATCCGGGAGGCATGCTAACCGGCTGGAGCTTCGATCCAAAAGTGCCTGCTCTGGTGCACCCACTGTTTGCACCAGGTTCCATATCTCCAAACGCGAACCACGTGCCGCAAGAATGGATCGTATTGCAATTGAACGATGAACTGATCAGAAAGCGCATTTTGCCGGACCTGGCGCAGCGATATTTTCAGGGCACCGAAGGCCTGGATTTTCAGTTGGCGGTGGTAGCGGGCAAGAGCGGCAATGTGATCTATGCCTCGGATTCCGATTTTGGTAGCCAACCCGTACGGGACGCGGACGGCACGATGGACTTGTTCGGGCGCGTGCAGGACAAAGCAGCCGGATCGCCGGTACACGTGTTTCACAAACCCTCACTCAATAAAGGCCCGGCGGCTGCGGTGGGCGTATCGTGGTTTCCGCTGCTGGCCGATGCGCCGGCAGATGGCGACTGGCAACTGATTGTGCGGCACCGGCGAGGCGGCCCGATGGGGGCGTTCGCGAACGAGTTGCGGCGCCGCGACCTGATGATCAGCTTCGGCGTGTTGTTGTTGCTGGTGGTAAGCATGGCCATGCTGATGATTACGAGCTATCGCGCGCAAAGGCTGGCCAAGCTGCAGATGAATTTCGTCACCACCATTTCGCACGAACTGCGCACACCGCTCACGGTGATCAGTTCGGCCGCGGACAACATCGCGCACGGCGTCGTGGAAGGCAAACAGCAACTGACCCAATACGGTTCGGTGATCGGCAACCAAGCGCGGCAGCTTTCGGGATTGGTGGAGCAGATTCTGCTGTTCGCCGCGACGCGCGAAGGGCGCCAGCGCTACAACTCGCGCTTACTGAAAGCGCCAGAGATCATCGAAACTGCCCTGGCGAATACTGCCGGGTTGATTCGCTCCGCGCAATTTTTGGTGGAACAGAATATCGAATCCGGGCTGCCGCTGGTGATGGGCGATCTTTCCGCGCTGTCGCAGTGCCTGCAGAACCTGATCACTAATGCCTTGAAATACAGCACCGAACATCGCTGGATCGGTCTGCGCGCTTCGCTCGAGCAGAGCGGCGTGCTGGGCAAAGAGATTCAGATCAGCGTTTCGGACCGCGGCATGGGCATCGTATCCTCCGACCTGCCGCACATCTTCGAGCCGTTCTACCGCAGCTCTCTGGTAGCCGCCGCGCAAATTCATGGGACGGGCCTGGGATTGCCTCTGGCAAAAAGCATCGCGGAGGCGATGAACGGGGACTTGACAGTCCGCAGCGCACCGGGTAAAGGCAGTACCTTCACGTTGCATTTGCCGGTAGCCGAACCCGCGCCAGATGCTGGCCAAGTACAAGCAGAGCCAGCAGTTGTACAACATTAAAATTCCCGCCGATCGTAACCTGCCGATGATCTGACTTTGTGAGCCAGAGCACATCCAGGATTTACAACCTCCTTACAGCCGCAAACCTGCGCTTGATGTAGCCTCCCCTCGGTTTGCTGGTGGGGTGCAACACGGAAGTCTGTCTGACGAAGCAGACTCCTGCAGCGATAGTTCAATATCCTCCCGGAGAAGTGCATGGAAACGGTTCGCAACCTGAAACGATGGCTGCTGCTGCCGATTGTAGTGATCTGCTCCGTTCTGGCGGCTGCCGCACAGATGAACACGGCGGAAATATCCGGCCAGATAACGGATCCCTCGGGGGGAGCCATCCCGAACGCCTCGGTTGAGGCCGTGGAAACCAGCACCCAAGTGAAATACACGGCCGCATCCAACGCTTCGGGAGAGTTCCTGTTCCCGCAGCTCCCTGTGGGTGAGTACACAGTGAGCGTAAATGCCACCGGTTTCAAACGCTCGGTACAACAGGGCATCGCCGTGCATGCGGGGCAAAAGCTGCGGCAGAATTTTGCCTTGCAACTCGGAGAAGAAACTCAAATTGAGACGGTAACGGCTGCGCCGGGATTACTGCAAACGGAATCGGCCGGCATTAACCACACCATCGAGCAGCAGCAGGTAGTCGATCTTCCGCTCAAAGGGCGCAATTTTATCGATCTGGTTGGGTTGACGCCGGGCGTAACCAATCCGCCCGCCGGCACGCGAGGAGCGGCGCTGCAGCAAACAGGGAACACCTATGGAATCCTGGGCCAGCGTGCCGGACACAACTTGTACTTGGTAGATGGCGTCTCGGTTACCGACGAAGCTTTCAACAATATGGTTTTGAGCCCATCGATCGACGCCGTTCAGGAAGTGAACGTGAATGAAACTTCCTATGAAGCGGAGTTTGGAGGCAAATCGGGAGGCGTGATCAACGTGATCACGAAATCCGGATCGAACAAATTCCACGGCAGCGCCTTCGAGTTTGTGCGCAACGATATTTTCGACGCCAAGAACTATTTCGTTCCGGCTACTCAGTCGAAGCCGCCCTTCCGGCAGAACCAATTTGGCGCATCGTTCGGCGGCCCGATTCAGAAGAACAAAACATTTTTCTTCCTGGATTACGAAGGCGAACGCATCCGCCAAGCTCAAACTCAGCTTTTCACTGTTCCTACCGTGCTGGAGCGGACCGGTAACTTCACCGGATCGGGAATCACCGTTAATTTTCCGGGAACAACCACGCCCTATGCCGGGGACACCCTGCCGCGAGTGGACCCCGTAGCCGTTGCGATACTGTCAAGGGTGCCGCTGCCGAACCTGCCGGGATCCAGCAACAATTTGGTTGATACAGCAAGGTCAACCATGGACGTGAATCAATACAACGCGCGCATCGATCACACGTTCAGCGCCAACGACAGCGCATTCGTGCGCATGTCCGTGTTCGACGCGAACCAATTTCTTCCGTTTGGGTCCGCGGCGCTGAACGAAGCGCTCATTCCCAGTTTTGGTTACGTCCTGCGCACGCATACCGACAATCTTTCCGCTACCTGGACCCACATTTTCAGCCCCTCCTGGGTGAACGAAGCGCGCTTCGGCTGGATGTGGGTGGGTGGCGGCGAAGTCAGTCCATATGCCGGGACTAATTTCGCCGGCGCGACCGGTTTGCAGGGTGTGACCTCCAACCCATTGGATACCGGTTATCCCGATGTAACCATCACCGGTTTTTCGGCGCTGGGTGAATCCACGCAGTACTTCACGCGGCAAGACAATAACTATGAGTTCTACGACAACGCTGTATGGCATCACGGCACGCATACCGTCAAATTCGGCGCCTATTTCTTCCACTTGACGTTCGATCCAGTCAATGCACAAAATGCGCGCGGTACTTTCGCGTTTACCGGGAAATGGACAGGGAACGCTCTTGGAGATTTCCTGCAGGGCGACCCGAACCAGGGAACGGTGGGAGTTCTCGGACGCGGAAACATTGATGGCCACACGAACTGGATGCACCTGTATCTGGAGGATGGCTGGCAGATCACGCGAAACCTGCATCTCGACATCGGACTTCGCTATGAGTACAACCAGAACGTCCGCGATGCCAACAACAACATGTCGATTGTGAATACGCTGGTGCCGGGCGGCGAATATGTAATTGCCGCCAATCCCGCGAATCAAATTTCGCCGGTGGCGGCGCCGTTGCTTTCATCCATCCCGATTCCCTATGTGACTTCCACCGAATTAGGCTGGGACCCAAGCCTGCTGGTATCGCGTCCGCTGCGCTTTGCTCCGCGAATCGGGCTTGCCTACAGCTTCCCGGATAACAAGACGGTAGTTCGGGCAGGATTTGGCATCTATACGAACCAGGCGGCATACAACATTATCGAGACAGCCGCGCTCAACCTGCCGTTCTACTTCGCCAAAACAGTAACGAACACAACGGTTGCGGGCGGTCCTGGATTTAGCACTGAAAATATACTGACCGCGCCTGCAAACGGCTCTATCGGAGCCAACAACCTCGATCATAGCTACAAAATTGAATACAACGATGTCTGGAACCTTTCCGTCCAGCGCAGCCTTTCGTCAACAACGGCTGTTCAGGCGCAATACATCGGCTCCCATACGGTCCATGCGGACAACGAGACGTATCAGAATTTTTTCCCGGATTCCGCGCTGCCGCCCGGGCCGAATCACGTACGTCCGATTCCATCCATGAGCGGCTTTCCGGAGGTGGTCTGGAACGGCTGGGAAAAGTACAACGCGCTGGCGTTGACGCTGACGCAGCGGCTCTGGAGGGGGCTGACGGTTGGCGCGGATTACACCTGGTCCAAGGCAATGGATGACGCGTCCAATCCCGGCGCGGACAATGCCGAGCCCAATTTCCCGCAGGATCCCGCAAATCTCGCGGCGGAGAAGGGCCTGTCGGATTTCGACCACCGCAACCGTTTCGTTACGAATTTTCTCTACGGGCTGCCCTTCCTGAAGGATACCCAGGGCTGGGTCCACACCGCTTTCGCCGGATGGCAGGTGGGCGGAATCTGGACGCTGCAAAGCGGATCGCCTTTTACTGTGAATCTTTCCACAGACGTCGCGAACAATGGCGAGCCCCTCACGGCACCGTCGCAGCGGCCGAATTTGGTTTGCAATCCGAACAATGGACCGAAGACGGCGGCGAAATGGTTCAATACCGCGTGCTTCACCATGCCGGCCAACTTTACCTACGGCAATTCCAGCCGCGACAACGTGGTCGGCCCGCGACTCGACGATTTCGATGGCACCCTGCAGAAGGTGTTCCCGTTGCGCGAATTTATGAACCTGCAGTTTCGCCTGGATGTTTTCAATTTCTTCAACCACCCGAATCTCAATAACCCAGTGGGCGCAGGAAGAACCTTCAGCACAGCTTCGAGTTTCGGCTCAATCACCAGCGCGCAGGACCCACGCGATATGCAGTTTTCGTTGCGGTTGGTGTTCTAGCTGCTGGCTCTGGCGTGGCCGTAGCAAATCGCAAGAACGGCATGCGGAAGGCTTTGAGCGAGCTTAGCGCAACGGCAGATTTTCTTATTTGGGTGTGGCGGGAACAGCGACAGGCGGCAACCGCTGCTCCGAATGAGCGGGAACGGCGATGGAGCGCGCCCCATTCTTGCCGACCGAGCGGACGCCGAAGAAGTGATTGTCCGTTGAAACGTTCTTCAACACCACTTCCCCAGGTGCTTCAGTGAAGCTGTAGACCTGCCATCGCGAGCTGGTAGTTTCGCGCCAGAGAATTTCAAAACCTGCACGATCCGCATCATCGTTCGCGGTGATTTTGATTTTTGCGTCCGGCGTGATTCCGCCAGAGAGAACTGCGTCGGTGGGCGTCGCTGGCGCAAGCGCCAGTTGCCGCAGCGCTTCCGCGTTATCGCGAGCCACATTGCCCATGAACTTGTAGCTCAGATACTTCAGCTTGTCGCCGTATTCGATTCCGTTTTCCATGCGCACCGTCTGATGCTGGTGCGTGTAGTTCTCAAGCGGCTCGGTAAAGCGGACCGCGGGCAGTCCCGCCTTGTAAAACGGATAGTGATCGCCGCCGCGGCCCAGGCGATCGATGAAGAAGATCATACGGATGGCGTCGCTGCCGTCGATTTCCTCGATGGCGCGCGCCAGTTCGCGCGAAGGCGCGCCTGCTTCGTCGCCGAATTCGCTGCCGGAAAACAATCGCACGCGATGAGGTCCCCCGGGAGCGTAGTCTGCGCCAACGATGTCGTCGTCGAGCATGGCCGCCACCGTGTAGCCTTGCTGTTTGATCCATTCGAGCATGTGCGTCGAGCCGAGCAGGCCCTGCTCTTCGCCTGAAACTCCGGCGAAAAGCAGCGTGGCGCGATAGGGGCCATGCGAGGCAGCACCCACTCGGCTCAGCAATCGCGCGCATTCCATGCTCACGGCTACGCCTGAAGAATCGTCATCCGCGCCCGGCGCGTCCAGATCGGGATTCATTACGTCGGAAGCGCGCGAATCGAAATGGCCGGAGACGATCACGATTGTTCTTGAGAGCGCGGGATCGGAGCCAGGAAGAATTCCGTAGACATTCTCGAGATGCGCGGGCTTGTTGCTGGTCCGCGGGGAGGTCGCCTCAAATTTGTCGACCACCACTTGCAGCTGGCCGCCGGAAGATTTCGCGATCTCGTTCAGGCGCGCTTCCACGGCGTCGCGCCCGCAGCCGGGGCCGCGTTGAGGATCGGTCCACGAACCCAGCGTATTGCGCGTGCCGCAGGCCACCAGTTTTTCGATCAGCGCGCGCATGCCCGCTTCGTCCACTTCCGCACGCAGCACGGCGCCTTTGGGGCGCGGAAGCGTCGTTGCGCCCTGCGATGGGCGCGATTCGATCGGATCAAGCTGGCGTTTTTCCTGCGAATAGCTGACCGGAACGCTGAGCAGAACCGCGGCAGCAAGAAGTGCCAGAGAAAGGCGACTGGAATTGCAAACGCGACGCCGCATTTTCAGCTTTCGGGCTGCTGGCTGCGCGCCTGGGTGATGCGTTCGATGGTGGATTGCAGGCTAGCGGAATCCTCGACATTGAAGCAACGCACGGAGCGGTCGATCTGCCGCAGCAGGCCGCAGAGAACTTTGCCCGGGCCCACTTCGACGAAGATGTTGACGCCGCGTTCAATCATGTCGCGAATGGAATCGAGCCAGCGCACGGGCAGTGTGACCTGGCGAATGAGCGCTTCGCGCGCCTCTTCACCGGAGCTAATGGCTTCGGCATCGGCGTTGGTGATCAGGGGAAAGCGCAGCGGACCAAACGCCGCAGCGCGCAGATCGCGTTCGAGGCGGCGCTGCGCAGGTTCCATCAGCGGCGAATGAAAAGGTGCGGATACCGGCAGCATCACCGCGCGCTTCGCGCCTTTTTGTGAAGCGAGCTCCACGCCGCGCTTCACCGCGCCGGCGCTGCCGGAAATTACGGTTTGTTCGGGCGAATTCAAGTTCGCCGGTGTGACCACTTCATTATCGGCGGCGTGTTTGCACAGCTCTGCAACTTCCGCGGGCGGCAAGCCCATGATCGCGGCCATGGCGCCTTCTCCGTGCGGCACAGCTTCCTGCATGTAACAGCCACGGTTGCGCACGATCTTCACCGCAGCGGAAAAATCCAGCGAGCCCGCGGCGACCAGCGCCGAATATTCACCCAGGCTGTGGCCGGCCACAAAATCAGGCTCAATGCCGCGCTTTTCGAGCGCCCGGTACGCAGCCGTGGAAACCGTGAGAATTGCCGGCTGCGTGTTCTCGGTAAGCTTCAATTCCTCTTCCGGCCCATCGAAGCACAGTTTCGAAATGGCAAAGCCCAATGCGGCATCCGCAGCATCGAAAATCGCGCGCGACTCCGGGAAATTTTCGGCGAGGTCGCGTCCCATCCCCGCGTATTGGGAGGCCTGGCCGGGAAATAAAAACGCAAGTTTGCTCATGATGGTTGCGGTTCGCCGCCAACTTTCAAACCGGTCAGCCGCGAGCGGCGACCGTGGCTATGGCGGAAAGCTCCTGTTCGATTTTCTCGTTGACCCGGCCCCGACAAAGCTCCGTTGCAACGCGAATGGCATTCTTGATGGCATTCGCATTCGAGCGGCCGTGGCCGATGATGGTGATTCCGCGGACGCCGAGCAGGGGGGCGCCCCCGTATTCAGAATAGTCCGTGCTTTTGCGCAGACTGTCGAAAGCCTTCTTCGAGAGCGCATAGCCGAGTTGGGATCTCAGGCTACTCTTGATGGCCTTCTTGAGCATGGCGCCAATCTGTTCCACCACGCCTTCGCTGAGCTTCAGCGCGACGTTGCCAATAAAACCGTCGCAAACGATCACGTCGACGTTGCCGCGAAACACATCCCGCCCTTCCACGTTGCCGACAAAATTCAGCGGCGTCTGTTTCAGCAAGGCAGCGGCCTCGCGCGTCAATTCGTTTCCTTTGGTCTCTTCTTCGCCGATGGAGAGCAACGCCACGCGCGGCCGTTTGGTGCCCCAGATAGCGCGATAGTAGATTTCGCCCATCACCGCGAACTGCTCGAGCTGTTCGGGTTTGGAATCCACATTGGCGCCAACGTCCAAAACGATGGAAACCTTTTCCTTCATGTTCGGAAACGCTGCAGCCAACGCCGGGCGATCCACTGATGGCAGAGTGCCGATCACAAAACGCGCCACCGTCATAGCCGCGCCGGTGTTCCCGGCGGTTACGAACGCCTCGGCCTTGCCATCGCGGACCAGGTGTGCAGCCGCATGCATCGAGCTGCCCTTCTTTCGCCGGAAAGCGTGCGAGGGCGAGTCCGTCATGCTGATGACTTCCTCGGCGTGGACAATCTCGATGGGAAGGTTCTGGTGCCGGACGCGTTCCAGCTCCTGCCGGACGGCGGCTTCGTTGCCGACCAGAATCACACGGACGCCGAGTTCCCGCGCCGCGAGAACGGCACCTTCTACTTCCGCCCGTGGGGCATGGTCGCCCCCCATCGCATCCAGAGCAATCGTAATCATTTCAGGTCCCAATGATGCTGGATCGCGTAGCGAGTGCGAGGGAAACTTAGGCCGTCTTGGCCGACGTGTCAATCACTTCACGGCCGTTATAGAACCCGCAATGCGGGCAAGCCCGGTGAGGCAGCTTCTTTTCCTTGCAGTTCGAGCATTCGGCGAGCGAGAACTTGGAAAGATGGTCGTGCGCGCGACGGGTGCTGGTGCGCCGCTTGGAGTGACGTCGCTTTGGATTAGGCATTGATGCTCCTCATAGACAGCCGCACACACGGCGGCACAAAATTGACTTGTTAGTGTAACGTTTTATTGCTTTTTGAACCAGTCCTGCTTCAACCGGGCCAGCGGGGCAAGACGCGGATCGGAACCGTGGGCCTCGCAGCGGCATTCGTCGTTGTTCAGATTGACGCCGCAATGAGGGCAAAGACCGCGGCAGTCGCTGCGGCAAATCACTTTCATGGGAATCGCCAGATTCACCTGCTCGGCCAGCACATCGGCCAGAAACAACCCTTCCCCTTCGAAGAAAGCTATTTCGGTATCGTCCAGATTGAGATGCAGTTCTTCATTCTCGATGGCATTCATTGGCCGGTAGTAGAGATCGAAGTCCCTGCTGATCTCCTCGACTACGGTATCGAGACACCGGGCGCAAACGAGCTCCACACGGGTGTGCAGGTTGCCGAACACGCGGATCTGCCCGTCCACAAGTTCAGCGGTTGCACGCACTTCGAGGGGTTCGACCTGGCGGAACTCACCGGAGTGAAAGTCGAGGGTACCGGGCGAATAGCTTTTCCGGATGCGAATCTTCCGGATTCCGAGTTCGTTTACGTCCAAAAACATGCTTTTTCACCGATTTACAGGCGAAAACTTATTATAAAGCGACCGTCTGCTTTGTCAAGAAAGCAGGGATCGCAACCCTGAGCGGCTGACGCCTATTCGATAACGAAACAAAAAGGAACGAGGCAACTACCGCGAAATTATTCCGCCTCGGACACGGGAATCCTTAGTATTTCGCGGCACTGCCGCAGCAGAAAATGGTCGGTCATGCCGGCAATGTAGTCGCAAACCACGCGATGACAGGGCTCAGCAGCGGCCATTTGGGCGTAACTCGCAGGCATGCGGTCCGGATGCTCCATGAAAAACGAAAAGAGCGCATCGAGCGCGGCCACCGAGCGGTCGCGGTCCTCGGAAATGGCCGTGTTCGAGTAGACATGGTGCGTGAGGAAATTCTTCAGCGCCGCGCTTTCGGCCGCCACTCCGGGCGAAAAGCAGGCGAGTCGCTTCGGCTGCCGCCGCACATCCTCTACAGACTTCACCCTGCTGCCTTGCACTTGCTGGCGCGTCGATTCAATCAAATCTGTGACCAGCCGATCAAAAATTCTCCGGATGGTCTCATTGAACTTGAGCTTGCGCCGAGCTTTGGGATGGCTTTTCTCCACATCTTTGTAAATTGCGCCGACGAACGGCACCTCGCTACAAAGAACATCGACATCCACCAGCCGTGCTTCAAAACCATCGTCCAAATCGGCCGTGTTGTAGGCAATTTCGTCGACCGGATCGATCAATTGCGCCTCGAGCGGCGGGCGCTGGTCCAGCAGATACTCGGCTAATTCAGGATTTTCGCCGGCCGAATAGTCGCTCGAATGCTTGATAATTCCCTCGCGCACTTCAAAGGTGAGGTTCAATCCGGGGAAATCGAGATAGCGCTGCTCGAACTTCTCGATGGTCCGCAGCGCCTGCAAATTGTGGTCGAAGTGCCTGCCATGCTCGCGCATGCGGCGGTCCAGTTGGCGTTCGCCCGCGTGTCCAAAGGGCGGATGCCCGATGTCGTGCACCAGCGCCAGCGCCTCGGCGAGATCGGTGTTGAGCTGTAGAGCGCTGGCTACCGTCCGGGCGACTTGCGCCACTTCCAGCGTGTGCGTCAGGCGGTTGCGGAAATGGTCCGAGTAGCGAGTGGTAAAAACCTGCGTTTTCGCTTCGAGGCGCCGGAAAGCCCGCGAATGAATAACGCGATCGCGGTCGCGTGCATATTCGTTGCGGTAAGGATGACTCGGCTCAGGATACTTGCGCCCACGGGAAACCCGCACGTCCATTGCATAAGGCGCGTAGGCTGCGGGCGAGGGGGGTTCAAGTGCCATGCGGCGGCCCCGCGTTCAGGATTGGCCGGGCAGAAGCGCGAGTTCCTGCTCCGCCTGCTGCGCGATGGGCGTGCCGGGATATTCGGTATTGATCTGCTTGAAGTATTTGGCGGCTTCGGTGGGGTTCTTGGGGCTGTAGTGTTCCGCGAGCGCCAGCAGCACTACTGGCTTGGGCACCAGTACCGTCGGCTTGGCCAGAAGCTGCTGATAGAGCTTTAACGCCTCGTCAGGCTTATTCGTGCGGTCCTGCAAACCAGCCAGTTCGTAACGGGCCATGGCAGAAAATTCCGGGTCGCCCCCGTCGGCCACTTGTTGCAGCAGCTTTTTCGCGTCGTCGTTCTTATCCAGCCGTTCGAGACTGAGGCCTTCGTAATACTTGGCGAGTTGTCCTGGCCGCGTGTGCGGATATTGTGACGCAACGGCAGCGAACTTTTTCGATGCGTCGCCAAACTTGGTTTTGTCGTCGGTGTAAGTGAGTTCGCCCGGTTGCGTGGGCTCGCCCGGGGTAATTACGCGGGCCTGGAAATCGGCCATGGCATCGTCAAATGCGGCCGAGGCTCGCGTGGTCTGACGCTCGGTGTAGGTTTTCCAGCCGAAAAATCCCAAAGCCACCACCAAGGCGGCGATGACCAGATACATGGTCAACTGCTGGTGCGACAACACGGCCTCCGCGCCGTGCGCGAAGGTGTCGCGAATTTCATCCTTCTTCAATTCTTTGCGGGAAATATGAGCCAAGACTGTCCTCACAGCGCTAAATACTGGGAAACACTGATCCTATCACAATTCCGTCCATGCCAGCGAACGCCCGGCTTATGATGGAAACGGCCGCTGCTTTCTCGAGTTATACCATTCGCCGCCGGCCCGAAGAGGGTACTCAAAGATGGCCCGTTGCCGCACATGCCGGCTGAAGATTGCAGTGTGCATGGCTCTGCTGCTTCTGATTTTCAGCCAGACATGCGGAGCGTATTCGGTGATGTCGCACGAAGCACTGATCGATTCGGCCTGGGACACAGCCATCAAGCCGTTGCTGCTGAAACGCTTTCCCGATGCCACGCCGGACCAACTCAGAGAAGCGCATTCCTATGCCTGGGGCGGAGCCGTCATTCAGGACATGGGCTACTACCCGTTCGGCAGCAAATTATTCAGCGACCTGACGCACTACGTGCGCAGCGGCGACTTCGTCGTGGTGCTCATTCGCGATTCTCAAAATATCGACGAATACGCTTTCGCGCTGGGCGCTCTGGCGCACTACGCGGCGGACAACGAAGGCCACCGGGTTGCGACCAACAAAGCGGTGCCCATGTTGTACCCGAAGCTCCGCGAAAAATACGGCGACGTGGTGGTCTACGACGAGAATCCCGCGGCGCATCTCAAGACCGAGTTCGGATTCGACGTGCTGCAAGTGGCCCAAGGGCATTACGCGCCCGATGACTACCACGATCACATCGGCTTTGAGGTTTCCAAAGAGGTGCTGGACCGCGCCTTTCAGGAAACCTACTGTGTGAAGCTCGACGACATTTTCACCAATTACGATCTGGCCCTGGGCACCTATCGCCATGCGGTCGGAGCGATCATCCCGAAAATGACCAAGGTCGCGTGGCAAACCAAGAAAGATGAAATCATGCAGAGCGACCCCAGCATGACGCGCCAGAAGTTTCTCTATCACCTCTCGCGTTCGAGCTATCGCAAGCGCTGGGGCAAGACATACGAGCAGCCCACCATCGGCGAGCGCATCCTGGCCTTCGTCATCCGGATTCTGCCGAAGGTTGGGCCGCTAAGCGCTTTGTCCTTCCGCATGCCAACGCCGGACGCGGAAAAACTCTTCATGGCCAGCTTTATCGAGGCTCTCCACGATTATCAGCAATACGGCGCTCAGGTCCGAGCGAATGGCCATCCCGACCTGGTCAACGATAATTTTGACACCGGCACGGTCACCGGCCCCGGCGAATACCCCCTGGCGGACAAAACGTATGCCGATCTGCTGGACCGGCTGGCGAAAGATAAATTTGCGCAGGTAAGTCCGGAACTGCGCGCGGACATCCTGCGCTACTTCAACGACCCTGGCGCGCCATTTGCCATAAAGAAGAACAAAAAGCAGTGGGACAAGGTGGTCCGCGAAGTGAACGATTTAAAGACCGCCAATCTGACCGCAACCGCTAAGCTGCTGAATTAAAAATGGATCTACAGTTATTTAGGTAGGTCTAGGTATTGACAGCTTGCGCTCGTTAAGCCTAACTTGGTGCAGCCCTCAATGGGAGAGCGTGTGTTCTTGATCCTTCGCAACGTTTTGGTTGCCCTGCTGGTCTCCGGACTTACCGTTTTTCCGGTGATGGCAGCGGGTGCGCGTCCACTCGGAATGGTTGTCACCGCCGAAAACGCCCACGTAAGCGGGGCAGTAGCCAGTGTCGGCTCGGATGTATTCACGGGCGAAGTCCTGCAAACCGATCCCGGCGGGAATCTGCGGCTTAAATTCGGAATGACGCAGATCTATTTGAATTCCGGCAGCAACGCCACGCTCGGACAGGAAGCCAATCCTTTGCGCGTGGTGCTGACGCAGGGCACTCTCGGATTCTCATCCGCCGCTGGCGCGCAATTCGAAGTGGAAACTCCGGTCGGCATCGTGCGCTCCGCCGATGGCCAGCGCGCATTCGGAGAGGTGACCCTGGTTGGCCCGAAGAAAATACTCGTTGCCGCGTATCACGGCACACTGATCGTGAAGGGGGCAGGGATTGAGCGCACTATCACCGAAGGAAACGCTTTCAACATAAGCCTTGCTCCCGATCCTGAACCGGCGGGAGCGGGTTCGATGCCTGCCTCGCCCAAACCAGCGCTGCATGGCGGTGGCGGCGCGTTGATCTTCGACGCCGTGATTCTCGGGGCTGCAGGCGGCGTCGGCTACGCCATCTGGCACTACACCACCGAAAGCGATCCGGCTCCTCCTCCGCAGTAAGCACCAAAAACCTGCTCCAAAACTTCTCGCTATGTCGCTCGGCTGTTCAGGTTATTCCGTTCTACTGAGCTTCACTTTGATACAATGCGGTGCTCGAGTGCCAGGTTCTGTTCGCTGGCGCGCATCGATTCGTAGACTGAAACACACCAACGGCAGGGTTACGTGGCAAAAAATACTGAAACGCAATTGGAAACCGCGGGATTGCCGCGCGCAAAAAGCGGTTCGAGTGCCGGGCTTTTGAAGATCGGCCTGATCGGTTTTGGCACCGTGGGACGCTCGGTAGCCAAGATACTGACCGCCGATCCGAATGGACCGTTGCGCCTGACGCACATCTGCAACCGCAATATTTCCGCGAAGAAAATCGACGGCCTGCCCAGCGATATTCGGTGGACGGAAAATGCCGACGAAGTTTTGTCATCCGGCGTGGATGTTATGGTTGAGCTGATTGGCGGACTGGAGCCCGCCGAAGGATGGATTCGCAAGGCGCTGCAATCGGGCAAGTCCGTGGTTACCGCGAACAAGCTGCTGATCTCCGAGCGCGGCGCGGAACTCGCCGAACTTGCGCGCCGCATGGGACGCCGATTGGAATACGGCGCATCGGTTGCCGGCGGCATTCCGGCCATCATCGGCATTCAGGAAGGGCTGGCGGGAGATCGGCTCTATCGTATCGCCGGAATTTTGAACGGCACCTGCAATTACATCCTCACGCAGATGGAAGCGCACGGCGCCAGTTTCGATTCCGCGCTGAAGGAAGCGCAGAAGCTTGGCTATGCCGAAGCCGATCCCACCAGCGATGTGGAGGGCTACGATGCCCGCGCCAAGCTGGTAATTCTCACGCAAGCGGGGCTGCATCTACGCGTGAAGAACGAACAGATTCCCTGCCGGCCCATTTCTCTGATTGGAGACGTGGATTTCGCGTACGTTTCGCAGCTCAACTGCACCATCCGCCAGATTTCCTGCGCCCAGAAAGACTCGTCGAAGGGTCTGCGGCTTTCCGCCGCGGTGCAGCCTGCGCTCGTGCCGCTTTCTTCGCTAACCGCGCATGCCGAAGGCAGCAAGAACATGGTCACCGCGTCGGGCGAATTCGCCGGGCACATGGTTTTCTCGGGATACGGTGCGGGCGGCGATCCCACCGCGGTTGCGGTGGTTTCAGATCTCTATTCCATTGGGCGCACTGCGAATGCGCCACAAGCATACATTCAGACCACCGTGGAAACGCCCGATTCCGTGAGCGGCGATTTCACCGTGCCGCATTACATCCGCTTCGTGGTGCGGGACAAACCAGGGATTGTGGCGGCCATTGCCACCGTGCTGGCGAAGTACGGGTTGAGCTTGGATGCTGTGCTGCAAAAGCCAGGCTACCCGCACGATCATCTGCCCTTCGTCATCACCATCGAATCGTGCAGCAGCGATATGCTGAATCGGGCGCTCGCGGAAATCGCGCGCATGGATTTCCATGTCCAGGCCCCGCTTTGCCTGCCGATTTTCGAGTAGAAATCTTCACTATGTCTGCAGCCACGTTGATGAAGCGGTGCGCACTTGCGGTGACGGCACCGCCTGCGGCGACGGATTTGTCGCCGGACTCGGAGCGAGTGGCGACGGGAAAATATCGTTGCGATTCATCGGACTCGCATTCGCCGGAGTGGGCGCTGCGCCGCTAGGCGAACTCAGAACTCCGCTGCTCGCATCCGGATCTGGATAAGTGGAGTTGTCGTAAGGCGCGCCTTCGATTCCCGCACCGTAATCATAATAAGGGTCGCCATAATCATAATAAGGATCGTAGCTACCCCAACTCCAGAACGGGTTGTACCAGTAGGGATCCCACGCGTAGGGCCAGCCGAAGCCCCAACCCCATCCGGGCCAGCCCCAGCCAAATCCTAATCCCCAACCCCAGTTCCAACCCCAGCCTCCCCATCCTCCGCCCCAGCCCCAACCGCCCCAGCCTCGGCCGAAACCGAAGCCGCGTCCACCGAACCCACCAAACCCTCGTGCTCCAAAGCCGCCAAATCCTTGATTGCCGAAGCTGTTGAATCCGCGACCGCCAGTTCCGGAACTGAGGGCACCCCCGGAGCGCGCAATTGTAGAACCCGCAGAGAGTGAAGCGTTTTGCCCGAATCGAGGATTGTTGAACGAACGCCCGGCTGTCGCGCCCATGGAACGATTCGCCGCAAAGCTGGACGCACCGCGGCCGGAAGAAATTGCTGCATTTGGTGCCGCACTTCTTGCTGCGGACGAGCGCACGGTCATTTCACCGCCGCGTGCGCCGCCACCGGAACCAAACGAGTGCCAGCCGCCATCGGCTATTGCCGCCGAAGCGTTGCGCATTCCCGCCGCTTGTCCATTTCCCGCGCCGCGAGAGCCGGCGAATGCCGAATTCCCGCGCGATGCGCCGCCAAACGAATGCCACTGTCCATCGGCAATGGCCCTGGGTGCATTCGAGGATCGCATCGCGCCACCTGCAGAGCCACGGCCACCGGCGAACGCCGAGCCTCGATTCGCGCCTCCCGCGTATCCTCGCGATCCGCCTCCGTACGCCCCGCCGCCGTACCCCCGGTTACCGCCGCCGTATGCGCCTCCGCGATATCCCGAACCGCCAAAGGAACGCGCTCCGCCTGAATAAGAACCGCCACGATAAGCGCCACCGCTAAATCCGCGTGCGCCGCTGCTGAATCCGCGGCTGCCGCCGAATCCTCCACCACCGCGGAAAGCGCCACCGCCTCCGCGAAAACCTCCGCCACCTCCACCGTGGAAGCCGCCGCCACCGCCGTGGCCACCGCCGCGCTGCGCGAACAAGGGATCGGGAGAGCAAAATAAAGCGAGACAACCCAGGACTACGAGCAAGAACTTAAAAGTGCGGGAGGAGAGAGTCATGGCGACACCTCCAATCGAATGCGATCTCTATTCTACATCTTTGGATTGTTTCCGGCGTGGTTCGGTTGCAGGCCTAGACCACTCTGATCGATCAGGGCTGCGCTTGCGTGGTTCCCTGCGCCATCAACTTCTCAATTTCATCGGCCGAGCGCGGGAGCCGAGCGGTAAGGACCTGGTAGCCGTCTTTTGTCACCAGCACGTCGTCCTCGATGCGCACGCCGAGGTTTTCTTCGGGAATATAAAGTCCGGGCTCGACAGTGATCGCCATGCCCGGTTCCAACGGCCGTTCGCGGTCGCCCGGATCGTGCACGTCCAACCCCAGGTGATGGCTGATGCCGTGAATATAGTAGCGGTCGAGCGAGCGCCCTTCCTTGTCGCGCCCGTGGGTGCGGAAATATTCGGTGACGATCTGCTGCAGGCTGCCCGCGCCGCCGTACATCTTCGCGCCAGGCTTTACTGCCGCCAGTGCCGCATTCTGCGCGCCCAACACAATGTCGTAAATCTCGCGCTGCCGCGCGCTGAATTTTCCATTTGCCGGTAGGGTACGCGTGATGTCCGCGGTGTAGCCGCCGTATTCGCCGCCCACGTCAATTACCACCACGTCGCCGTCTTTGATCTGGTCGTTCAAGCCGCTGTAGTGCAGCACCGTGGAATTGAATCCCGTGCCCACAATGGGAGCGTATGCTTCGCGCTCGCATCCGGCCATTTCGTGGATTTCCTTCATGCGCGCGGCCACCTGATACTCGAACAGGCCCGGCCGCATGCGTTTCATTGCATCGAAATGCGCGTCGATCGACGCGTCAATCGCCTTTTGCAGCAACTCCAGCTCACCCGCCGATTTCACTTGCCGCATGGCGTCGAGCGTTGGCGTGATGTCCCTCAGGCTCGATTGCGGCAGCTCATCGCGCACCAGCTTGGTGGACATGGTGAAATGCGGATACCCGTCCTCTTCCTTGGGCGGGAGCAGCGTGTAGAAATTCGCGTAGGTGCGCGCCAGCTTCGTCAAGTCCGCGTGCAGATTGGCGAGGGGTTCCACCGCTTGCACGCCCGTTTTTTCGACAATGTCCGGATCGGCCGGCCCAAGCTTCGGTCCTTCCCATCTTTCCTGTGCGAGATCGCGCGGCGGCAGATACAAAATTTCGTGCGGTCCCTCGACCGATTTTCCGTTCGCGGCATCGGGAACCACCAGCAGCACGGCGCCCGGCTCATCGTGTCCAGTCAAATAGTAGAAGTAAGGTTCCTGGAAAAATATGGCTACTTCGGATGCATCTTCGTGCCCGGTGTAGCCGAACACCACCACCGGCCCGTCGACTTTGGCTCGCAACGCCGCACGTCGCGCCTGATATTCCGCGCTGGGCTGGCGAAACCGCGCTGTTGCAGCAACCGCGCAAATGCCCACCGCGAGCAAGCACGCAAATACGCGTGCAAAAACGAGCTTCTTCGCCGTTCGCAGCACTGGGCGCGTCCATGCCCGTGTGCCGCAAAAGTGCTTCTTGGTTGTCACGCTAGATTCCCGGCGCTTCGCTCGAAGCTGTCGCCGTGGCTACCTCGGTGGTAGCTTGCGCTTCCGCGCGGCCAAAGCGCAGCCGCCCCAGGTAGGTTTGCCCAATGGACATGAGGCCGGTGTACAGATAGCCCCACACGAAAAGAATCAGGAAAGGAGTGGTCGCGTAGTTCTCATTCTGAATCGCGTACAAAACGCCGGCCGCAAAATACAGTCCGAGCAGCACTTCCGCATACGGCATCCAGCCCGCGCGCTTGTTGTAGCTTTTTTTGACCCACGCGCCGGCCTGCTTCGGCCCCGCTTCCACACGATATTTTGGCGTGCGCACAAATTCCGATTTCTTGCCGACAATCGCTTCCATCACCGCCACCGCATTGCGCACCGCAATGCCAATGCCTACGGCCATCACGAGTGGCAGGTACAGAAATGTGCGCTTCCACGTTTTCGGATAAAAAGTCCGCTGGGCGGCCAGATAAAACGACGATATCGAGCAGGTCGAAGCCAGAAATAGCGGCAAGTCGATCACCAGCACCTGGAACCAGCCCTGGTAAAACCGCACGATCATCGCCGGCAGCAGAATCATCGACATGAAAATCATCAAGGGATAGCTGACGTTCGCGGTCAGATGAAAAAACGCCTCGGCCTTCACCGCCGTCGGCACGTCCGCACGCATCACTTTCGGCAGAATTTTCTTGGCCGTCTGCATCAGGCCCTTGGCCCAGCGCGCCTGCTGCGACTTGAACGCGTTCATCTCCACCGGAAGTTCCGACGGGCACTCGATCTCCGGCAGATACAAAAATTGCCAGCCGCACATCTGCGCACGATAAGAAAGGTCCGTATCTTCCGTCAGCGTGTCGTGCTGCCAGCCACCTGCATCCTCGATGGCCACGCGTCGCCAGATTCCCGCCGTGCCGTTGAAATTGAAGAACAGCCCGCTGCGGTAGCGCGACGAGTGCTCGATGGCAAAGTGCCCGTCCAGCAGAATCGCTTCCACTTCCGTCAGCGCCGAATAATTGCGATTGATGTAGCTCCAGCGCGTCTGCACCATGGCCAGCTTCGGATCGACGAAATAGGGCACGGTGCGGCGCAGAAAGTCAGCCGGAGGAATAAAATCCGCGTCGAAGATGGCCACGAACTCGCCGGTGGCCGTCTCCAGCCCGTTTTGCAGCGCACCCGCTTTAAAACCCTCTCGGTTGTCGCGATGCAGGTATTCGACCGGAACGCCCAGCGCGCGATAGCGCTCCACGCAGTCGCGGGCGATCACCTGCGTTTCGTCGGTCGAGTCGTCGAGAACCTGGATCTGCAGCAGCTCGCGCGGGTAATCGAATTGCGCCACCGCTTCCACCAGCCGCTCGGTCACGTAGCGCTCGTTGTAAATCGGGAGTTGCACTGTCACGCGCGGCCAGTTTTCAATCTCCGGCGGCGGCCCCGGCACATTTCGCCGGTACTTGAAAAAATTGTAGACCAGCGCGTAGCGGTGGATGCCGTACATCGCCAGCACCACCATCACCGCGAAATACGGCAGCATGATGGCCAGGTCGAACGCATTCGCCTGGTACAACCCGCGAAAGGTTGGGTCCACCAGCTTGTGCCAGTAATGCGTGAAAGGGCTGCTAGCCAGGAGGAAGAAAAAAACCGCGTTTGCTGCTGACGTCAAGGTGTGCCTGCTTCCGGTCAATCTGTTGAAGATGCGCGCGAGCCAGCCAACTAAGTCATTGATTATACAAGCCGCTCATTTCCTTCGGAAGCACTATCTCCCTCGCGCCTGGCGCCCTCAATAGAACGCTGGTTCCACTGATCTCGCCTGCCTTGTTCCATCCTGAAGCGCCCGGTATGCTTCGCTTGGATTCTATCCTCTCAGGAGCTTCGCCATGACTTTTCTCATCCTCTCGGCCATCGCTTTGCCGGGCGCCTCGCTCGTCTCCGAGCCGCAATCGCTCTTCGATCTTCTCGATTCCAGCGTCCGTCGCGTGCTGGACTGGCCGCTTTTCAACATCGGCAACATGCCGGTGACGCTTCTGTTCATCATCAAATGCGTTCTCTTCCTGATCGCGCTCTCGCTGCTGACGCGTGTCTCGCGGTGGATTCTCGGCAACAAAATCCTTTCGCGCACGAAAATGGACCGCGGCGTTCAGTACGCGCTGCTGCGCGCGTTTGGCTACGTGATCTTCCTTTTCGGCCTGATCATCGGGCTCGACACCAGCGGCCTCAATCTCCGCAGCCTTCTGGTGGTCGGCGGCGCGCTGGGACTCGGCGTTGGCTTGGGCTTGCAGAACATCGTCGCAAATTTCGTAGCCGGGCTGGTGATCCTCTGGGAAGGTCCGGTGAAGGTTGGCGACCTAATCGAAGTGGGCAACACGCAGGGCGAGGTGATCCGCATCGGCGCTCGCGGCACTTGGGTGCGCACCTTCGAAAATCAGGTGATCATCGTGCCCAATTCCGAATTCATCAACCAGCGCGTCTCGAACTGGACGGCCAATGACCGCATCGTTCGCCTCTCCATCCCGGTTGGCGTTTCCTACGACTGCGATCTCGATGAGGTGCGCGAGACCTTGATCGGTATCGCGAAGAGCCACCCCGAAGTGCTGGCTTCGCCTCCGCCGAACGCGATCATTACGGGCTTCGGCGACAATGCCGTGAACATCAGTTTGCGAGTATCAACGGCCATTCCAACCGAGCACACTCCCAGCATCAAGAGTGACCTGTTTTTCGATATTTTTCGGGTTTTCCGAGAGAAGAAAATCGAAATGCCTTTCCCGCAGCGCGACATCCGCATCCGCTCGATGGAAACACCTCTCGCGCTCGCGCACCAAACCGCTGCTAGTTAGAGGGGAATTCAGCAGGAAGGAAAAGAGAGCCGATTTCCTAAACGGGATGCTATTCGCTCCCAAGTGTTAGACGGGCTTGAAAGCCCAATGTAGCGGAGATCGGCTCTCGGGCAGAATATATCACAGGAGTTTGCGCTCGAAAAACACAAATATTGCGCGGCTAATTCGCAGGTTTTCGGACACCGCCTTGCTGCATCTTGGGCCGCCATTGCGCAAGATAGTTGGCGTACAGCCCGATGCAGAAGAGATTCGCGGGAACGAATCCGAACTGGGATGTGCGAATGCCGATCAGGCAGATCACCAGGCTATTGGCCGCCGCCACCACCCATCCGTGCCACATCTTCTTGCCGACCAGCACGGTGGAAACGATGGTCAACACGCAGGACAAATAATCCAGCCGAATCATTTTTGCAAAATACCTCGATGACCTAATGTTGCCATTCACGCCGCCGTCACCGCGACTGACCCGACGGACAGGTGAGAACAAAAAGGAAACGCAGCCATCGTTTCGCAGAATTGTCGCTTCCTGCTCCAATAGCTTCCGCACGATAGTCGGTTAAACGCGATGGTCGGTTAAGATTGATCTTGAGGTCCTCGAATTGACAGGAAGCCCTAGTCCTTTCCTCCAGACGCTTTACATTCCAATACCAGTTAACCGGCGCAGGGGCTTGCGTTGTCTTTTCCGTAAGCCTTTTCCTTTGCCCCCTCCTTCTCTTTTCCTTGCGGGAGCCTTCTCCTAGTGCGCCGCTCCCGGTTGACTTTCATCCTCACCGTCCAAATGATTCTCTTTTTGGCGCACGCGGTGGTCTTCGCGACCTGGATTTCTCTCGTGGGGCCTACGCGTCTGGGCTCGACTTCGAAGCTGGTGGTCGTATTCGCGCTGCTTTCGGTGAGTTTTGTCGGTTCGTCTCTGCTGGCTTTTCGCTACTACAACATCTTCGTTCGCGCGCTCTACACGCTCGCGGGCATCTGGCTCGGCTTTCTGAATTTTCTGTTTCTAGGCTCGCTGGCTGCCTGGTTTGTCTACGCGGGGGTGCGCATCACCCGGATTAACTGGTCCTCGCGGAACATCGTAGCTGCCATTTTCGGCATCGCCGTCATCACCAGCCTCTACGGCACCGCCAACGCTTTTTTCCTGCGCGTTCGCCGCATCGACATCTCCCTGCCAAATCTGCCATCCGCCTGGCGCGGACGCACTGCCGCTCTGGTCAGCGATACGCACCTCGGCCCGGTTCGCGGGCCGGGCTTTTCACAGCGCATCGTCGCGCGACTAAATCAGCTCAATCCGGATGTGGTTTTCATCACCGGCGACTTCTACGACGGTACCGCCGTGGATGTGATCACCTGCGCCAGCCCGCTCGCGCAGCTCAACGCACGCTTCGGCGCATTCTTCGTGACTGGCAACCACGAGGAATTCACCAATGCAGCTCGGTACATTGAGGCGCTGTCGAACGCGGGTGTGCGTGTGCTGCAGAACGAAAAGGTGGATGTGGAAGGGCTGCAGATCGTCGGGATTCCCTACCACCAAATGGGCCGGCCGGAAAATTTCAGCGCCGCTCTGCGGGACACCAGTATCGATCCCGCCCGCGCGAGCATCCTGCTGATTCACGCGCCCAATCGCCTGTGGGAAGCCGAAAAAGCGGGCATTTCGCTTCAGCTTTCCGGCCACACTCACAAAGGACAATTCTTCCCTTGGACACTCGCGGTGAAGCGGATCTACAAGCAGTTCGGCTACGGTTTGCACACGCTTGGCAACATGCTGGTTTACACAACGTCTGGTGCGGGAACTTGGGGACCGCCGGTTCGTCTGGGATCAGATCCGGAAATCGTCCTGTTTCGTTTTGTTTAAGTGAGAAGGCGCGGCGTCAACGCTGCATGCCCGTCAGAACCGGAAACGAATTCCGGCCCAGGCCCCGATGGGAGTGCCCGGTGCGTAGAACGTCGAAGTGCGAATCGGAAAGTTCCCGTCGACTGCGGGAAAAGGCCGCGCCACAAAATTTCCGGAATTGTCGAAAGGCGTGGGACCGAGCTGAGCGGCGCTGAAGTAGTGATAGTTGAACAGATTGTCGATTTGCACGAAGACCTGCACATGGTGCTGAAGTTGATAGTGCGCGCCTAGATTTACCACCGCATAGGCAGGCGAAGTTCCAGGGCCCAGATAGTAAATTCCATCCGGCTGATCCTGATTGTTCTCGTTCCCTCGCGCGTAGGAGCTTCCCACGGCCAACAGGTCGAGATCGATGCTGAGCTTGGGAACAGGTTGGTAATCCGCATACGCTTTGAACAGGTGCTGGGGCACCTGCGGAATGCGGTCGCCCGGCTGCACGGTGATGTTGCCGTCGAGTCCCAGGCCGCCGTCATTCGTGCTGTTGCTGCCGCCGTCGACGATCTGCGAGCTTTGATAGGTCGCGCTCAAGAAAGTGTAGTTGCCGCCAACCGTCAGCTTGCGAATTTGTGCGCCAAGGCTTACTTCCACTCCTTCGCGCCGCGTCTCGCCAAAATTCGTGAAATAGCCAAAGCCGGTCTGCTCCGATGCGACAAACAGAAGATCGTTGTGGTTCTCGGAGCGGAAATAATCCACGTCCCAACGCAGGTGGCCTTCGCCCGTATTACGCACGCCCACTTCCACGGTTTTTGCCACCACCTGCTTGAGCGGAGGATCGCTGACCAGCGCATTGGGCAGGTTGCAGGGCTCAGTGGGATCGGCGCAACCCAATTCGATGGCCGTCGGGGCGCGGCTTGCCTCCGTGTAGCTGGCATAAACGCTAGCCCAGCGCGCCAGGCGATAGGTGCCGCCCACCGCGGGATTGAAGCGGTCAAACGCATACTGCCCATTCAATGAGCCGCGCACACCGGGATCGGCGGGAAGAAGGTCGGTATTGTTGATGGAGGTGTGGTTGTATCGTCCCGACACGGTAAAAGTGAACGATTTCCCCAGCAAAACCGTATCGGTGCCGTAGAGACCATACGTGTTGATCAGTCCGTCGAGATCGACCCGCGTGTCGACCGGTACCCCATCCTGAGTGGTGCTGCCATCCGCGAATGAATTGATCAACGTCAGCGAAATGCCATCCGGATTCAAATATCCGAACTGCGACTCCTGTGTATAAGCGATGGTGCTGCGGTCCCAAGCTGCGCCGCCTGTAAGAGTATTGCGCGAGAGATGCCAGCTCGCCTGCCCGGACAATCCATAGTCATTCTGTTTCGTGGTTGTCTTTGTGTTGATGCCGGTGCATTTCTCGATGGGCTCATCCATTTCGAGGCCTTGCGCGATGCACCGCCAGAACGGGAATGGTTCGGTCGTGGGATTTCCAGTGGTCGGAAAACCGGAATAACCGGCAGCTTTCAGCGCGGCGATATCTGCAGCGGACAAATTGTAAAGAGATTCATCGAACGATTCCGAGTTGATGTCCCCGTTGTTCGTGTCGTTGCGCAGATACCGGAAGTATGCGTTTCCGGAAACGGTCACGCCGCTGTTGAGATTGTGGCGCGCGCTGAGATTGAAAAACGGCGAGCGATCATTTGTCGTGTCGGGAATGCTGTAGACGCTCGAATAGTTACGCTCGAGAAAGCGAAAGTCCTGAAGGCCATTGCCGGCGAGATAATTTTTCGCGTAGCTTCCGGATAGAAACACTGAAGTGTTTTCCCGGCGCCAGCCGATTTTGGCGAATCCTTGGCGCACGTCAGATGGCGAAGCCACGCGCCAACCATCTTCGTGAAACAGATTGCCGGCGACGTACCAATTGAACCCGTTGGCTATCGAGCCGCCATGTTCGATCTCGAAATCGCGCCGCCCGAAACTTCCGCCGCTCAGTTCTACCGAAGTTCCCGGCTCGCTGAAGCCATCTTTGGTCTCAACCGAGATGGCGCCGCCCAGCGTGTTGAGCCCGAAAAGAGGATTCGAGCCCGGCATCAGCGCCATCTCAGAAATTGCAATCTTGGGAATCAAGTCCCACGCTACGATGTCCCCAAAAGGCTGGTTCTGCCGCACGCCATCCAGGTAGACCGACAGGCCTTCGGGTGTCCCCAGCAGCGGCGACGCGGTGTAGCCGCGGTAATTCACGTCGGGTTGAAACGGATTTTCCTGATTTTCGTTCACATACACCCCACTCAGCCGCCGGTTCATCAGGTCGGAGAGATCGAGTGCGCCGCTCTCGTCGAGGTCTTTGGCGGTGGCTGTCTGCACGGGCGCGGGAATCTGCTCGATGGGCAAATCCGTGCCGGGCAGTGGAGTGGGCGCTATCACGTCCACCCGCGTGGCCTGAGGAGTAAGCGCCATGGTCATCGTGAGGGAAACGGGCTTGCCAGACTGCAGGTCAATAAATTCAGTTTGAGGTGTGAATCCTTCTTTGGACATATCCAGCCGGTAGCGCCCGTAGGACAGATTCTTTAGCGTATATGCACCCTGCGCGTCGGTCTCGAATGTCCGCTTTACGCTATTGCCGATGCCCTCCAACGTGCCGGACGCCTTCATGGCCGCGCCTGACGGATCCTGCACCTCGACCTGAATCGATCCGTTGGCACCTTGCCCGTGAAGCGGGCGCAATGTCCCAGCCAACAGAGCGATCACGGCGAAAAAGAAGGCAGCCACTCCACCCCTGTGCCTTCCCTCCGCCGATCTGTGGAGCAAGAAAATCTCCTTGTGTTTGGGTTCCCGCACAATAGAACAAGTGTCTCAGACTCATTTGGATTGTGCCTGTCCAGGTCGCGTTTCGTTCAGTTTTTCCGTATTGTCCGTGATTGGCTCGAAAAATCTAAGTAAAAGTGTTGTAAAGGGGAGTTTGTCTGAGAGCTGCTGTGCGCGACGGCGCTACGCAAGCAGCGGGGAAATATTGGATTGGGATGGAGATCCTCGAGACGCGAGACGTTTGTGCGCCGATACCGAAACTCAGCGTTGGCGCATTCGTCAGGTCGTTCCCTGCAGGAGGCGATCAGCGGGAATTGAGCGAAACGTAGTTGCTTACATCTGCCGCGCCAGCGGTCAACTGCGTCAACGGCGGCAAGTAATTTTTCCAAGTGGCAAGAAGAAAGACCTTGCCGCTGAATGGTGAAAAGTAAACGTAGTAAACGGTTGCTCCCTGTTCGATTTCGTAAAAGTGCTTGCGTTTCTGGTCGGGCGTGGCGTTCACGGTTCCCGCCAGCAGGATTCCCAGGTTGACCACGGTCGCCGCCGTATGCTTTCCCAAATCCTCGATTTCGATCACTTCTCCGAAGTTCACGCGCATGGCCTAGGCCTTTGGCTCCGCCGCGCGCGTTCCAAACATCCCGCAGCCGAATTTCATCCCTTCCCGCATCTTCTCCCGCTCCTCCGGAGTCATCTCAGCCCAGCGTTGCATCACGCGCCCTTTCCACTGCATAGGACCGCCGCACCTTCTGCCGCGAAATCCTCCGAACAGTATTTTGCTCAGCAGCAGAACTCCCAGAGCCTGCCAGAAACTGATGCGATGCAGCGCAAACAGCGCCGGCATTAGCCAGTTCCACAAGCCCATCACCACGAAGCTCAGCGCCGCCGCTATCAGCACCGCGAACACCACGAACTTCACTCCTCGAAACATCCATCTTCCTCTCATCTTTTACTCCTTACCTTGCTTGAAACTCATCGTGAATTGCTTCCAGCCGCTCGCGCAGATGCCGCACCGCATAATGCTTCCGCAAAATCAGCGTGTTCACGCTCAACCCGGTTTCCTGCGCCAAATCTTTGAAGCTGCGTGCTTCGATTTCATGCGCCACGAACACCTGCCGCTGTTCCACGGGAAGTTCGCCCAGCGCCAGATCGAGCTCCTCGATCAGCACGCCGCGCGCGTAAGCCGCCTCCGGGCCTGCTTCGGGCGATGGCAGCAAGTCCTCGAGCCGCAGCGTTTCGTCATCATCCGGATCGCCAACCGCAGGCTCGTTCGTCGAAGTCTCCGGCCGCTTCCTGCGAAAGAGGTCCGTGATGCGATTCCGCGCCACCCGGTACAGCCACGCACTCACGTGCTCGATGGGCTTCATCATCCGGTAGGCTTCCACCAGTTCGTAAAACACATCCTGCAGGATGTCTTCTACGTCCCGCGCGTCAGGCACACGTCTGCGGATGAAGTTCTTGAGCCTTGCCTGTTCGGCCTCGACCGCATGCGCGATGCGCTGGTCCTGCCCGGCTACCATCTCATTCACTGACATATTGTGCGTCTATTGTTGTAAACGGATGAGACCCGCAAATATTTCAAGGAACGCCGACGGAGGAACGACCTAGGAGAGAACTAACAGATACCAGGGCGGTTATGCTTACTGCCGATCGCGAGGGCACACAAGCTCGTCGCTGCTTCGCGGCCGGCATAGAGTCGGATGAATCAGCCGCTCAGCCCTTTAACAAAAGCTTCACTGCAACGCGGATAGCCCCATCGAAGGTGTGGCGCAGTGGACCTGTCGCGCAAGGCCGAGCTTCTGCAAGACCCAGATGCCATACCAATTGAAGTCGATCTCGTACCACTTCAATCCATGCCGCGCGGAAACGGGGTGGGCATGATGGTTGTTGTGCCAACCCTCGCCCCAGGTGAGCAACGCCACCCACCAGCTATTCGTCGATAAATCGCGCGTCGCAAATCGGCGTGAGCCCCAGGAATGCGTCGCCGAGTTAACCAACCACGTCGAATGCAACCCGAGCACAGTCCTCAAGAAAATTCCCCATAGTAAGCAGGGCAGTCCCCCGAAAGCGAACAGCACAATTCCTAGAGCAATCACCGGCACGTAGTTGTATTTCGTGATCCAAACGTGAAACTTGTCCTTTGCCAGGTCCGGCACATAGCGAGCTAACGTCGTCGTATCGTGATGCATCGATCGGCCCATGAGTATCCAGCCGACATGCGCCCACCACCGGCCATCCCGTGGGGAGTGCGGATCGCCTTCATGGTCCGAGTATTGGTGATGAATTCGATGCGTTGCCACCCAGAAAATCGGACCGCCTTCCAGAGTGAGAACCGCACACACCGTGAGGAAGTACTCCACCCATTTAGGCGTCTTGTAACCCCGATGGGTCAACAGCCGGTGATAGCCCATGCCGATTCCCAGGCTTCCCGACACCCACCACAGGAAGAGCGCGACGCAAAACGCCTTCCAGGTAAAGAAAAATAGCGCCGCTACTGCGCCGACGTGAAACAGAAGCATAACGGAGCTGGTGAACCAGTTAATTCCATCCTCGACTGCCTGCTTCTTCTTGAAGCTGTCAACATGCATGGATACCCTTTCCGGCCGATTACCAATACAGTCTACCCTTGGCGAACTGCGCCCTCTGTAATCGTTGTGTAATATTGCGGGGTTTGCAGCTTTCTCGGTGAAATCACAGGCCATCCACCCGTATGGCTCTTCATAACGTGCTAAAATAAGCAGGTGGAATACAACTACAAGGGCTTCGTAGTGGCACCGGCAGCGCGTCAAATAAATCCGGCTCCGAATGAAGTGTGGCGGCCGATGTATCGGATCAACGGCAAGGATCACAGCCTGGCGTGGACTCCCAGAGACCGGTCTGTTGTGTTTGCGACCGAGCCGAATGCAATCGAGGAAGCAAGGAAACGCGCCGAATGGGTGATCGATAACTCAAGGCTCGACACGTCCAAGTAACCGCTGTCTTTGGAAGTGCACTCCAGCAAGATTTTTCACCCTTAACTTTTGGCGACCACCTTCCAGTCGTCTGATTTCCCAGGCGACGTCAAACTCGCAGGCCAACGGCCCACCTTACGACGTGAAAGGCTCATATGCCAGAAGATGCAAAGAAGCAGACTCTCAGCCAAAAGCGAAAGGCTCATCGCGCATCGCCATGCGACACTTGCGGCGATCCACTCGCGTCGCACCACGGTCTGGGGAAGTGCAAGAACAAGAATTGCCGCTGTACCCGATTCATATCTGTGTCGCTGCGCAGGAGCACTCACCTTCCCGGAGTTTTGTGACCCAGAAAGATGGTGTGGCGGGGACCTCCGTTTTTCAGCCGGCCCCGCACTCGCTCTACCTCCACCGCAAACCTGCCATGGCGCAGCCTCCGCTCGAAGTTCAAATCCTCCCGGGCCGACCACACCGCCAGCACCCCATCCATCTTAAGGGCCCCGCGCGCCACAGCGATTCCGCGGTCGTCATAAAGCCCGTCATTGTTCGAGCTGTCGGCAAAAGCGGCCGGCCCATTGTCCACATCGAGCAGCACAGCATCGAATCGGTCGGCGCGTGAACTGAGCACCATCGCGACGTCGTCGATCTCAACCTGCACGCGCGCGTCCTCCAACGGATTTCCCGCCAGCGGTCCAAGAGGGCCGCGGTTCCACTCCACCACCGCGGGCACTATCTCACACACGACAACGGTCGCGTCCACCGGAAGCAGATCGAGCGTAGCTCGTAGCGTGAACCCCATACCCAAGCCGCCAATCAACACGCAGGGACGCGCGATCATCCGCGCGCGCCCCAATCCGAACGTCGCCAGCGCCTCCTCCGAGCCGTGCATGCGGCTCGACATAAGGCTCTTCCCATTGGCCAGGATGATGTACTCGTCGCCGCGGCGGACCAGCTTCAGCACGGTGCCGTCTCGCGAATGTGCCTGCCCCAGCAGCTCCAGCGGCTTCACCTGTGGAATGTTACAGCAGAGAAAATCTACGCCAAAATCGACACACGCTCTTCAGGAAGCTTCGGACGAGCTCATCGAAGGGGCTGGCACGGATTCAGACACAACTTTTCTGACCGCCGCCTTCTTCAGGCAGGCATTCAACTGCCTGGCTAACGACTCCACCTGCGGCTTGGCCAGCATCGTTACATGGTCTCCGGGAATCTCGTAAGTATCGATTCCTCCCTTGGCCACTTTAGACCAGCTCAAGTCGGACTCCAGGTAAGGCCGCGGTCCCGAGTCGCGCGCCTTAAAGAGCGTGATTCGGCCGGGATACGGCCGCGGAGCGTAATCGCGCAGCCGCCAACCCATTCGCGTTCCCGGACTCCTCGCCGCTCGCTCCGCGATGCCTGGACTACGAAAAATCCGAACCGCGAATCGCCAGATCTTTCTCTTGGCGGCATTTTTCAGATCCACGCAGATTCGCCACACATGGACCGGCTGATCCTGAAACTTCAAGCCCATCACACGGCGCAAATGGTAGGAAACTTTTTGCGACCATGCGTGCATCGCGTAACGGGAAGGCACCAACTGCAGGTAACCAGGGTAGAGCGAATCGAATAGGGCCAGAAGTTCCACATCCTCGCCCGCTGCCTGAAGCTGCTGTGCCATTTCAAAAGCGATTACCCCACCGGCAGAGTGTCCGCCCAAAAGATAGGGACCATGTGGCTGCACGGAACGCAACTGCCGGACGTAATCGGCGGCCATTTCCTCTGTGCTGCGAAAGGCCTGTGGGATGTGCGTTTTAGCGTCCTCGGTCGGCAGTTGCAGTCCATACACCGGCCGATCCGAGCCGAGAGAACGGGCCAATTCAACATATGTAAACACATTGCTGCTGGGTGCCGGAACGCAGAAAAAAGGCCTTTCAGAACCGTCCGCCTGCAGCAACAACACCCGCGATAACGTTGCGCAGCTCTCCTCGCGCAAGATGTTCGCCAGCTTCTCAATCGTCGGCGTTTCAAAAATGATGGTTACTGAAAGCTTCCGCGTGAAGCTCTTCTCGATTTCCGAAAATATCCGTGTCGCTGTAAGAGAGTGCCCGCCCAGCTCAAAGAAATGATCTCTCACACCGACGGGGTGAACGCCGAGAACTTCCTCCCAGATCTGGACCAGCCGCAATTCAATACCGTCGCGAGGAGCCACAAATTCGTTTGGCATTTCGCTCGACGATTCCGCGAATTCAAGGAGCGCCTGCAAATTTATCTTCCCGTTCGGCTTCAGGGGCAGCGACTCGAGGAAAACGAACCGCGCCGGCAGCATGTATTCGGGTAATCGGTCATGGAGAAATATCCGGAGCTTTTCAGGCGTGAGCGCATGCTCCGTTTGACGCGCCACGACATAGGCTACAAGCTGGTTTTCCCCGGCATGATTTTTCCTGGCGATCACCGCCGCTTCTTTCACTTCATCCAGGTGCAGCAGCGCCCCCTCGATCTCGGCCACTTCCACTGTGTAGCCTCGAATCTTTACCTGCAGGTCCCGCCGCCCAAGATATTCAAGGCAGCCGTCCGGCGCCATGCGGCCCATATCTCCGGTCCGGAATATGCGTTTGTCTCCGCTCTCAGGATCGGGTAAAAACACGCGGGCCGTCAGTTCGGGCTTCCGCCAGTAGCCCGGAGTTATATATCGGCTCCTGATCGCGATTTCTCCGATGGAGCCAGCACTCACCGGCTGGCCGGCCTCATCCAGCAGTAACACCTCTGTATCGTCGACTGCGAAGCCTACCGGCACAGTGCCGGAATCGATCGGAGTATCCTTGGTAATAACGAACTGACTCACGACTCCCGCCTCGTTTGAAGCCAGGGCATTCACAAAAACGCAAGACGTCGAGAAATGAAGCTTGAAGAGTTCCACATCCTTCTTATGCAAAGGCTCGCCGGCCAGCCGGATCACCCGCACGCTCGGATATTCCTGGCGGCCTTCTACCGCCCCGAGAAAATATCGGTACAGCGAGACCGTGGATTGATAAATGGTGATCTCTTCGCGTTTCACCCATGCCGCTAAACGCTCGAACCCTTCTTCCTTCACGTTGAAGGGATACAAACCAGCGCCGTTTAGAAGCGCTCCGTAGATATCCGACGTGGCGATTCCGCTGCCTGGCGAAGACAAAAAAGTCACCCGGTCATCTGCTGAAATTTTCAGTCCGTTCGTGTGCCTCTTCGTCCTGTGGAGCACGTTGCGATGCGTCTGAATCACACCCTTGGGCTCGCCGGTCGATCCTGATGTGTAAACGATATAGGCCACCCGGTCCGGCGATATTGCCAGCCCGGGATTTTCTTCGGACAAAGCGGGGTCGAGTTCCTCGATGTTCAGCACTTCTCGCCGGCGCCCCGCGAGTTCGCGCGCCACGGCCGCGTTCTTGCTGTCGGTGAGAATCACACGGACCTGGGCATCATCGAGCATCTTCGACAACCGTGTGCGAGGATGACCACGATCCAGGGCTATGTACACTCTTCCCGCCTTCAGCGTCCCAAGGCACGCCGCCGCCAAACCGGCATTCTTTTCGAGGAATAATCCGGCCGTTTCTTCGCTGGCTCCTCGCATAGAAAGAAGGGCGGAGGCGATACGGTTGGCGTATCTATTGAAGACCTCGTAGCTGACAGCGTGATCCCGAGTTTTGACGGCAATTCGATCTGGATATTTGCCTACCTGCTGTTCAAACCGGTCACAAATGGATTGCTCGACATCCGTAAAGGGTGTGAAGACACTGTAGGCGGCGACGTGGGGAGGGTGACCCATTTGACTCAGTGTTTGAGCATCTCCTTCAGGAAACTTCCGAAGGTCTCATCGAACGTGCTGTCGCGGAATCCTCAACGGTTTCTCGCGCGGTTGCCTTCTTCAGGCAGGCGTTCAACCGCCCGGCTAATGACTCCACCTGCGGCTTGGCGAGCATGGTCACGTGGTCTCCGGGAATCTCGTATATATCGATTCCACCCTTGGCCACTTTAGTCCAGCTCAAGTCGGACTCAAGGTAAGGTCGCGCGGGGCCCAAGTCGCGCGCTTTAAAGAGCGTCACCCGTCCTGAATAGGGCCGCGGAGCGTAGTCGCGCGACCTCCAACCCATTCGCGTCCCCCGGCTTTTCGCGGCTTGCTCAGCAATACCGGGATTGCGGAGAACCCGAACCGCAAGCCGCCACATTTTTCTCTTGGCGGCGTTTTTCAGATCCACGCAGATTCGCCACACATGGACCGGCTGATCCCGGAGTTTCAGGCCCATCACACGGCGCAAATGGTAGGAAACTTTTTGCGCCCACGCGTGCATTCCGTAACGGGAGGGCATCCACTGCAGGTAACCGGGGTACAGCGAATCGAACAGGGCCAGAAGTTCCACATCCTCGCCCGCTGCTCGGAGCTGCTGAGCCATTTCAAATGCAACAAGGCCCCCGGCGGAATGCCCGCCCAACAGGTATGGGCCGCTCGGCTGTACCGAGTGCAACTGGCGGACGTAATCCGAGGCCATTTCCTCTGTGCTTCGAAAAGCTTGTGGAATGTGGGTTTTCGCGTCCTCTGCTGGAAGTTGCAGTCCATACACAGGCCGTTCCGCTCCAAGAGAACGGGCTAATTCGAGGTAGGTAAACACGGTGCCGTTGGGTGCTGGAACGCAGAAAAAAGGCTTTTGAGCTCCGCCCGCCTGCAACAACAATGCCTGCGACGGCGTTGCGCAGCCATCCAGGCGCAAAATGTTCGCCAGTTTCTCAATGGTTGGCGTCTCAAAAATGGTGGTAGCGGAAAGTTTCCGCCCAAAGCTCTTCTCGACTTCGAGAAACATCTGTGTCGCTGTGAGAGAATGCCCCCCCAGCTCAAAAAAATCGTCCCCCACGCCCGCGGGATGGACCTGCAGAACTTTTTCCCAGATCTGCGCCAGCCGCAATTCAATGCCGTCGCGAGGCGCTACAAATGCCTTAGGCAGTTCGCTCGACGATTCCGTGGACTCAAGCAGCGCCTCCGGATTCACCTTCCCGTTCGGTTTCAGGGGCAGCGACTCCAGAAAAACGAACCGCGTCGGCAGCATGTATTCGGGCAGTCGGTGGCGGAGAAAAACCCGCAATTTTTCGGACGTGAGCGCCTGCTCCGATTGCGACGCCACAATGTAGGCCACAAGCTGGTTTTCACCGGCATTACTCTTCCCGGCTATCACCGCCGCTTCTTTCACTTGCTCCAGATCCAGGAGCGCCGCCTCGACCTCCCCGACTTCCACTGTGTAGCCTCGAATCTTTACCTGCAGGTCCCGCCGCCCAAGATATTCAAGGCAGCCGTCCGGTGTCATGCGGCCCATGTCTCCGGTTCGAAATATGCGTTTGTCTCCGCCCGCAGGATCGGGGAACAGCACGCGGGACGTGAGTTCAGGCTTCCGCCAGTAGCCCGGAGTTATGTATCGGCTCCTAATCGTGATTTCTCCGGTCGAACCCGCACTCACCGGCTCTCCAGCGTCATCGAGCAGCAGCACCTCCATATCGTCGACGGCGAAGCCCACCGGCACCGTGCTGTAATTGACTGGAATTTCTTTGGTAATAACGAACTGGCGCACAACCCCAGCCTCGTTCGAAGCCAACGCATTCACGAAAACGCAATCCCGGGAGAAATGGAGTTTGAAGAGTTCCACATCTTTCTTGTGCACCAGTTCGGTGCCCAGCCGGATAACTCGCACGCTTGGATATTCCTGGCGCCCTTCCGCCGCGCCAAGAAAATAACGGAATAGCGACGCAGTCGAGTGATAGATGGTGATCTCTTCTTGTTTGACCCACGCCGCCAAACGCTCGAAACCTTCTTCCTTCACATTGAAAGGGTACAAACCGGCGCCGTTTAGAAGAGCTCCATAGATATCCGACGTAGCGCTGCCACTGCCGGCCGAAGAGAAAAAAGTCAACCTGTCGTCTGCCGAAATTTTCAGCCCGTTCGTGTGTCTCTTTGTCCTGTGAAGCACGTTGCGATGGGTCTGAATCACGCCTTTGGGCTCGCCGGTCGATCCAGATGTGTAGACGATATAGGCCGCTTGATCCGGCGATATCGCCAGGCCCGGATTCGCTTCGGACAAACCGGAGTCCAGTTCCTCGATATTCAGCAGTTCTCGCCCGCAACCGGCAAGTTCACTCGCCACCAATGCATTCTTGCTGTCTGTGAGAATCAGGCTGATCTGGGCATCTTCGAGCATCTTCGACAATCGTGCGCGAGGATGTCCCCGATCCAGGGCCACATATACTCTTCCCGCCTTCAATGTCCCGAGACACGCCGCTGCCAGGCCCGCATTTTTTTCGAGCAACAATCCGATTGTTTCTTCAGCGGTTCCTCGCACAGAAAGAAGGGCGGACCCAATACGGTTGGCGTATCTATTGAGGGTATCGTAGCTGACGGCGTGATCCCGGGTCTTGACCGCAATTCGCTCCGGGTATTTACTTACTTGACACTCAAACCGTTGGCAAAGGGATTGCTCGACATCCGTGAAGGGTGTGAAGGTGCCTTCGGTCGCGACGTCGTAAAGATGGCCCATTCGACCTAGGTTCAGCCTAGCAGGTAGCAGGCCAGCACCAACTTATTGATAGATCAGGACTAAGAAGCGCCGCCCGCTGGCATCTGCCCTAAATCGTTGCGCTACGAAGGTAAAGTCTTGCCTCTGAATGGCAATCTGCGGAGCCGCTTCTCAATCGGCAACGTCACGAGCGCAAATTGGAGCTGTTTACTGGATGCTAACTGGCTACCTATACAAAATATCGCCAGGAAAGGCGCGCCCTAAGATCGTCGTGGTGATACGCTTCGCGGCGAATCTTCTCGTGCCACAAACGGCGTAGTGCCGCCTTCTGCTCAGCGCTCATGGCCTCGTATGATTCCGAAGGAATCCTTGCCGTCGAAGGCCCCGTCGGACCGCTTAGCGGGAGTTCGAAGGCCATGCGCTGAAAAATATCGTCTTCCCGCTTGTGCTTGCCTAGTTCGTTTACGTACTCGGCCAGAAAATCGTGGTCCCAGCGTGCATTTTCCAGTTCTGATGCAAATCTCTCGAATGGATCCGGCTGCATTCTCGCTTCCGCGCTCATCACGCCCTCCCTTGAATCCCCCCGTTAGGAGCAAGACTTAACCGTTGCCTCTGCCCTGCGCCGCATGGTACATCACTTCCCGCCGTGACTGCCATCACCTCCGCCTGATCCCCTCCCCAACTACCGTTTGCATTACTTGACCGACCCTCTAAGATAGTTCCGTGTGTGAGGCGCGAAAACTCGACGCGGGAAGGCAAATCGGGCAGGCAAAGCCGCCGTTTACCGACCCCGATACGCACGACAAATCGGTCGCGGAGCCGGCGAGTTATCTCGACACCTCGCGCCGAGAAAGCGGCCACCTAAGTCGTTCAAAACAAAGGATCGGGCCTCCTCTTTCTCGACACACGAAATCGATCCCTCCTGAATCGAATTTCAATGAAAAATCGGGGGCGAAACGTCGCGCTTTCCCGAGCCTATTCCCCAACGCCGCCTCGGCAATAGCCGCCATATTGCTGCTGGCGGTTCTAACCGCGTACGGCACCCCTCAGAGAGGAACCTCCGACCTGAACGTCGCACCCGACTTGGCCCAGCGCGTCGCCAAGTTCCGCCGGGTTCACATGCCCTTCAATTCTGCGGGGCTGAGTGACCGAGAAAAGCAATTGGTCGCAAAACTCGTCGATGCCTCGGGCTTGCTCGACTGCATCTACTGGCGGCAGAGTGATCCCGAAGGCTTGAAGCTCTATCTGTCGCTGCAAAACAGCACGAACCCGCAGGATCTTCTTCTTCGCCGCTATCTCAAAATCAACGGCAGCCGCTTCGACCTGATCGACGATGAAAAGCCATTCGTCGGTACGCAGCTCATGCCTCCCGGCCGTGGCTTCTTTCCGGAGGACATGACGCGCGCGAAATTCGACGCCTACGTTGCCGCGCATGCGGATCAGAAAGCCGCGCTCTACAACGAACGCACCATCGTTCGCCGCAAAGGCGATCTGCTGGAGGCAGTTCCGTACCACGTGGCTTATCGCGAATTTCTCGAACCCATGGCAAAGGATCTTCGCGAAGCCGCCGCGCTCAGCGATGATCCTGCTTTCGCGAAATTCCTGCGCATGCGCGCCGATGCTCTGCTTAACGATGACTATTTCCCGAGCGACATCGCCTGGCTCGGCCTGCAAAATCCCAAGTTCGACATTATCTTCGCTCCCTATGAAACCTATCTCGATTCCCTGCTGGGCGTGAAAACCTCCTACGGCGCGTCCGTGCTGATTCGCAACGAAGAGGAAAGCAAAAAGCTCGCCGTGTTTCAGAAGTACGTGCCCGACCTGCAGGAAGCATTGCCACTCTCGAAAGAAGATCTGCCTTCCAAGCGCGGCAAGCAATCACCCATGGAAGTGATGGACTCGCCCTATCGCGCGGGCGATCTGCTGCATGGCTATCAGGCTGTCGCCGACAATCTGCCCAACGATCCGCGCATTCACGAAAAATACGGATCGAAGAAAATCTTCTGGAAGAATTTTATGGACGCGCGCGTTGACTACGTGATCCTGCCGCTGGCCAAACGGGTCATGCAACCCAGCCAAGCTGCCATGGCCTCGGGCGATGGCTATCTCACCGACACGCTGATGCATGAAATTTCGCACGGCCTTGGACCCGCTTTTGCCCGCATGCCCAAGGGCAAAACCGATATTCGCGAAGCCATCGGTGCGGAATACGCCGGATTGGAAGAAGCGAAGGCCGACGTGGTCGGAGAAGTTGGCCTGAAGTGGCTGATCGATCACAACGCCTTTCCGAAAGAAAAGCAGAATGGAGTCTATGCCTCCTACGTCGCCGGAATTTTCCGCACGGTGCGTTTCGGAATCGCCGAGGCGCATGGCGCCGCCGAGATGATGGAATTCAGCTATCTGCTGGAGCAAGGCGCGTTGCATCACGACAAGTCGACGGGTCTTTATGGCATCAACTTCGACCGCATGCCTGCCGCGCTCGCTTCGCTCGCGAAGGAATTGCTTGAACAGGAAGCCACCGGCGACCGCGTACGCACGGAAAATTGGTTCAAAAAATACGCGGTGATGCCGCCCGAGCTTTCCGCCGCTTTGGCCAAAGCGAATGACATCCCAGTGGACGTCGATCCCGAATTCGACTTCCACCCCCCGCTGCACTGAAATAAGCGCATCGTTCCTGTCATCTCGAACGAGCGAATCAGCGATGCGTGCGTCGGTGAGCGCGACGAGAGATCTCTCTTCTTTTTCGTTTTTACAGAATGGATTGCACTTCGGAATCGATGGAGACGTGGGTCTGAGGAAACCCGTCGATCTGGTATTCGGTTCCGCTGCTGCGCGAGAACTGGAAGAAGCGGCTGATGTGGTAGTCCTCGTCGAACGTGCTGAACACTTCCTCGATTTCTTCCTTAGACAATCCGAGCGCCGAAAGCGGAACCGCTTTGCCGTAGCCGCGCGCCGCGTCCAGGTACTTCGCCACGACTTCCGCAAGTTTCATGCTCATATCCAGACGTAGGCTCCCGCTTCGCCGTAGGGCAGATTCATGTAGAACAGGTTCGCCTCCGGTATGTGCGAGAAGGTTTCCCATAGTTTCCACGCACCGTGCTGGGCGCAGAACGCTTCGCCCTTCGCTTCGGCGATCTGTTCGGTCTCATCCAGGCTGGCAACATGATCGCGCGAGAACCACAGCCAGGTGGCCGCGCGCGAGCAACGTTCGCATTCGCCCAAATCCTGCGCCAGGCGCTTCTCAATCGCTTCAGCCACTTCCGGCGACAGTCCCGCTGCGGTGAAATCGGGTGCCGCAAGGAAGAAATATTGGGTGAGGATTTCGGGATCGGGCTCAAACGCCACCACGCGCCCTGGATACGCTGCGATCTCTGCGGTGAACGTTTCCGCCAGGCAGGCGCGGCAGAGGGAAACCTCGGGGCGCGCCGGGTCGCGGCGAATGGCCTTCTTGCCGCGCAAGTAAGCTGTGTCCGGGAGCACAGTCACGATCCATGTGGTGTCGTGATCCAAATGGACGCACTCGGGCGCCGAACCTTTCAGCCAAGCCCACCAGTTGCGGCTCCGCCGGGAGAACTCGATTTTGGGATACGCCTCTTCGTAGGAGATATAAGACACGAAATCCCCCGAACGCGGCTGTCCAGTACGAACGCTCAGCGCCAACGCCTAACGCCAACGCCCCAGCGCCAACGCCAGTGCCAACGGATGATATCAGATGGCTCCAGCCGAATTGGGAGCTGAGGGCATAGTGAAAGTCAGAGTCCAAAACCTTGCCAAGCAGCCGCGCTCCGCCTGCTGGCAGGTCCTTTATGCGCCCCTTATCTTGTCCTTGTTTGTTGATGACCTGGATTCCACAGACCGGTGCGACCGATACCGAGCAAGCCTTCGAGTCCATTGACAATGCGCGAAGCGGACGCGTATCATTTCTTCCGATAAGCGTCTCAGCAAAACGCTTCATCCCCTTCATGCTCTGGCCCCCAGGTTGGGTGGAGTTACTGAGGTAGAACTTTCGGTATTCACGGCATTTATTGCACGGAGGCCGCGTCGCATGTCACCCGATAACGACAACAAACCACAATCATCTATCAGTGAACCTGCCACGACCGGACTCACATCCGAAAATGCGATTTCCGAACCGCAAGGTCGCACCGGCACAGCCACCGCGGTAGCGCGGGCGCCTCAGATTAGCGAGCCGAGCGATTCGTCCGCTCCAGCGGAACAAGAGGCCGCGGCCCCCGCGACCATCGCGGGAATTCCGGTGATCGGTGAGATCGGCCAGACCGAGCTAAGTTCCAAGTCCTCCGCAGAGACGCAGGCGCCGCCTGACACTGCCACCGAAGAAGCAGCGGAAACGGGCGAGTCGGGCGAGACGATGGACCAATTACTCGAGCAATTCTCGACGCCCGAGCCGACGATTGCCGAAGGCGAGATTTTCGATGGACGCGTGCTCGCGGTAACTGAAGCGGGCGTGGTGGTAGATGTCGGCGGGAAATTCGAAGGGCTGGTTCCGGCGCAGGAGTTTCTGGATTCCGGGGCCCCGATCGAGTTCGGCGAAGGCCAGACCATCGAGGTCGAGCGGCTGCACGAGCAGAGAGACGGCTACGTGCTGCTTTCCCATGTACGCGCACACCGGCGCCGCGTTTGGGAGCGCATCGAGAAGGCTTATCGCGAACACACGAACCTGAAGGGCAAGATCATCGAGCGCATCAAGGGCGGGTTGGTTGTCGATATCGGTGTACGCGCGTTTTTGCCCGCGTCGCAGATCGAGCTCAGACCCGTACACGATCTCGAGGAAATGAAAGACCATGAGATCGAAGTACGCATCCTGAAGCTGAACCGGAAGCGCGGCAACATCGTGGTGAGCCACCGCGCGATTCTGGAAGAAGAGCAGAAGACCAAGCGCGACGCGCTGGCTTCGACCCTGCAGGAAGGTGCGGTGGTCAACGGTCACGTGAAGAACGTGACCGATTACGGCGTGTTTGTGGATCTGGGCGGGATGGACGGCCTGCTGCACGTGAGCGATCTGGTCTGGGGACGCGTACCGCATCCTTCGACCCTGGTGAAGGCCGGCGATGAGATCCAGGTGCAGATCCTGAAGTTCGATAAAGACAAGCAGCGAATTTCGCTGGGGCGCAAGCAATTGCTGCCCGACCCCTGGAGCAGCGTGCCGGACCGCTTCCCGGTGGGCACGCGGATCAAAGGCAAAGTGGTGGGCGTGACGGACTATGGCGCTTTCGTGCAGATCGAACCGGGCGTGGAAGGCCTGGTGCACGTGAGCGAAATGAGCTGGTCAAAGCGCACCAAGCACCCTTCGAAGATTGTAAAGGTTAACGACGATGTGGACGTGGTGGTGCTGGAAGTCAAGACCGATCAGCGACGAATTTCACTAGGGCTGAAGCAGACACTGCCCGATCCGTGGGAAGCGGCTGCGGAACGCTACCCGGTGGGAACCGTGATTACCGGACGCATCCGCAACCTCGCGGATTTTGGGGCGTTCGTTGAAATCGAAGAAGGCATGGAAGGGCTGATCCACATCAGCGATGTGAGCTGGACGGAACGTATCAAGCATCCGAGCGAGAAGTTCAAAAAGGGCGACTCGGTGCAGGCGCGCGTGTTGAAAGTGGATTCACAGAACCGGCGCCTTTCGCTGGGGATCAAGCAGGTAAATGACATCTGGGCGAACTGGTTTACCGGACACAAGATCGGTGACGTGATAAAGGGTAAAGTCACCAGGACCACCGATTTCGGAGCGTTCGTGGAGCTGGCCGAAGGAATCGAGGGCCTCTGCCACGTATCCGAAATTGAGGAGCGCAAGCCCAAAGGCGAGCGCGAGAAAGAGAAGCTCCCGCGGGGCGCCCGGGTAACTTCGGTGCTCGCCGGGAACCAGGAATACGATTTCAAGATCATTCGTCTCGAGCCCGAGGACCACAAGATCAGCCTGAGCTACCGTGCAGCCCAGAAACAGGCTGAGAGGCAAGAGATCGAGTCGTTCCGTTCGTCCAAATCCTCGCCGACGGCGACCATCGGCGACGCGATTATGGCCAAGCGGCAGCCTTCGTAAAAACCGCGAGACAATAGGTCCGGCTTCGTCACCTGCCGAACGGTTTTTCATTTACCTTACGCTAGATTGATGATATTCAAGATGTTGCGGCGCTCCTAGCTCCGGCGCACAGGCCCCGGCAAGAGGCTGGACGAACACACTCACAGGAGGCTCTCGACCGATGGCAGACGCTGCGGCTGGGCAACAGCATAGCAACAACCTAACCATGACGAAGGCGGACCTGGTGGAAGAGGTGACCCGGGTCACCGAATTGCCGCGCAAGGAATCGGAAGCCGTCGTGGAAACGATTTTTGAGAGCATCATCGCGGCGCTGCAGGCCGACGACAAGATCGAAATCCGCGGGTTCGGCAGTTTCCGCACACGCGAGCGCCGCGGCCGCACCGGGCGCAATCCCAAAACGGGCGCCAAAGTGGAAGTTCCTCCGAAGAAAATTCCCTACTTCAAACCCAGCAAAGAACTTAAAGATTTCATAAACGAGTCTGGCTCAGCACATCCCGCGGGCGCATCCGAACCTGGCAAACAGGGTTAGGCCGGGCAAGGCGGATGGATTATTTGTGGACGCCGTGGCGATACCGGTATATCGCCAGCGAGAAGAAAACCGATCGCTGCGTTTTCTGCGATGCGGTGGCCGCGAATGAAGACCGCGAAACGCTGATCCTGCTGCGCGGTGAAAAAAACTTCATCATCCTGAATCGCTACCCCTACACCAGCGGCCACGTGATGGTCGTGCCCTACGCGCATGTGGCGGATTTGACCGCAGCCGATCCGGCAATGCTTGCCGAAATGATGAAGTTCGCGCAGCGCATGCAGATTGCGCTGCAAAAGACCTACAAGCCGGAAGGTTTTAACATTGGCATGAATCTGGGACGCGCCGCGGGCGCGGGCATCGTGGGGCACCTGCATTTGCACGTATTGCCACGATGGGCTGGCGATGCGAACTTCATGACCGTGGTGGGCGAGACACGCGTGGAACCTGAAGAATTGTCTACCACGTACGAGAGATTGCACGCGGCGTTGAGCGCGTAACACAACTCTCGGGCTGCAGCAAATAACGGTCAAGGGAAAGAGTATGCGATATCACCCCGCTGGAGCTCTGCGGTTTTTGCTAATGTTTTCCGCCGCTTGGGCGCTCAAAGGCGCTCCCACTCACCCGATGCCTGCGCTGAAGTCCTCTCCTGCTTCTTCGACCGCAGCCAAGCTAATTTGGCAATTTGGGTTCGTTTCGTAATTTCCCTCCGAAGCCTGGCCGGAATCCATACTATGTTTGCCGGGCGTCCGCACGGAGCCATTTTGCCCATCTCCATCCGGGACATCTGGGGGACTTGTAATCGGTTCGTCCTTCATTGCGATCGCCTTTTCGCAATCGTTTGCTTCAGAAGCGATACTTGCTGTCGTCGGCTGGCAAGCCTCAGGGTTCAACTTATTCGTCTGTTCGCCAGTTAAGTGGTCTTCTGATCTCTCATCGTTTTCAGGAATGTCCGGAAACTCAATTTCCGGTTCGCAATCGACTTCCAACTCATTCCACCGGGCCAGACGCTGTGCTTGCAGCTTTTCCAACTGCTCAATCGCTTTTTCCTGTTTCCGCCCGAGGGTTGAGTCGTAACGGATCAAATTGCCTATCGATTTCGTTTCGAAAGCTGCGCTATATGCGAGCACAACCTGCTCATATCCCAACAAACGAGTTTGCCGAAGCGATTCGGCGGCTATCCTCTCGACCAGCAAATTCTCCATAAAACCGACCGGACTATAGTGTTCCTTAAATCCAGCGTATAACCGTTCGTATTCCTCCCGATCAACCGCAGGTTGTTTGGGGTTGCCGAAAAGGCGGTCGGCAAACACCCCATGTTTGTAGGAGTTTGCGGACGAGCGTTGCTTGCCTTCGACGGATTTCGGTCCTGTCGACCGCTGGGCATTCTGACGATTTGCTTCGAGCTTTCGTGATGAAAGCTCTTTTTTCTTATGCTTATCACTCATAATACTTCCTTTTTTAAAGGTGTCCTGCCGTCCGCTTGAACTTGACGCGACGGAGTGAACCCAAATGTGCGAACACTGCTTTTCGTCTCGAGGTCGTACTGAACACGAAATGCAGCCTCGCATCTAAGGATCCGAAAGTCGGGAAACTGGAAGACTTGCGTTTTCCATCGAACATAGGCGAACAAATTGCGGATGCGACACTTATCAGAACTCGACGTGCGCGAAAACCTAGAATTCCCATCGCGGTGAAATGGGAGCCATCGAACACCCGCAGCCTTCCGCACCGCCTGGAACAGTAATATTTATCGAATTATTTCACGGGGCGCGACGGCACGATCTGCCACGAGCCTTCCATTCCCGTGAGCTTTACGAGCGCTTGTTATCTATTATGGGCAGGGATTACATCATGATTGCGGCGTTCCTGCTGACTGTCTCGTTTGTGGTGCATCGGCTGTTGAAGCATCATTGGAATGCCAAACGCTAGGGTACAGTCATCCATCTCCGGCTTCGCTCGAAGGCGGTACGATACTCTTGAACCGCATGTCGGGGACTATTTGTTGGTACATCTCGTTGTCATGGGCCGTGTTGAAAATCAGCACGCCGAGTTTAGTTCGGTTTATCCGAAACATTTTGACCGTCTGCGCGCCTTCGGCGTCGGTCATCGAATCGTAGACCGTGTCGCAATCACCGAATTGCGACTGGATCTGTTTTAGATGCCCCAGACGCGGCCAGCCCAAGGTTCCGGTGACGAAATCAGACTCGCCAGGATGTGACCAAATTGACATGCTTCGGCTGAGAAAAATAGAAGCAACGGCGAAACGCAGATCCCTCGACTTCGCAGCGCGATCCTAACACCAGGTCGCGCATCACGCTTCGCTCGGGATGACAAGTAGCGGTGTGATTGCTCTAGTCGTTAGGCGGAGTGCATGGCTTTCAGCACGCGTTCCGGCGTGAAGGGAGCTTCGCGCAGGCGCGCGCCGGTTGCGTCAAAGATGGCGTTTGCGATGGCCGCCGGAACTGGCCCGATGGAGGGCTCGCCTCCGCCCAAAGCGGGCATGTCCTTGCGGTCGATTAGCGTGATTTCGACACCGGGAATGTCTTCGAAACGCAGGATGGGATAGCTGGCCCAATCCAGATTCTTGATCCCCGAGGAATCGAACTTCACCTCTTCCATCAACGCGCGGCTGGTGCCCTGAATCACGTTACCTTCGATCTGATTTTTCAGACCGTCCGGATTAATGATCAACCCGCAGTCATGTGCGACGCTGACTTTCTTCACGCTGACAGCCCCGGTGGATTTGTTCACTTCGATTTCGGCAATGGCCGCGACGACAGTCGTTGATCTGGCCGTGATGGCAATGCCGCGGCCACGCGCAATGTCGCCGGTCGCTTCGCGCGCTGGTGAAGGGCGCTCCTGCCAATTCGCCAGCTTGCCGACGGCGCTGAGCGCATCGGTGGCGCGCTTGTTTGGCGCGGCATAGCGCAGGCGGAATTTCAAGGCGTCTTCGCCCTGTCCGGCGGCAAGCTCATCCATGAACGATTCGCTGGCGAACACGCGGGCCAAATCTCCTGGCGCACGCAGCGGTGAAGTACGCAATGGAGTAGGATCGGCCTGTACCCACGGAACGGCGGCGGCGATGATCCTCTGGTTCTCAAAGGTGTAGGTGTCCCCACCACCGCCGCTGCCGTTCATCATGCCCTGTCCGTCCGCGTGAAGTCCCAACTGCCGCGACGTCACCAGCGGAATGCCGGTGGCTTCGGTCCAGGGGAAGCTGCGATCGAGAAAATCCCAGGCGATCACCTTGCCGCTCGAATCAACTCCCGCGCGAACTGTGAGCAGTTGCGCAGGGCCTTTGGGCTCCCAGCCGTGCTCGTCTTCGCGCGACCATTGCACACGCACCGGCTTGCCGACCGCACGCGACATAACCACCGCATCTTCGGCGGCATCATCCGTGCCAAGCCGTCCGTAACATCCGGACGCTTCGCGGTAGATCACCTGAATCTGATTTTCAGGGATACGCAGAAGATCGGCAACGCGCGCGCGCGTGTCGAACGGGCCCTGTGACGGCACCCAGATGGTAGCCTTGTTGCCGCGCACATCGGCCACAGCGCAGGAGGGCGCAAGCATGCCGTGCATCTGGAACGGCCAGCGGAAGGTGGCTTCGTATTTCTTGGTGGCGCCCGCCAAAGCCTGCTCCGTGTTGCCGCGGTTCACCACGGGCCGGTTCATGAAGCTCTTTGTGTTTTCGAGATAGTCGTAGACAGCGTCGGAATTCGCCGGAAGTTTCGTCTGCGGAGTGGACCAGGTGACTTTGAGCGTCTTCGCCGCCTGGATCGCGGCCCACTCGGTTTCCGCGACAACTCCGACGAAGCTACCTTCGCGCACGATCTTTACGACGCCGGGAATGTTCTTCACCGAATCTTCGTCAATGCTGGCCGGCTTGGCTGCGACGGTTGCCGGACGCACGACGCGACCGTGCAACATGCCGGGCACGTGAACGTCCTGCGTGTAGGTGAACTGCGCGGTGAACTTTGGTGGCAGATCGACGCGCGGCACCGAGGTGCCGACGATCTTGTAATCGTTCGGACTTTTCGCGCGAACATCGGGCGCGACTTTGAGGTCCCAGCCAACGCCGGTGGCGGCGATGTGCACGTTGAAAGGTTTGCCGCCGACGAGGTCGCCATAGGAAATCTTTTTGGCAGTGCCGGGCGCGCTGACGATTCCATCGCTTACCACGAGTTCTTCCGCCGGAACATCGAGCCGGCCAGACGCCATTTTCAAAAGTTGCTGTCGCGCGGCTGCGGAGGCCTGGCGCAATTGCGGGCCGGCGCGCTCGATGGTGCGGCTGCCTGCGGTAATTCCCTGGTCGACGGTCTTGGTGGTATCGCCCACTTCCATCCGGATGTGGCTGAAGGGAATGTCGAGCTCCTCCGCGACAATCTGGCCCAGCGCGGTTTCAACGCCGGTGCCAAGATCCACCTTGCTGGTAAAGACGGTGACGATGCCGTTGCGATCGACCGCCAGCCAGGAATCGAGCGAAGCCGCTTCGGGCTCCGCGCCGGGTGCGGCGCTCTCCTGCGCCAGCAGAGCCGTCAGCGGATCGAAAATATTGAAGTAGACGACGAGCGCCCCAGCGCCCTTCAGAACCGACCTGCGCGAAATCGATGGCGATTTTATGTTGCGGCTAATGTCGTTCAGACTCATATTCAGACTCCTATGCATTCACGCTGGCGCGCTTCACCGCGCGAATCACGCGCAGGTGGCTGCCGCAGCGGCAGAGGTTTCCGTTCAGCGCTTGCTTGATCTGGTCTTCGCTGGGATGAGGATTGGTGTCGAGCAGAACTTTGGCGGCGAGGATCATGCCGTTCATGCAATAGGCGCATTGCGCGGCCTGCTCGTCGATAAAAGCTTTCTGCAGCGGGTGCGGATGTTCGAGAGTGCCCAAGCCTTCGAGCGTGGTGATGTTGCGATTTTGGGCCGCGCTGACCGGAGTGGTGCAGGAACGCACCGCGCGCCCTTCCATGATCACGGTACACGCGCCGCATTGGCCGAGGCCGCAGCCGAATTTGGGCCCGTGCAGTTGCAGATCGTTGCGCAAAACATACAAGAAGCGGAGTAGTGGGATCGGTCTCCACGACTCGATGCTGATTGTTTACCTGAAGCGACATGCGGGCCATGCGATTCTCCTTCGTGCTAAACCCTGCGGCGGAACTTGAGCGCTAGCATACACCCGGGGTATCGGGTTAGCGCAAGCAGACGTAATGCAGTTCGGAAGCTACACGGAAACGGGGAGGGCCGTGGCGCTGGATGCTGCAAGCTTGGGCAAGTCCCAAAAATCCTCGCGGCAGCCAAGCAGCTCGACGCCGATGTGGCGGCGGCCTTCGGCATCAAAGCGCGAATAGACCACGCGCGCTTCCACGCGAGTGCCTCGATCACGCCGGCAGAGAACAACTTTCCCGTTGATGTCGACCGAGTGGCGCCAGACGAACCCGGCGCCGCGTAGGCTGACGGTGGAAGTCCAGGTTTCCTCTTCCCAGGTGTGCAGCGGATCTTCGCGGCGAAACCATACCGGAACGCAGGCTCAAACGGCATATGGCGGACTTTACAAAATTGTGTCAAAGTCCCGCCTCTCGGAAAACGGATGTTCCTAAAAACGCTAGGCTTAATTGGGTTCGTTTTGCAAATGTCCTCTTCGCTGGGCATCCTCTGACGCTTCCTAGGCTACGGCCGGACGCGAACAGGCCGTAGCTGGTGATAAGGCCTCAATGACCAAACACTTACCAAACCGCCGGACTGGCGCAACGCAGGACCATAGACATCACGTTCACGACGTTCACGATGTTCACAACGTGCACGAGGGACCGGCGGAACCTATTGATTCGCCCGCTTCGGGTTCAATCCCCCGCAGCGTTCTCCGCAATAGAGGCCCTGAATTTCCTGATGACCGGCAAAATTCGCACGACTCAGCGGACACTGACCAACTTTCAATGTCCGTTGGAGGATGATCCGGTTGGTCGACTGACTGATCGAGTCCGTACTTGAAAACGAGACGGTGGATCCGTTCCTCAAGTTGGCGGTCAAACAGAAGCAGCCAGCCCCAGCGGGTCCGTCTCCTGTCGACCCCAAAACACTTGAGCACGGGCCCTACTTCTCTAGGACTCATGTGAAATGACTCATGCCTGTGCCGGAGGTCTTCGTTAACCATGCCAGTGACGTCCCCAACGAGACACAGATGATCATGCATTTTAAATTCGATACAATGCACCCACTTAAACAGCGTTCTTAAGACAGCAGTTTCACGGGGTGGAAGCGGCTCACAGTTTTGCTCTTGCATCATCTCGAAGATACTCTCCAGTTCTTCGCATACAGCAGCATCTGAACTTGCCAGCGCAAGTGCTCGTATAAATCTCTATGGCGAGAGCGCAAAGCAGTATGGCCATGAAGTTCCGGCAACTTTAGCGAATTCAATCTCTCAAGTCTGTAACGCAGCAACCTTTTCTACAGCTGGTCGGTGGCTCTTAGGATTCCCGGATCTGTGGATCGCTTTAGATCAGTCGTTTGTGTTTCAAATAGTGGCACGACAATAAATCGACTATTAAGGGCCGCATCTTCAGGTAACTTTGCCCGTGCAACGACTTTAGGACCGAACGCTTTGAATGATCGTCCCCATCGAATAGCGGTCAAATCCGGCGTAAACCCAACCTTCAAAAGATGTGACAAATTCGAATGGTGCCCTGCCGTGTCGGCTTCATCGATGATCAAAGTAGGCGTGAGTCGATCACACACTTCATAGAAGCCACCATGCGTGATATCTGCAGTTAAGATGGACCTTCGACAAAGCAAACTAAGAATTCGCAGTAGCGTGGACTTTCCCGATTCGTGTAACCCGACAATGGCAACGTAAGGCGCGACAGGCAGTCGCTCAATCACCCAGGTAGCTAAAACGAAGCTCGCCAGTACCAATGTATACGGTCGTGGCAAATCAACGCATTGTTCAAAAATTGCACATATCTGAGACAAAAGACATTTCGGAGAATCGTAAGGTTCGACTCCGCGCGCCAATCGAACATTCTTAACAGTTTCTGCCACCCTCGATAGAGGAACAAATCTCGCGACTTTCGTTTTGACTTCCGGCGCGTAGCACACATTGCCATCCTCAAAAATCGCGAACACAGTTCGTGAGGGAAAATCAGGATCTTCAATCATCTCCACAAGGGTTCCGTCATCCATCTCGACAAAGTCAGTTTCAACGACCGGAGGCGGAACCACTTTTGGTCGATGCTCAGCTTCGACAGCAGCTGTCGTTCTGGATCGCCTTCTGGCAGCTCGTAAGAAAGCACTCCGCTTCGACATATTGCCTCCAATCGAAACGTCTCGAATCCTATATGCGGGTACGATGCACTCCCATTAGGTCTACAAAAGAAAAAGGGGCAATCCGCACTGAACACGTCATCAGCGCGGTCGCCTCACAAAAAAAGGGCGAAAAACGCCGAGATACTCCCGACGTATTGCCCGAGTACACAAAAACGTCTCGCTCTAGTACTGAGTCAATAGGAGTCTTCAACGCGGCTGGCTAACTCGGGAGAATCTCGAGTGCGATCGGAATAAGACACGACTGCGAATCAATTGGCACGAAGCGCCTCCCAGTGGACGCGCTGGAGTCTTCCTCAAGGTGAACAAACAAGCTTCCGCAGAGTCCGTGTGTGACTGGTGTGGTTGGTTTGCAAGCCCTCATAACCGCTGCGCTTATATTTCTGCTGTCACTCCAGCTTGGCGCGAGTCACAGAGGTGCCTGACTTTCGGAACTGGGCTTTCCGTTTGGGAGAGAAGGGATCTGTGGAGACTGAACTGAACGATTCCGGACAGCAAACCGACAAGGTACCAACAGCAGTAAGGGACTAAAACCGCCCAATCGGAAGTACAAAGCATCCGATCAGCTCCTTTCGCCCCCGCCCGTTAATAACCAGTCGATGCTAACCCTAAAGCGCTTTTTCACGAAAAATAGAACGTCAGCCGGGGGTGCCGCAAGCCCTCTCTCATACTTCGAGAGCTGACTTTGGCTGATTCCTAGCTCGTCCGCGAACTGTTCCTGAGTCAAATCAAACCCCCTCAGCTCACGTAGGCGTCTGCCCAAACCTGGCAAATCAAGGCTGTCCCGCTTCGCAGCAACGGACCGATGGCTTGACACTATATTCCTTTATAACTATAATATTCCTAATAGAATTAGGAGGACCAATGTTGCCGCAAAAAACCAGACAACGTCTTACCCGCAACAATCTCGCAAACGCACGCGCATTATGGCCAGACCAGTGTTCGAAGCCCATGCTGAAAGCACTCCGCGAGCTTACCACAAGGTTCGGCTTCTCCGTCGCCTCAGGCGAAATCAGGATAATAGAAGGTGGTTGGTATGTGACACATACCGGCTTATTACGATTGGCCAATCGTCGCCTGTGCGACAGCATTAATGTCGAACCCGTACTGCAATTCTCTGAGCCGACTGCAAACCGATGGGTCTTCAAATCGACAGTTCACAAGACCCGCCGTTCGCGCGGCTTTGTCGGCTACGGTGACGCCGATCCCTCCAACGTCTCTCCCCTGGTCCGCGGCGCCGAAATGCGCATCGCCGAAACTCGGGCAGTCAATCGGGCCCTGCGCAAAGCCTATGGCATCGGACTCTGCTCTGTCGAGGAACTCGGCTGGTCGCCAAAACCAACGACATCTGCTCCACCGAATCGCGCGCAGCCCTATCGCGAGCAACGGTAACGGTCACCACAGTGGCAACCATCCGCGGCTCCGCGATCAGCTCTGCCTCCTGATCCGCCAATACGACCTCGATCCCAATCTGGTCAAAGCTTACGCTGCCCATTTCTGCGGTACCGAAACGATCAAGGATGCCAGCCGAGATTTGGTCGAATCCTTCATTTCTCATCTCGCCGCGTCCGCCAAAGAAGATCGTGATGGCCTGATTTGCAAACTCAATTCGTTTGCTCCTGTGGAGGTCCGCCCATGAAGCGACGCATCCCCGGCCTGCACGCAACACAACCTATCGATGCTCCACTGGAAGGCTTGTTTCTGGTCCGTGTGGAATGGGCTTCCTACCGTTGGCACTTGCAAAAGCCTTATCTCAGCGTCCGTTTCGTCGTCCTTGAACCGAATGCCTTTCAGAATCGCTCGTTCTCGGGACGGTTCTATTGCACCGAGCGCGCTCTCTGGAAACTCAATTGGTTTCTGCGCGATTTTGGCTACGACCAGCAACTTCTCGCCGACGATCAGGTCGACGAAAAAGCGCTCGTAAACCTTCGGGGTGTCGTTCGAACTTCGCACGTCACCATGATGGGCCGTACTTTCCAGAATCTTGAGGCCTTTGCTCCCGCTACTGATTGGGATGAACTCGCTTCGGACGTTACCGAGCGGCAGCCGGAGGAAAGCACCCATGGTCTATAGCCACACCCAAATCAGCCAGTACCTGCGCTGCCCGCGGAGTTATCGCTACCGATATCTGGACGGATGGCGAGAAAAGGATACCCGGGCCGGCATGGTTTTTGGTCGTTGCTTTGAAAATGCCCTGGGTGCTTATTTTCGTGGAGAGGATTGCACGGCGGCACTTTTCAGGGAATGGGCTGTCCACCGCGATGCTCCATTTCAATACCGCAAAGGGGAATCCTGGGATCGGATGCTGCACCAGGGCGTTCATCTGCTCCACAGGTTTGCGCAGGATGATCGGATTAGAGATCTCGGATCCATCTGAAAACACACAGATTAAGCTCAACAGGACACTCGCCGGAGGAAACGAGTTCGTATCCTATATCGATGCCATTGGCGAACTCGACGGCCAGCGATGCCTGATCGATTGGAAGACGACCACCAGCCGGTACAGCGAAGATCCCAGATGGCTTGCTCTCGCTTGATCCGCAGCTGATTTGCTACTCCTGGATCAGCGGGATCTCCGATGTGGCCTTTGTGGTGTTCGTGACGAAAGAGCCTGCCCGAAATTCAATACCTTAAGGCAACAATCTCAGACGACCAGCGGCGGGACTTCGGACGGCTGGTCGAGACGACCGTCGGTCAACTCGAAGCGGGCCAGTTCCCTTCCCACAGCGGTATACGGTTCCCTCAGAACGCTTGCATGAGCTGCTCTCATCTGGGGCTGTGCCTGAACAACCCGCAATTGATCGAGAGAAACCTAATCCGACGGCCTGGAGCGAGTGACCTTGATTGGCTTGACGAGCTTGTGGACTAGCCAGAGGCCAATGGCACCGAAACTCGATCGACGTCGGGCGTTGATCGTGCTGGACAAGATCGATGAGATTTTGGCCTGGGAGAAGGCGAAAGATCAGGAGAGAGATGTTCGGTTTGTCGATTTAGGGCGATATCTGTGCGAGGACGCGGGCCAAGACAATATTGGAGACTGGAGAATTGAAATCCTTCGACGAATTCCTTGAAAAGCGATTTCCAGAATCGCGGCGGAAGGCTTACTACTTGATGGCGATCCACGAAAATCTGACCACAGATTCCCAAGCCAAAGTTGCGAGAGATCGGCTGGCGCAAGGCGGCAGAAATGGTGAAAGTCGCCCGTCGCGACGGAGAACAGTTCGATTGTGCACCCTGGGTGCACAAAGCGGAGGAACTTCCCAAGGACAAATTCCAAGCGGGAGGTCGAGCGATATCTTACAGGGAAAGAAAGCGAACCGTGGGAGCTGATCTATTTCAAGGTATTCAAGAGCCAGCTGCCGGTTATCGAGCGGGCGCTCGAAACCGCCTCGCTGATGCTGGGAAGCGACAAATCGAGGGGCTACATGCTTGAGATGATTTGTGCGGATTTTTTGGCCGGTGCAAATACGGAAGATGGTGATCCGGATGCGCTGTTGATTTCGCTCAACAGACTCTTTGGAATGCTTCCTGAACTAAAGAAACAAGAGTTCCTCATAGAAATCCGGGGCGATCCATGAAGCGTGCGGCCTCAAAACACGCGGCGTCCCGGCTAGACCCGCGATCATATTACGAACTGCGGAGGGAGATCTTAAAGCGGGACGGCTGGCGGTGTCAGCAATGCGGTGCTCGACTGGATCTCCAGGTTCACCACATCAAATGGCGCAGCCAACTAGGCGATGATGCCAATGAAAATCTAATCACCTTGTGTGTCACCTGCCATCGTCGCATTCACCGCCGAGCCCCCACACGTCCGCCACTGAAATGAACGAAGGAATCGAAACCCTCCGGAGTCCGCCAGAACACACAGGAATGCTGAGAGCGTCTGAATCACTCGAGAGCGAGCGCTGGGGAATCTCAACTGTGGGTTCGAATCCCACCCTCTCCGCCATATTCATATTTACCCATAACCATCGTACCATTTGCGCTCTGCTACTGACGTGCTACTGTAATCCGCGTATTTGGCTAACCCCTCCGTTCCGGTCCGGGTCCCCCAGCGGCCCCAAAACTGCGAGCTCGCGGGTGCGTCAGTGAGGCGGAAAAGTGTCCATCTATACGCGAACGAAGAATGAAAAAGGCCAATGGCATTATGAGAAGGTTAAGACCGGGCGCGGGATCAGGACCGGCGGCCTCAAAGGTCCTTTTCATCTCCGCTACACTACCGCCGAAGGAAAGCAGTCCTGGTGGCCTGATAAACCAGAACATTACGAAGATGCGCTGGACCTCGATGGCAAGATTGGCAGCATGCTGGCGGCAAAACAGCAAGGGCTGACCATTGCGGAATATGAAGATAGGACCAATGCGAATCGCGTTCCGATAAAGATTGCCGTTGAAGCTTTTCTCGAGCTGAAGAAGAGCAAAGCGAAAAAGACGCTAGCCGCGTATAGCCTCCACTTGCGCGATTTTACGGAATCGCTGCCAAGCAAAACGCGTTTTGTCGACGAGATCACCGCGGCGACTCTTCGCGGATACAAGAGTTTCATGGAAGAGAAGGGCTTTGCCGGTAAAACCATCCACAATCGACTGCTCACTGTGCTATTTCTGCTTAAAGAACACGGCATCAAGAATCCGCTCAAGTGGGGTGACATGCCCACGATTGAGGACGAGCCCGCGGTTGCTTATACCGAAGACGAATTGAAAAAGCTATTTGCGACGATGAGCGAGGAAGAAATCATTCGCTATAAGTTCTTTCTGGGCTCCGGCTGCCGCGATAAAGAAGTGACATTTGCTGCTTGGCAGGATATTGATTTCAACAAGGGCAACTTTCATATCCGTCGCAAGGAAGATGTGGGATTCACACCCAAGACGCACGAGAGTCGTACCGTTCCTCTACCTGAAAATTTGATTAAGCTGCTCAAAGAACGCCACAAGCAGCCGCATCATCCCCGCTGGATCTTCACAAATACCGAGGGGAACCCCGACAATCACTTTCTTCGAAAATTGAAGATTATCGCACTGCGTGCTGGGCTCAACTGCGGCCAGTGCAAGACAAAACTTACGAGAGGCAGCTACGACCGCAAAAGAGTTGTTGAGGTAAGCTGCGCTAGGGAACCTGTTTGCCAGCACTGGTATCTGCACCGGCTAGGAGCGCGTCCGAGATTTAGCATTTAAAGACCTCTGGCTCGGCTCATTGTGGCGAAGGGGGAAACTGATTCTGATCTGCAGCTACTTCTGTGCACTGCTGAGTGCTTCAATCGCTTCTCTGGGCCCGATTTACACTGAAAACTGCTCTTCTACCCAGAACAGATCTTGTGAAACTTCAGAAGATTGTGGGTCATGCAGATCAGAGCCCACTCGCCTCGTACTTTTTCGATCCCACGTAAGAGAAACTGACGGAACCCGCGTGCCTGTTTGATCTGCCCGAAGACGGGCTCCACGATCCATTTCCGTGTTGCATAGACCGCCGCCCCCACCTTGGTTTCCAGCTTTCGTTCCATGCGCTCGATCCGGCTGGCTTCTCTCGGTAACGGCCCTGGCTTGCAGGGCTCTCTCCGTTGACGGTGCTTCTGCTTTCCCGTCGCCACGAATCCTTCCATTCTTTTCCTGGCCAGGTACTGCAGATTTTCATCCGAGCAATACCCGTTGTCCGCCAGAACTTCTTCCGGTTGGGGATTCCGGGGATGGTGATCACCGATTCCGGTTGATCGTGATCAGTTGGATCGCGATTTTCGGAACGGTGAGTGCGATGATCCCGAAACGTTTTCCAAAGGGGGCGAAGTAGCGCTGGACATCACAGAGAGCAAGTTGTTCTCTCCAAGGCAATTTAGGGAGAGACAGCGTGCCAACCAGGAGATTGTCCATGCGCAAGATCAAGGAAGTACTCCGCCTCCGCTTCGAGCTGGGGCTGGGGCAACGGGAGATCGCCCGAGCGTGTTCGATCAGTCAGGGAGCGGTGCACAGCTACCTGAAGAAAGCAGCGGCGGCAGGGGTTTGCTGGCCGTTGCCGGAAGGCTGGGACGAGCCGCGCGTTGAACAAGCACTGTTCGGAGACCATCGCTCCCTCGAACAATGCCGCGGACGAGCCCTTCCCGACTTTGCCACTCTGCACCAGCAGTTGCAGCAGCATCGTCATCTCACGCGGCAGTTGGTCTGGGAAGAGTACCGACAGGCGCATCCAGAAGGATACGGCTACAGCCGGTTCTGCGAGCTGTATCAGCGCTGGCGCAGCAAGCAGGATGTGGTGTTGCGCCAGGAGCACCCACCCGGGGAGAAGGGTTTCATTGACTGGGCGGGCGCAACCATTCCGGTGCACGATGGGGCGACTGGCGAGGTCTGGCCAGCGTCGCTGTTCGTGATGGTGCTGGGTGCGAGTTCCTACACGTACGCGGAAGCCACACGCGACCAGCAGTTAACTTCCTGGCTCAGCGCTCACCTGCACGCCTTTGAATATTTTGGCGGCGTTCCGCGATTGCTGGTGCCGGATAACCCACGAACGGGGGTGAGCCGCGCGTGCCGCTACGATCCTGATCTCAATCCCACCTACCAAGAGCTGGCCCTGCATTATGGCGTGGGCGTGGTGCCGGCGCGTCCCTACCGACCGAGAGATAAGGCCAAAGTCGAAGTCGGCGTGCAAGTCGTCGAGCGCTGGATCATCGCGGCCCTGCGTCATCGGAAGTTTTTCCGGTTGGAGGAGGTGAACCGCGCGGTTCGGGAACTGCTGGAGTGCCTGAACCAGCGGCCTTTCCGCAAACGCGAAGGATCTCGGGCTAGCGTGTTCGCGGCGCTGGAACGCAGTGCCTTACGGCCGTTGCCCGCCGAACGGTTCGACCTGAGCCAGTGGTCGCGAGCGCGGGTGAACATCGACTACCACATCGCCTTCGAGGGCAACTTCTACAGCGTGCCGTATACGCTGGTCCAGGAACGGGTGGAAGTCCGCTCCACGCCGGCCACCGTGGAGATTTTTCATAAAGGGCAGCGGGTAGCTTCGCACCTCCGCAGTCGCACACGCGGTCAAGCCATCACCGAGAACGAGCACCGTCCCAAAAGTCACCAAGCACACCTGGAGTGGACGCCCTCGCGCATGGTGAAGTGGGCCGAGCAGACCGGGTTGCACACGGCACGGCTGTTCGAGCGCATCCTGGCCGAGAAGCCGCATCCGGAGATGGGCTATCGATCGTGTTTGGGGATCATCCGGCTCGCTGAACAATACTCGGCCGCAAGGATGGAAGCCGCAGCGGACCGAGCATTGCGGACCGGTGCCTGCCGATACCAGAGCGTGAAATCGATCCTGAAGAACTCGCTTGACCAGCAACCACTCGCTGAACCGCCGACCCTTCCTCTCCCTCTGCCCCATGACAACATCCGAGGTGCTGGATACTTCAGTGAGGAGGTCTGAGCGATGCTCCAACAACCGATGAAAGAAAAACTGCACGCTCTGCGACTTCACGGAATGATCGAAGCCATCGAACGGCAGGAACAAGATGAGGCGGCACGGGAGTTGGGTTTCCTGGATCGCCTCGCACTGCTCATCGACCAGCAGTGGAACTGGCAAGAAAACCAGGCCTTGGCCCGGCGGGTAAAAGCCTCGCGCTTGCGGGGAGCTGCCTGCGTGGAGGACATCGACTATCGCGCCGAACGTGGGCTGAACCGAACTGTGATTCGTGCACTCACCCAAGAGTCCATGTGGGTGAAGAACCACGAACACATTTTCGTGCTCGGACCAACCGGTGTCGGAAAGAGTTACCTCGCTTCGGCACTCGCACAGAAAGCCTGCCGCGATGGTTATGCCGTCTACTACTCCGGGGCTACAGCGTTGTTCCGCGATCTGAACCTGGCACGAGCCGATGGCAGTCTCCGGCAACTGCTGAAGCGCCTGAATCGAATCGATGTCCTGGTAGTGGATGACTGGGCTATGGCTCCGATGTTGGAACCCGAGCGCAGAGACTTCTGGGAAATCGCTGAAGATCGCTACCAGACGCGTTCGATGATCCTGACCTCGCAACTGCCGGTCTCACGCTGGCACGAGCAGATCGGAGATCCCACGCTGGCCGATGGCATCCTCGACCGGCTGGTTCACAATGCTCATCGGATCGAGATGCGCGGCGAATCGATGCGGAAACACCGAGGAGAAAAGGAGCAGAAGTGACCAACGATCGGCGGGGAAAAAGCTGTGGAAAAGCCGGGCTAAAGGCGCCCTTGAAAATCACAAAACGATTTTCACTTTTCCACAGCTTCGGCGACGGCGATCTTCCTCTTGACGGCCGTGATCACTTTTTGGAGAATCCAACTGCCAGCGTCGCTTCGCTCCGACGACTGATCACATCGATCCCGGAACGCTGATCACCATCAGCCCGGAACCCCGATCACCTTCATCGGAATCCCCACCGGTTTCTGTCCCGACTGTTCTTCGATCGCCTCCACCAACGGCACCATCTGTTGTTTGTCGTTGGCCGCTTGCGTCACCCTCTGCCCGACGATCAGCTGAAATACGGGCTCGACCGCGATCTGCGTGTTGTAGCCTTGTAGGAATCCATCCGACCCCTTCAGCATCCGCGACTCGGGATCGGTAAAGTTGTATTGCGCCTTCTTTGTCGGCTGGGCTTCCTCCGGATCCTTCCCCTTGCTCTTGGCTTGCTCCCGTGCTCGCTCTTCCAGCGCTCGCTTGGCTTCCCGGATCCGTGCCATCCGCGTTTCCCGCCGCTGCAACTCTTCGGGTAATTCGTCGCCCCGCCGATCCTGCCCGTATCGGCTATCCTCTTCTTGGTCCGCCGTCTCGGCTTGGTTCAGCAACTTCCGAACTTCCTCCCGCAATCGCTGCTCGGTTTCCTTCATCCGCCCGTAACTCATGGCTTTGTGCTTCCTCGCGTTGCCCTTCACCTTGCTCCCGTCCAGTGCCACCCGACCCAACTTCATCATCCCAGTCTCTAACGTCAGCCGTAACATCTGCTGGAACAGTTCTTCCAACGCCTTCAAATGCAGCTTCCGAAAATCCGAGATGGTGCGGAAGTCCGGTTGATTCCCCGCTGCCAATACTCGAAAAGCGACATCCTCCACCGACCGCTTTTGGATCCTCCGCGACGAAAAGACCCCCACGCAATAGCCGTAGACCAGGATCTTGGTCATCATGCGCGGGTGATATGGCGGCTGGCCCCGTTCTTCCTCTTCATACACTCTCTCGATCGCCGAAAGGTCCAGTTGGTCCACCACGTCGGATATGAAATACGCCAGGTGGTCATCTGGCAACCACTCACGAAGGCTCGCGGGTAACAGCAAATTCTGTTCTGGAAGGTAGGTGCGGAATGTTTTTGCCATGCTCGAAAAACTGGCACACCCTTTGGCTCATGTTCAAGCAAATTCAGCGCAACCCAGGGCAATTCTCAGACACACTCCTAGACAAGATCAGCAATCAGCTAGAGGACCTCGCGCCGCCATCACGGTGAGAGTCCGGTCGGATTGAAAGACCGTCAGAGCTTCTATGGCTTGCTGTTCGAACGAAAGGGCTAGCAACAGCTTATATCGCGTGAGGTTGCTGAAAGGGCGCCCTTTGGAATAGGTTTTGATCGTTCGCGTCAAGACCGACACAGGAAGGAGCGCCCTCATGAATGAGACCACTATATTGGGCTGGATGTTCATCAGGCAACGATCTCAGGGGTGGTTCTCGATTCCACCGGCAAACTGCTGACGGAATCCTCATCAACTTTCGTATCTTTGTGTTTAGCTACCCATTCAGCAAGCGAGCCGGTATCGAATAGAAATACGCACGCGGCCGCAATCACCAACGACAAGAACAGTCCGATTAGATCCCTTCTCTGGGATTTCATAACTCGCTCAGCTACAGAAATATGGTCAATTGTGTGTGAGTCGTCGTATTTTACGAGCTGATGGGGTAGTCCCACCTACGTAAGAAGGAAAAACTCACGCCAATCAGAAGTACTATACCGACGACGATAACCTCGTCAATTTTGCTCTCTCTGTGGCTCGCAATCCACTGGGCGAGAGAACCCGTATCCAAGATAGAAATAAAAAAGATTGCGATGACCGACGCAAGCACCAGACCGACCAAGTCCCAGTGTAACCCGCGGTTGACCTCGTCGGTTTCTGGACTGCGATGTTGCTGCCTCGTATTCATAGATATTGCAAACTCAACGATTGCCTAGGACGAGAAAATGAGGCGTTACCGATCCCGCTCCTCTCCAGTATGTCCAAATTGCTCGCAGACAGGATCGCCATTCTTTCCTGATTATTTATCGAGTAAGACCATGAGCCGAAACGCATTCGTTAGCCCGATTTATCTCATTCGCGGCGACAAAGTTATGCCGAACAGTGACTTGGCAGAGGTACGATGTACCCACCGGAAACCTAAACCTTGGTGTCTGCCGTAGTCCCAAGCGGGAATGTTTGCCTTTCGGCCATGCCGAGAACTTCTCGCAACTTCCAGCACAGGGTTGCTGGCGTGAATGGCTTTTGAAGAAACTGCGACTGGGCGTCGGCCAGGATCTGAAGACTGGCGGAGTTGCCAGCATAGCCCGACATGTACAGAACCTTCATCTGCGGGTTTTGGGCAGCTAGTTGTTTGGCTAAAGCCGGGCCATTCATTCTTGGCATCACGACATCCGTAAGAAGCAGGTGGATGGGCCCCCTGTGCTGCCGGGCAATCTCAAGAGCCTCGAGTCCGTCCCTTGCTTCCAGAACGGTATAGTGGCTCTGAACCAGAACGTCGCGAGTCAATTTCCTGAGCGACTCTTCATCTTCTACCAGCAGGATTGTTTCCGTTCCGCCCGGAATTTTGTTTGACCCGACAAGCGTTTGCTCCGCTTCGACGGATGCCTGAACCTGAGGCAGGTATATCCTGAAGGTGGTTCCTTGCCCGGGTTCGCTTTGTACCGAAATATATCCACCGCTCTGTTTAACAACTCCGTATACCGTTGCAAGCCCTAGCCCGGTGCCCTTTCCTTGCTCCTTTGTCGTGAAGAACGGCTCGAAGATGTGCTTCTGTGTCTCTGCATCCATCCCGGTGCCGGTATCCGTTACGCGAAGCATGACGAATGAGCCGACGGTCAGTTCCGGATGATTCAGCGCGTCGATGTTCGTCGAACTCGACGTTCGCGGTCTCAACCGTCAGGGTTCCCCCTTCGGGCATCGCATCCCTGGAATTGACTGCCAGATTCATGATGACCTGCTCGATTTGTCCCTGGTCGGCTTTGACGGAAGCCAAGTTCGGAGCCGGAATCGTGATTAGTTCAACGTCTTCGCCGATCAGTCTCTGAAGCATCTTCTGAACGTCAGTGACAATCGAATTCAGGTTCAGCACCCTGGGCTCAAGAACCTGTTGGCGGCTGAAGGCAAGGAGCTGGCGGGTCAGCGCCGCCGCGCGATGCCCTGCTTTCTTGATCTGTTCAACCTTGGCGCGCCGGGGATCGCCCTCCTTCAGGCTGTCTTCGACGATTTCACCGTAACCGATGATGACCCCCAGTAAGTTGTTAAAATCGTGCGCCACTCCGCCCGCAAGTCTGCCAACAGCTTCCATTTTTTGTGCCTGGCGGAACATTTCTTCCATGCGCCTGGTCTCGGTGATATCCCGCGCGATCACCGATGCGCCCGACGACGTTTCCCCGGGAATCCCGGATGGGCGAAACGGTCAGTGAAACAGGTATTTGCTTGACCGTCCTTTCTCAACCGGATAGTCTCGAATTGCTCGACTTTTTGTCCCGATTGCACCTTCGCTCTGATACCCTCGAATTCTGCCTGCCGATCCCGCGGAACAACGACACGGCCGAGCGATTTCCCGAGCACCTCGCCGTAGGAGTAACCGTATATTCGCTCCGCGCCGAGGTTCCAGGTGAGAATGGTTCCATCCAGGGTCTCGCTGATGATCGCGTCGTGCGAGGACTCAACAGCCGCGGCAACCTGCCGCAGGTTTTCCTCAACTTTTTTTCTCTCGCTGATGTCAAGAACGAAGGAGATACACTCGACCTCGCCGTTCGCGGCCACGAGAGTGGTAACGCCGATCAGGACGGAGACCCGGCTGCCGTCTTTGCGGAAGAACTGCTTCTCCCAAGGGGAAGCAACCCCGGTTCTCCTGAGATGCTCAACCGTCTGCTGATCCGAATCGTGATATTCGGGTGGAGTCAGGCTGTCCCAGCGCATTTCACCCGATCGCAAATCCTCGGGCGTATAGCCGACGAGTTTCAAAAATGCCTCATTCGCGTCCAGGAGCTTTCCATTAAGGTCGCCGATAGCGATTCCAATAATATTGGATTCAACCAGCTTCCTGACCCTCGCTTCGCTTTTCCGAAGCTCCTGCTCAGCCCGTTTGCGGTCGGTAATATCCTCGCCCGAGCTGAGCGTTCCCATGATGTTTCCCGCACCATCCCGCAACAGCGTGTTATGCCAAGCGATCATCCTTTCTTCACCAGTTTTGGTGAGAACCGGATTCTCCGGATGGGAAATATTCCCGTCGATAAGGCTCTGAAATGACTTTGTGAGATCATTCCTTATGCTGGCGGGGAGGCAAGTGTCGATCCAGCTGCGGCCAAGCAGCTCCCGTTCTTCCCAGCCCAGGGTGGAGCATCCCTTGCGGTTTATCAGGGTAATTCGTCCCTCTCGGTCAAGCGCCAGCAGGATGACATCGGCGATATCCAGATATTGCTGCGCTCGGTCCCGCTCTCTCCGGATCGATCCCTCCGCCCGTTTGCGCTCGGTTATATCGAGGAACGTCACAACCGAACCTATTGGCTTGCCGTCCTGGAGGACCGGATAAGACCAATACTCGGCCGGAAAGCTGGAGCCGTCCTTCCTCCACAGCACCTCGTGATCCGCGTGAGATCCCTTACCTTCACGAAAGCTCATGTAGACTTGGCATTCTTCGATCGGGTATGGCGTTCCGTCAGTTCGGGTATGGTGTACGAGCCCGTGCATTTTTTTTCCCAGCAGCTCGCCGGGATTGTCGTACCCGAGCAGCCGTACGCAAGCAGCATTGCAGAAAGTGCAGTTCCCCTGAACGTCGATGCCGTAGATCGCCTCGGCCGTGGAATCGAGCAACAACCGAACCCGCTCCTCGCTCTCGCGCAGGGATTGCATGGCTCGCCAGCGTTCATCGCGTGTCGTTTTTTCCTGAAGAGCCCGGCGGACGGCCGATGGCAGGCGGACCAGGCGGTCCTTCAGGATGTAATCAGCAACTCCTTCTTTTATAAGGTCAACAGCCGCCTCTTCTCCCAAGGTGCCCGTTACCAGAATAAAAGGAATGTCTTTTCCGCTCTGTTTCAGAAGCCGGAAAGCTTCAATACCACTCCATGCCGGCATGCGGTAATCGGACAGTATTAGATCGTAGTCTTGCGGATTCGAGCTTGGCGGCGAAAGCCTCCTCACTGTCTGCTGCGTCCGCATCAAGCTCGAACCCTGCTTTTTTGAGCTCCTGAATGCAGAGCTCGACGTCCCGCGGGTTGTCTTCGAGAATCAGGATCCGGAGGCGAGCGGAGGCGGAACGGGTCAAATCAGAAATGTTATGTTCTTGTGTAACATCCATTTTCGTTCGTCCACATTACTTCGTCGCGAATGCGCCGGCAGGCGGCGACTGGTTCACGACCAGCCAGTAGAGTCCCAATTGTTTGACCGTTTCGCGAAACTGGTTGAAGTCCACCGGCTTTTGAATGTAGCTGTTGACGCCGTACTTATAGCTGTCGACAAGGTCCCGATCCTCTTTTGAGGATGTAAGTACAGCTACCGGAATCGCGTGGGTGCGCATGTCCTTCTTGATCGTCCGCAACACTTCCAGTCCGTCGACCTTCGGAAGTTTCAAGTCAAGCACTATGAGCTTCGGCGGGTGATCAAATGAACGGTTACTATGGGCTTCCCGGCAGAACAGGAAGTCGAGGGCTTCCTCGCCGTCGCGAGCGACGTGAATGCGGTTGCACAGATTTTCTTTTCTCAGCGCGTGGAGAGTTAGCTCCACGTCCTTCGGATTATCCTCGACCAGGAGAATTTCGGCTTCCTCTGACATCACGCTGCACCTCCATTGGTTCCGACGACAGGTCCACTCGTCCCTAAAGTGAAATAGAACGTAGCGCCGATATTGAGTTCGGCCTCCGCCCAAATCCGCCCGCCGTGTTTCTGGACGATGCGCTGGACGGTGGCCAGTCCCACCCCGGTTCCCTCAAAATCTTCCTGCCTGTGCAGGCGCTGAAACACACCAAACAACTTGTCGCTATATTTCATGCTGAAGCCGACGCCGTTGTCGCGGACGTAAGTCGCCGTCTGGCCGTCGACATTTGTCTGATCGACCTCGATGACGGCGCGCGTGCGCGTCCGCGTGAATTTAACGGCGTTCGCCAGCAAGTTAGCGAAAACTTGTTTCACCAGAACCGGGTCGCATTCGACAAAAGGCAGACCGGCTATCTTCCATTCAATATCCCGGTCCTTTGTTTCCGGCTTGAGATCTCTCAAAACTTCATCGACCAGCGATCGTAACCCGGTTACCTGCAGGTTCAGCTCTTTGCGCGCTACCCGTGAGAGATTCAGCAGGTCATCAACCATTTCGCCCATATTGCGCGTGCTGTCCTGAATGGATTGCAGGTAGTGTCCTGCGCCGTCGCCCAGGGAAGCGCCCAGCTCTTCGGCCAGTAGCTTTGAATAGCCGTCGATGTGCCGCAGCGGAGCGCGAAGATCGTGGGCGACAGAATAGGCGAACGCCTCCAGTTCTTTATTGGCCGCAGCGAGTTCGGCCGTGCGCTCCGTGACCCGTCGTTCAAGATCTACGTTTAATCTTTTCACTTCTTCCGTCTTCTTGCGTTCGGTGATGTCGCGGATCGCGCTGGAAACCAGGACACCTTCCTCGGTCTCCAGCGGGCTGAGGCTGATTTCGACCTGGAACTCGGTGCCGTCTCTGCGTAAACCAAACAGCTCCAAGGCTCGCGCCCATCGGCCGCACCCGGGGATCGCCGAAAAATCCCGTGCGGTGGCCGGGGTGTCTGTCTCGGAACCGTTCGGGTATCAGAATCTCGATTGGCTGGCTTAACAGCTCTTCGCGCTTATAGCCAAACATCTTCTCGGTTTGCGCGTTCACCAGAACGATCTTGCCTTGCGGGTTGACTACGACCATGGCGTCCGGTGCGGCCTCTAGCAGCCCCCGAAATTTGTCTTCCGCTCGTTTCCGCTGTGTGCCATCCCGCGAAACCTTCGCAAATCCACGCAGATTTCCCGACTCGTCTCGCAGAGCCGAAATGACAACGTTAGCCCAAAACCGCGACCCATCCTTTCTTATTCGCCATCCTTCGTCTTCGAACCGGCCATTCACCGCAGCGCTCTCTAGTTCCATGGCAGGTTTCCCGGATTCGATATCTTCACCTGGATAAAAGCAGGAGAAGTGACGACCAAGAATTTCGTCGGCGCAGTAACCCTTGATTCGTTCTGCTCCGGTGTTCCAGCTAACGACGTGTCCCGCTGGGTCCAACATGAAAATTGCATAGTCCTTGACGCCATTGACTAATAGCCGGAACCGCTCTTCAGTGCCACGAAGCTCCTCTTGCGCCCGCTTGCGTTCGGTGATGTCGCGAATGGCGCTGGAAACGAGTACGCCTTCGTCCGTTTCCAGCGGGCTCAGGCTGATCTCGACCGGGAACTCACTTCCGTCTTTCCTCAAGCCGAACAGTTCCACGCCCGCTCCCATCGGGCGCACGCGGGGATCGGCGAAAAAACCGCCGCGGTGTCCGGGGTGCTTCCCTCGAAAGCGCTCGGGAACGAGTATCTCAATCGATTGATCCAGCAGTTCTTCTCGCTTATAACCAAATAGCTTCTCGGTCTGCGCGTTTACGAGAACGATCCTGCCTTGCTCGTTGACTATAACTATGGCGTCAGGGGCCGCCTCCAGTAACCCGCGGAACATTGCTTCGGCACCGCGCGCGTTTTTCAAACTGGGCGTTTGGGAACTAACGCCGGAGTCGCCGCTCGGCTTTTTCGTCGGCAGCTCTTTATCGAGAGTTTTCATCCGAATCTCAATCCTCAAATAAGCGTGGGCCTGGAATTCAGCAAAAGGAGCGAGAGCGTAAGAACAAGCATGCGTATGCGACGTTGGCGATACGTGCTGCTTTATGCATCAACGATTCTCTGCCTGAATTGAAACGATTTGTTCGGAATTTCGCCGTGCGTGTCCTTTAATGGTATATGGCCGTTTGTTCTGTGCGGGGTAGGAGACTATCCGTCGGCTTCCGGTATCGATGCTGGCAGGGTACGTAAATCCGTCGCGTAAGATTTTGCGAACAAAAGACACGGCTGGTTAAGAACGACAAGCAGCCGTAGTCTCGAATTCGGACAAATCGCAAGGATCAATCGGAACTTATCGGGCCCATCCGCCAGCCCCGCCTAAAATCATATGAACCCAGAACGTCGCAAACACAAGCGCATCAGACCACCCAAAGGAACGGTTGCGGCTTGGAAATCCGCCGGTCTAGCGGACATCTCTCGCGTCCAGGACCGTGGCCAGGACCGCGCCAAATTCAACCAATTTTGTGCCGCGGATGATCGCCGATCCCGCAGCCTTCGCGACGCCCACAACGCGGGAATATCGGGAATTTATTTCACGTTTCCCCAACCGTTCGGTGCGATTGTGGACTTCTTCGAACCCGTTGCTACTTCTGGTCGCGTCCAGTTTGGCCAGCTGATCTTGTTTGCGGTTTTCCAATCTTCATTTCGGAAGGTTCGGCTGGTTCGCCGAGGCGCTTTGGGCCGCCTTAGGGCTTGTACCTGCGATCCTGGCATTCACGGGGATCTTCATGTGCTGTCACCGACTATTCGTGCGAAAAGGAGCAAGCTTCCGCCAGCGGTAACATCGCGCGGATGAAGTTCGTCAGGATCAGCGCTATAACTGGCTGTTAGTATTTCGAGCAACTGGCTCAGCAGGGCGATTGAATGCCGCGACGACGCAAGTAGATGATCCAATGGGGCAGAACATCGACATCACTCAGCAGGAAACAACGCTCAGAGACGTTCGCGCGGAAGAAGTGGATGGCTACCTGATCAACACGGACGCCGCTCAGATCCCCGTCCGGTTGGCCCTGCTCGTGGAGACGCGCGCCGCCTGTGACGATCGGCACGTCACCCGTTGCGAGTTACTGACGACGGATGTGCCGGACGGCACCTATGCATTACGCTGCTATCAATAGCCTTATCAGATTGAGTCTGTTGTACGGCCAATACAAAATGCCACGAATCCTGGTTGTAGACGATGACGCAGCAATGCGGGACATTATCAAAGAGAACTTGTCCGCCATCTACGAAGTCATTGGTACGGGCGTGTCCGAAGAAGTAATTGCCCTCACTTTGGAACATAGGCCGGATGCAATTTTGCTGGATCTCTCAATGCCCGGAATTTCAGGTTTCGAGTTGTGCCGGGCACTGTCTTCTTTGACCTTCACTCAACAAGTTCCCGTATTCATCGTCAGTGGCGAAGATGAGAGAAACACCGCGTTTTGCCGGGAACCTCGGCGCCGCCGGATATTTTATGAAGCCGATTGATTTCACAAAGCTGAAGCAACGGCTGGCAGAGGCGGTTCGACCGAAGCTGCCAGAACGTCGGGCGGACGTACGTGTTCAACTCAGGCTGATGCTCAACCTCAAGGGTAAAAAGAGAGATGGAGCGCATTTTGACGCTCATGCCGTTACAGAAAACGTAAGCAAGGGTGGATTTCTTTGCGCTTGCACTACGTTGTTAGATGATGTGACGACAGTTGAGGTCTCTTTGTGCGGCGAGCGTGAGCTCAGCCTGGGATATGCGCGCTTAGTTCGAGTCGTAAAGAGCGAGACTTTGGACGCCCGCTATGGATTTCAATTTATCGGAACCGCCGGCGCAAAGATTATCGAATAGAGATTCCGAACTGGAGAACAAATAACGGCATGTTCGGGCGCTTACATTGGACGACGCCTTTAGTGGCCTAAAACCAGCGAAGAGCTGCACTCGATTAGTGAAGGCACATCGGTTGGAAGAGCAGCAGGTGGACACCACGGAGAAGTTAACGGATCCCTTTCGAACGATACAGGATCAATTTCGGGATCAAGTAACGGTGGATTCGCCGCGCAGACAATGGGCATATCAGATTCCCAGACCTCGACGGAAACGGTTAGCGAAGCCCGTTTGGCCGTTCGCTTAGTGTCTGGTGACGGCGACGTTATTTGGGCTACTACGAAAGAGAGTAAGGGGGCAAAGTACAAAGGTGCGAGCGCTGACGTAGCCGATCAAATCGTAAAGCAATTGCTTTGGGACCTCGATAAAGTTGCGGAAGCCAAAAAATAGAGGAGAGCAGATGTACCGTTCGAAAAAATGCCTAAGCATCGGACTGCTGCTCTGCTTGGTCGTCACATCGGTACCTCTCTACAGCCAAAACACTGAGAATCACGGAACAAATAATTCATCATCTGGTGCCACGAATAGCAGCGATGCGAAGACAACACCGGCGAACTCGCCCCCTGCTTATTACTACACGAACCGGCAAGGGCAACGCGTCCAGTCACCGACAAAGACAAAGACCGTCCCGCCGGGAGCAACTTGCTCAGTGCAGAGATAATAGCTATAGTTTCAGCCGAAACCATAGAGGAACTTGTTCCCATCATGGTGGAGTCGCGAAATGGATATAACAGAGACGGTGAAATGCCATGCCAACGGCACGTCTCCGAGAGGTTCCCGCTCTTGATTCCTTCCTGCACAATCTGCCACTTCTCTTCGGCGGTTCGGTCTACGCGTGGTCGTCTGCCCATGAAGCCTCCTGTTTTTGGAGGCCCTGATTCTACCTAGATGAGGTGTCCAGTTTTAGAGGGGAGCACTACACTTTTCTCCGTGCCACACGCTTCGACAATCCGTCCCTTGAAAATTTAAAATATTGCCTCTCAGGCAGCAACTTCGGTGCTAAGTCACCCTTCGGCATAACTTTTTCGCTGCGAAGCAGACAAATCGGGCTAACAATAAGTTACGGGCCATGCTTTACTCGATAAATAATCAGGAAAGAGTGGCGATCCCTCTCTGCGGTTAATTTAGACGTACTGGAGAGGCGCGGGATCGGTAACGCATCATTTTCTCGCCCTAGAGATCGTTAAGTTTGCAATATCTATGAATACGAGGCAGCAGCAGCAACATCACAATCCAGAAACTGACGAGGTCAAGCGCGGGTTACGCTGGGACTTGGTCGGTCTGGTTCTTGCTTCGGTCATCGCAGTTTTTTTTATTTTTATCTTGGATACGGATTCTCTCGCCGAGTGGGTTGCGAGGCATAGAGAGAGCAAAATTGACGAGGTTATTGTCGTCGGAATAGTACTTCTGATCGGCGTGAGCTTTTCCTTCCTACGTAGGTGGCTGGGACTATCCCATCAGCTCATAAAATACGAAGAATCACAGCCAATTGACCATATTTCTGTTTCTGTAGCTGACCAAGTTATGAAATCCCAGAGAAGGGATCTGATCGGCCTGTTCTTGGCGTTGCTGGCTGCGGCCGCGTGCGTATTCCTATTCGATACCGGTTCGCTTGCTGAATGGGTAGCTAAACACAAAGATACGAAAGTTGATGAGGTGATCGTCGTTTCCGCTGTGCTATTGCTTGGGGTGAGTTTTATCTCCATCCGGAGAACATCGGAGTTGTTCACTCAAGTAATCAAATATGACGAACTGTACCGGGAGACTACTAGACTTGGCCGAGAATCTGCTGTGCTCGCAGAATTAAGTGAATTGCTCCAGTCCTGTCTTTCGTCCGAAGAAGCACACGAGCTGATCACTGACCGAGCCAAGATCCTATTCCCGGGCACCTCGGGTGCGCTTTGTATCACCGCCAATTCTAGAGATCTAGTCGAAGTGGTTGCGACATGGGGAGAGCCAACTCTTGTTGAACGCTTTTTCGCGCCAAAGGATTGTTGGGCGTTGCGGCGTGGACGAGTCCACGTGCTCGCAGGCGATCCTACCGTTGTAAGCTGCGCCCATCTCGGCGAGGACCGTCCCCGTCGTGCAATGTGTGTGCCCATGATGGCACATGGAGAAGCTCTTGGGCTTTTGTATCTGGATTCTGGGCGGAACGAAAGCAAAAACGTTGGACTCCCTCCCGCACAATTGTCAGATTCGGAACAGCGATGGCCAAGACGTTTGCAGAACAGACGGCTCTTGCCCTCGCGAACTTAAAGATGAGGGAAATGCTGAGAATACAGTCCGTTGTGGACCCCCTCACCGGTCTTTACAATCGCCGATACATGGAGGAATCTCTGAATCGCGAACTGCTGAGAGCTAAGCGGAAGAATTCTGAAGTGGGCGTGATGATGCTGGACGTTGATCATTTCAAAAATTTCAACGATACATTCGGCCATGAGGCCGGCGATTCCGTCTTGAGAAGTTTGGGGAACCTCCTTAGGGAGCAATTTAGGGCCGAGGATATCGCATGCCGCTACGGTGGCGAGGAATTCACAATAATTCTTCCAGATGCGTCTCCTCAACTAACTCAGCAGCGTGCGGAGCAAATTCGTGAAGCAGCCAAAAGGAACCTCGTTCAACTACGTGGTGAATCACTTGGTCCTATCAGCTTGTCGGTCGGTGTATCGAGTTTCCCGACAAACGGCGCTACGGGAGAGGCTTTGCTCGGAGCGGCGGACGCAGCCCTATACCGGGCTAAAGAAGCAGGCAGAGATCGCGTAATGGTTTGTTGAAATCTCGACTTCCACCGCCATTCTCCGGGAAGAAACTAAAAAGAACCGAGATCGGAGCTGTCGAAGTTGAAAAGTTTTTCCGCCGCCGCGGCAGACCGCCACGTGTGATGCCCGCGGTTGCCTCCAATCCGTAACTGGGCGATAGTTCCAAACAACGTCGTCAACTCAAATTATTTGCCAAGGCACTGGCACGCATGAGCAACCGGAGCCGCAATTTGGTAATGGAAATGGCGGCAACAATGGCAGAATCACGCAATTAGATATCAGATTGAGCACTCGCACTGAACCCGCACGTTTTTTTCTTTCGCATGGAAACAGTTCCTCCCGCTTGGCATACGAAGCAAAAAGTAGCGGACCCGACTCGTAAATCGAATCGGTGTCATATATGAGTCCATGCCCAGAGTACTGGTTGATGATGCGTACAGGAGTGTGGTTGGAAACCATCAAACCTTTACCAAATTTGATACGCCGTTTCCCGAAGTTGCTCTTGTGATCGCAGTTGAGCGAGAACCTGACGCGATTTTGCTTGACCTATCAATGCCGGGAGCTTTCAGGTTTAGAGCTGTGTCAAACGCTCTCCTCATTAAGTTTCACTCAAAAAATCCCCATCTTCATCACCGCACACGGCGAACGAAACAAAGCATTCTGTCAGAATCTTGGGGCGCTGCATTACTTCACGAAACCCTTGGATTTTGTCGCGCAAACAGCGGCTCTCGCTTGGGTGCTCAATACCAAAAAGTTGAAGTGAAGACGCGATTTGCGCGTTCAAGTACTTGGCCGCTTACGTTGCGGGGGAAGGGTCAGATGGCACGGACTTTGAGACCCGCGTCTCCACAGAGAACGATGAGCAACCGATTTGCACGCGACGAAAATCCAGAGAAGTATGCTCGGTAGAATAAGCGGAAGGTCCCTCGCGCAGCGGGCGGACCTGTCGTTAGCAAATTAAAATGTCCGGTTTTGGTAGCAAGTGAAATGTCCGGTTTAGGGTGAATCATTCGCCGCCGTGGCGGTGGAAAAGTGGGAATCCGGCCGGGGTCGCGGGATTCCCAAGCGAAGCGCTTTCCCGCGGAGCGGCTTTTCCACGGCCTTCCGCCGCATCCGTTTCCCTTCCAGCAACGGCCAGCCTTGTGCGTTGTAGCGCCCCACGATGTGCGGCCCATAGCTCACCGTGAGGGTGCCGTCGAGATGTTCGTGTACCAGCACCCGGCAACACGCCAAGCTGCCCCGCCAGCCTACCGCTTCGATTTGCAAGGTGCGCTCACCGAGTTCGATGGTGTTGTCTCGCGCTACGGTGCGCTCGTGCCGAATGGAAAAAATGAAATCCAGATCTCGCCGCCGGCAGGGCGGACCTGTCGTTAGCAAATTAAAATGTCCGGTTTTGGTAGCAAGTGAAATGTCCGGTTTAGGGTGAATCATTCGCCGCCGTGGCGGTGGAAAAGTGGGAATCCGGCCGGGGTCGCGGGATTCCCAAGCGGAGCGCTTTCCCGCGGAGCGGCTTTTCCACGGCCTTCCGCCGCATCCGTTTCCCTTCCAGCAACGGCCAGCCTTGTGCGTTGTAGCGCCCCACGATGTGCGGCCCATAGCTCACCGTGAGGGTGCCGTCGAGATGTTCGTGTACCAGCACCCGGCAACACGCCAAGCTGCCCCGCCAGCCTACCGCTTCGATTTGCAAGGTGCGCTCACCGAGTTCGATGGTGTTGTCTCGCGCTACGGTGCGCTCGTGCCGAATGGAAAAAATGAAATCCAGATCTCGCCGCCGGCAGGGCAGGAACGCGCTTCCCGCCTGTGCCGGAGGCACACAGAAACGCCGATTGAACTCAGCCAGATATTCCTCGCGCAAAAACTGGTTGGCTTTCTCCACCGTGGTGATGCCCCTCAGACGCAACTCCTGCGGCAAGCGCCCCTGCCAAGTCCCGAAGTTGCGTTCGCTGCGCCCGCGCGCCTGCGGCGAGTAGGCCGGAATCATCTGCATGCCCAACTCCTTCAGCGCCCGTCCCACTTGCGTCAGCCGCTCGGGATCGACTTTCCCGCCCGCTTGTGGTGTGACAAAGAAATGACTCGCGCGATCGCTATAGAGCGCGCAGAAGGCGCCCTTGCGCTCGACCACCTCCCGCAGGGCCGCCAGCACCGTGCGCGTCGATTCCTGCTCCACCAACTGCGCGTAGTACACCTCGCTTGTGGCATCGTCGAGCACCACCAGCAGGTCGTACCAGCGATCGTCGAGAAACCAGCGGTGGCGGCTGCCGTCCACATGCAACAGCATGCCCGGCAACGGCCGCCGCGCCCGCCGCCGACGGTGCACCCCTCGCGAGCGTCCCTTGCTCACCAGTCCGGCTCCTTGCAGCGCCGTTTTAATCCACGTGTAGCTCAGCCGGATGCTGTGCTGCTCGCGCAGCTTTTCCGTGAAGTGCTGCACGTTCAAGCCGGAGTACTTCTCGCGGTAGAGTCCCAGCACCTGTTCCACCATCTCCACCGGCACCCGCTTCGGGCTGGGACGCCGCCAGCGACGGTCAAACAGCCCGTCGTAGCCAAACTCGCGGTAGCGCTCATACCAGCGCCTCATCTGCCGGTCGCTGATGCCGATGATCTCCGCCGCCTGGCTCCAAGTGATCTTCTTCGCCATCGCTCGCAGAATCGCTTCCTGAATTTTCATCGTCCGCTCCACGGCGGACTCGGGATAGAAAACCATGCCTGCCTCCGGCACGTTCCTCTATCCCAAGTCGCGCCGCAAAAGCGGACATTTCATTTGCTAATTCCACCGGACATATCATGTGCTACCGACACGCCGGCAGGGCGGACCTTGACGGAATGCAGAAATTCGCTTACCGTGCCGGTTCTCCTTGTCTGCGACCGGAAACGAAAATCGATGATTTCACATGCCGTCCTTCGGCGGAAAGGGTTTCGATATGGGCAAAGCAAAGTCTAAGGTTTCGGTTGCTGCATTGCATACGATCAGCGAACCTCAGGAGTTGCTCTCGGGCCTTTTTAACGCTTGCACCTTAGGTTTTGCCATCTGCGACCAGCAGCTACGCTTCCGAGCTGTTAACAACGCCCTTGGAGCTATGAACGACGTTTCCCCCGAGGCGCATATTGGCAGAACCATACACGATGTTCTTGGAAATGCGGCCGTCGCTCTGGAAGCTCCCTTCCGACAAGTCTTTTTCAGCGGCCGTGAGGTATCGAATTTGGAGATCTGTGCCAAGTTGCCAAAGAGGAGCGAGATGGGCTACTGGATCGAGAATTACTTCCCGATTCGAGACGCGGCCGGTCGGGTGCAACACGTTGCGGCCTTCGTGGTCGAAATCACCAAGCAAAAGCGAATACAAGAATCGATTCGCAATCTTACCGAAAGCTTAATTCGCAATCTGACGCAGTCTGCGAGCAATACGGACACTCTGTTGCAACAAGTTATCGATGGATCTGTTGTACCGATTTCTTCCCCCGAGGCCAAGCGCACGGGATCTTCGCCAGCCGCGACCGGAGGCGGTGTTCCCCTCACCGCCAGAGAGCGAGAAGTCGTCAAATTTCTTGCCGAAGGCTATGGGAATAAGGAGACGGCCGCGTTATTGAGCATAAGTGTGAAGACCGTCGAAGCGCATCGGACCAGAAGCATGCTTAAACTCAACTTGCATTCGACGAAGGAATTGGTCCGTTACGCGATCAACCACAAACTGCTCGATCGCTCCGAAACGACCGGCAAGGACTAACACCGCTCACTTCCGTGGCCCGTTGCCTTGTTTCTCCTGATCGTTAACTGAGCGATCTAGTAAACGATTAAGGGAAGTCCCTAATAGCCCAGGGTCGATCGGCCTCTCACAATACGCAAATCGCTTAGTGAGATGCGTCATTTGGGGGAGGCCCTCCGACAATGAAGCAGACCCAGCGTCACGAGATCTTTCAAAGACATTCCTCGCAAGCACCTACATCAGTTGAGACCGTAGCTAACCTCGAAGTAAATAATAACAGGGTTCGCAGTTCTCTAAAGGAAGCGGCGGCATCTGCGGTGTGTTCTTGGTGTGTTCCTAATAAATAACCTGTGATCCGGCCGAAACTCTCACGAGAAGGAGAAACGTGGTAGAAAAAGGCACTAAAACCGGAGCACGATCTTTACTAGCCGAAAACGTTTTCGACACTCTTCGGGAGCCGCTTCTCGTTCTGGACGCTTCGCTCCGCGTACAGAAAGCGAACTCGGCCTTTTATGCGGCGTTTCTTCTGCCTCCCAACTCCATCGAGGGCCACTCGATTTACCGCATCGATCGCCGGCGTTGGGACCGGCCTGAGTTACGCCAACTGCTCGAAGCGACTCTCCCGACTGACGCCGCGTCGAAGAACTTCCCGATTGACTTCGAAATTGATGGACTCGGAAAGCGACACATGCTGTTGAATGCGCAGCAAATCCATCAGTCGGAATCTAACCTTAGAAGCATTCTGCTGGCGCTGGAGGATGTCACCGAACGCAATCAAGCACAGCGAGTGATTGCTCGCCATATGGCCGAAGTCGAACGATCGAATGTTGAACTCGAGCAGTTTGCTTATGTGGCGTCGCATGATCTGCAAGAACCACTCCGCATGGTGGCAAGCTTTTCCGAACTCTTAGCCCGCAGATACAAAGACGGCCTGGACAGCGATGCTCAGGAGTTCATCGGGTTCATCGTGGATGGCGTACACCGCATGCAGGCTTTGATCAACGATTTGCTCGTCTATTCGCGCGTGGGCCGGCGGGACCTGGCATTCAGCGAAGTCGATTGTGAAAACATTCTCGAAACGGTGCTTGCAAACCTGAAGACGGCGATCGCCGATGCCAGCGCGGTAATCACACACGAGAAACTGCCAAAAGTGTGTGCGGACGGCATGCAAATGGGACAGCTTTTCCAAAATTTGCTGGGGAATTCTCTGAAGTTTCGAAGCGATAAGTCCCCTTGCATTCGCATTTCCAGCAGCGACACC
>CAVUBX010000002.1:0-96358 GCA_963739935.1 uncultured Acidobacteriota bacterium
GCCTGCTCGTAGCGGCCCGCGCTCAGCGTGGCAAGAATCAATATGATGGCCATCACGATCATCAGCTCGAGCAGCGTGAAGCCATGCTCTCGCCGCCGAATTCGTGTCGTGAACAGTCCCCGCATCATCGCTGCTTGTCCTATGTCGCGAACTACCAATCGGAATACATGGTGCCGTCCAGCGCCGTGCCGTTCGACTTCGTATAAACATCGAACACGTCCTGCCCGCCCCAACTCGTCGTGTCCGGATCGTCCTGAACCGAGCGCAATCCCCAATCCTTGTTGTTGGTGAATGGATCCACCGGAATCTCTCGCAGGAACCGGATCTGCTCGTCTTTGGGACCCGCCAGCTTTACGCCCTTTACCAGTGTATCGAGGTCCGGCGGATACCCCTCGGTTCCCGCCGCCACTTTGATCTGGTTCTTGTCCGACGCGTCTTTATACCGGTCGATGGCGTCGCGCATCTCGCGCAGGTCATAGCGCAACGCAGTTTCGCGACGCCGCATCAATGTCACGCGTTCCAGCGGCAAAGCCACGCTCGCCAGTATCAATAGAATGCCGCAGGCAATGATGAGTTCGAGCAGCGTCATTCCGGAATCGCCGCGCAACGAACGCCGCCGCTTCCCGCATGCACACGATGACACCATCGAAGCCGCCACCGCCGTTTTCGTTTTGTGCCGGAGACTGCTCATTCTGCTCTACTGCACCTGAATCGTAGCCGCTCCGGAAACCATGGGAATGGTGTGCTGCTGCGAGTCATGTGCGTTGACCTGAAGAATCTGCAAATCGGAGTTGCCCGGCGCGACTCCGCGAATCACAAATCCTAGAAGCGTGCCGGAACCGTTCACTCCGGGAGTGTTCGGCTGCCGTGTCGCGGAAACCACCACCTCGCCCCGTTGCGCGTCGATCCGCTGCACGATGGCCACCTGCTGCGTGCCTCCCGAAAGGAATCCGCCGTCTTTCACCTCTTCCACCTGAACCGCCGCGGGATTGTAACGAATCAGCAGTGGAATCGAATAAAGATCGTTTACATTCGAAACCGACAAACCGATCGTCGTCCGGTCTCCAGGTTTCAATCTTACATTGGCGGGATCGAATCGCAATTGCGCGGCCGCGTTCCCTGGCGTCGGCTGCCCTGGCGGTGGTGTTTGCCCGGACGGCGCCATGCCCGGCGGCGCAGGTCGGGACGCAGGAACAGGTGCAGGCGTTTCGGCATCGTCGCGGTAGACCTTCACGTTCGTGTCCGTCCCGGCCGCCATGGAGCGCAAATCGTCGGGGGTAATCGAAGGGAAGCGAATAATGTGAGGCGTCAGCACAATTAGAATTTCCTGGTCGACGACTTCCTTGCTCTGGTCGGAGGTGAGATATTTCGCAAATGGTATTTCCGCTAGTCCGGGAATGCCGTTCACGTTCTTGATCATGTCACGCTCGATCAGTCCGCCCAGCACGCTCACTTCGCCATCTTTCAAGCGCACGTCATGCTCGATTTTCCGCTGGCTGATGATCGGCTGCTGAATGCCGCCGATATTACTTTGTCCCGCGATTTGCGAAACGTCCACCGATAACTTCATGCTCACTTCGCCGTCCGGATGCACGCGGGGAGTCACATCAATGTTCACGCCGACGTCGATGTATTGAAATTGGGTATTCACCAGGGGATTCACCACGCCTGCGCCCCCGCCCACTCCCACACCCACTCCGGCCTGGAAGCTGCCCGTCGCCACCGGCACGCGCTGTCCGATCTTGAGCGAAGCTTTTTCGCCGTCGCTGATGCGTACCTCCGGGTCCTGGATAATCTGTGTATTATTGTCGGTCAGAATCGCTTGCGCCTGCGCGCCGGGGAGCGTCAGGCTGTAGTCTGCCGTAGAAAGATTCTTCAGGTTGTTCAACGTAATCTGGGGCGTGCTAGTGCTTGTGCTAGTAGAACTGGTGGAAGTTGAGGTGCAAGTTGTGCTGCTGGAAGTCCCTCCCGGTTGAACCGCGCAGCGCGGATTGAAAGTCAGCGTGGCGCTTTGTCCGGGCAGGATTCCCAGGTTGCGCAGGCGGTCGCGGTTCGCCGAAAGTACCTGTACGTGAATCAGCACTTCGGGTTTGGCCTTGTCGGTGTCCCGAATGATTTTTGATGCCAGCATGAGCTGATCGGGTGTCGCGCGGATCACAATGGCATTTTGCGCGTTCACCTGTTGCACCCGGCGCAAATCGAGCAATTGCCGCAGGCCCGTCACCACTTCCGTCAAATCCTGCGGCGTCAGTGTGTTCGAAAGGTAAAAAGTCCGGACCTCTTCGTCCTCCACGTCCCTCCGCTTTTGCGGATTGTCCGGCGCCACGAAAATCACATTGGGTGTCAGCGGCTTCCAGAAAGCCTTGCTTTCCAGCGAAACGGCGTCCAGTGCCTGTTCCAGCGTCACATTCGGCAACTCCACCGAAATGCGCCGCGACGTGAAATCCGGGTCGAAAATCACGCTGAGGCCCGCCAGCTTGCTGATCGTCTCGTAAACCACCCGGGCATCGTTGGTCATCTTTAGGTTGATGGGCTCGGTCGACACCGGCTTTAGTTCAGGAGGTGCCGTCATCATGTCCGCGTCGGAGTCCGGATTTGGATTGATTCGCGTCGAAGCCGCCGCCGCGCTTTTGGCGGCGATCATTTGCATCGTCTTGTCGACTTCTTGGCCGGCTGCGGCGTTGGAGGGGTCAATAGCCTGGGCCTTCTCGAATTCTCCCAGCGCGAGCTGTAAGTCACCCTTGGCTAATGCTTTTTCTCCAGCCTCCAGGTGAAACTGCCCGTCCTCCATGCGCATCTTGGTGGCGCGGAGTTTGTATTCGGAGTTGCTGGGGTCGGCGCGATAGGCACGTTCATAGTGAACCAACGCCGTATCGTAGTCCTGGATATCTTCAGCCTTACGGCCCGCCTCAAATTCCTGATTCGTTTTGGGACAGCCAACCAGGAAGATCAGGGCAAACGCTAAGCTGGCAAGGTATGTTTTGCGGCCCAAAAAACTTTTCCTCCCACGAAATGGTGGAAACGCTTGGAGTCTAGCATCGGCCCTAGGATGCGGCAACAATCGCAGGCGTTGCCGCTGATCATTAGTTACCACTTGGAATCAGTCGTTTACGTCAACCTAAGGTGAAAAATTCGGTCCGCGCTGGAAGGTGAACCGGAAAGCGGCGCATTTGGTTGCGGCAGCTTGCAAGCGGACGCTATGATAGCACACACGTGAAAACCAAACCGCAAAAGGACCAGTGGGAAGGCGTCAAGATCGTCGCACAAAACCGTGCTGCCTCCTATAATTACACTCTTCTCGACACGCTCGAAGCCGGCTTGATTCTGGTTGGCACCGAAGTGAAGAGCTTGCGTGAAGGAAAAGGTACGCTGCGCGAAGCTTATGCCGAAATAAAGGGCGGGGAAGGCTGGCTGCTGAACTGCCACATTCCCGAATATCTTCCCGGCGGCGTTCGAAACCACGATCCACTCCGAAAGCGGAAGTTGCTTCTCAATCGCCGCGAACTCGATAGACTCGTCATTCAAACGCAACAAAAAGGCCTGACCATCGTCCCGACCAAGATCTATTTTCGCGACGGCATTGCCAAGTGCGAACTGGCGGTGGCTAAGGGCAAGAAGTTCCACGACCGGCGCGAATCCGAGCGCCGCAAAGAAGCCAAACGCGAAGCCGACGAAGCCATGTATCGCTCCCGGCGGCGCTAAAACCCATAAGAAAATGAAAGGAAGACATGCAGATTCAGCTCGAATCCCAGCCCTCCGCCTCGATTGAGGCCGATGCGCTGGTAACCTACGTTTTTGACCGCGACGACAAATTCGACGGCGTTCTCGCCGATATCAACGTCGGAATGAACGGCCGCCTGAGCGCCCTTTCCACCAGCGGCGAATTGACAGGCAAGTCTCTGGAAACGGTCCTGATCCATTTTCCGCAAGGCCTCGCCTCGCAGCGCCTGCTATTGATCGGGGCGGGCAAGCCGGCGAAGTTCAGCGTCAACGATTTGCGCAAGATTGCTGGAACGGCGCTTCGTTATCTGAAATCGCGCGGCGTGAAGAAAATCGCGTTTCTGGCGCGCGAGGGTGAGCGTGGTCCGGAAGCGGTGCAGGCAGTTGTGGAGGGGCTTGTCGCTGCGGATTTTGAATCGGACAAGTACCGCACAGAGAAAAAGAAGCGCGAAGTTCAGTCCGTCGCGCTCGTCGGGTTCGATTCCGGCCTGGGCGATAGCTTGCAAGCCGCCGTCGACCACGGCTGCGTCATTGCCGAATCGCAGAATTTTGCGCGCGATCTCGTCAACGAGCCTTCCAACAAGCTTACGCCCCGCATTCTCGCCGCGAAAACCGAAGCCATGGCCAAGGAAGTCGGCCTCGGCGTCGACATTCTCGACGAGCGAAGAATTGCAGACCTGAAAATGGGCGCGCTCATCGGCGTCGCTCAGGGCAGCGTCGAGCCGCCCCGCGTGATCGTTGTTCGCTACGAACCCCAGGAGCGCCGCCCCGAATCGCCTGTTCTGGGATTGGTCGGCAAGGGGGTCACGTTCGATACTGGCGGCATCTCCATCAAGCCCGCCAACAACATGGAAAAAATGAAATACGACATGGGCGGCGCAGGCACCATGCTTGGCGCCATTCGTGCGCTGGCTTTTCTTAAGCCTGCCGTTTCGGTGATGGCCGTGATTCCGTCCGTCGAGAATATGCCCGGTGGCCGGGCACAGAAGCCGGGCGACGTGCAAACGGCCATGTCCGGCAAAACCATCGAGGTCATCAACACGGATGCCGAAGGCCGCATGATTCTCGCCGACGCGGTGACTTACGCCAAGCAGCTCGGCTGCACCCATCTCATCGACGCCGCCACGCTGACCGGCGCCATCGAAGTGGCGCTCTCGAACGTCCACGTGGGCGCGTTCGGCACCCCGCGCGAGTATCTCGATCAATTTCTCGAGAGCACCAAAGCCGTGGGCGAAAAAATGTGGCCCATGCCCATGGACGAGGAATACGAGGAAATGATCAAGAGCAACATCGCCGACATTCGCAACACCGGCAGCGGAAAGGGCGGCGGCGCCAGCACCGGCGCCTGGTTCATCAAAGAGTTCGCCGAGGATACGCCGTGGATCCATCTCGACATCGCCTCCACCTGCTGGGCCGACGAAGGCCGCCCCTGGATGGCCAAAGGCCCCACGGGCATCGCCATTCGCTCCATCGTCGACTTCGCCATGAAACTCAAATAGCGCCCGCTGGCAACCGTATTACCTTGTCATCCCGAGTGATCGATTCCAGCGGCCTGATGCGGGCCGCTGAATCGGCCTCCGCCTTGTCATTCCGAGCGAATCGAATTGGCTCTGGTTTCGTTGTTGTTTTTCGCCGTCATTCTGAGCGCAGCGAAGAATCCCTCTTCGCTTTTTGCCTTGTCATCCCGAGCGAGCGACGTTTCGCGGCCCAAGCCGCGAAACTGCGACGAGGAATCTCTCTTCGCTTTTGCTGTGAAATTCTCTTCGCGATAGCAAAGCTGGACGGCAAAACTACCGCCTACATCTTCTCCGGCGCCGTAATCCCGAGCAGCCCCAGCACAATCACGAGTTGCTCTCGCACCAATTGCGTGAGCCGCAGCAGAAATGCCCGCCGCTCCGGGTCCTCCTCCGACAGGATGTGGTGTTTGTGGTAGAACACGTTAAACGCCTGCGCCAGCTCAAAGGCATAGCGCGTCAGAAACGCGGGTTCCTGCGCCGCCACGGCCGCCTCCACGCGCGCGTCGAGCGATCCCACCAGCAGCACCAGCTCCCATAGATCGTCGCCCGCGGGCGCAGCAAGGAATTTCGCCACATCAATCTCGCCACGCTCGATTTTCTTTACATTCTCGGCGTCAATCCCTTCGTTCTCGGAGTGCTTTTCCGCACCTTTGCGCAGGATTCCATTCACCCGCACCACCGCATATTGCACGTAGGGGCCGGTCTCGCCTTCAAAGCTGAGCGCGTCCTTGAAGTCGAACGCGATCACCGTCGAGCGCGTGAAGCGCAGCAGAAAATACCGCACCGCGCCAATCGCAATCGCGTGCGCGATCGCGGCCCGCTGCGCCTCCGGCTCTTCCGGATGCCGCGAATCCACTTCCTTCCGCGCGCTCGCCTCAAGCTGGTCGAGCAAATCGTCTGCCTTCACGCCCTGGCCCTTGCGTCCGCTGACCTCGATGTAAGGGCGTCTTGGCATCCTCCGGCGGAATTTCGTAGCCCATCTCCAGAGCGCACCGCGGCGTGAGCGCCACCACGTTGTATGCGAAATGTTTCAGATTGTCGGCCTGCTCGGTGTAGCCCAGCGCGCGCAGCGACTCCACCACCACTTGCTGCGGATACGCTTGCCGCGAATCGATCACGTTGTGAACTTCATGCGCATGCCCGAACGCCGGGTGGCTTGCGACATTTGCCGATGCATCGCTCGTCGTCGTCCACACTTCGTGCCCATCCGGATGCCTGTAAAACGGCTGGTAATAAAAGTCCCGCGGCAGCAGCCCGAATTTCCAAAGATGATTCGCAATATCTTTCCCCACGTAAGTCACCGTACCATTCGACCGCACGATGATCTTCGCTTCGGCTTCTTCCGCGGGCTCCTCGCTTTCACGCCCGGCCTTCTCTTTGTCCGAAGGCAGCTCCATCACCCAGCAGCCTGCATTCTTGCCGCTGGTCGCGAACTGAATCGCGTTCCGTGCCTTCAGCATTTCAAAAGCCGCGTCCCAGAATTTCAGGTGCAGGATTTCGCTCTCGCGCGTCAGCAGGTCGTAGTCGATTCCCAGCCGGTCGAGCGTGTGCAGATGGCAATGAACAATTGCCGTCGCCACCACTTCCGCCATTTGCGCCGCATCGCCGTGTCCTTCCTCGATTTCCTGCAGCGTCCGCGCGCGCATCTCCAGCCGCGTTTTATCCTCCGCTAAAAATTGCGTCGTTCGCGCATACAAGTCCCAGCACAAATAGTCAAAGCGCGGCCCGGCTGCGAGCCGCCGCACCTCGTCCAGCGTCTTCGGTTCCACGTGCAGAAATCCCAGCACCACATCCGCGACTTGCACGCCGGTGTTATCGATGTAGTTCTGCACCTCCACGCGACGCCCGGCATAGCGCAGCAGCCGCGCGAACGTGTCGCCGAGCACCGCATTCCGCAGGTGCCCAATGTGCGCCGCCTTGTTCGGATTGATGCTGGTGTGCTCGACGACGGTCTTGGTCGCTTCGGAACCAAATGCTTTGCCGCCGCGCCCCGCTTCTTCGCACGTCGCGCGAAAAAACGCCGCGCGGTCGAAAAACGCGTTTAAATATCCGCCTCCCGCAACTTCCACTCGCGCCACTCCCGGAATCCGCTTCAGCGAATTGGCGATTTCCTGCGCTAGCGCGCGCGGCGGCTTCTTCAGCCGCTTGGCCAGTTCGAAGCACATCGGTGATGCGGCCTCGCCCATGGCCAGCTTCGGCGGCCGCTCAGTTACTACCGGAACGTCCGTTTTGTATCGCTCGTGGATGTGATGGCGCAGCGCTTTGCGGATTCGGTCTTCTACGGCTTTGTACAAGTGTCTCCTTGGAATGAAAACGTGCCGTGAGCAGCGTAGGGAACTTCGCGCAAGATTTCAACCCGCGCTTATTCGTTCCCGTTTGCCCCCAGCGGCCGGCGGTATTGCTGGCATTTGATGGTTTCACGCGCAAAATTTGCGAAAACTTGTCAGAATGGATGCGCTCACGACGATGAAGACTCTCGGAATCGCTTATTTCGACTGCTTCTCCGGCATCAGCGGCGACATGGTGCTGGGCGCACTGGTCGATGCGGGCGCGGACTTGCGCGCAATCGAGGCCGAGCTGCGCAAGCTGAAGCTGCCGGGCTGGTCGATTTCCGCCGCAAAAGTACAAAAGCGCGGCATTTTCGCCACGCACGTGAAAGTGGAAGCGAGCGAAACGCACCATCATCGCGGGCTTTCGGTGATTCTGCGCATGATCGACGAGGCGGGGCTCGCGCCGCGCGCGGCGGAGCGTGCCAGGAAAATTTTTACGCGGCTGGGCGAAGCCGAAGCGCATGTGCATCAAATGCCCATCGAGAAAGTGCATTTTCACGAGGTGGGCGCGGTCGATTCGATCATCGACATCGTCGGCGCGGCGATCGGATTCGAGCTGCTGGGCATCGATGAATTTGCCTGCTCGGCGCTCGATGTGGGCGCAGGGCAGGTGAAGACGGCGCACGGGCTGCTGCCGGTGCCGGCTCCGGCGACGGCGGAATTGTTGCGAGGCGCGCCGACCTATTCAAGCGGCATCTTGAAAGAGCTGGTGACGCCAACGGGCGCCGCGATTGCTACGACCTTGCCACGCGCTACGCGGAAATTCCGCGCATGACGCTGCGCGCGATCGGCTACGGCGCGGGCACGGCGGACCTGAGCGAAAAAGCCAACGTGCTGCGTCTGCTTGATCGGCGAGCGCCAGGCAAGCGAGCCCGGCGAATACTGGGGCGCGCCGGTGACCGTGATCGAAACGAATGTGGACGACATGAGCCCGCAAATTTACGGCTATTTCGCGGAGCGGGCCATGGCCGCGGGCGCGCTCGACGTGTTTTCAACGCCCGCGCAGATGAAAAAGAACCGTCCCGGGCTGCTGGTCACGATTCTGAGCGAGCCGGAAAAAGTGCCCGGCGCTGATCGACCTGGTGTTTCGCGAGACCACCACCATTGGCGTGCGCACCTACGAAGTGCGGCGCAAGATTTTGGATCGCGAAGTGGTATCCGTCGCGACGGAATTTGGCGAGGTGCATGTAAAATTGTCGCGCATGAACGGCTCGCTGCTGAACGCTACGCCCGAGTACGAGGATTGCCAGCGGATCGCGGGCGAGCGCGGCGTGCCGCTGAAGCACGTGATAGCCGCGGCGGCCTTCGAGTTTCAGAAGCAGACCGAAAAGCACTAGAAGCGCTGCGAGAGTTTTACATAAACTAAATGGAAAAATACTACCTGACCACGCCGATTTACTACGCGAATTCGCGGCCGCACGTGGGCTCGGCCTACACCACGATCGTCTGCGACGTGATCGCGCGCTACAAGCGCATGTGCGGCTACGACGTGGCCTATCTCACCGGCACCGACGAGCACGGCGTGAACATCGAGCGCGCCGCCGAAAAGCTGGCATCACGCCGCAGGAGCTGGTCGACAGGAACCAGCAGATTTTTCGCGAGCTGTGGAAGCTGCTCGGCATTCAGTACACCGATTTCATCCGCACCACTTCGCCGGAGCACGCGCGCGCGGTGCAGAAGCTGATCCGGCGGACGCTGGCAGAAAGTCGCCCGAAGGCCATCGAGAAGCGCCGAATACGAAGGCCGCTACTGCATCTACGACAATCTCTACGTGAGCGATACGCCCGAGCCGGCCAATTGCCCGATCTGCGGGCGGCCCGCGGAGCTGATTTCCGAGGAGAATTATTTTTTCAGACTTTCGGAGTATCAGCAAAAGCTTGCTCGAGCTGTACCGATCGCCAGCCCGATTTCGTGCAGCCCGATTTCCGCTTCAACGAAGTGAAAAGCTTCGTGCGAGGCCGGACTGAAGGATGTTTCCATCAGCCGCAAGTCGATCAAGTGGGGCATTCCCTGGCCGGACGATCCCGAGCACGTTTTTTACGTGTGGTACGACGCGCTGACCAGCTACATGAGCGGCATCGGCTATGCCGAGCGCCGACCCGCAGCGCGCCGCGAAGTTCGAGCGCTTCTGGCCGGCGGACGTGCACATGATCGGCAAGGAAATTATTCGCTTCCACGCGGTCTACTGGCCGGCGTTCCTGATGGCTGCCGGAGCTGCCGCTGCCGAAACGCATTCACGCGCACGGCTGGCTGCTGTTCGAGCAGGAAAAGATGAGCAAGTCGAAGGGCAACGTGGCCTATCCCGAGCCGATCGTGAAAGTGCTGGGCAACGACGCGCTGCGCTATTACCTGCTGCGCGAAACGGTGTTCGGCCAGGACGGCAATTTTTCGCGCGAGGCGCTGCATCACCCGCTACAACGCCGATCTGGCAAATGGCTTGGGCAATCTCGCCAGCCGCACGCTGACGATGATCGAGCGACTATTGCGGTGGTGCAGATCCCGGTCGATTCGGACCAGTCTGGACCACGACACTCTCAGCAGTGGTTCTCGTCGAGACTGAGGCTGCACGCGTACGAAGCTGTCCGACGAGCTTGCGATCGCATTACGAGCACTTCAATTTTCCGAGCGCTCGAAGAAGTCTGGCAATTTATTTCCATTGGTGGATGGCTATCTTGCTGACAGAGAAGCCATGGACGATGGCAGAGGATCCGGTCAAGCGTGAGCGATCTGGCAGAGGTACTGTACACCGCCGCCGAAGCTGTGCGAATCATTTCCATTCTTGCGCATCCGGTGATTCCGGACGCGACGCAGAAGATCTGGAAGCATCTTGGGCAAATCGGAAGTATTGCAGATCGAGCGGATCGATCAAGCTGGCATGGGCGGATCTGAAGCCGGGAACGCGTGATCGCAAAGCCCGAAGCGGTGTTTCCGCGCGTAGATAAAAAAGAGGCCATGGAAAGGATCGAAGCGATGGAACAAGAGATACGAGGTGAAGGCGCGAAAGCGCCGGCAGCAACAGGAGCAGGAGCAGCGCCTGCCGTAAGTGGCGCATCCGCTCCGGCGCCCGCGGCGGCAACGGCTGGCGCGGCAGCGCCGGCAGACGGCTCGGCAAAAATCGCCATCGAGGATTTTGCGAAGGTCGAGCTGCGCGTCGGCCTGGTGAAATCGGCGGAGAAAGTGGCGGGCGCGGACAAGCTGCTCAAGCTGATGGTCGATATCGGCGACGAAGTGCGGCAGATCGTCGCGGGCATCGCGGTGGCCTATCAGCCCGAGGAATTGGTGGGCCGCAAGGTGGTGATCGTCGCGAATCTGGCGCCGCGCAAGCTGCGTGGCGTGGAATCGAACGGAATGATCGTGGCCGCCTCCGCGCGCGGAAGGGAAGCCGGTGCTGTGCACCTTTACCGAAGAAGTGCCGGTCGGCGCGAAACTAAAATGACGCATCGGTTCACGTTGTCATCCCGAGCGGAGCGGCATTGGCGCCCCGGCTAGGGGCGCAGTAGCAAATATTGCGACCCGTGGTCGCATGCGAAGGCGAGTGATCTACATTTGGTTTTGCCGTTGTTTTAGTTTTGCGCCGTCATTCTGAGCGCAGCGAAGAATCCCTCTTCGGTTTTGCTTTGTGATCTTAATGGATGGATAAAAAATCATTCCCTTGGAAATCATCGATTCGCACGCGCATCTGGAGTTTCCGCAGTTTGACGACGATCGCGCCGCCATGCTCGATCGCGCGCGGGCCGCAGGCGTAAAAAGCATTCTCGCCATCGGCAGCGGCACCGGCACGAACCGCCTCGACGCGGCCATTCCGTTCGCCGAGCAGCATGACTGGATCTACGCCACGGTCGGCATCCATCCGCACGACGTGAATGACGTTACCGAGGAAACTTTCGCGCAGCTCGAAAAGCTCGGCAAAACATCCGCGCGTGATCGGCTGGGGCGAGATGGGCCTCGACTACCACTACGATCATGTGGCGCCCGATTTGCAGAAGCGCGTGTTCCGCCGCCAGCTCGATCAGGCGCGAGCGGCGAAGCTGCCCATCATCATTCATTGCCGCGACGCGTGGCCCGATTGCCTCGAAATCATGGAGCAGGATTGGGCGCTCGAGCGGGTTGGGCGGGATTTTTCACTGCTTCAGCGGCACACCGGAAGAGGCGCGGCGCGGCCTGGACATGGGTTTTCTGATTTCCTTTGCGGGGAACGTCACCTATCCCAAGGCGCAGGCCATCCGGGACGTGGCAGCCGGGGTTCCGCTCGACCGCATACTCACCGAAACGGACTCGCCGTTTCTGCCGCCGCAAGGCCGCCGCGGAAAACGCAACGAGCCCGCCTTCGTGGTGGAGGTAGCGCAAGCCTTGGCGAATGTGAGAAACTTAGCCGCAGAAGAAGTCGCAGCAACAACCGCGGCGAACTTTCGCCGGTTTTTTCGGCTTCAGACGTAGCGCACGCGCTAAGCACGCGAGCGCAGCATGAGCGGTTCGATCGGGCTTCCAGAAATTCCGGCGCTGGCCGGGCAAAGGACCGGATGTCTTTCGCAGCTCCAACTCTCAAAGGCATATTCGATCTGGTGCGCGACGACCTGGTGCTGGTGGAGCAGGAAATCGCGGCGCAGAACGGCGACGCTATCGAGCCGGTAGCCGAAATCTCCAGCTACCTGTGCGCAGGCGGAGGGAAGCGTCTGCGTCCCGCTCTGCTGCTGCTGGCGGCAGGCGCGGCGGGATATCGCGGCCAGAGCGCGATCCGGCTGGGCGCGGTGGTGGAAATGATTCACAGCGCCACGCTGGTGCACGACGACGTGATCGATGGCGCCAACACGCGCCGCGGGCGGCCCAGCACGAATGCGCGCTGGGGCAATCACATGAGCGTGCTGGCGGGCGACTGGCTCTATATGCAGTCGTTCGAGATGGCGCTCCGCGAGCGGAATTTCGAGATTCTGGATATTCTCATCGACCTCACGCAAAACATGGTCGAAGGCGAACTGCTGCAGCTCACTCGGCTCGGGAAAATCGATCTGACGGAAACCGAAGCCACCGAGCTGGCTTATCGCAAAACGGCGTGCCTCTTCAGCGGATGCGCGCGCCTCGGCGCAGTGCTGGGCAATCAGCCGAAGGCAGTGCAGGAGTCGCTGGCGGAGTATGGACGCAACGCCGGCTTGGCGTTTCAATTGGTGGACGATCTTCTCGATTTCACCGCATCGGACGAGCAGCTTGGCAAGCCGGTGCTGAGCGACCTGAAGGAAGGCAAGATGACGCTCCCGTTGATTTTCGCGCTAGAGGCGAACGGCACGGCGCGCAGCTCCGATAGCCGCGACGGGAACGGACATGCGAATGGCGACGCGCGGCGGTTGGTAGCGAAAGTTCTCGAAGAGCGCGATTTCCGCAGCGTGCGGCCGGAAGAAATCAGCAAGCTGGTGCAGCAGACCGGAGCGCTGGCGCGCGCCACGCGGCTGGCGCAGACTTACGTGGAGCGCGCGAAAGAATGTCTCGAAGACCTGCCCGATACGGAATACCGCAAGGCCCTGCTGGTAGTCCCCGACTTCATCCTCGAACGCCAGAACTAACCCGCCTCTGCGTTTCGTTTCTTAACGGTGTCATCCCGAAGCGAGCGGTTCTCAGCGAGTCGAGGGATCTCTCTTCGTGCGCAGCATCACCGTCAACGTAGCGCCGGGCACCCGCGCACCGCAACTCAGGAGTGCGACAGGGCTTGTGTGGCGTCGCCGAGCAGGTCCGACGGCTTCCAGGAGTTATCGTCGTACCACTTATAGATTTTGCCCTGCGGCCCGATCACGCTGGTGCTCAGCGAGTGGACGATGTCTTTCTGGCTGGGGTCGTAGAGCACGCCGAAAAAGTTGGTGATCTTCTCCAATTCCTTCGGCGCCGCGGTGGCGAATTGCCAGTGACCGAACGGCTCGCCGCCGGTGGTTTTTTCAAAGGTCTTCCCGTATGCGCGCAGCACTTTCGGCGTGTCGTTTGTGGGGTCGAAACTGATGCTCATCAGGCGCAGCTTGGAGAACAGCGCGGGATTGGACCGCGCCGCTGCGTAGATCTGCGCGAAATTATTGGAAACGAGGGGGCAATAGTCCGGAAAAGGGCAACGCGTGTAGATGAAAGTAACCAGCGTCACTTTCCCCCGGAACGAATCCATGTCCACTTTTTTGCCGTCCTGATTCACCAGCGTGAAATCGGGAACCTCATCACCGGGCTGCGGCTGATGCAGGTTTTCGGACGACGGCTTTGCATCGCCTCCGCTGGCTTTTTTGGTGACCACCACATTTTCGAGGTGGTATTTGCCGTCCGGCGTCACCACCACGTCGGCGGTGATCTCATCACCGGGTGCGAGATTCGCCAGCACCTTCTGGTCCGGAATGGGGTAGGGCATGGCCATCGCGTCCATGAAGCCGGGAATGTTGTCCGCATCCACCGTAGCCGAGCCTTCATCTTTGGCCACAGAAAGAACTTTTCCCTTCATCGCGTAATGCTTTCCGGGCGAGGATGTCGCCGCGGCAGCGGGGGATTCCGTGTTGGGCTTCGAGCTGCACGCGGCGAAAGCGAGACAGCAAATCGCCAGCAATGCAACGGAAAGAACACGACAAGAATAGCGAGAGAGCGCGTTGGGGTTTCTCATGCGCGACATTCTACACTCCTCCAAACCGTTCCGGGTACGTCTTTGAAAAGTGCACCCGATAATATCAGTAGTGAAACTTGTAGCGAACCTGCACGTACACCTGTCGCGGATTATCGTAGTGAAAGCCGCCAAAGGTGAGGCTGTTGTCGATCAATAGATGGCTGTCGGCAATATTCAGCGCGCTCACCGACACAGAAAGCCGCTCGCCGATTTCCTTGCCGACAGATACGTCCACCTGCGTGTGACCGGGAAGGTAGGCGTCGTTGATATACGGAGCGCCGGGAATACCCTCGGAGCCATTGCTAAAGCCTGAGCCGTAGTAAACGTTGGACGATACAAAGCTTTGCCAGGGCAAGGTGGCATTGAAGCCCACGTTGAGAGTGTTCCGCTGATCGTGATCGAGCTGGGACCAGCCTGGCCCAGGCGATGTGCCGATGATCAGCCCGCCGGTTTCCGCTCCCTGCGACTGGGCCATCTGATTGGAGTAAGCCAGGTGTACCTGGGCGCGGTTCCAGATGCGCGGGGAACGAATCGTGAGTTCGGTGCCGCGGATGCGCGACTCAGCGAAAGTGACCGGGATGAAAATACTGGATTCGCCGATATTGTTGTGATCGAGAAAATTTACGCCGCGCGTTTCAAAGCTGTCGACATCGAGCGACCAGTTGCGAATCGGAATGGTCACCCCGAACTGATGCTCTTCGTCGCGCTCGCCCTGCAGCGGTTCAAAGGAGGTCGGAGTACCGCTCTGTGAGACCTGCTGCCAGGTAGGTCAGCAGCGGGCCGGAGAGCGTTACCAGCGGCGGCGGCTGATAGAAGCGGCCCCAGAAGGCACGGAATACCCAATTCACGTGCGGAATGCGAAGAGTCCCGCCGATGCGCGGGTAGGTAGTGTTCTCTGTGATCGCCCCGGAAAAATGGGTCGCACGCAAGCCTCCGATAAGCGTCAGCCACGAAGTGACCGTGAATTTGTCGCTGGCGAAAACGGCGGTGTCGCTTCCGTTCACCGTGTCGGCCTCGCGTGACGGGAGGGTTTCCACTGCCGTCATTGAATACCAATCCAAATGTTTCCTTTTGACTTGCGGCGAACGAATAAAGGCCGGCCTGGGCATCATTTTTCGGCAGGTGGAAGGCGACGACTGCCTGCCCTCCGCCGTAATTGGAGGAAAATACTCCGGTGGTGGCAACCGGATCATCGGTTGCGGGCCCGTGATAGCCCGAGTTGTTGTAGTGGTAGAAGGGAGAAACGGTCAGCACCAGGTTTGGGTTGAAGGTGTGCACCCAGGAGAAGAGAGCGTAGCCGTCCGTTTCCAGCTCGTAGTCGCGCAAGCCGCTGGTGGGCCACTGCGAATTTTCGAAGTCGTTCGGATCCGGGATCGTAGGGAATCTGATAATAATCGCGCCGCAATTGCCCGTCGAAACGAAGCTGGTTTGACGAGTCGAGGTTATAGAGCAATGAGCTGAATCCGCCGAAGCCGCTTTCGGCGTCGTGGTAGACCTGCGGAACCGGCGTCTCCAATCCTAGATTGCTTCGGTTGCCGTTCACGCTGGCGTAGTAAGCGAACTTTTCTGTGTGCCCGCCGAGGCTAAGCTGATCGTCGGTTTGGTAAAAGCTGCCAAGCGTAGCGGTGAATTCCGCCTCGTTGTTCATGTCGAAGCCGGACTTCGGAAGGATGTTGAACATACCGTAGGTGCGATCTCCATACTGGGCGCCGTAGCTGCCACGAAGAATTTCCACGTCATCAATGTCTTGTGGACTTACTCGAGGAGCAAGGCTAGTGGCGATATTCAGATCCGGGATGGGAACGCCATCGATCAACCATGAAGTTTGGTGGCCGCCGCGCATGTGCAGCATGTCGTGCGTGAGATACGCAGCAGGGGTGAAGTCGGTGATCATAGCCAGACTGTTGGTCAAATCGGCGCCCGGCGTGCGCTCAATCTCCTGCCGGTCAACCAGCGTTGTGGGAGTAAATGTCTCCGGAGCCTCCGTCACGGGCGCCGCGTTAACTACCGTGGTCTCAGTTACGGCTGCGATCGCAAGCTGGAAATGCAGCACTGACGATGTATCGGAAGCGAGGGTCAGTGATTGCTTCTCGGCGCTGAATCCCGAAGCCGTCACCGTGATGGAATAATCACCGAAGGGAACGGCAGGGAAGGAGAACTCACCGTCGGGGTTCGTTTGCGCCGACTGTGAGTAGTCCGAACCCGACGACTGGAGCTTCACTGTAGCGTCGCCGATTGGGCGATGCTGCGGATCATGAACGATTCCACGAATACTGCCAAACACGGTCGCCCGAGCCGCTGGTAAGGCGGCAAACAACACCACTGCACACAACAAAACAGCATACTTCCGCATGAGAAGCCTCCATTCCAGATTTTTTATTTCGCGGGAATGTAAGACTTAGCTGCGGGGAGGTTCGAAGGGAACGGAATGGATGCCGTCAACGGAAACTTGCGCGAGCTGCGGCGCAAATTCGCGGGAAGCGAGCGGTACGCTTAGAGCGGCGTGAGGCAACGGAATTGCCGGAGCGAATGGTGCGATGAATCCATAGTCAAGCGCGTGATGCCCCTGATGCGTGCCGCACATCGGCGCCGCTGCGTGCTTGGCCATGCCGCACATCGGCTTTCCTTGGGAAACCAGGTGGGCGCAGATCGTCATGCAGTCGCACTCCGCCGGATCGCAAAATACTCCGCGTGCCAGCAGCGCGATGGGCGCAGCGAGAAACGCAACGATGACGAGAATGGCCTCCAACCGGCGCATTGGCCCCATGCTACCACAGCGGCACACAGCCGGCGGCATATTTACAAAAGGCAATTGCGTGCGCGGCCTTCATTGCGCGCGAGCAATCTTCGCGATAGTCTCGAAAAACCGTGCTGCCGTTCAAGTTGATCTACCACGAAGGTTACGATCTGAACCTCGGCTCGCACGTTTTCCCGTCGCAAAAATACCGCATCATTCGCGACCAGCTTCTCGCTGAAGGGCTGGCGGGCCCTGAAGATTTTCTCGCGCCGCAGCCGGCCAGCGACGAGGACATTCTTCGCGTCCATTCGCAGGATTACGTGCGCAAGCTCAAGACCGGCACACTCAGCCGAACCGAAGAATTGCGCTTGGAGGTGCCTTACTCCAAGGAACTCGTGGAAGGATTCTGGCTCGCGGCCGGCGGCTCGATCCTCGCGGGCCAGCGCGCGCTTGCCGACGGCTGGGCGGCCAACATCGGCGGCGGTTTCCATCACGCCTGCCCGGACCACGGTGAAGGATTTTGCGCGATTCACGATGTAGCGGTCGCGATTCGCAGGCTGCAATTCGATCGCGCCATCGAGCACGCGCTCGTGGTCGATACCGACGTGCACCAGGGAAACGGCACCGCGGAAATTTTTGGCGGCGACGGCACTGTCTACACTCTTTCGCTGCATCAGGAGCACAACTATCCGCAGCCGAAAGCGCGTTCCACCGTGGATGTAAATCTCCCCGATGGCATGGGAGACGACGACTACCTTGCGGTGCTGGAAAAAAGCCTGCACCGCGCGTTTCAGGATTTTTCGCCGCAGATTCTTTTCTATGTCGCCGGCGCCGATCCCTATCGCGAAGATCAACTCGGTGGATTAAAACTCACGATCGAAGGACTCGCGCGTCGCGACGCCCTGGTTTGCGATTACGCCCGGCAGCATCGCGTGCCGCTGGCCATCAGCGAGGCTGGCGGCTACGCCCGGCGCGTGGAGGATACCGTGCGCATACACATCAATACAATTCTTGCGGCGCGCGACGCTGCGCTGGCCGGCAAGCAAACGATTCCGCCCTCGGCGAAGTGAAAAGAGAAGACCGAAAAAGCTTTCCGGCAGCCCGCTTCAGGGCGCGACGTTGATAAGATGCTGATAACGCGACGTTGATAAGTTGATCAGCCAGCAACGCGCTCCGAAGATTCCATCGCAGCGCCGCTGTGCGCGCGAGCCATCCACCACCGGCGCAGCGCCACCACGCACCACACCGCTTCCACCAGTCCGAACGGCCACGCGCCCTGAAGAAAGCCGTAAGCCGAGCCCAACGCGCAGGACACGCCGAACAGGAAGATAAACCAGGAGCTTCGTTTCTCCAGCGCATAGGTGATCAGCATGGAGCTCACAGCAAACAGGCCGAAAAGCGTCAACGGGCGCACAAACACCTCGGAAATTGCATCCAACCGGACTTAGTTTAAGTGACATCGCCTTAATGTTGCATAAACGAATCGCGGCGGAAACGCAGCCGTAACGTATTCGCGGTAACATTGGCCAAAAGTGCCAGTTGCCGCTGCGCCGGCGCATACTATTTTGTGATATTGCCAGTGCGAACCGGTAAAGGCGGCTGATAACACTCAGCGGAGCAGCCCGTCTAAACGAGGCACCCGGATGCCCGCAAATTTCAAAGCTTGGCTTGCCGCCGGACTATGCGTCCTGGGCCTGGCGCTCGGCTGTGCATCCAGGGCAGATGCTCAGCAAGCTGCACCGGCGCGAGCGAGCCAAGCCACAGCGACGGGAACGGCCGCCGCTGCACCGCCGCAAGCCACGCAGCAGATCGCTACCGGCACCTTGCTGGGACGGGTCACCGATCCGTCAGGAGCCGCCATTCCAGGAATCACAGTCGTTCTCAGTGGTGCAAGCAAAGCGCCCGCTTTCCACCAGTCGGCCCAAACGGGACGCGACGGAGCCTACGAAATCAAAGGCCTGCCACCCGGCGCCTACCTGCTCAAGATCGACGCGAAGGGATTTCAACCCTTTGCGAACCGTTCAATTGGCATCGCCGCCGGTCAAATTCAGACGCTCGATGTCCGACTGACCATAGCTGCCAACCAGCAGAAAGTTGAGGTAACCGCCGATTCCGGATCGCAGTTGAGCGTCAGCCCGGAAAACAACGCGGGCGCCATCATCCTTTCCGGCAAGGATCTCGAGCAATTTTCCGACGATCCCGATCAGTTAACCTCCGATCTCACCGCGCTCGCCGGCCCGGCCATGGGTTCCGACGGCAGCCAGATGTACATCGACGGCTTTACCGCCGGGCAGCTTCCGCCGAAATCGTCCATCCGCGAAGTGCGCATCAACCAAAATCCGTTTTCAGCGGAGTTCGACCGCCTGGGCTACGGGCGCATCGAAATTTTCACCAAGCCGGGAAGCGAGCAGACCCACGGCGAATTCCTGGTGATCGGCAACGATTCCGCCTTCAACACGCGCAGCCCCTTTCTGGGCACTTCGGAGCTTCCGGGCTATTACACGGTTCAATTCAACGGAGACCTGAGCGGCCCGCTGAGCAAAAAAGCTTCGTATTTTCTCGACGTGCAGCGCCGTACCATCGACGACTTCGAAGTGATCAACGCGCAGTTGCAGCCTGGCGTGCCATTTACGCAGGCTGTCGCCAATCCGAGGAATCGCACCAATATCGGCAGCCGCGTCGATTACCAGGCATCGACCAACAACACGCTCACCATCCGCTATCAATACTTCCGCGATACGGCCACAAACGACGGCGTGGGCCCGTACTCTCTGGCTTCGCGAGGCTATAACCAGCTCAACTCGGAACAGACATTTCAGATTGGCAATACGCACACGTTCGGATCGAAAGTGGTGAACGAAACGCGCTTCCAATATATTCACGTGGCCGATAATCAGACTCCGCAGAATGTGACGCCCGCGATCATTGTTCCTTACGAATTTTCATCGGGCGGAAACAGCTCGGGCCAGGTGGTGGATCGGCAGAACCACTACGAGTTTCAGAATTACACCTCGATTGCCTTAGGCAATCATTTTCTGAAATTCGGTGCGCGGCTACGGGATTTCAGCGAGGACAACAGTTCCACCGCGGGTTACAACGGCACCTTCACGTTCTCTTCACTAGCTTCATACTATGCCAACAGCCCGGTGCAATTCGCGCTCACTACCGGCAATCCTTTCGCAGAGTCGAACCTGTTTGATGGCGGGCTTTACGTGCAGGACGATTGGCGCTGGCGTCCGAACGTCACCATCAGCGCCGGGTTGCGCTTCGAAACTCAGACCGACATTCCCGACCACGCCGATCTCGCGCCGCGCATCGGATTGGCCTGGGGTATCGGGCAAGGCAAATCGCAGGCGCCGAAAATGGTATTGCGCGCGGGATGGGGAATTTTCTACTCGCGCTTCACCGACGATTTGATTTTGCAGGCGGTGCGCCAGAACGGTGTGACCCAGCAGGAATACATCGTCACCAATCCAACCTTCTACCCGAATATTCCGCCGGTGAGTGTTCTGCAAGCGTCGCAATCGGGTGTGCCGACCATTTACCAGCTCGCGCCGAACTTGCGCACGCCCTACACCATGCAAACCGCGCTGTCGTTCGAGCGGCAGTTGTCGCACGCGGTGCGCATGACGGTAGGCTACGTGAACGCGCGCGGCGTTCATCAGCTCCTGACCGACAACGTAAACGCGCCGCTTCCCGGCACCTACGTGATCGGCGACCCACTGAGCGGGGTGCGGCCCAACGGCATCCTTGAAAATATCTACCAGTATCAATCGGAGGGCGTCTACAAGCAGAGTCGCCTGATGGCCAGCTTCAATGTCCGCGCGGGCCCGGCGCTCGGTCTCTACGGCTACTACGCGCTGAGCTACGCCCACGCCGATTCGTTTGGCGCTGGAAATTTCCCCACCGATCCGTACAATCTGGCCGTGGATTATGGCCGTGCATCTTTCGATGTGCGCCATCGCGTCTATGTGGGCGGCAATGTGATGATGCCCTGGGGATTGCGCCTGAATCCGTTCCTGATGGCCAATTCGGGATACCCGTTCAACGTCACCACTCCGTTCGATATCAACGGAGACTCCATTCTGAACGACAGGCCGGCGCTCGTTTCCACGGCTACTTGCGCCGGCGTGCAAACCGTTGGCGTGAACATCCTGTGCACGCCACTCGGGACATTCAACGAGCTGCCGGCTCCGGGTCAGGCGTCCATCCCGGTGGATGCCTACGAGGGGCCGGCGTGGGTCGCGTTCAATTTGAAAGTTTCCCGAACCTTCGGCCTGGGCGCCCGAAAGGAATTAGCCGGAGATCCAGCAACGGGAGCAGCGCCGGGATCGAATGGCGGAGGGCTTTCCTCCAGCCCAGCGGGCGGACGACGCGGGCACGGATTTTTTGGCGGAGGGCCTTCGGCATGGGCCGCGCCAGTGGATCAGCGATACACCCTGACCCTCAGCGTGAATGCGCGGAATCTGTTCAATACCGTGAATGTGGCCTCGCCTGCCGGGAATCTCGGTTCGCAGAAATTCGACACTTCGAACTCACTGACCTGGGGGCCCTTCGGCAACGGCGAAGCGGTGCGCATGATCCAGTTGCAGGCTCAATTCAGCTTTTGATTCGCGGTCGCCATCGGCCGGAGGTGGGACAATCGTGCCCGGCGGATGCCTATATAAATATCTAAGTACTCGACGTTTACGTCCTAAGTATGTCATATTCTCGCAAAGAGAGACCGGACGTTCCTCTTGAAAGCTGTATCGGCCAGGAAATTAACCGGCGCTGCTTTGGGGGTTAGATGGATGCACGGGCGCTCAATGACGGGGACTTCAATGACTGAGCAGACTGAACATCTGGACAGCGACTTTGACATCGCTTCTGAGAGCCGCTCTCCTAACCCTTCCGACGCTGCGGAACTCAACGGCGGAGACGGCCCGCGAAACGGTCCCGGAAACGGCCACGATAAGCACATCCAATCGCCTTCTCAAAAATGGTCGGCCAACGTTACCACGGAAAGAACCCTCGCTGAACGCGCCTACGCTGCTATTTATGGCGCGATTATGGACGGAACATTTGCTCCCGGGGAACGGCTACGCATCGAGGAGCTCTCCTCCTCATTGCATATCAGTCCTACGCCCATCCGCGAGGCGCTGAACCGCCTCGAAGCGGCCGGGCTCGCGGAGCATGAGCCGCATCGCGGCTCGCGCGTCAGCATGGTTTCAACCGACGAGTTCCGCGAGCTGTACGAACTGAGATTCATTCTCGAGCCTCTGGCAGCGGCTAAAGCCGCTGAGAGGTTCACCGCACAGGAAGCTGATGCCGCCAAGGGGCACCTCGATCGCCTCACCGCCGCGCTGCATGCGAAGGAAATTCCGGAGGCATGGGAAGCGCATACCGCGTTTCATTTCACTTTGTACCGGGCGGCCAAGTCGCGCTGGCTGGAGCGTTTGATCGTGCCGCTCTGGGATAGTTGCCGGCGCTATCGCTTTCAGCAAAGCAATCTTCTCGCACACCCAGTACAGAACCGCGCCGAGCACGAAAACATCCTCAGCGCCTGCGTCGAACATGACCCCGCCAGCGCCTCCCTTCAGCTATACAATCACACTGCGCGAAACGCCAACGTCATCGCCATGGCCACCTACGGTGAGGAGTTCTTTCAACTGAAGGAATAACGCCCTCCAGCCGCTGTTATTTTTACTTGGTCATCCCGAGCGAGCCGCGCCCGGTAAGAGCGCAGTGAAGAAGTGCGCCCCGGTTAGGGGCACTGTAACGAAGTCGAGGGATTTCTCTTCGAGCTGGGCGTTTTTTTATCTTACGGTGTCATCCCGAAGCGAGTGCAGTTTGCGATCCGGCCAGGGTCGCGGTAAAACGGAGCGAGTCGAGGGATCTCTCTTCGTCCGTTGCGTTCACCGCGCGTGGCATCACGTGAGGGCGGGCCCACCAGCTGTTGCTCTACGTTTCATCTATCCGACTTGTTACCGCGGCTTAACTTGTTTTCGCCTCGCCCAATGCAGGCCCCGTTCTGCGCGAGCCCCACAGCGCAAAATAAAGTATGTATAGATAGCAGAGCACCGGCAGCACGAATGCATGGTGAATTCCGATGCGATCCGCAATGATCCCCTGAAGTTCTGGAATGATCGCGCCGCCCACAATGGCGCATACCAGTATCCCCGAGCCCTCGCCCGTCAGCGGACCCAATCCATCGATACCCAGCGTGAAAATGCTCGGGAACATGATGGAATTGAACAGGCCCACGCCGAGAATGGTCCACATGGCGAAGCTTCCGAAAGCGAGCATGGACGTGCAGACCAGCGTCGCCGCCACAACCGCGCAAATGCCTAACAAAGTTCCGGTCTTCACTTTTCGCAACACGCCCGAACCGATAAACCGCCCAACCATCGCGCCTCCCCAGTAGAACGAAACGTAACGAGCAGCCGTTTGCAGCGGGATATTCGCGATGTAAGGCTGGCTCATGTAGTTCACTAGAAAACTTCCGATCGAAACCTCCGCGCCGACATAGACGAAGATGGCAATGGCGCCCAGCACCAGATGGCGCTGCGTCCACACCGAAGGCAATCCATGAGCTTTCTTCGCGTCGCTTTCGTTGGAGATTGCCGGCAGCTTGAATTTTGCGATCACCAGCGCCAGCACCGCCAGAGCAAGAGCCAAGCCGAGATAGGGAAGCTTCACCGAAGAGGCTTGTTGCAAGCGGTACATCTGAAGTTGAGCGGGTGGAAGCTGCCGGATCGCTTCGATGGTCAGCGGAGCGGTGCTCAGAATGAGCAAGCTGCCGAGGTAAGGCGCAATGGTCGTTCCGAGGGAATTGAACGCCTGCGTCAGGTTCAGCCGGCTCGAAGCCGTTTCTGGAGGTCCGAGCACAGCAACATACGGATTCGCGGCTACCTGCAAGACGGTGATGCCCGCGGCGAGCACGATCAACGCCGCCAGGAATAGCGGAAACGATGGCACGCTCGCGGCCGGGATGAACAACACCGCCCCAAGAGCCATGACCAGAAGTCCCAGCACGATGCTGCGTTTGTAACCGATCCATTCGACGATTTTTCCCGAAGGAATGGCGAACACAAAATAGGCCGAGAAAAAGCTGAACTGGATGAGCATCACTTCCGCGTAGCTGAGATCAAAAATCGATTTGAGATGCGGCACCAGAATGTCGTTCAGCGCTGTGAGAAATCCCCACATGAAGAAAAGTGTGGTGATCATGGCCATGGCGGGCCCGGTGTTTTGGGCCGGCGTTGCCGCCACACTGTGGCTGTTTACGGTTGCGATGGCCATGGAATGGGTGACGCTCCCTCAGAATTGGATACAACCGTAACTCGAAGCCGGGCCCTCCATCTTATACTCAGTTTTGTTTCGATGTCGCGCGCACAGGAAGGGCGGAGATTCATTCTGCTACTGCTGAAGTCGCATTGTGATTGCCGCGTACCTGCGCTACAGTAGCCGATCCTTCAGGAAATACAATCGCGCGCAGAAAATAGCGTCGGGTCGCAACAACCAAAAAGGTGGATTCACAGAATGGCGGCGGCAAAGTCGGCAAAGGCAGCAAAGCAGAAGCCACTCAAGATTTTAATTCGGCGTTCGGCCATCGAAAAGCGTGTGCGGGAAGTGGCCAAGGCCATCACCAAAGATTTCGAGGGCCAGCGTGTTCATCTGATTGGCGTGCTGAAGGGCGCCTGCATCTTTTTGTCCGATTTGGTCCGCGAAATCAATCTGGAAACTTCCATCGACTTCATCGCCGTCTCGAGTTACGGCAAGGGCAAGGAATCCTCCGGCCAAGTGCGCGTGCTGAAGGACCTCGACAGCAGCATCGAAGGCCTGAACGTAATCCTGGTGGAAGATATTCTCGATACCGGGCTAACGCTCAGTTATCTTTTACGCGTGCTGCAACAGAGAAAACCGAAGGTACTTAAAATTGCTGCGCTATTGGACAAACCTTCCCGCCGCGTCAACGAAGTCCAGGGAAATTACGTGGGCTTTACCATCCCGAACGAATTTGTCGTGGGATACGGCCTCGATTACGGCGAGCGCTACCGGAATCTCAAGGACGTGTGCGTGCTCACCCTTCCCCCGGCTACGTAAATCTGTAGATGATCTGCAGAATCCGAGTCGCAATTTCAGCGTGCGGCCCGTGCCTCCGCAAAAATGTTACTCACCGATGCATCTATCCGCCGTCAGCGATTCCGCGGCTGTTATAATGCTCTGACTCATCACCAACACAAACTTACAGGCGGCCGGGCCGCCCGAACTGCACAACTGAACAGCGCACTTGGGAAGCTCAAACCAGCGGCCGGATGCCGCGGAGCGTATGGACTCAATCGAAGTCAATTCCACAGTGGAGATGCCCGCCGACGTGCTGGCGGTACTCACCGAGATCAGCCGCGAAATCAATTCCACGCTGAATCTCGACGAGGTGCTCTCCACCACCGCGGTGCAGGTGAAGCGGCTGATCGACTTCGAAATTTTCGCGGTGCTTTTGGTCGACGAGAGCGCGAATAACCTCAGCTTCCGTTTTGCTATCGGGCACCGCAAGGAAGTGGTCGATCACTGGCGCCTTCCCCTGGGCGACGGAATCATCGGCGCGGCCGCCAGCACCGGCCAGGCCATTCGCGTGGGCGATGTGCTCACCGATCCGCGCTACCTTTCGGCTGTCGATGCGGTGCGCTCCGAGCTGGCCGTGCCGCTGGTCGCGCGCGGACGCGTGATCGGCGTGATGGACATCGAAAGCCGCCAGCCGGATTACTTTACCCCCACGCAGCAAAACATTCTCACGCTGGTGGCCAGCCGCATCGGCACGGCCATCGTGAACGCGCAGCTCTACGAGAGCGCGCAAAAACAAGCGGAGACGCTGCTGCTGCTGAATGAAATCGGGCGCGAGGCAAATTCGAGCCTGAAAGTGGAAGAGGTGCTGCGGCGCTCGGCGGAACTGGCCAAGCGGCTCATCGACTACCAGATTTTCAGCATCCTGCTCAAAGACGATGTCGAAGGCGTCTTTCGCCATCACGTGACCGTCAAATTCGGCCAGCAAGTGCAGGAAAAAGCCACCGTCCCCGTGTACGAGGGAATTATCGGAGCTGCTGCTTCGCTGCGGCGTCCAGTGGTGGTTCCGGACGTGACGCTTGATCCGCGCTATCGCATGGTGAATGCCGAAACGCGTTCGGAACTAGCCGTGCCCATGATTTTCAAGAACCGCGTGGTGGGCGTGATGGATCTGGAAAGTCCGCAGCTCAACTATTTCACGCCGGACCATGTGCAGGTGCTTTCGATTCTCGCCGCGCACCTCGCGGTTTCCATCGAAAACGCGCGCCTCTACGAGCAGGTGGCGCGCGATGAAGCGCGCATGGAGCGCGACTTGAACGCCGCGCGCCGCATTCAAGGCGCGCTGCTGCCGCGGCTGCCCGGCCCGGAGTTCGGATTGGACATTGCTGCGCGCGTGGTTTCCTCGCGCGAGCTCAGCGGCGACATTTACGACTTCATCCGCTACGGCCCGCAGGATCTCGGCATCGCGCTGGGCGACGTGAGCGGGAAGGGCAGCGCGGCGGCGCTCTACGGCGCGGTGGCCGTGGGCACGCTGCGGAGCCTGGGCTCCCAAAAGCCGCGTCCCGCGAACATGCTTCGCGCCATCAACGGATTTCTCGGCGAGCGCCTGATCGAAGGCCGCTTCATGACGCTGTGCTTCGCGAGCTGGCACCGGCGGCACCGCCGGCTGCGGATCGCGAATGCCGGGCAGGAGCAGCCGCTGCTGTACCACGGCGGAAAATGCGAGAAAATTCCGCTGGCTGGATTTCCGCTGGGAATCTTCGACGAAGCGACCTACGACGAACGCAGCTTCATCCTGGACAAGGACGATGTGGTGGTTTTCTATTCGGATGGAGTGGGAGACACGCAAAACGCCACCGGAGAATTCTTCGGCTTCGCGGGCCTGATCAAGCTGGTCAGCGAGACGCACATGCAATCGGCCGATGCGATTGCCGACCGCATCCTCGAAGAAGTCGACCGCTTCTCCGGCGGCAAGCATCCCGCGGACGACCGCACGCTCGTGGTGCTCAAAGTCCTCTAATTTTTGCGAGCAGCGGTTCAATCCGTCCAGCAGTGTCATCCCGAAGCGAGCCGCGCCCGGTGGAGCGTAGCTACGGGCTTCAGCCCGCCACTGTTTTGTTTTACGGTGTCATCCCGAAGCGAGCGCCTTTCAGCGAGTCGAGGGATCTCTCTTCGATGTCAATGCGCAGCCCGAAGCGCGCCGCGTGGATTATTTCCGGGCGAGTTCCTTGGAATCCTCCAAATAAAAGTAGCCGACCTTGTTGTTCGAAGACGTGCCGAACCAGAGATGCCCTTGCGCGTCCATGAAAAATTCGCGCATGGAAATTTCCGACTGCGGGAAGGGATACTCGGTAACTTCGCCAGTGTTGGGATCGAGGCGATTCAGAGTGTCCTGCTCGTGCGAGGCGTACCAGACCATCTGGTTGCGGTCGATGCCAATGGCATAGGGGCTGGCGGCAGCGCCGGGCAAATCGTATTCCTTGATTTCGCCGGTGTTGGGATTGAGCCGGCCGATCTTGTTGCCGACGCGCTCGGAGAACCAGACATTGCCGGCGCGTCGAATTCGAGGCGCTGCGGCTTGCCTTTGGTGGGCGGCGTGAACTTGGTGATCTTACCGTCCTTGTCGATGCGCACGATGGGCCCGTCGTCGCGGAAGACGGTGAACCACTCGTTGCCCTTGCCGTCAGGCTCATTTCCATAGGTGCCGGGCGTGTTGAAGTGCGAGAATTCTTTCGTTTTCGGATCGAATTTCGAGATGGGGCCGCCGCTCGACCAGACGTTGCCGTCGGCGTCGACGCGCACAGTGTGCTTGCCGATTCGCTTGCCGTCGGGTGAAGTGTCGCGATACTCGACAATTTCTTTCGTTTTTGGATCGAGATGAGCGATCGCGCCGAAATTCACTTCGGTGAACCAGACGGTGCCGTCCGGCGCGGGAATGGCGGAGTGAATGCCGGCGGTCTTGTCGGTGGAGAGCGGGAAGCGCGTCAGTTCCGCGGTTTTGGGATTCAAGCGAACCACTTCGTTGCCGCGGCCGTAGTAGGGAATCCACATATTGCCGTCTTTATCGGGCGCGGCGCTCCAGGGGCCGATGCCCTTGGTGCCGCCGAAATCGTATTCCACGTAGACGATGTTGGTGGCTTTTTCGGTGACGGGGCGCAGCGTGTTTTTGTACTCCGGAAGTGTAGATGGATCCGCGGGCTTGGGCGAATCGGGTCCGAAGAGAACGGTGAGATAGGCAGCGATGTCGTCCACGCGCTCGTCGCTGAGGCGTGGGCCTTCGCCCTCGCCGCCGAAGATGACGTTGCGCATGTAATTGACGCGGTCGCGCCAGCCATCCTCATCGCGCGTGGTGGGAGCCATGCGCGTCTGGAAAGAGTGGCAGGAGATCATGCAGGAGGTAAAGAAATTGTCGCTGTAGCCGCGGGTGAGGTCGTGCTTGTCGGTTTTGGGCAGCAACATGCGGCCCTGATAGGTGCTGAGCTCGGTCCAGCGTACAGGCGCGGTTTGCAGCGAGAAATCGAAGGAAGCTTTGCCGTTTTGCTTGAGCTGCACGGAATTGCGCGGATCAGATTTGTAGCCGATGGCGCGAATGTGCACGGAGTAGTTCGCGGCGGCAAGATTCGGGATGCGATAGTGGCCCTGCTTGTCGGAGAGGACGCTGATCGACATCTTGTTCTGATTATTTTCAGCGACAACGAAGGCGCCCATGAAGGGAGCGCCGTCCGGTCCTTTGACGCTGCCGGTGATGGTGGCCGCGGAGGCCAGCGAAGCCAGGAACAGGATCGAGAGAGCCGTAGTCAAGGCCGTAGTCAAGGCGGTGGTGAGAATTTTCGGCGCGACGCGCATGAGAACCTCCGGTCGATTTAAGCGGAGCATAACACAGCTAGAGACGGGCAGGTTGCAGGCGCGGTTTCGGAGCGTTTTTGCGCTTCTCTTTTCGTTTGTCGTCCCAAAGCGAGCAGCGCCCGGTTAGGGCGCAGGTAAAAATGTTCAGCGAGTCGAGGGACCTATCTTCGCGTTTAAACTCCACCCAGCACGCACCACGCCGCTTGTCGTCCCGGGCCACGTATTCGCGACCCGGTTAGGGGCGCATTCACACAGTCGCGATCTGACGAAGATCGCGCTGCGTGGCGAGTACCGCTTGTCGAGCCGATTCCAAAGAAGTAATCTCGGCGTTCGCGGCTTATGGCGAATCGACAACAACTTCGAGATTTGGCCCGGATTAAACTTACCGAGGCTGAGGCCCTTTACGATGCCGGACTCTTTGACGGTTGTGTTTATCTCTGCGGCTATGTGGTGGAGCTGGCTCTGAAGGCAAGGGTATGTGCCACTCTCGGGGTTAGCGAGTATCCTGAAAGGGGCAGCCGGTTGAAAGATGGCTTTAGGACTCACGATTTTGACGACTTGAAGCTTTTGGCTGGAATGGAGACGGAGCTTTTGGGAAATCGGCCGGAACTGCTCAGCAACTGGTCTGTCGCCACCAAATGGAAACCTGAATCGCGTTACGAGCCACCGGGAAGTTACGATGAGGTACGAGCCAAAGAGATACTCGACGCGATACGGAACAAGCCCAATGGAGTTCTCGAATGTATATCTTCACGTTGGTAGACGACGTTGAGAGACTGATAGAAAAGCTGCGCGCGGAATGCGGAGAATTTAGATTGGCAATGCTGTACAACAGCTCGCTCGACGCCACTTCGAATTGGAATCTCATCGTGTCTGCACCATGGACTGATCGGCTGGGCGTTGCGAAGGCCACGCACAATATTGCTACGGCGTTACACGAATCGCTTGGCCTGGAAAATCAGAAAGCCATTTCACGGATTACTGTTCTCGCTACGGACGACCCGTTTGTGCGCGACATGAATCGGCTGTATCCCGCGTCGCACGTTCCTCTCGTCCAAGTCACCGCTGGCGATGTTCGGGAGGGAAGCGGTTTCGTCCTGTATTCGCAGAAAGTCGCCTAGCTTTCTTGGCTATCACTCGTCACTGCCTCTCACCTGTCATCCTGAGCGAATCTTGTCCGCGATCCGTCGAGGATCGCGAAGTGAGTCGAAGGATCCCTCTTCGTGTGCCGATTTCGCCGGGCAGTCGGCGATCCGGTCAGGATCGCCGTCCTGAGCGAGCGGAGCGAGTCGAAGGGCCCCCTACTCATCCCAACCCCCCGCATCTGCCCTTTCTAGCCACTCGCCACTGTTTGCCTGCGCCAGAAACAGGAAGCCCGTGCGAAGCGGTATGCTTGTGTTAAAACTGACGTGCACATTGGCCACACGCATGAATGACTTTAGGACACGATCGAGCATCGTCTTCGGATTCCAAGAAGAGTGGCGCGACTTCGAGACGCGTAACCCTCTTTTTCTGGAGCGCTTCGATCGCCTAAATCAGGCTCTTTCACTCGCGTTTAACAGAGACGCGCAACTATCGGAACCCGTTGATAAGTGTGTGCTCATGCTGGGTCGAGTTTGTTGCGAGGACTTCTTGGAAATTCTTCTTTGTTGCGGGAATGGAATTGGTCATGCGGCTCACAAACTACTTCGGGGAATGTACGAACGCGCTGTCACGCTCAGCTATCTGCACGACAATCCCGCCGAAATTGACGACTTCCTTGACTTCCATTTTGTTAACCAACGGAAGCTGATGATTGTCTCGAACGATTCGATGGGGCAGGTATTTACTGAGGAAATGAAAGAAGATATCGAGAACGGGTTCCAGCGTGTAAAAGACAGATTCATGATCGCTGACTGCAAAGAGTGCGGTACGAAACGCCTAAATCACAGTTGGAACAAGCTCGACCTCGTTGCGATGGCAAAGAAAACTTCGCTCGGGAAGCTGCTTGTGCCGGGATATTTCATTCCTCTGAGACAGTCTCACGCAACCGTTGCCTCGGTGTTTTCAAGGATGTCGCCGACGGACAATGGCGGTATTGCGTTCGTCGATGCCGCACAGCGCCAAGAGGCTGACAATGCAATTAGAGTCGCCCACAACCTGGTGCTCGATGTTTTGCGAGTTCAGGACGAGCATTTTTCCGTTCCCGGGTTGAAAGAACTCAACGAACTGTGCCTGCAAGATTTCATCGACATTTGGAAGAAGAACTAGACTGGAAGATGGGAGCAATAATCGCGCTGGCAAGTTTGGCTTTGACTCTTGCCGGTGTCGTGGCAGCCATGTATTTCGGAACCATCGGTACGCGGGCTTCAAGACGTCAGGAGAGGCAAGAACGCGCAGATCACGACTGGCAGTTGAAGCATGAAAAAGTCGCGGTGCAGATCGCGAGGATAAATCCCCGCCTCATTGTCGCGGTGCCAGGAACCCAACACCAGGTGATTCTCTATCAAAACATTTTCAAATCGCCCGAGCTGAGGGAAAGGATCGAGACCTATATCGTCCAGCTCGTCGATTCAAGAACGCGCTTCGCCGTGCGGAAGCCCACTCAACACGAGTTGCGCAGCCCGACACTTCGACAGACAGTGACAGAGGTCGCCGCCAGTCTCGATACATTCGTCAGAGAGAATCCAGGGATGGGCCATCATTTGCGAGGGTGATTTTCGATTCGTGTCACAGCGAGAGGCTGCCGGGCCTACGGAAGCAGAACCTGCGCGGCGCTGCTGTTCCTGCAATCTCGCCAGTCCGACCAGCTATCGGTTTTATCAGAACTTCTAAGTGCGAATGCGGGAGCCGGAAGCGGCTCCCGCATTCTTGGCCCAAGAGATATTCACACATTATGGCGGAATTCTGCCGTTGACGCACACCAAAGCCACACAGAACGGAGTTCGTCCGTTAGCAGGGGCTTCAGGAATTTACGCGCGTATGAAGTTCGACGGTTACGCGCAATGACTCAAGGACCCATGTCGCCGGGATAGCGCTAACGCCCTCACCTGTCTGAGTACACCTGTTTGATTGACTCTCCACTGGAAAAGACCCTGGCTGACACCAAAGTGTTGAGCACCATCCCTGAGAGAGCCGCCCGAACGAATCCATTCAAGCGCACCAGGGCGAGGAACAAGTAGTGTCGCCGCTTGCCAATCGGCTTCGGCTTCCACTACTGCATTCCAGCGGCGACACCCCCCTTCGCCCAGCGCCGATCCCATTGGATGCTCAAGGAGAATGTGTGACAGTTCGTGTGCGACCGAATTGGCGCGACGGCCCACTGGTTGCCGAGGGTTGTAAACAATGAGACGTTTGCTGCCGATGGCAATAGTCATTGCGGAAAATTTCGTCTCCTCCTTGAGGAGGCATTCGATACTCTTGGGCGAGGCCCCTGAATTCACAAGCGTCGGAACGGTAATTGTCGGTATACCGAGCTGCTCGCAAACCTCCATGCAATTTAAAGGATCGTGAGGCCTCAACCCGAACTCTTCACGGACCGCTACAGCTAATCGCTCCGCATCCGCCTTGAATCCGTGACGCAGATGCCCACTCATGTCGGCTTACTTTCGTTCCTTCGACAGATAACGGAAGGCCGCCGACATGATGTCTTCCATGGCCTCCGCTTGTTCGTCGCTAATATTCTTCGCTCCCCGCAGATATGAGGAGATCATCGCCATTGCGTCGATGTTCTCCGGCTTTCGCCGGGTCGGCTGCAAAAACTCCTCCTGTGACATACCGAGCCACCTTACTAAAGTTGCGAACGTATCGACATCCGGTTTTAGTCCCTGAGCCATCCGCGTGAAGGTGGAGGGGGTGATTTGCAATTTCGATGCGAGTGACCTCCAGCTTAGCTTCTTTGTTAACCTTTTCCGATCTAGGGCCGCGTACAAGGCCGCTATGTCGACCGTGGTCTCTGGCATGAATATCCTCTGTGTTCGACATTACAACTTCTGTTTGACTTATGCAATTGGCCGTTGCTATTCTAGATATCGAACGGCGTTTCATTTATGAAACGCCACACCGGGAGGAGTCGAGAGGATGGCGATTCAGATCACTTGCATTAAGAAGGCTGGTGGCCAGCACTACGATCCGCACACCGCAATCACGAACTTAGGGTGGGTGAATGCTGCTACAGGGCAGCAAGGCAACTCTACGCGTCAGCAGGTTTACGAGTGGCTGAAAGCAAACTCTAATAATCAAGCTTTTGTTATGGATCGCAACCGTAACAAGGCGTATTTGTATCCCCGCGAGAACGACCATGGGACCCAGTTCGTTCAAACCTATGCCGATCGGGTTTGGACTGATAATTTGTTGGCTCTTCCGGAGTGCGTGGGCTGAGGAAAAAAAGGTGACCCGAATTCCCTGGCGAAATATCAACTACACAGCGACTTCCATTGCTGGTATACCGGATTTACGTACGAACGGATACCCCGGCGCTGTCAACCGGGTCTGCGGAACGGAGGCAAGATGGCTAAGAAACACGTGGAGTTCGACGGTCACAAAACAGTAAAGCAGCCTGCTCAGGTCAAGTTCACGACCAAAGACGGGCAAAAGGTGAAGTTCGAAGTGGAAAAGAAGGTCAAGGTTCCCGTTCACGTCGAATTTGACGCCAATAAGAAATAGCCGTAGTCGTCTGTAAGCGGAAGTCACGGCCACCTTGGCTTCGACCGCAAAAAATCGAGGTTGAAGTGTCGGCGTCCATTTCCCCTTGTCAAGCGAGGTCCTGTATCTCCCATTCCCCGGTTCCCATTGACAATCCGTAATCAATCCGTACTCTGTCGCCGGAGTATATATGTTCAGGCTTCGGACGGTTGAAGGCGCCCCGGAAAGTCCACGCCGATTCCTGCCTCCACTCGCAGCCTTTCAACGAAAATTTCGGTGAGCGGTTGGGCGACCCGGCAAGGGTCGCAACGAAAGTCCCGGCAAGAGTTGCACGTAGGGAGTCGAACCTCACTCGACAGTCACTGCCGAGTCAGCACACACGCAAATCACTGAAAACAATCAGAGACGGTACGCGCCACTCGACAGTCAAAATGCACCCCTTCCCCTCAGGCGCGCACGACGCGGTTAGCGCCGGTCAGGGATGTTTGCTCACCGGAAGTGCTGGAAAACCCAGCGCCGCGAAAGGGAATCTCGCCCCGTCGTTTAGGGGGTCGGAGCTTCAGCTCCGACATTCACCGGCGCATAAGCGCCGTACCACTCGCGGTGAACCTTCCGCGAGTTTTAGTCTGAGTTGTGGTTCTTCAAAAGCTCCCAAAAGGCGAATGCTCGCGGGCTTTTCATATCGCGGTCCTCACCGGACCGCAGCGCCGCGAGGGGTAGGACGCATCGCGTCATTGTTTTCGTCGCGGCTAAAGCTAAGGCCGCGACCTACAAAGATCTCGTTGCGGAAGTCTCTCTCACGACTCGCCGCTCATCACTCGCCACTGCTCCGGCTCGCCCCGCCAATGAAAACCCTTTCGCCTACTCGACACGCTGAGCCGAGTAATTTTCTTCGCAAGCATATGAAAACAATCACAGTCGCCACTCACTACTCGACACTGCAAAAGGCGAAGAGAGATCCTTCGATTCGCAGCGCGATCCACGTCGGATCGCAACGGTGTGAATGCGACCCTAACCGGGTCGCGAATGCTCGGCTCTGGATGACAGCGGCAGCGGGGAGTGGACTGAAAGGGCCATTGGTGGCGCAGGTAGCTGGCGCGACAGTGCGGATTCGTTCAAAATGAGCGCATGAAGTTTACAGCGCGGCACGCACACTACGCGGTCAGCGTCCTGCTGATCCTCGTGCTGATCCCCGCTTTTCGGGCGGCGCACCTGCCGCTACACTTTTCCTGGAATCTTTACTTTACATACTGGGCGGCACTGACGTTCGAGTCGGTGATGGCCGCGCTTTTCATCTACGCGGTGGGATTTCCGTCTGAGTTCTGGAGCAAGCTGAGGCATCGAGGGCCGCGAGTAAGCCCGTGGCCGGCGCTGGCGGCGATATTCGTGCCGTCGACGTACGTGTTTCTGGTGATGGTGCTGGTGTTCGGCTACAACGATGTGATCGCGTCGCTGAGATTCACCGGGGCGGCGGATCGCAGCCTGGAGGCTTTGGACAGCCGGATTTTCGGGATGCCGGCAGCGGCGGCCGTGCACGTACCGCTGGGCCTGCTGCATGCGCTGGAATGGGTGTACGTGGCAATGTTTGCGATGGTGGGCGGGTGCCTGCTGGTTTTGGCGCTGAGGGAAGGGTTGGCGGCGTCGATGAAACTTGCAGCGATGATCGCCACGAGTTATTACATCGCGCTGGTGCTTTTTTATTTCATCCCGGCCACGGGCCCTTATTTTCTTTCCGGGCCCGCGGGTGGCAGCAACCATGTGGGACTCGGGCAGCGCGCCTTCGCGGTAATCCTCGGCAATTTCGCGGCGCACAAATTGCCCGGAATCATAGGAACGGAATATTTTATCGCGGTGCCATGTATGCATTTGGTAAAGCCGCTGCTGGCGGTGTGGTGCGTGAGGAAATGGAAGCGAGTGGCGGCGCTATCTTCGGTTTACTGCATCGCGCTGATCCCCACAGTGATACTGCTGCAACAGCATTACGTGATTGACGTGATTGCGGCGTTTCCGGTGGCGGCGCTGGTGATCGCGCTGGTGGATGCTCCCCGTGTTCGCCTGGCAAGCGCTTCTGCGTCTGAACCCATTCATTCGTCTGAAGCGATTGAGACCGAATTTTCCCGGTAGCCGAACCTAGCATGCTGGAAACTGTTGGAAGGCCGAGAGCGTCGTTTGAAAAGAAAATGCGGGACGAAAAGGGGCCTCGCGGGGCATAATGCGGGGCAGAAATGCAGTGGCTACCGCCGAGTGGCGAGTGGTTGGATGAAAGGCACGAGCGTCCATCTGGAGCGTCGCGTTAATTGCGAGTGATAGAGGGAAAAGGAGCGCCCGATGAGTTTCAAACGGATATTGAGGGTGGCGGGAGCGGTTCTGTTGGCGGCAACGTTTATGGCCGGCGCGCAGGGCGCGACGGTGTCCGGGACGGTGAAAGGGCCGGACGGGGCGCCGTTCATGGGCGCGTTCGTGCAGGCGCAGAACGCGCAGACGCGCATGACGTTCATGGCGCTGAGCGACGCGCAAGGGCGCTATCGCGTGGAGAAAGTGCCGGCGGGCGAGTATCGCATCGCGATCAAGGCGCTGGGATTCAAGGCGGATGCGCAGAGTGGCGTGAAGATCGCGGCGGACCAGAATTTGTCGGAGGATTTCGCGCTGGCGAAAGGGAATGTCCGCTGGAACGATTTGAATGTGTACCAGGCCAGCAAGCTGTGGCCGGCGTCTCCCGCGAAGGACAAAATTTTCAACACCTGCTTCACCTGCCACGCGTTTCAGACGCGCATGGCGTCTGTGACACGCGACCAGGACGGCTGGCGCGACCGCGTGCAGTTCATGCAGACGGCGATGAAGTTTGGGTTGGAGGATCGCCTGAACGATGAGCAGGCCGACATGATCGCGGCGTACCTGGCGAAACTGTTCGGGCCGGATTCGGTGCTGCCGAAGTCGCCCGCGGATATGCCGGAATACAAGGATACGGTGCGTCCTTTTGCGGCGGAGGCGATGAGCATTCATTTCGTAGAGTACGACATGCCGGGGCCGAGCCGGATGCCGTTCAGCGCGGCGCCTGGGAAAGATGGCTACCTGTGGATTCCGAATTTCGGGATCAACAACAAGATTACGCGGCTCGATCCGAAAACGGGCGCGATGGAAGATTTTCCGGTGCCGAACGAGGGCACGGCAGCAGTGCACTCGGCGGTAGAAGCGGCAGACGGCAAGGTGTGGCTGACCGAGCAGGGATCGGACAAGCTGGGCGTGTGGGATCCCAAGACGAAGACGGTGACGGAGTATCAGGACCGGCGCATTCCAGGAAAGCTGGGGTATGCGGCGGGATCGAAGCACACGCTGCGCTTTGATGGCGCGGGGAATGTGTGGTTCACGGGCGATCCGCTGGGGAAGTTCGATCCGCGGACGAACGAGTACACGGAAGTGAAAGAAGTGGCTTCCGCATATGACGTGAAGGCGGATCACAACGGGAACATCTGGTTCACCAAGACGGCGCCGCCGGCGGCGATTGGCATGGTGGATTACAAGACGATGAAAGTGTCGCTGTGGGAGCCGCTGACCAAGGATTCGTTCCCGCGGCGCATTGAAGTGGATGCGAATGGGATTGTGTGGTCGGGCGAGTTCCGCGGCGGGAAGATGCTGCGGTTCGATCCCAAGACGCAGGACATGAAGGAATTTCCGTTGCCGGGGCCGATGCCGACGCCGTATGGGCTGGGCATCGATGCGAAGGGAAATATCTGGTACGCGTCATACAACATGGATGTGCTGGGATGCTTCGATCCGAAGACGGGGCAGACGGTGGAGTATCCGTTCCCGCATTCGGAGAACACCATTCGCGAGCTGATTCCGGATAATGAGGGAAGGATGTGGTACGGCACGCCGTCGAATAATAAGGTGGGATATTTTTATTTGGCGGGAGGCGAATCGGGCGGCGGAAGAGCGGGGAATTAGAGATTTGTGAGGTAGAGGAAGTAGAGGAAGTAAATGAGGTAGAGGAGAAAGGCTCGCGGGAACGACGCCGCGAGCGGTAGGGCGCTTCGCGCCGACCTTTCGTCGCGGTTAAAGCTGCGAACTACAAGGACCAAGAATAAGGAGTGGAGATGCGATTCAGAAAAATGCTTGGGGTGGCGGGCGCGATTTTGTTTGCGGCGTCATTTGTGGCCGGAGCGCGGGCGGCGACGATCAGCGGCACGGTGAAGTCGCCGGACGGCACGCCGTTTGAAGGCGCGTTCGTGCAGGCGCAGAACAGCAAGACGCGCATGACGTTCATGGCGCTGAGCGATCCCGAGGGGCACTACCGCATCGAGAATATTATGCCGGGCGAGTATCGCGTGGGAATTCGCGCGGTGGGATTCCGGGCGGAAGCGCAGACCGGCGTGAACCTCGGCGATACGGACAGCAAGTCGCTCGACTTCTCGCTGCAGAAGGGCAACGTGCGCTGGAGCGATCTTTCGATCGACCAGGCGCGCGTGCTGCTGCCTCCGGCGGAAGGCAAAACGGTGCTGTTCACGCGCTGCTTCATCTGCCACGGATTCCAGTCGCGCATGGCCGCGGTGCAGCGCGATGCGGATGGATGGAAAGATCGAGTGCAGTACATGCGCGACGCGATGCACTTCAGCTTGTCCTGGCGGCTGACCGACCAGAACGCGAACGACGTGGCGAATTATCTCGACAGCGTTTTCGGCAGCGAAGCGACGCTGACTCGATCGCCGGCCGATCTGCCGGGATACAAAGACACGGTGCTGAAATTCACGCCGGACGCCTACAAGATCAACTACGTGGAATACGACATGCCGGGGCCAAGCCGGATGCCCTTCAGCGCGGCACCGGGAAAAGACGGCTATCTGTGGATTCCCGACTTTGGCGTGGCGAACAAGATCACGCGGCTCGATCCCAAGACCGGGGCGATGGACGATTACCCGGTGCCGAATGTGGGCACGGCGGCGGTACACTCGGCGTATCAAGGGCCGGATGGCGCGGTGTGGCTGACGGAGCAAGCGTCGAACAAATTGGGACGCTGGGATCCGAATACAAAGACGATCACCGAATATCAGGACCCGTATGAGGCGGGGAAAGAGGGAATCGAGCCGGGCGGCTCGAAGCATACGGTGCGGTTAGATCCACACGGAAATGCGTGGGCCACGGGCGATCCGCTGAGCAAGTTCGATCCGGAGACCGGCAAATATACGAATTATTGGGAGTCGGGGCGCACCTACAGCCTGACGAACGATACCGAGGGAAACATCTGGTTCACGATTACGACCGAGCCGGCGTCGCTTGGGAAAATGGACTGGAAGACGCTGAAGATGACCAAGTATCCGCTGCCGACGAAGAACGGGTATCCGCGGCGGCTGCAAATCGATTCGAAGGGCGTGATCTGGTTCGGCGAGTACGATACCGGAAAGCTCGGCCGCTTCGACATGAAGACGGAAAAGTTCAAGGAATACGATCTGCCGACCGGGCCGCTGACGCATCCATATGGCGTGGGGCTCGATAAGGACGAGAACATTTGGTACTCGTCGTATTACTTCGATGTGCTGGTGAAGTTCGATCCCAAGACGGAGAAGTTCACCCAGTATCCGTTCCCGCATCCGGAGAACACCATCCGCGAACTGTTCCTCGATAAGGATGGAAAAATGTGGTACGGAACGCCGGCGAACAACAAGGTCGGATATTTTTATCTGACGGGCGGGGCGTCGACCAGCGGCGGCACGCGCGGCGGGCAATAAACACGGCGTAAAATTTGCAGAACAGAAGCCCGCGAGAATTTTCGCGGGCTTTTGCTTTTTATGCCGCCCCCCTCGTGATCGAAAACTAGCGCGAAGGTGCGTTGAATGCGGGAGCGGACGAACATATAATGAGGCGAAGGCGATCCACCACACGAATCCTCTCCGTCGAGGGCAAAACTTTTGGCCTCTCCCGCGAAACTGAAGACGGAACGGTTTGACGCGTCCAAATACCAGGGCCTCAGCCGCGACCAGTTAATTCTCATTTACCGCACGATGTTTCTTTCGCGGCAGCTTGACGACCGCGAAATCCAGCTCAAGCGCCAAAACAAAATCTTCTTTCAAATCAGCGCAGCGGGGCACGAGGCGGTGCAAGTGGCCGCGGGGCTGGCGCTGAAGTCCGGCTACGACTGGTTCTTTCCGTATTACCGCGACCGGGCGCTGGCGCTGATGGTGGGCGAGACGCCCTACGAAATGCTGTTGCAGGCGGTGGGCGCAAAGGATGATCCAGCGTCGGGCGGGCGGCAGATGCCGTCGCACTGGGGCAATCCGAAATACCACCTGATCACGGGATCTTCGCCGACGGGAACGCGCTGGCTGCACGCCGTGGGCGCCGCGGAGGCTTCGCTCTACTACCAGGAATTTCCCAAGGCGCTCGAACAGGCGCGCAAAGCTCCAGGCGGGGAGTTTGTAACAGCGCATGGCGATGAAGTGGCGTTCGTTGCGGGCGGGGAAGGTTCGACCAGCGAAGGCGAATTTTTCGAAGCGCTGAACGCGGCGAGCCTGAAGCGGCTGCCGGTGCTGTTCTTGGTGGAAGATAACGGGTACGCCATCTCCGTGCCGGTGGAGTATCAGACGGCGGGCGGAAACATTTCCCATCTGGCGCGCAATTTCCCGGATTTTCATATCGAGGAATGCGACGGGACCGACCCGCTGGAGAGTTATGCGGCGCTGAGCCGCGGGGTGGCGCACTGCCGCGCGCGGTCGGGGCCGGCGCTGGTGCACGCGCATGTGACGCGTCCTTACTCGCATTCGCTTTCCGACGACGAAAAGCTCTACAAGACAGCCGACGAGCGCGAAGCCGAAGCGAAGCGCGACCCGCTGACGAAATTCGCGCTGTTTTTGGTGCGCGAGGGGATTCTGGAGGAGAGCGAGATAGAGGCGCTCGAGGCGGAAGTGGTGCGGGAAGTGACCGAGGCCACCGATCGCGCGCTCGAAGCGGAGTCCCCGGCGCGCGATTCGATCTACGTGAATGTTTATTCGCCGGATGTGGATCCGACGTCGAAGCAATTTGATGTGCAGCCGGAGTTCAGCGGCGGCCCGCACAAAACCATGGTGGAGATTGTTTCGGCCACGCTGATGGACGAGATGGCGCACGACGAGCGCGTGCTGGTTTTTGGCGAAGATGTGGCGGATTGTAGCCGCGTGGAAAGCTTGTCGCTGGTGAAAGGGAAGGGCGGCGTTTTTAAAGCGACCGCCGGTTTGCAGCGGAAGTATGGCCCGAGCCGGGTGTTCAATACGCCGATCGCGGAAGCGGCGATTGTGGGGCGCGCGATTGGCATGGCGATCCGCGGGCTGAAGCCGGTGGCGGAGATTCAGTTTTTCGATTACATCTGGCCGGCGATGATGCAGTTGCGCAGCGAGATGGCCACGCAGCGCTGGCGTTCCGCGGGGCATTTCAAGTGTCCGGCGGTGATTCGCGTGCCGATCGGCGGATATTTGACCGGCGGCGCGATCTATCACAGCCAGTGCGGCGAAGTGATTTTCACGCACATTCCCGGGTTGCGCGTGGTGATGCCGTCGACGGCGCTGGATGTGTGCGGGCTGCTGCGGACGGCGATCCGGTCGGATGACCCGGTGCTGTTTCTCGAGCACAAGCACCTGTACCGGCAGCCGTACAACCGGACACAGTATCCGGGGCCGGACTACACCGTGCCGTTTGGCAAAGCGCGGATGGTGCGTGAAGGCAAGGACGTCAGCATCATTACTTATGGCGCGGTGGTGCATCGCGCGGAAGTGGCGGCGGCGAATCTGGACCGCGAAGGAGTGTCGGCGGAAATCATCGACTTGCGCTCGCTGAGCCCTTACGACTGGGACGCCATTGCTGCGACTGTACGGAAAACGAACCGCGTGCTTGTGGCGTATGAGGATTGCCGGTCGTGGGGCTACGGCGCGGAGATTGCGGCGCGGATTGCGGATGAGCTGTTCGGGGAACTGGATGCGCCGGTGCGTCGCGTGGCGGCGACCGACACGTTCGTCGCGTATCACCCGAAGCTCGAGGACGAAATTCTGCCGCAGAGCGAGGATATTGTGGCGGCGGTGAAGGAACTGGTCGAGTACTGAGTGCCGGGCGCACATGCCTTGGAGAAGGCGCAAGGCATGCGGCACACCCCAGTAGAGATTGATCCCTCGTCGCGCTACGTTCTACCGCGACCCTAACCGGGTCCGCATACTTCGCTCGCTCGGGATGACAACGTAAAAACAAGGCTGCGATCAGTTCGACACATAAAGGAAAATTTGTGGCGCGGAGCGCTGCAGCGCCGCATCCATTCATGTAGAATCTTGCTTCCCCGGCGATTTTTCCCGCGACGAAAACTGCGAAGGGGCTTGCGCGCGTTCGTCGATGAAGGAAATGCCACCGGGCGAAAAGCGCACTGATGCGAAAGCTGCTCATCGGATTCATCGTGGTAGTCGTGGTTGGGGTGCCGCTGTATTTCCGATTCCATCACAAGAAAACACCGCAGGAACTGGCTTACGCTGGAAATCGCGAAGTCACGGTGTGGAGCACGACGGCGCAGGTGCGTTCGCCGCTGGCAACGGTGAGCTTCGGCGACAAGATGGACGTGGTGAGCCGCTATGGCGACCAGGTGCAGGTGCGCACGGCCAACGGCGTTACCGGATGGGTGAGCGATCACGAATTGCTGACCGCGGAGTTCTGGCAAAGGGCCAAGGATTTAAACGCCAAGACCTCAGCCAAGCCCATCGAGGCGCGTGGACGCACGCGCGTGCTCAGCAACATGCATCTGGATGCCGGACGTGATGCTCCGCGGGTCCGGCAGGTGAACAAGAATGTCGCCGTGGACATGTACGAGCGGCGCGTGGTGCCGGTGCCATCGGCGACGGTAACGAAGACAGCCGATGAAGAGGGGAGTACCGCTCCTGGTGACGCCAATTCCGACGTCCGGAAGGAAGATTGGTGGCTGGTGCGCGCGCATTTACCGGATCAGACGGAAATGAGCGGCTGGATTCTGGGGCGGTTCATCGACCTGGAAGTTCCGGCGCCGTTGCCAGACTACGCGAGCGCCGCGGATATGCGCATCGTGGCCTGGTTCGAGCTCAATCAGGTTGCAGATTCCGACGGCGCGATGAAGCCACAGTACCTGGTGCTCGGCGTCAAAGGCGCTGAAGGGCAAGCCTGCGATTTCACCATGATGCGTGTCTTCACCTGGGGCAAGCAGCGGGAACGCTATGAGACGGCGTTTGTCGAGAGCGATGTTTGCGGGAAGCTGCCGTTGAAACTAACGGCAGGGACGGCGGCGGGTGGTGATGCATCTTTTGGTTTCGAGGATTTGTCGAACGGGGCGCCTGAACAGAGGCTGTACCACATGCATCAAACCATTGTGCGCAGAGTGCGCGTGGAAGGCGAAGCGGAGCCGGTGAAACATGGGAAAGCTGCGAGGAAGACGTTAGCGATCCGGAACAATACTGCAAGTGCGCATGTTCCGTCGCGATGATTGGAATAGATTAGGAGTTATGCGGAAGCGATTTTATTTTGATGCGTGGCTCGGGCCGTTCAGGGGAACGTTGTCGCTCGCGTTGCTTGTGGCGCTGGTATCGGGCGGCTGCTCGAAAATGGTTACCGAGGCTCAATCCGCAAAGACCGTAGCTGCGTCGGCGACGGCTGCATCCGCGACAGCGGCGCCGACACTCCAGTACGTATCGACCTGGGGCATGAAAGGCGACGCCGCGGGGCATCTCGACGATCCGACGAGCATTGCCGTGGATGCGCTCGGCAACATTTTCATCTCCGATGCCGGCAGCCATTTCGTGCACAAGTTCAATCCGGATGGCACGCCGCTGCTTTCGTTTCAGGACGATTGGATCAAGCAACCCGCGGAAATTACCGTGGATCGGGGCGGGGGAATTTACACCGTGGACGCCGCGCGCGCGGCGGTATCGATATTTTTCCCGGGCGGCGACCGTTACCGGGATTTTCGGCTGATGACGCATCCTAATTCCGAGGACGATCTCGGCGTCGCGGTGGGCGACGATGGCATGATCTTCGTGGTCGACAGCAATGCCGGCGAGGTGCTGGCCTATACCGATCATTTCCGCCTGGCGCGCCGGTGGCGGCCTTTTGCCAGCGGACGGGCCAGCGCGATCGCAGCCGGGCCCGATGGATATGTTTATGTGCTCAGCGCCGATGAAAGCCGCGTGGCGCGGTTCACACATGACGGGAAAGCCGAGGGCGAAATTTCCGCGCGGCCAGCCGGCGCCAATCGCAGGCTGGGCAGCGAATTCGCCGTGGGCGACGGTTATCTTTTTCTGATGGATGGCGACGGCCTGACTTTGCACGTGGTGGGCGTGGACGGAAAGCCGAAGCTGGACGCCGATCTTTCGCCGCAGTTGGGCCAGGTGAACCGGTTCATCCCGCCCATTGCTGTGAGCCCGAAGCACGAGCTGTTCGTGCTGGATGCGCCGAGTTGCCGGGTGCTTCGGTACCATTTTAATTTTTGAGGATGGTGGTGAGGCGGCGGTAAAAACGCGCCGACGGCGATAGGGAGGGTGGTCGGCGGATAGGTACGCACTGGGCGAAATTTGCACACGAAGAGATATCCCTCGTCGCGAAGAAAGACGCTTCGCTCGCTCGGGATGACAGCGAAAAACGAGAGGCGAAGAGAGATCCTTCACTCGCTTGGCGATCCTTTTCGGATCGCCACAAACACTCGTTCAGGATGACAGCGCAATAAAAACGGCGCTCTGAAGTGACTTGGGCGCGGCTTGCTTCGAAATCACACCGACACACCAAATGCAGATCCCTCGACACGGTCGCAAACAGCGCGACCGGCTCGGGATGACAACGTAAAGCAAAAGATGGCGGACTGAAAGTCCGCCGCTACGAAAGCGTAAAAACAAAACAACAAAGCAAAACGAAAGAGGGATGCTTCGCTGCGCTCAGAGAGTGTGATTTTATTCCGAGAAACGCGAATTTAGTCGCGTAACTCGATTCTTTTCAGCATCGATTTTCGCGCACAATCAAAAAAGTCACAGGCCTCTCAGCATGACGGCGGGAAAAAGCAGCGGGAAATCAGTCGCCGGAGGCGGAGGCTTTCTGCGCGTAGTAGCCGGTGCGTGTGCGCACGGCCAGCTTGCCGTGGCCGCCGGTGGAAACGAGTTGAACCGTCACCGGGCGGAACGTGCCGTCCTTGGTTGCGTTGGTGGGATAGTAGCCGATGGTGTACTGGTTGCGGATGTCGCGCGCGACCTGCTCGCAGACGGGTTTTACATCATCCAAAGTTTCGGGGAAATAGGCCATGCCGCCGGTGACTTCGGCTAGGTCCTTTAATTCTTTTGTCGAGCGGCGCACCATTTTCTTGTCGTTGTGGCGATCGTCCGCGCTGAACACGCCGATTGCGTAAATAGCGGCGTTCGATTGCGCGGCGGCTTTCATGGTGTCGGAGAGGGTCTTGCGGCTGGCGTCGTCGTCGCCATCGGTGATGACCAGCAGAGCGCGCTTATCTTTGTGGGCTTTTTTCAGGTGATCGAGAGAACCGATCACAGCGTCATAGAGGGCGGTGCTGCCGCGCGTGTCGATGCGCGAAAGAGCGTTCTGCAGATCTTTGGGATCGCTGGTGAAGTCGCCGTCGGTGTCCAGGTAATATTCGTCGTTGAAATTCACCACGAAGGATTCGTCCTGCGGGTTGCTGGTCTGGACGAAGGTCATGGCCGCCTGATTCACCTGCTCGCGTTTTTCGCGCATACTGCCGCTGTTATCGATCACCAGGCCCATGGTTACAGGCACGTCTTCGCGGCTGAAGACGGAAATGCTCTGTTCCACTTTGTTTTCGGAAACACGGAAATCGCTTTTCTTGAGGTCGCCGACGAACTGGCCGGCTTCGTCGGTGACGGTGACGTGAAGCACCACCAGGTCGACGCTGGCCTTGATGCTACCGCTACCTTTCTCTTGCTGGCCACCATAGCCCGGCGGCGGAGGCGGCATGGGATTGGCGGAAGGCGGAAGCGGGTTGTCGTTTTGCGCCAGCGCTGCCGGATGTCCAAGAACCGTCGCCAGCAGAAAAAAGCCGGCGAAGGCCAACAGACCGGTTAGAAAGGTGGAAAGAAGAGAGGTCTTTCCCGAATCACGCCTGCGAGCGTGCATAAATCCCCCAGAAGTATGCATGGTCGAGAAATTCAAATTGTCGCGGCCGATGCCTGAGTCAGTGTCCCGGCGCGTAATAGCCGTTCTTTGCATCGACAGTAAGCGGAGGGAGACCCTTTGGCGGCTTAAGCTTAATCTTGATCTTGCGCCATTTGCCATCGTGTGCCCGATCCGTTGGCCGGTAGCCGATAACATACTGGTTGCGCAGCTCCATGCTGATTTTAGTGGCAATATCCGGCAAGTCATTCAGATTCTGAACCGTGAAAGACCGTCCCCCGGTCATCTCGGTCAGATCGTACAACACAGAAGGGCCAGCTCGCTCTTCGGGCGTCGGTCCGCCGTCGGGTTCGAACAGCCCGATGGAATAAATCTGCACATCCGCTTCCTGCACGAATTTGCGGATGTCCGTTTCGCTGTACCTGCTGTGATTATCGCCCCCGTCCGATATGATGAGCAAAGCTTTCTTTGTGTTGTGTGCTCCTTCCATCTGGCTCAATCCCAGGTAAACGCCATCGAAAAGAGCGGTCAGGCCGTGCGCCGCGGTGTACATCAGGCGGTTCTGTAAGTCGTCCACGCTGACCGTGAACGGGCTGACCAGTTGCGCGCGGTCGTTGAAATTCACCAGGAAAAATTCGTCCTGCGGGTTGGCAGTGCGGAAAAACTGCACGGCGGCGATGCGGGATTTCTCGATCTTGTCGGTCATGCTGCCGGACATATCGAAGATCACGCCGATGGAGACTGGCACATCCTCGCTGGCGAATTTGACGATTTCCTGCTCTTCGCCATTCTCAAACACGCGGAAGTTGTCGCGCTCGAGGCCGGTAACGAGACGGCCGATGGGATCGGTGACCGAAACGTTGACCAGGGTCATATCCGTTTCGGTGCGGAGCACGCGCCCTTTTCCGATGCCCGTTGGCGCGTCGGCGCCATCTTCGGGCTGGGGCAGGGTTGCGGGTCCTTTGATCAGGCCGCCGGATGAATCGTCCTGCGAATCTTTTTGTGCGTCCGATTGTGCGGCTGAAACGCGGGTGGGAGAGAGTACAAGCAGGGCTAGAGCGAGGATCGCCAGCTCCGCTTTGAGTAACCAGTTTATAACTGGTTTCGCGGCGCGGTCTTTCAAGGAGCCTCCCCGGACGCCCTCACGTCTGCTGGGTATCGATTTTATCACTGGTTGCATTCAAATCAAGTGCGCTGCGTGCGCGTGTCCAATTAGAAATCGCGTAGCTGCGGCGAAAATTCGCTGTACCCCAGGATGATCGCCTGGGTGCCTTGGTTGTACCGTGTTAACATTTGCGGAAGCAATCGTCACGAATCGATTGCGCCTGAAACCGAAATGGCATCCAAAGACACGACCGAAGTGCTCGCCGTAATTCCAGCGCGTTATGCGTCCACACGTTTTCCGGGCAAGCCGCTTGCCACTATTGCTGGCCGGGCGATGATTCAGCACGTGGTGGAGCGCGTGCGCCAGGCGCGAACAGTTTCGCGCATCGTAGTAGCTACCGAAGACGATCGAATCAAGAAAGCCGTGGAATCCTTCGGCGGGGAAGCCGTGCTGACGCGCCCGGACCATCGCACCGGTACCGACCGCGTGGCCGAAGTGGCCGCGCACATCGAGGCGGAAATTTACGTGAATGTGCAGGGAGACGAGCCGCTGATCGATCCGGGAACGGTGGACGCGCTGGTGGAAGCGATGCTCGAAAACTCCGAAATGCACATTGGCACGCCGTGCTCGGCCATCGATCAGCCCAACGACATCATGGACCCGAACATCGTGAAGGTGGTGCGCGATTTCGATAGCAACGCGCTCTATTTCTCACGCGCGCCTATTCCGTGGGTGCGCGATACGGCGAAAACCACTGCGCCAAGGTTCTGGAAGCATCTTGGACTCTATGCCTTTCGGCGGGACGCGCTGCTGGAATTTCCCACGCTGCCACCCGGCGAACTCGAAGGAGTGGAACAGCTCGAGCAGCTTCGCTGGTTGGAAAACGGATTCCACATTGGAGTGGTTGAAACCGATTATGACGCGGTAAGCGTGGATGTGCCGGGGGACATCGAGCGGGTAGAGAAGCTTCTTGAGGCTGACGCAAAATCGTAGCGCGGCCGGGTTCATCGCATTTGTTTGGAAATTCCTGCGATTTGAAATCCTGATTTGACAGTTTCCGCGGTTCAACCCATAATGCGTCGTACGCCGACTCTCCCGGAGGATTTCGAGCACTTTGCGGACCGGCCCGAAGTATATCTTTGTAACGGGCGGCGTGGTTTCTTCCCTCGGCAAGGGCGTAGCAGCGGCGTCGATTGGCTGCCTGCTTGAGAGCCGGGGCCTCCGAGTCACCCTCCAGAAGTGCGATCCATACTTGAACGTCGATCCTGGCACCATGTCGCCCTATCAGCACGGCGAAGTGTTTGTCACTGACGATGGCGCTGAGACCGACCTCGATCTCGGGCACTACGAGCGCTTTACCTCCGCGCATCTGACGCGCGACCATAACTGGACCACCGGCCGCATCTACGAGTCGATCATCGCCAAGGAACGGCGCGGCGATTATCTCGGCAAGACGGTGCAGGTGATTCCGCACGTCACCGATGAAATCAAGGCCGCGTTCCGCAAGGTCGCCGATGCCGTGGACGTGGTGCTGGTGGAAATCGGCGGAACGGTGGGGGACATCGAGTCGCTTCCGTTCCTTGAAGCTATTCGCCAGATGCGCCTGGAATTGGGACCCGAAAATGTGGTGTTCGTGCACCTGACACTGGTGCCGTATATCGCCAGCGCCGGGGAGCTGAAGACCAAGCCCACGCAGCACAGCGTGAAAGAGATGCTGAGCATCGGAATTCAGCCCGATGTTTTGATTTGCCGCAGCGACCGGCAGCTCTCGAACGACCTGAAGGCCAAAATCGCGCTCTTCTGCAACGTGAATGAGGCCTGCGTCATTTCCGCGCCCGACGTGAGCAACATCTACGAAGTGCCCATGTCGCTGGCTGCCGAGGGACTCGACGAGCAGATCCTGCGCCTGTTGCGATTGGAAGCTCCGCCGCGCGATCTGAGCCGCTGGCTGGCCATGCTCGAAGTTCTGGAAAATCCGCAGGGGGAAGTGCGGATTGGAGTGGTGGGGAAGTACGTGCAGCTCGAGGATGCCTACAAGAGTTTGCGCGAAGCGCTGGGACATGGCGGGTTGGCCAATCGGCAGCGCGTGGTGATCGAATGGATCGAAGCCGAAGATATCGATTCACCGGCCACCGCCGAGCGCCGGCTGCGCCACGTGGATGGCATTCTCGTGCCCGGCGGTTTTGGCAAGCGCGGCATTCAGGGCATGGTCCATACCATCACGTATGCGCGCGAGAAAAAAGTGCCGTTCTTCGGCATTTGCCTGGGCATGCAGTGCGCAACGATCGAATACGCTCGGCAGGTTTCGAAGCTCGCTCATGCGGACAGCACCGAATTCGATCCGGCCACGCCCAATCGCATCATCTACAAGTTGCGGGAGCTGCTGGGCGTCGATGAAATGGGCGGCACCATGCGCTTGGGCGCGTGGCCCTGCAAGCTCGAGCCGGGTTCATTTGCCGCAAAGGCTTACGGGCAGACCGAAATTTCCGAGCGCCATCGCCATCGCTACGAATTCAATTGCGAATACGACGAAACGCTCACGCGCGCGGGATTCCGCATCACCGGGCGCACGCCGGATGGCGTTTACGTCGAGATCGTGGAAGTGCCGGACCACCCCTGGTTCATCGGCTGCCAGTTTCATCCCGGAGTTCAAATCCAAGCCGCTGGCGCCGCATCCGCTATTTGCGGCGTTCATTCACGCCAGCGTGCAGCATCGCAATCAGCATCACGGACGCGAAACGGAAGTTCACTCCGCCGAGCCGCGCGTTCGCGCAGCCGATTCCGCGTCAACTGACTAAATGTCGAACCGACTAGGTTCTCAGACCCGACTAGGCTCTCGAACCGCAATCCGCTATTTAGTTATTTAGTGACCGGTGTCACAAACCTTCGCTAGCGTTTCACTTCGGAAGTGGAAAATAAGGCGCAAAGGATCCAGCTGACTTGAGGGATCAGCAAAGTTCCGGCCGAGCGAGCTGTGGGCAAAGCCCAGGCGACTAAGCGCCTTTTGCTCGCGCCAGAACGTCCAGCACACGCGCCTGTTTCACATCGAACAAGTAGTAATCTTCGCCGGACCGGGAGGTGTACTCGATGAGCCGCTTCTTGCTCTTCTCAAGTCCTTCGACGGTTTCGACCCAAACAGGACCACTTTGCGCGGGGTTTTTCTTGAAGATAATGAAAGTGGCATCCATGAGATGCTCCTTCAATCTCGAGGCTAATCAAAACGTAAAACTTCGCAGAGCGCGTGTCAAGAGTACATTCGACCACCAATTTTTACATACTATGGATGTGGGATATTCGAAATACGTTACGTGCCGATTCATTATAACGTCAGGATTTTCTCGGCGTTACTACCAAGGATTTTTCTCACGTCTTCTTCCGGCAAATCCGACTGGCGAACGTAGTTGACGGCCAGCACGAACGCGTCGTCTACCCAGAAGGGGTAGTCGGTGCCCATCAGCAGGCGATCGGCGCTGACGGTGTCGCGCGCGCAACGCAGCGAGGAGGGATGCGCGTTCACCGTGTCATACCAGAAGCTTTTTACTTGCGTGCTGGGAGGTGGCGCGGAAATTGGGAGAAAGCGGTCCTGCAATTCATCGAAGCGCGCCATCAGGAAGGGAGCAAAACCGCCGAGATGCGGGAGGATCACTTTTACGTTGGGAAAGCGCTGCGGAATTTCCGCCTGCATGAGTTGCAACAGGCAAACGGTGTCTTCAAGCGGCGCGCCGATGGGCCAAGTGAGCTTGCTGGCTTCGATCATTTGCGAACCGGCACTGCCGCCGACAGGATGGAGGAAGAGGATACTTTTGCGGCGATTGAGCTCGGACCAAAAGGCGTCGAAGGCCGGATCGGCGATGCTTTTGCCGAGGACGGTAGTTCCGGCGGTCACGCCGAGCATGCCGAGTTCGTCCACCCCACGCGTTATTTCATCGATGGACGCGTGAATGTGCGGCAGCGGCGTGCAGGCAAAGGCGGCAAAGCGCTTGGGGTACTGGCGCACCAGTTCGGTATATAGATTGTTCGCAAGGCGAGCCATGCTGACCGCGTCCGCTTGCTCGGGGAAATAGGGAAAATGGTTGGAAATCGAGAGCACCTGCAAGTCGATTCCCGCGCGGTCCATCAAGCGGAGTTGCGCTTCCACGTCCGCCGGACCCTTCGACACGCGGTTCTTGCGGCGCATAAAGACCGTGGGATGCGTGCCGGGGAGTTGGTCGATCCGGTCGAGATACTCGGCACGGAAATAGTGAGCGTGGATGTCGATGATCACGTTCTGTCCTTTAGATTTTGGAAATATTTTCTGCGGCCTTCGCGGGCTAGTTCGCGCCCGGTGGATCGCTTTCAGCCAGCAATCGCGGATTGAAGGCAGCGCTTTGCCCCGCGGATATTCTGATTCTCTGGCACGTCGGTGCAAATCCCGAAGCCGAAACGAAAACATCATACAGGCCTGGCGCGAGCGAAAGCTCAAACTTGCCATTCGATACTTTCACGATGAAGTCTTTCTTGCCCTCGGGCTGGTGAACCAGCACAAAAGCCTTCACGATCGGCGCATTTGCGGTCGCATCGGAAACCTGACCGGTCAGTTTTCCTTCGAGCGTATGCGGTGTTGATTGCCCACCCACGCCGGAACTTAGAGCGGCCAGAATCATCAAGAGTAGAGCGAACCGATTCATCGAAAGCATCCTTTGCCGCAGCGGGCGTGCAAGTTCGCTTGATCATACCTAAGAGCAGCCCGAAGGCGAATCGAATCCCCGCATTTAGCTCACAAAACCTTTTGCGCATTGCTATAATTGCGCGTTACAAAAGGCCCACCTCCGCAGGGGCGCAATCCAAAACAGGAATTTGTGGCCGATGGCAAACTCTTGCGGGTGTGCTACGCGGTAATGTCGAAACAATGTTACTGAACCTGACTGAACACCTACACTTGGATGCCTCGGCCGCAGAGGTGTGGAAGCTTTTGCGCGACACGCCACGATTCGCCGGGCTGCTGCCGGGAGTGGAAAGTGTGAAAGCGCTCGATGATGCGGAAGGCGAAGCGTATGCCGCGGTGGTTCATGACAAGATTGGTCCGTTCAAGGTGACGCTGAATTTGGAGCTTCGGGTGATCGAGACGTCTGAGCCGGCACTACTGAAAGCTTCGCTGAAAGGCGCCGACTCGCACAATCTGAATCGCGTGAGCGGCACGTTGCAGGCGGTGCTGAGTCCCGCGAACGCGGACGGGGTTAGCGCAGCAGGCGGAACCGAGATGCGCTTCGAAGCGTCCGTGGAAGTGCTGGGAAAACTTGCGACGCTTGGCGCCATTCCCATGAAGCGGCGCACCGCGCAGCTTTTCGGGGAATTCGCGCGAAATATTCAAGGTCAATTCACGCGGGAGAATCCGTGAAGATCGCTTTCGAACTGAATGGCGCGCCGGCGGAACTGGAGATCGAGCCGCGCGAAACGCTTGCTGAAATGCTGCGGGCGCGCTGCCGCCTCACAGGTGTAAAGCTTTCCTGCGAGGCGCAGGTCTGCGGCGCTTGCACCGTGCTGGTGAATGGACTTCCGGTGAGCGCCTGCACCTATCTCGCTTATGAAGCGCGCGGCAAGCGCGTGTTGACCATCGAAGGCCTGGCGGAGTCGCCGGAAAAGCTGCATCCGCTGCAGCAAGCGTTCCTCGACAATTTCGCCTTCCAGTGCGGCTTCTGTACGCCGGGCATGATTCTCGCAGCGAAAGCGCTGCTCGATGAAAAGCCTCATCCCACGCACGAAGAAATCATCGCGCACATGGACGGAAATCTCTGCCGCTGCACCGGCTATCTGGCCATCGTGAAGTCGATTCAGCAAGTTGCCGCTGGTGCGGTGGGTAACGGTCACGGCGGCGCGGAAGGGAAGCGATGAAACGCCCCGGCGATTTTCAGGTGGTGAATCATTCGGTGCCGCGTTCGGATGGCGTGGCCAAGGTTACCGGCACGGCCACCTATACCAGCGACATGACGTTGGTGCACATGGCCTGGGCCAAAGTGCTGCGCAGCCCGTACGCTCACGCGCGAATCGTATCGATTGATTCGTCCGCGGCGCGGAAGCGCCCGGGCGTAATCGCTGTATTGACAGGCGAAGACCTCGGCGACCTCTATCCTTATTACGGGCACGCGGTGAAGGATCATCCGCTGGTGGCCATCGGCAAAGTGCGTTTCGTGGGCGAGCCGGTCGCGGCTGTAGTTGCCGAAGATGAATTGACCGCGCAGGACGCGCTCGATGACATTAATGTCGAGTACGACGAACTCACGCCCATTCTCGACGTGGATTCCGCTCTGGCGCCCGGTGCGCAGAAAATCCACGACCGCAGCTACCGCGCAGGAAATTTCCGTGGCTTCGACGATCAGTCCATCGACATCAAGGGAAATATTTGCCAGGAAGTGCACATCGCCTGGGGCGACGTCGAGAAAGCGTTCGCTTCCGCCGCGCACATTGCCGAAGGCGAATTTTATTTCCCGATGATCTACGCGTACGCCATGGAACCTTACGTGGCCATCGCGGATTACGACGCGAATGGGAAGCTCACCGTCTACTCTTCCGCGCAGCACCCGTTTATGGTGCGGCAGGACCTCGCCGATGTCTTTCGGATGCCGCTGAACGATGTGCGCGTCGTTGTGCCGTTTGTCGGTGGAGGATACGGAAGCAAGTCCTATACGAAGATCGAGCCGCTGGTCGCGGCGTGTTCGTGGAAGTCCGGCCGTCCGGTGAAGCTGCAGTTGAGCGTTGAGGAGGCGTTCCTCACTACGCGCGGAGACGATGCGCGCGTGCGTATCCGCACTGCGGTTGACGCGCAAGGAAAGATTGTGGCGCGGCAGGCCACCATTCATTTCGATACCGGCGCGTATGCGGAAAACAGCCCGATGGTCGCGCGAAAGGCCACCAACCGCATCGTTGGCCCCTATCGCATCCCGAACGTGAAAATCGATTCCTACGCGGTGTACACAAACACAGTCCCGGCGAGTTCGTATCGCGGGCTCGGGGCGGCGCAGGTCACTTTTCCTGGCGAGTCGCAGATGGATGAGCTGGCGGAAAAGCTGCGCATGGATCCGGTGCAATTCCGGCTGAAGAACCTGGCGAATCGCGGGGAGTCGATCAATCCCGTGGCGCGGCCCATCGATGCCGACGTTCCGGGAGACTTGCGCGAAATCGCCGCCACGTTGCAGATGGAAAAGCCGCTGCGGCCGCACCATGGGCGCTCGATATGCTGCTCGGCGAGCGATGCGGGCGCGCATCCGGTAACTCTCGCCATGGTGCAGGTCTACGGCGATGGATCGATTTCTGTGCTCAGCGGTAGCACCGAAATCGGGCAGGGAAGCCACACGGTGCTGGCGCAGATCGCCGCGGAAGAAATGGGCGTGCCATTCGAAAGAGTTCGGCTCGTCGGATCGGACACGGCTATCACGCTTTTCGAGCGCTCCACCGGCGCCTCACGCACGACCACCTTGATGGGCCGCGCCGTTCTTGAAGCCTGCCGCGAAGCGATTGCACAGATCAAAACCATGGCTGCCGAGCTTTTCGGCGTGTCGATCGCGGAGTTAGTCGAAGAGCGCGGCGGCGTGCGCCATGGACAGAAGCGGCTCACCTGGCCCGAAATTCTCGAAGAATATTTTCAGATGCAGGGCGCCAGTATCGTTGGCCGCGCCTATTTGCGGCGTGCCGGCGATTTGCAGGCCGTGCCGGTATTCTGGGAAATCGGAGTGGTCGGCGTCGAGATCGATGTGGACGAGGAAACTGGAAAAATTCGGTTGGATTCGCTCGCGACCATCGGCGACGTGGGCCTGGCCATCCATCCCGCGATGACCGAAAGCCAGGACCTCGGCGCGGCCACCATGGGCATGGGCGTCGGCCTGTTCGAGGAACTCATTTACGACGGGCAGCAATTGATGAACGGCACCATGCTCGAATACCGCGTGCCGCGCTTTTCCGATATGGCCAGCAACATTTATTTGAAACTGGCGCAGAATCAGGACGGAGTCGGCCCCTACGGCGCGAAAGGCGGCGGCGAAGGCTCGGTAAATCCTGTGGGCGCGTGCATTGCCAACGCGCTTTATCAGACGAGTGGCGTACGCATCCGGCGGTTGCCGATCACGCCGGAGCGTGTCTGGAAAGCCTTGCAGGAAAAGAAGGAAAGCGCGGCGTCGAATGACTCATCCGCCCAGGTGCTCAGCAAAAAATGACGACGCTCAGCCGCTTCGAAATTCATCAGCCTGGCACCGTGCGCGAAGCTTCGCAGATGCTCTCGCAGTTCGGCGAAGAGGCGGGATTCTACGCCGGCGGCACCGAACTGCTGTTGGCCATGCGGCACAAGGCGCTGAACTATCGGCATCTCATCGACCTTAAAGTAATACCGGGGCTCGATGAGGTGACTGTGAGCGACGGTCACATCGACATCGGTGCGGCCTGCACGCACCGAAGCATCGAGCGCTCGCCGCTGGTTCGCGAGAAATTGCCGGTGCTGGCGGAACTGGAGTCGCACGTGGCGAATGTGCGCGTGCGCGCTACGGGCACGATTGGCGGCAATTTGTGTTTTGCCGAGCCGCACTCCGATCCTGCGACGCTCCTGCTCGCGCTCGAAGCGCGCCTGACGGTCGAAGGTGCAGCGGGCAGCAGGGAACTCGGGATGGAAGATCTGATTGACGGCGCCTACAGCAGCAACTTGCAACCGGGCGAAATTCTGACGCGGCTTTCGGTTCCCGTGGCGAAACCGAATCACCGCAGCGCTTATGTAAAGTTCCAGATACACGAGCGGCCTTCGCTTGGTCTGGCGCTTTGGTTGGAAACTCCCGATAACGCGCTGACTTTTACTGCCGCGCGCGTGGCCATCGGCTGCGTAGGCCCTTTTCCCTCGCGCGTTCAGGGAGCGGAAACGGTACTCACCGGCTCGCGTTCAGAACTGGAAAAGCGCCTGGACGATGCCGCCGATGCCATCGCCGATTCCTCTGATCTGCTGGACGATCACGAGGGCAGCGCTGCTTACAAACGCCATCTGATTCACGTTTTTCTCCGCCGCGCCTTCCTGCGCGTCGTCGGCGACTCTGCCGCTCGCTGAAATGCGCCTCTGCTGCTACGCGCCATCGGCGATCAACCGCGTAACTCAAGGCTCGCGGCACAGCGTAATTTCATATCCCAGCGGCTGTGAATCGATGTGGCTCGCTTCGAACCCGCTCTCGCGGATAAACCGCTCGAAATCTTCTTTGGTGTAGGCGCGCTTCAAGAGCATCGCCCGGAAGGTCCACTTCATGAAGACTTTATTGAAGGCGTTTACATCCAGCCCGTCGATATAGGAATCGATGGTTTCCTTCGGCGTATCTTTACCCAGGTCGATGATGACCGCTTTCCCCCCGGGCTTCAGGACTCGCCGCATCTCCTTGAGCGCTTCCACCGGCTCGCTGAAATTCTTGAAGGCCGCGCGGCAGACGATCAAGTCGAATGTTTTATCGCCAAAAGGAATTTGCGATGCGTTTCCTTGCCGGAAATCCACCTGCACGCCTTCCTTCTGGGCGTTCTTGCGGGCGATTTCGACGAAGGTTTTGCTGATGTCCAAGCCGGTGACATGGTGTTTTCCGAGCTTGGCCAATTCGATAGCAAAGTAGCCCGGACCGGGAGCGACTTCGAGCACCTGGGCGTCTGGGGGCAAGCCGTCCGCCATCCTTCGGGCGAGCGCCTTGAATTCGCCGAGGTCTTTCCGCGTGGTCTTGGCGTACCATCGCGCGACGGTTCCTTCCATTCCCATTCCCTTGTATGCTTTTGCCTGCATCTGCGATGTACCTCAATATGTGAGATACTTATATTCTGAGCATAGGCGGGGGCGGATTGTCAACCACAACGCGGGACAAAGTATTTCTGAGCTTGATCGAGGAAATGCGGCGGTTCATCGCCAATGCCATCCTGTTCAACCAGCATCTGGCGGACAAGGTGGGACTCAATGCCACCGACTACCAGGTTTTAAACCTGTTGGATCTGCATGGCTCGGCGAAGCCCAGCGAGCTGGCACGTCTAACCGGGATGACCACCGGCGGCGTGACCATGGCGCTCGATCGGTTGGAGAAGACCGGGTTCGTGCGCCGCGAACGGAACCTCGATGATCGCCGCAGCGTGATTGTGCGGCCGGTGCCGGCAAAAATGCGCAAGGTGTTCGAGCTGTACAAGCCCGTCATTGCGGGCGTGGAACAGCTCGTCTCGTCCTACAATGCGGATGAACTGACGACTATCGCCGGATTTTTCAGCAAGGCGAATGCTTCTCGCGGCAGCCTGGACGAAGTGCGAAAACGTTGAATCGGCGCGCTACTACGACGGTTTGGGGCCAGCGACCACTTCGTTCAGCGGAGGCGCTGAGGCGGCCTCGGCCTCGGCGGCGGGCGGCTTCGAGCATAGTCCCACAGCCTCGGAAATGCGCTCGGCCTCCTGATGTTTCATGGACTGCCATTTCGCGAACTCCGCTTTTTCGCGCGAGACTTCGTCCCGGTTTCGCTGAATGCGCTCCAGGTTCTGCGCCACGATGCGGTCCGTTTCGGCCTGAATCTGCGCGTTTGCCTCGGCCTTGCGCGCCCAATATTCCTCGAAGCTCTTTTTTTGCGCCGCTTCATAGGTCTGGAGAGCTTCCTGGCGCTGCGTGGCGTCTCGCAGAATTTCCTCCACTGAAATGCTGGCTGCATCGAGCGCCATCAGGATCGCAGCGCGCTTGGCGTCGCCTGGCAGGCCGCGCATGTGGTCGCTGTGAATCATTTCCACCACTTTGTTAATGCTGTAGCCCATTCTCGGGTTCAATATCCCCGCGGCGCGGTAGATATCTTCAACGGATTGCAGATCGCCACGCAATTTCGCCGTACTGTCCCCTGCGCCATTTTCTCCAGCCTGCCCCCTTAGAGTATTCTCATCGGCTGCTGCACTATTCGCTGCGGCGGTGCTGTTGGCTTTTCCGTTGGAGGCTTCCTCTTTTTGACGCCGGAACGTCATTCCCAGCCAGTTCGTCGACATGCGTCTCCTTTCTGTGTCAGGTGAAAGCGATTGCGTCGGTTGTGCTGTTCCTGACGAACGCAGCGGAGTCTGCGGTTTTTCATGGCTTTTCACGGGACTTGTTTGAGCGAAAAAAGGCTTTGGGGGAAGATTCAGTTTGGGCAAAGGAGGCCGTTTTTGCGGGGCCTTTGGCTTGGGCGCGCTCGCTGTATCCGGCGCGTTTGGAACAGCCTTGCTTCGCGGCAGACTCATCGTTCCAGAAATTTTCTCTCCGTTACCAATTTGCCCCTGTGTCTCTTTGGGCGTGGTTGTCGTCCCTTGTTCAATGACCCGACTTGCGTTGCCCTCGAGCTTCACATGCGCCCCGCCGGCGCTTCGGGATGCTTTCCGCTCCCTCCACTCGAGTATTCTTTGAATACCCAGGACATAATCCAAACCTTCACGGCGGCAATATTTCGTTATACCCGCAATTTCTTCCCAGGGCCTCTTCACCCAAACGGTGGTGCCAACGCCGATGGCCGTATTGACCCGAATGCGGGCACCAGAACGGGACGTGTCCTCCATCTTCGCGCGAATCGTGCCGTGAGTGGTTCCGTCAGGTTCTTCCCACGACACTTCGACCACTGCCATCATGGCCGTTCGAGGTTCGGACCGGGTGCCGCTCATGCTCTGTAGTATCGGCAACGTATCAAAAGCACTTCAGGGGCCACCCCACGATAAGGTAACTATCGGCTCGCATTGACACGCGCCCGGTGCGGAAATATACTCCGCGAAGTTTCCGGGGATCACCAGCCGTCAGCACGTCGCGCCAAAAAACTGCCGCGGGTTTTCGAAATTAAGGAGCGCTCATGAAAAACGTTGCCACTATGGTCATACTTGGATCGGCAGCACTTATCGCCGCGGGCGCCCTCGCAGCCACCGTTACCGCGCCGCCGCCGTGGGCTTTTCCCATCAATCCGCCGGCCAGCGGGCCAGCGAAGGAAGACAACAGCCCCAAGCACGTTCCGGGCAGCACGCTCGCGCTGACCATTCAGCAGACGACGGATGGTTACAACGTGCCAGATTGGCATCCTGATGAGCATCCGCCCATGCCGGATGTTGTGGCGCACGGCCACAAGCCCGACTTTCGCGGATGTGGCTATTGCCACTTGCCGAATGGCCTCGGCCGCCCGGAAAACGCCAGCATCGCCGGGCTTCCCGCCGAGTACATCGAGCATCAAGTGGCCGATTTTCGTAGCGGCGACACGCCGAAGCTCCGAGCCGCGCATGGGCCCGCCCGCCAACATGGTTGAAATCGCCAAGGCCGCGCCCGAGCCGGACGTCGCCACTGCCGCCGCATATTTTTCGAGCCTGCATCTGAAGCCGTGGATTCGCGTCGTGGAAGCATCCACCGTGCCGAAAACGCATGTCTCCGGCAGCATGCTCGTGGTTAATGCGGACGGCGGCACCGAGCCCATCGGCGATCGCATCATTGAAACGCCGGAGGATCTCAGCCGCACCGAGCTGCGGGACGCTGCTTCGGGTTTCGTCGCATACGTTCCGCCGGGGAGCATTAAGAAAGGCGAGGCGCTCGTGACCACGGGCGGCGGCAAAACAACGCAGTGCGGCGTTTGCCACGGAGCGGACCTGAAAGGCCTCGGCCCGGTTCCCGCGCTTGCCGGACGTTCGCCCAGCTACATTATTCGCCAGCTTGTCGACATCCAGAACGGCACGCGGCACGGTTCCTGGAGTGCGCTGATGAAGCCCGTGGTAGAAAAACTCACCGTGAGCGATATGGTGGACATCGCGGCGTACACTGCGTCGCGGACTCCGTAGGCACACCACGCGATAAGGACGTACCGCGGCAATAAAAGGCGCATCACGCAGTGAGCGCCGCCAGCCGTGACCCGCGCAGGTGTGGGCTTTTGCTGATGGGTGCCTGCGCTTCGGCGCCGCTGCCAATTTCTCCCGCGTTCTCGTTTTTCGAGTAGAATTCTCGGCGACAGTTCTCCTCAGGAGGGAAGTGTGCGCAGGTTATTTGTCTTTTTATCTCCGTTATTGCTCGCTGCGGTGTGCACCCAGGTGAACGTTCAGCAGGTAAATGCCCAGCAGGCGCCGCCACCGCTGCCCGATTTCAGCAAGGTGCAGGTGGAAACGCAGAAGGTGGCCGGGAATGTTTACATGCTGGTGGGTGCGGGCGGAAACATCGCGGTGAGCGCTGGTGATGACGGCTTGCTTATGGTCGACACCGAATACCCGCCGCTGTTCGACAGGATCGAAGCCGCGCTGCATAAGCTGAGCGACAAGCCGCTGCGCTTTGTCATCGACACGCACTGGCATCTCGACCATGCCAGCGGCAATGAAAATTTTGCGCGAGCGGGAGCAATCATCGTGGCGCAGGAAAATGTGCGACGGATTCTGGCTTCCGGCACTATTCGCGACGGCGTGAAATATCCGCCGTTCCCGAAGGACGACCTGCCCACCGTTCTTTACGATGACCACATCACCATTTTCTTCAATGGCGAGCCGGTAAGGCTCATCCACTACCCGAACGCGCACACCGACGGCGACACGGTGGTCTATTTTGCGAACTCGCACGTCATCGACACCGGCGACAACTATCGCACCGATGGTTTTCCGCTGGTCGACCAGGACAACGGCGGCAGCGTGAAAGGCATCATCGCCGCACTCGACAACATCATGGAGACGTATCCGCCGGATACGAAGGTTATTCCCGGCCACGGCCCAACGCCCATGACCGTCGCGGACATTAAATCTTTCGCCGATATGCTTCGGGATTGCCGCGCACGCGTAGAGAAGGGAATTGCCGCCGGAAAAACGGTCGAACAAATGAAGCAGGAGAAAATTCTGGCGGGCTACGAAAAGTACTCAGCGCGGATTACCTCCGACCGCTTTACTGAAATGCTTTACCGCGAACTGACCGAGAAAAAGTCGACGACCCCATAAGGGTCGTCGCCCCGAGCGAAGCGAAGCGGAGGGAACTCTCTTCGGCGCACTCGCGTGCCCCGGTTAGGGGCGCCATAAAGAAGTCGAGGGATATGCATTTGCAGTGTTGTGAGGGCACCCGAAACACTACCGCACCGGAACCATTGCCGCCGCAGGCGCCAACTCCGATTCGTGCGCCACGCTGATCAGCCATTTTCCGTTCTGCCGCACCACGGTCCAGTCGTACAATCCCTTGCGCGGCGGCACTGTTTCCCCATTCGCGCCCGTCGTGTCATTCAATACGTAGTCCATGGTTACCGCGGCGACATCCGGCGTAATAAACCGGATGTTTTTCAGCGTGTAGGTGCGATGCGCGTTCTTCAGACGTCCGGAAAACAGAGGCACGAAATGCTCCTCGATGGCTTTGCGCCCGCGCGAATCCGCCTGTTGCACATTGATGAAGTCCGCGTCGTCGGCGAAGCACATGGCCACCGCATGCGAGTCGTGGCTGTTGAATGCAGCAGTGAACTCGTCAATCAGAGTCTTGATGCCGCTGTCGTCCGCGGCGCTTGCGTGCCGTGGCGTGGACAGACCAACCGCCAGAAATGCGGCGGCCAGCAGGGCGAACAGCGCTGTTAAATGAATTCGTGGCATGGCAAACTCCTCGCGTCAGATTGGCGCCATCGTATCACAATGTTGCCGCGCTTTTTTTCTCGGGGGTCGTCGTGACGTTAGCCTCCGAGGAACCGGCCAAGCAATGAAGAGAGATCCCTCGACTCGCTGAACTGCGCTCGCTTCGGGATGACACCGCGAATAACAAAAGCGCGGCATCGTGCTTTTCAAGCATTGTAATGGCAATTTAATTTTCACAATTTGAGGAAACCCACTTTGCGCATCGTTGAAATCCGCACCACCGACGTTCCCATCCAATCGAGCATTCGCAATTCCTACATCGACTTCAGCAAAATGACGCTGAGCCTCGTCGCGCTGGTCACCGATGTGACGCGCGATGGCCGCCGCGTCATCGGCTACGGCTTCAACTCCAATGGCCGCTATGGCCAGAGCTGTCTCATTCGCGCGCGTTTTGCGCCGCGCCTGCGCGAAGCGAAGGCGGAAAGCCTGCTGAACGATTCCGGCTCAAATTTTGATCCCGACCGCATCTGGTCCGTGCTGATGCAAAACGAAAAGCCCGGTGGACACGGGGAGCGCTCTGTCGCCGTCGGCGCTATCGACATGGCCGTGTGGGACGCGGTCGCGAAAATCGAAGGCAAGCCGCTGTTCCGTCTGCTCGCCGAGCGACACAAGCGCGAAGCCAATCCGCGCGTGTTCGTCTACGCCGCCGGCGGCTACTACGCGCCCGACAAAGGTATTGAAACCTTGTGCCAGGAACTGCGCGGCTATGTCGATCTCGGCTATCGCGTGGTGAAAATGAAAATCGGCGGCGCGCCGCTCGCAGAAGACCAGCACCGCATCGAAGCGGTGCTGAATGAAATTGGCAACGAAGCGCAGCTTGCCGTCGATGCCAACGGCCGCTTCGATCTCCCAACCGCCATCGCCTACGCGAAGATGCTCCGCAACTATCCGCTGTTCTGGTACGAAGAGGCGGGCGATCCGCTGGATTTCGCGCTGCAGGCCGCGCTCGCCGAGCATTATCCCGGGCCCATGGCCACCGGAGAAAATCTTTTCAGCCATCAGGACGCGCGCAATTTGCTGCGTTATGGCGGCATGCGTCCGGATCGCGACTGGCTGCAATTCGATTGCGCGCTTTCTTACGGGCTTTGTGAATACCAGCGCACGCTTGGCGTGCTTAGCGAAATGGGCTGGTCCTGGTCGCGCTGCATTCCGCATGGCGGGCACCAAATGTCGTTGAACATCGCCGCCGGCCTGGGACTTGGCGGCAACGAAGACTATCCCGGATTGTTTCAGCCCTTCGGCGGATTTCCGGACGGAGTTCGCGTCGAAGACGGCTACGTGACGCTGCCGGAATTGCCGGGTCTTGGCTTTGAGGGGAAGTCGAAGCTGATAAAGGTGATGCGCGAGCTTGCCGATTAGCACCACGGTTCGTGGCGCGAACAAGAGGGCCCACGGTGAGTGGCTCGAGGTTAGGACGCCGCGGTTAGTGCCGTTTCGGTGACTCTCGGCGCACGTAACACGCGAAGAGAGATCCCTCGACTCGCTCCGTTCCACCGCGACCCTAACCGGGTCGCAAACTTTTTTTTGGCGCCCTCACCGGGCGTCGCTCGCTTCGGGATGACAACGAAAGATAGGTAGCCCTCGTGGCGCAGGTGACTTAGTTCGCCGCCAGCGGCGCGCCGGGACGCATCGATGCTTGCCGCGCCTCGATCTGCTGCTGCACATGCGTGCGAAATTCGGTGGGGTTCGCGATCAGATGAAAAGTTTCCGGCGTGCCGCCGGTTCCGCGGATCACCACGCTGCCGTAGCCAAGCATCCTTCCGAGAAAAGGCTCTGTGATCACGATGCTCTCGATCTGCGATACCAGCATTTCGATGGTCCGGCGCGACATCAGGCCGGTCTTGATGAGTACGCGCCGGTTGGTCACGGCCATCTCGGTGGAATTGCGCTTCACGATCGCCACCATCACTTCCACCGCCGCCAGCACGAACAGTACCGCTCCCGCTATGGCGAACATTTTCGCGTCGCCCGTTCCCGTGCGATTGTCCTGCGCGGACTGGTACAGGCAAAATCCGCCCGCGATGCCCAGCGCCACAGCCACTAAAAGGGGAGCCAGCACAGCAATCGAATGGAGCCGCGTCTTGTAAAGAATTGTCTCGCCGGACATCAGGTGTTTTTCGATGTAGCCCATGGCGGCGCTTCCTCCGTGTGAAAACCGCGCGCCAAGAGTTTAGCGCAAAGCCGCGCCACTCGCCCTGACGTATCGCCATCTCGCTTCCCAGTAGGTAAAGCGCGCGCCAAATCGATTTAACTTCGATTTAACGCTGCCCGCTCCGCTTTCGCGTTTATCTTCTCTTTCGCCGGGTGTGGTGTGGGCACATCCGGGTTCCGAATCGCCATAAATCAGTTAACATCGGAGCCGGCTTGCTGTTCGGTCTGAGTTCCGTCCGCACGCAAGTGCGCCTGGATGTTTGAACGCCCGTCGGATTTATGGGGAGAGAATGGTAAAAGCCTGCAAACTATTTTTTCTGCTGGTTCTGGTGCTGGTGATTGCCGGGGCCATGTATGCCTGGCGGCTGAAGCGCCGCGGATTCAGCGCGCGCAGTCAGCCCTCGGCCGTTGAAACGGTTGTGGCCAGGACCATGCGCAACATGGCCATCCCGGCAAACGCGCGCAACGAGGAAAATCCCTGGAAGGATCTGGACAACGCGGCGAACCGCAAGGAAGCGCGCGAGCACTGGGCCGACCATTGCGCTTTTTGCCACGCCAATGACGGCAGCGGCAACACCGACACCGGCAAGAACATGTATCCCAAGCCACCCGACATGCGCCTCGCCGCCACGCAGAACCTCACCGATGGCGAGCTCTATTACATCATCGAGAACGGCGTACGCCTCAGCGGCATGCCCGCCTGGGGCGACCCGCGCTTCATCGACCAGGATGACGACACCTGGAAAATTGTTTTGTTCATCCGGCATCTTCCGAATCTCACGCCCGAGGACCTGCAAGACATGAAGGATTACAATCCCAAGGGAAAAATGGAAGAGGAAGAAGACGACGACAGCAACGCGCTGCCAAAAATGAAAAACATGCCCGATATGCCGAACATGCCGGGCATGGATCACACCAAGCCGGATACGGATCATACCAAGCATTGAAGTGAGGACCCGGAGGAACGAAGTAACCTCGGCGACTTACAGGAGGCACTGCTGATGAAGCGATTCGTTGCGCTGGCGGCTTTTGTTCTATTGCTGAATTGCACGGCGTTTGCACAGGGCTCTTCGGGCGCAAAAGACAAGCCGAATTCAGGAGCCACGCTGCCCGCGGTGAAGACCGTCACTGGCACAGTAAAATTTCATGGTGACGAACTGACGCTCGTCGACGACGCCGACGGCAAATCCTGGAACATCATCAACCCCGACGTTGTACGTAGCTACGAAGGCCAGCACGTGCAGATCACCGGCCACGCTTTCGTCGAGAAGCACATGATTCATGCGCACACCGTGGAAGTGGTGAAGGCCGACACGGCAAAGAAGTAGTTTTTCAGGCTTGCCGGACATTTTTTCCAGACTGCTACACGGAGGTCGGGAAGCAATCCGGCGCTGACTCTCGCCTCTCCAAAGTCTTAGACACGATGAACCGCGGGTAATGCTCCATTCTCGGCCGCGCCGCTCGCCGGCCGCGAGTTCACCGGCCGCGAGAACGTCTTCTTCTCAAAAAACAGAATCAGCAAGCACGCTGTGATCGACGCCAATGAGATGATTCCTCCTGCGGTCCGGTCCCAGGTCCGCGTCCAGACCACCCGCACGCGATCCGCTCCCGCCGGCACGCGCACCTCGATTTCACCTGTGCCCGGAGCGGCGTCAAAAGCTTCCGGTTTCCGGTTCACCGTCACGCGCCACGCGGGATAAGCCAGCAGCTTCAGATTCAACTCCAGCGGCTCCGGCGTTACCACATAGATTGACTTCTGTTGCGCCGACCACGCGTCAACACGCCATGTCACGTCGCGCAATGTCACGTCGCGCGACTTTACGTCGGCGCTCCGGACCGCTGCATCGCTGACCGTCACGTCCGGCGCACCGGGCGCGATTCTTGAAATGTCCGCTCCGATGGGCGCGTATTCCAGTAGCCCGCCGTACCCTTCACTGGAACGCATTTCCTGCACCACGTCATTTACCGGATGAAACGACCATGTGGTGGTGCGAATCACCGGCCAGTTTAGCGCGCCCAGGAAAATGGCGATGGCCAGCCATGACATCCACGCGTGCCGCATCTGCGCAATTGCCGCCGCGCCCAACAGCGCGCCGGCCACGCAAAGTACCAGCAGCCATCGCCAGGGGAACTGCACAAACTGCAGCTTCGGCAAGTAGCGCCATAGCGGCAGGCTCAAGGGCAACATCATGAAAATGGATGCGACCGCCAGCTCCGATGCAAGCCGCCATGCCTGCGGCGCTTCGCTGCGCCATTTTCGCGCCAGGAATATCGCCGCGACCGTAGCCACCGAAAGCAGCACCGCGAGCAGCGACACTTTATGGTTGAAGCGGTGCATGTTCGCGTCGCCTGCCACCGGGCCGAACAGGAAATTGTTCGAAGGCCGCAGCAGCGGACGGATCACTGAACGGATATTTATCCACTTCTGCTCCCACAGCGCAGGAAACACAATGAACGCCGCCAGCCCGAATCCGAGCAGCATAGCGCCCGCGCCGCGCAGCAGCACCTGCCACGAGCGCAGCGAAACACTTTGCATCAGCAACAGCAGCGCCAGAGCGTAGGTGGCGATCACTGCGGCAGGGAAGTTCGCCAGCCAGATGGCTGCGAACGCGGCGGCCAGCGGCACCAATGCGCCGCGTCGACCCTCGGTGAGCCGGACGGCTTGCTTCAGCAGGAACGGGAAAAATGCGGACGCCAGCAGCTCGGCGAAGTCCGAACGGTTGTAAATGGTCGAAATGGTCGAAGGATTGAAGGCGTAGAGCACAGCCGCCATAGTTGCCGTCTGCGGAGAAAACCATTCGCGCGCGCAGCTCCACATGGCCACGCCCGCCAGCATCAGCGTGAGCCACGCATAGACCACCGGGACGAGCGCCCAGCGCATCACCAGCCCCAGCGTCCCACCCAGCATCCAGGAAAGCGGCGGATAAAAGATGAAGCGCGGCTCACCGAATCCGTAATTCGCCTCGGCGGCCCAGCGCGGGAAGAAAATCGCCTGCCGGAATTGCTGCGAAGCGTCCATCCAGGAATCCAGGTGGACGTTCAGGTCGGCGCCTTCGTGGTAGCCCCATAGCACCATGGGCGCCACGCACAGCGCCGCTCCAAGTGCCAGTAGCAGCACGGTTCGCGAACTGGGACACCGATCCTGCATTCGTTTGCCGGGACCCGAAACGTGGATTTTGTGCCTGAGATAGCGCGGCGGAACGCATCGCCGCCGCCAATCAATCCTGCTAGTCAATCCTGCTAGTCAATCCTATCGATGCGTAATCGCGAAGTACATCGCCATCTCCGCGCGGTTCGGCTTACGGCGCGGCAGGTGATGCCCGGAGTCAATCTGGAAGCGCGGCATAAGGCTGCGGTGCGAGTATCTTACGGCTTCTAAAACGAGCACGGCAGGGCATTGCCTGCTTCTTAATCATTCGTGAGCGAAAGCGCTGACCTCCACAACATCGCCGCTGTCGTTGCAAGCTTTTGCTCGGTTTGCAACGCCTGCGCCGCAGGGCTGAGCGCATTCTGTGCCGCAGTTGCTGCACGTTTCTGCTCAGTTTGCAGCGCCTGCGCAGCGGGGCTGAGCGTTACGTTGTCTTCCGCTACCGCGGAGTTATTCCGGGCACCCGCGACGCGTTGTGTATTCGCTGCGCTTTCCTGAAGGTTCATTTGGGTGCTTACGGAGTTCACTAACATTGGTCACCTCCTAAAAGACACCTCCTAATGGTTACATCGGCATTCGGTGGAGAAATCTGCGTGCGCTGCATCACGTTTGCTTGTGCGGTACTTCACAAACAGCCTTGCCGCCGCCTCTTTTCGACAGGCTCTTGCCAAGATTCAAATGGGAAGGTCACTGCTCTGGTTGCGGCGTTACTCAGGCACCTAGCCCATGCGGCGTGGAAAAGCGGCGGCGAGGGGAGTGGTGCCGAGGGGGAGAGTTGAACTCCCTACGCCGGCCTTTTCAGGGCCGCGCTCTACCGGTGAGCTACCTCGGCACGGGGAACTTTAAGATTGTAAGGAAGAAACGAGACGCCGCAAAGTAAAAAGCGACCAAAGCGAAATGTAAACACGCGCGCCGTGCGGGAACACAAGAGAGCGCTACGACCTCACGAACTCTGCTACCTCATCGACTCGTCGAATTCCCGCATCCACTCTTTCTTCTTTAGCACTTCGCGAGGCTTCGATCCGTCCGGCGGGCCTACGATGCCGTCCTTCTCCATCAAGTCGATCAGCCGCGCAGCACGCCCGTAACCGACGCGCAAGCGGCGCTGCAACGTGGAAGTGGAGGCGCGGCCCATTTCGCAGACCACGCGCACTGCATCCTGGTACAGATCGTCATCGACTTCCTCGCCAGGTTCGCCCGGCTCCCCATCCAGGCCCACGGCATTCTCATCGCGCGGCGGCTTCAGCAATTCCTCGTTGTAGACAGCCTTGGCCTGGTCGCGCCAGAAGTCGCACACCGCCTCTACTTCGCCCTCACCGACAAACGGCCCGTGCATGCGATGCAGCCGCGAAGATCCAGCGGGCAAATACAAGCTGTCGCCCTTGCCAAGTAGTGACTCCGACCCGTTGGTGTCGAGAATCGTGCGCGAGTCTACTTTGCTGGCCACGCGGAACGAAATGCGGGCAGGGAAGTTGGCCTTGATCAAGCCGGTAATCACGTCCACTGACGGCCGCTGCGTAGCCAGAATCAAGTGGATGCCCACCGCGCGCGCCATTTGCGCCAATCGCGTGATCGATTCTTCCACGCCGTTGGTGTCGACCATCATCAGGTCGGCCAGCTCGTCGATGACGATCACGAGATATGGCAGCGGTCGATGCTCTTCTTCGTCGGTGCTCTCAAACAAGGAAAGCGATTGCGGCTTCTCGAAGGTCCGGTTGTACTGCTCGATGTTGCGCACGCCGCGCTGCGCCAGCAATTTCAGCCGGCGTTCCATCTCGCGCGTGGCGTTGCGCAGCACGTTCGCGGCAACTTTTGCGTCGGTCACTACCGGCGTGAACAAGTGCGGAATGTCCACGTACAGCCCCAGCTCCAGCCGCTTCGGATCGATCAGCACCAGCTTCATCTCATCCGGCGTGGACTTGTACAGCATGCCCATCAGCAGGGAATTGATGAACACGCTCTTGCCGGTTCCAGTCGAGCCGGCGATCAGCAAGTGTGGCATCTGCGTCAAATCGGCTGCGCGGATGCGCCCGATGAGGTCCTTGCCCAGCGGCACCGTCAGCTTGGAAGTGGAATGCTGAAATTCCGGCGACTCGATCACGTCGCGCAGGGCGATGGTCTCGCGCCGCGCGTTCGGCACTTCAATTCCCACGGTCGACTTTCCCGGAATGCGCTCGATCAGAATCGACTCCGCCTTCAGCGCCAGGCAAAGATCGTCGGCGAGGCCGGTAATGCGGCTGTACTTGATGCCCGCTTCAGGCTTGAACTCGAACGTGGTAACTACCGGGCCGGGATTGATCTGCGTGATCTTTCCGCCCACGCCGAATTCCATGCACTTTAGCTCAATGGCCCGCGCGCATTCCTTCAGCTCGCTCTCGTCCATCTTCTCGCTGCGCTCCGCGATGCGCAGCAAGCCACTCGAAGGCAGGCGATAGCTCGTTTTGCCTTTCGGAATTTTGGGCTGCGCCACTTTTTTCGGAGGCCCGGTAATTTCCGGCTCGAATTGAATCACCGCCGGCCCGTGGTCGGCCAGATTGGGCTCTCCAATGGCTTCCTCCGGCGCCGGTTCAGCCGGTGGCTCGTCAATGGCTACCGCCGAAACACGCTGCGGCTTCACCGGCGGCCGCCCGGCAATCTTGATCTCCTCGACGCGCTTGCGCAGCTTGGACTTTTCCCGCTCCTCGCGCCAATCTTGCACGCGCGCCATCATCTTTCCGAAATAGCCCTCGGCGGTCAGCGGCTTCTTGATCCAGTTGAAAATGATGCCGAACGAAAAGCTGGTGGTGAGCAGCACTCCGGTCACGATCATCATGATGGAGACAAGAAACGCGCCCAGCGGATTGAACGCCGACCGCAATCCTTCCGCCGCCACGCTTCCGAGCAGTCCGCCCGCGGGCAGCGCGCCGCGCACTCCCGGCATGCCGATCAGCGTCAACTCCGCCGAAAGGGAAATCAGCAACAGGATTCCGCCAATCACTCGCGCGGCCGGCGCTTCGAGATCCTGGCTGCGGAACCAGCGCAGCGCCAGAACGAACATCCCCACCGGAAGCAGAAACGCCGAGAATCCGCAGAATTGGAAGAACAGGTCGGCGGCGTGAGCTCCTACGGGGCCGATCCAGTTATGCGCGCGCCCGCTGGCTAGCGGCGCGGACACGTTAAAGGAAGCGTCGTGTGGGGAATAGGAGAGCAGGCTGAGCGCGATCAGCACCGCAAGGCTCAGCCCAACGAACCCGATCATCTCGTTGAAGCGCTTGTTTTCGGTCGGCGAAAGAATGCGCACGAATTCTCCTTACCGTCCCGAACTGGAATGGAAAACCATTCGGGAAGTGTATCTTGCCCAAGAAAAGGCCGCCACCTCAACATCGGGGTGGCGGCTCACTCAAAAATTTAAGGTAAGGGGAAGGCTCGCGGAGCCTGCGCGGGATTCGCTGATCGGCAGAGCCTTCGGAGGGGTCTCCACAATCACACAAGTCCACGCAAACTCGCTATCCGGGGGCGTCGCGGGCGCTGGCGCGCGAAGTTCCCACGGGAGGAACGCGAGTACGGTTGAGAACTATAGCAAACGCAACTCGCGTGTAAACAAATTTTGAATGGGATGTTTCTATGCCACTAAGAGGTCAATTTCGAGGCGGTTTTGATGTTGCTTGATGTTGTTTTCGCTTGCGGTGTCATCCCGAAGCGAGCGAAGTTTGCGACCCGGCTAGGGTCGCGGTAGAACGGAGCGAGTCGAGGGACCTCTCTTCGTGTGTTCTTACTCGTCCCTAAATTCTGCAATTTGAGCAAGCATTCGCTCATTACCCCGCGAGCCGTCCCGCCCAGAACAGCACCGCCGCACCCAGAATGATCCGGTAGATCGCAAACGGCGTGAACCCGCGTTTCCTCACCCACGCCATGAACCACGCCACCGCGCCATAGGCCACAATGAATGACACTACGAACCCGATCGCCAGCACGATCCAGCCATGCGCGTCGATCTGTCCCACGCCAATCGGATTCTCCTCGCCTTTGCCGCGCAGCGATTTAAAGAGATCGTACAGCGTAGCCACCGTCATGGTCGGCATCGACAGAAAGAACGAAAACTCCAACGCTGACGCGCGCGACATTCCCGCAAGCTGCCCGGCGGCAATGGTCGACATCGACCGCGACGTGCCCGGAAACACCGCCGAAAGAATCTGGCACGCGCCAATCCAGATGGCTTGCCCCAGGCTCATATCCTCCATGTGCCATACCTTGATGGGGCTTCCCGGCGCCGTGGGCCCAGCCTTTTCCCAGCGCGCCTTCATCCCGTCGATAATCCACATCACGATCCCGCCAATCAGCAGCGCCAGGCCCATGATGTGCAAATCTTCCAGGTGCTTGCCGATCACCTTCGTGAGCAAAAACGCCGGTATGGCGGTCACCACGAACGCCACCATGGTCAGGCTCAGCGGATGCGTCAGCACCGTGCGGTCTCCGCGCTCGCCCTGGGGAAACGTCGACAGAAACTTGGCGATGCGCTCGCGAAAATAGATGGGCAGGCACAGGATCGCCCCCAACTGAATCACAATCGTGTACATCTTCCAGTAGCCGCTGGTCAGGCTGATGTGCAGCAGCGCCTCGGAGATGCGCAGATGCGCCGTGGAGCTTACCGGCAGAAATTCCGTCAGCCCCTCCACAATTCCCAATATCACAGAGAGCAGATAATCGTTCAAAGGGTCCTCAGTATGGATGAAGTATTGTCTGCAAGCCGGAGTCGAATCATTACACCTGTGACGTGCCGCCGCCCTGCGGCGCGGTCAGATTCTTTTGCATGGTGAAAGCGTCGCGCCCATCGGGATAGTAGCCTTCGCGGACGCCTCGTTTACGATATCCGTGCTTTAGCCAGAAGGCAATTGCCGCTTCGTTATCGATTGCCGTTTCGAGCCACACCTCGCGGACGTCGCGTTCCGCCAGCCTGCGCTCGGCTTCGGCCAGCAGCGACGCCGCGAGGCCCTTGCGCCGGTATCGCAGAAGCACATCCATGGTGATCAGATACCCGAAAAGTCCGCGCCGCGCCGCGATGCAGAATCCGGCGATTTTGCGCCGCGCCGTTTGCGCAATCACGCACTCCGCTCCTGGAAATTTGAGATACGCCCGCATGTCCCGCCGCGTATAAGCAATCTGCCGCTCAAAGCACTGCTGGTCTATTTCATACAGGGATTCGAAATCTTCCGGAGTATACGTTCGCAGTGTGAATTTCACGTGAAGGAAACCGTCAGTTGGAACCGAAGTTCAGTCGAAGGCTCGCGCGAAGCCGCGCACCCGAACCCAAGCACCTCGCCCTATTATTTGTCATCGCGAGCGGAGTGGAGCGCGCCCCGGTTAGGGGCGCCGTAACGCAGTCGAGGGATCTGCTTTTTCTTTTGATTTTGACCGCGTAGCCTGCGCGCCTACACTTCCAGAATCACCGGCAAAATCAACGGTCGCTTGCTGGTCTGTTTGTTGAGGTAGCGCTTCAAATCCACGCGGATCTTTTCCTTGATCACCGTCCAATCGCCTTTTTCCTCGGCGCTGGACTGTTCGATGGTCCGCAAAATCACTTCGCGCGCCTTGGCCAGAATTTCCTGCCCGTCGTCACTCGGCAAAAATCCGCGCGTCACAATTTCCGGCGACACATCGATGCGCCCGGTGTGTTTATCGATGGCCACAATCGGCACCACCACGCCATCCTCGCTGAGATGTTTCCGGTCGCGAATCACCACTTCTTCGATCTCTTCCAGCGAGCCTGAATCGACGAACACGCGCCCCACCGGCACCGGTTCGCGCTGGTAGGCGCGCCCGTCCGCCGTAAACTCCAGCGGCTGCCCGCTGTCCAGCAGAAAAATCTGCCCGCCTACCGCGCCCACATGCTCGGCGATGGCCGCATGGCGGAACAATTGCCGGTATTCGCCGTGAATCGGTATGAAATATTTCGGCCGCACCAGTTGCAGCAGGATCTTCATTTCTTCCTGGCTGGCGTGCCCGGAAACGTGGATTGGCGCCGACCGCCCGCTCTCGTAATACACCAGCACGCGCCGCCGGAACAGGTGATCGATCATGCGGAAGATCGACTTCTCATTGCCGGGAATAATCCGCGCGGACAAAATGACCGTGTCATTTTCCGCAATGCTCATCATGCGGTGGTTATCCACCGCGATCCGCGAAAGCGCCGACATCGGCTCGGCTTGCGTGCCGCTGGCCAGCACCACCAGCTTGCGCCGGTCGAAGCTCTTGATGTCCTGCGGACGCACCACGCTGCCGTCTGGGATGCGCAGCTTGCCAAGATTGTGGGCGATCTCGATGTTGTCCACCATGCTTCGCCCGACGAACCCGACTTTGCGCCCCACCGACCGCGCCACATCCATCACTTGCTGAATGCGATGGACCGAGCTTGAGAAGCAGGAAACCACCACGCGCTCCGGCGCCGCGCGGAATAGTTCCTCCAGCCGCACCACCACCGCTTTTTCCGATGGGGTGAATCCCGGCCGCTCCACGTTCGTGCTGTCGCTGAACAGCGCCAGCACGCCTTCCGCGCCGTAGCGCGCGAACGCGTGCAGGTCGAACGCTTTTCCGTCCACCGGCGTGGGATCGATTTTGAAATCCCCGGTGTGAATCACCACGCCGACTGGTGTGCGTACTGCCAGCGCCACGCAATCGATGGTGCTGTGCGTTACCTGCAGGTATTCGATCTGAAATGGCCCGAGTGTGGTGATGTCGCCGGGTTGCACTTCGTTTAGCTTCGCTTTATCCAGCAGCGCATGCTCTTCGAGCTTTTTGCGCACCAGCGCCAGCGTGAACTGCGTGCCGTAGATCGGCACGTTCAGATCGCTCAAAATATAGGGAATCGCGCCGATGTGGTCTTCGTGGCCGTGCGTCAGCACGATGGCTCGCACCATGCGCTTGTTCTGCTTCAGGTAGGTAATGTCGGGGATAACGATATCGACGCCCAGCAATTCCTGCTCGGGGAACATCAGCCCCGCGTCGATCACAATAATGTCGTCGCCGAAACGGAGGGCGAGCATGTTCATTCCGAACTCGCCCAACCCGCCCAGCGGGATGGCCCATAACGATGATGCGCTCAAGTTTTCGCTTTCCGGTACTCGCTCAGCTTCCTGGAAGATTTGCGTTGGTTCTTACACGGGAAAACCCGTGAGGAGGTAGCGCGGACGCTGCAAGTCGAATCCTACCATAGACCCACCCGAATGTCCGTACTACAGCGACCCCCTTGGATACGCTAGGTGGAATACTGTATTGCCCCTGTAGACGTATTAAGGTTTCCTAAACGCAGCGGTGGTTCCTCTGAATTGTTTTTCCGGGTCGTTAGGCAGTTGTGGAAAACTACCGCTCGAAACTGGTGTTTGAAACTTTGAAACGGCAACGTCGCATGGTGCCAGTGGGGATGTCCTGGCGCTATTTTTTTGAAACGCCCTGGAGGCTTCGTGAATAGTTCGTTGCGAATTTTGCTGGCTGACGATCATGACCTGATGCGCCGCGGCCTGAGAACCATGCTGGAGGCGCGTCCCGGATGGGAAATTTGCGGCGAGGCCCATACCGGCGCCGAAGCGGTGAATAAAGCCAAGGATCTGAAGCCCAGTGTGGCCATTCTGGACATCAGCATGCCGGAAATGGACGGCCTGGAAGCGGCGCGCCAGATCCGCAAGCATTCGCCCAAAACCGAGATTCTTGTGCTATCGATGCACTATTCCGATCAGCTCATTCGCGACATCCTCGAAGCCGGCATTCGCGGCTACGTGGTGAAAAGCGATTCCGATCGAGATCTGGTGCTTGCCGTCGAGGCCCTCTCCAATCACAAGCCTTTCTTCACGCCGCACGCCACCGAATTGATGCTCACCAATCTCAACTCCTCGCCCAGCGCTATTGCGGACGGCTCGGAGACCCTGAAAGAACGCCTCACCGCACGCGAACGCGAAATCATTCGCCTCATCTCGGAAGGGAACAGCAGCAAGCAGGTCGCCACCACGCTCGGTATCAGCGTAAAAACCGCCGATACCCATCGCGCCAACATCATGCGCAAGTTGCAGGTGCACACCGTCAGCGAACTGGTGCGCTACGCGCTGCGCAACCAGATCATCGAGCCGTAACGGGAAAGTTTCAGGGTTAGCCGAGTTTCTGCATCACTTCGTAGCACTCGCACGCAGCCGCTTCCAGCTTGGCCCGGCTGCGTATTTTCACGGCGCCTCGTGTGTATTCGATGGCGCCCTTTTTCTGCAAGATTCCCGCAGCCAGCGTGACGCTCGGCCGGTCCGTTCCCAGCATGGTCGCCAGAAAATCGTGGGTGATGGCCAGAACTCCGGATTCGACGCGATCCTGTACCATCAGCAGCCAGCGCGCCAGCCGCGGCCCTACCTCATGCAGGCGATTGCAAGCTGCCGTTTGCGACACCTGCAACCCCTGCAATACCGCATACCTGTTCAGCAATGAGCGCAGTTCAGGCGCCGACGGCAACACCCTCTGCAAGTTGCGAACGCCGATGCGGAACCCGTCGCCTGAAATCTGCACCACTTCCCGCAAAGGACTCTTCCGCAGCCCCACCGACGATGGCACGCCCGCAATTCCATCGTTGCCCACCACGCCAACTTCCACCGTTCGCCCGTCCTGAGTTTCAACCACCAGCGAAACCAGGCCGCGATTCAGAAAGAACGCATATTCAATCGGGTGGTTCGGCTCGTGCAGGCTGAGGTGCCGCGGAAGGCTCAGAAACTCCAGATAGCGCCGCACCATCTCGTGTTCCCGATCCGGAATCGATAGGAGAATCGCGTTGCGGATGGCTTCGCCGGTGGCATTGCTTCGTCCCGCTGGACCTGCACGTTTTCTTGAGATGGTTCGTGGCGGACTTGGATTAGTCAAGCACAAGAATCTAAATGCCTTGGACTCAGATGTCTGTAGGCCGTCCGACAATCACAGCGGTAAATTTAAGCCAGGCCGAGGTCCCCATTGAACTGTTCGATCGCGGCGTAGCACTCACAAGCGTGGCTCTTCAAAGCTTTTCGGCTCACAATCCGGACCGCCCCGCGCACATACTGAATCGCACCTTTCTTCTGTAGCATTCCCGCTGCCAGCGTCACGGTTGGCCGGTCCGTCCCCAGCATTTCAGCCAGAAAGTCATGCGTGATCGGCAGAAAGGCGCTGGGGACGCGGTCCTGCGTCATCAGCAGCCATCTCGCCAGCCGTTGCCCGATTTCGTGCAGCCGGTTGCAGGCGGCCGTTTGCGCGATCTGCATGGTTTGCAGCACGGCGTAGCGGTGCAACCGCTCGCGGAACTGTGGCGCGAAGCGCAGACACTCATGCAGTGCCGTGGCCTCCATGCGGAACCCCGCTCCGGAAATTTGAATGATCTCCTGCAACGGGCTCATTCTCAGCTTCGCCACCGCCGGAACGCCGCTCGCGCCTTCCGCACCCACCACGGCCACTTCCACTTTTCGCCCGTCTTTGCATTCCACCACCAGCGAAATCATCCCTTCATTCGGAAAATAGACGTGCGCCGCCGCTTTCTTCTTCGGTTTGTGCAGCACCATGTGATGCGGCAGTTTCACGAATTCCAGCCTCGATCTCACCATCCGGAATTCGTTGTCTGGCATTCCGCGCAACAAGCGGTTCTTCACCTGGTAGCCTTGAACATTCGCCGGTTCGCCGGCGCGCGGCAACCGCAGAGCATCGGAAACCATCGAGAGCCCCCTAACACCAACGATCTTTACCGACTATTTTTGTTGAGTTGATACTGCTTTTCCCCTATTTACGCGGGTATTTCGCCTTTGGTAGGGTATCGAACGATCTGTGTCGTGGCCCGCTATTGAGCTTTCCAACCCGGCCTCAATAGGGTAGGTCGCCAAGGGGTGGGGGTTTGTCCAAACGGTTTCTTATTGCAGACGATAATCAGACTGCCAGACGTGTGATTGCAGAAATTCTCTCGTCTTGCCCCGGATGGTCGGTTTGTGCCGAAGCGAACGAGGGTTTGTCCGCCGTCGAGCTGGCTCTCGCGCAGCGTCCCGACCTGATCGTTCTCGACGTGCAAATGCCTCGCATGAACGGCATCGAGGCCGCCCAGCGTATCCTTGAAGCCCTGCCCGACGCGGTCATCCTGCTCATCAGCTTCCATGAGCCGAAGTTGATCGTGCCTGAAATCAAGGGCACGAAGATCCGCGGCTTCGTTTCGAAGAGCATGCTCGGCCGCGATCTGATCTCCGCGGTGGAAATGCTGTTTTCGGGTGGCTATTACTTCGACGGACAGTCCACATCATTGACCACATCCTCGCCCGCGATACAGCCCGCATTACAGGATGATGCGCGCGAAAACCTCGGAAAGTTTGAGACGGAGAATTAGCGACAATTAGCTTCTGGCGGGAATCCTCTGCCGGCGCCGCACATCTTCGGTGTACTCGCCTCAGCTTTACGCTATTGCTTCAGCAGGGAAGAGATGACTTTTTCCAGTTCGCTGAAATGCGCGGTCTTGGCAAGGTATGCGTCCGCGCCCGCTTGCACGGCTTCCTCCGCGATGCGCGGGGAATCGTGCATGGAGAAAATCACGATTTTTGTGGCAGGCGCTTTCTTCCGGATTTCACGCGCCGCCTCGATCCCATTCATGATCGGCATGCTCAGGTCGAGCACCACCAGCTCCGGCTTGAGCGAAAGAACTTTTTCTACGGCCTCTTTGCCGTTTTCCGCTTCGCCGCAAACTTCCCAGGGATGGTGCCCGTCGAGCAGGCTGCGGATGCCGCTGCGCACGATTTCATGGTCGTCCGCAAGCACGATTCGAGCGTTCATTTCCCACCGTAACGATTAAATTTTTGGATCACTCTTCCGAGTATAGCCATGACCATTGGGCGATGCCAGAGGACTGTGCTTCAATTCTACATCCCCTTGTCCTTATCGGCACTGTTGGAATTGCTGATTCTAAAAAAGGACTTCTACCGCGGTCCGCCCGCGAACAACCGTGCAATTGCTACTAGTAGTACTGCTCCCACCACCGCTGCGGCCAGACTTCCCCAGAATCCCAGGGCCACAATTCCTAGCCTCGTAAAAATCCACCCGCCCAGCACCGCTCCCACCAGCCCCAGAATTACGTCGATCACGCAGCCGAAACCGCGCCCGCGCGTCAGGTGTCCGGCAATCCATCCTGCCAGCAGCCCGATCACGATCCAGGAAATAAATCCCGGCGTGGTCACACGCACCGCCACCACCCGATCCTGTAGCCACATCGCCAATTCAGCAGGGAACATATTCTTATCCTCTCGTTATCGCTGGCAAAAAATGTAACCCAGGCATTTGTAGATCAGCTTCGCAGCAAAAAAATCCGAGGCGTGCTGGCCCGGCTGCGGCAGCAATTCCACCACATCCATCGCCACGATCTTCCTCAAACTGGCTACCGCGCGGATCAGTGAGGTCACCTGATACCAATTCAGCCCGCCAGGTTCCGGCGTGCCGGTGGCGGGAATAAATGCGGGATCGAATCCGTCCAAATCCACCGTCAGGTAAACGTGCGGGCTCAAGTCCCGCACCACTTTTTCGATCCAGCTTTCCACGGGCGCGTGTACGATTTCCTTGGCCCAGTAGATTTTTGTTTTCAGCTTGGGAATCGCTTCTGCTTCCTCCAGCGATAGCGATCGGATCCCCACCTGCACCGCCGGACAATATTCCAGCGATCTCCGGATCGCGCACGCGTGGCTGTTCGGATTCCCCAGATACTGGTCGCGCAGGTCCGCGTGCGCGTCGATCTGCAGCAGCGTCAGATCATGGTATTTCCGCGCCACGGCCCGCACCAGCGGCGGCGTCAGCGAATGCTCTCCGCCCAGCGCCACCGGGAATTTCCCGTCTTCGATCAGCTCGCACTGCGCGGTGAAAATTTCCTTCAGCACTTCGTCCAGCGTTCCGTCCGCGGTGTCGATCGCCGGAATCGTCGCGATTCCAATTTCCTTATAGGTTTCCCGCCCGAACTCCTCGTCGTACAATTCCATGTTGCGGCTGGCTTCCAGAATCGCCGCTGGGCCATTCCGCGTACCATGTTCGTAGGATGTAGTGCGTTCCAGCGGCACTGGAAAAATCACCGCCTTGGCCCCCTCGTACGATGCATCTTCCTCGGTTATTCCGCCGAAATTGTGCGGCGCTACAGCCGTGTATCGTGTCATCGTCCATTCATACTTTCCGGAAAAATAGAAATTCTCCCTTTGTTTATGTCGCGTTCTGTATCAAGATGCTTCGCGCGCTCACGCGCGTTGTGGTTGGCCGAGCGGAAATACATTACCTGCGAGGATGCTGAATGGCAAAGAAAAAGGGTGTGACTGGAAGAGTCCTTCACGACCCCGTCGAAGATCGCCTCACTCCCATTTTTCCGCTCGATCTTTCCCGTGTGCAGACCATCGACGACCTTGTCCGCAGCATGGGCCAGACAGCCTTTACCGCCCGCCAGATCGGCGACGCCTCCGACGTTCTCGAAGCCATGGGCCGCGACAAAAACTGTTTCGTGGTCATGACTCTTTCGGGCGCCCTGACCGTGGGCAAAATGGGCCTTGTTTTTTGCGACCTCGTCGAATCCGGCCTGGTGAAAGCCATCGTCTCCACCGGTGCGCTGATGGCTCACGGGCTTGTCGAGGCCACCGGCCGCTCCCATTTCCGTTACGACCCGCGCATGGACGACAACGAGCTTTTTTTCGCCGGCTACAATCGCGTCTACGATTCGCTCGAGCCCGAAGTAAATCTCGACGCGGTCGAAGAAGTGATGCAGCACATCCTGCAAAGCTGGGACCCGAACGAAATCGTCTGCAGTTGGAAGATCAATCGCCGTATCGGCGAACATCTGATCCGCCACGCCAAGGGCCGCGGCATTCTCAAATCCTGCGCGGAACACAATGTCCCGGTTTTCGTTCCGGCCTTTACCGACTCCGAGCTGGGCATCGACTTCGCGCTCTATCAGCGCCTCTGCAAAAAAGAAGGCAAGCCCGTTCTGCGCTTCGATCCTTTCCTCGATTTCGAGCACTACGCCACCACCATGCTCAAAACCGACCGCACCGGCATTTTCACCATCGGCGGCGGCGTTCCGCGCAACTGGGCCCAGCAGTTTGGCGTCTACGCCGAGCTTCTCGCGCGCCGCGGCTATGAAAAAATTCCCCTCAAGCGCTACAGCTACGGCGTGCGCATCTGCCCCGAGCCTGTGAATTGGGGCGGACTCTCCGGCAGCACCTACACCGAAGCGGTCTCCTGGGGAAAATTTATTCCGCCGGAAGAAGGTGGACGTTTCGCCGAAGTCCTTGACGACGCTACCGTCGCTCTTCCTTTGATCGTCGGCGCCGTCCTGCAGCGTCTCGGGTATTACAAGTCCGGCAAATCTTCGAAGTCATCACGCTCTTCCAAGAAACGCTAAGTTGTTTTCCACAACCCGCGCGCGGTTTTTCCGCGGCCGCAAGCGGTGTTATCATGAACTCCCCACCCGGCCACAATGAAAGCGCCCAAACGCTTGGTCAGGGAGTTTTCTCAAAATGTCATCTGCTCAGGGCGAACAGCGATCGGCCGTTGAAGCGATGGACGTCAACGCTCGCTTTCGCGCCGTTTTTGATCAGAGTTCCCAGTTTGCCGGCATCTTGTCTCTCGACGGCGCTGTTCTCGACGCCAATAAAACGTCCCTGCAGATATGCGGCTATGCGCGCGAAGAAGTCATCGGCCGCCCTTTTTGGGAAACTCCCTGGTGGCGTCATGACAAAACGGTGCAGGCGAAAATTCGCCGCGCCAGCGCACGAGCGGCTCAAGGTCTTCCGTATCGCGAGGAGCTTTCCTATATTTGGGCGGACAATTCCGAGCACATGGTCGACTTCTCGCTCAATCCCATTCGCAACGATCGCGGCGGTATCGTTTTTCTGCATCCCACTGGGTTGGACATCACCGACCGTAAGCTCACCGAGGAGAGGATCCGCAAGCTCACCGAAAATCTCGAAGTCGAAGTGAGCGCCCGCACCAGCGAACTCGAGAACCGCAACTTCGACGTTTTGCGCCAGTCCGCGCTTCTTCGCGTGCTTTCACATCGCTTGATGGAAGTGCAGGATTCCGAGCGCCGCCGCATCTCCCGCGAATTGCACGACAGCGCCGGCCAGTTGCTCTCCGTGCTCACCGTGAATCTCGCCGCCATCACCCGCCAGACCAAGGACATCGCGCCGAACATCAGCGAACGCGCGGACGAGAGCCATCAGATTGCCCGCCAGATCATGCAGGAGATTCGCACCATGTCTTACTTGTTGCACCCGCCGCTGCTCGAAGAGGGCGGCTTGGCCACGGCTCTCGAGGTGTACGTCGCGGGTCTGAACGCTCGCGGCGGCCTCGACATTCAGTTGATGATTCCTGAAAACTTCCCCCGCTTTTCCGATGATCTGGAATTGGCCGTCTTCCGCGTCGCGCAGGAATGCCTTACGAACATTCATCGCCACTCCGGCAGCAAGACCGCCGCGATTCATATCTCCTCTGCTGGCGGCTCGCTGAATCTCGAAGTTCGCGACCAGGGTTGTGGGATCTCGCCAGAAAAACTAACGGAGATTGAAACGCACGGTTCCGGCGTGGGCATTCAGGGCATGCGCGAACGTCTGCGCCCGTTCAACGGACACATGCGCATCGCGTCGAGTCCTTCCGGGACGGCCGTCTCCGCGACCTTCGCCATCCCGAAATCCCGCGCCGCCGCCCGCTCCTAATTCCGTGCGCCCATCCGCTCCTTGTCTCATGTTGGGCTCTTTTTGTTTATCGTATCGGCGGGCTTGCCCGTCATCCTGCCGTTCTTTGTTGATTTTGTATCGCCGGACTTGCCCCGTCATCTTGCCGTTCCTTGCCGTTGATTTTGTAGCGGCGGACTTCAGTCTGCCAGCCTGCTTTTGCCATCAGAGCGTCTTTACCGTCGCCTCGTCACCAGCGCAACTGTCCTTGTCATCCCGAGCGAGCGAATGTGCGGCCCGTTAGGGACGCACTGAGCGACGAGGGATCTCTCTTCGCGTTTTCTTTGTTTTCCCGCCGTCATTCTGAGCGCAGCGAAGAATCCCTCTTCGCTGTTGGGTTGTTAGCAGGTCTGCTCTTTTCGAGCCACTAGCATCCGCTGCCACTCTCCGAAAGCCACGCCCGCAACACTTTCGACTGGTCCTCTTTCATTTCCGAAAAGCTCACGCCCATGCCCATCGGCTGCAAGCGCGCCACCACGCCTAAGCTCGTAAACGAGCTGTCATCTCTCGTAAGCCTCAGCCGTATCCGTGTTCCCTCGGGAAACGAACGCGCCGTGTTCATGAAGCAGCCCACCAGGCTCACGTCCGACGTTTTCGCGTTTAGTATGCCATTCGACCGCAGCTCCACGATTTCCGCCGCCGCAACCAACTGGTACCGCGGCGCCCGCCGTCTTTCGATCGTCATAAGCATTCACCCGACAAGCAAATTACCACCCGCGCCCCCGCGGTTTGTACCGGCGCGCCGCGTTGCCGCCAATCGGTCATCCGTAGAATCCAGTATCACGAATTCCTTTTTGAACCGTTCGCGTTCCTGGCTCGTCCTCGCCTTTCTGTTATTCTTTCCAAGTATGGAAATCACTGCGCAACAAATCTCTGTTTTAGAGCGACTGAAAAGCAGCGGCTTCGATATCGTCGCTTTTCCCATGTACGAAAGCTACGTCGGTGTGCGGAAAGGGAACTGCGCCGCATTGCTTGCCCCTCAGGACTCCGGCGGCTTTCAAATGTTTGGCCAGCCTTCTTATCTCGTCGACGGCAAGCTCGGCGTAAAAACCTTTCAGGGCGACGGCCATTATTTCGTATCGAAAAAGGAAAAGCTCGCCGCTACTCCCGAGCGCACCAAAGAGCTGGACTCATTTGAAGCCGAACTCGCCGAAAATCTTCTGCCTCGCGCCTGAATCCGTCACCGCAGTCGAATTGCCGGTTTCTTCCTTTTGCGCCTTGCGGCTTTGTGCTCCCATCGAACTGGCTGTACTCTATCGCTCGATTGACTCTGCCATCGAAAGGGAACTCATATGATTCTTCCAGCGGGCAACGCCATCCGCCAGCGCTTAAAAATTTTGAGCCGCCGAACTTTTTTCACCCTGGCTGGAGGTCTGGCTGCCATTTCACAGTTTGCCGGCTTGGATGATTCGGCAGAGGCCGCCGTCAACACAGACTCCGGTCCGGTGACCATCGCCAAGCAAGGAAGTTTTTTCGTGGGCGGTACGCAGCTCACCACACCTGGCGCCTTCGATCCCAACCACACCAGCGGCCCCGGCTCGACCTATTACATCGACCACATGTACATGCAGTTTCAAACGCCGGTGAAAGCGCGCCAGTATCCCATCGTGATGACCCACGGCACCAATCAAACCGCCAAAACTTTCGAGTCCACACCCGACGGTCGCGACGGCTTCCAAACCATCTTTCTTCGCCGCGGTTTCTCCGTCTATCTGAATGACCAGCCGCGCCGCGCCCGTGCTGGCTTCCCCTCATTCAACGGCACGCTCGGCTCATTCGCCGGCAAGCAGCTCGTTCCGGACCACACCACGCGCCCCAGCGCGCAGCAGGCCTTCGTCGGCTGGCGGCTCGGCCCCGAATACCCCGACTTTTTCCCGAACTCCCAATTTCCCAGGGAAGGAGTCGAGCAATTCTTCCGGCAATCGATCCCGAACGTCGGCGATTACGATATGCCCCAGGAATTTCCCGATGTCGTCGTCGGCGCTTTCGTCGCGCTTCTCGAAAAGATCGGCCCCGCCATCATGATGCCGCACTCCATGTCCGGGCCTTACGCCATCCTGACCGCGCTCCGCAGCCCCAACATAAAAGCGATCTACGGATACGAACCCGCCGCATACATTTACCCGCACGGAGAACCGCGTCCGGAAATCCGCTTGTCAGACGGTTCGCTATTCCACACCGATACCTACGAAGTCCCGCTCGACGATTTTATGAAGCTCACCAAAATCCCTATCTGCATCGTCTACGGCGACAACATTCCCGCCAGCCCTGATCCCATCGTGGCTCGCGACAATCGCCGCGGCCAGGTCATGGCCGCAAAAATGTTTGTCGACGCGCTCAAGCGCCATGGCGGCGACGCCACTTTTGTAAGCCTTCCTGAAATCGGCATCCACGGCAATGGCCACTTCATGTTCTTTGATCACAATAATCTTCAAATCGCCGATCTTGCCTCGAAATGGCTGCATGAGAAAGGCTTGGACAAGCGGGTCTAGTCCACTCTTTTCATCGGTATGAGCTGGCGAAAGTTGGCGGGTTTCCTGGAGTTGCTGAGCCTCCGCGCTGACCTGTCGTCGCCTCGTGGTCCCGCTGATAAGCAGCACTCTGGCTCGTTCGCCGCTAATTCTTGCGCTGTATTTGTCGCCGCCAGGAAAGCACTTTAGGGGTCGGGGCTTCGCCTCAGACATCAACAGTCACTACTGCATGATTCCTTCCCGCATACATTTCCCGGATGCGTTCGATCAGGACTTTCCTGGGTTCCGCGGCGCCGGCTACGCATGTAAGATTCAGACATGAGCGCAGAGAAAATGACCGCAGAATTGAGCACCTCCGGCACTCGCTCTCTTCGCCATTTCTTCGAGGATCTCGTCTGGCGGCACTTTTTCTCCGATGTTCATTTGGAAGAGCCTGGCGTGGCCCACTACGTGTCGAACCTGCTCACCGAATTCGGACACGCCCGCAATCTCTACAAAATTCAAAACGCTGCCGGCGAATCCCTCGAGGATGTCGGTGAAATGCTCGTCGAGTCGGACCCGCAGCTCGAAGCCGCATCCTTTGACCGCGAGCGCGCCGTGCGTAAGCACGTCGGCGACTACACCTTGTTCATCACCGGACTCTTCCCGGAAAGCGTCGGCAAAACGAGCCGCAAAGGCCGCCCGCGTCTGGACGCCATGGTCGATTTCGTTCAGGCAGGGAAAGAGTCCTACGCCATCGTTTCCTCATTCGATCAGTTCGAATACCGCGAGGAGGCTCCGCTCTTCCGCAGACTGTCCGAGAATTTCGAGCTGTGCGTCTTCGCCCTGAATCTCGTCAAGCAGGACCTCGAAAGCTTCCAGCGCGACTACTACCAGCGCCTGAAGTACTCCGCCGTCGGCGAATCCCGCGCCTAGACTGTTGCTTTTATGGTGACGGTGTCATCCTGAGCGAAGCGGTCTCGGCGACCCGGCGAGGGTCTCAGAGCGGAGTCGAAGGATCTCTCTTCGATTTTTCCTTCTGGGTCGTGGCTCTAAACCGTGACGAAGACCTCTGGCGCGAATTGAACCGCCCAACCAGCCCCGTCGGGGCGATACAATGTAGCCCAGTGCGCCACAGGTGCGCCGTTCTTGCGCACCGGGCGCTCTGGGACATGTCCGGGGCGCGAAGCGCTTATACCGCTCGCGGTGAAGTTCCCGCGAGCCTTCGATTTCGCGGTGCCACTCGTGTACTCACTCGAGAATCGGACCATTACGCTTGCAGCCCCCAGCGCTGTACCCAATCTCAATCGCTCAGCTTACTCGCCGATTCGCGATACAATCCCTTCCCGTGAACGATCCCATCCTGCAGGCCCAATTTCGCGAGACACTTTTGCGTCTCGATCCGCGCTACTCCGATCCCAAACGCCTTTACAAATTCGCCTACAAGGTCTATTCGCAGGACGATTCCGACGGCTCCATCGCCGAAATCTTTCGCCGCATCGGCACGGACCGCCGCAACTTCATCGAGATCGGCGTTGAAAACGGCCTCGAATGCAACACCCTCCATCTTCTGATGCAGGGTTGGTCAGGACACTGGATCGATTCCGATGAAAAGAGCATGTCTCAAATCCAGGGGAAATTCGGGATGTATTTGGGAAGCACTCTCCACACCCGCCACCAGCTCGTTTCCGCCGAAAACGTCAATACGCTTCTCAGCCGTCTCTGTCCCGATGGCGCTCTCGACCTGCTCAGCATCGACATCGATGGAAACGACTATTGGGTCTGGAACGCCATCTCCTCGGTTAAACCCCGCGTCGTGATGATGGAATACAACGCCGCATGGCGCCCGCCGCTGAGCGTCACCATCGAATACAACCCGCGTCACAAATGGGATGGCACGAATTACTTCGGCGCCAGCCTCTCTGCACTCGCTTCACTTGCCGAGAAAAAGGGCTACAGCCTGGTCGGCTGCAGTTTTGCTGGCGTGAACTCTTACTTCGTGCGCAACGATCTTTGCGGCGCTCATTTCGCCGCGCCCTTTACCGCCGAAAACCACTACGAGCCGCCTCGCTATTGGATGATCGGCCCTGCGGGCCATCCGCCCGGTTTCGGCCGCATCTCTTCCGTCTGATCTTCTGTCTGGCGCATCACATGGTTAATACCACGCGAAACTGTGCCTTGCCGCTCATCATGCGCGCGTAAGCCTCGGCCGCTTTTTCCAGCGGATAAATTTCAATCATGGGACGCACGCCGCTCAGTTCCGCGAAGCGTAGCGTGTCCTCCTCGTCCGCGGTTGTGCCCGAGGCCCATCCTTGAATGCGGCTGCTTTTCATAATCAGTTGTGCGGGCGTCACTTCAATGGGATCCGGGCTCACTCCAATCACCACAAAATTCCCGTTCGGCCCCAGCCCGTCGATCAGCTCCGACATCGCCTTCGAACTCGGCGCCGTCCCCAGAATCGCCTGCGCGCCCCCGAGTTTTTGCAGCTCGTTTGCCGCATTCGTCGTCTTGCTGTCGATGTATACGTTCGCTCCTAATTTCTTCGCCAGTGCCGCATTCTCCGGCCCGCGCCCCACGGCCGCCACCTTATATCCAAATTTATTCGCGAATTGAATTCCCAGATGTCCCAGCCCGCCGATGCCTTGCACCGCCACCAGATCGCCGGGCATCGCGCCGCTGTGCCGCAGCGCGTTATATACCGTGATGCCAGCGCACAACAACGGCGCTGCTTCCACGTCGCTCAGGCTGTCCGGTATCGGCGCCACCGCTTCCACCGGCGCGATCATGTACTGCTGATAGCCGCCGTCATAACTGATCCCCGGGATTTTTAAATTCTGGCAATTGCGAAAATCTCCGCGCCGGCACGGAAGACACGTCCCGTCATGGCCGCCATGCCATCCCACGCCGGCGCGCTGCCCCTTCTTCCATCCGGTCACGCCGGCGCCCAGCTCGTCGATCACGCCCGCCACTTCGTGTCCCGGCACGCGCGGATACTCAATCCCCGGCCACGCGCCTTCTTTCGTCAGCACGTCGCTGTGGCAAATTCCGCACGCCTGCACCTTGATGCGCACCTGTGCTGCGCCCGGCTGCGGTATCTCCCGCTCCACAATCTCGAAATCCGCTCCCGGCTTGGGAACTTGCGCTGCCTTCATCGGTGCCGCTGCGACTTTCGTAGTTGCCATGTTGCCTCCCAGTAATTTCTCAACTGATACGGTTTGGATGTATGACGCAGGTAAAGCGGAGCAATTAGCGGGGAATTGATCTGCGAATTTATCCCAAGTTGTGGAAAACTCATGAGCCTGCGTAATATGCCTGTTTCATCCTTAAGACCGAATGTGGCCACGTGCATCCAAGGCTTGGAGGTTCCATGCGACCTGACATTGTTCCCGGAGCGATCTTTCCCGATTACGAGCTTTCCGACCACACCGCGAAACACCGCAAGCTTTCCCATATCCAGGGCCAGCATCCTATGGTTCTCGTGCTGAGCCGCGGCGGGTTCTGTCCCAAGGACCGCCGGCAGGCGGAAGGGCTGGTTCAACTCCATCGTGAAATGGAGGTTGGCTATTGCCGGCTGGTCACCATCAGCACCGACAACATCACCCAGACCAACGAATATCGCAGCGGAGTCGGCGCGCACTGGCCGTTCCTATCCGACGCGGGGCGCGTCGTCCAAAAGGATCTCGACATCGCCGAGTACACCGATCCGCTCAACAATCCCATGATCCCTCACGTAATCGTTCTCGAGCCCGGCCTGGTCGTCTACAAAATCTACAATGGCTACTGGTTCTTCGGCCGTCCCACTATGGAAGACCTCCGGCAGGATTTGCGCGCTGTCACCAAAAAATGCCGCCCGGACTGGGACATCACCACGCCCGAGTTCAAGGCCGCGTGGCAGCAGGGCCGCAAGGACCTTTTTTATCCCTACGGCAAGACCTACGCCCAAACTCTTGGCGAGCAGGATTAAGCGCTAACCTTACGGCGCCAGCCCAACGGTCGCCACCTTGCCTCGCATCCAACGCCTTCGAGCACGGCGCCGGCTCTCACTGGATTTTTTCTTTCCGGCAGGGCAGTTCTAAGGAGTCGAAAAATGCGTTCCGATATCGTCCCGGGGGCCACTTTCCCCAACTACGAGTTGCCCGATCACACAAGTACACCGCGCAAGCTCAGCGAGCTCCAGGGCGACGACCCGCTGATCCTCACGCTCGCGCGCGGGCACTATTGTCCCAAGGAACACCAGCAGCATCTCGAACTCGCCGCGTTCTACCCGAAGATCGCCGTGGCTTACACACAAATCGCAACAATCTCCACGGACGATCACCATACCCTTCAGGAGTTCCGTGCATCGGTCGGCGCCCAGTGGCCTTTCCTGTCCGATCCGGACCGAATTGTTCAGAAGGATCTCGACATCCAGGAGTACACGGACCCGGAGAACAATCCGATGATCCCGCACACCCTGGTGCTCAAGCCGGGGTTAATAATTCACAGCATCTACAATGGCTATTGGTTTTGGGGCCGCCCGTCAGTTGCTGATCTCTGGCACGACTTGCGCGCCGTGACACGCGAAATCCGTCCCGATTGGGACCTCGGCACCCCAGGACTGCGCCAGGCATGGAATACCGGCGACTTGTCACCATTTCACGGCTGGAACAAGCAGCCAAACCGGAAAACGGAACAGAAACCGGCTCCCGTTCAACAAAAAGAGCGCGCGTAACTCGCACCCATTCGCCTGCTTTGTCCCGAGCCTATTCTCCCTGTTTGATTGCAGGCGCCCGAAAAATAAAGGCGGCCACTCCATGGGACGCGATCGCAGTCCCTTCAAATTTTCCCGGTTCGAATTTCCAGTGTGCTGCCGCTGCCACTACAGTTTCGGTTAGGTTCGGCGTCGTGTAAATCGCGGCCGACCGCCTCACGGCGCCTTCCTTATTCAGAGACAAATCCAGCACGACCGTGGCCCCGGCGGCATTCTCAGGATAAGTCGCGGACCACGCGCTGGAAACCTCCGGCGGCATATACGCCGGTCGCTCTGGCAGCCAGCTCCAGGCTGGCTGCGTAAGCGAAATCGTTTTACTCGGTAACGTCCCGGGATTGAATGCGGCGCATACCAGAATGTTCGACGCAACCGCGGCCCCATTCACAAACGCCGGCGAGAACATCCACCCGGTCACCGCGTTTGCCACAGCCGCCGTCAGCGACGGCACATCTCGTACCGTGTGAAGGGACGTAACGTAACCGTTCTTGTCGAGGTTTAGCCACAGCTCCACCACTCCCCCCGTGGACAGATCCGGGTAAGCAATTCCTCCCGCGGAAATAACCCGGGGCGGAACAAAGTTCGCCGCATCATCTCTCGCCGCGCGGGAAAATCCTGCCGCGCAGATCACCAGAATCCCGATTGCTGCCGCGGCTCGCCACATCCTCATGGTTCTCACACCAATAGGTTATGGAGCATCGCGCACTCACTCCATACTCCGAAGTATGTAGAATCGGCACATTGCGCTCTTATCACCCCAGCCATTTTGGCGCTGCCGCCGGTACGCTGAGCGCGGCGAAGCATCCCTCCTGGCTCCTGGCTTTTCACGAGCCGCTCGCCAGAATGCCGCGCTCGCGGCCAGATCGGCGATAATTGCCTTGGGCTTACGAAGTAATATGGATCGATAGCTCGCGCCCTTCATTCGCATACCCAAAACTGATGAGCTCCAGCCACATCGACACGCTCGCGGCGCCTTCCATCCCGCCACCATCCACGGAAACATTTAAGCGATTCCTTCCCTGGCTCGTAGCCGTGGCTTTTTTCATGGAATCGCTCGACACCACCATTCTGAACACGGCCGTCCCCACCATCGCCGCTTCGCTCAAGGTCACGCCACTTGCCATGAAGTCGGTGCTGGCCAGTTACACGCTAAGTCTCGCCGTCTTCATCCCGATCAGTGGTTGGGTCGCGGACCGCTTCGGCACACGCCGTGTGTTCGCCTCGGCCATCGCTCTCTTTACGTTGGGGTCATTTTTATGCGGCATTTCGAGCGATATACGCCTCTTGGTCGCCTTCCGCATCCTGCAGGGTTGCGGCGGCGCCATGATGGTGCCCGTTGGACGCCTCGCCCTGGTTCGCACCTTCGCAAAATCGGAATTGATCCGCGCCATGAGCTTCGTAGCCATCCCGGGTCTCATCGGCCCCATGCTCGGTCCTATCGCCGGCGGGCTGATCGTTGCGTACTTCCCCTGGCGGGTCATCTTCTTCGTGAACATTCCCATTGGTTTCTTGGGATTGTTGCTGGTCTACCTGCACATGCCTGACTATCGCGAGGAGCACCCGCCTCCTTTAGATTTCGTCGGCTTGGTGCTGTTCGGGTCCGGCATCGGCTTGCTTTCCTACGTTTTGGAAGTATTCGGCGAGCATACGTTGAGCCCCATCGAGGTGGGATCGCTGCTGGTGGTGTCGCTGGCTTTACTCGCCGCCTACTGGATTCACGCGCAGTCGGCGAAATTCCCGTTGCTGCGCTTGAGTCTGTTTCGCCTCCGCACCTTCTTCGGCGCGGTGAGCGGCAGCTTCATCACGCGCATCGGAATCGGCGGCGTGCCCTTTTTGCTTCCGCTGCTCTATCAGATCGGCCTTGGATACACCCCGGTGCAATCGGGATTGCTGATCATGCCCCAGGCCCTTGCGGCTATGAGCATTAAATTCGCCATGCAGCGAATTCTCGAGAAAATCGGGTATCGAGGCGTGTTGATTTCCAACACCATCGTCATCGGAATTTTGCTGATTCTCTTCGGCACCATCGGCCAGCGCACGCATGTATCGGAGATCGTGCTGCTGGCCTTCTGCTACGGCGCCTTTACCTCGCTGCAATACACCAGCATGAACACGCTCGTCTTCGCGGACATCAACGAAGAACAAACCAGCGCCGCCAGCACCATCGCCAGCACCATGCAGCAGATGTCCATGAGCTTTGGCGTGGCTTCCGCGGGCTTGGCCACCACCTTCTTCATTCCGGCAGGCGCCGCGGACAATCCGCTCGCCATGATTCACGGCATTCACAAATCTCTCTACGCTCTGGGAGCCTTCACCGTGTTCTCCACGCTGGTTTTTCGCCGCCTCAGAAAAGGCGACGGCGACAGCGTCAGCCGTCGCGAAACCATCGAGCACTAGGGCGAGCGCTAAGCGCGAACACTAGGGCGCCAGAACCTCGATGTATCCGAAGTGGCCGGACAAGTCGCCGGACCACCACACGCGATTCGGATTCTTCTGGTCGACTTCTACGCGGCGAATATCGCTCTCCGGATAGGGAACCGAAAATTCCACCCAGGTATCCGTCTTCGGATCGAAGCGCGCGATCCTATCCATGCTCTGAAAGGACGCCCAGATGTAACCGTTCTTCAAATCGGCAGAGAGCGAATAGGTCCCGGTATGTTCTTCCGGCGGCGCAAAGGTTTTCATCTGCTCCGGGTGGCCCATTTCGATATGGTTCGGATCGATCCTCACAATCTGGCCCGTTTCGTGCAGCGCGAGCCAGATATTGCCCTGCTCATCCGTGGTTACTTTGCGCGGAACGGCATTCGGGATGGGCACCGGGAAATCGTCGATTTCGCCGGTCTGTGGATCCAGGCGGCCGATGGCGTTGTTCGCGTACTCACCGAACCAGATGTCGCCCTTATGGTCGATCGAGAATCCGTAAGGGCCAACGCTCTTGCCCGACTTTTTGCCCGCCGGAGATTCGTACAACACCCATTTCCCGGTCTTCGGATCGAGCCCGATCATGCCATTGGAAAACACGCTGGACAGCCAAACGGTTCCGTTCGGATGCTCGATGATCGTATTGCTGACCGCCGGGGCGCCCCTCAGGTTTTGGGGAATGTCGAAGGAACGAAACGCTCCGGTCACCACATTGTATTCAAGCCAGCGATGGTTCGCGCCGGCATCCGCCAGCCAAAGGTTATCGCCCTTGCCTTTTCCGATGGTCACAAAGCGCACCCGCGGCGAAACACCAGGAGGAGGAGCGATCTCGGAAAATGTGTTCGTGCTGGGATCGAGCTTGGCGATGCGCCCGCCATTGTGCTCCGCGGCATATCCGAAGCCATCGCTGCCCACGGTAATTTCGTGCGGTTCCGGCTCAATGCGTGGAATTTTGTAATCGACGGAGATATAACGCACGCCCCCGGTGGCGAGCCGTCGCGGCAGACGGCTGTTCGGGTCCACCGCCGGCTTCTTCAGCTTGGTCCAGAAATAATCGGTGAGCGTATTCACTTCTTCCGGCGACAGATCGTCCGCCTTGCCGTCCCACGCGGCGATGTTCGAGCGCATCGAGTCGATCAGGCCCGCCCACTCGTCACGGCTCGTCGCGCGGATGCTCAGGAACCAGCTATAGGCGTGGCATTGTCCGCACTTCTGCTGCGCGATTTCTTTTCCGGGGCCGTCGGGAAGCGCCGGGCGCGGGTTTTTGTTCCAGACTTCGCCGCCGCCCACAGTTCCGGGCGTGCCCGGCCAGCCCGGAGCAAGTTCGGGAGCGCGATGTTCGCTCAACAAAAGGTCCGCGGCTTCGGGCTTGGACGCAGAAACGTCCACCGCAGCTGTCTTGCTCTGCATTTCGCCGCCCACCGCCTGCACGGTATATTTGCCCGGCTTCAAATTGTTCGCGCTGAATTTGCCCTGCCCACCGGAAACCACCAGCAGGGTGAGGCCGTCGCTATCGATAACCTTGATGTACGCGCCGGAAACCGGCTTGCCGTCCGCGCCTTTTACCACGCCTTGAATCACACCAGGGTTACTCGCCCAAGCCACCCCGGCACAAAGAACCGCCAGCGCAACAAACTTCGCCAATTTATTCAGTGACTCCATGGATGTATTCCTCCCCGAATGGAAGACTGCAACGAACGCGCGGGATTGGATGTGAGGAATTGGATAGATGATGCAACGGAAGGCGCCCTGTACGAAAGTTTGGACCAAACGCTCCGGAACAAAAGTTGAACCAACGTGGATTCACGACGCGCGCCACACCATCAACAACACCAACAGCAGCCGAAGTGGAGCATAGAAGGGAAGAGTTCGGGCGCTGCCACGCCGGATTTGCTTCCTGCGTGGCAACGCCCGAGATTCAATGCGTGCTGGTGCCGTTACCGCTCGACCTTTACCGCTCCACTTGGATGTAACCCACCCGCACCGAGGTGTCGCCAGACCACCAGAAGCGATTCGGATTGGTTGGATCGGTGGTGAGCCTCCTGGCATCCGACTGCGAGGTGGGCAGGGCATACTCGGCGATGAAGCTGCTGGTCTTGGGGTCGAACTCCGCGATCTTGTCCGCGGTTTGTTCGCTCATCCAGATCATGCCCTTGGGACCAGCAATGGCGATATACGCGCCATTGTCCGCGGTGGGCGGACTAAAAACGGTCATTTTCTGGGTTTCGTAGTTAATCTTCACAAGCTTTCCAGCAGCGTGAAGAGCGACCCAAACATTGCCGTCTGCATCGGCACCCATCCTGCGGGGAATGGAACCCGGGATCGGAGTCTGGTATTCGTCGATGTGGCCGGTAGCGGGATCAAGCCGGCCGATCTGGCTTATATCGCGCTCCGCGAACCACACTTTCCCGTCGAGTGAAACGGCCATGCCGTAGCCCGTCACACTCTTTCCGGTCTTTTGGAAGTAAGGAATGGGATATGCCACAAACTTTCCGTCCTTGGGATCGAGCCCGAGCACGGCTTGTCCGGTGGCGCCCCAGATCCTTCCATCCTTGGTGTAAACCATAAAGTTCGAGCCGACCGGACCGGTAATCGAATCCGGAAGCGGGTAGCTGGTGAATTTGCCGTTGCGAACGTCTAAGCTGAGCCAGCGCCGGTTGGCGGCGTCCTGAACCCAGATCAGGGTTGCGTCATCGTTTCTCTGAATCGCTCCGCCCAAGCGGGAAGTGTGAGCGGCGGCGGGAGGAGTAAACACGGTGACCTTGTAGGTTGCCGCATCCAGCTTTGTTACGCAGCAGCCGAGCCGGTCCGCCATCCAGGCATTTCCTTTGTAGTCGACCGTCAAATCATGTGGATCGCGGTTCGGGTCATCGGGGAGTCTCATGTCCATCGCGAAATATTTGCCATCTTGACCTGTGGCCAGTGTTCGCGGCAGCCTGTCGTTCACGGGCTTCAACTCATTCGCGGAGCCCGGCAGACCCGAGTAATGCTCCCCCAAATAATCGGTGACCTCTTCCGCTTCTTTATCCGTAAGTTGGTCGAGGTGCCCTGCGTCAATATAGGAGCGCATGGTCGCGACGGTCATGGCCCACTTGGCGCGGCTTTGCGGCAGCAGCGCGATTCGTGTGGTGTTGTGGCACTGTTCGCACTTTGCTTCCAGCACGTCCTTGCCGGGCCCGGGAACCATCTTCATCCCCGGCTTGTGGTCCCACTCTTCGTTTCCATTCACGTTCGAGTCCCGGAAAGGCCAGCTATTCGTGAGTTGCGGGGCGCGAGTTTCGGTGAGCGAAACATTCGCTTCCACATCTCCCTTCGATCCCACATTCACCGGAACTTCCGCGCTCTGGAAATTGCCGCCAACTCCCTGAACCTTATATTTTCCGGGCGGGAGGTTCTTAAACGAAAAGCGCCCTCCATCCTGACTGACAACCATAAAGGTCAAATCTTTCTCCGGGTTGTAAATCTTCACGTAGGCCCCGGAGAGGGGCTGTGCGGACGAACTCTTTACCACGCCCCGCACAACGGCGCCACTGTTCTCCGCGGCTCGCGCCGACGGAAGGCAGAGCAAGACTGCGAGCACTGCCGCGGCCATAACCATTTTTTGCACAACATTCCTAAACATCGTGTTTTCCACCTTGGTCGCCTGTAATGTAACGACGTTACGATCAGCTCGGCTGGACATCACTATCTCCTTGATTGCGCTCCGTCCTGAATTCAATCACGAGCGCAATATCCCCAAAAGTGGCCACATCATACACCGAAAAGTGCCCCCAGCAAGCAACCAGCATGGTCGTCTCCATAACATTCGCCGGACTCTTCATTCGCCGCAAAAACCGTTCTAAAACATCTTTGAGGGAACCGCCGATGCCTGAGGATCATCAAAGGCTGCGAGGTGCCTATGACCAAATCGACCAGCTTTGAATCCGATATTCGCCCGCTCTTCACCGACCGCGACATCAAGGGCATGAGCAAGGCGTTTAACCTGGCGAATTACGACGACGTGAAGAAGCACGCAGCGGCCATCTATGACCGCATCCGCGGAATCGGTGGCAACGTGATGCCTCCTCCTCCGCCCAGGGGCGAAGGTCCCTGGCCGCAATCCCGCATCGATCTGTTCGCAAAATGGATGTCAGACGGGTTCCAACCTTAAAGCTTCTTAAAGTTCCAGAATCCAGACCTCGCGGGCTTGCCCACGGAGCCGCGCAACTCATGTGATTTGGATCCCCGCCTTTTCCCATTGCAGCAGTACATTTCGGTAATTTCCTTTCGTAAAAAGAAGGCGTATAAGAGTGCAGCTCCCGTTTCCGATTGGCCCGGTCCGATTGGTCCAGATCTGATTGCCCCGATCAGGTTCGCCACATCTGATTGGCCAGATCTGATCGGCCAGCACGGGGCGCCGCGGAGGACCGTAACAGCATGCGAACCACTCAATTACTTGGTCTGCTATCTACACCGCCATCCGTACTGCGAGGCCTCGTCAAGCGTCTGCCGGTTGTCTTGTTTGTGTTGGTGGCTGTATTTTGTTCTGTCGCCGCGCGAGCAGCCGCACAAAGTGGCGCCGCGCAAGGAAACGCGGCTGCGCCTCCGGGCGGCGTTTGGAACGCCAAGGCTCCCTGGGGGCCGTTGCAAACCGCGGGACCTCGCTCGGCTCCGCCGTCCACACAAACGCGGCCGCCCTTCAAAATTTTCGACAACGTTTATTACGTGGGCCTGCATTTCGTCAGTTCCTACCTGGTGACGACGAGCGCAGGATTGGTCCTGATCGATGCGACCTTCGGCGACACCGCCGACTCCGTGCTCGACGGCCTTCGCAAACTCGGTTTCAAGCCGACGGATGTGAAGTACATTTTTATCACCCACTCGCATCTCGACCATTTTGGCGGAGCCGGGAAGATTCAAGAAGCGACTGGCGCCCGAGTGGGCATGTCGCTCGAGGATTGGCAGAGCGTCGAATCGCAGCAGAAAGCAGGCGCGCCAAATCTCGGTCTGCGGTTGGTGCGCGATCTGATCATCAAGGACAACGACTCGATCACGCTGGGCGACACCACGTTCAAGTTCTATTTCACGCCGGGGCACACGGTCGGCGCTACGTCCATCGAATTCCAGGTGCGCGATCGCGGCAAGTCCTATCGCGCGATCGTGCCCGGTGGCATGGGCATGCAGTTCGGTCCGGAGTGGACGCCGGTGTTCATCAAGAGCATCGAGCGCCTCAAGCAGCTCGGCCCCTGGGACGTCATGCTGGGCAACCATCCATTCCTGATGCCTCGCGACCTCGAATTGGAGATTGAGCCGGCGCTCGCCAAGCGCGGCGACGGCCCGAACCCGGCTGTTGTGGGTCCGGCAAGCATCAACCAGTGGTTCGACGCGGTGCTGAAAGTAGCGAACGAAAAGCTCGTCGCCGAGCAATCTCAAAAGCCCGACACCAAGTAGCCTCTCCGAGGGATCTCTTTTGGTTATGGACTTTAACTAGCCACTCGTCACTGCCTTTTCGTTGTCATCCTGAACCCGGTCGCCCGGTTT
>CAVUBX010000003.1:0-373486 GCA_963739935.1 uncultured Acidobacteriota bacterium
AACCAAATGGGCAGCGCTTTGGTATGTCGAATCACTTATCGCTCTGCGCTAGAAAACCCTTGAGTCCTGCCTGGACAAGAGGCAGCAGGCGCCTATATTCGTCTACTAAAGATTCTTCTACATTCGGCCACTCATGTTCGCCAAAGAGCCTTTCGCCGAGTTGCTTCATCTTCTGAATGTTTTCAAGCAATGCGCCATCTTCTGCGGATGCTGATGAACTCGCAGAAGAGGGCTGAATTGCATCTTGCGCCATTAGGAAAAATTCGATTGTGGCCACTAGCCGAACGAGAATCGAATCGTGTTTCGCAAGCTCGGGCGAGTGGTGATTGTTGAGCACATCGACGAACGAGGGCATCAAGTCCCAGAAAGCCGCCATTGAGCCACCGAGTTGGCAGTGGTCTATTCCAAAATACTCACGTTCGACGCATGGATTGTCGGCCCAACCATCTAAGGGGCGTTTATCGGTTTTGCTTTTGTCCTCGGTGACTAGCATCCACTGGGGGATTCGACCAATGTCGTGCAGCAGTCCGGCAATGTAAGCCTGGTCCTTCTCAAAATGTCTGCGCCGCTGCGCCAGATACTGCGTGAGCATCGCCGCCATAAAACTGTGCTGCCAAAAAGAACTCATTTCCAGCTCGGGAAGGGCCTTGCTCGCGAACTCCAATACCGAACTATTGAGAGCAAGATTGCGAAGCCGATCAGCGCCGAGCAGCAACGCCGCCTGTTCGATACTGATCACGCGGCTGCGCAGAGCGACCATCGGTGAATTACACATGCGTAGCACCTGCGAACTCAGCGCCGGGTCTCCACAGATGAGCTTGCCCGCCTTGTGGACATCCGGAGAGTTACCCTCGAGAATCTTTGCCAGCTTAAGCGCGGTTTGGGGGAAGGGTGGCAGGCCTTTACGGACGATTCTTTGCAAGCGTTGCTTGCGTTCCTCTTGCACCAACTTGGGATTCGATTGGGGCGGCATTTGAACGGTCGTGGACATGAGCGGCCTCTCTACTCATTATGCGACCGATCTAGCGTTTTCTTTTGTGTGTTTGCCGGAGCATTTGACAAAAGATAACGGCGCCCCGGATCAAAGTCCTGATGACAGCACTATATACTTGACCCAGGGGGCCGGTCTGGTGACAAATCCGGTTCGCCGGCCGGCGATCAGCAGTATTGAGGCGGAGCTCAAAACCGTATGCGCTACGCTGGAATGTGGTCACTTGAGTACGGTCGTACTATTCCCGCAGACCGCTTTGTGCGTTACCCTACCGTTGGTTTAGAAAAACGAAGCGGTTTTGCAATGGCATTCACTGAGGTAATCGATGACTCTGACGACGCTGACATGTTCAAACGCAGCTCCTTTCGACGCCACTTCCGCGTCCGCCCTCGAGGCTAACGCGAATTGTGCACCGAAAGTCTATATCCAATCGATTGACCTCAAAGAGGCTTTCGAGGAAGTAAGGCTCGTCGCTCATGTCTTGAGCAGCGGCCTGTTATTTCTGAGTCGGCACACCGGCTACAAAGTGGGTAACTTCGTCGACGTCGCCTTCGCCGGTATGCTCGCTGGGGAAACGAAGGGGCCCAACCAGCGAGCTGAAATAATCCACATTCTTCAGACGAGTCGAGGTGATCTCGCCATCGGCCTTCGGTATTGGCGTGGCGTCTAGCCGACGGAGGTATGACAAGCGTCTAGTGACGTTGCCAATCCTGTTGTTTTCACTGACGCGTCGTAACGCACACATGACGTTTCGCCCACGCGTTTAAATCGAACCGATGGAACCGCTCCGTTTGCGGCGAATGATCTGCGAAATCCGAAGGCAGTGGGCCGAGTGAAGCAGGCGGAAAGGACAATCAACCTGCCCCACTCGCCCCCCAAGGGGCCTCTCAAGCCCTCGCAACTTAAAATGTGACATAGCACTGCTTGCTATTCCAAGCACACCCTGTAATTGTGTTTCCAGAATCTCAACCGATGATCATATTTGGGCGGTTTTTGTATGAAGCCAGCTTGGTTTTGTAAGCAGGCCGGGCTCGTGTTGGTGTCAAGTTCGTTGCCATTGGTACTCAAATAACGGGCTTCGTTGCGCATACTGTAAAAAGGCAGGAGTACGAAAGCGTTTCGGGACTGCGGAGATAGTCTAAAAAGCGCTCCGAGTAGGTCCGAGCCAATTTCTCTGATCCGAGCGCCGCTTGGATCTGGGGCATAGCGATATCCAGCTTGGCCTGCCAATTCGAAAATTCCTTCTCATCGATCTCGCCAGCATACATGTGATAAGGCTCGATCTGTACGTGGACATTGGTGAGCCTGGCGCCCAAGCAAAGGCTGAAAAGCTTACGGCCGACAAAGGGATCAAAGCCGGTTTTCGCCAGATAATCGACGATTTTCTCCGTGGCCGCCTGCAATTCCGCATCTTCGGGAAAATGCCAGACCAGTTGGCCGTCGAGGTCCTGTAACAGGACCGTTCCGCCAGGCTTACAAGCGCGAGCCATTTCTCGAACGGCCAGCGCCTTGTCCGGCAGGTATTCCACCAGAAATCGGCAGAACACCATGTCAAACGAGTTGGATTCGAAAGGGAGCGACGTCGCGTTGCCCAGGCAGGCGCGGGCGTTTGAAAGACCGCGAAGGCGCTGCGCTGCGTCGCGAATCCGCGCAGAACTGATGTCTACGCCCGCCACGTCCAACTCGGGATGGTTCTCCGCGATCTCCCGCAGAAACACGGCCGGCCCGCAGCCTACTGACAAGAAACTCCTCTTCCCCGGAAGGTAAGGTTCGATGAAGCGGTCAATCCACGCAGGAGCGTCCACCTTGTCGAGAAGCCGCTGAGCTTCCCTGGGATGCTCCATGATGTAAGCGCTGGTTTTCGTCATTTTTCGCCGAAGAAATTCGATTTACGAAACTACGTGTTCAACTAAAAGCGACCCTGCTTCTTCCGCTGAGAGCGGCTTAGAAAAGTAATACCCCTGGGCATATTTGCATTCCAGCTTTTTCAGTTCTTGCACCTGCTCGGCGGTCTCCACTCCTTCCGCCACCACGTCGAGACGGAGATTTTTAGCCAACGGCATGACCGTTCGCGCGATCTCCATGCCGTTGACTCCGTCAGATTCGCCGCTGATGAAGGAACGATCGATTTTCAAGGTATCCAGCGGGAAACGGTGCAGGTAACTGAGCGAGGAATAGCCCGTTCCGAAATCGTCGATGGCCAGTCGGATTCCCAAGTCCTTCATCTCCTGTAGCATTTCCACTGCGGCCGTGGGATCCTCCATGACCGTACTTTCCGTGATTTCCAATTTTAGGGCACTGGTGGTAGCTCTAGTTCTTTCAACAGCGTGCCGATATGTTCAACCAAATTCGGCTGCATGAACTGTTTGATGGAGAGATTAACGCTGATGGTCAAATCTCGCTCTCGGCCGAGTTGAGACCTCCACTCCTTCAGGCGCCGGCAGGCTTCGCCCAGGCTCCACCAGCCCAGCTCGCGAATCAGTCCGGTATCTTCTGCGACGGATATGAATTCTCCGGCCCAATAAGTCCGCGCGTCGGATGCTGCCAGCGCATCAGAGCTTCGAATCCGATGATCTGGCCGGAATTTAGCGCCACGATGGGTTGATAGAAATTCCTGAATTCTCTCCGCTCGATAGCGCGTCGCAGGTCTGTCTCGAGTTCCAGTCGCGCCATTACCGTCGCGCGCATGTCCGCATTGAAGACTTCATAGCGCGACTTGCCCAGCGACTTCGCGCGATACATCGCCGTATCGGCGTCGCGCATGATCTCCTCCGGATGTTGGTAGGAGGGATTGCTCAGAGCAATCCCGATACTGGCGCAAGTAAAGACTTCTTTTCCACCGACCACAAATGGAGCCGACAGTTCCTTCATGATCCGTTCTGCCGCGATGTTTGCGTCGCTGGGATCCTTGAGATCGTCCAGTAACACCGTGAATTCGTCGCCGCCCATGCGAGCGAGCGTGAAGCTGTTTTGTTGTCCAAGCCGCGCCACCGTATCAGTTCCGCGCAGGCAATGCTCCAAGCGCTTCGCCACACCTAGCAGAAGCTGATCGCCGACAAATGCCCCATGGAATCGTTGATCATCTTGAAGCCGTCCAGGTCGAGGAAGAGAACAGCAAACAACCGCTCAGTATGCCGCTTCGAGTAGCGTATCAAGCGACCCAAGCGATCGAGGAATAGCAGCCGATTGGGCAAACCCGTCAGCGGATCGGAAACTTTTCCTTCGGTGATGTCTGTCTGCGACCCGGCCATGCGCACCGGTTTGCCCGAGGCATCGTGAATGGCGAGGCCGCGGCTCAGCATCCAGCGGAAGGTGCCGTCTTTGTGCCGCACGCGGTGCACGCTCTCGAAATGCGGAGTCGAGCCTTTCTGATGCGCGGCAATCTCTTCTTTCATGCGTTCGCGATCCGCTTCGTGAATGCGCTCGAACCACTCTTCAGGGTTATCGACGATCTCATCTTCTTGGCAGCCCAGCATGGCTTTCCAGCGAGGGGAGAAATAGATGACGTTGGTGGTTAGGTTCCAGTCCCAGAGCCCGTCATTCGCGCCGCGGGCGGCCAATGCGTAGCGCTCTTCGCTCTCTTTCAAGCCTTCCTGCGCTCGCTTGTGTGAGAGCTGCGTTCCGATTCGCGCCAGCGCTACCGCGAAATCGACCGGCTTGGTCAGGTAATCGTTGGCGCCCATATTCAGGGCATTCACTACGTCTTCGCTTTGGCTCCGGGCCGTGACCATGATGATGGGCAGTTCGATGGCAGAATACTGCTTGCGGAGTGACTGCAGCGCTTCCAAGCCACTGATTTCCGGCATCTCGATATCGAGCAGCACCAGATCGTACTGTTCTTCTTTCACGCGCTTCGTTAATTCGTGAGCGCCCCGGCGCAACGCCGACCTGATAACCCTTGCGCTCCAGGCGGCGCGCCAGCATGTCGCGATTCAATTCGTTGTCGTCGACGATCAGGACACGGTTAGGCCGGAGATTCATGTGTTTTTTTCTCCAGAAGCAGACTTTCGATTTTTCCTTGCAGCCTGCCAAAGTCGACAGGCTTGGTGTCGTAATCGTCGCAACCCACTTCGAATGCTCTTGCTCGGTCGGTTGCCAGTGCATGCGCCGTGAGGGCGATGATCGGGTATATGTCGGGTGGCTGCTTCGGATTTGAGCTTCTGCGTTAACTTCCCAGCCGTTCATGACCGGAATACTGATATCCATCAGGATGATGTCGGGGGATGCGGAGTGCGCCAGCTCATGGCCCTGTGCCCCGTCGTGGGCAGTGACCACGCGGTAGCCTTTCCGTTCGAGCCTCCGCGATAGCATGTCTCGGTTCATCTCGTTGTCTTCCACCAGCAAGACCGTTGGCACGTGCTAATTCTCCTGCGTCTGATTTCACTTAGCTGCGTATCTGGGCGAATCTGCGGCGAGCTGCCCGGCGCCCACCGGGACCTGTTCAGGCTCTGCGAGAATCGCGTGCTCCGCGATGTTTTGTCGATCAGTTCTGCGAGAATGTCGCGATCGACCGGCTTGACGAGATAACTCGAAGCTCCAAGGTTTATAGCCTGTAAGCTCGTTGTCGACGATCGTGACCATGATCACCGGAATCTTGGCCAGATCCGCGTCGTTCTTCAGCGCGTTCAGAACTTCCCAACCGTCCATTCCCGGCATCACCACATCCAGGGTGATGATCAGCGGGCGGATTCTTTGGCCAGCTTGAATCCTTCTTCGCCACCCGCCGCGGTTACCACGTGAAAGCCGGACTTTGTCAGATAAGCGCGACATCAGATCGCGCACGGCCGGATCGTCGTCGATGACCAGAACCGTTTCCGTCTTCGGCTGATGCTCCGGCTCTGAAGCGCGGCACTGGGGCCGCAGCGGCTTGTTGCTTCGGCTTGGCCGCGCAACAGCCTCCGCCGTCACCTGAGCGGGCAAGGTCCATGATGAAAGTGGAACCCTTTCCTTGTTCGCTTTCCACACGGATGTGTTCCGCCCATCAACTGGGCGAAGCGATGACTGATGGCGAGCCCAAGGCCGGTCCCGCCATATTTTCGGGCAATGGAAACGTCTGCTTGTGCGAACTCCTTGAACAGATTGTCCTGCTGCTCCGGGCTGATTCCGATGCCGGTGTCGCGAACGCGGAAGCGGATCCAATCCTGGCTGCCAATCGGATTGCGCTCGACGTGCAGCGAGATGGTGCCGTGGTCGGTGAACTTGCATGCGTTGCTCAAGAGGTTGAAGAGGATCTGCCGCACCTTCGTCACATCCGCTCTCATCGTGCCGAGATCTTCGGCAAGATGGAGCTCCAAGCGTATTCTCGTTCTTAGCGACCGTGGGTTGGAACGTTGAGCTCATCTCCTGAATCATGGCGCGAGATCGAAATCTCTCAAGGTGCAATCCCATCTTGCCTGCTTCGATCTTCGAAAGATCCAGCACGTCGTTGATCAACGCCAGCAGGTGTTTGCCGGCGGATTCGAATCTTTCGCACGTCCTGAATGTTCTGAAATTGGCCCGCAATCCTGAATCTCTTCCTCGATCATTTCGCTGTAGCCGATGATGGCGTTCAGCGGCGTGCGCAGTTCGTGGCTCATGTTCGCCAGGAACGCGCTCTTGGCGCGGCTGGCGTCTTCGGCGGCGCGCTTTGCGGCGAGTAGCTCTTCCTGCGTTTTCTTGCGGTTGGATGATTTCGCCTTCCAGTTCCTGGGTCTGTGTCTGCAACTCGTCGTTCGCGCTTTGTAGAGCTGTGTCTCGCTCCTGAATTTCGGCCAACATGGTGTTGAAGCCGTCGATCAACCGGCCGATTTCGTCGTCATAGAATTTCAGCGCGCGCACTTCATAGTTCTTCTTGTTGGAGACCATGCGCATGGTGTCTTCCAAGCGCAGAATCGGCCGCGGAAATCAGAGTTTGTAACTTGGATGCGATCAGCAGCGCCAGACAGGTCGGAGCCCAGCATAAAATGCAGCAGGAAAAGTCGCATAGCGCTTCGCGCGCGAATTCCACTGGCTCATGTCGGATTGCAGAAAGAGCGTGCCCAGCGGTTCGCCGTTCAACGACACGTGGTGAAAAACTTCCAGATAGATTGCGTTGAACCGGAAACCGTTCAATCTGCGGCAACTTCTCTGGCAGAGACGGTGTGCCGAAGTTCGCGCGAACGTAGCGGGCGAAAATTTTTCCGTCCGGACTGTACAGCACTGCCGCGGTAATGTCTTCTTTGGCTTTCAATGCGGCCAGAGTGTCTCCGTCGCGGCGCCCTGATCTTTGAATGCCATGGCTGCGGCGCTGTTGTAGCCGATGATGTCCGCTTGCGTAGCTAGGTCCTCGCTCAGGAAATGGCGGAACGAACTGAGGTCATAGATCAGGAAACTCGCCGAAAACAGTACCAGCGCGACGGTGCTGGTCAGCATCGTGATGAGCGTCAGTTTGCGCTTGATGGAGAGATTTTGCAGTTTCATGGCAGTTTCTCTCCGTCTGGCGGAATGATCTTCGCCAGGGAAAGCAAGCGGGAACTGATGTTGATATTTGCTTGCTTGGCGGCTTCCACGTTAATTTCGAAGCGCACTTTGTCGTCCACCAAAATGAAATTGATGATTCCGCCGCGTCGCGCGAAGTTCGGCGAATCGCCGATCGTCAATATCGGCAGTCCCTTGAGTAGCATGGAAAATCTCGTCGAAATGCGGCCGCTTCGGACGAGCTGACAAACAGGATGTTGCAGTCCCTTAGATCGTTTCCCCACTTCAGGTGTTTCACCTCAAAGGACCGGTTATCTACCTTCTTCCCCGCGAGAACGTCATCCAGCGTGCCTCCGAAGGGATCCACACCCAGCACACCGATGACAATCGGAGAATCTGCTTTCGGGAAGGCATTCCCAGGCCACTGCATGAGCTTGGCGAAGTTGTAGGTGAAGCCGGCTTTGATGAGGTATTCAGCCGAGTCTGATGAGTCCGTGCTCTGCGCGTGACAGGCCACGGCGAGAACCGCAAACATCAGGCACGCCGCGATGTACTTGAGCTTCCTCATTATCCTGTTCTGGCCCGTTTTCTCTTTAATCTTGTCGTTTGGGAGCTCACCCGTCAGCGCTTGCCGGGAGTCCAGGTAATTCCGCCGTGATAGCTGCGGCCTACAACAGTCGGAAGTGTGTTGATGAAGTCAGGCACAAATTCGACGTGCCGGTTGTTGGCCCAATTTTCTCCATAGAAGGACAATTCCACGCTCGGCATTAGCTTCCAGCGAACACCGCCATCCAACGACGTGTATCCCGGCACGGACAAGCTCGGGAGCTGGGCCACATGGCGCACAATCAGGTCCTGCTCAATGTGTTTTGGCAGGTCGATTGATGATCGGAAATAAACCTGATGCTCCGGATTTTCACCGTTCGGAATATCGGCTGTCGGATCAAGGCTGTCCGCGTTCTTATGAATCTTCATCTGCAGGAAACTGTAGGACCCAAATAGTTTCCAGCGGGGAAGAACGCGCCAATCGACGAAGGGTTCCACGCCGTACGTGCCGCCACTCATCTTGTTTAAGGCCACCAGGGGGAACACCACATCGGTGGGCACCGGATTGGCTTCCACGAAAGGAGTTCCTGGCTCTGCTGTGCGAAGGTTCGTGTAGTCGTTATAGAAGACGGAGATATCCGCCGAGAACGAATTCGTAGCCTGCACGCGGTAGCCGACTTCGTACGCCAGCAGGTCTTCCGATTTGAATTGATTGCTTCCGTAGACCGTCTCGACCACTGGCAACGGGCTGTTGAAAGGAGGTGCTCCCGGTGGCACAACTCCAGCGTCTAAGCCGCAATCCTTCTTCTGTCAGTGCGGGGGTTCTGCACAGCGCGTGAAATGGCTGCCCACACCGACTGAGTCTTGCTGATATTCCCAAGGAACCGAATGTTCGGTTCGAATTCCCAGCCGGTGAAAGCGTTGTGTTCGAATTTCGAACCCACCGTCACACGCAGGCGTGAGTCGAGGAAGCTGATTTCGTCCTGCACGAAGGTGCTGAACTGGTTGTACTGAGCTTGGCTGGGCTGGACGGAAACCGTGGGGCTTGAAACGTTCCGGTCCTGAATCGAGCGATAGCCCGCACCCCACACGATTTCATTCCGGTCTCCGACGTGGAAATCGTGCTGGAAATCCACGTCGTAAACCGATTCATGGTCAACAAAGAGATAGTCATCCGAGTAGTTCGTCCGGTCGAAGTACGCTTGCAGCGAGAAATTGGAATTGTTACCCGAGTTGTGTGTCCACCGTCCTAGGACGTTGCCGCCACTGTAATTCCCAATATTCCCGAACGTGCTGGAATAGGGGGCGGTCAGAGTGGGCAGAGTAATTGTTTCACCTTCACGGCTGTCATAGGTATCGCCCTGGACGGTGAGAGAATCCTTGTGAGACAGCGTCCAATCCGATCGGAATCCGCCTCGAACTTGGTGCCAGCCATCGAACGCATTTTGGCCGTTCATGGCTTCATTCGAGCCCCAATCGAAGTACTTCACGTAGGCCCGGTAGTAGCCTTTGTCCCCGATCTTGTTGCCGTAACGGACCGTGTCCGCCGTGAGTTGTTCGTCTCCACCTTCTACTTTCACAAGGCCAGACTGGGTTTCCTTCGCGGGCTTCGTAATGATGTTGATCACGCCATCCACGGCGTTCGCTCCCCATAGTGTCGCGCCGGGGCCGCGGATTACTTCGATTCGGTCCACATCTTCGAGCGGTACATCCTGAACATCCCAATACACACCGGAAAACAATGGTGTGTAGACGCTGCGGCCGTCGATGAGCACCAGCAGCTTGTCGTCAAACCGGCCGTTGAAGCCTCGTGATCCGATCGCCCACTTGTTTTCGTCGATGCGGGCGACTTCAAGGCCCGGAACCATCTGCAGCGTCTCGGGAATGTTCCGCGCGCCAGATCGCGCGATGTCTTCCTGCGTGATCACGAAGACAGCGGCAGCCGCGTCGGCCACCCGCTGGGTCCTTTTCGACACCGAGGTGACCTGAATGTTCATCAGATCCTCGACGCTCATGGTTGTAACGTCGGGCGCATCTTGACCTGCGTCGCCCCACACACTGGTGGTTACAAATACCACCACGAAGGCTGTCGCCAGCAAGCGTTTTGCGGTTCTCAGCGTATCGGTGCGCCGGCTTCGATTTATTCCGTTTCGAGACATTTTTATCTTTTCCGCTATCGTATTCGTATTCATCGGGAATTCTCTAAGTTGAAGGATGGTGGAAAGGAACGCTTTTCAGCTCGAACCAGGACTTTCGAATAGAAACTTTCCACGTGCCGGTAGGAACGCGGGTATCCGTCCTTTAGCCAAATGCATTGTGAGTAGTGCCGAAGGAACTGTGCTCCCAGCTGTCGAAGCGCCGGAACCGCGTGCTCGCTGGCAATTACCGGGATATGGTCCAGCTCAAAACTCTCGTACGCGGTGACTGCTGCCGACAGTAAACCAGCCGTCGCATTCCGAATGCTGGTCTCCGAAAGATTGGAAGCTAGCAATAGGTCGCAGCGGTTCTCCAGAAAGCTGAAATTCAAGCCCACCGGGCCTCGGTGAACAATCGCAGCCCCTACGGTTTGGTTGTTCTCGAAAGCCAGCCAGACGTGCCGGGTACGCCGCAACCCCACCCGACGGTACAGCGCATCGAGGGCTTTGAACGGAACGTCGCCGGTGAGCTCCTCGGCGGTCACGTAGATGTCGCCTCGAGTGTTCGCAGCAAGAGCACAAAGATCGGCCCGGAACGACGAATCGTATGGAAGGATCTGAATTCCATCGTGCGGCGGCATCGCTTGATTTCTTGAAAGTGCGCAATATGCATGCGTCTGCGCAGACGAAAGCGAGCCACCGATTGCATCGACCATCGAACCGAAGACGCGTGCTGGAAATCGATTCTCAGGACGAAACCAGTTCTGTGCGGACTCATCGGAACCCTTCAATATGCTGGCCGCTTCAGCTGCCAGCATTACCGCGCGCGAAGCGTACGGATTGTTTTCGGAAACAAGGTGCTGATAGGTCCATCCCTGGTGGCTTGATCGCCATACCGCAAGGGCTGCTTGCCCGCTCTTTTCGTCACCAGCTGTCAGCACGTACAGCAGTGATTCTCCGGCACGGAACATCCGTCCCCAGTTTTCCTTCACGCGGTCGAGATGCGGCAGCAGCCGGGCTGCTTTGTCCGGATAAAGGAACCCTGTCCGTTCGTACAAACCGAACAGATCGTCGACATCAATTTCATTCACACGTACCCCGTAGGCGTTGTGAAGTTCAGATAGGCGAGGCAGCTTGTTCACTGTCTCCTGATCGACTACGTCAAAGGGCATATCGCCTCCGCGGATGCTTTCGACTTCTTCTGCCGTTGACAGAACACCTGAAGCGCGCCGGCCAGCCAGAGTTCGGTCCCACCACGCTAAATTCCGAATTCTGAATGCCGTGGGATACAGTTCGGCACGCAAGTTATAAACTCCTGCAACGTGGTTCAAAATGGCGCAGAGGTACTGTTTCTACCTGACTCATCGGTGTGGATTATTAGTGCTTTGGCAACACACTCCATCGATCAAGCGACGAAAGTTGCTAAAGTTTTTCCACCGAGACGATTTAGATTGCGGTGAGTTAATTGGTTAAGAAATGCGTCAAGCGTCCGTATAGGTGAGAAGCCTCTGCGTAACCAAGGGTGGAAGTCAGAAGTCCTGATCTGGCCTTTTGGCCGTCCTAAACCGGAAGGAATGTACCTAATTCGGTGCTGTCTTCGTTTGGCTCTGAGCCAATTCCCTGATCCAGGTGTCGATAGCCAGGCGTTGTTCGGCGGATAACTCCCCAAACGCCACTCCCATGCCGAAAACACCCATCCCGTACCCTGAATGTGCGTAGATGACTTTTGCCGGCAATTTGCAGTGGTTCATACCGTTCTCGATGCGAAGGCTCAGTTCTGATCCGACTGGAATCGCTTGAATCGTATCGATATAACAGCCGTGCGAGCTCAGTTCAAAAAGCTGTGCGGGTACAGTTGTTCCATCTTTTAGCGTAGCTTCCGCGTCAGCTGAGAAGGTAAAGCGCGGATGCGCGCGCTTTGCTGCGAACTTCACTGGAGTCATGCATGCCTCCCGTCTGTGAGCCACTCGCATAGATTGTAAGGAGCTGACGCGAAGCTTCCAGCTGGACGTGCCCCCCAGGCGCCCTTAGGGTTACCTGTACTTTCGTACAGGTCATGCGATCCGCGTCGGTCTATTCCCACTCCTACCGCTAGCGGCCTTGTGGGGCATCAAGCTACTGACTGCGGCTGGTATCTGTTCGGTACGCCCGGAGGATTGCGGTAAAGCCGGCGGTTTGAAGTTGACCCTCGACCATCCGAGTGTGTTCGCGTTCAAAATAAGGACCGACTTGCACGCGATAAAGCAAGTCATCGCTGCCGCCGCGTATGAAGGCAGGGAAGCCTTTCGATTGCAATGTCGCCTCGAGCTCATCAGCATTGCCCTTGTTCCTCATGGCTCCAACCTGCAAGACGAAGCTTCCGCTCTCAGGTTGTGTCGCATGAACTGGCAGGGAAACGGCCTTTGCAGCGACGATCTCTTCGTGGCTGGCCATGGGCGCCGACCTGGTTGCTGGCACAGAAGACGCTACCGTCTTGGCGTTCATCTCTGCCGTCACGCGTAATCCGACTGGCAGTGGATTGTTGTTTCTATCCAGCTCGATTACGACCTCCAGCACCTCCCGATCTACCTTTTGTGCAGGATCGTCGCTCAGTACCGCTTTTGGCGTCATAGCTGGCGAAATGTCCACTACGTGCCCCTCAAAGATTTGCCCAGGAAAACCATCCGCTGTAATTGATGAAACTTGGCCCAACTTGACCTTGCCGATATCGCGTTCGTCCACTTCGGCCCTGACGCGGCGAACCGATTCATCCGCGATCGTAAACAAAGGGTGCGGAAGTAGCGTCGTATACGATTCGCCGGGTCTGGTCATCACCTTCAAAACCGTGCCGGAAATCGGCGCTCGTACATCGCATTTCTCCAGCCTCTGATTCATAAATTCCACGTTACGCTCAGCCGCCGCCACGTCAGCATCCGCCCGCGCCACTTCTTCCGGAAGGGGCTCCGCGTCTATGAGCTGTTCGTCCTGCGAAGCTTTCTCCAAGTTCGCTTGTGCAACTTCAAAATCCGCATTGGCTTGCTCCATCGCATCTCGCGAAATTTCCCCCTGCTTCAATCGATTCACGCGCTCCAGATGTTCCTTTGCTTGCGCCAGAATCGATTTCGCCGCCTCGGTTTGTTGCGCGGCTGCTTTGCGCTCTTCGTCTCGATGGCCCCGCAAGAGCCGAATGCGTGCTTGGCGCTCGCTTTCCGCCTGTTCCTTGGCTTGCGCGATTTGAGCCCGGATGTCCTCGCAATCGATGACCGCTAGCAGCGCTCCTATTTGAACCTTTTGTCCGTCCGTGACGAGCACCTGCTGAATCACGCCATCGGCGGCCGCACCAAGCGAAATGGTCTTATCGCGTCCTTCCACCCGACCAGGAGCTGCCAGCAAAGTGGAAAGCTTTTCAGGTTCCCGGGATTCCACCGGGGCGGGGGACCACGGCCTTTTCAGTGCTAAAAAGGAAAGGATCGACACGAGCACCACTGCGATGGCAATTTTGGAAACGTGGTGCATCAATTTGTGCTGCCTGCCAGCTTTCCGTCGCGAAGATGAACGATATTTTTCGCAAACACGCGAAGCCGCTCGTCATGCGAAACGATTACCACCGTGCGCTGCTGCGTTTCCGCGACGTCATGCAGAATCCGCGTGATAATTTCTCCCGCTTTGGAATCGAGGGATGCTGTCGGTTCGTCCGCAAGAATGATCCGCGGTTCGCGCATCAGCGCTCGGGCAATGGCCACTCGTTGCTTCTCGCCCCCGCTCAGCTGTTCCGGTTTCAGGTGCATCTTCGCCGACAATCCTAGATCTTTCAGATACTCCTCGGCCCTTGACTGAACCTCCGGACCCTTCTCGCCCGAAATCTCCATGGCCAGCATCACATTCTCCAGCGCGTCCAGCGAATTGAATAGACGAAACGATTGAAACACAAACCCGATCTCTTCGCGGCGAATTCGCGTGCGTTCATCTTCACCCGCTGTCGTTACATCTTTTCCCCCGACTAGCACCGAGCCGGCCTGCGGCTGCACCAGGCAACCTAGAACCGACAGCAGCGTCGTCTTACCGCTACCCGAGGGCCCCATGATCAAGGTGACGCACCCGCTCGGGAATTTCAGCGAGACATCCGACAGAACATGAACAGCCGTCGCGCCGGTCCCAAGAGTCACATAGACCTGTTCGACCGAAAGGACCGATTCAGACACGAAACACTCGTCCTGGTTCCACCGAGAGCACCGTACGGATCGACGCGATCGACGCCAGCACGCACATTAATATCGCCGGCACGAGCACTACGGGTATCAACCAACCCGGAGTGTAAATCCAAGCGACTGCGCCTCGCGCAAGCTGAACTATGGGAATCGCAAACAATACGCCCCCGACGCCTCCGACCGCTGCCAGAACGAGCGCTTGCGTTATGACGATCTTCACAGTGAACTGCTTATCGGCGCCAATCGCCTTCAGTGTCGCGAATTCATCCAGGTGCTCCATCGTCGTCGCATAGATCGTTTGCGATACCAGCACCAACCCGATCAGAAAGGCCAGTACGGCCGCGGTCAGAATCGCCGCGCCCGCTCCTGTTTGTGCCACCCAGTAGAGTTGCGACCTTCGCTCGAATTGCTCATGCGTCCAGACATCCACTTCCGGCAGTTCCGCAGCCAGCCTTTTCCGGACGTCCTCCGGGTTGTAGCCTCGCGCGACGTGTACCGCCAGGTAAGCGACCTTTTGCGGTCCCAATTTCGCGTAGCGGACGGCGTCCGCGTAGGAAGTGAAAGCATACGGTGAACCAAGGAAAGAAGAATAGCCGCGCACCGTCCCGGCAATATGCGCTCTCAATCCATTTATCTCCACATCGCTCGGTATCCTTCGAATCTGCAGCTGTTTGGTATCCGTTTCATCCAGCAGAATGGCCTCTGGTTCCAGGGCGCCTGCCGAATGCGCCAAATAAGGAAGCGGAAAACGCTGTCCTACCTCCGGCTCAGCCCCGACTAGCACCAGGATTCTATGCTGACCGTCCGGCATCTGATAGCCGACGAAGGAGACGGAAATCGGACTAACAGTTTGCACCCCTTCCACGCCGCGAGCGATTTGCTGGAATCGGCTATCGAGCGTTGCCGAGAAATCAAAGCAGACCACCCCTCGTGGGGCAATCCAAAGATCCGAATCGGTAGAGTCGATAATTTTCGCGGCCGCTCTGAGGAAACCGATGAGGAGACTGCTTTGAAAGATCATCAAAAAAACAGCGAAGGCGACACCGAGCGAGGTTACTATCAAGCGCGTCCGGTCATGGAGCAAATTCCGAAATGCGAGTCTCAATTGTTTAGATCTTAGCTCATTGGGCGATTTACCATAAGCGGCGACGCCTAAATAGAAATAGCCTAAACCGAGCGGTCGTGCAAGCTCTTCAGTGGGACCAACAGATAATACCTAGCGCAATAAGAATGGCGGCTGCAGAATTGGGGCGCACCTACGGGCCAGGATGGTGAGACAACCAGATGGGCGTGGGCCGACCTGTCCTGTTGCATCGGTCACGGTGTGCTAAAGGCTACCAGGCAAGACGCCGAAATGCGATGGAACAGCCTTTGGGGTCGTCGTCCCGGAGGTCAATGCTAATCGCCGCGCCCCAAGCGGAGTCCTGAGCATCCGGTCGCTGCCCGAAGGCCACTGATCTCCTGGTCCAGAACTTTCGTCTAACCAGAGAATTGCAGTAGCCAAGGAAGCGCCGAAGATCGAGGCACTTTCCTGATTTTTTCCCTGTTAATCAGGGAAAGGCCAACTGGGGGGCTTTCGGGAACCTTGCCCCCAAAAAGGGGATTGTGCACAATCTGATGACCATCACCTCCAAGAGCCGCATGCCCGTTCCGACTTGTGGGCTTTTTGCAATCCGTGGAAAATTCGCAAAACGGACCCATCGGAGAAAGCAAGTCCTGGCTGACACACCATAAAAGAAAAATACGAAACGAAGCCAACTGGTGAACGCGTCCCAGTCTTGCAAACGATGACTGAGGAACTTGTCAAGCCCGCTCGGCCCAGTTCACCGGAGAAGCGGAATTCAAGGGCTCCCGTGTCAGCCGCTATCAGCTTTGAGCTCTTGGTATTACAATCAAGCCAGATTTAGTGCTGGTGGTCTGCATCCAGAGTATCTGAAAGGAGTTCTGCATGACGTCTTACACGCGAGCGACACATAGGCTTTTTCTGTGGGTAATCGCCGCAGTAATGATATCCATGGCAGGAACTGCATACGCCCAAGCCCTAGATGGCAAAGCACTCGTCAAAGCCTTGCAAAAAGGCGGATACGTTATCCTCATGCGGCATGCAAGTTCGCCGCGTGAGCTGCCTGACAAAAAGACTGCGGATCCCGACAACACCAAGCTCGAGCGCCAACTGGATGAGGGCGGAAGGAACAACGCGATCGCCATGGGCAAGGCGTTTCGCGATTTAAGAATTCCCATCGGCAAGGTGCTCTCGAGCCCGACATATCGAGCTCTTGAAACAGTGCGACTCGCTCAATTCGGCACCGCGCAGACCCTGCCCGAACTTGGTGACAACGGCGCAAGCATGCAAGCAGCAAAGGCTGATCAAGCTGCCTGGCTCCAGGAGCAAGTGGCGCAGTTTCCAAGGGACAAGAACACAATCATCGTGACGCACTTGCCCAACATCGCTGGTGCTTTTCCGCAGCTGGCGTCCGGCGTGGCGGATGGTGAAGCGCTGATATTTGGTCCGGACGGTAAGGGCGGCGCGGTTCTCGTGGCCCGCGTCAAAATCGAGGAGTGGCCCACAATGGCGGGCCGAGAGTGAGACCCAACCTGCCGGACCCAAGTGCGCGGGTGCGGAAATTACCGGCTTTCAAAAACGATTCGCTGAGCTCCGCCCGTGTAGGCGTTGAACTTTAAATCCTACGAGCTCAATCAGGGCTAAGGAAAACAACATGACAGGTATCGTTGCGCTACTACGCTGGGTGGCACGCCTCGACGGCATCGTCGCTCTCATTCTCGGCATCATCCTCTGGACTGGCTCCCTCGGCGTTCTCAAAATCCATATTCTTACCGGCTTTATTATGAGCTTAACGATGTTACTCATCGGCTTGGTGGGGTTATTCGCACATGTGAAGCCGGCGCTGCCGATCGTTGCCATTGTGTGGGCTCTGCTTCTGCCGTACGTTGGGTTTGCTCAGCTGAGGCCCTTTCCGAGCACCGGCCACCTCATCATTCAGGTAATTCACCTGCTAATCGGCATCTGTGCCATAGGCATAGCTGAAGCGCTCACTGCGAAAATCAAGCGGCAAGCTCGCGCTTGACCTCAAATCAATTCTCTCGCAATAAACGCGCTTAGGGGCAAGAAGTTCTCGGGCGTCAGGAACATGGTGCGGTAAGCGGAAGAGAGTTGAAAGGTAAGTCCTCCATTACAATGACTGTGAATCCAATTTGTGTCACCTGCGGAACCCAGTTTTTCGCCGCTATTGAACATTGCCCGATTTGTGAAGATCCCAGGCAATTCGTAGGCTGGGAAGGGCAGCAGTGGACCACACATGAAGAGATGCTCGGAAAGTTTGAGAACAAATTTGGAGAGCACGAGCTTGGAGTTACATCGATTATCACCGAGCCAAAATTCGCCATCGGCCAAAGGGCCTATCTTATTCAAACGCCCGAAGGAAATATTCTCTGGGACTGCATCAGTTTCCTCGATGACCTCACCATTGATCGTGTGAAATCGCTTGGCGGCCTTTCCGGCATCGCCATCTCTCATCCGCATTACCACACCACGATGGTCGACTGGAGTCGCGCTTTCGATAATGCGCCGATTTACCTGCATGAAGCGTGTCGCAAGTGGGTCATGCGTCCGGATGAAAATATTCAGTTTTGGCATGGTGGGCGAAAGCAGCTCTTTGGAAATCTGACGCTGATCAACACGCCCGGCCACTTCACCGGGTTTCAAGTGCTTCATTCAGCCGTCCATGGGGAAGGACGTGGCGCTCTGTTTTCCGGTGACCAACCTCGTCCCTGCATGGACCGCCACTGGCTTACGTTTATGTTCAGCTATCCCAATTTTATTCCACTAGGACCCCAAGCAATTCGCGGGATCGTGCAGCGCCTAGAAGGATTCCGTTATGGCTGCCTTTACGCAGCTGTGCCCGGATGGATTGTCCCTAGCGGAGCCGATGAAGCGGTGAAGAAGTCGGCGGACCGTTATCTCCAAGCCATTGCCGGAACAGATCGTCAGTAGCAGGAAGTTAGAAACTGATCAGGCTAGAGCTCCGGAAAAGCTGCGAATCGACACACACCCCGTCCGGTCACTCCATTAATGTCCCCTTAAAGCGTCGGACCATCTCCGCAATAAGCCCAAGGTGATTGTGTCGCGCGGTTCGGTTCGCGTTTCTGGCGATACCGCCGACCCGCGTTGCGGTATCTCTTTCACACCGTAGTTTTACAGCCCATTAACCTTTCCGCCTCCGGAAATGATAGGGTGGTCCAAATCGTCGGAGGGAGTGAAGAACGTGGAGCCAATCAAGTCGCAGGAACGCCTCTGGCTGCTCCGTTGCAAGAACGCGAAATGCGGAGCGTCTTTCGATTATTTCGGGCGTTTACGCCGCACTGCTATCAACTGCACGAATTGTGGGAAGCGATACGAATACGATGTCGCCGATTTCGTGCGGTACAAATCTTCAAGGGCAAACGCATAATCGATATACCGGCTAGTACTTTCGTGCTGCCTCCGGCAGTTCGGCCATTGGCGGGCGCTCCTGAGTGGTCCGCTTATCGGACATGTGGAGTACTAGACCGGTATATGGCGGGAGCAACTTGTATATCTCCCGCCACATGGTGCTCTCCTACATCCACGTGCTCCCGGCCGCATTTCTGATGGGGATTAACATTTCGGGCCTGGGTTGCAACTGGTCATCTTGAAGCTAGCGTTCGAATGCACCGCCATCTAAACGTGCAACCTGGCTGGAGTAGCGGCTTCCTTAGAGTTCCGTTACGACGTTCTTTCCAGGACATGACTTCTCGCGTCCCGGCAAGCCAACCGACAACGCGGCGTCGGCAAGACGGGCGAAAAACTCCCCGAGAAACACGACGGTCTGCGCGATTCGACGCTTCCACGCGGATTGTGGCCACCGAACGGCGCAAAAATAAATTAAGCATCGAAGGCCGCACCGGGTTACCGGTGATAGCGTCCGATAATCACGGCCGTGCCGAGAATATGGTGGTCCATGGCCTTGAACAGATCCATGGGCTTGGCGTCCGCGGGCAAGTCCAGCTTTTTATCGAGCGCGAAGATCTGATAAATATAGTGATGCGCTTTCCCCGGAGGCGCGCAAGGTCCCTGGTATCCCGCCACACCTGCGGCGTTTTTGCTCTGCTGCGCCCCGTCCTCCAGAGTCGCTTTTGCGGGAATTCCAGCCGGCAGATGCATCAAGGTTCCTGGCAGATTCCACACCATCCACCGTAAGACGTCCTGCGCCCCGTGTTCGGGATGGCCGTCTGGATCATGGACAAAGATCGAGAAGCTCACCGTGCCCTTAGGCGTATTGGTCCACGCCAATGGCGGTGATACGGGGGTAGGCTTACCTTGGCAGGTATATTTGACCGGAATGGGTCCGCCGTCTTGAAACACCGCGGAACTCAGCAGGAACGGAGGCCCCGGAGGAGGCTCTTGGGGCGCGTTCGTTCCTTGTGCCAGCACGGTTACGAAACAGCCTGTGGCGATGAAGGCTAAGAAAAGAATCGGGCACACTTTTGACATTCGCATGCTGTGAGTTCTCCTTGATTTCTTTGCCGCGAGAGCAACTCCGTTCGGCTTGGATTCGCCGCATGGCAGCTGGGATATATCATCTCAGTCGAATTTGCAAGCTCGGTGCGCGTGGGACCGATTCCGGCGTCCCAGCAACGCATTTTCTCTGTTATTAGCCTTAATGGCGGTTTTTAAAACTTTGCGCCGATTCGACAGCATTTGGCTACGCTCGCACGAGGAGGGGCAATATGCGTAAGCTGTCCGCTCAAATAGCTATCCTATTCGTATTTGTGGGCTTCGCATCTGCTTGTGCGTGGATCTAGAATCGGGGTTCCGACAGAACCTTTACAGTGTGCAACTGCGATCGCTTGTCCACCAGCACTTTTCCGCCTTTTATTGTCATAACGTCCGTCAAAAGGTTCCAATAGCCGTCCAGCGGATTTCCGGTCAGCACCACGATGTCAGCCAGCTTACCTCGCTCGAGTGTACCGATGTCCTTGCTCCTGCCGATTACCAGTGCCGAATTTGGTCCCATAATCTTGATCAAGTCGATCGGCGAAAACATCAGATTCAGCACTCTCAATTCCTGCGCCAGCGCTGCCGTTGCTTGATACGTTGTATCCGTGCAATAGCCATAGACAACGCCGTTGTCAAACAATGTGCGGCCATTCACAGGCTTGTAGCCCGCTTCGCGTCCGCGGCCCTGACCATCGATGATCGCGCTGGGCCATGGTTTGCCATCGCGGAAGGTCGGAATATTGTCGTGATTGAACACATCGAACACTGGCGCGCCGAAGCCGGTGCAGGAGGATACCACCGCGCCCGCGGCTTTCACGGCTTGCGCGTCCTCGTCCGTTAGCCAACCGAAATGCGGCGTGTGGATCAATTCCGTGCCGCCAGCGCGCGCGGCATCCAGCATCGCTGGCGGACTCACAGCGTGTATCTGCACTGGAACACCGAACTTTTCGCCTTCATCGATTGCGGCCTTCAGGAAAGCCGTTTCTTTTTCGGTGGGTTCGGCAGGGAAGGTCGCCTCAGGAAAATGAATTTCGCCCAGCGACTCCGCTCCGCCCTTGATCTCCGCGTCGATAGCCGCGCGCATTTCCTCAACTGTTGAATATTTTTCGAAACTCAGCGGGCCCGGCGCTACAATCCTGGGTCCCTTGATCTCGCCGCTCTCGATTTTTTGCTTCAATTGAACAATTGCTGGGAACGGATCGCCGCCGGACTGCACCGTGGTCACGCCCGATTCCAAAAGCTCCATCATTTCCTTGTTGGCGCGATCTTCAAAAAAGTGATCCGCGCGGCCAATGAGATGCCGGTGATCGTCAATAAAGCCAGGCATTACAGTAAGACCGCTCGCGTCGATCGTCAGCGTTCCCGCGGGCACCTCAGGTGGCTCACCCGCGACAACAGCCGCGATGCGCCCATCGCGCACCAGGATCCCGCCACGCTCGATCACCTGGCCGTTGCCCACGATGATTCTCGCATTCGTAATCACCAGATTTTGGGCTTGCGACTCGTGTGCGGTTCCGAGAGCCGCGAAGATGCCGATTACGAAAATCGATGATAACTTGCCAAGATCGTGCGCAGGGTTTTGTCCTATTTGGACTCACGCTCGATAAAAAACTTCCCATGTAAACCTCCCTAGTTGCCGGATCGTCCGATTCTGGGGCGTGCCGATCGCCGCTTGATCTCAGTGCTGTTTGATCATCCCGTTTTTCACGCGTAAAACATCGAAGTGATTCGAGTGATATTCGCGAGTGAGATTGTCCCGAGATCAGTATCCGGTTTTCTTTTGCAACGCACTCCCAACGCATGCCATCCAGGGATAGCAGGTCTTCGGCGTATTTCCCTCGGGAAGAAAGGACTCAACCACCGTGCTGTTGCGGCCACGAGGATAGAACCACATGGTTCCGTCGCCCGCGCGTTCGAGCTTGGGAGCATCGACCTGAGCAGTAAGCGGGAAGGGATAGTACGTGAATTTCTTGGTTGTGGGATCGAACTTAATCATGGACTCGTAAAAATCGTCTGTGGTCCAGATAAGATCTGTCGAATCGACGGACACATCATACGGCGTTGTATTTTTGAGAGGAAACTCGAACTCTGTCATTTTTCCGGTATCGCCGTCGATCATGCCCAGCATTCCGGCGTAATATTCGGAAAACCAGACTTTGTCCTTGGAATCAACGGCCAGCCGCCGCGGGCCGCTGCCCACGGTGGACGTAAAATAAGATTTGAACTTATCGGTCTTTGGATCGTAGCCCACCACGGCTGACTTGCGGAGCCCGGCTGCCCAAGCGCGATCTTTTTTATCCACGACAATGCCGTAGAAAATTGCTCCGTAAAGTGGCGACCAGTCTTCCGACTCGTGCGTCACCGTGTTGAAGTGTCCAATCCGGCCTCCGCCGCCGCGGATGACTGTGTACCAGATGTTTCCCTTCGAATCGGCGTAGAGCGTGTGCGCGCCGCCGCGCGTCGGCGTCTGATACCGGACAACTTGCTCCGTCTTGGGATTGAGCTCGCCCAGGCCGTTGCCTCCATTTTCCGCAAAGTAGATCTTTCCATTTAGCCAGATGATGCCGTCGGGGTGCGCCCCATATTTCGTCGTCGATGGCATCGGCCATTCTTTTGTGCGTGTCTCAAAATCAAGATCCCGTGGATCGAGGCGAAGGATCGTGTCGGAAGCCGCTGTCCCTGACCAATACACCACGCCGTCCGGATCGATTGCCGGAGAATGGAGTCCTCGCTGGCGCGGGTGTCCCTCGGGAGTGTTTCCGGGAGGAGGAGCGGGTAACTCGTATTCGATGTATATCGCCTTCGATAAAACACTTTCATCGCGCACCAAGTTATCTTTCTTGAGGCTTCGCTTTTTCGAGTCCGGACCGAGATTCGCCGTCAGATATTTCACAATGACTTCGTAGTCTTCCGGAGTAATGTCATCACCCGGGACCATTGGAATATGAACGTGGCCCACCAGGTTTAGGTTCGGGTCAAACATTGTGCCGACCATGTGTCGCCATTCGGCTTCGGTGTGAGGACCATAACGTAACCAGGCCACTTTTCCGTGGCATCCCGTGCAACTTCGCTGAAGGGCTTCGCGGCCCGGCCCGGGCGGATACGCTTCGTCGTAGTCAACGAGTTGCACGTCGCTGGTAAGCGGTTTTGATTTCAGAGCCAGATCCAGAGTGGAATTTGCTCCTGCCTTCAATTCGATCTTCTGGATGGGAGATTCGAATTCGGGCTCGATGACTTGGATTTCGTAGAGGCTGGGAGGCAGGTTGTACAGATGATAGCGGCCATTCTCCGTGTAGACCGTAAAACTGATGCGGTGCACCGCGTCCCGCGCTTTCACGCGGAAGCCTCTAACCTCGCCTTGATCTGCGGTAACTTGTCCTGACAGATTTGCGATCCGACTTTGCGCTGAAGCGATCTCCGCAAAACTGAAACACGCCGCTGTCGCCGCGGCAAGATAGATGGCCGTCCGTGCCGTAATCGAAGGTTGTCGCATAACTTCTCCTTTCCATGCCGTCAGAAATACGAAAGGTAACGTCTGATTCGGGCGACGGGAGGTGCCGGACGTGTTCTGGCCGTAGAGTCCGTGTCGAATTGCGTCGAAGCGGGCAGTGTATTCAAAAAGACTCGATATGCCTACGACGAAATTTGTAAGGCTGCCAAAGTTCAGCCGGCCGTTCACAGCCATATTCTCGCGACGCCTCTGGGAAATGAAGCTGAAGGATAGATTTCTTCGCAGCGGCCGCCACTGACCTGCGATGACTCAAAGAGAAGTGTAAACCCGTTGATCAAGCGCTACGGTATCGATTGTCCCGTTTTGCCTAGACGACGGGTGGATGAGAGCTGCAGCTGGAACCTCGTGTTGCATCCCTGGTTCGGGGCCGCGGATCGCCAGCCCGAGTTTCTAGTCGGTTTGCACTTTGATCTTGCGGTCACGTAGTTTAAAGTGCGGAGCCTGTGGGAAAGATTGCGCAGGAGGATAGGAAATGAAACGTGTATGCCTGTTTGTTGCGCTCGGCATTCTTGCGTGGATCACAGTTCTAACTTCATGGGAGATTGTTTCAAATGAGGCCACCGTACGCGCGGCCACAGTACAGGCACCCCTCTTCGTGGTGGATCCTTATTGGCCAAAGCCTCTTCCAAACCACTGGATCACTGGCTCTACGATTGGCCTCTCCATAGATGCTGAGGATCATGTTTGGACCATTCACCGGTTGAATTCGGTTGAGAAGAATTTCAAGGCGGCTGATCTAAAGCTTGGTGAATGCTGCAAGACGGCCCCGCCAGTTCTCGAGTATGACCAAGCGGGGAACCTGGTCAAATCTTGGGGCGGGCCTGGGGAGGGGTACCGTTGGCCTGATAGCGAGCACGGTATCACGGTTGACCATAAGGGCAACGTCTGGGTCGGCGGTAATGGTCAAAAGGATACCGAGATTCTGAAATTCACGAATGACGGAAAATTCCTGATGCAGTTGGGTACCTACGGTGTACACCGCGGGAGCAATGACTTAGAGAACTTCTGGAGGCCTGCCAGGGTCACCGAGGATGCGGGGGCGAACGAGGTCTATATCGCCGACGGCTACGGCAACCGCCGTGTCATCGTGCTCGATGAGGATACCGGTAAATATAAGCGTCACTGGGGCGCGTACGGCAAAAAGCCCGACGATACGGTCGAGGCTACCAAGCCCGGCAGTGGCGACGAAGAAGCAGCAGGCTCATACGATCCCAATGGTCCGCCATCGAAGAATTTCAACACCGTACATTGCGTTATCATCGCGAATGACGGACTGGTTTACGTGTGTGACCGCGTGAACGATCGCATTCAGGTCTTTCACAAAGACGGTACATTTGTCAGGGAAGCGTTAGTCGACCCCAAGACACTGCGATCCGGGTCCGTGTGGGATATGGCGTTCTCAAAGGATCCGCAACAGACCTACATTTATGCGGCCAACGGAGTGAACGAAAAAATTAACGTGCTCCTGCGCAGCACACTTGAGGTAGTGACCTCATTTGGCGATGGAGGCCGCCTTCCCGGCGAGTTTTATGGTTGCCACAATCTGGCCGTCGACTCAAAGGGCAATCTGTATGTTGCTGAAACATATTCTGGCGCCCGCGTTCAACGCTTTCTCTACAAAGGCGTGGGCCCTGTCGAAAGAGATCAAGGTGTGCTGTGGCCACAACATCCCTAGAATGAGATCGAACCCCATGGGCACTTTTCTTGAATCAGTGATGATAAAAAGAAGGACGCCAAAGCGAAGATTTCTGCGACTGAGGGACCGTTTGCAGGCACGCGCCCGAAGGCATCTACAGTCAATCGCGAGGTGTACCACCAAAAATGGGGAGGAGGACTCTGCCATCCGCGAGCGTCGATTTCCTGGCGAAAATAGCCTTGCTGGCTCGGCTCCCTCCGCTCGCCCAGAACGGTGATCCTTCGGATCGCCGACGACTACACCGCGAGTGGTGTGGCGCTGATCCTGGGAGCGCCGATGTCGTGGGACCGCGGGTGTCGCATTTTGAGCGCAAAATATCCTATTGTGATCCGGAGGGCGGCTGAGCCCAAGTGTTCAGCTTTTGGCCATTCGGAAACTGAACTTGAACGATGCGCCCAATCGGATGGCCATTCTTCGCCGGTTGTATAGTTACGGTAATCTTGTCGCCAAGTTTGAGGGACTGCTTCGACCAGCCATTGTTAACGAGGTCTGAAGGATTGCCGGTTTCCATAGTCCAGTGCACCAGCTGGCCACGCGTGTCGGTTGCGTCGAGTTGAAGAACGCAGTGCGGATTTGCCCAGAACCAGTCCTTCACGGTTCCGGTTACATTGATTTGTTTTCCCGAATCGTATGCCGCCACGCCGTGATGTGCGAATGCCGGTATCAAGGCGATTAAGATAGCGCATGCAAGTATCCAAACCTTGAAAAAGTCAGCTTTCATCGGAGCCTCCCTGCGCTAAAACTAAATCGAAAATCGGCTTAGGCATCGTAAAAAAGGTGTGGCTCAATGCTTTTGGTCCCCGCTGGCGGGAATGCCGATTACCTTGTTGTACTCGGAAAACTCGGACGGCGAACAGATCATTTCTCTCACATCGAAGCTGTCAGGTTGCAGCTTGAAATGAAATTTGTCGAGAGCCACCCAGGGCTTCGCATACATTTTGGGGTCATTGATGGTCACCGTAAGTTCCAGAGTGTCGTGGTCAATGCGATAGAAACGCTCCTCGACGCGCAGATCGGCGCTATGCGGACGTCCGGCGCGGTCGATCCAGGTTCTCTCGTCCGTACCCGCCGTCTCTACCACGAGCGTGTAATCGTCCACCCACTTGCCGGTTGAATAGCCATACCACCTTGGCTCGGGATTTTTCGGCACTTCGCGACCATCGGTCCAGATGACGCGCCACACGCGGTTAAATTGGTAGAGCATCACCACCTTTAAGGGTGTTTGCAAAATCTGTGTGGTGCGTAGTTCGTATAAATCTTCGCGAGGCATCCCTTGAGGGTCGCAATAGACCACGGGATCATTGGTGTCGGCGGGCATTACACTTCGAATCCCATTGCTGGGTTTATGACTGTTCAATGTCTGCTGTCCCAACGGTGTGTAGGGCAAACGATGTTCCGGCTTGCCGTCTTCGGGCATTGCCTTCGCGCCAAGTTGCTGAATTCCTTCGCCGGGATTGGGATATGGATCCCAGACTCCGGAAATATCATGCCGCGGAGCAGGCGCCCGCTTTTGATCCTTGTTGGCCTGCACCACGGGGCGGCCCCACCCATCCAGGCGAACAGGAGCTGGAGGCGAAGACTTTTGGGCGCCGGCTACGCTGTCTGTCCTGGAGACACTGTTCGTTTGAGTGTGCAAAAGAGATGACACTGCCAAGATCACCATGAGAGTAATTGCCGTCAAGACGTACTTTCTCAAAGTAGTTCCCTTCGCAAACTAGCCCGGGACTGCAGATGTTCCTCGAAACCCAGCTCAGTTCTTCGACTTGTAATCGAGTCCGGGAAGCTCGTCCACATGGCCCATTTTCTGGTCCCATTCCCTGTTTCCCGACATGGTGCAGGGAAGGGCGTTCAGCTTCCAATCCTTCAATTTGTAAAAATAGGTGACGCTCCAGGGCTTGGTATACATTTTCGGATCGTCGAGCGTAACCAGCACTTTGAGAGTGTCGTAGTTGATACGTTGCCAGCGTTCGGTTTGATGCATGGCATCGCTGAGCGGCAGACCAGATGAAGAGAGAAAGGTTTTGCCGTTGTAGCCGATGACCTCAATTACGAAGACATCACCCTCCCATTTACCAGTGGAAAAACCCATGTAGGAGGGGTCCATCACGTCGGGATCGAATTTCGTTCCATTGGTCCAAACTTCGCGCCAAATGTCGTAATACTCGAAGTGCTGCAACATGCGGTCAGGCGTCATGAATATCTCAAAGGGCCGTGGCGAGAATAGAGCGCGAGAGGTACCGAGCGGATCGCAATCCAGAACGGCGCCACTTTCAATGAATTTTACATTGGCCTTATATTTCGCCGCGCCCTCGGGCGTGAAAGGTGGAGGCGGGGTTCCGGGAGGGCCACCGAAGGGATGGACCTCGTTGAGCGGCTGCATGTATGGGGCAGTGTCCCAGACCCCATTGAAATCGCGCGGGTCAAACGATCTGGCGCCTGATTTCGGCACATTCGCGCCCGAATCGGCGTTGGGGCTTTGGCCGCTTTGCGCGAACAAAAAAGAGCCGGTCGCCAGTGCACACGCCATAAAAAGCGTGTTGGCGACGCTGAACCGATTCCGCATGGTAAGACTCCTTCCTTTTCGCCGTGGCAAACGCTGGAGGACCAGCGGCCGGGCTAATGTTGAGAGTCCCCGGAGTCCGGTTGCTCACCGAGCGTGCCGGGGCCGAGCTCTTTGCCAGTCTTGGTAAACACCAATTTCCGCAGAAGGCCCACGGGCGTACCTTTTTTGCTGGGCGCGAGGGTGATAGTGACGTCATCACCGGCAGCAAGCGATTTGCGTGTCCAGCCGGCGCGCTCCATCACGGCGGGGCTGTTGGTTTCGATGCCCCAGTTGGTGAGCTTGCCGCTAGCGTCCTTCACGTCCAGGAAAATCTGACAGTGCGGGTTGGCCCAGTAAAAGTCGGTTACCGTTCCTTGGATGCTGACAAAATTCTTATGGTCATATTCTGAGCCGCCATGGTGTGCAAGCACCGTGGCGGAAAACGCCAGGCCGCTCAGAACCAAAGCAATGGCAGCGATGACTTTGGGTTTCATACGATCGAACCTCCGAATTTTTCAGCGGCAGCGCCGAAAACTATTACCGAGGGGTTACGTCGCGGTAGATATTAGCGCAAATTTGCGCCGAGGGGGATTTGAAGATCTGGCTACGAAGTTTTGCCAGGATTCAGATCGACGCCACGTTCTGTGGCAGAGCAAAAGCCATAGTTTTGCGCAGGCGTAGAGAACCAGTGCCAATCAAGGTTCTGGTCGCCCGAGCAGATTTCCGGTTGGCTGAAGACCGAGTATCCCAAGGATGAGAGGATGCGCGAGTCTCACCAAACCATTACAACTACTCCCGTTGACGAGGTGTCTGCAAGATCCAGACCTACACTGCCACTCGATTGCGGTTCAGTCGGAATAGGTTTTGCCACGCGCTCAACATATACTTCGGTTCTCCTAGGAATCATCCGGCGAGCACAAAAGCAAAGAAAAGGCGTCCTGTTTGGGTAAAAGCAAACTGCAAACCCAAAGGATCGATCCGCTTGATACGTATTGCCAGATCAAATAACCAGAGAGTGTTGCATCGACCGGTTGAGCCGACAGTTTCTATTGGTACGTGCTGTTCACGCCGGTTTCGAAAAAGTCAGACCAGGGCTGTGGAATGCGGGAACGGAGAGCAAGCAGTTAGGAGAACTGACAAGCAGCAGCCCGGGTGGCAGCGATTCTCCAAAGCTGCGAACCGCGTCCACCCGTTCAGGCGGGACGTACTTCGATAGAAGCTGGATAGTTTCCTCGGAGCTTCCAAGCGCCAGCAAGCGGGAGATGGCCTGTTCGCGAATTGGCTCATCGATTTCACGCGAGCGATCGTCGACGCGGCGCGCGATCAACACGATGGCTGAAGCCGTGACTGCCGTGAACGTCGATAATTCCAGGAGTGTTTTCAGCCATTCCCCGGCAATTTCAGCGGCTACTACGGAGTGTAGTGGCCCGTACAGCGGAATGCGGGCACCCAGCCGACCGAGCGACCACAGCCAAATTGCATCTCCAGGTTCTCTTTTAATCTTCGCCAGCAGTTCATTCCCCAGCAAAGCACGCGTACCAGCTAGCAGTTGCTCAAGGCTTGCGAGCAGACGCCACCTTTCGTACTCGAATTGCCGGTTGAGCCGCTTCTTCTGGTTATCGGGATGACTGATGAACTTTTTGTAAAGGATCAGCTGCTCGCTGGCATTAAGGCCGCCGGCGATCCGACGCAACAGCAAGGGCACGCCGACCTGACATTGCAGATCGTCTACAAAAGCAAGGTTCGACGCGATTGTGCGCAACTTATTGACGCGCCCATCATCACCAAACACACCAAACCCCGGCCGCAAACAGAAACCGGATAAGTTAAGCCAACGCATCTCATGGCCCGGAGATTTTTTACTCCCGGCGGAAAACTCGATGAGCACTTCACTGAACCGGCGAATGGCCGAGATCGGCCATGAGTCTCTTTTCAAGCCGAGCGTCGCTTCCATCTGGGGCACAAGAGCCTCAGGCGCCAGCGTTGGGCCCTCCGCAGAGCCACCAAAAACCCGTCCGATCAGTTGCGAGGCAGATTCGACAGTTGCATCAGAAGTCGTAATGGCCGAAGCACGTTGCGGCACGGGTTGTGATTTCACGGTATCAAGTTGCTGTGCTTGCGCCTCTTCGTCGCGCAATTCAAATTGCAAGCGCCAGCGATGCGGCGTGTCCCGCGACTCGCACCAGAGTTCGAGTGTACCAACCTCGGTGAAACTAGCCCTAAGGCCTATCGTCAGGTACACGTCGCGCATTTTCTTGCCGTACCGCAACAAGGTCACTAGCGGAGGATGACGGTGTAGCGTCCGCTTGGTCCAATGCAGCGACTTCGGCATGTACAGCATGCCGCGTGCGCGAACTGTAGAGGGTAAACGATACAGGGCGATTGGCCAGCACGGAGAAATCGCGGTTGAGCAGGGGAAGTGTAGCGCCTTCTTCGATCCCAGCAGGCAAGACGCAAATGCCTTGCAGGCCGTGTTCCGAGGGCAAACCGATATAGTAGGAGCGTGCGTTGCCCGCCCTAATGCGCACACCCGCGCCGCGTCGTACCCGGCCGTAGTAAGCAGCACCCCGAGCAACAGCCGTATTAGGATCTTCGTTGTTGAGGAGCTTGGGCCGCCAGCTGCTTTGGGCTCCGCCGAACCAGCTGGAAATTGCCTCGACAATCCTCTCGCGAGTCACAGACGGCGCACAGAAGCCGCCATTGAAGAGCACGACATCGGGTCGAACCGACTGCGGAATTGCAGAAGAACCATTCATGGCGACAGCCGCTTGCGTCAAAAATGCAGCAAGGTGCTTCGTGATGGCGGGATCACTGGCGTAGGGTAGGCCGAGCTCGCGCAATCCTGTCGGCCGCCCAGGCGCCGGCATGTCACCAGGCGCAGTGATTGGCAGGAACCCAGCCGTCAAAATCTGCAGGACTTCCTCGTGCGTCAGGTCAGTGCTGAGCGCCTGTCCGACGGCTGCACTGCCGCTACCCAAGACCGTTACCAGCACGCGCTCCAAGGATGAATCACTCAGCAGCCGTTCTTTCGCGGCACAGCAAGCCCGGCGTAATGCATAACGCTGTCGCAGCGTGAGCTTGATGTCCTTGAGCTTCTTTTCTACGTGATGGGCCAGGGCAAAATCGAGATTGTCGCCGCCAAGCAAAAGGTGCTCGCCGATGGCGGTTCGCTCAAACTGCAACTCGCCGTTGACCAAGCGAGTGCGCACCAGGCTGAAGTCCGTCGTGCCACCGCCGATGTCGCAGATCAGGATCAGTTCGCCATCCCGGAGATGTGCGCTGGCCTCAGTCAGTGCCGGTGGGTTGGCCGCGATCCATGCATAGAAAGCGGCTAATGGTTCTTCGAGCAGAGTGAGATTTTCGAGCCTTGCGTTGCGGGCAGCTTCGACCGTGAGCTCACGCGCTTCCTCATCGAATGAGCCTGGCACAGTGAGGACGATTTCCTGATGCTCAAAACGCGTTTCTGGATCGCTCCCGAGCGCGCCGTCCCAAGTGTCGCGCAGATGCATGAGGTAACGCGCGGACGCTTCGACAGGGGAAATCATCGGCTGCGGTGGTTCGGCTTGCGCCGGCAGGAACTTGGCGCGGCGATGCACGCCAGGATAGGAAAGCCACGACTTGGCCGATGACACTTGCCGGCTGGGTACGAGCGCCCCCTGTTCGCGCGCGAGCACGCCCGTAACCATTGCCGGATGCTCATTCCACGTGGCGACTACGCCGCCGGCAGTCAACTCACCTTCAGTCGGGAAGTAGAGAAATGAGGGAAGTGCGGGAAGCGTGTGGACTTCCCCTGGGGCAACCAACTGCGGGACGGGGAGCACAGAAATAGGGGAGTTCGCATCAGCAACTTTCTCGGTATCGATGTACGCCACAACAGAGTTTGTCGTGCCCAGATCGATGCCGATCAGATAACGAGAAAGCACCGAAACCTCACTGTGTTGTCTTTTCGCGAATGTTCAGCTCAAGTTTCCAGCGCTGCGCATCGTTGCGGGATACGCACCAGACCTCGAGGGTGCCGAGTTCGGTGACGCGAGTTTCGAGCCGCACCGGCACAACCGTTCCCTGCTGGCCATCTAGTTGGAGCGTAACCTCCAGCGGGCTGAGTTCCTCGATATCGGTTCCCCAATCTTCCAGCAGGCTGCCGAACTGGTCCTGCTTACGGACGCTGGAACATAGGAAGCGAAACTCGGCTGGTTCGCCGACGATGAGGCCAAACTCTCTGTTTGGAATCGTGGCCTCGGTGCCCTCCTCCATGCCAAAGGGAACAACACAGAGCGCCTTAAGCGGCGCTTCCATGCCGGGGACTGCCGGCATGGCGCTTTCAATTCCTATGTAGTACGTGCGGGAGGCGCCACTGCGGATACGCACGCCGCGACCGCCACGCGCCTTCCCATAATAGGCCGCGCCACGCGCAACGGCGTGCTCCAAGTCGGGGGCTTCTAGGATCTGCTTTGCGCCAAGCGCGTCGAATCCTTCTTGTCGCAACCAGCCGTTCAGAACCTCGACCACTCGGTCGCGTAGCACCGCCGCTTTCATCACTCCACCGTTGAACAGAATGTGCGTGGGACATGCCAATCCGCTACGGCCGCGCCGGATGCCCGTCGCCTCGGGGCTATTGCGAACTTGCTCCGACAGAAATCGCGCTAGGTGCTTGGTGATGGCTGGATCGGCCGCGTACGGCAGACCTAACTCTTGAAAGCCAACTCGTCGTTGCCTCGCCGGTAATTCGTCGCTCGCGACCTTGGGGAAGAATCCTTCGACCAGAACCTGGTCGAGGTCTCCCCGCGCCAGTTCCGTCTTAATCGTGCCGCCGATGAGCTTCGATCCTTTGCCTAGCAACGTTATCGGGCGATTCTGCGTCTTGGGCGATTCGAACAGCTTTTCCTTTGCCATGCGGCACTGATGCCACAAGCTGTGCAAGCTCCAGGTATCGATGCGATTGCCCGAGGCTTCCAGGCGCTGCTGCAGAATACGCGCCAGCGCTAAGTCCATGTTGTCGCCGCCCAGCAGGATATGGTCTCCAACGGCGACACGTTTCAGTGTCAGTTCGCCGTTCTCTTCGGAAACCATAATGAGGCTGAGATCCGTGGTGCCGCCGCCCACGTCGCAAACGAGGACGAGGTCGCCAACCTTAATTTGGCGGCGCCAGGCATCACCCTGGCTTTCAAGCCACGCGTAAAAGGCAGCCTGAGGCTCTTCCAGCAACGTGACGTCGTGATAACCGGCTTGGTCGGCGGCCCTCCTGGTTAACTCGCGTGCCTCTTCGTCGAACGAAGCGGGCACAGTGAGCAGAACGTCCTGTTCTGCAAGAGCGAATTCTTGTTGTTCCCCCGCCTCGCCGTTGTCCCAAACGGTGCGCAAGTACCGCAAGAACTGCGATGACGCTTCGACCGGCGACAGCTTGGGCACCTCTTCGGGCGCTTGCCAGGGCAAGATCGGCGCAGTGCGGTTCACCGCAGCATAAGAGAGCCAAGATTTCGCGGAAGCGACCAAGCGGTTTGGACTTTCCGCGCCGCGCTTGCGCGCCAGTTCGCCGATCACGAGCTTCGGTCCGGGGTCCCATGGCAAAGCGAGGCTGCCCTTGGGAAAATCGAATTCTCCCGGGATGTAGAGAAACGACGGCAGCAACGTACGTTCTGCCACTTCGTTCGGATTCACAAGCTGCGGTATGCTGCAAACCTCGATGCGGCTTTCCTCTTCGGCAGCAGTGGCATCGCAGCGCGCCATGGCTGAATTTGTTGTCCCCAGATCAATGCCAACGATGTATTTGGCCGTCAACGAAAATCTCCTCATCAAACCTAATTACGCAGCCAGTGGATCGGTCGCTATGAAAGTTCGACCTCCGCTGGCGCAATTACCATCCGGCCGCTGCTGCCAGGCAACGGCGGCAGGTTCAATTCTTTCACGCGCCAGCCTTTGTGTCGTAACACACCGCGAAAAGGCGCCTCTCCCGCCACGTTCCCAATCAATTTGATGGCTGCCGGGTCGAAACCCACCTTCACCGTCACCGGTTGATCCTCGCCGGAGCTCAGAATTGGCTCCATCTTTAGATAATGCTCGAGTGCCTGGCGGCAAGTTTCGTGGATTGTGCGGACAGCGGCTCCCAGCTGCGCGTCAGGATAGGCAGAGATGTTCTCCGCCAGGAAATCGATGAGCCGCCCGTCGCGCTGCAGGAGCGCAAGTATCTGCACGGCACGATCGAACGCTTCCGATGCTGGCCGTTCAACTTCCTTCGGATGAGACTCAGAACGTACAGCAACTAAAGGCGGACCGGCAGGCTTGACCTGCCGCTGTGCAATGTCGTTGGGAATGTCGGCGTCGAATAGAATCGAAAAGAAACACCGAAAGGCAAGGGTCACTCGTTTCCAGAATCTGTTCATAGATACTCCGGATGACCAGGGAGCCAACAAATTAGGATGGTTCACCGCCACTTGAGCGTGCAGAGTTCGGAGATAATCCAAGCGGTTCAATTCATCATACCAATATAGCCACAGGACTCATAATCGCGGGGGGCAAGCTGGCCAGCGCCGTCACTTCATGAGCTCGTCGGAGATAACCGTTCAGGCGCTCGATGCCGAACAACGTGAGCGTGTTGAAGAAATGACAACCGTCAACACAAGACTTACCTTTGGAAGAAGTATTCAACGCAGATGATGAAAGCGGAGAGAAGTCGCCGACCCAGAATCAGGAAGAATCGACAGCTTTCTTTCGGAAATACGAAACGAACCCACCTGGCTGCAGTGGACATGGCAACTCCGTCCAAGAAATAGGGACCGAAAATTGCGAAACGAAGCCATTCGGCTTTCCTGAGAAACCGATCAATCGACTTTGCAGTTGACTTACATCTTGGAACGAACCAATTGCGAGCTGGAGCGATTGCAAGGCTTCGAAAGGGTCAACGGAGTACGTGAACTGGCCGTCTCGCTGACGAGGATATGGTTCGGCTCAATCGCGCCCTTCTGGTCTTCTCGGGAATTGCCGCTCCGACAGAGAACGAAGAACGGCGGTCGCCATAATTCATTTTGAGTGAACCAAACGTAGATTACACACACTTCAGCGGCGGAACAACGACTCGTTGGTCGAGTCCGTCACGGAAGTGGGTATGCTCGCCATTTCAGCCAATTATTCCGGTTCGGGTAGGCCCGGCCCGCTGTGGCAAATTCAACTGATTTGGCCACGCCGGAAGCCGCGTCCAAATCCTTCGCGAACAGCGCCGCCGGAACCGAGCTTTCCCGGGCGGATTTTTGCCCTGGCTAAAACTCGCCTTCGGTGTGGGTTTCTGTTACCTTCGTTTCCCCCAAGCCCTTCGAACCGGAAGATTGCTTTGTACTGCAACTCCCTTGATTGCCCGCACTGCGGTAAGAGGTTCACGCGCTGGCGCAAAATTGGACCGATCATCAACCGCTCTGACGGACGGACATTTCACCTGAACCTTTTCCTCGACCTGGAGCCGCGTCCAAAAGCTTCGGGCGGTTTCTATGAAGCCCAAGCGCTGTGCTATTTCACTTACACGCATGCTGCGTCTGGCCCCAAAACCTTTGGTGTAGCTGTCGTGATTGTGGAGTTGGCCGAAGATTTGGAACAGTGGCTTCAGCAGCTCGAGGATATAGCTGACCAACTCGCCGCTGTGCTCGAATGGGGACGCCGGCTTGCTGCTGTGTACACGCTCGAGAATAGTCAACTCACGCCAGGGTTCCCGGTTCAGAGCTACGTCGCGCTGCATCCCAATTTCTGATAGTCTCGCAACCTTCGCTACTGCGCTGCGGGTGTTTCCATGCAACAAAACGCGCTCCACTGCCCACATTGTGGAAAGGAATTTGTCCGCGCAAGTGACCGCACTCCGGTGGTCAGTCTCAGCACGGTGGTCGGTTCCACGTTTGTGGCCGTGCGTATTGTCCCGATATCCACAGGCAACCCCGCCGGTCATTGACTCAGAATGTACGCCGGGCGTAACCTCGCGGAATATTCATAGTTATTTCACTGAGTTCTCAACGACCCTCCCAGCGGTCAACACTTGAATGGCGCTGCTACAACAGGAGGGGCGGGATATGGAGAAACGTAACGATACACTCAGATTTCTTGACGCAGAGGTGAGGCTTTTTCTGGAGGCTCGGTGCATTACGACCGGACAAACAGGTATCGCTTGCGACCGCTTGGTTGTTCTCGTGCAAGGGGTCATTGGCCACGAAGATGACGTCGTTATCTACAAGCTGGGCGGGAAACGGAGAGTAGGTCAACTCAGGATGTTGGTGGCTTCGGAGCCTTGCCGGCCCCCGCTTTCAGTGTCCACTGATTTCAACGAAGCGATTGAGGACATTTCGCCAGAAGAAGAGAAACGTCTTCTGGCAGTTTACGATAAGTTCGCCACTAGGACCTGGGTACAATAAGCCTCAACCGTCCGGTTTCCCCATAATCTCGCGACTACGCAACCGGTACCGATGCTCGCACTATTCTTCGTCATTTCATTGCCGGGGTGCGGCCCGGGGGACGCAGTCCAGAGCCGTGGCTTTGAACCGGCACTTTATATGCTTCTTGAAGTCTATTCTACAGAACGATGTCTCACGAAATCGGAAAGACAGTATTGAGATGATTTTCCGCAGTTCGTGCAGTTGATGAATTTGCTTGGCAGGAGACGCCCGAAGTAATCAAAAAATACTTCGCACTTGGCGTTCTTGCAGTGAAGTATCCAGAGCGAGTCTCTAGGTTCGATCATCCCTCAGTCTACCACCTTTCACAGTTGCCCGACCGATCCCGCGTGGCCGACTTCCGTTGACTGACCCAAAACCCGAAAACTGTACCAATCGGAACTGGAGCTACGTTAGGCAGTTGAGGTCCTCGAATGACCGACGAGGAGGTCAACATGCCGAAAAAAGGGCACACCGAAGAGCAGATCGTCGCGGCGCTGAAGCACTATGGAAGCGGAGAAAAGACCGCGGATGTCTGTCGAAAGCTGGGGATCAGCCAAGCCACGTTTTACATGTGGAAGAACCAGTACGCTGGGCTGGCCGTACAGGAGCTACGGGAGTTGCGGCAATTGCGCGATGAGAATAGTCGGCTCAAACGGCTGGTGGCCGATCTTTCGCTGGACCGGCAGATCCTGCAGGAGATTGTCTCAAAAAAGCTGAAAAGCCTCGTCACAGACACCGTTTGGCGAGGTGGGCACGGGAGGCGTATCGGATTTCGGAGCGTCGGGCCGCGCGGTTGGTGAAAATGTCATCGCATGGGCGGTGGCAGCACCGGAATGCACATCGCTCGAATCGTTTCCGGCAGCGGAAGCCCCGACGAACTGGCGTCCCGGTTCCAGTTGATGGATCGCCCCCGGTGTAAAGATGCAGGTACTCTCGGCCGCTCCGCAACTTCCTTACTTTGAAAAGAAGCAGGACGCAATCACTGCCGCTACGTGGGCCAATGACGCCTATGCGGGCTACGTCCGCCGCTATCCCGACCGCTTCGTGGCATACGTGGCCACTCCGCTGCCGCATGTGGATGCCGCGATCGAGGAGATGCGACGCGGCCTCGCCGGATGCGCAGAACCACCGATCCTGCCGGTATCTTTGTGAAATAAATTTCCTTAATCTGAACGTTATCTATTGCAACGAAAAGCCTTAAGCCTGGTGAATAACTTGCCTGTAGTCCCTTTGCCGTGGTTGCGCTCAATGGGAGTGAGAGGGCGGAGTCTTACGTTGGGCCACACCAAGTTGGCCACCGCCGGACGATCCAGGAAATCCCACCGTGGATTTTCGGGCCGAGGAGCGGTCGAACCAAACGCACGAATTGAAAACCGATCCGGAAGTGCTCTTAGCGCAAAGGGGAAGGCAGGGGGGCGAAGTTGAGCTACAGCGGAAATCTGCTGGTGGAGCATGGCGCGGCGACAAAGCTCGCCTCCGAGGACTCACTTGGGCGCTGGTTGGCACCCTCACGCCTGACGAATGGGTGAGATGTCTATGGGGGTGAGTCGTGCGGTACTGGTGTAATGACACCACTACCCACGCGGACCGGTTGACCGCGGAAGGGAACGGTGCAAGACACTACTTGCCCTACGTCGAATGATCCTCTTCCGTGCTCATGTGCTGCAGTTCGTGGATGTTCTTCTCGGGTTGGCGATAATTCTATGCGCAAAGTTTTGCCCGACGGCGACGAGGAACACCGAGCGCTGGATTTTTCGTCTCGCGAATCATCGGGTTATTGCAGCGGCCGCCGTCGGTATGTTCAGCCTTGCGGGAAGCTCCGTGCTGGTGCTCCTTAATCACGTGCCTCATCCGCACGTGCACGATGAGTTCAGCTATCTTCTTGCGGCGGACACATTTGCAGCGGGTCGGTTGAGCAATCCAACCCACCCAATGTGGATGCATTTCGAGACCTTTCACGTCATCCAGAAGCCAACCTACGTTTCCAAGTTTCTCCCCGCCCAGGGGCTTATCCTCGCAACCGGCCAAGCGTTGTTCGGGCACCCGATTGTAGGCGTGTGGCTCAGCGGAGCGCTGGCATGTGGCGCCATCTGCTGGATGCTTCAGGGCTGGTTTCGGCCCAGCATCGCGGCCATGGGAGCACTGCTTTGCGCAGCTCACATCGGCATAACGACGTATTGGACGCAAAGCTACTGGGGAGGCATGATGGCGGCGCTCGGCGGAGCCTTGGTTTACGGCTCCGTGGTTCGATTGCGAGGGCGACCGCTTTTAAGATACAGTCTGGTTCTAGCAGCTGGGCTCGCCATCCTCAGCGCCAGCCGTCCTTTCGAGGGAGCCATCGTCAGTATCCCAGCTATCGCTTATCTCTTCTCTTCTTGGTTTCGAAGCCCAGGACCCGTCCGGCAGGTGGCCTTCCGGAACGTTTTCATTCCGTTATGTCTGGCCGGAGTTGCCACTTTGTCGGCGCTCGCATACTACAACTCTCGCCAAACCGGAAATGCGTTCGTCACCGCATATCAGGTGTACAGCCAAACGTATCAACCTCAACCGATTTTCCGGTGGGGCACATTTAGCGAGCCTGTCACGTATCACAACGAAGTCATGAAGCGTTATTACGGCCTTGGCGCGCATGACCCGATGCAAGTTAAAGCGGTCTTCCAAAAGAAGGTGCCAACGAAGTTCTCGGGTGTCGCAACTCTTTGGAAATTTTATGTTGGCTGGATATTGACTGTGCCGCTCGTCGTTGCGTTCCTCAATCCTTCACGGATTCCGAGGCTTGCTTTGCTCGGCGTCTTAAGCGTGATCGTGGCGTTGTTGTTTGGGTCATATTATACGCTGGCGCACTACGCAGCACCCATGACCGGGCCGTTGTTCGTAATGGTGACATACGGTTGGCGGCGACTAAGGTTATTTGCCCGTCGCGCACACCTTGGCTTGCTCCTGGCACGCGTCGTGGTAGCAATCAGTATGGTAACGCTCGCCTCGCGAATGGCTACGGCCCATCTAGCACCAGCCGGCGGGAATGCTTGGGCAGAGCAGCGAGCTGCCATACAGAGGCAGCTCGACTCTACGCATGAAGACCATTTAGTCATCGTTCGTTACGCGCCCTATCACGACGCCAACAGAGAATGGGTATACAACAAAGCCGAGATCGATCGGGCGCGAGTGGTTTGGGCGCGAGAAATGGATGCGGACGAGAATCGCAAACTGATTGCTTATTTTCCGCACCGGCAAGTTTGGCTATTGGAGCCCGATCAGCCCAATCCGAAACTGCTTCCTTACACATCCAGCAACGTAGAACGGTCGTCGAGTGTCGGCGACAAGACGGTCTCGCCGCCCCGGAGACCGTAGGGGTGGTTCTGGCGCCCGGCAAGTACCTTCATAACAAGGCACAACTGGAAGAAGTTTGCAGACGGAGAACCCAGCCGCATCGCCGGCCTCAGCCAAGCGGTGGTCTCCACAAATGAAGTTCCTCCTTGCCGGCTCGTGGTTCACACGAGATCAATGAAGCCGCGAATTGCCTGTCTACTACGTGAAAATTCTTAAGCAATAACCGCTACAATTTGATACAAAGAAAGAGACTTACAATCGGAAATTGGCATGCATCTGTTGGTCTGCAGGTGTAACTATGCGTACGCAATTGCTGCGGGTGTCGGGATTCAAGGGGCGGGAGCTTGCGTCGGGTGCACCTACCGGCGATGCAAGAGCAGGAAATGGTTGTGCTTTCTCCCAAAGACAGTGGAAGCGCCTGACCATCAACTTAAATTGAGTATCACTGCGTAAGGGGTACTCAACATAACCATTTCGTCCCCCCTACAGTGCCGCTTGGCTCACCCATCTGTGCCACATCCAACAGAATGCCAGCGCGGCAGCTGAAAAAATTATCGCTGGAAAACTAACCCTCTTCCTTTTCAGCGATTAGTACGATGGCAAACCACTCCTTCGATTGACAAATTCAGCGTACCCCGCGCTTAAAACATGCCCCGAGTCGCGATAGCTTCCTACGACGTTCAGGCCATCAACGCCAAGGCGGGGGGTGTCGCTGCATTCACCACCCGTTGGGCCGAACTGCTGAGAAGCAGTGGAGAAGCGGTAACTATTGTTATAACCCGCATGGATTGGAAGCCAATGCACGTTGATCCGAGTGGCGGGCTCATTATCAGGAAAAGGGCATTTCGCTGATAGAGTTGCAAGCGCCACCAGGGGTTCCCACGCGCTGGCCGGAAGTGCCCACCATGCGGATGGCGGAAATCGCCGCGCCGGTGCTCAAGGGTTTCGACATCGTCTATTTGCAGGATTGGGGAAATGCAGGATTTCATCTGATCAGGGAGCGCCGCTATTCCCGGGAGTCAAGTCCCACCTGCATCACGATCTTACACGGCCCTTCAGAATGGGAACTCAGCTCGAATGGAAAGTATCCAGAGCTGCCGAACGATTTGCACCTTGCTTACCAGGAGCGATATTCAGCCAAACACGGCGATTTCGTGATTTCACCGACTCGCTACATGGCCGAGCATCTGAAACAACTTGGCTGGGAATTTCCAAGCGAACCCCAAGTACTGGGATTGCCAATGCCGCGCTGGGTTTGACGCCCGAACGTGTTTCTCCTCGCTCGACTTCTCCTCTTAGAATCGTTATTTCGGGCGTGTGGAAGAGCGAAGGGAACGGCTCTTCGTCGAGGCCTCAAAGATTAGCAAAGACACTGACATCCAAACTCCAGGTGGTGTTGCTAGGACGCGCGAACGATGAGAACCTTTTGCATCGTCCATCAGAGACCTCAAGAGTGCCGGGTTTAATGTCTCGCATAAGGGGTCGCTCGACAGCGATGGCGCTCTTAGGTTTCTCCGAGAAATGCCAGAGACACGCTCTGCGTAATTCCAGCCAGCTGATAATCACCTATACAGTTGTCGAAGCGTCATTAATTTCGGGCTAAACGTTATCGCCTGCCGCGGGGGCGGCGTACCGGAAATCCTTCAAAGAGCGGCGACCCAGTTGTGCGATCCGTTGCCGAGGATTTGGCCAACAAAATTGCGGAGCGGATCATCAAGCCTTTAGCCCCGGTCGATTTAGCCCGCTACGATTGTGATTCCGCGAATACCCGCTGGCTGGAATTTCACCGGAAAGCCGTTGCCGCTGGAGAGCTCCCAGCTGCCGACCGGTCATGGCCGAAATCTTACGTCGACGTATGCACAACCTATTACAAGAAGTCGGCGTATCTTCCTAATTCGTGGATGCTTTGGAAAATCAGACCGAGTCGGATTTCCATGTGATCGCCGTCGACGACGGCTCGCCAGAGCAGAGTCGAGCGCGTATTCGAACAGGAGGCGTTGAGAGCGGCGAAGTGGGGGTGGGATTTCTATCGGCAGGAAAATGCCTTCGTAGATGCGGCGCGGAACGGGGCGGACGCCGGGGTAAAGGAGACCTGATTCTTTTGTTGATTCCGATGAGTTGCGTAATGCAGTGGAGAGAATGCGTGAGGATACCTTATCCGGCGACGACCTAATTATTTGCGGAGACATCGAGTAAAAACGACGTTCGATACGCGACTGGGGAGTGTAGTGCCGGTACGCGACTTGCATCCACGGCACGATTGGTTGGGGGGCACAGGCGGCGTTCGGCGGATCCATGTTCATGATTGCCGAAGTATCGAAAAGATTGGGGATTTGGGAATGAGGGGTGGGGCACGAGGAATGGGAGCTTTATGTGCGGCTGGTCTCATGGGTTTCGAATCGATATAGGGAATGCTGCATTATTAGGCAAGTGAAGAGGGCTGGCTGCAGCTTTTGAATGCAAGCGCGTTTACTGATGCGTAGAAAATATGAAGGCGATGGGGTTGCGGGTGGTGCGCTGGCGTTAGCTGGTTTATATGAAGCGGCAGGATATGGAATAGAGTGCGTAATTGTAGCGAAGAGGTTCCCTTAGTTATGCGTTTTCTAGAGGTAGGCATCGTTTTGAGGGGTTAGCGCGTTGAACGTGCGAGCTATATGAATTGCTTCTGAAACAGGCTAGATTACGAATGTTCTGCTTTCTGGGGTATACGAGCGCTCATGAGAGTGCGTTAAAGAGCGAAAGCGGCGGATCGAAGCATGCTGTTGTGTGCGCGATATTGCGTGAGCAAGGGCACGAGCCACATTGATTGTGCGCAGTTGACTGCGCATCGACGTCTGCTTTCGAAGATGACTGGCGCGCGAGGGATTCGCTTGGCTCCCGGTAACTCGACGACCTGGGATCCGCTCGAGATCGCTTTCCAAAAGACCGCGGCATCGCCACGGCCAGCGGCTATCCGGCATCGTCGAGGCGTTCGATGTCGCGTGGTTCTTCGAGCGGCACTGGGCAATGCCCTCGTTGCGGGCGCGTCGGTTTCGCGACCGTTTGCTTCCCATAATCGTTCTGGACTCTGAGCCCGACCCAGAATTGCTTCCTAAATCGATGGAGGAAATCAATCGGGCGCATTCGAGCCGCTACGCTTTACGCTGGGCGGACTTGGTCTGCAGTGGACGCGAGACAGAAGCGAAACAAAGTGCGTGCTGCGTGGAAAGATTGTGGCGGGAAAGATCGCTGGGACCCATGCGAGCAATAGCGCCGGCAAAGACGTCACCCGCAGTAAGCATATGTGTCCCTACTCGAAGCGCGTGCTATGCGCAACGCGCGATTGGAACGGCAGAGTGAGCGAAAGTAGTAGAGAGAGGAAGGAAGAACCCAGCGCGCCTTCGATGCCTGTGCCAAGCGTTATGCCGGGCGTGGTTGGAAATTCGTGCGTCAAGCCAACCTATATCCTGGCGCGGCCCGCAATCGGGCGGCTCGGGAAGCTGGCACAGAGTTTCTACTGTTCCTCGACTCTGATGATATAGCGATGCCGTCAATGGTGGAACGTTTCCTGCATGCCGCCCTCTTGACCGGCGATGACTGCCTTGTTGTCCCGAACTATGGTTTCCTCAGGGATCCCGAGGGCCCTTGCACTTTCTTGTACGATCCGCCGGGAAATAGCCTGATCGGAAGTATGGCGGACGACATGCATGGCGGCTCCTGCATCTTCGTGAGGCGGGAAGCCTTCTTATCCATCGGAGGGTTCACGGAGCTCCGCGGAGTTGGCTTCGAGGACTATGAGTTTCATGTGCGTTGCAATCTACAAGGCCTGCAGTGGGACGTACTGCCCGAGTTGACTTACCGTTACCGAATGGGGTCTCCGAAAAGTGTGTCTCAATCGACGCGGCGTTTTGAAAATCTAGCGCGCGTGCGCAAAGTGTATGAACGGCACCTACGAGGATCGGGTCTCGAACAGTTGCCGCTTGCCTTGGCAGCGGCCTACTGGCGGAATGAAGAGACGAGTGCCCGAGAAGCTCATCTTGCAAGTGCCTTTGCCCATGGCCTCTCGAAACGACCACTGACCACGCAAGGGTTACGGCTGCTGCTATTGACTTGCTATTTTCCGTTCGGGGGGATTTCGGGTTGGCACAAGCGTGTGCAGGCGATGATTCGCTACTTCGGTTCGCGATACGAATTAACGTTGGTTGCGCCGATAACGTCCGAACTGCCTCGGAATGCACGAAGAGAAGCACTGCGTCACGCGCACTTCGTGCGGGGCGTGGAGGCCGGTTGCCCGATTGCCGTTCCTGAGAATACCCCAACCCGCGTGCGCGAGCTCTACTTAGACTCCGTGCAAGCAGCGCTGCGCGCCATGCCCACTGGGTATTATCACGCGGCGTTGATCGACCAGATTTTTTTGGCGGAATTTCGCCATGACATCGAAACCACACCCGTACTGACGGAACACAATATCGAATCGCGCCTGTTACGTCGGGCGGCTGCCCGTTCATATACCGCGCGGTTGTCACAGACTTTTCGCGACCCGGAAATCGAGGCCGAACGCTTCGAGCAGTATGAGAATCGCACTTGGCCGGATTTCCCGCTGCGAGCAGTAACCAGCGAAGTAGACAGGGCGCATCTGGATCGACGATGCAGCACAGGCATAACTGTGGTTACGCCTAATGGGGCTGATCCATCTACCTGGCTGCCAGACGCACGCCACGACGCCTGGACAGCCCTCTTCGCCGGACATCTCGCATACTCTCCAAACGTGGACGCAATAGAGTTCTTGCTGGCTGAAATCTGGCCGCATGTTCATAGGCGAAACCCTCGGGCAAAGCTGATTATAGCGGGGCGCAACCCGAAAGATTCTCTGGAAACTATCGTAGGCGCGGCGCCTGGCGCGGAACTGATATCCAATCCAAAATCCATGTCGCGGTTGGCCAAACGGGCTAGCATTACCGTTGCTCCCCTTCGTATTGGGTCCGGGACAAGGATAAAAATCATCGAGTCGATGGCGTGGGGCCTCCCTGTCGTCAGTACCACAGTTGGTGCCGAGGGAATTGATGCTTTCGATGGAGAGCACCTGCTCGTTCGCGATGACCCAGAGCAGTTCGCCGAGGCGATCGTTTCGCTTATGTCTGACGCGATACTTTGGCGAAAACTCCGTTACGCAGGAAGGGACTTGGTGCGCAATCGTTACTCATGGGATCGGGTTTTCGAACCCTTAGAAAAGGCGCTCGTCGAATTAGTGTCGTAAGAGACCAACTTCGATGGTCTCACGACCTCATCGATAGAACATCACCGATCACATCAGGAATGTGTGAGCAACGACATCGTACCCGTCAATCGACAGGCAACATCTGGGAACTGTTCGGAAATCTTAAAGGGTGCGTAAGACAGGAAAGAGCTATATGACGTTCTGTGCTATACCGTGGATCCACCGTCACATTAATGAGCAAGGCTTTCATGCGCTCTGTTGCGTCGGCGTCGGTGATGGCAACATCCTTAAGAACGCACGCGGCGAGCGGTTGCACGTCTCACAAGAGCTCACGGATGACCAGGTTCTCAATTCGTCTGCCTTGAAAACCGTCCGCGAGCAGATGATCCGCGGTGAATGGCCAGCGGCATGTGAAAGATGCCATCAAGCGGAAGAGGCAGGCGCCCCAAGCGCCCGGCAGCATGTGAATAGAAGGTTTGGTAAAGATCAGGAGACTCTTGTCAGCCAAACGGGCGCCGATGGCTCACTGGAGCATGCAATCGTCCGCTATGCAGATATCCGCTTGGGCAACGTTTGTAACCTGTCGTGTCGAATGTGCGGGCCTTGGTCTTCTCGGCTCTGGACGGATCATTACAATAATGTTCAGCCCACCGCCTACCGTTTGGCGGCCGAGACACTGCGTCAAATTGGAGAAAACAACTGGGTGAAGCGGCAATCTTTAGCCCGGCTGCTCAACCAATACCTGCCCACCATAGAAAGAGTACACTTCGCCGGAGGTGAGCCGCTGGTCATACCGGAAATGGCGGCGGCCTTGGAGCAATGTATTGCGTCTGGCCGCGCGGGAGAAATTGAATTGTCCTACAACACCAACCTAACCGTCCTGCCCGACAAAGTCACTGCATTATGGCCACATTTCCGTACCGTAACACTGATCTGTAGCGTCGATGGCTATGGTAAGTTGAACGACTACATCCGCCGTCCTTCACGCTGGAACGATATTGATCGAAATCTCCGCATGGTAGACAACCGCTTCAACGACTGGAAGATCGGCTCGGTCACGGTGAGCGCGACGGTTCAAATCTGCAATGTACTGGAGATCGATCAACTCTTCGCATACATCCGCCATGCCGGCTTCGCGCGAATCGCGCCAATACCCCAACTAGTTCCACTCTTCAGCCCACGCTATCTGTCCATCCAAGGCCTGCCTGCGAAGGCGAAGGCCGTTGCGCGGGAGCGTCTAGAAGCGGAAGTCGAACGCGCTGAATCTTGGAATCGTCCGGAGCTCGCAGGGCTCATCGGATCCGCCCACCATACTCTTGAATTCCTGGACGCGGCCGACACTACGTCACATCTTTCCGATTTCCTATCATTCTCTGAGTCCAGCGATAGAGCCTTCGGCGATTCGTGGCGCGACGCTGCGCCAGAGCTGGCGAAGTACCTGGCCCCCCATATTCCCGAGATTTCCGGTCACCACCACTCGCTATTTTCATCATTGGCGAAATGGACGAGGCTACGCGGAGCGTAAGTGCGTCGCGCCCTGATTGATCTCGCCATGCGTTTCAGTCCGGATCTACTCAAGCCTCGCTTCAACTATCAAAATGAGACGATAAACGACCGCTGGATTGTTGAGTACATCTTTCCCGGCAAGCGGAATGGTTATTTTCTTGAAGCTGGCGCCTCGAACGGTCGAGTGGGGAGCAGTTGCTACATTCTTGAAAAGCATCTCGGCTGGACGGGAATCTGCGTGGAGCCCCATGACGATTTCTTCCGCGAACTCGTCCTTACTCGGCCGAATAGTATCCACGAAAACGTGTGTCTGGGAAGTAGAGCCAGCGTGGTCTCATTCGTCGAAGGCACCGGCGATCCGTCGCAGCCTTACTTCAGTGGTATCCGTGAAAATGTGATGCGCAAAACCGGCGGGCTGACGGTCATCCAATCGGGGCGAATTATCGCCAAACAAGCGTTTTCGCTAGCGGAAATTCTGGACAAGCATCGAGCTCCGCGGGTCATTGATTACGGCGCCTTCGACATAGAGGGCAGCGAATTCGATGTGTTGGCTACATTTCCCTTTCACAGATACGCGTTCCGCGCACTCAGCCTGGAATGGGATGCGGCCATCGATTCTTTGTATAACGTGTTGACGACAGCCGGATATCGCGAAGTCCGGAACCCATTTAACCGAAATCGCCCCTGGGAACGATACTGGCTGCACCGTGAAACGCTCTGAGCTGACACCCGGAAGACTTAGCCAGCCGAAGATCAGCATCGCCATGCGCGATAATATCAACAGACCATCGTTGAGAATATTATTCGCGCTTCCGGGCTTGCACCGGGTCGCGCGGGGTGCCGAGGTCGCTTTCGAAGAAGTCTCACGACAAATTGCAAGGCGTCCAGGATTCGAAGTAACGTTGATTGGTTCAGGTCCCCACCGTCCCGGTGAACCATATAATTACGTCAAAAGTGCCTGCATTCAGCGGGAAAGGTTTGAAAAGTTCCCCTCCATCCCCTATCTCCGTGATCATTACGCGTATGAAGAGCTGAGCTTTGCTCCTGGGCTCATCCGCGCATTTGCTCCCGCAGATTTCGACATCACCGTCACCTGTGGATACCCGTACACGAACTGGGTACTGCGCTCACGACGGCACAATCGCTGGCCCCGTCATGTGTTTGTCACGCAAAACAGCGATTGGATGATTCGCCTTCAGAACTCGGAGTTCAAGCACTTCGGTTGCGACGGCCTGATCTGCACGAACCCAGAATACTATCAACGACACCGGAACCACTGGCAGAGCGCCCTGATCCCCAACGGCGTCGACCCAAGCGTTTTCCGTCCGGGGTTGGGTGACCGGAAAAAACTCGGTCTGCCCGAGGACAAACCGATCGTTTTGATGGTCAGCGCTCTCGCTTCAAACAAGCGAGTACTCGAGGGCATCATCTCGGTTTCCCTTTTGAAGGACGCATTTCTGGTCATCGCAGGCGCCGGTGAACAGCGTGCCGCGGCGTTAGAGCTCGGCAATCGTCTTCTACCGAATCGCTTTCGAATATTTACGTTGCCGCATCACGAAATGGCAGGTTTGTACAGAAGTGCCGATGTGTTCCTTCACATGAGCCAGGAGGAGCCCTTTGGCATCGTTTATGTAGAGGCGCTGGCCAGCGGACTGCCGGTTGTTGCGCAGGATCGTGATTTGACGCGTTGGCTCCTTGAAGATCAGGCGGTGCTGGTTGATACCTTCGACCATCGGGCGGTGGCGGAAGGGATCGTGAGGGCGCTCAACTTCCGTGGTGAATCCGCTATCCGCACAAGGTACGACATCGCCAAGAGGCGGTTCCCTTGGAGGTTTGTCGCAGAACAATACTGTCATTTTTTCGAGGAGATTGCGGGCGCCAAACCGAATGATTCGGGCGGAAGCTCGGTGCAAGGAGATCGCTCCCGGTGACCATGTTGATTCGCGTTGATAGTTAGCGCGGGCACGTTACAACTGCTCATTTTTATGTTGATTCCTGCTTTCCTTCGATCGGTAAAAAAAGATACTCCGGGGACACCGCTAGTGACCTCAATGGGATCGGAGTCTCCATTGGTGTCGTGTGTGATGGCTACGACTCAGCCTCGACGCCTCTTCCTGCGACAAGCTGTCAGGTATTTCCAGCGGCAAACCTACTCGCCCAAGGAATTGATCGTGATAGATGATCCCGTCGAGCCTGCCAGCGATATAATCGCCGGTCTCCCGGGAATTCGGTATCTACAGACCGATGCACGACTCACTTTGGGAAGTAAGCTCAACCTCGGTATCCAGGAAGCCCACGGGTCGATCATACAGAAATTGGACGATGATGATTACTATCACCCGGAGTTTCTGCGCGCTACCGTAACTGCTCTGCGTACGAAAAGTAGGAGGAATTCCATAGCGGCGTGCACGAGTCACCTGATTTTGATCGCTGCTACTCGCGAACTCAAAATAAGGCGTAAAGCGATGTGGTCCGGAGGTACATTTTGCTTTTTCAAGGAACTTTGGCAAAAGCGCCCATACCGCGACATCAGCTTGGCAGAAGACCTACATTTCCTGAAAGACCATAAGTCTGCCCTCATCGGAATCGACAATCCTGAGTTGTATTGCTACGTCCGCCACGCCAAAGGCCATCTTTGGAGGCATTTTTTAAAGACAGAGCAGATGGAACTCGGCCGGGTCGTGGCGGGCGGAGACGTCACTGAATACCTACGAAGACTACCGGCGTACTCGAAGACCTTGAGCGAATACATGCCGGAAGAAGATCTTTGGTTTTGGGCAAGCCAGGCACAGATTTAGTACCGGGACTTCCTCGTGAGGAAAGACCTCTTCTCGACAATCCCGAGGACTTAGGATTGCTGCGCTGATATACGATACGCTGAGCCCGCAGGATGCTGCTTCCCAGCGAAGCAACTTCGTTGGCCAGTCCGCGTGCGCAATTCTTCCTCACCAATCAAGGGATTCCACAAGCTCGTCACGCCGGTGAGTATTCCTACCGAGGCGTTCCGTCGGCCTTAAGGTAAAAGAACTGTAGCAGCACCAATAGGCGGGAGCGATTCCTACAGGCTGCTCTCGTTTTCGTTTCTGTAGCTTCCTTTTGACCGCTTTCGAGAGAGCGACTGGAAACTGAAATTTGCCCCTGTAGATACTGCGAGCCGAGACTCCCACAGGAACCCTGCGGCACTCGCAAATTGTGAAAGCGCTGCGAGTGCTGCGCCGAACCAGGCGTTCAATCCGCGCCTATTCCGTAACGGAAACCGGATGAGTCCAGAGTAGAAGGAGGCCGGTTCCAACCGAAGTGGAGCGGCATTTCGGCGCCCCCGGATAGAACGAAAGGTAAATGCGCCCTCGCCATAGCGGAAATGCTGCCGGAAGAACGACATCAAATTCAGAGATTGAGCATGCTGTACTACGGCGTCGGGAACCTTGCGAAGTCGGCCGCCAGTTTGCATCCAACGATAACAGAACTCGCGATCTTCGCCAGCCGCCAGGCGAAAAATGCGATCAAATCCTCCCACTTTCTTAAATCGATCGGCTGCAACCGCCATATTGTTCGAGGGGAAAAAACGCAGCGGACTCGCGCACTTCGCGAAATAGTCCACTACGTACTCAAGCAACAATTCGCTCGCCACGGAGTATGGATTTGCTGGTAAACCATTGACGCTCACTCCGCCAAGGAGTTCGTTCGGATCGGTTGCGGCTTCTGCAAACGCGCGAAGCCAACCTCTGCCGGGTACACAGTCATCGTCAAGGAAGACCAACCAATCACCGCCGGCTTCGCTCGCGCCGTAGTTACGAGAACTGGAGGGAACGGCATTTTCCTGCTCCAGTAGGCGCAGTTGCAATCTACTACGCCAAGGCTCCAGCAACGACCTGACGGAGTTTGATCCTCCGTCGTCCACAACAATCACCTCGTAGGCTGCACGGGAATAATCGAGATCGGCTAACGCTTGGACACACCTGTACAAAGAATCGGTGCGATTATATGTCGGGACAATTATGGAGAAGTTGTGGACCATTTTCAGAAAACGTTACGATAAAAACGGTGCTCTATTGACCGATCGCTTGACCCGACGATGCGACTGAAAAAGCGCGAACGGGCCTTTCACATATGCGAGCCATTCGCGCAGGAATATCGAGAATCGAAAACGTTTCTTTCCCCGCAGTCTTCGCAGCAGTTCTCCCAGCAATTGCGTGATGCGCCAGTAAGGAATCCAAATCATCAGATGCGAAAGCGCTCGCCATTCCCGCTCGTTGTTCAGTGAAAGCAGGCAGAACGCCACTTCGCCCCGGCGGTATGCTTCTAATTGCTTGCTTAGTTCTGCCAAGCTTTGCCTATGCATGTGACGGATCTGAGCGCTCGGTTGATAGAGGATTGTATGGCCGGCGCGCAGGATCCGATAGAACAGATAAAGATCTTCCCATGCTCCCACCGGACTTCCGGCTCCAAGGCGTTCGTCCAGGAGACCAATCCCGGGCCGCTGAAAGATCTCTTTTCGGAATGCGGCGTTCGCAGTGGTTCCGACCTGCCACAGTGGTAAGCGCCACGGCATTGCAATCAGCCATTTAATGTCGAACTCGGCAAGAAGTTTGCCGCTGTCGAAACCACCATAGGCTTCGAAAAGCCGTTCGGCCTCGGTCTCCAGTTTCAGGGGCAACGTGCGCCCGGTAACTGCAACAACGTTCGGCCTTTCGGAAAAAGGCCTTGTTAAATTCTCCAACCAATCTAATTCGGGCTGGGCGTCGTCGTCGGTAAATACCAAGATGCGTCCCCGCGCCGCCCGGATTCCCGCGTTGCGCGCGTAAGACAAACCTTGCCGCGGCTCGATTACAGTGCGGACCTCAGGCACATGTATTACAACGTTGCTTGAATAGCCAGGCTCGGGCGCGTTGTCGATCACTATCACTTCAAATGTTTGCCCTGTGCGTTGGGAAAGCAATGCGCCCAGACATTTTGCCAGCAGCGCGACTCGGTCTCGAGTCGGTAGCAGGATGGAAACGTCCGGCTGCGGAGTGGCTTCGATGTCATTTGGAACTCGATTCAAGGAGAACCCTTTCGGGATTGGGCTTCTACGCAAAATTGTGTTGCATCTTTCCCTTGGCGCCGATGGGTGCAGAATGGCTCAACTGTCTTTTGTAGAGAGGGATAACTTCATCTGGCGGTCCCTCCACCGCGAGTTCACCACCGCGGAACATTAAGATTCGTGAACAGAAATCAGCTACGGTTTCAAGACTGTGCGAGCTCAGAACGATCGTCGTCCCGAGGTCGCGTTGTCGCCTCATATGAGTCAGACATTTTTCCGAAAAGCGTATATCTCCAACCGAGAGCACCTCATCAAGCAACAAGATGTCACAGTGGACGTGAGCGGCTATCGCAAAGCTGAGACGCAATGTCATCCCCTGAGAATAGTGTTTCACGGGCATATCGATGAAGTCTTCTACTTCGCTGAATGCGACAATTTCGTCAAACCGTTTCCTGATTTCCGCTCGCCTGAGCCCAAGGAGAGTTCCGTTCAGATAGATATTCTCGCGACCTGTAAGATCTGGATGGAAGCCCGCTCCCAATTCAAGCAGCGCCACCATGCGTCCTTTCGACTCGATGAGGCCATCCGTAGGCCTCGAAATTCCTGCCAACAAGCGAAGCATCGTGCTCTTACCTGCCCCATTGTGGCCTACGATTCCTACGGCCTCCCCTGCGTTCACCGAGAAGCTCACGTTCCGAAGAGCCCACGCCCAATTCGCGGGCGGCTTTCCGGATAGCGACCGAGAGAATGACTCCTTCAAAGTGATGGCAGGTTTGTAGACGTTGTATTTCTTCGACACGCCACGAACGCGGATCATCGACATAGTTTCAAATCCTGTCTGCGAACTCCCACTCCACACGTTTGAAGTGCGAATACGCGGCAACCAGCGCCACGATTGATACGAGGGCCGCCCACGAGAGCGGACCCCACGCAGGCCACGTGTGGAACAGTGTTACCCGGCGATATGCGTCAATTAGTCCGGCGACGGGGTTCAGCAAATACCAGAACTGCTCCTTTTTCGGGACGAGGTCGACCGGATAAAACACAGGTGACAAATACAGCCAAAGCTGCATCCCGATGGGAACCAGAAAGCGAACATCCCGATAGAAAACCAATACGGCGGAGACGAATAAACAGACGGCTAGGGTAAACATCAACTGAATCAAAATCAGCACCGGAATCAGCAAAAGCGGTGAGCGAATCGGCACCCGGTAGTAGATGACAAGCGCCGCAAGCAACACTGACGAGAGAATGAAATCGACGAACCCCACGAACACGGTCGCGAGGGGCAAAATTTCCCGCGGGAAAGAGGTGTTCTTGACCAGTTGGAGGTTCGCGAACAGAGCGAAAGCGGAGTTCTGAATTGTGTTGCTCGAAAACAGCCACGGTGCCAAGCCACAGTATAAGAAAAGGGCGGCTGGGACGCCGGCGGTCGGTACTCGAAGGAACCAAGCGAAAACTACCGTCGAAACACCCAACAGCGCAAACGGATAAAGCAACGTCCAGATTAAGCCGAGGGGCGATCCTGCATAGCGAACCTTCAACTCCCGGATTGTCCACGTGTATACAAGATCGCGAGCGCCGATGAGCTTTCGGCAGTCTTCGATCAGAGAGACCAATTTTCGGCGCCTTTGTGCAAGAGCAAGAGCTACCCGACAGTCGCCAGCTGCATCCCATGAGATTGCTGGCTTAAGTTCTTCCCGGCAGAATCGACGAATTTAATGGGCTTGATATGGGACCGAAAACCTAAATGCGGAGCCCACTCAACAGGCCGGATCCTGTTTGCACTTGGGCACTGTTGTACGAGATAAGAATAGTTTTCGTACCCCAGGCCAAGGGGACGACACGGCGCATCGCTGAGACCAGTCACTCGCATCCTTGAGCACACCCGTATCTTCTGTTTGGGATGCAAGTTAGGGCACATCTTCTGCCGCTGGCTCGATTATTCGAGTTTGCGTAACCTCAGTCGAATCACTGATGGCAAGGGTACTGGAACCAAAGTCGAAGACCGCCCACCGGAAAAAAGCTGCATATTTCGGCCATCAAATTGGTGAAAAAAGAATGCGCATTCGGTTGGCAAGTGACCTGCTCGTTGACTCGAGCAAGGTCGCCAAGATATTTCCCGCTCAATCCACTTGGCTGCGAGAAAGCTATACCGTTCAGTTCCGAGACCCGCGCGCGAACAAAAGCCTAATCTTCTCAGTGGGGTTGTATTTATGTGCCAGGAACTGCACTGACATTGAAATTGTTGCGCAGCACATTTGACAGATACTTTCACAGAGGACTCTCACGGCTGATCGTCTTTCTTCTGCTAGACGATGGCCCCAAGGAATTCGGAACGAATGAATTTTAAGCTCCTTCCATGAGAAGGCCGGTTAGTGTCAAGACGGTTTTGTTCTTTGTCTCTTCAGTTCAGTGGTCGTATCAGCCAAGCCGCCTCTGTCTGTAAGATCCAGACCTGCACTGCCAGTCGACTGCGTCCCGTTAGAGTAGGCTATCGCAGGAAATGGCGAATGTTTTTGAGTCATCAAAGAGCGAATGTTGAATAAAGCCGGAAGAACGCAACCCAAGGGCACTGCCAGCCGCGATCATCGGTCGGCTTTGAGTCCTACGAGAGTGTTGGAGAAGCGAACCTTGCCGCGCAGTCGGCGTAGGCGGGCGTAAGTTCGCGATGCAGCGACAAGCTGTAGTCCGGTGCGGACGGTTTGGGTAATCCCTGTGCCACTGGCCCGTTGAGCTTTATCGAGCAGCTCCGGAGGTACTTCCACCGTGATTTTGCGCGCTATCGCCATATGTTGAGTGTACCGTATTCAAGGCCAGTATCGAGTATGGTATATCTCAAATTCTACACACAGCCCGGGTCAGTACTACTATCAACATGAGCCGACCACCGCCCCCTTCGGATTTTCGATGTATGCGGGCTTCCCACACCAACCTGATGCCGGAAGCCAGGTGATTTCGCTCAGCCATTCGCACGTACATTTCAAAGGATCGTTGCTGGCGTGAGAGTGCCAGACGAACGGCCAAATCTGATTTGGTAGGGAGAGGCAAGCAGCCCTTACGCCAGCTTTTTCTGTTTGTAGAATGACCATTGGCGCGCTCAGGTAGCAGCGATGCACCCAAAATCTAGGGAACCTCTGAACAAGCACTGATTCTGAAACCTCGAGTGAGTAACAGTGAGCAATCCAAATGACCTCGGTGATTTTGTCGCGATGTCCAGGACTGGATTCGGCCACCAGCGAGTTCGAGAGTCACCACAGCATCCTTAGCGGCCTACGTCACGATCGCGTTCCGTAGTTTCTTACGAACCATAAACAGATTCACCAGCGCGCAGGTGGCAAACAGCTCGGTTGGCGTTCTTCACCAGTCCTCGGTAGCGTACCTTCGCGAAGCCGAACTTCAATTTCATCACTCCAAACACGTGCTCGACCTTGGAGCGCACCCGAGACTTGGTCCGGTTCTTCGCCCGCTCCACTTCATCGACCTGGTTTTTATACCGATAGCGTCGCTGCGTACAGTCCTGCGCCAGCGGCGCGCATGGCTGAATCACCTCGCTCTGCCCGCAGATACGCTTGGTCGCCCCAAACCTTGGTCTCTTCTCCGTGCAACAACTCCGGCAGCACCGTGGCATCTGCGACGTTGGCCGGCGTCACCACCGCCGTGTGAATCAGCTTCGTCTTGCTGTCCACGCCCACGTGTGCCTTCATCCCGAAGTACCACTGCTTCCCCTTCTTGGTCTGATGCATTTCCGGGTCGCGCTTCTGTTCCCGGTTCTTGGTCGAGCTGGGTGCATGAATGATCGTCGCGTCGACGATCGTACCGGTTGTGATTCGTACACCTTTGCCTTCCAGGTGCAGGTTCACCGCCTCCAGCATCTCCCCGCCCAGCCTATGCTCTTCCAGCAGATGGCGGAACTTGCAGATCGTCGTCTCATCCGGCACCGGCTCTCTCCCCAAGTCGATACCCACAAAGTCGCGCATCACCACTGAGTCGTACAGCGCTTCTTCCACCGCCGGGTCGGACAGGTTGAACCACTGCTGCAGAAAATACATCCGCAGCATCCGTTCCTACTCCCACCGGCGGCCGCCCGTTACCCGTCTTTGGATAGTGCGGCTCGATCAGCGCGCACAACTTCTTCCACGGCACCACCTGCTCCATCTCTTCCAGGAACTCCGCCCGCCTCGTCTTTTTGCCGTAGCGCTCAAATCCATTGGCCATCGCCAATGTCCTTTGCTTCATGTTCGCCACCATCCTCCAACTGCTCCCCACACTTTATCTATTACGCAGAACAATTGGAGGACTTATTCAGAGGTTCCCTAGGGAATTGTTGCTGACGCTATGGTTGAAAAGGCACTTTGAACATTGCTTGAATCGACCGCAGTGAGTACGTAATAGTAGGTCTGCCCGGCCTGAACGTTCGTGTCAGTGTAGTTTGTCGCTGCGGTTGTCGTCAGCATCGTGTAAGGCCCATCGGACGTCAAACCGCGATACACATCGTAACCGGCTACATCTATCGATGTGCTCGGGCTCCACGTCAATTCGACGGCGTGAGAGGCTGCCGCTTGAACTCCGGTCCCTGATACAGTGAACGATGTCGTCGAATTGGCGGCGTCGCTTGTAATAACGACACTCCCAGTCACACTCCCGGCAGCAGCCGGAGCAAAGGTCACATAGATTGTCGCAGCTTGTTGAGGAACCAAAACGAGTCCAATGGTCAGCCCCGCGGCAGCCACACCTGGCCCCGAAACACTGACGTTTGAAATTGTCACATTCGCGCTACCTGAGTTCGACACGACTACCGTTTGTGATTGGCTCGCGCCGACATTCACGCTTCCAAAGCTAAGGCTCTGGACACTCAAAGAGAGCGAGCCGACGGAGGTGGTACTGCCAGTACTGTTCTCGGCTGCAGGCTGCGGCGACTGAGTTTGCGAAGGGGAAGTGCTGGTTGGACTCGAAGGCGCCGATGGGGTGGTTCCTGCACTGGGTGAGCCGTCGCTGGAAGAGGTCGCGGACGTACTGCCACTGCCGTCCCCGAGTCCAGATTGCGGCGACTGAGCTTGTGAAGGAGGTGTACTCGTTGGACTAGAACCCGATGGCGGGGTGGTTCCTGCACCGGATAAGCCGTCGCCCGAAGAGGTCGTGGGCATCGCAGAATCAGAGACACTCAAGGAAAACTGCGCAGAAGCGGACAGGCCGTCGGAATCCTGCAAATTGGCCATGAATGAAAATGTTCCGGGCGCCGTTGGTGTCCCTGATAGGGTGCCATCTGTTGAATTCAGCGAGAGACTAGGCGGCAGATCACCATCCGATACGCTCCAAGAGTAGGGGGGAGTTCCTCCGGTCGCGGTTAAAGCCGCCATGTAAGCGGTTTGTACCGCTCCGCTGGGGAGGGTGGAATTCGTCACGCGCAGAGAACTGCTGTTTGCGAGGCTGGAAGCATTATTGGGAGCTATTGAAGATGTAGTTCCAGTACAGCTAGTCAGAGAAATAACGGCAACCAGCAGTGAAAGCAATGCCCACAAGGCACTCTTGCCGTTGTCGAAGCCGTTGCACTTGACCATGGGTTCTGGCGCCTGAGCTGACCGACCTTATTGCAACAATGGGCATTGAAGGTCTCGTGTTTGTGGGAAGGGAACTACTGGTCTGGGGACACGAAAGAGGACACTGAACCCACACTGTCCCACTGGTACAGTGTTTTCGAACGGCAAAAAGCAATTGAATGAGAATCCGAGACGTCCTTTTCCGCTGTCGAGAGATGGAGTATGTTGCTAGCATCTAGAAAGGCGCTCTAACAGGAGCGGGCCCATGTTAGACCTTACCAAGGATATTCAATCTCTGACCACCTTGCGCCGCCGGTCTGGCGACTTTATGAAACGGTTCAAAAAGAGCAAGCGTCCCGTGGTGCTTACGGTAAAGGGGAAGGCCGCGGCGATTGTGCAGGACGCGGAAGCCTATCAATGCTTGCTCGATATTGCAGCCAGTGCCAATGCGGTGGAAGGCATCCGACAGGGGCTCGATGATGTAGCCCACCGACGTACTCGCTTGGCGAAAGACGTATTCGACGACATTCGCCGCGAAGATGACATACCGCGTTGAATTTGCTGCTCGAGCGTCCCGCGACCTTCAAATCCTCTATGTACAAAAGAAGGCTGCGGAGTCACACGCCGCCGCTCGCTGGTACAACGGACTGGAGCAGGTTGTGTATAAGCTGGCGTCGCGTCCGCATCGCTGCCCTGTTGCCCTGCTACTGGAAGAATACTCCACTAACTGCTGCATTTGATTCAGTATTATTGTTGATCACATTTACCAAAACGTTCCCAGAGACGTTCCATACTGCCCAAATGCCGTTACCAAAATATGTAAGCTTCTCAGTATCTAATACAGTACCGCTCGCTGCATCTACCAGCTGAAACGTCTCGGCGCGGCCGCCACCGAAACCATCCCAATCCTCAGCATAGATGGCCACCTGATGAACCGCACCATCGGTTAGGTTGATATCTATGGTAAAGGTCGTCGCCCCATACCAGCAGGTAGCAATTCGTCCGCTGCCACCAGGAAACTGAAGATCGCGCGTCTGAGTAGTCCCGGTGGCCCAAGTATAGGACTGCTCACCAGAAACCGACAAAGTAACCCAGCTCGGTAGGCTTTGAACAGAATTGGCTATTGAGTAGCCTGCACCACCATAAACGCCTTGCCAACTACCTTGTGTAGGAGGCGGAGAGGGGACTGGGTCGAACTTTACGAAAGCGGCAGTCGTAGTCGCAGCTCCGGTGCTGCCGCTGCCGCCACCAAAAAAGATGCCACTTAGCACAGCGTCAGCACCTGCGGTGCGTGTCACGGTGATCGTTACATGCCCGCTGATATTCCAGGAGAGGTAAACGCCATTAACAAAGTTCGTAAGGGTCTGAGTGTTTAGCCGTGCGCCAGTGCCATAATCAGTTATCTGAATCGTCTCGCCACGCGTACCCCCATGTTGATCCCAGTCGAGTGCATAGAGTGCTACCTCACGGGTACCGCCGGTAATGTTTACGTCCAGGCTGAATGACGTTCCATACCAACACGAAGCTATACCGGTACCAGCATCCAGTAACGCTCGCGGATCAGTCGAGCTTGCTGCCCAGGTATAATTCGTCTGGCCACTAACCGCAAACGTAGCATAAGAAGGCAAGACTTGGCCACCGTTGGCAATGGAATAACCATCAATTCCGTACAACGAAGCCCATTTCCCTTGCGTCGTCGTGTCCTGAGCAAGGAAAGCAGCGGTGGCAGTCGGCGTCCCACCAGTCACCATGACAGAAGCTTCGTTAGAGGTTATCGACTCAACTCCATTTAGTATGGAGCGTACGATGTAGTAATATGTCCCAAACATCAATCCAGAATCGGTATAAGTCAATGTGCTCACGCCTTGACCGGCCGCTATAGCAGTATAAGGCCCGCCAGAAACGGTTGAACGGTATACATCATAAGCAACGCCAGCAGTTGTTGAAGCAGCCCAAGAGAGTGCTACCGCTGTACCTGTAGAACTGGGCACCGCAGTCAATGCTGATGCCGGATTTGGAAGTGTTGTCGAAGTCGCAGGTACGCTCACAATAAATGTTCCGAACGCCGGTGCAGTGTGCGGCGGTGTGGTCGTGCCAAGGATAGCGGCCTTCGTCAGCCCGGTCATCGGTATCGAAACCAAGCCGCCAGAGTAAGTGCCCTGCGCTACCGGAGGTCCGTAATAGTTCTGCGTGTCGGTAACGATGTACTGATCCCCAGCTGTCAAGACTCTCGAAAGATCTGCGGAGATGGTCGGAAGGTTTTGCCAGTTGTAAATGATGATGTTGGCGCGCTTAGCTTCATACCTGTTTGGCAAGACAAAAATCTGGTTCGCTTCCGGGTAACCATGCTGATAAGTCGAGTTCGTATCAAAGCCAGTTAAGCTTTGCCAGTTCGAGAAAGCATAATTGCCACTATCCTGTGCAATGTAAAAGCCATATCCAGAATTGTCATAATAAGTATTCTGGTTCCAAGTGTAAGTTGACTCAGTTTGGCCTGTATCAAGCCCGAAGTTAACTAGACGTAAACTCCCGGCACCGGACACAATCGTGTTACCAGTCACACTCACCGGACCAGCTTGGTCATTCACCTCGAGTGTGGTGTATCCACCAACAAACACGTTTCCAGTTATCGAAGCATCCTGCCCATCCGTATATCCACCGATAGACAGATATCCGGTCGTAACGGCAGATGAAACTGGAAAATAGGACATATTGTTTGTAACTACAATCCCGGAGCGCGTCGCTCCGCCCGCCACAATGATGTTGTACTGATAATTATTCGGATACGGCCAAGAGTCAGTGTTGTACCAGGCATTGCCGTCAAGTGTGATGTTCACAAGGTCCGCGCTGCCTGAACCGTAGACCTGAATCCCCTCAAAACCATTGTCTCCAGTAATGTTATCCTGGATCAACTTTGTTCCAGTGTCGTTCTGAATATAAAACCCGTGACCATAGTTTCTATCCGATCCGATGTATCCGTTGTAGTAGACCACGTTGCCGTAATATTCAGAATCCGGCGAAGCGTTATAAGCTGAGAATCCTTCGCTCGTGTCGTGTACGATGCAGTTGATGAATTTGTTGCCAGGTCCTCCGTAGACACCAATACCGAAAGCCTTACAAACACCAGGCCCGGTCGAAAGACGAGGGCCAACTGAATCTAACACCTCTAATCCCCAAAACCAGGTATAGGTTCCGTTCGCAGAGAGCACCAGTGCACCACAACCAGTTCCATCCAACGTAGCCCGCTGCCCCATATAGTTACGTACAATGATCGGAGCTGTAGCGGTGCCGTTCAATGATGCGGTGAAGTTGCCGCTATACGTGCCACCCAGTAACCAGATCGTATCACCAGGCTGGATCAACGAGGACGATAGGGCTGTCTGTAGCGCAAAAGGCGAAGCCAGCGTTCCATTACCAGTGCCGGTCGGCGAGGTATACCAGTTCGCTGCGGAACAAGTGGTTAGAGCTAGGGTAAAAAACATAAACATCAAGCCCAGGAGTTTCTTCATCTTATCCCTCTGAATCCTAGAATTCTAATCTGGTTCCTTGTTGGATGGAGGTCACATAGTTTGCCATGCGCAAGTATTACCGCTATCGACGCATTGAACCCAAACTTTAATCGGCGACGATGTCGAATTTAAAACCCATTCTATTACGACAAAAAACATCGTGACCGGCTTCTGCGTGCAAAATGTTTGGCGGAGGAAAAAGCTCGCTCCAATGAGTGAACCTGCCTCCCTTTGAAGTTCTTGAAAAGTTCCACCGGTGCGAGAGCCATATCCTGCGAAATCTTCAACGGACCCAAAGAGCACTCGAACAACTTCGGGCAAGACGCCGAGATCTGACCGGATTCGACCAATCGGCCGAGCGATTATTATGAAAAAGGGCGAAACGAACTCTATTAAATCGTGGAATTCATTTGTTTAGTTCACAAGGTGAGGGCCAAACAGTAACATCTGAAGCTGTTCTTGGACGCAGATCTTATCTTACAAGGTAAATCTGGATATGTTTCCTGAGCACAATGCGGCGTCTCCAAGGGCGTCAGATGGATTTGTTCTTTTCAGGTAATTTGGGAGAAGGGGGATTGGTGGCATCAACAATTGGGCCCCCGCAAGAAAGAAACAGGATTCTGATGTTCGCCAAAACCTCCAGGTTCAAGCATGTATAGAACGTGGCGTACGATTAAATAAGAACGGATTAGATAGTGCCCACAATTGTGTGGATAATCACACACGACGACCACCACTTTGTTTTCAATGGTTCAACTTCTCGGGTTTTCTGTGTGTGAAGAAGCCGGCGTCAGCCTCGACACGATGCCTCAGTGCACGTGAGTGAGCGAAGCATGACGGCGCGGCATAAGTGTCTCATGCCAAATTTGAAGTTGCCGGGCTGGTGCCTTTTGCATCCAGCACTTCGTCAATTCTGGAGCGTCGGCGTATTCGCAAACCGCGCTGGACCCCGCTGCAGGCATTTTTGCCGAGCGATCTTACAGACTGGATACCACGCGTAATCGCGTAATTCGTTTCTGGTTTTAGAAAAGCTGGTTTCGGGGCACGAGCACAAACCAGCGATCTATGACCGGTACAGCGCGCAAGCGGAATTCACGTGTATGGTCGCAGCGTGGGGCACGGCGGAATGCCGGTCGAAAGGGGACGAATGGAAAAGGGGTCAGCGGCAAGGATAATCCCATTGTTTCCCCGCTACTTTCCCTCGCGCGTTTTCAGTTCTCTACCGTCGGCGAATACCAGTTTCGTGAGATATCCTATTGGAGAGCCGTTCTTTGCCGCGGAAAGCGTGATGGCCACCTGGTCGCCTGGTTTGACGCTGTTTTTGTCCCAGCCCATGTGCGTCATTCTTTCGGGGCTAAGACTCTCAACAGTCCAGTGCGTGATTGTGCCGTCGCTTTCTTTAGAATCCAAATCGATATAGATGTGCGGATTGGTCCAATCGAATTTGGTGACTACCCCTTTGATTTTTACGGGCGTCGTTTCGTCATATGCCGAGTTTCCGTGGTGCGCCGACAGAGTACTCGCAGCCGTGCAAAAACTAAGAATGACAATCACGAATTTAACGCAGTTAATCTGGACCGACCTGGCCTCCCGGAACGAGGTCTGTGGCGACTCTCTCACTTGCAGTCCTTATATTGTGATGCGAGGCAGCGTCTTGCCATTTCCTGCGCCTGGGTGAGTTGTTGCGCCGTCATGCGCCCGGCAATACGCGCAAGACTTTTGCTCGCGTCTTCCTGGACACTCTTGCTGGTAGTCGCCAGCGTGTACCACATGTGTGCGCGAACCAGCTCCTGTGCAACGCCGACACCATCCTCGTACATGCCTGCAAGCTCATTTTGCGCATCCGCATCACCTCCCTCAGCGGCCTTTGTGCACCAATTAAAAGCTTCGCTGTTGTCCTGTGCTACACCTTGTCCTTCTTCGTACATGATCGCGAGGTTGTACTCCGCTGCTGGAATGTCTTGATCCGCAGCTTTCATGTACCACTTCGCCGCTTCCTTGAAGTCCAGCGGGACGCCCAGTCCCCTTAGATACATTCCCGCAAGATTGTATTGCGCCTGAGCGTCACCCTTCTGGGCCGCTCGCGTATACCACTTCACAGCTTCGGAAGAATCCTCAGGTACGCCACGACCGTTTTCATACATAGCGCCGAGATTGTTTTGTGCACCAGCGGAACCTTGCTCTGCGGCTTTCGTGTACCACTCTAGCGCCCGCTGGTAATTGCCTGGTACGCCTTCACCTTTTTCGTAAATCAGCCCGAGGTTGTATTGGGCCCGCAAATCGCCGCGATCAGCCGCTTTGGTATACCACTTGACGGCTTCGTTGTAATTTCGGATGATGCCTTCGCCATTGGCATACATCAAGCCAAGATTAAATTGCGCATCCGGATCGCCTCGCATGGCTGCCTCGGCAAACCAATGCATTGCGAGCCTGTAGTTCCTAGGCACACCTTCCCCGTTGTGGTAGATGAGTCCAAGGGTGAATTGGGCGGAGGGATCATTCTGTTCAGCGGCCTTAGTAAACCATTCCACTGCTTTTTTGTAACTTTGCGGAACGCCGAGCCCGTCTTCATACATGGCGCCAAGGTTGAATTGCGCTTTCCACAAATTTTGTTCAGAAGCCTTGATGTACCATTTTGCAGCTTCGTTGTAGTCCTGCTGAACGCCTTCCCCCTTGTAGTAGAGTCCCGCGAGAGTGAATTCGGCTTCCGCGTCACCCTTCTCCGCCGCGACACGCAATTCGTCAAGCGATCGCATGCCGGCATGTGTAGATGCTGGTGAAACGTTGGTTTTGGGTCTGGATTGCTGCCCCCCGGCACGCAATCCAGCTGTGAGCGGAGCAATCAGCAGCAGCACGCAGATAAGAGCGATTGGACGCATCGAATTGTTTTGCTGTTATTTGCGGGGCATTGTACCAAGGTCAGTCTCAGGCTGTCTTCGATTCAGGCGAAAGAACCCCCAAAACCGCTGCATATCATTTCGTCACTCTCATTATTTCTTAAGGAAACTATTAGTTAGAAATGCGGTTAAAGCAGATGTTACTTGACAAGCCCTTTTACTCGGGACAGTATGCGCCCACGTTCTGGCCGTAAGGGGATCCGGCTCACTTTCGTCGAATCAGCAAAGAAACGGTTCACGCAGTCGAGAGACTTCGTGCGACAACTCGTAGGTTGATGGGGGCGGAAAATGAAAAAGCGTCAGCGGCTGTGTGTGCGCGCGTTCCGGGGAAGTTTAGCAGTTTTGTTCGCTGCATTCTTGGCGGTCGTCGCGGCGACCGCGCAACTTCCGACAGGCACGATCTTAGGAACTGTCAAAGATTCGTCAGGCGCCATAGTCCCCGGCGCGACAGTGACCATCCGAAACACAGATACGAACGCTGCCCGCACACTAACCAGCGGCACTGACGGATCCTATAGAGGGAATGAACTGCCGGTCGGAAAGTACTCCATCACAGTCGAGAAAGCGGGTTTCGGCACGCAAACAGAACAGAACATCACCTTGAACGTAGCGGATCAGGATGTGATTAATTTTACGCTCGCCGTAGGCACGGCATCCCAATCTGTGGTGGTCACTGGTGAAGCCCCGGTGGTAAATACCACGAACGGCGCGCTGGGAGGTTTGGTAAACGAGCAACAAATGGCGGACCTGCCGCTGAATGGGCGCAATTATCTCGACCTCAGCCTGTTGCAGCCTGGCGTTACGCAGGACAAAAACTTCGGCAACGGAGGCGGGCAGCAAGGCACTTCTTACAGCGCTAACGGGGCAACTGTGCGCTCCAACAATTTCACCCTCGATGGCGCGCCGATAGGAACGATCTATGGACGCAACCCGGCGACCCAGAGCGGCGACACGATGGGAGTGGACGGAATCAAGGAATACAAAGTCATCACCAACAGTTTCGCCGCCGAATATGGCATGACCATGGGCAGCCAGTTGGTCATGGTCAGCAAGGGTGGAACGAACGCTATACATGGCGACGCGTTCGAGTACATTCGAAACAGTGCGTTGGATGCCCGCAATTATTTCGACCTTCCTCCTTCGATTCTAGGGGCAAGGCTTCCAGAATTTCAGCGCAACAACTTTGGCGGTTCGGTTGGCGGCCCGATTCGGAAAGACAAGACATTCTTTTATGCGGTCTACGAAGGGTTGAGACAAAATCAAGGACAAACGAATAGTTCCGTCGTCCTCCCCAGGAGTTGTATAGGTGGGGCAGGAGCGACGATCACGTCCGCGGCATGTCCTGGGCTGACTTTGGCAGCAACTCCGCCAGCGGGCTGTACCGCGAGCGTTGCTGGTGGTTCAACGGGTAGCTGCACAGTTTATGGCCCAAGCGCTGCGCTCATGGCCAACCCGGTCCTGTTCCCACAAGCGAATTTTCAGACCCCCAGCGATATCGCAAGTGGTGCGACATGCCCTCTGTCTTGCACCGGCTTCGGATGGCCCGGGGCAAACAGAGATAGCGAGAACTATGGGCAGATTCGCCTCGATGAGAACTTTTCTGACAAGGACACTGCCTTTGTCCGCTACACCATTGAGAATGGTTTCGTAAACGATACAGCCGGAAACTGCTGCCAATCCACGCAACCCAGCCGGAACCAATTTCTCTCGCTGGTGGAGAACCACATATTTTCACCATCCGTGCTGAACACAGCGCGCGCGTCCTTCAGCAGGACCGTTTTCAATGAGCTGACCGTGCTAGGTGGCAGTGTGCCGTCGTCGCTCGACATGCTTCCGGGAATAGCTCCCGGTGCAATTGCCATCCCAGGCTTCGCCGGCATAGTGGGCGCAACTTCAGGAGTACCCGCCTATGGCAAACAGGATATCTATACGCTGAGTGACGACGTTTCCTATACGCGCGGCAAGCATTCCTACAAGTTTGGAACGCTGATGAATCGTTACGAGATGGGCATACAGCAAAATATGGCCGTAAATGGCCGGTTAAACTTCGGCAGCCTCACGAACTTCATCGTAGGCATACCCAGCCTTTTCGAATATGAAGCGGCCGGAGCCAGCGAGAACCGGGATTTCACTTGGGATACCTTCGGGTTCTATGCGCAGGATGACTATCGGGTAGCGTCACGACTCACCATTAACATGGGCTTGCGCTATGAATTCATGACCACGGCAAACGAGAAGTTAGGCCGGCAATCGGCTTTCAGAGACTGGCTTACCTCTACTGCCGTAACCCTCGGCCCGGACATGAGGGACAGGACGCACCTGAATTTCAGCCCCCGCCTCGGTTTTGCCTGGGACGTCTTTGGGAATGGAACTACATCGATCCGCGGCGGCGCCGGTGTCTATTACGACCTGGCCAACATCGGCATGGATCTGGAACAGTCTGCGCTCTCCATGCCACCATTTTCCGCGCAGGTCGACCAACCCAACAAGACTCAAAAATTCACCCTCCCGCTTAGCAACCTCCTCACTGTAGACCAAGCGTTCGCGCAGGGAGGTCTGGCTGCCCAGGGCGTCGACTACAATGCCTATCGGCCGAATTTGTGGGTGTACAACTTGACTGTCGAGCGCCAACTTCCCGGCAGCACCTCATTATCGGTAGGTTACGCCGGCTCCCGCGGGGCTCATCTGTGGGACATTACGGATGCCGAGCCGGCTATGCCGATCGTCGTAGGTGGAACGCGATACTGGAGTGAAATCAGTCCAGTCCCAAATCCTGCGATCGGCAGCACCACCACAAATGCCACCAACGCAGCCTCGTGGTACAACTCTTTGCAGGTCGTCGTCAACAAACGCTTAACCCGGGGACTGCAATTCCAGGGCGCATATACGTATGCGCTGCTGGAGGATGAAACGCAGGGCCAGGAAGACGTTTCTGACTGCACCGCCGCGCCGCCACCAGGCCTAGAAGGCGTAGATCCGGCTCATCCGCTTACGGACAAAGGACCGGCTTGCTTCGATGTAAAGAACAACATGCGGTTTAGCCTGATCTATCATTTTCCAAACATGAAGTCGAATGGCTTTCTGTCGAAGCTCGCCAATGGTTGGTGGACAGGCAATATCGTGGCGGTCCAGTCCGGATACCCATTCACTCCGGTCGAAAACGATAACCGCTCAAACTCGAATGTGCTGCAAGGGCAATTCGAATGGCTCGACTACAACAAGTTCACCGTCGCCCCGGGAGCAAAGGACCCGAACGGCAATATGAACAATACCCCTTTCACTTTTGTCCCGTTTAACAAGAACACCGTCATAACAGGGAACCCGAACGAGTGGTTCAATCCCCTGATGTTTGACTTGCAGCCCACGTATTACCAGGGAACGACCGTTCCCGGCGTTGGTACGTTCCCAGCTATCCCAGGATGTACGACAGGCAATGGTGGCTGCTACTGGGGACCTCTAGGCAATACCGGGCGGGACATCTTACGGGGGCCCGGTTTTGGAGACTGGGACTTCTCTCTCGTAAAGGACACGGCTATTCACGCGCTCGGCGAAGCGGGGAATTTGGAATTTCGCGTCGAGACTTTCAACCTGCTGAACCGCGCGAATTTTGCCATGCCGGATCCGCGCGCTTTTGTAGGCAATCCCGTCGACACGACGCCCTACTCGGAAGTACCAAACCCGAACGTCGGAAAGATCACTTCGACGGGGACAGCTACTGCGCGTCAAATTCAGTTCGCGCTGAAACTAATATTCTGACTCGCTCATAAGCAAGAATGCAAGGCGGTGATGGCGGGAGGCAAAGCTGGCTGATACGAGAGAAATGGCGGGTGGATTTAGCTTCTGGTCATTCACAACAACTCTCGTTGGCGAGGTGTCTGCAAGATCCTGATTGGCACTGCCCGTCGAACGCGGGTTCTCTCGTCCGTACCCGCCGTCTCTACCGCGAGCGTGTAATCGTCCACCCATCATTGGTATCGGCGGGCATTACACTTCGAATCCCGTTGCTGGGCTTGTGACTGTTCAATGTCTGCTGCCCCAACGGTGTGTAGGGCAAACGATGTTCCGGCTTGCCGTCTTCGGGCATTGCCTTCGCGCCAAGTTGCTGAATTCCTTCGCCGGGACCAGCCGCCCATGACATGAGGCGCACTGGTTCGTGGTGCTCGACACGTTGGCTCCCGCCGAGCGTTTGGCCTTCGTGCTCCACGATATGTTGGGTCTGCCGTTCGAGGAAATTGCCACGATCTTGGATCGCTCACCCGAAGCGACGCAGCAAATTGCCAGCCGCGCGTACCGCCGCGTGCAGGGTCGGGCGACAACGTCCGACACCGACATAGCCGCCAGAAGGAAGTGATCGAAGGTTTTCTATCGGCTTTGCGCCGTGGCGATTTTGAAGCTCCGGTTGTGCTCCTCGATCCTGAGGTGTTCGTACGAGCCGATCGCGCCGCAGGGTTCTCCGATGCCGAAAGAGAAGTGCGGAGAGCCGAGGCTTGGGCCAAGCGTGCCATCGCCTTTGCCCGAGGGGCACGGTTTGCGCGCACGGCGCTGGTCAATGGCGATGTCGGGGTCATCGTTGCTCCACGCGGGCACCTATTCCGTGCGTTGCGCTTTACGTTTAACAACGGAAAGATCGCCGAGATTGATGTGGTCGCCGATGCCGAGCGTCTGGCGCGGCTGGACCTTGCGGTTCTCTAGAGGAGATTTCCGGCAACACTCGATGACTAGCAGGTGCCCGCAACCGGGAATCACTTCTATTTCGGACTGCGGGACAAGTTCATACGTCTTCTCACCCTGCGCAAGCGAAAAGATCTGATCTTTGGCCCCCACACGATCAAAACAGGCATGCGCAACTGGGGCAACGAAGTGTTGTGTGCCGATTTTTGCGGTGGTTTCGAAAATAAGACTTGATTTGCCACTTCCGTTTGATTTACTGTAGGCGAAGATAAGGCGAAAATGAGAATGGGAGGATCAAACACGGAGCACCGAAGCGGCAGGGAATTTGAGGCACCAGAAATTCTCTATCTACCTGTGCAACTAGGTTGCACAAGGGCATGGCTCGAAGAAGCGAAGGTAGTTCGGTCTTGTCATCGGATGCACAGCGATGTGAGTGTGCAGACTGGTTGCACACGGGGTGCGACACAGTCTGAGTCAAGAGAATGACCTCGCCCGGCGGATTTGTGCACCCAGGGTGCACAATCGAACTATTCCACAAGTTCGACAAGCCAATCAAGGTCACTCGCTGCTGGACACCGGATTAGGTTTGTCTCGCTCAATTGCGGGTTGTTCAGGCACAGCCCTACGTGGAAGAGAATGGTTTCAAATTTCATAGAAAAGATTCTCAAAGCCGAAATCCAAAAGCAGGTCGTCTCCGCACTAGCTCCGCAAGCGTCCCGTGGTGCTTACGGTAAAGGGGAAGGCCGCGGCGGTTGTGCAGGACGCGGAAGCCTATCAATGCTTGTTTGATATTGCAGCCAGTGCCAACGTGGTGGAAGACATCCGACAGGGGCTCGATGATGTAGCCCACCGACCTACTCGCTTGGCGAAAGACGTTTTTAACGACATTCGCCGCGAACATGACATAGTGCGTTGAATTTGCTGCTCGAGCGTCCCGCGACCTTCAAATCCTCTATGTGGAAAAGAAGGCTGCGGGGTCACAGGTTGCCGCTCGCTGGTAAAACGGACTGGAGCGATTCCCCGTCCTCAGACAATCTCAGCACATTGTTTCCTAGCTTTCGAATCGCCATCTAAGCCAAATCTCGCTATTTTTCCCATGCGAGTTGCACTCTGTCACAGGATATGTTTCAGTTTCGATACTGAACATCATCTGTCAAGGGAGCGCCGTGAGCAGCGCAGCCACCGCAAGGGCGGTCGTCGGACAAACCGCCATTCTGCCGGGGATGAGAAACCCCAAGGAAACCTTCCGTCATATCAGGAATTACCTCGCCGGTCAGGTCGTCGGCGCGACTCGCGACGACGCTCTTCTCGATGAGGTCTTAAAATGTCTCTTCTGCAAGCTCTACGTCGAAACGTCGGCGGCTAGTCCGTTCCCCTCCGGGCTCGACCTGTTCGAGAAGAGCCGTCGTGTGCGCACGATATTCAGCCAAGTCCGCGCAGATTTTCCGGACATTTACGAACGAGACGCTGAGATTCTGATTGATCCGCAGGCAATGAGCATGGTCCTCGATGAGTGCGACTTCTCGTTGCTGGATGCGAGCAGCGATCCGATTGGGGATGCCTTCGAAGTCTTTGTTGGGTCGGAATCCCGGAGCCGTGCTGGACAATTCTTCACGCCCCGGTCTGTAACCGATCTTCTAGTCAAGGCAGTAGCCCCGAAATCAGGGGAAATGGTGATTGATCCAGCCTGCGGCGCAGGTGGGTTCCTTACGGCTGTCGCACGGCATTACGTTGAGATGGGTATGTCGGTCAAAGAGCTGGGCCGTGAGGCGGCTAAGACTCTTTATGGGATAGACAAGGACGACTACCTGGTCAAACTCGCCAAACTGCATGTTTCGCTGATCACGAAGGGGCACCCGAAAGTCATTTGCGCGGATAGCATCGCTCTTCAAAACGGGGAGGGGCCGCTCAAGAATCACCTGCCCAAGGATGGATTTGACGTTCTCCTTACTAATCCGCCTTTTGGCATGCGCATCGTTGCGGCACTACCCGAAATTCTCAGGACGTTCGAGCTGGCGAGAAAATGGAAGCACGATCTTAAATGTGATAAATGGCTTCCGACAAATATTCTGCAGCGCCAGGTTCCGCCCCAAGTCTTGTTCGTTGAGCGATGCCTTTCGTTGCTTAAAGACGGCGGCCGTCTTGGAATTGTGCTGCCAGAAAGCATCCTATCTAATAAATCCTACCGGTACGTCATGGAGTATCTGACTCACCATAGCGATGTGCAGGCCGTCATTGGGATGCCAGAATCTCTGTTCAAGACCTCTGGAAAGGGCGGGACACATACTAAGACCTGCTTGGTTGTTGCGGAAAAACGGGCCACACAAAAATCGCAGCGCGTTTTCATGGCCGAAGCAAAGTGGTGTGGGCATGACTCTCGTGCCCGCTCAATCCCTCATAACGACTTGCCGACGATTGCGGAGAACTTTGCTCGTTATCAGGAGAAGAAGAAATTTCCGGCGTCGAACCTGGGATTTGTCCTCGAAAAGCCAGCCCTTCGCTCCAATGTACTCTGTCCCCGCTACTACGATCCACAAATCATGGTCGATCTGGAAAGTCTGGCCGAATCGCATACACTCGTAGAATTCCGTGACCTTATATCCCAGAATGTTCTTTCGGTAACCACCGGCGACGAATTGGGAAAACTCGCTTATGGTACGGGCAGCATACCGTTTATAAGAACGTCGGACATAAGCAATTGGGAGCTGAAGGCCGATCACAAGCATGGGGTTGAGCGTAAGCTCTACGAGGGCCTAAAGCACAAGCAAGATGTTAAAGCGGGTGACATCTTAATGGTCAAGGATGGCACCTACCTGATTGGAATTTGCGCGATTATCTCCGAGGCGGACACGGAGATCCTCTACCAGAGCCATATTTTCAAGATCCGGACGCACCCGAACGAAATCGGTCTTGACCCTTACCTGTTGCTCGCAATTCTCAGTTCCCCAGTCGTCCAGCGCCAGGTGAAAGCAAAGCAATTCACCCAAGACATCATTGACAGCCTGGGTGAGCGCCTGTACGAACTGGTGCTACCGGTTCCTAAAGCGCCTGAAGCGCGTGAACGCGTTTCCCGCATGGTGAAAAGGGCCGTCAAGTTGCGCATTGAGGCCCGCGAGTTGGCGAAAGAGGCCCGCGCCTCGGTGGGCAGAGGCAACGGCGCGTCAGACGATCTTTAGCTCATCGTAATTCGCAGAGATCCGTCTGAGGAGCTGTCTCACATTGGTGAGGCTGAGCGGACCCTGGATTCGATTGCCGTCTTCAGAGATCCAACTGATATTGTCGGCCGTGTGACCTACCACGTCGGTTCCCGGCTCATCCAATTTAAGTGGATTTAGATGTCCGATTTGGAATTCGGACTTTCCATGCTGGGGGCCTAGCAGAGCTTCACGGAACGGCGGGAACGACAACGGCTCCCGCGTTACCAGGCACCGAAACACTTCCAACTTTTCGGGCAGAATATGCTGCGCCTGCAACAGCTCGCGTGATTGCGGCGGAAACCCTTCAAAAGCACAGAGCTGCGTGACGAGCTTATACTCGATTTCCAAGCAGGACCGTCGCGTTGCAAATTGCACGGAATGTGGATGCGTTTCCCAGCGCTTCTCTCGGTTGGTCTTGTAAGGTCCGGTCAACGCTCGATCCGTCAGATAAGTCTTAATCTTGATTTTGTCGTCGAGAACCCTTCTGAAAAACTCGGCATCGGGGCTGGTCTCTGCGGCGCGTAAGAACATTCTGAGTTTTACGGTGCGGAGCATTAAGTCGTCGTAAAACCAGCTTATATTGCCCATACGATGTATCCGCGTGACTGCATCGGCGGGTACTGGCCGTTCCCGGTAGTCGAGGGGGGCATCGTAAGGAAGGATACTCTCATCGAATACCAGCCTGATTAACTCTTCGTGTCGCGCATCCTGTAGCCAGGTATTCAGGTCTGTCAAAAGCTGTGCCGCAATTGCCAGGCACTCGTCAAAGGAACATTCACGCGAGTCACCGGCCAGTTGCTCGTGCCAGCGAACGCGCACTTTTGTGGACTCGATCGTTGGCACCTTAACAAGTTCAATTAGAAAGACATTTCTCAGGATTACGCTACAGAGGCCTTTATAGTGATCACCCAACTTATCCTTGAGCACTTGCTGCTGCGCGCGCGTTTGTGGATGCGCCTCCACGAGCGGCCAGGCAGCCTCGCACAAGGCCCCCATGTCGAAGCGCTCGACGTTTACCAGTCTTTCTATTACCTCCTGCACACTTACCGCTCGCTGGCGCTGAGCGCCGGGTGAAGTTTGTTTACAAATTCAGGGAATGGAATCTTGAGGCCTCGGCAGAACGCCCGAAGCTCAACTACATCACTAAACGGCGTTCTCCGCGTTCGACCTTGCTAATGAATGACTGGGTCTCTCCCAGCCGCTTCGCGAGCTCTGCCTGCGATAGGCCGGCTTCCTCTCGCGCCTCAGGTGACACTGGGCGGAGACAAGAATTATGACACGCAAGAGTTGGTGCGAGACCTATGAGAAATGAAGGTCACGGCGCACGTGGCGCAGAACAATACAAACCGCCGCAGCGCCATCAATGGGTTTAATGCTCCCAACTTAGAGCAGGACGGCTATTTGGGTAAAATCAGGACCCTCAAGTGCACGCGCAGATCGAACCCCGAAGTAGCGGCCGATCGTACAGGAAGCGATTAAGCGTTCAACTCGAACGACGTCGTGGCCGTGGTATCGCTGCGCTACCGACACCCGCGATGCGGAGCGACTGCGCCGCATCGTACTGTCTCCCTCTAACCGGCGGCTGATTCGCTAGTTCGTAATACAGAAATCGCTTCCTTAACCATGGTTAGATATGGTTCGCCTGTGATTTGATGGAAAACGCAAGTCTTCAAGTTTTCCGACTTTCAAGTTCCTATATGCGAGTCTGCATTTCCTGTTCAGTATGATTTCGGCATGAAAGGCAGGTTCGCGAATTCAGGGCTCACCGTCGCGTGCGAATTCAAGCGAACGGCAGGGCACCTTAAAAAAAGGAAGACCATGAGTGATAAGCATACGAAAAAAGAACTTTCATCACGAAAGCTCGAAGCAAATCGTCAGAATGCCCAGCGGTCGACAGGGCCGACGTCCTCCGAAGGCAAGCAGCGCTCCTCCGCAAACTCATTCAAACATGGGGTTTTTGCCGACCGCCTTTTCGGCAATCCCAGCCAACCTGCTCTCGATCGTGAGCAATACGAGCGGTTATACGCCGGATTTAAGGAACACTATGATCCGATCGGTTTCGTCGAGAATTTGCTGGTCGAGAAGATCGCCACTGAATCACTCCGGCAAACTCGTTTGCTGGGATATGAGCAGATTGTGCTGGCATATAGCGCTGCTTTCGAAACGAAGTCGATAGGCAATTTGATCCGCTATGACTCAGCCCTCGGGCGGAAGCTGGAAAAAGCGATTGAGCGATTGGAAAAGCTGCAGGCACAGCGTGTGGCCCGGTCGAATGAGTTGGAAGTCGATTGTGAACCGGAAATTGATGTTCCGGACACCGCTGATGCCCATGAGCGGTCAGAAGACCAGGTAACTGGCGAGCAGACGAATGAATTGACCCCTGAGCCTTGCCAGCCAATGGTAAGCGTCCCTTCTGAAGGAAATGATTGTGAGAAGGCGATCGCAATGAACCTCGAACCGATTGCGATCTCGACAGATGTCAACGAAGGTGAAGATCCGAATGAGTCCGTCATAACGTTCAGTGGCCACGGTCTGGAGCATGAAGAATTGTCGTACCGAAATTACGAAACGAACCCAACTGGCCCGATTCGTTTGGCTGGCACTGTGGAAGGGACGGAACACTGCTAATACGAGAGAAATGGCAGTTGATTCAGCTTCCGCTCATTCACAACGACTCTCGTTGACGAAGTGTCTGCAAGATCCTGAGCTGCACTGCGCGTCGAATGCGGATTAGGTGGAGACTTAATGGAACGCTACCAGCGTTTAGACCAGGACACCCTGAAGCTCAACTTTACAATCGATGAACCAGAAGCCTACCCGCAGCCCTGGGTCGGCGATACCAAGAGCTGTTCATTTGTCGCCAGCAGGCAAGGGACCGATCTAAGAAGTTTTCGGGCATCGGATGAGGAAGACTCGTTCACCAACAGAATTCGAATGCCTGCTGTTCCCAAGCCCAACAATTAGGGCTTAATCGCCGCGGTCGCGAAGGAGTATTTGTATGCCGACTTTTGCGCGTTCGGTAGAGGAGGTGCTCCTTGAAGTGGGCTGGCAAGCCAATATCTCTGATCTTGGAAGGTCTCTTCTTCAACGTGCTCTTTGCCAAGCGTAAAGAAATAAGAGCGAAGCCCTAACTTCACGCCGGGTCGATGTCTCATTTCAAGAAGCTTCTCTTTCTTGGGTCCTCCTGAGCCTACAGCGAGGCATAAGCTCAAGTGACACGCTGATCTGACGTCCGTTGGCGGACCGATGCGAATTCTAAATGTCAGCCGCGGCTGAGACGACGGTTCGGCGCGCCACCCGATACCAAAGTATCGTCGATACCATGGTCCAATTGTTTCCTCCCCGGAATGTTGATTTGATTACCTGGTCACAACGTATTCGATCGATCTCATTGAACAGGAGAGTCTTGAGGTACGCCATGGTCCGGGCAATGAAGGGTGAGAAATGCCAAATACGCAGAAAACAGTAATCGTGACCGGCGGCTCGCATGGTATCGGAGCCGGCGTGGTCAAAGCGTTTCTGGATCGCGGTTACAACGTGGCGGCGAATTCGCGAAACATCACCCAATCGGGAGAGTTCGAGGAATCGGATAAGCTCGCGCTAGTTGACGGAAGCATCGCCGAAGCGGCCACCGCGGCGAGGATCGCCGAAGTTGCAAAGAACAAATTCAAATCGATCGATGCGCTGGTTAACAACGCCGGCCTCTATTTAGCGAAACAATTCACGAATTACACGGTTGATGATCTTCGCGCTCTCGCATCGGTCAACCTCGAAGGTTTTCTCCTGATCACCCAGCTAGCGGTCAAGCAGATGTTGGCTCAGAACACTGGCGGAAGCATCGTCAATGTCAGCGCAGCCCAGGTGAATCATCCAATCGCGGGGATCAATTCGTCCGTTGCGATGATGACCAAGGGAGGCTTGGAAGCCGTCACGCGAAGCTTGGCGATGGAATATGCCAAGCAAGGCATACGCGTCAACGCCGTCGCGCCGGGGGTCGTCGATACGCCCATGCATGAGGGGCAGCCGAAGGATTTCCTCAAGACGCGGCAACCGATGGGTCAGATTTCCCAAGTGAAAGACATCGTCGACGCGATCGTTTATCTGACGGAAGCGGGTCAAGTGACCGGGGAGGTGCTGCACGTGGATGGCGGTGCGCATGTAGGCAAATGGTAATCGATCACCGCGGCCAAGGCGATCTCGCCGCCTTGGGCGCGAAGGTCCAAAGCCAGAGCGAGCTGCGGTCTATTTTCGGTAGCAATTTGGACCGCGACGATTGAAGGAGGAAGTATGTCAAATGAGAAAACCGGGAGCGCTGCCAGTGCGAGCCGAGCGCTGCAGCCCGGGGAAACAAATCCTCTCGATTTTGTGCCCGACAAAATTCCTTTCGACACTCCGTACGGCCCACCAATATCGCTGGACCGAGCCCAGGCGGTGATTCACGCGGCGGTGGCAGAGGCGAAGGTGCGGAGTTGGAAGATGAACGTAGCAGTGGTCGATTCCGGCGGCAACCTCGTCGCCTTTCAACGAATGGACGGTGCGATGCTTGCGTCTATTCAGATTGCAGAACATAAGGCTCGCGCAGCGGCGACTTTCAGGCGCGAAACGAAACAGTTCGAAGACGGTGTCCAGCTCATGCATCTCAACTATCTGCTCGCCTTCGATGGAATCATTGCCTCTCGAGGCGGCATCCCACTCATTGAACGGGGGGTGATTATAGGCGCAATCGGTTGTTCGGGAGGTACCGATTCCCAGGACGAGATCGTCAGCAAGGCTGGCGCGGCAGTAATCAACTAACAGCCGGCAGGGAACAATGATGCAAATCGCGAGAAAGCGTTGGGGACAATCAACCGGTTTCCGAGACAAACGAATAGACAGGAGAATGCCATGACAAGTGTGAACACAGTTGCGAAACGCGCACAGATTCGCGTGGCCCGGCGGTCGCCCGCCTATTGGCGGGTCACCATCGATAACCCTCCGATCAACGTGATGGGCCCGGAAATGCTCCGGGAGTTTCAGGGAGTCATCGACGCTCTCGAGGCCGACGAGCATGTTAGGGTCGTGGTCTTCGACAGCGCGGTCGACGGTTACTTCCTGAATCACTCCGATTTCATGGCCAAGCTCGAGGATCTGACCTCAATGGCCGCCGGACCTACAGGCTTGCCGCCTTGGCCGGACTTTCTCGCGCGTCTGACCCGCCTGCCAGTCGCCTCCATCGCCCTCATCCGTGGACGGGCGACGGGCAACGGCAGCGAGATCACGTTGGCTTGCGACATGAGTTTCGCCAGCCGCGAGAAGGCCATCATCTCGCAATGGGAGGTGGGCGTGGGGATGGTCGCCGGTGGCGGTCCAATGGCTCGGCTTCCCGAACTCATCGGCCGAAACCGCGCACTCGAGGTGCTGTTGAGCTCAGAAGACATTAGGGCAGACCAGGCCGAGGCCTACGGCTACATTAATCGTGGGCTGCCCGACGCCGAGCTAGATGCGTTCGTAGAGAATCTCGCGACCCGGATCGCCAGATTTGACAAATGGGCGATCGCCAATACCAAGCGCCTGGTCAACACCAGCCTGCCGCCGGACGTCGAGCTCGGCGCCGGGTGGGATGCCTGCATCGCTTCGCTCGGGCGATCGGCCGCCCAGGATGGAATCAAAGCGCTGATGGCGCGCGGCTTCCACAAGCCGGGGGATGTCGAAAATCGGCTCGGATACTACCTGGGCCAGATCGCGCGCTAGGCCGGCGGCCGATGCGGTTCTCAACTCCGGACGTTGCGAATGGGACGCGCTCGAAGCCAAGCTTGCTTGCCAGGACGCGGAAGGAAAATTGGAAAAGTTCCAGCCAATTGGGAATCGCTACTGCACTAGCTGGTGTCGACCGATTTTTCATGAATGGAAGCGGAACTCGGGACACCGTAATTGTGATGAGCCGTATCGAAGGGAGTCATCAATGAACGGCGTACAAAAGGAGCCATCAATGAACGCGGTACAAGTCGAACAGAAGAGCTATGAAATGCCCCCACGAGAGGGGATCAGCATCGCGTATTTTCTCACCGTCGCCGACCTCGAGCGATCGGCTCGCTACTACGAAAAGGTCTTCGGCGCCCGCATTCTGACCATGGGTGACGGCAACGCGCCTCCGTACCTTCAGGTTGCGAATATCTGGATGATTCTGAACGTCGGAGGCGGCCCGACCCCGGACAAGCCGACGGTAACGCTGAGTGTCCCCGACCCGAATCACATCAACAGCTTTATGAATTTCCGCGTTGCGGATATTCAAGCGTGCTACGAATTGTGGAAAAGCCGGGGAGCCGAGTTCCTCACGCCCCCGATTCCCAAGTACGGCGAGATTCGCTGCTACATCCGCGATCCGGACGGTTATATCATCGAGGTCGGACAGAGCACCGAGCTCAAGTACGGTTAGCCCTCGGCCCGGATGGGATTCGGATTTGAAACGGTTGCGGATGTTCTCTTGAGGCTTTCCGGGCTGCAGTGTCGAGCCTATCCTTTGGTCTTGATCGATGCGTTTGTCCAATGGATTCGTCGTCACGCTTCTGCCAATTTTGCTGTCAACAGTCACTCGCTCTGACATTGGAAGGAGTACCAAATGGACGGCTCAAATAGACTGAAAGAGACACACGTGTGACCGCCCCTGTCACGTCGAACACGCTGGGTGTCAACGTCTTTACCGCACCGGGAAAGGCCATGGTCGGCGAGCGGCCGAAGCCCTTCGGCGAAGCGCTCGGCTTTGACCCGATCACGTCAACTTTAATCTTCGGCGAGTACGATGCGGTGCTGGTGGACGCCATGGGGACAGTGGCTGAGGCCGAGGCTCTCGCGGATTGGGTTGCTCTGCACAACCGCAACCTGGAGACCATCTATATAACGCACGCCCATTTCGACCACTTCTACGGTCTGAGCATTCTGCTCGACCGTTTCCCGGGCGCTCGGGCGATAGCAACGCCCAAGACGCTGAACGCCATGCAGATGTCTTTCACTCCCACAGTGGAGCGGTTGGCCCGCCGGATGTTTCCTGGGCAAGTCGCCACCAAGTTGGTTCCACCTCAGCCCTATGAGCACGATACGTTCACTCTCGAGGGCCACGAATTACGCATCATCGAGCAGGGCCGCACCGATAGTCCCGATTCGACGTCTCTACACGTTCCATCGATTGCCCTGATCGTCGCTGGCGACGTTGTGTACAACCAATGCCGCATGTACGTCGGCGACACCACCCCGGAGAGCCGAAAGAATTGGATCGCGGCGCTAGACCGGTTAGCGGCGCTGAACCCGGCGATTGTTGTCGCCGGTCACAAGAAGCCTGGCGCGCCCGACTCTCCCTCGGCGATCCAAGACACTAAGCGTTACCTGCAGGACTTCGATCGGTTGCAGAAAACCGCGACGTCGGACAAGGAGCTGTTCGATCAGATGACGGAGCTGTACCCGCATTGGGTAGCCAATCAGTCGTGGTTGATGTTCGGATTCCCGCAGCCATAACCTACACATAATTGGCGCGGTTGCCGGACAAGTCGGTGTGACATCGGGTATGGTTACAGCGCTTCCCTTCGATGGAGGGACAAGAGATGGATCGGAAAGGGTTGGTCCAGTTCGCGCTGCTGGGTAGCTACTGCGGCTGCCGAGGCGGGCATCACCAATTCAGCGGACGCGCGATCCTTCAATAGTGACTTGCGAAGTACAACCCCGGTTCAGTTGCCGGTCCAAGCTCAAGGAAAGGAACGTCGCATGGAACACTCGGCCTTTTATCAGTCAATCGAAATTGATGGGCTCTCCATCTTTTACAGGGAGGCAGGCCCGAGAGATGCGCCAACGCTTCTACTTTTGCATGGACTTCCTTCTTCCTCTCGGATGTTCGAGCCTCTCTTCGCCCGGCTTTCCGATCGCTATCACCTTGTAGCGCCGGATTATCCCGGCTTTGGGCATAGCGATTGGCCGGACCCGAAGAAATTTGCATATACCTTCGATCACATCGCCGAGATCATGAATCACTTCACCGAGACGTTGGGCCTCTCCCATTACGCGCTTTACATGCAGGACTACGGCGGGCCGGTGGGTTTTCGCATGGTATTAGCGCACCCAGAACGGACGCAGGCTCTTATCGTCCAGGACGCGGTCGCGCACAACACAGGCCTCGGCGAGAATTGGAAAACGCGTCGTGCCTTTTGGGCCGATCGCGCCACCTATGAAACCGCTCTCCGCAAGAATCTCCTGTCGCTTGAAACCACCAAAGCGCGCCACGCGGGCAACGATCCTAACGTGGAACGCCATGATCCGGATCTCTGGACGGATGAATTTTATTTTCTCAACCAGCCAGGCCAGGCTGATATTCAGAGCGATCTCTTCTATGACTATCGGACCAACGTCGACGCCTATCCCAAGTGGCAGGAATGGATGCGCGAGAAACAGCCGCGCCTGCTGGTGATTTGGGGCAAGTATGAGAGTTCGTTCGATCCTTCCGAGCCCGAAGCCTATCGCCGCGATGTTCCCAACGCTGAAATTCACATTGTGGACGGCGGCCATTTCGCCCTCGATACCGCGGCGGATGAAATTGCCCAGCTCGTTCGAGGCTTCCTTACTCGAGAGAGTGCTGCGGCGGTGTGACATAGGCCTGGGGAGACGCAATCCAACGCGGACCTTAATTGACAGGTTCCACTTCGCTCGATCGCAAAGAGCCAAAGAAAGCAGGAGGCGGCTATGAGCACCAATGTGGTCCGAAGTTTTGGCACCGGCGTCGCAAAGGCCGACATGAAGTTCGAAGCGGTGGTCATTCCTGTCTCGGATGTCGACCGCGCAAAGGAATTCTACGGGAAGCTCGGTTGGAGGCTCGATGCCGACTTTCGCTTCGATAATGGCTTCCGGGTGGTTCAATTTACGCCGCCCGGGTCCGCATGCTCGGTCCAATTCGGCACGAATATCACGCGGGCCGTGCCGGGCTCGGCCCAGGGCCTGTACCTGGTCGTCTCCGACATCGAGATTGCGCGCGCCGAACTTGTCGCTCGCGCTATTGAGGTCAGCGACGTTTTTCACGCGGGCACGCCGGGTGCTCAGTTCCAGCCCGACCGCACACGCGGTCGCGTCCGCGGACCATCGCCCGATCATGCCACCTATAGCTCCTTTGCCACCTTCAGCGATCCGGACGGCAACGGCTGGCTGCTGCAGGAAATCACCACCCGCCTTCCCGGGCGAATTGATACCGGCACAACAACATTTGCCTCGGTGGCGGATCTGGCGAGCGCGCTCAGGCGTGCCGAGGGTGCCCACGGCGAGCACGAGAAGCGCATCGGCGCCGCCGACCCGAACTGGCCCGGCTGGTACGCCACATATATAGTTGCGGAGCAGGCCGGGACCGAGCTGCCGAAGTAAGAGACACTAGAGCGATTCCCTCACTATCAAAGGATCGGTGCGGCTTTTCTTTACAGATTCCGGCCAACAGGCTGCGCCACGGAAAGACGGAGTCCTGCGCAGGCTGACTAGGCGATAAGGGGTGTTCATCGAAGAGTCGATGCGGAAAGGATCGCGGTGTGACGGAGAACCTATAGAGAAGGTGGGCTTCTTACATCAAGCCTTTTAGGGAGGATATAAGAACCGGCTCGCCACGGACTGCCGGCCTAGGTCGTAGGAAGAGTCATAAAACGTTGCTAGATAACTTATGGATTAAAGGGAGAGTCTGACGGGTGGACTCGATAAGCTTCCAGATGAATTGAAATCAGTGCGAGCCAACTCTGGACCATCGGCTTAATCGAAGCTGTCGCGCTGATTGCCGGAGTCCTTGCATCTCGATTGGCCGGGTTCCAACCTGTGTAGCAGTCATTCCAGGCTTTCAGGATGAGGATTGTGCTTCCGGTCGATTGCGTATAGCGCCAATTCCAAGCGATTCGAGGTTCCCACCTTGTTGAAGATCCGGAAAATATAATTTCGCACAGTATTCTCGCTGAGATTCAGTTGACGCGAGATATCCTTGTTTGTAAGCCCTTCCGACACGAGCTGCACGACGCCCTGTTCTCTCTTCGTCAAAAAAAGCCGGCCCCTGTCGACTCTTCCCGGATTGGGATTTGGGATATCGGTCTGCACTAGAGCCTCCAATGCGTACTTCAATTCGCGGGAGCTGGCCCAAATATCTCCTTGATGCACCGACAAGATGCACTTGCAAACGCGTTCGAAGGGTTCCTCCCGGGAGAGTATGCCGTTCGCGCCGGCGCGAAACGCCTCTACGACCATAGCTCTGGCGCTGGAATCAAGGAGGGCAATGAAGGAGGTACTCGGGTACGAGGCCCTCAGCTCCCGGAGCAGTCGAAATCCTGCCAGGGGCCCTTCGCGCAAATGGGAGGCGATGAGAGCGATATCAATATTAACTCTGGTTTTGCGGAAGGCGGCTCGAACGCTTTCGGAGTCGGAGAGCGTGTCGGCGACGGCGATGCGATAGCGACTTCGACGAAGGGCGGTTGCCATCAATTGTCCGCCCAAGCGACTAGAGTCGGCTATGACGACTGTAACAGTAGCTTGGCGCCCGTTGAACGATTCCATCTTGTCAGAGCAGAACTTGAACCGGCAGCCTGTGACTACCGCACAAAGGTGGAAGTAGACGCTTAAAAGTAGGGGCCCTAATTTTCTCCCGAAGTGACTCGGGAAAATAATTGCGTTTGGCTGGGAGGCCAGTGTACACACGTTTCATCTTGAGGCATAAACAAAATTGCGAATCATTAGTATTTTATCCACAGATAATGGCGCGAATTTAGGTACGCAAATACCTAGCCACGGCTGTGTATTGTGATCCACGGAAAGTCGCGATGTACACCGTAAGAAATCCCGAATAACACTACCTATCCGTGACACGCATACATTCCTTCTCTTGCTGGTTAGCCGCGTTGGGCGGTAATGTTCGTTTCGTTATGGTGGCGGGGCTGGCAAACGCGATGAGGGCAGCAAGAACGGCCATTCGATTTCCGTTGCAAGCGACAGTGACATTCTCCTGGCAAGACGAGGAAGGCATGAAACACGATGGCCAGGGCCAAAGCCGTGATATCAGCGAGCACGGCGTGTTTGTGGTGTCTGAATTTTGCCCTCCGGTTGGGTCGCGGGTCATATTGCGAATCCTTCTCGAAGAACCGCCAGAAGCAGCCCGAGCGCTGCGGCTCCAGGTGAACGGTCACGTGTTAAGGGTCGATGAAGCAAGAAGCGAAGCTGCCTGTGCTGGCTTTGCGATCATGAGCGACGACGCGATGTTGAAGGAAAACGACGATCCGGTCTGCTGAGATTCTCCGTGCAAGCAGATAAGCGCATCGGACATCGTTCGCGGTCACTTTCGGTATTCCGGTAGTTCAATTCGGTCTGAATCGGCTGAATCGGATGTGAGTAACCTTAGCGGAGCTATGTTTGTTTTTTCCCCAGACTAACAAGGAGCACTTTACCTGCGTGCCGAGAGCGTGGTTTGCGATCGAAACCTGGCCGCGATATGAAAGGAAAATCGCAGCCCAACTGGCTACGAAGGCAGTGGAAGTGTTTCTTCCAGTGCAGCGCCAGTCTCACCAATGGAGCGACAGGCGTCGCACCATCGACGTCCCGCTATTTCCTAATTACGTTTTTGTTCGCATTTCCGACGATATGGAATCCCGGCTTCCTGTGCTGAGGACCGATGGGGTGCGGAAATTCGTTGGTACAGGTTACAGCGGAACGCCTGTCCGTGAGGCCGAGATCGAGTCGATTCGGGGCTTGCTGCGAGAAGGAGCACCTTTGCATGCCCATCCTTACCTGCACGTGGGGCAACGCGTGCGCATTCGTGGGGGCAGCTTGGACGGAATCGAAGGTGTTCTATCTGCGGGCAACGATGGCGTGAGTTTCGTGGTTTCAATCGACCTTATACAACGGTCGCTTGCGGTGAAACTGCGTGGCTACCAGGTTGAAGCCGCGTGAAAAGGATTTTGAATCGCACGCTATTCGCAGACAACAGGGAGCGAGGAGCGATGCCGGTAAAAGGAGTGCTCGAATGCGACCTTTTCTAATGTTGGTGACAATCATCACCTGCCAGATGTGCATGGGCGCCTATACAAGCGCCCAGACGGCTGGGAGCGAAATGCCTTCGAGCGCCGCAGAGGCCGTTGCGCAAGAACAGAGTGGAAAGACGGATACAGAATTTGCCCAGAGATACCCGCGATACACGCTACGTTCCGGCGACAGCTTCGACCTGAATTTCCTTTTCTCCCCGGAATTTAATCAGACCGTGATAGTTGAGCCGGACGGTTACGCCACCTTTCGTGGCGCGGGAACGGTACATGTGGCCGGCCAAACCATCCCCCAGATCACCGCTACAGTGAAAAGCGCGTACGCAGGCATCCTTCACGATCCGGAAGTAACGGTTGCTCTAAAGGAATTTGAGAAGCCCTATTTCATCGCGGGTGGGGAAGTTGGCAAGCCCGGGAAGTACGAGCTGAGAAGCGATCTTTCACTCGTCGAGGCTATCAACATCGCAGGTGGGTTCACGGATGCATCGAAGCACTCGCAGGTGCTGCTCTTCCGGCATATTAGCGCAGACAAAGTGGAAGCCCGTATGTTTGATGTGAAAAAGATGATTCGCTCTCACGATTTGCAAGAAGATCCCCATTTGGTTGCTGGGGACCTGGTAATCGTACCGCAGAATTCGATCTCGAAAATCCGGCGTTATCTTCCAACAAGCAGCCTCGGGCTTTACGGCAGCCCCATAGTTCCGTAAGTGCGAAGCACCTAACGTGTGTTATCAGGACGAGCAATCGTCGCCCAGAAATCCAGTATGAGCAAAGGTCACGGCAGCAAAGGAAAGAAGGTTCATTGATCATGCGATTCACCGAAACCAGCCTGGACCGGCCGATCGTGATGGTAACCAGGCGCGATGTGGCCGCCGTCGTTTTCCGTCAAAAGTGGCTGGTGCTGATCTCGTTCGTTGCGGGCGTGCTCATCATCTTATTGTCGGGACTGCTCACCCCTCAATACCAGGCCCAGATGGAAATTCTCGTTCGCCGGGAACGCTTGGAACCGGTCATGTCGTCCGAGCCCGGACTCAGCCAGGCGAATTCAGAAGAAATCAGCGAGGCGGAGCTGAATTCTGAAGTGGAATTGCTGAGCAGTCAGGGAATGCTACGCAGGGTCGTATTGGCAAACGGGCTCCAAAAAACAAAGCATCTACTACCTGGTTCGTCCGGAAACAAGTTCACAGATGCGGATATCGCACGAGCCACCGAGCGGTTGCGCTCGCATCTGAATGCGGAACCACTGCGAAAAACGGACGTGATTTCCGTTTCGTTTCAGGCAAGCGATCCGCAGTTGGCCGCCAGCGTACTGAAAAGCCTCGCAGGGTTCTACGTGGAGAAGCATCTGGAAGTGCATCGTCCGACAGGCGAGTTCAAGTTCTTCGACCAGCAAACAGAACGTTACCGCAGCGGGTTGCAGGACGCCGAGAAGCGATTGAAAGCGTTCACGGAGAAGCAGGGCATCGTTTCGGCTGATCTGGAACGCGATCTGGCCATTCAGAAAATGAGCGAACTCAAGGAGAGTTACGAGCGAACGGACGCGCAAATTGCCGAAACGCAGCAGCGCATCCAAAGCCTGGAACAGCAGGACGGCGCGATACCGCTGCGACAGGTGACCGAGGTTAAGACCTCCGACAATCCGCAGTTGATGCAGCAGATGAAAGCGACCCTGCTGAGCCTGGATTTGAAACGAACGGAGCTTTTGACGAAGTACGATCCGTCCTACCGCCTGGTACAGGAGGTTGACAAGCAGATCTCCGACACACGAGAAGCCATTGCAAAAGAGCAAAGCACTCCGATTCGCGAGGAGACCAGTGACCAAAACCCGACTCACGAATGGGTGAAGACGGAACTTGCCAAAGCAAGAGCGGAGCTGGCCGGGCTGAAAGCTTCATCAGCAGCGACCGAATTGTCACTGACGAAGTATCGGGAAAGCGCAAGCAAGCTGCAGGAAGCAGCGATCGTACAGCAGGACCTCGTTAGAAACGAGAAAACACAAGAGGAGAACTACCTTCTCTATCAGCATAAGGAAGAGCAGGCGCGCATAAACGATGCCCTCGATCAACGCGGAATTCTGAATGTGGCGATCGCTGAGCAGCCCACGGTTCCGGCTCTGCCTGTCCGGTCGTCCTTTCCCTATGGCGTGCTGAGTCTTCTTCTACTGGGGTCGGCTAGCCTGGGGCTGGCCTTCGTATCCGATCTCTTTAACCCGTCGTTTCGAACGCCCGGCGAAGTCACTGCGTATCTGGGTGCTCCGGTGTTGGCGGCACTTCCCAAGGGCGACGAAAAAGCCCGAATCGAGGGGAAATGATCCTGAATTATTACAACCTGGCGCGTCAGCCGTTCGGTGTGGTTCCCGATCCGCGCTTCCTGATGATGAGCCAGACGCACCGGGAAGCTCTCGCTTCGCTTACCTACGGATTACACGAAGAGCGGGGGTTCCTGGCGCTTGCCGCTCCGCCCGGAATGGGTAAGACAACTTTACTTTTTCATTTGCTCGAACGGCTGCAGGGTCATGCGCGGACGGCCTTTCTTTTCCAGACGCAATGCGATCCCGCAAATTTCTTTCGTTATCTCGTGCGTGAGCTGGGATTGACACCAGGGCCGGATATGGCCGCGATTCACGATCAATTAAATGGCGTTCTTGTGGAGGAGGCGCGCAGGGGGCGAAGTTTTGTACTGATCGTGGATGAGGGCCAGGGCCTGCAGCCGTCGGTATTGGAGACAATACGTCTGCTGTCGGATTTCGAGAGTCCCAGGCGGAAACTCATGCAGATCGTGGTCGCCGGTCAACTTGGTCTGGTGGAAACGCTGGTGCGGGAAGATATGGAGCAGCTGCGGCAGAGGATTTCGATATTTGCGTCGCTGAAACCTTTCAACGAACAGGAAACGGCTGATTATATCGAGCACCGGTTGAAAGTCGGGGGATACCGAGGGACCTCGTTGTTCGGAGACGAGGCTGTGGAGATGATCGCGAGCAGCAGCGAGGGAATTCCGCGAAACATCAATAATATCTGCTTCAACGCGCTGTCGATCGGGTTCGCGCTGCAAACAAAGCGAATCGGACGGGTTGTCATCGAGGAAGTTCTGGAAGACCGGAATATCGAGTCGTTGCTGTCACATAGCACTGCGGGAAAAGGACCAGTGAGCCCGAAGTCATCCACCAGCGTCTTGGAAATCCCACCTTTCTCGCAACATGAACCGAACTGAGTAAAGCGATGGTGGCTGCCAATCGGCAATAGCCGTGGCAAAGCCAATCAATCGTAAGCGGTGCTCGCAAGGGGTGCTATGAGTAAGAACTTCGAAGTTCTGTCCAGGATTGGAATCGAGCAGGGAGCGGTGCCGTTGGAAGCAGCGGCGACCTTCGATGTTTCCGTACTTCTGGAGGAAAAGCGGCCCCAGAGCGACAAAGGCAGCAACAGTTTGCATCCTGAGATTCTCAAGCTGGTACACGTGCTTTTTCTGTCGCCTCAAAATGCGCCACGCTGCGTCCTCTTTTGCGGAGTGGACGAGACTGACGGCAGCCAAGGCGTGTGTATCTCGATAGCCAGGGGACTCGCGAAAGAAGTGCCTCAGAAGATTTGCCTGATGGATGCGAAACTTTCGGGGAGCTGCCTGGAAGAATCATTGGAAATTGCCGACGGTCCATTCAGTCCGCCTGACCCAACTGGACGAATCGATGGTTACACACGACAAATCGGGGAGAACCTCTGGTTTCTTTCCGCGACAAAAATCTTATCCGTCAGCCTTGGCAACAACGGCAGTGTGCATCTATGTTCGGCTCTGCTGCGATTGCGGCAGGAGTTTGATTATGTGCTCGTGCACACTCCTCCGGCAGGAACCGACCGGATTGCTTCGGTGCTTGGACAGGTCGCTGATGGCGTGGTGCTGGTTCTGGAAGCCAATAACACCCGCCGTGTGACGGCCCGCAGCGCTAAAGAGGCGCTCGAGGCAGCCAACGTCCGACTGCTTGGAACTGTGTTGAACAGCCGAACGTTCCCCATACCTGAAAAGCTCTATCGCAGGTTGTAACCAGGCGACAACTCCATAAATCAGCGCGTTCGTAGAAATACGAACAGTTCTCCTGTTTGGTGTAACCAAGCAAAGGGAGTTGTATCGGCTTTTCATGAAGCTTTTCCAAAGGGATAGAAGATCGAAATAGGGAGGTTCCAATAAGTGGCATCCGCAACCATAGTTTCGGAGACAGTCACTGGTGGCACGTATTCAAGTAAGCCGCTTGCCGTAAAGAAGCGGTTGAAAGTGTTGGAGGTACTCGAAGCAACCGCCCTCGGAACCGCATGCTACATGGCAAATCTGCTCATGAATATCGACACGACGAAGTTTGATGTGGCGCTGGCGTACTCGCGCATACGTTCCGACGAACGCTTCCGCAAGGAGCTGAAACACATCGAGCGGCGGGGAATCCGCGTGTACGAAATCCCGATGCAACGGAACATCCAACCAAGGAAGGATGTGGCGTCCTTGTGGGCGCTTTATCGCCTGATAAGAGCTGGAAAGTTCAACATCGTACATGGACATAGCTCGAAGGCGGGTTTTCTGGCGCGCCTGGCGGCCAAGCTTGCGAGTCCCAGGACCATCACGATTTATTCGCCACACGCCATCTCTATCTCGCTCAATCCTAAGTATTGGTATGTGGAGAAACTTGCGGGCCTGCTAACGAATGTAGTGCTCGGTGTGAGTCGGACCGAACACGATGAATTGCTCAGTTATCGAATCGTTCCGGAACCGAAGGTTCGTTATGTGACGACCGGAATCAGGGTCGCGTCCTATTGTGGATCGTTCGGCGGAGAAAAACTCCGACGGCAACTGGGACTCGCGGACGGAACGATGTTGATCGGCACCGCCGGCCGCTTTACCGAGCAAAAGGATCCATCCACTTTTCTGAAAGCCGCGGCGGAAACGCTTGCACGAGGTGTGCAAGCCCATTTTGCCTGGGTTGGTTACGGTGAGTTGGAAGAGCCATCTGAGAGGTTAGCCCGAGAACTCGGCATTCGAGATCGCGTCAGCTTTCTCGGGTATTGCGAAGACCTGCGGCCGTTTCTGGACGCCGTCGACATTTTTGCGCTGACCTCAAGGTTCGAGTCGTTTGGATATGTAACTTGCGAGGCCATGGCGATGAGTAAGCCGGTGGTGGCAACAAATGTATCGGGCAGCAAAGAGCTGGTGATACCGGGGGTGACTGGCTACCTGGTGAAAGTGGCGGATGCCACTGCGTTTGCCGCTGTTTATTCGGAGCTTGCGGCCGATCCGGATTTGCGCCGCGTTATGGGTGAGGCCGGGCGCGCGCGGGTCCAAAAGCATTACGATTTGCCGCAAACCATTACCGGATTGGAGCAGTTATACCGCGAGTTATCGCTGAGAAGCGACGCGGCTTTTGCAAATAAGGCACCTACGTCCGCAGCAACACTTGAAGTCAACAACTGATGGGATTCGAAGGCGAGACATCTTTTGCCCCAGAAATCGATGCAATGACGTCGTTGGTTTTCCAAATACGAGTTTTGCACCGAATTCACCTGGTTAGGAGTTAGCGCATGAGAAGTCGATTGGGAAATCATCGGCGGCGAGCCTGGACCGAAGGTTTTTTCGCACTGACGATGGCTCTCGGGTCGGTGGTATATGGCAACGCCTCGCGAGTGCCGATTGGCCAATTGCGCCATTTCCTGGAAATCCGCATCACGGTTGAAAACGCGGTTTTCGCCGGGCTGTTCATGTTGATGTGGGCTTCGCTGTTCGAAAGACTGGGGCTGCACCGATTGGGGCAGCATAGTATCCCAGAGAAACTAGCAAGGGCCGTCGCGGGATGCGGTCTGATGAGCTCGATATTGCTTTTCTACCTGGAGATTGCCCGCACTGCCGGTCCAAGCGTTCGCATCGCGCTGCTTTTCTTTTCGTGCTCGTTCCTATACGAAATCGCGCGGCTGGGAATTGCGAGTTGGGTTGCCGCGCGTGATCCGCAACTCGTTGTGATCCTGGGTAGTGGACGCCGCGCGGGGAAAGCCTGGCGGGAAATTCGCACCCGGCGCCGCGGCTCGGTAAGGCTTTTGGGATTCATCGATAACCGCTTTCCCGGTGAAATGGCACCAGATATTGGTGATCGTCACCTTGGAACGACAAACGACCTAAGTGAATTGCTGCTCAAGAATATTGTGGACGAGCTGCTGATCGCCGTGCCCATGAAGAGTTGCTATGACATGGCTCAGCAGGCCATTGAGATAGCTGAACGGGTAGGGGTTCATGTTTGTTACATGCGCGACATGTACAGCACGACGATCAAACAGACGGCTTTCCGGAGCGCCGATCCTTTCAGTGAACTGCTGCCTTTCCAGGAAGGCTATCTGATGGCACAGGTATTCAAGCGTGTCGTGGACATCATTGGATCGCTGGTAGGGCTGTGCGTGCTTTCGCCGGTGTTTCTCGGCGCGGCCTTAGCTGTCAAGCTGACCAGTAAAGGCCCCATTTTCTTTGCGCAAGATCGTTTCGGCTATCGCCGGCGTTTGTTCCGCATGTACAAATTCAGAAGCATGGTGAACAACGCAGCCGAATTGATGGCGCAACTGGAAGCGCAAAATGAGGCGAAAGGTCCGATCTTCAAGATTCGCCGCGATCCACGTATCACACGGCTCGGGCGTTTGCTACGGGCTTCGTCGATTGACGAGCTCCCGCAACTATGGAACGTGTTGATCGGTGATATGTCTCTTGTCGGGCCGCGTCCGATGAGCGTGAGGGATGTGTCGCTGTTCAGCGAGGCAACGCTCATGAGGCGATTCACCGTAAAACCCGGGATCACCGGGCTGTGGCAGGTCAGCGGGCGAAGTTCTGTGGGTTTTGAGAAATGGATCGAGATGGATTTCAACTATATCGACCGCTGGTCTCTCACGCTGGATCTGCAGATTCTGGCCCGTACGGTGGGCGCCGTGATCAGAGGCACGGGGGCTGTTTAAGCCGATCATCCACAGCGGCGTGAAATCGAAATGAAAATCGCCATCGTTCACGACTCTTTCACGCAACTCGGCCTCGCGGAAAAGATTGTGGAAGAGATTGTTTGCATGATTCCCCATGCATCGCTCTTCGCGACGGTTGCATTTCCGGAATATGTGCCCGAGCGTTTGAAAGCCCTCGATATACGTACATCCTGGCTGCGGAAGCTGCCCCTTAAACAGAAATACAGCGAGCTATGGCGGTGCCTGTGCCCTTTCGGCGTGGGCTCGATGGACCTTTCCGGCTTTGACCTGGTGATTTCAAGCTCTTCTTTCTGCGCGAATGGGGTCAAGACGAGCGGAGACGCAGTGCATGTCTGTTATTGCCACAAACCGATGGATTTTGCATGGCTCTCCGAAAATGACGCCGGGACCAAGCGGCGTGAAGGTGTGATGAGACATACTTTGTTGAAGGGCTTGAAATATTGGGACAAAGCATCGTCCTGTCGGCCGGACCATTTCATCGCTCAGTCCAAAGTCGTTGCCGGTCGCATTCGCGAATACTACGGAAGATGCGCGGAAGTGATCCATCCACCGATTGATACCCACAGGTTTCGCCCGTCCCCGAAACATGACGAGTATTACCTGCTTATTTTGCAATCTGTTTCATCGCACCGCGCCGATATGGTGGCGCAGGCATGCACTCGCTTGCGAAGAAAGCTCTTGATCATGGGCATGGGTGGTGACTGCGAAGGACTCAAGGCTCTGGTTGGCCCAACAGTAGGTTTCATCGAATCTGCAACGGACAGGGAAGTGGAGTATCACCTCTCACGCTGCCGGGCACTCCTGTTTCCAGAAGAAGAGGACTTTCCGACGACACCTTTGGAAGCGGCGGCCGCCGGGCGACCTACGATCGCTTATCGCGCCGGAGGGGCCCTCGAAACCATCGCGGAAGATCGTACCGGCGTCTTTTTCAACGAACTGACGCCGGATCATCTGATGGATGCGATTGAGCGTTTCGAGAGTCGAGCCTGGTCGGCCGAATTGATCCGATTGCACGCGGAGCAATTCAGCGCAGAGGTATTCCAGGATCGCCTCAGCTCATTTTTGCAACGCATCGGAATTCCAATTTTGTCAGCTCGGAACGGTTCTGCCGCAGAACCTCGGCCGTTGGTCTATTCCACTTGACCCGAACGATCAGATCGCGAACCTTTTCGCCAAACAGCACCGTGAAAAAAGCGTGGACATATATAGAGCGCTTGCGCCGGGATCCATTAGCCCAGAATTCGGCGGCCCTGTATGGCGTGCAATTCTGCCGAAAGATCTTCCCTCTCATTACCGTTCCGTATCTGACGCGGATGCTGAAGCCAAGCGGTTGGGGCACGGTCGCTTTCGTCTTAGCCATGTCGGAAATTGTTGCGCTCGTGATCGAATTTGGCTTCAACCTGTCGGCCACTCGCGAGATATCGCGTCATCGCCACGATCGCGGAAGGTGCAGCGAGGTGATGGCGGGCGTATTGGGCGCACAAATCGTTCTTTCGGTGGTCGGGATCACGCTGGCCAGCGTGGTGGCCCGGCACATGCCGCTGTTACAAAATCAGCCCCGGATGATCACGGCCGGCCTGATTTACGCGGTGGCGCAAGGCTTTACACCACTGTGGTTTTTTCAAGGATTGGAGCGGCTCCGCCTGGCAGCGGGTTTGGAGATCGTCGCCAAGTCCGTCGCTCTCTGCGGCGTGTTTCTGTTCGTGGCATCACCGCAGGATGGTTGGAAGGTGGTGGTGTTACAGGCGATGGCAGCCAGCGTGTCCAGCTTTGTTGGAATCGGACTAGCGATTCGTTCGTTCGGCTTCATGTGGCCGAGATATTCGTTCGCCAGAGATGCACTCCGGCGTGGCTGGCCCATGTTCGTTTTCCGCAGCGCTGAGAGTGTCTATGGCACGGCGAACGTATTTCTGCTGGGTTTGTTTGCGCCGGCCGCTGTTGTGGGTTATTTCGCTACCGCTGAAAAAATTACGAAAGCAATGTGGGGATTCCTCAACCCGATTCGGGATGTGCTTTATCCGCGGTTGAGTTACTTGGCCGCCCGTTCCGAGGAAGCCGCCGCGAAACTAGCGCGGTTTGCCATCTCGATTATGGTTAGCGCGGGCGCCTGCTTATCGCTGGCCCTGCTGGTGACGGCGCCATGGTTGATCAAGCTGCTGGCGGGACCGAATTTTGCGCCGGCCATCCCGTTGCTGCGCTTTTATTCGATTTTGCCGTTCATTCTGTCAATTACCTATTCGGTGGGCCTACAGTGGCTGATTCCGCTTGGCCGGGATCAAGCGGTAAACCGGATCATCATCGGCGGAGGCTGCGTGAATCTTGTGCTTTCGTGCTTGCTGGCGCCCCGCTTCGGCGCCACGGGTATGGCTGCATCCGTGCTTTGCTCAGAGATATACGTTTGCACGAACATGGTGTGGGTGGTATGGCGGTCCACAAATCTATGGTCCAGGACGATGCGAACTGTCGCAGATCATAGCGTCCGGGCCGAAGGCTGTATCGGTGGTGAGGCGGAAGAACCCGCTGCCACTATATAGCTGATTGTCAGAAGCTTTTATCATCAGCGTGCACGGGAGGTCGACCGACGGTGGCTGAAGGTCCCAACAAAAGTATCGCGAGTGACATCCCGTGGTGGCTGCATCCGATTCCGATCTTTGTCGGGCTGAATGGTGTGACGGGTGTCGTGTCTTACCTTGCGGCGCCGCAAACCTACCTCGAGCTATGGCGAACACCGAAGTACGTCACGATATTTACGCTGTTAATCATACTAGCTGCGCTTGTAGTCTTCTCGGCCGGTGTTTGGGCAGCCCTTGCCAATCAGAAAGGCAAGTCCTCCCAATATGAATGGAGCGGTGCCGTCTCTTACCGGACGACCCTGCTGCTGTTCAATATCAGCTATTGGATCTGCATCATGGCTTACGTTTTTTGGGCTGGAATTGGCATATGGCGCGGGTTGGGATGGGAGTTCTTGAAGTCAGCATTCGGCAGCGCTGACACCTCCAACAACGTCTACTCGATCAGAATCTATCTGGCTACCATTCCGGGCATTACTACGCTCACCCAGCTCGGTATTCCCGCCGTGGTGCTGGGTGGCTTACTAGGTGCCGGAGCCGGCCGGAAAACTGTGAGAGTGAAACTTGGGATTCTGCTCGGATTGGCCATTCTGCGCGCACTTATCTACAGCGAGCGGCTGGCATTTCTTGAGCTAATCATACCCCTGATGGTGCTGCGGCTTGCGGAGCCGGATTCTTTGATGCGCCAGCGCCGTTCGCGAAATCTGATTCGCTTCGCGCCATTGTTGGGAATCGCCGGCGTGTATCTCGTCTTTACCGGTTTCGAGACTGTGAGGTCCTGGTCTATCTACTATAGTGCGGGGGAATCGAGCTTATGGCTGTTTGGTTTCTGGCGTCTGGTCGGCTACTACGTGACGGCATTCAATAATTCAGCATACGTGCTCTCCACACTGCAGCATTCTCTGCGGGCTCCTTATCAGACCCTCAACTTTTTGTGGGAATTTCCATGGCTGAATACCTATGTGAAAGAGCTGTTCAATTGGGTGCATCTGGATTACGAAGGATACATGAACCTGCTGGCAATCGGTGCGAACCCTGAATTCAACAACTGGGGCGGACTGCTCTCGCCGGTGATCGACTTCGGCGTCGTGGGAGCGCTCCTATACTGGGCAGTTATGGGATTTATCACCGGGCGACTGTATTGTTTGTATCTTCGCAAACATCCACTTGGCATGTGTATCTACCCTGTGGTGTACCTCGCCCTTTCCGAAGTGCCGCGATACTTGTACCTGGGGGAAGGGCGTGCATTTCCGGCCTTGGCTTACTTACTTGTAAGCGTTGTGGTTCTGCTGCGTTCAGCTGCCCTGTATCCGGCCTCGTCCATCCATCCTGTTCGACCTAACTGGAATCTTGAACCCACGGCTTAGTGGTTGTCGCCGTGCACTTTCACAAAGCAATACGCAAGGCTTTCTAGTCCAACTTATGGTGACGATCGAGAGGGCGCAATATTACAACAAGGGGTTCGGGGAGCCGGCGCTTGCCGACCGTTGCCCTTCATCGCCCGTACGCGTTCTGTTTGTCAACCATACTGGCACGCCTGGTGGGGCAGAGATCGCCATGTTGAATCTGATACGGCACCTCGATCCGGCCAAAATCAAAGCTTCGGTGGTTTTTGGCGCCGACGGCCCGGTGGTGGAGCAGATGCGCCAGGTCGCTGACACGTATGTCTTATCCCTGCCGATTGCAGTAGGCGGGGCCAAGAAGGATGCTATGGGGCTTGCGTCCGTGTTAAGGCTACAGGCGATGTTCCTCGCGATCGGCTATATATGGCGCCTCGCCCGATTTATCCGCAGAAATAATCCCGATTTCATACACACGAATTCGCTGAAGGCACATCTGCTCGGTGGATTTGCATCGCTGCTGGCGCGTAAGCGAGTGGTATGGCATCTGCGCAATTCTGTGGATCGCGACTATCTCTCGTCATCGACGGTGCGAGTGATGTTTCGTTTTATGGCTCGTCGAATACCGGAATTCGTGATCACATGTTCGGCAGCAACCATGCAATCTTTGTCGGACCAAGGGCGTGCGAACGGTTGCGCGTCAGTCAGCACCAACCCACGCGGCGCCGTGGTTCACGACGGAACCGTTTCGTCCTGTGTACCCAGCAAAGCCAGATTGAAGGATGGCGGCTGTCGCATCGCCCTTATCGGCCGGATCTCTCCCTGGAAAGGGCAGCATATCTTTATTCGCGCTGCCGCTATGGTGCGCGAGCGCTTTCCCAAGGCGCAGTTTTTCATTGTTGGAGCAAGCTTGTTTGGCGAAGAGGATTACGAGCGTGAAGTGCGCGAGCTGGCGAAAAGTTATGGAGTTCCCGATCTCATTATCTTTACCGGATTTCGCAAGGATGTCCTGAGTGTGATCGCCGACATGGATGTGATCGTGCATGCGTCGACGATCGGAGAGCCATTCGGGCAGGTGATTATCGAGGGCATGGCTGCCGGAAAGCCAGTGATTGCGACAGATGGCGGTGGCGTTCCGGAAATTGTAGAAAACGGTAGCACCGGAATTCTTGTGCCAATGGGAAACGCGGCGGCCATGGCTGAGGGTATTGCGCGCGTACTCGCCGATCCTGAACTGGCTGCGGAAATGGGCCGTCGAGGCCGCGAGCGTGTTCAGAATTGCTTTACGATCGAACATACGGCGCGAAAGATCGAGGCCGTTTACGCCCTTTTGGAATCGAGCCGACGACGGCAGACCCAGCGCGCCACGCGGGCCGGAATTCACTGAAGTATCCAACGCGATGGTGACAGCAACACTGGCGCGAGAGCGCCGAACTTCTTGAAACGATGACCGGCAGACCCACGAGAGCGGCGCGGACGGCGAGAAGCGGTCTATTTCTCTGGATGGCGATAGCGGCGATTGCGGCTTGCTCTGTGCTCACATCCTGCGCTGGCGAAGACCAGAACCGTCGCATGGTATTCGCGCACTATCTGCTGACAAACCAGGACTATCAAGGAGACACCGACGCGACGCAGGAAGCAAAGATTGCAGCGTACCAAAGGGAGATACGGCAAGCGCAGGCGGCAGGAATCGACGGATTCGCGCTGAACGCAGGCGGCTGGCTGAAGGAGCCTCGCTACATTCGCTATGCGGCGCAAATGTTTGAAGCTGCTGTACGTCTCGAGAGCAATTTCAAGCTGATGTTCTCAGCGGACATGTGTTGCGGCAACACTGCCGACGATGTCGAAGACATGGTGCGGCGGTTTGCCAACAACCCACGCTATTCGAAAGTGTATTTCAAGCACGATGGCAAATTCGTGCTGACCACTTTTTCCGGCGACAAAATGGGCACGTCCTTTTGGCAGCGCGTGAAGTCGGACCTGGCTACCGGTAGGAACTGGTCAGCTGCCACTGACCCGACGGCTCTGGCATCCGTCCGTGGAATGCTGCGCGAAGGGCCCATACAAATTTTTCTCGTTCCCGCTTTTTTCTGGGGAGGCGAGCTTCCCGCGAGGAGTTCGATTGAGCTGGGTCTCGCGGAGTGGAGTTCTACCGTCGATGGGGTTTTCTTCTGGGGCATAGCTGGGATACCGGGATCAGGCGGCAGTTTGGATCAAATTTCCAGCAGCGAAAGCTATGCTTCCGTGGTTCACGGCGGCGGGAAGGTCTACATGGCTCCCATATGTCTGCAGTTCTGGGGCGCAAATTCCGATCGCTATTATGAGTATGGCGGAGCGGCAGGTATGCGGAAGATGTGGATGGACGCCATCAATGTCTCGCATCCTGAATGGGTCGAAATTATCTCCTGGAACGATTTCATAGAAGGTTCTTACGTCAGCCCGATCGACGATCCGAATAAATACGAATTTGCGAATTTCTTGGACGGCAGCGGCATCCCCAATAAAACAGGTGGCTATTTTCACAACCATGGCGGCGCGGCGGCGCTGCTGCCGTACTTCATTCAGTGGTACAAGTCGGGTGCGGAGCCAAAGATTACGCGCGATTCCATCTATTGGTTCTACAGGACGCAGTCGATGGCGTTCGATGCGGGCAAGCCTACTGTGTCCGAAGCAAAGAGGTACGGACCGATCGGTGATGTCATCTATGTGACGGCGAACCTAGCGGCGCCGGCGAGCCTAACCGTCACATCGGGTGAGCGAGTCTCCAACGTGAGCTTGCCGGCTGGCAGCACGGACGTGTCCGTGCCATTTTTAGTGGGCACTACACCTTCCTTCAAGTTGTCTCGCAGTGGAACGACAATCATTCCCGCGACGCCGGGAACAGATCCTATATCCGCCAGCGCGCACTTCAACGACTACTACTACTCTACCGGGTTTGCAGTCGATCCCGAGCCAAAGTAGCTCAACGCCAAGAAGTTCGGTCCGATTTCGTAACACCCTTCGCCGCAAATCCGAACAGTTGCTTGCCGTTGGGGGCCCAGGACCACAAAGAGCCCAGAGACGATGAATGCTCAGTGTAAGGGAGACGTCGCATGAGCAAACAGAGCGGAGTTCTGATTGGAAATCGTAATGAAAAGCTGCCCGAAAACGGGGAACGACGCCATTGTTTGCGGCAACCTGTCCGTTTCGGCTACATAGAGTTGGGGAAGCATAACGGAGGGATCGTTCTGAATATCAGCGAAGGCGGACTGGCTTTGCAAGCCGCGCGAGGCATTCCAAGTGGAGATCTGCCGCGGGTTCGCTTTCAATTCAGGAACGATGGCGAGTGGATTGAATCAAGCGGCAAGATCGCGTGGACAAGCGCGTCGCAAAAGATGGTTGGCATCTCTTTCGTCGATTTGCAGGACGAATCGCGCGCGCAAATCAGGGCGTGGGTGTCATCGGATGGTGATTCCGATAAGAGCGATGAGACAGGAAACGCCGCAGGTGTTGAGATCCTCGACTGCGGCTTTCGTGAATTTGGTACTGGACCGCTGCCTAAGGCGGTGAACGGAAATGCTAACAAAGAACTTGGCGATCCGCAGAGGCCTACTGCTGATCCCCTGGCCATCCAAGCCTTTCCTCAGGTAAAAGATCGCAGGCTTGATATTTCCCCGCCGAACCATACTTCAGCGATGGCCGCTATCGTCAGTAAGTCTCCTCAAACGCGGGAGGAAGGTAGAAGTTTCTCCTGGTCAAAATCAGATTGGCTGATCGCCGGGCCGGTATTGATATTGATAGGCCTTCTCACGATCTCGCTGCTCGAAATGGGAAAGCGAACCGTCGCTTCTAAAACGGAAGTATCCGGCGAAGGTCACATGGGTTTGAAGCTCGAACGGTCTGGAGAGGATCTGCGCCTGAGCTGGAATCCCGATGCGCCGGTGATTTCGAATGCCACAAAAGGACGCCTTCTCATCACCGACGGCAATTCCCGGAAGTTCCTGGAGCTGGATCCTTCCGATTTGCGCGGGGGAACTCTGGTCTACACACCATCGACAAGCGATGTCGTCCTAAGGCTCGAAGTGGACCGGCGTGACTCCACCGCTGCGGCCACTGAGTCGGTGCGCATTTCCGGCGGCCAGTCCATATCCTCAGCGAACGAGCCCCCGCACCTTGTGTCGGGGATTATTCGGAGCGGCTCGTTGCTGATCGAGCCGAAGCTCACCGCGCCCGCGCTCGGAAGCGGAGGGGTAGAGAAAGCTACCTTGGAAAGTGACCGTTCTGATCTGGCCGCAGCCGAGCCAAGAAAAATACAACAGAGCAATGGAACCAACATACTTGCAAGCGGCGGCAAAATACCCGCTCAACCAATTGTGAAACCGCGGTCAGATCTCGCCGTACCCGTCCCGCCATTGGGCATTGGGCTGCTGTCGCCAGAGCCGAGGGTAGCAGTAGCGCCTTCCGTCATTCCGGTGCCTGGAGAGCCTCTGCAGTTCACCAATGGATTTGAGGCTGCTCAATTGATCGCAAAAAGAGACCCGACTTATCCGGCGTCCGCGATAGACGGCCATTTTACAGGCGTGGTCGAACTCCACTTCCGCATCGGCGCGGATGGCAGAGTACATAGCATCGCGGTAGTGAAGGGCAATCCTATTCTGGCAACCGCTGCTATTTCCGCCGTGGAAAACTGGCGCTACAAACCGGCGAAACTGGGTGGCACAGTGATTGAAACAGACGGCAGCGCGGCGCTCGACTTCAAATGACGTCGGGGTGCGGCGAGGAAAATCAAAAAGCCTTCAGACAGCAGTCTTCTCTTGTGGTTGCAGAATCCTACTATTTACTGAGGTTCGAATAATGCTTACAACGGAAAGAGTTCCGCCTGTTCCCAAAAGGCGCAGACCAGTGTGGTCCGACGGCGCATGCGGCACAGAGTGCGGCGAGCGTGAGCGCTGAGCTGTGCGAAGTTCTGCGAACAGAAGTTGGGCAACCGTGCTGCTTCCAATGGGCCCACAGGTACTCCCCAGGATTCAACTCCGGTGTGTACGCTGGGAGGAACTCTAGCCAAAGGCGTCCTCGCTGCTCGCGCACAAAATCCCACACCGCGCGACTGCGATGTCCCGGCAGTCCATCCCGCACGATCAGCGCCTTGCCTGGGATATGACGGAGCAGATGTGAAAGGAAGAGGATGATCTGCGGGCTGCGGATGCCTCCCGGAAAGAATCGGAAGTAGAAGTTCCGCCAGGTCACCTCGCCTGGGACCCTCGCCGGTACGAGAACGGCGAAAAGATAGATGTGGGATACAGCGGCCATGCGAATTTATCGTTCGATGGGCCAGTGCTGAACGTGGAGTATGTAGATCTGAACGATACGCTGCGGATACGAGAGAAATGGCAAGGTGGATTTGGCTTCAGGCTATGTACAACCACTCTCGTTGTTCAAGGTGTCTGTCAGATCCTGACCTACACTGCTAGTCGACAGCGGTTCAGTTAGAGTAGGTTATAGTAGGACATGGTGACTATATTGATTCATTGAGGAGCCAATGTTGAATATGTGGGAGATAGTTTCGCAGTTGAAGGCCCAAAAAGCGCGGATCGACCAAGCTATAGGGGTTCTGGAAGGCATTTCCTCGAATGGGTCAGCAAGCTCTTCAATTCGGCGCGTGAGGGGCCGCAGGCGGAGAGGAATCACTGAGGCGGGCCGAAGGCGTTTGTCTCAGATGATGAAGAAGCGATGGGCAGAGCGGAAGAAAAAAGCTGCGGCTAAGAACTAACTTGCGAAGCGATTTGAATAAAAGGAGGTTGAGCGGCATTCAGGAAAATCGTAAGCAGCGATTGGCTGCTCCCGAAGAGTCGGGCGCGTTATAAGGTAAGTCACCGCAGAACGCTCGGCCCGCTATTTCTTCGTCCCAACTGGTAGTTTAATTTCAGCTATATCTCCTCTCAACTCGAACTTCGTTCCGAATGGCGTTGATTCGTCTGCCAATCTCTCGAGAATGTAAGCTGCTCTAGGCCCGGAGACTGGCGAGGGCAAGCCGCGAGTATCGAGAAACTGATTGTTCGTATACTCGTTGTGGACATCCGGTTGACCTTCGCCCAGGTTGTTTAATGCGATGGGTTTCAAAGAAACGGATTGCAGATTTTTGCCTTGAAATTGGACGAAAGCGATCACGCTCTCCCAAGCCATCGGTTCGTCAATATACGTGAGCGTCGGTGGCACGTTGTAAATAAAATTGCCCAGATCGTAGAAGATGGGTCGGCCATGATAAATTTCCACGCCATGTAGTAGAGGCGCGCCATGCATGACAATGATATCCGCGCCCGCATCGATCTCCGCATGCGTCCATTTGATGAGCCACTCGTTCGGAGCAAGCCGCTCCTGCAGGCCTTCGGTGAAGACTGTTGAGAAAGAGTGATTTGCGAACACGTGGTTGTGCTGGTACACGATTACGAGATCGGCGTGCTGCCGGGCATCGCGAATGCTTTGCAGTATCCGTTTAGAGTCCTCCGGATTGGGTTTGTTCCCGGGCGCATTGGGCAGATCTTCGGTCGCTTCATTTTCCTTGTCGCCCGCCTCAACTCGAAGCTCGTTGACTCCAGGCCGCTCTGCCGTTGCGCGTGCCCCGGCCCCAATCAGGCCTGAAGCGCTGGCAATTAGAGCGATCGTTCCCTTCGGAGTGTGCAGGTAACCTGGCGCTGACGCTTCGGATAAATTGTTACCGGTTCCGGCGTGAACAACCTTTCGTTCATTTGCTTCTCGAATCGTGTTCTGAATACCAGTCACTTTCAGGTCGAAGGCGTGGTTGCCGGAAAACGACAATAGATTGAAACCGAGAGCAGTTAGAGCATCCATCGCTTCGGGAGAAGTCAGAAAACCACGGCCCTCGTGAACAGCTTCGCCTTTTTCCGCAACAGCGGCTTCCAAGTTCGTGAAAATCACGTCGCCTTTCAGCAGATTCTGCATCACTGGTACTGCAGCCGGCGCGGTTGCCCGTATGTCCGACCGGATCATCGATTGACCCGTCAAGGTTATTGCAATCGCCTGTGATTGCGGCCGCATGACAGCGGCCATTGTGCAGCTAACAGTGAGCATGAGGACGACACGCACCGCTGTTCTCGACAAACGTTCTTTCCCTAAGCTCATTTTCATTTGAGGACACCTTCTCCTCTCATTGGTACCCGCGAATCTACTCGCAAGTCTATGCAATTGCTTCGCTTTCGACAAATAAGTCTTGTCTCTCGGGCTTTCGGGCGAATATCGAATACTCGATCGCTAACGTCGTAAGAGTTTGTTTCTTTTGCCGCAAAACCTCTCGTCGAGATAATGATTGTGGGTACGATGCAATGGTCGCTGTGTTCAGCGGCGGCAGGTGCTGGAACTACAGAGTGGAGTAAGCCAGCTCAACAAACTGGTCGGGTGTATTCAGGCCGCCGCCGAATGCACCGTCGAATTCCGCAGTGGGCTTGGTGGCGATCACTTCCTTCAATGACTTTCCGGAAGTTTTCTGCTTCTTGACCCTATCGCGCACGGTGATCAGCATATCGCGATAGGCCGTGAGCGCGGCCTTGTCGCCAACTGGTCCGTGTCCGGGCACGATCTTAGTGGAAGTGTCAGCCATGGCAATGCCCTTACCGGCGGCCGCGATCATGCCATCGATCTGTCCTCCCGTGCTGCCATCGATGAAAGGATACGCTCCCTGGAAAAAGGTATCGCCCATGTGCAACACATTGTTGTTTGCGAAATGAATATAAATGTCAGTGTCGGTGTGTGCGGGAGCGAAGTGAGCCAAGCGGATTTCTTCTTGATTGAAGAAGAGTTCGAAGCTGTCAGTGAAGGTTTGTTGTGGAAGCGCGTCCGGCGGAGAAGGAGGGAAATGCATCTTCAGGAACTCGATCACTTGGGGCGTAGAAAGGCGTTTGCGGGTATTTTCGTGCGCGAGAATCGTGGCGCCCATGCGATGCATGGCCGCGTTTCCGTCGGTATGGTCAAAATGCCAGTGCGTGTCGATCAGAATCTTCAGAGGCGCGCTGCTGAAACGGTCGAGCGTCTGTTTGACCTTGGGCGCCACCCTGCCAAAGCTTGAATCCACCAGAATCTTGCCGTCTGGACCATCGAGCACTACCATGTTTCCGCCAGGGCCGAAGAGCAGATGTACATTGTCGCGCAACGGCAAGGTCTGCAGAGGCACACTGGCCATTTTCCGGGTCGATTCCTCCACCGGATCGATGGCGGCGCCGCTCTGAGCGGCCGCGAGCAGATGGCGCGGCAGCAAACCCGCCAACGCGCCACCACCAGCCAGGGCGGAAAGTGCACGTAACATTTCGCGTCGGGTCGAACGTGGAAAAGATTCGTGATCCATTAATTTCAGGCCACTTTTAAAAATGATGGACGATATAAACATAGCATCCTCGCAGACCAGCGTCACCATGGAGATAGGCCTCCGATCCTTTTGCAAGCTGATATAGAATTGCGCATGGGTAGGTCCACGAATCTCGTCCGCCTTCCGATATATGCCTGTTTTTCTCTAGCAATTTCTGCTTTGCTGGGCTCTGCCGCGGTTTTCGGACAACAGCCGACCGGGACACGCATCGAGCACGCTGATCAAGAACCGCAAAATTGGCTCACATTCTTTGGAAATTACGCAGCTTGGAGCTACAGCCGTCTCGACCAGATCAACCGGGCGAATGTAAAGAAACTCGTTCCCGTCTGGGCCTTTCCTACCGGCTTTCCACCAAGTTCCATCCCGCGTTGGGGGCTTGAGGCAGCGCCCTTGGTGATGGATGGCATCCTCTATTTGGAAGGGCCCCAAAACAACGTCTACGCCATCGACGCCGTCACGGGCCGGCCGCTCTGGACATACTTCTACAAGCTTCCGAATAGCAATTTCCCTGGCGCGCGAGGAGCTCGCGGACTGGCCATGGGCCCCGGAATGATTTTCATGGGCACGCAGGACAACCACGTGGTGGCACTCGATCTAAAAACGGGCGCAGCAGTGTGGAACGTGGAAGTGGAAAACGTGTTCGAGTGCGGCTGCGGCGTTACTTCTGCGCCGCTTTTTGTCAAAGATAAGGTAATCGTTGGAGTCACTGGTGGCGACCAAGCGCATCGCGGCTATCTCAGCGCGTTTAACGCAAGCACGGGCAGGTTGGACTGGCGCTTCTACACGATTCCAGCCCCGGGCGATCCCGGTTCGGAAACCTGGCCGGGAGATGCCTGGAAGCTCGGGGGCGGCGCCACCTGGTTCACCGGTTCCTACGATCCCGAGCTGAACCTTATTTACTGGGGCGTGGGCAATCCATCGTCCGATTTCTACGGCGAAGACCGCGCCGGTCTGAATTTGTATACCGGCTCTCTTGTCGCGCTGAACGCAGACACCGGGAAGTTGGGGTGGTATTTCCAGGAAACGCCGCATGATGTGTATGACTACGACTCGGCCCCTGAGCCAGTGCTGATCGATATCCGCCAGAACGGAGAAGATCGGAAAATCGTTCTGCATTCCAGCAAGAACGGATTCTCCTACGAGTATGACCGCAAAACAGGCCAGTTCATCCGCTCGTTCCCCTACGTGAAGACCATCACTTGGACCAAGGGGCTGGACAAGAATGGCAAGCCTATCGGCACCGTAATCCCGGGAGCAGTGAAAGGTTTTCACTTCTGCCCCGGAGTCGGAGGCGGGCGCAATTTCAATCATTCAGCGTATAGCCCACGCACCGGTTGGTGGTACAGCACCGGCACCGAAATGTGCTCCAGCCTCGATCCGGCAAAAACTGAGGTGAAACCGGGAGAGGATTGGTTTGGCGGCAAGATTGCGGATGCGCCCAACCTCGAAGCGCAGCCGCACATCAGCGCTTTCGATCCTGCAACCGGCAAAGAACAATGGAGCTTTCCCACCAAGTATGTGAACGAATCGTCGCTACTCGCTACCGCGGGCGATTTGATCTTTGCGGGAGATCTGGAAGGGTACGTCTTCGCACTCGATGCCCGCACCGGCGAAAAGATTTGGTCCTTTAATACCGGCGGGCGTATTGCCGCCCCTCCCGTGAGCTTTTCAGTGAATGGACGGCAATATATCGCCATCGCTTCGGGCGGGGGCTCATTCAATGAGACGGTTGTGCCGAAGCTCTGGCCCGAATCGGCCGGGCATCTGCCGCAGTCCACTTCGACCTTGTTTGTGTTTGCGTTACCGGAAACCACTCCCTAACCGTATGGTATACTTTCGTGCGAACAGCCTTCGGAAGGGATAATCCACGGATGAGCGAGACAAGCGTAGACGTGTCTGCCTACGCGGCTCTCTTCGGCAAAGACCTTCCCCAGCCCGAGCAGTTCAACTACGAAGTCACACGCGATACGATTCGTCATTTTGCCTACTGTATCCCTGACTACAATGCACTTTATCTGGATGACGAATATGCGGCCAGTGCTCGCTGGCGTGGCATCATTGCGCCACCCGGCTATCTTTACGCTCACGGGTCGCCCGCCTGGCTTGGAAAACTGCCGGGCATAAAAGATTCTTCCGGCAACGAAATGGAAGGCAGCGACAACGCCACCGAAGCCTGGGAATTTTTTCGCCCGGTGCGCCCAGGCGATACCATTCTGTCCCATGGCAAGATCGCAGGGGCGGAGCCGAAGAACTCCCGCAAACTGGGAGACGCCGTTCTCGTCAACGAAGAAATGCGCTTCACCAACCAAAAGGGCGAGATTGTTGCTCGATTGAATTCGTATACGTTTCGCTTCGACGCCAAACGTGTTACGGACGCCGGGACGATGGCGCAGAGCTACCCTCCCATGCCGCCCGGGCAATTCACGCGAAACGTTCCTACGGCACCGGCTCTACCAGGCACGTTCCCGACTCCCACTCGGCGACGCGACGCGCCACGATATTTCGAGGACATCCGAGACGGCGAACAGCTCCCGCCATGGGAACTGGGGCCGTTAATGGCTTTCGACATGGGCCGCTTTAACGCCGTGACCCTTGGAACAGGATTCGATCGGATTGGCCGCACGCAACATATTCCCGACGCTTTTGCGCCCGGCGTTCTGCGCATCCCATGGTTCGGCGCGATGCTCACACGTTGGGCAGGGCCGAACGCGTTTGTAACAAAAATCGCCCAGCGCAACGAGGACTGGGTGTTGGTTGGCTTCAAAGTGATCTGCAGTGGCCGCGTGACACGCAAATCCATCGTCGATGGTCGTTTCCTTGTGGATGTCGACATCGCCTGCCACAGTGAGCTTGGATTTCGCACCAATAGCGGAACAGCGCAACTGGAATTCGAAAGCCGGGAAAGGGCAGGAGCGTGAACAGCGACCTCGGCTCGCGAGAACGAAGGAATCTCACCAAATTTCAGCTCTCGGCCGCTCACCACTTTCCCGCAAGTGCCGAAGTTCATGGAGCCTTGACCCCTTGACCTCTTCTTGCGCAAATCCTGGCGCTAACCCAGCCACGTCCGCCGTGGGTGAAAACGCGATCCAGCGCCTGAGCCGCAAAGGATGGGAAGCGATCTCCAACCCGCGTCGAATTGCTTTGATAGGCGCCAGCGGACGCGAGAGCAGCGTTAGCTTCACCAGCCGATTCCTGCAGACCAACAAGGAACTTGGATTTGGCGGCGAAATTTATCTGATCAATCCCAGCCGCTCCGAAATCATGGGCCGAAAATGCTGGCCGAGTATTGCTGCGCTGCCCGAACCACCCGATATCGTTGCCATCAATCTTCCCGATGCGAAGGTCCTGCCGGCCGTCGAGGAGGCCATCGCTCACGGAGCCGGAGCGTTAATAATCCATGCCGGCGGCTTTCTTGAGCGTGGTACGGCGGGCGCAGAGCGGCAAAAAGAGCTTCAGCGGCTGTGCACGGAAGCGGGCATTCCGGCTCTCGGTCCCAATTGCCTGGGTTTTCTGAGCTTCACGAATCGCGCATCGATTTCAAGTTTCAAGATTGCCGCGGGCAGCGCGGCGGGTTCGATTGCCGCGATCAGCCAAAGTGGATCGGTGGCCTCGCTGCTGCAAGGCATCGCCGGCCGCCACGGATTGTCTTTTTTGGCCTCCACTGGGAACGAGGCTGTGACAACGGCTGAAGATCTCATCAGCTATGCCATCGAAGATCCCGCCACGCGCCTGATCGTGGCCTTCGTCGAAGGATTTCGCAAACCGAAAGAATTGTTTAGCCTCTCTGAGCGCGCGCAAGCAGCCGGAAAGCCAGTAATTCTGCTTAAAGCGGGGCTGACCCAGGAGGGCAGCGCCGTATCTCGCGGACATACCGGCGCGATCGCTGGATCGGGCGCGGTTTACCGGCAAGCTCTGCGGCAAGCAAATTTCATAGTCGTCGAAGATTTCGATGAGCTGGCGCAGACCGTGGAGCTGATCGCCTCGTGGCGAGTGCCTCCGAAATCATTTCGCGTGGGTATGCTGGGCACTTCAGGTGGAGAACTTAGCACCATCACGGATCAGTGTGTTGCGCACGGCCTGAAGTTGCCGGCACTCGCGTCGCACACACTTACGGCGCTTCAATCTGTACTTCATCTTCCCAGCGACGTGTTTCCGCGCAATCCAGTCGACGTCGGAATCGGCTTTAGCACTCCTGGCAGCTATCAGGACCGCATGCGCGCGGCCATCCACACCGTTGCTGCCGATCCTTCTGTTGATATTGTCGCCGTGCTCCAGGGATTCAATCGCGACAGTCCCGACATTGCTTACTCGCTGAACCGTGAGATATTGGGCGCAACCGCACAAGAGTCGACTTTAATAGGGAAACCCACCTTGGTAGTGGCAACCCGAGCGGGATTCGCTGACGAAGAAGTTTTGGCGGAGGTGCAAGCAGCCAATATTCCGGCGCTTCAGGGTAGTCGCGAAGCTTTGCGCGCTTTGGGCCACTTTGAGGATTACTCGCAGCGTCTCGTACGAAGCAAAACGCCTTCTCTCCCTTGGCCGCAACCGTCCGGCGGCATCTCCGCTCTTCTAAAAAATAAGGACGTAGTTGGGCAGGTGGAGTTGTTCGACTATTTGGCGGAAAATGGGTTAGCCACTGCGACGATGCGCCGCGTGGGAAGCAAGACGGAAGCTGAACAGGCCGCTCGCGAGCTGGGTCCGCCTGTAGTGATGAAGATCGATACGGCGCGCGTGGTGCACAAGAGCGACATTGGCGGCGTGGCGTTAGATGTAACGCCGGAGAATGCCGCGCACACGTACGAAAAGCTTCTCAATTGTCTCAATCCGCCGCTGGGCTCTTTCCCCGGCGAAGGGATCGTGGCAGCGAAACAAGTCGAAAGCGGTCTCGAAGTTTACATTGGGGCGAAGCAGGACGAGAGCTTCGGCTGCGTAGTGGTTTTTGGGCTGGGAGGGCGATTGCTCGAGCTTCTCAATCGAAATACGATGCTAGTCGTGCCTTTTGACCAGTCCGACGCGCTGGAAGCTATCGAGCGCAGCGGTGTTCATCCGTTCCTCAACGGTTTCCGCGGCGGCCCCGTAGCTGATTTTGCGGAACTGGCCAGAATAATGGTTCGCGTCGGGCAAATCGCGGCCTCCATCGGCGATCGTCTCGAGGTCCTCGATCTCAATCCGGTGATCGTGAATGCGCGCTATCCAGGCGGCATCATCGCGGACGCCCGCCTTCTGTTGCTTCCGGAGCCTCAACCATGACGAGTTCATCTCTGATCGATTGCCAGATGGCTGATGCTGTCGCAACACTCACCATCCAACGCCCTCAGAAGCTTAACGCGCTGACCAACGAAATTATGAAGGAGTTGACCGCGGCTCTCGATCGCATTGCCGGCGATGAATCGATTCGCGTGGTAGTGCTCACCGGCGAAGGCCGGGCCTTCTCCGCCGGATTCGACGTGAGCATCGACGCGAACCAGCCTCAGTCAACGCCCGCTGATTGGGCCGAACATTTTCGCTTGGCCTATGGCGGGTTGCGGCGCGTGTGGTCTATGTCGCAGCCGGTCGTGGCCAAAGTGCGCGGCGCATGTCTGGGCGGTGGGTTTGCGCTGTGTCTGGCTTGCGATCTGGCTTACGCGAGCGAGGATGCTTTCTTCGGCGAGCCGGAAGTGAAATTCGGCGGCAGTACCATGGCGCCCATCTTGGCGCTGGCTTTGCCACCGCGCCAATACAAGGAGTTAATCCTGACCGGCCGCTCCATCGATGCGAAGCGCGCCGAAGCCCTAGGTTTGATCAACGAAGTGGTTGCCGCCGACGCCCTCAACGCACGCGTCGAGCAGGTCGCGCGGCACATGTGCTTGTTGCCTCCTGGCACTCTGGCGAAAAATAAAAACATACTCAATCGCTTCTACGACGCCATGGGTTACTCGACACTGCTCGGTATCGCCGAAGATCGCTCCGTGATCGGCCTCAGCACGGCGGCCGAAAATGAGTTCACGCGAATCTCCAGGGAGCGCGGACTATCGGCCGCATTGCAATGGCAGAAGAAACGCTTCACGGATGTGGGAGCGTTCTGACCATGGCCGGGCCGTCGCCGAACGTTGGGCACAGCCCTTCTTTTGTTGCGCACGCTCGCGGCCGTGATTATACGGGCGCTAAACGTTTCGGCGCCTGGCTGCTGAGCGCCATCCTGCTGGTCGCATTCTGGCAGTGGTACACGAAACACTTCGACGTCTCGCCTGCTCTTTTCCCAAGCCCACTCGCCATCTGGCAATCCCTCTCAGCCAATCTGGCCGACGGTACCTTCGTAAACGACCTGGGCGTGACCATGCGCGAGGTGATGATCGGATTTTTCGGCGGCAGCATCGTCGGGTTTGTTCTGGCTCTGGCGATTTCGGAATTTCGGCCTGTGCGCACGATTCTCTATCCCTACGTGGTTGGCCTGCAGTCGGTGCCTAAGACTGCCCTCGCTCCAATGTTTCTCATCTGGTTCGGCTTCGGCATCGAATCGAAAGTGGCGCTGATTGTTTCCACCGTCTTTTTCCCCGTTCTGATCAACACGCTTTGGGGCATCGAGCGCACGGATCCCGATCAGCTCGACATGCTCCGCGCCTACTGCGGACGGCGGTGGCGCATTTTTCTCCGCGTGAAGCTTCCCAGTGCTTTGCCAGCGTTGTTTGCGGGCCTCGAACTTGCCATTGTGCTGGCGGTTATTGCCGCAGTCGTATCCGAATTCCTCGGCGCGGTGGGAGGCCTCGGGTACCGCATCCTTACTTACAACACAAATCTGGACATGGCTGGCGAGTTTGCAGCTCTCACCGTGTTGTCGGTGACCGGCTTTCTTCTGCACGCGATCGTTCGAATGTTGGGGCAGCGCCTGGTGTTCTGGGGGCGTCATCGCGACGGCGCGCGGGGCGCCTGAACACCACGGTGCGCAGTTTTAGGGGAAGAATTTCATGCAGGATGGGCAACGATCTTCAAGGCGTCACTTTTTGCTCCGGATTGGTTTTGCAGTTGCATCCACGTGCGGCGCGGCCATCGCTGCGCCCGTATTGTCCTTCGGCGGATCGCTCAGGAAAGTCACCTATGCTGTCGCGACTGCCGATCTGAACATCGGCTATCCTTATTCCACCCTTCCCAAGGCGCTCGGATATTTCGAACAGGAGGGGCTCGACGTTGAGATCGTTCCCGGGCAATCGTCCGCCGCAACCACGCAATTGCTTCTCTCTGGTCGCGCCGATATAGGTCTCGCGCAGCCCGACCCCGTAGTCATTCAGCGCGTGAACAATAAGATTCCGCTCATTTCGTTTTACGCCGTTTGCCGGCGTGGTACCAACCGCATCGTCGTCAATCCCGATTCTTCGATTCAATCGCTGCAGGATTTGAAAGGTAAAAGAGTCGGCGTCAACGATCTTGGTAGCGGCGGCATGACTTACCTCCGGGCGCGCCTCAAGGAAGCAGGCATGAATCCGAGCGACGTGCACGTTCTCAGCGTCGGCTATGGAACGCCTTCTTTCGAAGCGTTGAAGAATCACAGCGTTGATGCAGAAGTCAGTTTCACCGGCGGAATTGCCCGGCAGCGATTGGCCGGTTATTCGTTTCGAGTGCTTCCCGTTACTCCCGCCGAGCTGAATCAGTACAGCTACAACCTGTTCGCTAGCCAGTCTCTCATCGCTAAAGATCCCGATTTGATTGCCCGCATGGGCCGCGCTACCGCAAAGGCCACTGTGTTCATGATGACAAATCCCGAGGCCGCCGTACGCGCATTCTGGAAGCTATATCCCGATCGCGCGCCGAAGAATCCAAATGACCCGAAGGCCATGGAGAACGATCTTGGCATCATCAAGGCGGAGCTCCAGGACATGGCCGCCGACACACTTCCGGTGAATTTCAAGTGGGGCAGCCAGGACGCCGCAGTCTTTGCGCAGATTGAATCCTTCCTGGCAGATGCGGGACAGATTTCGAAAGCCATTCCCCCAACCGACTTCTTCACCAATGCGTTCGCCGATCAATACAACCAGTTTGACCATCAAGCGGTCATTCGCCAGGCGCAAAACTGGAAATGAAGTGACCGCCGGCGAAATCCCCAGTTCGGTCGCGGAAGGCATTGCCTTTGTCGATGTGGGGCACCGCTTTGAGACACGTGAGGGGCAGCAGCTTACTGCTCTCGAAAATGTTCGGCTGGACATTCGGCGCGGTGAATTCGTCTCCATCGTCGGGCCAAGCGGTTGCGGAAAAACCACGCTGCTCCGCATGGTGGCTGGCCTGCTCGCGCCCACTGAGGGGAAGGTTCTTGTTGGTGGCGTCGAGATTCGTGAACCACGGCCGGATGTGGGAGTGGTTTTCCAGCAAGCGCTGTTGCTGCCCTGGTTCTCCGTAAAGCGCAATGTGCTGCTTCCGGTGGACGTGCAGGGGCGGCAGATCGCGGATTATGAAACACGAGCCAGCGAGCTCATCCGCACGGTCGGTCTCTCCGGTTTCGAGAAACGGCTTCCGAGTGAGCTTTCCGGAGGTATGCAACAACGAGTCGCGCTCGCGCGGGCCCTGGTGCACAATCCCAAGATTCTGCTGATGGACGAGCCTTTCGCGGCCTTGGACGCCATGACCCGCGAAAAGATGAACATCGAGCTTCAGCGCATCTGGTTGGAAGAACGCAAGACCGTTCTCTTCGTGACACACGGTATTTCCGAATCTGTTTTCCTCAGTGATCGTGTTGTGGTCATGACCGCGCGGCCCGGCCGCGTGGCTGCCGTAGTGGATATCCCTTTTGCTCGCCCGCGATCGGCACAACTCCTCGGCTCCGCCGATTTTGCCGCCTTAGCTGCGCAAATTCGCAGCATCTTCGATACTTCCGCGTCTTAACATCCTCAGGGAAGTAAAAGAGGTGGGGGCTTGCACGCGCACTGCAGAAAACTCGTTTCGCTCTAAAAAAAAGGCGTTGCGAAGCAGCGTCACTCAGAGTTACTGGTTGGCAAAAAACAAATAAATGAGATCATCAGAATAATTACCATGAACGCCACTCCCGTCTCTCTCCTCGCTGGCGATCTGCAGGCAACTTTTTGGCCAGGGTCAGGCATGTTGGGTGTGTCGCTTTGTCATCGCGGTGTTGAATTGCTTCGCCGCATTGATGATCTGGAAGTTGCCAAGGCAAAGGGAAGCACCGCCGGCATTCCGCTCCTCTATCCTTGGGCAAACCGTCTCGATTCTCTCCATTATCTTGCCGCTGGGTGCGACGTCGTGCTCGATCCTTCCTCGCCGCTCCTGCACTTTGATGATCACCGCCTGCCGATTCATGGCGTTCCCTGGGGCCGGCTCGCCTGGGAAATTGTTGAGGTCAATCGGACCTCGATCTTGGCTCGGCTTGATTGGGAGTCACCCAGCCTTCTGGCTGTTTTCCCATATCCTCACAGGCTGCAAATGGACGCGGCATTGCATCCCGATGCCTTGGTGCTGCGAACAACCGTGCTTGCGAGCCCCCAATCTCGCGTGCCCGTAAGTTTTGGATTTCATCCTTACTTCGGGATTCCGCGCCTTCCTCGCCAGCAATGGCGAGTGGAATTGCCTGCCATGCGCAAGCTCCTGCTCGATGAGCGCGGGATTCCCACGGGCAGCCAGGAACCGTTCGGTCCACTGGACTCCCTGCTCGGGAATATCAATTTTGACGACGGGTTCGCAGTGATGGACGCGCGACCTGCGTTCTCTGTCTCTGGCGCCGGCCACAGAATTACTGTTACGTTTCTCGATGGCTTCCCCTACGCACAGGTTTTTGCTCCCAAGGATAAAGACTTCATTGCTTTCGAGCCAATGACGGCCCCGACCAGCGCGCTCACCTCTGGCCGGGGACTACGCCTTGTCGAGCCGGGCGCCGAATTCCAGGCTTCGTTCCGGATCAGTGTCCGATCGGCGGGTTGACTAAGCGAGTCGAGACTGCATTTCGTTGACTTGATTTGAGTCCAAACCTAAGATTCCGGAATCCAACCACCGGAGGAACTGAGCCATGCCTTTGACTACGGACGAAAAATTGTTGACCCTTAGCCGCGACATTATCGAAGGATTTGACAAAGCGGATGGTGGTGTTCATCCGGGCTTCAGACCCGCTCACGCCAAAGGTATCTTGCTGGCCGGCGTGTTTGCACCTTCGGCGGAAGCCGTCTCACTCACGCACGCGCCACATGCCCAGCGGGATTCCACGCCCGTGACGGTCCGCCTATCGGACTTCGCGGGAATTCCCACTGTTCCCGATAACGACCCTCAGAATGCCAGCCCTCGCGGTTGCGCGATCCGCTTCCACCTTGCCGATCATGTTCATACAGACATCGTCGCTCATTCGGTCGACGCCTTTCCGGCGCGCACCACGGAAGAATTCCTGGACTTCATCAAGGCGCTGATTGCTACTGATTTCGCGGGGCCGCACCCGAATGCCATTGAGCAGTTCCTTGGCGCGCATCCCGCAGCTTTGAGATTTGTGCAAGCTCCCAAGCCGATTCCGACCAGCTTTGCAAAGGAGTCTTTTTTCGCGGTGTCTGCATTCAGGTTTTCCAGCGCGGACGGCGTGAGCCGCTTCGGGCGATATCGGATCTTACCGGTAGCAGGCAATGAATATCTGAACGAGACCGAAGCGGCAGCCCAAAGTCCTAACTTCCTCTTCGACGAGATCGAAAAGCGGGTCGCCAAGGAGCCGGTCAGGTTTCAGATCGTCGTACAGCTAGCTGAAGGCGGCGACACCACGGACGATGCCACTGTTCGCTGGCCTGAGGATCGTCCTCGGCTTGTGTTCGGAGAAATCAGTTTGAAAGAGATTATTCCCAACAATGCCAGCGAGCAGCAGCAGATCATCTTTGATCCCATGCCTCGCGTCGCCGGCATCGAGGCTTCCGCCGATCCTCTCTTTGAGCCGCGGGCGAACGTCTATCTGATGGCCGGAAGACGGCGTAGAACAGCTGTAAAGGCAGCCGCTGCGCAATAGCAATCAGGATTGGAATTCGGCTTTCAACGTCCCCCCAAAGGCGTCTCCCGTAATTGCCAAAACGGCCGAGGCCGCACTGGTCTCCCGAGAGCCGCAATTATTTGAACTGCTCGTCGATTTCCACCTGATATCCGGCGGCAAGCCGGTTGGTTTCGTTGGCCATGCCCACCACGGCCATCAGTTCATGAAACATCGCATCCGTCATTCCTTTTTTGCGGGCTGCGGCGGTATGCGACGCGATGCAGTAGCCGCACTGATTGCTCGCTGAAACGGCCAGATAGATCATCTCTTTCGCCAGCGGATCGAGCGCGCCCGGCGCCATAATCTGCTGGATCGATTCCCAGGTCCGCTTCAGGCTTGCCGGATCGGCTGCCAGCGCCTTCCAGAAATTGTTGATCCAGTCCTTTTGGCGCGTGGCCATGATGTCGTCATATACTGCGCGAACTTCCGGGCTGGCGTCTGCACATTCGATCAACCGTGCACTCATAATTTCGCCTCCAAATTCTGCGAGATTGCGCAAACTGCTTGCTTTCGCGAGCAACTGCCCCGAAATCGAACAATTGCATTGCTTGCTCCGACATCCAGATACTACAATCGCCTCGTATTCTCTGCCCATGGTCACGGTTCCGGACGCGGTGATTTTTTAGGCGTGTTTGGTGGACGGAATCCAAACTTTTATGCGGCGACATTCTGGTTCCTACGGGGTCTGAGGCCGGCAAATGAGTCCGAAAGCTCCAACCCGCAGCAAGCGTCGCCCTCCCGCTAGACATCCTCAAAAGGATAAACCACCGCAAAAGGAAAAGCCTGCCGTCCCCGCTCCGTCTCAGGATGATTTCCTCATTGCTGCCATCGGCGCTTCCGCCGGCGGTATGGAAGCCTTCCAGGAATTGATGCGCAATTTGCCCGCCGATACCGGCATGGCTTTCGTTGTGATCCAGCATCTCGATCCCAACCACGAGAGCGCCCTGGCCGATCTGCTCTCCAAGTCCACCTCCATGAAGGTCAGCGAAGTTACCGACGGCATGCGCGTGGTTCCCAACCAGGTGTTCGTCATCCCGCCGAATACTTTCATGACCATCTCCGACCACACTTTGCATCTCGCACCGCGCGGCGACGCTCGTGGTGTGCACATGTCCGTCGATCAATTCATGCGTTCCCTGGCCGAGCACCAGGGCAATCGCAGCATCGGCGTGATTCTCTCCGGCTCCGGAACCGACGGCACGCACGGATTGGCCGAAATTCAGGCTCAGGGCGGCGTCACCTTCGCACAGGAGGAATCCAGCGCCAAGTATGACGGCATGCCCCGCAGCGCCATTGCCGCCGGGTTTGTCGATTACGTTCTGCCGCCGAAGGCGATTGCTAAGGAATTGACGCGTATCGCGCGCCATCCCTACGTTTCGCGCGATGCCGCTGCCCTGTCGCCCATTTCTCCTGTCGAGGAAAATAACGGTCTGAACTCCATCTTTCAGTTGCTCCGCCGCAGCGCCGGTGTCGATTTCACGCATTACCGCAAAACCACTATCCTCCGCCGCATCCAGCGCCGCATGATGGTCCACAAAATCGAGCGCATCAACGACTACATCCGCTACCTGCAAACCAATCCAGCCGAGATTAACGCTCTTTATCAGGACATGCTCATCAACGTCACCAGTTTTTTCCGCAATCCCAAGACGTTCGATGCGCTCAAGACCACTGTCTTCCCTTCGCTGATGAAAAATCGCGACCAGGACGCCAGCATCCGCGTCTGGACTCCCGGTTGCGCCTCCGGAGAGGAAACCTATTCGATGGCGATCGCCTTGCTCGAACATCTCGGTGAAAAGGCCAGCCAAACCAACATCCAGCTCTTTGGCACCGATATCAGTGAAGTCAACGTGGTCAAGGCCCGCGCCGGCGCCTATCCCGAGAATATCCAGGGCGACGTCACTCCGGAGCGCCTGCGCCGCTTTTTCTCCAAAACAGAGAGTGGCTATCGCATTAGCAAGAGCATCCGCGACATCTGTATTTTCGCCCGCCATAACCTGATCAACGATCCGCCCTTCTCCCAAATGGACTTGATCTGCTGCCGCAATCTGCTCATTTATCTGGAGCCGGTTCTCCAGAGCAAGGTCATTTCTTTGTTCCATTACGCCCTTCGCGGCCATGGCTTTTTGGTGCTGGGCACTTCAGAGGGCATCGGCAGCGCTGGGAATCTTTTCGCCATCGAAGACCGCGGTTTGAAAATCTTCTCTAAGAGGCCCGCCGCCGGGCGCCAGTTGGTTACCTTCTCTCTCGGCCGCGTTCCCGATCGCGGCGAAGCCTTTACTCCCCGGCTCCCGGCCAAGCCCGTCGACAGCGGCTCCGACCAGGTCGAAGCGCAGCGCGAATTCGACCGCCGCCTGTTGACCTCATTTTCTCCGGCCTCCGCTTTCGTCAATGACGACTTTGAAGTTGTCCACACGCGCGGCAACATCACTCGCTACCTGAAGCTCGCTCCTGGCCGCGCCACTTTGAATATTCTGAAAATGGCTCGCGAAGGCCTGCTTTTTGATCTTCGTAACGCCATGAATCGTTCCAAAAAAGATAAAGTCAGCGTCCGCAAGCAGAAGGTGCAGGTCCGCACTGGTAACGGCAACGGCCATGGCGAAGCCCACGCCGATTCCCACGCCAAGCCAGCCACCCGGCTGGTCGACTTCGAAGTGGTTCCCGTCACTTTGGGCAACTTCAAAGATCTGTATTTCATGATCGTCTTTCAGGATTCTCCCGAGCCGGTCGTTCACGCCCCGCGTTCCGCCCGCGTGCAACGGGAATCCGACCTGAACCTCCGCCAGCTAGAAAAGCTTCAGCAGGAGCTGGAATCCACCAAGGAATATCTCCAGTCCGTTATCGAGACACAGGAAGCCACCAACGAGGAGTTGCAGTCTGCCAACGAGGAAATTCTCTCGAGCAACGAGGAACTTCAGAGTACCAATGAGGAACTGGAGACCGCCAAGGAAGAACTGCAGTCCACCAACGAAGAGCTGATCACCGTCAACGACGAGCTGCGCGCTCGCAACGTCGAAATCACTCAAATCAACAATGACCTCACCAATCTTCTCTCCAGTATCGAAATTGCCGTGGTTATGGTCGGCGGTGACCTCAGCATCCGCCGCTTTACCCCCAAGGCGCAGGAATTGTTCGGCTTGATTCTCGGCGACGTCGGCCGCCCGCTTTGGAACATCAACCCCTCTCTGGACATCCCGAATTTCCAGCAGGCCATCCTGGACGTAATCTCCAGTGCAGCACCTGTCGAGCGTCACTTGACGGGAAGGGAAGGCCAGCACTACCAACTTCGCATTCTGCCCTACCGCACAGCGGAGGGCGCCGTCGATGGAGCCGTAATAACCCTGATGCCGCCTCCGGAAGAAACTAAAAAGTAAACAGCAGAAATCTTGATTAGAACCTGCTTAACATACAGCAAATACCCCATTTACGCGACGACCCCGAACCGCTACATTGAGCTGCTTCTCGCGGTTCACCTATGCCTCGTTTGAAAAAATCGGAAGCGAAGCACGTCCGTCCGCGCCCTTCGCAGCAGTCCAATCCGGCTTCCTCTTCTTCGCCTCTGAACGGACGCGAGAAAAGCGAGCTGTTGCAGGGCCTTTTCAACAACCTTGAGGTCGGGATCGCCCATGTAATGCCTTCCGGTGAGATCCTTTATGCAAACGCTCGTTTTACTTCTGTACTAGGCATCCCCGCAAAAGCGAATGTGGCCGGCCGCAATCTTAGCGATTTCATCGCGCCTCATAGCTGGGAAACGCTCCAAAGCGCCTTGCGCGAAGCCGTTCAAGGCCCGGTGGTCGGCGAGCTCCAATTATGTTCCCTGTCTGACAGACCTCACACCGTCCGCCTCTCGCTCAGCCTCCAGCAGGTGAATAAGCATAGTGTCATCCGCATCGTGGCCGACGAAGTCACCGAACTCGTCGAAGCGAACGTGCGGTTGCGGGAGACGGAAACCACCCTCCGCGCTCTTTCCGCCCGTATCCTGCAGATTCAGGATCAGGAACGCCGTAAGATGGCCCGCGACCTTCACGACACTACCGGGCAGGAACTCGCGGTGCTGGTCATGTCCCTTCGCCACCTGTCGGAAAGTCTCGATCGTCCCGGCCTCGACGTGCGCAAAGCTTTGGCGGATGCCGCCGAGCTCGCCAACAAGGTGAACGACGAAATTCGCACCTTTTCCTATGTTCTGCACCCGCCGCTTCTCGACCAGCTCGGTCTGGCTTCCGCCTTAAAGTGGTATGTTGAAGGTTTCTCCGCGCGCAGCAACATCGAAGTGAAGCTGGTGATTCCGGAAAGTCTCAATCGCTTCTCGCCCGAAAAAGAGACCGCTCTTTTCCGTGTGGTGCAGGAAGGGCTCACCAACGTCTTGCGCCATTCCGGCAGCAAGAGAGCAAAGATCGTTGTTTGCACCTCCGCTGACGAAGTCGAGGTCACCGTCATCGACGAAGGCAAGGGCCTTTCCTCCACGCAGGTCGAGCAATTCGCTTCAGGCGCTTCACCGAAGGGCGTGGGTGTCGGCATCGCCGGTTTGCGTGAACGCATGCACCAGCTCGGCGGCACTGTGCACATATGCTCCCAGCGCGTCGGCACGGTTCTGAAAGCCATCCTTCCTCTGGACGAATCCGAAGCGGATTTGCCCGTTTTGGCTGTGGATTCGGAAACTCCGGTCGAAGAACAAGCGCACGCGCCGCAATCCGTTGCTCACGTTCATGCCAACGGCCGCAAACGCATTCTCATCGTCGACGATCACGAAGTCATGCGTCGCGGCATCCGCGCGCTTCTCGAGAATTACACCGATCTGGAAATTTGTGGCGAAGCAGGGAACGGCTCAGAGGCTATTCAAAAGGCCTCCCAGCTCGATCCCGACCTCATCATTCTCGATCTGAACATGCCGGGTTCTGGTGGGCTTTCTGCCGCGAATCAATTACTACGGGATGGTTCACGCGCCCGCATCCTGGTGTTCACCACTCATTCTTTCCCGGGCATGGAGCGCGTGCTGCGCTCCGCTGGATGCAAAGGTTTTGTTTCCAAGGTCCATGCCGAGCGCGATCTGCTCCGCGGCGTGCGCGCCGTGCTCGCAGGCGACGAATTTTACGCCGCCGCCACCCGCGCCCACTCCGCCTGAAATCGCTACGCCCACCTTGTACGCCTGTCATCCGAAGCACAACCGGCGTCACACTCTTTTTTAATCTGTCATCCCGAGCGAAGCCGCTTTCGCGACCCTGTAAGGGTCGCGCTGGCGCAGTCGAGGGATCTGCATTTTCTTTGTTCTTGTTTTCTTCGTCATTCCGAGCGCGTTTCTTGCGCGAAGAATCCCTCTTCGCCTTTTCCCCTGAATACCTGAAAATCCATCCATGGAAATCTCCGCCTGGAATCACCGTTACCGCACCGGCGACCGCGCCGCCGAGGACCTCGAACCTTCTCCGAATCCGCTGCTCGGCGAAACCGCGGCCAATCTTCCTCCCGGCAAAGCCTTGGACCTCGCTTGCGGTACCGGACGCAACGCTGTCTGGCTCGCCGAGCGCGGCTGGCAGGTCACCGCTGTCGATGGCGCCTCCGCCGCCATCGACTTGCTTCACCAGCGCGCCGCCGCCCGCGCGGTTTCGGTCGAAACGCACGTCGCCGATCTCGAAAAGAATGAATTTTGCATCGAGCCAGCCGCGTGGAATTTCATCGCCATGTGCTTCTACTTACAGGTTTCGCTCTTCGAGTCTTCCAAGTGGGGACTAAAGCCAGGGGGAATCGTGCTCGTCATCGTGCACATTACCGCGCCCGGCGAAGAACCGACCGAGCACCGCTTGCGCCCCGGCGAACTCAAAAATTATTTCCGCGATTTCGAAATTCTCCATTACCGCGAAGGTGCGCCCAACGATCCCGCGCACAAACGCCTCTGCTCCGAACTCGTCGCGCGCCGCCCCACCTAGCATCTCTTCGGAGCAAACCGTTATGTTTTGCTAGCCTTCGGCTGACCTGGTCACGTCTCATCCCCAGCGGAGTCGCTTGTTTCCGGCCTTGCCCAAGTTAAGATGGTGTCTCGAGCGCGGTAATTGTCCTCTCCGGCAAAAATAAAGCCACCTGTCATCCCGAGCGAGCGTAGCGAACGACCGCAGGTCGCTCGCGCAGCGACGAGGGATCTCTCTTAGCCTTCGCGTCTTTCCCGGTTTTTTAGCGAGGAAACTTTCTACTTATCCGCGAATTAATTCACCTGTCATCCCGAGCGGAGCCGCCTTCGCGACCCGTTAAGGGTCGCGTTGGCGCAGTCGAGGGATCTGCATTTGTTTTTCTTCTCACCACATTACTCCCGGCATCCCTGGCAACCATTCGCCTTTTCTAGCCACTCGCCACTCGCCACTAGACACTGCTTTTCCTCATCCGGTTCCAGTCGATCCTCCACCGTCCTCGCGGCATCTTGATCCACACCAGCTTCCGCACCGGCGTCCCGCGCGCATGGTGATACAGCACCGCCGCCCGCTGGTAAAACCCTCGCGTGTGTGGCGACCCAACGTACGCAAAACTCTTGCAGTCCAGGTGATGGCAAAACTCGTGGCATAGCGTGCTGAAAAATGTCCCGTAAGATGTGACCTGCTTGCGAACCGCCGTGCGCATCCACACCCGAATCACCAGCGTCTCCGGGTGGTAATCGCCGAAAAGTTCCGACGACCAGCCGCCTTCGCGCACGCGCAACGGCCGCGCCGACAAAACGCGCAGCTCCGGCCTTTTCACCCGGTAGAAATCCGCGGCCACCGCTATAAAATCGTTGCACGCGTAGAGCACTGCTGCGGGCTTGCCGCCCTGCATCGCCGATTCAATCGCGCTCGCGCGCGTTCGCAGCCGGTCGTCGGCTGGCACCGGCAGGTCCACGTGCTGATCGCTCGCCTGGTACTCGCCCAGCCGCGACGCTTGCCGCGGTGGAATGTCTGTGACCATTACAAAATATGTTTAGCGGAATGCGCCCCTGCCCGCAAGTTCACCCGTGCAAGTCCGGACACACGCGCTGTTCCGTCCCCGTTTTTGCATATACTGGGAGCGTATGAAAAAAATGGATTTCTTCCACTTGAGCCGTCGCGCCTTTGCGCTCTCCAGCCTCATCGTCTTGCTCAGCCTTTCCGGCTGGAGCCTCCTGCGCGCGCAATCGCAACCTCCCGCGCAAAATCAGCCGGCACGGCAATCCGCCTCGCAGGCGCAGCGGCCCTCGAATCCGCAAACGCCGCAGCCCTCCAATCCGAAGGCACCGCAGCCATCGTCGCCATCCGCCGCGTCCCAGCCCGCCGCGCACATCGACCGCAACGCCATCGTCAACCATCTGAATCTCGCCATCAGTTGGTATCGCGATTCCAATAGCAAAGTGCAGGCTCCCGGCCAGCCCAGCGACGTCATCTATCGCGACAACGCCCAGAATTTTGCCGCCGAAGCATTGCGTCTCGCTTTCCAATCCGCGAAGGAGGAAGCCGAAATCATCAGCACTGCCGATAAGGGCGACACCGGCGACGAAGACAATCAGCCCGACGCCTCCGGCCAGCCCAATTACACCCGCTTTCAGATCCGCTTGGCCGCGCAGATGGCCGACCTGCAGTCGCAGATCGACGCCCAGAACAAAGCCATCGCCAGCGCCTCGGCCTCCACGCGGCAGCAGGCCGTCGCCAAACGCGACGCTCTCCAGGGTCAGATGGATCTCTACAAGTCCATGCAGGATGCTGTGCAGAAAATGGCCACCTTCGCCGAAACCACCGAAGCTTCCACCAGCGGGTTGGCCGGCACCATCAACACTCTGGCGAGATCTGTCCCCGAAGTGCTCGCCAATCCTAAAAACCCCGGGAACACCAAATCTGCCGCAACGCCAGCGCCTTCCGCCACGCAAGCACAAAATTCCAACCCCACCGGCCTGGTCGGCCAGATGGTCGCCTTGTATGACCAGCTCACCGACATGCACTCGCTCGATGGCATGGTCACGGAAACCGGACGCGTGCGCGCCGCCGCCAACGCCGTTCGAAAGCCCCTGCGCGACAATCTCGTAGCTACCATTCGCGCCGGAAACATCGTCCTGAATCAGAATCCCAACGCGTCATCCACGCCGAATCAGCCCGCGTCCGCTTCGCCGCGATCCGCGGCGGACGTCCAGAAACACTATCGCGATCTTACCGCGCAGTTCCGCTCTTACTCCGACGCCATGGTTCCTCTCGCCCAGGAAGCGGCCGTGCTCGATCAGAGCCAGGCAAATTTCCAGGAATGGCGACGTTCCATCGCTCGCGAATCGTATGTGACCCTGCAATCGCTGCTCACGCGCGTGCTGGGCATTGCCATCGCGCTGGCCGCGGTATTTCTGCTCTCCGAAATTTGGCGCAGGTTGACTTTCCGTTATATCCGCGATCCCCGCCGCCGCCGGCAGTTTCTCGTGCTGCGCAAGTTCGTCATCGGATTTCTCTTTGGCGTCGTCATCATTCTCGGCTTCGTAAGCGAGTTCAGCTCGCTCGCCACCTTCGCCGGATTCGTCACCGCCGGCATCGCCGTCGGCTTGCAGACCGTGCTGTTGTCGGTTGCCGCCTACTTTTTCGTGATCGGCCGCTACGGCATTCGCGTCGGCGACCGCATCAGCATTTCCGGCGTCACCGGTGACGTCATCGACGTTGGCTTGGTTCGTCTCTACATCATGGAACTGGCCGGCCCCGCTGTGGATCTCTATCCCACCGGCAGAATTGTCGTATTCTCCAATTCCGTGCTGTTTCAGGCAGCCACGCCTCTCTTCAAGCAGCTTCCCGGCACCGATTACACCTGGCACGAAGTGGCCCTCGATCTTGCGCCGGGCGGCAATCACAAGGCTGTCGAGGAGAAAGTTTCCGCCGCGGTGAACTCCATCTTCGAAAAATATCGCGCCACTCTCGAGAGTCAGACCGGATATGTGGAAGGTCACATGGAATTCCAGCTCAAGTCGCCCGCCCCCGACTCGAAACTGCAATTTACCGACACCGGACTCGAGCTGATGGTTCGCTATCCCGTGGAGCTGCGAAAAGAAGCGGAAACCGACGATCTCATTACCCGCACCCTCGTCGACCTGATCGATAAGGACCAAGCTCTGAAAGCCGCCGTCAACGGCTCGCCCAAAATCCGCGCCGTGGTCAAAGGCTAGCCCGTTTTATTTTTTGGGCTTGGATTTGCCTTCGGTTTCCTTGGGCCTAGCCCGGCGTGCTTCGCGTCTGTTTTTTGTTGCTCTACCTTTTATTTTGCCGCGGCTTTCAACCCGCCATGTTCTTTTTTTCACGGTGTCATCCCGAAGCGAGCCGCGCCCGGTGAGGGCGCACGGAAAATGTTCAGCGAGTCGAGGGATCTCTCTTCGGTTTTTTCCGGTATCTGTAACTGCTGGGAATTACAGCGGGGAATCGGCGCCGGCCACCTGCGCCCTGGCGCGCTTTTCCGATTCGTCTCTTCGCAGGTTGCGCACCTTGTCCAGCACCGCCATGGTCAGCGCTTCCACGAATTCCTGCTTGGTCAACTTCTGCCAGCCGATGCGAAACTTCGCTTCGATCTCGCCCTCCGGATTGCTGGCATGATCATCGGACATCCGCAGGCCTCCTCGCGTACCCACGTGTTGTATGTCGCCCCAGCCGCCAGGTCAACGTAACTCGTACCGTTATGTCCTTAAAACGTAATAGCTTAGTTCTAGGACTATAAGTGTGTTAAATCCCAGGGCCTCCGTCTTTGCCCCGTGTGTGGTCCTTCAGAATCCCAATTGGCTCAATCCGGGATGTTCGTCCGGCCGTCGCCCCGAGGGCCAGTGATATTTCCGCTCCGATTCCTGGATCGGCAAGTCGTTAATCGACGCGAAGCGGGCTCGCATCAATCCGTTCTCGTCGAATTCCCAATTCTCATTCCCATGCGACCGATACCAGTTTCCCGAGTCGTCGTGCCATTCATACGCGAAGCGCACCGCAATCCGGTTTCCCTCGAAGGCCCACAATTCTTTGATGAGTCGGTAATCCAGTTCCTTAGCCCACTTGCGCCGCAGAAACGCCACGATGTTCGCTCGTCCATTCACGAACTCCGCGCGGTTCCTCCAGCGCGAATCCACTGTGTAGACCAGCGCCACTTTCTCTGGATCGCGCGAGTTCCATCCGTCTTCCGCCATCCGCACTTTCTGCGTGGCGCTCTCGCGCGTGAATGGCGGCACCGGCAGCCTCCGCGAAGTTTCTTCCATGCGGTCGTCTCCTTTTCTCGGGTCTTTATCACAACAACCCGCGTTTGCGTCGTCCGCCGGATGTGCTAGCGTTACACCATGGTCGGCAAACTTTTCAGCTCGCGCCGCGCACTCCGCGTGGCCTCGGTGCTTGCATGAGTACCACCGTCGCGGAAAAACCCGCGAAATTCAACGAGTACGACCGTCCTCACGCCGACCTGCGCGAATTCCTCGACCGCGCCGGCCGCGCCGGCGAACTCCTTCGTGTTCCTGGCGTCGACTGGAATCTCGAAATGGGCGCGCTGGCCGAAGCCATTTGCCATAAAAAGTCCGAAGCACCGGCGCTTTTGTTTGAAAATGTTCCCGGTTACCCGGAAAAAATGCAGGTGCTCTCCGGCGCCACCAATTCTTCCAAGCGTCTCGCGCTGACTCTCGGTTTTCCCGTTCCGTCGCGTGCCCTTGACGTCGTCCAGTCCTATCGCAACCGCATGAAGACGCATCAGCCCATTCCGCCCAAACTGGTTGGCGGCGGCCCGGTGCTCGAAAACATCGACCGCGGCGAACAGGTCGATGTCCTCAAATTTCCTGTCCCGCTGCTCCACGAACTCGACGGCGGCCGCTACATCGGCACCGACGACCTCGTCATCATGCGCGACCCCGAAAACGACTGGGTCAACGCCGCCACCTACCGCTCCATGGTCGTCTCGAAAAACACCGTCTCTCTTTGGATGTCCCCCGGCAAGCACGGGCGCCAGATTCGCGAAAGATATTTTCAGAAGGGACAGTCCTGCCCGGTGCTCATCAGTTGCGGACACGATCCGCTGCTCTTTCTCGCCGGCGGCAACGAAATCAAGTTTGGCCTCTCCGAATACGACTACGCCGGCGGCCATCGCGGCATTCCGTTCGAAGTGGTGAACAGCGAGCTGTACGGCTTGCCCATGCCTGCGCACGCGGAGATCGTGCTTGAAGGGGAAATGCGCGCGGACGAAACTTCGCTCGAAGGTCCCTTCGGCGAATTTACCGGATACTACGCCAGCAGCCAGAGCCCGCAGCCGCTGGTGCATGTGCAGCGCGTCTACTACCGCGCCGATCCGATTCTGACCATCGCCAGTCCCATGCGCCCGCCCTCCACTTTTTCTTTCAGCAAGTGCGTCACGAAAGCCGGAATGATCTGGGACGAAGTCGAACGCGGCGGTCTTTCCGGCGTCACGGGCGTGTGGTGCCACGAATTTGGCGGCGCGCGCATGTTCAACGTCATCGCCATTAAGCAGATCTATGCGGGCCACGCGCGCCAAGCCGCCATGCTCGCGGCCAACTGCCAGTCCGGCTCTTACCTGGGGAGGTTCGTCGTTGTCGTCGACCACGACGTCGATCCCACCGACCTTTTCGACGTCATGTGGGCCGTCTGCACCCGTTGCGATCCTGTCGAGGACATCGAATTTATCCGCCGCGCCTGGTCCGGTCCGCTCGATCCGCGCATCCCCAAAGGCACGTCGCACAATTCTCGCGCCATCATCGATGCTTGCCGCCCGTTCGAGCGCCTCAAGGATTTCCCAACCGTCGCGCAGTCCAGCCCCGAGCTGCGCAAAAAAATCGAAGCCAAATTCGCCGCCCTGCTCTCGAAGTTGTAAGGGCGCCGTCCTCGTTTTGCGGGCGTTAGCAAATTGCGACTATCGACCAAACGCGTGTGTCATCCTGAGAGGCTGTGACTTTTTCGATTTTGCCCGAAAACCGGCACTGAAAAGAATCGAGTTGCGCGATGAGAATCGCGTTTCTCGGAATAAAATCACACCCTCTGAGCGACGCGGGTTTCGCGGCCCGGTGAGGGCCGCGCAAGCGAGGTCGAGGGATCTCTCTTCGATTGCACTCCAGCGTAGCGGCGGATTAAACCTTCCAGCCTCCACCTTTCATTAGGGAACGGCTTTTCATCGGCCCCTGACACAAAAAAACGAGCCTTCCCGCCAATGGGAAGGCTCGTTTTGGACTTCGTCCAAGTCTTACGTCTTAGTCCGCGGCCACTTCCTGCCGCTGTTCCACCTGCCCTCGAAGCTGAGCTTCCATTTGCGCAAGCTGCGCGGCAATTTCTTCCTCTGCTTTTCGCCGCTTGATGATCGTCTCGCGGTAACGCCGCAGGAAGTAGTCGATGGTCTCCACGCGGATGCGAATCGATCCGCTCGGCTTGTTTTCGTCGAGGTCCTTGAAGCAGAAGTACGGCGTGCCGGAATTCTCGATGATCCCTTCGATCACGCCATAAATCGGCGCGTCGTGCCCGCACTTGAAGCTGGAAATCTCCAGCGCCACCAGGTTCGGATGCCGCGCCGTAAACTTCGCCGCCCAAATCTTGTGGTTCGTGCTGCACGAGTAGGAATTCTTCCACGCGTCGGTGATATCCAGCGCGTGGCTCACCACTCCCGCGCGCACCTCCTCGCCGAACAGCCGCTCCAGCATGTCCTCATCCAGCGGTAGCGTGCTCTGCGAGAAGATCGGATATCCGAGCTTCTGGAACTCTTCCATGATCTCGTGGTTCAGGCCCGGATCGTGATGATATGGCCTGCCCAGCATCACGATGCCGATGCGGTCCTCGCGCTCGAGCTGGTCAAGCACCTGGCGAGCTTGCGATCGGATCTTCTTCTCGTAATCGTCAACCGCTTTGTAGCCCACCTCGATCGCCCGGTCGTTTTCTTCGAGCGACAATCCCAGAACATCTTTCCAGGCGTCGAACATCTGGTGCGCGAATAGTTTTTTATCCGCGAAGTTCAGGATCGGATCGATGTACTTCACATTGATTTCCGCGAAAGCGTCGTTTTCCTTCGTGAACGCGGCCTTCACGGTGGCCGGAGTCGCCGTCACCGTGGGGCACGCATTCGTCCCGGTCAGCTTCACCAGCGGGGAAGTGAGCACGTCGATCATCGGAAAGAAGATCGCGTCGAGCGGCTTCTTGCGGTGCTTCACCTGAATCAGGTTGTAGACGTGTGAGATGCCTATCTTTGCCGGGAAGCACGGGTCGATCGATCCGCGGCTCGCGCCCGCGCGATACAGCTCCGGGCTGGTGAAGTCCGAGTAGATGATGTTTTCCGGCTGTACGCCCAGGCTTTCGAGATACGCGTTGAACAGCGGCGCGTACACGTACGCGTTCAGCACGCGCGGAATTCCGATGCGCAGTTGATCGCGCGTCTCCATTTTCTCGATGCGTTCTTTCGATGCCCGCGTCCAGCCGCGCGCCGGAATCGGATCCGCGACCGACTTCGAGTTTTGCGGACGGAACACTTCGTGCGCTGCGATGTCCACGAAATTCGGGTTCGCGTCCTTGATCTGGTCGAGCCCGGCCTTGATGCCCTTCATGTCGTTCACATCTTCCACCGTGCCTTTTTCGCAGGTGGCGATGATCAGCCGCTGCTCGTCGGCTGCCAGCGGCACCTTGGTCACTTTCTTCTTCGGCTGCGTCACGGGCAAGGGCATCAGCGTGTCGGTCTTGATGTCGATGAACGTGCGCAGGCAGGTGTTCTTGCAGAAGTTGCAGCGCGTGTCTTCGTTGCGCGTGGTGCGGTATTCGATCCTGCGCACTGAATCCAGCCCGATGAACGTTGTCCGCATGCCGTTTTTCCACAGCCGCAGCGCTTCGGCCGCCGCGCCAATCGCGCCGGATTCACCGCAATGCTCGTGCACGATAATTTCCGGCTGCTTGCCCGCGGCGCGGAAGCTGCTGCGGATGAAATCCACTTCCGCTTTCACCACCGCCAGGTTGTTCTGCGTTCCGCCTTGCAGCACGAAGCGCGAACCCAGCGCCGCCAGGTTCGGAATGCTGGCCACGTACAGGAATACGTTCTTCGGCAGCACCGCCGCCAGCCCGGCCAGAATTTCCTTGGCCTGCCAGCCCTGCCGCTGGAAGTTCACAATGTCCGACTGCATGAACACCGCGCAGCCGTACCCGAACATCGGCATGGAATTGGCCGAAAATGCCAGCTCAGCGAAGTCTTCCACCTTCAGCCCGAAACCTTCCACCGTCGATTGCAGGAAGTATCCATTGCCCGCCGAGCACTGCGTGTTCAGCTTGAAATCCTTCACGCGCCCGTCTTTCAGCACGATCAGCTTGATGTCCTGCCCGCCCACGTCCACGATCACGTGCGGGTCGTCGTAGAACTTCAGCGCCGATTCGGTGTGCGCCACCGTTTCCACCAGCCCCACGTCGGCTTTCAGCACATCCTTCAAGATATCTTTCGCGTAGCCGGTGGTAGCCACGCCCAGAACTTCGAGTTTTGCGTGCTGCGCTTCCACTTGTCCGCGCAGGTTCTCGAACATCTCAATCGTGTCCTGAATCGGATTCCCGTTCGAGAGCTGGTAGGACTTGCAGAGAATGTCTCCATTCTCATCCAGCAGCACGGCCTTGGTCGAAGTCGACCCGCCGTCGACGCCGATGAATCCGCCGACGGTTTGCCCCTTGGAAAAAGTCGCGGGAATAAATTTCTTGCGCTTGTATTGCTCGCGAAAAGTGGCCAACTCGTCGCCGGACTTCACCAGCCCCGATCCGCCAGACTTGGCCTTCTCTTCCTGCCGTCCCACTTCGATGTAATGGATCAGCTTGTCGTAGCCGTGGTAGCAGCCGACGCAATCGTCTTCGTCCTTGCCGAATTCGATCGCGCCCAGCGCCGCGAAATACTGCGCGTTCTGCGGCACTTTGATCAGCTCTTCCGGCTTCGTTCCCGCCGGAATTTCCACTTTGCGCTCTTCCCACATTTTCGGGATGTTCGCTTGCCACGCTTCCTTCATCCCGCGAATAAAAGTGTTCGGTCCGCCCAGCAGCAGAACATGCGGCTTCAGCGTGTTGCCGCGCGTCAGCACGCTCAGGTTCTGCAGCACGATGGCGTCGAACAGCGACGCCATCAACTGGTCCGGTGGCGTGCCCACTTTCTGCAAGCCGTTGATGTCCGTCTCGGCGAACACGCCGCACTTTCCGGCCACTTTGTGCAGCTTGATGCCGTGATAACCCTGATCGCTCAGTTCCGCCGCGGGAATTTTCAGCTTGGCGTTGATCTTGTCGATCACCGCGCCCGTGCCGCCGGCGCACTTGTCGTTCATCGACGGGATCTTCTTCTTCCGCCCGCTCTCGTTGTCGTCCTTGAACACGATAATTTTCGCGTCCTGCCCGCCCAGCTCGATAACGGAATAGACCTCGGGATGCGCCTTTTCCACCGCCAGCGCCACCGCCGTTACTTCCTGCACGAATTTCGCCCCGATCAGCTCCGCAAGCACACCACCGCCCGACCCGGTCACGAACATGCGCGTATTGCTGGCGCTCACGCCGACTTCGGCTTCGATCCGCTTCAAAAACTCCAGCGTTTTTTCCGGCTGCTTGGTTTCGTGGCGTTGGTAATCCTGCCAGAGGATTTCATCGGTGGCGGCGTTCACCACCAGCGCTTTTACTGTGGTCGAGCCGATGTCGAGTCCCACCATGAAGCGGTTCTCGCGGTCATTTCCGTGCGCCGCCCCATGTGGCGCGCCGTGCCCCATTCCATGCGCCGACCCATTTCCATTGCCGTTGCCGTTGCCGTTCCCATGCTGTGCCTCGTTACCATGCATTGTCGATTCCCCCGGAATTTCCGTGTGAAACGTGGGTTGAATGGAGGGGAGCGACGGCCAGCGACGGCTCGCTCCCCTGGAACGACGGGCGACTCGGCTGTGCTTCATTGGCGCATGTTATATGCGCCAAGCGACGCGCCCTACGAGACACCAGCTACGCTACATTCGGTACGGCCACTCCGCCCTGCACCCGCGAGCGCCGCCAGAACCGATGGCTCTTGTCCATGCGCTCGCCCACATGCAAAACGAATTGAGCCGCTGTTCCGGCGATTCCCGGCGCGTGCGGCACGTGGTAGAACGGTTTCCGCAGTTCCGCATGCTCGGCGATGTAGCCGCGAATGTCATCGAGCGATTTGCCGGTCGACTTCAGCGCCTGCTCGAATTCCATCTTGGCCTTGACCTTCGCTTCGCCCAGTGCCATCTGGACGCGGCTGTGCGCGTTCACTTCGCCTTCGCCGGAAGTTTCGATGGGTAGGAAAATCATGTCTTTGAACTTGTTGATCACCGCGGATTGCACGCCGTCCGATTGCGACGATGGCATGCAGCCGAATGGCTTCAGCGCCAGCACCATGTGGCAGAGGTGGTTCACCGTGTAATATACGTTCTTGCCCACTTCGAGGTGGCCTTCTCCACCGCGCGCAAACTGGTTGTAGAACGGATGCGCCAGCCGCGCCAGCTCCGGCTGCGGTACCAGCTCGTGCGTAATGCCGCCCAGATTCTTGATCACCCGGTGGTAGAAGTGGTACCAGAGCGTCTCGCCCACCGCGATGCCCATAAGTTTCTTGCGCAGGGACATCTGGTTGGCCAGATGCTTCCGCACTTCGTACCATTTCGGCGTGCGATGCGGCCGCGTTACCGGATATTTCCGCCGCGCATTTGCTTTGCCCTGGTACATCAGGTACGCCACCCAGGTCGCGATCGGCTCCACGATCACCTGCGCGCCTTCGCGCTCCAGGAACTCGAACATGTGGAAGTTGCCGTCGCCTTCGGTGGTTTGCGCCCAGAATTCGCCGGTCACTTTCACCACCGGCTTCACCCGCGTGCGGTCCACTTCCACTTTGTCCATCGATTCGCGGCACTCTTTCAGCGCATCCAGATAGATGTCGCCATACAGGTGCTCGCGAATCTTGCCGAGCGTATTGAAAGTGTTGCGCACGGCTTTTTTCTTGGAAAGGTAGCCATGCGTGAACTTCGGCGCGCGCTGCATGATCTCAAACGCCGGGCGGTCGCGAAGCGTGGTGGAAAGCTTGTCCATCGCGCCCTTGAACACCTTTTCCGTTTCGCCCTTGTTCACTTCGAACGGGCGCACCTGGTAAATCATATCGTTCATCACGTCGCCCACATGCAGCGCGTTCAGCATGCCCAGGCCGAAATCCACCGTGAATTTCAGTCCTGGCTCGCCGGAGGCCGCTTTCAACCCATCGCTGTCGTGGAACAGCAGCACGCGGAAGCCATCGAATCCCGCGTTCTTCAGCGCGAAGCGGTACTCCGCCTCGTACATGCCGAAGCGGCACGGCCCGCACGAGCCCGCCGTAAAGAATACATAGTTGTCCAGAATGTCCCGGCGCGACTGGCCCTCTTTTTCCAGTGTCTGCAGATGTTTCACCAGGTTGCCAACGGTGAAGTAGGTGGGATTGCACTGCCCGTTGTTCCCGTACTCTTTGCCGAGCTGAAACCCGGCCACGTCGGGGCAGGGCACTCGCTCGCAGTGGTAACCCGTGCCCAGAAAAACGGCACGGATCAGTTCTTCGTGTTTCCAGGTGAGGCCGCCAAACAGGATAGTCACTCGGCTGCGCTCTTCGGCGGTGAAGGCGCGCTCGATGGGTTTGTGGAAATGCTTGGGGGCTTCCAGGCCCGCCAGCTTTCGCAGCCGCAGCCTTTCGGCGGCTAAACGTTCGGCAATCTCTCGGTCATGCTCGATCTGTACCAGTCCTGTTGCCATGGATACCCCCTCAGTGGAGTGTCATTTAGCAGGCTGCAGAAAGCTGCGCCCTCCAAATTTTAAAAAGCCAAAACGATAAAACCTCTCTTCTGCGACGGTTCACACCAGCGGTTGATTCGATTCAGGATTACGGTTGTTATTTGCTGCGCGGTTCCGGTTACGAGTGTCGAACTCCAAAAGAAGGCGTTGCTGTTTTAAGTGGTTCTCGGTCCTCAGTCAAAGCTGCCGGTCACGCCCTGGAATCGATGGCTGGCCTGCTTGAGAACCCACTTGATCACACGAGAATCGTTGTAACAGAAACCGAGGTTGTGATTCAAGGTAGAAAAACAGGTAGAAAAACAGTGGGTTGGCAACTCGCCTCCCGCCATGTCCTTTGTGCTCTCCTATGCTCGCTGTGATTGTCGGACGCGGTGTCCCGCCTCTTGTAGGGGTTTTACTGTAGGAAAGCGTACAAAGTTTGCGTGCCATAAATAAAAAGAGCGCCTTCTTTCGAAGGCGCTCTTTGGACACGGACGAGAACATGAAGATGACTGACGAGCGTTTAGCCCATATGCGTCACGGCAGGGCGCACACGCCTCCGTACCAATTCTTTGTAATGCGCATGGGCGAACTTGCCGAGAACCACAAGGTAGAAGACGCACGCCAGCCCGGCGAGAGAACTGAATGCAATTTCCATAGTGCCTCCTTGTGGGCCTAAGCTCGTCTAACAGAAGACTCAGCTTACGAAATGTGCAAAGTTCTTCCCATCCGCTGTTTGCTGTAGATCATTGTGAGCCAGTTCTGTATCTCGCTGAAATCAAGACACTACGAAGCGATCTTCGGGCGTCAGCTCCACGGTGTGAATTTCATCGAACCCCTCTTCAAGCGTGGGGCGCTGAATGTTTTTGAACGTGCCAGCGATGGCCACTGGCGGAACTCGCTGCTTGCCTTTTCGCAGATTGTTGCGGCGCAGGGCTTCACTCATGGGCGTGGAGAAAAAGTACGCGATCATGCGAAAGCCCGCGACGCGCGCCGGCGCGATGTAGCGGGCGCGATCGGCCGGCGTGGGATTGGTATTGTCGACCACGAAAGACTGTTGCCCAGCGATACACGCCTCCAGAATGAGCTTTTCGCGGTGGCGGGTCCGCAGCATGTCGAGATTGATGCGGACATGCGTGTCGAGAAACGTTTCGCGGTAGAAGGTGCTTTTGCCGCTGCCTTGCCCGCCAATGAAGATGACCGCTTCCACAGTCCGCTACATCCCTGCGGAAGCGGTCGCGTGGCACGAAAGCTTCGGCAGCTTCGCCAGCTTGGCCAACTTGGGTGGACGCGGCCCGTGCCGCACGGCCGTGGCCACCGGGACGTATGTCAGTTCTTCGCCGGACCGCGCGCAGCGCAGCATCAGTCCGCCGCGGCTCATGTCTCCTCGTCCGGCGAACTCCGCGGGAAACATCAATCGCTCGCCGAAAATTCCGAGAAGCGGCTCTACATATTTGGGAGTGGCCACGCTGCCGAGCAGCACTACATCGCACGCCGCTCCGATCCGCTCGCGCAATTTCCACGCGTCGCGTTCCAGCGGCTCGCGGTACCGTGCCTCCTTCGCTTCGATCGGAACGGCGGAAATTTCCCGCAACATGTCGATGGTGAAAAGCGTTTCGGGAGGAATCAGCCCGCCGCCGGCGGTGATGACGAACGAGCGCGCTTCACCATCCACCGGCGCAGCGAACGTTTGCGCATAGACCAGCTTGCCGCGGAAGTACAGTCCGCTGATGAAGCTAAAAATTTCTCCAAGCGGCAGGCCTTCTCGCCTCAGGCGCGCCGCCAGCGCGAATTGCGCTCGATCACTCAGGATCATTTTTGCGCGTAGTCCACCGGCGTTCGCGGGGGAGAGCAGGAAAATCCGGCGAGGCCGCGCGGCTGGCTCGGAATTCTCCGCGCCCGCGCTCGGAGTCGCGGTGACCGTCACTCGCTTTGCTGTGCGCTTGGAGTTTTTCGCCGTTCTTGATGTTGCCATAGCTGACTCGCGCTCCCTCCGCTCTATTGTCGTGGCTAATGCCACGACTCACAAGTCCGCCCCCCTCGAGTAAATCAAGCATGCTCGCAATGGAATACCAAGGGAAGATCGTAGTAGGATGCCACTGCAAATGGGGGTGGAAACGTGACTACAAAATCTTTCGCACACTTTGTTCATGCCGGAATCCTGTTCTGCTTTTTGAGCGCGATCTTCCTGGCCGCTCCGGCAGAAGCGCAGCAATCTCCCAAAACCGCAACGGACGCTTTGCAGAAAGCTCACGTTCTCGATCGCCTCGCGGAGGCCATCCCTCCCGACCACAAGGGAACCGCGCCAAACTTTGTGCTCGATCCCGCTTTCCCGAAACCGTTGCCGCACCACTGGGTCATCGGAGATGTTGGCGGCATCACCGTCGATAAGCACGACCACATCTGGGTGTATCACCGGCCGCGTTCACTTGGCAGCGGCGACACCGGGATGCAAGGCGCCGCCGCAACCGATGCAAAGGGCCGGCCCATCAGCGCCATCGGTTTCCCGCGTCCTTTCGGGCAGCTCAACGGTTGCTGCATGCCTGCGCCTTCCGTACTCGAATTCGATCAGGCGGGTAATCTGATGCATGCCTGGGGTGGTCCGGGCGATCCCGGTTTTCTCGACACGAAATGCCGCGAGCAGGATGGCTGCTTCTGGCCCGCACGCGAGCATGGCATTTACGTCGACGAAAACGATTTCGTCTATCTCGCAGGCAACGGGCAGGCCCGCAATTTCCATGGCCAGTATCCCTGGGCGCCGAAATTCGGCAACGATTCACATATTCTGAAGTTCAAATCGGACGGAACATTCGTGATGCAAATCGGCACCCCCGGCGCGAAGGGCCCTAACAGCAACGATACGAATGGCGGCGTCAACGGCACGCCGCAGCCGTTCTGGCCGGCCGACATGGTGGTCGATCCGAAAACGAACCTGATGTATATCGCCGATGGTTACGGCAATCGCCGCGTGCTGATCGTGGACGCTGCCACAGGAAAATATGTCGGGCATTTCGGCGCATATGGGCAGAATCCCGTCGTCGGCGAAAATGGTGGCGTTGCGCCTGCCAGCGGTGGCGTTGGAGGCGGAGCTCCGACCGCCGCCGCAGAAGAAGTCGGCGAGGGCATCAGCTCTTGGCCCGCCGAGTACAAAGCCGGCCAGATGAAACCGAAGTTCTTCCGCAGCCCGGTGCACTGCGCCAAATTAGCCAACGACGGCTTGCTCTACGTCTGCGATCGCAGCAACAATCGCGTGCAGATCTTCAAAGCTTCCGAAGTAGGGAAGCCCTGCTCCAATCCGGACGGCGAGCCGGGCAAATGCGGTTTTGTCGGTGAGGTTCACATCGCGCCGCAAACTTCTCTCGGCACAGCGGGCACGGTGAACTTTTCCACCGACCCCAAGCAGACCTGCATGTACGTTGCGGATCTCAGCAACGACGTGGTCTATGTCATCAACCGGCAAAATCTCACAGAGTTAAGCCGCTTCGGGGGCGGCGGACGCCAGGCTGGCGAATTCCATTGGCCGCACATGGTTACTGTCGATTCCGAAGGGAACATTTACGTCGGCGAAGTGGATGGCGCCTCACGAGTTCAGAAATTCCTGCGCTACGGCGCTGCGGGATGCAGCGGCACCGGAAATTCCGACGTGGGCCAGTACACCGAGTAACCTACCAAACGGGGTGTCATTCCGAGCGAGCTCCCTGGCGACCCGGTTAGGGGCGCGGTGGACAATCCGCGATCCGATCAGGATCGCGCAGCGAGTCGAAGAATCTCTCTTCTGTTTTGAAGTGATGTTCGTTTTACGTTGTCATCCCGAGCGGAGCGGCTTTGGAGACCCGGTTAGGGGCGCGTAGCGTAGTCGAGGGATCTGCATTTTCTTTTGCATTGTCATCCCGAGCGAGCGAAGCGACGAGGGATCTGCTTTTTCTTTGCTATGATTTTCGCCGTCATTCCGGGCCCAGCCGACGACCCGATTAGGGCCGGAGTCCTGAGCGGAGCAACGCGAGCGAAGGAGCTCTCCTCGTCACAGACTCTTGCAGCGCAAGTCGCACCGGCGCCCAGCCCGCCATCCGTTGCCGGATTCAGCGCCTGAAACATGCCTTACAATTGTACGGACTGAATTGCACCACTAACTTATCTGTCGGAGGATTCAATCATGTCATTTCGAGTTTGGAGCAATGACTTTAAGGAAGGCGGGCGGCTTCCCGAAGCGCAGGTTTTCAATGGCATGGGCTACACCGGCGGCAATAAATCGCCGCACCTGGCGTGGGAAGGCGCGCCAGACGGAACGAAAAGCTTCGTGGTCACCTGTTACGATCCCGACGCGCCAACCGGATCAGGCTGGTGGCATTGGGTCGTCATCAACATTCCAGGCAGCGCCAAAGAATTGGCCGCCGGCGCGGGCAGCGGCGGAAACTTGCCAGCGGGCGCGTTGCAGACGCGCACCGATTTCGGAGCCCCCGGCTATGGCGGCGCCGCACCGCCGCCAGGACGCACCCACCACTACGTTTTTACCGTGCACGCGCTCAAGGTTGAAAAAATCGACCTGGATCCGCAATCGAGCGCGGCCATGGTCGGCTTTATGTGCTTCATGAACACCCTGGGCAAAGCCACCTTGACGGCCACCTACAGCAAACAATAGCCCGCGCTTCGCGCTGTTTTTTTCTTTCGCTGTCATCTCGAGCGAGCCGCACCCGGTTAGGGGCGCGGTAGCGAAGAATCCCTCTTCGCTTTTGAAGTTTGCTGTTTCGCTGTCATCCTGAGCCGCACCCGGTTAGGCCGCAGAAAAAAGGGCGATCCGGATTTAGCCCTTCGTCCAATCGAAGGCTCCGCCGCTGATCCTCACAAAATCACCCTTGTGCCTCTCATGATCTTCCCGGGTGCCGCATCGCTTTGCGCCCTTTGCAATGCGTGCGTGGCTTTGCCTAACTACATGCTCGCTTTTATCCGAGCACATACTTCAGCGAGTCATTCTGAGCGCAGCGAAGAATCTCTCTTCGCTTTTGAATTTGCTGTTTGGTTTTTCAGTCGCTGTTGATTTTCGTTTGTCATCCCGAGCGAGCCGCGCCCGGTTAGGGCGTAGAAAAAAGGACGAGAGATCTCTCCTGGTTTTTGACTTTGCTGTTCGGTTTTTCCAGCGGAGTTCAGCGGCCCCTCAGGGCCGCTGAACGCAGTCGAGGGACCTGCATTTTCTTCGTTATTGTCTTCGCGTTCGGTCTCTCGCCTGCAAACGCGCCCGCCGTAACTCTTCCGCTGGCTTCGCCCCGCCGGTCCATTGCCCGCGCCATGCCGCCACGTTAACTTTGTTCGAGAGACTGCGATGAAATATCCCGCCCGCCGGCCGCTTTGCGCCTTTCTTCTGACGCTCGCCCTCGCCTGCTGCGCCAGCGCGCAAAATCAGCCCGTGCCGGAAGACGTCCGCGCCTTCGCGGCCCGCTACGTGGCGGCCATCAACGCCAAGGATGCAGCGCGCATCCTCGCCCTGTACAATTCACAGTCGCTTGCCTGCATCACGCCCGAGAACAAGGACTTTTACGACACCGTGATGCCCATTCATCCGAGTGACCACGTCCCGCCCGGCTATACCGTTTCGCTGCTGCCGGTGAATCAGGACAACCTGAAAGCGCTCGCCGACACCGAAACCTTTCCCCTAAAGCCTCTGAACGAACTTCACATCGACTATCAGCAGGGCGAGGAAAGCGGGACGGTCATCATCTGGCTCGTGCGCGAAAACGGCCGGTTGGTTGGCGATTTTCCCTGCGCCACCGAATCCGCCCTGAAGCAATATCGCGACCAGGCGCCCCAGCGGAAAGAGCTTGAAGCGCATTACAAATCCCTGGCGGACGGCATTCAGCAGCCGCTTCGCGATGAGCTGCTCGCAATGCTTCGCGACCATAAGCGCTCGAGCGCCATTACCCGCTACCGCGAAGCCAGCGGCCAGGATTTCAGGACCGCCATCTTCGTGCTCAACGATCTGGCGCAGCAACTCGGCCCGCGCTGACTCTCCGCCCCCCCGAATGAACTCCGCGCCCGCCGCAATTCCAGAGTTCACTCGTGATGAATCGTAAAATCCTCGATTTGAACTAATTCTTCATTTGTCGATTTCGGCGTTAACCAGGCACTACAGTCCGAGCAATTCGATTAGACGACGCGATGGGCTGGCTCCCGCTTGGCCCAAGTCATCAGGCACCAGCGGTGATAGTCGCTCACTAGAGCTAGAAACGCGAAAAGAGTACAGACGAACAAACCGGGCCAAAACCAGTACCCCGGCACGCCCCGCCGAGCTGTCCAAAAAAACTGATTCGCGGAGGACGGGTAAGTCCAGTCGAGCGAATTTCGCAGCAGGAACGCCGAAGTCCCGAGGATCGCGAACAGAATGACAGACAGTTTCAGAGTTTCGCACCACAGGTGCCGACGGGCTTCATCGGAATTGAAAACCTCCGCGAGGCGCATCACAACAGGATGATCACCTGTATCAACATAGCTGTGCTCGGCAAAGGGGGCTCCCACGGTAGATCCTAAAACGTCTTCTGGCAAACAAAGCTGACCAGAAAAGAGCAACAAGAGTTGGGCAAACCCACGGACCCAAAAGGTATAAGAAGCCGTTGTGCTCAGGGCCATAGAGAGAAAGAACCATACCCCCTATGAGGGCAGTCTTCCCCACGGGGCCTGTCATTTCCGCAGAATTCAAGAGCCAAGGTGAAATCTGCCGCGCTAGCTCGGGAGGGAGCATTGCTTTACTGGTGGCAGGCAATTTCCACGCGTTCCATCAGACTGACGATGATCAATAACGCCATGTCTTCATTTTAGCAGTGCTTCAACGGCCTCTGATCGAGTACATGAGAACGATTGCCAGAAAGTCTGTCGGCCGTCAATTCGGAAATGCACCACCGAATAAATTCGTCAAGTTTCAGGGAACGCGAACAGGCGGGACAAAAGGAGAGAGGCGCTCGGTAACATCGCACGCGCGACATCACCAGCGCCTCCTCTACTGCGTCAACGTAAACCGTACCTCACTGGATCACCTCCTTCTCGGCAGGAAGCCGATATCGACCAGATGTCGAATAATCGGAGTATAACGCAGGATCGCGTGGTGTTGGAACAAGCCTTTCTTGCAAATTTTTCGGGTTGGGCACGCAACGGTTACCGATAACCGCCTTCACAATCGCCTAATTGCGCCTCGCTATCATGCGGAGAGATTCATCCAGAGAGACGCCGCACGCATCCTCCAAAACCTGTTCACTGCGCGACCCACTTGTCGAGGCGCGATGCATACAAATTAGCCAGGTAGACGGCTTTCTCATCCGGACACGCAATTCCGTGAACCGAGTCGATCGTGCCGGGCATGCGTCCGGGGCGGCCGAAGGCCCCGAGTATCTTTCCGCTGAGGTCCACTTTGTACACGTGGCCCACACTCCCCACGAACATCACTTGCGACGGTCCATTAGTCAGGCAGAGCGCCCAAGGCGCAGTCGGAAAATTCCACACTGATTTCAGGTTGCCATCCGTATCAAAAACCTGCACGCGGCTGTTGCCGCGATCCGCCACGTAGATCACATCATTGCTATCGATCACCAGGCTATGCGGCGTGTTGAAGTTTCCCGGCTGGGTGCCGCGTTCGCCCCACGCCTTCACGAAGTTTCCATCCTTGTCGAACTTCGCCACCCGCGAGTTGCCGTATCCATCCGAGACGAACATGCTGCCATCCTTGCTCCATCCGATATCGGTCTCCTGATAGAAGCTGGCTTTGTTCGGCACCGCGCCCGCGATCACATGCGTCAGGTAAGTCCACGGCTCCGGATTCGTCCCCAGCGTTCCCACCGTCCGCCCTTCGGAGTCGAAGCGGTAAATAATGTTGTCGGCCGCATCCACGTACCAGAGATTCCCTTGCGGATCGAATCGCAACTGGTGCGCGCCCGCAAACATGGTCGAGCCCTCGCCCCACGAGCGCACGAAACTCCCGTCGGATTTGAATTCCAGCACGGGGTGATAGCCCCGGTTCAGCGCCACAATTGTGCCGGTGGGGCCCACCGCAATGCCACTCACGCGTCCCACGATAGAGTTGGGCGGATAATGAAAAAAGTTCTCCACCAGATGAAACGCCAGTTGCGGGATCGGCGCTCGCGCCATGTGCCCGTCCTGCGCGTTCCCGCCTTCGCCCTGCGCTTTTATCCGCGCCGCCGGCCAAAGCGAAATCGCTGCGGCGCAAATCACTGACATCAGCAATAGGTTCTTCATGAAAGCCTCCACGCTGCTGCGTTGGGCAGGCATGTTAGGCCCGCTCCGTGGATATAGCAACAATGTCGATTACCTCGTGTCGGTAGCGCATGATATGTCCGGTGGAATTAGCAAATGAAATGTCCGCTTTTGCGGCGCGACTTGGGATAGAGGAACGTGCCGGAGGCAGGCATGGTTTTCTATCCCGAGTCCGCCGTGGAGCGGACGATGAAAATTCAGGAAGCGATTCTGCGAGCGATGGCGAAGAAGATCACTTGGAGCCAGGCGGCGGAGATCATCGGCATCAGCGACCGGCAGATGAGGCGCTGGTATGAGCGCTACCGCGAGTTTGGCTACGACGGGCTGTTTGACCGTCGCTGGCGGCGTCCCAGCCCGAAGCGGGTGCCGGTGGAGATGGTGGAACAGGTGCTGGGACTCTACCGCGAGAAGTACTCCGGCTTGAACGTGCAGCACTTCACGGAAAAGCTGCGCGAGCAGCACAGCATCCGGCTGAGCTACACGTGGATTAAAACGGCGCTGCAAGGAGCCGGACTGGTGAGCAAGGGACGCTCGCGAGGGGTGCACCGTCGGCGGCGGGCGCGGCGGCCGTTGCCGGGCATGCTGTTGCATGTGGACGGCAGCCGCCACCGCTGGTTTCTCGACGATCGCTGGTACGACCTGCTGGTGGTGCTCGACGATGCCACAAGCGAGGTGTACTACGCGCAGTTGGTGGAGCAGGAATCGACGCGCACGGTGCTGGCGGCCCTGCGGGAGGTGGTCGAGCGCAAGGGCGCCTTCTGCGCGCTCTATAGCGATCGCGCGAGTCATTTCTTTGTCACACCACAAGCGGGCGGGAAAGTCGATCCCGAGCGGCTGACGCAAGTGGGACGGGCGCTGAAGGAGTTGGGCATGCAGATGATTCCGGCCTACTCGCCGCAGGCGCGCGGGCGCAGCGAACGCAACTTCGGGACTTGGCAGGGGCGCTTGCCGCAGGAGTTGCGTCTGAGGGGCATCACCACGGTGGAGAAAGCCAACCAGTTTTTGCGCGAGGAATATCTGGCTGAGTTCAATCGGCGTTTCTGTGTGCCTCCGGCACAGGCGGGAAGCGCGTTCCTGCCCTGCCGGCGGCGAGATCTGGATTTCATTTTTTCCATTCGGCACGAGCGCACCGTAGCGCGAGACAACACCATCGAACTCGGTGAGCGCACCTTGCAAATCGAAGCGGTAGGCTGGCGGGGCAGCTTGGCGTGTTGCCGGGTGCTGGTACACGAACATCTCGACGGCACCCTCACGGTGAGCTATGGGCCGCACATCGTGGGGCGCTACAACGCACAAGGCTGGCCGTTGCTGGAAGGGAAACGGATGCGGCGGAAGGCCGTGGAAAAGCCGCTCCGCGGGAAAGCGCTTCGCTCACTTGCTACCAAAATCGGACATTTTAATTTGCTAACGACACAAAACTGAGGAATAGCGGCTCGCTTGAACCTGCGAAGTCCTGGTAAACGGGTACTCCGGGTCAGCAAATGCCGACATCTGTCGCGGAGATGCCTTCTGGACGTCACCGAGATAGGACCGTCGGCGGCCTAGGTAGGGTTTACACGGAAAACAGTTGACGCCGAGACCGTAGGAACCTTCCATTCGGGATATTTTTTCCCCTTAGCCTGGAGCACGGCGGCTTTTTCGGATGGATCGCTCACAACCGATAAGGTACGGTCAAACACTTGGTCAGCGATTTTGAGCCGCACGTGAGGATCACGGATTATGTCTTCAACCCATAGTCTGCCGCGATAAGATGTGACATAGAGATTGCCGTCATATACGGCGCACCAAATGGTCACCGAGTGAGGCAGCAGAAACGGAGTCTGGGTTTGAATCTTGATTAATTTGATCTTGTCTGTGAACGACCAGTCGGTGGCTGCGTTAGTGACGGGTTCTCCCTTCAGCCAAAGTCCTGGTACTTTGCACGACCAAGCTCTATCGGTCGGGGCGCACAGCTTTGGCTCGAAACCCGTGACACGCAGTATCAGCAGGAGCGCGACCAACGCAATTATCACTGATCCAACAATCTTTAAGAGTTTCTTCATACCGGCTCCGATAAACGGAGCGAAGTCTAACATTGTGCCGACTTGCGGACAAGGATGCGCGTCGTGGATCAAGCTAGGATTCGAAGAATCATTGCCATGCCTGGAAACCGGGCGCTTCTTCTGCTTACCCCCCATGTCCACGTGAAACTGCGTGAAACAGATGCATCACTCCGCCGCCGTTTGAAGCCGCAGGCTGCGCTCTCGAGCCGAGAACGGCCGCTATCTCCGCCGGATCGCTGACCAGCGACAAAACACAGTCGTATAAGTTGTCGCCGAACTTAAGACGGACATGCGAGTCACGCATCACATCGGAAACCCACAGCTTGCCTTGTGGGAACGGCGTTCCCGCGCGGAACATCGATGTCAAATAAAGCTGACCGTTATAGACGATGAAACCTGTAGTTACCGAATGCGGAATCAAAAACCAAGTTCGTGTCTGCACTTTGTCGGTCTGATATTTGGTTGCGAACAACCAATCAGTCACGGGAGTGGCTATTACCTGCCCGCTGAGCCATAACCCAGGATAGTTTCCAGGACCCGGTGTATTTCCGATTGGGTTAAGGCCAGTGATCCGCAGAACTACCAATACCAGAGCTAAGCCGAGCACGATCACCACTGCAATCTTGGCTGCTACCTTCATCTTGGGATCCTAAGCGCGAGAATTTCTTCTGTACGAATAAAGCTGGGGTTTGTTATCGGAATTCTCTACAAGCATGATTAGAGTCTAACATTTCCCGAAGGGCGCTGATAAGCCCATTATGAGCGCGAATTGAAGATCTGCGAGCGAAGCCATGCATGCATCGGCCTAAAACGTTCTTGAGGGTTTCTGTGTGGGCTGCGAGCGGCACCGTGAGGACTATGATTTCCGCAGATTTTATTGTGTCGGATGAGACCAGAGGTTCGTTTCAAGCGCAGAGTGAACTTCTGCTCCTGCCTCCCGAAGGGGCACATCGATAATCTGGCAGTCCTAAGGTTTATTCTCAGGGATAAGGCCCGCCAAACTCGGAGATGGCTGACTACCGCCGTACTCCGGGATGTTTCTTTGGAAAACACGATAGACATGGTCGTAGCCTGCAACATGGTCTTGCCCGTCGGGGCCCTTCTCTACCGTTTCAGGGTTCCTGCCCAAAAAGGCGATAGCTTCGGCACGATCCGCGACCAATACCATGGTCGCTTCGTATAACTTATTGCCGATCTTTATACGCACGCGCGGATCACGGGCCACATTTGCTGTCCAGGACTTGTCATGTGGAAACGGCACGTCCATTCGATCCTGATGCGAACGAATGAAGAGCTCGCCGTTGCGCACGCTAGGCATCGTCCGGACCGAGTGGGGAATGAAATAGGGCGTTCGCGTCTCGATCAGGACGGTGTTTAGGCTACGTCCGGGGTGAGGTACTTGCTCAACGAATGACCAATCCGTGACGGGCGTGGTGACGACTTCGCCTTTCAGCCACAAGCCGGGGCGGGCAATCATGTGGTGAGCGCGAAGTTGGTCCAAGTCGAGGTATTCCGGTTCAAGACCGGTAACGCGGAGCGTCAAGAGCGCTACCGCCAGGATAGCCACGATTGCCACGCTCACTACTTTTAATATTTTCATTTTCCGTTTCTCGATTCCTTACGATCGTCTCGCGCGATGCTACACCACCGACGGGCTGTCTGCAAAAGTTCGTCTTGCCGAACGAGCGCGCGGATTCAAAGACCTCACCGATGAGAAATCGAGGGAATGCCTAAAAATGACTTCGGCTCTCGATTGGCCCCGCTATGGTAGCGAATTCATTTTATCGAAGGCAAAAGAAACGTTACCATACGCGGTGGAGAAGGAAAGACGCTGGGGGAAATTATCCTCGGACTACCGGTTTACCCGGGTTGGGCGCTGCCAGCACGGCGTGCTATGACAAATATGAACAGTTCAGCGTCAACGAGGCCGAATTACGCAACGTCTTACCGGCAAGGCGTCCGAAAAATCGGCTTTTGAGCGCGCTGCGCATGGAATGTTCTCCGATCTTTGTTGGTCGATCCATGTTCTTGTAAGGAGTGTCAAATTGAAGAGGCAGTTATGAAGATGCTCTTAAAAATAGTAGTAGCAATCCTAGTTTGCTTAGCGTTGTTGTTGGTCGCGTTGCGCATCACGGGACTTAACCCGCATGACGGAATCCCCGGTCTGTGGCTCACAGGAAATGTTGACACCACTCGGGTCACCGATTGGTCGTTCACCAATAAAGTTCCCACAATCAAGCTGCAGACCCAAAGTCGATTTCTGCTCCCGCACTCCGTGACAATCAATTGTCTCGCTTACAATGGTCAGCTTTACGTCACTTCCGTGTATCCGGCAGGACCGCCGAGGAGCTGGAATGAGAATGTGATGCGAGACCCCCACGTACGTATAAAAATCGGAGATAAGCTCTACGACCGTACGCTGGTTGTGGTTACCGATCAGACCGAGATCGAGGGCGTGCTCCAGGCGAGAGTGAAGAAGTACCCGCAGTTGAAAGTTCCGGCGAATGCGACGGTACATGTATTTCACGTTATCGGCTGACCAGGGTCCTGGATGAAGATCGTCATCACCGGCGCCAATAGCGCTGTCGGTCAGGCCATCCTGCGATGCGGACGGAAACTCGAGGTTACGACAACCACTTTGGTCGCTGCGGTCCGTTCTGCACGCGCTGCCGAACAGATCCGCTCGGAGTCCGGTAATGCCGACAGCGTGGTCCGAATCTTGTACGATGACCCGGCTAGTCTCGAAGGAGCGTTTCAGGGCGCTTCCGCAGTTATCCACCTCGCGGGAATTCTCGTCGAAACCCCGGATTCGACTTATGAGCAGGCCAATGTTGCGTCAACTCGGGGCGTCGTGGAAGCCGCGAAGCGAATGCGGGGTGCAGAAAATCGTCTTGGTGAGCGCGACGGGGGCCGATGAGACGTCTCGCAATCGATACTACCGCACCAAAGGGCAGGCGGAGGCTCTCGTTCGCACATCAGGATTGAATTATACGGTGCTCCGCGCCCCGCTTTTGCTTGGTCCCGGCACTGCCGGCGCGGCGACACTTGGGCGCCACGTAAACCAAAGCCGGCCCAAGCTGATCGGCGGCGGCCGCAATCTTCAGCAGCCTCTCTGTGTAGATGATTTAGCACGAGCTGCACTGGCCGCCACAAAACCATCGGTTGCGAACAACCTTGTTTTGGACCTGGTTGGCCCTGTCTCCCTGCCGGAGCGGGAACTCGTAGAGCGCGCTGCCCGCTTGCTAGGTCGCCAGGTCCGGATCGGTTCGATTCCAAAGCACTGGGCTTCGTTGGTGTCTGGCCATCCGACAGCGCCTCGGTAAACCCGGCTTTTCGCGGGACGCTCTCGACGTAATCACCGCGGACACGGGTCTCGATCCGCAGCCGGCCGCGTCTGCTCTCGGAATCGAACTCACCGGAATTGACGAAATGATCAAAAACAGCTTAGGCCAAGGATGACAAAATGAGTGAGACCGTCCCAACCACCAGTGCATCTTCAATCCCAACCAGCAAAAAGGCGAAGCCATGGCAGCGGATTTTGCCATTCGCCATTACGGCAGCTTGCTTTGCCTATCTTTATACCCGTCTCAGGGCCGCCGCTGCGGCTGAAGGCAGCGGGCTGCTGGCCTACCTCTTAAAAAGCTTCGAGAATGTAAACTGGCTTCATTGGCTAGCGTTGGTGATTCCATACTGTTTCCTTTATCTCCTGATTGACAGCCTGGTTGTTTGGACCGTGATCAACTGGTTCAACGCAAAAATCCGCTACGCGGATATCCTGCCGATTCGGGCCAGCGCCTATATTCTTTCCTTGCTGAACGAACAAGTCAGCAAGGGCGCCATCGCTCTCTATCTCAACCGCAGGGACGGTTTACCAGGCTGGGAAATCGGCTCCAGCATGCTTTTCCTCATGTTTTGTGAATATTACAGCCTGATACTATGGGCGTCCATCGGCGCGCTGTTGCGATGGAATAGCATTCAGACTGTTTTTCACATCATCCCTTGGATCGCCTTGGGCTCCGGCATATTCTTCGTGTTTTTCCATCTCTTCTTCAGCGGGAAAAATCGGCTCGGGGATCGCGTTGCGCGAGCGCCAGATCTTCCGCGCGTTCCGGCTGGCTAAGGTGTGGCATTACGGAGCGGTGATTGCGATGCGCGCGCCGCTGGTCATCGCCGGCGTGATTGTTTATACCCTGGCTTTAAGGCTCTTCGGAGGCACAGTCGGCTTTGGCGAAATGCTGGGATATCTGCCGGTGATTTTCTTCGGCGCGGCCATACCCGGGCCGATGCACTCGGTCGCTATCCTCTTCTGGGTTCTGCTCTTTCCAGACAAGCCCGGACAGATGACGGCGTTTGGATTCGTCATGCATAATTTCTTCATCTTCTTTAATGCCGGAGTCGGCCTGCTATTTCTCCGGCGAGCGAGCCGGGAGATGTTCGCGTAGCCTGCTGGACATCAGGCGCTGGCCCATCGATACCAGAGTGCTCAGAACCAGCATCCAGACCAGGACGGTAAGCAAGGGTCGAAACCAGGATGCGCCCAATCGAATGAGAATCTCCAGGCAAGGCGGGACGAAATACAGCATGCCGTTATAGCGCCCAAGCTTGCTCCCGCGGAGCCTCGCCTGTCGATGGATCCAGTAAGAATCGATGACGTACTGCGAAAAGGCCGCGACGATCAGGACCGGCAGAATCCATGGAAACACTCCGCGAAGTGCACCGGCAAATAATCCGCTCGTGACAAACAGAAAATCGGTAGTGTGATCGAAGAGTCCCGCTCCACGCGGTCACCGTACCTCTGCGGCGCGCGATGGGTCCATCCAGGAAATCCGTAATCAGAGCCACGGCCCACACGACCAAAGCGAAAACCGCAGAACGCACATCTCCTTTGGCCATGAAGAACGCAAATGGGACCACCAGAAGCAGGCGAACAGCCGTCAGGGCATTAGCCATCGGGCATCCAAACGCTGACGAGATTGTTCAGCATTTTTCTCGCTGGAAAACACGTTTCTGATTCTCGCACATTGTAAACACGCCGCGACATTCGTCACAGCATTCGCGCTGCAGCCGAAATTTGCTGCCGCCGGGCGCCATAGATTTACAATCACTCCGTTAAAGTTGACAGTACTGGGGTCGGCGCATATCCTTTTATCTGGGCCAGTTTCAACGGGAGATTTTCTAAAGGCATCCCAATGGCAAATGTGGCGATTCCTTACCATGTGGATGCCGCTCTCGAGCGTGGATTAGAGGGCCGTGGTATCTCCCGCGAAGATGCGCTTTCGTTGATGGAAGAAGGCCCGCTAGCAGCTTTGGTCCAGGCGGCTGGTGCTGTCCGGGACCGCTTCAAAGGCAATTCGGTCAGCTACTCCAGAAAAGTCTTCATTCCGCTCACCCACCTTTGTCGCGACTATTGCGGCTATTGCACCTTCCGGGCTGATCCGCAACCCGGCGTGCCCTCGTACATGACCCCAGATGAAGTGCTGGCGGTAGCCGAGGCAGGGCGCCGTGCGGGATGCAAGGAGGCTCTGTTCAGCCTTGGCGATCAGCCCGAGCGGGTGTTTCCGGAAGCGAAAGAGTTTCTGCATTCGTTGGGCTTCGATACGACGCTCGAATATCTTGCGGCGATGAGTGAGTTGGTTCTTTTGAAGACTGGTTTACTCCCTCATTCAAATCCAGGCTTGATGGGCTCGAAAGACCTTTGCCGGCTGCGCGAGACAAACGTCAGCGTCGGCATAATGCTGGAGAGCGCTAGTCCTCGGCTGGGACGCCCCGGTGGGGCGCACTGGAAAGCGCCGGACAAAGTTCCTTCGCTTCGCTTGCGGACAATTGAGAATGCAGGCCAATTGTCCATGGCCTTCACGACTGGCATTTTAATCGGAATTGGTGAGACTTCAGAGGAACGTGTGGATGCGCTGCTGGCGATCCGTTCTGCCCATGAAAAGTATGGCCACGTGCAGGAAGTGATCGTCCAGCCCTTCCGCGTCAAACTGGATATTCGGATGGCTCGGGCGCCGGAGCCTTCCAACGATGATTTACTGCGCACGATTGCAGTCGCGCGCTTGCTTTTCGGCGGGGAGATGAATATCCAATCCCCGCCCAATCTGCTCTCGGAGGACTACCCGGATTTGCTGACTGCCGGTCTCAACGACTGGGGTGGAATTTCGCCAGTGACAAAGGATTTCATTAACCCGGAAGCCGCCTGGCCGCAGATCTCTTCGCTGGCGGAGAGAACCGCGAAGGCAGGGTTCGTTTTGCGCGAACGGTTGGCAATCTATCCGGAATTTTCCTCGCGCCCGGAATTCGTAAGCGAGCAACTCCGGCCGTATGTTCGAAAGCTCCAGGGCGGGGATGGCTATGCTCGAGGGGAGGGTGACCCATGCTTAAAGCAGTGAATGCCGAATGGACTGAAGTCTCCTTGGATCGAGCCATCGCTATGGCGAGCCGAAATGTCGCCGGGGCCCTGGAAAAGGTTCTCGCGGGGAGCGATTTGGGCCTTGAAGAGGGGCTGACCCTGGCCAAGGTGGAAGACGAAGACCTTCTGGCGCTCCTGAAAGTCGCGGACGAGCTCCGTCATCGTGCGGTCGGCGACCGCGTCACCTACGTAGTGAACAGGAATTTGAATTTCACCAACATTTGCATCGTCGGCTGCGCTTTTTGCGGATTCAGCCGCGGGCCGGATTCGCCGGAGGCTTATTTCCATTCTACGGACACACTGATTGCCAAGTCGCTCGAAGCGGTCGAGCATGGCGCTACGGAAGTGTGCATTCAAGGCGGACTTCCGAAGGACCTAAACGGCTACTATTACGTTGAACTTCTTCGCGCCATCAAGGCTCGATTGCCTGAACTTCATGTGCACGCCTTTTCGCCCATGGAAATCACGTACGGCGTCGAGAAAACGCGCCTGCCCCTGCGCGAGTACCTCTTCATGTTGAAGGAATCCGGACTGGGCAGTATTCCGGGAACGGCCGCGGAAATACTCGACGACGATGTACGCAGATCGCTCAGCCCCAATAAATTGAAAGTTCGGCAGTGGATTGACGTCATCCGCACGGCACACAGCCTTGGCATACCCTCGACTTCCACGATGATGTATGGCCACACCGAGCTTCCCGAACATTGGGTAAGGCATATCCTGCTGCTTCGCGACATTCAAAAGGAAACTCACGGATTTACCGAATTCGTTCCGCTTGGATTCATCCATTCTAAAACCCGGCTTTTCCAGAGCGGAGCCGCCCGCGCCGGGACGCTCGATCCACGAGGATTTGATCGTTCATGCGCTCGCCCGCGTGCTTTTGCACGGCTATATCCCCAATATTCAAGTCTCTTGGGTCAAACTGGGTTTTGAGCAATCCTTGACGTGTCTGCAGGCAGGAGCGAACGATTTCGGAGGCACCTTGATGGAGGAGAGTATCTCGAAGATGGCTGGGGCGACTTTCGGCGAATATGTCTCACCCGGCGAATTCCGTGCGATGATCCGAACCATCGGACGGATCCCTGCGGAGCGCTCAACAACTTATGGAATCCGCAAGGTTTTCGAGAACCCGGACGCCGAGGAGAGCCTCCCAGTTGAACCAATGCCGATACTCACTCCCCCGGCGAATCATGCGCCAGTGATCGCGACAGGCTACTGATAGCAAGTACACTGTTTGCGAAAAGATCCGAATCAGATCAGGGAGGTTGATATTCGTACGTTTTTGCTTCCCATATCATTCTCACATTTGGTGAGTAGCTTATTTGCTCGATTGGTCGCGATTTGAAGTGGTGTAGCCTGCGCGAAGGCCGTGAGAAAGGAATTCATCTGCGCGCTATGGCCCAGACCTGTCTTTGATGAGTTTTGGCGATCTTACTTTTCCACGGTGACACCGTGTATGCTACTTGCTCCATGGATCATGAGAAGAGAGTCCTTCTGACGAACTGACATGCGACGCCTACCGACACGACGGGATTTCGAAGAAAGAGCGTTGGTTGTCTCGATTTTAATTCTGTTGATGGCGGCAATCGCTCAGCACTTCTGGTTACTTCGCCGCTGACACCGTGGTTCCCGCCCGGGTTTTAGAAACGCCAGCCCCGTGGAATACAGATGTTAACGCTCTCCGACGAAGCAGCATACTGAAATGATATGTTGTGACATGGTCTCAAGAACACAATCTACGGAAGAACAGAACCAGTTTAAGGCTCGGTTGATCCACGCCAACCTGGAGACGGCCATCGTGCTCGCAAAGGTTGCGCTGGAGTCTGACGATGAGAGGGCCGTCATCAGAACCAGACAAAAAGCGTGTGAAGCTTACGAGGAAGCTCTCTACTGCTTACGTACCGCTGTTTTGACCCAGATAGAGTTCGAAGCGATCAGGACGAAGATCGCACATTTGGACTCGGTTCTGATGGCGTCGGGCGAAGCGTCTGCGGCGTTTTGAACCTCGATCTCACGGAACGACTACTGACATACCTTCACGCTTTTCCGAAGAAACGCTTCCGCTGAATTTCGAATTGATCTTCTTTTGCCTCAGTAACACGCATCCCTTCCACTTTAACTGCACCCACGTCTGAATCCTCTGAAGGGAATTCCCTTAGATTCTTCGGGTCCGCGTCGGTAAGATCCATGGGCCTAATAGTTCGTCCAATGTCCATTTGTTTGGCTCATTGATCTTTTATCCTTTCTTGCCGGTAGCAATATGGCTTCTCTGTTGCGCCGCCGTACTTGCATCGAAGGAGGGAAGCGCCCAGGCATTGTGGAAGCGTTGGATGGGAATATCACCTCGCCGCCGAACCATGTCACATCATAAATGGGAGGGCAGTTTGTCTGATCGTCGAAGATTCGATATTCGAGATAGCTTTTTTCTATATCCTCAGGATCGTCGGTCAGCGCAAACTACAGCCTGATTTCGCGGTCACTCGACTACATTCTTGCTCATCGTGGTGACCTGCCTGTGAATTGCCTGTCATCTAGTTTATAAATGACGATTCTCAATATATCGCGAAAAAGCCACATCCGCCTGGAATGGCGGGGCAGCAAATACCGATAGCTCTCGCCGATTATGGGTTCCTCCGCGAAGCAGGTCCCCTCAGGGATTCGGCAGTGATTGGTCGGGATGGCACCACCGGAGGAAATTCACGAGTCCGAACAGTTTCCGAGCCCGGCAGAACAACTTATGTCCGCGATCGGTGTTTCAGTGTTGCCGGCGGATTCTTCTTCGAAGATCAGGGATGTGAATTTCCGAGCCAATACAGAACCAGCTTGACTAGAAGTCCCCAGTTTTTGTAGATCCTAAACAGGTAGTTGCTAACCGTGTGTTCGGTGAGGCCAAGTTTTTGTGATACCTCGCGGTTGCTGAAACCCTGCACCACATGCTTGGCGACATCATTTTCACGTTTCGTGAGCAACTTATTTGCCCGAATTGGTCGCGATTTGAAGTGGCGCGACCTGTGCGAAAGCCGCGAGAAGGGAATTCAGCTGCTCGCTATTGGCCCAAACCTATCCCTGATGAGTTTTGACGATCCTTCGATTGGTCCGATTCGGGCGGCTCTGCTGATGGCGCTGATTCAAACACCGCATGGCTTTCGAACCAAGCGACAATTCTGGGCCTCCAACGAACGAAGAGACCCACATCGATCCGCGGGCTCAATCTCATCTCAATGATGATCTGAAAAATATCTTCAGGGCGCAGCCGCGCGGGCTGCGATTACCGGCGGACCTTTACAGGATTTCTATGCTGGCATGATGGCTCGCGGAATGAAGCCGTCGATGGCACGTCTGACGCTGGCCCGGAAGATTGCCGTGATCACTTTGCCAATTAAGGTACTAGCCCACCATTTGTCCGGTTTTCCGACTTCAACCAAGGTTTAGCATCGCACCATCTCACGTGTGGCCTTAAAGCCGTCGCTCCGCTGGAGCCATTCAATTCTTTCAAACTCGATATGGCAAGCATCGTTCGACGGCTGAGCGGGAAACCAACGCTTAGCAATGTGGCAAACTCGGCAGAGACCAAAGCTGAATGTCGTATCGATGGTACGTTAGAGGCGCCGAAAGTTACTCTTCTGCCCTAGAGATTTCGATTGGAACTAAGGGAAGAAGTTTCCTGCATTGCCAAGCGGAGAGTGAACTGAAAGCAGCTACCCTGCCCTTGCTGACCTTCGACGATTATGGTTCCTCCCATCGCTGTCACGAGTCTGGAGCAAACAGCCAAGCCCATGCCCGTGCCGCCATGTTTTCTGGTCATGGAACTGTCAGCTTGCGAGAATGGCTCGAAGATGTTCTTTCGCCTGTCCGCCGGAATGCCGATACCGCTGTCTTTCACGAGAAAGTGCAGCCAAGTGATGGCGGCTCGGCACTGTGTCCGACCCAGCCAAAGCGAAAATCGCAGAGGAAATCACAGGCATCCGCAGTGCCGTTATGAAGGTCCCAAGAAGTTTCGTCCGGGTGGTTTTCCTTTCCTATCAGAAAGGGTCCGGATTTACGGCTGGTCAGGAGGCTCCGACGGCTGCGCTGAATTGCGTTCTGCGGAGCGGCCATAGCGCCGAAGAAAAGATCGACATGCTGAAGCGCTTATGGGCGATGTTTCAGGACTTGACCGGCTTCGCCACTGATCAAATCGCAATATCCCTCCAAGAGATCCCTCCCAGCAACGCGATGGAAATGGGACAGATCATGCAATCAGTAGGACACGAGTAGACATATTCGAACAAGTGCGGCCCGATTGCTGGCGCCGCGTGGAGCTTCAGATGTGCTTGTTTAACCCAGCCATGGTGCTCTGACAATGCCGCCGAAAACACCATGTCAGCGCCTAAACAGTTGCGAGGATTTTGTCACCTACCCGGGCTGATGCTTTCAGTACGAATCGCCTAAAACGCTTTTTCTCAACATACAAAGTTTTGGTGCCGCAAGTGCGTACAGGTCGAGTGCCACCCGAGAGGGTGGGTCGATGCGCCGTTCATCTATGCGTTGAATTGACCGGCATCGCGGGGTCGTCATGTGTTGGGCGAGGAGCCCGGGCAAAGATATGAGATGGAATGAGCAAACTCGGATTCTGCTCAGCAAAGCGGCTGGAATCGCCGTGCTGCTCGCGGGCTTTTTGCTTGCCGCAAGATTGTGTTTGGGGGCGCCGGCCGATTCCTCTCAAACTCCCAATATTTTCAGACCCGCATCGACACCTGCAGACTCGATTTTCCATTTGTCGTTGCTGGTGCTTTCAGTTACGGGTCTGATTTTTCTGGTCGTCTTTAGCCTGATCGTATACGCCATCGTGAAGTTCCGGAGGCGCGGTGGCGAGGCCCATCGCGAGCCGCCCCAGGTCTACGGCAGCAATCAGGTAGAAGTTGCTTGGACTGTGATCCCGGTTCTGATCGTTCTCGTGCTGTTCCTTGCCACTGCCCGCGTAATCCACTCCATTCAGGACGCTCCTGAGCCTGGCGGATCGATCGAGGTCACCGTGATCGGCCATCAGTTCTGGTGGGAGTTTCGTTACCCACAACTCGGATTTGTGACGGCAAACGAACTTCATGTTCCACTCAGCGATCCTTCGCATCCCACGCCAACATTTCTCACTTTAATGTCCGCCGACACCGATCACAGCTTCTGGGTGCCGCGCCTCGCGGGAAAAACCGACCTGATTCCCAACCGCGTTAACCAGATGTGGATCGATCCGCACGAGCCAGGCCTTTACCTGGGCCAGTGCGCCCAATACTGCGGCGTGGAACACGCCATGATGTTGCTGCGCGTCTACGTTGACTCACCCGAGCAGTTTGACAAATGGGTGCAGACACAAAAAAACGATGCCGTAAGTGATAACTCAGTTGTGGAGGGGCGCCGCATCTTTGAATCGACCGGTTGCATTAACTGCCACGCCGTCAGGGGAACTGTAGCGAATGGGCGCTTTGGTCCCGATCTCACTCATCTGATGAGTCGCGACACACTCGCCTCGGGCATCGTGCCAAATACAGCAGAGAATCTCCGGCAATGGATTCAGGACCCCGAGCCTATGAAACCAGGATGCCTCATGCCGGCGATGAAACTAAGTAACACGGACATGAACGCGGTTGTCGCCTACCTCGAGACGCTTCGATGAAAGCGGGAGCATGAGTATGGCCTCGGAAACAATTGCGGTTCGCGCGGCCGAAATGGACGTCAGGACGATCACGGAAAGGCTCCACGATTGGGTTGTTACCGTGGACCACAAGAAGCTGGGAATTCTCTACATTCTTTACGCCCTGTGCTTTCTCGTGATTGGCGGCATCGAGGCGACGATTATGCGGATTCAGCTCATCGCGCCCAACAATCACTTTGTCTCGCCGCAAGTTTTCAATCAGCTGTTCACGATGCACGGCACGACCATGATCTTCTTCGTGGCTATGCCCATGCTCATTGGCTTCGGCACCTATCTCATCCCTCTAATGATTGGCGCACGGGATATGGCCTTCCCGCGTCTGAATGCAATGAGTTTCTGGCTCACCGCATTTGGAGGACTGCTTCTCAACTTCAGCTTCATCGGCGGGAATGGACTGTATGGCGCGGGCAACGCCCCTGATGTGGGCTGGTTTGCATATGCCCCTTTGACATCGCCTCCATTCTCACTAGGGCACAGCACTGACTTCTGGACGCTTGGCCTGCTCGTTTCCGGTATTGGCAGCATCGGAGCTGCGGTGAATTTTATAACCACGATCCTTTGCATGCGTTGCCCCGGAATGACTCTCGGAAAGATGCCGTTGTTGGCTTGGATGAATCTGGTTATGGGCGGCATGCTCATTCTCGCGATTTCACCGCTAACTGCAGCCCAGATCATGCTGTCCATCGATCGCTACCTTGGCGGCCACTTCTTCGATACCCAAGCGGGAGGCTCGGCGGTTCTGTGGATGCACTTTTTCTGGATCTTCGGCCATCCGGAGGTTTATGTCCTGATCATCCCAGCGTTTGCTTTCGCGTCCGAAATCATCCCCGTTTTCTCACGCAAGCCAATTTTTGGGTATGCGGTAATGGTTGCCGCCACCATCTGCATCGGGTTCGTGAGTCTCAGCGTTTGGGCGCACCACATGTTCACTGTTGGGATGAGTTCGTACGCAAACAGCTTTTTTACGATAACGACCATGGCTGTAGGAGTTCCTACCGGTATCAAGATCTTTAATTGGATCGGGACAATGTGGGGCGGCAAGATCCAATTCAAAGCTCCAATGCTCTTCTGCATCGGCTTCCTCTTTCAGTTCCTGATTGCCGGCCTGACCGGAATCATGTTGGCCGCATCTCCGTTTGATTGGCAGCTTGGCAACTCGTATTTCGTTGTCGCCCACTTTCACTACGTCATCGTCGGAGGGATTCTTTTCACAATATTCGGAGCGTTTTACTACTGGTTTCCGAAGATGAGTGGACGACTGTACAACGAAGCGCTTGCCAAATGGCACTTCTGGCTGTTCCTGATCGGCTTCCATCTGACATTCGACTTCATGCATATTCCGGGCCTGTTGGGTATGCCCCGACGAATCTACACGTACGAACCGGGCCGTGGATGGGAGATATGGAACCTCATCGTGACGATCGGTGTGTTCTTTCAGATTGCCGGCGTGCTGGTCTTTGCCGTCAATTTGCTTTGGTCACTCTTCGAGGGTGACGCGGCGGGACCCGACCCCTGGGATGCGTGGACACTCGAATGGTCCACTGCCTCGCCCCCTCCCGAGTACAACTTTGGCAGAACGCCAACGGTTCAGAGCCGGCGGCCGCTTTGGGATATCAAGCATCCGGAAGATCCTGACTGGAAGTATGAATAGAAAAGGAGAATTTGCTTGAGTACCGCCGCTTTCGCAGAGCCACCTCTTGAGTCCCAGTGGACTCTCCCGTCACGGGGCCGCGTCGGGATGATTACGCTGATTGCCGCTGAATCGGCAATCTTCACGATTTTCGTGGTCGCCTACATTTTCTACATCGGGAAAAGCCTGTCGGGGCCGACGCCCAAGGATGTGCTTACGGTTCCGATTTTCGCCACGATTTGTCTGCTTTCCAGCAGCCTATCCATTCATCTGGCGGTTCGAGCTCTGCGAAACGTAAGGATCGGAATGTTCGGGACTTGGTGGTTCGTAACCATGGCGCTCGGCATGATCTTTCTCATCGAGACGGGGCGCGAGTGGCAGAAGCTGATATTTCATGAGGGCCTGACCATCAGCACGAATCTTTTCGGCACGACCTATTACTCGCTCGTCGGCTTACACGCCTTTCACGTTACCGTCGGCCTAATCGTAATCGCGATCGTCATGACGTTCAAATTTCTGGGGAAAATGACGCCGCATTACAGCGAGCGCCTGGAGGTGTTTTCACTGTATTGGCATTTTGTCGACGCAGTGTGGGTCGTTGTGTTCACCGTTGTTTACGTGATCGGTCGTTAAGGAAGAAGAAAATCACATGAATTCCATAGCTGCAGCAACGGACGAGAACAACGCGACACCAGGCACCGTTGACCTTCCAGCCCCGACGCCGTGGCCAATCGTCCTCGCGTTTGGCATCACGCTACTGTTCGCAGGTCTGGTTACGAGCGCCCCAATCAGCTTTCTTGGCGCTGCGTTGTCAATGGTCGCAGGAGTCGGCTGGTTCTGCGATGTGCTGCCTCAGGAGAAACAAGAGACGGTCGAAGTGGGCGAGCAGACAGCCATCGTGATGAGTGATCGGCGTGAAGTCGAAAGATTGCCGGTTGCCCCGGAACTCCCGCGAGCGTTGCTCCCGCTCGAAATTTATCCCGTCTCAGCCGGAATCAAAGGTGGACTGGCTGGCGGCGCGGCTATGGCTCTGCTCGCATGCCTTTACGGTGTTCTTAAGCAGGGAAGTATCTGGTACCCGATTAATCTGCTCGCCGCGGCCGTCTACGAACAATCGCTCAAATTCGGGAGCGCGCCCCTGAAGGCGTTCCATTTGGAAAGTTTCCTACTCGCTCTTGCCATCCACCTGGTCACCTCTTTGCTGGTGGGCCTGCTGTACGGGTCGATCTTGCCCATGTTTCCGCGCCGCCCAATCCTTCTCGGCGGCCTGATCGCGCCGATTTTCTGGACAGGATTGCTCTACAGCATTCTTGGGCTCGTTGATCCACTCCTCAATCGGCTAATCGATTGGCGGTGGTTCATTGCCTCGCAATTCGGGTTTGGCATTGTCGCGGGATTGGTTGTAGTCCGGCAGGAGCGCGTGCGCATTCGCCAGTTCTTGCCTTTCTTGCAGCGAGCGGGTTTTGAAGGTGCGGGGCTCACGGATGAGAAACACAGCGGAAACGAATCTCAATGAAACTTGCGCCATCCATTTGCGGAATTCTGCTCGTCGCCGGCCTCGGTCTAAGCGGGTGTGCCGACTTGCCTGGGAAAGCTGTTCCTGACGACCCTCCGATCATCCCGAGCGCAGTTTCCGACTTTAATGAATTGTATGCGCAGAATTGTTCGGGATGTCACGGCATGAACGGGAAGGGTGGAGCGGCCATCGCTCTTGCGAATCCCGTGTACCTGGCTGTTGTGGATGACGCAACTCTCCGTCGGGTCGCGAGTGACGGAATTCCAAGTACGTCGATGCCCGCCTTTGCGCAAAGCGCTGGCGGCCTGCTCACCGAGAAACAGATCGATGTGATTGCCAGAGGAATTCGCGAGCGCTGGTCGAAAGCAGATGCCCTGAATGGCTCCGTCCCTCCACCCTACGCCTCAACAGAATCCGGAGACGCCGCTCGTGGCTCAAAGGTGTACGTCGCCTACTGCCAGTCCTGTCATGGCATCGGCGGTCATGGAGGTCAAAAGGCGAGCCCGATTGTCGACGGGAGCTTTCTAGCGCTTCTCAACGATCAAGAGCTTCGCACCATCGTGATCGGCGGCCGGCCCGAACTCGGCGCTCCTGACTGGCGAAACGATCTTCCGGGAAAGCCGATGTCGGCAGGCGAAGTGTCCGACGTCGTGGCCTGGCTTGCCGCTCAAAAGCCGCAATTCGCCGGTCAACCGTATCCTACGAATGCTAAATCGACTGGAGAGATTCCATGACTGAGCCAGCAAGCCTATCCAGGCGCAGCCTTCTTATGAAGATAGGCATCTTTCTCAACAGCGTCGTTGCGGTGATCCTGGCGGTGCCGGTCCTACGCTACCTTCTTTCCCCGATTGCGCGCGGGCTGCGGGACGGTTACGACTCGTGGGTTTCTCTTGGTAATGTCTCTCAATTTCCGTCTGGCCAGACTCGTCTGGCCACCTATCAGAATCCTTTTGCAAACCAATCGGACGGAAAGACGGCGGATATCGCCTGCTGGGTTCGCAACGTAGATGGACAGACTTTCCAAGTTTTCGCGGTGAACTGTGCGCACCTGGGATGCCCGGTCCGGTGGTTTCCGCAATCCGGTCTGTTCATGTGCCCGTGCCACGGTGGCGCATATTACCAGGATGGCTCCCGGGCCTCTGGCCCGCCAGAACGAGGGCTGTTTCAATACGAATACAAAATGGCGGGCGAGACGCTGTTAATTAAGGCCGGCCAGTTACCCACACCTGGACAACCCAGCCAAGCCTCCAATCTCGTCCGAGAGATACGACCATGCGCCTGATCGCATCAATCGAATCGATCGCCCAATGGATGGATGCGCGCCTGCAGCTTGGCGGCGCCATCCGTGAAACTGCAGAGCATGCCGTTCCACGCGAAACCGCGAGCTGGTTCTATGTTTTCGGCAGCGCTGCTTTCGTGGTTTTCCTGCTTCAGATTGTCACTGGCATTTTGCTCGCGCTCGTCTACGTGCCCTCCGCCTCGGAAGCCTGGCATAGCCTGCTGATCCTAAACCACAACATTCCGCTCGGATGGTACATTCGCGCCCTTCACGGCTGGGGCTCGAATTTCATGGTGGCAATTGTTCTGATTCACATGATCCAGGTCTTTCTGTTCGGCGCATACAAATTCCCGCGGGAACTCACTTGGATCGTTGGCGTGTTTCTTTTACTTATCACTCTGGGGATGGCTTTTACCGGTCAGGTTTTAAGATTTGATCAGGACGCCTATTGGGGGCTCGGAATCGGCGCATCTATTGCGAGCCGGGTCCCATTCCTTGGACCACCCATCGTCAAGTTAATGCTCGGTGGCCCGATTATTGCCGGGGCGACTCTGTCTCGCTTTTTTGCTCTGCATGTTTTCGTGATTCCGGGGCTTCTAATTGCGTTCGTCTGCGTGCATCTGCTTATGGTTGTGAAGCTTGGAATCAACGAATGGCCGATGCCGGGACGGTTGGTCCGCAAGGCCTCTTATATTAAGGACTACCACGAACTCACGAAAAAGGACGGTTTGCCGTTCGTTCCGGGCGCGGTTTGGAAAGACCTTTTCTTTGGTGCGTTTATCCTGCTTTCCCTTGGAGCCTGCGCATACGTCCTCGGCCCTTTTGGGCCTTCCGGTCCGCCGGATCCGACGATTATTCAAACGGTCCCGCGGCCGGATTTCTTCTTCCTCTGGCTCTACGCGGTGCTCTCGTTTTTGCCGCCTTCTATGGAAACGCCCGCTCTGCTCATTGGGCCCGTGGTGGGAATTCTTGCGCTGCTCTTATTGCCTTTCGTTTCGGGCGAAGGTGAGAAAAGCTGGCGGCGCAGGCCAATTGCTGTACTCACCATTATGCTGGTCGCTGTGGCTTTGGGAACGTTCACACGCCTTGCTGAGCACACGCCTTGGAGTCCGGTGATGGATGCATGGAGCGGCATTCCCATTCCATCCGAGTTCCTGCACAACCGATCCGCGCTTGAGCGACAGGGCGCGCTGGTCTTCCAAGTCAAGCAGTGTCACAACTGCCACTCTTTGGGTAACGATGGTGGAAAGCGCGGACCGGCACTCGATGCAGTCGCGGTGCGGCTCACGCAAGATCAGCTGATTCGACAAGTCATCCAAGGCGGCGGAAACATGCCTGCATATGGCAAGAACTTGAGCCCTGCGGAGACGACCGCCTTAGTCGCTTTCCTGCGGACGCTGCATCCTGAAGGCGAGAGGCCTGCGCAGGATGCCTCGCGTTCCATCGTACTTGAGGAGAATGGAGCCGCGCTGGGGACGCGATGATTACGGACACGCAAACTCTGCTGCGATCGTGGTCCCCACCGGTGGCGGTGAACGCGTCGTTGTGTCTCGCAACGATCCTTTATATAGGGGGCTGGATTCGCCTTCGCGCTACCCGTCCCAAGCTAATCTCGGCGTGGAGACTTGCCGCATTTTTCGCCGGTGTCGCTGGAATCTGGCTCGCTATTGGTTCACCCCTCGCAGCGTTCGATCATCTGTCGCTCACGGTTCACATGGTGCAGCATGTGTTGCTCATGAGCGTCTGCCCCCCGATGATCCTGCTGGGTTGGCCCGCGGTGCCTCTTTTGCGAGGCTTGCCACAATTCGTGGCTCGTCGCGCGATAGGCCCGGTTCTCCGTTTAGAACCCGTCAGGCGCGTCAGACGTGTCGTTACCCATCCTTTCGTCTGCTGGTTGGCCGCCGCGTTTGCCCTGGTCGCATGGCACATACCCAGCGTGTTTGAAGCCACTTTGCGGTCGGACTGGCTCCACGACTTGGAACACGTGTCGTTTTTGGGGGCCGGCCTACTTTTTTGGTGGCCCGTCGTTCAGCCGTGGCCGAGCATCCCCAGGTGGTCGCGGTGGTCTATTCCCTTATACCTCTTTTGCGCCACTTTGCCTTGTGATGTGCTTGCAGGGTTTCTCGCATTTTGCGGTCGAGTTGTCTACCCATCTTATCTCTCTACACCGGGGACCTTCGGTATGTCGGCTCTTCAAGATCAGGAGTGTGCATCTGCGTTCATGTGGGTTTCCGTAACGCTTGTTCTTTTGGTTCCTGCAGTGCTAGTTACGATGGAAATTCTTTCCCCCCCAAGAACCCACTGGCAACAGGAGCCCCGAGCCGCGTCTGCAGCTGCCGACCCAGGTGCCGACCAATATCTGCCTGCCCTTGGGCTGGAGGTCCTCTGAGCATGGCCACCGAACCCACGATTGCTATTTTGCGCAGCGCGCCGATTGTGGTGCGAACCAGGATGGCCGGCGTGTATGCGGCGGCGGTCGACTATTGGGCTTTGACGAAACCAGAGGTGAATTTCTTAGTCCTTGTTGCCACGTTCGTAGGTTTTCGCTTGGGGTCCAATTCGGCTCCCGCGCCGGTTTTGGTCCACACGCTGGTGGGCACGTTGCTTGTAGCAAGCGGGGCCGCGGTGTTGAATCAATTCACTGAGCGTTCTTTCGATGCGCAGATGCGACGAACGTCGCGACGTCCTCTTGCGGCAGGAAAGCTCCGGCCGTCGAACGCGCTGTGGTTCGGGATTTCTTTGTCAGTCTTAGGCGGGCTATATCTCGCGGTGATCAACATCCTGACTGCTGTGCTGGCTTTAGCCGCGCTGCTGAGTTATTTGTTGTTATACACACCGCTCAAACGGAAGACACCTCTGTGCACGTTGGTCGGAGCTTTCCCGGGAGCTGTCCCTCCCTTGATCGGTTGGGCTGCGGCGCGAGGGCGGCTCGATTCAGAAGCGTGGGTCCTCTACTTCATCCTCTTTCTTTGGCAGTTTCCTCATTTCATGTCCATTGCCTGGATGTACCGCGAAGATTACTCACGGGCTGGCTATCAGGTCTTACCTGCGCGGCGAATCGCGAGATCGTTTTGTCATCTGGCAAAGCTTCGCGTTTGCAATGGCCCTCGTCCCAGTTGCGCTTCTCCCGGCTGTGACGGGAGAAGCGGGCATCGTCTACGTCTTCGGTGCGGCCCTGCTGAGCTTGGCCTTCCTTTATTCAAGCGCGCGCTTTGCTTTTCATCGGTCCAACGTCAAGGCGAGACAGCTTCTGATCGCTTCGATCTTTTACCTCCCTCTACTGTTTATCCTCTTGCTCCTCGTTAGGAACTGACCCGTATGCAATTCGTGACGATGAGCCCTGGTATCGCGGCTATTTTTGGTTCATTAGCAGGAGCGCTGGGCTCAAGCGTGAGCACCTGGATTACCCAGCGGCGTGCAGACCACCGAGATTTGCTCGCGCGAAGAATTTTCTATCGGGTACAGTTGTATTCCGAATTCATCACCGAAAGTACGCGCATTTTGGTCGATGCATTGGAGAACAATTTCAATGATCCCGACAAACTTATAGCTGTTTATGCTCTGCTCAGCCGTATTCGACTTACTTCTTCTAAAGAGGTTTTCGCGAGCACAGAGGGGCTGGTGACTGAGATTGTCAAAAGCTACAGCCAGCCCAACCTGACACCGGAGCAGATACGGTCCAGAGCTTTGAAGGGCGACTATCCGCTTGAGCGGTTCAGCGATATCTGTCGTGCTGAACTCGACTCTCTGGGAGGCCACTTATGATTCCGGGAAATCCAGCAAAGGCGCCCACATGGCGACGCTTGCAAATTGCCGTTTTGTTCGTCTTGATTTTTGGAGTCGCTTTGCTCTCGCTTTCTCAGGCCAATCCCGACCTGCGAACCTACTTCAAGCAGTACATCGGGCTGAACGACGATCAGATCGTAGCCATCCGCAACGGGGAAGCGGTTACCAAAAACTTGCAATCGCGGACATCGGATGAGATCTTCGTGTTCGGTACCGTTTTCATCAAAGCAGCACCGCAAGACTATCTGAACTTTTCGCGCGATTTCGACCGCCTTCGCAAGCTCCCGGGGTATCTCGCCATCGGCGAATTCAGCAATCCTCCTCAACTGTCTGACCTAAAAGGTTTCACGTTTACCAGTGAGGACATCGAAGCTCTGAAGCAGTGCAAGACGGGCGACTGCCCGATTCAAATGCCTACAAGCTCTATCGACGAGCTTCATCGTTCCGTCGACTTTTCCTCCCCCGATGCAGAGGGGCAGGTAAACCAGCAGCTCCAGCGGACTGTACTCGAGCGCTTGTTAGCGTATCAGCGCGAGGGCAACGAGATACTAGGGGTGTACAACGACAAGCACAACCCTACCCTCGTGCCGGAGCAGTTCAAGTACATGCTCAGCTATTCCAAAGCGTTGCCGAGGTACTTTCCGGACTTCTACAGCTATCTTCTCACTTATCCTGCAGGCAAGCCCGCTGATGTCCAGGACACTTTCTATTGGGCCAAGGTAAAATTCGGACTGAAACCGACTCTGCGAGTCGTACACGTGCTGACATTGCAGCGGGAAACTCCGGCTGGTCCGCTCATCGTCGTGGCCGAGAAACAGCTCTATTCAAGCCACTATTTCGAAACTGCCCTGGATCTCACGTTTTGTATTCCCGAGACGGCTGATTCTTCGCGACGGGGATTCTACCTCATCATGGCGATGGGTTCAGAGCAGGCTGGTCTTACTGGCTTCAAGGGCTCAATCGTTCGAAAGGTTGCGGTGGACCGCTCCGCCTCTTCTCTCAAGAAGTCCCTCATGACAATCAAGGACGTACTAGAGCAACGCCCGGCGCCCACCGAGCCTTAAAGAACTATTGCGTTCACACAAGCGGCACTCGAACAACCTGGGCCGTACTTTGCCTTTGAGATAGAAGAACAGTCGCGCAGTGAATTCATCGCGTTCTCCATCGCGGATTTTTGGGGAATCTGCGGACCTTAAGCGACACGGACTGTGAGGACAAGGACTAGAATCGGCAAAGGGTAAGTGAGGACGTCAACGATCCTTGCCGGTGGATACTAGTTCAGGCACCGGTCGCAAACTCAAGTTCAAGTACTTTTTGCAGATGACGCGCACAACCACAATCACCGGAATCGAGAGATAGATGCCCACAATTCCATCGATTTCTGCTCCCACCATTACGGCGAAAATTACCAACAAAGGGTGGATCTCGAGGTTGTGTCCCACGACCCGCGGCGAGATGAAATAGTCCATGATCAGTCGCCAAACGCCAAGAATCGCTGCCACCCAGATCCAGTGCGAATGAGTTACAGCGCCGACCGTGACAATCACGGCTGCTGAAGCAATCCAGCCGGCCAAGGGAATAAACTCCAGGATTCCGCCCAAAATGCCTAGCGCAATCGCTTGTGGAAACCTCGCCAGCAGCATAACTGTTGAATAAAATGCAAACGAACAGCCGCCAAGAATCACTTTGGCTCTGATGTATTTTCTCAACCCGAGGTTCAGATCATCTGCGATTTCACGAATCGCTTGCTGATTCTTTTCGTTCGAAAGCAGCTGGATAAACGCGTCCGCTATCCGCCCACCCTCCGCCAAAAAGAAAATCGACAGGATTGGGACAACGACGAATACGGCCACGGCATTGGAGCTGAACCGCTCCGCGTTCTGCGCGAGTTTCTGAGTCAAGTCTCGATGACCGACGAGAAACTGTCTCAGTTGCGACTGCCGGGTGTAGTCCCAGTGATACTTTTGGCCGATCGTTTCAGCGATCTCTCCTGTGGAGAGGCCCTCGATCAGGGCGGGCGCGGTCTTAAGCAGTTTGCTGTTGAAGCTGATCAAGCGAGGCGCGATAGCATGACCGACAAAGACGAGACAAAGAAGAAAAGCGAGATAGGCTTCCAGGACATGTGGCCCTCTCAGGTTTCGGAAGAATAGGGAGTGATTTTGTAGAAATCGGACCACAGGATCGATCAGATAAGCCAGCAAGATCGCGAAAGCAAAAGTGATCATCACCCCCCGAGCCACATACAGGATTGCGATCACGGCTGCGAAGAGGAGAAGCGTCAGCAATACGTTGAGAGTCCGGCGATCGGGAAAGTCCATATCTTTCTCCGAACAAGAAGCGGTCAATCGAATGCGTTGTTCGCGGGCCAGTTCCAGGCTTCACACCTCAAAGCTTGCGTCCACACTTCGGGCGATGCCGAGTTTTTTCATACGAAAGTAAAGGGTTGAGCGGTTCAATCCCAAGCGCGCCGCGGCGCCACTTGGCCCAGATAGGGTCCACCGCGTTTCTTTCAGCGTCTTCAGAATGTGGGTGCGCTCTACTTCCTCCAACGTCTGCACACGATTTGCGCCGTGGCCGGGTGCGACGCGTGTCTTTAAGTCCTCGTGGGAGACTCGCAATACAGGTCCCGAGGATAAAATCATGGCTCGTTCGATTACGTTTTCCAATTCCCGGATATTCCCGGGCCAAAGATAGCGCCTTAAGGCATCCATTGTGCCGGGCGGAATCAGGTCTATCGTTTTGCGCGTCTTTCTATTGAAATGCCGTACAAAATGCAGCACCAGCGACGGAATGTCTTCGGGTCGCTCGCGCAAGGGCGGAAGGAATATAGGCACAACATTCAAACGGTAGAACAGATCGCTCCGAAACTGTTTTTCCAGGATCATTCCCTCCAAGTCACGGTGTGTCGCGGCGATAACCCGCACGTCAACTTTCTTCGTCCGCGTGCTTCCCAGGCGTTCGAATTCCCGTTCCTGCAGCAAGCGCAGCAATTTTGGCTGGAGTTCGAGCGGAATATCGCCAATTTCATCCAGAAAGAGCGAGCCCTGGTCGGCGAGTTCGAGACGGCCGGTCTTCTGCGTGATGGCTCCGGTGAACGCGCCGCGCTCGTGGCCAAACAATTCGCTTTCTAGCAGGCCACTGGGAATGGCGGCGCAATTCAGTTTCACAAAGCCCCGGTCTCGCCGGCCGCTGCGATTGTGGATGGCACGGGCAATGAGTTCCTTGCCTGTGCCGGTCTCGCCGAGCAGCAGCACAGTCGAATCGCCAACAGCCACGTGTTTGACCATTTCCAGCACTTTTCGCAGCGCCGGACTCTGGCCAATGATCCCGTCAATTCCGGCCCCTTCGGCGAGCTGCTCGCCGACGAGATCAGCCGCGACCAACTCGCGGTCAGAGAGAGCAGGCTGATAACTGATATCCCTGAGAGCAAGATTGTGTAATCCCATGACGACACCTCTTTGAATCATTCGAGCCCCATTGCAATTGCGACTGTTTCGGATGAGGCTCGTACGTGCCAGAAAGGCAATCCCGTATCCAATCGCAATCGATTGAAAAGAAGATGGTTCAGCTGGTTCTCGACCGCCGATTTTTCGACAATTGGCGAAATCCCGACCAGAGCACGTGTCGAAGGCCGGCATGGTAAAACGAAATAGTGCGGGCATTGCGTCACGAGGTTGCGTGCGCTCCTACTTCAGCGCGCGCCAGCTTCACCAGCCCATCGTGCGATATATTTTTTTAGGAAAGCGCTGAATTCCGAGGTCTCCTTGGCTGGCTTCCTAGCACTACTGGTGCAAGAAAGCTTCTAACCCAACCGGCTATTCACCAGTTTCCTCGACCGTCAGACACGATCGGGTTATTCTTGGGCAACCCATTTGAGGGGTTCGAAGAGCGAAACGACGAGGCATCATGGCGTATGGTCAACGCGACAATTTCGGTTTCGCGAGGCCCTCTCACTGCATGGGGCGCTCACCTGATAGTGGGGTTCCTCTTCCTATTCGCCTTTCCCCAAAGTGCATTGCAAGCGCGCGATAGCTCCCAAAATTCGGGCAGCGTGCCAGAAGGCGAGACCGTTTCCACGCATGTGCATCTTCAAGTCACTGAGGCAAACGACATTCGCTTTTCCCGTCTCTCGACCGCGGACGGCTTGTCTCAGACCCGCGCGACATCGATAGTGCAGGACAAGCATGGGTTTATGTGGTTTGGAACGGGGTATGGCTTGAACCGGTACGACGGCTACAGCTACAAGGTTTTCCTGCACGATCCAGCTCGGAACGACAGTTTGGGTTGCGTATACATTCGAGCACTCTTTGTTGACCGTGCCGGAACGCTATGGGTGGGATGCGACCGGTCGGTTGAGAGATACGATGCTTCGACCGAGACCTTTCGCCACTATCCTCTCGGAAATTCGAAAGCAAACTCATCGCCCGCGTTTGTTTTCAGCATCAACGAAGACCGACAGGGAACATTGTGGGTTTCCACCGCCGCCGATGGATTGTATCGCCTGAATCCGCAGACGGGTGAAATTGCGCGCTTCGGTCACGATCCGGCAAACCCCTGGAGCTTGAGCAGCAATGACGTAAACATTACGGGCGAGGATCGTGAATCGCGATTTTGGGTATCCGATGGGGGAAACATCGAAGAATTCGATCGCAGCAGCGGCCGGGTAATTCAACGAGTCAGAGTAGGATCTTCAGCCCCGCGCGCCGTGCTTTTTTACGAAGATCACTTCGGAACTTTTTGGATTATGTATGTCCTTCAAGGGCAGGACAGCGGACTGGCTGTTCTCGATCGCAATGCTAACCGGTTGAGGCGCTACACCATCGACGACTCGGAATCAGGCAAGCCCCTCACCTCGGGGATTTACGCTGCGGCGGAGGACCAGGACAACACACTCTGGTTTGCAACGTGGGGAGATGGCTTGCTGCGTTACGACCGACAGCGGGGAATCCTTGTCCGCTACCGAAACCATCCCGGAGATTTAGAAAGCATCGCGGACGATCGGGTCACCTCCATCTATGCAGATCACGGAGGCAACGTCTGGGTCGGTCTACAGGCGATGACGCCAAACTTTTTTCGTACGTCTAAGCCAACCTTTGTCCCTCTCCTGCGCGGGCCGAGTGGTCCGAACAGTATGGGAGAAGCCTTCATGAATGCAGTCTATGAAGATCGTGAGGGGGCGGTTTGGGCGAGCACGACAGGGGCGCTGGTGAAGCTGGATTTGAAAGGAGGCAAGAACACATTTTACCGTCCGCCCGGGTCCGGATTAACCCACGACGTCATTGCGATAAATGAAGATCGTTCGGGGGAGCTCTGGGTGGGCACGGTAGGCGCCGGCTTGAATCAATTTGACCGGGCCACGGGTAAATTTAAGACATACCTCAACGATCCGCGCGACCCAACCAGTTTAAGCAACAATGTCGCCAGCCGGATACTCATCGATCGCAATGGAAACTTCTGGGTGACTACCTGGGATGGGCTCAACAAATTTGACCGTGTCCACAATCGCTTTACTGTGTACAAGCCCAGTCCAGCCATTGGAAAGGAACGCTTTTGGGATATTACCGAGGATCGTAACGGGATTCTGTGGCTGGGTGGCACGGCGGGCTTGAATCGCTTTGACCCCGCTACGAGCCAATTCACAATTTACGGCCACAATCTCGCGGACCCGCAATCGGTGAGCGATAACACGGTTACATCCGTGCTGGAGGACCACTCCGGCAGAATGTGGGTTACTACGGAAAATGGCTTTAACGAATTCGATCGTTCTACAGGGAAATTCGTTAGTTACTACAAAAAGGATGGACTGCCAAGCAGCGCGTTGAGTTGTGTGCTCGAAGACAATGTCGGGAAATTGTGGATTGGTACCTCGAATGGCATTTCGAAATTCGATCCGCGAACCCGGCATTTTCAAAATTACTCGACCGCTGACGGCATACCAGGTGGCGACTTCATGGGATGGGAGACCTGCTTCAAGAGCCGTGATGGAGAAATGTTCTTCGCTGGCTTTAGCGGAGGGATCGCGTTTTATCCAGACAGGTTGGATTCGCGGGCAGACCCGGCGCCAATTGTTTTAACCGATTTTCAGCTCTCCGGGAATTCTGTTGAGGTTGGACCTCGGTCCCCGTTGAAACGATCGATCGGTTACACGAAAGAGATCACGCTCAGGTCTGACCAGGACTTTTTTTCGCTGACATTTGCCGCGCTTACCTATTTCAATCCTGGCGCGAACCGCTATCGGTACAAGTTAGACGGACTCAAGCAGGACTGGATTGAGGTCGGAAGTGACCGTCGAACGGCAACTTTCATTGCCTTGCCTCCTGGAAAATATACGTTTCGCGTTCAGTTTCAGACAAAAACAGGCCTTTGGGCCGATCCGGGAATCGCCCTACCGGTAACAATTCTGCCGCCGTGGTGGGCGACTCTGTGGTTTCGCGCGGCGTGCGTGATCGCGTTCATGGCAATGCTCTGGGGGCTTTATCGACTCCGCGTGCGTCAAATGGCACATGAGTTCAACACGGGCCTGGAAGCGCGCGTGGAAGAGCGAGCTCGCATCGCCCGAGATCTGCACGATACGCTGCTGCAAAGCTTCCAGGGACTCTTGCTTCGCTTTCAAACCGCAGCGAATCTGCTTCCGGCGCGCCCCCTCGACGCCCAACAGAAGCTGGAGAGCGCTATCGAACTGACCGCTCAGGCCATTACCGAGGGGCGCGATGCCGTACAAGGATTGCGGCAAACTACGCTCGTCAATGACCTGGCCATGACCCTGAACGCGCTTGGTCAAGAACTCGGGGCCGATCACGCCGGCCGGAGTTCCGTCGGATTTTGCGTCGAATTGGAAGGAACGCCGCGAAACCTTCATCCGATTCTTCGCGACGAAGTCTATCGGATTGGCGCCGAAGCCCTGCGCAATGCTTTCCGGCACGCCCAGGCGCGGCAAATCGAACTGGAAATTCGCTACGACAACCGGCTGCTTCGGTTGCGTGTGCGCGATGACGGAAAGGGCATTGACCCGAAGGTGCTCGCGGAAGGCGGGCGGGAAGGCCACTTCGGTTTGAATGGAATGCGGGAGCGCGCCAAAATGATCGGCGGTAAACTGGACGTTTGGAGCGAGCGCACGTCCGGCACCGAGGTTGAGTTGAGCATTCCGGCCTCAAAAGCTTATACGGCACCTTCATCAGCCGATCGTTCGGGGGCTTCCGAGAAGGTCTCCGGGAAAGGAACCGTGGTCGAGTCATGAGTTTCGAGGCTGGCGTGATTCGCATCATGGCCGTGGATGACCATCCGCTGCTCCGCCAAGGAATCACCGGATTCGTCACCGATCAACCGGACATGAAGATCGTCGCGGAGGCCTCCAATGGGCGCGAAGCGATCCAGCAATTCCGTGCGCACCATCCGGACGTTACGCTGATGGACTTGCAGATGCCGGAAATGAACGGGCTCGATGCGATGATCGCGATTCGCGGGGAATCTCCTGAGGCACGAATTATCGTGCTGACGACTTATGTCGGCGACGTCCAGGTGCTGCGAGCGCTCAAAGCCGGCGCGCGGGGTTACTTGCTAAAAAATAGCTTACACAAAGAACTGCTGGAGAGTATCCGTAGCGTGCATATTGGGAAAAGGGCGCTTTCCACCGAGGCTTCCTATCAGCTTGCCGAGCATGTCACCGATGACGCACTGACCCCCGCGGAAGTGCGTGTGCTGCGGCTGATTGCCGAAGGGAATGCCAACAAAGAGATTGCCGCGCAACTCTCCATTAGCGAAGAAACCGTCAAGGGCCAAGTCCGGAACATCCTGTCCAAATTGGGGGCCAACGATCGAACGCATGCCGCCATGATCGGTTTGAAGCGCGGAATCATCGAGTTTTAGTTCACTCAAAAGAGTGTTTCCCGCGTACCTTTTGGGGGGTTCGGCTGGCGTTGGGAAATTCTATGCTCGACCTATTTTGCGACGACTTTTCTCCACGTTCGCTCACGGCTGGCCCGGTGCAGGCCTTCTCCTCATTCGCCTGGTTGTTGGCATACCGTTAGTCGTTCGAGGAATTATCGAACTGCAAAGTGCGCCGCCAATCAGCCTGGCAGTGATCCACGTTCTCACGATTGCCGCAGGAATGCTACTGCTCGCAGGTTTGTGGACGCCCATCGCCGGAGTACTTCTGGCAGTCATTGAGATTGGTAAAGCCTTCACGCATCTCCACAATCCGTGGAGCTATATCCTATTGGGAACCCTCGGTGCCGCCCTGGCCATGCTCGGACCGGGCGCCTGGTCCGTCGATGCCCGCCTTTTTGGATGGAAGCGCATAGACATTCGAGATCGAAAGAATTAAGTCCTACTACTTTTGAGTTAGTTGGCCCCTGTAAAAGGGCATCCTTCTGTTCCGATATGGGGTGTCCAAGGCGACTCCTTTGGGGGTTGTCCCCAGACGGGACCGGCTCCACAATTCGCGATATGAACAAAGGGGTCTAACAAGCCTGCAACGTCCTTTAAGGAGGCAATCTATGGCTAGCGTCGCGGCAATCATCGCGGATCCAAAGCGGAATCAAGAAGGAATCGATAGAGCACCGATATACGACGAGATCGTCGGAACGTCTGCCGCGCTGAAAGGGGTGTTGTCTCTCGCATCCAAGGTCGCTCCCACGGACGCGAATGTTCTGGTCACAGGCGAAACGGGGACCGGCAAAGAACTTGTAGCCCGCGCCATCCACAGGCGGTCCGGACGCTCCTCACGCGCATTTGTGAGTGTCAACTGCGCTGCTATCCCGCGCGATTTGATTTCCTCTGAATTGTTTGGCCATGAGAAGGGCTCTTTCACTGGAGCGTTGCAGCGGCGCCTGGGCCGTTTCGAACTCGCAGAGCGAGGCACGATCTTCCTTGATGAAGTGGGAGAGCTTCCTCTCGAAACCCAGATTGCTTTGTTACGCATTTTGCAAGAACACGAATTTGAGCGTGTCGGAGGAACTCGGTCCATCCAAACAAATGTCCGCGTGATAGCTGCTACCAACCGTAATTTGCAGGCGGCCATATCTACCGGAATCTTTCGTAGGGACCTTTTTTACCGTCTCAACGTTTTTCCGATTGATATGCCTCCTCTGCGTGAACGGCGAGAAGACATTCCTGCGCTGGTCGAATACTTCGTCGATCATTGCGCGAGGAAATTGGGAAAGAACATACAGGGCATAACCAAAGAAAGCCTCCACTTGCTTCGCTCCTACCCGTGGCCAGGGAACATCCGCGAATTGCAGAACGTGATTGAGCGATCTGTCATCATGTGCGAGACAGAAAATTTCTCGCTCGACAAAACCTGGCTTGCTCAGCAACCGCTTGCGGCCGAACCGAAAATCCCGCTGGAACTCTCCGAGAAGCTCGCCGCTCAGGAAAAGGAGATGATTGAGGCTGCCTTGCGAGAAAGCGCAGGGCGCGTCCACGGACCTTCCGGCGCAGCCACCAAACTGGGCATAGCCCGATCCACCCTGGAGTCCAAAATTCGATCGCTGAAGATCCGTAAGAACAGTTTCAAACACTTCGCTGAAACGATACCTCGCCGCTCTTGTCTGGAATCGGTTCAATAGCCTCCACGACCAGCGGCATGCGTGCGGCGGAGCGCAATCGCGCAGAAAGCCGCCGAATATGGCAATCCGCAGTCGCCGGGTTATCTTATCGGGGATAGTCTCGATAGATAATCCATCTCCAGCTCGCCTTCATAGGTTTCGGCGCCGACCTTCAATGCTTCCGTTGCGCGCGCTTGCGTCACGTCGCTAGCGACACTCAAATCGGACTCATGGGCTTCCACCAGAAGCCCCTCCGCCATCGAACTAAATGCTCCAGTATCGACGGCCTCTTTGGCGTGGGCGATGGCGTGGGCAGGAAATGAGGCGATGCGGTGAGCCAGTTTCTCGACAAAGGGCGTCAACTCGTCCGCTGGCAACGCTCGATTAATATATCCGTAACGTTCTGCCAGCTCCGCTGACAGATCATTGCAACCCAAGAGCACCTCCAAGGCGCGCCCCCGCCCGATGAGCCGTGGCAATCTTTGCGTAGCGCCACCGCCCGGAACAAGCCCAATCGCAACCTCTGGATGGCCGAAGATCGCTTTTCCCACGGCAGCAAAACACATGTCCACGGCCAGCGCGATCTCGCTCCCTCCGCCGCGGGCCCGCCCCTCGATTTTTGCAATGGTTACCTTAGGCATGTTCCTGAACCGCTCGCCGATCGTCTGCGTAAGACGAAAGCTGCGCGTATGGGATACCGTTTGGGACGCGTTTCCAACCCGGCCCACACCAGAGTGGGCTATAAAGAAATCGGGAAGCTCACTCTGCAAGACCACAACCCGGACGTTCTCATCGGCCTCGAGTTCCCTGCCGAGTCTGTCGAATTCCTGCGACAGAACTTCATCAAGAAGATTGATCGGCGGGTGATCGATGCCGACGAATGCGACTCCAGAATCAAACCCGAACCGGAAACATTTGTAATCGGAATATTGCATGGTGGTGGCTCCATTTCGGTGACCGTTTCGGTGAGGCCTATTTCAGAATGATCTATGTTCTCCTGCTCGTAGCCTCATGCGGGATATGGCAACTCGCGAGCGCCAGCGTGCGAGGCCGGCAGTCCGCAATCGGCAATGTACGCACACTGCAGTTCCTGTCCTGAACGTTCTCTCAGTCTTCCTGCACCGGGTTGGTCAGGACACCGAGCCCCTCGATCTCGACTTCGAAGATATCGCCGGGCTGCATGTAAACGGGTGGCTTGCGCGCCGCCCCGACGCCACCCGGCGTGCCGGTGATGATCACGTCACCTCGCTCCAGACTCATCGCGACACTGATCATTTCAATCAGCGCTGGGACACTGAAGATGAGCCGGTCTGTGCGGGAATCCTGCATCACGCGGCCATTTAAACGGCCCTGGATGCGCAATTCGCGGGCCCCCGGCGGCACGGCATCGGGCGTCACCAGCCACGGGCCGAACGATCCGGTGCCATCGAAGTTCTTGCCCATCGTCCATTGCGGCGTGCGAAGCTGAAAATCACGTACCGTCGCATCGTTGAACAAGGAGTAGCCCGCCACGTGATCGAGGGCCTCCTGCCGGGGAATGCGGCGTCCCGGCTTGCCGATCACCACGGCCAGCTCGGCTTCATAGTCGAGCGCAGTTGATTCGCGGGGCAGTCGGATCGGCTCTTGATGAGAAATCAGACTCGTCGCGAAGCGAGCGAAGATTTCCGGATAGCTTGGTTTCTTCAGGCCGCTTTCCTCCAGGTGATCATCGTAGTTGAGACCGACGCAAAGAATTTTTGGCGGTACGGGCACAGGCGGCAGCAGCCGGACATCGTTCAGGTCAATTGCCGGCGATTGCCCAAGGCTTCTGCCGATGTGCAATAGATCTGCACCTTGCGCGATCAGCTCAGGCAGAGTGCCTGGAAATCCGCTGTCCCGCTGCGTGAGGCCATGCCAGCCCGAGCCTTCATCCGCGGCAATTCCGTGGACTCCACCTGCCTCAAAATGGACGATGCGCATCAGGATGATCCTTCAGCCCGCCTGTGGACAATTCAGGCCCGAGCAGGAAAATAAACGACTCATGAGCCGGGGCTAACGCCTCGCGCAACCCTCGCGCCGCCTCCGACCCCTAAGCCCGATTTGGTGAGTCGCTAAGATAAGCGCGTGGCCTCCTCTAGCGCGTAAATGAATGACTCATACACTCTGCCTGTGGTTTGGCGCATACCCAACTCGCAAGTCCGATTTGCAGAAACGAAGCAGGTGTCGCCCCCGGCACTCTGAATTTGTACGACTGTGTCGCGCGTGGCGGAGTGAACCAGCTCGGGATGCAGCAGGCCACGGTCGCCAGCAGTTCCGCAACAAGTGGTTCCCAAAGGAATTTCAGCGCTGTCAGCCAGCGCGTTGGCGATTTCAAGGAGGGTCTCACTGAGGCCAAGGTGCGTTGTCGAACAGGTGGGATGGACGAGGATCTTGGGAATCGTTTTGTGAATGCTCAGTGAGGGCAGAAGGTCTTTGCACCAGGCGATCGAATCGATGATGATGATGACTTTCAGCCGGTTCTTACGTTCATCGTCGAGATGCTCCAGCATGTCGTCTTTGAGACCGAGCGTGCACGAAGCCGCGTCCACCACTACCGGTAACTTTCCTCCGTCACTCCAGCGCCACAGCGCATCGGTCATCTGTTCGGACATCCATGTCTGCCCGCGCTTGTAGCCTTTGGAGCTCCAGGGCGTGGAGCAGCAAAGGCCTCTCACGTCATCGGGAATCCAGAGAGGTTTGCCCGCGCGTTCAGAGAGAGCCACAAACGTCTCTGGAAGAGCCGGCGACGCGCTCTTGCTGTTGTCCCTGCCGAAGATGCGATTGATGCACGCCGGGAAATATGCCGCTGCGGCGCCCTCGCGTCTCGTTTGGGGAAGGTCGGCGGGAGCAGCGTGGGGCATGGGGCCGGCTACAGCGGGAACCATATCCTTACTCACAATGCTGCGAGCCACATCGGTCAGGGCCTCAAGCAAGATGGGGGCTGGTTATTGTTTGCACGATGTCGGCGGCCTTGACACCGCTGACGTGCCAGCTTCTCCACCTCGGCCCATTTTCTGGCCACGTCGAGCGCAACTTCCTCGGCGCCGGCGGGATGCTCCATCTTCCGGAGATGTTTGATCAGGGCTCCTGTATTGATTCCGATCGGACAGACATCGGCACAAGTGCCGTCGACAGCGCACGTCTCGATAGCGTCGTATTCGTACTCATGCTGCAGTTGAGTCAGCAGCTTCGACCATTCGGGCTGCCGCGACATCTCACGGCGAAGAACGATGCGTTGTCTCGGGGTGACCGTCACGTTACGGCTAGGGCACACCGGTTCGCAGAAACCGCACTCAATGCAATGAGAAGCGGAATGAACGTCTTCGATCGCTGGAGTGGTCTTGAGATTCTTCAGGTGAATCATCGGATCGTGGCTCAGCAGGATATTCGGAGCCAGGATTCCATGCGGATCAAGGAGGTGTTTGGCTCGCCACATCAAATCAGTGAGCTTGTCGCCCCATTCGCGCCGGACAAAGGGAGCCATATTGATTCCGGTCCCATGCTCCGCCTTCAACGAGCCGTCATACTTATCCACCACCATCTCGACAAGGTCACGCATGAAACCATCGTACTGCTGTCGGCTCACGTCTTCGCTCAGCCGTGCAATCATCACGAAATGCAGGTTTCCATAGGCAGCATGCCCCGCAGCCGAAGGTTGATATCCGTGCTTGGCAAGAAGAGCGAGCAAATCATGAGTTGCATTCAGCAAGTCGTGCCGGTGGAAAACAAACATCTTCGATGATGAGATTTGTGCCTTGCGGGCGCATTTCACCGACGATGCCAAGGAGACCATCTCGAACGTGCCACGCAAGCTCAATGGCTTCGGCTTCGCGAATGAATTCCAACGGCTGCAGCATTTTCACATCGCGCAGCGCGTTCGCGACCTTCTTCTCAATCGCCTCAAATTCATGGTCGCTATCAAAGCCGAATTCAACCAGCAGCGCCGCATTCTTCGGATCGAGATCGTTCCAATACTTTGGCATGCCTTTCATCAGTTTGGAGGCTGCGGTCAGGGCTGAAGCGACCATCAGCTCCACTGCTTGCGCTCCCAGTTCGACCAGCTTCCCGACCTGCTCGATCGCCGCGTCTATGGTGTCGAATGGTAGCCATGCCACCGCCGTTTTTGCGGGCAGGTGATACGTCTTGTAGACGGCCTCGGCCACGAAGCCGAGCGTGCCCTCTGATCCGACCATCAATCGCCGCAAGATTTCTAGTGGCGTTTCGCCGTCCAGAAACGCATGCATGGCGTATCCGGTGGTGTTGCGGATGCCATACTTCCGAATAATTCGATCAGACAGTTCCTTGTCGGCGAGAATCTCCTCGCGGATCTTCAACAGTCCCGCCGCCATTTCTGGCTCGGATGTGGCAAAACGTTCCTCAGCGTGCGGGTCCTCGGTATCGATGATCGTGCCGGTCGTAAGAACGATTTTCATCGCAACGATGGAATGGTAGGAATCGATCGCCGGCCGGCAACGCATACCACCCGCGTTATTGGCCAGTACACCGCCGATTGTTGCGGCGTTATAGCTCGCAGGATCCGGTCCCATGCGGCGAGCGTAAGGTTTCAAAACTTCGTTAATACGTCCAAGTGTTGTGCCAACATTGCAACGAATCCGCGACCCGTTCTCCTCGACCTTCCAGCCGCTCCAGTGCTGCCTCACATCGATCAAGATGTCGTCGCCTTGCGATTGGCCATTCAGGCTGGTCCCGCCGGCCCGGAAGGTCGCGTGGCGACCTTTGCCAGTGCAATATCGAAAAATGGCCGCTACGTCATCGATGTTCTTTGGTTGCACGACCACGCTCGGAATATACCGATAGGGGCTGGCATCCGATGCATAGCGCACCAAGTCGCTGATACGATGCCGCACAATATCCTCGCCAAGTATCTCGACTCAGCTCTCTCTTGAGCTCTTCCGAAGTTCCTCCGACAAGCCCTTCGTCTACGGCATCCGAAGCAGGGTGGTACATCCGGGCGACCGAGGCGTGTGGGGTCTTCCGATAGGAATTTATGCATGGATCTTCTCTTCGTGGGGTTCGATCGCCCCACAGACGAGAAGCATCTCATTGCCCCATGTCCCATTCGTTGAGCTTTCTGAATGGACAAGGTTTACGTTGCTTTTGCTAGCCGGGCGCTCGGATATCGCTGTTGGCATCCTCCCAACTGCACAGATGCTGACACCAGCCACTGGATCGGCAGGGCGAAAACTGACAAATTTGGAGTTCGAAACCACGAACTGAACATTCGAGGGCGAGCTTTCAAAGAACAATGGCCAAGCTAAGCTCCGTTGAGCAGTTCCTAAAGCTCAGTAGCGCCGGGGAAGGCGAGAGAACGCGCATGCTCCCATCGGAGGCGGCATCCTTGCGGACCATTGTTTTCCTGAAAGAAGACTGTGTCGCTGATGCTGCTAACAATATCGTCTCTGAGAGGCGACGAGTGAGACCGGACCTGCGCGGCATTTCACAGTAATATACTGCGCAGCCTGAGAATCCTCTCGACGGTAAATGTGTCCATGCTGGCGGAAACCAACAATTACGATGAACTTGTAAGGAACTTTTACTGGCGCGTTCCAACCTTGTACAACATGGGCGTGGACGCGTGCGACCGGCACGCGGACGGAAGCGGACGACTGGCGCTCATCTACGTAGACGAGGACCACCGCACACAGCGTTACAGCTTTGATGATATTCGCGACCTATCCAATCGCTTTGCCAATGTGCTCGTGGCAAACGGAATGGCGCGCGGGGATCGAGTCGGTGTGTTGTTGCCGCAGATGCCTGAGACCGCCATCAGCCATTTGGCCGCTTTCAAAGCAGCGTTGATTTCGGTTCCCCTATTCACATTGTTTGGCGAAGAGGCGTTGGAACACCGCCTTGCCAATAGCGGCGCGAAAGCGGTTGTAACGGACGCGGTCGGCGCTGCCAAGCTGCTGGCTATCACTGATCGCTTGCCTCAGCTGTTCCGGATCTATGTGGTAGGCGAGGATCACAAACGACCAAGCGGCAAAATAATAATATGGTCGTAAGCTTCCATGAATCAGTGCGGAGCGCATCCGACCGCTTCAGCCCGATCGCCAGTTCTTCCGAAGATCCTGCGCTGATCATCTATACCTCCGGCACGACCGGCAATCCCAAAGGCGCGCTCCATGCACATCGAGTGTTGCTGGGACATCTTCCGGGAGTAGAACTGACGCACGATTTTCTTCCGCAACGCGGCGATTTGTGTTGGACGCCGGCTGATTGGGCATGGATCGGCGGTCTGCTCGATGTGCTTTTACCGGCTTGGCATTACGGCGTCCCGGTGCTGGCGCATCGCGCACGTAAGTTCGATCCCGAGCGCTGCGATGGCGTTGATGGCAGATCATGGAGTGCGCAATGCGTTTCTTCCGCCGACGGTATTGAAGATGATGCGGCAAGCCAACGTGCGAAATCGTGGAGTCACGCTTCGTAGCTTAGCCAGCGGCGGCGAGTCTCTAGGCGAGGAACTTCTGGATTGGGGCAGAGAAACGTTTGGATTGACCATCAACGAGTTCTACGGCCAGACCGAATGCAACCTGGTGGTCGGCAACAATGCGTCCGTCTTTCCGGTGCGAACGGGTTGTATGGGAAAGTCAGTTCCCGGACACGACGTTCGCATCGTGGATGAAACAGGCAAGGAGTTGCCACGCGGCCAAGCGGGGCAGATCGGGGTACGGCGGCCTGACCCTGTCATGTTTCTGGAGTATTGGCAAGATTCCGAAGCCACTCTGCGGAAATATGCGGGCGACTATCTCCTCACAGGAGACATCGCGAGCCAGGATGAAAGTGGATATTTTCAGTTTGCGGGACGCAGCGATGATCTGATCACGAGCGGCGCCTATCGGATCGGCCCCGCGGAAATCGAGAATTGCTTGATCAAGCATCCAGCCGTCGCCCTGGCTGCCGTCGTCGGCGTGCCTGACGCCATTCGTACGGAACGCGTGAAAGCATGGCTGGTGCTACGACCAGGCTACTCTCCGTCAGATCATCTCGTGCACGAGCTACAAGAGTTCGTGCGGGTGCGTCTAGGGGCGCATGAGTACCCGCGCGAGGTGGCGTTCACTGACTCCCTGCCGATGACAACCACCGGTAAGATCATCCGCCACGAGCTGCGCAGCCGCGGCTAACTGCTGCGTGAGTGCACTAACCCGGAATCAGGAATGAAGCCCCCATGCGATCAGGCGGTAATTGAAACCGGCGCTGCCATAAATCCATGCGCAACCGCAGCCGAACCGTGGATTCTTGCGGTCACGATTCTCGGCTCCAGCATGGCCTTCATCGACAGCACCGTCGTAAACATTGCGCTGCCTTCCATTCAAAGCAGCCTCGGCGGCACCGTGACCGATATGCAGTGGGTCGTCGAGGCGTATGCGTTATTGCTGAGCGCGTTGATTTTGACAGGCGGCGCTTTGGGCGATGTATTCGGGCGCAAACGGATGTTTTTGTTGGGTGTAATTGTCTTCGCGATCGCATCGGTGGGGTGCGGCCTCGCTGCAAATATTCGAGGCCTGGTGATTGCTCGATCCGTGCAGGGACTCGGAGCGGCATTTCTCGTGCCCGGCAGCTTGTCGATCATCAGTGCGTCCTTTAGTGAGAGCAAGCGTGGCCGGGCCATCGGCACGTGGTCTGGCTTTACGTCGATCACAGCGGCTACCGGTCCGATTCTTGGCGGATGGCTGATCGAAAACGCCTCCTGGCGATGGGCATTCTTCCTCAATGTGCCTATTGCCTTCGCGGTGGTTGCGCTGTCGCTTTGGCGGGTTCCCGAAAGCAGGCAAGAGACGAAGCCCCGCGTCGACTGGCTTGGCGCAACTTTGGTAACGGCAGGATTAACAGGAATGACTTACGCATTTATCGAGTCTTCCTCCAAGGGATGGAACGGTTCCCCGATTTGGGGCGCATTGGTGGCGGGAGCAGCATGTCTCGCCTACTTCCGCTACTTCGAGGAGCACGCCAGCGCTCCGATGGTTCCCTTCGAGCTGTTTCGGTCTACGGATTTCAGCGGAGCCAGCTTGCTGACTTTTTTTGTCTATGCAGCTCTGGGAATCTTCTTTTTTTTATTCCCGCTGAACCTGATCCAAGTGCAGGGCTATTCGGCGACAGCCACGGGAGCTGCGGCCCTTCCATTCATCCTGTTGATGTTTCTGCTTTCCCGCTGGTCCGGCGGCCTTGTCGCTCGTTTTGGCGCAAGGCGCCCGCTCATCGCCGGTCCAATCATCGCGGCCATAGGATTTCTTTGTTTCGCAGCTCCATCTGTGGGCGGCAGCTATTGGAGAACATTTTTCCCCGGATTTGTCGTGCTCGGCCTCGGAATGGCCGTGAGCGTAGCGCCGTTGACAACAGTCGTGATGGACACAGTAGATCAGAACCTGGCTGGTACGGCTTCCGGAATCAACAACGCTCTCGCTCGCATCGGCGGCCTTCTAGCGATTGCAGTCTTGGGTACCGTGATGCTTAGCTCGTTCAGCCATTATCTAGACGACGATCTCACGAGGGTGCCTCTACCGATCGAAGTGGTGCGCGCGGTGCGGTCGAACGAGATAAAACTTGCGGCGATTACCCTCCCGGCAGGGTTGGATTCGACTTTGGCTGCCAACGTCAGAAGCTCGATTCATGCAGCCTTCGTATTCGGATTTCGGCTAATAATGTTGATCTGCGCCGGGCTCTGTGTTGCAAGTTCGTTTTTCGCTTGGCGTCTGATAGAGGCAGAAACGTCGCCAAGCGAGTCCCGATAAATCGGAGGACCAGACTCATTTGGCCGTCCGTTGGTGCGGATATCCCGACCAGCCGATCGGCTAGGCCGGAGGTCAAGGCGTGAGCCGGAATTGCGTAAAGAGTCGTCGACTCTTTGTGCTCATTGCCTCCTTTTGGGCCACAGGGCCAGCCTTCGGTTGCATCGGTTTCACGAGGTCGCAACCTCCTGAGCACACCTTCCGCACTTAAAACCCCTCTGGTCATCGCTTTCTTCGGTCGCACTCCGATGAGACGTATGCAGCGTTTGCACCCGCGATGTAGGTTGTTTATTGACAATCGACGACACAAAAAGGGGTAAAATTTCTCAAGTGGTTCGTCCTGACACCCTCAACTTCCACAAAACTCCACGAGCAGAGGTTCCGCAAATGGCCACCGAAGCACTAACAGCCCTCATTACCGGCGGAACGAGCGGCATCGGCCGCGCGACGGCCAATAAACTCGCGCACCTTGGCATCCATGTTTTGGTTGTTGGCCGCAATCGGGAACGCGGCGAGAAGGCAGTGGCCGAAATCCGCGCATCGGGAGGAAAAGCCGATTTTATTGCCTCTGATCTCCGAAATACGTCGAGCGCGCGCGAAGTGGCGAGAAGAGCGATCGAGCTCGGTTCCGGCCGCGTCGACATCCTGATCAACAATGCAGGGATCTTTCCGTTCGGCCCGACGGACAAAACCACGGAAGAAGCGTTTGACCGGGTGTACTCACTCAACGTCAAGGCGCCGTATTTCCTCGTCGCGGAACTTGCTCCGCTCATGGCGAAGAGGGGAAAAGGAGCCATTGTCAATGTCTCGACGATGGTTGCCGACTACGGAGTGTCCGGCATGAGCCTCTATGGCTCAAGCAAGGCCGCGATTAATTTGCTGACCAAGTCGTGGGCGGCCGAATATGGCCCGCGCGGCGTCCGCGTCAATGCCGTCAGTCCTGGACCTACCCGCACGGAAGGCACGGAAGCAATGGGAGAAGGTGTTGAGCAACTTGCTGCACAGGCGCCAGCGGGCCGGCCGGCAACCGCCGATGAGATTGCCGAGGCGATTGTTTTCCTGGCGACCGATCGCTCCAGTTTCATTTATGGGGCCAAACTCGCGGTCGATGGCGGCCGCACAGCTATTTGAAATGCGCGGAGGCGAACGAATGTCTGGCATAGAACACTACGAGATCCTTGTCATCGGAAGTGGGGAAGCCGGAAAGAACGTGGCGTGGACCTTGGCCCAAGCCGGTCACCGCACCGCTGTCGTGGAGCGGAAATACATCGGCGGATCGTGCCCTAACATTGCCTGCTTGCCCAGCAAGAACGTCATTCGCAGCGCAAAAGCGAATTGGTTCGCTCGTCACGGTTCGGAATACGGCATTCAGAGTGGGCCAGTGTCTACGAACATGAAGGGCGTCCTGAATCGCAAGCGCAAGATGGTCGAGGGCGAGGTTCAGCATCATCTCGAACGCTTCAAGGCGACAGGAGGGGAACTGATTCGTGGCGAAGCGAGATTCATAACTCCGAAGACGGTTGACGTTCACCTTAACGAGGGAGGCACACGCACGATTACCGGTGATCGCGTGTTTCTCGACCTTGGATCACGAGCCTTCATCCCGGATACTCCCGGCCTCGCGGCTGCAAAACCGATGACTCATGTGGAGGCGCTCGATCTAGAGCGGTTGCCAGAACGTGTGATCGTGCTTGGCGGAGGATACGTGGGCCTTGAACTCGCTCAGGCCCTGCGCCGTTTCGGCTCTGAGGTGACCATCGTCGAGCGTGGCCCACAAATCGCCGCCGCTGAAGATCCTGACGTTGCCCAATCGCTTCTGGAGAATTTCGTGAGTGAAGGAATCGAAGTGCTGCTCGATACACACATCCGCGAAGTGCAAGGGCTCTCCGGTCAGCAGGTCCGAGTTGTTATTGAAAACAGCCATGGACGGCAGGTCATCGAGGGCACAGATCTGCTCGTCGCTACAGGACGAACGCCGAATACGCAGGGAATTGGGCTGGAAGCGGCAGGGATTGAACTGGACCCGCGCGGCTATATCAAAGTGAACGAGCGATTGGAGACGACCGCTCCCGGCGTTTGGGCCGTAGGCGATTGCGCGGGCAGTCCGCAGTTCACGCACGTTGCCTTCGATGATTTCCGAATTGTGCGTGAGAATCTCAACGGGGGCAGCCGTACCACGAAAGACCGGCTCATACCGTTCTGCATGTTCACCGATCCCGAGCTTGCTCGCGTCGGCCTGAACGAATCCGAAGCGAAAAGACGCGGAGTAGAATATCGCGTGGCGAAGCTGCCCATGGCCGCAGTCTTGCGAGCCGTCGCTCTTGGTGAGACCCGAGGGTTTATCAAGATGCTGATCGATGCCGGAAGCGATCGCATCCTGGGATTCACTGCGTTTGGCGCCGAAGCAAGCGAAATGATGGCGGTAGTGCAGACGGCGATGCTTGGCGGCTTGCCCTACACCGTGCTGCGCGACGCGATTTTTACCCATCCTACAATGGCAGAAGGCTTGGTCTATCTGCTGGCGAGCGTCCCGGCAAAGGCCATGCAACAGCCAGCCTAGGATTCATTGGGGTCACTGCGCTGTTTTCCTCCTGAAGCTGACCCTTTTTTCCGTCACACAGCTCCCAAGAATGCGTTCGTACTTTTGCCATTGTATTTTTGTAAAGTATCGCGCGCGCTGATGAAGAATGGTCCATTCCTGACTGCTTCCGGACGTCTGCCGACGCCCAATGCGAAGTAACGCCAGCCACGATTGGTCCTGTGACGGTAATGGACAGTGTTGATTGCGACATCTGGTTTGCCGCGCCTACAAGGCCGTGCAAGCCCTACAATTCGGGCCAAAAACGTATCATGCTGTAGCACGGATCAAAACAGGCCGGAAATACTGTGGGGTTTTAAATATGGCGGAGAGGGTGGGATTCGAACCCACGGTTGAGTTTCCCCAACACTCGCTTTCGAGGCGAGCTCTTTCAACCGCTCAGACACCTCTCCGCGGCAAGGCCCCTAGCTTAGCAAACGCCTGGAGGTGTCACAACTTCGCCTTCTCCGAAAATGGAATCTTAGGACAATAAAACTTTCAATGAGTGGTCGCAGCGGTGTCGACGGCCACTGACGCCGCCAATCGCGGATGGCAACCATCCCACCGAAACATCCGAGAAAATGCCTCCGAACGGAAGTTCAGTCCAACGCGAACCGGGTTTTGGCGTCTCTCGAGATGGAAGATTAGGCGAAGAAAAACAATTTGGTTTACCTGGCGAAGTGTTGAGTGTGTACGATTGGGTAATCCGGAGGTCAAAACGGAAATTCTGGCTAAAAACAATCACGGAAAGCCCGTCAATCGATTTTCGCGCGTGGGGTGGTTTGGCGTGAGCTTTTTTATATTGCCTCTCGCCCTGCTTCTGGGTCCATCTTCATCGATCGCTCATAGTCACTATCTTTTCGTCTGGGCCATGGAAGTTTCGCATCCCGAAGCCAAAACGATAGACGAGCTCAAAGTAGGATTAGGCAAAGACTTTCTTGCCGCATTTGACGTTGCGCCGAACGCTTCTCCCTTCGGCAAGCTTGTCGCGATGCTTCCCGTCGGAGAAGCGGAGCTGGCGCATCACACGAACTACGCGCTTCCCCCCAACGACGTACTTTACGCCAACGATCGGATGGGAAATAGCACCTACGTCTTCGACCTGCGCGATGGATCGCATCCGGGCCTATTGCGAAAATTTGGTAACGTCGGTGTCTACGGATTCCCTCATTCATTCGTTCCGCTCTCAAACGGCCACGAGGTTGCCACTTTCCAGTATTCCGGCGGCTTCAATAAGGCTCCCGGGGGGCTCGTCGAATTCGACACGGATGGCCGCATCGTCAGAAGCAGCTCGGCAGCGGATCCACAAGTCGACCCGAATATTCGACCCTACAGCTTAGCGGTCATCCCGAAACTCGATCGTGTCGTAACCGGCAGCGCCGATATGATGGGAGCGCAAGTTAGCCACGCGGTACAAATCTGGCGGTTGTCCGACCTGAAGCTGCTCAACACAATTGCGTTGGCGGCCCGGGCGCCTTTGGCTTCGTATTCTGACGATCCTTCGGATTCATCCGAACCGCGCGTGCTTGCCGATGGCGCCACCGTCGTTGTTCCGACCTTCCACTGTGGACTGTTCCTGGTGCGAAACCTCGCAAGCGATCATCCAACACTTCAGCACATCTATGAGTTCGGTTATCGAACCTGCGAAGTTCCGGTCGTGGTCGGCGATTATTGGGTGGAAACCATGCAAAGCGGCCATGCTATTGTGAGTCTCGACATGCACGATCCCGAACACCCGCACGAGGCTAGCCGGATTCTTTTGAAGCCGGACCAGGAGCCGCACTGGCTCGCAGTGGAGCCCAATAGCGATCGCCTGGTCATCACCGGGTACGGCGCACTTTTTACCCACGCTCTCTTTGCCACGATCGACCGACAAACTGGAAAGCTAACGTTGACCCCGCAATCCATCGACTTCACCCGCGACTGGCCCGACGGCTGGAAAGGAAGCGCCCTTCCGCACGGTGCAGTTTTCAGTAATCGCTGAATAGCTTTTAATTTCGACGGCTGCCAAGACGTGGGTTTCACTGCTGAAGATCACGCCTTAAATGTCATCCATGCCGAAGACGTCACATACAGAAAAACAGGGAGAGATCCGAAACTCGGCCTGAGCTCTTGCTGCGGACAACAACACATTCCATTCGCTACTTTGCGTAATAGTTTTCCCGCGCTTGTACCGCGAGGTCTTTGTTTTTTACCGTGACGTGGATTTTGTGATACCCGGGCTCCGGCTTGTCCGGCGTGTAGCCCAGCACATATTGGTGGCGCAGGCCGTCTTCGATCCGGGCGTAAATTTCGTCGATCGATTCCTTCTTCGACACTTCATACATCTGTCCGCCCGTCTCCTGCGACAATTGCGTCAGAACTTTTTTTCCGTCCGGGCGCTGCTCGCTTGGATATCCCCCGCGCCTTCCACCACCACCACCGCCTCCGCCGGGCCAACCTCCGCCGCCTCCTGGCCATCCACCGCCCATCCGCGGACCTCCAAATCCTCCGCGGCTCATGTGCGGCTCTTCGCCCGCAAATAGGATGGAATAGACCAGCGTATCCGCCCGCTGCGCCGATTCGATCGATGTCTCAAGCGACTCTTTGCTGCCATGGTCCACGCCGTCGGTCAGTACCACCAGCGCCTTGCGGCCCTGCAGCGGCTTCATCACTTCGTTCGAAGCCAAATAAATGGAGTCATAGAGCAACGTTCCCGCCCCGCCTCCGCCATGCCGTCCGCGCCCTCCGCCCGGCCCGCCTTGTCCTCCACCTTGTCCTCCGCCAGAGCCCCCACCGTACCCACCGTTGTCGTCCGGGTCAGAGGTCTGCAGCAACTGCAGCGCATGTTCTAGTTTCTCGCGCGATGGAGTCAAATCCTGCAGCAGCTCCACTTGCGTGTCGAAGTGAATCACGAAGGCCTTGTCCCTGTCTTCGCGCAGCATGTGATCAAGAAACGCATAGCTCGCCGTGCGCTCCTGGCTCAGCACCGTGCGCTGGCTCATGCTGGTGTCCACCAGCAGCCCAAGGGTCAGCGGAAGGTTGGACTCTTGCGCGAAATACTGGATCGTCTGCGGCCGCCCATCCTCTTCCAGCGTAAAGTCACCCTTCGTCAGGTTATTGACGATCGCTCCCTTCTTGTCCCGCACCGTGGCGAACACGTTTACCAGCTTTACGTCCACGGAAATATCCGGTTTTTGCTGATCCTGCTTCTGATCCGGCGGTTGCTCGGTCTGCGTCTGGCTTTGGCTTTGCTGGCTCCGCGCCGGTCCTGCCGCCATCAGCGCTGCCAGTGCCCCTATCCCGACTGCCGTCGCTACAGGCACGAGCGCCAGCATGGCCATCCCTGACGGGCGAAGCCCTCTCGCCCCGGATGTCTTTCTTCTACTCGATCCAGCGTTTTTCTTCATGGTTTCCTTATCGTACCGGCGCAGCTCAGACGATTGCCGGCCTCGCTACTGCAACAGCGGGCTTGATCCCGTCATATCTTCCCTGCTTTTACCTAGTCATCCCGTCGCGTTGCTTGCAACCGTGTCGAGGGATCTGCATTTTCTTGATTGACTCTTCTGACTTACGCTTTTGTTTTGGGTTGTCATCCCGAGCGAGCGAAACGATTTTCTTCGCGACGAGGGATCTCTCTTCGGGTGCAGACGTTGCCGCGAACGTACCAATCTGCTTCTGCTTCCTCATGTGCTCCCTGAGTCAAGGCATCACTCGGAACCTCGGACGAATATCCGCATCCAAAGCACCCATCAGCCCCGTTCAGGGGCGGCATATCGTAGCCCACTGCGAGGCCGCGCCGTTTTTCGCGGCCCGCGGTGGGAAACGAAAGCCGCGAAGCGCTTTACCGCTCGCGGTGCTTGGCGATCCGGTTAGCATCGCAGTGAAAAGGACCGCGAGCCTTTGCACTTCGTTGCAGCCGTAATATGGCAACACAGGAAGATGTTCTCCTCCCCGGAAAGGATGCTCCAGGTGCGTGCTATGCGTTCTGGGTCTCCTAGTTACCGTATGAATACGTATTGATACGGGAACGAGAGTGTGCCACTCTGTCTTCCGTGTGCGAGCGAACGAAGTTCCCAAATGAAGCAAAGGGCGATCTTCCTTCGCTTTTGTTTCACTTTACGGGCGCCCTTCCTTCGGCTTTCTCGATCGCTCACGCGTCAGTGGTTGCCACGTGGAGCACCCCGCAACTTATTGAAAACAAACAAAACGTGCCATTTTATCCGTCAGTCCCGTAGGCCCCCATCCCATGTTGATTCTTCGGCTACAGCGTGGTGCCCAGACCAAACTCGTACCATTTCTTTGCGCCAGACTCTCCGATAGCCTTGAATCTGAGGGACATCCGCATTTATGTCTGATCACGGCCATCACACCGATCGAAGGAAGAGCCCGCGCGGCACGGAGCGCCGCAATAAAAACCGAGAGCTGATTTCCGCGCCGGTGCGCGTCCGTGGCATGGTCGGCCCTGACCGAAATTTTGACGAGACCACCACTACCATCAATCTTTCGCCTACCGGCATCCTCATCGAAACTTCCAGCGACGCCTACTACCGCGCCATGCGCGTGAGCGTCACGGTCCCTTACGACGATTCCACCTCCGTGGCGCATGCCGAGCAGGAAGGCCGTGTCGTCCGCATTGGCGAATCCCACAAAGGGCGCCGCACCGTAGCCATCGCGCTGGCGCATGCCGAAGAAACCGCTCACAGTCACGTGCAGGGTCATACTCAGGCGCACGCGCAGGCGCATACGCACCAGAAAAAATCGCACACCGCGGATAATGCGGATCTGTTGCAGGTGGTGATAGAACAAGCAGTGCAACATGAATCGAAGAAAACGGCTCACCCAGTGGTCCCACATACAGTTCAGCAAGCGCCTTCGTCCGGCGCGCCGCTCATTCTCGTGGTGGAATCGGAAGTGAGCGCCAGCGAATTCATGAAGTCCTACCTGACCACCGAAGGCTACGAAGTCATCACCGTTTGCACTTCCGCCGAAGCGCACTTGATCCTGGAACAGCGCGTTCCCTCGCTGCTCATCGCCGCCGTCGAAGGTGAAGACATGCCCGGTTATTCGCTCTGCTCGCACTTCAAACAAACGCCGCGTCTCAAGCCCGTGCCGGTTATGCTGATGACCAGCTCGGCGTACCCGAGCGATTACGCGAAGGCTCATTCCATCGGCGCCGTGGTCTGTATGGCCAAGCCTTACAAGCGCGAACGCCTCGGCCACGTGGTTCGGCTGTTGGCGCCTCCTCCGAGCGTCAATCAGGCCGCGCCGCCTCCACACGCCGCGGATCCCTCCCGCCTGGCCGGGGCGAAATCCATGCCGGTTCCTCCGCCTGCGCAGTCGAAAAAGTTTCGCCTGCCAAGCATCTTCGGCCGCTAGAGCTACTGCAACAGGCGCGAGATTTCGCGCGCGCAATTTTTTGCGCGCAGCCGTAAGCCGCGCTCACCGCACGCGCGCAATTTTGCGGCGCGAAATCGTGAGCCTCGTCACACCGTTCCGTGCCTCGGCGCACATCGTTGCCGCTCTGTCCTCCTTAGCATTTGTTCATTGATGCCGGTCGGCTCGGCCGGCTCGGGAGGGCAGCCATGGCGACATTTCACCGGCTCCTGGCTCTGGCGATGATATTCGCATTCGGGCCCACGATCGTTCACGGACAAGGTTTCAGCACTTTGCGTGGAACCGTCAAGGATCCCACCGGCGCAGCCATTCCGGACGCGACCATAACTTTGCACGCCACCGCCTCCGCCTGGGTGCAGGCCACACAAACAGACATGGGCGGTACGTTCACCATCACCGCCATTCCTATCGGCGATTACAAACTGCAAATCGAGCGCGAAGGATTTGCCGCGATCAATCAGAACGTGCAAGTGATCATGGGCAGCGCACCGAACGTCGAATTGACGATGCAGGTGAGTTCAGTGGTCAGCACCGTGGAAGTGACGGCGAACACGCCGCTGGAAGCGACCGCGCCCGACGCGGCCAGCCCTCCTGTTCTCGAATCCGGCGAGGACATTTTGAAGCTGCCTGGTGCGGACCGCATGAGCAGCCTGCAATTCGTGACGGAGACGACACCCGGCGCGTTCGTGCTGCACGATCATCTGCACATCCGCGGCGGACATCAGGTGAACTGGTCGATCAATGGAGTTCCGGTGCCGAACACGAGCATGTCGAGCAACGTGGGCCGCGCGCTCGATCCGAAAGACATTGAGGAAGTACAGATCAATCGTGGAGGATACGGGGCGCAGAGTGGCGACCGCACCTTCGGACAAGTGAATGTGCTCACGCGCTCGGGCTTCGAGTTCAACGACGATGCGGACCTGACTGTCACCTACGGCAGCGAGAACCAGACGAACGATCAGATCGGGTTCGGCGGACACACGGCGAAATTCGCCTACTATGCGAGTGTTAGCGCCAATCGCACCGACCAGGGCCTGGAGCCCCCAACCGAACAAGTGATTCACAATATGGGTAGCGGCGAGGGCTTCATCACCTCAATGAATTACACCGTGAACACGACGAATGAGCTGCGCTGGACGGCATCGGTGCGTAACGACCACTACCAGATCCCGAACTTTCCCGATCAGCAGGCTGAAGGATATCGCGACACGGACCAGGAGTTGGATTCGTTCGCCACGTTTTCCTGGGTACACACGTTCAATTCGAGCACCTTGCTGACGGTCTCACCGTTCTTTCATTACAACAATGCGGACTACAAGGCCGGACCCACCGATCCGCTGATGGCCTCCACGCAGAACACGTCGAGTTACGTGGGCAGCCAGGTCGAATTGAACTACGTGCATGGCGCGCACAACCTTGACCTTGGCACGTACGGGTTCTTCCAGCACGACAACGTGAATTTCACGCTGGCTACCGGTACGGCATCATCATCCGTGGCGCAGGTGCCGGACGGAGGTGTTGGGTCGGCGTTTGCGAACGAACAGTACAAGCCGTGGAAATGGCTCACGCTGGACGGAGGTGTGCGCTTCACTCACTTTTCAGGTTCAACGGTTGAGAACGCAACGAATCCACGGGTGGGCGCTTCGCTGCAGATTCCCAAGCTGAATTGGGTTCTGCGCAGCTTCTACGGCACGTATTACCAGGCGCCGCCGCTCTACACCGTGGGCGGCCCGCTTTTCGGATTTGATGCGCTGAAGGCCGGCTTCAGCTTCCAGCCGCTGCACGGCGAGCGCGATATTCAGAGAGAATTCGGGCTCACGATTCCACTTCGCGGGTGGATTCTGGACTTCGACCACTTCGCCACTAGCGCGCTGAACTTTCTCGACCACGACGTGCTTGGGAATTCGAATATTCTTCTGCCGCTGACCACGCCCAATGCGCGCATCAACGGCACGGAAGCCGCGCTGCGCTCACCGGCGGTGGCGAAGCGTATCCGCTTCCATCTCGCATTCTCGAATATGTCCGCTGAGTTTAGGGGCGCGCCGACCGGAGGCCTGATCGAGCCGGTTGCCGCGGCATGCCTGACCGGCTACTGCTACCTCGATCACGACCAGCGAAACACGCTGACAACCGGCGCCGAGTTCCAACTACCGCGGAACGCCTGGTTCTCGAGCAACGTGGTGTACGGCTCGGGCTTCCTGAAGATTGATGGCCCGGCGCACTTGCCGCAGCACATTACCGGTGACGTTTCTTTCGGGAAATCGATTCGCGAACGTTGGTCGGTTGAGGTCACAGCGCTGAATATTTCCAACACGCGCTACCTGCTCGGGTTGGACAGTTCATTCGGCGGTACGCACTATAACGATCCGCGGGAGCTGATCGGTTCGGTGCGGTACCGCTTCCACTTCTAGGCGCACGATAATCCGCAACGGGCGGGCAGCCAGGCGAACATCCTGCTGATGCTTGCCCGCAGGCCTTATTGTCAGCGATTATTTTTCATCCTGTTACAGAGGCGTAATGCCGCTCTTTGTGGCGACGTGTTAGCGTGCTGGGCCGTCGACGTATGCCCAAAGGAGACCTAAACGTGCCACTCGCCCGGCAAAATTCTGGAACGAAGCTGTTGAATTCGATTTCAAAGAAACTGACGAGAAAATACAGGTATTTCCTTGCGGCGATTTTCGCGCTGCTTGTGCTTTCAATGCCATCGTTTGCGGACACTTACAGCATGACGTTCACTCCGGGCATCGGCTCCTCAGGAGCTTCGATTGCAGCGGCCAGCACGTTTTCGGCGGGGCCTCTCGACATCAACTGGGGCACAGACGTTTTTACCCTTTCCGTAACTGACATATCGGAAATTCTGAGCGATTGCGCGCCTCTGAGCGCGGCGCCGAAGGTGTGCGCCACCTACAGCGCTTCGGATGCAGGCGTTTTCGTGCCCAAACTGAATGTGGGGCCGCTGCTTGGAATTGACGACAACGGCGGACTTCAATCGTCTTTATCGCTGCTTGCTTCATCGGCAGATGGCAGTTGCGTTTTTGAAGGATGCTCCTCTTTCGGAACGCTCTCAATCACCGATCTTTCCCTCGGCTCGCCCGCGAATACGCCTGAACCGGGATCGCTCGGGATGTTGCTGTGCGGATTGCTGTCTATCGGGATCTTCTCAGTGATGGGTGGCTCAGACAGAGGAATATCCTCGGGAACGCAGGCCTAGTGACGAAGTGGATTCCTGCGGAAATCAAGAGAATCTGCCGCGGAAAGCCCTGCGCGAGGCGTGTAACGGAGTTGAAGCCTAGGAATTTTGCTGCAAGCGGCGGTTCTGAAAGCTTTCGTCGGCGGTTTTGACGGGCCGGCGAGTTCTGGAAGCGCGGAAAAAGCCGAAAGCGTCGCGGACCTGCGAGCGCACGAGTTCCCGCCAATAAACGCCGCCCTGACCGATGTTGCGATATTTCTGATAACGCTGCGCGAGCAGGCGGCGCGTGGGAATGTGGGAAATTTCGCGGAGCGCGGCGACCAAATATGTCTTCAACACATCGGCGGTTGCGGCGGGATCGAGATGTCCTCCGCCTTGCGGTTCCGGCACAACAGTGTCGATGATGCCGAGCTTGTGAAGATCGTGCGCGGTGAGCTTCAGTCCGGCGGAAACGAGTTCGGCCTGCTTCGCATCGCGATAGAGAATCGCTGCCGCGCCTTCCGGCGAAATCACGGAGTAGATGGCGTGCTCCAGCATCAGCACGCGGTCCGCCACGCCTAGAGCCAAAGCGCCGCCGCTCCCGCCTTGACCGATGATCGCGGAAACAATCGGCGTGGGTAGATTGGACATGCCTGCAAGATTGCGCGCGAGCGCATGCGCGATGCCATGATGTTCGGCCTCAAAGCTTGACTGCGCGTTCGGGCAATCGACCAGGGTCACCACAGGAATGTCGAATTTTGCCGCGAGCTTCATGAGCCTCATCGATTTCCGGTAGCCTTCGGCAAAGGCCATGCCGTTGTTTACGGCGGCTCTTTCTTCCGGAGTGCTGCCGCGCTCCTGACCGATGATCATGACGGTGCGGCCGTCGAGTTTTCCCAACCCGCCAATAATGGCTGGATCGTCGCCGTTCCACCGATCGCCATGCAATTCAAGAAAGCGGTTGGTCATGCGCGCGATGAAGTAGCGGGTGGAGGGGCGCTCCGGATGACGCGCCAACGTGACTTGCTGCCAGGCAGGCAACTGCTCACCGGCAGGTTCCGCCAGTGGAGCTTCCTTCTCGCCGCGCACGGACTTCTGCTTTCGCAGGTGATTGATCAGAAGGCCGACCACGCGAGGCAGATTCTCGCGTTTCACAACCAAATCGATCAGCCCTGCGCACAGAAGGGTTTCGGCGTGGTGCGAATCCTTGGGCGGAGCGACACCGGTGGTCTGTTCGATGACGCGCGGGCCGACGAAACCGATTTGCGCGCCCGGCTCAGCAAGGATTACATCGCCGAGCGAGGCAAAACTTGCGGTGACGCCGCCAAAGGTCGGGTCGGTTAGCACGGAAATGAAGGCTAGGCGCTCGCGATCGTGCAACGAAACGGCCGCGGAAACTTTCGCCATCTGCATCAGCGAAAGCATGCCTTCCTGTACGCGCGCGCCTCCGCTGGCGGCGATGCTCACCACGGGAATGCGGCGTTCGGTAGCTTCCTCGAAGGCGTTGGCAATTTTTTCGCCCACCACGGAGCCCATGGTGCCGCCGAGAAATTCGAAGTCGAATACGATCAGCACTGCCGGTTGCCCGGCGATGCGGCATAGGCCTGTGGTGACCGCTTCGCGCACGCCCGTCTGGCGCCGCGCCTCTTCCAGACGGCCGCGGTACGATTTCAGGTCGGCAAACTCAAGAGGATCGACGGAAACCAGCTTGCGGTCCAGTTCGCGAAACGTGCCGGCATCGGCGAGCGTGGCGATCCGCGCCGGCGAAGGCATAGAAAAATAGTGGTTACACGAAGGGCAAATGTAGAGTTTTTCCTGCAAAACAGCCCGGGATTGCTGCTGTCCGCAGGCAGGACATTTCAATAAGGGGCTGGAATCCTTATTGGGCATATCGGCTCAACATTGGGCATACCGATCCAACCGCAATCGGGTCCGGTAACAAACGGCCATTCGCAATCCGGCTCTGAAATCACTTGCAACGGCACGAATAGCATTGCGGGGCGTTTCGCTCAGCATATGAATCGCAGATGAAATTTCCAATAGTACCGTTGGCCAGGAACGCGGGTTGGGCAAGGCAAACGGCAATTCGATTATGAACCCGGTTTTACCGAAATCGCAAATCGGCGCTGTGATGGCCCTGCGAGAAGCGCTAAACGTGCGCCAATTGCGCCAAGCGGAAGGGATCTCCGACTTTTTCGTGAAGCTCCAGCCAAATACGGTCTGGCTGGCCTAAAAATACCTTGACCACTTGCGGATCGAACTGCGTTCCGGCGTAGCGCTCGATTTCGGCGCGGGCCGCGGAAATAGGAAGCGCCTTGCGATAGGGACGATCGGAAATCATGGCGTCCAGCGTGTCTGCCACGGCGAAAATCCGCGCTCCCAGGGGAATTTGCTCGCCTTTTAGGCCGCGCGGATATCCGGAACCGTCATAGCATTCCTGGTGGGTCAGAACGATTTCCGCGGCTTCCTTCAGGAAGGGAATTCGCTCCAGCACGGCGAAGCCGATTTCGCAATGGCGGCGCATGATTTCGCGTTCTTCGGTTGTGAGCGGTCCCGGTTTCCGGAGAATTTGATCGGGAACGCCCATTTTGCCGATGTCGTGGAGAAAGGCGCCGCGCGCGATTTGGCGCAGCAGGCTCTTATCGACATTCATGGCGCGAGCCATGGTAATGGTGAAAGCGGTGACGCGCTGGCAGTGGCCCTCAGTCTCCGCATCTTTTGCATCCAGCGCACCGCCGAGAGCTTCGAGCGTGTAATCGTAGGATTGTTCCAGATCCTGGAGTGCAATGGAGAGTTGCTGGGTGCGCTCCGCGACAAGGTGCTCGAGGTCGGCCTGATAGGTGCGATTCTCGATGACCAATTGCCGGTGTTCGAGAGCGCGCCGCACGCTCAAATGGAGTTGATCGCGCTCGAATGGCTTGAGGATGTAGTCGTAAGCGCCGGCGCGAATGGCTTCGAGCGCAATAGAGATGTCGTGCATGGCGGTAACCATGATCACCGGCACGTCCGGATCATCCTGGCGAAGCTCCGCGAGAAGTTTCAGCCCATCCATTTCGGGCATGACGATGTCGCTGAGCACAAGATCGAAGGTATCTTTGCGAAACGCTTCCAGCCCAAGGCGGCCGTTCGCACAAACGGTGCAGCGATAGCCTTGTGCTTCCAGAAGTGTGGAGATAACTTCGCGGATTGCTTCTTCGTCATCGACGACGAGAATTTTCTCTTTGTTCATAATCGCTCAGATGATGCCATTGTAACGCACAGCACACCCAGGTAAGGGGCAGGTTGCCCTATGAGATACGTGCGTTATAGTCTGCATTTGGGCTGCCCCCCACCCTTATACATTCCGGTTTGCCCTAGACTTTTTGAGCGAGGGCGAAGGTAAAAGTGTCGCCTGAAGCTGAATAGCAATGGCTTATGTCTCCAACCCGGTGCTGCTGGCCATCACATTTATTGAGGGCTCGGCGGTCCTCATCATCCTGATTGTCAATGCGTTATTAACGACGTCCTTTTCGGCGCGATACTTTCGCTACTGGCTGGCCGGCTGGACGTGCTTCTTCGCGCTGGAAGCTTCAAAAATCGCTGCGGTGTTGCGGGGAGGAAACGGCGTTGAGGTGAACGCCTATTACCTGGCGGCCCTGTTGATGGCGGCGATGTTTTTTGCAGCGGCCATGGAATTCGTGGGATTGGGGCAGAAGCAGAAGTACTACGTATGGTGGGGAATCCTTGCTTTCATTGGGATCGCCGCACTGCGGTTGGCGAAGCTCACGATTCAGGCGCACTGGGCCGCGTCGCTGCTGGTGGCAAGCCTCTTGTTCGGAGCCGGGGCGCTGCTGTGGAAACCAAGAGGGCATCATCGCGGACTTCCCGGAAAACTGCTGTCAATTGCGCTGGCGCTGAGCGGGCTGCACGTGATCGATCGTGCGCTTTGGATCAACGAAAAGCTCGGTCTGCTTCGGATTTCGCTGCAGGGGTTGCTGCTGATCACTGCCGGAGTGGCCATGGCAGTGTTGGTGCTGGAAGCCGGGCGCGCGCGGCACGAGGAACTCAACGAAAAGCTGCGGCGGCTTTCCTTCATCACGGCACGAGCAACGCAATCCTTACGGGTAGGAGAAGCTCTGCACCGGATTTTGGGGCACTTGCTCGAAAGTCTGGATGCGACCCACGGGCTGGTGCTGCTGCGCGATGAGAACCGCGACGCGCAGCACCTTTACTTGATCGCGTCGGTTGGAGCAGGCGAGGAAAGCCGCAGCAAACTGGCACAAGTGGCGCTTTCGGCAGCATGGGTTGAGAGGCTTTTGCAACAACCGGAGCCAGTCTATTTCGATGGGAAATTGGAAAGCTCCATCCGGGAAGGCTGCTTTGGGATGGATCAGGTGACAACCGGGGTGGCGCTACGGCTGCCGGGCAAGGACGCTCCTTTAGGCCTGCTGGCCATCGGCAGCGACAGTAATCGCAAATTTCAGAGCGACGAAAAGCATTTTCTCGCCAATGTGGTCAACCTGTTGGGTCTGACCGTCCAGAACATCAGCCTACTTGAGGCGGCGGCGGATTCGCGGCGGCAATGGCGCGACACCTTCGATTCCATCGACGACATGATTCTGGCGCATTCCACCGACGGCGCCATCATCCGTACCAATCGCGCCTTCGGCCAGCGTGTGCACATGGAACCGGTGGCGCTGGTGGGAAAGCAAGTGCGGGACGTGCTACGGCGCGGCACGGCGCAATGGAACCGGTGCCCTTACTGCGAAGGCGTGGCGGGGAAACCGGATCAGGCGGACCCGTCGTTTGGCGGATATTTTTTGGTTTCCGATTCCGCGCTGCACAGCTCCGAGGGCGGCGAAATGGGCACCATTCACGTGCTCAAAGATTTCACCAGCATGCGCCTGGCGGAGAACAAATTCCGCAACTTGTTCGAGCGCGCACAGGAAGGGGTCTTCATCGCCACCCCGGACGGCAAGCTACTGGATTGCAACAGCGCGCTGGTGCGGCTCTATGGCTGCGAGAGCCGTGAAGAGCTGCTGCGAACCTATACGCCGTCGCAGTTTTATGCGGATGTGGCGGACCGGCGCCGCCTGGAAGCCCTGCTCGACGAGCATGGACAAGTGGCCGATTTTGAATTTCAGTTTCGCCGGAGAGACGGCGAAGTCCGCAGCGCGCACATGTCGGCTTTCGTGACGCGAGACGAAGCAGGATCGCCGATTGTGTATCAGGGATTCGTGCTGGACATCACCGAGCGCAAGCATGCGGAAAGTGAAATCCGCCGCCGCAACCAGGAACTGCTGGCGCTCAACACCATCGGCGAGCTGCTAAGGCATTCGAAGCTGACCGATGGCTTGACGGAAGCGCTGCGAAAAGTGATCGATCTGCTGGCGCTGGACGTCGGCGCGGTGTTCATGTTCAACGACCGCGCGAAAACGCTAAAGCCTTCGGTGGCTGTAGGTTTCTGGGCCGACCAGTTTCAGCGCTCCGCGCCCATTGAAATCACGGCGGAGCTATTTGAACAATTGCGTCACGTTCACCCAACGCTTTTGCCAGGATCGGCGCCTTCCTTGCCCTCGGCGTTCCGCGCCCTACAACAACAAGAGCGCATTGTAAGCTGCCAGTTAATCGTGCTGTGGTCTCAGGACCGCCTGATGGGCATGATTTTGGTAGGCTGCCGTCAGGCGCGATCGTTCTCGGCGGCCGAGATGAATCTGTTCGCCGCGGTGGGGAACCAGATCGCCACTTCCATCGATAAGTCCGTGCTGTTGGATCAGACGCGGGAAGCGTACGAGACGCTGCGGCACACGCAGGAACAATTGCTGCAGAGCGAAAAAATGGCGGCAGTAGGACAGCTTATCTCCGGCGTGGCGCATGAACTGAATAATCCGCTTACAGCGATTCTGGGCTACAGCCAGCTTTTGCAGTCGCGCGAATTTCCCGAAGACCGGCGCTTCGATTATGTCGACAAGCTGGTGAAGCAGGCGCAGCGCACGCACCGGATTGTGCAAAACCTGCTGAGCTTCGCGCGCCAGCACAAGCCCGAGCGCACGGCGGTGCATGTTAACAAGATTGTGGAAGATACGCTGATTCTGCGCGAATACGATATGCAACTGGCGAACGTGCTCATTCATCGCGAGCTCGATGCCAATCTTCCGGACACCGCCGGGGATTCCCACCAGTTGCAGCAAGTGTTTCTAAACATCCTGAACAATGCAGTGGACGCCGTTTCCGAAAAGAACCAGGGCATCGGCGAAATCTGGATTCGCACCAGAAGGATCGGCGACCGGATTTCCGTGGACTTCGCCAATAACGGGCCGCCGGTACAGAATCCGCATCGCATTTTCGACCCCTTCTACACCACCAAGCCCGTGGGCAAGGGCACCGGCCTGGGCCTGAGCATCTGCTACGGGATCGTGAAGGAGCATGGTGGAGAAATTCAGGTGCGCAATCTCCCGCGCGGTGTGACTTTCACGGTAACTATTCCGCTGATTTCGGCCGCAGCGCTGGCCTCATCGGAGGAAACCAAGCTGGCTTATGACGCCACGTCCTTCCGCATCCTGCTGGTTGAGAGCGACGAATCGGTTCTGGAAGTGGCCACCGAGGCGTTGGGCAGAAAGGGAATGTCCGCACGGGCGGCGCGCAATGGATTTGACGCCATCGAAATCCTCAAGCAGGAGTCATTTGACGCGGCCATTTTGGACGTGAAATTGACAGGAGAAACTTCCACGTCTGCCCTCTATAGCTGGATTGAGCAGAATCGCTCCGAGCTTTCGTCGCGCGTGATTTTTACCGCATCCAGCCGGCAGGACCCCGACGCCATCGACCTGCCCACACGCTGTGGCTGCGCTTTGCTGACCAAACCCTTTCGCCCCGAGGATCTGTTGAACGCTCTGCAAAAAGTGCTGGCCACAGAGGTTTCCGGCTCGCTGCAATCGTAGGCTGCGACCAGATGCGAGCGCGCCGTGATGCGCGTGCGGATCCGCGGTATCCCGGAAGAAACCTGTTATCCTGCTGGTGCCATCCAAGTTTCAGGAGCTTATTCGGATGAAACCCTGCGCTGTGTTTGCCCTTCTGGCGGTATTTGCGTTTGCTGCATTCGCGCAGCGAACCGCCGCTCCGCTGCCTTCCGCCGCAAGCCCCTCCGTGGCGCCGAGCGCGCCGGCCACTCTCAATGCGCCTAGCACGCCGGGTGCGGCCGCTGCGAATGACACGCCGCCGGCGCAGGGTGCGCCCGGTTCAAACGCGGACTTCCTGAAAGCCGCCGATGAGGTGCTTGCGCAGATGAGCGAGCTTCTCGACCTGCCGGTAAAGGAAAGCCTGAAGAAAACGCTGCGCTCGAAGCAAGAAATTCGCGAATACCTGATCCGCGAGGACAAAGAAGATAAAGACGATGCGGAGCGCGATGCAGATACCAAGACGCTCGAAGCCTTTGGCCTGATCCCCAAGGGATTTCCGCTCGATTCGTTCATGCTGGACGTGCTGACCGACCAGATCGCCGGACTTTACGATCCCAAGGCGCGTGAGTTTTACATTGCGGACTGGATTCCTCTCGACGAGCAGAAAGCGGTGATGGCGCATGAACTTACTCACGCGCTCGAGGATCAATCTTTCCACATCGATCCATGGATCAAGGCGGCGCGTCCAAATGACGACGCGGAGCTGGCCCGCGAGTCGGTGAGCGAAGGCAGCGCGATGGCGGCCATGGTGGATTACACTCTGCGCGATCAGAAGATGGGCGTGCGCGATCTGCCCGATGTGACGTTGTTGATCCGTTCGGGCGCGGTCAGTGAGATGGACAAGGATCCGAATCTGTCCAAAGCACCGCCCTATCTGCGCGACGATTTGCTTTTCCCGTATCTTGCAGGCACAACTTTTTCGCAGCAGTTTCTGAAAGCTCACACCGGCTGGTCCGATCTGAAGATTCTTTTCGATAATCCGCCCGTTTCCACGCAGCAGATCATGCACCCGGATATGTACCTGGCAGGCGTGGTTCCGGAGAAAGTGACCTTTCCGCAATGGAAGGGAATCGTTCCCTCCGACTGGAAATTGCTTGAGGAAAATGTGCTGGGAGAATTCAATCTCGACGAAGTGCTGAAACAATATCTGGGCCAGCAAAGGGCCGATCAATTGGCGGCGGCGTGGCGGGGAGATCGCTACGTTTCTTTCGAGGACCAGAAAACCAAGAACGTGCCGCTGGTGGTTCTTCTCGCGCTAGACAATGTCGAGGATGCCGCACGTTTTGCCGGGCAATACAGCGAGGCGCTGGAAAAGAAGTATGCAAACCGCACACAGCTTTTCCGCCGGCCGAATTATTTTCAATTCAATACCGATACCGGCGGAGTGTATCTTCGCTGCGTGGCTACGCGCTGCTTGACGGTGGAAGGCGCCAGCCGCGAAACGTTCGATAAGATCGACGCGGCCATAGGCTGGAATGCCGCGCCGGCGCCTGCTACTCCGGAAAGCAACGAATCTATTGCGCAGCTTCGTTGATTGTTGTCCCACGCCGGAGCGAGGGGACGAACGCGATGGTTTTCGCAAAAGCGAAATCGATCGAGCTGCATTTTTCCTGCCTTCTGCTTCACCGATAGAACGGATTTTCACACTCTTGTCAGTTCATTCCGCTGCGAATAGGCTTAGAAGGGAGGCTTCCCTCCATGGGCCTGTTCGAGCTGACGCGCGTTCCCGAGCCGGAAGTAATGGACGATTCCGTGGAAGTGGAAGCGTACACTTCCGCGTCTGCCCAGGAATTTCTCGATAAGATCGACGATACGTTTGTGGAACACGCGCTGCGGCTGATTGGCGGAAAAGAGCGCGGACGCGCACTCGATATCGGCTGCGGACCCGGACAAATCGTGTTGAAACTCGCGCGACGCTTGAAGCTTTGGAAATTCGTGGGCGTGGACCGCGCGCCGAACATGATCGCGCAGGCTCGGGCGAACCTGGCTTCGGTGAAGGAAGCGGCTGGGCGCGTGGAATTTCACGAGGACAACGGGAATCAGCTGGCGTTTGCCGACGAGACTTTCGATTTCGTGATGTGTAATTCCGTGCTGCACCATTTCGCCGCGCCGCGAAATTTATTCGCGGAAATGGCACGGATAGCCAAGCCCGGCGCGGCGATACTTGTGCGAGATTTACGCCGTCCGGGCGCGCTGGCCTATCCGTTTCATGTGCGGTGGCACGGGCGACGCTATTCCGGGACGATGTATCAGCTCTACAAGCAGTCGGTACGCGCGGCGTACACGGTGCCGGAACTGCAGGCGATGCTGGCTGCTTCTCCGCTGGAAAACGCGCACGTTTTCACGCATCATTCCACGCACCTGGGCATCGAGCGGCCGATGGCCGGCGCGAAATGATCCTTAGTGAGCTATTGAGTTGAATCGAGCAGCGAGGTTGTGGTTTTGCGGCGGAGGCGGGCGAGGCGGCGCTCGAAGCGCGCGCGCTTCTGCGCGTAGGCACCGGCGGCGATTAATCCGAGGCGATTGGCGCGGCGAAGGTCGGTTAAGGCCTTGGTGATGAGTTCGGCGGCGCGCTGCGGAGCACGGGCGCGGCGTTCATAGTGAATAGCGAGCTGCTCGTAGGCCTCCAACCCTTCGCGCGAAGAGCTTGCCGTTTTTTCGGCGATCAATTTCTCCCACAATTCGCAGGCCAGCGCGTGATCGCCTTCGCGCTTGGCGATGCGGGCGAGAAATCTGTGCGCGGCGAGAGAAGTGTCGTCGGGCAATTCCGCGGCGATGGAGCGGGTGTACAGATGCTTGGCGCGGGCGGTTTCGCCGCGGCGCTCGCAGATGCGCGACACGCCGAAAAGCTCGAGAGCGTCCTGCCCGTGCTGTTCGGGATTGGAAAGGATAGCCAGCGTGCGGCTGGCAAGACCGGCCAGGCCGCGCAGGTCCAACTGGTTGTGATGAAAAATTGGCACGAGTGGATCGGGCGAGCCGCCGCGGAGATAGTCGAAATAGATTTGCGGGATGAATTCGGAAATGACGTCAGCGCCGCGATTCCAGCCGAGCACGTGGCGCTCGAGTTCCGGCAGGCGCGCGGAACCGAGCCGCAGGCGCCAGAGATTGCGCGCCGGATGCAGAAAATCAAGGTGCGCGCGAGGCGAAGGGACGCGAATCTTGCGCGTCATGTTGTAGCGCGTTTCGAGCAATGGCCAGTCGAATGATTTGCCGTTGAAGGTGACCAGCACGCGGCGCTCGGCCATGCGCCCGGCGAGAGCGGTTAAGACGGAATGCTCCTCGCTGTGCTCGCGCATGAAGAACTGTTCGACTTCGAGGCCGCCTGCGTCATACCAGGCGATGCCGATCAGGAAAGGATATGTACCGGTGCCGCCGCTGATGCCGGTGGTTTCGGTATCGAGGAAAAGCCATTGCTGCGGATCGCAAACGCATTCGGGCGCGCCGGGAACGAGCAAGCGCAAAGCATCGCGGTCGAGGAAACCGTCGGGATTTTCGGAGCCGATGGCCTCGGAGAACCACTTTTGCAAGGCGAGATGCTCGCCAAATTGATTGCTGCGCACGCTGGCATTGACAAGCTGTGCGAGGCGATCTGCACCTGCGGGGAGTTCGGGCGACCATCCTACGGAAGGGCCGTATCGGGCATCTCCCGCGCTACTCGCCTCGGCAGACGGACGCTGGAGCGCTTTGAGTCGAGAGAGCCGGTCTGGAATTGTCGCGCTCATTTCAATTTGTCGTCATAAACAAAATGCAGATCCCTCGACTTTTTCAGAGCGCCCCTAACCGGGGCGCCGGTTTTCGCTCGGAATGAACGTGGGAGATAAGTCTTCACACGAAGAGAGATCCCTCGACTCGCTGAGAACCGCTCGCTTCGGGATGACAATCGTCTCTCATATTCAGATCCCTCGACTCGCTGAACATTCTTCTCTGCGCCCTCACCGGGCGCGGCTCGCTTCGGGATGACACCGGAAAAACGAAGCGGTCGCCACGGCTGAAGCCGTGCCCTGACGAGACACAAAGCAAATGCAGATCCTTCGACCTTGCGGAGTTCGAGATGCCGAACGTATTTCATCCGCAAATATGATCCAGAATGGCGAGCGCGACTTCTTTGGCGCGCTCGCTCTTATCTCCTGCAGGACCGACACAGGAAGGGCAACCTTGCTCGCAGGGGCACGCGGAGATTAATTCGCGTGTCCGGCGCAAGAGCAAATCGTGGACGCGATAGAGCGGCTCGCTAAACCCTATGCCGCCGGGATACGCGTCGTATAAGTACAAATTCGGCTCGAAAAATTCCTTCATCTCCGCCCTCGTGTCCAATGGTCCGGTGGGCGTGATGGCGTATTCCTGCCAATCCGGCATGACGCCGGGGCTGGGTGGGCGTTCTCCGACGGCGGTGCCCAGGTCGCGCCGATCGCACATCAATAGCAACGCTGCCATGGATTCAAGGGCGTGCAGCAAGCCGAAAATCCCGCTTTGCCGCTCGGACAGCGCGAATGGTAACTGCGTCATGAGTTTGCGTTCGAGCGTGATCCAAAAGGCGGTGGTGTGCGTTTCATTTTCGGGTAATTCGAGTTTTCCGTCGCCCACATTTTCGTTGGTGAAGAATTTGATTTTCTTGAATCCGATTACCTGTGAGCGAACCAGCACGTCTCCATGAGCGCGCGCCGCTGGGCCGGCGATGCTTTCTTCCTCGGCAACTTCGAGCACGCGGACCTGCGTGTAGCGAATCGCGTCGGTGTAGTAATCGACGCTGACCGGCTTCACATACGCCTTGCGGTGGTCGAAATCGAGTTTTTCCACGTGATACTGCTGGCCCTGGTGGATGTAGATCGCTTTCGGATGCACGGTGGTCAGCGCTGAAGTGAAATCCACTTCACCAATGACTTCCGCGTCGTTAGGGCCGTCTCCGTTGATCTCGATGATGACGAAGTTGTCGGAGGTGACCGCACGCAGGCTCACGGTGTCCGCTGGATAGGCTTGCTGCACCCAGTGCCAGTTGCCGCCACTGCGATGCAGGTAACCGGCTTCTGCGAGCCGCGTGCACAGCGTAGTCAAATCCACGCTTCCAAATTTCTCGTCGGGCGAAACCGGCAGCTCGAAGGCCGCGCATTTCAGGTGATTCACGAGAATTTCCAGATTGTCCGGCTGTACGTAGGCGTGTTCGGGCGAGCGCCCGAAGAAATAATCGGGATGCTGCACGATGAACTGGTCGAGGGGTGCGGAGGAGGCGACCATCACCGCGCATGAGGTTCCGCTGCGCCTTCCGGCGCGGCCCGCGCGCTGCCAGGTGGAGGCGATCGAACCGGCGTATCCGGCCATCACGCAGGCGTCGAGCGAGCCAATGTCGATGCCCAACTCCAGCGCATTGGTAGCGACTACGCCGCGAATGCGGCCTTCGCGCAAGCCGCGCTCGATTTCGCGCCGCTGGCCAGGCAAATAGCCGCCGCGATAGCCGCGAATCGGCTCGGCCTGTCCCGGCTGCGGGCGGTTCGCTTGCTGCAAATAGGTGAGCAGCACCTCGGTGTGCAGGCGGCTGTTGGCGAAAACGATGGTCTGGAGCTTGCGAGCGAGAAGTTCCTTGGCGACGCGCGTGGTCTCGTTCAAATAGCTGCGGCGAATACCGAGGTTGCGGTTGATCATCGGCGGGTTGTAGAAGACGAACATCTTTTCCGCCGCGGGCGCGCCGTTTTCTTCCACCGTCTCGACGTTTTTTTCGATCAACTGCGATGCCAGCTCGCCCGGATTGGCAATGGTTGCCGAGCAGCAGATGAACTGTGGATCGGAACCGTAAAAGCGCGCGACGCGGGAGAGCCGCCGCAGCACGTTCGCGAGATGGCTGCCAAAAACGCCGCGATAGGTGTGCAGTTCGTCCAGCACGATGTAGCGCAGATTTTCGAAGAGGCGCACCCATTTGGTGTGGTGCGGCAGAATGCCGCTGTGCAGCATGTCCGGGTTGGAGAGAATCACGTGGCCGCGCTCGCGAATGGCTTTGCGCGCGTCGCTGGGCGTATCGCCGTCATAGGTGAAGACGCCGAAGCAGTCATCGAGACGCTTAGCGAGATCGTGCAGTTCGGTGAGCTGGTCCTGCGCCAGCGCCTTGGTGGGAAAGAGATACAACGCGCGCGTGTCGGGATTTTCAAGAACGGCGTTCAGCACGGGCAGGTTGTAGCAAAGGGTCTTGCCAGAAGCAGTGGGCGTAACCACAACGAAATTCTTGCCGCTGCGCGCCAACTCTGCTGCTGCGGCCTGATGCGAATAAAGCTGGCTGATACCTTTGGCGCTGTAGGCGGCAAAAAGTTCCGGCCGCACCCAGGTGGGCACGGGACGGTACTGCGCCTCGCGCGCGGGAATGTGTTTGATTGCGGTGAGAACCTCGTCGGCGCGGTAGCGCCCGGCGAGGGCATTGAGCGCTTCCTGCACGGTTTGTATCTTGTTGCCGCTGGCCGACCCGGTTATGGTGACTGGCCAGGCCAGTTTTTGCCCTGCTGAGGCCATCAAATCTCTCCATCAGGCGCAGCACGGCCCACAAATGCAGGGAGCGCCTGCTTCGCCTTTTATTCGCCACAACGTAGCATGTGGCGATAGCGCTGCGCAAGAGGGGAATGGCAGAATTTTTGAGAGCTTTTGGCGAAGCTTTACTTTTTCGGGAGTTCCGGCCGTTTTTTTCCGGAGCGGTAGAGGATCACGCGCACTTTTTCGAGCGTGACCAGGCCGCCGCCGATCATTTCGTCGAGCCGCGGCAGGATCTGTTCGATGCGCTCGGCGTACTCCACGACTTCGACCACGATGGGCAGGTCCTGCGAAAGGCGCAGGACTTTTTCGGTGTGGTAGATGCTGGAAGATCCGTAGCCGCCAACGCCGCGTAGCACCGTCACGCCGCTGAATTTCTCCGCGCGCAGCAGGTCGACAATGGCCTGGTAGAGGGCCTTGCCGTGCCAGTGGTCGGATTCGCCAATGTGGATGCGCATCAGCGTGCGCTCGCCCTCGAATTTTTCGTGCTTCCCCGCGGTTTCCATGGGTCCTCCTTCGCTCACGCTGTCCCTCCGCCCTTGTCTAGATATGGTCTGCGATGCGCATGCCGGCAATCACGGCAATAATTCCGCCTACGATGCTGGCCAGAAGATAGGTTGTGGCGCGCGTCCATTCGCCGTCTTCGAGCATGCGGGCCGTTTCGAAGCTGAAGGTGGAGAAAGTGGTGAAGGCGCCGAAAAAGCCCACGGTGATGCCAATGCGCCAGTCGGCTGGGATGGTGAGGTGCGTGAGCGCGTATTGCCCGATCAAGCCGAGGAACAAGCAGCCGCTCAGGTTCACGACCAGCGTGCCGCTGGGAAAAGTCGAAGCGGTGCGTTGTTGCACCAATCCCTGCAGCCAGTAGCGGGACAAAGTACCTGCTACACCAAAGACGATCAGCAGCGCAATGCGCACGATTCCTCCCTCTCGTTGGCCTTCGTTAGCCTTTTTCTGCCGGCGTATTGCGCCGATGCCTTAAAACAAAAAACTCCTGGGCGCCGGGGGCGGCCAGGAGTCATCAGTCCGATGAGGACGGTTCAGGCGAACTCCATCGCCTTAAAATTGTCCCGGGCATTCTAGCATGTGCGCGCCGGGCGGTGGGGAAGTGGTTCCAGCGGAGTTGCATGTGCGTTGGCGCGCGGGTGCACAACATGGCAAGCGCCAGGTTGATTCGCGGTCGCCGAATGCGTCACTATAGATCACCTATGGCATCCATTCTAATTTACGATTTCGGCGACAACGAAGAAGCAGCGCAGCAAGCGCGGCACAAGATCGAATCCTGGCAGCAAGGTTTGCGGCTGGGGAAGAAGGTACTGTTCAAGTTTGACCGCAAGGATTCGGCAGACGGCGCGGCGCCGGAAGCCGCGGCGGATTCCGAAAAAGCCTCCGCGGATGCGAAGCCGGTGAAAAAGAAGGCTGGCGCCGGGAGCAAGGAAAAAGCGGTCGCCGAAGCCGAGACAGCGTCGCCATCGAATATCCGACTGGTGATCCGGCTGGGATTCTCGGATCACGAAAAGCTCATTCAGCAGCGCCTGCTCGACCGATTCGCCTCCGAGGAGCCGTTTAAGTCCGCTCAGGGTGAAACCATCCGGCAGGGAAGCCCCAGCTATGCCGAGTCGGCTGAGTTGTTCGACTCGCTGGATTGAGAATGACGGCGGAACGGCAGTGGCGAGTGGCTAGAAAAGACAACTGCCGAGCCTTCGACTAGACCGCTCGGCGAAATCCGCACACGAAGAGAGATTTCTCGACTCGCTGAATATCTTCCTCTGCGCCCTTGCCGGGCGCGGCTTGCTTTGATGACAACGCAGAGAGAGACGACGACTCGCTACACTCATTGCAAGAGGCGCGGTGAGCGCGGAAATAGAAAATGGGCGACCGAAGCCGCCCATTTTCCCTCAGACTGTTTTCTTTCAAACTGGCTTCCTTCAGATTAAACGCAGGCTCTAAGAGCAGCCTTTAGACGAGGGTTTACCGAGGACCACCGAAGCCGCGAGGTCCGCCAGGGCCCATGCCCATGCCGCCAGGGCCAAGCGCCTTCAGCTTATCCTGCTGGGTGGTGCTTAGGCTGCCCCAAAAGGTCTTCTCGGCGGTGGCATCGTTTCCCAGAATCTGGCCCTCAAGGGTACCGATTGCTGTGGCGTCTGTAACGACGTTGCCCGTGCCGCCGTCTATGTCGGACTTCAGGGTCTGTCGTGCGGTGCGAAGCTGAGTTTCGAGCGGCGCGTTTAGCGTAGCCGCGTTGGTGAAGGCCGTCGTGGCCGCGCTCACTTGGCCCGGGGTCAGGTCGAGCAGGGTGGTCAGGTGCTGCACACGGCGAGCGACGAATTGCGCCGGATCGGGCGGAGTACCGCGGCCCTGCGCGAACATGGGCGCGGCCATTGCCGAAGCCAGCAAGACTGCAAGAAATGCTTTCTTCATGTTAAAACCTCCACAGTTGGGACTCTTGTTGGCGTCGCCGGCTAAGAACTGAACCAATTCGGCATGGATCCGTTCGAAACGCCGGAACGTTTCCGTCCACGTAGCAGGTTCCGGCCAGACCGGGCTAAAGTTCCAACCTTTTGTTGAGGTTGTGGAAAGGTGTTCCCTGGTAAGAAAATAAAGGAGAAACGGATCGGTTCCCAAGGACAGAGTCAGCGCTGGGCGAGGGAAACCGGGACGCGGGAGCGGGCCTTCTGCAGCAACTGCCAGTCCTCCTTGAATTGGGACATGGGTTCGCGGCTGTGCGCGGGACTTGAAAAAACACCGGCTATGTGCGCCAACAGAATCTCGTAGGCAAGCTGGGGATCGGAGCCGGGGGCATTGATGTTGCTGGCGCTGAGCCCGACCCGCGTATCGCGGCCGCGATCTGGGAGTTCCAGCCACAGAGAATTATTCGCGTCGATTACGGGCGAGCCTTTTTCCGACAATTCCTTAAAGACGTGGCCAAGAGAACTGCGGTCGGCGATGACTTCGTCGCGCACCGCATCGTCGAGGAGGGAATCGAATTCCTCGCGATAGCGCTTCCAGTCGCGTGGGGCGCCGACCGTATCCTGCTCCTCAAGATTCTTGGCCTGTTTCAGGCCATCGAGCCAGGTGCTATCGTCCTGTTGTTTGGCCAGCTTCATTTCGTAGTCGATGCTACTGGCCAGTGCGCTGGGGTGCTGTTCGAACTCGCGCTGGGGATCGAAGCGGCCGGTGATGAGGTAAGAAGCGGCAACGACGGGAAGCTCGTGGCTGGCAAGAAGCGCCATGGGTACCAGCAATTTTTTGGATCGGAAAAGTTGCTCGGTGCCGTCGCGAGCGACGGTGCTGCGCTTGATGGTGCCGGGAAGTTGCGCGAAATGGAGCACGCGGTATTCCGCGTCGGGATGGTGATGCGCCCAGCGCGCAAAAGAATGGGAGATGGCCTTGGGGCTGGTCATGCCGAAGTCGTTGATATAGTCGGGGTGAACGGAATGGGGGAAATAGGTGTCGATGACGTTCCGGGTGAAATTGGCGCAATTGCGGGTCAGAGGATTGAAGTGATTCACATTGGGGAGTGAATTGAACTTTTCGATGAGTTCCTCGTCCTGAGCGAGGGTGGTGCGCACCACAAAAATGTAGATGCTGCGCTCGGAGGTGGCGGCGACCATCTCGCGCCACTCCGCTTTCTTGCTGACACTGCAGGGCGCGCTGGGGCAGACGCGAGCCAAATATTCTTCCCGGTAGCGCTCTTCGAGGGCCTTTTTAATTTTATCGGTAGCGAAGAGCGGGCGATCCTCCGCGCTGGTTCCTCCGTAGAGATAGACATTCAGCGGAGCCACGTTCCATTCGAAGGGCTGGTCCTCGCCAAGGGTGGTGTAGTTGCTCATGATCGAGCCGGATTCGCCGGGACGGCACAAGCGGAGCGTGATGGGCGAAGCGGGGCAAATGCGCGAGAAGTAGATGGCGCTGTGCCCGGAACCGGTAATGCGGGCGACACTGGTGTCGAGCGATTCGTTGAGGACGATGCCGACGTCTCCGCGGGCACAGGTACACGCGAGCGTGAACAGTAGAAACGGGAAGAAGGATTTCAGACGCAAGGGAAGGGCCCTCTAAAAAGTTCTAGACGTTACATATTGCCGCTGCGTTCGCGCCCTGCAAATCGATGGTAGCCCAAGAAAATCAATCGCTTCAGATAACGGGACAGCCGCGCGCCCGAAGATTCATCATCTCATGGAGGGCACGTGGAGATGATAGATCTGACCCATCAAGCCGAAGACGTTGAGCAGCCAGACCACAACGCAGATCACGACGACCGCGTTGAGAATGGATTTAATCGAGCCGGCCATGGGAATAAATGAATTTACGAGCCACAGAAGCACGCCGACAACGATAAGAACAAGCAAGACCTGAATCAAAGGCATGACTCACCTCGTTGCACCGCTAATTAAGCCACCGGTATGGCTTCTAAAAAAGAAAGCGGCGCATTCCGAACGAATATCTCGATCGGAATGCGCCGGAGAATTCGCTCAGAGCCTTCCAAGCAAAAGCAAGACGAGAAGAACCACGAGAATCAGGCCCAGGCCGCCGCTTGGGTAGTAGCCCCAACCGCGGCTATAGGGCCAAGTGGGAAGTCCGCCAACCACCAGCAACAAAAGAATGATCAAAAGAAGAATCATGCGAGTCTCCTCTCCTTAAAACTTCACGGCACCGGGATAAACTGCACGTACAATTGCGGAGCTGGTTGAGAATCTGCGTCATTCGACGCGGCCGCCACAGCCGGGATGATTGCACAAGCATTCAACGTCTGGCGTTTGCTTAACCGCCTCACACTGGGCGCTGCAGTAATCACCGGATGTGACTGTGCAGGTGCAGGAAGGGTGCTTACACCTCTTGCCTTTTTCAGCGGCTGCCATGAAATTCTCCTTTCGCGCCGGTTGGGTCTGCGGAATCCTTCTGAATGCGGAGGAACTGCGCGGCCATGAGCAAGATGCCCGCGACGCACAGAGTGGCAATGCGCCCCAGGGAAAGTTGCCACGCGAATAATCCGTAGGTGGCAACCAGCATCATCACGAGTCCGAGACCTACGAACATCAAATCCCTCCGACTGGCTGAATATAGGGAATGTCACCTGAGCCAGCCATACCTGAAAACCAGCAAGGCGGATGAGGACTATCTGTAGTAGAAAGACTCGAAACTGGAGAACGGATACGGTGTAGCTAAGGCCTAACTGATGGGAGGCTCGTACGGATCACGCGGGCTTTTCAGCGCCGAGCAGGCGTTCGAGAGTGGGGAAAAATTCAGGGAAGGAGACGCCGACGCAATCTGCGTCGCGAATGACGGTATCGCCTGTTGCGCCGAGAGCCACCACCGACAAGGCCATGGCGATGCGGTGATCGCCGTGCGGATCAATTTTCGCGCCGTGCAGTTTGCCCGCGGAGCGGCCTGCGACGCGCAGCCCATCGGGGAATTCTTCCACCTGAGCGCCCATGGCGCGCAAACCTTCGGCGAGTGTCGCGATGCGATCGCTCTCTTTCACGCGCAATTCCTTGGCGTCGTGAATCTCGATGCCTTCTTCGGTGAAGGGCCCCAGGGCGGCGAGCATGGGAAGTTCGTCGATCATCTCGGCCACCTGCGGGCCGGAGATGCTGCCACCTTTCAGCGGCGCCTGTCGCACTGCGACGTCTCCAACCAATTCGCCGTTTTGCGATGTGACCGAGACGATGTGAACTGGGGCGCCAATGGAAATGAAGAAGTCGATGACTTTCGCGCGGGACGGGTTGATGCCCACGTTGTGCAGCATCAGCGAAGATCCGGGCGCAACCAGCGCCGCGGCGATGAGAAAAACGCCGCCGGAAAGATCCCCCGGGACGACGAGGTTGCGGCCGGTGAGCTTGGGTCGCGGGTGAATGCTATAGGCGCCGCGACTGCCTTCGAGCTTTGCGCCGAATTCGCGGAGAGCGACTTCGGTGTGGTCGCGGGTAACGACAGATTCGCGCACGGTGGTGACGCCATCGGCGAATAGTCCCGCCAGCAGGATCGCCGATTTTACCTGGGCGCTGGGGATGGGAGTGGTGTAGTCGATGGCGTGAAGATTGCCGCCGCGAATTTCGAGAGGGGCGCGATCGCCTTCGCGCGATTCGATTTGCGCGCCCATCTGGCGCAGAGGATCAATGACGCGCTTCATGGGACGGCGACGCAGCGAGTCGTCACCGGTAATCGTCGATTTGAAGGACTGACCAGCGAGCACGCCAGTGAGCATGCGCAAGGTCGAGCCGGAGTTTTCGGCGTCGAGCGGCTTGCGCGGCTCTTTTAAACCGTTGAGGCCAACGCCGCTTACGCGCACGGTGCGGTCTTTTTGCTCAATTTCAACGCCCAAGCGGCGTAGGCACTCCAGAGTGCTGCGGCAATCGGCGGCGGAAGCGTAATTGGCTATTTCGCTTTTGCCTTCGGCCAGCGCGGCAATGATGGCGTAGCGGTGCGAGATGGATTTATCGCCGGGGAGTTCCACAACTCCATCGATATTTCCGTCGGGCGAAATCACTTTTTTTGACATGCGGGAATTTTAACACGGTCTTGTGAGCTGTTTTTGGGGCGTGGAGGCCGGTTTTTGGATAGCGGCCTTCAAAAACGGGCGGGTTTCCGCACCCCGGTCAAGGGCGATTCAAATTCGCAGGTTGCCGGGACGAAACTACTTCATTTCGTGCTTGGGCATGCAGGTGACGTACTCGGACTTCATGTCCGAGTTATCGCGATACATTTTCACGTAAGCGTTCCAGTCGGCGTCGCCGCGGTTGGGAGTGCGCTTGGCGTCGGGCGGATTGATGTGATAAGTGATCACTTCCTTGTCGGAGTAGCTCAACTTGCCGGTCTTTTCGTCTTTCACGATCACGCGCGATACCACAATTTCGTTGTCATTCACGCCATTCTTGCGGTACCAAGCTTGATGTGCCGCCGCCGCGTCGAGAAAACCTTTCATGGTGCCACCCGGCTTGATTTCGGAAACGCGCACAACCGCGTAGCTCCCAGTGCACGCAGGCAGGGCGTTTTGCGCGAGTGAGGGAGCAGCGTGAAATGTGAGAAGGGCAGCAAGGAGCAGCAGAGAGCGCGGCGCGAGATGGGAAATGGAACGCATCGGAAGAGTCTCCTTTTCAGTTTGAATCATCTGTCGAAGCGAAATCGGAAGATTGTGAGTGTGGAAGTGGCGCACTACAGCGGTTTAGAAGACACAACGGTTCGGTACTTTTAGAAGCGAGCAGTATAACGCGAGATCGTTACGTAAGTATTACTTTGAACCTCGGCGAAAGCAGTTAATGAGACTTTTTGAGAATCGGCTGAAGGACGGCGAGTTTGCCATCGATGGGGCCTGTTTTTAGCGCGTGGATGTCCAAGCCGAGGATTTTGGCGATGAGCGGATAGACGTTTACGTTCTCAAAAGGCGCCACTGTGGCGCCGGAGCGAATGTCTGGTCCGGCAGCCACAAAGATAGCCTTCATTTCGGGGACGAGGGCAGGATCAAAACCGTGCTCGCCTGGATTCGGGTGAGGAAACTTGGGATTGTCCTGGACGTGGATGGCGTAAGCACCGGATGGAACAACGACGGGATCGCCTGCGCGGGGATTTTCGTTGAAATGCAGGTGCTCTGGCACGTCAGCGCGCCGATAGACCTTGTATTCGGGCATACCGGGCTGCATTTGATCGAAAACTTTCTGGGCGTCGATTTCTGATTTTGCGTACAGAAGAGTTCCCTGAAAATTTTCGAGGAGCGAAAGATCCAGGCCGTGCTGATCGAGGTTGATCCAATGCGGGGAAACTTGCACCATGCCATGGTCGGCAACGACGAAAACATCCACCGGAAGTTTCACCTTTTTGAGTCCGGTCATGAGGCGGCCGAGCTCCGTGTCGAGTTCGTGAACTGCTGCTTCAGTTTGGGGGCTATCAGGACCGAAATTGTGGCCGGCGTGATCGGTGTCGCTGAAATATAAGGTGATGAAGTGCGGGCGTTGAGCGGCCGGAAGGCGGAGCCAGGCGAGCACCTGCGCGATGCGCTTTTCGTTGGGAAAGTGGTCGTCGAATTTCAAATAGTAGGATGGCAGGACGCCCTGAATATCGGCCTCTGAGCCGGGCCAGAAAAATGAAGCGGAGCGCATGCCTTGCTGCTCGGCCAGAACCCAGAGAGGAGTGCCGCCGTACCAGGAGCCGTCGGTTTCCGATGATTTAACTTTATAGCTATAAGTTTCGTGGCGGACCGGATCGTAAAATTCGTTTTCAACGATGCCGTGATGTTCGGGATAGAGTCCGGTGACGAGCGTGTAGTGATTGGGAAAAGTTACCGAGGGGTAGGAGGGAATCATACCGCCGGGGGCGGAGGCGCCGTGAGAGGCAAGGGCCAGCACGTTCTGTGCGTTATAGCGCTTGGCGTAGTCGAAGCGGAAGCCGTCGAAAGAAATCAGAATAACATAGTGCTTGGCGCGCTGGGCGGCCGCGTTTGGCCCGTGATCGACGGTGATAACCGGCGCGATCCCCTGCGAGTGAGTCGGGAGCGCGAGAAAAATGCAGAAAAACAGCAGCGAGGCAAGATGACGGAATCGAGCGAACCGGCGCGGGTGGACGTCATGGTGGATGTCATTCGTCAGGCGAAAATATAAGGTAATGATTCGGCGTGCGAGGCTGGCGCAGCACACGAAGAGAGATCCCTCGACCCGCTGAGAACCGCTCGCTTCGAGATGACAAACGGGTTTTGTTTGCTGTGCCAGTGGCGAATGGTTGGGTGTTTTCATTGGGCGAGAATGCCGGCTGCAGGTGGCCCCAATTATTGTGACGAACTATGATAACAACTGGGTTACAATTATCTCTCGCCGCGCTGATTTTCCCAGGGTGGATTCCGGACCGGCGTTGTGGATCGCACGAACCACAAAAAAATTGAGAAATAAAGTATAGGAGCAGGAATGGCTCAAGGTACGGCAGTAAAGCACAAGAAGAAAACGAAATCGGTTTTGAAGAATATTCGCCAGACGGAGCGGCGCGCGGCCATCAACCGCATGAACCGCACGCGCGTACGAACGGCGATTCGCCGCATGCGTACTGCGCTGAACGCGGCTGATGTGGCAGGAGCCGAGAAGGTAGCGTCGGCAACGTATTCGGAGCTGGATAAAGCGATTCGCAAACGCACGCTTTCCGAGAATACCGCGAACCGTTACAAGTCGCGGCTGGCACTGGCGATCAACTCACTCAAAGCCAAGGCTCACTAAAATCCAAGGCTTATTGAGGGCGGAGAAGTCCTAGGATTGGTTTCGACGGGATGGGAAAGGCGCTCGCGGCTGGGGCGCCTTTTTTATTTGCATCGACCTCTTTCCAACGTCTTTCCAACTGTCGCATTACTGTCAAACACCGCACTTGCTCCCGACTGCGGGATTGGCTCGAAAGCAGTTATCGCCGTCCTCAATTGCAACTGTAACCGAGCGGGTGTATGTTACGCGGCAATTTCGCGCAGGGGGCTCTGATGAGATTGCTTGCGTGCACACTTCTTGCGGCGATGGCCGCTGCGCCGATGGCGTATGGGCAAAACGATTGGCCGGCGTATGGCCACGATCAGGAAGGGCAGCGCTATTCGCCGGTGGCGCAGATTGACACCAAGAACGTAGCGAAGCTGAAACTGGCTTGGCAATACGGCGTGGACGCAGAGTACGAACGACCCGAATCCCGCGAACCGGACGGAAACCGGAACCGAGGCGGTGCCCATCATGGTTGGCGACATGCTTTATACGCCCACTATTCATCACACCATCGTGGCGCTGCGGCCAGAAAGCGGAGAGGGAATCTGGAAATACGATCTAGGGAAGGCGAGCGGAACGCTGCGCGGAGTGACGTATTGGCCGGGGGACAAGGAAAATCCGCCGCGCGTGATGGCGGGGACAAGCGATGGCCATCTGATCGCGCTGAACGCGGAAACGGGAAAGCTCGTGCCGACGTTCGGCGACAATGGCGCGGTGAATTTGCGCGACGGCGTGACGGACAAATTCCCGAAAATGCCATATCACATGAGTTCACCTGGCGCGATCTACGGAAATCTGATTATTACCGGCGCGCAGGGACAGGAGGAGAATCCCGACGGGCCGGCGATGGACGTGCGCGCGTGGGATGTGCGCACGGGAAAATTGATGTGGACGTTTCACACCATCCCGCATCCGGGTGAACAAGGGTACGAAACATGGCCCACGGATAATTGGATGACGGCGGGTTCGCCCGCGCCCTGGGGCGCGGCCACAGTGGACGCGAAGCGCGGCTTAATCTTCCTGCCGATTGGGCAGCCGGCTTCGCAATACTACGGCGGCGCGCGCGAAGGGCAGAATCTCTATTCGTCGTCGATCGTGGCGCTCGATACAATGACTGGCAAGCCTCGCTGGTATTTCCAGATCACGCATCATGACATGTGGGACTACGATGCGGAAGCGCCGCCGACGATGATGGACCTGACGCGCAACGGCAAAAAAATTCCGGTAGTGGTGGCCATTTCGAAGCCGGGGCTGATGTTCTTTCTCGACCGCGACACGGGCAAATCGGTGTATCCGGTGGAAGAGCGGGCCGTGCCACAGAGCGATACGCCTGGAGAACATTCCTGGGCCACACAGCCGTTCCCAGTAAAGCCTCCGCCGCTGGCGCGGCAGGGCATGACTCCTGATGAGGTTTTCACGGGCGAACCAAACCATGAAGCGTACTGCCGCGACCTGGTGAAGCAGATCGGTGGCATTCACAGTTACGGCGCATACACGCCCTATAGCGACAAAGAATTCCGAATCATATTTCCGGGACAGCAGGGCGGTCCGAATTACGGCGGAGTTTCCGTGGATCCAAAGCTGGGATACGTGTTTGTGAATTCGCGCAACGTGGCGGGGATGGGACGGCTCGACAAGACGCCGGCGGGCGACAAAGTGGCGTATCGACGGTTCAGTCCGCTGGGCGAAGGATCGTTCAATTCGCGCTTCTGGGATCCTGATACGGAGTTGCCGTGCCAAAAACCGCCGTGGGCGGAATTATTGGCGGTGAATGCGAATACGGGCAACATCGCCTGGAGAATTCCGCTCGGCACCATGGAGCAAATGGAAGCCGCGGGAATTCACAACACGGGCGCGTTCGGCCAGGGAGGCCCGATTTCGACGGCGGGCGGCCTGGTGTTCATTGCCGGGACGATCGACAAGCACCTGCGGGCTTTCGATTCGCGCACGGGGAAATTAATGTGGGATACAAAGCTCGACGCCGAAGGGCATACGAATCCAATGACGTATATGGGGCGAAATGGCAAGCAGTACGTGGTGATCGTCACTTCGGGCGTGAACGCGTTTGCGCTGCCGTAGCCGAGCCAAGACCGGTTCGGTCTTTACACGCCCGGTTTATGGGAGTACTTTCGCTGCCAGTTTGCGACAGCTCTTTGCGTGCCGCCACCGTAGCCAGCTGTTTCATGGGCCTGCCTTCGGGCATAACCGGAAAGCGCTTTTCAAAAGGGGAGGTTGCCCATGCGAAATCGGCTGGTGGCCTCGGTATTCGCGGTTCTTACCTTTTTCGCGTTGGCGTCCGCTAGCGCCTCGCAGACCGCTGATAAGGCCTCCTCAGCCGCTGGCAAATCGAATCCAGAAAAGTTCGATCCGCACAATCTCTCCGGAGTTTGGGACACGCAGCACCCCGGCGGGTTCAAGCCCGGCACATACACGTTTTTTGGCACAATTCCACCGATGACCCCCTGGGGGCAGGCGGAGTTTCAGGCAACGCGGCCTTCCATTGGCCCCAGGGCAGTTCCGGACTCGACGGATCCCGTATATCCCACCAAGCTTGGAGTCCCCGGATGCTTTCCACCGGGCGTGCCGCGCATCTATTTACACGCTCTTCCGATGGAGATTCTTCAGGTTCCGGGACGCCTGTTCATGCGCTTCGAACTTGATCACAATCTGCGCGAGATCTGGGTTGACGGCAGGGGCCATCCGAAAGATCTAAACGCCTCCTACATGGGAAACGCGATCGGCAAGTGGGAGGGAGACACGCTGGTGGTGGACACGATCGGGTTCAACGACAAGACCTGGCTTGACCGCGAAGGGCGGCGGCACAGCGAGGATTTGCACCTGATCGAGCGACTGCGCCGTGTGAATGCCCATGTGCTGCAGGATGACATGACGATCATCGATCCGAAGACGTTTACCAAGCCGTGGACTACGCAAATCGCGTTCGAGTTGCGTCCTGACTGGGAAATTCTTGAGCATACCTGCGCCGACAACGGGAATTTCGACAACGTGCTGAAATTGCAGGGGCAGGGCAAGTGAGACTAACGCAACTCTGACATGGGGCATTGGATGACTCATCCGGAGGCGGTATGAAAATGAAACTGATCGCGCCACTGGCGATGATTTTTGGTTTATTTTTAATGCAAAGCCCGGTGTTGGCTCATCACGGAACGTCCGCTTACAGCACGCAAGTAGTGACGATGAAGGGGACGGTGACGAGCTTTGAGTTCATGAATCCGCATACGGAAATTCGCGTGGACGTAAGCGATGCCAGCGGACATCGAGTGAGTTGGTTATGCGAAGCGGGAAGCTTGAATTTCCTAGTGCGGCGAGGCTGGAGCAAGAATTCCATGAAACCCGGCGATGTGGTGACCATCATGGGAAATCCGCAGAGGACCGGGGCGCCGAACCTGCGGCTGACCAAGGTGGTTTTGCCGGATGGCAAAGAACTGAATCCTTTGACCGGCAATCAGGATGTGGAATAGGTCACGGTTGAAACCGTGCAGATGGCTTGATGGCTTCTAGAGTCCTGCGGCGTGGCTGTGCGGCTTTTTGTCCTTGCCAAAAGGCGGCGTCCCCGCGGGCCTGAACCAGAAAATGGCCATGCGGGCCTCTCGATCGCCGTCATTGCGTATAGAGTTCGAATGATCGGAGTGCTCTATCCACAGAAAATCGCCGGGTTTTAGCGTTTTTGGCGCGCTACTCTTCGCATTTGCTGATCCCACTTCGTCGATCGCAACTACAAAAGCATCGTTGTCGGTGTCACCTAGCATGGTGGAATGGTGCGGCTGCAGAAACATTATTTCCGCGCGGAGTTGATTCGTTTCGTATTGCGGCTGGACGCGGACACCGGGTGAAGATTCGTTTTGCGAAGCGGGACAATTGACAGGGCCGCCAGCGTCCGCCGCCGCGCATAAGCTGCGAATGCCTTTTTGCGGATGAAGAAGGCTGATGGAGTAGTGAAGATAAAAAGGCGAATCGCTGACGTTGCGGATCTGATGCACTACACCCGCCTGATGAAACCGCACGGTTGCAGGGACGTCCGTTTGGTGCACTTCGGGACGGCCCGGAAAAATCGCGAGAGTCGTGCCACTGCTGATTGTGAGCGCAGCTTCGTCGTAGGCGTGGCGATGCAGAAGCAGCGTGTCGCCCAGCGGCATCTTCACGCGAAAAGCAAGAAAGTCCTTGTTGTGGAAAACCAGCTCGTGGTGAGGCTCTTTTTCAAGAGGGATTGGCGCGGTTGCATGCTGCGAGCGGAGATCGAGCGGCACAAGGCAAAGCAACATGCCAAGCGCCGCCCTGTTCACGACACGGATGAAACTGAAGCTCACCGCGCTTGGGCTGATGCGCGAGGTGGATTTGCTTCGCGGCTGACAGGCTTGCCGTACACTTCGATCCAGTCGACGCGCGAAGAGCCACCTTGGCCTGCGCCAGAGCCGCTCATCAAATCGGTAAAGCCGATTTCATCCACCTTGCTCAGATCCGGACGATCGACCCACGACCCGTCGCGGGCCTCAACAACGGTGCCGATATCGAGCCGGCGCCAGTGCAGATCGTAAAAGGAAAATTCGCTGACGGTCCAGTCCACGGTATAGCCATCGGCATGGTCGCCGATGAGCCATGTTCCATCGGCTAGTTTCACGATGGGCCGGAGGTAGTGGAAGCCCGACTGGCGCGTGCGCCAGCGAACCTTTGCGAGGCCGGTGAGGTCGACGTAATTATTTTTGTCGCGCAGCGCCACCGCGCAGTTGGTCGCGCAGTGGCCGGTCCAGACCATGACTACGTCGATGGGCGCCTGGAAGATTTCCATCAGATTGGTTGTATCGCCGTACATTTTCAGGTCGAGATTCGAATTGTAGACATCGGCCTGCGTGAGCTGATGATCTTCGTTGGCGATAAGCCCGGCTTTTTTCTTCCAGTCCTCACGGAAAAATAGCGGCGCCTGGTTGCGCAGGTCCATCGCGGGCGCTTGGCCCTGCTGGGCCTGTTGCGCGCCGGCGGCGCCACGAGGGGGACCTTGAATTTCCTTGGCCAGTTCTTCCTCGGCAACTTCCGGTTTGTAATCCACGTACTTTACGAATTCATCCCAGGTCGCGGTGCGGCCGTGAATCGGCGCAAATGTTTTCACGTCGAGGTTCAGGCGCTTGATGTTCTCGTAGAGATTTTGCGCATCGCAGCAGCGCTGGGATGGCCGGTCGGTAGGCTTCACTTTGACCATGCCGGGTGTCCACGGATCGCCTTCGGTGAGGATCTTCTCCGCCGGCAGATAGGTCATGAGCATGCCGCTACTGTGGTTACTGCCGCGCACGTGGTAGAGCTCGAGCTTGCGAGTGCCGTCTGTGATGGTGCGGCTTTCCTCCACGCCTTCCACATGGAATTTCGCGTTGGGCGCTTTCGATAGCGAATCGGGAATGATGGTGTGCGGAGTACGCAGCAGCGCTTCGATGAACGGCACGTTTGCCTGCTGGGTGATGATGGTTGCGCCGATAGCCGCGTATCCGCGGACGCCGCCGGTGTGATCGACGTGCGGATGGGTGTTCACCATGTAGCGGATGGGCTTGTTCGGAATCAACTTGTGAACTTCCGCGATCACTGCCACGGATCGAGCGTCATTCATGGGCCCTTCCACGACGGTGACGAAATCCTTGAACTCAACCGCCAGGCTGTAATCATTCTGTCCGGCTATGTAGTAGAGCCCATCGCCAAGCTTCTGATTGATGATCGTTACCGCTGGGGCTGGAGGAGTTTGCCGTACGGCTTCCGGAACGGAAAAATCGGCGGAGACATTGGCTTTCACCTCGGTGACGAATAATTCCAGGCTGCGGCTCTTGTCACCAGTCAAGGCAGGCGTGGTAATGGTCTCGACAATGTGCGCGGGGAAGACGATGCCGCCAAAATCCTTGAAGTAGCTGAAGTCGCGGACGACGTGTTCGTCGCCGTACATGGGATGGTCCATCCAGGTCTCAACTTTAGTGACCATGTGTTCGGGGTCAACGTAGCCGTTGATTTTCTGCTCGTTGGGGCCGGTCCAAGTGACCACGTCAAATTTCTTGCCGGCGATGGTTTCCTGCTTCCATGTGGCATTGCCTTTGAGGGCTCCGAGCAAAAATCCGTGAGGCGTCAGCCAGATCTGCTCAGTGCGATCGGTTTCGGGATGCGACGCGAGCCCATCGCCGTTGGGCGTGCGCATGGGGTCTCCGCGTTTGGTGAAGGAGGCAGGCAAAGGCAGGATGGGCCAGTCAGACGGACGCTGTCCTCCATCACCCACGCCGGTGATGCCGTTGACATCCCAGGCATATTCGCCGTTCACGAAGTACATGCCATGACCTTCGCCGCCGAGTTGCGTTTGTGGAGGGAGACCACCGACGGTGGCCGTCTCGAGGCGCGAGGCGGGAATGGTGTAGTCGACTGTGTAGACATACGACTTGATCAGTCCGCGGGGGCCAGGAGTATTGCCGTCCATAAGCTGGGCGGGCTGGCTGCCGCTTCCGGTGAACTGAAGGGTTTTCAGGTTAGTGGGTCCCATTGCCTTCAGCGCATTTTGCACAACGGTCTTGGCGTCCTGGGCCGCCGCGCCGATCGAGAAAAACACTAATAAAAACAAGGTTCCCGCAATCTTCCTGGCCATGTTTCCTCCACTCTGAATTAACCAGAAGGTACTGGCGAATTGCGGCGGAGTATACATCCGTGATTTTCATAGCGCCACGAAATTTCTTGCATTTGATTTTTTGCTGTGTTAAGTGCTGCACAACGATCGGGGTTGTGCCACGGGATCATCTTTTTCGAGGGGGATCTGATGATTACGTTCACGTGCGTCTCCCGGGCCCGGCAGTTCCAGTCAAACGAAGATCAAAATGAAAGACAGTGGGTCATACGCTTACTGCCAGCGATTTTTGCGGCGCTGCTTCTGAGCGCGCCCAGTTTCGCCCAACTCAACTACGGGCGAATTTTCGGCGCCATTACGGACCAAAGCGGGGGAGCGATTGCCGGGGCGACAGTCACCATCGTGGACGTAACCAGGGGTGTGTCACGCGCGCTGACTACGGATTCCGGCGGAGAGTACTCGGCTCCCAGCTTGATCCCCGGTAGCTATACGGTGCGAGCTGAGTTCAGGGGCTTTAAAATCATCGAGCGCGCTGACATTAACGTCGGCGTGGGGCAGGACATTCGCGTGGACCTTTCGCTGGAACCCGGCGAGCAGACCCAAACGGTGACGGTTACCGGCGAGCCCCCACAAGTGAACACGACGAACGCGCAGCTTGGCGGAACGATCGAAAACCAGACGGTTGAGGACCTTCCGGTAAGCGGACGGACATTCATGGGCTTGCTGACCTATAAGCCTGGCGTGGTGGCACGGCCCGGCGCGACCGCGAACGCGTACATGTCCAACGGCGGGCGGCCGCAGCATACAGTTTGGCTGCTTGACGGTTTGTATGACGTAAATGCATATCATGGCGCTACCGGCAATATGGGAGGGCAAGGCGGCCCGAGTGTGCAGCTTTCCAATTTCCTGCCGATCGATGCGGTTCAGGAAGTAAACATCATTGAAAATGCCAAGGCCGAATACGGCTGGAAGCCCGGGGCGCAGGTGAACGTCGGATTGAAATCCGGAACGAACGCTATTCACGGGACGGCCATAGCGACTGGCAACGATGCATCATTGGACGCGAAGAACCCGTTCCTCACATCCGCCCAACCGAAACCCACGACAATCCTGGAGCAGTTTGGCGCAAGCGTGGGAGGGCCGATCAGGAAGGACAAAATATTTTATTTTGCGTCGTATGAAGGGCAGCGATACACCATTGGATCACCACGCACGGTAACGGAGCCGACTACGGTCAACATACCGGGCGCAACGGGGAATAGTTTCCCCGCGGCGATCGCCGACATTAACGCCAAAGCGCCGGGGAAGCTGAACGCGATGAGCCTGGCAATGGCTGGTTGCACTGCGGCAGGGGCCTGCAATGCAGCGAACGGCCTGTTTGGAAATGCCGGAGCCACGACCGGCTATGGATTCTCGCCAAACGCTCTGGGAAGATCCGACAACGGGATAGGTAAGATCGATTACCACATTAACGAGCACCACTCCGTGAACGGCGAACTTTATGTTGGAGACGGAAATTACGTCAGTCCGAGCGTAGCTCCTGCTCCGGCACCCATACAGCCATACTGGTCGGTGGTAGCAACGAATCTCACAGAAGTCGCTCGCGGCGTCTGGGATTGGATTCCCAACTCCAACTGGGTGAACGAGGCGCGCTTCGGATTAGACCATGTGAACTCTCCGCTGGTGTCTGGCGATTGCAATGCGAGCGCTTTGGGCGCTCCGGATTTTCAGAAGCAATTCGGCTACGTGTCGGGCGCACCTCAATGCGGATTTCCTCAGCTCACCATCAGTGGGTTTACCGTTTTGGGCGGCATTCGGAACCCGCAACCGATTATTTTCAACACGTACGCCGGCTCGGACAGCGTTTCTTACACGAGGGGCAAGCATTTGTTCAAGTTTGGAGCCGAGCTCCACGAGACTTTTTTGAACGGCGGCCAGTACACCTTCGGAAAAGGCTCGGTGACGTTTGGAACTCCCGGACCTCCGCTGCCGTTTACGGGAGCTACACCTCTGGAGGATTTCCTTACAGGTACAGCTAGTTCAGGCAGTCTTCTACTTGGCAATCCCATTGTGAATCTGCTCTACCAGCAATACGCTGGGTTCGTGCAGGATGACTGGCGGCTGACACCAAGGATCACGGTGAATCTGGGGCTGCGCTATGAATACGTTCCTCCGGTGACCGAGCAGAATAATCTTTGGGGGAACTTCGATCCGAATTCGGCCACAGGTTTGGTGCAAGCCACTCACGATCACCCGCAGGTTTACAATGGCGACAAGAATAATTGGGCCCCGCGGTTGGGCATGGCCTGGGACGTGGGCGGCAAAGGTACCACCGTCGTCCGGGCGGGCGGAGGTCTTGCGTATGCGGTTTACCCGCTACTGCTGTTGATCGGAAGCACGCAGGGGGCGACGCTGAATACGATTCCCACTGGCTTCAGGCTGATCAACCAGACTGGCGCGACGGTACCGAGTCCCGGCACGCTGGCAACGGGAACGCTGGCGCTGAACAATACAGCAGCGTCGACGCAGCTACCTTGGATGCAGGGGCAGGCGGTTTTCAACAGCGGCGCGGGTGCGCTTACCTGCAGCGGACTGCAGACTGCGCCGAAGCCCTGCAACATAAACATCATCAATCAGAATTATAAGCTTACCCATGTGACCACCTGGACTCTAGGCATCCAGCATGCGTTCACCTCGAATTTGTCGGTGGATCTAGCTTACGTCGGCAACCACGGGAATGAGTCCGGGATTATCGACTTGAACGAGCCCACACCGGGACCAACCGGCGGCACTGCTGAGCAACTCCGAAGGCCCTATTACAGTCAATTCCCGTATCTGGGCACCATGCAGTATCTAACGCTGAATGAGCACTCGAACTACAACAGCGTGCAACTGTCGGTGAATCAGAGGCTCTCTCACGGGTTCAACTTCACCGCCGGATACACTTACTCGCATGCCCTCGACATGGGCTCGGACGAGATTACCGAACAGCTCATGATGGACGGAAGAAATCCGCAGAGAGAATACGGCGATGCCGGATTCGACATACGGCACGTTTTCACGCTGGGGGGAAGCTATGCAATTCCGGGCATCAAGACGCGGGGGCAGTTCCTGGAAGGCTGGAAGCTGAACACCGGCATAATCTTGATGAGCGCACTTCCGGTGATGGCGGTCGACACGCTGGATGACACGAGCGGCACCGGAGATTTGCAGGATCGCTGGACGCTGGTAGGCAATCCCAGCGATTTCCAGGTCGGCAGCATTAATCGCACGCCGTGTTTTGGTATCCCGGGAAGCAAGTTTGCATCTGCCGGCGGATGCGGGACCACGCTGCCGCAGGCATGTATCACGGCGGCGGGCGCCGAACCGAATGGTCCCGGAGGGGCCACTGGACTAGCGCAACTGAATACGATTGGCTGCTACATGCAGGGCAGTTCCGTGATCGTGCCACCGGCTCAGGGAACATTTGGTACCATGTCTCGAAACGAGCTGCGCGGATTGCCGTTCACCAATATGGATTTCTCTATTTTTAAGGATTGGAAGTTCGGCGAGCGCCTCACCGCACAGTTCCGGGCTGAGTTTTTCAATTTCTTGAATACGGTGCAATATGTGCCGCAAGGACAGGGAACTACCACAACCACGTCACTTTCGGCGCCGGCCACGTTTGGCGTCGCTGCGTCCGAGGCGGGCGCGCAGGCGGGAACGGTCACCGGCACAGGGCTTCCACGCCGCATACAGTTTGGCGTTAAGCTGATTTTCTGATATGAAGCGAGTGTTCGGGAACTAGAATCCGGGAGGGAACTGCCGATGCTGGACCGGGGCTTGCGAGGAATAATTGCTCTTGCCGCAGTGAGTGCGCTGATTTATTTCGCGCCTGGCGCGATTGGTCAAGAGGGAGCGGCCCTTAAGGCGAAAGCTTCTGGAACCGGAACGACAAAGCCGGTGGATCCTCATGACCTCAACGGTGTGTGGATGATGCATCCCGGCGGAATCACGAAAATGATTCCCGAAGACTCGCACCCGCCAATGACGCCATGGGCGCAAGCGCGATATAACGCCACCATTCCAACCATGGGTCCGCGCGATCAACTGGGCAAGGAGAACGATCCTCTGCTGAAATGCGAGCCTTACGGGGTTCCGAAAATTCTGCTGATTCCCCAGCCATTTGAAATCGTGCAAACACCCAAACGAATGTTTCAGTTCTTCGAGATGTTTCACATCTGGCGCACGATTTGGACCGACGGCCGCCCGCTGCCCAAGGATCCCGATCCTACTTGGCTGGGAACGGCAGTTGGCAAATGGGAAGGCGATACGTTCGTAGTTGATACGGTCGGATTCAACGACAAGACCTGGGTGGAATTTTTTGGTTATCCGCACAGCGAGCAGATGCACGTTACCGAACGATACAAACGCGTAGGGCCTAAAACAATGTCCATTGCGGTGACCATCGAGGATCCCAAGGCATACACCAAACCGTGGGTGAACCCGCCTTTTGAGTTCACGCTCGAGCCCACCTGGGAAATCCAAGAACACTTCTGCATCATCGACGAAGAAACTGCCTATGGCGACAAGATCCGCCTTCCTGCGGGTGGCGAAGAGCCAGTAACGCCGGCTGAGAAGAGGTAATTCCAGACAGGTTTATCGGGCGAACGGGATGGCCTCAGGTTTTCACACAAGAAAACGCGACCGGACGAATGGGCGCAAGGCGCTGTGTTTTGGGGCATCGCTTTTGTTGTGGGCGTGCGCTTTGGAAGCGGCGAGTATTTCGGGGACGGTGACAGGAGCCGATGGCGAGCCGTTCAAGGGAGCTTTCGTCCAGGCGCAGAATCTGAAGACGAAGATTACCATTAGCGTTCTCTCCGACAAGTCCGGCAACTATCAGATCGAAGACCTTCCTGCGGGCGACTACGACGCTGGGATTCGCGCAGTTGGTTATAAGGCCGAGCCACATACGGGAATCAGCCTGGGCGCGGAGCAGAAAGCGACAGCGCAATTCAATCTGCAGAAGTCTGTGGTGTTGTGGAGCGACCTTTCGCTTTACCAGGCGGAAAAGCTTTTGCCCGATGCTCCGGGGAAACGGTTGATGATGACCGACGGCGCCACGCCCGGGCGCGATTCTCCCTGCCAGATCTGCCACTCGTATCAGAACAAAATCGCGCCATATGTGCGCGACGAATCGGGATGGCGCGCGAAAGTGGAGTACATGGTCGGGGCTATGGGCTTTACTTTGGGTCCCGGGACCATTCAAGAAGTGAACAAGCGCGATCAGGACGCGCTTGTTTCTTACCTCACATCCTTGTTCGGGCCGAATTCGATCCTGCCGCAGTCTCCCGCGGATAAGCCCGAGTACAAGGACACGGTACACAGGTTCAGCGACGATGCCATGAACATCGTCTACGTCGAATATGAATTACCTGGTCCGAATCGCATGCCGTGGAGCGCGGTGCCCGACGGCAAAGGTAACTTGTGGATGCCCTACTACGGGGACGTCAACAAGATCGCGCGCTTGAATGAGCTGACGGGTGAAGTAAAGGAATACCGCGTGCCCAACGCAGGCACGGCCGGAGTTCATTCGATTGTGCCGGCTCCTGATGGCGGCGCCTGGTTCACGGAGGCCGCGGGTAGGAAACTCGGACACTGGGACCCGCGGACCGAGCAGATCACGGAATATCCGGATACCGGCAGCAAGCATACGGTGCGAGTGGGACCGCACGGAACTCTGTGCGCCAGCGGTCAGCTCGCGCTCTTCGATCCTGAAACGAGCAAGTTTACGGATTTTCCACAGCGGGCCTACGGTGTGGTGATCGACGACACGGGGAATTGCTGGTTCACCGAGTATTCAAAAGCGGGCAAGATCGGACGCATTGACGCAAGTACTGCACAGTTGCAGACGTGGAATCCCCCGGCGGTGAAAGATCACACCCTCTGGTCGCGGCGCATCCAAATCGACAGGGACGGCATGATCTGGTTCGACGAGTCAGAAGGCAATCAGGTGGTGCGCTTCGACCCCAAGACACAGGAGTTCAAGGAATACCCGCTGCCCGGGCCGCTGGCGACACCGTATGCGATGAATCTGGATAAGAATCACGATGTGTGGTACGCATCGGAGTATATGGACCTGATTGGGCGACTCAATACGACTACGGGAAACGTGACGGAATACCCGTTTCCGCATGCCGAAAATACCATGCGGGAATTTTTCTACGATTCGAAGGGCCGCATGTGGTTCGCGACGCCCGCGAACAACAAGGTTGGCTATTTTTATCTCGCTCAGAAGTAGGCGAGAAGCGAGTGACGGAAATTCCGAGGAGAGGAATGATGAAACGCATCGTTCTTGCAACGTTGGCGGTAGCAGTAGCGCTTGCATGTTTGTCACTTCCGGTGGCGGCGCACCACGGCAATGCCGCGTACGACATGGACAAGGTGGTGCAATTGAAAGCCACGATCACCGGGTTCGAGTTTGGCAATCCGCACGTGCAGATTTTCTTCGACACGAAAGATGACAGCGGCAAAGTTTTGCACTGGAACTGCGAGGGAACCAATCCGGCCATGCTCCAACGCATCGGCTGGACGAAGAACACCCTGAAACCGGGGGATCAGGTCACGCTCTACGTTCATCCCAACAAGAATCCGGAGATTACCGTGGGGCTGCTAGTGAAAGCCATTCTCGCCAACGGGCAGGTGCTCGAGAGCAAGAATCCGGTGTGATCTGTTCCGCTGAGCACATATCAAGGTCATTATCAGGTCAACTGCCCGGCATCGGAGGAGGCCCATGTATTCCTTCCGCTTATCCCTTGCGCAATCCTGGAAGAAAACTCGAATGTTATTGCTGGCGATCGGGATAGCAGCACTGGCTCCTCTGAGCCATGCCGGAACGATCACTGGTACGGTCACCGGGCCTGATGGGGAGCCATTTCGAGGGGCATTCATTGCCGCGCAAAACCTGAAAACGAAAATCACGGTGATGGTGCTGTCGCAGAAAGACGGGCACTATCGCGTGGAAAATCTTCCCGCAGGGACGTACGACGTGCAGGCAAAAGCTGTTGGATATAGGAGTGAGCCGCACACTGGATTGAGTCTCACCGCGCAGCAGGACGGCACGGCGCAATTGATTTTGCAAAAGGCGGCTGTGCTCTGGAGCGATCTTTCCATCTATCAAGGGGAGGTGCTGCTGCCGAACCTGCCCGGGAAGCGGCTGCTGCTCACCGATGGAACCAGACCCATTCGCGACTCGCCCTGCCAGGTTTGCCATTCCTTCCAGAACAAAATGGCGCCCTGGGTGCGAAACGACGAAGGCTGGCGCACGCGTGTGGAGTACATGCGCAATGTCATAAACTGCTGTAATTCTGCAGATACGGGCGTAAATGACAAGGACGCGGACCTGATTGTGTCCTATCTCACCGCGCTTTTCGGCCCTAATTCCGTGCTGCCGGCGTCGCCTACAGATGACCCGAAATACAAGAGCACGGTGCACACGTTCATACGGCGCAAAGCGGCAAGCAAGTTTACTCGCGGCGCATCGACATCGATAAGCAGGGCGTGATCTGGTTCGATGAATCGGAAGCAGGACAAATCGGGCGGTTCGATCCCAAGACGGAGACATTCAAGGAGTTCCCTCTGCCCGGTCCGATGGCCACTCCTTACGGGATGGCGCTCGATAAGGACGAATACGCGTGGTACGCGTCCGAATACATGGATGTGCTCGGCCGCATGGACCCGAAGACCGGAAAGACCATCGAGTATCCGTTTCCTCACTCGGAGAATACGATTCGCGAGTTCTTCCTCGATGCAAAGGGGAACATGTGGTACGCCACGCCCTCGAACAACAAAGTGGGTTACTTCTATCTTGCGAAGAAGTGACCGCGAAGGCTGTGAGGTTGTTTCGCGTTCGGGCTAAGCGAGAGGCGTATCTTTGATCGGTAATTTGCGAATGCGCTTTCCCGTGGCCGCGAAGATTGCGTTGGTCACGGCCGGTGCAATGGCCGGCACGCATGCCTCGCCCGCGCCCCCCGGGGTTTCCGTGCTAGGCACGATATAGGATTCCACTACAGGCATTTCGTCAATGCGCAGCACATCGTAGGTATTGAAGTTGGCCTGCTGCACGCGGCCCTTGTCGATGGTGATTGCGCCTTTTAGCGCCGCAGCCAGGCCGAAGGCGATGCCTCCCGCGATCTGCTGCCGCAGGATCAGCGGGTTGATTACCTGGCCGCAATCGAAGGCGCAAACCACGCGATGCACGCGCAACTTGCCGCTGATCACGGAAACCTCGGCGATCTGCGCGTTGAAACTGCCCACATTGCTTCCGAGCGCCACACCTTGGAATCTGCCAGGAGCGAGCGGCTTGCCCCAACCGGCCTTTTCTGCGGCTAGATTCAAAACGCCGAGCAACCGTGGTGTGTTCGCGAGAAGCCGGCGACGCACTTCGACCGGATCTTTTTTCCCGGAAGCGGCCATCTCGTCGAGGAAGCTTTCGGCGAAGAATGTGTTCTGGCATGCGCCGGGCGCTCTCCAAAACGCCACGGGGATGGTGGTGTCGGCAGCGTGGTAGTCGATGCGGAAATTCGGAATTTCGTAGTGGAGGTCGCGCATTCCGGCGACGGCGGTATTGCTCACTCCCGCTGGGCGCCCCGGCGGAAACGCGGGACACGCCAGGCGGACGTGCAGCGTTAAAGGCCATCCGTTGCTGTCGAGCGCGCCCGTGAATTCGGCGTATGCTGCCGGCCGGTAGAAATCGTGCTGCATATCGTCTTCGCGAGACCAGACGACTTTCACCGGACTGCCCACCCGTTTGGAAATTTCGACTGCTTCGCCAACGAAGTCGAGTTCGTAATTTCCGCGACGGCCGAAACCGCCGCCCATGTACGTGACGTGGAAGTTGATCTTCTCGGGCGGCAGATTCAGCATCGCGGCGGTCATATCGCGAGCATCGGTCATGCATTGCGTAGGCGCCCACACGTCGCACGAGTCCGCACGAACGTGGGCGGTGCAGTTCATGGGTTCCATGGTGGCGTGCGCGAGGAAGGGGACTTCATAGGTGGCGTCGAGAGTTTTGGCCGCTTTCGCGAGCGCTGAGCGGGCATCGCCATCGTTCCGAGCCTCGGCGCCCTCTTGCTTGGCGCGCGTGGCAAACATTTCACTGATGCCGGCGGTGGTGAGCGAAGCTCCCGCGCCTTCGTCCCATTTCACTTCGAGCGCGCGGCACGCCTGCAAGGCAGTCCAGGAATCTTCGGCCAGCACGGCGACGCCAGTGGCGATCGGCAGCACTTCTCTAACTCCCGCCGTCGCTTTGGCCTTCGCAGCGTCAAAGCTAGAGACTTTGCCGCCGAACACAGGACAGCGGACTACCGCCGCGTAAAGCATTCCCGGCAGCCGCATATCCATTCCGAATTCGGCATTTGCCATTACTTTCGCGCGAGTATCGACACGATTCAACGGCTGGCCGACGATGCGATAGTCTTTCGCGTCCTTCAGAGGAGCGTTTGCCGGAACAGGCAATTTTGCCGCCGCTTCCGACAGGCTGCCGTAGCTCGCGCGCTTTGCACTTGAGCTGTCGATTACGAATCCGCTTTCGCTACGGCATTGCGCGCGATCCACGCCCCATTGCTGCGCGGCTGCTTCGATCAACATTTCTCTCGCGGCAGCGCCAGCCTTTCGCAGCGGAGACCACATGGTGCGAATGCTCAGGCTGCCCACGGTGCCCTGGTAGCCGTACAAGTTGGTGTCCACCGGAGCAAAGCGAACGTGGACATTTTTCCAGTCGCAATCGAGTTCTTCGGCGAGAATCTGCGAGCACGATGTCATCACGCCCTGGCCCATTTCGGCGCGCGTGAAAAACAAAGTTACGTTTTCATTTTTCGCAATCTGGATGTACGCGTAGGGTTTTCCGTCGGGCGGTTGGATCTGCATCGCGGGGAAGGGGCCGTACAGTGTGGGGTAGGGAGCATCTTCCACGCGCACGCCGGTGAACTGCGGCATGGCGAAGCCGATGAGCAGGCCCGCACCGATTTCCAGAAACTCGCGGCGGTCCATCTCGGCGCTCATAGCGCGCCTCCCGCGGAGTTGCCCTGGGCAGCGATTTCAGCTGCGCGATGAATGGCGCGGCGAATATCGTCGTAGGTGCCGCAGCGACAAATATTGCCGCGCATGGCCTGGTCAATGTCGGCGTTGGACGGCTTCGGCTTCTTCGTGAGCAGCGCCGCCGCGCTCATCATCTGGCCCGACTGGCAGTAGCCGCACTGGGGTACATCGAGTTCGATCCAGGCGCGCTGGATCGCACCCGTGGCATTGACGGAGAGGCCCTCGATCGTAGTGACATTTTTCCCGGCAGCGTTCGCTATCTGCATAGTGCAGGAGCGCACTGCAATTCCGTTCACGTGTACGGTACAGGCTCCGCACAAGGCCATACCACAGCCAAACTTTGTGCCGGTGAGCCCGACAATATCGCGCAATACCCACAACAGCGGCATGGCTGGATTGACTTCCACCGTTTGCGGCTTGCCGTTCAGTTGAAACTGGATCGATGCCATCGCGGCACCTCACACGTTTAGGAGAAGTTCGATGCTGGCGACTATAACTCGAAAAATGACACCAGAACAATATTTCGCGTCGCCAAGAAAAAATGGCGAGCACGCATCGCATGCTCGCCACGGTTTCCCGATGACCAACTGCTGGAACGAACTAGTAGGTTGCCGCCAGCGAAGTGATTTTCGACTTGTCCGGATACAACACGCCGAGCGCCATCTGCTTGGCATCGCCCGATCGGGTTGTATACCACACCGAGTTCTGGCTGGACACTTCGAGCTTCGGCATGTCAGTTCGCTGTACTGTAGGGTAATAGGTGAACTTTTTCGTTTTGGGTTCGAACTTGATGATGCCGCCGCCTTGACCGGAATCGGCGATCCACAAGTTATAGTCGTGGTCTTCCTTGATGTCGTAGGGGAATCCGAACTTCACCGGCTCGGTGTATTCCACCATTTTGCCGGTCTTGGTATCCATCATCCCAATTTTGCCTACGCTATCGAGCGCGTACCAGATGTTCCCGTTGTGATCCACCGAAAGGCGCCGCATGGTGCAGGGCTTGCTGAGCGGCTCGTATTCGGTGAACTTTTCGGTGTTGGTGTCGAATTTGGCGATCTTGCACGCGGTCCACTCGGCGATCCAGAAGTTGTCATTCTTGTCCATCACAGTGCCGTAATCGAGCGAGTGCGGCGTGGGAATTGTGAAGCGCGAAACCTCGCCGGTTTTACGATCCCACTTCGCAATTTCGTTGGTCCACATGAGTGTGGTCCAAACGTTCTGCTTCGAATCGATCGCGGGTGTATTCCCGTGCGGAGGCCGCTCGGATTTGTAGTCGGCGTAATAGGGATACATGTGCATCTCGCCCGTCTTGCTGTCGACGCGCACAAACGCTTCGTGACCGGCCACCCAAACGTCGCCGCTGGCATCCTGCGTTAGCCCGTGGCCGCGGAACTTGACCTGATTGACCGGGTAATCGGTCCAGGTCGCGGTGCGCGGATCCATTTTCCCGACTTGCAGGGCACTCATGTCGGCGTACCAAACGTCGCCGTTCAGGCTCAGGTGCTCGTCATGAAAGCGGCGTTCTTTGCCACTGGGCAGCGGCGGAATGTGATATTCCATCCACATGGCCTTGCCCAGAGCCGCTTCGTCCACCGGGGGATCGGCAACGGCCAAGCCGCGCGGCGTGCTGTCGGGGCCAAAATTCTTCACCAGATAATCCACAAGCACCTGGCGATCATGCGGAGGAATCAATCCTGGAACGCTCGCTTCGCTGATACGTCCCGGAGGATTTGAGTTCGGGGCAGTGGAAAGCATCAGGTCGATGGCCGCGTTCCACTGGTCCGCATCCCACTGCTTGCCGGGAAGAAAATCGGGCCCGTGGCAGCGAATGCAGGTTTTTTCGATGATCTGCCGGCCTTCGCCCGCCGGATACAAATCGTCGTAAGCAAGAAGCGGCACGTTCTTGGGATTTCCTCCGCGCATTTGCTGGCTTGCGCGGTAGACGCCTTCCTGCATGCTCAAATCGGCAGTGGCGTTCGCGCCCGGCGTCACAGTGACTTTCTGAGGCTCGCCGCCGTTGAATCCGCTCTTCTCGACGGTCACCTCATAATTTCCGGGAAACAGATCCACGGCCTGATATTTTCCGCCGGTGGTATAGACCATGTAGACCACGTTCTTGTCGAGATTGTGGACGTACACTTTGGCCGCTTTGAATTCCTTGGGTGCTGTCACTGTTCCGGAAAGTGAACCCATTCCGGAAATCATCTTCGATCCCGCAACGGCGCTTTTATCGGCTCGCATCTGACCATTGACGATCGACTGCATCCCGGCAAATGCGAGAAACAGTCCACATAGACCTATAGCGGCTAGTTGCCACGACTTTCGCTGCATGATTTGCCTCCACGGCGTGACCCGCCGGACGAGTTGGACTACGGAGCCCCGATAGGCGGCACTATACACCGAGACTGGCGAGAATAAGCAATAGTCATTTTTGTAAAGTCTTTTGTAGCCACCTGTGATTTTCACGGTGCTGTAGCGTCGGGGGGCGGTGACCAACGCTCCGTTCCTATCTGGAGGATCAAGCCTCTGAGCCATTTGTGGAGTGGGTTTGCGTCATTGCGTGGGTGCCAGATCTGGTTGAAGGTGAAGCGATACTTGCGAAATTCGGCCGGGGCCGGAATTACCACGGTTCTCGTGCGAGCCGTGAGGCGTCTGGCCACAATGGAAGGCAGCGTGGCCACCAAGTCCGTTCCTTCGAGAATTACTCCCACTGCCAGTGGATAGGGAATTCTTACGCGTACGTCGCGACGCTTGCCGAGCGGGTTCAAGGCGCGAGCGACGACAGTCTGCAATTCGCCTGCAAACGACAGTCCGCCCGGCGCCAATGTCTCGCCCCAGCCAAGTTCGACATGCTGTGCTTTGAGGTAGCGGTTTAGGGTGAAAGGCCGTTTGGTAGCCGGGTGAGCCTGGCGGACCAGACATACCAGATCGCACTCGCTAAGCGATTGACTATGAAGCGCCTGGGAGGCCTTGCTGGCCCACTCAGCCAGTTCAGCGTCGTCGCTGAGAATCAGGTCCACTTCGTTTCGGTCCAGTCGCTCGAACCGCGTGTGCCCTGGCACTACCTCGATCGTGATCTTGGGCGCCTGGCTGGCGAGGAGCATCATTAAGCGCGGAACAATCACCCCCGTTCCATAGTCGGAAGCAGATAGCCGGAATACGGCTGTTTCTTCAGAGGGATCGAACGCGGTACCGCGCAGAAGCGCATCAATTCGCGGCAGTATCTGTTCCAAGTCCGCATAGGCGGTGAGGGCGCGATGCGTGGGCTCGTAACCATTCGGGGTGCGTACCAGCAGCTCGTCCTCAAAAATTTCCTGCAAGCGGTCCACCGTGCGGCTCATGGCGGGCTGGCTCAGAAACATTCTGCGGGCAGCTCCGGTGATGCTGCGCTCCTCCATCAGCGCCTGAAAAGCGACGAGCAGATTCAAGTCTGCATTGCGGATATGCGTGTAACGCATAGGCGGCATTATAACAATGCATGGAGCAAATAGGGAAACGCTGTATACAATCCGCTCCGGCTCAGTTCTGCCTCCAGGGGTGAAGGCAGGAGTGGGGTGTGGGAATACAAAGAAAGTTCCGTTTACGTATTCGTATATCTATGTCTGGTTTTAATCTTATAGGTGAGGCTGATTTGGGTCGCTCCGCTATGCGCCGGCATTCGTCCGTTCTGAATTGAATACGAGGAGACACAAAATGATCCCTGGCCAAAGTCCGTTTTCGCGCTTTGCGCGGCGAAATCAAAGACGCCTTTTAATGGCGAGTTTCGCTGTGCTGAGCTTGCTGCTGGCACTGCCTGCATTTTCACAGGTGAACCTGGGCCGCATCGGCGGCGCTATCACCGACCAAACCGGAGGCGCGATTGTGGGCGCCAGTATCACAGTGACTGACGTTGCGCGCGGAGTTTCGCGAACGCTGACAACCGACAGCACCGGCACCTACGCCGCTCCGAACCTGACTCCCGGCATTTACACGATTCACGCCGAATTCAAGGGATTCAAAAGCGTCGATCGCCAGGACCTCAACGTCGGAGTCGGCCAGGACGTGCGCGTCGACCTCTCCTTGCAGCCTGGTGAGCAGACCCAGACGGTGACCGTGACCGGCGAGCAGCCCGAACTGAACACCACCAACGCGCAGCTTGGCGGGACTATCACCAACCAAACCGCCACGGACTTGCCGATCGCCGGACGCACGTTCCTCTACTTGCTGAATTATCGGCCAGGCATCGCCACCAAGCCGGGCGCGGGCGGCGGCTTGATTCAGTACTCGAATGGCATGCGGCCGGACTATAACATCTACGTGTTTGACGGCCTTGCTGATGTGAACTCGTGGGGAACAGCGGGCCCGTTAAATATTGGATTCCAGGCGGGCGGCCCGGACGAGTCGGTGATTCTTTCGGTGGACGCCGTACAGGAGATGAACCTGGTCGAGAACCCGAAGGCGGAATACGGCTGGCGGCCCGGCGCGCAGATCAGTATCGGTCTGAAATCGGGTACGAACCAGTTTCACGGGACCGGGTTTGCACTCGGCCGCGATACGTCTTTGGACACCGCGAATCCTTTTACGCGTCAGGTCGCTCCTACCATCTTCGAGCAATTCGGGGCGACGGGCGGTGGGGCCATCAAGAAGGACAAGGCGTTCTACTATCTCGGTTACGAGGCGCAGCGATATAACGTGGGAAACCCGAAGAACATCGTCGTCCCGACATTGGCATCTGGGCCAGGCGCATCCAAGAGTTTCCCCGATGCTATCAGTGACATGCTTAATCACCATGGCTACACGCCAGCTACGCTCAGTCCGCTCAGTATGAACCTGGCGGGCTGCACGGCCACGGGCGCTGCTTCGTATACGATCACTTGCACTCCCAATGCGGGCCTTTTCTCGAACAACACGCAGAGCACCAGCTTTCCCACCGATTTTGCGGATAACGGCGGATCGGACAGCGGCTCAGCGAAAATCGACTACCACCTGAACGACAAGAATAGCTTCAACCTCGACTTCTTCCGCGGCATCGGCTACGTAAACGCGCCGGTGGGCAACGTAACGCAGCCGTACTTCGCTACCAACATTCTGGGTTCGGTCACGGTGGGCCGGGTGGTTTGGGCTTATGTCCCCAGCTCCAATTGGGTAAACGAAGTGCGCGCCGGCTGGGACTACTCGCTGCAAACGGCGAATCCGGGCGCGGACTGCGTAACCAATGCCAACCACCCGAATTACACGGCCCTCGGTTACGTTTCCGGTGCGCAGATTTGCGGAATTGCTGCGGTCACCATCAGCGGATACGGTTCCTCACCTGCGTCACCAACGCTGGGCGACCCGGAAGGTATCTGGAATAAGTCGCTGATTTATCGCGCATCCGACAACGTTTCCTACACTCACGGAAACCATGTGTTCAAGTTCGGATTCGAATACGCGCACAATATCTTCGACGGCAAGATCAACGAATATCTCAGCAAGGGCGTGATCGCGTTCGGAACTTCGGCTACGACCGGGGTTGCCTTTCCTGGCGCGACAGCTCTCGAGGACTTCCTGAACGGTGTGCCCTCCGCAGAGCAGATCCAGACCGGCAACCTACATCGCACCGTCACTTTCGAACAGTTTGCCACCTACGCCCAGGACGATTGGCGCTTGACTCCCCGGGTAACGCTCAATCTCGGTCTGCGTTACGAATATGAAACGCCGCTTAAGGAAGCCAACAACCTGCTCGGAAACTTCGCGCCGGGTACACCTTCCGGACTCGCGCAGGCCAACGGCGCAAACCTCTATCGTGGATATCCCTGGATGTTTGAGCCGCGCATCGGCCTGGCATGGGATGTGACCGGAAAAGGAACTACGGTCGTTCACTCCGGCTTCAACATTTCCTACTATCTGCCGACCGCAGCGGAATTTTTTAATCCCACGACGCTGCAGAATACACCGACCGCCTTCAACCTGATCGCCGGTACCACGACACGAAATGCCGGAGGCACCATTAACTTGGGCAACGTTTCGGTGGCCACGCCTGCAAAGTGGGCTGTGAACACGCCGATCTTTGCCAGCCTGGTAGGGCAGACGGCGAGTTGCTCCAATACGGCTCCTTGCAAGATTGCCGCTGTCGATCCGCACCTGACCGACGCCGAATTCTTTCTCTGGAACTTCGGTATCCAGCACGCGTTTACAAACAGCATGACGCTCGATGTGTCTTACGTTGGAAATCACGGCGAGCACATGCTAGATCCTGTCGACATTAACCAGCCGCTCCCGGGAGCGAACGGCGGCGCGGCCGAAAACGCTCGTCGACCATACACCCTGAATGGCCAGTATCCTTATTTTTCGAACATCCTGCTGCTCTCTGACTGGCAACGTTCCAACTACAACGGTTTGCAGGCGACTTTGAACGAGCGCGTGACTCACGGCCTGACCTTCACAGCAGGCTATACCTACGCTCACGCATTTGACATGGCGCCGGGCGAAATCAACGAAATCATTCCGCAGGACAGCACTAACCGCAATGCCGAATATGGCAGCGGCGTGCTCGACGTGCGACACCGGTTCACGCTGGAAGGCACTTACGAGCTTCCCGGCAGAAAATCGCCGGGGCAGCTTTTGCAAGGTTGGGCGGTAAGCTCCGCGACGCAGATCTGGAGCGCGCTGCCCTGGAGCCCGCTTGATCCGACCGACGACATCAGCGGCACGGGCGAAGCGCAAGACCGTTGGGATCTCGTCGGAAACGCATCCGGTTTCAACGGCTATGGACGCCGTACTCCGATACCCTACTTCGCCGGAATCTCGAATACAGCCTGCCTCGCCGCAGCGCAAGCCCTGCCAAACGGCCCCGGCGGTTCGACGGCAGTTGCGAGTCTGACGAAATATGGATGTTATGTGTCACACGGTTCGATGATTCTTCCTCCCGCACAAGGGAACTTTGGAACCATGAGCCGGGATGAGTTGCGGGGGCAAGGATTCCGGGTGTGGGATATGACCGTAATGAAAAACTTCATATTCAGAGAGCGCTTCAATGTTCAAGGACGCGTGGAAATCTACAATCTGCTGAACAGCACACAATTCGCACAGCTCGGAATTTCCGGCGGGTCGAACGGATCGAACCTGGCGTCTCCAGCTTCGTTCGGCGAGTCCACCGGAACGCCGAACGTCATCGCCAACAGCCCGATCATCGGCAATGGCGATACGCGGCGCATCCAGTTTGGTTTGCGGTTCCAGTTCTAAGATTTGGGTAAACGTTGGGGGACCATGTAACCGAAGAGTTTCATGGTCCCTCTAATCCCTCGGAGGCCAATGTGAAAATTCGGCGGGCAATTCTTGCGGCTGCGGTAGCTGTGCTGGCTGCTTGGGGAAGCGCATCGTTCGCGCACCACGGCGGCGCAATTTACGACACAAAAAATCCCATCAGCGTGAAGGGCACCGTCACCGATTTCGAGTGGACCAATCCCCACGTGCAGATCTATTTCGACGCGAAGGACGACAAGGGCAATATTGTGCACTGGGCTGTCGAAACGCTCAGCCCGGGCAAGCTCGCGCGCGGCGCGGGCTGGACGAAGGAGTCGCTCAAGCCGGGCGACCAGGTCACCATCACTTTGAATCCGGCCAAGGCCGGCACGCCGGTCGGTGGACTCAAGAAGGTAGTCTTTTCCGACGGCCACGTGTTGACGCCGCAAGAGCTTGCGCCGGAAGACCAGTAAAGCGATCAGAAGCTGATTGCCTCAAGCCGCTTGGCATCTCGTGGAAATACCGAGCGGAATTCCCGGCAGGAACGCCGAACGGATCCGGAGTGTAGATATGCGAAATCGCTGGTTGAATCTCGCGGTTATGGTGGTTGCGGTGGCCGGAGCTTCGTCGCTCTTATTTGGGCAAGGGGAGAGCAAACAGACGAAAGAGAAAGCGGCGGAGTCCGCGCCCTACAACGCTCACGATCTCTCCGGCTACTGGGAATTTTTCAACAATATTCCCGGCCAGGGCATTTACGCGACGCCGAGCAAGGCGGGGCCTCCGGGGTTCACTGCCTGGGGTAAGGCGCAGTTCGATGCAAATAAGCCCAGCTATGGGCCGCGCACTGTGCCGCTCGATAATGACCCGATTCAGCATTGCCGTCCCACCGGAATTCCGCGCATTCTATTTTATCCGCAGCCATTTGAAATTGTGCAGGATCCCACGCGTACTTTTATGTTCTTCGAACGCGAACATGCCTGGCGTGGAATCTGGACTGATGGCCGCAGCCACACGCAGGATCCGGATCCTACTTTCATGGGGGAATCCATAGGGAAGTGGGAAGGCGATACGTTCGTTGTCGACTCAGTCGGATTCAACGATCGCACCTGGCTGGACTTTTACGGCGATCCGCGCAGCGATCAACTGCATCTGATCGAGCGCTACAAGCGCGTGAACGCGAACACTATGTCCTTGCAGTTCACCGTGGACGATCCTAAGGCTTATACCGGCCCGTGGGAGAGCGACACCAAGCTCTACAAGTTGCTGACGGGGAAGCGCGCTGTGATGGACGAACTCTTCTGCGTGGCCGAGGACGAAGAAGCCTTCACTCGCAGGCTGCGCAATCCAGCTCGCGGCGTTACTAGCAACCCGAACGATCCGGAAAAGGCCGAAGAGTCCGGCAAGTAGACTTCTGCTGTTGCTCATCGCGAGACTGACGCCCGAGCTTTCGCTCGCATGCGCGCCAGTGCCTCCCGAGACCGGCTGATCACAGTCTCCCGGCGCGATCAGCCTGAACTGGACCGAGCGTTACTTCACGACTCTGGTTTACTTCCCACGTGGAAGGCATAGATTCCAGTGGCGATTGCCGTCAGATAAAACACCACGGCTGCTTCCAGGAAGCTGTGATAGCTCACCGGAGCGCCCTTGCCAGCGAAACGAAGAGAATCGGGGCCTAGAATATTCAACGCGCGCGCCAGCAGCGCCAGCAAAAGAAATAGAACACCCAACCAATAACTCACCTTGATAATGAGCTTTTCCATGGTGTCCTCCTGTGAAGGATGGGGCCCAAGGAGCGGCAACGTAGCGCCAAGGCTGGGAAAAGTCAATCAGATTGAGAATTCGCCAAAAGAGCTGCGCTTGGCGCGAGTGACGGTGCGAGCGGCAGAACCGGCTCAGCTTTGGCCTTCGCCCAAGGTGACCGGCAGACTGATGCGCTTACCATCACGCAGCAAAGTCAATGTGACAGTGTCGCCGGGTTGCGAGCGGTTCAGCATGAGATTCAAATCGTTCTGGTTGGTCACCGCTTTGCCGTTGATGGCAATAAGCACGTCGCCGCCGATGCGCAATTCTTGCAAGCCCGCGAGCACCGAGCGTGTTCCGCCGCGCACTCCGGCCTTTGCCGCCGGGCCGTTTGGGACCACGCGTTCCACCAGCAGGCCCTGCTGAACAGGCAAGCTCAAAGCCTCGGCCAGGTCGGGCCAGATCGCTCGGCCTTCGATGCCCATTACCGCGCGCCGCACGCGCCCCTGCGTGATGAGTTCATCTGCCACGCGCTTTGCCGTGTTGATTGGGATGGCGAAACCAATCCCGGCGGTGGTGCCGCTCGGCGAAAAAATCGCACTGTTAATCCCGATCACCTGGCCTTGCGAATTGAGCAGTGGTCCGCCTGAATTTCCACGGTTGATAGCGGCATCGGTCTGAATGGCGTCATCAATGAAGGTGGTGTCACTCGTCTGCACCGTGCGCCCGAGCGAGCTCACGATTCCCGTCGTCAGCGTGCTTTGAAATCCGAAAGGATTTCCGATGGCCAGCACGCGTTGCCCAACCAGCAGGTTGCGCGAATCTCCCAGCGGCAACGGCGTAATCTTGCGGCCTTTGGGATCGATTAGAATCAGTGCAATGTCGTTGCGCGTGTCGGTGCCGATCAGCTTGGCCTTGTAGCGCGACTGATCGCCGAGCGTCACCTCAATCGTCTGTGCGCCTTCAATTACGTGATTATTCGTGAGGATATGGCCATTTGTATCGATTAAGAATCCCGACCCCGCGCCTTCCACCGGCACCGGGTTATAGAAAAAGTCATATTCCACCGTACGCGTAACGATATTGGCGACGGCCGGCGATGACTGCCGGTAAATGCGCACGTTTTCCGCTTCTGTGGGATCGAGCTTGACGTTGGCCGGCAGGCTGCCGGTCTGAAGCTCCGAAGGGGCGGGAACGCGCAGCGCGTCCACCGATTCCGGCCCACGCTGCCCGTAACGCGATCCCAGCCAGTAAGCGCCGAGGCCGATAATCAGCCCGATGCTCAGCAGCCGAATCGCGCGTCCCAAATTTCTTTTTTTTGCCATTCCTACTTCGCCGCCGCGTTGGCGCTCTTCAGCTTTTCGATTACTTCCGCCACCTGCTGCCGCGTTTCTTCGAGCGTTCCGGAGCAGTCGATGACCAAGTCCGCGAGCTTCTTCTTTTCGTCCACAGGCATTTGCGCGGAAATGCGCCTGTGCGCCTGCTCTTCGGTGAGCCCCCGCGTTATTAACCGCTCAAGTTGTTGCTCCGGCGTGCACCAGCACACCACGACGCGGTTTACATCCCTCTGGACATTCGCTTCGTAGATCAGCGCCGCTTCCATCATGGCGAACTCTGGGCCTCCCGGATGGTCGAGCGACTTGAACCATTGGCGAATGGCCTCAATGATCTTTGGATGCAGAATCCAGTTCAGCCGGGCTCGCTTGGCGGGATCGGCGAAAACAATGGTTCCGAGTTTGCCGCGATCCACCGACCCATCTTCAGCCAGAATCTCTTTGCCGAACTCTCGCACCACTTCATCGTAGGCCGACTGGCCCGGCTCCATCAGCTTGTGCCCGAGCGGATCGGCCGCCAGCACGGGAATGTTTTCGTCACGCAACATCGCCGACACGGTCGATTTGCCTGAGGCGATTCCGCCGGTCAATCCCACGCGCAGCATTAGCGGGTACCTCCGGCTGCAACTGGTGAGTGGGAACCTCGCCGCAACCGCGCGGCTTTCACGGTATTGCTCATGAGCATGGCAATCGTCAGCGGACCCACTCCGCCCGGCACTGGTGTGAAAGCGCCCGCCGTGTTCACCACGTCGGGATGCACGTCACCCACGAGCACCGATCCTTTCGCGCGAAACGATTCGATCTTTTCCGGGAAGTTCTCGAAGATGCGCTCCGCTTCCACCTTATCCTTGATCACGTTCTGGCCTACATCGATCACCGTCGCCCCCGGTCGGATATAGTCGCTGGTCACCATGGCTGCGCGGCCCATGGCCGCCACCACGATGTCCGCGCGACGCGTCACATCTTTTAAATCGCGCGTCTTCGAATGACAGATAGTCACCGTGGCGTTTGCATGCAACAGCAACAATGCCATCGGCTTGCCCACGATGTCGCTGCGGCCCATTACCACCGCATTCGCGGCTTCCAACGGAATGTTACTGCACCGGAAGATTTCCATGACGCCTGCCGGCGTGCACGCCACCAAATTGGCGTGTCCGGCCACGAGTCTGCCCACATTCACTGGGTGAAACCCGTCTACGTCTTTCGCCGGATCGACTGCCTCGAGAACTTTCTTGGCATCTACCTGGGGTGGCAGCGGCATCTGCACCAGGATCCCGTCGACGTCCTCGCGCTCATTCAGCTCGCCCACCAGCGTTAGCAATCCCTCTGTGCTGATTGAAGCGGGAGGCGTGAGCATAAAACTTGCCAGACCCAGTTTTCCGCAGGCCGCGATCTTGCTGTTTACGTAGAGTTTCGACGCCGGATTGTCCCCCACCAGCACTGCCGCCAAACCTGGCTTGATTCCCGCCGCTCCTAACGAGGCGATTTCTCCTGCCAGTTCGCCATAAATCTGGTCTCGTATCGCATTGCCATTCAGAATCCGTGCAGCCAATCCTGCCTCTTTCTCGTGGCTATGTACGTATGCTGTTAAACAGTGATGATAACTTTTATCGGGCCGCCAATCTAGTGAACATCGCCGCATCCTGCGATACACTACGCTTCTCATGAGCCTGCAAATCGCAATCATCTTGGTTTCTCTGCTCCAGGTTGCCGTGCCGGGACCGACGCTCGAAAATGAATTCGTGCGCGTCACCCGCGATGACGCCCCGTGCGCGGATGCTGCACCGGGGTGTGGCGACCGCGTGGTTGTCGCCTTCGGCGACTTGAGTCTGAACGACTCGAAAATGCATCGCGGCGATATCAAGGTATTCAAGGCGGGTCAGCGCTATACGCCGCCTACCGACGGCGAATTTCTCGAAGTGGCGATAAAGCCCAATCACCCGAAAGTGGCCCCGCTACCTCCCGGTGCGCCTCCGCCGCCCGGCAACAAGGTGCTCTACGACAGCAAGGATTTCACCGTGTTCGCCGAACAAATGACGCCGGGCGAAATCAGTTCGGTCCACAGCCATAATTTGCGGGTGGCCATCTTTCTCAACAGAACCCAGGTGGAGCAGTGGGAAAACATAACCGCGCCGCCCACCGGCAACGGGAATGTGCGCGAGTTGGTGCCCGATACGGTGATGTGGCGATCCGCCGTGGTTCACGTTTCGAAAGATGTGGGTACGGTTCCTATCAGCAATCTTCTGATCGAATTTAATCCATCAAAATGACCTCTACCGAAGCTCCAGACCGCCGCCAACTGGAGCGCGCTATGCGCGACGCCGGACGGCTGCCGCCGGGCCAGTCGCTCACGTTGAAATGGCCCGTACTTCATCTCGGCGACCCGCCTCGCTTTAACCCCGCGACCTGGGATTTTCACATTACCGGCCTGGTCGAAAACCCCGTGCGCCTGAAGTGGTCCGAATTTTCGGCGCTGCTCATGAAGGAAGTGGTTGCGGACATGCATTGCGTCACGCGCTGGAGCCGCTTCGACGTCCGCTGGGAGGGGATTCCGTTCACGGAGATTGCAGAGATCGCTCGGCCAAAGCCGGAAGCGCGGTACGTCATGGTCCATGCCGATTACGACTACAGCGCCAACATGCCGCTTGCCGATTTGATGCGTCCCACCACCCTTTTCGCACTGAAACACAATGGCGACCCACTGCCTCTAGACCATGGCTATCCCGTGCGTCTGGTGGTGCCGCATCTCTACGCCTGGAAAAGCGTGAAGTGGGTGCGCGGCGTGGAATTCCTGCAGCGCGACGCTCCGGGTTTTTGGGAGCGAAACGGCTACCACATCTACGGGGATCCGTTTCGAGAGCAGCGCTATTCCCGCGATTAAAAATTTCTTCGATGGTGTGCAGTTGATATTGCTCTCGCCTCCGCCGATGCGATAGGTTCTACTCCTATGTTCTCACTCAAAGACAAAGTGGCACTCGTTACAGGTGCGTCGCAGGGAATCGGGCGCGCTACATCTATATTTCTCGCGGAGGCCGGTGCAAAAATAGGCGTGGCGGCGCGCAACGTGGAAAAGCTCAGCTCGCTTGTAGCGGAGATTGAATCTGCGGGCGCGGAAGCGCTGGCCGTTCGCATGGATGTGGCCGACGCTGCGCAGGTAAAAAGCGGCTTTCAACAGTTGCTCGCAAAATTTGGCCGTCTGGATATTCTGGTCAACAATGCGGCCATTACACGCGATACGCTGGCGCTGCGCATGAAACTCGATGACTGGGACGCGGTGCTACGCACCAATCTCACCGGAGCGCATCTATGCACGCAGCAGGCGCTGGGAGCCATGCTCAAGCAGCGCTCTGGCCGCATCATTAATATAACGTCCGTGGTCGCTGAAACAGGGAACGCGGGCCAATCGAATTATGTGGCTTCGAAAGCGGGGTTGATCGGTCTCACGCGCGCGATCGCCGTGGAGGTGGCCTCCCGGAATATAACCGTCAATGCCATCGCGCCGGGCTTTATCGAAACGCCCATGACCGATGTGCTTTCGACTGATCTGAAGGAAAAAATGAAGTCGCTCATCCCGCTTGGACGATTCGGATCTGACCGTGACGTGGCCGCGGCTATCGCATTCCTCGCGAGTGACGAAGCCGGCTACATCACGGGGCAAGTGCTCAACGTAAACGGCGGGATGCACATGGGGTAAGCGCCTGAAACTGCGTTCTTTTCCCGTGTGCCTGCCGGTTGCGGCTTGCCTTTAAATTGGCCAAATCTGCGGCGTAACGGTGTCGTTAGCCTGCCTCCGGCACGTTCCTCTATCCCAAGTCGCGCCGCAAAAGCGGACATTTCATTTGCTAATTCCACCGGACATATCATGCGCTACCGACAATCTGCGGCGTAACGGTTGACCCAGCCATGCCTCACGCATAGAATGGGCAGGATCAATTTGCGGGCATACCCCCCTCTCGCTGCCCGGGGGTGCAAACAAGACAGCCGATACCGGAGGAAACACCAGAATGGCCAGCGTCGAAGAACGCGTGAAACAGATTATCGTCGAGCAACTCGGAGTCGACGAAGGCGAAGTTACCCCTACGGCTTCGTTCGTGGACGATTTGGGCGCCGACTCGCTCGACACGGTCGAGCTGGTGATGGCCTTCGAGGAAGCCTTCGGCATTGAAATTCCGGACGAAGATGCCGAAAAGATCGCCACGGTTAAAGACGCCATCGAGTACATTGAGAAGCACGCCAAGGCAACGAAGTAGTTCGCCGGTCTACCCCGTAACGAACAGGAGAGTTTTCCGTTGAACCGCCGAGTTGTGGTGACGGGTGTTGGTCTGGTCTGCGCGTGTGGCATCGGCACCGACGAAGTGTGGCGCAACCTGTTGGCTGGCAAGAGCGGCATCGGCCGGGTCACCCACTTCGATGTCAGCGCCTTCGACTGCCAGATCGCCGGTGAAGTGAAGAATTTCGACCCGCTCCAGTGGATCGAGAAAAAAGAACTGAAGAAGATGGCCCGCTTCATCCAGATCGCTCTGGCCGCCAGCGATTTCGGCATGAAGATGGCCGGCCTGCAGATCACTCCTGAGATCTCCGATACCGCCGGTGTTTACATCGCTTCCGGCATCGGCGGGTTCGACGTGATCGAGCGCGAGCACTCGAAGTATTTGCACGGCGGACCCGGCAAGATTTCGCCCTTTTTCATTCCTGCGGCAATCATCAATTTGGCCTCCGGCCACGTGTCAATTCGCTACGGCGCAAAGGGACCAAACTCCGCCACAGCCACGGCTTGCTCCGCTTCCGCACACGCCATCGGTGATGCCTACAAAATCATCCAGCGCTGCGCCGCGGAAGTGATGATTGCCGGTGGCTCCGAAGCGGCGGTCACGCCCATGGGCATCGGGGGATTCGCCGCCATGCGGGCGCTTTCAACCCGCAATGACGAGCCGGAGCGCGCCAGCCGTCCGTTCGACGCGCAGCGCGATGGCTTTGTGGTGGGCGAAGGCGCGGGCGTGCTGATTCTCGAATCGCTCGAATTCGCGCAGCGACGCGGCGCGAACATCATCGCGGAGATTGTCGGCTACGGCATGTCGGGAGACGCTTACCACATCACGCAACCCGCCGAACAAGGTGATGGCGGCTATCGCGTTTCCATGGCGGCGCTGAAGGATGCGAAAATTTCGCCCGATGACATCGGCTACGTGAACGCGCATGGCACGTCCACACCGATCGGCGACGCCATAGAAACGGTGGCGCTGAAGCACGTCTTCGGCGAGCGCGCGAAAAAGGTTCCCATCAGCTCGACCAAATCCATGACCGGACATTTGCTCGGCGGTGCAGGCGGGCTCGAGGCGGGAATCAGCGTCCTGGCGCTTCGCGATCAGATTCTTCCGCCCACCATCAATCAGGAGACTCCTGATCCGGCCTGCGACCTCGATTACATCCCGAACGTCGCGCGCAAGGCCGAAGTGACTTACGCTCTCTCGAATTCTTTCGGCTTTGGCGGCACCAATGCTTCGCTGATCTTCAAGCGCTGGGAAGGGAAATAAGCTTTGAAGATCGGTGTTTTCGTCAAGCAGGTTCCCGCGAAAGATGCGCCTTTGGCGATTGTCGAAGGCGGCGCCTGGATTCGCGAGAACGACATCAGCTTCGAAACCAACGAACCTGACACCTACGCGCTTGAAGAAGCTCTGCGCCTGAAAGAAAAGCACCAGGGCGAAGTGGTAGCCATCTCCATGGGCCCCGAGCGCTCCAAGCAGACCATAAAGGAAGCACTGGCCAAGGGCGCCGACCGCGGCGTCCACGTGCTCGACGCGGAGTTTTACAAGCTCGATCCGCTCGCATCTGCTCGCTCATTGGCCGCCGCCATAAAATCTGAGAATTTCGACTTGATACTGACCGGCCTGCAAAGCGACGATCACGGTTTTGGTCAGACGGGAGTACTTCTCGCCGAATTGCTCGGCCGCCCGCATGCGACGATCGTCATGGCTATTGAGGTTATCGGCGGTGGATTGAAACTGAAGCGCGAATTAGAGGCTGGTTGGTTTCAGTGGGTGGAAATTCCGCTGCCCGCCGTGCTCACCATTCAATCTGGCATCAACAAGCCGCGCTATGCCACGCTCAAAGGCATCATGGCCGCGAAGAAAAAGGAAATCGCCACGGTCGATCGCAAATCGCTCGGCGTGGCCGATACCCCCACTGAGCACATCGAGCGCATCTACGTGCCGCAGAAAAACAAGAAAACCGAATTCATCACCGGCCAGCCCAAGGAAATTGCCGCGAAACTCATCGAAAAGCTGAAGCATGAGGCGCGCGTCCTGTGAAAATTCTCCTTATTACCGAGCAGCGCGAGGGGAAGTGGAACAACGTTAGTTTTGAAACGCTCGCCGCCGCGCAGCAAATGGTGCAGCAAACCAAAGCCTCGCTCTCGGGCGCGGTGATCGGCAAAGGTGTGGCGGCGTTGGCCGACGAACTCACCGCGTTTCAACTCGATGAAGTTTTGCTCGTCGAGCACGATCTCCTCGAAAAATACACACCCGACGGATTCAGTATCGCGCTGCGCCAGGTAACCGAATCGGCCAAACCTGATTTGGTTCTCTTGCCGCACACCTATCAGGTTCGCGATTTTGCGCCGAAACTTGCGGCGTCCATTGGGAAGGGAATGATCGGCGATTGCGTCAGCTATCGCTACGAGAACAACAAGTTGGTTTTCGTGCGCCAGATGTTTCAAGGCCGCACGTCCGCCGATGTAGTTTTTACGGATGAGGGTCCGTGGGTTGCTTCGTTTCAGGCAGGCGCCTTTCGCGCCGATCTTGCCGCGAAGAATGCCAGCGGCAAAGTGCCCGTGAGGCCGGTTTCGGTCGAATTAAAGGCAGAGCAGATTCGCACCAAGCCGCTGGAGCTTTTCCGCGAAGCGAAGCAAGCGGTTGATCTGACGCAAGCGCCTGTGCTCGTTTCGGTGGGTCGTGGAATCAAAGCGCCAGAAAATATCGCCCTTGCCGAAAAGCTAGCCAAGCTGATGGGTGGAGAAGTATCCGCTTCGCGCCCCATTTGCGATGAAGGCTGGCTGCCCATGGATCGCCAGATCGGGAGCTCCGGCCAGACCGTCGCGCCGAAGCTTTACTTAGCTTTGGGCATCAGCGGCGCCATTCAGCACGTGGTGGGAATGAAAGCTGCGCGCACCATCGCCGCGATCAATAAGGATGCGAATGCGCCCATCTTCGAAGTCGCCGACTATGGAGTGGTAGGCGACCTCTTTGAAATCGTCCCGGCCATGATCGAGGAACTGGAAAAGAAATAGCGGCACCTCACGGCGGCCCTCAGCCTGCCCTCTGCGCGCCGCATATCAGTCCGCGGGCGTTCCCTTCGAATAGAAGGAATCCCAGAAGTCGAGCGCCGGTTTTGAAATTCCCGCGCGTATTCCGATGGTGTCGCCAAATCCCATCACCATATCGTGTTCCGGATCGCTTGGCGTCCACTGGGGTAGATTCGTGCCATTGGGATTGCCAGTTTTCGCAAAATCGGTCCAATAAGCCGTCATCATGCCGGAAATCTTGCGGTCGAGATCGGTCCAGAGGAAGTTGCGCGTGTCTAATGTGCCGAACACGTAGGGAATTTCCGCCTGATGAAAGGCACCCAACGGGTGCACTTTCTGCTCCCGGAACATTCCTTCCGGCACAGGTGGGACGCGACTGAAATAGTAGCGCCAGGTCTTGGCGCCGCCGCGCGAAACCATGTCTGCCCAAATCCGCATTTGCCAGGCGATTTGGTCGCGGCCGATGTTGTAGGCCTGTTCGCGAGCTTCAGCATCGTTGCTCGCGGGATAAAGCTTGAGGAACTCGTCCGCTTTATCGCCGTACGTCTTTTTTGTTTGCTCGACGTACGCTGCCAGCGACTCCGGCGCCGGGCCCATCAGCAAGCCTTCATCGGCATTTGATCCCAGGATTACCGGCACGATGTTTTCCTGGTTCGTTGAATAGATCGTGTACGGATCGCTGGGCAGGAAATAGCCGTCGATGATCGGCCGGAAGCGCACCTGCGTCTTCAAAGATTGCAATTGCTCCGCCGACATCGCGCGCAGCTCCTCGATGGAATTCACTTTCGCGTCAGCGACAAACTTCACGCCTTCCTGCTCGGCTGCGGCTAACCTTGGCTCCGGAGTAGCTGGCCCAAAGCATCCGACGCTCTCCGCAATCGCATGGATATACAGCCCTTTCGCCAGAGGCGTTGCCATATCCATGCAGACCGATTCCGAGCCCGCCGATTGTCCGAACAGCGTCACGCGTTTGGGATCGCCACCGAAGGTGCTGATGTTCCGCTGCACCCACTTCAGAGCGAAAATCTGGTCGAGCATTCCATAATTGCCGGAAGTGTGGTGCTCCGATTCTTTGGTCAGCTCGGGATGCGTCAGAAATCCAAAAACGCCCAGGCGGTAATTGATCGTTACCACCACCACGCCCTTTTCCGCCAGCCGTTCGCCATTGAACCACTTTTCGATTCCGGAGCTCACGGTGAAGCCGCCGCCGTGGACATAAACCATCACCGGCAGCCGCCCGCCGGCCGTCTTGGCGGGCGTCCACACGTTGAGATAGAGGCAATCCTCGCTTACAGGAAGAACATCGGGAGTGTGGTAAGAATCCTTCGGCCGATCGCGCTGCATGCACATTGGAGAATATTCGGTGGTCTGCTTCACGCCCTCCCATTTCGCCACGGGTTGCGGATCGCGCCAGCGCAAATTGCCCACGGGCGGAGCGGCGAAGGGAACGCCCTTGTAGACGCGAATGTCCGGATCGAATCCCGGCGCACCGGAGATCTGTCCGCCGTCAACGCGCACAACCATCTGAGTCTGTGGGTTCGCCGGCCGGCTTAATCCGAACAGAATTATGGCGACCAAAATCCATCGATGCATGGCATCCTCCATCGAAAATCCGCTCTGGGCCTGCCAGCCCGCAGACCGTCCGCTTTGCGCATTGCAACGCAGCCACAACCCGTTGTCAAGAGAGAGGCCCCGATGACGGCCTGCGTTTCTGCCCGGCTCGGTGTACACTAGCGATATCCCAGTCGTCCCCCGCAGGCGAGCCTAAGGCGAAGTTTGCTCGCAGAACGGCAACCAGCACCATGTTCTGGAACAAACTATTTTCGCGATGGAGTCGCAAGGAGCCGGGCGCGGACACGCTGGGGCTCGGAGACGCTTCGGGGAAGCGCCCAGATAGGCGACTGGACGAGAGACTCGACAAACGCCGCGGACCTCGTCTGCTCGCGGCTTTGCCTGTGTTTGTTTATGGACGCGTGGAAGGCCAGCCCTTTTCCGAACAAGCGGAAACCACCAATGTGAGCCCTCAAGGTGGATTGCTCGAACTCTCCGCGGAAGTCGAGCGCAGCCATCCTATTCTGTTGACCAATCTGCACACGAACGAGGAACTCGCCTGCCGCGTGGCTCGTGTGATCAAAACAGAAGCTGGCAAGACGCTCGTGGGCCTGGAGTTCCTACGCCCCTCGCCGAATTTCTGGTCGGTGGATTTCAGCCTGCACCCTCACCCGCATCGGTGACCTGCCGGCAGAGGAAACACAGGTAGATTTCTCTTTCGCGTGGTGGGGTTTGCTTCTAGAAAATCCTGCGCCAGAATCCCCAGAAACCGCCGCGCTTCTTGGGCGTTTCAACGGCAGGCTTAGACGCGTCACCGGCGGTGCTGTCTTCACCCAGCGCGTGTTGCATGGCGTCGGCAAACGTTGGTGGATCTACATGCCCTTTGAATTCCCAGGTTGGCTGTACCTGTGCTTCCCGCACCAGCAAATAAGTGTCAATCGGAGCATCGGGCGGCGGTGCCGGAGATTTTGAGCTGAACGATAGCGGCGGCGCAACCACCGTGTAAATGGGCATCGACGTAGCCGGTGGTGACGCCGCTGTCGAAGCGTTTTTCTCCGCAGGCGCCACAGGATGCGCTTCGTTGGCGTGCGCCGGAATGCTGAACTCGACGCTCGAAGATGAAGCCGAAGCGTCCGGCGCGGATTTCGCAGCAGCAGGCGCCGGATTCATAGGCAGCGCGGCGGTGCGCTGCAGATCTCCGCTCGCGAGCGGCCCGGTGTTCGTGGCGTAATCTGGCGGCTCCGTGGGAGCGGGGATTAGCGGCTGCGATTCCATCTCCGCACACTGGCAGCTCCCCGCTTTGCCCACTACCGGTAGCAACTTGCCCGCGTTCAGAAAGAACTCTCCGCTCTGAGGAACGATCAGCTTTTCGCCTGTAAATTGATGCTCGAGCTGAATCGCACCGCTGGTTGCCAGCACACACAGCGAATCGTTCTGATCTAACCCCACGGTAATGTCGCGGGCTCCGCCGCTGATTTCTAGCGGTGTGGCCACAATTGTGGGCGTAAACAGCCGCAGCGTCACCGTCGCCGGCAGCCGCACACGCATGCGCCCAAGTTCCACCGCGAGCGTCACTGCACCGTTCGATTGCAACATGGTGAATTTCGCCGGCCCGCAAATGTCCACGGCGCCGCCAGAGAGCAGAGCCATCCGCGCCTGACCGGAATGCACGATTACGACGCTACCGTTTCCGATCATGATGCTCGCGCCGCCGCGCTCGTTGTCCGCTCCCGGGGCGGACGGTCCCTCGACCGAGATGTCCTGGCCGATGATCTGCGCTACGGGATTCAACTGCGTGCCCTGTGCCGGACGCGCAGCCGGGGCCCCCAAAAGGAGTGCCATGAGGGCTGGCACGCACGCGCACCAAAACCGCCAACACCAGCCAGCGCGCCGCTCGAATTGAATCAGCGAATGCATCGACTCGCTATACTATACGGCAGTGTCCGACGGTACATCCACTCCGCCCGCCGCAGCTGAGAACATGACAACGCCCAACCCACCGGGCTCGCGCGAGCTCGTCTATCCGAAGCTTTCGCGCTGGCGGCGCATGCAAATTCCGGTCATCGCGGCGTTTGTCTACATGGTGGTTCGCCTCATCGGCCCCACTCTGCGCTTTGAAATCGTCGGGGTGCACAACGCCACGCAAATTCGCGAGCGCGGCGAACCGGGCATTGGCGCCTTTTGGCACCGTTGCATCTTCCAGGCTGTTTGGTTCTGGCGGAATCGCGGGATTGTCGTGCTCAATACAGTAAATTTCGATGGCCAATGGACGCGCCGGGTTATCGAGCGTCTCGGCTTCGGCACCGCCCAGGGCAGTTCGTCGCGTGGCGCCATTGAGGGACTCACCGCCATGGCCCAGCGCCTGGAAGAAGGCCACCACGTGGCTCTAACGATTGACGGCCCGCGTGGTCCGCGCTACGTGGCTAAGCCGGGCGCAGTAATTCTCTCTCGCCGCACTGGGAAGCCCATCTCGGTATTCCACGTCGCGACGAAATGGGGGCACACCTTCCGGAAATCTTGGGACCTTTTTCGTCTTCCTTGTCCTTACTCTCAGGCCGTGATCGTTTTTGCTCCGCTCATTCGCGTGCCCGTCGACGCCGACGGAGATGCCATCAAGCAAAAGCAGGCTGAAGCCCAAGCGGCGTTGGAGAAGGTTCGCGATATCGCCGAAGCCTGGTTCTGGCTGGATGAAAAGCAGCGCGAGAAGATCCGCGCGGACTGGATTCGCGGCGGGCGTTGCCGTTCGCTGCAGGAATTGCAGATAAACGTTGAGCAGGCCAATTCGTGATTGCGCGTCTTGATTGCAATCAATCAAACCTTTACCGCTCTGAAATCGTTGCTGTTAAACACCCAATTTCGCTAACATCTGCGCCGGAAGATGTGCCAGGGGTATTCATCTGGCGCTTTGTCTTTCTGTCGATTGCCATCAAATCCTTGGGGAGTTCGCTATGAAACTCAGAGCCATCGCCATTGCCACTCTCGTGCTGGCCGCCGCCACCGCGTGTTTTGCCGGTGGCGCCGACGTGAAAATCAAGATGTGGAAGCTTCCTTCCGACACACATTACCCGCACGATCCACTGGTTTCGCACGATGGCTACATCTGGTACACGGGCAACAAATCCAACAACATTGGCCGCTTCGATCCCCGCACGGAAACCTTCAAGGAGTGGTCCACGGACATTCCCAATTCCGGCCCGCACGGTATCGTCGAGGACAAGGATGGCAACATCTGGTTCACGGCGAATATGGCCAAGCCCACTTACATCGGCAAGTTCGATCCACGCGCGGAAAAATTCACTGTGTATCCAATCAAGCTGGCCGCGCGCAGCGATAATGATCCTGAGGCTGCCGGAGCGCACACGCTTACCTTCGACCAAATGGGCAACATCTGGTTCACCATGCTCAATTCAGACATGATCGGCAGGCTTGAGCCACAAACTGGAAAAATCACCATCGCACGTTCCGCGCAGCATCCTGTTGGTCCCTACGGAATCGTGGTGAACTCAAAAGGCGTGCCTTATTTCACGCTGTTCCGCACAAACAAGCTCGGCAGCATCGATCCCGACACGATGGCCGTTCACTTGTACGATCTTCCCAATCCGGATGCGCGCCCACGCCGCCTCACCATCGGTCCCGACGATGTGGTGTGGTACACGGACTTCGAGAGAGGGATGCTGGGGCGCTTCGATCCCAAGACCGGCGCCTTCAGCGAATGGCCTTCGCCGGGTGGCGCATGGTCGCGCCCGTATCCGTTGCTCGTGATCGGGAACGCCGTCTGGTACAACGAATCTTGGATGACCCCGACAACCATCGTCCGCTTCGATATCGAAACGCACCAGACTCAATCCTGGCCCGTTGAGAATTGCGACGATGGCATGTACCTGTTTTACCCGGACAAGAATGGTTTCTGGTTCACCTGCCACGGCACGGACAGGCTCGGCAAAGTGGAAATCAACGAAGGAAGCAGCGCCGCGAAAATATCAGCTGGGGCAGGGAAGGGCGGAGACTAGCAGCTCTGCAATTTGTGCTGCTTCAGATTCGCTCCAGAAATTAAAGGGGGAGCCGCTAGCGGCTCCCCCTTGTACTGATTTTTTCTTCAGACCGCCACTTCACCTAGAACAACAGCTTCAGCGCGAGCTGAATCTCGCGTGCTGCGGTTGTGGTGCTGGCTGAGCCTGGGCTGGTGCTCTGGCTCAGCACGCCCGCGCTCACCGGGGGCGTGTTCGACGTTCCGAGCGCGATTCCGGCAACGTTCGAGTTGGCGATTCCAGGGCTGGCGAAGTTCGGATGGTTGGCAATGTCGAAGAACTCCGCGCGGAATTCAAGCGCGGCGCCCTCGCGGAACTTGAGCGGCGTGTCCTTGATAATTGAGAAGTCCACGTTGTTCATGCCCGGTCCATACAGGCTATCGCGGCCCACATCACCGAGGAGTCCTGTGGGTGTGAAGGTTGATGTCAGGTTCGCCGGATTGGTGCCGGGAAGATAGAACGCGCACGGATCGAAATAAAGTTGCTGCGTGCCCAGTGGGGTTCCGGTGGGATACGTGATGCTGGTAGAACCAGTTGCCACGCGGCACGGCGCTGGAGTTGTCCCGTGATCCACGCTGTAATACGTGAATCCGGGCACGAGGCTGGGCCGATCAACCACGTTGCTGCCACCGGACGACCCCGATTTTGAGAAGTTCGTCTGCAGCGACGGCGTGAACGGGTATCCGGACTGCAATGTAAGCACTCCGGTGATCTGCCAGCCGCTCAGCGCGGTTCCAAGCACACCCTTCTGCGAGTTGTACGCAGGGAACTTGTAAATGCCTGTGAACCGGAAGTTATGCGTGACATCGAAAGTGGCAGGTCCGCGTTCGAGAGCGATGTCCTGCACGTACTCCGGATAGATGGGAGTGGTATTGGTCTCGCCTCCCGCTTGTCCCTGCAGGTCGTCAATTACGCGGCCGTAAGTGTAGGAAGCCTGTGCTTGCAGACCCTTGCTCAACCGCCGGGTCAGCAATACCTGCAGCGCGTTGTACCAGGAATCGCCGCCGGAATCGGTGAGTTGATCGCTACCCCAACTCGGGTTAAGGCGCGGGTCGCCGCCTAGCCAGCAGTCATTCAGACTGTAGCTGGGGCCAACGCCCGCCGGCCGAGCAACGCACGTGTTGTTTACGACCATGCCTTGAGGGACGGTGGGATTACCTTCACTGGTCTGGATCAGGTGTATTCCACGCGAGCCGGCGTAAGCCACCGTCAGCGCCATGTTTCCGGGTAATTGCCGGTCGATGGCAAGGTTGTATTGGAACAATGTTGGCTGTTGGATGTTCCACTGGATGCCATTCAGTGAATTCGCCACGGTGGTGAATTGATTGTTCAAGGGCAGCACGAGAGGATGCGGAGTGCTGAACGCTTGCGTTTCCTGCGAGCCAAACGGAGGCACCAGGTTCGTCTGGTATAACGAGAACCCGAGGCTGGCTACGTCATACAACATGGCTGCGCCGCCACGCACCGCAGTCTTGCCGTCGCCGAAGACATCCCACGCAAATCCGAGGCGCGGGCTGAAATTATGTAGCGACGGGTTCTGGAATGGAGGTCCAACGGTGGGTCCGGTACCCGGTGTATCTAAGGTTCGGAACGACGATCCGTGGTTGCTCACTTCACTCACGGTATTCGTGAATTCATAGCGCAGGCCAAGGTTGAACGTCAGATTCGGGCGGAAGCGCCAGTCATCCTGTGCGTAGAACCCGAAGTCCGTGTAGTGATAGTCGCGCCCAATAACCGATCCTGGTGTCAGCCCGATGGCGATTGAGGATGTAAGACCTTCCAGGAAGTTCGCGATGCTTCCAAACGCGATCGTCCCGTTGGCGCTGGTTTGACGCGAGACATCGTCCTGATAGTGATTGATCATGGTGCCGAATTTGAAGGCGTGCTTTCCCCGCGTGTAGATGACGTCATCGCTCCAGGTGAAAATGTTCTGTTTCGCGAGCGACGGCGCCGTGACGGTATAAGAAAAGGTCGAGATGCCCGTCACCATCACGCGCCCAAAATCCAGCGGTCCGGATGTCCCGGTAACGAACGACACGGGAATTCCAGAAGGCGGGTCAGTTTGAGAGAGATTCGTCCGGCTGAAGGAGAATCGCGCGGTGTTCAGCAGGGACGCCGAGAACACGTGATTTTCCGAAAGCGTCAGAAACTGGTTCCGGCTCTGCGGAACGGTAGTGAACTGCGGGAATCCGCCAGTCTGAGTTTGGGTTGCATTGTCGACGGTATAGCGCGTGAAAAAGGTATCCGATGCGGAGAAATTGTGGTCCACGCGCACCTGGGCGTAATCCTCATTCGTGGGCTGACTAAACGTGTACACGAACCCGGTGCTGCCGAAGTTCGGCGCGGGAATCGCCGCCAAAATCGGTCGAATCACTGCCGGAACGGTGCAGCCGCCGCAGCCGGGGTTGTTGGTCAGTACTCGATCAGGTGCGGACAGAACGCTGTCCGAAGTGGTCAGACCCAATCGTTCTCGTAGGCCCTCATATGTTCCGAACACGAAGGTCTTGTCCTTCTGGATCGGACCTCCCAGCGACCCGCCAAAGTCGTTTCGCTTGTAAGGCGGAATTCTTGCGAAATTGTTCGCCGAAGCAGGATGGTAGAAATAGTTCGCCGCATCAAACACATTGTTTCGCAGGTATTCAAAGGCGGTGCCGTGAAGGGTGTTCGTGCCGGCCTTGCTGGCAATGACCATCTGGCTGCCCATGGTCAACCCATACTCGGCGCTGAAATTGTTGGTGATGGTTCGCCATTCTTGAATGCCATCGATACCCAGCGTCGAACCGGTCGCCGAAGACGCGCCGGCGCCGTATATATTGCTAATGACGGCGCCATCGAGCAGCATGTTATTTGAGCGCACCGGCGCGCCATTGCTGCTGAACCAGGTTCCTACTTGGCCGCCGCCGGCCGCTTTGTTGGTCTGCTGAGAAATACCCGGTTGCAGGAGCATCAGGTCCACATAGTTGCGGCCGTTGAGCGGAATGTCCGAAATTTGTTGCGAGTCCACCAGCGCTCCCAGCGATCCGCTGGTCGTATTCACGAGCGGCGCTTCGCCGGTCACCGAGACCGTTTGGCTCAATGAGCCAACTTGCATGGTGATGTTGACTACCGCTTCCTGTCCTACGGTCAACTGAAGCCCGTTCACGGCCTGCGTCGAAAAGCCATCGTGTTCGGCGCGAATTTCATAGTTGCCAATAGGCAATTCCGGGATGCGGTATGCACCATCTTCGCCCGTGGTCACAGTTCGCGTCGCGCCAGTATCCAAATCGTGCGCGGTGATTTTCGTTCCCGGCACGCTTTGGCCCGACGGATCTTTCACCGTTCCGAGAAACGTACCGGTGGATGATTGGGCCATCGTCATCGAAGTGCTCAAAAGGAAAACCAACAATGCACTCAGGCAGGTTATGACCGTGCTCCTGCCCGCTGTATTTATCCACTTCATTAGGACTCCTCCTCTTTCATTCCCCGGCCAGTTGCTTTCGGCCGCCTTGCCACCCATTGCTAATTCTTTTTGACCACCACTTCGGCAATTGTTTTGGTGCCGCTGCAGGCCAACCAGAGGTTTCCATCCTTGTCCGGCATCATGTTTCGAACTACTCCGCCGCCGGATGGAATCAGCCACGTCTGGAATTTTTGTGTCGCAGGATCGAAGCGCACTACGGTGTTTTGTTCCATGCCAGTTTCGCTGTACCACACGATGGTTCCAACGGTGGTCAGCGCATACGGCTCGGAATAGGGGCCGCTCGGGGAGGGCCACTCGGTTACTTTCCGCGTCTTGGGATCGAACCGTCCCAGATAGCCTCGGGCGTAGTCGCCGTACCACAGCATTCCATCGGAGGTGAAAGCCAAACGGCGAGGCCGCGCCTCGGAATTCGGAAGCGTGTACTCAGTGATCTCCATCGTTTCCGGATCGATGCTGGCCAGTTTATCGCTAGCCGACTCCGCGAAATACATCGTGCCTTTTGTGTCCATCACCATGCCGTAGGGGTCCGAACGCGGCGTGGGCACGTTGGCGAACTTTACTTTCCCGCTTTCCACAGTTACTTTCCCCACCATGTTTCCGTACATCACCGTGAACAGGACGTCGCCATTTCGGTCAATTACCGGCGTGTGAGGATGATCGGCCCTGGGATTGGGGAAGTCGTATTGCGTGATTTCGGCGGTCTTTGGATTCACCTTGCCGACAAAATTCTTAGTGGAAGCGGTGAACCAGATGTTTCCGTCCTTGTCGGCGACGAGACCATGCGGTCCGGATCTTGCGACTTTTACCGGGTACTCTTTGAACTCACCCGTCGAAGGATCGAGCCGTCCCAGCATGTTCGCCGGTCCTGAGGTAAACCACACCGAACCATCCGGGGCTACCAGCGGATCGTGCGGTGAACCTTTCGGGTTCGGAATCTTCCATTCTTTAATGGTGGCTTCTGTCGCGCCATGGATCACAGCCGCTTCGGGACGCGCCACTCCGGGGAAATTCTTCGCTAAGTAGTCGACCAAAACCGGCATGTCATCGTCATTCAATGCGGCGCCGTTGGAAATCATCTGCTGCACCAGCGATTGCCATTGGTCCTTGTAGCGACGCCCGTGAACGATGCGGTCGATGTTGTGGCATTTCGTGCAGGTGTTCAGGACGATTTCCTTGCCCTGACCGTCCGGCAATTGCTCCGCCATCGGCTCCTTTGCGGTTACTTGGGAATGCGTGGGGAGCAGGTGAAAAGCGGGAATGAACAGGAGCAGCAGTCCCCGTATGCAGACGGCACGAAGCGTACTTTTGGCTGACACCCTAATCTCCCACCCCTTGCTTTGCCCTTATTAACAGAAGAATTTGTGCAATGGTTATCACATTCTGATGCCCGGCCTGTCAAGATTTTTCGCAGCTCTTTCGGCCCGGAATTCCAGGCGGCAGCCATGCTGCCGTTCCAAACATTTCAAGCAAGATTGGCGAGTTTAAAATACTTTTGTCCTACGTAGTGAATAGATTAACTAAAAACTTAACATCCCTTCAGCTGTACTAATTCCTTATGCGGCCGGCGCGTCCAAATTTCGGAAAAGTCTCGCTGCGGGGAGCTATCGGAGGTTTTCCGCGACAAGCAGCCGGATGAAATCGGGCAATTCGTGGAGGGAAACGATTCCGCCGGAGGGATTGTGCATCGCCAAATGGCGGCCTTCGTCGGGATCGTTCATCATGGCGATAGGGTGTACGCCGCAGAATTCTGCCGATTTCAAACCTTCGAGCGTATCCGTGAGAAACATGGTTTGATCGGGTCTGAGATTTGCGGCGGCCATCGCTGTTTGAATCGGGGCAAACTTGATGCCCCGCGAACTGTCTCTGTCCGATACACCACAAAAAAGATGACTCAGGGAGTAGGCGTTCAGAAAGCGAGATGTCGCGGCGTGGGAAAGCGAAGACGCGATGAACAATTTGATGTTCATCGCCGTCAGCTCTGAGAGAGCGGGCAGGACATCCTCGTAGACGATAGCAGCCGATACAGCTTGAACTTCGAGGCTCTCGATAAGTTCTAAATCAGACGCATTGAGATTCCTGCTGGCCGATTCCATCAAGTTGAGCAGATGCCAGTAGGCGCGACTGCCTGATTGGCTCGGTTTCCGGTCGCGGCCGAACAGGCGAGAGGCGGTCTCCAGGAATGGCGCGGAAGGGAATTCGGCGAGGCAGCCTACGGGCTCGAAGAGAATGGCCTCGATGGGTTGTATCCGCACGTCTATGCGGCCGCCGCGGATGTGCTCAGTTTCACGAGGCCGGAAGCCAGTAAACCCTTGGCCATGTCGATCTTCATGGCGTTGTACTTCAACGGCGCGGCGTTGGCCAGAGCGACTACCATTGTTTGGTCCTTCAAATCAGCGCTCAGCGTCTTGCCCTTGAGGAAGCTTTCCACCGCTGTTTCGCGCAGTGGCTTGCCGGAAATGCCTCCAAAGACTACACGCGAATCGACAATGGTCTGGTCCTGAAGTTCAAGAGTCATGGCAAGTGACGCCATGGCGAAATCCCAAACGCCGCGAGGCCGGAGCTTTTCGAACGAGGCGCGCACGTTGGGCCTGGGCGGCGGAATGACCACTTCGGTGAGGATTTCGTTATAGCGAACGACATGTGACTGGATTCGCCCATCGACCATCATATCTCCAGGGACAAGATGCTCGATGGACAGTTCGCGCATGCCAGCAGGTGTGGCGAGTTTCGCTGTCGCATCGTAGGGAATCAACGCAGTCGCGGCGTCCCCAGGATAGACCGCGTAGCATAATCTTCCGCCCATAGCCGAGTGGTAATAGCTGTTGTCGCCGATCGCGCCGTAGCAGATGTGTCCGCCGTTGCGCCAGCACGAATAACCACCGCGCAGATACTGGCACCAGACCTCTTGCAGCAGGTCGCCGCCGATGGTCGAAGCGTTGCGCAGTTCCGGCGAGGAGATCATGTTGGTGGCCTGCACAAACATCGGATATTTCTTCTTCAGCAGATCGGAGCTGGCAACTTCGGAAATTTTTGTGGTTGCGCCGATTCGTACGCCTCCCTGCTCGTTTTCCTTGATATAGCGAAGACCGTCGATGTGCTTGATGTCCACCAAATAGGTGGGCGCTTGCGTGAGGCGGTTTTTCAGGCGGATCAGCAAGTCGGTACCGCCGGCGTAGACTCCGGCTTCTGTGCCGTGGCGCGAGAGAATCTCGATGGCTTCCTCGACGCTGGTGGGCTTGTAGATCGAGATGTTCTTCATGCCTGCCTCCTTTGCGCTACAAGGCCCGCCATAATTTTGTCACGCGTAATCGGATGTTCCCGGATGCGGACGCCACACGCGTTGTAGATGGCGTTAGAAATGGCGCCCGGAACAGCGCCGATACTGGTCTCGCTAAAACTTTTTACGCCGTAGAACCAGCGCGGCTCGAGGCTGTCGACGTAGACCTGCGTCGATTTCGGAATATCCATGATGGTGGGCAAGCGGTAGGACAAATAACCGACCGAGTAGTGGCGCGTTCCGGGGAACTCGCGGTCCCAGGGAATTGATTCGGTAGCGACTTGCGTGCTTTCAATCAGCGAACCGACCATGTCGGATTCGGAAACGAGCGGATTGATGACCAATCCGGTGTCATGCACGTAGACGGATCGAACGAAGCGGTAATTTCCTGTCCACGTATCCACTTCCACTTCTACGAAGCAGGTCCCCACGCCTTTGTTTAGCGCGGTACGTTCACCGCCGGTCGTGCCGCGGCCCGTTTGGCGGATCAATCCGTTGTTCTCTTTGGCCAATGCGGCGAAAGTAATTTTCTTGCTCGGATCTCCGGTCGAGGAAATCACGCCATCGCGCATTTGGAGCTGCGCAGCATCGGTCTTCAATGCGGTAGCGGCGCGCGCGAGTAGGTCCTTGCGCATTTTGTCCGCAGCATTGCAAATTGCCGCGCCCTGCAGCGTGATGGTGCGGCCGCCAGCCCATTCGTCGCTCAGGGGCGCGATGTCCGTGTCGCCCCAGACTACCTTTACGCGATCACGATTGGTGAATCCGAGCATTTCCGCAACGAGATGCCCGAGCGCGGTGGCGTGGTTGGAGCCGCTGTCCGGCAGAGCGATCTTCATGGTCACGTCGCCGTCGGCAGTGAGATCTAATTCGGTGCTGAAAATCTGCGCACCTGGCTCGGCGGCGATCTTCGCGTACTCTGGTTCGCCTTCGTGGTAGCCCATCTGGCCACCGTGATGCTGGGACATGCCCAGACCGAATCCGCGCTTGAATCTTTCTTTCGATCCGCCCGCGACCGGATTGCGCTTGTCCCAGCCGAAAGCTTTCGCGCCTTGCAGCAGCACTTCGGCGGTGGCCATGGTTTGATACGGGCGGCCGGGATCATTCGGCGTGAGCTGCCGAACGTGCATCATGCGGTATTCCACCGGATCGATGCCGAACGAGTCCGCCATCTCGTCCATCATGTTTTCCCAGGACCACTTGCTCTCCTGCTGAATGTGGCTGCGCGAAGGGCCGGGGCGCTGCGTGTTGGTGCGGTAGGCGCACCACGTAGAGCGCCAGTTCGGAACTTTTGCCGTGTACAGCTCGAGCTGGTTATAGGCATTGCCGGGGCCGTCGGCGTGCACGCCCGAGTTGAGGTCTCCAATGCTGACGAAAACTTCGTGGCTGATGGCGATGATCTCGCCGTTCTTCTTCGCGCCCACGCGGAAATTCGTGATCGTCTCCGGCTTGATCTGAAGCTGCGCCAGTTCCTGATCCTTGGGCAGCATAATCTTCACCGGCCTGCCCGTTACTTTCGCCAGGTGGGCCATCAGCGGATAAAACCTTTCGGCGGACATCCGGGCCGAGCCAAACGTCGATCCGTTCCATTTGTTGATGAAGCGCACTTTCGATTCGTCGATGCCCAGTGCCGCAGCCAGCGCTGCGCGCGGCGGGTAAATCCCCTGGCCCATGCCCCAAAGGGTCAGGCGGTCCCCGTCCCATTTGGCTACGCTGCCGCTCGGCTGCATCGGAACCGAAACGCCGCCGGTGAAGCGGTAGGTGAATTCCTTGATGACGTCCGCCCCGGCAAATCCCTGGTCGAGATTTCCGCGCTCTTCCGCCCAAGTGGCATTTGGAAGTTTGTCGGGCGAGTTGTCATGGCGGATCAGGTTGCCCTTGCCATGGCCAAGATCGGGCGCGCCGGGAGCCATGCTGTCCTTCAGCAGGGAAGCAAACGGCAGCACTTCGTACTCGACCTTGATTGTGGCGGCAGCATCCTCGGCGAGGTCTTCTGTCTCCGCCACAACGATGGCGACGGCTTCACCCTGCAAATTCAGTTCCTCTGGCAGCGGGTCGGGCATAGTCCGCCCTTTGGTGGGACGCACCAATTTGGGTGCGTTCTTGTAGGTGAGCACGTACTTCACGCCGGGCATCTTTTCAGCGGCTGACGTGTCGATGTCCTTGACCAGCGCATGAGGATGCGGCGAGGTGAGGAATTTCACGTAAAGCAAATCCGGGAACCAAACGCGACTCGCATATTGCGCTTTGCCGGTGAATCGCGGAATGGCGACTTCCGGCATCGGCGGCATCGGCATGCCCAACACGTTGAGATTTTCCGGGGGATATCCTTGCCATTTCTTGGTAAGGATTCCGCTCTTGCCCTCGAGAACTTCGTCACCGGCCAAATGGCCGCCCGAGGTCGCATAATCACGGACCATGGGCATCCTGATGCGAATCACCGAGTCGGTTTCTGGCGGTACGTCAGTCTTAGCTCCGCGCAAAACCGCCGCCGATTCCTTAACGGCCCGAATAATGTTGGGATAGGCAGCGCAACGGCAGATATGTCCGGCGAGCGCCGACTTGATCTGATCGTCGCTGGGATTCGGATTGTCATCCAGAAACCCTTTCGCGGTGACCACCCAGCCCGCGGTGCAGAAGCCGCAATCGGCGGCCATCAGCGTGTACCCCACGTGCTGCAACGGATGCAGGTTTTTCTCGTCTCCCACGCCTTCGATGGTGAGAATTTTCTTTCCGACGGCTTCCGTAGCGAGGGTGTGGCAGGAGTAGAGCGGCTGTCTGTCAACCAGCACGCTGCACGCGCCGCAACTGGCGCGATTGCAGCTCCGGTTCGTTCCCACCAATCCCAATTGCATGGCAATCACTTCCCACAGCGTGGTGCGCGCTTCATATTCGACGGTGTAGCGCTTGCCATTGATGAGGAACGAAGCTTTCTCTTTGCTCATCGGCGTCGCCAGGGCAGCAGGAGTCACGGCGCCGAACAGCACCGTTTCACCGCCGATGACCGTGAGCGCAACGCCCGAACCAGCAGCCTTGAGGAAATGTCTGCGCGAATAGATCATTTCGAACCTCCTTGCGGCGGAAATACGTTCGGGCGGTATTGCTTGTGGCAACTGGTGCAGGAGGCATCGAGAGGTCCGGCCACAGCGGAAAGCGCCTGCACATTTTTGGCTTCCGCGGCCCTGTACGCGGCAGTTCCGGCATGTACCAGCATCTCGACGTGCGTGGTCCAATCCGGATCGCCGGCCCGAGCCGAATTTAGTGACTCGCCGGACGCCGCGAGTGTGAGGGCGTTGTGGCGCACGGCTGCCCATTCATTCTCATCTTTGGGACCACCGCGAAAGATAACCAGGAGTATACCGTTCGAGGCAGGATGGATCAGGTCCAGCATCAACTGTTTCATGGTCACAGCAGGGGGAGAGGAATCCGAAGTAGTCTGGGCGAAACAGCACGTCGCTGTCAGGACGAATGCAAAGATCCAGGAGCGTTTCACCGGATCTCCTCCCGTGCCAGAAGATATGCTCACGCGGCGTTCAAACGTCCAGTCTGGCGTGTTGGGAGAAATCATATAGCAATCGCGCGGGAAGAGGCACCAACTTTTGCGGGACGACGGCCGAAGCGGGACACCGAAAACTTGCCTCTCGAAGAGATTCGGGGGTAGTGGTTTCAAGCTTCTTATTTGGAGCTTTGCTTGGGGACGGCAGGCATGCGGATTCGGTTGGTGAAAGCCTCTTCTTCGGAGGGAATGCAAAACAGCTCTTCCATGTTCGAAAACTTTGGCGGCAACAATTTGTAGATTTTGTTGTCGCTCACCCACGTGCGCGTGTAGGTTTTGGGGTCGTCGACGACCAGAATCATCAGCAGCGTTTTGTAGTCGAGGCGGCGATAGCGCTCGATCAAGTGCATTTGATCGCTGTGCGGGCTGCCGTAAAAGTCGAGCCAGGTTTTGTCGTTGAAGCCGACAGAGTCAACAACAAACGTGTCGCCTTCCCACCAGCCGATGGAGTCGCCCATATACGTGGGCTCTAAATCCTTAGGATGACCGCGGCCGTCCGTCCAGATTTGCCGCCAGGCATGCTCACGTTCGAAGAACATGTAAGTGCGATCCGGCATTTGCACAATTTCGTGAGGCAATACCATGAACAGGATTTTCGGGACGCCGATGGGATTGCATTCGAGCATGGGATCGTTACCACCCGGTTGCGCGCGCGGGCCGTATCCTGGCTTGTTCGCATCAAAGCGCGCGTTGCCCCAAGGCGTCAGCGGCGGCATGTCCTTGCTGGGTGTGACGTAGATGCCCTGACCGGGAATCTTGTTGTAATAGTCCCAGACGCCGCTCAGATCGTGAGGATTAAAAGGCGTCGAGTCCGAGGACGGCGGTAAGGAAGAAGATCCAGCGGTCTGCTGAGCTCTCACAGACGACACTGCAAGTGCACAGGCGAGACACGCGAGTAGCGAAATCGAACTTCTTGTGCCCATTTTCTAGGATGCAACGCCTAGCTGCTTGGCCATCCAATCAGCCATGAGAATTTCTTTGTCGGCTTTCGTTCGCTGATACGGGAAGATGCGCCCGGAATCGTGGCCTACCCCCTCCACCATCACGCGCTTTGAGTTGACCGCAGCCTTGTTGAGCCGGAAGGCGCCGCGCGGGTCCATGATGCGGTCGTCACTGCTGTAGCCGATGAACATGGGACATTCGATCTGGGCGGCGCGGCCTTCCAGGGTGAATTCGCCCATTTTCTTGCGCGCTTCCGGGATATCCTTCGCGCCACACAGCCAGCGCAAACGGTCTTGAATCGGCGGGAAATAATCGAAGATATCTTCGCGAAGAGTGAATGCTCCGGCCCACACTGCCACTGCTTTGATACGCTTCTCGCCGCTGGCCATGCGCGGAGCGGTGTACCCGCCCATGCTGGCGCCGGTGATGCCGATGCGATTCGGATCAACGTCCGGACGGGACACGAGGTAATCGATGATCGCTTTAGCAACACGCTCGGCTTCTGGCGGAGCGTAAATCTTCTTGATCCGCAGCGGAATGCCCTGGCCGGGACCATCGACGAAGAAATAGGCCATGCCTCGCTGGAGGTATTCCGGGCCCCAGGTGGGGGTAACGGTGGAATCGGCGCCGCCATAAGCAATCACCGCCGGCAATTTTTGCGGATTGTTACTCCCGCGAGGCTTCTGCATATAACCGGGTATGGTCGAACCCTCGTAGGGAATCTGCACGCGCTCGTAAGGAGACGGCACCAGCTTCCAGGCTTTCTCGTAGGTGTCGAGCAGTTTCTGGAACGCGGGCAACATGCGTTCATCTGCTTCCGGCATGAGCCCCACGGCGCGCTGATAAAAGCGAGCGGCCCGAAGATAGAAGGTGCCGGCGGACACTTTATAGCCATCCTTCAGAAATTCCTCCGCCAGTTGCTCGTTTTTCTCCGCCATGCGTTTGTTTTCGGTGTGCAGGGAATCGAGGTTGAAAGGGCTCAGGCGCTGCGAAACCTCGATATAGTCGGGATCCTGCACGAAAGGCGACATGGCGAGACGCGGGTCGACTTGGCCGCCGCCTGGAAGATTTCTACCTTCATAGAGGGCACCCTCATCGCGGCCATCCACATCGGGCGGCGGAGCGGTTGCGGCCTCCGCGACGGGCAGAAGCGAAAAACCCGCCGAGGCCAATCCAAGCTTCATCGCATCTCTGCGGCTAAGGCCGCCGGAATCAGATGAGTGCTCGTCCACGTTCGCCTCCTTGTAACTCGTTGCGTTGAGCCCTAGAAGATGACCTTCAGCGAGAATTGGAATTCTCGCGGGTCGGTCGAGGTAGTGGAAATCACCCCGGCGGTCGCGAGGGGCTTCTCCACCAGGTCGCCCGCGGTTCCAGAAAAAGCGGTGGCATTGGGCAGGCCGAAATTCGCCTTATTCAACAAGTTGAAGACCTCGGCGCGAAATTGCAGCACGCCTTGCTCGCCAAGCCAGTGGAGATGCGTGTCCTTGTTCACGTTGATATCCCATGTAGCCAAGCCGGGGCCAGTGAGACTGTCGCGTCCCACGGTACCAATCGTGCCGGTGGGCTGCAAGGTAAACATGTTCGGGTTGTACCACTCATTCGGGCTTCCGACGATCACGCTGTTGTGGTTGTATACCACGGCTCCCGCCTGGGAGGTGGAGAGATTTGCGCTGGTGACAAAACTCGGGCGATCAATGTTAGCCCCAGTGAAAATACCAACTTGCTCGCGATCCGAGCCAATGAGCGGTGAGAACGGATAGCCGGTTTGAACCGCAACGATGCTGCCCATCCACCATCCACTAAGAGCCTTGGCCGCGAAGTTGTCGCCCTGCATTGCCGGCAAATGGTAGAGCACGTTGAAGCGCCAATTTTGCCGAATGTCGAAGATCGACGGTCCCCAATCCGATTTCGGATTGAAAGGGTCCTCGATCCACAAAACCTGGCTGCCGCCGACGTCGGGGGCCAATTCGCCTTGCGAATCGTCCAGCGACTTGCTCCAGGTATAGGCGCTTTGGAATTCAAGTCCGTGCGTGACGCGCTTGGTCAGATTGACCTGCAACGAGTTGTACCAGGATTCGCCAGTGGAATTGTCGTACTGGATTTCCGACCAGAACGAGTTCAGGCGTGCGTTGGTGGCCGGGGCAGTAAAGGTGGTGGCGCCCGAGTTCAACAAATTGTTGGCGTTGGTGAGCGCCGCAGGCGAAATCCACTGCGTCGGCCCGTTGAAGAGCGTGATGGCCGAGCATCCCTGCGGGACGTAGGAGTTCTGCGTGGGGCAGCGCGGGTTTCCTTCGGTAATTTGCCACAGGTCGATGCCGCGGGAACCGGCATAGGCGACGCTCAAGGCGACGTTAAATGGCAACTGCCGCTCGACCGCCAGATTGAAATCGTACATGTGCGGTTGGCGGTAATCATGGTTGATGACCTGTGGCGACGAGTTCTGCAATGTATTCGGAACGGGCAGCGGCAATGTCAACACAGCGCCCGTCGTATTCGGGACTGTGTATGCATTGGCGTAAGGAGGTTCTGCTATGCCGGCCTGGATGAACTCCATTCCAAGATTCGCGATGTCATAGAGTATTGCGAATCCTCCGCGAACAGACGTTTTGCCATCGCCAAAGACATCCCAGGCGAAGCCAATACGCGGGCTAAAATCGTGGTACGAGGGATCGCCTACGATAGTGCCGGAAACTGGCGTGTCGACGTAGGGCACGTCCGGTAAATAGGACTGGCGTCCGTGCTTCTCGGTGGGCTGCGTGTTGAATTCCCAGCGGAGGCCAAGGTTCAGTGTCAAGCGCGGCAGTACGCGATAGTCATCCTGCGCGTAGAAGCCCATGGTGTCATAGAGCATGTACTTGGCTTGGAAAGAACCGGCCGCCGGAGCGGTGAACGTTGCGTATTTTCCCTGCAGGAATGAGGCGACGCTCGTAAAAATGAGCCCTCCCTGAAGCCGCGCGTTCTCATTCACATATTGTTGTTCGTAGTTGATTAAAGTGCCGAATTTCAGAGCGTGCTTGCCCTTTGTCCAAAACACGTCGTCGCCGAGGCTAATGATATTTTGGATGTTAATAGGATGTCCGGCAGGATCAGGTCCAAAATTTCCGGTGAGTCCTCCCGTAACCGAAATCGTTCCGAGTGGAATGCCCGGCAGCAAAGAAAGTCCAGGACCGGTAAGCGAATCAATGGTGGTCCCGTTGAGATTGGAACGGCTATAGGAGAGCCGCGCCGAGTTCAACAAGTTCGCGGAGAATACGTGGTTTTCACCGAGGGTCAGGTATTGAACTTGTTGCGCCCAATTGTCGTAAAACTGCTGGTATTGCAGAGGGCGGATCTGATTGCCGTTATCGATGGTGTAGCGGCCGAACAGAGTGTCCGAGGCGGAAATATTCTGATCGATGCGGAATTGCCCGAAATAGTCATTCGTGATTTGGCCGCTCAGATATCCCAGGCGATTGCCCGGAAGATTCGCGGCTGGAATTTGCCCGATGATGGCTCCCATTACCGCCGGAATCGTCACAGAATTGCTTCCGGCCCCAGCGGGGTTTGCCCCTAAAAGAGTGCATGGCCCCACAGATCCAGCGGGTCGAGCGCCGGTTCCATTCCAGATCACCGACCCCGCTGGTCCGAGGCAGGTCGCGGGAAGGCTATTCGGCGTTCCGATATAGTTTGGATCGTCGAGTTGTTCTTTATAAGCCTCGAAGGTTGTGAAGAAGAACGTCTTGTCCTTCTTGATAGGCCCGCCTACGGCCCCGCCGAATTGGTTCCTGCGGAATGGAGCAACCCGGTCGCCACCGTCAGGAACGGTGGACGGAAGCAGATAGGTTTGATCGAAGTAATTGCGTGCGTCCAGCGCGCTATTGCGCAGGTACTCGAAAATATCTCCGTGGAACTGGTTGCTGCCGCTCTTCGTGACGATAGTCATCTGGCTGCCCATGCGTAGCCCGTATTCCGCGCTGAAGGAATTGGTCATTACCTTGTATTCGCGAATTCCGTCCACGCCGAGAGCCGTGCCATCGACCATTGCGTCGCTCGCCGCGACCACCGAGCCCATAATGGCTCCGTCAAGCGTATAAGCATTGGCTCGCGCCGGCGCTCCGTTGCTGTTGTACCAGGTGCCGCTATAGCCCGCGTAATTGGAATAGCTCGTGTTCTTGTTGATGCCGGTTTGCATCAGGCTCAGATCGACGAAGCTGCGGCCATTGAGAGGCAAGTCCGCCACCTGATCTTCATCCACCACGTGCGCGAGCGAACTGGTAGTTGTATTTATTTGCGTAGCCTCGCCGGTCACTACGACTTCCTGCGTGGATTCGCCGACAGTGAGCGCAACATTCACAACGAGCTCCTGCGCGACATCCAGCGTGAGGTTCTGTTGCGTCGCGGTCTTGAAACCTGTTTTTTCGATCTTGACGTTGTACCGTCCCACGGCGAGCCCCGGGACACGGTACGCGCCATCATCACCTGTGGTGGTGGTGCGCAGTTCATTGGTGTCAAGATTCTGAACGCTTATGTTTGCACCCGGCACCGCAGCCCCGGAAGCATCCTTCACCGTTCCCAAAATTGTTCCGACAGGGGCTTGAGCGATTACGGGATGTATAGTGAACAAAACGGCCATCGAGGAAAAAACAAAAATGGCCACAATTCGACGCACTGCGACGCCTACAAAATTCTTCATTACCACCCTCCCCTCCAACAGTCACACACCAAAATAGTGGCGTAACGATATTGCTACTCATCTAAGCTGTCAAGCATGAATCAGCAAATAGGAGGAGGGGCTCGGTGTGAGGCGACAAATTTCTTGTGAAGAAGTACTAGCCTATCGGCCACGAAGGTCATCGATTCAGACGATCAACGATGTGGCCTGTTTCAAGCTTGTCCAGTTGACAAACTTCCGATCAAGAAACTCCGCCGATTGCCGATGTGGGACTAGAAGTGTGCATTTCGACCTTCGACTTAGGGTGATCGATGCGAAAAACCGTCTCGTTCGTTCTGCTAATCTTGGGAATATCTGCAGCGGCGTACGGTAATCCAAGGAGTGGATTGCAGGCGCAATCCGACAGAAATTATCAAGGCGTGCCGGCGGGCGTTGCTCCGTCACAGCAATCGGCATCCGCCACACAAACCACATCCCTGCGGTTCGGCCACTCCGAGGAATCGGCGTACGTGCCATGGCAAGATCCCGCAGAGGGCGCTTTTTCCCTCTCGTTGACTAAGAACTGGCAAGTATCGGGCGGGACGGTTCGCACCACTCGCATCGAGCCGCACTATGTGGTGCGCGCACAGTCGCCAGATGGACTCGCGCAGATTTATGGACGACCCTCGCATCGCGATCCGCCAGGTTCCGAATATGACGACCGCACGGATGGGCATGCGCGAAGGCCAACTCATCCCGGCCGCGTGGGGCGGCAAGGTTCTTTTGGAGCGCTACCGCCCGGCGCCGGATGCCGCATCCGATTACGTGCGGAAAGCCATTTGCCCGTCGGCGACGCAATTCCAAGGAGGTATCATTTCTGGGCAAACCCTAGAGTTGAACAACCAGTTCGGACAGATCGCCCAGGCCGAAGGAAAACAGATTCACGTGGATGCCGGGGAAATTTCATTCAAATGTGGCGATCGCCTCGGGTATGCATACGCGATCACCTTGCAAGCCTGGCAGCCCGGCGCCCCCGTTTCTCTCTGGCTTATCTATCGCGTCGCCGGATATCTCGCGCAGCCTGCGGGCAGCGCAGCGGCCGCAGGCGCCGTGCACACGATGATAGGCACATTTCAGATGAACCAGCAGTGGCTCGCGAATTTCGCGCGGGAATCGAACGACATCGCAGGGAACGTGATCCGCGAATCGAACGCCATTACTCAAACGACAATCGCACGAGCTAAGCAACAAGACGCACAGATGGAAGCGCAGAACGCGGCTTGGCGCAAGAATTCCGATGTTACATTCAACGCGATTTCCGGGGCCTCGCACGCAATAATGGGCGGATCAAGCGCGAACAACGGTGAAAACGGGCACGACTATAACACGCAGTTGGACACAAAAACGGTGTGCGACGACGTAGGCCACTGCCAGAGCGTGGATGCCAGCGTGACAAACTGGTATTCCGACTGTAGCGGCAATTTCTATCCGGGCTCGGAATCGGGCGCGGCCCCGCCAAGCAGCACGAGCGCTTGCTGGAACAAGGGCCATTAACCGCTTGCCCAAAGGAGGCGGGCATCAACTGGCGTCGTCGATGCCAGTGATAACTCCATCAACTAGATTCTCACTCAGGAGTGTTTCCGCAGGCAGAAGATTGGAGATGGGTCGAAGCACGATGGGAAGCTGGAGCAGTTCGACTTGATGGCGGACTGCGGCAAGGGCTTCGCCGACGGAACAACCCTGGAATTGAAACGTTTGCCCAGGTCGAAACTGCGCCAAGCGCCCAAGATCGGCCCCAATCACGGTCGCGATTTTTGGATAGCCGCCCGTGGGCGGCCGGTCAGCCATTAAGACAATCGGCTGCCCGTCACCGGGAATTTGAATCGAGCCTGCCGCAGTGCCGTCGGACACGATGTTGAAGCCGGCGGTATGCTTGATTTGCGGGCCTTCCAGCAGATAGGCCATGCGATCACATCGGTCTGAGATCGTCCATGTTGCGTTGAAAAATGTTTCGATCTGCGCCGGATCGAAGTAATCATCCTGCGGACCTGGGATCACGCGAATCTTCGCTCCTTGCGCCTCGATCCATGGCGCAACGATTTCGGAAGTATCGAGCGCGAGTCCGGATGGGTTCACATGAAGCACATCCCCTGCGTGAATCCCATCTCCCCCAATCGGCGATCGCGTGTGCATTGAGACGGATCCAAGCGTTGGTTGCAGATCGAAGCACCCGGACGCGGCGATGTAGCACCAGGCTCCGGCTGAGCCCGCGCGAACGGCAAGTTTCTGTCCAGGTTGTATGCGGACAAGGCAGGCCACCGGAACTTTTTCGTTGTCGCGACGAACGTCGAAGGCCCCCCCGGCAACCGATAGCGTGAGAGGCATTCCTTCCACCGTAAGCTCGATCCCTGCGAGCGATACTTCGATCGCTGCGGAATCCAGGGCAACTCTTGCGGCGCGATTCGCGGTGGCGTGTGAAAACCTGTCCATCGGTCCTGATTCGGTGACACCGAAGCGAAGGAATCCGCGACGGCCACCGTCCTGGATGGTTACTCCAGGACCTGCGGCAAGCACGCGCAGAACTGCACAGTTCATCGCACTGGCTCGCAGCTCGCAATCTGATCGCCGGAGGCTGCCCGTTTCTCAAGCGCTTCAAACTTCTTCTCATCGACTGGCGAGAATCGCACCAAGTCACCCACTTCCACAAGGAAGTTCGGCGTTCGCGTTGCCGAAAACATTCGCACGGGCGTGCGGCCGATCACCCACCAGCCTGTTGGCATGGGAAATGTGCCAATGAGAGAAAGTCCGCCGGCCATAAGAATGGCGTTCGAGGCGTGCGGAGAGCGCGGTGTCGACCGACGTGAGACGGACAGTTCCTTGGGAAGTCCACCGAGGTAGCAAAATCCGGGCGCGAAGCCATACATGTACACGCGAAAAGTAGTCTGTGAATGAAGGTGAATCACCTCCGATTCGCTGAGGCCCAATGTTTCTGCCACCTCGCGCGAGTCCTCGCCGCAAGGTGGCCGATAACAGCAGGGAATCGTCCATAAACTGCGCGGTTTTGTAGTGGGAGTGGTGCCAGCGGGCAGCGCGCGAATGTTTGCGATTAAAGTTTCACGGTCCAGAACTAGCGGATCATAGTGAATCATCAGGGAACGATATGTTGGAACCGTTTCGAGCACGCCGGGAATGGCTGACGAGAGCAGCGATTGGTCGAGCGCCAGCACCTGATCATTAATTTCCGGATCGACGGCCGCTCCAAACTCCACCACGAGCGCTGCTTCGCCCGCATCCAGGAATCGCGGAATTGGCGTGGTTGGAATCATCGGTTCGCGGTTTCAGGAAAATGCGGAAACGCGTAATCCGGCCTTTTCGAGTTCTGCACGCACCAGCTTCGCCGTTTGGACGGCATGAACGGAGTCGCCGTGCACACAGACAGACCCAATCTCAGTCGCGAGATGCTTCCCGGCGGATGTGATGATCGCGCCGCTCTGCACCATCTGGACGACACGCTGAGCTGCTGCGTCGGAATCGTGAATCAACGCCCCCGGTGTGCCGCGGGGCAGCAGCGTTCCGTCATCGGAATATCCGCGATCAGCATATATTTCCGCCACGCTCTTGAGCCCGCAGTCTGCGGCGGCTCGCAACTGTTCGCTGAGCGCGATGCCGAGGAAAGTCAGCGATGGATCCACCGCACGCACCGCCCGAGCCAGAGCTGTAGCAACGTCCCAGTTAGATTCAGCAATATTCGCCAACGCCCCGTGAGGTTTTACATAGGTAATGCGATGCCCGGAATAGACAGCCAGGGCTTGCGCCGCCCCGATCTGATACGCAACGAGCCGTTCAATTTCGCCTGCCGCGAATGGAATGCGGCGCCGGCCGAAGCCCCATAAATCGGGGAATCCGGGATGTGCGCCCACCGCAACGCCGCGCTCTTTCGCAATGCGAAAGGTCATTGCCATTATCTCTGGGTCGCCGGCGTGACCTCCGCAGGCAACATTGGCCGAAGTCACGATCGAAATTAGGGCTTCGTCATCACCGCACTGGTAGCGGCCGAACCCTTCTCCCAAGTCAGCATTCAGGTCGATGCTTTGCATATCCATCGGTCTCTAGGATGCATCCTGCTGGAACACCCCCGACTCTAGACTGGAAATGTCAGGGTGTCCCATTTCGATGCGAACGTCCTCGCAATTTACGCGTCAGGGCGGGCGAGGTTTATTTCAGGACTCTAAACATGGATTTTACAGCGTGACTGCGCAAACCGCTCACGATTCGAATCTAGTGAGTTGGTCCGAGTATAACCTCAGGAAATGATAGATCTCGGACGATAAAGCAAGACATGCGACCCAAGCGGTAACGAACGCTCAGACCGAAACAGGGCCGAGGCGTCAGAAGAGTACGCTGAGCGACATTTGAATCTGTCTTGAACTCCCAATCGTCTTCACCACCTGCCCTAGCCCCGTTGGACAAAAATAGAAACCGTTGGATGGATTGGCCGAGTTGCAACCGGAGGCCAGAGCGGGCGTGGTGCTGGTTCCATACGGCGCCGTTGCCACTGGAAAGGGACTGAAAGCTAAATTCTGATCGATGTTATCGATGGGAATGTCGAAGCTCGGATGATTCGTCAGATTGAAGATATCTAAACTGTATTTGAGCGTCACCTTTTCCGTCACCGGCAATGCCTTCACAACGGAAAGATCGGCGCGCTTCTGCCAGGACTGCCGGAAAATGTTTCGCTGTCCGCCGTTGGACAGGAAGTTCGTTTCAAACGTATCGCCCGGAGGAATGGCCGAGCACGGGATCGGCCCATCCGCTTGCGCCGCATTCGGCTGATTGCAGGGAAGAAGCTGTGGCACGGTGAAGCAGGATGCTTTCAGCGCAGGTAAGGCAAAATTGTTGCCAATAGCCCCGGTGACCGCATTCTGCGGCGTGCATCCAGGGGCCAATGGAACAATAGGATTCGTGATTCCATCGTTGATGCTGTAGTAGATGCTCCCAACTGCTCCCGAATAATCCACCACACTGTAAGGTTGGCCGCTCTGCAGAGTCACGATCCCTTGCACACTCCAGCCGTCCGCTATTTTCCCTTCTACCGATGACGCCGAGAAGAATTTCGGCAGTTCGTAGTGGTAATCGATGTTGAACACGTGTGTGCGGTCGAAGTCCGACGGGCCGTAGCCTCCGCGCAAATCGTCCGGGTTGCTGCCGTTGTAATACAGACCCAGCGCGCTTTGCTCGTCGAGAGATCGCGAATATGTGTAGGAGAAGCCAGCCTGCAGTCCGTGGCTCAGTTTCTTTTCAATGTGAGTCTGCAGAGCGTTGTAAGCGGAGATCCCCGCTGCCGTGTATTCTTCCGATTCGCCGGCGTAGCCAATGTAAGGAACGCGCTCGTCGATGTTGCCGCCTTCGGAGTCGAATTGCATCGGCTGTCCGTTAGGCAAATTCAGGGTGCAGCCGAGGTATCCGCAGCCGTTGTCGGTCTGAACCGTGTAGCCGTATGTATAGAATTGCGCGTGCGGAGAGGCAGCCGGATTCGCGCAAACAGGTGCGGGACCACACAAGGGATTGGTCGGTGTAGCGATTCTTGCCTGGTTGAACGGCACAGGAATAATTTCGTGGCGTCCCAGCGCGTCCACTCCCCCAATGTCGATAGCCAGATCATTGCGCGGTTGCCATTGAACGTCGAGAGTAGAGTTCATTGTGTACGGGAGCTTGTTGTTTCTTGCATACGCCGCCAGATAGAACGGGATCTCCCCGTTCTCGAGACCTGCGGCGTTCGGCATCGCCGCTACGCCCGTCGCAGGATCCGGAACTGTTATGCTTTGCGGGTTCCCGTTCGGCGGAGCAGCGAGCGTTGTTCCCCACGGATTCGATAGATTCGTGCTGCACGTTTGGAATGTTCCCGGAAACGCCGTGGGACAGAACTGCGCCCCCACAAATGGCAACTGCTGGTTCACGCCGAACGGTCCACCCGGCGCAATGCTCTGCGCATCGGGTGTCGAAAGATACGAATACAGTTCGCCGCGATCGTAATACATTCCCCAACCCGCCCGGACAACGACCTTGCTGTCGAATTTCTTCGGGCTCCAGGCAATCCCAATCCTTGGTGAAAAGCCCCACTGCCGCCCAGTCAGAGTCGAATTGCTAACACCCGGCGTTCCGTGCGGGCTGTTTCCAGCTACGATCAAGCCGGTGGACGTGATCGTATCCGTCTCCGGGTTGTAAGAATACTTGCTCGGGTCGAAGTTGAGCAGGTTGCCGTTCTTCTCCGTCAACCCTCCTTCCCAGTCAAAACGCAAGCCTGCCGTGACGGAGAGATTGGAGCGAAGCTGAAACTTGTCCTGAACGTATTCGCCCGTTTCATTCGCGCGCCAGTAGCGGTTCGGATTGCCACTGAGAAAGAGTGTTCCGGCATACAAATAGTCGTTGTTGAGTTCGCCTTGCAAAAATTGATTGATGTCTTGTGCTTCGATAGTTCCAAGTTGGTTTCTGCGATCGCGCGTGTTGAGCTGGGTATATTCAAAGCTTCCGCCGAAGGTAAGCGTATGCCGTCCGATGGTCCAGATCGCGTTCGCCGAAGGATTGAAGCGGTTCTGAAACGAGCCCGTAAACGCCGCCAACGACAACGCGCCCGCGCCAATGTTCAGCAATGGCTGGTACGAAGGCAGCACCGTGCCCGGCCACGTGATCGTAATGCCAGGAAATATCGACGATCCGAAGGTATTGATGGTGCAGTCGGCAGCGTCAAATCCAGTCATCTGCTGGCAGGCGGAGCCGAATTGTGCTGGCGTGAATGGTTGACCGACGGTGCTGTAGGCCTTTTCGCGAATAAAGCCGAACGTCTCCGTGATGCTCAGGTTGGGCTTTACGATCTGCGTGTGGTTCAGGGAGATCACCTGGCTGCCTGCATCCAGGTGCTGCGAAAAGCCGGCTACGGACGAATACGCGTATGGCGCAATGGTCGGATCGTGCTGATAATAGTATTTCGCGGAAAACGAATGTGTCGAGTTCGGATTCCAATCCAGATCGGTGACCGCCTGGTCAGCCAGAAAATAGGCAGTGCCGGGAATTTCCGCGTCCTCGGGGAACGCTTCGATCAGAGCTGGATTGGTTGTATTCAGTGCCAGGGCGTTAGGATTCGCTGAGGGAATCATATACTGCCCATTGGGCATCTTGTAGTTGAAGAACGTGTACGCGATCGGATTGATGTCTCCCGGCCCTAGTCCTACTACCGGATTGATCTGTCCGTCGGCCAATCCAAGAGCGCTTGAAAGGTTGTTGTTGTTCCCAACGGCCGCAAGCCCCGATGCAGAGCGATCGTTCGTCAGCCCAGGTGGAACCGTAGGCCTGGAGATTCCGATTTCCTGGTCCGCGGCATGCGTGTGCTGGTAGCTTCCGTAGAAGAAGAGCTTGTTCTTGATGATCGGAACGCCCATGCCACCGCCGGCACTGTAGCGGTGCAAGCCGGGATTCTTTTCGTCATTCGGTATGTTCGGGTCGGCATTGAAAAAATAAGGATCTGCATTCAACCAATTTGTGCCGCGATGCACGTAGAAGTTCCCATGTACGTCGTTCGTGCCGGAAGCCGTGCTCATGTCGATGTGCGCCCCGCTCGTCGATCCTTGCTGCGCGTCATACATCGAAGTGTTCACGCGGACTTCCTGAATGCTCTCAGGAGCCGGCGAAGGAAGCGACTCGCCAATTGCAAGATATACCGATGCGCTGCTCTGCACTGGAAGCGCGCTCAGCGCGGAAGACGTCGCGACTCCAGTTTCGTTCACCACTCTGGCGGAGGCCACCTGGCTGGTCGTTTTTCCATTGAACAAATTCTTTGCATCCACGCCGTTCAGCAAGAAAGTATTGCTGGTATCGCGCTGTCCATTGGCCCACACCGGCTGGTTCCCAAGTCCGGCATTCGCGCCCGTGCCGGCGGGAAGTTCCTCGTTCACGCCGGGTGAAAGCAGCGCCAGGCCTGTGAACGACCCCGTCGGCAGCGGAACCTCATCGATTTCCTGCTTGTCCATTACGTAGCCGTTCGTCGTGTCAACCGCGTTGATCAGCGGCGCCTCTTCCACCGTCACCGTCTGTCCGATTTCTCCGATCTTGAGAGTACCGTTTACCGTGGCAGTCCGATTCGCTTGCACCTGGATAGAAGGAATGCTGAGGGTCTGAAAGCCAGCGTGAGTAGCGGTGATGCTGTAATTCCCGATGGGCAAATTCACGAAACTATAAGTGCCGTTGTCGTTGGTATCGACAGTGCGCGTGAGTTTGGTCTGGTCGCCGACGATTGTCACCGTCGCGGCTGGAACTACGCCACCGGAATCGTCTGTAATTGTGCCGGTGATACCACCGAGCGTTTCTTGAGCTCGCAGGCTGGCTGCAAAGGCAAGAAACAGGCAAAAGAATACCGCTGTAGCAAAACGCCCGGCTTTCATGGGCATCGGTTCGTCCTCCTGAAGAGTTAGTATTCAAGGGCGAAAACCGAGGCCGTAAACGGCCCGTCGAAAAAGGCCCATCTTATTGGTTTGACCCAAACCTACCCGTCAGCGCGCAAAAGTAGAAACTCATTCTTTCGATGGCGGCCATCGATTATTTCGATTTTCCCTTTCTGTAGCGAAACTTGAGAATAGCAGCTTCGATAAACTCAGGGGCCCATGCCATCTCCAGATCGAAACGCCGCTAACGCCAGCGAGGCACCTGTTTTGTCCGCGATGGCTGTAACCGGGGGAGCAGAAGGCATTATCTCAACCCAATCTTCGCTCGATGAACTCTTCCAGAAAGATCCCAAAGCAGCGGGTTACGGCTTAAAACAAGGGGTGCTCTCGCCGCTTGAAACATTGGCGCAGTCCATTTCCGGCGTCGCTCCCACGCTTACTCCCTTTGTGAATATTCCTTTGGTCTTCGCTCTGGCAGGCAATGGCACCTGGCTGGCATACGCTCTGTCTACTGGTGCGATCATTCTCGTGGCCTGGTGTATCGGCCGCTTTGCTCGCTACACTGCCTCACCCGGATCACTCTATTCCTACGCTGCCATGATTCTGCCGCCTTGGCTCGCGGCTACCGCTGCCTGGAGTCTCCTGCTGGCTTATGTGGCCACGTGCGCCAGCAACATCGGTGGCTTTTACTACTACGCGAATGTCGTGCTTCACAACGCGACGGGTCGCGTAGTCCCGACTTTCGTGCTGATTGTCATGATGGCCTCGGCGCCGATGTGGTTCGCTTGGCGCGACGTGAAGATCTCGGCACGCGTCATGCTGGTGATCGAAGCCGTTTCGGTTTCGCTCATCGTCGCGGTTGTCGCGCTCGTCTACTTGCGGCACGGCTTTCATGTCGACCCGAATCAGCTTCACCTGCGCGGCGTCCAACCTGGAGGTTTCCGCCAGGGCGTAGTGCTCGCGCTGTTCAGCTATATCGGTTTCGAAAGTGCCACGGCGATGGGTTCCGAAGCACGCGATCCGTTGCGCGCCATTCCTCGCGCGGTCCTATTGACCGCCATTCTCAGCGGCATTTTTTTCACCATCTGCGCCTACACCGAAGTTCTTGGACTTGGAATGGCGGGAAAAAATCTTGGAACCAGCGATGTTCCCCTGCATGTGCTCGCGGGCATCGGCGGCGTGCCGGCGTTAGGTTCGTTGATCGACATCGGCGCGCTGGTGAGCCTGTTTGCGGGAACCCTGGCCTGCATGACCGCAGGTACTCGCGTCTTGTTGCTAATGGCCCATGACGGGCTTGCCCACGGCTTCCTTCGCAGAACGCATGCACGCAACGAAACGCCTACGGGTGCAATCCTTGTCACAGGCCTTGCCACATTTATTCCTGTAACCATCCTGGCAGCCAAGGGTGCTAGCGGAGTAGACGTGTTTGGCTGGATGGGGTCGCTGGCTGTCTATGGATTCGTCGTTAGCTACGGCTTGGTCTGCTTCGCGCTTCCGCGCTATCTTCGCGACCATCACGGCATCGTCAACACGGCCACGCGGACCATCCCCTGGATCGCATTCGGCACCATGATGTTCGCTCTCATTGCCAATCTCTATCCCGTGCCCGAAGGCGCTTACGGCAAGCTGCCCTATATCTACCTGGCCTACTTGGCTGGTGTTCTTCTGCTCTTCGCGTTTCGCTCGCGCACAAAGGTGCCCATGCAAGAGGAATCCTGAGCGCCGATTGGTATTGTCAAATCTTGTCTCTTCTCTTTTTCCCGATGTTTGTACAGAATGGCCGTCCCGAAGCCCTCAGCGCTCGACGCATCAGGGTTCGGTAAAGGAGTTGTATGAAGCCGTTTATCACGAAGGATACCCCTGTTACAGATGAAGCCTTGAATGTGATCGCTCTTGTGCCAACCAAAAGCCTGTCCAAAGTCGTTGAAGATGGGTTCTTCAAGAAACTCAGCGACCGAGATTTCATGCGCATCGCCTTCATATTAGCGGAAAAAGGCTACGGCGAAGGAGGCTCACCCATTGGTGGCGTGATCATCGACAATGAAACGCGCAAAATCGTGGGCAAAGGTCACAACACGCTCATTCAAGAAGGTCATCCCTACAACCATGGCGAAACTTCCGCCGCGCGGGATGCGGGCCGTCTCGATTTCAGCAAGACGACCATGTTCACATCCTTGAGCCCCTGCGATATTTGCGCAGCGTTGATTCATCAACTCCAATTCCAGCGCCTGGTGGTCGGCGACATCACCAACTACGCCGGCAATGAAGACATGCTTCGACAAAAAGGCGTGCTGGTGGAAATTTTGGAAGACCCCAATGGTATCGCTTTCTTTGCGAAGTACCTGAAGGAGAAGCCGAACCAGCACATGGAAGACGCTCACGGTCTGGCTGGCGTGCGCAAAGCGGCCGCGGCGAAAACCTAATCCTCTATCGAGTTAGCGGGCCGGGCTGCGGCGAGGTTTGTCTAGCTTCTCCAGAACCCAGGTGGGAGTGAACGGCCCGGAGCCCTCCACGGAAAAATCGTAATCCCGGAGCGCATCGGCTATTGCGTTTGAAACCGCCGCTTGCGCTCCGGTGCATCCTCCCTCACCGGCTCCGCGCATCCCGAAAGGATTGAATCGCGTCGGCGTTTCCATGTGAGTGATCCGGAAGTCAGGTGGCAGGTCGCCCGCGCCCGGCAATATGTAATCCATCAGCGCTCGCGTTTGAAGCAGGCCGTTTGCGTCATACACCACTTTTTCCCGCAGCACTTGTCCGATGCCTTGCACCACCCCGCCCACAATTTGGCCTTCCACAAGAAGTGGGTTTGCAACTTTTCCGCAGTCGTGGGCTACCGCGTAACGCGGAATTTCAATATGGCCGGTTTCCGGATCGATCTCCACTACGGCGATGTGTGTAGCATACGCATACGATGGATGCGCAACGTCAAGCCTGAAGTTAGCCTCAATAGCACCATCCTTAACATTCCTATTTCGCTCAGCCAAGCGAGCTGGAATTTCGATCAGCGGTATGAATAGTTCGCTTGGCCTGCCGGCGATTCCTCCGTCCTCCCAGGTCAGTTCATCCCGTGCGCAACCTAAATGGCAAGCTGCTTGATTCAGAATTTCCTTCACTAACTCGCGCGCCGCTAATCTCGCAACCGCTCCGCCCACCGCCGCTCCCCGGCTCGCGAACGTTCCAATCGCATCCGGAACTTCATCGGTATCACCTTGCCGAACGAATACCTGCTCTATTGATATTCCAAGCTCTTCGGCAACAAGTTGCCTCTGCACGGTTTCAGACCCTTGCCCCATGGGCATGATCGAACTGAACAAGACGATCGTTCCGTCAGGCTGCAGCCGGATTCGCGCATTCTCATACGGGCCTACCGCGGTAATCTCCACATACATCGCGATGCCCATGCCCCGCAGCCGGCCTTTCTGCGCTGCTAAAGTTCGCTCGCTTTCAAAATCCTCATAATTGCCCAGTTTCAGAGCTGCGTTCAGGCAACGCGGATAATCTCCTTCGTCATAGATGATCCGCCCTGCTCCCGCGAAATCTGTTTCTCCGCGGTCGAGCGGCAGTTCTTCTGGCTGCAACAGGTTTCGCCGTCGTATTTCCGCGCGATCCAGTCCCAGCGCGTGCGCCGCCTCATCCATCAGCCTCTCCATTAGCAGCGCGGCTTGTGGCGCTCCGGCGCCGCGCAGAACGTTGAGCGGCACCTTATTCGTCACCACGGAGAACATTCGCGCATCCAGATTCGGTATCCGGTACGGTCCGCGAACCATCGCAGCCATCGCCGTAATCGGCGAGTTCGGCACCAATCCGAACGCGGCGCCGATATTGGCCCACCCGGTCAATCGAAGCCCTACAAACACGCCATCCGGGCCGACCACTGCTTCCGCATCCACCGTCTCTTCCCGCCCGTGCACCGCCGACCCGAAATATTCCCGCCGGTCTTCACTCCAACGGACGGGTCGCCTCAGTTTCCGCGCCACCGCCGGAACGATAATCTCTTCCGGGTACACCATCTCTTTGCATCCAAAACCTCCGCCCAGCCGCGGCGCCGTGACGCGGATTTGGCCGGCATCCATCCCAAACGCCGTGGTCAGCGCGGTGTGGAGTGTGTGCGGAATCTGCGTCGTGCTTTCAACGTGAATCCGTTCGCCCTCGTCGATCAGCTTCGCGATCACGCCGCGATTCTCCATGGGAACCGCCGTCTGCCGGTGAAACTCGAATCGCTTTCGAATCACCAGGTCGCCTTCGCGTGCCACGAAAGTGGGATCTCCATCGCGCTGTCTCGTTTCGTAGACGATATTCGTGCCATATTCCGGATACAGCAGCGGCGCCTTCGGCTCAATCGCTTGCAGATGGTCCGTGACGGGCGGGAGGCTTTCGTAATCGATTTCGACAATCGCCGCCGCGTCTTCCGCCAGATAGCGATTCAGCGCCGCGATCAACGCAACGGGTTGGCCAACATAACGCACGCGGTCTTTGGCCATCACTCTATGGCGCACATCCAGTGTTCCTGCGAGCATGTCGAGGCAAGGTAGTGCATCATCGGCCAGATCAAGATCGGCCGCTGTGAATACGGCGATGACCCCGGGGTTTTTCAGAGCGCGTTCCCTGCGTATGCTTCGTATCCGCGCATGTGCCTGCGCCGAGCGAACGATGAAAACCTCGGCGGCATCAGGTGTAGGAATGTCCGCGAGAAATCCACCGGCCCCACGCAGCAGATCGGCATCTTCCCCACGACGGACGGATTTGCCCGCATAGCGGTAACCTCGTCCAGGGCGAACGGGAGGGCGCGCGGCGTCAGCCATTGTTTTCCGGCTCGGCCGCTGGCTTTTCCCCGCGAAGCGCGCTGCGAACTGCGGCCAGAATATTGCGGTAACCAGTGCAGCGGCAAAGATGCCCGCTCAAGTATTGCGCAACCTCATCCGAATCCGGCTGCACTCCGCGGGCGATCATGGAATGCACCGTCATCAGCAGACCCGGCGTGCAGTAGCCGCACTGCAACGCGTGGCGCTCCTTGAAAAGCTGCTGCACTGGGTTGAGACCGTTTGCGGGATTGACTCCCTCGAGCGTAAGGATCTGCGCCCCCTCGCTTTGCACCGCGAGCAGCGTGCACGAACGCGCAGGCCCACCATCGATGATCACCGTGCACGCGCCGCACGCGCCCTCGCCGCAACTCACCTTGAGAGCCGTCAGTCTTAGATAATCTCGCAGAAAATCGCTCAGCAGCAGACGATCCGGAACCACGGCGCAAACGTCTTTCCCATTCACTACAACGCGAAGCTGCGTCGTGGGCTCATCCGATGTAGCCCATGTCGCGCTTGGGACCGCGGAAATAGTCTCGCTCATTTCTTCTGTTGCCCCGCCGTGCATCTCGATCGTGCAGCTTCCAGGGCCCTCGCAACCGCCACAACCGCCACCTTCGAACGAAATTCCGCGCTTGCGTGCAGATCGGAACGCGCGGGCCACGGCCGTTCCTCGGCAGCCATGTGGGCCGCATCACGAAAGACAGACTCATTCTTTGCGGCTTCTCCCAACAATCCCTTTTCCGCGCCTCGCGCGCGATAAGGATTCGCGGTCAGACCGCCGAGCGCGATCCTCGCGCTGCGGACACCGCCATCCTCGTCTAGCAGCAATGTCGCGGCGCAACAGACCAGCGCGAAGTGGCCCTGACGCAATTGAATCTCGGAAAATCCCCAGCCCTCTCCGGCAGCCCGTGCCTGAAAACTTGCGGAAACAATCATGCTGCTCCAGGGCAAGCGCGTGCCAGTCTGAAGTGAATAAAAATCGGCGGTGCTCGTCTGTTGGCGCACGCCACCGCCGGACAGAATCTCGAGTTCCGCTTCCAGCGCCAAGGCCACCACCGGTACTTCTCCCCCGGCGTTCGCCTGCGCCAGGCAACCGACAACGGTTCCCCGAGTCCGAATTTGTGGCATCGCGACCCACGCCAGCGCATCGGAAATTAAGGGAGTTGACTGCCGGATCATGGGACTGCGCTCAATTTGTGCTTGTTTGCACGCCGCGCCAATTACCACCGCGCTCGAGGTTTCTGACACCTGCCCCAAGCCAGGACATCGCATGATATCGACTATCAGGGAAGGGGCAATGCTTCGAGCACTGAGAGCAGGAATCAAACTCTGTCCCCCGGCAAGAATTCGAGCCTCTCCATCCGAGGCGCGAAGCAATTCCACGGCGTGCTCCGCGGTGTCTGCGCGAACGTACTTACACTTCGGGGGTTTCATGCAAGATATTGCTGTCTATTTTGGACCGCTCTGAGTAGGGTAGCAGTAGTTCCTTTTTCAGGCACGATCACATCATTTATGCATGCCATCCAAAAATCTAGAGTGGAACTGTGCTTGCATGCCGCGACCCACGTGAGCCAAAACCTGAGTATCGATTTCCGACCGTAACGTCCGCGTGCGATGCGGTGGAGGCGGTAGTAATCTGTTGAAGCGTTTAAGCAGGCGTCCGTGAGGTCTGTGATCGCATGAAACGGTCACGAATGTATCTGCCTGTGCAGCGATCGTGTAGTTGTACATTTACGTAGAGAGATGTTATTTATGTAGTTCCCCATAACTGATAATTATTTGAACTGTTAACCTTAAAGTTGCTACTTGTGCCCGCGGGTCGAAGTTGCGATAGTTTGATGAAAATCGAAAAGGACTACGAAACTTGAAGAAGAAAAAGGCAAAAGGGCCTGCGCCCCGCGTGAAGCGTGATCGACGCCGCAAACACAAGCACTGGCAAGTCACCGTCTTCTATCATGACGGTGAAAAATTTGCGCGCGTTTATATCGATCGCGAGCGTGCGGAGCGGTTTGCCGAACGACAGAAACGGTCCCCGATTGTCAAATCCGCTCGCATCCTCGAAGTCGATTAAAGCGGCCTGAAATTGATGGAAACCCACGGGCGCGTACGGCCGCGCCGATAACAACGGGTGTTGGTTTGCCTGTGTCTACTTTGCATATCCGGTTGTGGGTGGCGGAACGTAGTCCTGGCCGTACTTATTCTTGTGCGCCAGCGTGAAGTCCGGATTATTGATTATCCGAATGGTTTCAAGAGAGCGTGCTGACGCGGAAATTGCGACTACCCGCTCCAGAGCCTTTAAGTCTTCGGGAAGGCTGCGCTCATACCAAAAGTGAGCTTCATACCGCCCATCGGGTACGTTCGAAATCGTTACGTGGCCTCCGCGGTCGGACACTGCGAAATAGGGAGTATCGACTGCCACGATGACCGCGCTCATTTCCTCGTGAATGTTGCAGAAGAGAAAGCTGACGCCCACGCGGTCGAAACGCACGGATTTGCTGGATCCCGCCTCGTAGAGCCCTAAATCGAAGCGCTTGCCGTTGAACAGCGAGAATACGTTGTGAAAGAAGGGATCTTTGTTGGGGAACTGCACCTGCGTCCCCGCCTGGACCACCAGCAGGTGGGGTTCGAAGGCCTTGTTGCGCTGCACCAACTGCGGTGGATGCGCAGAATCGACCGGCGCGGGCGCCTTTTGGTCCAGCGGCGAAAGCCACACGACGACGTCTGAGGCGTCAGAAGGGCTGCCTGCGGCGCTGGCCAACTGAAGATCGCCGCGTTTAACGATCTCGACTTGCGCCGTAACCGGAACTTGCTTCGCGAAGAGCGAAGCTGAAAGCAAACAGCCGGCGAGCGCCGCGATTGCTATAAGTTGCCGCCAGCTCCGATTGCGGGCCGGAGTTCGCACTAGAATATGTACCCCAACCTTACGTTGATTTGGGTGGCAGGGTAAGCTTCATCGTCGAGTGCTATTCGCCGAGGATGTGCCGAAGTAGATGGGCTGAAGCCAAACCTCATAGACGGACTGCGCCGAACCACCAATCCTTCGATTCCTGACGGGAAAGAGACCTGGCCAGAAATTGCTGGGCCATCTCGCGATTCAAATCCGCGGATCGGGTCTGCAGTCCAAGCACCTGGCCGGACCGGTTGGCCATAATCAGCAGATCACTTCCGCTCTGCCGCCAGACTTCGCCGGAACCGTCCTGGATCGTCGCCACGTCGCCCGTGGTCATGAGCGCGCGGACGTTAGGCAGATTCGCCAGCAATTCAGCGGAGCGAGAGAGAGTTTCTTGCCGCTGGCGTTCAAAGGTTTCTTAGGTTTCTACGGAGTTGCGGAGGTCTTCCTGGATTCCGGCGCGCACGCGCTTTTGCACGCTGTACCGGACGATCAGCAGCGTAGCTGTGCTCAGGCCGGCTGTGATGGCGACCAGCGATAGAAGGAACTTGGTTCGCAGCCGAAATGATCCCATTTTGAAACACAGCCCCAGTGGGAAGCGTCGTCCGGAGGAAGGAACAGACGCGCTGCTACGAACGGGACGGGCGACCCACCTCGTTTCAATTTAGCATCAGCCAATATAGTACTAGAACCATCCTTGATCGCTCTGTGTCGAAAGCTATATGGCGCAATTGAAGCGGGTTTGAAACTGGCGTCGCCCGGTTCGGGCAGTCGCTTTCCTGAAACGTGTGCCAAATTGCTGGAACTGAAGCCGAAAAATACTTACAATGCCATGCCGCCCGTGGAGGGTGTCCCCGAGCAGGTTTTTCTTGTTCAGTATGCTGAACGCTTGGTTCTGCACGCCTTGCTGGGAGTTTAAAATCGCAGCAATTCAAAATTTTCCAATCAAGCAGTTTCATCTTGAGGAGAGGGTATAGCACCGACTATGGATACAAGATTTATCGGGCAGCCACATGAGTGGGATCCGCGTCGCGTCTACAGTCAGACCGGCGTTGACTGGCAATATCGCGTTGATTTCGATCGCCTCCGCAAAGACCGCCTCGCACGAGTGCGCGAGCAGATGACCAAGCGCGACATCGGCGCCATGGTGCTATTCGCCGGAGCGAACATCCGCTACATCACCGGTTCTTATCAAGGAAACTGGAAATACAACATCAACATCCGCTACGCCGTGCTGCCCAACGGCGGCGAGCCAATCCTGTTTGAAACTGCCGGTTCCGACCTTCACTGCGCCGAGATCGATCTTCCTTGGATGGAAGGCCGCATCCGGCCCGCCATCACCTGGCAATGGGCCGAAGGCGCGGTGCCATACATGGCCGAGCGCATGGTCGGCAGCGTGATGGAAGTGCTGAAAGAGCACAACCTGGCAAAGGAAAAGGTCGCTGTCGATAACTTCGACATGGCCGCCTACAAGGCCTTTCACGGCGGCGGGATTGAACGTGGTGGATGCGTGGCCGCTGATGTCCGCGGCGCGCGTGATCAAGACCCGCGACGAAATCGAATTGCTGAAGATGTCCTCGAGCATCGGCGACGCAGCCATGTGGAAGATCAAGTACGAATGGCTGAAGCCCGGCGTGCGCGAGCGCGAGATCGACTCAAAAGTGCACGAGTTCATGCTCGAGCGCGGCTGCGAAATCATCTACGACATCATCGTAGCCTCGGGCGGAAACACCAGCCCCTATCGCCGCTGGGCCACGGACAAGATGATCCGCCAGGGCGACCTCGTGATCGTTGACATCAACGCCGTCGGTCCTTCCGGCTATTTCATCGACTTCGTACGCTGCTTCAAGTGCGGCGGCCAGAAGATGACTCAGAAGGAAATCGATCTGTACCGCGAAGTCTACGATTCCATGTACGCGGGCCTCGAGCAGCTTAAGCCCGGCAATACCACGGCGGACGTTGCCTCGAAATTCCCGGAGTACGACGACGACAAGTACGGCACGGTGACCTTGCAGCAGTTCGCGCACAGCATCGGTCTCACCTTGTACGAAGGCATGTGGATCTCTCGCGCCTATTCGCTGAAGTATCCGGCGGAGATCAAAGAAGAGCATGTACTTCGCCATCGAGACCTTCGCCGGCCACCCCCATCTGCAGCAGACCTGCCGCCTGGAAGAAAACGTCCTCGTATCCGGCAAGGGCCCTGTTGTGTTCACCATGATGGAGCACATGGAAGAGGCGATGCGGAAATAAGATGGCCTCTAAACTGGTTGCGGTAACGGACTCCGTTTTTCCGAATCTGGACCCGGCGCGCGAGGTGCTGTCGAAGATTGACGCGGACTTGCAGCTCGCGTCCGAAGCCCAAGCCGGACGCAATCCTCGAAGGTGGCCAAGGACGCTGACGCAATCCTGACCACCTACGCCAAAGTCACGGCCGAAATGATCCCGCAGCTTACCCGCTGCCGGATCATCGGCCGTTTCGGTATTGGCGTCGACAACGTCGACATTCCAGCGGCCACAGCGAAGGGAATCGTGGTCACTCGCGTTCCCGACTATTGCCTGGACGAAGTTTCCGATCACGCCATGGCCCTGCTGCTTTCTATCGTGCGTAAAATTCCCTATATGAATGCCCGCACGCAGTCCGGCACATGGGAAATGAAGGCTGCGGTGCCGATTCATCGGCTTCGTGGCACAAGTCTCGGCCTGGTCGCTTTCGGACAGATTCCGCAGTTGATGGCGCCCAAGGCGAAATCGTTCGGCATGCGCGTGGTTACCTTCGATCCGTACGTCCCGGATGAAGTGCTCGCGAAAGCCGGCGTCGATCGTGTGGATTTCGACGAACTGGTGAAGATTTCGGACTACATTTCCATTCACACGCCGCTCATGCCCGCTACCCATCACCTGTTTAGCGCTGACGTGTTCAAGCGCATGAAACCAACGTCCTATGTGATCAATACAGCTCGCGGTCCTATCATCGACGAGGCGGCGCTCGCCGAAGCCCTCGACAACAAGGAAATCGCCGGCGCGGCTCTCGACGTGATGGAAAAAGAACCGACGACAAGCTCGCCGCTCTTTGGCCGTGACAACGTGATCGTCACGCCGCACAGCAGTTTCTATTCCGAGGAGTCGCTGGTAGATTTGCAGACAAAGGCGGCCGAGGAAGTGGTCCGCGTTTTGACCGGACAGGCGCCGCAGAACCCAGTGAATCCCGAAGCCCTTAAAGTAGCTCGTAACTAGATTTTCATATCAGGAGGAATGCAAGATGGCACAAGAACCGTGGAAGACAGATAAGTGGTTTGTAAGTCCCTGGAATTTCCAGGACCGGTACGCGAGCAGCTCCATTTCCCCAAGCAGATCAAGTTTCACGACGTAACTCTTGCGCGACGGCGAGCAGCAGACCGGCGTGATCTTCACCAAGGACGACAAGATCCGCATCGCGGAAGGCGCTGGCGGAAGCGGGCGTGCACCGTATCGAAGCGGGCATGCCGGTTGTGTCGCCGAGCGACACCGCGGCCATCAAGGAAATCGTAAAGCGCAACCTGGGCCCGGAGATTTTCGCGTTTTCGCGCTGCATGGTGGACGACGTGAAGCGCGCCGTCGATTGCGGCGTGAAGGGCATCGTGATGGAAGTTCCTTCCAGCACGCACATCATTCAGTACGCCTACAAGTGGCAGCTCGAAAAGGCCATCGATCTCTCGATCGAATCCACTGCTTATGCGCATTCGCAGGGCCTGGAAGTCGTTTTCTTCCCGATCGACTTCAGCCGCGCGGAAATGAAATGGGTGCTCGACCTGATCACCCGCGTGGCGAACGAAGGCCACATGGACGCTCTCGCGCTCGTGGACACCTTCGGCGTGCTCGCTCCGCATGCAGTGCCAGTATCTGGTCCGCGAAGCAAAGAAGCGCATCAACAAGCGCCTCGAAGCGCACTTCCACATGGACTTCGGTATGGGCGTCGCTAACACGGTGATGGCGCTGGCCGAAGGCGTCGAAGTGGTTCACTCCACCGTGCTCGGTCTCGGGCGAGCGCGCCGGAAACGTGCCGCTCGAAGAAACTGCCATGGCGCTGCTTACCCTCTATGGCGTCGATACCGGCATCAAGTACGACAAGCTTTACAAGCTTGGCGCACCTGGTGCAGAAGCTTTCCGGCCACGCTGTGGCGTCGAACCGCCCGGTTGTCGGTGACGCGCTCTTCCAGATCGAGTCCGGCATCATCGCCAGCTGGTGGCAGAACTGCGGCGACCAGTACACCACGGAACTTTTCCCGTTCCGTCCGGAGGTTGTGGGTCAGGCGACGCCGAAAGTGGTGCTCGGAAAGGGCAGCGGCATCGATTCGATCAAGAACGCCCTGCAGCAAGATGGGTGTGCAAGCCAGCGAAGAAGACGCCATGAAGGTCGTCATGGCTGTCAAGGAATTCTCGCTGAAGCACAAGCGCCTGCTTACCGAAGACGAGTTCGGATCCATCGTCGATAAGACGTTGCCGAAGGTCGGAGCCAAGTCCTAACCACGACGCCGCGCCTCACGGTGGCATTCGTGGCAATGCTGTTATTCGGGAGAGCCGGAGCCTAGGTTCCGGCTCTCTTTGTATGTAGGTTGTTTTATTTCTCGTTGTCATCCCGAAACGAGCCGCGCGCGGCGAGGCCGCAGAGAAAAATGTTCAGCGAGTCGAGGGATCTCTCTTCGAATCTAATCTTCGTAAACAGCGAAATGCTGCGGCTGAGAGTTTAATTCTTATGAAAGCCATGGTTCTCAAGGCCCCGCGCGATTTGGGCCTGCAAGAAGTTGAACGCCCGAAGCCGGGCCCCGGCCAGCTGCTGGTGCGGGTTACGAATACGGGTGTGTGCGGCACCGATTTGAAGATCTACGACGGTGCCGTGCCGGTGAAATACCCACTGATTATGGGCCATGAAATGGTCGGCGAAGTAGTCGAGGGCGGCAATGATGGTGTGCGCAACGGCGATCGCGTCATCATCGATCCCTGCCTCTACTGCGGAATGTGCGTCAACTGCCGAGCCGGCCAGACCAGCCTTTGCCGCAACGGTGGTCTCGTCGGACGCGATTCGAACGGCGGCTTCGCCGAATATCTTCTCGCTCCGATTACGCACGCTTACAAGCTTCCGGATTCAGTCGACAGCGGCAAGGCTCCGCTGATCCAGATTCTTACGACCTGCGTTCACGCGCAGCGCTTCGTGAATATTTTTGCGGCGCAGTCGGTGGTGGTGCTGGGCCTCGGCGTTGCCGGGCAATTGCACGTGCAACTCACGAAGGCACGCGGCGCGAATCCGGTCATCGGCATCACGCGCAGCACATTCAAGCGCAAGCTCGCCGAGCATCTTGGCGCGGACATTACCTTTTCCAGCGGCGAGGAAGCCTTGAAAGGCGTTCGCGAAGCCACGAATGGTGATGGAGCCGATGTGGTGATCGAGTGTACTGGCAAGCTCCCGGTGATCGGCGAAGCCATCAACATGGCCCGCCCAGGTGGCTCCATTATGCTCTTTGGCGTGACCACCGCCGCCGAAGGCAAGCTGCCTTTCTATCAGCTCTATTACAAGGAACTCGCGCTGTACAACTCGCGCGCTGCCAAGGGCGAGGATTTTCCCGCTTCGATCGACCTCGTCGCCAAGGGCATGGTCAAGCTCGATCCTCTCGTCACCCACAAGCTCCCGCTCTCCGATCTCGGCAAAGCCATACAAATGCTCGACTCGGACGAAGACGCCCGCATGAAAATTATCCTCGACCACAACTGACCGGCGGCTCTGTCGCTCGAATCTGTTCTTGTACGCCCCATGCGTAGAGCGCGCATGATTGCGTTTCGTTGGCTTTTCTTTTCATTCCCCCGAAAAGACTCCAATCCCAAATTTCGCTAAGATAGGTGTTCACCCAGTCCCAGGAGCTCACCATGTCTGTTCCCGCAAGTGCCCTTGATGCGAAGACTCAAACCTTCCCTATTTTGACCCACGCGCAAATCGACCGGCTGCGGCCCTATGGGCATGGGCGCAAGGTGGAAGCCGGCGAGATCGTGTTCGACATTGGCGCCACGGTGGCGCCGTTCTTCGTCATGCTTTCCGGAACGCTCGAAATCGTGCAGCCGGATCTCAATGGCGAGCGACGAATTACAACTCACGTTCCCGGTGAATTCACAGGTGAGATCGCCATGATTTCCGGCCAGCGAGCGCTCGTGCGCGGCCGCGTGGGCGAACCGGGCGAATTTCTGGAGATCGACTCCGACGGCTTGCGTTCGGTGCTGGGCCGCGAGGCGGACCTCAGCGAAATTTTCATGCGCGCCTTCATCCTGCGTCGCCTGGCGTTGATCAGCAACAATATGGGTCTGCTGACGCTCCTTGGATCGCGCTATTCCGCCCAGACATTGCAAATTCGTGAGTTCCTGACCCGCAACAGTTATCCCTACACCTTCGTCGACCTCGATACCGACAAGTCCTCCCAGCAGCTTCTTGACCGCTTTAACGTCAAGGTCGAGGAAATTCCTGTGGTCATCTGCAGCTCCGCGAACGTCCTTCGCAATCCTACGGTGCAGAAGCTGGCCGATTGCCTGGGTTTCAACGCCAGCATCGCGGATACAAAAGTGCGGGACGTGATTATTGTGGGCGCAGGCCCATCAGGTCTGGCGGCCGCTGTGTATGCCGCGTCTGAAGGTCTCGATACGCTGGTGATCGAGTCGAATTCGCCCGGAGGCCAGGCCGGTTCCAGCTCGAAAATTGAAAACTACCTCGGGTTTCCCATGGGACTTTCCGGGCAGGAACTGGCTGCGCGCGCCACGGCGCAGGCGCAAAAATTCGGCGCAAAGATGATGATCGCCCGCACCGTGACGGCAGTGGACTGCGACCGTCGGCCCTATGAGGTGATTCTCGACGATGGCAATAAGCTCCACACGCGCTCCATCGTGATCTCCACCGGCGCTGCCTACAACAAGCCGCGCATCTCCAATCTGACCAAATTCGAGGGGCAGGGAGTCTATTACGACGCGACCTACATGGAAGCGCAGCTGTGTGGTGACGAAGAGGTGATTGTCATCGGCGGCGGTAACTCCGCAGGGCAAGCCGCCGTGTTTCTCTCGCAGACCGCCAGCAAAGTTCACATGCTGGTGCGTTCCGGCGAGCTCTCCAACACCATGTCGCGGTATCTGATTCAACGCATCGAAGAGAACCCGGCCATCGATTTGCATTACCGGACGGAAATCGTCGGGCTCAATGGCGACGCGCATCTTGAGCTCGTCACCTGGAAGGACAATGCCAAGGCCGAATCGTGCACGCGCAACATCCGGCACGTGTTCGTGATGGCCGGAGCATCGCCGCGGACGGAATGGCTGAAGGGCTGCGTTGCGCTCGATGAAAAGGGATTCATCCTCACGGGACGAGACCTCGATGACGCGCCGCCGAATGGCTATCGTTCCTGGTCGCTCACGCGGCGGCCGCAAATGCTCGAAACAAGCTTGCCTGGCGTATTTGCCGTGGGTGATGTGCGATCCGGCAACGTGAAGCGCGTTGCCTCGGCCGTGGGCGAAGGCGCCATCGCCATACATCTCGTTCATCGAGCACTGGCCGAGTTGTAAGCCAACGGCGTACCTGGTCGCCGTCGATTTCCTTCAATTACACAAGCTGCTATACTGGTCTGCGTTCCCGTAGTCTCGTTCGAAAGACAGGTGTGCGTTAGAGCACGTTTCTGCGCCCCCTGTTCGAGGGGTTCATGGCTGCAAACAAAGAATGTTTGTCACCCGCAGTTGATCGCGCTTTAAGCATTCTCGAAGCAATTTCCGAAGGCAATTCCGGACTCACAAACGCGCACCTCGCCCGTCGGCTCGGTATTCCTAAGAGCTCGGCAAGTTCCATCCTCAGCGTTTTGCAGGAGCGTGGCTACCTCTGCCGTTTTCCCGAAAATGGTCGCTATAAGCTGGGATTCAAGGTTCTTACCTTGGGCCGCCAGCTTCTCGACACTTCCGTTATCCGCGATCTGGCCCTGCCTTTCATGCGAGAGCTGGTCGACCGTGTCGATCTCACCTGTCACCTGGCGATTCTTGGACACCAGGAAGCGGTGCATTACGAAAAGATCGTCGCGCGGCGTTACTTCAAGCAGGACAAAACGCGCGCCATCGGCGACCGCGTGCCTTTGCATGCCTCGAGCGTCGGCAAAGCTTTGCTCGCGTGGCAGGCTCCCCCGGCTCTCGATGCATACTTGCCCGGCAATGGTCTTCGTAAATCCTCTCCGCGAACCATCACCGACCGTGCCAGCTTCATCTCAAACCTCGAGGAAGTACGCAAACAGGGCTACGCAGTCGACGATCAGGAATGTCGGCTTGGCTGGCGCTGCGTGGGTGCGCCAATCTTCGATCAATGGGGCAGCACGCGTGTCGCAATCTGTCTAACCGGTACGGTAGCTGAGCTCGATGATTCGAAGCTGGCCGGCACCGCTGCCGCCGTGAAAGAGACCGCGCAAAAGATCTCCCGCCGCCTCGCCACTGAGCACGTGGAATTCGCTACCTACTGATTCACGCCAGTTGTCACCGTGGGAAACTGCCCGGAAGTGCTGCGGAAAGGCTTAGGCTTGGTCAATGAGCCGGTGATGGATGGCGTAGAGCGCCAGTTCCAGCCGATCCGACACGCCCAGCTTGTCGAAAATATTGTGCAGATGGTTCTTCACCGTCTGCTCGCTGATGAAAAGCTTCTCGCCGATTTCGCGGTTGCGGAATCCTTGGGCCACGAGTTGTACGATTTCCTTCTCGCGATCGCTGAGGAGTGGTTTTTCCCGGCGCTGGCCTGCCTCCGCCGACTTCTTGAAGGCGTCGATCACCTCGGCGGTCATGCGATTGTCGAGCCAGATTTCCCCGTCAGCCACTTTACGAATACTTTTCAGTAACAGGTCGCTCGCGGACTGTTTCAGCACCACGCCCCGCGCTCCCAGTCGCATGGCGCGCACCACGTCGCGGTCGTCTTCGGCGGCTGTCAACACGATCACACGCGTGGGAATTGAATCGAAATTGATCTCTTCCAGCACGCCCAGCCCGTCTTTTTCCGGCATGCGCAGATCGAGCAGCAGGATATCCGGCTTCAGCTTGGCGAGCATCTTGGTGCACTCTACGCCATTTGAGGCCTCTCCGATGATCTGCACGTCATCAGCGCCCTCTAGAAGCTTGCGCAAACCGTCGCGGAAGATAGCATGATCATCCGCGACCAGGATTCGAACCACCTGTTTCGCTTTCGTCATTGTCAGTTCAATGGGATATCAATCGTTAGGCGCGCCCCGTGACCAGGGTTCGATTCGACTGTGAGTGTTCCACCCACTCCTCTTGTGCGCTCTTTTATCGAAATTGGCCCGAGACGCAGCCGGTCCAGCTCCTCGCTTGAGTACCGTCCAGAGAAACTGAAGCCACGGCCGTTGTCATCGACGACGAGAAAAACGTTAGACTCGTCCTGCGTTAGTTTTACCACGACGTGGCTGGCGTTCGCATGCTTTTTTATGTTGTGTAGTGACTCACGATATATCTGGAATAGCTCGCGGCAAATGCGGTCGGGAAGGGGTCGATTGCGGTCCTCGATGAACAAATCCACCGCCAGGCCATATTCGCTGCGGAACCGTTCCGCAAAACCCAGCATCAATTCGCGCATATCCGCGCTTTCAACCCGCACCGGACGCAGATCGGTGACCATTCGGCGCAGTTCCTCACTCTCCTGCTGCACGATTTTCTGCAGATTGGCCACTTCTTGCCCGGCTTTCTCTGGCTCGCGAGGCAAGCGGGTGTGCAACACGTCGAGCTGAATGATCAGGCTCAGCAACGTCTGCAGGATACCGTCGTGAAGGTCGCGCGAAATGCGGCTCCGCTCGGACTCAATGGCCCGGGCGCGCAGGCTGCGCGTCAGGAATACATTCTCGAGCGGGGGACCGATATGCCGGACGATCTGCTCCAGCCAGCGCAGCTCGGACTGCGAGAATTTGCGACGCGATTTTTCTGTGTTTGCCGCCGCGGACGTCCCTTGGGGGTTGATCAGAATGATACGCCCCGCCGGCCGTCCCTCGAAATCCAAGGTGACCACCATCAGAGAGCGCACGCCGAATTCCTGCCGTGTCGAGTCGGGCGGAGCGGGCAGCGTTCGGAATGGTTTCCCGGTTCGGCGGTCCCAACCGAAGCCTTCTCCTGCGTTATTCCTGTAATTCCACGCAAATGAAACTTCCAGGGAATCGATCAGAAAAGTCTCACAACGGGAGAGCGAGAATACCTCCGGACCTTTCGCTTCGGCATCCGACTGGCGCACCCGCCACACGAAAAGCCGCTCCAGTTCGTCGTCGCGGAAGGCCACGCAAGCCTGTTCGCACTCGAACTCAGCCATCAATTCGCCCAATGACTGCCGAATAGATTCGGTTAGTCCGCGATCGAAACGTAGGTGCCCCGTAATTCTTTCCAGAAACTGTTGCCGGGCAAGGTGCTCGCGTTCGCGTGCGCCAAGAAAACCCATGCCTAAGCCGGAAACAATTGTCCCTAGACCAATCGCCAGCCAGTGCCACACGCTACGCCAACGAAAGAGATCGGCCAGCGCTACCCGGAAGATAATTCCGGCGGTCGCCGCAAACACCAGCGCCAGCGTTGCTTTTTCACTGCCGCGATTCGCCAGCGCAAAAACAGCAAACAGAAAAAGAAACCAGAAGGATGAAACGGAAGGTGTCAGGTAAAGAAAAGCTGCCAGAACTGTGAAATCCAGCACCAGTGGGATCCGGAAGCGTACTGTTCCGGCAAAGCGGTCTGCTACCACGCTCGCCAGCGCCAGCAGCAGATAGCTGCCGAGGAATATCACCGACGCCCCGCGCAACGACGGGCCGGAGGTTTCCAACAGCGCCATCAGTGAGAGCGCGGCGAGAATCGCGCGCCCTACCGTGACCTGGCGCTCCAAATAGATCTGTTCTGTGCCGTCGAGGGCCATCTTTAGGAGGGTAGCTTCCTCTAAAGTCTAACAAGCTCGCGCTCGGTAGCAATCACGCGTCAGTGGCCGCGTAATCCAAAGGTAATCCTCCGGAATATCCACAGTTTTGCTCTTTTTCAACCAAACAAGCGGCTGCACAAATCAACAATAGGTGCATAATCTTCAGCGAGCGCGCGTATTTGGGGGATCGGTAGCCTTTGGCGCAACGATATACGCGGCGAGAGGTAGGGCGCATCCTGGGATTGGATGTGCGCTGCCTTCGCTATTGGGAACGGTTGCAGTTGGTCCGGCCTCAGGCCCGCTGGGGTGAACGTTTCTACAGTTTCGGTGATTTGGTCGCTCTCCGCAGTCTCCAGCGTCTCACCAAAAATAAGATTCCAGCCCATCGTGTGCGATACGTCGTCCGTTTGCTCGAAAAAGAGATGGGTGGTGGTCCCTTGGCCTTGCAGGAAATTCAATTCCTTGAGCAAGGCCGGGACGTTCTGGTTATTCCGCCTGGCGCGGCGGTCCCTTTTAATCCGATTCGACGCCAGTGGGCGTTTCACTTCGAGGACGGGCAGAACGCCGGGCTTGTAAAACTTCGTTCCATGGCTGGGCCGACGGCCGAGCAGCTCTTTGAGGCCGCCAACAGCCTCGATAGCGCGCCCGAGTCCTTAGCACAGGCCATCCACCAGTACGAGCGCGTCCTTGAACTTGCTCCCGACTGGATCGACGCCCATATCAACCGAGGAGTTGCGCTGTACCAGTTGGGTCGCGTCGATGACGCCAAAGCCGCATTTCTCACTGCAGTGCAACTCGATCCTCTGAATGGAATCTCGCGCTATAACTTAGGCTGCGTACTCGAAGAGCAAGGCGAAGTGGAAGATGCCATCCGGCATTTGCGGCGCGCCGCCAAAGCCATGCCCGGCCACGCGGACGTACACTTCAATCTGGCCCTGGCCTACGAGAAAAAGAACGAGCGCCGCCTCGCTCGCGAAGAATGGGTGCTTTACCTGCGCTACGCCCCGAACGGCCCTTGGGCAGATCAAGCCCGTGCACGTTTAGGATCTCAGGACTCGAAGCGTAAGGCTGCCTCTCCGATTCCGTTTCGCCGTCCCAGCTAGCTGTCCCGCAATCCCACCGAGCTACTACCCCATCTCGAGGAAATCAGCCTTCGTCCCTCGTGAGAGCCGCACTGGCCTGAAAGGCTTATCGCAGCCCGCACATAGAATCGCTCCTTAAAATGATAGCCTTGTAGCAATCCATTTTTAGGAGTGCGCATGGGCAGTGTTCGTACATCGATCGATGAAGCCGCCAGAAGTTTTATCGAAGCGCAACGCGTCTTTTTTGTCGCCTCAGCTCCCTTGGACGCCACAGGCCACATCAATCTGTCGCCAAAGGGGCTGGACACGTTTCGAATCCTTTCGCCCGAAAAAGTGGCGTATCTAGATCTAACCGGCAGCGGAGCCGAAACCATCGCGCACATGCGCGAAAATGGCCGGATTGTTCTGATGTTCTGCGCCTTTGAAAAACAACCCAAGATTCTGCGCATTCACGGCCGCGGCCGGGCAATTGAGCACACCGAGCCGGAGTTCGTGTGTCTCCATCCACCTTTCCTTGCGATGGAGGGCGCCCGGGCAATCATTGTCGTGGAGGAATTACGAGTGAGCGATTCTTGCGGTTTTGGCGTTCCCATCCTGCAATACGCTCAGGATCGCAGCCAGCTCCAGGATTGGGTGCGTCGGAAAGGTTCCGAAGGCCTGAAGGAATATCGCGCCAGGAATAATCGCGCGAGCATCGATGGCCTGCCGGCAGTCTCCGACTAGCGCATACCAATCGCAGCGCTCGCTAGGATTTCCATTCCGGAGTACCGATGTATGCCCGGGTGATATCCGCGACCGTTTGCGTGCCGCAATTGCCCATCACCAGTTTCAGCTCGGCCTGCATGATCTCCAGCACGCGGTCCACGCCCGGTTGCCCGAAGGCACCCAAGCCCCACAGCATCGGCCGTCCGATGCCCACCGCTTTAGCCCCCATAGCGAGTGCTTTGAAAACGTCCGCGCCGCGCCGGAAGCCGCCATCCACGAACACAGGAATCTTGCCATTCACAGCTTCCACCACTTCCGGAAGGGCTTCGATCGTCGCTCGCAGCGTTTCGGTAGAGCGGCCACCGTGGTTCGAAACGAGAATGCCATCAAGACCATGCTCCACACAAAGCTTCGCATCCTCGCCTGTATCCATACCCTTGATGATGAATTTGCCTTTCCAGAATTTGCGGATGCGGTCGGCAAAGGCCCAATCCATCGCAGGATTGGCAGTGCGCACACCGGTCATGTCGATGCCATCGTACATCGGATGATCGGGTGAGATTACGTCGCCGCCCTTTATCTGGTGGCAGGAAGAGCACTGTCCTTGAAGATCCTTCGGCCGGTCGCGCAGATACGTTTCGCTGTGCCGCCCTGTGGTGTTGTCCACAGTCAGCGCAACCACGGGGCAACCCGCTGCCTCGACCCGCTCCAGAATTTTCTGGCACGCTTCCCATTGGCTTGGCGCATAAAGCTGATACCACACCGGCCGGCCGTGAGCCTTGTTCACATCCTCCACAGAGGTTGAAGTAGCTGTCGAGAGAATTTGCAACGTGCCGCGCGCCTTTGTAGCTCTAGCTACCGCTAGTTCTCCATCCGGATGGAACGACTTCTCGCCGCCCGTGGGACACGTGAAAACCGGAGTGTCGTAGGTCGTGCCAAACAGGTCGACGTGCATATCCACCTTGGTAGCGTCGCGCAGCCGCCGCGGCCGCAGTTCAATATGCTTGAACGCTTCGCGGTTTGCGTGCAGTGTTCCGTCGTCATCCACGCCACTGGCCATATAAGCCCAGTGGCCCTGTTGGACTTTGCGATGCGCCGTTTCTTCAAAATCGAACACGTTAATGGCATCCGCCGGCGTGGCAATAACATTTGCCGCCACATCGGCGTTCTGCGCGGAAATACCGCGTTCCAGAAACGCGGCCACCCCACCCAGCGCGGCGACATACGGGCTGGCTGCCAGGAACTTCAGAAATTGGCGACGCGCCTTGTTTTGCTTGTTCATCGCAACACCACCCGTCGAAGCGTGCAGTTGATCCAGGCTCGATGACCGCGCAAGTTAGCGCACATAAATAGCAGTGTCAATGGAAGTATGTGCTGTGTTCGTGGAGAGAAGGCGGCGAAGCTACTGCCGTGAAAACAAGCAAAGGATGGAAAACTACGGGGCCACGATGCGGTTGCGCAAGGCGTACCGCACCAATTCGGTTACGGAATGAATCTGAAGCTTACGCATCAGGTTCGCGCGATGTGTATCGGCCGTCTTCGCGCTGATGCCCAAAATTTTTGCGGCTTCGCGGCTGTTCTTTCCTTCCGCAATCAGCCGCAGCAGCTCCTGCTCACGGGAAGTCAGAGGCTCTTCCCACAAATCCGTAGCGGACGATCCGCGCCCGCTGTTCTTCTTCGAATTGAGCATTAACTCCGTGGCGCAAATCGCGAAATAAGGACGGTGATTTGCCAGAGCCTCAACAGCCGCCAGCAAATCTCGATCCGAATCGCTTTTCAGAATATAGCCCCGCACTCCGGCAAGAATCAGCTCACGAATAAGCTGATTGGAGTGGTCCACTGACAGGATCATCGTCTCGATTTCAGGCACGGCTCGCAGGATTTTTTTCGCCGCTTCCAACCCGTTCAATTCCGGCATGTTGAAATCGAGTATGGCGATGCTCGGTTTGAGTTGTTCGCACAGCCTGACCGCCTCGACTCCATTCCGCGCTTCTCCGCATACTTCCCATCCCACATGCGACTCAAGCAGGACCCGAACGCCCCGGCGAACCAAATCGTGATCGTCTGCAACCAGTATCTTCAGAGGAGCCACCACAACCCCTTAGCTTTCAAGGTGATGTGGGAAGCGTGGTGTCGCTCGTGAAAGGCCGCTTTCCACAGTCCAAAGTGTAGGAAAGTCAGCATCACTCCGATATGCATGAATCGCCGTAATTTACTAATGAGATTCGTGTATGTGCCGAAGTACTATTTCACGGGGGTATAGATACTGTTCGGATCGAGATGTGCCGGTGTGTCCCTTTGACTGATGTTTCGGCTGTCTAACACGCGCCGCGTGATTTCCGCGGCAAGCTGGTTCAGCGGATAGGAAGCATCCGCAACTCCCGAGTTGTAAACGGCTCCTGGCATTCCCCATACAACCGACGAAGCCTCATCCTGCACGATCACTTGACCGCCAGCTTCGCAAATTTTCTTTGCTCCAAGCAGTCCATCCGAGCCCATTCCCGTCATAACGACGGCAAGCGCGTTGGGTCCAAATGTTGAAGCGACGGAGCGGAACAAGACGTCCACCGCAGGTCTGCAGGAATTTTCCGGCGCCTCCTGATTCAACCCAAGGCGCCAGCTCACCCCTGCGTGTCTCACGGTCATATGAAAATTTCCCGGCGCTAACCATGCGTGGCCCGGCGTCAGGGTTGTGTCTGCCACGCCTTCTTCGATCGGAATGTTTGCCCGGCTCGCCAGGCGATCCGCCAGCATTTTCGTGAACAGCGGCGGCATGTGTTGAACAGCCACAATCGGCACCGGAAAATCTTTTGGGATTTTAGGCAGCACTTCTGCCAGCGCATTCGGTCCGCCAGTGGAAGTTCCGATCGCGACAATTTGGATCGGCCGCCGGACTCCCGGTTTGGGACGAGGCCGTATGACAGTTGGCGGTGCCACCACAACAGGTGACGCTTGTGCTGGCTTCGGTCTTCTTCGGCCGCACAGCGCTTTGATCTTCGGAATCAGGTCCGCCTTGATTCTCTCAATGGCGCCCGCCATGCTACCGGTATTGCTGGGTTTGGTGACGTAATCCGACGCTCCCAGCGACAGCGCATCCAGCGTGGCTGCCGCTCCGCGCTCCGTCAGCGTGCTGAACATGATCACCGGCAACTGGGGGTAGAGCTTGCGCACCTCCACCAGCGTCTCTAGCCCATTCATCACCGGCATTTCCACGTCCAGCGTCACCAGATCCGGATGCAATTGCGCGATTTTCGCCAGGCCGATTTTCCCGTCGCTGGCTATGCCCACGATCTCCAATTCCTGGTCGCTCGCCAAAGTTTCCGAGAGAACCTTGCGAATTACGACCGAATCATCGACCACCAGGATGCGAAGCGGAGCCATATGCTTTTTGTCTCTCCAACCGATGCTGCGCGCGCCAGATCCGAATGCCAGTTCGAATTCTTAGATCAAAAGCGTCAGAGCAACCGCAATTCGCCGATAGCTAAGTGTGGGCCGGCTCATGCGTCCTTTCGCTGTGTTTGCCGCCCTTGTTCCAGCCGTTTCCGGAGGAATGCGAGTCGATGTGGAATCGCTCAACCAGCTTCTGCAGCTCCGCGGAAGTTTCCACCAGTTGCTGCGCGGCTTTCTGAGTATCCGCAGCGCCGCGCGACGTGCTTTCGGCGGCCTGCGCCACCCCGCCAATGTTGGAAGTTATCTCGCCGCTGCCGTGGGCGGCATCGCTCACGTTGCGCACCATTTCGTTTGTTGTGGCGTTCTGCTCTTCCACCGCCGTCGCGATCGTATTGGAGATGTCGTTGATCTGCTTGATCACCGAGCTGATCGTTCCGATCGCCTGCACCGAAGCTTGCGTATCCGTCTGAATCGCTTCAATCTTGCGGCTGATGTCTTCGGTTGCCTTGGCCGTCTGCTTGGCCAGTTCTTTTACTTCGTTTGCCACTACCGCGAAACCCTTTCCTGCCTCACCGGCCCGGGCCGCCTCGATGGTGGCGTTGAGCGCGAGCAAGTTGGTTTGTTCGGCGATCGACGTAATTACCTTGATCACCTGGCCGATCTCGGCGCTCGACTCCCCAAGCTTGGCAACGGTCGCATTTGTGTCTTCCGCGACTTTCACCGCGGAGGTGGCTACTCTTGCCGCTTCCGTGGCGTTCTTGGCGATTTCCTTGATGCTCGCGCCCATTTCTTCCGCGCCGGTGGCCACCGTTTGCAGGTTTTGGCTCACCTGTTGCGTTGCGTTGGAAACAACTCCCGCCTGCGCCGACGTCTCCTGCGAATTCGCGCTGATTTGCTGGCTGGTGGAGGAAAGTTCCTCGCTGGCGCTGGCCACGTTGTTCGCGGAGTTGGCGATGGACTCGATCGTTGCCCGCAAATTGTTCTTCATTTTGTTCAACGCAACTCCCGCCTGCCCCAATTCATCGCGGGACGTTATCTCCATGTCCGCCACAGTCAGGTTGTTCGCGGCGACCTCCTCGATCATCTCCAGCATCCTCCCGGTGCCTGTAGTGATCGACTTCGCCAGAGTTATCGCGACGAGCAACCCGAACCCCAAAGCGCCCACCAGTAGCCCGATTGTCCAATAGCGCGCTGAGATGTAACCGGCCGCGGCTTGCTGTGTGGCAGTAGCTGCTCCCTTGGCATTCAGCTCGATATCTTCGTCGATCTTTTTCAAGGCATCTCTGAGAGCGACGAGCCCTTGTGCGGTCGCCAGCTTGCGCGCCATGTCGGCTTTGTTTTCCCGAAACAGTTCCATGGCTTGAGTGTGAGCGGTCTGGTACCCATTCCACTCCGTCCGAAAATCGTTGTAGAGTTTTCGCTCTTCGTCAGACGAGATCATCGGTTCGTATTGCTTTTCGTCTGCCTCGATCGTCGAAAGCAGATCGTTCATAGCGGTCGAATTCGTCTGCCTGCCGTTTTCGTCATCCGATATCAGAAAGGCGAGTTCGTACCGCCGGAACGCGGAAGTGTCCTCTGCAAGCTTTCCCAGGGTTTGGACGCTGGGTAGCCAGTTGGTTGCAATATCAACCGTGTTTCCGTTCACTTTTGAGATTTGCGCAAGCGAGACAATGCCCAACGTCACGGTAAGAAGGAGCACGATTGCGAAACCCAGCCCTAATTTTTTGCCGATTTTCAAATTGCCAAGCGCATTCATAAATCCTCCAGAGCCTTCAAGGAAGTTGGGATCTCATTGCCTTCGGCTTCTGATGCTCCCCCGAGCATTCACAGGCAGATCAAACCCTTCGTCAATTTACCGGTACCGCCGTCGCTCAATGGCGTTCCGCGATCTGGCACGCTTTCGCCGTGTCCAGTACGTGCATCAGTTTGCCGCTCAGCTTGTACACGCCGAGAATCACGCCTCGCACTTTTCCTCGCAGCGTCTCGGGCGGAGGCTCGAACGCGTCTTCTTTTACCTCCACCACGTCGCCGATTTCGTCAACCAGCAAGCTCACTGCGCCCTCGTCGTTGTGCACCACCACGTTCATCGGTGGCTTGCCTTCCGGCGGAGGCGGGAACTCCAGCTTCTGCCGAAGATCCACGGCCGTGACGATCTGCCCCCGCAGATTGATGAGTCCCCTCACCACGCTCGGCGCCAGCGGAACACGGGTCATAGCCGTGTGCTTCATCACTTCCTGCACGTCCGTTAGCGGCACTCCGAACAGCAGGTTGTCCAGGTAAAATGTGCAGAACTGAAGATTCTGTGCCATGGCTATTGCACCACCTCCGCATGGTTTTCCTGCGGCTGCAAACTTTCGAGACCCGCCGACTGCAGAATCGCCGGAATATCAATCAGCTCCGTCACCTTTCCTTGCACCACGGCTGAACACAAAACGCCCGCGCGGCTCGCCGGATAGCGCACTTCCGTCGTGTCGTCGACGATATCGACGATCCGTTCCACAACTAGTCCCACTCGCTGCCCCTGGTGATTGCAAACCAGCACTTGAATTCGTGCGTCCGCCGTCTCCGTCTCTTGCGCGAATTCGGGATGGCGCAACCGTTTGCGCCGCTCTTCCAGCACATACGCAAGCTTCACCAGCGGCAAAATTTCGCCGCGATACTGTGTCACCCAGCGCATGCCGCTCCTTTCCACTTGAGACGCCGGAAACTCTTCCAGGCGGGCCAGAGTGTCAAGCGGCACGGCCATATGAGCATTGTCGGGCCCAGTGAAGAGCAAGAAGGTCTGTTTGTCTTTCTCCGTGCTCGCCGCTCCAAAAAACATTTCGGCGGATTCGTGATCGTGCGCTTCGTTCACCACGTTCGCGCGTTGCGCCAGCCCCATCACGTCCAGAATGAGGGCAATCTTGCCGTCCCCCATGATGCTCGCGCCGGCAAATGTCTTGATCTTGAGCTGCTTTCCCAGCGGTTTTACGACGATTTCCTGCGTGTCGTTGATTTTGTCCACCATCAGCCCGAACTGGCGTCCGTCGGCTTGCAATACAACAATGTTGATCGCTTCCTGTTCTCGCTTTTCGTCCCCGCCCGGATCCGCCATTTTCAGTTCGCGCCGCAGATAGACCAGCGGCAGAAGCTGCCCTCGCAGCCGGTAAACGGGAACACCATGCACTAATTCAATTCCGGTGCGCACCTGCTCGGCTTCGAGCCGCACCAGTTCCAGCAGGCTGACTTGAGGAATGGCGTAGCGGTCGCCCGCGCAGGTCACGATCAGCGCCGGGATGATCGCCAAGGTCAGCGGAATCTTCACTCGCACCGTGGTCCCCTGGCCTGCCGCCGATTGCACATCCACCGTTCCGCCGATCTTCTCGACGTTTGTTTTCACCACGTCCATGCCTACGCCGCGGCCGGAGACGTTCGTCACCTTTTCTGCCGTCGAGAATCCCGCCATGAAAATCAGATTGAAGATTTCCCGGTCCGTTAGGCGCGCGGCCTGTTCGGCGCTCATCAGCCCACGTTCGATCGCCTTCTGGCGAATGCGTTCGCGATTCAACCCCGCACCGTCGTCACTGATTTCGATGTTGACTTGTCCGCCCTCGTGAAAAGCGCGAAGCGTCAGGCGGCCCATCCTGGGTTTCCCGGCTTTCACGCGCGCCTCAGGCAATTCGATTCCGTGATCCACCGAGTTACGCACCAGGTGCGTGAGCGGATCCTTAATCGCTTCGATAATCGTCTTATCGAGCTCCGTTTCCTTACCCTCCATCTCGATGGCCACTTCCTTGCCGCAGCCAATCGCGACGTCGCGCACCGTCCGTGGGAACTGGCTCCAGACGTTCCCGATCGGTTGCATGCGCGTCTTCATGACTTCTTCTTGCAGTTCGGTTGATATCAGGTTCATGCGCTGCGTTACCGCTTGCAGCCCGGCATCCTCAACTCGGTTGGAATATTGCATGAGCTGGTTTCGCGCCAGCACCAGTTCGCCCACAAGCGTCATCAGCTTGTCGAGCAATGTCACGCCCACGCGGATGGTTTCGTTCGAGCTCGGCTGCGCAGAGGAAGAAGTCCCGCTGGCTGCCGGGGCAGATTCTGCTTTTGGCGACGCCTCAGCTTTTGGCGCTGCGGCTTCTGTTGTTACAACTGGCTCGGGTTTTGGATCCGCCGCGACAACCTCTGGCTTTGGCAGGGCCTCCGGTTTCGGCTCCACGGGCGGCACCTGCATTTGCACAACGGGTGGCGTCGGCTTCCCTGCCGAAGCGCTCTCCGGGCTTATCCCCATTGCGTGCAAACGCGTCAGATCCGCCAGCAATTGCGTGTTGTCCGCGTTTCCTTCTTGCCCGGTCGCCTGTATTTGGCCGAGAATCTGCCTCACCGCATCCACCATTGCCAGCAGAGCCGTGGTGATTTCGGGAGTCAGCAGAAGCTTGCCATCTCGCAACAGGCTCAGCAGGTTTTCACCAACATGCGCGACCTTTTCGAGCTTCCCGAAGCCCAGAAATCCGCACGTTCCTTTGATTGTGTGAATCGTCCGAAAAACTCCCGCCAGCGCGTCGCGGTTCTGTGGATCCTTTTCAAGAGAGACTAATTCGCGGTCCAACCGGTCCAGGTTTTCGTAACTCTCGGTTAAAAACTCACGAACCATCTCGGCATCATCAATTGACATTGGGCTCGCCTTGCGAAGAATTTGAAGCGAAGCAGAACATCGACTGTGCCAAAATGGCCCAGCGTTCTGCTGTCGCACTGCCTTTTCTGGTTGCTCCCCTCTTGTATCGTTCTTTTGGCGTGTTTCTTTAAATCAGGTAGGAACAATGGCGGTCTGCGGAGGAATGGAATGCGGGAAGGCTCGCGCGGAAACGCATACTCCGAAAAGCAGACTTAGAAGACGTCGCCCGGCTGCACTACAGTTCCCGGTCGCGAAGCGTAAAAATGGAAAGCGACCAGGAATCCAGCTCCGGCCAGATAACTCAAGGCGAACGCGGGCGCTGCAGAGATGCCAATGACTGTCTCGACGCCTTTGTCCGTGATCCGGAACGCGTGGATAAGCCCGACGAACGAAAGCGCTGCCGCTGAAAGCAGCCAGGCGGCGGCCGGAAGAAATCGCCGGTCCAGCATGAGCGCAATCGCCGCCGTCCAGATCATCGATACCAATAGCGCGCCCTGACTCAGCGCGATCAGCCCGTAGATCGGCAATTCGTCGCCAAAAAGTGGCGCGCCGACGAGAAAACTCGACCCGCCTTTTCGCAGCGCCAGGTCGACTAATCCCACGGCCCATGAAGCAAGAATCGGAACGAGGCCAAAGGCCACGGCGATCGAGTGCGACTTCGGCACTTCTGTGAACGCTTGCCCCACCATTACTAGTCCGAACCACACCACGATCATGGCCACCACTTCCATCGGAACCACTCGCAAAAACGGCACCACCAATCCCGAAAGGCACAGCAACATGGTCATCGTGCCACTCAGGATCGAGTAGCCCGCCCGCGCTCCCAGCGCTTTGTGCGCCATATGGCCGAAATAAAGTGATGTAGGAAAAGGGCTGCCGAAAAGGGAAGCAGCCAACGTCGCCAGCCCGTTCACCAGCAATGACGGCATCGTCGGGTAATCGTCGCCAGCCACCTGCACGCTTTCGAGTACCTGCAAGGAAACAATCGTATCCAGCGCGCTCATCGGAAGAATGATCGATAAAAATTTCCAGCCGTCCGAATGCCGCAAAAATTCGAAAAGGTCGATAGGCCTCGGCAGATAAATTCCGGCCGGCATCGTGGTACTCACCACCGGCAAATGGTAATGATGCGTCCATTTCAGCACGGCGGCCAGAATCGCCCCTACGACGATGCAAACCAGTCCGCCGGGAATGCGAAACGGCAGCCGTATACGCGCCGAAAAAATGGTCAAAACGACGATCGCGGGAAGCAGCGCCAGTTCCGGCGTCTGAAAAATTCGCAGCACGAAGCCCAGGCACAAAAAGGCCATAGCAATTCCAGCGAGGGGGCACAGCAATGCCGCTCTCGGCGTATTTCTTCGCAGCCAGTCGGTGCAAAACGCTCCTGCGGTTTGCACCACGCCGCTCAGAAATGACGCAAATACTCCCGCCTGCCACGCCAGGTTCGAATCATGCGTCCGCTCGTACACCGGAAGCATGATCAGAAAAATGTAGGCGAAAATCGTCGGCGCGTTTACGCCGAAAGGGATGGCGGTGACATCATCGCGCCCGGTGCGTTCCGCCAGTTGATGTGCTTGCCAGGCATAAAAAATATTTCCTGCGAAAATGGAAAGCGCCACGCCAGGCAGAATCCGCGTGGTGATCATGCTGGGAGGGAATCCGCAGAGGGGAGCCAGCGCGGCGATCAGCAGCAGGTCGGGGAAGCCGCTGAAGAATAAGGCGAAGAACCCGTCCCAATCACCCGGCACAAACCATCGCGCGGAATTTTTTGGGACGGCGAGCGCCTCGGCCATTACTTGCGCTCAAGCCGTCCCGTACTGCAAGCCAATCTTTTTCAGCCACTGCCGGTAGGCGATCGCCGCGCGATCGGAGGTCAAGTGCAACTCCGCCTGCAAATCGAGCGGAAGCAGTTCTGGCCGCTGCGATTCTACTACCGGCACGTCCTGGGCCGTAACCGCGTCTTGAAACTTTCGCAGCTCTTCCTCGGGGACGTCAAATCCATAGTTCAGCGCCATGATCAGCCAGATTTGGCTCTCGCATTTCGCCACGGGCGTTACCGTGGAGAACATCGCGAAGCGGTGCTCACCATTGGTCTTCAGGAAAGAAGCGGTAAACGGGCGCTGGACGTGAAATGTGTAACGCACCTCCGCTGCTTGCCCCGTGCCGTCCGGGTCCGGCTGCCATACGGGAATATCCTTCGCCACCAGGCAATCCGAAAAAACTTCCACCTCGTACTCACCAATTTCCGCGTGCGCTGAATCGCCCAAAAATCCCGCATGCACGAACGGAAAGTGCCCGACATCCAAAAAATTCTCGATCACGCGCGGGCCATTCGCTCTGTAAATGTAAGGGCCGGCAGGGGTCTTCCGAAAGGAATCGTCGTCCCATTCCGGAAACGCGGGCACATCGCGCTTCGGTGTTCCGAGCGACACCCATACCAGCCCGTATCGCTCTTTCACCGGGTACACTGTTGTGTGTGCCTTCAGCGGCGCTGGCCGGGTTGGATGCGCGGGAATGTGCACGCACCGCCCGGACGAGTCGTATTGCCAGCCATGATAAGGGCACGCCAGGCACTCGTTTTGTATGCGCCCGCCCGAAAGTTTTGCACCTCGATGCACACAAAGGTCGTGCCATGCATGCACGCCATCGTGGCTGCGCCACAATACCAGTTCATGCTCGAGTAGTCGCACGGGCATTGGAGCGTCCTCGGTCACTTGTGAAGCCGACGCCACAACGTGCCAATCGTTTGCGAGAATAGGGTCTTCGATCATTCCAGCCGGGGTTATTTGCCTGTTTGAGAGCGATGAATGTAGCACGGAAAAGCTAAAAGCTCGCGTGGGTAACCAATGGATTATTTGGCGGATTTGGATTCATAATTTGAATGCGACGCTGTTGGGATGATCGGCTAGGCTCCTGCCTTGCGGGGTCGTGCGGCAGATGAGACGCTTCCTGCCTATTGCGCAGCCGTTGCAGCCTTCGCAACGTGAGACTTTTCGCGCTTCAATTCCTCTTCTTCCATCGTCTGCTGCGCCAGTTGTGGTTCGAAGCATCGCCGGCAGCGCGCTTCGTACATTCCTCCCGCGCCCACCACAATCAGCTCCTCCGACGCGACAATCCGTTGCGTGTGCACCGCCGGATTCCCGCACCGCATGCAGATCGCTAGCAACTTGGTGATTTCTTCAGCCACTGCCAGCAGCCGCGGCATCGGCTCAAACGGACGCCCCATGAAGTCGGTGTCGAGCCCTGCAACAATCACGCGCTTGCCGAGTTCCGCCAGCCGCGTGCAGTCCGCTACAACCGACTCGCCCAAAAATTGCGCTTCATCGATACCCACAACTTCCGTGCGCGGGGCCACTTTCTCCAGAATTTCGGTGCCGTCGTGAACCAGATCGGAAGCAATCTCCAGCCCGGAGTGCGAAACAATTCCGTTTCGCGAATAGCGCTGGTCGATGGCCGGCTTGAAGATCTGCACTCGCTGCCTGCCGATCTCCGCGCGCCGCAGCCTCCGGATCAATTCCTCACTCTTGCCCGAAAACATCGGTCCCACGATCACTTCGATCCAGCCCATATTGCCCTTGACGATATCCACTCGGTCGCGCCTCCGTCGCCTAGGCTATCACACGCATTTGTGGAATTTCAGTCGAGAGCGCAGCATGAAAAGAAAATATTCGCGAAGATTTTCGCTGTGCACTCCCAATCGCAGCGGAAATTCAGCGTGAGGGTTTGGCCGAAGCGGTCGTGCCCGCCGCGGTAAAGTCGAACCGTATCAGCCAGTCGCTAGATTTGTCACTTCCTGCCGCAAATTTCCACTGGCGCGCGGCTTTCAGTGCCAGATTCGCGAAATATTGGCTCGGACCGGCGGAGTCAAGCGACGCATCGGTCACATTACCTCTGTTATCGGTCGTCGCCTTCACCATCACATGGAATCTGCCGTGAATCGTCCTTGCCGCTTTTTCCGGCACATCGGGGAGTACTTGATGCACCACACCAGCATCGGTAGTGGCCGGTGCCGCCGCGTGTTTTGAGCGGGCAGAGCCGGCAGGAGTTTCTTTCGGTGAAGCAGCACTCGTGGAACCTAAGTTTTTGCCTGGCGCCGGCTGTTCCTGTTCTGTCGGAGCCACATTTTGAGCGGGTGCCGATGCCGTAGGCGCTTGAGTCTGTGCCGAGTTTTCGGGAGCAGCCGGGTTGCGATGCAACAGCTTGTAGCCCCCAAAGGCCGCCAGTGCCGCCAAAATGATGACCACCAGTGGGAACGATCCGCGCTTCGGCTCGGTGGCCTTTGAGGAGGCACTCGGCTTGGCGTAGCTCGATGGCGCTGCGCTGGCCGGCGCCGGCACCTTCACGCTCGGCACGCTTTTCGCTGAGCTGATCGCTGGTCCAGGTTTTACAGGTGCCGTGGCCCTTGGCTTTTCCGCCTCTACCTTTGCGGCCGACGCCACTGCTGGTTCCGTGATTTCCAGTTCCGGCGGGTTCACCGTGCTGCCTATCTCCGCAGGATTTAACCGCTCGGCAATTTCCTTCACCGTCCAACGCCGGCGCGCATCCCGCCGCAGGCAATTCCGCACAACGCTCAGCAGAGGTTCCGTCAAATTGCCCGGCACCTCCGGGTCCCCTTGTCCCTCTCGTCGCCACGAGGGCAGCCGCTGCGTCAACGTCTCGACAATGGTCATCCCCAGCGACCACACATCTCCTGCCGCCGCCGCAGCCGTCTCCGGCGGATCATACGGGCTCGTCTCGCGAATCGGCTCACCCGTTCGCGCCAGGCTGTCGATCGACAACTTCAACTGATCCCCGATCGCTCCAATGTTCGCTGGGTTCACCGCCCGATGCACCAGCTCGCGCTTATGCAGGTACCCAAGGGCCTCCAACGCCGGCGCCAACATGACGCTCGTTTCTTCCGCCGTCAGCGCGCGTTGCTTGAGAATCAGCCCCAGGTTTTCTTCCGGAAGCTCCATCACCGCGTAGTAAACCTTCACATCTTCCATCTGGGCCAGTCCCACCTGAAACACCCGTATCAGGTTCGGATGCGATACCTCCGTCCCCAATTGCCAGGAGGCCAGTTGACTCTCTCTATCCGGTGCGTTTTCGGAAATCAGCTGGATTGCTGCCGTTTGATGGTCGTATTCGGTAAGAAATGCAGCGCCGCGCGCGGCCCCGCCGAGATATTCGCGGAGTTCGAATTCTCCGTTGACCGTATGGCCCTGGAACTGTTTCCAGCTTTCGGTCATGGGTACCTCAGCGATCTGGCCCCTGTATTCTTTGCTCATAGCGCCCCGCATCCAAGCAAATTTTTAGCGCCCGACCCAGCGCAACAGCACACGTCTGCCCACGCCCGTAAAACACCATCCGGGCAACTTCTATCTTACGGTCATGAAACGCCTTCGGAGTCAACTCCGGCATTTGCCATGACCAAATCTACATCTGGCCCCCGGTACAGTAGGGAAGGGGCCTCCTGCTAGCTCCGCGTTTGCGCTTAGGGCAAAGGCGCGCCTGCACACCGTCGTCAGCCGGTTTTGAACTGATAGCATGGACGAAACGCCATGCGAACAACCGTTCTGCAGCAACCCACAACGCAAGAAACCGTCGCTCCAGGGACGATCATCGCCAATCTGGAACGCGAAAATCGTGGCATGAAGCGCCTTGTAGACGCCGTCCAGCGCCTTTCGCTCGCCCACACGCTGGACGACATTATGGCCGTGGTGCGTCACGCTGCCCGCGAACTGACCGGAGCCGATGGCGCCACCTTCGTTCTGCGCGACGCTGACAAGTGTTTTTACGCCGACGAGGATGCCATCGCCCCGCTTTGGAAGGGACAGCGTTTTCCCATGAGCACGTGTATCAGCGGATGGGCCATGCTCAACCGCCAGGTAGCCGTCATCGAAGATATCTATGCCGACCCGCGCATTCCACAAGACGCGTATCGACCCACTTTCGTAAAGAGCTTAGTCATGGTCCCCATTCGGCCCGACTCGCCCATTGGAGCCATCGGGAATTATTGGGCGAACCGCCACCTCGCTTCGCCGCACGAGATCGAGATTTTGCAGGCCCTGGCGAATACCACCGCCGTCGCGTTGGAAGACGTCGCTCTCTACAGCGAACTTGAACGCCGCGTCAAAGAGCGGACTCTGCAACTGGAACAGACCAATCAGGAGCTGGAAGCCTTCTCTTACTCTGTTTCGCATGATTTGCGCGCGCCTTTGCGCCACATCAACGGTTTTGCCGGGGCACTCGTCGAAGAATATGGTCAGTCGCTCGATGAAACCGCCCAAAATTATATTTCCCGCATCAATGCCGGAGCGGCTGAGATGGCCAGGCTCATCGACGATCTTTTGCGCTTGGCAAGATTCACCCGCGCCGAAATGAAGAACGAGCGTATATATCTGAGCGCCATCGCCCGCGAGATCTCGGCAAAACTGCGCGGAGCAGATCCGGGCCGGAATGCCGAGCTCCGAATCGAAGATGGTCTCCAGGTTTCCGGCGATAAAGGGCTGTTGCAGGCCGTCATGGAAAACCTTCTATCCAACGCCTGGAAATATTCCGCCAAGACGGAGCAGACCATCATTGAGTTTGGAAAAGTTCCCGGACCCGGCGACCCGGTCTATTTCGTCAAGGACAATGGCGCGGGTTTTGACATGAACTACGCGTCCAAACTTTTTGTCCCTTTTCAGAGACTTCACCACGCCTCTGAATTTGCCGGGCACGGCGTTGGACTTGCCACCGTTCGCCGCATCATCAGCCGCCACGGCGGACGCATCTGGGCCGAAGCCGCGCCTGGAAAGGGCGCTACCTTCTATTTCACGCTCGCTACCCCTGAAGCAGCTCTGCCCTTTGAAAACGCATCGGCTTCCGATGCGCACTAGCGCCCGCTCTTAAACCAGGGCCGCAGGGCCCTGCATAATCCTGGCTCTCTCCACAGAGAAGACGATCAACGCTCCGATCACTACTCTGAATCGCGAACCTCATCGTCATTTCTACGGATTTTTGGGTATTCGCACGACGTGCCAAAAACGCCCAAACTCAAGGCGCGTCAGACAAACGGCCTCAAGTACTCAGCCCAGCAAATAAAATGGAGAATCCTATGCGACTTAGAGCAGCGCGATCTGTGTGGGTCCTGGCGACGATTTTGACGGTCGGCATTACGGCGGGCTCAACATCGGCCGCAACTCGGTGGGCTCAGGAACGCGGCGATCAAAATCAGGTCCACGACCAGGATTATTCTAAAAACAAGAATTACCAGCAAGGTATGCGCGATGGTCAGGATGACCGCTCACACAACCGCGATCACTCGAAAAAGAGGCACTTTAAGAAAGACGAGGATCAGCGAGCCTACGAGGCTGGATACCAGCAGGGTCACGGGGACGATAGGTCAGATCGCCACTAAAGATTGATCGATCAGATCATCACTGATGATCTGATCGATCGGAACATCGCTAAAGATGTAGCCGCTGGTGGCCGGAATCCTTTCCGGCAACGAAACGCCAACTTGGAACGCGAGCGGCATCTCAAGACCCGCGGCAAAATTGATTTGTGATGTATCGAACTTGAGGAAAAAATACTTTGCAACCCCTCGACAACCCTTTCGGGCCAAAAGTGTTACCTATGTCTTAGGTACGTTCTGTGACCCATGTGTCCGGGCCGGACAACAGGTTGATTGGGGTGGGCGATGGGATTTGAACCCACGACATTCGGAGCCACAGTCCGACGCTCTACCAACTGAGCTACGCCCACCAACGCGCAGTGTTCGTAAAGTATATCAAGGATTGCGCCGCTTCACCTCATCGCATCGTCCGCAGTCGAAAAACTGCTTTTGAATTTACGATTGTGCTCGCCACCCTTGCAGGAAATTCGTTTTCGCGAGGTTTCGGAGAAATTCACGTGCAAACATGGTCGGGGCGTGGAGATTTGAACTCCAGACCTCCTGCGCCCAAGGCAGGCGCGCTACCTCTGGGAAGTCCTTCCTTTTCAATCTTACTTCTGAAAGAAAAGGATTTAGTCAAAGAACTTGGTAGTGGCACCATGTACCAAAATGTGGCTCGGCATGCATGGAGTCCCCCGAATTTTCCCCATACCGAAACAGAAGCGAAAGTGATGTATGCACCTTGGCAAGGAACCCTAAGTGGCCACGCGTTTTCAACCGAAGCTCAGAAATCGAATTGCGTCCCGTGAGAGGCGCAAGGAGCGTCTGCCTTCTAAGCCCGGCGGCTGGCTCCTACAAACCCATTTGCAATTTTGACTTCTAACGTTTTCAATAACTTGGGGACTCTGCTTTTGGCTCCCCAGAAACTCGTGACCCGTTAGGTTGCTGGAGCTTGGATGATTTGGTATCCGAGCTCAAAGCTAACCCCAACAGGCCGAAAAATATCGCATTCCGGCACACTTTTAGCACAGGGGGACGCGCCTGCTTTCTTTTCAGGAATCGATGGCACGATTCGGATCCGAAAGTCGCGGAACGCGCCCCGCTTGATGATCTATGGAGAGGTCGCTACCAGACAAAACTAGATCCGATGAAACTCTGACGAACAGCCAGTGTTGGAACCCTGCGTTTCAACGCAGGAAATGGCGGGACAGGACTATCGCACAGTACGTGGCGAAGCCAAGAAGGATAAGCCCGAGGATGGCGTTGACGAAGCGGAAGAAGGTCGGGCCGATGCGGTGCGGTATGAAACGAACGACGACCGTCAGTGCGGTGAACCAGGTCATCATGCCAGCGGCAGCCATGAGGATTCCCCAACCGGAGGCGCCATAACCCAAGACAGAATGGGCAATAGGGAGCCAGTTGGAGGTCACGCCAACCCAATAAGCTATGGTTAAAGGGTTGAAGGTAGTCATGGCGGCGCCGTCGGCGACTTCGGCAACCAGATGCGCGGGGACGGGGCCTTCGTCCCTGTGTTGGCGAGCGACGGCGTACGGGCGCAGGGGATCCTTTGCGGCGCGGACAAGGAAGTAGACCCCCAGCGGAAGCAGGACGATCAAGCCGATGACCTCGAGGACGGTCTGGAGCGTCGGGTTGGACAGGTCCGGAAGGAGATAGTGCCCCCCGAGCAGAACAAGAGATAAGAGGATAAGGTCGCCTGTGACGGAGCCAATTCCGCAGGCGAGCGTATGGCGCCAACCGCCGATCATGCCGCGGCGGATCGCCAGCATGTTGACTGGGCCCATCGGCGCGGCCGCCGCCAATCCCATCAAAAATGCGGCCGAAAGCACGTGGATGTAGGAGATGAACAGCATCTGGCGGCAGGTAGGTTAGCATTAGCTCGAACTTTCACTCAGGCAGTCCAACAAATCCGCTAGCTTGCCTGTAACTGAGCCGCTTGAGCGCATTTTTTTCCTTGGCTCATCCCCGTGCTTCAATGAGTCCTGAAAAACTGATGCCGGGTGCTCGATTCAAGCGAAGGGCACCCGGCAATCTCTCCCAGAGCTGCGCTGGAGAAATAGCTAGGGGATGTTGGGTCTTCTCTAAACTTTTGGCACCCCACGGTCTTCGTTCTAGAATTTAGAAATCCGTGTTCTTGCCCCAAATCCGTAGGTTCGAAACGTAGCAATATCCCTTGCTGGCCGAAGCGTTAGTCGTGCAGGACGACATTCAGGAGTGAATCGTTGATGTGGATCTCGCCCTTGTACTGGATGAAACCCAGTTTCCTGAATTTGTTCATGAAGAAATTGACCCGGGGCCGCGTCGTGCCAATCATCTCCGCAAGCATCTCTTGCGATATTTTGGGAAGCACCTTCTTACGATGGCCTGGCGCGCCGTAGCGCGCGAGGAGCAGTAGAGTGCGTGCGAGCCGTTTTTCGCTGGAGTTAAAGAGCTGGTCAATCAGGTTCTCCTCTACTCGGATATTTCGCGCCAGCATATAGGCGATGAACCGGTCGGAGAAAGCGTGCTCCTTGTGAAGCACGCGAATCATCTCGTTTTTCTCGATCACCAGCACGGTGGTAGGTGCAATCGCTGTCGCAGTCGCCATGCAAACGGGCTGATTCGCCAGGCACGATTCCCCGCAAAAATCACCTGCTCCAAGGATGGCCACGACGGCTTCTTTACCAGCCGTATTGACCACAGTAAGCTTTACACCGCCTCCTTGAATGTACATGACATTCTTCGCGGGATCGCCCTGCGAGAAGATTGTTTCTTTCCCTCGGAACTTGGCCACCCTTCTGCCCAGACCGGCCGAGTCGAGAAATAATTGCACATCGAAAGCAGGGCTTATCCGAGATGCCTTCGTGCGTCGGTCTGCAGATACACGGCGACGGGAGGGAAGCGGCATGGTGCTTGCTATCATACGCCCATTCCCACTGTCCAATAGTGAACAGCGCGAGGTGCCGGAACCAAGAGTTGCCAATCCTGGATCCAAGGCGAGACATGCAACTCCGGCGGAATTCGTGCGATACGTGGTGACCACTGCCTCCTAGCGGCGGAGCAGAACTTTCCTCAACGATTGGTGAACTTCTAACCCGCCATCGTAGTTTATGAATCCGCGCTTCCTGAATCGATTCATGAACAGGTTGACTCGCGGGCGGGTGGTCCCGACCATCTCTGCCAGCACCTGGTGACTCAGGATGGGAATCTCGGCAACCGCTGGGCCTCTCTTATCCAAATGCGCTAGCCGCAAAAGCACACGCGCCAGACGTTGCTCGGCAGAAGAAGTCAGCAACTCCGAAACATGGTCCTTGTACTTCTGGACGCTGGACAACAGATAAGCCACCAGGGCATTTGACGCCTTATTCTTTTTCCGCAGCATTTGGAGCATCTTTTTTTTCTGGATGGTACGTATGGAGCTAGCGGTCAATGCGACGGCTGTAGATACACGAAGAGGATAGCCTGCAAGGCAAATCTCGCCAAAGAAATCACCCACCCCCAGAATAGCGGTAACTGCTGATGGCTGCTGTTTTGTTCGGGTACTGAGTCGCACGCCTCCTTCTTGAATGTAAAAGAGCGTGTAAGCAGGCGCACCCTGCTTATAGATGTTCTGTTTGTCCCGGTAGTGCGAGACCTTGCCGCCCAGGCTGGCACCTGAAGGGAAAACACTAAGTTGGGTAGGCGTCCTTTTCTTGCGTCTCATAACTCGCTTTACTCCTGACAATCGTAGGGACGCGAAAGTTTTTCATCGAGTGTACGTCAGTCCGTCGCCCAACTCTCCAGAGCGGATCTGTCCGTAAGAGCCAAATTGCAACCCTTCCATTGAATCAGCCCATTTTTCTTGAACCCCGACAGCAGTCGCGTCACCGTCTCTCGCGAAGTCCCAATGACCTCAGCGATTTCCTCATGAGTCAAGGTGAGCCGCGCATTGGCCTCACCATGGAACAGGCGATTACTCTCGCACCAATCGAGAAGAAATGTTGCAAGCTTTTGGCTCGCGGACCGCGAATGCCCCATCGTGCGCACTCCGGCGATTGCGGAACAATACGATTCACCTAAATGCATAGCCACTTGCACTGCAAGTTCACAGCGGTGCCGCATAAGATGAATGAGATACCCGCGGTCAACGAAGCCAGTCTCTGTCGGTTGAATCGCTTCTGCCCACGCTTCGTAGGGCTGTCCCGACAGCGTCCCAGCCAAGCCGAGTATTTCCCCTGAATCCGCAAATCTCAGAATGAGGTTTTTCCCATCCACTGAGGACGTGAAGAGCTTTACGCGGCCTGAGTAGAGAATGAATACGCCGCGGGAACGCTGGCCTTCACCGAATAAGGTTGTACCCTTTGGGTGATAGAGCGGGATCGCAAATGCTGCGAGACTACGAACGACTTCGGCGCAGATGTCGTTGCTCTTCGTGAGTGATCGATGACGGCGTTCGTGGCGAGTCTCGACAATCTTCAGTTGATGGGCTGGTAACATGGAAATACCTCTCGTGAACTTGCTGTCTGATATTCGCTCGAATGGCCCGCTCTCGCCGCTCTAACTTAGAACCATCCCATTTCCTACACTGTTCAATAGTGAACAGTTGCCCTTCTCGGCAAAACCTAAGATATTTTCTTTTTAGATTTCCGAAAACTAAGTCTTGGTTCAATGCGGGGAGGTGGATGGAAGCGCAACCTCACGCTCTCGTAGCGTCATTGCACTTGGAATCTCAGCGGATACTACTTGCATCCTGGACTTGGAACTCAGTCTGACGCGGATCGTGGCACTTCAGCACTCCGTGTAGCAGGTCTCGCCGCCCATGCGATTGCAGCGTCGAGCTCGTCGTATCCGAAGTTCTTCACCTCAGCTTGAATGAAATGCTCGGCGATCCTTGGTGCCAGGCTGGCCAGCTTGGTATCCGCCGCAAGGGCAATCCTCTTTACCTTCCGATGATGCTCGCGGACGAATCGCAGGTGCCGAAGGAAGCTCGCCACATTTTCCCAACCGGGAAATTCACGCGCATGGATCACCAGTCCTTGTAGGTCACCATGCGCTTCGATCCACGCGTCTGCTGTGAATGCCAGCGAGTCGAAATCTTGCGCGCGTAGTGCTTGCTTAACTTCGACCACGATCACTCCGGATTCGGGAAGAAGTCGGTGAGAAATGGCAGACCCTTCGGGAAGCGACCGCAGCCAGCCAACAGCTCTGGCGAATTCGGTGTTGCTGAATACGGACACGGGACACGGGATGAGAAATCCGGCCAACCGCGTCAATTCTCGAATCCAGGCTAAGTCAGTGACGACGGCGCAGCCGTCGAAAAGCCGCAGGAAAGGGAGGCCGATTTTCGCATCTTCCCATGCCGCGCCCGGAGTGAAGCCCTCGAACTCCGGCCCAAACTGATATAGAAAGCGAATGTGACGACCCTCTCGTCGTGCCTCGTCGAGGAGCGGCACGAACACTTGCTCGTAGTCTTCCTTCGATACCTTTCCAATAGCCTTGACACCATCGATTCCACCAGGGAGATCCTTCAGTTTCTCGATCATGGGCTCCTCCTTCGCAATCGGATCATTTTCGCTTAGGTTCGTGAAACCGTGCGATGTTGGACACTCGCGGCACAGTGAAGCGATCTATTCCACAACCCAGATCGTGAATCCTTTGCCTTGGCGGACAAGTTCCTCTGAAGGGTCTCCATCAATAAGGTTTGCCAGCCAGGAGAGCGATTTTCTTCCAATGACCACGGTATCGCATTTCCGCGCCCCCGCCAGTTTCAGAATCTCCTGGGTCGCTCGTGTCCCGTCCACCAGATAGCAATAATGGGCTTCGATTGCCCCACTCTCGAGGCCGCCCCGGCGCAGAACCGTATTGGCGCGTCCCAAGGCGCGCTGTTCCGTCATCTCGCCTGCGGCAATCCATCGGGACTTGTATGCTCGGAGGCGCCCTTTTTCTGAGCCCCTGAACTCAGTTAGTTGTGGAGGAGGTGACAGGTGACTATGCGCTAAACAGACCCTGAAATTCGGTCGCCCCGCAGTCATCTGAGCAACATAGAGTAACGCCTTTGTCGTCGCTGGCGATTCGTCTACAACAACAAGCAGTTTGCGATTCCTCATTTTGGTCGAAGTAGCGCAATCTTGAGACTAAGCAGCAGAGCTTACTTTAGCGCCATTGTTGTTGCTATTGAGTTCGGTTTCCTTAGCTTTGATGGCGCGTTCCTGGCCCAGTCCCATAGTGAGCGCGGTCAACCCGGCAAGACCGCCCAGTTGCATCGTTTCGACGGCGGAGCTTGGGACGATGACGATTGTAGAGTTTGCCTTCAAACCTTCGTAAAGCATGTTCATGGCCCTCAGATGCAATGCGATCGGATCATTGGCATAGGTCTTGGCTGCTTCGCCAAATTTCTCGGCCACCTGGCGCTCCGAATCTCCCAGAATCACGCGAGCCTGGCGCTCTCGCTCGGCCTGGGCTTGCATGGACATCGCGTCCTCCAAGGCCGGTGGTATCAAGACATCCTTCACTTCTACCGAGATGACGTTAATGCCCCATGGTTCAGTGCGCTCATCAATGATCTTTTGCAGCGCATCACTAATTTTGTCCCGGCCTTCGAGCATGTCTGAAAGCATGGTCTTGCCGATGACATCACGCAGAGCGGTCTGGGAAGCCCAACTTATTGCGCTTTGGTAGTCGGCTACATCCAAGGCTGCCTTCTTGGGGTCTACAATTTTCCAGAACAGCACTGCATCCACATCCACGGGTACGGTGTCTTTCGTTAGGGTTTTTTCCGCCTTGAAGGAACTCGTGAGGACGCGGATGTCAATCCAGTAGGGAATGGTGTCGATAAGCGGGATAATTGCAAACAGTCCCGGTCCCTGAAGGGATCGGAACTTACCAAGCCGCAGCACAACCGCCTTGCTCCATTGATCCGCAACCTGAATTGCGGAAGAGACGGCAAAAGCGAGGGCGATGGTGCCGCCCAGAATCCATAAACCTTCGAAATCGGCTGACCGTCGATGCATGGCGTAGGCCAATGCTCCGCCGATACCGAGAATTACGGCGAATATCAACACTGGGAATGAACTATTTTTTTTCATTTCAGTTACCTCTCGTCGTTTCTGACACCTGATTCGTGGCTGACCGAATGCGAACCGTTAACCCGATGATCAACGCGTTTGGCCGCAGATTCGCTGCGGCCAGGAACAGCCGTTACGTCACGGCTGTTCTGGACTCAGCCCAGAGCAATTCAGAGCTCCGACGTGTCGAGTTCACTATCTAGCCTCGGCGTCTTGGGCATATCCGCCAAGTTCGTGCAGCAGTTGTCGCGCCGATGCGGGAACAGCAACTTTGCCATTAAGAATTTCATGGCGGTCCACATTGTCCCCATACATGGCCTTGTCGCCACTTTTGTCAGCTTGCATCACGGCTCCGTCGAGGCTCACCCCGGCGAAAACACCCTTGGTGCGCGAATACGACAGAATCTCTGCGGTCAACTTAAGGTCGGTGCCGGCCGCGGCGTTCCGGCCCACCGGCCCGGCCGCTACTGAGGCGTCGGCTCCGAGTTTGAACTTGTCGCTCATCAGGCTTTGTAAGGCGTGATCATTCATGAAGAGCATCACGATGTCAGTAGAAGAGCCACCGATCTGATAGCCGACGCTTCCGCCATCAATGGCCACGAACATGGGAGCGCTCCAGCCATGACGGGTCCGACAGGTTGCCAGTCCTCGACCGTAGCTACCGCCGAAAATAAACGCGAACTTCACGTCTCCTGGAATGATGGCGATACATTTCGCCGAGTCCAGTAAATCGTGAGGAATGCCCTGATCGGGAGTATTCATGATCTCCCGGAAGACTTGGGCAGCTTTGTGAGTGCGATTAACATCATCCTCGCGGTCGGAGGCGACAGCAGTTAGAGTCACAAGAAAAACCAGTGATGCTACCAACAAAAAGCGCTTCAACATTTTTAATCTCCCTTTTCAAATTCGTCTTCAATCATGAATCGGACTGTCAATGATGCGGGCCGGATTCAGCTCGTGAGATTCAAATCATCAATATAGTCTTGGGCGAACTGAGTTGTGGTTCTTAACCTAGGGCTTGGTCACCGCAGCCAGTGTGTCCACACGGACAATCGATATCCGGCGTTTTCTCTATAGCCTCGCACTCGCGCTGCAGTACTTAAAGTGTTCTTAGTAATTGCGCACTTCTCGCCTTTCCTAGTCGCCATTTCTTTTCTCCCCAGATTTGGATCCACAGGCAGCGATCCAAACAGCATCTTAGATGCTAGCGAAAACGTCTTCTGTCCAATAAAGAACACACGTCAATCTGGATCGCAGAGGGACAACCGCAGTGCTAGATGGCCGCACATTGGCTTCGGTGGTAGACGCTCACGCTCTCTCGGAATGCATGCGGCAGCATCCAAGTAGCTCAAACCGCCTTGTGCGGTGGCGTGGACTGGCCAGGTGTCGTATGCGGTCGTGCCTAAGAGCTGCCACGCCGGCAAAAGTGTTTCTCCTTCCAATCGTCGCAAACCGAGTTATGCAGGGTTAGCGGCTGTTTGATTACCGCTAAACGGAGCAGTATGGCGTCTTCACGCGGACTGTCCAAAACAGGACACTTTTTCTGCAAGGGCGGTGTGATAGTGGAGGTTGGGATTTACCTTCATCCTTGAGAGCGATGGCAAATACCCGAGGAGATTATGAGATGTCCGCACAAAATTCAGTTGTCGCGGTATACCGCACGCACACGGAAGCAGACCAAGCAGTGAAGGAGCTTCAACGCGGCGGTGTCGACATGCACAAATTGTCGATCGTTGGGAAGGGGTACCACACGGATGAGCATGCGGTAGGCTACTACAACACTGGCGACCGCATGAAATATTGGGGCAAAGTTGGTGCGTTCTGGGGAGGTTTCTGGGGGCTCTTGTTCGGCTCTGCCTTTTTCATGATTCCGGGTCTCGGCCCAATCTTAGCGGCGGGACCGGTAGTTGCATGGATCGTGGGGGCGCTTGAAAGTGCGGCCGTGGTGGGAGGGGTGAGCGCGCTCGGAGCCGGTCTCTACAGCATGGGAATTCCTAAGGATAGCATTGTGAAGTACGAAGCAGCACTCAAGACGGATCAGTTCCTATTGATCGCCCACGGAACGGCTGCAGAGGTGGCGAAGGCGAAGGACATCATCGAAACGACGCATCCTGTCCAATGCGCGACACACTCAGGCGAAGCGAAAGCAGCGGCAGCAGTTTAGCTTACCTTCCACTTGCTAGGGAGATTCGTAGACGCAGAGGAGTACTGCCGCTCGGCGAAACATATTGGATCGATTTCTAGGGAGGTAGGTGAGTTGTGTTTCGCCATACGATTCCGATAGGACGCGTTCTTGGGATACCTATCGATTTGGATTACTCCTGGTTCTTGATCGCCGCCCTAATCACTTGGATGTTGGCCGTCAATTACTATCCGGCTGAATTCAAGGGTGGCACGAGCGTCGAATATTGGCTGATGGGCGCTGTGACAGCAATACTGTTTTTTGCCAGTATCGTTGTGCACGAACTGGCCCATTCTTGGGTGGCCCTTCGCTACAAAGTACCCGTAAGCCGGATCACTCTGTTCATATTTGGCGGCGTGTCGCAGATTGCAGGCGAACCCCCGAGCGCCAGCGCAGAATTCCTAATTGCAGTTGTCGGGCCGCTCACCAGCTTTGCGCTGGCGGCTCTCTTCTTCCTTTTGGAGCGGTTGCTCGTGAACATCGCGCCCGCTCTGGCGGTGGCCAAGTATCTGGCGCTTATCAACGGCCTCTTGGGACTGTTCAACCTCGTTCCAGCATTCCCGTTGGATGGAGGCCGCGTTTTTCGCGCCGTCGTTTGGGGAGTGAACAAGAACTTTCGCCGCGCGACTCTGATTGCCGCCAGCACCGGCCGATTCTTTGGCTTCCTTTTTATCGTTTGGGGCGTGTGGCAAGCGCTGAGAGGAAACGTTGCCAATGGATTGTGGATCGCCTTCATCGGCTGGTTCCTCGAAAGCGCAGCCGGAGCCCAAGTCCAGCAGCAAATGGTGCAGGGCCTATTAGGCGGCCACAAAGTATCCGAGGCGATGGGAGATGCATGCACCCACGTATCGGGAGACACTTCATTACAAAAGCTAATCGATCAGGAGGTTCTGTCACACGGTCGACAGTGCTTCCTCGTGGACCAAGGAGACCGCGTGGTCGGATTGCTGACTCTGCACAACATGAAGGAGATTCCTCGACCCTCATGGACGACGACCACCGCAGCCCAAGCCATGATACCCATCGAGAAGCTAAATCGGATCGATCCCAAAGCAGAATTGTGGACAGCAATGGAAAAGATGGGCCGAGACGGAATCAATGAAATGCCTGTCATGCTGGGGAACAGCCTCGTCGGAATGCTTTCGACGGGCGACATCGTCAAATATCTTCACACTCTTCAGCAAGTAGGCACGTAAGCAAGGCAGTAAACCCAAATAGGAGGAAGAAAATGAGCCAAGCAACAGGTGTCAAAACCGCATCTAGGATAGAACCGCCCAAACAGAGCTTTACAAACTCAGCCGATGACCGAACAGATTCGCCAGCGTGCATACGAAATCTATGTTTCTCGGAACGGAGCACCCGGCGACGAGGTGCAAGATTGGCTTCTAGCGGAACGCGAACTTAGCTCAAAGCAACCATAGCAAGCAGTCCACAAGGGCTGCCGGAACGAAAAACTGAAATACGAAGCCACCACAGGCGAGACCTGTGACGTGAAATATGTCGGAGGCCCTTATCGATCCGCACGCAGTCAACACGGTACAAATGGAAACCCTCAATGCATACCGCGATCACGGAGACCCGAAAGCCCGACTCGAACAAGATGTCGAGGAAGCCCGCTCGGTTTTAGAGCAACTGATGGAACTGAACATCAGCCTCGACAATGTGGCGCGGCAGCTTGAGGACGAGCGGGTTGCAAAGTCGTTCAGCAAACTCATGGAGACACTAGCGCAACGGTCATCACCGCACTTGGCAAAAGCGTCATGAAGACTAGTCCGCTTGCGGGAAAGCCTGCCCCAGCATCGATGCTGGTGAATGTGCCCAGGCTCGTCGCGGCCTACTATACGGAGGTCCCGGATCCTTCCGTGCCGACTCAAAGAGTTGCCTTCGGCACCTCGGGACATCGTGGTTCCTCGTTCGACAAGGCTTTCAATGAGTGGCACATCCTCGCTATCAGTCAAGCGATCTGTCTGCACCGAAAGCAGCACCAAATTAATGGCCCGCTATTTCTTGGGATGGACACGCATGCGCTCTCGGTGCCGGCACTGGCGAGCGCGCTTGAAGTGCTCGCGGCCAACGGTGTGGAAGTCATGATCGCGAAAGGGGACGAATATACTCCCACGCCGGTCATTTCCCACGCGATTCTCACATACAACCACGGGCGCAAGACCGGACTGGCCGACGGCATCGTCATCACGCCGTCGCACAATCCACCACAGGACGGTGGCTTCAAGTACAACCCGCCAAACGGCGGCCCGGCGGAGGAAGTCGTCACGGATTGGATTCAAGCGAAGGCAAACGAATTTCTCGAGGCCAAGCTGCAGGGCGTGAAAAGAATTTCTGTTGAGAAGGCTCTTCAGCGCTTCTACGACGCACCGGCACGATTACCTCAACACCTACATCGCTGATCTTGCCAACGTGCTGGACATGGAGGCGATTCGCGACGCGAAGCTCCGCATCGGTGTTGATCCCCTGGGAGGTGCCGGAATCCACTACTGGGGCCCGATTGCCGAGCGATACGGCCTCGACCTCACGGTTGTCAACGAGGCCGTTGATCCGACATTTCGCTTTATGACCGTCGATTGGGACGGTCAGATTCGCATGGATCCTTCGTCGGTCTATGCGATGCAGCGATTGATCGGGATGAAGGATCACTTTGATCTTTCCTTCGCCTGCGACACCGATCATGACCGTCACGGGATTGTCACCAAAAGCCATGGATTGCTGCCGCCTAACCATTACCTCTCCGTCGCGATTTTCTATCTCTTCCAGCATCGGCCCAAGTGGCGGAAAGAAGCGGCGGTGGGAAAGACCGTGGTGAGCAGCCAGATGATTGATCGCGTCACCGCGAAACTTGGCCGGAAACTCTACGAAGTGCCGGTTGGTTTCAAGTGGTTCGTGGATGGCTTGCTGGACGGTTCTCTTGGCTTCGGTGGCGAAGAGAGTGCAGGGGCGTCCTTTTCTCGTCTGGATGGCACTGTCTGGACGACGGATAAAGATGGCATCGTCCCGGCTCTTCTGGGGGCGGAAATCACGGCCCGAATGGGCCGCGATCCCGGCGAAATCTACGAAGATCTCACGCGCGAATTCGGTGAGTCCGTTTATGACCGCGTGGAGGCGCCAGCCACTCCGGATCAAAAGGAACTGTTGGCGAAACTCTCGCCCAAGCAGGTCAAGCTTACCGAGCTGGCAGGCGAAAAAATCCAGACTGTCCTCACCAATGCGCCCGGCAACGGTGCACCCATCGGTGGATTGAAAATAGTGGCAGAAAGTGGATGGTTCGCGGCTCGTCCGTCAGGCACCGAAAATATCTACAAAATTTATGCGGAGAGCTTCCGAGGACCGGATCATCTGCGCCGCATCCTGGAAGAAGCCGAGACGATTGTTAACGAGGCTTTGGCGGCAGCGCCGACGCGGAATAAAGGCCGCGCACCGGCGGAACAGTCATCACCGGAGAGCAAGCGAAGCCAACGAACCGTGGCGTAGCGAGGAGAATCCTGAAGGATGTATTCGAACATTCGGTCGGGAAGAAATTCGGAGCGACAACGATGAGAAAGGACACCCGCGTCAGCCATCCGATCTACGGAATTCTACACACGGAAGTCGAGGGGTTCGATTCACTGGCAGAGCTTGCCCTGGATATGCGGTGGTCGTGGAATCATGCCACGGACGGAGTTTGGCGTGCGCTCGATCCCGCAATGTGGGAACGCACGCAAAATCCCTGGGTGGTCCTGCAGACGGTCTCGCGGGACCAACTCGAGCGCGTGCTGGCCGATCCTGCTTTCCGCAAGAACGTTGATGACCACCTGCGAGCCAAGCGTCGAGGCGGCGGAGACGCCCGCATGGTTTCAGCAAAAGCATCCGCAAACTCCTTTAACTTGCGTCGCATATTTCTGCATGGAATTCATGTTGAGCGAAGCGCTCCCGATCTATTCGGGAGGACTTGGCAATGTGGCCGGCGATCAGCTCAAAGCTGCCAGCGATTTGGGTGTACCGGTGGTCGGAGTGGGGCTGCTCTACCAACAAGGCTATTTTCGCCAGGTGATTGACAAGTATGGAGCGCAGCAGGCTCTTTACCCATACAACGATCCCGGACAGTTGCCAATCGCTCCAGTGCGCCAGCCGAACGGCGAGTGGTTGCGGTTGGAGATTACCTTACCTGGTTACTCGGTCTGGCTGCGCGCCTGGCAGGTCCAGGCCGGTCGAGTCAAGCTCTACCTGCTGGACAGCAATGACGCGGCGAACATTCCCGTTCATCGAGGGATCACCAGCGAACTGTATGGGGGCGGGCCGGAGTTACGCCTCGTGCAGGAAGTGCTTCTCGGGATTGGCGGCTGGCGGCTGCTCAGCGCACTGGGCATCAAGCCGGAAGTGTGTCACTTGAACGAAGGGCACGCGGCCTTTGCTGTGTTGGACCGTGCCCGAAGTTTCATGGAAGAAACTGGGCAGCCCTTCGAAGTCGCGCTGGCCGCCACGCGAGCGGGGAACCTCTTTACCACGCACACGCCAGTCGCCGCCGGCTTTGATCTTTTCGATCCTGCTCTCATTGAGCAATACCTGGGAGGATACGCGGAGAAGAAACTCGGCATAACACGCCATGATTTGCTGGCCCTGGGCCGCCAGAATCCGAACGACTCGTCGGAAAGTTTCAACATGGCCTATCTGGCGATCCGCGGGAGCGGGGCGGTGAATGGCGTGAGTCGGTTGCACGGGAAAGTCAGCCGTCACCTCTTTGAGCCTCTTTTCCCCCACTGGCCAGAGGACGAAGTGCCCGTCGGGCACGTGACCAACGGAGTGCACATGCCGACCTGGGACTCGGCGGCAGCCGACGATCTCTGGACGGAAGCCTGTGGAAAAGGCCGCTGGCTAGACCCGACGCAAAACCTGGAGCAGAACATTCGCGGCCTCTCGAACGCCAGCCTTTGGCAATTTCGCATCGCCGCCAGCAAGTCTCTTGTTGAATACGCTCGCGAGCGATTATCCGGACAACTGACCGCGTCCGGCGCATCGCCCGAGGCGATTGACGAGGCGAAGCATTTATTTGATCCCAACGCGTTAACACTGGGCTTCGCGCGACGCTTCGCGACCTACAAGAGACCCGACCTCCTCTTGCACGACCCAGAGCGGCTTCTTCGGCTATTGAGCAATTCCCAGCGTCCGGTGCAGCTGATCATCGCCGGAAAGGCGCATCCGGCGGATCGTGCTGGACAGGCATTGATCCAGGAATGGATTCGCTTTATCAGGACGTCTGAGGCACGCCCGCATGTAATTTTCCTCGCTGACTACGACATGCACTTGACCGAGCGGCTCGTGCAGGGCGTGGATGTCTGGATCAATACGCCGCGCCGGCCCTGGGAGGCTTGCGGGACAAGCGGCATGAAGGTGCTCGTCAATGGCGGCATCAATCTCTCGGAGCTAGACGGCTGGTGGGCGGAAGCTTATACGCCGGAGGTTGGTTGGGCGTTAGGGGACGGCCAGGAACATGGCGATGATCCGGCCTGGGACGCGGCCGAAGCGGATGCCCTGTACGACTTGCTCGAACGGGAGGTCATCCCGGAATTTTATACCCGAGACAACACCGGCATTCCCACCGCATGGGTCAAGCGGATGCGGGAAAGCATGGCGCAGTTGACACCGCGCTTCTCCGCCCACCGCGCGGTGCGCGAATATACCGAGCAACGTTACCTCCCGGCTGCTAAGTGCTACCGTGAGCGCGCGGCGAACAAGGGCGCAATCGGCAAGCAAGTAGTCGATTGGCGACAGACTCTGGAGCAGAAATGGGCCACGCTACACATTGGCGAAGTGAAGGTTGAGACCCGTGGCGACCAGCACGTATTTGAGGTTCAGGTCTGTCTCAATGACCTCGATCCCAAAGCAGTGCGGGTGGAGCTTTACGCCGACGGAATCAACTGCGGCGATCCCGTAAGGGAGGAAATGAAGTGCGCAGGATCGTTGCCGGACGGATCCCGCCGCTGTGTATTTCACGCAACCGTACCTGCCGCACGTCCTGCAAGTGATTACACACCGCGAGTGATACCTCAGCGCTCCGGGGTAGCGATTCCGCTCGAATCCGCTCGAATTCTATGGCAACGATGACGAAAACGTCCGAACGCGAATTGCACGATTACATCTCGGAGATCTCCGAGCGCGCTGACGTTCGCGCGGGCTCTCCTCTGCCCTTGGGAACCCAGGAAACGGGAGGAGGGGTTAATTTCGCCCTTTTCAGTCGTTACGCCAGTCGTGTTCGACTGGAGTTGTTTGACCATCCCAAAGACGCAGCGCCCGCACGCGTAATCGATCTGAGTTCAGCACGCAACCACACGGGTGACGTATGGCACGTTTGGGTCAAGGGAATCAGTCCCGGTCAACTCTATGCTTACCGCGTGGATGGCCCTTACGAACCCAGCGAAGGGCACCGTTTCAATTTCAACAGGCTCTTGCTCGATCCGTTCGCTACCGCGATTTCGCGGATGCCCTTGTGGGATTTCACATCGGCACTTGGATACGACGCGTCGGCGCCAAAGCAAGACTTGGTTATCTCGACGCTAGACAATTCACGGTCGATGCCGAAATGCGTGTTCGTCAACGAGCCCTTCGAGTGGGATGGAGACCAGCCACTCCGCCATCCGTGGTCGAAGACCGTAATTTACGAAATGCATGTTCGCGGCTTTACCATTCATCCCGACTCGGGCGTGGACCATCCGGGAACCTACCGAGGCCTGATGGAAAAAATTCCCTACCTGAAAACTCTGGGAGTGACCGCTGTGGAACTGATGCCCGTACAGGAATTCAATGAGTTTTCTGTCACACGCAGGAATCCGCAGACAAATCAACCGCTAAGGAATTACTGGGGATACGATCCCGTGGCCTTTTTTGCGCCCAAAGCTTCGTACAGCAGTTCGGGTGGTTTGGGCCAGCAAAAGCTAGAGTTCAAGGAAATGGTTCGGGCCCTTCACAAGGGCGGTATCGAAGTGATTTTAGACGTGGTTTTCAATCACACAGCCGAGGGAAACGAACGGGGTCCTACACTTTCTTTCCGCGGGATCGATAACACGATCTTCTACATGCTAGCGGACGACAAACGCTACTACAAGGACTACACGGGCACGGGCAACACGATCAATGCCAACCATCCCGTGGTGCGGAATCACATCTTGTCCGCGTTGCGCCACTGGGTGGTGGAGATGCATGTCGATGGATTTCGTTTTGACCTGGCTGCAGTGCTCGGTCGGGGCCGTTCCGGTAGCTTGCTGTCCAATCCCCCACTTCTCGAACGCATCGCCGAGGATCCGATCTTAAGGAATGTGAAGATCATCGCCGAGGCGTGGGACGCCGCCGGGGCGTACGAGGTGGGTAGTTTTTCAGAGCGGCGCTGGGCGGAGTGGAACGGCCGGTACCGAGATGATGTCCGGCGTTTCTGGCGCGGCGATGATGGAATGCTCGGTTTGTTTGCCAGCCGCATCTGCGGCAGTGCCGACATCTATACCAAGTCCGGCAAAGGCCCCGACGGTAGCATCAATTTCATCACCTGCCACGACGGCTTCACTCTGAACGACCTGGTCAGCTATCGCTCAAAGCACAATGAAGCCAACGGCGAAAACAACCATGACGGGACCGACGCCAACTTCAGCGAGAACTACGGCTCCGAAGGCGAGACGAAGGATGCCGGTATCGAGGCCTTGCGGAAACGCCAGATCAAGAACTTCCTTTTGACTCTGCTGATCTCGCGCGGCGTGCCGATGCTGCTCGGCGGCGACGAATTTCGTCGCACGCAAGGCGGCAACAACAATGCTTACTGCCAGGATAACGAAACGAGCTGGTATGACTGGAGCCATTTGGATGAGCACAGAGAAATTTTCAACTTCACCCGCGGCATGATCGCCTTTCGCTCGAGCGCATCCGATTCTGAGCAAGGAGCAATTCTACACGGATGCCGAGATCCACTGGTTTGGTCCGCGAGGAGGATTGCCTAACTGGCTTGATCCGAAGGAAAAACAGTTCGCTTGTCTGATCCAGGAAGATGAGCAAAGCGCGCTGTATGTGATGTTCAATGCCGGCGGCGATGCGGTTGATTTCATTTTGCCTCCTGCACCTTCGGGTGCTAGGTGGCATCTCGCCGTGGACACTTCTCAGGAAACATCGGAAGGTCTTTTTGCAGCGGGCAATGAACGGCTTTGGGAAGTCCCACTCACTTACCACTTGCCATCGCGATCTAGCGCCGTACTGATTGCGCGACAAGCGGAGATCAAATGAGAAGACCGGTCCCGATCACGACGCTCTTTGTGGATATCGGCGGTGTCCTGCTCACCAACGGGTGGGATCATCATGCCCGCAGGCGGGCGGCCAGGCACTTCAACTTGAATTATGCCGAAATGGAAGATCGGCATGTACTGAACTTCGCCGCCCATGAGGAAGGCAGGGTCACGTTCCAGGAATATTTGAACCGCGTGGTCTTCTACGAGAAACGATCGTTCACCCGGGCCCAATTTCGCGCTTTTATGTTCGCGCAATCAAAACCTTACACCAAGATGATCGAGATGGTCCGCAATCTCAAGGCGCGCTACGGGTTGAGAATCGCCGTAGTCAGCAATGAATCACGAGAAGTGAATGCGTATCGGATTCGCAAGTTCAAGCTGGGTGGCTTCGTGGACACGTTTATTTCCTCCTGCTTCGTCCACGCTCGGAAGCCCGACGAGGAGATGTTTCGACTTGCGCTGGACGTCGCCCAGGCGTCAGCCTCGCCAGGTACTCTACATCGAAAACACGCCGATGTTCGTTCAGATCGCGGAAAGCTTGGGAATTCGAAGCGTTCTTCACACGGACTACAAATCCACCCGAGCAAAACTCGCTTCATTCGGATTGCAGAGCAATTATGAAACCAAGTAACCCCCGAATCCTCACGATCAATGGCGGCTCGTCGAGCATCAAGTCCGCGCTGTTCGAGGCGGGAGACTCTCTGCGACGGATTCTAACTGGTGGCATTGACCGGATTGGACAGCCGGCGCCCACCTTGCAGGTGAAGGGTCCAACTGAGACGGACAACATTTCACGTGTGGTGAAGGCAAAGGATCACGCTGCGGCGGTGAGCGCTTTGATGGATTGGATTGACGAGTGCAGCGAGCGCGATTCATTGGCAGCGATCGGGCATCGCATCGTGCATGGCGGACCGAAATATTTCAAGCCCCAGCGAATCACTCCCGAAATGTTTGAGGAGCTTCGCCGCCTGAGTCCATTCGATCCTGACCACATGCCGGAGGAAATCCTATTGGCCGAGGCGTTCCATCGCCGATTTCCCGACCTGCCTCAAGTGGCGTGTTTCGACACGGCTTTTCACCATGATATGCCGCGCGTGGCCCAGATGTTGCCAATCCCGCGCCGATACGAGGCACAGGGTGTCCGGCGCTACGGGTTCCACGGGCTGTCGTATGCGTTTCTAATGGGAGAACTCGCGCGCCTCGGCGACCCGGCGGCGACGACGGGCCGGGTCATCCTCGGCCACCTCGGCAATGGGGCAAGCCTGGCGGCGGTACGCGACGGCAAATCCGTAGACACAAGCATGAGTTTCACTCCAACCGCCGGGGTGCCGATGAGCACCCGCTCAGGCGATCTCGATCCCGGACTGGTTTTGTATCTGGCGAGCCGAGAGAAGATGAGCGCCAAGCAATTTAATGAGATGGTCACTTCCCATTCTGGTCTGCTAGGAATATCCGAGACCAGTTCCGACATGCGTGATTTGCTCGACCATGAGAAGCATGACGTGCGCGCGGCGGAAGCCGTCGCGCTTTTTTGTTACCAAATTAAGAAATGGATCGGCGCGTTCGCGGCGGCGTTGGGCGGCCTCGACACGCTGGTGTTCGCAGGCGGCATAGGAGAGAACTCGCCTACGGTGCGGACCCGAATTTGCGATGGACTGGGATTTCTCGGAATCAAGATCGAAGAGAACAAAAATGCGGCGCATGAGGGAGTAATTTCGGCGGCGGCCAGCCGGGTTACGGTCCGCGTCATTCGCACAGATGAAGAACGCATGATCGCAAAAACAGTTTGCTGCATTCTCGGCTTTGGGCTCGAAAAAGGAGAATTGAACCATGAGCACAGAAACTCTTACGCTAACTGACTCAGCAACCCTTTCACCGGAACTGCTTCATAAGATGAATGCTTACTGGCGCGCCGCCAACTATCTATCGGTCGGCCAGATTTATCTCTATGACAATCCGCTGCTGAAAAAGCCACTGAAGCTTTCGCATGTGAAGCCGCTCGTGGTCGGGCATTGGGGCACCACGCCCGGCCAGAACTTCATCTACGTGCATTTGAACCGCGTCATCAAAAAGTATGACCTCGATATGTTTTACGTCGCTGGTCCCGGGCACGGCGGCCCAGCGATTGTCGGCAACGTATACCTCGAAGGCACCTGGACTGACATCTATCCGGACGTCACCCAGGACGAAGCCGGAATGAAGAAGCTGTTCAAGCAGTTCTCGTTTCCCGGCGGGATTTCGAGTCACGTCGCGCCGACGACGCCTGGGTCGATTCACGAAGGTGGCGAGCTAGGGTACTCACTTAGTCATGCCTTCGGGGCGGCATTCGACAATCCCGATTTGATCGTTGCCTGCGTCATCGGCGACGGTGAAGCGGAAACGGCCTCCTTGGCGACCTCATGGCAGTCCAATAAGTTTCTCGACCCGATTACCGACGGAGCTGTCCTGCCGATCCTGCACCTGAATGGCTACAAGATCAGCAATCCAACCGTCCTGGCACGCATCGAGCAGGAGGAATTGGAGCAATTTCTGCGAGGCTGCGGCTGGACGCCATATTTTGTGGAAGGCGGTGAGCCGGAAAAGATGCATGAGCTCATGGCCACCACAATGGAAAAAGTCATTCAGGACATCCGGAACATCCAGAAAAATGCGCGAAACAATAACGACACGACGCGGCCACGCTGGCCAATGATCGTCCTCAAATCACCAAAGGGCTGGACCGGGCCGAAAGTCGTCGACGGGCTGCAAATCGAGGGCACTTTTCGGGCGCACCAGGTGCCGCTCCTAGTCGATTCAGAACATCCCGATCATGTCGGCCAACTTGAAACCTGGATGAAGAGCTACAAACCTGAGGAGCTGTTCGATGGGAATGGACGACTCATCCCCGAATTGGCGGAGTTAGCACCGAAGGGCGACCGACGCATGGGTGCCAATCCGCACGCCAACGGCGGCATTCTGCTGCGCGATCTGCGCATGCCGGACTTCCACGTCCACGCGGTGAATGTGCCTTCGCCCGGCGCGGTTAGCGGCCAAGATACTCTTGTGCTGGGTAAATTCCTGCGGGATGTAGCCAAGCTAAATGAGGATCAGCATAATTTCCGAGTCTTCGGCCCCGATGAAACCGTGTCGAATCTTCTGGGCGCGGTCTTTGAAGTCACTAACCGTCAGTGGGACGCGCGGGAAGTAAAAAATGACGAATTCCTCGCGCCCGCTGGGCGCGTGCTGGATTCGATGCTCAGCGAGAACCAGTGCGAGGGTTGGCTCGAAGGATATCTTCTGACTGGGCGGCACGGGTTATTCAACAGCTATGAGGCGTTCATTCGCATCGTCGATTCGATGTTCAGCCAGCACGCCAAGTGGCTGAAGGTATGCTTGGAACTGCCCTGGCGCCGGAAGATCTCTTCGCTGAACTACCTGCTCGCATCCCACGTCTGGCAGCAAGATCACAACGGCTTCACGCACCAGGATCCTGGCTTCCTCGACCACGTCATCAACAAGAAGGCCGATATCGTGCGCGTTTACCTTCCGCCTGATGCCAACTGCCTGTTGTCTGTCTTCGATCACTGCCTGCGTAGCCGGAATTACGTCAATGTCGTGGTTGCAGGAAAGCACGCCCTGCCCCAATGGCTGACCATGGACGCCGCTGTTGTTCATTGCACGGAAGGAATTGGCATCTGGCAATGGGCTAGCAACGACCAGAATGCCGAGCCGGACGTAGTAATGGCCTGCTGCGGTGACACGCCTACACTCGAGATTTTGGCTGCCGTTTCCATCCTCCGCCAGCATTTGCCCGATCTGAAAATCCGGGTCATCAATGTCGTCGATCTAATGAAGCTGCAGTCTTCGAGCGAGCATCCGCATGGATTGACCGAAACAGACTACGATTCGCTTTTCACCAAAGATAAGCACATCATCTTCGGCTTTCATGGATATCCATGGCTAATCCATCGGCTGACCTACCGTCGCGCCAACCGCAACCTCCACGTCCGGGGCTACAAGGAAGAAGGCACCATCACGACGGCATTTGACATGAGGGTACAGAACGACTTGGACCGCTTCCACCTTGTACAAGACGTGGTCGATCGGCTACCGCACTTGGGCACAAAGGGGGCCTACCTAAAGCAGTTGGTGCAGGACAAGCTGATCCAGCACAAGCAATACATCGACAAGCACGGCGAAGATATGCCGGAAATTCGCAACTGGAAATGGAGCGACACCAAGTGAATACACAAGCGCTTATAGACACCGCGAAGATGATGGTTGCCGGCGATAAAGGATTGCTGGCGATGGATGAAAGTAATCCAACCTGTAACAAACGATTTGCCAAGTGGGGCATTCCTCAGACCGAGGAGGCCCGGCGTGCCTATCGGGAGTTGATTGTCACCACGCCGGGCCTCGGTGAGTTCATTAGTGGCGCAATCCTCTACGACGAGACGATCCAGCAGAAAAAGAAAGATGGAACTCCTTTTGTTAAGGCGATCACCGATGCGGGAATCATTCCCGGGATTAAAGTCGACACCGGTGCAAAGGTCTTGGCAGGCCACCCCGGAGAGAAAATAACCGAAGGGCTGGACGGATTACGCGACCGCCTTGCGGAATATTTCCAAATGGGCGCGCGTTTTGCGAAGTGGCGCGCGGTGATTGCGGTGGGTAACGGCATTCCCAGCCTGAGTTGCATTCAGGCTAATGCGAACACGCTGGCTCGTTACGCCGCGTTGTGCCAGGAAGCGGGATTGGTTCCCGTCGTCGAGCCGGAAGTGCTCATGGAAGGTGAGCATACCCTAGAACGGTGCTGCGAGGTAACGGAGGAAGTCCTGCGAACGGTTTTCAACCACCTTTACTCACAACGCGTGATGCTGGAAGGGCTGATCCTTAAGCCGAATATGGTGCTTCCGGGATTGACCTGCCCCAAGCAGGAAACGGTGGACGAAGTAGCTGACGCAACCGTCAAGTGTCTGTTGCGAGCCGTCCCGGCTGCCGTTCCGGGGATAGCGTTCTTGTCAGGTGGACAAGCCGGTGAACTGGCCTCGGCCCGTTTGAATGCCATGAATGTCAGATTCAAGGCGCGAATGCCTTGGGCGTTGGCGTTTTCGTTTGCCCGCGCCATCCAGCAACCCGCTTTAGAGATTTGGCATGGCGAGGAGATCAATACGCCAGCAGCGCAAAAAGCTTTGTATCACCGAGCCATGTGCAACCGGGCTGCCCGCCGTGGCGAATACAATGGCGCGACGGAGAGGGCTGGTCGGGAAAGCGTTCCGATGGGCGTTTCGTCACTGAAACGCGCCGTGAGCACGCGATGAAACCGCGCATGTGCAAGAAATTCGTCGTCGGTAACTGGAAAATGTATACGACTGCTGCCGAAGCCAGCCAACTGAGCAAAGCGATTGTGGGCGGCATGGGCAATATGAGCATTGAGGACCGCGTATCCGTCGCCGTCTGTCCGCCTTTCCCGTATCTGGCCCTTGTCGGAGAGATTCTTAAGGGCAGCTGCGTCGCGCTGGGGGCGCAGAACCTTTATCCGGAGAAAGAAGGCGCGTTTACCGGCGAGGTCAGCCCGACGATGCTTTTCGACCTCGGCTGCAAGTACGTCATCCTGGGACATAGTGAGCGCCGCCACAAGCTCGGCGAATCCGATGTATTCATCAACCAAAAGGTACGCATTGCCATTACCGTTGGCCTCGACGTGATCTTGTGCGTAGGCGAAACTTCGGACCAACGCAAGACGAACCAGACCGAAGCAGTCCTCGACCGGCAACTCGTCCAAGGATTAGCCGATGTGCCTGTGGATGCTTTGAGCTGCATGACTATCGCGTACGAACCGGTCTGGGCAATCGGCACCAGCGGACACGAAGCCACACCACAGCAAGCTCAGGATGCGCACGCGCTCATTCGGCGACGCATCGCTCGGATATACGGGGAGAAAGCAGCTCAGGCGGTTGTCATACAGTACGGCGGCAGCGTCAAACCGGAGAATGCCGCTTCAATGCTCACCCCCCACGGCGTAGACGGCGCTCTCATCGGCGGCGCCAGCCTGCATGCCGATCAGTTTCTGGCTATCGTTCGGGCCGGAATCAGTGAAGCACAAACAAAAGGGAGCTCGGCATGACCTCGATCGCACCACTCCCCGCACGAGGGCCGTGGCTCTCGGCGGCCACTAAATCCTGATCCGGCGCTACAGGAACTACAGAGGGAAGAGCATGCCAACAAGTATCTCGAAACTCACGAAACCCGCGGCATAGCAAGGACAGGAAGGATACCCGTTATGAAACCCAATGGCGATCAGCCCAAGGCTCCCGAACTAAAGCCGGAATCGAAGCCGGAATCGAAACTCAAGGCTTCCGAACCAAAGGCGTTGTCCAAGCCCAATGCGCCTGACCCGAAAGATGATCTGAAAACCCTTCCCCTACCGGAAGTGGAGAAAAAATTGGGGTCATCGCCGGATGGCCTCAGTCAAGCCGAGGCGCAGAAACGTCTTACTCAATACGGCCCTAATAAGATTGAAGAAAAGAAAACCAATGCGTTCCTGAAATTCCTGACTTATTTCTGGGGTCCCATCCCGTGGATGATTGAAGCGGCGGTGATTCTGTCGGGGCTTGTCCGGCACTGGCTGGATTTTTTTATCATCCTCCTTCTTCTTTTTTCGAACGCCGTGGTCGGATTCTGGGAAGAACACCAGGCGGGTAACGCTATCGCCGCACTCAGGGCCAAACTGGCGGTCAAGGCCACGGTGAAGCGGGACGGGAAGTGGGTCAACCCGAATGCGTCCGAGTTAGTCCCTGGCGACGTCGTCCGCCTGCGACTGGGCGACATTGTGCCGGCGGATGCCCGCTTGTTGGAGGGCGATTCGATTGAGGTCGACCAGTCGGCGTTGACAGGCGAATCGTTGCCCGTCACAGCCAAACCTGGGGGAGCGGTGTTTTCGGGGTCGATTATCCGTCAGGGCGAAATCGACGCCATGGTCTACGCCACCGGTGCGAACACTTACTTCGGCAAAACGGCGCAACTGGTACAGGAGGCGCACACCGTCAGTCATTTCCAGCGTGCCGTTCTGAAGATTGGCGATTACCTGATCGTGCTCGCCGTGACTCTAGTGGTGTTGATATTGCTCGTAGCGCTATTCCGTGGCGACAAGGTTCTCACAACTTTGGAATTCTGCCTGGTGCTTCTGGTGGCCGCGATTCCCGTGGCAATGCCTACGGTGCTCTCTGTGACGATGGCGGTCGGCGCACGTCTGCTGGCGAAAAAGGAAGCAATCGTGACGCGGTTGTCGGCCATCGAGGAGCTAGCCGGTGTGGATGTGCTGTGCTCGGACAAGACCGGCACCCTGACCCAGAACAAGCTGACACTGGGCGATCCCTATACAGTGAACGGAATTCCCCCGGACCAAGCCATCCTCTACGGCGCGCTCGCCTCGCGCGCGGAAGACAAGGACACCATCGACCTCGCCGTGATCGGCGGCGTGAAAGACAATAAAGCGCTGAAGAGCTATCAGGTACTTCATTTCAAACCATTCGACCCGGTGCATAAGCGCACGGAAGCCACTGTCAAAGGCACAGACGGAAAACAGTTCTTTGTGACTAAGGGAGCTCCGCAGGTAATTCTGGGGATGTCGGCCAACGCCGGTGAGGTAAAGAGCGCCGTTGAGAAAGCCGTCAATGAATTTGCGGGTCGCGGATTCCGTTCCTTGGGTGTTGCTCGCGCAGATCAAGAGAACAAATGGCAGTTTGTCGGCGTGTTGCCATTGTTCGATCCGCCGCGCGATCAGGCCAAAGCAACCATCGCCAGCGCCCGGCAGATGGGCGTGAAGGTCAAGATGGTTACCGGCGATCAAATAGCCATCGCTCGAGAAACTTCCAGACAGCTGGGATTAGGCACAAACATTCTTGATGCCAGCGGATTTGGCGACATGAAGGCTCACGAGACGGCGCAGGCATCCGAGGCCATCGAAAAAGCGGATGGTTTCGCCCAGGTATTCCCCGAACATAAGTTCCACATCGTGGATGTCCTGCAGCAGCGCGGCCACATTGTCGGCATGACCGGCGATGGAGTGAACGATGCCCCTGCGCTGAAGAAAGCGGACTGCGGCATCGCCGTTTCCGGCGCACAAGATGCGGCCCGAGCGGCAGCCTCCATCGTGCTGCTGGCGTCTGGGCTGTCGGTGATTATTGACGCGATCAAGGAAAGCCGTCGCATCTTTCAGCGGATGAATAGCTACGCGATCTACCGCATTGCCGAAACCCTGCGCGTGCTGTTCTTCATGACACTGGCGATCCTGGTGTTCAACTTCTATCCGCTGACCGCAGTGATGATCGTGATGCTAGCGTTGCTCAACGACGGAGCAATCCTGTCCATCGCCTATGACAACGTTCATTACAAGGATAAGCCCGAGGCCTGGAACATGCGCCTGGTGCTGGCGATCTCCACGGTGCTGGGTGTCATCGGGGTCGTGGCCGCGTTTGGCTTGTTTTATCTTGGCGAGCGCGTCTTTCACCTCGATCGCGCGCACATCCAGACGCTGATGTATTTGAAGCTGTCTGTGGCAGGACATCTGACGATTTTTCTGACGCGCACGCGCGGCCCATTCTGGTCCATACGCCCGGCTCGGGTTCTATGGATAGCGGTGCTCGCCACGCAGACGATCGCGACCCTGATTGCGGTTTATGGGCTGTTCATGACGCCCCTCGGCTGGGGCTGGGCGGGGTTCGTTTGGGCCTACGCTCTAGCTTGGGCCCTGGTGAATGACCGGGTGAAGCTGCTCGCTTATCGCATTTTCGACCCTACGAAAGCCCCACTGCTGGCCAAGGAGCCACTCGATCTCACCCAGCAGATTGCTTCACGGGCCTATGAACTCTACCAGCAGCGAGTTCAGGGCGAAAGCCTGGCAGATCAAGACTGGCTTGAGGCGGAGCGCGAGATTCGAAAAGATCAGACGAGACATGCAAAGGCTGCATCAACGTCCTCCTGAGATCCACAAGTGCCAAGCGCAACCTAGCAGTCGGGACTTCGAAGGGATGAAGATGAAAATCAATTCCGAGGATTTCCGTGTCGGCCCCAAAGAGAAGGTCAAACTCAGAAAGTGGCCGACGATTATAAAACCCTTTTGCGACTCGAAGAAGGAGTATCAAAAGCTCCTGGAAAAACACGTCGAGGAGCTGAGTTCGCTCCAACAACTTCACTACGCATCCGCCCACTTTGCGTTGCTGCTGATTTTCCAGGCATCGGACGCTGCCGGCAAGGACGGCTCGATCCGGCACGTCATGTCCGGTGTAAATCCGGAAGGCTGCGAGGTTTTTAGCTTCAAACAGCCGAGTGCAGAAGAACTGAAACATGACTTTCTATGGCGGACGACGTGCCGCCTTCCCGAACGCGGACGGATCGGGATATTTAATCGTTCTTACTACGAGGAGGTGCTTGTCGTTCGGGTGCATCCGGAGATTCTCTGCAACCAGGACCTTCCGGAAGCGTTGCGCGACGAAAAGAGCATTTGGAAGGAGCGGTATCGTTCCATCGTGGACTTGGAGGAACATCTCCATCGCAACGGCACCCGGATCGTGAAAATCTTCCTCCACCTGTCGAAAAACGAGCAACGAAAGCGCTTCCTCGAGCGCATTGACGAGCCGGAAAAGAATTGGAAATTCAGCCTCGCGGACATTCACGAGAGGAAATACTGGAAGCGTTACGTGAAAGCTTACGAGGAATGCCTGCACGCGACGAGCACTCATCATGCACCTTGGTACGTCGTACCCGCCGACGACAAGGAGAATGCCCGCCTGATCGTTTCTCGAATTATTATCGACGCTTTCAATCACCTGAAGATGGCCTACCCCAAGACCACCCCGAAACGTCGGCGGGAATTACGTTCTATTGGCAAGCTGCTGGCGAAGTAAGCCTCGAATTGTAGGCGCTGTCCAGGGACTCGAAATGCTCGCGTCAGATAACGTATGCGACGCTGGAAATCGGGGAACAACTCATGACTTCAGGTAAAGCTGCCGCAGTTGCACTCCCCAATCCCCCCGCAACGCCGGTTCAGACTACCGCGTCGAGCGGACTCACGAGCGCCGAGGCAGCCAGCCGGCTTCAAGAGGACGGGCCAAATGCAATGCCCGACACGTCTGCTCACCCACTTCGAAACGCACTGACCAAGTTCTGGGCCCCTGTCCCGTGGTTGCTCGAAGCCTCTATCGTGCTTCAGGTCGTATTGCACAAATATCTCGAGGCCGCGGTGATCGCGGGTCTGCTGATTTTCAACGCCGCACTGGCATTTTTCCAGGAGGGTCGCGCCCAAGCTACCCTCACTGCCTTGAAATCGCGTCTCGCTCTCAATGCTTCCGTACGCCGCGATGGCTCCTGGAGGACGATACCTGCGGCCGAGTTGGTACGGGGAGATTTAGTGAAGTTATCGCTCGGTGGGGTGGTACCGGCCGACGTGCACTTACTCGATGGATCTGTCTCTCTCGATCAGTCGATGCTTACCGGCGAGTCTCTACCTCTTGAAGCCGGAACCGGAGTGAATACCTATGCAGGGGCATTGGTCCGGCGAGGAGAGGCAACGGCAGAAGTAACGGCTACTGGCATTCACACCAAGTTTGGCCGAACTGCGGAACTAGTTCGCACCGCGCACGTTGTGAGTTCACAACAGAAGGCTGTGCTGCGAATCGTCCGTAACCTAGCCATCTTCGATGGTGCCGTCATCCTTCTCATCGGAGTATATGCCTATTTCCATGCGATGCCGTGGAGCGAGATCATTCCCCTGTTGCTTACCTCGGTTCTCGCGTCGATACCGGTGGCATTGCCCGCAACCTTCACGCTCGCGACGGCGCTGGGAGCCCGCCCGCTGGCGGCTTCGGGCGTACTTCCGACACGGCTCTCCGCTGTCGATGAAGCGGGAACCATAAATGTCCTGTGCTCGGACAAAACTGGAACTCTGACTCGTAACGAGCTTTCGGTAACAACTGTTCGGCCCATGCCTGGCTTTGACGAAGCCCACGTTTTAGCGGTGGCGGCTCTCGCCAGTTCTGAGGGTGGTCAGGACACCGTTGATGCCGCGATCCGCTCTGCCTCCTCTCACAAACCAGCTCCAGACTTGCCAAAGCTAATCAAGTTTGTGCCGTTCGACCCTGCGAAGAAGACGTCTGAGGCAACAGCGACGGATGCAAAGGGCAACGTACAACGCATTATCAAAGGGGCTTTCACAGTAGTCGCCCGTCTCACGGCTCCGTCGCCCACTGCGGCTGGGATAGCTGACGAACTCGAAAAACAAGGCTTTCGAGTTCTAGCCGTAGCCGCGGGTCCGCCTGCATCTATGCAGCTCACTGGACTAATCGCGCTCAGCGACCCCCCTCGTGAGGACTCGACCTCACTCATCTCGGAGCTCAAGACCTTGGGCGTGCGTACGGTGATGGTAACCGGAGATGCGCCGGCTACAGCCGGAATCGTCGCCCGTGCGGTGGGATTGGACGGCGCCATCTGTCCCCCTGGACCGCTCCCGAAAGCCCTTAAGCCAGCCGACTTCGCGGTATTCGCGAGCATTCTTCCGGACGGTAAATTTGATCTCGTGAAGGCGTTCCAGAAAGGCGGGCATACCATCGGGATGTGTGGCGATGGAGCCAACGATGCGCCCGCGCTCCGTCAGGCACAGATTGGCATCGCCGTATCGACGGCAACCGATGTTGCCAAGTCGGCGGCAGGGGTGGTCCTGACGAAAGCGGGGCTTGGCGGCGTTGTCGCCGCTGTCAAAGAAGGCAGGATCACATTTCAACGCATTCTCAACTACGCGGTCAATTCCGTTATCAAAAAGATCGTTCAGGTGCTCTTCCTGGCAGTCGGCCTGGTTATGACAGGACACGCGATTCTAACTCCGATGCTTATGGTCATCGTTATGATCACAGGAGACTTCCTTGCCATGTCATTGACCAGTGACAGAGTGCAGCCATCGGAGATGCCGAATTCGTGGCGAATTGGGAGAATCACTGGCGCGAGTGCGATTCTGGCCGGCTTCTTTCTGGCCTTCTGTACAGCAATACTAGCGGTAGGCAAGTTCGAAATGGGACTCGGAATAGAAGCCCTCAGAACTCTATCTGTCGTGGCTATTGTCTATGGCAGCCAAGCCACAATCTACGCCATACGAGGACGTAGCCACTTTTGGGGACTCCGTCCGACCGTGTGGCTCGTAATGTCTTCTGTCGCCGACCTTCTTATTATCTCGACGTTGGCTACACACGGTATCGCCATGGCGCCATTACCGATGTGGGTTGTAGCGTGTGAATTGGCGGCGGCTATCGGTTTCAATTTGATCCTGGACGGGGTAAAGATCCCTGTCTTTGCCCGTCTTGGGATCTCCTAGAAACGCCTGCCGGATGTCGCGGGGTCAGAGAAGAAAGGAGAATCACATGGAACTTGGCATGATCGGACTGGGACGGATGGGAACAAACATGGTGCGACGCCTAATGCGGGCGGGCCACCGGTGCTTCGTTTATGACCTGCATGCGGAAGTCGTTCAGGCGCTCGCCAAAGAAGGTGCGGTTGGGACGACATCCCTAGAAGACTTTGCTAAGAAGCTGAAGACGCCCCGGACGGTCTGGATGATGGTGCCGGCCGCCGCTGTCGATCCGACGCTGAAGACCCTCGTCTCGCTCCTTGAAAGCGATGACGTGATCATCGACGGCGGCAACTCCTACTATCACGATGACATTCGCCGCGCTACCGACCTGAAGCCGAAGGGCATCCACTACGTGGACGTCGGAACCAGCGGAGGAGTCTGGGGCTCAGAGCGCGGCTACTGTCTGATGATCGGCGGTGATGACACAATCGTTCGGCGTTGCGATCCCATTTTCGCTGCCCTCGCGCCAAGCATTGAAGAGGCTCCTCGCACGCCCGGGCGTGAAAAGTTGGGTGGTACCGCCGAACATGGCTATCTTCACTGCGGTCCGAGCGGCGCAGGTCACTTCGTTAAGATGGTTCACAACGGCATCGAATACGGCATGATGGCCTCCTACGCGGAAGGCCTGAATATCTTGCGTCACGCAAATGTAGGCAAGCAGAAGACCGCCATCGATGCGGAAACCACGCCGTTGCGCGATCCTGCGCACTACGCATACGACCTGAAGCTTGCCGATATCGCCGAAGTCTGGCGACGTGGCAGCGTCATCTCTTCGTGGCTCCTGGACCTGGCCGCCAGCGCGCTCGTCGATAGCCCGGATTTGGCAAAGTTTGCTGGCCGCGTATCGGATTCGGGAGAAGGACGCTGGACGATCAAGGCGGCCATTGACGAGTCCGTTCCGGCCCCGGTCCTCAGCGCCGCACTGTATGAACGATTCAGTTCGCGTGGTGAGGACGACTTCGCCGACAAGATGTTGTCGGCCCTTCGTTACCAGTTCGGCGGTCATGAGGAAAAAGCCGCCGCCAAAAAGGTGGCTTCCTGATGGCCGTCTCCCGTTCGGACGCGCTGGTGCTCTTCGGTGTGACGGGTGATCTCGCCCACAAGATGACCTTCCCGGCGCTCTACGCGATGGTGAAGCATGGCACTCTCAAGGTCCCGATTATCGGCGTCGCCTTTCCGAAGTGGAGTTTGGAGCGTCTGCACAAACGCGTGACGGACAGCATAAAGCGATTCGGCGGGATCGATGACAAGCGTGCTTTCCAACATCTTTTATCCTTATTCAAGTATGTGAGTGGGGATTACAAGGATGTTGCTACATTCGCGGCGATAAAAAAGGAGTTGGGTAAGGCTCGGCGGCCAGCCCACTACCTCGCGATCCCGCCTTCACTTTTCGAGACGGTGATCAAAGGGCTTGGCAATGCGAAATTAGCCGAGAATGCACGCGTCATCGTCGAAAAGCCGTTCGGACGCGATCTTGCCTCTGCGCAGGAACTGAACCGCGTCGCGCGCTCTGTGTTCCCGGACGATTCCATCTTCCGCATCGACCACTTCCTCGGCAAGGAAGCGATCATGAATATCCTCTATTTCCGCTTCGCCAATTCGTTCCTCGAACCGATCTGGAATCGTAACTACGTGGCCAGCGTTCAGATAACGCTCTCGGAGACATTCGGTGTAGGAGACCGCGGCGGATTTTACGAAACCGCCGGCTGCCTGCGCGACGTGATCGAGAACCACTTGTTCCAGATCATCGCGCTTCTGGCCATGGAGCCGCCCGCCGATCGGGATTTCGGAGCCGTGCAGAACGAGAAAGCCAAAGTCTTTCAAGCCATGCGCCCTCTGAAATCGAACGATGTGGTGCGCGGCCAGTACGCTGGCTACCGGAAGGAACCAGACGTCGCGAGAAACTCCGACGTTGAAACTTTCTGCGCCCTGCGGCTTTTCATCGACTCGTGGCGCTGGCAGGGAGTGCCGTGGTATCTGCGCTCCGGCAAATACCTGGCCGAAAACGTCACCGAAATTCTCGTGGAACTCAAACCGCCCCCGCAAAGGCTTTTCGCCGACTCAGCCCCGACGAAAGGTCGGACCAACTATCTCCGATTCCGGCTCTCGCCAGATTCCGCCATCGCTCTAGCCGCTCGCGTCAAGCGTGCCGGGAAGGAGTTCGCCGGCGACCAGCGAGAACTCTACTTGGTCGAAGAACAGCCGGGAGAGGAATCGCCCTATGAGCGGCTCTTAGGAGACGCCATGATTGGTGATGGAGCTCTCTTCACTCGTGAGGACGCGGTTGAAGCTGCTTGGGCGGTCGTCGATCCAGTCCTCAAGAAGCACCATCGGGTTCGTCCTTACAAGCCCGGCAGCTGGGGACCGAAGGAAGCTGACAGGATCATCACTTCCGATGGCGGTTGGCACAACCCTACCACGAAGGACTCGGCCGAGAGATGAAACTGAAATACCCATATTTTCTGGTCACACGAATCGCAGCCGGCCAAGCCGTCGCTGCCCATTCCATCTTGGAGAAAAATCATGAAAGCGACCCAAAAACTGCATGAAATCGGCCAGAGCCTCTGGCTCGACAACATCACGCGTGGACTGCTGACGAGCGGCACGCTCCAGCGTTACATCCAGGAGTTCTCGATCACGGGACTCACCTCGAACCCGACGATCTTCGATCACGCCATCAAGAACAGCCATGACTATGATGACGCTATTCGTAAGAAAGTGAAGGAAGGCAAGTCGGGCGAGGCGCTGTTCTTCGAGCTCGCCATGGAAGACCTCAGGCAGGCGGCCGATCTGTTCCGCCCAATTCACGATCGTACAAATGGAGTGGACGGTTGGGTTTCCTTGGAGGTTTCTCCTCTGCTGGCCCATGACACGTCGGGCACTCTTGCCGCAGCCAAGGCTCTCCACGCTCGTGCCGAGCGTCCCAATCTTTTCATCAAGATTCCAGGAACCAAGGAGGGTCTGCCCGCCATCGAGGAGGCAATCTTCGCCGGGGTGCCTGTCAACGTGACACTCCTGTTCTCAAGCGCACAGTATGTCGCGGCCGCCGAAGCATACCTGCGCGGCATCGAGCGGCGCATCGCCGCTGGTCTGAATCCCGAAGTTGGCTCCGTAGCTTCGATATTTGTCAGCCGCTGGGACCTCGCGGTGATGAACAAAACACCCGAAGAACTGCACAACCAGCTGGGCATCGCCATCGCCGGGCAGGTTTATGAGAGCCACCGGTACTTACTCGACTCGTCGCGCTCGCAGCGCATCCTCAACGCGGGCGCCCGTTCGCAGCGCCTCCTTTGGGCCAGCACCGGGACGAAGGACCCGAAAGCTTCCGATATCCTTTATATACGCGCCCTCGCTGCGCCCCTCACCGCAAACACGATGCCCGAGGCCACTTTGAAAGCTCTCGCCGATCATGGAGATATTGGCGAAACCTTGTCCGCGAACGCCAACAATTCCGAAGAGGTTCTGGCCAAGTTCGCCAAGGCTGGAGTTAACGTCAATGAGCTTGGGACCCAACTTCTGGACGAAGGAGCCAAATCATTCGTAAAGTCCTGGAGCGATCTGCTGATGTGCATCGGATCCAAGAGCAAGGCACTCAAGGCAGCTTGAGATTGGAAGAAAAAAAACGTGAAGGCGGTCATGGCCTCCTCGCGCGCCCAGCTCTTCGTTTCCCCTTTCCGTCGCCACATCTGGTCTCCGGCTACGAATTCGCGAGGGATGAAATTTCACAGTGGGGATGCTAATGAATAAGATTCTTCTTCCAATTGAGCTGCCACACGCCGAGCCCAGAGTGGTTCAACAGGCCGCTTTCCTGGCACGCCATTTCCATTCCGAAATCTTGCTGCTGCATGTAGTTACTCCGCTTAGCTATCCCGCCGGTGTACTCAAGAGTGGGCACGAGATCAGGGCAAAGGATTTGCATGCGGAAATTATTAAGCGGGCTCAGAACGACTTGGACGAATCATTGCGGTCAGAACTCGATGGGATTACCGTCAGACGCTTACTGCTCAAAGGTGATCCAGCCCGTGAAATCGTGCAGACAGCTCGTAACGAAAAAGTGGATCTGATCGTGATATCCACGCACGGCCATGGGGTGCTCTACCGCTTTCTCCTGGGCTCGGTGGCAGCGAAGGTCTTACACGACAGCGATTGTCCCGTTTGGACCGGCGCTCACCTGGAAGAGCCGCCGGCGCGTGAGTTTGCCATCCGCAAGATTCTTTGCGCCGTTGATTTGACCCCACATAGCCGTAATACCGTGTCGCGTGCGGCGCAGATAGCCGCGGAATTTGGAGCGGAACTCGCCCTCGTTCATATCACGGCAGGCGTGGAGTCCTATGGCCCTGGAGGCTCTCATGTTGTTCCCGAGTGGAAGGAAGCGCTTCAAGGATACGCCTCGAAGGAGATTGCAAGACTGCAACAGGATGTGGGCACCAAGGTCCAAGTCATTATTGATAGTGGTGATGTTCATAAGCTGTTGAACCAAGCTGCGGAACAGGTCAAGGCTAACCTTTTGATCATCGGGCATATGCTTCCCGGTGGTCATTTGGGAGACAACGGCAGTGGCTATACGATCATTCGCGAATCGCACATCCCCGTGTTGACCATCTGACGAAACACTCCGGGCAAGCCTTATCACACCGATATGAGCTTCCCGCAGGATGTTTCCCGAACGCGCGAATTTCGTGAGCGTCTTGGGAAATCGTCGAACGACTGGCTGTGTGTGCGGCCGATTGCGGACGGAAGCAGGCGACTGAACGAGATCGTCAATCACTCACGACAACACTCAGGAGCGCGGGCTCAATCTCAAGCTCGCCGTTGTATTTGATAATCCTACTTTTTGGAATCTGTTCATGAAATAAGTTGACTCGTGAGCGCGTCGTGCCAACCATTTCAGCAAGCGTCTCTTGCGATATGCTCGGGAGCACCCTGGGGGTTATCGTGTTTGCCGTAACGCGCAAGCAGCAGCAACGTGCGGGCGAGCCGCTTCTCGGTGGAATTAAATAGCTGATCAACCAAATCCACTTCAATCCGAATGTTTCTCGAAAAGACAGCTTTCACCGAAAAAATCGCCCGGACCCCAGAATTGCGACGACGGCTTCCTTTCCTGACGCACTGATTACGGAGTGCCTAAAGCTGCCTTCCTGTGTGTAAAGTACGTTCGTCGCGGATCTCCCTGTGAGAAGATGACCTGTTTCTTCCGAAACTGTGCGATCTTTCTTGACAAGCCCGCCGAATCGAGAGATTCCTGGGAGTTGAACGCTCTCTTGGTTTTTTCCTACGAAAGTCACAAATTCGGATGGTTGCGAAGTTCTTTATGCAGAAGAAGTCTAGTTGCGGGGGTTGGATTTGAACCAACGACCTTCGGGTTATGAGCCGTGAAAAGAAATAGCCCGTCTTTGCCTTTCAATGACTTACGTGGGTGCTGTTAGGTGCTGTTTGACCCTGTTCTGGGGTGTTCTGTTCCCAATCTGTTCCCAGTGTTGTTCCCAGTTTGCGGGGGCCGGGAACCATCGCCGTCCTGGGATGGGTGCCATTGCAGTCGTCGGCTTTCAGTTGAGAGTCTGGCCGGTCGGCAGGCTGATTCGACGGAATTGCATCTGTCTTGCTGCTTAGTGATGTTCTGTGGAGATGGATGGGCTACGCACTCCGGGATTTGTCAGCGGCCTCCTTAAAGTAAACCGCCAGAAATGCTGTTGATTGGAGAACTTCCGTTACTGCGCCGTGTGGCTGATACGAAAGCGCTGGCCATCGCCTGCGAAGTCGGTCCAATATGTTCGATTTCGTTTGTAGAGTGACATTTTTAAGACTCCCGTCCAATCGACATTTTCTCAATAGCCTCTTGCAGCATGGAAAAGCGTTAAAATGGCTGGATTCCGACGAGATTTGTCACGTCAGTGCTTTCGAAAACTATCGGCGAGCGTTCTTGATTGGCATTCATTTTTTAGTTGACACCCAACGGGTTCATAATACTCTTGAGGAGTAGGGGCAAGGGATTGGTTTTCTTAATCTCGGAAGTGGACCGAATCGCGTAAGGCCGCTATCAGAGTTGCGAAAATCCAATCGACTTTAATTGCCTTGCTAGCGCTCGGCATCAAATTGTCCAAGAATTTTGGCAAATTATGCCGCTTAACCCGAGGTGTGTGTTTACCTATCTAGGTAGAAGAATCTGAGTTAAGAAGAATATAAGCTCAAAGGCACCGCCGTTATATGAGCAGGGGCGGAAAGCAGTTATGCAGCCGGATGCGAATATCGCATTCGGCTTTTTGTATTAGGAGGAAGCAATAGAGATAAAGAGCCATTTAGTTGGTTAGCTAAAAGCTGGGACGAAGTTGATTAGGGCGAATGTCGCATTAAGGGCATTCGCCATTTTGTTTTTTACGCCGAAAGGCAAGGAGAAGAGTGATGAAACCACTGTATGACGTGAAGTCTGCTGCACAAACCCTGGCAATCAGCCCTCGGACGATTAGGGCCTATATCCGCGATGGGAAGCTGCATCCGGTGCGCCTTGGTCGATTAGTACGGCTTGAAGAAGCAGAACTTCTGCGCTTTGTCGCTGAAGCTGGAACCAAATCCCATACGATGGAGGAAAAGTAAATGTTTGACAAGGAGGATGGCAGTACTTTGCTAACACAACTCGCGGAAGGCGAGGTATTCGCACAACCACTCAAAAGAGCCCCGAGTTCCGCTAATGCTGCTATGGACGAAAGCGAGGACGCCGACAACAGCTCCGATTTCATAAGGAGCTATGTAAGGTATGCAGATGTAATCGAAGCTCCTCCTGAAACCCACGAAATCGTGGCCACGCAACTCATAGCGACTGCGCTTAACCCAAACGTTCACATCGAACCAGGGGCGGTCAGAATCCCTCTTGATTTGTGGACCCTCATATTGTCTGGAAGCGGTTTCGGTCGTAACACCTTGGTGGGTTTGGCCCGTCCTATCATGGTTGCGGCTAAACTGGACCGACTGATTCTTGATTCTACCTGGGGCAGTTCACAGGCTTTTCACCAGAATATAGCTGAGCACCCCAACGGATTGTTCGTCTGGCCGGAATTTTCTGTCTTTCTGAAGAAGTTCCAAGATTCCAGATTTGCGGGCGCGAAAGAATGGCTTACTGACCGTTACGATAACCTCGATGTTCCCGAGGAGATTAGGTATCGCAAGACGGGGAAGTCCGGCGATACGCCCCCCATCACCTTCAACTGTGCTCCGCGTCGCCAGAGCAGCGGAGCCCCTCGTCAACCGTCAGGACATTGTGCGGGCCGCAACCGAGTCGATTGAGACGCTGATCGAAGAATACTTTGACATTCTTCCGCCGGAGAAAACCCTGATCGATGACACCGTGCGCATCATTATCCCCAGCGTTCGTCCGAGCAGGGCTAATCCGAGTATCCCCACTATCACGCCCAGCACAACGCAGCAGCAAGAGCGGTACGTGCGGCGGTTATGCGACACCATTAATGGCTGGGCGAAGAATGGGCCGGTGTCGGTACAGGGACGCGCCGCGAGTTCCACTAATCTCGGTGGGGATTCCGATGAAGGTGATCGGGGTTCCGGGCTGATGGTGATCAGCGTTCCGGGATCGATGTGATCAGTCGTCGGAGCGAAGCGACGCTGGCAGTTGGATTCTCCAAAAAGTGATCACGGCCGTCAAGAGGAAGATCGCCGTCGCCGAAGCTGTGGAAAAGTGAAAATCGTTTTGTGATTTTCAAGGGCGCCTTTAGCCCGGCTTTTCCACAGCTTTTTCCCCGCCGATCGTTGGTCACTTCTGCTCCTTTTCTCCTCGGTGTTTCCGCATCGATTCGCCGCGCATCTCGATCCGATGAGCATTGTGAACCAGCCGGTCGAGGATGCCATCGGCCAGCGTGGGATCTCCGATCTGCTCGTGCCAGCGTGAGACCGGCAGTTGCGAGGTCAGGATCATCGAACGCGTCTGGTAGCGATCTTCAGCGATTTCCCAGAAGTCTCTGCGCTCGGGTTCCAACATCGGAGCCATAGCCCAGTCATCCACTACCAGGACATCGATTCGATTCAGGCGCTTCAGCAGTTGCCGGAGACTGCCATCGGCTCGTGCCAGGTTCAGATCGCGGAACAACGCTGTAGCCCCGGAGTAGTAGACGGCATAACCATCGCGGCAGGCTTTCTGTGCGAGTGCCGAAGCGAGGTAACTCTTTCCGACACCGGTTGGTCCGAGCACGAAAATGTGTTCGTGGTTCTTCACCCACATGGACTCTTGGGTGAGTGCACGAATCACAGTTCGGTTCAGCCCACGTTCGGCGCGATAGTCGATGTCCTCCACGCAGGCAGCTCCCCGCAAGCGCGAGGCTTTTACCCGCCGGGCCAAGGCCTGGTTTTCTTGCCAGTTCCACTGCTGGTCGATGAGCAGTGCGAGGCGATCCAGGAAACCCAACTCCCGTGCCGCCTCATCTTGTTCCTGCCGTTCGATGGCTTCGATCATTCCGTGAAGTCGCAGAGCGTGCAGTTTTTCTTTCATCGGTTGTTGGAGCATCGCTCAGACCTCCTCACTGAAGTATCCAGCACCTCGGATGTTGTCATGGGGCAGAGGGAGAGGAAGGGTCGGCGGTTCAGCGAGTGGTTGCTGGTCAAGCGAGTTCTTCAGGATCGATTTCACGCTCTGGTATCGGCAGGCACCGGTCCGCAATGCTCGGTCCGCTGCGGCTTCCATCCTTGCGGCCGAGTATTGTTCAGCGAGCCGGATGATCCCCAAACACGATCGATAGCCCATCTCCGGATGCGGCTTCTCGGCCAGGATGCGCTCGAACAGCCGTGCCGTGTGCAACCCGGTCTGCTCGGCCCACTTCACCATGCGCGAGGGCGTCCACTCCAGGTGTGCTTGGTGACTTTTGGGACGGTGCTCGTTCTCGGTGATGGCTTGACCGCGTGTGCGACTGCGGAGGTGCGAAGCTACCCGCTGCCCTTTATGAAAAATCTCCACGGTGGCCGGCGTGGAGCGGACTTCCACCCGTTCCTGGACCAGCGTATACGGCACGCTGTAGAAGTTGCCCTCGAAGGCGATGTGATAGTCGATGTTCACCCGCGCTCGCGACCACTGGCTCAGGTCGAACCGTTCGGCGGGCAACGGCCGTAAGGCACTGCGTTCCAGCGCCGCGAACACGCTAGCCCGAGATCCCTCGCGTTTGCGGAAAGGCCGCTGGTTCAGGCACTCCAGCAGTTCCCGAACCGCGCGGTTCACCTCCTCCAACCGGAAAAACTTCCGATGACGCAGGGCCGCGATGATCCAGCGCTCGACGACTTGCACGCCGACTTCGACTTTGGCCTTATCTCTCGGTCGGTAGGGACGCGCCGGCACCACGCCCACGCCATAATGCAGGGCCAGCTCTTGGTAGGTGGGATTGAGATCAGGATCGTAGCGGCACGCGCGGCTCACCCCCGTTCGTGGGTTATCCGGCACCAGCAATCGCGGAACGCCGCCAAAATATTCAAAGGCGTGCAGGTGAGCGCTGAGCCAGGAAGTTAACTGCTGGTCGCGTGTGGCTTCCGCGTACGTGTAGGAACTCGCACCCAGCACCATCACGAACAGCGACGCTGGCCAGACCTCGCCAGTCGCCCCATCGTGCACCGGAATGGTTGCGCCCGCCCAGTCAATGAAACCCTTCTCCCCGGGTGGGTGCTCCTGGCGCAACACCACATCCTGCTTGCTGCGCCAGCGCTGATACAGCTCGCAGAACCGGCTGTAGCCGTATCCTTCTGGATGCGCCTGTCGGTACTCTTCCCAGACCAACTGCCGCGTGAGATGACGATGCTGCTGCAACTGCTGGTGCAGAGTGGCAAAGTCGGGAAGGGCTCGTCCGCGGCATTGTTCGAGGGAGCGATGGTCTCCGAACAGTGCTTGTTCAACGCGCGGCTCGTCCCAGCCTTCCGGCAACGGCCAGCAAACCCCTGCCGCCGCTGCTTTCTTCAGGTAGCTGTGCACCGCTCCCTGACTGATCGAACACGCTCGGGCGATCTCCCGTTGCCCCAGCCCCAGCTCGAAGCGGAGGCGGAGTACTTCCTTGATCTTGCGCATGGACAATCTCCTGGTTGGCACGCTGTCTCTCCCTAAATTGCCTTGGAGAGAACAACTTGCTCTCTGTGATGTCCAGCGCTACTTCGCCCCCTTTGGAAAACGTTTCGGGATCATCGCACTCACCGTTCCGAAAATCGCGATCAAACTGATCACGATCAACCGGAATCGGTGATCACCATCCCCGGAATTCTGATCACGATCACCCCGGAATCGCGATCACGATCGCCCGGAACTGCCGATCACCATCCCTCGGAATCCCCACTCGGGATTGGCCTTGCTGTTTTGAAAAAGAACCGCGCGGGAGACCTTGCGTCGGACTTCCCTGACGATCTGGGCGATCTGCTGGTTGCCCTGGAACGGTTACGTGAGATCACGTCGCAAAAGCTCAACACGCTCGAACTGATACGCGGCGCCAAGGTCTTTGATCGTGACCGCCTATACTTAGTAAAGCCTATTGGTCAACGTTTCTGGACGGAAACGGCGGCTCTGAATGACGCAGACGAAATTGTCGGCACCATCCTTATGCAAACAGGGCAGGGGGTGGCGTGAGCGTCCTTGGTGCTCCCTCGCAATGGGCCGACCTGATCGATTCGATGCTGCCCGATGTCCTCAACCTGGTTCTGGAGAGCTGGGAACACCTGCCGCCTCCCGCACCGAACGAAACGGAAGACAACATCACTATGGGGCTCTGTCGAACCCTGATGCAAAACCGCACTGCTCGCGGACTGATGTTTCAGATTCGCACGCAGGTCGTTGAACTGGACCCGATGCCGGGAGAGGATCTCGGACGACTGGACATTGCTTTCATTCCTCTGGTGCCCCGCGAGGACATCTACTTTTGTCTGGAGAGCAAGCGCCTGAATGTAGTCAAAGATGGAAAGATGCGCCCCTATGCTTCCGAGTATGTGCGGTTCGGTATGACGCGATTCGTCACGGGACAGTATTCCAAGATGGTCAAACACGGTGGGATGATCGGCTATGTTCTGGATGGCAACGTTTCTGAGGCAATGACCAATGTTGAAGCTAACATCCGAGAACGACATGAAGAATTGTGCATGACCCCTCCAGGAGCTTTTCAGCCGTCAGCCGTGCTGTCGAGCGAGCCGCGAGCACGAGAAACACATCACAAGCGCGCGCATGAGGCGAGCCTTTTTCAAATCCACCATCTCTTCATGCCAGGTGCAACCCCGAGCCCGAGCAAAAAAGAGAGTGTCCAGTAATTTCCGGCGTGGGCTTAGAAAAACGGATCGCGGGGCGGGCGGACGTTCCAGTTCACGCGGTTGGGACGGATTTCCCCTTGCTTGCGCTGGAAATATGCAAACCGCGAGATGTTCCGTCGCAGGGAAATCTTTGTGTCGGTCATGTATTTCTGCTCAACCTGCGAGAATGTATCATCACCCCTGTAAACGCCCGTGGAATAGAACGCCACGAAGTCCTCAAGCTGATCCTGGTGCCAGCGGAATCCATCGCCACAGAGCGCGAGTACCGTAACCACATCGTCCGCTTCCAGACCCGCATCGACGATTTTCCGCTCCAGATCCAAGGCATACTCCAGCATCCTTGCGCGGGCGGCAAACCATGCGTGCCAGATCTCGCCGCCAAGCCACTGCTCCGAGATGCCTACGATAATGTTGTCCGGAAACCAGCCTTCGGCCTTTGCCTTCTCGAATTGCTCCCAGCGGTCAGTATCCTCAGGCTTGATCGTCTTCACATCGACATAGGCAATCTGCCGCTTGTCGGCCGTTGCCCGCAAATCAATCGTCCCGGCGCAGCCGGGCAGGGGAGGCTCATATTCCACCCGGATGAATCGCAGCTTCGTGTTGGCAAGAAGCGCGCTTGCGACGCATAGCTCGTTGTGGGCCTCGTCCACCGCCCTGAAATGCCCGCGCCCATTGTTGAGCACAGACTCAATCGCGGCATTGAAGCGATCCAGCAGTACCTTGCCATCCTTGAAGCGGTCCGTCGCAGCATCGAATTCCTGCCCGAACGCTTTCTGCACTTCGGCCGCATAGTCCTTGACCCACGCGATGTCGTCAGCAGTCAGGTCCACGTTAGTGACTGGCAACTTTTTTCTCCCTGCCTATTGCTGGCATCTCCGCCTTGACGACGGGTTTCCCATCATCGAGCCGTACAGCGAAACACACGGTTTGCCCTGCAATGCTCCTGGGACATAGCGCCGCGCGGTTTTCCTCGGTGTCCACGTTGATGAAGACCGTTAACGGATATTTAAGAATCCTCTTCATCTGCGCGAGACTCGCAAATGCGTGTCGTGCCGCCTTAACCGTTGCCCTTCGTTTTAACTCGATAGCCACGAAGTTGCCTTCGTCGCGATTCTCCATGCCGCCCCGCTCAAACGGGATATGCACGATGATGTCCGGCCGGATCTTGATGCCGTGATGACGCAACCGCTTCTGATATTCCTGCTGGATGACTGGATCGTCCGGCAAAACCCCGTGACCCAAGCGTGCATTCAGTTCATGGAGCAGCGCGCCCTGGAACCCGCGCTCATCCCCGTACAGCACCGGTTCTGAGATACTCCGCAAAGACTCCTCAAGCGCAGTGAGGAATTGCGCGGACACGAAGCGGGCTTTTTTCACTGCGCTTCCTCTCGCGCCTTCACATCAAACACGTTGCCTTGTTCATCCACCAGCGCGATTTCAATTCCGGCGTCCCGCGCACGCGGAGCCAATTTCTCGGCGAGTTTCAGTGTAGTTTCTGTCTTCGGCACAACGGCAACTTGTCTTCCGCCTTTTTCTCGCGCCATCAGCAAGCCTACCACCTCGCAGAGTCCCTTGCGCAGTCGCGATCTCTGCCCGGCATGGCTCGTGTTTACGATCCCTCCTTTGCATTCAGCAACAATTATCCCATCGTCCATTTGCGCGACTACGTCTCCTTTTCCGGGCGTCGAAGTGACGGCTACGATTTGCTGGCCGTTTCTGTACGTGCCGCAATAGGCCGTGGTGCCCTGCGGCTCCTTCAGCGCGAAACCGCGCGCGGAAAGCCACTGTGTAATCTCGAAGCGCTTTCCATGCTCGCCATCAGGATGAAGTTCGACCTTCCGGAGGTTCGGTATAGTGCGCAGCAGATGCATCCCGTAGGCAAGCATCACCGCCGCTTCCGTCAGGTGGCGCTCCTTGCCCTCGCATTTGCCGCGCCGCTTTTCCGGTGGGTCGAGTTCGACTATCAAATCGTCAAACACTCCGGCACAGCTCTTCTTGTCCCGGTTTGTATCAACCCGCATCATTCAGCAATTCTCCCAATTCCAAGGCTTTGCCCTCGCATGCGAACTGAGCAGCCTTTGTCAGAACTTCGGCCCTAGTGGATAGAAAGCTATCGTAGTCTTTCTTTATCACACGCAACTATACTCGAGATACAGAATAGAACCGACGCCGCTCAAGGACGAATAAGAAGCAGCAATGTTCATGAATGCTGCAAGCAAGGAATTTTGTGCCGTGTAAGCTATCGAATCATATGCGAAACGAGGGCCGATGCAGACACTATTGCTCGAATGTCTAAAATCGATACCGTGTCGCGCACGCATCCCGTTCTCGATAGCTGAGTTCTATTGCTCACTGATAGTTCCACAGCGTTTGCAGAGGAATGACCGATTCCATCGTGCCAATTTCAGGCCGTAGCTAGCGTTGTGCTTCCAAAAAGATGTGACGATTACCCCAAAAATTCCGAGCGCAACGACAATATACAATGTCAACGGAACTGACAGGATGCTTTCGGAATTCGTTGTGACCGTATTCGTATAAAAAACAATCCAACCTACCGCAAGAAATACCAAGATCGACCAACCGACAAGCCTCTTGTACGACCATCTACTGGGCGGAGCCGCCGCCTCAGAAATAGCGGTTTGCTGGATTCCTTTCGTTGTCCCGCTGCCGACGACTAAATCTGGACCGTCACTCCCGACCACGATACCACGCAGCCGTGTGCGCGCATTCACGTGAGAGGTTCCTTCTTGGTAGGCGAGGGACAGCTTCTTGAGATCGGTGCTGTTGCATTGTGGGCAGCGTAAGTCCATCTGATCACCTCTGCTTGCCCGATTGCGAACAGCATACCTCTTGTCCGGCATTTTGTCCTAGAAATGTCGTGGCCGCCTGACTTCGCCGTTTGCTGTTTGTCTCTGCTTTTGCTTTCCTGCTCCGAGATTGCCACGTCCCGGCACCGAAATCCTGCCTCCGGTCTCCACTAGCACGTTTCGCGCCACCAAACGCGGTGTCACTCAGGCGTGCGGCCCGTTCCGACCTGGACGCGCCAATCTCTCCGCTTCTGTCCCCTGTTTCGCGTCCTCGCTCCCCGGCTGTGGGTGAGGGGAGCGAGGACTCCCCGAAACAGGAGGATAGGAAAAATGAAAGTAGATCAAGCAAAGCAGGTCGCAGGCAACGCAATCGAGCAACTCCGGCAAGCCCTCGAAGCGGGCCACAGTGAGCGGCTCAAGGAATATCTCGCGGCGATGGCGCGCTTCCGGCGCTACTCGTGGGGTAACGTGATGCTCATCGCGTCGCAGAAGCCCAATGCGACGCACGTGGCGGGCTTTCACGCCTGGCGCATGCTGGGCCGCTTCGTGAAGAAGGGCGAGAAAGGCATTCTGATTCTCGCCCCCATCGTTCGGAAGAAAGCCGAGAACAACGGAGCAGCCGAGCCGGACGAGTCCTCAGTGGCAATCGGATTCCGCGCGGCCTACGTGTTCGATATCACGCAAACGGATGGCCAGGCGTTGCCCGAAATCGGCAGCGTGAACGGCGATCCACGCGAGTATCGTGAGCGGCTTGCGAAATTTGTTGCCGAGCAGGGTATCGCGCTCGAATACTCCGACGAGATCGCTCCGGCGCGCGGCACGTCGTCAGGCGGGAAGATCACATTGCTGCCCGGCCAGTCTCCGGCTGAGGAATTCTCCACCCTAGCGCATGAGATCGCGCACGAAATGATGCACCGCGACGAGCGCCGCAGCTCCACAACCAAGCGCATCCGCGAGACGGAAGCCGAGGCCGTCGCCTTTGTCGTGTGTAGCGCAATCGGCCTCGACACGGGATCAGCCGCGCAGGACTATATCGGCTTGTACGGAGGCGATGCGAAGCTGCTCAGCGAAAGCCTCGAATATGTCCAGCGGGCCGCAACCCAAATTCTCAACGCGATTGGCGCGGATGACGTATCCGCGCCAATTCGCCCAAGGGCGGAACCCTCGCGCTGACGAACGAGCGAATCGCCGCCCGGCGAGATTCGGGTCGAAGCAGAACGATAGAGTGTGCCGTTCACAGGCCCTGTCGCGCGCGCACAATTCCACGAATATCCTCACCCCACAGCGACACTCTTCTGGCGTAGCGTCGCTGTGGCGAGCTTTTTTTCCTTAACCGGCAATGATTCGTGCTTGCTTGCGGCTTCTACCGCCGATACGAGGTCATAGCTGAGGCGGGACTTCATGACGTACCCGCGCACTCCTGGTCGCGCTTCGATGTGCTCGAACGTGCGAGAGTCATTCTCGCTTACTATCAAAATTTCGCACGTTGGGACTTGCTCATGAATGCGCCTTGCAACCTGAAACCCGTTAAGGTCCGGCATTGAGATATCGAGCAGAACTACATCGGGCCGAAGCTGAGTGGCTTTCTCAAGGGCATCCGCACCGCCGGTGGCTTCGCCACAGACCAGCCATTCCTGCTGCTCCTGCAAGAGCGAACACATCGCGCCCCTCACTAATTCGTTATCGTCTGCAACCAATATGCGAACAGCCATACTTCATCACCTATCGAACAGCCATGACCAGCCGAAGATAATGCCTGGACAATTATGGAAGTGGTGAGTCTAAACCGCATTCCTGGTTCAGTCAATGCCGCTCTCTAAGCCCGCGGGGATCGGTCTGCGCTTGCCACAGCACGCCTGCAGGCCCACCGCATACCCGATTCCCGCTTCAGAAGCACTAGAAGCCTCTATTGCTCCAGGGGGGGATGTGCATACTAGGTAGTTAGCTTGCCCCCTTGTGGCTTGATCGGTCCAAACCTAAAGTCCGGAGGTCTTCGTGTGCCGCTGATACTACGCATTTTGATCGTCGATGACAGTGCGCTTTTCCGGCAGGCCCTGCGGCACCTGTTAGAAGCGAATCCTGAGTGGGAAGTATGCGGAGAAGCGCTGGATGGTCTCGATGCAATCGAGAAGAATCGGGATCTCACTCCGCAGCTGATTATTATGGATCTCTCGATGCCCCGGATGGTGGGCATCCAATCTGCGGTCCACATTTTGAAAGAGTTTCCTCTCGTTCCGATCATCTTGCTCACTCTCTACGTATCGCACCAACTTGCGGAGGAAGCCCGCAACGTCGGAATCCGGGCGACGGTCTCAAAGACCGCCATGCACGACCTTCCAACTGCTATTGACGCGATCTTGCGCGGCGGCGCTTTTGAAGCTGGTGTTGGTTCGTGATGAGAAGAGGGGTCGGGCGCTTTGGAGAATTGTCCTCGTAGGTGCAATACTCACTAATATGTCCTCACCGACACATCCGTGCCTCTTGCGGAGATTTGTTGGTTCGGCTATAATTCGGCCTCACGCTCATTGACCTGGGGGCTTTCTAAACAGGGCCTTCGAAGGCCGACTGTCTTAGCGGCTCTCGCAAAGGAGGTTGCTTGTGCCCCCCCCCGCAATCGAAAAGCCAAACCTCTCCTTTGACCACCGGCGAATCTTCAATCTCTCGCAAGCGTCGGCCACGCGCCGATTCCGCGACTGACATGGAAGAGAGAACAGATACAAAGGTCAAAAGCGATTCTTTTGCAGTTGTCGCGGTGGGTGCCTCCGCTGGCGGCCTAGAGGCTTTCACGGAATTGTTGCACGCCTTGCCCAACAATACGGGCCTCGCATTCGTATTCATCCAGCATTTAGACCCCACGCATCACAGCGTCCTAGCAGAATTGTTGGCACGGAACTCAAGTATGCCAGTAATCGAGGCCAAAGACGGCATGGCAGTCGAGCCAAACCACGCTTACGTGATTCCTCCAAACGTCAACATGGGAATCGCGCAGCGTCGCCTTCAGCTTACCCCAAGAGGGACGGCACCCTGGCCGCACACCCCTATTGATTTCTTTATGCAGTCGCTAGCCGAAGCGCGCAACAGCCGCTCGATTGGAGTCGTTCTGTCGGGGACCGCTTCCGACGGCACTCGCGGATTGGCCGCAATCAAGGCCGAAGGCGGCATTACATTTGCCCAAGATGAGAAATCAGCAAAGTACTCTGGTATGCCGCACAGCGCCATTGCCTCAGGTTGCGTTGATTTCGTGCTGCCACCCGACAAGATCGGACAAGAACTGGCAAGAATCAGCGGGCACCCCTACCTTCGCCGTTACCACGCCCACGCGAAGGCATCCAGCGTCGCGGAGGCAAGTCCACCCCAGGGCAATTTTGATAGGATTTTCTCTCTGTTGCGGAACAAGGGCGGAATCAACTTCTCGCTGTATAAGCTTGGAACCGTCCAGCGCCGCACCCTTCGCCGAATGGCGATCCACAAAATTGAGCATGTTCGGGATTACGCGAAATATTTACAACGACATTCCGAAGAGGCGGAACACCTCTGCCAGGATCTACTGATCCCCGTGACAAGCTTTTTCCGTGACCCTGAAGCTTTCGAGGCCTTAAAGAACAAAGTCTTTCCAGCTATTCTCAAAGATAAGTCTGCAAAAAAAGGCATTCGCATCTGGGCGCCGGGATGCTCCACCGGAGAGGAGACATATTCGCTGGCAATTGTCCTGTTCGAATTTTTGGGCGACAAAGCGGCCAACTTTGAAATTCAACTTTTCGGAACTGATGTTAACGAACGTGGGATTGAAAAGGCTCGGGCCGGGGTGTACCCGGAGCGGATTACCCAGGAAGTTTCGCCCGAACGCTTGCGGCGCTTCTTCACTAAAGTGGATGAAGGGTACCGCGTCGCGAAAAGCATTCGAGAATTTTGTGTCTTCGCAAAGCAGAACCTGGCTGAGGACCCGCCTTTTTCCCAAATGAACCTGGTGGTGTGTCGCAACCTGCTGATCTATTTAGGGCCGGAGTTGCAACACAAAATTATGCCTATCTTGCATTACGCGCTGAAGCCTTCCGGCTTTCTGATGCTGGGACATTCGGAAAGCGCCACCGCATTTCCAGAACTGTTTGCTCCCGTGGACAAGAAACACAACATTTTTTCCAAGAAGCCCGTTGCCGGCAGACTGCACTACGATTTCTCCGCGAACCGGTATCCGCGAGAGACCCCCATCACGACTTTGTCTCCAAAGCAAAGCGACACTTCAGCCAGTCTCGACCAGCAGCAGGAAGCTGATCGGATCATCCTGACAAAATATGCCCCGCCCGGAGTAGTTGTGAATCAGAACATGGAGATTCTTCAGTTTCGCGGGCCAATTGGACCTTACGTTGAACCGGCTCCGGGACGGGCAAGCCTTCATCTTTTGAAAATCGCGCGGAAGGAATTCGTCGGGGAACTACGGACTGCATTTAGCCAAGCGAGGAAGAATCATCTGTTAGTAAAACGCAAGTCTATAGAATTCAGACGCAACGGACAACTTAGGTCCGTGGACATTTCGGTTGAGCCAATCGGACCTTCAACGGAGGACCCTCACTACCTCATTCTTTTTCAACGAGCCTCACTCTCCTTGCCATCCCCAGGCAAAACAGCCTGGAAAGTGCGTCGTGTTGGTAGGACAGCAAAGGGAGAAATTGCTCAGTTGCGGCACAAGGTCGCCACTTTGGAGGAACATCTTCGCTCCGTAGTTGATTCTAAGGAAGCTAGTGACGAAGAGTATCAATCGGCCAATGAAGAGATTCTCTCAGCCAACGAAGAACTGCAGAGTACGAACGAGGAACTAGAAACCTCGAAAGAGGAACTTCAGTCCGCGAATGAAGAACTGAACACCGTCAATGACGAACTGGATAACCGGAACGTCGAACTGGACCGCCTCAGCAGCGACCTGAATAACGTGCTCGCTAGCACTTCCTTGCCTGTGGTAATGGTGGATCGCGGTCTGCGCATTCGCCGCTTAACTTCCGCCGCAGCAAAGACCCTTAAAGTCCTGCCCTCCGACGTAGGCCGCCCGCTCATGGACATCCGAATGGATCTCAATATGGAGAACCTGGATCGGTTGATCGCTGGCGTAATCGAAACACTGAGACCGACGGAAGTGGAAGTTCAGGACAAGGAAGCGCACTGGTTTTCCCTTCAGATTCGCCCCTACCGCACAACGGACGACAAGATTGATGGAGCGGTCATCGTCTTGTCGGATGTCGATACAATGAAACGTCTGACCGAACGCCTTGAGAAGTCTAAAGACTTCATTGAGAACATCGTGAGCACAGTACGCGAGCCGCTTGTTGTGCTCTCAAAAGAACTGAACGTGCAGTATGTCAACACTTCGTTTCTGACCACCTTCAAAGTTAACCGCTGGGAAACGGAAGGAAAGCCACTTTACAGCCTTGGAAACGAGCAGTGGAACATACCGAAGTTGCGCGCGGCTCTGGGAAAAGTAATCCCACAGAATGCTCCACTCTTAGACTTCGAAATCGAGCATGACTTTCCCGGCCTGGGAGTAAAGATCATGCTGTTGAATGCCCGGCGGATTGTGGATAGTCACGCCGGCGAACCGGCCATGCTGCTTGCCATCGAAGATGTCACCCAGCGCAAGCGGAACGAGGAACTCCGTGAAATATCGCATGCCGAGCTTGAGAGCGCTGTCGCAAAACGCACCGCGACGATAACAAAACTCTCTCACGATATCATGCACCTACGCGATGAGGAGCGACAGCGAATTTCTCGCGAATTGCACGACAGCCTTGGACAGCAATTGTCATTCGCAAAAATGACAGCTGAAGGATTAAAACAGCCCTCTGCACCGGAGAAGCAGGGGGAGAGTCTTTCACAACTGATCGATATGCTGGACAAATGCTTGTCAGAGACGAGGACCATCGCCCATTTACTTTACCCTCCGCTCCTCGATGATGTCGGGTTTATTTCTGCTGCGAAGCTATTTCTCGAAGGCTTCTCGGAGCGGAGCGGCATTCAAGTCAACGTCACAATGCCGACCGGGAACGGCGACCTGATCGATTCGCCGCTCTCAAAATTAGTTCTCTTCCGCATCCTGCAAGAGAGCATCACAAATGTCCATAAGCACTCGAAGAGCCGTATCGTGGACGTCGGGCTCACCCTTGACCCCGAAGCGGCTACGCTTGAAGTGCGCGATCATGGCAAGGGCCTGCCGCTGGGCTTATTACAGCGATTCAAAACCACCGGTGAAGGCGCGGGTGTGGGACTGACGAGCATGCGCGAGAGAATCAAGGAGCTAGGAGGCCAATGGGAAATAGAATCCGACGAGAATGGCACGCTGATTCGAGCAAGGGTCCCCTTGCAGACAGCCCCAACAACCGCAGCCGCCCCAGACGATTTAGTAGCGCAGTAGACCTACGCTTCTCGGTATCCCCTATGACGGATTCCTTTCTTCCCGCAACGCTCGCGTCGCGTACCACCATGCATTTCTGCGAGCGATTCGAGGCCATTATTTAACACGACGCGCTGCTGAAGGAAAGGTTATCGCCACGCCGCTCCGCATTACACGTTGCTTGTTTCCCCTTCTGCCGCTTAGCCAAAGCGGAGACGCTCACTCTTATTAGGGAGTGTCTTTCGGTTTCAGGTTTCCCTCACCGCCACGACCGAGAGGAAGCTTCGCTCTGATGCTCTCGATTAGCCATGCGGTTGAATTAGCTTGCTCTACCTTGATGTGCCACTCCGTATTGCTGGCTTCTCACGCTGCCGCGTTGAGCTTTGCCCTGGGCTGTCGCTAGCAAGCTCTCGCGCCAATCGCGAACACCGCTCTTGTCACGCGCGTTGCCACCCGCTCCATCCCGAACCAGCAATGCCTCCGCAGCTAGTTCTCTCCGTGTCGGATTTGTTCCTCGGCTCCGGGTGAAGGAACCAAATTCCGACACGAAGGAGAACACAAAATGATTCAAGAACAGAGCAAGCAAATCCTCAGCGGGCCACAGGCGAATAGAGTCGTGCAGGGCGATTGCATCGAAGTCCTACGCGGGTTCAGCAGCCGCAGCGTCGATTTCGTGCTGACCGATCCACCGTATCTGGCACACTATTGCTCGCGCGACGGTCGCCGGGTTGCCAATGACGGGGATGCCGCATGGCTCAAACCTGCCTTTGCGGAAATCTTTCGCGTGTTGCTCCGCGATTCGTTCTGCGTCAGCTTCTACGGCTGGCACCAAGCGGACAAATTCATCGCCGCGTGGCGCGGGGCAGGCTTCCGGCTGGCTGGCCACCTGACGTTCCCGAAGCAATACGCTTCGACAGAGCGGTTCCTGCAATATCGGCACGAGAACGCCTACCTGCTCGTGAAGGGCAATCCACAGCTACCGACGCAGCCAATACCTGACGTGCTCGAATGGAAGTATTCCGGCAATAAGCTGCATCCGACACAGAAACCGCTCTGCGTTCTGATGCCGCTGATTCAGTGCTTCTCGCGTCACGGCGATCTCATCCTCGATCCGTTCTGCGGCTCCGGCTCGACGCTGCTCGCAGCGAAGCTGCAAGGCCGTCATTTCATTGGCATCGAACTTGATGCCACATACTGCAATGCTGCCCGCGACAGACTTTGGCGAGCCGCTGCATAAGGATATTTCGGTTTCGCCGCGCTTGCCTGTGCTTTTGGACAGGCGAAGAGCGAAAGCCTGATAGTACGGAAGTACTATGAAAGTAAATAACTTACGAGAAACCAACGTTCGCGTCATCACATCCAAATCATCAAGATTCAGGGCCAGGTATTTTTCCTGGGGGACCCATGCCCTCGAAGCGAGGAACGAAGACCTCCCCTCCGTTCTTGCTGAACGAGGTGGACCGGTCGGGCAGACCAATCGCGCCGGAGGTGTTGTCGATAGCGCGGGAGATCGGCCCCCGTGTTGTCATCTATGCTGAAAACCTGATAGGCGATCCCGCCGTCGCAGTCACTTGCCTTGAGGAAGCGGCGGCTTCGGTGTCCGCTGCAATCAAACAAAAGGAGCGGACGGGTTCGCCTCCGGTGCGAGACATCGGCGCTTATCTGTTTCGCACATTTATTCACATGATTGATAAGGCCAAGCAGCGAACGGCAAGTTTGGAGCAGGCTGTTCAAGAATATGCCCAAACGCAATTCAATCCGACCGAAGAAGGAAGGGCGGAAACTGCCGTGCTCATCAACGAAATCATGGCTGCCTGCGATCAGGTCTCGCGAGAGATCGTACTGCTTCGTCTTGGGGATCGATCCTGGGGCGAGATTGGCAGACTTTTTGGCATATCACCCTATGCGGCAGAGGCCCGCTATCGCAAAGCCCTTGACCGCGCCCGAAAAACTCTCAAAATACAGAAGTGAATGCTTCCTCGGGGGACCTCACGCTTGCCGGGCGCGAAGGAAAAATCGGGCATTAGAAAGCGGAAGCTGTCGGACAAGGCCTTCCTCGAAATTGGGAATAGGCATCTTGCCGAAGATTTTCCCAATCCCAGCCGCCAGGGATGTCCCGGGGACAGCGTTCTGAAGCATGCAGCCGAGCAACCCGCCCAAATGAGTGAAGAAATTCTCGATCACATCACCCTATGTTCCCCGTGCTACAACCTCTTCAGCGATTTTCTGCGGAAGACTCCGGTGCAGGGCTCTCGCCACAAGACGAAGACACGCTCCGCAAAAACCTCCGAATAGTAAAAAAGTTCAAAAAAGTTGCATTTTGTTGGTTAGTTTTTCCTCAAAAAACGCCTCTGTATAAATAGAGGGGAGTTCTCGCCGGACGCACTCTCCACGATCCAGTTGGCACCGGGGCACAACGGTCCGCCGCCTGGTATCGCGCACGGCTGGTAACGGACGGGCGCGAAGGTAGAAATCCACTGGTTAGAGCGCCCGCTCCAAGTGTGTAAGGACGAGCCAGAAAGCGATTTTCTCTCTTCGCCTCGATTCCGTTGCTGGCCAAAGTACGACGAGAACTCCGCCCGATTGCAGATGCAGAAGAGGAGACCGCAGAAATGAAGATACTCTGGCGAAAAGCACGCAGACTCAAAAGGCAGTCTCGATATCTGCTGGTAGCGGCGATGGGATTGATTCTGGCCGCGCCAGCATTCGCACAAGCCACTGGCAACTCACCCTGGGAGAACGCAGTCAATGTTCTCGAAACGGCATTTACGAGCACCATCGCGCGCGGGCTATCCCTAGTCGCGATTGTAGTGTCGGGCCTAACGTTCGCGTTCGGCGAAGGCGGCTCGAAGCGCGTTCTCGCCGGCGTGCTCTTTGGCGTCGGCATGGCGATTGCCGCCGTGAACTTCCTTGCCTGGCTGTTTCCAGGCTCCTGACCACTTCATCCAACGCGAGGACGACATGCCGGAAAACAGGCGAGTCAACATGGTCCATCGGTCGCTCTCACGGCCTCTCACGATTCTCGGGGCCGAGCGGAAGCTTTTCTTCTTTGCGATGTGCGTGGGCGCGGGAACGTTCAACCTGCTCGACAGCTTACTGGGCGGCATATTGATGTTCCTGCTGCTCTACTTCGTCGCGCGATGGGCGACGAAGACCGATCCGCAGATTCTACGGTTCCTGCTCACTTCCACGAAGCTTCGCACGCAGTACGACCCGGCAAAATTCAGTCCCATTTCGATCCACAGGGTGGTGAACCGTGCTTAGGCTAAAACGGATCTTCAAGAACTACGAGGAGACTGGCTCGTTCAATGAGATGGTGAACCTGTACGGCTTTGTGGACGAGCATGTCTTCCTCACCAAAACGGGAGACCTCGGCGTCATCCTCGAAGTACCGGGCGTGGACTATGAGTGCCTCGATGGGACGGCCATTGACGGCCTTACGAAACGTCTCGAATCTGCATTCAAGCTGTTCGATGAAAACTTCCGCGTCTATCAGTATCTCTTCAAAAGAAACAACGAAACGATTCCGTACAAGCTCTACGGCAATCCGGTCGTCGATACAGCGATCAAGAACCGAATTGCGTATCTGGCGGCGAAGGCCGACACGCTCTTCTCCCTGTCCATCTATTACGTTGTGTTGTACGAGGGCTTCCGCTATTCGCGCAACCTAAGCAGTACGTTTCTGGAATTATTCAGGCATCCGTCAAAAGGTTTCGGCGAGCTGCTTGCCAGCTTTTCGACCAAGAGACAAGTTGTACTGCTCGACCGCGAGATCGACAAAGCCCAGGCCGCGCTCCTCCAAAAAACGGAAAGCTTCATTTTGCAGGTAGGCGACTTCCTGCCCGTGCGTCTGCTCGACAAATACGAGGCATTCCGGGTCCTCAAGAAGACGCTCAACGTCGCTCCGCACAAACTGGAACACGCCAAACTCAAATACGACACTTTCCTCGACTATTACCTCTGCGAGTCTCATCTCGAATGTCACCCTGGCCGTCTGCGCCTGGACGATTATTACGTCAGGGTTTTGACGCTCAAGGAGCCGTCCGCCCAGACTTTCCCGCTCATCTTCAACCGTCTGCTCGAAGTGGAAGCAAATTATTACGTCGTCAGCGAGTGGAAAAAGGAAGATTCGGGCAAGACGAGAAGGACGATCCAGGCCAAGCGCCGTCACTTCCACAACACCAAACATTCATTTTTCAGTCAGGTCAATTTGAACGACGCCCCGCAGCGGGACGTTCTCACCGACGACTCAAAGGAATCCCAGGTTCGGGAACTCGGTGACGCGATCCAGCAGATCGAGCTTCACGGCAACTACTTCGGTCAGTTTTCACTCACTGTTGTGATCTACGACCTCGATTTGGCCAAGGTGGACCGGGCCTGCGCGGATTTCTACAAAGTTTTCAGCGTTCACGACGCCCAGCTTTACGAAGAGAAATACAATCTGCTGAACGCTTTCCTCGCAGCCGTCCCTGGCAACCACGCTTCCAATCTCCGCTATCTCTATCTGCTGAACACGAATTACGCCGACCTTTCATTCCTCTTCACGCTTCACTGTGGCGAGCCCCGCAACCGGCATCTCCGGCAGGAATATCTGGCAGTTCTCGAAACGAATCACCACACGCCCTACTTCCTGAACCTCCATTACCGGGATGTCGCTCACACCATGATTCTCGGGCGCACCGGGGCGGGTAAATCGTTCCTTTTGAATTTCCTCATCACGAACCTTCAAAAATACACCCCATACACATTCATCTTCGACCTGGGTGGGAGCTTCGAGAGCCTCACGTACCTGTTTGGCGGCTCGTATGTAAAAGTGGGCCTCGAATCGGAAGGCTTCAGGATCAACCCGTTTTCATTGCCTCCCACGAAGGAAAACCTCGATTTTCTGGCGCTGTTCCTGAAGGTCCTGATGCAGGGCTCTGGACCGCTGGAATTCGATCCTTCGACCGAGCGCGACCTCTACCACCAGATCGAGAATCTCTATGCCGTCGATCCGGCGCTGCGGACACTCAGCGTTCTCTCGAACATTCTCGGGCACGGGCTATCCGAACGGCTGGCGAAGTGGACGCAAGGCGGCCAATTCGGATTCCTGTTCGACAACGCCGAAGACACGATTTCGTTCTCGCGGTTCCAGTGCTTCGACTTCCAGAAGATGAGCCAGTATCCCGAGATTCTGGAACCTCTACTTTTCTACATTCTCCATCGGGCGAACGCGGTCATCGCGGACAAGGAGATCACTTCCGCTTTCAAGGCCTTCCTCATTGACGAGGCTTGGGTGTTTCTCAAGAACCCGAGCATCCAGCGATATGTCGTCGAGGCGCTCAAAACCTGGCGCAAGCACAACGCGGCAATGGTGCTCTCGACGCAATCGCTCGACGAGTTGCGCCGCTCGGATATTCTCGACGTAATCATCGAGAGCTGCGCCACGAAGATTTTCCTCGCGAACCCCGACATGGACCGGGATCTGTACCGCCGTCAGTTCCACTTGAACGAAAACGAAGTCGAGTTGATTTCAGCGCTCGTTCCCAAGCAGCAATTCCTCATAAAGACGCCGGAGCTTGCGAAGGTCGCGAACCTCACCGTCGATTCCAAGAGCTATTGGCTCTACACCAACGATCCCTACGACAACCGTAAACGGAAAGAAGCGTTTGAGACTTACGGTTTCGAGAAGGGCCTCGAAGTCCTGGCGGGAGGGGCGCAATGACGCCAGTTCTCCCTGGTCCCATCCTGCCGCCAGACTTTGTTTTGCGCGTCTCCGCGCACATCTTTTCGGTAATCGTCGTCTCGTTTACGACGCTTCTGTACCTCGCGATGGCTCTGTTTCCGTTTTGGAAGGACTCCGGGAGCAAGCCACGCGATCCCGAATCACCCGACGATCCTTTCGATCAAGGAGAGAAGAAATGAAGACTGCGTTTCGTATTCTGCCTGTCTGCTTTTTCAAAACAGCGGCGCTTCTTACTGTGCTTTGCATGTTCGGCCCATCCATGTTGCCGCTTCGCGCCGATACTGCCAGCGCGCGCGTAGTGAAGTACTCCCAGAACGACATTGTGCCTGTGCGGGCCAAAGTCCGCTTTTCCACGCTCATCGTTCTGCCAGACAGCGAGGACATCCTCGATTTCACGACTGGCGACAAGGACTTCTGGATCGTCAACGGGGTCCATAATCTTTGCTTCATTCATCCCGCACAGGCTGGCATCAGCACCGATCTGAACCTCATCACCGCCAGCGGCCACGTCTATTCTTTCCTGCTCACGGAGATCAGCAATGAGCCGAACACTCAGCCCGACCTGAAGATTTTTATCGAGCCAAAAGATCAATCAAGCGTGGGCGGGCAGGGCTTTTTCCAAAACTACGTGCCTGCGAACGAAGCTGAGGCATATCGGAAGGAAACGCAAACGATCCGTGAGCAGGCGAGCGCCCAGGTTCAGGCGGCGCAGGCGCAGGCCAAGGAGCAGATAGCGAAATTCCGGTACGAGTATCCCGCAAAGCTCCACTTCGACTACCAGATTGACAAGAAAGCGTCGGCGCAGCCGTTCCTGGTGTCGGCGATTTACCACGACGACGCATTCACGTACATCCAGTGCGCCGCGCGAGAGAAGCCCACTCTTTACGAGATGAAGGACGGCAAACCCAATCTCATCAACTTCCAGTTCGAGAACGGCACATACGTCGCCCCGAAGGTTATGGACAGCGGATACCTCGCCATCGGCAAAAAGAAGCTCACCTTTACGCGTCGTCAAGGACCGCAGGCCGCGGAGGGAGAGAAGTAATGAACGAACCTATTCAGGATAAGGCCCCGAAGCCGCCCGGCCTTTTGCCAAAGCACGTCCAGTCGTGGCTGATTCTGGGCCTCGCGGTCTTGATGGTTGTCATCATGTGGCTCACCAGCCCGAAAAAGCCGCAGACCCCGGCGAAATCAAATACCTCGGTCGCCCAGGCACCCGCACCGCTTCAGATCAACGAAACTCAGATTGCGGAACTGCAAAGCCGGATTGAGGAACTGCAACGCCAGGAAGTCGTCGCGCAAAATGCTCTCGCTCAACAGACCCGGCTGCTCGGCGGCGCGCCCGCCAGTTCACAGCCGAACCAAGCATCCGAGACAACCGGCAACGCTCCTAATGAGCGCAACGAAGACCCCATTCAGGCCGAACGCAAGAAGCGAGCCTACCTTTCGCTGTTCGCTTCCAATATCGCGCTCAGCTATCGGAAGAACGCCGCTGCGCCCGAAGCGGACGCTGCACCACCAGAGCCGCAAAGCCCGAGTTCAGCGAATCCGGCTCCTCCACCTTCCGGTTTGGACGCGACGCAGGTTGCTCAACTTCTGAAAGACATGCAGCCGCCAGTGACTGCGCAACTCCCAGCCGCCTCTCAACAACCTGTCGCGCACTCCGTTCCGGCTCGCAGTTCCTCCTCCGCGAGTCCCACGGAGGCCGACCGTGACACGAAGGAGGTGACCAAGCCCGCCGCCACGTCGCCCGGCGTCCCAAACGTGGCGGCGGGAAAAACCTACATCGTCTTTGAAGGGACGATTCTGGAAGCCGTCCTTATCAACCGGCTCGACGGCTCCTTCGCAGGCCCCGTCGAATGCCTGCTCAGCGACGACATCTACTCGCACGACCGGCAGCATCTGCTGATTCCTTCGGGAACGAAGATTCTCGGCGAAGCGAAGAAGGTGGAAGCCCTCGGGCAAACCCGCCTCGCCGTTGCCTTCCATCGGCTCATTATGCCGGATGGGTATTCCGTCAGCCTCGACCAGTTCAAGGGCCTCGATCAGATCGGCGACACCGGGCTGCGCGACAAAGTAAACAACCACTATCTCCGCATCTTCGGCACATCGCTCGCCATCGGCGCTCTGGGAGCCGTAGCTGAAACAGGAACAGGCGGCGTTTTCACCGACTCCGGCAACGATCTCATGCGCCAGCAGTTCGCATCGAGCATCGCGCAGTCGTCCGAACAGATTCTCGACCGCTTCCTGAACATTCTGCCGACCGTAACCATTCGCGAAGGGCATCGGGTCAAGGTCTACCTCTCGGGAGACCTGCCCCTGCCCGATTACAACAACCACAAAATGCCTTCCGATCTGTGAAGGCGGAAAGGAAACTTCGATGAAAAGGAAAATTCTGACGTTCGTGCTCGTGATGGGGTTATGCGTCGGCACCGCCTCGGCGCAATTCGGCTTCGGCGGCATCGTCTACGACCCGACGAATTACAGCAACGCACTGCTCCGTTACTACCAACTCCAGCAGCATCTCATTCAACTCCAGCAGACGTATGCGAAAGTCCTCGCGCATTACAACCTGGCCCTCCAGATGGCGCAGTTCATCCAGAACATGCCCGCGCGTTACCGCGCCACCTTTTCACAGTGGCGCAATGTGACTTCGGTCAACACGTTCGGAAATACCGGCTCCTGGATTAGCGGCATCAACTCCGGTCTGCTTCCCACGATCAACACCGGCTACCAGCAGGCGACCACGCCGCTGCTTCCCTATGGCTCAGCGCAACTTGGCGGCATGACCCCGGACGAACTCAACCGCGTGCAGTCCCAATACGCCTCCGTCGAACTCGCGGACGGCGCAAACGTCAACGCAATGGCCACCATCGGCTCGATCCGGGGCGATTCGCAGGACATTCAGACCCAGATCGACAACCTCGAACAGGATTCATTTTCTTCCGACCCGAACCTGAATACCGAAGTCTCCGTGCTGAACAAGATCAACGCGGCGAACGTCCTGACGCTTCGCACGCTTCAGGACTCGAACAAGCTCCTGGTCTCGCTTCTCGAAGAGCAGACCATCATCGCCAAGCGGCAGCGCGAAGCCACGACCAACACAATCAACGCGGACATCGACCGGCGAGCGAACCTCGCCGGCAACATGACCCAAGTCACAGGCACGATCACCAGTTCGCTTCAGAGCTTTCAGATGCCGTAGTGACAGCCGCCCAGCCGCGTCGAGGGAGCCGCAGCCATGCAAACCGACTATCTGCAGTTCATCTTTCAGGCGATCAACAATCTCCTCACGCAGAATCTCGGCTTCTTCGACGCGATGGGCCAGAACCTGTTTCGGATGTTTGCGACGATTCTCGTCGTCTGGTACGGCGTGAAGTCGGCTCTCTCCGCTGCGAGCGGCAGACATTTCCTTCATTTCGACAACTTCGCGGCGCTCTTGCTGACGATCAGCTTCGGATTCGGGATGGTGAATTACTACAGCACGCCTATTCCCGGCATCGGCAGGAGTTTTCATAACCTGATTACCGACGAGTCCCAATTCCTTGCGAACAAGATCAATCAGACCGAACTGCAAACCGTTGAAGAACGAGTCGCGGATTTTGAAGTCCGCATGAACGCGCCCACGTTCGGCGACATTTTGGGAACGGCAGAATACGTCGTCATCACCATTCTTCTCGCGGCAGCGCAGGCCATCGCAATCGTTGTTATCGCGTACGGATTCATTGCCACGGCTGTGTGTGTCCTGGTTGGCCCAATCTTTGTGCCTTTTTTCATTGTCCCCAAGCTGGAGTGGCTCTTCTGGGGTTGGTTCAAGGCTTTCATTCAGTATGCGTTCTATCAGGTCATCGCGGCGGCGGTGGTGTACATCATTGGGAATCTGATCCTTGGCATCCTCGATCTTGAGCCGACCGGCACGATTTCCGTCGTTCAACTCATGGAAGCCTTTCCCGTTCTTTTCATCACGTTCCTGGCCGCGATCTATGCGCTTTTGAAGATTCCCGCGCTCACCAACCACGTCTTCAGCGGCA
>CAVUBX010000004.1:0-270175 GCA_963739935.1 uncultured Acidobacteriota bacterium
TCGGCGAACGGCGGTGAAGGATCTGCTTTTGCAGTTGGCTCGGCTTTTGCAGTTGGCTCGGCTTTTTGCGGCAGCGCGAGGTCGTCCCATAGCGGATTGCCACGCTGGATGAGCCAGACTTTTTTCTCGCGCCCCTTCGAGCAGGCCTCTCGTGGCCTCAGCGCTCACGTAGGCTTCTCCACAATTCTCGCACACCTCGGCAGGCACCTTGCGGATGACCAAAGCTCCGCCGCCTTAGCCCCGGAACGGGGCGGCACAACGTAGCCCACCGCGAAACAGACCGGCATGCGCGCCTTTGCATGCCGGGTAAGTCTCAGCGGTGGGAAATCCGAATGCGCGTGAGCGCCACACCGCTCGCGGTTCTTGGCGATCCGGTTAGGATCGCAACAGAACGATCCGGTTAAGGATCGCAACAGAACGATCCGGTTAGGATCGCGAATGAAAGACCGCGAGCCTTCCTCCTCTACGTCCTTTGCGTCCTTTGCGTCCTTTACCTCCTACCTCCTCCTCCGCCTCCTTTTTCGGCCAGCCACTCGCCACGGCCTCAAACCATGTTGCATTCCGCTTTGCCTCTGGCTAACCTCGATGAGGCGCTTCGCGCGCCAAGGAGGTTGCGTTGAGTCGAGCGCGGGGGAGACGCGGCAGCGAAGTCGGCAACCACTCCGACTCAGAGCAATTCGCAGCCGGAGTCGTGCCTGCGGTCCAACGTTCACGACCCATCACGGGCGTAGAAAAAGCGAAAGAATCTAAGGTGAGACACGCTGCAAACTTGGCCCATGCGTAACTCATTGAAAATAAAGGAAAGCGCTCGTGCTAAGTCGAGACACATTTTCAGGCCTCGACCGCCCGAATTCAGCCTCAAAATCGGACCTCGGAGCTCATGCTTTCACCCATAAAATCGCGAATATGAACAGCCCAGCAAACACTGTTTACGACCTGATCTGCATCGGAGCCGGCCCGACCGGCCTGGCCTGCGCCATCGAAGCCAAGCGCGCCGGGCTGGAGCCCCTGGTGATCGACAAGGGCTGCCTGTGCAACTCGCTCTACCACTATCCGGTGAACATGAACTTTTTTACTACGCCGGAGCGAATGGAGATTGGCGACATCCCGATGACTATTTCGGGCGGCAAGCCGACGCGCACCGAGGCGCTGAAATACTATCGCCGCACGGTAGAACACTATGGCATTGAGCTGCGGCTGTACGAGCGGGTCACGGGCATCGGTGGAACCGAAGGCCGCTTTAAGGTCCACACGCAGGGCGAGGCCGGCGCTCAGGAATACCACGGACGGAAGATTGTAATTGCTACTGGCTATTACGACCTGCCGAATTTTCTGGGCGTCCCGGGCGAGGAACTGCCGAACGTTTCGCACTATTTCACCGATCCGCACCCGTACTGGCACGAGAATGTGGTGGTGGTCGGCGCCAAGAATTCGGCCGCCGAGGCCGCGCTGGAGCTTTTTCGCGGCGGAGCGCACGTCACGCTGGTGCATCGGGGCGGGGAAGTGGGCAAGAGCCTGAAATACTGGGTCAAGCCGGACATCGAGAACCGCATCCGCGCCGGGGAGATCAAGGCCATGTTTCATACGCGGGTGACGCGCATCGAGCCGCACCAGGTGTGGGTACAGAATTCGGGCCCGGAGAAACCCATTCCCGCCGAACAGGTTTTCCTGATGACCGGCTACCACCCCGATTTCAGCTTTCTGCAGCAGCAGGGCATCGAACTCGATAGTGTTACCATGCGCCCCAAAGTAAATCCCGAGACGCTCGAGACCAATCGTGCGGGTGTTTACGTAGCGGGTGTGGTGGTCGGCGGTAAAAACACATCGGATATTTTCATCGAGAACGGACGTTTTCACGGGCGGCAGATCGTCGCGGCCATCACCGGCAAAGGACGCATCAACGAACCCGCCCCCGTCGCGCCGCCCGGCGAGTGATCGCGATGCGTTGCGAATTTTCGCGCCCGCTACGGCGCAAACGCGGGGCACGGAGACGAAACGGTTGATCTCTATCTTGTTCTTTGCGGAAAAAATGACGGCGCGTCAGCGCCTACCGCTCGCGGCGCGGTTCCCGCGAGCTTTTCCGGGGAATTGGAGTCGGCGATGACACGTTCAGCGGAAAGCAGTTTGCCTGCTTCCATCAACTTTGCTAAAGTGAGTTCCCAATGGCATCGATCGTAAGAGAAGTCGGCGAAACGTTCGTGACGCTGTTTAAGGGCTTTAGCGTCACCCTGCGGACCATGTTCCGCAAAACCACCACCGAGAACTTTCCTGAAGTTCCCCCGAGCGTCCAGCCGCGCTACCGGGGTATTCACGTGCTGCAGAGGGACGAGCACGGCTTCGAGAAGTGCGTGGCCTGTTACTTGTGCGCCGCCGCTTGCCCTGCGAACTGTATCTATATTGAGGCTGCGGAGAATACCGAAGCGCAGCGAATCTCTGCGGGCGAACGTTACGCCAAGGCCTACAACATCGATTATTCCCGATGCATCTTCTGCGGCTACTGCGTGGAAGCTTGCCCCACCGACGCCATCACGCACGGACACAGCATCGAGTTGGCTCCCTACGACATTAACGCGCTGATCTTCCGCAAAGAACAACTACTCGAACCCTGGCCCCCTCGCACCGCGTCCGCTTGAGCTGCGTAATTCTCTCGGGTCCGCCTCCTCAAACTAGCCGCGCTTCCTTGTAAACCGGTTTAATTCGTGACGACCGCCGGTCCAATCGAATTCTGCTGCTTTCCGCGCCTCCTTTCGCTCTCTACACCCTCTGATGCATTCAACGGCTCCGGCCCCTAATCGTTCTTCTCGCCCGCCAAGAGATGCCCCCAAAGAAGACATAGGTGCCACGTGGTAATGAATATTTTATGTTCAGGAGGATTGAGACGGATGTCGCAGCGAATTGGGCGCATGAGACACACTGCCTCGAACGATAGGGGCGACAACAGTCATGAAAAGCTTCGAAGTTATCTCTAGCGGTTGCCGGCAAATTACCAGCTGTGCCGACGAGCAGCTGGAGAACTACATGTGCAAATACGCGGCACGATCTGCAGACCTCGAGCTGTTGCATATCTGTGCGCTCTTGACTCTATTCAGAGAGCGACAGGACCAATCGCCCGCTCGTCGCACACCTGCCCATCGTCGCGCGCGGGCTTTGACGGCTGTTCCAGCAATCGCAATGCAAGACTGGCTGTCGCGGCCGGTCTCGTGCGCTGTGAGAGTTTCGGACGCGCCCGGTTCATGCAAAAGACCAGACCGATTTTCTGCGGCATTGCTATCTTCTCCCGCTCAGGGATTGTCTTACCATCGGGTCCCGCGTATAAGAACCTTGCATCGACCCTACCGATGGGCACGGCCGTCAGAGCCGTCAAAAGAGGTTCCGCTGTCGAGAAGTTGTCCTGATCTTCTTTCCGCCGCTCTATGCGTTTCCATTCCAGTATCTCACGGGCTAGCCGGGCTTCCGTCTCAGCATCAACCCACTTGTCAAGCAGTTGCAACATTTCCTTTCGCAGATTTGAGGCACGATTTAAACGTAATAGCTCGTAGGACTCGAGAGAAATCTTTGATGATGACAGCAGATAAGCGAGCGGCTGAATGTCGCTCATGGCCAGTCCTCCAAGTATGGTCGCCCCTCATGATGGGAAGCAGGTACGCTGTGAGGTTAGCACCGGCTCGAAGGCAATCAATGGTACGGCAGTATCGGTACGTAGAAAGAATGTCTCTAAAAGCCGTCTTTACACGTGAACGAAAGACCCTAAGATCTCCGACTTCTTGCACCTCTCATTTAAGTGACATTCGTTGGCGGTGGCGGCGATCACGCACGCTAAAAACCACAAGCCATTCGCCTCGGCTCGTTCCCATGTTAGGGTTCAAATGTTTATGGGCTTTGTTTCTGCCGCAATCGACACCGGTCGACTCGAGATTGCTGATGACATGCTCGGCGGGTTACGTGCGAGTGCATATTCCGAGCTACGGCCAATGCTGAGTTGCGCCCCAGAAAGATCGAGGTCCACACCGATTACTGTTGCTGTGCTACCGCGACCGCGCTCGGTGGTCGTATGGTGAATCAAATTCCCGAGAGGTGCATTCCATGCGAAGGTTCCGCAAAGAAATTAGCCACGGTGGGACAGTGCCGCGCGGTTGGAGGCTGGCCTGGTACGAACCACGACGGCGCGTTGGCGTCTATTTTCCAACACCCCTGCATAGAATCGCACGGCTGTTCTTTGAATTCCTCTACCGACTGAGGCTTGCCTTACGAGCCCCTCGATTGGAACGGGCTGAATTCATGGCGATGCAGCGAACCTATAACGATCAACAGCGGATGGCCGAAGAATATTCCAGAGGCTACATGGCAGGTTGGCGCGAATGCTATCAGGCCTGCATCGACGCGATCGAAGGAGAAATGGATCGAGCCGACGAGGTCTGGGATTTGGGCGCACTGCTCTCGGATGGAACGGATACACGTCCGCAAAATTGATCTACTTGGGGAAAAAGAGTTTTGCCAAAACAGATGAAGAAATGAAATCGCTGATCAACTGAACGCCGCCGGAGACCAAATGAAGACCGCTGAAATCTTCGATGTTTGCCACGGGCGATATCGTAGTCTGCGTGACTGCCTTGCCGATTCCCGTGGAGCAGTACGCGCAATCACGCTCGACACTCCTTCTACTGGCTACCAATGGCGCCCGACGCGCGCACGCGCTTGCGAATATATCGCCGACTTCGAAAGAATCGGTCGCCATGCCCTCCGGCGACCCGAATGGAAGGGTAGATTGAAGTTGTTCGAGATCTATTTTCTGAACATCTGCGAATATCGAATGGCCATTCGGCAGCTTGGCGTAGCGGAAGGCACTTTCGATTACTGGTATCGAGAGGTCAAGCGCGCTCTTGGTGCCGAGTTTTCCCGCACGGGTCTCTTTCCGCCGGCACAATATTTTTCTGTGGTTCGCGCAAAGCAAGAACTCGATTTAGTCGAAGAACGACGCGAACCAATCAACAATTTCGCTAGTGACATATCCATCTCGACTCTCTAAACTAAACGTATCAACGTTTGGCGAGCTTCTAAAAAGTTTCGCCTGTGTCAAAGGCCCGTTAGATTTCGAAGTTGTCCGAAGTTCACAAGCACTTTTCGAAGTTACTCCAGAACGAGGAAATCTCAGTCTTGAATCCGGCAATTCAGGAAGTGAGTCGTTGGGAGGTGTTCTCAAGCAAGGCAGGAAAACGTACCTTGTCGCTCCTTTGCCTTCTTTTTGCGCTGCTGGTTTGGGCTGCAGCCACCAGGCGCCCGGAGAACGTGGCACTTCAGCACCCTTCCACACCGATGGCGCGCATAACAGGCAAGGGCTGGGCCTATGATCTCGCTTTTCCTGTCTACAACGCTGCGACAATCGCGCGCCTCATTGAATGCGAATCGCAGGGACTCAACATTGGCCGGCCGGATTCGAACGGCCAGATGAGCTGGGGCGTTCTGCAGTTCAATGGAACTTCTACTTGGCAAGAGATGGAACACCGCTTCCATTTTCACGGCGATCCGCGAAATCCTGCCGAAGCAATTCACATGGCCGATATGATGATTTCGAACGGGCTGCTTGGCCGCTGGTCCTGTGCTCGGACCTTGGGTATGGTCAACCCGCCCTCGAAATAAGATTCATCTCGCGCAGAATATTTTGGAAACGCGGACTCGCTCGTAGCGAATCATAGATCGGATGCACTTTTAGCAGCAACAATCCATCGTCACGGTCGCCGCAGGCCTTTTCCAGCCATTCCAGTGCGTGATCCGGTTCGCCCAGTCCGGCATATACAACAGCAATGTTGCTCGAGGGGATATATGCGCAGTGCGTTCGCTCCATTAATTCCTTTAGTATGGCTCGCGCTTTTTCGTGCTGACCGCTCAAACCGTAGGCGTGCGCCAGGGCCGCGTGCATGGCCGAATTATTTGGTGCCAATACGACAGCTTTTTCAATGCACTCCACGCCTTCTTTGAGGTTGCCGCTCTGCAAATAGGCTCGGCCGAGAGCTTGGTGCGTTAACGCAAAGTCGGGGTCGAGCTCAAGCGTTCTCTCATATTGTTCGATCGCTCTGTCCGGTTGTCGCGCATATGCAAAAAGCAGCCCCAGATCCCGGTTGATTATGATCGAGAGCGGATCGAGTTCCTTCGCCTTGATTCCTTCCTCAACCGCCTCCTCCATCCGCCCCATGGCTGCCGAATAGAATGCGTACCACTGGCGAACGGTCGCGTAGCTCGGATTCAGTTCGATGGACCTGCGATATTCTCTTCCCGCCTCTTCCCAATCCCATTGATACGAGAACACGCAAGCCATCGAAGCGTGCGCGTGCGCTTGCGCCAGGGTGTCATCAATCTCGATTGACTTTAGCGCCGCTTCCTTGGCTAGAGGAGCAGCTTCGCGCGGTGGCATTCCAGCAAACGCTGTGCCTCCCAGCAGATGATAGGAATCCGACAATCCGCTGTAAGCCAACGCAAAAAACGGATCCTTTGCGATGGCTTTCTTGAAATATTCAATTCCTTTTTCCAGCCCCTCTTTTGTTCTCTTGTTCCACCAGAAGCGTCCACGTAAGTAAATGTGATATGCCTCGGAGTCGTGTGTGGGCTGTTTCGCTAGTTTTTTTCGTTCCTGGCCGGTCAACGGCAAACGCAGCTTTTCCGAAATCTCCTGTGCGATCTCCTCTTGCACGGTCAGGATGTCAGTAGGTTTCCGGTTGTACTGTTCACCCCACAACTGCCAGCCCGTGCGCACGTCGGCCAGTTCGGCGCTCACCATCAGCACGCCACCTCGCTCCAGAACACGGCCGGTAAGAATCGCGCCTACTTTCAGCTCACGGCCAATCGCAGTAGGGTCCGCCATTTGTGTCTTGAATTTGAAAACAGTGCTACGGGCCATCACTCGCAATTCCGGCAATTGCGCCAGCCGATTGATCAGGCTTTCCGTGATGCCGTCAGCCACATATTCCGTTTCAGGGTCCGCGGAAACATTTTCAAACGGCAGCACGGCAAGGGATGCAACTCCTGGCTCCGTCTCCCGCCGGCGTTGTGGATCGCGCCCGTCGACAGGCGCGATAAATCGATAGCCTCGCCGCGGCAGCGTTTCTATATAGCGCGGGCTATCGGCCGAATCGCCCAGAAGCTCTCGCAACCGCGCGACTGCGGAATTGACGCCGTGTTCGAAATCAACAAAAGTATCGCCGGGCCAGAGCTTCTGCCGCAATTCTTCCCGCGAGACAACTTCCGCAGGCCTCTGCAGCAACATCACCAGAATCTGAAAAGGCTGCTCCTGCACGCGAATTCGCGCGCCGCTCTTGCGAAGTTCGCCCACACGCAGATCCGCCTCAAAGACGCCAAAGCGAATAATGTTGGGCAACTGTGAGCTGGAAGCGTGCACGGTCGTTCCTATTCGATTGCCGCGGAATAGCGCTACTCACGAATTTTAGCATCGGGTCCCTGGAGAATGGCTATCCGGAAACGTACGCAGAAATTCGAGCGGCAATCCAATGTGGACCAAGATAGAAAGCAGTCCACTTTGTCTCCCAGCAATCGTTTTGCGGATGGAAATGAAACAGCCTAAGTACGCTGTTTTCGCGATCCCAGTAACAGGTCTCGCAGCAGGGGAATGCCAAGAGTGAATGGCGTGAGCATCACGTTGCGCATCAACCGCGAGCGCCCTTCCAAACGCGTGTGTTCCGCGTCTGCTTCTGATTTCTGCGCGCTCATCACCGCGGCAATGTACTTCAAGAAATCCACGCCGCACTTTTCACACGTGCCGCCGTGCCGTTGTTCGTGCTTGCAAGCCGGACACGAGTAGCGCAGCGTGGCATGGCACCGCTGGCAAAAGCGGGCCACGTCGCGAACTTCATTTCCACATTTCGGGCACTTCACAATGTACTTATTTTACTGCCGGGTTCCGCGGCCTGCCGTTTTGCGCAGGCCGTGTGTTCTTTTTAAGACACTGTCTCAGCGGGCGGAAGCTTAGCGCGATGCGAGGACCGGTTCTTCTTGCAGGACGAGCACTCGAGCTTTCTTGGTACCTTCTGCGGGCATTCCCTCGAACGATTTGGTTTGCGTAAAAGTGGTGCTTGAGTTCGGGGCAACCTTACCGGAGAAAAATGCCTGGCGAGCTGTTTCGAATGCATCCATGGTTTTGTTCTTGCTCCCTTGGTTCATGATTTCCTCCCAAACCGGAAACGGCGGTTCACATCTGATGCTGGAGCTTTGGCAGGTCCGCCAGCGGGTAGATGGCGGCGCGAAGGATCGGCGGGGCGCGGCGGCTCGATATTTTCGTTCGCGTTCGGCGGAGGAGCCAGTAGCTTGACCACGTGCCCGAGGCGCTCCTGGCGGTACGGTTTTGCCATGCAAACAACCGCCCCCAGCGAATGGGCGCTGGCGTAGTCGCTCGGATAAGCCGAACTCGTTGTGAGCATTACCGGAATGCTCTGCAGCCGTGGGGTCGACTTGCAGTGTGCGCAGATGTCATATCCCGGCATGCCCTCGCCTTCGATTTCAGCGATCAGCAGTGACGGTGTGCACTGGTCGAGCACTTCGCGCGCTTCCTCCGCGTTTGTCACGGCGATGACGTCGTAACCCTCGTTCGCCAGGTAACTCTTCAGCGATTCGCGGATGGCCGATTCGGCATCGAGTGCCAGCACCAGTGGCCTCGGGGAATTGGGGTCGCGCTCGACCTTGATTTTTGCGGCCTTTGCATCGGTGGCCACGGTTGTTCCATTCGAAAGAATGAATTCTTCGTCCTGGTGGTGCTTCACGCCGAGGGCGATGGCGATCGATCGGCGCCCATCGGCCAGTTCGCTGATGCGTATCACGCGGCCCGGTTGTTCGCTTTGAGCCGCATCCGGGGCCTTGCTGTGGGGGAATGTGACCATCACATCCATGCTGCGGTAGTAAGAGGAGTCGGTGCTGGCCAGCAGGATGCCCATGCGTGAAACGTTCAGCGTCGTCGTGATGTCATCGAGCGCATTTCGCGTTGAATCGATGCTGCGCACCCGGACCGGCGCGGAGATCAGCGCGCGGCGCTTGGAGCGGCGCTCCTGACGGGTCGATGGCGCGGCACTCGCTTGCGTCTCGTTCGTGGTATCGGTCGAAGCAACGGCTGCGGCCGCCTCCGGATTCTCGGAAGGGAACAGCGCTTCGAGCTGCTCCATGGTCAGGTGTTCCACCTTGAGAACCTCCGGGCTGGATAGAGGTTTCGGCTGGGGCTCTGCCGGTGTCACCTGTTCGGCGGCCTGCGGTGCCGCTTCAGGCTGTTTTGCCTGGATTTCTTTTTCGTTTGATTTCTTCCCGAAGATCGAAAACTCTGAAGCGTCCCTCATTGTGGCTCCCTGTCTTTTCCTTGCTCTTGCCGCACACCAAAGATAGCAATCGGTCCATTTCAGAGCATTAGAGGGGAAGGTACATTTTGGGGGTACTCACGCCGCCTAGGGTTCGGGGACGAAGGTACCGGCTAGCCGGGAGTAAGTTGCCTGTTTTCAATGACTAAATTGGAGCAAGTACTACCGGGTCCATTCGAGAATGGCCAAACTGGCTTGCAGCGGTTTGCATATTCCTTCCACTGTGTTTCCCAACCCCGCTTTCTAAGCTGCGCTGATCGCAACATCCTCGATTCCCAAGCCCTCTTGAAATCCCGCTTACCTTCGCTCTTCCTTCTGCCCTCGGTTTCCCGATGCGCTATGGCTATGCCACAATTGTCGAGCGCGTTTTTTGCGCCCGGACAGGATCTCTTTGCCAACTCATCAGGCTGGCTACAAACTTTCTGTGCTGGACTTATCGCCGGTTCCGTCCGGTTCGACGAGCCGCGATGCATTGCGGAACACGCTAGACCTGGCGCGACTCACTGACCAACTCGGTTTCACGCGCTACTGGCTCGCGGAGCACCACAACACTCCTCTGATCGCCAGTTCTTCGCCCGAAATCATGATTGCCGAGGTGGCGAACGTTACGCGTCACTTGCGCGTCGGTTCGGGGGGCGTCATGCTGCCGAACCATTCGCCGTTGAAGGTTGCGGAAAACTTCAGGGTTCTTCAGGCGCTTCATCCCGGCCGCATCGATCTGGGTCTGGGCCGGGCTCCCGGCACCGATCCTATGACTGCTCTCGCTCTGCGCCGCTCCCGGGAAGCCGTCGGCGCGGATGACTTTCCTCAACAACTTGACGAACTGCTTGCCTATCTTCACGGGGAACAGCCGAAGAGCGCTTTGTTCCAGCAAATTCGCGCCATGCCGGACGATGTTCCGCCCCCGGAAATCTGGATTCTCGGCTCCAGCGATTTCAGCGCTCAACTCTCCGCGCAATTAGGTTTACGCTTTGCTTTTGCCCACCACATCCAGCCCTGGCCCGCCATCCCCGCTCTCAATTTCTACCATCAGAACTTCAAACCGTCCTCCGACCTTCGCGAACCGCAATCGCTCATCGGAGTCTCGGTGGTTTGCGCGGAAACTGACGAGCGCGCCGAAGAGCTTGCCCGCTCCCTGGAATTGACCCTGTTGCGCTTCCGGACGGGAAAACGCGCCCGCCTGCCCACCGTTGCCGAAGCCACCGAATATCCCTATACCGAAAGCGAACGCTTGATCATGCGTGAAAGCCGCGAGCGGTTTTTCGTGGGATCGCCTGGCGTCATCCGCGATCAACTCACCAGTCTGGCCCAGCAGGCCGGCACGCAGGAGATCATGGTCACCACCATGATCCACGACCATGCCGCGCGCAGGCGCTCCTACGAACTACTGGCCGAGACATTCGAACTCTCGCCTCACGCCGCCACGAAACACGAATCCGCGAAAGCCGATTAGTTTTTCTTCACGGATACTGGGTGCATGTTGGTGCACTGCATCACATTTTCGTCAATGCTGCAGCGAGTTTTCTCTTGCTGCGAGGTCCATTAGCTTTGCGATGTCCGTAGTTTTGACGCGGGAATTTATTTTTCCACTGTCATCTCGCCGCCTTCTGCCTCTAACAAAAAATTCATTTTGCAGCACTTTCAAACTGGAGTACTCTCACCTCACTTCGCGCGCTGGAAGGCCCCTGGGTCGGGTTGTCGAGCGTGAGGTTTTTCGACTGAGGGATGGAAATGCGATCACAACGTAGCCGTGAAGCTCTGGTGGAACGGGGGTTGGTGGCCCTCGTTGGGATTTTGGGGTTGTTGGCCGTGGCGCAGCACTTCATGCGTCGCTAGTATGTGATGCCCGTTGGGAAGTACGTCCGCACAGGTAGTGGTCGGTCAGTTAGCTTCCTTGCCGCGTTTACGCCCAGCAGTTTGTCTGAGCGATTGCCCGCCCCAAATTGATCCCCGACCGTTTCGGAAAACTAGAATTCATCTAGGTGTTTCCCCGTAGCACGCTCCCTTCTGGTGATTGTCCTGGTAATCGCCTCCCCTCATTGCAGTTCCCGCGAAGTGGCTTCCACCAAATCACGTCCACGAAATCACCTGTGATATGCTTTTTGGACGGTCCAGAGGCTCTCCCCGGGCGCTCACTCTGCCAGTCGCTACATGCTGAACTATCTCGAAAACCAGCAGAAGCTTACCGGCAATCAGCGGCGCATTATTTTGGCCGCGATTCTCGGGGACATGCTCGAGTTCTTCGACTATTTCCTGATCGGTTTCGTGGTTGCCTTCATTGCCGCTCCCTGGAAACTTACGTTTGGACAGTCGGCAATCATTTTGTTGGCCTCCGGCTTTGGCGCCATGTTCGGCGCCGTGTTTTACGGATGGCTGGCGGACAAAATCGGCCGCCGGAAAACCTTCATTCTCACGGTTGTGAACTTTTCACTCGCTACAGGAGCCTTGGCCTTCACACCAGACGGAGCGTGGCTGTTTTTAACGGTCTTCCGCTTCATTATCGGGTTTGGGACCGGCGGGCTTTACTGTGTGGATCTGCCTCTGGTGCAGGAATTTGTGCCGTCATCGAAGCGGGGAATGGTTGGCGGGCTCGTCACTGCGTCCGTGCCGCTCGGAATCTTGATCGGTGCGCTTCTGGGAGCGACCGCCACGCCGTATATCGGCTGGCGCGGGCTTTTTGCCGTGGGGCTTATTCCGGGTCTTCTCACGTTGCTCATCCGCGCCTGGGTTCCCGAATCGCCGCGCTGGCTGATGCGCATGGGTCGATTCGAGGAAGCGCGCGCCTCGTTGGCTTGGGCGCTCGAAATGGACCCAGCCGAAATTCCTCTGAGTTCCCGCGAGGTCGAGCCGCAGCAAACTTCCCGGTTTCGGGATATTTTTAAGTATCCGCGAAGCCTGGCCGTCGCATTCTCAACCAACTTGTTCTCGCAGATCGGCTACTACGGAATGCTTCTGTGGGCTCCGACGCTACTGGTGCAGCTTTTGCCGGTGAGCCCGGCGCGCGCCTCCATGATGATGATTTTCGTGAACATCGGCGGATTCGCCGGAAAGACGACCATGGCTTTCATGTCCGACATCATCGGGCGAAAAGCCTCCGGCACGCTGGTTGGGTTTGGCGCGGCGACATTTTTGATGGCGGGCGCCATCTGGCACAGCGTCTATCTGGGCTCTGTTTCGCTCTTCTTCCTGCTTCTTATCGGCGCGGATATGTTCGTGGAAGGTGGTTTCGCGGTCATCGGCCCCTATGCGGCGGAAGTTTGGCCTTCCTCCATTCGTAGCACGGGAATGGGCGCGGCTTACGGGTTTGGCAGCCTGGGAAAAGTCTTGGGGCCAATGGGATTGGCGCTGATTATCGGGTCGTCGAACATCATTACGCCCGCCGCTTCGGTAGCGGCGTTGCTGCCAGCGTATTCCTTTCTGGCCATTTGTTTTGTGATTTCGGGGCTGGTTTTCTTGCTCTTCGGGATTGAGACCAAGGGACGGTCACTGGAAGCGATCGAAGAGCAGATAGGTTCGGCCGAGCCTTCAACCATAGAGCCAGTCGGGGCGGAAAAAATCGCGGCTAAAATTCCGGACTAGCAGTGCGGGATATCTTCTCGCGCAGTCTCTTCTGAAGGACCTAACACCGACGCCACAGCGATGCGCAACTCGGCTGCCGAGGACCGTTTGCTCACGCAGGCGTCCGCTCCCGCTAGTCGGGTCAATTCCGCCACCGTTTCCGAATCGTGCATGGACAAAAACAGGATTTTCGTCTCAGGCATGATTGAGCGGATGCGGCGCGCCGCCGCCGTTCCGCTCATGACCGGCATGCTGAGATCGAGAATCACCAAATCGGGTTTCAGTTCCGCCGCTTTGCTGACTGCCTCGAGTCCGTCGGACGCTTCGCCGCACACTTCCCAGCGCGACGTCAACAGCGTCGCGATGCCTTTTCTCACTACTTCGTGATCGTCGACGAGTAGGATCCTTTGACTCACGTGCGTTTACCTGACTCCGAGTGTGAAGCTTGTTTATACGATTCCGTGCGCCTTTGAGCTATAGGGCCATTCCTGTAGTCCGTGACAATGTTCCGGAACAGCAACGTGGCGAGCGACATTCGCTTGCAGTTCGCTTTTCCTCGCCATTCCGCAAAACTTGCGGGAATCCGGCCAGTCGGTATAGACTCGCGGCGGCCGGTATCGTAAAAACCCGGCGCCGATAACGAGGGAGGAAATGAGAAATGCGTAAAGTAGTGTTTTCTCTGGGAATTTTGGGCCTGGCCCTTGCGGCCGGCGCCAGCCTGTCGAACGCGCAGCAGGGAGGCGGACCTCCGGCGCCGCCGCTATCTCTAAAGATTGCAGGATTCAGCGATGGAGGCGACGTGCCAGCGAAATACGGATGCGACGTAGCGCAAGGCGCGCCGATGATTTCGCCCGAACTGACCTGGACAAACGTGCCGAAAGCTGCGGTATCGCTGACACTGATCATGCACGATACCGACGCGAACCCGCAAAAGGGAATTACGGACGTGACGCACTGGACCGTTTACAACATTCCCGCTACGGCCACATCGCTCCCCGAAGGCGTCAAGCCCGATACTTCCGTGGACGATAGCGGGATGCAGGGCAAGAACATCCGCGGCGTAAATGGTTATCAGGCCCCCTGCCCGCCCAAGGGTGGTCCGCCGCACCATTACGTTTTTGAGCTCTACGCTCTCGACACCAAACTCGACCTTCCGGCCGGTGCACCGCGAGCCGACATTTTGAAAGCGATGGACGGCCACATCATCGGCAAGAGCAGCTACGTTGGTCTGTTCCGCCACTAGACCGCTGCGGATGTTTGAGTGAATCTTTAAAAGGCGCTGCCGCTCGGCAGCGCCTTTTTTCTTTTGGGTCGCTTCGGTTGTAATTCCAGACACTTTAGCTCGCAAACTCCGCCATGTGTAGTAGTCGAGCTTCTTTAATTCCCCGCCATCTTCTTCACTCCCCGCCATATTGACAATCAGCGCCTAGGGAAAATCCCTGCCTCAATTACTAAGGGCACCGGATGGCTGCAGCGTCCCAGAGCAGCTACAACTACCGAAGCGGTTCGAACTCGGTAGTTAACGAACTCGGGCCGCGTTTCTTTTGAGGACCGCTTTTGGGGGGCAACAGAACGGCGCTTGAACACTCTTTCACAAGGCAGGCCAATGAATAATAAGTACGATATTTATAAAAGGCTTCCGGAAGACAGGCTGCTGTGGATCAACCGTGTGATGGGGCTCGATGAAGCAAGGAAACTCGTTGCAGCTCTGCAGACGGCCACAATGGAATCCTACCTGGTGTATGACTTCCGCGAACGAACCATTGTGGATGTATTCGGAGCCCAACAAGCCATACGAAATTCACTCGCCGCTTAATCATAAAATTCAATTTCGCATCCGCGGCGCTGCCGGCTTGGAGTTGGAGTAACTAGGCCGTCAGCGCCGCGCTCATTTTGGTCAGGTCGGGCATTTTCTCGAGAGATTTGACCATTTCGATGACCGTCTCGGCTTTTTGCTTCGGCCACTTCGCAAACTCCGCGTTTCCGCGAAACTTCTCCGCCACTTCCTCGTAGGTCATCGGATTTTCCGGACTGCCCTTGGCAAAACTGCTCTTTCCGGCGATGACTTTCCCATCCTTCAAGTAAATCTTAATGCTGTTGCCTTCCACCAATGTCGCTTGCAGCGACTCCTCGTTTCTGCCTCGCGTGTCGTGTTCGGGATCGACGTAGAAGCGTGATCGCCCGATCATGTCCTGCACGTCCGGACGCTGCACCACGGCATCCTCGAACTGCGCCAACCCCGCCTTACCCTCCACCAGCAAAATACTCACCGCATATTCCATGCTGAACTTTGCTTCCAGACCCGTCTTCGGATGGTGATGAAACAGCGTGTTCACGTTATTTTCATTTCCACCCACATCCACTTTTTCCACTTGTGCCGCTTTTATGTCGTTGGCCTTGATCAGTTGCAGCATCTCGTCCATTACTGCCTGCTGGATGGTCCCGCAAGGGAAGCGCTTGATCAGGTCGCCGGGCGAGGCAAACATCCAGGGATTCCCGAGTCGCGATGCGATTAGTTTCGGATCGTAGGTGCCGCCTTCAGCCTGGTAAAAGCCCAGCGGCGCTTCGAGAATGTCGTCGGCAGCGGTCCATCCAAGCGAAACGAGGTCGGCGGAAATGACACCCGCTTCCGCGGCGTGGCCGGCGTGAAACGGTTTGGTCATGGTGCCGAAATTGTCGCGCAGCCCGCTGGCTTGCGAGCCCACCAGGCCCAACGTACGCGCCGTATGTTCGGCGTCGAGGCCGCGCAGCTTGGCGCAGGCCGCGGCGCTGCCGAACGAACCCACGGTGCCGGTGGTGTGAAAGCCGTCGCCATTGTGGCGCTGGGAAATCGCATCGCCGATCTTATTTTCGACCTCAATGGCCACGTGATAGGCCAGCAGAAAATCCCTGCCGGAGCGGCTTTGGACTTCGCACAGCGCGAAGGTTGGAGGCAAGGCCGGAGCATTTACATGGAGCGCCGAGCCGGTGTCATCATAATCGTCCGCGTGGATGGCGATGCCGTTGGCCAGCGCAGCGAAGCGTGGCGAGAGCTTCATTTTCGTGCCGATCACGCTGGCCTTGCCGGGCGCAACGCCGATCGTGTCCAGGTATCGCCGGATGATCGGCCCGCTCACCGAGACCGATCCCGCCAACGCCAAGCCGAAGCCATCGAGAATGGTTTTCCTGCCGAGCTCGATCACGTTCGCGGGAATGTTTTCGTATTTCGTTTCAATGATGAAATCACTCACGTATTTTGTAAGCCCGGGCGATTTGGGAAACGCGGCGGCTTCGCACGGCGGCACTGCGGCCGAAGCGGCGCGTTCGAATAGCGCATTCGCTGGCAGCGCGGCGGCTGCGGCAAGGATTCCATTCTTGAAAAATTCGCGGCGGATCATTTTTCATCTCCCCTTGTTCATCTACCGTTGTTCATCTCCCGTTCTGAAGTGTGCCCACGGCAAGTATTTACGGTGACGAAGCGTTGAAAGCGCGAAGTGGCGTAACTCTTACTTGGACGTGGGAATCACCGGAACCGCGCGCGCCGGATATTCGGCTTCATGGAAGTTGCTGATGTACCATTTGCCATCCTGCTTGGTCATCACCACAATCATAAGCCCTTTGCGCACCGGCCCGACGGAGCCGTCAGCTTGTTTGGTTCCGGTGATGACGGTATCGGCATCTACGAAGGCCACGTTGGGCGCATAAAAATGAATGTCGCGCACGGTGTCAGTGCGATCGGTGCCCCTGAGATTGCCTTTGAACAGAGCGGTGAAGCGCTGCTGAATCGCCTCGCGTCCGTGGACGTGAATGCCGAACATGTTGGTGAAGTCGCCGTCCGGCGCGAAGGTGTCGGTGATGGCTTGGGCATCCTGGCGGCTGAAGGCGCCGTAAAAATCGGCGAAGACCTGCTTGATCGCCGCGACATCGGCCGGCGAGCCTACGGATTCCTGGGACTGCGCCAGGCTAGCGGTGAAAGCCAGAAAAATTCCGGCGATGATTGTCGCGAGCTTGCGCCTTGAAAGCATATCTGCCTCCCCACGAAGCCGTGCCATTCGCGGCATGATACACGCGAGCGACTCTTTTTAGCTGATTTTCGAGAAGCGACGGAAGATCTGCACCACCGCGGCAATATTGAACACGACGAATCCCACGATAATGGCGAGCGTTGGGCCTGTCGGCAGGTGCGGCGGAGGATTGAGATTGGCGTTGATGGCGAGCCCCATAATCAAAACGAGGATGAGCAGAAAAGCGCATCCATACCAGGCGAAGAACTTTTCAAAGTATGCGAACGTTTCGCCACGGCGTTCCGGCGCGAGCCAGTATTCCTTGTTCGGGAGATTGATCCTTGCTGTCGAGGACTTCGCGATGGAGCGCGCCGGAAAAACCTCGATCACGGCCGCGAGCGCGATCACCACAGCGTAAATCGCGAAAAAGGCTTGCTTGCTCATCCAGCCGTTCGGAGCGCCGGAAGGTCCGAAGTGGGACGCGACCGTTTCCGGAAGCTGCGCGAACGAGAAGACGCACTGCGCGATGGCCGCCAAAACAATTGCAGCGAAAATGCCTCTCGGCAGGCGTGTGCCGGCCCTCAGAGGCTCCGGGGCGTGCATGGCGAGGCTGCGAGGATCGTCCACACAATTAGTGTGAGGATTCCGGCGAAAGAAGGCAACGGCCGCCGAGTTCCGGTGCCTTTGAAGCAAACATGCAGGAAGCTCCTTTCGCGCCAGAGCCTCGCGATTGAAATAGCTCGATCATCTGTTACGCTAGGCAGCCCAAGGAGCCTGTGGTGCCACTCGATCCGAAGCGAACAATTTCTGAACTGAAAGAGTTGCGGGGGCTAACGGGAGACGCCAACGGCGCGCAACGCGTCGCCTGGACGCAGACCTGGCTGAAAGCGCGCGAGTGGTTTGCGGACAAGGTTGCGCCATTGCCGATCGAGCATCACTGGGACGCAGCGGGGAACAACTGGGTGACGCTAAAGGGCGAATCGCCGAAAGCGCTGCTGGTTGGCGGGCATCTGGATTCGGTGCCGAATGGCGGCTGGCTCGACGGCGCGCTGAACGTGATGACCGCGCTCGAGATTTTGCGGCGGATCAACGAGGAGTACCACGGTAAGCCACCGGTTACCATCCGCGTGGTGGATTGGGCGGATGAAGAAGGCGCGCGCTTCGGGCGCAGCTTGCTGGGCTCGTCCGCATTCGCCGGAACAGCGACGGTGGAAGCTGATCGCGTGCGCACCGATCGCGAGGGCGTGCGCATGGACGAGGCGCTCGAGCGTTGCGGCGTGGAAATGGATGAGTTTTCTGAAGCAACGCAGGAGCAGAAGCATGCGGGCGCCTACATCGAGCTGCACATCGAGCAAGGGCCTGTGCTGGAAAAGTTAAAACTGCCGCTGGGCGTGGTGCTGGGCACCAAGGGCGTCGAGCGGCATGCCATTACGTTTCATGGGCAGGAAGCGCATTCTGGCTCGACGCCCATGAATGCGCGCCACGATGCGCTGGCCGCATGCGCGAAACTGGCGCTGGAGATTCGTCCCATTGCCATGAAACACGCGGATGCGGTTTGCACCATGGGCAGCGTGAAAACATTTCCGGGAATCGTGACGGCGGTGGTGGGGCGCTGCGAAGCGACACTCGATCAGCGCGATCTGGACGCGCAAGTGCTGGCGACGATGTTTCGCGAGGCGCGCGAAGCGAGCGAACGGTTTGCGAAAGAGGAGCGCTGCACGGTGGAATGGTCGCGCATCTGGCAGATCGAGCCGATCGCGTTTGATTCGAAGATGGTGGAATTGTGCGACGAAGCGATTCGCGAAACGGCAGGGGAGTCGCATCGCATGCCGTCCGGACCGCTGCACGACGCGGCGGAAGTTTCGCGCGCCGGAATTCCCACGGTGATGATGTTCGTGCAGTCGGTCGGGGGAATCAGCCACAACAAGATCGAAGACACGAAAGAAGAGCACCTGGAGCTGGCGGTGCGCGCGTTCGACCGGTTGGCTTCGAAGGCCATGGAATTTGTGGCGAAGGGCTGACCGCGAGTAAGTGCGTATTGTCACGGGGCAGCCAAAGGACCATTTATGAAACCGATCACGAAGCTTGCTGGACCGTGCAAATACCTTTCTTGGGCCGTTGCGATCCTTGCGGCGTGCGCCAGCGTAGCCTCGCCGCTTAACGCGCAAACGCTTACGCCGCAGCAACAGCGGGCATACGATATTTACAAGGAACTGGTCGAAATCAACACGGTCACGCCGACGGGCGACACTGGCGTGGCGGCGGACGCCATGGCCGCGCGGCTGAAAGCGGCGGGATTTGCCGACTCGGACGTCCAGGTGTTCAAATCTGCCCCGCGCAAAGGGAATCTCGTCGCACGGCTGCACGGGACAGGCGCGCGCAAACCGATTTTGCTGATGGCGCACATCGACGTGGTTGAAGCGCGGCGCGAGGATTGGTCGGTTGATCCGTTCAAGCTGCTGGAAAAGGATGGGTACTTCTACGGACGCGGCTCGGGCGATGACAAGTTCATGGCCGCGACGTTTGTCTCGAACATGATTCGCTACAAGCAGGAAGGCTACAAGCCGGACCGCGACATTATTTTGCTGCTGGAAACGGATGAGGAGATTCTGGACCGCAACGCGGTGGGCGCGCAATGGATGATCAAGAATCATCGCGACCTGATCGACGCAGAATTCGCGTTGAATGAGGGCGGCGGCGTGGGCATGCGCAACGGAAAAGTGCTGCGCAACAACATCCAGACCAGCGAAAAGGTGCCGGTGGATTTCAGCTTCACGGTGACGAATTCGGGTGGGCACAGCTCGGTGCCGTCGAAAAACAATGCCATCTATCACTTGGCCGGCGGGCTGTCCGCTCTGGCGCAATACGATTTTCCGGTGAAGCTGAACGAGACCACCAGCACGTGGCTCGAAGAAGCGGCGGGATTCGAGGACAAGCAGATGGCCGCGGACATGATATCGGTGGCGTCGGCGCATCCCGATCCAGCGGCGGTAGCGCGGCTTTCGGCGAATCCGGTGTACAACGCGCAACTGCGCACTACCTGCGTGGCGACGCTGCTCCAAGGCGGCCATGCGGACAACGCTCTGCCGCAGCTCGCGCAGGCCACGGTGAATTGTCGTGTGCTGCCGGGCGAGTCCATCGAAGAAGTGCAGAAAACGCTGGTGCGCGTGGTGAACGACGATCAAATTTCAGTGAAGCCCACATGGATTGCCGCGCAAAGCCCGCCGTCTCCGCTCACGCCGGAAATCATGGGAGCCATCAAGCAGGTGACGCAGGAAATGTGGCCGGGCGTTCCGGTGATTCCCACCATGAGCACAGGAGCCACCGACGGAAGCTTTCTGCGGAATGTTGGAATACCCACCTACGGAACATCCGGGCTGGCGATGGAGGTCGACGACGTGCGCTCGCACGGGCGGGATGAGCGTGTGCCGGTGAAGTCGTTTTATCCGGGCCAGGAATATTTGTACCGGCTGGTTAAGCTGCTGGCTGGCGGGAAATAGAACCCTGCATCCGCTATATGGCATCGAAATCAGGTTTGAAAATATGATGTTCAAATTCCAGTGGGAGGTGTGCACATGTACGACATGAAAAATCTCACAGCGTTGAAGGTGATGGAAGACAGCGCGCCAGCGGCAACGAAAGCATTTTGGGCTTTCGACAAGGCGGCGATGGCGGATGGAGCGGTTCCGGTGAAGTACAAGGAACTGATCGCGCTGGGAGTGGCATTCACAACGCAGTGTCCCTACTGCATCGAGATTCACTCCAAGCGAGCGCGACAAGCCGGAGCGAATGACGCGGAAATTTCCGAGACGGTTCTGGTTGCGGCCGCGCTACGCGCAGGAGGGGCGGTGACGCACGGAACGCACGCGCTGAAAGCACACGACTAATTTGCGCGCGAGTTGCGTGGACTGACCGGCGCGAGGCCAGTCAGTTTCCGCGCAGGGGAAACACCGCCGGGGCCGGGGCCGCTCGTTTCAAGCGAAACGAGCCGTTCACCGGGGTCACCTCGACATCCTCCTTGCCGACCAGCCAGCCCAGAGCCCAATCGAAAACAGGTGATTTCCAGTTCACTTTTTCCTGCAACTCCTGCAGGTCGGTGTCGCCATCGTGGTAGAGAGCGGAAAAGATGGCCTCCGCCGCCAATTGAATGTCTTCTTTGATGTTGAAGTCGGACTCTTTCATTGCACACTCCTTTCTTCCGCAATCTGCGTGTTACGAATAAGGTAAATCCCCCCGGATACAGGAGGCCATCCCCGATAACCTGTAGCGCAGGGACTAAGAGCTACTAACAGGATTTCTGCAGGGTTAACCCGATTCCACCTTCCGCGCTTTCCGCTTAACTATGGCGTATGAAAGCAATTCGTACGCTGATTACCGATGACAGTGGGGCGATGCGAAAAGTGCTGCGGGCGATACTGGAAGGGTATCTGGGTATCGATATCGTGGGCGAAGCGTCTGACGGCCAGGAGGCTATCGAGCAGGCGCGCGCGCTCCGTCCCGATTTGGTCATCATGGATATCACCATGCCGCGGCTGGATGGACTAGCTGCCGCCAAGCGAATCAAAGAGTTCAGTCCGGAGACGGAAATTCTGATGTTTTCCATGCACCGGCTGAAAGAATTTGTGGAGTGGTCCCGGAAAGCCGGGATGAGCGGGTTCGTGGTAAAAGAAGAGGGCGGCGCCGAGTTGCTGAGCGCGGTGGAGGATGTGATCCATCATCACCCGCATTTTCCTAGGTGTTGATTATGGCTACTTGACCGGTCGCGCTACCGCGAAACGGAAGAGCCGCTGCTAACCCCGGGATTCTTTGCAGCGGCGGCGCGCTTCGCGGAGGATTTTTCGCGCATTTCGCGCCAATCGTCATAGGAATTGAATACCGCGTCAAGCGAAGAGCCTTCGGGCGCGATGAGTTGTACCAATTTGAATAGCTTCAGGCGGAGACTGGGAAGAACAGAGCCGCTCATAGATTCTCCACGACTGCTTCGAATTTCACTTAGAACGAAATCCACTTAGTAGATGCAATAGCCTATCATCCCGACGCAAAACAATGGACGCAAACCACTGAACGCAAAACAGTGGATACAGAACAGATGCCGGGAAATCCGGGGTATGGGAAGTGTCGTAACCCGTGGCGCCTGGATGACCGCGACAACCCTTGCCGGACTTGCCTGAGCTTTGCCGCGCGCTGGGATATAATCCAGCTCCTATGAGCGAGAAAATCGGTGTTGCTGTACGCAAGCTTGGAGCGAGCGGGCCGGAAGTGTTTCCGATTTCGCTTGGGTGCATGGCCATGTCCGGGATTTATGGGCCGTCGGACGAAAACGAAAGCATCGCGACGATTCACGCCGCGCTCGATCGTGGCGTAAATCTGATCGACACGGGCGATTTCTATGGAATGGGCCATAACGAATTGCTGATTGCGCGAGCGCTGAAGGGGCGCCGCGAAAAGGCGCTGCTTTCGGTGAAGTTCGGAGCGCAACGGGCTCCGGACGGAAGCTGGGTGGGGGTCGATACGCGGCCAGCGTCGGTAAAGAACTTTCTGGCGCACAGTTTAACGCGGCTGGGAACTGACCATGTTGATATCTACCGCCCGGCGCGGCTGGATGCGTCGGTACCGATTGAGGAGACGGTCGGCGCGATCGCGGACATGATCAAAGCCGGATATGTGCGATGGATCGGATTATCTGAGATGGGACCGGAAACGATTCGGCGGGCTCAGAAAATTCATCCGATTGCGGATTTGCAGATCGAATACTCGATCATCAGCCGCAGCCCGGAGGCAAAGATTTTTCCGCTGCTGGAGGAGCTTGGCATTGCTGCGACGGTGTACGGAGTGCTCTCGCGCGGGCTGCTGACGGGGGCAAAGGCGTCCGCATCGAAAGGCGATATGCGCAATCATTTTCCGCGATTTGTTGGCGAGAATCGCGCGCGCAATCAAGGGCTGATCGATGAATTGAACAAGCTGGCGAAGGAGAAGGGAATCAGCCCGGGGCAGTTGGCCATCGCCTGGGTACTGGCGAAGAACGGAAATGTAATTCCAGTAATGGGGGCCAGGACGAGAGCGCAGTTGAGCGAGACGCTGGGCGCGCTGGATGTGAAGTTGACGCGTGACGATTTGGCCGCGATCGAAGAAACCATTCCCGAAGTGGCGGGCACGCGCTACGGCGAAATGCAGATGAGGCAGCTCGATTCGGAGATAGGGTGAATTGAGTGAACTGGCGATTGAGCGGGCGGCGCGAACGCAAGCTGCTCTGACGAAACAAAGGGACCCTCGATAAGACTGGTCGGCGAAATCCGCACACGAAGAGAGGTCCCTCGACTCGCGCCGTTTCACCGCGACCCTGACCGGGTCGCAAACTACCTTCTCTGCGCCCTGACCGGGCGCGGCTCGCGTCGGGATGACAAGCTGCGGCTTCGGGTCGGGTTATTCCGATTGGAAAGGCTTACTGCGTCAATTCCAGCGACTCGATCCTGGACGGCAAGGAGGTCGCTCCCACAAAATCCATGAAAAATGAGGGTCGTAGTGGGACGATGCCGGGCAGGTTCCGATAATGCCTAAACCGTTGCGGAGGTGGCGGCGAAAGTATGCAGAAGAGTACCTATATTGCGAAAAATGGCGTGATATGTTAAGGTTTTGGTTGCGTTTGTGGCCCATGAGTTCCTTTTGACCCACTCTTTCAAGCTGCCCGGACAACCGTGCGGCTTTTTTTGTGCCAAGGTCGATCCGAACAAGGTCCGAATAGCTTTCCGGGAGAGCTAAGCTCTTGCCTGTGAATTAATTAGGAGCAGCAGAAGTGAGCAAAGAACAAGGAACAGTGAAATGGTTTAACGCGGCGAAGGGCTACGGATTCATCCAGCGGCAGTCTGGCGAGGATGTGTTCGTGCACTTCTCGGCGATTGAGGCGGAGGGATATAAGAGCCTCAACGAGGGCCAAGCGGTCGAATTCGAAGTGAAGCAGGGACCGAAGGGCTTGCAGGCAGAACGAGTCGTTGGACTCTAACTGTTCTCTGTAGCTTCTCTGCCGTCCGGCCAGGATGGCGGCTCCGAGTTGATTCGAGGGCAGGTGGCGAACGGACCTATCCCTAAGGAAAGAGCGCCGAAGTCCGGGTCCAAGGCAGTCCGTTTGCGCCGGGGAAAGGCGACGACCCAGTCGGTTCTAATGAATGCTTGCGATTATTCCGCTAAACCGAAGGAGGAAATGTGCAGATTCTAGTTGAGGGGCAGACCATCCGGCATCACCAGTACGGAGTGGGAATCGTTACCGAATCCAACAACGAGCGTACAACCATTGACTTTGACGACCATGGAGTGAAGAGGTTCGTAACCTCCATGTGGTCCGCTGAACTGATCGGCGAACCTCCGACGGAGAAGCCGACCCGGCGCCGCGGACGCCGGAAAGCGGTGAAGAAAGCCGTCGTCGCCTAATTCAATCCAAGCCTTATTTCCGCCCGGAATCTTTCGATTCCGGGCTTTTTTTTTGCAAATTCCGGCGAAAATCAGGCGTCCACCAGGTGGTTCCGCACCGCAAAGCGCACCAATTCGCTAAAACTGGTGAAATTCATTTTGCGCATGATGTGGTTGCGATGGCTTTCGACGGTTCGCGTGGAGACGCCGAGTTCAGTGGCCACTTCCTTGTTACTGCGGCCGAGGGCAAGCAACTGGACCACCTCAATTTCGCGGGGCGTGAGGGGAGTGCCTGGAATCAGGCTCTCGGTTGAGGGATTGGAGGACTGAAGAAAATTCTGGCTCATGGACAGGGTCAACTGACTGGTGAAGTAGGGCTGGTGATGACGTACGTGATCGACAGCGACGAGCAAATCGGTGTCGGCGTCCGATTTCAAGACGTAGGCCAGGGCGCCGCAGTGCAGAACCTCGCGGGCAAGTTCTTCGGAGAAATGCATGGTCAGCACGAGGATGTCGGTGGCGGGGGATTCATCGCGAATGCAGCGAACGACTTCGAGGCCATTCATTTCGGGCATAGTGAGATCGAGCACAACGAGATCGGGCTTTTCGGTCTTGATGCACTCGAGGGCTTCAATTCCGTTGGAGGCTTCCCAGGGTACTTCGATGCCGGGCTGGTTCTGCAGCATGGCACGTATGCCATGGCGGACGACGGCATGGTCGTCGGCAACCAAGATGCGGTAAGGTTTTGTGTCCATAAGATCGAAGGCATCCTTCGACAGGCAACCCGGAACTGGAAGCACTGCGGCAAGTAGGACGAGTTGGGCTACCGAGCGCGATGACCCGTTTCTCCTTTTGACGGCTCAATTTGAACCCTTCCCTGATAAGGAAGGCGAACGTTGCTGAACAGCTTTCTGAACAACTGTCTGAACAACCGGCTGAACAGCCGGCCGCCCCCCAGGTTGAGTCTGAACGATGGGCTGCAGAACAGGCAAAACCGCACGGACGAGAGTGCCCCGGCCAGGAGTGCTGAGCACTTCGAATGAGCCGTTCAATTGCTTAATTCGTTCGCGCATGCCGGCAATGCCGACACCGATGCCTGAGGGCTGTCCGTTGGCCGGAGTCATAACAGGCAATCCACACCCTTGGTCCTCGATTTCGGCCCGAATACATTCCGGCTCACGGCTCAAGCGGACGGCGACAGTGGGACTGCCTGAATAGCGATGGACATTGGTGAGAGCTTCCTGAATAACGGAAAAAAGAGCTGATTCGATGTCCTGGGAATAGCGGCCCAAGTCTTCAGAAGTGTCGACGGTGGTATGGATACCGCTGCGTTCAGAAAAACCGCGGACGTACCAGCTTACGGCTGGAGCGAGGCCGGCGTCGTCGAGAAGGGGGGGATACATCAAGTAGGAAACCAGGCGAACTTCCCGGACGGCGTCTTCAGCGAAACCGCGAGCCGCGAGGAGTTGCTCGCGAGCCTCAACACTGTCTTCCGGCAAAAATTCGGCGAGATTGCCGAGGGTCATTTTCAAGGCAGCCAAAGTTTGGCCGGCAGTTTCGTGCAGACCGCGAGCGAGCTGGCGGCGTTCATTGTCACGGGTTCGAATCAACTGCTGAGACAGCTTGCGAAGGTTTTCGGCAGTGTGAGTGTGGGCAGTAATGTCGTGCACCACACCGAGGACTCTTTGGGCAGAACCGTCTTTGCCGGCGATGGTCTTGCCGACAGTGTGGTAGACGCGGTCGGTACCATCCGGCATGCGGTAGGTGGCGGTGAATTCGAAGGGGCGGCATTGGGCAATGGCGCCCATGACGCTCTTGCGAATGGCGTCCACATCGGGAGCCTGTATGCGCTTCCAGTAGCGCTCCAAGTCCCAATCCTGGGTACTTTGCAATCCATACATGCGCATGAGTTGGCGTGAAAGAGTCGCATGGCCGGTAGCGACGTCATATTCCCAACTGCCCACGTTGGCTATTTCTTCGGCGTGAGCCAGCAAGGCTTCGCTGTGGCGCAGTCGCTCTTCTTCGCGGCGGCGGTCGGTGACATCCTGGGCCATGCCCCGCATGCGGATGACGCGGCCTTTTGAATCCAAAACGGGAACACCCCGGCTGTGAAGGATGCGGATCCGGCCATCGGGAAGGATAAATCGCGCTTCGTACTCCAAGGGGCGAGCCTGGGTGATTGCCTTGTGGAATTCGCGCTTTACGTTTTCGCGATCGTCCGGGTGCAGGAGTTTCCAAAATTCCTCGAGATTGGGAGGGCGAGTGCCCGGGGCCAAGCCGAGAAGACGGTAGCGCTGATCGGACCAAAACGCTGGTTCCGAAGTTTCCAAATCCAACTCCCAACTTCCGAGATCAGCGAGTTCTTCGGCCTGGGCGAGGAGGGCTTCGCGGTTGCGCAGCTCGTCTTCAACGCGCTTGCGTTCGGTAATATCCTGCGACATGCCCATGATGGCGACGGGATTACCAGCGTCGTCGTAAACGGGCGCGGCGCGACGGTGCAGGATACGGGTTTCGCCGTTGGGCAGAATGCAGCGGAACTCGCTGTCGAGGATTTCCTTCCGCGCGACGCTTTCCTCCATCTCCCGAATCAGCCGATCACGGTCATCAGGATGGACCATATCCAGAAACATTTTGCCTGTTATAGGGTGTTGGGGATCAATTTGAAAGTTACGATAAAGCTGCCTGGACCAGGTTCCCGCACCGGTGCGCAGGTCCAATTCGAAGCTGCCCATGCGGGCGAGCTCTTCGGCCTGTTGCAAGAGTGCTTCGCTCTTCAGGAGCCTCTCGGTTGCTTGTTTGCGATCGGTGATATCTCGAGACAACAATCCGATTCGTCTGAACCGCTCGTCTCGAAAAGTCAGAGGAATCACTATGGACTGATACCGACGGACTCGATCAGAATGCTCGACGGTATATTCGCTAAATTCCCTTTGACCAGAAGCTAGCACCCGGGAACAGGTAGCCTCCAAAATAGGGTAATAACACCCACCGATTAGATCGGCGACTCCCTCGCCGACGAGCTTCGAATGGAATTGGCTAGCGAGATTGGGGTCGTATATCCACGCGCCACGAACGGTACCGTTGGCATCGAGAATAAGGGTGAAGTCACCGAGAATCGCTGAGAGGTATCGAAGGGCGGAATCTTTGTCGTGAGGATGGGGAGTTTGGGCGCTGCTGTGATTCGAGCGCGCGACATGGTCTGTGCCTTCTGGTTTTCTGCGGGACTTCTTTCTCTCACCCGTCTTCGAGCCCATTGCCGCCAGGCCCTCCGGCATCCGCGACTGACTACAAATTCGCTTCGCCAAACCAGACCACACCTGATCGCGACGTTGATTTGTTGGGGACAGTAACGCTCCGGTACAGAGGTGTCAATACCGAAATGCAAAATTAGAGGACGGAGTTTACGGTTTAGGAATCAGCAGATGCCGCACGTAGATGCCGTAGTCTTGCGAATTGAAATTGGGTTTGAACGTCACTAAGCTTCGCGGCCAAGCTGGAAGGGAGATGTATGCAAGCATTTCCGGGCCTTCCGGAGATTTTACTGAATCCGGAGGGTCCGGAAACAGCTTGCGAGGAGAAAGAAACGTTCCGGATTGAAAGCGCAGCAATTAGGGGAGAGTAGAACAAAGGTCGAATGATCGGTTCCAAAACGGGAAAGACTCAGTGACGAGTTGATATGTTGTCACATACGAGATGCCTGTGATCTCAATTGCAATGCGGACGCTTTTTGTTGGTAGGCCGTGCCACCGAGTAACGGTAATACTTACACGACTAGGACGGAGGGGATTCGGCTCTTATGCGATTGAGCGCATGGAGCAAGCAAGGGAACTGATTCCGGAATGCAAATTCGAGCTGGTGATTTCATTGGAGAGAGTCGATGACGGCTCGGCATACGATTTGATGCCGCTGGTAGGGAATTACCGAGGATCTCTGGTCGCAGGCGTTAAAAGTTCCAGCGGATACTTGTGGCTGACGGTGCTGGACCACGGGCGAAAGGTGCTGGGGACAAGCGCGATGGACTACAGCCAACTGGAAACCGAATTGGAAGAGGTATTGACGCACCGATCGCCGTGGGCAACGCAGAAGTCGTGTTGGGTTCCGGCGGCGCCGCCACGGATTTCCCGAGAGGAGCCTGAGCCGGTAGCGATCAGCATAGGACCGCCGGAAGGACGATTGCGCAGGTCCAGTGTCACAGGGCGAGTGAAATTCCCGCTGCTTGCGATACGGCCATTGCCACTGGTTACGCTTGGAACCGCATTTCCCGCCGCAAAGAGCAATCCACCAAGTCAAGAATAAACAGACTGAGGCGTCCGAGATTCCCGCTTCGAGCAAGAACACAGGCGATGTGCTCGAGTTGCGCGAGCGTGGCTAACTGCGGCGGCGCTGCTTCTTTCCGGCAGGGGCCGGCGGCGATTTGCGCGAATGAAGCAGACGCCACCAGAGCGTAATTCCCACGATCAGAGAAAGGAGTCCGGCAGCCTGAGCGTTGGACATCCCGAAAAACGAACGCGGATTGATGCGGATAAATTCGACAAGGAATCGTTCGATGCCGGTGAGGGCCAAGTAGGCGGCAAAAACCAGGCCAGCTTGTGCGACGGGCGTATGAGTGTTGAGAGTGCGAGCTGAAATCTGTTTTGCACCATAACGCCAGAGCCACCAGGCAATGAAGCAAGCAGCAAGAAATTCATAGATAGGTGTGGGATGAACCCTGGCGGTTGTGGGAACCAGGCCGTTCGGGAAACTCATGCCCCAAGGAAGAGAAGTGGGAGTGCCGTAGTCGCCGTCTCCGGAGAGGAGGCAGCCGATTCGTCCAATTCCGTAGCCAAGGGCGGCGGCGGGAGAGCCCGCATCGAGCATGGTCAGCAGCGGAATCTTGCGCATCGAAGCCAACCAGGCGTAGGCGGCGAAGCCAGCGATCAATCCGCCGAACCAGGCGAAGCCGTATTGACTGAAAATGTGTTGGAGAGGATGGGCGAAAAATTCAGAGGGGGACTGGAGTTCGTGATAGAGCTTGGCTCCGACGATGCCAGCGAGGCAGGGAAGAGCGATGAAGGTTTCGGCCGTGGCGGAGGCTGAGGTGGAATCAGGGGCCAGGCCGCGACGAGCAATATCGGCGCGCAGGACAAAATACGCGCAGACCATGGCTGATGCGACCATCAAGCCAAAGGTAGGGATTGTTAGAGGGCCGAGGTGCAAAAACGGAATCACAGGAAATGAGTATACACGGCGAAGGAGGCACAGAATTGCGCCGGCGACCTGGCGAGTGGCCGCAACTTCAGCAAGCCTGTGAGCGTCAAAAGGACTAGAATGGAGTTATAGGGATATGCGTGGCCCTCGCGGCGTCTGGTGGATGCTGCAAGGAGGGTGTCATGAAACTGCTGGCGCTTAGGTGGTCTCCCCGCAAAGCTTCTGTCGTGATCGCATCCTGCGCAGTTCTGGCATTTTCGGCTTGGATTTCTGCCCCTGCGTTCGGACAACACGGCGGTGGTGGTCACGCTGGAGGGGGCGGACATTTCGGTGGCGGTGGACACGTTTCTGCGCCGGGAGTGTCAAGCCCGCATGTGGTGATAACGCGTCCCATGATTGTGGGACCACCGGCTGGAACGCGCAGCTTTGTGGCGACCCCTCCGGTTGTGCATCTGATACCGAGACCGGGAATGAATCGTCCAGTTGTGGGTTCACACGTGATGATGCCTCCGGTGTTGCCTGAGCAGAATGGTCCGCGGATGGTTGGAGTGGGACCGCATACGGTTATTGGTTACCCGGCTGACCCTGGCAATACAGGTCCGCTGCATTTTTCGCCGATGATGAGCTTTTCGGGGCAGGGAAATCAGATCTGGCAGGATTCCGCCGTGAATGGGCCACGCAATGGAGTTACTGCACGCGGGCCGAGCGTTTTGGCAGGACGCATTCCGAGGGGACCACACACACCGCCGTTTCCTGTGGGACCGAGGTTGCCCGGGCGGCCAATTTTTCCGATCTTTGGCCCACCCGGATTCGGATTTTTCGGATCGCCATTTTTTGGCCTGGGACTGGGATTCGGATTCAATTCGATGTGGTGGCCAAGCTGTGGTCCGTATTGGGGATGGGGATACGGGTGCAACGCGCTGCCTTACTACGAGTACGCGCCCGGATACGGGTTGGGCTACGAACCGGACTACGAGACGAATGGTTTAGAAGGACAAGTAGAAAACCAAGGCGGACCCGAGATGTACGAGTATCCATCGGCAACGTCGCCAATTTTCGTCTATGGGGAAGAGGGACGGGAACTGGTGCAGCTCTATCTGAAGGATGGGACGGTCTACAACGTGACGGACTACTGGCTGGTGAACGATCAATTGCACTGTACGACAGTGGAGGGCGCGAGCACGGTGGAGCACGTGTTCAATTTTGACGAGCTGGATTTACAAAAGACGATCGATGTGAACGCGGCGAGAGGGTTCAAGTTTGTGTTGCGCAACGAGCCGATTGATCAGTATCTGAAGGATTATCCCAATGCGGGAACAAATGGGCAAGGCGCAGGGGAAATTGCGGCACCGACGGCTCCGCCTCAGCCGCAGCGATGACTACTAGAGATACCGGTACGACGAAATTCTTTTTCACGCTCCTTCGATCGAGATATCGATGCTGATTGTCCTTGGACTACTTTCGAGTACAGCAAAAACAACTTGACACGAATTTCAAAAGAGCGTAGAAACTTTTTCATTATCCTCGAAGTGTGTAAATCAATCAGTACATCTTAGAAAGCTCATCTGGAAGTCTCGAGTCCGGCAAACCCTGTCAGCGTCCCTAAAATCCGGCACTCAAAGTCCGGACTTCGCAGAGCATGGCCATAAATTGTCGGCTAGGCTGCGGATGGCGCGGCACGTGCACAAAAGAGAGGCCTTCCGTTACGCTGCTCCGCTGAGGATGACGGCGGGGGACGGAATCTTCGAGACAAACACGCAATGCATAGGAGTTGAAAATCCGACCGCTTTTGGAAAAATTGCAATTAGGGTTTCAGCCGGCGGCCAAGGGCTGGCCTCCGGTGTTGCCGGGAATGTTTGTTAGGGCACGCACGCATTGCGGAAGGCGCAAAGCGATGCGGCACCCGGCAACTCGGTTCTTTTCAGCATCAATGTTTGCGCATAACCGAAAGGTGACAACCGCCCAAGATAACGATGCCGACCGCGAGACGCCTTGGATTATTTTTCGCTACAAGAAAAACCACTTGACACGGAATCCGAAGAAGCGTACAAATCTTTTCATTATCCTCGAATTGTGTACTTAAGCCTGTCGTAACCTGTAAGTAGTTACTTCCAACACAGAAACATCGACGCACGCATTGGCCCAGGCGGAAGCGCGTCTCCGCACGCGTCGCAGTGACAAATTGTAAATCAGCAGGAGGAGCAATGCCGAACTACAATGCGCAGGTACCACCGTATTCGATCTTTCCGGGAGATGTGGCGCTGGCCTTCAACAGCGAAGCTCCGTCGGCCGGCCAATCCAGCCAGCAATTTGCACTGCCCAGCTATGCCGGACAGGCGAATAATGGGCGCACGATCACGTGGCAGACGGTATATGGCAGCGCACCGTCGGCGATCAGTGTGACGCTACAAACGGCGATGAATGACGTGGACGGGCAGTATTCGACGGTGGACACGTCAACGGCGACGGGTGGTGAAACGCGGACGGTCAACAACGTGAGGGCGAATTTTATCCGGGCGAAGGTGTCGTCAATAACAGGAGGCTCTGGAGTAACCGTCCAGGTGCTGGGGTAATTAAGCTACAATTTGGGTGTGGAAAGGGTGGCAAAACGACGCGGACTGAGGATGGCGCTGAGGGCGTCAGCGATTGCGATTGCTTTGGCAGCCATGGGCTGCGGGCGAAGCTCCAGCGCGAACGCGGATCCACATCCGATTCCGCAGAACGAAGAAGCGAACATGCACAAGGTGAGTGTGCAGTTCGACTATGACTTTGGGAAACATCCCGCGTGCACGGAAAAACCCGCGGTAAAAAACTGCATAAAGCAATTTGACGTGTACGACGTGTCCGGCCAGAAGTTCCGGCTGTTCTCCATCCCTGTGCCCAAGGACGCGACGGGATTCGTGAAGGGAATCGCGGGCACCAGTCCGTCGCGGGCCTTTTTGCCAGGCACGCATTACATCTCAGTGACGGCCGAGGACGCGCAGGGAAGCGAGTCGCAAACAAGCGCGGCGCGGGTGAAGGTTGAGATCAAGGCCAAGACGGTAGAAAACGGGTCGGGCGAACAGAAATAGCCGGAGATGCCAGCGCCAGTGGATGGCGCCGGCACTCGCTTGATTGCGATCTGTTGTTGAAGCAGAAATAGGTATTTCCTCCCATATTTTTCCGTAGTGTCGCAGTACTTTTCCGCAAGGAACCGTTGATGACATTGTGTTCTGGATTCGTGCGTTCGCGCGATCGAGCGCAGGGTTGGAAGCCTTGCCGGCGAGCGCGGCTTGAAGGAGACAAGCTGTGCAAAGAACATCGTGATTCATTAGATGGAGCAGTCTTCGGCCTTTTTCAGTCACTGGAGCCTATCGATGAGGAAAGAGCAAAGCGCGAAGCGACGCGGCGGTCAGAAAGATTGCAATCGCTCCGGGAAGCGGCGGAGCGGAATAGAAGGCGGGCAACGCACAAGTAAGCAAGTGAAACGGAGCGGAGAGAAGCAGCCGGCGGAGAGTCCCAACGGGTTGCCGAGCAGAGCATGGAAGCCGATCAAGCGCCGACGGCGGAGACGGATTCGGCTGGGCGAGGCTTTTCGCAAAGTAGGGCTGGACGAGCAAACAGTGGCAGAGAATTACGTGGGCGTAGTGGAAACGCTGAGAGAGAAGACTGGGCCAAAGACGGAAACCGCGCAAAAGCTGCTGGTGGATGTTCTGAAAGAGTGCAGTCGAATTCTCGAGCCGCCGCGGGGAGTTGGGACGGGGTCGATCGAAACGCCAACGATCGTGGAACTTCATCACGAAGTTTCCCGACCGGTGCGGGATCTCCCGGAAACCGACGCGGACGAGATTTAGGCCGGGCTAGGCGTGCTTGGGCGCCTTGTGCTGCTTGGCATGATGCGCGGCAGCGTGCTTGACGTGTTTGCGATGGTGTTTCGATTTGGCGCTGGCCGGCATGGCAAAGAGCGAAATCACAGCGAGAGCGAGCAAAATCACAAAAAACTTCGAGCGGAAATTCTTCATTTACGACTCCTCAGAGAAAGCGCACTCAGCAAGAAACGCAGCCATCCTACCACTCCAAGATTTTCTAGTGTGTGAATTTGGGCGGCAAAACGACCGAAGAGACAACTTAACGAGAGGCACTAAATCAGAACTTAATCTAGAGCTTAACAAGGAGAAGAAATCATGGCGGTAAATAAGACGGAAGTTGGGTACGCAGTGCAGTTGGGAGGAATCGTAGGGCTGATTCTTGGCGTGGTATTGAGCATGCACCACGTAGCGATCGGGGCGGCATTTCTTGGCGGAGCGGCGGCGTTTTACGTGGGAGAAAAGATCCGGACGATAGCGTAATACTGTTCAGCCAAAACGAAGCTCGATGGACGGGAACATGCCAATCGTCACGCCAGGGATGGAAAGATCGGAGGCGAAATCCATCCATAAGCGGGGGCAACATCTTTACAGCGACCGCGAGATATTGAAACTGAAGCTGGGCTACATACCTTTTCCAAAGCAGGATGAATTTCATGGCTGCGGGGCGAAGTACCGGTTGTTTGGAGGAGCCGCGGGACCGGGAAAATCGAAGGCACTGCTGTATGAAGCGATTATCCAGGCCTACGAGAATGACGGGTCGAATACACTCCTGCTGCGGCGAACGTTCTCAGAGCTAGAACAAAGCCTGCTGTTTTATTTCCGGCGAGACGTAACACGGGATTTATACATCGACTTCAACGAGTCGAAGCGTGTGGTTACATGGCTGAACGGATCGACGACGCGATTTGGATATTGCCAAAGCGAAAGCGATGTTTATCAATACCAAGGATCGGAATTTCTGTTCATTGGCATCGATGAGCTGACGATGTTTACGCTGCGGCAGTGGCAATTCCTGACGAGCCGCAACCGGTGTCCGGTGCCGGGAAGTTTTCCCTGCATGGCTGCGGCGACGAATCCAGGGAACATTGGACATGCGTGGGTAAAGGCGCTGTGGATCGATCGCGAGCCAGCGCCGGGAATGGAATCCGCGGATGAATACGATCCCGAGGACTATGGATTTACGGCGGCGCGCGTGTCGGACAATCCCATTTACGCGAAGGATACGAATTACCTGAAGACGCTGAAAGCGCTACCGTCGAATTTGAAACGAGCGTTTTTAGACGGCGATTGGGACGTGCTGGCGGGGCAATACTTCGACCGTTTCGAATGGGCAAGGCATGTGATTCGAGCGGAGGAGATCGAGTGGAAACCGTGGTGGCCACGGTGGATCTCAATCGACTGGGGATTCGAGCATCCGGCGGCGGTGTACTGGCACGCACAAGGAGAATGGAAGGGCGAAACAAGCGTTGAGATCGCGGGCGGAACTGTGATTGCGGGCTCAGGAACGCCCGAGGATCGGGCCGGCCTGCATCGGGGAGTGCTGACCTACCGGGAATACGTGACGCATCGCACGCCGCCGCGGGAACTGGCGCGAGAAATCGTGGCGAGATGTTTTTCTGGCGGTGAAGGAGCAGGGAAGGCTGGAGCGACGTGGGATGACGAGAAACGCTGTTGGAGAGAAAGCAGCGAGTCCCGGGAGAAGATTGATGCGATCTATCTTTCGCCAGACGCGTTTGCGAGACGAACGGATGAAGCGTCGATTGCGGAGCAAATGGGCGATGTGTTCGCGGCCGCCGGATTGCCGAGGCCTGTGCCAGCAGACGACGACCGCGTGGGCGGATGGATGCTGATGTATCAAATGCTCGAGGCAGACGAGTGGCTGCTGACCGAGAATTGCGTGGAGCTAATTCGGTCGCTGCCGAACCTGGTGCGCGACAGCGTGCGGGTGGAAGACATTCAGAAGATGGATGGCGACGATGCGGCGGATGCCGCGCGGTACGGGCTGAAGTCGCGCTATGGCTTGGGACGTGGCCGGCAGGCGCAAATGCCGCTGGAACAACGATTGGCGGCGCGAGTGGTGTCGGATGACCCGACGATCCGGGCGATCCAGGCGCGGAAGGCGCAGATCGAAGAAACGCAGGGAAGAGGGCCAGTATCGTTCGTGCATCGGCGAAGATGGTAGGCGTTGGTATTGGAGAGCGGCGATGATGCGAGAGTTCTGGGCGAAGCTTACGTCAAGACGATATGAGACGACGCTGGAAGCGGAAGTGGCGCGGTTGCGAGCCGAGAATCGAGCGCTGCTTAACTCGATTCTCGGCATTGCCGGAGTTCCGCCGATTTCTGTGCCGATCGAGAGCGAAAGCAGGCCGGTGGGGCGTTCCGATGGGGGGGACGATTCGCATCGAACAATTCGGAAGCCTGGTGTCAAGAGTTCGCAAGGAATTCAAGCGGCGGCGCCGATGCGGAGACGGTCTTGGCAGCAGATCAACCGGGCGCTGGAATTTGAGTCAGCCAAGAAAAATGAACAAAGCGACGGGGCGGCGTTACCGATTGCACGAAAGGAATAGCGCGGAGCTTGCGCTTGGGATTTTGCGCGAAGTGGCTTAGGCAGCGGAACCGAAAGCTCGCGGAAACGGCACCGCGAGCGGTAAGCGCTACGCGCGGCTGGATATTCCCAGCGCTCACGCTGGGCCACCGTCTTTCGCTCCTTCGGAGCTGAGCTTGTATCCGGTGACCTGTTTCTCTGATGTCTTCCTGTGGGCTGAGACACGAAGGGACGCTTTGTTGCGCTTGGCATGACGGCGCAATAGCAAAAAAGAAAAATGCAGATCCCTCGACTCCGTCCGTCCTGGCGCGACCCTAGCCGGGCCGCAAACAACGCGACTGGCTCGAGATGACAGCGCAAAACAAAAAGATCGCAAGCAACAGGCGGTGCGAAATTCATTTCGCGCCGCTTTGAGAAGACGCAAAGATGGCGGACTGAAGTCCGCCGCTACAAAGACACGGAACAGCAACGGCGAAGAGTGATTCTTCGCGCGAGTGCGGCGCTCAGAATGACGACGGTGGGTCGGGGTGCGCGTAGCGGGTAGGTTTGCCTCCGGCGGAATTGCAATATGAGATCGACTTCTAATCGGAGTAGCGAGTTCCGCCCTCGGCAAAGGCCAAGGCGCCACTCAAGAGCGCCAGATTCTTGCCAAAGTGCGCCATATTGTTTTGGCGCTGATTCGGATCGGCATCAGCCCAGAAATTGTGGATGCTAGGTGTGACGGCGGCAAGAAAACCGACTACGGATGCCGCGCCGAACTTTGGCTTGAGGCCGAAGGCAATGCTGGCACCACCGGCTACCAGTGCGATTCCGCTGGCGATGACCGCTGCATCGGGCGCGGGGATATGTTTTGCCCTGGCATATTCGGCAAGTTCCTTCTCATGGAGGAAGTGTTCGATTTTGGTGTAGATAAAGTAACTGCCGAACAGCACCCTTCCGATTTTTCGTAGCGACATTGTGCCTCCAGGCTCTTGAACGCCTTTGAGCGCCGGGCCGAAGTCCATTCTCAAGCTCAATCGAAGAGCTGAGCCATAGGGTAAGGACTGGAGAAAACCAAGGGATGGTTCTGTGTCAGCGGTGTGACATACGGGAGCCGGGTTCCAGGTCGCCCGGGGGGCGAATACAAGCGGGATAAAAATTCAGGGTCAGCGAGAGACGAATGACCAAACAAGCAGAACTTCCGAAGGTTGATGCGGGCATTGTACCGGTTGAAGGCCCGGCCGAATCGGCAGGGATAGGACCTGGCGGGGCGCCAACCAGTTCACGCAGGCCGCGGGCCGTGGGCGGAGAAGATACAGAGTCCGCTTCACAGCCGTATGGCCCGAACAATGAAACGTTGCCGGAAAGGCTTCAGGATGCGCTGCGCAGGCTGGTGCTGCAGTTTTCGACGGAGTCGGAATTGTCGCGGCGGCAGGAGATCCGGCGCATCAAGCAGGCGCACCAATTCTGGAGAGGGCTGCAATATTTGTGGTGGGACGAGCGAGATCAGAACTGGCATTTGCCCTTTGAGCAGAAGCTGACGAGCGCGAGTTCGCTGGAGGACCTGCCGCGCTATGAGTTCGTTACGAACATTTATCAGGCGTTTGGATTGTCGTTGGTCGCGGTGCTGTCGCAAGACGTGCCGCGCGTGAGATTTTTTCCGTCGTCGGCACAGGCGGAAGAGGACGTGGCGGCGGCCAAAGCAGCAACTGAAGTGGCGGGGCTGGTGGAGCGAAACAACCGGATCGGAAATCTGGTGGCGGATGAAGCGTTCAACCTGTGGACGGATGGCAAGGTTGGCGCTTACGTGCGCTACGTAGTGGACGGGCAGAGATTTGGATTTCATCCTGAAACGGAGATTGAAAGCCGCGAGGTACGGGTCGGAGGCAATTGCTATGTCTGCCCGGAGTGCGGCACGGAAACACCGAGACCGGGGAATGGACAACCGGGAAAGCAGAAGGAAAGCACGCCTGCGGAGGCCGAGCTGCCTTGTGCAGAATGCGGCGCGCTGCTGACAGAGGAAGACTTTGTCGCCGTGGAAATGATTACGGTGCCGGCGGGACAGACGCGGCTAAGAGTGCCAAACGGGCAAGAGGTGATCACGATTGTCGGAGGGTTGGAGCTAAAGACTCCTCCGTGGGCCAACGAGATGCATGAATATCCCTATCTGCAATGGAATATGGAGGTGCATCAGGCGCGGCTGCGCGCGGCATATCCACATGCGGCGGACAAGATCGGGGCGCCAGTTGCATCCGGAATGCAGGAATACGAGCGACTGGCGCGGCTGGCGCAGTCGCAGGGCGGTCCGCTGACGGAAGGCGGCGACTTCAACATGAATCTCATCACGTTCCAGAGGACGTGGCTGCGGCCTTGGGCATTCTTTGCGCTCGAGGACAAGGCACTGCGGGACGAACTGCTGGAACTTTTCCCGGATGGAGCGTACGTTGCGTTTGCCGCCGACACTTATTGCGAATCGCGCAGCGAGACCATGGACGATCACTGGCGTGTGCTGCATGCGCTGCCTGGAGACGGATCGAGCGGACGGCCGGCGCTGGGCGATGTGATGATCAGCGTGCAGGAGCGGTTCAATACGCTATCGAACCTGCAGATCGAAACGTACGAGTATGGAATCCCGCCAATTTATGCGGACAGCGAAGTGCTGGATTTCGATTCGCTGCAGAATCAGACGGCGGAGCCAGGGGCGCACTACCCCGCACGGGCGAAACCCGGGCAGTCGCTCGCTGCGGGATTTTTCCAGCCAGCGCCGGCGGAGGTGCCTCCCGACCTAGCACAACATGCGGCGAATCTGATGGGGCCAGTGGCACAGTTTCTTACGGGCGCGTTTCCGGCGCTGTTTGGCGGGGCCATGTCTGGAAATGATACAGCGGCCGGATATTCGATGGCGCGCGATCAGGCAATGGGCCGAATCGGGCTGGTGTGGCGGCGGATGAAATTTTTCCATGCGGACGTGATGCTGCTGGCGGTGGACTGCTTCCGGAGGAACCGTCCGCGTGATGTGGAAGTGACACTGCTTGGCGCGGGATCTGCGTTCGAGTCGAAGTGGATCCGGCTGGCGGACCTGAAGGGAAATTTGTTCAGCTATCCTGAAACGGACGAGCAATATCCGACGTTGTGGTCGCAGCAGCGGGCGGTGTTGATGCAACTGCTTACAAATCCCGACCCGCAATTGCAGGCGGTGCTTGCACATCCTGAGAATATGGCGCTGATCAAGCGGCTGATTGGATTGGAGGAGTTCGTGATTCCGGATGAGGAATCGCGGACGAAACAGTACCGGGAGATCGCGCAGCTCGTCGGCGAAGCGCCGGTGGTACGGCGGGATGAGCCGAGCGGAGTGGAACTGGTGCTGCCGAGTGTCATGCCGGATGAGTTCGCCGACAATCACGCAGTGGAGTTGGAAATTTGCATGAGGTGGTTTTCGGCGGATGCGGGGCAGGTGGCGAAGATCGACGCGCCGGCAGGGTACGCCAACGTGCGGGCGCACGCGATGTTCCACCGGGAGTATTTGCTAAAGCAGCAGAGGATCGCGCAACAGGGAATGGCAGTACCGCCGCAAACCGGGGGCCGGGCACAGGCTTAGGTGTTTTGCTGGGCGGAACACCCAAGCCTGGGAGCTGAGATCGGCAAGTTCAGACGACGCGAACGGCGGGAGCGTTTTTCAGGGCTGGTGGTGGGGCAACCAACCGGACCACTTGCTGCAGGCGCTCCGGCTTAAAGGGTTTGGCCATGCAAACGACGGCACCGAGTTGATGGCTGGTGGCGTAGTCGGCTGGCTGTGCGGAGCGGGTCATTAAAATCACCGGGACGTTTTGCAGGCGTTCGTTCTGTTTGACGATGACGCAGAGGTCATGACCTGAGATGTCGTCAGATTCGACCTCGGCGATGAAGACGGACGGGACGCTGGAGCGCAGGATTTCGAGAGCCGCCTGGCCACTGGGAACAACGACCACCGTGTAGCCATCCTGTTCGAGCATATTGCGCATCGATTCGGCGCCGCGAGGATCGGGTTCGATTGCCAGGACAACTGACTGCGGTTCTTTTTCGGACGATGCGACAGATGAAGCTGTCGCGGGCCTGGACATGGCCGATTTCTTGTCGCTCTTCGACTCGGTTTTGGCGGCACTAAAGTGGACCGCAATACCGTGTTTGCCACCGGGTTGAGGCACCAGCCGCACGACCTCGGCGACCTGGCCCTGGTTGATGGCCCCAGGCATGTTGGAATACGGAAAGATAATTTCGAGGCGCTGTCCCTTGGAGTAGTTCGGCGAGTCGCTGCTGAAAAGCAAACCGTCGCGGGACACGTCGACACTCATGCAGATCTCTTCGAAGGGCTGCTCTGAATCGAGGAGCTTCACGTAAACCTGAGCTGAGATTTTTGCGCGCCTGCGCCGGCGGCGATCCGCATCATTCTGAGTGGGAGCCGGATGTCCGGCAGCTTTTGCGCCTTGCGGCGTGGAAGCGATGGTTGTGGTCCCCATGTAGAAGCTCCTAAGAAATTCAGGCGCGATGATGCGTACGTAAGGGGCTGGTCACTTGAACCGCGCTATAGGAGTAGCGTCGCATGCGGCGAAGAACGAGAAAATAGTACGTTCGTACGGGAAAACACTCATTGCGATCGATTCGTGAATAACCGTGGTGGAGGATTTGTGACGATAGCTGCTGCCAGAACAAGCGAGACAGAAACAACTCACCGTGCACGCGTACCCGAGGGATCGCGGGTCGAGCCGAACCGGCGTGTTGTGGAAAACCGGAGCGACGATGAAATCCTCGGACTCCTCGATGAACCAAGACACAAGGGAAGCGACGGCGCGGATGGATTGTCCGACGAGCTCAGCGAAGACCAATCTTCCACGGTGGATGGCGACACCGCTGACGCGATAGAAGGCAGTCCGCAAGAAGATCTGAACGAGGACACCGAGCCGGAAGCGCTGAGAGAGATTTTTGATGCGAAACCGGAGTTGCGTCAAGCCTGGCAAGATGCCCGTGAATATCGAGAGGTATTTGCGACGCCAACGGAAGCACGCAGGGCGACAGCACTGATCGGAGATTTAAACCGGCTGGATGCGCTGTTCTTTTCGTCGCGTATCGAAGACCAGGCCGAATTAGCGAAATCGATCGCGACGCTCGACCCGAAGGCTTTTGCGTCATTCGCAAAGGCGATAAACGTTGAACTCGGCAAACGGGGCCGCACAAACGATCTCGATTTGAAAGAACCGGTGGCCCCAAACAGCCAAGCGAGAAAAGAAGAAACAGGACTTTCTGAGACGGCCCAGCGCGAACAAAATGATCGACGCGCAGAATCATCGACGACCTCGGGCGCAACGGAAGAGTTTTTTCAAAGCACCAATGCCGCAGTGGTTCAAGGTGTGGTCGATCAAATCCAGACACAGGTTGAGCGGTTGCTGCCGGAGGGAGCGTCGAAGACGACGCGGAACCGAGTGGTGGGCGAGATCTATCGTGAATTAGATCGAACCCTCGGCGAGAACCGGCAATTGGCGCAGCAGGTACGCGACGCGCTGCGCGCAGGTGCGCTCGATGGGAGCCACCAACGCGCAATCATTTCTCTGATCACCGGACGGGCCAGGCAGGCATTGCCCAACGTAGCGAAGAAGGTGATGGAGGAGTGGACGTCGACGATCATGGCGGCGGACCGCGGGCGGCGAGCCCGGCAACGCGCGGCGGAACAGAGGGTTGATATCGTGGGTTCGGGGGGAGCAGCGCGTGATGGAAAAGGTGGAAAAACACCGCGCGATATCGATTACGCGCGATTATCCGATAGCGACATTCTGAATCTCTGATCCCGCCTCGAAGCTAAGTTCCAGATTTCCTCGCACACGACTTTTTCAAAATAGCCAGTCCGTGAAGGACACCCGCGACACACTTACTGCGCGCCAGCGCAGTCGAGAATCCATATCAAAGGGAACCATACAAGATGACACAAATGCAGAATTCGCAATCTGTTGCGCTGCAACTGGAGAAAGTGCGGGACAAACTTCCGCTGCTTTACGAGCGCAATGACATTTTGCTCACGATGATTCAGCAACGGGGCGACGTGGAGCGCGTCAGCTCGCGCAACATGCGCTTGCCGCTACAGATTCGTCCAGGAGGCAAGGCCGGGCTAGCCAACATGGATGGGGGCGACCTGGGACGCGGTTCGGGAACGGTTTATGACGTGGCGCAGGTGACGCCGGTATTCTTCCGGCACGCGGTGGAAATCACGAAGCTGGTTGAATACGCATCGAACGCGCCCGAGAAAGCGATCGAAAACGCGGCCAAACGCGAAGTGAAGAATGCGATGGCGCAATTCCGGTCCTTCCTGGACAAGGTGATGCAAACCAATGGCAATGGGGTGTTGGGGACGATCAGCTCCATTTCGTCGAGCACGTTCACAATGGCCAAGCCACCCGGGGCGCAGCTCGTTTACTACAACCAGACAATTCAAGTGTACGACCCGACGCTGACGACAAACCGCGGATCGTGCAACGTGACCGCCGTGGATCCATTTGGAGCGACGATTACGGTTGATTCGGTGCCGTCAGGAACATCGGCGAACGATGTGATCGTCCACGACGGGCTCACGGGCGCACAGCCCGTGTCGCTATTCGGGATTTTGTATCACCAGACCAACGCGACGACGGGAACGTGGCTTAACTTGAACAGGTCAACGTATCCGGTGGAGTTGGCCACACCAAACGTGAACGCAAGCAATTCGGCGCTCACGCCTGGCGCTGTGCGGCTTGCGATCAACAAAGTGCGCAAGGCTCTCGGTACAAACCAGGTGACTAAGCTGGTGGCTTATACCTCGCTCGAGCAAGAGCACCAGTGGGAACAGCTCGGCGTGACTATTTCGCAGATCATCAAGGAAGGCGCCGGGGGGCGCGCGAGCGATCTAGACCTGCTGTTCACGGGCGAAAAAACGATGGCGGGGGTACCGATCAAGGCGAGCATCAACGCAAACTCGACGCGCGTGGATTTTCTCGACCTTTCCCATTGGGGCCGTGCGGTGATGCAGGACATCGATTTCTACGATGTCGGCGGCCAAACGGTATTCCCGATCTACGGAGCGAGCGGCGGATTGGCCAGCGCGTATATCTTTTATTTCGTGACGGGCTTCCAGGTATGGAACGACTCCCCTCGAAGTGGCGCGTACATTAGTAATCTCGCCATTCCCACCGGCTACTAACCTCGTTGTCCTCCTCATAACCTTGAAGGGACGATCGCGAGATCGTCCCTTCGATCCTTCTATTGGAAGTTTGAGGATGCGGATATAGAGAACTATTACAGTCGAAGATCGAGAGACATGAAGACCCGTATGATTCGCGTGACAAGAGAAACGCACGAAGCAGAAGCCTCCACATGCGAGCGCATCGCTCGCGCGGGCGGCATGAACCGATTTGGAGAGCCCAACTTTCGAGTGGTTTGGGGTGGGACACGGCTCGGATGGATCGGTGGGCGATGGACAGACCGGGATGCGCATGGGAACGTGATTCGCGAAATAATCGAGCTACGCCAGGAGCCGAAGTATATTCCAGTGAACCGGTGGCACATCGAACGCTGGATGCCGCCGGATGCATACGGCTCGCGCGAAGAGTGGTACGCGCGAACGACAGAGATTGAGGACGGAATATGCATCTCCGCGTTAGGACCGTATCCATCCCGTGGCGATTGGGAGCACTGCTACACACTAGAACGGGCGGACGGTGGATTCATGCCGTTGAGCCCCACGGTGTGTGATTGGGTCGTCCGGGCGATCGAGTGGACGCGGAGGCTGCCGCGAGGAGCGACACGGGCGGCGATAACGCGGCGCGAAGCCACTCGCGAGCGCGAGTGGGAACGTTCCGTGGATGATGTTCTGGATGACGCCGCGCCGGCGTTTCACGGGCAGCTGTTTGCCTGAGACACAGCACAGCGCCAAGAATAAATCGAGGCATGCAGTCAATCGAGGAGAGCGAGCACGTGAGCGACACAAACACAGCGGCGGTATCACCGGCAATCTCACACAACAGATTCGGGGACGCGAATGTTTTGCGAGCGGAGACGGGAAGCGGGACCGATAAATCCACGACAGCGGCTGTAGCATCCATATCCGATCAAGACTGGTACGTATCCCGAACCCACGGCGTTTACCATATCCCGGCGTGCCCCAAAGATCAGCCGTACGCGCTAGTGCTGCTGACTTCGAGAGGGGACGTAATCGACCTGGGGGACAATCGCCGCTTTCCGTTTTTGATTACGGCACGCGAAATCGCGGACGACTTGCTGCAGGACCTGCAAGATCACGGAATCTTCGTGTGCTCCGGGCCGAGGCCATCCGAGGAAGAACTCTCAGCAGCTACGGCACGAAGGGATGCCTACTACCACCGCCTCGTTGGAGAAGGCGATACCATGTGGGCGCGCGGCCATTCGTACCGCGAAATATCGGACTTGCACCGTCGAGCGGCGATCGCGATGGGCATCGAGCGCGAGTGGGCATATGTACCGATGAAAATGAGTGAGTGTCCGGCGTGCGGTGAAAAAGTGAAGACGGGAGTCGCGGTCTGCAAGCACTGCCATGCGATTCTTGATGCGGACAAGGCGGCAAAACACGGACTCGGCCCGGCGGGACAGGGCATGAACCAAAAGGCTACTGCCGAGCCAGCGACGCCGCAGCGGCAGATCAAGGGCGGAAGGGAAGCGCAATGAAAAGGATCATAAGAAATAGCGAGGCGGTTTTTCGTGGGAGACCAATCTTACTGTTTGTCGTGACTATGCTTTTCTTTTTGAGTGTTTCGAGCGTCCGTGCGCAAGGATCGCGGAAAGACGACATCGTTTTCGGCCCTAGCGGCCGGCCTGTAGCTGGTGCGACTGTTCGTGTTTGCCAACCTACCGCGAGCGGGGCTCCATGCACTCCCCTGGCAACGGTTTATACTGATGCGACACTGACGGTAGCGGCCGCGAACCCTTTTCAGACAGACGGGCTGGGAAATTATCACTTTTATGCCGCCGCCGGCCGCTATGAGATACAGATTTCCGCCCCACAGATCAGCGGAACGATTACACAACCCGATGTGATTCTCCCCGCGGACCTCTCCTCTTCGGGAGCAGGCAATAATATTTCGGCGTTCGGGTTGTCACTGGGGGGGAACCTCAGCGTCAGTGGGAACGCCACCATAACCGGCACGCTCTCTGCTTCGACGTTTAATCCTGGACCGCTGGCCTCGTTGGCGGTGAACGGCAATACGTCATGGCAAGGTCCACGGCCGTATATCGACATCACAGCTCCGGCCTATGGCGCCGTTGGTGATGGTGGAGCGGAGAGCACAACGGGCTCCATCACCGCAGGTTCGAAAGCTCTCAACGTTGCAAGTCCGGCCGGTTTCACGGCCGGTATGGGCGTGCATGTGGACGGAGCAGGTGCGGCCGGTGACGTGCTGTTGGCAACGGTCAGCTCAATTGCCGGCAACACCTTAAACCTTTCGGTTGCGGCGTCGACAACGGTCACTGGCGCAAGCGTCGGTGATGACGACACGCTCGCTATTCGCGCGGCAATGAGCACGTTTTGCGCGAATATTACAAACCAAAGCAGCGGAGGTTCGATTTACTTCCCGCCCGGAAACTATGTGTTTTCGCAGCCGCAGTCATCAAATGCGAGTGGCATACCGTTCAATACGAATTGCGGTGGAATTCACTTTCTCGGCGGCAACTCTTCGGTGCACAACGGAACCGATTTCGTCCAGCCGCCCACATCGACACTGCTGCCGCACTGCGGACCGAGTCCTAACGCGAAAGCTGCGTTCGTGACGGATTATCCGAACGGAAACACGACTTTCGAAAATCTGGTAATCGTCGGGTGCAATGAGGCGGTGGAGGCTCAGGGAAACGTCATTCATTTCAAGAATACGTTTCTAACCGTGGGCGTTTCAGGACAGACCGATAATGCTCCGCTGCACCTGTGGGATACCTTCTGGATTTTCTTCGATGGAGGAGGCCTGAACACCGTTGGCACAACGGCAATACCCACGCTGCTTATGACCGGGGATACGTGTTCCGGATGCTATTCGGGCGTGGGGAATATCTATATGGAGGGAACGCTCATTTCGGGGGGACCAATTTCGTATATCCAACGAGGAAATCTGAGCGGCGCGCCGCCAGGACATTGGGTGTTCCGCAACATCACCCAAGAGAGCGGCAATGGCGATCTGATCCAAATCACAAACCCAGGTGCGTATACACTCCAGAGTCTCGGACCCATCACGCTTGATGATGTAGCGCAATCCGATAATCTCAACAACTCATCGGCACTGATCAATCTAAACTCCGCCGGAACAGTGCTCAGCGGTGTATACATCAACAACTCCGCCTCTGGTGGACAAGGCGTAAACGCACCCGCGATCAAGATTACAGCCGGCACGCTGGATCATTATTTTGTGACTGGCTGCGATGCCAATTGCAGCTATGTGGTCTGGAATTCCTCAGGGAGTCCGATGGGAAGCGGCGTGGTCCAAAATGCGCAGGGAAGCGATTTCATAACGGATATCACCAAAGACTCCTCCGCGGGGCACTCCATCAGTTCGCCGAGCGGGAATTTAAATCCCAGAGGAGACGGCCCGGCAATTCGCGTTACGCAGTCGGGAAGCAACTATGCGTCGTATGGAGTGGACGCGACGAACGGATTGACATTCGGAAGCAATACGCAAGCAGGGTGGAACGCGCAGTTGTATCAATCGACAGCGCCAAACATCGATATTGCGTTTGCTGCGAATTACCCGCCGACGGGAGTTTCAGCCACAGAGGTCAATACAGGCGGATCTTTGCCGACTGGAACGTATTACATCTATATGGTGTCGACGACCGGTAGCACTTGCGCGAGTGCGAGTACCTTTTCGGCACCGTCGCCTATTGCTGGGCCGTATACCGTAGGTGCTGGCATCAGCACGGCAGAATTTAATGTTAGTTGGACGCCATCCGCGGCAGGATCAATAGCGGTCGCCGGATATTGCGTGTTCATGGGTAGTGCCGCACAGTACAATCCGAGCAACGCCTCCAGCGCTTTTATTTCGGGCGCGAGCACTTCAAGCGCGACAGTTACTTCTCTACCGAACACCCCTGGCGCTTATCCGATCACCTACCAGATGGTTGCACAGCACCACTTCACGCCAAGTTCGGCGCTATTCAACAATATTTCCACGCCCGCGGCCGGGAACCCTCCCTATACCCCACCTTGCTTAGCAAGCGTTACGTGTCTCGGTTTCATCCCGGAAAGCCCTTTTACCGCCGATTCGTTTGCGCGCGCGGATTCATCCACTCTGGGCGCGAACTGGAGTAACAGCGTCGTAAACAGTGGATGGGGAAATTTCAGAATTAGCAGTAGCATCGTCACCACGCAAACTGGCGGAGCGCCCGGCATTGAGTCGTGGATCGCGCAGAACTTTCTCGCGGATCAATTTTCTCGGGCGACGATTACGACGCTTACCAACGGGCCAAATGACCTTGCCGCAGTGACAGTGAGAGGCACCGGAACGTCGACCGATACCGAATACGGTTTTGTTTGCGTCAATGGAGGGTCCGGAATCTACAAACGCATTGCGAGTGTGCAGAGCACGATCATAAGTGGAGGCCCCAGCTGTGCGGTTGGAAATGCGATCGAGTTGGACGCGGTCGGCACAACTCTCACCGCATTGATCAATGGAACGGTGGTGCTGACGACAACGGACTCGAGCATAGCGAGCGGACAACCGGGCCTTTGGTTATGGGCAAATGACGGCGTGTCGAACTGGGTGGGGGGATCGTTGACGCCGGGGAATGGAGCGCAGTCGATCTTCAACCAGGCGAATACGTGGGCAAAGCCGCAAACATTTGCGAGTCCGCTTACGTCAGCTTCTCTCGCCACGGCCAATAAAACGAGAACATGCAATATCGTCCGGGGCGATCAAAGCGGAGCCGCACTAACGACCGGCAATATCCAACCCCAAGGATCGCTTTGCTACATCGACGCCGCAGCAACGGTTACACAGGTGGCGGTGATGGTGGATGCAGGCGCGTCGACAGTGCAAGTGGGATATAGGCACAACGGAACAACAACGGCGGTAACGCCGGCATTGACACCTGCGAGTGTCAGCGGAATCACCGATCACGTTGCCTGTGCCAATGGGTCTGGAACGGCGACGACCATTGAAGGGAACAGCGTTACCTGTTCCACGTTGTCAAACACGGCGCTCACATTGGGTGACTTTCTCGAAACAATCGGCGGCGCAGCCGACGGAACGTCGAAACGGATGACGATCTCGGTAACTTATATGATCAACTAGGATTAGCATCCTGGTGATTTTCGACGTTTCAGGCAACAATCATGGGCGAGTTGAAGCGAACGATCGGGAGCTGCAGTGGCAAATACACCGAACCCTGTATGTCGCCAACCGTAGTCACGCGTAAACTAGAGGATCATGGGCGTGGCGCACAAAGCGAAGCTTCTTCTCGTTGACGACTTTGAGGTAGTCAGGAGAGGACTCAAGAATCTCCTTGGCGCCAATGACTCGTGGGAAATTTGCGGGGAGGCTGAAGACGGACGCGAGGCGGTTGATAAAGTGGCCAGATTGTCTCCGGACCTGGTGCTTCTGGATGTGACGATGCCGGTGATGAACGGATTTCAAGCTGCCAGCGAAATCCGTCGACGCTCTCCCCAAACGAAAATCGTGATTTTTACGATGCATGAATCAGCACGTATCGCTGAAGAAGCCAAACGGGCCGGCGCCGATGCCTATCTAGTAAAAAGCGCCCCTCTGGAATTGATAGAAAGTACGCTCTCGAATCTCCTCAACAAAGAATCATAGTTTCGAAGCTTTCGAAAAGCCGTTCCTTCCATTCTCGTAAGACTGATGCACTGAATCGTTTCGGTCTCTGTGCCGCAGTTTTTGAAGCAACTCTGTTCGCCACCAAGGAGAAGTAAATGCAATCCCTGGAGCCTCTCCATTTGTGGTGTCTGTTCGGGGCCGGGCACGCTCTGCACGTGTTGAAGCGCGCCAGCCTGTCCGCGCAATCGTCCATTTCGGGGACGTCTTCTCGAATGGAGTGGGTGCGTACGAACCTGCTAACTTTGGTGATCCGTTTCTTCGTTAACGCAATCGCATTCTCGTATTGGATAACGCATCCCGGCGCAGCCACGCACGGGCTGGCGAGTCTAGGGGTCCCGCTCAACTTCACTGTTGAACCAGGCCATGCCACGGCAGCAATGTTCGGTCTTTCCGGCGATAGCCTGATCGACTGGGCCGCCGCGAAAGTGCCTTTCCTGCAAAAAGAAATCCCGTCTGTGCGACAGTAGCAAGGATTTTTTCCGTTGCTCGATTTGAGTATCGATTCCCGGAGGACTACATGCCTGTCGTGCCTACATCAGCCTATTCGCAAGCGGAAGACGCGCTGGGCTTGGCGCGTGCGTTGCTGAACGATTCGTCTGGCGCCGTTTTCACCGATTCTCTGCTGATGCCCCTGCTGAACTCCGCTTACCGTGGCCTGCAGCGCGAGCTTGCGGAAAACGGAGTGAGCGTGTTGGCGGAACAGCAGGACATCGAAATGGATGCGGATCCGGTAACCGGGATGACCAACACGGAGCTGAGCGACGTTTCGGACCCGCAGCTTCCCACCGATTGCTTAGTGCCTCATCAGTTGTGGGAACGCGCGGCAGCAAGCACCGCCGATGTATTTGTGCCAATGGAGAAATTCACCAGCGGTGGCGGAATGCTGAACCTGCGGCCAAGCACATACCTTCGACTCTGGGAATGGCGCGAGGACAAAATCAATTTCATTGGCGCGTCTCAATCGATCACAGTGCGGCTGCGCTACGAAAAAATTCTTCCGCAAATCATTTTGGGAACCGATCCAGTACAAATTCGCTCCGCTACGGACCCATTGGCGTTCGCTACGGCGGCATTGGCAGCCCGATCACGCGGCGCTCGAGCGCTAGCGCAAGACCTCCTAGCGGATGCACAGATGGCTACGGAGAACCTGATCGAGCGATACGTGAGGCCGGAACAGCTCAAGGGTCGTCGCCGGATGCCTTACAGTTATCACCGAAGAACGATTTATCTATAAAAACTATTCCTGGACTATGTTGAGCGTAATGGTGAGTGCTCTGGAGGCGTTCTGAGAATTTCCCGTCACTGCCATTGTGTAAGCACCCGCGGGAGTTGCACCAATAGTGGCTGGAGCAATTCCTTTGCTGCATCCGGCAAGCGACACAACGATGGCAACCGTTACCGCAGCTCCGGTCCATAGAGCACGATTGCGCCTCAACGAGAATAGCGAAGCCCCCATTCCGAGGAGCAGCAGGGCGGAAATTAAATTCGACGGTGGAACTCTGGGAACTGGCAGCCAAGTGGTGAGGGGATTAATGATTCCGGTTGTCTGAAACGTCACGCTGAATGCCGCAGGGGCTCCCGGGGTGACGTTAACCGATGCCGGCGAAAAGGCACAAGTCGTATTTGTCGGCAAATTGCCTGGGCAAACAAAGGCGACGGTACCGCTAAAGACTGTGTCGGGCACTACCTGGAGATTGAAAGTGGCGGCCGCACCCGCTTGTACCGAGATGGAGCTGAGCTGGCCATTGGCGAGTTGCAATTCATAATCGTCACCGGTGCCATTGAGGACAGTAGACGCGGAATCGGTAGAGATCGAGTCAGTGACCGTGAGTGTAGCGGAGCGAGCTCCAGTGGTTGTCGGCGTAAAGGCGACGTTTAGGGTGCAACTGGAGTTCGCTGCAAGAGTTGTCGTGCAGCTATTGGATTGGACAGTGAAATCGGCAGGCGCTGTGGCTTTGGGTATGTTCAACCCTGTTACCAAGCTCGATGCAGAGAGCGTAAACGACTGGGTCGCGGTGACGCCACCAGATGGCTCGTTGCCATATGAAGCGGAAGTGGGCGTGAGTGAGAGGCTTCCCTGCGATGTGCCAACCTGTGCAAAGGCAAGAATGCGATTGGCGCCCTGCTCAGCAGCGTAGAGGTTCCCCCGCGAGTCCATTGCAAGCGCCCCGGGAGCATTGAGACCGCTGGCGAAGGCACTGATGTGAGCATTTTGCGCATCGACGCGCAGAATGCGTCCGGAATTTGGGTCCGACACAAAAAGATTGCCCAACGCGTCGACGGCCAATCCTGCGGGACAAAGGGACACGCTGGCCGGGGCCGCGGACACGCCGCATGCAGGCGGATTTGAAACGGGCGCAAATCCGTTGACCGAATTGATCGCGTTCGTCTGCGAGTCGATTGCTAATATCGCGCCAGTTTCTGGCGATGCAACGAATGCCGTTTTCCCGTCGGGTGTTACTGCAATGCTTGCTGGTGACGCGACGTGCGCGAGCAGCTTAATCTGGCCCGTTGGGGACAGCATTGCCACTACACCTGCACCGTGATCTGCAATAAAAAGATTCCCGGCTTGATCGAGCGCAAGTCCCATCGGCTCGGCAAGGGCGGAGCTTTGGCCAGTCGCCCAGCGCCCAGCGACGCTGCGGATAATTCCGGGCTCGGTGCTATTTGAGCCGGCGACTTCTCGAATCGTGGAATTGCCGGTATCGGCAAGGTAAAGCGCACCGTCATCCGTAATAGCGATGCCGCTGCGCTTAACGAGCGAAGATGTATTCAGTTCCAACTCCGCCGACGTTGCCGGGCCACCGTCGCCAAGGGAACCCTTGGCGGATGTGCCTGCAACGGCGGCCAAACGGCTATCTGTGCTGCCCACGTTCGCTGATTGAATCTCGAAGATCTGAGCCGGCGCGTCGGCCCTTGTAAGATAAAGAGATTTCGAATCCAGAGGATCGATGGCAATCGCCCGCACGGGAATGCCCGTTGAAAACACTGTTACCTTAGCTGTGGAAGTAATCCCAGAGGTATCGGTCGCCGATTGCGCTCCAGCGAACGCGATACTCGAATACTTTTGAACTGCCACGAACCCTGCGGAAGCAAGCAAGAGTACTGCACAGACAACCGGCAATCGCCGCAAGAAGCTCTCCCTTTCAATTAAGAATGGCCGACGCTTTTGGATTCAGGTGCAGGTGTTCGGGTTGTGCGTCGCAAGAATGGTCATCATAGCAGCGAAGGGCAATGAGTGACCAGCGGAGTTCGGGGCAGCGCGCGCAAATATTCGCCCGGAAACTTATATCACCGCGGTCAACGCGGTTCGATCGGAGAAAATAAATGGCACTCGCATTCAACTTGGTTGATACCTGGGACGATGGGCAGCGTATTCACGTCGCAGGGACAGTTTCCCCGTCCGGGAGTTATTCCACCGGCGGCGACACGCTGGATCTTTCGCAGTATCCGCTAGTAGCGTCCACCCAAGCACCCATTCAAGGCACGGCTTGGATGGACGGGCTTTCGGGTTACGACTTCGTATTCTCTCCCGGTTCGGCAATGAACAACGGCGCAGTAAAGGTGTTTCAGCAAGGAAGCAGCGCCGGCGCATTTGCGGAACTCGCCGCCGGTGCGTATCCGGGAGCGATCACATCTGACACGATCACATTCTACGGAATTTTCAAAAAGCTTCAGTAGCCTCTGCCTTTATTCAATCGAAGCGAGTACGTTCGTACGGAGATCGAGAGACAGTCAATGAGTGTCGAATCGTTTTCGCCTTTGCCGCTGAATGTTTTCGGCAGCTGGATCACGCTTCTAGATCCCTCAGACGTCCCCGCGGGAATGTCGCCAAGTCTGGGTGACATCGATTTCTTTCCCGGCGGCGTTCGCTCGCGACCGGGGCTGGTCTCGCAATTCCCGGTCGTTGGCGGAGCACCACAGATTAATGGTCTGAAAACCTATATCACCACAAACTTGGTCCAGCGTCTGATCGTTCTCGATTCCAACGGCAATCTCTATAAGGAAACTTCGCCCGGCACGCTTTCGATCATCACTCCGGGAGGTGTTGCGCCGAATCTCTACCTCGATTCGACCACGCTATTCGGGCGTGAGTACATGGCTTTCGGCGACGGCATCATCGGCCAGGACCCGCCACGGCAATTCGACGATACCTATTTCGATCGAGTTAGCCAGATCGGTCCTGGCGAAGCGCCGGCTATCGCCGATTCAAGCACGATCGGCAACATTTCACCGGGTGTGCACCAGTGTGCAGTAATTTTCGTGACCCGACAGGGCTATTGGACCGAACCCTCACCCGCACTGTTTTGGAGCGCCGCTGGTGGCAAACAGGCCAGCGTTACAAACATCCCCACGGGGCCATCGAACGTCGTTCAGCGCCTTCTGGCATTCACGGCTTCGGGCGGGGCGAATTTTTACAACGTCCCTTCGACGATGACCATCAATGACAACACGACGACTTCGCTCACCGTGGATTTCACGGACACGATTCTGTTGTCTGGCACGAGCGTGGACTATCTCTTCAGTCAGATCGAGCTTCCTGAACAACTCGGTGTAATCGCTTACTCGCAGCGGCTGTTCTGGTGGGGCGAGCGCGCCAATATGGACAACTGGCGCAATCTCACTTTCGATGGCGGATGGGACGCCTCGGGCGACGGCCGGCCGCTAGGATGGCAGCTCGATTCGTCTTTCGGGGCCGGCGGAAGCCGGGAACCGAGCGACGTAGTCTGGGGCGACGCCTATCGAATCACGGCGGATGGTGTAACGGCGGCTCGCGGCATGATTGAGCAAAATGCCATCAGCGATGCCGCCGGGAACCCGCTCTTCACGAACAATACGGATTATTCTGTGCGTGCGCGTATCAAGCGAAGCTCCGGGCTTTCCGCTGGAACTCTGCGTATTAACGCATACAGTCCGACGGCGGGTCAGCTCGGCACGGGCCTTGCTGTCGGCTTCACTCAAGCGTCCACCACATACCAGGAGTTCAGCGCGGCCCTGCTTGCGCCGCAAGTCTCTTTGCCTTCGGACCTGACACTACGAGTCTATGCAGACGGCGTACCCGCTCCTAGCGGTGAATCCTTCCTCGTCGATAACATTGAGATTTTTCCTACCAACGCTGCGCAAAATTCTTCTCTTATCCGGGGCTCCGGCACGGAAACTCCCGAAGGTTACGATGGCGTTACGGGCATTATGAGCATTGCTGAGAACAATGGGCAGGGAATTCGCGCCGCGTTTGTGCTCCGCAACAATTTGTATTTCGTAAAGGAGCGGAGCCTGTACGTAACTGCCGATGATGGTGTGAATGAACCTGCACTTTGGACGGTCGAGGAAGTTTCAAACCAAGTGGGCACGCCGTCGGCTCATGGCGTAGGGGTTGGGGAAGAATGGGTGGTCATCGCAGGCCGTTCCGGTCTTTACCTGTTTGATGGAGCCATGCCAATAAAACTCTCTCAGGAAATCCAACCCACTTGGGATGCTATCAATTGGGAAGCGTCCCAGCACCTTTGGGTTCAAATCGACACGCAGCACAAGCGTATCCTCGTCGGCGTTCCTATGGGCGCGGCAACACAGCCGAATCAAGTTCTGATGCTCGATTACACGGAAAGTTTCGGCGATCCCCTGGCTGGCTCTCCGGAGCGTTCGCGCAAGTGGTCGCCGTGGACAATCGCTGCAAACTCATGCGGCTTGATCGAGCGTTCGACGGGAGTCGCGCAGCTTTTTCTCGGCACCAATAACGCCACTGGGAAAATCTACGCGCTCACCCCCGGCGCGTACTCTGATGACGGATCCGCAATCAATTCCTATTACACCACCGCATTTCTATCCGTCGCGGGTCTCAGCGGCAGAAATCTGTTCGGCTATCTCACGGGATACGTGCGGGGTTCGGGTTCGCTCGCAGTAAGCGCGTTCTACCCCGGCAATGCTGCGTCTGTCTCGCTCGGGTCATGGACGCTGGGCTCGCCAGCCTCGGAGGATATGGAGCAGTTCACCAATGTGCTCGCCGAGCGTGTCTCATACCAATTCGGAACCAATTCTCCCGGTTCATGGTTTTCGCTTACAAAATTTGTGCCTTGGGCCAAACCGGATCCGTTCGCTTTCGTGCGCGGAACGAACTGACACCGTCGTCACATCGCCAGACAATTTTTGCACTCGCTGACAATTACATTCACAAGTTGCCCATCATCGGCTAAGGGCGGGAATTCCAAACATGCTGAACGTTCCCCAGATTGAAGGATTGCGGCAGACCAACCCCCAGCTCTACGAGTCGCTTAAACGATTGGCGGGCGCGTCACTCGGTCCCAATCAGGGCTGGAGCCTTGACGATCAGGTTACCGACGGCTCAAATTACGCGCGGGTGGTTTCGGGCGCGCTTACAGAAGGACAGGTGGACCCCACCAAATCCGGCGTTCTGATGAAAGGCAGCGTGCCACCGACATGGTCTGGCACGTTTACCTATCTCTCGACTACCTCGAGCATTACTTGGAGCTGGTCCGGGCTGAGCATTTATCGTGCAGACGGCTCAACCACGCCGATTCCTGACGGGGCGCTCGCAATCACCGGTCTGAGCGCGGGCACCACCTATTATTTTTATCCCTACTGGGATGACACCGCTGCGGACATCAATTGGGTCCAGGGAGGAACGGGCTCCCCCGCGAGTGCACAAACTGCAAAAACGAACTCTGCCGCGCAGCAACAAGCGCTCCAAGGATACGTCCCGCTTTCTCAGGGCGCCATCATGGCCGCGACTACCACATCCGGCACCGGCGGCGGGTCCGGAGGTGGCAGTGGAAGCTGCCTGCGGGCGGGTACCGTCGTGCAGACGAAAGAGCGAGGCACCGTCGCGATCGAAACCTGCAAGGTCGGTGAGCACCTTCGCAGTCCTTCACCTGCCTTGGCAGAAACCTGGACGCGTATCCTTCGCCTGGAGGTGCGCGACGCTGACACCTTCATCCGCCTGCATTTCTCGAATGCCGAGTCGCTCGATGTAACTCCGCACCACATTTTCACGCTAGCCGACGGTTCACCCATGCGCGCCGAACGGCTCTGCTTGAGTGACGTCTTTGTAGGTCGTTTCGGCCGCCTGACACTGAAACGCATAGAAGCCGTCACCGAAGAGTCGCGGAAGGTGACTATCAGTTGTGAGCCGTCCCATCAGTTCTATGCCGGACAGCACAGTGCCAGTATTCTCACGCACAATTACACGTTCAGTTCGTAGCCGGCGTGTTAGTCAGAGCTGGCAGCTTCCGAATACTCTTTGAGTTCGCCCGCGAATAGTTGCGTCAATTTTCCAAACGCGCGCTCCGCTTGGAGCTGGTTATAGGCATGGCTATCCGGCACCGTCCAGCCGTGCAAGGCGCCCTCGTAAACTTCGCTTTCATGTCTGCCGCCCCAGGATGCTAGCGCCGCGTTCAATTTGTCGATGGCTTCCTGAGGCATGGTGCGGTCCTGCGTCGCATGTCCGAAATAAAGGCGCGCTTTAATCCACGGCAGGGCCAAATGCGGGCTCGTCGGCTTGTCGGTGAAAAGTCCGCCTCCATGGAACGATGCCGCTGCGCCGATCTTGTCGGGACGCGCAGCAGAAGCGCGCACAGCCATCGCACCGGTGAAGCAATAACCGACCACGCCAATAGGGCCCTTGCTTGCGGAATCTTGCGCGGCGAGAAAGTCAACGTACGCAGATGAGTCTCCTTCCATTGCTTCTGGCGTCATTGGCCCGGTAAGTTCAGCAAATCGCTTCATGAATCGTTCTTCTCCCGGTTTAAAAGGGAACTCGATGACCGGAGGTTTGCCCGTGCGATAAAACACGTTCGGCAACAGTACCGTAAAACCCTGTTCCGCGAGCTGCTTTGCCATTCCTCGATGCGAATCGCGAATGCCCCCGATATCGGTTAGATGAATCGCCCCCGGCTTTCTTGCGCCATCTTCCGAGTAGTAAAGGAATCCGTCAGCCGTTCCATCACTGGTCCGAATTTCAACCGTTGTTTCTTTCATGAGAGCCTCCCGAATTTATGATTTCGACAAGGACGACCTGGAACCGCAACCTCGATTGCAGCGCCAGCAAAATACCACAGTTGAACGGATACAACTCGCATGACAGGAAAAGGATATTATTTTGCGACGTTCGCAGCTTGGCGCCGCCATGCCGCTCGTTTTGCCAATTCGCATTTTGTCGTACTGAATGCTGCCGCCAGTTCTGCTCCCGGCACCTCGGCGGGCCAGCAGGGAACACCCCAGCAGACTGCATCAGGTGCCATCGAAGATGAAACCCCCATTCTCCTTCTCGTAGAAGCCGATGAAGGTGCGCACCTCACTTTAGAAGACGATCCAGGGATTACACCGCTTCCGCAACCGCTCGCGCAGAAGTCCATCCCTGAAGCGGTGCAGGCGGCGCTTGCAGGACACGGCGTGGCCCCGCAAGCGACTACCTTCGAGGCGGCCGAAGCTCTGGCCAAGATCCATCCGCTTTTGCGGCATCGCGTTTTTTGACGTTGCAGCTCCGTGTTTTTGGGAGCTGGATTGCAAAGATGCGAGCCGCGAATCCATATTCGTGCTGCACAAAACGACGCTTCGATGCTCATTCGCGAGTACACAGATTCTGATCTGAAAGCTTTGCGCAGGCTCCACGCTTCGCAGGGTTTCGACTACCCGTTCCCTGATTTATCCGATCCGCTATTCGTCTCCAAATTGATTCTGGAAGACGATGCCGGGCGCACCGTCTTGGCTTCACTCGCGCGCCTCACCTGCGAGATGTATTTGCTCGTTGATCCTGGGGCAGGGAATCCGCATGAGCGTTTCGGTCGCCTGCAGATGTTGCACTTCGCCGGCGAGCGTGACCTCCTCGCGCGCGGTTTGGAAGATGCCCACGCCTGGTTGCCCCCGCGGATCGCCAAACGTTTTGGCCGCCGGCTCCAGTCTCTCGGCTGGGTTCGCGACGATGGCTGGACACCGTACTGCCTCCGCCTCCGCGACTAATTTGAATAGGAACCACCCAAAACTCATGAAATGCACAGTAGCCTTACTGTTCTTCACAATTGTGTTGGCCTCTCCGGCTGAAGCGCAGCACAACGTGAGCCTCACCTGGCTGGCAAGTCCGGATGCCGCGTCTAATCCCTCTCTCACTTATAACGTTTATCGCTCTCCCGGCTGCACCAGCACATTCTTGAAGCGAAACGCGAGTCCGGTGTCGACAACAACTTATCTAGATGCTTCCGTTGCTCCCGGTTCCTATTGTTACCAGGTCACGTCAGTTCTCAGCGGGATCGAGGGCTCTCCGTCGAACCAAGTAGCGGTTGTCATCGGCTCGCCGTCACTCCCACAGCAAATGGGTTGTTCGCGGCGCGGCAACTTCATTACCTGGCTCCGTTGCGTCCGTTCCGCCTCGGAGGCGCATCCCAAGAAACAGCCACCGACACCGTAAGCTTTCCTTCGGATATTTAGCGGTTATGCCTGTCGCAATTTGTCGAAAAAACTTGCGTCCCTGCCCATGGCGTTTCGTTTTTCGTCGTTTTTTGTTTCTTGGTAAAAACTGCAAAAGCGTACATCCACGCAATTGCTAAAAGGGAACTTGGCCATATAAATCCCGCAATTCGTTGCAAATTGTCACCACGGATCTTTCAGCTCGATTTCTTCGAGGTAAAGGAGGAAGTGCATGTCACGTGCGGCACAAAGCACCACTCGCAATCTCACCGATCAGCAACTCGCGCAGCAAAATCAGCTCATCTCGCAGTCGAACCAGCAAGGCCAGCAGGACCGTTCGTTACTCATGCCCACTATCAACAGTCTGTTGAATAGTCAGGGTTACACTCCGCAACAGCAGTCGGCGATCACTCAGCAAAGCATGGGCGCCGCCAACACCGCGTTCGACGCGCTCCGTCAACGTGCCGCCAACCGCGTCGCCGCTACCAACAATAGCGCTGGCTATGGCGACCTCACTGCCCAACTCGGTCGCCAGCAAGCTCAGACCGATGCCAGCCAGGCACAGCAAAATCAGATCACCTTTGCCAATCAACAATTGAAGGAGCAACTCGCCGGGCTCAACGCCCTCGGCCAAACCTACGGGATCGACACGAACCTTCTCGGCCGCGCGATGGGCGTTCCTTCTGAGCTGCTCAGCGTTCGACAGCGAGCTTCAACTGGATCCTCAACGAGCGGCATGGGTGGGCTGTTCGGTCTCGGTTCCGGCATCGCCTCGCTCTTCGGATGATCCGTTAGAGCGAAGTCTATTTGGTGGGTCCTGTCGCACGGACTGCAAAAGTTAATTTGCTTCAGAGACGGCAGTCGTTACTCAGGTGATTACCTCGCATGCACACGTTTCCAGATGCTCATTGGTGGCCCCTCGGTGTTACTTCGATCGTACAGCTCGTATTGTTTGTGCGCTGGCTCTATCGGCGTATCCGCAACGAAGAGCTCATGCGCGCCTTCGTAAAGGACATGGCCACGCATCACCTTCCGCACATCTATGAACTGCTCGAAAAGATCTGCGACCAGCAGGGAATTGGGCCCCGCAAAGCGCCTCCACCGATCCGTTGGATCGATCTGAACCGGCATCATCGCTAAGGAACCTCTGAACAAGCACTGATTCTGAAACCTCGAGTGAGTAACAGCGAGCAATCCAAATGACCTCGGTGATTTTGTCGCGATGTTCAGGACTGGATTCGGCCACCAGCGAGTTCGAGAGTCAGGACAGCATCTTTGGCGGTCTACGTAACGATCGCGTGACGTAGTTTCTTACGAACCATGAACAGATTCACCAGCGCGCAGGTGGCAAACACTCGGTTGGCGTTCTTCAGCAGTCCTCGGTAGCGCACCTTTGCGAAGCCGAACTTCAGTTTCATCACGCCAAACACGTGTTCGACCTTGGAGCGTACCCGAGACTTGGTCCGGTTCTTCGCCCGCTCCACTTCATCGACCTGGTTTTTATACCGATAGCGTCGCTGCGTACAGTCCTGCGCCAACGGCGCGCATTGCTGAATCATCTCGCTCTGCCCGCAGTACGCCTGGTCTCCCCAAACCTTGGTCTCTTCTCCGTGCAACAACTCCGGCAGCACCGTGGCATCTGCGACGTTGGCCGGCGTCACTACCGCCGTGTGAATCAGCTTCGTCTTGCTGTCCACGCCCACATGTGCCTTCATCCCGAAGTACCACTGCTTCCCCTTCCGGGTCTGGTGCATTTCCGGGTCGCGTTTCTGTTCCCGGTTCTTGGTCGAGCTGGGTGCATGAATGATCGTCGCGTCGACGATCGTACCCGTTGTGATTCGTACACCTTTGCCTTCCAGGTGCAGGTTCACCGCCTCCAGCATCTCCCCGCCCAGCCCATGCTCTTCCAGCAAATGGCGGAACTTGCAGATCGTCGTCTCATCCGGCACCGGCTCTCTCCCCAAGTCGATACCCACAAAGTCGCGCATCACCACTGAGTCGTACAGCGCTTCTTCCACCGCCGGGTCGGACAGGTTGAACCACTGCTGCAGAAAATACATGCGCAGCATCCGTTCCTCTCCCACCGGCGGCCGCCCGTTACCCGTCTTTGGGTAGTGCGGCTCGATCAGCGTGCACAACTTCTTCCACGGCACCACCTGCTCCATCTCTTCCAGGAACTCCGCCCGTCTCGTCTTTTTGCCGTAGCGCTCAAATCCGTTGGCCATCGCTAATGTCCTTTGCTTCATGTTCGACACCATCCTCCAACTGCTCCCCACACTTTATCTATTACGCAGAACAATTGGAGGACTTATTCAGAGGTTCCCTAAGTGGCCCGCACGAAGCTCAGCATTTGAAAGAATTACATGTCATCGCCTGCAACCGATCTCGTCCGCCAAGCTATCCTCATCGCGCAACAGCATTCCCTTGATCCCGCTCTCGTTTGCGCCGTCGTCGAGCAAGAATCATCATGGGAAACTTACGCGCTTCGCTATGAACCCGCCTTTCGCTCGCGCTACGTCACTCCTCTTGGACTTTCTCCCACCGAAGAAATCGCCCGATCCATTTCCTGGGGACTCATGCAGGTCATGGGACAAGTCGCGCACGAGCACGGCTTCTCTGGGAAATTTTTCAGCGCTCTTTGCGAGCCGGCAGCCGGTTTGGCGATCGGATGCGTGGTGCTCGCCTCGAAACTCTCCGGGGCAAACGGAGATATTTCACGTGCACTCTCGCTCTGGAATGGTGGAGCAAATCCCAATTACGCCGGCGAGGTCATTGCCCGCGTCGCGCATTACGGCTGATTTCTTACCTCATCGCTTCGCATCCTGCTCACACCGCCCCACCGAACCGCGACATAAGAACCGGGCGCGAACCGGTTGTCGACCGCTCGCGAGCCCGCTTCAGCCGTGCCGTTAAGCGTTGCAATTTGGGTAGCTTCGTTAGCCGCGACAAAAAGTGCTTGCGCGCAGCGCCTTCCGCTCGCGGTGCTTTTCCCGCGAGCTTTTGGTTCCCGCTTCCGCCCGCGCGTTCATTGCGGCATCGCAGCATCAACTCGGGCATTAATTCTCAGCTACGTTGGGCCTTCGGTTCTTACTTTTCGGCTCACGACTTAACCCAAGGAAAAACCAATGACTTCTCGCACAATCAAACTCGTGGCGCTGGCAGTATTTGCGCTCATAGTTGGACTCACGGTCCACGCCTGGCTCGTTGCTCAAGATAACCAGCAGCGCCTTCAATCAACGGTGGCCGCGCAGAAGCAGGTTATTGACGACGCGAATTCCCGTCAGCGCACCCGTGACGCCGCCCTCAACGAAACGGTCGCTGAAATTGAAAAACTGAAGAACACAACGCAAACCTCGCAGCAACTCGTCGACCAGCTCCAGAAATATCTGGCGCTGCCACAGCCAATCCTCCTCGTCAATCGCGGGTTAGCGCCCTCCGCCGGGCCCGGCAAACGTCCCTCGACGGTCACGCCTCAGTCCGGACTTTCAACCGGCCCTGCAGAAACAGGCCCGGCAAAAGGGAATCACGCCCTCGATTCGCGCAACCAAACGGCTGTGCCATTAGGCCCATCAAACAGCGCTCACGGCCCCCAGCAAAAATCCTCCCCAACCCAAGGGTTGCCCCAACCTCCGTCGAATACGCTGCAAGCTCCCTTGCCAACCAATGCACCAGCAACATCGCCAGCAGCCCAGTCGCCGCTACCCTCGGTCTCCGGCAAACCTTGCTCGGGCTCCCCGGCATGTACGGCAGTAATCCCCGCCGCCGACCTCAAGCCTCTCTACAACTATGTCCAAGACTGCCGCGCTTGTGATGCCGAACTTGCCGTCGCCAAGCAGAATGCCTCCGACGACGGGGCCAAGATCGCCGCCCTCACCCGCGAGCGTGACGCCGCCATTACCGCATCCAAAGGAGGCTCTTTCTTGCGCCGCCTACGACGCGACATCCTTTGGCTCTCCGTCGGCGCCGCCTTGGGCTCCGCCGCCCGCCGCTAACATATCCCCGTCGATCGGTTCGGGCTGCTTCGTCTGCGTCTCGCCCTACATGCAGGGAATATGGAAAGCCGCGGGCTCAGGGCTTTAAGAGACGTCTTGATTTTTTTGACGCCGAGTGGCAAATGTCGTTGCCCTTCCAACGGACTGTCGGAACTACGCATGTCTCATTTTGGGGACCTAAGATGCAGGGGAGTGCGCGAATGAGTGCCGGACAAACGATAGCGCCAAATTTTTATCTTGACACGTGGTAATGAATATTATGTTAGTTGAAACACGGGCAGAGTCGCGTGGGACGCGGGCGACGGCGATTGCACAGCGGTAGCATAGGAAGTGTGTGCTAAGGTAAAGAAAAGAACTTATACGGAGAAAAATCGTAAATGAAGACAACGTACAGCGGTGTGGCGGTTCCTACTGAAGGCAAAGTAATTACCTACGACAACGGCGTGTTCAAGGTGCCGGACAATCCGGTGATCCCGTTCATTGAGGGCGACGGAACGGGGCGCGATATCTGGAAGGCGTCGCGGAGGGTTTTTGACGCGGCGGTCGAGCGAGCCTATGGCGGAAAGCGCAAGGTGGCTTGGCTGGAGGTTTACGCGGGAGAAAAGGCGTTCAATCAGTTTAAGGAGTGGTTGCCGCAAGATACGGTCGAGGCTATCCGTGATTTCCGCATCGCGATCAAGGGGCCGCTGACCACACCGGTGGGTGGCGGGATCCGGTCGCTGAACGTGACGCTGCGGCAGGTGCTCGATCTGTATGCTTGCGTGCGGCCTGTGCGGTACTTTCAAGGAGTACCTTCGCCGGTGAAGGCCCCGGAACGGATGAATGTGGTGATCTTCCGTGAAAATACGGAGGACGTATATGCGGGAATTGAGTGGAAGTCAGGCACGGCGGAAGTGAAGAAGCTGATCGACTTCCTGAACAACGAAATGATGAAGGGAAGTTCGAAGAAGATCCGCGAGGATTCTGGCGTGGGCATCAAGCCTATTTCGCCGACCGGGACGAAGCGGCTGGTGCGCCGTGCGATCCAGCACGCCATCGAGAACAAGCGCAAGGTGGTGACCCTGGTACACAAGGGCAACATCATGAAGTTCACCGAAGGCGCGTTCCGCGACTGGGGCTACGAGCTGGCCACCCAGGAGTTCCGGAACGCGGTAGTGACCGAGCGGGAGAGCTGGATCCTGGACAACAAAGACAAGGACGCGAACCTTTCGGTCGAAAAGAACGCGGAGATGATCGAGCCGGGGCTGGAACAGGCGACCGAGGATTTCCGCAAGACAATTTACGCCGAGGTAAAGCAGGTGCTGGACGCCATCTACAGCACACACGGGCGCGGCCAGTGGAAGCAGAAGATCATGGTGAACGACCGCATCGCGGACTCGGTGTTCCAGCAAGTGCTGACGCGCGCGGACGAGTATCAGGTGTTCGCTACGCCGAACCTGAACGGCGACTACCTGTCGGATGCCTGCGCGGCGCAGGTGGGCGGGCTGGGAATCGCTCCGGGAGCGAATATCGGCGATGGGTTTGGCGTGTTCGAAGCCACGCACGGGACGGCTCCCAAATACGCGGATAAAGATGTGATCAATCCGAGTTCGGTGATGCTTTCCGGCGTAATGATGTTCGACTTCATGGGCTGGAAGGAAGCGGCGTTGCTGATCGAGGAAGGCATCGCGCGGACCATTCAACAGAAGCGCGTAACCTACGATCTCGAGCGTCTGATGCCTGGAGCGAAGAAGCTGAAGACGTCGGAGTTCGCCGGGGCGATCATCGAGAACATGCAGTCGACGGTGGCGGCAGATTAAGGTTGAAGCAGCGTTTGCGTGGATACCTTAATATACAAAAGCGTCCGACTATCGCGGGTAGGCATGGTTGATATGCGAGGTGGGCGCGGCACACGAAGAGAGATCCCTCGACTCGCTGAGAACCGCTCGCTTCGGGATGACAACGCACCTCTATTTAGGCCGAGCACATTCAACAACGTAAGTAGGGTTTCGGCAGGGAAGCCAGTTCCCTGCCAAGCTTTTCCGCAGTTTCGTAATACTCGCTCTTCATTTTTTGTTATTCGCAACAGCTTCCCCGCTTGGTGTGAAAGCGGCACAGACAACGAGCCGGCGGATGCCGGCGACAAGGAGAAACAGGAATGCGCAAGAAGGTGACGGTGGTGGGTGGCGGATTTGTGGGCTCGACGACGGCACAACGGATTCACGATTCCGGGCTCGCGGACGTGGTGTTGACGGACATTCTGGAAGGAGCGCCGGCGGGAAAAGCGCTGGATATGCTGGAGTCCGGCCCGATCCTTGGCAGCGATATGCGCGCCATCGGAATCTCGACGGCTTCGGGCGACTACAAGGGCACGGAAAACAGCGACATCATCGTGATTACCGCGGGATTTCCGCGCAAGCCGGGCATGAGCCGCGACGACCTGCTGAAGGCGAATTATGACGTGATCAAAGGCGTGGTCGAAGCAGTGGTGAAGCTTTCGCCGAACGCGATTCTGATCGTGGTGACCAATCCCCTGGACGCCATGGCGCAGGCGGCGTTCAAGGTGAGCGGCTTCCCGAAGAACCGGGTGCTGGGCATGGCCGGCGTGCTGGATTCGGCGCGCATGAGCACGTTTGTGGCGGAGGCGCTGAACGTGTCGGTTGAGAACGTGCATTCGTTCGTGCTGGGCGGCCACGGAGACGACATGGTGCCGCTGACGCGCTACTCGACGGTGGCGGGAATTCCCCTCCCTGAGCTGCTGTCCAAGGACAAGCTGGACGCGATCGTGGCGCGCACGCGCAAGGGCGGCGCGGAAATTGTGAACCTGCTCAAGACCGGATCGGCTTATTACGCGCCGTCGGCTGCAGCGGTGGAGATGGTTGAGGCGATTCTCAAGGACAAGAAAAAGATTCTGCCTTGCGCCGTGTACCTTGAAGGCGAATACGGCATCAAGGGATTGTTCGTGGGCGTGCCGGTGAAGCTCGGCGAAAAAGGCGTGGAGCAGATTATCCAGATCGAGCTGACGGCGGAGGAGAAAGCGGCGTTGGATAAGTCCTCGGCGTCGGTGCGGGAACTGGTGAACGTGCTGGGGATTTAGGTCGCGTCCTGTTTCATAAGGGCAATGCTCACGCCCGCGGCTACGATGAATCGCCCCCGAGGGCTGGGAACACGAAGAGAGATCCCTCGACTCGGTCGCAAACAACACGACCGGCTCGGGATGACACCGTAAAACAAAAGATGGCGGACTGAAGTCCGCCGCTACGACTGCAAGAACAGCGCGCCGCTACGTTCGCGTCGACATCGGCACACGAAGAGAGATTCTTCGCTGCGCTCAGAATGACGACGCAAATCAACAGCCGAAGAAAATGCAGATCCCTCGACTGCCCTCGGGATGACAACGTGAAGCAACAGCAGAGGACCTCAGAGATTGAGGCCCGTGTGCCACCGTGCTGGCGCCTATCTTAAAGAAGTCACGCGGCATGTATTCGCGGCATGGCAGTTCCCTGCCTGCTGACCACCGGACGCAGCAACAAATAGAATGCGACCGCGTGAGTGATCATTAGCAAAGGCACATAGATGATTGGGATGGCGTAGGTGACGCCTAGCTGCGCCGCATTCGCGGGAAGATTGACCTGGATGGCGTGGTAGTAGTCGACAAGGATGTCGGCCGCTCCTACGAGATTGAAAGCGGCGACGAAAGACCAAAACAGCGGGCGTATCCTAACGGTGAGAAGCGCCAGGATGGCCAGTATTCCTGTGGCAAAGTCTCCGTAGGCAGAAAACACCGCGAAGCGGGCCGGCAGATTGGGGCTGACGATACCTGGAAGGATAAAGACCAGCCCAAAAAAGCGAAAGCTGTGGAGCGTAGCGATGAGGCGTTGCGCCGCAACACCGTCCATGGTTTTAAGCCTGGGCCAGAAGTAAACCCCGAAGCAAAGCAGCCACGCGACATAACCCAAAACGAGTTGAATCCGGAAGATAGTTTCTGACGACATGTCGATCTCCTTTCGCCCCATGGGATGATGTGTGTAATCCTATGGATGCATTTTTCTTGAAGCAATTAGGGTGGCGACCCGGGTTGCACCTTGAGATGATTGGCAGCATCCTATAAGCCATGCGCTATCAACCAGGACATAAAGCAGAGGTTCATCAGAAGATCGTGAAAGACGCCTCGCGGCGCGTGCGCGCGGAAGGTTTAAATGGCGCGGCGGTTGCCGCCGTTATGCGGGACACCGGCCTGACGCACGGAGGGTTTTACAAACATTTCCGAAGCAAGGACGATCTGCTGTTGGAATCGCTAAGAGCGGCGTTCCGGGAAATCGAGGAAATCCTGGTTCACGCCGCGGAACAGTCGCCTCCTAGAGAGGCGTGGAAAGCGATTGTGAAAACCTACCTGCGCCCGGAAATGTGCGAACACCCGGAGCGCGGGTGCCCGGTGGCGGCGCTTGCGCCTGAATTGGCGCGGGCGGATAAGAAGATGAAGCCCCTGATTGTGGCAGAGCTGGTGAATTACAAAAGCCGGATGGCGCCATTCATGCCTGGCCGGCGAGCGGCGGACAAAGAACGCGCTTTCTTTGCCATTTTTTCAACGATGATCGGAGCGGTTGAAATTGCTCGCCTGCTGCCCGATGCCGCAATGCGAGAAAAGGTGCTGGGGAGCGCAAGAGATTTCCTCTTGCGCAGTTTTTGACCTTTTGGTCGTGAGACCCAGAAAATGGCCGATGCGTGTTGCCGACGAAGGACGGTCTTTGGGCCAAGTTTAAGGGAATGTGAAAATTGGCGGGCGAGATTGAAAAGGCGCTCGCCGATTGATAACCTGCTCGCACCAAAATTTGTGGAGGAATAACAGTGCGAAAGATCGTGTGGATTGCAGCGCTTTGTATTTTTGCGCCGGTGGCCGCGCATGCTCAAGGTTCGGTGCCGAACCCGGTGACGTCCACAGCGCAGCGATATCTGGAGCGATACACGAAGAATATCATGGGCGCGGCCGAGACCATGCCGGAGGACAAATACGGGTATAAGCCGACGCCGGCGCAGATGGGATTCGGCCAGAGCATCGCGCACATTGCCGAAGTGAATAATTTTTCCTGCTCAAAGTTCGCCGACATCCCCTTGCCGGCAGGCGACAAAGTGACCGAGAAGGATTCCAAAGAGAAGTTGATGGCAGCGCTGAAGGCGTCTTTCGATTATTGCGCGCAGACGCTGGCGAAGATGGACGATTCGAAGCTGGGCGATTCGATTACGTTCTTTGGCGGGCGGCAAGCCCCGCGCGCGGCGGCGGTGTTCGAGTTGATTGACGATTTGTCGGACCATTACGGGCAGCTTTCGATTTATTTGCGGCTGAACGGGCTGTTACCGCCGTCGGCGCAGCCGAAGAAGTAAGGCGCGGCACCGCCGTGGAATACTGTCCTAGAGGTAAACCCTAACCTCCTTTTCAGGCTTGACATAACAGAAGCAACGAATGCGACACTTGGAGTGTGAAAGATCCCATCAACGAGAAACAAAAAAAGCTGCCAAGGAAATAGCGGAAATCCTATACGCAGCATCTACTAAGTTTTCGGACGAAGAGCGGAAAGTAAAAATGCGTAGATTTCGCGCAATAACCGCTAACGTTGCGCAGCATAAATACCCGGCGCAGATCGCTTCGGGTGACACCGTCGTGACAAAGTGAATGCGGAGAGGGGTGGGATCAGGGGTAGGGGCGGTCGCGGCCCTGACCGAGCTTGTAATCGCGGCCATCGCCGGTCCTGATTTCGAGCACGTAACCGACGGTCTCGCCACTCTTCGCCGGCGCGATGGTGATGGTGATCGGCTCACCGGCCTTCAATTCGTCCTTCTTCCAGCCAGAGCGGATCAGCATGCCCGGACTTACCGTTTCGCTGGACCAATGCTCGATCTTCCCTTTTGAATCCTTGGCGTCGAAATAAATCTGCACGTGCGGATTGACGAAGTCGAATTCGGTGATGGTGGCCTTTAAAGTGATGGGGTGGTCGAGATCGTAGGCCGAATTGCCGTGGTGGGCCCAAAGCGACGCAGGCAAAAGCAGGGCGCCAACCGCGATGATAAAGCGAAATGATTTCATCTTTTCATAGTGTAACGCAATCGACTTGAGCGGGTCGGGAATCGAAACGACTCGCTACGCAATCCTGGCGTCTGGGCGGCGCCGGATTGCGGCACGTCCGCGCTGGTGTGTAACGATTCCGCACAACAACCTTCCGTAATCGAAGAGCGGACTTCCCTTCCTGCTAAGATTTCATTTCACACAGACTCTCTGGCGATGAACTTCTTCCATCGAAATCAGGCTGGCTCGGGCCAAAGCGGGAACGGGCACAAAGAAAGCGACGAGCCCGTTTCGCACCGGCTCACCCTGGATTTGTCGCGCGCGGACAAGTTCGCGGCGATGGTGGCGAACAGCCGGGCGGCGCGGGTGATTGAAGTGTCCGATTTGCTGGCGGGCATGTACATCCACAACTGGGACCGGTTGTCGCGCTATTGGGAGGAAGGGGACCAGGAGCGTGTGGAAGAGCTGTTGCGCACGGTGTGCCAGATCAGCCCGGCGCGCTGGAATTTCTGGATTCAGAAGTACGACAAGCGGCGGCGCGACTCGAACAAGCGCATCAGTTCCCTGCCGCTGCTGCGGAAGCTTGAGAAAGAGCCCATTGCCGAGGCCCCGCTGCAACCCTCCGCGGAGCTGAATGCGGTGCTCAAGCAGGCAGAACAGATCGCGCCATTTCACGACAACAGCGATGAAAAAAAGATACCGATCCTCACCAGCGAATGCGTGCTGCTGTGCATCGTGCGCAACCGGAAGTCGGAGATCAGCCGCAGGCTGGCAGGCAGCGGGCTGAACGTGCCGCAGTTGGAGCGGGATGCGCTGTCGTCGCGACGGACGCAGCGAGGCTCGCAGCAGGATTCCGCGTAGCAGTTGCTCACCCGCCGGTTTTGTCATCAGGGTTTACGTTCTCTGAAAACGAAGAGCGATTCCTCGACTCGCTGCGCGATCTTGGCTGGATCGCGACACAACGCTCCCTCTGAGTGACACGCCTCGGTGGACGGAAGACACTTCGAATGCTCGCGGCGCAGTTCCCGCAAGCCTTTTCCCTGCCAATTTTCGTTACACTATCGGCTCGTATTGTTCTATCCAGAGGAGAAGCGCTGCATGCCGGATGCCGGGAAAGTTGTCCCTTACTCAGAGCTGCGCAGCCGCGTTCGCAATATTTTCGCAGCATACGGCATGCCTCCGGCAGACGCCGACCGCGTCTCCGAGTGTTTGGTCGAAGCCGATCTCCGAGGCATCGCCTCGCACGGCGTCAACCGCATCCCGATCTACACCAAGCGATTTCGGCTGAAGTTGGTCAATCCCAAGCCTGCGCTGAAAGTTACCGCGCCAACTCCGGCCACCGCACACGTTGATGGCGATAACGGCATGGGTTTCGTTGTCGCCACGCGTGCCATGGCCGCCGCCATCGAAGCGGCGCGCACCTACGGCATTGGCATGGCGCTCGCATCGCACAGCAACCACTTCGGTATCGCTGCGAACTATTTGCTCCAAGCGCTCGACGCCGGCATGGCCTGCATGGTGCTCACCAACGCCTCGCCCGCCATGCCCATCTGGGGCGGACGCACGCCGTTTCTCGGCACCAGTCCGCTCGGCATGGCCGTTCCGGGCGGCGATCAACAACCACCTCTCGTGCTCGACATGGCTACCGCCGTTGCCGCACGCGGGAAAATCCGCCGCGCCGCCGAACGCGGCGAATCCATCCCCGAAGGCTGGGCGCTCGACGATCAAGGCCGCCCAACAACCGACGCGACCGCTGCCTACAAAGGGATTCTTCTCCCGCTTGCTGGCCCGAAAGGCTCCGGCTTGTCTCTCATGATGGAAGCGCTTGGCGGCGTCATGTCCGGCGCAGCTTTCGGCGGCGAGGTAAAAAATCAGTACCTCGACTTTGAAACGCCGCAGAACGTCGGCCATTTCTTTCTCGCCTTCCGCCCCGATCTTTTCACCTCGCGCGAGGAATATCGCGCCCGCATGGATGAGCTCGTCTCGCGCGCCAAAGCTTCCCCGCTCGCGCACGGGTTCGACGAAATTCTCATGCCCGGCGAGCGTGAAGCGCGCCTCGCCGAATCGCGCCGCAAGCAGGGTGTGCCCATCACCTCCGAAGATTTCTCCATGCTCGCGGAGCAGGAAGCCGAGGCCCAAAAATTCGCCTCCGGCAACCAGTAGCTTTCAAATTGGCTTGGTTTGTTTCTGTCAGCTCGAAGGCCCGCAATCAGACCAGAATGCGAGCCCCGAGCGCCCTATCCAGTGGAGCCCTCTTCAGCGCCCCAGCAAGGATCGCAGAGCGAGTCGAGGAACGGCGGACAGCGATCGCGGCAAGTTCTATTTGGATGCAGAAGGCTAATCCCAACGCGGGTTGGGTCCGATTTTTTCGGGCCAACATCCAAGTTCTGCGAGGTCAGTCACGCGAGAACATTGAGCTTTCACGAATTAGGCCGGGGACGCGCCACCGCCGCCTCTTCCCGTGAACTCGGCGCGCCGCAAAATCAGCAGCAACAAACCAATCGCCACGATGGTGAGGCCGCCCGCCAGCTTCAGCACTCTCGGAATGAGCGTTCGGTAAGCCCCTGTTCCTGGATCGTACGTGCAGCAAAAAAGGAGGATTTCGTCCGTGACCGATCCAAGCTGATTCTGGGAAGACTGCACCAGAGCCAGGCGCAGGTCCCGGTCGACAAACCCGACGCCGTAAAAATATTGCGATAATTTTCCCTGAGGCGTGAGCACGACAAGTCCGGCGGCATGAGCGAAAGTACCGGTCTTGGGATCGTAGTTGTAGTGAAATCCAACGGCATCGGTGAGCTCTTTGATCTGAGGCTCCTTGCCGGTTAAAAAGTGCCAGCCGGCAACGGCTTTCGGATCGTCATATTGCTTCATGTAGATTTGCTTGGTAGTGGCAGCGACCGCCGGCGTGTCGCGAGGATCGAAACTTACTGTTAGAACCCTGAATTGCGTGCCGATCTGGAATCCCAACTTCTTGAAAGCCGCCGTGGCGCCGCTCATTACCTGGCTGCACAACATCGGGCAGTTGTAATACGCCAGGATCAAGACCACGGGTACTTGCCCGAAATAGCTGCCCAAGGAAACAGGCTTGCCGGTTTCGTCCGTGAACATCGCGTCCAGAGGGATCTGCGAACCGATGCGTTGTGCAAACCCTACCCCTTGCAGGATTTTGGGCAACGCCGCTGCGCCGCTAGAAGGACCGGGTGTCTGGCTGGCTCCTCCCACAGCTTGGGCTTCGGAGATGTTTGGCACAGAACAAAGCAGCAAGCCTAACGCGATCGAATGCGTTATCCATGACCTGCGCTTCAGACTTCGTCGATCGGGCGACATTGAGGGACTCCTGGTATTGCGGCGCGCGCCCAGCATCTCTCGATGCGAATGGTTGGGGCAAAATGCGGTGAATGGACTTGAACGTTGACCTGCGGCTCACGCGCAACCATTCTAGCAAAGTCGGTCGGGCTGGTCGCGGAAAGAGATTCATCTCCGGCGTTACGCGTTCTCGATGGCCTGTTAGCCGCTATATAACCGCGCAGTACTTTACATTGGCCAAGGCAAAGGCTAGCCACTGCTCGCATTCTATGTAAATATCATTCGCCGATTCACTCCAGGGGCCATCCTGCATGACGCAACCATTCGCAACCGCCGATCTCTACGACGCCTACGGCGACCGCTGCCAATCCTGCCAGATGCAGTTCCGCCAATACGGCGGACGTAAGACTTTCTCGGGCAAAATTCAAACCATCGAGTGCCGCAACGATAATGTTTTGCTGCGCAAAACTCTGGAATCGCGCTCCAATGGCGACGTCCTCGTCGTCGACGGCGCAGGTGATCTCGGCGGCGCGCTCGTCGGCGACATTATCGCCAAGCTCGGCATGGACAACGGCTGGTCGGGACTCATCCTGAATGGCGCGATTCGTGACGCCAACACCATGGCCACTCTCGACATTGGCGTGAAAGCCATCGGCAGCAATCCAAAGAAAAGCGGAAAGAACGGCGCCGGCCGCGTGAACGTCCCGGTATCGTTCGGCACTGTAACCTTCACTCCCGGCCACTGGCTTTACAGCGACGACGATGGCATTCTCGTTTCCGCCGAAGAACTCAAAATCGCCGTATAATCCGAAATCGAAAAGGGGCGCCCATGCCGCACTTGACCGTTGAATATTCCGCGAATCTCGAAAATCAGGTCGACATCTTGCAACTCGTCGAAACGATCCACAACGCCGCGCTGAAAACAGGCGTCTTCGAAATTGCCGCCGTGCGCACGCGCGCCGCGCGCCGCGATTACTACGTCATCGCCGACGGCCATCGCGACAACGCCTTCGTGGCCATCTCGGTGCGCATCGCTCCGGGACGCCCCGTGGAAACACGCAAGCGCCTCGGCCAGGAAATTTTCGACGCCGCCTGCGAATTCCTGCAAACAGTTTACGACTCCACACCCATCGGCATTTCTCTCGAGGTCAACGAGATCGACAACACCGCCGCCTTCCGCAAAAACAATCTCCATCAGAAGGTCAAGGAACGCACCGTCTAGCTCGTCGGGCCATCCGCGAAAAGATGTAAGAAGAACCGGATTTTGTTTCGCCAGGAAACCAGTTCTCAACTCGGTTGACATGCTGTTTACCTCGCATTAGACTCCACGCGTTTGCCTTTAAAAGTACCTTTACTTTACTGTTACGGAGCATCCATGAAGATTCCCGCAAGATCCTCGGTTGCAAAACTTGGCCAGCACTCACCGGTCAAGGCCGCTGGCGCGTTCGTCGCGCTGTTTTTGCTGGTGGTAACGGTGGCCGGATTCGCCGCTGACGTGCCCTCCTCGCCCAAATTCAAATTTGACTGCGACTGGCCCAAGCCTCTGCCCAACAAATGGAAGATGGGCGGCGTCACCGGCCTCGCCGTCGACAAGGACGACAACGTTTGGGTCTTCGATCGCCCCAACGACCTCACCGACATCGAACTCGAAGCCGAATTGAATCCGCCCATCGCCGACTGCTGCGTGCGTCCGCCTTCGATGATCCACATCGACAAGGCTGGCAACGTCATCGGCTCTTTCGACGCGCCGCAGGGTCACGGCATGGCCGTCGACAGCAAGGGGTTTGCTTACCTCGGCAACACGGAAAATGGACTCAACACGGTTCGCAAGTACGACGAGAAGGATGGAAAACTTGTCGCTGAAATACCCCGCGTCCCCGAACGAGAACCCGGCGGCGGCGGTGACGCCCTGATTCCTAACCCGCGTCCGATGGGTCGCGGCAGTTCGGGCCCCATCTACGGGTTCTTGCCCGAATTCCGCCCGAAACCCGATCCGGCCGCGATCGCAGCGCGCAAAGCTGCCATGGAAGCTTTCGTCGCCAAGTATCCTCCGACCACACCGATGATCGTGGGCCAGATCGAGGAAGTTCGCCTCGACGAACCCGCCCACGAGCTCTATTGTTCGGATAGCTACCTCGGCGGCCGCGTCATGGTCTTCGATCTTGACACCTTTAAATTCAAACGCGGCTGGGGCGCCTACGGCCACACGCTGGAACAAATGACTACCAGCGATGCGGACCGCGCCTACACTCCCGGCGGCCCCATGCCCAAGGAGTTTCGCGGGCACCTCACTTTGAACATCTCCAATGACGGCTACGTTTATGCTGCGGATCGTATGGCCAACCGCATCCAGGTGTTCACCAAGCAGGGCAAATACATCAAGGAGTTCATCGTCAAGCCCGAGACCGGAGTCGGCGGCGCCACCGGCGGCGTAATGTTCTCACCCGACAAGGCCCAGCGCTTCCTGTACATTTCCGATCTGACCAACAATCACGTCTACTTCCTGAATCGTGAAACCGGCCAGGTCGTCGGCCAGATGGGCACCATGGGGCAGAACGGCGGCCAGTTTTTCGGCCTGCACATGGAAGCCGTCGACTCCAAGGGGAACCTGTATACCGGAGAGGTATTTGCTGGCGAGCGCGTCCAGCGCTTCCTCCCGGTTAAATAGCGCGGTTCATCGCTTAAATCCGCGCACCAAATGGTCGCGGGCGGTATCTGATTACCTGGACGCCTCTCGCGCCCAGGAGTATGCCAATGAAGCGCACCCAGGCTCTTCTCTTGGCCGTTTCGATTCCTTTGCTTGCGTTTTCGGCGCAGGAACAACAAGCGTTTGGTGTCGCCTCAGCGGCTACCCCGAACTCGCCTTACTCCATCACACAAGAACTAGAACGCTCGCAGACGCTGGCTGACGGCACGCACATCGAAACGAAAACCCAGCGGCATCTTTACCGCGATTCCTATGGACGCACGCGGGTAGAGATCGCCGCGCCTGTCGCAATGAATATGGACGGGCCAATCAGCATCAATCTCAACGATCCCGTTTCAGGCAAGGCTTACATTCTCAACGTGCACCAGAAAACTGCCGTGGTTCTCAACGACATTTCCAACAATCCGCCACCTCAGCCACCTTCCTCATCGCCCAGCGCGCCGCCCCAAAACATGCGGCCCCAAATCTCACACGAAGATCTCGGCACTCAGACAATTGCAGGGCTGCTTGCAAAAGGAACCCGTACAACCATCACCATACCGATCGGCCAGCAAGGCAACGATAGGCCCATCGTCACCGTGCATGAAACATGGATGGCGGCTGATTTACCCGTTCCCGTTTACTCGAAGAATTCCGATCCCCGAAACGGCGATACCATCACTCGCATCGTCAGCATCGACCGCTCCGAGCCCGATCCCGCGCTGTTTCAAGTTCCACCCGACTACGTTCTCCGCGACCCCACCCAGCAGTGAAGCTTTTTAGCTATTTTTCGAGGACTCCGTAAACATCTTTTATCGAGCACCCGCTCTTAACAAACCTTCCGTTCGCTTCTGCGGTGAGCCGATTTCTCTGGTGCTCGGCAATTATGAAGTCAAGCGCGAGCTCAATCGCTTCCGTTTCTGTGCGTGCGTGGAGAAGCTTTTGCGCCCGCCGGAGTTTTGCCGCATTGAGCTGAAGGTGCTTGTGCGCTTTACTCTTTGGATTAGCCATTTTTGACTCCGGCGATCCCAACAAATTGCTCGAAGCTTTTCTACCGCGGCTGCACATATCGTTTCCAGCCGAAACGAATATCGTTTTCGATGAACAACCCTTGACGACTTCATTACTTCAAGGCAAAGTCAGGGCACTTTTGCGCTTTGGCACGTGGAGGAAATCAGGAATGGTCCGGAGAATTCTTGCTATTGCTGCCTTCGTACTCTTCGCATGCGGAATATCGTCCGCACAGGAGCCAGTGGACGCCCGGAAGGCGTTGGAAGCGGCTGCAAAGGCCATGGGCACAAATAACCTGAAGTCCATCCAATTTACCGCCGACGGATTCCTATCCAAAGTCGGCGAGCAGTACGATCTGACCACGGACTGGCCGCATTTTGAAGTTTCCGACTACACGCAGACCATCGATTTCGACGCCAAGTATATGCGCGTGGACTATAACCCAAAGCAGGGAAGCTACCCTACGGACGGCTATCCACCAGTGCCCGAGGATCACGTCACAGAGGTCCTGAATGGCGACTATGCCTGGGACATGAAGGGCGATGCACCGGTGCCTTTCACGCGCCTGTATCTCGATGGCATACCCTACGCCGATCTGCGGCAACTCGAGATGGTCATCTCCCCACACGGATTTATAAAGGCGGCGTTGGCCGCCTCTGACGTGACCGCTATCACGCAACCGATCGTAGGGCCCTCGGACTTCGGTCTCTCGATGTTTGGCCGGTGGGTGACGATCATTTCCTTCCACTATGGAAAGTACAGAGTGAACGGCACGATCAATGATAAGAACCTCGTCGAATTCACCGGTACCTGGATTCCGAACCCTGTCTATGGCGACATGCCTTATGAACGACGCTACACCCTGTACAAGAATTACAATGGCGTGATGTTTCCCGGGTTAATCCATGTCCACCAGGGCGATCCCCGGATCAACACCGCGGAAAATTATTTTCAGGTCTACACAAAAGATGTTCAGCCCAACGTGGTGGTGAACAAGATTCCGGTTCCTGAAGTGGTTCGGACGGCAAAGCTCGACCCAGTCAAGGTGGACACACAGAAGCTTGCGGACCATGTCTGGCTGCTGGGCGGTGGCCCCCTAAATAGCGTGCTCGTCGAGTTCAAAGACTTCGTTGCGGTTGTCGAAGCGCCGCAGAACGAGGCGCGGTCCCGGGCGGTCATGGCGGAAGTTCGTAAACTCGTTCCGGGTAAAATGATTCAGTACGTGGTCAATACAAATCACCATATGGCTTATGCGGGTGGTCTCCGCACCTATTTCTCGCAGGGAACCATCGTGGTAACCCACCAGTCGAACAGAGACTACTATGTCGGAATCCTGTTCAGCCCGTTTCCAAGAACGTTGGACCCGGATCGGATGTCAATCTATAACCCCATGTACTATATCAGCCGGCGGCCTCCTCCGATTGAGACGGTGGGCGGCACAACCTCCATAGGAAAATACGTTATCAGCGATGACGAGCGCCAATTGCAAATATGGCATGTGCAGGACATGGCCTATGAGGAAGGCGAAAGTTACCTCAAGATCCCCGGTCCGTCGTTGGCCAAAGGAAATCACTCCGCTGACATGCTGATGGCCTATCTTCCGAAAGAGAAAATCCTGATCAATGCGGATCTCTATATTCCGGGTGAAAAGCCGGCCGTTCCAACTGCGGGCATGCGAACGTTGTATCTAAACATGCAGAAGCTGAAGCTCGATGTTGCACAGCATGTCGCGATCGCCGGGCCGCGGGTCGGGTCAAACGAAGAGTTCCTGAAGCTTGTGGGCGCTGCGAGCACGTCCGTCGCCGCTAAGTAAACAGCCGGTTAATTTCTTCACAATCTAAGGTATCTGTGTGCATTCCCGGGCGGATCGTCTGTTAGCATGCTCACTGGCAATTGAGCGCGCCGTCGAAGCATTGCTCTTCAGCCATCACCCTTGAAGCTCCGAATGCCCAGCGGCCGTTCGACTCCACTCACCATTCCGGTAGGCAATCATCCATGAACTTGCTTGATCTGGTTGTCGGCAAGCCCATCCGCACGAGCGACGAGCGCGCCGAGCAGATCGGCCCCGCTCAAGGCGTCCCGATCTTCGGCCTCGACGGCCTCAGTTCCGCCGCGTACGGCCCGGAAGCGGCCCTCAGCCTCTTGATTCCTCTTGGCATCGTGGGCGTGCGCTACATCGTCCCGGTCAGCGCCGCTATCATCACGTTGCTGGTGATTGTCTACTTCTCCTATCGCCAGACCATCGCCGCGTATCCATCCGGTGGCGGCTCTTACACCGTGGCCCGCTACAATCTTGGCGCGCCCGCCGGTTTGCTGGCAGCCGCCGCGCTGCTCGCCGATTACATCCTCACCGCTGCGGTGGGAATTTCCGCCGGCGTCGGCGCTTTGATCTCTGCCGCTCCTTCGCTGCTGCCGCACACCGTCTCCATCTGCGTGGGCATCTTGATCGTCATCACCATTCTGAACCTTCGCGGCCTGCGCGAAGCGGGCATGGTATTCGCCATCCCCACCTATCTGTTTGTCGGCACGCTGCTCATCACCATCCTGGCTGGCCTCATCCGCGTTCTTCTCAGCGGCGGCCATCCAGCCCCAGTCGCGGCGCCTCCGGCCGCGCCGCCCATCGCCGCAGCCGTCAGCTATTGGCTGCTGCTGAAAGTTTTCGCCAGCGGCTGCACCGCGCTCACCGGAGTCGAAGCGGTCAGCAATGGCGTGAAAGCTTTTCGCGAGCCCGCCGTAAAGAACGCGCAGCGCACGCTCACGGTGATTATTTTCGTCCTGGCGGTATTGCTCGCGGGAATCTCTTACCTCGTAAAAGTCTATGGCATCGCCGCCACCGATCCCGGCGCGCCCGGCTATCAAAGCGTTCTATCGATGCTGGTCGCCGCCGTTTTCGGCAAGGGCATCTTCTATTACGTCACCATGGGCTCGATTCTTGTGGTGCTCTCGCTCTCGGCAAACACCGCCTTCGCCGATTTCCCCCGCCTCTGCCGCGCCATCGCGCAGAACAACTATCTTCCTCACGCCTTTGGATACCGCGGCCGCCGGCTCGTCTACACCTACGGCATCGTTTCGCTCGCTTTTCTCTGTGGCGGCCTGCTCATCCTCTTCGGCGGCGTTACCGACCGTCTCATCCCGCTCTACGCCGTCGGCGCTTTCCTGGCCTTCACGCTTTCGCAGTCCGGGATGGTTATGCACTGGCGGAAAAATCGAGGCCCGAATTGGGTGAAGAGCGCACTGGTCAACGGCCTGGGAGCTGTTGTTACCGGTATTACGGTGGTCGTGGTGCTGGTGGCCAAATTCGCACAGGGCGCCTGGATCACGCTCCTTTTCATCCCTCTGACCATTGCCTTCTTTGTTTCCGTCCGCCGCCACTATCACTTCGTGAGCATGCGCACCAGTTGCCCCGTACCCGTTAACCCAGCCAGCCTCAGTCAGCCGCCCATCGCGGTTGTCCCCATCGACCGCTGGAGCGTCATCACCCGCCAGGGATTGGAATTTGCTGGGCGCCTTTCCTCCGAAGTGATTGCGCTTCACGTTGAACCTACCGAGCACTCCGAATTGCTCACCGACGACTGGGAACGCTACGTCGAAACGCCTTTCCGCGCAGCAGGCAAACAACCGCCCAAGCTCGAGTTTCTGCCTTCGCCCTACCGTTTCGTCATTATTCCTGTGGTGCAGTTCGTGCTGGACCTATCCGCGAAACATCCCGGCCGCACCATCATCGTGGTCATCCCGGAACTGGTTGAAGACCGCTGGTATGAATATTTCCTTCACAATCAGCGCGGACGCCTTCTCGAATGGGTGCTCCTCGCGCGCGGAAACGATTGCATCTTCACCGTGAGCGCCCCCTGGTACGTCGGCGAGCACGCCTGATTCGGCGCGAGTTTAGCGGCCTCGCTGTGGTATTCCTCCCAATTACGCCGTTGTCTCACTTCCGCCGCATGCAACACTTCTTACACTTTCACGTTTGCCGTTCGGGCGCATCTATGGTTTACGCCGTCATTCTGAGGGCCCCATGAATCATCGTTTGGCCCGAAGAATCCCTCTTCGTGCCCAAATTCGGCCGACAGGTCCTCAGCGCGAGCTGGCCGCCTTCCAGGCTGGCTCATTCTTCTGTTCGAAATCGTCGAATGCCTTCACTAACCCTTTCAACACTTCCGCCGTAGTCTCAAACAGCGCCTGCGCTTTTGGATCGGTGATCTTCAGCACATCCTCCCGCGCGTGCGCCGCCGTATCGTTCAGCATCTTTTTCAGTTTTGACGTGTGATGCCTTGGGTCGCTTTCGTCGTATTGCATCCGGTTAGTTATATCGGGCATGTCAGCCTCCTTGTTTTTTTATTCACCTCAACGTGCACGCAAGGTTTACGCCCGTGGACGGCCGCTTCGCAATACAAACAAATATGTATCGCAACGTTCATGCGCGGGCGATACGAGCGCGTGAATCTGCATCGCTCGGCTGTGGCCATTTAAAGCACTTGACGATAGTGTTGACCAAACCTCGCGACTCAAGGACAATCAGCGAATGCTTTACGTCCCGCGCTTCCGGGCCGCTCTGCTGACACTTCTCGTGTTTGCGACATCGCTTTCCGTCTCCGTTTGCGATCTGTCGTGTTCCTTTCCCTCGGCATGCTCCCACTGTTGCGGCGCGCGCTTGGATATGCCCGGCCAAGCAAACATGGTCATGTCGTCAGACATGCCCATGTCGGGCACGTCCACGTCAGGCATGAAAATGTCAGGCATGAAAATGTCGGGCTCCAGTGCATACGGAAATGATATGGCGCGGGAATCCAACGACAGTGTGCGAATGCAACATTCGATTTCTTCATCCACCTGCGCAAGCGAAGCCTGCAGGCAGGCTTGGGATTCTTCGTCACCGCGGACGCCTCAGCTTCTTCCGCTCGATGCCGCGAACATTCGGGCGTCGATCGATGGCAACTTGCTGGCCGGCTTGCCTCGCTCCCCGAAAGAGATCATCGCGTCCCAATCTTTAGCCTTAGCTCCTTTTATCTCGCCTCTCAGAATCTAAACCCCTCTTCGCTCACCACCGCAGCGCCTATCAGTTCTGTCGCGCGTCGCGAGACTTGTGCCGCGGACTCATGCGGATTCAACCGATTGGTGTGGCGAGGAGGAGATCGTGAGGAAATTTTTCAGCGTTGTGCTTTTTTGTACCTGTTGTCCCTTAGTTGCTATGGCGCAGCAGCCGCAGCAGCAGCCGTCACGGCCCCCCGAGGACCAGCAACCGCAGTGCATGCCCGGCATGGCCATGCCCGGCTGCCCCGAGACCAGCAGTTCACCATCCGGCCAGCCCCTGGCCGGCGGAATGAACATGCAGGCGCAAACCTTCATTCAGGAGATCGAACATCACGACACCTCCGGAACAAGCGCCGAGCCGGATTCGACTCCCGTTCCCATGTGGATGGCCATGAAAGGCGCCTGGACCATCATGTTTCACGCGAACATCTTCGTTCTCGACCAGCAGCAGTCCAGCGCGCGCGGCGGTGACAAATTTTTTTCCGTGAACTGGTTCATGCCCATGGCGCAACGCAAGCTCGGCCCGGGAGTATTCACCACTCGCGCCATGTTGAGCCTCGAACCCGCCACAATCACCGGCCGCCGCTATCCTTTGCTATTTCAGCAAGGAGAAACCGCCTATGGCGATCCCATCGCCGACGGCCAGCATCCCCACAATTTCTTCATGGAGCTTGCCGCTCTCTACGATCTGAAACTCGGCGACAATGGCCTGCTCTCTTTCTATTTCGCTCCCGTGGGCGATCCCGCCATTGGACCAACCGCTTTCCCTCATCGCGCTTCCGCGTTCGAGGATCCGCTCGCCACTCTCGGCCACCACCAGGAAGATTCAACCCATATCGCGGATGACGTTGTCACCGTCGGCCTCACCTACCGCATCGTGCGTATCGAGGCTTCCGGCTTTCACGGCCGTGAGCCGAACGAATTCCGCTGGGGCATCGATCAGGGAAAAATCGATTCATGGTCGACCCGGCTCACGGTGCAGCCCGGTAAAAATTGGAGCGCGCAATATTCCTACGCTCGCATCGCCAGCCCGGAAGCTCTTTTCCCCGACGAGAACCAGGAACGCATGACCGCTTCCATCATGTACAACCGGCCGCTCCACAACGGCAATTGGGCCAGCACTCTTCTCTGGGGACGCACCAGCTCGCTCCAGGACAACTCCATCTTCAATAGCTACCTGCTCGAATCCACGCTGCGCTTCAAAACCCGCAATTACACTTGGACCCGCATTGAGAACGTGGAGCGCTCCAACGAATTAATCCTTGGCGAGAATCCCCTGCCTCCCGGATTTTCAGAGCAACCCATCGGACGCGTTCAGGCCTATACCCTCGGTTACGATCACGACTTCGATCTGATACCGCATCTCGCCTCCGCGCTTGGCGCGCAGTTCACCACCTATGGCGTTCCGCAAATCCTGCAGCCAATTTACGGATCGCATCCATTCGGCGTTGCTGCCTTTCTCCGCTTTCGTCCCATTTCACACGACCAAAGATAGGTCGCACCTCTATGTTTTGCGTCGTCATTCCGAGAGCACCGCGTGCAAAGAGTTTCCCGTGCCTCTACGTTTTGCGTCGTCATTCTGAGGGCCGCCGTTTGGCCCGAAGAATCCCTCTTCGTGTGCCGATGTGACGACCCGAGAAGAATCGCCCCATCGCACCGCCCTCGAACGACGTGCAAAATCCCTCATTTTTTCCGGTCGGCCTGCTCAAATTCAGTCGCCCATGCTACTCTGGGCGTTCTCGAATCTACTTCAAAAACGGTAATCGAAACCCGCGCATGCCCAAATCGCTCCTGCCGATTCAAGAGATCGCTCACAAGCTCGGCATTCCCGAGCAATATTTCGAACAGCTTGGCCGCTACTCCGGCAAAGTGCGTCTCGAGCTTCTCGCCGATTCCAGCTTCCAGCGCCGCGGCAAAATGATTCTCGTCTCCGCCACCACCCCCACCGCTTCCGGCGAAGGTAAGACGGTCACCGCCATCGGACTCACGCAAGGCCTCGCCGCGCTCGGCAAAAGCGTAGTCATCACTTCGCGCGAGCCTTCTCTCGGTCCCGTTTTCGGCATGAAAGGCGGCGCAGCGGGCGGCGGCCTCGCGCGCCTCGAGCCTTACGAGAGCATCAACCTACACTTCACCGGCGATTTCCACGCCATCTCTTCGGCGCACAATCTGCTCGCTGCGCTTCTCGACGCGCATCTCTTCCACGGCAACGCGCTCAATCTCGACCCCGAGCGCATCTCCTGGCCCCGCGCCATGGACATGAACGACCGCGCACTGCGCCGCATCGCCGTTTCACTCGACAGCAAGCGCGACGGCGGCGCACGCCGCACCGGCTTCGTCATCACCGCCGCATCTGAGATCATGGCCATCATCGCGCTGGCTCGCGACCGCAAAGACCTGCGCAAGCGCCTTGACGCCATTTTCGTCGGCGTCACGCGCGATGGAAAACCCATCACCGCGAAAGACCTCGGCGCCACCGGCGGCATGATGGCCCTGCTTGCCGATGCCTTGCTTCCCAACATCGCGCAAACCACCGATGGCACGCCCGCCTTCGTCCACGCCGGCCCCTTCGCCAACATCGCGCATGGAACCAGCAGCGTGGTCTCCCAGGAAATGGCGCTGCGCCTCTCCGATTACGTGGTGAACGAAGCCGGATTCGCCTCCGATCTTGGCGCCGAAAAATATTTCGATATCGTCATGCAGCAATCCGGCATCGCGCCCTCCGTCGCCGTTCTCGTCACCACCGTGCAGAGCATGAAAAATCAGGGACAAGGCGATCTGGATCGCGGCCTGCCCAACATGGGCCAGCACATCAAGATTCTGAAAGGCTATGGCGTGCCGGTCGTCGCTGCCGTCAACCGCTTCCCTTCCGATACCGAGGCCGATTTAAAACGCCTGGCCGCTTATTGCGCGACCCTCGGCGTCAGCACTGCGCTCTCCGAAGGATTCACCAAGGGTGCGCCAGGATCAAAAGCTCTCGCCGAAACCGTGCTCGAGGCTATCGCCAAAAATCCTGCGCCCAATGTTCAGCCTATGTATTCGCTGAACGAGCCACTCGCCGAAAAGGTGAAAAAGGTCGCGCAGAAGGTTTACGGGGCCGATGGCGTCAACTTCAGCGAGCAAGCCGACAAAAAAGCTCGAAGAGTTCGCCGCGTGGGGTTATGGCAAGCTGCCCATCTGCATCGCAAAAACGCAATATTCCCTGACCGATGATGCCAAGCGTCTCGGCGCTCCTACCGGTTGGACTCTCAACATCACCGACGCCTCTCTCTCCGCCGGCGCCGGTTTCGTCGTGGTCATCTCCGGCAACATGATGCTCATGCCCGGCCTGCCCAAAGTTTCCCGCGCCGCCTCCATCGATCTCGATGACTCTGGTCAGATCCTCGGGGTCTGAACCGCGCCTGATCTAGGTGAGTGCCACACCTATATTTATTTGATTGTTTATGGCCGCCAAAGTGCTAGGCTTCGTGTCACTGTGGCTGCTACTACAACCCGCCTAAAGGCAAGCAAGACGCCTGTTTTCAATGCGCAGGCGTTTCTCGATTCTGTGGGAGTGGCCAGAAAAGTTGTCGAATTTCCGAAGAAGACGACTATCTACGCCCAAGGTGAACCCGCCAAAACGGTTATGTACATTCAGCAAGGCGGCGTGAAGCTCTCGGTGGTCAACTCCACAGGCAAAGAAGCGGTGGTGGCCATCTTGAAGCCCGGCGACTTCTTTGGAGAAGGCTGTCTTGCCGCTCAACCCATCCGCATTGGCGCCGCCACCTCAGTCGGGCCGACGACCGTACTGGTGATTGAAAAGGATGAGATGATTCGCGTTCTTCACACCGAACACGAATTCTCCGACCGCTTCATCTCCTACATGCTTACCAGAAACATCCGGATCGAAGCGGATCTGGTCGATCAATTGTTTAATTCCACCGAAAAGCGCCTGGCTCGAGCCCTGCTGCTGCTCGCGCGGTACGGACAGGACGACCAGCCCCAACGGGTTTTGCCCAAGGTTTCCCAGGAAACCCTGGCGGAAACCATCGGCACAACGCGCTCCCGGGTCAATCTGTTCATGAACAAGTTCAAGAAAATGGGCTTTATCACGTACGACGGCGGACTTCAGATCAACAGCTCGCTGCTGAGCGTTGTGCTGCACGAATAACCGGCGAAAAGCTGCGCGAGCAGCGGCCGGGTGAACGGTTCTTTTTCTCAAATTCCAGCTTCAGCCCGTCAGTGGCACCAGCTTCCCCGAACGGTAGTCGTAGATCAAGTAGTTGGCGGGATTCTTGGCGATCAAGCCGGCTAGGCGCTCTTTGGCATGTTCCAGAGTCAGCGCGCTCTCGATCCAAAGACGGCCACCGCCCGGAAGTTTCTGGTAGATGTCGTACATCCAGTTCATGGTCGGCGTCCCCGAATGCGCACGGCTTTATGCACCGGCTTGCTGCAGCAGGCGGATGGTCACTTCGATGCCTGTGCCGACCTCCCATTTGTGAATGTTGAGTATGCGCAGCTCGTCGTAGAGGTAGTCGCCGCCCGAAAGATGAATTTGTGCTTGCTGCGGTTCCTGTGTGGCGACGCGATCGATCAGCTTTTGAACTGTTCCTGCGAGCTTGATGTTGGCTTCTGACATTGCATCTCCTGGGCGGGGGATCTCACGCCAGCGACACAATAGCTGTTTCGCCAGCCTGAATCTGTCCGAAAAGGAACAATCTAAATATGAAGACTACGGAGCCTGCTCAGCGGCTACCGAGGAGCAGCATCGCTCCCGCCATAATCGTCAGGCCTATGACCGAAAGCGCGATCGGCCACACCCAGCGGTAGTCTTTCCGAACTGGCCATTGCCTCATTTGATTTCACCTCTACCTGAGCCGCGTAGATCCAAAACGACGACAAAAGGCCCCGGTAACGAACTGAAGTTACCGGAGCCTTTCACGGTGCTGCGCTGCGTTTATGGACGTGCATTCATCGGCAGGTACAGAGACACCGGTCCAACCGCAGTTCCGATCACGTCGCCTGACACGATCAGTTCGACGCGGCGGTTCTGTTGGCGTCCTTCCGCGGTGTCATTGGACGCAACCGGCTGGCTCTCTCCCAAGCCTTGAGAGGTCATCGACGCCGCCGGTATGTTTTGCTTCGCCAAGTAATCGAGCACCGCGCCCGCGCGCTTTTCCGAGAGGGTTTGGTTCATGGCTTCGCTACCCACGCTATCGGTGTTGCCTTCAATCGCCAGCCGCAGATCCGGGTAGGCCAGAACGATTCCGGAAATTTTGGCCAGCTTCTCGCGTGCCAGCGGGCGAAGCGTGTACTTGCCGGTGTCGAAAAGCACGTCCGACAGGTTCACTACCAGGCCGCGAGCAGTGTCGCGAGTGCTGAGGATGGCATTGAACTGCTGCAGCAGCTTGGCCCGAAGTTCTTCACGATCGAGTACCGCTTGCTTGAGCTGCTGATCCGAGTTTGCGGCGGCAAGCTTGTCTTTTTCCGATTCCGCCTCTGCGTCTCGTTGCGACTGCTGGGCATCCGCTGTGGCCTTGTTGGCGTCAGCCGTTGCTTTGTTAGCGTCAAAGGCGGCCATCCGATCGCTTTCTGATTCCGCCTGGGCATTCAACTGTTCCTGCTTAGCCACCGCGCTGGCCTTGTCGGCCTCGGCGCTCCGGCGGTTCGCATCGGCCGTTGCTGCTTCGGCGTTCATGCGATCTGCCATCGCTTGTTGCGATTTGGCATCCGCGTCCGCAACCTGTTGTGCGGCCGCATTCTTCTCGGCATCCATGCGATCGGCATCGATTCTTTTGACCGCGATTTCGCGGGAATCGTCCGCCGTTTGCACAACTTCGCGTGAAGCGGAAATGAGCGACTTCTTGTCGACGTGTTTTGCGGTCGCGAGGGTGTCGACCTGCTTCATCTGCATGGTCGCTTTCTCATAACTCCCGGGCGCGTTCTCTTCCGCCCCCGCCGACTTGGCGATGCGCACCGCATTGCGCGCTTCGAAGAATTCGAGTGGCAGTTTGGAGTTCAGCACCACGGGATCGAACTTGTAGCCGGTGGGGATGTAGCCGCCGCGATCGATGAGTTCGTACTTGGCATCGACGGCTTCACTCGTGCCTGCCGTATCGGACCGGACTTCGTTTTCAAGGACCACCACGTTGCTCGGACGCCGCACCGCGTAGTAAGGCTCGGCCGTCACGATAAGAGCAAAGGTCTGCAGGTCCGTGGTGACGTCGAGTTTGCTGCGATCGTTGCCCCCAACCAGCACTTCACCCAGGTTTACGGAACGGCCTTCGGGCGAGATGGCCCACATGACGTAGGTCAAATATTCGTTGCCAAAGGTTGTAGGCTTGTTGAGACCTTTGAATTCCACTTCGATTTCCATGGCGCCGCGCTTGCTTTCAACTTTGGCTTCGCCGGTCGCGGCGGGCATCAGGTCCGTGCCTCGAAAATTGATTTTGGTGGCGCCGCTGCGGTGCTCGTACTTGACTGCGCGGGTCGTCCGGCTGACGACGCTTTCGCGATAAGCGGATGTCTGATTCGATTCGGTGGAGGCTGCGATTTGAGCCTGAGCCAGTGTCGGTACGCTCAGACTGGCCAGAACTGCTAAGAACACTGCGGAAATCTTCACGGTGAGTCTCCTTTACTGTTTGCAAGACTCACTATCCGCTCCTGGCACTCTGAATACTGTCCCTTACGGCACGTATTTGCCCGCGCCGGCCTGACCTGGTCGGATTCGTCTGTATTGCGGACTGCCTGTTCTCGCTCAAATGGACGGTACATAGCGCTTCCCAGGCTGCGTGGTCTCGATTCCCGTTTTTGGCTGGCTGGCCCGCCGTTTTCGCCGCCCTATGCCGCGTCGAAAGCGTCATACCGCGTTCCCTGTATTGTGCTGTTCCAGCCACTATTCCGCGGTTTTTCTTGTTTATCATCAACTCTCAATTCTTTTTAGGCGCTCTCTCAATACCAAACTGAGTTCTCTTGATTTTTCGAAAGGCCTGTCGTGGCCGAAGGAGCATTTCTCGCAGTGCACTCATTCACGCCCACCGTCGCCCTCAAATATTTCAAGCAATGCGTCGCATGCATCTGCGCACAGTTTCTGCTTCTTGCCGGATGCGTCCCGATTGCCCGCGCTGACTCAGACCAGTCCGGCCAAAATTCGTCGGCGGACCTGCGCCAGCTCAGCCTCGAGCAGCTCGGCAACGTGGAAGTCACCTCCGTTTCCAAAGAGCCCGAGGAAGTCTGGAACACCGCTGCGGCCATCTACGTCCTCACGCAGGACGATATTCGCCGCTCCGGCGCCACCAGCATTCCCGAAGTCCTGCGCCTCGTCCCCGGCGTGGAAGTCGCCCGCATCGACTCCGATCACTGGTCGGTCGGCATTCGCGGCTTCGGCAGCGAATTCTCCCGCTCGGTGCTCGTGCTCATCGACGGCCGCAGCGTCTACACCCCGCTTTTCTCCGGCGTCTACTGGAACGTACAAAATGTCATGCTCGAAGATGTGGACCGCATCGAAGTGATTCGCGGCCCAGGTGGCACCATCTGGGGCGCCAATGCCGTCAACGGCGTCATCAACATCATCACCAAAAGCGCCAAGGATACACACGGCGCTCTTGTCTCTACTCTCGCCGGAAACGTGGACCAGGGTGAAGGCGACTTCCGCTTCGGCGGAGGCAACGGCAGGGGTTTTGACTATCGCGTCTACGGCATGGCCTTTGGCCGCGCCGCGGAATTCCATCCCGACAACGTGAACTTCGATGAGTGGCAAATGGGCCAGGGCGGCTTCCGCACCGACTGGCAGTCGGCGGACAACCGCGACACCTTCACCATCCAGGGAGACATGTACAAGGGTTACGACGGCGAGCGCGTCCAGGTCGCTCTCTACTCACCGCCGTCCGCCCTTACTTTCAACGATCCTCACAACGTTTCCGGCGGCAATCTGAACGCCACATGGCGTCATCAGATCAGCGATGCTTCCGATTTTCGCGTGCAAAGTTACTACGACCGCACTTCGCGCTTGAGCCCGCAGCTCAACGAAATTCGCAACACGCTCGATGTCGATTTCCTCTATCACCTGAATTGGCACAATCGTCAGGATATTCTTCTCGGTGCCGGCGCACGCTGGAGTCCCGACACCATCCAGCAGAAATTCGCCACACTGAACTTTATTCCCCAGCAGGAAACCGACAGCATCTATAGCTGGTTCGCGCAGGATCAGATTTCCATCGTTCCCAAGAAGCTTCTTCTCACGCTCGGCTCAAAATTCGAGCACAACAACTACAGCGGATTCGAAGTCCAGCCCAACGGCCGCTTGCTCTGGGCGCCCGACGATCACAATTCCTTCTGGGTCGCCGTCACACGCGCCGTGCGCACTCCCGATCGTCTCGATCAGGATCTTCAGCTCACCGACTTCCTGCTTCCTGGCGCCATCCCAACCTATCTGCGCGTTCTCGGTAGCACCAAGTTTACGTCCGAAGAGCTACTCGGCACCGAAGTCGGCTATCGCACTTTGCTCGTTCACAAGCTTTACGTCGACACCACCTATTTCCACAATTCTTACAACCATCTCTACGGATACGGCGCTAGTTCTATCTTCCTTGAACCAACCCCTGCGCCTCTTCACGCGGTCCTCGAATTTCCTCTCGCCAACGCTAACGCCGGCGATACACAGGGCGTTGAAATCGCCCCGGACTGGAAGCCGCTCACCTGGTTTGAACTGAAAGGTTCCTATTCCTACCTGCACCTTTTCGTGCACAGCATTGCGGGCGTGGCGGGCGCCTACGATTCGCTGGTCACCGTTTCCGACAACGGCTCCAGCCCTCATCATCAGATCGAGATGCAGTCCCTCTTCGATCTTCCGAAACATTTTGAATTCGACGCCACCTTCCGCTTCGTCTCCGCCCTCCCCGCGCAAACCTCCACCCCCGCCGGCCCGACGGTGCAGGCCTACAATACCGGCGACGCGCGCTTCGCCTGGCACGCCATTCCCGGCCTGGAAATTTCCATGGTCGGCCAAAATCTGTTTCAGCCTGATCACCCGGAGTTTGGCGGTGACGACGGCCCGCTGGTAGGAATTCGCAGAAGTTACTACGGAAAGGTTACTTGGACGCAACAGTGATCAACCATTGTGCCCGGAACATTGAAAGGCTTGGTGCAGTTTTCCCACGATGCCTTGCCCGCGGTATGACCGGCCCTTTGAGCCGACGTGGATCGGCCGATGGCGATGATCCTGGTAATCGCCCACACACGCGATACAGCTTTACCCGCAGTTACAGCAGCAACATTATTGGTTATGGCATTACTGGAACTCACATTTAGAAGAAAAACCACTCGCGTTTGCCGCGCCGGTGTCCGTCTAGTTCCCCAGGGGAAGCGTGACCCGAACCGTGGTTCCCTTGCCTGCTTGTGATTCAATCGCCAGATCGCCGGCGAACTGCCGCACGCGTTCTCGCATGCCCCGCAATCCCAATCCCCCGCTTTTCGCTTCTATTCTTGTCAGATTCTCCGCCGCGATTCCGCGCCCCTCATCCTTCACTTCTACCACCACATTTGCGCCTTCCCGCCCGATGCGTATCGTTGCCGTCTTGCTGCCGGAATGGCGATGAATATTGGTCAGGCACTCCTGCACCACGCGGAAGATCACCAGTTCCCTTTCGCGAGACGCCCGCTCGAATCCTTCGTCGATCTCGAATTCCACATCAAGCCCCGCGCGTTCCTTCAATCCCTCCAGGTACCAATCCAGCGCCGCCCGCAGTCCGGATTCATCGAGCAACGGTGGATGCAGCAGGTAGGATGTCGTCCGAAGCTCCTGATTCAATGCCTCCGCGTATTTCCGCGTCTCCTGCGCAAGTTCCGCCAGCGCAGGATTGCTCGTCTTCAACTCGTTGCCCAACTTACTCAGGTTCATCAGCAGCAGCCCAATCATTTGGCCCGCGCTGTCGTGCAGTTCCCGCGCGATGCGCCGCCGCTCCTGATCCTGCGTCTCCATCAGCCGCACGGACAGGTCCCGCAACTGCTCCGACTGCGTCATCACATCGGTGGTTCGTTGTTCCAATTCAAGCGTTCTGGCCTGCACCTGATTTTCGAGCGTCTCCGCCAGAACTCGGAACCTTTCGCGGCTTTGTCGCAGCTCTTCTTCCACGCGCTTGCGTCCGGTGATATCGCGCGTCGATCCCGCAACCGCTTCCACGCGGCCTTCGGCATCGAGCACCGGACTAAAGATATATTCGTAATACCCGCCGGCGCCGGTGGGACTCGTATAAGGAGTCTCGTCCGTCAGCCCTTGTTTGGTATCGATAACCTGCTGAATCTGGCGTTGCAGCCGTTCCGCAAGCTCGTCGGGATACTTCAGATCGTAGAAATTTCTCCCAATCGCCTGTTCCAGTTTCAATCCCCACAAATCCAGCAGCGCGTGGTTCACGTAAGCGAACCGGCCCTGCAAATCAAAGGTGTAGGCGAAGTCGGTGATCGAGGATAGCGTGATGTCGAAAACACGCGCCTGCTGTTCCAGGCGCTGGCGCAGTTCTTCAGCCTTCTGCTCAAAAAGCTTGCGGTCGGTCATATTGATGGGACACGGCGACGGGTTTTGAGGATTGTAGCAACTAATTCAGTTTCGCGTCACCTCCCGCGCTTCCGTCGCCCACCCTACAGCCCGAGCTACTCAGCGCTAGCGGCCATCCCATTTATTTCTCCGGATTCACATTCAGCAGCAGCCCGGGCATGTTTCCGCCCGCTTGCACTTGTGGCATGGAACCATTCCACCGCGTGATCCACCGGTCCGTCACCGCCAGCTTTTGCCACTCGATGATCTGCGGGTTAATGGACGCCGCGCGAATGCGGTTCGATTCCGCCTCGCCCTGTGCGATCGCAATCTGCGCTTTCGCCTGCCCTTCCGCCGCCGCTACCTGTTTCGCGGCGTCCGCCTGCGACTGCAGCAGTTCATTCTGTTTTTGCTGCGCGATATATTTCGCTTGCTGTGCCGCATTGATCGCCGCCACCACGCTATCCGGCGGCCGGGGCGATCCGATAAACCCGAACTGTTCGATCACCACGCCGATATCCTGCACTTCCCTCTGCAATTCGTCGCGCGACCTCTGCTCCATTTCCGGTTTCTTCTCGCCCATGATCTCTTCCACCGTATAATTCGCCGCCACCCGGTTCATCGAGTCGCGCGCCACGTTGCGCAGAAATCCGTGCGTAAACTGGTCGATGTCGTCGCTGCGGAATTTCACGTAAAACGCCGGCACTTTGGCCGGGTCCAGATGGTAGGAGAGCGAAATATCGCCATATACCGTCAACCCTTGCAGCGTGTTGAAGGAAATCTCTTCGTTGATCGGTCGCCCTTCGTTCAGGTCGTGTGTCCACTTTGCCGTCTGCACGTAGGTCGGATACTCCACCACCTTCGATCCCGCCGGGTTATAAAACACCCACCCCGTGCGGATCGGCAGGTCTTCCACTCCGCGCTGCGAACCTGCCAAATCAACTTTGATTCCCACGTTTCCAGGGCCAATTCGCGTCGCGCATCCGCTCGCGAATATCGCCAGTAACAGAATGCCCAGGCTTGCCGATTTCTGTAACGATAATTTCCTCATGCTGATCTTCACCTCGCGCCTTGCTCTTCCGATGTCTGTAAACCTGAATCCGGTAATACCAGAACGCGCCTACCAGAAACAGAAGTCCCAATCCGCCCCAGAAGAAAATGTCGCTGGGCTTGTTCATGAACGCGAATGCAAAATCCACCGCCCAGATCGATGCCGCAATCTCCAGAAAAAGCAGCGCCGCACCTAACAATCCTTTTCACCAGCCCACTCTCCGCAGCACGGTTTTCATTTCCTCGCAGCCGCCCTCACGTACAGATACTTGACGCACAGATACACTCCTGCCCGCGCCACCAAACCGACTCATCTGTTCACTATAAAGTTATAGTGCTTGCCTTGCCAGAGAGAGTCAATGGCAGGCCTGCGCCGTGGGGGCTAACCGCTCAACACGATTTTCGCTTCTAATCGGCGTTCGAAGGAAGCATTACGGGACCCCAAGATCGGGGGGGCAAGCCCGCGGCCTTTCCGCCGGGTGTTACTTGCCCTGCCGCTCTCAGAATCTGGTGGTGAGCTTGATTTGGTAATTCCGCCCGTCCTGCTGAATCGCGTCTTCCGGATCTTCAGGCCGTCCCGGATCGAAATACTTCTTGTCGAACGCGTTGTACACGCTGCCCGCTACATCCAGATGCTTCCCAAACGTATGCCCCAGCAGCGTGAAGTTGAACACCGCGAAGCCGCTCAGCGTGTTTCCCGCCAGCGTGCCCACCGGGCTGGTGTACTGCGCGTCCACGCTCGCGAATAAACGCTGCCGCACCACTGGAACCGACGCGTCCAGCTTCCCCAGTTGCCGCGGTGAGTTCGCCAGAAGCGCGCCCGTCAACGGCTGCGCGGTATTGGTGAAGCTGTAGCTCGCCCGGCCTTGCACGCCGTTCGCCCAGCGGCCATCCAGCTCCACTTCCACGCCGGTCGCATTCACGTTCTGCGCATTCTCGTACACCGACTGCCCATCCGCCGCATTCGTCTCGATCGAAATCAGGTTGTCGATCCAGTTGCGGAACACGCTGCCCGACAACGTAAAGTGCTGCCCGATCTGCTGCTCCACAACCGCCTCCACTGCACGGATCGTCTCCGGCTTGAGTTGCAGATTGTTGTCGTAGAACGCTCCGTAGTCCGGCGTCAGTTCGAAAGGCTCCGGCGCGCGAAACGCCGTCCCGTACAAAAGCTTCAACGTGGTTGGCTTGGCCACATGGTAAATCAGCCCGAGCCGCGGGTTGGTCGTTCCGCCAAAATCCGAGTAGTGGTCGTAGCGGATGCCGGCGCTCAGAAGAAATTTCGAGCTGATCGCATACTCATCCTGTCCATACAGCGCCCAGATCACCGAACTTCCCGGTACTCCCACAAACGTATTTCCCAGCTCCGTGTAGTCTCCCTGGTTTTCTTTCAGGTTATCGATCACTTCCGTGCCCACCGTTACTTTGTGCTTTTTCAAAAATGTCCGGCTTAATTGCGCTTCGCTATCCCACCAGTCGCCGCGAAACGAATAAGTGTCAAGCGTGGTCGCTCCATCCGGCTGCCCCGTGGCGTACCCCACCGGCGCTTGCAACCTTGCCTGGTCGTATGAAGTCCGCGCGCTCAACTGCCAGTTTTCGGTTATCGAATGCTGGTAGCTAAGATCAAAGTATTGATGGTGGTCGAAATTCTGCGTCTGCGGATCGTTGAACAGCCCCGCCGTAGTACGCCGTCGGCACTCCTTTGTCTCGCGCGCTGAATAGCGCTTGCAGCGTGAAACCGTGGAAGCTGATTGTCGCCAGCATGTGCTGGAAATTCTCATAGTCCGTATTTCGCGTGATGCCATTGTTCGTCGCGGGACTGTTGAACTGCGGGAAGAACAGCAGCGGGCCTTGGCTATCGTAAAAAGTGCCGGAAAGCATGAAGTCGAATCCCTTGTACTGCCCTCCGTAACTCGCCCGGCCCTGGTAAGTTCCGGAACTCGCCGCCACGAACGAGGCTTCCGCGCCTTTTAATTCCTTCCCTTTGCGCGTCACCACATTGATCACCGCGAAAAAAGCATCCGCGCCATACAGTGAAGAGCTTGGCCCGCGAATGATTTCCACGCGCTCGATCAAATCCACATCCACCAGAAATTCCGAGCCAAGATACGGCTCGCCGAACACGTTGTCGTTGATGCGGTGCCCATCGATCAGCACCAGTATCCGGTTATTCGAATCGCCCAGGCGCCCGAACCCGCGCACACCCACAAAGCTGTAATCGCGGTCGTACGTGATGTAAAAACCCCGCACGCTTTCCAGAATGTCCGCCAGCGTGCGGTAGCCATATTTCTGGATCTCGTCCGCCGTCACCACCGTCACCGACGATGGCGCATCGCTCGCGCTCTGCATATGTTTCGACGCGCCGTACACCTCCACGCTCATCAAGTCTTCCAGGCTCAAATCCGTGATGTCCTTGGTCTTCGTCTGGTCCGATCCAGCCGCCCCCAATGCCGCCAACGCCATTAACAGGATTGCCGCGATCGCGCGGACTCCCGCAATCCGCCGCAGCCGCTCAGCACCTCCGCAGTGTTTTCGTTCCTGCTCTACGCCTTGTCTCTCTACCCGTCGATCCATAAGCCCTGTTTCGGGAATTTCCCCCAAGCGCATGTATCCTTTCGGGCCATTTCCGCGCCACAGCCCCATGCGACGTCCCCCGCTCAATCCAGGCACACAAATGCCCTTTGCGGATTTTTCGACAAAATAAGGATTTTCTTTAGCTGCTTCGCGGGCTTGCTCTGGAGTACCCTTCCCGGACATACACGCGGCCACTACCGAAACAGGAGCAATGATACAATTTCTTCTGAATCTCGATCATTCCAGCTCCGAATTCGAGAAAGTAAAACGCCCATCGCCCACCCTCCTTCATGAAAAAAATCGGCTTTCTTTCATTCGGCCATTGGACACCCGACCCGTACTCAGGAACGCGATCGGCATCTGACGCCCTCCTGCAATCCATCGACCTCGCCATCGAGGCTGAGCGCCTCGGCATGGACGGCGCCTACTTCCGCGTTCATCATTTCGCGCGGCAATTGGCATCGCCATTTCCATTGCTCGCGGCGGTCGGCGCTAAGACGCGAAAGATCGAAATCGGCACCGCCGTCATCGACATGCGCTATGAGAACCCTCACTACATGGCGGAGGACGCTGGCGCGGCGGATCTCATCGCTGGCGGGCGCTTGCAGTTGGGAATCAGCCGCGGTTCCCCCGAGCAGGTCATCGACGGATGGCGCTATTTTGGCTACCAGCTACTCGAAGGCGAGGACGATGCAGCCATGGGCCGCCGCCACGCCCAGGAATTTCTCGAGCTGCTGCGCGGCGAGGGCTTCGCCAAGCCGAACCCGCGCCCGATGTTTGCCAATCCGCCCGGGCTGCTGCGTCTGGAGCCGTACTCCGAAGGACTGCGCGATCGCATCTGGTGGGGCGCAGCTACCAATGCCACCGCTGCCTGGGCCGCAAAGCTCGGCATGAACCTGCAATCCTCTACCCTCAAATTTGACGAGACCGGTGAACCTTTCCACATCCAGCAAGCCGCCCAGATTCGCGCCTTTCGCGCCGCCTGGAAGGAAGCGGGCCACACGCGCACTCCGCGCGTTTCCGTCAGCCGCAGCATCTTTGCGTTGATCGACGCCCGTGATCGCACCTATTTCGGACGAGGCGGCGAGGACGCGGACCAGATCGGCTTCCTTGACGAATCCACACGCGCGATCTTCGGGCGCAGCTATGCCGCCGAGCCGGACGTTCTGATCGAGCAGCTCAAGAAGGATGAGGCCATCGCCGAAGCCGACACTCTATTGCTCACCGTTCCAAACCAGCTCGGCGTTGCCTACAACGCGCACGTTATGGAGGCCATTCTCACCACCGTCGCCCCAGGCCTCGGCTGGCGCTAAAAGGCCTGCCCTGATCTCGACCCGCAGTGGCCATGGTCGGATTTCAACTGGCGTCATGAGACAATGCAACGCATTGGTTTCGGTATGATGCCGGTCCTTATCACTATATTATTTCGAACGGAACTCTTTACATTATCAGCGTTTCGGATGCGAACCATTCCGTCATCGTCCATCGCGACAGGATATTCACGCACTTATTGAACAGCTTCAAATCAGATTAAGGATCCGCTCGACACAAACGCGATAGAAGAAGGGGAGGCACTTCATGCAAATTGGAAAAAGATTTGCCAAGGCGTCTGCCGCGGCGATCGGCCTCTGCTGTGTTTGGGCCTTGTTTGCCGGTCCCGGGGCGCGAGCGCAAGACGTGCCTGCCTATCGGGTAGACCCGTATTGGCCGAAGCCGCTACCGAATAAATGGATCATGCAGCAGATCCCGACCTTGACCGTCGATAAAGACGATCACATTTGGGTGCTGAATCGTTCGCGGCAGATCATGCCGGATGAAAACGGCGCATCCACCACGCCGCCGCGCACCGATTGCTGCGTCGCGGGCCCCGCGGTACTCGAGTTCGATACCGAGGGAAATCTGATCCGCGGCTGGGGTGGGCCAGACTACGTGCCGGGATGGCCCCGCGAGCAGACCATCATGACCGATAAGCAGGGGAACGTCTGGATCTCGGGCATGGGGCGCGGAGACGGCATCCAGAAATTTTCACCTGACGGAAAGCTGCTCTGGGAATTTGGACATCGCGGGCCGCGAGTTGAACAGGGGCAAACGGCGGAGCCTTTAAAAGACAATAATCAGCAGACCGACATTCTCTACAGCGGGGTGGCAAGTTTTGTAATAGATGCCGATGCGCATGAAATCTTCATCGCTGAAGGCGAGTTCGTGAACCACCGCGTGTTGGTTTACGACTCGGACAACGGCGCGTTCAAGCGCGGATGGGGCGGACACGGAATGCCGCTGAGCGAAATCTCCAACGATCCCATCCCTGACTACGACTGGCGCAAAGGCCCGCCACCCGACATGAAGGGTTTTGCAGGCCTGCACTGCATTCACATCTCACACGACGGATTGGTTTACGTTTGCGAACGCGGCAGCGACAGAGTTCAGGTATTTACGAAGCAGGGCAAGTTCGTGTCGGAATTTTTCGTCCATCCTTCGACGCCGGCCCGCGGTCCGGAATGTGGAATTGGCAGCCCCAAATTCGCCAGCTGCGGAACGGTCTTGAATATCGCCTTTTCTCCTGCTCCGGAGCAAAACTTCCTGTACGTCGCGGACATGGCGAACAATAAGGTTTGGATCGTCAATCGCAGGGAGGGCACGACGGCTGGTTCGTTCGGAGAAGAAGGCCGCATGGCCGGAATGCTTTATTACATCGACGCCATCGGCGCGGACTCCCATGGGAACGTTTACACCGGCGAGGTCCAAACCGGTAAACGGATTCAAAAGTTTGTTCCTATCAACATGCCCCAGTGGAGCCATTAACCCCGTTCATTTTCTAAAAAGGCCGCAACAGCAGCAGGAGTCCAACAAAAGCAGGTTCGAAGCCAAGTGGAGTTCCGGTACCGCACACTTCCCGTATTCGACGCAATTTAAGGGACAGCCCCTTTTGAAGTAGGTTCAGACCGAACTTTCACCTCAGAGCGGCAAAGCATTTCACAAATGGAACGCCCAAAGTAACAATCGAGTCAGAAACAAGTCGACCACGAGAACAGTCACGGAAGCCTCAACGAATGCGGTAATGGTTGCGCGGCCTATGCCCTCCGTCCCGCCTTTCACACGCAAACCCTGATAGCAGCCCACTGTCGCGACAATAAATCCGAAAACAATCGGCTTCGTGAAGCCTATACAGAGGTCGCCAAACACCAGCGCATCGATGGCGCGTCTCCAGAACTGCTCCGCAGTGATGTGCAATGTTAAATTTGCCACCAGGAATCCGCCGACCAATCCCGCACAATCTCCGACTGCCACTAGCAACGGCAGCACCAGCACCGTAGCAACAACGCGCGGTGTCATCAGCCTGCGGATTGGGTCAATGCCAAACACCCGGATCGCGTCGACCTGTTCACTAACCACCATGGAGCCCAACTGGGAAGCCATCGCGGTGCCGTTCCGCCCCGCGACCAGAAGCGTCGTGAACACCGGGCCAAGTTCGCGCAGGAGCGCCAGGGAAACGGCGTCACCCGTTAAGATCGTCTCGCCGAAGCGGCTGAACTGTGACGCCGCGTTCAAAACAATCGAACCGCCCACGCAGAAGAGCGCAATGACCACAATCTTCAACGAACCCACCCCAATCACGTCCATCTGGTTGACCACCTCGGCGAAGTACCGCGTGTCTCCAAAGATGTCCCGGACCGAATGAAAGGCGAGCAGCGAGTAGTCCTGGATAATGAAAGCCAACTCCTTCAATGCGTTCTCGATGGCTGAAGGAACCGAAGTTGAATTCACGCTAACCCTCCGGCAGTCGCAAAGGCTGGCTGCCACTGTCTCTTGAGCTTAGAACGCGACCTGAGGAGTGAACATACTAGATACGGAGCACTAAATCCCGGTGAGGAATGCCCGCCCACTATTGCATAGTACTTGACAATCGCCAGTAAGACCGCGACGGAGCTGCACCCTCAAACATTTCACGATCCGTGTGGTGTGCGTTACCGCCAGTTGGCGGGGGCGTCGCTACTTGCGCGTGCCGAAGGGTTGAGCAACACGGATCGCAACATGTTTCTTGGGAATTGGCCGGCGCTGCGCGCGCAGGAGCAGGGCAAGTGCCCCGCAACGCTGCAAGGTTTGCAGACGCGCGATATTTGATCGTTCCGCCAGCCGTCGGGCGGCCGATCTTAATACATCGAACGCGGTGATCCGTCTGGGAGAAAGCAAAGCGGCCGGGGCACGTGCCACAACTGCCTCACTTGGAGGCGGGCTTGCACTGAAGAGTGTGACGTACCAGGCGTTTTGACAGGCGGGCGAACAGAATCCCACGGTATTTGCTGCCAGGTCTTCGTTCAAGAGTACCGATTGGAAGGAGATTTTTTTTCCACAAGTGCTACACGAGAACATGTAATTTCACCTCTCCAGGGACGGTATCAGCGCCTACGGTGGAATACTGTTTCAAAGAGGACACCGGAGGAAATTGGAGCTCACCTGATACTGCGCTGACCTCTCACTCAAAAAACCTCACCCAACTTCTCAAGCTGCCGCCTAAGATCCGGTATCCCGACGACAAGAGCATGCGCGTGTCTCACGAAACGATTTACCTCAGATTGTTCATTCAAGCGCGAGGAGTGCTAAGAAAGGGCTGATGGGGCGCCTGCGATCAAAGCGTCGCATACGCCGCTCGCGGCACGCTCGCATCTTTAAAAAAATGAAGTTTTACTTCAAATGGGCGCGGATCCGGCTTCTCAGGGGCTGGCGAGCGTCTTGGTCATTTCCCGGTCCCTGCTTTGGGCCGCTGTGTCTTTCGAGACAGCTTTCCTCTGCTGCGATGTTTAAGCTCAACTATCTGAAGATAAACGTCCAACAGTGGATGCTGTTTCGGTTGAAGGGTTGAGCATGGATTCGGGATATGACCTCTACAAAAGACTTCCCAACGATAGGCTGCTCTGGATCGAGCGAGTACAGGAACTCGACACGGCAAGACGGCTGGTAGCGGCCATGAAATCAGCCTCTATGGACGAGTTCCTGGTCTACGACTTCAGGGAGCGAACGGTTGTAGAAATTGGATCGCGGTTCTCAAGTTTGTGCGAACTCGCCTCGTAGTTCTATGCTGCGCTGCCAGATAAGTTACTGAGAAGGTGCGCTGCATACTCGCCGATAAGCGGCTGCTGAAATGGATGCGTTCGGTACTCGTGTGCGAAAAGAAGTCCCATCTTAGACTCGGAAAGAGACTCAAATGTTTGGCTACGGACTGATCGGAACGTTAGTCGTAATTGCTTTGGTAATTTGGATTGTACGAGCTTTGTAAGGGTAGGCCGCTCGACCGCAAGGTTCGCAGGAGGTATCCAATTGCATTCCTCCGTCTGAGTGACTGCGGAACTTGGATTCGCGTCAGGCCACGGCGCCTGGCGTGTTGAACCCGATGGGCGCCCTGGTAACGCTCGACGGAGCTGACGTATTTTCTATACACCCAGGGGCGCTCCGGAGTGCATCGAAATTGTTGTTTCGTCGCGTAGTGCCCGAGTAACGCCGTTGCCGGAGAAGTGAAGCTTTAAATGGAGAATCGGTTACATTTTGTCACCGCTCCTGGCAAAACCATCTGGCTCCAATGGGTAAGCAGTTCAAAAGACGAGCCCATTAGGTCGGCGATTCGATTGCATACCCTTTTGTTGAGGGAGATGGATGATGTTGCATGCGTCCGTAACCGCCGCTTACGCTGTCGTCAGAACGTTTAAGGCGAAGGCCCCCATTTCCGGTTACGAGCGCCAATTCGAAGAGGACGACACCATTACCTATCAGGCCGGACAAACGACTGCGACAGTAACTTTCGCGTTTGGGGGGTCGTTCTACTTGGTAGACCGCTCTACCTTCAAGAACTGCTGCATCTTTAAAAACGAAAGTATCTGAGGTCCGCGAAACCTTCACCGCCTGTCTGCCAGTGCCGGATTAACGCTGCCCTTACCGTCCATATACCAGCCCAGTACCCCAAACTTCCGGTTATCCGACTAAACGTCCAAGGCGAATTTGTCGGGGGAAAAAGCAAATGCGCCGGAGAAGGAAATCCTTCGGCGCATTCGGTCTGCGACCCCCTGCTTTGGGGCTAGTTCTGGAATACTTTCCGCTTTGCGAAGCCCAGACCAACAAGTCCGCTTGAAAGCAAGAGCAGGGTGGAGGGCTCGGGCGTAGGCGTGGTGGTGGACCACTGGCCCGGAGCGTTGAGATTATCGCCGCCGCCCAGGATTATGGGACCGGTTGGGCCGGGAATGTTGTTAAAGGTGTCGTCTTGTGATGGAAAGTTACCTCCCGAAGTTTCGGCGAGATTCCCGCCGTAGCCGCTTTCGAAACAGTCAAAACCGGCATAGCAGTTCTCGGCGGCGATGAGGTCCCATCCAATGATATTCCCGCTCGCGTCGGTACTGACAAAAAATTCAGAGGCCGTGGCATTTGTATTGGTGATGGAGACATCGATTCCGTCGCTGAAAGAAAATGCATTAATGCTGCCCGAGATGTCCGCATTTGTCAGCCCGCCCGCCAAGGCACCTCCCAAATCCAGCGTGACGGTGAGGGATGGAGTCGTCCCATTGCAAGCGTAGCTAGCAATGCAACTCGTGTAGGGCGTTCCAGTGTAGGTGTAAACCGTATCCGCCTTGGCAGAAGCGGAAAGAAACATGGTTGCGAATAGGAGCAACAAAAGTGTCTTTTTCATTGGTCTTCTTCATCCTCTGACCCAATTAGACCGGATTGTTCCGCACTGCTACATAGCGGGAATGTACTGACTGGCCAGTATCAGAGTTTCAGGGCTTCTGGTACGAATGGCAGGTACGAAGTCGAACAAATGCAGTGGCTTATGTGACCGCTGGCGGAGTGAGCGAATGCATTAAGACACAACGATTATTTCCTAATTCCTGAGTAACGCGGTTACCGGAAACTTGGAGTACTAGCCCACACCGCCTTGCAGGATAGAACCAAACGATGTATGCTACCCGCTATGAGTCGCAGCAGAGTGATGCTCCTGCTGGCACTTTGCAGTCTCTTCCGCCCGTCTGTCCTTCAAGCCCAGACATCCGCGCAACCTAAAATCATTATTGAATCCGTGAAGATCACCGGAGCCCCTCACCTCCCGAATGATGTGCGAGCGCGACTGACGTCCCTTATGCATGGGCGGGAGTTTGAGGGAAGCCCCGAGAAGTGGGTCGGCGACCTAGGAGCTGCGGTACTGGAAGCCGCAACTGCTCGAATGGACGAACCCCCTGCCACATATGACGGGTACACAATTACCGCCGCATGCTCCAATTGGCACTTTTGGCATCTTGTGAGTCGGGATGCTTCCGGGAACATGCATGTTTCAATCGATGTTGAGCTTACAGAGTCTCCGCCGCAACGTTTGGCGACCATTCGCTTTGTGAGTGCCTCCGATTCCACGGCTGCCACATTGTTTTCACCGAATCAGTTGCGGAATCTGGTCCCTTTAAGGGAGGGAGAATTTTTCAGTGTCGAGAAAATTGAAGACGGCTTCGACGCAATAGTGAGGCTCTACCACTCGAACGGGTACCTCGATTTTGCACTCAATTCGTCCGAGCAATATGACAATAAAAGTCAGACCGTTTCGCTCGTAATGGAATTAAAGGAAGGTCAGCAATATCGCGTGGGAGATATTCGGGTTGTTGGCCTCGACCCGGCTTTGGAGGCTGCGCTGAGATTAAAGCTGAAGCCGGGAGACGTGATGAATTTTCAGGTCGTTCGTGACTTTTACACAGAGAACAAGTCGGTCTTGCTCCCCACTGCATCTCCTCAGGATGTAAAACTAACCCGCGACGTTCAAAACAGTAAGGCTAACCTGTCGTTCGATTTTCGAGCTCTATCCCACTAGCGTTTTTCATCGTTTCTGCAGACCGCTAATCCTTACGTTTCTGAAAACTTCAGGTTTCAAACTCCTGAGTAACGCCGTAATCGGAAACTGAACCTGCTTCGCAATTAGCGACTAACGTTCCTCGGAGAACTTTTTGGCAAACAGAGTCAGGGGGACCGCCATGAAAATTCCTATGAACAAGAAAGTTCCAGATACCGCCTCGTGACCTCGCCGCAGAATGATGGAGCTTGTCATTCCGGCACTGCCCATGAGGACTAAGGCCCACGAGCACACAAACAAATATCGTAAAGGGTACTGCCGCAGCGGCCAGAAGGGCTCTGTTAAAGAATATGGCTCGGACCAATCGATCCCTTGCTGGAAGCGAATTGCGAGCAACCAGACACAGACGGCGAGTGAGCAAACAAAACTAATGAGGAAACATGCTGGCCAATCGATGTTAGAGCGTTCGACGGGAATGGATACGCCTGCGAGCACGTCAGTAAATGCGACCAATAATCTGGCGGTAGCCCATTTCGTGGGCTTGGGATCGATGCTCATGTAATGAGCGTACTAGAAAATTTTGACCAGAGGATTTCTTGGGGGAACGATGGGAACTAAACGTGCAACAGTCTGTGTGGGCACGCACAAGGCTCAACTCCTGAGTAACGCGCAAATCGGAAAAGTGAACAAAGACTTGAAGCTCTCAGTCTGTACGGAGTTTTGCCCCTGGGACGTGAGTCCGAAACAATTCACGTAGGACAGCCGCATCATGAGTGGTGTTGATGCATCTTTTCGGAAGCGACATTGCGTTGTTTCGACTGGTGAAGAGTAGAAAGCCAGAGCGCAATTCTCTGATCCGTTGTATCGCGGGCCACGAGAGGTCAGTTTTTGCGACAGGATTTTCAACGCGGATTCCTGCGTTTGACAACTGGTATGTTACTCCCCGGTTCAGCCGTTTATCCGTCACGACTCGACGGGCGGCCAGCAATGGAAGAACAAACAAGAATGCAAGCGACAGCCCGAACATCCACCCCAGCGGCCTCGCATTTTGCATTTGGGCTGCCCAATTTATAGGCGAGCGACGAAAAAGCAAGAGTAGAGGCACTACGAGCCACGACAACACTGCGACAAGCCCCCAGAGATACAGAAGCCAGCGAAAAGCGGACACCGTCAGTACAAGCGCCAAGCGATAGGCTTCCCAATATCCGAGCTTCACAAACATCGAAATCACGGGTTCATCCGTCATAGCCGGAGAAGTTATCACAGAAGTTTGAGCGATGAAAAACCGGATCAATTCTGCTCAACTCCTGAGTAACGCGGTTACCGTCCATATACCGGCCCAGTACCTCGAAATGTCCGGTTTTCAAGGCTACCCGGGAGTTACGTCGTGGCGTCGGATTTTATCCATCGTTCGCCAATACTCCGCAATTTCATTTCTGCCTCGTGCGCTCAGGGAAATCGCCGTCCGCATCTTTTTTCTCCGGATGCTTTTTTCAACGTAGACCAAACGGGCCTCCTCCAACCGCGAAATCTGCACGGACAGGTTGCCCTTCGTCAACCCTGTGGAGCTTAGGAGAAATTGAAAATCCGCGCTCTCGCAAGTGGAGAGCACGGTTAAGATTGCCAGCCGTGCTGGTTCATGGATCAGCCGGTTCACTTCTGGAAAGGAGGAGAATTCGTCAGGCATTTCCCGATCGAGGCTGCCGGAAGCTTTGCATGAGAAGCAGGTGGTCAAGAACGCTGACCGCGAGCATAACAGCGCCCAAAAACGTAGCGTAATAAATCGAAAAGAATCGATGTCCAGGCGCGTTGCGAATCAGATCGGAGAGTACAACCGGTAAGCTCGCGATGGCTGCTCCCGCGTAGTAAAAGCCACGCGATGTTGATCCAGATAAATCGGATATCCCTTCGGCGAATAGCCAGGCTGGGATGAACAGTAAATACAAGTCGGACGGTACGTGCTGATTTCGGAACAGAAAATACCACCCTACCAAAACAACCGGAGCGAGAGATAATAACGATACAAGCCGTCGCTTTTCGAAGAGTTCTGGATCAAGCCTTTCTTGAACTTTTCCGTACCGCCGCTTGTAGTACCTATTCAACAACCAAAACCAAGCGATGCAAAATCCAATCTCTACGAAACCAAAGCCAAGACCCGTCCGGCGTAGATTTATCCAAGGTGTAGCCATCCAAAAAACGAATACGGCGGCTAAACGCAAACTCCGCAATCGGTTGTAATGCCTTGTCAGGAAGGCCCACCGTTCGCGCTCATCCATAGATGTGGTTTATACCATAAACCTGTCTGCGTACAAGTCCCAAACCCGCGCCGAACCCAATCCCTCGGCCTGGGTCGTCCTAGGACTCCCATTGCAATCCGCATTTCTTTTCGCTACGGTCCGCCCGGTATGTGGCGCGCCGGACAACAACACGAAAAAGAAAACCAGCTTCCGCTGGCGGCGCCCTTTCGCCTTCTCTTTTTCTTCACGCCACGCCCAAGATTCCAGCCCGATTTTCTCGATTCTAAGATGAGACACGCTGCAAACTTAGCCCCCACGCATCTCATTGAAAACAATCAGAGTCGCCCCGGCTATCCCGAGACACATTTTCACGCGTGCAATCCTCCTAAAATTGGCCAAATTCCGGCCTCGTCGCTAACAAATCGTGGCTCAGCCCCGAAAACCCGCCCAAACAGCCAAGGCCCAGCCCCGGCGGGGCGAAATACCGTAGCCCAGCGCGACAGGTGCGCTCTGACGACGCGGTTAGCGTCGATCAGGGACGTTGCGCACCGAAAGCGCTGGGAACACACCGGCGCGAAGCGCCTTCCGCTCGCGGTGCCGTTCCCGCGAGCCTTCGCCTTTCCAGCCTCCTTTACCTCATCTGCTCCCTCCGCTTCTTTTGGCGCTCCGGTTAGCATCCCGAGGAAAAAAGATCACGCGCCTTCCTGCGCTGTCCGCTTGTCACGAGCCACCGCCACTGTCTTTTCGCCGCTGTCTTCCGCTACGGGCGAAACCTTTCGCCTACTCGACACGCTGGGCCGAGTAAAATTCCGTGCAAATGCTTGAAAACAAACAAAAGTGGCACACGCTACTCGACACTGCAAAACGCGCTCCCGTGCACCACTTCGACGATGTTTTCTCCTCGAACGCATTTCTTTTCCCTGCTTCCTCAACTGCCTTTACTTCCCTTCTTTTCCGTCCTACGCTTTAACCCATGAGCAACATTACTTTGAAAGTTAACGGCGCCAGCCACACGCTGGACCTCGATCCTTCCACTCCGCTGCTCTACGCCTTGAGCGACGACCTCGGCCTGAACGGCCCGAAATTCGGCTGCGGACTCGGCCAGTGCGGCTCCTGCACCGTGATCGCCCGCGGTCAAGCCATCCGCTCCTGCATTACACCGGTCGAAGCGGTCGCCGGATACGAGATCACTACGCTCGACGCGCTCGGCACCCCCGACAAGCCGCACCCCATCCAGCAGGCTTTCATCGACGCGCAAGCCGCGCAGTGCGGCTTCTGCCTGAATGCGGTCATCATGAACGCCAAAGCCTTCATCGACAAAAATCCCAAAGCCAGCGACGAGCAGATCGAGCGCGCCATGTCCAACGTTCTCTGCCGCTGCTTCACCCACGTGCGTATGCTCGCCGCCATCAAGCGCTACGCGCAGGGAGTCGCCCGATGAAAAATCCGACGGAAACTTCGGCTCCGAATATGGCTGGCAGCACCACAAATAATCGCACCGGATTTTCCCGCCGCGATTTTCTCAAACAATCCGGCGCGCTCATTGTCAGCTTCAGCGTTTTGGGCGGAGTGGAACCTGCGCTTGCGCAGTTCGTCACCGGTGGCACTCCCGGTTCGCCCAATCCCAACCAGCTCGATTCCTGGATCGCCATCAATGCCGACGGCAGCGTCACCGGTTACACCGGCAAATCCGAACTCGGCCAGGGCATCGTCACCGCGCAGCAGCAACTTGTCGCCGAGGAACTCTGCGTTCCGTTCGATCGCGTGAAACTGATCGTCTGCGACACGGATTACACTCCCGATCAGGGTTACACTTCCGGCAGCCAGTCGCATCCGACGAATTTCAATCACGCGAATCTGGCGCAAGCCTGTGCCACCGCGCGTGAAGCGCTGGTAAAGCTCGCTTCCGACCATCTGGGGGTTCCGGCCGATCAGCTCTCCGCCGCCGATGGCTCCGTCAGCAGCAAGAGCGATCCATCCAAGAAAGTCAGCTACGCGGATCTGATCGGCAACAAAAAATTCAATCTCACGCTCGACAAGAACGCCAAGCGCAGACCCGCCAGCGAATGGACCATTCTCGGCACTCCGGTCCACCGCCCGGACATGCCCGCCATGGTCACCGCGCGATTCGAATACGTGCACAACGTCCGCCGCCCGGGAATGTTGCACGGCCAGGTGGTTCGCCCGCCCGCCGTAGGCGCCACAGTGGTCAGCGTCAACGACGCTTCGGTCGCCAAAATGCCCGGCGTCGTAAAAGTGGTGGTGAAGAAAAATTTCGTCGGAGTTGTCGCCGAAAAGCCTTACCAGGCGCTCCAGGCCGCGAGCGAACTAAAAGTGGAATGGTCCGCCGGTTCCGGTCTGCCGAAATTTGACGATTTTTACGAGCACCTGCGCACGCAGAAGCCCACGCGCGATACGCTGCTCGTCAATTCAAAAGATGTCGACCAATCTCTCGCGCAATCCGGCGCCACCATCGTAAAAGCCACCTATCATCATCCCTACCAGATGCACGGCTCCATGGGCAGCTCCTGCGCCGTGGCCGACGTGCAAAATGGCAAAGCCACGCTGTGGTCCGCCACACAAGGTGTCTGGTTCATGCGCAGCACCGCTGCCATGGTTCTCGGGATGAAGCCCGAAGACGTCCACGTGATCTTCACGCGCGGATCCGGCTGCTATGGAATTAATGGCGCCGACGCCGTCAGCTATGACGCAGCGATTCTCTCGCAAGCCGTCGGCAAACCGGTTCGCGTGCAACTCACTCGCAAGGATGAAATGGCCTGGGAAAACTACGGCAACGCCATCGTCGCCGACGAGCGTGCCGTGCTCGACGCGCAAGGCAACATCGTCGCCTGGGACCACGAATCCTGGGTTCCCGTTCTGGGCAGCCGTCCTGGAGCCAGCCGTCCCGGAAATGTCATCACCGGAATGCTCGCCGGATTCGAGCCCGAAGCATTCGCGGCGCGGTCACCCGCTCCGGAGCCGAACCGCTACAACAACGGTAGCAACGCGATTCCCTCTTACGTCGCGGGCAATGTCGGCGGAAAAAATCAAGGCACGGGCAGCATTAAATCCGAGCGCGTTTTAATTCACAATGTGGTCTCGCCTTTCTGGACCGGCCCGCTGCGCTCCCCCGAGCGCCTGCAAAACACCTTCTCGCACGAATCCTTCATGGACGAGATTGCCGCACAAGCCAAGGCCGATCCGGTCGCGTTTCGCCTCAAGCACTTGAGCAGTCCGCGCTTGAGCGAAATGGTGACGAACGCCGCAAAAGCCGCGAATTGGGATGCGCGCCCCTCGCCGAAACCGTCGAGCCGCAAAAACGGCGTCGCCTCCGGCCGTGGAGTTTCGTGCGTGGCCTACGAAGGCGACAACGGCTATTCGGCCATGGTCGCCGAGGTCGAAGTCGACCAGAACACCGGCAAGGTCGCGGTGAAGCGCATGGTGGTCAGCGTCGATTGCGGCCCGATTTCCAATCCCGACGGCCTGCGCCAGCAAACCGAAGGCGGCACGCTGCAGGGCATGAGCCGCGCGCTCGGTGAAGAAGTTACCTGGGACGATCAGAAAGTCACTTCGATCGATTGGGCCAGCTACCACAGCCTGCCGCTTGGCTTCGATATCCCCAAAATCGAGGTGGTGTTGAACAACCGTCCCGACGAGGAAGCCACCGGCGCCGGCGAGCTGGCCATCACCATCGTCGCTCCCGCCATCGCCAACGCCATTTTTGACGCGACCGGCGCGCGCATCCGTCAGGTGCCATTCACTCCCGAGCGCGTCAAAGCCGCCTTAAAGGAAGTAGCCGCGCAGCGCGCTCCGCACCACGCGACCACCGCCTGACCCAAGGCGAATAAAAAGCGAAACTAACAGAAAATCGTGCTATGCTCCCCGCATGGACGAAGGACGAAAACGAACCGTTTTGATTGCCGCGGCCATTCTGCTGGCGCGGAAATGGTCGCAACTGGAAGGGCGCCCGAGCAATGTGGTGGACAATGCCATCGCAGAATCCATCGCGCTGGCGGAGCGCATCCTGCAAAAAATCGACAGCCACTGGGACCCGGCCAAGGCATCCAGCCAGCGCATGACGTCGAATAAGGACTATCCGTGGAAGAGCGGAACGTGATCGGCAGCGCGATCCGAGAACCAGCCAGTTTCTCTTATGAAGTTGCGGGACATGGTAGTATCACGGGCGCGACGCAGGGCGTACGGCAGAGGAGATGCGATGCACCTGCGAATTGAGGGAGGAAACATGGCGCGCGTGAGAATGGGAATGATTGTGGCGACGGCGGCGGTAGCCGCGGCGGGCGTAGTGCTGGCGACGGCGAGTGCTGCGCTGGCGGCGGAGCGAACTCAGATCACCGTGAAAGACACCGGCGAGTTTCCGGAGAGCATTACCTCGACCAAAGACGGCGCGGTGATTTTCGGCAGCATCAGCAAAGGGATCATTTATAAGGCGGCGCCAGGATCGGCGACGGCGGAGCCGTGGATCCAGCCAGCGAGCGGAAACCTGAAAAATGTGTTGGGAGTTTTTGCGGATGAGCGCGCGCGAACGCTGTGGGTGTGTTCCATCGTGCGACCGGTGCCGGGACAACCCGAGCCGACGCCGGATACGGCGTTGAAGTCGTTCAACCTGAAGACCGGCGCGTTCAAGAAGAGCTATGACTTTCCGGATCACAAGGGTGTGTGCAACGACATCGCGGTGGCCAAGGACGGAACCATCTACGCGACAGAGACGGGAGACGGCAAGGTGCTGCGATTGAAGCCGGGCGCCAGAAAACTGGAAGTGTGGGCGAGCGATCCGCTGCTGGCCAGTGCGGATGGCATCGCGGTGCTGGCGGACGGGGCGATCTATGTGAATGGAGTGCGGACGGGAAACCTGGTGCGCATCGCGGTGAAACCGGATGGGTCGGCAGGAACGATGATGAAGCTCGAAACGTCGCGACCGCTGTCGCGGCCGGATGGCATGCGCTCGGTGGGGCCAAACACGATTTTGCTGGCGGAGGGCGAAGGCCGCGCGGATGAAGTGGTGGTGAACGGTGAAAAGGCGGAGATCAAGACGCTCCGTGGCGACTTCAAGGATCAGCCGACGGCGGTGACGCTGGTGGGCAAAACGGTGTTCGTGCTGGAAGCGAAGCTGAACTATCTGAACGATGAAAAGCTGAAGGGGCAGGATCCGGGGCCGTTTCGCGCCACGGCGGTGCCGTATCAGCCGTCGAAGCAGTGAAATCGGAACTGTTGCTTCGACTTTTTAGGCGGAAAAGTCGCAACTGAAGGTAGCCCCCATCCCGCCTTTCTCGCGTTCCACCGCAATTGCAAAAAGAAAAGATGGTGCGGTCGAGTGGAGACGCTGCACATTTGACTATTTGCTAATGAAAACACCACTTTTACGTTTATGTTGACGGTGTCTTGACGGTCGCATATTATGCCTGTAGGAGCTCCCTTGAAAGCAAAGGTAGTCTTACAAGCATGCGTGAAGCGACCGGATGGTGGTTATCAGTACCCTGAAGTTCGCATAAAGGCGGGTCGCCCCGTCGCGCCGCCCTGCGCGGTATCCGACTTCACTATCTCTTATCGACTTCGCTTCATCCAAGACGGCCGCCGCAAGCATGTTCCCCTCGGCTACAACCTCGAGAAAGCGTTCGTCGACTTCCGCAACTTCGAACTGAACTACGCCAGAAAACAGCAGGGACTCGCCCCCATTCACGGAGGCGCGGGATTGGTGGAAGATTTCAGAGCCAACGCTCCGAAGGGCGTGCGCGTGAGAATCGCGGACGCCGTCGCGAAATACATCCAAGGCCTCGATAATGCCGTCGCCATCGGCAAACGATCAAAGGCAACGTGGCGGGGATATTCAAATGCGGTGCTCGATTTGCAGAAGCATTGCGCCGAGATCGGTGTGAACTATCTGGATGAAGTCACCGGCGACGTGCTGCGGCGGCACGAGCTGTATCTCTATAAAACAATGCGAAAGAGGGTCCGCGGTAAGCAGTCGAACACGGTCGCCAAACGGTTCCGTTTTCTGAACACATTCTTTAACAAGCAAAACATCGCAATGATCAAAGACCGGCGTAATCCGGGCGGCCTGATCGACCGCTCTGACATCCCGGTTGAGGAGAAGCCGGTACACGTCAACCGATACAGTCCTGAGGAGATCAAAGCGATGCTGTCAGTCGCGGATGTTAATGAGACCGACCTGATTCAGTTCTTTCTTCGCACCGGCGTACGTGATGAGGAGGCGGCGTTCCTCCAGTGGGACGATGTCGACTTTAAGCGCCAGCAGATCTTCATTCGAGAGAAACCCGGGATTTGGAAGCCAAAGGACAAAGAGGAGCGGATCATTCCAGTCGAAGACGGAGTCCTACTACCTCGGCTTGCAGCCCGGCGCAAACGGCAGTTGCCTGTCAGCAAGCTGGTGTTCCCGAACACCTTGGGTACGCCAGACATGCACCTGATCAACCGACTACACAAGGTGATCGCGAAGCTTAAAGCCAAGCGGATCCAAATCGAAGGAGTTCCGACGCTGCACCGGTTCCGACGGACATATGCGTCCATGATGATTTCCCACAGCGACCTGCAAACCGTCAGTTCCCTGCTCGGCCATAGCGACATCGAAACGACGTCGCGTTATCTTGCACCTGATCAGTCAAAAGCACGCATCGGGACGCGAACCGCGTTTCAAGGGATAGGTGACTAATGTTGGAGAAGCTGCTGAAAGCAAAACAAGTCGCCGACTACCTGGAAATGCACCCAAAGACGCTCTACAAGAAGTTACGGGAAAACACGATCGCTTTGAACTTCATTAAACTGCCTGGAAGAGGGATCGCGTTTCGCCCGCAAAACGTCGAGCAGTACCTTGAGCTGCACGCGATGCAACGTGATGGCTCCGGCGTTAGCAAACCGAAACCAAAACGATTTCGCTTCATGACGGACGCTGAAGCGCGCCTGTTTTTCAGTGGAGTTGAGCGGGACGAAGACGGCGCACTGTTGTGCAGCCCAGAGTAGCGAAAAACCAAACCATCAAACGCGCAGATTAAGAAGACGTACCGCACGGGCAGGTTTGCGGCGGCGATGAACGAGCGATGCCAGATGTTCGCAAACCAAATACCGCTGATATATACTCAACCGTTTTAACCCCTGAGTACATTACTTTTCCGGTTTACTGGAGAAAACCCATGGCTGAAACCAAATTACGCCAGATGTTACCTGCGGAACTGGATCGCATAGCTTTTGGAGTGCGTTATGAGCCTCAGCTGAAGCTACTGGATAGACTTGGGACGGTGATGGACGAAATCCTGAGAACAGATGGAACACCCTTCGGCGGCGAAAGATTTCCACTCAGTGAAACCCTCCCTATGCAATACCGATTACTGAACCCGGACAATAACTCGGAGTTGCTCATAAACAGCCAAGACACGATACTTCAAGTGCCATTGGGGACGCGCGATGCAACCCGCGTCATCGAATTGGGAGAAGATTTTCAGGAATTCGTTCTGGAACCACTGAGAAAACAAGGAAATGTCAGGAACATCGCTCGATACGGAGCTCTGCTCCAATTCAAAGAAGACAAAGGGACGACGTTTGTAAATCCTCCTATCGCTCATTACCTATCCTCGGATTTCCCAAAAGCTAATACGCTCGGAATGCGCTTCAGCCGTCGTCTGGCCGTGGAGGAGGCTCTTGCGAAAAAGCGTGTAGACGACTATCGAAATGCGATCTACACCGTGGATCAAAATGAGTCCGGCGGTGTCCGCTTTTCGATCGATAATCAGGCGTACTTCCAACCGTTTCTCGATGCTGGGGAGTGGAGTGACAGGCCGTTCTCGTCCTTTGTCACTAAGGGAGTTGAATACGTCGAAGGCGAATTCCAACGCTGGTTGAAGACATTTGCAGCCGCCTCTGAGGTTGCGTAAGTGACGGATGCCAGAAGATCGCACGAACAAAAGACCTTGGCTGACCGACAGCAGTACTTCGAAACAACTATTCGCGGGAAAATGGGCCCTACAGTAGATGAAAGCACTCGCGGGATTGATTCTACAGGTACAACATTTGCCCAAACAGAGAGAGAGCCGACACGGACTCGAACAAGACCACGAAAGCAAAAACATCATATTTCTGATTTTTTCCGCGAGCATTGGGTCAAAGCGGTGGGTACGGTAATTATGGCGCTGCTTGGGTGGGCTTTGTCTGATTTACAACCTTAATCGTGAGGTCGGACAGCTTCAGGTTCAAATCGGTGCAAGCGGGAAAGACTTGTCGGACGCAAGGACTGAATTTCAGCGGTTTGAAGACCACGTCAACCAGGAATTGGATCGCACAAACGATCGCTTGGATCGGGCTGACCACTCACATCGGTAGAGCAAGCATTGTTAGGCACTGTACACATTTTCTGTGCAAAACTTTTTTCTCTGACGCTTTCGTGCGGTGATTAGCTGCGAAAAGCACCACCCGGTAGAGCTCCCCCGGCACGGGGTCGATGGCCCTGCTTCTGACACCCCTGAACAATGCGCAATCACGGCCGTCGACGATCGCGCCGTGAATCCCGCAGAGCAAAACAACGCTGGAAAGTGCGGAGCAATTCAGCCGAAAATCGCTGGAAAATCCGTTTCGATTTGCAAGAACCTTCGAGCTGCTTGCGATTTCCCTTGACACGTTTTGTGAAATTGGCATATGTTCCGCCAGATACAAAAGCGGCCCTGCCGGATGCGCTAACATCCGACAGAGCCTATCTCCCAACGTGAGGTGATTCACATGGAAGCTGACCTGACTCTATCAACGCACGTCTCGCAAGACAACGTTTCTGCTTTCGCGTTTCCCGTTTCGCTCGCCGAGAAGTATCGGCCCACAACGATTGCCGATTTTGTCGGACTCGAAAAGGCCAAGAGGATCATGGCGAAGTTTGCCGCGCGTCCGTACCAATCCTCTTGGCTGTTTGTCGGCCCTCCGGGTGTCGGTAAAACTTCGATGGCTCTGGCTCTGGCATCCCAGATCGGCGCGGAGATTCACCACATACCCTCGCAGAAGTGCAACGCGCAAGCGATTGATGACGTGTGCCGGACGTGCGCCTATGTCCCGCTGTCCGGCGGATTCCATCTTGTGATCGTGGACGAGGCAGACAGGATGACACCTGCCGCGCAATTGTCCCTCTTAAGCAAGCTGGACGCGACGGACCAAGCGCCTAACACGATCTGGATTTTCACCTGCAACGAAACCGGCTCGCTTGAGCCGCGATTCCTATCGCGTTGCCGGGTGATCGAGTTTTCGCTCCTACGGCATGGCCGGCGAGATCGCCGGTTATCTGAGCGGGTGTGGCACAGCGAAGGCGGAAACGGGGATTGCCCGGACCTAACCCGTCTCGCCAAAGAGACCCGCAACAACGTCCGCGATTGTCTGATGCGTCTTGAAGTAGAGCTGATGGCATATGAAACAGAACTATACAGTACGGGAGTCGCGGCCAAGCGGATTGGTGTCTCGTTTCGTACGCTGAATCGCTGGCTGAATGTAGACAAGATCAAGCCGTCTGTCGCCATTCCGTTCAGCGATGGCCGGATGCTCTGGCGCTGGACGGATGCGGACATCGCCAAGGCCAAAAAAGTGAAAGCTGCACAGAAACCCGGACCGAAACCGCGGCCTTCCCGCGGACGCCCAGGAAAGAAGCCACGATGAGAGCAGCTCTGTACGCGCGCGTTTCAACTAGCAATCGCGGTCAGGACACAGACCTGCAGCTTCGCGAGTTGCGTGAATATGCCAAACAGCGCGGATGGACCGTTGCCAGCGAGTACGTCGACGAAGGCGTCTCGGGGTCAAAGGACTCGCGTCCGGAATTGAATCGCCTGATGCTCGACGCCAAACAGCGGAAGATCGATTGCGTCCTAGTTTGGAAGCTTGATAGGTTCGGGCGATCGCTGAAACACCTCGTAAACGCGCTCGCGGAGCTCGAGGCGGTCGGCGTGGCGTTCGTCAGCCTTCGGGATGCATTCGATCTCACGACGCCGGCAGGAAGGCTAATGTTTGGCGTTGTCGCGGCCATGGCGGAGTTCGAGCGGGATCTGATCAAAGAGCGCGTAAGGCCGGTATTGCAAAGCGCGAGCCAAAGGACGCCGCGTACGGCGCCAGCCTATTGCCGTGGACCGGGCACGGCTGGAAATGATGCGGTCGGAGGGATACACCATCCGTCGATCCCCAAGCCTCTCGGTTCAAGCCGTCCTTGTCCATAAAACCCTGTCCGTTTCGGCCTAACTCGCCGCTGCAAACACCGCAGTTGCGTCCTGCCCGATCGTCCGTGAACCTGTTTTATGGACTGAACCGACTGTAAATCGGGCGACAGTCGCATCGAAGGTGGCGGAAGAGTTTGGGTTTCAAGCTCTTTAGGATATAGGTTTATTGTTGGCTTTTCGAGCCCCGGGCCGACAGCGCTTCTTCCGGCAACCTACAAACCATCACCCAAACAGGTGATGACACGCTATTTCGCTAGAGTAATATCAGCGACTCATTTTTCCGTTATCTGAAGCAAAGAGCGGGATTCGAGGCTTTTCGCGCGAATCGTTCGGGGAGATGTACATGCATAGCTGCGGAGCGGCAACCGTTCCTTATGGTCTAAAAGCAATTCCTTCTCACGGGGATTTGGGGAATTATTGCAGCGTTGCTACTGTTCTGCGTCAATTCGGCATTGGGCAAGCGCCGCCCCCGGTCTCGTTTGTTGCGGCCCGAAGTTTTTCGGCGGGACGAATCAGCATCAGTAGCGATCGGCGATTTCAACGGTGACGGCAAGACAGACCTACTGTCGCTAATAGTGTGAATGGCAGCGGGACCGTAAGCGTTCTGCTGGGCAACGGCGACGGGATTTCAGACGCAGTGAGTTACCCAGCTGGGAACAATCCCATCTCGGTGGCGGTAGGCGATTTCAACGGTGACGGCAAGACAGACCTAGTCGTCGCTAATACCGTCAATGGCAGCGGACCGTAAGCGTGCTGCTGGGCAACGGCGACGGAACGTTTCAGGCAGCATGAGTTACCCAGCTGGGAATAGTCCTATCTCGGTAGCGGTGGGGATTTCAACGGTGACGGCAAGCCCGACTTGGCCGTCCCAATGCATCACCGAACGGTGAGCGTGCTGCTGGGCAACGGCGACGGCACCTTCCAGACGGCGTCATTACCCAGCTAGGAACAAACCCATCTCGGTGGCGGTCGGCGATTTCAACGGTGACGGCAAGCCCGATTTGGCCGTCGACCAATGATGGCAGCGGCAACGTAAGCGTGCTGCTGGGCAATGGTGACGGCACTTTCCAGGCAGCGGTGACCTAGCGTTGGGACTAATCCTGTCTCCATCGCGGTGGGCGATTTCAACGGTGACGGCAAGCCCGACCTGGCCGTCGCAAATGAAGGCAGCAGAACGGTTAGCGTGCTGCTGGGAAACGGCGACGGCACGTTTCAGACGGCAGTGAGTTACCAACTGGGAACAACCCTGTCGGTCGCGGTAGGCGATTTCAACGGAGACGGCAAGTCCGATTTAGCCGTGACCGATGATGGCAGCGGCAACTTAAGCGTGCTACTGGGCAATGGTGACGGTACATTCCAGGCAGCGGAGAGCTACCCAGTTGGGAATAATCCTGTCTCGGTAGCAGTGGGCGATTTCAACGGCGACGCTAGGCTCGATTTGGCAGTGGACAATCAGGCGGTTGCAACGTGATTTGCAGTTGGGCAATGGCGACGGAACCTTCCGGACAGCGGTGAACTATCGAGCTTGGGCACGACCTGAGTCAGTAGGCGTGGGTGAATTCAATGGCGACGGCAAGGCGGATTTCGCTGTAGCCGGAAAATACGTTAGCGGCAGCGTAAGTATTCTGCTGGGGAATGGCGACGGAACCTCCAGACCGCGGTGAACTACACGGCCGAAGGCGCTGTCTCGGAAGCCATGGGCGATTTCAACGGGGACGGCAAAACTGATCGGCCGTGGCAAATTTTGGTAACGGTAGCGTGGGCGTGCTGCTCGGCAATGGCGAACGGACCTTCCTGACCATGGTCGAGCTATACGGTGAATCAGACCTCGTCGGTGGCCGTGGGTTATTTCACGGGGACGGCAAGCCAGACCTGGTAGAAGCAAACGGCCAGAGCGATGTCGTCAGCGTGTTGCTCGGCCACGCCGACGGGACTTCCGATCACCCATGAATTACAGCGCCGGTGGAGGCCCTATCTGTCGCAGTCGGCGATTTCAACGGTGACGGCAAGCCTGACCTGGCCGTGGCGAATTCGAGGGTCGGCAACCGTCAGCGTACTGCTGGGCAATGGCGATGGAACGTTCCAGACGGCGGTCGACTACCTGGCGGGAAACAGCCCTTCCGCGGTCGCCGTGGGCGATTTCAATGGGGAGTAGAAGCCGATCTGGTCGTCGCCAACTATTGCAATGACACGGTGAGTATGCTGCTGGGCAATGGCGACGGCACGTTCCAGACAGCAGTGAACTATGCCGGCGGCTGGATCCTCGCTGGCTAGCGGTGGGTGATTTCAACGGGATAGCAAGCCAGATTTGGTCACGGCTAACTTTGGTAACGACAGCGTGAGTATGTTGTGGCAACGGCGACGGGACCTTCCAGGGAGTAGCGAATTACGCCGCTGGGGGTAAACCGTTCGGGATGCAGTAAACGATCTTAACGGGGACGGAAAGCCCGATTTGGCGGTGGTGGATGAAACCAATGGCGTCTCCATACTATTGAACAACACCGTCAAGAATATGGCGACGATCACTGCAATACAGTCCTCTGCGAATCCATTTACTGCTGGTTTTGGCCAATCCCTCACTCTAACCGCTACATTCACGGCAGCGAACGGCAGTCCAACGGGACTCGTCGAGTTCTACGATGGAACTACGGAAATAGGAACTGAGCCACTGGTGAACGGCGAGCTCACCTCATGCCATGGTGGCTGGGCCCTGGTTCACATTCATTGACTGCCACGTACTTGGGCAGTTCCGGCTTTGCGAGCAGCACTTCGGCGGTCTTGAAACAAGTGGTAAACCAGGCGACGGTGCAGGTAACGATCGAAACCAGTCCCACCGGCCTATCGTTTACGGTCGATGGCATGGCGTACACGAGCCGCAGACGTTCACTTGGACCGTCGGCGCAAATCACACCCTTGCCACCACCAGTCCCCAAAGCGGCAATGGTTCGCAATACCCCTTCACAAGCTGGTCGGATGGAACGTCGTCTTTGTCGGACAATGTCACCGCCTGGCCGCGACCACCAGTTATACGGCTACCTTTACTGCGGTCGTGTTACAACAAACTCAGACAATTAATTCGGAGCGATTTCTAATGAAACCTGGGAACGTCTCCCTTTATTGTGAGCGCGAACGCGTCTTCAGGCCTGCCCTGAATCTTTGCCTCGTTAACCACGACAGTGTGCACCGTGTCAGGCGCAACGGTCACAATTCTGAACATGGGAACCTGCACGGTCGAAGCATCTCAAGCGGGCAATGCCAACTATTCCACTGCCACTCCCGTTGATCAAAGCTTTCAGGTGACACAAACGCTTCCCACCGTCACCTTCCGGAAGCCCAGACTACGGTCCCGGCTAGCGGACTGAATGGTCCCTTTGGTGTGGCAGTGGATCCGGCTGGCGATGTCTTCATTGCGGATATCCGCGATCGCCCGTGTCGTCGAGAGGTGCGCCAGACGTGCCCAACTACAGTGGTGCCAAGCGGACTGAACAGTCCCTACGGGGTGGCGCTGGACGGAGCAGGCAATGTTTAAGTTGCAGACTTTAGGATCACCGAGTCGTAAAGGTTACGCCCGGAGGCGCCCGGAACAACGGTTCCTGCCAGCGGATTGAGCTATCCCTACGAAGTGGCGGTAGACGGTATGGGCGACATTTTCATCGCGGACTCCGGGGACGAACCGGGTGGTGGAGGTTACGCCCAGCAGCACCCAGACGACGGTGGGCAGCGGACTGAATGATCCGTCTGGCGTAGCGTTGGATGGAGCCGGCAATGTCTTCATCGCGGATGTTAATAACAGCCGGGTGGTGGAGGTTCCCTACGGTGGTGGCACCCAAACCGTAGTTCCAACCACAGGACTTGTTTATCCTTATGGAGTAGCTGTGGACGGGGCGGGTGATTTTACCGTACGCAGAATACATCGACAACCGGGTGGTCGAGGTTACACCCGGCGGCGGCCGAATTAGGTATCCGCCACGGCGAATAGAACCCTACGGTTTGGCCGTAGACGATGTAGGGCAATATTTTCGTTCGGATTACGGGAACGACCGGGTAGTGGAGGAGCAACTCGTTTCGGTCAATTTCGGAAGTGCCAACGTTTGCCCTGGTGGACGAGACAACTCCCACGCCATACAGCAAACGCTCGTGCTGAACTACAGAGTACAGCTGAAACTACGTTCGACGCGGTGAATGTCGTCACTCCGGAGCGGCCGATCTCGAACTCACGCCGAGTAAACCGACCCTGCCGGGCGCGATCCTTGCAGGGAGTTCCTGCACGGTTAGTGTGCAGTTTTCGCCTCTTTGCGCCCGGAGTCCGCATGGGTGCTGTCCAGCTTACGGACTCCTCCGGCAATCTACTGCTGACCACGTTTGTCCACGGTTTAGGTCAAGGGCCAGCGTGCATTCAGCCCGGCATCCAAACGACAGTCCGCACTGGTCTGAGCTATCCCAGCGGTGTGGCAGTGGATGCAGCAGGTGATGTCTTCATCGGTGATTCCAGCAACAATCGAGTCGTGGAGATTCCAGCCGGAGGCGGAGCCCAAACCACAGTGGCTACCGGGCTGAATTTACCATACGGCGTGGCAGTCGATCGAGGCGGCTATGTATTCATCGCGGATGTCCGCAACAGTCGTGTCATCAAGGTTCCGGCCGGTGGCGGCGCACGGACGACGGTCAGCACCGGATTGAATGATCCACAGGGGCGCTGACGGGGTGCGAACCGGAGCGGGTGACGTCTTCATTGGAGACACAGTTAACAACCCGGTCATGGAGGTTCCCGCTGGAAGTGGTACACAGACAATAGTTGGCACCGGGCTGAATTTCCCTATGGGATAGCGGTAGACGGAGCGGGTGACGGAGTCGTTGGAGATACAGGAAACAACCGGGTCGTGGAAGGTATCACTGGCGATGACCTAAAGACACTGTTACCAGCCCGGCCTTAACAGCCCGACTGGTGTGGCGGTCGATGGAGCGGGTGATGTCTTTATTACAAGTTACCGAGAGGCAGTGGAGGTTCCGGCGGGCGGAGGTGCCCAGACCAGTTGCGGCACAGGACTCTATTTGCCAATCAGTCTGACGGTCAGACGGTACCAGTAATGTATTCGTCGCAGATTGCGGTGATCGCCTGGTATCGAAGATTCAGCGCTCCAGCCGCCGACGTTCAGTTTTGCCGCGACTGATGTGGGCGACGTCAGTACGGATAGCCCACCATCGGTCACGGTGCAGAATATCGGCAATCAGACGTTAGCCGCCGTGCCGCCCGGCTTAAGCATAGGTAAACCCAGTTGGTCAGGAACTCGCCGGGTTCGGGCACCCGGCCCATTGCACCAGCACCTTCTCGCTGGCGCCCGGCGTGAGCTGCGACGTCGATTGTCAGCTTCATTCCGCAAACGACCGGCAGCATCGTGAGTGCGGCCACCTTCACCGATACCGCTCTCAAATTCTACACCCGCTACTCAGAGCGTTACGCTGCAAAGTGCTGGCGCTCAAAAGGCCTCGCCAACTGTTACATTCACGGGCGCCCAACCAGAGAAGGATATGACACAACCTTTACCGTAACTGCCACAACAGAAGACACCAGCGTGGCGGTCGTTACGGCGAGCGGCGCTTGCGCTGTTACGAGTAGCAGCGGAACAAACACCATAATCACCATGACGAGCGAACAGGAACCTGCAGCCTAGCCACAAATTGGGCTGAAGCAGCGACTATTAGACGAGAGCGCAAATCAGTCAACGACAGCAACAAAGGTTGTACCGACGGATAACCCCTACGGGCGCACCATCACACCCTTCTACGGTTCTAGCATTACTATTGCGCAGATACAACAAGTGCAAGCGCGGCACACATACGCAGCAGCGGATCCTCTGCATTACAGCGGCCTGACCGTGAATGCCTGGCAGTTCAGGAAGTTGCAATCTCACTGCCACCTGGCAGAAGCGACAACAACTATCTGGCGGCCGCAGCAGCCCAATCTACAGCAGCCACCAAAGCAACGCCTGTGATGAACTCGCCAACACCCGCAGCGATTACATACGGGACTGCACTGAGCGGCACTCAGCTCGATGCTGCAGCAACATACAATGGCTCGACATTCGCCAGGACGTTCGCGTCTCTTCCAGCAAAAAAACGTACTTTGACCGCTGGAAGCCAAAACGTAACGGTCACTTTTACTCCATTGAAACCACGAACTACTCCACAGCTTCAGCATCAAGTGACTCCGGTGAATCGCTGGACGCAGGAAGATCACCTGGTCGGAACCAGCATCGATCGTTTATCGTCGGCGCTGAGCAGCACACAACTCGATGACCGCGTCGGTCCCAGGAAGCGTCCGTCTACAATCCGGCAGCAGGGACGGTGCGATCTCTGAATTGAGCGTCTCTCCATTCCCTTCCACTCCGACGGACAACGTTGCCTGCGCCACTGCAACCGATTCCATAGCAATGAGCATAACAGGAAGGCCCCTCACCATCACTTGGCCTACACCGGCCACAGTTACTTATGGCACTCCCTTGAGTTCCACACAACTGAGCGCGACAGCATCAGTACCCGGAAGCATCGGCATATTCGCCAGCGGCAGGCCTGTCGAGCCAGCGGGAAGCGATAAATTGTCCGTGACATTTACAGAAAAAAAAACGACTGATTATTCAAAGATGACCGCTTCCGTTACCCTGCAGGTAAATCCGGCGACGCCGGTGATCGGAAAGATGACGCCGGCGGCGATTACATTCAGAAAATTAGCGGTACTCAGCTCGACGCCATTGCGACAAACAATGGGTCCAGCGTCAGCAGGGACATTGGTCTACTCTCCCGGAAAAAGTGCTGCTTTAACCAGCAGGAAGTCGAACGTTCGACGGTGGACTACTCCATTAATACGACAAACTAAACCGCCTCGGGCTCGGTGACGTTGCAGGTCAATCCAGCAACGCCTGAAGTCACCCTGGTGGAAGACCAACTTCGATCATCTATGGCGCAGAGCGCTCAGCAGCACTCAACTTGATGCCAGTGCCTCGGTGCCAGGAACGTTCCTCTATACCCCAGCGGCAGGAAGTATATTGAACGCGGCACCCAGACTCTCTCTGTAACCCTCAGCCCGACAGATGCACTGCGAATACCCTCGCGGCAACCGATTCAGGATCGCGATCACAGTCGGCACTGCTTCCAGCACGACAACAATCACGACGACTTATTAAAATACCTCAACGATCAACCAGGCGGTAACAGTATCGTTCAGTGTGACGGGAACAGGTACGCGGTATACAGTCACCTGACCTTAAACCGGAATCCAGCCAGCCTTTACCGACGGTACTGGTAGCTGCTCACTTACAGTCCCGGCGAGCCGGAGCGCCGAAACTCACCGCTACCTATTCGGGTGATTCCAATTTCAAAAGTAGCAAGTCCACCACGGTAACCCAGGTCGTCCAACCGTAAGAGGAAATGCTTTTTACGCTTGCTCGTTTGTCAGTATTGTAGAGAGCCAAGGGAGCGATGCACGAGGGCGACAAGTTCACTTTGACGGCGAACGTGGTTCTTCTTAAAAATCGCCCGCAGATGCGTATGCACAGTGTTTTGTACCTAATGGAAAGTTGTTCACAAGTCTGTTCAAGGTTTGCCATACCGCGCGCCAGCAAAATCACTCTCGTTGTTCTGCCGCTGTCGGCATGCAAAGAGCCTGCGTAGTATTTCATTTGGGGGCTCGGACTTTGTTTCGGGATCCATAAAGATCATTCCGGCCGGCTTGACGGAGTTTACCGCTAAAACAGCCAGAAATCGTGGCATTCACGATAACATGGATGAGAACGCTTGCCCGACGGACGTTCGATACTAACAATGTGACCCGGGTGAAGTCCGCAGCCAACAGAAGTCTTCGCAGCCTCTGAGATGGCCAAGTTTAGAAGTGCCTTCTGTGTGCGCGATGCCGGGTCGATCCCGTCACGGGCTATCGATAGTCCGTCGTTCTCGTTGATGATCTTGCGAGCGTATTCGTTCGCCGGCGGAATTTTGCCGAGCGCTGCCGACAGTCAGGACACCGATGGAAAGCGAGTCGATGGCCGTAATTCCCGATTGCCGGTGTTGCCTGGAAACCGCTGTTGGATACGAAGCCCGCGCTCCATGTGCGGCATCAGCACTGGCAGGGCAAGAAAAGCAGGTCAAGACTTGTGTACTGCCCCTTCCGTCTAAGCCTTTGTACCGAAAGCAAGGAAATTAACTCGTTATCCTTTGCAACGGTTCCTCCGGCGACATAGAACCAGTCGATTTCGGACGGAGGATTTGATCATAGTATTCTGTATGAAGGACCTCCTCATCAGTACACAACATTCCGCCGTGTCCAACTTGGCCCGGGCTCTGTCGCCGCACCAAAGACCCGCTGGACGTAGATATTCCGATCAACAAACTTTTCCTCATACGCCTTCAAAACCTTTCGATGAGGCACCATACGCTGCGATTGCAGCACCGTGAAATGACCTAAGATCATGTGTGACGAGTGCGAGCCAAATTACTATGGAGCGCTCCTGCAATTTCCTTCAAATCTTTCACCCCTCAGTGTTCAGTAGCCTCGTATATTAGGCCCACCAATCGAATAGCTGTCTCTCTGGGCTGTATGGCAGTCCTCCGTAAGCTATAAGAATCCACAGTTCAACCGCAGAAGCAGCGGCGTAGAAGAGCGACGAGAGTTTCAGCTGACGGAATAGCGAACTCTCTCAATCCAGAAATCTGAGTTTTATCGATGGATACTAATGATCTTCACAGCCCGGCGTTGCGGGGACTAAGAAGAGCAGCATCAGCAGCGATCAGGGTAGGCGATTGAAGCCGGGATGTCTTTGGCGGAGCAGAATGTTCCGCCTACTCTCTGGGTTGCAAACGCAGAGGGAGCTGCCAAAAAGATCTCGAGCAATGCGCCTATAGCCGACAGTAATTGCAAACAGGCCTGATATGCTCGAGAGCCTTCCGTAGGGCCGTGAATAGCCGAGAACGAGCCGTGCCCGAACGTGACGAATCCCAGCCCCATGAGCGGTATAAGTAAAAGGAGAATTAGACAAACACATCGAGTGTTTATCACGGTCGTACTATAAGAATCCTAGAACAACACTTCAACTGTTATCAGCTCTATTATCACTTATTAGTTTCTAACTATCCGCTGTTTTCGGCACCTCTGATCCGACGAGGCACGCGTGCCCAGAGCCGCACAGGTACGCGCTGACCGAAGGCGACTGAACTGCCCGCGCGAGCAACTATCACAGAAGGGCTTACCGGTACTGCAGCAACGGCCATGCTTCCACCCACGGCCCGGCGAGCGCGCTAGGATGGCGTCGCCGCGGAAAGCGGCGCGCTGGCGCATTCGGACGGTTGAGACCGCCTCCAGAGCCCGATCCGCGGCTGGAAACGCGGGAATGGCCTCCTACGCGCGAATACGGACATCGGCGGGCAGTAACTGGCGCAGGCTCAATGACTTTCGAGGAAACCGTGATAAATGTTGACACTTTTTGTCATCGGCTCGCATTGCGCCTGCGTCAGGCCACCCGGCCGACTTGGATGGTCGGTTTGGCCAATGGCACGGCGCTTGAAAGAAAAGGTGTATGTAGATGTGTGTAAGAGGGAGAGAGCAAAAAGTTTTGAGATTATAACCTGAGTTTATATCGTGGAGTCGACAATTATTGTTTATAACAAAGGACTTAATTGTGTATGTAAATTGACTCGATTTTACCGGGCTATATGCTCTCCCTCTCTAGAGTGGGTAGTTTACATACACCTTTTTCGTAAGTTATTGATAACACGTATGTTAATTTGCACAAAAGGTGTATGTAGAGATTTATTCTCAAAAATCTACATACACCTTTCCTGTAAGTCACGTGTATTCATCATGTTAGAGACGAAAATAGGCGATTGTGTATGTAACTTTCGAAAACTCTACATACACAATGCCGGCGCCCACCATATAACAGGTATAACCCTATAATGGTGGAGCTCAGCCTTGCCGTTCCCGCCGGGTGTTCTCTCACCATTTGACCCACATCCTCCGCTTCACCCGCCGCGCACGACCCGCGCACCTTCCCGGGTTGCCTCCGGCGACATTGGTCCAGATCGGCCCGCGCCGGTTTCCGCGGCCCGGGCGGTGGGAACAACGTGGGCGCCGCGGCGTTGGAGAGCCGGCGCGCAGCGGCCTGTTCATGCCGGTCACACATGACCTGGGAATCACCTTGAAACCTTACTGCAGCCCGGCGAGCTCCGTTCAAGGCTGCGCAGATTCGGCGGAGTATCGGGCCGACCTGAATGCTCCGGAGCCGAGCGAGAACCGTCGATCGTTTGCAAGTGTCTCCAGACCGCCAAAGTCTAAGTTTTGCTTATAAGTGTCCTATAGTTTGCATTTCACCCCTCGAACCCTTGGGTCTCGCGCTAACCCCACAGCTCGGGTGTACCAAAGCAAACACCTTTTGGAGAACGAAGTGTTTGTTTTCGGCCGTGTCGCTGACTGAGAAGCTCGCAGCTTCAAGTTCGAGCTCCCGAGTTTAGCAACAAGACGCGCTCTCACCAGGGCGCAAGAACCGAGCAATAAACGCCGCGGGACTCACAAACCCGCTGGCGATCAGCATCAGGCGCAACAAGTTTTAATCGGCGTCACGGCCGAAGCAGTAACGCGAGAAAGAAACGATCGGCAGCAGCGGGATTACGAAATTCCAGCAACACCGACTTCCTGGGTGACCGTGAACCATCCAGGGAAGCCCGCCTAAACAGCGGCCATTCGTCTCGTGAGGAAGCAGCGGTCCAATCCCGTTGCTTCCTCCCTCGCCACCGAAAGCGAAGAGGGACAAATGGCTGATCCAGCAAAAAGCTATCCATGCGAGCTGAGCTTTGAAACTGCGCGCCGCTTTTTCTGCGTCTCGATAGCTCGTTAAATTTCTTTCGACGGAACACTCGAATTATGGATCTACAGACAAACGCGGTGCTATCAAAGATGACCGAAGCGGACGTGACGCAAAACCTCACGTCCACCTACGCCAGCAATCGTTTTACCGGCTGCGGTGGAACGGCCATCTCGCTCGGTTTGCGCGGCGGTTTTTCTACGGAGCTGTTCCAGAAGCTCATCAGCACGCTGGACGAGTTGATCGAGCTGCGCCGGCGCTGCCACCCGATCCCAATTGACATGCGACGCGTTCAGGACGTGTTGCAATTACTCAACCGAATACGCCGCGGCGAGCCAATCGAATTGACCCCGCTTCCCGCGCCGCCTCCGCCTCCGGCGCCGCAGACAGAAACAATCGAAATCGATACCGAGCTTGTGGCCGCGGTTTTAACCGGCGATTACGAGCCGCTCTGTGAACGGCGCGGTTGGACAAAGGAACAGCTGAAAGAAGCAATCGCGGCAAATGCTGCAAAGATGAAAAACATCAGCACAGGGCTGTCCGCAAGCTATGCGGGACCGCGCGAAGCTGCAGCAACCAACGTTGTGAGCAGCAATCATGGCAATAAGACGACATCAGTCAGGTCAGGTTGGCCGGAAGGCGATCCCTTTCAGCGGAGGCAGCAATGGAAATTTCAACCTTGAAGGGGAACTGCAATGCGGGAAACAGGTCAGAAGTTTGTAGCGCTACACAGCGGGCACATCGTTGAGATCCCGCTGCTGGAGCATGAAAGCGGTGAAGTGCAGCCCGAGGACTGACGGCGTAGACGTCGAGGTTACGCGCCGATGGTGCGATTTCAAATTGGCCAGTCAGCTTCGGCAGGAAGGCGTGCCGGTCGTCAGCGTCTCGTTGTTGATGGCTGGCGTGGTGCGGTAAACGAGGCGAGGGAGTTCACATGGTCGTTCACGAATCATTCTTCTCAAGCATTGCGAGGCCGCTGATCGAACGCGGAATCCCCGTGATTCCTCTGCGCCCGCGCACGAAGATTGCTTTCCTCGAGGGCTGGCAGGAGTTGGCCTCCACTGATCCAGAACAGATCGCATCGTGGTCTGCGGCGTATCCAGATGCGAACTGCGGCTGCGTAGCATTAGCCAAGCCCGGCGGCATTTGGTTCTGGGAGATCGATAAGCCAGAAGTCGCCGAGGCCTACAAGAAAGAGACAGGGCTCGCTCTGCCGAAAACCTTCCGTGTACGCAGCAGCCCGGGTCACCATCATTTCTATTTTCGCCATAACGCAACCAGCATCGCGTTAGGTAACATCGCACAAAACTTCGTGAAAGGTGCGGGATTCTCTGTACGTACCGACCGCGAATACGTCATTAGTCCCGGCAGTTTGCACCAGACCACTGGCCAGCCTTACGAGGTTGTCGCCAACCTGCCGATCGTCGAAGCCGACGAAGTAACGATCCAATGGCTGTTGGCACAGAAACTCGAAGCATAAAGAAAGCGGTCGCAATTGATCCAACGCAGCCAATCCCGTCCGGCAACGGAACGACTCCTTGACCTCAATCGCGGGAAGCTTGCGGCAGAAGGGGCTGAGCGCGTCAGAGTTGGAAGCTGCTCTGCAGCAGATCAACATCGAGCGCTGCCAACCCCCGCTCGATCGCGATGAAGTCCACACGATCGCGTTTTCGGTGGCGCGATACGAAGTAAAGCCAACACCAAAATGTATTATCGGCGGTCAGGATGTCGGCTCTCCAACGCTCGCGACGGATTCACCATCGGCCCCTGGTCCGGAAATACAGCCCGTGAAGCTGAAGCCCGTTCCTTACCCTCTATTTCCCGAATGGGTCATGAAAGGCACCTCGATCTACGAGGGCTTTGTGAAACCGGTGTGCGATGTGAACAGCAGGCTATCCGGAATTCATGTTCATGCCGGCGTTGCTGTTGCTGATGAATTACATCGGCTGCCGTCGTTAGCAGATCGCCGAGAAAATACTCGATCGGCGGGGAGCCGATCAAGCGCGACCTGATCCCCTCGTCGTTCCTCTGCGACGATCGGCCGCGAAGGCCGCGTCATCAAATCGTCCTCCGCGAGAGACGCAGTCAGATACTTCAAAGGCCGCCGGGCTCGCTCGACCGGGCATCAGCGCACATGCGCAACGCGGGACGCGAAATCGCTCGCGTGCGCCGTTGCAGGAATCACCTGTAGGGCTCGGTATCGACATGGCGCGGCTCGCGTGCAACAAACGGGCGTTCTCTTTTACGACGAGCTCGTCCGACTGACGAAGAAAGCTGGCATCTGAAAGCAGCACGCCTCAGGACGCGCCCGCCGACGTCGTACGGAATCCTGATCGTCCGCAAATCAACGAAGAAGAAGCTGAAGCCGATCCGCCGCTGGAAGCTATGCGCTTCACTCAGAGCCGGCACGACCGAAAAAACTTCCACGTCAATGGTCCAAAAACTGGCGGGTCATCGGAACCGTTTAGCGCTTTCTTCCTCTACCAGCCCGCCGTATTCAAGGAGCTGGTGCCAAGAGTCACCGTCGACACGAGCGCGGGCGCCGCACTAACACGTCAACGTGTAGATGCCGCTCTTCGCAAAGCCACATACAGCATTGTGGATTCAAGCCCACTCGCAGCACATATCGAGGAGCTCGGCAACCGTTCTGAAATCCGCGCCGAAAAGTTTGCCTCGCGTTTGCGGTCGATCTCGGCCTCGATGAAATTGATGAGGACTGCATCGAGCGCGGGTTAGCGCTCTCCAAGTACGAAATCGCGGTAAAGAGCTGGTTAAAAACGTTCGAATCCACAACCCGAGAAGGCGCTCTTCAGCAGGAGATCCTTCACAAGATACGCCAAAGAGGGTGGCGTCATCCGTATCCGCAAGCTCGAAAACGATTTGAATGCAACGTCGCACGGAACCTCGTTGTGGGGTCAGGCGCTAACCGGGGGCTGATTTACACAAAGACCGGATGGTTGTCAAGGCGCGGTACAGGGAAACGCGGGAGTCCACACGAGCTTGTACTGGTCCGCGAGCCGGATAGCGATGAGAGAGCGACGAATGCGACGCGATTCAACAAGCGTCTTGAACGCCACCACTACGCTGACGTTGTCGCGCAGTCAACTTCGCCTGATTGCGGACAGCGAAGAGGCGAGTCCGCAATCGAGAATCAGCGCGGTGAACAGCCTGTTCGCAGCTGGACCGGTGCAAGCGACCGCAACCTTCGCCTCGCGCGGCGAGTTTCCAAACGTTTCCGGAAATTCGTCGGCAATGCGGAAGTCGGACAACGTCGTGTTCGTTGGTTGGCTGAGCAGTTAGCGGCGGGCGTTGAGCGAGCTGTGGAGCGGGAACGATTGGCCGCAGAAATAGACCACGATTCAGCGGAAGGCGATCCAGTAGCGGAGCCGATCGCTGTTATCAGCACCCCAAAACCAGTCGTCGGCGGGATAGAGCAGCTTCCACCCGACTGACTGCGATTCCGGACTTCTGGGATAGAGCTGGTACAGGCTGGACGCGGCGCGAGTTGTTCTTCACAGCGTGGGGATTGGCAGCAACTTCGACGCGAGCCGAGCTTCTTGACAACTGTCGCGCACGTCCTGAAACGGTTGCGGCGCACACTCTCGAGCTGGAAACTTGGGCACGCACGCGCGCGCAGCTCGACGACAAATATGCAGCCGACGTCAAGGTGGTACGCGCCGCACTCATCCAACGCGGGCTCGAAGACACCGACGCCGCCGGCCGCGAGGAGCTCGCAGAGCAAGTTGCAGCCTCGGGCGAACCGCTGGTCGAATTTCGCAAACGGGATTATGACCCCGAAGGCACCGATTTGCCCGCGCTCGTTCGAAGCAAGGCGGGTCTGCTTCTCGACGCAATCGAGCTTCGCAACGAACCTGGCCTGCACATCCGGCGTCAGGCATCAACCACTTTGAAAGGATCGATCCCCATGCAACAACTAACAGAGTCACAGCTTCAAGAATTGAGAGTGAATTTCGCGTTTTGGCAAGCGATCGAAATGGTCGCGGGCCGAGCGTATCCCAAGACAGACGCCTTCAACGTGATCGTTGCTGATGCGGCTCATTTCGGCGCCCTCGATGGCGTTCGATCAGCTTGGGCGCGCAGCTTGTCACGAAGCCGTCAAAGCCGGAAAGATCCGCTTGAATCCGCCAGTTCCGCAGCCAGTTGAAATCGATGAGGAGTTCCGTGATCACCGTAAGGATCATGTCGTTCGAGCGGAGCTCTTGAAGAAGACTCGAACACCGACTCGGGGCTTTCGCGCGAAGTTCGACGCATTGGCGTTGGAAAGAATCTGCAGCCGCGGCAACCGGACTCAGATGGAGCTACTACGTCGTTCAAAGCCGCAGACTGGCGCGCGTTACCGCCCGCAACTTTGGCGCGGCTTATGGCGAAACCGAGCTTCCGGAAACGCGGTGGACGAGCTTGCAATGGAAGGAAGTATCTAAATGTCCGCCTACGTTATCGAAGTCGTGCTTATGCGTGGCAACGACTGGACCAGCCGCGGCTTTCACGAAAAAGGTTCCGGACATCCCGAAGATCCGTTGACGGTTTCCGGTCAGTATCTCGCGCATTAAAAATGAGGTTTGGAGTTCGCGCGGCGTCGCTGCGAGATCTACCGCGAGCGCGGTCACAAAGCCCGCATCCTTGACACCGAGTGGCCGTATCGTTCTGGACTTTGATAAGCCCCTCGTCGAGCCGCAACGGTTCACGCGCGATACGCTCCACCGATTTTGGACTTACCGCGGCCTTTATTTCATAGAGAACTGCCAGAGCGGCCTGTTTTTCCATAAATTCCGCTGGCCTGAAGAAAACGGTCCAGAGAGGTCGATCAGCGGCGGAAGTTGCGCAGAGGTCATCGAGCGGATGCAAGCGATGGGCGGCGATATTCCAGACACCTCGACGCACCTCGACAGAGTGGAACCACCCGCGGCGACGCCTGTAGCTCCGCAGTCTTCCCAGTGCCAACGATCAAGCTCCAGCCGAACCAAGAAATTCTCGGGATAAGGCCCGGATCAGTCCGCAGTTAAGTCCCAAAGTCACACCAATTCAACGAGCGGCGCATTAACGCGCCCAAAGGATACAACATGAACACGCACCTGCAGTTAAACGACAGTGACCTCAACTACTACGATGAAAAGAATCAGCTGATCGAGTTTGTCGACGATGAACCGGTCGCAAAATCGTTCGAAGATGGCGGAAAGCTGGTCGACGCGTTGTTTGAGCAAACGGATGATGCGAACCGGTATGCAAACACGCCGGAGAACCTGAACGTGCTGATTCGCGTCGCGCGGAAATTGAACCGCCACAACCCGCGGCCAGACGCATTGACCCAAAGTCGCCTGCTTGAAGCTTACAAAACCGCCAACGCGGCGGGTGGTGAGTGCGGCGACTGCGGCACGCTCGAGAAACTGCCGCCACCGGTTGAAGAGGCCCCGCGGGCGCGCAATAAAGCCGGTCGCTTTGAAAATCCTTTGGTGGTCGAATATCACCGGATGCTGGAAGATCCCTCGATTGCCGCAAGCGCGATCACAGAACGCATGCGCACCGACGCTGCGTTCCGTGCAGCCGTCGAGTCAGAGTCGTCGCGCCAGCAGCCCTCTTCGGCACAGGCTGATGTCGACCCCGAAGAGCTGGCCAGACTGCGAACCTTTGCGGCGGCCTATCGGCGAGAACCTTCCCTCCGCTTTCTAAGCGGTTACGTCACCATCGGTGGTCAGCAGTACACACGCCAAGAAGCTCGACGAAACCGTCGAAGCGGCGGCCAAACTCAAACTTCTGTAAAGAAAACTTCCAAGGAGAACCATCATGCGATTAACACCAGAAGCGGCGGGCGAAATGCTCGCTGCGAACGTTGCAGCAACTATGAAATTTGAACGGACACCCGCAAATGTCGTCATGCGCGCTGTCGCCAACATTCAACGAAGCTATCCTGAGTTGATGAGCACGCTCGACGAAGCGGACTGGGCTAACAAGACTTCTTCTTTTTGTCGGCTGAATGTGCCGGAAGAACACGCTCGCGCGGTCACGACCGATGTCTTTGCGGCGGAAGGCTGGATCGAAACATCTTTGCTGCACTTGCTCGACACGGGTGTGATCGTTCCCGTCGTTACGACCGCAGAGTCGACCGCCGACATGAAAGAGGCTCCGAAAGTCGGTGGCTTTTCACGGACTGATGCCAGAGGAGGAAGTCGCAGACGAACCCGCTACGGCTGCTCCCGAACCAAGCGGACCAACCGAAGAACAGTTGGACGCACAGATCATCACCGACTGGCGGACGCTGTGCACAAGCGACATCAAGTCGAAGTGCTTTACGGATTCGGCCTACCGCGCACGGTTCGACCGATTGATGAGCGAAGGACGGTTGGGGCGATGATCAGGCGCGGCCTGATTGAAATGTATCGGCCGGAAAAACTTTTTGGTTTCATCAGGCCAAACGATGGCGGCAACGAGCGGCATATATTCTTTCACTGGTCCGACGTGCAAGAGGATGAGCTCGGTCGCCGCTGTGCTCAGGTAGGCGTTCCCGTTGAATTCGACGTTCAATCGGCGCCAAACCGCGGACATGCTCGCGCGACATTTGTTCGGCCGTTGTGGAACGATGCCGAAGACATTGCAAGTTATCGGGAGGAGTCCGTCATAACGCGCTGGCTTAAGAATAGCGGCATCGCACGTCGCCCTGACGGCGGAACCGTCGCGGTTAGCCTCGCCGACGTCGTCACGGAAGGCGAGGAAGTATTGGGCATCGGTTGCCACATCTTGCACGGCGTTCGGCCGCCGGAGATGGGTCAACGCTTCTGGACTGCGACAGACGTCGAGATTTTTCTTCCGCAGCAGAACTCCGCACCGGTTGAAGTGTGGCCTCCGGTTGGCACTCCGCCGATCGAGCGCAACGTAATCGTTTTCCCGGCACCAAGCCCGTTGCTTTCCGAGCGGCTCAAGAACAAACGCCTCCGCGACATCAAGATCCGCAAAGCCTCGTAAACAGCCAGAAGGAGCTTCTTATGCTAGTCGTGTGCCAATGGTGTCGCAAAACCGTTGATATGCCCGACGGGCACCAGCGATCCAAACCGTTTTTAATCGATCGCGTCGCCCACCGTGGTCCGCGAAGAAATCCCATATGCGTAGAACCGGTGCCAGAACAACCGCCGCTTACATGGCGACAGATATCAGAACGGGCGCGCCAGTTCTGGAGCAAGGAGGAAAGAATATGAACGTCGAATCAATGCTTTTAAACGATCCCGCACCAGCCACCGATCTGCTCGAAGTCGATCCGCCGCCAGCTCTGAGCCGCTGTCTTGATCACGGTGTCGCTGGTTGCTCCGACTGCCTGGAGCGGATCAAACGTGCGCGCGAGGTCGCCGCTGCTCGGCTCAAGCGCAACATCGCCGACGGTGTCCACGCCACCGCAGTCCGCCCAGGAGCAGCCGGTAATTCTGCTCGCCCAGGAATTCGCTAGGCTTCAGGAACAGCTCAGGCGCGAACGTCAACAACTCACAGCGGCCGAGAGTCGCGTTGAATTTTTACAAGCGTCGATCGCGGCTTCCGAAGTTGCGGTCGAGAGCGCCCGCAAGGCGCTGACCGATTACCTCGTAACCATACGTTGAGCTTAGAAGTTCGTGGGTTGTAGTTTCGAATCTGGGTGGTAATAGACCGATACTTGTCCGGCACGACTTACCGGGAGTTGACGCCGTGTGGGTCGCAACCTGAGCTGATATATCTCAATCCCCTAGTCATCGCCGAGGTGTTTCCAGGACGCTTCATTCGATTGCTTTATGCTTTATACATTATAGTGTTGACGACATTACTTTTACCGATTAAGCTACCCCGCCAGAGGAAATGTTCGAGATGGTTGTCCATGCGATTCCTTGGACCTAGCTTTTATGAGTTTCAGGGTCAATGACATTTGCACAAGACAACAACTCCCAAAATTCGCCAAGTTTGGAGCTCTTCGATGAACAAATACATATTGTGGGTTCTAGTGGCACTTCTGTTGGGTACCTTTTTTACGGGCGATGCCCGGGCCGACGTTATCAGCACGGATGACTTTACGATTTCGAACATTGTCGGAGGTCCGCTTGCCGGCGATACGTTTACCGGCTCGTTTACTTTCGACGCTACAGCGGCAGCAACAGGTAACACAACGTTACTAAGCTTTACTACGAACCTGCCTTTATGGAGCGGGGAGAATCTTGCAGATGCTAGCAGCGCGTCGATCACCACCCAACCTGGAGGGTCGCTGGGTTTTGTCTACATTCCCGGGCCAGTAGGCAACACCAACGCCTTCGCACTCGTCAATGGGGATGTTTTCGTGTACGGAACAACGGGCACGGTCAATCAAGTAATCTTCGATTCAGGCAAGGGAACGTTCACCCTGACCCCGGTTGCAACACCAGAGCCAGGAACGCTGACTCTCCTTGGCGCAGGATTGGTCGGCATGTTGGCACTCCGATGGATGCGGCGGAAGCCGACAACCGTCTCGGATTTCGCCTAAAGGGCAGAAGCGTCGTAACCCACAAGCGAGTGGGTTAATTTCCCACCCGATCCTGATCCAGTTTCGGCGCCCGCAACGCATTGGCGAGTGCGTTTCTGTGTGGCCTCGCGCATCAAGCAAGGCCCGCGTTGCCTCCGCGCCTGCCGTGAAGCCGACATTGAACCCACCTTCAAGGAATACACCGGCGACTCCCCGGTTTCTTGGGTACTGTCCCAGAACGTCAAGCGACGCGACCTGAGCGCAACGCAGCGAGCGACCATCGGGTTCGAATCGCTACCGCTGCTGGAGAACGAAGCAAAGGCTCGGCAGCATGCCGCTGGGGTTCGGGGTAATGAAGGCGGGCGAGGGAACAAGAAAACCCTTCAGGAAAAAGTTCCTGGAGGGAATGGGGGGCAGGCTCGAACTCATGCTGCAAAAGCTGTTGGCGTCAATGACCGCTACATCTCCGATGTGAAGAAAATCGTGACCAAAGCTCCAGAGCTGCTGGAGAAGATGAAGTCGGGCGAAGTCACCATCTCCGAAGCCCAGCAGCAGCTCGGCCTCAAGCAGACTGTGGCCACACTGACCATGCAAATCGAGCTCGGCGTCCCAGCGCGTCTCGCGAAGCGCGCGCAGAAGGAAAGCAAAGCCGAATTCGCAGTCCTAGGGTTTCACTTCAACCAGCATGCCGGGTTCATCCAGACTGTAGAAACGCCCGATTGTTCCCTCTTTTTGGATCAATTCGGTGATGAGCTTGGCTGCCTCTTTGACCATAGTACTCGTCAAAGGACTATGGAGCATGGCGGTTTTTACCATTGTCGGGCGAATGAGCACCGTCACAAAGTTGTTCAGACCACCGTTGACGTATGTAAACGTGCAAACGATTTTTCTGGTGCGGTTTCCTGCGCAGTGAACCACTCGCAGGTTGGGGCCGGAACTTAAGGTCAGATGGAAGGGATTCGCAGCATCGAACATTTAAGGATGCTACGAACCACGAATGAAAATCCGCTGAAGAAAACAATTCCGAAAGAAAACAATTCGGGGACAGGAGAAAGTACAACCGTTTTTCCATCGGCACCCGCGCATGGGCGAGGTGCAGCACGTCGCATTCCGCAATTGTTCTTGGCCATGATGTATACTGAAGGAACATAGCGGCCTAGGCTGGGCGGGACGATGTTCCACCCTGACGTCACGCTCGGTCCGGTCGCCTCTTTGAAGCTGCCATCCATCCCGTGTCACCCTTTGACCACGAACTTTCCTGTTCGCACGTGTTCGATGCGCCATGCGACTCCTGGCCACAACTCATCCGCGATACCCTTCGCGTGCGCTGCGTCGCTGTAGACCAATTCGCTGGCGTGAGCACGTGTATCCACTCTTTGAAATTCTCCGTTCGTATCGATGAGACCATCCTCCGACAGCGGCACCTTGACGTAAAAAGGCATACTCCACAGTCTACTCGGCAACCGGCGCAGCCTTGCGAAGAGATGTTTGTGCAGGCCAAACGGAAACAGCAGCCGAGCTAAGATCAACCGTGCATGTGGAATTGACCGACCGGCATGTGCGTCGCTATTGTCCAGCACAATAGGAAAAGAAAAAGCGCGCAGGCACCAACGATCAAATAAAAAGCCCAATACCTTGACTGTTCGCTCGCCTTCATACTTCAGGTTTCGAGCCGGGTAAAACTCCGTAGAGTTGCGTTGGGCGGGAACGTCTTACCCGGCCGTTCTCTGGTGCGGATGGTAAGGCCGAACGTGACTACGGTCAAGGTCGTCAAAGCGAGTCGTTTGCAGAGCCTGACCCGTTGTCGTACCATTCGCGCACAAAAGGCATGACTCCGAAAAGCCAGCCGCCAATTACCGCGGGCAAAATGCACGACCCGGCGTGGTGTCACTATTGCAACGTGAACAAGCTCGACCCGAAAGACAAATATTATCTGCCGAACGGGATCGAGGTCTGCAAGGAATGCGCCGCGAAGCATGGCTCAGGGACGGCACAGCAGCAGGCCAAACTGCGCAATGCGAAACCTCGTCCGGTCACGAAAGCGAAGAAATGAACCGCGAAGAGATTTTAAAGGCGGCTCAGCACGAATTGGAGCGGCACACACTCTCCACGTTCAATGAGAGCGCGCCGACATCTTCCACGGGCTTCGTCGTCGCGACTGGCTGCCCAGCGTGCAGGATCAGGTTCGGCACTATTGACCAGCTTGTGCGCCATTTGTCTGACGACGTGCTGCCCGGCATCGTTGATCTGGCCATTGGAGGCGGGCGCGAGCCGGGGATGGACGAGGACGAGCTGCCCATCTAAGCTGATTTGAAGAGGACGCGGGAGCATTCGTCTGTTGACGGTTGTCTTGACGGTTCGGCCCGAAATCGGCTCCCAGGTGTTCCTGAGGACTCCCAAGCGTTCCCAACTCCGCGTGGTAAACCTTGTAATATCATCAAAAAGGCCCATTTTTATTGGCCTTTTGAAAAGGTAATGCGGTCGAGTGGATTCGAACCACCACGGTATTGCTACCGCCAGCCCCTCAAGCTGGTGCGTCTGCCAGTTCCGCCACGACCGCGTGGGAGAGCAGCGTACTAATCCTATGGTCGGAGAATTCTTTTGTCAAACCGCGCGGATGGGAGTGTGAGTGAAAAGGCGCGAGGGCGCGAACAGATATTCTATTTTTTGCGTGGGCGAATACGAGAACGAAAGGCCCGCGAACCGCGGGTGATCGCAGGAGTCAATGCTGAGAATCGCCGAGTTCATCGGCAATCCAGCGAAGCAGCACGCTTTCGTCTTCGGGCCGGGCACGCAGAAAGGTGAGTCCCAGCCCGCGCTGATCGGCAAAGCGGACGACGCGCGCCCAGAGATCGAGCGTTTCCAATTGGCGTTGAAGCTGGATGCGGACAATGGTGTTGGGCTCGATCGGCTCGGTAACGTCGACAATGCGGCATCCGCTGAGGCTGAGGTCCACGGCGTGCGCGCTGGTATGGGCGCTGCGAATCGGCTCAAAAACCCCAACGCTCCAGGCGACGGAATATCGAGGAGATCGGCGTCTTTCGCTGAAGGGTCGGTTGTCGTCTGGGGAGTTACTACCCGGGTCCGAGGTCATTTGTAAGCGAATGAAAATACGGCGGGCCGAAAGAAACACGAGGTGCCGGAGCGAATTGCTTGGTTTTGTAAGCAGGCAGTGAGACGCGAGAGTGCTCTCGCGTCTCCGCGGTCATTCCTACGAAGAGCCGTTCAAGAAGCCCTTTGAAAAAAAAGTTTACTTTTTCTGCGGTGTTTGCGCCGGTGCGCTGGGCGCCGGAGCGGGCGCGGACTGTTGCTGTGCGGGCGCGGCAGGCGCAGACTGCGCCGGAGCGGCCGGAGTGGAAGGCTTAGCGGGCGTCGCCGGAGTTGTCTTTTTGGCAGGCTGGGTCGCGTTCGGCTGCGTATCTTCCAGGATCGAACCGGTGCTGAAGGAGCCGGTGGGTGCGCGCTTCACGGACAGCGTGAGCGAGGTCATCATAAACACGATGGCGCACCAGGTGGTGGCGCGCGAAAGAAACGTGGCTGCGCCGCGAGGGCCAAAGGCGGTCTGACTGCCTGCTCCGCCGAAAGCTCCGGCGAGATCGGCTGCGCTGCCGCTCTGCAGCATGATGACGATGACCAGGATGAAGCAGACCAGGACGTGCAGGGTCATCAGAATTGGAACGAACCGCCAGCCGACCGCTATCAACGCAACCGCTACCGCCAGCGACGCTGCCCACTTTGCCCAAGATGGCATTTGCTGCTCCGTTCATGCGGCGAGACTATATCTGCGAGCCGCTTAGAAAATTCGAAAACCCAATCAAAAGAAAATGCAGATCCCTCGACTGCGCCATCGCGATCCGAACCGGATCGCGAAACCGGCTGCGCTCGGGATGACAACGCAACCAAAGGAGCGCTAGCCCTGGTAATTCACAATCGCGGCGAACGATTTTGGATCCAAACTGGCGCCGCCCACGAGCGCACCGTCAATATCGGGCTCAAACATCAATCCGCGAATGTTATCGGGTTTGACGCTGCCACCGTAGAGGATGCGAACTTGCGAAGCCTCGTCGAGCGAAAACTGCCCGGAAACCAACTGCCGAATATGCCGATGCACTTCCGCGGCAATTTCGGGAGTGGCCGTGCGACCGGTTCCGATGGCCCACACTGGCTCGTATGCCATCAGAATACGTGAGAACTCTTCGGGGGTCAATCCGGCGAAGCCGCCGGTGAATTGGCGCTGCAGGACTTCGCGCGTTTCATTGGCCTCGCGCTCGGCGAGACTTTCGCCGATGCAGACGATGGGCGTAAGCCCCACAGCGAGCGCGGCTTTGATCTTCTTGTTCACCGATTCATCCGTCTCGCCGAAATACTGGCGGCGCTCGGAATGGCCGATGATGACGAGGTTGCAGCCCGCGTCCACGATCATGGGTCCGGAAACTTCTCCTGTAAACGCGCCCTCGCTCTCCCAATGAAGATTCTGCGCGGCGATGTGGATGGCACTGCCGCGCGCCGCTTCGACCGCCGCGCCAATGGCGGTGTAGGGCGGAGCGACAACGATATCGCAATGCTTCGAATTCACCACGGCGGGCTTAAAAGCCTGAAAAAAGACGCGCGTTTCCGCCTGCGTCTTGAACATTTTCCAATTGCCGGCGATGACCGGTCTGCGCAAGTCGGATTCTCCGATGGGACTTTATTTGTTGGTGAGAGCTTCCACGCCGGGCAGCTTTTCGCCGGCGAGAAATTCAAGCGAAGCGCCCCCGCCGGTGGAGATGTGCGAAATCTGATGGGCCAGTCCGGATTGTTCGACTGCGGCGACCGAATCGCCACCTCCGATAATGGATGTAGCGCCCGCGGTGGTGGCGGCAGCCACGGAGCGCGCGACGGCGAGCGTGCCCTGCGCGAAAGCGGGCTTTTCGAACATGCCGAGCGGGCCGTTCCAGACGATGGTGCGCGCCTTGGAAATTTCCTGACTAAACTGTTTGATGGTTTCGGGGCCGATGTCGAGGCCCATCCAGCCGTCGGGCGTTTGGTCGATGCTGGTAACTTTTGTGGCCGTGGAATCGGGCGATTCGGCGAGCACGTGATCGACGGGAAGAAGGAGGCGGAAGTTTTTCTGCTTCGCTTCGTTGAGCAGATTGCGCGCGAGATCGAGCTTGTCCTCTTCCACCAGGGACTTCCCTACCGGCTTGCCCTGCGATTTCAGAAACGTGTAAGCCATGGCTCCGCCGATGAGCATGGCGTCGGCCAGCTTCATCAGATTTTGCACCACCTCTATTTTGTCAGACACTTTCGCGCCGCCGAGCACCGCGACGAATGGCTTTTCAGGATGCGAGATGGCCTTGCCGAGATACGCGAGCTCCTTTTCCATCAGCAGGCCCGCGGCGGATTGCTTCACGAATCTGGTGATGCCCACAACCGAAGCATGCGCGCGATGCGCCGAGCCGAAAGCATCGCAGACGAAAAGCTGATCGCAGAGCGCGGCAAGCTGTTTCGAAAAGCCTTCGTCGTTGGCTTCTTCTTCGGGATGGAATCGCACGTTCTCGAGCAGCAGCACGCCGCCGTTGCCTAAGGCTTTACTTTTCGATTCGGCTTCGGCCCCGATGCAATCGCTGGCGAATTCGACCGGCTTGCCGAGCAGTTCCTTCAGCTTCGCGGCTACGGGCGCGAGGCTGTACTTGGGATTCACTTTGCCCTTGGGACGGCCGAGATGCGAGGCGAGCACCAGTCGGGCGCCACGCTCCGCGGCAAGCTTCAGCGTGGGCAACGTTTCGCGGATGCGAGTGTCGTCCGTGACTTTGCTGCCGTCGAGTGGCACGTTGAAATCCACGCGGATGAAGACGCGCTTCCCGGCCATATCCAAATCGCGAATCGAGAGTTTGTTCATGATCGTTCCGGCGGATGTTCGGCGCGCCTAGAGTTTTGCGGCGAAGAGTTTGATCAGATCGCGGCAGCGGCAGGAGTAGCCCCACTCGTTGTCGTACCAGGCGAGAACCTTGACACAGTTGTTGCCGACGACGCGGGTGTAGCCCGCATCGACGATGGAGGAATTTTCGTTGCCACGGAAATCGATGGAGACCAGTTCTTCTTCGGTGTACGCGAGGACGCCCTTCATGGGACCCTCGGCAGCCTGTTTCAGCGCGGCGTTTACCGCGGCGACCGTGGCAGGCTTTTCGGTCATGACCGTGAGATCGACCACGCTGACGTTCGGCGTGGGCACGCGCATGGCGTATCCATCGAGCTTGCCCTTCAGTTCCGGGATTACCAGATACACCGCTTTGGCAGCGCCGGTGGAAGTGGGAATCATGGAAAGAGCGGCGGCGCGGGCGCGGCGCAAATCCTTGTGCGGCAGATCGAGAAGCTTTTGATCGTTGGTGTAGGAGTGAATGGTGGTCATGGTGCCGACGTTGATGCCGAAGGTATCGAGCAGCACTTTGGCCACGGGGGCGAGGCAATTCGTGGTGCAGGAAGCGTTCGAGACTACGTGATGCTTGGCGGGATCGTAGGTCTTCTCATTCACGCCGAGCACGATGGTGTGATCGGGATCGGTGGCCGGCGCCGAGATGAGCACCTTTTTCACCGGACCGCGGATATGCTTGCGCGCGTCAGCACCGCTGGTAAACAAGCCCGTGGATTCGACCACGATACTCGCACCGACCGACGCCCAGTCGATCGCGGCGGGATCCTTGGTGCGGAAGACCTTGAAACTTTTGCCGTCAACCGAGATGGTGTCGTCGGTGTGAGTCACTTTATGCGGCAAATTGCCCAGAATGGAATCGTACTTCAGCAAGTGCGCCAGAGTTTTCGAGTCGGTAATGTCATTGACCGCGACAATCTCGATCGATGGATCGTCCAGAGTGGTGCGGAAAATATTGCGGCCGATGCGTCCGAAACCGTTGATCCCGACTTTTACCGACATGTGTCCTCCAGAGCACGCGCGAAATAGGTTGGAATTGTAACCTACATGAAGGGTTTGCAGGTTGGTTCAGGCAATTGATGCTAGGGCGGGAGGAAAGAAATGTCAACGACGCTTGTCGTCCGTCAATCGTTGAATTCCTTGATACGCACGACCTTGCCAGCGACGAAGGTGACGAAGGTAGTTTTGGCTGGCGGATCGCCGTAAATCCAGTCCTCGCTGTCTTCACCTTGATCATTTTTTTCGCGAACTTTGCGCTCGGGACGGCCCAGTGCGGCGATGACCATGTCCTGATCCATTCCGACACTCGCCTGGTGGGCTTCGATGGCTTTGCGGTATTCCTTGGGAACTGTATCGATCCAGTTCACGGTGGCGGAGGTTTGGTTGGAGAAGTCCAGAATCGGAGCGAGCTGCTTTTTCAAGTCGTCGGGGCTCATGTCCGGCAGCGGCCGATTGTAGTCCAAAACGAACGTGCTACCCATGCCTTCGCCGGGATGGGAGTCGTTGGTGACCGGTCCCATGGTCCCACCCATGCCGACCTGTAAATGGTCGCGCAGATGAAAGTGGTGGCGGCCGCCGCCGTTCAGTTCGACGACGATCTTCTTTTCATCGAAATCGAGCTGCGTGATTTGCACGCGATCGCCGGGATTGGCGGCAGCGCCATGGGTGCGGACGATATCGTGCAGCTTGGCGGTGTCGAGCGGCTTGTCAACGCGGTAGATAAACGTGCCGTTGCCCTTTGGCAGCGCCACAACGGCCTTGGCGTACTCGCCGCTGACGAAGCGCACGAGTTGGAGCTTGGATTGATCGGTGAGGCGATCATTTTGCGAAGAGCCTCCGGTGTGCTCAACCGGAACCTGGGCAAACGTCGCGAGAGTTGCACAAAAGGCGAAGACAATCGCAAGAGCGAAGGTGGGGCGGACGTACATGACAGCCTGGCGCTTATTCTAGGACTTTTTCGGAAAAATGAAAACGGCGGAGAATTTCACGGGCCGAAAGAGTAAGACTTAGGGCTGCGCGGCTTGATGAACTGCGTCCGCAAATGCCTTCCAGACGCGGAGGTTACCGGGATAGTCCGGCAGCATGCGCTCCGGGTGGAACTGAAGGCCGACCAGAAAACGCGCCTTCGGATCGTAATAGGCTTCGATTAGGCCGTCTTTCGCGTGGGCCATGGGCTTGAACCGCCGGGCCAGATCGCGAATGCCCTGGTGATGGTAACTGTTCACGTTGATGCGCGGCTGGCGATACCAAACCGCCAAAGGAGTTTGGGGGAGAATGTCCACCGGATGACGATAGGTATCGTACTCCTCACCGTAGCTGATGTGTTTGAGTTTTGACTTCTTTTCCTTCTGCACATCGCCGTAGAGCGTGCCGCCGCAGGCGACATTGATGAGCTGCGATCCGCGGCAAATGCCCAGCATCGGCAAACGCTGGCGCACAGCGTGGCGGATCAGGCGAAGTTCCAGCTCATCCTTCAGGTGATGAGTTCCTTCCAGATATTGGTAATTGGCCCGGCGGGATGTGAAGCGGCGCGGCTCGATGTCTTCCCCTTCGACTAAAAGCATCCCGCTCATCCGCTGCATATATTGCGGCAAGCAGCGCAGTGTGCCGTCCACCACGGGCACCATCACCGGCAGCGTGCCCAGACGGATCAAAAGCTCGAGGTGGTACTCCCCGACGTAATCGATGTATTTATGCTTGCGGGTGGTCCTGCGGGTGACGACCAGGACCGGAGGGCGATTCATCGAGTCAGCAATTTCAGCGCGCCCACTAACTGGGCGTCCTTTTCGCGTCCCTGCGAGGCTACGCGAACGTGATAGTTATCCATGCCAACTTTATTGGAACAATCGCGCACGTACATCTGATGCTCCGCAAGGAGGCGCGCCTGCAGCTCGGTAGCGGTCATATCGTTCTTGATCTTGAAGAGCACGAAATTCGCGCCGGTAGGATAGACCTCCAGCGCGGGGATCTCCTTGAGCCCGTTGTATAGCGCGCGGACGTCGCCGACGAGGCGAATGCGACCTTCATGGTATTCGGTGTCAGTAGCCGGCAGAAGAGACAGAAAATATTGCGCGAGCGTGTTGAGATTCCAGGTCGGAATGGTACGGCGCAGCCGATTCAGGATGAAAAGATTAGCGCTATAGCAATAGCCCAGCCGCAAGCCCGGAACGCCGCAGTGCTTGCTCATGCTGCGCACGATCAGCAGGTTGGTGAAGCGGTCGGCCACGCCAAGCAGACTGGGGACCTCTTCGCCGGCGAAATCAATGAACGATTCGTCGACAATCACCAGCTCGATGTCCGAAGCCTGGTGCATGAAATCGATCATCTCGTCGAGCGGAATGAGCTGCCCGGTAGGGTTGCCGGGATTGATGATAAGCAGCGCCTTGAGATTGCGCTTGTGAGCCCAGGCCAGATAGTCCGTGGGAACCAGTTCGTAGCGCTGTTTGGGATCGAGCTCGTAAATTTCCGCGTCGCGCTGGTCGCCAAGCTTTTCGAGATATTCGCCGAACGTGGGTACCGGAATGGCCAGACGATCGATGATGGTGTTATCGATGTGCGCGATGAGTTCCGTGGCGCCGTTGCCGATGACCAGATTATCGGGATTCACGTTGAGCACCGCGGCTAGGTTTTGCTGGCTCATCAGCGGGCTGCTCGAAGGATACGACTTGATCAGGTTCGGAAAATTCCGCTGCAAGTCCTCCAGCATTTCCGGCGTGGGGTAATACGGGTTGGCAATAAAGCAGAAGTCGATAATGTCCTTCGCGTTCTCGTAGCCGACCAGATCGGCGACAGCGGGCGAGTGCGAGGTTTCGTAAAAAAGATGGCGGCGGGACTCGGCCGCGGAACCGTTAGCGGTAGCCAGGTCGGCAATTGTCGTAGATTTCTGGTTTTTCACGTTCTCACCTCGGCGCCTGGGAGCGCACCCAACTTCAACCAATCGACTTCACTCAACCAACTAATCGGCCATCCAATCATTCGATGCAGATGTGACAGCCACGTTACGCGGAAATTGACTGCGATAAAATAGACCCACAACGCTTTGTTTGCAATGAGTTAGCCCCTGGCGCAGGTTCCATGAAGACCGCCCGTTACGCCACGCGAGAGGTTCCGGAAGCGCGCCCACTTCCTCTACGCGGTGACACGGAGCAAAATCGCCAAATTGGGGCCTTGTGCCCATCCAAGCTAGTTTAGTACGCCAGGCGGCAATTGCAAAACGATAGTCGTCGCACGGACTGTCGACCATTCAAGTGCTATCGGGTAGGCGGAAGCTTCGGATCGAGGACTTTCGCGGCGGTTTCCGCCCCGCGCACGGGAAGCGATTCGTCGTTGAGCAGCCCAATTTGCTTGAGAACGGAGGCCTGATCCCAATAGATGTGCTCGTGGGCAAGTTTGCCGTCACGGAAGCGAACGATAGCGACCAAAGGAACTTCGACGCGGCGGTTGGTGGGCTTCACGCCTGGCAACATCCAGGGAATTTCCTGCGTGTGCGTGAAGGAAAAAATCATTTCATCGACAAGTTGATTTTCGCCCACGGTGCGCGAGACCGGCGTCAGCGTGGTATCCGGTGGCATGGCGGGGATGAAATCCTGCGAATAAAAACGCCGCAGGGCGGCTTTGCCGTAGCCGCCGGTCATGGTCGGGATGTGGTTGACGTAGGCGTCTTCGACCATGGTATCGAGGGTGGATTCGGTGTTGCGCGTGACGAACTCGTGCGCCGTGTGCTCTTCCCAAAGCTTAATCAGATCGGGTTGTGACATGGCGGGGATTATAGACGAAGGTGAATCGCGCAGCTACGCCGCTGGGAAGATCCGATAAAAATTTATCACATGAAGAGAGATCCCTCGACTCGCTGAAAGGCGGCTCGCTTCGGGATGACACGTGGTTAGGTTTTTGGCGAAGTGTACCAATCGGATCGCACGAATCGCTCTCGTCGGGATGACACACAGAAAAGCGACACAAGAAAAATGCGGCAAGACAACTTAGGCTGGGTCGGCGGGGGGAGCAGTGGCGCCCGCGCGCGCAGAAGACGCGGCCGGCGGCGCATCATTCGCCGCGGTAGGCATCGACACAGCGGCCGCGGATTTCCGGCGATGTAAATCCTGCAGCGCGCAGACGTCCGCTTCGTGGCCGGACATGGCGCGAATACCGCGCGCGGCAGCGCTGGCAGCCGAAAGCGTGGTGATGCAGGGAATGTTGTAACGGATGGCTGCGCGACGAATGGATTTCTCGTCGTAGAAAGATTCGCGGCCTAGCGGCGTGTTGATGAGCATGTCGATTTTGCCGGTCTTGATCAGGTCGACGATATTCGGGCGGCCCTCGTTCACCTTGTAGACAGCTTCCACTTCGATTCCGGAACGGCGCAGCGCAGCGGCAGTGCCGCGTGTGGCCACGATTTTCAGTCCCGAAGCGACCAGATCGCGCGCCACATGATGCACATTTTTCTTGTCATGGTCGCTAACGCTCATAAACACAATGCCCTTCTGCGGCAGGCGCTGACCGGCGGCGAGCTGCGCTTTCGCAAAAGCCACGCCAAAGTCCGAGGAAATGCCCATCACTTCGCCGGTGGAGCGCATTTCCGGGCCGAGAACGGGATCGACGCCGCGGAATTTGTTGAATGGGAACACCGGCGATTTCACGGCGTAATAATCGTGAACCGCAAGTTCTTTGATACCGTCGTGCTCGATGTAAGGCAAATTCAGCTCACGCAGCTTGCGACCAGCCATCAGGCGAGCAGCCACTTTAGCCAGCGGAACGCCGGTGGCCTTGCTGACGTATGGAATCGTTCGCGATGCGCGTGGGTTGACTTCGAGCACGTACACCGTGTCGTGCTGAATGGCGTATTGCACGTTCATCAGCCCGACGACGTGCAGAGCCTTCGCCAGGCGGCTGGTGTACTCCCGAATGCGCTCGAGCACAGAGGCTCTCAGCGAGACCGAAGGAAGCACGCAGGAAGAATCGCCGGAGTGGATACCAGCCTCTTCAATATGTTCCATGATGCCGGCAATCAAAACATCTTCGCCATCCGCCAGCGCGTCAACGTCAACTTCTGTGGCATCTTCCAGAAATTGATCGATCAGGATGGGGCGCTTGGGATCGCCGGCCGTGCCGATCTGCGCGGCCTGAATCACATATTCCTGCACCGTCTTGAGATCGTAAGCGATGACCATCGAGCGGCCGCCGAGCACGTAGCTAGGGCGCACGAGAACCGGGAGACCGATTTCAGTAGCAGCAGCGACAGCTTCCTCCGGAGCAAGGGCGGTGGCATTGCGCGGCTGCGGAATTTGCAAATCAGTGAGAAGCGCACCGAAGCGGCGACGATCCTCGGCAAGATCGATTGACTCCGGATCAGTGCCGATAATCTTCGCGCCATTACGCTTGAGTTCAAGCGCGAGGTTCAGCGGAGTTTGCCCGCCGAACTGCACGATCACACCTTGCGGCTTCTCGCGATCGAGCACGGCAAGAACATCTTCCAGTGTGAGCGGCTCGAAATAGAGCCGGTCGGACGTGTCATAGTCGGTGGAAACCGTTTCTGGGTTGCAATTCACCATCACGGTTTCGAAACCGTCTTCTTTTAGCGCGAAGGCGGCGTGGCAGCAGCAATAATCGAACTCAATTCCCTGCCCGATGCGGTTGGGGCCACTGCCGAGAATAACGATTTTGGGCCGATCCACGGCGCCTGACTCGTCCTCTTCTTCGTAGGTCGAGTAGAGGTAGGGCGTGAAGGATTCGAATTCGGCGGCGCAGGTATCGACGCGCTTGAAAACGGGATTGACGCCGAGTTCATGCCGGCGAGAGCGTACCGATGAAGACTTCACATTCCAGAGCTTGGCGATTTCTTCGTCGCTCGCTCCGGAACGCTTGGATTCGAGCATCAGCTCCCGCGAGCACTGGCGCAAGCTGGTGCCAGCCATGCGCTTGTCCACGGCGAGCATTTCCTCGAGATGCGCGATGAACCAGGGATCGATTTTGGTCAGCTCGCAGACTTCACCGCGGCTCATGCCACGTTCAAGCGCTTCGAAAAGCCAGTGCAAGCGATCCGGCCCGGGCACGTGCAGCTTCTCGCGCAAAAGCGCAGTAGTAACTTCCGCGGGCGGGCGCCAGGCGCTGCTGGGCTCGAGAGCGCGAATGCCCTTGCACAGCGCTTCCTGAAAGGTGCGGCCAATGGCCATCACTTCGCCCACGGATTTCATTTGCGTGGTGAGAGTGGTGTCGCTGCCCGGAAACTTTTCGAATTGCCACTTGGGAATTTTTGCCACTACATAATCGATGCTCGGCTCGAAGGAACTCGGCGTTTTCTTGGTAATGTCATTCGGGATTTCGTCGAGCGTCATACCTACGGCAAGCTTCGCGGCGATTTTCGCGATGGGGAATCCGGTGGCCTTGCTGGCCAGAGCGGAGCTGCGCGATACGCGCGGGTTCATCTCGATGACCACCATGCGCCCGTTCGCCGGATCGATGCCGAACTGAATGTTCGAGCCGCCGGTTTCAACGCCGACCGCCCGGATAATCGCGGCAGCGGCGTCGCGCATGCGCTGGTATTCCTTGTCGGTGAGCGTCTGCGCTGGGGCGACGGTGATCGAATCACCAGTATGAATGCCCATGGGATCAAAATTCTCAATAGAGCAGATGACCACGAAGTTGTCGCGCCAGTCGCGCATCACTTCGAGCTCGTATTCTTTCCAGCCGATCACCGATTCTTCGATGAGCGCCTGATGCACCGGGCTGGCGTCGAGAGCGCGCGCGATGGCGTCGACAAATTCCTCATGGTTGTACGCAATGGAGCCGCCCGTACCGCCCAAAGTGAACGACGGGCGGATCACCACGGGATAGCCAAGCTGGTCGGCAAAGCGGACCGCTTCCTGAATTTCGGTGACCACGGACGATGCGGGAACTTCGAGGCCAATTTTGCGGCAGACATCCTTGAAGAGCAGGCGGTCTTCAGCAACTTTGATGGCGTCAAGCGAAGCGCCAATTAGCTTCACGCCGTATTTTTCGAGGATGCCGCTTTCGGCTAATTCGACGGCCAGATTCAAGCCAGTCTGCCCGCCCACGGTGGGCAGCAGCGCGTCTGGGCGCTCCGCAGCGATGATCGCTTCGAGATAGCTTTTCGAAAGCGGCTCGATGTACGTGCGATTGGCGATTTCGGGATCGGTCATGATCGTCGCGGGATTCGAGTTGACGAGAATGACCTCGTAGCCTTCGCTGCGCAGCGATTTGCAGGCTTGCGTGCCGGAATAGTCGAATTCGCAGGCCTGGCCGATGATGATGGGCCCCGAGCCGATGATCATGATTTTGTGAATATCAGTGCGTTTGGGCATTTTTAAAAGGCAACGATACGGCGGGAGATATTATGCACGCTTGTGTGTTTCCATCAAATCAATGAACTGGTCGAAAAGATAACGCGCGTCGTGCGGACCCGGCGACGCTTCGGGGTGATACTGCACGCTGAAAAGCGGGAGCGAACGGTGGCGCATGCCTTCGTTGGTGTGGTCGTTCAGGTTCAGGTGCGTGATTTCCACGTCGCTCGAAGGCAGAGATTCGGGATCGACGCAAAAACCGTGGTTCTGCGAAGTAATCTCGATTTTCTCCGTAAGCAGATTCTTCACCGGATGGTTCGCGCCATGATGGCCGAATTTCAGCTTGAATGTCTTGCCGCCCAGGGCCAGTCCGCAGAGCTGGTGGCCCAGGCAAATTCCGAAGATCGGCGCGCGCCCAACCATCTTGCGAATATTTTCCACCGCATAAGTAGCGGGCTCGGGATCGCCGGGCCCATTCGAGATAAAAACCCCGTCGGGCTTCATCGCCAGCACGTCCTCGGCAGAAGTTTTTGCCGGGACGACGGTGACGTCGCAACCGTGATCGACAAGAAGGCGCAGAATATTCTGCTTGATGCCCAGATCGTATGCGACGACGCGGTAGCGCTTGTGGTGTTCCGTGGCAGGCCGATGCGCAGCGTTGCCACCGGCTGAGCCGGAAGCTCCCGCCGAAGCGGCCGCGGCAAACGAAGCGGCCAGATCGATGGACCCGCGATTCCATTCATACGATTTCGGTGAACTCACGCGGCTGGCCAGTTCCTGCCCAGCCATGGCCGGCAAAGCGCGCGCTTCGGCGATCAACTTTTCCGCCGGCGTGCCGTCCGTGCACACAACGCCGCGCAGAGCGCCCACATCCCGCAGGTGCCGCACCAGCGCGCGCGTGTCGATATCCCAGATCACCGGCACATTATTTCGCTCAAGAAAGTGCTGCGCGGATTCGCTGGAGCGCCAGTTCGAGGAGAGCGCGGAAAATTCGCGCACCACCAGCGCCTCGATGTAGGGCTTGGGCGATTCCTCGTCGTCCAGATTCGTGCCGACGTTGCCGATGTGCGGATAGGTCAAGCAAACGATTTGGCCGCAATAGCTGGGATCGGTGAAGACTTCCTGGTAGCCGGTGAGGCTGGTGTTAAAAACGACTTCGCCGCCACGACGCGTGCGAGCGCCCGCCGCGCGGCCGTTAAAGAGGCGTCCGTCTTCGAGCGCGAGAATCGCGCGTGCTGCGGGGTCCTGCGTCAGTGTGTCCTCCTGAGGGCGTCATTTCGAAGCGGCGCTAACGGTTGAAGAGGAAGTCAGCGAGCCAAATTGTGTCATGGGCCAATACGCGAATACCGCTTTGCCATAGATGTAATCGCGCGGCACGGTGCCGAACATGCGCGAATCGTTGGAGCTGTCGCGATGATCGCCCATCACAAAATATTCGTCAGGCGAAATTTTGCGCGCGGCGTAGCTCGAACCATCCAGATAGCTGGCCGGGACGTAGGGCTCCTGCAGTTCGCCGCCATTCAGGTAAAGATGGCCGGAGCGAATTTCGACGGTGTCGCCCGGAAGCCCGATGACGCGCTTGATGAAAGATTTGGAACGGTCGAGGGGATACCAGAAGACGACCACGTCACCGCGCTCGATGGGCTCGAAACGATACACAAATTTGTTGATGAAAATGCGCTCCTGGTCGCTCAGCAGCGGAGCCATGCTGGTGCCTTCGACTTTTACCGGTTGGTAAAGAAAGATAATGATGACCAGGGCGAGTCCCAAAGCGACGGCAAGATCGCGCGTCCAACTGCGAAGCTCGCGCCGTAATTGAGGCGCGGCAAGTGGATCTGGCGAAGCCGGCGGTTCAGGTTGAATCGTGTCGGACATTGCTTGGTTCCTATTTATACCATGGCGACACACCTAGACCAATAGCGCCGCCCCGGCAGATTGTTACAACCAGGAGAACTCCGAGTTCCTGAAGAGTTAGACGGCGAAAGCGGCCGATTCGTTATCCGGCGGCAAATGCCTGCGATTACCTGGCTGCGGCCGGGAATTGCACTTGGGGAACCTGGCGCGAAGCTTCGGAAGCGGCGAAATAGGCGTCGTTGCGCTTGAAACCGGACATGCCGGCGACGATGTTGTTGGGGAAGAGGCCGATGTAGGTGTTGTAGGCCTGGATGGCGTCGTCGTAACGCTTGCGCTCGACGGAGATGCGGTTTTCCGTGCCGGCGAGCTCATCCTGCAACTGCAGAAAGTTTTCGTTGGATTTGAGCTGCGGGTAATTCTCTACGATGGCGAGCAATCGACCGAGGGCGCCGTCGAGTTGCCCGTTGGCGGCGATTTTGTCGGTGGGCGTTTGCGCGCCGAGAAGCGCGGAGCGGGCCTTGGCGATGTCGTCATAGACGGTTTCCTCATGCGCCGCGAAGCCTTTCACCGTCGCCACGAGGTTGGGGATCAAATCGGCGCGGCGCTGCAGCACCACATCCACCTGCGCCCAGTCGGACTTCACCGTTTCGTTCAAGGTGACCATCTGGTTGCGCCGGGAAACGTACATGCCGCCGAAAAGAATGGCTACGATTACGACAATGATGAGAACAACGACGCCTGACTTCATGAACGAGCTCCTGAACTGGTGAGCCGCACCGGTACGCTAAAAGACAAAAGCGGCTGCGAAGGATTCTATCATCCACCGCAGCCGCGCTGAATTTCCCGGCTAGAGTTATTTGGCGGTGGGCGCGGGCTCGCCTTTGCCGGTATAGCGCAGAACGAACAAACCCCATTGCTTGTCGGTAATGTAGATGTTGCCGCGCGTATCAACGAGAACATCTTCCGTTTGTTGAACGAGCTTGGCTGGAATGGGCCCGATGCGCTTGGTGGGCTGCGGCGGAATGAACCAACCGACTTCCTTGGGCATGCGCGGGTCTTCGATATCGAAGATCCGCAGACCGGCGTTGAAGTAGGTCAGGTAGACGAGATTGGCCTGCTTCTCCACATCGGGCAGATGATATTCGAGATTCGTATTGTGCGGACCGAAGCGGCCGCCCTTGTCGCAGAAGTCGGTGTAAGGCACGTCTTTCGGCGGCACCGGCAGCGGGAAGAGCGACATCAGGCGCGGCTTGGTTTCATCCTTGATGTCGATCATGGCGGCAATATCGAGCGGGCCGGAACACGTAGGCGCCATGCTTGGAGTATCGCCACCGCTTCCTTCGGAGTGAACGAAGAGCAGCGGCTTTCCGGGAATCTTTAAAACGTCATGGCCGGAGGTTAGCCCGCCCTTAAACGGCGGCGAATACGGAAGTTTGCCGATCAGTTTCGGATGGGAAATGTCGCTGATGTCCAGAATGACCACGTTCGGTCCATAGGCCAGATAGGCGCGATTGCCTTCGATAATCGGTGGACCATGGAAGCCGGTCGGCCCAGGCAGCGGCGGCTCGCCTTCTTTCTGGCCGGGCAGCCACCAGCGGCCCGCTTCTTTCGGATTCTTCGGATCGCTCACGTCGAGGATCACAAGGATGTTGCCCTTATAGCCGGGCATCACGGCGGAAAGGTAGGCGTACTTCCCTCCCGGATATCCGTCGCGGTGCGTGCCCTCCGCGCCGGTTTTCCAATGGGAAAGCTGCTTGGGATTCACCGGATCGCTGACGTCCCAGAGAATCACGCCTTCATCGAACGGCGCCTTTGGATCGGCGCTTCCTCCCCACTCCGGCCGCTCATTTTGCAGTGCGGTAAGCATCAGGTTGCCGTGCATCTCCATCTGGATGGTCCAGGTGTTGTCCGGTCCCTTGATGAATTTCACCAGCTTGGGATTGGTGGGATCGGTCACGTCAACGATGCTCCAGCCGTGCAGCCACAGGTGCCCCATGTAGAGATACCAATGATTGTTCACGTGGCGGATGGTCATCTTGAAGGCGCCATGGCCTTCGAGATCGCTGTAGCCGATGGGCTTCATGTTGCTGGCTTCCCAGCCCTGCGGAATGTTGTCCGCCAGCACACGGCGCGAAACTGGCACAGCCAGAGCAAACGCGATTGCCGAGCCTGCGATCACTCCCAAGATGCGATTCGTTCGGGTTCGCTTCACGCTGTCGATTCCTCTCGATCCTTATTTGCTGGCGTGCTCGGTGTTCCCTGCTAGATAGAAATAGCCGACCCTGTCATTCGCTGCCGAGCCGAACCACAGGCGGCCCTGCGGATCCTGGAAAAATTCGCGCATGGTGATTTCGGCGTGAGTGAACGGATATTCGGTGACTTTGCCAGTTTTGGGATCGAGACGGCCAAGCACGTCGGTATCGGCTGAGGCATACCAGAGGTCGCCGTGCCTATCCATGTTGAAGGCATACGGCGTGGGATGCTGCCCGGGCAGCGACCATTCCTTCATGGTTTCGGTTTTGGGATCGAAGTGTCCGATTTTCCCGCCGGTAAATTCAGCGAACCACACGCTGCCGTCAGGAGCCAAGGTGAGACGGCGCGGGCGGCCATCGGGAGTGGGCACAGCCCATTTGGAAACCTTCAAGGTCTTGCCATCGATTTTGCCGAGCTTGCCGTTTTCCTTGAACTCGGCATACCACAGGTCGCCATCTTTATCGATGATCAGACCGTAACCACCTTCGGTGTCCGGGATGTGGATGAATTTTTTTGTATCGGTGTCAAACTTTGTAACCACGCCGCCGCCGGGACCGCCGGTGGCCCACACTCCGGTGTTATCGGCACGCACGGTGTGCTTCGCGCCGCCCGACGCCATCCCCTCTTTGCCAGGAAGATAGGAATCCTGATACTCGGTGATTTCTTTCGTCGCCGGATCGAACGTGGCGAGTTTGTTCGAACCCTGTTCGGCCATCCACACCATGCCGTCCGGGGCGGGATAGGCGGAATGAATCGCGGCCGTGCCCTGATTGGGAACCTGATATTCGTCGATGTGGGCAGTCTTCGGATCGAGGCGGGCGAGCTTGTTGTTGTCGCCAAATTCCGGGAATCCAGACGATGCCGTTCTTGTCGGGCGCGGCGCTGAACGGCATCTTGTTGCGCGTGGGCATTTCGTATTCCACGTAGACGATCTTCATGGCGTCGTCGGTGAAGGGCGCATGCTTCAGGCTGTCGTATGCGGGCAAATCCGCGGGTGACTTCGCAATCTTGGGATCGGGGCCGAACGCATCGGTGAGATATTGCACTACGGTATTTTCGTCATCGCTGCTGAAGCGTCCGCCGAGAGTGAATTTCATCGAGCTGAGCATGAAGTCGACGCGATCGCGCCAGCCATCGGCATCGCGCGTGACGGAAGCCATCTTGCTCTGAAAGTCATGGCAGATGAAGCAGCGCGATTCGAGGATTTCCTTGCCCTTGCCGTCCGGCAGCAAGCGCTCGCCCTGGAAGCGGGACAAATCGCTCCAGCGCACCATGCCCTTCTGCAGCGCGAAATCCGCGGAGGCGTTCTGATTCGCTGCAAGCTTGGCAGGCTGCGAATCAGCTTTGTATCCGACGGCCTTGATGCGCAGCGTGTAATCGCCGGCGGGAAGATCCGGGACCTGGAAATGTCCCTGGCGATCAGAAAGCACGCTGACGGTGATGCGCGTGGCGCCGTTCTGCGCCTGCACGAATGCGCCTTCAAACGGCGCGCCGTCAGGACCTTTCACCGTGCCACTCACCGTGGCGGCGTAGGAAATCGAAGCCGACATTACGAGGGAGCAAACAAAAGCTAAGGATTTTGTCGCGACGTGCATTGCGGACCTCCACGATTCCTGCGATTTATGCGCAAGAGGATACACCAACGACGAACCTTTCCGAAATCGGGTTTCTCTCTTATATCGCTCGCAGCTCCCCAAAAAAACAACCGCGGGAGTGACCCCGCGGTTGCTCGATATGGTTCATTCAGTTGCGCTCAGAACTAGAAGACCAACTTAAGCGCCAGCTGAATTTGCCGTGATGTATCGCCCACCGCCGTACCGGTCACCTGGCCGGCCGTTCCTAGGGGTGCCAGCGAATAGGGACCGTAAGTGGCGGGAGAAACCGTGCCGGCGAAAGCTGTGCCGTTCGGCATGGCAAAGTTAGGACTGTTGGTAATGTTGAATACCTCCGCACGGAACTGGATGCTGCCTGCTTCACCCAGCATTGGGAAAGCCGTGTCTTTCACCAGCGAGAAATTCCACTGTGTGAGACCCGGTCCACGAAGCAAACCACGCTCGGCGTTTCCGATAACGCCGCAGGTGAGTGCGGCGTTAGTGGGGCAAGGAACCATCGGCGTCATCGAAAACATGGCCGGGTTGAACCACGAATTGGGGTTGCCGGTGTAAACGGTGTTTTTGTTAAACGGTACCGGAGTATAGGCGCAAGGATTGGCACCGGCAGCGGGTTGCCCTGGCTGCGACGTGCAGGGATTTGCCGCGATGCTGGCTGCGGTGTTCACGTTGACGCGATCGGGAACCTGGCTGGCGATCACGCCACCTTCCGCGCGATCAATGCCGACCTGTGGCGTGAATGGATAACCACCCTGCAAGGAAACGATGCTGCTGGTCCACCATCCGCTCGCCAGCTTGGAAACGAACTTGTTATCCGAACTGACGTTCGGGAAATGATAGACGAGATTGACGCGGTCGTTATGCCGGATGTCCTGACAAGCCGGCCCCTTATCGAGCCTTAGGTTGTCCGGAGAGAGACCCGTGAACATGCCAGTCGCGCCGTTGCAGTCCGCGGCATAGAGCTGGCCTTCGGTGGTATCCAGAAGCTTGCCGTAAGTGTAGGAGTTCTGGAATTCCAGACCGTGACCGAGACGCTTGTGCACCACCACTTCGAGTGCGTTGTACCAGGAATCGCCCACGGTGTTATCAAACGTGTTCGAACCGTAGTTTGGATTCTGCCGGCAGGTCGGAGGAGCTTTTGAGCCGCATCCGGGAGTCAGCGTGGACCAATACTCGACGCCGTTCACATCCGAGGTCGGTTTGGTAGGGTTGCCTTCGACTTCGGTCCAGAGGTGAATGCCACGCAATCCAACGTAGGAAACCGTCAATGACATGTCGCCGGGAAGCTGGTGCTCAACAGACAAACTATATTGCTGTGTGTACGGCTGCTTCCAATAGTAGTTGGACGTGTGTAGCGCAGTGCCCTTGGCGGATGCAGGGAAAGTGAGCGGCAGGGTCAGCACGGCATTGGCCGTTGAGTTGTTGACTTGGCTGGTGGTGGTGTTCGGTGGTGCGCCGAAGGCCTGCTGCCCGAGCACCGCCCCGAGGTTGCCGACGTCGTAATAAATGCCGTAGCTGGCGCGGATGGCGGTCTTGCCGTCGCCGAATGGATCGTAGGCCACGCCGATTCTGGGGCTCACGTTCTTATAGGTGGGGTTGTCGAGTACCGGCCCTTGAATAGGCGTCGCACTCGTCAGGTAATTGCCAAGCGTCCAACCCTGATTGTTCAGCTCGTGAAGGCTGGTCATAAATTCGTACCGCAAGCCCAGGTTGAAGGTCAGCCTGGAGGACATGCGGTAGTCGTCCTGCGCGTAGAAGCCGAAGGTGTTGTAGATCCAGTCGCGGTTGGTTTGCGAACCTGGGGTCTGGGCCGTGTAGGTCGCCGGAATTCCTTCCATGAAGCCAGCCACGTTGCCGAACTGCAATTGCCCGGCGGACTGCAACACGGAATCGTCAGCTTGGTTGAACCGGTTGATCAACGTGCCGAATTTGAAGGCATGCTTGCCGCGAGTGTAGTAAACGTCATCGCCAAGCGTGTAGATATTCTCCAGGTGCAGGTTCGGAGGACCGAACGTGGCATTGGGTCCGTTGTTCGAGAGACCGGTCACGATGATCGTGCCCATGGGAATGTTGTTCCCGAGGAACGAGTAGGTGGGCGATCCCAGGTTGCCAATTCCGGGCAGAGTGTTGATCCACTCGTTGTCCGAAGGGAAGTTGCTGCGGCTGAACGACAGGCGAATCGTATTCAAGAGAGCCGGTGAGAAAATATGGTTCTCGCTGACCGTAAGGTACTGCGCGATGCTGGTTCCAACCGCCCGGTTCGTGGGGAACGCAATACCCTGATCCGTCGTGAGCGTGCTGGTATTCGCGTTGTCGACGTTGCCTTTGTCGATGGTGTAGCGGCCGAAAAGAGTGTCGGAAGCGCCGATGTTATGGTCGATGCGAATCTGCCCGTAATTCTCGGACTGCAAGCTGCTGGTCGGGAAGCTCCAAAGATTGCCCGGAAGGTTCGGGGTGGGATACAGAGCAATCAGCGGCTGAATGACCAGTGGAATGTTGGTGGTCGCGGTCAGTCCGGATGCTGCGCACCCGGTCGGGTTCACCAGCGTAGTGTGGTTCGTATTGGGAGCATTGAACACATGGCAGGCAGCGGGCAGCACGGTGTCGGCAGCGGTGAAGCCGACGTTCTGGCGGAGCCCTTCAAAAACGGCGAAGAAGAAAGTTTTGTCCTTGCGGATTGGCCCGCCAACCGATCCGCCGAAGTTGTTGCGGCGGAATTCCGGCAAGCGGTGCCCGATCAGCGAAGGAGGAGCGTCAAAGTAGTTGCGGGCATCGAGCACACTATTGCGCAGATAATCGAAGGCGTCTCCATGGAAGCTGTTCGAGCCGCCTTTACTGGCGATGACCATCTGGCCGCCCATGGACAATCCATAAGAGGCGTCATAGGCGTTGGTAATAACCTTGTATTCGCGGATGCCATCCACGCCGAGCGTGTTACCGGCAAGCGATGCGCCGTTGCCCCAGTACTGATTGTTCAAAATGGCGCCATCCAACGTGTAGACGTTCGAATAGGCGGGCGCGCCCTGGCTGCTGAACCAAGTGCCGCCGGTTCCCGCAGCGCCCGAACTGTTCTGCTTCTGCGTAACGCCTGGCTGCAGCAAGCTCAAGTCGATGTAGTTCCGGCCGTTGAGGGGCAGATCAGCAATGCTGCGCTCGTTGACCAGACCGCCAAGCGCGGTTTCCTGCGTGTTGACGAGCGCCGCCTCTCCGGTGACGACCACTTCCTGCGTGGAGGTGCCCACGGCAAGAGAGGCGTTGACGGTGAGATCCTGTCCGACGTCCAGCACCAGTCCCTGGTCGGTTTCCGTCTTGAATCCGGTTTTCTCAAATTTCACCGTGTAGTGCCCTACCGGCATGGCCGGCACGCGAAAGGCGCCGTCACTTCCCGAGGTGACCATGCGCGCCAATCCCGTTTCGGTATTCTCTACCGTGACCGTCGCACCGGGAATAACGGCGCCGGTCGCATCCTTCACCGTACCGACGATGTTGCTGGTTGATTGAGCGAACGATGAAACGGAAAGCAAAAGAACGGCGAATGCGATCAAAAGAATCCCAACCGAATACTTCCATAATTTCGAAACGCCAACTTTCGACTTCATGAAACCCTCCTCGACTGGATCAGAAATTCAGGCCAGCGATTTCAAGAAAAGTTATTTAGGGAGAAATATCCTTGCGATCAATTCCCATCCACTGCGTGGTTCAAATCACTTCACATTCCCAATACAACGAAACCCCGGTCCAAAGTAATTCGCGCATTTGCCTGGAAAATGCCACCCTCTTGGAACCACCCCTGAAAACTCGAAAACGTAGCTACATATAGACCACGGCAAGCGCGACCATGTCAACCGTTTTCGCGATGAAAATAAACGCCCTACGGCTTTTTACCTAGGAGAGTTCCGGGAGCGGAGAAGATTCGTTTGCTTCAAAGTCATCACGATTTCCTGGTGCTGATTGAACACCTCGATGAAAACACCGACCCTGCCAATCTGCGGCTTCGATTCCATGCGGCGCGCTTCCAGAACAGTGACGCGAATCGAGAGCGAATCGCCGGGACGAACCGGCTTGATCCAGCGAAGCTCATCGACTTCGGCAGGGGCAATCGTCGCGACGCTCGGAATGAAATTATCGGAGCACAAACGCATCACCAGGCTGGCCGTGTGCCAGCCGCTGGCGATCAATCCGCCGAAGAGACCTCGCGCGGCTTTTTGCGGATCGGTGTGAATGTATTGCGGGTCGAATTTTTCGGCGAAGTGGATGATCTCGGCTTCGGTGACGATGACAGGCCCGTACTCGTGAATGCCGCCGGGAACATAGTCCTCAAAGCAGCGTTGGTCGATGGCCACGGCAAATTCGTTGGCGCTCATGCGCAGGATCTCCGAAAGATGGTGCGTCCGATTGCAGAGATACGCGATGGGCGAAACAGCAGTGCTGAAAATTGCGGTGCAGGCGAAATCAAGAGCGGGGGCGCCTTCCGTAAAAGGCATCGTCGAGCAGCGCGCGAATGCCAATGCGGTCTATCGGACGCGGATTCCAATAGGGTGACGCTGTGGCAAGTTCGGCCGCGAGATCGAGGCCCTTATCGGGCATGCCAATTTCTCGCAGGGCCGTGGGCGCGCCGAGAGACTTAGCCAACTCGAAAAGCCCTTGCGCGGCGCTCTCAGCACCCAGAGCATGCGCGACGCGAGCCATGGCTTCCGGCGCGGCCACCGAATTGTAAGCCGCCGCGTGGGGCAACACGACCGTGTGCGTCTCCGCATGCGGCAAGTTAAAGCTACCGCCGAGCGTGTGGCAGAGCTTGTGATGCAGCGCCATGCCCACCGCTCCCAAACAAACGCCGCACAGCCATGCGCCCAAAAGCGCTTCGGAGCGAGCGGATGTATCGGAGGGATTTTTCATGATCGGCGGCAGCGCGCGCGCCAGAGCCTCGATGCCGCGCTCCGCCATCATGGAGATCACCGGATTGGCGTCCTGCGTATAGAGCGCTTCCACCGCATGCGCGATGGCGTTGATTCCCGATGTGGCTGAAAGCGCAGTGGGCAACGTGAGCGTCAGATCGACATCGTAAACGATCACTTCCGGCAGCACTTTGAGGGTGCGCTGCGTGGTTTTGCGGCCCTCGGTGGTTTCGCCGAGAATCGGCGTCGCTTCCGAACCTGCGTAAGTGGTGGGCACAACGATCTGCGGCAAATCCGTGCGCAACGCTATAGCCTTGCCAAGCCCCGTGGTTGAGCCCCCGCCAATGGCAACCGTGCAATCCACCCGGAGTTCCCGCACTTGTTGCATGGCTCGTTCTGTTACGTCCATTGGCGTGTGCATGGCCGCTTGAGTAAATGTGCCGGCGCAAAGTTCGCCGAGCATCTCCCCCAGATGGCGGGCGGAATCCTGCTGCTGCGGCGTGGAGAGAACCAGCGCGCGGCGGCAGCCGAGCGTTCGCACTTCGTCGGCAACGCGCGCCAGCGTTCCGGATCCGAAAACAACCCGGGCGGGCAGAGCCGAATAGATGAAGGACTCGATCATTCAAATTTGTCCGTCGCGTTAAAATGCAACCTGCCAGCCGCGGATCTTAATCAAATCACCGTCCCACCTTTTTCGGGGCGGCAAAACTGAGCAATCGAACGCGCGTCGCAAGAGAAATACTATACTGTCGGCGAGTGCCCCGGTCGAGTGGCAATGGAATTGACCGGCATCTCGACCCGTGCCGTCAAATCTTCTGCTCGGCGAGTGAATTGACCCACCCGCATGAAAACCCTCCCAACTAGGATCGGCGTCATCTCCGACACGCACGGGTTGTTGCGGCCAGAAGCGCTTGCGGCGCTGCGCGGTTCGGAACTGATTATTCACGGCGGCGACGTCGGCGGGAAAGAAATTCTGGACGCGCTCAGCGAAATTGCTCCGGTGGTTGCGGTGCGAGGCAACACCGATCGCGACGCATGGTCCGCTTCCCTGCCCGAAACTGCTGTTGTGGAAGCGCACCACGCGCTGATTTACTTGCTGCACGACGTTCATGCGATTGATCTCAATCCCGCAGTCGCGGGATTTCGCATGGTGATCAGCGGCCATTCGCACAAAGCGTCGCGGTCGGAGAAGGATGGCGTGTTGTACCTGAACCCAGGGAGCGCTGGACCGAAAAGATTCAGTTTGCCCACCACCGTCGCAAGCATTGATTTGAATCAAGAACCATGGGAAATTGATTTCATTGACCTTTGTTAGGTGGTGCGGCACAAAGTAGCGGGTGGTTTGGGAGATTCGCGAATCTTTTCGGCCCGGGCAACGGGTTCCCCCAGCTCGACGGACCGGAAAAACCTTGACGCAGCGCAAGCGCGAATATATTAGGATAGGTCATACGCTGATTTCGCGCTTACCACTCGTTTGAATCCGTGTGCTCCTGTGCGCTTGGCAGGTAAGAGTTAGACAACGAATGATCAAGATGAGCCTCTGGCAATGGGCGATATGTCTGGGCGCGCTAGGTCCGCTGGTGTACTACGTGCTGGCCACCTATTGCACCTGGGACTATTTCCGCAAGGTGCGAAAGGCTCCCGCGCCGGACGGCAGCTTCACGCCCGCCGTCAGCATCTTGAAGCCGGTTCGCGGCGTGGACCGCGAAGCCTATGAAAATTTCGCCAGCTTCTGCCGCCTGGATTACCCGGAATACGAAATTGTCTTTGCCGTAAGCGACCGGGACGATCTCGTAATTCCCTTAATCGAAAAGCTTCAGCAGGAGTTTCCCGCCCGGCAGATCAGGCTGTTGACCTCGGCCGCCCGCGTCGGCGCGAACAGCAAAGTGAACAAGCTATGTCAGCTTGCCAAGGAAGCGCAGCACGACGTGCTGGTGATCAGCGACAGCGATGCGCGCGTGGAGCCGGATTATCTGCGCGAAATGGTGGCTCCCCTGCAAAACAGCGCCGTCGGTTTGGTAACTACCTTGTTCCGCGGCATCACCGGCGGAAACCTTTTCTCCGTGCTCGACGCGCTGGGCGTGCCGGCTGAGTCAGCCCCAAGTGCTCTCGTGGCGCGCAAGCTTGAAGGAAACATGAAGTTCGCGTTTGGATGGTCGGTGGCCACCACCAAGCGGCATTTGCACGAGATCGGCGGATTTGAAGGCATTGCCGATCATCACTCGGACGATTTCGAGTTGGGAAACCGCATCGCCGCGAAGGGCTATCGCGTGGAACTCATGCGGAAATGGATCTGGATGGTCTTCCCTCGCGAAAGCTGCCACGATTTCCTGCAGCACGAACTGCGCTGGTCCATCGGACTGCGCAATGTGCGCCGCGCGGGCTACCTCGGCCTTGCACTCACCTTTGGCTTGCCCTGGGCGGTCCTGGCAGCATGGGCCGCGCCCAACAAAGAAATTGCCGTGAGCTATCTGCTGGCCTACTTGGTTCTGCGCCTGACCGTGGCCTGGACGTCCGGTGTGTGGGGTATCGGCGATCCAGTTACGCGGCGCAATTTGTGGATGATTCCGATACGCGACCTGGTGAACTTCGGCGTGTGGTTCGCGGGCTTTTTCTTCAATACCATTCACTGGCGCGGACTGGTCTTTCGCGTGAAACAGGGAATGCTCATTCCCTTGCCCAGCGTGCCTTTGCCTGAGGGGTCCTTGCCAAATATGCCCTTGCCGAACATAAACGATGCGCGCACCAAGAACCTGGTTCCCTCAACTTCGCTCCTCCGGCGATGAGCGAAGGGGCCCGTTCATCACACCTGTTTCGAATTCGCCCCTTTGAGTCGGCGGCTCGTCGGCGGAACTATCCAGCGGCAGCGTGGCCACCACCAGCGTTCCTTTCGAACTTGAGTGAAACGTAAGCGTTCCGCCCAACTGCCGCACACGCTCGCGCATTCCCTGAATGCCCACTCCCGGAGTGACCGGTCCCGTCTCCCCGTTACCCGAGCCGGGCGCCAAACCTTTGCCATAATCCTGCACTTCGACGGTCACGCTGTTTTCATCGCGCGTGATTTTGATGATGGCCGACGGGCTGCCCGAATGCCGGTGGATATTCGTGAGACATTCCTGCACGATGCGAAAAACGGTCGTCTCCAATTCGCTTGGCAGGCGGCCGAAGGTGGCATCCAGTTCCAGTTTCACCGGAATCTTGCTGCGTTCGGAAAATCCTTCGACGAACCAGCGCACCGCGGACGCCAGCCCCAATTCATCGAGCAACGGCGGATGCAGCAGGTGCGAGATGGTGCGCAACTCCCGCGTGAGCTGATCGATCAGGCCCAGCGTCTCCGCCATGCGCGAAGCTTCCGGCCCCATCTGCAGCAATTTCCGTTGGATATGCTCCAGGTTCAGCTTGAGCGCGATCAGAATCTGCCCGGCGCTGTCGTGAAGCTCGCGGGCGATGCGCCGCCGCTCCTCGTCCTGCATCTGAATCAGCCGGCCGGAAAGCGCCCGAAGATCCTGTTGGGCTTTCTCCAGCTCCCGTGTGCGCTCCTGGACCCGCCCTTCCAGCTCGTCGTGCGCCGCCTGCAAGGCCGTGTCGCGCTGATGAATCTGCGACAACATCTCATTGAAGGAATTCATCAGCCTCGAAAGCTCGTCGGCATCTCCGCTAGCCGCGGCCCGAACGGAATAATTCTTGTTGCGCGATACTTCGTCAGCCAGCTCCGCCAGTTCCACGATCGGCTTCGAAATTTTCCGCTGCGACATATCCGAAATCAACAACGCCGCCAACAGGGACATCAGCAGCACCGCCGCCACGATTTCCGTGTAGCGGATCAGGCGATCCTCCATGTCGCGCAGATCAGACCGGATGTAAACCGTGCCAACGCGCTGCCCCTGCAGAAAAATCGGGCTGGCAAGATCGAGTTCCCCGTTTTGAAAGGTGTACTGGTCGGACGGATTCGTGGACTCCGGCAGCGCTGGCGGATTGGCCGCGCCATTGTCCCTCCAGTAAGCCGCGAAAAGTTTGCCGTTGGCGGTATAAATCGCGGCGAAGAGCACACGCGGCGATGCGCGAAATGCTGCCAGCGTATTGCTGGCCGAAACAGGATCGTTGAAAACGATCGCAGACGTAGTGTTCGCCGCAATCATGCGCGCTTCGATCTCGCGGTTCAGAACCATGCGCTCGCGGAAAGTGATCCAGTCGTAGGTAAAAAATGCCACGCAGGCGAATACAAGCGCGGCCCCGCTTACCAGCAGGTTCATGCGCGTGAGCTTTTTCGTGATCGATTGTTTCCGCGCGGCCGCAGGCATGGTTCCGGCAGACGTTTCGGCAGACATCGTTCAGTTCTCCCGCTCTGGATCTCTGCGAACGTTCGCCGCGACCTTCAGCAACTCACTGCTCAGGCTGATTCCCGCTCGCTCCGCCGCCGTTAGATTCACTTGAAAACGCACTTTATTGTCGCGCATCACGAACTGAATCATTCCGCCGCGGGCCGTAAAATCGGGCATATCGCTCACGGTGAGCGCGTTCGACGGCGTGAAATCCGTCAGAATCTGTTTCAGCCGCGGCTGCTCCGAAGCGCTGATGAAAATAATCCGGCAATGGCTGCCCTCATCTCTCGTGACGATGCGCTTCGCGGTTACCGGCTTGCCCCCGACCTTTTCTCCCGCGACGGTGGTCCGCAAGCTGGCTCCGAATGGATCCTGACCTAACACACAAATTACGAAGTCGTCCTCGCCGCCCGCAGGACCGTTCGACGGCCAGTTCACGAACTTGCCGAAGTTGAACAGATAAGCCGCTTTCACTTCATACTCGGTCGCTTTGGGGATTTGTGCCGCGCAAAGCGGCGTGGAGATGGCGACAAATACACAGACCACGAACATATAGACGATTGTCAGCGCGAGGGGTTTGTTCCGGCGGCTGGCGAGACTCATGGAACAGGAGGTTCCTGCAGAAGCTTTTGTCGATGCACTCCTGGAAATGGCAAAACATCCAAAATCAGACCGGCACGGCCGAACGCATGCACGAACGTAATGTGCTCCCATCCAGGCGCTAGCCATTGCACACGCGGTTGCATCGCTACCTTAGACAAGCACGATAAACTCGCTTGGCCCTCGCTCGATCTACATATCTTATTGTATGGGAATGGAATAAGTTCCCCATTTGCAATCCGTGGCGAAGATTGCAGGGTGAACTCTACGCAGCAATACGTGATTCCCTGTAGTTCCCACTCCAACGGCATGTAGCCCGCCGGAAACGCGCTTCTCGAGATCAACTCGCCCGTTCAGAGGCTCGATTCGGCCAGATCGCCTCGCCGGATTCTCCCGCCAGCCACTTTTTGCCCCGGGCATAAAGCGCTTCTACTTCCGGACCCTTCAAACCGGGCCGCACGCCGCTGATCTTGTATCCGATCTGCGACTGAAGGTAGGCCAGGTGCCGGTAGCCCGGCGGAAAGCTCTCCAGCAACCGTCGATCGAACGGTACTTTTTCAGAAGCGTCCACGGGATCCATACGATCCTTCTCGTAAATCGGTTGGCGATACACTACGCCCCAGCGCCCCTCGCGCTTTTCGAAGAAATCGTAGAAGCGGCCGGTGCAAAGCACGTCGCAGAGAATTCCGTGCACCGGCGCGCGCTGCGAAATGGTCATCTTGGTCTGCGCGATGGCGCGATTCCCGGCCACATCGATCGATGAGCCGCCCAAAAAATGGAGAATGCTCACGCCTTTCTCAAATCCCTCCTGTCGCGCGCGGCAGAACTCATCCGCCGGGGCCTCAAACCAGGTCGCGGACATGTATGCGCCCTCATGCCACACCGTGCGGAAACGCTCCCAGTCGCCCGAATCGCTCCAAATCACCCAGTTGTCGATCACTTCGCGAATGGCGAGCTTTTCCTGCATCTCTTCGCTCATGTAAATCCTTTCCGGCAATTCAGAAATGATTATTCGAGCAGACGAATATAACACCGGCGAGGCTGCCATTTCCCAAGCGCAGCCAACGTATCCGCGACGCGCTGCCTGTCCCTAGCAATCACCGGATGGCGCTGAAATTTTAGAAGGTCTTGTGATAACGAAAGTCGATGGCGTAGCCGCCGTTCTGGTCTCGCAGCACGCTTACCGACGTCTGGCGGGTCATGCGGTACTGCACTTGAACGGTGGTGGCCTGTGTGGAAGTCACATCCGTGCTAAAGGTCAGCAGGATGTTTCCGGTGACGCGCTGCTGAATGGATACCTGCGCGCCCGGATCGGCGGTGTTGCTCGCGGCCAGAGGATCGATGGTGAGCTGCGAAATTCCCGCGAGCTTCTGAATCTTCCCACTCACCTGGCTCGCTACGCCGCTCGCCACAACCGACTCGGCGCTGGTGCTGGCAGGCGTGTTGTAGGTGGCGGCTTCCTCCGCGGTGACTCCCGAAGTCAGCAAGTTGATCACATCGGATGCCGGCAGCGGCGGTGTTGAAGTGTAGTTCGTGCGCAGGCGATCGGCCGGCCCGGTGATATTCAAAGTGATGTCGTACTGCTGCACGGTTGTCTTGATGTAAATGTTCATAACCGGTTCCGTGCGGATAGGATTGGAAAATTCGATGGTCCCGTTCTGCACTTCGTACCGTTTGCCCATGAAGAAAAGATCTCCGCCACTCAAATTGACCCGGCCCAAAATCACAGGGTTCGCAGCGGTGCCGGCCACGTTTAAATTCGCTGAGCCCTGCATACTCACTTGGCTGCTGGCCAGGTTAAGATCCTGCGACGTCTGCACCGCGATGTTCAGCCGCATATTCTGTTCGAACGCGCTGCTCGATGCGGTGGAAACGCCCGAAGTGAATTGGCCCGCGAAACTGGCCAGATCGAATTGTTGGGTAAACGAGAGCCGGTCGACCACCACGCGGCCGGTCAAGGTAGAGCCAGACGTTGTTCCAGCAAGGTGCAAGTCGCTATTCAGCACCGATCTAAGCCCTTCCGGATAGCGCAGCCGCACCGAATTGGTCTTCACGCTCAGATCGAAATTCGAAGGTGAGCCGTACGCCATGAATCCCTGCACGGAAACATCTCCGCCGCCGGCCTTGCCCGTCAGGTTCGCTATCTCAAAGCGCCGGCCCGCCATGTTGATCTGCCCATTCACGCCTTCAATTCCCACCGGACTCGTGTCGCTCGAAAAATACGCGTTCACCACTCTCACCTGTCCCTGAATCGCAGGATTTTGCAGATCGCCGCGCCCCGCCACTTGCAGGTCGATATGCCCGGAACTTTTCACGCCACGCGTGAATCCCTGCAGCAACGAAAGGTCCATGGTCCCCTTCGCGCCAATGTCGAAAGATGTCGCGGTGCTCTTTACGGGAATCACTCCATGCAACGTGACGTCGGTTCCGGTGCCTTTAAATTCGGTTTCCTGCAGCGTCGCGACGCCCTGCCGGTAATCGAGCTTCAGCGGCCGAACCAGTGCGATGTTGGCGGATTGATACGCCAGCGTGAACGTCGGAATCTGCACCTGCGCCTGAATGCGGGACGGGTCTTTCAGCGGCCCGTTCAATTCCGCGTGAATTTCCGTTTGCCCGTGCACTTCGGGCGGCACGCCCGCTACGTAAGTCGCCAGCAAAGTTCCCACCGGCAGCGCGCGCACATCGAGCGTCATGTTGCTGTTGTATTCGCCCGTGAGTGCCACATCGCCCTTGGCCTCCACATTTCCCTGCGCGATCACCGAGTGCATGGTGAAATTCGCGTGCTGGCCCGCGACATTCAGCGCCGCTTCCACGCTCGAAATCGACTGATCGCGAAACTCCAATTGCGAAATTTGCAGGTTCGCCGAGAGTTGCGGATTGTCGAGACTTCCCTGCCCTTGCATCGAAGCGTTCAGCAAGCCGGAAACACCCAGCCCACGCTGCTGCACCGCTTGAATCTCCCCGATTTTCATTCCGGAAGTCTTCACGCTGGCCTGGTATTGCCTCGTCTGCGGGCTGAACGAAACGTCCGCATTTACGTTTCCGGCCGGAAGCTGCAATTGCGCGGTGGATTTGATGGTCGTTCCATTCGCATCGAATTTCGCCGAAAAGTTCGTGACGGGCTGGTTCCATGCCGACGCCTTCGTAATTTCAATCGAACCGTTGCCAGAAGGATTCTGTTTCGTTCCGCTGATCGAAATATTGGCGGCGAGTGTTCCCTCCACCGGATAGTTCTGTTTCGCCAGATGCTCAAGCGCGGCAAGCGAAAGATCGCTGGCGCTGGTTTGAACGGATAGCGGGCTTGCCGGTGTGAGCGACCAATGATCCAGCCCCGCGCTGGCGGTGAAAGTGAGCTGGCCGCGTGGCGCGCTTCGCAAAATTCCATTTTGCAAAGCCACCTGTGACGATGAAAGCTGCACGCTCGTGCGGATCAGTCTCCACTCGCTCCCCGCCACCTGCACATTTTGGGCGGTCAACTGGCCTTGCAGCTTGGGGTTCTTCGCCGCTCCGGAAACCTGCCCGGAAAAACTGGCCTGCCCGTGAACGTCCAGAGGCGTGGAAGCAGCTCCTGGCGATTTGGCGGTGGCCGCTGTGATTTCCGAAACAAGTCCGCTCAGCTCATGCAGGTCGTTTGTGTTCGCCTGGACGGTCAGGTTCGAATGCTGGCTCAGCGTCCCCAGCAGCGAAACTTGCGTGCTGCCGGTCTGCAAATGCGATTGCCCGAAGGCGACCAAATCGCGCGGGCCGTCGTAGCGCACGTCCAGCGAACCGTTCACCGGGATGCTCTGCGGCCGTGGCAGATTGTTCGGCGTCTTGTTTGGCGCCGAGATCGACACGCGCAGATGCGCGTTGATATCTTCAATACGACTGGGCCAGGAAGCTTGTGCGGCGATGTTCGCGCGGCCTACCACGTGAACGCGATCGTAGGGGTTCGGCGGCAAAATCCCGTTAATGGCTTCAAGCGATACGCCCGCTAAGTCCGCGCTCACTCGAGTGGAAGACGGCCCCGCCAGATTCAACATTTCGCCTTGCGCTCTCAAGTGGCCTTGCAGCAGATCCGCTTCAATTCCGGGAATATGCAGATTGCCCTTCTCGAACGAGAAAGAACCTTTCACCGATTGCGCCACCGTGGAAGTGCTCGCGAGCCGAATTCCCAGCCGCGGCGTGGAAAGCGCTCCATCGACATCCACGCTTTGCAGGAACGTAACGGCGGAACTGTAGCGATACCGCAGCGAGCCATTCACATCCACCAGGCCACTCGGCAAGTTCGGATTCTTCAGCACCCGCGCCAACTCCGCGGTTGCGACAGTTCCTCGATACGTTCCCTGCACCTCCGGGCTGTCGTAATTCGTCAGCTTCAAATGCGTTTCCAGTCGCGTCGCGCCGGAAGTTACCATCAGCGGCTCCGCTTCCAATTGCGAACGGCTCGCAGTGAATTTCAATTGCGCGCCATGCTCGATTGGATTGAAATCCTGCACCACCACACGTCCGTGGTCGTAGCCCAACGATCCGCTGTACGTACCGGCCAGCATTCCGTAGTGCGCGTCCGCCTGAAAATCGCGCACGTTCACGTCCAGCGGCACGGTCGCATCTTTATAGAGCACTTCGCCCGAGTTCACCTGAAGATGGCCGATCGCAAGATTGAAAATTGTATCCAGCGGGTTCGCGGAACTCGGCGTGGACGACTTCGGAATGTTTGTTTCGCCCCGCGCCGTCACTCGAAGGTCTAGAACCGGCTGATCCACCACCAGCGCGCTCAGATCCACTTTGTGGCGAAGAATCGACACGATCTTCAGATCCACCAAAACGTGATTCGCCTGAAACAACGGCGACTCCGGCGGCGCGCCTCTCCCCTCGATCACCAGCCCGTAGATATCCACGGCCAGCTTGCTCCAGTTGATTTGCATGCTGCGGATCTCCACGCGCGAGCCGGTGGCGCTTTCCGCTTCCTGAATCACTTTTTCCAACACAAAGTTGCCGAAGGCCTTGGTGTGAACGATCACGTACGCGGCGCCGGTCACCAGCACGACGACGCCCGCGGCGACCAGCAACGTTCTCTTGATGACTTTTCCCCAGTTCATGCTCGCGCCATCTTTCCCTCGAAATGCCACTAAAACGACTGCCCCAGCGTCACGAAGTACTGCGTGGCCCTCACGCCCGGAACGTTCGTGACCCGGTATCCGAAGTCAAACCGCACCGGACCCACCGGCGTCTTGTAGCGCACCCCGATCCCAACGGTATTGGTGTAGTCATCTATGAACTGCTTCAGCGCGATATTGCTGTAAACGTTTCCGCCGTCATAAAACAAAACGGCGCCCAGGTTGTTGATGATCTTCGTGGGAAACCGCAGCTCCGAATTCAAAATAAAAAGCATGTCGCCGCCCACCGGCACGCTGATGATGGTGCAGGTGGAAGAATCCGACGGATTGCTGCAAACGTTTACCGGCCGCTGCGGCCCCGCTCCGTTGATGGGAAAACCGCGCAAGGAATCCGCGCCGCCCGAGAAAAATCGCTCACTCAGCGGCACCTCGCTGCCGGCGAAAGGATTGGCCAGTCCCAGGTGGATATTATTGGCCCAGACGAGCCACGGCTTCACTGGAATATAAAACGCGCTTTGCCCAAGAAACCGGACGAAGTTCGCGCTCGATCCAAACGCCGTCGGCGTGACGTCAAAATCAAAGGTCTGGTAGACGCCGTGATGCGCGTCGAGCGGATTGTCGCGGCTGTCGCGGATATATTCCGCGGAAACCGTCGACAACCGCACGTGCTGGTCCTGCGGCAGCACCAGGTCCGGAATCTCAATATTGGTCAAATCGGTGCGCTGAAAGCTGTAGCGCAAAATGAACTGCTTGTTGTGACGCACATCGAGATATCGCTGTATCTGGAGAGCAGCCGTTCCCAGCCGCGCAGTGAATAGCGGGTTCTCCGTGGTGCGCTCGCCGGATATGCTGAGCAGCGAATTCCATTGTGTCCCGCGCAGACGCGGATCGGAGTACGCGAACAGGCCCTTCTGGTCCAGCCGCGAAAGAATGGTTGAGAAATTCGCCGTTTCGGCGCGGCCGCGAATGTTGTTCCTGGCGATATCGAAGGTAAAACGCGGCCCGAAGAAGCTTTTCTGGCTGGTCTTGAATTTCGTGCCCAGCCCGATCGGCGGAATTCCCGGCAACGCCACCGCCCCCACGGGAATATTGCCGCTGCGCGGAATCACTTCGATTCCGCCGCCGACATCCATCGAGTAGCGTTTGGATTCATGCACCTTGATCAGCACATCGTCGTGTGTTTGTTCCGAGAGCGGCTCGCGCGGCTTCACGCTCACATAGTCGAAAATATTCAGGTTGTAGAGATTGCTCTCGGCCGTGAAAAAATCGCCCTGGCTCAGCGGCTTCTCCGGCGCCACATTCTGCCGCGTAACCTCGCTGATGAAACTCGTCCTGGTAACTTTTTCTCCGAGTATCACCACCTGGTTCACGCGTCCCTGCGGGCCTTCTTGAATCGTGTAGACCACATCGAAAAGATGCTTGTCTCCAGTTTCGGGGGCGACCGTTGCTTTGAAATCCGCGTTGAGATACCCCTTGTCCAGGTAAACGGCGAGAATGCGGTTTCGATCCAGATCCAGCAAACGCGGCGAGTAGGGCTTGCCGGGTTGTAAATTGATGGCCCCGTTCCCCGAAAGAATTCTCCTCGGCTGCGTGCTGTTTCCTTCGAGCAGAAGCGAGTTGACCTTATCCTGCGGCCCCTCATCGATGCGAAAGGTCACGTCAACCTCCGGCTCGTAGTCCTTCACGTCCGGGGTCACCGAAACATTCTCGAAACCCGCATTCTTGTACAAGCCCGCGATCGCGTCGGCGCTTTGCCGAACCAGTTGTTCGCTGAAGTTTCCGCGCGAGATCGTCAGAGCGAGAACTTTGCGGCCCGGCTTAACTTTGACCACGTCGTCTAATTGCCGGTCACTGAAATAGTGGTTACCATCGAAATCCACTCCCTCCACGCGATGCTTCGCTCCGCGGTCCACTTTGTAGACGATCGACACGCGGTCCGGCTCCTGCGTGTATTCGGTGGTGACTTTCGCGTCGAAATAGCCCTTCGACTCGAAGTAGCTCTGTAGATTCCGCTCCCCTTCATCCACAAGATCGCGATCCACGGAATTTTCCTCGTAAATGGGAATTTGCTTGCGAATCGTTCCTTTCGAAGCGTGCGCGCCTTCCACCTTGATGGAAACGATGGGCCCGGGGTTCACCTCGATCACCAGCTTCGCGCGGTTGGTGCCGGGATTGTATTCGGCCGATGTCAACCGCACCGTCGGCGCCAGGTGCTCTTCATTACGAAGATGTCCTCGAATGTAATCGAGCGATTTGCCGATTCGAGCCTGTGAGTACCGTTGTCCCGGCTTTAGCGAATCGCGCTTGATGCGCGCCCAGAAGGAATGAAGCGAACCACGGATACGCGCGGCCTCGGCGCTGGAAATGCCTTGCAGATCGATATCCCCGACCCTGGCGAGCGGGCCGGGATGAATCTGAAACACAAGATTGGCGATTTTGTGGTCTTCGTCCTTATCAACCGTGGGCTCAACCGTGGCCGTGAAATATCCCTGCACTTTCAAAAAGTGTTCCAGCGCTTTTTGTCCCTGTGGCAGCAGGTCTTCAAAAAAAGGAGATTGCTCGGGAATATTCACGGCTTGCAGCAAACGCGTATAGACAAACTCGCCGGGGGCGCCGGGAAAAGTCGCGATCCCCACGTAATAAGAAGGCTCCAAAATGAACTGAACGTCGAGTCCCGCCGCCTCGGGCACCACTTTCACCTGAACCTTTGTGAACTGGTGAGTAGCTTGCAATGCCGCCACCGATGCGCGAATGTCCGACCCGGAAAACGGCGCGTTTTCTTTCTGCTTCAGGAGCGAACGAAACGCGTCGGCAGGCGACGTCGTTCCCGTGGAAATTTCGATACGCGAAACATTCTTGCCCTCAAAACCGGCGTAGGTGGTGGGCTGGGCGTCCTGGGCACGCGCGACGGAACAATTCATCAGGAAGATCATGGCCAGACAACAGGCCCCTGGAAGGACCTTTCCGCGAGCCTTCCACCGGCCGGAAATCTCTTCCAAGGCTTGCGCCCGACTCATGCCGTCGTCCTGCTTCTCCGGAAATCTTCGACGGTGCTGTCGATTTCCGCCCCGATCAGCAGAATCAGGCTGGCCACATAAATCCAGGTCACCAGAATGATGAACCCCGCCATGGCTCCGTAAAATCTGGGATAGCTGCTGAAGTGCGACAAATAGAAATTGAAGCCGGCGGATCCCGCCAGCGTCGTCGCCACTATAAAAACCGTCCCCGGCGTGATCCACCGCCAGCGCCTTTTTAGATTCGGTAGAAAGTAATTCGTTAGATCGAGTCCCAAAATCATCAACACCAAGCTGGTGCACCAACGCGCCACTTCCCAGGGCACCTCCAAACGGACCCGGTTCTCCTCAAGAGCTGAAATAATGTCCGCGATCCGGTGGCCGAACGCCAGCAGCCCGAAGCTGGCGATGAACAACAGCGCCCCAAGTAAGGTTGCAATCAACGCGATCACCCGCTTGCGCCAGAAGGACCGCGTCTCCTTGGCCCCATAGGCCACCGTCAGCGACTCCATCAAGCTCACGAATCCCGACGACGCCGTCCACAGCGTCGCCGCCAGCCCAAAGGAGAGAAAGGCCGTCGAGCCTTGCGTCAATCCAAGAATGGCCATGAAAACCATGCGCCGCGAACCCCGCGGCAAATAATTCGTGATCCATTCCGCCAGGTTGTGCCACAACGTCGTCGACGGCAGCATGCCCACAAACGCCCCGATCACCACTAGAAAAGGCAGCAGCGAAAGCGAAAAATAGAAAGACATCTGCGCCGCCAGGTCTACGCAATCGTCTTTATCTACTTCGTGAACAATCGCCCTGATCAGTTGCCACAGGGTCTTTCCTCCCAACAGCCGGGACGCCGCCCCGGACATCGGGAAAAGGTTTGCGCTGGATTCACGGGTGCTCACGGATTGTTCGTCTGACTGGGTCAAAGCAATGGACCACAGGTATTTTCAGGTTCGCAGCCCGCCCCCTCAGCGGCCATCCCTAAAACTATGTAGGCAAGAAAAGACGTAGTGGTATCCGCGACAGAAGGCAGGATCCACGCGGGTTTCTAACGAAGGGAGGTGGTCACCGCCGAGAGCTCGGGAATTTCGATGCGGATTTGCGTTCCTTCGCCTTCCTGGCTGCGAATGTCCATTTTGAACTGGTCGCCATAAAGCAGCCGCAGCCGCGCGTGTACGTTGCTGATGCCGATCCCGCCGCCGTACACATCCACCAGCCGCTCCGGCGGAATGCCCATGCCGTTGTCGTCGATCTCGATCAGCAACCGGCCATCCTTCAGCGTCGAGCGTAAGTGAATCTCCCCGCCTTCCAGCCGCGGTGCGATTCCGTGCTTGATGGAATTTTCGATAATCGGCTGCAGCAACATGCTCGGCACGAAGCTTTCGCGCGCTTCTTCGTCGATTTCCTTGAAGATTTGCAGCTTGTCGCGCCCGAATCGGATCACCTCGATATCCAGGTAGTCGTCGATGAATTCCAGCTCCTCGCGCAAGGGAACGAATGTCTCGTGCTTGCGCAGCAGCCGCCGCAGAATGTTGGAAAGTTTCAATACCACGCCGCGGGCCATATCCGGGTCGAAACGAATCAGCGAAGAAACGGTATTGAGCGTGTTGAACAGGAAGTGCGGATTGATCTGGCTGGTCAGCGCGTCCATGCGCGCCTTGAGCAATAATTGCTGGTTCTGCTCCAGGTTCATCTCGATGCGCGTGTTGTTCCAGATCTTCACCGCTGTCGCCACGGACATCACGGACGACAACACGATCAGCGCCATGTACCCCCAGTTGGCCGGCTGAAGGGGAAAGAGCCATCGATGCGGCACCACATTAGCGAGCTCGATCCAGGCCACTTCAAATGCCGCGCAGGTGAATAGCGGCAGCATGGCCCAGTTCCCTTTCTGGTGCCGCGCCAGTTTCCAGAGCCATTGCGGAATGTTCAGAAAAAGAAATGGCCCGAAGTGCCACACGTCTTCTTTTTCGGGGATCACTTCGCGCACAACTCCCGCCAGCAAACCCACCAGCGCCGCCATAGGCGTCGCGAGCCATTCGTGATTGCCAAAGGCGGGCAGGCTCACCAGTGATCCCCCCAGCAATCCAACCACTTGCCCGCCCAGCAGCCCCAGCAGAAACGAGCCTTCCAGTGTGAGATCAAAGAAGCGGTAGCCGCCAAAAATGCGCAGCATCACACCGATCGCCAGCGGCGGCACCAGAAACAAAATCAACTTGACCTTTTGATCCGAGTCGCGGTTTTCAGTGAATAGCAGACGCCGGAAAGAGCGGAAGCGCACCAGCAGCGCGGCCAGAGCGGCCGCCCAGCCGACCTTCAAAACCAGTGTAAATATCAGTTCTCGTCCGGAGAGGGGTTCCATTTCGCTCGCTGGGTTCTCGATTGCCGCTGGCGCCTACGTTAGCCAATGCGCGAGAGCTTGTAAAGCAATGCGCTCCCAGCCGCAGCGCTCCATATACCACGCCGTTTGTGCCAGATGGCACCGCACAGGTGATCCTGGTCACACGCTCCCGTGGCGCGCGACACATCGAAGCCGCGCACGACTCCTTAATCTTGCTCTCGATCGCAGCAACAACATCAATTCGGAGCAAGCTGATGAAAACGAACGTGCTGAAGCTTTTTGCCGGACTCTTTGTCGCGACCTTGATGCTTTCTTTCACCGCGTTCGCCCATCACGGCACCGCCGCCTATGACGATCAGCATCCGGTGACATCCAATGGTGTGGTCACCGAATTCAACTGGGCCAACCCTCACGTGCAGATCTATTACGACGTGAAGGACAACAAAGGCAACGTGGCGCACTGGGCCGTTGAAACCCTTAGCCCCGGCAAACTGGCTCGCTCTGGCTGGAGCAAGGACTCGCTGAAGGCCGGCGATCAGATCACCATCACCGTCTGGGCCGCCAAGAGCGGCGCGCCAGTCGGTTTCATGCGCAAACTCATCGTCAACGGCAAGGAACTCTCCATCGACGAGAAGGCGAACTAAGATGGTACGTGCCGAGGAAAAGGCGATCTACTGGCACCGGGAACTGCCTCCGCTCGACGCGGAACCCATCGGCGAGCGATTCATCGAAATAAACAGCATGCACGTTCCCGGAACGCTGGCTCATCGTGACGAGATCTGGAACCAGTGCTATGCCGATCTGATGGCTAAAGTCGCCACCGAGCTGGACCAGGAAATCCGCCGTCTTGGAGCCCAGTACGCTCACATCCTCAGCGAATCCGTCGACAGCAAACGCAACGACGTTGCCAATGAGACCTGGCTGCACGGCTCGTTTACCTATGTCGTCTACCGCCGCAGCCCAAAACCAGCCTGAGCCACTCGATGGCTCCCGCGAGCGTTCCTGCCGAACGCTGCTATAATTGATAGTTCACATGGCAGCGAAAAACCGCAATGGCAAGGCGCGCGTGGTTGCGCGCGCGGATCTACCCACAACCTTCGGGCGCTTCAAAATCTTCGGGATTGAAGGCGGCCACGGCGAGGAAGCGGTGGCCATTCAGCACGGCCGCATTTCCAGCAAGGCGCCGCTCGTCCGCGTCCATTCCCAGTGCCTCACTGGAGACGTTTTCACCTCACAGCGCTGCGATTGTCGCGCCCAGCTCGAGTTTTCCCTGCGCAAAATAGCCAAGGAGCCCGCCGGAATCGTGCTGTATTTGCCACAGGAGGGGCGTGGCATCGGCCTGATCAACAAGCTGAAAGCTTACGAATTGCAGGACGAAGGTCTCGACACGGTGGAAGCCAATCAACGCCTGGGATTTGAAGCCGATACCCGCGACTACCAGTTCGCCGCCGAAGCGCTCAAGGCGCTCGACGTAAAATCCGTGCGCCTGCTCTCGAATAATCCCGACAAAGTTGAGCAACTCGAGCAATCCGGCATTCGCGTGGTCGAGCGCGTTCCCTGCCGCCCGCGCACCAGCCACCACTCACGCGCCTACCTGCGCACCAAGAAGGACAAGCTCGGCCACCTTCTCGCCGACCTGTAATCATTGAGGATTCTGGGGGTTAGCTTGTCATCCCGAGGGGAGTGGAGCGGCCCCTCAGGGCCGCTGAACGAAGTCGAGGGATCTGCATTAGCCTTTCCGAACAGCAGCACTAACCGCCGCCAACCAGGTGCACAATCTCAAAACTGTCGTCCAGCTGCACCTGCGTTTCTTTCCATCTCGCCCGCGGCAAAATATCGCGATTGCGCTCCAGGGCCACACGATCGAGCGGCATGCCCAGGTGCTCGATCATTCCTGCAACAGTTAATCCATCGGGAATTTCGCGGTTTTCGCCGTTAATCACAACCTTCATCACGCCGCGCCCGCAGGAACCTTCGGTTTCGCGCGCACTCCGAAGCGAATTTCGTCGTGACCCGCTTCGCTGCTGGCCCGGATCACCAGCGTCAAATCATCTTTCCCAAGGCTTGGCAACGGGAAGCGCAACACCAGGCGACCGCAGTCGTCGCTGCGCCCGCAATAGCTCGCGTCCTGTCCCGCGCCTTCGATGGTGACTTCCACTTCCACATCCGGTTCCGGCGTCAGATCGGCCCGCCGCACCGTCTCGAGCTCCAGCGACACCTCGCCCGACGATAGCCACGACTTCGTATTCACCAATTGGACTTGAATTCCCGCGGATCGCGCCACTTTCTGGAGACCCGCGGCAACTTCCGCATCCAGCACGCCCGACTGCAGATCTTCGATCACGCACCGGTGCTGTTCTTCCACGCGTTCGCGTAGATCCTGCCTGTTGAATTCCGCCGACTTGGCGAAATGCTCGTAACTTCGGCTGTGCCGGTAGAGAACCTGGCCGTTGTGGTACACCGCCGTATCGATGACGAAATATTCCGGCCCGCGATCTTCCGTCTGCACGTGAAAGACGCGTCCGCCAACCTCTATATCGGTGTTAAATCCGGAACTCATGGCCAGGATTTTCCGTGTCCACCATGTGACCCAAACACGCTGCGGCTGAAGGTGTCCTCAACGCCATAATTTATTGGAAGTTCATTTGACCGTTGTGCGGCCGGAAGTTATTATAGCAGCGCATCAACCATGGACACCGCTTACCTCGACAACTACGGCGGACTTTTGCTCATGTTTATACTGGCCGCAGGTCTAGCCGGGGTACTGGTCATTGCGTCCACAGTCGTTGGAAAACACACGCATTCGCGCGCGAAAGACCTTCCTTATGAATGCGGTATGACCCCGATAGGCGATGCGCGGCAACCTTTTTCCGTGCATTACTATATGGTTGGTCTCATCTTTCTCCTCTTCGATATCGAGGCCATCTTTTTGTATCCTTGGGCGCTCGTCTATCACGATTTAAAGCTGTTCGGTTTTGTGGAGATGCTGCTCTACATTATAATTTTATTTGTCGGTTACATTTTCGTCTGGAAGAAGGGCGCGCTCGACTGGGATCGTTAAACGTCGCCCCGCCAGAATCGGATCAACGAGTGCAATCACCGGAAACCCAGACAATCTCCGCCGTGCGCAAGCTCCAGGAATGGAATGCGCAATCCGTCGCGCAAGTCATTGAATCCCGGGGCGAAACCACCATCGTCCTTTCGCGCGAGCACCTGTTTCCGGTGGCCCAATTTCTGGCTACCGAGCCTTCGCTGAAGTTTTCTTTTCTTTCCGACATCGCCACCGTCGATCGTTTTCCCCTCGAGCCGCGCTTCGAGGTGAACTACCAGCTTCTTTCGATCGATTTGGCGCAACGGCTGCGATTAAAAGTGAAGCTCGTGGGCGATGACCCGGTTATTCCGTCTGTCTTTCCGATCTGGCCCACCGCCGACTGGCACGAACGCGAAAATTTCGACCTTTTCGGTATTCGCTTCGAAGGCCATCCGGACCTGCGCCGCATCGTTCTGCCCGATGAATGGGAAGGTCATCCCTTGCGAAAAGATTATCCGACCGAAGGATTTCGCTGATGAGCGGACCACACTCCCCGACCATGGCCATCGAGACCGCCACCGGCGCTTCCCCGTCGATGGTCCTCAACATGGGGCCGCAGCACCCCTCGACGCACGGCGTATTGCGCGTGGTGCTCGAACTCGATGGCGAAATCGTGATGAAAGCCGATCCGCAGATCGGCTACCTGCACACCGGCATCGAGAAATCCTGCGAAGCAAAAACCTATTCGCAGGCCATCACGCTGACCGACCGCATCGACTATCTCGCTCCGCTCTCGAACAACCTAGGCTTCTGCCTTGCGGCCGAAAAGCTTATAGGAGTCGAGGTTCCCAAGCGCGCGCAATACATTCGCGTGCTGCTCACCGAACTCACCCGCATCACTTCGCACCTCGTGTGGCTCGGGACCCACGCCATCGACCTTGGCGCCATGTCCGTGTTCCTTTACAGCTTCCGCGAGCGCGAAGAGATCATGAAGATTTACGAGTACGTCTCCGGCCAGCGGATGATGACCAGTTACTTCCGCATCGGCGGCCTGGCTCTCGAACCGCCTCCTGGCTGGCTTGATCGCGTCGCGCGCGTCGTTGAATCCATGCCGGGCCACATCGACGAATACGAGACGCTGCTCACCCAAAACCGCATCTGGCTCGCCCGCACCAAGGGCGTCGGTTATCTCTCCGCCGGGGACGCCATCGCTCTGGGCGCTTCCGGCCCGCTGCTTCGCGCCAGCGGCGTGCCCTACGACATTCGCAAGGTTTTTCCTTACTCCAGCTACGAAGATTTCGACTTCAACGTGCAGACGCAAACCGCCGGCGATTGTTACGCGCGATACCAGGTGCGCGTGGCGGAAATGCGCGAAAGCGTGAAGATCGTCAAGCAGGCCATGGAAAAGATCTCCCCGGACGGCCCTTTCCGCGCCGAAATTCCCGGCATCATTCCGCCCTCGCGCGAGGAGATGAAGACCTCCATCGAAGGCCTCATCTACCATTTCAAGATTTTCACCGAAGGTTTTGCGCCGCCGCCGGGCGAGGTTTACCAGGCCATCGAGTCCCCACGCGGCGAAATGGGCGTATTCATGGCCAGCGACGGCTCGCCTAAGCCATACCGCGTGCATTTCCGCACGCCGTCTTTCGTGAATTTGCAGACCTTACGCAAACTTTGTGAGGGCCGTTTAATTGCCGATGTGGTAGCTTGCATCGGCACCACAGACATCGTTTTGGGAGAAGTAGACCGCTAACGCGAACCATGCAACTTCCGCCGGCACTAGAAGAAAAATTTAATCAGCTCGTGGGACGTTATCCCATCAAGCGCTCCGCGCTCATTCCCATGATGTTGTACGCGCAGGATCATTTCGGCTCGCTCAGCGACGAGCTGCTCGAGGAAATCGCGCGGCGCCTCGACCTGAACATGATTCAGGTCACTGAAACGCTCGCCTACTACTCCATGCTGCGCCGCAAGCCTGCCGGGCGCTATCACATCCAGGTCTGCACCAATATTTCCTGCATGGTGCGCGGCGGCAATCAGCTTCTCGAACATGTGAAGAGCCGCCTGGGCATCGGCAACAAGGAAGTATCCGAGTCCGGCACGTTTTCTATCGAAGAAGTCGAATGTATGGGCGCCTGCACCGGCGCTCCGGCCGTCCAGGTAAATTACGACTTCTACGAAAATCTAGATCCGGACAAAATCGACGAGCTTCTCGAACAGCTTCAGGCCGGCAAGCAGCCGCCTCCGGTTCCAGTGACTTCCGGCGCGCTGCACGAACGCCTGCCCGCCGAAGTTCCGGTGATCAGCAAGCGCTTCGGCATGCGCAACTCGCGCAGCATCGACACCTATCTGCAGACTGAAGGCTATCAGGCACTCGATAAAGCGCTGAAGTCGATGACGCCCGACCAGATCATCGACGAAATGAAAAAATCGAACCTGCGCGGACGCGGCGGCGCAGGCTTCCCTGCCGGCATGAAGTGGAGCTTTGTCCCCAAGGAAACCGGCGGCAAGCCCAAATACATTCTGGCCAATGGCGACGAGAGCGAGCCGGGCACCTGCAAGGATCGCCCGCTGCTCGAAATGGATCCGCACCAGCTCATCGAAGGCATGGTCATTGCCGGAAAAGCGGTCGACGCGCATCGCGGCTTCATCTACATCCGCGGCGAATATCGCTACGTGCTCGACATCATGGACGTGGCCATCTCAGAAGCTTACGCCAAAGGCTACCTCGGCAAAAATATTCGCGGCAGCGGCTTCGATTTTGACCTGATCACCCACACCGGTGCAGGCGCCTATGAATGCGGCGAAGAATCCGCGCTGATGGAATCTCTCGAAGGCAAGCGCGGCTATCCGCGCATTCGCCCGCCCTTCCCTGCCGTGGTGGGCTTGTACGGCTGCCCCACCGTGATCAACAACGTGGAGACGCTCAGCACCGTGCCCGCGATTATCCGCGGCGGCGGCGAATGGTATGCCGGCCTCGGCACGCCGCGCAACGGCGGCACGCGCCTCTATTCCATCTCCGGCCACATCAATCGCCCCGGAATTTACGAATTGCCGCTGGGTTTCCCCCTGCGCCGCCTGATCGAAGAAGTGGCCGGCGGCATGAAAGACGGCAAGAAATTGAAAGCGGTAATTCCCGGAGGCAGTTCCTGCCCGCTGCTTGCCGCGAATGAAATTGACGTCAACATGGATTACGACTCGGTCGCGAAAATCGGCTCGATGCTCGGCTCGGGCGGCACGGTGATCTTCGACGAAGACACCTGCATGGTCGATCTGGCTCGCCGCATCATGCATTTTTACGCGCACGAGTCTTGCGGCTGGTGCATTCCCTGCCGCGAAGGCACCGCCTGGCTGCGCAAGATGCTCGACCGCTTTCACGACGGTGGTGGTAACCCGGAAGACATCGATCTGATCAGCGAGCTTTCGCAGAACATACTCGGTCGCAGTTTCTGTCCGCTTGGCGACGCCGCGGCGCTGCCGACCATCAGCATCGTGAAGAAGTGGCGCAATGAGTTTGAGGATCATCTGCAGGGAAAATGTGCCTATCAGCACGCCGACCTTGCAGCGGCGCATTAGCTGATTTATTGTTTCGAGCTTTGTATGTAGTGGCGATTTTAGTCAGGGCCCACGTCACGATTCCGCTCGTGACGTGACGGATGAGTTCCCTTCGCCTCTCCGCTGACACTTGTCATCCCGAGCGGAGCGAAGGCGACCCGGTTAGGGTCGCTGCAGCGAAGTCGAGGGATCTGCTTTTAGCCTTTGTCAGGGCACTGCTTCAGCAAGGGCTAGCCTTTTAGGGGGTCGGAGCTTCAGCTCCGACATAAAGGCCGCCTTACGAAAGGGGCTTTAGCCCCTGAGGGAACAAAGTTTTAGGAAAACATATGGCTGGCAAGGAAATCAAATTCTCGCTCGACGGCCGCGAAATCACCACCGCGCCGGGCACGCTGGTCATCGAAGCGGCCAAACAACAAGGCATCGAAGTTCCCTCCTTCTGCTATTACCCCGGCCTGTCGCTGCAGGCCGCTTGCCGCATGTGCCTGGTTGAAGTGGAAAAGATGCCCAAGCTGCAGACCGCCTGCACCCTGGTCGCCACCGAAGGCATGGTGGTCAAAACCGACACTCCGCAAGTGCATGGCGCGCGCAAGAACATGATCGAGTTCCTGCTCTCGAACCATCCGCTCGATTGCCCCGTTTGCGATAAGGGCGGCGAGTGCGAACTGCAGGACATGACCTTCCGCTACGGCCTCGACAAGACCCGCTTCATCGAGGAAAAGCTGCACACTCCCGAGGAAAAATGGTCGCCGCTGGTTTATTACGACGCCCCGCGCTGCATTCTCTGCTTCCGCTGCGTGCGCGTGTGCGATGAAGGCATGGACGTAAAAGCTCTCGGCGTTGGCGCCCGCGGCGTGCAATCCGTAATTTTGCCGAATAATCCTGGCGAACTGGCCTGCGAAGAATGCGGCATGTGCATCGATATTTGCCCCGTCGGCGCGCTCACCAGCGGCACCTACCGCTATCAGACGCGCCCCTGGGAAATGACCTACGTTCCCGAGCCTTGCACCCACTGCTCGAATGGATGCAAGACCACCCTGAGCGTCCGCAACAACGAAATTCTGCGCGCCAACAATCGCGACCATTCCGGATTCAACGGCGAATTTCTCTGCGGCAAGGGCCGCTTCGGCCACGAGTTCACCAGCCATCCGGAACGCATCCGCCAGCCGCTGGTGCGCAAGAACGGCAAACTTGAGCCGGTAAGCTGGGAAGATGCGCTCGAAGAAGTCGCGCGCCGCCTGAAGCAGGTTCATTCCACGCATGGCGCGTCCGCCATCGGCGTGATCGGCTCGAACCACACCACCAACGAAGAAAATTACCTGCTCAATCGTTTTGCGCGCGCCACGCTCGGCACCAACAACATCGATCATCACCGCACCGCAGACTACGTGGGCCTCGCCGCCGCGCTCGGCCCGAACGCCAAAGGCTCCATGGCGACCATGTCGGATATCTACAAAGCCGGCGCGATTTTCCTGATCGGCAACGACGTCACCAACCAGAATCCGCTGGTCGCCTGGCAGATTCGCACTGCGTTCCGCCATCACGGCACCAAGCTCTACGTCATCAATGGCCGGCCCAGCAAAATTCATCGCCAGGCCGCTATTGCCGTCCAGGTCGCCGAAGGCGCGGAGGCAAACGCCATTCGCTGGCTGGCCTCCGAACACGGCGAATTCGATCCGCAGACCACACAGAACTTGACCCAGCTCAAAGCGGGACTCGAAGCCGCGACGAACGTTGTTGTTCTCTTCGGCGCGGGCATTCAAGGCGCGGCTATCCGTGATCTCGTCTCCGTCGGCGCGCGCTTCGGCGGACAGACCCGCTTCATGGCTCTCGGCGATTACTCCAATTCCCGCGGCGCGGCCGACATGGGCGTGCTGCCCGATCGCCTGCCCGGCTACGCGGCTCTTTCCGACGCCTCCGAGCGCGAACGCTTCGGCAAAATCTGGGGTGTCGAACCGCTGCACACTCCGGGGCTCACCGCGCGCGAGATGATGGAAGCCGCAGTCAGCGGAAAGCTGAAAGCTCTCTACGTTGTCGGCGCCAATCCGTTAAAAACTTTTGCCATCTCCGCGCCCGACCGCTTGGCCGGTCTCGAATTGCTGGTCGTGCACGACATGTTCCTCACCGAAACCGCGCAGCGCGCCGACGTCGTGCTGCCCGCCGCCTCCACTTACGAAAAAGACGGCACGCTCACCAACACTGCCGGCGAAGTCCAGATGACGCATCGCTCCATCGATCCGCAAGGTCCGCGCAGCGATTTCGATTTAATTCGCATTCTTTCGCACCAGCTCGGCATGTTGGGGCTCGGCTCGCCGATCAAGCTGCGCACGGCCGAAGCGGCCTTCGATGAAATTCGCCAGCACGTCGCTGGCTATGGTTTGTCGCACGCCAATCTATTGGCGGGCGGTTCGGAGCAAGCCACGGCGAGTTGCCGCAATATTGAATCGTCTTACGCGCCTCCGGCTGGCGCCATTTTCTCGTCGAACGATTACTTATTTACAAGCGGCACTTTGGGCCGCTACTGTTCCAAGCTCAGTTCCACCAATGAGGCAAAAGAGAGGCCGTGGACTTCATCAACCAGCACCCAGTCCTGGTGGTATCGCTAGTCAAGATTGCCGTTCTGCTGTTTGTGGTTATGACCGGCCTGGCGTACCTCACCTGGTTTGAGCGAAAAGTTGTTGCGCACATTCAGTCGCGCTGGGGTCCCTATTTCGTGGGCGCCCATGGGCTGCTTCAGCCTCTCGCCGACGGTCTCAAATTCCTTTTCAAAGAGGACATGACCCCGCCCGCTTCCGATAAGCTGGTCTACGTCCTCGCGCCGTTCCTCGCTCTGGCGCTCGCGCTCACCGCTATCGCGCTGATTCCCTTTGGGCCGCCATCGGTCCGCGTGCTCGGCCAGCCGGTGTTCGTCGTCGCCAATCTCGATATAGGCCTGCTGTTCCTTTTCGCCGTCACGTCCATGGGCGTTTACGGCGTGGCCCTTGCCGGATGGTCCTCCAACAGCAAATACCCGTTGCTCGGCGGCCTGCGTAGTTCGGCGCAGATGGTCAGCTATGAAGTGTCGCTCACGCTCTCCGTGGTCGGCGTGCTGCTCATCGCCGGAACGCTCAATTTCAACGACATCATCAGCGGCCAATCCGGCTACTACCTCGGATTCATCCCGCGCTGGCACGTGATCCCGCAGATCGTCGGTTTCCTCTGCTACATCACCGCGGCCATTGCCGAGACGAACCGCATCCCGTTCGACTTGCCCGAGGCGGAAACCGAACTCGTCGCCGGCTTCCACACCGAATATTCCAGTTTCAAATTCGCCATGTTCTTCATGGCCGAATACGCGAACATGATCACCGTGTCCTGCCTTGCCACGATTCTCTTCTTTGGCGGCTGGCTCTCTCCGTTTCCCGATAGCTGGACCTGGCAACTGTTTCTTCCCGGCGCCGGCCTCATTCTTCTCGGCATCTACTGCGCCTACGACACCGTCGTCAGCATGCGCGGCATCGCCAAAATCCAATTTGCCGTTGTCACCATGCTTTGCCTCGGTGGCGGCGCCATCTCTCTGATTCCCGCCGTGGCTTCCGTGATTCAGGGCCCGTTCTGGTTCACCACCAAGGTGATCTTCTTCCTGTTCTTCTATGTCTGGACGCGCGGCACGCTGCCCCGCTTCCGTTATGACCAGCTCATGAACTTCGGCTGGAAGCTGCTGCTGCCGGTTTCGCTCGCGAATCTGGTGATCACCGCTTTCGTCCTGATTCTTCCCTTTGTCACGAGGAACGGATAATGGTTCCGTTTGTCGTGTTCTCCGTATGCGCGCTGCTGGCCGTGCTAGGCGCATTCATGCTCATCGTCGCCTGGGAGCCTATTCACAGCGCCCTTTCGCTGGTCCTGGTGATGATGGCGCTTGCGGTTCTCTATCTTCTGCTCGGTGCCGAATTTATTGCCGCCGTGCAGATCATCGTCTATGCAGGCGCGGTGATGGTGCTGTTCGTTTTCGTCATCATGCTTTTGAATGCCGGAAGCGAGGAGCGCACCAACTGGAGCAAGCTCGCAATACCTGTCGGCGTGGTTCTCTCCTGCTTCCTGCTTCTGGCCATCTCGCTCTTTCTGTGGCGAACAGCCATCGGCGCGAGGATCGCCAACGGCGCCGGGGCTGTCTCGAACGCTGGGGTCTCCACCCGCGCGCTTTCCATGTCCTTGTTCCAGCAGTATCTGTTCCCTTTTGAGGCCACTTCCATCCTTATCCTGATCGCGCTTGTCGGAGCGCTGATCCTCGCGAGGAAAGACGAGTGAGCGTAATTCCCATTTCCTATTACCTGGTGCTGAGCGCCGTGCTGTTCGGACTCGGCATGGTCGGCGTGGTGTTCAAGCGCAATATCATCACCATCTTCATGTCCATTGAGCTGATGCTCAATGCCGTGAATCTCGCGTTCGTGGCTTTCGCCCGCGCACACAACCAGCTCGACGGCCTGGTCTTCGTTTTCTTCGTGATCGTCGTGGCTGCCGCCGAAGCGGCCGTCGGGCTTGCCATCGTCATCATGATTACGCAGAACCGCCAGTCGCTCAACGTCGAGCGCGTGAACCTGCTCAAGTTCTAAATGCTGATACTCAATCATCTCTGGATCATCATGGCGCTGCCCCTGCTGGGCTCGGCGCTCAACGGGCTGCTCGGCAAGAACTGGCCGAAGTCGCTCATCAATTCCATTGCCGTCGGCTCCGTGTCGCTCTCTTTTCTCTGCGTGCTCGAGCTCATCCGCGAATTCGCGCAGCTCCCCGCGGACCAGATTCCCTGGATCGGCAACTACTTCACCTGGATCACCGCCGGCAGCTTCCGCGTCGACTTCGCCTTGCAGGTCGACCAGCTCACCATCGTCATGCTGCTGGTGGTCACCTTCGTCAGCTCGCTTGTGCACATCTACTCCACCGGCTACATGGCCCACGAAGGCGGCTACTACCGCTTCTTTTCTTACCTGAACCTTTTCGTTTTCTTCATGCTCACGCTGGTTCTCGGCGCGAACCTGCTGGTCATGTTCGTCGGATGGGAAGGCGTGGGCTTGTGCAGCTACCTGCTCATCGGCTTCTGGTTCCTGAAACAGTCCGCCATCGCCGCCGGGAAAAAGGCTTTCATCACCACACGCCTGGGCGATTACGCCTTCACCGTGGGCATCCTGCTGGCTTTCTGGACCTTCGGCTCGCTCAACTTCCAGGACATGTTCAAGTCCGTCTCGCAGATGTCCTCCGAAACCATGGCTCATGCGGGCGTGCTCACCACCATCGGCATCCTGCTCTTCATTGGCGCCATCGGTAAATCGGCGCAGATTCCGCTCTACGTCTGGCTGCCGGACGCCATGGAAGGCCCCACGCCGGTCAGCGCCTTGATCCACGCCGCAACCATGGTCACCGCGGGCGTTTACATGGTCGCGCGCATGAACCCGGTTTTCTCCCGCGCGCCCATCGCCATGCTGGTGGTCGCCATTGTCGGCGCACTCACTGCGTTTTACGCCGCCACCATCGGCCTGCTGCAGACCGACATCAAAAAAGTTCTCGCTTACTCCACCGTTTCACAGCTTGGCTACATGTTCCTCGGCCTCGGCGTGGGTGCCTATGCCGCGGGCATCTTCCACCTGATGACCCACGCCTTCTTCAAGGGCCTGCTTTTCCTCGCGGCCGGCAGCGTCATCCACGCCATGGGCGGCGAGCAGGACATGCGCAACATGGGCGGCCTGCGCAAACAGATCCCCATCACCTACTGGACCATGTTCATCGCCACGCTGGCCATCGCCGGAATCCCCGGCTTCGCCGGCTTCTTCAGCAAGGACGAAATTCTCGACGCTGCCTTCTCCGGCCCGCACAAGAACATTCTGCTCTGGGCACTGGGCCTGATCGGCGCGGGTCTCACTTCGTTCTACATGTTCCGGCTGATCTTCCTGACCTTCTTTGGCCACGAGCGCTTCGACCATCACAAGGTTCACGTGCACGAATCGCCCAGCAGCATGACCATCCCGCTGATGGTGCTCGCGTTTCTTTCCATCTTCGGCGGATGGTTTGCCGCCCCTCACTTGCTGGGTGGCACCGACTACTTCGAAAAGTTTTTGCACCCTGTGTTTGCTGCGTACGCGCCAACCGCGGGGATTGAACAGGGTGCTTCGCTGGCCGGCTCCGGCGAAATCGCACAAAGCGGCGCGATGGAACTGATCCACGCCATCACCGGCCCGCCCGTCATCGTCGCCGTTCTCGGCCTTCTGCTGGCCTGGTGGCTCTACATCAAAAAGCCGGAGCTGCCTGCAAAGCTCGCGGAAAGCATGCAAACGCCATACAAGATCATCTACAACAAGTATTACATCGACGAAATTTACAACGCGCTCTTCGTCGCGCCTTTGCTTTTCATTTCGCGCTACGTGCTCTGGCACGTCATTGACGAAGGCCTGATCGACGGCATCGTCAACGGCTCGGCTTCCGTGGCGCGCAACACCGGCAGCCGCTTGCGCGAGCTGCAATCCGGCAACGCGCGCAGCTATGCGAGCTGGGTGGTCCTGGGCGCAGTCGGATTCGCTGTGTTGCTGCTGGCCATGTTGGGGGTGCGCCGCTAATGTCGCAGCCTCTCCTGCTTACGGTCATCACCTTTCTGCCGCTGCTCAGCGTCCTGGCTATCTTGTTCCTCAGCTCCGAGGATCATGCCTGGATTCGCCGCATCGCCTTGGCCGCTTCGGTTGCCGAGTTCATCATTTCTCTTTTCCTGCTGCGCGGCTTCGACATGACGAATGCCGGCTACCAGTTCGAGGAAATGCGCAACTGGATCGGCGAAGCCATTCATTACCACCTCGGCGTCGACGGCATCAGCCTCTTTCTCGTGCTGCTCACCACCTTTCTTACGCCCATCGCCATTCTCTGCTCCTGGGAATCCATCAAGGAAAATGTAAAAGGCTTCTTCATCGCCATCCTGGTCATCGAGACGGCCATGATCGGCGTTTTCGTCTCGCTCGATCTGTTCCTGTTCTTCGTCTTCTGGGAACTCACGCTGATCCCCATGTACTTCATGATCGGCATGTGGGGACACGATCGCCGCATCTACGCCGCCATCAAATTCATTCTGTACACCATGTTCGGCTCCATCCTGATGCTGGTGGCCATCCTGTGGCTCTATAACCTCACCGGCACCTTCGACCTGCAGGTCATTGAATCGAAGCTGCAAGCCGGATTGATCGCCATTCCGCCGCACACCGAACTGCTGCTCTTCGGCGCCTTCTTCCTGGCCTTTGCCATCAAAGTCCCGCTATTCCCGCTGCACACCTGGCTGCCGGACGCGCACACCGAAGCGCCCACCGCCGGCTCCGTCATCCTTGCCGGCGTCATGCTGAAGCTCGGCACTTACGGCATCCTGCGCTTCTGCTTGCCGCTGTTTCCATACGCCGCACATCGCATGGCCCCGCTCATCGGCGTGCTGGCCATCATCGGCATCGTTTATGGCGCGCTCGTCGCTACCGTCCAGCACGACCTGAAACGCCTGGTCGCATACACTTCCGTAAGCCACCTGGGATTCGTCGTGCTCGGCCTGTTCGCCTTCAGCACCATTTCCGTGCAGGGCGCCATCTATCAGATGCTCAACCACGGCATCTCCACCGGCGCGCTCTTCCTTGGCGTCGGCATGCTCTACGATCGCCGTCACACGCACGAAATTTCCGAGTTCGGCGGCCTTGCGAATCCCATGCCGGTGCTGATGGGCTTTTTCCTGTTCATCGCGCTATCGTCTCTGGCGCTGCCGCCGCTCAACGGCTTCATCGGAGAATTTCTGATCCTCATCGGCACCTTCGAGCACCATCACCAGTGGGCCTCCTGGGCTACCAGCGGAGCGGTCCTTTCCGCGATCTACCTGCTCTGGTCCTACCAGCGCGTCGCGCTCGGCGAAGTCACCGTGGAAAAGAACAAAACACTGAAAGATGCCAACGGCCGCGAGCGCCTCATTCTCGTCACCATGTCCGTCATGATCATTTTCATGGGTGTCGCTTCCCCGCTGTTCACCCGGCGCATGGAGCCGTCCACCAACGCGCTGCTCCGCCTGATGGACCGCCCGCAGAACGCTTCGCGCCCCGCGCCGCAACCACCGCCTGCGGGCAAGCGCTTAGTGGTGCTGCCGCCGCAACCAGTGGCTGCGCCGGTGCCAAATAGAACGCTCGCCGCAGTCGCCGAACGGCAGGTGCGCCCGTGAACACCGCCGCCGTCCAAATCGCCAATTTCCACCGCCTGCTGCCCGAGATCGTTCTCTGCGCCTTCGGCATCCTGATCATGATGGTCGATCCGTTCGTCGCCCGCGCCAACAAGAAATCCATGGGCTGGCTCGCGTTTATCGGCGCGGTGCTCGCTCTCATTTCCGTACACGTTGTCGCGCGCGATCCCGGCCCCGCCTACAGCGACCTGATCAGTTCGGACATGTTCAGCGTCTTTCTGCACATCACCGTGATCGTCGCCGCCATCCTGGCCATTCTCGGTTCCATCAACTACCTCGAGCAGGAAAACTTGCAGCGCGGCGAATTCTACGCGCTCGTCCTGTTCGCTACCGCGGGCATGGGCATTCTCGCGGGCGCGAACGAACTGGTCACCGCCTTCGTCGGCCTCGAGATGAGTTCCATCTCCACCTACATTCTCGCGGGCTTCCGCCGGAACGACGTCAAGTCCAACGAATCTTCGCTGAAATATTTCCTGCTGGGCTCTTTCGCCACGGCATTCTTCCTGTACGGCGTCGCCATGGTCTACGGCGCTACCGGCACCACCAAAATCGATGGAATTCAGGCCTATCTCGCCGCCCAATCCTCGGTTCCATCGCTCGCGATTCTCGGCCTGGGCCTCATCTTCGTCGGGCTCGGATTCAAAGTCGTCGCCGCGCCGTTCCAGATCTACGGTCCGGACGTGTACGAAGGCGCTCCCACTCCGGTCACTGCGCTGCTCGCTTCCGGTCCCAAGGCAGCTACCTTTGCCATCATGCTGCGCGTTTTTGTGGTGGCCTTCGGCTCAACCTCGAATCTCTGGTTCTGGGCCATATTCGTTTCCGCCGTGCTCACCATGTTCATCGGCAATCTCGCCGCTCTCGTGCAGACCAACGTGAAGCGCATGCTGGCTTATTCCTCCATAGCGCACGCGGGCTACATCCTCGTCGCGGTCGCCGCTTCCAGCGTGATCGGCGTCGCCGCCGTGCTCTTTTATCTCGGCGCCTACGTGCTGATGAAAGTCGGCGCGTTTCTGGTGGTCACGCACCTGGGGCAAAAGGGCGAAAAGCGTCTCGAAATTCGAGACTACGCCGGCCTCGGCCAGACGCAGCCCGTTCTCGCCGGAGTCTTCTCCTTGTTCCTGCTGTCTCTGCTCGGCCTGCCCGCCACCGGCGGCTTCCTCGGCAAATTCTTCGCCTTCCAGGCCGCGCTTGACGTCAAAGACCCGCGCTTCACATGGCTGGTGGTCATCGCCGCCATCAACAGCGTCATCGGCGCTTACTACTATCTGCGCGTGATCATCGTTATGTACTTCTCCGCACCCTCGAAGGACTACACACCCACGTCGGTCGCTCCGGCGCTCGGCTTCGCCTTGGCCATCGCCGCCATCGGCACGGTGTATCTCGGTATCCTGCCCGCGCGCGTCTTGGCTCTCGCCAAATCCGCCGCCGACTCCCTCGCCCTCCGCTGAGCCTTTCACCGCTACAATCTTTACCTCGCGGTGTGATTTCGTCGTCGTGCGTCGGCTTTCTCTACACCCGCCGCGTGCCCTTTCGCCGTTTTTTTTGACGGTGTCATCCCGAAGCGAGCGGTTCTCAGCGAGCCGAGGGACCTCTCTTCGTGTGTCAACTTCGCCTCTCACCCTCGCTTGCCTCCTCCTTCTCAGCGGCGTACTTGCCGTTTGTACAGGTGCCCTGCGCGTCACGCGCTTCCACAAATCCGCGCCTCCTCTTTCCCTTTCCCGCGAGAATAGAATCCGGAGGTCCACGATGCGCCGCCTGGTTGTGCTCCTCACAATCCTGGGAATCGCTCTTTCGGCGTGGCTGATATACCGCAACTCTTCGTCGCGTCGCCAGCAATCGGCCCGGCCGTCCCTCACCATCGACAAGCAGCCCATGGCTTTCGCGAACCACATCTTTGATCCTCACGCGCCGCCCGCCGGCATGCCCCCTCTCGCCTACGGAGAAGAGGCGCTGTGCGACTCGAACTTCTCATCCAACACCAGCGTTGCAGGCGAGTCTCAAAATTCCGACGCCACGCACGCCACCGTGACCATCACCAGGGTCCACATGATTCTTCAGTTGCACGTCGACATCTGGGTCCCCGCCGGCGCAACTCCGCACGTCGTCGAACACGAGAACGGACACCGCCAGATCTCGGAATATTATTATCAGACGGCCAATCAACTCGCCGGGCGCGTCGCCGCGACCTACATTGGCAAACAACTCGACATCAGCGGGCCCGATCTCCATGCCGAATTGGAAAAGGCGCTGCGCCAGACCGCCACCGACATCACCAACGAGTACGATCGCGACCTGAGCTCCCCGGCTGCGCAGCAGTATTACGATACCGTCACCGATCACGGCCGCAACGAGACCAACGTGAAAGAAGCAATCGCCGCCGCTGTCGAGAACGCGAAAATGGCCTCCATCCAATCACCCATCACGGCACCCAAGTGAGTCTTGCGCGATTTTGCGGGCATAAAAGCACAAACCGCCGCTTCTCTCCGCCCCGATAAAAGTCTCTTGTGCAAAGCATGCAACTCATCTGCTGCAACTATGTGCAACGAATTCGCCTGATCTCCGCCTCGATCCTTCCGCTGAAATTGCATATGACTGATCTTAAAGACCCTGCAAATCCGGCCCGTTTTGGCACTTGAACTGCCCTGCTCACCCGCCTCAGCCGAGGTTTGTTTCCTCACCTTCGAAGCTGGACCTGGAACTCCTAGTAATACTCCCCCGGTGCATTCGGAACTTGGGGGATCGAAGACACGATCGCTCAACTTGGCCGGGGTACAAGGAGCCAATGCTCAAAACGGAAGATGTGGGCCACACAATCGCGACAGACTTCGGCATGCCTCCGCCCGAACCGGCTGTCTCAGGCGGTTACGCCACACGCCCACGCTTGCTCCTCATAGTGCTGCTCACCATGTTCTGTCTCCTCACCGCGGTGGTTCCTGTTTACCGCGCCTTCCATCAGATCCAGGTGAACTATAACGAAGGCTGGAACGTATATCTCGCCGTCACTGCGTCACACCATCTTCCGCTGTACCCGGCGAAATATAGCTGGACGCCAGTCGTCTACCCGGCTCTTTCGTTCTACATGATGGCGGAACTCTCGAAGATAACCAGGGAGTATATCTATACGGCCAGGGCCGTTTCCCTTGTCTCGCTGTTGATCTGTTGCATCCTCGTGGGCGCGATCACCAAAAAAGTTACCGGCGCCGCCCTTCCCGCATTCTTGAGCGCCTGCTTTTGCCTGGCTCTTTTCTGCGCGGCCGGCACTGATTATGTTGGCATGGACGATCCCCAGATGCTCGCGCAGGTGTTCTTTCTCGCGGGCATGCTTCTTTACCTATCGAGAAAGCCCGATACGCTCTGCCTGGCCGGCGCGGCATTTTTCTTTGTTCTCGCGGGAAGCATCAAGCACACCCCGGTCTACTTTCCCCTCGCCGTATTTCTCGATCTTTGCCTGGTTTCCGGCCGCCGGGCTCTTCAATTCCTGCTCTACGGTCTGGCTTTCCTGGCCGCCGCGATTTTTCTCAACATCCATGTCGGTGGCCCGTTTTTCATCGCCAACATGATGATGCCGCGGGTGTTTTCGTTTTCGACCGGACTGAGTTACCTGGTCACCGTCTACGGCCGGCTCCAGTTGCCCCTGCTTGGCGCCGCATTCGCAGCCACTTTTTTCTGGAAAAACGCGGCGATACGGCCGATATCGATCTGGTTCGTTCTGTCTCTGCTTCTCGGGATCGTTTTCTCGGGTGGCTCCGGTGTCAACGTCAATGCGTTCTTCGGCAACTTTCTTAGCATTGCCGTTCTCGTGGGAGTCCTGATCAGCTTTGCCTGGGAAGTATCTGCCGGTATTCAAAAATCTGCGTGGCTGGAGCTGGGCCTCCCCGTGGTCCTGTTTGCGGCGCTGCTGTCCCCTTTTCAGATCTCGCACGGACTGCGGCCTCTTCAGCAGTTCCGCAAAATTCAGGCTGACCAAGCGCGATTCGAAAATCAAGTCCGCGTGATTCACGACCAGCCCGGCCCCGCCATATGCCACAGTCTCCTGCGCTGCTACCTTGCCGGAAAGCCTTACCTTATCAACCCTTTCGACAGCAGCAGCCTGGTTCTGTTTGGAAAGCTCGATGCCGGCGAGATCGTCGGCAAGATCCAAAAAGGCGAATACGGTGCCATTCAGATCGACCGCCCGCTCATCGCCGGTCGTTCCCCTCAAGTCGTTTTGGACGCAATCGACAAGTATTACGTACCGATTCTCAAAGACCCCGATTGCATAATTTTCGTGCCGGATAAAACCCGCATCGGGCCAACACAAACAGTTGGCTTATACCACCAAGCGAGGCCCTAACCAGACACTGACCGGCCCTCACCGGCTGCCACCCTATGGCTATCGCCGATCAAATTTCGCCCGCTTTAGAAATTCCCGGCGCTCCCGGCCGTTTGGGTCAGCCGTCTTCTCATCCGGACTCGATGCATTCCCGCCGGATGCAGTTCCTCGCTGCCACCGTGCTCTTCTTGTCCTATGCCTACTTCTTTTCCGGCGCCGGCTGGAATCAGGACACAAGGTTCGATCTGACCAGAGCTTTGGTCGAACAGCACTCGGTCATCATCGACTCGTTTCAGGCAAACACCGGAGACAAGTCTTTTCGTGACGGTCATTATTACTGCGACAAGGCCCCGGGCTTATCCCTTGCGGCGGTCCCGGTGTGGGCCGTTGTCAGGGCCTTCATTCGCGCTGAAGGAAAAAATCCGTCGTATCCGCCCGCCGTTAGGCATGGCATGTATGTCTCGACGTTGATCACCGTCGCGCTGCCCACCGTCCTCGCTTTATCGTTGCTGTTTTCCATCGCCATTGAAATGGGCGTCTCAATCGATGCCGCTGCCTTCGCGCTCCTCGCTGTCGGACTGGGCACGCCTCTGTGGTGTTACTCCGCTCTTTTTTGGGGACACGCCGCCGCCGGCGCGTTTTTGGTTTTCGCTTTTGCTGCCGCGAGAAAGCTGGCCAAGCCTGATTGCTCTCATCCTCTCTGGTTCGCACTTCTCGTTGGACTGGCTGGCGGGTGCGCTACTTTGATCGAATATCCAGCCGGTCCTCCTGCTGCGATTCTTGCTGGCTATGCGCTGCTGAATGCCTGGCAGGCTCGTCCGGGCAAGATACTCCATGTCGCGGCGGCCATTTTTGCGGGCGCCATGGCCTGTGTCGCCGTTCTTTGCGCCTACAATCGCGTCGCTTTCGGCTCCATCTTTGCGCTCAGCTATCAGTACAATCCGGATGTAACTCAATTAATGCAGCGCGGATTTTTGGGTGTCACCTATCCCAAGCCGGCGGTGCTGTTTCAACTGCTGTTCAATCTGTCGTACGGTCACGGACTGCTGCCATTGGCTCCCGTTTTGCTTGGTGCCCTACCCGGCTTGTTTCTCATGTGGAGAGGAAATCATCGGCGGGACGCTTTGATCCTGCTGGCTGTTCCCGCTTATTACCTGCTCTTCAATTCCGCTTATCCGGATTGGACCGGCGGCTACACCTACGGCCCGCGTTACCTCGGCGCAGGAATCCTGTTCCTGGCGCTTCCCCTCGCCGTCACCTGGACAGCCGCTAACCGGCCAACAAGATTCTTGCTTGCCGCGCTGGCGGCAATTGGCTCTGCTTTGGCTTTGATCGCAGTTTCAACCAATCCCTTGGTGAAGTCCGAGTGGCGCTATCCGCTCAGAGTTTCCGGGAGAGCGTTTCTACACGGCAAGCTGCCCATGGAAAATTTGTCGCAAATCACGAACGCGGGGATCCATTTGTTTGATTTGCGTGGACTCTTTAGTCTGCTACCCCTGGCGGGTTTGTGGCTGCTGGCGCTGCTCACCGCTGTATACCTCCGCAACAATGCGCAACCGCGCGCCGTTCGCCCCACCTACCTGAAAACAGCCACCACCCCGGCCAACGCCGAAATAAATTAGTTCCCTTGCTTCCCCTCGCGGCGCCCCTCTTAGATTTTTGTTTTTCCCCGTCATTCTCAGAGGCTGTGACTTTTTCGATTTTGCCCGAAAATCGACGCTGAAAGGAATCGAGTTGCGCGATGAAAATCGCGTTTCTCGGAATAAAATCACACCCTCTGAGCGCAGCGAAGGCTCTCTCTTCGTCGGTCACGGAGAGGGGGCAAACCGCGCATTCTCTGCCTTTTTCATGGCACGTTTTTGTCTGACGGTGTCATCCCGAAGCGAGCCGCGCCCGGTGAGGGCGCAGAAAAAGAAGTTTGCGACCCGGTCAGGGTCGCGGTAGAACGGAGCGAGTCGAGGGACCTCTCTTCGTGTGCCGAATTCGCCTGTACCTTTCTTTTTCTCAGCTTACTCTCGCTTCTAAGGGAAGCTCTCACCTGCGCCCTTAAACGCGGTCCCTCCGAAACACCATTCGCCGCGCGCCATTCCGCGACAGCAGCGCCTTCAACCGCCGCGTGCTTTTCCGCGCAAACAACAAATCGACAAAACTGCTCGCCGCTGTCGCGAGCTCCGCCGAATATCCGTACCACCACGCCTGGGCCATGTGCGGCAAACGGTCCACGTCCACATATTTCGCGCAAACCATTTCCATCAGCCCCGCGCGCGAATGCGTCCGTCCCCACCCGCTCGCGCCACGCCCGCCGTGCGGCGCTTCGCAAATGGCGTAATAGCTCGCCACGTCATTCACCATCACCGATCCCGCGCGCATCCGCGAAGCCAATGTCTCTCCCGCGCTGCGCATCCGCCGCCCACACGCTCGCCGCTCAGCGCGAACTGCGAATCATTCGCTAACTCCAACGCTTTTTCCGCCGACGCAACCCGCTGAATCGCCATCACCGGACCAAACGTCTCCTCACGCATCAGCGCCATCGAATGATCCACGCCCGCAACCACCGCTGGCTCGATAAAATTCGCGCCCACCTCAGGCAGCCGCTTCCCTCCCGTCAGAATCCGCGCCCCGCGCGCTACAGCATCCCCCAATTGGGCTTCTACTTTCTCAAGCTGCGCCAACCGGATCATCGGTCCCACTTCCGCCTCCGCATCCGACGGCCCACCCACGCGCAGCTTCTTCGTCTTCGCCACGCAAAGCTCGGTAAACCGCTCCGCTACCGCCTCCTCCACATAGATCCGCTCCACCGAAAGGCACGCCTGCCCGCAATTGCAAAAACTTCCCCACACCGCCGCGCTCGACGCCACATCCAAATCGGCGTCCGCCAGCACGATCATCGCGTCTTTCCCGCCCAGCTCCAGAATGCTCGGGATCAGCTTTCTCCCGCATGCCTCCGCGATCAGCCGCCCCGTCGCGACGCTCCCGGTGAAAGCCACTTTGTCCGGCCCCGCTTCAATCATCGCCGCGCCCAACGCGCCACCACCTTGCAGAATCTGCAGCGAATCGCGCGGAAATCCCGCACGCGCGAAAAGCTCTCCGATCAGCGCGCCCGTCCACGGCGTCAGCTCCGAGGGTTTCAGCAGCACCGCATTTCCGGCCAGCAGCGCCGGAACAATCAGCGCAATGGGAATGGAGAAAGGAAAATTCCAGGGCGAGATCACCGCGATCACTCCGTACGGCTCATATTCAAGCCATCCGGATTTCGCTTTCAGCGCCAGATTGTGATGTGGAACCCGTTCGGGACGCAGCCAGCGTGGCGCGCGCCGCGCCAAAAATCCGGCCGTATCGATGGCCAGCGCAATCTCCGCCAATATCGCTTCCACGCGCGGCTTGCCCGTTTCGCGCGTGATGGCCTCGACAATTTCGTCGCGCGAGTCGAAGATCACGTCACGCAGCCGCTCCATTTGCGCGCATCTCTCGCGCAATGGCTTTGCCTGCCATTGCTGTTGCGCCGCCCGCGCTCGCGCCAAAAGCGCCGGAACCTCCGCGGGATCGGTCGCCTCAAATCGCTTGTTTACCGCCCCGCCCGCCGGATCACTGCCCAGATTGGCAGCCAGATTAAAGGATGGATCAATCGACTCAACGTAGTTCCCCGCCAACCCATCCCCGCCCGACCGGGTCACCGCCAGTCCATTCCCCTCCGCCCCGGCGACCGAATCACTCGTATTTTCCGTAATTGCCACTGCGAGGATTCTACATCGAGCCAGCCAGCCACCACAGTCGCCAGAATCGCACACGGCTCGCTTCGCAAACTCACCGCTTCGTTTGTAAACATGCTCGCGGGACGCTCGCATTCGGGAACCGGCCAATGTCTGCCTTAGAAAAGTCCCAAACGAAGAGGTTCCCGTACGCTTTCACACCATGCCTTCATTACGGCTAGCGATGCTCACGTCGGGTGCCGCATCCCTTCGCGCTCTTTTCGCGCGATGGGTGCGCGCCGTAACCACCATTGCGGCGCACCGGCGACCCGCCTGGCGGGTCGCCTTCCGAAACGTCTCACCGCGAGAAAACGTTATCTCAGCGAGGGCGCGACAAACATCGAACGCAGCGGCGCGCTTCAGCGCGCCATCTCTCTTGTTCTGTCGTTTGTGCTGCCATCCCGAGCGAGCAGAGTTGAAGGCCGAAAGCCTTCACTAAAGTGACGAGGTATCTCTCTTCGGGTTTTGTTTTGCGCCGTCACTCTGAGAGGCTGTGACTTTTTTTGATTTTGCGCAAAAATCGATGCTGAAAAGAATCGAGTTGCGCGACGAAATTCGCGTCTCTTCGAATAAAATCACACTCTCTGAGCGCAGCAAAGAATCTCTCTTCGTGTGCCGAATTCGCTCACCCCTCACACAATCTTCCCGCTTCTCAACGAAGCCCCGGTCAGGGGCGACACAACCTAGCCCAGGGCGCCACAGGTGCGCCGCTTTTGCGCACCGGGCGCCCTGGGACTGACCCGGCGCGCAGTGCGAACACCGCTCGCGGTGCAGTTTCCGCGAGCCTTTGTCCTTTACCTCCTTTACCTCCTCTACCTCCGCATCTCCTCGCGCCAGCCGGCTACAACCTATACGCCGCGATCCGCAACCGCCGGTAATCCAGCTCCCACACGCCATCCTTGAAAAGCCGCGGCCGCACTTCATCCTCAATTTCTTCCAGAAACTCAATCTGCCGGTCAATCGGCAGCCGTTCCAGCACCGGCTTTCGAAACATCCGCAGCCAGGTTTTCAATCCCTCTTCCCCATCTTCCAGACGCGTCGGCCGTTCGAACAGCGACGCCTCTCGCACTTCCAGCCCATGCTTCTCCAGCAGCCCCGCATATTCGCCGATGCCCGGATAGTACCAACCCAATTTATCCAGCCCTTCCGCGACCCCAAACTTCTCCGCGGCGTTATTCATCGCTCCCATCAGCGTGCGGATATTTCCCTTCCCGCCAAATTCCGCCACCAACCGCCCGCCCGGCTTCAGCGCCTTCGCCACGCCGCGCACCACCGCTTCTGCATCGAGAATCCAGTGCAGCGCCGCATTCGAAAATATCGCATCGAATTCCCCGGCAAACCGAAGCGCGGTCCCATCCGCCACCTGAAACTGAATCCCCGGATATTTCTGCTTCGCTTCCGCGATCATATCGTCCGAGCGGTCCACGCCCATCACGATGGCGCCCTTCGCGGCAATCTCCGCGGTCAAATGTCCCGTGCCGCAGCCAAGGTCGAGAATCCGCTCGCCCGGCCGCGCGCTCAGCATCTCGACCACGCCCTTGGCCTTCTCCCACACGAACGAATGCTTATCGTTGTACAGCTTCGCGTTCCACGTTGAGCTCATCGCTGGATTGGATTAACCGCGGGGCTTGCGCGCTTCATCCCATTTGAAAATCGCGTTGCGGACGCGCTTCATGGTGTTCTTTGCTTCGGCGCGCGCTTTCTTGTCGCCCTCTTCGAGGATGTCCCACACTTTTTGTGGCGCCGCTTCGAATTGCTTGCGCCGCTCCTGAATCGGCTCGATCCACTTCACCAGATTTTCCGCCATGGCCTTCTTGCAATCCACGCAGCCGATGCCCGCGCTGCGGCATCCCTGCTCGGCCCACGCAATCGTCTCCGGCGGCGAAAACAATTTGTGCCACGCGAACACCGGACACACTTCCGGCCGCCCCGGGTCCGTCCTCCGCTGCCGCTGTGGATCGGTCATCATGTTGCGCGCTTTGGTGCGAATCTCGTCAGGCGGATCGGAAAGCCAGATGGCGTTGCCATAGCTCTTCGCCATCCGGCGGCCATCGGTGCCCGGCAACCGCGGCGTTTCCGTGAGCAAATGCCCCGGCTCTCGCAAAACAGCACTCAACTTAAAAAAGCGGGAATCCTCTCCCATCTTCTCGACAAAGTTCTCGTAGCCCCACTCGCTTACTGCTCTACGAGTGGCCGCACGGAACTCGCGCCACAGAAAATCATCAATGGTCTGCTGAGAGGCAACTTTATTGGCGGTCGTTCCTAAAATAGAAGCATCCGGCTCTTTGAACGTCCCGGGAAGTTTATGCCGCACTCTGTTCCGCGTTTCCAGATCACGGCGCAAGCTCTCACTTACAGTTAAGCCAAAAGCAAAATTAAATGCTCGCACGACTTCGCGGGTCAGCTCCACGTGCGGCACCTGATCCTCGCCCACCGGCACGAGCAACTCATGCTTTGGGTCGCCGTACATCACGATGTCCGCCGACTGCAGCAGCGGGTAGCCAAGAAATCCGTACGTGCCTAAATCGCGGTCCTTCAGATTTTCGATCTGCTCTTTGTAGGTCGGCACGCGCTCGAGCCAGCTCAGCGGCGTGATCATCGAAAGCAGCAGGTGCAGCTCGGCGTGTTCCAGAATGCTCGACTGCACGAAGATGGTCGACTTCTCCGGATCGAGTCCCACGGAAAGCCAGTCCATAGCAATCTGCAAAGTATTTTCTGCGACGGACGATGTGTCCTCGTAGTGCGTGGTCAGCGCGTGCCAGTCCGCCACGAAGAAAAAGCATTCATATTCTTCCTGAAGTTTAAGCCAGTTCGAAAGTGCGCCGAAGTAATGCCCGAGATGCAAACGGCCGGTGGGCCGCATTCCGCTGAGGACTCGCTTCTTTCCTGGAAGTGGGCCTTGTGTCACGCTCTAAAATTTCTCCGAAATTTAATTTGCGAGCTTCGATGCTAGCACAGAAGTGAATTGCGAGACGGAAACTGCTCGCCCGCGCGCGAGCAGTTTCGCCGCTCGGTCACCGACGGTCGTGTACCGCGCCCGATCGACCAAAAATCAGATTCAAAATCAGACCCAAAATCAAACCGAAGACCGGACCGAGGATCATATCGACGATCAGGCCAAAAGGTCAGACCACAACCCAGCCAAAATCTATTCGCCTTTTCTTCGCATTTTAGGGCCGCGGGGCAAAGAGCAGGCGAAGACTCGGAGCGAAAGGAAAGCAAAAGCGAAAGGTCGCTAATGGCACCCCAACGCGTGCGCAAATTTGTATAAATTTGCGCGAAACTCGGCGTTAGATTGCAGAAAATTGCACGAGATTGAAGGTCAATTTTGAGGGGCGAAAGTCGCGCTTTTCAGCGCAACATCTCGCGACTTCAATTCTACCACGAATTGCCGGACTCGCGAATCGCGAAAAGATTTTCGAAAAAATCCCGCGTTAAGCTTGCGGATAGCCCGGCGTGGCTTGCACTTCGCGAATTTGGTCGAGATGCCGCAGCGTGTGGCTGCTCATCATCACCACCAGTTCGTGGCTGGTCATCGGCCCGACGGGATGCACCACGGTGCGCGCGTGCAAATCGTCGGCGCAGTCGCGCAAGTAGGCCATGATCTTTTCGCGGTTGGCGGCGAATTGCTGCAACGCGTTCGCGAGCGATCCGAAGCGTCCCGTGGGACGCGCGGGCTCCGGCGCATTTCTTTTCCCGCTGCGGTCACGCGTCGTCCTGGCGAGTTCCACCTGGCGTTCGGGACGCTCGACATGCTCGCTGGGCTTGGCTTCTTCCGTAAGGCGCAACAGCAATCTGGCTTCGACCAGCGCAACGTGCTCGGTGCATTCTTCGATGGACCAGCGATCCGGCGCGGGCTTGAATTTTCCCTGCGTGTCGGAAATTCCGGAGCAGCCCGCGAGAAAAGTTTCGCGAGTGTCCTGCAGCAGTTTGATCAGGTCGGAATGCGCGGCCACAGCTTCCATGATTTTCTCCTAATTTCCAAATGCAGCGGAAAACCCGCAACAAAGGCTCGCGGAAAAATCACCGCGAGCGGTACGGCGCTCCGCGCCACAGCTTTCGTCGTGGCTGAAGCCACGACCTACAAAGCACTCTTTAGCTAACGCTGCACCTAAAAAGCGAAGAGGGATGCTTCGCTGCGCTCAGCATGACGGCGCGACGATTGTTAGCGTACTTGCTCAGGTTTATTGCCACGGTGCCCTGGCAGTGGGTCAGCGCTTGTGCGCGAGCTGCTTCGGTTCGGTCATTTCGGCGGGCTGCGTCGCCACGCCCTGGCGCACCAGCGCCACGAAAGCAGCGGCGGAACGCGGAAGGGTGCGGTCGCGGCGATAAACAATGCCAAGCTCGCGGTGGATTTCCGCGTCGGCGATGGGGATCAGCTTGGCCGTCCCGGCCTTCACTTCATCGCGCGCGAACGTTTCGCTGATGATGGAAACGCCCAGGCCGGCAGCCACGAAACGCTTGATCATGCCCACGCTCGGCAGTTCCATGGTGACGCGAAGAATCGAGCGATAGGGACGGAACTGCTTGTCGAGCACCTGGCGCATGAATCCGGTCTTGGGAAAAATCAAAGGCTGCTCGGCAATGTCGCTGGTGCGCACGGTTTTGTAAGCCGCGAGCGGATTGTTGGGATCGACCATGAGCATGAGGCGGTCGCGAAAAATGGAGTGCACTTTGAGGCTGGGCGATTTCACCGGCATGGTGACGATGCCCACATCAACCGTGCCGTCTTCCACCTTTTCCAGCACCTTGTGGCTGAAGTTGCGGTAGATGCTGATCTGCACGTTCGGAAAGCGGCGGCTGTACTCGGCGAAAATGTCGGGCAGAACGTAGAGGCAAGTGGCTTCGTTCGCACCCACGGCGAGCGTGCCGCGTGGAGTGGCGGATTGGTCGGCAACCGCGCGCACCGACTCGTTCTTGAGCGTGAGCAGGCGGCCAGCATATTCGAGCAGCGTTTCGCCCGCGACGGTAAGGCGCACGGATTTGCCGACGCGGTCGAAAAGCTTTTGCCCGTATTCCTGTTCGAGTTGGCGGATTTGCGCGCTGACGGCCGGCTGCGACCGATAGAGTTTCTGCCCAGCGCGCGAGAAACTACCCTGTTTCGCGATTTCCACGAATGTAACTAAGTGATCGAAGTCCATGAGTAAGGGTCGGATTATAGCAAATCAGGCCAGAGAACCAGCAGACAAAGGAATGACGTGTTCACATCGCTACTTTTTGGCATGGCTGGTAATACTCCGTAGCTCCATTCCGACGGTTGCAGCCCCCGAAACAAGCGATGTGGCCTGCGGGACGGTTGGGTCAAAAGAAGCACAAAGAACGAAGGCTCCCCGAACGGGACTGCATTCGGGGAGCCTTTTGTGATGAATGATCGCAGCTGCTTTTTACCAACCGTTGTTGTCTTCGTTGGGAGCCAGGGCGACTCCGCGGAAGGCTTCGCCGGCGCGGGCCGAGCGAACCGTCACGAAGGTATCCGAAGGGCCATTCTTGGAGAGGGCCGTTGCGGAGATGACATCCGTGACTTTCACGAGTTTGTTGGGATCTGCGCCATTATCTCCATTGTTGCTGATCGTGGAGGTGATGGCCCAAATGGTGGCCGTGCCGTCGCGATTGACGACGCCGGTGATGTTACGGCAGCCGCCCGTCGCGGGTTCGATCGAAGTGGGATAATTCGGGACGCTGTACGGCAAGCCAAGGTTCAACCCAGCCTGGATCACGTACTGGCGTACCCAAGTTGGAGTACCGCTTGATGGGGTCGTGAGGACCCATTTTTGCAGGCCGGCGGTGGCCAGCGTGCCGGCGTCGGCTACGTTCACCTGGCCGTTTACGGTCTGGTTTGGCGTCACCACCAGATCGCCCTCATCACAAACATACAGTGTGGTGGCATTAGCGAACCAGATCCCGAAGGGATAGTCGCCGCCAGGGTTGTTTGCGCTCGCTGTCGTGCTGGGGAATCCCGGAAGGATCGTGATCGGCTCGTTGATCAATCCACCGGCCGGAGCATTGGATGTGTTCGGCAAGGTACCAGCATTGCCCACCTGGTAGACGGTGTTGTAGCCGTTGCTGCCGCTGCCCTTTGAAACGTAGAGCGTATGGTTAAAGATGGTCATGCCGCGGAAATTGGTGTCCTTGCCGGGCTTGTCGGTGCCGACAACGAAATAACCGAGCATGTCGTTGCTGGGCGGAACGGGCGGCACCTGGCCGGGGATAATGAGTTCGGCGCCGGTCGAATGGGAGAGATTGAAACCGAGCGTTGTGTCTCCGACTTGCTTCTTCGAGAGGTTGCCGCTGTTGTCATTCCCTACGGAGTAGTACAGCCAGTTATCCGCTTTCATCACGGCACGGCTGTTATCGCCACTGTAGGCGTTGTTGTCGGTATAGAAGATGCGACCCGACGCGTCCACCTCGGCAACGGAGCGGTAGTAGGCGGTCGGACCGGTTGCGCCGACATAACTCGAGACTGCGGGATCGGTCGGATCGCAAAGGCCCGGAGTGCTGGAGGCCGAAACGTCGACCAGATTGGTCCGGGTCGGTGAGACGGGACCAACGTTCGTTCCCTGGGTGAGCGTGTATGTCACATTGGGTGCGGTGCCGCTTGAAGTAAGAGTAAGTGTGGAGCAGCCGGGACCGCCGCGGTAGCCCATGAAGGTGAGGGACTTGCCATCTACTGAGCGGTTCAAGGCCAGCTCGGATTTCGAGCTAAAGCTGGTCACGATTTCGTTGCTTGGGATGGGAAGAGTGCCGAGCAGTTGGCCGTCGGGAGTCAGGTCATCGAGGAGAATTGGGGAGGTAACGCCAAAACTGCCGTCGGTGGCGGCATTGTTCCACACGTTGTGTGAATCCCTCAGATTGGGGGCTTCGCCATTATCGCTCGCATAGCCACAGGAAATAGGGGAGACGGCAGTCGTAGCAGGCGGCTGGTCGGCTGGTAAAAGTGGCGCGTTGAATGTTGCCGACAGCGAGGTCGGCGGATTACCCGGGACGGTCGCGGGTTGGCATCCTGGCGGCAAGTTTTCACCGATGGTGATGGTGTCAGCGGTCCCCTCATAGACGGTTCGGCTGAGCACGATCGTGCCGGGTACAAAATTAAAAAGTTGGGAATGATTGTAATCCTGGTCGTAATCGCGGTTGTAATCACGGTCGTGGTCATCGTCGCCTGCCCTCAAATTAATTGCGAATGAACCAAGCGAGAGTGTGATTGCGACGGCTACGGCAAGTGCTCCTGGAACGAGCTTCTTCTTCACGTTTATTTGGCCCTCCTAAGCCATTTTGGGGACGGCGGGACATTCCCACATCTGAGGGCTGCGGAGTTTAATGGATTGTTAAAAGTCTATGAAGGAACGGGCGTTCGAAACCGCGGCAGGCGCAACATTGCGGCTATGAGAGAAAGCGGGCCGCGCGGGCGGGTAGAGATGTCCGAAGATGCGATCTGCCAACACAACGGTGTGAAATGCCGACGATTTTGCCTGATCAAGTGAGCGATGCGGGCCGTCCGGATTCGTTGAACAGGCCGTCTGGTACGCGCACGAGCCACTGCTTGTGCGCTAAGCAGTCGCCTGATCGACGAGGGCGCCGACCACGCTGATGTTTTTGGCTAGATCGGAAGGCACATTGTGGCGGGCCTGCAAGTAGGCGGGATCGTTAAAGCTGATCCAGACTGCTCCGGCGGCATCCTGCCAGACGAGGACCTTGAGCGGCAGGTCGATGGCGATGGAAGGAGCGGCAAGCATGACCGGCGTGCCGCCAGCGGGATTGCCGAAGATGAGCAGCTTGGTTGGCGGCATCTTCAATCCAGCTTTTTCGGCCTCGCCGCTGTGATCGACCAAAGCGAAAAGTTTGATGCCCTTGCTATTCAGCAGCGATTCGAAGCGCGCGACGGTGTCGTCGACGGAGTACTTGCTCGGCTTACTGACGAAACCGGGCACGGCGCCGGAAAGCTTGGGCTGGGCAATGGGCTGTGGCACGGGCGACATAAACTCCTCCAGTCGATTCGTCTTTCCAAATGTTTAGATGAAGGTCAGCGTGTCAGCGTTTCGTAACGGAGACGGATTCGGGTTGAACCGGCTGAGCCGGCTGGCCGTTGCCCGCGGGGTCAAGGGGACGCACGGGATTGCGCCATTCGCGGCCGTCGCGCCGCAGAAGCTCGGTGGCGGCAGCAGGCCCCCAGGTGCCCGCGGAATAGTTCGGAAAATCGCGCGGCGGCAGCGCGTTCCAGACGTCGAGAATGGGCTGTACGGCGGCCCAGCCGGCTTCGACCATGTCGGCACGCTGGAACAAAGTAGAATCACCCATCATGCAATCATAGAGCAGCGTTTCGTACCCGGTGGATGGCGTGGTGCCGAAATAGTCGGCGTACTGGAAATCCATGTTCACCGCGCCGAGGCGCACCACCGGCCCAGGAACCTTCGCTTCGAAACTAAGCGAAATACCTTCGTCCGGCTGGATGCTGATGACCAACTCATTGGGCGCAATGTTCTCCACCGAAGTGTTGCGGAACAACACGAACGGGGGACGCCGGAAGCGAATCACGATTTGCGTGAGGCGCTGCGAGAGGCGCTTGCCGGTGCGCAGATAGAAGGGCACGCCGGCCCAGCGCCAATTGTCGATGTGCAGAGCCAACGCCACGAACGTCGGCGTGTGCGAGTGCGGGTCGACGTTAGGTTCGGCGCGATAGGCCGGAACCCGCTTGCCGTTAATGGAGCCCTCGCCGTATTGGCCGCGCACGGCCTGGTCAAGAACCCGCTCCGGGCTGAGCTGCTGGATGGCGCGCAGGACTTTGGTTTGCTCGTCGTGAACCTCGTCCGCGTCGAAGGAGATGGGCGGCTCCATGGCGGTGAGGGTGATGAGCTGGAAGATGTGGTTGGGCACCATGTCGCGCAGCGCGCCGGCCTGGTCGTAATAGCCGCCGCGCAGCTCGACGCCGAGTTCTTCGGCCACGGTGACCTGCACGTGATCGACGTAGCGGCGGTTCCACACCGGCTCGAAAATTCCGTTGGCGAAGCGGAAAGCCAGAATGTTCTGAACGGTTTCCTTGCCGAGGTAATGATCGATGCGAAAAATCTGCTTTTCGTCGAGCACCTCGCGAATGTCGCGGTTGAGCGCGACGGCGGAGGGCAAGTCCTGTCCAAAGGGCTTTTCGATGACCAGGCGGCGCCAGTGGTTTTCATCCTGCTTGGTGAGTTTCGCTTCGCCGAGGCGCTTGACGACCAGCGTGAAAAAGTGAGGACTGGTCGCCAGGTAAAACAGACAATTTCCGCGGGTCCTCTGCTCCTGCTCGACCTTCTTCAGCAGCTCCTCGAGGTTCTTGTAGAGCGCTGGATCGTTGAAATCGCCGGAGAGGTAGTAGATGCGGTTGATGAACCATTTCCAGGAGGCCTCATCGACTGGAACGGTGGAAAATTCCTTGATGTCCTTGGTGGCCAGTTCGCGGAACTGCTCGGTGGTGTAGTTTTCGGCGGAAACGCCGACAATGGCGAAGTTCTCGGGAAGCAGCTTCCCTTTGGCCAGATTATAAATGGCCGGGCTGAGCTTGCGCTTGGTGAGGTCGCCACCGGCGCCGAAGATGACCATGGCACAGGGTCCCGCGGGTTGACCAAGAGTTTCGCGTGTTACGTTCGGCGCGGAATCGTTCGAGTCCAATACGGGGCCTCCCAAGGTTTGTTGCGATCAGGACCGGGAAGATACGGCGACGTCCCGGCAGCCGAACCATTCCATCTTAGTACAGGAAGAGGAGCGCGCAAGGCATCGTTCGTGTTGATGCGTGCGCAAAAGATTGTGAATGAACGTGTGGCCGGTGCTTGTAATCAGGCGGAGCACTCATCGTGCTCAGGAAAATCGGTTTCGGACGGCGACCAACAGCAGGTCGCCGGGATAGCCGCGATCTACATGCACGGCACGCACGCATTGCAAAGGGCGCAAAGCGATGCGGCACTCGGACGCGAAAGGCACAGGCTCAAGGGCAGATTGGTGAGTGATCCAAGTCCTCGACTTCGATTTTGATCGTGAAATCAAAATCCAATCGAAGAGAGATCCCTCGTCGCTGCGCTCGCTCGGGATGACAACGTAAATCAAAAGCCACAGCGAAAAGCAAAAGCGAAAGAGACCGCGGCAGAGCCGCAGCAAAGAGCAAAGCTGTTAGCTGAGGGCTTGCTTGATCAAGTCCTGGAGCTTGGCCAAGCCGGCGTTTACGTCCGAGCCCAAGTGGACGCGAAGCGCGCGGCGGTTGCGATCGGCGAGCACCTGGAAATCGCCGCGGGCCTGCGCGGCCTTCACAATGCCGAAAGTGTATTTCTGGCCGGGCACGGGCAGGTCGGCGGCGTCGTCGCAAGTGATTTGCAGGAACACGCCGGAGTTGGGTCCACCCTTGTAGGCTTGGCCGGTGGAGTGCAGGAAGCGCGGGCCGAAGCCGAGACAGGTGGCAACGCGCTTCTTGAATCGCGAACGGCGTGGCGGATGGACTGCAAAGCCGTTTCGTGCGCGTCGTTCATCTGGATGAAGCCGAGCACAGCGAAATAATCGCCGGGCTTGATGCGTGCGAGATGCGCGCGCAGGTAGCCGACGAGTGTAGCGTCTTTGGCGGACTGCTTGAGCGCTGCGGCGTTTTTCGCGTCGGTGAACAGCTTGATTCCAGCTTCTTCGAGCACCGGCGATTCGGCCGGCAGCGAGCCTTTCTTTTCGTACTCGTCGGTGAGCTTGCGCGTTTCAATCTTGCTGGCTTCCACGTCGGGCTGATTGAACGCGTTGATGCCGATGATGGAGCCGGCCACGGCAGTGGCGATTTCCCAGCGGAAAAATTCCTGGCCGACCTCGTAGATGTCCGGCAACGGAGATGCGCACGACCGGCTGGCCGGCCTTTTCGAGGGCGTCGACGGCGGCGTCCTGCTTGGCGTCGGGCGCAGGGGCGAGGCGCAGATAGGCGAAGACGCGATCGCTTCCGTAGACATCCGGCGCGCCGATTTTTTCGCGGTCGACGGGGATGAGACCCTTGCCTTCTTTGCCCGTGGATTCGGCGAGAAGCTGTTCGAGCCAGGCGCCGAGATCGGAGATGCCGGGCGAAGTGAAGATGGTGACTTTGTCGCGTCCGCGATTCTGCAGCGTGCCCAGGATGGCGCCGAGAATCACGCCGGGGTTTTGGTCGGCGGGAACCACGGAGGCGCAGGCGTGAACCATTTCCTCGGCGCGATCGAGAAATTTGGCAACGTCGATGCCCTGAATCGCGCCGGGAACGACGCCGAAATTTGAAAGCGCGGAATAGCGCCCGCCGATGCTGGGCAGGCCGAAGAAGATGTGGCGGAAGCCGTCTTTTTCGGCGACCTGCTGCATCTTCGAGCCGGGATCGGTGATGGCGATGAAGCGCTTCCCTGCTTCGGCTGCGCCGACGGTTTGTTTCACGCGTTCGAAGAAATATTGCTTGAAGATATTCGGCTCAAGCGTGCTTCCGGACTTGCTCGACACGATGAACATGGTTTTCGCGAGATCGATCTTCGATTCGAGGGCGCGCATCTGCGCGGGATCGGTGGAATCGAGCACGAGCACTTGGGGATGGCCCGCGAAAATTGCCGAAGGTGAGATCGAGAACTTCGACGCAAAGGCTCGAGCCGCCCATGCCCAGCAGAACCGCATGCGTAAACCGGCCCGAACCCACTTCTTGCGGCGAGACGCTTGAATGGTCGCGAGATTGGCGATCTGATCCTCGATGACGCCGAGCCAGCCGAGCCATTTGCTTTCGTCGGTGTTGGTCCAGAGCGAAGCGTCGCGCGCCCAGAGACGCTTCACTTTGTGGTTCTTGCTTCCAATCGTCGATGGTGGCTTGCACTTCCTTGTCGAGATCGGCGGGAAGCTGGTAGCTCAAATTCTTTGCGCCCGAGGGCGCACCCTTTTTGACGTGCTTGTTGACCACGTCGAGCAGCTTGTCGAAAGCTTCCTCGAAAAGCTTTACGCCTTCGTCGGTGAGCTGGTCGGTGACCTCCTTCATGGAGATGCCGGCTTTGGCGAGGTCGTCCATGGTCTGGCGCGCGCCCTTCGACATCTTCTTCCAGGCTAGCGCGCGGATGACCGTGATCGCGGAAAGCGTCGTAGGTAGCGGGCGGAATGGTATTGACGGTATCGGGGCCGATCAGCTCTTCGACGTAGAGCACGTCGCTGATACGCGGGATTTTTTGTGCTGGTGCTGGCCCACAGCACGCGCTGCGTCTGCGCGCCGCGCTTCGCGAGGGCCTGCCAGCGCGGCGTCGCCGAAAATCTGCTTGTAGCTCTGGTACGCGAGCTTGGCGTTGGCGATAGCGACTTTGCCCTGCAAGCGCGTTACCCGTGGCCTTGTCCGCGGCGCCTTGCGTCTTGATGCGTTCGTCGATCAGGGTGTCGACGAGCGAATCGATGCGGCTGACGAAAAAGCTGGCCACGCTGGCCATGCGGCTGACGTCTCCGCCACTTTTCGCGAAGTCTTCGAGGCCGGCGATGTAGGCCGCGGCGACGCGCTCGTAGACATCCTGCGCGAAAAGCAGCGTGACGTTGACGTTGATGCCTTCGCTGATGAGCTGCTGAAACGCGGGAATGCCCTCGGGCGTGCCGGGAATTTTGATCATCAGGTTCTCGCGGCCTACGGCTTTCCAGAGACGGCGCGCTTCCTCGATGGTTTCCTGGGTCTTGTGCGCGAGGTAGGGCGAAACTTCGAGGCTGACGTAGCCGTCGCGGCGCTTGGTCTGGTCGTAGACCGGGCGCAATGCATCAGCGGCGTCCTGAATGTCGCGAATGGCGAGCTGCTCGTAGATGCCTTTGGCGTCGAGATCGGTGCGCTTCTCGAGCTCGCCGAGCGCCTGGGCGTAATCCGTGCTGCCGGCGATGGCTTTCTCGAAAATGGCGGGATTGGAAGTCATGCCGCGCAGACCGTCCTCGTCGAATCAAGCGCGCGAGTTCGCCGGTGGAGATCAGGCTGCGGCGAATGTAGTCGAGCCAGACAGACTGGCCGAAGCGATTCAGCGTCTTCAGCGGATTTTCGGTGACCGCGCTGGACGTCTGGCTGGAAGTCACTTCGGTGGAGGAACTCATGGTGGTCTCCCGCGTTCTGCTGTGAGATGTCGGGCTGCGTGAGGATACAGCGCGAAGTTTGAAGGTTCAGTGTACGCCGCATGAACTGCGAATTAAAGAGCGGCAGTCGCCGCTGTTCCGCAAGAATTACAAGAAGAGTGCCGTTGCTGCACGCTTAGGCCGTTTTCGCCTATACTAGGCCGCCATGAAACTCTTCTCGCCCCGCGAAGCGGCCAAGGTTCTGGGCGTCAGCTATCCCACTCTGAAACAGTGGATATATAAAGGCAAAATTCGCACGGTGAAGACCGCCGGCGGGCACCATCGCATTCCGGAAAAGCAGGTAGACAAGTTCCTCTACAAAGCGGGCGAGCGCAAAGAGGTGAGCGAGCGGCGTCCGAATTTCCGGCGCATCAGCGGACGGAACCAACTGGTGGGCCGCGTGACCGAGATCAAGATCAGCGGGCTGATGGCGCAGGTGAACCTGTCGATCGGGGGGCAGCACATCACTTCGATCATCACGGCGGATGCGGTGCGCGAGATGCGGTTGAAGGTGGGTGAAACGGCCGCGGCCCTGGTGAAATCCACCGAAGTAATGATTGTGCGGCCCTAAGAGCGCGACTCGGCATACAGCCGCGAGAACAAGAGCAAAAGCAGATACTTTGACACCAGCGGGCGCCGCCGATCGCAAAAACCGCGATCGGGCTCGGGATGACAAGCAAAGCAGCAGACTACTCTCTCGAAAAAACTAACTTCGCTTTAAATCTAGCCTCCGTCGTACCGTATTAAACCGATTTGACATATCCATATGGTCCGTATTAAAACGTATGGCACCTCGCCGTTCGTATTTCACACATAGCAACGGCTACTAAGGCCCAAAGGGGATGATTGCGAAATGCGTAGATTTGTTTTTATAGCATCTCTCGTTGTTGCGGCTCTGATACCCGCGTCCGCGGCATTTGGGCAGGTTTCGGCAACGCTTTCCGGGACGGTGACCGATCCATCCGGCGCGGCCGTGGGTGCCGCAGCCATTACGGTGATCAACGTGGGAACGGGTGTGTCCCGAAATACCACCACCGATAACGCGGGGCGATACGACGTATATGTCCTGCCCGCGGGGGAATATGAAGTCCACGCGAAGAAGCAGGGCTTTTCGGAAGAGGTGAGAAAGGGCATCGACTTGGCGGTGGGGCAGGATGCCACCGCAGACCTGGCGCTGAAGCTGGGCGCGATTAGTGAGCAGGTAGTGGTAACGGAGAATGCGCCGATCGTGAACGTGAGCACCGCGGACATTTCGGGGCTGGTGGGCGAGCAGCAGGTGAAAGACCTGCCGCTGAACGGGCGCAGCTATGATGAGTTGATGATGCTGAATCCGGGCGTGGTGAATTTCACCTGGGAGAAAACCGGAGGCACGGGGGTTTCCAATTCCACCACTGCGAACGATTTCTCGGTATCCGGCAACCGTCCGCAGCAGAATCTGTTCCTGCTGAACGGGGTGGAATACACCGGCGCGGCGGAAAACAACATGACGCCGGGAGGCGCAAGCGGGCAGTTGCTCGGAGTGGATGCGGTGCGGGAGTTCAACGTTCTTCGCGACACGTATGGCGCGGAGTTTGGGAAGCATCCTGGCGGACAGGTGTCGATCCTGACGCAATCGGGAACCAATCAATTCCACGGCAATGTGTTCGAGTTTCTGCGTAACAACGCCCTGGATGCGCCCAATTTCTTCGATGTGAATGGCGCGCCGCGTTTTCAGCGTAACCAGTTCGGCACTTCGGCGGGCGGGCCGCTGATGAAGTCGAAGACATTTATTTTTGGAAATTACGAGGGCTTTCGCGAGAATTTGGACCAGACGGCCGTGACGGATGTGCCGGACGCCAATCAAAAGCCCACCTGCACCGGGGCGTGCGCGGGAATCGTGCAGCAGATTCTGAACGTCTGGCCGAAGGCGAACGGGCCGGAACTGCTGCTGCCGACCGGAGCAGCTAGCGGCATCGCGGTGCTAAACGCAACCCCATTGGCAACGATTCGCGAGGATTTCGGGACGGTGCGGCTGGATCACGTGTTTTCGGCGGCGGATACTTTTTCGGGGATTTACACCGTGGACGACAGCTACAACAACACGGCCACGGTATTCGATCCATGGGCCACGGACATTACAACACTGCGTGAGCAGGTGTTCAGCATGGAGGAAACCCACACCTTCTCGCCTTCGGTGCTGAATACGGCGCGTTTTGGTTACTCGCGCGCGGGATATTTTTTCACGGGCGAACCGACACCCGGCACGCCTGCGGCAAACGCGCCAAGTTTCGTGGCCGGCCATCCCATCGGAGCGGTGGTGGTAGGCGGAAGCGCGGCGTCGAATCCCGCGACGCAGTTGGGACTTGCGGGCAGCAACAACGGAAGCAATCTACGCGTGGCCCGAAACCTGTTCACCTACGAAGACCGCGTAACGTTCACCTACGGAATGCACCAGATCAGCGTAGGCGCGTGGTTCCAGCAATTCCAATCGAACGAGACGCTGGCGCTGAGCCAGTATGGGCAGGCTTCCTTCACGGGGCTAGCGGCGCTTGAGGCGGGAACCATTTCCACGTTCCTTTACGATCCGGCGCCCACGGAAATGAACTGGCGGGCGTTGTTCGCGGCAGAGTATTTCCAGGACGAGATGCGTATCACGCCGAAGCTGACGGTGACGGCCGGCTTCCGCGGCGAAACCAGCACGGGATGGAACGAAGCGCACGGGCGCGCAGCGAATTATCTTTTCACGAACGGGGTGATCTCGACGAGCCCGACGATCGGCAGCTCCGCATTGAACGTGAACAACGCGCATTTCCTGCCGGAACCGCGCCTGGGAATTGCCTGGAGTCCGTTGAGCCAGAAGACGGTGATTCGCGCCGGGTTCGGAATCTACAACGATCTGCAGGACGCGCTGGGTTACCGCATGGACCAGAACGCGCCGTACAATCCCACGTACACGCTTTCGAGCCTGGCCGTCACTTCTCTGCCGTTGCAGCCGAGCGTGGCGGCAGTGCCGGCGGCCGCGAAGATCGTGCCCGGCGGAGTGCAACCGGATTTCAAGACGCCCACACTGATTTCGTATTCGCTGCGCGTGGAGCAGCAACTCACGCCGAACACCTCGCTGACGGTCGGCTACGTGGGCAGCCACGGCTATCACGAAATGATCGGGCTCGATGCCAACGAACCGATTCCGACGATTTGCCCCGCGGCGCCCTGCCCTGCCGCGTATCCGGCGGGATTTGGCGCGCTGTCAGGAACGCCGGTGCCCGCGGGATCGTATTACATTCCGTTGAATGCGCCGAAAGCGAATCCCGCATCGACTCTGACCAACACCTGGACCTGGTTCGCCACCGGCGACAGCTTGTACAACGCGCTGGAAGTCGACCTGAACCACCGCTTCAGCCACGGGCTTTCGCTGCGCGGCGTTTATACCTGGTCGAAAGCGCTCGATGACGGCGATTCGCTGAACGGCACAGCGGCACAGAATGCGCCGGGATTGGTGTCGAATCCGTATAACCTGCGCGCGGACTGGGGCCTGGCGACTTACGATGTGCGCAACGTAGCGGTGATCAATGGCGTTTACGATTTGCCTTTCGGCAGCGGCCGCGCGTACGCCAATGGCTTTACCGGGGTCGGCAACAGACTGGTGAGCGGATGGTCGCTGAATTCGATCGTCACGCTGCAGGGCGGCTTCCCGTTCACGCCGCAGCTCAGTTATAACCCGTCGAACAACGGCGACAACCGCAACCCGGTGCGGCCGTTCATCAATCCTTCGTTCAGCGGCTCGGTGATCGAAGGCAATCCGACCCAGTGGTTCAATCCCGCGGCGTTCATTGCAGAGCCGAACAACAGCGGGTTCTACGGCAATCTGGGACGGGACACGCTGACCGGGCCGGGACTGGCGACCTGGGATTTGTCTTTTATGAAGGACACGCCGGTGCGCGAGAATTTCCACGTGCAATTCCGCGCCGAGCTGTTCAACATTTTGAACCGGGCGAATTTCAATACCCCGAACCTGATCTTGGCGGTGCTGCCGCCTGGGTCGACCGCGCCACAAGCGAATCCGGCGGCGGGCCAAGTGCAGTCGACGTCAACGACATCCAGGCAGATTCAGTTCGGGCTGAAGCTTCTGTGGTAATTGCCGAATGGAACAGATAACGCGTGGGCGATTCGTTTGGGCGATGCTGCTGGCCGTAGTGCTGGCGGCCGGCAGCTTTGCCCCGGCGATCGCGCCCACCGCGGCAGCCGCCGCGAGTGAAGAGATCACCGTTTCCGCCGCGGTGAGCCTGAAGGATGCGCTCGACGAAATCTGCAATCTGTACCAGCGCCAAAAATTGGACGCCGTGCTGCGCTTTAACCTTGGCGGTTCGGGCACTCTGATGCGGCAGATCGAACAGGGTGCGCCGGTGGATGTGTTCATTTCCGCTTCGCCGGACGAGATGGAGGCGCTCGCGATGAAAGGGATGTTACTCGAGGAAACGCGGCGCGATCTGCTGAAGAACCGCATCGTGCTGATCGTACCGGCGGGAACTTCTGGCGTGGCGAAGTTTCAGGACCTGGAGAAGCCTGAGGTGAAGCGGATCGCCATCGGCGAGCCGCAGACCGTCCCGGCAGGCACATACGCGCAGCAAGTTTTGACGCACCTGGGAATGTACGACCGGCTGAAGCCTAAGTTGATTTTGGGCAAAGATGTGCGCCAGGTGCTCACGTACGTCGCCAGCGGAAACGTGGATGCGGGAATCGTTTACGCGACGGATGCGAAGGTATCGGATAAAGTGAAGGTGGTTGCCAGGGCGGCAGAGGATTGGCACTCGCCGGTGATCTATCCGGTAGCGGTGCTCAAGGACTCGAAGCACGCGGGGGCGGCGAAGAATTTCGAGGCGTTTCTCTCCGGGCCAGCGGCGCGGGCGGCGTTTGAGAAATACGGCTTCATTCCCGTCAGCAAGTGAACGGGAGCGCAGAAGCGAGGTCGAACATGAGCGATACAGATCGGCGGATCGGTAGGCGACAGATGGGATTTGCGCTGGTTGGCGGGCTGGCACTGCTGCTGACGAGCGGCGCTGCCACACGGGCACAATCGAGTGCGGCTGCTCCGGCCAGCGGCGCGGCGCTGACCGTTGGCGGCGACGTCGCAAATTCGCTGACGCTTTCGCTTGACGCGCTGAAGAGCATGCCGAGAAAAACGGTTCACGTGAAGAACGAGCACGCGCAAGAAGAGGAAGCGTATGAAGGCGTGCCGCTGGCAGCGATCCTGAAGCAGGCGGGAGTGCCGCAGGGCGGACAAATCCGTGGGAAGGTAATGGCGACATACGTTCTGGCCCAGGGCGGCGACGGATACCAGGTGCTCTTCTCGCTGCCGGAACTCGATTCCGACTTTGAGGATTCCGACGTGCTGGTGGCGGACACCATGGGCGGAAAACCGATCAACGACAAGGTGGGACCTCTGCGGCTGGTAGTGCCGCACGACAAGCGCCCGGCGCGCTGGGTGCGCATGCTGACTGGGATCAAAGTTGTGAGGCTGAATAAACCGGAGTGAGAGCCTGAGTGAATGGCGGAGTGACGGCTGGAGTAACCGCAGTTTTTCAGCGCTCTTCTTTCAGTGAACGTCTTTCATGGCAGTTCGCGATACTTCCACAGCAAACGCAAAGGCCGCAGCAGCGTGTATAACGGCTGCAGGTAGCGCGGCAAGCGGACCATTTCCAGATCGTCCTGCGCCGGGGCGGTGGTGAGGCGCAAGGCGTAGCGCCAGCCCGCGAAGTATCCCGGAACGCAGCGGCGGCGGAAAGTGAAGCGCTCAGCGGCGGACCACGGTTGGCCTTCGCGCGCGAACAGCTCTCGCGTAAAGTGCTTTACCATTTCGAACGTTTCCTGATCGTCGCGCGCCAACTTGCTGTCACGCGGGATGCGCGCACCCAACACCTGCCTGGCCAGGACCAATCCTAGAGACACCATGCGCTGCGCTTGCAGGGATTCAGCGCGACGCCAGAGACGGTCCCAGTCGAGCTGCGGATGAGATTGGATCATCTCTGAAATGTCGACAACCCAGATGAGACGAGCCCAAAAATCTTTCGCGCCGTGGACGCACAGCGCGACCAAAGCGTCTTCGGGGCAAAGCGTAAGAATTTCGCGTCCGCTGAGGGCGATATTGACGCCATGGTGCGCGAAATCGTCCAGATCGGGCTGAATGGGAAAATGGCGCAGAGTGCGCTCGGTGTGGATCTCGACGATTGCATCGCGTTCCGCGCTGTAATACTTGTACTCGCCGGGAATTGCCGCGGGGAAATTTCGCGCTGTAGCGCCGGCGAGCCAGGAGAGGCTCGGTTGATAGCCAAGCCCAATCATCACGTCGTGGGCATTGGGCATGTCGCGCTGGGGAATCAGGATGTCCACATCCTCGAAGGGACGCAGAGATAGATCGCCATAGGCCTGCATGGCCACGACGGGGCCCTTGTAGGGTAAGGCGAGAACGCCGCGCGTTTCAAAAGCCGCAAGAACTTTCAGCAGCTCGCCGGTGAGCTTGAGCCCGCGAAAGGCGCTTTCGCGCGCCGCCGTGGCCAACCCTTCCAGTTTCTCGGGTGGAATATTGTCGGGCGTAACCTCGCGCAGATTTCGGGCAAGCAAAGGCAGCATGGAATGGACTAATGCCGCAGTGACCAGTTCATCCCACTGAATGTTTCCGGAAGCTTTCGACCGGATCGATTCGGCAAGAACGGGAGAAGCTGTGGTGTGCGCGCACTGATTGATCAGTGTTTTTTCGGGCGAAGACATGACCAGGAATGAAGATGGCATTGGAGCCGCAAAGGCGCGGCTTGGATTTTACGCGAAAAGACGCGCGGACTCATTTAGCGAATGCATTCCGTGCAAGAATGCCTTTTCTCTGAACGAGCAAGCGGCAACGCAAATCGAAGGCTCGCGGCCTTTCATATGGGCCCTTGACGCGCTGCGCTCGCTCGGGGCGCGATCCTCACCGGATCGCCAGGGACCGCGAGCGGTGTGGCGCTTCGCGACGGAGTTTTTGTCACGATTAAACCGCGACCTGCGAAGCGTACATAAGAGTGATCAAAGCGGCGAGTAAGAAGGGGACGGCGAATTCGGCACACGAAGAGAGATCCCTCGACTCGCAGCGCGATCCTGGTCGGATCGCACTCAGCGCTCTCTTCGGGATGACACCGCGCTCTTATCAGTTGGCTTCTAGTGGACGACTTCGGCGGTCAGGATTTCCTGAACTTTCGAAGCGAGCGTGGCGAGGCTCGACTCGCTCCGTTTTACCGCGATCCTAACCGGGTCGCACACGTCTTTCTCTCTGCGCCCTTACCGGGCGCGGCTCTCTTCGGGATGACGACGTGCTCTTATCAGTTGGCTTCTAGTGGACGACTTCGGCGGTCAAGATTTCCTGGACCTTCGAAGCGAGCGTGGCGAGGCTGAAGGGCTTTTGCAGCAAAACGGTGTCGGTTTGCAGAATGCCGTGGTGGACGATGGCACGGTCGGTATAGCCGGACATGTACAGCGTCTTGATTCCGGGGCGCATTTGGACGATGCGCTCGGCCAGTTCGCGTCCGCTCATGCCGGGCATGACCACGTCGGTGAGCAGCAAGTCGATGTACCCCGTATGAGCCGACGATAATTCCAGAGCGGTTTGACCTTCTTCCGCTTCCAGCACGGTGTAGCCGCTGGCTTCCAGATATTCGCGGGTGAGTTCGCGCACCCCTTTTTCATCTTCTACCAGAAGAACCGTGCCTGAACCTCGGGAGATGGCTGGACGTTCGTTTAAGTTTTCGCGGCTGGCGGAAGCGGCTTCCTGTTCGATCCTGGGCAGATAAATTTTGAAAGTGGTGCCGCGGCCGGGTTCGCTGTAGACCCAGATGTACCCGCCGCTCTGCTTGACCACGCCGTAGACGGTGGCCAGACCGAGTCCGGTTCCCTTCCCTTTTTCCTTGGTGGTGAAAAACGGCTCGAAGATGTGAGCCTGCGTTTCCGTGCTCATGCCCACGCCGGTATCGGTGACGGCGAGCATCACGTATTTTCCGGGCGCGAGGACCTGCGGCGCGCGAGAGAAGGAGTCGTCGAGCTCCACGTTGCCGGTTTCGATAGTGAGGCGGCCACCGCCGGGCATAGCGTCGCGAGCGTTGACGGCGAGATTCAGGATGACCTGCTCGATCTGGCTGCGGTCGGCTTTGACCAGCCCGAGATCCTTTACCGAGCTGGTGTCGAGCTGGATGTCTTCGCCGATGAGGCGGCGCAGCATCTTTTCCATTTCGCTGACGACGGTCTGAATATTGAGAATTTTCGGCGCAAGGATCTGCTTGCGGCTGAAGGCCAGCAACTGCTGCGTGAGCGCGGTGGCGCGCTGCGAGGCGATCTGGATTTGCTCGGCGTTGCGGCGCAGCGGATCTTCCACGGAAAGGCGCTCGGACAACAGATCGGCATAGCCCTGAATGACCATGAGCAGGTTATTGAAGTCATGCGCGATGCCGCCCGCGAGCCGGCCGACGGCTTCCATTTTTTGCGCCTGGCGAAACCGCTCCTCGAGTTCCTTGCGGTCGGTGATGTCGAGAGCCATGCAGATGGCGCCGAGAACTTCACCTTCTCCGCCGCGCAAAGGTTCGACGTGGCAGGCGTAGGACCCATTTTTCCATTCGACGTGGAACGTGACGGGTTCGCCGGCGACGGCGCGGCGATGCGCGGCAAACGGAAGATAGGTGGGATCGGAAGTTTCGAAATATTCCTGCAGGCTCAGCCCGACAATCTGGTTCGGGCGCAGATTAAGGCGCGCGAGCCCCGCGCCCAACACCGAGGTGAAGCGAAGATCCTTGTCGACGGTCCACAACACCGCGGGCAATTGCTCGATTAAGACGCGCAGGCGCGCCTCACTTTCGCGAATGCGGCCTTCGGCGCGCTTGCGTTCGATGGCCAGGGCAATCTGGTCGCCGATGGACGAAAGGAATTCCATGTCCCGGCGGGTGTAGGCATTTTCGCGCTGGTAATTCTGAACCACCAGCACGCCGATGGAACCAGCGGTGGTGCGCAGCGGAACTCCGAGGAAAGAAGCGGGCGGCCGGCGCGAGGATTCCACTTCCTCCTGCTCGACAAGCTGGTAAAAGCTTTTGGGCGAAATGATCATGGCGCGTCCGGCGCGATAGACATAGGCAGCGCAGCTTCTCCAGACCATCTGGGGCGGAGGCACAGGCTCGACTTGATCGACGAAGAAGGGAAAATTGAACACGCCGGTGGACGGCTCGTAGAGCGCCACGAAGCAATTCTGCGCGTCGAGCACCTTTTGCAGCGCGAGGTGCATGCGGCTCAGCAGATCGGCGAGGCTGTCGCTAACGCTGATGGCATGGACGATTTCCGTGGTGACCTGGCGCTCAGTTTCGGAGCGTTTTCGCTCGGTGATATCCTCGACGGTGCCCTCATAGCTGACGACTTCACCGCTGGCGTCGCGCACGGCGCGGGCGTTCTCGGAGATCCAGATCCGCGTGCCGTCCTTGCGGATGATCTCGGATTCGAAACCTTCGACGAAATTGTTTTTCGCGATGGTGCGGCGGAACTGCTCGCGGCGAAGCGGGTCGGCGTACAAGGACCTTCCGATGTCGCGCATGGTATTCACCAGCTCGATGGCTGAAGAATAACCGTACATGCGCGCCAAAGCCGGATTGACGCTCAAATATTTTCCTTCGGGAGTGCTCTGGAAAATTCCCTCGACTGCGTTCTCGAATAAGCGGCGGAATTTCTCCTCGGCTTGCTGCTGGGCCACTTCGGCCTGGCGGCGCTCGCGAAGATCCTCGTAGATTCCCACGCTGCCGATGCGCGCGCCGTTCAGAACCAAGGGGACGATCAGAGCCTGGACGTCGACGATGGTGCCGTCGCGCCGCTTGCGCTGCGATTGCTCGCGGACCACCTGGCCGGCCATCACGCGCTTGATGATTTCGGCAGTCGCGGCAGCCCGCCCGGGAGGCTCGAGCAGCGATTGAGGTTGCAGGCCTTTGATCTCAGACGGCGAATATCCGAAGAGCTTTTCAAACGCCGGATTGCACATCTGAATGCGACGGTCTTTATCCAGGACCATTACGGCTAGCGGCAGATTGTGAAGGAACGCGTGCAGGTAGGCGTTGTGTTCGACAATGGCGTTTTCAGATTTGCGGCGAGGCGTGATGTCCTGCGCCACGACGAGTATGGCGTCGCGTCCGGCGAAGGTGATGCCTTCGCTGGTTGCCTCGACCTCGAACGTGGTGCCGTCTTTCCGGATGTGCCACCAGACACCTTGTCCCTTGGCGGCCTTCTCCGCGCCGCGCATCGCTTCTTTGTAACGGGCAATTTCCGCGGGCGGACGAATGCCGGTGGTGCGCATTTGCAGAAACTCTTCGCGCGAAAAACCGTACTGGGCGACCGCTGCCTCATTCACCTCGAGAAATTGCAGGGACTCGCGGTCCACGATATACATGGGCAGCGGGTTCTTGGAGAAAAGCAATTGAGAGCTTCCGTCGGCGAGTGGAGACGAAGCGGAGTTATTCAGCGGCTCGGCGGGGCCAAGCGCGCGAAGCAAGTCCTTGGCGGTCTTCGGCGAACGCGAGGAGACCTTTCGCTTCAGACCTCTTGAGACACTCTTCCCCTTCATGTTCCCCAGGCCAACGATGTTTTGTGAGCGAAATGCCCCCGCAGAGGCGCTTACGTTGTAGGTATAGCGTTTTGCTGGACTTAGGCTCAATGGTACGAAAGTACCGAAATGTGACAGTTGTTACTTAACCGGGCCGCAGGCAGTTGCGCAGCGTTGTGCAAGGTGATTGGTTTCGCTCCGCACCGTACTGCTTTGTCTGGATAGTCAATCGCTATAGGCTCCGGTAAGATGTGTAAGCGAGTAGCGAAAAAACGCCCGCCCCGAAAAGAGAGAACACCTTGTCCGAAATTGAAGCCATTCGCGATCCATTTCAAGTTGAGGCGGAAACTTTGGCGAGTGGAGGGCACTCAGACCCGTTCCACATCCTGGGACCGCACCTGGACGAACGAAACGGAAAAGAAGTTCTAGCTATTCGAGCGTTTCACCCTGGCGCAGTTGAAGTAGGGGTAGTCGATGCGGCGAGTGGCAAGTTGCATGTCGCGCAGAAAATCCATCCGGAAGGCCTGTTTGAGGTGGTTCTGATGCTGGGGGAGCTATCCGCAGGCGAGGGACGCGTAGTAAATCCAGGCGCCTACCAGATTCGCCTGCGTTTCGCGGACGGCAGCGTTCTGACCCAGCATGACCCTTATGCATTCCCTCCGCTGCTGACCGACTACGATCTGTATTTAATTGGCGAGGGCACTGACTACCTCAATTACGAAAAGCTGGGAGCGCACGTTCGCGTGCTGGCCGGAGTGAAGGGCGTGGAATTCGCAGTGTGGGCGCCGAACGCGCAACGCGTGAGCGTAGTGGGCGATTTCAATCTATGGGACGGCCGAGTGCGGCCCATGCGCAGCCGCGGAGCGTCGGGGATCTGGGAGCTGTTCATCCCGGATCTGGATGAAGGCGCGATTTACAAATTCGAGATTCTGTCGCGTGCCGGAGGCCATCTGGGGCTGAAGTCCGATCCGTATGGCTTCTGGAGCGAGTTGCGGCCCAATACGGCGTCCGTTGTGAAGGATATCGACAAGTATCAATGGAACGATTCGGCCTGGCTGTCGGAGCGCACCTCGCGGGACTGGCTGCACGCGCCCATGTCGATTTATGAAGTTCACGTGGGATCGTGGAAGAAGAAGGCCGATGAAGATTATCGCTGGTTCAACTATCGCGAACTGGCGGCTGAACTGATTCCGTATGTGAAGCAGATGGGTTACACGCACATTGAGCTGATGCCGATCATGGAGCACCCGTTCGATGCGTCGTGGGGCTATCAGACGGTGGGCTACTACGCGGTGACCAGCCGCTTCGGAGCGCCTGACGACTTCATGTACTTTGTGGATCGCTGCCACCAGGAAGGCATCGGCGTGATTCTGGATTGGACGCCCGCGCATTTCCCGCGCGACGCGCACGGCCTGGCATTCTTTGACGGAACGCACCTGTACGAGCACGCCGATCCGCGGCGGGGAGAGCATCCGGACTGGGGCACGCTGGTTTTCAATTACGGGCGCAACGAAGTGCGCAACTTCCTGCTTTCGAATGCGCTGTTCTGGATCAGCAAGTATCACATCGACGGACTGCGAGTAGATGCGGTGGCGTCGATGCTGTATCTGGACTATTCGCGCAAGGCGGGCGAGTGGATTCCGAACGAATTGGGCGGCCGGGAGAACATCGAGGCTATCTCGTTCATCAAGCAACTGAACGAAGTTTTGCATCAGCGGAATCCGGGCGCACTGATGATTGCTGAGGAATCGACGGCGTGGCCTGCGGTATCGCGCCCGGTATATCTGGGCGGGCTGGGCTTCGACTTGAAATGGAACATGGGCTGGATGAACGATACGCTGCGCTATTTCACGCTCGATCCGCTTTACCGGCAGCATCATCATGGCGAACTGACTTTTTCGCTGCTGTACGCGTTCCATGAGAATTTCATACTGCCGCTTTCGCACGATGAGGTAGTGCACGGCAAGCGTTCGCTGCTCGAGAAAATGCCGGGTGACGACTGGCAGAAATTCGCGAATTTGCGGGCCCTGTTTGGCTACATGTTCGGGCATCCCGGGAAAAAGCTGCTGTTCATGGGAAGCGAACTGGGGCAACGGGCGGAATTCTGGGAAGCGACGACCGTGGATTGGTCTTTGGAGGAATCGCCGTGGCACAAAGCGGTTCAGACGCTGGTTGGCGATCTGAACCGGCTACACCGCAACGAGCCGGCGCTGCATCAGGTGGATTTCGAATGGTCCGGATTCGAATGGATCGAAGCGCACGACGCGGCCGCCAGCGTGCTGGCCTTTATGCGCCATGCGAAGAACCTGGATGACATCATCGTGGTCGTGTGCAATTTCACGCCGGTGGTGCGCGAAGAGTATCGCGTGGGAGTGCCGCGGCCCGGGTACTATCGCGAAATTCTCAACACCGATTCGCGCTTTTACGCAGGAACCGATCTGGGAAATTCCGGCGGCGTGAACGCGGAACCTATTCCGTGGAATGACCGGCCGTATTCCATCAAGCTAAAGCTGCCTCCGCTTTCCGTGATGTACTTCAAGCCCTAACCGCTCCTTCCTGGTACAGCGATCCCCCGGTACAGCGATCGAACGGCTGGGAACGCAACGGCTCTTCTTGCCGCGCAGCGCGGCGCTTCGGTGTACAATCCCGCCTTTGAAACGGGGGCGGCGATTCCATGACGAGCGAGTCCACGGGCGGTAATTCCATAACCAGCAATGGCCATCACTTTGTGGCAGTGATCGGCGGCGCGATTTCGGGATCGGTAGCCGCGGAGATACTGGCGGATCACGGCATTCCGGTAGCCGTGTTCGAGCAGAACACGCGCCCGTACGGAAAGATCGAAGACGGACTTCCCCGCTGGCACGTGGAGCAGCGCAAGCAGGAGTATGCGCGCATTGACGCGCGGATGAAGAAGCCGGGCGTTTTCTTTGTCCCCTCCACGAAACTGGGACGCGACTTCGACCTGTCGCAACTCTTCAAATGGGGATTCTCGGCGGTGATTCTGGCCAATGGCGCCTGGCGCGACCGTGAATTGGGAGTGCCCGGCGCGGAGGAGTACGTCGACAAGGGCTTGGTCTATCAGAATCCGTTCATCTACTGGTACAACCACAAGAATGAAAAGGAGTATCACGGACCGCGTTACGAAACGCCGGACGAAGCGCTGGTGGTGGGCGGCGGCCTGGCTTCCATCGACGTGGTGAAGGTGCTGCAGCTCGAGAACTACGAACGTGCGCTGAAGGCCCGCGGCATCCAGACCAGCATGCACGAACTGGAAAAGGGCGTCCCAGCGGTGTGCAAGACGCATGGGATCAAGCCCGAGGAACTCGGCGTAAAGGGCTGCCTGCTGATCTACCGGCGGCGCGAGCAGGACATGCCGCTGGCGCAGCCCCCCGACAACGCGACGCCGGAGCAAATCGCCAAGACCGAGCAGGTGCGGCAAAAAATGCTGAGGCTGGCGCGGGACAAATACCTGTTTCGGTTCCAGGATCGCCGGCTGACCACCGGGCTGGTGGTGGAAAATGGCCGGCTGGTGGGGCTGAAGGTGGCCGAAACGAAAATCGAAGGGCGCAAGGCGGAGCCGATTCCCGGCTCGGAGCACGAACTTCGCGCGCCGCTGGTCATTTCGTCGATCGGGTCGGTTCCGGAAAAATTGCCGGGCATCGCCATGAAGGGCGAATATTACACGTTCACGGACGAGGATCTGCCGCGCTACACCGCGATGGATCGCGTGTTCGGCGTGGGCAACGTGGTTACCGGGCAGGGGAACATCCGCGTTTCGCTGGTGCACAGCCAGAAGGTGACGAAGCATCTGATCGAAAATTGCATCAAAGACCGAAACGATCACCTTGGCCCAGACCGAGCAGAATATCGCCAAGCAAATGGATGCGATCGAGAAGCAGATCGACGTGATCCCGCCACTTTCGGATCAGCAGATGGCAACGGTGAAACAGGAGATTCATTCGCTGCAGCAAAAAGCCGGGTATACGTCCGACTACGATTCGTGGATTGCGAAAGTGACGCCGCCCGATCTCGAATAGCCTGCGCCGGCGTCAGCCCGCAGAGCGCGCGGCATCGGTCCACAAATAAAAAAGGCGCCGCGACGAGCTTGCGGCGCCCTGAAAATTGGTTGCGAGATTTTTTAGTGCTGCGGCCCGCCACCACCCATGCCCATGGCCATGGGATTGAACGGGACCGGAGTGCCGGTAATTTTGTCTTTTGCGTCGGTGACCACCTTGGTCAGGATCATGGTCGAGTCCTTCCCCTGGTGCTTGATCAGGCCGTAGGGAGCGACTTTCTCGCTGATCCAGGAATCGCCGGTCTGGTCTTTCATCTTGTAGTGATGCGTCTCGAACGTTCCCGCGGGCGTGGTGATCGTTTCCACTCCCAAATCGTCGGCCTCGCTGCGGATGTCCGTCGACTGCGGCTTCTGATTGCCCATGCGTCCCATCTGCATGGGCATTTCCATAGGAGGACGCCCGGGCATCTGCATGATCATCTTTGCCGGACCGGTGCTGTTGGGATCGGGCACGATGAGCATCTTCATGACGATGTCGCCGCCCATCTGCGTATTCGAGACGGTGCTTTCAAACCAATAGCCATCTTTCCCGTCCACGGATTCCTTGCCCACAACATCGACTTCAGTAGTTATCGTCTTCTGGCCGTCCCGGCCGGAAGAAGTAATCTCATAGACCGCCCCGGAACCGACCACTGGATTGAAAAAACCTCGAGGCTGAGGCGCGCGGCCCATCATGCCGCCCATTTGAGCGCCAGCCGGTGCTGCCAGAATCAGGGCCAGGAGCGCACTACCGAACGCGATTTTTTGCTTGAACATGATTCCCTCGTGAATTGGAGTTACTTCGTGGCCCGCTTTGCCGCCGCCAAAGGCTTTTCCGCATTGCTCGCCAGCGCGCCGACGCGCGATCTTCCGATAATCCGCTCGATACGATACACCGGCTCGGCGCCCGACTCAAAGTGCGTGCGCATCAACAATTCCCCAACCAGGCCCAGCGCCAGGAGCTGCACACCAAAGAGGCACAGCATCAATCCCAGCACCATCAAAGGCCCATGTTCGGCAAAAAGATCGATCTTCCAGACTATTTTTTCGACAAAGAGCCCGAAAAGAATTACGGAGCCGGTGAAAAGCCCGAGCAGGCCCGTGGGCCCAAAAAAATGCAGAGGGCGGGTCATGTAGCGCATCAGGAAGCGAATGGTGAGAATGTCGAACAGAACGCGCAGCGTGCGCGAAATGCCGTAGTGCGATTTGCCATCGGGGCGGACGATGTTCTTGATTGGAACTTCCACCACACGCGCGCCATTCCAGGCGGCCAGTGCCGGGATGAAGCGGTGCATCTCGCCGTAAAGGTGAATGTCTTTGATGGTGTCGCGGCGATAGACCTTGAAGGTGGTGCCGAAATCGTGAATGTCGACGCCGGAGAGCTTGGCCATCATCCAGTTGGCGATCCGCGAAGGGAGACGGCGAAGCAGGAAATTGTCGACGCGCCGCTGGCGCCAGCCGCTGACGATGTCGTATTCGTCGGACTGAAAAGCCTCGAGCATCACGGGAATGTCGGCGGGATCGTGCTGCAAGTCGCCGTCCATGGAGATGATCACGTCGCCGGTGGCGTAATCGAAACCAGCGGCAAGCGCGGTGGTCTGACCGTAGTTGCGCTTCAGCCGCAGCACGGTAACGCGCGGATCGATCTCGGCGATCTCTTCGAGGTGCGCGGGAGTGGCATCGCGGCTCTGATCGTCCACGTAAATAAACTCCACCGGCTCGTAGCGGCCGGTCATCACTTCGCTGAGTTTGCGGTGAAGTTCGACGACGCTTTCCTGCTCGTCGTGAAAGGGCACGACGACCGAATACTTGGGGGCCAGGGTATCGGCTTGCATCGGCTTAGTTTAACCCCGCATAGGTAATTAACTGTATGCCTTCTTTTTGGACGGTGTGTTTCACATCAGCATCCGTGAGGCCATCGAGTTCGAGTTGGCGTTGTTGCTGCAGACGCGAACCGGTTCCGGCAAGCTCCCGATCGCAAATACCGGGATGCAACATGATCTCGACCGTACCTTCCGGAAGGTTCTCGATCATGCGACGCAATTCCGTGGGGCCGAGTTGCCCGGTCATTGCCAAGCCGAGGAAGTGATCCGGAGCGCGTAGCCCGTATTTTTGTGCCAGAGACTCAAATTCAGCCGCCACGGTGCGCACTGCGACGGCCGCCGCGAATTGTTTCGACAAGCCGCCGCCCTCCCAGGATTTGCCGAGCCGCTCAATGGGACGACGGATGCGCGTGATGCCGCCATCCCGCGCGACCTGGCCGATGACATCCATGACTTTTGGATGCGCGTGGGTGTGCTTATGCGTATCGATGTGGGTCGGCTCAATTCCGGCTGAGCGAATTTTTTGGATCTGCGCTGTGACTTCGGTTGCGATGTCGGCGGCACGAATCTGGCCGCTGCTGACTTTTGCCGCAAAGCCCAAAAGAGATTTCGGCAGCGCACCATTTCGATCCGCAAGCGAAGGAATCTCCGCCGGCGATGCGACCGCAGTGCCTCCGACGAGAACGATGTGGCAACCGACACCCAGAGCCGGATTCGCAAGCGCCGACGCGCAAGCATCCTCAAATTCGGAAGCGGTAGCCATCAGAGTTGTGCTGGTGAGAATTCCGTGTTGGTGAGCGCGAATGATTCCCTGATTTACTCCACGTGTCAAGCCGAAATCATCGGCGTTCAAAATCAAACGTTTCATTGTGAATTAGAACTTCAGGTGGAACTTTATGATAGCACGCGTGAGGTGAGGATTGTTAAGCACCGAGTGCAGGAAAGCGCCGGCGAGCGAGTGCGCCGTGCGCAGTGTGTTTATTTTTGCTGGAGCAATTCTTCCACCAATTGCTGCGTTACCACGCTTCTAAATGTGAATGGCCCGTTAAAGTTTTCAACAACTTTGTTGAAAACCATGTGGAAATGGACCGGCCGACAATCGAAAACGCTTATCAGGCCAATCGAAAATCCTCTTTGCACAATTTCAGGGCAATTGAGCGCGATGAAAAATATTTGTGCCGATCGTGCGTGCGCTTCTACAAACGTAACAATGATGTGCGAGCGGTTTTGAGACGGTTCGGTGAGAAGCCGCGAGCAGAAAACGGAAAAGCTTTCCCAAAGAAAATCAGTACCACTTCGCCGGAGGTTCGAGCTTGATTTCGATGGAATCTTCGTCCTTATTTATTTCATACCACTTGCCATATGTATGCCATCCGGTGGCAATCACCTGAACCAGAATTTTTCCTTGCGGAACGGGCGGAACTTTTACATCCCCTTCACCGTTTGTCTTCAAATCGAGTTCCACGAGCTTTTCCTTGTGAAGAAAGCTCGCGGGCTTGTTGTACCGGACATAAACGCTGGCATTATCAATCGACTTACCGTTATTTCCGGTGACGTGAAGGCGTAGCTTGGTCATAGCGCGCTCGGAAGAGTTGTCACTTTTCGTCTCGGGCTGTGCGTCGTCGTTCGGACCCGAGGTATGCGGGATGGAATTTTCCTGAGCGCGTAGGGCCGTGGCACCGAACGTGCCGCACAACGCCCCGGACAAAAGTACGACAGAAGCCATCATGCAGGCTCGACGGTTGAGTTGGAGCAAATAGAAATTCACTGCGATACCGTGCCTAGGTTGTACCGCAATCGGGGCTCACGCTCAAGCCTGAGTTTCGGTATCGATCTTCAGGCATCTATCTTGCGGGCATCCGTCTTGAGTTGTGGACTATTTCGGTATGATGGTTTGCGCGTCGCCATCGACAGGAGGAACTCATGGGCTTTTCTACGGATGCGATCCACGTGGGACAGGAGCCGGACCCGCTGACCGGCGCCGTGGTCGCACCGATCTATCAGACTTCAACCTACGTGCTCGATGGCCTGGAGAAAAGCAAGGGCTACGTCTACGCGCGCACCACGCACCCGAATCGCATGGCCCTGGAGCGCACGTTAGCGAAGCTCGAAGGCGGAACGGCTGCGTACGCGTTTGGCTCCGGCATGGCGGCCATCGACGCGGTATTTCGGCTGCTGCGTCCCGGCGACCACACGATTTTGCCGGCGGCCGTGTATGGCGGAACGTTCCGAATTGTGTCGCAGTTACTCGTCGAATTCGGCCTGGAGTTTACTTACGTCGACACCTCGCAGCCGGAAAAAGTCGAAGCGGCCATCAAGCCCTCGACGCGCATGATCTACTGCGAAACACCTTCCAATCCGACCATGGTGCTTACCGATCTGGCGGCCATAGCTTCTATTGCGAACAAACATAAGCTCACGCTGGTGGTGGACAACACTTTTCTCAGTCCTTATTTGCAGCAGCCCATTTCGTTTGGCGCGCATATTGTGATCCATTCCATGACCAAGTATCTCAACGGCCACAGCGACTCCATCGGAGGCGCCGTCGTGCTGACGCGCCCAGCAGATGCCGAAAAAATCTATTTCCTGCAACGGGCCGTGGGCGCGATTCTCGGGCCTATGGATTGCTTTTTAATTTCGCGCGGGATCAAAACGCTTGCTGTCCGCATGGATCGCCATGATTCCAACGGCCGCGCCATTGCCAAATTTCTGGAGGGCCATGCCAAGGTGAAACGCGTGCTCTATCCTGGGCTCGCGTCGCATCCGCAGCATGAACTTGCCAAGCGGCAGCAGCGCGGATTTGGCGCCATGATCAGCTTCGACCTGGGGTCGGTGAGCGCGGCCCGCACATTGCTCAACAACGTGCATCTCTGCTCGCTGGCCGAGAGCCTCGGCGGCGTCGAAACGCTCATCTCGCATCCCGCGACCATGACGCACTCCGCCATTCCGGCCGAGGTGCGCATACAGAGTGGAATCACCGACGGATTGGTTCGGCTCTCGGTCGGGATTGAAGATGTCGAGGATTTAATTGCCGATCTGGATCAGGCGCTGGCGAAGGTGTGAAGACCTTGAGCTGACGCTATTCCGTGCTGCGCACCGAATCCGCCAGCCAGGCAAGATAATCGCTCGAGCCTTTCTCGATTGGCAAAGCGATGATTTCGGGAATTTCGTAGCTGTGCAGCTTCCTGAGGCGCTCTTCGAGCGCTGAAAACCGCTCGCGCGAGCTCTTGATGATCATCAGAAACTCCGTAGCGGTGTCCACCCGGCCCTTCCAGCGGTAAATCGACTCGACCGGAGCCTGCACCACGTTCACGCACGCCGCCAGCCGCTCTTCCACAAGGGCATGGCCGATCTTTCGCGCTTCCTCCACCGACCCGCACGTCACCAGGACTACAATTTTCTCGGTCATTTTCTGCCCTCAGTTGAGTGCTAGCGTTCCCGAATCGATGGACCCAATCGCCGGCTCGACGAAGATTTGTTTTTACGACAACTCCATCACTGTTTTTACGCAGCTTCTGCAATCCAACCTTGCTTAGTTGCTGCGAGCGCGACAAGATACTATCCCTCAGATGGCGAACCAAGCGATTAACGGCTCCGTGGGCAGCCAATTGCCGATCTCCGAGCGCCTCAGCGAATTCTGGCGCCGCAACTGGAGCCTGCTGCTGGTCGCCGCGCTGGCGCTGCTCTTGCTACAGGATATCTTCGGCACGCACGGCCTGATCGCCATGCGCCGCTCGCAAAAAGAAGCGAAGCAGGTTCAAAAGGAAATTTCGCAGCTCGACGAGGAAAATCGCAAGCTGGAAGAAAAAGTCCAGGGACTCAAATCAGACCCCGCCGCCATCGAGCGCATCGCCCGCGAAGAAATGGGCCTGGCTCGCCCCGGCGAATACATTTTTAAGCTGCCGCCGAAATCGCCTGCCTCTGACGCGCCCACGAGCGACACGCCCGCGACCAAGCCTTAACTCGCCGCTCCACAGCTCTCAAAAGCACCAATCGCTAATCGCCCGCAACGGGTTTGCTCTGCCGCATCCAGGCCACAAGTTCCGCGCCGCGCCCTTTGCTCTTGGTGCGCGCCAGCGACAGCAGCACCATTGCCGCGAAAATAATCAGCAAGCCCAGCGTCGCGCCTGGAATGGTTTGCGCGCCCTTGCCAAGAATGGAAAGCCGCCCGTAGACAAATTCGATGTGCACCCAATAGACCAGCAGCGATGTTTGTCCCATCTGCATCAGCGGACTGAAGCCCCACTGCCCGGCGCCCCAGCGGCACCAGGCATAGCCCACAAATAACACTCCGAGCAGCATGGCCACGCGCGCCAGGAAAAAGTTCGGACTGGTGTGCCAGTAGTCGTACTCCGCGTACAGCCGCACACGCGACGCATCCAGCCACATGGAAATGTAATAGACGGCCACGCCGCCCGCGCCCAACAGGCTCACGGTGATTACGGGATTTTCTTCCGCCCACTCGCTGAACAGCAAAAATCCCACCGCCAGCCCCGCGAACGCAAACGCCGCCCAGGGAAAAATCGGAAAGAGCCACGGCTGCGGCTTGTCGAGATTGTGCACGCCGTTTATATACGACTCGAGGAACCACGGCAGCCAGCGCGGCCGCCAGGTGGTCCACAACGGCGGCGCCAGCATCGCGATCAGCGCGGTCGCGCCAACAGCCGCCGCCACATTTGCCGCGCGGCCCTGCGCCAGCCAGCAAACCAGGCCCATCATCACAATCGAGACGCCGATAACATTCAGAACGTCCACGCGCAGCAAGTCGGTCCAGGGAGACCACGGAAATCCCAACACGAATTCCTGCACGCGAAACAGCAGCGCCAGCGCCAGGACTTCCCCGCCCCGGCGCATGGTCTTTAGCGCGATCTGCCGCGCGTCGATGCCCTTCTTGCGCATGCGATCGGTAACCAGCGCCACCGAGATACCCGCGAGAAAAAGAAACAGCGGCGCGGGCAAGATGCCGCCGAAGCGTGACCAGCCGTAAAACGTGGTGGCCTTTGCGGCGGGCGTCAGCCAGGAGTCGTAGCAATGCACCTGAAACATGGCCAGGCAGGCAAATCCCCGCAGCCAGTCAATGTATCCGAGCCTTTTCATCTCACGGTGTGTGCGCGCACAAATTGCGACGCACCAGAATCCCCGACCCGCGCACGCAAATCAAGTTTTTCGCATGATTCGCGCCGCCTCAAGTAAAATTCTTTTCTCTTGGCGACAACTTCCAAATCTTGGCAGATGAGCTTTCCATTCGCCGCGGCGATCTGGTTCGCCATGGTCGGCTTGGCGACCTTTGTCGGCGTGTGGCGCGGCCTCGCCGGGCGGCGATTCCTGATCGCGCTGGGTGTGGCCGCGGTGCTCTTCGGGTTCGAACTGTTCCTCGCCGCGCCCGGCGTTCGCGATCGCGTGCTGCGCGTCCTGCGCTCGCGCGGCGGCATCGTCGCGCCGCTGGTGCCGCTGTTCGCGCTGCTGATCTACGCCTTCGGCGTCACCTCCGATTGGCGCAGCATGCTCATCGGCGCGGCCTACACCGTGGTCCCCGCCATTCTAGTGGCGGGTAGCGCCGGAAAATCCGGTGGCACCTGGGAAGATTACGCCGCGGTTCTGATCATCTGGCTGCCGGTCGAATTCCAGTGGATGTATCGCCTGTTCCCCTACCCGCCGGTGCTCACCCATACGCTCACGATCCTGCTGGCGCTCAGCACCGGCGTGGCAGCGTTCGTGTTGCTGCGGCGATTGGAAGGCGTCGGCTATGGCGTCGAATGGGGACGCGGCTTCGGCTGGCAATTTTTTTTGAATTTCACGCTGTTCGCGGCGATCGCCATCCCGCTGGGCATGAAGATGCACTTCCTGGCCTGGGGTCCATCGTTCGCGCGCGTGCGTTCGCTGCCGTTGTTTGCGCCCGGGATTTTGCTTTTCACCGCCTGGCCGGAGGAGTTTTTGTTTCGCGGGGTGCTGCAGAATCTGCTTTCGAAAACGTTCAACAATCGCTGGGCCGGTTTGCTGGTGGCCTCGCTGATTTTCGGCCTGTCGCACATTTTCCATGCGCCCTATCCGAACTGGAAATATGTGCTGCTGGCGACCATTGCCGGCCTGTTTTACGGGCATGTGTGGATGCGCACCGGATCGCTGCTGCCAGGCGCGCTGGTGCATGCGCTGGTCGACATTTCCTGGCACGTTTTGTTTCGCTAGTGCCCGCTCTCGCGCTTCTTTCGCGTTGTCATCCCGAGAGCCTGTGACTTTTTTTGATTACGCGCGAAAACCTTTCGCGTCGGTTTCTGTTTTACGGTGTCATCCCAAAGCGAGCGAAGTTTGCGACCCGGTTAGCGTCGCTGTTAAACGGAGCGAGTCTAGGGATCCCTCTTCGTGTGAAATTATCACCGCACCCCACAAATGGGGCAGCAGCTACTTCACCACGCCTGCCAGCGGACTCGAAGCCGTGGCGTACAATTTCTTTTCGATGCGCCCCGCGAGAAACGCCTTGCGCCCCGCTTCCACGGCTGCGCGCATCGCCTCCGCCATCAGCACCGCATCCTGCGCGCCCGCGATGGCCGTGTTCATCAGCACGCCATCCGCGCCCAGTTCCATGGCGATGGCCGCATCGGACGCCGTGCCCACGCCGGCGTCCACGATCAGCGGCACTTCGGTGATGCGCTCGCGCAGGATGCGCAGATTCGCCAGATTCTGAATGCCCATGCCCGATCCGATCGGCGCGCCCAGCGGCATCACCGCCGCAGCGCCCGCGTCGACTAGCTTGCGCGCCACAATCAAATCGTCGCTGGTGTATGGCAGCACCACGAATCCTTCCTTCACCAGCGTCTTCGTCGCGCACACCAGCGCTTCGGTATCCGGGAACAGCGTCTGCTCGTCGCCAATCACTTCGAGCTTCACCCATTCGGACAAGCCCACTTCGCGCCCCAGGCGCGCCGTGCGCACCGCTTCGTCCGGCGAATAGCATCCCGCGGTGTTCGGCAAAATGAAAATTTTGTCGCGGTCGATGTAATCGAGCAGCGATTCCTTGCTGCGGTCGGTCAGATTCACGCGGCGCACCGCAACCGTGACCATGTCCGCGCCGGAGGCTGCGTGCGCGCGCGCCATCTCCTGAAAGCTGCGGTATTTCCCCGTGCCCACGATCAGGCGCGAGTTAAAAGCGCGCCCGGCAATCACCAGTTTGTCGCTCATTTTCCTAAAACCTCTCCGTCCCGATATTTTACTCCGCTTGCGTCCCCGGCGCTGCTCCGCGATAAGCCACGCTCAATCCCTTCCCAACCGGAACCACCACGTGCTCAAACCCCTCCAACTTCCTCACCACCGTAAGGTAGCCGGCAATTTCGTCCGGATGCGACGTCACATTGTCCGCGAGCAGCAGCACGCTCGGTGCGAGCTTGGGCATCAGCGCCTCCAGATTTGCGGCCGCACCGAGGCGATCCGCGTCGAAGAAGACCACATCGAACGGCCCGACCAATTCCTTCACGATGGTTCCGGCTTTGCCGAGAACCAATTCCACCGATTCCAGCAATCCCGCGCGCTGCAAATTCTCGTGCGCCATGCCCTGCTTTTCCGCGCTGAGGTCGATGCTGGTCACGCGTCCGCCGTTCGGCGCAACGGCCGAGGCCAGCCAGATGGTGCTGTAGCCGTTGGAGGTTCCGATTTCCAGCACGCGCTTCGCGCCGCTGCTGCGCGCCAGAATGTAGACGAGCCGCGCGGTATCCGGCTCGAGATTGAGCATCTTTTTCTTGTGATCCGACTCGCGCGCGTCGTTCTCGCGCCCGTGCTGCTCGAGTTCCGCGAGCAATGCCGTCAAATGCGCTTCCATCCGTTCTCTAGCCTCCCTGGGGATTTTTCATGACGGCGCTTAGGCCATGTGCTGCGGGCGCGGCTCCTCGACGTCCGCATACAATCGCGCGACCACATCGGCATAGTGCTGTTCGATCACCCGCCGCTTCAATTTCAGCGTGTAAGTCAGCTCGTCCTTGGCGTAGGCGAAATCGCGGTCGAGCAGCGCGAACCGCTTCGGCTTTTCGTACTGCGCCAGAGGAGCGGTAAGCCGCTCGATCTCGTGCGAGAGCAGGTCGCGCACCCAGTCGTCATTGGCCATTTGCGTTGGCGACGAGAATTCCCGTCCCGCCTTGCGCGCCTCCGCCTCGATGGCCGCGAAATCCGGAACCAGCAATACCGAAACGAATTTGCGCTTCTCGCCCACGACCATAGCGTTGGAAATGAAGTGTGAAGTTTTCAGCAGGTTTTCAATGGGCGCGGGAGCCACAAATTTGCCCCCCGCGGTTTTAAGCAGTTCCTTCTTGCGATCCGTAATGGACACATAACCATCGGCATCGACCTTGCCGATATCGCCGGTGCAAAACCAACCGTCCGGCGTGAACACCGCGCGCGTCTCCTCGGCCTTGTTGTAATAGCCCTGCATGACGCACGCACCCTTCACCAGCACTTCGCCGTCCTCGGCGATTTTCACTTCCACATGCGGGATGGGCCGACCGACCGTTCCCACTTTGTTTGCCACCGGCAGGTTCGCCGCGACGATTGGTGACGTTTCGGTCAAGCCATATCCCTGGTAAACCGGCAGCTTCACCGACCAGAAGAATTCTGCCAGCTCCGGCGCCAACGGCGCTCCGCCCGAACAAAACGAACGGATGCGCCCGCCAACTCCTTCGCGAATCTTCGAGTAGACAATCGCGTCCGCAATGCGCCATTTCAGCCGCAATGAGCCGGGAGCGTCTTTGCCATACGCGCGCCACGGAGCCGCTTCGGCTGCCACCTGCAGGGCCCAATCGAAAATCCTGCGCTTTAAACCGGACTCGTGATGCCCCTTCTCCACAATGTTTGCGTAGACCTTCTCGAAAAATCGCGGCACGGCCGCGGTAATCGTCGGATGCACTTCCAGCAGCGCCTCGGCGACCGTTTCCATTTTTTCGAGATAGGCCACCGACACGCCGCGAAACATGTAGCCGTAGTCCATGGTGCGCTCGTAAACATGCGCCAGGGGCAGAAACGAAAGCGCAATATCGTCTGGCCGAAACTCGTAGCTGGCCAGCGAATCCACGGCGTTGGAAGTCATGTTCGCGTGGCTGAGCATCACGCCCTTGGGCTCGCCGGTAGTGCCCGACGTGTAGATAATGGTCGCGAGCCGGTCGGCGCGGATTTCGGCGGCCCGCTGCTTGTATTCGGCAATGGCGCTTTCGCCCGCCGCGTGGATCAGGGTTATGTAGCCGAGGAAATCGCCAACGCCAGAGGGCCCCGCCGTGATCACCTTTTCGAGCGACGGCACTCGCCGTCTGCACCCTGCAATCTTTTGCGCCTGCGCTTCGCCTTTTGTAAACACAACGCGCGCGCCCGCATCATTCAGAATGTAGATCAGGCGCTCTTCCGACTCGTTGAAGTAGACCGGAACCGTGACGCCGCCCAGCCCCTGGATGGCGAAATCCGCGATATGCCACTCGGGGCAGTTTGGCGCGAAGATGGCCACCCGATCACCCGCGCGAATGCCCATCTCCATGAGCGCGTTCGCCAAGCCCGCCACTCGTCGCAGCATTTCCTGCGCGGAAACCGATTCCCACGCAGTTGCGCCGCGAAACATCTGCGCGCGAGGGTTCGCATGGCGCTCCATCGCATCAAGAAAACATGTTGGAAGGGACCTGTTTTCAGCCATCGTTTTCGCCGCAACCTAGTTCACGTTGTTCATCCCGTCTATAGTAACGTCGGCAAAGTCAAGGCACACGTGCGCGCAACCCTCAGCAGGAGGATTTGCTTCCTATCTCCTGTGCGCGTGTCCAGCATCGCTGTCTGCTGATAGCTCGCATGAAAATCACAGCCTATAATGAACCTCATCGTCGGCGCCTTCCTCCGATCCTTGGTCTCACACACCAACATTACTCGCGTCTACGGAGCCGACGTTGTCACGAAATCAAATGAGCAAAGCCCGACCCGGTTCGAGTCGCGCTGGCGTAGTCAAGGGATCTGCATTTGTATTCTTGGCCGATCCCGGACGACTCCCCTCCACAACGCTTCCGAGTGAATTACGCGCAAAACCACTCCGAGCGAGCTACTTTATTCCTCGATCAGTTCAACCAGAGTTTTTTTGTGCTTTGGCGGTTTGTGGCGCTTCTCGACGATGACGCGTTCGGGAGGCGGCATGCCGATGCCTAGCCGGGCGCGTCGCCGCGCTTCTTTCTCCACTCGCAGACGAGGCTTTTTCTTCCGGGGCATTTCGCAGCATCCACGAAAAACCTTAACAGAGTTCCTGTAGGCCGCCAACGCCTTGCCTGCTTCCCTACAGCAATCGCTCGCCGCAATTTACCACCATGGGCCGATTGAGGGCTGGAGAGCGCCGTCCTAGTGTGGGCAAAGAAGCGTTAGACCGGAGGAAAGTTATGACGATAAAAGGAGCATTTATTTGCACCGTGGCGCTGGCCTCCATTGGGCTATTGGGTGGCTCAGCCGTCTACGGACAGCAGAATACAAACGCATCCACCTCGACGATGAACAAGAGCTCGGATGTCACCTTCGCGAAACGAGCCGATCAGGCTGACTTAGCTGAAGTAAAGATGGGAGAGCTGGCACAGCAAAAGTCGTCGAATTCGGCGGTGAAACAATTTGGCGAAAGGATGGTAACCGATCACTCGAAGGCAAACACGGAATTGAAGCAGGCAGCGGCGAAAGACAACATCACCTTGCCAACTTCAATGAATGCTAAGGATCGGGGAACCTACGACAAGTTGTCGAAGCTTTCCGGTTCTCAGTTCGACCGGCAGTACATGAAGGGCCAGGTTAGCGACCACGAAAAAGTCATATCGGAGTTTCAGAAAGAGGCCAACGAAGGCGGCAACTCCAACATAAAGAACTTCGCTTCAGAAACGTTGCCGACGCTTCAGGAACATTTGAAACTGGCGCGCAGCGCGGACCAGCAGGTGATGGCAAAGAACGGCGAGTAACAAGCTGTCAGCAAAAGTCTGCTACCCCTGAAAAAGCCGGTCTCTTCGGAGGCCGGCTTTTTTGTGTAATTGTGTAGATGCGGCGAACGGCTTGGCTCCGCTGCCTCAGCGGCTGAGCTATATTCATAGGCGTGAAAATTTGGCTTTTGCGGGTGACTACGTCGCTTTGGCTGATTCTGCTGGTTGCGCTCGGATTGCGGCTCGCCTACTTCCGGTATGAGCTTCGGATAATTCCCCGCCAGGCGCTCGAGGCGGTTCCCTTCCTTTATGAGCCGGGCGACATTGCCTATTCGCTGGCGACAGGCAGCGGGTTCAGTTCACCGTTTCGCGTGCAGACCGGGCCGACCGCGTGGACCACTCCGATTTATCCCCTACTGCTGGCGGGCGTGTTTGAGCTTTTCGGCACGTTCACGTTTTCGGCTTTCGTGGTGGCTGTGCTGCTGAATATTTTGTTCTCGACGCTCACGTGCGTGCCGATTTTCTACGCGGGCAGGCAGATCGGCGGAGTCGCTTTGGGCGCCGGCGCGGCGTGGCTTTGGGCGATATTTCCAAACGCGGTGATCATTCCGTTTCAGTGGATATGGGACACGTCGCTTTCGGGATTGCTGGCGGCCGCGTTGGCATGGGCCACGCTGGCGGTAGCGGATTCGGCGAAGACTCGCGATTGGTGTTTGTATGGGCTGTTGTGGGGCGCAGCGCTGATGACGAACGGGACGCTGCTGGCAGGATTGCCGTTCATGTTCGGCTGGATGATTTGGCAGCGATACGAAGCTGAAGATACGCGCTGGGTGAAACGGGCGGCGCTTACGGTGGTGATGGTCATCGTATGCTGTGTGCCGTGGACGGCGCGCAACGCCGTCGTATTTCACGCCTTCATTCCGCTGCGGTCGCCGCTGTGGCTGCAGCTTTGGCTGGGCAACAACGATGCGTATGGCGACGCTTTTCCGGGATGGCTGCATCCGATCGACAATGTAGGCGAGCGCGCGAAATATGTGCGCATGGGCGAGATCGCCTACATGCAGGAAAAGAGGCGCGAGACGATCGACTGGGTCGAAAAGCATCCGGGCCGGGCTTTGCAGCTTGTGTGGCAGAGATTTGTGGCCACCTGGCTGGGTACGCCGCATCCCTGGCGGGATTTTTGGCGCGAGAGGGAGCCTCTGGTTCGATTGGTATTCGTGGCGAATTTTTTTGCGGCGGTCGCGGGGCTGGCGGGATTGGTGCGGTTGGGCTGGGATCCCGCGCTGCGACGATACCTTGTCCCGATGGCGGCGCTGCCGGTGCTGTTTCCGTTTGCGTTTTATTTGAGCCAGGCGCTGCTGCGGTACAGGTATCCGATTGATCCAATTATGATGCTGCTAGTAGCTGTGGCGATGAGAGCGGCGTACCACGCGTTGGCGCGCGGCGGCCAAAGAAAAATAGCCGAAGTAGATACTTTGTAGGATAAAGATCAACTGAAAGCTGGTAGAGTCAGTTATCCGTGCATTAGTTGTAACGAGTTCTCCGAAGCGGCTGGCTTGGAGAAACGTTTGGCGAGTATTGCGGTCGAGACGGCCAAGGGCAGCACGTATACACTGGAAGATCAGCGTCGCATGACGCTGGCGAAGAATTACTTTCAGTGGCAAGGGCGACTTGTCGGCCGCGAAATCGGCCAGCGCGTGCTGGAAATCGGCTGCGGTGTTGGAAATTTCACGGAAACGCTGCTGGAGCGGCCGGCGGTGGTCGCGCTCGATAAAGAGCCCAGCTGCATCGAACGCTTCAAGCATCGTTACGCCAAGCAACACAACCTGCAAGCGTTCGTCTGCGACGTAAACTCCGACAATTTTCTGAAGTTCGCGCGGTTTGCTCCGGACCTGTGCGTGTGCCTGAACGTGCTGGAGCACATCGAGGCGGACGCAGCTTTTCTGCGGCGCGTGAGGACGGTGCTGATGCCCGGCGGCGCGCTGGTGCTGATGGTTCCGGCTTTCCCCGCTCTTTTTGGACGGATCGATCACAACCTGGGCCACTTCCGCCGCTACACCATCCGGTCGCTGCGGCAACTGGGCGAAGCAACGGGTTTGCGCGTAAAGAGCGCGCGTTACATGAACGCTCTCGGCTTCTTCGGGTGGTTAGCCAATGCGCGCTTGTTTCAGCGCGAAGCGCAATCGGAAACACAAATACGATTCTTCGACCGGTACATTGTGCCGGCGGCAGCGCGCATCGAAGCAGTCGTGCCGCCACCGTTCGGACAGTCGATTTTTGCGGTGCTGCAGAAGCCATGAAAGTTTCGATCATTATTCCGGTGTACAACGAATTTCGCACGTTCGAGCGGGTGCTGGAACGAGTGCAGGCGGCCGCTCTTCCGGAAGGATGCGAAAAAGAAATCGTCGTAGTGGATGACGGCTCGACGGATGGCACCACGCTGATTTTTGGCGAGCGAGCGCGGCGCGGCGCGGTGGTCGGATGCCGGCGCGAAGTGAACGCGGGCAAAGGCACCGCACTGCGGGCCGGATTTGCATTGGCCACCGGAGACATCATTTTGATTCAGGATGGTGACCTTGAGTACGATCCGAACGATTACGCGCGACTGGTCGAGCCGATCGTGCGAGGCGAGGCGCATGTGGTGTATGGATCGCGCTTTCGCGGCTCGGCGAATGGAATGACGCTTGCGGCATCGGCTGGCGAATCGACTGCTGACATCTGCGGCCAATCTGCTGTTCGACGCGGAGATTACCGATGAAGCGACCGCGTACAAGGCGTTTCGCGCTTCCCTGTTGCGCGAGATGCGCTTGGAATGCCGGCGATTTGAGTTTTGCCCTGAGGTGACGGCGAAATTGCGGCGGCTGGGCCATCGCATTCACGAAGTGCCCATCAGCTATAACGCGCGCGGGATCGCGGACGGCAAAAAGATTCGCTTCGCGGATGGCGTTGAGGCGGGTTGGACGCTGCTCAAGTACCGTCTCGCGTCACGGGAATCACTGCTACGGGGCGATGACCTGGAAATGGAAGAGAGGTCCCTCGACTCCGCTCTGCGACCCTCGCCGGGTCGCGAAACCACTTCCCTCGGGATGACAACGTGAAACCTAAACCACGCCCCGGCGAGCGGCATCTCGCTATAAATGAAGACGCTATCTCACTATAAAAATAACTACATATTGACAACCGGGGAGAGCCAAGTCTACAGTGGCTGAGTGCGCTGCGTTTGACGCGCCAGGAATCTCAGAACAAAGTGGCTCAAAACTTCAGACACGAGAGCATTACCGGCCAGCTTAGACTGGTAGTCCTTCGGGTAGTAGTAGGTGTACCCGCCTCGGTCTGGGGTGCAAGAGCCAGTTGAAATAAGGAAAGTAAGGCTCCTGAACCCACCGACCGAAACCAAGGTCCGGTGGGTTTTTTAGTTTTAGAGCTCGTAGGAGGGTTCGATGGGTGGAACGATAAGCGGACAGAAACCGGTGCTGACCGGAGCAAGAATTTTGTGGGAATGCCTGGAGCGCGAAGGCGTGAAGCACGTGTTCGGATATCCCGGCGGGGCCATCCTGCCTGTATATGACGCGCTGCGGCACAGCTCGATCCACCACATCCTGGTGCGGCACGAGCAGGGCGCGACGCACATGGCCGACGGCTATGCGCGCGCGACGGGAGACGTTGGAGTAGCGATAGCGACCTCCGGTCCCGGCGCGACCAACATGGTGACCGGCATCGCGACGGCAATGCTCGATTCCTCGCCCATCGTATGTATCACCGGGCAAGTTGGCAGCAAGCTGCTCGGCTCGGACGCGTTTCAGGAGACCGACATCACCGGCGTGACGCTCCCTGTGACCAAACACAACTATTTGGTGACGCGCGCCGATGAGATTGCGCCCGCGGTACGAGAGGCGTTCTATGTGGCGAAGTCCGGGCGGCCGGGTCCGGTGCTTATCGACATCACCAAGGACGCGCAGCAAAGCTCCTGCGAATTTGACTGGGAGGGCGCCGCGCCGAAGATGCGCGGGTACCGTCCCGATAATTCACCGGCAAAAGAAGCGTTTACTAAGGCGCTTGAACTGATTCACTCCGCGAAGCGTCCGCTGATTCTGGCGGGACACGGCATTGCGGTATCCGGCGCGGAACACGAAGTGCAGGCGTTTGCGGAAAAAGCTTCGATACCCGTGGCGATGACGCTGCTCGGCCTCGGCCACTTCCCCGCTTCGCATGTGCTGAACCTGGGCATGATGGGCATGCACGGCGAGGCCTGGGTCAACACCACGATTCAGGAAGCGGACCTGCTCATCGCGCTGGGCATGCGCTTTGACGATCGCGTGACGGGCAATACCAAGACCTACGCTCCGAACGCGAAGAAGATTCACGTGGATATCGACCCGACCGAAATCAACAAGAACATCAAGGTAGACGTGGCGCTGGTGGGCGATTTGCGCAAAATCATGCACGAACTACTGCCCAGCGTGGAAATGCGCGACCGGCAGAAGTGGCTCGAATTTATCCGGCGACTGAAGGGCGATTCGGCGGTGCGCGATATTCAGAACCTGCCGGACAACGGGCACCTTTACGCCGCGCATGTGATCAGCGATCTGTGGCAGGAGACGCGCGACAGCGAAACCATCGTGGTGACCGACGTGGGCCAGCACCAGATGTGGGAAGCGCAGTATTACAAGCATGACCGGCCGCGCTCGCTCATCACTTCGGGCGGGCTGGGCACCATGGGGTTTGCGCTACCGGCGGGAGTCGGCGCGAAGGTGGCCTGCCCCGGTTCCGATGTGTGGGTGGTCGCGGGCGACGGCGGCTTTCAGATGACCATGTCCGAACTTGCCACCATCGTGCAGGAAAATTTGAAGGTGAACATCGCCATTATCAACAACGGCTACCTGGGCATGGTGCGCCAGTGGCAGGAATTCTTCTACGACCGCAACTATGAAGCCACGCCGCTGCTCAGCCCGGACTTTACCAAGCTGGGCGGGGCCTACGGCATCAAGAGCATGATCTGCAACAAGCGCGCCGACGTGATACCGACCATTCGCGCCGCGCGCGAGCATAACGGACCGGTGCTGATCGACTTCCAGGTGGAGCAGGAAGATACCGTTTACCCGATGGTCGCAGCAGGATCTTCGTTGCACGAAATGATTCGCAGACCAAGCCCCATCGTGGAAACCGCAGGGGACGAATAGGAAAAAAACATGCTGCATACATTCATCGTTTACGTGGATAACAAGCCCGGAGTTCTCTCTCGCGTGGTTTCGCTGTTCCGTCGCCGCGCCTTCAATATCGATTCGCTCACGGTGGGCCGCACCGAGAAGCACGACGTGTCGCGCATGACCATCGTGGTCGATACCGATGCGGACCAGGCGCGGCGCATCGTGGCCAACGTCTACAAGCTGGTGAACGTGCTGCTGGTGGACGACATCACCGGCGAGGCGGCCATCATTCGCGACCTGGCGCTGGTCAAAGTGTCCGCTACGCCTGAATCGCGCCCGCGCATATTCGAGCTCGCCAATGTGTTTCGTGCTCGCGTGCTTGATGTTGCGCCCGAATCGGTGACCATCGAGATTACCGGCGCCGAGGAAAAAATCGACCGGCTGCTCGACGTGCTGCGACCGTTTGGCTTGATGGAAGTGGTGCGCACCGGACAGGTGGCCATGCGCCGCGGCGCGAAGCCCGAAACGGAAAGGTCCAAGGAAGACGCCGGCGCAATTATGGATGACGGCACCGTGTCGTATTCGGTGTGAGGTAGAGGAAGTAAAGGAAGCAAGGGAAAACACCCTCTCTACCTTTACCTGTCGTTAGAAAGAATAAGCGGTCGACGATGCACTACTTGCTCACCTACGAATACATAGAGGATTACGCGGCGAAGCGCGCGAAGGTGCGCGCACAGCACTTGAAGCTGATTCAAGAAGCTTACGATCGCGGAGAGATTGTGATCGCCGGAGCGTTCGGCGATCCGTATCGCGGGGGACTGCTCGTGTTTCGCGGCGATTCGCCGAAGACGGCGGAAGCTTTTGCCAAGGCCGATCCTTATGTACTAACGGGCGTGGTGAGCAAGTGGGAAGTAAAGCCGTGGCTTACGGTGATCGGCGATGGCGCAAAAATGCCTCAACTGCAAACCTGAGGTAGAGGAAGTTGAGGAGGCAGAGAGGTAGAGGAAAATCTCCGATTGCTGGCGCAGCTCTTTATCAAAACTCGAAGAGAGATCCCTCGACTCGCTCTGTCTTACCGCGACCCTAATCGGGTCGCAAACTCTTTCTCTGTGCGCCCTCACCGGGCGCGGCTCGCTTCGGGATGATACGTCGCCTTTTCTTTTCAGTCGCCTACTTTGGTAACTCCAGATACTCCGATTCCGGTGTGGAGGCTTCGATTCCGGTGCCGGAGGACTGTACGTCACCGCCGACAACGTAGAAGCGATTGCCGATCATTCCTCCGGCCAGGCCATGGCGCGACACGGGAAGCGACGGCAACGTTGACCACGAATTGGTCGCCGGATCGAAGGCTTGCACCACGCGGAATGTGGCCATCATGATCGGGTCCTGATATTCCCCGCCCGCGATATAGATTTTCCCGTTGTACACACCGGCAGCGAGGGCGCTGCGCTCGGTAGGCATGCGGGCCAGAGCAGCGCTCCAGGCGTCTTTCGCCGGGTCGTATTCTTCGACCACCGAAACATCCGTCGACGGCGCGATGAAGGCCTCTCCGACGCGCCCGCCGATCACATAAATTTTCCCGTTCACCGTGCCGATGGCCGCGTGATTTCGCGGAGTGGGCATGGGGCTGCGCTCGTGCCAGGTGTTCGTTTCAGGATCGTATTCCTCGACGGTTCCGAGCACTGTCTGCGGTGTGGTGGGAGTGATGGCGATGTCCTTGGCTCCAGGGCGCGCCGTGGCGCCGCCGATCACGTAGATTTTGTCACCCGCCGCCGTGGCCAGCGCCGCACCGCGCTTGATGGGCATGGGCGCAAGCGCTTTCCAGGTATCGGCTGCGGGATCATATTCCCAAGCGTTGTCGATGGGCACCCAGGACGGCGGCCCCGACTGCGGATAGACGAACCCGCCGAACGCGTAAATCTTGCCCTTGTATTCGGTGAAAGCCACATGGTGCGACGGCAGCGCCATGGGCTTTTTCTTGGTCCACTTGTCGGTGGCCGGATCGTATTCGTAAACGAGTCCCTTTGGATGCCACAGCGGGATCAGTCCGGCGAAGACGTACATCTTGCCGTTCGCCGCTGTGCCCAAAATTTCCTCGGCAGGCTCCGGGAAATTGGCAATCTTGGTCCACTTCATCCCCGTCATCTGCGAAAACGCGGAAGGCGTCAGCAACAATACGGCTAGCGCAGCGCAGATCAGTCGTCCGCGGCGATTGAAAACTTGTGAATGAGTCATCGATCCCTCTCCCTGATTTGAAACCGTACTATACACCGGCTTGCGCCCTGCAAGGAATGCCGCCTGTTGTCTGCTTCGCGGGACAGATGAGCCACTTTTGTAGATCTTTTCCCGATAAGGGAGTCGCCGGTGGCAGTTCGGCGGAATCGGCCGCACATCCCTCGCTGAGAGAACTCGATAGGCAGGCCCTTGTCGGCGACGGTGTGGACACGCCCTTGCAGGGAGTGTGCCACGAGTGAACGCAGGCGAATCGGGGCAATGGATTCACACTCGAAAGGTGGGAATTGAAATGCTTTCGGCGCTCAGCAAAAGCCGGCTCGCCTATCTGATCACCGTTTCGCGAAACCACCTTCTTCCGTGCCGGATGCTTCTGGCGACGCTGACCAGCAAAACATCGAACAAAATCTACGTTGTGGGAAACCTGACCTCCGAACAACGAAAAACTCTCTCGGAATGGCCAATCGACTATATCGATGAAAACGACATCGATTTTTCGCAGCGGCTACCTGCTTTCCGGTGGGAGACCAAATACCGGGAGCAGGGCTGGTACAAACAAATGTTTGTGCGGCTGTGTGCGGACCGCTTCGTTGATGCGGAGCAGGTGGTCATTTTGGATTCAGAGGTATTTGTTTTTGACAATTGGGACGAGCGCCGGTTTTATTCGGAGAGCGGCAACCCCAAATGCTTTTACTGGATTCCGGCGGTGAGGAAGTCCGACTGGGACTATCGCATGTATCGAGGGGCGGCGTTTCTCTACCGGACTCTGCCCGAATTCGAAGGTGTGATGGAATACGCAAACAGCGACGGATTCCGACGCCACATCTCAGGTGTCGTCCTATTCTCGACCAAAAAGCTTGCCCGCATCTGGAGCGCGCTGTCCGAACGCACTGATCTCGCGGCCAATCTGGACCGCCTGTTCAACCATGAGCCGGACCTGGCGTTTTCCGACCATGACTTTTACGGAATCGCGGTCGACTATGGATTCTGTGGAGATGCGGCGCCTACGGAGTTCTCGAACGAACTGCTGGGCTGGTATGACAATCACGATGACCCCAGTTTCAAAGTGTTTCGGGACCAGGATCCGATGTGGAGCATGTGCCAGCGATATAGGGAATTTCCCACCGACTCCGATTATCTCGCGTACATGCAACGCGCCGCGAACCTGCTTCTCCGGCGGCTGCCGGCTTTCGGTCACGAGGACCGCACTGCACCTGCTAGCCATGAGGCGACTCAGAAAATGCGCTGACGCGTCCGCTGGTGACAAACCTCGCATTGAACATTTATAATCCTTTGGTCCTTATTTGAAACTTCCATAGCTGTGTGTCCGCTGGAGGACCCATGAGACAGATCAACATTGGCATTATCGGCACGGGCTGGTGCGGTGGCATCCGCGCCGAGGCCTGCTCCACGAGCCCCTGGGTGAAGGAACTACACATTGCCGAAATCAAGCCGGAGCGCCTGAAAGAAGTGGCTGCGAAGACCAAGCCAGTGACCGCGACGCTCGATTACCGCGAGCTGATCGCCAACAAAAATATCGAGGCCATCATCGTTTCCGCCACGCCAGAAACCACGCATTACCCCATGGCGAAGGAAGCGCTGCAGGCCGGCAAGCATGTGTTTCTCGAAAAGCCTATCGCGCTGGAACTCTGGGAAGCGGATGACCTGATCAGCATCGCGCGCGAAAAATTGCTGCTTTTCACCATTGGCTACTCGCAGCGCTTCAATCCTAAGTTCGCGTACGTGAAGCGCTCCATCGACGAGGGCACCATCGGCGAGCCGTGCAGCGCGCTGGTGAGCCGGCACATCACTCGCAACCTGGGCAAGAAAATCGGCGGGCGCATCAAGCTTTCGCCGGCCGCGATGGAAGCCACGCACGATATCGACTTCGTGCTGTGGTGCTTTGCGCCACGCAAGCCCATCCGCGTGTACTGCCAGGAAGTGCACAAGATCATGAAGGGCGAGTACAACGTGCCGGACTGCGCGTGGATCGTGGTTACGCTTGACGATGGCAGCGCGTTCACCATCGGCGCGGGCTGGGTGCTGCCCCCTGGATATCCCAATTTTTCCTCGACTTGGATCGAGATGGTTGGCACCGAGGGCGCGATCATGGTCGACGACACGCACCGCGATGTGGCGCTGAACACTCTGAAAAGCGGCATCAGTTCCCTATCTCGACCATGCCTGGCGAAAAAGTGCAGCACGTCTACGCCGGTCCGATGGAAGCGGAGACGATGCATTTCCTCGAGTGCGTCGCGCTGGGCAAGCAGCCGCTGGTGACGGCCGAGCACGCGCGGATGGTCATGCAGGTGTACCAGGCAGCCGATCTTTCCGCCGAACAAGGGCGTCCCGTGGAGTTGGTCACCGAGCAGGTTCCGGCAGGGGCCGCGCGGTAGGTCTGGGCGGCTGCCGCAAAAAAAGCTTCGTTGAAACCGACTGCGCGCTGTAATGTCGCTGTGGCTCGCGACGGCAGCGCGCAGTTTTTTGTGATCCTTCGCCACCGCAGCAGGGAGAAAATTTGGGTGCCGATCGCACCATTCCGCACGTACCGGTCGCCGAGCGCGCCGAAGTAGTTGACGCTACGGCCAAAGCCACGAAAACCCGCTGGGTGGTGCTGCTCCTGATCAGCCTGATGTATCTGATCTGCTACATGGACCGCAGCAACATCTCCGTCGCCGAGCCGGAAATCGCGAAGCAATTTGGACTGAACAAAAGCGCCATGGGGCTGGTGCTGGCCGCGTTCACCTGGGCCTACGCCATTGGCCAGGTTCCCGCGGGATGGCTGGGCGATCGCTTCGGCCCAAAGCGCGTGCTTACGGTGATCATGTCGCTGTGGTCGGTGACGGCGGTGATGACCGGCGCGGCGTTCGGATTCGGCTCGCTGTTCGGCGCGCGCTTTTCGCTGGGTTTGAGCGAGGCGGGCGCGTTTCCCGTCGCCAGCCGCGGCATGCAGCTCTGGTTTCCGCGCGTGGAGCGCGGACGCATCCAAGGCACCACGCATTTCTTCAGCCGCTTCGCGGTAGCGATCACGCCGTTTATTGCCGGGAGTATCTTGATCGCGTTCGGGTGGCGCTGGATTTTTTATATTTTCGGATCGCTGGGAGTTTTGTGGGCTATCGGTTTCAGCATTTTCTATCGCAACCTGCCGGAGGATCACACTGGCGTGAACCGCGCCGAACTGGCGCGCATTCGCGGCGTGAATCGAGGATGGCACGGTCAAAGCAGTGGCCGCGAACAAGCTGGCTACGCCCTGGCGGCAGATTCTGCTTTCGCCGAACATGTGGTACATCTCGCTCGGCTACTTCTGCTTCTTCTTCGGATCGAATTTTTATCTCACCTGGTATCCCACGTATCTGCGCGAACATTTGCACATGTCGATTCGTTCACTGGGAATCGTGGGATCGCTTCCGCTGTTCGCCGGCATGGCGGGAGACCTTGTTGGCGGCTCGCTTTCGGACCTGATTTTCAAGTCCACCGGAAATGCCAAGCTGGCGCGCCGCGTGATAGCGGCGCCGGGATTCATTCTTGCCGGCGTGTTTGTAGTTCCCGCGGCGCTGACCACGAACACGTTCCATTCGATTTTGCTTCTGGCGGCTTCTTTCTTTTTTCTGGAGTGGGTGATCGGGCCGGCCTGGGCCGTGCCGATGGATGTAGGCGGCCAATTCAGCGGGACGGTTACCGGCGTGATGAACATGGTCGGCGCGCTGGGCGGCGCGTCAACGGCAGTGGTTTACGGAAGCTTATTCAACCGGGGCCTGTGGGTCGAGCCGTTTGAGGTGAGCGCCGGCGTGATGCTGCTTGGCGCGCTCATCTGGATTTTCCTGATCAATCCAGAAAAATCCGTCGTCGGCGAACCCGTGAAGGGATCAGCACTCTAAGTCAGAACGGTCCCCTTTTTACATTGTCATCTACAGCTTCAGGATTTTCGCGGCGTTGCCTCCGAGAATCGCCTTGCGCTGCGCGGTACTCAGATTGATCTGCTCGAGGAACTGCAGCGGGCGGTCGTAGCCCATGTCGAAGCAATAGTCGCTGCCGACCATGATTCGCTCGGCTCCCACCTGTTGCACCAGAAATTCCATGATGGGCTTCGAGTGGACGATTGTGTCGTAAGTGAAGCGGCTCATGTACTCGCTGGGCGGCTTAGGCAGATTCAGCTTCTTTATTTCGTCGCGCACGCGATAGCCGTGGTCGACGCGCCCGATCAAGATCGGCAGCGCGCCTCCGCCATGCGGCAGGCACACTTCGAGCTTCGGGTGACGGTCCATCACGCCGCCGAAGATCATCTTGCACGCGGCAATGCCCGTGTCGTAGGGATTGCCCAACAGGTTCGACAGGTAGTAGGGCTTCATGCGATCGCCGCCGTATCCCTGCAGCGGATGCAAAAACACCGGCAAATTCAGCTCCTCGATCTTCGAGTAGATCGGATCGAGCATGGGATGGTCGAGGTCGTGCGTGTCGTCGATATGCGTGCCGATGTAGACGCCGCGCATACCGGGCAACTTGCTGGCGCGGTTGAGTTCGTCGATGGCTCGGTCAGGATACTGCATGGGCAGAATCATGAGCGAGACAAGACGGTCCGGATACTTCTGGTGCGCCGCGCTCGCGCCGTCATTCCAGGCGCTGGCCAGCTTGTGAGAGAAGTCTTCGTCGCCCCAGTAAACCATAGGGCTGGTGAGCGAAACGGCCTGCACGGCAATTCCCTGCCCGTCCATATCGGCGATGCGCAGCTTCAAGTCGATAAACTTCATCGGGAGCATCGGCTGATTGCCGACAGGACTCCTGTAGGTAAAGCCGGTGTCGGTCTTGTGAAACTCGGTGCCGAAGCGCTTTCCATCGTTGATGAACACGTCGAAAAATGATTCAGGGTAATAGTGCGCGTGAATGTCGATGGGGCGCACGCCGGCGGTGGTCAGCGCCTGCCTGGTCTGCGCGCGCGCTTCGGCTTCTTTCTCAGCGAACGCGTCGGCGCTGAGTCCGATGGCCGCCGTGCCGGCGGCTGCAAGGCCAGCCTTGAGCAGCCCACGGCGTGACAATCCGTGCCCGCAGGCGCAACCGTTCTCGTCGTTTATCTTGGTCACAGTTCCTCCACGTATCCCAACGCAATGTAAGATTTGCCCGTAGCATACACCAGAACCAGCGTAGAAGACTTTGCGACGCGCTCCCGGCGGCTTCGAATTCCTTGACGGCTACGGCAAGCACTGGTAACGTGCGGCCACTTGAAAAATCTTCGGTGGAGGGAACCATGTCTCACGTTCGCTTGGGTGTGCTCTTGGTTGCGGTGGTATTGATCAGTTCCTCGACAGCTCTTTCGCAGGGCGTCCTGATGCAAAAGGCGCTTTCTCTTCCCATGGCGCAGGCCATCGCTCAAGGGGCGCTGGAAAAGTGCCGCACCGACGGCATGCACATCGCCGTGGCCGTGCTGGACGGCACTGGCCAGCTCAAGACTTTTTTGCGTGACGACGGCGCCGGCCTAAACACGGTTGACGTAAGCGAGCGCAAAGCCTATACGGCGCTGGTTATGCGGCGCACTTCCGCTGAGGCGGCGAAGATGTGGGCGGGGATGAGCCCCGTTCCAACAATCGAAGGCACCATCGCATTGCCGGGCGGCGTGCCCATCAAAGCCGGCAACGAGGTAATCGGCGCGGTAGGCGTGAGCGGTGCGCGCGATGATGAATCGTGCTCCAACGCCGGAATCGCAAAAGTTGCCGACGCTCTGAAATAGTTTCGTCGGCCGTTTGCGCCCAACCAGGACCACGAAGTCGACCGTCAAATTTCCCGCTCATGGTGCGGCCCCGAGGGAGTATATTCTGCGGAGGTAGAAATGCTGGGCCGCGGAGGGCGTTCCAGCGGAAACGTGTGGCCCACTGCCCGCGTCCCTAGACTCAAGATTCCCGGCCACGAATCATCGATAATCGAGGAGGAGATATGAGGCTGATCAAGACGGCAATTGCCTTCGCGGGCGTCCTGGCAATCTCGGTATCTGCGGCGTTCAGCGCCACGATCGCCGGCACGGTGAAAGGCCCCGACGGCGCGGCGTTCAAGGGCGCTTTCGTTGAATTCCAGAACACGCAAAACCGGGTTACCTACAACACGCTGTCGCACGCGGACGGCAGCTACAAAATGGAAAATCTACCGGCAGGCACCTATAACGTGGCTATTCGCGCGATTGGGTTCAAGATGGAGCCGAAGCAAGGTCTGAACCTCACTTCTGACCAAAACGCCTCTCTCGATCTCAGCCTGCAAAAGGGCATGGTCCGCTGGACCGACCTTTCGATCTACCAGGGCACTGCCCTGCTGCCGGATGGGCCGGGAAAACCCAAGCTCACCACCGCGTGCTTTGCGTGCCACGGATTCCAGAGCCGCATGGCTTCGCAGGTCCGCGATGAAGACGGCTGGCGCGATCGCGTCCACTTCATGCGTACGACCTTTGGCTACTTGCTCGGCGGAGTGAACGACCAGGACGCTGAAAACGTGATCGCGTATCTCACAAAGTATTTCGGCCCTGATTCTGACCTGCCCAAATCACCCGCCGATCTGCCCGAATACGCCTCGGTGAAACAGGATTTCAGCGACGCCGCCATGCGCATCAACTACGTTACCTTTGAGATGCCCGGCTCGAACCGCTTCCCTGGCGCAGCCACTCCCGAGCGCGACGGGAAAGTCTACATCTGGACCTACAACCAGCATCGATTCGCGGTACTCGATCCCAAGACGGCAAAAGTTACCGAATATCTGATTCCAGGTACGGATCAAGCTTCGAACCACGCCACGCGTCTGGCACCCGATGGCGGCGTTTGGTTCAGCGAACAGGCGCAGAACGTGCTCGGCCGGCTCGATCCCGCCACAGGCGAAATTTCCTTGTACACCGACAATGTTCCGGGCCGCCGCCACACGCTGGTCATCGATTCCAAGGGCGTGGTCTATTCGACCGGCGAACCGCTCTCGAAGTTCGATCCCAAAACCAAGGAATACACAAATTATCCCGAAGTCCCTTCGGCTTACGGCGTGACGCTCGATGCGAATGACGTCGCCTGGTTCTCGGAATTCAAGAAGGACGGAAAAATCGGCAGAATCGATCCGGTCACGAACACGATCACGAAATTCCCTCTTCCAACAGCGGACGCCTATCCACGCCGCATGCACTTTGACGACAAGGGCATTCTGTGGATTTGCGAGTATCGCGCCGGAAAAATTGCGCGATTCGATCCCAAGACCAGCGAGTTCAAGGAATTCGATCTTCCGGGTCCCGATGCCACTCCTTATGCCATGAACATCGATAGGCGCGGGCACATCTGGTACTCATCGATGGATACCGACATGGTCGGCGAACTCGACCCGAGCACCGGCCACGTGACGCGCTATCCGTTCGTCTATTCCGAGAACGGCATGCGCGACTTCTTCATGGATGCGGACGGCAAAATGTGGTGGGGTTCGCAGCCGAACAACCACGTGGGCTATTTCTATCTTGCGGGTCCGGAAATCAAGGACACCGATACCGGAAAGCCCGCGGCCAAGAAGCCCAATGCACCTTCCGGGATGATCCAGGAATAGCGGGATCTGTTTCGCCTAACCGAGAACTGGGTCGCGCCGTATTTCAAGCGTGACCCAGTTTCGTTTTTCGCCAACCACTGAGCGGACGGACTTCCACAGTGCGTCGAGACTATTGCGTAGGCCGGCGGTAGGTGACTACCACGACCACCGCTGAATCCGTTTTCGCGCCGGCTTGTTTTCCGGGCACAAATTTCCAGTCCTGAATTGCCGCTTCCGTTGGCGCCGTCAGCGAAGGTATGTCGCGCAGCACCGTCGTGTCGCCGATTGTTCCCTGTGAATTGACAGTCTCATACAGAACGACGCTGCCTTCCGCAATGCTGTTCACCGGGTAAACCGGCTCAATCGTTTCGACAGGCAGCGCGCCGCGTTCCGCCGCATCCGCCAGAGGTTCGGAGTATTTCCGGCCCCGCGCAGTTACGGCGGGCAAAAACGATTGCGGGAATTGGAAAACGATGCCGATGCGGCCTTCCACCGCGCGGCCATTGACAGTCGCGGCAGTAAAACTCCAGGTGTGCACCGCGTCCAGCACGGTTGCAAGGAACGGCTCGTCGCCATTCACCACGCGGACGTCGCTCAGCTTTCCATCGGCGTCCACCAATGCATCGAGCAGCACTTCGCCGCCGAACAAAGCCTGCGGCGGGTACGGCACGCCCACTACCGAAACGGGCGCGGGAGGAACGTAGCCCGTTTGCTGTGCCGGCGCCTGCTGCGCGGCGGGCGCCGACGAAACTTGCTGGGCTACCAACTGAGCAGCGGGCGCTTGCGGAACCGTCGCTTGCGCCCCCGCTTGCGATATTGCGTGCGTCGTCGCTTGCGTGATTGTCTGGGCGGATACTTCAGCGACAGCGTTCGCCGAAGAATTCCACGCGACATGCAATTGATCAAGTAGCCCGATCGCATAATGAATGCGAAGGGCCGCTCCGGGTGCCATGGTCATATGGCCGCCATTCGCGCCGGAGGGAATTACCGTCGGATGCAGCCACTTGCCTACTACCACGCCAACTACTTCGTTGGTTTCCGCGGATACGAGCGGCGAGCCGCTCTGCCCTGGCACTACGTCCTGATTGAACAGAAGCAACTCGCTCTGTTCTCCCTTGTCGCGATAAAAGAGATAGTCGATTACCTGTGCGCGCGAAGAATCCTCCAGCGGCGCGAGCGAGCTGTGCGCGTTCTCGGTGTCCGGCGGGCGCAACGAAGCCGACATGACTCCGTCGCCCTTCACCAGCGTCTCCGTCGAAATGCGCAGATATCCGATTTTTTTGTCGGTGAGCAACGGATTGGGCTCGGCTTTCAACACAGCAACGTCGTGGTCCCAGTCCACCGCGACGATGGGCGCTTCCACCATGCGGCGCGGCCCTTCTTCAGGTCCCACCAGAATGTAAGGAATACCGCCATTGCGAAAATACCCAAGCAAGTGCGCGGCGGTGACGATGTAACCCTGATCGTTGATGAAAAATCCATTGCCGAAGAACATGTAACGGTATCCGTTCTCCGGAGTTTCATCGAGCGGATACACAACCTGGCACAGTGCGGACTTGATCGCAGCGTCGGCTTGGTCAGCGGCGTTTGTGTTCGTGCCAACAGCAGCGCTTGCAGCTTCCGGGAGCGCAGCTCCCGCTTCGGAATCGCCGGCGTTCCCGCCGAAAGCGGCGGTGGCGAAAGAAAAGCATAAGATAATTGCCGCAAGAACCGCTGCGGACGAAGCCCACGGCTTACAAAGAGATTTCATTTGCGAGAGTCCTCACAGTCGACTCTAGGGACCGTGTGAACCCGGACAAATGGGTGGAAAGGATTACTTTAATGGGAGCAATGGATTGTACGTACTAAAACTACAACTGGCCCTAAGTGGCTTGGTTTGTGCGTAAGTGTCTCACGCGCGAACAACGGGGTTTTTGCTTGTGGATAAATGTCTCGACGAAGCGATCGCCAAGCCAGCATTACTTGCCAACGGCGAGAAGTTGAATATCGAAAATAAGTACGGCGTTGGGAGGAACGGCGCCGGATCCCCGGCTGCCGTAGCCCGCATTCGGTGGAACACGCAACTGGCGCTTGCCGCCAACCTTCATGCCCACGATTCCTTCATCCCATCCGCGAATCACTTTTCCCACGCCCAGCGGGAACATGATGGGTTTTCCGCGATCGACCGAGCTGTCGAACTTCATGCCGTCCGCGAGCCAACCCGTGTAGTGTACGCCGACGTTTTTTCCTGAAGTGGCCGTTGCGCCCGTTCCCACGACGATGTCCCAATACTCCACGCCCGATGAGGTTTTCTTCGGAGCGCCTTCCACTTTCGACGGGCTGTAGGTGTCGGTATCCGGATGTTTTGCGTCGGTACGCGCGAAAACCAGCCCGGCGAACGCAAACAAAAACAGAACAACCAATGCGACGCATCTTCTGGCAATCATTGCTTTCCTCAAATAATTCCGAGATGCAGCGGAACGACGAGCAGAACAGCGCCGCATTTTACTCCATGTGAATATTCAGAGAGTGATCTGCCGGCACGCCACAGTGTTGCCATCGATATTTCTTTCACCGCTTGCCACCGGGTGTACAATGCCCGCGGCTTGGGACCTTTCCCACCCAGCAAACTAACACCACCCCAAGCCAATTGTGGAGGAGGAAATCATGAGTGGAACCGTCAGCACACCCAATTTCCCGGAAACGCGCGCTTCGGCTACGACACACGGCCTCGCGGTCAGCCGGGCTTCGAACGCAACCATTGCCTACGCCATTCTTCGCCTGTCATTTGGAGCGAATATCATGCTTCACGGCGTGAGCCGTTTGCTCAACGGCCGGGCTGCTTTTCTGGCATACCTGACCCATTACTTCGAGCACGCACACCTGATTCCCGCCAGTTCCTTGCCGGCATTCGGCGCGGTGCTGCCCTGGGTTGAAACCAGCCTTGGCCTGCTGCTGATGCTGGGCCTGTTCAGCCGCTTTACGATGATCGCCGGTGCGCTGGTGATGCTCGCGCTGGTCATCGGAACGAACCTGGCGCAGGATTGGGTCGTGTCCGGATTGCAGCTCATTTATTGCTTCCTGTACTACTATTTGCTGGTCCATATTGACGAGAACACCATCTCGATCGACGCGATGATGCACTGATCGCCGGCAGCATGCCATCCGGCGGGTCGCGGGGCGCGACTCTAACGCATATCATCCGACTCTGAGCAAAAAAAAATGGGGAGCCGAAAGGCTCCCCATTTTTTTTGTTCTACTCGCGAGCGATTGATTGCGCTCTTCGCCGCCCTTCTACCGCGTTACTGCTTCCAGGCAGAATAGATCGGCTTGCTCACCAGAAACTCCGGATTCACTCCCGCCCGCGGCGTAAACTTCTGCACCCGGCCGTTGTCGACTTCGGCGACGTAGAAGTTTCCATCCTGGTCGACGCTGAACCCGTGCACGCCCCAGAAGCCGCCCGGGAAATCTCCCCAAGTGCCGAAGCTGTACAGGAAATGGCCCTGCAAATCGTACTTGAGCATTTTCGACGTGCCGCGATCGAAGGCCCACAGCGTGCGATCCGCGCCGATGTAGATCAAGTGCACATCCGACGGTTCCTCGCCGAGACTCCACGAATAGAGGAACTTTCCATTGTCATCGAACACCTGAATCGCGATGGTTGCCGCGGTCATTCACGAACACGTGCTTGGTCACCGGATCGAGTGCAATCCCGTGAACATTGTTGAAGTAGCCGGGGCGCGTGTCATTCGGCGGCGTGCCCTTCTGGCCCCAGTCCATCAGGAACTTGCCGTCCTTGTCGAACTTGGCCACGCGGGTACCGTTGTAACCGTCCGCTACGAACATGGTGCTGTCCGGCAGCCAGGCGATATACGTTGGCCGATTGAAGTGCGTTCCGTCGGCTCCTTTCACCGTAGGCGTACCGATCGTCTGCACGAGCGTCTTGCCGTCGTGCGAGAACTTGTAAATCGCATGCATGTGGTCGTCCACCACCCAGATGTGCTTCTCAGGGTCATAGGGATTGATGGTGATGAAATGAGGACGCTTGAAGATTTTGTCCCACTGCGTCCAAGTCTCCAGAATTTTTCCTTGTCCATCGACGACCGTCAGGCAGTGCGCCCATTCCGCATCCACGCCCACCGTCCCCTTCCAGAGTTTCGGTCCATCCTCCGGGTCTTGGCCCGATCCGCCGGCGCCGGGAAGCGCAGAGACGGTTGCGTCACGCCAGGGCAGACGGCCGATTGGAAATTGCAAACTCGGCCCAAAGTCCGGCAGCAGCCTTGTCGCTGGGCGCTTGATGTTGGGCAGCTCACCACGGAACAGCAGATAAATCCGGTTCGGATTTTCTGCGTAGACGCTCTGGCCCGCGCCCCAGGTCCAATGCTCATTCCCAGGCAGCGTGTCGATGTTCTGCGGCCAATCCTTTACTACGTCGTACCCTCCAAACGGGTCTTGCCCCCCGACCGCTCCCGGTATCGCAGCGAAGCCGGTGCCCGGCGCCGCTTTTCCTTCTACTGTCGCTATCCTGTTACCGAAAAGGAATCCGATTCCACAACCGAACGTAACCGCCAAAAGCGTCAACAGAGCCTTCCGCATCACTCCTCCTAAAAATTATCCGGCACATTACCCACCGTATGGCCTGTGTTTATACGCTGAGTAGACATGTGGGTCAATATCGAACCAGCAAAGTCGCATATTATATTAAATCTGAGCTCACCCTTTTACGGGCCGCTGCGTCTAATGATTTGAAAGGATTTGTTTCAGGCAGGTTGTGCCGGTCAACTGTTTCGCGGCGCAAGCGTATCTTGAAAGTTGGGGATTTCCCGAATAGACTGGCTTCCCGTCGCATTGACCAGGTAACGGAGGATTCATTGAAAACCCTAGCAACTGCAGCTTTGATGATGACGCTCGCCTTGTTTGCCGTATCGGCTCCCGCGCTTGCGCATCATGGTACCGCGAACTACGACACGGAAAAGTCCGTTTCTGTAACCGGCAATGTTACGGACTTTCAGTTTGTAAATCCTCATGTCCTCATATACATGCAGGCCAAGGACGCATCGGGGAAAATGGTCGCCTGGCAGGGAGAACTGACCAGTCCGAACCGGCTCTCGCGCACCGGCTGGAAGAAAGATACGGTCAAGCCAGGCGAGGTGATTACCATCACCGGCTATCCGGCCAAGAGCGGCTCACCGGAAATCTGGATTCAAAAGGTTTCGCTGGCGGACGGAACCAAGCTCGACACCAGCGGCGGCAACTGACATCTCGCTGCCTTCATGGTACGGTTGTTTCAAAAATCCTAGCTAAGGGAGCCACCAGGAGATGCTCAATCTGCGGGTAGGTTTGTTTCTTGCGGCTGTGATGGCGTTCAGTGGTGCTGCCGGCGGGCAAGCAACGCCAGGCGCCGGCGGAGCCGCAAAGTCCGCCTCCGCACCTGCCGGTCCTGCTCCCGAGCATGATTTGTCCGGCACCTGGAACATGCACGCCACACCGGCGCAGCGGCATTACATCAACAGCACCTACACCGCCGATCCTCCCGAAATGACAGAGTGGGCCAAGGAAAAGTACGAAGCCACCAAACCGTCCAATGGCCCGCGCACTCACTCGCTGAAGGAGACCGACGATCCAGTTCTCAAGTATTGCTTGCCTCCCGGGGTGCCGCGCATCTATCTGCAGCCGTTCTTGATTGAAATCGTGCAGACGCCGAAGGAAATTGTAATGCTGTACGAATACGACCATACGGTTCGCCGGATCTATATGGACGGGAGAAAACACACTGAAGATGTGACCCCGACCTATATGGGCGAATCCATCGGGCACTGGGAAGGCAACACTCTTGTTGTGGACACGATCGGATTTAATGACAAGACCTGGCTCGATCGGGACGGACATATCCACAGCGATCAATTGCATGTGATTGAGCGCTTTCATCGCACCGACATGGACAACATGCAGATCGACATCACCATGGACGATGCCAAGGCTCTCGCGAAGCCGTGGATCACCACCTTGTACTACCAGTTGAAGCCGCAGTGGGAAGTGCAGGAGCAGGTTTGCACTGATAACACCGCATTCCTGGATTTCGAGAAATAGGCCTGCCCCGAGCGAAGGGACAGGCGCAGCGGCAATCAAAATCAAAAGTCACTGAACTGCTCAAAGCGGATGAGGTCCATTCCCCGTTCGGTCATCCGGTCCGCATTGTTTTCCAGCGTCAGGTCTAGCAACAACCCTTGGCGCGAAGTCCAGATGATAAAGGGCGGGTAGAGCGCTACCTTCAGCTTGAATTTGTCCGCCTGCCACTTGTGCCCTGCCACGGTAATCTGGTCCTGCCCTAGAAACTGCAGGTTTCCTTGCAATGCCGACATCAGGACTGGGTTCTCAGGTCCGGGTTCGTCCACGGTCAACATGCTCACAGGGATTTCGTCGCCCGGCTCGCGATGGGGAAAACGGGTGATGTTGCTCATGGAAAACGCGGAAATCGGCCACAAGAATCCGTATGCCGATTTCAACGGCAGGTGCAAACGAATTTCCTGGGCCGGATCCTGTGCGCCGGAATTGCAGTCCAACGCGCCGGGCCTGAAATCGCACGTCAGCGGGCCGGAATCAGGCCGCCATTGAAGTTTCTTGTATTCTGTGAGGCGCAGAATCTTGAAGTCGGCCGAAAGATGAACCTTAAATCCGTCCTTATGAGCTTCGAACTGCGGCGCCTCGTAGGTGCGGTTCCCTTCCACTTGTAACGTTCCGTCCGCTAGTCGCCACAGCGTCCAGCTCTCTGCGAAATCATGCAGGGCCGGGTTGAACGGCCCGATCCCTCCATCGCTGGTCTGCCTGTATATCTTATATTCACCTTGCGCCACCATCACGGGCTCGGAAGGTGGCTTTGCCGCAACAGCATTCCCCTGGGGTGTCTCCTTTTGGTTCGTGGCCGCGGCAAGCGAACACGTCACCAAGGCGACGAGGATCACAAACCAGAAGAATCGAGGGCCTCTCACGCTCTTTCGATCGGCCATTCGCGGCTTTCGTGAATTCAGTTGCATCTCGTTACACAGTGTGCCGGCACTCCAATCGGTAAAAAGTGACCTGGGTCACTACAAATAGTGATTCCTGTCACGACGCGACCCCTTCTTTTGCTTTATAAGAAATTGGCAAGAGGTGAAAGATCATGGTGATAAACGGCTGCCCCAGCAGGATCGCTCTGAAGAAGGTTCTGTTCCTGACCGACTTTTCCGGTCCGTCCGATGCGGCTTTGCCCTTTGTGATTTCCATCGCGCGAAACTATGGGGCCGCGGTAAACGCCCTGCACGTGCTCATACCGGCGCCGCTCATTTATACCACTCCGGAGTTGGGCGATGCCGCTGTGGCTGCCGACGAAGAATTCGCCCAGAGCGAGATGCGCAAGCTCAACTCCCAGTTATTGGGAGTCTCTCACGAAACCAACGTGGAGTGGGCGCCCGCCATTTGGCCTGTCGTTGAACGCACCATTGGCGAAGACGGAATCGACCTGATTGTTGTCGGCACGCACGGGCGCACCGGCGCGCAAAAGATACTCCTGGGATCGGTGGCCGAGGAAATTTTCCGCAAATCTTCTGCGCCGGTTCTGACCATTGGCCCAGCCGTTAGCCGCGGGGCTCATAACGACGGCAAGTTCCACAACGTTCTGCTGGCAACCGATTTTGGCGCCGAATCCGAAACAGCGGCGCGCTACGCTATTTCCTTCGCCCAGGAAAACCAGGCCAAGCTGACTTTGCTGCACGTCCTCCACGGCCCACGCCGATTGAACGGCAACGCTCCACCACGGTCCGCCGCTGAAGTGCTGCACGACCTGATGGGAATTGTTCCGCCTGAAGCGGAACTCTGGTGCCGGCCGGAAGCGGCCATTGAATATGGCGAGCCCGCCAAGGGTATTCTGCACGCCGCAAAGGCGCGCGGAGCCGATCTGATCGTGCTGGGCCTACATGGTTCGGTGAGCTTGCAAAACGCGGCGAACCGGTCCTTGCGAGCCACAGCGCATAAAATCGTCGCTCATTCACTCTGCCCGGTGCTCACCGCAAGAAGCTGAACAGCAGGGGCTGTCGGCCCGTATGTGATCTGCGTCACACACGGACATGCCGGGAATTACAGTCCAGCCACTGGCAACCTGCGAATGTAGACGTGTTGGGAGGTGATTTATGAGGGCTTGCGAAACAAAATCCTGCGTATCGTTGCAAAACATTCTGTACGCTACCGATTTCTCGCCCATCGCGGAAAATGCCGGACTTTACGCGTTTGAACTCGCTCGCATCTACAAAGCCAAAGTGTTCGCACTGCATGTCCGGCCTATTGAAGTGTATGGCATGGCCCCGCCGGAATCGTGGCCGGCGCTGCGCGAAGCCGCCGATGCGCAAGCGAAGGAACAAGCTGAATACCTTGCCAAAAGATTCGCCGGCGTTCCGCATGAGGCCATCGTAGCGGAAGGCGACATCTGGGAATTCGTCCAGAACCACATCGAAAAGGACCACATCGACTTCATCGTAATGGGCACCCATGGCCGCAAGGGGCTCGGGAAAATCTTTCTCGGCTCGGTGGCGGAAAATGTTTTGCGTCGCGTCACCTGTCCGGTGCTGACCATCGGTCCGCGCGTGCGGGTTGCTCCGGAGCGCGCCAGAACCATGCAACACATCTTGCTGGCCACAAGCTTCTCGAGCGCCTCGGAAGCGGCAGCCACCTATGCCATGTCGCTTGCGCAGGAAAATCAGAGCCTGCTGGACATCGTGCATGTCATCGAGCCGCGGAAAAATGGCAAAGTGGCACATCCGTCTGAATCCACCTCCGATTGCATGGGCCGGATGCGCGCGTTGATCCCGCCCGAGGCCGCACTTTGGTGTGAGCCAAACACGATCATTGAAGTGGGCGAGCCCGCGCAGCAGATCTTGAATGTGGCCAAGGCGCGCCGCGTGGATATGATCGTTCTGGGAGTGAAAAGCGCGGAAGTCGTGCCCGGAATCGGCCATGTTCCCTGGGCCACAGCCCACAAGATCATCGCCGGAGCGGAATGCCCGGTGCTGACGGTACGCGGATAAGCTGGCAGGTGATTCAGCGCGGCATGCGAATGACTCGCATTCGCGAGCGCTTGCCGTTTTAGATCGAAGGCGTCTTGCGAGCGCACTTGGCTGGGCAATCCCAGACGAATTTCCTTTCCCAGCGTTACGCCCTTAACGATACAATTCCCTCTCAATCTGATTTCACTGTAAATTAGTTCCCCTTTCCAGAAACTGGCCAGGAACCGCCATGAGCCATCGCTCGACTTTCGAATGCATGTTCGTTCCGAGCACCGTTGCAGTGGTTGGTGCAACGCCGCGCGAGGGCTCCGTCGCGTTCACGCTTCTGCGGAACCTGATCCAGGGCCACTTTCCCGGGAACGTTTACGCCATCAATCCCAAGCACGAGCAGATCCTCGGCCTGCATTGCTACAAATCCATCGGCACGCTGCCGGAAAAGATCGACCTGGCCGTCATTATCACTCCCGCACCCACGGTGCCGGGCGTCATCCGCGAATGCATTGAAGCAGGCGTGCGCGCGGCGGTGGTGATTTCGGCGGGATTCAAGGAACGCGGCGAGGAGGGCACCCAGCTCGAGCTGCAGATTCAGGAACAGCTTCGCACGGCGCAAAATCGCGGCTCCAAAATGCGCGTGATCGGCCCCAACTGCCTGGGGATCATGAATCCCCTGGCGGCTTTGAACGCCACTTTTGCGCACGATATGGCCCTGCCCGGAAACGTTGCATTCCTCAGCCAAAGCGGCGCGCTCGAAACCGCCATTCTTGACTGGAGCCTGCTCGAGAAAGTTGGCTTCAGCGCCATGGTCTCGACCGGCTCCATGCTGGATGTTGGCTGGGGCGATCTCATCGACTATTTCGGCAGCGATCCCGACACGCACAGCATCCTGCTCTACGTGGAATCGGTGGGCGACGCGCGCTCCTTTCTTTCCGCCGCCCGCGAAGTGGCTTTGCGCAAGCCCATCATCGTGATCAAAGCTGGACGCTCGGAGGCGGCATCCAAGGCGGCCAGCTCGCACACCGGCGCGCTTACTGGCAGCGATGAAGTGTTCGACGCGGCGCTTCGCCGTTGTGGCGTGCTGCGTGTCGACACCATCGGCGACCTTTTCTACATGGCGGAAACTCTAGCCCGCCAGCCGCGCCCGCGTGGCCCGCGCCTAACCATTCTCACAAACGCCGGAGGCCCCGGCGTGCTGGCGACCGACTCGCTCATCGCCAACCGATGCGAACTGGCACATTTGTCCGATGACACCATCGATTCCCTCAGCGAATTTCTCTCGCCGCACTGGAGCCACGGCAATCCTCTCGACATTCTGGGCGATGCCGACGCAGACGCCTACATTCGCGCCTGCAAAATCGCGCTGGATGATCCCGAGACCGATGGATTGCTGGCCATTCTCGCGCCGCAAGGCATGACCGATCCCACTCGCGTTGCCGAAGGCATGAAGCCATTCGCGCGCGGCCTCGGCAAGCCGGTGCTGGCCAGTTGGATGGGCGGGAAATTGGTCGCGCATGGAACCGACGTTTTGAATCAAGCCGGTATTCCCACGTTTTCTTATCCTGACACGGCCGCTCGCGCCTTCAGCTACATGTGGCGCTATACCTACAATCTGCGCGGAATCTACGAAACTCCAAGTCTCACCGAGGAAGTCCCGGGTGCGGACGACCCCGCCTCCGCGACGCGCGCCGTTCTCGAAAATGTGCTGCGCAAAGGCCGGACCATCCTCACCGAAGTCGAATCCAAGCAAATTCTCGCGCATTACGGCATTCCCACGCTCGAAACCCGCGTGGCGTATTCCCCGGCCGAAGCGACTTTGATTGCGCGGTCGATGGGCTTTCCGGTGGTGCTGAAGGTGCATTCCGAGACGGTCACGCACAAGACCGACGTCGGCGGCGTAAAACTCAATCTCTCAACCGAAGAAGCCGTTCGACGCGCATTCGCCGAAATTGAATCTTCGGTGCGTGCGAAGGCCGGCGACAACGCGTTTCTTGGCGTGACCGTTCAGCCCATGCTGCAAGCGCAAGGCTACGAGTTGATTCTCGGCAGCAGCGTCGATCCACAGTTCGGGCCGGTGATGCTTTTCGGTTCCGGCGGGCAACTCGTGGAGGTCTACCGTGACCGCGCTCTAGCGCTGCCGCCGCTCAACACCACTCTCGCGCAGCGCCTTATGGAGCAGACTCGCATCTACAAAGCTTTGCAGGGCGTGCGCGGGCGGGCGGCCATCGACATCGACCAACTCAAGGCCGTACTGGTGCGCTTCAGCAAGCTGATCGTTGAGCAGCCGCGCATCCGCGAGATCGATATCAATCCTTTGCTCGCGTCTCCCGAGCGCATTGTGGCTCTTGACGCCCGCGTGATTCTTCACCCCGCGGCCCTAGCCAATGAAAAGCTTCCGCATCCGGCGATCCGGCCTTATCCGTCGCAATACATCTGGCGTTGGAACATGAAGGACGGAACAGGGGTGGTGATTCGCCCGATTCGTCCCGAAGACGAACCTGCCATGGTGAAGTTTCACGAGACGATTTCCGACCGCTCCGTTTACCTTCGCTATTTCCACATGGAAAAACTGAGCAGCCGCGTGGACCACGAGCGCCTCTGCCAGAAATGTTTCATCGACTACGACCGGGAAATGGCGTTGGTCGCGGACTTCCCCCATCCGGAAACCGGCCGGCACGAGATATTGGGCGTCGCCCGGCTCACCAAGGTGTTCGACGAGCGCGAAGGCGAAGTGGCCGTTCTCGTCAGCGACGCTCACCAGAATTTAGGCCTCGGCACCGAACTTCTTCGTCGCATCATCGAAGTAGGCCGCGCCGAAAAGCTCGACCGCATCGTCGCCAACATCCTTCCGGAGAATATGGCCATGCGCTCGCTGGCCGACCACTTCTCCTTTGCCGCGCGCCCAACCGACGACCCCACCCTTCTCGTGGGTGTCCTCAATTTGTAACCGCCTTTTTTCTTTCCGCTGTGAAATCGCTTGGCGGTGCGGCAAAACCTGCGCAAGATGTGTAGCTTCGACATCGCAGCGAATCGATTTTTGCGAGGTACGGCTCGGTGGAATTGCAGCAGCGTGTGATCATCCTGACGGGCGAACCGCCCGAATCGCCCGGCGGAATGGAGCACGTTATCCGGGAGCTGGCGGATGGACTCCGCGCGGATGGCTTTGCCGTTGGCGTATTTCACTCGCAGAATACAGGCCCGGCCTGGATCGCACATCCCAAAACCAAATGGCAGAGCTACTCCCGTGAGTTTCTGCTGAGTTGGTATCTCGGCAAGAGAGCGGCGGCAGAGGCGGGCCAGGACGTCGTCGCGGTCATTTCGAATGGTCCCTATGGCTGGCACATTCCCAGAATGCGCCCGGAAATCAGGAAGATTCATTTCTATCATGGGACTTATCGCGCTCAGGCCGACGCCATTCGTCCCTTTATTTCTGGCGCGGGCTTTCTGAAGCTGAAGTGGTGGGATTCGATGGTTCTGGAGCGGCTCAGCGGGCGAGGCAAGCTTATCGTCTGTAATTCGGACCAGACGCGCGATGAAGTCGCCAAATTCTTCGGCTTCCATGGCGAAACAGTATGGCTGCCGCTCAACACCGCGCACTTTGCGCCCATGGATAAATCCGAAGCGCGCAGGAAGCTGGGCCTTGGCGAAGATGACCTTGGCGAAAATAAAAAGATCGGCCTGTTTGTGGGCAGCGCTCACCCGATGAAAGGCTTCTCGACCGTTCGCGATTTGATCGGCCTGACTCCGAATTTGAAATGGCTCCTGGCTTTGCGAGGCGATGCGCCGGCCGATTTGGGCGCGCAGAGTCGTATCCGCTTGTTTGAAAATGCTCCGTACGATCTTCTTCCCGCGCTATATAATGCCGCCGATTTTGCTGTGTTCCCTTCCGTTTACGAACCTTTTGGCTATGTGGTGGCTGAAGCTCTCGCTTGTGGCACTCCCGCGGTTTGTTCTGCGGGTGGCGCGAGCCGGTTGTTTCTCAGCGCGCCGCTGCTTGATTTCGCGTTGATGAAACCATCAGCATCGGTGCAGGACTATTCGCGAGCGATTGACACAATTCTTGCGAATCCCGAATTGTATCGCCGCAAAATCATCGAGGACATTCGCCCGCGAATCGAAGCCGCTATGGCGCCCTCGAATTGGCTGCGCCGCTTCCGTGAAGTAACGGGCATCTGAGATAGCGGATTACTTTGAAGCCTGAGCTTTCAGCTTCGCTTGCGAGCGGAGCGCCGTTTGACGATAAGGAATGCTATTCCGCCATATAGGATCGCATTTAGGCTCGGCACGAGCCACCAACCATGCCAAATTAAATAGATAACGGGACAGACCATGATGACAAGTATTGTTGCTGTGGCTGTCAACGATGTGTACAAATTGATTGCTGTACCAACATAAATAACACAAAGAAAGCCCACAATTGCTCCAGTGATCGCCGCCGTGAATATCGGCCACCGCCTCATGCTGCTGCGCTTTCCTCCTTCTGGCTTTCGTGAATCCTCCAGGCTCGATAGTCTGTCCAGCATTTGCAGGTTTTCTTTCATTCAAAATAGACACTATCGAACTAATCGCCGCTTGTTGTGAAAGAAACCTAGATCGAAAACTTCTGCGCCAGCGGAAAGCGCCGGCCCACGCTGAAGGCTTTCGAAGTTATCTTTAATCCTGGCGGGGCCTGCTTGCGCTTATATTCATTGCGATCGACCTGCCGGGCCACAGACTGGACCAGCTCCAGCGAAAAACCGAAGTGTTGCGCGATCTCTTCCGGGCTTCGCAAGTCTTCCACATAGGATTTCAAAATGCGGTCGAGCACGTCATAGGGCGGCAGGCTGTCCTGGTCGGTTTGATTCGGGCGAAGCTCGGCGGAAGGCGCCTTAGTAAAAATCGTTTCGGGGATGCGACGCGCAGACCTGTTTGCAAACTTTGCCAGCTCATAGACCATCGTCTTGGGAACATCGGAAATTACGGCCAGGCCGCCGGCCATGTCGCCGTAAAGCGTGCAATATCCCACGGCCATTTCCGATTTGTTTCCCGTGCTGAGCACCAGGGCGCCGAATTTGTTGGAAAAAGCCATCAGCAGGTTGCCACGAATGCGCGCCTGCAGGTTTTCCTCAGTCACATCCAAAGGCAGGCCCGCAAAAATATCGGCAAGCGCTTTGCCATAGCTTTCAAAAGTGTCACCAATTGGCAGCGTCAGCAGCTTGATGCCAAGTTTCTTCGACAGGCATTTCGCGTCGGTTACGCTGCCCTCGGAAGAAAATGGACCGGGCATGCTTACGCCTGTGACATTCTCCGGGCCCAGCGCATCCGCGGCAATGGTCGCCACCAGCGCGGAGTCCACGCCTCCGCTCAACCCGATAACCACCTTGCGAAATCCGCATTTCCGCACGTAATCGCGCGTGCCCAGAACCAACGCCTGGTAAGCGGCTTCTATCTCATCGGTAACTTGCGGACGAACATCGCCCGTGCCGCTGGCGCTATCGAAAAATACCAGATCTTCTTCGAAGGACTTCGCCAGCGCCGCCAAGCGCCCGTCCGGAAGAAACGCAACGCTTGAGCCATCGAAGACCAGACTGTCGTTTCCGCCCACTTGGTTCACGTACACCACCGGCACCTGATGACGCCTGGCCATGGCCCGCAGCATATCCCGCCGGATGGCGCGCTTGTCGATCGTGTACGGTGAGGAAGAAATATTCAGGATGATCGAGCTTCCCTTCCCGACCAGTTCCGTCACCGGATCGCGCGCGTAGAGCCTTTGCGTCCAGAAGGTCTTGTCGTTCCAGATGTCCTCGCAAATGGTGACGCCCAGCGTTTCGCCGTCGAGCAGAAACGCATGTTGCGTGAGCGCCGGTTGAAAATAGCGGGTCTCGTCGAACACGTCGTAGGTGGGCAGCAGCATCTTCTGCTGCTCGAAAAGAATTTTGCCGTCGGCAATGAGCGCCGCCAGATTCGCTACGCGCTTTCCCGGTTCCTCATGCGCCTTGCCCACATAGCCGATAATGGACGGGAGCGGGATGTCCCGGCAAAGCCGCCCCAGGTAATCGTGGTTGCGTTGAATGAAGGCAGGGCGCTCGATCAGGTCCTGCGGCGGATAGCCGCAAAGGCAAAGCTCTGAGAACACGGCCAGTTCCGCGCCGCCCGCCCGCGCCTGCCGTGCCAACTCAAGAATACGTGCCGAATTACCTTCGAAGTCGCCTACGGTAGGGTTGAACTGCGCGAGCGCAATCTTCATCGGGAAGCTTAAGCATACGAAGCATGCGCACGCTTTGCAATCTGCAGTACAAAGCCAATTGCTGCCGGGCGGCGCATCGATAACGCCGCCCAGCAGCCCCAATGGCCCTAAGGCCGAAGGGGATCGATCTACTTCACGTTCTTGCGCAGCCAGTCGTCGATGAACCCGATCACCTGGTCGCTGTTCTTATCGAGAAACATTTCGTGCATGTTCCCGTGGATACCCACATCCTCCAGGCGAATGAATTCGTCATGCCCGCCCGCCTGGTTAATCCACTTGGGGATGCAATGGTCGTAGACGCGATGGTAAGTGCCCTCCGCGGAAATCGAGAGAATGTGGAATTTCTCGAAGCTCACCAGCTTGTGCACCGGGGCTTCCTGCATGTAGCAAGGAACTTCGTCCGTCCGCTCGGACTTCTCTTCAAGATAGGTGTGCAAATCGGATTGCTTGTCGACAGGCGGATCGTAGTGCATGGGAATGTTGGTGATTCCCCAGGATTGATCGTTCAGCTTGGTGTAAGCGACCTTGGCCAGATCGACGCTGCCGATCTGCGGACCGCCCGGCTCGATGGCCACCATGCCTGCAACCAGATTAGGACGCTGATCAGCCACATTAAAGCCGATGCCGCCGCCTTGCGAATGCGTAAGCAGAATCACCGGGCTGCCGATCTTATCCAGCAGCGCCACGCCCGCGGGCACCGCGAGCTGATCCTGCTTGCCCACGAACTGAAGCTGGCCCTTGATGAAGCTGTCGAATACCGGATCGCCCATCATGCCCTTATGCGGCGAGTCGCTCGGCCATTGCGTGTAAAGCTTCATACGTGGGAAGTCGCCGCCCGATTCGACCGGCGCAGTCCAAATCTGCTCGAGCTCAAGCGCCGTACGGATATTCAGCGGCCCATCCATGCCCGGGACGTACGGCGAGCGCCCGCGCGCAGGATAGTCCACCATGTAGACCACGTATCCCTGGTGCAGCAGGTAGTAGGCCCAGCCAGGGCGCCCGTCGGGAGTTTGCCGCCAGATCGTGCCGGTTTGCCCATTCCCATGGAACATCACAACCGGATAAGGCCTGCGAATCTGCTTCGGCACCCACACCTCCACGTACATGGCCCCGTGCATCACTTCCTTCCCCGGCGGCCCGGCGTATTCCCCGCCCACGTAGAAGAAAGCTTCGCGTCCCAGATCTTCCGTCGAAAATGTTGGAATGGACGCGGGCGGCATAGCCGATGAAGCTTTCGCCGGAGGCGGCGCGGCAGCAGCCGGACGCGCTCCTACGCGCATTCCAACGAGCAGCGCCAGCGCTCCGGTGATCAGCACTGCCGCTCCGAACTTCAGTGTCCTTCGATTCATTGTCTGTTCCCTCTCCACGATGCGCCACGATATGATTGCATCCACGCACAGCTTCACCATGACTCTGGATTATTCGTTCGATAACAGTGGCTCACTGACTAGTACAACCCCACTCGAAGCTTGTCAAGCGCCGCGCGCCATCGATTAAATGTTGCCTCACGCAAGCGATCTTCGCCGCTTCAGGCGCGTCCCGATTGGCAAATCGAGGAGCACATGTGCGAAGACCAGTGGAGCCTCAACGCGCACTTGCAAAAGTAATCGCTTCGCCGCTCACCTAACGCATACATCTTTTTATTGACGATTCATCCCGAAGCGAGCACCTCTCAGCGAGTCGAGGGATCTCTCTTCCTGTGCAGGTCTCGACGCAGGGTGAATCACGCGCTGTCTTTACGCGCTCGAGTGTAGCGCCCGGCAAGGGGTGCATCTCCCGAAGAACATAGAAATCGCTCGCGCACGTTTCCGAAAACTGGATATTCACATCTTCAGTCCACGCTCCTCGAACCGCACGCCGCCGCTAACACCAGCCGCACGTTAGCATTGAGCCGTGACATTCCGGCCACAGCATCTGGCAATCGCCATGCATCCGTATTCCGCAACAGTTCCCTTGATTCCGGGGTGGGCTTGGTTCTGTCGCGCCGAGCGCTGAGACTGGAATCCTGGGGTGGGGGTTGGGGGGAACCTGCTGGTTCCCCCTTTTTTAGGATTCCGAGTTCTGTCTTGTTCCTTTTTTTTCTTACGCTGTCATCCCGAGCGAGTGAAGTGGTTTTCTTCGCGACGAGGGATCTCTCTTCGAACTGCCCCACCGCAAGTATTGGCTGAGGGTTCGAAGGACAGATGGAGTTCGTGAGTCCTTTCCATTCTCCGCGTTAGATCCCGCTGATGCGCGTTCGCTGCGCCAGCACTGACTGCCACGAACCGCCGCGATTCACGAAAACGCGCACCTCGCGAAACTGACCGCTCATATCCTTGCCGGCACGGCTGCCATGAATATCCGCGTGGAACGTGACCACCGCAGTGTCTCCATAAAAGCGCACCTGCACATCGGATAAGTCGAACGCGGTGAATTTTGTGGCGCCGCTCTTGATGCCTTCGAGTGTTTCCGCACGGCTGCGCACCACGCCATTGTCGCGCACGATTACATAGTCGGGAGCCAGCGTGCGATCCAGCTCAGCGGCGTCATCCTTCAAGTCGGCGTCGATCATTTGCCGCAGCACTTCCCTCACCGCCTTTTCCTTGTTGCTTTGCGCCGCCAATGGATGCGCGCACGCCAACAGCATCGCCACAAATACCGGGATCATCACAAAACGCTTGTTCATATCCTTGTCCTCTT
>CAVUBX010000005.1:0-3429286 GCA_963739935.1 uncultured Acidobacteriota bacterium
TGGCCACGCCCCCGCCCGGGAGGCGGCCGGTCATCTTCAGGACCTCTTCGCCCGAGCGTTCTTCGATCGGGATGTCGCGCCCGTCGGTCGATGGTCCAGTCGATGGTCGAGAGGCAGCGCCACATAGAACGGGACGGCATTGTCGCTGCGCGGCCAGCGCCTTCAGGTACGTGCCGATCTTGTTGCCGACGTCGCCATGCGCGGTCATGCGGTCGGTGCCAACGAGCACCAGGTCGACCTGCCCGCGCTGCATGAGAAACCGCCGGCGTTGTCGGCGATGACGGTGTGCGGTACACCGTGCGCGCCGAGCTCCAAGCGGTCAGCGCAGCGCCCTGATTGCGCGGGCGCGTCTCGTCCACCCAGACGTGTACCGGGACGCCTGCGTCGTGGGCGGGGTAGATCGGCGCGAGCGCGGTGCCCCAATCGACCAGGCGAGCCAACCCGCGTTGCAATGGGTCAGAACATTCAGCCGACCGGCGCCGGCGTTCGCCAAGGTCGCGGAGATCGGCAGGCCGTGAGCGCCGATCGCGCGGCACTGCGCGACGTCGGCGTCGCAGATCGCCGCCGCCTCGTTCCAGGCGCAAGCCGCGCGCTCGCGAGCGGGCGACTGCGCGAGCGCGTCGCACATCCTGTTGAGCGCCCAGCGGAGATTACGCGCCGTCGGCCGAGTCCCCTGCAGCATGCCGTGCGCGCGCGAGCGCATCGTCGGACGGGTCCGCCGCATCGCGAGTGCGACGCCATAGGCGGCCGCGGCGCCGATCAGCGGCGCGCCGCGCACGATCATGGTGCGGATCGCGTGCGCCACCTCATCGACCGTCCTCAGATCGAGTGTCGCCAACTCAAACGGCAGTGCGTCTGGTCGATGACCCGCACCACGCCGCTCGCAGGCCAGATGGTGCGGTAGGGCTTCCCGATATCTTCATGCGAGGTTTGCCGGTGCGGTTGCGAGCATGGAGCCGTATTTGCAGAATTTGTCGAACCAGTCGCGCAGGTTCGGCCGCGTCGTGCGCCAGACGAGCTCCGGATGCGGAAATCGAGATAGCCGATGGCGCACCCGATCGCGACCTCGCCGATGGTCGGCTCCGCGGCGACCTGGGCGCGGCGCGCTCGAGCGTGTCGAGGCTGACGGTGATCGCCTCGAGATATTTCGCCATCGCGGCGGTGTTGCGCTGCGCTTCCGGCAGCGGCTCTCGGCCATGCGGGCCACGGCTGCATCGGCGATGCCGTCGCCGAGTGCCTGAAGGCCGAGCGCGCGCCAGCGCCCTGTCGAGCTGCGCCAGATGCTCATGCCGGGGAAAAACTTCCCGCCATGGCGCTCGTTCAGATACTCGCAGATGACGGGCGAGTCGAACAGTGCCGAACCGTCGTCCAGGACCAGCGCCGGAATCTTGCCGAGCGGATTGACCCGACGGAGCTCGGCATTGCCGGCCGGATTGACATTGATCACCTCGAGCTTCGCGTCGAGCTCATGCGCGACCACGCGCACCTTGCGTGCGAAAGGCGACGCCGGATGCGAATAGAGCTTCATCGCGCGTTCAGTGTCCCTCGTAGGCGACGAGCGTCGTCACTTCCTTGCCGAGCGCGCGGATCTTGTCGGCGCCGCCGAGCTCGGGGAGATCGATGGCGAAACAGCAGCCGATCACCTTGGCGCCGGCGCGCTCGAGCAGCTTGACGGCGGCAAAGCAGGTGCCACCCGTGGCAATCAAGTCGTCCACGACAATGACGTGGTCGCCGTGCTTCACGGCGTCGACGTGGATCTCGACGCGATCCTTGCCGTATTCGAGATCGTAATCCTCGCCGATCACGGTGTGCGGAAGCTTGCCCTTCTTGCGCACGGGCACGAAGCCGGTGGAGAGCTGGTGCGCCACGGCGCCGCCGAGGATGAAGCCGCGGGCCTCGATGCCGGCGACCTTGTCGATGCGCACGCCAGCATAGGGCTGCACCAGCTGGTCGACGGCGCTGCGGAAGGCGCGCGGGTGGCCAAGCAGCGTGGTGATGTCCCGGAACATGATCCCCTTCTTGGGATAGTCCGGAATCGTGCGGATGACGGTCTTGAAGTCCATGAAATCCTCGTCGCTCGGAAGGCCGAATACATAGGGCGTTTGCCACAAAATCCAAAATCCGCCCTGTCGCGGCCACGATCCCGCGTAGACTGTGCTTCGACGGGCAGACGGGCGATGGACGCATATTCCACGATCGAAGCTTCGGAGCCGGCCGGAACGATCCGGCCGACGCGGCTGTCGTCGCTTCTGTTTGCAGCCAAGGCGGCGGTCTTTCGCGCGCGGAGGGCCCTCGTCGATTTCGGCGCACCTGTTCACCGTCTCGCGCGCGGTGACGCCACGGCCTTTCCCGTCTGTGTCGCCGTCTCGCGCGACTATTCGCGCGCACGAGGCCGCGCTAAAACAGGATTTGTTCGTGATGCGCAGCGCTATTCAGCAATACACATTAGACAAGGAAGCAGGGCCCAATTCGCTCGATGACCTGGTGAGTTCGGGCTACCTTCGCGAGATTCCCCGCGACCCGATTACCAGGCAACGAGAATGGGCGACCTCCAGCGAAGATATTTTGTCCAGCCCGGACCAAACCAGCGTCGGCATAACCGACGTCCATTCGACCTCCGACGAAATTTCGCCGTTCGAAAGCACACCGTATAGCTCGTGGTAGGCAGTCACGCTGGCGCGGTCTCTTTTATCCCCACACGCGGCGCGCGGTGCTCACCACCAGCTCCAGTTTCCGCCATTGATCGTCCATCGAAAGCAGATTCCCGGCCGCGACTGAGGCGAAGCCGCACTGCGGGCTCAGCGCCAGATTTTCCAGCGGCACATACTTCGATGCTTCCTCGATGCGGCGGAGCAACGCATCTTGCGATTCAAGCTTGGCGTCCTTGGTGGTGATCAGGCCAAGCACCACATTCTTGCCTCTCGGAACTAAACGCAGCGGTTCGAAGCCTCCAGCGCGATCGGTATCGTATTCCAGCAGAAAGGTGTCCGCATCGAGCGAGCCGAAAAGTTTTTCGGCGATGGCGTCGTAGCCGCCTTCGGCATACCAGCGGCTGCGGCTGTTGCCGCGGCACACGTGGAAAGCGCGAGTGACGGTGTCGCGCGGAACCTCCCGCAAGGCTTCGTTGTCTCCCGCGATGGCCTTGTCGAATTCCTCATCCGGATCGAATCCACGTTGCTTCATGCTTTCGCGGTCGTGCGGGTCGATATAGTGGGAATAGTAGGGAGCGTCGAGCTGGATGTAGCGGACCCCCTCGGAAACGAGCCAGCGGATATCGTCGCGGACGATATCGACGAGATCGCGCAGCAGGTCCGCATGCGTAGGATAAAAACGGTCGCTAATTCCCTTCTTGTAGCTGGCCAGCGTGAAATTTGACGGCGCGGGCAGCGTAATTTTGAATGGCCGGCCAGCGGCTGATTTCTTCAGAAAAGGAAGCTCGTAGCCGGTCATCTTGCGGTGTTTACGCAATTTCGCGCCAGCGACGTTCGCGGTACTGCCTTCGGATCCTCCGCCCGGCCCCTTCCAGTCGAGCTGCACGTTGTCCGGCACGAATCCTTCGACGGCGTCAGCCATATCGGTGAGCCAGGAGCCGCGGCGGAATTCACCATCGGAAAGAATGTCGATGCCGAACTGACGTTGCTTTTCGAGCGCAGCGGCGATGGCGCGGTCTTCCTCTTCCCGAAGGTTTTCGAGAGAGAGCTGTCCTTGAGCGTGCGCCGCGCGAGCTTTCAAGAGTTCAGGCGGACGCAGCAGGCTTCCGACCTGTTCGGCGCGATAGATGGCGGGCATGAATTGTCCTTTGGAGTTTTCCGGATTATTGATGACGATCCCGGTTATATGCCGACGGGCGGCAGGGGTCAATGAGAAGTTGACGCGGCGGATGGAGCAATGAGCCGGTGCATAAAAAGATCGAAGAAGGCGTCCACATTGGAGCGCAGGCAGACTTGGGCGTTTGGAGTGCCCGGAGTCGAGCGGGTAAAACCTTTTCGATCGACGCGGATGTGCAAAGGCTTGATGGGGCAAATGCCAGGACTCAGGATGAATGCGATGGTCATCGGGTCGTACAGGGTTGGCGTCTGCTGTCCCCATTGGTAGTAAAGCAGTGTGAGCTGATCGGTGACCGGAGTTCCCTGCTTGAACAGAACTGCTCGCTTCACCTCGTCGAGTTTCAGTTGCGTGGCGTCGAGCGGCATCATGTAGATGGGTACGCCGGCGTCGAACAGCTTCTGCGCCGAGGGAATGTCGTTCTCGATATTCCACTCTGCATCAGGACCGTGCGGAGGCAGATAAGGCAGATCGTCATAGCCGCGATCGATGGAGCCGCCCATCATGACGACGCGCTTGAGTTGGCGAAAAGTCTTTGCATCTTTGTTGATGATGGCGCCCACGTTCATGAGTGGACCGATGGCAACGAGGGTAATTTGGTTGGGATAGCGGTGAATCTGATCGAGGATGAAAGTAGCGGCATCCGGATGTGAGGGCTTGGTGAAGCGGCCCGAATCGGCGTATGGACGCTGGGTGAACGGAGTTTTGGGCGGCGTGGGATGGCCCACGGCGACGGGGATGTCGCTTCTGCCCGCCTCCGCGAGAAAGCGGTCCAGCAATTTGGCGCGCTCGGCGGTGTCTCCGAAGGTGGCAGTGATGCCGAGAATCTGAAGTTCCGGGCTGCGCAACGCGAGGCCTACGGCGAAAGCGTCGTCAATGTCATCGCCGATGTCGGTATCGATGATAACTTTTTGTGGCGAAGCAGGCGCGGATGCAGGCTGCTGAGGTTCCCGCGCGAAGGAAGGGCTTGCGGCCAGGAAGAAGACACAAAGAATCAGGCAGCGAGCGCCCTTCCATTTAAACGTATGACAAACGGACGAAGATGTTTTCGCCGGGAGTCTATGCATGGGATGGAGCAGTTTCGAGCCCCGAGCAGTTTAGCCCCGAGCAGTTTAGCTTAGATTCGGGCCCATGCTTGAATAGGGGAGAAAATATCCGCAGCGGGCGGCCTTCAACGAGGGGCTGGGCAGCCAGTTAGGCCACAAAAGAGCCGACCCAGTGGCTACGACTCGTCCTCGGCGGAAATTTGCGAAGAAAGGCACTGTGTATCCGGGATCTTCAGCTCAATGTGAAGGCCGGGGTTGGGCTTAGCGAGCGAACCTGGAGGTTGCGTTCCGGCCCGGCGCTGTGCCCGATGGGCCGTAGCCAGGATATAGCTGAGCAGTTCGTCCTTGCGGCGCACGTAGGTATGAAACGCGCGCTCGACGCATTCCATGCGCATGCTGAGCTGAAGATTGAACCCTTCCGAGGGGATGCTGCACTTCTTCTTCCCCTGCACCAGGCGGCTCAATCGACCCGATTCTTTCGCAAACATGCGGAACGAATTGCCCAGCTCCTCGATGAGAATCGCCATCCAGGGCTCTTCCGTTTTCCAATCGGGAACTTCGAGTGATATTTCTCCCCGTTCCAATAGAGGATCAGGATTCTGGCTGGGGACGAAGTTTGTCGATATTGCAGCGCGAGTCTTCCGCATATTTGACATTCACTCCTCACGACGAATGGCGAATCGGTTTTTTGTCGCTCGTTAAATTAAAGACCAAAGAAACCTGAATAGCAGAACGCCGGGGCCTCAGAACCGGCCCCTCCAAATTGCCAGAACGCGACCGGATGCGGAATACAGATCAGTCCCTATGGGCATCCGTGTTTCACCCTAGAACTGAGCAGACCCCCGATATGGCGTCTTCGATAGATACGCGCTACAGAGAGAATACCGAGTCAATTTCCATCTGTGAGGAATGGGCGCAGGGGTGGCGAAAGGCAGGAGCGACGAAAAGAAAAAAGTGCCTCCCACCCATCGAAAAGCACGATGGGTGGGGCAGGCTCACTCGTTTGGCAGCGAAGACTCGATACAACTCTCGATACAACTTTAGGATGCGCCAGCCGCCTCACTTCTTCTCCCGTTGAGCGCCGCCAGAAGAAGTTTCAGAAGCGCTTCGTCCGAGAACGGGTTCTGACCTGAGATCAACTCGCGATCTTGAAGGACGTAGCTCTTCCATGGAGCGAGCACACTTACGTCACCGCCCGCCGTACGCAGGGCGAAGTCCGGGTAGAACAGAACCTTACCGCCAATCTCAAGCGGCTCCCGCTGCTGCTCTTCCGCGGTCGAAAAGATGGTCATCTTATATCCAGAATAAATCCATCCTTGAGCCTTCGCCCGCGCTCCAGCGGCATCGCCCGCTGCCAGCGCTGCGACCACCTCCGTCGAATTCGGAAGAGCCGAGAGAAGTGAAATCGGGCCATGGCAGAGCACCGCCGTAGGCTTGGATGTTTCATGAAAGTGTCTCATTACCGTGCCAGCGTCGGGATCATCGAGAAGATCCATCATCGGGCCATGGCCGCCGGGGACAAAAACAGCGTCATATTGATCCAAGCCCGATGCGATGACATCCGAGATGCGAGTTGGATTTTTGAGTCCAGTCAGAGTGTCGCGGAATTTTAGATAGTCCTGAAGCCTGGCCTCGTCCCCGCCGAAGAAATCGGCGACAGCGGAATGGACATCCATTTGCGGCGTGTTGCCTTTGGGGTTGGCGAAAGTGATTTCGTAGCCTTCCTTCATCAAGGCGCGAACCGGAACCGTCAGTTCGTTGAGATAGTAACCAGCGCCGGCATAAACCTTGCCATCTTTCAATGGCAAGCCGTGACCGCTCGAGACCAGCACCAAGACTTTTCCTTTTGCTGTCATTTTGTTCTCCTCTGTGGAATCGAATCTGTTTCCCGAGATCTTAGGTTGGGCAGAGCGACCCAATTTGCGAGAGCCTCGGCCTCAGCCGCCTCATCGTTGCGTCCACCAGCACCGCGGCGCTCTCGCCGAAGATTCAAGTCGACTTGACCGAGTCAAAGCCGAGCGCCTCGCCGAAAAGCTTAGGCCGCTCGCCGACCATAGCCCTTCCCGGGGCCGTAAAAACGTTCACACCAAGCGTGTTCGAGGCGACAGGCGCGGTCACGCGCGTGGTCTCTTTCGGTCCGTCTGCGCCGCCCATTCGGTAGTCATTTCGATGTCAGAGCGAGTGACCGACCGAGGCGAGACTAGCAGGAGCGCAACGACAAGTCTATTAGACGAACGTATCGACCACCGCCAAAGCGCGGAATCGGTCGCTGCAGGGTTCGAGGAAGTTGTTTGTAGGGAAGAAGTTTGGTTGCGGGGCCTGCCACGTTCCGAATTTATTCCCGATCGCATTCCGAGTTGAACTTTCGCGCACCGCTTAAAACGAGCGGAATACGAAGCGAAACGTGGCATGTGTCCGTGGCAGCGAGATAAGCTCGCAGAGCCCTCTGTACGGCCATTCTCCTCTCTTTATGCCCCTTGATGCTTTGATATTTGTGCGGCACGAATCCGCGCTGATGGTACGACGATCTCAACAAGTCCGGTCCCAACGTCATAGACGAGGCCGGAGACGAGCCATTCTCCCGGCAATGCGGGAATCGCCCGGAGCAAAGCCACGTCGACGGCAACCGCCGCGCGGGGATCGGTGACTTTCTTTTTCTTGAGTTCGCTTTCCGGCATTTCAAAATAGCGCGTCAGCATGGCGGTCTCGCCGGCCAGGTAAGTGATGCCGCAATTGGTGTGTTGGAGGACGATGAGATGAAACTCCCCGCCGCCTCCTGGAATCGCTCCGGCAACCTCGCCGATTCGTCCAAGCATACCCAACTGCTCCAACAGCCCTGGCGTGATTCGACCGCCGATGTTACGCATCACGACGGCTTCGCCGGGTTTAATTCCAAGTACATGAGCCGGATCCACACGCATATCAGCGCAGCCGATAATGAGTGCCTTCACATTCGGCAGCGCACGAGGCATAAGTTCTCGCGCCGCAGACTGGCTAGTGGCAAAATCTTTATTACGTTCCAACATGGAGTCGAGAGTGGCCATATTCGTAGTCCTCCACGTGAATAGATGCCAGGAAAGGGATTCTAGGACCCGCGATTTTTGGTCACAAGAGGCTCGGCGGAAAATATGGTTGCAGGGTGGCCGAAGTTCTTTACGCAGAAGAAGTTTGGTTGCGGGGGTTGGATTTGAACCAACGACCTCCGGGTTATGAGCATGCCGCTTCTTTTCCGGTCTATTTCGGTTGGCTCTGTCCGTTCAAGCTTATCAACGGATTACGAAAAACAGACAGAGCCGACTGGAACAGAAAAAGCCACAGAGAATAGACCAGTGTTAGCTGCTCGTTAGCAGAACCGTTCTTCTGTGTCGCATTGAAACATATTCAAGGCCCGCAAGGATTCGCAGTTCATAGAAGAGAAAAAAGGCAAAAAATATCTCTCTCAAAGTAATTTCTTTCTTGACAAAATTTTCTCTATGCCTCACTTTGCGATCAGCAACAACAAATTTTCCGGAGAAGCCTCGATCCGCTCGCGGCTGAGGTAGTCGGTGCGCGGCTCATGCGAGCGCTGGGCATCGGTGCGCCTGAAACGGCCGTGGAAGTGTCACGCGAAGAGACGCCGGATCAATCAATCTGGATCGTGAAATCGCTGCGTGACGGCCGAATGAAGTACGGCAATGCCGCCGCATCGATGCGGCGCATTGCCGTGAAGCGAATTCCCGCCACGATCTCTGTCGCCGCATTACGATCGCATCACAACGTGTACGTGGACCAACGCCGATGGAAAATTCCGACACCGAGTCTGCTCGCGAGTGTCGCCGCAGGCCTGATGTATTCGTGGACCGGCAAATTGCCAGCGTGCATTCCGGCCGATTTGGCGATTGAAAACGTGCAGCAATATCTCGCAACGCCGCGCGTTCCGACGACGCCTGTCGCTGACTTCATTCCGCCGGATGATTGGTCACAAATTCGCGAGGCGATCGATCAGGCATCGCAACAGATGCTCGACATTCACGCAGCGCGCGCTTTCCTTGCGTGTACGACAGCGCATGCGGGAAACATTCTCGTCGACGCCAACGCGAAGCTTTACAGCATCGATCACGAATTGTGTGTCGCTACCGATCCGAGCGAAATTGAGCTTCTGAAAAATCGAGTGCGATCAGGCACGCGCGCGCACCGTGCGATGCAGCGAATCGCGGACACGCTCGACACTCTCGACGTTGCCGATTTATTCGAAGATCTTCCTAAAGTGGAATGGCCAATGGGAAACCGAGCCACGACGCTCGCGTATTTCCTGAAGCGGTTCGAATGTTGGCGCGGGGCACATCCTACTAACAGATAGCGCCCTCCGCTGATACTCCTTCCGCAGAAGATTTTTGCTTGAACTCGCTCCACGTAGTGGCGACCGGCGGCATTCTGAATTCTATTTTCCCGCCATCCCGCGGATATTTGGTTTCATCGTTCGGAACAACCTGCATGAAATCCCTTCGCACCAGGCAAACGTGCATGTGCGGGCTGATTCCCGGAACTGGAGTACGCTCGATCGCTCTTTGTGTTGCGTGCATCAACGGAAACGCGCCCATCGCCGGGCCGGCCGTTAGCATTTTCATCAGTGATAGTGGGTCTGACGAAAAGCTCTGAAGAGTCTCTTTGTAGGACTCAACTGAGCTTCCAGATCCGATAGAAACTACCTCGCCGATGGGCGCCAATTGTGGTACGAAATCGGGTGATCGCAAGATATGAACCGAACAGATCGCGTGCCCGGGAATCGAATCATTGACGGGATGCGCTCCTAGCAGCATAACGTGTGAACCAGATTTCTGCTGATCGGGAAAGTTTTCAAAAACCAATTTTGCCGACTCCGAGAAACAATCCGCGACCTCTTCTGGAATCCACGCGGTGCCTTCGTCCGGCTCTCGGAGAAGGATGGCGAGCGCCTCAATCATCGCAAATCCCAGTTTGACTGAGCCTGCGAATCCCGCCGCGATAAACCGGCTAACAGGATAGATTTTTTGCACACAATCTCGCTCGATCCCATTTTTGTAGGTCACGCGAATGTCTGAGATTCCCACGGCGTAACCCATGCTCGCCGCGCCCACAACCCAAGTCATGTTTGATCCATTTCAGGTGCCTATCCGCCAAAACACTCGTCGGCAAGATTCTACTGTACGGTTTTTGAGCGAAATCCTTCGTTCAGGAATTGCTCCATCTCATTTCTACCGCTGGGAGCGAGTCCATGTGCCTGCATGGCTGCGAACCACGAAACAAGGGCCTGTGTTCTCAACAGTGGGTCATGCCAGACAGGTCCCATGTGTTCAATCCAAAGTTCGATTTCCTTCGCGGTGTACTCGCGGAGTCCACCGACCAATATTTCCGCTATCTTAAATATGGATCGAGCGAGATCTTCGCTGATAACCGCGGCGGGTATGGACCAATGCGCGCGTCCCAAACAGTCTGTATAAAAGCCTATTTGCTTGACCTGATCGAGCAGGTAGGGATGTTCGGTTCCGTCCTCGAACATTGGCTGAAAGTCCAACATCCTATTCGCGCCTTGTGCCAGCATTTGCGGCAAGATCCAGGCGACGTTCTTGCTTGTGTGCGTCCTAAACGACTTCCAATTTGCGGCGGCTTCTTTCGGCGAACTGGCGACGGCAAGTCCTCGCAAAATCGACGTTTTGCCAGTCTCTTCGATTGCCAGAATTGCGATTGAACAAGCAGTCGAAAAGCTTCCAGAATTCAGAAGGGTTTGCGCATCGGCTAGCAGTCGACGAGCTTGGGCCGCAGCTGCATTCATCCCTTCTGCGAGTGATGCAGCGCTCAACGTGCCGCAGTAGGCGTTCAGCTTCTTTTGGGGCATTTTTCTAAGAGCTGGATTGTACGAGAAACTTTAATGGTATTGAAGCTTTTGTTATACTTAGAGACGCGCCGAGCCGGTGTTTGAGCACCGACCCGACGCTAACCAAACACCTTGTTAGGCAAGGCGCATGGCTGGCAAAAATATAGCATTCCCCATTGGCGCGTTCGCGCCGAATCGCTTGCCACGTTTTCAGAACTTCGCCGTGCTCTGCCCGAACGGGTGTACTCATTCAAGGAGAAAACACGTGGATCAATCCCTGGAGGCATTGCCTATTGCTGTAAGCGTCATCGCGGCCGCGGACAGTGTGGCAGCATCATGAAGCGCGGTGGCGGCTGGACAATTGTGTATCGCACGAACGGGAAGCAAAAATGGGAAGGTGGCTTCGAAACGAAAGAGGCAGCGAGGCGCAGACTCGACGAAGTGCTCAAGCTCGTCTCGGAAAAAAGACATGTGGATCGTGACGTGGCGTTCGCGGACTTTACTCGCGAATGGATGGAGCAAGCGAAAGGGACGCTCAAGCCGAAAACGTGGGGATCGTACGACTCGATGTTGCGACTACGCATCACGCCGACGTTCGGCACCTATTTTTTGCGTGATGTAACTTGCGCATTGGTCGCCTCTTGGGTTGGCGCGTTGCAATGCGATCGCACTCTGGGGCGGAAAACCGTGAAGAACATCTTCCGGCTACTGCACGTGATTTTTGAATCGGCGATGATCAGTGATCTCGTCCCTTTTAATCCTTGCCACAAGATCAAATTCGCAAAGGATCGGCATATCGATCAGCCGATGCCTACAACGGACGAAGTTGCGCGGACGTTCGCGAAGCTGCCGAGAGTGTATCAAGCTCTGCTTCTTACCGGCGCCGTCACGGGCTTTCGTCGGGCCGAGCTGCTCGGACTTCGCTGGGATGATGTCGATTGGAAAAAGAGCGCTCTCTACGTGCGCCGCACGCTGCAAAGGATCAAGAGATCACAACTCGAGGCCGACAGTTTTCGTGACGTTGAACGCATCGGCAAAACGTCGTTGGCTCTGGTGACACCGAAGTCCGACAGTGCCATGCGACGCGTTGAAATCGAGCCCGATCTGCTCGCGGTGCTGCACGATGAGCGCGAGCGGTCCACCGGGCCGTTCGTGTTTGAACGTGAGATCGGGGGGCCGATCGATCCAGATGGCGTCTATGACGTGCTCTATGCTGCGCAGGACGCCGCTGGCGTGCCTCGATTCGGATTGCACGGGCTGAGGCGTCTATATTGTTCCTTGCTGGTCGAGAGTGGCGCCAATGTGAAATTCGCGCAGAAGAAAATGGGCCATGCGTCGGCGACGACTACCCTCGACGATTACGCCCGCGTCGTGACCGACCAGGACAGAGCGTGCGCGGAGAAGATCGCCGCCAATTTCCCTTGTGTTAGCGGTTTGTTAGCAGGTAGGCCCGAACAAGAAAAAAGGCCTAGCGCATAATCACGCTAAGCCTTTGCATTTCTTATGATTGCTGGTTGCGGGGGTTGGATTTGAACCAACGACCTCCGGGTTATGAGCCCGACGAGCTACCAGGCTGCTCCACCCCGCGAAATAGATACTACGCGAGTTGAAAAAGTTCTGCAACATTCCAGCCACACGACAGAAACAAATCCATTCAGGAAATGCACCCCACGAAATGCATTCCGTGAAATTTCAGCGCACGGAAGAATCGAGAAGCTCGGGCAATAGTTCGCCCGCCTTGCCCAAATAGCATTCGATGAACAACGAGCGATTGCCTGGCGATTCCGCTCCGACGTAGATGGTGCGGGCGCGGCGTAAAGCACGAGCGCGGGCCGCGAAGCTAGCCGCAGGCTCGACTACTCCGGATGTACCGATAGCCATGAACACAGTGCACGCGTCGAGAGCAGCGGCGATGGAATCGAGCTGGTAAGGCATTTCGCCGAACCAGCAGATGTGTGGGCGAATGGCGCTGCCACAATCGCAGTGAGGGAGTTCAGCAGGCGGCTCGTACAAGTTTGAATCTTCGAACGGTTCGCGCCGGCAGGCCTCGCAGCGGCTCTTGAAAAGTTCGCCGTGCATGTGTACCACGCGCTGAGACCCTGCCTGCTCGTGCAGGTTGTCGACATTTTGCGTGCAAAGAAAGCAGCGCTCGCCCAGGGAATTTTCGAACTGTGCCAGCGCCACATGCGCCGGATTCGGTCTGGCGGCCGCAGCCCGGCGCCGGCGCATCGAGTAAAATTCCCAAACAAGGCGCGGGTCCCGCCGCCACGAATGCGGAGACGCGACTTCCTCGAAACGAATATTCCGCCACAAGCCGTTCGCGTCGCGAAAAGTGGGAATACCGCTTTCGGCGCTTACTCCGGCGCCAGTGAGGATGAAAACGCGATCTTCTGGCGTGGTGTGTATCATGTCGAATTTTTTCGAAGCCCCATTTTACGGCGCTTGGCGGACGAGACGCGAAACGAATTAGGGCGCGCGCTGGCGCACAAAGCATTTTGTGGGGCTGGGCGCAAGAAGCGCGAACACGGCGTAAGGAAAGAGTTGCGGGGAAAACACCGCGAAAGGAAGGCGCTTCGCTCCGAATTATTCCAAGCAAATCAGTCGGTGTGTTGTGGCGCCGTCTCCATGTGCGGCCGATGATGAACGCGTTGCCACCACAAACTCAGGCGGTCCATGTAGAGGTAGACCACTGGTGTGGTGAACAGGGTGAGCATCTGGCTGAAAATCAAGCCGCCGGCGATGGTGATGCCCAGCGGCTGGCGCAATTCTGAACCGGTGCCGCCGCCGAGAGCCAGCGGAAGCGCGCCCAGAAGCGCGGCCATGGTGGTCATTAAAATGGGGCGGAAACGCAGCAGGCAGGCCTGATAAATGGCCTCGCGCGAGGACTTCCCTTCATTGCGTTCCGCTGCAAGAGCGAAATCAATCATCAAAATGGCATTCTTTTTCACGATGCCGATCAGCAGAATGATGCCGATCACGGCGATGACGCTGAGGTCGATGTGGAAAAGCATCAGCGCCACCACGGCGCCGACGCCGGCCGATGGAAGCGTGGACAAAATGGTGATGGGATGAATGTAGCTTTCGTACAGAATGCCCAGCACGATGTAAACAGCCATCAAAGCGGTGATCAAAAGCATTGGCTCGGTGCTGAGGGAGGATTGAAACGCCTGGAGCGTGCCCGAGTAAGTTCCGCGAACCGAAGAGGGCATGCCGAGAGTGTTCTCCAGATTATCAATTTCGCGGGAGGCGTCGCTGAGAGCCATACCAGGAGCCAAATTGAAAGAAACGGTGACCGAAGGAAATTGCCCCTGATGATTAACGGCCAGGGGCGCCGTGGTTTGCTGATAACGCGCCAGTGCATCCAGCGGAACCACAGTGCCGTTCGATGCGGAAACGTAAAAATCGCGCAACGTGGTGGGGTTTTGCCAAAATTCAGGCGCCGCCTCCAACACCACGTGATATTGGTTCAGCGACGTATAGGTGGTGCTGACCTGTGCCTGGCCGAAAGCGTCGTAGAGCGTCTGATCGATATTTTGTGGAGTGATGCCGAGCCTGGCAGCAGTCGCACGATCGTAGACGACAAATTCCCGGAGACCGTTGTTCATCTGGTCGCTGTTCACTTCGGTGAATCCGGGTAGCTGCTTCATTTTTTCGAGGAGAACTGGTCCCCACTTCACGAGATCGTCCAGGTTGTCGCTCTGGATGGTGTATTGATATTCAGCATTGCTCTGGCGTCCGCCAATGCGCAGATCCTGGCCCGCCTGCAAAAAGACATTCACACCACCGACGGCCAGCAACTTGGGACGCATCCGATTGATGATCTGGCTGGAGGTGAGCTTGCGCTGGTCACGAGGCTTCAGGGCCAGGTAGATGAAGGAGGTGTTCGTGGCGCCACCGCCCCCGGTAAATCCCATCACGGCCTCGGTCGCCGGATCGCTCTTTATAATTTCGATGACCCGCTGGGTCAGGCCTTGCATGGACTGAAATGAAGCGTCCTGAGCGGCCTGAAGGCCGCCATAAATCGTGCCGTTGTCCTGCTGAGGGAAAAAACCTTTGGGGACGATGATCAGCAAATAGATATTCACGGCGATGGTGATCAAAAGCACGCATAGCGTGAATGCGGGAAACCGTAAAACCCAGCGCAGCCCCTTCTCGTACGCGCGCGAGATGGCATTGAAAAAGCGCTCATTCAGTTTGTATAAACGGCCATGGCCCGCGCTGCTTTCCGCTTTCAGCAGGCGCGAGCACATCATTGGCGTGGCCGTGAGAGAAACGAGCAGCGAGACCAGGATGGCAACAGAAAGCGTGACGGCAAATTCCCGGAAAAGGCGCCCGATGATGCCGCCCATCATCAAGATGGGGATGAACACGGCAACAAGGGACATGCTGATAGAAAAAACAGTAAAGCCGATTTCGCTCGCGCCCTGCAAGGCAGCCTCGAGCGGCCTCATACCCTGCTCCACGTAGCGCGAAATGTTTTCGATGACCACGATGGCGTCGTCCACAACGAAACCGGTGGCGATGGTAAGGGCCATCAACGAGAGATTGTCCAGGCTGTAGCCGAAAAGATACATCGCGCCAAACGTGCCGATGAGCGAAACGGGGACGGCGACGCTCGGAATCAGGGTGGCGCGCGGGCTGCGCAGAAACACAAATACGACCAGCACCACCAGGCCAATGGAAATAACCAGCGTGCGCTCCACGTCGCTGACAGAGGCGCGGATAGTGGTGGTGCGATCCATCACCGTGGTGAGATCAATACCTGCCGGTATGGACGCGCGAAGAGAAGGCATGGTCTGCCGGATGCGGTCCACCGTATCGATAATGTTTGCGCCGGGCTGGCGGAAAATGATCAGCAGGACGGCGGGCTTGCCATTCACGAAGCCCGCGGCCCGAATGTTCTCGACGGAATCCACCACATCAGCCACTTGCGACAACTTGACCGCATCGCCATTGTGGTAACCCACGATGAGCGGCTTGTAGTCGTTCGCGTGCAGCAACTGATCATTGGCCAGGATGTCTTCGGATTTGTTGCTGTCAGCGATTTGCCCCTTTGGCACGTTTGAGTTTTCCGCGGCCAACAAGTTGGCGACATCCTGAAGCGATAATCCGAAGCTATTCAACTGATTGGGGTTAATTTCCACGCGCACGGCCGGCAGCGAACTCCCGCCGACAATCACCTGTCCGACACCCTGCACCTGCGACAAGCTTTGCGACATGATGGTGGAAGCCGCGTCATACATTTGGCCGCGATCGTACACGTCGGAGGTGAGCGCCACGATCATGATGGGCGCATCGGCCGGATTCACCTTGCGGTAGACGGGATTACTCGGCAGGTTCGTGGGCAAGTAGCTTCTGGCGGCGTTAATGGCGGCTTGCACATCGCGTGCAGCGCCGTCTATATCGCGATTCAAGTCAAATTGCAGGGTGATGCTGGTGGTGCCAAGAAAACTGGCGGAGGTCATCTCCGTAACACCGGCGATCCGTCCGAATTGCCTTTCGAGAGGCGTGGCAACGGAAGAGGCCATAATTTCCGGACTTGCTCCGGGGAGCGCCGCCCCCACAGAAATTGTGGGGAAGTCGATCTGCGGGAGAGGGGCGACAGGGAGCATGGTATAGGCCACCGCCCCGGCCAATGCGATGGCGATGGTCAATAAGGTGGTGGCTACAGGGCGGTGAATGAATGGAGAAGAAAGGCTCATACCATTTTGGAATTTTCTACCGGCCGACGGGAAGGGCGCCACTTACAGATTTCGATGGCCGTGAAACTTGGTTTGCGGGACTCCTTGCTGCGGAACCTCCAAACACCTGAGGCACCGGGCCGTTGAGACAACCTCGTGTTGTCATGGCTACGTAAATCAGACGTATCGAGGAGGTTAGTGGATGCCATGAAATTACCGATAAGATGGCGCGGAGTTACTGCACAGGCTGCTTAACGAACACGGCTATGTTTCCATTGGGTTTAGGGTCGAAACCACGTAAGCTAGCCGCGTGGACGTTCGAAAAAATATGCCCAAAGACGACAAATGCCCGTTTTGCGAAATCGTCGCGGGCGAAACGAAAGCGAGCGTCGTATGCGATGACGATTCATCCCTGGCTTTCCTCGATTCGCGACCCCTTTTCCCTGGGCATTGCCTGCTGATCCCCAAGGCTCACTACGAAACCCTCGCCGATCTGCCGGAGGAGTTGACGGCTTCCCTATTTCTAAATGCGAAGAGGCTGGCCAGCGTGGTTCAAGACGCCATGAATGCGGAGGGGACCTTCGTGGCCATGAACAACATCGTCAGCCAGAGTGTTCCGCATTTCCACATTCATATTGTTCCGCGGAAGCGAAAAGATGGCCTGCGCGGCTTTTTCTGGCCGCGCCACAAATACGAGAGTGAAACGGCGCAGGCCGCCGTGCGGGATGCGCTCATCGCGCGAGTCCAGCAGGAGATGGGAAGTCACAAGTCCTTTGGAGGAGTGAAATCGTGAGCCTGAAAACATATCAGGAAAAGCGGCGCTTCAACGTTACGCCCGAACCTTCGGGAGCCGAAGCACGCAAACAAGCGCCTTCGCTCATTTACGTGATACAGAAGCACCGGGCGTCGCAACTGCATTACGATTTTCGGCTTGAATGGAATGGGGTGCTCTTGTCCTGGGCCGTGCCGAAAGGGCCATCGCTCGATCCCGCCACCAAGCGCTTGGCGATGCAGGTGGAGGATCATCCCGTGGACTATGCCGATTTCGAGGGAGTGATTCCCGCGGGCGAATATGGCGGCGGAACGGTTATGGTGTGGGATCAGGGGACCTGGGAGCCAGAACAGACGGACGTGGACGCCGCGCTCGCGAAGGGCGATTTGAAATTCGCACTGCACGGGAAAAAGCTGAAAGGCTCATGGGTGCTGGTGCGCACGCGCGGCTTCGGAAGCAGCTCGGGAAAATCTTCCTGGCTGCTGATCAAACATCGCGATCAATACGCTTCGACTGAGGATATTGAGGAAACACAGCCGTATTCGGCGAAGACAAAACGGCTGCTGGCGGATATCGCCCAGGAAGGCGGTGGTGATGTAGCCCAGGCAGCGACTGGCGATCCCGCTGGTGATCCGCCAAAGGTGGGTAAGGCCAAGGCTGCCTCACCTGCAAAGTCTTCTACACCACGAAAAGCTGCGAAAGCTCCGGCGAAAACCGCTGCCAAGAAAGCGCGCGCGCGAAAGTAGCGAACGCTCTCGCGCTTACCTCATCCTGAGCAGGAAAATTACGTCGAGCAGGCAGAGGATGGCGATGGCGAATTCCACCACGAACGAGCGCGCCTCGTTGAACTGGTCGACCATCACGTCGTAGAGTTCGTTTACAGTGCGCAGCTTTTCGTCGACCAAGGCGCGGTAGTCGGGCACGCCCATGCGCGTGGCGGCGATACGATATAGGCGGGCGTAATAGATATCGCTGACGAATTTGATGGCGTTGTCGATGCGCTCGGTCAGCTCCATCACGTCGAGCCGAACTGTGTTGATACGCTGCGCCGCTCGCGGAATGCTCCAGCGGGAAAAAACCACATTCTGACGTTTCTCCAGCGCGCTATAGACTTCTGACAGTAAGCGGGTCATCAGTCCATCGTAATAGCGAAATTCGAGAAGCTGCATCCTGGCGTATTCGAGCACCTGATGCGTGGCCGCGGCGTCTTCTCCGCGGTCATAGATCAAAGCGGCGGAGCTGGCGATGACCACGAGGTCCGACGTGTAATAAGACAGGTGCGATTGGAGCACTTCTTCCACCACGGCTGGATCGAGCGGCGCAGTTTCGCCTCGAACAACCTGGGCAATTTCCGGCCCGCAACTCGACAAGAGCTCCGCGGCAGTGGGCGGCTTCGCTCCGGAAGTTTCAATCTGTTCGACATTGATAGCCAGATAATCCTCAACCAGCCATTCGCTCATGGGCCGAATGACGGCCGGCTTCAGCCGGTCCAGATGCTGGCGGACCAGTTCGCGGGCGCGGGGCTCAATCTCTGAGGTGTCGCTCCAACGTGAGGACTGCGCCAGCAGTCCCGTCCAATCGCATTCGAAAGGCACTTCGAGTTGCACAACCACCACCGCGAATGGGTAATATTTGACGGAACAAACCAGTTGCTCGCCGGTCGCAAGATCGAGAGACTGTGCAGGCTCGATGACCGGCGGCTGCTCGAAGCGAACATATTCAGGAGTTCGCCGGGGAAAAACCTGGCGGACTGTGCCGCCGCGAGGGCCCAACAGATCGCGCAATTTATCGGCGTCGATCGCCTCGGCCACATCGTAAAGAAACAAAACTCGAAACCACCCGCGGAGCCGCACGATTTACTTGTATCATTGATCCCAAACAACGTAGAGGATTAAAAAATTCCCATTGAACATTTTCGCGGCGCTTTTCGAAAAAGCACTCGACTCCGCGGCAGCCTTCTTGAAACAATTATCTGCTGCTCGAGTGCACGTAAAGGATTTTGACTGAATGAACACGACAGCGAGCAATCTGACGCGGTTCCCGAACCTCCCGGAACGCATTCGAGGGCTCGAACAACTGGTCTACAACCTGTGGTGGAGCTGGAATCGAGCCTCCCGCGAAATGTTCCGCGCTCTCGATCTGCAGGCCTGGTTAAATAGCGCGCACAATCCGCTGCGGATGTTGACTATGGTTTCCCAGGAATCGCTCGAACGAGCCGCTCGCAATCCCGAGTTTCTGGAACGATATGACGCGGTGATGGCTTATTTCGATGCCGAAGTGACTTCGCACAATGGATGGTACACCGCCGAATACGGCCGATCTCCGGCACCGATGGCTTATTTTTCCGCGGAATATGCGTTCCACAATTCCCTGCCGCTCTACGCGGGTGGTCTCGGCGTTCTTGCCGGAGATTACATAAAAGAATGCAGCGACCTGGCCGTGCCGGTGGTCGCTATCGGACTGATCTATTCGCGCGGATACGTTTCGCAGAAACTGCGTGACGACGGCTGGCAAGAGGACCAGGAAAATGTGCTGGATCGAACCTTCGACCCGGTTCGGCCCGTGCTTGCAAAAGACGGATCGCAGCTCACGGTGCAGGTGCCGCTATTCGACCCGCCGGTTCACGTGCTGGTGTGGCGCGCGGACATTGGCCGCGTGCCGGTGTATCTGCTCGATACGGATATAGAAAAGAACCAACCTTGGGACCGCGCGATCGGCTATCGCTTGTACACAACGGAATCTGAGCAGCGGCTTCGTCAGGAAATCGTGTTGGGCGTCGGCGGCATGTGCGTTCTCGAAGCGCTCGGAATTGCGCCGGCTGGGATTCACATCAATGAGGGCCACCCTGGACTCGCGCTTTTCGAGCGGATTCGAATGCTTGTGGAAAAAGGCGCGAGCTTCCAGGAAGCTGCGGCCAAAGTTCGGGAAACATCCATTTTCACGACGCATACGCCGCTCACTGCCGGCACCGACGTATACCCATTCCCGATGTTCGAAAAATATTTTGGCCACGCCTATCAAAGATTTGGAACCGACCGCGATACCCTGCTCCAATTGGGCGTTTTCCCGCCCGATCCCGGCGCGGGATTCAACATGACCGCCTTCGCGCTGCGCATGACCAAATTCACAAACGCGGTGAGCAAGAAGCACGGTGAGGTCGCGCGCCAGATGTGGGCGAGCATCTGGCCAGGAAAGAAGGAGCAAGAGATTCCGATCACGGCAGTGACCAACGGCGTTCACATGCTGACCTGGCTTGATCCAATCTGGCTGCAGCCGTTGCTGGATCGCCACCTCGGTCCTGATTGGGTGCGCGACCAGGATCGCGCGGGAATTTGGGAGCTGGTCAACAAGATACCGGATATCGATTTGTGGCGGCTGCGCCGTCGGCTGAAGGGGCTGCTGATCGACGAGATCAACGAGCGAGCGCGTGAACGGTGGAAGAACAAACGCGTGCGCGCGGAAGCTGTGATCGCGTTTGGCGCTCTGCTCGAGCCGGAAGTTTTTACCATCGGATTCGCGCGGCGTTTCACCAGCTACAAGCGGCCGGACCTGATCCTCACCGATTTGGATCGCCTGAAACGAATGCTGTCCAATCCGTTGCGTCCCGTGCAGATCATCTTTGCCGGCAAGTCTCACCCGTCCGACAGCGAGGGTGCGCGCATCATCCAACGCATCTTCAGGTTGGCGGAGGACCCCGATGTCGGGGCCCGTATCGCGTTTATTGAGGATTACGACCAGCATCTCGCGCAACGCATGGTGCGTGGCGTGGACATCTGGCTGAACAACCCCGTGCCGCCGCTGGAAGCCAGCGGAACCAGCGGGATGAAAGCCAGTATGAACGGCGTGCCGAATCTATCGATTCTCGATGGCTGGTGGATGGAAGGCTACAACGGCCAGAATGGCTGGGCCTTCGGCGACCAACCGGTGGAAGGCGACCGCACCAAGGCCGACGCAGACGCCATCTACAATTTGTTGGAGACCCAAATCGTGCCGCTCTATTACGACCGCGCGGACGACGAAATTCCGCACGGATTCGTGCAAGTGATGAAGTCCGCGATTAAGAGCGTTGCACCGCAGTTCAGCACCCGGCGCATGGTCAAGGAGTACGTGACGCGATTTTATCTGCCGGCTCTGGCGACACCGGCCACCAAGGCCTGAGAACATGAAGGCATCCCTTGTCTTGCGTGGCGAATCTCATTGACTTTACGATGTGTGTATCTTTTGACTGGATTTTTCTTGGGAACAAACGGGTTTGTTGCTATCGTCATGGTTGTTCAAACGTCCTATCTCTAGATGAAGCTTAAGGCCAACTCCTTCCAAGGCTTTCCACGTCCGGGCGCTGCTGCGTGCGGGCGCCTGACGGTGCTGGTGCTGCTGTTTACCGTAACCGGTTTGTTCACGTTGGCTAAAAATGGACAGTACTATCCGAAGTCGAATCCCGCGCGAGACGTTTCGGTTACCATTAAGATGAATGTGGTGCACTCGTCGGCGCAGGTGGCTGAGGAGCCTTTAGAGCCGGTGGCTCGTTTGTTTCTGCCGCAACCTCCGGTCCCAATATTTCGGGTACAGGTCAACGAACCACTCCTGATACCCCCCATCGGCGTTGTAGTTTCCATGCGATTCCGCTCTCCTCCGTCATACCTCGCCTAGATTTCTCTTTTTCTCGAACCGAGCACATAAGCTATTTGACGTAACCGGGCCGTTCGTACCTAACCAGGCGCAAGCAAATGCCCTGAAGCGGGAGCCTTCATGGATGCGAATCGATTGGCAATTGCCGTGATCGAGCAATTGCGGCAACTAAGCACTTGCGTCGTCTCGAGTGCCATTGAAAGTTTCCACGTCCGTTTGCCAAATACCGGATTCGCAGATTCCCGCATTCGCTCCATTCTGGGCAATCTGCCTCCGATGGTGGGTTACGTTGCAACCGGGCGAATCCGCAGCGCGGCCCCTCCTATGGAAGGCGATGGGTATCGCTACGCGCGAACAGATTGGTGGGACCACATTCTCAGCATTCCGGCTCCGCGCGTGATCGTGCTCGAGGATTTGGACGATCCGCCAGGCCTGGGGGCCTTTGTCGGCGAGGTGAATGCGAATATCTTTAGAGCGCTCGGTTGCGTGGGTTTGGTGACGAATGGCGCCGTACGCGACGTTAATGAGGTGCGCTCGATCGGATTTCCCCTGTTTGCGGCGAACTTCTCCGTATCTCACGCCTACGCGCACATTGCCGACTTTGGCGGTCCGGTAAGCGTTGGCGGGCTGGAACTTCGACCCCGGCGACTTGGTTCATGGTGACATTCATGGCGTACAGAAGATCCCGTCGGAAATTGCGGACAAAATCCCTGCTGCCGCGCAGCAGATTCTGCGGCGCCGGGCGCGTGTGGTCAGCCAGTGCCGCCCTTCGGGATTGTCCGTGGAAGGTTTACGCAAAAGCTGTAGAGACTTTTGGAGAGAAACCCTCAGAACATTTGAGGCGGAGCGGCATTCAGGAAAACACATGAAAAAACATGTTCGAAGTAAGCGACTGATAGTTGCCGTGCTGGGAGGCGCATTGCTCTCCGTCGGCGCCTTTATCTCCGGATGCAGCTCGACCACGAAAGTCACCGCCGACGATGCCGCCGATGCTCCGCACGTCGCCGTAGTCAAGGTGACGCGGCGAAATCTGGCGAACACTTTGCAGATCGCCGCGGAGTTTCAGCCCTTTCAGGAAATCAATGTCTACGCGAAGGTCTCCGGTTACATACAAAAGCTCTACATCGACTGGGGCACGCACGTTGCGCAAGGCCAACTGCTCGCGGTTCTAGAGGTTCCGGAACTCCAGCAGCAACTCGAACTCGATCAGGCCTCGGTGCGGCGCAGCGAGCAGGACCTGATGCGGTCCAACGAGGAACTCAACCGGGCACAGTCAACGTATAACGTCACCCATCTGACCTATACGCGCATGGCGGACGTGCAGAAGACACGTCCTGAACTTGTGGCTCAAGAGGAAATTGATGTGGCCCAAGGTAAGGATCAGGAGGCAAGCGCCGGCGTTTCGGCCGCCAAAGCGTCTGTGGCTGCTTCGGACCAGGAACTGGTGGCCTCTAAAGCATCCTTCGAAAAAGATAAGGCCATGTATGCGTATGCGCGGATTTCCGCGCCTTTCAATGGCGTGATCACCGAAATGGACGCATATACCGGTTCGCTTTTGCCTGCGGGCACTTCGTCCAACAAGGGCGACCAGGCGCTTTGCCGTCTCTCCCAAAACGACTTTCTCCGGTTCGTGATTCCCCTTCCGGAGCGGGCTGTTCCGGACGTTCACCTCGGCGAGACCGTTGCCGTGCACGTATCCACGAACAACGAAACCTTTCGACGGCAAGATCGTTCGCTTCTCCGACCAGATCGATACCAGACGCGCACGATGCACACGGAAATCGACGTCCCGAATCCAAAGTACGAACTCGTTCCGGGAATGTATGCCACCGCGAAATTCCGTTGCACACGGCACAACAAGCGCTGGCTGTTCCAATTCAAGCGTTACAAGCGTCCGGCGAAGATCAGGGTTCGGTGATGGTGGTGAATTCCCAAAACAAAATTGAAAAGAAGAACGTCACTCTCGGGCTGCAAACTGCCAATTACGCCGAAATTCTTTCTGGTCTGCAGGAAGACGAACTGGTGGTCTACGGCGAGCAAACCCAATACAAACCGGGAGAAATCGTAGTCCCGCAAGTGGTGACACCAGCGGAAGCGGAATAGCGATTCCATGCCGTCATTTTCGTTAAGGCATCCGTTCTTCATCATCGTCATCTGCCTGTTCGTCTGCGTGCTGGGACTCACCAGCCTTGATTCAAATGCCCGTGGACATGTTCCCGCCGATCAATATTCCCGTGGTACTGGTAGCGACTTTCTATAACGGGATGCCGCCCGAACAGATCGAAGCCGACGTGACCGATACCTTCGAACGTTTTTTTACATTGGGCAGCGGCATCGATCACATGGAGTCGCGCTCGATGACCGGCGTGAGCCTGATCAAGATTTACTTCCAGCCAGGTACGAATGCCAATGCGGACGTGACTCAGATTTCGAACTTGGCCATGGCCGATTTGCGCCGCCTCCCTGAAGGAACGCTTCCTCCGGTCGTGCTGAAAACCGACGCGTCGAATCTTCCTGTGTGCTTGCTTACCGTCGAGGGGGAAGGCCTGAACGAAACTCAGCTTCACGATTACCTGCAGTATCAAATCCGAAACCAGATCGCTAATGTTCCCGGCGCGACCGTTCCGCCTCCTTACGGCGGCAAATATCGTCAGATCATGGTTTACGTCGATCCGCTCAAGTTGCAGGCGCATCAACTTAAGCCCCATGGACGTCGTTCGCGCCACGAACCAATCGAATCTGATTCTGCCAGCGGGGGACCTTCGACTGGGGCCCACCGACGAGAACATCTACACCAATGCGCAGATTCCCAACGCCAAGGCGTTGAACGAAGTTCCACTGAAAACCGATGGCCAGAAGTCGGTATTTATCGCGGACGTCGGCCACGCGGTCGATGGCTCGTACATGCAATACAACATGGTGCGCGTGAACGGCCAAAAGTCCGTCTACGTTCCGATTCAAAAGCAAGGCGGCGACACCAACACGATAGCGGTCGTCAACGGGATTCGCGAGGCGATCAAGACTCTGCGGGACATTCCATCACAACTAAAGACACACGTCGTCTTCGACCAGTCCGTCTTTGTGAAAGAGGCGATCTCCACCGTCCTCCGCGAAGGCGGCGTGGGAATTTTGCTCACGGCGGTCATGATTCTGATTTTCCTGGGCAGCCTGCGCGCTACCGCCGCGGTGTTTCTCTCGATTCCTCTTTCGGTGATGATCGCCTTTTTTATTCTTCATATGGCGGGGCGATCGATTGACAGCATGGTCTTGAGCGGGCTTGGCGCTTGCCTTCTCGCGCCTGATTGACGATTCCGTCGTTGTGCTTGAGAACGTCTACCGGCACATCGAAATCGGCGAAGAACCCAAGGTTGCCGCCATTCATGGCGCGAACGAAGTCGCGCTCGCGGTGCTGGCCATCATGCTGGTGGCGGTGGTCGTGTTTTTCCCGGTGACTTTCTTGTTCGGTGTCAGCAAGTATCTGTTCACTGCTCTGGCGCTTGGCGTGGTGCTAGCCCTTTTCGCTTCCTATTTCTGCGCTGTGACGGTGGTGCCGCTTTATTGCGCGCACGTCCTCAAGCCCGTGCATGAGCACGGCAGCACGAAGGGCAGAAGCTGTCCTGGGGCGCGCGATTTCACGCCGGGTTCAACGTCGGCTTCGAGAAGATGCTGGATGTCTATGAGAAATGGGTAAAAAAGACGCTGGATCACCCGCGGGAAGTCGTCATCGGATTTATCGGGATGTTCCTGTTGAGCTTTCTTCTCTTCCCTTTTATTGGCGTTTCGTTTTTTCCACGAACCGATGCCGGCCAATTCGTCATTAATTTGAAGGCGCCCACGGGAACTCGCATCGAGCTGACTGAAAAATATGCCACGCAAGTGGAGGAGATCGTGCGGCAGGTGGTCAAGACCCGAAGACCTGGACACGGTCGTGTCCAATATCGGCGTCATGGCCGACTTGTCCGCATTGTTCACGCCGAATTCCGCCATGCACACGGCATTCGTGCAGGTCGGGCTTAAAGACGGATCACAAGATCAGCAGTTTCATCTACATGAACGTGAGGTTCGCGAGCGCGTATCCCGCGAACTTCCCGAACTCCGCACATATTTTCAGTCCGGCGGCCTGGTGGATTCGGTCCTGAATCAGGGCATGCCCGCGCCTATCGACGTCCAAGTCAGCGGAATGGATTTGCGCCGAAGCGCCGGACATTGCCCAGGACCTGGCGCGGCAAATCAAAGTGCTGCCCGACGTGTCCGACGTTTACGTCCCGCAGGACATGGATTATCCGGCGCTGCAGATCAACGTCGACCGCGTGCGAGCCGCCGAACTCGGTCTTGACTCCCAAGGAAGTCATCAGCAATGTGATCACCGCTCTGACTTCGGACGTGATGATTGCGCCGAGCTACTGGGTCGATCCCAAGAACGGCAACAACTATTTCGTCAGCGTGCAATATCCGGAAAACCAAGTGAAGTCCATCGAAGATTTGAAAGCGATGCCGCTGCGCGCGCGCGGCAGTACCGCGCCCACGTATCTGAACGAGGTGGCAAGCGTCACGCCATTTCGTGACGCCCACCGAAGTCGACCATTACCAGTTGCAGCGAACGATCGACATTTACGTGGCGCCCACAGGGTGAAGACCTTGGCGGCCCCGCGAAAGAAATTTCCAAGATCATCTCGCAGACGCGCTGCCTCCGAACATCCGCGTGAATGTTCGCGGCTTGGTCGTGACGATGCAATCGTCATTCAAGCGGTTTGGATTGGGACTTTTGCTGGCCGTTCTGCTCGGTGTACCTGATTCTCGTCGCTCAGTTCAGCTCCTTCATCGATCCTTTCCTGATTGTGCTGGCCGTGCCCACAGGGCTGATTGGCGTGATCCTGACCCTGGTTTTGACCGGAACGACCCTGAACATTCAATCGCTCATGGGCATCGTGATGCTACAAGGCATGGTGGTTTCCAACAGCATCTTGATCGTGGATTTCGCGAACGTTCTGCGTGGCGAAGGCCGCGGATTGAAAGAAGCGGTGATTCACGCTTGCCGTATTCGATCTGCGGCCCGATTCTGATGACTTCGCTCGCCACCGTCGTGGGGTTGCTGCCCATGGCTTTCAAGATCGAGACCGGCAGCGAAGCGTATGCGCCGCTGGCCCGGGCCATCATCGGTGGTCTGATCTCGTCCATTCATTCTGACGATTTTTGTCGTGCCTGCGGCGTACCTGCTGATCTATCGGCGCCGCGAGCAGGCGGCATTGGCGCCTGCGACGTCTGAGGGGCACTAGGGAGTTCTTATGCCATCGTTCTCACTCAAGCATCCGTACTTCATCATTGTGGTCTGTCTTTTTGTCTGCGTGCTGGGGCTTACCAGCCTGGTGCAGATGCCGGTGGACATGTTTCCGCCAATCAACATCCCGGTCGTGATGGTTGCGACGTTCTACAGCGGCATGCCACCCCAGCAGATCGAAGCGGACATCACCGACACTTTTGAGCGCTTTTTCACGCTGGGCAGCGGCATCGATCACATGGAATCGCGTTCGATGTCCGGCGTCAGCTTGATAAAGATTTACTTTCAGCCCGGTACCGACGCGAATGCCGACGTAACTCAAATTTCCAATCTGGCTATGGCGGATCTTCGCCGGCTGCCGCAGGGCACACTACCGCCGGTGGTGATGAGCATGGATGCGTCGAACCTTGCCGGTTTGCCTGCTCACGGTGGAAGGCCAAGGGCTGAATGAGACTCAGCTTCACGACTACCTTCAATTTCAAATCCGCAATCAGATTGCCGGCGTTCCCGGCGCAACTGTTCCCCCTCCCTACGGCGGGCGTTACCGCCAGATCATGGTGTACGTCGATCCGCTGAAGCTTCAGGCCCATCAACTCAGCCCCATGGACGTGGTGCGCGCTACCGACGAATCGAACTTGATCCTTCCGGCCGGCGACGTTCGCGTTGGGCGCGATTGATTACAACCTCTACACCAACGCGCAGGTGCCCGATGCGGCCGCGCTCAATGAGCATTCCACTCAAGACCGAGGGCGATAAATCGGTTTTCGTTTCCGATGTGGGCAAGGCTGTTGATGGGTCGGCACTGCAATACAACATCGTTCGCGTGAACGGGCAGCGGTCGGTCTACGTTCCCATCCTTAAACAGGGCGGCGATACCAACACCATCGCCGTCGTAAATGGAATCGAAGGCGCGATCAAGAATCTGCGCGACATTCCGGCGCAACTCAAGACCCACGTGGTATTCGATCAATCTTTGTTCGTCAAACAGGCCATTTCCACCGTGCTGCGCGAAGGCGGCATCGGTTTATTGCTGACCGCCTTAATGATTCTTGATTTTCCTTGGCAGCCCCCGAGCGACGGCCGCAGTATTTCTTTCGATTCCGCTCTCCGTGATGGCCGCCGTTGTTCCTGCTGCACTCGGGCGATGAAACCATCAACAGCATGGTGCTGAGCGGCTTGGCGTTGGCGTTCTCGCGCCTGATCGACAACTCGGTGGTCGTGCTCGAAAACATTTTCCGCCATATGGAACTGGGCGAAAGTCCGGCGGTGGCCTCGGAGAAAGGCGCGAACGAAGTTTCCTTGGCCGTGCTTGCGATCACGCTGGTCACGGTGGTCGTCTTCTTTCCCGTGACGTTCCTGTTCGGCGTGAGCAAATATCTGTTTACCGCATTAGCTCTGGCTGTGGTGATTTCGCTCTTTGCTTCCTATTTTGTCGCCGTTTCGGTTGTGCCACTCTATTGCGCCTACGCCCTACGCGACGCCGTGCATCACGGCGAAGACGGCGGTCGAATCAGCCCGCTCCTGGGGAGCAAAGTTTCGCGTTTGGTTTAACGATCGTTTCGAACGGATGCTTATCCTCTACGATCGCTGGGTGCAAAAAACTCTCGATCGTCCCAAGCAGGTCGTCTGGGGATTTCTGGGAGTTTTCCTCCTGAGCTTTCTTCTCTTTCCTTTGGTCGGAGTTTCATTTTTTCCGCGTACCGATGCCGGCCAATTCGTGATCAACCTCAAGGCTCCCACCGGGACTCGCCTGGAAGTGACCGAGGACTACGTGAAGCAGGTGGAAGAGATCGTCCGCCAAGTGGTCCGGCCCAGGCGACTTGAACGCGGTGGTTTCGAACATCGGAGTTATGTCCGATCTTTCCGCATTGACCACTCCGAACTCGGCTATGCATACCGCCTTCATTCAGGTCGGCCTCAAGGAAGACCACAAAGTCAGCAGCTTTCGTTTACATGGCCAAGGTACGAAATCGGATTGCCCAGCGAGTTTCCGCAACTGCGCACCTATTTCCAGTCCGGAGGCCTTGTCGATTCCGTTCTCAATCAAGGCATGCCCGCACCGATCGACGTGCAAGTCAGCGGCATGGATCTCAGATTCGGCCGATGCGTTGGCTCTTGATTTCGCGCAGAAAGTTCAAGGCCCTTCCTGGCGTTTCGGACGTGTACATACCGCAAGACATGGATTATCCGGCATTGCAGTTGAACGTGAATCGCGAACGCGCCAGCGAACTCGGCCTCAACCCCAAAGAAGTCGTCGACAACTTGATCACTGCGCTGACTTCCGACGCCATGATCGCACCCAGCTACTGGGTCGACCCCAAAAGCGGTAACAATTATTTCGTGACCGTGCAGTACCCGGAAAACCAGGTGAAATCCATCAGGATCTGAAAGCCATGCCTCTGCGCGCTCCAAACTTGAGTCGTCCTACCTATCTCGACCAGGTTGCAGAAGTAAACCCAATTCTGACTCCCACCGAAGTGGACCACTATCAGTTGCAGCGCACCATCGACGTATACGTCGCCCCTCCGGTGAAGACCTCGGCAAGCCGTCGAAAGAAATTTCAAAGATCGTCGCCAACACGCAGATTCCACCCAATCTTCGCGTGAATATTCGCGGTTTGGTGACCACAATGAATTCGTCGTTCCGCAGCTTCGGATTCGGATCTGTTGTTGTCCGTGCTGCTTGTTTATCTCGTCCTTGTCGCACAGTTTGCTTCGTTCGTCGATCCGTTCCTGATCATCCTGGCCGTTCCCACCGGACTCGTGGGTGTGATGCTCACATTGGCCTTCACTGACACCACGCTCAACATTCAGTCGCTCATGGGCATCGTCATGCTCACCGGCATGGTGGTCTCCAACAGCATTTTAATCGTGGATTTCGCGAATCGGCTTCGGTCCGAAGGCCGCACGGTGCGGGAAGCTGTGGCGCATTCCTGCCGCATCCGTTTGCGTCCCATCCTGATGACTTCTCTCGCCACCATCGTGGGGCTGCTTCCTATGGCCCTGAAGCTGGAAACGGGCAGCGAAGCGTACGCGCCGCTCGCTCGCGTGATCATCGGAGGACTCTTGGTTTCTGTGGTTCTGACCATCTTTGTGGTCCCTGCTGCCTACCTGATGATCTATCAGCGGCGCGCCGATGCGCAGGCGCCGCTAGCCGTTCAGGAGGCGCAATGAGCGGACGGGTTCGTTGCGGCAGTCTGGTTGTACTGGTATTTGCATTTGCGGCTGCGTCTCGAGCCCAAATGCCGCAAACCGGGCCGCCCCCGCAGCCTTCTCAAACCACACAAAGTCCGCCGCCTTCGCAGGTTCCTCAGGGAGCAGCAGGGACGCAGCCGCTTAACCTCCACGACGCTGAGCAGATTGCGCTTCAGAATCATCCCCAGATTCAGGCGGCCGGAAATCTGGCGAATGCCGCTCAGGCACAGGTCACGCAGACTAAATCCGTTTACTACCCGCTGGTATATGGGAGTGCGAGTGGCTCCTACGCGGAGAATGACACGCGCATCGGAGCCGGAGCACTATCATCTCCACGCGTCTTCGATCGCTATGGCAACGGCCTCACCGTCAACCAACTGGTTACCGACTTCGGCCGCACACACCAACTGGTTAAAAGCTCCAGCCAGCACGCTCAAGCCGAACAGGAAAATGTCATCACGACGCGTGAGCAAGTTCTTTTACAGGTTGACGAGGCCTATTTCTCGGTATTGCGGTCGCAGGCTGTGCTAACCGTCGCTCAGCAAACGGTGGACTCTCGAAAACTGGTTTCCGATCAGGTTACTGCGTTGGAGAAGAACAAAATCAAATCCGGCTTGGACGTGAGCTTTGCCAATGTGAACCTGGCGCAAGCGCAACTGCTGCTGATTCAAGCCCAGAACGATTTACAGGCGTCTTTCGCGCAGCTCTCGGCAGCTCTTGGTTACGCGGATCAACGCACTTTCCGCCTGAACGAAGAGCCTGTCCCCCCTTCACCGCCTGCGGATGTTTCCACGCTCATCGGGCAGGCCCTTCGTGACCGGCCCGAACTTGTCGGCCAGCGCCTCAATGTGCAATCGGCGCAAAGCTACGCTACGGCCGAGCGAGACCTCTGGTTTCCGACCATAAGCGCGGTTGGTGTGGCCGGCCTCACGCCGGTGATTGGTGCTGGAGGGTTGGCGCCCACTACTCTTCCAGCGTCTCGTTATGCTGCGGCCGGGTTTAACCTAAATATTCCCATCTTCAATGGCCACCAGTTCGGAGCCCTGCGTGCCGAGGCGAATTATCAAGCGGAGGCGCAAAACGATTACTTGCGCGATTTGCAGGATCGTATCGTGCGCGATGTGCGCATGGCTTGGCTAAACGCGAATTCCGGTTACCAGCGTCTGTCCGTAACTCAGCAGCTTCTTGACCAGGCGAATCAGGCTCTCGATTTAGCGCAGTCACGATACAGGCTCGGATTGAGCTCGATCATCGAACTCAGCCAAGCGCAGCTCAACCAGACGCAAGCTCTGATCGACGAAACCACTGCGAAGTACGATTACGAGGCTCAAATTTCGGCCCTGAACTTCCAGTTGGGCGCGCTGCGATAAGCCCGCTCGTGTAATTGCCAGCGGATTCCACGCAGCTCTTTAAGCGGTGCGACCCCCGGGAATTACCCTGGCGGCCACGCAAAAAACTCATCGCCCAGCGGAACATTCAGCAAGCCTTCCGCGGGCAACAAGTCGATAGGCAACCCGCCTTTCCATAGCGCCACACCTACCAGCAGCTCGCGACGGCCGCTCAGATCGAACAGCTCGCGCGAGAGTCCTATTTCCAGAATTTTTCCGTATGCCGCGGACACCATCGTTTGCGGGCGCAACAGGCAAATACCCGCTTGCTCCACAATGCAGCCATCCAACTTGCCATTTTCAACGCGCAATGTGATGCGCGTCTCGCGTGAATCCCACACCGTCAGCCGAATCTGGTACGAAGGAATTTCCGCCACCACTTCGGGAATCGGATCCACGCGAATGTAGAAATGCTGCGGGCCGAACCCATAGTGCAAATCCCCCAGCACATAGGCCCGGCCATGCATGGCGCTTTGCCGGCGGTCGGTGGCGTACAGCCCCGAGCCGAGCCATTCGAAATAGTTGCTCTCTCGCCCGTCCACCTTTACGTCGAGGAAGGCCAACGGCGCATCGCTGCGGGCCCGTTCCGGAGCGCGTTTGATGGGCCTCGCCAGGGATTCCGGCACGGGTTCGCCGATTGCCCGGTAAACTTCGGTGAGATGCTTGCGATAGAGCGCGTCAAAATCAGCGTCATTTGCCGATCCATGTTCCGGCCCGTACCACCAGTTCCAGTCACTGCCCTCGGCCGCGAGGATTGATTCATACGCGCGTTTTCGTTGCAGCTCCCATTCTTTCGACTTCGCGGAACTGTCTGAACCGTTGCGGTCCACCGCTCGCTGGTAGGCATCGCGCGCTTCACGCAGCAGATCCCACGAGCGCACGTCTTCCGCGTCGCCGATCCACACATCGAAATTCGCGCTGATCCACGAAGCGGGGAAAATCTTTTCGATGGTTGGCTGGTCTTTAGCGGCAGCCGCTGCTTCACTGGCGGTCAGCGCGCGAATGTCCGCATCCTGGCTCAAGCAGCGATAGAACTGGCGCAGAAACTCGCGTCCGTTGCCGGGGTAGTATTCCCAGGCATTTTCTCCATCGAGGATCAGGCTCAACGTCGGCGTGCGGCCGCCGCCAACGCGGTCTCCCACCGCTCGGATGCGGCGATACAAATCTTCGCGCTGCCTCGCGCGCGCCCATGCGGCTGTAGACGAATCCCACCAGGTCCGAAAGATAATGGTCGCGGAAGAATCCGCTGATTTCCTTGGTCCCTCGCTTCAGTCGCCACGGCGTGTAAAGCTGCGCGCCGTTCTCCGGAAAACCGCCGGCATCTCGCCAGAATCCGATGTTCTGCGTTCGCCCCAATACGCCTTCATCCGTAGCGAACCATTTGAAACCAAGCTCCATCGCGATTCCGAGTGCTTCGTCCGAAACCGAGCCTTCGGAGGGCCACAACCCCACCGGAGGCTTGCCGAATATGCGCTCGTGAAACGCTCGCGCGCGCATCAGATGCTCCTTTGCGTCCTGCGGATAGCGAAATGCTGGAGCGGGCAGCGGCGTGTGCGGATTCGAAATGCGCGCGATGTCCGTGTCGCACAGTAGCGGGAGAATTGGATGGTAATACGGTGTGGTGGACACTTCGATTTGCCCGCGCAACGCAGCCTCCCGGTACACAGGCAATACCGCTGCGAGCAGTTCGTGCTGCTTGTTCAGCAACACGGCTTTGTCGTCCTCTGTAAATCCCACGCCTTTTTCGGACAGCGCGCGGACGGCGGGATCCTTGGCCAGATACTCCTCATCCATCCAGGCCAGTTGTGAGAGCACCTGCAAGTCGCGCCAGTCGCGCGTGGTGAAATATCCGGCGCAAGCCTCCGCGCCGCCCGAACGCACTTGCGAGTTTAATTCGCTGAATCGTGGCCAGCGATTCATCAGGCTCTCGTGCAGTTGAAAGGCTCTCTCCAGGGCGGCTCGCTTCTGGTCGGGCGTCAACGAATCGGCGGGGGCTGCGGCAATCTCAAACCATTCCTCTCGGAACTTTCCGCTGGCGTACTCCTCGATCTGTTCCGCAAGCAGAGGCACAAAGTTAAACGTGGCGTGAACTTTGGGGAATTCACCTAAAACTTTAACCATCCCCCAGTAATCCTTTAATGCATGCAGCCGCGTCCAGGGCAGCACGTAGTTTCCTGTGGCCGGGTCGCGATACTGCGGCTGGTGCATATGCCAGAGAATTACCAGGTTGACCCGGCTCACCAGCGTCCGCCTTCCGCTCCGTGAGCGCCGTCAGCCACTTGCATCCCCACCTGCATCCGTGGATAGCAACTGAGTCCGCGAATGCCGCGCTGCTTGCAAAACTCCTTGCCGGGCATCGTGTTAAGATGGCCACGCGCTCTTATGCGCCTGCTCGATCGATACATAGGCCGCGAAGTAACCTCCCACGCGATTCTGGGTCTGGCCATCTTTACCTTCGTCTTTTTCGTGCCGCAATTGGTGCGCCTGATGGACTTGATTGTGCGGCATTCGGGCGGCAGTGGCACGGTGGCGTTGCTCTTTCTGTGCACGCTTCCTCCCGCGCTCATCTTCACCATTCCGATGGCCGTGTTGGTCGGGGTTCTTATCGGACTGGGCCGCCTTTCGTCCGATAGTGAAATCGTGGCTCTGCATGCTGCCGGGGTTAGCCTTCGCCGGCTCCTGCTGCCGATTGGTTTCGTCGCTCTGTGCAGCGCCTTCATTGCGCTCCTGATGACCCTATGGCTCAGCCCCGCAGCTTTGCGAACACTGCGACGGCTCGAAGTGAAGGTGCTCACTTCGCAGGCGCCGTTCGCGGTGCAGCCGCGTGTTTTCGATGAGCGTTTTCCGCATTTCGTATTATACGTGCAAGATGCAGCCGCCGTAGCGACCCAGTGGCGCGGAGTTTTCCTCGCTTCCACAGCAGGCTCAAATGGAGTGGCCGTCACGGTTGCGCGAGACGCGCAAGTTGTCAGCGAAAATGAAGGCAGCCGCGTGGAATTGCATCTTGGCCCCGGCAGTACGCACCAATACGACCCACGCTTTCCGGACCGGTACAACGTCACAACATTCGGCGAGAACGACCTCGCGGTTGACATTTCTGGCGGCGCCGCCTCGCCCAAAAGCTCATCATTAAGTGTTTCCGAACGGTCCGTTTCAGGCTTGATCTCCGATCACGGTCCGACTTGGCGCGACGCTCGAGTTGAACTAAATAACCGCTTTGCTTTTCCTGCAGCGTGTCTGGTATTCGCGCTTCTGGGAGTTCCCATTGGCGTTCGGCCCCGCCGCGGTGGACGCGCTGCGGGACTCATCCTTACACTGATTCTAATCGGCACTTATTACTTCCTCTGGATTGCTGGGGATCATTGGGCGCGCCAGGGGCGCGTTTCTCCGTTCGCCGGAATTTGGGCCGCAAATTTCGTCGCGGCCGCGGTCGGTATCTATTTCTTCCGCCGCATCGAAACGGTGCGACGCCCGAACCGTTTCGTTGAATGGTTGGATTCCATGCGATTTCGGCGCCGCAGGAAAGGCCCTGCCCCCAGCGTTTCGTCCCCGAGTGGCCCGAATGGTAATGGCAACGGAAATTCGCCTGCAGTGCCTTTGAACCAGCCGGCAGTGGTTGACGTTCCGATCTCCACTCCTCAGGAACGCCGCACGCGCGCCACGCGCCCGCCGAGTACCGCCAGCTTCCCGATGATGTTTGACATCTACGTGCTGCGCCAGTTTGCGTATTTCTTCGCGGTGCTGCTCGCGGCGTTCGTGGTCATTTTTGAGGCGTTCACTCTTTTCGATCTGCTGGGCGACATTTCCAAAAATCACGCGCCATTCACGGTGGTCGTGAACTACTTTCTGTATCTGATCCCACTCATGGTCTATCAGCTCGCTCCGCTGGCAACGCTGGTAGCTTGCCTGGTAACTTTGGCCACGCTCGCGAAGAACAACGAAGTGATTGCCTTCAAAGCCAGCGGTATGAGCATGTATCGCCTCATTTTTCCGCTGGCGATTGCCGGTCTGCTGCTCGGCGCTGGCATGTTCCTGCTCGACGACACCTTTCTTCCTTATGCGAATCAGCGGCAGGATGCGCTGCGCAACGAAATCAAAGGCCGTCCGGCACAAACCTATTTTCAGCCGGCGCGACAGTGGATATTTGGCCAGAACGACAAGATTTACAATTACGAGCTTTTCGATCCCGACCGGCAGCTTTTTGGCGGCCTGAACGTGTTCGAACTGAATCCCCGCACCTTTCAAATCACGCGCCGCGTTTTTGCTTCCCGTGCGACCTGGGAGCCCAGCGAAAACACCTGGGTACTTACCGGGGGATGGGTCCGTGATTTCGACAGCAGCGGAAAAGTAACGCGGTACTTCCCCTTCAAGGCCTACTCGTTGCCGGAGCTCACTGAGCCGCCCACCTATTTCCGTCGCGAAGTGCGCCAGTATTACCAGATGAATTGGAGACAACTAGGACAATACATTGCTGGCTTGCGCCAGGCGGGATTCGACACCGCCCGGTTAGCCGTTCAGTGGCAGAAAAAATTTGCTTTCCCACTGATTGCCGCCGTCATCGTGCTGCTCGGAGCTCCCTTTGCCTTCATGGTTGGAACGCGGGGCGCCGTGGGAGGATTGGCTGTTGCCGTGGGTGTAGGGATTGTCTATTGGGCGATCGCAGCTTTGTTTGAAGCGATGGGTTCGATCGGCCAGCTTCCACCCATCCTTGCAGCATGGTCTCCCGACGCGATTTTCAGTTTCCTCGCGTTGTACTTCTTCTTGCGCATGCCCACTTAAAGTTCCACATTCAACAATCGCTCCGCGCCCGGGCCTTAATCAAAACATTCAAATCAATGTGCTACCGCCTCGTAAAGCTTTACTTAAATAACTCCATGGGAAAGAAACGATGTAGCCGAGCAGAATTTTGATATTCCTCCCTCGCTTTATAGGAATCGTTAGAACTGCCCGTAAGCGCAGCCCCGGGAGGGGCGGCATATCGTAGCCCAGCGCGCTCGTGCGTTTTCTGCACGAGCCAGCGCTGGGAAACAAATCGGCGCGGAGCGCCATACCGCTCGCGGTGCTTTGGCGATCCGGCTAGGATCGCGGTGAAAAAAAAGACCGCGAGCCTTCGATCTTCATTCAAGCTTACTTTCAGGTCAGATGCAGCTCGCCCAGTGAATTCAACCGATGCCACAACTGTCGGCGCGCACACGCGAAAACTTCATGTGCCGACAAAGATTCCTCTATTTCCCCGACTTCAGTGATGCCTCGCGAATCGCTTTAAATTCCGCGTTCGCCTTCCACGTAGGCATTTTCGCTGCATCCGCCACACGCAGCCCGACGAGAAAATAAAGCTGGCAATCCTGCACCGCGCCGCTCAAATCCCAATCGGGCTTAATCACATCGCTCGGCTTGTGATAATCGTTCGCCGTGAACTCCTGCCGCTTCTTGATTCCCCAATCCGCAGGCTTCCCCACAAAATCCACTCCCGATTCCGGATCGAACGCGGGAATTCCCACTTTGGCGAAGCTGAAATGGTCGGAGCGATAATAATGCCCTTTCTCAGGCTCCGGATCGTCCCGAACGGTCCGGCCCTGTTCCTCCGCCACATCGGTCACCACTTCATCCAGCGTCGATTTCCCTTTCCCAATCTCGGTGATGTCTTTCGTTTTGCCCCACACGTTCATCCCATCCATGTTGATGTCCGCCGCCGTCTTTGAAACCGGATACAACGGATGTTCAGCGTAATACTCCGAGCCCAGCAGTCCTTGCTCCTCTGCCGTGACCGACAAAAACAGAATGCTTCGCTTCGGCGCATTCTTTCCCTTCAGTTGCGAATACCCACGCGCGATCTCCAAAAGCGCAGCCGATCCCGAAGCGTTGTCGAGCGCCCCATGATAAATATTGTCGCCATTTACTTCCGGCCCGATGCCAAAGTGGTCCCAGTGCGCCGAGTAAATTACATACTGATTCTTGAGCACAGGATCGCTTCCCTCACGCTTGGCTACCACGTTGTGCGACTGAATTGTCCGCAGCGTGTTGTGAATCTCAAGTTCCGCTTTCATTCCGAGCGGTACCGGATGAAAATCCGCGCTCACCGCCTTCTTCTTCTCGGTTTCGAAATCGAGTCCCGCTGCCCGAAAAAGCGCTTGCGCCTCCTCGTGCGTGATCCACGCTTCCACCGCGGCCCGATGCATATTCTTGTCCGCCGACGCCAGGTTGAATGCCTCGCCGCTCCAACTGTTGCGCACTACTTCCCAGGGATATCCAGCAGGCTCGGTCTCGTGAACAATGATGCAGCCCGCTGCCCCGAGCTCCGCGGCCTTTTCGTACTTGTAGGTCCAACGCCCGTAATAGGTCATGGCCTTGCCGCCAAACATCGTTTGATCGGCGACCGGCGGATCGTTGATGAGCACCACGATCACTTTCCCCTTCACGTTCACGCCCTTGAAATCGTCCCATTTATATTCCGGCGCCTGCACGCCGTAGCCCACGAAGATCATCTCTGCGTCGAGATGCACCGTATCCACCATCCGCCGCGTCACGGCGATGAAATCCTTCTGATAAGCGAGCTTCAATGATTTGCCGCGACCCGCAAACGTCAGCGTCATGTTCGGATCCGGGCGAATACCCACAAGTGGCACAGTCTGAAGATACGTTCCATCCGGATTCCCCGGATCGAGCCCCATATCGCGAAATTGCTTTTGCATATACGCGACCGCGAGGTCTTCCCCTTTGGTGCCAGGCCCCCGGCCTTGAAATTCATTCGAGGAAAGCGTTCGAATCTCGCTCATGAGCCGCTCTGCTGAAAACGGCGGCACCACGCTTAGGCCTTGAGCATGCAAGGCGGAGATCGCCGCCAGCACGGCAATCGCGGCGCCTAAAACCATCACAATTTTCTTTGGAGCATTCTTCCCGGCAGGTGATTGAAGCAAGATCGGCCCTCCAATCCTAAAGGACCGATCTTAGTTTTTGTCGCGACGGGAGACAATCCTCAAGTGAGGCTCGCCTCGAATAAAGTTCAAGCAATGCTTCCGCGCAGCTATTTCCCTTTTCCTTTACCCTTAGCCCTACGCTTGTCTTCAATTACTGCTTGGGCTGCGGCGAGCCGTGCGATGGGCACACGAAACGGCGATGCGCTTACGTAGTTCATCCCAACCTGATGGCAGAACTTCACGCTCTCTGCATCGCCGCCGTGCTCGCCGCAAATTCCAATCTTAAGCTTCGGGCGCGTTTTTCGTCCCTTTTCGATGGCCCACTTGATCAGCATTCCCACGCCCTCGGTATCGAGCGTCTGGAAAGGATCCTCTTTAAAAATCGCCGCTTTGCTCTGATCCACATACTCCGGCAAGAATCGCCCGGCATCGTCCCGGGAAAGACCCATCGTGGTTTGCGTCAAATCGTTCGTGCCGAATGAGAAAAACTCCGCCACCTCCGCGATCTGGTCGGCCAACAGCGCCGCACGCGGAAGTTCGATCATTGTGCCCACAAGGTATTCGAGTTTAACTTTAGATTTGGAAATAATCTCATCTGCTACTCGACGTGTCTCTACCTCCAAAATCTTTAACTCTTTTTTGTCAAGCGTTAGCGGAATCATTATTTCAGGAAGAACCTTAATCTTCCGCTTTTGGCAGTCGATAGCGCCTTCAATGATCGCCCGCACCTGCATTTCAAGTATTTCTGGATAGGTTATCGACAGCCGGCATCCTCGATGCCCCAGCATTGGGTTAGCTTCATGTAATTGTTCAACGCGGCGAACCACCGCTTCAAACGGAATTCCAATCTTGTTCGCAAGCTCCCTCTGCTTGGCTTCATCGTGGGGAACAAACTCGTGCAACGGCGGATCGATCAATCGAATGGTAACCGGCAGACCATCCATGGCCTCGAAGATACCGGTGAAGTCGCGCCGCTGGAATGGCAGCAGCTTGTCGAGCGCCTTGCGTCGCGCCTCCGACGTTTCCGCCAGGATCATTTCCTGAATCGCGAGTTGCCGTTCCGCGCTTTTCTCGGGACGTTCGAAATCCTTGAAGAACATATGCTCGGTGCGGCACAGGCCAATTCCCTCGGCCCCCATTTGCCGCGCCAGCCGGGCGTCATGTGGCGTATCCGCATTGGTGCGCACGCCCAGTTTTCGGTGTTTGTCCGCCCATTTCATCAATGTTTCGTACGCTTTGGGAGGTTCCGGCCGCACCAGCGCGATTTCACCGCTGTAGACCGACCCGTCGCCACCGTCGAGCGTAATCCAATCTCCTTCGCGCACGACGTGCCCATCCACACTCATCTTTTTGGCTTCCGCCTCGATATCGATCTGCTCGGCACCCACGATGCAGCACTTGCCCCATCCGCGCGCCACCACTGCGGCGTGGCTGGTCTTCCCACCCGTTGCCGTAAGAATCCCCTGCGCCACGTACATCCCGCCCACATCCTCCGGGCTTGTCTCGCGCCTTACAAGAATCACCTTCTCGCCCTTCGACGCCCAATGCTCCGCATCTTCCGCGGTAAACACCGCCTTGCCCACCGCCGCGCCCGGGACAGCGTTGATCCCGCTTGCCAGCTTGCGACTGGAAAGGTCATTCCGGGCCAGCTTGGGATCGAGCACGGGATAGAACAATCGCTCGATGTCCTCACTCTTGACTCTCTCAAGTGCTTCTTCAACTTTAATAAGTCCCTCGTCGGCCATGTCCACGGCAATGCGAAACGCTGCCGCAGGCGAGCGCTTTCCGTTGCGCGTCTGCAGCATGTACAGCTTCCCGCTCTCCACCGTGAATTCCATGTCCTGCATGTCGCGATAATGCTTCTCGAGTTTTTCGCGGACCTTTTCGAGCTGCTTGTAGACCGGTGGCATTAGCTTTTTCAGTTCGCTCAAGTGCAGCGGCGTGCGAATGCCAGCCACCACGTCCTCGCCTTGTGCGTTCAATAGGAAGTCGCCAAAGAAAACCTTCTCGCCGGTGGAAGGGTCGCGCGTAAAGCACACGCCCGTGCCAGACTCCTCCCCCGTATTTCCGAACACCATCTGCACTACGTTCACGGCCGTGCCCAGCAGCCCGGTAATCTTTTCTACGCGCCGGTATGTCACCGCCTTTTCGCCCATCCAGGACTCAAATACCGCGCCAATGGCTCCCCAGAGCTGCTCCTCGGGATCTTCCGGGAAATCCTTGCCGGTTTTTTCCTTGAAGTAGGCTTTGTAAGTGGCAACTAGCTGCCGCCACCCATCCGCGCTTACCTGAGTATCGTCCGTAACGCCGAGTTCTTTCTTCATGGCGCGCAAGCGGCTTTCGAGGTCCTCTTTGGGCAGCCCGATCACCACGCTCGAATACATCTGCACGAAGCGACGGTACGCGTCGTAGGCAAATCGCTCGTTATCCGTGGCGTCGGCCAGCCCTTCCACTGATTTCTCGTTCAGCCCCAGGTTGAGAATGGTCTCCATCATCCCCGGCATGGATTTCGCCGACCCTGACCGCACGCTCACCAGCAACGGGTCGCGCGCATCACCCAGTTTCTTTCCGGTCAGCTTCTCCAGCCGCGCGATGCTCTTCCGAACCTCCCCAGCGAGTGCTTTGGGGTGCTTCTTGCCGTGGTTCAAGTAGTAGTCGCAAGCTTCCGTCGTAATCGTGAACCCCGCTGGAACCGGAAGCCCAATACGGGTCATCTCCGCGAGACCGGCGCCTTTTCCGCCGAGCAGGTCCTTCATGTCGCCGGTTCCGTCCGCTTTGCCCGCCCCAAAAAAGTAAACGTATTTCATCGCTCTCCTCGACTGGAACTTAACGATTTAGCTTCAATGTCCAGCAGTATCAGCCCTTCGATACGGTCGGCCCGCCCACATCTCAATCGCCGCATGAGTACGCTCTATGCCCGCGCAGAAGCCTGAGTCTTTACCTGAACCTCTTCTGCTCCCAATTCGGAAAAGTCGGCAATAGTCGAAAATTCCTTTAATAATCCGCCCAGCAGCGCAATCCGGTTTCGCCGCACACTCTCGTCTTCAGCCATTACTAGAACCTTGTCGAAAAAGAAGTCCACGGCCGGACGCAGCTCGGAAATTCTCTCAAGCGCCGCCTTATATTTCTTTTCGCGCCGGAATCGGGAAGCTTCATCTCCAATTTTCTGCGCCACCATCTGCAATTGCATCTCCGCGGGCTCGCGCAACAACTCCGAAACCACCGTCCCCTTCCCGCTGTCTCCTGGACCCGCCGACTTCTGCAGAATATTTCGGATGCGCTTGAAGGACGCCGCCAGCGGCGCAAAATTTTTCGTATTGCGAATGGCTTGCAAGGCCGCCACGCGCTCCGTTGCATCCACTAGATCGTCCGATCCGGCCGCAAATGCCGCGTTGATCTCGTCGTATGCGAACCCGCGTCGTTCCTTCAGCATGTAACGTGCCCGTTCAAGTAAAAATTCAAGCACTTGTTTCTGCACTGTCTCGGAAGCTTCAATTGAAGGTTCCGATTCGCGCAAAAACCTGGCTGCCGCTGAGATCGCCGCCGACACCGATAGTGGAAGTTTTTGTTCAAGTACAATCTTAATAATCCCAAGCGCCGCCCGCCGCAACGCAAAAGGATCGCTTGAGCCTGTAGGAATCGCTCCCACCGCGAAGCACGCGACCACGGAATCGAGCTTGTCCGCCAGCGCGACAGCACATCCGGTCAGGCTGCGCGGCAGCGGATCGTCGAGCCCCAGCGGCTTGTACTGGTCGTAGACCGCCTCAGCGATCTCCTCCGATTCTCCCTGAGCTCGCGCGTACAGACCGCCAACCACGCCTTGAAGTTCGGGGAACTCGCCAACCATGCCGGTAATCAAGTCGCATTTTGCCAACTCGCCTGCGCGATCGGCAGCGACCACGTCCGCTCGGGCCACTCCCGAATTAACCCAATGCTCCGAGATCCAGCGCGCCAGCTTGCGCATGCGCTCGACTTTCGCGCCGTAGCTTCCCAATCGCCGCTCGTAGGTCACCGCCTTCAATTTCGGCAGGTAGTCGCCGAGTGCGATCTTCTGATCCGCTTGCCAGAAGAACCGTGCGTCCGCAAACCGCGCACGCAGTACCCGTTCGTGCCCTGCGCGCACAAAACCCTTCGGGTCAGAAGGCAAATTGATCACCGCCAGGAAATTCGCCGAAAGGTTCCCTTTGCGATCCTCCACCGCGAAGTATTTCTGGTGCCCGCGCATCACCGTGACCAGAATTTCTTCCGGCAACGCGAGGTAATTTGAATCAAACGAGCCGAGAATCACCGTGGGATACTCGTTTAGATAGGTCACCAGGTCGAGAAGTTTTGCGTCCTCGTGCGTACGCAAGCCATTGCGCGATGTGACCGACTTCAGTTCCGCTTCAATTTTCTCCCGCCGCGCTACGGGACGCGCTATGACGAAGCTTGCGCGCAACTTATTTTCATAATCTTTCGCGCTGGCAACCTGAATGTTCTTCCTGCCCAGGAAGCGATGCCCCTGCGTCCTGTCACCCGCATGCAAATCGGCAAATGGGAAACGGATCGGTTTGCCGTCGAGCACTGCCACGATCCAACGGATCGGCCGTATGAATCGCGGCCCATCCTTGCCGGTCCAATACATTGATCGCGGCCAGGAAATTGCTCCGATGGCCTCGGGCAGAATCTTCGCAAGAATCTGCGCGCCCGGCTGCCCCACCACCACCTGCTTGATCGCCAGGCATTCTCCGCGCGGCGTATTCACGAAAATTAAATCGGAAATGGCCACGCCCTGTTTTTCCGCGAATGCCATCGCCGCGCGCGTCGGCTCGCCGACATTGTCGAACGCAACTGACTTCGGCGGCCCAACAATCTCACGTGTTACATCCAACTGACGCAGTCGCACTTGCTTCGCAATCGCCACCAGGCGACGCGGCGCTCCAAATACTTCAACTAAACTTCCACCTGAGACTTCAGGTGCGAGTCCACTTTCGATCAAGCGCTTTGAAAGTAGCGCCTGAAGCTCATCGCACGCTTTCGCCAGCATTCCCGCTGGAATTTCTTCGCAGCCAATTTCAAACAGCATCTCTCCGAATTGTCGCGCATTTGCGCTCTTCTGCACTGTACGATTCTTAACTGAAGATTTACTTGAAGTGACCGGCGCACGCTTCATGCGTTCACCCCGGCGGTCATCTCCGCGGTTTCGACGCTGCCCTGTTGCTCGATCCACGCCCGCGCTACGTGCGTGGCTAGCTTGCGCACACGCGCGATCATCCCCGCGCGCTCCGTTACGGAAATCGCTCCTCGTGCGTCGAGAATATTGAACAGGTGCGAGCACTTCAGGCACTGATCGTAGATCTGCAGCACCGGAAACCGCTTTTCGCCCTTCTCTTTCAGTTTGTCAAATTCGGCCAGCAATCGCGCCGCCTCCGCCTCTGCCAGATCGAACTGCTTCCGGGTCAGAACCGCATCAGCATAATCAAAACTGTAGGCCGAAAATTGCTGCTCTTCGGCAAGCCGTACCTGCCCGTAACTCATGGTCTCCGACCAGCGCACGTCGTACACGTTGTCGACGCCCTGTAAATACGCGGCGATGCGGTCCAAACCGTAGGTCAGCTCCACGGAAACGGGATCGAGATCGAGTCCACCGCACTGCTGGAAATAGGTAAACTGCGTAATCTCCAAACCATCGAGCATCACCTGCCAGCCGATGCCCCATGCTCCGAGTGTCGGCGATTCCCAGTTATCTTCCTCAAACTTAATGTCGTGCTCCTTCAAGTTGATCCCCACCGCGCCTAGGCTTTCGAGATACAAATCCTGAATATTCTCCGGCGAAGGTTTGAGTATCACTTGAAGTTGATGGTGCTTATACAAACGGTTGGGATTCTCGCCGTAGCGTCCGTCTGTCGGGCGCCGGCTGGGCTGCACGTACACCACCCGATAAGGAGTGGGACCGAGTACGCGCAGAAAAGTTTCCGGGTGCATGGTTCCAGCGCCGACTTCAATGTCGTAGGGTTGCTGGAGAATGCAATCTCTCTGCATCCAATACTGTTCAAGTTTTAATATAAGGTCCTGAAACGAGAGGCCCTCTTTCTTGAGGTTCAACCTCACGGCCGTGGCGCGCTGGCTTTTCTGACCCGAAACAATCGCTTTCGATTTCAAGCTGGAGACTCCAACATTTCCCGCGAGGTTAACTTGCGGTCGATTTGCCGTTCGATGATATCAAGCATCACTTCACTAACTTCGCGGGCCGCGCTTGGTTCAATGTCCATCTCGCCAATACGGTCCAGGTGCTCCGTCAACATTTTTCGCGCGGCGGCAAGAGCCGCCCGCGATAACAAACGTCCTGCTCCTTTACGGCACTTGTCACAAAGCAGCGCCTGCGCGCTCAGCGAAAAGTATACCGGCTCGCCTTCCTTGAAGGCTCGCCCGCACCTGCCGCAGGCGTTCAGTGCCGGCAGCCACCCGCCCAGTTTCACCGTCCACAAGGTGAAGTATGCCAGCGGAATTTCCGCTTTCCCGGTGCGTTTTACCGTTTGCGTCGCCAGCAAGAGCAGCCGGAAATTTGCGTCTGCCGCTTCGCGCTCCGGCAAAACCGCTTCGGTAATCTCACTGAACAGCGCAAGCGCGATGCTCAGGCCATAGTCTCGAAAAGCATCGAGAAATGATTCGATGATCTCGCACTGGCTGATGCGCACCAGCTCGCGCGTTTCCTTCTCATAAAACCAGATGCGCACATACGACAAGCGCTCGAGCGCCGATCCAAACCGGCTCTTTGTCTTTCGCGCTCCGCCGGCAACTCCGCGCATCCTGCCCATCGACCGGGACAAAAAACTCACCAGCCGGTCGGCCTCCGCCAGCGGATAACTTCTTAATACGATGGCTTCGGATTCGTGGAGTGGCATGGCGGGTCGGCGCGCCGACTTCTTAACTGCTTTCGCTGCTCTCCAAACGTCCGAGCAGCTCGCGCAAGCCGCACGCTGGAAAAGATTTTTTCTATCATAGCGCACTTTGCCGCGCAATCCATAAACACACACTGCATCTTCATTTCTATTTGCGATTTCTCGCCGCCCTCGCTAGAGTTTTCCGGCGCGCATGTCCGCTCCGGCCACTTCTTCGTTCACCTCAGTAAATATCTTCGGTGTGGGCGTTTCGTGGCCTGTGCGCGCTGGGGACTTCGTACGCGCTACATCGCCAAAACCGCCGGCGATAATTTCGAAGGATTTCCCCGAGGAATTAACCGTTAATCCGGATTTGTTGAAGTCCCTTCGTAAGGTGCATGCGACATTCAAGTGTCAGCTCACAACCACCGCTTTTGAATGTCTGGGAACTGCCGCTCGGCGTGTCCATGAGCCACTTGAACTTTCATGCGCTCCAGTGGCATTGAAGTCTGCGACCATGGGAGCGCATCGAAAAGTTGCCAGGCTTAAAGAGGTTTATGAGATTCGGCATTTCGGCAGGTGCGCCAAGCTCGCTTCCGCCTCTAATCGATTACTTGAAGTCGGCAGGATCGCTTTGGAGAGCCATGCCTCGGGCTCACGCCCGGCCGCACCCCATTCCCTCGAAGGAAACCTCGCTTGATTCCCCTGAAGGACACCACTCCCCGGCGCTCTTTTCCGATCGTCACCCTACTGCTGATCGCGGCAAACGTGGTGGTGTTCATTCATCAGATTATGCTTCCACCGCATGCACAGGAACTCTTCATCAAGACCTACGCATTTACTCCGCGCAACCTTCAACTGGCGCTTCAAGGTCACCGCTACATGCTGCAGGAATCGCTCATCCCGCTTTTCACCAGCATGTTTCTGCACGGTGGATTCATGCATATCCTGGGCAACATGTTGTTCCTCTGGATTTTTGGCGGCAACGTGGAGGACCGCATGGGCCCGGTTGGCTACTTGTTTTTCTACCTTATTTGCGGCCTGGGCTCGGGCATCGCACAGACGGCTTTCTCCTGGGGCTCGAATATTCCCTCGCTCGGGGCCAGCGGCGCCATCTCCGGCGTGCTCGGAGCCTACATCGTATTCTTCCCAAGCTCGCGCATTCTCACGCTCATTCCGCTGTTCATCATCTTTTTCACTGCTCGTATTCCCGCATGGATCTTTATCGGCCTTTGGTTTCTCGCGCAATTTCTCAGCGGAGTCGGCTCGCTCAACGCTCCAGGAGCGGCAAATGCCGGTGGAGTTGCCTGGTGGGCCCACGTCGGCGGATTCTTGCTCGGCATGGTGATTGCCCGCGGCATGGGCAGCCGCCGAACCGTGGCCAGCTACGGTTAATTCGAAGTCGGTCCGTCGCCTACAGGAATCGCCCCATATCGAAGCGAAAATCCGTGCAGAACGAAACATCTTGGCACCATCGAAACAAGATGAGGCTATGATGGGGCTGTTTGCAGTTGCTTGATTTCCTGAGGGGGAAAGAATGCGCTACAAGCGAATAGCAGCTACCATTTTCGTTTTGGGTTTCGTTTTTTTCGCTCCGCACCGGAGGGTCGGCGCCCAGGACAATAAAATCATGGGCCAGATCGACTTCGCGGCCGCCTCTAAGTCCGGGAAAAATGCCGGTATCTGGATCGATGGGCAATATCTCGGATACGTCAAGGAACTGAAGGGCGACAAGAAAGTGATTCTCCTCCCCGGTGAGCACGATGTCATCGCGCGGCAGACCGGCTACAAAGAATTCGAGCAGAAGGTCACGCTCGAACCGGGCAAAACGTCCCTCATCACCATCCAACTCGTCAAGGATCCCACCGCAAACTTCTCGAACGTCACTTCGGAAATCAAACTGGACGTCGAACCCGATCGCGCCGCCGTGTTCGTCGACGGAAACTTCGCCGGCTACGTTCACCAGTTCGGCGGTGTCGGCCGGGCTATGCTGGTCAGCCCCGGAAAACACGAAATTAAGATCGCTCTGCCCGGCTACCGCGACTTCACCACCGAAGTGAATCTACTCCCCAAGCAAAAGTTCACTGTGGAGACGAAGTTGGTGGAAGGAAGTATTACGCAGGCAGACCCGGCGGTGAAGCAAAACTAGTTCTTTAGAAAAAGCCAGTAGTGCCGGTGTCGGCTTGCCGACACTGCTGGTAGGACTTAAGATTTTCTCTCGCCTCTAAAACCTCAACCTTTGCGCCAAAGGTATGTCGAGCAACTCGCAACCGCTGCAAGGAAAACGTTCAACGCAACCGCGCAGGATTTTGGACCCTCAAGGAAATCCTTAAGCGCCCTTGGCGCGTGCTTTTTGCTGCGCCGCTCGCCCTGCCATCAGTTCACTTTCCGCTTGAAGCCAATCTTCATCGGCAAAACCGTCCACGGAGCCTCTGTCGAGGTACAGCAGATACGCGGCCCGTTCGATCTCCTCATATGAATATGACGGAGTCCGGGTAGCGGCATTCTCCTGTGAGTCACGCACTGGGGAGCTTTGGTTCCCGGCGGTATCCGAAGACGATGCGGCAGAACTGGCTGGAGCGATTGTCGGCTTCCTTGGAGTCGGAGCCTGAGGCGGGCTCTCGACGTTCGTTTGCGTCTTTGGCGTCGAGCCTAGCGTCGCCTTCTCTTTTGGATCGGGCATGTCGGGTCTCCTCGAATCAATGATTTTGTATCAATCGGCGTTACGAACCCATAGTTAGCCCGAGCCATCTCTCCTGTAAATACGGGAGAATATGGAGTGCGTCCTAAGTTCGTCCCCGGCAGCATATTCAAACTTGGGCACTTGCCACGAACTTGGCCAGGGAATCCCCCACCTCTCCGGTTCGCAGATTCCCGCCCAAGTCAGCCGTGACTTTCGTCTCCGCCAGCGCTGCCCTTACTGCAGCTTCCATTGCCTTGGCTTCCTCACCCCATCCCAGGTATTCGCACATCATCCCGGCCGCGAGCACCGCACCCATGGGATTTGCGATACCCTTCCCAGCCAAACTCGGTGCTGATCCATGCACCGGCTCGAACATCGATACCCTTCCCGGGTGAATATTCCCTGCCGGTGCCAACCCCAAGCCTCCCGCTAACTGCGCACCCAAGTCGCTCGCGATATCACCGAACAGATTGCAGGTCACAATCACATCGAATTGTGAGGGGTCGCGCACCATCTGCAGCACAAGGTTGTCGATGTAGAGATGGCTCGCTTCGATCTCCGGGTATTCCTGCCGCACTTCGCGAAACGCCCGTTGCCACAGATCATGCCCGTAGGTCAGCGCATTCGACTTGTCGCTCATGCACACGCGGCGCAATTTTTTCCGCCGGGCCAATTCAAATGCATAGCGCAAAATGCGTTCAACACCCTTTCGTGTGTTGATGTCTTCTTGCGTAGCGATTTCGTCGGCGGTTCCCTTCTTAAAAATGCCGCCCACGCCGGCGTAAAGCCCCTCGGTGTTCTCGCGGACCACCCAAAAGCGAATATCTTTCTCAAAGCGATTCTTTAAGGGTGTCAGCTTCGCATCAAAAAGGACGCAGGGCCGCAAGTTCACGTAAAGGTCGAGCTTTGTCCGCAAGCCTAGCAGGATGTCCGCCGCGTGCTGGTTCGACGGAACCCGCGGGTCACCCATCGCTCCGAGCAGAATGGCATCAAAGTCTTTCTTGAACATTTCCGGCGCGTCGAGCGGCAGCGTCGTTTGGTCGCGAAGGTAGCGATCCGCTCCCCAATCGAGCTCCGTGAGAGAAATCTTTTTCCCTCCCCGTGAGACAGCGGCCTTTAGGACCTTCACCGCTTCTGGAACCACTTCTTTGCCGATGCCGTCCCCGGGAATCACCGCAATCCTCTTGACGTCGCCTGCTGTCTGGCTCATAAGGGAGACTGGCTCCGTGATGCGCGAAATTGAAACAGCGAAGTACTATTGTACGTCTGAGCAACCGAGTACTATTGCTGTGAGCATTTTCCTCCGATTAACCTAGTTTCAGCTCATAGAAGCTCTAATCCGCTGGAGGTTTTCATGGTCGAACGCCGCCGCAGCCCGCGACTCCCCTTCTCCATCCCGGTCAAGGTTTACGGGCGCACCCCTAAGAATCAGCCCTTCAAGGACGTGACCGCAACCATGAAGGTCAGTCTTTACGGTGGGTTGCTCGACATGAAGCCTCGGGTACAGCTCGGCCAAACCATACTGATCGTCAACAGCTTCACCGAAGAAGAACGTGAGTGCCGCGTGGTCTACGTCGATCCGAAAGGCCGCGGGCGCAAGAAGGTTGCCGTGGAATTTGCGAATGCCAACGCCACAAAAGCTGAGGACTTCTGGCACGTCTACGGTCCTCCTGTTGCCCTGAAGTCAGCCGTCCCGGCGCAAAAAGGCTAACCGTTCAAGAATCGCGTCTTCGCCGAAGAAGTTGTAGCTGCATGGAACGTCACCTCGGTGCGAACCACGTGCCTTTTCGGCACGGATTTCTGCTATTGTTTTCCCATTGCTGAACTGATGGCAACCGTATATCGGGTTTTCCGTCTAATTTCTCGTGAAAACTGATACGACGAATCCGGCGAGCATCGCTCAATCGACTGCGAGGCGAATGCCGTGGGTCGCTTTCGGAACAACGTTTCTGTGCCTGATCCTCATCGCCATAGCGGCTGATCACCTCACGACTCGCCTCGAAAACGACGACCAGTGGATCTCTCATTCCCAGGACGTGGAGCGCATGCTAGGCCGGCTCCGCGGCGATCTTTTCGCCGCTGAAGTTGGGCGCCTGCTGTACGTCCTCACCGGCACGCAAACCCACGCCGCTCCTTACAACGTCTCGGATCGAATCCCCCAGGAAGTGGAAGAACTGAAGGCGCTCACCACGGACAATCCGTCGCAGCAGGCCCACATCGAAGCATTGCGCAAGGTGGTGAATCAGCGCATGGGCGTTCTGGCTGAACTGGGACGGCTGCAGGGGCCGCAAACAACGAAGGAACGCGAAGCCCAGCTTACCAATCTGTCTGCCCTCGGGCAGCAGGCCATGAGCATGGTTCAGGAAATGCGGGACGAGGAAGACAACGTCCTGAAGCAACGGCAGCTCATCTCCGACCGCACTTACACCACGATTCGTTTGAGCCTCTCTGCTGCGTTCATTCTGGTGGTCGCGGGACTTTTCCTCAATTTCCGGCGCCTGTGGCGCGAATTGCGCGAGCGGTCGCAGGCGGAAGAATCGATCCGCAAGCTCAACGCGCGCCTCCTGCAGGTGCAGGACAGCGAACGGCGTAAAGTGGCGCGCGAGCTACATGACAGCATCGGGCAAATCTTCGCAGCCATGAAGATGAACCTTTCGATGCTGGATGGGCAATTAACGCTGACGCCTGAGGCCCGAGCCCATCTCGTGAAGGAATTTCATAAATTACTTGAAATGGGCATCTCAGAAACGCGCACGCTTTCTCACCTTTTACATCCACCTTTGCTCGACGAGCTCGGTTTTGCCTCTGCAGCGCAATGGCTCGTGGATGGCTTCTCACAGCGCAGCAATATTCAGGTATCACTTGAGCTGCCAAAGAAACTTGAACGGATGACTCAAGAAACGGAGTTGGCCCTCTTTCGAGTATTGCAGGAGGGGCTGACCAACATTCATCGCCACTCTGGAAGCAAGACCGCCAATGTACAAGTCGAACAGGGGACGACAATCGTGGCGCTTACGATCGTCGACCATGGTTTAGGAATGCCTCTTTCCATTTTGGAGACGTTTCGCAAATCCAGCGCCGGGTTGGGCGTGGGACTCACGGGAATGCGCGAACGGGTCCTCGAACTTGGCGGCAACCTCGATATCGATTCAGATGGCAACGGAACCACGATTCGAGCTACGTTGCCCATTATGCCGGTCGCTGCGGCAATCCGCGACGAATCCCCCGCCGGCGGCCAGGCTCAAAGCGTTTCCGCCGACTGACCCAACTCCTTTCAAGCCCAAAATCATCGAAGCTACCCCGCCACAGCGAGTGACGCGTGGCGCGGCACGGAATGTTTGTTTTCAAGGGGTTGCGACGTGCTCCACGTGGCAGCCACTGTCGCGTGGAGTTGCGAAGCCGCGAAGTGAAAAACGGATTTGCGGGATTCGGATCGTTGTCGTCAGAGTGGTCCTCAGAGGACTGTTTCAGCACGCTTTCCGCATAGCGCCGACCGACCGCATTCCCAAAGAGCGAACGGCGCTCGTGGATATGCTTTGTCGAATTCTCGGGAGATTGTCCGGTGGGACCCATTTCCAGTTGTTACCTCCCAGGGAGAGTAGCATGAGCGTAAAGGGTGTCAAGATAGTATAAGTACGGAAATGGGAGTATTAGGAGTAATGGCGCGACGGTTGCGCGAGGAGCTTGGCGCTTGTGAGATCGGTTTCGGACGGGAGCGTTTGTAGGGAGCGATGCCGAGACAGATAGAAGCTGAGGAGAACGCAGCACACGAAGAGAGATCCCTCGACTCGCTGAACTACGCTCGCTTCGGGATGACACGGTCAGTTGGGGGGATGGCGAGACGGAGGTAAAAACGCGTCGCTGGAATGGAATGCAAAGAGGTGCGGCTGCACGGCCACACTACGCGACCAAACCGAGGAGGCAAGACCGCGTGGAACAAAGCGGGAATGGCGGTGTCAAAGCTAGATGAAGGCGGCGAATTGAAAACAGCCAATCCGCCGACAGGCAGCAGACGCTTCAAGGCAAAACCGGCCAATTACTGAACAATTTTAGGGGGAATTTTAAGCGAAAGACGAAGGCAGCAAGGCACGGGTGTGTCCGGATTTTTCACGGGACACATCGGAAGGGAGAACTATGTTCGATCAACTGGTGGTATCGAGCGCGAATCCGAGCAAAACAAACAGGAGATGGACGGTAGCGTTTTCCGCCTTCGGGCAATCGGTGCTCCTGGGATTGCTGATTCTGGCACCGTTGGTTTACACCGAAGCGCTGCCGAACGCGATGCTGAAGACCATGCTGGTGGCGCCACCTCCGCCGCCTGCCGCTCCTGCAGCGCCGCCACCGAGGACGATGACGCACGTGCGAGTGATTCCGTTGAGCCACATCACTGCGCCGACGAAAATACCAGCGCAAATCTCGAATGAGGAAAACGAACCGCCGGTGGTCTATGTGGATTCGCTGCCACAAGGCGATGGCGAAAACAGCGCGTTGACAGATTTGTTGCGGCCCGCAGTGCCTCCTGCGCCTACTCCACCGTCACAACAGAGCGCGCAACACCGTGTGCTCGTGGGCGGAAGGATTGAGAATGCGCTGCTGATAAATCGCGTGTTGCCGGAATATCCAGCGATTGCGCGGAACGCGCACATTTCCGGGACGATTGTGCTGCACGCGATCATCGCGAAGGATGGAAGCGTGCAGGAGCTGACCTATGTTTCCGGGCCGCCGCTGCTGCTGAAAGCGGCGATGGATGCGGTGCGGCAGTGGCGCTACCGGCCCACACTGCTGAACAACGACCCGGTGGAAGTGGAGACGACCATCGACGTTGTGTTCAATCTGGGTTGAGGCAGTGGCTAGTGGTGAGTGGCTAGTGGCTAGAAAATTCGGCCGGGTGCGGCGCAAGGAGATGCGGGACCCGGCCGGCGCGCGATTTGCGAGGCGCGAGTTATTTCAGCGAGGCCATGTCGATGACGAAGCGATATTTCACGTCGCCTTTGAGCAGGCGTTCGTAGGCGGTATTCACCTGCTGGATGGGAACGACTTCCACATCGGAGGCGATGCCGCGCTCCGCGCAGAAATCGAGCATTTCCTGGGTTTCGCGGATGCCGCCGATGGCAGAGCCGGAGAGGCTCCTGCGCCCCATGATCAAATCGAATACGGGAATCGACATGGGCTTTTCGGGAGCGCCAACCAAGGTGAGAGTGCCGTCGAGCTTGAGGAGCTTGAGGTAGGCGGCGACGTCGTGTTCGGCAGAGACGCAATCCAGTATGAAATTAATGCTATTGGCGTGCTTTTCCATTTCGGAAGGGTTTTTGGAGATGACGACATCGTCGGCGCCGAGGCGTTTGGCATCTGCAACTTTGTTCGGTGAAGTAGTGAAGAGCACGACGTGCGCGCCGAAAGCCTTCGCGAGCTTCACGCCCATGTGGCCAAGCCCGCCCAGGCCGACAATCCCGACCTTCTGTCCCTTCCCTACTTTCCAGTGGCGAAACGGCGAATAGGTGGTGATGCCAGCGCAGAGCAGCGGCGCGACTCCGGCCAGATTGTTCTTTTGCGGAACGCGCAGAACGTAGTTCTCGTCGACAACGATGCTTTGGGAATAGCCGCCGTAGGTGACGCCGCCGAGAATTTTGTCGTCGGCGTTGTAGGTGAGGGTCATGCCGCTGGTGCAGTACTGCTCTTCGCCGGCCTTGCAGTGTTCGCAATTGCGACAGGAATCGACCATGCAGCCCACGGCGGCAATGTCGCCTTCCTTGAATTTCTTCACGGCGCTGCCGGCCTTGACGACGCGGCCGACGATTTCGTGTCCAGGGACGCAGGGGTAGACGGTGGGCATGACGCTATGCCATTCGTCGCGGACCTGATGCAAATCGGAATGGCAGATGCCGCAGTAGAGGATTTCGATTTGGACGTCCTGCGGACGCGGCTCGCGACGCTTGATGGTGTGCGGGGCCATGCCGGAGGTGGGACTTTGGGCGGCAAAGGCTTTCGCGGTGAACGTTTTTACGGCTGCTGAGGCGGGTACTCGCGTTGCTGCTTCGCTCATACTTGGTCTTCTCCCTTCGGAATTGATTGTTGTTGTGGCGGCGAGAAAGGGCGACGAAGAGACGATGGTACCGGAATATTAATTGGGCATGAAGGTTTAGATGGAGGCTGCAGTCAGACGGATTCAGGAGAAAGATTGTGTCGCCCCGCCGGGCTCTGACGGGCTTTGCGCCGCGTTCCCAGCGCTTACGCGCTGGGCTACGTTCTGCCGCCCTGCCGGGCTGGGCCGCGAGGAAACGATACACCTGAGCCGGGGTCGACTCTCGCGGAATCTAGTTTCGTACGACGGCCACACGGCGGGCCGTCGTGTTTTCCGCGAGAGTGGCATGGGCACCCGCGCTTCGGATGAGAAAGGTGTCCGGGGACTTAGATTACGTGATTCGCGAAATCGGCACACGAAGAGAGATCCCTCGCGTCCGCATAGCGACCCTAACCGGGTCGCCGAACCGCTCCCTTCGGGATGACAGGGGCGGTCGGGGGGATGGCGAAACGGAGGTAAAGACGCGATGTTGGCAACAGCCGAGCGGCAGCACGCTCATGCATTCGCGGCGCGATTTACACACGAAGAGGGATTCTTCGCGCGAGTACGGCGCTCAGAATGACGATGCAAGTCAACGGCAAAAGAAAAAGCAGATCCCTCGGATCGCTGGGAACCGCTCCCTTCGGGATGACAGGGACGGTCGGGGGGATGGCGAAACGGAGGTAAAAACGCGCTGTTGGCAACAGGTGTTCGCGAGTCGGAGGTAAAGACGCGCCGATAGCCAGGATGACTACGTAAAGAAAAAAAAACAGCCCGCGGAGGCCGCGGGCTGTTTCAAGGAAATACAACAACGTAAGAGCGAATCAGCAAGTGACGGGCGTAAAGCCCGCCACCTACCAGCGCACAAACAGGGATGACGCGAAACCTGACGCGTTAGCGGTTTTCCGCGACGGGCTTTCCGGTGTCTTCCTTCAGCTTGACGTAGCCCGCCTTGTAATAGGGCTGCGCGCCGTACCAGATGCGGCCCTGATTATCCTCGAACATATCGCGCGTGGCCCGCTCGCCGTAGGGCGAAGGATACACGGTGATCTTGCCGGTTTTGGGATCGAGCTTGCCGATCACGTCGGTATACATGGACGCGTACCAAATATCGTCGTTGTGATCGACGCCGATGCCGTAAGGAGTGGGCATGGGGCCGGGAAGCTTGAACACCTTGAAGTCCTTGGTATTGGGATCGAAGCGCGTGAGGCTGCCGCCGAAGTAATCGCCCATCCAAACCATGCCCTTGGAATCGAGCTTGATGCGGCGCGGAGTGACGCCGGCGGGCGGCTGGAACTTGGTGATCTTGTCGGTATTCACGTCGACCATGCCGAAATCCTGGTGGTCGCGCGAATTAAATTCGGTGAACCAGACGGTGTTGCCGGTCTTGTCGATGGTGAGGCCGTAGGTATCGGGCGCTTCGTCGTCGAAGAAGGTGAACTCCTTCGTTTTCGTGTCGAACTTCTTGAGCGGACGGCCGGAAACCCACAGATTGCCATCATGGTCGATGACGGCGGTGTGAGCGCGACCTTCCCCACCCTGGAAACCAGCGGGATTAGGAAGATTCGGGAAAGGATCGTTGGGATCCTTCTGGCGCGGCTTGTTTTCGTTGAACTTGGCAACAGCTTTGTCGTCGATGTAGATGTCGAACTTACCGGTGTTCCAGTCGAGACGCGCGATTCCGTCCTCTCTCTCGAGAGTAAGCCAGGTAGAACCGTCGTTCGTGGGCAGAATTTCGTGGATGAAGCTCCCTACGCTGCGATCAGGCAAGCGCCAGGTCTTCACTTCGCCGGTGGCAGGATCGAGGCGCGAAGTGCCTGAGGACATTTCCGTCCAGAGATAGCCGTCCTTGTCCTGCTTGGCGGTACCGGGACGGTCGCGCGGATCGTTGGTGAGTTCATAGTCGACGTATTCGATGTTGAGGGAGTCGGCGGCGAACGAATCGTGCTCCTGCTTCACGTTCTGATAAGCGGGCAGCTCGGAAGGATATTGCGGAGTGGAGGAGTCCGGTCCGAAAGCAGTAGCGAGATACTTGGTGACCTTGTCGGCAATGTCCGGCTTGATGTTGGCCACGCCGTTCTCACGCATAATTTCGATTTCCTGCAGCCAGCCTGCTTGATCGTGGCGGCCGACGGCGCCGATCTTGCTGAACGCGTGGCAATTGAAGCACTGCTGGATGAGGTCGCCTTTGCCTGGCGCTTCAGGAATGAGGGTGCCGGCTTGGAATTTGGTCAACTGGCTCCACTGCACGGGAGCTTTCTGCAAGCTGAAGTTCAGCGAAGCGGCCTTGCCATCCGCGACGGTGACTTTGGTGCGGCCCTGCACATCGCTTTTGTAGCCGACGGAAGCGGCCCAGACCTCATAGATGCCCGGCGCCAGGCGATCAGTGGAGTAGTGGCCATTCGCGTCGGACAGAACGTACATGGTGGCTTTCGTTTTCAGACTCTTCGCGGCGACGAACGCGGCCTTGAAGGGCGCGCCGTCTGGACCTTTTACGGAGCCCGCGATGGTGCCGGAAGGAGCGGCGTGAGCCGCGGACGCAAACGATAGGGCAAGCAAGAGCAAATAGGCGTATTTCTTCATGGATCCTCCACTCGATGAATCCAGACGTATGCGGTGATCATACCGTTTCCAGATTCGAGCGAGAAGCTGAGATTGAGAGCAGTGACATCGCCGCCCACCCGGCGGCAAAACTTGCGATGCAAATCCTACCGCGAGTGCGATGCCGAATCCAGAGAAGGTTTTTGTGGGTTGGCTTTGTGTTTGTATTCGGGGAAAAGCTATCGGCACAGAATTCAGAGAGGCGGGGTGGCAGCAGCGACAAATCGAGAAAATTTGTTCGCGCGGGATCCCGGCGGTGCGGGGACTACAGCAACCCATCACCCCACACCTGCGAGCACGAGATGCAGCGGACCTGCTTCGTGCGCATTTCGACCACGGCGCACGAAGCAGGCTTCGGTTTCCAATCCAGATCGCCTACCCTTCGGAGAAAGGCAGGCGACGGACAGTTGGAAGCAAAGCCCGCCCAAGCAGAGGGCCGGGCCTTGTCCCGTTCCGCTTCGAATGCCCGAATTGAAGATTACTTAAAGTCGACCGCCGAGGTCTTACCACCGATTTTGATTTGGGTGACTTTGCCGCTGTCAACGTCCACTTCGGACGCGCGAGCCTTTTCGGTGAGTTGTGTCCACTGCACCGGCACCTCGACCACCATCTTGCCGTGGCTCATTACTTCTGCCTGGGTGGCGCCATCGTCGATGCGGATGACGTATTCGCCAGGCTTGACTTCGGTGCCGCCAATCATTGTGGGTGAAGACACGTTCCACGAGATGGTGCTCGTGTGAGATGCCCAGATCGGCGTGGCGATTAGCAAACCTGCGAGTACACTGAGGCACTGCTTTTTATTGAGATACACTTATCCCTCTCTCCTCTGAATGGTTTTAAGGCCCCGGAAGTGGCTGACCCGAGTTCCTGTAGTGAGCGGCCCAGCAGCTTGGCAAGAATTCCGCTCGTTGAATTGGACGCAGCCCCTTGGCAACAGGTTGCGATAAATTTCTGAATGGAAACGATTTGAAATATGGCCTTGCGCTTTGCTAAGGGCTTTGTCTACGGGGGCTTAACATGGAATTTACACTCGATAGTTCTGGCACTTTCGATTGCCCAAATTGGGAGGTATCTACCATTCATCGCTGCCACTTCGGCGGCGAGAATTGACCCAGGACAATCGACATGGTCACAATTCTCGCATCGGCGGTTTTGCTCTGGACGGTCATCGGTGGGATTGTGGCGATTGTGGTGTGCCCGCTGCTGGAAGATTCGGCTACCGAGCGCCGAAAAGCGCCCCGCAAAACCGCTTAGCAAGCGTGCGGGTACCCACGCCCGCGTTTCAGTACCACGCACAGGTCTCCCCTGATAGCTGTTCGTCTTGAGTCTTGGTGTGTGGCGATCTGCGGCGCGACTGTATGCGAGCGAAGCGCTAGGGCAACGCGGCGAATTCCTGGGTGATGTAGAGGTAGCCGTCCGCGCCGCGGGCAATGCCGATACCGACATGGGTGTAAGCGGCGCCGAGGATGTTGCTGCGGTGGTTGCGCTGGAATTTGGGTTCGTTCATGAAGGCTTGTTCGGCGCGCGCGATATCGCCGAACTTGGCGATGTTTTCGCCCGTCGCTTTCCAGGTAATTCCGGCGCGGGAAACGCGCACGTCAGGTAGGCTGCCGTCCAGGCCCTGATGGCTGAAATAGCCGACGCGAGCCATCTCTTCCGAATGCTCCCGGGCCACAGCCGCAAGGCGCTCGTCCCATTGGAGCGGGTGAGCGTGGCCACCGGTTTCATCCACTGAGGAAAGCGCGGAGCGATCCGAGTTGATCAGCCGCCACATCTGAATTTCCCACTGGCCAAGATCGGGAGCGGCGTTTCGTGAAACGGGCACCATTGGCAGAGCTGGCGACGGCGCAGGCGTGGCTGGCGGATCACCGGCGAAGAGCCAGGGCGAAGCCGCGAGGCTGAAAAGAAGTGCCGCCAGCAGGAGTAGACCTGGCCGGCGGCGATTAGAGGAGCATGTGCGGGCGCTGGGTTCGCTCATGGCTGCGTCTAAGGCGAAAGATTATGCCTCTGGAACGCAGCGAACGACTGCTCAAAAGTACTGTTTAAGTACAACTAAAGTTGTGGAAAAAAGTGTCTCGAAATGAGACACGCACCTGTACTTTTTTATCTTTTGGGGACGTATCTACTAAGCCAACGCCTGCGGGATGGCTTTCTTCCAGCGGTTTTGCGACTTGAGGATGAGTTCGACCACCTCGCGGATAGCGCCCTTACCGCCGTCAACAGTGGTGATGTAATGCGCGGCGCGTTTTACTTCCACGACGGCGTCGGCGACGGCGACGGCCAGGCCGGCGCGCTCGAGAATGGGCAAATCGGGTAGATCGTCGCCCACGTAGGCGACTTCTTCGTCGGTTACGCCTGCGCGAGTGAGGATCGCTTTGTAGGCCTCGAGCTTCTTGGGCTGGCCCTGGATGACGAACTCCATGGAAGTTTCCCGTGCGCGGCGGGTGGTCGCGGTGGAGTCGCGCCCGGTGATCAGGCCGGTGCGAATGCCCATGATGCTGGCGAGCTTGATGCCTGCGCCGTCGTGCGCGTTGAACATTTTCATTTCGGCTACGCTGCCGTCGGGAAACGACTGGAGGCAAACTACGCCGGGGGTCATGGTGCCGTCCACATCCATAAGCAAGACGCGGACATTTTTGGCTCGGCGCATGACTTTCGGAGGGAATTTGAGCTCGTGAATGGGCATAGGATTTAGAAAAGCTGCAGGGTCCAGAGATCGTGGATGTGTACCACACCTTCGAGAACACGATCGCTGTCGACCACCAACACCGAGGTGATCTTTTTTTCTTCCATCAGGCGCAGAGCGGTAGCGGCCAACTCGGTGCGCGCAAGCGTTACCGGGTTTTTGGTGAGGCAATCGGCGGCGCTTAAGTCGAGAACGTTGCTGCGGCGCTTTTGCATCACGCGGCGCAGGTCGCCATCGGTGATAATGCCGAGAAGGCGGCCGTTTTCTTCGGTGACGGCGGCGAGGCCGAGGCCTTTGCTGCTCATCTCGTAGATCACATCGGGCATCTTTGCGCCGGGGAGGACGCGGGGCAGGTCCTCGCCGCTGTGCATCAGCGCTTCGATACGTCGCAATTTCTTTCCGAGTTTACCGCCGGGATGAAGCGCCGCGAAGTCATCTTCTTTGAAGCCGCGGCGCTCGAGCAACGCGATGGCGAGGGCGTCGCCCATGGCCAGAGCAGCGGCGGTGGAAGCCGTGGGGGCGAGATTGAGCGAGCAGGCTTCTTCTTTCACGGCAATGTCGAGCGAGATGTCGCCGGCGGTCGCGAGCGTCGACTGCGGCTTCGCGGTTAAAGTGATCAGGTGAACGCCCAGGCGCTTTACCGCCTCGAGCAACTGCAGCAGCTCGTCTGTTTCACCGCTGGCGGAAATGGCCAGGAGCACGTCGCTTTCCGTGAGCATGCCGAGGTCGCCATGCAGCGCTTCAGCGGCGTGCAGAAAGAAAGAGGGAGAGCCGGTACTGGCGAAAGTTGCGGCGATTTTGCGTCCGATCAAGCCGGACTTGCCCAGGCCAGTAACCACGATGCGTCCCTTGCAGGCGTAAAGCAGCTCAACGGCTTGCTCGAAGCGCGCGTCGAGACGATCGATCAGGCCGGAAATAGCGTCGGCTTCGATACGCAGAACTCGGCGGGCGGTGGCAAGCGCGGGAGTTGTGGCAGCAAGCGGGCTTTGACGAACGGCTTTCTTGGCCGTGGTGGTCACGGAGCTCTTCTTCTTCGAATTTCTGCCGCGCAAGGATCCCGCCGCCTTCACCCCCCCCGCTTTCACGCCACCGATCGTCTTCGCCGAACTCATGGTTGCGCCTTCCTGGCGCTGCCCGCGCCCACAGCTTCCTTGGGGGCGTCCCATTCGCGCGCGAGCACGCTTAAGCGCAGGATCTTTTCGAGCAGGGGCCGGAATTGGTTGAGCGGCAGCGCGTTGGTGCCGTCGGAGAGCGCTTGGGCGGGATTGTCGTGCACTTCGAGAAAAATCCCGTCGACGCCAAGAGCCGCCCCGGCGCGTGCGAGCGGCTCGATGAATTCCGGCTGGCCACCGCTGGACTTCCCTTCCCCTCCTGGCAATTGCACGGAATGAGTCACGTCGAAAACAACCGGGTAGCCGAACTTGCGCATGATGGGAAAGGAGCGCATGTCGACGACAAGGTTCTGATAGCCAAAGGAAGTGCCGCGCTCGGTGAGGATGATCTTTTCGTTGCCCGTGCCGGCCACTTTCTCGACAGCGTTGCCGATTTCTTGCGGCGAGAGAAACTGGCCCTTTTTTATGTTCACGACGCGGCCGGATCGGCCCGCGGCAACGAGCAGATCCGTCTGGCGCGAAAGGAATGCCGGAATCTGCAGAATGTCGCAGACTTCCGCGGCTGGCCCGACCTGGGAAACATCGTGTACATCGGTGAGAACGGGCACGCCCGTGCGTTTCTTGATAGCGCCAAGGATGCGCACACCTTCGCTGAGACCCGGTCCGCGATAGGAGGAAACCGAGGAGCGGTTGGCCTTATCGTAGGAGGCTTTGAAAATATAGGGCACGCCCAGATCGGAAGTAATCGCGGCAAGACTATCGGCCATGTGCGCGGCGTGCGCTTCGCTCTCGATCACGCACGGGCCCGCGATAATGAACAGCGGCGCACCTTCGCCGAAGTGGATGCCGGCGGCAGAGAAATTGTGTACAGAATGGTTCAAGAGCAGTTTCCTCAGTTTGATGGCGGGTTACAGGCCGCCGCTATGCCGCTATACGGATGAAAGGGACAGCGTAAGCGGGATTGGGCGGGTTTTCAATGCGGAAAGTAAGTTTGGCCATTCGCGCCGTCAATTTTACACGAAGAGAGATTCCTCGACTCGCTGGGCATCTTTACTGCGCCCTCACCAGGCGCGGCTCGCTTCGGAATGACACCGTAAAAGAAAACAGAAACCCAAAGAGAGAGCTCTCGCTAAAAAGAGATCCCTCGCTCGCGTTGGATATTCTAACGCCGCTTACCGCGTTGACTCTGAATGACGATGTGAAAGGCGGTGGCGAGGAGTGAGAAAAGGCAAGTCTGAGCCTTCGATCGGACAGCGCGAAGAAATTTTCACACGAAGAGAGGTCCCTCGACTCGCTGAGAACCGCTCGCTTCGGGATGACAACGTAAAACAAAAACCGGCTCGAAATGATTTTCGGACGTAATCAAAAAAGTCACAGCCGGTCGGGATGCCGACCCTTATCGGGTCGTCACTTTGCGGCGGAGACGGTTTCGGCGAGCTTGCGCGCCTCCTCCACCGTGCCGCTCTCGTACATCACTTCGCTGATGCAGAATTTGTTGCCGGAGACCGGAATCGCACGGTAGACATTCGGCTTGCCGCTGATGGACTTCCCTTCCATCTGGAATTCGGTGGAAGAATCCTTGGTGACTTTGCTGCCGCGGTAAATCACCTGCGCCGTCGATTTGAGCTGATCGAAGGAATCGATCATTTTCGGCGAGCTGACCGCGGCGGAAATTTTGCGGTCTCGGCCGTCGGCGGTGCCGCCGAGCGCGCCGGGCGTCCAATCGTCCGGGACGGTGATCTGGCAACCGCCGTCACGGCTCCTTATCACTTTTGTGTCAGCCGCCGAAATGCCGAGACCAACCAGCAGCGCCATGGCAAGAGCTACAGTCTTGTTCATCAATTGCTCGCCTAATTGAAGGATTTAAATTCGCGCCAGAAACGCACAGTTCCCAAGCCGCGCGCTGGAGCACAATGCAAATCTATTATCCAATGGGCGAGGCGGTTTGATTCCGCAGGTTGCCGCTCAGATTTCGAACTTGCAAACCTGGTCGGCGCTGCCCAGGCCGAGCATTTCCACGACCTTGCCGAAGCCGTCGGCGAGAGCCATGAAGACGGCCAGCTCGACCATTTCTTCGTCGCTGAAGTGCTGTTTCCAACGCGCCAGATGCTCGTCGGTGAAGTCCTTGTAGTTTTCGGTGAAGATGGAGGCCATTTCCATGGCGGCGCGTTCCCGCGGCGTGAAAATGGGATCGAGCAGGTTCGCCACGGCGCGGATTTTGGCGGCTGTTTCGGGAGTCTGCTGAACCTCAGCAGAGCGAACGTTCGCTCAATAATGGCACCCGCGCAGTTCGGCCATGCGAACGCGGACGATTTCCTTGAGGGTGTGGTCGATGCGCCCGCCGTAGAAGGACTTGATCCAGGAATCGTAAAAGATGCGCATCGATTCGGGATCGCGCGCCAAAATGCGCAGCAGAGTGGAGTTCGGAGCGCCGCGCTTTTCAGCCGTTTTGAAAGCTTCGCGAACTTCGGGTGAAACATTTGCGTCGTCCACGGGGCGAATTCTGGGAGCCATTTTTATCCTCGAGAGTGGCAGGTGCACGGGAGCCTTGTCTCGCCGTGAGCCAAACAAGCTTGTGTAACCGGTTACTTGGAAAAGAAATAGTATGAGGCTGGCTAGACGATTTCAATAGCCGGCATGGACTATGTGGATTGCGGGAGGACGTCGCGGCAAAGAAGAGAGTGCAGGATCACGAGCGTCAAGCCGCCGGAGATGACCGGTTGCTGGATAAATAGACGCGCGAGCAGAGGCATGGCCGCGAGCGCCTGCGGCGAGACAAACATTCCTCCAAGACCCACCAGCATGGCCAGCCCGGCCACGATGAATTTGCGCTCATCCCATTCGACTTTGGCCAGCATCTGGACGCCGTGCATGAAGACGATACCGAAAAGCACGGTGGCCGCGGCCGAAACAACGGGTTGCGGAACCAGGACGATGAGCATGTCGAACTTGATGAAGCCGCCCAGGGCAATCAGCAAAATTCCGGCCGCCAGCGTGGCATAGCGCGAGCCAACGCGCGTGGTGCGCAGCATGCCCATGTTGTCCGGATAAGCGATGGTACTGAGACCGCCGACGATCGCGCCGAGCGCCGAACCGAGCGCAACGCCGAAGATCCCCTCCGACATGCGTCCCGCCGAAAGCTTTTCGTCGCCCCAATCGGCCACCATCTGGTACATGGCCATGGAGCCCATGCCGGGCGGGATCAAGACCATGAGAAAGACGATCACCAGCTCCGCGTTTACTGCGAAGCCGAATGGAAACCAGCGCGGCGTGACCATCCAAGGTGCGTGTGCGACGGCGGCAAAAGAAATCGGATGCACGGCCGCGTAGCAAGCCGTGCCCGCTGCGAGTCCGCAGAGGATGGCGGCGCGGCGCCAGAGCGTGCCGGCCCAGATGGAAACGGCGATGAGGACGACGATGGCGATGCTGCCGGCAAAAATGTTTAGCAACGGGAATCCTGGCGTGCCGGGAGCGCCGATCCAGTTGGGCAGCGCGACATTCGAAATCTGCATGATGACGAGCATCACGATGGCGCCGGAAATGATCGGCGCGCGGAGGAATCGCGCGAAGATCGCCATGAAGCTGAATCCGCGAATGGGGATGGTGAGCGCGCACCAGATGAGTGAAGCGACGAAGAAAGACCCGAAAGCCGCGCCTAATCCGCCTGCCTGCAAATGGCCCACAGCAAGCAACGCGGCAAAGCTTCCCGCGTAGGGGCCCTGCACGATTGGCAAGCGCAGCAGCCACACCGATTGCAGGATGGTGATGAATCCGCAAGTGGCGAAAGTCATGCCGTAGAGATAAGCGATCTGCTCGGGCGGGAGATTGAAGGAGCGGCCGAGGAGGCCGGGAAAAACGAACATGCCGGTCATGCCGAAGACGTTTTGTAGACCCAGGAGGAGAAACTGGGCGGGCGGCAAAGGATCGTTGATGCCGACGTCGAAAACGGAGATGGGCGTAGATTTTTCAGGCACGAGAGGAGGAGAAGTCTAACGAAGGAGTATGGAGAGCGAAAGCGTTAAACGCGAGTGCAGGTGCTGCGGATGGATCGCTTTGGTGAAGATTTAGAACACGCGACGATGGACAGATCATAAGAGAGATCCTTCACTCGCCGAGCGGCCCTAATCGGGTCGCACGAAACGCTCGTTCAGGATGACGACGAAAACCAAAACCCATCGCTAACCATGGGGTTTGGGGGGGCCTTCGATGCTGCGCACGGGAGTTTCGGGCTTGATGCCGCCGCGGCGGCGCGCAAACGTGTTTTCGCCGTTCTTATCCCATTCGCCCCCGACGGCATTTCGCGCGAAAGCGTCCCACACGTCGTTCCAGTCGCCCAGGGAATAGCCATGCCACGGCGGACGGATGGTGAGCGCAGGCAGACCGAGTTCCTTCCAGATGTGGCGGGCGTTCTCCATGAATTCTTGCGCGGGCAGAGCGAGAGGAGACATGGGCTGTTTCAGTGTTGCGTCGATGAGCAGAGTTGAGTCGGTGGATTGCGGGCGGGACTTCGATCCGTGTCCCGCGCTGCGATAGTGCTCGAGCTGCAAATCCTCGGAGAGATTGGCGCGATAGGCTACCGACCACAACACGGCGTCGGTGTTGACCGGGTCGATGTCTTCGCTGACCGCGACGACAATTTTGCCGCAGTCGGCGCGCAGCGAGGCAGCGCCGCGAAGCGCACGCCAAACTTCGGTGCGCGCGGCGCCGTTGGCGAATTGCAGAAAAATTACCGGGCGAATGTTAGTGAGCGGCTCGTGCATGACCACGCGGCGAATGCCTTTGATGCCGAGCTGATCGCGCAGATGCGCGAGGAACATCGGCTCGTAGGCCACTTTCTTGATCATACTCGATTCGCTGGGAGTCACCTGGCTGATGATCGAGGCGAATACAGGTGCGCGGCGATGAGTGATGGCGGTGACCTGCATGGACATGTTGTAGTCCTCAAGCGCGACGTAGCCGTGGCTTTCGCCGAAGGGGCCCTCCGGCTCGAGCAGCTCAGGATCGATGAGCCCTTCAATGACGATTTCGGAGTCGGCCGGGACTTCGAGGTCGATGGAGACGCACTTGGCCATGCGAATCGGCTCGCCAGCGAGTCCGCCTGCAACTTCGATTTCGTCGACGTTGGTCGGGAACTTTTGCGGGCCGGTGTAAACGATCACCGGCGCGGCGCCGATGACGATTGCGCAAGGCATGGGCTCGCGGCGGTCGCGATATTTGCACCAGTGCAGATAGCCGCCGGCGCCACCGATGCGCGAGGACATGCGCACGCCGAGGCGGTCATTGGCCTTGAGCGCGCCACGATAGGTACCCATGTTGCGGACGCCCGTTTCGGGGTCGCGTGTGACGCAGAGCGTAGCGGTGAGGTAAGGCGCCGCGTCATAGCCGGGCGTGGAAATGGGCACAGGCAGGCTGGCGAGACCGCCGCCGGGTTTGCGCAGATCTTCTCCAGTGATGGCCACTTGCTGGCAGGACGGCTGTGCGACCAGCACCGGAGGAATCGGATTAGCGATGGCGTGCATCCACGCGGCGCCGATATCTTCGACGGCGCGGCCCATGCCGATGGCGTAGATTTTCGCCGATGCGGCGAGGGCGCCGACGACCACGGGGATGTCGTAACGGCGGCCATTGCTATCGGTAACGTGCGTGAAAAGAAAAGCGCGGCGATCTTCTTCCGGAGTACCGCCGAGGAATTGCCAGCGCACCAGCGGATGCAGTTCGGTGTCCTTGTTGATGGGGCGATCGATGCGCAAAAGCAGTCCGGCGGCTTCGAGCTTGCGCAAATGCGATTGGAAATCGAGGCTGGGGCCGCTGGCGGCTGCGTGATGCGCGTCGTGCTTTGTGGCGATGCCGCTCATTGAAAAGCTATCTCCAGAAATATACGAGGATCACGGCCAGAATCGCGGTGACCACAAGCTGAAGCAATTGCCAGGGCAAGCAGGTGCGGAAGATTTCGCCGTCGCGTCCTTTCACGTTGGCGAGCGACGCGGTGTAGGCAATCTGCGTGGGCTTGAGCGCGTTGTTCGGGCCCATGGTGATCACGGTGACGATGCCGACCAGCACCATCAGCGGGATGCCCAGCACCGGCGCGATACCGACCTGCATGCGCGAGAAGAGAAAGTCCGCGGGCAATCCTTGGCCGAAGGCCATGCCGCCGAGAAACGCAACGCTGGGATACAAAGCGGTGTAGACGAACTTCCCCGCGCCGGAGAGCGCTTTGCCGAGAAGCTGGATCTGGCCGGTATCAACCATGAGGTAAACCGTGGCGCTGCCAACCAGCAGCGTGGATAAAGGAGCGCGGCTGCGCTTGGTGGCGGTGGCGAAATCCTTGCCGGCGTGTGCAGGCTTCACGCGGAACAGGTAGCAGACGAGTGCCGTAATTACGATGAAGAATCCCGCGGAGGTGACGATGTTGACGCGGATGGGCGCATAGCCCCAGGCCGCAGCGCGAAAGGCGAAGTGCTCGAGCCATTCGGCAACGCTGGGCACTTTGGTAAGCACCACGATCAGCGCGCCGAGAATCAGCGGGGCGAAGGCTTTGAAACGCGGCTGCGATGGGCGCACGGTCGACTTGTCTTGTGGCGCCGACTACGCTAGGCACGGGCTGTCGCTTGGCCAGCGCGCCGTAGACGTACAGACCGGCAAGCGAAATGGTGGCGCCGGCGAGCAGCATCACGATGTAATACTGCGGCCAGACCTGCGTGAACAGCACGATGGCGATCACGTTGCCCATGCTCATGGACCAGAAAAGAATCTGCGTTTTCCACTCGAAGAAATTGAATTTCAGAATTTTCAGGAAGCCCAGCAGCGAGAGGAAGACGAGCGGGATGCTCAGCAGCCCGGCGGCTCGAACGATATCGACCACCGGCACTTTGCTGGCGGCATTGGAAATATTGGGCGCGATGAAAAGGCTGTTGAACGGGAGCGTCCAGGAGAAATAAACAAGGTAGCTGGTGACGGCGCTGATGCCCTCGAAACCGAGATCGACCAAGCCGGGAATGGTAACGGGATAAGTGGCGAAGCCGTTGAATGCGCCGATGAAGCCGCCAACGATGGTGACCAGCGCGACGGCCTGCCCTTCCTGGTCCCAACTGGGAAGGATGGACTGGATCGATTCGAGCAAAATTTGCAGCAGTCCCGTGTTGCGATAGGCCTGGCCGAAAATTTGTCCAGTGTAAAGCACCAAAAACGCCGACCACATGGTGAGGTTGCCCCATAGCGAGGCTTCGATCGCTTTCAGCAATCCCATGTGGTAATAGGCCAGCGCGACAGCTAGCTCGAAAACCCAGGCCGAGAGGCTGGCGCGGAAGGCGTCCAGCTTGAAGATGAGGAAGGCTCCGAAGAGCACGGCAAACGGCACAAGCGTAACAATGATTTCGAGCCCGGTCTTCACACCTTCTCCCTGAAGTGGCCTACGGCGGGGGCGGCTGGCAGGTTACCACAGTCAGCGAGTGCCGTGCGAAACGCGTCGAGCGATTCGCAGCGCTTGACCCGGAGTGATGCTCGTATAACAATCCCGGCAGCAGAAGGAGGTTTCATGCGCGTGCTAAAGCTTTCGTCGCGAACTTTTATGATTGCTGCGGTGTTAGCCACCGCGGTGCTGCTGGCCGGGGCGCCCGCGCAGGCCAAGGTGAAGCGCATCGCGATCGACAAGGCCAAGAGCGAGTCTCCTGCTTATGGCGGGAAAACCTTCGGCAGCGTGGGCCAATACGAAAAGCTGGTCGGACACGCTTACGGCGAACTCGATCCGAAAGATACGCACAATTCGATCATCACAGATATTCAGCTCGCGCCGCGCAACGCGCATGGGATGGTGGAGTACGTAGCGACTTTCACTTTGTTCAAGCCCGTGGACATGGGCAAAGCGAGCAACGTGCTGCTCTATGACGTTGTGAATCGCGGGCGGAAGCTCGAGCAGGTAGGCAGCGATCGCGGCTATTCGTATCTGTTCAGCGGATGGCAGGGCGATATTCCGGAAAACTCGGGGCCCGCGGGACGCGAGCCGGAAACGATTCAGGTTCCGGTGGCGCACAACGCTGACGGTTCGACGATTACGGGTCCAGTGCTGGCGCGGTTCATGAATATCGAAGGCAATACTTCGCCGCTGATTGTCTATTCGCGTCCCGTTCCCTACTTACCTGCGACGCTCGACACCACCCAGGCCAAATTGATCTCATTCACTGCAGAAAATAGCGACGGAAAAGACGCGGGGAGGGCGACGGTTTCGAGCACGGATTGGGCCTGGGCGGATTGCACCAAGACGCCTTTCCCGGGTGAGCCCGATCCGCACAAGATTTGCCTCAAGAACGGATTCGACCCGACACTTATGTACCAGCTCGTTTTTCAGGCGAAGGATCCGCTGGTGCTGGGCATTGGCTTCGCGGCCACGCGCGATCTGACTTCTTTTTTCCGGCACGCCGAGAAAGATGACGACGGGACGCCGAATCCGCTGGCGGGAAAAATTCAATACGCCGTGAGCCAGGGCAGCTCGCAGTCGGGACGCTTCATCCGTACGTTTATTCATCTCGGATTCAACCAGGATGAAGAAGGCCGCATCGTCTGGGATGGCGCCATTCCGCATATTGCCGCGGGACAGATGCCGCTGAACGTGCGCTTCGCGCTGCCTGACGGCGCTTCTTATCCTTACGAAATCGATAACGATGGCGTGATGTGGTGGGGCGATTTTCCAGACAAACTGCGCTCGCGGAAATCCGCGGGATTGCTGGACCGTTGCCGCACGACGAAAACATGCCCGAAGATCATGGAGGAGTTTGGGTCGACCGAATTTTGGGACCTGCGCATGTCGCCCGTTCTGGTGGGCACCAATGCAAAGCAGGATCTGCCGCAGCCGGAGAACGTGCGCAGCTACTATTTTCCGGGGACCACGCATGGCGGCGGCCCCGGCGGTTTCAGTGCTGCTACGCCCGCAGCAGCGCGCGGACGCGCGGGAGTATGCGAGCTTCCGGCGAATCCGAATCCTGAATCGGACACGATGCGCGCGCTGCTGGAAGACATGGTCGATTGGGTAAGAAAAGACACGGCGCCTCCGGCGAGCCGATATCCGCGGCTGAGCGACGGTACGCTGGTGCACGCGACGAAAGCGGCGGTGGGATTCCCCGAACTGCCCATGGTGAGACTACAGGACAATTTCGAAAATCCGCTGTTCGACTACGAATGGGGACGGGGCTTTCACTATGACGATTTGTCAGGCGTCGTCTCGGAAGTTCCGCCCGCGACGAAGCAGGTGATTCCGCTGCTCGTGCCCAAAGTAAACGCGGATGGGAACGAGGTGGCCGGCGTGGCTTCAGTGCTGCATCAAGCGCCGCTGGGCACCTATCTCGGATGGAACATCGTTCCGGCAGGATTCCTCGAGGGCCAGATGTGCGCCTTCACCGGCGGGTTCATTCCCTTCGCGGAAACCAAGGCCCAGCGCATGGCGGCACACGATCCCCGCCCGTCCCTCGAAGAGCGCTATGGGAATCAGAAAGCTTACGTCGCAGCCGTGCGCGCCGCCGCCGACAAGGCCGTTCGCGACCGCCTCCTTCTGCCCGAGGATGCCGACCGGCTGGTACAGCAAGCCACGGCGAGCCGCGTGCTACCTGAATAGGAGCTATCAAGCTATCTCAATAATACAGATGCCCTCCGGGAGGAGATCCTTCAGGGGCTAAAGCCCAAGATAATCCGAGGCTTATTTGTCGGAGCTGAACTTGATGACTTCTAGCGGCGTGTACTCTCAAGTCTCCGCCCGACGCGCAGATGGATTGTCATACGCGTACCGGCAGTCCAGAATGTACAGGTGCACTTCGTAGGCTCACGCTCGCGCAGGGCTGCTGCCCCTCACCTTAGCAATGGGCTTTTCCGTTTGCCTTTCGGGACTTTCAGCTCCTGATCTCATGAGTCAAACCCTTCATACGATTGAGGTGCCACCACCTTCGCCCGAGGATGAGCTTCTCGCGCGCATCGAGCGCCGCGTAGGACGCCTGCACGCGCGGCAACGCCTGGGAGTTGAGCAGGATCACGAGAAGAATTTTGATCGCGGCATCAGCCTGGACAATTCCCGGCGCCTGCGCGCGCTGATTCGCGGCATTTTGAAGGTCACCGGCATGTACGAGCGGGGCCTTCGCAACACCGAGCGCATCGTAGTGCGGGAAAACCAAGTTGCTTTTCGCAACCTGCCCCCGGCCTTCGATGGCTTCACTCTTTTGCACATCACCGATCTTCACGCGGACATGAGCGTGCGCGCCATGCGCCGCCTGGCCGAAATCCTTCCCGGCCTCGATTACGACGTCTGCGTTATCACCGGTGATTTTCGCGGCGAGACGTTGGGGCCATTCGATGAATGCATGGCAGAGATGGCACGGCTGCGTCCCTTTTTAAGGAAACCGGTATACACCGTTCTAGGCAACCACGACACGATTCGCATGGTCCCGGCACTGGAAGACATGGGCATTCGCGTGCTGGTCAACGAGTCGGTTGCGTTCGAACGCGGTGGCGAGCACATCCATTTGGCCGGTATCGATGATGCGCATCTTTATCATTTGCAGAATTTCGAAAAGGCCACGGCGGAGATTCCTCACGACGCATTTTCGATTCTTCTCTCACACACGCCCGAAACGTATCGCCAGGCGGCGCACGCCGATTTCGCTTTTTTCCTGGCCGGGCACACGCACGGCGGCCAACTCTGCCTCCCCGGCTCGATCCCGATGAAACTGGAAGCAAAGATGCCGCGACGGTTGGGCAAAGGCGCTTGGAAGCACCACGACATGGTCGGCTATACGTCGGTGGGAGTGGGCTCCTGCATCGTGCCAGTACGATTCAATTGCCCGCCGGAAATCACCCTGCATCAACTGAAGCGCGCTTAGATCGCACGGATTCGCAACACCGCTCAATTCTCCAGAAGCTATCTCATAATACTTGAACTCCGAGAGGCAGGTTCCTTCAGGGGCTAAAGTCCAATGTAATCCGAGGCTTGTTTGTTGGAGCGAAAGCTCCGACCCCCTGAACTGCTTTTATGAGATGACTTCAGTAGGGATGATCGCGCAGATGCAACCGGTAGAACAGAATCGACAGCAACATCTCACCAACAAAGAACAGACCGATTTCGGCCAAAACATCCCAGCCACTTAGAGCGAGAGCTCCGCGCACCGCCAGCAGCGGCAGGAGCGACTCCGGGATCTGATCGAGACCGGTGGCTCTGCCGCTCGGCGCCACATTGAGGCGCCGTTTCACGAAACTGGAGCACAAATCTCCCGCCATAGCCACGGCGCTGATGATTAAACCAATCTTCCAGCCTAAGCCGAGCAGGGCCGAGCCAATCGACGTGGCCACGAGCGACACCGAAATCCCGCGCACTGTCTTCGATTTTCCAAATAACGGCCGGCCATCGCCGAGCACCACGCCGCCGTCAACGGGATAGGCAAGGCGGCGGCGCAAGAGATCTTTCAATACGATGGGAGCCCCATTCGCGAGCACCAACAAGAGGAGGAGCTTCAGAACAAGAGCAGGATGCATAGGCCGCGAGTCGCGAGAGCAGTGCCTCCCTGCCAGTTTCGGGCATGGCCGGGCAGCGGCGCAAGCGGGACTTCAGTTGTGGGAAATTGATTCCTGTTCTGACAGGTAGCTGGAAGACGAAATACCTTGTTGCAAGTCCGTGTATACGAGCTTTGCGCGGTCAATCGCCGCCGCGACGTGCGGGCAGATATTATCTGCGCCCACGTGCTGCTCGAATTCGGCCTGATGCATCAAGCGCGCGGGCTGCTCGCGAGCGCCGCAAAGAATCAGCCCGCGGCCAGAGCCGTGGATGGTGTCGGCAAGTTTTTCGAGAGCTTGCAACCCAGTGGCATCGATGGCGGTCATGTTGCGAAGCCGCAGGATGACAACGGGCGGCAGATCTCTGAGGCGATTGGTAATTTCTTCAATCTTATCCGTGGCGCCAAAAAGGAACGGCCCGTGGATGCGGAAGATGGAAACGTATTCAGGAATTTCCTTGTCCTGCAGAATATGCGCGTGTCCCTCGCGCAGGTATTCCTCGGTGACGCGCGTGACGGTGGTGGTAGCAGTGACTTTGCGGATGAACACCAGCGCGGCAAGAATCATGCCGGCCTCGACCGCGACGGTCAGGTCGGCGAAAACGGTCAGAAGGAATGTGGCCAGCCAGGTGAAAACTTCCAGTTTCGAAAGCTTGAGCAGTTCGGGAATCTCGCGCCATTCGCCCATGTTGTAAGAGACCACGAAGAGAATCGCCGCGAGAGCACACAGCGGCACGAAGCGCGCGAGCGGCGCGGCGAACATCACGATGGCTAGCAGCGTCAGCGCATGAATCATGCCCGCCACGGGAGTTTTCGCGCCGGAGCGCACGTTGGTCGCGGTGCGGGCGATGGCGCCGGTTGCGGGCAGTCCGCCGAACAGCGGCGAAAAAATGTTGGCAATGCCCTGTCCGATCAGCTCCACGCTGGGATTGTGTTTGTCGCCGCTCATGCGGTCTGAGACGACCGCGGTCATCAGCGACTCAATAGCCCCCAGCATGGCCACCGTGATGGCCGGTGAAATCAGCGGGCGCAGCAGGTCCGCGCGAAAGTGCGGAATCCTCAGATGCGGGAGTCCGGAAGGAATGCCGCCGAAGCGCGTGCCGATGGTTTCCACAGGCAGCTTGAAAATCATCACCAGCGCCGTACCGACGAAAAGCGCCACGATGTAGCCGGGCACTTTCTTCACATACCGCGTGAAAACGACGATCAGCGCCAGCACCAGCAGCGCGATTCCGGTTTCCATCCAGGAAATCGTGCGAAAGCCGCGCGCCAGCACTTCCATACGCGAGAGAAAATCGCCCGGCACTTTATCGATTTTCAGGCCAAAGAAATCTTTGATCTGCGTGCTGGCGATAATCACCGCGATGCCGTTGGTGAATCCCACCACCACCGGACGCGGAATGAATTTCACGGCGGTTCCCAGCCCAGTGACGCCGAGAATCACCAGCAGCACGCCAGCCATGAGCGTGCACATGTAGAGACCATCGAGTCCGTAGCGGGCAATGATGCCGTAGACCACGACGACAAACGCTCCGGTTGGGCCGCCAATCTGCGTGGTCGAACCGCCTAACGCGGAGATCAGGAATCCGGCAATGATTGCGGTATAAATTCCGAGCTGCGGGGGCACGCCGGACGCGATGGCAAAAGCCATGGCCAGCGGCAGCGCCACCAGGCCTACGGTGATGCCGGCGACGAGGTCCGAAAAGAATTTCTGCCGGTTGTAATCCCTGAGGCAGAGGACGGATTTAGGAAGCCATTCGCTAATATTGGGAGTCATGCAACTCTATTCTGGACAATGGCATGCCGGTTTCGCTGTGACCGGCGTCACAAAATGTTGTGCCGGTAACCACAACGTTCGAAGCACTTCGGCACAGCTTCCAACTTACGTTGACGGAAGCGCGGTCGCGGTGTAACTATGGCGGTTGTTTCGATTCGTGGAAACGCGCGCGCCCCCTGCGCGGTCCAACATACATATCGAGCGAAATGCCATGAGCCTTTATGCCTTGCAAAAATTAATTCGTGATGTAAATCGCAAGCCCGGGTTGCGCAAAGCCTATTTCGACGCGCCGGCGGAGTTCGTGAAATCGTACGATCTGACCGACGATGAGCGCGACGCGCTGCTCAAGTTCGACATCGGCCGCATGTATTCGAAAGGCGTGCACGGATTGCTGCTGCGTCCGTTCACCATCCTGCACTCCGTCTCCGAGCCCGATTACCTGAAAGCCATCCGAGGGGAAAACTAGCCATGCCGATTACTTTCGCTGCGGCCGGAAGCCATGCGCCGGGAATGACCGCCTGGGCCGATGCGGCGCCGCCGAATCAGAAGGAAGTTTTGTACGGAGCGTATGGCCAGTTGCGCGACAAGCTGGCGCGCAGCGGAGCCGAAGTGCTGATCGTGCTGACCTCCGAGCATTGGGCGAATTTCTTTCTCGATCACATTGGCGCGTTTTGCATCGGACGCGGAGAAAGCTTTTCGGGTCCGATTGAGCCTTGGCTGAAAATCGAGAAAAGCAAGGTGAAAGGCGATCCGGAACTTGCGCGGCAACTTGTGGAGGCGTGCTATGACAGCGGCTTCGAGCCCGACTATTCCTACGAACTGGAACTCGACCACGGCACCATGGTGCCGCTGCATTTTCTGACGCCTTCGATGAACCTGCCCATCGTGCCGGTGATGTTCAACACGCTGGCCGATCCGCAGCCTTCGGCGCGGCGCTGCATGGAGCTTGGGCGCGTGATCGGCAAGCTGGCGGAGAAATCTCCGCGGCGCATTGGGCTGGTGGCTACGGGCGGGCTCTCGCACGATCCTGGCGAGCGCAATCACGGCGTGATCGATTCCAATTTCGACCGTCGCTTCCTGGAAGAGATGGCCTCGGGCGATTCCGAGCGACTGGCAAAATACACGCGCGCCGAGCTTGCCGCCGAGGGCGCGGGCGCATTCGAACTGCTGAGTTGGATCGCGCTTTGTGGCGCGCTGAATGGCGCGAAAGGCCGCGTGGTAGCCTACGAAGCGGTGAAACCGTGGGCCACCGGCATCGGCATGGTGGAATTCGACCGCGAAACGGTGGGCGCATAGTCGAATGGCCGAAGCGCTTACCCCGTTTGAATCCCGAGTCACTTTTCAATCCGATGGCCTGCAACTATCCGGCATCGTGCGTATTCCCCAAGGCGCACGGCCCGGCGAACGTCTGCCCGCATTCATCGTGCTGCATGGATTCGGCAGCAACAAGAACGCCGGAAACGTGCTGGCGCCGTGCAAAATGCTCGATGCGCCCGGCTACGCCACGCTGCGCTTCGACATGCGCGGCTGCGGCGAAAGCGAGGGCGAGCGCGGGCGCGTCATCTGCCTTGACCAGGTTTCCGACACGCGCAACGCGCTCACGTTTTTGGCGACGCACCCGCAAATTGATCCGAAGCGCATCGCGCTGATTGGCAGCAGCTTCGGCGCGGCTGTTTCTATTTATACCGCTGGAGTGGACAAGCGCGTCGCGGCGGTGATTTCCTCGGGCGGCTGGGGACACGGCGAGCGCAAATTTCGCGGACAGCATTCAACGGCGGAAGGCTGGGCGCGATTTACTGCCATGCTGGAAGAAGGGCGAAAGCATCGCGAACGCACTGGGAAGTCGCTGATGGTGCCGCGCTACGACATTGTCCCGATTCCCGAGCATCTTCGGAAAAATGTGGTCGCCAATTCCATTCAGGAATTCCCTGCTGAAACGGCGCAGAGCATGTTCGATTTTCGGGCCGAGGATGTCGTCGGCAATATTTCGCCGCGGCCTTTGCTGCTGCTGCACAGTGCCGAGGATTCGGTAACGCCGACCGAGCAGTCCATCGAGCTGTTTCGCCACGCCGGCCAACCCACGGACTTGCATCTGTTCGCGGAGACCGACCACTTCATGTTCGCAGAGGAAAACGAACGCGTCCGCAAAGTGATCTTCGACTGGCTGGCGAAATATTTTCCGGCGAGAGTTTCCGGGCAGAGCGCTGCAGAAAATCTTCAGGCACAGACCACGGGCCATCATGACTGATCACGGAAAAAATGCAGGTGGCACAGCGGTACTGGCGACGCAAGCTGAAACCGAAGCGCGGCTTCTGGATCGCGCACGCGATTTGATGCCTGTTGTGCAGGCGCGGGCGACGGAAGCCGAAAAGCAGCGGCGCATCCCTGCGGAAACAGACCGCGAGTTTCGCGAGGCAGGCTTCTATCGCGTATTGCAGCCCGCGGCATTCGGGGGACTGGAGCTCAGCTACGGCTTCCACACGCAGCTCGCGGAAGAAATCGGCAAGGGTTGCCCGTCGAGCGCCTGGATTCTCGGCGTGATCGCTTGCCATTCCTGGATTTTCGGCATGTTCCCGCCAGAAGCGCAGCGCGAATTCTGGTCGGGGCCGTCGGGCGATCCAAGCGCGACGCTCGCCACGTCGTTTTTCCCGGATGGCGCCACGGTGAAGCGAGAAACCGATGGCTTTCGTCTCAACGGCCGCTGGAAATTTTCAAGCGGCGTGGACCATTGCCAGGGCATCATCCTGATGGGTTTCGTGCGGCCCATCTCGAGCCCAGCCAACACCGGAGGCGCAGCCGGATCGCCCGCACCGCCAGTTCCGTATTTCCTGTTCGTGCCGCGCGCCGACTACAAAATTGAAGACACCTGGCATTCCGCGGGACTCATCGCCACCGGCAGCAATGATGTGATTCTGGACAACGTTTTCGTCCCGGCGCAGCACAGCCTGGAAGTGATGCAGTCCGTGAACGGGAAGTCTCCCGGCGGACTTTTTCACGAGAGCTTTCTCTACCGCTTGCCGCTATTCGGCGTATTCGGCTACACGCTCGTGGGCACCGCTTTGGGAGCCGCGCAGGGTGCGCTCGATTTTGTCGCTGACAATTTAAAGGCGCGCAGTTCGTCCAGCGCGCAGTCGAATGCGCCGACGAATAAGCAGCGCGAACAGGAATCGGTGCAGGTGCGCGTGGCGGAAGCCGCCGCGGAAATTCAGGCCGCGCGCGCCGTTTTGCGTGTGGATCGCGAGCGCATCAACGAACAGGGGCGCGCCGGAAATTTCCCGTCGGACGAGGAGCGCGTCACTTACCGGCTGAACCTTGGTTACGCCACAAAGCTTTGCGTCAGCGCGGTCGAGCGCCTTTATCCGCTGTCCGGCGCGCAGAATATCGGCATGGACAATCCCCTGCAGCGCGCCTGGCGCGATGTGCACGCCGTCAGCTTGCACGTGGGCCTGCGCTGGGACCTCAATGCCGTGAATTTCGGCGCGGTGAAACTCGGACTCAAGTGCCCCGACCCGCGCGTTTAGCCTGAGCGTCTAGCCGGGAGTTGCAGCCAAGCAAAAATTTCAGGAGACCGCATGACTCAGCCCATCGAAGCAAAAGCTCGCGCGAAAGACGGTTGCCAGCTTTTCTATCGGGTGCATTCGCAGCCGGGAAAACCGCGACTCGTGCTGATTCATTCGCTCGCGCTCGACACCAGCGTGTGGGACGGAGTGGTAAGGGAGCTCGCGCCTGAATTCGAAATTCTTGCCTACGATTGCCGGGGCCACGGCAAATCCGATCGCGTTCCCGGCCCTTACACAACGCGCCTTTTCGCCGACGACCTCGCGACCATTCTCGACCACGCGAAATGGCCTGCGGCATCTGTGGCTGGCTGCTCCATGGGCGGATGCGTCACGCAGGCATTCGCTTCGGCGTATCCGCAGCGCGCGCAGGCACTCGGATTAATTGACACGACCGCGTGGTATGGCCCCACCGCTCCTGCTGATTGGGCGCAGCGCGCCGCCAAAGCTGCCGAATCGGGATTTAAAGGCATGATCGGGTTTCAGGTGACGCGCTGGTTCAGCGACAACTTCTGCACCACGCATCCCGAAGTGGTCGAGGCCACCACCCGCGTGTTTCTGGCGAACGACCTCGCCTGCTATCAGGCGACCTGCACCATGATGGGCGAACTCGACTTCCGCTCCGCGCTTTCTTCACTTCGCATGCCCGTCTCGATCATCGTGGGAGAAGAAGACTACGCGACGCCGCTGGCCATGTCCGAAGCGCTGCACAAGGCCATTGCCGGCTCGACGCTGCATGTAATCCGCGGCGGACGCCACATCACTCCGGTGCAATGCCCCAAGGAAATTGCCGGATACCTGCGCGAGCTCGTGGGCCGCCCCGCTGCCGCAGCGCGCTCCTGATCGAACTCACTTAGCCGTCATAAGCAAAGACGATCAGCCGCGTTTTCTCGAAAGTGAATTCGCCCACTTCGCGCATGTCCATTTTGCGGTGCGCCCTTAGCGAGAGTTCATTGCTCGCCTTGATAAACAAAACGCCCTCGCGCCCTGGCAGCAGCTTGCGTAATTCCACGAACATCGATGCCGCGATTCCGAATCCGCGTGCCGAAACGTCGACGCAAACCGGGCCATACGAATAGGCATTCTCAGCTCCCGGATATGCGCGGAACATGGCTTCGAGAATCGGCGGGCTCGCGCCGGTCTTATGACGCGTCAAGACGAAGCCGATTACTTCTCCGTTTCGCCGTGCCACCACCGCCGGAGACGCTTGAACGCTCGAGGCAATTTCCTCGCGCGTAAAGCACACGGCCAACTGGCCGCCGTTTTCCCGCGCATTCTTCCACGCCAACTCGAAGATGCCGTCCACGTCCGCACCTCCTGCTTGCATGATGACAACGTCCGCTGCATTCATCTCATTCGCCTGCTTGCTTCCTGAAGTATGATTTTCCCGTGGATATCCTTCTCAACGAAGTGGAAGCGCGCGTTCTCGGTTCGCTCATCGAAAAAGACGTTACCACGCCGGATTACTATCCGCTCTCGCTCAATGCGCTGATGAATGCATGCAACCAGAAGTCAAATCGCGAGCCGGTGATGAATCTGGATGAAGACGGCGTTCGGCAGGCCATCCGCGGCCTGGAAAAGCATGGCCTGGCCGGTCCGGCGGATACCTTCGACAGCCGCGTCACGAAATATGAGCACCGCCTGCAGGAAGTCTTTAATTTCGACCGCCGCGAAACTGCGCTGATCTGCACGCTGCTGCTGCGCGGTCCTCAGACGCCCGGCGAGCTGCGCTCCCGATCCGAACGCATGCACAAATTTGACGATCTCTCCGAAGTGGAATCCGCGTTGCAGCGTTTGATCCAGCGCGATCCTCCGCTGGTAAAAATTCTGCCGCGCCAGCCCGGCACCAAGGAAGCGCGCTACATGCACCTGCTTTCAGGCGATGCAGAGGCTGCGCCAGCCGTGGCCCAGGCGCAAGCGCACGCATTCGAAGCCCACCAGCCGTCGAACGCCCATGCATCAAACGTCCATGATGGCGACCGCGTTTCGCAGCTCGCGCAGGAAGTCTCGCAGCTCCACGACGAAATCGCCGAGCTCAAGCAGCAGTTCGCCGACTTCCGCAAGCAATTCGAATAGCGCTACCCGAAACTGATGTCAGTCCTCTCAACTCCCCGGCTCGTTCTCAGGCGCTGGCGGGACTCCGATCGCCAGCCGTTTGCCGCAATGAATGCCGACCCTCGCGTCATGGAATTTTTCCCGCATCGCCTGTCTCGATGGGAAAGCGACGCGATGGCCGATCGCATCGATGCTCATTTCGCCGAACACGGCTTTGGCCTGTACGCCGCCGAGCTCAAGGCGACGCAGCAGTTCATCGGTTATATCGGTTTAGCTGTTCCGAGATTTACTGCGCCGTTCACACCATGCGTCGAAATTGGATGGAGACTTGCCGCGGAATACTGGGAGCAAGGCCTGGCCACAGAAGGCGCACTAAAAGTAATGAGCTATGCATTCGATGAACTCAATCTTAATTCACTAGTTTCCTTCACCGTGCCGCAAAACCGGCGGTCGATCCGCGTGATGGAAAAAATCGGAATGGTCCATGAGCCCGCTGAAAGCTTTGACCATCCAGGCTTGCCTGCGGGCGACCCACTGCGGCCTCATTCTTTATACTGCCTGCAAAAAGCAGACTGGGAAGCGAACAAGCGTTAAAAAAAGAGCGCCCGGTTACTTGAGGAGTTTTTGTAGCAGGGACTTGCCTTCGGAGTCGCTTAGCACGCCCTTTTGCAGCAGAACCATGATGAGCTCATTCATCACGAAGAAGGCTTGATTATCACTGCTGCCCGATTGCGCTTGAGGCGCGCTTGCTTCGGGAGCCGTTTCCGGTTTTTCCACCGGCTCGCCGCTGAGTTCAGCGATCCATTCGTCGAGAATGGACTGCTGATCCGGAGCAACCTTGGTGAAGGCCAGTCCCATGCCCATCCCCGGCTGCGCGAAAGCCACTTTGCCTTCGATAGTCAGCGTCTGTTGCTCACGGTTGATGCGTACCACCAGAACGGTACCAATGGGAAAAGGACCGATGGTATCGATATAGCAGCCGCCTCGGCCTAAATCGGAAGTCCTGCCGATGATCTTGGCGTGCGACTTTGGCTCGGTGGCATCACACGTCGCGGTAAAAGGATAGCGCGTACTAGTTCGGCGTTCCTTACCCGTTCGCCGGCCGGCCACGTAGCGTTGCTGCAGTTCCTGCATCATTATTCCTGCGAATAGTATGACTGCCGCGTCCAGTGTCTCTCAATAGAAGGCTAACAGCTTGTGCTTCAATCAACATTTACTATTCGGAACCGATTTTCATCGTAAACTCTTTGAATAATACCGTCATGCCCCGCTGCGGCCGATGCGCCCATCCGTTCCTCAAATCAAGCGCCTCCAGCGCGAAACAATCGGGGGTTCTTCCAAGACGGCGCCAAGCTTCTTCCGGAACCGCGCGATGTGCTCGGACTTCGCATGCGCATCCAGAGCTTCGGCCGACGTCCAATTCTCGTGAAACACGAAAAGTTCCGGATGCTCCGTGGACTGGTGCAAATCGTAATTGATGCATCCTTCCTCGGCGCGCGAAGGCGACACCAGCTCTTCCAAAATTTCGCGCGCCTGCTCTTGTTGTCCCGGCTTGGCTCTCGCGTGCGCGATCACGGTAACGATCTCGTTCATGCATCTCCCTTCCTGAATTCCTGGATGGCCCGATAATACGAGGCCGCCCGTAATTCCAGCGAAAGCTTGCTAGCAAGCTTGCAACCCTGAGCTTTACTTCCCGTTAGTCAGAGTGGATTTTCGGCAGATGTTTGTATTTTGTCTGTGACTCGTATCACAAAAGCAGCTTGCGCGGCCCGCTCACGAACGGATTCCCGCGTTCAAAGAAGCGCAGTCGCCGGTGTGCTTCCTTGGTTAGCCCAATCCTCGTGGTAATCCCGATCTCCCCGACCGCTTTCGCCTCCGTCCCCAGCCACAGCGGACTTTTCGGCGAGCACAAATCGAGCCCGTCCTGCGCCTTGGTGATCTGCATGGCGCTCGCCAACCGGCCCGGCCCTTTTGTCAGCCCTTCGAGGTGTGTCACGCTGCGATTGCGCTCCATGATAGCGATTCCTTCGAGCGGCTCGATCCCTCGAATCAGCACGCCGCCGCCCTTGCCCTCAGCCTCGCTAGACACGTTCATCATCCAGTGCACGCCATAGTTGAAATACACGTAGGCGTGCCCGTGCCGCCCGAAAAGCGTGCGATTGCGCGGCGTTTCACCACGGAAGGCATGGCAGGCGGCATCGCCAATCGGATAGGCCTCCGCCTCGACAATTCGCCCGCTTACCCGCCCTTCCGGCAGGTCATGCACCAGCGTCTTGCCGATCAAGTAGCGGGCCAGCTCCGTGGTGTCGACCGGCAATTCCCCTGCCCGCAGCCGGCGTACCGCGTGCAAACGGGAATTTCCACCGCGCGATGGCCGCGCATCCGCCAAATTCAGCTTTTTCGGCCGCTTCGCTTCGATTTTTGAGGACTTCATTTTGCAAGTAGGCTTCAACAGGGTATTTGATCTAGCATAGTTGCGGGAGATTCAAAAATGTCTCAGACCTGCGCGCACGCAAGCGAGATCCGCAATGTGAAGCCTCACACCACCGGCTGCGAGGAGTGCCTGAAGATGGGCGACACCTGGGTGCATCTGCGCCTGTGCTTGGTCTGCGGACACGTCGGCTGCTGCGACAGCTCCAAGAACAAGCACGCCACCAAACATTACCATGCGACGCAGCACCCGGTAATGCAGTCCTTCGAGCCCGGCGAAGACTGGAAGTGGTGCTACATCGACAACACGGAAATCGACTAAACCGCCGTCCTGATGCCAGGAGGCGAAGCTCTCTGGGAACTTCGTTCTCTGTCTTTTCGGGCACTGCGTCGTGGGTTATCGCAGCACCACCTGATCGCTGAAGGGCCGCTCAACCGTCCGCTCGATCTTCCATCCCGCTTTGCCGGCCAAGTCGCGAAAAACCTCCAGACCGCGCGGTATAATTTTCGCGGTGCTCACTTTTCGCAAGCGATGCATCGGCTCGTCTGCGCGCGTCACCGAACCCACCACGGCCAGCACTTGCGGACAAGCGCGCAGCGCCTTCAGATTGACCACAATTTCTTGATCCGCGCCGTACTCGAAAAGGCCGCCCTCGGACGAACAGATCACTAAGGCTCCCTTGGACTGTGCCTCACGCAGGACCGGCTCCAACCCCTCGGTCTTGGCCCAATCGTAATGAATGTGCCGAAATCCGATTCCCACTCCGTCCAGCGGGCCGCCTTCTTCCGATAGCGCCACCAGCGCCGCTTTTCCGAATGCCGGCCCTGCGTCGTCCAGATCGAGAACATCGATCTCGATGGCTCGCCCGGCCAAAAGGCCCGGCTTTTCCTTTCGCAGCGCGATCAGCGCGTTCAAGCTGCTGATCGCGGGACCGCCGGCGATATCCACAAATCGCAGCGGCTTCTGCGGATTGGCCGAAAGCGCCGGTGTCAGCGTTTCCGCCATTAACTGCGCCATGTCCCGCACGCGAAGCCGGGTGCCCAGTGCGGGCAGTGAGGCTGCAATCTTGCGATCCACCGGTGAGGTGTACGCGCTGCCGAGCATCTCCGGTCCAAGCTTTAGCAGATACGTGTGCATGCCGGTCATGTATCCGCCCTCGGCGTTACGAAGCCCTGCTGCCAGGAGCGATCCTCGCAGTGCCAGCCGGAAGAAAAGCTTGCGCAGAGGCGCGGGCCAGTTCGCCAGCGGCACTTTTTGCGCGAGAAACTTCTTGACCAATTCCTGCTGCTCAATCGCGCTTAGCTCCAGAGCAAACGCCGGATGCGTCACATCAATTACTGGTAACTCCACGCCCTGGCTCGTCAACGCGTAGCACACGCCGGGCACCTTGCGCTCTTCGTGCTGGATTTTCTCCATTCCGCCATTCTGCAAAAGCCTGACTGCCTACGCAACGTTCTCCCGCGCGGATGTGAACAATTGGGCCTTTCTTTTCGCTCTGTATTCGTCCGCAGCCGGCAGATCTGCGTCTGAATTCCGTTCCCTTCGCTCCTGCAGCGTGATACATACAGATCATCATGGCCACCAGCCCGCAAACTTTGAAAGAACAAGCCTGGCCTTCGCTGCCTCTGGCGGAATGGAAGGAAACCTGCGACACGCTGCACATGTGGACGCAGGTCGTCGGCAAAGTGCGCCTGGCGCTTACGCCCCACATCAACCATTGGTGGGAGGTGCCGCTTTACGTGAGCGCCCGCGGGCTCACCACTTCGCCCATTCCCTGCGCGCGCGGCATCTTCGAATGCCAATTCGATTTCATCGATCACACGCTGCACATCATTACCAGTTGGAGCGAGAACAAAAGCCTGCGCCTGCATTCGCGCACGGTGGCGGATTTCTACGCCCATTTCATGCGCGAACTTCACGCGCTCGGCATCGACGTTCACATCTGGCCCATGCCCGTCGAGGTCCCCGATCCCATTCCCTTCGATCAGGATAAAACTCACGAGCGCTACGATCCCGCTTACGCGCACCGCTTCTGGCGGTTGCTGGTCACGCTCGACGGCATTCTCAAGGAATTTCGCACCGGCTTCGTGGGCAAGGCCAGCCCGGTACATTTTTTCTGGGGGAGTTTTGACCTGTGCTGTGGGCGCTTTTCAGGTCGGCCCGCGCCGCCGCGCCCTGGCGCCGACAAAGTGACGCGCGATGCCTATTCGCACGAAGTGATCAGCGCCGGCTGGTGGCCCGGGGGTGGCGCCGTTGCCGACGCTGCCTTCTACGCCTACGCGGCCCCCGAGCCGAAAGGTTTTCGCGACGCGATCGTGCGCCCGCAGAGTGCCGCCTACAACACGCAATTCAATGAATTTATCTTGCCGTACGAAGACGTGCGTGTTTCCGCCGATCCCAAAGCGGCACTCCTCGCGTTTTGTGAAAGCACCTACGACGCCGGCGCCAATCTTGGCCACTGGGATCGCGCCGCCCTGGAGAAGCAGGCCTAGTCCGACCGTTAGCTGCACCGTAACCGGCGTCTCGCGTTTCAATGCCGAGTCGGAAAACCAGTTGGCGACAATTCGTCCATCCCGTCCGGGGTTGTGAATTTACTGCAGGCTGGTATCGGGGAATGTACTCCCTATTCCGTATTGGAGCAGTCCAGCCGAAAGGCAACACTAGGTTGGCACTTTTGCGGCACTGGCGCACACCTAAGGAGATTCGCGATGCCCTGCCTGTTGCTCATTCTATTCCTGGCTTTTCCACGCCTGGCGCTGGCGCTCTTGTTCTTTTTCTCGAATTATCTGCAGCGCGCTTACCACGGATTCATCATTCCGCTGCTCGGCTTCCTGTTTCTGCCGCTGACCACGCTGATTTACGCCTGGATGGTAAACACGGCTCGCCCGCTGGTGGGAGTGAATCTGCTGATTCTGATCATCGCGGTGGTCATCGATGTCGGTGGCCTCGGTGGCGGCGCCTATCACCGCCGCACCCGCATGATCGATTAGGACACCCTTCCCGGAAATGCGCACCTTGCAGTCTCAGGACCGTCAGTTCTCGGAAATCGATCCGTCGGAAACCAGTTCTTCATTCCAGTTCGGAAGTTCGCGCGCAGCGCTCTCCAACAGTTCGGCGATGCGTCTGCTTCGAGCTCGAAAGCGCAGCGCTTGCTCGGAATTGACTTCCGGCGGGTTGATCACCGCTTCGTACTGTTCCTGGATCAGGATCGCCAGTTCCCAATTTCGATCGAAGATATCGTCAAACATTTTCCACCCTGCGGCCCATTGTTGCGCAGCGAGCCCTGGGTGGATGTGAGCCAGGTCACACGTGAAAGTGGGGTGAACGTCTTGCGGATAATTCCCCTCGAAATTATCGGCGTGCCCGCGAGAGATTCTACGGCTATCTTGCCGATGCCGCCTTGGCCCTGCCCGCCCCGGTGACTTGCTCTCCGGGCTCCGCTTCTTGGGCCTTCTTGTCCTGCGGGGTGCGCTGGCTCTGCGAGGTGAGCGTCAACCTGGAAGTGTCGTATCCCAGCTCTTCGATTCGCTGCAGAATACCGCGATAGGTGCTTTTATCGAGTTTCGGCGTGCGGCTCAAAATCCACAAATATTTGCGGCTGGGCTCGCCCACCACCGCGTATTCGTAAAAGGAGTTCAGCAGCAGCACCCAGTAATCGCCCGTGAACGGCCAGTGGAACCGCACCTTCAACTTCGCATTGCTCAGCGGTTCAGCGACTTTCGCCACGCCTCGTATCGTTCGCCTCTTTCCGCTGGAAGTGCGGCAAGAATTCACCACTTCTACCCGCCCGTCCCCGCGAAGCGCGTAGTGCGCCATGGTATCTCCCGCGCAGTCTCCCTCGAACGGATTCGGATTCCGCGCAATTTCGTACCAAAGGCCCATGTACCGGTTTACGTCGACTTTGTCGACCGTGCGCAACGGCTTCGCGTGGCCGTTCCGGTCTGTCGCAAATGCCACCGCCGCGCCCGCCACAATGATGGATGCGCCCAGCCCAATCCACCAAAGCGCCTTCTCTGATTCCGTTGCCATGTACGCCTCCTGTGAGGATTCAGAACAGAGATAAGCGACACTACTGTTCTTCTGTATCGGCCAGACGCTGGTTTCCACCACAATATTTCCTGTAGTACGCGAAGGTGCCGTGGGCACCGCTTCCGGAAAGGGACACCCTGCTTTCGTGGTTCCCGGCTGGGTACTTTGCTTCACGCCACTGGATTGGCGATACCAACTGAGCAATAGTATTGCGCCTTACCCTGTGCTATCTTCCGATATCAACTTTGTTGGTGCAGTCCGGGAGATCGCCATGCGGATGTTTCGAGCGCTCCTGCTGGTCCTGCCTTTCGCATCCCTGCTACTGTGCGTACCGTCGGCCTTTCCGCAATCTTCTGCACAATCGCCTAAGGCGGATGAGCCTTCCCCGCAGTCACAGTCGGCTCAGCTTTCTGCGGCAGACGACAAGCGCCTATCCCTCACCAAGGATGTGATGAATGAAATGGCTGGCGGCCAAATGACTGCGGTTTGCGACCGCTTCACGCCGGACCTGAAGGACAACCTCACCGAAGACAAAATGCAGTTTGTCTGGAACCGCCTTACCGGCGTAGCCGGCGGTTTTCAGAAGCAGCTTTCGCAATCCGCGCGCACCATTCGCGGCATGACCACCTATGTAGCAAAGAGCCAGTTTGAGGATTCGAAGGTGGAATTGCGCCTGGTCTTTAACGATCAGAACCAGATTTCGCATATCTGGATCGCACCGGTCTCCGATTTAAGCCAGGAGGCCATGGAGACCGCCGCGAAGGACGTGGTCGAGTCGCTGCGTCAGAAACAGTTCGACCAGCTCTCCATTCGTTTCAGCAACGAACTTCAGGTGCGCATGCCGCCGGACCGCCTGGAAATGTCCTGGTCGCACATACTCTCTCATCTGGGGCAATTCAAGAATGTGAAGCTCGTGGCGAAAGATGACGAACTCGATTTCGTCGATGTGACCTGCGCGTTCGAAACTGGCGAGATTGTCGTTCGCGTGGCCTTCGATCCATCCGGGAAAATCGGCGGCTTGTGGATGCTGCCCGTCGAAGCTGAGCCTGACGACACCCCGAAAATCTAGCGGCCGAAGCTGCGGCCTTCGAATCGCGTGGCTCCTTAAGCGCTACCTCAGAGTGCCGCGCTCAACCTGTTCGCTTACTAGCGCGCGTTCGCCCTGCGGCGTCGTGATTAGTGTGTCCGGAATGCGAATCGCGGCATAGGCTGCCGCTGCGAGAGTCGCGCCGATGAGCGGTGCAATAATGAACAGCCAAAGCTGTTGCAGCGCCCACCCTTGCACGAACAGCGCCGGGCCAATACTTCGCGCCGGGTTCACCGATGTATTCGTGATCGGAATTCCGACCAAGTGAATCAAGGTCAACACCAGACCAATGGCCAGACCCGCGAAACCGACCGGCGCCTTCACGTCCGTGGCGCCAAGAACCGTGACCACCAAGAACATCGTCAGGATCACTTCCGCAATAAACGCCGCGATCATGGAATATTGTCCCGGCGAGTGCGCACCGAAGCCGTTCGCGCCCAGGCCCCCGGCCGCAAGGTCGTAACCGCCCGCCACTCCGCTCGCGATCAGCAATATCAGCGCGGACGCGACGATGGCTCCAAAGATCTGCGCCACAACGTACATCACCGCGTCTCTGGCTCCGATTCTTTTTGCCAGCAGAACACCCAGCGTCACTGCCGGATTGATGTGGCACCCGGAAATGGGTCCGATAGTGTAGACCATCGCCAGCAGCGACAAGCCGAACGCCAAGGCGACGCCCACGTATCCAATGTGGCTGCCCGCAAGCACCGCGCTGCCCACTCCGCCGAACACCAGCACAAAAGTACCCAGGAACTCCGCAAGATATTTTCGCAAGGTGGTCGTCCTCCTTTAGGCGGCGGAGTATATAACAGAATTGCTACAGGCAAGGTAAATGCGAGGCCCGGATGCGGATTGGAGGCGGCAGCCCTTTATAAACTCCGGCCATCAAGGGCCGAGGAACTTTTCCGCACCCGGGATGTTACTTCTTTACGTGTTCCGCTCGTCCTTTTTAGAGCTTATTCAGCCCGTCCGTCAGTTCGATGTAGTTGCCCCACGGATCGGTCACAAAAGCCTGCGTGATGCCCAGCTCCGGGCGCTTGGTGAACGGCACATCGAACTTGATTCCATTGGCCTGGGCCTTCTGCACGAACGCTTCGAGATCCTTGATTTCGAATCCGATGTGATCGAGCACCGTTCCCTTCGTGCCGATGGTGACACTCGTGGCCGCGCGGAAGCGCAGGCTCGTCCCGGGCAATTCCAGCGCCTTCGCTGCTGTGGGACCCGCGCCGGAGGTGCTCTCCGCAGCGCCAAAAACTTTCTCGTACCATTCGCGCATCGCCGTTGCGGAATTTGCGCCATCAGGCGCCGCCCCCACCGCGGCGAAATGGATGTGGTCGAACTTGATCGGCACCGTGTTCGCAGGTTTCTCGAGGAACTCGATCTTCAGGCCGTCGGCGGTATACATGAACCCGCAGCTTCCGACCGCGCTCGCCGAGCATCCGCCCTTGGTCGGTTCGGTCTTGAGCCCCATCGCCGCAAACTTGTCCATGAGCCCCGCGCCGCTCTTCACCTGGAATCCGATGTGATCCACTCCGCCCGTGCCGCTGGCCGGATCGCCTTTTCTGATTCCGATGATGCCGCCCGGGAATTTCACCATGTCATTCGGGCCGAGCTTCACCGCCGTGCCGCCAATATCGGTGAAAAATTTCTTGGTGGCGTCCACATCTTTCACCACCAGATGCACGTGTCCCATGGACACGCCCATTTCGTTCGGCGGCGCCAGTTGCGCCCGCGAGACTCCCGCCGTCGCCAGCACCATCGCCGTCAGAACTGCCAATAAGCTAAGCTTTTGCATCGCCCACTTATTCATATGCGCGCTCCGCCACGGTTTTCGCCTAAAACCAGGCGCTCTCTTATATCACTTCGAGGGCAAATCGGTATCGTCTTCCCATGATGTTTTCTCGGGGAGGGGATCGCGGCAAAAGGACTCCCGGATTTCCATTTTCCGCCGCGTTGCGCTGTGCTAACCTTGAAAGACGTGGAGCGGGAATAAACCCGTTTTATAACTGAGGAACTAATAACGCCAGCCCCAGTGCGTCTCTTCGTTCGCCTGGGCGACTCAGGGAGCCCGATAAACCATGGCAACCACTACTATTAACGTCCCGGGACGCAAACGTGAAGTCCTCGATACCGCGGTCATCCGTTTCTGCGGCGACTCGGGCGACGGCATGCAGATCACCGGCAGCCAGTTCACCAACACCGTGGCCCTTTACGGAAACGACCTCGCCACCCTGCCCGATTTCCCCGCCGAGATTCGCGCCCCTGCGGGCACGCTCCCAGGCGTCAGCGGCTTCCAAGTGCATTTTTCTTCGCAGGACGTTTTCACGCCCGGCGATACAGTCGACGCGCTGATTGCCATGAACCCCGCCGCGCTGAAAATGAACATCGCGGACCTCAAACCCAATGGCATTCTGATCGTCAACCTGAACGATTTCGGCGACCTCGACCTGCGCAAGGCGCAGATGACCTCGAACCCGCTCGAAGATCATTCGCTCGACGGCTATCGCCTGTTTTCGGTGGAGCTCACCAAGCTGACGCGCGCTGCACTCAGAGACCTCGGCCTCGATAACAAAAGCGTCGACCGCTGCAAGAACTTCTTCGCGCTGGGCATGTGCTACTGGCTCTACAACCGCTCCATGGAAAACACGTTTCGCTGGATCGACGCGAAATTCAAGAACAAGCCGCAATTGGTCCAGGCAAACCGCATGGCCATGCAGGCTGGCTACAGCTATTGCGAAGCGACCGAAGCGTTTCAGATCAGCTACGAAATTCCGCCTGCAAAGCTCTCGCCGGGTTTGTATCGCAACATCAGCGGCAACACCGCGCTGGCCATGGGATTCGTGGCTGCATCGCAAAAAGCGGGCTTGCCGCTGTTTCTCGGCTCCTATCCGATCACGCCGGCTTCAGACATTTTGCACGAGCTTTCGGCCTACAAAGACTTCGGGGTAATCACTTTCCAGGCTGAAGACGAAATCGCCGCGGTGACTTCCGCCATTGGCGCTGCCTATGGCGGAGCCATCGGACTCACGACCACTTCCGGCCCCGGCATGGCGCTCAAGACCGAAGCGATGGGCTTGGCCGTTGCCGTGGAACTTCCGCTGGTGATTTGCGACATTCAGCGCGGCGGTCCTTCCACCGGCTTGCCGACGAAAACCGAGCAGGCTGACTTGTTGCAAGCGCTCTACGGACGCAACTCCGAAGCGCCCATCCCGGTGCTTGCGCCCTCAACGCCCGGCGACTGCTTCTGGATCGCCATGGAAGCCACGCGCATCGCCATTAAGTACATGGTGCCGGTAATCATTCTTTCCGATGGCTATCTTGCCAATGGAGCCGAGCCCTGGAAAATTCCGGACATCTCGCAGTTGCCGGAGATTCCCGTCAACTTCGAGAAGAATCCGGTCGACTTCAAGCCCTATCGCCGCGACCCGCAAACGCTGGCACGCCCGTGGGCCGTTCCCGGCACGCCGGGCCTCGAGCACCGCATCGGCGGCCTCGAAAAGCAGGACGTTACGGGCAACGTGAACTATGAGCCTTTGAACCACGAGCGCATGGTTCGCCTGCGCGCGCAAAAGGTCGAAGCCATCGCTCAGGATATTCCGGACGTTGTTCCGGTCGGCGCCGATTCTGGTGATCTGCTCATCGTGTCCTGGGGTTCGACCAGCGGCCCTATCACCGCGGCGCTGCGCTCAGAGAAGTTCAAGGACCACAAAATCGGGCACGTGCATCTACGCTACCTGAACCCGCTGCCGAAAAATCTCGGCGACGTGCTCATGCGCTACGACAAGGTGCTCGTCCCCGAAATGAACATGGGACAACTCGTCATGGTTTTGCGCGCGAAGTATCTGGTCGACGCGCAGGGCTACAACAAGATTCAGGGCAAGCCGTTCAAGACGTCCGAGCTGGAACGCAAAATCGAACAGGTGCTCGCCCAGCAATAGGTTGTTTTGAAGTTGGCGTTGAATTTTTTTGCTGTCATCCCGAAGCGAGCGTCAGCGAGTCGAGGGATCTCTCTTCAGCTTTTGATGTATAGGAGACTGTAAATGGCTACCGAAACATTGCCGGTCTACACCAAGAAAGATTTTCAAACTGACCAGGAAATCCGCTGGTGCCCTGGCTGTGGCGACTACGCCATTCTTTCCGCCGTTCAGTCCGTGTTCGCCGAGCTCGGCGTGCGCCGCGAGAATTTCGTGTTCATTTCCGGCATCGGCTGCTCCAGCCGCTTCCCCTATTACATGAACACCTTCGGCTTCCATACCATTCACGGACGCGCCCCGGCCATCGCCACAGGCCTGAAAGTCAGCCGTCCTGAGCTCGACGTTTGGGTGGTCACCGGCGACGGCGATTCCCTTTCCATCGGCGGCAATCACACCATTCACATGCTGCGCCGCAACGTGGGCCTGAAGGTTCTGCTCTTTAACAACCGCATTTACGGGCTTACCAAGGGCCAGTATTCGCCCACATCGGAAATCGGCAAGAAGACCAAATCCACTCCGTTCGGCACCACTGATCGCCCGTTCAATCCGATCTCTCTCGCCATCGGCGCGGAAGCCACATTCGTCGCGCGTTCCGTAGACGTGTTCCAGCAGCACCTTAAAGACACTTTAAAGAAGGCTTCGAAGCACAAAGGCTCGGCCTACGTCGAAATCCTGCAGAACTGCAACATCTTCAACGACGGGGCATGGGAAGATCTCACCGAGAAGGACGCGCGCAGTGAGCACGTCATCCAACTCGAGCACGGCAAGCCGCTCATCTTCGGCAAGAACAAGGACAAGGGCATCCGCATGAACGGGCTCGATCTCGAAGTGGTGCAGCTCGGCAACGGCATCACCGAGAAAGACCTGCTCGTGCATGACGAAGCGCATCCGCGCCCGGCCTATGCTTTCCTGCTGGCGCACATGGAAGAGCGTCCTGGCTTCCCGACCCCCATCGGCGTGATTCGCTCCTGGGAGAATTTCACTCCCTACGAGGAATTGATCAACACGCAGATTCGCGAAGTACAGGAGAAGCGCGGCAAGGGAGATCTCTCGAAGCTCTTGCGCGCGGGCGACACCTGGGAAGTCCGGGCCTAACCTGAACGAGGCATAGTTCTCGCGCTCCGCCGGGACGGTTTAACGCTTCGATATCATCGGGATAATTACATTCTCGTCTAATAGCCGTTCAGATCGAGTTGTTCCAATTCCGGCTTCTCCCGGCCTTATCCTCGTTTATAATTTATTTAGGTATCAGGGGTAGCCCACCCCTCCTGATTCGCCTGTTCTTGGCGAATTCCTGCCAAACCGTATCTCTAGTATTTACAACGACTAACGCTCAGAGGACCTATAATGAAACCGCGTCAGAAGGGCTTTTCACTCATCGAATTGCTGATTGTCGTGGCGATCATTTTGATCATTGCCGCTATCGCCATTCCCAACCTGCTGCGATCACGCATGGCCGCCAATGAGGCATCCGCCGTCGGTTCGGTTCGCACCATCAACACCGCCGAAATTACTTACAACACCACTTGGGGTGTCGGTTTTGCCGCCGCGCTATCGAATCTCGGCGGCACAACCTCTTGCACCGCATCGTCCACAACGGCTTGTCTGATCGATCCCGTCCTGTCGGCAGGCACCAAGAGCGGCTACACCTTCGCCGCGGTCGGCAACGGCACCGGAAAGACCGGCTACGAAGTGAACGGTTCACCCGTCACTGTCGGCACCACCGGCCAGCGCGCGTTCTGCTCGGATCAGTCTGGCGTCATTCGCTACAACACCACCGGCACGGCCATTGGAACCGGGGCAGGCGCCTGCGCTGCAATCACGACCGTTCTTCAATGACTGGACTCCGGGCCGGCACCCGTTTCGCTTCGGCGCTGAACGAGTGCTGTCTGTAGTTCTGCGACTTGGCAAAGCGAAATCGCGAAGCTTGCTGAATCACCCTTGGCAGGTTGTCATCTGGGGAGATTAGGTAGAGATGCTTGCGGGTGTAGAAGTTTGCAGCTCCGCCACTTTTCTGGCCCTTCTCAGCGGCAAGTCCCATACGAAGGCCAGCGCGTAGAGCGCCATAGCCATCAGGTAGAGCGCGCGGAATCCCAGGAACATTGAATTGTATTCCAGCAAACCGCCCACCACCGCTCCCACCAGATTCATCGCCATAATCGCCGAAATCTCGCCGCGAGCAACCAGCAGCGTCGAGAAAACGATTCCTGAAAAGAAGATCGGGCATGTCAGCACCACGGCCGTCTCAAACCGCCCGAGCGCCGTCGACGGGAAGCCTCCCATGCGCGCCACGTACCACCCGAGGCCCAGGCTGGCCAATAGCAGCAGATAGGGCGCAAAAGGCTCCTGAATGCGCAGCCACTGCACCACGCAGTTGCCCAGAAAAGCCATTACCAGGATGCTGGCGATAATTACCCCAATCACTTGCCAGGAGTTTCCGAACGTCAGCCCGAGTTCCGTGATCCCTTTCGTCTCCACCAGCATGAATCCGGCTCCCAGCAGGAAAAACGGGGCGTGACCGAACTGCGGGCGTTCCTGGATGAAGTTGGCGGTGACCAGCGACGAGAGCAGCGCAATCAGAAACACCAGGAACAAATAGGAAACCGGATAGATCCGCCGCGGCATGTACAGAAAAGGCCAGTCGTCGGTGGAAACATCGGCACGAAGGGTCGAGTTTGCGTACAACGAAGTCTTGTCCTTGAAGCCAGTTTCCTGGAGCAATTGCGGCGGCAAAACCACTTCTCTATCGTTGGCTTCTAAAAAGATCACCGCTCCGTCGTAATCTCCCCGTATGCAAATCGGAGGACGTCCATCGAACGCCTGCTGCATCATCAGGTAGAATTTGCGGCCCAGATCGTCATTGATGATGGAAAACGATACGGAAATCATTCCTCCTCGCCTTAAATGAGACCTGGCATCGCGCAATCCCTCAACCGTGTACACGAACGAATCCAACCGCACGCTGGATGCCTGGCTCAGAAGCGTGTGTGAGTCCAGCAGCCCGTAGACGATCATGTCGTAGCTCTGGCGGGTGGTTCGCAAGAAGGTGCGCGCGTCGTTCACTACGGGGTGCACGCGCGAATTGCTGTACGGCTTTTCCGGGTGATCCGCCTTCCCGATCATCAGAATCGCCGGATCGATCTCAATCGCGTCCACGTGCTGCACTCCGGAGCGCAGCGCCGCCGCCACGTCGTTTCCCGTGCCCGCCCCCACAACGGCCACATCCTGCGGATGCCCGAAAACTCGATACGGCAATTCGTAGTAGTTCCGGATGTTTTTCAACGCTGGATCGGATTCCACATTTTGGTTCGAACGCGCGAGATCATGTACCCGCTGGTAGTAGTGTCCCGCAGCGCGAACGGTCACCAGCCCGTGATCGCCCTGGGAAATCTCCAGCAGTTGGTAGGGAGAATAGATGCGACTCCAGAGAGGGTCCACCGGCCACGCCAAAACCGCAAGCGCTACCATTGCGCAGACGAATCCCAGCATCAGCGTGCTGGGCTTCCTCACGTAGAAAGCGAGTATTCCGAGAAAACACAAACTGAACCACACCAGCGGCGGCGTCCACAGCCAGCTCAGCGCCAGCATCAGCAGCACGCCCGCCAGACTCCCAAGAAGGTTCAGGCCGTAGGCCCGGAGCTTTGGCCGCCGTTGCATCAGGCTGCCGCAGAGCTGGCCAATGGGAATAAAAACGAGCACCGACAGAAGAAAAACCACCGAAAGGAAAAAGTAAATCGCCACCGATTGCGTCAGGTTGTGAGCCGACGCAATGCCCATATTGAGCTGCTCGCGAAACGGCAGCACGCGCAGGCTCTGCAGCGCTTCCGGCGACATGCCGTAGCGCAAGCCAATCAGCAGACCGAACTGCCATCCCAGCAGAGGGATGGTGAATGCCAGGGGAATGCGGTTGCGATCGGCCAAGGCATAGCCCAGGCCCAGCCCGGCGAAACAGCACAACAGCGAGAAATTTTTATAGAACGCGAAGAATTCAAACACCGTGCCTTGCCAGCGGATGACCGTCAACTCCAGCAGCAGGCTCAGCGCGGCGGCCCCCAGAATGGCCCAGTCCAAGTAGCGGGGAGAAATAGCCTTGAGAAAATCGCTTTGCTCCTGCGCATTGGCGTCGATGGGCGCTTGCGCCTTCTCGAGGAATTTCGCCAACGCGATGGTGAGCAGCAACGCCGCGACCGCCACAATTGCGATCCTCGCTCGAAATTCCCCGTCAGGCGCTCCAATGGCCAAAATACTGAACGTGGGTGTCACCAGTGGGACCAGCGCGGTTCCCAGAAAGCTGAGGATGAGTAAGCGGCTGAACGATCTAATCATGGGAAGTGGATGGCGATCTTCGCGACTGTACCGTACCAGCGCGAGCGTAATCAACGTGATTCCCGCGCCCTGTTTCCACTGCATGTTACTGTTTATCAATAAGTTGCGGAGATGTCATCCACCTTCTGCTTCGATGCAGTCCAGGCGGCCGGAGGGTTGAGCTCCGGATAAGCTCCAGACTGCATTGGGCCTTAGCCCTTGCCTGAGCTTGCTTCATTCCCACCGAGTGCTATTCTTGCTGTTCGGATGCCGAGAATGCCCGTTTACCTCGATTACAACGCCACCACCCCCGTCGACCCGGCCGTTTTCGACGCCATGGCGCCCTTTTTCACCTCGAATTTCGGCAATGCCGGCTCCATCCATACCGCGGGCCAGCGCGCCCGCGCCGCAGTCGACGCCGCCCGGGACTCCGTCGCCGTATTACTCGGCGCCAAGCCCAGCGAAATTGTCTTCACCAGCGGCGGCACCGAAGCCGACAATCTGGCCATCCTGGGCACCGTGGTGCGCATGGATTTATCTCCCGTGTGCGAGAGCCCGCGCCGCCATGTAATCACCAGCGCCATCGAACACCATGCGGTTTTCAACACTTGCGAGGAATTGCAGGAATCAGGCGTCGACGTGAGCTTTGTGCGTGTCGGCCCCAGCGGCGTGATCGACCCCGAGGACGTCCGCCGCGCTCTGCGCGAAGAGACCGTCCTGATCTCGATCATGCACGCGAACAACGAACTCGGTACGGTTCAACCCATCGAAGAAATCGGCAAAATCGCCAAGGAAGCTGGCGTCGTGTTTCATTGCGACGCGGTGCAGTCCGCCGGCAAGGTGCCCATCGACGTAAACCGCCTCGGCGTCGATCTGCTCTCCATCTCCGCGCATAAAATCTACGGTCCCAAGGGCACCGGCGTTCTCTACGTGCGCTCCGGCACTTCCATCGAGCCGCTGTTTTATGGAGGCCATGCCGAGCGCGATCGCCGCCCCGGCACCGAAAACGTCCCAGGAATTGTTGGCATGGGCAAGGCCGCTGAGCTCGCGCGCATTCAGCTCGAAGCCGACTCTACGCGCATCCGCTCCTTGCGCAACCGTCTCGAGCGCACGCTGCTCGAAAAAATTCCTGCCGTGCACGTCAATGGCGATCCCGCGCGTCGCGTTCCGAATACCACGAATCTCACCTTCCCGGGAGCAGGTGGCGAGGCTCTTGTGATCGCTCTCGATCTTCAAGGCGTCGAGTGCTCCACCGGCGCGGCCTGCTCCTCCGGAGCCGTCGAGCCCTCTCACGTACTCACGGCCATCGGCTCGTCCGACGATAGCGCCCGCTCCACCCTCCGCATCAGCCTTGGCCGGCCCACCACCGCTGCCGAAATCGACGAAGCCATTCGGATCATTCCCGATGTTGTCGCCCGCCTGCGCGCCATTTCCCCTCGCGCCGCGGCCGAAGTTCCCGCCCACTGATCCTCTAACGCAGGTACAATAAGAACTTCCATGCTGTCTCTTACCCAAGCCGAATTGCGTGGCACTGAATTGCGTGATGCCGAATTACCTGATACTGACCTGCGCGAAACCGCTGCCAGTTCTACCACCGGCATGGTAGCCGTAGCCATGAGCGGGGGCGTCGACAGCTCCACCGTCGCCGCCATGCTGCGCGCCCGCGGACAAGCCATCGTCGGCCTCACCATGCAGCTCTGGAACCAGCGCCGCTTACCTCAGTTGCAGACGGCCGGCGCGCCCAGCGGCCATCGCTGCTGCTCTATCGACGATGTCTACGACGCCCGCCGCGTCGCCGAGCATCTCTCGATCCCCTACTACGTCATCAATTTCGAGCGTGAATTCGAGCATACCGTCATTCGCCCCTTCGTCACTGACTATCTCGAAGGCCGTACTCCGATCCCCTGCACTCATTGCAACAATGACGTAAAGTTCGATCGCCTGCTTGCTACCGCGCGCCAGATCGGCGCCGAGCGCGTCGCCACCGGACACTACGCGCGGGTCCGTTACAACGGCGCCACGCAGCGCTACGAACTTCTTCGCGCCGTTGACGAATCGAAGGACCAGTCCTATTTCCTCTTCGGCCTCACGCAGGATCAGCTCGCGCGCGCGGAATTTCCCCTCGGCGAACTCACCAAGCACGAAGTACGCGAGATCGCGCGGCAGCTTGCGGTGCCCGTCGCGGAAAAGCCGGAGAGCCAGGAAATCTGTTTTGTGCCTTCGGGAAATTACGTTCGTTTCATCGAAAGTTATCTGCAGGAGCAAGGGACCGCGCTCGCGAGTGAAGCAGGCGAAATTGTTAGTACTTCCGGCGAAGTGATCGGCCGCCACAACGGCCTGCACCATTACACTGTCGGACAGCGCAAGGGGCTTGGTCTCGCCGTCGGCTATCCGGTTTACGTAGTGGCTCTCGACCGCGCGAAGAATCAGCTCGTGGTCGGCGAGGACCGCGACTTGCGCCGCAGCGTCTGCACGGTGCGCAACGTGAATTGGATTCCGTTTGCGCCGCCCGCGCAGCCGGTCGAAGCATCGGTGCGCATCCGTAACCGGCACGAACCCGCTCTCGCCACGATCACTCCGCTCGACGCCACCACCGCGCGCGTCTCATTCACCGAGCCGCAGCGCGCCATTACCCCTGGCCAGGCGGCCGTGTTCTACTCCTCCGAGCAGGTTCTCGGCGGCGGCTGGATATCCTCCACCGAATAGGCACACCACCCCACCAGGTATTGTCATCCCGAAGCGAGCCGCGCCCGGTGAGGGCGCACAGAAGAAGTTTGCGACCCGGTGAGGGTCGCGATAGAACGGAGCGAGTCGAGGGATCTTTCTTGGATTTTCTTTGACGAATCTATGCGATGGAAGAAACGCCGGGAAACGTACCAGAAACTTCAGATGAACAGCTCTTCGTCTTGCGGAACGCCGCCGTTGTCCGGATGTGAGTGCCGGTTGCCGCGAATCACATCCAACCCGACCTTCAACCCTTTCAGCAGCGCCGAAATCTGATTCACAGGACCCAGCACCGTGCGCCGCATCTTGGTACCCGCTTCCTGTGTCGCTTCGAGCGCCCCGGTAATCAACTGGTCGGTGCGAATGATTTGCAGGCGCAACTTGTCCAGCGCGTCGGTCACCACGCGATCTACCTTCTGCGCTTCCTGACGCGCCGTCTGCGTAATTTCCGCCGTATCCGCCATGATGCTCTTGATGCGGTCCTCGGAATCCGCCAGGATGCGCGTGGTGGTAGCCAGGATCGGCTGCATTTTGACTTGGAAATCCGAGGCGATCTGCGCGAAACGCAGAATCACGGGCCGTAACAGTAACAACGTGGAAACCATCACCAATGTCTGGATGACAATCGAGACGGCCGCGACCACGATGAACACTTCGACCCAGACCGGCATGTGCACTCCAGACAACTAGGAGATTTTTGCTTCGCGCTTGTAGGTTTCCTTGCCCGCTTCCACCGCCGAACTCAATGCGTCCTTCTGGCGGTCCATGATTTCCTTGCTGCGCTCCAGCAAATCCTCGGCCCGTTCACGCAGCTCGCGCGCCTTCTTCTGCGCGTAATCGCGGCCTTCATCCGCTTTGGAGGAAAGATAGTCGCGCGTTTCTTCTCCCGATTTCGGCGCGAACAACACGCCAACCAGCGCGCCAATTCCGAGTCCGATCATGAAGAAACTGACTTTCGAACCTGCTCCGTCGCTCATGTGGGCACCCCCCAGAAATTTCACGTTAGCATAGCCGCGCGGAAACTAGCAAGAACGGTAAATCATGTAATTTCAACTAGACGGAAGCCCCCGGAGTAATCGCCGACCAGCACAAAAAAAAACGCGAGGCGCTTTCGCGCCCCGCGTCGCTTTGCTTCACCAATCACACGCCACGATCAGTTTTAGCGGTGTCCACCGCCTCCGCCAAAGCCACCGCCGCCTCCGTGGAAACCGCCGCCAAATCCGCCGCCGTGGAAGCCGCCACCGTGGAAGCCGCCCATCGCGCCTCCGCGGAACCCACCATGGAAGCCGCCTCCCATTCCGCCATAGCCAGGACGGAACCCATTACGGAATCCGCCTCCCGCCACGCCGGGATAGTAGTGCGGCCCCGGCCCCCATGCGTGAATGTCCGGTCCGAATTGGTGGTAGTAGCGCCCTCCAAACCAGAACGGAGCGTCATACACCATAAATGGCGAATAGAATCCCCAACCGAACGGGCTGTAGAAGATTCCATCTCCTGGAATGAACGTGTAGGTGTCAAACCACGGATCCCAATACCAGCCTGAGCCGATCCATCCCGTCCCGTACCAGCCCATGCCGCCTGCCTCGTAACTCGGCGCCGCGTCAATATTCGCCTCCGCGAGATACGAAGATCGCAAGCTGCTCCAGCGGTACAGATCGTTCGACTCGTATTGCTTTTCGTTGAACGAATCCGCTTTCAGTTTCGGATCGCTCAGCGCGAGTTCGTGATCGCCCTTGACCTTCACGCGCCGGTCGCCATCTTCAACTTCCGCTTGTCCTTTGAAAACGCGCACTTGGCCATTGTCCGCATCGAAATCGTACAGACCAGTTTTCTGCAGTTGCGTGACCGATCCGTCTTCCTCGACCAGCAGATTGTTTTCCTTATGAATCTCCGCAACTTCCACGATCGCTTCGCCGTGATCCACCTTCACTTCCGTGTTGGCCAAGTCCGGCGAAATCATCCGGACGCTGCTCTTGTCTCCCAGCCGCAGAAAGACACCGGGAGTCAGTAACACTTCCGCTTTGCCGCTCCCCGTGTTCAAGGTTTGATTCGGCTCCAGAACCGCGTTGCCCGCCGAATTCGTGCCAAGCGTCTCATTCCCGATGGAAACTTGCCCCTGCAAGTAATTCACTGTTCCCACTTCAGCCGGGCCCCGCTGCGTATTCGACGGGGTATCCGCCAGAAGCGGAAACGCCAGCAATCCCGCTAAAAACAAGCCACTTACAGCTTTAAGAGTGAAGTGCCGCATATATTTTGTCCTCACTCTATTAGACGCTACTGCATCTCCAAAGGTGCACCCCCAACCTAATGCCTACACTGAAGTTAGCCGCAATATACGGAGTAGCTGCGCGAAGCCGCCTGGCAGTGTAATATTCCCGCCGCATGCCCTCACCCATCGAAAAACAGGACTCGCGCCTCATGCGCGAAATGTTCGGGCGCATCGCCCCTCGCTACGATTTCGTCACGCGCACGTTTTCCTACGGCATGGACCGCCGCTGGAAGCGCTTCGGCGTCGAAAAAGCGGCTCTGCCCGCTAACGCCGTCGTGCTCGATCTCGCCTCGGGTACCGGCGATTTCTCGCAAATGGTCGCGCAGCGCTTGCCCCGCGCCCGCGTGGTTGCCGTGGACCTCACCGAGGAGATGCTGCGCGAAGCGCGCATTCACGGCGTCGAAAATGGCGTGTGTGGTGACGCCACCCGCTTGCCTTTCGCCGATCACATTTTTGATTGCGTTTTCATCGGCTACGGCCTGCGCAACTTTCCCAGCCTCGAAACAGCGCTGCGCGAAATCGAGCGCGTTACCCGTCCCGGCGGATTGCTTGTCACTCTCGATTTCTTTCTCCCGGCGAATCGTCTTTTCCGCCGCGGATACCTGGCTTATCTCTACGCGCAGGGCGCTTTCTGGGGCACTTTGCTCCACGGCAAGCCGCGCACCTACACCTACATTCCAGACTCGCTGAAAAGTTTTATCTCCATGGACGAGTTTTCCGCTGCGCTGCAGAGCCGCGGCTACGCGCTCATTGATTCGCGCGCTTTCATCCTGGGCGGCATTGGCCTGCACTGGGCCATTAAACGCTAAGTTCGCGGATTAGGTTCACGGATTAGATTCATGGACCAGGTCGATCGATCAAGTTTCCGGAATCCCTGGTTGATCGACAACAGTTACCGATCAAAAGCGCAGCGAGCGAGAGGTAAAACTGCCGGGGCGGGTGGAGCGGTTAAACGGTCTTATCTTTTGAGTAGCAAATAGATTCGAGGTTGCATTCGAGGCAGCGTGGCTTGCGCGCTACGCAGACGCGGCGTCCGTGCCAGATGAGCTGGTGCGAAAAGAGAATCCACTTCTCTTTGGGAATGACCTTCATCAAATCCTGCTCGATATTCTTCGGGTCGCTATTCTTGGTGAGATCCAGGCGCCCGGCAAGCCGCTGTACGTGCGTATCGACAACTACTCCGGAGGCGATGCCGAAGGCGGTGCCGAGCACGACATTCGCTGTCTTCCGCGCAACTCCCGGCAGCGTAAGAAGCTCATCCATTGATTCCGGAACTTTACCGTGAAATTCGTCGAGGATTTTCTGACTCGCGCCCATGATGGATTTGGTTTTGTTGCGGAAGAAGCCGGTGGGGCGGATGTCCTGCTCGAGCTCCGAGGGATTCGCGTGAGCGAAGGCCTCCGGGCTTGTATATTTTTTGTAGAGCGTCCTGGTGACTTCGTTGACGCGCACGTCGGTGCATTGTGCGGAGAGAATCGTCGAGATCAAAAGCTGAAAAGGATTCTCGTGGACCAGCGCGCAAGTGACCGCGGGATAGGCTTCGTCGAGTTTCTCGAGAATGGCACGCACACGGGCGGGGTTTGCGCCACGGCCTAGGCCGGTGTTGCGCGACGGCTTCTTACCGGCTGGTTTCGGCGGACGAACTGCGGAAGGCTCGGGCGAGCGCAGCGCGGCGGCGATTCTTTTGTGCTCAATTTCCTGCTTTTTCGTTTTCATGGCCGAAGGCGAACGAATATATCACAGCGGTCTGCTGGTTATGGTTCGACGCGCACACCTTTCCAGAAGGCGACGTGGCCCTTGATCTTCCTCGCGGCGGGAAAAGGCTCGGGATAAAACCAGGCGGCGTCGGGATTGCGCTCGCCATTGACTTCGAGGGTGTGGTAGCTGGCGGTGCCCTTCCAGGGACACTTGGTGTGCGTGTCGCTGGGCTTCAGGAATTGCTGGTTTACGGATTCCGGCGGGAAATAGTGATTGCCTTCGACCACCACGGTTTTGTCGCTTTGCGCGATGACTGAGCCGTTCCAGGTAGCTTTTGGCATTTTGCAAACCTTAACTAAACCAACCCGAAGTTACGAAAGCCGAAGAGAGATCCCTCGTTGCGCTCCGTTCTACCGCGACCCTAACCGGGTCGCACGCTTCGCTCGCTCGGCATGACAATTGCGATCAGTATCCTAAGCAGCGAAGAAAAGGCTTTGCGCCAAGGGCCATTCGGAGTCGACCCACTGGCCAGCGCAACGGAAGCCGGTGCGCTCGCCCATGTGGATGACCTCTTCGCGATCGTACTTGTGCGAGCTTTCCGTCCAGATGGTCTCGCCCTCATTTATATAAAAGTGGAAACCCGCTTTGCGAATGCTAATGCGCTGCCACGCTAGCGATCGCAGATGCATTTCAACGCGACGCTCGGCCTGGTCATAACGAACTTCGTGGCGGAATTGCGAGAGGTCGAAGTCGGCGTCAAGTTCGCGATTGATGCGTGCGAGTAAATTCATGTTGAAGGCCGCGGTGACGCCCGCAGGGTCGTCGTATGCAAGCTTCAGCACCGGGACAGGCTTGACAAGATCGGTGGCCAGCAAGAGCGAATCGCCTTCCTGTAATAAGGCGCGCACTTCGCGAAGAAACTGATCGCCTGCGGGGCGGTCGAAATTACCAATGGTGCTGCCGAGGAAAAGCACGAGCAGTTGTTCGCCTTCGCGTCGGCGCTCGGCCACTTTATGCAGTCCCTCGAGATAGGCGCTCTCGAATCCAACCAGGCTGACCATGTCCATCTGGCCGAGTTCCTGCTGGCAGCGGAAGAGCGCGCTGCTGGAAATGTCGATGGGGTAGTAATTCACGCGCTGCCGCCGAGCGAGCGCTTCGAGCAGCCAGCGGGTTTTCTGCCCGCTGCCGCTGCCGAGTTCGGCGACGACCACCGGACCAGGAATACGGTCGACGATGTCGCGTGAATGTTGCCGCAAGCTGCGCATGCCGGCGCGGCTTAAGCCATATTCGGGCAGCACGCAGATCACGTCGAAAAGCGCGGAGCCGACTTCATCGTACAAATATTTCGAAGGCAGCTCCTTTTGCCCAGGCTGGTTGAGGCCAACAACCACATCGGAGCAAAACTCGGAAAGAAACTGATCGGGCGCAGCAACAGAGACCAATCGCGGGGCACTGGACATGAACTATTCCTCCACGCAGCGGAACGTCGTGTAGATGTACGGGTAGTGGGGCTGGAACCAGTTGCGGAATGGGCGGCGCAACATGCAGGCATCGGTGCGCATGGAGCCGCCCTTGATGACGAAATGCTTGCCATCGAAGAAATCGGCGGAGTAGCCCTTGTAAAACGGGAAGGCCTCGAAACCGTTGAGTGATCCAAAGCGGGTGGAAGTCCACTCCCAGCCGTTGCCGAGAAGATCGAACACACCGAAAGCGCTCGCGCCTTTGGGATGCGCGTCCACGGACGTGGGTTCCCAGCTCTCGTGATGGAAATTCCCGTGCGCCGGAGTCGGCGCGGAATTACCCCAGGGGTATTCGCGTTCGATGCCCTGCGGCGTGCCGTAGGCGGCGCGGTGCCACTGCTCTTCGGTGGGCAGATGCTTCCCCGCCCACTTCGCAAATGCGGATGCTTCCGCATAGCTCACGTAAACCGGCCAGGAAAGCGGTAGCGGACTTGTGCCGAACATACCCTGGTAATTCCATTTCAAATCTGGGTCTGAAGGCGCCAGCGTCGATTGCGGCAACCAAAAATGCGGATGGTCCAGATTTTGTTGGCGACGCCACTCCCAATCTTCGGGCGTCCAGTATTTCGGATTCTCATAACCGCCGGCTTGGACGAATTTTAGATACTCGCCGTTGCTGACGGGGAAAATGTCGATCGAAAAGCTGGGCACTTTGTGGCGTTCCGCATCGAATTCGTTGTCCCAGCCGAAATTTCCGGCATCGCGTGCCTGTCCCAGTGTGGCGATGCCTTCGGGAATGGTCACCTGACGCTGAAGCGGTGCCGGTGATGGATTGTGCGCCGGCGCCGGGTGCGGGATCTTGCGGTCCACCGGCAAATTGTGCAGCAAATACGCAAGCGTCTCGGCGTGCATCAGGCGGTGCTCGATCGCCACGTGCAACAAAGCGTCGCCATACTCGGGATCGGCGGCGTGCAGAGCGCCAGGATCGGCCAGAGCTTCGTCAAGTTGGGCGCGAATCCCACGATTGTAGTTCTCCACCTGCGCGATGGTAGGCCAATCGGCTGGCGCGTCTGACGGCAGCCCGCCATCGACAGGATCGATACCGAACGCGAACAGCTTGTTATATGCGGGGTTCTCCGCAGTCAGGCCAAGCTTGGTTCCAAGAAGATTCCAGTCGAATGCTTCCAGGTGGCCCAGATAGAAGATCATCCGGTGCCGTTCCGCAATGGGGCGGTCGTAAAAGGAGTTCGGCGGCAAGAGCTTGAAAAGATCGTCGGTGCGCCGACGGGCTTCATCCAACCGCGCGAGAAGAGATGCATCCTGCCTTACGGCTGCCTGGGAAGTTGCCACAAATCACCTCGGAGCGAGTTGGGTGCAATGTCCGGCTAGTGTACGGAGGCCCGGACTTTTAAATACATACCTGAGATGCTGTAGAAGGAGAAAGGAGTCAGAGAATCTGGGAACCCTGGAGGAGTTCCAGGACCTTTCGGAAAGCCTTCCCTCGATGGCTGATGCGGTTCTTTTCGTCTTCGCTGGCTTCGGCAAACGTGCAGCCCAGTTCGGGCGAAAAGAAGATAGGGTCATAGCCGAAGCCGCGAGCACCTTGGGGCTTCGTGGCAATAAGTCCAGCGACGAAATCGGATACGACCGCATTGGCGCGTCCGCGCTGCGCCAATGAAATCACGCAAATGAAGCGGGCGCAGCGCTGGTTCGCGGTGAACTCCCGCATCGCTGTCAGCAATTTCTCGATGCGATCAGCATCCGTCGCGTTGGGACCAGCGTAGCGTGCCGATTGCACACCGGGCGCGCCTCCCAGAGCAGGAACCACCAGGCCCGAATCGTCCGCGAGAACGATTTCGTCGGTGAACTGGCTGTAATGCAGCGCTTTGCCTGCGCTGTTTTCAGAGAACGTGGGAGCAGATTCTTCGAAGACCGGAAAGTTGCGAAAATCGGGCAGCAGATCAAACTCAACTGCCGAGCCCTCAGCCATGCGGCGAAATTCGCGCAGCTTCCCTTCATTCGACGAGGCCAGCAGCACCCGCGAGACATTCTTTAGGCCGGGCAAGCTATCGCGCGCGGGCACCGAAGTCCATGTGCAAAAGCTGTTGCTGCACTTCGGTGAGGTAGCGAATGCCACCGGCAGCAAGATCGAGCAGGCGCTGCAATTCCTGGTTGGTGTAGGGGCGCCCTTCGGCGCTGGCCTGCACTTCAACGAAGCGTCCGGTGCCGGTCATGACCACGTTCATATCGACCTGGGCTCGCGAATCTTCTTCGTAAGCGAGATCGAGCAGCAATTCGTCACCCACGATGCCAACGCTGGTGGCTGCGAGCGTATCGATCAGCGGAACAGAGCGAAGCATTCCGGCGGCGACCATGCGCTCAAGCCCGAGCGCAAGCGCAACAAACGCGCCGGTAACGGAAGCGGTGCGCGTGCCTCCGTCGGCCTGGATCACGTCGCAATCGAGCCACACCGTGCGCTCACCCAGAGCCTTCAGATCAGTGACCGCGCGCAGCGTGCGGCCGATCATGCGCTGGATTTCCAGCGTGCGTCCTGACTGGCGTCCGCGCGACGCTTCGCGCGGCGTGCGCTCTTCGGTCGAGCGCGGCAACATGCCGTACTCGCCGGTGACCCAGCCTTTGCCGGTGCCTTTCAGAAATGAGGGAACTCCATCTTCCACGGTGGCCGTGACGATCACACGCGTGTTGCCCGTTTCGATCAGCACGCTGCCTTCGGCATTGTGAATAAAATCCGGAACGATTTTTACAGGGCGCAGATTGTCGTGCGCGCGTCCATCCACTCGCAAAATAGCTCTCTCTTTCCGCTCTTAGGCCCGAAACAAATTTTATTTGGCCGCCTAGTGTGACCAGAGCGGGGCGAAGTGTCAACAAGGACAAAAAAAAACGGCTAATGATGAGTGGCTGGCAACGGAGGCGCAAGCGAAGAGGCAGGAGAAGGAGCAGCCGAAGCCGGGCGCGGCGCAGGAGCTGTCGCCGCAGTCGGGACAGGCACAGCAGGCGATGTAGCGTTGCCCTGTTGCGAAGCGCCGGGCTCCGGCGGATTCAGATCGAAGAATCCGGTCAAATCCACGTGGCCGGCGAGCGTTTCCACTTCCTGGCCGTGGATCAGAATTTTCAGGCGGCGCAACGACGGCACATTATTTTCAAGCGTCTGCGTGATGGAATCGATCACCAACTGTTCACTCAAAATCCCGGAGGGAGTTTCGGAAACGAGCGCATCGGAGAAATCGGCCACCGCGCTTCCATCAGAAAGAACATAAAAGCCCAGCACTTCCACGTCGGCTGGTAGCGTTCGCTCTTCCGGTGTTGGCGCATTCACAATCAGAGCATGCAGCACCTGCTTGGCGCGCTGCGCCGGATCGGCAGAAAGCGGCAATTGAATCGACACGGGCGCCAACTTGTCCGGACCGGCGGCCCAGAAGAGTTTCGCGGTAGCGGCCACGTCGGTAGGAGTGGTGATCGGCGGGGCCAGCACTTCGCGCCGCGCCTGGTCCTCTTGCTTCTCGGATTGCGAGAGCAATCGGATGCGCCGCGTCAACCCGGGGAAAAACACCAAGCCAACAACCACGGCCACCACCAGGGTGCCGAGCCCGATCCACCACCAGTTGCGGCCCATTACTTCACCCCTGCCGCGTTCAAGGGACGAAATGATTGCATAGCTTTACTAATCGCCGCGGCCAGAGGGCCCGCAAGCACCGTGAGCGATTTCGCATCGTCCACCGCGACGCTCGACACTTCAATGGCTACCGCAGGCGCTGCCACCGACCGCAATCCTCGCACTTCCACCCCGGCGGACATCTGCGGCGAACCGCTGAATGCCGAAGCCATCTGGGTTTGCAGTTGATTAGCGAGCTGCTGGCTCGCGTCCTGATAGGCGCGCTGCGCTTCGTTCCACGGCACAAGGGTCGTGGCCGACAAAGGCGCGGTCAGCGCGACTGGGGCCGATGAAACAGTCGCGTCTGAACTTGCGGCGGGTGAAGCGGGCGGGAGCTGCTTCCAGAATTGATAGAAATAGGCGCGTACCGTTCCAGGCACGCCCGTGGATGCGACATGCAAGCTTACAAAGATCGCGTCGCGATAACCATTGGCCACGGCGGCGCGGTCGTCGTAGGAAGGATTCGAGTCATCATCGCGCGTCAAAACGACCTTGTAACCCTGGCGCACGAGCTCAGCGCGAGTCACGCGCGCGAATTGCAAAACAATGTCCTTTTCAACAATGCCGTCCTGTCCGCGTGCGCCCGAATCGGTGCCGCCGTGTGCCGGGTCGATCACAATCGTGGGACCGTTGTAAGGCGGTGGCCCTGGTGCTGGTTGCTGTGCAGGCTGCTGGGGCGCGTTTCCGTTTGGTGGCGGCGCAGCTTGGGCGGGCGGCGCAGCCGCGGGAACCGGCGCAGGCGCTGACGCCTGCTGGGACGCCGTGGAGACGTTTGCAATGGGGAGAAGTAGGAGCCCGATCAGAAAAACCAAATTCCGCACGGCGAAAAGCATAGCAGAATTTGGCTCGCGAATGGCCGCACGGACCGGTCGAAGTTATTCGTCAAGCGGATGGCGTTTGACACCGCTATTTTTTCGGCGCGGCGACCGTGGGATTCATCACCTGATCCTGAAACGCTTGCATCTCCGAAAGCGAGCAGATCGCTTCGGTCGGCGGCGAATCGCTGTGCTTGAAGGTCCGCTTCGCTGAGAAAATTTTGGTGTAGGCCTTCGGGTCGTCGACGGTAATTTCCACTTCCAGCGTTTGCGCATCCACCCGGCGCAGCCGTTCCACCAGATGCAGCGCATCGCTGTGCGGATGGCCGGTTTGATCGAGCCAGGTCTTGTCGTTGAAGCCGACGGTGTCGATCACCAGGGCGCCGTTTTCGTATTTCCCTACCGAATCGCCCATCCAGGTGGAATCGGGATCCTTGGGATGTTCCTTGTTCAGCGGGATGGCGCGCCACACGCGGGTGAACTCGTACAGCATGTAAACGGTGTCCGGTGTCTGGATAAACATGAACTCGTAGGGATACTGATAGAGGCGCGTGATTCCGGGCGGGTCGCAATATTTTTGCACCGGATCGTTCACGCTGTCGAAAGTCGCATTTGCGCCAAACGGCGGGCGCGCGGCCTCAAGTTTTTCGCGTGCCCAGGGCGTCATCGGCGAATTGTCGGGGTGCTTGCCCTGCAGGTCGGCGGGATCCCAGCTCGGCGTGCCGCCTTTGATGTTCCAGTAGCCGCTTAAATCCGGAATGTCGCTTTTCACCGCGCCGGCCTTCGCGGAATTTGCGGTACTCTGCGCGCGGAGAACGGATGGAGTGGCAGCAAGCGCGGAGAAACTCAGCGCGACAATCAGCATAAAATCTCTCATTGTGGTTCTCCTGCTTGCATCACTTCCCCCAAGCTCGCAATGATTTCCGCGAGGCTCATGGCAAACGCGATTGCCGGCTCAGCGCGAGGGCAACGCCTGCCCGTTGACAATGAACTTCAGCAGAATCGAAGAGGTCGCGCTCAGGCCCGATGGCACGCCGTTCTTCGCGGGATGCGTTTCGGCAATCACTTCATCGCCAGCCTTCATGGAGTTCTTTGACCAGCCGCTGCGCGCCATGATGCCCGGAGCGCCCAGCTCGATGGTCCACGATTCGGGCTCGCCTTTGTCGTTCTTCGCGGTGATGTGCACCACCGCGTGCGGATTGCTCCAGTCAAATTCCTCGACGGTTCCAGTGACGGTGACAACCTTCTCGAGATCGTAGCCGGCCGTGCCGTGATGCGCGAAAGCGGGCGGCGCAACCAACGCGAGAAATAAAATGCAGGCGAAGCCAAACGACAGATTTTTCAATTTCGTGATTGCCGTCATTTTCCGCAAGAGCCACCTCCAACGACAACGAACGGTTCGGCGTCACTCCGGCGCGAATCGTGTCCGCCGCGCTGCCTGGCAGGCGGGCGAACAAACGCGCCGGATTTGGCTGACAATCTACTTCGGGTCATACCGGAAGACAAGTGCTGGTGGGATTAAAGAGAATTGCTGCTTAACGGATGCCTACCACTTAGGCGTAGACGTTCAGGCTCACAGGGGCGATCAGCGGAAACTGGCTCCAGACTCCGGTTTCGGGAAAAAGCAGGCCGTCGCGCAGCTTCAGTTGGATGTTGTTGAGAAGTCTTGCCGCGACGCCAAGACGCCCGCCTTGCAACGGTTCCTCACGAACGACTTCGACCATGAACTCCCGACCCAGAGAGGAAACCTCTAACTGGTTGGCCAGCCGCACAACCAACTGCGAGCGCTTGCGGAGAGCGTAGCGCTCCATAAAAAAGTAGAGACTGTTCAGCGAGAAGTTGCTCAGGCCGCCCACGATTTCGATCTCTCCGCGGCTGCTTCCCGCGGGCAGAACCTGCACGGGAGCCAGTATCCGATTTCGGGGGCTGCGGCGGCGCTCGATGGCTGTGATCATCTCGTTATCTCCGTGTTGAGATGTTCTCAAGCGACGATGTTGAGGGCGATAAGGCGAGGGGTTCATTCTGGGCGTACGGAAGGTGTAATCGCGGCTAACCCAAATGGCCTAGTACCTCGAGGGGAAGGATTTAGAGCTAACTACCTATAATTCAGTAGATTCTGGGTGGGTCGAGGTTATCCCAGGCGTGGCGCCAAAACCAGCGGTAGCCCAGTACGCAGCAAACCCGGCGATGATCAGCAAAACGCCGAACAGCAGTCCGTTCATGCCCAGGACCCGTTCGCTCTCACTGTGCGCCACCGAAAAGGCCAGCAGCAGCGTGGGACATACCCCAACCAGCGCCGCCCCGGCGATGCCGCCCGGCACACGAAACGGCCGCGCGAGTTGCGGCTCTTTCAGCCGCAGTGCCAGCAGCGCCGCGAATTCGAGCACGACGCTCGCGCCAGTAAGTAGCACGTCCAGCGTGATGAGCCGCTCGAAGCCCAAACCAAGGCAAAGCGCCCAACCGGCGCCGCAGACCAGAATGGCGACCCAGGGAGCCTGCGTGCGCGAGTGAACGCGGGCGAAAACGCCATGCAACAAGCCGTCCTGCGCCATCGCCAGAGGCAGCCGCGAATAGCTCATCACGAGTGCGTTCAACATGCCGAGAGCGCTGATGAGTCCTCCGGCCACGAGTGCCGCACGCAGCGCAGGGCCGCCGACCAATGCAGCAAGATCGGCCCAAGAGCCGGTTTCGAAAGCCGATGAGGGAATGCCGGTAAGCCGCATGGCTGAAACGGGAAGAATGTAGCTCAGCGCCACAATGACCACACTGAGCAGCATGGCGCGCGGGTAAGTGCGCTGCGGATGATTGACCTCGACAGCAATGGTAGAGGCGCTGTCCCAGCCCATGTAATTCCACATGGCAATCAGGATTCCGCCGACAAGCCCCACCGTGGAAGTTGTCGGCGCGACGGCAACATGCGTGAGCGCTCCGGCTTTGAAGGGCGCGAGCAATACAATTAGCGCGAATGGCGCGGACAGCACCACAAAAAACCACAATGATGAGAGACCAATCACACGCACGCCAGCTATATTCGCGGCCACACTGACGGCCACGACCGCAAGACCCACTATCAGCCCTCGATGGCCTGCATCGAACCAGGGGAAAAGCCGCACCAGGTAGGCGACAAACAGCGTGGGATAGATGGCCATGTCGAAAATGCTGGCCACCAGCGAAAGCCATGCCTCCTGAAATCCCCAGAAATTTCCGAGCGCGCGACGAACCCACGCGTAGTAGCCGCCTTCATGCGGAAGCGCGCTGGCGAGTTCGCCCACCATGAACGCGGTGGGCACGCTCCAGAGAATCGGGGTGAGCAGAAGAATCAGAATTCCGCGGCCGTAGCCCGCGCCATGGATGATGTCTTCCGTGCCGTACGCGCCCCCCGAGACCATAAAGAAGGTCGCCGCGACGAGCGGCCACAAGCCAAGACTCGCAATTCTTTTCGTCGAGGGCGATTCTGGGAGGGTGGCTGGTTTCAATTTATCTCAAATGCCTTTTCGGCCGCGTTACTACTGCGCAGAATAAGCGCTGTTGAGGGCAATGAAAAGCAAATCCTGAGTCAGGGCACGTTGGGTTCCGGAATTCCAACTTCAGCGGCGGCGCGCCAACGTTGCAGTTCCGCGCAAATCTTGAGCTGGTTGGGATATGGCTCGTCGTCCGCAAGCGTTTACAGCCTTTCCGGGAGCGTCGTATTCATTCTGGGGAACGCATATACGTCTCACATACTCACGCGCGGGCGATCTTCGGTCGGACGGCCGATGCCCCACATCGAAACACTGAAACCAGGCTTCGTGGTTGTCCGCATCCCGTCATAATTGCGCCGCTTCGGGAAAAGTTTCTCCTGTAGGCAACACTCCGCAGCCACAGTTGCGTCCTTGCCTTGCATCCGGCGGCGCGGTGTAGGAAACTCCCTCTTTACCCCTAAATCAGCCCAGGAGTGGAGTGTACTGATGTTTCTGGAGTTTTATCATTTGCGCCAGCAACCGTTCGGCGTCACTCCGGATCCAGCCTATCTCTACCTGACTCGCACTCACCGCGATGCCCTCAATACCTTGCACACCGGCATCAAGGAGGGACGCGGCTTTTTCTCGCTCATTGCCGAACCCGGCATGGGCAAGACCACACTGCTCTACGAACTTCTCGACCAGCTTCATGATTCCGCCCGCACGGTCTTTTTGTTCCAGACGCAGTGCGATTCCCGCGAATTTTTTCAGTACCTGTTAAGCGAGCTGGGTGTCGACATCAAGGGTATGGATCTCGTGAGCATGCACAACAAGCTCAACGAGTTGCTCTTCGCCGAAATGGTCGCTGGGCGCCGCTTCGTGCTGGTAGTAGATGAGGCGCAGAATTTGGACGACTCGGTGCTCGAAACGGTCCGTCTGCTTTCGAATTTCGAGACCTCTTACGCCAAGATGCTCCAAATCGTGCTGGCTGGCCAGCCACAGCTCTCAAACAAGCTGTCACAACCCAAGCTGGCGCAGCTCAAACAGCGTCTGGCGGTTCAGGCGAAGCTTGATCCATTGTCGGCCGCTGAGACCGCCAACTACATCGATCATCGCCTGATGGTTGCGGGACATACCGGCGCGCCTCTGTTCACTCCCGATGCCTTGGCCGTGATCGCGCGGCTCAGCGGCGGCACGCCGCGCACCGTTAATCATCTCTGCTACAGCGCCATGTCCGCCGCACATGAGCTCGGCCATGAAACCATCCAAGCGGACGTCGTGGACAATGTGGCCATAAAACTCGGCTTCAGCTCCGCGCCTTCGCTCGTACCTCATCCGGAAAAAGCGATTACGCGTGAACCCGCGGTCGCGGGACTTGCTGCGCGCGCCGCAACGGCGTCTGCTGGTACGGCGGCGGCCGCTGGCCCGGCATCGACCGCGTCGATTTCACATCCCGCTCTGGCACCTGCTTCTGCAACGCCGAAGCTAAGCGCGGCTCAGGCGAAATCGCCAGCCGCATCGTCGTCACCATCAATAGCCGAACCGCCTGCTGAAACGAAGGCGCTCGCCGCGTCGGCTCAATCCGCTGGCGGCCTGACCTACGAAGCGCCCAAGAGATTCCGGCTGCCCCGCTGGGCCTTCCGCGCCATGGTGCTCGCAGGAATTCTTTTATTGGCTGGAATTTTCTTGACCGCCTTTGTGCTGCGTTTTACCGACTCTGGACAAAGCAGCGCATCCCGCGCCGTGACCACGCCGGCGCAACCTTCTTCCGAAGCGGCGCCAGCGAGTACCCCGGCGCAGCCGGAGTCGCAGCCGAAGATGCGGTCCAGCCCATCCGGCAATGCCGAACCTGGCTCGGGCGCCTATAGCGCCGATCCGCAGGAAAGCGGGTCGGAACAGATCATCACCGTTGCGGTAAAGCCCGATCAAACGCTTCGCGATCTGAGCATTCTCTACGCGGGCCGCTACGACAACGACATGCTCAAGCAAATCCTCGCACTCAACCCCGAACTCAAAGATCCCGATCATCTGGAGCCGGGTCAGTTGATCCGGTTGCCTTTGCCCGCCGGTTCGTTTAGAAAAGGAAAAGTATTTACGCCGGAGGAGTAGCGGCGCCGTTCTTTACAACGAAATACTGCGCCGAACTTTTCTAAATCGAGGGAATGCCATGCGTACGCGTCACGCTTGTTCGCTCATCGCCATCCTACTGGGCGTTTCAGTCTTCGCTCTCGCCGCCGCGGACGACGTTTCCAGCGCGATGAAAAAAATCCTCGACAGCCGCAAGGACGATTTCGTTTCCATCCGCACCAAGCCGCATGACGCTTCCGGCGACACCGTCTACATGTCGAGCGTGATAGTGCCGCCGGCCAAGCAGTGCTATGTGCAGCCGGAATCAAAGCCGCATTATTCCGACAGTTGTGACGTGATCGAAAGCCACAACCGCGCCGCGGTGATGGCCAAATATGCGAGCTACCTGAAAGATCTCAAGGCGATTTCTCCCGCGGCGTGGACCTCCTGGACCGAGAAAAAATCCAAGCCCGACGGCGAGGAAACTTTCCTCGGCCCGGACCACCAACACCCCGCCGCCTCCGTGCGCTGGATTGTCGAGGGCATGAACGCCGATTACTATCTGCTCTCGGTCAGTTTTTACGCCGAAGGTTACTCGCTGCAATAAGCATCCGCATCCGAAAGCAAAAACGGGCCGGAAATGACTCCGTCCGCGGACTTGTACAGCCTCGGCTCGTGCAGAACGCCGCTCTTATTGACTTCGGCGCCTCCTTTTGATATTTTCCCGATGCTGCTTCACGGCAGCGCTTATCCAGAGTGGCTGAGGGGACAGGCCCGCTGACGCCACAGCAACCTGGCTGCAACTGCCAAGGTGCTAACTCCTGCCCAGTGGGGAGAGATAAGATCCTCAACTGACCGGCACTCGGTCATTGAAGATTCAACTCCCAAACTGAAGTTGAAAAGGGCGTCCTGCAGCCGCATTTATGCGGCAGCGGGTTCTGCTTTATTTAGCGCACTGAGGCGCTGACGAGGCTTGCTGCCGCATTTGGCGCCAGGCTTCGCAGGGCACAGGTGCAGCAAAAGGGAGAGTACCACCATGAAATTCGCAACAAAGACGATTCACTCCGGCCAGCCCTCAGAGCCGGAAACCGGAGCGCTGGTCGCTCCCATTTTTCAGACCTCCACTTACGAGCAGGAAGCTCCTGGGCAGGACAAGGGCTTCAGCTACTCACGCACGAACAATCCCACGCGCCAGCGGCTGGAAGAAGTGCTCGCTGCGCTCGAAAATGTGAAATATGCGGCCGCATTTGCATCCGGCCTGGCGGCCGAGAACGCTATCCTCCAGGCGTATCTTCGCCCCGGCGACGAAATCATCATCCCGCTGGACGTCTACGGCGGCACCTACCGCATCCTGAACAAGGTGTTTCAACCCATCGGCGTGGTTGTCCGGCAGATCGAGACCGGCGACCTGAAGACGGTCGAAGCGACCGTCAACAAGAAGACGCGGCTGGTCTGGATCGAATCGCCGACCAATCCGCGCTTGCTGGTGAATGACATTGCCGCGATTGCCAAGCTGGCCCACGCCAACGGTGCGCTGCTTGTCGTCGACAACACTTTCGCCACTCCCTACTTTCAGCAGCCTTTCGAGCTGGGCGCCGATATCGTGGTGCATAGCGTGACCAAATATCTCGCCGGCCATTCCGACACGATTCAAGGCGCGGCTCTTGCGAAAGACGCCGCTGTTTTCGAGCCGATCAAGTTTTTGCAAAATGCCACCGGAGCCGTGCCATCGCCCTTTGATTGTTGGCTCACGCTGCGCGGCATCAAAACGCTTGAGCTCAGAATGCAGCGCCACGAGGAAAACGCCATCGCTATTGCCAACGCGCTGAACGGGCATCCGTTGGTGCGGCGCGTCTACTTCCCGGGCCTTGCCGAGCATCCGGGACACGACATTGCCCGCAAGCAGATGAGCGGCTTCGGCGGCATGGTCTCCTTCGAACTTGAGGGCACCAAGGACGAAGTGGTCTCCTTCGCTTCCTCGCGCGAATTTTTCGTCCTGGGCGAGAGCCTCGGCGGTGTAAAAGCGCTGATCTGCCACCCGGCAACCATGACGCACGCTTCGATTCCGGCCGAAGAGCGCGCGAAGCTCGGGCTTTCCGATTCGCTGCTGCGGCTGTCGCCGGGATGCGAGTCGTCGGAGGACCTGGTGGAGGATCTGCTCGAAGGCCTGTCGCAAATCGAAAGCGCGCGCAGCTCGAAGCAAGCCGTCGGCGCCGCCTCGAAGTGACGACCTGCCAAGGGTCGTTCAGGCAGTTAGGCACAATCCGATAAGGGTGATCATGGTGGGGGCGGGCTTCGGCCCGCCGTCTCGTGCCTTTGTTTTTACGTTTGTCATCCCGAGCGAGCGTTTTGGCCACCCGGTTAGGGTCGCCATAGAGAAGTCGAGGGATCTCTCTTCGATTTAACCGGATGCTTTCACGCATTTTCTTGCCCGATTCTTTGCTGCCGGCTAAGGATCAGGCTTGCTTTCCTTTTGACGAGCACGTTTCTGCATCCTGCCTTACACTTCTCGACGTGAAATTTCTCTCGATCTGCAAAGCCACGCGATGACCCAGCCGAAGAAAGTCCGTTGGGGCGTGCTGGGCGTCGCATCGATTGCCGTTCGCCGCGCCATCCCCGGAATGCAAAAGGGCGAGTGGTGCGAGATCAGCGCCATCGCATCGCGCGACAAGCATCGCGCCGAAGAAGCCGCCGCGAATCTCGGTATCGCCAAGGCTTACGGATCGTACGAAGAGCTTCTGGCCGATCCTGAAATCGACGCCATCTACAATCCCCTGCCGAACCATCTGCACGTGCCGTGGTCGATCAAAGCGGCTGAAGCCGGCAAGCACGTGCTCTGTGAGAAACCAATCAGCATCACGGCCGCCGAGGCGCGCCAGCTTCTGGCCGTGCGCAATCGCACCCAAGTAAAAATCGGCGAGGCGTTCATGGTACGTACACATCCGCGCTGGCTGCGCGTGCGCCAACTCGTGCGCGAAGGACGCATCGAGCAATTGCGCCTGGTTTCCGGACTCTTCGGCTATTTCAATCGCGACCTGGCAAATCCGCGCAACATTCTCGAAGACGGAGGCGGCGCGCTGCTCGATATCGGTTGCTACCCAATCACACTTTCGCGGTTTCTTTACGGCGAGGAGCCCACGCGCATCTTCGGCGAAATCGAGCGCGATCCCGAGACACGCACGGACATACTTACTTCCGCAATCCTCGAATTTCCTTCCGGCCGCGCCACATTTACCTGCAGCACGCAAATCGCCTACGTCCAAACCATGCATCTGCTCGGCACGAATGGACGCATGGAAATTCGCCTTCCGCTGAATCCCCCAGCGAACCGGCCGTCCGAAATCATTATCGGCGATCTAAAAGACCCTTCGCCCGCCGGTACCGTGGTCGAATCGTTCCCTTACGTCGACCAGTTTACGATTCAAGGCGACGCCTTTTCGCGCGCCATCCTCGAAAACACGGAAGTGCCGGTGCCGCTCGAAGATTCGGTAAAAAATATGGCGGTCATCGACACTGTGTTCCGCTCCGCGGAAAAGGGCCAATGGATCAGCCTGGATTTCCACGATTGCATGCGCACCACCCCGGGCGAACTTTTGCCGTAGGCCGGCCGCCACTTTTGGTATGTTTGACAGCGCACAGGGAGATTCATTGAACCAGACATCCAACCAGACATTGGACGAGACATCGGACCAGAGATTGGCCGGCATTCGCCACGACTGGACGCGCGACGAAATCCGCGAAATCCATAATCTCGCCCTGCCCGAACTGATTTTTCAGGCGCAGACCGTTCACCGGCAATTTCACGCGCCAGATGAAGTGCAGATCTGCAAGCTGCTTTCCATCAAGACGGGTGGCTGCCCGGAAGATTGCGCCTATTGCCCACAAAGCGCGCACTACGATACGGGCGTCACGCGCCAGGGCCTTCTCGATCCGCAAGACGTGCTGCAGGCCGCCACGCGCGCGAAATCCGAAGGCGCCACGCGCTTCTGCATGGGCGCCGCCTGGCGGCAGGCTCCGCAGGGACGCGAATTCGAATCCGTTCTGGAAATGGTGCGCGGGGTTTCGGCACTCGATCTGGAAGTTTGCTGCACGCTGGGCATGCTCACGCAGCAGCAGGCCGATCAACTCAAGGAAGCGGGCCTCACCGCCTACAATCACAATCTCGACACGTCTCCAGAATTCTACGGCAACATCATCACCACGCGCGTTTACTCCGAGCGATTGGAAACACTCTCGCACGTCCGTAACGCCGGCATTACCGTGTGCTGCGGCGGAATTCTGGGCATGGGTGAAACCGAAGACGACCGCATCGGACTGCTGCAGCAGCTTGCGAACCTCGAACCGCATCCGGAGAGCGTGCCTATCAACATGCTGGTGCGCGCCGAAGGCACACCTCTCGAAAATGCCGCGGAAATCGACACGATGACCATGGTTCGCGCCATCGCCACCGCGCGCATCCTCATGCCCGCGTCGCGTGTGCGTTTGGCCGCGGGCCGCCAGCAGATGTCCGTCGAAGCTGTGACACTTTGCTTCCTCGCCGGTGCCAATTCCATTTTCACCGGCGACAAACTGCTCACTACTCCGAATCCCGGTGCAGACGCCGACCAGCGCCTCCTTGCAAATCTCGGCATGAAGGCCATGCAGCGTGCCTGAAGATTTTTCCAGCGAGATTCGCAGCCGCATGAGCGAAGAGCTGACGGAGCTTCGCGAACAGTCGCAATTTCGCGAGCTGGAAATTCTGCACGGCGTAGATCTTTCTTCGAATGATTATCTGGGACTCGCCTCGCGGCCGGAATTCAAGCAAGCGGTCCTCGATGCGGTATCCCACGCCGAATCGATGGGCTCGACCGGATCGCGGCTGCTCTCCGGAAATGCACGCGCGTGGGAGGAACTGGAGACGGAATTCGCGGAATTCGCCGGAACCGAATCGGCGCTCTATTTCGGGTCGGGCTACGCTGCCAATGTCGGCCTGCTTAGCTCCATTCTGAAACCTGGCGACATTGTCTTCTCCGATGAATGCAATCACGCCAGCCTGATCGACGGCATGCGCATCTCCGGCGCGAAAAAAATTATCTACCCGCACCTCGATCTGGATTTCCTGGCGAAGGCGCTGGCGGAGCATCGCGGTTCCGGCGGCGCCACAGTCATCGCTACGGAAAGCCTGTTCAGCATGGAAGGCGATTTTGCTCCGCTCGATCGGCTCCTGCGGCTGGCTCGCGCAAGCGGCGCCGAGCTTGTAATCGACGAAGCGCACGCTATCGGCGTATACGGCCCGCAAGGCCGTGGGCTTGCGGCGCAGCATGGAATCGAGCGCGAAGCTTTTGCCATCGTGCACACCTGCGGAAAAGCGCTCGCGAGTATGGGGGCTTTCGTCTGCGGTGGCGCGACGCTAAAACAATTTCTGATCAATCGCGCGCGCACTTTTATTTTCACCACGGCCGCGCCGCCTTACCTGGCCGCACAGGTTCGCGCGGCGCTCGCATTCGTGCGCTCAGCCAATTCCGGGCGCGCGCACCTGCAAAACATCGCTACGGCGCTCCGCCAAGAGCTGCGCGCTCGCGGTTTGCGCTGCGGAAATGCCGAGAGCCACATCGTTCCTATACTGCTTGGCAGCAATGAAATGGCGCTGCACGTCGCGCGGCAATTGCACCGCGACGGATTTGTCGTAAGGGCCATTCGTCCGCCTACGGTTCCCCCGGGCACCGCTCGCGTGCGGCTCTCGCTCACCAGCAACATCACGCCCGCGCAAGTCCATCGGCTCGTGTCTGCCATATGTGCGGCCATTGAATCCGCGCCGCCATCAACCGCCGCGAGCACCGCCCTGCACTCATGTCTCAGCGCTTCTTCATAACGGGCACCGACACCGGGATTGGCAAAACGGTCGTTTCCGCTTTGCTCTGCGCAGCACTCGATACCATCTACTGGAAACCGATTCAAACCGGCACTCGCGAAGGCACCGACCGCAATACGGTCATGAAACTCGCTCGCCTCCCTCGCAACCGCACACTTCCGGAAGCCTATCGATTTGCGCCGCCGGTGTCGCCGCACCTCGCTGCGAAGCTCGCGGGGGTGCGAATCGATCTGCGCAAAATAAAGATGCCGCGCATCGCATCACACGAAAATCTAATTATCGAAGGAGCTGGCGGCGTGCTCGTGCCCGTCAACGAGAAGCAGCTTATGATTGATCTGATGGCGCACCTGAAGCTGCCTGTACTTCTTGTCGCTCGCACTGCGCTCGGCACCATCAATCACACTCTGCTTTCTCTTGCCGCGCTGCGCACCGCAAAAGTTACAATCTCCGGCGTGATTCTCGTTGGCAAGAAAAATATCGACAATTACCAGGCCATTGAGCGCTACGGGAAAATCCAAGTCGCCGGCTTCGTTCCACCTCTCGCAAAATTAAATCGCAACACACTGCTGCAAGCATTTCGCGAGAACTTCGATCAACGAGCGTTGGCGGGCGGCGAATGACAAATCTCCCGGTGCGCATCTGGCATCCGTTCACGCAGGAATCTCTCGACCCGCCGCCGCTGCGCGTCTCCCGCGCGGAAGGTGCGTACATCTACCTCGACGACGGCCGCCGCCTGATCGACGCGATCTCCTCCTGGTGGGTCAGCATCCACGGGCACTGCCATCCCGTGATCATGTCCGCTATCGCCGAGCAGACAAAAAAGCTTGACCACGTCCTGCTCGCCGGATTCACGCACGAGGCCATCGAAGAACTCTCCTCGCGCCTTCGCAGTGCCTTGCCCGCCGGACTCGATCATATTTTTTTCTCGGATAATGGCTCGACCGCGGTGGAAGTGGCGTTGAAGGTGGCTGTGCAGTATTGGCAGAACAGCGGCCAGCCGCAAAAAACGGGCATCATCGCCCTGGAACACGCCTATCACGGCGACACCGCGGGCGCCATGTCCATCAGCGCGGATTCAAGCTTCACCGATCCCTTCCGCGCTTTCCGCTTTCCAGTGCACCGCGTACATTCCGCCTATTGCTATCGCTGCCCCGTCGGCAAGACGCGCGCCACGTGCGATATCGACTGCCTCGACCAACTCGAGCACTTGCTCACCACGAAAAGCGGCGAGATTGCCGCCATGATCGTCGAGCCGCTGCTACAGGGCGCGGGCGGCATGATCATCTATCCCATCGAATTTTTAATCCGCGTGCGCAAGCTTTGCACCGATCACAATGTTTTGCTCATCGCCGATGAAGTGCTCACCGGATTTGGTCGCTGCGGCGCGATGTTTGCATGCGATCTGGCGGGCGTCGTTCCCGATCTGATGTGTCTGTCGAAAGGCCTGAGCGGCGGCGCAATCCCAATGGGAGGAACAGCAGCCACGAGCCGCATACACGAAGCCTTCGTCAGCAGCGACCGCTTGCGCACGTTTTATCATGGGCACTCTTACACCGGGAACCCGTTGGCGGCAGCAGCAGCCGTCGCCAGCTTGAAGGTTTTCGACAGCGAGCCTGTATTCGAGCGCATCGCGGCCATCGCCGAAATCCATCGCACGCGGCTGCCGGGCATTGCGAAGCATCCTGCTGTCGGAGATACGCGCTCCATCGGCACCGTAGCCGCCATCGAGCTTCGCGCCGACGACGCCGGCTATGCCTCCAATCTTCGTCCCATGCTTTACGATTTCTTTCTGAAGGCAAATATCCTGCTGCGCCCACTCGGCCACATCGTTTACGTTTTGCCGCCCTACTGCATCTCACCGGACGATCTTCACTACGTTTACGATCGCGTCGCGGAAGCGCTCGATCTTTGCCTGCGCTCCTGAAAGAAACCAAAGTTTTTGCGCGATCGCCATTGCAAACTTTTTTTTCGGCGCTATCTTTGTTTCGGCGCTATCGGAGACCGCTGCCGCCGCGTCAAACAGTTTTGCCGCCCATTTTATTTGAAACCGAATAAGCACCTGAAAGGATATCCATGGCCCCCAGAACCAAGCCGCCGTTTCGCGCTGATCACGTCGGAAGCCTGCTGCGCCCGAAAAAACTGCTGGATGCGCGCAGCGATCTAAAGGCAGGAAAAATATCCGCCGCCGATTTGCGTCGTGTCGAGGACGAATTGATCCGCGAAGTGGTGAAAATGCAGGAGGACATCGGCCTGCAGGGAGTCACCGACGGCGAATTTCGCCGCGCTTCCTGGCACATGGACTTCCTCTACCAGATCGGCGGCATGTCCAGGGTTCAGGACGACCTGAAAGTGAAATTCCACAACGAAAAAGGCGACATCGTTTTCGCCCCCGCGGCCATTCGCGTCAGTGGAAAGCTCGGCCTCGACAAAACCATCTTTGGCGAAGACTTTTCGTTCCTCAAATCCACGACAACGCGCACGGCAAAGCTCACCATTCCCTCGCCCAACATGGCTCACTATCGCAGCGGGCGCGCGGCCATCGATGAAGGGGTTTATCCCGACCTGGACCAATTCTGGCTGGATCTGCAGCAAGTCTATGCGGACGAAATCGAGCGCCTCGGCAAGCTCGGCTGCACCTATCTGCAACTCGACGACACCAGCCTCGCGTATCTCAACGACCCCGAGCAGCGCAAGCACGTGAGCGAAATCGGCGGCGACGCCGAGCACCAGCACCTCACCTACATCCGCAACCTGAATGCGGCGCTGGCGAAGAAACCTGCCGGCATGTCCGTGTGCACGCACATGTGCCGCGGGAATTTCCGGTCGTCATGGGTCGCTTCAGGTGGCTACGACTTCGTCGCCGAAGCTCTTTTCACGCAGCTCAACGTTGACGGATTCTTCCTCGAATATGACGACGCGCGCTCCGGCACCTTCGCGCCGTTGCGTTTCGTGCCAAAAAACAAAATGGTGGTGCTCGGCTTGGTCACTACGAAAAAAGCGGCGCTCGAGAAAAAAGACGATCTCAAGCGTCGCATCGATGAAGCTTCGAAATATGTTCCGATCGAACAGATCTGCCTCAGCCCCCAATGTGGCTTCTCGTCCACGGTGGAAGGCAACCTGCTCACCGTTGACGATGAGATTGCCAAGCTGAAGCTCATCCTCGAGACCGCGCGCGAAGTCTGGGGCTAACCAGCGGCTCAGCGCCCCGGTTTCCGCGCTGGGGACGGAAATCGTGTGGTGAGAAGCTATTCGGCTTTCCAGTTGGGCGTGCGCTTAGTGAGGAAGGCGTCCATGCCTTCGCGGAAATCCTTGCTCATGTAGCAAGTCAGAATCATGTCGGGATCGTGCTCGGGAGTCATCTGCTTCTGGATGGCGCGTAGCGCTTCCTTGGTTACGCGCAGCGTCAGGGGCGCGTGGCTCGCCACGGTACGCGCCAGTTCCATCGCACGTGCCTGCAGACTCGCATGATCCGGTAAAACTTCGCTAAGCAATCCAATAGCGTGCGCCTCTTGCGCTTCGATCAGCCGAGCGGTGAACACAATGTCCTTTACCCGCGCTGGTCCCAGCAAGCTCACCAACCGCACGTAATTCGCCATCGACAAACAATTTCCGAGCGTGCGCGCAATGGGCAATCCAAACCGCGCGTTCGCCGAACCAATCCGCAAGTCGCAGCACGCCGCAATCGTCGCGCCGCCCCCGGTGCAGACACCATTGATGGCCGCGATGGTCGGCACGTCGGAGCGCTCAAGCGTCCCCAGCACGCGTTCCATGCGCCCTTCGTAGTCGTGCGCGTCCTTTTCCGTGGAGAACACTTTGAACTCCGAAATGTCCGTGCCGGCCGCAAAGGCCTTTTCGCCCGCGCCGGTGAACACCAGCACGCGAATGGACTTGTTTGTCTGCGCTTCTCGCACGATTTCATACAGCCGTTCGTACATCGCCAGCGTAAAGGCGTTGCGCGCCTCCGGCCGGTTGAAGGTCACTAGTCCGATGCCGTCTTTTATTTCGTACAGAACGTTTTCGCCCATATCGCTCGCTTAGGATTTTCTCGCTGGATTTGAATCGTGCATCTCGACCGCGCCGGATGCCGCCAGTTCGTCGATTTCGGCGTCGCTGAAACCGTGCTCGTGCAGCGCGTCGCGCGTGTGCTGCCCGAATTGCGGCGCTGGCTTTGTCACGGCGCCCGGTGTCTCTGAAAATTTAATCGGCAGCCCAATCGACTTCACTTTGCCAGCACTTGGATGCGTGGTCTCGACAATCATCTCCCGCGCCAGCGCCTGCGGATCGGTGTGCATCTGCTTCACATCGAGCACCGGGCCTGCCGGCACACCTGCCTTTTCCAGCCGCTCGAGCCACACCGCCGAAGTTTCCTTCTCGAAATAGCGCGTCAGTTCCTCGGTCAATTCCGGCAGATGGGCCATGCGCCCCGCGTTCAGCTCAAACCGTGGATCGTTCCCCAAATGTTGCGCACCAAGCGCATCGAGCAGCCGCAGCCAATTGGTTTGATTCGCGGCGCCCACGGTAATCCATCCATCGCGCGTGCGAAAGGCTTGATAGGGCGCATTCAACGGATGCGCCGAGCCCATCGCGCCCGGCGGAACGCCGGTCGCAAAACAGATCGCCGACTGCCAATAGGTATGCATAATTCCCGCTTCGAAAAGCGACGTATCGACGAGCTGGCCTTTTCCTGTCAACTGCCGCGCATACAGCGCCGCCAGGATCCCCACGCAGGCCAGAATTCCCGCGGTAATGTCCGTAACCGGCGAGCCCGCCTTCATCGGCGGCCGTCCTGGCCCTTCTCCGGTGATACTCATCAGCCCGCTCATCCCCTGCGCGACGAGATCAAATCCCCCGCGATCCGCATACGGCCCCGTGCGCCCAAAACCCGAAATCGTGCAGTAGATCAGCAGCGGATTCAGCGCGTGCAGCGTTTCGTAGCCCAGTCCCATCTTTTCCATCGTGCCGCGTCGATAATTCTCGATCAGCACATCCGCATCTTCCAGCACGCGAAGCAACGCTTTGCGCCCGGCTGGGTTCTTCAGGTCGATCGCGATTCCCCGCTTGTTGCGGTTCATCATCAGGAACGCCGCCGATTCGTCACCGATCGCCGGAGGCAACATGCGGTGCGCGTCGTCGCCGGCAGGAATTTTCTCGACTTTCACCACGTCCGCGCCCATATCGGCGAGCAGCATGGTGCATGCCGGCCCGGCCATCACGTGCGAAAGGTCGATCACCTTCAGCCCGGCCAGCGGCCCTTTTCGCTTCGATTCCCCGTCTTTCGTCATCCTCTTCGCTGTTCTCCCATCGTCTACTCGCCACCCGACGTCGCGCCGTCATTCTGAGCGCACCGAAGAATCCCTCTTCGCCTTGCATTTTAGGGGGCCGGAGCTTCTGCTCCGACATAAAAGCGCCGCGCGAAGCGCCAAACGCTCGCGGTGCCTTTCCCGCGAGCCTTCGACTTCGCTTTTCTGACCATCGCCGCTCGGAATTGACGTCGCAACCTTAGCAACTTAACATGCTTGGCATCGTTTGAAACGCATGTGATACGCATTGCGAAAGGTTCCCGGGAAAAATGTCCGCTGAGCTCGATCGCCTGAAAGGTTCCATTCCGCCACTGGTCACGCCGTTCAAGAACGGCGAAGTTGACTACGACGCCTATGCGCATCTGGTCGCGCAGCAGATCGAAAAAGGCAGCCACGGCATCCTCGTGAACGGCACCACCTCCGAACCCGCCACTCTCACCATCGAAGAGCGCAGCAAGCTGGTCGACATCGCCATCAGCGTTAACGCCAAGCGTGTCCCCGTCGTCGCCGCCACCGGCTCGCAGTCCTTCGCCGAAACAAAAGAGCTCACGGAACATGCAGCAAACGCAGGCGCCGACTCGCTCCTGATCGTCACGCCGTATTACACTCGCCCGCCGCAGCGCGGTCTCGTCGCCTATTATCTTGAACTTGCAAAAATCAGCTCGCTGCCTTGGATGGTCTACCACATTCCCGGACGTACCGCCGTCAGCGTCACGCTCGACACGCTCAAGGAATTGAAAGCGAAATCGCCTGCGTTCGTAGGCATGAAGCACGCCGTCAACGATCTCGGCTTCGTCTCTGAATGCCTGGCCACCTTCGGCCCGGACTTCAAAATTTTCGTCGGCCTCGAAGAACTTTCCTTCCCCATGATGGCCGTTGGGGCCTGCGGCCTGATGAACGCCGTCGGAAATTTGTGTCCCGGCGTTCTGCGCGAAATGTGCGAAGCAATCTGGAAAAACGATCTGGCCGCTGCTCAAGCCCTACACCAGCGCCTTTTCGAAATCAATCAAGCCGTCTTCTTCGACACCAATCCCATTCCCATCAAGTACATGATGAAGCGCCTTGGCATTCTTCCAACCAACGAACATCGCCTGCCCATGGTCCCGGCCACGCCCGAACTTGAAAAGCGCCTCGACGCCGTGCTCCGGCGCGCGGGCCTGCTCGAAGCGGCCAGAGTCGCATGAAGCTCGCAACTTTTGAAGTTCGCGGCCACACCAGCTACGGAATCGTCACCGGTAGCGGCGTAATCGATGCTGGCGCACGCCTGGCCAGCCAATTCCCCGGCCAGGTTCCCGACCTGCGCGCGGCCATCGCAGTCGGCGCTATCGGCGACCTCGAGAATATCGGCGCTTCATCACCAATCGATCACGAGTTGAGCGAAATTCGCCTGCTCAAGCCCGTCCCCAATCCCTTCAAAATTCTATGCGTCGGCGTGAACTATCCCGAGCGTGCCGCCGAGTACAAGGACAATCCCGACACGCCGAAATACCCCAGCATCTTCGTGCGCTTCCCGAATTCGCTCGTCGCGCACGACGAGCCCATCGTGCGCCCGCCCGAATCGCCACAACTCGATTATGAAGGCGAAGTCGCGCTAGTGATTGGCAACAAAGGCCGGCGCATTGCCGAAAGGGACGCGCTCGCGCACGTCGCGGGCTACACCATCTGCAATGAAGGCACCATTCGCGACTGGCTGCGCCACGGCAAATTCAACGTCACACCCGGAAAAAATTTTGAGCACACCGGAGCGCTAGGGCCGTGGCTGCTTACTGCCGATGAAATCGGCTCGCAACCGATGCGGATTATTACGCGGGTAAACGGCGAGATTCGCCAGGACGACAGAACCGACCGGATGATCTTCTCGATTCCCTTCCTGATTTCCTACATCTCGCGCTTCTGCACGCTCGAACCCGGCGACATTATTGTCACCGGCACGCCCACCGGCGCGGGCGCGCGCTTCGATCCGCCGCGCTATCTCGTTCCCGGAGATGTAGTGGAAGTGGAGGTTCCCGCGATTGGCATCCTGCGCAACCGCGTTATCGACGAGCTATCTTGATCTCTCACGGTGTCATCCCGAAGCGAGCCGCGCCCGGTGAGGGCGTAGAGAAAGAGTTTGCGACCCGGTTAGGGTCGCGGTAAAACGGAGCGAGTCGCGAGGGATCTCACTTCGTCCTCAATCCTCACCGCCGTGATCCATTCGCCTCGACCTTTCCCGCCGGGTGCCGCATCCCTTTGCGCCATTTGCAACGGGTGCGTGCCGCACATGTCGCTACGAGCGATCCCGGCGACCGGAACGGTCGCCGTCCGAAACCACCAATCCATTACAACGCTTCTTCGCGGTAAAACCCCAGCTTCCTCAGCATCGGGCTTTCTTGCACGGTGAACAGCACCGCCGGTTCGCGGCCGGCGTTCCTGTGCTTGTGTACCGCCGAAGGCGGCACCACCAGCACATCGCCCTTTGACCACGCATAACTCGTGCCGTTAATCTCAGTGGTTCCGCTTCCCTCGCGCACAAAATAGACTGCGCTGCTGCTGTGCCGGTGCGCTTTCGTCTCTACGCCCGCCCGGATCATTTGCAAATACGCCGCAATGCATGGAAACACAGACGCACCCGTGCGCGGCTGCACGTATTCGAGCATCACGTCATCGAACGGATCGCTTTCCACTTCCGCAAGCTTGTCCAGCGCCTCGCGCGCCTTGTCCCAGCGAAACGCCAGCAACTGTTCCGCCGGCTTCGCGCTATCACTCGCGGGCACCAGGCCTGACGCAAAATACAGCCTCTCCGACCGTTCGTTCTTGGCGCTGGGCGCCTGCTTCTCATGCGGATAAGACTCCATCTTGAGCGCTTCCAGAAATCGCACCACGGGAGAATCCAGAATATCCATCCACATCACCGGCCCCGGGCCTTCGTTGCCGTGATCGTGCCAATCACCCGCAGGCGTAAGTATCACGTCCCCTGGGCGCATCACCGTCTTATCGCCGTTCACGGTCGTGTACGCGCCTTCGCCGTCGATCATGAAGCGCATCGCGTTCGGGCTGTGCCGGTGCGCGGGCGCGACCTCGCCCGGCAGCAAATACTGAAACGCGATCGAAATGGTGTGCGTCGCGGTCATCTCCGCCACGCCGGGATTCGCAATTCGCAATATGCGTCGCTCCGCGCCCTTGCCCGGGTCGACATGATCCGGTGTGGCGCGCACCAGCGGCTCGATCTTGTCCCACTTCCACAAGCCCGCCTGCACCTGCATCTTTTTGTGCTGGATCAGCGGCCCGGGATGGAACCACGGGGCGTCGAGCCCCGCCGCTTTCACGTCATGCTCGAACTGTTGCGCGTCTTTTTCTGTAATTTTGGTCGTCGTCGCCATTACACGCCTCCTGTCCCATCCGTTGCGCCACTCTGCGGGTAGAAAACTAAATCACGGCAATTTTCTTCTTCAGCTTTCCGTCTTGTAAAACTTCCGGATTCATCGCTCCCGCCGGCACGCGCCCCTCGAGATACGCCTCTATATTATCGATCGCCTGCCGGAAAAACTGGTCGTAGGCCTCGGCTGAAACGTACCCCATATGCGGCGACAGCACAACATTTTCTAGCGCGCGCAGGGGATGGTCCACCGGCAGCGGCTCAGTCTGAAAAACATCCAGCGCCGCCCCGCGAATCTTCCCATCGCGCAATGCCGCTACCAGTGCGTTTTCGTCAATCAGCGGCCCTCGCGCTGTATTCACCAGGCACGCCGTTGGCTTCATCAGCGAAATGCGCCCCGCGGTCACCAAGCCTTTCGTTCGATCGGAAAGCCGCAGGTGCAGCGTCACAATATCGCTCTGCCGGAACAAATCCTCGAGCGGCGTGTATGTCGCGCCCGCAGCCGTGGCCTTCTCCGGCGTCAGATTCTGGCTCCAGGCAATCACCCTCATGCCCAGATGATTCCCGAACGCTGCTATTTTCGATCCAATCCTTCCGAGCCCAATCACGCCCAGCGTTTTGCCCGCCAGATCGAATCCCATCCCCGTCTGCCAGAGTCCTTCGCGAATGGCGCGGTCCTCCTGCGCCACGCGATGCGCCATGGCCAACATCAGCGCCATGGTCACCTCAATAGCCGTCGCGCCCGAGCCTTCCGTTTGCGTCACAAGAATTCCCTGCGCCGTGGCGGCAGCCAGATCCACGTGCCCTGAATTTTTCCCTGTCAGCGAAAGCAATTCGAGATTCGGAAGTTTTTCCAGCACGCGCTTGCTGAATTGCGTGCGCTCGCGAATCGGCACCAGAATCTGGTACGGCTTCAGCCGCTCGACGATGCGCTCCTCGTCGTGCAGCGTGTCTCGATATCCCTCCAGCTCAATGCGATTCTCGATTTTCTTCCAGTACGGCTGCGCGAACGCCGCTCCCTGATAGTCGTCCAGTACCGCCAGCCTCTTAATCATGTTCTCCCTTATCTCTACCTCTCGCCCAGCCGGTCTCTTCGTCCCACCAACTTCCGCCAAGCAATATAGTATAGCCGCCCACCAAAGCGGCGCTGCCTTCATAAGAAATTGGAGCGCCAACACATCCCTCTCGCGGCGTTTTTGGCGATCCGAGAAGGAGCCCCGTCCGAAGCCCCTTTTCAAAATCCGCCCAAAGGGCTTTGTGGTATCCCTAGCTTTAGTGCGTGCGTGAGAGCAGCCTTCCAGATCGTGGCTTAAAACCGCGGCAAACGACCTGAGATCGTCCGCTGCGCTCACTCGGGATGACAGAGCGTCAGGGCGAGGACATCTGGCAATCCGTTCGCAGCGCTTACATACGACCTCGGTCAGATGATCATTTTGAAGTGGGGCCAGAGCGCGGAGAGCGGGGCGATAGGCTTGCGGCAGAGATAGACCGGGACGTTCTGCTCTACTTCCATTGCGTGGGGATTGGAAATGGTGGCGACGCGCTGCACGTCGCCGAAAAGCTTGATGAATTCAGCGGAGCGCTCGCCGAACACGATCATGCAATCGCCGGTGTACTGGCGCGGGCCCCAGTCGAAATAGCTGTTGTGTCCGCTGATGGCTTTGGGCAGCCCGAGCTTCGGGCCGTAGTAGTCGATCGCGCCCGCCTCGCCGTAATTTCCCGCCAGGATGGCGCAACCGGCGCGTTCGGAAGCCGGAATATTGTGATAGACGCCGGAAATCACGCCAGCCATATCGTCCCAGCCAAACATGTCGGCATAGAGCTGCGGAAGCGCGACCGGTGCATCACGCTCCGTTCTCACATGAAACAGTGGTAATCCCGTGGAATAGCGCAGAAAAGCCGAGACGGGAAGAAGCGGAACGCCAAACGGAACGGTGGCGAGGCCGCCGACAATGATCAGTGCGGGAAAGGCGAAGGCGAGCCAGCGGCGATTCGGAACAGCCACGAAGCGTTCGAAGGCTACGCCGCCTGCGGCGATCAGCATGGGATAAAACGGCAGCGGGTAGTAGCTTTTGCCGTGCATGGAAATGAAGATCGCCAGAACGTACAAATAGGCCCAGCCGAGAAAGCGAAATCGCTTCCCTTCCCTGCTGGCGAAAAGCCAAACAAGACCGCCGAGCCAAAGAGGCAATTCCAGCGGATGCAAAAACAAAATCTGCTCGAAAAGGAAGCGCAACGGGGAGATATTTTCGTTCTTGAAGCGCTGCGCGTTACGAACCACTTCGATTTGCGGCCAGCCGTGGCGCGCTTCCCAGATCAGATTAGGAAGAAAGATGAGCAGAGCGATGAGCGCGCCGATCCAGATCCATTTCGAGCGAAACAGACGAGCTTCGCCTGAAAAAAGCAATCCTGCCGCAACGGCAAAACCGAACACGAGCATGGAGTGCTTGTTCTCAATCCCGATTCCGCCGACAGCGCCAAACGCGAGCCACCAAAGCGGCGATGCGCCCTTGATGATGCGCACGACGATCCAGGCGCAGAGCAACCAGAAGAGCGGCTCGAAGGCGTTCATGGAGAGAAAGCTGTCGAAAGCGAGGTTGGCGGGCGCGAGAAGAATTGCGGCGGCGGCGAAGCATTGCGCCAGTTTTCCGCCGCCGAACTCGCGGGCGAGGATACCGGTGAGCCAGACGACCGCTGCGCCGGCGATGATCGGAAAGGCGCGGGCAGCCGCGATGGAATTGCCGAACAGGTGGCGTGCCACCCATGCGACGAGGGCGATCAGCGGAGGCTGGTCGATATAGCCCCAGGCGAGGTGCTCGCCGCAGGCCATGTAGTAAAGCTCATCGCGAAAAAAACCGTAGTGGTTGATGCCCGCAAACTGAATGAGCAGCTTGGCGGCGGCCAGGCCCGCAAGCAAAGGCGTAGCGCCGACGGAAATTTCGCTCCACCATCCAGCGGACAGGGATCGATCTTGCGGCAGAACTTTCGTCGCGCTCATGTGATCGCTGGGAGAATGCTGGGAGAATCCTTTTTTTGAGAAAGACTCTGTTCGCGCGAGAGGCGTCCGTCGCTATGATCGGATCAAGCCACGCCTCCACAAGGGCCGAGGGGATGTTTCATTTCCCCTGGTACTGACGTTGAGATAGATGCTCCGCGTTACGCAAACGGTTACCCGGCGACCAAAGACCGGGAAACCGATTGCGCGAGCGCGGATCGAATCGAGCGTTTAGTGTTTGGGAGCCGAAGCGGCTGGCGCGCCGGTGTGCGTGGTCGCGGGCGCGGTGATGGTGGCAGTTACGATCTTGTCGATCATGGGGAAATTCTTGTCGATATAAGCTTTGCCTTGGCTGGTGATGGCGCCCTGATCGGGACGCTCACCGTAACCGCTATAGAGCTTCTGCACCACGTCCATGCCGGAAGTGACTTGGCCGAACGGAGCGAAGCCCTGGCCGTCCAGCGGAGCGTTGTTGCCGAGATTGATGAAGAGCTGCGTGGTGCGGGTGTTGGGGCCGGCGGTGGCGAACACCAACATGCCGGGCTTGTTGCTTTGCGTGACGGCATCGTCCTTGATATTGGCGTTCTTCCAGGCCTTGTTGACGGCAGGATCGCCGCTCAATCCGAATTGCACGACGAAGCCCGGCACGATGCGGAAGAACGCAGCGTCATTGTAGAAACCGTGCTTCACGAGATTATAGAAGCGATCGGCGCCGATGGGGGCCCAGGAGCGAGTGACCTGGACGACGATGTCGCCCTTGGTAGTCTTCAATGTCACTTCGTAAACATCGGGAGCTTTGGCCGTAAGCGTTGCGGGCTTCAGGAGTGCTGGATCGGTGGTCATTCTGGTTGTCCTCGTGGTTGTGGTTCCCGCTGGTTTTGAAGCTGCGGGTTTGGGAGCGGCCGGTTTTGGGGCCGTCGAGTTGGTCTGCGCTGCAACGGCAGCGGGTGAAGCGGCGATCAGTGCGAACAGGCAGAGCCGGGCTATGCGTTTCATGTTCATGCCTCCATATTATGCGCGATAGTCTCCACATCTTGCATCAGGCGGAGCACATTGCCACCAAGAATTTTGCGAATATCGCTGTCGGAATAACCTCTTTTTAGCAGACCATCGGTAATTTTCGGAAATTGCGAAGCGTCTTCCATGCCGAAGGGCATGTTGGCGCCGTCGAAATCGGAGCCGAGACCAGCGTAATCGGCGCCGACGAGCTGGACCACATGATCGATGTGGTCGAGGATTTCGGTCCAGTCGACACGAGGAAGTTTTCCTTCGGCGATGAGTTCGCGCGTGAGGCGCGAAGCTTCGCGCATCTGGCAGGCGAGATTGTCTCCGCAGAGTTGGGTGACGCTGGAATCGATCTCTGCTTCGAACTGAGGATTCGCTTTGCAGGCTTCCCGAAACGCGCCGCCGAGAAAACCTATGTGGAAATTGATCTGGACCAAGCCGCGCTTCGCGGCGAGCGCGCGGATCATAGCGTCGGTCAAGTTGCGGGGCGAACCGCAGAGAGCGCGGCAGGAAGAATGGGTGGCGATCACCGGCGCGGCGCTGATTTCGAGAACATCGGCGAATGTCTTGTCGGAGACGTGGGAGACGTCGACCATCATGCCCAGTTGGTTCATTTCAACAATCACTTCTCTGCCGAAGTCGGTGAGGCCATTGTGCGCGGGCCGGTCGGTGGAGGAATCCGCCCATTCGACGTTCAGGCTGTGCGTGAGGGTCATGTAACGCGCGCCGAACTGGTGATACTTGCGCAGAACGCGGAGGCTGCGGTTGATGAGATGGCCGCCTTCGATGGCGATGAGCAGGGCGATGCGGCCTTCGGCGTGCGCGGCGCGGATGTCGTCGACCGATTTCGCGAGCGAGAGATCGTTAGGATGCGCGGGGACGAGGCGATGAATGGCATCGATCTGGGCGACGGCGCGCTCGACGGCGGCGTTTCCGGTGACACTGCCGGGCGTCCAAACGGCGAAGAATACCGCGCCGATGCCGCCTTCGCGCAGGCGCGGGATGTCCACGGAGCCGTCGGGATTGCGCGCGCCGAAGTCGAAGCCCTTGTCGTAAATGAGCCGCTGGGTGGTGTCAACGTGAGTATCCACTACAAGAGAACTGAAGTGGAGCTCGCGCGCATGAGGCGATATTTCAGTGGATGAAGTTGGAGGAATCGCGGACAGAATCGGCTCCTGAGCGCCGCAGACGAAGCGCCCATTCAGTTTGTGCGACGAGTTTCCCAGGTGCAAGAAATTTCGGAGGGCGGCAAATAAAGGCGAAGCGTGGGCGAAACGTTTCTCAGAATGAAACGCCTGCCCTTATCTTCTTTACCGATGACCTTTCCGCTCCAGGCTGTTGACTTGGCGGAAAAGTCGCGCGAGCCCTCATCGTATGATAGGTGATGATTCTGAGGGAAGGTTAAGGACGGCCATGATTGCAACCGAACAACTGTCGGATCTGAGAAAGTGGGCGAGCGAGGCAGCTCGTAAAACCGGAGAAGACGTTCGATTGAATCGCGCGGCGGAGATCATCGGAGGAATTTTCGGGGTAACTCCGCATGAAGTGGCCATTCTGGGCGTAACGGCGGACGCCCGATTTCTGAAATTTCTGGCGCCGCAGACATTGCGCGCCGTAGGACAGATTCCGCTTTCAAGCGGCAGCGCGCTGGCGGTGCGCACAGTGCGTGAGATGAAACCGGAAATCGTCAACCATTTCTATGCCGTACCCCATGCGTCGGTGTTCGAGGGCGTGCCGGTTTCGGAAACCGAGCGCGGTGAACCCATCCAGAAGATCATGAGCTCGCCGATCATGGCCGGAGGAAAGGCCATTGGCGTGGTGCAGGTTTCGCGCAAAGGAAAATCCACCGCGGAGGCCGGCGCCGATTTCACCCCGCAACAACTGCAAGTGCTGAAGACCATCTCCGACGTGCTGGCTCCGTGTCTCCCGCTTGCCATGCAGCAATAGAGTTGGACTAGAATTAACGGGTAGCCTTTCAGGAGCCCGCTTTGAAGAAAACCCTCCTTGGCATTTTCCTTTGTATTTTTCTTTCCGCTGCGGCGGTGAAAATTTCGGCCGCTCGCCCGCAAGAACAGACCAGCACTACTAGCAGCAAAACAGGCGATGTCGACATCGTGCTACTGGATACCACGGACACGCACGGGCGCATCGAGCCGTGGGACTACTACCAGAACAAGCCCGCGAACCTGGGCCTGGCGAAAGTGGCCACGCTGATCAAAGAGCAGCGCGCCGAGGCTCCCGATGCCCTGCTGCTGGACTGTGGCGACACGATCCAGGGAACGCCGATGGCCTATTACTTCGCCGAAAAGGACACCTCGAAGCCGAATCCGATGATCGCGGCGTTCAACCTGTTGCATTACGACGCCATGGCCGTGGGGAATCACGAATTCAATTTCGGCGAAGAAGAGATGTGGAAAGCGAAAGGCGAGTCGCATTTCCCCTGGCTGGCGGCGAACATCAAGGAGACGTACACACAGGGAACAACTCCGTACTTTCAGCCCTACATCATCAAGACAGTGAAAGGCGTGCGCGTGGGCATCGTCGGGTTCGTGACGCCGGGAATTCCGCGCTGGGAAATTCCGGCGCACTACAAGGGATATGAATTCGAGCCGATCGTGCAGGCGGCCAAGAGGGTGATTCCGGAAGTCCGCAAGCAAGTGGATCTGGTGGTGGTGATCATGCATTCGGGATTCGCGAAGGATCCGGTGAGCGGAGAAGTTTGGCCAGAGCAGGGTGTGGGCGAGAACGTGGCGCCGGACCTGACCGAAGTGCCGGGCATCGACGTGATTTTCTACGGACACACGCACAGCGAACTCTCCGAGAAAATTTTGAACGGCGTGCTGATGGCGCAGCCGAAGAACTGGGGCATGGAGTTGGCCCGTGCGGACGTGGAAATGCGCGGCGGCCCAGGCCACTGGGAAGTGGTCTCAAAACACTCGCACACAATTCGGGTGACGGCTGAGGTGGAACCCGATCCGGAAATGATGAAATTGGCGGAGCCTTACCACGAAGAAACCGAGAAATATCTGAACACTCCCATCGCGCACTCCTCAAGCGATCTTTCCGGGAAATATGCGCGCTATGAAGACAGCCCGCTGCTGGACGTGGTGCAGAAAGCGGAACTGGAAGCGGGGCACGCCGATGTGTCCATGGCTACTATGCTCTATGCGGGCGCGCACATTCCCGCCGGACCAGTGACGGTGGGAGAAGCGGCCGGCTTGTACATCTACGAAAACACGCTGTACGTGGTGCAGATGACCGGAGCGCAGGTCAAGGATGCGCTCGAGCATGCGGCTGGCTTCTTCTCGCAGTGGCCGCTGGCTCCCGGCGAAACTCCCAAGCTGCCTTCCTACAATGCGGACCAGGCGTACGGCGTGTCTTACGAAGTGGATCTGACCAAACCGGTGGGACAACGCATCGTGAATCTGCAATTTCACGGCAAGCCGCTCGATCCGGTGCAAGTGCTGCGCGTGGCCATCAACAATTACCGCTATTTCGGTGGCGGGGGATATTCGGTGTACAAGGGCTTGCCGATTTTGTTCACTTCTTCGGATGAAATCCGGCAGATCGTGATCGATTACCTCACGCGCACCAAAGAAATCCCCGCCGAACCGGTGGGAAACTGGAAAATGGAACCGCGCGCGGCGGTAGAAGCGACTGAGCAGGCGGCGGACGCGAATACCGGGGCGCAATCGAAGTAAATTTCTTGGATCCGCTGGCTGCCGACAGCGATTTTTAACCAAACTGTAACGCAACAGTTGTGAATAATCGTTGACATGCTTGCGTGCGATTGTTAATTTTTCAATCGCGCAAAAATATCCTGCTCAACCAGTTGGAGGCTCCGCAAGCCGGAACTCATGGCGTTCGTCGCGAAGAAGATCTTCCTCACCAAAGGAGTTGGAAAACATCGCGAGCGCCTCTCGAGTTTCGAGTTAGCCCTTCGCAACGCCGGCATTGCCGCCTGCAACATCGTCCGTGTTTCCTCGATTTTTCCGCCGCAGTGCAAATTAATCTCGCGCACCGAAGGCCTGAAACATCTCAAGCCCGGCCAGGTGGCGTTTACCGTGATCAGCGAGAACCAGACGCGCGAGCCGCACCGGCTGATCGCGGCGGGCGTGGGCCTGGCGCTTCCCGGCGACAAGTCGATGTACGGGTATCTTTCCGAGCACCATTCGTTTGGCGAAACAGAAGAAGTAGCGGGCGAATACACCGAAGAACTCGCCGCGGAAATGCTGGCCACCACGCTGAACGTGGAATTTGATCCGGATTTGTCCTGGGACGAGAAAAAAGAGGTTTACCGCATCTCGAACAAGATCGTGCGCACCATGAACATCACGCAATCGGCCGTGGGAGACAAGCGCGGCCTGTGGACCACGGTGCTGGCAGCGGCCATTCTGATTGGGCCGGACGACTAATCTTCCGCGTTTTTGTGGTTGCAGCTTCCCTTCTTTTATTCGTCCCGACGATTCGTTCCCCGATTCGTTTCCTAGACCGGCTACCAATTCAATTGCCTAAGAAGATTGAGTTGCGAAAGGCGCTCGCGTAGCGCCCAGCGGAGACACCTTTTAACAGTGCGTAAAACGACGGGATTTCAGGAGGTCAGCGTATCGGCGGTATCGGCGGCGGCGGGCGCTTCGAAGGGCACGCGGTTCGGTGGCGGAGCATAGCGCTTGAGAAGGTCGCGCAAGCCCGACTTGCTGATGGGCTTGGAAATGTAATCGTCCATGCCGGCCTGGAGACAGCGCTCGCGGTCGGCTGGGAGCGCGTTGGCGGTCATGGCGACGATAACGCAATGAGATGTTCCGGCTTCGCGCCGGCGAATCTCCGCGGTGGCTTCAAAACCGTCCATCACCGGCATGTAGCAGTCCATGAAAACAACGTCATAGGGCATGGCTTCGAGCATGGCGACGGCTTCTTTGCCGTTGCCGGCGACATCCACGCGGCATCCGAGGCGTTCGAGCAAGCTCGAAGCGACGCGCTGATTCACCGGATTATCTTCGACAACGAGGACGCGCGACTTGGAGGAAGAGGCGGTCGACAGGCGACGCTCGATTGCGGATTGCACCGCTTCGGAAAGCGTGAAGCGCGTGACCAGTGGAAATCCGGGGCCAAATTGCTTGTAGCGCGACCAGGTAGCTTTTAAGACGTCGAGTAAAACCGCAGGCTGCGCCGGTTTGCCCAGGTAGGCGGCGAAACCAGCCTCCTGGGCCAGTTTTGCGTCACCGCGACGCCCCCGCGACGAAAGCATGACCAGCAGAGTCTCCTGCAGGCCGGGCTCTTTCTTGATCTTTTCCGCCAGGGTGAAACCGTCCATGCCCGGCATTTCGTGATCGGAGATCATGATGCCGTAGGGATCCCCCGACTCACGCGCGGTGTGCGCGAGAGCGAGCGCTTCCAAACCTGAGGCGCAGCAGGTGTGGCGGACTTTCCAGTGATTCATTTGTTCGCCAAGCACGAAGCGGTTCACGGAATTGTCATCGATGTACAGTACGCGGACGCTCGAAAATTCGGCCTCTTTCGGGGGCGCCAGAGGCACGGATTCGTCCAGCTCCAGCGGCAAGGTGAACGAAAATGTGGAACCTTTGTCCAAAACGCTCTGCACTTGCATTTCGCCGCCCATGAGTTCCACCAAGTGTTTGCAAATGGAAAGGCCCAGCCCGGTACCGCCGAACTTGCGGGTGGTGGAGGCGTCTGCCTGCATGAATTTCTCGAAAATGGTGTCGAGCTTTTGGGCGGGAATGCCGATGCCGGTGTCCTGCACGCTGAACCGGACGGCGGCGGTGCTGGAAATGCGCTTGACCAGCTCCACGTTCAGAAACACGTGACCTTCGGAAGTGAATTTAATGGCATTCCCCATCAAATTCACCAGGACCTGGCGGATGCGGCCGGGATCGGCGACGAAGCGCTTCGGCAGCGCGGGGTCATAACGGATGATCAATTCCAGATTTTTTTCATGGGCCCGCACGCTGAAGAGTTCGGTGGTTTCGTCGACGGCCACGACCAAGTCGAAAGGAATGGGCTCAATGCTCATTTTGCCGGCTTCGATTTTCGAAAAGTCGAGAATGTCGTTGATGATCACCAGCAGCGATTCAGCGGAATTTCTCAGGGTGACGGCATACTCCTTCTGCTCGGAGTTCAACTCCGTGTCCAAAAGCAGGCCGGCCATGCCGATCACGCCGTTCATGGGTGTGCGAATTTCGTGGCTCATGGAGGCGAGAAATTCGCTTTTGGAACGGTTGGCGGCTTCGGCCAGGTCGCGCATCTCCTTCAACGTGCGTTCCGCTTCTTTGCGCGCGGAAATGTCCACGAATGTGCCTTCCGTGGTTGGGGTGTGCTGCGGATCGTCCTGGACCAGATAAGCACTCAGAAGCACCCAGATCGGCGTGCCATCTTTCTGGCGGAGCTGTACTTCCCAATTATTAATTTGGCCTGAGGCGTGGAGGGTGGCGACGATGGGATTACGATCATCGGGACTTATGTAGAGATCCCTTGCCGGCAAAGCGAGGAGTTCGTCAGTGGTTTTGTAGCCTAGAGCTTTGGCGAAAGCGGGATTACAGTCCAGAACCTTGCCGTCGAGCGTGGTGCGGTAAATTGCCGCAAGCGAGCGCTGGAAAAGCTGCTGATAGCGGTCTTCGGTGGTAGTTAGCTGTAAATCCTTGGCCTGGAGTTTGCGTCCGAGAGAAGCGGTCAGGATGCTTGCGGCCAGGAGCAATAAGGTCACGGCAGCAATCGCAACGATACTGATCGAGGAAATCGTGATTGCGTGCGACGTGTTACCGGCATCGGACGCAGGGCTCCAAGATACTGCTGCCATGCCGACGTAATGCATGCTCGCCACCGCGGCTCCCATGAACACCGCACTAACAATTTTCTGGGGGGCTAGTCCCTCGGCATTGCGGCAACGAAAAACAAGCCGCATGGCTACTGCGGATACGGCAACGGCGACTGCTACGGATACGGCCACAATCCATTTTGTGTAGTGGCACTCGGCGCGAAGACGCATGGCTTCCATGCCGATGTAATGCATGGCCGAGATTCCCAAGCCCATGGCACAAGCGGCGAGGACGATCACGGCCGTACCCAACCGCGGACGACTTACGGCGTAAAGAGCCACCAGCGAAGCCAGAATCGCGGCGAGAAGAGAAAGAGCTACGGTAGGCACGTCATAAAGGACGGGGATGGGCAAGACGTACGCCAACATGCCGATGTAGTGCATCGACCAAATGCCCAGCCCCATCGCCGCGGAGCCGCCGGTGAGCCATGCAAATCGGCGATAGCCCTCGGTGGCCGTGGTGCGTTCGGCGAGTCCGAAAGCGGAGTAAGAAGCCAGCATCGCGATGGCGACCGAAAGTAGAACCAGGTGATAGTCGTAGTAGTGGGACATTTACTGGTCCCGGCGCAGGATGGATGCCATGAATTGAAGTGAAACAGTGCGCAAACTAACCCCTTAACGGAGTTCGGCAAAAATACGGAAATCTTGATTCGGGAGCGCGGCATAAGGGCAGGCGCGTCGAGCTACGGGACGAAAGGGGCGAAAATTGTTTCGGTGAGGTACAAGACGCGCGAACGATTCTGCGTAAATCAGGCTTGGGGGGTTGTAGGGAGCACAAAACAAAACTCACTGTTCGTGGCACGGCGAACGAAAACGCGTAACCGCGCTGAAGCTTTTGGCGTATCATAGCCAGCGTCTTGGAAGGCACAACTCTGGGAGGATGACCGTGGGAAAGAACATGGCTCGCTTAAGCTGGGTGTTAGGGGTGCTGACGCTGGGAGCGTTGATGCTGGCGTGCCTTGCATCCAATGCCGCGGCGCGGCAGGCGGGCGGCACGGCGAGGCTTGCGGGCAGCGTTCGCGCTGCGGACGGCAGCCCCATGGAAGGCGTCGGCGTGTCGGCGCGGGCCGACGACCAGCGCTACACCACCACGGTTTATACCGATGCTTCCGGAGCGTATTCCTTTCCGGAACTGAGCGGCGGGCACTACAAAATTTGGGCGCAGACAGTTGGTTTCGCGGCAGGCGTGAAAGAGTTGGACCTGAGCGGCGCCAAGAAGGCGGATTTTTCGCTTACAAAGTTAGCCAATTTTGAGAAGCAGCTATCGGGACCGGAATTGCTGGCGAGCCTGCCTGAGAATGGCCCGGCGGACCGTCGCATGAAGGAAGTTTTCGCCAACGTTTGCACGAGCTGCCACTCGGCGGCTTTCCCGCTACAAAACCGGTTCGATTCCGCTGGATGGAATACGATCGTTTCGCTGATGTCGCGAACTTCCCCGACCGGCGTGGTAACGCCCGAAGGAACGACTTCCACGAGCCCGCTGGCGAAGGGACAGATGTACGTGATCGGAGCCTACAAGGACGAGCTCGTCGCGTTCCTGGCGAAAGAGCGCGGACCGGATTCGCCTCCGCTGGTGCCCAAGGCTTTTGCGCGGCCGAGTGGCGACGCCACGCGAATCGTGGTGACCGAGTACGATCTCACGCGCGCCGATCATCCGGCGGACTGGGTGATGCCGCACAACGGCAGCGATTGGTCGGAAGGGACGCCTTCGCGTTGGGAAGGGCGCGGGCCGCATGATGTGGTGGTCGACCATCAGGGAATTGTGTGGTTCGCGGACGACGTGACGCCGGGGAGAACGATTGGCAAACTCGATCCGAAGACGGGGAAAGTCACCGATTTCGTGCTGACCGGCGCGAACGGAAAAGTGGACAGCACGCACGCGATCACCGTGGACCCCGATGGAAATGTGTGGGCCGCGGACGATACGGCAGGCGCGCCCCTGGAATTTTTCCCTGAGACCGAAAAATTCAAGACCTATCCCAAGCCGGCCGGCGATTTTCCGCGCGTGGGCGATTTCATCACCGCGGATTTGAAGGGAAACATCTGGGCGCCTTTCAGTGCCGGCGCTGCGAAGCTCGATCCGCAGACGGGCAAGTACACGCTCTACTCGATTCCGACGAAGGACAAGAGCACCTACGGAATCGACATCGACAAGAACGACAACGTTTGGATTGCGGGATTAACATCGGACAAGATTTCGTTTATCGATGCGGCGACGGGCGAGTCGAGCGAGTACAAAGTGAATCCCCGCGACACCAAGGGGATGGACGTGACCGACCGTGACCGCGAGATTTACGCCACCATGGGCGGGCAAAATACCGGAGACCTGCTCCAGGTGGGGCCGCGCCGGCTGGCGACGGACCGGAATGGAGATTCCGTATGGTGGGCCGAGCATTTTGCGAACCGCATCGGCACGATCGATATCAACACCAAGAAGGTGAGCGAAGTCCCCATGCCGCACCCCTACATGCAGCCCTACGGAATCGCCGTGGATAAGGATCACATGGTGTGGGTCACCTCGATCGCTTCCGATCGCGTGGTCAGGTTCAATCCAGCAACCAATAAGATCACCGAATACGACATGCCTACGCGTGGCACCGAAGCGCGCCACATTTTTGCCGATAATCGCACCGATCCGCCGACGATCTGGATTCCCTACGATCGCACCAACAAGATCGCGCGCATTCAATTCCGAACCGGCACGAAATCGGCGAGCGCCGGGAACTAAGCTGGTAACCAAGGGGAACGATTCGAGATGAGCAAAGTGCGGATCAAAGTGTATGCATTGGCGTTGGCAGTGGTGCTTGTCGCGGGCTCGCAATTTGCGCAAACGGCACGCACGAGTGCCGAAGAACGGCCTGGATCGAATCCTACCGGTGCGGACGCCAAGCTGACGGAACAGCAATTCAAAGGGCAGGGCTTGTTTCTGGAGCGCTGCTCGCTATGCCATCAGGCGCGGGTGCTGAAATCAGGAAGTCCGCCGACGGTGGGACCGAGCCTGAAGACGGTGTTCAAAAACACCTCTCCCGATGAAGAAAAAGACCTGCGCACGTTCATCATGAACGGAACGCCGCACATGCCGGGATTCAAGGCCGCGCTCTCGCCGAAAGAAATGGACGACCTGATCGCTTACCTCAAGGTGATATAGGTTCCGGAAACGAACGCGATTCCGCGGACGCAGCGCTGATTAACCCTCTTTCACAAAACCGAAGAGAGATCGTCGTCGCTGCACAGGCCACCTGTGGTCGCCCGCTACACTCGCTCGGGATGACAACCGCTGTTTATTCGGGGCAGTGGTGGATAGTGCGACCCTAGCCGGGTCGCAGAATAACTTCGCGTGAGATGACAGTGCTGTTTGCGCTTCGGCTATGAGCCAGCGCGCTGGGCGGCGGAGGGCACGGGAGCAGGAGCGACTTCGTAGCGGCGGCGGGGCTGGCGCTCGAATACTTTGTTCAGGACGCGATTCCACCACATCAGAAAGCCGGTGACGAACAGCGCCACCGGCGCCAACCCGAAGATCACCCAGATCGTCTTCACGCCTGATCCCGCAAAATTGCCGAAGTGGAGGTAGTAGAACCAGCGAATCACCTGATCTCCGGCCGTTCGACGCAGAGGCGGCAGCGCGCGGCGCCCTTGCCTCGCTCCATTCGCTGCGGGAGCCGGGGCCGGACGCGGCGGAGGCGGAGCGTCTGGCAAACTGTAAAACTCCAGCGGCAACACAACGTTGACGGCTCGTTCGAATGGCTCGGGAAAAACCACGAAAATTCCGGTAACACCCCAGACCAGCACGAAGGCCAGCGTCCAGATGCCGAGGACGCTGTGCAAACTCCAATTCAGCTTTTTCCAGTTCGCCTCCCGACGGAGAATAAGGCTCTCGCGCCACTTCCCGATTCCCGGCCACCAGAGCACGGCGCCGGTGAGCACCAACACCGTGGTGAAAATCGCGGCGATGCCGTTAATCTTGCGGCCGGTTTTGCCGGCGAGCAGATTGAGGTGCAAGTCGATGGTCCAGGTAAGCGCGCGAATGATGAACGGCACGGAATCGCCCAGGTCTTTCCCGGTGTAAGGATCGAAGAGACGCATTTTTGTGTCGCCGCCGCGAAGCAGCCACACTTCGGTGGCTACGTTGGGGCGCTTCGCATCCCAGATATAGCTGACGGAATATTGTGGATAGGCGCGCTCGACGGCTTGCTTCAGCTCATCGTGCGTGAGTTTGGGGCCGGAGATCGGCACAATCTTCGGCGGCGCGGAGTAGGCTTTCGAAATTTCGTTGCGGAAGACGATGGCGCTGCCGCTGATGCTGATCAGCAGGATGTACAAGCCGAGGCCGATGCCCATCCAGAGATGCACCTGAAACAGCGCCTTGCGCAGCCAGACGTTCTGCGGACGATAGAGCCATTGGCTGGCGAGAGTCGTGTTCATCATTCAGATCTCAACGCAGTTTCCGATGCCGTTCCGAATTGTCCGTCGTTGCTGGCGCTACCGTAAAAAGTGCAGGCGCTGTTTCGGTTCTCGCTTAGAGTCTCCGCTTTATTTTCGCGCACAATATGACTCGCGGCATTCACAATTGTCAAACATCTCACTCACGGAATAGACGCACAAGGCTGCGTGGCACAGCACCTGCTGCGCGTGACGCATTACAGCCGTCTCAATCAGCGCGTAGGGTGAATCGCGTATGGAAAACATTTGCATCTCGCACAATCATGCTATCGCGCGGCCGATACCCGGTGCCGGAGAGGAAAAATGGCGGAAGATCAAACATACGAAGTTTTTAAGAAATCGGCGGATAACACCACGGTTTCGGTTGAGACAGTGAAGGGATTGGAAGAAGGCAAATCGGTGCTGGCCGCGCTGCGCCGCGACAAAACGAACGACGAGTATCATCTGTTCGACCCGCTCACCGGGAACGTGATCGATCCTGAGCAACCATCCATTTCCATTGACCCACTCGCAAGCTGAACGTTACGACTGAAAGGGAGGACCTCATGGCAAAGTACGGAAAGGCTGCCGGCAAGAGCGTCAAGAGCGCACTGCACCGGGAAAAGAAAGGGACGCTCAAGTCGGGCAAAGGCGGCAAGGGCGGAACGGTGAAAAGCCGCAAGCAGGCCATCGCCATTGGCCTTTCCGAAGCGCGCAAGAAAGGCGCAAAGGTTCCCAAGAAGAAATCGAGCTGAATTCCCTTCCGTTCTTGCCGGCTTGCGCCCGAGGCAAAGCTTTGGCCCCGGGCAGCGCGGCACGCCGCGTTTAAGCTAATATTCACGAGGACGTCCGTGGTGTACCGAGCCAACGAGCCACGGCGCGGCAAGCGCGTCCCGTGGATAACCATGCCCGAGAGCTTTCGCTTCTCCGATCTCCGCGAAGTTTTTGCAAAGGCCAACGAGGAAAAGTCCGGCGATCAACTCGCCGGCATTGCGGCGCGAACGGAAAGCGAGCGCGTCGCCGCCAAGCGCAAGCTGGCCGATCTCGCTCTCGGCGAAATCGTCGACAATCCGCTCATCGATCCCGATAAGGACGACGTCAGCCGACTGATCCTGGAAACCTTCGATCAGCAGACTTTCCAGCCGCTGCGAGCTATGACGGTGGGCGAGTTTCGCGAGCACTTGCTGGATGATGCCACCGGCGCCGATGAAATCCGGCAAGTTCAGCCAGCGATCGTGCCGGAAATCGCCGCGGCCGCGGCGAAGATCATGAGCAACAAGGACCTGGTTCTGGCGGCTGCGAAGATTCGCAATGTGACCCGCTGCGCGAACACCATGGGCGAAGCTGGTGTGCTGGGCATTCGCATTCAGCCGAACCATCCGGCGGACGATCTGGGCGGGATTCTGCTCTCGAGCTTCGAAGGGTTGCTCTATGGATGCGGCGACGCGGTCATCGGCGTGAATCCTGCATCGGACTCGGTGGAAACGACTAGCGCGATTCTGCACGCGCTGCGTCGGTTGGTGGATGTGTACGCGGCCCCCACGCAGACGTGCTGCCTGGCGCACATCACCACGCAACTCGCCGCGCTTGAACGCGGCGCGCCGGTGGATTTGCTGTTTCAGTCGATCGCCGGGACCGAAGCGGCGAACCACAGCTTCGGCGTCACGCTGCCACTGCTGCGCGAGGGCCGCGAGCGCGTGCTGGAACACCATCAGCAGCGCAGTGACGTGCCGTGGAAGGGCGCGAACGTGATGTATTTCGAGACCGGCCAGGGCAGCGCCCTTTCGGCGGAAGCGCACCACGGCGTCGATCAGGTGACGCTCGAAGCGCGCGCCTACGGTGTGGCGCGATGCTTCGATCCGTTTCTGGTAAACAGCGTGGTGGGATTTATCGGGCCGGAATACCTGCGCGACGAGCGGCAGATCATCCGCGCGGGCCTCGAAGATCACTTCATGGGCAAGCTGCTCGGACTGCCCATGGGATGCGATGTCTGCTACACAAACCACGCCGACGCGGACCAGAACTCCACCGACAATTTGCTGCTGTTGCTGGGCGCGGCAGGCTGCAACTATTTTATGGGTGTTCCGTGCTCGGACGACGTGATGCTGAATTACCAGTCGACGAGTTTTCACGATGCGCTGGCGGTGAGGCGGCTTTTCAAGCTGCAGCCCGCGCCGGAATTTCTGCAATGGCTCGAATCGAGCGGCATATATCGCAATGGAGAACCGGCGCTGCTCGAAGCGCCGGCGCGGCGAAAATTGATGCAGGGGCTGGAAGCTTCGCTCGCGGAGATGATTTGAATGGGACGCGATGGCAGCGGGCGCGACGACGCGCTGGTATCGGCGGACCTGCCCGAATTTCTGCAAAAGATTCGCGCCAGAACCCCGGCGCGGATTCTCATGGGCCGCGCGGGCGCGGCTTATCGCACGGCTGCGCAACTGGACTTGCGCAGCGCCCACGCTGCCGCGCGCGATGCGGTGCGCGCCGAACTCGACTCGCTGGCCGCGTTCGGCGAGGAATTCGTGCGCGAGTGGAAGCTTTTCGAAGTGCAGACGCAAGCAGCGGACAAAGACGAATTCCTGCTTCGGCCCGATCTCGGACGGCATTTCACGGATGAGTCAAGAGCGGCGATACGCGAGGAGTGTTCTCGTGAGGTTAACCTGCAGGTGATGATCGGTGACGGGCTTTCCGTTCCCGCGGTGGCGCGGCAGGCGCCCGCGTTGCTTCCGCTGATTTTCGCCGGTGCGCTGGAGCGCGGCTGGAGAATTGGAAAACCCTTTGTGATCCGCTATTGCCGCGTGGGCATCCTGAACGAGATTGGCGACCTGCTCGAACCGCAAGTTGCGGTGCTGCTGATCGGCGAGCGGCCGGGATTAGCGACTGCGGAGAGCTTGTCGGCGTACATGGCTTATCGCCCGCGAAGCGGTCAAACGGACGCGGATCGCAATCTGATTTCCAATATCCACGCGCGCGGTGTCTCAAGCGCCGAGGCAGCCGCGCGGATTCTTCAGCTCGCCGCACAGATGATGCGCGAAAAATCGAGCGGATACAGCCTGAAAGAAGCGCCGCCGACATTGCGTTGAACTAGCGGATTGAATCAGGGTTCGAGTCACGAAGTGAATCAGCGGACTGGCTTGTTGAGTCAGTTTCACCGATTCTGCAATACTTCAGGACATCGAAAATTTCAAATCACCTATTTCAATCAGCGTGCAACCGGAGCGAAGAGGAGAACTATGGCAAGCGAACCTGTCGGCATGATTGGCCTGGGGATCATGGGCTCGGCGATGTCCCTGAATCTGATCAAGGCTGGGTTCGAGGTGGCGGGATTCGACGTGCTGGATCACGCGCGGGGAGCGCACAAGAAGGCGGGGGGATCGCTCGGGGCGAGTTGTGCAGCGGTGGCGGCGGAATGCCCGACGGTGATCACTTCCCTGCCCTCGGCCGATGCGTTGCTCGAAACTGCGCGGGACCTCGCTCATGCACGGGGCGTGCTGAAAATCGTGGTGGAAACCAGCACGCTGCCTATTTCCGTCAAGGAAGAAGCCCGGCACGTGCTCTCCAAGGGCGGCATCACGCTGCTCGACTGCCCCTTGAGCGGCACTGGTGCGCAGGCCCGGAAGAAGGATCTGATCGTCTACGCCAGCGGCGACAAACAAGCTTGCGAGAGCGTCGCCAACATTTTCGAAGGATTTTCCCGCGCGCATTATTACGTAGGCGAATTCGGATCGGGATCGAAAACGAAGTTCGTTGCGAACCTGCTGGTGGCGATCCACAACATCGCCGCGGCGGAAGCGATGGTGCTGGCCATGAAGTCGGGCCTCGATCCGGCAACCACTCTGAAGGTGATCAGTGACGGCGCGGGCACCTCACGCATGCTCGAAGTGCGCGGTCCGATGATGGTGAAGAACGACTATTCCGAAGCCACCATGAAAGTGCGCACCTGGCAGAAGGACATGACCGTGATCGGCGATTTCGCGCGGAAGGTGGACTGCCCCACCCCGCTGTTCTCAGCGAGCGCGCCGATCTATATTGCGGCGATGGCTCAGGGATTCGGCGACGCGGATACTGCTTCAGTTTGCGCGGTGCTGGAAGAGATGGCCCACCACGCGCGAAAACAGTGACAGCGCTTTAGTGGAGTTGGCTCGCCACGTGAAGGTTGTGCACGCCGGAGAACAGGAACATCCCCGTAGCGGCCGATTGCGGCAGCCACCAGGTGCGGCGCAAGAAACCGTTCGGGCTGCGCTGCATGTGCCGCGCGGCAAAATCGAGGGCTACCGGGGCCACCTGAATCGCGGCGTAAATTCCGGGAGATTGCGCGAAGGGACGCATCAGCGGATCGGCTTCAACCGCGCCCCGGCTGATCGCCAGGCGCGTGGAGTAAGCGTCAAACGTTGCCGCGGCGTGCTCGGCGGCCGCCAGCGCCAGCCATTTCCGGCGAGACGGAGCCGATTCCGCCTCGACGAACCGCAGCGCCTTCGATTCCGGCGTAGCGATGCGGATGGCGGAAAGAGTCTCGGAACTGCGCACCACCGAAGCGAAAGAAGAAGGGCTGAGCGCCGTTTCCGACGAGTTTGACGCCTGCGAACCATCGAAGCTTGGGGCGAAGCTCGGAGTCAGACCAGTGTTGCTTGCCAGCAGAGTCTCATTCGTCGCGTCTTGCGTAGCCACGGGAGCTGCGGGAACCGCGGCACTTGAAACCACGCTCGCGCTGCTGGATTGTTCGTCTGGGGTCGAAAAGGACGTCGAAACGCCCGCAATGGGCGGTGCAACCGCTGCAACGGTGTGCAGATGGACGAGTAGGGCAGCAATGGCCAGAACCATGGAAGGGGGCTCCTTGGTCGAACTACCAGTGTTAAAAGCATGGGTAGTACCAGGGAGGTCCTAGGGTAAATCCTGTAGTTTCAAGGCGTGTGGGGTCTCAGAAACACTGTGGATGGAAATCGCTTTCCACCATGAGGGAGGCAGAATGCCTTCGACAGAGAGGTTTAACGTGCCAAAGACGTTACGGCGATGAAGGAGCGCATGCGCGGGTCCATCCAGTCGCGCAGGGCGTCGCCGAGAAGGTTGAAAGCGAGCACAGCGGCCATGATGGCCAGCGCAGGAAAGATTACCAGATGGGGCGCATCGAAGAGATGGCTGCGGGCGTCATTGAGCATGGAACCCCAGCTCGGCATGGGGGCAAGCACGCCAACGCCGAGAAAGCTGAGCGTTGATTCGGCGAGAATCGCTCCGGCCATGGCGATGGTGGCCTGCACCAGCACCGGCTGAAGAATATTCGGCAGAAGGTGGCGAATCAGAATGCGCGCGTTCGAGGCCCCGAGCGAGCGAGCTGCCAGCACGTATTCCATTTCCTTCGCTTGCAGCACCTGGGCGCGCGCCAGCCGCGCGTAACCGGCCCAGCCGGTGACGACCAGCGCGAAAATCACTTTGTCGATCCCCGGTCCAAGAAATGCGGCAAAGGCGATGGCCAGCAAAATTCCCGGAAACGAAAGAAACGCGTTGATCAGGATGATGGTGACGAAGCGGTCGAACCAGCCGCCGAAATAGCCGGCGACAGCGCCGATGGCCAGGCCGATCACTCCAGCGCCGAAGACGACGCTCACGCTCACCAGCATCGAAACGCGCGCGCCGAAAATGATGCGCGAGAGAATGTCCCGGCCGAGCTGGTCGGTGCCCATCCAATGCGCGGCGCTGGGCCCAGCCAGTCGAATGGCCAGATGTTGCGTGGTGGGATCGGCGGGAGCGATCCACGGCGCGCCGATGGCCAGCACCACCAGCAGCAGCGTGAGGTAGAAACCCCAGCGGCCAGTAGCGTGTTGGCGCAGGAATTCACGCAGCGCGTTCATTCGAAGCGCACCCGCGGGTCCACAAACGCGTACACCAGATCGGTGAGCAGATTCACCACCACGTACGAGACGGCAATCAGCAGGATGCAGCCCTGCAGCAAAGGATAGTCGCGCGCCTCGATGGCCTGCACGGCCAGACGTCCGATGCCCGGCCAGGAGAAAATCGTTTCGGTGACAATGGTGCCGGCCAGCAGCGTGCCGAATTGCAAGCCGAGAATGGTGAGAATAGGAATCAGCGCGTTGCGGAAGGCGTGGCGAAACAGCACCGCCGATTCCGGCAAACCCTTCGCGCGCGCGGTGCGAACGTAATCGCTTGAAAGCTCTTCGATCACCGAAGTGCGCACCATGCGCGTGAGAATCGCAGCGAGCGCGGCGCCGAGCGTAACAGCGGGCAGAACCAAGTGCGATATTCCGCCACGCCCTGAAACCGGGAGCCAGCCGAGCAGCACGGAAAAAAGCAATATCAGCACCGGGCCGAGCGCGAAATTCGGCACGGACAAGCCAAACAGCGTGAATATGCCCACGGCGTGGTCGGTGGACGTGCCGCGGCGCTCAGCGGCCCACATGCCCGCCGGAATTCCGATCGCGGCGCACACCGCTAGCGCCACGATGGCCAGCTCCAGCGTCGCCGGATAGCGCGACAAAATCACCTGTGTGACCGGCTGCTGGAAGCGGAACGATTCGCCGAGGTCTCCGTGGAGAAAACCGCCAAGATAGTGCGCGTATTGGGCGCCGAGCGGCTGGTCGAGACCGAGAGCATGACGTAGCTGGTCGAGATCTTCGGCGCGGGCGCCTTCGCCGAGCATCTGCGCCACCGGATCGCCCGGCACGATGTGCGCCAGCAGAAAAACCATGGTGACGATGAGCCAAAGTGCGGGAAGGGCGAGCAGCAGCCGCAGCGAAATGTATCGGATCATATGTTGCTGGATTCTCTTGCCCCGCTCCTGCGAGATTGTTCCGCGGCGCTGGCATTGGGCGCTGCGGTCGCCGGCTCGCTGGAATCGCCAGGCGGCGGCAGCATTTTGATCTTCACGCGCGCCACGCGGCGGTGATCCATTTCCATGACCGTGAAGCGATAGCCCTCGGCTTCAAAACTTTCTCCGCCGCGCGGAATGAATCCCAGGCGATTCAGGATGAACCCACCTAACGTCTCATAGGCTTGGTCTTCCGGCAGAGCAATGTTGTACTGAGTTTCCAATTCGCGAACGGCTATGGCGCCGTCGAAAAGAAGTTCGCCTTCGGGCAACACGTGCGGGCCTTCCACCACGTCGAACTCGTCGTGAATTTCGCCCACCATCTGCTCCAGGATGTCCTCGAGGGTCGTGAGCCCGAGGATGCTGCCGAATTCGTCGACAATCATGGCCATGCCGACGCGCTTGGCTCGGAACTCGACCAGCAATTCGCTGGCAAGTTTCGTTTCCGGCACGATCAGCGCCTCGCGCAGCATATTTCTGAGATGAAATTCCGGGGCGGCGCCATCGTCGGAAGTGGCGCGAGCGATATCGAGCAGCACCCAGACCACGTCCTTGATGTGCACGAAGCCGAGAATATGGTCGAGGCTGCCTTCGTACACCGGAATGCGCGATCGCTGAGTGGCGGCGAAAAGCTTCATGGTCTCATCGAGCGTGGCGTCCACGGGCAGCGCATGCATGTCCGGCCGCGGCACCATGATTTCGCGCACCTGGATCTGGTTGAGTTCCATGGCGTTCTGAATGAACTCGACTTCGGCCGCGGGCATGAAGCCGCGGTCGCGAGACTGCTGTAGCATCACCTGCAATTCTTCGCTGGAGCGCAGCATGGTGTGACTCTGGTGCGAAGTGATGCCCAAGGCGCGCGTAAGCGTTTCGGCAAAATTGTCGAGCAGGTCGATGGCCCAGCGAAATGTGCGCAGAAACCAGTGAAACGGCCTCGCCACCAACAGCGCCACGCGCTCGGCGCGCGCCAGGCTGAGGCTTTTCGGAACGAGCTCGCCGAGCACCACCTGCAAGACGGTGAGCAGTCCGAAGGCGATGGCCAAGGCAATGGTGTGCGCGACCAGCGCCGCGATGGGGCTCTGAAAAGAGCTCGCCATCGGCATCAAAACGGTGGCCAGCGTGGTTTCGCCCAGATAGCCGAGCAGCAGGCTGCAAATGGTGATGCCCACCTGCACGCCGGAAACCACGCGGTTGAGATCGGCGATCAGCTCTCCCACGATTTTTGCCCGCGGGTCGCCCTTTTCAATCAATTGCCGCACGCGCGAATCGCGCACGGCCACCAGCGAAAATTCCGTGGCGGAGAAGAAGGCGTTGACGCCCACAAGGAAAAGCACGCCGAAAAGGTGGAGCGCGCTCATATCTGCGGATTTCTCACGAGAAGAGGTTTCACGGAAAGATGTTCCACGAGAAGTTCGGGCGTTGCGTTCGCCGTTGGCACTAGCGTGGTGGCGTCACCGGATTTCAGCCGGGCGCGCCGCATTCACCGCTGCGAGGCTTTGCCCGAAGCAATAGTCGCATTGTACTGCGAGGATTTTCCTCGCGGCACGCTGAGGATTTTCCAGTTTTCGCTGGCCGCCTGCTTGGCGATGTAGACGATCTGCCCCACGTGGTAAGCGATATGCGTATTTTGCCGCGTAATGGCCTGCAACACGGAATGGGCCTCCCCGCGAATGCTGATCTTCTTCGGGAGATCGGCATCCGTGAGTGTCGCCATCGTGTCGAACAACTGCTTCCAGCCGGCTTCCCAGGCGGCCAGCAGTTCGGCGCGCGTGGCAAACGGCCGTTCGAACTCATCGTCGCGGTTGCGGTCGGGCTTTTCACCATCCGTGGTGAGAAAGTCGCGCCAGCGCGAGCGCATGTTCCCGGAAAGATGCTTTACCAGGGTCGCGATTGAATTCGAGCCGGCATCCGGCGTGAAGACCAGCGCTTCGTCCGGCACTTGCTCAAAGGCGCGCTCGGCCAGCCGCTTGTAGTGGCGGAAGTTGTCGGTTGCATCCTGCATATACGAAGTGGTGAATTCGAGCGCCATGAATGCGATTGTGCATCGTTCAGCCCTGCCGCGCAAGGCGTGCGCTGCCGGAGTTTGACGGAGCGCCAATGCGCTCCGGCGGATAGCGCACTTGCTCGGCTTCGCCGGGACGTTTATATTGGGCACTGCGCTTGCGAGCGCAAAATCGCAGCGTTTGAAGGTGAGATGAGTTCCACCACGAACAAACCGGCCGAAGCGCCCAAAAAGGGCGACTTCGAAAAATCTCTCACGCGCCTGGAAGAAGTCGTGAAGCGCCTGGAAAGCACCGAGCTTTCGCTCGACGACGCCATGAAGCTCTTCGAAGAAGGCATGAAGCTTTCGCACGAATGCCAGAAGCAACTCGAAGAGGCTGAAGGACGCGTGGAAATTCTTTTGAAGAAAGCCGACGGCAAGATCGCTGCGCAGCCGTTTGAGCCTCAAGATGAAAATTCCTAGGTTGGCACGGCGTTTATGGCATCTGCGCTTCCAGTTCCCTTCCGCTCTCCCCAACGCATGAAGCTTCCTGACTTTTTTGAAGCGGACCATGCTCTCGTCGAAGCGGCGCTGGAAAAACTGCTCCCACCCGAAAACACGCCGCCTGCTTCCATTCATCGCGCCATGCGCTACAGCGTGTTCGCCGGAGGCAAACGCATCCGGCCGATTCTATGCCTGGAATCAGCGCGCATGTTTACAACCGATCTCGCCGGCGCGGTGCAAGTCGGCTGCGCGCTTGAGTGCATCCACACCTATTCGCTGATTCACGACGATCTGCCGGCGCTCGACAACGACGATCTGCGCCGCGGCAAGCCCACCAATCACAAAGTATTCGGCGAGGCCATGGCCATTCTGGCCGGCGACGCGCTGCTCACGCTTGCTTTTGAAATTCTTGCCGGCGCGCCCATTGCGCCAGAAGCGCGCGTGCGCGTAATCGCCGAGATCAGTGCCGCTGTGGGAACCGTGAACGGCATGGTCGGCGGACAGGTAGCGGACGTCGAGGCGGGCGGAAATCCGGTGGACGCGGCCATGCTCGAATATATACATCGCTCGAAAACCGCCGCGCTCATTCGCGGGTCCATTGTCGCGGGCTCGATCGCCGGTGGCGCCGCTCCAGAAGATGTGGCCCGCCTGCGCGCGTTCGGCGAAAACATTGGCTGGGCCTTTCAGGTGGTCGACGACATACTCGACGTGGAAGAATCCTCCGCGGCGCTGGGCAAAACGGCAGGTAAAGACCAGGCGCAGCAGAAGGCCACCTATCCCGCGCTGTACGGACTCGAGAAATCGCGCACCATTGCTGCCGAGCTGGAGTCCTTCGCTTTGCGCGAACTGCAGCCGTTCGGCGAGCGATCCGCGCGTCTCCGCGAACTCGCGGCTTTTCTTGTGGCGCGGCGCTCGTGACCATCGCCGCTGGAGCGCGTACTTCTCCCTATGCCCACAAAGACCGGCAAATCGCGCATTGACGTGCTGATGGTCGAGCGCGGCCTAGCCCCCTCGCGTGAGCGCGCCCAAGCGCTGCTGATGGCCGGGCAGGTGTTGGTGAACGGGCAAAAAGTAGACAAGCCGGGCTATCGCGTGGATACCGATGCCCGCGTTGAACTGACCGGCGAGCCGCAGCGCTACGCCAGCCGCGGCGGAATCAAGCTCGAAGGCGCGCTGGCCGATTTCGGCGTGAGCGCCGAAGGAAAAATCTGCCTTGATGTCGGCAGCTCGACTGGGGGATTTACCGATTGCCTGCTGCAGCACGGCGCGGCCAAGGTCTACGCAGTCGACGTGACCGTCAGATCAGCTTGATTGGAAGCTGCGCAACGATCCGCGCGTCTCTACTCTCGAGAAAAATGCGCGCTACCTGCAGCCAGGGGATATTCCCGAAGCGCCCGCACTGATCGTGATGGATGTTTCGTTCATCTCGGTGAGCAAGGTGCTTCCCGCTGTCGCCCCAGTGGCCGCACCGGGATGCGATTTCCTGATTCTCATCAAACCTCAGTTCGAACTGGAAAAGCGCGACATCGGCAAGGGCGGTATCGTGCGCGATCCTTCGCTTTATCCCAAGGCCATCGAGCGCGTAACACACGCCGCTGTGGAGCTTGGCTTGACCAACCTCGGCCTGAAGCCCAGCCAATTGCCGGGAGCGGAAGGAAATCAGGAATTTTTTCTTCACGCGCGCGCCGCCCGGGTGGAATAAAATGCGGCTTCCAACAAAATGATTCGCTCCGCCGGCATCGTCTGCAAACCTCTGAAGGAAATTGTCTCCGTCATGGTCCCGCCGCTGGTGGCCTGGCTGCGTCAGCGGGACATTGACGTCTCGGTGGACGAAGAGACCGCCGCCTGCACCGATTGCGGCGTGCGCGTGCTGCCGCGCGAGCAGCTTGCCGAAAATGTTGAGCTGCTCATCGTGCTCGGCGGCGACGGAACTCTGCTTTCGGCCGCGCGCGCGCTGAAGGGCCACAAAGTTCCCATTCTCGCGGTAAACCTCGGCGGCCTCGGATTCCTGACCAGCGTCACGCGCGAAGAACTTTATCCGGTGCTCGAGCAAGTGCTCGCGGGCAAGCAGCAGATCAGCGAGCGCATGATGCTCAATGCGCAGACCATTCGCGATGGCGCGCCCGCCGAACAGCAGATCGCGTTGAACGATGCTGTGATCAACAAGGCCGCGCTGGCGCGCATGCTGGATTTCGACGTCTACGTGGACCGGGCGCAGGTGGGCCGCTATCGCGCCGACGGGCTGATCGTGGCCACGCCCACTGGTTCAACTGCCTATTCGCTCGCGGCGGGCGGTCCTATCGTGCACCCGCATCTCGACGCGTTCGTCATCACGCCGATTTGCCCGCACATGCTCACTAACCGTCCGCTGGTGATTCCAGACACTTCGCACGTGGAAATCGACATTGCTGCGGCCGAAGAGCCGGTGTATCTGACCCTCGACGGCCAGGTCGGCTTTCAGCTTCTGTCGAACGACCGCGTGGCCATCTGCAAATCTTCGAGCAGAGTTTATTTCGTGCAGTCCCCGCAGAAAACCTACTACGAAGTGCTGCGCAGCAAGTTGCGCTGGGGTGAACGCTAGCGGACTTGCCGCATGTGGAAGTCGCAGTGTACGTCGGCAACAGAAGATTTACGGCTGAATGCCGGCCAGCGTGATTGCCGCGAGGAACAGCCGCTTCGCGCCCAACTCTCGCCCGGCGGGGTCGTACCACTCATTCAGCGTGTGCGCGCCGCCGCCGCTTCCACCGCCGCCCACCGCCACCGCAGGGATGCCCATGGAAAGCGGCACATTCGCGTCGGTGGAGCTGCGCTCCAGCCGCGAACGATTGCCGAGAAAACGGTCGGCTTCGCGAATGGCCTGCACCAGCGCGGAATCCTCGGACACCGAACCCGCCGGTCGCGTTCCGATAGACCGAAAGCTGATCTGCACCGCATCCTTGTTGCTGCGCGCGGCGAACGATTCATCGCGCGCTCCGAGCTGCATCGCTTCGCGCAGCGAATTTTCCATGCGCGTGAGCTGGTCCTCGCTCTCCGACCGCAAATCCACCTTTACCGACGCGCGCGCCGGAATGGAATTCACCGACTGCCCGCCCTCGATCACGCCAAAATTAAATGAGCTGCGCGGCGTGTCCGGTAAGCGAATCGAGGAAAACCGCACGATGCCACGCGAAAGCGCGGTGATCGGGTTCGGCGCTCCGAAATCCGACCAGCTATGGCCGCCCGGCCCGGTGATGGTCACTTCCACGCGGCGCGAAGCAATGCCCTGTGTGGTGATGTGTTCGGTGGAAGGGCCATCTACGGCAATCACCGCGCTCAGCCGCGAGCCGTAATGTTCCACCAGCGCGCGCATCCCGCGCAGGTTCCCTTCCCCTTCTTCGCCCACGTCGCCTGCCAGCACAATCGTTTTCGTGGTACGCACGCGCGATTCTGCCAGCGCGCGGGCAACACCTGCCAGCGCCGACAGGCCCGCGCTGTTGTCTGAAATTCCTGGCGCCAGCAGCCGCGTGCCGGAACGCTTCACGTGTACATCGGTGCCCGCGGGGAAAACGGTGTCGAGATGCGCGGCCAGCAGGATCACGCCTTTGGGATCGGTCCCTGGCCGCTCGCCGATCACGTTGCCGAGGTCGTCCACATGCACGTCGAGGCCTGCGGATTCGAAAAGCTGCTTCAGCGCGACTCCACGCTGCGCTTCGCTAAATTCCGGCGCGGGAATTTCCGTGAGGCGAATCTGCTGTTCGGTGAGCCAGCCGGTGTTTTTGCCAAGCCAGTCGAGCCCGCGCGTGACCGCCGGGTCCTGAGCGACTTTCATCGCAGTATCGTCAGCGGCTCGGGCGGAAAGCGTCCCCATACACAGCAAGATACAGCAGATGAGAAGGAGTTTCACGCGAATCCTGCGCAGTCTAGCGCCAGTCATCGAGTATGTATATACCAGGGTGGTTGTAGCCGGAGTTCGCATCCCCTGATTCCATGGCCACTCCCTGGAGTTCGGTGCGAAATCCCCTGCTATAGAGCGCGGAAAACGCCTCGCGGCGGGCCAGATTCACTCCCGCGGTGATCTTCTGCGCCCCGGCGGCTCGCGCGTAGGATTCGACGGCATCGAGCAAACGCGAAAAATCTTCTCCCACATGCGAGCCGGGTATGACCGCGCCGAATTTCACATAGCAGACGCCTGTCCCCGCTTCCGTTCCGGCTCCGGTGTGGCATACGGCCAATCCGCGCAGCTCGGCATCGTCCCACACCAGCACGGTATCGCCCAATTTCTGTTCGGCTACCGAGCGAATCTCCCGCTCCACGTCCAATCCCTCAAAATTTGCGCTGGTCACCTCGCGGCAGGCCAGCAGAAGCTGCGGGCGCGATTCCGGACTCGCCTGCGAGAAAAGTTCCGGCGTGCCATTCGCAAGGGCCGCATCCGTTTTTCGTGCGGTGCTTTCCGCTGCGCTTGGAGCGGCTGCAACGGGCTTGGCCATCACCGCCACCAGGTCGCGCGGCCAGAACCCAAATTTCTGGTACAGCCGCATGTGCTTGGGACTGTTCGCAAAAGTGAAAAGCCCGGTGTGACGATTCCCCCACGCACGGAAAATCTCCATGGTCGGCGCGAGCAACTGCTGCGCCACGCCACGCTCCCAATAGGCTGGCTCGACGCTGAGCGGCCCGAAGAATCCGAAGCTGCGCCAGTTGCTCGCGAAATTCGTTCCGATGAGTTTTCCATCGTGCTCCGCTGCTACCACCGCCGACGGATCGGCTTTCCAGCGCGTGCGCACATAAGCCGAGTCGCCCATGAAGCGCGTCGGATCGGGCAAGCCGAGAAATGTGCCAAACGCAACGCGCACAATGCGGTCGGCCTCGTCCAGCTCATTTTCTCGCAGCGGACGGATGTGGACATTGGCGACGCGTCCCGGACTAGCCATGCGAGTATTAAAGCGTTTTCGCGCGAGCGAAGGCAAGCCCCGCCCCCTCTCCGCGCGGGGAATTGCAAAAGGGTCATCGTCCCGGGCGTTCTTTTTCTGGCTGTGTCATCAAAGCGAGCCAACGACCCGATCAGGATCGGAGCGCTGAGTAAAGCGTCGTGTTTTCTTTGATGGTGTCATCCCGAAGCGAGCGCAGTTTTGCGACCCGGTTAGGGTCGCGGCAGAACCGAGCGAGTCGAGGGACCTCTCTTCGTGTGTCGAATTCTCCTCTGCTTCCTATACCTGCCGTCGCGTCACTTTTTAGCGGTAGCAGCGTCTAGAACCCGACCACAGAATCCACTACCGCCTGTATATCGTCGTCAGTGAGCACGCGCTCGGACTGCTTGGCCACTTCCAATATCCGCTCCACCAACTCATCGGTCGCCGGTATCCCGCGCTTTTCCAGCCAGTGAATCACATTCGACTTCCCGCTCAGCGGCCCTACCTCGATAATCTGCTCCAGCCCGAAATAGTGCGAGGGCACGCCGCTGTAAATCGCATTCGCGAGCTCGCGATCATCTTTCTTGTACGCCTTGATGATCGCCGCCGCGTGCACTCCCGTCGCAGTGCGAAACGCGTCGCGCCCCACCACGGGATAATTTGAAGGAATCACCGTGTGCGTCGCGCGCGCTACCGTCTCCGAATATTGCTTCAGCTTTGAAAGGTCGCGATCGATCAGCCCCAGCAGCCGCAGATTCACCAGCATCAACTCCATCGGCGTGTTTCCCACGCGCTCGCCCAGCGAAAGCGCCGCCGCGTGCACCTGATCCGCGCCCGCCGAAAATGCCGCAATCGAGTTCGCCACCGCCAGGCCGCGATCGTTGTGCCCGTGCCAGTCCACGCGGATTTTCTCGCCCGACGGCTGCACGATTTTCTCGATCGCGAATTTCACCAGGCTGTACGCCCCGCGCGGCGTAGCATGGCCCACCGTATCGCACAGCACGATGGCTCGCGCGCCCGCGCGAATTGCCGTCGAATACAAAGCGCAAACCGTGTCGGGATCGGTGCGCACCGTGTCTTCGGTTACGTACATCACCGGCAGCCCTTCGCCCACCGGGTACTTCACCGCTTCTTCGGTCACGCGCTTCAGATGCTCGACCGACCAATCCTCCACCAGCCGCCGGATCGGACTCGATCCCAGAAATGTCGCCGCTTCGATCGCCATGCCCACGCGTTGCGAAATCTCGATAATCGGCGTGATGTCATTCTTGTGCGTGCGCGCCGCGCAGTTCGGGCGGATTTTCATCCGCGACTGCACGATTTCCCGCGCCAGCGCTTCGGTGTCGGCAAACGCTCGCGGCCCTGCGCCAGGGAGCCCAATGTTCACCGTCTCGATGCCGAGCGCTTCCATCAGGTGCAGAATCTCGATTTTTTCGCCGATGGAAGGATCGCGCACGGAGGGATTCTGTAGCCCGTCGCGCAACGTTTCGTCGTTCAGCGCTACACGGCGGCCCAGTGGAATCTCGGGCCCCAGCTCCACGTTCCAGTCGTAAATGAGTTCGCTGGTCTTCATCGCCACTCGCAGGTTACTCGCAGCTATTCTCAGGCCCTCTGCACACGCTGCATTATTTCTCCGGTAGCGCAACACCAGCCACCGCCGCTGCCATCATACCGCCAAGCTGCATCCGTCCGCTCGCAGGCCCGGCCACGGCTCCCCACCTGTGCAGTCTACCGTCGGCCGCGTTAAGCTTTGGGTATGGTTATCCGTAGCTCGCCCGCATTGGCGATCTCGTGTCTCTGGCTAGTTTGGGGAGTTTCCTGGGGGATCGCGGCAGCTTGGAGCGATCGCGCCGTTAAGGGCGCCGGCTCAATGAGGGAGGTGCCCTACAACATCGTATCGCTGATCGGCGTTCTTCTTCTCTTTGCCTCTTATCGGCCTCCCCGCGTTATCCTGTGGCGAATGGAGCGACCCGCCGCTTGGTGCCTGTTCGCTCTTGCTCTCGTCGGTCTTTGTTTCACCTGGTGGGCGCGATTGCACCTCGGACGTTTGTGGTCGCGTTGGGTCGCGCGCAAGGCGGATCACCGCATCATTCAAACAGGACCTTACGCGCTCGTGCGCCACCCGATCTACACAGGCGTCAGTCTCGCGCTCATCGCCACCGCCGTAATGTTTGGCACACTCTTCGCGTGCCTGGGCGCGGCGCTCATCGTTCTCAGTTTCTACATGAAGGCGCGCCTCGAAGAGCGCTTCCTGCGGGACGAACTGGGCGCCGAAGCTTACGACGAGTATGCCCGGCGTGTTCCCATGCTCGTGCCCTTTGTCCACCGCTGAATTCAACCCCGCCGGCAGCCGCGTCGCCTTTAGCGTAGCACCGGCGGTACTAAGAAATAGGTTGAAAGGATCTTGCGGTATGGGCGTCTTGACATTGCTGCCCGGCCGTCACAATCTCGTGTCACTCAATTCGTCATTAACGCTTTCGGAGGCGACGCCATGATGCCCATCTCCCGTACTGCGCGAACCCGCGTGTTCCGCTATCTGGCAGTTGTCGCTGCAACGGCGTCTCTGATGCTGGCGTTCGCATCGCGCCTCACGCCCCGCGCCGCCGACTCCGATTCCGACTGGTCCTACGTCGACCACGACCTCGCCGGCACGCGCTTCAGTCCGCTCACGCAGATCACTGCGCAAAACGTCAGCCGGATGGCGAAGGTTTGCTCGTACACCTTTCCTGAGAAGGTTCCCTCCGAATCGGCGCCCATCGTTTCCGCGGGCGTCATGTATCTCACCAGCACGCACTACACCGTCGCGCTGAACGGCGCCGACTGCCGCGTCCTGTGGACCAACCAGTGGACGCCGCGCGACCGCGACTCCGTCCATCCCAGCCGCGGCGCTTCGCTTGCAAACGGAAAAATCATTCGCGGCACCGCCGACGACTACCTCATCGCCATCGACACCGAAACCGGCCATCTCGCCTGGGCCAAGCAGATCGCCAGCCCCAAGGACGGCTACTTCATCAGCATGCCGCCGCTCGTTCACGGCGACATGATCTTCATCGGCCCCGCCGGCTCGGAATCCGCCGCCAGCGGTTGGGTCGGAGCCTTCCGCTTGAGCGACGGCGAGCAGGTCTGGCGCTTCAATATCATTCCGCGCGATGGCGAGCCCGGCGCCGAAACCTGGGGCTCCGATCCGGCCGCGCGCAAATACGCGGGCGGCGCGCTCTGGACACCGTTCTCCTACGACAACGAAAAGGATCTGCTCTACGTTTCCGGCGGCAATCCCGCGCCCGACTACTACGACGATGCGCGTCCCGGCGCCAATCTCTACACCAACTCCCTCATCGCGCTCGACGCCAAGACCGGAAAGCTCGCGTGGTACAACCAGTTCATCCCGCACGACACGCACGACTACGACATCACGCACGTGAATCCCGTCTTCAAGATCAACTCGCGCACAGCCATCGCTTCCACCGGAAAAGACGGCGTGCTCCGTGTGGTCGATCGCGACTCGCACAAGCTGCTCTACAGCGTTCCGTTCGTCACGCGCGTCAACGCCGACGCCAAAACCGGCCTCACTCCGATTCGCGCCTGCCCCGGCCCGCTTGGCGGCAGCGAATGGAACAGCGCCGCCTACAGCTCCGCGCTCAATTTGCTGGTGGTGCCCGCGAACGATCAGTGGTGCGGCCAGATCATGAAGGAAAAAGAAGCGCCCAATCCTGAAACCGCGCACACGGGCGCAACCCGTTACTTCGGCGGTCCCATCGGCCTCGGCTCTTACTCCGAAGCGCGCGGCCGCCTTACCGGATTTGACGCTGGCACCGGCAAAGAGCGCTGGCGCTACGAATCGCCTTCTCCAATGGTTGCGGGAGTGGTTGTCACCGCTTCAAAGCTTGTCTTCGCCGGAGAAGTCGGCGGCTTTTTCGACGCTCTCGACGCCGAATCCGGCAAAATGCTCAATCGCATCAATCTCTCGGATTCAATCCAGGGCGGCATCATCACTTACGCTGAGCAGGGCGCGCAATACGTTGCCGTAATTTCCGGCGACGGCGGCGTCATCAACTCCAAGACCATGCCCATCCCCGCCACCAACCCCACCGTCACAATCCTGGCCATTCCGAAGTGATGGAGCCTGCTCTGTGACAAACGGGGCCACGTGTAAACTGGCGTCGGCAAGATTGCGACTGAGGGCCTTTCATGCAAGACGACTCAAAATGCCCGGTAACCGCCAAGCGCAAGTACGCCACCGAAGGCGAAGCGCTCTCCACTGCCGCGCACCAGATCGCCACGGCCAACGCGCCCAAGGATCTTCGCGCCTATTTCTGCTCCTGGTGCGACTCCTGGCACCTCACTAAGAACGCGCCCAAAACCGGCAAACGGCGGTCATAGTCACTATCTACCGCGCGCGGAGCCAGACCGGCGCGAAGCGATTGCCGTCCACTTGCGATTCCCTTCCCGCAAGCTTCAGGCAGTGGCCCGGCTCACCAGCGCCAGCAATTTCTTGTCCAGCACCTGTGCGGCTTCCAGCAGCGGCGGATTTTCCTCGATCACGATCAGCGACGACGGCACATCGTAGATCACCGTGCAGCCGTTCCCGTCCTCGTTTTCAATCAGCATGAGTTCCACCGGCGCGAATAGCCCGGCGCGGATGTCGTGCTTCAGCATGGTAATGGCGATCAGCGGATTGCCTAGAATCCAGCGCATCACCTTTCTGCGCGCGCCGTAGGCCTGCATCCATTGCCCATGGTCGATTTCGTGAAACAGCATGAACCCGCTTTCGCCTTCGAGCGCACGGATGCGCTTCTCGAATTGCTCCCGCGTGGCGCCGCCGGAGCCGTGCTCGTTCACCTGTTTGATCGTTGTGTTGCCCACCAGCTGCCGCAGTGTCGCGAGCACTTCGTCGAAGCTCCGCTTGCTGTGGAATTCCAGCCGCTGCCCCTGATACGCCCGCGAGGTGAATTCCTTTGTTGCTGTGGTCGTTGTCGTCATCGCTATCTCTCCTGCCAGATGAGATTGCTGTCGCCATCCGCACGATTCGATTTTTTCCGCCCAGCTCTCTTGCTCGGGCTGGTTGCGGGCGCCCATGGAAAGCCTTTCAGTGCAGGCTTGTTTTGCCACCCTCCGCGTCGTACCATCTTGAATTGGTTTCTACCGCGCTAGCCTACCTGTAGTGCTTCGAGATTGGACCGAAGCGGGCAAAGTGCGCATCGTGTGTGCGGAGTGCTCCGGGTGACCCAGAAAATTCAGACCAAAGCAGTCGCAGTGATCGGCGCGCAGTGGGGCGACGAAGGAAAAGGAAAGGTGGTCGACTACCTTGCTTCCTCGTTCGACTACACCGCGCGTTACGCCGGTGGACACAACGCTGGCCACACCGTCATTTTCAATGGCCATCGCTACGTGCTGCAGCTTATTCCCAGCGGCATTCTGCGCGAAGGCAAGAAAGCGGTCATCGGACCGGGCACGGTGGTCGATCCCATCGCCCTTGTCGCCGAGCTCGACAATCTCAAAAAGTCTGACATCGACGTGCGCGGCCGCCTGTTTCTCAGCAATCGCGCCCACCTGATTTTTCCCTACCACCGCGAAATGGACAAAGCCGCCGAAACCGCTCGCGGAGCCGCCAAAATCGGCACGACTTCTCGCGGCATCGGCCCGGCTTACGAAGACAAAATGGCGCGTCGCGGCATTCGCGTCTGCGACCTGCTCGATGAGAAGCGCTTTCGCGAAAAGCTCGAGCGCGTGCTCGCCGAGAAAAACGCCATCAGCAGCGCGGCTTACGGACATCCGCTCGAAACCGAAGGTCTGCTCGATCAGTATCTCGAAATTGCCGAGCGCATCCGCGACCTCGTCGTCGACACGACCATCGTGTTGAACAAAGCGCTCGACAACGGCGAAAGCGTGCTGTTCGAAGGCGCGCAGGGCACCATGCTCGATATCGACCATGGCACTTATCCCTACGTCACTTCTTCGAACGCTACTTCCGGCGGCGCTTCGCCCGGTCTCGGCGTAGCGCCCACGCGGATCACGGGCGTCATCGGCGTCACCAAGGCTTACACCACGCGCGTCGGTAGCGGGCCTTTTCCCACCGAGATGGTCGACCTCGACGCGCAGGAAGTCCGCCAGCGCGGAAACGAATTCGGCGCCGTCACCGGACGCCCGCGTCGCTGCGGCTGGCTCGATCTGGTGGTGCTGCGCTACGCGAAAATGCTCAACGGCATCGACTCGCTCGTGGTCACCAAGCTCGACGTGTTCGACGCGCAACCTGAAATTCAGGTTTGCACCGCGTATCGCTACAAGGGCAAGCGCATCACGGAAATGCCGCCCGACGTGGAAACGCTCGCCGAGATTCAGCCCGAGTACGAAACGCTGCCCGGCTGGCGCAAGCCCACCCCCGGCATCCGCGAGATCAAGGATCTGCCAACGCCGGCGCGCGACTACTTGAATTTCATATCGGACGAGACGCAGACTGAAATCGGCATGGTCTCAACCGGCCCGGAGCGCGATGCGACCATCGTGCCGCGCGGCTCGCGCCTGGCCTCCTGGCTATAGGTAGCGTCATTCGGTGCCTGGAGATGTTTTGCCGTTGCCTGTGTCTTTCGCTGTCATCCCGAGCGAGCGCAGGCGGCGACCTTCGGTCGCCGCTCAGCGACGAGGGATCTCTCTTAGGGTCGGGATCGTAGAGACGGGCTTCAGCCCGCCATCGCTTTCGGAGAGCGCTTTTGCTTCACGTTGTCATCCCGAAGCGAGCCGCGGCCGGTGAGGGCGCAGAGAAGAACGTTCAGCGAGTCGAGGGATCTGCTTTTTTTTGAATTTCGTTAGGGCACGGCTTCAGCCGTGCCGGAAGTAAATCGCGCGACAGCGCCTTACCGCTCGCGGTGCTTTTTCCGCGAGCTTTTGCTCGGCCTTTCCCAAGGGGTTTGCAGTGGAAATGCTCACCGTAGAACAGGCGCGCGCCAAAGTCATCGAGGTGATGACCGAGCGCAAGTCCCGTTGCGCGCTGAAGACCGAAACCGTCGACTTCGCGCAGGACCCTTCCCGCGCCCTCGGCCGCATTCTCGCCGAACAGATTTCCGCCGACCGCAACTACCCGCCCTTCAACCGCTCGATTCGCGACGGCTTCGCTGTGCGCGCCTCCGACGTTGCCCAGCCCGGCGCGAAATTGCGCCTGATCGGCGAAAGCCGCGCGGGCGTCGCCTTCAATGGCTCCGTTGGCTCGGGCGAATGTGTGCGCATTCTTACCGGCGCTGCGCTACCCAAGGGCGCGAGCGCGGTGATGATGCTCGAATACGCGCGCGAAGAGGGCGACTCCGTCATCTTCGAGCAGTCCGCAAAAATGGGACAGCACTACGTACTCGCCGGCGCCGAAGCGCGCGTGGGAGAAGTGGTCATCCCGCGCGGCACGCGCCTGGGCTACCCGGAACTCGCCATGGCCGCCGAAGTGGGACGCGTCAGCCTCACGGTCGCCCGCCGCCCGCGCGTGGCCATTCTTTCCACGGGCGACGAAGTCGTCGAAGTCAACCAGACCCCCGGTCCATTTCAGATCCGCAACAGCAACACCATTTCGCTTTCCGCGCAGGTCGCGCTCGCCGGCGGCGAGCCGGTGCCGCTTCTGAACGCGAAGGACGAAATGTCCGACCTGCGCGCAAAAATCGACGAAGGCTTGAAAGCCGATATTCTGCTGCTCAGCGGCGGCATGTCGGTCGGTAAGTACGATCTTGTTGAAACCGCATTACGCGAAATGGATGCGGAATTTTTCTTTGACGCTGTCGCGCTGCGTCCCGGCAAACCAGCCGTGTTCGGCTGGTGCAAAGGCAAACCCGTCTTCGGACTTCCCGGCAATCCCGTCTCGACCATGCTCACGTTCGAATTATTTGCCGTGCCGGGAATTGAACTGCTCGGCGGATACACGCCGCAACCGCTGCCGTTCGTGCGCGCCAAACTCGCGCACGCCGTGAACGAAAAGGCCGGCGTCGATCACTACCTTCCCGCGCGCGTCACCTGGCCCAATGGCGAGCCGCGCGTGGAATTGATGCTCTGGGAAGGTTCGGGAGACATCGGCGCGGTCGTGCGCGGCAATTGTTTCCTCAAGGTCGACCAGTCGCGCCTGCAAATCGAAGCCGGCGAATGGGTCGACGTGCTCCCCCGCCGCTCCGCCTTCTAACGCTAATTTCTTTTTACGCTGTCATCCTTAGCGAGGGTTTCGCGCGATCCGATCAGGATCGCGCTGCGAGTCGAAGGATCTCTCTTCATTTTTTGCCTTTGCTTTCCGCCGTCATTCTGAGCGCAGCGAAGAATCCCTCTTCGTTTTTGTGTTTGCTCTTACGCTGTCATTTCGACACAGCGCAGGATTCCTCTTCGCGTTTCGCTTCGGTGGTCGTGACGGCGGGCGTCAGCCCGCTATGTTTTGCGCTGTCATCCCGAGCGAGCGAAGCCGGGACCGAAGGTCGCGGCGGAGCGACGAGGGATCTCTCTTCGTGTGTCGTTTTTGATCGATTCCATTCTTCTGGAGAATCTGCGACGAACCGCTACTGCTTTTTCGCTTCGTTGTCGCCGGCCTTTTCGCCCATCACCCAGGCCTTGATGTTCTTCCAATCCGGATCGTCCTGGGACGCGAATTGCCTTCCACCCTGATGCGTATCGGCCAGCCCTCCCGCCTCGGGCGCGAGCGGCATCCTCAAGAGCAGGCTCCGCGACGGATCACCCGGCACCACCAGCTTCGACACCGTCTCAAAATTCTTGCGCGACTCCTCTTCGGTCCAGAACGTCGCTCCCTGCGGCAGCATCTCCAGACTCAGCGGGCCGCCGCCATGGTGCGCCATCTGATGGCACACGTAGCACCGCGCGTGTTCGTCCGAGCGATGCTTCAAGAAGATCGGCTCGACCTTCAACTTGAAAAACTCGTAGTCGAGCTGCGGGGCTTCCCCACCTGCCGCTGCGGACATTTGCGCCGGAGCCAGAGGCGTAAACAGATACAGCAGCGCGGCAGCCGCCAGCACAAAACCCGCGGGAGCAATCTTTGTCAGTATTCTCGCGATCATACTCACCTCTCGGTCGCAATAATGCGTTGTCGCGAACAACCGCTCTACTTCATCACCAGCGTGCTGATGCGGTCCGGCATTTCGCCCACGGGAATGTCGGTGATCTTCTTGATTCCCTCCACATCAATCGCGGTGATTGACTTCGTCCCGCACGTGGAAACGTAAACGGTCTTGCTGTCCGGAGTGAACGTTACCCACGCCGGCCCGCCGCCGCGGGGCGCTTTCCCTGGCACCGGCGTTTCCGGCAAGGAAACGTGCCCCAGCAATTTCAGGTCGGGCAGCGAGTAGACGAACACGGCATTCGCAGGCCGGCTGTTCGACCACAGCGTCTTTCCATCCGGCGCGATGCCGATGCCGTGGCTGATGCCTTCGCATCCCGGAGGGAACCCTTTGGGCTCATCCGGGTTCACGATTCGGGCTACCTCTTTGTGCGTCGCAAAGTCCACCACTGAAAATCCGTTCGTCTGGGTGAGCTGCGCGAAGATGCGGTGTCCCGAGCCGTCCGGATTGGTCTCGATCACGACCGGCAGCACGCCCTGGTCGTAGTTAACCGTCCAGGCGATGTCCATGTTCTGCAGGTCGAACACTGTAATCAACTGTCCCCCCGGCGACCCAGCGGCCACGAACTTGTTGTCGCCGGTCAGCGCCAGGTCGTGCAGTCCTCGCTTGGTCGGGATGCTCTTGATCTTCGTCAGCGATTTCGCGTCGATCACATCCAGCGCGCCGGCATCTTCCGCCTCCACGCCGGTGTTGCGAATGGCCAGTAGCACCAACTTTCCGTCGCTCGTGACCAGCGCGTCATTCACCCAGCCGCTGGTCGGAATTTTCTTGATGGTCTTGCCGCTCTTGCGGTCCATCACGTAGAAATTGTCCTCGCTGCGCAAGCCGATATAGAGGCGGTTGCCGTCGGGCGAAAAACGCACCACCTCCGGCGACTCAAGCCCGCGAATCGTCTGTACCACCGTGTTCGTAGTCGGATCGATCACGCTGATGGTCGTGCCGCCCCGGTTGGTCACATAGATTCGCGCCGTCGCCGCACCCAGCGGAATCGCCACCAGCACCAGCGCCAACAGCAGCCCCAGGTTCGCGCTCGCGCGAGCATGGCTCTTCGTTTTATCGGGTCGCATATAAATACCTCCTCACTTGTTGCGGCAGAGAGTAGAACGCGCCGCCTCGCCGCGTCAAGCATCTAGCTGCGCCGAATTGTCCCGCCCGGCCACACGCGGCCCAGCCTTCCCGCTTCAATAACGCGCAGTCGTTCCGAACTTTTCGCCGTCATTCTGAGCGCCGATGTTGCGCGAAGAATCCCTCTCGTTTTTGCCTTTGTCTTTACTCTGTCATCCGAGCTCCCCGAAAACCCGCCTGAGACCTGCGATCGTAGCGTATGTTGCTTCGTCGCTCTTTGCTGTTGCCGAAGCTCAGGATGCCGTGCTTCACACGGCTGCCCATTTGGCTGTGCGTAACCAGGTCGGGTTCCTCATCCCTTCGCGTCTTCCCCATAGGAGTCGGCGCGATGGGTGCGCAAGAAAACTTTGCTTACGAGGATTGTGTCCGAGCACGCAAAACATCAGTAGTTAGAACGGGCCTTTCACACTTCCTTCAAAGTTCTTGTCGTTCTGAAGGAATAGCAGACATTGCGCCTCGGTTTTTCGTCTCCGTTCGTCCTCGGCAAGGTATCATTGCCAATCACATGAAAAAGCTCTCGCACTACGACAAAAAGGGCCGCGTGCGCATGGTCGACGTTACTTCCAAGCCAGCCACTTCGCGCACCGCCGTCGCGCATGCCTTCGTACACATGCAGAGAGCCACCGTCGCCAGCATCGAATCGCTTAAATCGCCCAAGGGCAGCCCGTTGGAAGTCGCTCGCATCGCTGGAATTTCCGCCGCCAAGCGCACTTCCGAGCTGATTCCGCTTTGTCACCCCCTGTCCCTCACGCACGTAGATGTGACGGCCAAGCTGTGCCAGAATGGAATCGAGATTACCTCGGAAGCAACAGCCACCGGCCCCACAGGCGTGGAGATGGAAGCACTGGTGGCGGCATCGGTTGCGGCGCTGACGATCTACGACATGTGCAAAGCCTTGGAACGCGGCATGACCGTCAGCGACGTCTACGTGGTAAAAAAGTCCGGGGGCAGAAGCGGACTCTACGTCCGCCCCGAAAAACGCAAATAATATGACCCCTGCCAAAGACGTCAAGGTGCTTGTGGTCGACGACAACCCGCTGATCCTCGACCTGCTGATGAAGGGCCTTTCGCAGCATTGCGAAGCTCACGCGGCCTCCGACAGCACCGACGCGCTTCTCAAGATTATCGACGAGCAGCCCGACCTGGTCGTCTCCGACTTCCGCATGCCCGGACTCGACGGTCGCCAGCTTTACGAAAAGGTGCGCGCGCGCCAGCAGACCAAGAACATTCCCTTTATTTTTCTGGCCAGCCGCGGCGATGTCGAAGAGAAGCTTCGCCCGCTGGTGGACAACGTGGAAGAATTCATTACCAAGCCGTTTTTCCTCAACGATTTCATCACGCGCGCCAAGAAAGTCATCGACCGCCTGCAGCTCGAAAAATTGCAGAAGCGCGCAGTGCGCCCGGGCGTGATTCAAGGCCGTCTGGAAGAGATGAGCATTCTCGACTTGATGCAGTCGCTTGAAATGGGGCAGAAGTCCTGCCAGCTTACGGTGCGCCGCGCCGGCGACACCGCCGAGCTTTTCTTTGCCGCCGGGCAGTGCGCCGATGCACGCCTCGGCTCAACCGAAGGCGAGGATGCTGTGTACCAGGTGGTCCGCTGGCCGGACGGCGAATTCGAGATCGACTTCAACGGCGCGCCTTCGCGCAACACCATCTCGCGCTCGACCACCGGCCTGCTCATGGAAGCTTTGCGCCTCATGGACGAAGGCCAGCGCGACTCCGAAGACTCCACCGACGCCGCCCACCAGAACGCCCCCGCCGAAAGCTAACCACTGCCGTCAATTTAAATAACGGTGTCATTCCGAAGCGAGCCGCGCGCAGTGAGGGCGCAAAGAGAATTGTCCAGCGAGTCGAGGAATCTCTCTTCGTATCGCAATGTGGGCGAATCCCCTGCTACCTCTATGCGTTCTAACCCAGGGCCGTCATTCTGAGCGGCGCATTTGCGCGAAGAATCCCTCTTATTCTTTGATCAGCTTCTCCGCCGCGACCGCTCGACTTGGTTCGTTTGCGCTTCTTTCTGCCGTATGATGTATCTCAATGCGAGTGTCGATCCTTACGCTGAGCGACTCAGTCGCCAATGGAAAATACGAGGACCGCTCCGGCCCTGCCGTGCTGCAGCGCTGCATCGAATTGAAATGGGAAACGGTGAAGTGCACCGTGCTCCCGGACGATCGCGCTGCCATCGAGGCATTTCTGAAACAAACCGCGGACTCCGACTCCGTCGATTTGATTCTCACCACCGGCGGCACCGGGCTCGGTCCGCGCGACGTCACGCCCGAAGCGACGATTGCGGTTTCGGATCGGCTGATTCCCGGGTTTCCGGAGCAGATGCGCGCGGCCGGCGCGAAAAAAACTTCGCGCGCGATTCTTTCGCGCGCCGCTGCCGGGATTCGCGGCAAGACCATCATTTTGAATTTGCCTGGCAGCCCGAAGGGCGCGGTGGACTCGCTGGACGCCGTGGCGGAACTCTTGCCGCACGCGGTCGCGGTACTGCACGGCGCGCATCATCAGTGTTGAAAACGGCAGAAAGCCAATAAAAATGGCCCAAGATCCATCCTCGGAGAAAAACGTCGGCGGCGCGGTGAAGCAGATGGCGCTCGCCTTCCAAATGCCGTTCATGATCGTGGGGCCGGTGATTCTTGGCGGCGTGATCGGGTATTTTCTGGACCGCTGGCTGCACACCAAGCCGCTGCTGCTCATCGTGCTGGGCATTTTGGGCATCGTGGTCGGACTGCGCGACGTGCTGAAAGCGGCCGCTGCGCAGGACAAGAACTAGGAAAGCTACTGTGCAGCGTTTTGCATGGCCGCTTGCGCAAAGCCGCTCCGGCGCGGTCGCTTTTTGCCGAAAATTGCGCGAATTTGCCCGCAAGCACCCCTTAAAAATTTCATGCAAATTCAAGCAAAAGAAGCGCGCATAGAGGGCCGAATCGAGCAATTTATCGCCATTTTCGGCGTGCTTTTTACGGCCGTTGCCGCCGTGAAATGGGGATGGCGCTCCGCCGCCGCCGCGGCTCTCGGGTCGAGTTTGTGCTGGCTCAACTTTCGCTGGCTGCGGCACGGCGCCACCGGGGTTATTCGGCTCGGCATGGCCCAGGCGGGCGCTGAAACGGTGCACGTGCCGCGCAGCATGCACGCTAAGTTCTTTGGACGCCTAGTGTTGCTGCTGGTAGCGGTGTATGTTATTCTCGTTTGGCTCAAGCTGCCAGGGGTGGCGCTGATCTGCGGATTGGGAGCGGTGGTACCGGCCATACTGGTAGAGCTGACGTACGAATTGATAAGGGGCGAACACCGGCTCGTTGAGTAAAGTTATATCGCACGTTACTTATCCAAGAAGTAAACCCATACATTCTTGATTCGGCAATAATTCTCACGGGAGACGCATGGGCAAGGAAGAAGTCCTACCACTTACCAAGGCTGTGAACGTGCTGCTGGCCAAACCAGCGCTGGCGCTGCTGGCGATGTTGCACATCCATCCGGAAAATCCGCAGTATCCGATTCCCAACTTTCTCGCCATGGAATTCCTGGTGCTTCTGCTGGCGGCGCTTTTCTTTTTGTGGCTGAAGGGACGAATCAGCGCAGAGCGTCCCGGCGCGACACAGCAGGTAATGGAAATGGTGCTGGTGAATCCGATGGGCGTCGGCATCAAAGATTTGCTCGACGACATCGTGGGACACGATTCCGACCGGCACATTCCGCTGCTGGGGTCGATTGCGCTGTTCATTTTCATTTCGAACATGCTGGCGGTGGTGCCGGGGCTGATGTCTCCGACAGCGAGCGTGACGGTGCCGCTGGGCTGCGCCATCGTTGTATTCCTTTACTACAACCGCTTCGGAATCGCGAAACACGGTCCGGGCGGCTACGCAAAAACGCTGCTGGGTCCGGTGCCGGCGATTTCGCCTATCATGTTTATCGTGGAAACGTTCAGCCACTTCGCGCGGCTGCTCTCGCTCACCGTTCGTCTCTGGGCCAACATGATGGTCAGCGAGCTGATTTTCGTTTCGTTCCTGGGACTGAGCATTGGGCTATTCACGTTCCTCGGACATTTGAGCGCAGCGGGTTATGTGTCGGCGGTGGTGCCGGTGGCAATTCCGCTGGCGCTGACGCTGTTCCACATTTTCGAAGCGGTGCTGCAAGCGTTCATTTTCACGATTCTTGCCATCGTGTACCTGGGCCTGGCAACGGCGGAAGAGCACTAGAAGCAGTGGCGAGTGACTGGTGGCGAGTGGCTGGAAACGGAATCGTTTTTGTGGCGAGCTGTTTTAGTCCGCCTCTGTTGTGATTTTATGTTGTCATCCCGAAGCGAGCGCAGTTTGCGACCCGGTTAGGGTCGCGGTAAAACGAGAGCGAGTCGGGGGATCTCTCTTCGCTTCGGGGCGAGCGGAACTTCGGCGACCTCGCGATCACGAGTTTTTATTACCGTTTTCATACGGCCTTACACGCGGCCAGCGTGAGACCGGTCGCCTCCCAAGGCTTCCGGGAACCACCCACTGGCGGCAACTTCATACAAAGGAGAAAGCATGGCAAGGAAAATGATGTGGTTTCTGATGGCGGCTATCGCGATGTTGGTGCTGGCGCCAGTAACGTTCGCGCAGGGCGGACCGGCGGCGGGCGGCGGCACGGACTGGGTCGACGTCGCGGCGGCAATCGGTTTGGGCATCACCGCGGCAGGCTGCGGTTTGGGCCAGGGCCGCGCAACGGCGGCTTGCTGCGAAGGCACGGCACGCAATCCGGGAGCGAGCGGACCGATCCGTATTGCGTTCATCATCGGCGTGGCGCTGATTGAGTCGTTGACGCTGTATGCGCTGGTCGTGGTGCTGATCAAGTAGATCGGGGCAGCAGAGCAGAAGTAAAATGTCTTTGCTTCTGCTGGATTGGCCTTCCGAAGAAAATTGTGGCGCAATTCAACGGCCCGGGTGCTCGCACCCGGGCTTTTTGTTTTCGTGCGAGTCGCACGAAAAAGATAAGCCGCTGCTCGCGCAAGAAACGGCGCGAGCGCGGTGGGCTACGTTGTGCCGCCCATGATCGGGGCTGGGTGGTTAGAGTTGTGGATTTTCGCGATCAGGCAGAATATTTCGCAGCGAAGAAAAGGTAATGCGATTTGATTGACGCGAGCGGCGCGTGCGCGTTATCGTTCGCGCGAGAAATTCGTCGAAGAGTCCGGAAACTCAAACAACATGAAAAAACTCGCACAAATTGTGGCGCTGGCGCTCGTCGCGCTCGCAATCATTCTAGTAGCAGGGATTACGCTCACGATTGGGTGGCGTCCGTTTCTTGGGCCGAAGACACGCGCGCTTACTTCACGGAAATTCGATAGCACACCGGCACGGCTGGCGCGTGGCGAATATCTCGTGAACAACGTGACCGACTGCATGGATTGCCACGCGCAGCACGATTGGACGTCGCACGAAGCGCCGATTGTTCCAAATACGCTGGGCGCCGGACAAGACATGACCATGCTCAAGGGTTTCCCCGGCAAAGTTTATGCGCCGAATATCACGCCGGATCCTGAAACGGGCGCGGGCAATTGGACGGACGATCAACTGGCGCGCGCCATCCGCGAGGGCGTAGGCCACGACGGACGCGCTCTCTTTCCGTTCATGCCCTATCCCGATTTCAAAGCAATGTCGGATGAAGATCTGGCGTCGGTAATCGTCTACTTGCGCTCGCTGCCTGCAGTGCGTCAGCAACAGCCACAGACGGGCTTGATCTTCCCGGTGAAGTACCTGATTCGCAGCGTGCCAGAGCCCGTGGAAAACCCGGTGCCCGAACCGGACGTTTCCACACCCGAAAAGCGTGGAAAATATCTCGTGACGATCGCCGGATGCACGGATTGCCATACGCCGCAGGACGCGCATGGGCAGCCGATTCCGGGCATGGACTTCGCCGGTGGCTTCGTGCTCGACGGCCCGTGGGGAAAAGTAGCCAGCGCCAACATCACTTCCGATGCGTCCGGCATTGCCGATTTCGATGAGACCCGATTCACGCAGGTGATGCGCACCGGATACGACAAGTCGCGCAAGCTCAGCCAGATCATGCCTTGGCGGACTTATCGTGGCATGAGCGAAGAAGACATTGCCGGGATCTTTGCGTACGTCAAAACGTTCAAGCCCGTGCATCACGTCGTGGACAACACCCAGCCGCCGACCTACTGCAAGCTTTGCCGGCAGACGCACGGCGGAGGGAATCAAAATTAGGCCAGGGGCACGGCCAACTGGTGAGCCGATAGAGCGCAGCTAGGCAGAGCAGGCGGAGCAAGGCGCGGAGGCGGTGGGCATGGGCGAGTCGAGCAGGGCGCCGCGAAGGGCTCCGGTGATCACGTCAGCTTCAGCAATGCGCAAGGCAAGAGGCGGATTGATGACAAGGTCTCCCTGATCATCAATAGCGACGAGGACGCCGCGCTCGCACATTCTGCGACGAATCAGCGAGGCGGTAAGCGGCGGCGTGAGAGTGATGCGGAAGAATAAGCCAACGCTGCTGATGCTTTCGATTTGAGGGCAAGTTTCGCGAACGGCGTGCAAACGGGCAGTTAAATACTCCGCGAGTTCCCTGCCGTGCTGAAGTAAAGCTTCCTTTTCAACTATTCTGACCGCCGCGGCAGCCCGCGAGAGCGTGGCGGAAGAGAGTGCTCCGTCCGCGATGCGGTCGTGCGGCTGCGCAGAATTTTCCAAAGCGTTGGGATCCGTGGAGAGGAACGTCGCGGTCGAATAGCTGGCGAGTTGGGTAAGGTTAGGATTGGCGGCGAGAGTTTCGCGCGCGAGGACAGCGCCGAAGGGCAAGCCGAGTGCGAGCGCGTCACCAATGACGATGAAAGCCGGGGGGCGCTGCCATGCGGCGCTGGCAAGCCAGCGCCCGGTGCGAGCGAACGTCTCGTTTTCGTAAGCGACGACCAGATCGTTGGTATTCAGGTCGTCGCGATCAGGGCTTGCCGGAGGCTCACCGTCGAGCGCGTTGATTTTCAGGACGCGGCTGGACGGAGCAGAAACCGAGCGCGCAAGTCGCGCTGCGAGATCAGCCGCCGATGCGTAGCTTTGTGCGAGAGCAACGCAGTTGTAGCCGGGCGCGAGCGATGAAATCATGCGGCGCACGGTCGGCTCGTCGGACGGAGTGAGTTGCGGCAGATCGTGGCCGAGGATCGCGGTGGCTGGGGTTGCCGCTGCGTCAAGATAAAGCCGGCCGGTGGAAAGCTGCACGGTGCAGCGGCGGGCTTCGACCGGAATTTCAGGCTTTGTGCCTTCGCTCGAGTGGCTGGGCCAGTGAGATCGGACCAATTCAATCACCTTCGCAAATGATGCCTGAGATAGAGACGAAGTCAAACGAGAGCTTCAGTCGAGGCGAACGAGCGCACGAAGAGAGATCCCTCGACACGGTCGCGGACAACGCGACCGGCTCGGGATGACAACGCAAAGTCAAAAACAAAGGAAATGGATCAACGGAGGGCGGGCGCGAAGGCGGACAAAAGCGAATCCAGCTTCGCGGCGGATTCGATTCGCCAGACTTTCGAGAAAAGAGCGCGCATTTCGGCGGGTGTGGCCGCGCCGCTGTATTCGACCAGCGTCAGCGCTTTCTGTTCGAGTTCGCTGCGCGTGAGAGTGTTCCCGGGATCGCCCTTGGGCTCTTCAATCCGGCATTCGAGTGTGCGACCGGCGGCGGTTTGCGCGACGACCTTCGCGCCCCAGCGATGCGGGTAGAGTTTTTCGATTTCGGGGTCGAATTCCATGGACACTTTTTCGCGGAAGGCCGCGACGCGCGGATCCTTGAACGAGCTTTCGAATTCCCTGACCCCGGCGCGGCCGAAAAAAGCGATCAAACCCAACACGGTGCCCATGGAAAATTTCGCCTGATGCACCGTTTGGGGATCGACGACCGGGCCGAGCACATCCATGGCGCTCTGATACAGGTGCACGGTAACGCGAGCGATCGCTTCAGGCTGGATTGAATTGTGAGCGAGCAAGTGCAGCATGGCGTCCGCGGCAGAGTGCGTGTGGCGGCAGGAGGCGTGGTATTTGAAAGATGTTTCGAGAAGCGCCCAGCGCTCGCCGAGACGGTCGGTGAGTTTTGTTGGATCGGCGTCGCGCGAGAGTCCCGCGCCCATGCCCTTCGCGCCTTCGAATATGCGCTTGGCGCCGCGGAATCCATCCTTCGCGAGATACGCGGAAAGCAATCCATCGGACGCGGCTTTAGCCGTATGCAATTGTTTCGAATCGGCGGCATCGCGCAGGAATTCCCAAAGCCCTGCGGCCTGGGTGCCGGCGGAGCCGAAGGCGTGGAGCATCTGTCCGGGGGAGAGGCGCAAGAGGCGACCCACGGCAGCCGCGGCGGCTACGGTGCCGGCCGTTCCAGTCGTGTGAAAGATTTTGTAATGCGAGCGGCCCAGAAATTCACCCACGCGGATGCCAACTTCGTATCCGGCAACGGCGGCGGTGAGCAGTTCGGCGCCGGAACTACCGACGGTTTGCGCGACCGCGAGAGCCGGAGGGAAAACAACAGTGCCGGGATGAAATGCGGCGGTGTTGTGAAGATCGTCCTGTTCGGTGAAATGAGAAGAGGCGGCGTTGACCATGGCGGCGAAGAATGGCGATGTAAAGCGGCGCGAGACCAGGATCTCGGCTTCGCCGGTGCTGGGGCCCATCTGCTGCGCGAAATGCTCGCTGGCTTCGACCGGTCGCGCGCCTTTGCCGGAAAGAGCAGCCGCGGTCCAGTCCAGGAAAAGATCTTCGGCGCGGCGCAAAACCGGCGCGGGGATGTCCTGGAAGCGGAGATTGGCGGCAAAATCGGCGAGTGTTTTGCTCGGGTGGCTGCTTGGAAATGGTTGCGTCAACGGAGCCTTCTATTGTGCACGGATGCGATAGATCGAAATCTTCGAAAACGTGGAACGCGATTGTTCATTTTGCCTCACTTTGTTGTTTCTGCCTATCTCATACAAAATAGGGTGTCTTAGCTCCATAATTCTGTCACCCCTTAGCAGCAACGTGAAAATGTCACCCCATGAGACAGGAGACATTCACGTTGAGTCAGAAGGAGCTGCAGCGAGTGACTGTCATTTCGCGATGTGCGCAAGGGAACCTGACGTGCGCCAGAGCCGCGGAGCTGCTCGATCTATCGCCTCGGCATATCAAACGGCTCAAAGCGCGCTATCGGCAAGGCAGCGCAGCGGCGCTGGCGCACGTCAGCCGCGACCGCCCCAGCCATTGCAGTCTGCCCGAACGTACGCGCATCCGCATCTTGGCCCTGGCACGTACACGCTACACCGGCTTCAACGACCATCACCTGCATGACAAGCTCGTCGAACAAGAGGGCCTCTCTCTGAGCCGTGAGCCGCTTCCTCGCCGACTACAACCGCCGCTTCGCGCGCTCTACCCGCGAGGCAGAAAAGGCCTGGCGCATGGCTCCGGAAAATCTCGATCGCATCTGCTGCTTCACTCACCAGCGCATCGTCAGCAACGACAATGTCGTGCAATGGGGCCGGCAGCGGCTGCAAATTCATCCGCAGCCCCGCCGCTTCAGCTTTGCCGGAGCCACCGTGCAGGTCCATCAGGCTCTCAATCGCCGCCTCTCGCTCTACTTCCGCGATACTCGGCTAGAGCATTCAAACCTCGGGGGAGGGTGACATTTCTACGTTGCCGTTAGGGTGACATTTTTACGTTGCTACAACATCTCATACAAAATAGGGCGTGATCGACCGGCACTTGAGGTAGGCAGAGGGCAGTTTTTAGGAGGAAGGTAGAAACGGCATGCTGAAAGATGCCACGCCGGAGCCAAGCAGCGGCTTTCGCAACTACTGGATCGTTTCAAGCGTGATGATTCTTCTGGCCGCGCTCTACGTCGTATGGATTTTCTATTCGCGCTGGCAGGACAATCGCGCGCTCAAGGAAAAAGCGGCGGCGCAGCGCCGCGCGCAGGATGAGCGAACGGTGCAAGGCATGGGCGGGGACCGCTTCGAGATCCTCGGCTTCTACGCGAATCCAGCGAGCATTCATTCCGGAGATACCGCGGACCTTTGCTATAGCGTTTCAAACGCAAAAACGGTGACGCTCGAGCCGCAGACGCATCCGGTGTGGCCGGCCTTCAGCCACTGCGTGCAGGTGACGCCACGCAAGACCACGACCTACAAGTTTACCGCGGAAGACGGCGCCGGGCATACGAAGGAAGCGAAGGCCGAAGTGAAAGTGCGCTGACGCGGGCTGGCGCGAACAAAAGGGGAAAAGAAAAAGCAGATCCCTCGACACGGCCGCAAGAAACGCGACCGGCTCGGGATGACAAGAGGCCGTAGGAACCGAACGCTTCATTTTCGTGCGTTTGCGAGGGGAAAAGGCTCTGTTATAGTGTCTGAGACAGGAAACAGAAACGCATTTTGCGCCGAGCTACCGGCGAAACGGCCGGAAAAAAGGTGGCCGATGAAGCGTCCACGGAGGTAGGCCTACGCAATCCCTCGATCTGATCATCAAGAATGGCACGCTGGTGCTGGGCGCCGGAAGCTACCGCATGGCGGTGGGCATCAAGGATGGCAAGGTGGCGGTGCTGGGGCATGAGGACCACATGCCAGACGCGAAAGAGACCATCGACGCGAGCGGGCTGCACGTGCTGCCGGGGATCGTCGACAGCGAGGCGCACCCGGGCTGCTACGTTCCCTTCCGCTACGACATGACCACGGAATCGAAAGCGGCGGCGTGCGCGGGCGTGACCACGTGGGGGATTCAGGCGCCGTCGACACGCCTGGGCCTTGAGCCATTTAAGGAAGTGGTGAACCGCGCGGACGTCGTATCGTTCAACAAGTGCTTCGGAGTGGCGAAAGAAATCATTGAGTCGGTGTCGATGACGGATTGCTACCTGACCTACATGCTCGAAACCGACGAGCAGGCGAACGAAATTCCGCAATATGCCGAAGAGCACGGTGTGACTTCGTACAAGCTGTACATGCAGACGCGCGGCATGAAAGGCATGCGCGCGGATGAGGACAGTAACTGGCCGTCGCGGCGGGCTGGGCTGGGCACGGGCATCGACGACGGTACGGTTTATTTAGTGATGGAGAATGTGGCGCATCTGGGATATCCCGCGATTTGCCACATCCATCCGGAGAACTGGGAGATTGCGCGAATTTTCGAGGAGCGGCTGCGCAAGGCAGGGCGAAATGATTTTGGCGCGTGGACGGACCGGTCGCCGGATTTTCTGGAAGCGCAGCACGTGCATGCCTACAGCTATCTGGCGCGGCAGACGCCGGGGCATGTGCGGCTCTACTTGCAGCATGCGACGACCAAGCTGACATTCGATGAGATTGCCAAGGCGCGGGCGGAGGGGTTGGAACTTTACGCGCAGACCGGCCCGGCGTGGCTGTGGCTCGAGCCGCAGTACGGATGGCGCATCAACGTGCCGCTGCGGCGAAGGGATAACATTGAGGCGCTGTGGGCGGCGCTCGCGGATGGCACGGTGGATGTGGTCGGCTCGGATCACGTGGTGGCGTGGGAGCCGTCGTCGTACGAGGAGATGTACAACCCGAATATATGGTCCTGCCGGACGGGATTTTCGCGCGTGGAGATGATGCTGCCGGCGCTGCTGTCAGAGGGAGTGAATAAAGGAAGGCTGTCGATTGAGCGCGTGGTGCAGGTGGCGTGCGAGAATCCGGCGAAGACGGCGGGAATCTGGGGCAAGAAAGGCTCGCTGCTGCCGGGATTTGACGGCGACGTGGTGTTGGTGGATTTGTCGCGCGAAGTGAAGGTGAACAAGGGGCACATCAACACGCGGTCGGGATGGTCGTTGATGGAGGGGCACACGTTCAAGGGCTGGCCGGTGAAGACGATTTTGCGCGGGAAAGTGACGGCGGAGTGGGCGAAGGATAGTCCCGGAATGCGGCCGGTGGGCGAGGCGCGCGGAAAATATTTGCGGAGAGAATTGGGCACGCCGAAGCCGGGCAGCATGGAAGTGACCAGTCCGGTGCGCGTGAGCCGGACGGATCGATGGCTGGCCGATCCGTATCACCGGCCGGGGTTCAGTCCCGAAACGCTGAAGTATACGAAGCCGCGAGGGAAATAAGATGGCTGTGTGGGACGATGTGCTGAGCGAACGCGACCGGCAAATATTTGCCGCGGCGGGGTGGGGACGGCGCGCGGGATATGGGAAGCGACCCGCGGTGATGGTGATCGACGTCAATTACAACTTCTGCGGCGATAAACGCGAGCCGATTCTGGAGTCGATCAAGCGCTGGCACTTTTCCTGCGGGGAGCGCGCGTGGGAGGGGATCGACGCGATCGCGAAAATTCTGGAGGTGGCGCGACGCAAGCGGCTGCCGGTGATCTACACGACAAATCCGCGGCGGGCGGACGGATTCGATCTGGGAGTGTGGGCGCTGAAGGGCACGCGGTCGGATGAAGAAGTGGATGTGATGGGGCACAAAGGGAACGAGATTGTGGCGGAAGTGGCGCCGCTGGCGGACGATCTTTTCATTGAGAAGCGGAAGCCGTCGGCGTTTTTCGGGACGCCACTGATGAGTTATCTGACGAATATGGGCGCGGATTCGCTGATTCTGACCGGGACGACCACGAGCGGGTGCGTGCGGGCGTCGGCGGTGGATGCGCTGAGCTACGATCTGCGTGTAACCATACCGGAAGAGGCGGTGTTCGACCGCGGCGAGCTTTCGCACAAGATGTCGCTGTTCGATTTGCACATGAAGTACGTGGATGTGACGGATCTGGCGGATGTGCTGAAGTATATTGAAGGGATTGAGGCGGGATTGTTCGATGAGAGCTATCCGCCGGCGAAGAAGGCGGGGCGAGAGAAAGCAAGCGGGCGGTAGAAGAATCGAAGAGAGATCACTCGACTCGCTCAAGTTTTCTGTGTGCCCTAACCGGGCAACTTCTGCGCCCTCACCGGGCGCGGCTCGCTTCAGGATGACACGGTGACAATGAGTTTGGTCAGCGAAATTGTGGTTCCGGCGCGCGAGGGGCGCGGAGTGATTGTCCGCAAAGGGCAACTGCTAGACATTGTCGATCTCGAAGGGCAGCAGGTGGGCGATCTGGTGGCGTGGCGGCGGGACGATCCGAGCGAGTATATGTCTCCCGCGCATACGGTTTCCTGCAATGCGTCGATCCGGCTGGGCCAAGGCTCGCAGGTGTTCACCAACCATCGAAATCCCATTTTTACCATTGTTCGCGACGATGTGGGCAAGCACGACATCGTAGTTCCCTGCTGCGATCCAGAGCGCTATTCGCGGGATTTCGGGCTGAAAGACCACCGGAGCTGCCTGCAAAACCTGGAGCAGGCGCGCGATCTGCTTGACGAGTCTTTTGAGATTCGCGGCGAGCAGGCCTGGAACGTGTTCATGCACAATCGCGTGACCGATGAGGGAAAAGTGGTGACCGATCCGGCGGCGCATGGAGCGCGAGCGACCATCACGCTGCGCGCGGAAATGGATGTGGTGGCGCTGCTCTCGGCGTGCCCGCAGGATTTGACTCCGTGCAATGCATTCAACTGCACGCCGATGAAGATGGTAGTGCGGTACCCGTGACAGAGTTTCTCGGATAAGTTGCGGGCACAGCATTCCGGGAAAGGAAAATGCAGATCCCTCGACTTCGCGATCGCGCCCCAGACCGGTCGCGATCCAGCGCTGCGCTCGGGATGACATGTAGTGAAAGGGTTGCTGCAACAATCCAGCGGAGGATGAGTTGGAAGTACGGAAGATTGTGACGTTCGCCGAGGATATTTTCACTGAGGCTGGGCAACCGGCAGAGCCGGTGTTGCGAAAAGTTGCCGTCGTAGCGGTGGTGAAGAATCCGTTCGCCGGGAAATATGCCGAGGATCTCGCGCCGCTGACGAAGGCGAGCGAGGAACTCGGGCGGCGAATCAGCTCCATTGGCGTGGCGGCCATGGGCGGGCTGGCGGTCCAAAGTTACGGGAAGGCGGGGCTGGTAGGAGTCGCCGGCGAACAGGAACATGCAGTGGCGATGCTTACCACGGTGTATGGAAACGTAATGCGCGAAGCGGTGGGCGGCGGAAAGGCGTGGATCTCGTCGATGACGAAACGCGTGGGGCCGGGAGAGACCATCGACATTCCGCTGGCGCACAAGGATGCGCTGTACGTGCGGTCACACTATGACGGAATCACGCTGACGCTGCACGACGCGCCGCTGCCGGATGAAATTGCGATCATCGCGGCGTTCGCAAACCGCGGGCGGATCAACCATCGCGTGGGCGGGTTGGCGGCAAGTGAGATCAAGGGGCAAGACGGACTTGTCTGAAGCTCCAACTGCGGGGATGGCGATGCGCGTGGCGATCGTGAACATCGGGCGCATCGTGAGCGGCGACTGGCGGAATCCGTTTGTCGCGGGCGACACGATCGTATGCGAGAACGGGCGGGTCGCCAGCGTGGGGACTGCTTCGGCGAGCGACGTGTCGAACGCCGATGTAGTGATCGATGCGGGCGGCACGACGGCGATACCGGGGCTGATCGACAGCCACGTGCATACGACGTTTGGAGATTACACGCCGCGGCAGAAGACGGTCGGGTTCCTGGAAAGCTACGTTCACGGCGGCGTGACCACGGCGATCTCCGCGTGCGAGGTGCATGTACCGGGGCGGCCGACCGATCCCGCGGGTGTGAAGGCGCTCGCGGTGGCGGCGTTTAAAAGTTTCGAACATTTTCGTCCGGGCGGGATGCGGGTGCATGCGGGTTCGATAATTCTTGAGCCGGGGTTGTGTGAATGCGATTTCCGCGAAGTGGCCAAACAAGGCGTGTGGCTGACGAAAGCAGGATTTGGCGCGGTGGAGACGCCGTTCGATTACGCGCCGATGGTGGCCTGGGCCAAGGCCGCGGGAATGATCACGACCTGCCATACGGGCGGCTCGTCGATTCCCGGCTCGTCCGCAATTCGCGCGGAGCACCTGGTGGCGATGCAGCCGCACGTTTCGTTTCACATCAACGGCGGACCCACGGCGCTGCCAGATGAAGATTATCGGATAATCATCGAGAAGACGGATGCGGCGCTGCAGGTGTGCACGGCGGGGAATCTGCGCACGGCGCTGCTGTGCGCGAATCTGGCGAATGAGATGGGCGTGTTCGACCGCTTCATTGTTGCGACCGATACGCCGACCGGCAGCGGCGTGATGCCGCTGGGCATGCTTTACACCATCGCGCACTGCGCGAGCTTGACCAAACTGCCGGCGGAATGGTTCGTATGCGCGGCGACCGGATCGAATGCACGCGTGTACCGGCTGAATTCGGGCTTGATCGAGGCCGGGCGCGACGCGGATGTTGTGCTGATCGATGCGCCGAGCGGCGGCGCGGCGGATGACGCGCTGAGCGCGATCAAGAATGGAGACATCGCCGCGGTGAGCGCCGTGGTTACCGACGGCGTCCCGCGATTCGTGGGCAAGAGCCGCAACACACCGGCAGGCGTGCGGCGCGTGCGCGTGGCGGAGAATCGCCTGCCGAGAGATTTTTCGGGATAATTTTTTAAGCGAGGCTGACCATGCCGGGCGACGCTGACAACCAGCGAGAAGATGTGGTTGCTGCGGCACTCGCATTCAGCCGGCTGGGGTATGTGCACGCATTCGGGCACGTCAGCGTGCGGCGTCCTGATTCCAATTCCCTGCTGATCACACCGACTCGCCCTCCTTTGGCTCTGCAATGCGCTGATGATTTAATCGAAGTGGATTTCGGGGGACTGGTGTTGGCGGGGGATGCCGCGGCGAGGCCCATCGAGGTTTTTCTGCACATCGGAATTTACGCGGCGCGAACGGACGTGCGGGCAATCTGCAGGACGCACGCGCCGTTTGCTTCCGCGTGGCCTGTGGGTGGCAAGGCTCCGGAAATTCAGCACGGGTTCGGCGGGATTGTGGGCGACGTGGCGACATTGGATGAATGCGACTTGATCCACAGCGCAGAGATGGGAGCGCGAGCAGCGGGGGCGCTTGGCGGCGCGAATGCGCTGATGCTTCGAGGCAATGGAGTGCTCACGGTTGGGCACAACGTGGGTGAAGCGGCGGCGCGGATGTGGAGTTTGGAGGAACGGTGCGCGCAGGCAGCAAAGCAAGGAGAGCATAAGGCTCCATTCAGCACGGAAGATTTGGCGGCGAGAGCGCGATGGTATCCAGCGGAAGCGGAGCGGGTCTGGAATTGGCTGAAGTATTTGGGAACAAGTGAATGCAGGCCGGGGAAGATGGCGTGAGCGCAAAGAGAAGTGCGCTATCGAGAAGACGATTTGTGCACGACGCCCTTGCGGCTGTAGGCGGGATGACTCTTGCGGGTGTGAGTGGATCGCTCGCGCGAAATGCGTTTGGAGCCGACACGCTGAATTTTCAGGCGATCTGGCTGAATGACCCGGAATTCATCGGGTACATGATCGCGATCGACAACGGCTATTACGCGGCGGAAGGGCTGAGCGTGAACTACATGCAGGGCGGCCCGGACGTGATTCCGGAGGCGGCGCTGCTGACGGGCAAGGCGGATATTTCGCTGACGAATCTGACCGGATCGGTGAAGGCTTGGGAAAAGGGCGCGGCGCTAAAAATTATTGGCACGCAGTATCAGAAAAGCCCGGTGGGCGTGATCAGTCTGGCGCAGACCAACATCAAAGGGCCGAAAGATCTGGAGGGAAAGACGGTGGCATGCCCTCCGCTGAGTATCGCGACGTTTCAGGCCATGCTGAAACTGTCGGGCGTGCCGAAAGAAAAAGTGCGCGTGGTGCCGTTCACGTTCGACCCCACGCCGCTGGCAAAAGGCGACGTGGATGCGGCGGTGGATTTTGTGACCGAGCTTCCTTTTCTGCTGGAGCAAAAGAGCGGAAAGAAAAGCAGCTATTTTCTTTTCTGGGACGTGGGATTGCCGCTGTTCATCGATCTGGTGACTGTGACAGCCGATACGTTGAAGTCGAAACGGGGCCAGTTGGTGAAATTTTTGCACGCGAGCCGCAAAGGATGGGCGGAGAACAACGCCAACCCTGAAAAATATGTGGCCAAGTTCGCGAATACGTGGTTCAAGGGGAACGGCAGCTCGATCGCGGCGGAGAATTTTCACAACAAGGCGCAGATACCTCTGATGGCGAATCCGAAAGGCTTGTTCGCGCTGACTCCGGCGGCGATTGATGCAAGCCTGGCGGCGCTGCAACAGGTTGGGCTGAAAGGATCGAAGGAGATGTTCGATTTGTCGCTGCTCGCGGAGATTTAGCGAATGGCCGATGAGCGACTCGCCGGGCCTCCGCACGAGCTAGCCGATCTCAGCATTGAAAATGTGAGCAAGACGTTTCAGGCACGCGGGAAAACAGTGCGCGCGCTGGCGCAAGTGACGCTGCGGGTGGCGCGAGGATCGTTTGCAGCGCTGATTGGGCCGTCGGGCTGCGGAAAATCGACGCTGCTGCGGCTGGTGGCTGGGCTGGAAGAGCCGAACGAAGGCTCGGTGCGGGTGCGAAACGAAGAGTCGCGTGCATTTCGCGCCCGCGGCGAATTGGGCATCGCGTTTCAGGATCCGGCGCTGCTGCCATGGCGCAGCGTGCGGCGCAACGTAGCATTGCCACTAGAGGTGCTGGACAGGCCGGTAAGCGAAAATAGCAAACGCATCGATGAATTGATCGAACTCGTGGGGCTAAGCGGATATGCGGACGCGCTACCCGGCCAACTCTCGGGCGGAATGCGGCAGCGAGTGGCCATTGCGCGGGCGCTGGTGACGAATCCTTCGCTGCTGCTGCTCGATGAACCGTTCGGGGCGCTCGACCAGATTCTTCGCCGCACGATGAACGAGGAACTGCAGCGCATCTGGATGGCGAGCCCGACGACGGCGCTGATGGTGACGCATAGCATCGACGAAGCGGTGTTCCTGGCGGATGAAGTGGTGGTGATGCGGTCCGCACCGGGACGGATTGTCGGAAGCATTGCGATTCCCTTCCCTCGTCCGCGCGCGGCGAATTTGTTCGCCACGCCGGAATTCCATGCGATTTGCGACCGACTGGCTGCGGCATTGCAGCATGTCGCGGGCGGCGACTCGGATGGTGCGGCGTGACGCGCCATTCCGTAAAACCCATACTGTTCACGGCAGCCGTGCTGCTGGCGTGGGAGGCGGCGGGAAGATGGACGCATGCGGGCGAAGTGATTTCGTGGCCCACGGCGATCCTGGCGCAATATTGGACCGACGGCGAATTGTACGTGCCGCACATTTTGTCGACGATGCGCAGCGCGTCGATTGGGTTTCTGATCGGCAATGCCGCGGCGGTGCTGGCAGCGATTTTCTTCTGCCGCTTTCCGGCGAGCGAAAGCGTGTTTCGCGGCGTAAACATCGCGCTGTTTGCGATGCCGCCGATTGTGGTGGGGCCGGTGCTGGCGATTATTTTTCGCGGCGATTTGCCGCAGACGATTCTGGCAGCGCTGGTGGTTTATTTTCCGACGATGGCGGCGACGCTGATTGGTCTGAGGGATATCGATCCAAGGCTGCTGGATGTGGTGAGCACGTATGGCGGCGGAGCGCATGCGGCGCTTCGATTCGTGAGGCTGAGGTCGGCGCTGCCGGCTATTCTGGCGGGATTGCGAACGGCTTCCACACTTGCGGTGCTGGGCGCGATTCTGGGCGAGTTTGGATCGGGAGTGCGTTGGGGGCTGGGAAGTTTTTTGCTGGGGTCGCTGGGAAATGCGAATCCAGCGCGGCTGCTGGGAATCGGGTTCGCGGCGACGGCGATCGCCATGGCCGGATACGGAATATTTGCGTGGATCGGATCGCGAATTTTGGGAGCGACGGTGGACGTGACGATTGCGGCGAACCGACTGCCGGACCAGATCGCTGCAGGCGGAAAATATTCGCGGATGCAGCGCGTACTGCTGCTGGCAGCGGCGATTGCGATGCCGTTCGTGCTGTGGTGGGCGATGGTGAAGATTTCGCATCTGAGCCCGATCATCGCGCCGGGGCCGGTGGAGACGCTGCGATATTTGTTTGCCGGCGCTGACAGCGCGGATGCGCGCGTAGCATTGTGGGACGCGCTGAAACAAACGCTTCCGCTCGCGGGGCTGGGGCTGATTTGCGGCATGGCAGCGGCTTTTGCTGTGGCAGCGCTGACGGTGCTGCGACCGTCGGTTGCGAGGGCGATTCTGCCAGCGGCGATTTTGCTGCAGAGCACGCCGCTGGTGGCATTGGTGCCGCTGGTTCTGCTGCTGTTCGGGCGCGACGTGGCGGCGACCGTAGTGATGGCGGTGCTGGTAGTGTTTTTCCCGGCGTACGTGATGCTGGCGCAAGGATTCGCGCTGGTGCCGCGTGCGGCGCTGGAATTGGTGCAGGTTTACGGCGGGGGCCGGAGCAAGGAATTTTTCCTGGTGTCGGTGCCCTACGCGAGTTCGTATCTGTACGGCGCGGCGAAGCTGGTGGCGCCGCGAGCGCTGCTGGGCGTGATGGTGGCGGAGTGGCTGCTGAGCGGGCGCGGACTGGGGAACCTGCTGAACGATTCGCGGGGAATGCTCGATTACGACATGGTCTGGGCGGGCGCGGTAGTGAGCATCCTGATTGCGGTGGTGGCGTACGAAACGATTTCGGTGATAGAGAGGGCTTCTCCACTGAGATGAGAAATCTTCCAAGCGAATTTTGGAAATGGGATGCGGCCGATCTGGCGGCCGGAATTCGCGCGCGGGCGATTTCGAGCCGCGAGGCGGTGACGGCGTGCCTGGATCGCATCGACGCGGTAAATCCAAAGCTGAATGCGGTGGTGCTCACGCTGCGGGAATCGGCACTGGCCGCGGCGGATAAGGCGGACCGGGCGGTAAAGCACGGCGACGAACTGGGCGTGCTGCATGGCGTGCCGGTTACGACGAAGCTGAATGCGGATCAGCAGGGAGTGCCGAACAGCAGCGGAGTGGTTGCGTACAAGGACCGCATCGCCAGCGGCGATAATTCGGCGATCGCGAATCTGCGCAAAGCGGGAGCAGTGATCATCGGGCGCACCAACACGCCGCCATTTTGTCTGCGCTGGATGACGGAGAACGACCTGCATGGGCGCACGCTGAATCCCTGGTCGGCGCAGCATGTGCCGGGCGGCTCGACGGGAGGCGGTGCGGCAGCGGTAGCGGCGGGAATGGGTCCGTTGACGCAGGGCAGCGACAATGGCGGATCGATTCGGTACCCGGCATTCTGCACGGGAATTGCGGGGCTGCGGCCGTCGCTCGGGCGCGTGCCTTCGTACAATCCGTCGCAAGGCGAGCGGCTGCTGAGCTCGCAACTGATCGCGGTGAGCGGGCCAATGGCGCGGCGGGTGCGGGATTTGCGCATTGGGCTCGAGGCGATGGCGCAGCGGGATGTACGCGACCCGTTTTGGACGCCGGCGCCGCTGGCCGGGCCTCCGTTGAAGCGGCCGATTCAAGTGGCAGTGTGCGGTAATCCGACGGGCGAGGGAGTTCATGCTTCGGTGGCGGAATCGTTGAAGCACGCGGCGGCAATTCTGGCGGATGAGGGTTACGTGGTGGAAGAGCCGAAGCTGCCAAGCGTGATGGAAGCGCATGAGGTGTGGGACCTGATTTGCCAGGGAGAGCTGAAGGAATTTTTCGCGGACACGGTGAGCGAACTGGCGGATGCGCCGATGAAACAGGCGATGCGCTACATGATGACGCGCATGCGTAAATTCACGCTGAAGGAGTATTTGAATTTGTACACGCGGCGCGCGACGATAGTGCGCGAGTGGTCGCAGCTACTGGAAAAATACCCAGTGCTGCTGGCGCCGGTTTCGACGCGTCCGCAATTCGTGCATGGCGAAGATATTTTGAGCCAGGAAGCGAATGACAAGTCATATCGCGACCAGGCCACGCTGACGGCGTTTGCGCTGATCGGAATTCCGGGAGTAGCGGTGCCCACCGGCGTGACGGACGGTCTGCCGACGGGAGTGCTGGTGATGTCGCAGCGGTTCCGGGAAGATGTGGCGCTCGATGCAGCGGAGATTATCGAGGCGAATTGCCCGATGCCGACGCCGATCGATCCGCGATTCTGAGCGCTTCGTTTCGCAGAAAAAAAACCAAAGAAAATGCAGATCCCTCGACTGCGCCAACGCGCCCGCGGGGGCCGCGAAAACGGCTCCGCTCGGGATGACACACGACGGGCCGAAAGCTCATTTTGGCAATCAGAGGGGGTCAAGAAAGCGGCGGGCGGCGAGGCCATGTTCGTGTCGGAGGCGCGCGAGGTCGACGCCGATGGGAACGCCATCGGTGACGCGCCAAGCGCCGCCGATCATGACTCGGTCGGCGTGATGCGCTCCGCACAAGACTAGCGCGGCGATGGGATCGCCCGCCCCGGAAAAGCGCAATTCATCGAGGGTGTAAAAGGCAAGATCAGCGTGCTTGCCAACGGCGATGCTGCCGATGTCGGACCGTCCGAGACAGCGCGCGGAGCCTTCGGTGGCCCAGCGAAGAGCGTCGAGATGAGTTATGTCCACCGCGCCGTAGCGCAGGCGATTGAGCATCAGGGCGTGGCGCACGCTTTCCATGAGATTAGAATTGTCGTTCGAGGAAGAGCCGTCGACGCCAAGGCCGACGATAGCGCCTGCCGCTTCCAGTTCTCTGGTACGGCACTGGCCCGACGCGAGAACCATGTTAGATGTGGGGCAATGGCAAATGCCGACTTTGTGGCGGCCCAGGCGCTCGATTTCAGGCTCGGAGAAATGGATGCCGTGGGCGAGCCAGGTGCGTTCGGTGAGCCATTCGACGCGTTCGAGGTGGTCGAGCGGACGACAGCCGAAACGCGCCAGGCAGTAATCGTTTTCGTCGCGGGTTTCGGCGAGGTGCGTGTGCAGCTTGCAATCGAAACGAGCGGCCATGCGCGCGGTGGCCACCATAATTTCCTTGGTGACCATGAACGGGGCGCAGGGCGCGAGGGCCACCTGGCGAAACGAGCCTTCGGATGGATCGTGAAAGCGCGAGAGAGCGTTCTCGCAGGCGGCGAGGGTCGCGTCTTCGGACTCGACGAATCTGTCGTCGGCGAGGCCGCCGTTCGCGGCAGTGAGATTAATGGAGCCGCGCGTCAGTGTCATGCGCATACCGAGCGCGGACGCTTCGGCGTCTTCGATGTCGAGGACGTCTTCCATGCCGGGCGGAAACAAAAAATGATGGTCGCTTGCGGTGGTGCAGCCGGACATGAGCAGTTCGGTGAGCGCGAGACGGACAGCAAGGCGGAAAACGTCGAGATCGAGATGGCGCGCCCAGATAGGATAGAGCGCCTGGAGCCAGCCGAAAAGTTCCTTGTTGATGGCGCGCGGATGAGCGCGCGTGAGATTTTGGTAGAAATGGTGATGCGTGTTGATCAGTCCGGGAAGAATGACGTGGCGCGAGGCGTCGAATGTTTCATCGCACGGAGCGGACGGCCCGGAGGGACCGACAACTTCGGCGATGCGACCGTTTTCCACGACCAGTCCGCTGGGCTGAATTGCGGCCGCAGGCGGCGAGGGTAAGCAAAGCGATAGCGTTCTTTATATAGAGGCGCACGGTGCGCTTCCCTTTCATGCAGCAGATTGACGCTGCGTAGCGATGGCTTTAAGATCGTATCCTGTCTCAGACAAAAGACAAGAACCGCCGTGCGGCATCGAGTTCCGATGCGGGCACGCGCCAGAAGGCCTAGTGTAGCAACGATGGTATCCACCACGGACCGGCAGGCCCGAATTCTCGAATCCCGCAAAAAAATCTGCACGCCCGCGAAGCTCGACGACAGCATGTGCTTCTATTGTCCGCAGGACAATGTGGATGCGCTGCGGCATCCGAGGGTACGGAAATGGCTGAAGTTCGTCGAAGAGGAGTACGTGCCGCCGTTTCCGGCGAGAAAACGCGCGAACAAGAAGCTGCGACGGATTTTGCTGCTGCTGCCCTGCACGAAAACGAAACCGTATCTTTTGAGCTCGGAGCATTTGCATATCAATGCGAGCCTGCTGAAGGCGGGTTTCCGTCCGGCGAGCGGCGAAACCTTGGCGGACGAGTTTTCCTTGCATCTGCCGCAGCGCGGATTTTCGCCGGAGGTATTGTCGATTGCGCCGCTGCGGAGAGGAAATGTGATCGTGCATCGGGCGGTGATGTCCGAACCGCTGGTATTTGTGCCGTACGAGCACGTGGCGTCGTACGGAGGAAAGCCGTCGCCGGCGTGCGCGTATGACGATCCGGGATTATTCGAGAACCGTGGCAATGCAGTATCGCCGTGGCGCAAAGATTTTACAGGCGCGGCGATTTCAAAGAAGAAGTGGCGCTGGGGAGATGAGGAGCGGCGCGCGTACGTCACCATGCACAACGAAATGTCCGGCAGGCTGGCAGGTGTGATTGGGCGGCTGCGGCCATATTACAGCGATGTGGTGGCGTGGGTGGCGCCGGGACTAACCCACCGGAGTTTTGTGCTGGCCGGCGAACAGCGCGGCGCAAACGGAGTGGCGGCGACGCGGCGCGTGGGTGACGAGAATTTGCGCCTGCGGGGAGCAAACGATTTGCTGGCGTCCGAAGAGCGCATCGAATGCCTGCCGACGCCGCAGCAGTGCGAGGCCGCAAAGCAGAAGCTGGCGAAAAGATTGGGGCGTCGCGTGTCGGCTGTTGGCGGATACTATTCGCGGGGCGGCAGCGATGCAACGCCGCTGGCGCTGCCGGAGATGCTGCAGTTTCTAACGGCGCGGCTGAAGAAAGGCAGTTGAAGTGGTAACCGGATGATGTCGCGATCGACACTTTTGCATACGGCCACGATGGAGATTTATTCGCCGGCGGCGGGACGCAAGCTGGGCGAAGTGGCATGCGCATCGGCGAGCGCCGTGGATGAAGCGATCGCGAACGCGGTTGCGGCGCAACCGGCTTGGGCGGCGCGACGGACGGGTGAACGCGCGGACATTTTGGACCGTGCCGCGGCGCAAATCGAAGCACGGGCCAGCGAGTGGGCCCGGCTGCTGGCGGAAGAGAGCGGCAAGATTTTGCCGCAGGCGCAGTTCGAGTTGAAGTTTGCGGCGAGCCTGACGCGAGGAAATGCCGAGCGACTGCGAGCGATGGGAGGCGAGCTGCTGCCGACCGGAGCGCTGGAATCCACCGGCGACGATGTGGCCTGGGTGCGGCGCGTGCCGCTGGGGGTAGTGGCCGCCGTGTTGCCGTTCAATTTTCCGGTGGAATTATTTGTTGAGAAGGCTGCGGCAGCATTGGCGATGGGAAATGCGGTGATGGTGAAGCCGCCGGAACAGGATCCACTGACGGTGATGGCGGTGCGCGAAGCATTTGTCGAGGCGGGCGTGCCGGCGGAAGTGCTCGCGGTGCTGCCGGGCGGACGCGATACGGGCGCGGCGCTTTGTTCAGACGCGCGGCTCGCTGCGGTAAGCCTGACAGGATCGACACGCGCCGGGTTGGCGGTGGCTTCCGCACCGCTGCTGCGGAAATTGCATCTGGAGCTGGGCGGAAATGACGCGGCGATTATTTGCCGGGATGCCGATCTGGAGCTGGCCGCGCGAGAGCTCGTTTTCGGGCGAACGCTGATGAACGGGCAAGCGTGCGCGTCGAACAAGAGAATTATTCTGCATCGCTCGATTGCGGGTGAACTGGTGGAGCGGCTGAGCGCGGCGGTGGCGCGGATGAAGGTGGGTGATCCGCTGGACGAGTCGTCAGGACTGGGGCCGCTGATTTCGGTGGAGGCGGCGCATCACGTCGAGCAGCAGGTTGCACGGGCAGTCGAGCAAGGCGGAAAGTTGGTGCAAGGGTCGGGTCGCGCGCGAGGAGCGTTTTTCGATTCGTGCGTGATTGCCGATGTGCCGCGCACGGCGGACGTGGCGATTGACGATGAGATTTTTGGTCCGGTGCTGGCGTGTATTCCGTTCGACACGGAAGAGCAAGCTGTTTCGGTTGCGAACCAATCTTCGTTTGGCTTGTCGGGATGCGTTTTCAGCCGCGACTGGCCGCGGGCGCTGCAAATTTCAGACAAGATGGAATGCGGCGGAGTGGTGGTGAACGGCACGGGCAATTACCGTCCGTTTATTGTGCCGTTCGGCGGCGTAAAGCAAAGCGGGTTGGGCCGGGAGGGTTTGGGATTCACGCTCGAGGAGATGAGCCAGCCGCGTTACACGGTGCTGCGACGCATCCGCCACGGCAGCGCGGCCGGAAACGCATGAAGAAGCAAACGCGCTGGATTGCGGACGCGACTGCTGCCTTGCTGATGGCGGTGCTGGCGCTGGCGGGTTGCGCAAAGAAATCGGACGGGCCACCGGGCACGGCGACGAAACAGGTTCGCGTAATTCTCGATTATCTGCCAAACGCGGTGCATGTCGGTTTTTACCAGGCGCTAGCCGCGGGCTATTTTCGCAACGAAGGGCTCAGCGTACGGATCGACGCGCCGACGTCGTCATCCGACACGTTGCGATTGATGGCGGCGGGACAGGCGGAATTCGGACTGGTATCGCTGCTGGATTTCATGAGCGTGCGAGCGAAGGGCGAGTCGCTGAAAATTGTGATGGCGGTGGAGCAGCGTCCGCTGGCAGCGCTGATTGCGCTCAAAAAATCGGGCATCGCGCGGCCAAAGGACCTCAAGGGAAAGCTGGTGGGCACGACGGGCACGTTAAGTGACGACGCCGGCATCAAGTGGATGGTGAAATACGACGGCGGCGATCCGGCGACGGTGCGGCTGATCAACATCGGATTCAACACGGCACAGGAAGTGATCGCGGGCAATGTGGATGCGTCGTTCGGGTTCTGGAGCCAGGAAGGCGTGCAAGTGGAGTCTCGCGAACCGGCAACGGTGCTGAAGCTTTACAACTATGGCGTGCCGCCTTATCCGGAGCTGATTGTTTTCGCGCGCGAAGATTTTCTGGCGAAAGAGCCGGAGACCGCGCGGAAATTTTTGCGGGCGGTGGTGCATGGATACGACGATGCGATCGCCAATCCGGACGCCGCTGCCGCTGCGATGGCAGCGCAAGTAGAGGGCGAAACGGCGGACGGATTGAAGCCATATCTTGCGGCGCTCAGTCCCGTGCTGAAAGCCGATGCGCCCGAATATGGCTGGGTAAACATTCCGGTGCTGGGCGAGTATCTTGGCTGGCTGAAACAAACGGGCGTAATGGATCTTCACGAAGATCCCGCGCAGATGGCCACAGACGAATTTTTGCCGGCGCCTGCCAGCACAGGCGCGGCGGGGAATCCGTGATAACGGCCACGGCAACTGCGCTGCGCGTGCGAGGCGTGAGCCGGTCATATCAGGATGGTGCTCGCACGGTGCGAGCGCTCGAAAGCACGGACATCGAAGTGCCGGACGGGAAATTCGTGACCATCGTGGGGCCGAGCGCGTGCGGAAAATCGACGCTGCTCAATCTGTTTTGCGGGCTGGACAAGCCGAATGCGGGATCGATTGAAACTCCGGCGCTGGGATCGGGAGAACTGCTGGGGCGCGTGGGATATATGCCGCAGCAGGACATGCTCATGCCGTGGCGGACGGTCACCGATAACGCGGCCATTGGCCTGGAGTGCATGGGATGCGCGCGAGAAGAAGCACGGCGCCGGGCGCGAGAGCACATGGCGCGATTCGGGCTCCAGGGATTCGAGCTTTCCTATCCGGGTCAGCTTTCGGGGGGAATGCGCCAAAGAGTGGCGCTGCTGCGAACTTTTTTGTGCAACAGAAAAATCAACCTGCTGGATGAGCCGTTCGGGAAGCTGGACGCGATCACGCGCGCGTCGATGCAGGCGTGGCTGCTCGATTACTGGCAGGAGAACCGCTGCACAATTGTATTCGTGACGCATGACATCGACGAAGCGCTGTTTCTATCCGATGTGGTGCACCTGATGAGTCCGCGGCCGGGCCGAATAACGCTTTCGCTGGAAGTGGATCTGCCGCGGCCACGCAATTACGGCGAAGTGGTGACATCGACGCATTTCAACCAACTGAAAGCTCGGCTATTGGAAGAATTGGGCAAGCCGGTATGAAGTCGGGGATCTGGCCGCCGCTGCTGCTGGGCGCGGGAATCATCGCCGCGTGGGAAACGTATGTGCGCGTGGCGCGAATCGATCCGCTGTTATTGCCGCCCCCGAGCGCGGTAGTGCGGTATCTAGTGCAAAACGCCGGGATATTCGTGCGGAACGGGGCGGCCACGCTCACCGAACTGCTGGTGGGATTCGGCAGCGGCGTGGTGATTGGATTGTGCCTGGGAATGCTGATGCAGACGTGGCGGTGGTTCCGCGAGGCGGCGTATCCATGGCTGGTAGCCACGCAAATGGTGCCGATACCGGCGGTGGCGCCAATTTTGGTGCTGTGGTTCGGATTCACGATTGTGCCGAAAGCCGCGACGGTGGCGCTGATGTGCTTTTTCCCGGTGGCAGTGAACACGGTGGATGGGCTGAGTTCCGTGAATCCGGAGCTGATCCGGTTGCTGCGGACGTTTGGCGCGGGGCCCTGGCAAGTGCTGAGCAAAGTCGCGGTGCCTTCGGCGCTGCCGCGGATTTTTTCCGGCGTGCGCGTGGCAATGGCGCTGAGCGTGGTCGGAGCTGTAGTCGGCGAATGGGTAGGCGCGACGCAGGGACTCGGCTATCTGATGCTGCATTTTGAAAACCGGGGAGAAACAGCGGGACTTTTTGCGACGGTGACGGTGCTGACCATTATGGGAATCATTCTTTTCTTTCTGGTGGGCTGGGCGGAAAACGCAGTTATTTCATGGCGACGGTACGCGAAGGAGACGGTGTGAGCGAAAGCATCACATTGGTGCGCGCGGGACATGTGCTCACGATGAGTCCGCTGGGAGATTTTCGCGACGGCGCGGTGGCCATCTCAAGAGAACGCATCGCGGATGTGGGCTCCTATTCCGAATTGCGGCGCAAGTACCCGGACGCGCAGGTCGTGGGCGACAGCTACGGCATCGTGATTCCGGGTTTGGTGAATGCGCACACGCACATGTCCGAAGCGCTGATTCCGGGCATGGCGGAAAATCTTTCGATCTGGGTGTGGGGAGTGCGGCTGCTCAGTCCGCTGATGCCACACGTCACGAAAGAAATGGCGCGAGTGGGCACACTGTTTCGCGGCGCGGAGCTGATTCGTTCCGGCGTCACGACGGTGAACGACATGTTCTGCCACTCGCATGCGACGGATTTCGCGAGTCTCGGCGCGGTGGACGGACTGGAAGAACTGGGATTGCGCGGAGTGGTGGCGTTCGGAGCGGAAGACATCGCCTGGGGGACGGCTCCTGCGCTGCCGGTGCCGCGCGTGATGGAAGAACACGAAGCGCTGGCGGGGCGCTGCGAACAATCGAAGCGCGTTCGCTTTCGCGTAGGAGTGGGGACGATCCTGGGCCAAACCGATGCGCTGCTCGAAGCGTCAGCCATGTTGGCGAAGTCGACGGGCAAAGGCGTACACACACATCTGGCGGAAGTGCGGGAAGAAAAAACTGCCGCGCAATTGCGCTGGGGAAAAAGCACGGTCGAGCGCGCCAACGAAGTGGGACTCCTGGGCGCGAAATGCATAGCGGGGCATGGTGTGTGGGTCTCGTCCGACGAGATAGAACTGCTTGCGGAACGAACTGCGGCGATTATCTACAATCCGACCGCAAACATGATTTTGGCGTCGGGCGTGTGCCCGCTGAGCGCGCTTCGGTCGGCCGGCGTGGCCATGGGCATCGGAACCGATGGAATGGCCAGCAATGACAGCCAGAATATGATCGAAGTCTTGAAGCTTGGAGCGTTGCTGCAAAAAGTGCACACGCAAAACCCGGAAGCGGCGGACGCGCGACAGGTGCTGCGAATGGCCACGCTCGAAGGCGCGCGTGCGCTGGAACTCGACAACATGACGGGCTCGCTTGAAATCGGGAAGCGCGCGGATGTGGTGCGATTCGACGGCGATTCGTTCGGCGCGGCGGTGGTGCACGATCCGTATCAGCAGATTGTGTATGGCGCGGGGCCGGAGTCGATTGCTGACGTCTGGGTCGATGGTGAAAGGCTGCTGGCGGGCGGCGCGTTTGTGCGATTCGATCCGCGCTCGATTGTGCCTAAGGTGCGGGAACTGGCGTGTGTGCTGGCGCGCGCCGGAAACATCTCGGAATTCTCATGCCTCGCACAGTAATTATCGGCGCGGGACACAACGGGCTGGTTTGCGCGGCCTATCTTGCCGCGGCAAAACATCAAGTGACCGTGGTGGAACGCGCGCCAGTGCCCGGCGGCTGCGCAATCACCGAAGAAATCATTCCCGGCTACCGCATCAATACCGGCGCGATTGAGATCGAAGGGATGGTGCACAGCGGGATCGACCGCGAGCTAGGATTGGAAAGATTCGGCCTGAGCTGGGTGCGCACGAATCATCTGCTTTCCGCTTATGTCGGGGAGCGATTAGCTCTGTTTCACCGCGATTTGGCGGCAACGCTGGAAGGCTTTCGGCGCGAGTTTGGCGCGACAGCCGCGGCGGAATGGGAAACGTTTACTGCGTTCGCGAACAAAGTGATGTCAGCAGTGGGCTCGCTGCAGCACGTGAAGTCGCCGGGAATGGCGGGCCTTACCGATATTCTCGAAAAAGTGGATGATTTCGGCGGCGAGCCGGAGCAGTTGATTCGCACAGTGCTGGCGCCTTCGTCCGTAGTGATCGAAGAATGGCTGAGCTGCCCCGAAATGCGCGCCGCGGCTGCCGCCTTTTCAAGCCATCCACAAATGCCGCCGTGGGCGCCGGGGAGCGGCTTGTTGGCGTGCTTGTTACCCTCTTCCCATGAAGGCCAGGGCGCACGGCCGTTGGGCGGCACGGGAGAATTGATTCGCGCGCTGGTCGCTGCGGTGGAGGCACAAGCCGGCGAGGTAAAGTGCGCATCGCCAGCGCGGGAAATTATCCTGCGCGATGGCCGCGCGGCGGGAGTGCTTCTCGATTCGGGCGCGGTGATCGAAGCGGACATTGTGGTGTCGACAATTGACGTGAAACGCGTGGCGGGAATGCTGCCGCAGGAATTTTTGACCGAACCGTGGCGACGAGCCGTAGCATCGACGCATTCTGGATTGTTCAACATCGGGGAAATCAAGGTGGACGCCGCGCTGGATCGTCCGCCGGCGTTTCGAAGCGAGCCGGCTGCGTTCGCGGGATCGCTGAAATATCTGATGCACTCGCCGGACGCCTACCTCACGGCAATGAGAATTGTAACGGGCGGAAGAATTCCAGCCGAACTGCCGCTGATGGCGGTGATTCCATCCGCCGAAGATCCTTCGCAATGCCCTGCCGGAAAAGCAACGCTGTGGGCTTCGGCATTCGTGCCGGCGGAGTTCAGCGATGGATCGCGCTGGCCGGAGGCAAACGAAAAAGCGGCCGACGCGGTGTTCGCGACGCTGGAACAGTTCGCGCCGGGAATTACGGCGTCGGTTATCGAGCGCAAAGTCACAGGTCCAATCGACTGGGAAAATCGGCTGGGCAATCGCGCGGGCAATCCGAATCACCTGGACATGACCATCGACCAGTTGTTCATGTTGCGGCCGGCGCCCGGATTTTCGCGCTACCGGACACCGATCGCCGGTTTGTACCTTTCGGGCGCGGGAACACATCCGGGAGGGGGCGTGCACGGAATGCCCGGAAAATTGGCGGCCAACGCGGTGCTAGCCGATGAGCGCGGCGAAAAAACCGATGCGAAACCGTCGATGTTTACTTTGGCAAAAGCAGGTTGGCGATTGAGAAAGATGATGAACTGAGTTGGCGCATCTGAGCTGGCGCGCCTCCCGCAAATTTTAAACTCGTTATGAAAATGGACCCGTATCAGGAACTGACGCTGTATCAGCGATCGGCGGTGCTGATGGCCGCCGCAAAACTGGGTGTGTTCGTGGCTCTATCAGCAGAAGCAGCCACAGCGGAACAGGTGGCTTCGCGTGTTTCAGCTCCGGTGGATACCGTAGCACGGCTGCTGGCCGCGCTGGTCGCTCTCGATTACGTCACGAGCGACGGCGAACAGTTCGCGCTGAATGAATTCTCCCAGACATTCGTCCGCGACGGCGCGGGTGGAATGCAGCGGCTGGCATGGAAAGAACACTTGTTTTATGTCGCGTGGGGGCGGCTGTCGGAGGCAATTTCTTCCCGCAACGCGCTGTTCCCTTCCTTTGCCGACCGGGTGGCGAATGATTTCGTTTCTGTGGAGAAATTTCTGCTGGCGCTGAATGACCTTGCGGAATTGTCCGCTCCGGGGGTGATCGGTACAGGGGCGTTCGCGCATGCTGCCACGATCCTTGATTTAGGCGGCGGAGGCGGAGGCTACGCGGCGGAATTGGCGAAGGCGCTGCCGAGTGCGCGCGTGACACTCGTGGATCTGCCCCAAATCGTTCCAATCGCCGAAGGACATTTGCAGGGCAAGGGGCTGAGCGATCGCGTGGAAGTTGTGGAAGCGGATTTCTTCGCCGAAGGCTGCGGTATGGACGGGCAAACATTCGATTGCGTGTTCTTGTCGCACATCCTCCACGATTTCGACGCGGCGAAGGCCGCGAAGATCGTGGCGAGCGCAGCACAACTGGTGCGGCCAGGTGGAAAGCTTGTGATTCTGGACGTGCTGATTCCAGAAGGCGGGCACAGCAATCCGGTGGAGGCGCTGTTCGACTTAATGATGCTGGTGGAAGTGCCGAATGGCCGAACGCACAAGATTGCGGACGTATCGAAGTGGCTGGAGGCTGCCGGAATGGGCTCGCCCAAATCACACAAGCTTTACTTTGGAATCCTGCTTGAAGCGCGCCGAGCCTAAGTTTGCCTAAATCCGCTAAACATTTATCGCGTCAATTCGCGGCAGAGTTTTTCGGCAGAAACTCTAAGGTGTAGGCGGTGGTTGGATCGAAAGGCTTTTCTATAAGCTTGAGATCCAGAAGTTGATCATACATGTCCTGCCAGCGTTTCGGGTCCATCTGGCCTATTTTCGCGCCGGTTGGGTCCTCGCCGGTGATGTAGTGGCCGTCGCGCAGCGCCCGCCAACTAAAATCCATCCAGTCGGGAGTCAGCGCCGGATTCATCTTCGAGATGATAGCGTGCGCAGGGCCAGGATCCACCAGATACTCACGCCATCCCCGTATCGAAGCGCGCACGAATTTTCCGACGATCTCAGGATGCTGCTGGAGATAGGTGGGCGTGGTGATCATCACGCGAAACGGCCTGTAGCCGGTGTCGTAGGCGTTCAACATGCGAACTTCCACACCCGCCTTTTGGGCAAAATAGGGTTCGGAGGTGGCGAAGGCCTGCTGCGCGTAGTCCGGATCGGCGACAAAATTCGCCACGTTCATCATCGACGGAACTTCGTGCACGCCGCCTAAGTGATATTTCTTCTGTAGGTAGAGCCACCAGGGAGAGCCGGCTTTGATAGCCACGGTGTGGCCATTCAGATCTTCCATTGAATGGATGGGAGAATTTTTCCGCACCATAATCACCTGCGGAACGTCCTGCAGAGTGGCGGCCAGAGCGATGATCGGCTCACCGGTGCCGATGGCTTCCAGAGTCTCATCCGAACCGCTCATGCCGAACTGCGCATCCCCTGCAATCATGGCCTTTTCCACGCCGAGATAGGGGCCGAGAGGCGCGATGGTGACGTCCAGGCCTTCGTCCTTGTAATAGCCCTTGGCCAGCGCAGTGAAAAATCCGCCGTGTTCGGGCTGTGGATACCAATCGGCCTGCAACACAACTTTCGTCAGAGCGGTGTTGGAATCGGCGGATGCCTTTTGGCTTCGCGCACATCCGACGGCAAACAGGATTGAGGCACCCAACAGTGAGGCAACCGCGCAACGGAAAACGGTTTTGACAGGGATTCGACAATCGGGCGATAGAGGCATTCGATGTTCCCTAACTCGAAACAGGAAAAGCGCGATGCTCGCCCCCTGCATTTCGATCACATCGACTCGCAAAATTAGAACGGCGGGCAAAAGCCCGCCGTTCGTGATGCCATCGAAATTACCTAAAGCTTAGAACAGCACGCTCAGGGACATCTGCACCTGCCGCGGACTGCCGATCGTTTTGTTGGTAACGCCCAGGCCGCTCAAGCTCGGGCAGGAGTAAAAGCCTTCATTCGTTCCGATGTCGCAGCTGGTAGGCTTCACCGGCTGACCCGCGGTAGGAAAGCCATTGTAAAAGATGTTTTGACTGACGTTGGCAATGGGTATGTCGAAGCTCGCCGTGTTGGTCAGGTTGAAAACATCCAGCGTGTACTTAAGGGTGAAGCGCTCGGTGAGCTTGGTGGTCTTCAGCAACGAAATATCCGCGCGACGCTGCCAGGGTTGGCGAAAAATATTGCGTTGCCCAGTAGTGAAGTCGGTTTCGTAGGGGTCATTCGATGGAATCGCGCCGCCGAATGCGCCTGGGGCCAGCAAAGGCTCAGTGAAGCAGTCCGGATTGAGTGCCGGCAACCCAGGGGTAGTACCGTTGTGTCCCGTCACGGCGTTCTGCGGAGTGCAACCCGGCGCCAAAGGCACAATGGGGTTCGTGATGCCGTCATTCACGCCATAGTAAATGCTGCCCACTGCACCTGAATAGTCGACGATGCTATACGGCTGTCCACTTTGCAAAACGGTGATCCCGCGAAGAGCCCAGCCGTCGGCAAATTTTCCAGCCACAGAATTCTCCGCGAAGAAGTTGTGCAGATTGAACAGGTAATTGAAGTTGATGACATGCGTCCGGTCGAAGTCAGAGTTTCCGTAGCCGGAACGAAGGTCGAGAGCGTTGCTGCCCGTATAAAACAGACCCATAGCGCTTTGCTCGTCGAGGGCGTGTGAGTAGGTATAGGACGCGCCGATCTGGATGCCGTGGCTGAGGCGCTTCTCGACGTGCATCTGCAACGCGTTATAGGCCGAGATCGCTGCGGCAGTGTATGCCTCGGATTCGGAGGAATAGCCGACATACGGAACCCGGAGGTCAGCGTTGCCCCCCTCATACGTAGCGAGATAGGGCTGGCCGTTGGGCAGGTTGATCGGCGTAAAGGTGTCGTCAACCAGTTGGTAGCCATACGTGTAGGTCTGCCCGTGGATGGGGTGCGTGGCTGAAGCGATTCCCGGTTGATTGAAAGGAATGGGAAGCACTTCGTGCCGTCCCAGATTGCCCACGTAGCCAATTTCAAAAGCAAGGTCGTTGCGCGGCTGCCATTGAATATCCAGAGTCTGATTCAGAGTGTACGGCAGCTTGTTGGCGCGGTTGTAGACTCCGAAAGAAAACAGAGGAGCCCCACCGATAATTTCCGCGCGATTCGGAAGCAGGCTGGCAATATTAGCCGGATTCCCCGACGGAGCCGGGCCCAGTTGGGCTCCCCACGGATTGGCAAACGATCCACCGGTAGGAGACGTGGGGTCGCAAGTGGGAATGAATTCCTCATAGAAGCTGCCGATCGACGAGCAAACCTGAGAATTCACCCACGGCGGCGATTGATTTACGCCGAACGGACCGCCAGGGATCACGCCCGCGGCAAAACCAGGCGACAAATAGGCAGAACAGTTCGCCGCGATCGTAGTAAATGCCCCAACCGGCGCGAACTACAACTTTGTTGTTAAATTTCTTGGGGCTCCAGGCGAGACCAATGCGTGGCGCAAAACCCCACTGGCGACCGGTGAGGGTCGTGTTGCTCACACCAGCCGTGGGATACTGAGGGTTATTGCCGGCGACGACGAACCCAGTGGAAGTAATGTCGCCGGTGGCCTCGTTATAGGAGTATTTCGAAGGGTCAAAGTTGTAAAGACGGCCATATTTCTCGCTCAAGCCACCGTTCCAATCCCAGCGCAGACCTGCCGTAACGCTAAGGTTCGACTTCAGCTGAAACTTATCCTGGATGTATTCCCCACTTTGATTGGCGCGATAGTAACGGTTGGCGTTGCCTTGCAGGAAGGCAGTGGTGTCAAAACCATCCGAGGTATAGGAAGTGACCAAGCCCTGCAGAAACTGTGAGAAGTCGGCGAAGCCGATCATCCCGGCTTTGCCGGGCCTCTCGTCACGCGCGTTGAGCTGGGTATAAGCAAAAGACCCGCCAAAGGTGATGGTGTGCCGGCCACGAGTCCAAGTAGCGCTGCCGGACGGCTCGAACCGGTTCTGGAAAACGCCAGTAAATGCGCTTTGCGCCTGAGCGCCCATGCCGATGTTTTCACCAGCGTTGGAAACGAAGTTGGTGTTGAATGGCGAGTCATTTCCAATCATGTCGATGATCGAGATCCCTGGGAACGTGGTGGATCCGAATGTATTGATACCCAACTGCTGCGGCGTGAAGGGCTGGTCGATGGTGCTGTAGATCTTCTCGCGGATGAATCCAAAAATTTCGGCGACGCTGAAGTTGGGCGTTATCGTCTGTGTGTTCGTGATAGTGGCAACCTGGCTGCCCGCGTCCAGATGCTGGTCGAACCCGGGAACGCTGGAGTAAGCAAACGGCGCGGTGGTCGGATCATGCTGGTAATAGTATTTGAGCGCGAGCGTGTCTTTCGAGTTGACGATGTAGTCCAGGTTGCTGACGACCTGATCGGCGATGAAGTAGGCCGTGCCGGGCACAATCGCATTCTCAGGGAAGTTGATCGTGGGCGTGTTGCCGTCATCGTTAGGGATGAGAAACTGCCCGTTCGGTAACTTGAACTGCATGATTTTAAGGGCAATCGGATTGACATCTGCCGCAGTCATGCCTGCGCCGAAGTTGGTGTTGGCGATCGCAGCAAGACCAGCGGCGGTACGATTGTTGCTGGTCAATCCAAAAGGAACGACCAAGCGCGAGGTGCCGATTTCCTGGTCGGAATCGTGCAGGTGCTGATAACCAACATAAGCGAAAACCTTGTCCTTCTTGATTGGGCCGCCGACCGCTCCACCTCCAACATACCGGTGCAATTCCGGGACCTTCTGACTCAACGGGATATTCGGATCGTCCTTGAAGAAATACGGGGCAGCGTTCAGCCAATCGGTGCCGCGATGGACATAGGCAGTGCCATGGATGTCGTTGGTGCCGGAGGAAGTGCTCATATCGATGTGCGCGCCACTGGAGGAACCTTGCTGAGCGTCATACATCGAGGTGTTGACGCGAACTTCGGTGATAGTTTCTGGCGCCGGAGTCGGCAAGGCTTGGCCAATGGCCAGATAGGGAGATGCGCTGCTTTGAACAATTTCCGCCGTGGTGCTGCTGGCCCCGCCGTTGCCGGTGTTGTTCACGATACGCGCGGAGGGCACCGAACTGGTGCTCTTGCCGTTGAACAGGTTGCTGGCGTCAACGCCGTTCAACAGGAAACTATTGCTGGTGTCGCGCTGGCCGTTGGCCCAGATGGGTTGATTGCCAAGTCCGGCATTCGCGCCGGTACCCGGAGACAGTTCCGCGTTTACTCCTGGCGACAGAATGGCAACACCGGTGAAGCTTCCAGTGGGAAGCGGAATCGCTTCGAGTTGCTGCTTTTCAAGCACGTAACCGTTCGTGGTATCGACCGCGTTCACCAGAGGCGTTTCCTCAACGGTGACCGTCTGTCCCACTTCACCAATTTTCAACGTCGCGTTCACCGTAGCGGTGCGATCCGCCTGCACCTGAATCATAGGAATGCTCAGGGTATCGAAACCCGTATGTGTCACCGTGATCGTATATGTGCCAATGGGGAGATTGGTGAACAGGTAGGCGCCAGTGTCGCTCGATTGGATGGCGCGCGTCAGTTTCGTCTGATCACCCACAGCCGTAACCGTCGCGCCGGGGATCACCGCGCCGGATTCATCAGTGACTGTACCGGTGATGCCGCCCAACGTTTGCTGGGCAGAAGCGTTTGGACTTAGCGCCAAGGAAATCCAGAGGAGAGTTGCAAAAGAGAATAGAGAAATTCGCTTCAACATTCCTGATCCCTCCAGCAAAGTCTTGTTCTTCATCCGAGGGTCTGTGTCGAGGCCTGCTGCACTGCTTGAATCATGCCCCATGTGAATTGCCACCCAGAATGATTCATGTGCAACGAAGCTACGCGAGGCAGGTAGAAAAGAGAAACGCAACTTTTCGATAGCGAGGATCAGTTATTTCGATTTTTCGTTTCTGATTGCGATGGCTGAGGATGTAGAAGTTCAACGAAATGAGTCGCCTGACGGTTTATTTAACGGTTGCTTACCTGAAGCACCGGAGAGCCTGGCCACGGTGTATGGATTTTATAAACGCCTTGGGCAACGGTGGTCCTGGCGGCGAGCGAATGGCAGATTGCGCTAGGGGAGAACGGATACGTGAGCGGCAACGATGCGCCAGCCTTCGGGAAAGCGCACCCACACCTGGCTTTGCCGGCCCAGCGTGGTTTTGCCGTTAACGGTCCGTTCAAATTCCAGCGTGACGCTGCCAAAATCTTTCCCGAAGGTAACGATGTCCATGCGGCGCACGGTGCGCGCGAGATTCGCGGGCGAGCGGCCTTTGCGGAAGGCTTCGATTTCGTCGATGCCGTAAAGATTTTCCGTGACGCCGAAGCGCATCACGTGCGGCGAAGCCCAGAACATGCGCGTGAGCGTGTCGACATCGTTCGCAACGAGGGCTGTTTCGTAATTCGGATAGAGCGCCTCAAGTTCGGCGAGTGTTTCGGGGTCGTTAATCTGCATGGGCGACGACATGGCGGTTAAAAGAGCCTCCGTGACGGAAGAACGGTTTTGGGAATCGACGCGCTGACGGTGAACATGGGCTCGTTGACCACCTGGCTGAATTTCAGATGCAGCGCGACGCTGCAAAGCAGGTACGCGTGTACATCGCTGAAGCCCCAGCGGTCGACGAGCAGGTCGATCATGCGCAAGGTGGCTTCGCGCGCGGCATGAGTGGCGTCGGTGGCAGATTCGACCACAATCCAGGCTGTTTCCGTATCTTGTTTGGTGCGCGGTGCGGAATCAATCAGCGGGCCCGGAAGATTGCGCTGCTTATGAAGCTGAAAGCGCAGAGTAGCATCAACGGGACACTCGATGCCGTTGATGCAGACTTCGCCGTCGCCTTGTGCGGCGTGAGCATCACCAGCGGAAAAGAGCGCGCCTGGATTTTGCACGGGAAGATACAGCGTAGCGCCGGTGCAAAGTTCGCGAACATCCATGTTCCCGCCAAAAATCCCGGGCGGGCGCGTGCGGAATTCTCCATCTTCGGCGGGCGCGACGCCCATCACGCCGCAGAAAGGACGCAGCGGCACAGTCGCGGGCGCGAGCGAGCGGCTGACGTCAGATTCAAGTTCCCAAAGGAAGATGTAGGGCTTGTCAAAGCGGTGCTTGAGAAAGCCGAGCCCTTCGACCACGCTGGTCCAGCCCCAGCCTTTGTGAACGACTTCGAGCACATTGATTTCGAGCACGTCGCCAGGCGCCGCGCCGTCAATGTAAACGGGCCCGGTGAGCGCGTGGATGAGGCTGCGGTCGATGGCGAGATATTGCTGCAAATTCATTCCGGGATGAACCTGCGCACCGCTCGAATCGACGCACTCGAAGTGGACGGTGTCGCCGGGAGCGATAGTCAGGCGGGGCGGAAGCGCGCGATTCCAGCGGGAATGCGTCGGCTTGGCGGAAAGATTGTGTTGAGCCATTCGAGTTAGAAAAGCTCCTGGATTTCGACGGACATTTGCAGCTCGACCAGCGCGTTACGCGGCAGTGCGGAAACACCGATGGCGGCGCGAACGTGCCGCGCGGATTCGCCAAAGATTTCGATGAATAAGTCGGACGCGCCATTGATGACTTTGGGCGAATCGGGAAAGCCTTGCACCGCGTTGACGTAGCCATTCACGGTGACGATGCTTTTCACCGCATCCAGCGAGCCGAGATGGCGCTCCAGGACGGCGAGTTGCATCAGCGCGCAGTGGCGCGCGGCGGCGTAGCCCTCCTCAACGGTGCGGTCAAGACCAGCGGTGCCGGAGATGACGCCATCGGGACCGATGGAAATTACGCCGGCGAGGAAAACGAGACTGCCCACCGTTTTCGCAGGCAGATAGTTGCCGCCGGGAGTGGGAGGCGCAGGCAGAGTGATATTGAGTTCGCGAAGCCGGTTCGTAGCGCCAGACGGCATGTATGCGTGATTCCTCCGAGTGAAAATGGAGAAACAATTTAACACGAAGGGCATAAGGCGGTAGAGGCAAAGGAAGCTGATAGATAGAAAAGGGGCGAATCGAGTGAATCGAAAACAGCGAAAAGTGTGGCTGATTGCGGCATTGATGCTTGGCGCGCTGGCCGCGGCGCCGGCGCCAGCACTCGCCCGAAACTTCGCGGCGGCGAATGACGAAAAGTTAGCCCTGAGCGCAACGCGGCATGCCGCGTCGGATCTGGAGTTGGGCGGCGAATTGGCCGGAGTTCCGCCCGGCAGCACGCGCTATGTGACTCTCGACACGCTGCTGGCGCTGCCGCTCGAAACGTATACGGTCAACGACGATCCCGATTTCGCGCCGGGGACGAAGATCAGCGGCGTAGCGCTCGAAAAGCTCGCGGAAATGTTCGGCGCGCAGGCGAGCAGCGATCTGGTGGTGGCGATCTGCGACGACAAGTACCGCTCAAATTATTCGCGGGCCTACATTGCGGCGCATCATCCGTTGCTGGTGCTGCGCGTGAATGGCGAGCCCCCCGCCAAGTGGCCGAAAAATGCCGAAACGCAGAAGTACGATATGGGGCCCTACATGATCTCGCATGCAAAGTTCACGCCAAGTTTTCGTGTGCTGGCTCACAGCGATGAGGCGCAGATTCCCTGGGGCGTCGTGCGGCTGGAATTTCGCGACGAAAAAACGGTGATGGGGGCCATCGCTCCGCGTGGGCCGCACGCAAAAGATGAAACAGTGCAGCAGGGCTATCGCATCGCGCAGCAGAATTGCTTCCGCTGCCACAACGCGGGAAGCGAGGGCGGGCAAAAATCCGGACGTCCGTGGCTGGTGCTGGCGGCGTGGGCGAATGCCGATCCAGCCTACTTCGAGAGCTACGTGCGCGATCCGAAGAAAATGAATGAGCACGCGGAAATGTCGGAAAATCGCGGTTATGATCAGGCCACGGTTAAAGCGTTACGCGAATACTTTGCGACGTTCGTTGTGCCGGAGAAACCATGACGCTGCGCCTGGCCAAAACGCTGCTGGTGTTCGGCGTGGCCTTCTTCTACTTATTCGTGGTGTTGAACAACCTCACCGACTACAACTCGAACTACCAGTTTGTGCGGCACGTGCTGATGATGGACTCGACATTTCCTGGAAACCATGGCATGTGGCGCGCCATCAATTCCCCGGCCGTGCACACGGCGTTCTATTTGTCGATCATTACCTGGGAAACGCTGACCATGATTCTGTGCTGGGTGGGCGCGGTAAAACTGGCCAGCGCGCTGCGCGGCACAGCCACGAATTTTCAAGCAGCAAAGCGCGTGGCCATCATCGCGCTGACACTCAGCCTGCTGATGTGGATGGTGGCGTTTCTAAGCGTAGGCGGAGAATGGTTTCTCATGTGGCAATCGAGAACCTGGAACGGACAGGACGCGGCCTTCCGAATGTTTACGGTGGTGGGAATCGTGCTGGTGCTGCTGGTACTGCCTGAAACCGAAGAGCAGCCCTAACGCACGGAAACATCTTTGCTCGCAGACGGCTGCGCTTCATTTTTCGTCCCGCGGAAAGCAAACCAGGCCAAGCCTACAGCAAGGTAAGCGAGATAAACGTAGGGAAGCTTCCCGTAGGGGCCTTCGGGAACAGGATACAAATTGCCGATCAACGCCAGGACCATGGCAAGAGTCGCGAGCACAGTAATCACGCGCCCCGTGGGGCTTAGATAGCCGTTGTAGCGGAGGTAGCGCGGCAGCGCGAGCGAAACCAGGCCGTAGGTAACAATGAAGCCGTAGGTCGCAAGCGAACCCATCCAGCCATAAATGTCCAGGCCGCTGGCGCCGCGCAGCGCCAAAAATGCAACCGGCGCAACAGAAGCGATCCCAGTGATGACAATCGCCCGATGCGGCGTGTCGTGCTCGACGTGCGTGGCGCGAAAAGTTTTGTGGGCCAGTCCATGATGTGACATGAGCAGAAGCACTCGCGCCGCGGCAGTAATGCAAGCGAGGCTTCCCGCGAAAAGACTGAACAGAACGCCCACGTCAATGATGGGACCGAGCAGAGGAAGTCCTCCGATAGCCGAAAGCACGTGAAATGGCGCAGGGCTGGTTCCTAGGTCCTGTCCAGCGACGCGAAATCCGAGAACTTCCGTGTAGGCAGCCACAATAAAGAAAACTCCGCCCAGAACCGCGCTTTGCATCACGGCGCGCGGAATGGTTTTCAGCGGATCTTTTGCTTCGGCCCCCAGTGTTGTAGCGCTCTCGAATCCCACAAAACTAAAAATGGCTAGAACCAGGCCCAGGCGCAGTCCGCTGCCCGTCATGCCGCGAAGGTGAAGCTGGTCGGCATCGATGTGAAAGCCCTGATGCGCCAGCACCAGCGCCACGACCACGACGATCATCAAGAGAGAGGTGACTTCGATCCACAGCATGAGCCGGGCGGAGATTTTCACGTCTCGGCACGCAATCCAAATACAGACTCCGGTTATGAGCGCGGCGAGAAGCGCGCCCAGGACAGGATGATGGCCGGGCCTGCGGATGAAAACGAGAAAGTAGTCGTAGAAGCCGCCGATCACGCTGGCGGCTGTGCCCACGTAGGCCAGCAATAGGCTCCAAGCAGCAACCGAGGAAACCCATGAGGGCAGCACCAGATTGGCATAGCTATAGAGCGAGCCGGGTGACGAGGAATAGCGCGCGAATCGCCCGACGCACCAAGCCACCAGCAGAATCGCGACTGTCGCCAGCACATAAGCGAGCCAGGTGCCATTTCCGGCGAGCGAACAAACCAGCGGAATCGTTGCGGCCGGAGTGCATGTGGGAGCGATCGTGGAGACGGATTGGGCAAGCGTCTCCAGGGGCGAGAGAATTCCGCGGCGAAGGCCATAATCCTTCGGGGATTTCGCGGAACCGCCTTCCGCCGGCGGGGAAGGCTCATCCTGCCGATCAACGCTGCTCCTGGTCGCCATGCGGTACCTTACACGTTCGGATCAGACGGCTGCAAGGCACATTGGCTCACGCTTGCGCGTTTAAAATTCTATCCAAGCGATAGCGAAATCATATCTCGTGCGCAAGCTCGCCGTCGTATCGGGTAGAACTATGCGGAAACTACCAGAACGGCTGTATGAGCTTCAGATTGAGCGGCTCCTATACTCAAAAATGGACCCGAACAAAGATCGGCTGGAGTGAAAATGCTCAAAGACTTGCTGATGCGATGGCCTCTTATGCGGCAGATCGCGCAAGGCGCGGATGGCACCGGACCGGAAGTGATGTCCGAGCAGACCAAAAATCTGTCGCGGAAGAACAAGGGCGCCGAGGTGACGCGCTCGGTATGCCCTTACTGCGGAGTAGGCTGCGGGCAGCTCATCTTTCACAAGAATGGCAAGCTCATTTCCATCGAAGGCGATCCGGAATCGCCCATTTCTCGCGGCCACTTGTGTCCCAAAGGCGCAGACAGCTTTCAACTGCTGACGCACTCGAACCGGCTGACCAAAGTGAAGTACCGCCGGCCAAAGTCGAAGGCATGGGAAGAAATCGACCTGGAAACAGCGATGGATATGGTCGCCGACCGGCTGTGGGATTCGCGCGAGCGGACCTTCGTCGAGAAAAAAGACGGCGACGTGGTGATGAACACGACAGCCGTGGCGCACCTGGGCGGCGCGACACTCGACAATGAAGAAAATTATCTGATCAAAAAACTGTTTACGGCGGGGTTGGGCCTGGTTTGCGTGAGCAATCAGGCCCGGATATGACATAGCTCCACGGTGCCCGGTCTGGGCACTTCCTTCGGACGAGGCGGCGCAACCACCGCGCAGCAGGACCTGATCCACTCTGACGCGATCCTGATCATGGGCTCTTCCATGGCGGAAAACCATCCGGTGGGATTTCAGTGGGCCACGGAGGCGCGCGAGCGCGGAGCGAAGCTGATTCACGTGGATCCGCGCTTCACACGCACGTCGGCGATGGCCGATATTTGGGTGCCGCTCCGTGCGGGTAGTGACGTGGCTTTCCTCGGCGGACTCATCCACTACGTGCTCGAAAACAACAAAGATTTTCGAGAATACGTAGCGAGTTACACCAACGCGGGCGTGATCCTGCGGGACGACTTCAAAGATACCGAAGATTTGGGCGGTCTTTTCTCCGGTTGGGACGCGGAGAAAAAACAATACAAGACGGAAACTTGGGCCTACAAAGACTCGCCTGAGAAGTCCGGAGACGTAGGGGGAGCAGCGGGAGGCGGGCACGCCAAGGACCGCGGCGGCGAAAAAAGCGAAGAAAATATTTACACGCTCGACCCCACGCTGCAGAACCCGCGTTGCGTGTTCCAAGTGCTGAAGCGGCATTTTTCGCGGTACACGCCGGAGATGGTGGAAAAAGTTTGCGGAGTGCCGCCGGAGCAGTTCAAAGCGGTAGCCGAGACGTTCTGCTCGGCGTCGGGGCCGGATAAAACCGGCGTGATCTGCTACGCCGTGGGCTGGACGCAGCACTCGGACGGAGTGCAGATCATTCGCGCGGCAGCCATTTTGCAGTTGCTGCTCGGGAATATTGGACGGCCCGGCGGCGGAATCCTGGCGCTCCGCGGACACGCATCGATTCAAGGCTCGACGGACATACCCACGCTCTACGACATCCTGCCGGGTTATCTGCCCATGCCCTTCTTCGAAAGTGATGCAAAGAACTTCGACGCATATGTGGAGAAGCACACGACGAAGACAGGATGGTGGAACAATTTCGACAAGTACATCGTCAGCTTGCTGAAGGCCTATTACGGAAAAGCAGCCACAAAGGAAAACGGCTGGGGATTCGACTGGTTGCCGCGAGTAATAGGCGATCATTCGCACCTGGGCTACTGGATAGAAATGTCCAAAGGAAAAATCGAAGGCCTGTTCGTGATGGGACAGAATCCCGCGGTGGGCGCGCCGAACTCTGGCCTCGAACGAAGATCGCTGGCGAAACTGAAATGGCTGGTCGTGCGCGATATGGTCGAGACCGAAACGGCATCGTTCTGGCTGGATTCACCCGAGATCGATCGCAAAGAACTGTTCACAGAGGAAATTGAAACCGAGGTGTTTCTCTTCCCTGCCGCGGGCCATGCCGAAAAAGACGGCTGCTTCACCAACACGCAGCGGCTGAATCAATTTCATGCGAAAGCCGTCGATCCGCCGGGCGACGCGCGCAGCGAAAGCTGGTTCATCTATCACCTGGGGCGCAGGCTGAAGGAAAAGGTAAAAAACGATACGCAGGCGCGAAATGCCGGACTGCGCGCGCTTACCTGGGATTATCCGGTCGCGGGCGCAATCCGCGAGCCTATCGTCGAAGAAGTTCTGAAAGAAATCAACGGATGGACGGTTGCGGACAAGAAGCAGGTCGCATCTTTCACGGAATTGAAGGCCGATGGCTCGACTGCGTGCGGCGCGTGGATCTACTCAGGCATTTTTCCGAAAGAAGGAGAAAATGTCGCTCGGAAACGCGAATCGAAGGATTTTTACGGCCACGGCTGGGGATTCGCCTGGCCCTCGGACCGCCGCATTCTCTACAACCGCGCGTCGGCGCGGCCCGATGGAAAACCCTGGAGCGAACGAAAAAAACTCGTCTGGTGGGACGCCGCGAAGAAGGAGTGGACCGGTCTCGATGTGCCGGACTTCAAGAAGGACAAGCCGCCGGATTACAAGCCGCCAGAAAATGCAAAGGGCGATGCCGCAATTCCTGGAGACAAACCGTTCATCATGCATCCGGATGGCTTCGGATGGATATGGGTCCCGAGCGGGCTGAAGGACGGACCGTTGCCCACGCACTACGAACCCCTCGAAGCGCCATTTCCGAACCAGATTTATCCGCAGCAGCTCAACGATCCGGGCGCGTCGAAATTCGAAAGCGCGGACAATCCCTATTCGAAATCGCCCGACAGGCGATTCCCGTACATACTCTCGACGTACCGGCTCACCGAACATCACACCGCGGGAGGAATGTCGCGCTACCTGTCGCACTTGTCCGAGCTGCAGCCGGAGCTGTTCTGCGAAATGTCTCCCGAGTTGGCCAGCCAGGTGGGAGTGGAGCATCGGGATTGGGTCACCATAGTGACCGCCCGGGGGCTGATCGAAGCGCGAGCGATGGTCACCGATCGCGTGAAGCCGGTGAAGCTGGACGGAAAGATCGTGCACCAGGTGGGACTTCCCTACCACTGGGGATACAAAGGGCTGGTGAAAGGCGACGCGGTGAACGATCTAGTGGCTATTTCCGAAGAGCCGAACGTGCGCATCATGGAAACGAAATCGCTGCTCTGCAACCTGATTCCCGGCCGGCGCGCGCGCGGCGAAGCGGAAGTGGAAGAATGGCGCGCGCTGGTCAGCGGAAAAGCAGTGGCAGCGGGGCAGGCGAAATGACGACTACAGCGTTCTTGACGGATTCCACTCTGTGCATCGGCTGCAAAGCCTGCGAAGTGGCCTGCAAGGAATGGAACGGAATCAAAGCGGACGGATTCGAATGGACCGGAAAATCCTACGACAACACACTGGCGCTGGGACATTCGACGTGGCGTCACGTGAAATTTGTGGAAGGGGAAATAGACGCCGGGCGCGGAGGAAACGCGCCGGGAGATATGTCCTGGGAATTTTCATCCGATGTGTGCAAGCACTGCGAGAACGCCGGATGCCTGGAGGCGTGTCCCACGGGAGCGATCGTGCGCACGGAATTCGGCGGCGTCTACATCCAGCCGGACGTTTGCAATGGCTGCGCGTACTGCGTGGTCGCGTGCCCCTTTGGAGTGGTGGAGCGAAATCAGGCGGATGGGCGCGCGTTCAAGTGCACCTTCTGCTACGACCGTCAAAAGGATGGACTGAAACCGGCGTGCGCAACCGCTTGCCCAACCGAATCGATCAAATTTGGAAATTTGGATGACCTGAGGCAGGAAGGGCGCGAGCGTGTAGAGAAATTAAAGGCGAAGGGTTTTGCCGACGTCGCAATGTACGATCCCGTCGATACCAGCGTCGGCGGGATTCATGCGTTTTTCATCGTGCGGGGGGATCCGAAAACCTACAACCTGCCGCCGAATCCGGAAGTGCCGACAGTTTATTTGCGCAAGGGCTGGACCTCCGCTGCGGTTGCTGCGGGAATGATGCTCGGCGGAGCGCTGCTCGCGTTTCTGGGCGGAGGACGAAACCGATGAGCGAGATTTTTGTTCCGGATGCCGAGGGCGATCTTCGCGAAGCGAAGTTGCACGAATTGCGGCGCGAGGCGGAGCGAAACGGCCGCGTGGCTCGGCAAGGAATTCGCGCCGCAGGTGCGCCGCTGCCGCCAAACGCGAGAGTTGATGCGCGAGTTGATGCGCGCGCTTCCGCTGAAAATGGCTACTACGGCGTGCCGCTGCTGAAAGTTCCGGCCTGGACCTGGGAAATTCCCGTGTATTTCTTCACCGGCGGTTTTGCCGGCGCGGCGGCGGGGATTGCCGGGATTTGCGAAATTGTGCGCGCGCGGACGAACGCCTGGTGCGCGACGCGAGAATGCTCGCGGCGATTGGCGGACACATTTCGCCGGCGCTGCTGATCGCCGATCTGGGCATGCCTTCTCGCTTCCTGAACATGCTTCGCGTGTTCAAGTTTCAAAGTCCCATGTCCGTCGGGGCGTGGACACTTTTTGCGTTTTCGAGCACCAGTTCGGGATTGGCGTTCCTCGATTTTTTGAAGCGGCGAAATGGAAATGGCGCGGGACGTTTTCTGCGGGTGATCGAAAACGCGGCGGATTTTTCCTCGGCGATTTCCGGAGCGGTCCTTGCCACGTATACCGGCGTGTTGATTGGCGCGACGGCAGTTCCCGTGTGGAATAAAAATGTGGGGATATTGCCGATCCATTTCGCCGCGTCCGGAATGGGCAGCGCCGCTTCCCTGCTCGAGTTGCGCGGACACGAAACGCCTGCGCTGAATGCGTTGGGGATTGCGTCAGCGGCAACGGAAACATTTGTGGGCGCATCGATCGAGCTGCGGAAGGACCGCGTGCTGGAGCCGCTAAAAAAAGGGCGAAGCGGATGGCTGACGCGGATCGGCGGAATGCTCGCCGGGCCGTTGCCGCTGGCGCTGCGATTGCTCTCGCTTATGGCAAACGGCCGGCGCAAAACGACGCTGCGCAAGGCCGCGGCGGTTTCTGCGATTGCTGGGTCCGTGGTAACCCGCTTTGCCTGGGTGCAAGCTGGCAAAGCTTCGGCGAATGATCCCAGGATTCCGCTGCAATTGCCGGCCGCCCCCGCGGCGACAAACCAACGAGCATCGACGTCGGAAACTTCACCCGCATAGCAACCACCAGCGCGTTCTTTACCTCCGACTCCCGACCACCCCCAATGCGCCTGTCATCCCGACGCGCAGCCGCGCCCGGTGAGGGCGCAGAAATGAATGTTCAGCGAGCGAGGGATCTGCTTTTTCTTCGCATAAGAACCGAGCCGCTATCATGTTTGCTGATACAACCTTCAGCCTTGCATGCAGTCGCGCATCAGAATTTTGATTCGAATGCGCAGGGGCAACGGTGGCAGTATGAGGAGCTTCTCTCAAACACAGAAAGGCGGTGTTCGTATGGCTTTCATTCTGGCGGACGCATGGCTGATCACCATGAACCAGCAGCGCGAAATTTTGGACAAGGCCAGCGTTTGCGTGGAGAAAGATCGCATCGCCGCGATTGGCACGCGGCAGGATCTGGAGCGGCGCTTTCCCACGGCGGAGGTCATCGATTGCGCGGGAAAAATCGTGATGCCGGGAATGGTCAACACGCACACGCATCTGTTCCAGACGCTGCTGAAGGGCCTGGGCGACGACATGGTGCTGAAAAAGTGGTTCACCTGCATGACCGGCCCGAGCGCCGTGCATCTGTTGCCCGAGGATGCGCATGCCGGTGCGATGCACGGATGCGTGGAATCGATCCGCTCCGGTGTGACCACGCTGGTCGACTTCATGTACGTGCACACGCGGCCGGGAATGATCCAAGCGGTGGTGGAAGCGTTCGAGGAAACCGGGATACGCGGGTTCGTGTGCCGCGGGTTCGTCTCTTTCGGCGAAGAATATGGCGTGCCGCGCGAGTTGATCGAAGAGCCGGAACACGCCATTGGCGATGCGCGCGAGCAGATGCGCCGCTACAACAAGCCTGGCGGACGAGTGCAGGTGGGCGTGGCGCCGAACATGATCTGGGCCATGGATGAAAAAGGCTATCGCCTGACGCGCAAGCTGGCCGATGAAGAGCACGCGCTGATCACCACGCACGTAGCCGAAACGACGTTCGAGATTCAGACCACGGCGTCGCGCTACGGAATGACCGACACGGAATTTCTGAGCGAGATCGGATTTCTGGGACCGGACGTGCTGGCGGCCCACTGCGTGCATTGCAAGGAGCACGACATTCGCATCCTTCGCCATCACGATGCGAAAGTGGCGCACAACCCTTGCAGCAATATGTATCTGGCTTCGGGATGCCCGCCGATTCCCGCGATGATCACGGCAGGCGTTACGGTGGGAATTGCTTCCGACGGGCCGGCGAGCAGCAACAATCATAGTTTGTTCCAGGCCATGAAATTCGCGGCGCTGATACAGAAGGGATTCAATCAGGACGCCACGATCATTACCGCGGAAAAAGTGCTGGAGATGGCAACCATCGATGGCGCTCGCGCGGTGGGGCTGGAGAAAGAAATCGGGTCGGTGGAAGTGGGAAAAAAGGCGGACCTGGTCGTGCTTGATTACGAAAACGCGTTCATGACGCCGATTCATCATCCCGTCTCGGCGATTGTTTACTCGGCGTTGGGGCACGAAGTGACGACGGTGGTAATCGACGGGAAATTCGTGATGCGCGATGGAGTGGTGTCCACCGTGGATGAGCGGGCGGTACGGAAACAGGCGCAGGCCCACGCGGATGAACTGACGCGGCGGGCGGGATCGGATCGATACAAGAAGCGTCCCTGGCGGTCGGTGACGATTTAGCAGTCGTCTGATTTTCGACCGTCACTTCGAATTGACGAAAACGGCCTTGAGCAGGAACCACTGCTTGCCGGGGTAGCTTCTGGTCTCAAAGTTTTCCCGCGAATCGCAAAAACCGGTATAGATGGCGGAAAACCGGGGCTTCGAGACTAGTCCATGCGTTCGACCAATTGAGCGCGCCATGCGGGAGCCTCAAATGGATCCGCAAAGTATTGCGTTTCCCGTGCAACCTTGTCGCCTCTGAACTCCATGATGCTCACCGTGTAGGACGGCTTGCCGTCATAGGTCAGGATGAACTCGGTGACCCACAGATCTCCGCTGCCAATGATTCGCCGCACGGTAAAGCGCTTCTCGTTCGGCTGAATAGAGCGCTGCTTTTGTATGTTGCTTCGACCGCGTGTTCGCTCGCCCGACTGTGGGTAGTCCAGCACTGCGTCGTCAAGGTAGATGCGGTGCTCCGTTTCAAAATCGTTGGCATCGGACGCCGCCCAATGCTGATCCAGCGCTGCGCGTATCTCTCGGTCTCGCACAGCAGAATTTTGCGCTTCCTTTTGTGCACCGTTCATTTCGAGCCTCAATCCGAAATTAGCCGAACGCTTTAAGCGAATCGCAGCATACCACCGCCTGCGGTCACAGTGATCAACCTCTGATAAGCGCTATATCTCACAAGTCCTGCAATTGATAAATCTTATGGTCATGATGTTTGAAGCGCTGGTCCGGTATATCGCCGGGTATGGCGGTACTCGGGAGTTCATAATTCTCATGTTATTCGGGGCTTGGCGAAGCAAAATAAAGCGGTGATCGGGACCGCTCGCAAATTGAGGTGTTGTCAGCTAATCGCGCATCGGGCAGTGCGGCTAATGGCAACGTGAACCGCGTCGAGCAATCAGGCGATAATTGGAAGAGTTTGGGTGGAGAAATTCGCAAGATTCGGAAAAATCGAGGTGAAATCGGAAGTGGGCACGCCGAACCAATTGGCAAGCGTGGCCCCATACTGATCGACCGACGTTGTGGGAATCCAGCGCCCATTGCTGCCCACGTCGCTTGGGCCACCGGGAGTAAATGCCGGCAGAGTGCCATAAATGTCGCCACCGTTCACGGCGCCCCCCATGATCGTCTGGACGCTGCCCCAGGCATGGTCGCTGCCACCGTCGGAAGCGGGCTGATAGGTGCGGCTGAAATCGGACATGGTAAAGGTAGTCACCTGCGAGGCGAGATTCAGCTCCACCGTCGCATTGTAGAAAGCGCTCATTGCGGGACTGAGCTGCGAGAACAATGTCTGCTGCGTAGCGATCTGGTTGCTGTGCGTGTCAAACCCGCCCAGAGAACAAAAGAAAACCTGGCGGTTCAAACTCAGAGCGGAGCGCACGGAGATCAACTGCGCGATTTGCTTCAACTGATTGCCGATACTGGTGGCCGGGAACACCGTGGCCAGAGGCGTGGCGGAGGCAAGCGCACCAGAGAGAGTCTTGCTGTCCGCGAGAGAATTCGAAGTGATGGAGCTGGCCGCTTGAATCAGGGAGACGCCGGTATCGAAGGTGAGCAACTGCTGCAAAGCTTGCAAGCGCGCCGTGCCGGATGCGGACGAATCGAAGCCGGAAAGGCCGGGAGTGGTGCCGGGAATAATGGCGTAGGGCTGCGTTTGGCTCCCGTCGCAGAAAATTGCCGAGCCGGCGACAGAGGTGATCGGCGGAAACGCCGAGCCGGTATTGAAGGTTCCCAGATTATCTGCAAGACGGCCGGCCCAGCCGGTTTTGTAAAAGCCGTCGAGCTGAAGGCTCTGCCATTGCTGCTGCTGGTCAGCGTGCGAGAACAGATTTGCCGGAACGGGCAAACTGTTGGCTTGATATTGCGAGCGGGTCACCGGCTCGGTGAGCGGTCCCACATTCGCGAGAAACGCAAGTTGCCCGGAGTTGAACAGGGCTTGGACCTCCGGAAGGTTGGTATGGAGCGCGAAGGCCGTCTGACCATTTTGCGCGGTCTTGGCTGTAACAGGGAGCAGGCTGTTTTGCGTCAAAGCGAGTCCGCCGTTGGCGACCGCGACGCGGTACTTCAGGTAGTTCGCGTATCCCGCCGCATCGTTGGGTATCAGCATGTTGTTGGCGTCATTTCCACCAAACAGGAAGATACACACCAGCGCCTGATAATTTGTGGGTGATTGCGCCAGGGCATTCACCAGGCCAAAACGCGTGAGGCTCGTGGAAATGCCGAATGCCGCTGCGGCGCAGCAAGATTGACGAATGAGGTCTCTGCGGCTGATTTTCATCGAAGCTCCTCGATACTACTGTTCGACCTGGTATTGCGAAGACGAAAGAATCAAATAGATAGCGGCTTCGGCGCGGAGTAGATTCTGCGTGGATCCGGCCGGAACGGCGTTGACCGCCGTCAATACCGCAGCTCGTGCGTCGGACGTCATGGCGTTGTGAAGCAACAAGTTATTCAAGGTGTCCAGCAATTGACCGCTCGCGTTGGGATTCGCCGCAAGATTCGCAAAGGTCGTGAAGCTCACCGTGGTGCCCGTGCCAATCGACCCGTATACAAAGGAATTCACGAAGTTATAGCGGACCAAAGTTGTCGCGGTGGTCTGCAAATCGAATTCCGGACCGGTGAGGCTGGTGCCCGGAATGTTGTAGTCCGGTGGGAAAAAATTAAAAACGCTCGGTGAGTCCATGATGGATTGGCTCATCGAAGAGGCGCTGTTGGCGGGAGCGGCGCCGTCGGTGGTGGCCCCGAATGCGCGCAAAATATTGGCGATAAACAAAACCGGCTCGCGCAAATGACCGTCGGCTGGGTTCGCTGTGGCAGTAGAGTCGCCACGCCGCGCTTCCGAATCCATGAGAATGGCCGCAATTACCGCCTGCATATCGCCACGCTGGCCCGAACCAACCGTCACACCGTTACCACTGAAGGAGCCGCTGACAAAAACATCCGCCACGCGCTTGATATAGGCGCTGCTTGGGTTGCTGGTGACGAGATGTTGAATCAATTGCTTGCAAACAAATGGCGGCAGGGTGGGCTGCGCGAAAATGTTGTCGAGCGCGCCTGCCAGATCGGCTTCCGCGGTCTGCCCGGCCGGCAGAACGGTAGCCGTGCCGTTGACAGGGAGAAGCGTCTTGGCGGTTGTATTGTGATTGCTCTCGAAGGGGACCATCTGCCCGATCCAATACACGGGGTTGTGCTTTTGTAAGGTGCTGCCGGACTGCGTAGGATACGTCCAGCCCGTATAGGCCAAGGCAAAAGCGGTCACGTCCGCCTGCGTATAGATAGGAATTGGATTGCCGCTGCTATCCAGTTGGAGGGAACCGTCCTCATTGAGCTGGTCCAGCCCAATGGTGAAGAGCTGCATCAGTTCGCGGGCATAGTTTTCATTGGCGTGCTGACCGGATGGCGGATTGTCGTTATTCACCATGTCCAGGTAACGGCCCATGGCAGGACTGAGCGTCACGTCATTCATAAGGGTGCGGTAGTTGACGAAGGCGTCCTGCAAAAGCAAGCGCATATATGGCGCCATGCCCTGCGGAGGAACGGTAAAGCCCGAGGTCACCCAGATTTCGCTTAAGGCCAGGGCCACACGCTGGCGGAGCTGGTCCGGATTATTGAGCGCATTGGTGAAGAATACTTGCTGAGTCGGCAACAGAGAAGTAACCGTCGCACCCGGATCGGGATAGGTGGAGCCCGAAGCGGAGAACTGGCTCATCAGGAATTCTGGAAGGCCGATCTGCTGCACCTGCGTGACGAGGGCCGGAGTGGGACCGAACGTCGATTGCTCCAGAAAGCGGACTGCGGCGTTCACGGTGGCGACGGTGCCGGTGACGACCTGAGCCGTGACCGACGTGGTGGAGTTGTTGGTTCCTGGCGCCGGATTTACGACGGTCACCGCTACGTTGCCCGCCTGCGAAGCGCTCGCGGTGCCGGAGGCCAATAGCTCGGTCGCAGAGATAAATGTGGTGGTCAGGGCCGTGGTGCCAAACATCACCTGCGCACCGCTCAAAAAACCGCTGCCGTTAACCTGGATGGTAAACGCGCCCACGCCGACGGTTTGCGGGCTTACCGATGCGACCACCGGAATCGGGTTCAACAGAGTCACCGAGCTTGAGCCTTGTACGGTGGGAGCGCTTGCAAGACTTGCTTGTACCGAGACAACGTTGCTCGCGGGACTTGCAGGGACAGTCGCAGGCGCCGTGTATTGGCCCGTAGAGCTGACCAGGCCGACCGTCGCGCTACCGCCTGCGGTTCCGTTGACCGACCAGGTCACATTGGTGTTCGACGTTCCGGTGACATTGGCCGTAAATTGCACCGGGGGATCGCCCGGGCGAACGTTCGACGCAGCGGGACTGAGCGTAATTGCCGGCTGGAGCGACTGAGTCGATCCGGTCGAACTGCTATTTCCCGCTCCTCCGCTACAAGCGGCTAAGAATAGAGCGGCGAAAGCGGCAGACCACTTCAACAAACGCGTTTGCATTGGGTTCACCGATTGCCCCCACGCGTGAAACTAACACCGCCCCTTACGAAAAGTTGCAAGTACTGACTGGCAAATGGTGGGAGGACGCAAGCAGGCGACGAAATAGGAAAAATCGCAGCTATTACTCAGCATCTTCGGTTGAGGCGTTGTCCGAGTGGACCGTAGCACCCGCAGGTCTTTGCTCCTTTTCTTCGCTCCACAATCCGCAAGTGTTGAGTGAGCAGGCTTCGCTGGCTTTCCTTGACGAGTTACCCTGCCGCCATGCTATAAGGCCGACAAAAGCGGATCCTTTCATCTGGCACAACAGTTCTGAAGGAGACAGAGCATGAAAATCGCGCGACTGCTCGAAATCAGCGCCGTCACGGCGGCGATCCTCGGACTGTCACTGACTGTCGGACGCTACGTCAGCGTGCAGCATGAGGTTCAAGCCTCCGGCGCGGCGGTTGCGTCGGCGCCCGGCACGATGCCTCTGGGCTTGCCGACGATCGCGGCAGCCCGGTCCGTGCTGAGTGCAGCACTGATCGATCATCATCCGCAATGGGTCGACGTCCCGATGGGCGCGGTCAAAATTCGAACATTCGCGGTGTATCCGGACCGCCAGGGAACCGCACCTGTGGTTGTGGTGAAAGCCGGGAGTCAAGGGATGAGCGATTGGGCTCGCGCGGTGGGTATTGAAGTGATGAATCAAGGGCTGATCGGCGTGGTCCCGGATCTGTTGTCGGGCTTGGGGCCGAACGGCGGTGGCACGGATTCGTTTGCCAACCCGGAAGCCGTTGCCTCTGCATTCGCGCAAATGACGTCGAAAGAAGTGCAGCGCCGCATCTCCGCGGTGCGTGACTATTTCCTGAGCCTTCCAAGCGCCAACGGCAAGAGTGCCATCCTGGACTTCGACTGGAAGGACGGCCAACTCGACGCTGTCGTTAGCACGCCGAAACAACAGCGCCTTGTCAAACTGGAACTCAACGAACATGCCTGGCATAACGCTCTGCCACTTCTGGCAAGTTTGGAAGAACCTGCAATGCCCCAAGCGCAGTCAGCATCGCAAGATGCGAAGGATCCGTACGCGATTGCCGACGCGCAACAGCGAGCGGCGCAAAAAGAAATTGCCCAGCGTAAGGACATCGTGGCGTTCATGTGGAATGCCAAGCACACGCTCGACCTTTCTCCCCGAAAGGGCAAGTGGGTGGATATACCGATCGTGTCCAACAGAGAAGGGCCCATCAAAATACGCGCGTGGTATGTCGAGCCGCTCGGCACCGATAAAACCGGAGTGGTCGTGGTGATTCATCCGACTCCGGGCATGGACCTGGGCGAGAATCCCAACAAAGGCGAAGGGGCCAACTGGATGCGCGCCACCGCGGATTCCATCGCAGCGGCCGGCTTTATCGCTATTGTGCCGGACATGACTTCGGGCCTTGGCCCAGGTGGCGGCAATTTTGACTCCTTCGTTTTTCCGGACGATGTAAGCAAAGCCGTCGGGAGCCGCTCGCCTGCGGAGAGAATGCAAATTATCACCGCGGCGCGTGACTTCGCCCTGACGCTGCCGCGCGCGAACGGAAAGAGCGGCGCCATCGGCTTTTGCCTTGGCGGTGGCATCGCATGGCAAGGGGCCGCCGATATGCCCGGGCTCGATGTGGCCATCAGCTTTTACGGCACGCCGCCGGACCTGGCTACCATGGAACGAATCCATGCCCCGGTATTTGCTTTTGACGGCGACGCGGACCTGGGAACTTTTTCGCGCATGGTCGCCGCTGCGCCGGATATGAAACGCCTGGGGAAACAGTTCGAATACAAAGTCTATCCGGGAGCGACGCACGCCTTTCTGTATCAGCAACAGCTCGCGCAAAATGCGCCTGCCACTTTGGATTCCTGGCCGAAGTCCATGGCCATCTTCAAGCGCTATTTGCCGGCAGACTAGGCTCCTCACGAGATGACAGAACGTCGCGGGAAGCCCGTCGCGAGGGCTGCGGCACCTGGTAATTATGTTCTACAAATGTGAGAACACGTGCGCGATGGACTTCCCGGCACTTTCGGTGGAGTACACGGTGACATGCGCGCCCTTTTTGACGGCGTCAGCGGTGTAGACTCCCACGTCCTTGCCCCCGTCCGTCGTGGCATGGCCGGCGACATCGAAAGTTTTCTCCGTCCCGTCAGCGGTTTTCACGGTGACGGTCTTGCCGTCCTTGCCGACGTCTTCCACAGTGCCTTCGGTAGCGTGCACGGTCTTGTCGCCAACATAGTGAATCGAATACGCGACCTTGTCGGTGCCTTCGGTAGTGGAGTGGACGATCACATGCCCGCCTTCCTTGCCAGCGAGGTCGCTGGCGTGCGCGACGGACTTCGCGCCATCCGCGGTGGTCTTGCCGGTATACTTCACGACGTGTTCGCTGCCGTCTGCGGTCTTCACCGTGACGGTCTTCGCGCCTGTGTCCACCTTTTCGAGCGTGCCAGTGACGACATTATCTGCATCCGCGCGCGCCGCCGGCGCCGCGAAAGCGAGCGAGAAAAGGAGCAAAGGAAGCACTGTTCGAAGAACGGAACGAAGAGGCATAAGTCCTCCTGGGACCAGCAATAGTTGCGTTTGCGCGTGCCAGTTTACGCGATCAACAGACGCATGGCACATGCCAAATGTTTGCGGGCCGTAACTCCACGACGTTTCAGCACCGAAAATGAAACAGCAGTGTCGAAATGTTGACAGATGTCCGATTTACCGGCGCTACGCGAACAAATCCTATCGTTGTAGTCGATAATCGATCAGGACCGTCACTTGACAAGCGAGAGGATAATAACCCCAGACAAGTACATTTCTAGTATCTAGTAATCGCCCGCGGCTGCTTCAGGGCCGAAATCATAAGTTCTAGTCCTTTGAATACGGCGTGAGGAGCGCGGCGGGCTGAACGGCTTTGCCGCCGAAGAGACCGGAAATGGCGAGGATCGTAACGATGTAAGGAAGCGCCAGCAAGAGCTGCGGTGGAACTTTGGGGCCGAAAATCTGGAGCGAAAGCTGAAGGGCGTCGCAAGCGCCAAAAACGAAAGCGGCCAGCGCGGCTTTCAGCGGGTTCCAGCGTCCGAAGATGACGATGCCGAGAGCGATGAAGCCTTGGCCCGAAACGACGGATTCGCGGAAAAGTCCGATTTGCGCGAGAACGAGGTACGCGCCGGCCATACCAGCGGCTCCGCCGGAGATGAGGGTGCCGGCATAGCGCATACGAGTGACGGAAACGCCGGCGGAATCGGCGGCGGCGGGATTTTCTCCGGCGGCGCGAAGGGCTAATCCGAAATTGGTGCGAAACAGAATGAATTGGGCTGCCAGCACGAGCGCGATGGTCAGATAGAAAAGGATGGTCTGGCCGAAGAGCACCGGGCCAATCCAGGGAATGCTGCTGAGCAGCGGGAAGTGGAGCGGCGAAAACATGGGGATGCTTTCGGGCACAGCGGAATTTTCGAGAGCCTTGCGGTAGACGGTGCTGGCCACGCCCAGGGCGAGAATGTTGAAGACGAGACCGGCGACGACCTGGCTGGCGCGCACGGTGACGTACATCCACGCGAGCAGAACGTTCGCGGCGATGCCGACAATCGCAGCGATCAGTACGCTCAGCCAGATTGAGCCGGTGTAGTAAGAACCGAGAAAGCTGGCGAGCGCGCCCAGCAGAATGGTTCCCTCGATGCCGATGTTCAGCACTCCGCTTTGTTCGGCGAACGTTTCGCCAAGAGCGGCCAGCAAAACGGGACCAGCGAGGCGCAGGCTCGCGGAGAGCCAGGTGACCAGAAAAGCCGCGCTGAGAAGATGCGCGGCGCTCATTCGGGCATCTCGCTGGTGATCGCTGCAGGGGGCTGGCGCCACAAGGCAGAGGGATTGAATTTGTAGTAGCGGAGCAGGTCCGCGGCGAGCAGAAAAAGGACGGCGAGACTTTCGAGAATCAGAGTGACCGAAGAGGGAATGTTGGCACGGCGCTGCATGGCATCCGCGCCCACGGACATGCCGCCGTAGAGCAGCGCGGTGGGAATGATGGCAATCGGATTCATGCGCGCGAGAAGTGCCACGACAATACCGAGAAAACCGACGCCGCCGCTGATCCCGTCCATCACGCGATGCTGCGAGCCGAGAACTTCGACGACTCCGGCGAGAGCGCCGAGTCCACCGGCGAAAAAGGCAGCAAGCACCAGGCGCCGGGAAACGTTAATACCGGCGTAGCGCGCCGCAGCGCGATTGAAGCCGGTGACAATGAGTTCGTATCCCAACGGCATTTTTTGCAAGAGCATCCAGACAAGACCGGCGGCGATGAGCGCGATGAAGATTCCGGCGTGCGCGCGCGTGCCAGGCAGAATAAAGGGCAGCCAGGTCGCGCGAGGAAGGCGCGGCGTCTCGGGATTGCTGCCGGGGGCGCGCATGGGTCCGGAGACGACGTATTGCAAAAGAAAAATCGCGACGTAGTTGGACATGAGCGAGATGAGCACTTCGTTGCCGCCCCAGCGCGCGCGCAAAATGCCGACGATTCCCGCCCAAGCGCCGCCTGCGACAAATCCCAGGAGAATGGCGAGCGGCAAAAATAACAGAAACGGCATGGGACCAAAGGTTGCGCGCGGAGCGGTCGACAAAGCGAGCCACGAGCTGACTAAGGCCCCGACGATGAAAGACCCTTCAAATCCCAAATAGGCGAATCCGGAACGCCAACTCACGACCGTGCCGAGCGCGACCAGCACCAGGGGAGAAGCGCGAACCAGGGTGTAGCCGAATCCGCGCAAGGTGGCGAAAGGCTCATGGAACAATGCGAAATAAGCCTGCCAGGGATTCGCGCCGTAGGAACGAAACAAAAACGCGGTGACCAGCATGGCGGCGATCAGCGCTGCGAAGGTGCGAGCGAGAATGGCCGGAAATGAATCGGCAGGCGCCAGGCGGCGTTCAAACAATTTCGGCACGCTGCGTTCCTGAGGTTGCGCCGGATGGGCCGAGTGGGCCGGACGGGTTCGAGGCCGCCGCGGGAAGGCCTGCCATCATGCGTCCGATTTCTTCCACGGAAGCATTGGCGGCGGCGACGGTACCAACGATGCGGCCTGCGAACATGACGGCGATGCGATCGGCAAGATTCAAAAGCTCTTCGAGTTCGGTTGAGATCAGCAGAATCGCTTTGCCTTCCTGACGAGCGCGGAGCAATTCCTGCCAGACCGCTTCAACGGCGGAGATATCGAGGCCTCGGGTGGGCTGCTCGACGATCAGTGCGGCGGATGCGCGCATGATTTCGCGTCCCAGGATGAGCTTCTGAAGATTTCCGCCGGAGAGTTTCCCAGCGGACGCGTCAATGTTCGTCGGGCGAACGGCAAAGCGCGAAACGAGATTCTGGGCGGATTCACGGGCCTGGCGAATATTGCGAAACATGCCGCTTGAATATTTTTGCTGCAGGCCGAGGATGGCGTTGTCCGCGATGGACATTCCGATGACGGAGCCGACGTGGCGGCGGTCGGCCGGAACATAGGAAATGCCGAGAGCGCGGTGACGAGCGACGCTGAAATCCGTGATGTCCGCGCCATTGAGAAGGACGCGGCCACTGCGAATCTCGCGCAGATGCATGACGGCTTCGGCCAGCTCGGATTGGCCGTTGCCGTCAACGCCGGCAATGCCGAGGATTTCTCCGGCGTGCACGCCCAGGCTGACGCCAGCTAGCTTTTCCCTGCCGTCTTCGCCGAGAACGTGAAGGTCGTCAATTTGCAAGACGGCTGGTCCCGGCGTTTGCGAGGTTTTGCTGATACGCAAGTTCACGTCGCGGCCAACCATAAGCTGCGTGAGTTCGTGCGGCGAAGTCTCTTGGATGGCGCGCGTGGCGAGGACTTTTCCGTCGCGCATGACCGTGACGCGATCGGCAATCTCCATGACTTCGGCCAGCTTGTGGGTGACGATGACCACGGTGCGGCCGTCCGCGCGAAGCGCACGCAGCACGGAGAAGAGGCGATCTTTTTCCTGAGGCGTAAGCACCGCGGTGGGCTCGTCGAGAATCAGCAGACGCGCGTCGCGATAGAGCAGTTTTACGATTTCAACGCGCTGCTGCACACCAATGGGAAGATTTTTCACCTTGGCAGCAGGGTCGAGAGCGAGACCGTGACGGTCGCTCAATTCCTTGAGTTTGGCGGAAGCTTTCGGCAAATCGAGCAGCGGACCAGGCCCTTCGCGCAAGCCAAGCACGGTGTTTTCCACCACGGAAAACGGCCGCAGGAGCATGAATTCCTGGTAGACCATGCCGATGCCGAGAGCGATGGCGTCCTTGGTGCTGCCGAGATGAACGCGTTGGCCATCGATCAGAATTTCTCCGGCGTCCATGGAATGGAAGCCGTAGAGAATCTGCATCAGGGTGCTTTTTCCGGCGCCATTTTCGCCCAGCAGGGCGTGGATTTCACCGGCGCGAAGCGTGAGATTCGCGTGGTCGTTCGCCAGCACACCCGGAAAGCGCTTCACGATATTGCGCATCTCCAGGGTGTGCTTCAACGATTGCTCCTTGGCAGCGATTCGAAATTTGTTGCGCGTAAGAAACGCCGGACGGCTCGAATGCTTCTCACGAACCGGCAAATTGCGAGACGTCGATTTTGCGCGCGGCCACGTCGCGCCAGACGTTCTGGAACGCAGCCCATTCCGCGGCTGTTACAAGATGCGGATTGTAGTTCCCGTTCGCGCCGTTCCTCAGCAGCCACATCTCGTCGACCGGCGGGCGCCACTCGACGCCCCCGGCAAACGTGTCAGAAGCCACTTTTTCGGCGAGGGAAACGACCATTCCGGCGAGATTCATTTCGAAGCTGGTGGCCATGTTGTTGGGAGCGAGCGCGGTCTGATCGGAATAGCAACCGAGGACTTTGACGTGTCCGGCGACCGCGCCTTGTATGGCGCCGAGGCCGGTGATGTCGGCAGAGTGCCAGATCACGTCCGCGCCGTTGCCGATCAGAATGGAAGCGGCCTCCCGGCCCTTGGAGGCATTGTCGTAATCGCCAGTGATGATGCCCATGGCGCGAATTCCGGGGACGGCATGCTGAGCCCCGGCGATGAATGCTTTTTTCATGCGCTGCTGATTGGGATCATCGGCGCCGCCAATGAATCCGACGGCCTGCTTCTTTTCGGAAATGAGCGCGGCCAGAACGCCGGCGCCGTAAGCAGCGCCAAAGTAGCCCATGTTGACGTACATCAGGTTTCGCGAAACATCGGCTTGCGGCAAAAAGGTGGTGACGAAAAAGCGCTGCCTGGGGTAATCCGGCGCCACTTCCAGAAACGTGCTGCTGAACTCGGTACCGTGCCCGATGAGCAGATCGAATCCGTCGTCGGAATAGCCGCGCACGACCTGGTCCATTTGAGCGAGCGGGATATTTTCCGCGTAAGCAGTACGGAATCCGCGAGACTTCAGTGTGGTAAGTCCGTTGTAAGCCAACTGTGCCCAGCCGCCGTCGGTGATTACACCTGAGAGAAGCAGAGCCACGCTCGTGGGGCGGTCCCCGGAAAAAATGAAAGACGGAAACGCGGCGGACAACAGGAGCGCGGCCATGGAGCGATGAAAGGCGCGCCGCGACAGCACGGTCGCAGCACTCTCTTCAGGAAGAAAACTTCTCGCCGAAACCAAGGCAGGATGGTCACAAGCTGGCATGTCGATAAAGACGCAGGGTATCATCCTTCGAAGTTTTGCGGCAGAGAGATCATGAATCGGCAAGATAGGAATTCCTTTTGCAGCGCGCGAATCGTTTTACGGGACGGATGCGACCGGTGACGGATAGCCTGGCATGAGCAGCGACACATTGACGGTGCGCAACGAAGCTGCGGCGATCAGCGCCCGGCTGGACCGGTTGCCGGCCACGCGTTACGTGTGGCGCATCGTGGTGCTGCTGTCGCTGGGCGGATGCTTCGAGTTCTACGACCTTTTTTTCATGACGTACATCGGGCCCGGGCTGGTGCGCAGCGGGTTTTTCACCAGCGCATCACAACACTTTTTTGGTTTTAGCGGGCTGGCCGCGTTCGTAGCGTCCACTTTCGCCGGACTTTTCATCGGCACATTAGCGTTTGGCTTCGTGGCGGATCGATTCGGACGGCGCGCAATTTTCACCACTTCCCTGCTGTGGTACGCCATCGCGAGCGTAATCATGGCGTTTCAGCGCTCGTCGGGCGGGCTTCTGTTCTGGCGGATGATCTGCGGCATCGGCATCGGCGTGGAATTCGTGACGATCGACGCGTACATCGCGGAGCTGATACCGCGAGAACTGCGCGGCCGGGCGTTTGCGCTGAATCAGGTGATCGAATTCGCGGTGGTGCCGATCGTCGCGTTGATTTCGTGGCTGGTCGTACCGCGGTATTTCTGGGGACTCGACGGCTGGCGCTGGGTGGTTCTGATCGGGTCGGTTGGGGCGGCGTTCGTGTGGGTGATCCGGCGGCAGATACCGGAGAGTCCGCGCTGGCTGATTGCCAGAGGGCGGCTGGAGGAAGCGGAGCGGGTCACGACGGCCATTGAGAAACAAGTGGCGCGGGAATCCGGATCGGCATTGCCTGAGCCGAAGGCAGGGAGCACGGCCGAGGCTCACGGGAACTTCTGGCAAATCTTTCGGGCGCCCTATGCGGGCCGCACGCTGATGCTGACCGCGTTCAATTTTTTTCAGACCATCGGCTATTACGGGTTCGCGTCGTGGGTGCCTACGCTGCTGATCGCCAACGGCATCGCGATCACATCAAGCTTGCGATATTCGTTCATCATTGCTATTGCCGCGCCGTTCGGACCGCTCGCAGGATGGGCTTTCGCCGACAAATTCGAGCGCAAGTGGCAAATTGTTTGGAGCGCGGTGTGCATTGCGGCTTTCGGCTTGTTGTTTGCACGGCTGCGAGCGCCTGTGTGGTTAATCGCCTGCGGAGTGTTGCTGACGTGCGCGAATAACTGGATGTCATTCGCGTTTCATACCTACCAGGCGGAGTTATTTCCAACACGAGTACGGGCGCAGGCGGTGGGATTTGTCTACTGCTGGAGCCGGCTGAGCGCGATACTGGCGAGCTTTTTGATCGGCTTTTTTCTTAACGGCTTCGGAGTGCGCGGAGTTTTTGCTCTGATTGCGGCGTCGATGCTGGTGGTGATATTGGCGATCGGCGTGTTCGGCCCGCGCACGCGCGGGCTCGCGCTTGAGGCAATTTCTTCCTAGCGGCTGGAACTGAAATAGCGGCGCGCCTCGAAAAGATAGGCTTTAGCGGCAAACGGCAGCGCCGCCGCAAAAGTACTTTTACAATCGCCGATTCGGTATACAATTCGCGCTATCTGATCCGCTGTGGAGAACTATGTCGAATTTCACTTTTCGAGTACCTGAAATTTCGCGCCGCGATCTGTTAAAACTTGCCGCGGTGGCAGGCGCTGCCGCCACGCTGCCCTCGGGATTGTTGCGCGGGCAATTCGTCGATAAATCGACGGCGAAGGGCGGACGCATCGATGTGCACCACCATCACGTGCCGCCGATGCTGGCCGCGCCGGGGAATCCGCAAACGAGCGGCGGGCGGTTTCCGTGGACTCCGGAAAAAACGCTGGCGCAGATGGACAAGTTCGACATCGCGTTCGCGATGTTGTCCATGACGCAGATGGGCAACATTCTCTACGACAACACGGAAAAAGGCCGCGCGGCGGTGCGCGCCGGGAACGAGTACGGCGCGAAAGTGCGGTCGGAGCATCCGAAACGCTTCGGGTTGTATACGGGCGTGCCGATGCCGGATATCGAAGGGACGATGAAAGAGATCGAGTACGGTCTCGACACGCTCCACGCGGACGCCATCGGAATTTACACGAACGACAATCAGGGGCGCTGGCCGGGCGACGACTACTTCGATCCCATGTGGCAGGAACTGAATCGCAGAAAGGCGATCGTCTACATCCACCCGCTGGCGCCGCCGTGCTGCACGAAGCTCAACGACGGAGTTTCGGCATCCATGAATGAGTTCGATTTCGACATCACGCGCGCGTGCACCAGCCTGCTGGCACAGGGCGTTTTGCACAAATACACGAACCTGAAGTTCATCATTCCGCACTCGGGCGGCACCATGCCGATGATCGCGGGACGCATCAAGGATCGCTATCCGCGCGACCCGCAGCACGCGGAGTACATTCCCAATGGGGTGATTCCTGAGTTGCAGAAATTCTATCTCGATATTGCGCACGCCACCTATCCGTATCCCATGGCGGCCATGATGAAGTTCGCGCTGCCCGATCATATTTTGTTCGGTACCGACTACCCGTACGAGCCCATCGAATCGACGGTCGACGAGATACCGAACCTGGGGCTCTCGCCGGAGGTGATGGCGGCGATCGAACGCGGAAATGCGGAGAAACTTTTCCCCCGGCTGAAAAATATCGCCTGAGCTTTCTTGCTTATGTTTCCGAACAAGCGCGGATGTCACAGCGCGCAGGGTTTGCCTGGGCGATCAGCCGCACATGGCCGCACCGCTGGGGGATGCGTGCGCGGCGCCCAATTTTGCGCGGCGCGATCTCTGCGCCGGCGCCGCTGTGGCCGTTAGGACGTCAAGCTCATCTGCAAAACAAAACGCTAAACAGAAGACTAAATGCTTGCCACCGCCGCAGCTCGGGTTGCCGTCCGCGACCAGAGAAAATAAACCGGAATGCCGAGTAGCACGATGATCAGCCCGGGCCAGGTGTACTGTGGCTTGTAGATCAGCAAGACGCCGTCAATATAGATGGCCATAAGAATGTAAATCACGGGCAGAAACGGGTAACCGATAGCGCGATAGGGACGAGGCGCGTTGGGCTGCTTCACGCGCAGCACGATCAGGCCGCCGATGGTCAAAATATAAAACATCAGCACGGCGAAAATGATGTAGTCGAGAAGCTGGCCGTAGCTCCCCGAAACGCACAGGATGCAAGTCCAGATGCACTGCAACACCAAAGCGTGCGCCGGTGTGCGATAGCGCTCGTGCAACTTTCCCGCGCCGGCGAAGAACAAGCCATCTTTGGCCATGGCGTAGTAAACGCGCGCGCCCGCCAGCAGCATTCCGTTGATGCAGCCGAATGCTGAAACCAGAATGGCGATAGCCATGATGCCTGCGCCGGAAGGTCCAAAGATCTGCTGCACCACGGCGGTAGCGACGCGGTCTTCCGAAGCGTACTGAATGCCACGGGAAAGAACCGTAGCGCCGTGGGCATTACCTGCTAGCGGAAGCACGGCGAGATAGACGACGTTCGCCAAGATGTAGAGAAGAATCACCACGCCCGTGCCGATGGCAAGCGAAAGAGGCAGATTGCGCTGCGGATTTTTCACTTCGCCCGCGGTGAAGGTCACGTTGTTCCAGGCGTCGGCCGAAAAAAGCGATCCGACCTGCGCGACGGCGACAATGGCGATGGTGCCGACCAGAACGATCGGCCCGCCAACGCCAACCTGCACCGGATGCATCGCGTGGAATGCCGCATGGCGCCAGAAGTTCGCGCCGAAATTCGCGGCGATGGCCGTGGCGTTGCGTCCTATGAAGATGCCCAGAACCACCAAGCCAAGCAGTGCAGCCGTTTTCGCGATGGTGAAGACGTTCTGCACCGCCGCGCCGAGCTTTACGCCGAAGATGTTGACGACGGAAAGCAAAACGATAATCACGATCGCAGTAAGGTTCTGCGTGCTCAGGCCGACGTCCATATTGCCCAAGACCATGGCTCCGACCCGCACCGGCGGGACATGCGCGATGTGAATCAGCCAGTGCGACGAGGAAACAGCCGGGACGAAGATGCCGAGAAATTTGCCGAACGCCACGCCGACCGCCGCGATGGTGCCGGTTTGAATAACCAGAAATAACGTCCAGCCGTAGAGAAAACCCCAGATCGGGCCAAGCGATTCGCGCAGGTAAACATATTGCCCGCCGGCATGGGGCATCATCGCTGCGAGTTCCCCGTAGCAAAGGGCGCAGATGATGGTCATAACGCCCGTAACCATCCAGGCCGCGAGTAGAAGAGCAGGCGATTCCACGAGGCGAGAAATGTCGGCGGAAACGATGAAGATTCCGGAGCCGATCATGCTGCCCATCACCAGCGTGGTTGCGCTCGTGAGGCCGAGACCTTTAACGAACTGTTGCTCGGAGGATGCGCCGCTTTCGATGGCTTTCGTTGAACTGCTCAAGGTTGCCTCTTCGCGGGAAAGAGTTTGGACGTTGTTGCGCACCGGCACGCCCAGGGCCTATTTCCTGGTCCAGAGAAGGTCGTATTCGGTGGCGCCTGTCTCCATGTTGACTGAAACTTCATGGATTTTGCCATCGGCATCTTTGGTGAGTGTCCAATGACTCTCGTAACTCTTTCCATCCTGGGTGGTGCGGGTCAGGCAAGCCCAGCACGCAAACCGGCTTTGGTGCGCTCACCTACACCACTTCCCCGCCGACCCGTCTCGCCGAAGGCTCCGCCTCTCCTTTTCTAGCCACTCGTCACTGTCTTTCACGCTGTCATCCTGCTCTTTCGTTGTCATTTTATCTTGCGGTGTCATCCTGAGCGGCGCGCTTTCGGCGACCCGGTTAGGGTCGCAGAGCGGAGTCGAAGGATCTCTCTTCGTGTGCGGATTTCGCCGAGCAGTCTCGCCGAAGGCCCCGCCTCTGTTTTTTCTAGCCACTCGTCACCAGCCACTCGCCACTGCCTTTCACGCTGTCATCCTGAGCGAATGTTGTTCGCGATCCGTCGAGGATCGCGAAATGAGTCGAAGGATCTCTCTTCGTGTGCGGACTTCGCCGAGCCGTCTCGCCGAAGGCTCCGCCTCTGTTTTTTCTAGCCACTCGTCACCAGCCACTCGCCACTGCCTTTCACGCTGTCATCCTGAGCGAATGTTGTTCGCGATCCGTCGAGGATCGCGAAATGAGTCGAAGGATCTCTCTTCGTGTGCGGACTTCGCCGAGCAGTCTCGCCGAAGGCTCCGCCTCTGTTTTTTCTAGCCACTCGTCACCAGCCACTCGCCACTGCCTTTCACGCTGTCATCCTGAGCGAATGTTGTTCGCGATCCGTCGAGGATCGCGAAATGAGTCGAAGGATCTCTCTTCGTGTGCGGACTTCGCCGAGCAGTCTCGCCGAAGGCTCTGCCAGCGACCCTAGCCGGGTCGCGGGGGCGAAAGGGGTCATTTTTACTGACGGGTGAGCTGTACCGACTCTGATTGTTTTCAATGAATTGCGGGTGTGTTGACTCGGCGGGAGTGCCGGGTGAGTGTTCGCCTCCCTACGTGCGATCCTTGCCGGGACTTTCTTTGCGACCCTTGCCGGGACTTTCTTTGCGACCCTCGCCGGGACTTTCCTTGCGCCCCTAGCCGGGTCCTTCTTTGCGATCCTTGCCGGGTCGCCCAACCGCTCGCTCAGGACGGCGATCCTCGCCGGATCGCCGAAATTCTCCTTGGAAAGTTGGAGGCGAAGGCAGGATGCGGCATGGACTTTCCGGGGCGCCTTCAACCGTCCAAGCCTAAACATATATACTCCGGCGATAGAATACGGATCGGTTAACCATTGTCAATGGGAACCGGGGAATGGGCGGTACAGGACGAGACCTTGCAGTGGCTTCTGGCCGACCTTCGGCGCTGAAGTTAGTAATTGTTCCTGGGAAGGAAAGTTGTTTACCTCGCGCGCTTAGGAAAGAAAGCACCTTGCACTAAGTTAAGATAGCGTTACCATAAACATCTTTATTCTATTCAAGATATACCCGACAAGACGTGACTTCTATGGATGCCGAACAAATCCAATTCCGGATTCATCCGCGCGTATTCGCCGCACTGGGCGAAGACTTAGTTACAAACGACATCGTGGCTGTACTTGAACTTGTTAAAAATTCGTACGACGCCTTTGCCACGCGCGTGGACGTTATTTTCGGCGAGTCCGAAAGACTGGGACGTTATCTTGACATCACAGATAACGGTACAGGCATGGACCGGGCCGTCATCGAAAACGCCTGGTGCGTTGTTGCGACGCCCTACCGCAAGGATAAGCCGATTTCAACCCTTGGCAAGAAATTCCGCAGGGCCGCTGGGGAAAAAGGATTAGGGCGACTCTCCGCAGCGCGCTTAGGCAAAAAGCTCCGAATGTTGACTAGGAGGAACGCCGAGATGCAGGCGTGAGAGCCGTGCTCATGTTGCTCACCCTTGAGACGGCCACGGCCTCGATTTGCTGGTCCGTTCGGACCAGCAAATGCCATCTTGCATGACTCCGGGTGCTTTAGTAGCCACTCCCGCGCGAAGCCACGGTGTCGTAGCGGCGCTTTCACTTATCCTAGCTTGCCGACTGGACTCCGCTTCACATATTCTTGGCGCATCATGCTCTTGTGGAGAGCGACTGTTCTCAATTGGTATCGGCACGATGTCACCGAGTCGGCTGAGCTCATCGACAGTTTTGTAGACGGAATCGAAACGCAAGCCACTGAATCGATCGCGAGATACGAGCGAGAAGCGAAAAAGGATACAGTGACGTATGAAACCGACGACAACGAGGTATATGAAGCGCTGGTTAAGACGCACCAAGGACTCAGCGATGAGAGCTGGGATCTAGAAACGATCTTCAGGGAATATTTCCCCAGCTTGCAGCGCAGGTCTGCTCTGTTGACGATCTTCGGTTATTTCGAACACCAACTGGACAAACTCTGCTTACTGTACCGATCCGAGAAGAAGTACAAGATTGCCTTGACCGACCTGAAAGACCTGGGCATCGACCGCTCGACCTCATATTTGGAGAAAGTAGCGGGAATAGACACGCACAAGACCTCCCCAGAATGGCGACGGATCAAGAATATCCAGAAGGTACGGAATGTCGTTGCGCATCGGGATGCGCGATTGTTGAAAAGTGGGGACGAGGCAGTTCGGGAAATCGTCAAGGGAGAGAAAGCATTGTCGCTGAGTGGAGATGAGATAGTTTTGGAGGCAGGGTTTCTCGCGCAGGTGACCGCTGCTTATAAGGCTTACTTCGCTCTGATCGATAAGTCGATTCAGGCGACTGAAAAAGCTGGGCCGTAGCGATGATGACGGCACGAGAAGTGACCAAGCTCGTCGAGGGTTACATCGGCATTACGGACGGTTATCTCAACGGCTTCAGCTACAACATTCACGACGGTTTCTACATCCAGTACTGCGACATCGAAGTCGATGTCGCGACGTACCGCGCGACGTGTGGAACTACGCGCTGGACGTTCATCAAAATACTTAAAGATGCCAAGCCTCGAAACCAAGCGAAGATCATTCGCGGCGTCTTCGAGATGCTTCCGCCTCCCGACTCACCGACTACGGACGAGCGTTCACTGAAGAAGCTGGCTCTTTATAGGGAGCTACTCGATGTCGCCAGGCGTTTGGAGTCCGAAGGATTAGTCGAGACACCAACTATCGCAGAGACGAGTGACGTCGTTCTGGAGGCTCTTCAGGATGCCGAGGTTCTGCTTCAAACCAGAGGCCCAAAGAACGCCGTTGATCGCGCCCACACAGCGCTGCATGGCTACCTGAAGAAACTGTGCGCGGATCGCGGCGTAGTACCAGCCGATGATTCGTCACTGACTTCGATCTTTAAGGCCATCCGGGAGGAATTTCGCGAATTCGCCGCGACTATTCCGCACGATGCCGAAGCACGGAGAGTCTTCGGCTCGATGGCGGCGGCTCTCGATAGCCTCAACACGATTCGCAACCGAGGTACCCTGGCTCATCCAAACGAACTTCTCCTGGATGCACCGGAAGCGATGCTCTACATAAACCTCTCCCGAGCGGTACTGGGCTACATCGAGTCGAAGCAGCGCCCCTGAACAATGCGGACGCGGGCTCGCATATCCGCCATTCGGGGCGGTACCGTCCGCGAGCCCATGCGCCGGAACACTTCGAAGGAGAAGCAGCAGCTTGCCGCCACGCCGTGCCCGAAGTGCTCCGCTTGTCGCCGCCATATCCGGCACGACGTGCGCCAAATCCAAAGGAGGCGGCAGGAGCGCAGTGTGCGCGACGCCCCTGCCGGGCGGCGGAGAAATGAAGCGCGACGAAATGCGCCCTCGCGGCTCCGGCCCGCCAGTCCCGCGAGCGGTAGGGCGCGGACGCGCCGTTCATTTTTGTCGTGGTTGAAACCACGACCTACAAGGCACCTCGACGCTCGAAAGCTGCGATTCATAAGAACAGCCCAATCCCTGAGAATCGAGCGAGCGGCTTCCTATGCGTCCCATAACCCCATGACCATTGACATTGCGTAACCAGTCCGTACTCTAATCGCCGGAGTATATATGGCTAATTCAGGACAGTCGAAGGCGCCCCGAAAAAACAAGGCCGTTCCCTGCCCTCGCCCCGGTTTTTTCCAGGGAAATTTCAGCGGGCGAAAGCTTTCGCCTACTCGACACGCTGGGCCGAGTAATTTTCTCTGTAAATTACTGAAAACAATCAGAGTCGCCACACGCTACTCGACACTCGAAATAGGCCCTCCATCTCTCTTCGTCGCGGCGATCCGATGCGGATCGCCGTCCCGAGCGAGCGACGCGAGTCGAGGGGCCTCCGCCGCGGCTCCCACAAGTTGCGGAAGGGTCGCCATATGACCGTTTCCGAAGTTGCCGCGAAGGCCGGCCTTTCGGTGAGCTTTCTAAGCGGCCTGGAACGAAGACAAGTGAACGCTTCGGCCGTTACGCTGAGAAGCAACTTGTGGCGATACAACTTGTGGGGATGCTACCGGGTTACCTGGCGGGAATGCACGCAGAAGCGTCGAAAACTAGGTGGCCACCGAAGCGACGCCCGCGCGCATTCCGACGGAACGCAGCACAAGGTCCGCCATGGCGCGGATCAGCAGCGGCGAATCGTTCAGAGCCGGCATCATGTGGAAGTCCGACACACCGAGCGCTTCGGCCTGCTCGCGCGCCTCGATATTGATTTCGTGCAGCGTTTCGATGTGCTCGGTAAGGAAGGAAATGGGGATCACCAGCATGCGCTTGATGCCGTCGCGAGCCATGCGCTCGATGGTTCCGGTGAGCGAAGGCTGCAGCCATTTCTGCGGCCCAACCTTGCTCTGGTAGCACAAAACGTAGCGGTTTTCCCAGGCGCCCATCTCGCAAACCATGCGCACCGTGGACTGAATGTGCTGCGGATACGGATCGCCCTTTTCCACCAGGGTCAGCGGAAGCCCGTGCGCGCTGAAAACCAGGTGCACTTCTTCGGGATTCGGCAGTTGGTACAGCACGCCGTTGATGCGCTCCACGATTCCGGCGATGTAGTCCGGGTGATCGAAGAAATGGTCGATCACATGAACCGGCACGGACGGCTTATGCAGCCGGTTCCATTCCTTCAGGCTGCTGCCGGTGGTGGCAAAAGAATAGTGCGGATACAGAGGAAGCAGCACAAGCTCGTCATAGGGCGCGGCTTCCAGCGCCTCAATGGCCGACTCGGTGCTGGGATGCCAGTAGCGCATGGCCACGATGGTCCGCGCCGAAATATGATTCCGCAGCGCGACTTCCAGCGCCTTCGCCTGGCGCTCGGTGAGCCGCCGGATGGGCGAGCCGCCGCCAATTTCGGCGTAGTGCTCGCGCACCTTCTTCGACCGCGTGGTGGAAATCAGTTTTGCCAGCGGCTTGCGCGCCAGAAAAGAGCCGGGGAAATTGATGATGTCCGGATCGCGGAAAAGGTTATAGAGAAAGGGTTCAACCGCAGCCTGGCTGTCCGGACCGCCAAGCTGGAACAGAACTACTGCGTATCGTCGTGGCGCTGCCATGAGATTCACTCGCTGATAAGAGAATCGCGCTTCTTTTGCGTTAAGTAAAGACCCAAAACCGCGCGCTCGCGGCGTTTCAGGTTGAAAATGTTGCGGCTCACCGATCCATCAGGGTCCAGCGGCGCAGCAAGCCTGCCGCGTCATTCTACTGCAAGCCGTCCCGAAGCTGCTGTTTCAGCCGCTCGATATCGTCCTTCAACTGCGACACACGCCGCGCCACGGATACTTCATACACCAGGTAAACCGCCCACACCGCCATCCATGCGGCGAACAGGAATTTAAAATCTCTCATGCGCTACCTCTTGTCGGCACCAGTTGCGGATCGGTGCTCCGGTTCTCCACTTCCAGGCGCAACTCATCGAATTCATGCCGCAGACGCTCCAACCGGTAACGGTCTATCAGTACCGGGATCATCACCGCGAACATGGAAATCGTGCAGAGCAGCAGCACCTTGGCCATGGTTGGATCGAGCCCCGAACCCGCGCCCCCGGCCAGAACGGGCTGCGGATGCTGCGTCCGCCAAAGCCGATTGGACACGTACACCAGCGGCACGTCCAGAAACGCGAAAATGCCGAATACCGCCGAAAGCGAAGCGCGCTTCTGCGGATCTTCCAGCAGCCCGCGCAGCAACAGATATGAGATATACAGCAGCCACAGTATGAACGTGGTGGTCAGGCGCGCATCCCAGGTCCACCAGATGCCCCATACCGGCTTGGCCCACAACGGCCCGGTAATCAGCCCAATCGAGCAGCACATCACGCCCACTTCCGCCGCCGCCACGCCCAAATAATCCCATTTCAGCCGCTTGGTGTTCAGGTAGGCGACGTTGGAAATAAAAACGATGGTGAAGGCGGTGAAAGAAGTCATCCAGGCCGGAAGATGGAAATAGAAAATGCGCTGGATCTGGTGCATGGTGGCTTCATCGGGCGCGATAAAAAGCGCGGCGTAGCCAGCGAAGAAAAGCAGCGCGGCAATCCCGAACGTGATGGCGATGCGGCCTTTCAAGTGTGTGCCCTTATTACTCCTGTATCAGAAAATTGCAGAGAAGCCAAGTAGCCACGAAAAACACCACGTCGAATCCAGCCAGAAAGCTCACCCAGGTGCGGTCCAGCACAGGCTGCTCGGAAAAAAGCGCTGTGGTGGCTTCCGCCGCAGCGATCAGCATGGGCGCCAGAAACGGCAGCAGCAACAGCGGCAGCAATAATTCTCGCATGCGCGCGTGCGCGGAAATCGCCGAAAACACCGTGCCGGTGGTCACCAGGCCAAACGTTCCCAGCACCAGCACCACGGTGAGCCGCCACACGATTCCGCCGAGCGACAAGTTATACAGCACCGCGAACGCGGGCACCAGCACCAGCTCGGTTAGCGACAAAAACACGAAATTCGCCAGCAGCTTGCCCAGCACGATGGCAAACGATGAAATCGGCGACATACGCAGCGCGTCGAGCGTGTCATTCGCTTGCTCGCGAGCGAACGAAGGATGCAGCATCAACGAGCCGGCAAACAGGAACGCGATCCACAGCAGCCCAGGACCATACCGTCGCGATTCGCTCGCGGTAGGTTCGATCACGTAGCTGAAAAGCACGATGACCACCAGCGAGAACATGACGGTAGCTGTCAGAATCTCGCGCGTGCGGAATTCCAGCCGCAATTCCTTGGCGAGCAGAATGGCGGCGGCGCGCGAGGTTCCCATGCCGCTAAGCCTCCGACCGCAAGGCGGCAAGCAACGGCCGGGGATCGCCACTCGGGCCGCTATCGTGCTCCACGCGGCCGCCGCGCAGCGAAACAGCACGTGTGGCCAGGTCGAGTGATTCGTTTCGCGCGTGCGTGCTCATCAGCACCGTACAGCCCTCCTGCTTCAGGCGCGCCAGCGTCGCGCCAAACCATTCGATTCCCTGCCGGTCCAGGCCCGCCGCAGGTTCATCCAGCAGCAGAATACGCGGGCCGTGCAACAATGCGCGAGCAATGGCAATACGCTGCCGCATGCCACGCGAGAATGTCCGCACCAGGCTACCGGCGCGCGATGCCAGCCCGCAAGCTGCCAGCGCCTCGGCAACGCGGGGCGCAAGCGGTTCCAAGCCGTAGAGCTGCCCGAAAAGCCGCAGGTTCTCCTCTGCGGTTAGTTCGTCATAAAGCAACGTGCTGTGCGCCACCATGCCGATCAGCCGCCGGTTGTGCGCGGACCCGGAATCACCGTTCGATGGCGGCCGCGCCGCCCGTAAAGCTCACTGTTCCGCTGCGTAGGGATCCATCAGCAGCGCCGCAATCCGCAGTAGGGTCGTTTTCCCTGCTCCGTTGTGGCCCAACAGCGCCACGAATTCGCCCGGCATGATTTCGAGCGAGACGCCCCGCAGCGCGATCAGCGACCCGAACCGTTTTTCAATCTTTTCGAAGCGTAGGCCGCATTGGCGCGAAGGGGATGTGGCAGTACTCGTGTCGGACAAGCGTGTGGCTCAGCCCTTTACCAGATCGCGCAACAGCTTCTGCATGCGCGCATGCTCTCGCTCGTAATCTTCCTCAGCGACGGTGCCGGCTTGCCGCCGCAGCTCGAGCTTGAAGAGATTCTCTTTGATTTCATCGAGGCTGCCGCTGACTTTCTGATTCACGTTGGCGATAACGTCGTCCGCCTTTGAACGGCTGCGCTTCTGCCTCGGCCCCGGCGCGGGCACCGAGTCCATGGCAGTGTCGGTGACCATCTCCGGCCGCCGCAGCAGGAAGATCAATCCCAGAGCGAAAATCGCCGCGAAGCCGATGGCAATGGTCCACTTCAGACTGTCGAGCCGCGCGGGCAGCGTGGTAGCGGTGGCCGTAGGCGGCGCTGTAGCGGCGGCACCCGCATCGGCGCCCTGCGACGCATCGGTTCCGACCCCGCCTTGCGGCGGCGGTGGCGCGGTGCCGGAAAGCGACACGGTAAACGGCGTGTTCGCCGCCACCGATTGCAGCATGTAAACGCTGAATCCTTGTTCTGAACCCGCGGCAGACAACCCATCGCCCGAAATTTGCACCGACGGCGGAACGAAGAACCCCACGCGGTCCGCCGGGTAAGGCGAAACGAAGGTCAGCTTGGCCTGGTTGTTTGCGTACGGCACTTTGTAGGACATGCGAATGCCACTATCGCCGGGGCGAAACGCATAGGCGATGGCTTCTTTGCCCTTGCCTTTATCGATCGGGCTCTGAATAACCGGCATTCCTGCCGAACTCACCGCGGAAACCTGATTGTCTGCCGCACCCTGCGGCAGCGAATATTCGAACGAACCACCCGCCTTGTAATAGGCCAGCGGAGGGCTCGTCTTATTCGTGATGTTGTATTCCTCGCCCACGTCCAGATCGGAGCCATCGGGCTGCAGGATGATGGCGTGCGCCGAAACAGTCACCGCTCCAGGCTTGTCGGTGGGATCGAACACCTGCATGTCGACCACATTTTTCCCCGGCGTGGCCGGGTCGTGGTAATTCACGCCACGATACACTGCGCGGATCAGCATGGGCCCGGCGCCGAGCTGCGGATTGTCGAACGAATATTTTCCCTGCGCGTCGGTCTTGGTTTCCGCCACGGGCTGCATGCCGCCCTGAAGCTGGATCAAGATCATCTGGATATTCGCCGCGGGCTTGCCCGTCGTGCCGTTGATTACAGTCCCGGTAACTGTGCCGGCATTCGCCGCGGAAGCAAAGGCGAGCGCCGCCAGCGCAAGTAAAGCGAGAGGGCCGATGTATCGTGAAGCGGAAAATCGAAATTTCATGAATTGCGCACTCGTTCTGGGGCTGTGGCCGCCTGTCGGGTGGCAGGAGTGGGTGCGTGCCCGGTCAACGTGTCCATTTCAGCCAGCACACGCGCAGCCTCCACTTCAAGGGACTGCTTGATCTCTTCGAAATCGCTTTCCGAGTATTTCCCGGCGCGGTACTCAAAGCGCAGGTCGCGCAGATTGTCGTAGATGGCATCGCGGCGCTCGAGCAATTGGTCGAGCTTGGTGCGATGCGGCGTGAAATCGGAGGAGTCGAGATGCACGTTGAACACGAACAGCAGCGTGGCCAGCGCCAGCAGAACGCAAGCCGCGGCTATGTAGATCCCCACATCAATCATCAGATTCCTCGTCCGACTCATGCTGCGCGCGCGCGAGCATCTCGGGTGACACAGCCGGGCCGGACGCCGGAGCGAGCGCGGCGCGTTGCCGCCACCGCCGCACCATTTCCCACACCGCAAACAGCGCGATCAGCGGCGCCACAATCGGCACAATCCATGCGGCCCAGTCGAATCCCTTGGTCGGCGGTTCGGCCAATACCGTGGGTCCGTATTCCTGCACAAAGGCTTGCAGGATCAGGTCGTCCGAATCGCCGCGCGCCACAAGTTGGTCAAGCTCCTGCAGCATCTTGTGCGAGTACTGGCAGCCCACGTGGTTGCACGACGTGAGGATCTGATTGCATCCGCAGACGCACATCAATTTCTGCCCAAGTTCTTTTGCCCGCGCCGTCTGCTGCGCGTGTGCCGCGAAGGCAATCAGAAGCACCGCCAGCATCGAGGCAAACGCCACACGGGAAATCCACTGCAAGGCGCCCATTTCATGCACTTCCGATTTTCGGGGATGAAAAGAATTAGTCATGGGAGTCAGACCGATGCATAGGTGCGCTGGGCGATGTCGCCGGAACAGTGCCGGCCCAGGCGTTTTCCTGAGCCACTGGCTTCAGCACCAGCGCTGCACGCTTGTTGGGCAGCATGGCCAGCCCCGTGCCGAGCACCACCACGATTCCGCCAAACCAGATCCATTTCACCAGCGGATTCAGATAGGCGTGAATTACTGGCTTACCGGTGTCCGGGTTGCGTCCCGCATACACCACGTACAAATCACGCAGCGGAGAACTTTGTACCGCCACCATGGTTTCCGTCACCTGGCTCGCCAGATACAAGCGCCGCTGCGGGATAGAGCATCATCTGCGAATGCCCGTTGCGGAAAACTTCCAGCGTGGCGCGCTCGGACTGGTAATTGTCGTTGGCCACCTCGTCGAAATTCTGGCAGAGGATGGTATACGGCCCGATCGAAAGCGACTGCCCGGGCGACATATCCATCTGGACGTCTTTATTGAAAGCCGAGCCGGCAATTCCGATAAAGACCAGCACCATCCCGAAATGGATCACGTAGCCGCCGTAGCGCCGCGTGTTGCGCATGGTCAGGTCGCCGACCGCGGAAAGAATGTTGGTATGGTCGCGCTTGGAGATCACCCGGGCGCCGCGGAAAAATTCCGCGAAGATGGTCAGCGTCACGAATACCGAAAGAATCAGGCAAATCAGCGCATACCCTTCGCGGAAGCCCAGACCAAACGCGATTCCGCCCACCAGCATGCCGCCGGCTAGCGGCCAGGCAAAGTTCCGCCGCAGCGCATCAAAAGAAGTTTTGCGCCAAGCCAGCAGTGGGCCTACACCTGTGAGCAGCAGCAGGAACAGCGCGATGGGCACATTCACCTTGTTGAAGAAAGGCGGGCCTACGCTGATCTTGCTGCGCGTGAACCACTCCGAAAGCACCGGGAAGAGCGTGCCCCACAGCACTGCGAAGCAAGCGGCCAGCAGCACCAGGTTATTGAACAGGAAGCTCGACTCGCGCGACACCAGCGAATCAAGCTGGTTGTCGCTGCGCAGGTAGTCGCGATTCTGCCAGTAGGCCCAGAAGCAGACCGCGAACACAATCGCGAGGAAACTTACGAACCATGTGCCAATGCCCGACTGCGCGAACGCATGCACCGAGCTGATTACACCCGAGCGCGTCAGCAGCGTGCCTAGAATCGACAGCATGAACGTGACGAACACCAGCCAGATGTTCCACACCTTCATCATGCCGCGCTTTTCCTGCATCATCACCGAGTGCAGGAACGCCGTGCCGGTGATCCACGGCAGCAGCGAAGCGTTTTCCACCGGATCCCAGGACCAGTAGCCGCCCCAGCCCAGCACCGCGTACGCCCAGTGCGCACCAAGCAAAATTCCAATGCTTTGGAAGCACCATGCCACCATGGTCCAGCGGCGCGTGATGTGAATCCACTTTTCACCCGGGTAGCGCCCCAGGAGCGCAGCCAAGCCAAAAGCAAACGGAATCGTGAATCCGGTATAGCCGAGATAGAGCATCGGCGGATGAATCACCATCTCCGGATACTGCAGCAGCGGATTCAGCCCGTTGCCTTCGGAAAGCCGCGCCAGGTGAAACACGCCGGACGAATTGGCACTGGCCAAAACCGCAAACGGCGTAGCCACAAAATTGTTCAAGGTCAAAAAGAATGTCTGCACGCCGGCTAGAATCACGCCCACATAGGGCATCAGTTCCGGGTGTTTCTTGCGGTTCAGAAACAGCGCGGAGAAGGCGTAGATGGAAAGCAGCCAGCTCCAGAACAGCAGCGAGCCTTCCTGCCCCGACCACAGTGCCGCGAATTTATAGAACAGCGGCAGAGCGCGGTTGCTGTGCTCGGCCACGTAGGCCATGGTGAAATTGTCGGTGAAAAAAAAGTATTCGAGGGAGGCGACCGCGAGCGTAATCAGCCCGAACACGGCCATGCCGGCGTTGCGCGCGCTCTTGGTGAGCGCCGTCCGTCGCGTAACGATTCCCACGATTCCAGCGACGAACGCATACACCGCCGCCAGAAAGGCGAGCAGGAGTGCAAATGAACCGAATATGTCCACTAGTTAGAACTCCCGCGGAGTCAGCTCTTGTTCGAGCTTCCTGAGGCATTCATGGTCTGACCCGGTTGTTGCACGGTTCCGGTCGGGCTGGCCTGATACTTCGATGCGCATTTCGCTTGCACTTGTTCTGCCTGGAAGTTACCGCCGGCGGTGAGATTGCCTTCCACCAGAGCCTGAGCTCCGTCCTTAAACGTATCGGGCAGCGGATCGCGGCCAACGTAGCTCACGGGCAGCGTCTTGTTCTGCTCTTCCAGCACGAAATCAATACGCCCGTCGCGGTGCGCGATCGAGCCCGCCTTCACATTTCCGGATACGCGCATGCGCTGGTGCAGCGCGGCGGCCTGCAGTGTGGGAATCTCCGAGATCGTGTGGTAGTAGGTCTTGCTCTGCGTGTAGCCAACATAGGCGAGCATCAGCAGCGTAACCACAATAATGCCCGACCCGACCAAAAACTTGGTTCGTGCCTTCATACGCGCACTCCTGTCCCGGGGGTTAAGCCTCGATCACCGGGATTTTAGCACATCCGCAACACAACAGCCGACGCTGTGTGACCCACAATACGTTCGATGCAGTTTCGCCTGCACTCGCCGTATCCCCACTGCAAGTGAGCCTCCAAACAAGTTAGACTCCCGCGGCCATCAAAGTGTTTCAAGGAGAAACGGCTCAGCTCATCCGCGCCACAATCACCGTAATATCGTCCGCCCGTTCCGTGCTTCCCTTCCATTTCTCGCTCGCGTCGATCAGGCTTTGCATAAGCTGCTGTGCCGGCAGATCGCGATTCCGCAAAATCTGCTCCTTGAGCCGCTGCGTCCCAAATTCTTCCCCGTAGGCATTGGCCGCCTCCGTCAACCCATCGCTGAACGCCACCAGCAGCGAGCCCGGCGGCACGCACAACGTCACCTGCGTGTAGGGCGTTTCTTCGAACAACCCAACCACTGTTCCGCCCTGGTCCAATTCGCGCACCGAGCCATTCGCCAGGAAGATCGGCGCCAGATGGCCCGCGTTCGTATAAGTGAGCGTGTGCGTCTCGGAATCATAGGTCGCGTAGAACAATGTGGCGTAGCGGTCATCCGAAGTGTTCCGGAACAAGTGCGCGTTGAGCAGCGTCACCAGTTTTGACGTATCTCCATTCCCATCGAGCGTCGCCGTGCTGCGCAGCGCGGCCTGCACGCTGGCCATGAGCAGTGCCGCCGAAATCCCCTTGCCGCTGATGTCCGCCAGCGCCATGCCGATGCTCGTCGGGCTTAGGCGAATAAAATCGTAATAGTCGCCGCTGACCACCCGCGCCGGCTCGCAAATCGCCGCCAGGTCGAGCCCCGGCAAGCTCGGCAGTGTTTTCGGAAACAGTTCCTGCTGCACTTCGCTGGCGATGGTGATTTCATGCTCGAGCCGCTGCTTCTGCTTTTGCTCCTCGATCAGCTTGGTGATGGACCCGGTCATTTCGTTGAACGATTCGCCCAGCGCGCCCAACTGGTCATGCTTTTGCACGCGCACGCGATGGCTGAAATCGCCTCGCGCCACGTGCAAGGTAGCTTTGTATAGGTCGTCCACCGATTGTGTGATGGTGCGCGTCAGAATCGTTCCGGTGATCAGCGCGCCAATCTCAAGCATCAGGAAGATCACACCACTCGCCACCACAATGTCCACCAGGATGGGTCCCACCGCACCCACCGACGAGTACAAGCTGTGGTTCAGCGTCGAAGGCCGCAGCGTAAACGTTGCCAGCACAGGTGTAGAGACCGGAAGCGTCGCAGGGTATTTGTTCGGATCCGACTCCACCTGATAAGCCTGCAGCGTCGCGGCCCCTCCAATGGGAATGTCCAGCCAATTCTCGGGCTTGGGCAAAACCCGATTACTGCTGACGATCTTCTCCCCAATCACATAGGTGCGCCCATCGATGCCGAAGGTGATCCCCCGCTGCCCGGGCTGCGGCCGCTGCAACAGCGTGAATTGGATTGGGCCAAGTTCCGACGTCATGCCGTTGAGCAATTCGGCAGTGATCGGCGCAGCCACCAGCACGGAAACCGGCCCGCTCGGCGTGTTGCGCTCCTGCTCGGCGGCAAACATCAGTTGTCCTTTGTAGACGTTGAGCCCGGAAAATCGCTGGCCTTTTGACGGGTCGACCAGCCGCGCACGGTGCAAAAACACGCGCAGCCCCGGCCACTGTTGCCTTGCCGCGGTGATCAGGCTGGACACGCTCGGCGTCGCCAGAAGCGACTGGTCGATAGGCGATTGCCCCGGTTGGATCTCCTGGCTTACGGCAACGGTGATCTCCTCCGCATCCGCGGCAATGGTGCTGATGCGGTCCTGCAGGTCATCCTGCAGCAGGTGCGCCCCGATCTGCGGATACAGCAGATACATCCCAATGCCCATCATGGTCAGCAGCAGCAGCACCGGAACCAGCGCAATGAAGATGTAGGCCACAATCAGCCGGTTGCGGATGCCCCACAGCGCCTTGTTGCGCACCCAGGAAAAGAGGTGATAGCCCAGATAAAACAGCGCCACCAGGCTCACAATCCCGAAAATCGACGAGGATGGGAACGGATGCCCGATCAGAATTCCGCGCACAATTCCGTACCCAATCAGAAAGGCGATGGCCGCGCGGTCAAGCTTCGTTATCCGCGGCAAAGAGGTAGCACTTCGTTGTAAGGGATTGGAACTCACGGAAGCCCTTCGGAAAACATTGTCCAGGTTCCGCGGCGAATTGTCAGCGATGCAGGGTTAAAGTGCGGAACGGTCGTTCTTTCCTACACGGCTATGGTGCCGGCTGTATGTGAAGTAGATCACCATTCCAATCAACAGCCATACGATCAGCCGCGCCCAATTGATCCACTCAAGCTTGTATATCATATAGCCGTTGAAAAGAATTCCCAGCACTGGGATCAGGGGCACCCACGGCGTGCGGAACGGCCGCGGCTGGCCGGGATTCGTCCTTCGCAGCACCATCACCGCGATGCACACGATCACGAACGCGAACAGCGTGCCGATATTCACCATTTTTCCGATGTCGTCGATGGGCGTCACGCTGCCGACAATCGCCGCCACAAACCCAACCAAAATCGTGTTCTTGTAGGGCGTGCGGAATTTCGGATGCACCGCCGCGAAAAACTTCCGCGGCAGCAGCCCGTCGTTGGCCATCGAGTAGAGCACCCGCGTCTGCCCGAGCAGCATCACCAGCATCACGCTGGTCAGCCCGGCCAGTGCGCCCACGGTAATCAGGTAGGAGGCTTTGGTGAGCCCGCGGTCCAGAAACGCCACCGCCAGCGGCGCCTCGATGTTGATCGATCCCCACGGCACCATTCCGGTTAGCACCGCGGCCACCAGAATGTAAAGAATCGTGCAGGCTACCAGCGAAGCGATGATCCCAATCGGCAGGTCCCGCTGGGGATTCTTCGCTTCCTGCGCCGTCGTCGACACCGCGTCGAATCCGATATAAGCAAAAAAGATGTACGCCGCGCCCGCTCCGATTCCCGAAAATCCCATGGGCGCAAACTCGTGCCAGTCATGTCCCCAGTTCGCCCGGCTCACGTAGTGCATTCCCAACAGAATCACGAACAGCACCACCGCTACCTTGATCACCACGATCGTCGAGTTGAACGCCGCGCTCTCCTTAATACCCACCACCAGAATCGCGGTAATCACCAGCGCAATGCAGAACGCCGGCAGGTTGAAGCCGATCTCCATTCCGAACAGGTGCGGCGCATTCACCAGGTCGTGCGCCCGCTGCAAAAGCTGCGGCGACTGCGCATCCATCATGCCGCCGACCGCTTTCAGGAATGCCTGTGTTCCTTCCACGAGGCTGGGATTCGCCGCGTGCGCCATTTGCCGCGCCACGATGTTCTCGGCTTGCCTCAGCGCGGTCCAATGGTCGTAGGCCAGCCACAGCGGCATCCTCAGTCCAAAAATATTCAGGAACTCAATGAAATGGTTCGACCATCCCGAGGACACCGTGCTCGCGCCCATGGCGTACTCGAGCGTCAGGTCCCAGCCGATGATCCACGCAAAGATCTCGCCCAGCGCGGCATAGGCATAGGTGTAAGCGCTTCCCGCGAGCGGAATCAGCGCGGCGAACTCCGCGTAGCAAAGTCCCGCGAACGCGCAGCCTAGCCCGGATAAAACGAAGGAAAGCGTCAGCGCCGGACCCGCATAGTGCGCGCCCAGCCCCGACAGCACGAAAATTCCCGCACCGATGATCGCTCCGACGCCCAGCGCCGTCAGCGACATCGGTCCGAGCGTACGCTTCAGGGTGTGCGCGCCGGCGTCGCCAGCCTCATGCAGCAACCACTCCATCGGCTTTTTGGCCAATAACTGGCTGCCCGTGGAAACTCTCTCTCCTGGCGTGGAAATGCTGCTCATGTGAAGGTCACCTTAGTGTTCGAACTTCGCGCTATCCGTGGCCCCTGCTTTGGCGCCATCTGGAATCCCAAGTAGAGCGACAGTCACGTCAAGGTGTACTGCGGCACGCGCGCAAAGGCTGAGCCTCCGCGCCTCGAACTACAATTCAGGGTGCGCGCCTAGAATACCCGAATGCTTCCCCAGGTCGAGACATTTCCAGGTCTGTCGTTGCCCTGCCCCGGAAATTCCGGCGCCTTCATGAGCGTTTCGACAGCACGCCCTCTGCAATCGATAGAAACTCCCGGGCCCGTGCGGCTGGTTCGTCAGCGGACGCAAGATTTCCGATCACCGCAACAGAATCCGCACCCGCCGCGTAAACCTGGGCGGCATTGCCGGTGGTGATGCCGCCGATGGCTACCAGAGGCTTGCTGGTTAGTCGGCGAGCCTCTCGCAGCAGCTCCAGCCCGACAACCGGATCGGGATTTTCTTTTGTAACTGTCGGGAAGATTGGCCCTACAGCAATATATTCCGCCGAAGTCAGCGCAGCTTGCTTCAGTTGCTCGATGTTGTGTGTCGAAACGCCTATCCAGCAAGGCGGTTTGCAAATTTTGCGCGCATCTTCCACCGGCAGGTCGTCCTGGCCTACGTGAACACCCGAAGCGCCAACCATAGCGGCAATGTCCGCGCGGTCGTTCACAATGAAATGCACGCCCAACGGCAGCAATAGCGCGCACATTTCCTGCGTCACGGAAAAAAAATGGCGGGCGGGCGACTTCTTGTCGCGAAGCTGGATCAGCTTCACCCCGGCAGCTGCCAGCTCGCGGGCAAATGGAATGGGTTCTTCGGTCAGCGATGCATCGATAATCGCGTAGAGAGACGGGAACAAAGCTATTTGGCCACTGCCGCCGAGCGTTCCAGAAAATGTGTGTCGAACTTCCCCGCTATAAAATCCGGGTCGGCAATAATCCGCTTGTGCAGCGGAATGGTCGTCTTGATTCCTTCCACCACGAATCCATCCAGCGCGCCGTGCAGCCGCGCAATGGCCTCGCGCCGGTCATGGCCATAGGCAATCAACTTGGCCACCAGCGAATCGTAATAAGGAGGAATCACCGCGTCAGCGTAAGCCGCGGTATCCACGCGGATTCCCGGCCCACCCGGCACGCGAAAAGTGGTAATACGTCCCGGACTCGGCACGAACGTTTCGGGATCCTCCGCGTTCACACGGCATTCAATCGCATGCCCGCGAAATTCCACCGGCCCTACCACATCCTCCAGCTTTTCTCCCGCCGCCATGCGAATCTGCGATTTCACCAGGTCCACTCCGGTGACCATCTCCGTTACCGGATGTTCCACCTGAATGCGCGCATTCATCTCGATGAAGTAAAGCTCGCCCGAAACGTCGCGCAAAAATTCCACGGTCCCCGCGCTCGAATACCCCACGCTTTTGAGCGCATTCACTACCTGCTCGCCGATTTTCTTCCGCGTCGCTGCATCCAATACCGGTGAGGGCGATTCTTCCAGCACTTTCTGATGCCGCCGCTGGATCGAGCATTCGCGCTCGCCCAGGTGGATCAGGTTCCCGTGTTTGTCCCCCATCACCTGAAATTCGATATGCCGCGGCCGCTCGATCAGCTTTTCCATGTACACGTTGGGGCTGCCGAAGGCCTGCTCGGCCTCGCTCCGCGCCGTTTGAAACGCGGCGATCAATTCGCTTTTGTGGCGTACTACACGCATGCCTCGTCCGCCGCCGCCTTCCGCGGCCTTGATCATCAGCGGGAGCCCCACCTGCTTGGCCACTTCCTTGGCCATGGCCTCGTCTTCCACCACGCCCGCGCTGCCCGGAATGATCGGCAGGCCGGCTTTGGCCATCTCGGTGCGCGCGCGATCCTTTTCGCCCATCATGCGAATCGCATCGGGCGAAGGGCCGATGAAGGTGATATGCGAGGCCTCGCAGACCTCCGCGAAATTGGCGTTCTCGGAAAGAAAGCCGTACCCCGGATGAATGGCATCGACGTTGGCGATCTCCGCCGCGCTGATCACCTGGGGAATATTCAAGTAGCTGTCGCTGCTGCGCGGCGGCCCAATGCAAATCGCTTCGTCGGCAAAACGCACGTGCAGCGCGTTGCGGTCCGCCTCGGAATACACCGCGACCGTTTTGATATCGAGCTCTTTACACGCGCTCAGAATGCGCAGCGCGATCTCACCGCGATTGGCTATGAGAATTTTCCGAAACATTCGATTGGTATAGCCTTTGAACTCGCCGCCGGGATCCGGCGGCCCTCTCGAGGAATTCTATTTCTTGCGTCCCGTGCGGATGCCGAAAAGCTTTTCGCCGTATTCCACCGGATGCCCGTTTTCAACGAAAAGCTCGACAATTTCCCCGGACACGTCCGCTTCAATTTCATTCATCAGCTTCATCGCTTCAATAATGCACAACACCTGGCCCTGCTCCACTCGCGCTCCAATGGTCACGAACGACTCCGCCCCCGGACTCGGAGACGCGTAAAACGTTCCCACGATCGGAGATTTTACGACGTGTACATCCGCATCCGCCGCTTTTCCGGCTTCCGCTTTCGCCGCAGCTTCCGGCACCGCAGCCGTCGCCGCCGAAGCATCCGGACTCGAGGATGAAGCAGGCTCGCTCGCTTCCGCTGCTGCCACACGAGCGGCCCGCGCCGAGCCGGCTGTCTGCACCGGCGCTTTCTTCAGCAGAACGCGCACTCCGTCGCGTTCGTATTCAAACTGCTCCAATCGGTGCTTCTGCATGAACTCGAGCAGCCGCTCGACCTCGCCCAAATCGACGCCGCGCACCGGATCCTTGGAAGCTCCTTCGGATTTCGTTTTCTTGGCCATTAGTTCTCGATCAATTCCCGCGGCGCATTGGTCAATTCCTCGGCGCCTTGCGCGCTCACCACCACATCATCTTCAATGCGAATGCCGCCCAGCCCTTCCACGTACACGCCGGGCTCCACCGTTACCACCATGCCTTCCTGCAGCACGAACTTCTCGCCTTTGCCCAAGCGGGGCATCTCGTGAATTTCAAGCCCCAGCCCGTGCCCGGTGCTGTGCGTGAAGTATTTGTCCAATCCATGCCGCCGCAATGTCCCCCGCGCCGCGGCATCCACTTCCCCGGCTGTCACTCCCGGCCGGATCGCATTTTTCGCCGCCGTCTGTGCTTCCAACACAGCGTCGTAAAGCTTTCGAACCTTCTGGGGAGTTCGTCCCAGGTAAATGGTGCGGGTCAAGTCGCTGCAGTAACCGCGAAGTATAGCACCGTGATCCAGCACCACCAATTCGCTTTTCTTCAGGATTTTTGCCGTCGGCTGCGCGTGGGCCCAGGCGCTGCGCGCCCCAGCCGCGACAATCGTATCGAACGAAGGACCGCTCGCTCCCAACTGCTTCATGGTGTATTCGATTTTCCCCGCCACTTCCAGTTCGCTGATGCCGGGTTTCACCTCCGGCACCACGCGGCGGAAAACCTCGCTGATCAACTCCGCAGCCTCACGCATGACCTTCAATTCCTCGCGGTCTTTCACCGCGCGCATGCGTTCCACCACGCTCGAATCCTTCACCCAGCGGATATTGCCACCGGCGGCGGCCTGCAACGCCTCTTTCTGAGCCACGGTCATGTGCCCCGCCGAATACCCCACCAGCGGCTGTCCTCGTTTGCGCCGCAGCGCATCTCCAACAGCCTTTACGATCCCCTTCTTGGCGATGTGCACCTGCGCGCCTTTCACTTCCTCGCGCGCCTGAAAGGTGTACCGGCTGTCGGTGAAAAGGGTGGCTTTAGCGGGTTCAACCAGCAGCAATCCCGCGCTGCCGGAAAACCCGCACAGGTAGCGGATATTGGCCGGGTGGGAAACCAGCAGGGAGTCCGCGTGCAGTTCGGAAAAACAAAACCGGAGCCGATCGATCCGGCTCCGGTTTAAACCTTGATCTTTTGCCTCCACGTCAGGCGAGTTCCCCCCTCAGGACTCGCGCTCCCCGCCCCGAATTACATCGGCCCTTACATCGGCCCTTACATCGGAAGGATGCGCGGCGTTAGGAAGAATAGCAACTCCTGAGACGTAGAGCTAACAGTTGTGTGTTTGAAAAGATTCCCCAACACCGGCACGCTGCCCACCAGCGGCACCTGCGAGATCGCCGTCTGCTGCTGCGTCACGATAATTCCGCCGATCACCACCGTCGCTCCGTCCACCACGGTAACCTTGGTCTCGGCCGACTGTGTATCGATAGCCGGAATTCCCTGCACGCGCGGGATGGCCTGGTCGATCTGGTCGTTCTCCACCGTCACGTCCATATAGACCGTGCCTTCCGCTGTGATTTGCGGCGTCACGTCCAACTCCAGCACCGCGTCGACGAACTGCACCGACACCGTGTTGTTGATCACCGTCTGCACCGGAATCTTGGTTCCCTGCTTCACCGTGGCCTTTTGGTTGTTCTGCGTGATCACTTTCGGCTTCGACAGCAGCTTGCCCACACCGCGCTGTTCCGCTGCGTCAATCACAAAGTCCAGCGCAAAGTTCGGCGACGAGAAGAGATACTGCAAACCGCTGGTCGGCACCGTCGTCTGCAAACTAGTCACGAGTGGTATCTGCCCGCTGGTCGTCGTCGCTCCACCGGTCCCCACGATAACTGGCGGGCTAGGAGTGAAGGTCGTCTGGCTCGCGCCCACCGTGCTGTCTCCACCAACGGCGTTGTTCCCGATGCCGGCTGAGAGACCGAGAGAAGTTCCCAGCTCTCGCGAGAAGGAGCGGTTGGCCGCCACCACGCGTGCTTCGATTTCCACTTGCTGAGATTTCTTGTCGAGCTGCCGCAGCAGGTTATCCACCACCGGCAGGGTGCTGGGAATGTCGCGGATAATCAGTGTGTTCGAACGGTCGTCCGCCAGAATGTCGCCGCGCGAGGACAGAAATTTCTTGAGCGTTGTCGCCATCGTTGTAGCCTTCGCGTAGCTCAACACACGCGTGGTCGTCACGATGTCCGCCGCCTCCGCTTGCGCCCGCTGCAGGTCGCGGCTTTCTTCCGCTTCCTTGCGCACGGTCTCGCGGGTGGCGATGCGCAGCACGTTACCGTCGAGCTGCTTCTCAAGGTCATTGTTGTGCAGCACGATATCCAGCGCCTGATCCCACGGCACATCATCCAGAACAATGGTCAGGCTGCCCTTCACGCTGGGATCGACCACGACGTTCAATCCGCTGATCTCATGGATCAGCCGGAAGAAGTCCCGCAGGTCCACGTCTTTCAGGTTTACCGAAATCGGCTCGCCGGAGTATCGGCCATTTGACACGATCACAGGCTGTGTCTGTACGGCTGGTGTGGCTGCGCGCCGCGCCGGCTCGGGTGTCGATACCGGCTGCACGGCAGGGCTCGCTGGCGCGCTAGAAGGCGTGGCGTCGGAAGCAGCGCTCGATCCGCTCTGCGCCATTGCCGATTTCACCGCCGCAGTCTCGCCGCTTGCTTGTGGCACCGAAGCTTCCTGTACCCGCGGATTTGCCGGCGCCGGAGCGGCCAGTGCGGAATTCTGCGTCATGGTCGAAGGCAATGCCACCGCCGGAGACGGCACTTGTCCCGGCTTCGCCTGCGCGTGTTCTACAGCCTTCCGCGGCTGGACGTTCGTCTTGGTGGTCGTCAAATTCGATTCGGTGCTCGGCGCCGAACCCATCTTCGAATTCGTCGAAGTGGCCTGCTCGAACGCGATGGTCACCGTGTTGCCGTTGGTGTTGATGTTATAGCGCGCCGGTTGCCGCATATCGATCACCACACGCGACGTCTCCGGCGTAAACTGCGCCAGCCGGATTTCGCGGATCGGATCCAGATTGCTGGCGATATGCCTGGTCGAAGTATTCACGTGAGCATCGTCGAAATCCAGCACCAGACGGTCGGGCTTCTCGAGGAGCGTCGCGTGGTAGCTCAGGGGTCCCGAAGCAACTACGTTGACGCTGGTTTGATTGCCGTTTTCAGCCAGGTTCACCTGGTTGATCGATTCGAAATTCGTTCCCGCTTTCTTTTCGCCCAGCTTGCTCGAAGCCGGCACCACTACCGCGCCTTCCTGCGTCCGGATTACCGGCGTGGAAGTGGCCGAAGCTGTCTGGGACGTGCCCTTTGCCGGCGTGGCAGCCGCGGCATCCGCATTCCGTGAAACCACCAGTTCCACGTCCTGCGCGTCGGTTCGCTCAACGCGCGGCTCGACGCCCTTCTCCAGCAGCACTTCGATTCTGACCATGGGCGTCGTGCCGGCGGAATAGGTCGACACGCGATAGCTCTTGATCAATTCCGATGGCACCACGCGCACGCCCGCGGCGTCGCCCACCGACACACCGCTGATATCCAGCACATACAGGCTTTCGCTGGCGCGAAACGTGGTGTATTCGAATGGCCCGTTCGCCTGCAGTTCCAGACGCACACCGCCATCGCTCACTTCGGGCTTCACATGCAGCACGGGTCGGTCGTCCGCCGACACCGTTCCGGCCACCATCAGGCCAAGCACGAGTGACGCTCCTAAACCCCATCCTCGCCTGCTAATCCTCATTGCTGCTCTCCTGCGCTCGCGTAGATTCGCTTCGTCACTACCCGCTCGACCGCTTTCCCGAACGCGTCCTTCGAGTTTTGTCGAAACGTGACCCCATCCAGCCCGATCTTTTCCACTTCCCCGTCGTACAGCCGGTCACCTTCTCGTACGAAATATGTCCGCTGATCCGCGTTCGAAAGCACCGCGATCATGCCCATCTCGGAGCTCACCGTGCCATCCACCCGCACGCTCGTAATCACCAGCCCGGCTTTGCCTGGCGGCAAATGCACCCCCCCTGCTACTTCCTTGTTCTCGTTGATCAGCGGCGAGAATGGATCGCGACGCGCCGCCGAAGCCACTTGCTTTTCAGCCGGTGCGCTCGCCGCTGCGCTTTCCGCGTTGCTCGGTTTCGCTGCCCGCGGAGCCTTGGCGGCTTTCGCTGCTTTCGGAGCCTTCGCCGTCTTCGCCTGCGTCTTAGCCGTTTTCGCGGCGGGTGCGATTTGCGCTATTGCGGCTGGAGCCAGGCACACACCGAGCGTCAGTGTGGCCAGGCCAAGTATCGTTGTTTTCGCCAGTGTCATCGTCGCTGCCTCAACGCTTTGCCGGAACAGTTGCCGAAACCGGTTTTGCCTGCGGTTCTGTCGTCTGCGTGTAGAACGTCGTGATGGTGAACGCTCCCGTTACCGAAGTCCCGGGAGTCATGCGGAACTTGTTCCCTGAGCTTTTGCCGACCGAAGTCAATTTCAGGTCGCCCACATTGATGATTCGAGATAACCGGCCCAGTCTCGAGAAGAAATCCAGCACCGAGTAGTACGGCCCGTCCGCCTCAATGCTGAAAGGCATTTCAGAGTAGTAGGGCTTCGGTGTGATCGGGTTTGCGGCCAGTTTTCGGATACTCACTCCCGAACTCACGGCCGCGTTCTGCACCATCAGGATGAACTGATCGGTCTGCTTTTCTTCCGGCACGATCGTCTGCAGAGTGGCCAACTGCTTTTGCAGCGCGTCCATTTCCGATTGCAGTTCCGCGCGGCGCTGCTTGTAAACACGCAGGTTCTGCACGTCCGCTTCCAGCGGCTTCATTTCCGCCTGGGCGTTGGTGAGTTGCGTTCGAATGTTTGTCAGCGGTAGGCCCGGAACGTAGAGCCCCACCAGGATCAGCGCAACGGCGAGTCCCACATAGAAAAGAGCCTGTAGTGGCCAGGGCCAATCTCGGAAGCTGGTCGCCATGGTTAGCTCCTCCCTCCGCGGCCCGCTGCCGGGGCTGCCTGCACCGCTCCGGTCGGCTGTGTCTTCGGCGCTGCCGCTCCCGGCGCTGCCGCCGGAGTCGTCGCGATCGAGGCGCTCATCGAAAAGTTATAGGTCTCAACCGACGGCACAATATCGTCTTCCGCCGCCGACTTGATCTCCACGTTGTCGAAATATCCGGAACGCTTGAGCTGCGTTATGAAATTCGCCACCGAGTTGATCGAAGCCGATTCGCCCTGCAGTTCGATCGAATTCCCTGTGCGGTTCAGCGACGTCAGCCAGATGCTGTCGACATGCACCACCGTGCTCGCCACCATCTCCAGTAATTCCTGCCCGCCGGTGCGGTTCTTCTGCAGGTTCTCGATCACGTCGATGCGTTGCTGTAGCACCGTCTTCTGCGCTTCGAACTGGTCCACTTCCTGCTTGATCTGCTGCAGGCTGGCCCGTTCCGCGCGCAACGCCGCGATTTTCGCGTTGGTCTGGTCCAGCTCCCGCTTCTGCTGGTAGTAGGTCACTCCAAGAACCGTTAGCGCTACACCGATGGCCACCAGGCCAAAGATCACCTGCATGGTTGCTTCCAGCGGCACCGCGCTCTTCGCCGCTTTCGGGCGAGTCTGGCCAAGTAAGTTGATTCGGATCATTGGTTATCAAAGCTCCTCAACGCCAGGCCCACGGCAATAGCCAGGCGCGGCGCCAATTCGCGAAGCTGGTTTTCATCGTGGCGTCCGGGAACGATGGAAACTTTGCGGAAGGGATACAGTTCTTCCACCGGCATGGCGAACTCTTCCTTCAACAGGTCGAGCAGCCCCGGCACGCGCGCCGTGCCTCCTGCCACATAAATCCGGCGGATGTTTTCGCCGCTGGCCGTGGCGCGGAAGAAATCAAAAGTTTTCTGGATTTCCAGGATCAGAATGTCCGACACCGATCGCAGAATAGCGGTGCGCTGCTCTTCATTCACGCCAGGAAGCGTCCCGCCCATCTTCAGCTTCTCGGCGTCCTCGAAGCTCAGGTCGAGTTCCTTCTGCAGCGCGTCGGTATATTGATTGCCACCGACCGAAACGTCGCGCGTGAACAGCGGCGTCCACCCGCGGATGATGTTGATGTTCATTACGCTCGCGCCCACGTTCAGCAGCGCCACCACCGACGAAGGGTCCAGCTCGTAGTTCAATTCAAAGCTGTTCTGCAAGGCGAACGCATCGATATCGACAACCATCGGCGTCTTGCCCGCCTGCGCCAGCACGTTCGTGTGGTTCAGGATTTTGTCTTTCTTCACCGCCACCAGCAGCACGTCCATCTGGTTCTCGGTCGCTTCCAGAAGCTGGTAGCTCAGGTTCACGTCCGCGATGTCGAAGGGAATGTGCTGGCTCGCTTCGGACTGCACGCGGTCAAACAGCTCTTCTTCGGACATGGTCGGCATGCTCACGCGCTTCACAATTACCGAATGCCCCGAAACCGCCGTGGCCACGTCTTTCGACTTGATCTTCTGGCTGTCAAAAATTGTGACGATCTTTTCCGCTACCGACGGCGCATCCATGATGGCACCATCCACCACCGTGTCCTGCGCGAGAGGTTCGAGACCGAAGCTCACCAGCTCGTACCCGGTTTTTGCTTTCTTCAGCTCCACCGCTTTTACGGAACTCGAGCCGATATCGAGACCGATCAGCGACTTCGTTTTACCCAGATTGAACATCGTCAGGCCTCTCGTTCCCCGCAAACGCCAAGAACTACGAAAACAGTTTTTAATTTCTGCAGCCGCTTTGCCTCACCCAGCGCTAGTACTATAACCACTGTGCGTAGACCGTTTATCACATCTGCAACACTGCCCAGTCAAAGCAAACATCTTCCTCTCGTGTTCTATCGACAAACCCGTCCGCGAGGGCTAGTCCGGACACACGTACAGCGAAAGCTGGTTGTTAACCATTTGTAAGTCAATTGTTTTCAGTTGGTTTGAAGCTTGGGAGGGCCTGTGGTTTCGCCCGCGAAGCGGAGCGAAATGTTTACCTTTTGTTCGCGTCCGACATCTTTAGTTGTGCCCAAAGTGCATCTACGCGGCGCTTTGTGGACTCGTCCATCTTGATCTCATCCGGCCAGCGCCCTGCAAAACCTTCTTCCGGCCACTTGCGCGTCGCATCGATTCCCATCTTCGATCCGAAATCCTGACGCCGCGCGGCATGGTCCAGCGTATCGACAGGCCCGAGCACAAATTGAATATCTCTTTCCGGATCGATCGCGCACAAAGCCTTCCACACCACTTCGCGAGAATCCTGCACGTTTACGTCATGATCCACTACAACGATCACTTTCGTAAACATCGCCTGCCCCAGCGACCAGATCGCGTTCATCGTCTTTCGCGCGTGCCCCGGATAGCTCTTCTTGATCGCCACGATCATCAGGTTCTGAAAAATTCCCTCCGCCGGCATGGCCACATCCACAATCTCCGGATGCTGCATCTTCATCACCGGCAGGAACACGCGCTCGATGGCGTGCCCGATGAAATAGTCCTCCTGCGGCGGCGGCCCCACAATCGTGGTCAGATATAAAGGGTCCTTTTTATACGTGACACAGTTCACGTGAAATACCGGGTACTCGCCTTCGAGCGAATAAAATCCGGTGTGATCCCCAAAGGGCCCTTCCGTCCGCATCTCGCCTAAGTTCACATGCCCTTCCAGCACGATTTCCGCGTTCGCCGGTACCTCTAGATCAACCGTCTTGCACTTCACCAGTTCCACCGGCTCGCGCCGCAAAAATCCCGAAAACATGAATTCGTCCATCTCCGGCGGCACCGGCAGAATTCCCGCGAGTGCCGTCGCCGGATCGGCGCCGATCGCCACCGCAACATCAATCTTCCCATCCTTGTTCTTTGCCCGAGCGCTGCGGAAGTGCTCCGCGCCATGCTTCTGCGTCTGCCAGTGCATTCCGGTGCTGCGCCCGTCGAACACCTGCATGCGGTACGTGCCGGTATTGCGCTTCCCTGTTTCCGGATTCTTGGTGATCACCAGTGGCCAAGTGATATATCGCCCGCCGTCCTGCGGCCAGCACTGCAAAATGGGCAATTCCGTCAGCGAAAATCCCTCTGTGCGCACCACGTCCTGGCAATCGCCGCTCTTCACAATTTTCGGGAAGAACGACCCAATCTCCGCCAGCTTCGGCAGCATCTTTACTTTTTCGAGCAAGCCCTGCGGCGTCTGCATCTGCAGAAATGACGATATTCGCTGCGCCACTTCGTCCAGCGAATCTACTTCGAGCGCCAGATTCATCCGCCGCTCGGTTCCCACCAGATTCGTCACCACCGGAATCTTCGATCCCTTCGGCTTTTCGAACAGCAGCGCCGGGCCGCCCATCTTCACCGCGCGGTCCGTAATCTCGGTGATTTCCAGCACCGGATCGACCTCCGCCGAAATCCGCTTCAGCTCCCCTTCCTTCTCCAGCTTCCGCACAAATTCCCGCAAATCCCGGTACGCCACTTTCCCTCCGCCTCAAGCAGACGTGTACTCAATGTTTCGAATGAATTGCCACTCTACCATGCGGTTCCAAGTATCAAATTGACGATTCATGAATCACTCGCGATTGTTGGTTTGCGCCATCGGAGGTAAACTCTTGATTCTCGACAACAGGCATACCTGTGAACGACTCTACTTTTCTATCGCGAGTAGTTTTGAAGAACTACAAGAGCATCGGCGAGTGCTCTGTGTCTCTGCGTCCGCTGACATTCCTCGTCGGCCCAAACGGGGCGGGTAAGAGTAATTTTCTGGACGCTCTACGATTTGTAACTGATGCGCTTCGAACTTCGCTCGACCATGCTCTGCGTGAACGCGGCGGAATCAAAGAGGTTCGTCGAAGATCCGGTGGACACCCAACACATTTCGCTCTGAACCTGGAGTTTTGCCTAAAACCTCATACGACTGGACGATATGCCTTTAGAATTGGCGCCCGTCCGAGTGGAGGATTTGAAGTTCAAGACGAGGAATGCGAAATAAGATATGGCAGCAGCGTCAATGGACGATCGGCGCATTTCAAAGTGCGAAATGGAAAGGTGACGTCCACTATTAAAGTTGTCCCAGCAGCATCATCTGACAGACTTTATCTGGTCAACGCCTCCGGCCTTCCCGATTTCAGGCCAGTGTATGAAGCGTTTTCCCGAATGGGATTCTATAGTCTCAACCCAGCTCATATCCGGGATCTGCAGCCACCCGATGCTGGCGACCTACTTCAACGGGATGGCAGCAACATCGCTAGTGTTCTCGGTCAACTGGCTTCTCACGACAAAGCGACTAAACAAAGGATCGAGGAGTACCTAGCAAAGGTAGTTCCGGGCGTTTACGGTGTCGATGTAAAGGTCATTGGCCCAAAGGAGACGCTCGAGTTCCGACAGCAAGTCGCCGGCTCCAAAGACCCTTGGCGTTTCCTGGCATCAAACATGTCTGACGGGACTCTGAGGGCGCTGGGTATCTTGGTGGCTTTATTTCAGGCGACGAATAATGGGGACAAGAAAGTCCCTCTCGTCGGGGTGGAAGAGCCAGAGGTCGCGTTACATCCTGCCGCTGCCGGAATCCTCCTTGATAGTTTGCGAGACGCAAGCCGCAAGACTCAAGTGATCGTTACGAGCCACAGCCCAGACTTGCTTGACGACGAAGATATCGATTTGGAATCGATTCTCGCTGTCGTTTCCGAGGGTGGGGTAACAAACATCGGCCCCCTCGACGAAACTGGCCGGTCAGCCTTGAAAGACAGGCTATATACTGCGGGAGAACTGCTTAGACTCAATCAGTTGACTCCTGAAAAAGAGAAAATGGTGTTGCAACCAGACGATCAGGCGAAGCTATTCGAGGAAACTGAATAGCGGTGCCATACAAGATTGCATGTGTCGTTGAAGGGCACGGCGATTCAGAAGCTCTTCCCGTGGTCATCAAGCGCATAGCTGCTAGCTTGAACCCCTCCTATCACGTTCAAAGTACGGCCGTCATTCGAACTCCTAAGAGTAAATTGCTGAAAAGCGGTGAACTAGAAAGGGCAGTCGAATTGGCGGCTCGCCGACTGCTTGGGTTCGGTGGAATCTTTGTCGTCCTCGACTGCGACGATGACTGTCCCATGTTACGTGGGCCGGAACTGCTGGCTAGAGCGACAAGAGCTAGGAATGACTTGCCAATCGCTGTGGTGCTCGCAAAACGGGAGTTCGAAAGTTGGTATATCGCCGCCGCAGGATCCTTGGCTGGGTTGGCCGGATTTCGGCCTGATATTCAGTCTCCCTTAGCACCTGAGGACATCCGTGGCGCTAAAGAGTGGCTGAGTGAAAGAATGGAGACTGGTCGAACCTATTCGGCAACGGTCGATCAACCACGTTTGGCCAATCTGTTTAGCATCGAATTGGCCATGCGAGCTCCGTCTTTTGCGAAACTTCATCGGGATGTAGGGCGGGTCATGTCCGATTTAGGTCAACGCTGAAGGTAGAAAACTCCTGCCGGCTATTGTCTGTGCGCCAGCATGATCGTCGCGTTCCGGTACGGCTGATCCTGTCGTTAGCAAATAAATGTCCGGTTTAGGGTGAACCACTCACCACGGTGGCGGTGGAAAACACGGAATCCGGCCGGCGTTGCGGGATTCCAACAGGCTCCTTTATCCGAAGTCGCGCCGCAAAAACGGACATTTGATTTGCTAATCCCGCCGGACATATCGTGTGATACTGACAGTTCCGTTACGGCTGGTCCTTGCAAATCCCCAAAAATCTGCTAGCCTGCGCTCGGCATGAACGCGGATTTACAGCTCGAGGTCGGAACCGGAAGCGAGCCGGGAAAGCGCCACTTGCTCTCCGCTCCTGGCGTATCGCTTCCCGAATCGCAAGCGCGCGGCATCCCCCAGCCTTGCCGCCAAACGCTGAAAATCTATCTCGACACGCCTGCCGAGATAAATTCCGCTCAACTTGTTCAAAACAAAAGATCGGGCCTAATCTATCCCGACACGCTTTTCAGCCTTTTTTCAGTCCCTTTTTCGCCCGTTTTTCTTCGCAGCACCTTCCAGCGGTTCGCCGATCACTCGACAGTCACTGCCGAGTCAGCACACACTCTAAGTCAATGAAAACAATCAGAGTCGGTACACCTGACTCGACAGTCAAAACGGAAGTCGCCGCCACCATTTCTCCATCTCTTTTTCCTTTCATGATTCTCTGCCAGCCGAAGCCTGCCTCTCTCCGCCTCCGCGAAACTTTCGCCTGCCTCGTGCGTATTACAATGTATAGAGGAGACAGATAGATAGGACGACGCCGGGAGAAAGATCGCCGTCATTTTTCTCGGCCACAATACACTTATGCCGCTGCGCGAATCATATCGCCAACATCGCCTGGCTTATCTGATCGTGATCGTCTGCCTGCTCGCCGTAATCGGTGGAGGCTACTACTACAAAGCGCGCGCCAAGGATGTGAAATACACCACGTCTCAGGTTCGCCGCGGGAACATCACCGCTTCGGTTCAGGCGACCGGAACCATCAACCCGCTCACCACCATTCCCGTCGGCTCTTACGTTTCCGGCACCGTCGAATTCATTTTCGCCGACTTCAACACCCGCGTGCACGACGGCCAGGTTCTGGCGCAGATAGATCCAGCCATCTACGAAGCGCAAGTTGCTACCGCGCGCGGCAATCTTGAAAACGCGCAGTCGAATCTGGTCACCCTCGCTGCCAATGTCGAAGTCGATCAAGCCAATCTCGCCAAGTCCGAGGCCAACGTAAAGTATCAAGCCGCCACGGCAAAACGCTCGCAGGACCTTTTCACCTCCGGTGTGGTCTCCACTGACGCGAACGATCTCACGCAATCCACGCTTAGCCAAGCGCAAGCCGATGTGCAGGCTCAGCAAGCGAATGTCGAGCAAGCCAAAGCCACTCTGCAGCAGGCTAAATCGCAAGTTACCGCCATGGAAGGCGCGCTCAAGCAAGCCGAAACCAATCTGCGCTACACCACGATTCTCTCCCCCATCGACGGCACCGTGGTCGCTCGCAATATCGACGTGGGCCAGTCCGTCGCCGCCACTTTGCAGGCGCCCAACGTTTTCACCGTCGCGCAGGACCTCACCCGCATGCAGGTCTACGCCGCCACCGACGAATCGGACACCGGTAACATCCACGTGGCCACTCCCGTCACCTTCCAGGTCGACGCCTTCCCCACTCAGCTTTTTCAGGGCCGGGTCAGCGCCGTGCGCCTGAACGCCACCACCGTACAGAACGTGGTCACCTACAACACCGTCATCGACTTCAGCAATCCCGACGAAAAGCTTCTGCCCGGTGAAACCGCTTACGTCACCATTCCCACGGGCCACGCCGAAAACACGGTCGAAATTCCGAACGCCGCGCTGAGCTTTAAGCCCGATATCCCGCGCAACGATCTGCAAAACATCTACAGGCAGTACAACATTTCGCGCGAAGCGTCCACCACTCACCTTGGCGGCTGGCAGGTCGTATGGAAGCTCGGCCCGGACGGCAAACAAGTGCAGCCTATCGCCGTGCAGTGCGGCATCACCGACTACAACTACACGCAAGTTCTCCAAGGGGATGTGCACGAGAATGACGCTCTGGTCATCAGCCAGCAGGGCGGCAGCGCCGGTGCCGACGGAGCGAGCGTGCGTCCTCCCGGCGGTTTCGGAGGCCCGCGATGATGATTTCCTCCGCCCCTCAAACACGCGATTTGTCATCCCGAGCCGCGTTTTGCGCGATTCGGCAAGAATCGCGCTGCGAGTCGAGGGATCTGCTTTTCGTTCCTCGCTGCAACGTTACCTCGCTAGCCCTGGCTTACCATCAGATCAGCCCAGCTCCGGAGGAGCGGAAGACCGTAGCCCAGCGCGTGAGCGCTGGGAATCAAATCAGCGCGAAGCGCCTTCCGCTCGCGGTGTTTGGCGATCCGGTTAGGATCGCCGTGAAAAAGAACGCGAGCCTTGCTTCTGTTTCCGACGCCGCCTCACTGCGGGAGTCTGCGTTATGAATTTTCAGGAAGTAATTCGACTCGCGCTGCGCGCTCTGTCTCGCAACAAGATGCGCACGCTGCTCACCATGCTCGGCATCATCATCGGCGTGGGCGCGGTGATCTGCACCGTGGCCATCGGCCAGGGCGCGGGCAATCAGGTGCAGGCGCAGATTCAAAACCTCGGCACCAATCTGGTGATGGTGTTCGCGGGCAGCGTCAACACCGGCGGTGTGCGCATGGGCAGCCAGGCCACAAAAACGCTTACCGACGACGACGCGCAAGCCATCCTGCAGCACGTCCCCAATATCACCGCGGTCTCGCCCTCGGTCATTGCGCGCCGTGCAAGTGGTCAACGCCGGCCAGAACTGGGCCACGCGTATTCAGGGCGTCTCCGCCGAGTATCTCGACCTGCGCAGCTGGCCCTTGGTCGAGGGCAGCAATTTTTCCACCCGGGATGTCGAAGATGCCGGTGACGTCTGCATCATCGGCAAAACCGTCGCCACGCAATTGTTCGGCGACGACGATCCCGTTGGCGCAACCGTCCGCATTAAAAATCTGCCTTTTCGCGTGCTCGGGCTGCTCGAAACCAAGGGCCAGAACTCGTTCGGCCAGGATCAGGACGATACGATTTTTGCTCCTTACACCACCGTGCAGAAAAAAATCTCCGGCATCAGTTGGGTGCAAATGATCAATGCCGGCGTCGATTCGCAAGCGGACATGCCCACGGCTCAGAAGCAGATCGCTTCGCTGCTTCGCCAGCGCCACCACCTGCGTCCCACGGAGGACGATGATTTCATCATCCGCAGCCCGGACGAACTGGCTCAAACCGCCGACGCCACTTCGCGCATCCTCACTCTTTTGCTCGGCAGTATCGCTTCCGTTTCCCTGCTCGTGGGCGGCATCGGCATCATGAACATCATGCTGGTCTCCGTCACCGAGCGCACTCGCGAAATCGGCCTGCGTATGGCCGTGGGCGCCACTGAAGAAGACGTGCAGCACCAGTTTTTAAGCGAAGCCTTAGTGCTCAGCTCGCTCGGAGGTTTCATCGGTATCGTGCTGGGGATTGTCGGATCGATTCTGGTATCGCGCGCGCTGAAGTGGCCCACTGTGGTTTCCCCGGTATCCGTTTTGGTCGCGGCGGTCTTTTCTGTCGCCGTGGGAATTTTCTTCGGCTACTATCCCGCGCGCAAAGCCGCGCGGCTCGATCCTATCGAGGCCCTTCGCTATGAATAATCATGCGTCTGTTCGTATTGACTTCGTGAGCGGCACAGAACCGCGGAGTTTTGTAGGTCGGCGCTTTAGCGCCAACGAAAGGTTTGGGCGCGGTAGCGCTTTCCGCTCGCGGCGATTTTTCCGCGAGCCTTCGATTTTTCGTTTCGGTTTCCTCCTGATGCTGCTTGTCTCGTTCGTCACTGGCGGTGTCAACGCCCAGGGCAAGAAAACGCCCGCCGGCGAAGAATTCTTTATGGTCGCTTCACTCGACCAATCCAAATCGCAACTGCTGCTGAAGCTCCCGACCGAAGTCACCTTGCTGGCCAAAGTGACTCCCCAGACTCAATTCTCCGACGAAAAAGGAAAACCCATCAAGCTTTCCGATTTGCGCGCCGGTGATACCGTCTGGGCCGTCACGACCGGCAGCGGCGACAACACCACCGTCACGCGTCTGCGCAAAGGTCCCATGAGCGTCGCGGATTTGCACAAATACTACCTCGACTATCCTGAAGTGAAATAATCGCGGGACTTACGTCAGTGCGATGTGGAGGCCAGCGCATTGTTCACGATCCGTTGCGCTTCTTCCAGAATCGCCTCCAGATGCGCCTCGTCCTTGAAACTTTCGGCGTATATCTTGTAGATGTTTTCCGTGCCCGACGGCCGCGCTGCGAACCAGCCATTCTCGGCGATCACTTTTAAACCTCCGATCGCCGCATTGTTTCCCGGCGCGCGTGTCAGCTTGGCGGTGATCGGTTCGCCGGCCAACGTTGAATCTGTCACCGCGTCGGGCGACAGCTTCTGCAACCCTTTCTTTTGCTCGGGCGTCGCCGGCGCGTCCACGCGCTTGTAATAGGGAGTTCCGAATTCCGCGGTTAAGCTGCGGTAGTGCTCGCCGGGATCTTTGCCGGTTCGCGCGGTCATCTCCGCCGCCAACAAATCCATGATCAAGCCGTCCTTGTCGGTGGCCCACGCTTTTCCGTTCATTCGCAGGAAACTCGCTCCGGCGCTTTCCTCGCCGCCAAAGCAAAATGAGCCATCGAGCAAGCCTTGAGCGAACCATTTGAATCCCACAGGAACTTCCGACAGCTTGCGTCCCAGCTTGTTCACCACGCGATCGATCATGCTGCTGCTCACCACAGTTTTCCCCACCGCGCTGCCCGCAGGCCAGTGCGTCCGGTGCAGCAGCAGATAGCGAATCGCCACCGCCAGATAGTGATTCGGATTCATCAAGCCCGCCGAGGGCGTCACGATGCCGTGCCGGTCGGAATCCGGATCGTTCCCGAACGCCACGCGATAGTCGTCCTTCAGACTCACCAGCCGGGCCATGGCGTAAGGACTCGAGCAGTCCATGCGAATCTGGCCGTCGTGGTCCACGGTCATGAACGAAAAAGTCGGATCAATTTTGTTGTTCACGACCGTAACGTCTAGCTTGTAGACCGAATTGATCGGCTCCCAATATGGCTGCGAAGCCCCGCCGAGCGGATCCACTCCAAGCTTCAGATGCGCCGCAGCAATCGCATCCATGTCGACGACATTCCGCAGATCGTTCACATACGGCAGAACAAAATCGTCCTGATGCGTGGTGGCAGCTTTCAGCGCCGTGGAATACGGAACGCGTTTTACATCCGCATTGTTTTTGCGCAGGAACTCGTTGGCGCGATTTTCTATCCACGAAGTTACGTCGGTATCCGCCGGACCTCCATTCGTTGGGTTGTATTTAAACCCGCCATCCTTCGGCGGATTGTGCGAGGGAGTGACAACGATTCCGTCGGCAAGGTGCTCGCGGCGCGTGGCGTTGTAGACGAGAATGGCGTGCGAGATAACCGGCGTGGGCGTAAAGCCGTCGTCTTTTTGAATTAAAGTTTCTACTCCGTTTGCCGCGAGCACTTCGAGCGCGGTGCGCTGCGCGGGCCTCGACACCGCATGCGTGTCCTGGCCCATGTAGAGCGGTCCGTCGATGCCCTTCATGCGCCGGTAATCGCAAATGGCCTGCGTGATCGCCAGAATGTGCGCTTCGGTGAACGTGCCGTTCAGTGGTGAGCCGCGATGTCCGCTGGTGCCGAAGCTTACCAATTGCTGCGGATTGTTCACGTCCGGCCGCCGCTCGAAATATTCGCGCTCAAGCTGCGCCGGATCGATCAGCATGTCCTTGGGCGCCGGCTTCCCTGCCAACGGCGATATCGTTTCGTTACTTTCACCCGCCGACTGCTGCTTGCTCACGCTAGACATGGTTCCCATCCTTCCGGATATTTCTGGCGCCTTCCGTAATCGATTGTATCAACCGGGGCTTCTCGATGCCTCATTGGTGTTGTCCCGAACGGAACATTGAGCCGAACAAAAAAAGAAATTTTGCCCCCCGCGTGTGATGTGAATGAGAATTTGCAAATCATTGCCTTGAAAGAACTAGAGGAAACAGTGCAGCAGAGCTTCGGCAGGCCGCGGCAGCCCATTCCGGGACGCTAAACTGCGCTCCAGACAACTGCGACTCATCACTTTGGATTCAAGTCTGGTTTTGCTCACATGTAGCTCCTAGGCGTGCGGACGCACGTGTAACTTATTCAAAATAAAGAAAAGGCGTCTCGCCACGAGTCAGCCCTGCTGGCGGCCGTGGCATCGAGTTTCATTCCCCAATTTTGATCTGGCCCTCTAGCTGCACATGCGATGCCGGACCTGCGCGTTCGTGCGCACCCGCGGTTCAAATTGGTCCTCGTCGAACCAGGCGTCCAAACTGAAATGACGGAGCGAACTACCATCGTTACTGGATCGAAGGGCGGAGTTGGCACCAGCACAGTCGCGCTGAATCTCGCGGTGCAGCTCGGCGCTGAATCAAAGAAACGCGTCCTGCTGATCGACCTGGCGCGGCCCTTCGGCCAAATCTCGTTGATGCTCGATTTCGAGCCGCGCTTCACCATCCTCGACGCGCTCGAGCGCATCGCTCGCCTGGACGAAAACGTTCTTGCCAGCCTCGCCACGCGGCACAAGAGCGCGATTGATATTCTCGCTGGCCCGCGCCAGGCAGCCATGAAACCGGAACAGCGCCAAAGCGTCACGCTCGAAGCGATTTCGCGTCTCATTGAAATTGCTGACCGCGCCTGGGAACTAGTAGTTGTCGATCTGGGAGTGGTAAATCCCGCGGACTGGGCCCCGGTGTTGCAGCAGGCGCAGGCGCTCTTGCTGGTTTCCGAGCCGACCGCGCTGGCGCTGGGCATGATCGAGCGCCAGATTTCCTCGGCCGTGCGCGCCGGCGTGGATACCGATCGCATCCACGTGATAATCAACCGCTGGCGCCAAAACGATGACGATGTGCTCGGCGCATTTGAAAAGGAGCACAAGCGCAGGGTGCTGGCCCGGTTGCCGAACGATTACCGCCAACTCACCGAAGCAGTCCAACTCGGCATACCGCTGATGGCCAGCGCGGCCAACTCGCTGGTGGCGCGATATCAAAACTTAGCGGCATGGCTCGAAGCGCGCATCAGCGCACCCGTCGGCGACGAACCACTTATGAACCAAGTTGAGGGCGCCTGACGCGGCGCATAACGCGACTCAACCTTGTCACCTCCAGGTTTTGACCCTGTCTCTTCCGAATCAATCGACTCAAACTGAGCAGCCGAGCTGTCGTCTTGTGCCCAGCCATCCCACAGGGGATTTGTGGCGGTTGAGTAAGGTGATAGAATCGGTTCGCGTCGCCGAAGAGCGGGCGTCGTACAATGGCAGTATAGAAGCTTCCCAAGCTTCGGACGTGGGTTCGATTCCCATCGCCCGCTCCAGAACTCACGATGTTTCAATTGCCCTTACGCGGCTAACCTACTTGAATCCAGGCTTGAAAATGGACCGTTTTGGACCCCAAATGGACCCCGCTGGGCTCAATTGGACCCCAACGATTTGCAGAGGAAAGCGGCCAATCGTTCAATGGCCTGCTCGGAGACTAGACCAGCGCGACTTCGCGGTCAAAATTAGGCTTCTTCTCCGCATGGAGCTTGAGGGCAATGCCGCAGACCGCAGCGATGCGTTCCAGCATCGTGAGCGAATGCCCCGTGTATTCGGCGTCCTCCAGGCGAGCAATCACGGACTGTGTCGTGCCCACCTTCTTGGCGAGCTCCGCCTGAGTCAACCTTGCATCATCCCTCATCTCGCGCACCAGTAAGGCCAGGTCAATCTGGTGCAAGGTTCGCCCGAAGGTCTTGCGGTAGGTTGCGCTCTTGCGCGCACGCTGTTCGACAATTTCACTGTGTTTGTCGCGCTTGACGGTTTGTCTCATAGGCCCAACTCCTTCAGGATAGCTTCTCTTTCCTTCTGCGATCCCGTGTAACGGTTTCGGTACTTCATCCAGAGCTTTTTTAGCTGCTCTGCCCTGGTGATCTCAGCCGGCGGGGTTTGCTGCGTCTTCTTCTGAAATCCGGATGTAATCACGATCAGCATTCCCGGTTGATAGAAGAACAGTACGCGGAAAATCCGGTCGAATTGCTTGACCCGCAGCTCGAATATGTCGCCCGTGAGCTTCTTAACGAACTTGCCTTGCATCCGGTTGCCATAGACGCGCAGACGCTCGATAAACGCGTCTATCCGGGCGGCTGCCTTGTCATCCAGCGAATCCACGAACTCTCGGGCCAGGCATCCGCCCGTTGGGCAGCTCCACATACTCAATCGTGAATTCGCCGCTCATGTGGTCTTAGAATTCTCTGCGATTATGGATTATCGCATTATTGCTATATGGCGTCAATGCCGGAGGACTCTATTCCCATCCAGATTTTCCAAACACCCGCCGGGATGCTTCTTCCAAGGGTGAACGGTGCATGAAACACACAGTTCACCCTAGCGTTCACTTTTCGGTTCACCGCAGGATTTTCGGAAGAGTCCGAACCGAGAAGAAGTTGCGCATGGCACAACGATCAAATTGGGCAGGGACAAAACACCGGATTGGGCTGGAGCGACCCCACTTTTGTGCACGTTTCCGTGCCCAAAGTAATTCGTGGGGTCGCTCCAGCCCAACTGCGCGGTAACCGCGCAGAGTGTTTTGCCCACCGAACATTTCACAGCAGGGGGCCACAGTGATGAACAACGGAGATGAAAACCACACTGAGCTTTCGACCGTGCATGACCTCGCCGAGCTTCTGACGATGCCGGTTTCTTGGGCGTACGAGCACTCTTTTCAGAGAGTGTAAATGTCGCACAATTCCAACATCGCGGAATTTGGTACACTCTGTCCCCATAGGGCAGTTGGGACATCGGGAAAAGAGAACTCGATGGCCCGAAAGCGGTATCAGAATGGACGTGTATTCCTGAAGGGAAAGAAAGAAGAAAAATGGGTCGGGAGATATAGGGAAGATGTGGTGGAAGTCACCGGAACAACAAAACGTGTTCGGCGCTCCGTTATCCTCGGCACCAAGCGCGAGCTGCCGACAAAACGGCTCGCCGAGCGTCGTTTGGCCACCATACTTGCCCGTATCAACTGCCTCGACTACCGGCCCGGCGTGCGGCTACGTTCGGGGAGTTCATCGAACGGTGGAAAACCGAAGTGCTAACCACACAAAAACCCTCCTCCGCGCGAGCCGTTCGCTCGCACCTGAATTGCTACATCATTCCAGAGGTTGGCAAACTACGCTTGGACGAATTTAGCGTCGAGAACCAGCAACGATTCATAACTCGAATGCCGGAGAGGTTAGCCGTGTGTTGCGGTGGGTTCGATTCCCATCGCCCGCTCCAAATTCAATTCAAACCGCAAGAGTTAAACCACAGATGGCGTCAATTCAGGGTTTGCGTCAATGCAGTGCTCAGCACTCATTCAAGCCATCGCGAATCGCGCGGCGCTACGCCAGCGGGCCGGGATTTTTCTTGTAGCGGTTCACGATGGCGTCAGCACTCATGTAGGCCAGCGCCTGAATCGTGAGCGTGGGATTAAAGCCGCTCATGGTCGGATGCGTGGAACTGCCCAGCACGAAGAGGTTCGGAATATCCCAGGTTTGCCCGTAGCGATTCACCACCGAATCCTTCGGGTCGCTACCCATGCGTGTGCCGCCTTCATGATGCGCTCCGGGCATGCCGTTGCCGAGCGGACCGCGCCACACGTGCTGCGCGCCCATGCCGCGGCCGATTTCTTCGAGCTTCCCCAGCAAAAATTGCGCGCGAGCCATTTCGTTCGGGCGTCGCCAGTCATACGTGACGCGCGGCGCGGGCAAACCATATTGATCGCGCACGTTGGGATCGAGATCGATCGTCTGGTCGGCATACGGAAGATTTTCGGTTTGCGCCACGATGGCCGCGTAGCGCGTGAAATATTTCGCCAGAAAATCGCGGTACTCCGCGCCCCAGCGGCGCATGCCCGGCGGCGGAGTCATAGCCATGGCCGTGCCGATGGGGCCGCCTTCGAGATCGGCGGGCGCAACGGAAATCTGCGCGCCGCGCACGAACCCGAGGCCGGAGTGGTCGAAATTGTCCGCGTTGAAATCGTCGAGGCTGTGCTTCTGCGCGCTGGGCCCCATATAGATGTTCACGCAACGGTCGTCGAACGCGGCGAAGGCGCGCGGCGTAATGTGCGCGATGACGTGCTTGCCCAGGTGCCCGCTGGAATTGGCCAGCCCGTTCGGGAATTTTTCGGTTTTGGAAAGCAGCAGCAGCCGCGTGTTGTCGTAGATGAAAGGCGCGAGGATCACCAGATCGGCTTCGATGGTGTTGTCCGATCCGTCGGGTCCGTAGTAAGCGACGCCGGTCACGCGCCCGGAGTTGTCGCTGTTCACGCGATAACACATCACGCTTGTGAGCAGTTTGAAATTGCCGGTGGCGTCGGCTTCCGGCAGCTTGGTGACCAGGATGCTCGATTTCGCGCCGACGTGGCAGCCGAAGGACTGGCAGAAGCCACAATACGTGCAGCCGGGGCGGTCATGATAAGGACGCGAAAGAATCGCGCGCGGCGAAGAGAACGGGTGGTAGCCGAGTTTTTTGGCTCCGGCATCGAAAAGCACGCCGGACTGATCGGGCGTGAGCGCGGGCAGCGGATAGTCGCGGCGGCGCGGCGCTTCGAACACGTTGCCGCCATCGATCTTGCTTCCCTGCAAATTTCCGGCTTTGCCCGAAACGCCCAGTTCGTACTCGGCGCGATCGTAAAACGGCTCGAGATCGGCGTAGCTGAGCGGCCAGTCAATCACGGATGAATCCTGAGGGATAGCCGAAGCGCCGTAGCGCTCGATGGTATGCGAGCGGACGCGGAAATCGTCCTCGTGAAAGCGCCAGGAAAGCGCGCCGTAGTGCACCGTGCCGCCGCCGGCCTGATTGCCGTAATTCAAAATCGGCAGAAGCGTGGAGCGCGCGTTCGCATTAGGACGCCAAGTGATCGGCTGGCGCTTGGGATTGGGACGCAGATCCTGCCGCTGAAAATAGCGCAGCTCGTCGTGCGGAGTAAAATCCTCGGTCTTGAGGCGCGGGCCGCGTTCAAGGCCTATCACTTTCATTCCGGCTTTGCTGAGCTCCGCGGCAAGAATCCCGCCCGCGGCGCCCACGCCAACGATGACGACATCTGTTTTTTCGGTGGCCATTGTTCAGGATCTCCGCTCCGGCATTTTCGATTCGGATTGCAAGCCAATCATGGGCTCGCGAGTGAATGCCTGCGTGTCTTTTAGATCTCCGGGCGTGAACACCGCCTGCGCGCCCGGAAAGCCGACCAAGCGCCAACCGGAGAAATTTTTGTTGCCGCCATAGAGCGGGTCGGCAAACATCCCTTCCATGGTGTGGACGCGAAGAGTGTTGAAAAATTCCTGCGCCGCTGGCCAGGTAAATCCTTCGGCCTTCCCTTCCTCAAGCGCGATCAACACTTCGTCCTGTTTGGCCGCATCGAGGCGCGCGAACGAAGCGCCGTGTGCTTTGCGGCAGTAAGCGTCAAGCGATGCCAGACCGCGGCGGTAAAAATCCTGTAGCTCGGCGTAAGCGCCCGCCAGCGCGAGATCGATGTAGTTCAGCACGCCCGCTTCGCGCGCTCCCGGCTTGCCGGGCGCATCGGGCATGATGCGCTCCGTGATCGCCGCCACGGTTTCCGCGTCGTCCGCATTGAAGAACGCGCCGCGGCGCTCGCCGCTTTCGTGCGACATAGCCGCCGCATCGGCGTGCGCCGGCTGTGCGGCCATGTTCGGCTCATGCTTTTGCGCCAGCGCGTCAGGCACCAGACCCGCGCCTGCCACCGCTCCCGCGCCGACCGCCGCGCGCACCAGAAATTTTCGCCGAGTCTCGTCGTGCTCGCTCATGCGCACCTCCCGTAATTCACGCCGAGAATATACACCCATGCGCGCTCCGCAACATGCGTTTCGCTTTTCCGGTGGGCCGATCATGTACAATGTCGCGCGGCGCGAAAATAAAAATGTGGAGGAGCCGGATTTGAGCCTATTGCCGCTAACACTTGCCATCAGCGAATACGACCACGTAGCCGATCTCGTCAACGGGCGCGTGGTGCCCGGAGGCATCGACCTGACCTGGCTTGACCTGCAGATCGAAGAAACGCATTTTCGCGCCATGGCTTACCGCGAATTTGACGCGTCCGAGCTTTCCTTCGGCAAATACGCTTCGCTGATTTCCCAGGGCGACCAGTCGCTCACGGCGATTCCGGTATTTCCGTTGCGCATGGCGCGGCACTCGTCGATTTACATACGGCGCGATGGGCCGGTGCAGAAACCGGAGGATCTCGCCGGCAAGCGCATCGGCATTCCGGAGTGGGCCCAAACGGCTTCGGTCTATTCGCGCGCGCTGCTGAACCACATCTACAAAATTCCGCTCTCGGCGGTGGAATGGTTCCAAGCGGGCGTGAACCAGGCAGGCCGCGCGGAAAAGGTAAAGCTGAAGTTGCCGGAGGGCGTGAAGCTCACTCCTGTGCCCGGAAAAAGCCTGGATGAAATGCTCGTCTCGGGCGAAATCGACGCCGCGTTTACCGCGCATCCGCCGAACAGTTTTTTGCAGGGGCACCCGAATATCCGGCGGCTGTTCGAAAATTTCGTGGAAGTCGAGAAAATCTACATTCGCGAAACCGGCATTTTCCCGATCATGCACATCATCGCCATCAAGCGCGAACTGCTCGACCGCAATCCCTGGGTGGCCATGAATTTATTTAAAGCTTTCGAAGAAGCAAAAAATCGCAGCCTGGAGCGCGCGCTGTTCGTCGGCTCGCGCTATCCCATCCCGTGGAGCTACGAATACGCGCGGCAGGCGCAGGAGCTGCTCGGCAAGGATTTCTGGCCGTACGGCATTGAGGCGAATCGCGTCACGCTCGGCGCGTTCCTTCAATACGCCTACGAGCAGGGAGTTTGCCATCGCCGCTTGCAGCCGGAAGAATTGTTCGCGCCGCAAGTCCAGGAAAGATTCAAGGTCTGAGGTGGGTTGAGAGTTTGAAACAGAAGTGCTTTCACGCAGTCGGTTCGGGGATGGCGCGCGCGGCTTCCGCGCGATGTGGCTCGGCCGTGCGATCCAGCAAATAAGCAGCTCCCGCGCAGCACAGGAATGGAATCGCGGCGTAAATAAATAGCAGCGACGTGGGCTGGTGCCAGCCGATCAGCACGCCGCCGATCACCGGCCCAAGGATCGATCCCACGCGGCCCACGCCAAACGCCCAGCCAGCGCCCGTCGAGCGAATATACGTCGGATAGATCGTGCCGGAAATCGCGTTGAGTCCCACTTGCCCGCCGAGCATGCCAATGCCGGTCAAAAATACCGCGCCCATCAGCACCGCATCGGAAATGTGCGCTGATCCGATGAAAATCGTGAGCGGCGCTGCGGCCGCAAACGCGACGGCGATGGTGATGATCCCGCGCTTGTCGAGCAGCCAGCCGATCAGCACGCTGCCGAATGCGCCGCCAAATTGCAGCAGCGCCCCGGCGGTCACCGCGTGTGACAGCGACATTCCATCGCTCGACAGCACCGTGGGCAGCCAGCTCGTCAAAAACGTGTGCCCCAGCAAACTTGAGATAAATGCGAACCAAAGCATCACCGTCATAAACGCGCGGCCTTCGGTGAACAGATTTTTCACCGGCACGCCCGCGCGATTCTCTTCGCGCAGCACGAACCGCGTATCGGCATCGAAGCTGCGCTCCGGCGCGATCCGCCGCACAATCGCAGCCACGCGAGATTGCTCTCCTTTTTGCAACGCCAGGAAACGCACCGATTCGGGCATGGCGAAAATCAGCGCCAGGCTTAACAGAATCGGCACGATGCCGCCCACGTAGAAAACCACCGGCCAGCCAAATTTCGGGATGTAGTGCGCCGCGAGCAAGCCTCCGGCGGTCGAGCCGAGGTTATAGCCAATGAACAAAACGCTGATGGTCGTGGCGCGCGTGCGCGACGGCGCATATTCCGCCGCCAGCGCGATCGCGTTTGGAATCGACGCGCCCAGCCCGATGCCCGCGATAAATCTCAGCACCAGCAACTCGCGCAGCGTCGAGCTGAACGCCGAGGCCAGCGTGAACGCACCGAAAAGCAACCCGCCCGAGACGATCACTTTCTTTCGCCCGAACTTATCGCCCATATTGCTCAGCAACGTCGCGCCCAGCATGTAGCCGAAAAGCCCGAAACCAAACACCGGCCCGAAATACGCCTTGTTCACGTGCCAGGCCTTGATCATGGCCGGCGCGGCGAACGGCACCACCTGCATGTCGTAGCCTTCGATGAACATGATGGCGCAGGCCCAGGCGATCACCACGAATTGAAGCGTGCTGATCTTGCGGTTCTCGATCAGTTCGGCAACGTCGATTGTCTGGCTCGTTTGTGCCATGCGAATTGCGACCCTCGGAGTTTCGTGTGTGCCGCGCTACGCCTTCAGCGACTGCTTATCCAAATAAAACTGCCAGCGCTTTTGGATGCTTTCCGGGCGCCAGGACTGTTTCATGCATCTCGCTACGTCGTCCGCGGTCATCGGCTCGACTTTCGCGCCGGCCTGTTCCGCCAACAACTGCTGCTGCGCGTTTTCTTCGAGCTGAAACGCCGCCACGAAAGCTTCCTCCAGCGACGGACCGACGATCGCCGCGCCGTGCATCTTGATGAGCACCGCGCGCCGGTTGCCCAGCGCGCGCGCCAGCCCGTCTCCAAGCTCGCGCGTGTTGATGTGGCCCACGCTGTCGAACACCGGCACGCCTTCGGCAAAAATCGCGCCGTGCATGTGCACCGGCAGAATGGGGCGTTTGATCACCGAGAAAACCACGGAATAGGTGGGATGCGTATGCACGATGGACATCACATCGGTTCGCGCGCGGTAAATGCCGGTGTGAATTTCCGTCTCGTCAGGGCGCTTGCGGTTCCCTTCGAGCTGCTTCGAATCGAGGTCAACCATCACCACATCGTCCGCGGTGATGACGTTGCGGCTCACGTCGGAAGGGCCGACCAGCACGTGGTCGGTGCCGGGAACGCGCATACTGACGTGCCCTGAAGATCCGACGATGCCTTCGCTGGCGAGCATCCGGGTAGCCAGGGCGATGCGTTCCTTCATCGTGGCAATGTTTGCCTCGCCGGATGCCGGTCCCGACGAAGTGCTGCTGGTTGAGCTGCTGGGGGTGCTGCTGGTTGACCCGCCGCTACGCTGTTGCGCTTCGCCCGCCGATGAAGTTGCCGCCGCGAGTGCCGCCGCTCCCGCCGCGCTGCGCAGAAAATTTCTGCGATCGACCGCCAATTCTTCGTTTCCGGCCACGAACACCTCGCTTTGGCGCACGCGCTTCCGCATGTTTTCCGCGCATTCCCAGTGTGCGGCTAACATACAACAGTCTTCAGGCTGCGGGCTACAACCGCGTAGCGGAGTGCGAACAAAATAAAGGCCGGGCGACAATAAAACGGCCCGGCCTTCATGAAGCGCGGTAGACCTTACTGAGCGGGAGCAGGCGGCGGATTCGCCGGCAGGTTCTTCCAGGAGATCCATGCGGCGCAACGCCAGGCGCCGCCCTGCTGCACCCAGATCGCCGTGACCACTTCGTGGTTCTCGGCTACGGGGTTGCTCCCATTGATCACGTGGAACTCGGCGTCCGCTGTGACCACGCCCGAACCTTCGTAAGCCTGCACCTTCTCATTGCTTAGCTTGTAATCCACGTACTTCTGGCGCCCGCTCTTGAGCCCGCCGACGAATTGCGCCTTGGGCTGCGCGCGGTTCACTGACGCGGCGGTCTTCACGAAATCGTCGGTGAGGACTTTGTCGAGCGTGGCAGCGTCGTTGGCGGCGAACGCGGCGGCCAGGTCATCGGTCATCTTGATGAGCTTCTGGTCGTTCATCTGGTTGGCAGCCCCTTGGCCGAAAGCGGCGAAGGACAAGAACAGCAGCGCGGCGGCGACCGCGATAAATCGTCTTGTAATCATTTAGTTTCTCCCACCCGGAGTAAACAGCGAAATGGAATATGCCATTGCGATTAGGCGGAAGTCAATCGTGCGAGCCCCACGCAGCACGAGATGGTGCACGAGATGTGGCACGCAAGCTCCGATTCCCGTCGGGCGCAACGCAAGTGAACGAGGGGGACGCCAAGAAGGAGAAAAACCAGTGCTCGCTTGACTTACCGTTATAATGGTATTGGATGATTTACGCTGAACATAGTTGGAGTGGCTGGCGGCAAAGGAGGGGGTGGCTCTGCGCACCGCGCGGTCCCCAATTGCTCGTCGCTACGCCACCGCTCGAATACGAATCAAAAGCGAAAACATATCTCGACACGCCGAGCCGAGATAGCTCGCACCTAAGTTATAGAAAACAAACAATCGGGCACTCGCTATCCCGACACACATTTTCACTTCTGTTTTCGCTGGTTTCGCCTCCGTGCCGGTAACCACGAAAGTCCCGGCGCTGACCCGCAAAGAGCGATTTCTTCGTGCCTGCCGCTTCGAACCCGTCGACCACGTCCCCGTCTGGATCATGCGCCAGGCCGGCCGCTACCTGCCCGAATATCAGGCCGTCCGCGCCCACCACACGTTTCTTGAAATCTGCAAAACTCCTGAGGTTGCCGCCGAAGTTTCGCTCCAGCCTTTTCACATTCTTGGCGTCGACGCCATCATCGTCTTCTCCGATATTCTCATCGTCGCCGAAGCCATGGGTCTCCCGCTCGACGTGCCGGATTCCGGCCCGGTGCTATCGAACCCGATTCGTGATGCCGCCGCCGTCCGCCAGTTGCGCAGCTTCGATCCCAACGTCGAAACGAAATTTGTGGGCGACGCCATTCGCGCCATATGCAAAGCGGCAGGCCCGGATGTTCCGGTGATCGGTTTCGCCGCCGCTCCCTGGACGCTTGCCTGCTACATGATCGAGGGCCGAACGCGCGGCGACATCTCCCGGGCCAAGCGAATGCTCCACGAGCAGCCGCAGGTGGTCCGCGACCTGCTCGACCGAATCGCGCGCGCCACCAGCACCTACCTGCAATCGCAAATTGCCGCGGGTGCTTCGGTCATCCAGCTTTTCGACACCTGGGCCAGCGAACTCAGCCCCAGCGAATACCACGCCTTCGAACTGCCTTCGACGCGCATGATTTTCGAATCGCTCTCCGCGTCGCCCGTGGCGAAAATTCTTTTCGCCAAAGGCTCCTCGCAACATCTCGACAGCCTGGCAAAATCCGGCGCGGACGTTCTCAGCGTGGATTGGAAAACCGACCTTGCCAACGCTCGCACCAGGCTCGGCACCGCTGTCGCGCTGCAAGGCAATGTGGATCCCGAGATCATGCTGAAATCCGAAGAAGAAGTTCGCCGCGCCGCAACTGAAGCGGTCGCGAAAACCGGAGGCTTGGGCCACATCCTCAATCTCGGCCACGGCATCTTGCCCGGCACTCCTGTAGCAAACGCCAAAGCTTTCGTCGAAGCCGGCCACGCGGCCCCGGTACAAGAGCCAGGGGCCGATGCAAGCGCGCACGGCCCAAGAGATGTAAAATGATTTCCATCGCCCTCTGAAATATGGCTCAAGCCACTACCAATCCGGACAAGCTCGAAATCGGCCAGATTTCGGACGAAATGCTGGAGAAGTACAACCGTCCGGGGCCGCGTTACACGAGCTATCCCACCGCGCCAGTCTGGAAGGACGATTTTGGCCCTGAAGATCTCGAAAAATATTACGCGACCGCTGAATCCGCGCAGACCCCGCTCTCGCTCTACATGCATCTTCCCTTCTGCGAAAGCCTGTGCCTGTTCTGCGCCTGCAACGTTTCCATTCAGAAGGACAAGCGCGTCACCATTCCCTACCTCGCCGCGCTGAAAAAGGAAATCGACTACGTTGCGGGTAAAGTTTCGAAAAAGCGCAGCGTAATCCAGTTCCACTGGGGCGGCGGCACTCCCACGCTATCTTTCTCCCGCGCAGATGGAAGATTTATTTACTCACACGCGCGAGCGCTTCTCGTTTGCGCCGGACGCCGAAATTGGCATCGAAGTCGATCCGCGCGTCACCAATCGCGAGCATCTCGAAACGCTGCGCCGCCTGGGATTCAACCGGCTCAGCATGGGCATCCAGGATTTTCAGCCTCAGGTGCAGCAGACCATCCATCGCGTGCAGCCTTACGAAATGACACGCGACCTGATTGCCGCCGGCCGCGACCTTGGATTCGAAAGTTTGAATGTCGACCTGATTTACGGCCTGCCCTATCAGACCGCCGAAACCTTTGCCGATACCATCGAGCAGGTTCTCACGCTCATTCCCGATCGTGTCGCGATGTTCAGCTACGCGCACGTGCCCTGGCTCAAGAAGCAGCAAGGGTCGTTTCAGGCGCATCTCCCGGAAGGCAAAGAAAAGTTCCGGATCTTCCGCAGCGGTCTCGAAAAATTTCTCGGCGCGGGCTACCAATACATCGGCATGGATCATTTTGCCCGCCCCGGCGACGAGCTCGCTGTCGCGCAGCGCAATCGCACGCTGCACCGCAATTTTCAGGGCTACACCACCAAGGCCGGCGCCGATCTCTACGGCATGGGCGTGAGCGCCATCAGCTCCATCGGATCGGCGTACGCGCAGAATCGCCGCGAAGTTCCCGTCTACGAGGAAGAAGCCTCTTCGCGCGGGCTAGCCACATTCCGGGGGTATCGCCTTTCGCAAGACGACGTGCTGCGTCGCGCCGTGATCGGCCGGCTGCTCTGCCACACGGTCATTCCCAAAAACGAAATCGAGCGCGAATTCTCGATTTCCTTCGACGAATATTTTGCCACGGAACTTGAACGCCTCGAGGAACTGCGCGCTGAAGGATTGGTGGATCTCGCGCACGGCGAAATCCGGGTCCTACCCCTGGGACGCATCTTCATCCGCAACGTCGCCATGGTGTTCGACCGCTACCTGCACGAACAGCAGATGGACAAAAAGCCGCTGTTCTCCAAGACGCTCTAGGCAATCGCACGAAAATGCCCGACAACAATAACGTCGCCGTGATCGGCGGAGGAATTTCCGGGCTTTCCTGCGCCTGGCGGCTGCAAAAGCTCGGCGTTTCGGTGACGCTGCTCGAAAGCGAGGAGCGTGCCGGCGGTCTGATCGGCACTTGCGGGCAAAATGGCGAGCAAAAGGGATTTCTCTTCGAGTCCGGGCCGCAAAGTTTTCAAGCCACCGAAACTCTTCTCGATCTGATTCGACAGCTTGGCATTGAAGGCGAGCTTTGCGAGGCCAATCCTCGCGCGCCGCGCTACGTGCTGCGCCACGGCAAACTGCAAAGGGTGCCCATGTCGCCGCAGGGCATCCTCACCAGTTCCCTGCTGAGCGCGGGCTCGCGCTGGAAAGTAGTTTCCGAGCCGCTGCACCGCACCCGCCCGCCGAGCGAAGAAGAATCCGTGGCCGCTTTCGTGCGCCGGAAGTTTGGGCACGAAATTCTCGAATATCTGGTCTCGCCGTTTGTTTCCGGAGTGTATGCGGGCGATCCCGAAAAGCTCAGCCTGCGCGCCGCATTTCCCACGCTGGAAGAATGGGAACGCGACTACGGCAGCGTGATTCGTGGTGCAATGAAGTCGCGCCCGAAACCAACGAACGGCGAGCGCAAGCGCAAGCCACCGTCGCTTTGTTCGTTCCGTCGCGGCGTGAGCACACTCGCTCAGGCGATTGCCGGTCAGCTCGGTGCGAATCTGCAGGTTCGCACCAGAACCTGCACCATCGCGCACAGCGGAGGCGATTTACAGATTCACGCCGAACGGAACGGCCAAACCGAAACGCATTCCGTGCGCGCCGTCGTGGTGGCCACTCCCGCGTACGTCGCATCGCACCTGCTCGGCTCGCTCTCCGCGCCACTCGCACAAACTCTTTCCGGAATCGCCTACGCTGGAGTCGCAGTGATCGCCGCGGGATATTACGCCAAACAGATTGGCGTATCGCTCGACGGATTCGGATTCCTGGTGCCGCGCAGCGAGAACATGCGCACCTTGGGGACGGTGTGGAATTCGTCGCTTTTTCCGGGACGCGCCCCCGAAGGAAGCGTGGCCATCACCAGCTTTGCCGGAGGGGCCACCGACACCGACATTCTTACCAAGCCTGACGAGGAAATCGCCTTGCTGGTACAAGCCGAGAACGCCAAGATACTTCAAATCGAGGGAGCGCCGGTGGCATCGGCCATCTGGAAACATCCAAAGGCGCTGCCGCAATACAATCTCGGGCACGGACACATCGTTTCAGCCATTCGTGACTTTGAAAAGCAAAACGCAGGGCTTTTTTTCTCGGGCAATTATCTGGAGGGGCCGTCGCTCGGCAAATGCGTGGAGCACGGATTCAAAACCGCTGACGCGGTCCGGGATTTTTTAGCGGGAAGTCCCAAGTAAGAAAAAAGCACATCCCTCGATTGCGCTGAGCGATCCTCACGTCTCGCTCAAGTCGCTCCACTCGGGATGACAAGGGCTTGCGTAGCAGCTGAAGAAATTGAGCGGTTCGAGTTGGGCGATTAGGTCTTCACGGGCAATAGGCCTTTGTGGCGTGTGGCGAGGCGCAGATCGCGCCGCTCGCCCGCTTCGCGAAAGCGGCGTCGGTCCTCTTCAGTTTCGAGAATGAGCGGCGGCGCTGGATGCGAACGGCGATTCATATCCAGCGCGACATACGTCAGATAGGCGCTGCTGGTGTGTTTTCTTTCCCCCGTTAAGATATTTTCCGCGAACACTTTCACACCCACTTCCATGGAGCTGCGAAACACGCGATTCACGCTGGCTTTCAGCACGATGAATTCTCCCACCGCGATAGGCCATCGAAAATCGAGGTAATCTACCGAGGCAGTAACCACCTGACTGTTCGAGTGACGACATGCCGCGAGCGCGCCAGCGATATCGATCAGATGCATCACGCGTCCGCCGAGCATTTTCCCGAGAATGTTTGCGTCATTGGGCAGCACCGCTTCGGTCATTTCCGAGCGCGAAGCGCTCACGGGCTTGCCCGCGACGGCGGAGTGCTTCGCCTTTGGTTTGCCGCTTGGGGTTTGCTTTCCAGATTTAGGCATTTCGAATCCTTTCCTGAGCCCGCTATAATAAGCGGGATCGCTCCTATGCCCCAAGCGCAGAAGTCACGCCGCGAAATGCTGGAACAATTTGTCGTGCAAAAACCCGCCGATGCGTTCGCGCGCTACGGCCTGGCGCTGGAATGCGCCAATTCGGGAGACGATTCAGCCGCGGTGGGGCATTTTGAAAAGCTCCTCGAGACCAATCCCGGGTACGTAGCGGGATACTTCCAGTTCGGCCAACTGCTTTCGCGCCTCGGACGTATCGATGAGGCACGGAAGATGCTTTCCAATGGAATTGTCGTTGCGCAGAAGGCAGGCGACGCGCACGCGCGAGACGAGATGCAAGCGGCGTTGTCTTCGCTGATGAGCTAATTTTCCGGGCCCGCGTTGCGTAACACTGAAGTTTGTGTAATGGCCCCTGGCGTTTTCTATGGAACGACCCAGCCGCATACCGCTATTCCCGCTGGACGTAGTGTTGATGCCCAGCATGACGCTCCCGCTGCACATCTTCGAACCCCGCTACAAGCTGATGATCCGCCGGTGTCTCGACGAGCAGATCGAATTCGGCATGGTACTCGCGAACGAGAAGGCCGTGGCGCGGGTGGGATGCACGGCGAAGATCGTCCGCAAGGTGAAGGACTATCCCGACGGGCGCATGGACATACTTACCCTAGGATGCCAGGTGTTCGCGCTGCGCGAGGTCATCGAGGAACGCGAGTATTACGAAGGGCGCGTAGAGTATCTGGCAGATGAGCCGCTGCAGCTCGACCGGGACCAGGAGCGGCGCGTGGGCGATCTTTTTCAGCAATGCCATGCGCTGATGTTCGGCCAGGCCTGGGTGGACGAGGAGCAAAAGGACCCGGGGACGCTGGCGTATCGGATGGCGGCGCGACTGCCGATGGAACTGAAACAGCGGCAAAGTTTGCTGGAACTGCGTGATGAGATCGAACGGCGCAAGTCCCTGCTGAAATGGCTCACCGAGTTTCTGCCCAAGCTGGCGGAACGCGAGAAAACGCGGGTGCGAGCCAAGGGCAACGGACATGGCGCGAACTGAAACAATCTGAGACCCACTTTCGTCGCCATTAGGAGCGAATTGCGCGTTCGACTATAATGGCCGAAGAGGCGCACGTTTCGGCGCCTTCCCGCATCCATATAGTTTCGCGATTGATTCAGGGATTTCTAAGGATTGGTGAATCGAATGAGCCCACAGCCAAAAACGTTCGGTGAGCTTCGGCAGAGCCAGTGGTCGGAAGAGCGTTTCGCGAACCGCGGCGTACGGCAGGAGCTGCGCGAAAACCTGCTGTGCAAGATGGAGAAGGGCGAACCGCTGTTCCCCGGCGTGCATGGATATGACGACACGGTGATACCGCAGATCGTCAATGCTGTTCTTTCGCGCCACCACTTCATTCTGCTGGGGCTGCGCGGGCAGGCGAAGTCGCGCATCATCCGCGGGCTGATGGCTTTTATGGACTCACATATTCCGTACGTGGAAGGCTGCGAGATTCACGACAATCCTTACAAGCCGTTGTGCCGCCCCTGCCGCGAACGCGTTGCCGCCGAAGGCAACGCCACACCGATCGCGTGGCTTTCGCGAGACCACCGTTACGTGGAGAAGCTGGCTACGCCGGATGTGACCATTGCGGACATGATTGGCGACGTGGACCCGATCAAAGCGGCGAAAGGCGGCCATCATCTTGCGGATGAGCTGACCATCCATTACGGGCTGCTGCCGCGCGCGAACCGCGGAATTTTTGCGATTAATGAGCTGCCCGACCTGGCGGGAAAAATTCAGGTGGGTTTGTTCAACATCATGCAGGAAGGCGATGTGCAGATTAAGGGCTACCCGGTGAGGCTAGCGCTGGATGTGCTGCTGGTGTTCACGGCGAACCCGGAGGATTACACGGCGCGCGGAAAAATCATCACGCCGCTGAAAGACCGCATCGGCTCGGAGATTCGCACGCACTACCCCGCGACGGTGGCGGAGGGCATGTCGATCACGGCGCAAGAGTCGTGGACCAGCCGCGGCGACAAGCGGCGCGTGGAAGTGCCCGATTACATTCGCGAGATCGTGGAAGAAGTGGCGTTTCAGGCGCGCGAGGACAAGCGCGTCGACCGGCGTTCGGGAGTGAGCCAGCGGCTGCCGATCAGCACGCTGGAAAACGTGCTGAGCAGCGCCGAGCAGCGCGCGGTACGCAGCCGCGATTCGGCGGTGGTGGCGCGGGTTGCGGATGTGTACTCCGCGATTCCCGCGATGACCGGCAAATTCGAACTGGAATACGAAGGCGAGATGCGCGGCGCGGAGAACATCGCCCGCGAATTGATTCGCGCGGCGGTCGGGAAAACCTTCAACAGATATTTTACCAACCTGAATTTTCAGCCGGTGGTGCAGTGGTTCGAGATTGGCGGCGAATTAAAGGTTGCGGCAAACGCTTCGAGCGCCGAGGTGCTGGCACAGTTGAAGAAGATTCAGGGGCTATTCGAGCATATCGAGCAGCTTGGTGTGACCTCGAAGGACGATGCGGCGATTCAGGCCAGCGCCGCAGAATTTATTCTTGAGGGACTGTGGGCGCACAAGCGCATTAGCCGCAGCGAGGAGCGCGGATTCTACGGCGAGGCGAGGAAAGCCGAGCCGCGTGACCCGCGGGAGCCGACGGGCGGTGGACGGATGCCGAGGAGACAGTTCAACTGATTTTGCGCCCTTAACCGGGGCGCAAAGGCAGTGGCGAGTGGCTAGAGAAAAGCTTGCGGCTACCGTGGCGGCACAGTTGATTGATGGTGCGAGGCGGACGCGGCACACGAAGAGAGATCCCTCGATTCGCTGAACACCTTTCACTGCGCCCTCGCCGGGCGCGGCTCGCTTCGGGATGACACGGTTTAGTGTTGGGAGGCGTAGATAGTGATACTCGTTACTGGACCAGGCGAGTGTGGCAGAAGGATTTGAAAAGAAAATGCAGATCCCTCGACTTCGCGCTCGCGACCGTGTTGCGGCCGCGAGAACCGCTCCACTCGGGATGACAAAGCCTGGATCGAGTGGGCCTGGTCAAAACGGAGTGCGGGGCGAGCGCGGCACACGAAGAGGGATTCTTCGCTGCGCTCAGAATGACGGCACTATGATGGTTAAAGGCGGAGAACGATGAAATACACAAAGTACTCCCGCTACTCACCGGATGCGGCGGACGACATCGACTTACAAGAGTTGATGAGCCGCATGTCCGATTTCTTCCTGCAAAGCGGATTCGAGAACCAGTACGGCATCTACGAAATGGATATGGAGAAGTCGCGCGAGCAGTACATGGACCAACTCCGCGAAGCTATCCTGCGCGCTCTGCAAGAGGGCGAGCTCGTGCCGCCCGAGATGATGGAAAAGATGCTGCAGAATCCGGACCTTTCGCAGAATCAGGAATTGAAGGATTTAGTCGACCAGATTATCCAGCGCATGGAAGAAGAAGGATTTATCAAACAGCAGCAGAACGCGCGGGTGACAGCTCCTCCCACAGAGACTCCCGGCGGACAAATCGGAAAAGATCAGCCGAACACGGAAGCGCGCTTTGAGATCACCGACAAAGCGCTGGATTTTCTCGGATTCAAAACGCTGAAAGACCTGCTCGCTTCGCTGGGCAAGAGCAGCTTCGGGCGGCATGACACGCGCGACATGGCCACCGGCGTGGAATCGGGCGGCAGCTCGAAGCCTTATGAGTTCGGCGACACGCTGAACCTGGACATCAGCGGGACGCTTTTCAACGCGGTGCAGCGGAACGGCAACACGGTGCCGATAGAGTTGGAGTATCAGGACCTGATGGTGCACCAGTGCGAATATCAAAGCTCGTGCGCCACGGTGCTGATGCTCGATTGCAGCCACAGCATGATTCTTTACGGCGAGGACCGTTTTACGCCCGCGAAGCGGGTGGCGCTGGCGCTCTCGCATCTGATCCGCACGCAGTTTCCCGGCGATTCGCTGCACTGCGTGCTGTTTCACGACAGCGCCGAGGAAATTCCGCTGGGCAAATTGGCGCGCGTGCAGGTGGGGCCCTATTACACAAACACGCGCGAAGGATTGCGGCTGGCGCAACGAATCCTGATGCGGCAGAAGAAGGACATGCGGCAGATCGTCATGATCACCGACGGAAAGCCTTCGGCGCTGACGCTGGAGGATGGACGCATTTACAAGAATGCGTTCGGGCTCGATCCGCTGGTGGTGACGCAGACCATGGAAGAAGTGGCCAAGTGCAAGCGCGCCGGAATTCTGATCAACACGTTCATGTTGGCGAGCGACTATAGCCTGGTTCATTTTGTGCAGAAGATCACCGAGCTGTGCCGCGGGAAGGCTTATTTCACCACACCGTATACGCTGGGGCAGTATCTGCTGATGGATTACGTGGGACGGAAGACGAAGAACATTCACTAAGGGCAGTGGCGAGTGCAAACTCCGCGGCGACTGCAGCGACGCAGTGTGACAGTGCGAGGCGGACGCGGCACACGAAGAGAGATCCCTCGACTCGCTGAACATCATTCCTTTGCGCCCTTACCGGGCGCGGCTCTCTTCGGGATGACAACTCAGTTTTGTTTGATGAGGCTGTAGCGAGCTGACATCTTCAACTGCGCCCTACGGGGCGAGTGACACTGCCGAGTAACTAGGGTGCGCATGCACTTCGAGATACTCCGCCTTTACCACCGTCCGGTTCGCGTCACCCTCGTTATGCTCGGTCCAGTGCTGCACCAGGTCGGCGCGCAGCGCCGCCCGCCCGGCCTCATCGAGCTGAGCGAAAGCCCGCTGCGTCGGACCGAAATATTCGCGGAAGAACTCCACGACCTCTTCCGGACCAAACGGATACTCGTTGATGAATTCCCTCTTCGCTGTTTCAACCTTTACTTTCGGCCCGAATCGCTGCCTCACCACCGCCTCGTCGCCCCATAGCGTTGGCGGCTGGACGTTCGGTGGCGGAGGCACATGCGTGCTGCCGATCTTGAACATCTGCCCGATGAATCCGCCCGGCGTCCAATTGGCCATGGCGATCAAGCCTCCCGGCTTGCACACGCGCACGAATTCCGAAGCTACCAGTTCCGGACGCGGCGCGAACATCGCTCCGAACATGGAATAGACCACGTCGAACTCCGCCGTGCCGAGCGGCAACTGCTCCGCGTCGCCTTCGACGAAGCGAATCTTCAGCCCCTCCTCCGCGGCGCGTTTGCCCGCCTGCTCAAGCAGATTCGTGGCGATATCCACTCCGGTCACATCCGCTCCGGTGCGCGCTGCCGGAATCGACTGGTTGCCCGTGCCGCAACCGACATCGAGTACGCGCATTCCCGGCTTCAGCCCAAGCCGCGAGACGAATTCTTCGCCCCGACGTTCACTGTGGCGGGCAATCTGCCCGAAATCGCCCGCCATCCAGGCGGCTTTCATGCCCTTCTTCATCTCCGCGAATCCCGGCGCTGTGCTGCTCATTGCTTTTGCCTCCCTGTTCGAGCCGACAAAGGCGCGGCCTTCGCTTTTACCACGACAACCCGCACTTGCACTGGCTTTTTTCCGTACTAAGATGCTCTTATGTTCGTTTGGCTACAACTCGACGGGATTCCCGAGGCCACCGGGTGGTTGCGAGCCCGCAGTGCGCTTCGCACGCCGCGCATGTGCGAGCTTTGGGGTCCTCGTGGCCTTCAAATCACTACCCAGAATTCGCGCATCTATGTCGAGACACCGTGCAAACTTAGCCACCTCGTAAGTCATAGAAAACAAACAAAAGCGACCGACCTAAGTCGAGACGCATTTTCGGTGCTTCCCGTCCCCAAAATCAGCCCAAATTTCCGACATGGCTAACGTCGAAACCCACGAGCCGGTTGCTGCGCCGCCTATTCGCGCGCCTCGCGGCACGGCCATTTCCTGCAAAAGCTGGCAGCAGGAAGCCGCGCTGCGCATGCTGATGAACAACCTTGACCCGGACGTGGCCGAAAAGCCGGGCGACCTGATCGTCTACGGCGGGCGCGGGAAAGCCGCGCGCAACTGGGAGTGCTACCACGCCATCGTCGCATCCTTGAAAGCGCTGGAAAATGACGAAACGCTACTCGTTCAATCCGGCAAGCCCGTGGGAATTTTTCGCACCCACGATTACGCGCCGCGCGTGCTGATCGCCAATTCCAATCTCGTGGGGCATTGGAACGACTGGAAGAATTTCGACGAGCTCGATCGAGCCGGTCTGATGATGTATGGCCAGATGACCGCCGGAAGCTGGATCTACATCGGCACGCAAGGAATTTTGCAAGGGACGTACGAAACGTTCGCCGCGGCCGGACGCAAACACTTCAAAAGCGATCTCGCGGGAAAACTGGTCGCCAGCGGAGGTATGGGTGGAATGGGCGGAGCGCAGCCGCTCGCCGCCACGCTGAACGGCGCGGCGTTTCTCGGCATCGACGTCGACCCCGAACGCATCAAGCGGCGCGTCAAGAGCGGCTACTGCGACGTGATGGTCAACGATCTCGATGAAGCGCTGCGCATCCTGAAAAATGCCGTGCGCAAGCGCGAGGCGACTTCGGTTGGGCTGGTTGGTAATTGCGCGGACGTGATTCCGGCCCTTGCAAAGCGCGGCGTGGTGCCGGATCTGCTGACGGATCAGACCAGCGCGCACGATCCGGTCGGCGGATACATTCCGCAGGCGCTGGACGTGGCGCAGGCCGCTGAGTTGCGCCAGAAAAATCCCGAAGAATATCGCAAGCGCGCGCTTGAATCGATTGGCAGGCATGTCGAGGGAATGCTGGCGCTGCAAAAGTTTGGCTCGGTGACTTTTGACTACGGCAACAACATCCGCACCTTCGCCTACGAGCAGGGCGTTAAAAATGCCTTCGATTTCCCGGGATTCGTCCCGGCATACATTCGGCCGCTTTTTTGCGAAGGGCGCGGGCCTTTCCGATGGGCCGCGCTTTCCGGCGAGCCGTCGGACATTCACCGGGCGGATCAGCTTGTGCTGGAGATGTTTCCGGAAAACGAATCGTTGTGCCGCTGGATTCAGCTCGCGCAGAAGCGCGTGCGATTCCAGGGACTGCCCGCGCGCATCTGCTGGCTGGGCTATGGCGAGCGCGACAAATTCGGAGTGGCGCTGAACGACCTGGTGGCGCGCGGCGAATTGAAAGCGCCGATCGTCATCGGGCGCGACCATCTTGATTGCGGTTCAGTGGCTTCGCCTTACCGCGAAACGGAAAGCATGCGCGACGGCTCGGACGCCATCGCCGACTGGCCTTTTTTAAATGCGCTGCTCAACACCGCCAGCGGCGCCACCTGGGTTTCCATCCACAATGGCGGCGGCGTGGGCATCGGCTACGCGCAGCACGCCGGGCAGGTGATCGTCGCCGACGGAACTAAGGAAATGGAAAAGCGCATCGAGCGCGTGCTCACCAACGATCCCGGCATCGGCATCGCGCGCCACGCGGACGCCGGTTACCCGGACGCGATCGCGTTCGCGCAAAAATCACAGATCAAAATTCCCATGCCCTCCCACCCATCACACAACCAACCCAACGCCCGGCCCACAGACACCACCGATAAAAAGGAGAAGCTATGATCGCGATTACAGGGGCTACGGGAAATACCGGAAGCGTCGCAGCGAAAGCACTGCTCGCAAAAGGCGAAAAAGTGCGCGCCATCGGGCACCATCAACAAAGACTTCAGCCGCTGGTGGCTTTAGGCGCCGAAGCATTCGTTGGAAACGCGAGTGATGCGGCGTCCATGACCACGGCGTTCAAGAATGCGGATGCGGTGTATCTGATGATTCCGCCATCGATGGAAGCCGAGAATTATCGCGCTTACCAGAACGGGATCAGCGATGCTTACGCCGCGGCCATCAAAGCGTCCGGCGTGAAATATGTGGTTGCGCTGAGCAGTCTCGGCGCGCAGCATCCGCAAGGGACCGGGCCGATCGTCGGGCTCCACGACCTGGAACAAAAACTCAACGCCATATCCGGGCTCAACGTGCTGCATCTGCGCCCGGGGAGCTTTATGCAGAATCTGCTTCGCACTATTGATCCGCTGCGCTCGATGGGCACCCTTCCCGGCGCGGCTCCGCCGGACCAGAGTGAACCGCAGATCGCCGCAAGGGACATTGGCGCCTATGCCGCAAAGTGGCTAGCAGCGCGCAATTTCTCGGGCTCGTCGGTGCAGGAACTTCTCGGGCCGCGCGACTACACCATGCGCGAAGCGGCGGGATTCATCGGTAAGGCCATTGGCAAGCCGAACCTCGGCTACATGCAAGTGCCGCTGCCTATGCTGGAGCAGGGGTTGGTGCAAAGCGGCTTCAAGAAAAGCATGGCGGCCCTGATGATTGAACTGTTCAAGGCTGAGAATGGCGGGCTCTGCGATCCGCAGGAACCTCGTTCCGCAGAAAACACCACGCCCACAACGCTGGAAACCTTCGTGGAGGAAGAGTTCGTGCCCGCGTATCGAGGGCAAAGCGCGACGGCCTGAAAAACGAATAAAAACGCGACATTTACATTTCGAGGGAGAAACGATGACTCATGTTCGCCCGCTGATTCTGCTCGCAGTGAGTTGTGCGCTGCTCTTTGCGGCCTCGCCAACGGCGAGGTCGCAAGGACTGGTCACGGAGAAAGCTATCTCCGGTGATATGGCTCAAGCCATGGTGCAAGGGGCCATCGAAAAATGCCGCGCCGACAATTATCACATCGCCGTCTCGGTGCTGGACGCCGATGGGCAGTTAAAGGCTTTCCTGCGCGACGATAAGAGCGGCCAACAGACAATCGACGTGAGCAAACGCAAAGCCTACACCGCGCTGATCCTCGGCATGCCTTCGATCGACGTGGTGAAATTCTGGGTCAAGCAAGGCCCCATTCCGCCGGTGATTGAAGGCACCATCGCGCTGGGCGGCGGATTGCCGGTGAAGGTTGACAATCAGACCATCGGCGCGATTGGTGTGAGTGGCGCGCCGGGACAAGACAAAGACGAAGCCTGCGCCGCGGCGGGCATCGCCAAAGTAGCGGACAAACTGAAGTAGCGCTGAATGGCCGCCGCGAATTGGCTGATCATCGGGTGCTCGCAGCTTGTGACACTGCGAGGAGCCGTGCCCAGGCGGGGCGGCGCGCTCGGCGAGCTTTCGATCATTCGCGACGGCGCCCTGCTGGTTCGTGACGGCCGCGTTGCAGCGATTGGCACGCGGCGGCGAATCGAAAAGCTGCGAGAGTCGCGGCGCGCTGAGAAGTTGGACCTTGGCGGACGCGTGGTGCTGCCAGGGTTCGTCGATTCACACACGCACCTGATTTTCACCGCAAGCCGGGCAAGCGAATACGAGCAGCGCATTTCCGGCGCGGCCTACGAACAGATCGCCCGCAAGGGCGGCGGAATCCAGTCGACAATAAAAGCGCTGCGCCGCGCTCCGCCACGCGATTTGAAGGAGCGCGCGCTGCGGTTCCTGCGCGAATTCGCGGCGCACGGCACAACCACCCTCGAAGCGAAAAGCGGCTACGGCCTGGACTGGAAGAGCGAGTCGAAGATTCTGCAGGTGCTGGGCGAGCTGCAACGGGAACAGCCGCTCGATATCGTGCGCACATTTCTTGGCGCACATGTGATTCCTCCTGAATTTCGCAACCGGCCCGAAGCGTTTGTTGACTTACTCGTCGAGCGCTTCATTCCCGCGGTGGCGAAAGCGCGGCTGGCCGAGTTTTGCGACGTTTTCTGCGAGCGCGGCGCTTTCACGCTGGCGCAATCGCGGCGCATTCTGGAAGCAGGAAAAGCGCAAGACCTGATTCCGCGCATTCACGCCGAACAGCTCACGCGCACCGGAGCTGCGCGGCTCGCAGTTGCAGTCGAAGCCGGCAGCGCCGATCATCTCGACCAGATCAACGCCGCCGACATCCGCGCGCTAGCGGCATCAAACGTCGTATGCACGCTTCTCCCCGGCTGCTCGTTTCACCTCGGGCTCTCGCATTACGCGCCAGCGCGAAAGCTGATCGACTCAGGAGCCATCGTCGCGCTTGCCACCGATTTTAATCCCGGCACCAGCCCCACCGTGAGCATGCCCATGATTCTTTCTCTCGCCTGCACGCAGATGCGCATGACGCCCGCGGAAGCTATTACGGCCGCTACGATCAACCCCGCCTATTCGCTGCGCATACACGATCGCGTTGGCTCGCTCGATGTTGGCAAGTATGCGGACCTGGCGGCGTTTGACGTGGATGACTACCGTGAAATTCCGTACTATTTCGGTGTGAACCTCTGCCGCATGACCATGAAGCGCGGCGTTATCATCTATTCGAGAGACGCGAAGAATTAAATAGCCATGAAGCGCCTGGTTGAATGCGTTCCGAATTTTTCCGAAGGCCGCGATCTCGCCAAGATCGAAGCCATCGTCGCGGCGATGCGCGAAGTGCCCGGCGTGTTCGTGCTCGACCGCGAGAGCGATCCAGACCACAACCGCAGCGTGATTACGCTGGCGGGTGAACCTGAAGCGATCGCCGAAGCGGCGCTGCGCGGAGTGTGCAAAGCGGCGGAACTCATCGATTTGACCAAACACAGCGGCGCGCATCCCCGCCTGGGAGCCACGGATGTGCTGCCCTTCGTGCCCATCGAAGGCGTCAGCATCGAAGACTGCATCGTACTGGCGAAAAAGGTAGGCCGCGAAATCTGGAACCGCTACAAAATTCCCGTCTATTTTTACGAAGCGGCGGCGCAGCGGCCCGAGCGCACCAACCTTGAAAATATCCGCAAGGGACAATTCGAGGGACTGCGTGAGGAAGTATTGAAGAATCCGGATCGCTCGCCCGATGTAGGCGATCCGCGCCTGCATCCAACGGCGGGAGCAATCGTAGTGGGCGCGCGCAAGTTTTTAATTGCCTACAACATCAACCTGAACACACCGGATATCGAGGTCGCCAAGCGCATCGCAAAGAATATTCGCTTCTCGAACGGCGGCTTGCGCTACGTGAAGGCTATGGGCGTGGATTTGAAAGCGCGGCACATCGCGCAAGTTTCCATCAACCTGACCGATTTCGAGCAGACGCCCATTCATCGCGTGTTCGAGATGGTCAAGCGCGAAGCGGAACGCTACGGCGTGACCATCGCCGGCAGCGAAATTGTGGGACTGATTCCCAAACGCGCTATGGAGCTGACCTCGGACTTCTACCTACAGCTCGAAAACTTCTCGGCGGCGCAGGTGTTAGAGAATCGTATGGAGGCGGCGCTGGACGGCGCGCGCTCGGAAGCGCCTGGCAGGCTCGCGGCCATGGTTCTGCCGTTTGTGGAAGCGGTGGGCCAGCCAACGGCGGCTCCCGGCGGCGGCTCGGTCGCCGCGCTGGCCGGCGCGCTCGGCGCCGCTCTTGGACAAATGGTCGCCGGCCTCTCGCGCAAGAAAAAATCGCAAGCTGCCTACATCGAGCCGCTCAGCGAAGCAGCCAGCGAGTTCCAGGCTGCCGCGAAGCAACTCGCGGAATCCATCGATCGCGATGCCGGCGCTTTCGAATCGGTGCTGGCCGCTCACAAGCTGCCGCAAGGGACGCCGGAAGAGCAATCGCGACGAGACAAAGCCATCGAGCAGGCACTGAAGGGAGCGGCGGAAGCGCCCTTGGAGGTCGCTCGCAAAGCTGCCGAGTTATTTGACCGCCTCGGGCAACTGGAACCGATGGCGAGCCCCTCTATGCTTTCAGATGTCCAAGTGGGCCGTCTAATGGCAGCAGCGGCGGTGCGCGGCTCGGTGGACAACGTGATCATCAATGTAGAATCGCTCTCAGACGCGGCTTTTGCCGCCCGCATGAAATCGGAAGCACAAGCGCTCTCCGCACGCGTGCTGAAGGATTCCGCCAGCGCAGCAAGACGTTAAGTTGGGAAACTGAGGAGACCAGACGTGAAACGGCTAATGAAATTCCTGCTTGCGAGCGCGCTGGTAACAGCGCTCTTCATTGCCACATTGGCGGTTCCGCGCGCAGCTCACGCCGGTACGGTGAGCACCGCCGTGATCGGAATGTTCCCCAAGGACGTGGGCGAGTTCGCCTACGCGGACCTGAAATCGGCGCGGAAATATCCTTGGTTCTCGCAGCTTCGTGAACAGCTTTTGCCGAAGCGCTTCCGCGATTTCGAGAAATTTCTGTCTTCCGCTGGCGTTGACCCTAACACGCAGGTGGAAGAGCTGACCTGGGCCTCGATCCAAACCTCCGCAGGAGAAGATGTGGTTGGCGTAGCGCAGGGGGAATTCGATCCGTCGTCCGCAGAAGCGCGCCTCAAAGGGCAGAAAATCACGCCGGTTGACGTGAAGGGCTATCATTTGTTTCCTTTTGCGGGCGGGAAGGACGCGGCGGATATTCTTTTCACCTTCATTGATTCCAACACTGCTGCTTTTGGCACGCGCCCCGGCCTGGAAAAGCTGATCGACGTGCGCACCGGCACGACGCAGGGCCTGCTGACCGATGACAAGATTTTTCCGCTGATCACCGAGACCAATGGGCACGGCCTGGTATGGGCGGTGCTGGACAAAAACTACACGCACGTCGCCATGCAGGAACTGGTGCCGCAGGCGAGCCAGTTTCCGCAGGCAGCTACGATTATCGAACGTCTACAGGCTATGACGATTATCATCGACGCCGATAGCGGCGTGGACGCAAAGTTTCAGGCGGTGTGCAACTCGCCCGACGACGCAAACCTTCTGGCCGCGGCACTGCAGGCCGGGCTGATGTACCGGCGGTATCAGGAGGCGCAGAACGGATCGGCCCTGGCGGGAGCGCTGGACGGAGTGAGCGTGGCGCCCAGCGGGAACCGGCTGAAAATCGACGCGCCGGTAAGCCAGGATCAGCTTCTAAGCCTGATTCGCAGCGGAGCGCTGACGACCTCGATGTAAGGAGAACTCCGGCAGGTTACTGCGAGAGGCTATCTCGACTGCCCGGGGTGGACCGTACCGCAGAATTTCGTGAATTTCACCCGCGACTTCCCTTTGCCGCTCTCGTGCTGCACATTGTCCGCAACCGAGCCCTTGGCGCCGTTGCAATCGCCCAGGTAAATTTGATCGCCCGCGTATTCGAAGATAATTTCAACGCGGTCCTGAAACTGGTCGACGACCATCTGAATAGCGGGGTTGTCTTCCACTTTGGCGACGCAGACCAAAGCTTTGCAACAGGCTTCCGCTGCTTCGTTCGCGAATGCTGCGGAGGTTTTCTCGCCGATGCCAGCAAGGTGCGCGGCGTGGGAAACAATCAGGGGCACGGCCGAGATCAGGCGCGCATCGTCCTGCAAGGCACATTCGATGCGGATGCGCTCAGCGCTCATCTGCTTCGGCGACGTGGACATCGCAAGCTTCGCGGCAATCGGGACAGTAGTAGAGCCCGTCCACGCAAAGCCTCACTCCGTACTGCGACTGGCAGAAACAGCAGTACTTCTCACAGTTGCACTTGGTCTCGTTTTGCTCGCACTGGGAACAAACGGTGCTTATCACGCGGTTGACTCCTTCCGGAGCTATCGGCCACGTTCAATCATAGTAGGACGCGCAATTCCCCACAAGCACCACAGGGCGCCGGTTTCGTGACAAAAACGGGCTCAACGCAGACATGCTTCGATTGAATCCACGGCTTGGCTTGGCTGCAACGCAAGCGACTACCCTCGACCACCCTCGTTGACACTCCCAAACACGCATGCTACGGTTCTGATTCCGCATGCTGAGAAGCATTTTGTGAACACTCCCGCCACGGCAGAACTCCGGAAAACCGCACTGAACGCCGCACACCGCAGCCTCGGCGCGAAAATGGTCAATTTCGGCGGCTGGGATATGCCGCTCGAATATTCGGGGATCCTTTCGGAACACGAAGCGGTGCGCACGCGCGCCGGACTTTTCGATGTGAGCCACATGGGCGAAATCGAAGTGCGCGGGCACTCGGCTCTCGACCTGGTGCAGTGGGTTACCTGCAACAACGCGGCGAAGCTGGCGGTGGGACAAGCGCAATACTCGGGATTGATGACCGAGCACGGAACGTTCGTCGATGACCTGCTGGTGCACAAATTTTCCGACACGCATTACCTGCTTTGCGTAAATGCCGGCAATCAGGACCGCGATTTCGATCACATTGTCTCGAAGAACGAAGTGGGCGCCGAAGTGGAAAATGCCGGGCCGCGCTATTCGCAACTGGCCATCCAAGGGCCGCGAGCTAAGGATATTTTGCAGCGGCTCACGCCGGTGCCGCTCGACCCGATTCGCTATTATCACTTCACGTTTGGCAAAGTGAATGGCGTGGCATGCCTGATCGCGCGGACAGGTTATACCGGTGAAGACGGCTTCGAGATCTATTTCGAGCCGAGATTTTCAGAAAAACTCTGGAACGAATTGCTCACGGCAGGCCATGCGGCTGGGCTGATTCCCTGCGGCCTGGGCGCGAGGAACACGTTGCGAATGGAAGCGTCCATGTGCCTTTACGGGCATGAAATCGATGAAACCACCACGCCGCAGGAAGCGGGACTCGGCTGGATCTGCAAACTGGAGAAGGGACGATTTCTCGGCTGCGACGTGATCGCGGCACAGAAACAAACGGGCATTAAACGCAAGCTGGTGGGATTTGAAATGATCGACAAGCGCATCGGTCGCGACGGATACCCGGTGATGGTCGGCGGCCGTGAAATCGGTTGCGTCACCAGCGGCGGCCCGGCGCCATTTCTGAAAAAAAATATCGGGATGGCCTACGTTCCGCCGGAATCGAGCGCGCTGGGAACGGAAATCGAGATCGGCATTCGCGGCCAGGCGGCGGCTGCGCGAGTGATTGCCATGCCGTTCTACAAAAGATCGCACTAATCGTTCGAGTTGCTTGAAGGAGATGGCATGTACCCATCGGAATTTCACTACACGAAGGATCATGAGTGGGTCAAGGTGGAGGGGCCGGTCGCTACCGTCGGCATCACCGAATATGCGCAGGAACAGCTTGGAGATGTGGTATTCGCCGAACTCCCCAAGGTCGGCGCGAAATTGAACGCCGGGCAGTCCTTTGGAACCGTGGAGTCGGTGAAGGCGGTGAGCGAAATCTTCATGCCGGTTTCGGGCGAGATTTCGGAGATCAATTCAACTCTCGCGGACACTCCGGAGAACATCAACAAGGACCCGCACGGGTCGGCGTGGCTGGTGAAAATCAAAATGTCCGACGCCTCGGAAGTTTCAAAGCTCATGGATGCGAAGGCCTACGAAGCGTACGTGGCCACGCAAGCGAAGGAACATTAGGGCAAGCAACGCAGGCGCAGCAAGACTAGACTTCGAGGAAAATTCCTAGAGAACGATGCGTTATTTACCCAAGAGCGACTCGGAACGCAAGGAGATGCTGCAGGCCGTCGGCGTTGCGTCGGCGGACGAGCTGTTCGAGTCGATTCCGGAAAAATTTCGGCTTCGCGAACCGCTTCCCTTGCCCGGACCGATGTCCGAGATGGAGATTATTCAGTACTTCCAGGCTCGGGCGGCGGAAAATGCGCGCGGCTACACTTCGTTTCTGGGAGCGGGAGTCTACCAGCACGTGCGCTCGGTGGTGGCCGACGCGCTGATCCAGCGCGGCGAATTCCTCACTTCCTACACGCCGTATCAGGCGGAAATTTCCCAGGGAACGCTGACGGCCATCTTCGAGTTTCAGACGCTGATGTGCCAGCTCACCGGGCAGGAAGTCGCGAACGCGTCCATGTACGACGGTTCGACTGCGCTGACCGAAGCGGTGCTGATGGCCGAGCGGCTGACCGGCAGGCATCGCGTGCTGGTGGCGCGTTCGGTGCATCCGGAATACCGGCAGGTGCTGGCGACGTACGCGAGGAATCTGGGGCTGCAGATCGAGGAGATTAGCTACACGAAGAGTGGCCAGATCGACTCGATCGCGCTGACCGCGGAGAAACTGGCCGACGCGGCGGCAGTTGTAGTGCAGTCGCCGAACTTCTTTGGCGTTCTCGAGGAGATTCCCGCGCTGGCGGAAGTTGCTCACGGCGCGGGGGCGCTGCTGGTCACCACAATTGCCGAAGCCGCGTCCCTCGGCATCGTGCGGCCGCCGGTGGAAGCGGACATTGTGGCGATGGAGGGGCAATCATTCGGAATTCCGCCCAGTTATGGCGGTCCGTATGTGGGTGTGATCGCCACGCGCGACAAATTCGTGCGCCAGATGCCGGGACGCCTCGCGGGACAGACTACGGATTCCGCCGGCAGGCGAGGCTTCGTGCTTACGCTGGCCACGCGCGAGCAGCACATCCGCCGCGAGAAGGCCACTTCGAACATCTGCACGAATGAAGCTTTGTACGCGCTGGCCGCGACGATTCATCTGTGTTTAATCGGCAAAGAAGGCTTGCGCGAGATGGCGCTGCAGAATCTGGCCAAGGCGCGTTTTGCCGCGGCGGAACTCGAAAAGATTCCCGGCGTGCGCCGCGTGTTCTCCGGTCGCGTATTCAACGAGTTCGTGCTGGAGTTTCCGCGTTCGGTGAAGCTGATCAACCACGCGCTACTGCGCGAAAAGATCATTGGGCCGTTGCCTCTCGGCACACACTATCCCGAGCTGACCAAGCGCGGTCTGGTATGCGTGACCGAGACCATGCCGCGCGCGGAAATCGAGCGTTTGGCGGCGGCGATCAAGAAAATACTGGAAACGCCGCTGTCCTGAGGAGATACGTTCTTTGAATTCGAAACTCACGCTCGAAGAAGTGGCCACGAATATTCGCAAGGCGGCGCGCCACGTGAACCAGTCCGAAGGGCTGATTTTCGAGAAGTCCGCGCCGGGCAAGCGCGGCATGGAATTGCCGCCGCTCGATGTGCCGGCGGTCGATCCAGCCGAGGCGCTGGGCCGCGAGCAGACTCGCGAGGAGATCGAAGGCTTCCCGGAAGTCAGCGAAATCGAAGTGATTCGGCACTTCACGCGGCTTTCCACCTGGAACTACGCCATCGATCTCGGCATGTATCCTCTGGGCTCCTGCACCATGAAGTACAACCCGCGCGTGAATGAATTCGTGGCGCGCCTGGATGGCCTGGCGACGGAGCATCCGGCGCAGCCTGCGGATGTTTCGCAAGGGTGTCTGCGCATTCTCTATGACCTGAAAGAGTGCCTGCTGGCAATTACCGGCATGGACGCAGCCACGCTGCAGCCTGTTGCCGGCGCGCAAGGCGAGCTGACCGGCTTGCTGATGATTCGCGCGTATCTCGAAAGCCAGGGTAATCCGCGCAAAAAAGTTCTGATCCCCGATTCGGCGCATGGCACCAATCCCGCTTCGGTGGTGATCGCGGGATATGAAGTGCAGAACATCAAGTCGAATGAGCGTGGGCAGATCGATACGGATCGCCTGCGCGAGTTTTGCACCGAAGATGTAGCGGCGCTGATGGTCACCAATCCCAGCACGCTGGGCGTGTTCGAAGAGCGCATCGCCGAGATCGCGGCCATCCTGCACGAGCGCGGCGCCCTGCTCTACATGGACGGCGCGAACATGAACGCGCTGGCGGGGGTGGCGCGGCCGGGCGACTTTGGCGTCGACGTGATGCACCTGAACCTGCACAAGACATTTTCGACGCCGCACGGCGGCGGCGGTCCAGGCGCGGGTCCGGTGGTCGTGAAGAAAATTCTGGAGCCGTTTTTGCCGATTCCGGTGGTGGTGAAGAAAGACAACCGGTACGCACTGGAAACCGTTCGGCCGAAATCGATTGGGCGTGTGCGCGCGCACAGCGGAAATTTTGGCGTTTTGTTGCGGGCGCTGGCGTACACACTGGCGTATGGCCCGGGCATCCGCCAAGCCACGCAGGACGCGGTACTGAACGCCATTTACATCCGCAAGAATCTCGAAGATAGCTTCGATCTGCCCTACGACCTGCCGTCGATGCACGAAGTAGTTTTCAGCGATGCGCGCCAGAAGAAGCACGGCGTGAATACCATGGACATCGCCAAGCGGCTCATCGATTACGGCTTTCATCCCTATACCACCGCGTTTCCGCTGATCGTGCCGGGCGCCATGATGATCGAGCCCACCGAATCGGAATCCAAGGAAGAATGCGATCTGTTCATTGACGCGATGCGCTCCATCGCAGTCGAAGCGGAGACCAATCCTGAGATCGTCAAAACGGCGCCGCATTCCACGCGCGTCGGCCGCCTCGACGAAGTAGCTGCCGCACGCAAGCCCGTCCTGCGCTGGAAACCGTAGTCCCCTTCTTCGTTGGAGGCCGCCTCTCCGAGGCAGATTTGAAACCCGCTAGAGAGCTTCCCTGCGAGTCATTCGCTTTTTCGCGAGCCAGTTCCCATTCGGCACACGTTCTGAAATTTGTCTTATCAACTCACCTTAGTTTCGAAACGTGTCGATACCTCTCTCTAGAACATCTCTTCTTTTCAGCAAAAACAAGTTAACGGTGTGCTTATTCAAAGAAGACACGCGTAGTCACGGGGGAATACAGTTTATGGGGAACCGCCGGAAAGTTCTGATAGCGCAAAGCGACTCAAAATCGGCATTGCAGCTTCGTTCGATGCTGCTGGAGCACGGCTGGGACGTATTGATCGCGAATGACGCCTTACAAGCGTTTTCCCTGGCCATACGGGAAAAGCCAGCGGCAGTGCTGGCGAGTTGCGAACTCGCAGGAGGAGGTGGAGTTTCGTTGCTAAAGCGCATCCGGAATTCCACTCACACCGCGCGGGTCGCTGTGATTGCCTTTGGACGCGACGGAAAGTCCCAAGAAGAATTCCTCCAAGCTGGAGCGGCTGCATTCATGGAACAGCCTTTAACGAGTGAAGCGCTGAATATGGCGTTACGGCGTCATGTAGAAAGTCCCACTGCCGGGATGGAAGCGCAGGCGGAAACGATACCAACTCCTAAGCGACTGGCGTCGCTGGATGATCCGAACTTACTGGATGCGGCTCAGAATGCGGCATTCGACGACTTGACAGAGCTCGCATCGAAACTGCTCGATGCACCGGCTGCGTTGCTGTCGCTGGTCGACAAGCACCGGCAATTGTTCGCCAGTCAAACGGGGCTGGCGGAACTAGGAGCTACTTCGCGCCGGCCTCCGCTCGCGCACTCGTTTTGCCAGTTGGTAGCGTGCAGCCGGGATGAATCTGTTGTAGAAGACGCCCGGAAACATGGCGGCCTTCTCGCCAGCCTGGGATTTCGGGATCTCGGCATCATCGCCTACGCGGGCCTGCCAATAACCTCTCGCGGAGAAGTGATTGGATCGTTCTGTGCCATGGATTGGAAGCCGCATAAGTGGAGTGAAGCCGAGATAGATACCTTGCGTGACCTATGCAAAGTGGCGGAGAGCTACACGGAGTTTGTAGAGACGCGCCTGCATGAAGCGGGGGCAAAAGCGAAAAATGGGAATCGCATGCAACGCCCGCGACCTCATTGCATTGACACGGCAGTGGCCGCGGCGACACGCATTCTGGAGCGAGAGGGAATGCGCATAGAGGAGCCCGAACGCGCTTTACTGCTCGGCATTTCTCAGCGGTTCAGTGAACATCTGGCTCGGTCCGCAACGGCAAATTCGTAGAGCAGAGTCCGTGTTCTGGGGATTGGCGGCTGAGGTACTCAAAAAAACGGGGAGAACGCGATTGCTGGCGATCTCCCCGATCCGGCTTCTCCGGGAGGAACCCGGAGGAGGAGATTCGAGTTTAGTTGCGCTTGCCGCGATTCATCGGCGCAGGAGTGGTGCGCGTCGGCAAAGTGTTTTCAGCCACGGCGGTGGTCGGCGCCGGGAAAGAAAGCTCGCGTCCATCGGAGATGGCTGCGGCTGCTTCCTTGGCCGCCTCAGGCCCTGGGGTAGCCGTCGGCAGCAACGCGCCTTCGGCTTCCTTGATAAACGTGAGGCCGTTTTCCGAGCTATCCCAGTCGATGGAGATCACATCGCCCAGGCAGACCTGCTCGGTCGCCAGCAAACTCGCCAGCGGATAGACCAGGTAGCGTTCGATGGCGCGCTTCAGGTGACGAGCGCCATACTTCAGGTCCGTTCCTTCCTTCAGCAGGAAATTCTTGGCCGGCTGAGTGACACGGAACAAGAAGCGCCCCTTGGCCGTTTCGAGCACGCGCTGCTGCACCATGCCCAGCTCGATTTCAAGAATCTGTTCGAGCTGTTCGGAACGCAGCGGGTGGAACACGACGACCTTGTCGATGCGGTTCATGAATTCCGGAGCGAACTTGCGCTTGGCCGCTTCGGTGGCGGACTTTTCGACCTTTTCATCGAGCCGCGGGCGCAAATCGGCAGGTACCGTGGGCGCGAAGCCCATGCCGCCGGTCATGAGTTCGGTGATTTCGCCGCTGCCCAGGTTGGAGGTCATGAAAATCATGGTCTGCGAGAGATCGACGCGGCGGTTGTCGCCGAGCGTGAGCGTGGCCTTGTCGAGAATGCCCAGCAGCAGTTGCCACAGGGCATCGGAAGCTTTTTCGATTTCGTCAAAGAGCAGGAAGCTGATCTTCAGCTTCTCGGTGTGATATTGGGCGAGCGCCTCCTGCGTGATCAGCGGATGCGTCTCGCGGTGCCCGAGGTAACCCGGGGGCGAGCCGATAAGCTTGGCGATTTCGTGCGAGTGCTGGAACTCGGCGCAGTCCACCTTGATGACCGCGCGCGGATCGCCAAACAGCACTTCGGCCGTGGCTTCCACCACGCGCGTCTTGCCCGCACCAGTTGGCCCGAGGAACAGCAGATTGCCCACGGGACGTCCCGGCGAATTCAAGCCGGCGCGAAACACCTGGTACAGATCGACCACCGCCTGCACCGCTTCGTCCTGACCAACGATTTTCCGGCGCAGCCCAGACTCAAAATCCCGCGACTCAACGCTGCGCAGGTTCGGGTTCAGTTGTACCGCTCGGGCGCCCATGGTTTATCTCCTACCGGAACGTTGCTACGCCCCCCAGATTACGCGGTTTCGAACGCTCGAATTGATCCAGCTTCACGTCGAGTGTCGAACGCAGCAATCTCAGTTGCGTGACCAGTTCCCGGCTCGATTCGGATCGATCGGTCAGCAAAAGCATGGGCGGTGACAGATCGGCCAAATCCAGGTTCAAGTTATGTAGAGAGTGCATTAGGTTTTGCACGTACGGCGAGTTGGTGTCGAACAGCTCGACTCGGCTGTTCACCTGCTCGCGTAAGCGCGACCAATCCAGGTCCAGAAACGGGTGGTTTCGCGATACCTTGCGGACCACATCGTCGGTAATGCGAGGCCGCTCGCCAAGTGTGGCCAAGTGAAGCTGGCGAATTTTTCCGCGGCGGCGCACGTTGTGAACCAGGAAGTACGTGTTGCCTTTGCGCCGGACAAAAGCCACGAACCTTCTCCTTCTTAGACGAAGTACCGTAGTGTATGTACCGTCCACTACAGGGTCAATGGTACGATGCTGTAGATATAGGAAGGTTGCTTCGTAACGGTAATCAGTGCCCTACGGCCCATTTCGGCGCCGCGAAAATGAAGCCATGAAGACAGACGTGCAGTAAATGGGCCCTGGATTCCGGCAAGATTGCGACGTTAGTAAATTAGATGCTGAAATTGCCGCGTGGGATTGCCTTCGAGTGAGCCCACCACTGTGAGACATTCTTCAAACCGCCAATTCAAGGACGGTTGCGGACCATGAGCTGGAATCGCGTGTACCGACTAGTGAAGAAGATCCCGCGAGGGCGGGTGACCACCTACGGCGACATCGCCAAGAAACTGCAACTGCCCGGAGGGGCGCGCGTGGCCGGCTATGCGATGGCTTCCTGCCCGAGCGGTGGGGGAATTCCCTGGCACCGCGTAGTCGGCGCGGGTGGCCGCTTGTTGATTTCCGAGCCTCACGCCAGCTTGCAACGCAAGCTGCTGGAGAGCGAAGGGATCGAAATCGGAGGACGCCGTATCGATATGAAACGGTACGCCTGGACGTCTGGCGGGCATAGCAAGAGCAGCCATGTGGCTGCCCGGGCGAAGCGCCGCCCCCCGAAATCTCGCCGCTAACATCGCGCCGAAGTTGCGATTGTGATAGAAGTAGAGTGTAGATATTTAAGGGACTTATTCAGTGGCAGACCCGATTATCCTGGCCGAAAATCTTTACAAAAATTACGGGACCGTGGAAGCGCTGAGGGGCGTGAGCTTCGCCGTTCCGCAAGGCGAAGTGTTCGGGCTGCTCGGTCCGAACGGCGCGGGCAAGACCAGCACCGTCGAAATTCTGGAAGGGATGCGCACGCCAGACCGCGGCTCGGCGCGGGTGTGTGGATTGGACCCCGAAAAAGCGGGCGACGACTTCAAGCAGCGGATTGGCGCTGTGCTGCAGTCCACTGCCCTGCCGGATAAACTGCGCGTCAAGGAAGCTCTGGACCTGTTTGCAAACTTCTATCGCCACCATACCAGCACGGAAGAGCTTCTGAAGCGCTTTCAGCTTGAAGAAAAGCGCGACGCGTTCTACAGCCAGCTTTCCGGGGGGCAGAAACAGAGGCTGGCGCTGGCTATGGCGCTGGTAAACGACCCAGAAGTGGTGTTCCTGGACGAACCAACCGCCGGGCTCGACCCGCAGGTTCGCCGGGAGATTTACGACATCATCGAGCAGCTCAAGAAGAGCAACAAAACCGTGTTGATCACCACGCATTACATCGAAGAAGCCGAGCGGCTGTGCGATCGCGTGGCCATCGTCGATCATGGGAAAGTAATCGCCCTGGGTACGCCGCGGGAATTAAAGCATTCGTCGGCCGGCACGACGCGCATTGAAGTCCGCATGGCTCGTCCGCTGAACAATGGCTCGCTTTCGAATCTCGATGGCGTCACCGACTCGCGTGAGTTTGACGGGACCTACGTTCTTCACTCTGCGCGGCCACCGCAAACCATCGTTGCGCTGGTAAAGCAGCTCGAGGCTGAAAACAACGAACTGCAGAGCCTGGAAATGTTCTCGCCCACCCTGGAAGACGTGTTCATCGAACTGACCGGGCGGCGATTGAGGGACTAATGGGAGAAGCTTTGCGGCATACCTGGGCGCTGACTGGGTCGCGCATCCGATTGGCCATGCGCAATCGAGCGTTTTTCTTTTTCAGCTTCGTGATGCCGCTGATTTTTCTCTTTGCGGCGGTGTTCATGACCGGCAAGAGCGCGACAAACTGGGTCGGCTACATCTTGGGCGCGGTATTGACGCTGACAGTGATGGGCAGCTTTTGGGGATTGAGCGTGCAATTGGTGACCTTCCGCGAGCAAGGAATTCTGCGGCGGTTCCGGCTGGCGCCGCTCGGAGCAGGTCCGCTGCTGGCATCGAGCATCTTATCGAACTACCTTCTCATGCTGCCTGCTGCGCTGGTGGAGATCGTGGTCTGCCATTTCGCGTTTCACATGAGGGGTTGGGGCAACTTGTGGGCGGTTTTCCTGCTAGTCTCCTTCGGTTCGTTCGCGTTTTCGGCGTTCGGACTTATCGTGGCCAGCGTGACCAACACCATGCAGGAAACGCAGATGATCAACAACCTTATCTGGATGGGCTTTCTGTTTCTCTCTGGCGCGACGATTCCGCTGGCAGTGTTCCCTTCCTGGATTCAGCGCGTATCGCTGTTTCTGCCGGCCACCTACCTGGCTACGGGTCTTGAGGCAGCCACTACGAATCTCGCCTCCGGGAGTGAAATCATCACAGATGTAGTGGCCCTGGCCATTGGGCTGTGGATGGCTTTCGAAATTTCGCGCCAACTTTTTCGCTGGGAGCCCGAAGCAAAGGTGGTCGGCCGAGCCAAATCCTGGGTGTTGGTGGCCATGGTTCCCTTCCTCGTTTTTGGCGCCTGGGAAAACGTTACCGGCACCCGCCTGCAGCGGATCCGTACCGAGTATCAAACCGTGAGCGGCCGCATGCTACGCCAAATCACTCCCGGCCAGATGTCCCCGAGCAACCGCTAGCGACCCGCCACGCCGTGCAAAGAATCCTGAATCATTCTCTCATCCGGGCGCTCCAATCTATTTTCACCACCAAAAACATCCTCAGGAGGAATCTTATGCAGGCTGCCGTGGTAACCGCGGTCAACGGTCCATGGGAAGTGAAGGATGTCCCGCAACCAAAGCCGGGGCCGAATCAAGTCCTTGTGAAAATGCACGCCAGCGGAATCTGCTACACCGATGTGCACGAAACGCTGGGGCGTATTCCCGGAGCGTTTCCAAGGATTTTGGGACACGAACCGGTCGGCGAAATCGTCGCCGTCGCGCCGGACGTGACGACACGAAAAGTCGGCGACCGCGTCGGTGTTGCCTGGATTCAGGACACCTGCGGGCGCTGCGAATGGTGCCAGCGCGGACGCAAGAATTTTTGCCCTTATCAAAAGGATACTGGAGTCGATTTGCAGGGTGGCCATGCCGAATACATGCTGATGTACGCGAACGGCACTTTCCTGATTCCACAAAATGTTTCCTACGAGCAGGCCGCGCCCATCTTTTGCGCCGGCTACACGGTGTGGAGCGGACTCCGCTGGGCTAACCCCAAACCACACGAACGCGTGGCGGTGCTTGGAATTGGAGGCCTTGGACATCTTGCCTTGCAGTACGCGAAATCGGCCGGCTTTGAAACCATCGCCATTTCGCGCTCACCCGACAAAGACAAGATGATTCGCGAACTCGGCGCGGACGAAATCGTGCGCAGCGGCAAGGAACTCGCGGACGCCGGCGGCGCGGACATTGTGCTGAGCACCTCCAACTCGACAAAGGCGATGGTCGACACCATTCAGGGGCTGCGTCCAGATGGCCGTCTGGTAACGATGGGCGCCGATGCCGAGCCGCTCTCCATTTCGGTCATGGATTTGATCATGAAGCGCATTCAAATCATCGGCAGCCAGCAGAACGGACCGGAATATCTCTATGAGGCGCTCGATTTTGTCGCCAAAGGCAAAGTGAAGACGATCATCGAAACCTATCCGTTGCGTGACGCGCCAAAAGCCTACCAGCGCGTGGTGGACGGCAAAGCGCGGTTCCGCGCGGTTCTGACCATGTAGCCCCGAAAGCGACGAAGGCTTCAGCCGAGGGCATTTGACTTTTGCGCGTTTCATCGTAAGGTAGCCTTCGTTCGCCGCGGTTTCGACTTTCGCTCAAGTCCAGGGGCCAACTCCAGGGGGAAGAATGAGGGCCATTCGCGTCAAGGAATTCGGCGGTGCCGAGGTGTTGCGGCTCGAGGACGTTCCCGAGCCGGTAGCGGGCAAGGGGCAGGTTGTCGTCCGAATCAAGGCCGCCGGCGTCAACCCGGTGGACACCTACATCCGTGCGGGAACGTATCCTCGCAAGCCGCAGCTTCCCTACACGCCCGGAGCGGATGGTGCGGGAGTCGTTGAATCCGTGGGCGAGGGAGTGACGCGGCTGAAAGTTGGGGATCGCGTCTATGTGGGCGGCGGATTCACCGGCACCTATGCAGAGTTGGCGCTGTTCGATGAATGGTCTGCATGGCCGCTGCCGCCGGGCGTATCGTTTTCGCAGGGCGCCGCAGTGAATGTGCCGTACGTGACGGCTTTTCGAGCGCTATTCCAGCGGGCCCACGCGCACGGCGGCGAAACGGTGCTGGTGCACGGCGCCAGCGGAGGCGTAGGCATCGCAGCGGTACAGCTCGCGCGAGCAGCGGGTCTTCGTGTAGTAGGTTCGGCGGGCACGGAACGCGGACGCAAACTGGTGGCGGATGAAGGCGCGCACGTGGTTCTGGACCACACCGCGCCGGACCATTTCGAGAAGGCCATGGCACAGACGAATGGGCGCGGGTACGACGTGATTCTTGAAATGGCCGCCAACGTAAACCTGGGCAAAGACCTTCCTTTATTGGCGCAGTATGGTCGAGTAGTGATCATCGGCAGCCGCGGCACAGTCGAGGTAAATCCGCGCGACGCCATGGGCAAGGATGCGACCATCCTGGGCGTCGCGCTTCCCAACATTAAACCTGACGAACTGATCGCCATTCATTCAGCGCTGGTCGCTGGCCTGGAAGACAAAACGCTGCAGCCAGTGGTCGGACAAGAGCTGCCGCTGCCCGAAGCGCCGCGTGCGCATGCCGCGGTACTCGCGCCAGGATCGTACGGCAAAATCGTTTTGATTCCTTAACTCAAGCTCGAAAGGAGAAACATCATGGAGCGAACGGCATCAGCAGTGTGGAACGGGGCTCTGCGCGACGGCAAAGGAGCCATCTCGACGCAAAGCGGCGTGCTTTCGGAGAGTCCGTATTCTTTTGTCACGCGCTTCGAAAATGCAAAAGGGACCAATCCCGAGGAGTTGATCGCCGCGGCTCACGCCGGATGCTTTACCATGGCGCTCGCGGCGCAATTAGGCACCATGCAATTCACGCCCGAGCAGCTTCGCACCACCGCAACCGTAACTCTTGAGAAGCTCGAAGCCGGCTGGACCATCTCCAAAATACACCTGGATGTAACCGCGCGGCTTCGCGGCATTTCTGCCGCGGCGTTTGAAGCGGCTGCCACGGGCGCGAAGGAAAATTGTCCAGTGTCGCGCCTGTTGAAAGCCGACATCAGCATGACGGCCCACCTCGAGCAGGCCGCATGATTCTTCCGGCCGTTTTCGGCCTGATTATCGTCGTTGCGATTCTCTGGGAGGCGTTCGAGACGGTGGTCCTGCCGCGGCGCGTCACGCGACGGCTGCGGGTCACCGTACTGTTCTACCGGTGTACCTGGGTGCCCTGGCGCGCGGTCGCGCGAAGCTACCGGAACAAGAAGAAGCGTGAATCGTTTCTCAGCTACTACGGACCGCTTTCGCTGCTGACGCTTTTCGTTTTCTGGGCAGCGCTTTTGATCATCGGCTTTGGCTTGTTGTACTACAGCAATTCCAAGGGCGACATCACTCACCCCAATTTCGATACCTGCGCATACCTGAGCGGCACGACCTTCTTTACTCTCGGCTTGGGCGACGTTACGCCCCACACGCGCTTTGAGCGCGTGCTGGCAGTCTTCGAGAGCGGCATCGGCTTCGGATTCCTGGCGCTGGTACTCAGCTATTTGCCGGTGATCTATCAGGCGTTTTCGCGGCGCGAAGTGAATATCGTTTTGCTGGATGCGCGCGCGGGTTCGCCGCCAACTGTGGGCGAGCTCTTGCGCCGCCATGCCGGGCCTCAATATCTGGAAGAACTTCACACGCTGCTGTGCGACTGGGAGCGCTGGGCGGCGGAAATTCTAGAAAGCCATATTTCCTATCCTGTGGTGAGTTTTTTCCGGTCGCAACACAACAACGAGTCGTGGGTCGGAGCGCTGGCCATGATTCTCGACGCGAGCGCCTTGCTGATCGCTTCGAGCGACCCGGCCTGCGCACGGCAAGCGAAGCTTACGTTTGCCATGTGCCGCCACACCGTGGTGGATCTGGCGCAGATCTTCTACGCCGCGCCGCGCAATTCCGATTCGATCCGCCTCCCGCCCGCGGACTTCGAACGCCTGCGGAAACTGACTACGAAAGCGGGCCTGCGCTTCGCCGAGACTCCAGAATCCCTGGCGAAATTCACAGAGCTGCGGCAAATGTACGAGCCATATATATTGGCCCTCGCCGCGCACTTGTATGTAGAACTTCCGCCATGGATTCTGGCCAACGAAGTGACTGACAACTGGCGCACCAGCGCCTGGGGCCGCATTTCAGGATTAAATGCCGCATCGGAAGCAGAGCCCGCGATCGACGACCACTGAAAGTCCCCACGCGATTCATACCGGCACAGCGGTCCAAATTGGTGTTTTCGGCGCCGTTCACCCCGCGCACCGCCACCGCTTCGCCCAAAAATCCCATGCTATAATTTTTGTTAGAGCAGCCCCTAAAAGCTTTTTATGTGGCTCGGAGAAACGAAATGAGTGTCGCGAAGACGGAGAAAATCTGGCACAACGGGAAATTCATCAGCTGGGATGACGCGAAGATTCATGTCATGTCCCACGTCGTAAACTACGGCTCGGGAGTGTTCGAGGGCGTGCGTTGCTATCACACCGAACAGGGCCCAGCCATTTTCCGCCTTCGCGAGCACATGCAGCGACTGCTGAACTCGGCGCACATCTACCGCATGGACCCCGATGTTAGCCTGGATGATCTTTGCAAGGGCGCGCTCGATCTGGTTCACGCAAACAAACTGGAAGCGTGCTACGTGCGGCCGATTATCTTTCGCGGCTACGGAGACGTGGGCGTCGATCCCATGGGCTGTCCGGTGGAAGTCTACATGGCCTGCTGGGAGTGGGGAAAATACCTGGGCGATGAAGCGATCAAGTCCGGCATCGACGTGTGCGTGAGCTCCTGGAACCGGCCCGCGCCGAATACCCTGCCGCAGATGGCTAAAGCGGTGGCCAACTACATGAATTCGCAACTCATCCGCATGGAAGCGAAGGCCAATGGGTACGCCGAGGGTATCGCGCTGGACGTGAACGGGTACGTCAGCGAGGGTTCGGGCGAGAATATTTTTGTGGTCTCGCATGGCGTGGTGACCATGCCGCCGTTCGCGAATTCCGCTCTTCCCGGTATCACCCGGGACTCTGTGATCACCATCTGCCGCGACCTCGGTATTCCGGTGGTGGAGCAAACCATCCCGCGCGAGGCGCTTTACATCGCCGACGAGGTTTTCTTCAGCGGTACGGCGGCTGAAATTACGCCCGTGCGCACGGTGGATCGCATCAAAGTCGGCGGAGGCTCACGTGGCCCGGTGACCAAGCGCATCCAGGAAGAGTTTTTTGCGCTGGTCAGTGGCAAGAAACCGGATCGTCATAACTGGCTCTCGCAAGTAGGGACTCCGGCTCCGGCACTGCGCTAAAAGAATTCTCGATGGGTGCGGCGTGGCGGCACACCGCTCCGGCCGCACCATCGTTATCGTTTTTGACTCGCCTTTTGTAATCCAGTAAAATCGCGCGCGTTTGCTATCGGGTCATGTGGCCCAGCCGCGCATCGCGGAGGATGTCTGTACAGCTTGCCGCAAAGACTTCTGGCGGAATTCATCGGGACCTTCACCGTAGTATTCATCACGATTGGATCCATTTGCGCCGATCAGTATCTGCGCGCCCAAAGTTTGAGTCATCTGGGAATACTCGCGGAGGCGGCCGCCTACGGAATTGCCGCCAGCGTGATGGTTGCGGCACTCGCGCAACTGTCGGGCGCGCATTTCAACCCAGCCATTACCGCCGGATTCTGGGTGACCAAACGCATGGGAACGCTGCAATCGATCTTGTATTGCGTCGCGCAGATGGCCGGCGCGATTGCCGCTGCGTATATCCTGGCGAGGCTTCTGCCTGAATCGATCTGGCGGCCCGTCGGACTTGGCGCAACCGATCTGGTCACCGATTTCACCCGCATGCAGGCCATGCTGCTCGAAGCCTTGGGTACGTTTTTCGTGGTATTTGTTTTCTTCGCCTGCACACAGCAAACAAGCGGGTCCACTTCGCCCTACGCCGGAATTGGCGTCGGGCTCACCATCGCGATGGACGTGCTGGTTCTGCAGCCTTTCACCGGCGCTTCGATGAACCCCGCGCGCAGTTTCGGGCCGGCGCTTGTGGCTCACCACTGGATCAATCATGGCGTCTACTGGGTTGGTCCGCTGTTCGGAGGTGTGGTCGGCGCTTTCGCCTACGATCGTCTGTTCGGAGTCGAACGGGAGCCGTAAGCTGCCCGCGGAAAGGAACCGCCTTGCAAACAAGAATTCGAGTCACTCTGGCCCTCCTTGCCGCGTTGGGGCTCGCGCTGGTGATTGGGGCAAGCGCTGTCTCCCTGGCCCAAACCAGCGCCAAAACCGATCTTACCGGTGTGATCGACATTCACACGCATTCCGATCCCGACAGCATGCCGCGCTCCATCGACGCAATCGATCTGGCGAAAATGGCCAAGGCACGAGGCATGCGCGGGCTGGTGCTGAAGAACCACTACGAGTCCACTGCGGCGTTGGCCTATGTGGTGCGCAAGGAGGTGCCCGGCATCGAACTGTTCGGCGGCATTGACTTAAATCGCTCGGTTGGCGGCATCAATCCCGCGGCCATCGAACGCATGGTGCTGATGAAGGGCGGCTGGGGCAAAGTGGTGTGGATGCCCACGTTCGACAACGAAAATCAGGTGAAATACAGCAAGGAAAATCGTCCCTTCGTTTCCGTGTCGAAAGACGGGCGCCTGCTGCCGGAAGTGCTGGAAGTGATCGATCTGGTTGCGAAGCACCAGTTGACGCTTGAAACAGGCCACTCCTCCGCCACCGACGGGCTGCTCATCGTGCACGAAGCGCACAAGCGCGGAGTGCAGCACATCGTCGTAACGCATGCCATGGCCGCACCGGTGCGCATGAGCATTCCGCAGATGCAGGAAGCCGCCGCGGATGACGCATACATCGAATTCGTCTATAGCGCAACGCTGGGAGCGAACGCCATCGTGAGTCTTGACGACTATGCGAAGGCCATTCGCGCCGTCGGCGCCAAATCATGCATCCTGGCGACCGACCTCGGCCAGGTGGGCAACCCGCTCCATCCGGACGGCATAGCCGCGTTCATCGAAGCCATGCGCACGCGCGGATTCTCGCAGGCAGACTTGGACCTTATGACCAAGGCCAACCCAGCCCACGCGTTGGGTCTGCTCTAGTCCATTTTCCAAGCGGGGCCCGTGCTCTAGTTTCCGGCGCAGCGCGGATGCATCTGTAAGATCCTTCGATGGATCGCTCAGGCGTTCGCCGACTGCGTCATCTTGGCCATGCGCTTCTTCATTTCTTCGGGCGCGACGTCCTCGATGTGGGTGGCAACCGACCACATGTGACCAAACGGATCGATGATGGTGCCGCTGCGATCTCCGTAGAATTGATTCTCCACCGGCCGTGCGAGCTGAGCGCCCGAGTCCACCGCGTTTTTCACCACCGTGTCGACGTCTCGAACGTATACATGGAGACTGCACGCGGTGCCCCCAATCGTTTGCGGACTCCGCGCGCCCATCTGCGGATGCTCGTCCGCCAGCATGACGATCGAATCGCCGATCTCGATTTCGGCGTGCATCACACGGCCGTTCGGCCCCGGCATGCGCATGCGCTCGGTGGCGCCGAAAACCTTCTTGTAATACTCAATGGCATCGGCGGCTCCCTTGATGAATAGATACGGAGTCACCGCGTGATATCCCTGCGGAATCGGATTTACATTGGCCATTCGTCACCTCAAGAAAAAGGTAGGATGCTCGAAACGTTCGTCTCGAGGGGCTGGAAGCTTCCGGCATTCTACACCCGGCTTGTTACGAAAATGTGAAGCGAAAATTACAACCCCTAAAAGAAAACGCCCGCCTCTCGGCGGGCGTTCCGCAAATCCTCAGAACACCGTCCAGCGCTCTCAGCGCGGGGCCGTCTTTCCGTTGTGCTTTTCGTTGTAAATCTGCTTGCTGGCGTTATTCTGCCGCTTGTTGATGTTCTGCTTCTCCTGCGGAGTGAGCTTGCCGCCATTCGCGGCGCGATCCGCAGCGACGTGGCGATTGATATTCTGCTCGTGGTTCTCCGCGCGAGCGGTTTCCGAGGGCGACATTTGGCCGCTGGCCACGCCGTTGGCGATACGCTGCTGCTGGTTGTAGCGGCGCTGTCCGACTTCGTTGTTGCCATACTGCTGCGTGGCGCCGTTGTGCTTGTCGTTGTAGATCGAACGGCTAAGGTTATTCTGCTGGTGGTTCACCTGCTGGCGCTCCTGCGGCGTCAGCGTGCCGCCATTGGCCGCGCGATCGTTGTGGACCTCGCCGTTGAGCCGCGACTCGCGCGACTCGAGGTTCTTCGTTTCTCCCGGCGTAAGCTGCCCCGAACCGATTCCCTGGGCAATGCGCCCCTGCTGGTTGTACCGGCGCCCATCGACGCGATCCATTGCCGCCGTGCCCGGAGTGCCATGATTGAACGATTGAAGCTGGTTGCGATCGTGGCTCATGGCCTGTTCGTGCGAAATCTGGTTCGAGGTCGGCTGAAAGTGTTGCTCGTGTTCCGCGGCCATTTCTTCAGGACGCGCTTGCGCCACCACGCCCCCTTCGCCGTTGAAGCTCGCGCGGTTCACCACGGTGTTGTTCACCACGGTGCGGTTCACGTAAACATTGCGCACCACCCCCGCGTTCACGTTCATCACCGCGGTATTGTAACGGAACGCGTTTCCTGCCCACATGCCTCCGACAAACCCCACGCCGCCGTAGCCGAACCCGTAATTAATCCCACCGTAGAATCCCACGTGTGGGCCCCAGTATCCCGGATGCCAACCGTACGCACCGCCGGCAAACCCCCAGTAGCCTGGCGTCCACAGCACGCCGACGCGTGGGGGCGTCACCCACACTCCGGGGACCCAGTAATATCCAACGGGACCATACGCCCAATATCCCGGCGTCCAGAGATAACCATCACCGGGGCACGGCGGCTGCGCATAAACCGGCAGCGCGGGTGGCCCCACGTGCACCGAAATTCCCACGGCAATTTGAGCGGAGGCCGTGGGCGCAAATGCACTCCATGAAAGCAAGGCAAATAGCATGGCAATAGAAGCCGCCAATTTCCTCAACGTGAGCATGATCATTCCTCCCCTGAATAGCGCACAACCCCACTTGTGCGTCACTTAATAACGACTATAAATCCACTGTGTAGAACACGGGCCGGGAAGAAAACTCTCTGTGCTTTTTCGGAAAGCGTTCAGGGTGCAGGAGGCTTCTGCCCGCGCTCGCCGTTCTTGCTTGCGCCAGGCGCCGGCCGGTTGAGATGGGCAAAGGCGAAGCCATTGGTCTTCAACTGCTCAACAATGCCGTCGATTTTAGCCGCCGGATATGGACCGCTCACTACCACGAAGAATTCCGTTTGGTCGGGATGCCGCCGCGGCATGATCGTAACCGGAAGCCCTATTTTCTCGATCCTGTTCGCGGCATTCTGCGCGCCCACTTGCCGGGGATAGCGTCCGACCCACACATATCCGCCTTTGCCCGGCGGCGCGGGATCGGGAACCGCGTCGTCAGATGCCCCATTCTCGGCGCTTGCCGTAGTGCTGCCCGCGGCGTTTCCCGCGATCGCGGGAGCCGCCTCCGCTGCGCTCGAAGGCGGAGTTGCGGGGCTCGCTTCCGATTTCGGCGAAGAGGTAGAGGGCCTAGAAGTTGGAGGAGCTGCTGGCTGAGTTTGTTCAGCACGCGTCATTGGTTGACTCTTGGGTTGACTCTTGGGCTGACTCTGGGGCTGGGTCGTTGTCTGGCTCTTCGGCCCGCTCGATGTCACCAGAGTTTGTCCCTTGTGGATAACCACTCCCGCAGGCGTTTCCTTCACCGAAATATTGGCATCCTTGCCTGATTCATCTTTTTCTATGGAAAGCGAGTCGGGAGCGATCGCGACGGAGCCCTGCGGCGAATGGATTTCGACATCGCCGCCGCTTTTTACGATCGCCGGCGTGTTGCCCGATCCGTGATGCATGAAGGTTCTGGCGCCCACCGCGGCTACCGCAATAACGGCCAGGCTGCCTAGCGCGACCCACCGCTTCGACTTCGACGCAGGCGCACCCTCGGGAACAGATGGCGTAGAAGGTGCAATCACGGTGGCCGTGCCGCTCAGTTTCCCGGAACCCAATGTGGACGCCACCGTCGTGTCTCCAGTGGCTGCGCCAGACACGCCTGGCCGCAAGTCCGATTCAAGCTCTGCGATCGATTGAAAGCGCTGGTCCGGGTTCTTCTCCAGGCATTTCAGAATGGTCCGTTCCAACGAAGGAGAAATCGAAGACTCGATTTCACGCGGCGGCTTCGGAGCCTCGTTGATGTGCTTCAACGCCACTGCCACGGCATTCTCGGCATGAAACACCTGGCTCCCGGTGAACATTTCATAGAGCATCAAACCCATGGCGTAGATATCCGCGCGATGATCTACCGTCTTGCCCGCAGCTTGCTCAGGAGCCATATACGCAGGCGTGCCCACCAGTCCACCGGTGGAGAGCGTCAGCGTTTCCATGGAACGAGCGATGCCGAAATCCATGATCTTCACGTTGCCGTGCGTGTCGATCATCACGTTCTCCGGCTTCAGGTCGCGGTGGACGATCCCCTGCGAGTGCGCTTCCTTAAGACCGGAGCACAGTTGCAAGGCGAGATCGATACCCTTGCGCGGGGTTACATTTCCGAAACGTTTCAGCACCGACCGCAGGCTCTCGCCGTCGACAAATTCCATCGAGGTGAAAGCAATGCCGTCCACGCGGTTAAATTCGTACACGCGGCAAACATTCTTGTGCGTTATTTTGCGCGCAAAAAGAAGCTCGCTTTTGAATCTCTCCACCATGGCGGGGTCGGAAGCGATTTCCGGCTTGAGGATCTTCAGCGCCACGATTTCTCGGGTTTCTCGGTCGCGCGCCTTGAACACCTGCCCCATCGCGCCGCGCCCCGCTTCGGCAAGGATTTCGTAGCGCCTCTCCAGAAAAGCCATTTCCCTTGAATTGACATTACTGGCAAACGGCGCAGCGGAAGAAGTGGCTACTGTTTCGAGCATCGAAGCATCGGTTGCTTGAGGATGCGAGAATCCGCCGGCGCGCCGATTCTCGGTGCGCTCAGGATCGGGTTCTGGCCATTCACCAGACCGTCGATCAGGCTGTTGCATAGTTCACAAGCTCAACCATTCGTATCTAGCAGGCAGGGCACGGGTCGTCCAAATCATCCGAGATCATACGTCACGAAGGCTCAGGAAAGCGAATCTGCCGCGACCTCCAGAAGGTTAGTTCGCGGACAAAAGACGCAAGAGAGGAAGGGCGAAGGATGGTGGGGCAAAAAAGCATGAATGGAAAAAATCTCCGGGATACGCGGCGACCGTGCATCCCGGAGGTAAAGTTTCGTAAAAAACTACGGGCAAGTTGTGGAAATCATCTTGATCGAATCGACTTTCATGTAGTGCGGAGCCTTGGGCACATTCGCATCGGCTTCCGCGTCTTTTGCTGGAACCGCTGTACCGGTAATCTCGATCTTGTGTCCAACGTGAGGAGCGAGGTTGGCAGACGACGACACGATCCCCACTGTCTTCGGACCCTTTTCGAGATCGGACAGCATATAGCTGTTTGGCGCAGTTCCTGCGCGCAAACAACCGGTCATGCTGTGTACCTTGGGTGCTGCATCCTGGGTCCTGGCGCCCTGCGCGAAAACCAACATGCAAGCGGCGACGAGAACCGCGGTGATTGACAGCTTTTTCATACCAGCCTCCTGGCTTGAGAATGCGCGACATGGTAACACACATTGGCAACCCCACAGATCAACAGTCGGGTCAAGCATCGGCAAAAATCGGGTGAATTCACTCGGGGGTACTACAGGTTTTACCTGGGTTGCATCGCTCTTTCCGCGGTTTATAATTTGCTGAACTGGTCCCCGCCCTTCCCAGTTTTGAAAATATACCTATGCTTAAAAATGAAAAGAATCTGGATGCAAACGTCCAAATAGCGGACCGTCGCGCTCACCCTCGCGTGGCAATCCGGTCGGTCGCCTACGTCGATCTCGACGATGACAATGGCGGACTGATCCTGAATGTCAGCGAAGGCGGCATCAGCGTGCAGTCCGCTGAAATGATTGTCGGCGAGCGCTTCTCGCGAATCCGGTTCCGGTTGCCCAAATCCGAGAATTGGATTGAGGCGGCCGGCAAACTGGTCTGGCTGGGGAAGTCGAGGAAGGAAGCCGGCATTCAGTTTCTGGATTTGAGCGACGACGCCCGCCAACAAATTCAGACCTGGATCTATTCGGCTACTTTTCGTCCCGGGCTTCCTATCGAACAGGGCCATTTCAAAATTGTGTGGGAATCGGAGGAGCCTGACTTTCAGACCCCCGGGACTACGTCCGGCGAACCGGCCGAACTCGCATCGATGTTTCCCAGCGAAAAGGTGGTGCCTCCCAGACATTGCGCGGCAGTGAACGTCAACCTGAACGACACTTCACCGCTTGAGTTGGGGATCGCACCGGGCCCTGTAAAGCGGCCGATTTCGACATCGAACGTACAGATTCCGCAGAAGCCTGTCGCTGATCCAGCCGCACTTTCTCCGCTGGTGCAGAGCAGCCTGAGAGAGACGAAGGAGCCAGGTGTCAGGAGCCGGACGCCGTACAGTTATCCAGCGGCTTCCGGAGCGCCCAAGGACCCCTTCGCATCCATTGCCGCGGATCGCGCCGAAATTCCCACGGCGCCGGAGCCTCCGCTTTTCGGGAACTCCCGTGGTGCCGAAACATCGGCTTTCGCTCTGCGCGAGCATTACCGCGGATTGGGTTACAACCCGCAGCCTTTTGAAGAGCCCAGCGGAAAGGGCTGGTATATTGCGGCAGCGATTCTGTTGGTGTTGCTCGGAGTGGGCACCGTGCTGGCGATCGGCCCTGCGAACGTGAAGTCGTTGGTTGCGCAACATATTCCGTCATCGATATTTTCTTCGATATATTCCTCGAATCCCGCGCCTCCTCCACCCGAAAATGCGACAGACAAAACTTCGCCCGCGACGACTTCGGCTCCTTCTTCATCCGCCTCCGTCGAAGATTTGCCGTTGGGTACTGCCGCCGAGCGGCCCATCGTGAATCCCGGAATCAGCGATCCGCCGGAGCCTCCGCAGCCCGCTCACCCGGAGCCTGCGCATCCTGTATCAGGGGCCTCAGTGGCCTCGTCAAGGTCCGCTGCAGCAGCGCCGGTTCCCGCGCCAACCCAACCCGCGGATACGCGTGCGGCGAACAAAGATTCAATCAACGATTCGGGTGTGTCCGATTCGCACGTACCCGATCAGGTGTCCGATGAAGACGCTGCGGAGATCACTCGCCGTTTTCAGATGGAGCATTCGTATTCCAGCGCTGCCAGCGTAGCTCCCGCAACTGGCAATTTCTCTTCTTCGCCGCGGACAGCCTCCGCACCGTCCGTGGCGCAAGACCCTGCGCGTACTGTGCAAAATGACCGCACCTTCGACGCGTATCCGGAACCCGCACCTGCCTCAGCGCAGCCAGTTGCATCTGTGCCTGCACCTGCCTCTTCGCCGGCAAATGCTTCATCTCAAGTCGCGCCACCTCCGGCTGGAACAGTAGCAGTCAGTTCGCACTTCTATGCGCTGCGAGGAGAGGATCCGCAAACGACTATGGGCCGCCAACCCTTGGCCATCGGTCAGCTTATTTCGATTCATCAACCGGTGTATCCGGTGGAGGCGGAGCGCGCGCACGTGGAAGGCACCGTGCAGTTGCGCCTGACCATCGATGCGACCGGCAAAGTGGAAATCGTTCACGCGGTAGGAGGCCCGCCCATCCTGGTTCCCGCCGCCATCGAAGCGGTGAGACAGTGGCGCTATGCGCCTACAACGGTTGAAGGCCGGGCCATGGAAAGCGTCGACGACGTGAGTGTGGTTTTTCGCCTGGCTAATTCGGCGTCATCATCCCGGTAACCCCAATTGCGAGTTGGGAGCGTTTGGAGGAGAGAATTATGTGCTATTCCGATAAATTCCAGGCTAAGACAGACCAAGGTTTCAAAGAAAGCTGCACTTTGCCCAACGACTTGATCGGCTTGAGCGGCGCGCCGCCAACTCCCTTCCATCGCTCTTCGGTCGAATCGAAAATTGTCCGCCAGACGCCCGCAGGCAAGAGCAAGTCGGTCAATTGCTCCTCGCTGCCGAAGTAAAAGACCATAGCGGCGTGGCTGCTCCCGTCCCGTCTGCGCACGAAAATGGCTTTGCCATCCGCCAGCCGTGAAACTCCCTGCGAATTTTTGTCGAGTTTTGCCAGCGCTGGTATTTCGCGGCGCAAGCGAAGCAGCTCGCGGTAGAACGCCAGCAGCACTCGGTGCTCGCCCACTGTTCGCGATTCCCAATCCAGCTTGGAATCCAGGAAGGTTTTTTCGCTCTGTGGGTCGGGCAGCTCGCCGGCCCACTCGAAGCTTGAAAACTCATCTCCGCGCCCCTTGCGCACCGCCTCGATGATCGACGGATCGCTGTGACTCACGAAATACTGAAACGGAGCCTTCTCCCCATACTCCTCCCCCATGAAGAGCAGCGGCACGTAGGGCGAAAGCAACACAGCAGCCGCGGCTAGTTTCAACTGCTCGAAGCTAGCGACTGCCGTCAGCCGGTCACCCACTTTGCGATTGCCGACCTGATCGTGGTTCTGGGAAAAGACCACCAGATTCTCGCCGGTCAGCTCGCGCGACGAATTACCGTAGCGCCGCTTCCTGAAAACGGAATACTGCCCGTCGTAGACGAACCCCTCGCGAAAAGCCTTCCCGAGATCCGGTACGCCCGCAAAATCGGCATAGTAACCGGCCTTTTCGCCAGTGAACGCGGTGCGCAACGAATGATGGAAATCGTCATTCCATTGGCTATCGAGCGCCCAGCCTCCGCGACCGAGCGGCGTCACTACTTTTTTGTCGTTGCGATTGCTCTCGGCGATGATCTGCACCTCCCGCCCAAGCTCCCTGGCGCATTTGTGGCAGGCTTCGCCAAGCTCCTGAATGAAAGGCCGCGCCGAGGGATCGATGATTGCGTGGATCGCATCGAGGCGCAGCCCGTCCGTGTGAAACTCGGCAATCCATCGCAGGGCGTTCTCGATGAAGTAGCGCCGCACCTCATCGCTGTATTCCTGTTCGAAATTCAGCGCCGCGCCCCAAGGCGTTTTGTAGGCATCGGTGAAATAGAATCCGAATTCGCCCGCGTAGTTCCCTTCCGGGCCCAGGTGGTTGTAGACCACGTCGAGCACCACGGCCATTCCCTGCGCGTGGCAGGCATTCACCAGCCGCTTCAATCCGTCCGGGCCGCCGTACGAATTCTGCACCGCAAAAGGGTAAACGCCGTCGTATCCCCAATTGCGCTCTCCGGGAAATTGCGCCACCGGCATAACTTCCAGCACGGTAACGCCCAGCGCCTTGAGCTCCGCAATGCGCGGAATAATCGCGTCGAACGTACCCTCCGGTGTGAAGGTTCCCACGTGTAGTTCGTAGAGCACGTAGTCGCGAAGAGGGAGGCCCCGCCAGCCAGCATCCGTCCAGTCGAAATAATTCTCGATTACCTGCGATGGCCCATGCACGCCTTGAGGCTGAAACGCCGAAGCGGGATCGGGCCGCTCCTCCCTACCATTCAGCCGGTAACGATACAAAGTGCCTGCCGGTACGTTCGGGAGATCGGCCCGGAAATATCCTTTGTCGCAGGGCTGCATAGGCGCCATGCGCTCGTTGGGCTCAAGAATATGAACATCCACGTTCTGAACTCGTGGCGCCCACACCAGAAAGCTGCATGAATTCTGGTCGGAGCGCGTGGCCCCCAAGGGGACGTCCGTGGTGTTTAGCAAATGACTTCGCCTTCTTTATACGGTGTGTGCGCTATCTGGCCGTTATTTGCTGCGCTCTACTGCGCCAGCAACCTTGAAATTCCGGCCAGCGGAATGGCCACCCAGGTGGGACGGTTGTTCAACTCATACCCGAGTTCATAGATGGCTTTTTCAAGCAGGTGGACGCGCAACAACGCGGAGATTTCCTCGTGGCTGGGAGGCAGGAAGGAACCCGACTGTGCATTGGCAAAATAGGACTTCAGAAAACGGAATGACACCCAGGAATACCAGTTCTCTGCCCAAGTGGTGACCTTCGGCAAATCTCTTCTCAGCCGGGACGCATCGTCGCCCGGCCCGAGCAGATGGGCGAACGCCGCGTAGTGAAAGGAGCGGACCATCCCCGCCACGTCCTGCAGCGGCGATCGTTTCATGCGGCGCTCGGAGAGAGGACGCGCCGGCTCGCCCTCGAAATCGATGATCACGAAGTCCGCGCCGGTGTAAAGCACCTGTCCCAAATGGTAGTCGCCGTGGATTCGCGTGCGCATGCCGCCGCGCACTGTGGTGATGGACTGAAACTCCTGCACAATTCTCGGCTGCGCGTTGATGATCACTTCGGCTTGCCCGCGAAGATCGTCGGGCAGTTCGGCTCGTTTCTGCCGCAGCAGGCCTAAAGTACGTTCGGTGAGCGCGCGAGTGGAGCGTTCGAACTCCTGCTGAAAGTCGCTGCTGTAAGGCTCGGGCGCGAAGGCCGGGTCGGAAGAATCCGAAGCCAGAGCCAGATGCAATTCAGCGGTCCGCCGCCCAAGTTGCCGCACCCGGCTGAGATAGGGCCCGATCAGATCAGCGGCAATCGCCGGCAAATCCTGATCGAATTCGACCATGGTTTCAGCAGACACCGCCTCGGGAACGATAAATGTTTCCTGCAATTTCGACACTTCGTCCCAAAACGACGCCACCGATTCCAGAGTGAATCGCCACGCGTCGCCATGATTCGGCACATAGCCTTGCAGCACCGCAAGTGTGGAAGGTTCGCCCTCCTCCGACAAATATTCGATGGAGCCGGCTACCGGCGGCACGCCATTAAAGTGCGCCTTCTCGGTGAGGAACAAGCCGATCTCCAGATCGGGATTAATTCCCTGCTCAGTGCGACGGAAGAATTTCAGGATCAGGCTGTCGCCGTAAATAATCGAGCTATTACTTTGCTCCGCGCTGCCCACCCTGGGAACCAGCGAACCTTTTGAAGCGCGAATCTCCTGAAATATGTTCGTGTAGGACGCGCGAATATCGCCTTTGCTGCCATGCGACACAAGCTGCACCTCAATCGCGTCGAGCAGCCAGCGCAAAAACTTCTCGTTTTGCAGCGCGTCTGCCAGGAACAACTGCTGATTGCGGTCGGCGGTCTGTACCCGAACGAGCCCATTCACGCCGTCGTGTGCCGCCTCAGGGTCAGTCACGAACATCGGCAGCACATACGTCTCAGCCGTTCCAATGTCGTACTCCACCCGCGCCAGCGCGACGAATGCTTCAAGCTCGCCGGTTTGCAGCGGAATTAAATCGGCCAGCTCGACGGAATGAATGCGGCGCGCCTTTCCGCCATACCAGCGCTTGCTCGCCAGGAACGCAGGCAGTTCCATCGGCAGCCGCGGCCGAAGCTGTTCGAAAAGGGACATTCGCTTTTCCGTGCCGGGCGCGGTCATCGGGGTCTCCTTTGATCCTCTTCCCTGGGGGCCCACCAGAAGAAATCGTTCGCGGCCACGCTCCACTTTACATCAGCGATTACGGGATGCACGCGCAAAAGAGAATCATAGGGCCCAAACAAAACGCTTTTACAGGATTTTCACCGCGCTTCTACAATTCGTTCTATAGAGGAGACGGCTCCTCTTCCTTCTCGCGCTCGCTGTCTTTTCCGCCCAAATATCGCTCCAGGGTCTGGCGTGCCAGGTCCCGGCCGCCCAATCCAAAGGCAATCGCTACGGCGAACATCACCGCGCCAAATGCAATCGAAAACGCGGAAACCACCGTTTGGCGCGCCAGTCCTACCTGCTCCAGCGCCATGGAAACTGCCAGAATGGAAATTACGAACCGTACCAATCCGCTCCACAACCGCGGCGAGCGGTATCCCGCATTCACCGCCGTGAGCAACGCAGCGCGCGATAGGAAATTCGCCGCCAGCACTCCCACGAACAAAATCAGGATGGCCACGAAAATCTGCGGCAATAGCTGGAACAGCCGCGAAATCTGTTCCTGCAGCTCCGCTACCTGTAGCACGCTGATGCCCAGCAGCACGAATCCCAGCAGCGTGATCCAGAAAACCGAGCGGCTCAGGAATTCTGACATCGAAGGCAGCGCGGCCTTGCGCAAAACGTGCGACGCACCCGCTTCCTCGGAAAGCCTGTCCAGCTTGGTAAGGTGCAGGATCGAGCGGAAGAAAACCTTCAGCAGGTAGGCCACCAGCAAACCCAACAGAATGATGGTGAGCATGACCACAAATCGCGGAAGAAAATCGGCGATCATGTGCACCAGGTTTCCGTAGGCCTGGGCAAGTCCTTGAACTATGGTGTCCTTCATGTTGTCACCTCGCTTCGCACCTTCCAGCGTTCGATGAAGTCGGGTTTCTGGCGTTCGAATTCGAGGCACAAATTTTCTGAATCAGCCTCGATCTCCGCCGGAGACGATGCGGCATGCTGCAAAAAGAAGGAATAAACTTTGCCCCGATATAGCGGCACAAGCGCCTGAACCAGGTGGTCCCGGTTCAGCAGCGTGTGGTGATAAGAAGTGGCGAAATCATACAGAGTCTTGGCCCAAAGCGCGTTCTCGAAGCACAAATTGCGCTCGTCCAGGGTGGCGAGTTTTTGAATCTCCGCGTAGGTGTCGGCGGCCACAATGGTCTTCAAGATTGGCGACAATTCTTCCACGCCACTTCGGAACAACTCAAACGTGCGGTCGAGATTGACGGGGGCGGTTTCCTCGATCAATTCATGATCGGGACCGAAAGCGGTCACTGCTTCCGATCCCAACCGTCCGAACCAATAGGATTCGTTTGCATCGATGCACCAGAAAAGAGCGCCAACGGCCTGCCGTACTGCGGTGACGATGTCAGGTGCGGGTCCCGTGCTTGGGCGAAGCTTCTGTCCTAAAAACGACTGGCAACATCGGTAATCAGAGGCAATTGCCGTAACCGTCAGGCAGGTTTGCGGCAAATCCTGAATGGCCGGCTCGCGCCAGACGCCCGAGTTCGTGAAATTTGTCGCCAGGCGGCCGGAGAACCCAAATTCCGTCGAATGAATCTCGCGGATGCGCTTGCCGAACACCGAACGCGTCATGGGATAGAGCAGAATCCGCGCGAGCAACCCTTCAAACCGCTGCCGCGAGTAGAGTGGCGTGACCAAATCGAAGTCCTGCCGGTAAATCGGCTGCAGCAGATTGCCAATCCAATCGGGAGTCAAATTGGGCGTTGCCGCGGAAATCACCGCGCAGGCTCTGGCGCGCAGCAGGTCGGCCGTAGCTACGACCGTGCGCAGGGCGGTAGCGGGAGGAGCGTTTTCGCAGCGCGCCACTACCCGATGCTCGGTGCGCAGCGAGGTGAGTCCGCGCGCGGATGCGCTCTTACGCGCCATCGGTTTCAAAAACGCTTCCGGGGTGCCGTCATTGGACCCCATATCCACATCGACAATCACCACGCGCTGCCGCGGAAATGCGCTTTGAAAACTTTCCTCCACGGCCTCGACCGTGTGCACGATGTTCTCCGCATTGTTGCGCGACGCGATGCCCACCAGCAGATCCACTTCGCCCACGCTGATCAACTGGCGGATGAGGTCGTCACTCAGGAAAGAAGGATCGTCAGCCAAAGGTTTCTCCGGCCTGCCGGTCTACCTGCCGCATTCCGCTCATATCACAGGCGGCGCAATCGGAAGCCATAAGACTCGTAAGGGCCCATCGTCAGCAGATAAGGCAACTCGCCAATTCTGAGGAAACAGGTTGCGGCCCGACATCTCTATGGGAATGTAACCCTTGTATTGCCGCAAATCGAGTTCCACTGCCTGCGCGGAACTCGAAAGATTGTTGACCACCAGAATTCTTTCGTCCCCAAGCTGGCGAACGTAGGCCAGCACGCGGTGATTCGCGGGCCGCAGAAACTCGATCGACCCGCGGCTGAAAACTTTCGTCGATTTACGGATCGCGATCAGCCGCTTCATCCAGGAAAGCAGCGAGTGCGGCACACGCTTCTGCGCTTCCACGTTGATAGCCTGGTACCCATAAACAGGATTCGAGATGAGCGGCGAATACATCCGCTCCGGATCGGCGTTCGAAAAGCCGCCGTTCCACCCGCCGCTCCATTGCATGGGCGTGCGCACGCCGTTGCGGTCGCCCAGATAGATGTTGTCCCCCATGCCGATTTCATCGCCGTAGTAAACGATGGGCGTACCCGGCATGGACATCAGCAGCACATTGAGTAGCTGAATTTTTCGCCGGTCGTTATCCATCATGGGCGCCAGCCGCCGCCGGATGCCCAGGTTGATGCGCATGGTCTTGTCTTTCGCGTACTCGTCGTACATGTAGTCGCGCTCGACGTCGGTGACCATTTCCAGCGTCAGCTCGTCATGATTGCGAAGGAAAATGCACCATTGCGAACTTTCCGGGATCGGTGGGGTCTGCTCCAGAATTTCGATGATCGGCTTGCGGTCTTCGAGCTGCACCGCCATGAAAATTCGCGGCATCAGCGGGAAATGGAACGCCATGTGGAATTCATCGCCGTTACCGAAATACTGGGACACGTCCGCCGGCCACTGGTTCGCTTCCGCCAGCAGCATGCGGTCCGGATACTCCGCGTCGAGCCGCCGGCGCAGCTCTTTGATGATGGCGTGCGTTTCGGGAAGATTCTCGCAATTGGTGCCGTCGCGCTCCACCAGGTAAGGAACCGCGTCCAGCCGGAACCCGTCCGCGCCGATATCCAGCCAGAACTTCATGACTCCCCACATGGCCTCGAATACCGCGGGATTGTCGTAATTCAAATCCGGCTGGTGGCTGAAAAACCGGTGCCAGTAATAGGATTTTGAAACGGGGTCCCAAGCCCAGTTGGAGAGTTCCGTGTCGAGAAAGATGATCCGGGCATCCTTGTAGCGGTCGTCGGTATCGCTCCACACGTACCAGTCGCGCCGGGGATTGTCGCGCGAGCTGCGCGCTTCCTGGAACCACTGGTGCTGGTCGGAGGTGTGGTTGAGCACCATCTCGATGATTACGCGAATGCCGCGTGCGTGGGCTGCGTTCAGAAACGTTTTGAAGTTATCGAGCGTTCCGTAACTCGGATGCACGGAGTAGTAGTCGGCAATATCGTAGCCATCATCGCGCAGAGGGGAGGGAAAAAACGGCATCAGCCACAGCGCATCGACTCCCAGTTCCTGAAGGTAATCGAGTTTCTGCGTCAGCCCGGGAAAGTCGCCGATGCCGTCGCCGTTGCTGTCGCAAAACGCGCGCACATGCAACTGATAGATGACCGCATCTTTGTACCACTGCGTCGGTGCTTTCGTGGCGACGCTGCGCTTTTCCGCCAGCGGCTGCGCCAGTCCTTCTGTCACGGGCTCGGCCATCTCAGCGAACCTTCAGCACGTGCGCCGGAACCTGCGCCGGATTCAATTCCACATAATTTCGGGGGCCCCGCCATTGAAAACGCGCGTAGGTGAGCAGATCCTGCACCTCGAATGGCTGGTTCGGATCCAATCCGAATTCCTCGAGCGGTAGCTGTACCCAGCCGGCCTGCTTGTAGCGGAAGTCCAGATTCACGATGCCCACGATCACGTTCGAACGGTCCGGCGTCATCTTGCTGTAAGCGATGATCTGCTCATTGTCCACCGGATGGAAGCGCAGACTCCAGTCGCCGTGCAACGCCGGATTTTCCCGCCGGGCTTGGTTGAGGCGCCCGATCAACCAGCGAATGTTGTTGGCTTGATCCAGAGGCCAGACTCGGATCTGATATTTCTCCGAGTCCAGATACTCCTCGCTGCCTCGCGCCACGGCGCGATTCTCGCACAACTCGAATGCTGGCCCGTAGATTCCGTAATTGGCGCCCAGCGTTCCCGCCAGCACCACCCGGGACATAAACGCCGGGGGCCCCCCGTCCTGCATGTATTCGGTCAAAATATCCGGCGTGTTCGGCCAGATATTCGGGCGAAAATATTCGCGCACCGGCGATTGCGTCAGCTCGGTAAAATACTGCGTCAACTCCCATTTCGAATTTTTCCAGGCAAAGTAGGTGTAGGACTGATCGAAACCCAGTTTAGCCAATCGGTACATCACCTTCGGACGAGTAAACGCCTCAGCCAGGAAGATGGCCTCCGGGTATTCGCGGCGGATCTCCTCAATCAACCACTCCCACAGGGGAAACGGCTTGGTGTGCGGATTATCCACGCGAAAAATGCGGATTCCCTGCTCGCACCAGTAAGCCACCACGCTTCGCAGCTCTTCGCACAGCGCCGCGACGTGCTCGTTCTCGAAGTTCAGCGGATAAATATCTTCATACTTCTTCGGAGGATTTTCAGCATATTGAATAGTTCCATCCGGACGGTGACGGAACCACTCCTCGTGCTCGCTTACGTAAGGATGATCGGGCGAGCACTGGAAGGCGATATCGATGGCCAGCTCCAAACCGCGCGCCAATGCTTCTTTTTGTAGCCGCTTGAAATCGGCCAGCGTTCCCAGCTCTGGAAGTATGGCCTTGTGCCCGCCTTCGGCGCCGCCGATGGCCCAAGGACTGCCAGTATCTTCTGGCGAAGGTGGAAAGCTGTTGTTCTTGCCCTTGCGTCCCTTTCGGCCGATGGGATGAATGGGCGGAAGATACAGAACATCGAAGCCCATGCCCGCCACGTAATCGAGCCGCTCGATGCAATCGAGAAATGTGCCGTGGTGCGCCGGATCATCGCTGCACGATCGCGGGAACATCTCGTACCAGGAGCTGAAGCGCGCCTTTTCCCGATCCACGATCACGCGAAATTCCACCGGGTAGGTGGTCGCGCCCGAGCGATCTGGATAGCGCGCCATCAGTTCCGCCAACTCGGCGCTGCGCACCGTCCCGGCCACAGGCTCCATTTTGCGCGAGGACAGCAGGGTGAGCGCGGCAGCGAAATCGCTCAACTTCTTCGCATCGGCACCGCGCGCCCGGCGCGCCGCGGACCGCACCAGTTCGGCGCCAATCAGCAAATCGACGGAAATGTCCTGCCCCGCTTCATACTTCTTCAGGAAATCGCGCGTCCACGTCGCGAACGCATCCACCCAGGCCTGAATTGTGTAGACGAAATTTTCCAGGCGAGTGACCTGAAACTCTCCGCGCCAGCGGTCGTTGTCGAAAAACCGCATGGGAGTTTCCTCCCAGGCGTCCGCTGAAACGGGCTTGTAGCGCAGTGCCGCCGCAAGCACTTCGTGCCCATCGGCGAAAATATCCGCCTCCACCGAAACCGTCTCTCCAACGGTTCGCTTGATCGGGAACCTTCCACCATCCACCTGCGGCTGGATTCCCTCGATGATGACGCGTGTGATGGCTGGAACGTTGAGCGCAACCTGCGTTTGCACGGAATCTGAGATGTGAGCCTCCATGGCAACACACACCAATATGATCGGCTCTTCCTGGCAGGGCAGGTCCGAGGCGAATACGATTATACACATGCAACCTTCGCTTTTTGATCGCGAGCGGGAGGAAAGGTGATCCAAAAACTCAATGGCCAGAAACTAAACGGCCGACGACTAAGTGCCCAAAAACTAATTGCGTAGTCCCGAAGCTGCTCTCAGGGATTCGCTCTGGGAAGCGGTTGCGCCGAACCGCTCACCAGCGCGCCCGCCGACGGCAACTGCGTGGCATCCCAGCCCCCGCCGAGCGCTTCAATCAGTTGCACATTCGAGGTGATCTGCTGCAGGCGAAGGTTGACCGCCGTTTGCTGGCTGGTCAGAAGCGTGGTTTGCGCGGTAATCACGTTCAAATAAGGATCGATTCCCAGGCGATAGCGGTCGGTGGCCAGCGACAAACTCCGTTCCGCCGATTTGACCGCCGTATCTTGCTGCTCGATCTCCTGAGAAAGAATTCGCAGCGCCGCCAGGTTATTCTCCACCTGTTGAAACGCGGTCAGCACCGTTTCGCGGTAGTTCGCCACGGTCTCGTCGTATTGTGCCTGGAACTGCTGAACTGTCGCACGCCGCAAACCTGCGTCGAAAATCGTTTCCGCCACCGACGGCCCCACTGACCACACGCGGCTCGGCCACGTAAACCAATCGGCGATGGACGTGCTCTGAAATCCGCCGGACGCGGCTAATGTCACCGTCGGGAAAAAAGCCGCCCGAGCCACTCCGATTTGAGCATTCGCCTGTGCCACACTCCGCTCGGACGCCGCGATGTCCGGCCTGCGCTCCAGCAGTTGCGACGGAACCCCAAACGGGACGGCCATCGGCTCCGCTTTCAGCGCTTCGGGAGGAATGGAAAACGTCGACGCGGGCTGCCCCACCAGCAGCGCTATGGCATTTTCGAATTGCGCGCGCGCGATGCCGATACTGGTGTCCTGCGCTTCCGCTGTTTCCAGTTGTGTTTCGGCCTGCGCTACGGCTTCATCGGACGCAATGCCAGTCTCAAAAAGCACGGTCTCCAACCGCAGCGATTCCCGGTAGGCCACCACCGTCGAGTCGAGCAACTGTTTCAACGCATCCTGCGTCCGCAGATCGAAATAATCCACCGCCAGGTCGGATTGTTCCGTCAATCGCGCGTTGGCGAGGTCTGCCGCGCTCACCTGCGCTGCGGCGACCTGCGAGCGTACCGTGTTGCGCACGCGGCCCCACAAATCCGGGACATAGCTTGCGTCAAACGGCAGCGAGTAAATACCGGTCTGGAGGGCTCCACTACCGCTCGCGGAAACCGTGCGCTCTCCCTCAGCCGAAACCGAGACGCCCACCGTCGGGAAAAGTTGCGACCGCGCTTCCCGCACCATGGCTCGCGCCGCGTAAAAATTCGCCACCGCTGCGGCGATGGTCTGGTTCGAGACGTTTACCTGCTCCTCGAGTTTGTTCAACTCCGAATCATTGAACGTCTCCCACCAGTTGTTGCGAATGGCGGCGTCCGATGGCTGCGCCACCTTCCACCCATCCGTGTTGGGAAAATCCGCGGGCGTAAGCTCCTTATAGGCGTCCGGACGCTGCACGGAGGGTGCGTGATACTGCGGCGCAAGATTGCAGCCGCTCACCAGAAGTGCCGCCCATAGCAGACCGCTGAGTTGTCTCGCCCTGAATCCCATTCGTTTCTTCTCTTTCATAATGGAGCGCAGCTCAGTCGCCCACCTGGGGCGCCACGCGCAGTTGGCGCTGGTGCGCGCGTTGTCGCCATGCGCCGAGCCGGTCCATGTAAAGGTAAACCACCGGAGTAGTGAACAGCGTCAACATCTGGCTGAAGATCAAGCCGCCGATAATCGTAATTCCCAGAGGGTGGCGTAATTCCGAGCCGGTGCCGTTGCCCAACGCCAACGGCAGAGCGCCCAGCAGCGCCGCCATGGTGGTCATCAGGATGGGACGGAACCGCAGCAGGCAGGCCTCGAAGATCGCTTCTTTGGGACTCTTATGCTCATTGCGCTGCGCCGCCAGCGCGAAATCGATCATCAAAATGGCGTTCTTCTTCACCAGTCCTATCAACAGAATGATTCCAATGAGAGCGATGACACTCAGATCCTCATGGAAAATCATCAGCGCCAGCACCGCGCCTACTCCGGCGGAAGGCAAGGTGGAGAGAATCGTGATGGGATGGATGTAGCTTTCATAAAGAATTCCCAACACGATGTAGACTGCCAGCAGCGCGGTGGTGATCAACAGCGGTTCGGTGGCTAGTGAGGCTTGAAACGCCTGCAGCGTCCCCGAATACATGCCGCGAATGGACGACGGCAGCCCGATGTCACTTTCTGCCTGCCGGATCACCGCATCGGCATCGCTCAATGCCACCCCAGGCGCCAGATTGAAGGACACCGTTACCGACGGAAACTGCCCCTGGTGATTCACCGCCAGCGGTGCGATCTTCTCCTCGAAGTGTGCCACGGCGCTCAGCGGAACCACGCCGCCGTTGGTCGATTTCACGTAGATATAGTTCAGCCCCTGCGGGTTCTGCCAGAACTGTGGCGCCACTTCCATCACCACGTGATACTGGTTCAGCGTGGTGTACATGGTGGAGACCTGCGATTGTCCGAACGCGTTGTACAGCGTGGTATCCAGCAACTGCGGAGTAATGCCTAATCGGGCCGCCGTTTGCCGGTCATACACGAGGCGCGTCTGCAGTCCGCTGTTTTGCTGGTCCGAGTCGATGTCGGTAAGCTGTGGAATCTTCCTCATCCTCTCCACCAGCAGCGGAGCCCATTGCTCCAGATCGTCCACATTCTCGGTTTGCAGTGTGTATTGATACTGCGCGTTTGATTGCCTCCCGCCGATTCTCAGGTCCTGCCCGGCCTGCAGGATGGCTCTCGCGCCTGGAAGCGCCACCAGCTTGGGCCGCAGCCGGTCGATCACCTGGCTCGAATTCAGCTTTCGCTGCTCGATCGGTTTCAGAGTTATGCTGACAAATCCGCCATTCACCGGCCCGTTGCCGCCGGTGTAAATTACCGCCGTCTCCACCGCCGGGTCGCTCTTGATGATATTCACAAAGCGCCGTGACAATTGGTCCATGGTTTGGAACGAAATGTCCTGCGACCCGCGGATTCCTCCACCCAACGTTCCATTGTCCTGCAGCGGGAAAAATCCCTTGGGCACGATGACCAGCAAATACACATTCACCGCGATGGTAATCAGCAGAATCCCCAGCGTGAACGCTTCGTGTTCCAGCACCCAATGCAGCGCTTTCTCATAGGTCCGGTGCAGCCAGTTAAAACTTCGCTCGTTCACCTTATAGATCCAACCGTGCTTCACGCTGTGCTCGGGCTTCAGCAGCCGCGCGGACATCATAGGCGTCATGGTCAGTGATACCAGTAAGGAAACCAGAATCGCCACGGAAAGCGTGATGGCGAATTCGCGGAACAGCCGGCCCACGATCCCAGCCATCATCAGAATCGGAATGAACACCGCCACCAGCGACGTGGTCATCGACAGCACCGTGAATCCGATTTCGCTGGCCCCGTGCAGCGCCGCTTCGAGCGGCCGCATCCCGTTTTCCACGTGCCGGCTGATGTTCTCGATCACCACAATGGCGTCGTCCACCACGAACCCCGTGGAAATGGTCAGCGCCATCAGCGACAAGTTATCGATACTGAATCCCCACAGATACATCACTCCGAACGTGCCGATCAGTGAAACCGGCACCGCTACGCTGGGAATCAACGTCGCGCGTGGATTGCGCAAAAACACGAACACCACCAAAATGACCAGCCCGATCGAAATCAGAAGAGTGCGCTCGATTTCGTGCACCGAAGCGCGGATGGTCACCGTGCGGTCCATCGTTACCGCCAGATCGATGCCCGCGGGAACCGAAGCCTGCAGCGCCGGCAGCGAGTTCCGGATGCGTTCCACCGTATCGATGATGTTCGCTCCCGGTTGCCGGAATACCTGAATGGTGATGCATGGCTTTCCGTTGTAATAAGCCGCTGCCCGGACGTTTTCCACCGAATCTTCCACATCGGCTATGTCCGACAGTTTCACCGCCGCGCCGTTGTGATAACCCACGATCAGCGGTTTGTAATAATCGGCTTTCAATAACTGGTCGTTCGAAAGAATGTCGAGCGTCTTGTCGGTGTCCCAGATTTGCCCTTTGGGAAGGTTCGCATTCTGCACGCTGAGCATGTTTTTAACGTCTTGCAGTCCCAACCCATATGCATTCAATTGCGTGGGATTCAGCTCCACGCGCACTCCCGGCAGCGAGCTTCCGCCTACGAACACTTCTCCCACACCGTTCACTTCGGACAATTTCTGCTGCATGATCGTCGATGCCGCATCGTAAAGCTGGCCGCGATTGTAAATATCCGAAGTCAGTGCGATCTGAAAAATCGACTGATCCGCGGGATTCGACTTGCGATAGGTGGGATTGCTCGGCAAATTTGCGGGCAAATAGCTGCGTGCCGCATTGATGGCCGCCTGCACATCTCTCGCGGCGCCGTCAATGTTCCGGTTCAGGTCGAACTGCAACGTAATGCGCGTTGTTCCCAGGTAGCTCGACGAGGTCATCTCCGTAATGCCGGCGATACGCCCGAACTGTCGTTCGAGAGGCGTGGCCACCGACGAAGCCATGATCTCAGGACTGGCGCCCGGTAAACTTGCCTGCACGTTGATGGTGGGAAAATCGATCTGTGGCAGCGGCGCCACCGGCAGCATCACGAACGCAATAATTCCCGCCAGCGCAATGGCCACCGTCAAAAGCGTGGTCGCCACGGGCCGGTGGATGAATGGCGTTGAAATGCTCATCGATTAGTCGGCTGTCGACGGCGCGTGCGACATTCTTCGAGGCTCGCTGGCATGGCTGCCCGTAAGCCGGCTGGCCAGCTTGTCGAAGAAAATGTACACCACCGGCGTGGTGTAAAGCGTCAGCACTTGGCTCACAATCAGTCCGCCCACAATCGAAATGCCCAGTGGCCGCCGCAATTCCGATCCGATGCCACTGCCCAACGCCAGCGGCAAGCCGCCGAGCATGGCCGCCATGGTGGTCATCAGAATGGGCCGGAAGCGCAGCAGGCAAGCCTGGTAAATGGCCTCTTCAGGCGACTTCCCTTCCTTGCGTTCCGCCTCCAGCGCGAAGTCGATCATCATGATGGCGTTCTTTTCCACGATTCCTATCAGCAGGATGATGCCGATCAGCGCCACCACGCTGAACTCCGAATGGAAAAGCATCAGGAACAGAATGGCGCCCGCGCCCGCCGAAGGCAGCGTGGACAAAATCGTCAGCGGATGAATGTAACTCTCATATAACACGCCCAACACGATGTACACCGTGACCACCGCCGCCAGAATCAACAGCGGCTCGTTTGCCAGCGAGGCCTGGAACGACGCAGCCGTTCCCTGAAACGCCGCCTGAATGCTGATCGGCATGCCGATGTCTTTTTGCACCTTGTCGATGGCATCGGTCGCTGCCCCCAGCGAAGCTCCCGGTGCCAGGTTGAACGAAATGGTCACCACCGGAAATTGGCCCTGGTGGTTGATAGCCAGCGGCGAGGTCACCGATTCGAAGTGGCTGATCACGTTCAGTGGTACCGCTGCGCCATTCACCGTACTCACAGGCGCAGGGTTCGCGCTTCCCGTGGTTGCCGATCCGCCTGCCGTTCGCCCGGCGGCCGCGGCCGAAGCCACGATCACGCCATTGCCGGGCGCGGGGGATGTCCCTGGCGTAGCCACCGAATTCGAGCGCACGTAAATATCGTGCAGATCCTCTGGATGCCGCTGAAACGATGGCAGCGTCTCCAGAATGATGTGGTACTGATTCAACTGCGTGTACATCGTCGAGATTTGTCTCTGCCCGAAACCGTCATACAGCGTCTCGTCGATGCTTTGCGGCGAAATGCCCATGCGCGACGCTGTCTGCCGGTCGATTACCAGCCGCGCCGCCAATCCTTGCGTTTGTTGATCGGTGGCCACGTCTCGCAGTTCCGGAATCTGCCTCAGTCGATCCACGAATCTCGCCGTCCACACATTCAACTCGTTTGAATCCGGATCTTCCAGCGTGTACTGATACTGTGTGCGGCTCACCCGGTCTTCCACCGTCAAATCCTGCACGGGCTGCATATACAGCGTGATTCCGTCCACTTTGGCCAGTTCCGGTTGCAGCCGCCGGATCACATCGGACGCGTTGATGTGCCGCTCCTCGAGCGGCTTCAGATTGATCAGGATGCGCCCGCTGTTCAGCGTCGTGTTCGTGCCATCCACTCCGATAAACGAAGAAAGCCCTTCCACGGCCGGATCCTGCAGGATCACCTTGCTCAGCTCCTGCTGCCGTTCCGCCATGGCCGGAAAAGAAATCGAGTCCGGCGCTTCCGATATTCCCTGGATGATCCCGGTATCCTGCACCGGGAAAAATCCCTTGGGCACGATGATGTAGAGGAAAACGGTGACGATCAACGTTCCCAGCGCCACAAAAAGCGTCGCCGTCTGGTGCTGCAAGATCACCCGCAGCGTCCGTCCGTAAAACTCGATGATCTTGTTAAAAACGTGCTCCGATTTCCGGTAGAACGTGGTCTGCTGCGATTCCGGCGTGTGCCGCAGAATGCGCGAGCTCATCATCGGCGTGAGCGTCAGCGAAACCAGCGCGGAAACCAGGATGGTCACGCTCAGCGTAATGGCGAACTCCCGGAACAGCCGACCCACAATCTCGCGCATGAACAGCAGCGGGATCAGCACCGCAATCAGCGAAATCGTCAACGAAAGGATGGTGAACCCGATCTGCTCCGCGCCTTTCAGCGCCGCCGACATCGAGTCCTCTCCCGCCTCGATATACCGGGAGATGTTCTCGATCATCACGATCGCATCGTCGACCACGAATCCAGTCGAAATGGTCAGCGCCATCAGCGTCAGGTTGTTCAAGCTGTAGCCGAACAGATACATCGCGCCGAAAGTCCCGATCAGCGAGAGCGGCACTGCCACGCTGGGGATGATCGTCGCGGAAACGCTGCGCAGGAAAAGGAAAATCACCATCACCACCAGCCCGACCGTGAGCATCAACTCAAATTCCACGTCTTTCACCGATGCTCGAATCGTGGTGGTTCTGTCCGTCAGCACCGTCACCTTCACCGCCGCGGGCAGTGTGCTCTGCAATACCGGCAACAGCTTCTGGATGCTATCGACCACCTGGATAATGTTGGCCCCAGGCTGCCTCTGGATATTCACGATCACCGCTGGTTGCGTGTTCATCCAGGCCGCTTGTTTCACGTTTTCCGAGCCGTCGATCACAGTGGCCACATCTGAAAGCACCACCGGCGCGCCGTTGCGGTAGGCGATCACCACGTTGCGGAAATCCTTGCTGGTCATCAACTGGTCGTTCGCATCGATCTGGTAATCCTGCCGCGGTCCGTCGAAACTTCCTTTCGCCAGGTCCAGGCTCGTCTGCTGCAGCGCCGTGCGCACATCCTCCAGATTGATGCCGTGCGCGGAGAGCGCCGTGGGATTCACTTGGATGCGCACCGCCGGCTTTTGTCCGCCGCTGATGCTCACCAGGCCCACGCCGGGAAGCTGCGCAATCTTCTGCGCCAGCCGCGTGTCCGCCAGGTCTTCCACCTGCGTCAGCGGAATTGTGTCGGACGTTAATCCGAGCGTCAGGATGGGCGTGTCGGCGGGGTTCGTCTTGCTGTAAATCGGGGGAACCGGCAGATCGGCAGGCAGGTAAGTCTGCGCTGCGTTAATGGCCGCTTGTACTTCCTGCTCCGCTACGTCGATGTTCAGGTCCAGCGAGAATTGCAAGACGATTATCGAGCTCCCATCGGAGCTCGTCGAGGTCATCTGGCTCAGGCCCGGCATCTGCCCGAACTGTCTCTCCAGCGGCGCCGTCACTGCCGATGCCGCCACATCCGGGCTGGCGCCCGGATAGAACGTCACCACCTGAATCGTCGGGTAGTCAACCTCAGGCAGCGCCGAAACCGGCAACTGCAGAAAAGCGACCAGCCCCGCCAGGAGAATGGCCGCCATCAATAATGATGTCGCGACCGGCCGCTGTATGAAGGGCGTGGACGGACTCAAGGGGTTACATCTCCGTTCGCCTGCTTCTGGCCATGATGATGCTGCCCTTTTTGGCCTCCGTTCGCGTTCTGGCCACCGGCGGAATCCCCGGTTGCGGCATTCTCTGCACTGTCCCCACCGCTACTGGCCTGCCCAGTAGCCCCCGTCTGCGCGCTCCCTGAGCCGCCGCTTTTTGCGCCGTTCTGTCCGTTGCCGCGGCCTCCTTCGCCCCGCACCGCTACAGGCGAACCATTCTGCAACCGGTCGAATCCGCTGGTGGCCAGCACGGCATTTGACGCAATTCCATCCACGGCAGTCACGTTTCCATCGGTGGTACCCACCTTGACTGTCTGCATCTCCGCCGTTTTATCGGTCTTTACCACGTAGACAAAAGCGCCCTGGCCGTTGCGCTGAATCGCTGCCGCCGGCACCAGCGTGGCATCGTGCTGCGTCTCAACCAGCAGCCGCGCATTCACGAATTGGTTGGGGAAAAGAGCGTCGTCTGTATTCGGGAATATGGCTTTCAACTTCACCGTCCCGGTGGTCGGGTCGATCTGATTATCGAGCGTGAGCAGCGATCCGCTCGCAATTTGCTGCTCTTGCGTGCGATCCATCGCCGATACCGGCATGGCATGGTTCTGCCGCAATTGCTTCATGATTTGCGGCAGATAATCCTCCGCCACGCTGAAGATCACCGTGATGGGCTGAAGCTGGGTGATCACCACCAGCGTCGTGCTGCTGTTGGCCTGCACGATATTGCCCGGATCCACTAGGCGCAATCCCACCCTGCCATCTATGGGCGACGTGATATGTGTGTAGATCAGGTTTACGCGTGCGTTATCCACCACTCCTTCATCGTTCTTCACCGTGCCCTCATCCTGCAGCACGGTCTGTTCCTGGTCGTATACCTGCTGCTGCGCAATGGCATTTCGTGCAAACGCAGACTTGTATCGGTCTAAGTCTATCTTCGCCTCTGCCAGCGTAGCTTGGTCTTTGGCCAACTGCCCTTCGGCCTGCGTCAGGGCCGCCTGGTACGGTCGCGGGTCAATCTCAAGCAACGGATCGCCCTTGTGCACCATCTGCCCTTCTTTGTAATGCACCTCCATGATCTCGCCCTGCACACGGCTGGTTACCGTTACCGTGTAAACCGGAGTCACGGTTCCGAGCGCTTCTACGTAAACGCCGATATCGCCCTTATGGGCCGGCGCCGTCGTGATCGGCACGGGGCGTGGGGGAGCGGCAGCCTTGGCCTTAGACGCATCTCCACTGGACTGGCGCTGATAATAGAGCGCTCCGCCTACTCCGACGGCTATCAACAGCAATATCCACACCCAGGCGTGGCTTTTCTTGCCACCCGGCGGTTCCTGAAAATGGTCCACCGGCGCCGATTTCTCCTTCGGCACGGCCGGCAATTCCAAATTCACCACGCTCGATTTTTCGCTATGGGACTCAAATTTTGGGTCAGGCATTTTCCTTGATCATCACTCGCTTTTTTGCATTCACACCGGGGTGAATTGCGAATTTCGGGATAGTCCAGTGTTTTGTGCTCGATAGAATGTGCTTAGGTTACGCTCGGGCCACGTTCAGCCATGCGTTTAACAGACGCGGATATAGGCCAAAAGGTTTCGCCGGTGGCGATTCAGTATTCGTGGTGCGCACATATCTTCCGTAGGCGTGGCGCAAAACGTTCCCGCGCAGAAACCGCCCGTTCTACTCATTTGTACTTTGATGTTAACAAAAGGCTTGCAGCATTGCACTGCTGATTACACGCCAAGGCAGAGCAAACATTTTCTTCAGCAAGCGAATCATCAACTACACTCCATCCCATGCCCACGTCCGTGTCCCATGCCTCCAGCGAGCTTTGCTTCCTGAGCGCCGTCGATCTGGCAAGCTTGATCCGCGCGAAAACCCTCTCCGCCCGCGACTTAATGCAGGCTTGCCTGCGCCAGATCGATCGGCTGAACCCCAGTCTCAACGCCATCGTCACCTTGCTGCCCGAAGACACGTTGATGAACCAGGCCCTCGCAGCCGACGAAGCCGCTGCCCATGGAAAAGTTCTCGGCCCGCTGCATGGGCTGCCTCTGGCCGTGAAAGATCTTCTGCAAACAGTCGGCATCCGCACCACTTCCGGTTCTCCGTTCTTCAAGGACTTCATTCCCGATTCCGATTGTTTGGCCGTCGAGCGCGAAAAGCGGGCCGGCGCCATCGTCATCGGCAAGACAAACGTCCCGGAATTCGGACTCGGCTCGCAAACCTTTAATAAAATATTTGGCGCCACCCTGAATCCCTATGACATTACCAAAACCTGCGGCGGAAGTTCCGGCGGTGGCGCCGTAGCTCTGGCTTGCGGCATGGTTCCGCTCGCCGACGGCACAGACATGGGTGGATCTCTCCGCAACCCTCCCAATTTTTGCAATGTCGTTGGCATGCGCACCTCTCCCGGACGCGTGCCCAACAGCCCTGCTCAGTTGGGATGGTTTACGCAAGGCGTCGCCGGTCCCATGGCTCGCAATGTCGCCGATTGCGCCTTGTTCCTCAGCGCTCTCGCTGGATTCGACCCACGCTCGCCCATCGCCATTGACCAGGACAGCTCGCAATTCTCTCGCCCACTCGGCGAACGCAGCTTCAAAGGCGTGCGCGTGGCCATTATGAAAGACCTCGGCCTTCCCTGGGAACCCGCGGTGAAAAGCGCTTTCACCGCGCAGCGCAAAATTTTCGAGGCGCTCGGCTGCATTGTCGAAGAAGCCGAACCCGATCTGCGCGATGCCAACGAATGCTTCGTCGGATGGCGCCACTGGCTCATCGAACTGGCTTTCGGCGACCTCGCCCAAACCCACGGTGATCAACTCAACGAATACATCCACTGGCACATCGCCGAAGGCCGCAAGCTCACCGGCCCTTATTTATCGCGCCTCGAAGCGAAGCGCACCGCGCTGTATCAGCGCATGCGTGAATTCATGGAGCGCTATGAATTCTTCTTGCTGCCCGTGAATCAGGTGCTTCCGTTTGACGTCGCCACGCAATTCCCCACCGAAATCGACGGCACGAAAATGGAAAATTATCTCGCCTGGATGAAATCCGCTTACTTCATCTCCGCTGTCGGCAACCCCGCAATCTCCGTTCCCTGCGCCTTCTCCGAAACGAATTTGCCCATCGGCCTGCAAATCGTTGGCCGCCATCATGATGACCGCGGCGTGCTCGAGTTCGCCTACTCCTTCGAGCAAGCCACTCAGACCGGCAAACGCCGCCCTCCTATTATTTGAATTTACCCGGGCCCTTCGTTGACTTCCCCCCTTCACGGTGGTACTACGCTGATATTGCTGGAGGCCGGTCCCAAAGCGGCAGAGTTGCCGGAAAGCCCGCAATTCGCACACTGGAACCCGAGCGGGAAGCGTCGCGTCTAGTCATACGTAGGACGCAGCAGGTGGAAATGCCGCGGCCTATCTCCGAATGCTCCTGTTGGCCCGGCAAATGTGAACGGCCTGATAAGCGAGTAAGGAAGTAAGAAGGAGGAGTCATGCGGTCAGGAACTAGCCAGTTAGGAACTAAGCGATTGGGAACTAAATTGCTCAGTGCCCTGAGTTCCTTCGCCCTCTTCGCTGGAATCACCTATGCGGGGACGATCTCAGGTGTCGTAAAGTCGCCCGACGGCGCGCCTTTCGAAGGCGCGTTTGTTCAGGCGCAAAACACCAAGTCGCACATTAGCGTTTACGTGCTCTCTCAGCCCGACGGTCACTATGAAATCGGTAGATTGCCCGCCGGGGACTACAACCTGCGCATCCGCGCCGTCGGATATAAAGCTGAACCCAAGACTGGCCTGGCTCTCGCTTCCGAAAACGCACGCTTCTCCGCCGACTTCTCCTTGCAAAAAGCTCCCATTCGTTGGAGCGACGCCACCATCTATCAGGGCATCAAGCTGCTTCCCGACGCTCCCGGCCGCCAAACCTTCCTCAAGCAGTGCCTGGGCTGCCACGGATTCCAGAGCCGCATGGCCGCCGAGGAGCGCGATCAGGACGGTTGGCGCGACCGCGTCAATTACATGCGCTACACCATGTTCGTCGGCATCACCGACAAGCAAGCCGACGAAGTGGTCACCTACCTCACCGCCATGTTCAATCCCGATTCGACTCTCCCTCGCTCGCCCGCCGATATGCCAGGCTACAAGGATCTCGTTCAGCACTTTCCGCCCGAAGCCCTCAACATGGTTTACGTTGAATACGACACCGGGCCGGGCCGCTTCCCCTGGGATTGCAATCCCGACAAGGACGGCAACATCTGGGTTCCCTACTACTCGCAGGTCAACACCGTCGCGCGCCTGAATCCCAAAACCGGCGAGTTCAAGGAATACCCTCTGCCGCAACAACCGCGTGTCGCCATTCACTCCGCCTATCCCGGTCCTGACGGCAACGTCTGGTTCACCGAGCAGCTCAACAATCGCCTGGGCAAGATCGATCCTCAAACCGGCGAAGTCACCGAGTACCAGGATGTAAAACCGTCCAATCGTGAGCGCATCGGCGACATTGAAAGTAACGTCTCCATCTACTATCGCCCGCACGAACCCTCTAAACACACCATTCGCGTTGATCCTCGCGGCATCGTTTGGGCTTCTGGCACTCCGTTCAGCCGCTTCGATCCCAAGACCAGGCAATTCACCGAATATCCCGATCCCTTCAACACTTACGGCGTGGCTCTAAATAAGGATGGCAACGAGGTCTGGTTCGACGGATTCGTGCCCGAAGGCAAGATCTATCGCATCGACGCCCTCACCGGGAAAATCACCGGAAGCTGGCAGCCTCCCACGCACGGTCTGCCCCGCCGCATTCAGGTTGCGGACGACGGCATCGTCTGGTTCAACGAATTCGAAGGCGGCAAGATCGGGCGCTTCGATCCTAAAACCGAAACCTTCAAGGAATTCCAGCTTCCCGGCGGACATCCCACTCCTTACGCGCTGGGCATCGACCGCGACAACATGGTCTGGTATTCCTCCGAGGACATGGACGAAGTGGGGCGCCTCGATCCCAATACCGGCAAGATCACCGAGTATCCTTTCCCGCACATGGAAAACAAAATGCGCGAGTTCACCATGGATGCTCAGGGCCGCATGTGGTGGGCCTCGCCGGCAAACAACAAGGTGGGATATTTCTATCTCGCCAACAACAAGGAACGCGCCAGCAACTGACGTTGCTTTTTTTAGTGTTGTCATCCCGAGCGAGCCAGCGCGACGGCCGCAGGTCGTCGCGCGGCGACGAAGGACCTCTCTTCGATTTTGAAGTTGCTGTTGTTTACGCTGTCATGCTAATCGGCGGTCAAGCGACCCTCTTCGGCATCCTTGCTGGTTTCCGATCTCGCGATCAATAAAAAGGGCGCCTGAAATCCTTCAGCCGCCCTTTTCACAAACAGTCGATTACACGTCCAAGATGCACCTGTGGCTTGCCATTTGCCATTTCTCATGGCAAATGGTATGACTCATGGTAGAGGGCACTGTGGAACTCAAAATAGATAAGGCTGGCCGCATTGTTGTTCCCAAACGTCTTCGCGAGCGCCTGGGTTTCAAGCCGGATACGGACTTAGAAGCGCGAGAACAGCCCGACGGTGTGCTCATCAGGCGTGTTAAACCTCGCCCCGCTATGATAAAGGTTGATGGCTTATGGGTGCATCACGGCAAGCCGGAGCCCGGAGCCGACTGGGAAGGGATCGTCGATAGCGTACGCGAAGAACGTGCCGGCCCCTCGTCGAAAGCCTAACCCCGCGTGAAGATTTTTTTCGATACTAACGTTCTTGTCGCTGCTTCGGAGCGGAACCATCCGCAGTACGGCCCTGCGAGACCCGCACTATTGCGGGTGGCGCGCGGGCAAGACGTAGGCTATATGAGCTCTCACTCTATCGCCGAATTCTACGCCTCTCTCACCCGCCTGCCCGTTCAACCGCGCATTCATCCCCTGGAAGCGGCCAGAATTATCACTGAAAACATTGTGCCCTATTTCAAGCTCGTGCCTGTCCGCAAGTCGGACTACTTGCATGCTATGAATGCCGTGGCCACTGCGGGCTGGGCAGGAGCGAAAATCTACGACGCGCTGCTGTTACGCTGTGCGGAAACATCCGGAGCGAGCCGCATCTACACCTTCAATCTTGCCGATTTCAGGCAGCTCGCCCCGGCAAACCTGCGCGACAAAATCTCCGCGCCCTGATCGTTCCTGAGCGGTGGACTTTCAGTTCGTTGTCTTGTTGTTGTTTTGTTTACGTTGTCATCCAGCGTGAGTGAAGCCCGGTAAGGGCGCTGGGAAGTTATTCTTCGCGACGAGGGATCTCTCTTTGGGTCTAGCGGCATTCACCCCTCTTCTGCTTCCTTTACCTCAGAGCCTTGAACGTTCCTCGACTTTTACGCCCGCGCGCTGGCACTCACTGAATTCAGCACCCGCTCGTAATACGCTTCGTATTGCGGGATCACGTCATTCGCGCAATATTTGCTGCGCGCATTTTTGCGCGCAAGTGCTCCCATGGAGCGTCCCCGATCGGGACGGGTGAGAATATCGAGCACGCACTTCGCTCCGGCCGCCACATCCCGAGGCTGAATCAGGTAGCCATCGACGCCATTGGTGACCACCTCCGGCAGCCCTCCTACATCGGACGCAACCACCGGCGTTTCGCAAGCCATCGCTTCAAGCGCGGCCAGCCCGAATGATTCCAGATCGCTCGGCAGCAGAAACACGTCACACAGGCCGAGCATGTCCTGCACGCGATCCTGTTTGCCCAGGAAAAAAACATCTTTCGACAAGCGTTTCTTGCGCACCAGATGCTCGGCCGCGCCACGATCCGGACCGTCACCCATCATCACCAGCTTGGCAGGAATCTTCGCGCGCACCTGCGCGAAAATCTCCACCACGTCGGTGACGCGCTTCACCGGACGAAAATTCGAAAGGTGCATCAGAATCGGTTCCCCGTTCGGAGCCCAGCGCACCCGCGCCGCCTGATCTTCCGAGCGCATGTAGTAATCGCAATTCACAAAATTGGGAATCACTTCGATGGGCCGCTTGATGTCGAATTCCTGAATTGTCCGTTCCCGAAGGTAATGCGAAATGGTCGTCACGCCGTCGCTTTGCTCGATGGAAAATTTCGTAATGGGCAGGTAACTGCGGTCGTTTCCAACCAAAGTAATATCCGTGCCGTGCAACGTGGTGATGAATGGCAGCCCGCGCGGCGCGGCCATCTGCCGCGCCAACAATGCGCTTACAGAATGCGGAATCGCGTAATGAACGTGCAACAGATCGAGCGACGCCGATTCTGCCACTTCCAGCATTTTTGTGGCCAGCGCCAGCGTATACGGAGCGTGATCGAACAAGGGATACGTGCTCATCTCTACTTCGTGCATGAAGATATTTTCCGAAGCGCCCTGGTTCAGCCGAATCGGCGTGGCGTAGCTGATGAAGTGAATTTCATGTCCGCGCGCTGCCAACTCGATGCCGAGTTCGGTGGCCACTACGCCTGAGCCACCGTAGGTTGGGTAGCAGGTGATGCCGATCTTCATGGTTGTGGCTCCGGTTGCGGATGCGCTGGGTCTCCACGTACCGCTGACACAGCGGTTGTACCAGCTCCATCCCGATGTTAGATTCCTCAATTCGTTCCGTCATTAGACGACCCTCACCCCTTTCCGGGTGCGAACTGTTTTGGGTGGCTTACGCCGTAAAACGCGGGCTGGCAGCAAAGGGGTTATAGGCAAACCAAATGGCGAACTTCAGCGCAAAGGAACAAAAAGCGGCCCTGGCCAAAGCTCGGGAACGCCTGAAAAGCAGCGGCACGGCGAAGCAGATGGGATTCGAAATCGCCGAACTTGCGCGTGGGCGAGTGGTTCTGCGCATGAAGGTGAAGCAACATCACAAACAGGCCCTCGGCGTGGTCCACGGAGGCGTGCTTGCCGCTCTGGCCGACACAGCAGGCGGACTCGCCAGCTACACCGCAGCGGCCAACTCGCGCGTGGTGACCATTGAAATGAAGATCAACTATCTTGAGGGCGTTCCGCACGGCACAGTCACCGCCGACGCGCGCGTGGTGCGCATCGGCAAGCACATCGCCGTGGTCGATTGCGACCTTCGCGACGTTACCCGCCTGGTCGCCAAAGCTCTGATGAGCTTTTATGTTGGCCCTTTTAGCGAACCGGCCGGTGAACAAAACAGCGGACGAAGTTGAGTTCGCTCCGGGAAGTGGAGTTTCCCTTCGGGTTGAATCGCGACGGAATTTTTCCCCGCGGGCCAATTTGCTTTAGAATCAGACCATGTTTCCCAGTTTCGTGCTTCACCAACGAGTTCCGGTAGCAGTGCGCGCACTCTCGCTTTTTGCGCTTTTCGCTTTCGCCATTTTCTCCGCGGCCGCACAACAGCCGCCGGCGGCGCAATCCGGATCTTCGCCTTTGGCCGCCGTTGAAATCGTCGGCTCGCAGCGTTATAGCTCCGACCAAATTGCGCCGGCCACTGGGTTGCATGTGGGCGCTCCCATTGCCCGTGACGATCTCCAGCAGGCCGCCAACCGGCTCGCCCGCCTCGGCTGCTTCGCCTCCGTCCAATATCGCTTTGCTTCCGTCGGCCCCGGCGTGAAAGTCACCTTCGAGGTCTCCGACGCTCATGAAATTCCTGTTCTCTTCGACAATATTCCCTGGATCAGCAGTGAAGAGCTCATTGCCGGATTGAAAAATTCCGTTCCGCTATTCGACGGCAAAGCGCCCGAGCAAGGCGCGCTGCTCGACGACATTGCCCTGGCCATAGAAAAGATCCTCGACAGCCGCAGCATCCACGTGCAAGTGACGCACACGGTTTCCATCGCCGGCGCTTCCAACCAGAAGGTGCAGCTTTTCAATGCTGCGGGAGCGGAGATGATCATCGGCGCCATCGAATTCCCCGACCTTCTCGCCAAAACCGATCGCGGCCTGCAGGACCGCATCATCGATCTGCTCGGTCAACCCTATTCGCTCAGCAACATCGAAATTTTTGACCTCGAGCAGGTTCGCCCGGTTTACCTCACGCACGGATTCTTGCAAGTAAAATTCGGCCAGCCCAGCGTGAGTTTCGCCAGCCCCGCCCAAACTCCCGGCGCCGCTCCTTCCAACAAAGTCGCCATCACCGTCCCCATTACGCCCGGCCCCGCCTACAACTGGAACGGCATCACCTGGAAAGGCAATTACTCTGTGCCTTCGGAAACCCTCGACCAGTCCATGAACCTGCAAACCGGCGATCTCGCCGATGGTATGAAAGTCCAGGCCGGCATCGAAGCCGCGCGCACCTTGTACAGTGAGAAGGGCTATCTCGACGCGAAAATCGACGCCGAACCGCACTTCGACGATGCCAACAAGCGCGTCTCCTACGCCGTCACCATCGACGAAGGTCCGCAATACCACATGGGCAGCCTGATCCTCACCGGCCTTTCGCTCGACGGCGAAAAGCGCATCCGCGGCGCCTGGAAAATTGCTCCCGGCGAAGTATTCGACAAGAATATCTACGAGAACTTCGTCGACCTCGGCATCAAGCAAGCTTTCGCCGGCTCGCCTTTTCGCTACGAAAAAATCGGCCGCTTCCTCCAGGAAAATCCCAAGGATGCGAAGGTCGATGTGATGCTCGATTTCCAATAACACGCGCTATACTTTCCTGGGGAAACTCAAATTCATGGCCACCGCCGCGCAAATTTCCGCTGCACACCTCGCTTCGCTACTAAAGCAGAACAATCTGTTCGACCGCCTGCGCGAGTGCGAGTCCCTCCTCGTGGCCTTTTCCGGAGGCGCCGATTCCGCCTATCTAGCTTGGGCCGCATACCGCACTCTTGGCGATCGCGCGCTAGCCGTCACCGCACTCTCCGCCAGCTTTTCCAAACATGATCGCGATCAAGCCGAAGCTTTTGTGCACGCTTCAGGCGTGCGGCATGAATTCATCGAAACACGCGAATTCGACAATCCTCTCTACGTCGCCAACAATGCCGATCGCTGCTACCACTGCAAGGACGAGCTTTTCGACCGCATGGAAGCTCTAGCCAAAGATCGCAACTTCCATGCGATCGCTTACGGCATCAACGCCGACGACACGCGCGACTTCCGTCCCGGCCACCGCGCCGCGCGCGAGCATCGTATCCTCGCTCCGCTTCTCGACGTCAGCCTCGGCAAGGCTGAAATTCGTGAGCTTTCGCGCCTCGCGGGCTTGCCCACCTGGGACCGTCCCGCTTCCGCCTGCCTTTCCTCGCGCATTCCTTATGGCACAGCCGTGACGCCCGAGATTCTCGGCAAAGTCGAACAAGCGGAAGCTGTTTTGCGCGCGCTCGGCTTCAGCCAGTTTCGCGTCCGCGCCCACGGAGAACTTGCACGCATCGAGCTTGCGCCCGGCGAATTGTCTCGTGGATTGCAGCCTGAAATCGCGCAGCAACTGGCGTCCCAAATTAAAGCCGCCGGGTTCGCCCTCGTCACCCTCGACCTCGAAGGCTACCGCCAGGGCTCGTTGAATTCGCTCCTCAAGCTGAAGTAGGTGGGCTACATTGTTTCGCCCCTGACCGGGGCTGCGCCTGCGTGTTGGTCACGCCTTCTCCAGATGAGTAGTTAACGCGATGCGCATGCCGGTGAAGGCTGCAGTGCCGGATTGGTGAGATGCTTGGCGCGGTACTCTCGGCTTAGCAACTCTCAGGGCACGTTGTCGCAATTGGGGTTTGCGTCTGCCCTCCGACTACCGAATAATAGCTTTACGGTGCTCCCAGGCATCGTGCCACTCTGGAATTGCGCTTCATCACCCGTAACGCGACTTTGCAAACTTGGGGGCAAAGGTGCCAAGAAGTACGCTCGAATTTCTCACCGAAAACGACTGGTCGCTCCTCCTGGCCAAGGCCAAGAGGCTGAGCTACGAGCCCGGCGAGGAAATCATCAAGCAAGGCACTCCGGGAAAAGCCATCTACATCATCCGCAGAGGCACTGCGTCGGTAGAAGTCGCAAACCTGGAAGGTAGAACCGAAATTGCCGTCCTCGGCCCCGAAGAAATCTGCGGCGACATCGCTTTTCTGCTTAAGGACGAAATCCTCAAGGACAAGACCTCCGCCTCCGTTCTCGCCAAGGGCAAAGTCGAGGCCGACCTGGTCGAAGCCGAAGAGTTGGGCAAACTATTCGAATCGTTCCCCAGCGTCGGCGCGCGCTTCTACCGGTCGCTCGCCGTGGTCCTCGCGCGACGCCTGCGCGAAACATCCCGCGCGCTGGCAAAGACCTCCAGCAAAGAAACTTCGAAAGCCTAACCTCCGGCGTAACCCGTCGTTTCTGTATATCTCTCGCTCGTGGCAATTTTTGCCATATCGCCTGACCAGTTTCCCTACAGTATCTACTGTAGTGCCATTCTGAAACACCTCCCCGGGATTGCCCCGCCATCCCTCCCCGCTTGTTACTACACTGTCAGTAGACGCCAAACTATTTCGGGAAAACCCATGGCCCCAATGGATGTCCCTCTCAAAGGCTTTTACGACTATCGGTTGGTCGCGCTTTCTGTAGTCATCGCCATTTGCGCTTCCTACGCAGCGCTCGATTTGGCCGGTCGCGTGACTGCCGCACGCGGCAGGGCGCGACTCGCATGGCTCACCGGCGGTGCATCCGCCATGGGCCTCGGCATATGGTCGATGCACTATATCGGCATGCTCGCTTTCAGCCTGCCAATCCCTGTGCAATACGATTGGCCTACCGTAGTGGTCTCGTTGCTGGCGGCCATCCTCGCTTCTGCCATCGCGCTTTTTGTAGTGAGCCGCACCAACATGGGCGTGTGGAGCGCCTTCGCCGGAAGCCTCTTCATGGGCACCGGCATCGCAGCCATGCACTACATCGGGATGGAAGCGATGCGCATGGCTGCTATGTGCAGCTATTCGGTGCCGCTGGTAGCATTGTCCATCGCCCTGGCCATCGTCATTTCTCTCGTTGCTCTGTGGCTGGTTTTCCTCTCGAGAAGCCAGATCAAAGCAGTAGGCTGGAGAAAAGTAGCCAGCGCCCTGGTAATGGGCGCGGCAATTCCGGTGATGCATTACACCGGGATGGCCGCGGCATCCTTCACCTCCTCACCAATTCCCCCGGACTTGTCCCACGCCGTGAGTATTTCCGGTCTGGGAATCGCAGGCATCACCATGGTCACGCTCACAGTGCTCGGGCTGGCCATCATCACCTCGATCGTCGACCGTCGGTACTCCGCGCAAGCTTCGCAGCTTGCCACCACCGAGCAACGTTACCGGCTCCTGTTCGAGAGAAGTCTCGCCGGCGTTTACCGCACCACGCTGGACGGCCGGATTCTCGACTGCAATGACGCCTGCGCCCGCGTGCTCGGCTACGACTCGCGGAAAGAATTGCTGGAGAGCGCGGCTGTGGCGGCCTACGCCAGCCCCGACGATCTCTCCGAATTCATCTCGCGTCTCCAAAGCGAAAAGAGCCTGACCAACTTTGAACGCCGCCTGTTGCGGCGCGACGGCCGCCCGGTTTGGGTGCTCGAAAACGCCAATCTCCTCAAAGTGGACGGTGTCGAGTCGATCCAAGGGACTCTGTTCGACATCACCGAGCGCAAGCACGCCGAAGAGGAACTGCACCACGCAAAGGAGGCTGCGGAATCCGCCAGCCGCGCCAAAAGCGAATTCCTGGCCAACATGAGCCACGAAATCCGCACCCCCATGAATGGAATCATCGGCATGACGGAGCTGGCGCTCGACACCGACCTGACCTCCGAGCAGCGCGAATATCTCGGCATGGTCAAAACCTCGGCCGATTCTCTCCTCACCGTCATCAATGACATTCTCGACTTTTCCAAGATCGAAGCGGGCAAGCTCGACCTGGACACAACCACATTTTCCCTTCGCGAGACTCTGGAAGAGACCGCTCGGGCCTTTGCGGTAAGCGCCGGATCAAAAGGTCTCGAGCTTGTCTGCGATATCCATCCGGATGTGCCGCTCGATGTTATCGGAGATCCCACTCGCCTGCGGCAAGTGATCGTGAATCTGCTGGGGAATGCCATCAAGTTTACCGACCGCGGCGAGGTGGTGCTGCACGGAGAGGTTGAAGAAAAAACCAGCCAGGGACTTTCGCTGCACTTCGCCATTCAGGACTCTGGCATTGGAATTTCCAAGGACAAGCAGCAACTCATCTTTGAAGCCTTCGCGCAGGCGGATACTTCCTCCCGTCGAAAATATGGCGGTACCGGCCTGGGACTCACCATTTCGTCCAGCCTTGTAAAGATGATGGGCGGCCGCATCTGGGTCGAGAGCGAACCCGGCCAGGGCAGCACGTTCCATTTCACCAGTCTCTTTCAGTTGCCGGCGCAAGCGACCCACAAAGAGCGCGACAATCACCTCACGTTGCAGGGTATTCACGTGCTGGTGGTCGACGACAATCCCACCAATCGGCGCATTCTCGAGACAATGCTGCATCAGTGGGGCATGCGGCCCACTGTGGTCGATAGCGGCTGGACCGCTCTCGCCGCCCTCAAGCGTGCCAAGGAAAAGCGTGACCCCGTCACTCTGCTGCTGCTGGACGCACAAATGCCCGGCATGGACGGTTTTGCGCTGGCGAAAAAAATACACGAAGACCGCGAACTTACTTCCGCCACGGTCATGATGCTCACATCGGGCGGTCAGCGCGGCGATGCCGCACGCTGCCGCGAAGTCGGCATCTCCGCCTATCTCACCAAACCCGTTCGTCAGGTGGAACTCAGGGAAGCAATTTTGAAGGTGCTGGGAATGCAAAAACAGAAGACCGAAGACCCGAAGCTCATCACACGGAACTCCTTGCGCGAAGCGCGGCGGCCGCTGCGTATCCTTCTCGCCGAGGACAACGCCATCAATCGCGAAGTTGCGGTGCGCTTGCTCGCCAAGCGCGGCCACATGGTTACCGTCACCGAGAATGGGAAAGAGGCTGTAGCCGCCGTCGAATCCGGCCACGAAATATTCGACCTGGTTCTGATGGACGTGCAGATGCCCGAGATGGACGGCTTCGAAGCCACCGCCGCCATTCGCGAAATCGAAAAAGCCACCGGCCAGCACATTCCCATCATCGCCATGACCGCCCATGCCATGAAAGGCGACCGCGAGCGTTGCCTGGCCGCTGGCATGGACGCCTACATTTCCAAGCCGATTCAATTCGATGAACTCGTCGAAGTGACCGAATCATTCGCAGAGCAATCCACCGCTGCGGCAGCGAGCGCCGAAAAAACCTGGGATATAGAACTCGCTCTCTCCCGAGTCGGCGGAGACGAAGCTCTGCTGGCGGATTTGGCCAAGATCTTTTGCGAGCAAAGCCCCAAGCTCCTCTCCGCCATTGAAACCGCGATCGCCGAGAAGAACTTGCCGGCTCTGAAGCGCGGGGCTCATTCCATCCGAAGCGCCATTTCGATCTTCGCGGCGCAGCAACCCACCGACATCGCTGCAGAACTCGAGGAATCTTCCCGTCCCGAGGCATTCGATCAATACCAGGAAACCTTCTCCACTCTCAAGGCTTTGGTCGAGGACCTTCAGCGCGATCTCGAAAAACTTTCGGCTTCGAGCGAAGTTCCCGCGGCAAATTCGCTGGTGCCGGGCCGCTAGGGAGAGCGACATGAAAGTCCTGATTGCAGACGACGATCCCGTATCGCGGCGGCTGTTGCAAGTGACCCTCAGCAATTTTGGTTACGAAACGGTGCTCGCGTCCGACGGCGCCGAGGCTCTGAGCCTCGCGGAGCAGGACGATAGCCCCCGGCTTCTCGTGCTGGATTGGGTCATGCCCCAAATGGACGGCATCGAGGTATGCCGGAGAATTCGCAGATTCGGCCAGGAATCCTATTTCTATATCATTCTGCTCACGGTCAAAGGACGCCAGAATGAGATCGTCGAAGGGCTCGACGCGGGCGCCGACGACTACATTACCAAGCCATTCGACTTACTCGAATTAAAAGCGCGTTTGCGGGCCGGCCGCCGCATCCTGCAATTGCAGGAGCAGTTGCTTTCTTCGCGCGACCAGTTGCGTTTCGAAGCATCGCACGACGCGCAGACCAACTTGTTCAATCACGGCGCCATCGTTGAAATCCTGCGCAAAGAAGTTCTGCGATCCCATCGCGAGAGAACCCCGCTGGGCCTCATCATGGTCGATCTCGACCGCTTCAAGTCTATCAACGACCACCACGGGCATATGGCCGGCGATGACGTACTGAAAGAAGTCGCCAAGCGGTTGCAAGCTTCCGTTCGGCCCTACGATTCGGTGGGGCGTTACGGCGGAGAAGAGTTCATCGTTATCGCGCCGGGTTGCGGGCCGGACCGCTGTCAGGCCCTCGCGGAAAGGCTCCGCGAATCCGTACAAGCTCAGCCAATCCCGCATCACGCCAGCTCTATTTCGATCACCGCAAGTCTCGGCGTTTCCTGCGTCACCGGCACCACAAGTGCCGATGATCTTTTGCGCTCCGCCGATGAAGCCTTGTACAAGGCAAAAGTAGAAGGCCGCAACCGCGTGGTTACCAATTCCACCCAGTTCGCGTCACAAACCTAGTAACACGCCCAAAGCGCGAAAGCTCGCGTGCAGGCCAGCCCTGCGGCCGCAGCGCCAATCACGACTGCATCTGCACTTCGCCGTGCCGTAAAAATCCGTTCAATCTCCGATCACAAAACGCACGAGCGACAGCGCGGCAATCACCGCCGTTTCCGTGCGCAGAATATTTTCGCCAAGCGAAGCTTCCACGAATCCAGCCGCGCGCGCGGCAGCAATTTCGGCGTCCGTCCACCCGCCCTCGGGCCCAATCGCCAGCGCCACGCTCGCCGGTTGATCTTGCGCGGCAGCTTTCGCGCCGCGCGAAAGGACCTCTCGCATCAGGGGCGCCTCTTCGCGTTCCGAAAGCAGAATTTTCAACGACGCGTCGGCCGCGCCGAATGCTTTCTGCGAGTCTATGATCTCGCGCATCACAGGCGGCCTCAACCTCCGCGCCTGCTGCGCCGACTCGAGCAGAATTCTTTCCCAGCGCGCGTGCCGCTTCCCCGCCGCCGCAACCAATGCCTTGTCGCTCCGCGACGCAGCCATCGGCAAAATTTCCGTTGCGCCCAGCTCCGTGGCCTTTTCCAGACACCACTCGAACCGGTCGAATTTCACCAGGGAAATCAGCAACTGGATCCGCAACGACGGCTCGCGCACAGCAACCGCCTCAACCAGCGCAAACTCCACGCGGCTGTCGCCTCGTTTCGTCAGCGCCACATTTTCCACGCGCGCCAGCCACACCCGCTGGCCGTCGCTCAGCTCGTAGAGCTGCCCCGGCTCGGCGCGCAGCACGCGGCCAAGATGCTCCGCGGCTTCCCCGCGAAGCTCGGCTGAATTGTTTGCTTGGAATTCTTCTACGAAGAAACGCCGCCGCACCAGTTGATTCTATCGTGCCAGCGCCGATGCGCGTGAAATGAAACGGTGAGGCAAAGCGTGCGGCTACCCGAAGATATCCTTCACTTTGTCAAAGAAGCTCGACGAGCGCTCCACCGGCTTGTTCTCGATCTTCAGCGATTGGCTGAGCTGCTCGATCAGCTTCCGCTGCTCGCGCGAAACCTTCGACGGTGTCACCACGCGCACGCTGAGGTAGAGGTCTCCCTTGCCGCCATGTGGGTTCGGCAGGCCTTTGCCCTTTTGCCGGAAAATCTGTCCCGACTGTGTCCCTTCCGGAATTTCGAAATCTTCGTTCGCTTTCAGCGTCGGGATGGACACCGTTGTCCCCAGTGTCGCCTGCGGAAAACTCACCGGAATCGTGCAGTACAGATCCGAGCCGCGCCGCTCGAAAAAGGGATGCTCCTTCACCTCGAGAAAAATATACAGATCGCCCGGAGGGCCGCCGTTTACTCCTGGCTCGCCTTGCCCCGGCATGCGCAGACGCGTCCCCGAATCCACTCCCGCCGGCACACCTACTTCCAGGTTCCGCTGCCGTTCTATGCGACCTACCCCGCGGCACGAAGCGCACGCATCTCGAATCACTTGCCCCGTGCCTTGGCATGCCGGGCAGGTGCGCGTGATCGAGAAAAATCCTTGTTGGTAGGCCATCTGCCCGCGTCCGCCGCAGGTCTTGCACGCGGACATTCCCGTTCCCGGTTTCGCGCCGGTGCCGCCGCACGACTCGCAATTTTCGCGGCGCGTTAGATGGATCTGCGTGGTCACTCCTACGGCTGCATCTTCGAAGCTCAACGACATGTCGTAGCGCAGGTCCGCTCCGCGCTGTCCACGCGCGCCGCGCCTTCCGCCCCGCCGGCCGCCGCCGCCGAAAACATCCTCTACGCCGAACAGATCGCCGAGAATGTCCTGAAATTCCTCGAATACCGTGGAGTTGAACCCGCCGCCCTCAAACCCGCCGCGGTTGCCCAGCCCAGCCTGACCGAAGCGGTCGTAGATCGAGCGCTTCTGCGCGTCCGAAAGCACGCTGTACGCCTCCGACGCCCGCCGGAAATTATCCTCCGCCTCCTGTTTGTTCTCAGGATTCCGGTCCGGATGCCACTTCAGCGCCGCCTTGCGGTAGGCGGACTTGATCTGATCGCCCGAAGCGTCCCGCTCCACGCCCAAAAACTCGTAGTAATCGAACTCAGCACTCGAAGCCATGAAAGTTCCGTAACCCCTCTTAATCTTCGCTGCGCGAAACGGGAATGCTCTTCCCGCTCGGTTTGCTCGCCACCCGCACCATCGCCGGCCGCAGCACGCGCTCGTGGAACATGTATCCCGGCTGCATTTCCCCGATCACTACTCCGTCCGGATGCTGGTGCGTTTCCACCTTTTCGATGGCGTGGTGCAGATGCGGATTGAATTCCTTCCCCACCGCTTCGATGCGCTTCAATCCCTGCTTCGCCAGCAAATCGGAAAGCTGCCGGCGAATCATTTCGAATCCCTTCAGATATTCCGCCGCAGCCGAGTCCCCGGCGGTGTCGAGCGCGCGATCGAACGCGTCCAGTACCGGCAAAATGCTGTCGATGAGCACCTCCACCGCTCGATTTCGGTCGTGGTACCGCTCTTTCTCCAGGCGCTTGCGGTAGTTTTCGAAATCCGCCTGGCGCCGCACCAGCGTGTTCATCAATTCCTGTTTTTCCGCCAGCAGCTTCTGGATCTGTTCGCTGAACGCATCCATGCCTTCTTCGGTTTCGCCCGAGCCTCCCACGCCGGACGGTTCGTCGATGTTGGAATTTTCCGGGGCGGCCGAATACGCGATTCCTGGCTTCGGATCGCCCTGATTCTGTTTTTCCCTGTTGTGCGAAGACACGGATCAACTCCCTTGATCGTTAATTGATCGTTATTGTTCGTTATTCTCGGAAAAAAATTGCGCCATGAACGCTACCGCGGTGATCACCCGCTCGTAATGCATGCGCATCGGCGCCAGTATTCCCAGCGTCCCCTGCACCTGGTCGTTTGTTGAATACGCCGCGGACACCAGCGCCAGATGTTTTCCTGCCGCCGACATCTTTTCCAATCCTAGTTCCACGTGCACCGGCTCGGGCGCTTCGATGCATCCGCTAAGCAGCGCGATCAGCCGGTCCTTTTCCTCGATGGCCTCAAGCAACTCGCGCAACTGGTCCTGGCTGGTAAACGCCACCGTCGACGCGATCTGCGCCGCGCCTTCCACGTACACTTTGCGGTCGCTGCCATCCGCCAGAATTGCCGGATCGCACAGCAGCAGTGCGTCATCGGCCAGCTGCCCATACTGCTCGCGGTCACGCTCCACTTCTTTCCGCAAATCCGCGCGCATCGCTTCCAGCGTCCAGCCCACATAGTGCCGGTTCAAATGCGCGGCGATTCGATCCAGGTCCGGCTGCGCGAACGATCGTTCCGGCCGCAGCAATTTATCGCGCGTTTGCCCGCCGCCTGCCACCACTACCACTAGCACGCGATTGTCCGGCAGCAGCAAAAATCGGATGTGCTCCATCACCGCCCGCGCCAGCGGCGGCGAAATAAAAATTCCCAGCCCTCGCGACACTGCCGACAGCACGTGGCTCGCTCGCTCCATCACCGCTTCGGGAGTCTGCGCCGATTCCAGTTCACGCCGGATCCACTGCCTGTCTTCGGGACTGGCCGTCGCCTGTGCCGCCACCTGTTCCACAAAAAATCGGTACGCCGCCGCCGTAGGCACTCGTCCCGCGGAGGTATGCGGCTGAAAAAGAAAGCCGCCTTCTTCCAGATCGGCCATTACGTTCCGCACCGTAGCCGGGCTCAGCAGCTCCTGATTCCGCCGCGAAATGCTGCGTGACGATACCGGCTCGCCCGTCTCGATGTAATGGCGCACCACTTCCGTCAGAATCTGCTGGTGCCGCTTTTGCTGCAAAATGGCTGGGATCATGGATTTGCGCGAGACACAAGCACGCTCGGCGCTTGCGCGCCGCTTTTCACGCACAACACTCCTGTGTGGAGTTTAAACGCCGGGGATAAACGCGTCAACTTGAGCAGGTGAGCACAGTCCTACACGTACACAATCGCCGCAACTTCTATGAGCCACCCGGTGTCAGGTCTTACCAGATCCGGCAGCGCAGAGTGTCGGAACGCACCATCGGCGAGCCCGCGCTGCACCCGAACGCTTTGGCGAAAGCCGGCATATTCGAAAGCGGCCCATTCGTCCGATACTCCCCCAGCGGATGCTCATTCGTCCTTACCAACAGCCGCGCCGCTTCCGGACGGTAACTTCCCGCCCACACCTGCGCAAATCCCAGGAAGAATCGCTGCTCCTCCGTAAATCCGTCGACGGGCGGCGGCATCGGTTTGCCCTCCAGCGTCTTTTCAAAAGCGGCATGCGAAATCGTCAGCCCGCCCAGGTCCGCGATGCTCTCGCCCTCCACCAGCTTGCCGTTTTCGTGCAGGTCCTCGTACGTGTACGCCTCAAACTGCTTGGCGATGCAGTCGCCGCGCTCCTTGAAATTCTTCTGGTCCTGGTCGGTCCACCAATTTTTTAGATTCCCCTCGCCATCGAATCGCGATCCCTGGTCGTCGAAGCCGTGCGTCATCTCATGCCCCATCACCGCGCCGATCCCGCCGTAGTTGATCGCCGGATCGCCGTTCGGATCGAAAAAGGGCGGCTGCAAAATTCCCGCCGGAAATACGATCTCGTTCTTCTGCGGGCTGTAATAGGCGTTGACCGTCGGCGGCGTCATGCCCCATTCGGTGCGGTCCACCGGCTTGCCGATTTTCGAAAGGTCGAAATCGAAATCGAACGTCCGCCCGCGTAGCAGGTTCCCCACGTAGGAAACTCGATCCACTTTGTACGCCGAATAATCCCGCCACTTGTCCGGGTAACCGATCTTCAAATTAATCGCTTGCAGCTTCTTGATGGCCTGCTCGCGCGTCGCCGGGCTCATCCAGTCGAGCGTTTGCAGATCGTCATGCAGCGCGGCGATCAAATTCTTCACCATCACGATCGCCTGGGCTTTTGCTTCCGGCGGGAAATTCCGCTGCACATAATACTGCCCCAGCGCCTCGCCCAGCAACCGGTCCGTCGATTCCACGCACCGCCGCCACCGCGGCAGCATCTCTTTCTGCCCGGTCAGGGTCTTTCCGTAAAAATTGAAATTTTCCTCAACAAATTTCGCGGAAAGCCCGCTCGCCGTGGAATGCACCAGATGCCAGCGCAGATAGGTTTTCCAATCGTCCAGCGGCACCGAGGTGAACGCCGCGTCCACCGCCTTGAAGAACTCCGGCTCTTCGATATTCATCGCGCTCACTTCCGGCGCATTCACTTCTTTGAAGTACACATCCCAGGAAAGATGCGGCGTAAGCTCGCCCAACTGCGTCACCGCCATCTTGTGATAAATGTTGTCCGGATTGCGGCGGTCGGCGCGGTCGAGCGAAGCATCTGCCAGCGTGGTCTCAATCGACAAAACGGTCTTCGCCTCCGCGCCGGCTTTGTCCGCGTCGTCGCCCATCAGCTTGAACATGTTCGTCACATGCTCCACGTACTCGTCGCGCAGCTTCGCCGAATGCTCATCCTTGTCGCGATAGTATTGCCGGTCCGGCAGCCCCAGTCCTCCCTGCTCGGCCGCGGCAATCACCTGTTTGCTGTCCTTGAAATCCTGTTCCGAGCCGAAATCGAAAACAGCGTTCGCGCCTTCGCGCTGCAATCGCGCGATTTCCACCTGCAAGCCGGCTTCGTCCTTGATGCCCGCGATGCGTTGCAGCTCGGGATCGAGAGGCTTCAGTCCCGCCGTTTCGATCTGCGCTTCGTTCATGCAGCTTGCATAAAAATCGCCGATTTTCTGCCAGTTCGAACCGGACTTGGCGGCGGTGTCCTTGGAAGCTTCGTCCAGAATCGCGCGCAGCGCGTCTTCGTTTTTATCGTGCAGCTTGTTGAACGTGGCCCAGTTGGAATGGTCCGCCGGAATCGGGTTGTCCTTGATCCAGCCCCCGTCCGCAAATTTAAAAAAGTCGTCGCAAGGCTTTACCGCACGGTCGAGATTCGTCGGGCTGAATCCTTTTCCCGAATCTCCCGCGGCGCCTCCGCCGCCTTCCTGTCCCGCGGCAAAATCGGAGCAGCCTCCGCCCGCGTCCTGCGCCGCAATCGCCACACTCTTCGAATGAATTGCCTGCGACGAAAGCACCGACGGCAACAGCAGGATCGGCGTGGCCAGCACCGCCAGGCAACAAATGCGTCGAATCATTGTGAAGACCTCGCTTGAATTGCGCTCGAATTACGTTAGACGCTTCCCGGGAGTTTTTGATTGCTCGACCGATCGCCTGAGCAAATTGCTCGAACAGATTGCATAAATAGATGGCCCACCCGCCACGCGACTCCGCAAACTCTCTTTCAACATTGTGCGGATTCTTTCGTTCGAGTGTCAATCCCGCCGCGGTTTGCTGCTGTGCCCTCGGCGAGACATGCGAAGTCCGCGTGCGGACCTCGCATGCGGAAAATGCCCCGGCACCATAGTGGTTTTCACCGATTGAGCCTTATGCTCGCGCATCTTTACACTGGACTCGAGTTGAGGGAACTCGGCGGTCATGTCCCAAAAGGAGTGACTGCACACGGCAGCCCGATCGGGCCTTTGCAGTTTGACTGGTTGGAAGCTGCCCTTGGCCGCCAGGTTCCCCGCTTCCTTAGTTCTCTTGGTTGCGGCGGACTTTCAGTCCGCCATCCTGGTGTTGGATTTTGTTTTACGTTTGTCATCCCGAGCGCAGCGATTTACGCGGCCCGGTTAGGGTCGCGGTAAAACGGAGCGAGTCGAGGGACCTGCATTTTCTTTGTTGTTGTTCTCGCTGCCGTCCTGAGCGCAGCGAAGAATCTCTCTTCGCTTTTGGTTTTCGCCCGTGTAGCGGCGGACTTTCAGTCCGCCATCCTGTTTCACGTTGTCATCCCGAGCGAGCGAAGCGGGTTTCTTCGCGACGAGGGATCTCTCTTTGTGCGGTATTCTCCGCCGTCGAGCGACTTAGCAGCCCGAACGACGCCTTCTCTGCCCACGAAAGTTGCACGCTCAAATTACAATACAACGGTCCTCGGAGCGCATGTCGATGTAGAGTAGACGCGCTCGCCTGGATTCCACACGGCATGCATCTGAGGGATGCTCGATGATCGATCCGCGCGCCGAATATCTCCGGCGCATCGAAACGCACCGCCAAGTCGTCGCTTCACACGAAAAGATTCACCGCCAGATCGGCAATTCAAAATTGGCGGTCGTGGCAGCCGGATTCCTGATCGCCTGGCTTTCTCTCAGCAGGCACGCCTTCTCGGGCTATTGGATCTTCGCGGCAGTCGCTGCGTATGCGGCTCTGGCTGTATGGCACGAACGTGTCTTGCGCGCGAAAAACCGCGCTGAAACCGCTGCCGCGTTTTACGAACGCGGCCTTGCCCGCATCGAGGATCGCTGGGCCGGCACCGGCCAGACCGGCGAACGCTTTCGCGATCCCAAGCACGATTACGCCGACGACCTCGATCTCTTCGGTCCCGCCAGCCTGTTTGAACTGCTCTCCACCGCGCGCTTGCCCATGGGCGAAAACTTATTGGCGCAATGGTTGTGCAAACCTTCGCCCCCGGCAGAGATTGTCGACCGCCAGAAGCTCGTTTCCGAACTTCGCGACAATCTCAACCTCCGCGAAGATCTCGCCGCCCTCGGCGCCGAATTGCGCGCGCGCATCAATCCCGCTGCGCTGCTCCGCTGGGCCGAAGCCAGTCCTGCGCCGCCATTCGACTCCTCCACCCTTCGCGCCGTCGCTGCCACACTTTCCGTGCTGGCCCTCGCCACCTTCATCTATTCCCTGCTCCGCGTGGAATTCTGGCCCCTCATCTCGGTGCTCATCGTCGAGAGCCTGATTTTCGGCTGGCTGCACCGCCGCGCGGAGCACACCGTTGCCGAAGTCGCCGCCAATGCCGACGGCCTAATTCTCTTCTCTCAGCTTCTCGAGCGCATCGGCGGCGAAAAGTTCGCCTCCGTCCGTCTGCAGCAATTCGTCGCGGCACTCACCGGCGACCACGCCAGCGCGCCGCAAGCGCTGCGCAAACTCGCCCGCATCGTCTTCTGGATCGACGCGCGAGAAAGCGTCATCGGCCGCTTTCTCGACGTAACCGTCCTCTACACCATTCAATGCGCTTTCGCCGCCGAAGCATGGCGCCGCGCTTACGGCTCGAAGATCCGCGACTGGCTGGCCATCGCCGGTGAAATGGAAGCGCTTCTGTCGCTCGCGGCTTACTCGTTCGAACATCCCGCCGATCCGTTTCCCGAATTTACTTCGCTTGAAAGCGAGCCGCCTCTGGTTCATGGCGAGGAGCTCGGCCATCCGCTCATTCCTGCCGCAAAATGCGTGCGTAATTCTGTCCAGTTGGACGGCGACACGCGCCTGCTTCTCGTCAGCGGATCCAACATGTCCGGCAAAAGCACCTACCTGCGCACCATCGGCATCAACGTGGTTTTAGCCAACGCGGGCGCTCCCGTTCGCGCGCAATCGCTGCGCCTTTCGCCGCTCTCGCTCGGAACCCGCATCCGCAGCACCGACTCGCTGCAGGAGGGCCGCTCGAATTTCTACACGGAAATTCTGCGCATCCGGCAGGTTTTCGAGCGCATGAACAACGGATTGCCGCTGCTATTCCTGTTCGATGAGTTGCTGGAAGGAACCAACTCGAAGGACCGCCGCATCGGCGCTCACGGCCTGCTTTGCGCGCTTGTCGCCCCGGTCAGGGGCGCCGTGGAAAAAGTCCCGGTGAGCGGCGCGGTGGCCGACCCTGCAAGGGGCGGGGCGGATGCCCCGATGAGGGGCGCTGCAGAAAGAATCGATCGCGGCGCCATCGGCATCGTCACCACGCACGACCTTGCGCTCACCGAAATCACGCACACTCTCGGCCCCATCGCCCGCAACGCCCATTTTCAGGATTTCGTGCAGGATGGCGCCATGCACTTCGATTACACGTTGCGCGATGGCGTGGTAGAGAAAAGCAACGCCCTCGAACTGATGCGCCTCATCGGCCTGAAAGTCTGACGGCCCGTGCATTTTCCTTTGCTCTTGGGTTTGCGCCGTCATTCTGAGAGGCTGTGACTTTTTTGCTTACGCCCGAAAATCATTTCGAGCCGGTTTTTGTTTTACGGTGTCATCCCGAAGCGAGCGCCTTTCAGCGAGTCGAGGGACCTCTCTTCGTGTGAAGATTTCTCCGCGCAGTCTCGACGAACGCTTAACATTTGCCTTTTCTGGCCACTCGCCACTGCCTTTCACGTTGTCATCCCAAGCGAGCGCACCCGTCGCTCCGGTCACGGGCTTGGTGGAAGGAATCGATGGATGCCAGAAGGTTCAGTCCCCCGGCGTATTATCAATCTGTGCCCGCTGCAGCTTATCCGAGTAGTCGATATACACCGTCTTCCAGTCCGAATAGAAATCCAGCGCCGCCGTTCCCGCTTCGCGGTGCCCGTTGCCGGTATTCTTAATGCCCCCAAATGGCAAATGCACTTCCGCGCCAATCGTCGGCGCGTTCACATACACGATCCCCGTTTCCAGATCCCGCGTCGCGCGCATGGCATCGTTCACGTTGCGCGTATAAATCGACGCCGACAGTCCGTACTGCACTCCATTCGCAATGCTGATCGCCTCATCCACGGATTTAAAAGGCCGGATCAGCGACACCACCGGCCCGAAAATCTCCTCCTGGCAGATGCGCATCCCCGGTTCGCAGTCCACAAACACCGTCGGCTCATGGAACCAGCCCTTCGCCAGCGCGCCTTTATCCAGCCGATGCCCACCGCAAACCATCTTCGCGCCGTCGTCCGCGCCTATCTTGACGTACCTCATGGTGGTCTGCAGTTGCTGCTCGTTCACCAACGGCCCCATGTCGGTGGTCGCTTGCAGACCGTCGCCGACGCGCAGTTTCTTCACGCGCTCCACAAACTTCTCGCTGAATTGCCGGTACACTTTCTCGTGCACCGCCACGCGGCTCGCCGCTGTGCAGCGTTGTCCGGTGGTGCCGAACCCGCCCCACACCGCGCCTTCCACCGCCAGCTCCAGATTCGCATCGTCCATCACAATAATGATGTTCTTCCCGCCCATCTCCAGATGCAGCTTCTTGAACGTCGGCGCCACCGACTGGCTCACCAGCCGCCCTACTTCAGTCGATCCCGTAAAACTCACCGCATTGATCGCCGGATTCGTCAGCATCGGCGCGCCCGCGCTTGGCCCTTCGCCGAACACCACGTTCAGCACGCCCGCCGGCAATCCGGCTTCTTCCAGCGCTTGCGCCAAATTGTAGGTGGAAAGCGGCGTATCCTCCGCAGGCTTCAGCACCATCGTGTTTCCGCACACCAGCGCCGGCATCACCTTCCAAGAAGGAATGGCCATCGGAAAATTCCACGGCGTGATCAATCCCGCCACTCCCACTGGCACCCGCTCCGACATCGCAAACTTGTTCGGCAATTCCGATGGCGTGGTCTGCCCGAACATGCGCCGTCCCTCGCCGGCCATCAGGTAAGTCATATCGATGGCTTCCTGCACATCTCCGCGCGTCTCCGCCAGCACCTTGCCCATCTCGCGGGTCATCTGCGTGGCGTAATCTTCCTTGCGCTCCACCAGAATTTCCGCGGTGCGATAAAGAATCTCCGCGCGCTTCGGCGCAGGCGTCAGCCGCCACTTTTCCAGCGCCGCCTTCGCCGCGTCCACCGCGACAGCCACATCCGCCTCACTCGACGCCGGAAAAACCCCAACCAGCTCATCCATGTTCGCCGGGTTGTAGTCCTCGATCACCTTGCCGGATCGCGCTTCCGACCATTCGCCATTGATGTAGTTCTTATAAATCGTGGGGGTATACGAGGTGGCCATACGTCCTCCTGCGGGTCGGATCGTAGCGCTCGGCGCGCTGTCGCTATCTTTTCCAGATGATTTTGCGCCGCTTCAGGATTCAGCCTAGCAAGCCCGCGCTCGCAGCGTCAAACTTCTGCTCCCGTCAACGCGGACAGGTTGTCAACGCTTCCGCCTTGTGCGGCCGTCGGATTTTGCGACTGACTTCTGGGAAAGAACGGTTGACCGGCGAGAGAAAAGCCTACTTCTGCGAGGATTCGATCGGCGGCACAACGCTCGCCGAAGATGTCGGCACCTGCGCCGCAGGAGCCGTCTTAGGCGCAGCCGAAGCCGCCGGCGCGTACGATGGCGACGGCGTGATCGAGCAGCAGCTATGCGGCACCACGCCCTTCGGCGCCGAGACGCCCGCCACATCCGAGCCAAGCCCCAGCTTTTGCAGCGTCAGCGCGTCGAGTTTTCCGGTCGCATCCAACCCGTTTGCGGACTGGAATTTCTGCACCGCGCCCACCGTGTCCGCATCCCATTTCCCGGATGGATTATCGGTCGTGTAGTAGCCGCCGTGCCCCAGCGCCGTCTGGATTTCCGATATCCGGTCTGCAGTGGGAGCCATCTGCGTCGGCTCGCGCTTTACGTGCCTGCTCTTGCTGGATTTTTTCTTGCTCGACGCGTGTTTGGACGTGGACGTCGAACTCGTTGTCGAGGTTGTTGACGAGGTCGTCGCCGGGCTGTATTTCGCGGTTCGCAGCCCAGCGTGGGATTTCGCTTCCGGCCGGATGCTCGTTGCAGCCGTATGTTTCACCGCCGTCGTGGTTCGATGGGCCGAAGTAGAACTCGGCGTCACCTTGTGATGCGTGCTCTTGTGCTTCGGCGTCGTCGTAGCCGGCGTCGGCAAGCACATGAACGCAACACATGCCGCAACACAAAGCCCTTTCATCGTCCCCGGAACTCCTTCACAACTCTTCCAGCTATATTTCATCGAATCTCAACACGCTGACAACTCAATTATCTCCGACACCCACCGCCCAAATCCCACAAACCGCGTTCCGCCCGCGCCTAACAGATACTGATCTTCCGGCCAGTTGTATTGCCAGTTGTATTGAAAGCTGTCCCGGAAGCGGTTTACTCCTTCGGTACCGCTCCTGCCAGGAACAGCATCAGCACGCGATCACCATCTCCGTGCCGGGCCACGCGGAACAGCACATCGTCTCCCGGCTTCAGCTTCGCCAATTGCGTCTGGTAGTCCGCCATCGAACTCACCGCCACGTGATTGATCTCGGTGATCACGTCGCCGCGTGCGAAATCCACATCTTCGCCGAAGCTCGCTGGATCCACCATGGTGACCACCACGCCGGTCACCTTGCTCATGCCCAGCTTCTTGGCGATGTCCGGCGTTAGATCTTCCACGTGCAATCCCAGCTGCGACGGCGCCTCGCTCATATCCGGCTGAGCATCCGCCGACGCCGGCGCGCCCGGGAAAAGTTTCGAGCGGTCCGCCACGGTAAGGCTCAGGCTCTTGGCGTCCTTGTTCCGCACATACTGCACTTCCACCGATTGCCCGATCTGTGTCTGCGCGATGGGATTCACCAGGTCCGCGCCGGTATGCACGGCCTGCCCGTTTACCGTCGTGATCACGTCTCCCGCCTGCAATCCGGCTTTCTCCGCCGGGCTGCCCGGCTCAACCGCTTCCACCACGATCCCGTATGGCGCGCCCAGTTCCTTCATCAGCACCGAATTGTTGCTCCGGTCTTCCTGGAACGTGATGCCGATCGACCCTCGCGTCACTTTCCCCGCGGTCACCAACTGGTTGTACACGCCAATCACCGTATTCGACGGCAACGCGAAACCCACTCCTTCAAATCCACGGCTGCCCGTGTAGATCGCCGTGTTCACTCCAATCACTTCCCCGGCCATGTTCACCAGCGGGCCGCCCGAATTTCCCGGATTGATCGCGGCATCGGTCTGGATAAACCGTTGAAATTGATGTCCCACATTGGAGCGGTCTCGCGCGCTCACAATTCCCGCCGTCATCGTCGAGTTCAACCCGAACGGGCTGCCGAACGCCAGCACCCAATCTCCCACCTCCACTCCGTCGGAATTGCCCAGTTTCGCGATCGGCAACTCGTGCCCCGCATCGATCTTTACCACCGCCAGGTCCGTATCCTTATCGGTGCCCACCACGTGCGCGGTGTAGTGCGTCGAATCGCCATCGAGCGTCACTTCAATTTTGCTGGCCTGGTCGATCACGTGATCGTTGGTGAGAATAAAGCCTTTAGGATCGACAATCACTCCCGATCCAAGGCTGCGCTCCGCGTCCGGCCCGTCGTTCGGTGAATCGAAAAACCGGTCAAAGAAATCGTGGAAAGGATCGTCCTGCCCGCCTCGCGGGCTCTTGGTTTTCGGCTTGTCGATCAACTGCGTGGTGGAAATATTTACGACTGCGGGCTCCAGCTTTTTCGAAATGGCGGTGAATCCGTTCGACAGCACTACCGGATCCGGGACCGCCAGCAGCGCCGCCCCCGTAGGTGCCTGGTCCTTTGTGGCCAGCGCCTTTCCGGAGATCAGCGTCCCGATCATGATGCCGATGCCCAGCGTAAACATCACGAGAACGGACGCGAAAACCTTCCGCCGCCGAATCCAAGTAGCCATTTCTTGAATTTGAATACCCATTCTCGTGGCTCCTTATTTCCGCCAAAGCATTCCGCCGATTATAGCATTGCTTCCGGCGCCGGAATCGGCCGCCTCCGCAGGGATTGTCCTCATCGTAAATCGCGCGCCACCGCAATGCGCATCATAGCCATCTCAGCTTTATTTAAGCATTCCGTCTCGCCCCTCCCACGGTTCCCCCAACTTGAAACCCGGAACAGCCATCGGAAGCGCCAGAGCAACAATCACAGACCGTTCGCGTGCCGCCGTTCGATTTTCTTACCCGAATCTCCCCATTTGCTCTTGTAGATGCCTTGAGTGACCACTTGGAAACCCACATTTTCCCTCACTTTCTACAGCCATGCCCGGATAGTACCCACCACCCCTGCGCGCTACCGTAGACCATCGAATGAGACAGAGCGTTCAAGCCCGGAGAGGCCCATGAAATGCATCATGAAATATTATTTGATTCTTCTCGCCCCGCTGCTGCTTTCCCTCGCAGCGCTTCCCGCATCCGCCCAGCAGAAATCGTCGCAAAACAATGAACCCACCTACCGCGTCACCATGATTCCCCGCTCCATCCTGGCCATCAACTATCAGAACCGCAATAAAACCGAAATCGGATTCCAGGGCTCGCCCCTGATGCCACTCGGCAAAGGCCAGGCCACTGTCGAGAGCCGCGGCGGACGCATCGCCATTGACGCCGAATTTCGCAACGTCGACCCGTCCATGAAATTCGGCCCGGAGTACCTCACGTATGTTCTCTGGGCTGTCACTCCCGAAGGCCGGTCGAACAATCTGGGTGAGCTGTTGCTCTCAGGCGGAAAAAGCAAGCTTCAGGTCACCACGACGCTCCAGACTTTCGGCTTGATCGTCACCGCCGAGCCTTATTACGCCGTCTCGCAGCCCAGCGACGTGGTCGTCCTCGAAAACGTTGTCGCCCCCGGCACCTCCGGCACTCTGCAACAGGTCAATGTGAACTATCAGCTCTTCAAGCGCGGCTTCTATAGTTACAACACAACCGCGGCTATGGCCCGATACTCGCAATCCAAGGCTCCCATCGAGCTCGCAGAAGCCCGCAACGCCGTTGAAATCGCTAAAGCCGATGGCGCTCAGCAATACGCCGGCGACACTCTCGCGAAAGCCGAGCAATCCTTGCAGAACGCCGAAGCCGAAATGAAAAGAGGTGACCGCAAGGTCATCGTGCAAAACTCGCGCGACGCGGTCCAGAACGCCGCCGAAGCTCTGCAAATGACCATTCGCCGCAGGGATGAGGAAACCGCCGCGGCCGAGCGTGCCGCGGCAGCCAAGCAGACTGCCGATGCACAAGCGCAGGCGCAACAAGCCGAACTCGAACGCCAGCGCGCCCAACTCGAATCCGAGAAGGCTGCCGCGGCCCAACAGGAAGCTGAGCTGCAAGCCCAAAAAGATGCCCAAGCTCGCCAGCAGGCCGAGTTGCAAGCCCAGCAGGACGCGCAAGCCCGCGCTGCAGCCGAGGCCCAATCTCAGCGCGATGCGCAGGCTGCCGCACAGGCTCAACAAGCCGCTCTTCAGGCTCAGCAAGCCGCCGCGCAACTTCGCGCCCAACTGCTTGAGCAGTTCAACCGCATTCTCCCTACCACCGACACTCCCCGCGGCCTGAAAGCCAATCTTGCCGACGTGCTTTTCGCCACCGGCAAATTCGAACTGCAGCCGAATGCCCGCGAAGCGCTGGCCAGATTCTCAGGAATCGTGCTGGCACATCCAGGATTGAAGCTGCAAGTGGAAGGCTATACCGACAGCGTCGGCAGCGACACTTTCAACCAAACCCTCTCTGAAAATCGCGCCAACTCCGTCCGCGCCTACCTCATCGCCCAGGGTCTCGATCCTACTTCCATTAGCGCGGTCGGCTACGGCAAATCAAATCCGGTCGCCAGCAATGACACCGCACAGGGGCGCCAGCAGAACCGCCGCGTCGAGATCATCATCTCCGGCGAAATCATCGGCACCCAGATCGGCGGCGCGCAGAACCCAAATCCGTCGCAAATGAATCAGCAGCAGATGAATCAGCAGAATCAATCAACGCCATCTTCTCAGTATCCTGCCCAAACTCCCCAGCAGTCCCCTCGTTAACCCTGCCAAAATAAAACGACGGGCTGCGAACCTGGATGTTCCACAGCCCGTCGCCACTTCTCCTCGTCGCCGCTGACGCAAGTCACCACGGTCAGCGCAACGCTTTCAGCCCGCCAGCGGTCGCTTTTGTTTTTACGGTTGTCATCCCGAGCCGACGACCCGATAAGGGTCGGAGTCCTGAGCGTAGCATTGCGGAGCGAAGGAGCCCTCTTTCAGCGAGTCGGGCCATTGTCTTTGCTTGTGCGGTGTCATCCCCAAGCGAGCCCCGCCATTGTTTTTGCTTGTGCCGTGTCATCCCGAAGCGAGCGCTTTCGCGACCCGGCGAGGGTCGCAAGTTGTTCAGCGAGTCGAGGGACCTCTCTTAGTGTGAATACTTCGCCGTGCAGTCCACTCGAAGGCCCACTCTGGGGCTTTTCTAACCACTAGCGACTGCCTCACAGCGACCGCAGGAAATTCAGCAAATCCTGCTTCTGCTGATCGGTAAGCGAATTAAAAAGCTGAATCACCTGGTTCGCTTCCGACCCCGGTCCCGCATGTTCCCGAATTGCGTCGAGCAATCCGCCATTCGCCGGTCCCGATCGCCCATCGTGCAAAAAGAACACGCGCTGCCCCACGCCCCACAAGGGCGCCGTGCGGAATTCGTCTCCGCCCGCGGAGCCTTGCGTCACCTGGTCGGCCAGCGCCGCGCCCATGTTATGCACCAGCAAATCTGAAAATAGCTGCGCGTTCTGCTGGCTCAGGCTCGCTGAGAACGAAGACTTCGCTGTCTGCATCGATGGTGTGTGGCACATGTCGCAGTGGGCCTGCGTGAACATTTTCTGCCCGTCTTGGATCGACTGCTGCGACGGGTTTCCCGGAATTCCCTGCGTGGAAGGCGTGGGCGGCGCGAGAAATCTCATGAAATCCGAGAACCCCACCACGTCGCTCGGGATCTGGTCGCCAACAGCGTCGTAATTGGTGTAGTCCTCTGGCGTGGAGTTGAACAGGCACGACGCCGGAGCGCCCTCCCGCTCGTCCGGGAAGTTCTCGTTGGTCACGCCCATTTCCACGTTGTAGGCCTCGCCCGAAAACACGCCCAGCGACTTGTTCTGCGCTTTCCAGCCGAATCGCGTGATCGTCCCGTCGTTTCCGCTGTAGTTCGGGTGCCCCGAAATTCCCAGTTGCCGCTTCAACTGCGCATTCGCGTTCATGTTCGCCAGAATGGCCGAGTCCGCAATGTTCTCGATCAGCCCCGCGCCGAATAGCGGCGTGGGAATCCGGAAAATAATGTTGTGCACCTGCTCCATGCGCTCGAAATTCGGCTGGGGCATGGTGCAACCCGGCGCGTCGGTCCGCCCCGCGATCGTGAACACGTCATGCACTCCGCCGTCCGGAGTCATGGTCGGAAATCCATTCGCATTCACCACGAACGGAAACCGCGCCTCGCGCACCGGCCCATCCGGCGTCACGAAAAATGGAATCGTGTTCGTCGCCCCGGCATCCGAAGCCGCCGCGATCTGCGGATTCGACCCGATGTTCGGGTATGCATTCGCATTCGGACTGCTTCCGCCAGGCCCAGGCTGCGCGTGGCAACTCACGCAACTGTTGGAGTTGAAAGCCGGACCCAGCCCGCCTCCGTTCTCCCCAGCAAGCGTGCCGCTCACCGAATCCACCTGCATGAATCGCGACAACCCGTCATTGAAATACTCCGTTTCGTCCGCGGTCAGCGTCGAGAGCGCCATCCCCGCGCCAATACTCCCCGCGCGCACTCCCGGATCTTTCGCCGTGGTCGCCACACCGAAATTCTGATTTTGCGCGAACACGCCGGCGCTCAGCGAAGCCGCCGCGCCCACCAGCGCAATCGTAATCGGATTGATTTTCTTCATTCCATGCTCCTTGTTTCCAGCGATGAATCCGCCCCGGCACACAAATTCCCGCCCGGGCACACCCCGGCCGTTCCCGCTTTTCTTCGGTTATCGGGCTGGGTAGTTAACCTCGTTGATCGGAATTGATTGGCGCTCGTTCACTTGAACCGGGGGCCATGGGTCCGGCTCAGTGCGCGCACATTACGCTTTAGCTGGAATCTCGGTCAAGAATACGCCGGGACAGTTTTGGTACAGCGAATAGAACACGCAGACGCGGTGGCCCGGGGAAAATCTCGGGCCAGTATACCTACTGCGTAATTCGTGCTGCCGATGTCTCCAGCCGAAGAACGCGCTCGTTGTTCACGACTTCCGCAAACAGCCCTGGATGAAGAATCCGCGCCAGCATCGCCACACCCTGCGCCAATCTCGGCCCAGGGCGCGAAAAATATCCATTCGCATCCACCGCGAACACCCGGCCCTCGCGCACCGCGGGCAATTCGCGCCATTCCGGCGCGCATCGCACCGCGCGAAATTCTTCTGCCGCGCGCTCCACACCGTATCCGCACGGCATCACCACCACAATCTCCGCATCTGATTCTGCGATCTGCTCCGCCGTCACTCGAAACGACGGCTCACCTGCGCGACCGAAAATGTCCTCGCCACCCGCAAGCGCAACCATCTCCGGCACCCAGTGCCCGCCCACGTAATACGGCTCCAGCCACTCGAGACACAGCACGCCAGGCCGCGTTCCGCCTTGCGCCGCCTTCGCCGCAATCCCAGCCACTTCGCTTTCGAGCGACGCCGCCAGTCCCTCCGCTCGCTCCCGCCGGTCCGTCGCGATACCGACGCGCCGGATGTCGCCCCACACATCCGCCAACCCATGCGGAGTGAGCGACAGCACCTCCGGCATTTTCGGCAGCCTCGTCAACGCTGTGGCCAAATCGTCCGGCGAAGCCGCGCACACGTGGCAAAGGTCCTGCGTCACAATCAAATCGGGCGCCAGCTTTGCCAGCAGTTCCGCGTCAACGGCGTAAATGCTTTCGCCGCGTGCCACCAGCTCACTCACCTGCCGGTCAATCTCCGCCGGCGCTGCCTTCGGATCGACCCGCGGCCGGATCAGCGCCGGCTTCGCCGCCGCCTCGGGCGGAAAATCGCACTCGTGCGTGACGCCCACGACGCAATCGCCCAATCCGAGCGCATATAAAATCTCCGTCGCCGACGGTAGTAGCGAACAAATCCTCATCGCATCACTTTCCCGAGTCCACTCTATCTCTCGCGAAACCTTTTCAACCTTGTCATCCCGAGCGACGCCGATGACCCGACGAGGGGCCGGAGTCCTGAGCGGAGTAACGCGGAGCGAAGGACCTCTCTTCGTCCTGGCCGCCGACCCGCCTTGTCATCCCGAGTGGAGCCGTTTTCGCGACCCTGCGGGTCGCGTTGGCGCAGTCGAGGGATCTGCTTTTGTTTTTCAGGAAGCGGCCTTCGAGACTACAGCATCGCGCTTGCAGCTTGCTCGGCCGGCAACAAATCCGCGAACACAAACCCATCCCGCTCCACAATCTCTCCCACGCTCACCGGAATCTTTTCGCGGAACATCGGACCCTCGCTCGCAAAGCTGTGAAACTCTCCATTCTCCCCGCACGGATCGACACCCGCCGGCAAATCCGCCAGCAACTTCGCGTCAAATCTTCGCCCCGCGAAACTCCGATCCAATTTCCTCGGGTCCACGCAGGTCAAACGCGCCGATAATCCGCCCGCCAGCATTTCCTCCGCAAGCTGCCGCGTATCGATGCCCCACACCGGGAACACCGGAGTCATCCCGCACCCCGCAAGCTGCTTTTCGCGATAGGCGCGAATATCTTCTAAAAACAGATCGCCGAAAGCTACATGCCACACGCCCTCGGCCCGCGCCCGTGTCATCGCCTTTTCCATGGCCCACTCGTACGTCTCGTTCGGGCAAGGCGAAGGAATGGACACCTTCACCAGCGGCAATCCCGCCGCGCCCGCCTGCATTTCCAGCAGGCTCTCGCGCACCGCGTGCATGGCCACTCGCTTGTACGTCAGGTTCACCGTGGTCAGCAGCGCCACAACCTCAAATTCGTCCTGCTGCCGCAGTACGTGTAGCGCCCACGCGCTGTCTTTCCCGCTGCTCCACCCCAGCCACACTTTTTTGTTCGACCCTGTCATCTCTCACCTGTACAAAAGATACTTTGCCCTCATCTCCCGAAACTGTTCCAGTTCCCCCGCCCAAACCGCCACAATTTCCGCCGGGGCATCGCCTCTCTCCATCCGCTCCACGGTCTTCTGCGATCCCAGCAGCCCCATCATCTTATCCACGTGAAACTGTTCCGGATACATCCGGTGCAGCACATCCGCAATCGTCATCCCCGTCAGCATCGACCGCAGCTCCGCCTCACTCGTCAACGTAATCGTCACGCCCTCGCACGCCTGTCCTTTATATGGCGCCTCCGTCGGCGTGAACTGCGCCGGCGCAAAACTCACGCCCGGAATCTTCCGCGCGTTCAACGCTGCCGCCAGTTCTCCGCCACGAATCCACGGCGCGCCCAAAATTTCAAACGGCACGTCCGTCCCGCGTCCCACTGAAACGCCGGCTGCCTGCAGAATTTCCATTCCCGGATACAGAAACGCCTCATTCACCGTGCGCAGGTTCGGTGACGGCGCAATCCAGCGCAGCCCAGTCTGATCGTAGGTCTCGCTGCGCGTCCAATTCTTCATGGCCACCACATGCAGATCCGCGCCAATTTTATTTTCCGCGTTGAACATCCGCGCCAGTTCGCCCATGGTCATCGCGTAGCGCACCGGCATCGGGAAATAGCCCACAAACGACGTCCGATCGCGGTCGAGCATCGGTCCCTCGATCACGTCTCCGCCGATCGGGTCCGGACGGTCCAGCACAAAAAACGCCACGTGATTCTTCGCGGCCTCTTCCATGCAATACGCCATCGTCGTCACGTAAGTGTAGAAGCGCACGCCCGCGTCCTGCACATCAAAAACAAGCGCATCGATGCCTTTCAGCATCTCGGGCGTGGGCCGTCGCGTCGCGCCGTACAAGCTGTACACCGGCAGCTTCGTCGCGGCATCGGATGAATCCGCCACGCTCGGAACATCCACATTTCCCGCCACGCCATGCTCGGGACTGAACAGCGCGACCAGTTTTACTCCTGGCGCTTTCGCCAGCACGTCAATCGTCCGCCGCCCCTGCGCATCCACTCCGGTCTGGTTTGTAATCAACCCTATGCGTAGTGCGCCCACTGCGCGCACTGGGCCTACCCGCTTCCCCCGTAGCGATGAAAAGTTCTCCGCCTCCAGCACGTCGATACCTGTCAGCGTCCTTGGGCTCGCAGTGTAAGATGTTTGCGCCTGCGCAAAGCGCCCGGCTCCCAAAGCGCAAACCGCTCCGCAGATCGCCAGCATCGCGCCCAGCAGCCTGATGCCATGAGAACGGTAACGAAACATGCCTGACGCCTCTCGATTGTCCCGCCTGCACCCGCGTGCTATACAAACTATAGCGATGCGCGCGTCGACTCACGCGTCAGCAACGGCCCGGAATCGCGGACATGCGTAAGCTGGGTCTCTCGTCGCTCGCGCTGCTCCTGCTCATGACCACAACCTTGGTTCGCGCTCAAAAATCCTCTGGCTCGAAACAACGCCCTGCCGCGCCGCAATCCCCGTGGGTCGAACAAACCCTCAAAAAAATGTCCGTGCGCGAGAAACTCGGCCAGATGCTGATGATCTATTACTTCGGCGCGTTCACTTCCACCGAGAGCGCAGAATACAAGGAGTTGCTCCACCAGGTCGAGGACAACCACATCGGCGGCATGATCGTCGGCTCCTCGCGCGGGCCCTCTCGGCATCGAGAAAAGCCAGGTCTACGCCACCGCCGTCATCACCAACGAGCTTCAGCGCCGCTCGAAAATTCCGCTGCTTCTTGGCGCCGACTTTGAATCTGGCACCGGCATGCGCCTCGACGAAGGCACTTCCTTCCCTTCCGCCATGGCCGTCGCCGCCACTGGCGATCCCAAGCTCGCCTACATTGTCGGCAAGACCATTGCCCTCGAAGCGCGCGCCTCCGGCGTGCACTGGATCTTCGCGCCCGATGCCGACGTGAATAACAATCCCGACAATCCCATCATCAACGTGCGTTCGTTCGGCGAAGATCCGCAATCCGTCTCCGAATACGTCACGCAATTCATTCGCGGCGTGCAGGAAAACGGCGCCATCGCCACCGCCAAACATTTTCCCGGGACACGGCAACGTCGCCGTCGACTCCCACCTCGCCCTCGCCACCGTTCCCGGCGACCGCGAAGAATTGAACGGCACCGAGCTCGTGCCTTTCCGCGCCGCCATCGCCGCTGGCGTCGACTCCATCATGCCCGGCCATCTCGCCGTGCCCGCCTTCGAGCCTGACCCCAACACTCCCGCCACGCTTTCGCACAACATTCTTACCGGCCTGCTGCGCGACGAAATGAAATTCCAGGGCCTCATCGTCACGGACGCGATGGACATGGGCGGCGTCACCACTCTCTACGCGCCCGGCGAAGCCGCCGTGCGCTCGGTCGAAGCCGGCTCGGACGTGCTGCTGATGCCGCCCGTTCCCGGACGCGGCCATGGCCGGCCTCGAAGCCGCTGTCGACTCCGGCCGCCTCTCCATCGCGCGCATTGATGAATCCGTGCGCCGCATCCTGGCCGCCAAAGCGCGCCTCGGCCTCGACAAAGATCGCTTCGTCGACGTCGCGCACCTCAACGAAAAATTCGCGCTGCCGGCATACGAAGCCGAAGCGCAAAGCATCGCCGACAAAGGCGTCACGCTTCTGCGCGACACTGGAAAACTTCTCCCGCTTGACTCCACGCGCCCCCGGCGCGTTCTTCTCGTCGCGCTTTCCGCCGATCCCGATCCGTTCCCCGGCGAGACCATCGAACCCGAGCTTCGCCCGCGCGTCGATTCGCTCACCGTGCTTCGCGCCGACACCCAATTCAAGCCGGTCAGCTCTCTCACGCTTCCCAAACCGGACGCCTACGACCTCGCCATCGCTGCTCTCTTCGTGCGCGTGGCCGACCGCAAAGGCAACGTCGGCTTTCCCGACGATCAGCGCGCCTTCGTCAATCAACTTCTCACACAGGGCAAGCCCGTCGTGATCGCCTCCTTCGGCAGTCCCTATCTAATCGAACGCTTTCCCAACGCGCCCACCTGGCTCGCCGAATTTTCCACCAACGATGTTTCCCAGCGCGCTTCCGCCCGCGCCATGTTTGGACAGGTCGCTACTAACGGACATATCCCGGTCACCGTCCCCGGCACCGTCAACCGCGGCGCCGGCATGACGCTCGCCGCCAATCCCATGACGCTGCGCCCCGCGCCTGCGGAAATGTCCGCGCGCCTGCAGCCCGCCTACGATCTGCTCGATCGCGCCGTCTCCGACGGCGCTTTCCCCGGCGGCGTCCTCGCCGTCGGCTTGAATGACGAACTCGCCCTACATCCCTTCGGTCATCTCACTCGCGACGCAAAATCTCCCGCTGTTACCGCCGACACCATTTACGACGTCGCCTCGCTCACCAAGCCCATCGTCACCACCACCGCCATCATGCGCCTGGTGCAGGGCGGCGAACTCAGCCTGGACGCGCCCGTCGTCCGCTTCGTGCCCGAATGGGCCGCGGCTGCAAAATCCGATCCCGATCCTTCCTGGCGCGCGCGCGTCACCGTTAGAATGCTCTTGCTGCACGATTCCGGCCTGCCCGCGCATCGTGATTTCTTTCTCCAGGCCAAGACGCCCGAAGCCGTCCTCGCGCGCATCATGGCCGAACCGCTTGTCCGCGAACCTGGCAAGGAAATCGAGTACTCCGACCTCGGCTTCATCCTGCTTGGCCAGATCGTCGAGCGCCTCACCGGCGATCCGCTCGACGAAAACGCGCAGGACATTTTCGAGCGCCTGCAAATGAAAAATTCCCTTTTCAAGCCGCCAAAGAACCTGCGCTCGCGCATCGCGCCCACCGAAGAGGACACCACCTACCGCAAGCGCCTGCTCCAGGGCGAAGTTCATGACGAAAACGCCTACGCCCTCGGCGGCGTCGCCGGACACGCCGGCCTTTTCTCCACCGCGGGCGACATCGCCGAATTCGCGCAGATGATGCTCAATGGCGGCATCTACGCGCAGCACCGCATCCTGCGCCGCTCCACCATCAACCAGTTCACCGCGCGCGAAACCATCGGCACCTCTGCCCGCGCTCTCGGGTGGGACGTTCCCGTCCAGCCCTCCTCTTCCGGTCAATATTTCTCGGCTAAAAGTTACGGCCACACCGGTTTCACCGGCACTTCCCTCTGGATCGATCCCGAGCGCAACCTTTTCGTCATTCTCCTGACCAATCGCGTGAATCCCACCCGCGAGAACGAAAAAATCCGTCAGGTGCGTCCCGCCCTGCATGACGCTGTCTTCGAATCTCTCGGCTTGGTAAAGCCGCCGGTCGCCGCACGATAACTTCCTTGGCACATCGCCGCAAACGCAGCTCACTTCATCACCCGGGTCTTTCCTCCCTCGCCGCTATAATCTTGCCCGGGAGATCACCACTCCGTTGAAGCTGGCGCAAACCGAACAGCAGAATCCGCGCTCGCGCGGCCTTGACCGCAAGTCCACACTCGAAATTCTGCGCGTCCTCAACAATGAAGACGCCCGCGTCGCCGCCGCCGTCCGCCGCCAGCTCCCGCAAATCGCCAAAGCGGTAAATGCGATCGTCAAAGCTCTTTCGAATAACGGCCGCCTCATCTATATCGGCGCCGGCACCAGCGGTCGCATCGCCGTACTCGACGCAGCCGAATGCCCACCCACCTTCGGCACCGATCCGTCCATGGTTCAGGCGATCATTGCCGGAGGCGAACGCGCCCTCCGCTACGCCACCGAGGATGCAGAGGACTCCATCTCTGCCGGTTCACATGATTTGAAGCACGCAAAAATTTCCCGCCGCGATGTAATTGTCGGCGTCTCCGCCAGCGGCACCACGCCCTACGTTCTCGGCGCCATCGCCTTCGCCAAAAAGCGCGGCGCGCTCACCGTCGGCATCACCTCGAACAAAAATTCGCCATTGGCGCAGCAAAGCCGCATTGCCATCACTCCCGAAACCGGCCCCGAAGCGGTCACCGGATCCACGCGCATGAAAGCCGGCACCGCGCAGAAAATGGTCCTCAATTTGCTCTCGACTGCGGTCATGGTTCGCATGGGCCGCGTATACGATAATTGGATGATTCACGTCGCGCTTACCAACGCCAAGCTGCGCCGCCGCGGCGCGGAAATCCTGCAAGCCGCCGCCGCTGTGGACGCGTCCACCGCGGAACACGCTCTGCGTCAGGCGCAACACAAGCTGCCCGTGGCGCTGGTTATGCTCAAATCGAAGGTGGACGCTCGCGTTGCGCAGAAAGCGCTTGCTGCCGCCCACGGCAACCTGCGCCAGGCCCTCGCCCTGGCCCGGAAGATGCACTCGTAACGGCACGGGAAATCGCACCATGGACAAATTCCTCATCCGCGGCGGACGCAAACTCGAAGGCACGGTACGCATCAGCGGCGCCAAGAACGCCGCCCTTCCCGCCATGGCCGCCGCGCTCCTCACTCCCGACACGGTCACCCTGAAAAACATCCCGCACGTGCGCGACATCATCACCATGGCCAAGCTCCTCGCGCACATGCGCTGCCTGGTGCAAAGCCCCGATCTTCCTCCCAGCGAATTTTCCATCCAGGCCGAAAATGTCTCGCACGCCGAAGCGCCCTACGACCTCGTCAAAACCATGCGCGCCTCCGTGCTCACTCTCGGCCCGCTGGTGGCTCGTTTCGGATACGCCCGCGTCTCGCTCCCCGGCGGATGCGCCATCGGCGCCCGCCCCATCGACCTGCATATCCAGGCGCTCGAAAAGCTGGGCGCGCAGATTTCCGTCGACCACGGCTACGTCGAAGCGCGCGCCACTCGCCTTCGCGGCACAACTTTTCACTTCCCCAAAATTACCGTCACCGGCACCGAGAACATCCTCACCGCTGCGGTGCTCGCCGAAGGCGAAACCATCCTTGAAAATTGCGCTCTCGAGCCCGAAATTCCCGATCTCGCCGCGCTACTCACCAAAATGGGCGCGCACATCGAAGGCGCCGGCACCCCCACCATCCACGTCCAAGGCGTCGAAAAACTTCATGGCGCCACGCACTCCATCATTCCCGACCGCATCGAAGCCGGCACTTTCCTCGTCGCCGGAGCCATCACCGGCGGCAATCTCCTGCTCACGCACTGCGACCCGCAGCACCTCGCCGCGCCCATCGCCAAGCTAAAGGCATGCGGCGTCGATATCCGCTGCGAGGGGAAAAACGCCTTGCGCGTAACAGCCGCCGAAAAACTCGTCGCGGCAGACGTTACCACCGAGGAATATCCAGGCTTCGCCACCGACATGCAGGCCCAGTTCATGGCTCTCGCCACCCAGTCCCAGGGCGTCTCGCACATCCGCGAGACTATCTTCGAGAATCGCTATCTCCACGCCAGCGAGATGAACCGCATGGGCGCCAGCATCGCCGTCGACGGCAATCTCGCCACCGTCACCGGTCCCACTCCGCTCAGCGGCGCGCCCGTCACCGCTTCCGACCTTCGCGCCAGCGCCGGACTCGTTCTCGCCGCCCTCGTCGCCAGCAACACCACCACCATCGACCGCGTGTACCACATCGACCGCGGCTACGAGCGCATCGAGGAAAAGCTCAGCTCCCTCGGCGCCGACATCGAGCGCCTCAGCACCTCCGCCTAGCTTCGCCTAAAATCCTATGCCCCTATGCGTGACAGCGATCGAGAAAGACTCGTGCGACGTAACACTCAGCCCCGGACAGGGGCGGCACATAGCGCTCACATCGCTGGGAAATCCGGCCGCGGCGCGCAGCGCCTTCCGCTCGCGGTGCCGTTTCCGCGAGCATTCGAGTCTACGGGCCGCCGTAAGCGCCTCCGCGCCGTACCGTACCGGCTCATTTTTGTGTCCTATCGGTAACTCAAATTCCCTAAATCCCCTCTTGCGCCCCCCAAATGGTGACTCGTAAGATACGGGCTGTTGTCAAGGATGATACGGTGCCAAAAGAAAAGCCCAAGGTAAATATCGGGGAAGTGATTCGATCCTATCGCAGCGACCGCGGCCTTTCGCAGGGCGATATCGAGCGCCGTACCGGACTTCTCCGCTGCTACCTCTCGCGCGTTGAGAACGGCCACACCGTGCCGTCCCTCGAAACGCTGGCCAAGATTGCCGAGGCCATGGAGATCAATCTCGCCGACTTTTTCCCCGGCACCGACACCGCCCAGGACAAGGAGACCCGCAAGATGCTGGGCGAGTTGTCCGACGAGGAAATCCGTTTTCTCGCCGATATCAAGCGCTACTCGGCCACCTTGTCGGACGATGACAAAAAGCTCGTGCTGGCCATGATCCGCAAGATGGCCACCGTGATTCCCCCGCCGCGCAATGCCAAGCCGGCCACTGCGCCCAGCGCCGTCCGCCGCGTCGAATACTAACCGTTTCTTATCCGTTGCCGTTGCTTTTCGCCGTTGCCGTTGCCTCTGCTTTTCGCTGTTGCCTTTCGTAGCGGCGGACTTCAGTCCGCGATCGCTCTTGTAGTTTTTCGCACGCAGCGCGCCCTTACCTCCGACTCGCCACCAGCCCCAACCGACGTTGTCATCCCGAAGCGAGCACGCACCCGGTGAGGGCGCACAGAAGAAGTTTGCGACCCGGTGAGGGTCGCGGTAGAACGGAGCGAGTCGAGGGACCTCTCTTCGTGTGCAGATTTCGCCTCGCAGTTCGTCGAAGGCTCCGCGCCTGCCTTTTCCAGCCACTCGTCACTCGCCACTAGCCACTGCCTTTCAGCAGATCCCTCGCAATAATCATCCGCTGCATCTCGCTCGTCCCCTCATAAATCGTCAGCACGCGCGCGTCGCGATAATAGCGCTCCACATCCGTCTCGCGCGAATATCCGGTGCTGCCATGAATCTGCACCGCCTTGTACGCCACGCGATTCGCCATCTCGCTCGCATACAATTTCGCCCGCGAAGCGTGCGCTCCTCCGCGGCTCGCCGGATTCGCATCGCGCTGATACGCCGCGTAGTGCGTCAGCACCCGCGCCGCTTCAATCTCCGTTTCCATGTCCGCCAGCATGAACTGAATCGCCTGATGTTCCGCCAGCGGCTTCCCGAACGTGCGCCGCTGCTTCGCGTACCGCACCGCCGCCTCCATCGCGCCCTGCGCCAGCCCCACCGCCTGCGCCGCAATTCCCACGCGTCCGCCGTCGAGCGACTCCAGCGCCATCCTCAGCCCCTGCCCTTCTTCTCCCAGCCGGTTCGCCGCCGGCACGCGGCAATTCTCGAAAACAATTTCCGCCGACCGCGACAGCCTTAGCCCCATCTTGTCTTCGTACCGGCTGATGCGAAATCCGGCAAACGACGGCTCCACCAGAAACGCGGTCACTCCTCGCGCTCCGGCCGCGGCATCCGTCTTCGCAAACACCACGTAAACTCCCGCCACGCCGCCATTCGTCACCCAGCTCTTCGTCCCATTCAGCACATATCCATCGCCGTCGCGCGCCGCACGCGTCTGAATCGCCGCCGCATCGGATCCCGCCTGCGGCTCGGTCAGGCAGAACCCTCCAATCATTTCCCCGCTCGCCAGCCGCCGCAGATATTTTTCCTTTTGCTCCTTCGTGCCATGCTTCCACACCGGCACCGCCACCACCGAATTCGTCACGCTCAGCGCCACCGCCGTCGACGCGTCCACGCGCGCCACTTCCTCCAGCATCAGCGCGTAGCTGATCGTCTCCGCACCCGCGCCGCCCCATTCCTCGGGAACGAGCATGCCGCAGCAGCCCAGCTCGCCAAGCTTCCGGATTTCCTCAATCGGAAATGTTTCCGCGCGCTCGTATTCGCGGATCACCGGACGCATCTCCGCTTCCATGAACTGGCGCACGGTATCGCGAATCAGAATTTGATCGGAGCTAAAGGAAAAGTCCATCGGTGGGATGTCAGCAGATAGCAGCCAACTACAGTTTCAACAGTTCGCGCAAGCGCTTCGTCTGCCCCCGCGAAACCGGCACTTCGCTCGCTCGCTTGTCGTTCATCTTCAGCATGAAGCTCGACTTGAACCAGGGCACCACTTCCTTGATGTGGTTGATGTTCACCAGGTACGACCGGTGCGGCCGCCAGAAAATATCCGGGTCGAGCGAGTCCGCCAATTCCTCGATCGTGCGGAAATTCGAGCTGCCCTCCGCCTCGCGCGCCACAATCGTGATCGATCCATCTTCAATCGACGCGTAGATCATGTCCTCCGCATCCACCAAAATCATGCGCGCCTGCGATTTCACCAGCAGCTTCACCGGCTGCGTCTGCTTCGGTTTCGGCAGTCCGCCGCCCAGCCCCGCGCCCAGTTGCCCCACCAGCGTTTCCAACCGGTCCACCGGTGAGGTATGCGACTCCACCATCTTCTTCGCGCGCTGCACGGCCTTCGCGATGCGCGCCTTGTCGAACGGTTTCAGCACGTAGTCAACCGCGTTCACCTCGAACGCGTGCACGGCGTAATTGTCGAACGCCGTCGCGAACACGATCTGCGGCATGCGCACCCGGCGCTCCACCAGCTTCTTGATCACGCCGAACCCGTCGAGTCCCGGCATCTGCACGTCAAGAAAAACCAAATCCGGATCGTGCTCCTTAATCAGCGACACCGCTTCCAGCCCGTTCTTTCCCTGCGCAATCACCTCCAGCTCAGGAAAACCCTTCAGCAAATACGCCAGCTCATCCCGCGCCGGCCGCTCGTCATCGACAATCACAGTGCTGATCGCCATATTTTCGCCTCTGCGAGTATATGCACGGTGTACGCCCCGAGCAACCTCGCCGCACCGCCCGCCACCGTATAATTCTGCCGTTTATTTTTTGCCGTCATTCTGAGCGCAGCGAAGAATCTCTCTTGCCCTTGCCGTTCGGTACCGCGTGGCGCCATCCCCCTCCGCACGAACGTAGCGGCGGGCTTCCGCCCGCCATCTTGTCGTTCGCGCCCGCCGCCGTGCCGCCACTCACGCTCTTGTAGTTTTTCGCACGCAGCGCGTCTTACCTCCGCCTCGCCATCACCACCAATCGCCCTTGTCATCCCGAGCCGGTCGCGTTCTTTGCGACCGTGTCGAGGGATCTGCATTTTCTTCTGCGGTGTCATCCCGAACCGAGCGCAGCGAAGAATCCCTCTTTCTTTCGCTCGCCGTCCCTCGCAGCGCGTCTTTGCCTCCCAATCGCCACCAGCCCCAACCGCTCTTGTCATCCCGAAGCGAGCGGTTCTCAGCGAGTCGAGGGACCTCTCTTCGTGTGCTTGGGCCGCCACGTGTGCCGCTAAATCCCAGCAGCCTCGTTATCGCGCCTCGAGCCTTTCCTGGCATACAGCAACGCCCAATAAATCAGGGGAAGCTGCAATGGCAGACGGGCCCATTGCACCCACAATTTGCCCATTACTCCGGGAAACGAAACATGCGCGGCCGCCATATAGATGTTCGCGGGGAAAACCGCTACCAGCAGCGCGGCCAATCCGTAGGCAGCAAGCCTCCGAAATCGCGCGAGAAGCAGCCCCAGGCCGCCCGCAATTTCAGCCGCGCCGCTGATCCCGACCAACGCCCTTGGCCAAGGCAAAACCGGCGGCATGATCCGCAGGTATGGCCCCGGAAACAAAAAGTGCAGCGTCCCGGCGGCCACGAAGAAAATCGCGAATATCCATCGCCCGGCGCGATAGCCGGCGCTTGTCGCTCCGCTCCAAGGCATCTTCTCCATTAGACCACGCCGCCGCCCAGGTCCGCGGCCGCCCCACTTTCGCATCCGCCTCTGTATGGCCACTGCTAGCTCTTTGTTTTTTTGACGCAACGGAAGCATCGGGTTCCTTCTCGGCGACAGAATCGCTCATCGCTGTGCGATTGTTCCCCCAGCCCGACAGGGGGAAGACCGTCAACGAACGTGAAGTCGAGGGACCCGCATTTTCTTTTCGCCGTCATTCCGAGCGCAGCGAAGAATCCCTCTTTCTTTCGCTCGCTGTCGCACGCAGCGCGTCTTTACCTCCTAATCGCCATCAGCACCAACCGCACTTGTCATCCCGAAGCGAGCGTAGTTTGCGACCCAGTTAGGGTCGCGCTAAAACGGAGCGAGTCGAGGGACCTCTCTTCGTGTGTCGGATTCGCCCCGCATTAACCACCGCCGCGGCCCGCCGCAATCCGCGCCACGCGTGCCGCATCCCTTCGCGCCCTTTGCGATGGGTGCGTTGCTTCGCCATTCCAATGGCAACCCCGGCGACGAAGTCGCCGTCCGAAACCACCGAACGCGAGCGGCAGTGTGTCGCCCGCAGCGCGTCTTTACCTCCTAATCGCCATCGGCACCAACCGCACTTGTCATCCCGAAGCGAGCGGTTCTCAGCGAGTCGAGGGACCTCTCTTCGTGTGTCGGATTCGCCCCGCATTAACCACCGGCGCGGCCCGCCGCAATCCGCGCCACGCGTGCCGCATCCCTTCGCGCCCTTTGCGATGGGTGCGTTGCTTCGCCATTCCAATGGCAACCCCGGCGACGAAGTCGCCGTCCGAAACCACCGAACGCGAGCGCAACACACGCCCTCGCCGCTAAAACACCCACTACCCCCGTTCTTTCAATGAGCGTGCTTCACGCAGCCTTAGAGATAACCCAGCCCCGCTAGGGGCGGCATATCGTAGCCCACCGCGACGGGCCGCGGCGCTTTCGGCGATCCGGTCGACCCGGCTAGGGTCGAATATGGGATCGCGCCCCGACCGAGCGGAGCGAGTGAAGGGGCCATCTGAAAGTCCGCCTGCCCTCAGCGGTGGGACACAGATGGCGCGCAGCGCCTCACCGCTCGCGGTGCAGTTTCCGCGAGCTTCCCTGCGCCGTCCGCAATCCGGCTCTCCCGGTTCCCCGCTTCCTCTTGGTGTAGAATTTCCCGGCAGCATCTCAAGGAGCGCGCGTGCCCAAATCCGCCACCCGCAAAGCTGTATCGGTCGAAGTGGTCAGCAGCGAAACCCTCGCCACCGGACGCCATTTCGTCTTCAAGCGCGACCGCATCCGCGAACCTGGCGGCATCGAAGCCACGCGCGACATCATCGAGCACCACGGCTCCGTCGTGGTCCTGCCCGTCCTCCCCGACGGCCGCATCCTGATGATTCGCCAGTACCGCTACGCCGCCAAACAGACCATGTGGGAACTCGTCGCCGGACATCGCGAGCCGCACGAAACCTTTCGCGAATCCGCTCCGCGCGAACTGCAGGAAGAAACCGGCTACACCGCGCAGAAATTCACCAAGCTGGTCGAATTCTTTCCCTCCCCTGGCCTGCTCAGCGAAAAGATGGTCGTGTTTCTCGCCGAGGATCTCACCAAGGGCGAAGCCAAACAGGAAGAGGACGAGAAAATCGCCAGTCGTGCCGTCGCGCTTCCCGAACTCGAGGAGTGGATTCGCACTGGCAAAATTAACGACGCCAAAACCATCGCCGGCGTTCTCTACTACTCAACCTTCATCGCCGGAAAACGCCGAAGCCCGAATGCGAAGAATCCTCGGGCGCTGAGCCACCACCATGGAAAACCGCGAAGTAGCCAAAATCCTGCGCGAAACAGCGCAACTGCTTGAAATCGACGGCGCCATCATCGGCCGCTACCGCACCTACGAGAAAGTCGCCGAGCTGCTCTTCACCATGCCCGAGCGCATCGAAGATATCGCCAAGGAACCCGCCAAGCTGCGCGAACTTCCCGGCGTTGGCGAAAACATGGCCGAGCACATCTGCGAAGTCCTCAAAACCGGCGACTACAGCCTGCGCCAGAAGCTGCTGAAAAAATATCCCGCCACGCTTCTCGAAGTTCTCGAACTGCAATCCCTCGGCGCCAAGAAAACCGCCACGCTCTTCAAGATCTTCGGCTGCTGCTACTGTGGCCGACGTGGAAAAGCTCGCCCGCGAAGAAAAGCTGCGCGAAATTCCCGGCTTCGGCGAAAAGAGCGAGCAGAACATCCTCAAGGCCTGCGAGCAGTTCCGCTCTCTTGCCGGCGCCTCCGCGCGCGTGCAGATCAACGTCGCCGAGGACGCGGCTCGCCTCTACACCGCCTACATCCTGAAAGCCTGCGCGCAGGTCGAATCCGTTACTCCTGCCGGCTCCCTCCGCCGCGGCCGCGAAACCGTCGGCGACCTCGACCTTCTTCTCACCATGAAGCCCGGCCACGACTCCCAGGAAGAAATCGACAAGGTTGCCGAACACCTGCTCCGCTATCCCGCCATTCACCAGACCCTCGCTCACGGAGAAAACAAGGTCAGCGTCATTCTCGACAGCAAGCTGCAGGTCGATCTTCGTCTGCTGCGCAAGGAAAACTTCGGCGCCGCGCTCATGTATTTCACCGGCTCCAAAGCGCACAACGTCGCCCTGCGCGGACGCGCTCTCGATATGGGCTGGACGCTCAACGAATACGCCCTCACCACGCTGAAAACCGGCAAAGTGGTCGCCAGCAAAACCGAACAGGAAATCTACGCCAAGCTCAAGCTCGCTTACATCGAGCCGGAGCTCCGCGAATCCTGCGGCGAGATAGAAGCCGCCGAAGAAGGCAAGCTTCCCGATCTTGTAAAACTCGCCGACATTCGCGGCGACCTGCAAATGCACACTACTGCCTCCGACGGCAAAAATTCCATTGAGGAAATGGGCGGAGCCGGACGCGAACTCGGCTACGAATACATCGCCATTACAGACCACTCCAAAGCCGTCACCGTCGCCAATGGCATGGACGAGCGCCGCACTCTCGCGCACATCAAGAAGATCCGCGCCGCGCAGGCGCGCGTTCCCGGCATTCGCCTGCTCGCCGGAATCGAATGCGACATCTTGAAAAACGGCAAGCTCGACCTCGACAACGAAGTCCTCGCGCAGCTCGACGTGGTCGTCGTCTCCGTGCACTCCTACATGAAACTCGACCGCGCCGAAATGACCGACCGCATCCTCGCCGCCATCGAAAATCCCTACTCGCAGATCATCGCGCACCCTACCGGACGTCTCGTTATGCGCCGGGAAGCCTTCGAATACGACATGGAGAAAATTTACGACGCCTGCGCCAAAGCCGGCGTGGCCATGGAGTGCAACGCCTATCCCGAGCGCCTCGATCTAAAGGACGTTCACCTGCGCGCGGCCAAGCAGCGCGGCGTGAAAATCGTCATCTCCACCGACGCGCACCGTGCCAACCAGCTTGCCTTCATGCAGTACGGCGTGCGCACTGCGCGCCGCGGCTGGATTGAAAGGCGCGACGTGCTCAACGCCTTGCCCATCGATCAATTCCTCGCCGCGCTGCGCAAAAAGCCGACGACCCGATCAGGGTCGTCGTCCCGAGCGAGCAGCGCGAGCTGAGGGACCTCTCTTCGCTTTTGACTTCGCCGTCATTCTGAGCGCAGCGAAGAATCTCTCTTCGCTTTCTCCGAAGACTGCCACTGACGTAAAGAATTATTCTTTCCAATCGCAACTCTTTTACATTTTCTTGTTATTCTTTCTGCCCACATCCGCCACAGGAGCGCTGCATGAAATACGACGCCATCATCATCGGTTCTGGACAATCCGGCGCTCCTCTCTCGAACGCGCTCGCTGACAAAGGTTGGTCGGTGGCCCTCATCGAGGAAAGTTTCCTCGGCGGCACCTGCATCAACACTGGTTGCACGCCCACCAAAACCATGGTGCATCGCGCTCTGGTCGCTCACTACGCTCGCAACGCCGCTCGCTGGGGCGTTCACACACAAAACGTCACCGTGGACCTTCCCGAAATCGTCGCCCAGAAGGACAAAGTGGTGCTCGGCTTTCGCCAAGGCAAGGAAAAGCAGGTCGCCACCCGCCCCAAGGTGCATCTCTATCGCGGACATGCGCGCTTCACCGGCCCGCACACCCTCACCGTGAACGATGAATCGCTCGAAAGCGACAAAATCTTCATCGACACCGGCTGCCGCGCCCGCGTTCCCAACATTCCCGGCCTCGCCGCCGCCGGTTACTTCACCAACGAATCGATGCTCAACCTCACCACGCTTCCCGACCATCTCATCATTCTCGGCGGCAGCTACATCGGCCTCGAATTCGCGCAGATGTTCTGCCGCTTCGGCTCGCGCGTCACCGTCATTCAGGACGGCCCGCAAATCGTTCCGCGCGAGGATCACGAAGTTGCCGCCGAATTGCAGCGCGCGCTCGAAGCCGAGGGCGTGAAGTTCATTCTCAACGCCAACACCACCAGCGCCGAGCGCGTCGACGAATCCATCATCCTCACCCTCGCCGTCGCCAGCGATCCCGCCGACCCGCACAAACGCGCCGAAGGCTCGCTCACCGGCTCGCATCTCCTCTGCGCCACCGGACGCCGCCCGAACACCGACGAGCTCGGCCTCGACAAAGCCGGCATCGAAACGAACGCGCGCGGATTCATCGAAGTGAACGGCCGTCTCGAAACAAACGTCCCGGGCGTATGGGCCCTTGGCGACGTGAATGGCGGCCCGGCCTTCACCCACATTTCCTACAACGATTTTCAGATTGTTTACGCCAACGTAGTCGAGGGGAAAAATCTGTCAACCGAGCACCGCATCGTGCCCTACTGCCTGTTCACCGACCCGCAGCTCGGCAGCGCGGGGCTCACCGAGAAGGAAGCGCGCGCAAAGGGCTACAAACTGAAGATCGGTTCCATACCGATGTCCTACGTGGCGCGCGCCATCGAACGCGGCGAGACCGCCGGCCTGCTAAAAATCGTCGTCGACGCCTCAAACGACCAGATTCTCGGCGCCACCTGTCTCGCCTCCGAGGGCGGCGAACTCATCCACGTCCTCTACACTCTGATGCTCGCCAAACAGCCCTACACGCTGCTCAAGGGCGCCATTTTCATCCATCCCACGCTGTGCGAAGGCTTTTTCGCCCTGCTTAACTCCGTCGAGCCGGCGACCTGATGAAGGTCGCCGTCCTGAGCTAGCCGCGCCCGGTGAGGGCGCACAGAAAAATGTTCAGCGAGTCGAAGGACCTCTCTCCGCTGTTCCATTTTTCGCGCTGTGATCCCGAGCGAAGCGGTTTCAGCGACCCGGCGAGGGTCGCGGAGCGGAGTCGAGGGATCTCTCTTCGATTTAATGTTTGTAGGTCGCGGCTTCAGCCGCGACAAAAGAACCGGCGCGAAGCGCCCTGCCGCTCGCGGCGCCGTTTCCGCGAGCCTTCGATTTCTTCTAGCCACTCGTCACTCGCCACTGCCTTACTGGTTTAACTTATAAATGATCGGCTTCGGCCCATCGCTCACCGTAAAATCCGCCGGCACCGTGAACAATGAAGCATCCGGCTCCGCGCGCGTAATATTCGTCAACTGAAACGTCTGCTCGCCCATGCGCGGATCTGTGCGCTTGCTGTAGACCACCGTTTTCAGGTCGGGCGAGGTCCACACTTCGGTCACAATTTTAATCGCCGCATCGTTCCCGATCTGCCCCGCAGGAATCGTGCGCGTGGTGCGCGTTCCGGTCACCGTCACTCCTTGCATCGTCTGCGAGCCAAGGTCTTCCGTGCTCACTTGCGACGGATCATTCCCCACAACGCTCCGCTGGATGAACACCGGCCCCCCTCCCGCCGGCATCGGAGGCAGCGGCGGAGGCGCGCCGCCATCGCTCACCGCAAATGTTTGCAGCATGACAGGCCCAGCGCCCGCAGTCACAGGCCCCGCAACACCAGCCGCCGCAACGCCTCCGCCCGCCGAAAATCCCATGCCTGGCATGGCCGGGCCGCTTTCCGGAATCTTCTGCGCCGTCTTGTCCGTCAGATTCAGCGTGTAGTTGACCTGCGCGACGGGATCCTGAATGAACACAATGTGCGGCGCATTCGCCGCGGAAACGTTCCCGATCTCCGGGACCGGCGCATCCTGCCGCGTACGCCCCTGCGAATCGCGCGCCACCGTGCCGCTGCTGTTGTTCACGATGCGATTTCCGTCCGCCAGCGTCTGCACGAATTCATTGGTAATCGTCGCCGAGTACGGCGCGCCCGTCACCGGCGCCGTCGGCTTGGCGAACGCGCCGATGGCCATCGTTCTCGTGGTCATCATTTCGCCAGGCGCACCGGCAGCTTGCCCACCAGCTTGCCCGCTAACTTGATACGCGACGTTGCCGCCTTCGCTCTGCGCGAAAACCCCGCCGCACGCCAGCAGCGCCAATGTCGCAATGCACGCGATGTGCTTCATGTCCCACAAGCACGGTAAGTGCTTCATCATAATTGTCTTCCCTCCGTTTGAAAATCCTGTCAGCCGTTCAGCGGTGGACTCGGCCAGAGTCCTTAATATTTGACTCGGCTCGAGCCCTTGATCTCGAGCCTTTGATATGGACCCGGCGCCGGTCCTTAATACTGACTCGGTGCGAGTCCCTTCATTTATCGTCGTCGCAGCGCGGCCAGCTGTGCCGAATCGCCCGCGGTAATCGTTACCACCGCCGTGAACCCGATGCCCTCCGGCACCGCTCCCGGCGGAAACATGCTATCCGTCGGAACCGCGATCTCGATGGGTGGCTCAGCCGCATTTACATTTTCAGCTTGCGGCCTTGATTCACCCTGTGGCCGCAGCGCCGCACTCGCGTTTCGCATTTGCCCATTCTGCGCTGTTTGTGTGGCCCCTACGCCCGTTGCGTCCTCCGGGCGCGCAGGACGTCCCGTTTCGCGATTTGCATTCTCCAGGCGCGCAGGACGCACCGCTGCGTGCCTGTGCTCTGTGCTCGTCGAGACTGCCAGGGGAGCCGTCCTCTGCGCAACATGCGCATCTGGCAACTCTCGCTGTACCGCATGGAGTGTCCCTGCCGATGCTAGAGCTTCGCTCTGCCGCGCTCGAATCTTTTCAGCAGGCTCAGCGCGCTTTGCTTGCTCAGTCGCCCCTATTAATTCATCGGGACGCTGCTCAGCGTGCAGCGTCCCGCCCTGTGCTGGAGTAGATGCCGCATTGTGCGCAGGTGCCGTCGTGCGCGCAGGCGCCTGCGCGATGTGATGCCGCGGCAGCATCAGCAACATCGCGATCGCCGCAGCCGCCGCAATCGTCGCGCCGATCGCCACTGCCGCGGCCATCGCTCCAGCGCCAATTGCCACTCGCACGCGTTTTTGTTTTACGTTGTCATCCCGTGCCGACGACCCGACGAGGGTCGGAGTCCTGAGCGAAGCATCGCGGAGCGAAGGAGCCCTCTTCTCGCGCCCGGTGATCTGTTGTTTTGGTTTTACGTTGTCATCCCGTGCCGACGACCCGACGAGGGTCGGAGTCCTGAGTGAAGCATCGCGGAGCGAAGGAGCCCTCTTCTCGCGCCCGGTGATCTGTTGTTTTGGTTTTACGTTGTCATCCCGAGTGAGCGTAGCGAATGACCGCAGGTCGTTCGCGTAGCGACGAGGGATCTGTCTTGGTCTTTCCGCTCGCTGTTCATTCCGTCAAATCGGCCATCACATCGCAGTACATCTCGAATCCGGCGCTGGCCTTCTTGTATGCCGCGAGGCACTCGCGGCATTCCGCGCATCGCTCCACATGCGTTGCAACCGCGGTGGCTTCGCCCTCGGCCAGCTCGCCATCCATCCAGGAACCAACTCGACGCGATTAATTTTGTCGCATGCTCACACATTGCATTTCTCCGCTAATTTCCGGATGGCGCGTTCGACCGTGTCACCCACCGTCGACGTCGCCAGCCCCAGCACCTCGCCAATCTCGCGATAGCGCAATCCCCCGCCCCGCAGCAGCAGACATTCGCGCTCGGTTTCCGTCAGCAGCCGCACCGCTTTCGCCAGCCGCCGGAATTTCTCTTTCTCGATCGCCGTGCTTTCCGGAGTGGTCTGGTCCACAAACGCGTCGAGATGGGAGTCCATATGATCGTCGAGCGGCTCGCTGCACCGGCGATGGAAACTTTTCTGACGGTTTCGCGCCGCGTTGTGCGCCACGCGATAGAGCCAGGCGCGCACGTTCTCCTGCGCCCCGTTTTTCTGCGCCCCGTTTTTCTGTGACCCGCCCGCCGCGAGATGCTTCTGCAGACTCACGAAAGCGTCCTGCACCACATCCTGCGCTTCGTCCGCCCGCAGCCCGATGCAAACCAGGTAGCGCAGCAACGGCTGGCGAAGTTCGCGGTACAGAGTGGTAGCCTCGCACGTCTTGGTGGACAGGCGCGCGAGCGGCAACGCCAGCGGTAATGTGTCCCCGCTCATCTGATTCCTGTCATTGTACGTTCACGCGCCCTTTACTTTACTGCGCGCCTTGCCGGCGCGCCGACCGCACCGCGCGCCTGACTTCACTCCGCGCCTTGCCGGCGCGCCGCATTGCGCTTCTATGGATATAACAACCCAGCCCAAAGGTTTTCCGGGGTTATTTCGTTACGGGGACTTGTGCGTTTGCTGTGTCATCCCGAAGCGAGCGCCCTTCAGCGAGTCGAGCGATCTCTCTTCGTGTGTCGCCAAGAAACAATGCTCGACGGCCATATTTGCCTTTTAGGTGGTCGAACTTTAGCTCCGATTGTCATCGCGCTATCAAAAACACCACGGGAAACCTCCGCCTAAGCTGACGGCGGTTGAAGCGTGTGGCCGTCTTTTTGGGCAGACTCCCGATGTTTTTCCAATTCGCACATACTCCACGCAAAGAGGCAGGCCCTTTTCTGTGATGCCAAGGGAAATAAACGTTTTATCGCCATCTAGCATGACCCAAACGAGTCTGTAGAGCGCATCAGGAAACCGCGCTTCTTCGTTTTGGCACTCTTGGGCCATCTCCTTTTTGGCTTCCTCAAGCCCTAGGCGTGCCCCGCAAAGCGTTACAGAATTGTAGGCTGCGGCCTTCGTCGGATGGGCGACTTCGCTCAGGCGGCCATAGTCTTTGCCGATCGTTGGCTCTACAATCCCCGCGCCTTTGCGAACGCTACCAACTCTCCTATTGGGGGTGACCAGCTACCACCGACTTCCGCCAGCCATTTCGCGGCATTGCCGCTATGATCGTCGCGCGGAAGTAGAAGGCCAGATACCAAGACTCTTCAAACGCGCGCAAAACCACTTGAAAGGCATCGGTCGAACCGCTCACGAAAAGTTGAAGTAGGGAACGAAACAAGGAAGAACAGCGCACAAGAAGAGTAAGCACGGCGGTTAGCTGGGTGTCTTTGTTGAATCCCTGGCAATCCTGATGCGCGGCTGCATCGAACAGGCAGCGGTCCAGTTCATCCAAGCAGCCTGTAAAAGCTTTCAGGTCAAATGCCATGGGGCAAACTCAAAAGGGAATGTCCTCATCCGCAAGTTTGATTTCTGCCGGTTTGCCTTTTTTAATACCAGCGAACCCTGATTCTTACGAACCCAGCGTCTACCTTTTTCAGTAATCCGGCAGGATGAGTATTCATTATCATAATCGTTCGAAAGCGTCACAAACTCGACATAGCCTCGTTCGCTGAGCGAATCCAGCGCAATGCTCACAGCAACGTCTGTGAATCCGGCCCTGCCCATCCGCTTTTGGACGTAATATGGAGTCGTATGTGAATCTGGCGTCAGTTGGTCTTCCATCAGGATTATTAATGCTGCGACTTCATGGGGTGCTAAACCTTCAGTTTCTTGCGTCGGCGAAAGCTTGGAGACAATCCCAAGCTCTTTGTTAGATTTTAGAAGCGCCTTCAGACGCTGCGTGATCTTCTCCTGAAGCTCAGTGAAATCACGCGGGGAGGTAGTTTCATACCTGAGTATCGTGCGGTGCTGAACATCGAAAGGAAACTTAGTCGTCCGGTCCTCTGAACAAATGAAAACCACTTCCTTGCCAGCGGCTATCGCGTATCCGACTTCAAACCACACGTTGGGGTTGTCCAGAGAAATATCCGCAAGACACAACTCTGCGCTTTGTATCCCCGCTTCGATGGAATCTATGGGAACGCTTACGGAAGGATCAAGGTCAACGCGATACGGTTCTAAACCAGCGACTTTGATCGCAGGCACCACCACATCGTCGTATCGTTTCTCAAACGGACCTTTGTCGAATGGTTGAATTACGAAGCACGTAGGCATCGGAACCGAAGTGTAACTTAGTTACTTCCACACCATCAACGGTCACGCCAATCCGACTTAGGTGCTATTTAAATCTTACTGCCCCATATTCTACCCTTTCGTACAGGGCGAAACCCTTTTGCCAGTCATTCGTCTCTAGCGTACTAGTCCTGTACCTTAGTCCAAGTGTCCCTCGCTTCTCCAAAATGCTACCTTCCGCTGGAGGTATGCATAGAAAATGGAAGCGAACAGAAAATCAAACCAAAAAGAAATCCAGCCACAGCGGCTTCGCGCATCATCCATCCCCATTCCACGGAACGCCACGCCTGAAGAACAACTGGCCCTGAAAACCCTCGCTCGCCTCAATGGCGCCCTTGAACAATTGGGCCTTCCCACCGTCGTCCCTCCTGGTGAGCGAAAGTCTCAGCCCCGGGCTCGCCGGCGGCGCCCCGCTCGCAAGCCGCCTCGCCCACCCGCCGACGTTTCAAGACTGGCTCACGAAGCCCACTGTTCCATCTGCTCCCACGACCTTTGCCACGAAATCGAACAGGAATTTGTTCATTGGGAGAGCCCGCGCAACATCGCCGAAGACTACCAGGTGCCGCTGCGCGCCGTTTATCGCCACGCCAACGCTCTCAATCTTTTTCCCATTCGCGACGGCAACTTGCGTTTCGCGCTTGGGACGTACCATCGAACGCACCGAACGGATGCACACCACTCCCGAATGCATTCTTCGCGCCGTCCAGTACTTCGCCAAAATCAACACTCGCGGCCAGTGGGTCGAGCCGCCCAAGCACCTCATCGTTTCCAAGGGCCCGCGGATAACCTCGCAAGCGGCGCCTGAAACATACGCGTCCCTTCCGCCCCGGCGATTCGTTCAGCGTCCTGCTGCTGCCAGAACCCAATCGCGGCCACTCGCCTCCGCCCGCCCCACCCAGCAATCTCCCGCCAAAAGCAAACGCCAGCGCAAACATCAAAGGTCCAACGCTAGCCGTCGCGCCCTTCTCACCCACAAGGACACCCGCAACGTCACCGGTGACGACACTCCCGAGCCGGTCCAGAAAATCGCCCATAAGGTCCGCGCCCCATAAACTCGCACTTCCGGAACCGGCCCAACAATCTCTCCCTGCCGCTGCCATCGCACCTGAAGCGATAATTCCAACTCCCTCGCCGACTCCGCCTCCGAATCTGCCGCCCATCGCGCCGCAGCAGGAAAATCCGCATCTTCGCGAACTCGTTCCCGGCCGCCCAGGCTGGCCCGATCCATCCTTCATCCACGATTTCACTCGTGAGCGTCGCCGCTGATGCCCGCGCTTCGGAATCTTTTTGCTCGCGGCGTGGCTTTCGCAACCACGCGCAACTCGCGCAGTTTTGACCTTTCGCCTACTCGACACGCTGGGCCGGGTAATTTTCTCCGCAAACGCATGAAAACAATCATAGTCGCCACATGCTACTCGACACTGCAAAAGGCGAAGAGAGATCCTTCGACTCGCAGCGCGATCCTGATCGGATCGCACAAAACGCTCACTCAGGATGACACCGCAAAAATGAAAGACGACAAGACAAGATGGCGCGCTGAAGCGCGCCGCTACACTGCAACGAATGAGCAGTGTCCTTTTCCAGAGCGTGCCGATACGCTTGCGCGCGTCGGTTCGCCGCCGCCTTTTTTTTTCGCAGTGTCATCCCGAAGCAAGCGCCTTTCAGCGCGTCGAGGGATCTCTCTTCGTGTCCCAATTTCGCCGCGAATGATTTGCAAATGCTCCCGCCATGCATCATCATGTTTAGCTTTGTGTCGCACGCCGCGCCGCGTGGAACGCGCGCAGACGCTACTGCCTGCGTCACGAATCGTTCAATCAAAGAAAACACAGGGGGGAAATGAATGCGCAGGCCCGTTAGTATTGCTCCGCCAAAAGGAAAACTGGGAGTGCTGACTCCGGGAATGGGAGCGGTGAGCACCACGCTGATGGCGGGCGTGGAACTGGTGCGGCAAGGCGCAGTCGCTGCCGGTGGGATCGCTCACGCAGATGGGCACCATTCGCCTGGGGCGGCGCACGGAGAACGCGCGTCCCGAAGATCAAGGAATTCGTGAAGCTGGCGGAGCTGAAGGACCTGGTGTTTGGCGGCTGGGACATCTACACCGACAGCGCCTACCAGGCCGCGTCCAAAGCGGGCGTGCTCGAAGCGAAAGACCTCGACAAGGCCAAAAAGTTTCTGAGCGGCATCAAGCCGATGAAGGCGGCGTTCGACCAGAATTACGTGAAGAACCTGAGCGGCACGAACGTGAAGAAGGGCAAAACCAAGTTCGACCTGGCCGAGCAGATTCGCGAGGACATCCGCAACTTCAAAAAGAAGAACAAGCTCGACCGGCTGGTGATGGTGTGGTGCGGGTCGACCGAAGTGTTCATGAAGGCCGGAGGCGGTGCACAAGGATCTGGCGTCGTTCGAGAAGGCCATGAAGGCGAACCATCCGGCGATTGCGCCGTCGATGCTGTATGCGTATGCGGCGATTGCCGAAGAAGTGCCCTACGCGAATGGCGCGCCGAACCTGACCGTGGACATTCCGGCGCTGAGCGGATTTCGCGAGGGAAAAACAGGTGCCGGTGGGCGGCAAGGATTTCAAAACCGGGCAGACGCTGATGAAAACGGTGCTTTCGCCGGCGTTGAAGGCGCGCATGCTCGGGCTGAACGGCTGGTTTTCGACGAACATTCTGGGCAATCGCGACGGCGAAGTGCTCGACGATCCCGGCTCGTTCAAGACGAAGGAAGAATCGAAGCTGGGCGCGCTCGAATATATTTTGCAGCCGAAGGTGTATCCCGAGCTGTACGGAAATTTCTACCACAAGGTGCGCATCAATTATTATCCGCCGCGCGGGGACAACAAAGAGGGCTGGGACAACATCGACATTTTCGGCTGGCTGGGATATCCGATGCAGATCAAGGTGGACTTCCTGTGCCGCGATTCGATTCTGGCGGCGCCGATCGTGCTGGACCTGGTGCTGTTTATGGACCTGGCCAAGCGCGCGGGCATGCGCGGCATTCAGGAATGGCTGAGCTTCTATTTCAAGTCGCCGATGTGCGCGCCGGAGCTGTATCCCGAGCACGATTTGTTCATTCAGTCGATGAAGCTGAAGAACACGCTGCGCTGGATGATGGGCGAGGAGCTGATCACGCACCTGGGCGCGGAATACTACGACTAGCTTTGAGGTAAAGGACGCAGATGAGGTAGAGGAAGTGGAGGAGAAAGGCGGAGGCGGCGGGCTCACGGCGCCATTTTTGTTTGACGGTGTCATCCCGAAGCGAGCGAAGTTTGCGACCCGGTGAGGGTCGCGGTAGAACGAAGCGAGTCGAGGGATCTCTCTTCGACTTGGTTTTACCGCGAACCAGTTTCCGCAACCGCCAAATTGGCGGTTGCCGCGGCGGCCGGACGGCAGCAACATTGGCGCCGGAGATGAAAACGAATGTTTCCGTCGACAGCATTCACGAAATTAGCGGGCGTTGAGTATCCCATCCTTGGCGCGCCAATGGCCGGCGCATCCACCGCCGACCTGACGGTGGCGATTTCCGAAGTCGGGCGGCATGGGCCCGCTTGCGGCGGCGGCGCTCTCGTCGGACGCGATTCGCAACGAAGTGGCGGAAGTTCGCAACCGCACCAGCAAACCATTCAACATAAATCTGTTCGTGCTGGGCCAGCCGAAGGCCGATCCGCAGCAGGTGGCGCGCGCGCTGGAGTTGCTCGCGCCGATTCGCGAAGAGCTCGGTTTGCCGCCGGGCACGCCACTCGAAAAATATTGCCCGGACAATGCCGGGCAAATGGAGGCGGTGATCGATGCGCGCCCCGCGATCGTGAGTTTCACTTTCGGAATTTTGAGCAAGGAGCAGGTGGCGGCGTTCCAGGCGCGCGGAATTTTGGTGATGGGCACGGCGACTACTGTTGCCGAAGCGCGCGCCTGGGAATCCGTGGGGGCGGATATAGTGTGCGCGCAGGGAGCGGAAGCGGGCGCGCATCGCGGCACATTTTTAGGCGATCCGGAAGGATCGCTCGTCGGCACCATGGCGCTGGTGCCGCAAATGGTGGATGCGGTGCGCATCCCGGTGATCGCGGCGGGCGGAATTATGGACGGGCGCGGCATTGCTGCGGCGCTCATGCTGGGAGCTGCGGGCGTGCAGATGGGCACGGCGTTTCTGAGTTCGCCGGAGTCCGGAATTTCGCAGGCGTGGCGCGAAGCGCTGCGCGGCGCGAAGGACGATTCGACGCGCGTGAGCCGCATCTATTCCGGGCGCCACGCGCGCGGAATCGTAAACGAATTCATGCGCAAGCTCACGCCGGTGGTGAACGATGTTCCTCCCTACCCGATTCAAAACGCGCTGACGCAGCCGATCCGCCAGGCCGCGGCAAAAGCCGGGCGCGGCGAATATTTGTCGCTGTGGGCGGGACAAGGCGCGGCGATGAGCCGCGGCATTCCCGCAGCGGAGCTGTTCGCGGCGCTCGTGCGTGAAACGTACGATGCGCTGAGCCGCGCCGCAACGGCCAGCGCGCCAGCATCGACAGGCTCGCCAGTTTCAACGGGCGCGCATTAAGTTCCCGGGCCACACACGTTCACTCGTCAATACCGTAAAAAACCGTCTTTCATCTTCCATCCGCTGGACTTCCTTGGACTTCCCTGCCGACCATTTTGAAACAGGCGTGTCTCGTGATTGCGCGCTCGCCCCTGGTGTGATGCGAGGTGTGACGCCAGATGTGACGGGAGATACGGCTCTTTGTGCCACACATCACAGAGAGCGGTGTTGAACTTGCAGGAGCATAGCCTTGCTACTGTTTTGCAAGGTGATTTATGTCATCGGCGCGTCGTTCCGATCGAACTGTGGAAGGGTTAAGAGTATGTCCGGCCATCCGGTCTGAAGTTCGGGAAAAGGATCTCGGGCACAGAAGCTACGGAATGCAACTGACGATACGAAGAATTTGTCTTGCGCTCGTGGTCGCCAGTGTAGCGCCGGCAGGTTGCTCGAAATCGCGCAATAGCGAGGCATCTGCTCCGGAAACCGTTAGCAACGTTCCGGTGGTCACAGTGCAAAAGGCGGAGATACCGGACTGGATCGAGGCGGTGGGAACGGTACGCGCGGCGCAAATCAGCGACGTTTCCAGCCAAATGATGGGAACAATTATCGAGATTCGCGTGCACGAAGGCGACCGCGTGCAGGCAGGCGAGCTGCTGGCGCGGATCGACGATGCGCAGCCGCGCTCCGCGATGGACCAGGCCACGGCGGCGGTGACTGCCGCAGGAAAGGCAACCATTGCAGCGGAAACCGACCTGGCGCTTGCAGACGCAACGCTCAAGCGATATCAACCGCTCTACGAGAAAAAGTCGATCAGCGCACTGCAGTTCGATCAAACGAGGGCGCAATTTCAGTCCGCGGAAGCGCGCCGGGATATGGCCCGCGCCGCCGAGGCTCAAGCCGAAGCCATGCTGGCACAAGCGCAAACCTCGCTGGCGTACACGGAAGTGCGCGCGCCGTTTTCGGGAGTGATCACGGACAAGAAAGTGGATCCGGGCGCGCTGGCTTTGCCGGGGATGGCGATCTTCACGCTGGAAAACACGGGAAATTTCAGGCTGGAGGCGACCGTCGACGAGAGCGACATCGGACGGGTGCAGATAGGCCAAAGCACAGTGGTGACGCTCGATTCACTCGGCTCGGCCGGACTCAGCGGCAAAGTGGTGCAGATTGTGCCGGCGGCCGATCCGGCGAGCCGGAGTTTCCTGGTAAAAATTTCGCTGCCGGTCAATAAAGGAGTGCGTTCGGGATTATTCGGCCGCGCTCATTTTCCCCGCGGCACGCGCCAGGCGCTGCTGATTCCATTTACAGCGGTGGTGCAGCGCGGCCAGATGCAGGGTGTGTACGCGCTCGACGCCAACCAGATCGCCGGGCTGCGTTACATCACGCTCGGCAGACGCGACGCGGACAAAGTGGAAGTTCTCTCCGGATTGCAGAACGGGGAAAAGCTGGTGGCCGCACCGGCGGAACTTGATTTGAGCGGCAAACGGATCGCCGCGCGGCCATGAGCGAATTTTCATCTCAACGGGATGCTGCTTACCGCCGCTTGGGGCTGGCCGGCCGTATAGCGCACACGTTCATTGCTTCCAAATTAACGCCGCTGATTATTGTGGGGGCGCTGCTGCTGGGCGCTTTCGCCATCCTGAAAACGCCGCGTGAAGAAGAACCTCAGATCATAGTCCCGATGCTGGATGTGTTCGTGCAGATGCCGGGCGCTTCGGCGGAAGAAGTCACGCAACGCGCGGCCATTCCCATGGAGAAGCTGCTGAGCGAAATACCGGGAGTGGAATACATCTACTCGATCAACCATCCCGGATTGAGCATGGTGATCGTGCGTTTTTACGTGGGCACGAAAGAAGAAGATGCCATCGTCAAGACGTACAACAAACTCTATTCCAATTTCGACCGCATCCCGCAAGGCGTTTCGCAGCCGCTGATCAAGGTGCGCTCGATTGATGACGTGCCGATTCTGGCGCTGACGCTTTGGGGCCAGAACTACGATGCGTATCAATTGCGGCGTATCGCTGCGGACCTGGAGCATTCGCTCAAGCAATTGGACGACGTGTCGGAAACCTCACTGATCGGCGGGCAGCCGCGGCAACTGCGCGTGGTGCTCGACATCGAGCGCCTGACCGCTTATGGACTCACACCTTCGGCAGTGGCTTCGGAAATCAGCGCGGCGAACACGCGGAGCCTGGCCGGCAGCTTCGCGAACGAGAACCAGGAATTTCAGGTGGAGACCGGGAACTTCTTTCGCAGCGCGGACGAACTGCGAAAGGTGGTGGTGGGGCTTCACGCGGGGCGCCCGGTGTATCTGCGAGACGTAGCTGCCAAAATTGAAGACGGACCGGCCGAGCCGGACAACTACGTGACATTCTCAAGCGCCAAGGGCGCTTCGGGAAGCGCGGATAATGCCGGATACCCGGCGGTAACGATTACGCTGGCCAAGCGCAAAGGCGCAAACGCCACGCTGGTCGCGGAAGACGCGCTGCAGAAGATTGAGACGCTGCGGGGCGACACGCTGCCGCGCGACCTGAACATCACCGTGACGCGGAATTACGGCGAAACGGCCAAGGACAAATCCGATGAGCTTCTGGAGCACCTTTTCATCGCGACGATTTCGGTGACGCTGCTGATCGCGCTGGCGCTGGGCTGGCGCGAATCCGGGGTGGTGCTGCTGGCAATTCCGGTGACACTGGCGCTGACGTTGGCGATTTTTTATTTCTATGGCTACACGCTAAACCGCGTGACGCTTTTCGCGCTGATTTTCTCCATCGGCATTCTGGTGGACGACGCGATTGTGGTGGTCGAAAACATCGTGCGCCATTTCCGGTTACCGGAAAGCCGCGGGCGCGATCTTGCCGATGTGGCGGTGGAAGCGGTGGACGAAGTGGGCAACCCGACAATCCTGGCGACTTTCGCGGTGATCGCCGCCATTCTGCCCATGGCTTTCGTGCGCGGGCTGATGGGGCCGTACATGCGCCCCATTCCGGTGGGGGCTTCGTCAGCAATGTTGTTTTCGCTGCTGGTGGCGTTCGTGGTGTCGCCGTGGGCGGCGCTGAGGCTGTTGCGGCACTACGCCGACCGTAAGGACAGCGCGCATCACGAAGCAGAAAGCTGGACCACGCGGGTATATCGCCGGCTGATGAACCCGCTGATCGAGCGAGCTTCTTATCGATGGACATTTTTCGCAACCGTGGCCGTGCTGCTGCTGGGAGCGATGGCGCTCATCCCACTCAAATGGGTGCAGGTAAAAATGCTGCCGTTCGACAACAAGAGCGAGTTCCAGGTGATCATCGATATGCCGGATGGCACGACGCTCGAACAGACACAGCGCGTTGCGCAATCGCTTGGAAGCTACCTGGGGCAGCAAGCGGAGGTGGTCAACTACGAAATTTACGCCGGCACTTCCGGGCCCTACAACTTCAACGGACTGGTGCGGCACTACTTCATCCGGAATCAGCCGAATCAAGCGGATATCCAGGTAAATCTGGTGTCGCGGCACGATCGCAAGGCTCAGAGCCACGAAATAGCCCGCCGGCTGAGGCCGGAACTCGACCGCATCGCCGCGCCCTTTGGAGCGCGCATCAAGGTGGCCGAAGTTCCGCCGGGGCCACCGGTGCTGCAAACGCTGGTGGCGGAAGTGTATGGGCCCGATTACAAAACGCAAACGCGCATAGCCGCGCAAATCAAACAGATTTTCGAGCAGACGCGCGGCGTGGTGGATACCGATTGGTACGTGGAAGATCCGCAAACAAAATACGATTTGCGCGTGGACCTCGACAAAGCTGCGCTGCAAGGGATTTCAGCGGCAGACATCAGCCGCACGGTGCAACTGGGGCTGAGCGGAATTTCCGCGGGTTTGCTGCACGATCCGACTTCCACCGAAGATATTCCCATCGAAGTACGGCTGGCGCGGAGTGGACGGTCCAGCATAGACGATTTACAGGACCTGAAACTGCCGGGACCTTCCGGCGAACAAGTGTCGCTGCGCGAAGTGACGGAATTGCGCAAGACGACCATCGATCAGAGCGTCTACCGCAAGAATTTGCGCCCGGTAGTGTACGTCACGGGAGATGTGGCGGGCGAAATCGAGAGTCCGGTGTACGCGATTCTCAAGATGAGCGACGCCATCAAGAAGATCCAACTGCCGGACGGCTATGAACTGAAGCAGTACAGCGGCACGTCGCTGCCTGAACGCACCGACCGCTACGCGATGAAGTGGGATGGCGAGTGGCACATCACCGTGGAAGTATTTCGCGATCTGGGACTGGCGTTCGCGGCGGTGCTGGTGCTGATCTACGTGCTGGTGGTGGGCTGGTTCGGCTCATTCAAGACGCCGCTGGTGATCATGGCGCCGATCCCGCTGACGTTGATTGGGATTCTGCCCGCGCATGCGCTGATGGGCGCATTTTTCACGGCGACTTCGATGATTGGATTTATCGCGGGCGCGGGCATCATCGTGCGCAATTCGATAATTCTGGTGGATTTTATCGAACTGCGGCGGTCGCGCGGGATGCCGCTGGAAGAAGCGGTGATTGATGCGGGCGCGGTGCGCTTCCGGCCGATGCTGCTGACCGCGGCCGCGGTGGTGGTGGGCGCGAGCGTGATTCTGTTCGATCCCATTTTCCAGGGCTTGGCTATTTCGTTGATGGCGGGAGAAGTAGCCTCGACGGTGATTTCACGTATCACCGTTCCGGTGCTTTATTACTTGAGCCAACGCGGTGAAGCGCGCGGCGCAGTGCCCGAGCCTGTCGATTTTGCACATGCCGCGGATTGAAAAGGAGGAAATATGAACGTCGAACGGTACCTTCGGTTGGTCGCAGGCGCGATTGTGGTGGCGTCGCTGGCCTTGGGATATTGGGTGAGCGCGTACTGGTTCCTGTTGACTGCGTTTGTAGGCTTGAACCTGTTCCAGTCGGCATTTTCGAATTGGTGCCCGATGATGACCTTTCTGCGCAAAGCGGGAGTGAAGGGCTAGATCGAGGATACGGGCAGAAAGCGCACTTACGCGGCGACGGAAACTGTACACCAAGAGAGATTCTTCGCTGCGCTCAGAATGACGGCGCAAATCAACAGCAAAATAAAAAGCAGATCCCTCGACTTCGCTCTGCGGCCCGACCGGGTCGCAGTGCATTTTAGTGAGCGCCCTCACCGGGCGCGGCTCCGCTCGGGATGACAAAATAAAACCGGGGCGCGAGACATACGAGGCGCTGGGACGCGCGGCGACGGCCAGTGCGCCACGCGCGCCAATGTCGACGGGCGCGCGTTAGTTCGCCGCCACGTTCGCGGCGGAATCTGCACACGAAGAGAGATTCTTCGACTCGCAGCGCGATCCTGGTCCGATGGCGCGAAACGCTCACTCAGAATGACGGCGCAAACAAGAAAGAAAATGCGGTCCAACTCTTTTGGGTGGAGTACAATCCCGCGCATGCAACGGCGAAGTTTTCTTTCGGCACTGGCAGGCGCGAGCCTGGCGTCCGCGCAACTCACCGCAACACGCGCCACAGGGAAAGGACGGCTGAAACAATCGTGCATGAGCCGGTCGTTCGTCTCAAACGGCTCGCCGATGCCGCTCGATGAGATGTGCCGGCAGGCGGTGCGTCTCGGCGCGGTGGGCATGGACATATTCCCCATCGAACATTGGCCGACGATCAAAAGTTTCGGCCTGGTTCCCACCATGGGGCGCGGAGGCGGCATCGAGTTTGAGACCGGCATCATTCGAAAAGAAATTCACAAGGAAGTCGCGGAGTCGCTGGAAAAGTTCATCGACTACTGCGCCGCGAACGGCTGCCCGAACGCGGTGATCATCGGAGGGCAACGCAAAAACATGCCCTACAGCGAGGGCGCGGACAATGCGGTGGCTTTTCTCAACCGCGTGAAAGATCACGCGGAGGCAAAAGGCATCAATCTGTGCATGGAGATCATGAACACGAAGTATACGGACCCGAGAATTGGCAGAGTGGACCAGATTTGCAACCATCTGGACTGGGCGGCGGATGTGTGCACGCGGGTGAACTCGCCGCGCGTGAAAATTCTATTCGACATTTACCACGCGCAGATCATGGATGGAAATATCGTGACGAATATCAAGAGCGCGTTCCCTCTTATCGGGCATTTCCACACCGGAGGAGTTCCCGGACGCCACGAACTCGACGAAACGCAGGAATTGAATTACAAATTCATTCTGACGGCGATTGCCGACCTGGGATACACGGGGTACGTGGCGCATGAATACGATCCCACGCCGGGCCGCGACCCGATTCAATCGCTGGAAAAAGTTTTCGCGATTGCCGACGTTTAGTTCACCTGCTCCGCAGTCACCCGTAAAAAGCGAACGACACACAACAAAAGGCTCGCGGTCTGTTGTTCGCGATCCTAACCGGATCGTTCGTTCAGCGATCCTAACCGGATCGTTCGTCAGCGATCCTAACCGGATCGTTCGTCAGCGATCCTAACCGGATCGTTCGTTAGCGATCCTAACCGGATCGCCAAGAACCGCGGGCGGTATGGCGCTTCGCGCCGATTTGTGTGCCGGCGCTAGGGCGGCATAACGTAGCTCACGGCGTAAGCCGTGGGAATCTTCAGCAAAAAGGCACGCGAAGCACGAGCGGGGCGACACAAACTACCGCATTTGGTCATCGCGCAGTTGCGCTGAATCCCCGCGCAGGTTACAGTTTTTCGTCGGCCCGCTAGGCGGAGGGTGGCGATTGGACCCACAGCTTTTCCGTACCAAGAGCATCGATCAGCTCATCTCCAACGCCGACCAGCCTGAACACCGGCTCAAAAAGACCCTCGGATGGCTTAGCCTCACGGCGCTCGGTATAGGCGCGATTATCGGCAGCGGAATTTTTGTCCTCACCGGCACTGCCGCCGCAGGCGAAACCGATCGGTTCCCTTCCATCCTCAAAGCGCCTCTTCTTGACGTGCTCATGCACGGCACCCACGCGGTCGGCGTGTTCGGCCGCCCCGGCGCAGGCCCGGGTATCGCTATATCTTTCGCGATCGTTGCCGTGGTCTGCGGTCTTGCTGGCCTTTGCTATGCCGAACTCGCATCCATGATCCCCATCGCGGGCAGCGCCTACACCTACACGTATGCGACGCTCGGCGAACTGGTCGCCTGGATCATCGGATGGGACCTGATTCTCGAATACGCCGTCTCGAATATGGCCGTGGCCGTCGGATTCTCTGCGTACATCAATAATCTGCTCGCGTCTTTCGGCATCCATCTTCCCGCGGTGCTCAGCACTCCCGCCTATTCGCCGGACACTGGCTGGGCGCTCCACTTCAACATCATGGGATTCATCATCGTCATGATCCTCACCGTGCTCCTTGTCGTGGGGATTCGCGAATCGGTTGGCGCGAACAACTTGATGGTTGGCATCAAGCTGCTGGCCATCGTGGTTTTCTGCGTGGCCGCCAGCAAATACATCAATCCCGTCGAACTGGCATCCGTTTTTGCCGAACCACGTGCAGGGCGTGCTCACCGGCGGCGCCATCGTTTTCTTCACCTACATTGGTTTTGACTCTGTCTCCACCGCCGCGGAAGAGTGCAAATCGCCGAAACGCGACTTGCCCATTGGCATTCTCGTTTCTCTTTTCGTCTGCGCCTTCCTCTACATCGCCGTGGCGCTGATCCTGACAGGCATCCAGAAGTGGAGCACTCTCGGCACTGCCGCGCCCGTCGCGGAAGCGCTGCAAGCCATCGGACTAAACGGCGTGAACCGCTGGGTCAGCGCCGGCGCGCTGATGGGCATGATCTCTTCCATTCTCGTTTTCCAGCTTGGCCAGGCGCGCGTCTGGTTCGCCATGTCGCGCGACGGCCTGCTTCCTCCCGCTTTTTCTCGCGTGCATCCCAAATTCCGCACGCCCGACGTTGCCACCTGGGTCGCCGGCCTGTTCGTTGCCATTCCCGCAGGCATTTTTGACATCGGCACTCTCGCCGATCTGACGAACATCGGCACTCTTTTCGCTTTCATTCTCGTGTCCATCGCCGTGCTCGTCCTGCGCAAGCGTCAGCCCGACCGTCCGCGCGCGTTCCGCGTCCCATGGACGCCATTTATCCCACTGGCATCGGTGATCTCCTGCTTCGTGCTGATGGCCAGCCTCACTGTCGAGAATTGGCTGCGCTTTTTCGTCTGGCTCATCATCGGGCTTTTTGTCTACCACCAGTACGGACGCAAGCACAGCCAGCTCAGCAACGCAAATCTCGCTGCCGGACCTGTAAAGGAAGGAGTCAATTGAAACGGCGCCTGGGCTCGGTGCTCGCGCTACTCTTCGCGCTTCTTCTGCTGCTGCCCCCTTCCTTCGGCTGGGGGCAGAATGCCGATCGCCTCATCACCAACAAGGCCGTCGACACGCTGCCTCCCGAAATGCAGGCTTTCTTCCAGGCTAATCGCCAGTTTCTGGTGCAGCACGTCACCGATCCCGAATCCGAGGACAAATCGCCCAACGAGCACAACGGTTTCATCCGGCTCGATCACTACGGACAGTTCCCGTTCACGGCGTTGCCGCGTTCCTATACCGCCGCAGTGAGCAAATTTACGCGTCATACTGTCGAAACCTACGGCCTGCTGCCCTGGCAAATCGGAATTTACAGCAAGAAATTAACGGACGCGCTCGAATCCCATACCTGGACCGAAGCGAAAGTTACCGCCGCGATCCTCGCTTACTACGTGGCTGCCGCGCACGATCCTTTCAACACCACCATGAATCATGACGGCGGCCTTTCCGATCAGCCTGGTGTTGACCAGCGCTTCGGCATCGGGCTCGTCGACCGCTACCAGCTCTTTCTCTTCGTAAAGCCGAACGAAGCGGCCTTCATTCGCGATCCCACCGATCATGCCTTTGACATGACTCTCTCCGCCCACACCTGGCTTGAGAATATCGAGTGGTCCGACATTGGCGCGCACGAAGGCCTTACCTCCTACGGCGACGCCTATTACGACCGGTTCTACGCGCAAGCGGGCGCGGTGCTGATTCGCCAGTTTTCCGACGCCGCCACCGACGTCGGCTCCTACTGGATGACCGCCTGGATCAACGCCGGCCGCCCGCCATTGCCCTCACAATAAAGCCGACGAGATGACCACCTCACCGCGTCCCTCTACCATCGTTGACGCCCTGCCCAAAGCCGAACTCCATCTCCATCTCGAAGGTTCGATTCGGCCGCAAACGGCCGTTGAGCTTGCCGCGCGCCACGGCACCACGCTCACCGTTGAAGAAGTTACTGCGCGCTACAAATATTCCGATTTCGCGGGCTTCATCGACGTTTTCAAATGGGTCACTTCATTTTTGCGCGACCCGCAAGACTACGCACTGGTCACGCGACGGCTGCTCGAAGAGCTTCTGCTGCAGAACGTAGTCTACGCGGAAATTACCGTTTCGGTTGGCGTGATGCTGCGTCGCATGCAGAACGTCGAAGCGAATTTCGCGGCCATCCACGAGACTTCGCAGATCGCCTCATTTAGCCGCATGCGCACCGCCTGGATTTTTGACTGCGTTCGCCAGTTTGGCGCGGACGCCGCAAAAGAAGTGGCTCGCTCCGCCGCGAAGCTCCGTAACTCCGGCGTCATCGCCTTCGGGATGGGCGGCGACGAAGTTTCCCTGCCCAGCGCCAATTTCCGCGCCGCGTTCGATCTGGCGCGTAACGAAGGCTTACACATCGTCTGCCACGCTGGCGAAATCGGCGGCCCGGAATACGTTCGCGAAGCCATCGAGATTCTCGGCGCCGAACGCATCGGACATGGCATTGCCGTGATGAACGATCCCGCGTTGGCGGAGTCGCTCGCCACTCGCCGCGTGGTGCTCGAAAATTGTCCCACCAGCAACCTTTGCACTGGCGCTCTCGCCAAACAACTTGGCAAATCCAACGCCTCGCTCGCCGATCATCCCCTGCCTCAATTTCTTGCGCGCGGCATCCTCGTCACTCTCTCCACTGACGATCCCGCGCTTTTCCATACCGACCTGCTCACCGAATATGCACGCGCCGCCAGCCTCGGCCTCTCGGATAAGCAGCTCCTGCAGCTCGCCGAACAAAGTTTCAGCTCCGCTTTTCTCCCGCCGCTCGACAAGCGCAAACTTCACGAGGATTTTCGCGCCGCCGCCCACGCCGCTGCCCTGCTATAATTCGCGGTCACACAAACAGATTTCGCGCGCTTTCCGCGCGCCATGCAAGAGAGGCCATGAAAGCACACGTCTGGGTCATGCTGAAGTCAACCGTCCTCGATCCGCAGGGACAAACCATCCAAAAAGCTCTCTCTTCGCTGGGCTATGCCAAGGTGCAGGACGTCCGCCAGGGCAAGTTTTTCGTCCTGCAGCTCGGCGAGCTCACCGAGGACGAAGCCAAGACTCAGGTGGAGCGCATCGCCAAGGACGTGCTCACCAATCCCGTCATCGAGGAATTCCGGTTCGAATTGTTGGACTAAATTGCATCTACGCCGGACCTTCGCCCCTGCGTTCCGACCCGCGCCCCGAGCGCTAAGCCGTTCAGGCTCTTTAAAATAGGCTGATGTCACCCCGGAAACACGCATCTTGGCTGGCCGCTTGCTCATCCAACGATGTGCTACCCTCATAAAATCTCGCTGCCTACCCCTGTCTACCTGGCAGCTTCGAGGAGCAACACCCATGTGCGGCATCGTCGGTTATATCGGCCCTAAGCGTGTAGTACCTCTCATCCTGGATGGTCTCCGCCGTCTCGAATACCGGGGCTACGACTCCGCCGGCATTGCTGTGGTGGGCGACAACGGCAAGATGGAAATCCGCCGCGCGCCGGGCAAACTGCGCAATCTTGAAGAGTCGATTCGCATCACTCCCCTCGATGGCGTTTACGGCATCGGCCACACTCGCTGGGCCACTCACGGACGCCCCACCGAAGAAAATGCACATCCGCATCGCGACTGCACCGGCGAAATCGTCGTGGTGCACAACGGCATCATCGAAAATTATATTGACCTGAAGAAGCAGCTTCTCGCCGAGGGCCACAAGTTTCAGACCGAAACCGATACCGAAATCATCGCGCACCTGCTTGAAAAGTTTTCCAAGAACTCCTCGCTGGAAGACGCCGTACTGAAGGCCGTAAAAGTTATGGGCGGCGCTTACGCACTCGTCGCCGTTTCAACCAAAGATCCCAATAAGATCGTCGCCGCGCGCCTCGGACCACCCATCGTCGTAGGCCTTGGCGATCATGAATTCTTCGTCGCCAGCGACATTCCGGCCATCCTCGCGCACACGCGCAGCGTGTTTTTCCTGGGTGACGGCGAAGTCGCCGTGCTCACTCCTCAGGGCGTGAAGCTCACTGACTTCGAAAGCCACGTGATCAACCGCCCCCCGCAGCACATCAGCTGGGATCCGATCATGGCCGAAAAGGGCGGCTTCAAGCATTTCATGCAGAAGGAAATTTTCGAACAGCCGCGCGCCGTGCGCGATACCCTGCTCGGCCGCATCTCGCAGGAAACCGGCAAGGTCTTCCTCGACGAGATGGACATCTCCGAGCAGGAATTCAAGAATTTCCGTGACGTGAAAATCGTCGCTTGCGGCACCAGTTGGCACGCGGGGCTTGCCGGGAAGTTCATGATCGAGCGCCTGGCGCATCTCCCGGTGGAAGTCGACTACGGCAGCGAGTATCGTTACCGCGATCCCATCGTCGACAAGCACAGTTTGGTGATCGCTATCAGCCAGTCCGGCGAAACCGCCGACACTCTCGCCGCCGAACGCGAAGCGCGCCAAAAGGGCTCAAAGGTTTTGGCTATTTGCAACGTGGTTGGTTCGATGCTTACGCGCGAGGCCAACGGCACCATCATCACCCACGCCGGCCCGGAAATCGGCGTGGCCTCCACCAAAGCTTTCACAGGCCAACTCAGCGCGCTCTTGCTCACCGCTCTTCATCTGGGACAGGTGCGCGGCAAGCTCACCAACATCGCGTCGCAGAATCTCATGCAGGAAATTACGCGCCTCCCGCACAAGATCGAAAATATTCTCCAGCGCGACGCGGAAATCGAGGAGCTCGCGCGAAAGCTTTTCCGCCACACCGATTTTCTCTATCTCGGCCGCGGCATCCACTACCCCATTGCGCTCGAAGGCGCTTTAAAGCTGAAGGAAATTTCCTACATCCATGCCGAGGGCTATCCGGCGGGCGAAATGAAGCACGGGCCGAACGCGCTCATCGACGAAAATCTTCCGGTGGTAATAATCGCCACGCGCGACGAGTCCGATCCCGGCTCGATGCTGCGCTACGAGAAAACCATCTCCAACTTGCAGGAAGTGAAGGCGCGTGACGGCATCGTCATCGCCGTGGTCACTGAAGGCGACCACCTCGCCAAAGATTGCGCCGACTACGTCGTCGAAATCCCCACCGCGCCCGACCTGATCGCTCCCATTCTGGAGATCGTTCCGCTCCAGATGCTCGCCTATCACATCGCCGTGCGCCGCGGATGTGACGTCGACCAGCCGCGCAACCTGGCCAAATCCGTCACCGTCGAGTAAGCGTCCGAGCGAAAAATTTCAAGCCCCCGCGGGGGGCGCAGCAGTAGGCACTCGCTCCGGAAGAGCGACCGCTCGATTCTCACACTCCTATTGTCTTGCTGAATGAAATCCGCTATTGCCCGTTCGTGCCGCCGTTCGCGGATTCCTCGCCTTCCTTGAAGAGATACTTTATGCAATGTTTATAAATCAGGAGATTTGGGCTTCCATACCGGGTGAGCTTGATGCAATCTTTGTCGTACCATTCGACCGTCCCGCGCAGCGTTTCGCCATCATTTAGCACCACAGCCACGGGCGTTCGCGACTGCATCTGCTTCACGAAATAAAAGCTCTCCGCGTGCGTTTGTTCCGGCGGAGCGGGCTTCTTGCGGGGGCCGGCCGGTTGCGGAGCAGGTTGTTGTGGCTGACGTTGCGGTGCGTACTGCTGCTGCTCTTTTGGTTCGCTAAAGGCGGGCCGGAATAACTTGCGGTGCACCATGATTACTCCTCGTATTATTGCTTTTATTAGAAGATGCTATTTCGTATGACTACGCGGAAATCAAATCGGTTCCAATAATCTTCGGTAAACAATCGATCAAAAAAACAAATCGGGCGATCCGAAGATGCTAGCGGACGGCCAAAGAGGCGACGAGCGCGTCTAGCCCAAGCTGGCGGCCGACATTGCGACGGAGGCGACTTTCCAGATTATCCAAGCCCTGTGTTGCTCGTGCGACCCAGTCCAAATTCACCTTCTGGCTGAGAATCTGCACTTCTCGGTGCAAATCGGGGTTCCGAGGAAGGCTGCTATTTGAACCTTGCGATGATTCCAACAGGTCCGTGAGGAGACTATAAAGCATGTCCAGAATATTTTCAAAGGATTCCTTCTCCTGCTTGGCGAATTGCGATGTCGCCGCGAAAATTTCGCCATATTTTTCGCCGCCAACTCCTTGCTCGATCAGGTGCAACAGGCTGCGGCGCAGCCGCGCGGATTCTTCCAGATCAACCGACAGTGCCATTCCGGGGCTGCCCCCGGAAAGTTGCGCGGCAAGTTTGCGCTGAGCGGGAGTCGCCGCGGTAGCCTCCTTCTTATGATGCTCGAGAAATTTCTCGATCTCCTCATCCGGCACCGGCGCGAAATGGAATTGCAGACAGCGCGAGCGAATGGTTTGCAGCAGCGAATCCGGCGTCGGCGCGAGCAAAATGAGCGTGGCGGACTCCGGTGGCTCTTCCAGAATTTTCAGCAGCAGGTCGGCGTCGTTCCAGCGCATGGTGTCGGCGCCATCGAAAATAAAAATTCGCCGGCGGCCTTCCGGCTGGAAATAGGCGGCGCGCTGCACCGCGCGCAACTGCCCCACGCGGAGCATGGGACGCGCCACCGGCGTGCGCAAGCGCACCGGATCGGGCGCCAGCAGCCAAACATCGGGATGCGGCTGCAGAATCAGCGGCATGCGCTCGATCGCTGCCGCATCCGCGCCTTCGCCGCGCTCCGTGAGGCCAGCCTCTATCAACGGCTGCGGGTCCGTATACTTTTTCATACGCAGGCAGGAAGCGCATTCGCCGCAGAAATCGTCCTTCAGGCGCTCGCAATTCGCTGCTTGCGCAAACATGCGCGCCAGCGTGTATTTGCCGATGCCGCGCGGCCCGGTGAACAGGATCGCGCTCGGCACTCGATCCCGCCGCAACATCGCCCGCAGCGCGGTGACAATGCGCTCATTGCCCAGAAATTCAGCAAATGCCATTGGTTTACGCTAGCACATCTGGCCAGTAATTCGGCGTGATTCGAACCCGTTCGCCAGCATCGGCCGCCGTGTGGCCAGAGCTAGGATTTTCCCTGCGGTTTGACCGCCACGATTTCCGCCGCTCCTGGGATAGTCCGCAGCCGTATCGCTTTTCGTGGCGCCAGACCTGCGTCGCGTTGCCACGCGCTCATCTCTTCAATCGACCAGGTTCCGGAATGGCTGGTCAGCGCGAAATACAAATCCAGCAAAGCGCCTACCTGCCCGCCCTCTTGCGGTGACGAAGGCCGGATCAATTCGACGATGGCAAATATTCCGCCCGGCTTGAGTGCTCGCGCCACGCGCTGGGCGAATTCTCGATTGCTGCGCTCGTCAAAGTGGTGCAGCAATTGCGACACGTAAATCAGGTCCCATTCGTTGCTTCCCAAGTCGTCTTTCAATGCGTCTCCCGGCCGGTGGGTTACGCGGTCTCCCATTCCCTCTTTCGCCAGGATCGGCGCGGCCTGCTTCACCGCCGTCGGCAAATCCAAAATCACCGCATGCAAATTCGGATATTTCCGGCACATGGAAACGGAGATGAACCCGTGCGATCCGCCGATATCCAGCATGGCCGTCGCGCTCTCGGGCATGGGCGTGCACCGAACAATTTCCTGCGCCGTCAATCCGGACAAAGACCTCATCGCCCGCTGATACCTCTGCCAATCTTCATCGGACGTAGAACTGTGGATGTCGAGCGGCTCTCCCGTGCGAACGAAGTCCTCAAAATGTTCCGCCAGCTTCCACTCGAAAAATTCGAAAAGCACTTTGTCGCGAAGCGAGGTGGGCGAGTCACGCGTCAACCACTTGCGAGCCACAGGTGACAGTGCGTACCTGCCGGAACGAAACCGCAAATAGCCCGAGCCCACTAGGGCGTTCAGCAGTTTCTGAGTTCCTGTTTCGGACGTTCCGCATTGCCGTGCCACGTCCTGCACGCTCGCGGGTCCCGCTGCCAGCGCTTCGAAAATTCCGAGCTTCACGCCGACCATGATCGCCCGTGCGCGCATGAAGGCGATGTGTGTGTCGGCGATCGTCACCGGCGCGAGCCCCAGAGCTAAAATCAGTCGTTCAACGGGATTTTCGCCTTCGACTTTCAGCCTCATTTGTCTCTCCGGAAGCGTGGATGATAAGCCGTTTGAGAAGAAAAGCGAAAGCGATTCGCTACGTAAGGTAGAAAAGACTCAGCCTGGGAACAGTAAAGTATTCGAACATGCGCTTCTGTAGGTATTGGCGTTCGAGCTGCGCGAGCTGCTCAGCGGACATTTTGCGGCGGTAAGGCGCGAGCGCGCGATCCATCTCGCGCCGGATCGACAGCATGGCCTCTTCATCCGCGTCCGCCGCGAGAGCTGCCGCGAGCTTTTCTTCGAGCACGGTAACGCGGCGTTCCAGATCCTCTAGGTCGAGCGCGGCAGGCGAATCAAGCACTGGAAAAACTTCCTCAAGCTTCGCGGCGGTTTCGTCCAGGCGCTGCGCCAGCGCCGCATGTGCCGGTCGCTGCTTGTCTGCCGCCGCACGCAGCTTCGCGGCGTTGCGCTCCAAATATTTTTTCAGCTCCGAGCGAGAAAACGGCTCGGCGGCGGCCTTCGTGGACTTCACCTCCGGCCCGGTTCCTACCGCGGCTTCCTGCGCCTCGGCGTGCGCGTCGAGTACGGAATCCACGCAATAGGCGAGGCTTTTCAGTTGCCGTCCGCCTGCGGCGCGCTTCGACCTCGCCCAACTTTCAAACGCGCGATCGATCCCGCGCAACACCACCGGAAGCGGTATGCCCGCTTTTTGCCACGTCTCGACAATGGCCCAGTCCAGTGGCGACACCAGTAGATGCGCCCCGCGCTTCTTCCAGAAATGCTCCTCAATCTCCGTGTAGTAATTGAAATAGTTGAAGGTTTCCATTCGCCACGGAGAAATTATGGCTGACCGATTCGCGCTCCGCAACGCGAAGGCAACTTCCCATATGCTAGACTGCGCTATTCTATGGCCGCGCGCGGAAAACTGATCGTCCTCGAAGGAATCGACGGCTCCGGCAAAGGCACCCAACTCGATCTGCTCGCACAAGCCCTAACGTCTCGCGGCGTCTCCCTCACTCAGGTGGGATTCCCCAACTACGAAGGTTTCTTCGGCAAAATGGTGGCGCAATTCCTCAACGGCGAATTCGGCCCGCTCGACGATGTCGACCCGCGTTTTTCCGCGCTGTTCTATGCCGGCGACCGTCTGGAGTCCAAGCTTGCGATCGAATCCGCGCTTGCTGCGGGCAAATGCGTGCTAGCAGACCGCTATATCGCCTCAAATCTGGCGCATCAGGGCGGGCGCATGCTCCCTGGCGACCGTGACAAATTTCTCGACTGGCTCAAGCGCCTCGAATACGAAATCTACGCATTGCCCGCCGAGGATTTAGTGCTCTATCTGCGCGTGCCGGTGGATGAAGCGCAGCGACTTATCGGCCGAAAGGCCGCGCGCGCTTACACCGACAAGCGCCACGACCTTCAGGAAGCCGATGTCGAGCATCTGGAAGCCGCTGCGCAGGTTTATGACCAGCTTTCCCGCCAGCCCAACTGGGCCACCATCGAATGCTGGGATTCCGTTGCCAACGCGCTCCGCCCTCCAGACTCAATTCACCAGGAAATTTTGGCCAAGGTTGACGCCCTGATTCGTCGGTAGCGCTTAAGCGCTTATTCTCCCTGCCCTTCTCGGCACTAGCACGGTGGCGCAACGATTCGCTACAATAGCTGAAAATGACAACCAAGCGACACGAGACCGTCGGCGTCAAGGTCGGCAAAATACAAGTGGGCGGAGGCGCGCCCGTAGTCGTGCAGTCCATGACCAACACGGACACCGCCGATGTGGCCGCCACCACGCAGCAGTGCCTGGAGCTTGCGCAGGCGGGCTCGGAACTGGTCCGCATCACCGTGAACATGCCGGAAGCCGCCGCCGCTGTCGCTGAAATCAAGCAGCGTTTGCTCGATGCCGGCTGCGACGCGCCCATCATTGGCGATTTCCACTACAACGGCCACGTGCTGCTCACCAAGTATCCCGATTGCGCCCGCGCCCTCGACAAGTACCGCATCAATCCCGGCAACGTCGGTCACGGACAGCGCCGCGACGAACAGTTCGCCACCATCTGCAAAGTGGCGCGCGACAACGGCAAGCCCGTGCGCATCGGCGTGAATGGCGGCTCGCTCAATCAGGAACTGGTCGTCCGCAAGATGCAGGAGAACACCGACCAGGATCTGGGCAAAACGTCCGAAGAAATTATCAACGAGTGCATGGTGCTCTCGGCCATTGAATCCACTGCCCTGGCCATTGAATGCGGCCTGCGCAAGGATCAAATTATTATTTCCTGCAAAGTTTCGCGTCCGCGCGATCTCGTCGACATTTATCGCGAGTTGGCGCGTCAGACCGACCAGCCACTGCATCTCGGCTTGACCGAAGCGGGCATGGGCGCCAAGGGTTTGGTTTGGTCCGCCGCGTCCATGGGCATTTTGCTCGGCGAAGGGATTGGCGATACGGTGCGGGTTTCGCTCACGCCGCGCCCCGGCGGAGACCGCCGCGAAGAAGTCTACGCCGCGTGCGAGCTGCTTCAATCGCTCGGCCTGCGTGCCTTCGCACCGAGCGTCACCGCGTGCCCCGGCTGCGGACGCACCACCAGCACCACGTTTCAGGAGCTTGCCGAAAGCATTCAGGGCTACATCCGCGATCAGATGCCGGAGTGGAAGCGCTACTACGAAGGCGTCGAAGAAATGAAGCTTGCCGTGATGGGCTGCATCGTCAACGGGCCAGGCGAATCGAAGGCTGCCAATATCGGCATCAGCCTGCCGGGCACCGGCGAATCCCCGCGGTGCCCTGTTTACGTCGACGGCCAGAAGTTCACCACGCTCGAAGGCAATTACGACGAGCTTTCCCGCGCTTTCCAGGCACTGGTGGACGACTACATCTCCAACAAGTATCCGCGCCGCGAAACGCCGCTGCCCCCCACGGAAGTTCCCGCACGGGCCGCTGTGCAGCAAACCAGCCCGTCGCCTCTCCGCGTCATCGCCTAAGCCAACTTACTCCGGCTGTCATCGCGAAGTGAGCGCAGCCGGCGAACGCAGGTCGTCGCACAGCGACGAGGGATCTCTCTACGGTTTTGCTTCTACTTCTCTGCTTCCTTTACCTCCCTGGCCTCCGTAAGTAGACTCGTCTCAAGCCATGAGCGTCGATCAGAATCCCAGCACGCCGTCGCCCCAGGCCGCATATTCGCGCCTAGGCTTCTGGTCGCTCATCGCCGTGCAATTCCAGGGCGGATTCAGCGACAACGCGCTCAAATGGATCATCAGCTTCCTGATTCTCGGCCTGGGCCTTTCGCAGCTTGAACGCGACCGTCTGTTCGTGCTGATCGTCCCGGAGCTTTTCTCCGTCCCATTCATTTTATTTTCCATGTTCGGCGGCTACCTTGCCGACCGCTACAGCAAGCGCAGCGTGATCATCGGCACGAAGTTTTTTGAGATGGCCACCGCCGCCATGGCCATTGCCGGACTGCTGCAACACAGTCTTGTGCTGGAATGCGCTGCCGGCTTTCTCATGACTTGCCAGGCTGCCGTGTTCGGTCCTTCGAAGTACGGCATCATGCCGGAGCTTCTGCCCGAGGAACGCCTCTCCTGGGGCAACGGCATCCTCGAGCTGGGTACTTTCCTCGCCATCATTCTCGGCACCATCGCCGCCGGCATTTCCACGCCGCTGGTCAAAGGGCGCGAATACTGGTCCGGCATCGCTCTTGTCGTCCTCGCCATCATCGGCCTATTCGCCAGTCTAAGTATTTCGCGCGCGCCCGCCGCCAAGCCTGACGCGAAGTTCCGCTGGAATCCGCTGGGCGACCTCATCACGCAGATCGGCGAAATTCGCAAAGACCGCCTTCTGTCGCTCGCGGTCATAGGCAACATGTACTTCTGGTTTCTGGGCGCGCTGCTGCTGATCAACGTGGTGCTCTACGGCACCGACGTGATGCACGTCTCGGAAGAAGTTGCCAGCCGTTTGCTGGTCGCTTCGTCGCTCGGCATCGCCTTCGGCAGCTTTCTCGCGGGCTACCTTTCCGGCGGCAAAATCGAATACGGACTCGTTCCTCTGGGCGCCATCGGCATCACCGCAATCACTGCTTCGCTTTCGCGCCCGGGCCTTTCTTTCGATTCGGTGATCGTCCACCTGATTTTCCTGGGATTCTTCGCCGGCTTCTTTGCCGTACCCATCAACGCGCTCATCCAGCACCGTCCGCCGCCGGACCGCAAGGGCGCGATCATCGCCGCCGCGAACTTGCTCTCTTTTGTCGGCATCGCCATGCAGCCCATCGCGCAGTACGCGATGATCTACATCGGCCATCCGAATCCCGCGCGCGTATTTCTGATCACGTCGCTGCTGACGCTTGGCGCGACCATTTGCGTGGCAATATTCCTTCCCGATTCGCTGGTGCACATGGGGGCATGGCTCATCACTCGCCCGCTATATCGCCTGCGCTCGAACGGCCGCGAAAATATCCCGGAGACCGGCGGCGCGCTACTCGTTTCAAACCACGTCTCCTTCGTCGACGCGCTGCTGCTCATCACCTGCACTGAGCGCCCCGTCCGCTTCCTGATAGTCAAAGATATTTACGACCATCCCGTGATTAAGCCGTTCGTGAAATTGGCCCGCGCCATTCCCATTTCCACCGAATCGCATCCGCGCGAGATGATCAAATCGCTGCGCAAGGCCAATGAGGCCGTGCGCGCCGGAGAAGTGGTCTGCATTTTCGCCGAAGGCCAGCTTACCCGCATCGGTCAGTTGCTTCCCTTCCGCCACGGCATGACGCGCGTCATCCGCAACACCGGCGCTCCCATCATCCCGGTCTGCATCGACGGCATCTGGGGCAGCATCTTCAGCTTTTCCGGCGGGCGATTTTTCTGGAAGATGCCGCGCCTGCGCCGCTTGCGGGTAAACGTCAGCTTCGGCAAGCCCCTACCGCCCAGTGCAAAGTCCTTCGAAGTACGCGAAGCCGTGCAGGCGCTGCAAACCGACGCGTTCGCGCACCACAAAAACCATATGCGGACGCTGCATCATGGTCTCATCCACACCGCGCACCGTTCGCCCTTCCGCTTCGCCATGGGAGACAAGCGCCGCCCGCGCATGAAGTGGGGCGGCGTGCTGCTTAGCGCGATTTTTCTGGCTCGCCGTCTGCGAGCCACATGGGCGGGTCAGGAGATGGTCGGAATCCTTCTCCCTCCGTCGATTCCGGGCGCGCTTGTAAATTACGCCGCCATGCTCGCGGGCAAAATCCCGGTGAATCTGAACTACACACTTTCCGACGAAGCTCTCGCTTCCTGCACCACCCAGTGCAATATCCAAACGGTGATTTCGACCAAGCTACTGCTCGATCGCATTCCGTTGAAAATTCCCTGCAAGACAGTGCTGCTCGAACAGGCCGCGGCCAACTCGCATTTCGGCGAAAAGATGGCCGCACTGGCGCTTTGGTTTTGTCCCGGCTGGCTGATCGAGCGCGCGGTGGCCCAACGCCCGGTAACATCACTCGACGACGTCGCCACCGTGATTTTCTCGAGCGGCAGCACCGGCGAACCCAAAGGCGTGATGCTCACCCACTACAACATCGCCGCGAACATCGAGCAGGCGCTACAGGTATTTATGTTCGAGCGCCGCGATTTCATGCTCGGCATCCTGCCGTTTTTCCATTCGTTCGGCTTTACCGATACGCTCTGGCTTCCCGCGCAAATCGGTGTGGGCGTCATCTTTCATCCCAGCCCGCTCGACACGGACGCCATCGGTGAACTGGTGCGCGATTATCGCGTCACCTTTCTCATCTCGACGCCCACTTTTTTGCAACATTACTTGCGCCGCTGCTCCCCTGAAGATTTTGCCAGCCTGAGATACGTCATCGTCGGCGCCGAAAAATTACCCGCGCCGCTGGCCGAAGCATTCGAGAAGCGATTCGGTATCGCTCCGCTCGAAGGCTACGGCGTCACCGAATGTTCACCGGTCATCGCCGTGAACACGCGCGATTTCAGCGCGCCGGGCGTCCGCCAATCCGGCTCAAAACCGAGTAGCGTGGGACGCCCGCTCCCCGCCATCAGCGTCCGCATCGTTGATCCCGATACCAGCGCGCCGTTGCCGCTCGAAACGCCCGGCATGCTGCTTGTCCGCGGGCCCAACGTGATGCAGGGCTATCTTGGCCTGCCGGAGAAAACGGCGGAGGCGCTGAGCGACGGATGGTACGTCACCGGCGATATCGTCTCGGAGGACGAAGACGGCTTTCTCACCATCACCGACCGCCTGAGCCGCTTCAGCAAAATCGGCGGCGAAATGGTGCCGCACCTCAAAGTCGAAGAAGAGCTCCAGCATCTCTCCGGCGCTTCCGAGCAGAGTTTTGCCGTTACCGGCGTGCCGGACGAAAAGAAAGGCGAGCGCCTGGTGGTGCTGCACACGCTTTCGCCCGAGCAACTCGACGCGACCCTCGCGAAACTCTCCGGGGCTGCGCTGCCAAATCTTTGGACGCCCCGCCCGCACCAGTTCTTCCATGTCGAGGAATTACCCCGGCTGGGCACCGGCAAGCTCGACCTGCGGCAGGTTCGCGCGCTCGCCCTTGAGTTTTCGCTGGTTCACCGGCCATAGCCTTCCAGCCTTGATTATTTGCTGCTGAATCCCGCCGCTTTACGATTCACCCTCTATTTTTCTCATTTCGCCTGCTACCCATTGCGCTTTGCACCGGCGCTCCTTACAATGAGCGCCTCTGGATGGCTCCGGCATGATGAAGCGCAATCACAACTCGAAGCTTTGGCGGGCAGTAGACGCGCTCGCTTTTGATTGCGGCCGGACGCACCTTCGCCCGATTCTTTAAGTCTCTCGATCCGTTCCCGCAGTCGTTTCCATCTCTCGTAACGCACAAAGTCTGAACCTTCGGCACCGTAATCAGTCTTGTTGCAAACGAAGCGCTTTCATCCACTGGAAAGGAGGAAACACCGATGAGCGTATACGTGAAGAACGGCACGCCGCTGCACGGCGCGTCCCTGTGCGACACCTGTGTGAACGCTCACGTCGAACGCGGCTATCGTGAAACGGAAACGCTGGTCTTCTGCCAGGCCACTTACCCCGAACACCAAGTGCATTTCCGCGTGCGCGACTGTTCCAGCTACACCGAGAAGCAGAAGCAGACTCTTTACGAGATGAAGAAGATTGCTTGGATTCTCGATGAACGCCACGATCGCAAGGTGGGCTTCGTTCCGGCGGCCGAGATGGAAGAGCGAACCAACGAAGTGGAGCTCATCCTGAACAAACAGAAATAGCCTCTCGAAGTAGCCTGGTCGCGAGGCCTCAGGGATGGCTTCGTGTGCGAACTGTCCAGCGCTGCCGCGTTGAAACAATCCGCGCGCGAGCCCGGCTCAGGTAGTCGCGCTGCGCAACGCACTCGATGCTAGCCAGTTGCGCGGCGCGATCCCCCTGCGCATTCGTTTCTCACGTCATAAAAAGAAAATGCAGATCCCTCGACTTCGCCAATGCGAGCCTACCGGCTCGCATTAAACGCTCCGCTCGGGATGACATAAGCACCGGCTAGAACAACCCCAGCTTGATGTGCAGGAACTTGCTCGGGTGTTGCCGGAAATCTTCGATGAAGAGGCGCATATCCCCTGTCAACCCGGTCATATTGTCGTAAAACGCTGGATCGGTAAAAAATTTCCCAAGCGTGCCCTGGCTGGAATTCAGCTTGGCGGTGGCATCGCGGAAATTCGCGGAAGCGTCGCGAACGTTGTTGTACAACGTGTCGTCGTGCACGAGTTTGCCAAGCGAGCCGTTACCCTGATTGATCCCATCGAGCAGCGTGTTGCCCTTGTCTACCAGGCTTTTCGCGCTGTCGTACATGGCCGGGTCGTAGACAAATTTTCCGAACGTTCCCTTCTGATCCTGCACCGCGCCAAGCACATTGTTGATGTGATCCATGGCCATGCTGGTCTTGGTGTACATTTCATCCGAATTCACCAGCTTTCCCAATGTTCCCTGCCCCTTTTGAATCGACGTGACCACCGTGTCCAGGCGCGTCGCCGTGGCGTCGAGGTGATTGTAAAGGGACGGGTCATTCATCAATTTCCCGAGTGTCCCGCGTCCTGTGTGCACATCCTGCACAATTCCGCGCAGGTCATCCGACAACGCGCCGAGGTTTTGCATCAAGTCCGCGCCGCGCTCGACCATCTGCTTCATGGCCGCTTCTTCTTTTCCGGGGATAATGCCGTTCGGGGGAATCACCTCACCCGTGAGACCGCGCGAGATGGTCACATAGCGGTTGCCCAGCAACCCTTCGGTGATCAGGCTGGCGGTCGAATCGGTGCGAATATCGTTCTGGTACTTTTTGTCGATGCGCAGCACCAGCGTGATGTTGTGACCCGGATCCTGCGGCCGCGGCGTCAGCCCGAGCGACTGCACGTTGCCGACAGCCACCCCGTCCAGGCGCACCGGCGCCCCGGTTTCCAGGCCGTCGACTTCCGGCAAATAGGTGATCAGCCGGTATTTCGGCCCGAGGAATCCGGCGCCGGTCACATAAAACACCGCCACCGCCAGAATCGCCAGCCCCGCGAGCACGAAAAGCCCTACCCGCAGTTCTGTCCAAGACAACTGCTTGCGCTGTGCCATTCGACTTCCCTCCCCCAGTTTTGCTCGCGGCGCTACTCCGCGGATGCCAGAAACTTTTGAAGATACTCGTCAGTGGAATGCAAAAAATCGCTCGCGTGCCCCTCGAAATACACTTGCCCCTCGCGCAGCACGAGCACCGTGGTCAATGCCGCGGCATCCCGCGCGCTTACACCGGCAGGCGGCGGATTGTTTCCATTCCCGGTTACCCTCATCACTTGTCCCGTTTTCGCATCCAGACGGAAATTCGCCAGGCCGAAGGCGTCCTGCACGCGATGCGTGGCCAGCAGCGATGTCACACCCTGCAGATCGCGCCCGCGGAGTATTAGCGTGATGATGGTCTGAGAGGTGACGGGATCTAAGCCTGCAGTAGGTGAATCGTAAAAGACGATCGGCGGCCGGTCGATTAACGCCCGCGCGATGGAAACCCGGCGGCGCATTCCCCCCGAAAGCTCAGCCGGAAATTTTTCGATGGCCTCTTCCAATTCAACGAAGCGAAGCACTTCTCTTACGCGCGAGTCGATTTCTGCGTCGGAAATATTTTCTTCGCGCAAACGGAAGGCCACGTTATCCGCCACGTTGAGAGAGTCGAACAAGGCTCCTTCCTGGAAAACAAATCCCAGGTTGCGCCGGAAGTCGAGCAGTTCCTCCTCCGACATCTCGTCAATATCGTGTCCCATGATCCAGATCTGCCCGGAGTCCGGCCGCAGCAAACCCGCGGCCATTTTCATGATGAGTGTTTTCCCGGAACCGCTTTCCCCGAGCAGAACCTTGGTTTCGCCTTGGGCCACTTCGAACGAAACTCCACGGAGCACTTGCTGCTCTTCGAAACCGATGTGCACGTCCCGGAATACGATCAGCGGTTCGCCCGGCACGATTTCAGAGGCTTGCCTTGTCGACGCCGGGCGAGAAAGGCGCGTCATAGTCCGATTATAGAGGCAATCCTGACTGCTTCGCAGCGGCTTTCCAGAATCGATCGGGCGCTTGGCAAACACGCGCCGCCACTACATGGTTTTCCCGAACATGAAGAGCAGAAGTTTTGCGAGGAAAAAATCGACCACCAGCACCATTACAGAAGAAATGACCACTGCGGACGTTGTTGCGCGTCCTACTCCCTGCGTTCCGCCTTTCACCCGCAGCCCTTGAAAGCATCCGATCGTTGAAATGATGAATCCGAAAATCACTGGTTTCGAGAATCCCTGGACCAGATCGCCGAACTCCAGCGCGTCGATGGCTCGCGTCCAGAACTGTACCGCGCCCAGCCGCAGCGTGAAATACGCCACGATGAAACCGCCCACCAAGCCCACGAAATCGGCCACGGCCACCAGCAGAGGCAGCATGGTCACCATGGCGATCATGCGCGGAGTTACCAGCTTGCGGATCGGGTCGGTCCCGAGCGCGCGCATGGCATCCACCTGCTCGGTTACCACCATCGATCCCAGCTCGGAGGCTATTCCGGAAGCATTGCGCCCAGCCACTAATAACGCTGTAATGGCCGGTCCCAACTCGCGTACCAGCGCCAGCGATACTGCATCCCCCGTGAGCGCCGTTTCGCCAAAGCGCTGGAACTGCGCGGCAGTCTGCAGCACCATCACGCCACCAATGAAAAACGACGTAATCACCACGATCGGCAGCGATCCCACTCCAATTAAATCCATCTGCTCAAGCGTGTCGGCCCAATACTGCGGAGGCGTGAAGGTATCCACGATGGCCTGCATGGCCATCAGCGAATAATCCTGCACCGCAAAAACCTGCCGCTTGATAGTTTCCCCGAGAACCGACGGGATCGATTGGGCTTCGGTCGCTTCGGGCATTATGTGAGGGCCAGCCACGGAGCGCGGTTGGCTTTTTGAAGCGTAACGTTCGCCTTGCGGCGCGTCAAGCCATCATCGGCGAGCCGCGCAATAATCGGCACGCCGCGAACTTTCTGTCTCGCTTGACTGTCTCACTTAACTTTACGTTCGTGTGCGGCTCCGGTAAAATCTCTCGTTTGTCCTGGAACGCGAGGCCCCATCTATCATGCTGCGATTCGTAACTGCCGGTGAATCCCACGGCCAGGCGCTCATTACCTGGGTATCAGGCCTGCCCGCCGGTGTGCCGGTTGATTTGGACTTTATTGGGCGCGAGCTGCACCGCCGCCAGTTAGGCTTCGGCCGCGGCGGCCGCCAGCGCATTGAGAAAGATCAAGCCGACATTCTCGCGGGCGTGCGCCACGGCAAGACCATCGGTGCCCCCATCGCCATGCGCATCGAGAACCGTGACTGGAAGAATTGGGAGAAAGCTCTGCCAGTTGAGGATAGCGAAGGCGCCGAGGACGCCCAGCGCCGCCTCACCGCCCCACGCCCCGGCCATGCCGACCTTCCCGGCTCGCAGAAATTTAATTTCCACGATGCGCGCTATGTTCTCGAGCGCGCCTCTGCCCGCGAAACAGCCGCCCGTGTCGCCGCCGGAGCGCTGGCCAAATCATTGCTTCGCGAATTTGGCGCACAGGTGCTCAGCCATACGATAGCCGTGGGCCACGTGCGCCTCGAGCGCGATGCCACCTGGGATGAAATCGTGGCCATCTGCGAGAATCTCGAATCCCCCCTGCGTTGCGTCGATCCCGACACCGAAGTGCGCATGAAAGCCGAAGTCGATCACGTCCTTCGCGCGGGCGATTCGGTTGGCGGCATCTTCGAAGTGGTGGCGCGCGGTTTGCCGCCGGGCCTCGGCACGCACGTCCAGTGGGACGAAAAACTCGATGCGAAAATCGCCCGCGCCATCATGTCCATCCAGGCTGTTAAAGCGGTCGAGATCGGCACTGGTGTCAGCAATGCAGTAGCCTACGGTTCGGAAGTGCAGGACGAAATCCGCTATGATGAAACCAGGAAGCGGTTCGATCGCTCTTCGAACCGAGCAGGCGGTCTCGAAGGTGGCATCACCAACGGACAAGACGTGATCGTTCGTGGCTACCTGAAGCCGATTTCCACGCTGCGCCGCGCTCTGCTTACCGCGGACATGGTCAGCAAGGAAGCGGTAAAAGCCGCCTATGAGCGCTCTGACGTTTGCGTGGTTCCCGCCGGAGGCGTGGTGGGCGAAGCCATGGTCGCATTCGAGCTTGCCGCGGCGTTTTTGGAGAAATTTGGCGGCGACTCCCTTGGCGAGACACGCCGCAATTTCGACGGCTACCAGCAGCAGCTCGACAACTTCTAGGAACAGCGGACGACAAGAACGAAATGATTCATCCCATCGTAAAGTATGGCGATCCGGTGCTCGAAACGCCAACCAAGCCGGTCGAAAAATTCGACGAAGAACTCCAGAAACTCGTGGACGACATGTTTGAGTCGATGTACGCCGCGCAAGGCGTGGGCCTGGCCGCCCCGCAGATCGGTATCAGCCAGTGCGTTACTGTGATTGACGTAAGCAACGGCAAGAATCCGGAAGCAAAGCTGGTCTGCGCCAATCCCGTAATCACCCACGCTGAGGGCGAACAGCGCGAGGAAGAAGGATGCCTCTCCCTTCCCGGCTTTCGCGGCCACGTGGCGCGCCCGCAATACGTCACTATTCGCGCTTACGACGTTACCGGCACGGAATTCGAGATGCGCGGCGAAGGATTGCTGGCCCGCGCTTTTTGCCACGAGATCGACCATCTCAAGGGAATTCTTTTCATCACGCACCTGGGCATGCTCAAGCGCGACATGATCAAGCGCAAGATTCGCAAAATGAAAAAAGCCGGCGAGTGGTAGCGCGCCGTGCCGTTGCGCATCGTTTTTTGCGGTACCCCCGCCTTCGCCGTCCCCTCCCTGAGCTTGCTTCTTGCCCAGCCGGATTTTGAGGTCGCGAGCGTCATCACTCAGCCGGACCGTCCGCGCGGCCGCGGGCATGAAATGTCCGTTTCGGCGGTGAAGGCCGCAGCCCTTGAAGCGAACATCCCGGTATTTCAGCCTGAAAAAATACGATCGGAGGATTCGCAAAGATATTTGCAACGCATTGCCGCCGACGTGATCGTCATCATCGCCTACGGACAAATCATTCCCGCGCGCTCGATCGCCATCCCGCGCCTGGGATGGATCAATCTTCACGGCTCGCTGCTGCCGAAATATCGTGGCGCGGCACCCATCAACTGGGCCATCGTCAATGGCGAGGCTCGCACCGGCTTGACCACCATGCAGATCAATCCCGGCCTCGACACCGGTCCCATGCTGCTGAAGTATGAAACGGAAATTGCGCCGGACGAAACTGCTCCGCAACTCGCTGTGCGCCTCTCCGAAGCAGGCGCGCCGCTGATGGTGGAGACGCTGCGCAGATTAAGCTCCGGCGAAATCCAGCCCATTCCGCAGGACGATTCGCAGGCAAGTTTTGCGCCGATACTGAAGAAAGAAGATGGACTCGTCGATTGGTCGCTCACCGCGCAACAAATCTACAATCGCATTCGCGGCCTGCAGCCCTGGCCGGGCACATTTACCAAATTCCGCAGCAAGACGTGCCATATCTGGGGCGCGCCGGCGCAAACGCCCACGTCCGCTCCGGCTGGAACTTTGCTGACGCAAGATAACCAACTACTCGTCGCCTGCGGCGATCACACCACTCTGGCGCTCGAATCCGTGCAGATGGAAGGCCGCAAGCGCGTAACCGCGCGCGAATTTGCCAATGGCGCGCGCCTGGCTCCCGGCGAAAAATTCGGTGATTAGCGCCGCGCGAAAAATTGCCTTTGAGACGCTTCGCCGTGTCGAAGCCGAAGGCGCTTACGCCACCGATGTGCTGCACGTGGAACTCGGCGGCGCAATCAGCTCAGCGGACGCGGCTCTCGCCACCGAACTCACTCTCGGCGTATTGCGCTGGCGCGGGCTGCTCGATTTCCTTCTGGAGCGCCTGCTGCAGAAGCCCCTCGCGCGCCTCGATCTCCCCGTCGCGCTCGCCCTCCGCCTGGGGCTTTACCAGCTTCGCTTCCTGCAACGCGTTCCCGCACGCGCCGCCGTGAACGAATCAGTAGATCTGGTCAAGCTCGCGCGCAAAACTTCCGCAGCTTCGCTGGTCAACGCCGTTCTGCGCAAAGCAGCGGCAGAGGCGCCGGAGCCGGCCGAAAGCTTTCTTCCTGCTGGCGTCGCGCCAAGCGCTCGCCTCAGCATTCTCCATTCGCATCCTGAATGGCTGATCGACCGCTGGCTCGCTCGGTTTGGCGAAGCCCGCACTGTCGCGCTGCTAAAAGCCAACAACAACGCGCCGCGCTTGAGCATTGCAGTGCAGGACATGTCTCAACGCGAAGAAATCTCCGGCGAACTTACAAGCGCAGGCTTACAAATTGAACCTGGCCTGCTACTGAACTCCGCGCTCTCCGTGAAAGGCGGCAGCGTCATTCGCACCGCGGCATTCCGCGAAGGCCGCATCTCCGTTCAGGACGAAGCCTCGCAAGCCATTCCCTTATTGCTCGACGTCCACCCCGGCAACAGCATCCTCGACCTCTGCGCCGCTCCCGGAGGAAAAACTCCCGCGCTAGCGCGTGCCGCCGGATCAAAAGCGCTCGTCATCGCCGCCGACCTTCACGCTCACCGTGTGCAAGCCATGCGCGCGCAATTTGCCCGGCTTGGCCTGGAAGGTGTCCGGTGTATGCAACTCGATGCCGTTGAAAGTCTGCCTTTCGCCAATCAATTCGATTGCATCCTGGTCGACGCCCCCTGTTCTGGCACGGGCACTCTGGCGCGACACCCCGAAATTCGTTGGCGTCTGCGTCCCGAACAACTCAACGAATTTCACGGCTTGCAGGTAAGAATCCTCACCAACGCTCTTGCTGCCCTCGCGCCCGGCGGCCGAGTCGTTTATTCCACCTGCTCGCTCGAGCCGGAAGAAAACGAATCCGTCATCGCCGAAGCGCTCGCGCGCGATACCTCGCTGCAGCGCGTGCCGGCCGCCGATCTCTCGCGCGCTCTGCAGCCTCATCTCGCACCCGGCCTTGAGGCGCGCGCTCTTTGCCACGATGACGGCGAATTCCGCACATTTCCGCCAGAAAACCACACCGATGGTTTCTTCGCCGCCATTCTTCAAAAAATATGACAGAATCTTTCCTGTTTCTTGCATCTACTCCAATAGAACAATTTCGCAGGAAGATCACCGAATGACGATTCGCGAGCGCTTTAATTGGGTTTTGCGTATGTCTCTGATGCTCTTCGTGCTCGCCTCTGTCGCATTTCTGAGCGCCCTCACCGCCATGCGCTACGCCGTTCAGGGCCGCGAAGTGGAAATGCCGGACCTTACCGGCAGGCGCGCCGCCATAGCACAGCAAATGCTTCAGCAGCGCCGCCTCGGCATCAAAATCGAGGACAAGGTTTACAGTTCGCTGCCCATCGACGAAGTGGTCCGCCAGAGCCCTCCCCCGGATACCACGGTAAAAACCGGCCAGCTCGCTCACGTCGTTCTCAGTCTTGGCCCGCGCAAGGAGACCATCCCCGAGCTTGAAAATCACAGCGTCCGCGCTGCGCGTATCGAATTGTTACAAGGCGGCTTGCAGGTCGGTGAAATCTCGAACGCCTATCTTCCCGGCTCCGAGAACGACACCGTTCTGCTGCAGGATCCCGCCCCCGGCAACTCGGACCTGACCAGCCCGCACGTAAACCTGCTCGTTTCCCTCGGCTCGCGGCCCCCGGCCTACGTCATGCCCGATCTTGTCGGCTTGCCGATGAATGACGCCCTGGCGAAGCTCAACTCCGCCGGTCTGAAGGTGGCCAAAATTTCGAACGTGCCGGCTCTTGGCACGCCGTCCATGTCCGTCGTGTCGCAAACACCTCTTCGCGGACACCACGTTGACGCCACCACTCCCATCGAGCTGCAGGTCGCCCAATAGCTCTGCGCGCACCCCATATTGAACCTGCGGGCCTCCGCTTCGACCAAGGTCCAAACAACCAGGTCGGCGATTCTCTCCCCCGCTTTTTTGTCTTGATGTCGCAGCCTCAATGCTAAGATTGAGGCCATCTCATGGCCTACGCCCGCATCGAAATCGCCCCTTCGATCCTCGCCTCCGACTTCGCTCACCTTGCTGACGAAGTCCGCAAGGTCGAAGAAGGCGGCGCCGACTGCCTGCATGTGGACGTCATGGATGGCCATTTCGTCCCCAATATCTCCATCGGCATCCCGGTGGTCGAGTGCTTGCGCAAGGCAACCCGCCTTCCCCTGGACGTGCATCTGATGATCGAGCAGCCCGAGCTCTATATCCATGAGTTCGTGCGAGCGGGTGCGGACCGGGTCCTGATTCACCAGGAAGCCACGGTCCATCTGGATCGCGCTTTGGCCATGATTCGCGAGGCAGGAGCCGAAGCGGGCGCGGTCATCAATCCGGCCACGCCGGTGGTTATGCTTACCGACATTCTCGATAAGGTGGACACGATTCTGGTCATGTCAGTAAATCCCGGCTTTGGCGGTCAGAAGTTCATACCCAACGCCTTCGAAAAAATCCGCAATTTGAATCAGTGGCGCTCGCGCTATAATGCCTCCTTTCGGATTGAAGTGGATGGCGGCGTTGACCTGGAAAATATCGCCGAGCTGGCCCGAGCTGGCGCCAATACGTTCGTTGCGGGAACATCCATCTTCCACACTCCCAATCCCGTGGAAGCAGCCCGCCAGTTGCGTCACCTGGCGACCAACGCCGTCAGCCAGCGAGTTTGATACGGGAGCCGCATGTCAAAAATGTCTCTTGAGCGTTACCTGATCCTTGCAGCACTCTGCGGCGCCTTGGGCGCCTCTGCTGGCAGCGCTTTGGGCCAGGTCGCCACCTCTCAGACCGGTTCCTCCACTCCTGCGACTCCTCCGAAGGCTGCCGCCAAGAAATCGAGCGACGCTTCGTCGGACAATACAAAGTCGAAGTCCTCCAATAAGCTGCCCGGCAAAGGCAAAGCGGTTCCTGCCAAAGACACTTCCGCTGAGCCCGACAAGGTGCTTTTCGAGCGTGCGCAGGCCGATATCAAAAAGGGCCGCTACATTGAAGGCCGCCTTGCCTATCAAACACTGATCAATACCTATCCCGACAGCGAGTATCTGGCCAAGGCCAAACTCGGCGTCGCCGATTCCTATTTCAAGGAAGGCGGCACTTCAAACATCACCCAGGCCATTCAGGAATACAAAGACTTCATCACCTTCTTCCCTTTCCTCGATGAGTCCGCCTACGCCCAAATGCAGGTGGCCATGGCGCACTATCGCATGATGGAGAAGGCTGACCGCGACAAAACTCAGGCCGAAAACGCCGAGGACGAATTCCAGACTTTCCTGTTGAAGTATCCTCAGAGTCCGCTGGTTCCCAAGGCCGAGCAGAGCTTGCGCGACGTTCAGGAAATTCTCGCCGATAGCCAGTACCGCGTCGCACGATTCTACTATTTGAAAATGAACTACGCCGCTTCCGCTGCGCGTTTGATCGACCTTTCCGAGCGCTACCCGCTTTACAGCCAGAGCGACGAAGGACTGTGGATGCTGGGCGATGTCTACGAGCGCGCCAAGCAGGCTTCCAAAAACGAAGACGACAAAAATCACTGGGCCGATCTCGCAGCCGAATGCTACCAGCGTATCGTCAAGGACTACCCTCTTTCGCAATGGGCGGAAGACGCCAAGTCTCGACTCAAGGCCATGAACATGCCCATTCCCGCGCCCGATCCCAAGGCTGCGGAGGCCATGCGCAAGGAACAGATGTATCGCAAGGACCATCGCCAGTTCGTGGGTTTGCGCTTGCCCATGAGCATGATGAAGTCATCTCCCAACGTTCTCCTGGCTGCTCATTCGGGACAACCCAATCTGAATCCTCCTGACGACGCTATCTCCGCAACCGACGTCCTCAGGCCCGGCGCCACTGGCCCTTCGTTTAACTTGGCCATGCGTCCTGCTGCAGCCGCTTCCGAAGCTTCGGAACAGGGGGCGCCGACTGAAGCTGTTCCGGTTTCCGCGGATTCTTCCGGCGCCGCGGGAAATAACCTCGGCGTGCAAATCATCGATTCCGGACAGGGCTCTTCGAGTTCGCCCTCGAGCACGAGCCAGCCCGATGCCACTGCAGCGACCGGCGCTGCTGCTGCCACTGACTCAGGCGCTTCGACCGCTCCCACCATTACCCTGCAGCCCGCAGACGGCGCGACCTCCACAGGCGGCTCTGACGCGGCACAAACCTCCTCCGGCACGCCTGCCCAGACCGGCGGCACTATTGCTCCTGACTCCACGCAGGACACCCAGCAGAAGGCCGAAAAAGCAGACTCACAAACCGAGTCCACCAGCAAGAAAAAGAAGGGCTTAAAGAAGATCATCCCCTTCTAGGCTGCTGTTTACCCACTGCTAACAGCCTTGGAACTACAGTACCCCTGCTCCGTTGACGCTGCCGCACGCCAATGCTTACCTATAGAGACCGCGAATATGCGCGCGTGTGTCCGGTTGAGCCGCCCAGGGGCCTAAAGTGCCAAGAATTCTTGTCGCCGACGACAATACCAACATTCAGAGGATGGTTGCGCTTGCTTTCCACGAGCGCGGCGTGGAAGTCACTTCCGTAGGCAATGGCGAAGCCGCCGTCCGCCGCCTGCCCGATCTGAATCCGGACCTGATCCTTGCCGATATTTTCATGCCTGTGCGCAACGGCTACGAGCTCTGCGAATGGGTCAAGAAGGACTCCAAGTATTCGCACATTCCAGTGATTCTGCTGGTCGGCGCGTTCGATCCGTTGGATGAAAAAGAGGCGCGCCGCGTGGGCGCCGATGGCGTACTGAAAAAGCCTTTCATTCCGCCCGACCCGCTGATCGCCATGGTCACCTCCACGCTCGAAAAAAATCCGAAGCTCGCCGCGGAGTTGGCCCAGGCTCGTGAAGCGCGGGAAGCAAAGGCTGCCGCGCCGCCTCCCGTCGTGGCGCCCGAAATTCCCAAGAAAATTGAACTCCAGCCGGTGCCTCAATTTCCCGATCCTTCCCCCGATGACGCGTCGCTTGCTTATGGATTCGGCGCCGGACGCCGTGGGCTAGAGGACGACGGCCATGACGAAACCGCCGCCGCGCGCGCTCCAAAGTCCGCATTCGATAAGCAACCGGAAGAAGAATTCGACGGCGCTTCAACCACCAACGACTGGCGCCGCTCGGCCATGGCCTTCGAAGTACCCGAGGAAGCTTCCCGCATGGCCGCCTTCTCCGAAGAAGAAACCGAGCCGCTCACGTCGCACAATCGCGCTGCCCACGATCGCACCGCCAAGGATGCGGAAGCCCCGCCGGCCATCGAATTTCATCGGGGTGGAACTCAACCGGTGATCGAAGCCTCCATCATCGAAGTTGAGCCACTTGTTCAAGATCAAGATGTTGTTCAAGACCCCGTTCAGGACGTTGTCCTGGACACCACTCATAAAGTTATTCATGACACCACTCAGGAAGTTGCCCAAGACGGACCAAGTGTCGAACTGGAGCATGCAGTCTCCGCGGAGCAGTTGCAGTCGTTCCATTCCGCAGCTCAAGCCGGCGAACATTCGGCGGACGCGAATTCTGAGTGGGCTTCCGACGAGCCCGACGTTCCGGCTGCCTCTGCCCAAGTTGCTTCGGTAGTGGAGACCGCATCCGAGCAGGCCGAAGCGCTGCCAAGTGCCGTGGCAAAGGAGGAAGACTCCTCGCCGGTCATCGAAAAAGAATCTGCGCACACGCACACGACAGCCTCCCAGCCGGAGGCCAGTTCCGTTCCAAAGGCTTCTCATTGGATGGATCTGATGGGTTCTGTATCCGACCAGCCGCAAAGTGACTGGCTCTCGCTCATCACTGCTCAATCGAAATCTCACGCAAATGAAGCGCAGTCGTCCCTTCTTGCACAAAAGGCCGATCTTGCACAAAAGGCCGAAGAAACGCCAGCCATTCACTCTGGTTCCGCTTCTGAATCCGCTCTTCATGCAGATCACGTCGTCGCCGAACAGGTTCCGGCGCAAGCCCCAGAACAGGCCACAGAACGGGCCCTAGAACAGGAAAGCCCCAAAGTTTCCTCCAGCGCCGATTCTGCCCTGACGCAGCAGAGTTTGGAAACGCCCCGTCCCGAGGCCTCCAGTTCCGAGGCCCCCGCTTCCGAGGATGAAGATTGGTTCTTCGCCGATGAACCCGCAGCCGCTGCCGAAGTTGGCGGAGCCGTTACAGAATCGACGCACCGCGCCTCATCCGCCTCTCTCGGCAAGGAAACGCCCACATCCGAACAAGGTCATCCTTCCGGCTCGGTTTCTCAAGCTCCGGATTCGCACGCCAGTGATGCCGACGAATTCGAAGCGACCATTGCCGAACCTGTCGCCGTCAACTCGCTTCACGAAGATACGGAGTTTGTTGAGGAAATATCCGATGAACCGGTCGCGGCAAGCGAGCCGGAGCTGATTCAGCCTCCGGCGGTAAAGGTCACGGCCGAGCCGTTGCTCGTTGACGAATCTTCCCTGAAGCCTTCGGCGGCCTATGGTCACACCGACCAGGAAATTGCGCCGGCCCATGAATTCCTTCCCGAGGTTGCCAGCAAGGGCGGTGAAAATTCCAGCTCGCCCGAGGATTCTGAGGCTCCTGTGCTGGGAGAAAGCGCCGAGGCCGTGTCAGCTTCTTCCGCTAGGCCTGATACGGAATCCGCGCCGCAATTTCCCTCTTCGGCCTTCAATCCAGGCACGCCGGTATTTGTGCGTCCTCCCACTCGCGAACAGCTCGCACACATCCCGTTCCTGAATCCCCCGCCGCATCTCGATCATGAAGCGGAACCCGCACCTTCTCATTCGGTGGCGGAGACCCAGGCGATCGATATCGTCGTCCAGCGCATCCTCGACAAAATCGAGCCGCAGCTCCACGACCTGCTCGCGCAGAATCTGAAACCGCTGATCGAGAATCTGGTCCACACCGAACTAAAAAAAGATCACTAACTTCCAGCTTGCGCTAAATGTTTTGCGCCGTCATTCTGAGCGCCGCGGTTTGGCGACCCGGTAAGGGTCGCGGAGCGGAGCCGAAGAATCCCTCTTCGTTTTTCCTCATCCTAAGCACGCACATCTCTTCTGCTTTCGCCCCTGTCAATTAGCACAGGTAGAGTCCAGGGTACTCTTGTCCCATATCCCCCGGCGCCTCCCGGCGCTACTCTTCATTTGTCCGTCACTCAGGGGGGACTTTGTGAGCATCAAAAAGCGCCCGATGAGCGCCGATGGCAAGACCGTCGAGCGCCGTAGAAGCCGCCGTTTTCCTGTAGCCGTGCCGCTGGAAGTAGGCTGGCGCGCCAAGGATGGCGCCGCCGTGAAGTCAGACGCCGTGGCACGCCAAGTCAACGCCAACGGCGGTTTTTTGAAGATGACCTCCTACCCGGACTTGGGCGCCCGAGTCACGTTGGCCAATTTCCTATCCGCTCAGACCGCCGAAGCAAGAGTGCTGGCCGGTCCACCCACGCGCGAGGGCGTCTCCAACGGCATCATTGTCGAGCTCATCGAGCCCAACGCCGCATTCTGGGGCGTCAACTTACAATCCGAGAAAGCTGCCGCCGAGCTTCACAAGCTCGAGAAGGCCCTGCAGAACGAAGGCATCGATCTTCGTTTGCTCAAGGAGTATCGCGACGCCGTCGAGTTCATTCGCTCCTCCGCGGGGATCGTCCAGCAGCTTCGCGAATGCCACCTCCGCGGTTCAAACGATACTGAACTGCTCGCTCTTCTCGCCACCGAACGGATTCGCCGCACCATCGATTCCTCTCTCGCGCTCCTGGTCGATCTCGACGCCGGCCGCGTCAAGATCGAATCGAAGGAAGTCGACGAGCTTTATCAAGCGCTCGAACAGCTCACCACTCGTCTCCGGCGCGATTGCCAGAAAACAGGCGACCGTCTGCTGAACGGCTCCCGCAAGCGCGCCGCGGTCGCTGCCGTCCCGGTCGCTCGCAGCTCGCGCTAGCCGTTCGGCTTTCTGCATTCCTGGCGGGTAGCACGACCACATATCGAACTACGCACTGAACCTCGCGTCGAAACCACGCATTGAAATCCGCCTGCATATTGCGCTACTTTGCCTGCGGCGTGCCCGCCGTTTCTTTGTTTCTTTTTGCGCCTGGCATCGCCCGGAGGCTCCCTTGAAATTCCGCTTGCTTCTTTTTTTCCTGGCTTTGCTGCTCGCTTCCGCCGCGCACGCAGCCGACGACTGTTCGCCTTCCGGCAAGCTTCAGTTTGTCTGCGGCCCGTCGCACCCCGAAGATATCGTTCTGATTCCTGGCACGCACTGGATCGTGGCCAGCGGCGCGCATCTCTATCTCATCAACGCCGATTCGAAAACATGGAAAGAAGCCTATCCCGGCGATAATCCCCACAATACTCCCGACACGAAGAAGTTCGCCGATTGTCCCGGAGCCCCCGATGCTAAAAAGCTCGTCACCGTGGGCCTGAGCATCCGCAAATATTCCTCCAACATCACTCTTTTCGCTGTCGGTCGCGGAGGACGCGACGCCATCGAAGCCTTTCAAGTCGATACCAGCGCAGACGAGCCAGTCATTGCTTGGACCGGCTGCGTGCTCATGCCTAAAGGCTCGAATGCCAACGCCGTCACCGCCCTACCCGACGGCGGCTTCCTTGTCACGAGCAACATCGAACCGGGCCACACCCGCGAAGAAGCGTTTTCCGGGACCGTTTCGGGAGCCGTCTATGAATGGCATCCCGGCGCCACCATTCAGAAAATTCCCGGCACCGAGCTTTCCGGAGACAACGGCATCGAGTCCACGCCCGATGGCAAACAATTCTTCGTCAACGCTACCGGTGGCCGTTCCGTCACGCGCTTCACGCGCACCGCAATCGGCGTGAAAGCCGACAAAGTCGACCTCGACGTTGGCCCCGACAACATTCGCTGGGGCCAGCACGGCCTTCTCTACGTTGCCGGGCGCGCTGATGAGCCCGCCTGCGGAGGCACCATGGCCGCGCGCGACGGAAAACTGGATAGCGATTGCCTGCGCGGCTTCGAAATTCTCACCCTCGATCCCAAAACGCTGAAGACGCAGCTCGTCATCCGCACCAAGCCCGATCCTCAATTCAATGGCTGGAGCACCGGCCTGCAAGTCGGCGACACGCTCTGGATCCCCTGCACGCGCTGCGATCGCGTCGCCTGGATGCCCTTGAAATAGCGCGCCACAAGCAATTTTCTCTATCTCGCGGATCGCGAGACGATCACTTTTGCCACGGCGCGGAGCCGGATAAGCGGCGTGGTATAAATATTCGCGGAGGGTGGCGATGCGCATAGGCCCGTTCCTGGTGGTTGGCGTCCTATTGTTGATCATCTGGATTGTCGGCTTGCTGGTCTTTCACGTCACCGATGTGGTGATCCACGTCTTCATTATTTGCGCGCTGATTTCCTTCGTGATTCATAAGTTTTGGGCGAAAGAGTGAAGCTTTCGGAATCGGGCTCCTTTTGTGAAACGGCGATCTTCGATAATTCTTCGGGATAGCGCGCGATGAGCGGCGGCGGAACGCGCACTTTGCTTCCCTGCAGCAGATTGATCAACTCCAGCGCATTTACCGCGGCTTTTCCCAGATTGTGATTGTTCGCCACCACGTATGTCGCCGCGGTTTGCGCGGCGATTTCTTCGGTCCGTTCCTTCCAGTGGTCCAACTCGGTTTCGGAATATAAGTAATCGTAGCGATCGCGCACGTTCGATTCGGCGAACCAGTTTTTGTAATTGCGGCCGTGGAGTCGAACGTATCCCACCGCCGAAGTGGCGCGCGCGGAAGGGCGAATGGCGCGTCCCAGCAGCGGCTGATCGATATTGCAAAGCCCCACGCCAGTGGATGCCAGCCATTCCAGAACTTCGGGACGGTTCCAGCTCGAATGACGAATCTCCAGCACCAGAGGATATTCGCTGAAACGCGGGAGCAACTGTTCGAGGTACGCGCGGTTCTCGTGGTCATACTTGAATGAAATCGGAAACTGCGCCAGCACCGCGCCTAAGCGGCCCTGCGAGGCAAGCGCATCGAAGCCGCGCTTTGTATCGGCCTCGTCGCCGGATTCGGGGCGAATAGTTTCCGCGGATGTGGACTGGATATTGGCGATCGGAGAATGCGTAAATCCTCGGTAAAGCTTGGCGGTGAAAACGAAGTTGGGATTTTCCTCGGCAACGATGCGGCACCACTCGCGTCCGACTTCCGGCTTGATGGGACCGTAAAACGAGGTGTTGATTTCCACCAGCTCGAAATAGTCCGCGATGTAGGCTAGTTTCGCGGCGCTTTTCAGCGAACCGGGGTAGACAATTCCCTCCCAATCCTTGTAAGACCAGCCTGCGATGCCGACTTTTATTTTCTCGGACATACTATTTTCCCGGACACTCTGTGGAGGGACTAGAAGCGGGTCACGCCGTTGCCGCCTTTTGGAAACAACTCGGTGCCGTCTGGAAGCGAGACCTTTTCGACGCGGATTACTTTCAAGCCGTGTTTGGAGCGATGTCCTTCGAAGACGATCAGGTCGCCAGGCTTCAGAGTATTTTTATTCCAGCCGGACGCGCGCGCCAGGATTGCGGGACTGTTCATCTCCGCCTGCCAGCTTTCCACGGTGCCGTCTTCATTTTTTACTTCCAAAGCTATTTCCACATGAGGATTGATGAACTGAAAATCGACAACACGGCCTTTCACGGTGACCATTTGCGTGGTGTCGTATCCAGCGTCGCCATGATGCGGCCACGCGACGCTGCTCATGAAAAGACATGCGACGGCAATCGCGAAAGCTGACGGTTGCCTCAGGCGTGCCTTACGAATTGGTCGCGTCATCTTTTTTCACAGGCCCAACAGCTTCTTTGCATGGACGAGTACCGACTCGGTGTCCGCAGGATTCGCGAGCGAACCCTGGGAAAAATCCTTGGCGCCGCCGCCCTTGCCCGGAAATTGCTTGAGAGTTTCGCGCAGAAGCGCGCCCATGTCGCTTTTTAAACCTTTGGATTGGGCGAAGGCGAGGTGACCAGTCAGGCGGCTGACTATCAATGCAATGGCGTTCGCTCCGGCCACAATTTTGGCGGCGAGCAGGCGAAGATATTCCGGAGAAGCATCCTCGATGGCGGCGACGACTAGGTGCGGCGCGCCGGTTGCAGCGGGCGGATTCGCCGCGAGAAGCGAGCGAGCTTCGAGATCCGAGAGTTTTTCCTCGAGGCGCTTCACGGCGCCGTGCTGCGTGCGGCGCTCTTCCATCAATTTCTCGAGCATTTTCGGAACGTCGGGCAGGCCGCAGCTCAAGAGAGAAGCGGCTTGCGTGAGCGTGGCGTAATCGGAGCGGGCGGTGGCCAGCGCGCGATAGCCGCAAACAAATTCGAGGCGCCAGGAATCGCGGCGCCGCTCGAGTTTTCGCGTAAGCAGCAGTCCGGCTTGCCCGGTACGGGCGAGGTGCGTGCCACCACAGGGCTGGCGGTCGAATCCTTCCACTTCGATGGCGCGCAAGATGCCTTCGCGGTCCACTTTCTTGCGAATTCCAGCTTCTTCCAGTTCCTGAGCCGTGCCGAAGGTGACGACCACGGTGCGATCCTCGAAGATGATTTCGTTGGTGCGGCGCTCGGCTTCTTCGATGTGGCGCGGAACAATGGAGGGCGCCTCAAGATCGATGGTGGAGATTTCCCTGCCCAGGTGAAAGGAAACGGTTGGAAAATTAAATAATTCGATAAAGGCGGCGGAGAGCAGGTGCTGGCCGGTGTGCTGCTGCATGTGGTCGATGCGGCGAGACCAGTCGATTTTGGCGTGAACGGGACCAATATCCACTTCCGCTGTGGTGTAGTGGACCACTTTTTCTTCGGCGTCGGCCACTTCCACGACGGGAGCGCCGTTCAGAGTGCCCAGGTCGTGAGGCTGGCCGCCGGAAGTGGGATAGAAGGCGGTGCGGTCGAGGAGAACTTTCCAGAGCGCGCCCTCTTGCTCGCAAGAGAGAACCTGCGCGTCGAATTCGCGGAGGAAAGAATCACGGTAATAGAGGCGTTCGGTCAAGGCGGCTCGACGGGCAGAGGATTTTGTGCATGCACCCCGCTACAAGGGAGTGACGCGTGAATTTACCACTTTTGTTTGTTTTCATGAACTTACGACGTGCGCCACGTGGCAGCCTCTGACGCGTGGGCGCGCGCGAACGAGGCGCTTTAAGAGCGGTTCAATAGCATGGCGCAGAGACGCAGGACGCCGTGCTCCGCTTAGGAGTTTCGTTCCTTCCGCCGCTTTTGGCCCGTTCTTCACGGATAAACCCTAGCACCGCTTTTTCGAAATTGGAATAGGAAGCGGCTACTATGCGGGCTATTACTGCCTTCGCAGCGCGGCCTGAAATCCGGGAGCTTCTCGCTTGCAAAGCTGAATCAGCGGCGGGAGCCGCCGTAGTTTTTGTGGAGGATGGCGGCGAGAATCCCGAGAAGGGCAAGGAGGCGAATGATGTAAATCCATGGGCTGCCTTCGTTCGGCCGGGCAAAAAATACGAGGGCAGTGCGGTTGGCTGCTTCGATGAGAAAAAACGCAGCGAAGGCGAGAAAAAGGTTATCGCGCGTGCCCCTCCAGAATTTTAGGAAGTAGGCCGCGGCAACCAGCGAAGACATGGCAATGACGCCAAGCAAAAATGGCACAAGGCGGCTCATTGGCTCTCCCATACCAACCCGATCAGAAGCAAAAACATGGAAACGGCCGTGACGGACAGGCGCAAGAGGTAAAGATCGATGTTCGGAAGCATCACCAAATCCACAAAAACGAGCAGATTCGAAAGAGCCAGCCCGGAAAAGCAAAGGCCGCTCCAGAGCAGCAGCCGGCTGCGGCCCTGGGTGAAACCCCGGAGAAGAAAGATGGCGCAGAGCAAGCTGGTCAAAGCCCCGAGGATATAGACAAGAGACGCCATTTTATTCCCGCTCCTTTTCCCGTTCCCTGGTAAAGCGAAAAGCGCGCGCAAAATCGCGCACGGCAGAAGAAGCTTTCGAGTGGATGATAGTGGAGACGCGAACGAGTTCGCGGCGATAAGTTATGTCGAGAGTGGAGATGAGGCGGTCGGTCTGATCGGAGCGGGATTCATAGCGGTACTGCTCCGGATCCGCGGGAATAGCGGCCAGAAAGCGCTGACGCGCGAGGTCTTGCAGAAGAAGGGAGGCCCTTTTCGCGTCAATGTAAAGGCGCTGGCCGACTTCACCGGCAGACCATGCTCTTGGTTTGCTGTTCCAGAGAAGAAGCAGCGCTTCCAGATGAGGAACGCTGTCGATCTCGTCCCAGATAAATTCGTAGACTTCGCGTTCTTCGGGGCTGTTTTCGGGCATCAGTCAGAGCTACAGCAAGTATTTCTGAGTCTCGGCTGCGAAGCTTTCCAGGTCCGGAGCCTGCCGATCGAAACAATGCCTTAAAAAAACGATTGCATTGACGTCGCGGCGAAACGGTTACGAAAAAATCGAAACGGATTCGTCTCATGGTGACAGCGGAAAGAAACGAACGCCAATTATGAAAGTCGCGCGGTGAAGAAAATGCCATACCGAATTTCATGTAGGGAGTTATGTTGCGTATCAAACACTGCGCGTCCTGCGGATCGAGGCTTAGCGGACCGTGTTTCCTTCAGAGGTTGAGCGTTGGCACGGGGAAGATGGCGGGGCGGGCGGGAGTGTGATATGTTCATCGCACTTCACTTGCTGGCAGGAGGTTGGTAATGAAGAAATTGATACTGGGTGTAGCGGTAGCCGCGCTGGCCTTGCCCGTACTGGCGGCGCTCAAGGTAGGAGAAAAGGCCCCGGACTTCTCGGCCCGCGCGTCGCTGGCCGGCAAAGAGTTCGATTTTTCGCTGGAACAAGCGCTGAAGAAAGGCCCGGCGGTAGTTTATTTCTATCCCTCCGCGTATACGAAGGGATGCGACCTGGAAGCACACACGTTCGCTGAGAACAAAGACAAATTCGATGCCGCAGGCGCGACGATCATCGGCGTGTCCGGCGACAGCATTCAGCGGCTCGACCAATTCTCCGCCGACCCGGATTATTGCGCCGGCAAGTTTCCGGTGGCTTCGGACTCGGACGGAAAGATCGCAGCTTCCTATAATCTGAACATGGCCGCTGCGAAGGAAGGCGCGAAGGACGTGCGCGGCGTGGAGATCGGCCATGGCTTCATCGAGCGGCAGACCTTCGTGATCGGCAAGGACCACAAGATCATCGCGGCGTTTTCGTCGAAGGATGACAACCTGCAGCCGGATCAGCACGTGACGAAGTCGCTGGAGATCGTGGAACAGTTGCACAAGTAACGCGGTTACGTAGGGCGATGTTTTGAACCGGCGGCCTTTGGGCCGCCGGCTTTTTTTTGCGCACACGTCGCAGGGGCTGACGCAATGGCGGGCGGAGCACGCACGTACGTCGGCGTCGACATCGGCACACGAAGAGGGATTCTTCGCGCGGAGACGGCGCTCAGAATGACGGCGCAAAACAACAGCAAGAGAAAATGCGAATCCCTCGACTGCGCTGCGCGATCCGAACCCGATCGCGCAAAACGCAGCGAGGGATATGCATCGAGGGAGTGCGTGGCTAAATCGCGGCGGACGCTGCACACGAAGAGAGGTCCCTCGACTCGCTGAACACCGCTCGCTTCGGGATGACAAGAGCAGTTAGTGCTGATGGCGAGTCGGAGGTAAAAACGAGCCGGTGAGACGAAACAAGAATGGCGTCGCCTACAACAGGCACAACAGCGAAGGGGGATTCTCGCGCGGAGACGGCGCTCAGAACGACGGCGCAAAACAACAGCAAGAAGCAGATCCCTCGTCGCGAAGAAAATCGCTTCGCTCGCTCGGGATGACAACGTAAAACAAAAGACAAAATAGTCCAAAGAGGCGCCGTTAGGCGTGGGGATGCGCGAGGTAATGCTGGCGCAGCAGATCCTTGCCGTAGTCGTTGCCGTTGGGCGTGCGCACCACGCAATGGATGTGCTGGCGCGTGGGCATGGACGGGTCCTTGGCAAACTGCTGCAGGTTGGCCGGGCGCTGATGATCGAACTCGATCAATAGCACCGGGCTGTGCACGCGGTAGTAGTAGACGCTCTTGTCGTCGGCGCCGCCGATCCAGGCAAACCAGGTGCGGTCGATGTGACGCTTCACTTCATCCATTTTGATGCGCGCGTGGCCTTCGTCCATGTGGCCAATGTAGAGATCGACGAGATCGAGCATCTGGCTGCGCTGCTTCGCGGCGAAAGTCGAGACAGGCGCGCCGGCGTAATCGAGCACGACATTATCTTTGAAGGCTTCGGTGAGATTGTAATCCTGCGTTTTGGTGGATTTTAGAACGGCCTTCGCTTTTTGCTCGTCGTTGAGCGCGAGCAGCATGGACAGCCCCTGGGCCTGCTCTTCCTGCAGCACGGAAAGCCCTTTGTACTTGCCCGAGGTGGCGACGGTTGGTTCGGAACCCGTGAAGAACGGAGTGGCCACCACCTGATCGCCGAGCATGAAATAGTTGATGATCGCGTGGTGGCCGTCGAGCTGGAAGCCCCAGGGCTCGGTGGCGGAGGGCTTGCCCATGATGGTGATCCAGTAAAACCACTCGCCGAGGAAATCGTGGTCGTTGGACATTTCGCCCAGCGTTTCATTGAGGCGCATGATGTTGCGGATCTGCTCGAAACCACGAACGCTCAGTGCGGCGGAGAGCATGCCGAACGCGGCGTCACGCTGCGCGTCGGACATTTCCAGGAAACTGACGCCCTGGCGGACGTAGAAATGCTGATTCATCCATTTGCGCCATTCAGGATCGTCCACCGAAAACATGGTGCGGTTGCGCTGATCCGGCGTGAGGCTGGCGAGAAAACGTTCGGTGGCGCTGCGCACCGGCGCGCTGGAAACGCCGGTGGAGTGAATGCCGAAAAGACCCGGCTCGACTTCTCCATTGGTGGTGATGCCCTTAAATGGATCGGCGAGGCCCTTCTTCTCGGCGTCAATCGACATCTGACGGTACTGTTCGCGGCGCTCGGCGACAGTCTGGGCAAAGGCGTAGGGCGCGAGGATTAAGCCCGGCAGCACGCCGGTGAGAAAGAGGCGGCGCGAGAAGCCCTTTTTTTCGGGCGCGGGGGCGTGCGAGTGCGTGTGGCCGTGCGAGTGCCCATGATCGTGAGAATGCTCGTGATCGTGAGAATGCGGGTGCGAATGGGGTGCGCCGCCGTGGAAGTGTAGGTCGCTCATAATTGGGCGGATTATATGCCCGGGAGGCAGAGGGTCAACAGCATAAAAATGGCGCTGCTACGGCCGAACGCCCCGATGCGAAACAAGTTCCCGCGAGCGGCATTTTGAGGCAGAATGCAGCTTCGATCACCCAAATCTGCTTCGCTGGAGTGCCGCCATGGACTTCATCACCGGCTCGCTCGTGCTTCTGGCTGCGATCATTCTGATTTTCGGACTCAGCGTGGTGTTCGGCTCGTTTTTCACGGTAGAAACCTCGCAGGTGGCTATTGTGCAGCGCCTGGGAAAATTCGCGCGCGTGGCCGGGCCGGGGCTGAACTGGAAGACGCCCTACATCGAGGCCGTGGTGCAGCGCATGAGCATGAAGGTGCAGCAGTTCGACGTGCAGGTGGAAACGAAGACGCAGGACAATGTGTTCGTGCAGATTCCGGTGTCGATCCAATACAAGGTGATTCCGGACGGGGTGGAGGCGGCGTACTACAAGCTGTCCGATCCGGTGAAGCAGATCGAGTCGATGGTCTACAACGTGGTGCTGGGGCACGTGCCGAAAATGAAGCTGGACGACACGTTTCTGAACCAGGCAGACATCGCCACCGACCTGCGGGACAATCTGGACGCGTCGATGAAGGAATATGGATATTCCATTGTGAAGGTGCTGATTTCGGATATCGTGCCCGATCCCAAAGTGAAAGCGGCGATGAACGATATCAACGCGGCGCAGCGCGAGCGGGAGGCGACGGTATCGCGCGCGGAAACCAACAAGCTGCTGCTGGTGAAGCAGGCCGAGGCGGAAGCGGAATCGAAGCGGCTGCAGGGCGAAGGCATCGCGAACCAGCGGAAAGCGATCATTTCCGGGCTGAAGGATTCGGTGGAGGATTTTGCCAAGACGGTCGAGGGATCGACGCCGCAGGACGTGATGCAGCTTGTGCTGATGACGCAATATTTCGATACGCTGAAAGATATCGCCGCGAACGACCACAGCAATACGGTGCTGATCCCGCACACGCCGAATAATTTGACCGACCTTTTTGGACAGCTTCGCAATGCGATTGTCATAGGATCGGAGCTGTCGAAGAAGGTGGCGCCCGTGCCCGCGCATCCCGCGGCGAATGGCGGCGACGGCCACTGAGGCAAATCTTTCATACTTCTTTCGTTTTTACGCGCGTTGAAACGATCCCACTCGTCTAAACAGAAGCTTCCTGCAAATTCACTTGTTTCGCGATGGAAGACGGAAGAAAATACGCGCGATTCCAAGTGACCGGTGAGTTATCGGCATCGTGCGGCGCAGGCCGCGATATAGGAGGATTTTCCTCATGGGCAAGTGCTCTCGACCGGCGCTGATCGTGTGCGCGCTGGGCATGTGCGCGTGGCTGGGCGTGGCCGCGGCTGCGCGCGGGCAATCCGGCGCGAAAAACGGCGAGTGGCGCACCTACGGCGGCGACCTCGGCAGCACGCGCTACGCACCGCTGGACCAGATCAACGCGGATAATTTCAGCAAACTGCAAATCGCCTGGCGATTCAAGACCGATGCGCTCGGGCCTCGGCCGGAATTCAAGCTGGAAGCAACTCCGCTCGAAGTACACGGCGTGGTGTATTCAACGGTCGGTGCGCGGCGGGACGTGGTGGCGCTCGACGGCGCCACGGGCGAAATGCTGTGGATGCATCGCGAAGATGAAGGCGAGCGCGGCAAGAATGCGCCGCGGCAACTTTCAGGACACGGGCTGGCGTATTGGAGCGATGGCAAGGAAGAGCGAATTCTGTACGTGACGCCGGGATACCGGCTGGTCGCGCTGGACGCAAAAACCGGAGTTCCCGCGCAAGGCTTCGGCGCGAACGGGGTGGTGGATCTGAAGAAGGATGATGACCAGGATATCGATCTGGTGACCGGAGAAGTGGGGCTGCACTCGACTCCAGTGGTAGCGAAAAATGTGGTGATCGTGGGCGCGGCGCACCTTGCCGGAGGCGATCCGCACAGCCGGAAAAACGTGAAGGGATACGTGCGCGGGTTCGATGTGCGCACCGGCAAGCGCCTTTGGATTTTCCATACTATTCCCAGCCCCGGCGAATACGGCATCGACACCTGGGAGCGCGATTCGTGGTCATACACCGGAAATACGGGAGTGTGGGGACAAATTTCCGTAGATGAAGATTTGGGCCTGGTGTATCTGCCAGTGGAGTTGCCCACGGGTGACTACTACGGCGGCGACCGCCCGGGCGCGGGACTTTTTGGCGAGAGCATCGTTGCGGTGGACCTGCAGACCGGCAAGCGCAAGTGGCACTACCAGCTTGTGCATCACGGGCTGTGGGACATGGATATTCCGTGCGCGCCGATCCTGACGGATATCACCATCAATGGCCGCACGGTAAAAGCGCTGGCGCAGCCGACCAAGCAGGCGTTCCTGTATGTGTTCAACCGCGAGACGGGCGCGCCGATCTGGCCGATCGAGGAGCGTCCCGTGCCGAAAGGCGATGTGCCGGGTGAGTGGTATTCGCCGACGCAGCCGTATCCGACGAAGCCGCCCGCATATGACGTGCAGGGTGTCGCGATCGACGATCTGATCGACTTCACGCCGGAGCTGCGCGAGGAGGCGGTGAAGCTGGTGTCGAAATACAGGATTGGGTCGTTGTTCACGCCGCCGGTGGTGAGCAAGGCGGATGGCCCGATCGCGACCATTCACGTGCCGGGTTCGCTGGGCGGAGCGAACTGGCCGGGCGGATCGTACGATCCTGAGACGCATAAGCTGTACGTGTTTTCGCAAAGCGCGATTGCGTTGCTGGGATTGGTGCCCACACCGGGACCGGGATTTTCGGATATGGAGTTTGTGCAGGGCAAGGACGGATTCGCACCGCAGTGGAACCGGCCGGCTGGAGCGCCGCCACCTCCGCGAGTCTCTGGAGAATCGGCACCGGCGGGTGGCGAGGCTGGGGCGACGCTGACCGTTCATGGGATGCCGCTGCTCAAGCCGCCCTACGGGCGCATCACCGCGTTTGACATGGACAAGGGCGAAATCGTCTGGCAAGTGGCGCATGGCGAGACGCCGGACGGCGTGAAGAATAATCCGGCGCTGAAGGGCATGAATATTCCGCGGACCGGGCAGAACGGAATTATCGGAGTGCTGACCACGAAGTCGCTAGTGATTGCAGGCGAGCCGCTATTCACGACGACGGCGTCAGGACGCGGAGCGATGATGCGCGCGTATGACAAGGCCAGCGGCAAAGAAGTGGGCGCGGTATTCATGCCCGCGCCGCAGAGCGGGTCGCCGATGACCTACATGCTCGATGGGCAGCAGTACATCGTGATCGCGATCAGCGGGCAGGGATTTCCGGGAGAATTGGTGGCGTACCGGCTGCCGAACTGAAGGCAGTGGCTGGAGCTGGAGGTATAGGAGGCAGAGGAAGTAGAGGAGGTAGAGGAGGAAGGCTCGCGGAAACGGCACCGCGAGCGGAGCGCGCTTCGCGCGAGACCCTGTCCCAGTGCTTACGCACTGGGCTACATTATCCGTCCCTAACGGGACTGCTATTTAGCGATTATGACTGTGACCTAGAGTATCTGGCACCAGATCATATGGCTCTGTCACAAGCGTTTCTAGCGACGATTGAAGACTCGCTTGAAACTCACCGCGGTGAGGGAAGATTTTGAATTCGTATCAAGCCCCGGAAAGGGGCAGCACACGTGAGCCATTCGTTCTCCCAGAACAACATCCATCTCATTTTCAGCACGAAGGAACGCGGCAAAACGATCCCGAAGGTACTCCAGACGGAGTTGTGGGCTTATCTGGCCGGCGTCTGCAAGAACAATGAAATGGAACCTCGCGCAGTGGGAGGAACGGGAAATCACGTGCATGTGTTGTTTCATCTACCACCAAAACTCGCACTAGCGAAAGCTGTGCTCTTGATGAAATCGAATTCGTCACGATGGATGAGCGAGCAAGGATACGATTTCTGGTGGCAAGAGGGTTATGCAGCCTTCAGCGTCAGCAGCTCCAATGTTGATGCTGTAATTCGGTACATTCGTAATCAGGAAGCGCACCATCGAAAAATCAGTTTTGAAGATGAGTTCTGCATGATTTTGAAGAAACATGGCATCGAATACGACACGAGATATGTTTTTGGTTGATGAGCCTGCAGCGCCTTTCGCGGGCCCTCGACACGTGATTCTGAGACTTCTACGAATGAAGACCGGCCGATTGGATGAGGAATTGCAGTCCCGTTAGGGACGAAATAATGTAGCCCAGCACGTCAGTGCTGGGACATCGATCGCGCGAAGCGCGCGTTGAAGTTCCCGCGAGTGATTAGACCTTGGGCCAGATCGTTGGTCAATCGAAGAAGAAGGAGGCAAGCTGCCATGTTCACGCGAAAATTCCTCATGCCGAAAAGACGCTTCGCTTGGAAGATTCTTGTCGCTGCGGCGATGGGCGTGGCGTTTCCGGCGCTGGCGCAGGAGCCACATCCGACGTGCAATCATTGCCAGGCGACGTATATACCGGTGAGCGAGCTGGATGCCTACACGCAGCGCGCCATCGCAAACCATATCGTGGACCAACAGGTGCGCTCGGTGGACATCGGCAAAGTGCAGATCGGGATCGGCATGGTGACGCGGTTGCGGCTACAGCCCGGGCAGGCAGATAGCGGAGAAGCGGTTGCGGAGCACGATCAGGTGAGCGAGGTGTATCACGTGATTGACGGTTCGGCGACGCTGCTGACCGGACCTGATCTGGTGGACGCGAAGCAGCGGCCTGCAACGCTGAAGACCGTGCGCGAGCAGAATGGTCCAGGCTTCAGCGCGAAAGCGATTCAGAATCCTGCGACGCACGAATTGAAGGCAGGCGACGTGATTATTATTCCGGCGGGCGTCGGGCACTGGTTCACGCGCATCGACGACCACATTACCTATGTGATGGTGAGGATCGATCCGGATAAGGTTGTGCCGTTGAAAAGCGAAGCGCAATCAAAGGCGTTTTTGGAGAATCCCGCGACGCAATAAAGGACCTTTAAGCGAAATAAAAATAAAACGGCTTGTAGCGGATTTTCGCGGGCCCGTACGAAACCGCCGTCATATTACCTTTATCGCTTGGCGCCACTTGCCATTCCAAATCACTTCCGAGTTCGCTCACAAGTCGCAAATACTGTTCGACGGCTGCGCGAGATGTATCCGCATGAAGCACAAATAAGTCCGCCCCGTCTCGCACATACACCCAAGGCGTTCGACCGTCAACATAGCCGCCGACCTTCACATCATTGGTCTGTTCGAACCAAGTCCTGAGACGTCGATGAAACTCGGTTTTAGTGATGGGCTGTTTCTTGGTAACGCGCTCCATTGCCATTGCTGTTTCGATGGGTACTATTCATGGCAGAAGGACGGTGGCGTTGCGCTTGGGGACGTAGCCGACCGGGATGCGCGCGATTTCCTTCATGGAGGCGAGGTTTACGGCGGAGACGTCGTTGGTCACCGCGTTGGCGATGTAGGCGGTCTTGCCATCCGGCGTGAGCGTGAGCCACGCGGCGCCCATGCCACCGAGATAGACGCTGCCGATGGGTTTCAGATCGGGCAATGAGTAAGTGTAGAGAGAATTATTCAGGCGGCTGTTCACGACGAGCATCTTCTGGTCGGGAGTGACGGCTATTCCGTGCGAAACGTCGGCGCCTTCCGGCACGGTTTTTTCACCGGCAGGCAGCGCAGCGTGCTCCACGCGCTTGATTTCCTTGCGCGACGCGAAGTCGATCACGGCGAAACCATTCAAATCGGTAAGCTGCACGAAAACCCATTTGGTCGAGCCGTCGGGATTTTTTGAAATGGCCATGGGACGCACGCCGGCGCCCATATCCACGGACCAGGCCAGTTCGTTGGTGGCCGTGTCGACCACGTTGACGGTCTTGCCTGCGATGGAGCCGGCGACAGCGAATTTGCCGTCCGGTGTGACGTAGGGATTGTGGATGCCTCCCTTGATGTGCACGGTGGCAATGCGCTCGAGCGAAGTGGTGTCGACCACATCGAGACCGCCATTCATGTCGCGAATGGCCACGTAGACGCGGCGGCCGTCGGGAGTGATGGCGACATTATTCGGATGGCCGCTCAACGCGATGTGCTTAGTGACCTTGAGAGTTTTGCCGTCGATGACGTCGAGCGTGGCCTGGGACTCGTCGCTGATGTAGAGGCGGCTGCCATCGGGCGCGGCGGTGACGCCGTGATTCACTTCAATACCGTCGATTACGCCGACCACTTTGTTGGTGGTGGGATCGATGACGTCGACATTGTCGCCGGCGCTGTTGGTCTGAATGATGCGCACCTTCAGCTTGGGCGCGGCCAGTGAAGGCAGCGCTGCTACGCAAAAACCTGCCGCGGCCAGTAGAGCAAGACTCGTGATCGCGTTTCTCTTTGCAGTCATGGTGCGCTCCTTGGTGCGGGAATCGGGCGTGCGTGAGTCAGGAATCATTGTCGAATCATTGCCCTGGCTTGTCCGTTTGGCCCATTACGAACGCTTTCAATGTGAGCCATTCGGGATCGTTCTGCGAATTGAAATGCTTTCCGCCGCTATGGAAGAAATCGCCGCCGGCGGATTCGGCCAGCGGATGGATCAGCAGCGGGCTTTCGAGATTGCCGGGAAAGGCCACGCGCTTCACGAGTTCGAAATTCTCGCGCGACTGTACTTCATCCCAGGTGGCCGCGCCCGGCGAGAGCGCGACCAAATGCAGGCGGACATTGTTGGTGGTGTGGCAGGCAACGCAGCGGGCATGGCCGGGGCGCTTCTTCAGGAAAATCGGCTCGACCTTGTCCTTGAAATATTCGTAATCGAGCGAGCCGCGGGTGGCATCGGCCGAGGGCTGGCTGGGCGATTCGCCCTGCGCGCGCACCAGGCGCGAACTGCCCACGAAACCGAGTGCCGCAATCAAAACAAAAAGCGGAAGATAGCGTGTGTTCACGACGTCTCCACGAAGCTTTGGCCCAAAGAATGGGGGTATTTTATGCCTCGCAAGACATTGCTGCAAATGAAAACCGACCTCTGCTGGGCCTGCTGACGCTGCGACGGCGCAAGCAAGTCTGCTAAACCTTCGCGCTCAAATAGAATCGGCGGTGTTCGGCTGGCGGTGACAACATCATCGCCAGCCGATGCTCATTTGTGCGGAGGAGGTGTAACCACCGCGGCGAAGCGGCGAATCATCGCGTCCGACTTGCTGAGAACGTAGAGTTCGCCGTCGCTACCGACCGCCAGGCGAACATCGGCTCGGCCGCCGCCATACACGACACCTTCCGGATCGGTTTTGGGTTTCTGATGCTCCTGGTCATACCATCCGGTAGTAGCAGCGCCAGCACCGGGCAAGCGACGGTCCGGCGCGGGCGTGCCACCGCGCTTGGCGTAGGTCTCCGCGATAATGTCGAACATGCGAGCTTTTGCGGGCGGGCCGGATGAGTCCGCGGGCTTGTACATGATCTGCAACTCGTGGATGGTGGCTTGATGATCGCGCTCGCTGTGAGAGGCGAGCATCTCGTTGAGATCGACGTAGAAGATGCGGCCGGTGGTCATGTCGTTGAAAATGTATTTGCCGCGCATGGCGGGCATCAGCTTGCCACGATAGACGTAGCCGCTGCCGATGGAATCTCCTTCCCGATGGCTGTAGACCGCGGCGGGATAGAGTGGCGTAACCGGCTCCGCCAGGCCTTCGACGGTGAGGCGATCCTTCTCGGGGAACGGCACGGGGGGATCCATAAGGCTGCCCGTCTTGCCGGCTGGGTCGATGAAAACCTGCTCGTTCCCTTCCCTTTCGGAATATCCGTAGTTCCCACCCTTTGAAACGATGTCGATCTCTTCCCATTCGTGCAGGCCGATATCGTTCACCAGCAAAGTTTTGGTGGGAACGTCCCAGGCCAAGCGATGCGGGTTGCGCAATCCGTAGGCGAAAATTTCCGGGCGCGCGATGGAAACGGAAACGAAGGGATTCGGATCGGGGCCCGTCGAGGGAATGCGATAGCGGCCATTCGCGCTGAGCATATCGGCTGGGCGTAGATTCAGATCCGGAGTAATGCGAAGAATTTTGCCGACCAGAGTATCGAGGCGCTGCGGAAGCGTGTGGCCGGGGCCGGGCGTTTCGCCCTGCGCGCCATCGCCCACGGCAATGTAGAGATTGCCGTAATCCGGGCTGCCAGGCTTGGCGAGCGGGCTGAATTGAATATCCCCGGTGGGGTGATTGCGGTCGAACGCGATGCGCAGAATTTCACGCGCGGTGCCTTCGAAGGTGGCGTTGCGAATGTTGGTGTCGGTCCATTCGATGAGCACGGATTCAAGGTTCGCGGGACCGGCGGGAGGATCGACGGCCGGGGTGAGCGTATAGCCGGCAAGGTTCAACGACGGGATGCCGTCATTGACCGGGGCGGGATTGCCCGGCAAAGCGCGCTTCTCGACATGCACCGTATAGAACTTGCCGTTCTTGGCATAGCCGGGATCGAAAGCGAAGGAAACGATGCCGGTGGCGTTGCCGCTATCGGAGGCGAACTTCGGAAAAATCTGGGCGAAGTTCAGGTAGGGAGTGAATTGTTTGGAATTCTTGTCGAGGATATAGAGTGTTCCGTTTTGATCGTTCACGAAGAAGCGGGAGGCAGAGAGAGGCGCATTTGCCGGCTCGGAACGCATGGAGCTGACGCGGCCGAGCTGGCCCTTGAAGTCGACGCTGGGTTTGGGCACGCCACCGTGGGTGGACGAAGAAAGCGGTAGCGCGACATAGTCCTCGAGCAGGACGGCGGCGCCATCCTTGGAGACCTGCGATACGGATGGATACTGCGCCGGATACTGAGCAAGAGCAAAGGAGGCGGAGAGAATGATCGCGGAAGCGATCAGCAAAAGACGACCTAAAGAAAAGGACACAAAACGCACAGTGATCTTGCTCACTCGCATGGCTACAAAAGCCTCCCGTTATTCACTTTGGTGCAACATTGCGGCATGACGCCCGCATGACGGCCGTTCCGGCATGACGATGGATCGGCGTGGCCGATTCAGGTAGCGGCTAATCTACACTCGGCTGCTCCGCTCCGCAACGCATAAGCGGACGGCCGGGCTAAAGAAGGAAAGGTTCGCGGACGATTAAGGTGGCAGGTGCCGGAGCAGGACCGCCTGAGGAGCTAGTCAAAGGCGAACGCTCGGGCGCGAAAGGTAGTCCAGGAGAAGGCCATGGCTAGCAAAGAAGCTGGTGTTGCATCGGCAAGGCAACCGCGAATTGTTTCAACGTCAAAGCGGAGTACCGCGACAAACGAGCAGATCGCCGCGCGAGCTTACGAGATTTTCCTCAGGCGCGGAGGCTCCGATGGATCTGACCTGGAGGATTGGCTGCAGGCAGAACGAGAACTGCGGCAAGCGAACTAACCTCACCTGGCGGCGGATCGCCACCCACCAAGAACAGTGACGTGTACGCCGGGAGAACAAAGTTGCTAAAACCCATCTCGACGGTAAAAGTCTTGCCAAGAGTCCCGGCAGCGCTGAGTCAATTGACTCAGATCGCGCACAACCTGCGATGGAGTTGGGACCATGCCGCGATCGAACTGTTTCGCAGGCTCGATGCGGACTTATGGGAAAGCTGCGGGCGCAATCCCGTGCTTCTGCTCGGGAGTGTGGAGCAGTCGCAGTTAGAAGAAGCCGCCCACGATGAGGCTTTTCTCGCGCATATGCGCGGAGTGGCGGAACAACTCGAGCACTACATACAAGGCGAGGCCACCTGGTTCCGTCGCGAGCACGCGCAGCAAAAGGAACTGCTGGTCGCATATTTCTCGGCGGAATTCGGGATCACCGAGTGCCTGTCGATTTTCGCGGGCGGCCTTGGTGTGCTGGCCGGCGACCACCTGAAGGCGGCGAGCGACCTGGGCATTCCGCTGGTGGGCGTAGGACTGCTCTACCAACAGGGATATTTCCGGCAATACCTCAACGCCGCCGGTTGGCAGCAAGAGGCATTCGAAGACAACGACTTTCACACGCTGCCCATCCGGCTGATACCAGACGTAGCGGTTCACATCGATTTACCCGACGGGGCGCTTGCCGTACAGGTGTGGTGCGTGAATGTGGGTCGGCTGAAACTTTATCTGCTGGACACCAATATTCCGTCGAACCGGCCGGAGCACCGAAACATCACCGAGCAATTGTATGGGGGCGATGTGGAAATGCGGCTGCGGCAGGAAATTGTGCTGGGCATTGGAGGATACCGGGCACTGGAGGCGCTGGGTCTGCGGCCGACGGTCTATCACATGAACGAGGGGCATTCGGCCTTCCTTGGACTGGAGCGGGTGGTGCGGCTGATGGAAACGGAGAAGCTATCGTTCCAGGAAGCGCGGCTGCTGGCTTCAGCCAGCCTGATTTTCACCACGCATACTCCGGTGGCCGCAGGACACGATTATTTTTCCGGGCCGCTGATGGACCGCTATTTCGGGGAGCACATGCGGCGGTTTGGAATCGGGCGCAACGATTTTCTGGCGCTGGGCCGAAAGCAGCCCTGCGACGAAAACGAAGATTTCTGCATGACGGTGCTGGCGCTGCGGCTGGCCACGGCGAGCAATGGCGTAAGCAAACTGCACGGCGAAGTTTCGCGGCACATGTGGAACGAGATCTGGAATGGAATTCCCGAGGCGGAAGTGCCGATCGGGCATGTGACCAACGGGGTCCACTTCCGAACTTGGGTGTCGTTTGAAATGAACCAGCTTTACGACCGGTATCTCGGGCCGAAATGGCGCGAGGAACCGGCGGATCACAAGCTTTGGCAACGTGTCGAGTCGATTCCCGCACCGGAACTGTGGCGAACGCATGAGCGGCGCCGCGAGAGGCTGGTTGCCTACGCGAGAAAAAGGCTGCGGGAACAACTGCTCGGGCGCAGCGCGCCGCAATCCGCGCTGGACGAAGCCGAGGAAGCGCTGAGCCCGGATGCGCTGACCATCGGGTTCGGGCGGCGGTTCGCGACATACAAACGCGCCACGCTGATTTTGCGCGACCCGGAGCGGCTGGCCAGGATTCTCAACAATCCCGAGCGGCCAGTACAGATTGTGTTTGCGGGCAAGGCGCATCCGCACGATGACGAGGGGAAGCACCTGATTGAAATGGTAGTGAATCTGGCGAAGCGGCCAGAATTCCGGCGCAAAATCGTATTCCTGGAAAACTATGACATGGGCGTCGCACGCTACATGGTGCAGGGTTGCGACATCTGGCTGAACACGCCGCTGCGGCCTCTGGAGGCCAGCGGGACGAGCGGAATGAAGGCACAGGCCAACGGCGCGATCAACGTGAGCACGCTCGACGGCTGGTGGGACGAAGCCTGGCAGCACGCGGCCAAACACGATGTTGGATGGGCCATTGGAAACGGCGAAAGCTACGCGGATCCGGCGCAGCAGGACGAGATCGAAGCGGAGGCGTTGTATCAACTGTTGGAACGAGGGGTGGTGCCGACGTTCTACGAACGCCGCACGGATGGCCTACCTATGAAATGGATCGCCATGATGAAGGCGTCCATCGCGCAGTTGTGTCCTGAATTCAATATGCATCGCGCGGTGATGCAGTACGTGGATTCTTACTACACCACGGCCCATAAGCGGTACCTGGCCCTGCATGAGATCGATTCAGCCAAGGCCAAAGAGCTTACGGCAACGCTGGCCCGGCTGCGTTCGGCGTGGCCAAGACTTTCGGTGGAAGCGCTGCCGGACGGCGCGGCAGAAATCGAACTGGGCGAGCAGATACATCTGAGCGCAAACGTGCGGCTCGATTCCCTTTCGCCCGAGGACGTTTCCGCGCAGGCGCTAATTGGCCGGTTGGATGCGCATGGGCGAGATCGTCGATCCGGTGATCGTGCCGATGCAGGCGGAGCGCAGGAGCGATCAGGGGAGCTACGTGTTCGAGGCAATGACCCGAGCCTCTAAGAAGAGCGGCATGTTCGGATATGCCATTCGCGTGCTGCCTCGCGAAACAGAATACGTAAATGCGTTCTCGACCAACCTGGTGAAGTGGGCCGGTCCACGAACGAACGGGCACTGAATATTTTCCAGAAATGCTGAGCAGAAATGCTGAGCGAGAGTGTGGGCAAAAATGCCTAGCGCAAGGTGACTCCGCCGGAGTGACTCGAAAGGAAACCTTCCATGTGCGCAGACTTCGCAAGCCCGGTACGAATCAGTGATTCGGTGACGCCGCTCACGCCGGATGAAGAGCGCAAAATCGACGCGTATTGGCGCGCGGCGAACTACTTGTCCGTCGGTCAAATCTATCTTTACGACAATCCGCTGCTTCGCGAGCCGCTGAAGATCGACCACATCAAACCGCGGCTGCTGGGGCATTGGGGCACCACACCGGGGCTCAATTTCATTTACGCGCACATGAACCGCATCATCAAAAAGCACAATGTGAACGCGCTTTTTATTGCCGGGCCGGGGCACGGAGGGCCGGCGCTGGTGGCGAACACCTATCTGGAAGGAACGTACAGCGAAGTTTATCCGAACATTCCTCAAAACCAGGAAGGAATGCGGCGGCTGTTCAAGCAGTTTTCTTTTCCCGGCGGAATCCCCAGCCACGTTGCGCCGGAAACTCCCGGCTCGATCCATGAAGGTGGCGAACTGGGCTATTGCATCGCGCACGCGTATGGCGCGGCTTTCGACAATCCTGATTTGCTGGTTTGCTGCGTAGTGGGAGACGGAGAAGCGGAAACGGGCCCGCTGGCGGCGAGCTGGCATTCAGACAAATTCCTGAATCCCGCACGAGACGGCGCGGTGCTGCCGATCCTGCACCTGAACGGCTACAAAATCGCAAATCCGGCGGTGCTGGCCCGCATGAGCGACGAAGAGCTGATGCATTTGTTTGTGGGCTATGGCTACAACCCACATTTTGTGGAGGGCGACGATCCCGCCGTGATGCATCAGCTTATGGCGGCAACCTTCGACGCCGTGTTCGAAGATATTCGCAGGATTCAAACCACGGCCAGGACACAAGGGATGGCGAGTTATCCGCTGTGGCCCATGATCGTGATGCGCACGCCGAAGGGATGGACGGGTCCGAAGACGGTGGAGGACAAGCCCGTCGAGGGAACGTGGCGATCGCACCAGGTTCCCTTCGCGGACATCGCGGCGAAACCGGAGCGCCTGGCGCTGCTTGAAAAATGGATGAAGAGCTACCGGCCGGAGGATCTGTTCGATTCTGGCGGCACGCTGAAAGCGGAAATTGCCGAACTCGCGCCGACGGGCACACTGCGGATGGGAGCAAACCCGCGAACCAATGGCGGGTTGCTGCTGAAAGACCTGCGCATGCCGGATTTCCGGGATTACAAAGTGGATGTGCCGCGGCCGGGCACGGTGACCTCCGAAGCGACGCGCATGCTGGGGCGCTTTCTGCGCGACGTGATGAAGATGAATGAGGCCTCCACAAATTTCCGCGTGTTTGGGCCGGATGAAACGGCGTCGAACCGGCTGGACGCGTTGTTTGAGGTCACTGACAAGTGCTTCATGGGCCCAATGCTGCCGACCGACGAGCACATGTCGCACGACGGGCGCGTCATGGAGATATTGAGCGAGCATCTGTGCCAGGGCTGGCTGGAAGGATATCTGCTGACGGGGCGTCACGGATTCTTTTCGTGCTACGAGGCCTTCATCCACATTATCGACGCCATGTTCAACCAACACGCCAAATGGCTGAAGGTGACGCAGAACATCCCATGGCGGCGGCCGATCGCTTCGCTGAACTATCTGCTCACTTCGCACGTGTGGCGGCAAGACAATAACGGCTTCAGCCACCAGGATCCGGGGTTCATCGATCACGTGGTGAACAAGAAGGCGGATGTGGTGCGGGTGTATCTCCCGCCGGACACGAACACATTGCTATCGGTAGCCGACCATTGTCTGCGCAGCCGGAACTACGTGAACGTGATCGTTGCGGGCAAGCAACCGGCGCTGCAGTGGCTGAGCATGGACGCCGCGGTGAAACACTGCACCACGGGCGTAGGAATTTGGGACTGGGCCAGCAACGACCAGGGAGTGGAACCGGATGCGGTGGTGGCATCCGCCGGAGATGTACCGACACTCGAGGCCCTTGCGGCGGTGGACCTGCTGCGGCGGAATTTTCCGGATATCCGGCTGCGATTCGTGAATGTGGTCGACTTGATGACGCTGCAACCATCGAGCGAACATCCACATGGGCTTTCCGACGCGGAGTTCGATTCGATTTTCACCAAGGACCGGCCGGTGATTTTTGCGTATCACGGCTATCCCTGGCTAATTCACCGGCTCACTTACAGGCGGTCCAATCACGCGAATTTGCACGTGCGTGGATACAAGGAAGAGGGCACCACGACCACGCCTTTCGACATGGCCGTGCTGAACGATCTCGACCGCTTCCACCTGGCGGGAGATGTGGTGGACCGAGTCCCGCGCCTGCAGCGAACCGGCGCGCACTTCAAGCAGTTGCTGCGCGACAGACTGATCGAGCATAAGCAATACATCATTCAGCACGGCGACGACATGCCTGCCATCCGGGACTGGAAGTGGCCGCACTAAACTGCGAAAGCTCCAACGTAAGCGGTGTGCTGCCGCTGTTTCAGGCGTTCGTTGCGCCGGCGATTTTCGTTTCCGCCGCGGCGCTGTTGCTGCTATCGCTAAACACGCGCTTGATGGGCATGGTCAGCCGGCTGCGGCACTATCTGCACGAGAAATACGCGGCGATCAAGGAAGGGCGGCTGGCGGAGGCGGAAGCGTACGGGTCGCAGATCGATTCCATTGAGCGGCGCGCGGAAATGATTCGCAAAGCGTTCGTTGGGGCTTTGATCTCACTTACCGGGACGATTGCCTCATGTCTGCTGCTGGGAGCGGGAATCTATTGGGGCAAAGCGGCGGTGTTCGCGGCTTTGCTGTTCATCATTTCGATTCTGGCGCTGCTGCTAAGCGCCGTCTATTATCTGCGCGAGGTTAACCTGGCGCTCACCTCCGTTCGCGAGGAGGCGGAAGATTTACGATTTATGGATACGGCGTATGCGACCGGCGAGCAACGCACCGGAGGCATCGGTCGTGACGAGCGAGAGCACGAACTGCATACAGGCTAAGCGCGCACCGCTTGCATCGCTTCGGGCTTGGACTCGGGCTGGGCAGGCGGCTTTATTACAGCCACGGGACTGGTAAACAGAGTTGCGTTGGGGATCACCACTTTGTTTCCTTCTTTTGTGGTGACGATGGTGGCACGAGTTTGGATGTCATCCACGCGCCCTTCGATTCCGGTTACGCTGATCCAATCGCCCAGATCGAACGGCTCCTGCATCAGCAACAAAATCCCGGCGAGAAAGTTCTGAAGAATGTTTTGAAATGCGAAGCCGATGGCGACGCTGCCGACGCCGAGCATTTTGATCAGATCGGCCGCTTGAAATGAAGGAGCGACTACCGAAAGGGCGATGAGAAATCCCAGGATTACCACAGCGGTGTGCGTCAATTGCCCCAAAAGCAGGGCCAGGGAGTGGCGGCGCTGGCGCCGCTGGACGAGACGCCGAACGAGCGATTTCGCGAAAGATGCGACGAAGAGAAACAGAATGAGGATGACTACGGCTACGACCATGTTGGGCAAGAGCGATATGGCGTTCTGGATGATCCTGTGGCCGCTTTTAAACGCGTTGGACAAGTCGATTTTCATATGCCTCCCCAATTACCAAGTGGCACTGAGCGCAACATCTGCTTGTAGCCGATGATTCATTCTCCCTTCGCCTCTCGCGGACCAACCGAAGGCATGGTCTTCAAAACAAGCAGTTCCGATTGGACACGCGCCCAGGCCTTTGGGTCTTTTTTAACGGCATTGGGCCCGTCGGGATGGGCGTAGAAATGCAGGATGTCTTCCCGCGTTGGTTGGGGTATGGGGCGTTCCGGTTTTGATGTGAGCCGGTCGAGCAATTGCGCGTAGGTTTCATCCGTGAGGCGATAGGTGCCCGCTTTTACGGGCTTGCCCGTGTCCAGATCGAGATTTTCAAGCGAGAGATCTGACTGCGGCGACGAGCGGAGGCGCGCCAGAACTTGGGTGTAAGCATCCACTGTTTGATTCACGCTTTTTACATAGAAATTTTCGGTCTCAGGCGTTGGGATCTTGATGGCCAGCAGCGAAATCACGCCAACTTTGGGAACGATTTTCACGACGATGGCGAGGAGGTGCGAACCGAATCCGGGTCCTTTGTAGTCAGGCTTCCAGTGGCGCTCGTAATCGGCACGTTTCAGGCGATCCAGGAAAATGTTGTAGGAATCGTCTGCTGTGTCGGGTGCGAAGGCGTGATGATGCAGCACCACTTCCGCTCCAGCGAACGCGGGAATAAATGTGCGAACAGAAGTACGGTAACTTCGGACTGCAGGGCGCGTTTTGCCGACAAGCTCGTGAAAATCGAATCCGTACGTTTCGTGGAAGGCCTGGTCGACCAGCCGGCGTGGAACTTTGAACCCGACGTGGCGCATGTAAGAAGGGGGCGCAAAAGTTCGCTTCGAAAGCTGGCCGATGTCAAAGGCAAACTCGGCGCGAATGTGGGCGTGAGGGTCCTGATCGTAGGCGACGCTCGGGCCGTATTCCTGCTCGAGCTTGGGGAAGGCAATCGGAACGGCCAGATTTGTCGCTTCGGAATGGCCGATGGAATCACCGAAATAGTGCGAAAGAGCGCCGAGGGCGAAGGCATATTCGTCGAGCGTGGAGGACTCGCTCAAGAGATTGGAAACAAAATCACCGGAACGGACGTAGTGAGTCAAATTGCTGAAAAATTGCTTGGCAAATGGGTAGTAGCCCATGTCCTGAATGACGCATCCGCCATAGGCATAGGCATGTGCTTCGCGCAATTGCTCGTCGGTTGAACCTGGAAAGCGAGCCAGCAGCAGCGGGCGGATGGAACTGCTCCAAGCGAGATCGATGAGTTCTTCGTGCGTGAAGACGGAATAGGCGCCGGCGGGTGAGGAGAGGAGGCTAGAGACCAAAATGATACAAATTGCAAAAACCCGCGGCCTGCCGTTCATAGAAGAGAACCACTCACGTGAAGAATGGATCGTAAAACTCCGGGAAGCCGGTGGCACTACAGGAAAGACCTGAACTGCGGCGGAAATTACCTACACCGGCCAGTGGCCCGCAAGAACAGCTCGCGAGCGATTGGCAAAGGGCGACGCCGATAACCAATTGATCTCAATAATTTGAAGCGACCTCCGACAGCTTGACCAATGCGGCGGCGTTCAATAACTTAGTGCGGGCAAAACCTTCGCCCGATTCAACATACGAAACTCGCGCAGCCCGATTCAACCCCTTCAGCTTGCCGCGGAGGAAGGAAGCAGATGCAAGAATTCGATCCGCACGTGCTTGACGAGAAGCCGGTACCGCCGCCGCAAGACTTCAGCAAACGAGCGCATGTGAAGTCGCTGGAGGAATACCGCAAGATGCATGCGCTCGCGTTGGAAGATCCGGATACTTTCTGGGGCGAACAGGCGAAAATGCTGGATTGGTTCGAGCCCCCGAAGCGGACGCTCGAATGGAATCTGCCGCACGCGAAGTGGTTTGTGGGCGGGAAGCTGAATGTGTCGTACAACTGCCTCGATCGCCACCTGCAAGAAAATGGAAATAAGCCGGCGCTGCTTTGGGAAGCGGAGGATGGCGCGAAGCTTGAGCTGACCTACGCCGAACTTCACCAGCGCGTGTGCCGCATGGCCAATGCGCTTGAATCCATTGGGGTGAAGGCCGGCGATGCGGTGACCATTTACCTGCCGATGATTCCGGAGCTGACCATTGCCATGCTGGCTTGCGCTCGCATCGGCGCGGTGCATTCGGTGATTTTTGGCGGCTTCAGCGCGCAGGCGCTCATCGATCGCATCGGCGATTCAAAATCGAAGCTGCTGATCACCGCGGATGGCGGCTACCGGCGCGGAAAAGTGGTGCCTCTGAAAGAAACCGCCGATCTGGCACTGCCGGGTTGCCCGACGATCGAGAAGACCATCGTGGTGCGCCGCACCGGTGAAAAAGTTGGATGGCAACAAGGGCGCGATCTCTGGTGGCACGAACTCGAGCAAGCAGCGAGGAAAGATTGCCCGGCGATCGCGTTCGATTCCGAGCAGCCGTTGTTCATTCTTTATACCAGCGGCACAACCGGAAAACCGAAAGGGGTGCTGCACACCTCGGCCGGGTATCTGCTACAGACCATGTGGACCGCGCGACTTGTTTTTGATCTACAAGAAGATGACGTCTACTGGTGTACCGCGGACATCGGTTGGGTCACCGGACACAGCTATGTGGTCTACGGGCCGTTGGCCAATGCCGCAACAGTAGTGATGTATGAAGGCGCGCCCGACCAGCCTCGCAAGGACCGCTTCTGGGAAATCATCGACCGCTACAAAGTGACCATCCTCTATACGTCGCCTACGGCGATTCGCGCGTTCATGGCCTGGGGCCTCGAATGGATCAAGCCGCACGACTTGAGCAGCCTACGGCTGCTCGGCTCGGTGGGCGAGCCGATTAATCCCGCGGCATGGCGCTGGTATTCGGAAAACATCGGGAAAAATCGCTGCCCGATTATCGACACCTGGTGGCAAACGGAAACGGGAGCAATGATGATCTCTCCGCTGCCAGGCGCCACACCAACCAAGCCCGGATCGGCGACGCTGCCGCTGCCCGGAATTGACGCGAAAGTTGTGAACCTGCAGGGGCAAACCGGTCCGGCCCGGTGAAACCGGCTATCTCACGATTCAAAAACCGTGGCCTTCCATGCTGCGCACCATCTATGGAGACGACGAGCGATACAAACGCGAATACTGGAGCCGCATCCCCGGCGTTTATTTTGCGGGCGATGCCGCGCAGTGCGACAACGACGGCTACATCTGGGTGCTCGGGCGAGTGGACGACGTGATCAAGGTTGCCGGACACCGGCTGAGCTCCATGGAGATTGAAAGCGTGCTGGTGAGCCACCCTTCGGTGGCCGAAGCGGCGGTGGTCGCGCGTCCGGACGAAGTGAAGGGCGAAGCGATCGTTTGCTTTGTGACGCTGCGGTCAGGGGAAATGCCCAGCCCGGAACTGCGCGCGAAGCTGATGGACTACGTAGCCGCAAAAATCGGCACTATCGCGCGCCCAACGGACGTGCGGTTTGCCGATCTGCTGCCAAAAACGCGCAGCGGAAAAATCATGCGGCGCCTGCTGCGGGAACTCGCGCACAAAGGCGGCATCTCCGGCGATACGACCACGCTGGAAGATCTTTCGGTGATCGAGCGCATCGCGAAAACCAAGGGGCACGACGAAGAATAGCGCGCCAGCAGCCGGCACATCCTGGACGCCACGAAGGCCACGAACGCCTTATTAAGCGATTGCATACTGGGAGTTGCGCCAGGCTGCCGGTTGTCGGGCGGTTCTTCTAAAATGATGTGAGTCCCCAGCTATGTTGCCTACCCTCGCCACAATCGTCTGGATGGTTGCCTCGATGGCCGACTGGATGGCCGCGGTTTCTTCCCGCGACCAGGGCCGCATTGTTGCCTGGTCTCTCGTGGGAGCCGCAGTTGGAGTGTTTCTCTTCTTTCGTGGCTTCAAGATGCTGCAATTGAAGCGCCTGATTGAAAATACGCCCACCTCCAAAGTGCGCAGCGCTTCCATGGGGCTGGTGGAACTCAGCGGCATGCCCGTTGGCCCGAGCACCATTCCGGCGGGCATTACTGGCGATCCATGCTTTTACTATCGCGCGACAGCGTGGGAGCGCAGACAATCCGGGAACAGCAGCGAGTGGAAACAGGTTGCGCAGGAAAGCCTGTTCGTTCCCTTTTTCCTGAAAGACGAGACCGGGTTGATGCTCGTCAATGCGCAAGGCGCGGACATGGACGTGCATCGCAACTTCAAGGATGAATTCGGCGGCTCGTTCTTCAGCAGCGGAAACATGGCGATGGGCTCGGTGGAGGATTTTCTGCTGAGATATGGGCTTCAGGGAAAACACGTGCGGCTGGAGGAATATTGTATCCAGCCGGAATATCCCATATTCGTGCTGGGAACGCTGTGCGAAAACAGTTCGCGATGGGACACAACGCCTGAGCGGCACATCGCGGCCGCGTCGTCATCTTTAAGCCTTCGCACCGGAGGCTTTCTGCAGATGTTCAGCTCGATGAGCGTCCAAACACGCATGAGCGCCATGGCAGTGCCCGCGATGACCGGGATGAACGTTTCGACCGCAACTCGGTCCCCAGAACCACAGGCCGCTTCGCCAGCGAACAGCGCGTGGTCCGATGTCTCGATGGATGAGGTGCACCGGCCCGCGGCGGCAGCGCCAGTTCTCGCGGCAGCGAGCCTGTCATCCGAGCAGCCGCTGCGGTCAGCAGGCAGCTCGCAGACAAATGCGTCGCAGCCGCCGATTATGCGGCAGGTGGCCGTTTCGCTGCCCGATGCACCGCCGCTCGATCTTTCGGCCAATTCGGGATTCAACCTGAACGCGCCGGCAGCCGTCAGCAAGGGAGAATCCGGCGCCCCTTTCACAATTTCGTGCGAAAGCCAGCGCGAACTGATTCGCGCGCTCGGATGGAAATCCGCCGCTTGCATTTGGGGCGGCCCGGCGCTTACGGTAGCCTGCGTTTACCTTCTTTTGCTCACATTAGGATGGCTGTAATCGATCAAAGGAGATTTCGCCCATGATCCCGCTGCTCATCTTGCTGTTCGTAATCGCCGGAGCCATTGGCTACCTGCTGATGCTCTACAACGGGCTGATCACCGTGAAGAACAATGTGGACAAGGCCTGGGCCAACATCGACGTGCTGCTGAAGCAGCGCCACGACGAATTGCCCAACCTGCTTGAGGTATGCAAGGGCTACATGAAATACGAGGGCGACACGTTCGAGCGCATTACCAAGGCGCGCTCACAGTATTCGCAGGCGCAAAGCGTGGACCAAAAGGTCGAAGCCAGCACCGCGGTTTCCGGCGCGCTGGGACGCTTGTTGGCTACGGCGGAGAATTATCCCGATCTGAAAGCCAATACCGATTTCATGCACCTGCAGACGCGCATCAGCGAACTGGAAAGCCAGATCGCCGACCGGCGCGAGTTCTACAACGACTCGGTGAACGTCTACAACATCCGCATTCAGGAAATGCCCGACGCGATGCTGGCCGGGCCGATGAATTTGCATCCGCGCGCGATGTTCCAGGTAGCGGAAGAAGATAAAGCACCGGTAAAAATATCTTTCAGCGACGTGTCGCACTAATTGAACCTGCAAGCCACCATCGAGCAACTGGTTATTGCCAACCGGATTCTGGCGCAAAAAGGCGTGCTCGATTCGTTTGGACACGTTTCCGCGCGGCATCCGGAAAATCCGGAGCGCTATTTGATGTCGCGGGCTCGCTCCGCGCGCGTGGTCGAGAAAGAGGACATTCTCGAATACACGCTCGACAGCAAAGCCATCGATAGCCGCGGCTTCCGGCTTTTCGGCGAGCGGCCGATTCACGGCTGCATCTATCGCGCCCGGCCCGACGTGATGGCCGTGTGCCACAATCACGCGTATGGTCTGCTGCCTTTCGCTATCACCAACACGGTGATCCGGCCCGCGATTCATATGGCGTCGGCGATTGGCGAAGAAGTTCACACCTGGGACATTCGGGACGAGTTCGGCGAAACGAATCTATTGGTGATCACAAACGAAATGGGCGATTCGCTGGCGGAGTTTCTTGGAAATCGCAGTGCCGCGCTGATGCGAGGGCACGGCAGCGTGGTGGTGGGCAAATCGATTCCGGAAATGGTTTTTATCGCCTACTACCTGCAGATCAATGCGGAAGTGCTGATTCACGCCGAAAAACTTGGGAAGATCGAATATCTTTCGCCGCAAGAAGTAAAACTCAGCGCCGAATTGAACCTCTCGCCGCTGGCCCAGGAGCGCGTTTGGGAAGATTGGGTGATGCAGGCCGGCTTCCCATCACCCTCCTCCAAGTAGCGGCATCCCAAAGCAGCGGTGACGCTTCGTGCACAGCGCCGACGGCAATAAACCCTAGGGCTGTTTAGAAGACACATACGCCGCCAGCGCGATGATGTCGTCATCGGACAACTTTGCGACGACGCCCTTCATCAGCGCCGACGATTTTCCATTCCGGTCGCCATTCTGGAAGTTGTGAAGCTGCCGGACAATGTAGATCGGATGCAGCCCTGCAATGCGCGGCACTTCTCCCAAGCCAGTGAGATTTTCGCCATGGCAAATGGAGCACTGAATCGTTTTTCCCGCGCCGCCAGTGGTTGCGAGCTTTTCTCCCTTGGCGATGCTGCCTACCGGAACGTATGCCGTAAAACCCGAACGCGGGTCGCGATCCAGCACGAGATCGGGGTTATCCGGCATCTCGATGATGCGATCGCCAATAGGCTCCGTGCCGCCGCCGGGAACCGGCAGGCGCATGCGGCCTCCGTCGACGATTGACTTGGGAACGGTTCGCGCTTCCTTAACCTCTACCCACTGAGTGGGTTTCATCGAAGAAAAATAGTCCGCGGCCTGCTTGGCGTCGTCATCGGAGAGGTTCTTGGAAATGCTGATCATTCTTCCGTGGTCGTTGCGAGCAAGACTCTTGAAGTCCGCCAGTTCGCGCTCGATATACTCGGGAGGAAAACCACGAAGATCCGCCGATTCGGGATGCCCTGCGCCTGACATCAGATGGCAAGAACCGCAGGCCAGAACACCCTGACTGTCGCCGTGAGTCACAACCTGCGGAGCGGCCGGATGATCCTCCGGGTACCAATCCGGCGGGTTCATCAGATTATCGATCTCTTTCAGCGTGTAGGTCTTCGAACTATCGGGGACGTGCCTGGGAGCAGCCTCATCCATCGGAGGAAAATTTTTATCCGGCACGGGGTATGCCCAGCTCATATCTTTTGTGGTGTCCTGCGGCGGTTCCGCAGCGGCGAGATATAGAACGCTTCCCAGTGAAAGCGCCGCGATCCAGACAATTTTCATTTTGCCTCCGAAATAATAACGTTGCGGTTTATGACACGGTTACGCAGTGAATCATGTCTCCCGCAAGAATTCAAGCTGCGGAAAAAGTTTCAAAACGCGGGCAGATAGTTTCCGAAGACAATGAATGAACGCCGGAGCATCAACTAAGAGCGAATAATCCTTGCTGCGCGTCTCGTTCGGCTTGTTTCAGATTCTCCGGCTTGCCGAGGTCCCGCCAGTAGTAATCGTCAGCGCGAAAGGCCAGGATTTTTTCGTCTTGCGCGGCGAGCCGAAGATAGGGAGCGATGATGGAGAATACGCCTTCTTCGGTCATCATGGCCAAAAAGCGCGGTGAAATCACGTGAACGCCACAAAAGGCCAGCGGCTGCGCCTCCGGGCAGGGACGAACCATTTCAGGCCCGGAAGCGCGCCCGGCGCGACGCCCGCAGAGTTCCTGCTTCTCGTCGAACAACAGGTACCGAGATGTTTCCCGTTCCTGTACGGCCAAAGTGGCCAGAGCGCTACGATCGCGGTGAAATTGAACCATTTTAGGCAGGTCGATGGTGCTGATGACGTCCACGTTGTGCAGGATAAATGGCTCGTCGATGCGTTGCGGGTCTTCCAGGAAAAAATGAGCGGCCTTTTTCAGGCCGCCGCCGGTGTCGAGCAAAACTTCCTCGCGGGATATTTCGATGCGGATGCCGAAATTCTGATTTGCTTTCAGGTGGGCGACCACCATGTCCGCGAAGTGATGTACGTTGACGATTATTTCGCGAATGCCGAACGATTTCAGGCGGGCCACGGTAATTTCAAGCAACGTGCGGCCGGCCACTTCGACCAGCGCTTTCGGACGGTCATCCGTGAGCGGCCGCAGGCGCGTGCCCAGGCCCGCGGCCAGAATCATGGCCTTCACTTGTTCAGATACTCCAGTCCCGTATGCCGCACGGCCACTTGCACTCCGTTGCGCGCGCGCAAATGTTTCGCCAGTTGTTCCGCCAGATAGACTGAGCGGTGCTGGCCGCCGGTGCAGCCAAACGAGATCATCAAATTTTCAAAGCCCCGGCTCTGATAATTTCCGATCGCGGCGTCGACCATGGAAGTGACGTTGCCGAGAAACTGGTGAACACTTTCCTGCTGGTTCAGATATTCCATCACCGGCGCATCTTTGCCGGTGAGCGCCTTGAACCGCTCTTCCCTGCCCGGATTGGGCAAACTTCGCGCGTCGAAAATGAATCCGCCTCCGTTGCCCGTTTCGTCCTTGGGAGCGTCCCGGCGGAACGAAAAGCTGAAAATGCGCACCGTCAGCAATTTCTCGGGCCGAGGAGTCTCGCTATTCAATTTTTCAGAGGCGGCCATGCGTTTGAAAACGTCCATCAGCGCCGGCAGTGGGACGGCCAACTGGACATTCTCCAGCAGCCAGCGAATGTTTTTCAGCGCATAGGGAACGCTTTGCAGGAAATGCGCCTTGCGCTGATAAAAGCCGCGGAAACCGTAGGCGCCGAGGGCCTGCATAATGCGGACATAAACGTATGGATAGAAATGTTGCAGAAACTTGTCGCGATCGAGGGGAATGAATTTGGCCACGCGCGCCACGTAGACATCAAGGAGCTGCTGGCGCAGCGCGGGCGGCAGATCGGCCTTGGCGTCGTAGAGCAAGGAAGCGATATCGTATTGCAGCGCGCCCTTGCGGCCGCCCTGATAATCGACAAAATAGGGTTCGCCTCCGGGCAGCATGATGTTGCGCGACTGAAAATCGCGGTAGAGGAAAAAGTCGAGGTCCGCGCTCAAAAGAAATTTCGTGAGCCGGCCGAAGTCGTCTTCGAGCGATTGCTCGTTGAAAGGGATGCCTGCCAGCCGCAGAAAATAGTATTTAAAGTAGTTCAGGTCCCAGGCAATCGACTGCGCATCAAAGATCGCGCGCGGGTAACACACGCTGTAATCGAGATCACGGCCCGCTTCAATTTGAAAGCGCGGCAGTATCTCGACGACTTTGCGATAGGCGCTAACCACGTCGGGAGCAATTTCCAAGCCGCTGCGGTTCGCGGACAGAAATTCGTACAGCGTGGTGTCGCCCAAATCCTGTTCGAGGTACGCGCCCTGGTCCAGATCATCGGCATAAATCTCCGGCACGGGCAGGCCATGCCGCTTGAAATGCCGCGAAAACTCGAGAAACGCGACGTTCTCCTCGCGCACATCGTAGAGCACACCTATCGCGCTGGCGCTTTCGTTCGCCAGACGAATGATGCTGCGTCCCGATCCGCCGAGTTCGCCGTGCAGCGGCTGGATTTTTGCCGGAAAAGCGTGGAAGTGCTGCTCGAACAGCTTTTTAAGAACGTCGATCACCGAGATCAAGCCTATTCCCAAGAATTTAAGGCCACAGCAAGTCTAGTCGACTCAGCGTTCGGATGGCGAGACGCTCATGCTTGCGAGGTTCCCTGCGTGAACGCCCCACTAGCCACGGCGCGAAGTTATCGCGCATTAGACACCGCGAATCAAATACAGCGAATTCCTGAACGCTGTACATAGCGGAAACGATTGCGCAGCGCTAGGATGAAGCCGATGATCTCAGAGGATGAAAATGAAAACGTGTAATCCCTGGAACACTTTCATAATCGCCGCGGCTTTTCTAGTTTCACCGTCTGTGTGGGCGCAATCGCATCGCACGACTTGGAAAATCATTCGCAACAGCGACACCTGCCAATACTCCGTTCCTTCGGACTGGAAGCAGGACAGTAAACACCGGGGAATATCTACTTCTCCCGACGAAAAGGTGGCGGTGGTTCCTCAAAACATCCGTGCCGATGAATCGTTCGATGACGTCAAAAAAGAGCTTCAAGACAAAATGCCGCCGCTGAAGGTCCTACAGGACGATGTGAACCGCTATTGGTACGCTTATCACGACCCGGCCGACGCCGAAGACAGTCCCGACACACACTGGTATGTTGCGGTGCAACGCAACGACCATGTTTGCGCGCTGCAGATCACGTTCAAAAGCGCGGATGGCGAGTCGATTCCGAAAGAGATCGCCGCAACGATTGTGCCAGGCAAGTAAATCCGCAAAAGCTTTCCAGAAAATTTCATCAGCCATTCGGTCGTAGTATACTTCGCGCACTGCAAGCGAACCTGCCAGCAAGTGCGTGAGGAGGAAAGATGCCGTCTATTTCACGACGCGAATTTAACCGGGGACTGATCGCTGCGGGTGGCGTTGCGCTGCTTGGGAAAAGTGTACGCGCGGCGGAATTTTCGATGAGGCAGTTCCACAATCAGCCCGCCGAAAGCCCGTTGCATAAATCGCTGGTGGCCATGTGGGAAGCAGTGAAGAACGAAACCCACGGTCGCGTGGACGTGCAGACATTCCCGGAAAACGATCACACGCCCGGTAGGCGATCCCGCGGTGTTGACCATGCTGATTGACGGCAAAGTCGACTTCTTCACCTTGAATGGCGGGTTGATCGGCGCGGTGGTGCCGGCCGTGAACGTGCAAGGAATTCCCTTCGCTTTTAAAGATCTGGAGCAGGTTTTCTCGGCGATGGATGGCGAGCTTGGGCAACTACCTGCGCGAAGAAATGCGCGCGAAGGGCATTTACGCGCTGCCGAGAGGATGCTTCGACAACGGTTTTCAGCACTTGAGTATCACGGACAAGCCCGTTCACACGGTTGCCGATATACAGGGGATGAAAATCCGCACGCCGAATACGGCCATCTATATCGAGGCGTTTCAGGCCATGGGCGCAAACGCGGTGCCTATGAATATCGACAAGGTCTACGACGCTTTGAAAGCGCACGAAGTGGAAGCGCAGAGCAATCCGCTGACGATCATGGAGCTGTTCAAGTTGTACGAGATTCAGAAATACGTGGGCCTGACCGGGCACGCCTGGGCCGGCTTCAATTCGCTGGCCAGCCTGAAGGTGTGGCAGAAGATGCCCGCGGGCGTGCGTGAAGTGATCGAGCGGAACGTGGTGAAGTACGTGAAGATGCAGCGGCAGGAAAACGCGTCGATGAACAATACCTTGCAATCCAAGCTGACCGAACAAGGCATGACGTTCACCCAGCCTGACAAAGATTCGTTCCGCGCGAAGCTTGGACCTTTTTATGCGAACTGGAAGGAAAAAGTTGGCGCGAAGACCTGGGACTTGTTAGAAGCACACGTTGGCAAGCTGGGATAGGCCGCGCAGGCGCCCAGTATCAAGCGCGTGCCCAGCGATCAAAGAGAACGAATCAGGCAAGCAGTAATTTTTCTTCGAAGGGCGCGCGGGAAAGCACGTGCGCGTCGCCTTCTGTGATCAGCACCATTTCTTCCAGGCGCACTCCCCCGCCCCCGCGCACGCCCTCCACCCAAATCAGCGGCTCGACGGCAAAAACCATCCCCGGCTGAAACTCATAGACCGGTGCCCCTGGCAGCGTTTCGCCAATGTAAGGCGGCTCGTTGGCGCCGATGCCCACACCGTGTCCGATGAACAGCGAGAGAAAGCGATTGCCGAGCTCATGCTTATCGGCTGTTTGGAGGATGGCTTGCGCCGCGTCGTGATTGGTGCACTCGGGGCGCATCTTGGCAATACCGGCGCGCAAACCGTCATAAACGGCAGTGAAAATCTCCTGCTGGCGGCGCGACGGTTTGCCGCAGACCGTGGTTCGCGCCACATCCCCGAAGTAGCCGTTCCAGTTCGCGCCGATGTCGATAAAGACGAGGTCTCCGTTGCGAATCAATTTGTCGCTGCTGATGCGATGCGGCGGAGACATGTGCTCGCCGGAGGCGACGAACGGCGTCATCACATGGGCATATTCGCCGCCCAGGCGGAAAAGCGTGCGCATGGCTTCGGCAGCCACTTCGCATTCGCGAACGCCCTCGGCAATCGCGGCAACCCCTGAAGCTGTGACTGCGTCGGCTAGCGCGGTAGCCTCCTCCAGCAAAGCGATCTCCTCCGGCAATTTGATCATGCGTGCCGCTTGCATGGGCGTGTCGCCGTCTTCAATCCGCACGCTGGGCAGATGCTTCGCAAGTAACTGGAAGAGAATGGTATTGGCTTCGTCCATGCCGATGCGCGCGCGTTCCAGCCCGTGTTCACGAAGCACGGGCGTGAGAATCGAGCGGACGAAACCGTCGATGAGCGAGCGTTCCTCAATGATGGGAATCGTGTGAATCTCTTTCACCCAGGGCATGGTGCGTTCGGCGCGGTCGCGTTCGCCTCCGGAGCAGAAAAGAACGGGCGCCTGATTTGGAATCAGCAGCACGCCGTTGAGCGCGGTGGCTTTCCCGGCGATGAGTTGAGGACGCAGATCGGTGAGGTAGCGGACATTTTCGTCTTTCCAAAGCAGGAGCGCGTCAAGCTGGGCTTTTTCGCGCTGTTGCTGCGCGCGTTCGATGCGCTTCCGTCGCAGATCCGGTAAACCGATGCGCTCTTCATAAGAAACCTGGAATTGCCCGCGGGCAAAACGGTCCATGCAGCCTCCCTAAATTCCATGCTGATTGCGTAACGGGAGACAAGGATACATGAACTTTCAGGGAGCAGAGACCTGCCGATCGACAACGCGGCAGTCGCGAAGACATCAGCGAGAGATCAAAGAGGAGTGGCGTTGCGTTACGGGACTTAGATGAAGACGCGTCCACATCCAACTGGCGCCTTCGCAAAGCCCGATGCAGAAGACCACCGCAACGAGCACCGAAAGACTGATGGCCATTGCCGCCAACATGAAAACTACGAACGACGCAATCTGGTCCATGGCGATGCCTCCAGCGCCGACGATAGCTCGAGCATTGCGCATGCGCCATGCTGGAAAATCCTGAAATCGAGAACGCAAACTACCAGCGCAGAACAGACGAAAACCTCAGCCTGAGAGTAACGTTACCTTCCGCCTAAGGTGATTCCTTGGCTCTTAGTGGGCCAATCGCGTATGGCCCTCCCCCAACCTTTAACCCACGATAGCAGCGGAATTAGCGCGTTGTTTGAAGTCTGCAGGCCGCGCGAAAGGAAGAAAACTCCATGGCTAGCTTTGCTCGAACGGTGGATGAATTCCCAGGTTCTGCTCCCCGGAATGAAGCCTTGTCGTCCGGAGTGTCGTGGGGTGCAGTATTTGCGGGCGCTTTTGCGGCGGGAGCGCTTTCGTTAATTCTCATGGCGCTCGGTGCTGGCATGGGATTGTCGTCGCTTTCACCCTGGCCAAATGCCGGCGCCTCGGCGTCGCGCGTGGGACATGCCGCGATCATTTGGCTGATTTTCGTTCAAATTGTTGCCGCGGCGGTTGGCGGATATTTAGGTGGCCGCCTCCGGACGAAATGGGTATCCGTGCACACGCATGAAGTTTATTTCCGCGACACGGCTCACGGATTCCTGGTGTGGGCGGTGAGCCTGGTGATTACCTCGCTGGCATTCGCCTCCTATACCACTTCCGTCGCGCGGCCTGTGATGAATGCCGACTCTGGCGCGGGGGAGAGTCAACTTGCAGCCGGCAACCAATATTTCGTCGACACCCTTTTCCGAAGCGACCGGCCCACGGCGGAGCGCAATGACGCGCCGGAGCGCACGGAAGCGGGTCTGATTCTGATGAATGCGCTGCGGCAACAGGACATGCCAGAGGAGGATAAGAATTATCTTGCGAGCATGGTTGCATCGCGAACCGGCATGACCCAGGCCGAAGCGGAACGGCGCGTTACCGACACCTTAACGGCCTATCGGCAGGCCACCGACGAAGCCCGAAAAGCGGTTGCCCATTCACTTTATTGGCTATTCGTGGCGCTCCTGATTGGAGCTTTCTGCGCCAGCTATGCGGCAACCATCGGAGGCAGGCAGCGAGATCAGCTTTCCGCGTAAGTAGGCACAGACGTGCATGCCACACCTCAAGGAAAAGGGGGTATAACACATGCGTTCGATATTACTTTTGCTGCTCGGGGTACCGATTCCGATCGTCATCCTGATCGGTCTGTTCTCACATTTCTAGAAGTAAGCGTTGCTCGCATCCGCGATAAGATGGAGTTCTGGAGGAATCATGGCCATAGGAACGAGGGAAGCGAAGGGCGCTTTCACCATTGTGGTGAAGAAGACGATTCTCGGGGCGAAGGTGATCAATACCGCTCGCGAGGATCTCGGAACGATCGAAGATATTGTCATCGACGCTCGGGACAATAAAGTCGTCTATGCCATTTTATCTTTCGGCGGCCTGCTTGGCGTTGGCGACAAGCATTTTGCCATTCCGTGGGAAGCGCTCAGCTTCGACGCCTCGGAGAAGATCGCGGTGCTATCGATCGACAAGGACCGGCTCAGCAATGCGCCGGGCTTTGATAAAGAGAATTGGCCGGACATGGGCAACGCCAACTGGGGCTCTGAGGTCCACCAGCACTACGGTTTCAAGCCCTATTGGGAGCAGAAGACTTCGCGATAGGCTCGTTATGTCGGTTCGATTCACTTGGTCGATTGACCTTGTCGATTAGAGGCTGAGATCGAACGATTGCCGATACGCGGGAACGGTAACAGGCCAGTGAAACTTCTCGGTGACCGCAACGCGGAGAGCTTCGAGCGCCACCGGTTCTCCGTGCACGAGAAAAGTCTGCTTCGGCGCAGTCTTGAATCCCGACAGCCAGCGCAGTAATTCGCTCTTGCCCGCATGCGCGGAAAGTTGGCCGAGTTCCACCACGCGAGCCCGCACTGGAATCTGATCGCCGAAAATCCGCACGTATTTCGCTCCGTCTTCCAGCGCGCGTCCGCGCGAACCCTCCGCTTGATATCCGACGAGCAGCACCGTATTTCGTGAATCAGGAAGCCGGCGCGCCAGATGGTGCAGAATGCGTCCACCAGTAGCCATGCCGCTGGCCGAGATAATGACGCAGGGCGAATTAATGCTGTTGATTTTCTTCGATTCGTCGACGGTGCGAGTCATGTGCACTTCATGCACGTTTAAGGGATCGCCATTGCCGTCCGATTCCTCTTGTGTGAATTCCAGATCGTGATCCTCGTGGTGATTCTCATATAGCCCGGTGACGTTGATGGCCATGGGGCTATCCACAAACACAGGCAGGCGCGGAATTCGCTGTGCCGATTCGAGCTGCCGCAGGTAGTACATGAGTAGCTGCGTGCGTCCCACGGCAAAAGCAGGAATCACCACGGCGCCGCCGCGCTTGGCCGTGTCGTTGACCGCTTCCGCCAATTCATCCGCCACCGATCCCGCGGGATGATCGCGATCGCCATACGTGGATTCACACAGTAAGAAATCGGCGCGCGTCGGAGATTCGGGATCATTGAGGATGGGCTGCGAGTAGCGGCCCAGATCGCCGGAAAAAACCACCAGCATCTGCTTGCCATTTTCGGTGATGGTCAGTTCCAGCCAGGAGGAGCCTAGAATGTGGCCGGCGTCGTGCCCGCGGACGGTGAATTGGGGGCTGATCGTAAACGGCTGCGCCCGCGGAATATCCTTGAATTGTTCCAGCGCGCGTTTCGATTCCTCCACCGTATAAAGCGGAAGCGGAGGTTTGTGGCTCGAGTAACCCTTCTTGGCGATGAATCGTGCGTCTTCTTCCTGCAGGTGCGCGGAATCCGGGAGCAGCAGCCCGCATAACTCGCGCGTGGCCGGATTGGCATAGATGGGGCCCTGATAACCCGCGCGCACCAACCTCGGCAGGTAGCCGCTGTGATCGATGTGCGCGTGCGTCAGAACTACCCAGTCGATCGTCGCCGGATCGATGGGAAGGTTGTCCCAATTCCGTTGGGTGAGTTCTTTGGGGCCCTGAAAAAGGCCGCAGTCAACCAGCAGCCTCTTTCCTTCCGCCTCCACCAGATATTTCGAGCCAGTGACCGTGCCCGCCGCGCCTAGAAAAGTGATTTTTGCCATCGGGCGAGTATTCTAAATGAGCCTCGCGAATTCCCTCTCAAATTTGTCATCCTATTTCCATCTAAATGCCACTCTCGCCGGTCTGCTACTGACAAAACGCCTGCGATCCGGGTAGGCTACTTCATGCCCCCGCCGCAGGTGGAGAAACCTGAGACATTCCCGGCGCTGAACGGTCTCCGTTTTCTGGCCGCGCTGGCGGTTGTGATTTTTCACTACGCGCCAAGGGTTGAAAACTATAGCCGCGTTCCCGCGTTCCTTCGGAACCTCATCGACCAAGGCCCCTGCGCGGTTGGCTTCTTCTTCATTCTTTCAGGATTCGTGCTCGCGCATAGGCATCTGCAGAGCGGCAAGCGCACCGAATCGGCTGCGCGCTTTTATTGGGCGCGCTTCGTGCGTTTGTATCCCGCCTATTTCCTGGCGTTTCTGCTTTTCTTGCCGGTCGCGCTGCAAAGGTCCGCTTCGTATTCTTCCTATGGATTCGCCGGTCATCACCCCTTCGCGCTAAGCGCGATTCTCTCGTGCCTGATGTTGCAGTCGTGGACTCCGCTGGCCCAGGCGTGGAACGGGCCCAGTTGGTCACTTTCGGTCGAGGCATTCATGTATCTGGCGTTCCCGATGATCGGGATGCGGCTGGCGAGGCTTTCGCGATTTTGGTCGGGAGCTGTGTTAATTGCGTGCTGGCTTGTTCCCTGCGGCGTGGCCCTCACCTATGTCGCAGGAGGCATTCCCGAGCAGATCTGGCGCCAGTATGTGACGAATAATCCGCTTCTGTGGCTGCCGCTCTTCGTGATGGGAATTTGCGCCAGCCGATTCGTCTCGCCCTGGAAGAAACTTGCTCCGCATAAAGCCAAGCTGATGACTCTGTGTGCGCTTCTCTTGCTGGTGCTTACCGCGCTTGTTTGGCCGCATAAGTGGGCAGACGTTTTCGTCACCGGCGGCATTGCGCCTTTGTTGCTTCTCCTCATCGTTTGCTGCACGCGTTCAACCGGTTGGCCCACTCGAGTCCTCGGCGGACGTTTCCTGGCCAAGCTAGGCGAAGTGAGCTACGCGACCTATATTCTCCAGGCTCCTTTGTGGCATTACTGCCAGCCGATAACGAACTACATCCGCCACGCACCTCTACAGACAAGCACTGTTCCACTATGGCAGTTCGTTCTGTTCGTTCCCTTTCTGATTGCCAGTTCGTTCGCGGTTCAGCACTTTGTGGAAGTTCCTGTGCGAACACTTTTCCGTGGATGGAAGCAGAGAAAGTTTTCTCCGGTCGTCCAAACCTTTCGGACGGCGAATCAAGCAGCCATGGCTATCGCCGAATTCGATCCCAGCGCCGGGGGATAATCGCGCTGCCGCCCAGCCCGCGCTCGCCTTCCGGGGATCCGTATCCATAGCGGCGATTGCCCGTCAGCGCTTATCGCCAGCATATTGCCACGCCAGCATATTGCTTGACACACGGTGGGCAATCCAGCGATCCTATTTGGCTTTCCTTTACAAATCTGGAGTGCGCGGGCAGGCGCGGCGAGTGGAGGATTCGGTTGAGGGTTCGGGTTTGCTTTCACGACAAATGCTTTGACGGGGCCTCGTCCGCCGCGATTTTTTCGCGCTTCTATCGCGAGCGCATCGATCCGCACGCGGAATTTCTCTACACGGGCATGACCCACAAGGCCTCCGCGCCCTTCGAGGACGGCACTTTCGACGGCGATGAAAACGCCATCGTTGATTTCAAATATTCCAGCTCCCCGCTGCTCACCTGGTGGTTCGATCATCACCAGAGCGCGTTTCTGAAGCCGGAGGACGCCGAGCATTTCAAGCAGGACCATTCCGGCAAGAAGTTCTACGACCCTACCTACAAATCGTGCACCAAGTTTCTGTCCACGATCGCATCCGAAAAATTCGGGTTCGATGCCAGGCCCATCGCCGATTTGATCAAATGGGGCGACATTATCGACGGCGCCCAGTTCGCCTCGGCGGAAGCGGCCGTGGCTCTGGCTGAACCGGCCATGCAATTGGCGCTGGTGATCGAAGCAGCGCCGGAACCGAATCTGGTGCCGCAGATTATTCCGGAGCTGGCGGAGATTTCGCTAAGCGAAATGATCGAACTGCCCATCGTGAAGAAACATCTCGGTCCACTGCTCGACCGGCATCGCAAGTCCATCGACATTTTGCGCGAGCGCGCCGATTATCGCAGCGGCGTGGTCTATTTCGACGTCAGCGATCTGGACCTTGAGGGCTACAACAAGTTCATTCCCTACTATTTGTTTCCGGACGCGCTTTATACCGTGGGCGTCAGCGCCGCGCCGGCGCGATCGAAGGTCTCGGTCGGCACCAATCCCTGGAAGGAAGCTTCGGCGGAAGTGAATCTCGCTTCGCTGTGCGAGAAATACGGCGGCGGAGGCCACGCGCGCGTCGCGGCCATCTCGCTTGGCCCTGGGGATATCCTTCGCGCCCGCAAAGTGGCCAAGGAAATCACCGCTACCTTGCGCCAGCAGCAAGGCTAATTTGCATTCGCGAGTGATGGCCGCTCATCAAAAATTCTCGTGGTAGCGGCCATCGGAAAATTTTCGTCGGTGGTCGGTGGTCGCGCAACCTCGCGGAGAATTTCGGTCTCGTGTTAAGATGTGATGTTTGTCGGGCCGCTAGCTCAATCGGTAGAGCAGCTGACTCTTAATCAGCGGGTTGGAGGTTCAAGTCCTCCGCGGCTCACCACTTTTTCCTCATAAATCGGAAGGCTATGCGCCCTTGTTGGTGGCAGGCAGGAGCGCCTGTTGACCGCTGTGCCAGATTCACCTAACCGCGCTAGGGCGGTGTGCCGCAATACGTAAGACGGGAAAGGTTTTAACTCCGGCCCGTCCTCTTCTTTGGCTTTTTGCGCGATGTGTTCCAGCGCGCCCGGCTGTGTGGTGGCCTGTTACTTCTGCCTAATAGTCTTCCCACTCATTATTACCTTGTTCGCTATAACCGTTCGTCAGTACAGGTAGGCGACCGGCCCAACCTGCCGAGATGATGGGGTGGGAGGATATTCAATGACCATGAGATCAGATTTGGTCGGTAGCGCCACGATTGAGTTGATGGACGGTACGGGAGTGCGTATACCACCACTGCAAAAGCCACCCGACGTAACCGGGCAAGACCTGCGCAACGTAACGACCGGGCTTATTGTCCTGATCGAAAGCTTGGACAAGCGGCTTGCCGCGGTGGAAAAGAAACTGGGCGCATGACAACCGGATCCGCGAAGTTTCAACTTCAAGTGCTGCGGGCATTCAAAGCGGGACAAATTAGCGCGGAAAAGATGGTCAGGGTATATGAGAGTTGCTTGAAATCGCTTGACCTTTGCGACGACGAGAAGAAAATCCTGCAATTCACTTTGGATGACCAAACGTCAAGTCGAAATGTACAAGCGATTGCTTGACGAGGCCACGCCCCGCGATAGATACGCCCAACACTTGGATCAGGAGAGCAGGCTAATGAATAAAGCGCCAGACACATTCGTTGGTGTCAGGGCCGGATGTGCCCCCAGCCACGATTGATAGCGACCGTGCCGTGGCCGAGCAAAAGCTGCGCGACGGCGTCATTACATGGAGCCAATCCTCGATCGATGCACCGCCATTAATTTGAAATACACCGGGACGGCTGATCCGGCTTTCGACAAATATATGGTTGCGCCATTGCGCAGGATCTTCAACCGGGGATTATTCTTCTCGTTGGGATACCTTCGCTGGTGGCTGCCGCAAGAATCAAGTGGGCATGGATAACCCTGTCTCGCTAGACGAAACAAACCGACCGCTCACTCTGAGGAAAACCAACCGTGGTAAGATCCGCCATTTCGCTTTGAGGAAATGCATGGATATGCCCATGCAGTTCACTGGATAAACGGCAAGCAGCCGGAACAAGCATTTTGCGCGGTTGTCGTCGCTCTGCTCACATTGTTCTTGGTAAAGCTGACCAGCCGGTATGTGAAGGATACCGGTGCTAGTCTCAATCTGCTTCGAACCAGCTCGATCACGAAAAGCAAGCGCTTAAGCTAGCCAAAGAAGAATTTGAGCGGGAATGGCAGCCGCAGTTGCATGTTCTCGTGCATTTCGCGAACCCCAATGATGTAAGACTGGAACTGGTAAATCTCGGTCGCACGTCCGTCCACATCCAAAATATTGAATACGGCGTTGGCGTGGGAACTTCCTTGAAAAGCGAAAACATGAAGTGGTTCAAGCTCGTTCCAGTCAACGAGGCCACAAGTCTGAATATTCACCAATATCTTCTGGCAGTGATTGGGCAATATGTAGGTACAGATGCGGGACGGCAACCGTATGATGGAAATATGGCTGTGCGCGTTCAATTCTTTTCCGCTGGTAAGGCGCATGCGAGCGAGTGGTTTCACTTCGGCGTGCAGTCTAAGGGTCGCGGCATAGAGGAAGTTAACCCAATGCAGGGATAGCGGAATCCGTTCAGGATTGAACGCAACGCATTATTGTACTGGGTGGCAGGGGCGCGACATCGACGCCGCAGTCCGTTGTATTCCTTAGTGTGGACGAGTTTTGGGATTGATGACGAGTTAACTTAGGAGGCATTTCGAATGGCTAATCACATGAATGATTACTGAAGTCGCACGATCAGGGCGGTTATAAAACCTCTGCGGAGCGTGCAAGTGTGTCGGACAGACAATTCAAAAAGACGCTATCAGCTTGGGCGAAGAAGAACGCGCCCGAAGGTGACATCAAGGTCATGGGATAAACGGCGCGTACCGTCGCATAAGGGGTTGAGCGACAAATCCTTAAACCGACACGACCAAAAACGTTGTGCCCAATTTTATGCCTACCGGCATCCCGATTTATCGCGCATGCGCCAGTATCCGAACGCTGCGAAGACTTCCGAGCGGGCCTCGAAACCTCCCCTGCAAGGCGGTAAACTTCGAACGTATCTTCCAAACCCATGGAATTCGCGCAAGTTCTACCGGGACTGTTTGTCGGCTCGCATCCGAAAACAATCGAAGATATCGAAACGCTGCGCCAGTTGGGCGTCACGGCTGTACTCAACCTGCAGACCAATGAAGACATGATCTCCGTTGCCCTCCTCTGGCAGCCGCTGGAAGAACATTACAAGGCCATTCCGTTGCGTCTTGTCCGCATTCCGGTGAAAGAAGAGCAAACCGAGATGGCCGCAAAGTTTGCTCGATGCATCAGCACACTCAGCGATTTGATCGCCGAAGGACACAGCGTCTATCTCCACTGCACCGCCGGTATCGCTCGATCTCCCACGGTGGCCATTGGCTACTTACACTGGGAAGCGGGATGGGAATGGAATGAGGCTGTCGTTCACCTGAAACAACTTCGGGGTGAGAAATGTTCGCCTCATTTGGAGGCGCTTCGACTGGCAATGTCTCCGCACCCTTCCAACCAGCGATGACCTGCGATAGCCAGCGACACCTAGGGATAGGCGTCACATCATCGCGTCGGAATACTATAGGTAGGATTTCTCTTTGCGAGATTCTGAGGCAGCGGCGTTCTCAAACATCGCAATTACTGCGCAATAACTGTCGGTGTCTGCGCGGCTGTAAGCGGCAAATCGACCCGCACTGGCGACACTTCCGGAGCCAGCCTCGGATGAACCGGCGCCTTCTCCTCGTTCAATAGGGCCAGTTCCACCCAGATGGCCTCGAGCGTCGCCAACTGTTCGGCTTGGCGTTTGTGATCCGCCCACCACAATGCGATTTCCAATCCACCCAAAGCGATGATGATGACGATAGCTTCTAACATAGAGGTCCCTCAATGCAGATGAGTACAGTAAGTTGTTTTTATTCAGTTAAATACGGAAGAGACTTGCCCCGAGCCGCGCGTCCATCGAGGGATACTGCACCAAAACCCTACCAAGCGGGAATGGCCCGGTCAAGTGGGTGCGTAGAAGACTAAATTCGCGGCGCACAGGAGTCGAGCGAATAAAAAGCGAACACTCAAACGCTCGCGGAAGTCAATATTCCGGCAGGCGAATGTTATCCACGACGCTGCGGCCGACCGCCAAATCGGCGATCAACGGAATGCCGGCGAGTCTGAACACCTGGTTTCGCAGAAATAATGCAAACTTGGATTTGGGCGCGAAGGTGCCTGCAAAGCGAAGCGCGGCTTTCTGCTTCCCCGCTACGAATGGCCCGAATATTTGCTGGTATCGCGCGAAGGCTTTTTCGTAGTCGCCCCCGGCGCGGTGAAGTTCCCCGGCCAAAATGTAGGCGGCGACCATGGCGAGCGAGGAGCCTTGTCCGGCGAGGAGCGACACGCAAAAAGCCGCATCGCCGAGCAGCGTGACGCGTCCCCTTGACCACGATCCCGGTTCGGAACCCATTTTTATCTGGCTGACCCGATCGAAATAGAAATTATCGGCGCTGTCGAGCGCCCGCAGAATTTCGGGGCATTCCCATCCACTTGCGCCAAAGCGTTCGCGCAACAGCGCCTTTTGGGACGAAACGTCATCGGGTCCTGAAACATTGCTGTCCGCAAAGGTGAACAGGAACATGGTGCGGTCGCCGCTCATGGCGAATCGCGCCGCCTGCTGGCCGACTTGCGTGTACATCACGTAGACGAGCTCGTCTCTGGGACGATAGCCGGCAATTTCGAATGCTGCCGCTTTGTAGCCGAGATAGTGTTCGAACTGCTTTTGGCGACCATAGACAATCTCGCGAACCCGTGAATGAAGGCCGTCGGCTCCAATCACAAGATCGAAGCGGCGCTTCGCCCCATTTTGAAAAGTGACATCAACGGCGCCATCGACCTGCTCGATTCGATCAGCGCTATCTCCAAAGATGGTTTCAACCTTGCCGCTGATTTTCCCGAAGATCGAAGCGGCCAGATCGCCGCGCGGCAGGCTGACGTAGCGTCCCTTCGTCATGCGTGAAAACGCAGCAGCCGGAAAACCGGCGACGCGATTCCCATCAGCGTCGACCACGCGCACTTCCTGCAACATGTAACCTTTTTGCTGGATCTCCGGGAGCAGCCCCATGCGCTCGGCAATGTCGTACCCCGCGCCCCAGAAGTCGATGATGTACCCGCCGGTGCGCAACGCCGGAGCCTTCTCAACGATGGTGACGTCGAAGCCATACTGCACTAGCCAGTAGGCCAGGCTTGGCCCCGCGATTCCCGCTCCCGATATCAGGATTTTCATCGGCGAACTCACAGTTGCAAAAAATGGTGCTTTGCTACTCTCTGACCAACAGCATTACCACCTATAGCATTATCGACCTAACGTAAACGCGCTCGATACGATTCGGCGCGTCGCCCCTCGGCGGGGATTAAACTAAGACTGGGCTCTGCCCACCACCTATGAAGAAAACCGACGAAAAGGTCTATCGCATCTACACCGAGGACGTTCGGCGGCGCGAAATTATCAAAGCCACCGCGCGCCAGTTTGACAATTTTACCTTGCATCCCACCACTGGCTTCTACGACGGACAGGCTGAGAAGTCGATCGTCATCGAAATTGTCAAAGCCACCGACGAGCAGATCGAAACTCTGGCGCGAAAAATCCAGGAATTGAACGGGCAGAAAACGATTTTGATCATGAGCCTCAGCGGCGAAGCTGCCGTCCGGCACGCCGAGGGAACCGACAGCCACAGCGCACCAAAGACACCGAAAAAGGCCAGCTCATCGCGATCAAAACGTCCCGGATCAGGAAATCGATCGGGAAATCGTTCCTAGCGTTTTTCGCTGCTCCCACGCGTCGTCCGTCTTATCGGCCTACAGGGTTTTCTGTATTCGCCGTCGCAAAAATTTCCGCGCTAGCGCTTCGCTTGACTCGCTGGATGTTATACTGTCGTCCCCGTCGCGTACTCCTGGAATGCTAAAAGCAAAGAGGAGAAATTATGAGCAGCACGCCAACCAGTCAGAAGACCACTGTTCTGCCTGTGATCCTTTCGCAAAAAGAATCCGAAATTCTGGGCGAATGGATCAAGAACATGAGTGGTGCCACACGGCGCAGCGACCTTATTAAAGAATCCGACCTGCGCGTGCAATGTTCTCAGCTTCTCGGTCTGACGCGGCGTGCGCTGGAGCAGGTTGGCACGAACTTCCAGGCTTCTGCGTGGGATGGAACACGCGAGTTGCTTGGTGAGGTTTCGCGAAACCGCGCCCAGCAGGGCTTTACTCCCACCGAAACGGCCACGTTCGTCTTCTCGCTGAAGCAACCAGTGTTCGTTCAGCTCCGGCAGGCCTGCAAGAACGACGCGGATCTCCTTGCCACGGAGACCTGGGCCGCCACAGAGCTCCTCGACTCCATGGGCCTTTACACCACCGAGGTCTACCAGAAATCCCGGGAAGAAGTGATCAAACGCCAGCAGGAAGAATTGCTCGAGCTTTCAACTCCGGTCGTGAAGCTCTGGGACGGCATTTTGGCCCTGCCCATCATCGGCACGTTGGATAGCGCCCGCACGCAGATTGTAATGGAATCGCTGCTACAAGCGATCGTGCAAAGCAATTCCCGCGTCGCCATCATCGACATTACCGGCGTTCCTACCGTCGACACGGTCGTCGCGCAGCATCTGCTGAAAACAGTCACCGCCGCCAGATTGATGGGCGCCGATTGCATCATCAGCGGGGTGCGCCCGCAAATCGCGCAGACCATCGTGCATCTGGGCATCAATCTCACGGACGTAACCACGAAGGCCACGCTCTCCGCGGCTTTTCGCGTTGCACTCGACCGGCTCGGGTTCAATTTCGTTCGCAACGGCCAGAAACCGGAACAGAAAGCCTAGGAGCCCAGCTTGGAAAAAATCCCGATTCTAAAAATGGGCGAGTTTCTGTTGGTCACCATTCAGGTGGATATGCATGACCGCCTGGCGATGACCTTGCAAGACGACCTGACCCGCATGATCAGCGAAACCGAAGCTCGCGGCGTCCTGATCGACATCTCCAGCCTGGACATCGTGGACTCTTTTATTGGCCGCATGCTGGCCAATATCGCTGCCATGTCGCGCGTTCTGGACGCGGAGACTGTCGTCGTCGGCATGCAGCCGGCCGTGGCGATCACATTGGTCGAACTGGGCTTGTCTCTCACCGGTGTTCGCACCGCTTTGAATGTCGATGCCGGAATGGAGCTTCTGCGATCTTCGGTAAGTGGATCGAGGGAGATGTATGGCCGTCGTCTCCAGTGAAAATTTCCCGGTGACGACGGAGCCCGATGTGGTCGCCGTGCGGCGCCGCGTGCGCGAAGCGTCCATCAAATTAGGTTTCAGTTTGGTGGACCAGACCAAGCTTGTGACCGCTGCCAGCGAATTGGCTCGCAACACCATCATTCACGGTGGCGGCGGGAAAATGCAGCTCGAAACGCTGAACGGCCCGCGCGTCGGACTGCGGCTGGTATTCGAGGATGACGGGCCGGGCATTCCAGACATTGACATGGCTCTGCGCGACGGCTTTACCACCGGCTCCGGATTGGGCCTGGGCCTGGGCGGAGCCAAACGGCTCGTAAGCGAATTTGACGTTAGCTCCCGCGTCGGAGAAGGCACCAAAGTCACCATCACTCGTTGGAAGTAGTCCATGACCTTACACCGGGAAATGCCCCATGCTCATTGAGGTTTCAGAAGCCAGTCAAACAGGCGAAGCCCGCAGAAAAGCGGTCGCCTATGCGGAAGACATGCACATGGATGAAAGCCGCTGCGGCGCGGTGGCTATCGTCGCCACGGAAATGGCCACCAATCTTGTGAAGCATGCCGGTCGTGGCCACATTTTGGTTCAGCCCCTGCATGGCAGCAATTCGGGCCTGCGCATCATGAGCGTCGACAAAGGGCCTGGCATCGCCGATGTTTCCCGGGCCCTCCAGGACGGCCATTCCACTTCGGGGACGATGGGGACCGGTCTGGGCGCCATCCGCCGTCTGGCGGATTCCTTTGAACTTTACTCTCTGCCCTCTTCTGGAACGGTGGTTTGCGCTGAATTCCGCCAGGCTGGCGCGAAGCAAATTGCGCAGTCGGCTTTGGAAGTGGGAGTTGTCTCCGAACCTCTGGCGGGTGAAGACGTCTCCGGAGACGGTTGGGGGATGCGAAGCTCTCTCGATGGCATTCTCCTGATGGTGGTCGATGGCCTGGGGCACGGCGTGCTGGCATCCGAAGCCGCTCGCGAGGCGGAGCGCGTTCTATCCGAGACGCGAGAGACTTCTCCGAAGGACATCATTCACACCACCCATGCCGCCCTCAAAAAGACCAGGGGCGCAGCCGCGGCCATCGCGCGCATCGACATCGAAAAAGGTCTGCTGTCCTATGCCGGCGTCGGCAATATTTCCGCCGCGATTGTGGCGCCCGCCGCGAGCCGCAGCATCGCATCACACAATGGAATTCTCGGCCAGAACACCGAGCGGGTGCAGGAGTTCACCTTTCCCTGGAACGCGGATAATATCCTGGTCATGCATTCGGATGGTTTGGCTTCGCGTTGGGACTTGCAGCGCTATGCGGGCATCTGGAACAAACCTTCCAGCGTCATTGCCGCTGTTTTGCATCGGGATTACAGCCGCGGCCGCGATGATGTAACGGTCCTGGTTGCGAAAGCCGCAACTTGATCCGGAGAAGTTATGACACTCAACCTCATCACGATCGATATTCGTTTCGAGAATGATGTCGTCCTTGCACGCCAAAAAGCGCGCACCATTGCCGCCGCATTGAAATTCGATCCACAGGATCAAACCCGCATCGCCACGGCGGTCTCGGAAATCGCCCGCAATACATTTCAATATGGCGGTGGTGGACGCGCCGAATTCCGCATCGAGCCTGCCCCTGAAAATATGCTGGTCATCACTCTGCGGGATCAGGGCAAGGGCATCGCAAACGTCGATCAAATCATGGGAGGCCGCTACGTCTCCCAGACCGGAATGGGGCTGGGCCTTCTGGGCGCCAAGCGCCTGATGGACCATTTCCATCTGCAAACAAGCGTTGCGGGAACTACCGTCGTGCTCGGAAAGCGAATCCCTGCGCGCTTCACTCGCTTTAATACCGCTGACTTGAATAAGGCTCTCGCTGCCATCGAACACGCTTCGCAGGATCCCTACGAAGAACTGAAGCAGCAAAACAAGGAGCTTCTCAGCGCCCTTCAAGAGCTTCGCGAACGCCAGGAAGAGCTGGCCCAACTGAATCGCGAGCTGGATGAAACCAACCGCGGCGTAGTCGCTCTCTATGCCGAACTCAATGACAAGGCCGATTTCCTTCAACGCGCCTCGGAACTGAAAAGCCACTTCCTCTCCAACATGAGCCACGAATTCCGCACTCCTCTGAATTCGATCACCGCTCTTAGCGGAATCCTGCTCGACCGCCTGGACGGCGATCTCAGTCCCGAACAGGAGAAGCAGGTCAAATTCATCCGCAGCTCGGCGCAGGGGCTCACCGAACTCGTCAACGATCTTCTCGATTTGGCCAAGGTGGAAGCGGGCAAGGTGACCATCCGTCCTGGCACATTCCAGGTGGAAGGGTTATTCGCCGCGCTGCGCGGCATGTTGCGCCCTCTGCTTATCCAGAATTCCTCCGTGAACCTGGTATTTGACGATCCCGCCGGCTTGCCGGAGTTTTACACCGACGAAGCTAAAATTTCGCAGATCCTTCGCAACTTCATCAGCAACGCTTTGAAGTTTACCGAGCGCGGCGAAGTTCGCGTGTCTGTCAAGCGCGGCCCCAAAGACACTGCCATCTTTTCTGTTTCCGATACTGGCATCGGCATCGCGCCCGAGGACCACGAGCGCATCTTCCAGGAATGGACGCAGGTCGAAGGCAAACTGCAAAAAACCGTGAATGGCACCGGCCTGGGTTTGCCGCTTTCGCGCAAATTCGCTCAACTGCTCGGCGGGGAAGTCTATGTAAGAAGCCAGCCTGGAATCGGCTCCACTTTCTTTGCCGCCGTACCGATCTTCTTCAGCGGCGCCACTGATATCGTCTATGTTCCGGAACTCTCACGGGAGCTTGACTCCAACAAGCTGCCGGTTCTGGTGGTGGAAGACAATCGCGAAGCCCTGTTCATCTACGACAAGTATTTGAAGGGCACGCAATTCCAGGTGATTCCCGCGGGCAACTTGAGAGAAGCGCGAGCCGCTCTACGCGACTTCCGGCCCGCGGCCGTCATTCTCGACGTGCTGCTCCAGGGCGAACATTCCTGGGAACTCCTGCGCGAACTCAAACAGGATCCCGCTACTGCAAGCATTCCTATACTGGTCGTCACCGTGGTGGAGAATCGCGAAAAGGCATCTTCGCTCGGCGCCGACGGTTTTCAAGCCAAGCCGGTGGAAAGAACCTGGTTGCTCGATCAGCTAAACAATCTCGTCAGCCGCCACCCGGCCCGCCAGGTTCTCATCATCGACGATGACGAGATTTCCCGCTACCTTGTGAAAACGCTCCTGGGCCACACCGATTTCCGCTTTGTGGAAGCATTCGGAGCGGAGGAAGGGTTGCTGAAAGCCCGCAACACCCGCCCCGATGCCGTGATCCTTGACCTGAACATGCCGGACCTTACAGGTTTCGAGGTATTGAAAAGATTGAAGAATGACCCGCATACTTCCGGCATTCCCGTGATCATATACACTTCCAAAGTTTTGGAACCTTCCGAACGCGAATTGCTCGCGGATGCGGCGGTGATTCTGTCCAAGGAAAGCCAGTCGCGAGAGTCTTCCCTGCTTCAATTCGCTGACGCCTTTCAGCAAGCTGGTGTCCCGTTTTCGGCGGGGCCGTCGAAGGAGGCGCATGCCTGATTCCAGCGAAGTGAAAGAACTCCACGAGCGAGACGTTCCCCCCGCTCCGGCTGATAAACTTGACACCAAATCGGTGACGATTCTGGCAGTCGACGACAATGAAGCGCTGCGCTATTCCCTGGTGCGCTCGCTCCGCGATGCCGGTTATCAAGTATTGGAAGCCCGCACCGGAGCCGAGGCCCTAAAGCTCGCCGCTGAGATGCCCGACCTCATCACTCTGGATGTGAATTTGCCCGATATCCATGGATTCGAGGTTTGCAAGCAGATCAAGGCGAATCCCGCCACCGCGCATATTCCCATTCTCCATCTCTCTTCCACTTTCATTGAACCGGACGCGCGCGTGCAAGGCCTTGCCAGCGGCGCCGATGCCTATCTCACCGAGCCCATCGACCGGGCGGAACTCGTTGCCACCGTTGGCGCTCTGCTCCGCCTGAAAACGGCGGAAAATCTTGCCCGCCAACACGCCGCCGTGGCCGAAGCCGCACGCCGCGAACTCGCACAAATCAACGAAACGCTGGAAAAGCGCGTCGGCGAGCGCACCGCCGAATTAAAGGAAGCGAACGAAGGGCTTGCGCCAGCTCTCCAATCGTCTGCTTCAAACTCAGGACGATGAGCGCAAGCGCATCGCCCGCGGCTTGCACGACAGCGTGGGCCAGTTGTTGGCGGCCATTCAGATGAACAATGGCACCATCGAAAAGGAAATCTCCAGGCTGAATCCCGCCGCGGCAGGGGCTTTGACCGAGAATCGCGCCCTGGTGGATCAGGTCATGCAAAGCATCCGCACCATCTCTCATTTGCTTCACCCACCCTTGCTCGATGAACTGGGCATCCGCTCCGCACTCGGCTGGTACGTCGAGGAGTTTGGGCGGCGCAGCGGGATTAAAGTAGCCCTGGAATGCAGCTCTTCTCTGGGACGATTTTCGACCGAACTCGAAACCTCGATTTTTCGCATCGTGCAGGAAAGTTTAGGGAATGTGCACAGGCATTCGGGTAGCCCGACCGCTCTGGTGCGCCTGAGCGCCAAGGCGAACAATGTGCTTTTGGAAATAAGCGATTGTGGATGCGGCATTCCGCCGGAAAAACTGGCTAGTCGTGGTGGCGTCGGTATCCGCGGTATGAAGGAGCGGGTCGCCCAGCTTGGTGGAACTTTCCAGATTCAATCGAACGGCGCAGATGGTTTAGGTACAACGGTCAGAGCGACCTTCCCGCATCATCCCCAAGCCACGGAAGTAAACTAAAACGAATTAGCGGCTGCGAAGCCTCGCGAAACGTTCCGCCGCTGCCTGAAAAGTGCTTTCCTTCTTGCAGAACGCGAAGCGCAGATGCGTGCGCCCGTCGCCCGCTTCTCTGTAGAAGCTTGATCCCGGCACCGCGGCTATGCCGACATCCTGAACCAGATATTTCGCGAAGCTCACATCGTCGGGAAAGCCAAACGCAGCGATGTCGGTCATGATGTAATACGCGCCGCTCGGCTTGAAGCAACGAAAACCCGCCGCTTCCAGAATTCCCAGCATGCGTTCCCGTCGAACCGCATAATCGCGCGCTAGAGTTTCGTAATAGCTCTCCGGTAGCTGCAGTGCCACAGCGCCGGCGGCCTGCAGCGGTGCCGCGGCCCCCACCGTAAGAAAATCGTGCATCTTACGTATCGCCGCCGTCACTTCCGGCGCGGCAATGGCCCAACCAACCCGCCATCCCGTCACCGTATAGGTCTTCGAAAGCGCGCTGATGGTGATCGACCGCTCGCGCATTCCATCGAGCGTGGCAATCGAGATGTGCTTCGCGCCGTCGTACAGCAGATGTTCGTAAATCTCATCGGAGATCGAAAACGCGTCCCATTGCACGCAAAGATCGCGAACCGTCTCAAGCTCAGCCCGTGTGAAAACCTTGCCTGTGGGATTGTTCGGAGTGTTGAGAATGATCGCCTTCGTCGCCGGTCCAAACGCCGCCGCCAATTCATCCGGATCGAATCTCCAATCCGGAGGATGCAGCTTTACGAATCGCGGCGTGGCCCCGGAAAGAATCGCATCGGGTCCGTAATTCTCGTAGAAGGGTTCGAATACCACTACTTCATCGCCGGGATTCACAATGGCCATCATCGACGAAATCATGGCCTCGGTCGCCCCGCAGCACACCGTAATCTCGCGCTCCGGATCGATATCCATCTCCTGCGTGCGCGAGTATTTCGCGGCAATGGCATCGCGAAACGCTTTCGCGCCCCAGGTGATCGCGTACTGATTCACGTCCGCTTCAATGGCCTGCTGCGCGGCGCGCTTCACTTCGGCCGGAGCCGGAAAATCGGGAAAGCCCTGGGAGAGATTGATGGCGCTGTATTGGATGGCGAGCCGCGTCATCTCGCGAATAACGGACTCGGTGAACTGTTCGGCTTTGCGGGAAAGTCGCGGGCTAGTTGCCGCTGCGGCTCCGGGGTTTGCGGGATTCGTCTTCAGTGCCATAGAGTCGGCGATAAATGTCCGCGTTGCGGCTCACGATCTGGACGTACTGGCGCGTTTCGGTGAACGGAATCGATTCCACGAACTCCGCGGGCTCCCGGTAATTCTGCCCCGCGGTCCACGACGTTACGCGGTCTTCCCCTGCATTATACGCAGCCAGAACCGATTCAACATTCCCGAATTGCCTCAGCAAATTCGACACGTACAGCGTTCCCAGATGCACATTGTATTCGGGATCGACCAGCCGCGAGTGCGCGTAACCAATCTTCGCTTGCTTCGCCAGCCGCCGCGCGGTCGAGGGCAGCAATTGCATCAGCCCGAATGCATTCGCCGGCGAATGTGCCTCTGGCGAAAACGCCGATTCCTGCCGCACCAATCCCGCCACCAGCATGGGATCGATTCCGGCGCGGTCCGACCAGCGCCGGATTTCCGCCTGAAATGGCAGCGCGTAGGCCGCCATCCATACCGGCCGCGGCACATCCGTAAATGTATGCGCTTCGAGCTGCGGATAGATCTGCCGCACGGTAACGATGGCCGCTCCGCAGTGCCCGGCATCCACCGCAGCCTGGGCCGCTTCCAGCAGCAAACGAGGTTCGCCAGTCGACGCATAGGCCGCGCGCAATTCCAGCTCCGCGGAAGAGTCGAACGAAATAGATTGCAGCGCCAACGCGCGCTCGTGCCGCTTTTCCGCCGCCGCCGGAATCACATCCCCCAGTTTTTGCGACGGCGGCACCGGAGGAATCGTGGCCAGCACGTCGGCATCCTGTTTCGGGCCCGGATCAAGCCCGCGCACGCGGTTGAGGGCCAGCCCTTCGAAATAGTTCTCCGGGAATCGGTCGATCAGCTTGTCGTAATAGCTTCGCGCCAGCCCTGGAACGCCGGCATCCTCCGCCAACCGCCCGAGGAAGTAAAGCGCGTCCGCTGTATAGGGAGACCCGGGGAACCGCCGCAGATGCTGCTGCAGGTCCTCGGCGGCTTCCGGAGCGCGCTTGAGCACTGCCGTCCACGCCACACGCCACTGTGCGTTGGTTGCGTCCGGCGAGTTTGGAAATCCTTCCGATACGCGCTGGTAGAAACTCGACGCACGATCCCGGTCCAGCTTCACCCAATAGAAATTGCCGGCCAGAAACAGCGCTGACGCGGCCCAGCGGCTTTGCGGTGCGCGTGAAGCCGCGCTTTCCACCGCCGCGATCATCTCCGGCTCCTGTTGGTGGCCCCGGTAATATTCCGCGAGCGTGTACGAACGCTCGGCGTCCACGTCGGGATCGCTCACCTTCAACGCCATCATCTCCGAAGGATTCGCTCCGAGCGCCACTCCGCATTCCAGGATGCGCAGTTCCGCGCGTTCCAGGTTCTGGCCCGAAAGCTGCTGCAGAATGACCGAATATTCGCCGCGCGCGCTTCCCCAATCTTTCGCCTCAAACAGAATGTCCGCATGAGCGAATCGCTGGTCCAGTGGAAGCTGCGGGATTTGCGGGTCGGCGCTGCGCAGGTAGTCGAGCTTTACTCCGGCTTCGCGAGCCTGTTCGCTCACGGCAAAGCGCATGAAGATGGTTTGGTAGTCGGCGGCGGCTTCAGGCGCTTGCCCGGCTTTCTCGTGCGCCTCCGCCCGCAGCAGCAGCAGCCCTGGCCGCTGAGCCGTCTGCGGATAAGCATCCAGCGCCTTCACCGCTTCCGCCGGCTGGTTCGCCGCCGTCGCGGCCACCGCAATCGACTGCAGCACCTGCTCGGTCATCGCCGTATCGGGATAATCCTGCCGAATCTGCCGCAGCTCGGCCAAAGCTGCTTCGTTGCGCTGCTGCGCGAGATCGGTTTCCGCGGCCCAATAGAGCGCGTAATCGGCCAGCAATGGATCCTTTTTGGCCTGCTCCAGCCATTTTTGCGCGTCGGCGTATCGCCCGCGGGAATAATCATAGAAACCCAGGGCCAATGCAGCTCGCGTGTTCAGCCCCGTGGAAGATTTTTGCTGAGCGATTGCGCTCAGCCCCGAATAGGCCCAACTGGAATTTTTCTGCTTGAGCTGATCGGTAAGCTTCGCGAGCCGCTTTTCAGCGGCAGAAAGCCCATCGGGGGGAGTCGTTACCCTCGCTTTTGTCGCAGACGAAGCTTTCGCTTTGCTGCGAACGGCTTTGGTTGTCTTTTTTTGAGCCAACGCCAAGGAAGGAAAAACACAGAAGCACAAAACAAGCGCAACACCGGCCCTTGCAAGCAGCCGGGACACTTTCGTCATGCCGAATTCCCTAATGACGCAGTACAGGCGAGGGATAGGGATATTCTCCCAGGGCGTGCTCGTCTCCCTGGGCCAGAATCTCCACCATCCAGCGGTGGAAGTAATCCACCGGGTGGTCCTGGATCGCGCGAAAACGGCGGTCGTATTCTTTGCGTGCTTTGTCGAGGTCACTCCGCAACCGATCGCAGATATCTTTGTGCTCACGTCCCAATTGGACGTCCTGGGGACGTAGAAGTTTGATGTCTTGCATGGCCACTTTGGCTACCCGGTTCGCGCGGCGATGCAGTTCTTGAATTTCGGCTGGGAAGGTCGTGACGTCGAAAGCCGCGGCCGCACCCAGTTCGGGCGCTGGCGCCGCAGCTCCGGGCTGCGTAGCGTGAGGAACAGGCTCGGGAGTTAACTCCAGTTCCATTTCCTGCGGAACTGCTGCAACGGCGGAGTGCGGAACTGGGGCCTCTGCCTCAACGGCTGGATAAGCCTGCGCAGACTCAGGCTGCTGCTCTGCCGAGGGTCCGTCATGCGGCTCGGTTACCCCTGCCGCGGGCACCGGCTCAGGCGCCGCCTCTCGCGCCTGCTCAGGACGCGTGGGAGCCGCTACCGGCGCTGCCGCGTTTTCCGGCATGCGCACCGGCACTGTCGCCGCAGCTCCAGACTGATTCAGCGCAATTGCCGTGAAATTCGAGAGAACCGAAAGGCTTGCCGAAAGCGACGCCGCGAACGCCTGCGCTCGCAGCATCGCCGGAAGCGCATTGCCCGGCTTCGCCGACGAGCATGCCGTCATGAATTCGCCCAGGGCCTGCTCGAGCTCGCTCGCAGTCCGCTGCAGCGGACCCAAATTGTCGCACAACGCCCGCGAGACAGCCTCTTCCAGCGTGCGCCCGGTTGACTCCTGCACTTCGATCAAAGCGTTTTCGCCTTTATTTTGGTGTCCTACGATTATGGAAATGACACTCCGAGGGTGTCAATGGCCATTCAGGACCAGGTTTCCCATTAGACAGCCTTTACCGATAAGCCCCTCGGAACTCGACACTTCAATGCCACACTTCAATGTCATGATGAGCACTGGCGAAACCCGACCCGCGGAACAAAAATGACCAAATTGTCAGCCGCCCGCATTCGCGAGATTCTCAACCTTGAGCCGCACCCCATAGAGGGCGGCTATTTCATCCGCACCTACGCCTCGTCGCATCAACTGCCTCAGAACACGCTGCCACCCGGGTATTCAGGTCCACGGCACATCGGCACCGCGATCTACTATCTGCTTACCCCAGAGACCTTTTCCGCTCTGCACCGCCTTCCCGGCGACGAAATCTTCCATTTCTATCTGGGCGATCCTGTGGAACTGCTCGAGCTTCGGCCTGATGGGACCAGCGCCCACATCCTTCTCGGTCACGATCTCGCCGCTGGCATGCGTCCGCAGCACGTCGTGCCCGCCGGCGTCTGGCAGGGTTCGCGCCTGGTCAGCGGCGGCGAGTACGCCTTGCTGGGAACCACTATGGCTCCTGGGTTCGACTACGCCGATTACGAATCCGCTCGCCCCGACGAGCTGACCGCCCGTTACCCAGCCGCATCCCAACTCATACGTGCACTCACTCGTTGAAAATTCATGCAGCATTCGCCGACAACTTACGTTTCCCGCCAAGCATCAGATTGAGGCGCTTCCCGCCACCTAAAAGTTGGCGCTTCGGAACGAAAGAGGAGAAATGCCGCAGCAATATCTAAACTTTGTAGGAAAGCGCTTCGGGGTCTGTTCCCTGCTGCTCTTTGCCGCTGCACTATTTCACGCGGCTCCCGCGCCCGCCCAGGAAATGGTCGTCACCCTCGATCCGGCGCGGACGGAGATTCACTACACCCTGCCCGCCGTTGCGCATACCGTGCACGGCACGTTCAAATTAAAAAGCGGCGCTATTCGATTTGATCCTGCCACCGGGAAAGTCACCGGCGCCGTCGTGGTGGACGCCGCCAGCGGCAACAGCGGCAACGATGGACGCGATTCGAAAATGCATCGCGAAGTCCTCGAGAGCCAGAAATTTCCGGAAATTGTTTTTACGCCCCAACAGGTGAAAGGCACGGTGAACCAGCAGGGCGCGTCGCAAATCGAAGTTTCCGGCATTTTCCGCCTGCACGGCCAGGAGCACCAGATGACCCTGCCAGTAGCTCTCCAGCTTGCGGGCACGGAAGCGACAGCCTCGACCCAGTTCTCAATTCCCTATCAGCAATGGGGCCTGAAAAACCCCAGCACCTTCATCCTGCGCGTCAAAGACACCGTCGACCTCGAAATCCACGCCGTGGCCCACATCTCTCTCGCGAAGTAGTTGCACCGCTCCCTCGTCTCACTCAAAAAAACTGAAACTATCTGGAACAGATTTTGCGCGGCAATGTTAGAATCCGTCTCAAAGTGAAACAGCTCGAACCCCAACACCTGAGGACTTGCTGCCAATGAAAACTCTGCTGCTAGCGGGACTGCTCCTGTTCGCCATGACCATGACCGCACGGGCCGACTCGGCCCCGGTGGGTTGCGGAAGCTTTGGGCTGTCGACAGGCGCGTGCGATACCTTCACGGTTGCCGGAACGGCGGCATTCAATTTGCCGGCCACTTTCGATTTAACCGGGTTCGACTTGAGCACCGGCCTGCACTTTATTTCCGTGCCGGTATACGCGTTGAACGGCGATTCGCTTGGATCGTGGATGGTGGACGTGTTTCCGCTGACGGACCAGATTGATTTGTCGCTGGCCGGCGCACCTCTTTCACCCATCGATCTGGTTTCCAGCACCGCGCTCCTCACTGGACCAGTGAACTCCGAATCGTGGACCCTCGGCAATCATTTTAACGGCAACGCGCTTTCGTTTTCCGTCACGACGATGCCGGAGCCGGGCGCGCTGGGAATGCTGCTTTTGGGATTGCCGCTGCTCGGAATCGCGCGAAAGCTCTGGTAGGGCACTCTGCTTCTATTTTTTGGATAGCTCTTCGAGCAGCTTGCGAAGAGTCGCTGCTGCCAGGCGGGTAGAAGTCAACTCCGTGGAAGTGGCCCGCGAGCGGCTAACGTAATCCGCCCAGACGCGCGCGCCGCGCAACCGGTCTCCGTGAATCCCAATTTTTCTGCATTCAGGATCTGCGTGATCCTTGTAAGCATTCCAAAGTTCGGTGTGTTGTAAGCTGAATCGAGGTTTTGCAATGTTGTGGCAGGCGTAATAGTAGCGGCTGATGGCAGTACGGGCTGACGCTTCGCTTCCGGGTGATTTTGCCAGTTCTTCCGCGAAGGCAAAGAAATCCCACCAGTCAAAAGCCATTAGACGTATTTCAGCGAGAAATTCAATTTCCCTTCGGCCCGTTGTACGGAATCTACCCACCAGGCTCGATCGAACTCATCGAGGCGTTGCAGCGCTATTTCAGGCGCGAGATCGGTTTGAACAAAACAAAATAATTCTTCTTGGCCGCCAACTTCCGGTTCATCGACGATCTCCAGCGTAGCTTTGGAAGCAGAGCCCCAAATCCTTCGAATCACAGGCTGAGCTTCCAGAAGCAGATCCTTCACGAATGGATGAATTGACAGGAAGGCAGCCACACCCGACAAGTCGGGCAATTCGTAGATGTCACCAACCGGATTTATTGGAACCACGGCGACCGGAACTCGCTCTGTATCACGGGGCGCTTTGTTCGTGCGGTTGGGCATTCTTCGCCTCAGGCGGCTTGGCAATATGATACACGAGGGCAGTTAGCCGAAGAACAACAGTGCAGGCCGCGGGTCCCTAAAAATGGGTGCGAGATGAAACGACGGAAGGCGCCAGTCACCTGGCGCCTTCTTTCATTCTAGAGGCTGCGTTTCGTTTATCCGGCCAACTGCGTTTGCAGGAATTCGCCAGGCAACTGGCTGGACCTGCGCGTCGCAGGACCCGCCACAGGACGTCGCGTGCGGCTGGAAACGTTCATTTCGGACGCGTAACGCAACTGCGATTCCGCATCCGGGCGAATCTTTTCGATCCGCACGCCGAGAGCGCGTTCCATCTGGAATAGCTCGGTGCGCTGGTCCGAAGTGATCAGCGTCGAAGCCAGGCCACGGCGGCCTGCGCGGCCAGTACGGCCCACGCGGTGAATGAAGTTCTCCGCGATTTCCGGCAGGTCGTAGTTGATGACGTGCGCGATGTCCTCCACGTGAATGCCGCGCGCGGCCACATCCGTTGCCACCAAAACGCGGTGGCGGCCCTGCTGAAACCCGGTGAGCGCCGCAGTGCGCTGCGATTGCGAGCGATCCCCGTGAATCACAGCGGCCTGGATGCCGGCCTGATTAAGCCCCTTGGCGATACGATCGGCGCCGCGCTTGGTGCGCGCGAAAACGAGACTTCGTCCCGGTTCCTCGCGCAACAGGTAATGCAAGGTGGCTGCTTTTTCCGTATGCGATACCTCGAAAGCCCGGAGCTTCACGTTTTCTGAAGGCTTGAGCACCGAGCCGAATTCGAGGCGAACCGCGTTGCGTGTGTACTCCTTCACGAGATGCGCCACAGAACCTTCGAGCGTGGCCGAGAAGCACATGGTCTGGCGTTCCTTCGGAAGTATCGAAGCGATGCGGCGAATGGCCGGAAGAAAGCCCATGTCGAGCATGCGGTCCGCTTCGTCGAGAACCAGCGTGTGCAGATTCGCGAAGGCGACCAGACGGCGATCGAGGAAATCCTCGAGGCGTCCGGGCGTTGCCACTATCAACCGGGCGCCGTTGCGAATGGCCTGGAGCTGCTGGCCTTCGGACAATCCGCCTACGACAATCGCCGCTGAGGGAAGCTGACGGCCGCGGAGCGCGTTGTACTGTTCGGCGACCTGCATGGCCAGCTCGCGCGTGGGTACAAGCACCAGCGCGGCGATGCCCTTTCCGGGCTTCGCCAGAAGCTTTTCCATCACGGGAACCAGGAACGCGAGAGTTTTGCCGGTGCCCGTTTGGGCAGTGGCAAGCACGTCCTTTCCGGCGAGAGCTTGCGGAATGGCCGCAGCTTGCACCGGAGTGGGCAGCGAGAATTTCGCGGCCGAGAGCCTCTCCTTCATATAGGAGGAGATGGGTAATTCAGAGAAATTTTGCATTTTTCTTTCTAACTGGCGGAAGGAACGCACGAAGGCGCTGCCTTCTCATACCAGAGTTCTTTTTTTAGATTACGCTCGAGACAGACGGAGGAAACACCAGGCGGGTATTCTCAGATCGGCGCTAGCACCAGAGGGACCGCACAGCACAACCGAAGTATCAAACGCAAGGCCAGTATAACACAGATTCGGCGATCGTGCCGGAAAGTGTGAACGGGGAGTATTCTTACGACACTTTCGGAAACGAGTGAAGTTTAAGCCCAGTAAGGCGCGCAATACGTGAAAAGTCAGCGTCGAGCGTAAACACGATAGCTGCGTATTCCAGGGCGATGGCGGCAATCAGGCTATCGATCGTTGAAAGGCTGATTCCTTTCGAGCGGCCCGATCGAAAAATCGCAGCCGCCTGACGATAGGTTGAGAAGCCACCGGGTTCCAGGATGTCCCACATTGAAAGGTAATGCTCCACCTGATCGTAATCGCGGGTCAATCCCTGCAAAACTTCGGTGACCACAATGCCCGTTAGCGCAAGGGGCGCCGCATCCCGAATCAAGCGGCCCAGTTCAATGCCGGATGGGCGAGGAGAAGCCGAGAAAAAGTCGATCCAAACGGAACTATCAACCAGGATCACACGCGATTCCTGCGAGAGGCTTTCAGATCTCCTTTCCAAATCCCGCTGCCCTGATAGCGAAGAATGCCCTTGCGGGCCTCCATCCGCACGAGCAATTCGAGAGCCCGATTCACAAGTTCGCGCTTGGTCTTAAGACCAGTAAGTTTGCGGGCTTCGCGGATCAGTTCGTCGTCGATCACGATGTTGGTTCTCGCCATGAATTCAACTATACACCAAGACGCTCCGATTAGGTGTATGGTGCAGGCAGGGCGTTAAGCGTCGCCCGCACGCGAGCGACTAGGTTCAGCTCCCTAGTTCTGGCGGCGGAGCCGGTCGAGCAGCGCGAAGATGAACACGCCGAACGCGGCGGTCACCACCGAATCAAGCAGCAGGCGCGGTGTAAAAAAACGCTCCGGCTGATTCAGCAGATACCGCTCGATGATGGCCAGAATCACTTGATGCACGTGGAAGAGCAGAACGATTAGCCCGAAGCGGCTGGCGGGGTGATCGGTATCGATCTTTCCGCCCACCGTGGAAGCAAGATAGCCAATGATGGTTTTCGCGATGCCGTAGAGTCCGATGGGACTGTCGTGTCCGAGCGCATCCTGAAGGATGCCCACCACCGCGCCCAGGAACAGTCCCGACACAGGATTGCGCTTGCTGACGCCGAAGTAGATCACCACCAACAGCGGCAAATCCAGCAGTTCGGCCCAGCGCCCGTATTTATGCAGAAAGGCCTGCAGCAGCAACGACAGAAAAGCGGCGATGATTACGGTGCCGCTGTAATACTTGTGGACCTCGATGTTTCCATCGGTGCGGTCGCCGATGCTGAGCATGGATGCCATCTTACTGCTGCCTCGGAGCCGCTGATTTCGCGGCGGAATCAGGTTTCGGAGTTGCAGACACCGCAGGTTTTGAACCAGCGGCGGCCGGTTTTTCCGGCGAAAGTGTAGAACCTGCAGGCGTCGCGGGCTTCGCGCCCGTGGAAGACGCACCCGGCGCTGCCGGGCCCACCGTCACCGGCGGAGGTGGCGGCTCAGGAACCAGCAAATGCGTCGTATCGGCGGCCGGTTTTGATTCGAGCGGCTGCTGCGTGGTCAGCACCAGCACATCTTCCAGACGATCCAGGCGCGCGGCAGGCTGCACGTGAATAATCTGAAACGGCGAAGCAGGTTTGGTATCGGTGACCACGCCGATGAGCAAACCCTTCGGAAAAATGCGATCGTCGCCGGAGGTGAGAACGGTTTCTCCCTGCTTCACTTTTTCGTCGTTCACCACGTAATCCATGCGCGGCTCCGGGTCACCGCTTCCCTTCACCACGCCATGCGTGCGCGATTCGGCGAAAAGCGCCCCGACGCCGCTTTCCTTGTCGTTGATCAGCAAAACTTGCGATGTGTTCGGGAAAACTTCCACGAGTTTTCCGACGATGCCATCTGGCGTAACCACGGCCATGTTGTTGCGCAGGTGGTCGTGCGAGCCGCGGTTAATGAAAAGCGTATGCGAAGTTGGATCGGCGCTCGCGCCGATCACCTGAGCGGCGAGCATCTGGGCTTCGGTATGCGTGTCGCGAAAGTTTAGAAGTTCCTTCAATCGCTGCAATTCGACGGACTGGCTTTCGAGTTCGCGGTTGCGAAGCTGCAAGCGGCCCATTTCGTCCCGCAGCTCGCGGTCTTCTTTACGCGCGTTGTGCAGGTCGATGTACCCGGTCCAGAAGCCATGGACTCCGGAAAAGCCCCACGTGCCGCCGCGTTCCACGGGACTCATCAGCGCCACCGCCCACACGCGGATCAGGCGAATGTCGCGGTCGCGCTTGATCTGAAAAGCGAGCAGCAGGATTTGCGCGAGCACCACGCTCGCGAGCAAGGCCAGGGGACGATGGCGGGAAAAGATGTTCAGCAACTTCTATTCCTCATGCACGAAGCGCCAGTGCGACGCGGTCTATGGCGTAGCCGCGGCAAAACGTATCAATCCTAAAAAATCAAATTTCCCGCGGTGTGTCATCCCGAAGCGAGCGCAGTTTGCGACCCGGTTAGGGTCGCGGTAGAACGGAGCGAGTCGAGGGATCTCTCTTCGGTTTTAAACTACAGCGAAGATAGCTCCTTCGCCTCGCTCAAGATGACCGCTCCAAACTGAAACCAGCCTCGAAAACAACCATCCACCTGCCGACAATCAGTCGATCGACACCAGGCGCAGCAGCCGGAAATCGCTGAGCATTTTGCCGGTGCCGAGCACCACCGACGCCAGCGGATCGTCCGCGATGGAAACCGGCAAGCCGGTCTCCTCGCGGATGCGCTTGTCCAGATTCTTGATCAGCGCGCCGCCACCAGTCAGAACAATGCCGCGGTCGCTGATGTCCGCGGAAAGCTCGGGCGGAGTGCGCTCGAGCGCCACGCGAATGGCGTTCAAAATTGTCGAGATGCACTCCGAAAGCGCTTCGCGGATTTCGCTGTCGTCGATGGTCACCGTGCGCGGCACGCCTTCGATCAGGTTGCGGCCCTTCACTTCGAGCGTGAGCGGCTTTTCCAGCGGATAAGCCGAGCCAATTTCGATCTTGATTTGCTCGGCGGTGCGCTCGCCCACCAGCAGGTTGTACTTGCGCTTGAGGTAGTGCATCACCGCTTCGTCCATTTCGTTGCCCGCCACGCGAACCGAGCGCGAGTAGACGATGCCGCTCATGGAAATTACCGCGATGTCCGTAGTGCCGCCGCCGATATCCACAACCATGTTGCCGGACGGCTCCTCGATGGGCAGCCCGGCGCCAATCGCCGCAGCCATGGCCTGCTCCACCAGATAAACCTCGCTCGCGCGCGCGCGGTACGCGGAGTCCTGCACAGCGCGCTTTTCCACCGGCGTAATCTCGCTGGGAACACCGATCACAATGCGCGGATGCACCAGAACGCGCCGGTTGTGCGCCTTCTGAATGAAATACGTGAGCATCTTCTCGGTGACTTTGAAGTCGGCGATCACGCCGTCCTTCATGGGCTTGATGGCAACCACGTTTCCTGGCGTGCGGCCGAGCATGTCTTTCGCTTCGCGGCCCACGGCCACCACTTCCCCGCTATTTTTATTAATGGCGACAATGGAAGGCTCGTTGACCACGATGCCTTTGCTGCGCGCGAAAACCAGCGTGTTGGCGGTGCCCAGGTCGATAGCCAGGTCCGAAGACAACAGGCTAAAGACCGACCGCATGTTGTAACCGTTCTTGGTCACTCTCTTCCCCCAGAACTAACTGCAACGCCGCTGCGGCGGCGCATGATGCCCATGCCCTTCGGCTGCTACGGAATTACGACTTCCACCCTCTTGATCGCCGTGCCCCCACGGCGATTCTGCCCGGTGATCACGATCGGATGGCTGCCCCGCGTCATCGGCTGCGTGAAATACCGGAAATGCCCATCCGGACTGGATATCGGCCACCTGCTCGCCATTCACAATGAGCGCAGCGCCGGGCTCGGTCCGTCCGATCACTTCCACCACATTGCCCTGCAGCTCGGTGTTGTCCACTTCGAGAAGCATCTGCTCCTCTTTGCCCTGAACCACCAAAGTGAATTTGTGAGCTTCGCTCGCATCGCTGAACTGGTTCTTGTCGTCAAGCGCGCGCACGCGCCAGAAATAGTTGCCGGCATCAAGACCTGTCACGTCCACGCTGGTCGTGGCCACCTTCTTCTCCGCTACCACGTGATTAAACATCATAGTGGTGCTGGTCTGAAAATCGTAAAGCTTTGCGGTGGGAACCGGCTTCCAGGAAAAATGCACGGGATCGCGCTGCAGATCGGCCACGATGATCGGCTGGAGGTTCAGCGGCTCCACCAGATCGGGAGGCGCAAGCACCTGGGAAGTGCTGATCGGCCCGCCCGTCGGAAACGAAACGCGCTGCCACTGCCCGATATCCAGGTGTTCGCTGCCGCGATTCAGCTCCGCGCTGCCGGAAGAAATGGTGATTTCCTGCTGCTGCGTTTTCGGATCGCTTGACACTGCCGCGCGTGTATTGGCTCGCAGCGAAGCAACCGCATTCTCAAAGGAAACTTCCGCCTTCGAACCAGGAACTTCCCAAGCCCCGGTGGTCAGATCAACCTGCCCGGAGCTGATGTGCACCGCAACCTGCGAGGCCTGATTGGTGGCGACGTTATTTTCTTCCACCGTGACCAGCGTATCGCCCTTCACCGTGTAGGTGGTTCCGTCGGCGAAAGCGATGCGGGCCACGCCATCGGAATCGGTCTGGATCAGGTCGCCTTTATCCAGCGAGATCTGGTAATCGGCGTTCACCCACTGCACCGAGTTGACCTTCTTCACCTGCACTTTGCCGTCAAGATTGACGAACCGCGCTTGCTTGCCGCTGATAGTGGCCACGCCGTTATCGTGCGGCAGCACCGCTTCCACCACACGCCGCACCAGCGTCGCGGAAAGCGAAGGAAAAACGATGTACGCGCCGGTAAAAACGATGGTCGTGACCACAAGAATATAAAGGACAACGGTGCGATAGCGCACCGTGTGCCAATATACCTCCACACGAGACACCTTCGGCGCATCCGGAATGGTGGTTTTCGATCCCACGGGAAAATTTGCGTTCAATTTGGGAATCTAGCACACGGTTGCAGACCTTCTCAACACGGCGAACGGACAGTTGCGAAAGTACTAACCCCTCGCATTCATAACCGCTATTGGCGATTTCGCCTCACCACTCAATTGATTCCGGGCAACCTCGATCACTAACCTTGATCACTTCACGCGGATTGCCATATTGGAGGTTGACCCCCGGCGCGCAATTGACGAAACTAGGTGTTGCAAAAATTCTTTCGCGAACCCTAAGCCGTTTGCCTGCCGTGCCCTGCAGCCCGCCGAGGCCAACGATCAACCAGCGAATCGAGCCAACGACTTGAGCCAACGATTGAGAATGCCTGAGGAATACCATGATTGAAGAAATTGGGGAGTTAACACCGCCGGCCAGAATCATGCTCACGCCCGGTCCATCCTGTGTGGACCCGCGCGTCTATCGCGCCATGGCCGCTCCTATCGTCGGCCACGTGGACCCCTGGTTCACTGCCATGATGGGTGACGTGCAGACGCTCTTGCGCCGTGTCTTTCAGACCGAGAATCGCATCACCTTTCCGATTTCCGCCTCGGGCTCGGGCGGCATCGAAGCGGCCGTCGTAAATCCTCTCGAAGACGGCGACGAATGCATCATCTGCGTGAACGGCGCGTTTTCCGACCGCATGGCCATCATGGCCGAGCGCATCTCGGCAAAAGTAATCCGCGTCGAAGCGCCCTATGGACGCACCGTCGATCCCGAAGATGTGCGCCGCGCGGGCAAGGGCCGCAAGATCAAGATGGTCGGCTTGACCCACGGCGAAACGTCAAGCGCGGTGGTGCAGCGCATCGAAGACTATCGCAAAGTGGCCGACGAGCTTGGCGCGCTATTGACCGTCGATGCCGTCGCCACGCTGGCCGGAATTCCCTTGAACGTCGACAAGCAGCGCATCGACATCTGCTTCAGCGGCACGCAAAAAGCTATCAGCGCTCCCCCGGGAATGGCGCCCATCACCGTGAATACGCGCGTGGAAGACGTGATGCACGCGCGCAAAGAGCCGGTGCGGAGCTGGTATTTCGATCTGAATCCGATCATGAGCTATTGGGGACACGAGCGCACCTATCATCACACCGCTCCTATTTCGCTGATCTACGCGCTGCGCGAAGCTCTGCGTCTGGTAATCGAAGAAGGGCTGGAGGCTCGCTGGGAGCGGCATCTCCAAAACCAGCAGGCCATGATTGCCGGTCTCGAAGCGCTCGGTCTCGAAATGTTCGTCCCGAACCCGGCCGACCGCCTCGTCACCGTTACCGGCGTGAAAGTGCCGGCGAAAGTCGACGACGCCAGGGTGCGCCGCCAACTTCTCGATGAATTCAATATCGAAATTTCCGGCGGGCTGGGGCCCATGAAGGGCCGCATGTGGCGCGTCGGCTTGATGGGCTATTCGAGCCAGAAGAATAACGTGCTACTCTTTTTAACCGCGATCGAGAAAGTGTTGCTCGACCAGGGATTCTCCGTGCCGGGAGGCGCGGGCGTGGCGGCCGCGATTCGCATGTATCAGCAGTTCGCGCAGCAACCGGCGGAAGTCGGAGCGAGAAAATAGCAATGGCAGCAGTGAAACCGATCTATCCAACCATACCGAACGCTGGCGCCATGAGCGAATTCATCGGCGCGTTCGACATTCCGTCGAAAGTCACCGACTACCGATACAAATGCCAGTTCTCGCATTGCTATAACGGCATCGCCACGCGTCACAGTGACACCATGGACTGCAAGTTCATGGTCGACGGCAAAGGTGTGTTGCTCGGCTTGGCGCATCTGGGATTTGTGGCCTTTCGCGAGCGCGCCGGACGGAATCTTTCCGACCGCGAAGCCAGCTATATCGCCGCGGAATATCTGCGCGAACGCCTCGAGCAGGAAGACGAGCACTCGCTCTACGATGTCTCCGCCGCCGATGTCGTGCGCATCATCGCCAAACTCGGCATTTCCTAGCTCCTGCGCATTTCCTTGCTTCTGCGCATTTCCTTGCTTTTGGACATTTCGTAATTTCTCACCCGCTTCTCTCCATTTGAATCTTCTTTCTCTTGCGCCTTCTTTCTTTCCGCCGTCATTCTGAGAGCCTGTGACTTTTTTTGATTGTGCGCGAAAATCGATACCGAAAAGAATCGAGTTACGCGACGGAATTCGCGTTTCTCGGAATAAAATCACACTCTCTGAGCGCAGCGAAGAATTCCTCTTTCTTTTGCTCGCTGTCGCTCGCAGCGCGTCCTTACCTCCGACTCGCCATCAACACCAACTGCTCTTGTCATCCCGAAGCGAGCGGTTCTCAGCGAGTCGAGGGACCTCTCTTCGTGTGCTCGCTTCGCCACGCGCTAACTGGAAGGGTCGCCAAAATCCGCACCGTCGGGTGCCGCATCCCTTCGCACCTGCCGCTCTGCATCCACTCCCTTTGGCCTTTAATTTTTGAGCCGTCATTCCGCGCGCAACGAAAAATCTCTCTTGGATTTTTCTTCGTAGCGGCGTGGCTTCAGCCCGCCTGATGTCGCATTTGTTTTTAACGTTGTCATTCCGAGCGGAGTGAAGTGCGCCCCGGTTAGGGGCGCCGTAACGAAGTCGAGGGATCTGCTTTTTGTTTTTGCCTTTGTTTGTCGCCGTCATTCCGCGCGTGCGCGCTTCAGGGGCGTGGTAGAAAGAGCAAGGCATCTCTCTCAGCCCTCTCGTGTCACAACGCGCTATGAACACTCACCCCCGCACACGCATATAAAGCAAAACGAACATCAGCACCAGCGAAATCAGGCTGATGAACGTCCACAACGATTCCCAAAAGAAAGCGTGCTGCTCATGCCGCTGGAACTCCTCTGTGCCGGTGCGCTTCATAAGTGCCTCACTTCCCTGTTCGGCACTAATTTACCCGGCAGGCGGATGGAACGCGCGGGCCACAATCACCTCTTAATGTGGCGCAGGTCACAATGGCGGTTGCAGGTGGTTACGGCGGCAAGACTTGGGAACTGGAAAACTGAGGCCAACGTTGGCTTTGTGCGCCGCAGTCTTATCGCAGCGCAGAAAAGCGCAGCAACCCCGCATCAAGCCTGCTTCATCACCTGCTCGAACGCAGCGCGGAAGCCCGCCATCTCGGCGGCCGTGCCGACCGTAACTCGCACATGCGTAGGCAGCGCTGGGAAAACGCGGCCGATATAAACATTGCGCTCCACCAGCGCGTCAATCGTCTCCTTCGCCGGGCGATGCGTCTCGATCATCAGGAAATTCGCCTGCGAGGGAATGTAAGAAAAACCCTTCTGATCGAGCCAGTGAAACAGGTCCTGGCGGTTGGTGGCGTTGATCTGCTTGCGCTCGGAAACAAGATTTGGCTCGCGCAAGCTCACCGTCGCGGCCGCCGCGGCGGTGATGGGTATGTAGCGTGTGCCGGCGAACGGCTCGATTTTCGCGAGCAGATCCGGCCGCGCGATGACAAACCCAGCGCGCATTCCGGCCATGCCGTAAATTTTTGAGAACGTCCGCAGCACGATCACGTCCTTGTCGGCTTTCACCAGGTCGAGGGCCGATTCCGCATCGGAGAAATGGATGTAGGCTTCGTCAACCATCACTACCGAGCCTTTCGGCTTGTTCGCCAGCACGTATTCAATGTCCGAATGGGTGGTCAGCGTGCCAGTGGGATTATTGGGATTGCAGATGTAGAACATGCCCGCATCGGGGCCCGCGGCAAGCATCGCCTTCACGTCGTGCGTGTAGGTCTTTCCCGCGAGCGGAATTCGCACCACGCGCGCGCCGGAAACTTGCGCGGAACGCATGCCTGTCTCGTAAGCCGGATCGGCGGTCACGTAGCTTTTCGTCGGCGAAGTGAACGCCAGCACGCTGTAGTGCAGCGGATCGCTCGATCCGGGAAACGCGCGCAGGTATTCAGGCTTCAGCCCTTCCACCTCGCCGTACGTCTTGTTCAGTTCCGCGGTGAGCGATGTCAGGTACCGTCCGCCTTGCGCGGTGATCTTGATGCTGGCTTGCCGCGCCGATTCGCACGGTCCCAGCGGATTTTCGTTGAGATTGATCATCACCGCGTCGGCGGGAAATGTTTTGCCGTAGGCGCCCGCGAGCAGCGGCTCGGTCCAGATCGGCGCGGAAGCGGCAGCCAAAGCTGAGAGTTGCAAAAAAGACCTGCGGGAAGTGCCGGGAACACGGGAAGCATTGGGCATGCAAAACTCCTTGAATCCGCTCTAACCATGCAAGGTACGCCCGCCAGCGCCGAGACTCAATGCCCAAGTGCTGATGGCTTCCATTTGAATTGCAGATGGGTGGGAAGCCGGTTGCGTGCCAGATGAAAAGCCAAAAGATCATCGTGTTTTCTCAGGAGCGTTCCGGCGGGAACGCTTTCGGGCATGCCGCGGCCCTGACACGTGCTTCGGTGCGCGCTTTGACGTGGCGAGCGCGACCTTGGTTTTCTTCGGCAGCTTCGAAAAAATGAGCGCGTGGCCGCGCTTGAGCAATTGGCCCAGTTCCGCGCGAGACATCGTCTCTTCGGATTCGAGCGCGATCCACCGGGCGCGAGCCAGGTAAGGCGCGGGAACAATCCCAGGACGCTCGATCAGCTCCACAAATTCTTCATCGCTGCATTTGAGAGATAGCCAGTGATCGCCAGGTTCGAGCCTCGCAACCGCGTACATCTTCCCTCCTACCTTGAAAACCAGCGCGTCGTCCCATTGCACCTGTTGGGTCGTATGCGGAAGCGCCAGGCAGAATTTCTGCAGCCATTCGATGCTCATGCACGCCATTCGATGCTCATCCATAAAGATTAGCGCGGCGCCGGATCAAAACACACGCGAACAAACATTTACATGCCTCACGCTTGCCGCCTAATTGCTAATGCTGTTTAGTTGTTTGTATTTATTAATGTTCATGTATTTAGTTAACCTAGGTTAATATATCCAAGCCCGTTTACATCGAACCGGAGGGCACCCGTGATTCGCGCGCATTCCTTGAAGCTGATCCTGCTGGCAACGCTCTTCGTCTGGGCGCCAGCCGCTCTTGCGCAGGGCGAAACCACCAGCGCGATCACCGGCCAGGTGACCGATGCGACAAACGCGGCCATCGCCGGCGCCTCGGTAACCGTGACGAACACCGACACCGGCCTGCGGCGCTCGCTTGAAACCGACGAGCAGGGACGCTTCAACTTCCCGCAGCTCACGCCAGGAACCTACGAGGTGAAAGTAGAGGCAAAAGGCTTTGAAACACAGGAAGACAACAAGGTGTCCGCCGGATTGGGGCAGAAGCAAACCGTAAATTTCACGCTCAAGCTCGCGCGGACCAGCGAGACGGTGGAAGTGAGCGGAGCGGCGCCGCTCATCAATCCGGAAAACGCCAATACTTCCACGAATCTCAGCGCGCCGGCGCTTGAAAATCTTCCGAACCCGGGCGGCGATCTCACTTACCCACTGCAGTTCGCGCCGGGCGCGGTGATCAACACCGCCGGCAGCGGAAACGATTTCGTGGGCGGCACCAACGGCTACGGCAACGTGCAATTCAACGGGCTGCCCGCGCTTTCGAACGGCTACATCGTCGACGGCCTGGAAACAAACGATCCGCTTACGAACCTGAACAGCGGGCTTTCTACCAACCTGGTGCTGGGACTCAATTCGATTTCCGAGGTGACCGTCAACACGCTTTCCTATTCGGTGGACCAGGGGCGCTACGGCGCGTCCCAGGTGAACTACGTAACCAAATCGGGTACCAACCAATTTCACGGAAATCTGTATGAAATCTGGAACGGATCGATCCTGAACGCGGCGGACTATTTCACCAACGCCACGGCGGGAAATCATAAGCCGCGATCCACCGTAAATCATTTCGGCGGCAGCCTCGGCGGTCCGATCCTCCACGACAAGCTGTTCTTTTTCTTCGACAGCGAATGGGTGCGCATCGCGCTGCCCATCGTGACGGCCACCACGGTTCCGACAACAGCCTTCCAAAACTACGTGCTGCAGCAGCTTCCCTTGGGCGGGCGCGATGCGGTGACCGGCGCGATCTATCCCGCCGCGCCGCAGGCGGTGCCCTTCTATCGAAAAATGTTTTCGCTCTACGGCAATACCGCTGGCACGCCGCTCGCGGTGCTCGGCTGCCCCTTTAACGCAGGCGGCAGCGCAGCCGCGGGCAATCCGCCGAATGGCAACGGCTGCGCCAACCGCCAGAGCGTTTCGCATTCAAGTGACGATCACGAGCAAGTGCAGACCGTGCGTCTCGACTACAATGTCGACCAGAAAAATATGGCCTGGTTCCGCTTCCAGGCCGACACCGGTTTGCAGGCCGCTTACACCGACCCCATCAATTCCCTCTTCGACGCACTGTCGCCTCAGCCGCTCTATTCTTTCGCCGCTGGCTACACGCACATTTTTTCCTCGAACGTGGTGAACTATTTCAATCCGGGATTTTCGTGGTACGAAAGCCTGTTCGCGCCCAGCAATTTCCAGAAAACGCTGGCGGCCTTCCCGATCGTCTTGCAAGGTAGCGGCGCCAATGCGCCGTTCACCACTCTCGGCGGTCTGGACAATACCTGGCTGCAGGGCCGCCGCGCGTCGCGCATTTTCCTCAACGACAATCTGGCCTGGAGCCACGGCGCGCACGAATTCAGGTTCGGCACCAACACGCGCATCTTCCGGCTCAACGATTACGATTTCGGCGAGGGCACCGTTCCCACGGTGACCTACACCGACCTGCCGCAATTTATTTACGGCGTCGCGTCCACTGCGACGCAAAGCTTCCCTGCTTCGGCCAATGAGCCTTTCAACTTTCTGAATCTCGATCTCTACGCGCAGGACACCTGGAAGCTCACACCGAAGCTCACCTGGACCATCGGTCTGCGCGACACGCTCAATTCGAATCCGTCGAATCCGCATCAACGAAATCGCGCGGCTCAGCGGGGCGTTCGATTCCATCTCGCACGATGTGAATCAGCCGCTCAACGCGGCGATCCAGACCGGCCTTTCGCACCTCTTCAATTCCACGCCGCTCGCGATCTGGCAGCCGCGAACGGCGCTCGCCTGGCAATTCGCGCGCGGCTCGGTGCTGCGCGCCGGCTTCGGCGTGTTCAGCGACCTATTGCCCGGCAGCGTCGCGGACATCATCGGCGTGAATCCGCCGTACGTGCGCACGTTTCACGGCGGGCTGCTGGGCACCGTCGGCGGCACGGCCATCGCGCCGGGCGTGCCGAACAGCGCGGTCGATGCCGTGGCCGCAGCGAATCAGTCGTTCGCCACGGGATTCGCGCAGGGCTGGCTTTCCTGCGCGTCGCCGCAAGCCAATCCCGCGGCGTGCCTTCCGCCGGTCGCCATGACGGCCGTCCCCAGTGGAAAACTTCGCGCGCCGTATTTCATGGAATGGAGTCTCGGGATCGAGCATGCAGTTCGGCAGCAACGCCAGCGTACGCGCGCAATACGTGGGCACGCGCGCGGTCGACCAGCCGTATCTAACGCAGGTGAACGGCTACCAGACCGTCTGCGCCGGGATGCTTTGCTCCGTTCCCGTATCTTCAGCCCACCGACGCACGATTCGGCGCGGTAACGCAGCTTTCCACCGGCGCAGGCAGCCACTACAGCGGTCTGCAACTCACCGCCATGAAGCGCGCCGGCCACGGCTTGCAGGGGCAGATCAATTACACCTTCAGCCGCTGCATGGACGAAGTTTCAAACGGCGGCTTTCTTCCCTTTTCCGCCGGAGGAATCTTGTCGCCGCTGCCGGGCGAGCTGGCGCGAAATTACGGGCCGTGCGATTACGACATCCGCCACAATCTCACCGCGCAGTATGTCTACGAATTGCCGGTCAAAATGCGCGGACACGCGGCTGCGTACGCGCTGAATGGCTGGCAAATTTCCGGCACGGCGTTTTTCGCACAGCGGCATTCCCTTCTCCGTGCTGAGCACGCCGTATTCGGCGAATGGCAACGGCGTGGTGCAAGCGGGAGGGCCGCAATTTGCAAGCGTCGTCCCGGGCGTTCCCGTTTACGAGCACCATTCCATTCCCGGCGTCACGCAGCCCGGAACCATTCAATGGCTCAATCCGGATGCGTTCGTCTCCGCCGTCGACCCCAGCACCGGCGCCTGCAACGGCGGAGACACCGCGGCCAATTGCCAGTTCGGCGATTCGGGACGCAACGCTTTCCGCGGTCCGGATTTTGTCTGGAGCGATTTCTACCTGACCAAATGGTTTTCGCTGACCGAGCACGTGAAACTGCGCATGGAAGCGCAGTTTTTCAACGTGTTCAACCATCCCAATTTCGGGCTGCCGAGCATGCTGCTGGCGGGCGTCCCGGGCAAGCCTTCGACGCAGACCGGATTCGGCGCGCTCACCTACACCACTTCTCCGCCGACCGGTCTGCTCGGCGTCGGATTGGGAGGCGACAGCTCGCCGCGCATGATCGCCTTTCACGCCCGCCTCGAATTCTGATCGGTTCCTTGACTCGCGCCGCCAGTTTTGATCCCCGTTGCCAGTTTTAGTCCGCGCCGCCTCAGCTCCGAAACCGTGGGCGCGCAGGACGCCGCGTGGTACCAGCCTCAGCTTCGACATTCACGATGGCGCGCAGCGCCTTCCGCTCGCGGTGCCTTTTCCGCCGTCATGCTGAGCAGCGCGAAGCATCCCTCTTCGCCTTAGGCGGTGCGACGGCGCGAAATTCCCCTTCGCGCCTCTTCTGTTTTTTTGCGCCGTCATCTTTTCGTTTGCGGTGTCATCCTGAGCGAATGTTGTTCGCGATCCGTCGAGGATCGCGAAGTGAGTCGAAGGACCTCTCTTCGTGTGCGGATTTCGCCGAGCAGTCTCGCCGAAGGCTCCGCCTCTGCCTTTTCTAGCCACTCGCCGCCAGCCACTCGGCACCGCCTTTCACGTTGTCATGCTGAGCAGCGCGAAGCATCCCTCTTCGCCTTAGGCGGTGCGACGGAGCTGACCATGCTCCTTATGCCGAGCAAGTCCGGGCAGGCGTTGCACAAGATGATGATTAGAAGATACATTGGTGCGCTTGAACAATTCTGAATAGCGCATTGCGGAAAAAAGGGACAATGGCGCGAAGAAAGTGCAACAACGGCACCGCGCACACCAATAAGCGAGCCATCGACCCTGCTTGTCGCTGTCATCCCGAACCGACGATCCGATCAGGATCGGAGTCCTGAGCCAAGTGCGCGAAGGACCTGCTTAGCGTTGTCATCCCGAACCCAGCCGCTGGTTCTGCGGATGGCGGTGAGGGATCTGCTTTTGGTTTTGGCTGTCTGACGCTTTTGCTCGTCTGATGCTTCTGGTGGCCTGAACATGGGTCGCACCTACTACGTCTACATTCTCGCCAGCCGGTCCCGCAATCTGTACACCGGCGTCACAAATAACCTTGCGCGGCGCCTCACCGAACATCGCCAGGGCCTCGTCCCCGGCTTTACCACGCGCTACAACATCTTCCGCTTGGTGCACTTCGAGCGGTTTGGCGACATCCGCTACGCAATCGCTCGTGAGAAAGAAATCAAAGGCCGGCGGCGCGAGAAGAAAGTCTGGCTCATCCAGCGTGGCAATCCGCTGTGGGAAGACCTCGCAGAACCGCAAAAGCAGCCGCAAAAGCAGATCCTTCACCACCGTTCGCCAAAAACTGGCGACCGGGTTCAGGATGACAACGCAGAACAAAGAGCCAGGAATGGCGGGCGGAAGCCCGCCACTACCTTCGATGGCGAGACTCGATGACGACGCAAACGCAAGCCGGTTCGAAAACGCCCGGTTCCAAAACGCCTGGTTCGAAGACAATCGATCGGCTCATCATCAACTCGCCTTATGAGGAGCCGGGCGAGCGTCAGGCCAACCGCCTTCGCAACCGCGTACAAAGTCGACAGCCGCGGATTGTCGTTGGCCGAGAGCGCCCGGTAAAGACTCTCCCGTTCCACGCCGGCAGCCCTTGCCACCTTGGCGATCCTGCGCGCCTGTGCCACATGCCGCTGCGCAATCAGCAGGACGCGAGGCTCGTCCGTCTCCTCCACCGCAGCCTTCAGATAGGCCACGGCGAATTCCGAATGCCGGCGAAGGGGATCTGCCTAATGCGGTGCAGGCTGACTAAAGGGCAAGAACCTTTCGGATCGGTATGAAGCAAAAACGTAATTCCAAGATAGCTGACGAGGCGTTCAGCGTCCCCGGCCGAGTTTGATGATTTCTATCTCTACGAACAGGGAGAAAGGACAACACCTGCTCCTCGTCCATCACAGTTCCTCCCACCCGAGGTGAAAGCGCTATTGGGCGCACTCGAAACTGCGGGCAGTCATGGTTATACTGCAGTCGCAGAAGCCATCTTGGACCTTTCTTTCAACGAAAGAAAGTCGCTGGCAGATGTGATCCGTAACGCCCGTAGTCGGAACGTAAAATCAGAACGTCAATTAACTTGCGATGCGGCCGTTATCGTAGTCAGGTCCAACCCGGAGCGTCATCCACGCTGTGCTGAGTTGGCTCAATCAGTAGCGAATCAAAATAGTAAGAAAACGGTCGTGTTAGACCTCGAAAGCGGAGACCCAACCAAGCCAGTCTGCTGGGCCATGAGCGAACCTCGCTCGGCCTCGTAAAGACGCTAGGAATGGCGCGCAATCGAGGCAAGAGCCTGCGAAGACGCGAGCGGTAGGGCGCTCCGCGCCGCTGTACTCCTAGGCTTCCCATGACCCCATGCCCATTGACAATACATTACCGGTCCGTAATCTAATGCCGGAGTATATATATGGTTAGACTAGGACAGTCGAAGGCGCCCCGAAAAAACAAGGCCGTTCCCTGCCCTCGCCCCGGTTTTTTCCAAGGAAATTTCAGCGGGCGAAAGCTTTCGCCTACTCGACACGCTGAGCCGAGTAATTTTTCGCGCAAATTACTGAAAACAATCAGAGTCGCCACACGCTACTCGACACTCGAAATAGGCCCTCGCGAGCATTCGCCTTCACTCGCCACTAGACACTTGTCACTCGCCACTGCTCCTACTTGCTGCGTTCGGCGAGGTACACGCCGAGGAGAACGAGGGCGGCGCCGGCGAGGAGGTGTCCGGTGGGATGTTCGCCGAGCAAGGGAATCGAAATGAGGATGACGATCACCGGCTGAACGTAATTAATGGCGGCGACGCGCGAAGGGTCCATGCGGCGAAGAATCCAGCTAAAAATGGTGTAGGACGCGACGGTGCTGGCGCCCGCCATGTAGAACATGCCCGCCCATCCAACCCAGCCGACACTTCCCCACTGCAAATGAACGGCGCGCCAAATGCCCAGAGGCAAAACGATCAACGCGCCAGCCACCACGTAATAAGTGTTCATGGAGACGGCTTCGTAGCGCATTGCCACGCGCTTGGCGAGCACGGCGAAGATGGAGAAGCCGGAGATGGCCAGCAAAGTGGTGAGGTCGCCGCGCAGGAACGGAGAATGCAGCGAGGCTCGGTGCTCGGACTCGAGCGCGAGTATTCCGGCAAACGAGATGGCCATGCCGATGGCTTTGGCCGCGGTGAGCGCCTCGATTCTCAGGGCCGAGCCAAGCAGTAGCACCAGCACCGGGCCAAGGGCCATCACGATGACGGCGTGCTCGGAAGTGGTTTGGCTGAGGCCGAGCGTGTAACCGCCCATGTTGATGACCACGCCGAAGAAACCGAGGGCGATGAAGGTCGCCAGGTCGCGTCTTTGGAGCGGTGTGCGGCGGGACTGCGCGAAATAGAGCGGAAGCATCAGCAAAGCGGCAAGAGGCAGGCGCATGGAGGCGAGCGACCAGCCGTCGATGTGGCGAAGCGCGATTTTGCCCACCACATAGTTGAAGGACCAGATGAGAAGTATCGTGAGCCACGCGAGAGCAAGGAGAACGGGAGATGTGCGCGGCGCGGCGGAGCGCGAAGCTGAAGTGGAAGATGAAGCTTCGGTTGTGGCCGAGGAATTCAAGGATCAATCAAAGTATAGCGTTCAATGTGGCGATTCGTGGTGGAAAGGCAAGGCTCGCGGGAAGGGCACCGCGAGCGGTATGGCGCTTCGCGCCGATTTATTTCCCAGCGCTCACGCGCTGGGCTACGGTCTTTCGTCCCTCCGGGACTGAGATAAACGCCGGATGGCGGGCTGAAGCCACGCCGCTACAAATGCAAGAACGGCGAAGGACAACGGCCCCCAAAAATGCAGGTCACTCGACACGCTGCGCGATCCGAAACGGACCGCGCAAACGCGGCTCGTGGCAGGCACAGGGCGTTAGTCCAAAACTTCGCGGCGCTTGGTGAGCGATTCGATGCGATCGAGACGCGGCGCGTAGCCGATGCCGGGGCCGGTGGGGACGCGAATGGTGCCGCGGGCGGAAACTTCAACCTCCGGCTCAATGATGTCTTCATCCCAGTAGCGTCGACTAGCCGACACATCACCCGGAAGATTAAAGTTCGCGAGCGAGGACATGGCGATGTTGTGGGCGCGTCCGATGCCGGATTCGAGCATGCCGCCGCACCAGACCGGGATGGAATTGGCCTGGCAAAGGTCGTGCATGCGCTTGGCCTGCGCGTGTCCGCCGACGCGGCCGAGCTTGATATTGATGATGCCGCAGGCTTTCATCTCGATGGCGGCGCGAGCCTGGTCGAGGTCGTGGATGCACTCGTCGAGGCAGATGGGCGTTTGAAGCTGGCGCTGAAGCTGCACGTGAGAAAAGATGTCGTCGTAGCCGAGGGGCTGCTCGATCATGATGAGGTAAAAGCCGTCGAGAGCTTTGAGCATGGGCGCGTCGGCGAGAGTGTAGGCGGAGTTGGCGTCAACCATCAGGCGGATGCGCGGGAATTTTTCGCGCAGGGCGCTGACCAGAGCGATGTCGTTGCCGGGCTTGATTTTGATCTTGATGCGCTGGTAGCCCGCCGCGAGTTCCTTTTCGACTTTGGCGAGCAAAGCCGGAACGGAGGCTTGCAGGCCGATGGAAACGCCGCAAGGGATTTCTTCGAGTGTGCCGCCGATGAGTTTCGCGAGCGGGACGTTCTTGTGCTTGGCTTCGGCGTCCCAGACGGCGGTTTCGAGCGCCGCTTTGGCCATGTTGTGGCCGCGGACGGGGAGAAGAATGTCCCAGATTTCGCTGGCGCTGGCGAATTCCCTGCCCTTGACCATGGGCCAGAGGAAATCGCGCAGGATGAGCCAGGCGGTGTCGGCGGTTTCATAGGAATAGAACGGGCCTTCGCCGGCGGTGGATTCGCCCCAGCCGGAGATGCCGTCGACGTCGGCTTCGACCAGGACGATGCGGCGGAGTTCCGTCTTGCCGAAACTGGTTTCAAACGGCGAGAGAAGCTTTAGATGAATCTCGCGAAGCGTGAGTTTGCGGACGCGCATGAGTAAAGAAAATCTCCAGTGAGAGCTGAAGGAAAACGATACCTGCGAACGGGAGAAAAGCAAAGTGAGAAGCGGTGGGTAGTGATTAGTGGCGAGTGTCTGGAGAAAGGCGAAGCTCGCGGTCTTTTTTCACGGTGATCCTATATTCGACCCTAGCCGGGTCGCACCGGATCGCCGAAGAACCGCGAGCGGTAGTTCCTTTCGCCTCCGCGCGGGCAGCATTTCCCCGCAGGCATCGGCGATTTGGCTTTAGGAGTCATCTAATCGGTACATCTGGCACATCCCCAGCCATTCCTATGAGGAACGAAATCGCGACGATGCCCAGGATCATCAATATCGAAACCAGGATATACCAGTGCCAGACAGGCTTTTTCCGTTTTACCCACCTGTTCATAGACCGAAGTTTATATGCCTAGTGAATGCCTTACCGCAACGATATCTTGCGATTTGCCCGGTGGAAATCTCTGGCAATTTCTCTACGCCCTCACCGGGCGCGCTTCGCTGCGCTCGGGATGACAACCGATGACAGAGCCAGGACGCCTGGACAGTGTCAGTGGGAGGAGTCGCGGAGGTCGGGGAGATAGAGGCCGGGGATCTGGTTGTGAGCTTCGAGGATGTAGTCGGTGCGGGCGGTGCGGGTTTCGATGGAGGTGGCGACCTGCCCATTGGCGAAGGCGCGCTGGAGTTGTCCGCGCAGACCGGTCTGGATACGGATGGCCGCCTCGGGATCTTGCGACTTGATCTCGCCGATGTTCGAAGGCAATGAGATGCGCTCGGTAACGCCTTTGCCGGCGAGAGGAGCGCCTTCCAGGATCGCTTTCACGCGCGCGGAATCAAGCCACCATTCGGCGACGAGGCGATCGGTGGGAATTCCCGCGTGGAGCGGGCTGGGCGTGATGCCATAACAATTGGGAATCAGGCGTCGGGCGACGGCGCCGAGGCGAACGAAGTTGAAGTAGGCGTTCTTGAGTTCGAGCGGATCGAAAGTCCACTCAACGAGGTTGATGCCGCGGCGAAGAGCGTCTTCACGCTGAAAGAGCTTGAGCGAGCGGCCGATGCCGCGATCACGATATTCAGGAAGCACCGCGGTCTGGTGCGAGTGGAGAAAGATGCGCCCGGCGCGGGTACCAACCACGGCCAGCGTGAATCCGACCATCTTTCCATCATCGAAAGCGGCGAAGACCTGGCCGCCGGTGTGGCGCGCGACCACAAACATGCCGGTGGGCTCGGCGAGTTCCGGGCCCCAGGTGAGGTGCTCAAGGCGGACACACTCCTCGAAATCTTCGAGGGTGTTGCAGTGGCGAATTTCGATGCCAGAAGGCGACGGGCCCGGGATCATTGATGGGGCAGTTTAAATGCCGTGCGCCGAAAAACAAAAACATTTTTGCGGCGCTCAGAATCGAGAGCAGGCGGAGCGAGGACGCGAAGCGGAACTATAGCTTGAAACTACCGCTTGGACTTAGCGGCGTCCCAGAGGGCTTCCATGCGGGCACGCGGAAGGTCGGCGAAGCGCGAACCTTTGCGCTCTGCGGCGTTTTCCATCCACTGAAAGCGCTGCTTGAATTTTTTATTGGCCTTCTTGAGGGCGATTTCGGGATCAACGCCGAGAAAACGCGCCACGTTGACCGCGGTAAAGAGCAAGTCGCCCGCTTCTTCTTCCGTTCTGGAGGAAGCCTTCGCGGAGGCCGGTCCTCCCGCAGTGAGAGATGGCGCAGTTTCGCGGAGCTCAAGGATTTCTTCATCCAGCTTTTCAAGCAATTCCTGAAGATTCAGCCAGTCGAACCCGACGCGCGAGGCGCGGCGCGCGAGTTGATAGGATTCAAGTACCGCTGGAAGCGAGCGCGGAACACCGCCGAGGATCGAATCGGCCAGGGGCTCCGGCGCTCCAGCGGCTTTGCCGAATGCCACGGCGAGCGATTTTTCCTGAGCGCGCTCCTGCGCTTTGATCTGCTCCCAATTCTTGAGCACCGCGGCGGAATCAGCGGCGTCGACGTTGCCGAAAACGTGCGGATGGCGGCGCACCATTTTCGAGTGAATGGACTCGATCACGTCGGAAATGCTGAAGCTGCCCTGGTGCTCGGCGACGATGGAGTGAAAAACCACTTGCAAGAGCAGATCGCCCAACTCCTCGGCAAATTTGCGCGGGTCGCCGGATTCCATGGCGTCAAGTGTTTCGTAGGTTTCCTCGACCAGGTACTTGCGCAGCGATTCGTGGGTCTGCTCACGGTCCCAAGGGCAGCCGCCTGGACCGTACAGGCGCTCCTGCAGCGCGACCAGCTTGGTGAACCATTCGCCGGCGAGCTGATCACGCGCCGAGACGGGAATTTTCGTGCGGTTCGCGGGCATCATCAGAACCTTCGATTTGCCAGCGGACTTAGCGGCGGATTTTGACCTGGATTCCCGCGAGGTCTTCTTGGATTTGGGGTGAGGCACTCGGTTCACAGACTCCCTGGGGTGAGATTTCAATTTACGGTACGCGGAGGAAAATGACAAGGCAGTGGCGAGTGGCGAGATGGAATAGCAAAAGCAGATCCCTCGACTTCGCTCGGGATGACAGGTGAATAGAATGCGAGGCGAAATTGGCACACGAAGAGGGATTCTTCGCTGCGCTCTGAAAGACGGCCGCACACAGCGTGAGTGGCTCAATGAGACTAGCGCCATTCAGCAATTGCGATATGCTTGCAGCGATCGTGGAAAATTTCGGAGCAGGAGTAAAACGTGGGCTGATCTTCGTCCATCGCTGGATGGGTGTGGCGCTGTGCCTGCTGTTTCTGCTGTGGTTCGCGTCGGGCATCGGGATGATGTACTGGGAGTATCCCCTGATCATGCCGGAGGACCGGTTGGCGCACACGGAGGCACTGGACGCGGCGAAGATTCGTATTTCGCCGGCAGAAGCGTACGCGCGATTGGGCGCGGATATGCCGCCTCCGGTTGCGGCGCGGCTGAGCATGTTCAATGGACGCCCGGCATATAAATTCGGCACTGGCGCAGACCAGTTGATGGTGTATGCCGACAACGGCGAGGCGCAAACAGAGTTTCCGCCGGAATTGACGCGGCGGATCGCCGCGGAGTGGACGCGACAACCCGAAGCGGCGGCGCGCGAGGATCAAAATGAGCCGGTGGATCAATGGACCGTTTACGAGGGATTTCAGGAGTTGAAGCCGCTGCGAAAATATTCGTGGCCCGACGGCGAGCAGGTGTACGTGTCGGGGGAGAATGGAGAGGTGGTGCAGTACACCACGCGGGCCAGCCGGCTGGGAGCGTATCTAGGGCCGATTCCGCACTGGCTGTATTTCACGCCGCTGCGGAAAAACAGCGCGCGATGGACCAGGCTGGTGATCTGGGCGTCCGGCCTGGCGACGGTTGCGGCGCTGATCGGGATCGCGGTGGGCCTTTCGGTTTACTCGCCAACCAGGCGCTTCCGGTATCGCGGCGAACCTTCAGCGCTGCCGTATGCGGGCTGGAAGCGGTGGCATTCGATTTTCGGGCTGATTTTCGGTGTGCTGGCGTTCACCTGGACCTTCAGCGGAATGCTCTCGATGGACCCGTTTCCGAGATGGCAAGGCGAGCGCAGCGGCACAATTCGCGCGAGATTCAACAAAGCGATTCGAGGCGATGCCATCGAGTTGAGCGGCTTTGCGGCGAAAAATCCGCAGGCGGCGCTGGGGGAAGCCGGAGGCGAAATCAAGGAGGCGGAACTCACCTCATTTCTAGGCCAGCCGGTTTACCTGATGCGGCTCGGAGCAAACCAAACGCGGGTCGTGCCGGTGGGCGAGGAGCCGCAAGCGGAATTCAGCAGCAGCGATTTGCTGGCGGCGCTCGAACATGCCGCAATTCCCTACTCCATTGCGCAGGTGCGGCGGGTGACGAAGTACGAGGCGTATTACATTGATCGGCACGGGCGGCTGCCGCTGCCTGCGATCTACGCGGAGTTGAACGATCCGGGGCATTCGGGCTTTTACATCGATCCGCAAACGGCGCGAATCGTCGAGGGTTATAACGCGCAGTCGCGGCGCAACCGGTGGCTCTACCACGGATTGCATTCCTTCGATTTGCCGGTTCTGTACGCTCACCGGCCGGCATGGGACATCGTTATGGTGATGCTCATGGGTGGGGGCGTTGCGATCTCGATCACAGCGGTGGCGCTGGCGTGGGGTGTCCTCAGACGGAAGGCGCGAGGTGTGTCGCCCCATTCCGAGTCTGTGTGAGAACTATAAGTTCAATCCCTCAGCGGCTAAAGCCGCGCTGAATCGTAATGTTTTTTGGCACGGCTGAACGTGCCCTGGCGGACATCAAAAGATAAAGCAGATCCCTCGACGCGAAGACCAACACTTCGCTCACTCGGGATGACACGTTCGTTTGGTTCTACTGAATTTTAGAATTTCCTCACGGCGATACGAGAGGCGAAGGCGAAAAAACAAAGATGGCGGACTGAAGTCCGCCGCTACGATAGGGCAGCACGGCTGAACCAGAAGTGAGTTGCGACACAGACTCTGGGGCCTTGCCCTGGCGAAAATCAAGCTTGTCACACGGACACTAAAGCCTGCGACCTACCAACATCCTTTGTGGCTGATTTCCGAGGGCTGAAAAACAGCGCCCGCCGTTCCATAGGGGGTTAAGGGGGGACGGCGGGCTCTATTCGTTTTGCGTGGGCACATCGTAAAACAGCGAGGCCCGGGATGTTGTTAAGGATCGGTAAAAAGTTCTTAACGCGGACTTAACGTCCGGCTTTTATGTTTTCTTTACGCCGAAGCGCCCTTGGCCTTGTCGGCGTGGACGAGCGGAACGTCGACCACGTGCTCGGCCAGGAACCACACCTGAAGCTCGTTGGTGCGAATCACGTTGCTGACAAGGACGTCGTTGGTGCCGTCGTCGCCCGCTTCGGCAGCCTGCCTGGCCATGGTGCGCGCTTCCTTCAGCACGATCTCGTGCGCTTCGAGCAAGCGAGAAATCTGCACGGGGACTTCTTCGCGTCCGCGCGGGGGACGAGGAATGATGGTGGTTTCGGCAACATCGGCAGCCATGGCCAGACTGATGGCGCCGAGAGTCTGGATGCGCTCGGCGATGGTGTCGACCAGTTCGTTCTGCTCGCCGTAGTGCTTATCGAAGAGCAGGTGGAGCTGGTAGAAGGTGTGTCCGGCGACCTGCCAGTGATGCTTTTTGTAAAGATCGCGAAGGGTGATGGTGTCGGCGAGAAGCTGGTTCAAATTCTCGGCGCTGGCGGAACAAACCTTCTCGTCGAGCGCGATGGGCAGCTTGGCGATTTTGCCATAGGGCTGGATTTCGGGAGCGTTCTGATGCAGGAGCGGCCTGGCCTGACGCGTTCCGGAACTGAGCTGATCGTAGGAAGGGCCGCGCTTGTCGGATTTCGAAGCCATCTGGGATTACCTCCGTAGAGTCGATTTACCTTCTGTCTGATGTATTGGATTCGCAAGTAGACGCCGAAATTCGTGAAAAGAATGTGACGGGCTGATTAGAGTCCCACGTTCTGGCGCCCGTCAAGGGCTGCCGCGGGCGGGCTGTGGGAATCGGCGCGGGCGGATATCCATTCGCATCGATGCATCAATGATTCACAAGGGGATCAGAAACCGGGGCACGGGAAGGGCGTAACTTGTGGATACGCAAGGGCGAATGTTAGACTTTCGACGTAGGGTGGAAAATTCCGTTCTGAGGACGTTTCGAGTGGCTGAGCAGAAAGATGAAGGCTTCAAGGTCATAGACAGACGGTTGTTCACCGAAGAAGGCGAACTCCGCAAGGACGCCGCGGACCAGGACCGGCGCTGGGAAGAGGAAGCCGCTAAAAAAGCGGCGAGCGAGGCGCAATCGAAGCCGAAGCCCCAGGCAGCGGCACCAGCGGCCGGGGAAAGTCTCCAGCCGCAGGAGAGCGGAGAAGGCGAAGCGGTTGAATCTTCACGGTCGTTCCAGATGCTTGTGGATTTTTTGACGCGCAACGCCGCGGCGATGCTTGGCGGCATGGCCGATCCGCGCACGGGGCAGGCTTTTCTCGATCTCGAGGGCGCGCGCGAAATCATCGATATGATCGATGTGTTGCGGGAGAAAACCAAAGGCAACCTGGCCAAGGCGGACGAAGACCTGCTGGTGGAAGTGCTGGGGAGCCTGAAACTCACGTTCATGGAAATTTCCAAGGCGGCCGCGGAGCAACTGCAGAAAAAGTCGGGCATCCCTGGCGTCAAGAAATAGCTTTTCATCCGCCGATTGCCGAAATGAGCGACCGGCGGTTCCCTTCCTTTTTAATGAGCTCGCTGCAATTAACAGTGCTTGGATCCGGCACCTCGATGGGGGTGCCGACGCTCGGGTGCCACTGCGGGGTGTGCGAATCGGCCGATCCGCTGGACAAGAGAACGCGTCCTTCGATTCTGCTTTCGTGGGGCGGGCGGAACGTGGTGATCGACACCACGCCGGATTTCCGTTACCAGGCCATGCGCGCGCACATCGACCGGCTGGACGCGGTGATCTACACGCACGCGCACGCCGACCACATTCTGGGGCTGGACGATATACGCCCCTACAACATGCGGCAGAAGGGCGAGATCCCGGTGTACGGTTCGGCGGAAACGCTGACCACGCTGCAGCGGCAGTTTGCCTATATTTTCGACGGGACGCCTACCGACAATCTGCTGCCGGCGGTTGGTCTGCACGAGATTGACGGACCGTTCGAATTGTTTGGGGTGAAATTCGTGCCGGTGCCGGCGCTGCATGGGACGCAACCGGTACTGGGATTCCGCTTCGGCAAGGCCGCATATCTCACCGACTTCAGCCGCGTGCCGGAAGAATCGAAGAAACTGCTGACCGGGCTGGATGATTTCATCCTGGACGCACTGCGCTATGTGCCGCATCCGATGCATTCGAATGTGGAGCAGTCGCTGGCGCTGGTGGCGGAGTTGAAGCCGAAGCGGGCGTGGTTCACGCATATCTGCCACGACCTGAGCCATGCGGCGGACAATCCGAAGCTGCCGGCAGGAGTGCAACTGGCGTATGACGGCCTGCAATTCGAGGTGCAGATCTGATGGCGCTCGTGCGAGTAAATTCGGCGCAAGAGTGGATGGGGCGTTTCGGCGACGCGCGGCGGCCGACCGTGCTGACCATCGGGAATTTTGACGGAATGCATCGCGGGCACCAGGAAATTCTGAAGCGCGTAGTGGCAGACGCACGACAGAAGGAATGCATGGCCGCGGTGCTGACGTTTTTTCCGCATCCGGTGCGGGTGCTGCGGCCTGCCGAAGCGCCGATGCTGCTGCATACGCTGGAGCAAAGGCTGGCGGCGTTCGAGGCGGCGGGAATCGTGGCGGCGCTGGTGCTGCGCTTCGATGAGGCGCTTTCGAAGATGACCGCAGAAGAATTTGTGCAGAAGTATCTGGCGGAGACGATGAGGGCGCGCGAGGTGCTGGTTGGGGAAAACTTTCGCTTTGGGCACAAACAAAAGGGCGATGTGGCGATGCTCAGGTCGCTCGGGCAGAGATTCGGATTCGAGGTGGAAATCGTCGGCTCGCTGCAAGTGGACGACTCGGTGGTTTCGAGCACGGCGGTGAGAACGGCGGTGAGCGAAGGGCGAATGGGGGAGGCCGCGCATCTGCTGGGGAGACCGTTCGCCCTGGGCGGACAGGTGCAGAGTGGAACCGGCCAAGGGCGGAAGCTGGTGGTGCCGACATTGAATCTGAAAACGGAGCAGGAGCTGCTGCCGAAAAGCGGGGTCTACGTGACGCGGACGACGGTTGGCGGCGAGAGCTTTCCGTCGGTAACCAATGTGGGCATGAGGCCGACGTTCAATGGCGGGCACGTGACCGTGGAATCCAACCTGTTCGGGTTTGACCGGGACGTCACTTCGGGCGAAATGGAAGTGCAATTCCTGGCGCGGCTGCGAGACGAGCAGAAATTCAGCGGAGTGGAAGCGCTGCGCGAGCAGGTGCTGAAGGATATCGAGAAGGCGAAAGAGTTTCATCGGCAGCGCGCGACGGGTTGAAGTCGCGGAAGCGTGCGCGGGCGGAAGACTCGCGGATAGAGGTTTCGGACGGCGACCGGAAACAGGCCGCCGGGGGTGGCGCGAATGATGGCCGCGGCACGCACGCATTGCACAGGGCGCAAAGCGATGCGGCACCCGAAAGGACCGGTTTCCTTACGGAGAGAACGGGTGACGTGGTGGGCGGTTGCCAGGCAGTGAAAGAAAATGCAGATCCCTCGACTTCGCATGCGACCCGATGGGTCGCATAAACTCTACGCTCGGGATGACAGGTGAATGTGGGCGGGGCGGTGGTCAGGCGGATTGCTGGCGCTGGCAATCGGCACAGATGCCGCCGACTTCGGTGCGCGAGATGGTGATTTCGAGATGACAATCGCGCGCGATCTGCCGCTTTAGATCCTCATAAAGCTCGCTTTCAAATTCGCGCACTTTTCCGCAGCGGATACAGGCGACGTGGATGTGGTCGCGCGGGCCGTGGCTTTCGTAAAAATGGCGATGCCCGCGAAGATGCAGCAGGTCGAGCTCGTCGATAAGGCCGAGATGCTTGAGCAGCTCGAGAGTGCGATAGACGGTGACGCGGGTGATGTCGGGATCGATTTTCTGGGCGAGATCGAGGATTTCGCCGGCGTCCAGGTGCTGCGGCGCGCCTTCCATGACCTGCAAGACCACGCGGCGCTGGCGGGTGAGCCGGATGCGGCGCGCGTTGAGCTCGCGCTGAAGACGGCCGGGAGGCTCGTGCTCGTTGATGCGTTCGCCAGTGGAGACACGGTGCTGCGAGGTGACTGCCATCACAGGAGTATACCAGAGGGTTGCGCGGCCTGAGGATCGAGGGGGCAGAAGAGCATTGGGCAGAAATCAAAGGAAAATGCAGATCCCTCGACACGCTGCGCGATCCTGATCGGATCGCGCCAAACGCGGCTCGGAATGACAGCGTAAAGAATTGCCGCCGCAAAAACCGAAGAGAGATCCCTTGACTCGCTGAGAACCGCTCGCTTCGGGATGACAACGTAAAATAAAAAAAACGCTGCAAAATTCGCAGCGCTCTAAACACCAATCACAAACGGCGAAGATGGCGGGCTGTAAGGGCGCCGCTGCGACCGCAAAAACGCCAAGGCAAAGAGGGATTCTTCGCGTCCGTCCTTGTAGCGACCCTCACCGGGTCGCGGCGGCGCTCAGAATGACGACGAGAATAATTAAAAGCTATCTAGGATGCCGACACATCCAGATGACTTTTAGTGGCTTTGGATGAGCTTGAGGATGTCGCTGTACATCACGAAGGCGAAGATGCCGAGCAGGAACACCAAGCCAACCTGCACGAAGCGCTCTTTCACGCCAACGCTGAGGTCGCGGCGCAGCAAACCTTCGATGGCCAGCATCAGGACGTGACCGCCGTCGAGCACGGGGATGGGAAAGAGGTTGAGTAGGCCGAGATTCAGGCTGATGACGGCCATGAGCCCGAGCAAAGTCATAGGGCCGCGCTGGGCGGCCTGTCCAGAAACGCGCGCGATGCCCACGACACCTTGCAATTCGCGAATGGAGACACGGCCGTCAAACAGGCCGCCGATAACCTCCACAATCTGGCGCATGTTGAGATAGGTCTCGAGGCCTGCGTCTTTCACCGCGGCCACGAAACCTTCGCGCTCGAAACCATCGTGCGTTTTCGGCGTGATGCCAATTTGCCAGACGCTCTGGCCATCCGAGCCCATGCCCTGCATGGGGGTGATGGTGAGGGGCAGGTCGTGACCGTCGCGACGAACGGTGAAGGTGATGGGCTGGCCACCGGAAGAGTGCACGGCCTCGGGCAACTGATACCAGGTTGAAACCGGCTTGCCGTCAATCGCGGTGATCAGATCGCCAGACTTCAGGCCTGCGCGTTCCGCCGGGAAGCCGATGGCGACGTCGTCGACGACAGCTTCCAGCTTGGGATAACCGACAATGGCATCGGCGGAGATGATCTTTTTGGGAATCAACACGCTGACGTTCTTATCCTGGCCGTTGCGCGAAACCGTGATGGAAACCGTGCTGCCTGGCGCGGCTTTGTTGATTCTTGAAAGGACCTTTTCCCAGGAAGAAGTGTTTTGGCCATTGATGGCGATGATGCGATCGCCGGCTTGCACACCGTCGGCAATGGGAGATGCGGCAGGCACGGCAACCACGTCGGCGGGTTGACGCAGATCGCTTTCATAGGGAACGCCGACAAACCAGTAGATGCCCCAGAAAATCATGAAGGCCAGCAGGATGTTCATGGCCGGTCCGGCTACGGCGATAAAGACGCGCTGCCAGCGGGTTTTCGAGAGGTATTCGTAGTCGGCGCCAGTGCGTTCCTCGACGACGTTGTCGCCAGCCATGCGCACGTATCCGCCGAAGGGCAAGGCGCTCAGGCGGTAGTCAGTATCGCCACGCTTCACACCGAACAGGCGAGGGCCGAATCCAAAGGAGAAAACATCGACGCGCACGCCACAGAGCTTCGCGGCAATAAAGTGGCCCCACTCGTGAACGAAAATCATGATGCCGAGGACGACCGATACGGAAATCAGGGCTCTGAAGAAACTTTCCATGAATGCCTCTAAATCTATTCTAAAAGAAAGGCAGCTAATTTAGAAATTCGCTTCTTCGGTCCTGGAAACCAAAGAACAAATACGACTGCGAAAGTTTTCAGGCCGAAAGGGCCTGGTGCGTGGTGAGTTCGCGAGCCAGGCGGCGCGCCTCCGCATCGGCCGCGAGCACATCTGCAATGGAATGCAACCGCGACGCGGGCATGCGCTCGAGAACCTGTTCGATGACCGCCGGAATGCCCAAAAACGGCAGGCTGCCTTCGAGAAATGCAGCAACGGCCACTTCGTCAGCAGCATTCAGGGCGCAAGGCAATGGGCCTCCCTGGCGCAAGGCATGCTTCGCGAGAGACAAACATGGGAATTTCGCAGCGGGCACTTCCTCAAAGTCCAGTTTCTTCAGGGTAGACCAATCGAGCGCACATTCGTTGGACGCAATGCGCTCCGGATAGGTGAGCGCGTACTGCAAGGGCATGCGCATGTCGGTGGGGCCGAGTTGCGCCAGGATAGAGCCATCGATGAACTCGACCATGGAGTGAATGGTCGATTGAGGATGGATGACCACGTGGATCTTGTCGAGGTCCATGCCAAAGAGCCAGCGCGCTTCGATCACTTCGAACCCTTTGTTCATGAGCGTCGCGGAGTCGATGGTGATGCGCTGGCCCATTTTCCAGTTGGGGTGAGCCAATGCCTGCGCGGGCGTAACCGAGGAAAGCTTGGAAACGGGCGTTTCGCGAAAGGGGCCGCCGGAAGCAGTGAGGACCAGTCGCTTCACTTCCCTGGGATCGCCACAACGCAGGCACTGATGAATGGCGTTGTGTTCGGAATCAACCGGAAGCAGCGCGACGTTGTGCCGGGCAACCGCAGCCATGACCACTTCGCCGGCGGCGACCAGCACTTCCTTGTTCGCGAGGGCGATATCTTTGCCATGCTCGATGGCTTTGTAGGTGGCGGGCAATCCGACAACGCCGACGGCGGCGGAAACGACGGTCTGCGCGTCGGGATGAGTGGCGACTCGTTCGATCCCTTCGGCACCAAACAAAACTTCCAGAGATTCAATTTTTGAGCCGGAGTCTGCGTGCAAGCGGGCGCAAAGCTCGCGCGCGGCGGCTTCGGTTCCGACTGAGACAACTTTGGGGCGATGCCGGGCAACCTGTTCGGCGGCGAGAGCGACGTTCGATCCGGCAGCAAGAGCGACGACTTCAAATCGGCCGGGGTTCGCCTCGACAACCTGCAGGCATTGGCGGCCAATCGATCCGGTGGAACCTAGAATGGCGATGCGTTTCATGTGCGAATGATTTTACCTCGACGCGAACAAGAATTGGCAGGCGGCCCAGACAACGGGTGCGGCGAGGATCAGGCTGTCGATGCGATCGTACACGCCGCCGTGTCCGGGAAGAAGCGAGCCGGAGTCTTTCACCGAAGCGCCGCGCTTGAAAGCCGACTCGATCAGGTCGCCGGCCTGGCCCGCCACGTTCGCCAGCGCGGCAATGATCATCAGGTTGACGACATCGACTTGCAGCCAGCGGGCGAAGGCCACGGCAACCAGAAGCGAGCCGAACAAATTCCCGAGCGCCCCTTCCCAGGTTTTCTTGGGACTGATGGCGCGAGCCAGCGGAACACGCCCGAGCGAACGGCCCACAAAATAAGCCAGCATATCGCCAGCCCAAACCAGGCACAGGGTAAAAAGCACGAGCTGGCGCCCGGCCGTTTGCAATTCGTTCAGGCGCACCAGATAGCTGAAAGGGAAAGCTACGAACAGAAGACCAGCGCAACTCACCGCCACCGCGGGAAGCACTTCCTGCAGCGAGCGGTGAGTGAATAGCCCGATAGCTACCAGGCCGAAGACGAAGATCAAAAGCACCGCTTCCATGGAAAGCGTGCGCCCTTCCCCGCCGCGAATGAGCAGGATGGCGCCGTTGAGGCTGCGCGTTTCGACCTGCCCGAGAGAGTACTGTGCGTAGAACAGGCCGGCGGTACAAGCGATAGTCCATTTCTTGAAGGCGGTGGCGCCTTGGCGCTCAGCGATGTCGAAAAACTCATAGAGCGCGAGAACGGCCACGAGAGCGGCGGCCGCGGCCAGTACCAGGGGCGGCGCAAACCAGATGAGCGCGACGACCACGGGAATCAGGATGGCGGCTGTGATGATGCGCAGGAGCATTCAGTCGCGTTCCATTCGATAGCAATGCATTTCAGTCGTGGCCTTCGCGGTCGCCGTCAGAGGGAGCGGCCATGCGAGCACGAGGCGTGGAGAGGCCGCCGTAGCGCCGCTCGCGCTTCTGGTAATCGAGCAGAGCTTCGAGCAGGCAGCCGCGCGAAAAATCCGGCCAGAGCACCTGGGTGACGTAGATCTCGGCGTAGGCAATCTGCCACAGAAGAAAATTGCTGACGCGCATTTCGCCGCTGGTGCGCACGAGCAGATCGGGATCGGGCAGGTCCGCGGTGTAAAGATGGCGGGCAATGCACTGTTCGTCAACTTTGAAACCGGAAGCTGCGTCGGGGTGGTTGCGCGCGTCGTTCAGGATGGAATTGAAGGCGTCGACCATTTCGGCGCGCGCGCCGTAATTGATGGCCAGAATGAGCCGCATGCCGGTATTTTTGGCGGTCTGGCGCACGCCGTCTTCCATATCGGCCTGCACCGATTCGGGCAAATGGTCGGAGCGGCCGATGAACATCAAGCGAATGTTGTTTTTCTGCATGGTGACCAACTCGCGTTTCAGGTACTCGCGCAGCAGGCTCATCAGAAATTTCACTTCCGCTTCGGGGCGGCGCCAGTTCTCCACGGAAAAGGCATAGAGCGTCAGGCAGGGGATGTGCAGGCGCGAGCAGGTTTCGATGATGGTGCGTGAAGTTTTCACGCCCATGCGGTGCCCGGCGATGCGAGGCAAGTGGCGGCGCTGGGCCCAGCGGCCATTGCCGTCCATGATGATGGCCAAGTGCGCCGGCAGGCGCTTGGGGTCCAATTTTGCGAGAAGTTCCGCTTCCTCGCGATTGGCAGGTTTGAAAAATTCGCTCGTTTTCACTGGAAATGGCTCAGGGGTCCGCAAAAGCAACCGTGCACGCGCGCAAACCCGTGGAGGACAAAAAGCCTAGCATGCGCTCTGGTGGAGTCCAAGAGCAGAGTGCGTACTTTCTAGCCGAGCCCGGCGGAGGCCGGATTGAACAACGCGGCGTAAACCAGCACCACGGTGAGAATGATCATGATGATGCCGGTGGCCCAGGCGACGATATTGAAGGTGAGCGTATTGGTGTGGGTGCCCATCAAATCGCGGCGATTGATGAGCAACAGAATAAAGATCAGCACGACCGGCAGCCAAACGCCGTTGGCAACCTGGGAGAAGACGAGAATCTTCAGCAGCGGCACGTTGGGCAAAAGAATGATGCCCCCGCCGACAACGATCAGCCCAGTGTAAAGAGAATAGAAGGCGGGAGCTTCCTTCACCTTGTGGTCGAGTCCCGCTTCGAAACCAAGGCCCTCGCAGATCACGTGAGCGGTAGAGAGAGGAAGAATTGAGGCAGCGAACAAGGAGGCGTTCAGCAAGCCGAACGCGAAGAGATCGGCGGCCCAGCGGCCCGCGACAGGGCGCAACGCCTGCGCGGCCTGCGCCGCGTCGGTGATGTTGGTAAGGCCGTGAGCATTCAATGTGGCCGCGCAGCAAACAATGATGAAGAAAACGATGACCATGCAGGAGATGCTGCCGACGAGAACGTCGAGCTTGGCGTGCTTGTACTGGCGCGCGCCAACCTTTTTCTCGACGAATCCCGCCTGCAAGTAAAAGAATTGCCAGGGCGCGATGGTGGTGCCCACCAGCGCAGTGAGCATCAGCAGATAGCCGGAATTGAAGTGCAGCGAAGGGACCACGGTTTCCTTCGCCGCCAGCAACCAATCCGGCTTGGCCAGGATGGCGGAGAACACGTAAGTGATATAGAAGCCGCAGGCCACCAGAAAGATTTTCTCCACCTGTCTGGCACTTCCGCGAACGACCAGGAACCATACCGCGAGCCCCGCCAGCGGCACGGAGATGTATTTGCTGATACCGAAGATTTGCATGGCGGCGGCCACGCCGGCAAACTCCGCCACGGTGTTGCCGAGGTCGACGGCCAGCGCCGCCAGCATCACGAAAAAAGTGGAGCGAAAGCCAAATTCCTCGCGGATCAGGTCCGAAAGGCCTTTGCCGGTGACCACACCCATGCGCGCGCACATTTCCTCGCTGACATAGAGCGCGATGGTCATGGGAATCAGCGACCAGAGCAGCGTGTAACCGAACTGGGCGCCGGCAACGGTGTAGGTGGTGATTCCGCCGGCGTCGTTGTCCACGTTGGAGGTGATCAGGCCCGGACCGATAACCGCCAGGAAGACGGCGATGCGACGACGGTACGGCCGCGTGCGGCTGTTGAACTTCTTGCCGTGGCCCACCCAAGTGGAGAGCGTGTCCGTTAATGTGATCCAGGTGTTCATTTCACTGATTCGTCCGGTCGTGCAAAAGGATTCTCTTAGAGCTTCGAGTGCATGCGGCTGACTACGTCGTCCACAGTGATGGCGCCGATCGGGCAATTTTCTTCATTCACCACTACCAGGCTGCGCAGATCGTACTTGTCGAAAATCTCGAATACTTCTTTGTCCCTGGTGTCCGGAGAAACGGAGAGAAGCGGCTCGAACGCCAGATCGGCCATGCGCTGGTCCTTCGAGGCAAGCACGAGCCGAGCGATGGGTACGGTGCCGGCGAGCTTGGCATCGCGATTGATCAACACGATGTTGTCGAGCTGCTCGGGGGAAATTTCGTGGAAGCGCACGTGATCGACTACTTCGCCGCGCGTGGCGTCTTCTCCGACCACGACGATTTCGGTGTTCATCATGCCCCCGGCGGTATCGGGACCGAAATGGAGCAGGACCTCGACGTCGCTGGCCTCGCGCGTCTCCATGTCGTCCAGGATTTCCCGGGAAGTTTCCGGCTCGAGGTTCTGGATCAGGTCGGCCGCCTCATCGGGGTTCATTTCCTCGATGATGTCGGCGGCCTTTTCGGGATCGAGCTTTTCCACGACCTGCGTTTGCAGGCGCTCGTCTAGCTCGGCGATAGCCTCGGCGGCAGTCTCGTCGGGGAGTGCGGACACGAGGGACTGGCGCTCGTCAGGCGAAAGCTCTTCCATAATCTCGGCGATATCGGCGGGGTGCAGCTCTGCTAGGCGATCGCTGGAAAGCCGCAATTTCACCCGGCGAAGCGGATCGGGTTCAATCAGGTTGACGACTTCCCAGCGGATGACTCGCTGGGGAAGCTTTGCCTGCATACGGCGAATGGCCGCGGGAGGAACAATGCCCTGCAGCAGACGGCGCACGGCGCCCGGAAGGCCGACGTCCACCTGCTCGATACGCAGCTCGGTGTTGCCGTTGGTGCGTTGGTCGAGCAGGTCAACGTCATTCACACGCACCACTTTGCGGCCGTTGGTATCGATGATCTGCTGGTCCAGCAGGTCCTTCTTCATAGCGAGCCAGCCCTCATTGGGCTGGTAGAGCTCCAGGGCCGACTCATCGGTACTCAGGTGCACCTCGCCAGGAGCGACCGTGGCGATCTGATCATAGCGGGCGACAATGGGACGGAACTTGCCGCGAGCCAGCAGCAAACGGGCGACGCGATTGGGCTGCTCGTCCGGGACAATGAACATGTCCTTAACCCGGCCGACCAGGTTGCCGGCCGAGTCGAAGGTATCGGCGCCGATGAGTTCAGTTGCGTGAATCATATTTAGCTCCTGCTTCTTCAGCTCCTACTTCGCCATGCGCTTGCGCCGTCGCTCGCACCGGGGGGGCTATTCGGGCGGTCACGGCACGACTCCGGGCAGTCTTCACGCTTGCGGAGCCATAAAAGCTCCGGAATCGGGCACAAAAAAAGCCCGCGACAACGAAAAACAAGGCCGCGGGCAGGCAGAATTGCCTTGGATCTATTTCAGGCCGGGCCGTGCTTCTCTGTCTGCAACCGCGCGAACGAGGCAATCGAGATCAGGCGGCAAACTTGCGGATTTTCGCCGGCGATACAGGTCAACGGAAACTCGCAACGCGCTGATTTCGGGTCCCAAATTCAATCCTAAATGTGGCGACACTTCTTCCATTAGATTGCGATGGTCCTCAACTTGACTAGTAAATGTATCGAGAATTTTTGTCAAGCAAAGAGTGCTGATTTTGGGAGTTTTTTCCTATCGAATACCATATTTTTAATGGGTAGGCCTCTTCGGCGGCAATCGGCGGCGTAAACATCCCAATACGTGCCGCAAAAGTAGTCACGCGCGGAGTATCCCAGGGCTTTTGCGACGCGGTCGATCGTCTTGCCGCTGCCTTCGAGTTCAATGAACGTGCCGACGGGTGTTTCGTCGAGGTCCAGGTGCAGGCCAGGCACGCGGAACGACGTGCGGAATTTTTCGTAAACGAAACTGGGGCGGAAGCCGAGCGAGGCAAGAGTTTGGGGCCAGAGTTCGGGGTGGCTTATCGCGGTTTCGCGTTCCAGGCGTTCCTTATATTTGAATTTTGCCCCGGTGCGCAGCGGCGGAGCTTTGGAGGTGACCACGTACTGACGCGGACCCGGACGGGACCAATCCGCGCCGGCAGGAATTTCGGCGCGAATGCGAAGCAAGCGCTCTGAGCGGCGAAGATCGGAGCCGGGCGTGTCGTAGAGCGTATTCCGCTCGAACACGCGACCGCGATTCGCGACCTTCAGGGCTTTCAGCTTGCGAACCAGCGCCGGGATATCTTTCACCGGCAACTTCACTTCGATTTCACGATGGGTCGGCCGCGGCACGCCAAAGTATAACCACAATTCGCGCGATCAACAGTTGCATGGCCTAGCCAGCCCAGAACTCGCTTCTTGCGCTGTATACCAAGCGGCGGGAAGAAAGTTGCGAAGAATCGGCCGGGCCAGCATAATCACTCACCTGCAAACAATAATGCGGCCTTGAATGACGGAACCTACGACTCCACTCATGCAGCAGTATCTTGGACTGAAAAAACAGCATCCGAGCGCGCTGCTGCTGTTTCGTCTGGGCGATTTTTACGAGCTTTTCTACGAAGACGCCATCCTTGCGTCGAAGGTGCTGCAGATTACGCTGACTTCGCGCAATAAGGAGAAAGAGCAGGCTGTGCCCATGTGCGGCGTGCCGTACCATGCGGCGGAGAACTACATCGCCAGGCTGATCCGCGCCGGGCACAAAGTGGCTATTTCCGAGCAAATGGAAGTGCCCGGGCCCGGGAAGAAGCTGGTACGGCGCGAAGTGATTCGGGTGATTACGCCCGGAACGGCAACCGCCAGCACGCTGGTGGAAGCGAAGGAAAATAATTTTCTGGCGGCCATCGCGAGGAGAACCGCCGTGGGCGCGGCGGCGAGCGCATCTGGCGGGCGCAGCGGGAAGATGCCCGAGACGAAAATTGGACTGGCGTTCGTGGATTTGTCGACCGGCGAGTTCCGCGCGACCGAATTCAGCGGCGAGAAAGCGGAATACCGCCTGCGGGACGAGCTGGGAATTTTGCGGCCGCGGGAGATTCTAATTCCCCGCCCTGCCACGTTGTTTCCAACGAGTGTTGCTGCGACGGCAAACGGACAGGGCGCGGTAGAGACTCGCCTGGATGACTGGGTTTTCGAGATCAACTACGCAACGCGGTTGCTGAAAGAGCAGTTTCAGATTGTCGCGCTCGATGGATTGGGGCTGACGGAGCATCCCTGCGCCAGCGCGGCAGCCGGCGCGGTGATCCACTACCTGCGCGAGACATCAGCAATTGGGGCGCGCAAGCCGGAAGATACGTCGGTGGTGCCATCGCTGCGGCCCGCAGGCACGGGCCTCGAGCACGTAAACCGGATCAGCTATTACGAGCAGCAGGACGCGATGATTCTGGACCAGGTGACGGTGAGGAACCTGGAACTGGTTGAGCCAGCCTCCGGGGACGACCCGTCGGCGACGCTTTTGCGCGCGATAGACGAGACTGCGACGGCAATGGGCGCGCGGCTGCTGCGCTCGTGGATTCTGCGGCCGGAAATTTCTTTGGAGGAGATTGAAGCGCGGCTGGCCGCAGTGGCCGACCTGAGGGCGCGGACGGTGGCGCGCGAAGAGATCCGCGAAGAAATGAGCGGAATTCTAGACCTGGAGCGGCTGACCAGCCGCATTACATTGGGCACGGCGACACCGCGCGACTTGCTGGCGCTGCGGGCGTCGCTCGACAAAATTCCGCGGGTGCGGGGTTTGATGGTCTGCGCGGGCGAGAGTCAGCGTGATGCTGGTGTCGGAGACAGCAGGGATGCGAGCGCCGGTCGGCTGGCCGCGCTGCGCGAACAGATGGATGAACTGATCGATGTGCGGGACACCATTGCGCGCGCGATTGCCGATGAACCTCCCGCCGTTCTGAACGAGCCCGGCATCATCCGCGCAGGGTTTCATGCCGAATTGGACGAGCTGCGCGAGATCACCCGGCACGGAAGACAGATTATCGCAGCGATGGAAGAGCGCGAGCGGAAGCGCACCGGGATCGGGTCACTGAAGATTCGCTACAACCAGATTTTCGGCTACTACATTGAGATTTCGAAAGCCAACATGCATCTGGCGCCCGCCGATTACGAACGCAAGCAAACGCTGGTAAATGCGGAACGGTTCACTTCGAGTGAGCTGAAGGAATATGAGCGCAAGGTTTTGTCGGCGGAAGAGCGCATCCTGGAGATCGAACGGAAGCTCTATGGCGAAATTCGGGAAGGGATCGCACGCGAAGCCAAGCGGCTGCGGCAAACGGCAGCGGGCATCGGGCAGCTCGATGTGCTGGTGAATTTCGCGCGCATCGCGGCGTCACGGAACTACACAAGGCCGGAATTCACGCAGGGATTGATTACCGAGAGCAAGAGCGGCAAGAGCAAGAGCGGATCCTCGAACATCGCAACTCGCATCGGCGAAGCAGGTTCTGAAAATGGCAACGGTGCAGCGCGAGGAGTGCTCATGGTCGCGGGCGGACGGCATCCGGTGATCGAAAAACTGCTGGAGGAGCGCGGCGAGCGCTTCGTGCCGAACGATTTGTATCTCGACGACGAATCGCAATTCCTTTTGCTCATTACCGGGCCGAACATGGGCGGCAAGTCGACGTACCTGCGGCAGGCCGCGTTGATTTCAATTCTGGCGCAGATGGGATCATTTGTGCCGGCGACGCAAGCCAGGCTGCCGCTGCTCGATCGCGTTTTCACCCGCATTGGCGCGTCGGACAACCTGGCCCGCGGGCGGTCGACATTTCTGGTGGAGATGAGCGAGGTTGCGGCAATTTTAAATACGGCGACAAGCGCCAGCCTGGTGCTGCTCGATGAGGTGGGGCGCGGCACGGCTACTTATGACGGCCTTTCCATCGCCTGGGCGGTGGTTGAGTCGCTGCATAGCGGCGCGCGACCCAAGACGCTTTTCGCTACGCACTACCACGAGCTGACCGAGCTCGAACAGTTGCTGCCCGGAGTGAAGAATGTGCACGTGTCGGTGCACGAAGCGGGCAACGAGATTGTTTTTCTGCGGCGCGTCGAGCCCGGCAGCGCGGATAAAAGCTACGGAATAGAAGTCGCGCGGCTGGCCGGGCTGCCGCAGGACGTGATCGTCCGCGCGCGAGAAATTCTGCGCCGCCACGAAAAGAGCGAAGAAAAACTGAGCGCCGAGCTTTCCCCCGGCTCGCAAATGCCGGCGCCCGAGCAAACCAGCTTCACCGCGATTGACGAGTCCGTGCTGGCCGCGCTGCGCAGCGCCGACTTGAACACGCTCACTCCTCTCGAAGCGCTGAACCTGCTGGCCGCGCTGCAGAAGCAGCTTTCATGAGCGACAACTCGGGCGAAGAGATGCTGGTGATGGGCGTGATGTCAGGCACGTCCGCGGACGGCATCGACACCGCCATCGTGCGCCTTTCCGGTGCGCCGCCGGAGCTGAATGCAAAGCTTGAAGCGCATCATCACGTTTCTTTTGCGCTGAACGTGCGCGAGCAGATCCTGCGGCTCGCGAATGGCGGAGCGACCACCACGGCGGAGGTCAGCCGGCTCGACTTCGTGATTGGGGAGGAATTCGCTCGAGCGGCGATTGCGGCGGCGAAAAGTGCTGGCATTCGCATGGACCAGATTGCGCTGATAGGCTCGCACGGGCAGACAATTTTTCATCAGGGCTCCCCGGCGCGACTGAAGGGCGCGTGGCGGGTGGCATCCACGCTGCAGATCGGCGAACCAGCCATGATCGCCGAGCGCACCGGCGTGCCCACCATGGCAAATTTTCGACCTTCGGACATTGCCGCCGGCGGTCAGGGAGCGCCGCTCGTCCCATTCGTCGATTATCTGCTCTACCGCGATTCCGAACGCGGCCGCGTGGCGCTGAACATCGGCGGCATCGCCAACGTCACTGTGATTCCCGCGGCCGCGACGCCGGAACAAGTTATGGCCTTCGACACCGGCCCGGGCAACATGATCGTGGACGCGCTGGTGCAAGGCATGACTCACGGGCGCTCCAAATACGACCGTGGCGCGAAAATCGCGCTGGGCGGGCGCACCATCCCCGAACTGCTTTCGCGCATGATGCGCGAGCCCTACTTGCGCAAGCGTCCGCCGAAAACGGCCGGGCGCGAACAATTCGGCCAGGCGTACGTGGAGCGGCTGATCACCTGGGGACGCAAACACCATGCCTCGCCGGCCGACCTGGTGCGCACGGCGACCGTGTTCACTTCCCTTTCGATTGCCGATGCTTTCCGCCGGCTGATCCTCCCGAAGATTGAGGTGCACGAACTCATCGTCTCGGGAGGCGGCGCGAAAAACCCGCTGATGATGGCGCAACTCGCGGCCTCCGTTCCCGGCGTCGAGGTCGTGTCGTCCGATCGTCTCGGCGTGCCCACCGAAGCCAAGGAAGCGTTCGCGTTTGCCATATTGGCGTATGAGGCATACCACGGACGCACGAATAACTTGCCGTCGGCAACGGGCGCGAGGCATGCTGTAGTCATGGGAAAGCTCACCTGGGGCCGAGCGAAGTAAGTGCGGAAGTGCGGGCGCACTGCTCTGCTTTCTTTTTGCAACGGCATTGCCACTGGCAATGGCCGGGTGCGCCTCCACATATTCTTCTGCGAATGAAGCCGGCACGCTGAATTTCCTGATCGAATCCTCACCGGTAAGTTTGGATCCGCGCATCGGCACCGACGCGCAGTCCGAGCATCTGCACGGATTAATTTTTGATAGCCTGGTGGCGCACGACGCGCAGATGAATCCCACGCCGGACCTGGCCGAAAGCTGGGACAATCCCGACCCGCTCACCTACGTTTTTCATTTGCGCCCGGGCGTGAAGTTCCACGATGGCAGGCTGCTGACTTCGGCGGATGTAAAGTTCACTTTCGATTCGATCATTTCCGGCCAGGTAAAAACGCCGAAACGCGGAGCGTATGAAAATGTGCGCTCGATCGATGCACCCGATCCTGGCACGGTGATTTTCCATCTGCGCGAGCCTTCGTCGTCATTTCTGTGGAACCTGACCAAGCCGGGGATCGGCATCGTGCCGAACGGCTCGGGAAAAGAAGTAGCGCGCAACCCCATTGGCACAGGGCCTTTTCGCTTTGCGGACATGACGCAGGATGAGGAGATCACGCTCGACCGCAACCCGGACTATTTCGGCGGGCAGGCGAAAATCGCGCAGATAAAATTCCGCATTGTGCCGGATGCCATCGTGCGCGCGCTGGAACTGCGCAAGGGCAGCGCCGATATGGCCTTCAATTCGCTGAGCCCGGACACCATCGTGACCCTGAAGAAGCAATCACAGCTGGTAACGGATGAAACCTCCGGCACCAGCCTGGCTTACATTGTGTTCAACTTCACCGACCCGGCGCTGGCGCGCCGCGAAGTTCGCCAGGCGCTCGCGTATGCCACCGACCGCGCGTCGCTGGTCGAATATTTGCTGCGCGGGCAGGCGCGGCTGGCATCGAGCCTGCTGCCGCCGAATCACTGGGCCTTTGAGCCGAATGTGCGGCAATACAATTACGATCCGGCGCGCGCGCAACAATTGCTCGATGCCGCGGGTTTTCGCCCGGGGCCCGATGGCGTGCGCTTGCGGCTTACGTTAAAAACTTCCACGGATGAATCGACGCGCGTTCTTTCCGAGGCGCTGGCGGATGAGTGGAAGCGTGTGGGCATTGCCGTGGAACTGCGGCCGCTCGAATTCGCCACGTTCTATTCCGACATCACGCACGGGAGCTTCCAGATTTCGACGCTGCGCTGGGTGGGCGCCTCGAACACCGATCCGGATATTTTCAATTATGTGTTCGATTCAAAGCGCGTGCCGCCGCTCGGCGCCAATCGCGGCCATTACCAAAATGCTGAGCTGGATGCGCTGCTCGAAAAGCAGCGCGTGGAAACGGACCGCGAGAAACGCAAGGCGCTGCTTTCGCAGGTGCAGAAGATCGTGGCGGAGGACGAGCCTTACATCAATTTATGGTATGTGGACAACATCGCTGTGCACCGCGCGCGGGTAACGGATGTGACGATTGCGCCTTCGGGGGATTTTGATTTCCTGGCTGCGGTGAGCCTGCGGTAGGTTGCGTGAAAATACAGCGTGGCGGCGAGAGTTGCACACGAAGAGGGATTCTTCACTGCGTTCAGAATGACGGCGCAGACAGCAAAGAAAATGCAGATCCCTCGACTGCGCGCCCATGGCGAGCGCTGCACACGAAGAGAGATCCCTCGGCTACGCTGGACATCTTTCTCTGCGCCCTCACCGGGCGCGGCTCGCTTCGGGATGACACGCCGTTACGAACTGCTGGATTCGAAGACCTTGCGGATTTCCGTGTCGGGCAGCGCGCCTTCGCGCACGATGGACCATTCGTTGCCGTCGATGCGCACGATGGTAGAGGCTAATGTACCGCCGGTATCACCCGCGTCGAGAATCAGCGAAAGCTTGGCGCCGAGCTGCTGCACGATTTCGTCGGCATTACTGCAGGAAGGCCGCCCGGACAAATTGGCGCTGGTTCCGGTGATCGGGCCGCCGGCGGCTTCGATCACGGCCGTCGCGATGCGCGAATCAGCCCAGCGTAGCGCCACGCGTCCACTGTTGCCAGTCACTTTCAGCGGCAAACGATGCGTGGCTTCGACCACCAGCGTCAGCGCGCCGGGCCAGAATTTGCTGGCCAGCGTGAGAAAGGCGTCGGGGACGTCGCGAGCGAGCGAAACGGCCTGCTCGACAGAATTTACCAGAATGGGAAGGGCGCGGTTTTCGGGACGGCCCTTGATCTGGAAAACTCGTTCGATGGCCGCCAGATTGAATGGATCGGCGGAGAGACCGTAAAAGGTGTCGGTAGGAATACCGATGACCCGGCCCCGCTTGATAAAACTCGCAGCATACTCGACAACGGATCGTTCCGGAGCTTCGGATGAGATTTTCAGGACTTCTACGGGCAAGGTTCTCTCTCGGCGGGCTGCGCCTATGCTTTCCTTTTGCAAGGTAGCATACGCGGGGTCGGGCGTGCAAGATACAGTAAAAAAAGGACGTAAGCGATCTGTCAACGATTTCCCCATGAGCAGTTGAATGTCGGGGTCGGACGTGGCAACTCGAAACAGGCGAAGTTTACGGCGGGCGAGGCGTTTGCTAGGCTTGCGGCATGGCGTCCGAGTCCGGCATCAAACATAAAATGAGCGTAGCGGTGTCCCCAGCCGAGCGCGGCGATGTAATCACCAGCCGCGACAACAAATGGATCAAACTGTTTCGAGCGGCGCTGCGCGGAACCGGGCCGAGTGGAGATGGGTTGATTGGAATTGAAGGGCCCAAGCTGGTGGAAGAAGCGCTGGCCTCGGGACTCGAGGCGGACGCGCTGCTGGTGAGCGCCACCGGCGAACACCATCTTCCGCAAATACTCATGGCGGCGAGCGCAAGCGACGCAGGAATCCGCCGCGAGCGCATCTTCAAGACTACGGACCAGCTATTTGCCGGATGTGCCGGAACCGAGACTCCGCAAGGTGTTGCCGCGCTGTTTCGCCAGCCAGCCTGGAACCTGGGAGATGTTCTGCGCGGGCGGCCTGCCGCAGACGGAGTGCGTGCCCGCGAGGAGCCGCTGGTGCTGGTAATGGCTAGCGTGCAGGATCCCGGAAATGTTGGCACCATTTTGCGTTCGGCGGAGGCGTTTGGAGCGACCGGCGCGGTGGCAACACGCGGCACGGCCGATCCTTGGTCGCCGAAAGCGGTGCGCGCGTCGGCAGGATCAGCTCTGCGATTGCCGCTGCTGCGCGGCATGGCCATTCCGGTGGTGCTGGCGCAACTGAAGATGCACAAAGTACAAATTGTTGCGGCAAGCTTGCATGCGGGAACGAAGCAGCGCGACCGAGATGCGCTGCCAGTGCTTCGCGGTCCGGCGGCGATCTTCATCGGCAGCGAAGGCGCAGGGCTGCCGCCGGAAATCGAACACGCCGCGGACGCGACTATTTCGATTCCCATGAGCGAATCGGTCGAATCGCTGAACGCGGCGATTGCCGCATCGGTTTTGCTTTACGAGGCGGCGCGCCAGCGAAAGGAACTCTCCTAGTGGGACTTTTTCGCGCCATCGAGCCGCAGGAAAGCTCGCAAGCAGGCAGGCCGCTGGCGGACCGCATGCGTCCGCAAACGCTCGATGAGTTTATCGGGCAGGAGGATCTGCTCGGCCCGGGAAAGCCGCTGCGCACGCAGATCGAACATGACGATCTGAGTTCCATGCTGCTTTGGGGCCCTCCGGGCTGCGGCAAGACGACGCTCGCGCGGATCATCGCCCAGCGCACAAGGTCGGAATTTGTTCCGTTCAGCGCGGTGCTCTCCGGGATCAAGGAAATCAAGGAAGTGATGGCCAAGGCCGAAAGAGCGCGGCACTACGGCCAGCGGACCATCGTGTTCGTCGACGAGGTGCACCGGTTCAATCGCGCGCAGCAGGACGCTTTTCTGCCGCACGTGGAGGCGGGAAACATTTTGCTGATCGGCGCGACGACCGAGAACCCGTCGTTTGAAGTGATCGCCCCGCTGCTTTCGCGCATGAAGGTCTACGTGCTGCACGCGCTCTCGGCCGAGCAGATTGTGCTGCTGCTGAAGCGCGCTATCGCGGACACCGAGCGCGGGCTGGGCAAAGAGCGCGTGGAGAGCAGCGACAAGATCCTGGAGCGGATTGCGGTGCTGGCGAATGGGGATGCGCGCTCGGCCTACAACACGCTGGAAGCGCTGGTGCTCGGCACCGAGCCGAGCACCGAAATGGGTGCCGACGGGCGCCGCGTGCTTTCCGAAGAGCGCCTGGAAGATGTGTTGCAGAAAAAACTGCTGCCCTACGACAAGAGCGGCGAGGAGCATTTCAATCTCATCTCCGCGCTGCACAAGTCGGTGCGCAATTCCGATCCGGATGCGTCGCTGTACTGGCTGGCGCGCATGCTCGAATCCGGCGAGGATCCGCTGTACGTGGCGCGGCGCATGGTTCGCATGGCCAGCGAGGATATTGGCCTTGCTGAGCCGGGCGCGCTGGCGGTCACGCTCGCGGCAAAAGAAGCGTTCGAGTCGCTGGGCCCGCCGGAGGGCCACTTGGCGCTGGCACAGGCCGCGGTGTATCTGGCGCTCGCGCCGAAATCGAACGCGCTCTATGTTGGTTACGGCGCGGTGCAGGAAGATTTGCAGCAAACCCTGGCGGAGCCCGTTCCGCTGCATCTAAGAAATGCAGCCACCGGGCTGATGAAGCAACCTGGGATACGGCAAAGGCTATCAGTACGCGCACAACGTGGAAGAGAAAGTTACGGACATGACCTGCTTACCGCCGAGCCTCGCTGGGGCGTCAATACTACAAGCCGACCGATCAAGGCTTTGAAGCGCGCATCCGGCAGAGACTGGAAGAAATTCGGCGCATCCAGAAGAAAGCTCCGGTGGAAAAAGAAAAGTGAACCGCTACCGCCTCCCAGCCGGCATCGATTCGAAACTTTTACAGCCGCTCGATCTTGTTCGCGACCCTGATGGCTGCCGCCGCGATATTCCCGTCCGTTTTGAGCGCGCAGGAAAAGCCGATCATGGAGATCGGGCACGATTGCCAGGTGTTCGCAGTGTCGAGCACCAACAAAATCGTTTGCGCGGTGCCGCAGTTGAAGCGCGTCAAGAAAGCCATGATTCAGCGCGCCGATATTTACGTCGCCTCCAACGGCAAGGACCGTGAGATCGTCGAGGGCGAAAAATTCATGCCGGTGCCGCCGCCGCAAAGCTACATCGTGAATGCGCTGAGTTGGTCGCCCGACGGCAGCCGCATCGCCATGAGCATGACGCAGCAAAAGCCCGCAACCGACGAGGAGCCCTCGCAGACCGGCCCGGCCGTGGCGCTGTTCGAAGAAGATGGCCGCGAAATCAAAGTGCCGGGATTGAAAGGGCGCTTCATCGAGCAGGCGGCCAACGCCACATGGCTCTCCGACAACGTGAATGTGGCTTATCTCATCGGCGCCGGGCCATACAAAATCGGGCGAATCAGCACGGCGACCGGGCAGTCCACCACGCTTTTTGAAGGACATATCTTCGATGCTCTCATCTGGGACGCCGCTCGAAATCAGGCGTTCGCCATCAGCCAGAATCTCAACGTGCAGAACCGGCTGGCCGTTTTTGCGCTGGACCTGATGAAGGAAGGCGTGCGCGAAATAGCGCGCATCGACGGTTATCAGAGCGGCTTGAACTTGTCGCCCTCGGGCAAAAAGATTGCGTTCTTCGCGGATGGAGACGCGATCGAAGTGATCGACCTGGCGAATCCGGCGAAGCCCACGAAAGTGCGCGTGGGAATGGGCACGTTCGCGTGGAGCCGGGACGAGCGCCACGTGCTGCTCAAGCGCGGCCCGCCGGACAAATCGGGCGAGCTGATCTGGGTGGGGCTTTACGACGATAGCTTCGTGCCCGCACTGCATGGACTGGAATATCACGCTTTCGCGGTTACGCCGGATGGCAGCGCGGTGGTGGTCACCGAGCCGGGGCGCAGCATCCTGCGCATGTTCTCGCTGCAGTAATCGCGGACCGATGAGAGCCGCTTAGTGCGCGGCCCGCCGGATATGTTCCTTCAGAATGCAGGAGTTCATCACTACGAACAGGCCCGCTTGGCGAGCGCGTTCGGCCGCGGCTGGATGCATCACGCCCTCCTGCATCCAAACCGCGCGCGCGCCGATGCGAATCGCCGATTCCACAATTTCAGGAACGAATTCCGAGCGGCGGAAAATGTTGACGATGTCGACCGGGTCGGGAATGTCTTCCAGGCGCGGGTAGCACTTCTCTCCCAGCACCTCGGCTTCGCCGGGATTCACTGGAATGATGCGATATCCCGCCGATTGCATGTATTCGGAGACGCCGAAACTGGGGCGCTCCGGGCGGCCGGAAAGTCCCACTACGGCGATGGTCTTGCTGCTGCGCAGAATTTGCGCGATGGGATCGCCGGAACCCAAACCGGGCCCTTTGCCAGAACTTGGATCGGATTTTTCAATCGAATCTGTCACGCGGTGAACTTCGTCTTTCTCGTGCGCTTCGAACGATTCGAGAAGGTTCGGTCCTTTCGGGAATCGCGGCGAGACGACGATTCATGCGATGAATCACGCGCACCACGGGATTTTTTAATGCTGCGCTGCCGGGGCTTGAATTCGCGCTTCGGCGGCAGCTTGGCGAGCGCTTCGGGCTTGCCTTCGAGAATGCGCGAAAGCATGGCAATCTCGGCTGGATTCACTTCGCGGTACTTCCCGGGAGCGAGCGGACCTAAATGAAGATTCGCAATGGCCACGCGCCGGATTTTCTCGACCGGGTGTCCGGTCTGAAAAAGTTTGTTGCGCAGGACGTCGCGGCTTGCCTCCGACAACGTCACCTCATACCAGGGCATTTCCTTGCCCTTCAGGCGCGAGATGCGCGCGCGGGCCGAGCGGGACAGGCTTTCAATCTCGGCGAAGGTGAGCAGAGTTTTCAGTTTCAGGTGATACACCTGCGGCAGGCGATGCGATCGCAGCATGTGATTCGCGAGATCACCGTCGTTGGTGAGAAACACCGCGCCCGAAGAGTGATATTCGAGACGGCCGACCGGGTAGACGCGCGCGGAAACTCCGTGGAGAAAATCGCGCAGCGATGAGCGGCCCTCGGGGTCGCTCATGGTGGCGACAACTTCCGTCGGCTTGTTCAACAACAAGTAGACATGCTCGGACTCCGGCCGCAGAAGCTTGCCGGACACTTTGATGTGATCGCGCGATGGATCGGCCTTCGAGCCAAGTTCGGTGACGGTCTGGCCGTTCACGGTGACCAGTCCCGAGGTGATCAACTCCTCGGCGTGGCGGCGCGAAGCGAGTCCGGCGCGCGCGATGATTTTTTGCAGGCGTTCGAGCATGGTTGCTGTGTGATTTCCCCGGACCCCAGCTTAGCGGAAACGCGCAGCAAGGCGAACAGCTAAATCGGCACAACATCTGACATTTCACGGCGACAATTTCACATCGGCATTCCACGCCGACAATTCCACCTAGACGATTTCGTTGGCTGGAAACTCGGCCTATGGTAACGTCCCGCTGTTCAGCAGCGTCTATCACCGTAAGGCGGGCACGGTGTAAGATCGGACAGCCACCCGGGAATTCTCAGCGGAAAAAAGAGAGGCACCATGCGAGCATCCCACAAGATTTTTCTGGCAATTGCCGCAGCGATCCTGGCGGTTCCCCTGGCGCACAGCGCGACGGTAAGCGGCACAATAAAAGGTCCCGATGGCGCGCCGTTCAAGGGCGCTTTCGTGCAGGCGCAGAACACCAAGAGCCACATCACCACCATGGTGCTGAGCGATAAAGACGGCCGCTACAGTCTCCTCGACTTGCCCGCCGGCGAATACAGCGTGCGCATCCACGCGGTGGGTTATCGCAGCGACCCGCACACCGGCGTCGCGCTCGGCGCCAGCCAGAAAACGTCGTTCGATTTCGCGCTGCAGGAAGCGCCGGTGCGCTGGAGCGACCTTTCCTTCTATCAGGGCGATAGCCTGTTTCCCCCGGGCAAGGGCAAGGAGCTCATCGAAAAGAATTGCCTGGAGTGCCACGCGTTTCAAACCAAGATGGCGGCCGTGTCGCGCGACGCGGACGGCTGGACCAAAGCCGTAGCGTTCATGCGCGACGTGATGGGCTACCGCCTGACGCAAGTGAGCGATGACGATGCGAAAACGATCGCTTCGTATCTCGATAGCGTCTTCGGCCAGGAATCGAAGCTGCCCCGCGACGTGCGCCAGATGCCTGACTACAAGAATCTAGTTCACGGGCCGTATGCGGACGAGGCCATGAAGATCGTCTATGTGAGCTACGAACTGCCCGGCCCGAATCGCATGCCCTTCAGCGCCGCGCCCGATGGCAAAGGAAGCGTCTGGATTCCCTACTTCAGCCTGTCCGATTCAATCGGGAAGCTCGATCCCAAAACCGGCGAGGTGCAGGAATTCCGCGTGCCGTATCAAGGGTCGGCAACGATCCACTCGGCTGTCGCCGCGCCCGATGGAACCGTGTGGCTCGCGGAGCAGGAATCGGATCGCATCGGCAAATGGGACCCGGTGACGAAGCAAATCACCGAATACCAGGACACCATGCCGCCTAACCCCGATGGCAAAACGCGCCGCGGCAGCAAGCACACGGTTCGCATCGATGGTCAGGGTAACGTGTGGTCGACCGGCTCGCCGCTGGCAAAGTATGTGCGCGAGACTGGGAAGTTCGAGCATTTCGCGGATGTGCCTTCGGCTTACGGAATCGCGCTGGCGAAGGATGGCACGGCATGGTTCGCGGAATTCGGCTCGACCGGAAAAATCGGCAAAGTCGATCCGGATACCGGCAAAGTGACGAAGTACACCGTGCCGACGCCCGATGCCTGGCCGCGCCGCATTCAAGTGGCCGACGATGGCACCATCTGGTTCGCGGAATTTGGCGAGAGCCCGTCCACGCTGACGCAGACCGGCAAGATCGCGCACTTCGATCCCAAGACCGAAACCTTCAAGGAATATACGCTGCCCGGAAAGAGCGCCAGCCCCTACGCCTTCGACATGGATGCCAAGGGCCGGCTCTGGTATTCCGACATGCATGAGGACCTGGTCGGCTGCCTCGACCCGAAAACCGGCAACGTGGTCCAGTACCCGCTTCCTTTCTCCGAGAACACCATGCGCGAATTTTTCCTCGATAAGGACGGGCGCATGTGGTGGGGCTCGCCCTCAAACAACAAGGTTGGATATTTTTACCTGACCAATTAGAGCAGGGCAGCCCGCTAAGGCTGCAAGCACCCAAAGAAAAAAGCCGCTAGCGCTGCCGGGCGGGCTGGGCGGATTTTTGCTGCGTTGCCTTTTCCAGGACGGCTTTTTCCTGCTCCACGTGCGCGAGGTATTCGGAGTAGGGCCCCTTGAAATCCTCGATCTTGCCACCGTGGAAATGCCAGATGCGCGTGGCCACTTCGTCGATCACGTCGTAGTCGTGCGTGACGAACAGCACCGTGCCATCGTATTTCTGCAGCGCGATGTTCAGCGCGTTGATCGATTCCAAATCCAAGTGGTTGGTGGGCTCGTCGAGCACCAGCACGTTGGGCTTCTGCAGCATCAGCCGGCAGAAGATCACGCGCGCGGACTCGCCTCCGGAAAGCGCCTTCGTCGGCTTTAGCGCGTCGTCGCCGCTGAAGAGCATCTGCCCGAGGAGGCCGCGCAGTTCTTCCTGCGAGGCCATGGGACTGAACTGGTGCAGCCAGTCGATAACGGTAGTGCCTTTGGTGATCGATTCGGCGTGGTCCTGCGCGAAATAACCGACGGCCACGTTGTGCCCCCAATTCACCGTGCCGCCATCGACCGGAAATTCCCGGTCGGAATCGCTGATATAGCCCGGAGCGTTGCGCACGAGCGATTTCAGCAGTGTAGTTTTGCCTGCTCCGTTGCGGCCCATGAGCGCGATTTTCTCGCCGCGCGAAACAGCCGCGGAGAAACGCTGAATCACCGGCACGCCGTCGTAGGACTTGGCGACGCTGCGGATTTCCAGTGGGTGCTTGCCGGAATGCTGGTCGAGCTGAAAGCGGATGAAGGGCCGGGCGATATTCGACCTGGCCAGATCCGCGGTTTGCAGGCGTTCCACTTCCTTCTTGCGCGAAGTGGCCTGCGCGGAACGCGTTCCGGCCGAAAAGCGGGCGATGAATTCGTTCAACTGCGCGATCTTCTTTTCGCGCTGGGCGTTCTCCTGCTCGATGCGCGAGCGGATGGCCGTTTTCGCCAGCACCATGTCGTCGTAGCCGCCGTTGTACATGATCACCGTCTGGTAATCGATGTCCGCCACGTGCGTGCAAACGCTGTTGAGGAAGTGCCGGTCGTGCGAGATGACGATGAGCACACCTTCGTACTCACACAGGTAGTCCTGCAGCCAGTGCACGGAATCGAGGTCGAGATAGTTGGTGGGCTCATCGAGCAGCAGCGCAGGAGGTGACCCGAAAAGAGCCTGCGCCAGCAGCACGCGCACCTTCTGGCCGCCTTGCAGCTCGCTCATGCGCCGCTCGTGCAGCGAGGATTCCACATCCAGTCCGTCGAGAAGCAGCGCGGCATCAGCCTCCGCGGAGTAGCCGCCTTCTTCTCCCACAATTCCTTCGAGCTCGCCCAGGCGCATGCCGTCGGCATCGCTGAGCTGGTCGTGCGGCTTGGCGTAGAGCGCGTCGCGCTCCTGCAGCGCCTTCCACAGACCTTTGTTGCCCATGACCACGGTGTCGATGACGCGGTAGTCGTCGAAGGCGAACTGGTCCTGACTCAGGACGCCGAGCTTCTTCGGGCGCGTGACGCTGCCCTTGGACGGTTCGATCTCGCCGGTAAGAATCTTCATCATCGTGGATTTTCCCGCGCCGTTGGGTCCGGTGATGGCATAGCGCCGTCCGGCGAAGAACGTGCAGCTCACGTCTTCGAATAAAATTCGCGGGCCATACCGCATGGAAACGTTGTTGACGGAGAGCAAGCTTTGTATCCCTGCCTGGGTGTTATTTCGGGGCGCTCAGTTCTCGACTCAGTCCCCCGGCAGAACCGGAACTACTGATTGCGCCTGTTGCGTGGCGAAGAACGGAAGGATCACCCGAGATTTCTACTGCACGTTAAGAATAACATAAGAGCGCTAAGGGGTTCATCCCGGCGACGCGAACTTCTAAAGGATTTCGTCCTTGGTTTCGGGCGCAGCGAATAGGCCCAGCAATGTGAGCCCGGCGACGCCGGAGAGATAGTAGCCCACAGATTGCAGGCCGTGGTTTTTCGCCAGCCATGTCGCGATGTAGGGCGCGAGCGACGCGCCGAAAATTCCCGCAAAATTGAACGCGAGCGAACTGCCGGTGTAGCGAACGGCGGTCGGAAAAAGCTCGGAAAGCACAGTGCCAAGCGGTCCGTAAGTGAGACCCATGAGCGCGAGACCGAGAGCCATCATGGTCACCGCTCCCGCGGTGCCTGCGGCGAAAAGCGGCGCCATGATCAGCCCGAAAATGGCGATGGCAACAGTGACCCAGATCAAAGTGATGCGGCGTCCGCGCTCGGCCAGAATGCCGCCAACCGGGATGGTCAGCGCGAAGAGCAGCACGCCAAAAAGCTGTATGATCAGGAATTTTTCGCGGCCATAGCCGAGCGCGCTGGTGCCCCAGGAAAGCGCGAAGACGGTCATCAGGTAAAACAACACAAAGGTCGCGAGCGAAATCAGCGTGCCGACCACAAGAGACTTCGTGTATTTGCGAAACACGGTGACCATGGGCACCTTCACCGGTTCGCGGTGGCTGAGCGCCTGCTGAAAAACAGGCGTTTCGGTGATGGTGAGGCGCACGTAGAGTCCCACCAGAACAAGAATGGCGCTGGTAAGGAATGGAATGCGCCAGCCGAAGGCGAAAAATTGCGCGTTGGTCAGCCACCTGGAAAGCAGCAGAAACGTGCCACCAGAGAAAAGGAATCCCGCGGGCGCGCCGAACTGCGGAAACATCCCGTATCTGGCGCGCTTGCCCGGAGGCGCGTTCTCGATCGCCAGCAGCACCGCCCCGCCCCATTCGCCACCGAGGCCCAAGCCTTGTCCAAAACGGCAAAGCGCGAGAAGCAGCGGCGCGGCCACGCCGATGCTGGCGTAGGTCGGCAGCGCGCCGATGCCGACGGTGGAAATGCCCATGGTAAGCAGCGCGGCGACCAGCGTGGCCTTGCGGCCGATGCGGTCGCCAAAATGTCCGAAAAGGGCGGAGCCCAGCGGGCGCGCGAAAAAGGCGATGGCAAAGGTGGCGAGCGAGGCGAGCGTCGCCGAAGCCGGATCGGTTGCGGGGAAAAACAATCTGGGGAAAACCAGAACAGCAGCGGTGGCGTAAATGTAAAAATCGAAAAATTCGATGGTGGTGCCGATCAGGCTGGCGAACAGAACTTGTGCCGGGCGGTTCGCGGCGAGCTTCGGCGCGGAGTAGTCCTGCGCAGTGGCGATGCCTATGCTGGGGGATTCGCTCAAGGCGATACAGATTAACCTAAGGAGCGCGAATGAAGCGAGTGAAGTAGGCGGATGTTGGCTAGGCGTGCCTCGTCAATTCACTTCTTCACCGTAAACGGAATCGACGCTTCGGTTTTCTCCCACAGCAGCGCGAGCGTGCCCTGATCTCCGCCATTCGGACGTAATTCTATGCGGAATGTTTCCACCGGCTGGTCGAGCGCTTTCAAATTCATTTTGGTGCGCCCGAAATCCCGCGACGCATCGTAGTTCAGATGGAACTGCCCCGTCTCTTTGTTGATGATCAGCATCCATTCTTTATCGCCGGGCAGCGTCCAGATGCTGTAGCTGCCTTTCGGCAGGTTCAGGTCGCCGATCTTCAGATCATTTTCCGTGGTGATCTTCGTGGCCCAGTTGGCGCCGGTGCACCACACCACGCCGTACGGCACCAGTCCGCCCATGATTTTCCGGCCATGTGCCGAAGGCGCATAGTAGTCGATGCGAATCGGATCGCCGCCAATATTCGCTTCCACATTCGCCGGGGGGCTTGTATACCGCGAGTATCCAAACTGCGGCACACCGTGCTCGAGTCCGACATAGTGTGGCAAGACAGCTTGCCGGTACGTTCTTGCCACGACGATGGCGCCCAGCGCCGCCACTACAATTGCCACTATCAGCACTTGACGCATTTTCATGCGCGCACCTCCAAAACCAAGTTGTGCCTATTCTCTCACTTTTCCCGGCGAAGAGCCGTTTTCCTGCTGCATGGCCGAAGACCTGGAGCAGCAATGCTGGCGGAAAATTCACCGTGAGCGGTAAGGCGCGAGCCTCGGTTCTCTTTTTGTGGTGGCTAAAACGACACTGACTGGTGACGCTTCCCGGCGCAGTTAAAACCGTGTCTCTACGAAAAAACATCGGGAAAACGGAAAAGCCGAAGAGAGATTCTTCGCGCAAAAACGGCGCTCAGAATGACGGCGCAAATCAACAGAAAATGCGGATCCCTCGACTTCGCTCGGGATGACAGATGTTTTCAGGTTCCCAGCACATCCTTCAAGAACCGCGACATGGCCACTTTGTATTCGGCATCGGCGCGCATTTCCGACGGATTCTGCGGATGCGTATAGCCGTGCGACGCACCGCTGTACAGGTTCACTTCGAAATCCACTTTTGCGCCGCGCAACTGCGCAATCACCTTATCGAGCTCCGTCATCGGCGCCACCTGATCTTCCGCGCCGTGCAGGATCAGCACGCGCCCCTTGATGTTCTTGGCCATCTCCGGGGTGAAATCGGCGAATGCTCCATGCACCGAAACGAAGCCCACCAGCGGCGCGCCCGTTTCCACCAGCTCGAGGCCGGTGGTCCCACCAAAGCAGTAGCCCACCGCCGCCAGCTTCGCCGGATCGACCATCGGCTGCGCCTTCAGCACTTCAAATCCGGCCAGCGCCCGCGCGCGCATCAGCGGACGATCCTTGTCATAGATGGTGATCAGTTGGGTCATCTCCGGCACATTCTTCGGCACGATGCCTTTGCCGAACATGTCCTCGGCGAACACCACGTAGCCCAGCCCAGCGATCATGCGCGCATCGGCCAGCGTGCCCTCGGAAAATCCTGAGCGGTCGTGAATCATCAGCACGCCAGGACGTTTTCCCTGCCCTGCGTCGTCATAGACCAGATAGCCGGAGAGCGGGGTGTCGCCGTGCTTGTAATCCACCCATCGCGTTTTGATGGCCGCTTGCGCTACGCCCGCCTGCAGCATTATCGCGGCGATCACCACCAGCCCCGCCAACAGCATTCGTGCGATCTTCATTCGCTCCTCCTGAAACCCTTTGCACACCAGCCTTGGGGATCGTTGCCCTTCAGACGCTGCATTGTCGCACTTTTGGGTCGCTTGGCAAGTGGCTGGGCCCCCACCTTCACCCGGAACCCTCGCCCAGGCAATCACATACCATCCGAAGGGACATCCTCGAAAAGCTTCCTGCATCCTTCCGAATGCGCCGGCATCAATTCGATAGTTGTCTAAACGTCGAATTGGCGGCCCGATTAGGGACACGAGTAAGGGTCGATACCCGGGGAGAACGGACATGAGCAAGCTGAAGGGAAAAGTCGCAGTGGTTACGGGCGCGTCGAAAGGCATCGGAGCTGGCATCGCAAAAGCGCTGGCCGCGGAAGGCGCGTCGGTAGTGGTGAACTATGCATCTAGCAAAGTGGGTGCCGATGCAGTTGTGGCGGCCATTACTGCTGCAGGGGGCAAGGCCGTCGCGGTGGGCGGAGACGTTTCCAAGGCAGCGGAAGCAAAGGGCATCATCGAGGCGGCCATCAAGACGTTCGGACGGCTGGACATTCTGGTCAACAATTCCGGCGTCTATGAATTTTCACCGATCGAAGACGTCACCGAAGAACAATTCCATCGGATCTTCAACATTAACGTGCTTGGCGTCCTACTTACGACCCAAGCCGCGGTAAAGCATTTGGGCGAAGGCGGAAGTGTCATCAATATCGGATCGGCAGTCAGCCGCATAACTCCACCGAACAGCTCGGTGTATACGGGCACAAAGGGCGCGCTCGACGCAATTACCGGCGTGCTGGCCAATGAACTGGGGCCGAAGAAAATTCGCGTCAACTCGATCAATCCGGGAGTCATTGAAACCGAAGGCACCCACACTGCGGGGCTCATCGGCTCGGATTTCGAGCGGGATATCGTGTCCAAGACACCGCTCGGCCGCAGTGGCCAGCCAAACGACATTGCCACGATTGCGGTGTTTCTAGCCTCGCAGGATTCCGCATGGCTCACCGGCGAGCAGATTCTTGCCAGCGGTGGCATGAGGTAAGCGCGGCGGGCGGAAAGGGTGCATCGTGGAGTTCCGGATCGTAGGGGGGCTGAAACCACCGCGACGAACCACGCAAAAACGGTCAGGATGACACTCGCAATCAAGAGTCGAAGCGGGCGGCCAGATTGAGCGCAGCAGAGGCAGTCAGTTGCGCAGGGCGAACACAAATATGGCGTGGCCCGCGGCAACGGAGATGTACTGCTTGCCATCCACTTCGTAGGTGATGGGGCCGGCGATGATGTCTCCGCCGAGGTTCGCTTTCCACAGCAGTTCGCCGGTGCGCGCGTTGAGCACCTGGAAATATCCTTCGCGCCCGCCGGTGAAAAGCAGATCGCCAGCGGTAGTGAGAATGCCGCTGGTGGTCACGTCGTGCATGGGGAAGGTCCACTTCTTTTCGGCGGTGTGCGGATCGAGTGCGATCACCGCGCCGTGGCCGGCCGCTTCAGTGTAGTTGTTGATCGGGCCGCGCTGCTGGCCACCCGGCGTGTCGCCGCCAGGAATGGGGCCGGTGTTGGCGCCCGCAGTGTAGTGCTGGCCTTCTTTGTACTCCGCATCCACGCTGACGAAGATGGTGGAGTAATCCTCCCAGGCTGAGAGATACATCAATCCAGTGCGCGGGCTATAAGAGGGCGCATACCAGTTGGTGCCGCCCTGTTGGCCGGGAAAAGTGGGAGTGCCGGCGGGCTGCGGAGTGAGGATGGGCCTGCCGTAATCGTCCAAACCGCGCGCCCAGTTCACCTTTACGAACGGGCGGCCGAAAAGAAATTTCCCGGTGGTGCGATCGAGCACGTAGAAAAACCCGTTGCGATTGCCCCAGAGGATGAGCTTGCGGGGCGCGCCATTCCAGTCAGTATCAACCAGCACGGGAACTTGCACCGAATCGAAATCGTAAGGGTCGTTGGGCGTGAACTGGAAATACCATTTCAGCTTGCCGGTGTCGGGATCGAGCGCCAGCACCGAATCGGAATAAAGATTGTCGCCGGGGCGCTTGCTGATATTGAAGTCCGGGCCGGGATTGCCAGTGCCCCAGTAGACGAGATTCAAGTCAGGATCGTAGGAACCGGTAATCCAGGCGGGCGCGCCGCCGTGAAGCCAATCCTCGCCCTTCCAGGTTTCATGGCCCGGCTCGCCGGGTCCGGGAATGGTGTGGAAGCGCCAAGCTTCGGCTCCGGTGCGCGCGTCGTACGCGCTGATAAAACCGCGAATGCCGAATTCGCCTCCGGCCACGCCGACCAGCACCTTATCCTTCACGATGAGCGGAGCGAGGGTCATGGCGTATCCCGCATTGGCGTCCGCCACTGTGACGTTCCAGAGCGCGTGGCCATTTTTTGCGTCGATGGCCACCAGGTGCGAGTCCACGGTAGCCATGAACAGCGTGTCGCCAAGGATTGCGAGGCCGCGGTTGACCACGCCGCAGCAGGGACGGGCGGCGGGCGAAACGTTGAAGTGGTAAGTCCAGAACACATGGCCGCTTTTGGCGTCGAGCGCAATGACATCGTTCGGGGACTGCGTCACGTACATGATGCCGTCGACCACGAGCGGCGTGGATTCGAGCTTCTGCAGCGACTGCACCTGAAAAACCCATTTCATTTCGAGGTTCTTGACGTTCGCCGGATCGACTTGATGGAGCAGGCTGTAGCGCTGGCTGGCATAGCTGCCGGAGTAGGTGAGCCAGTTCTGCGGCTCACTGGAAGCGTGGACCAGGCGGTCGGCGGTGACCTGGGCGCGCAGAGAGGTAGCGGCCAACACAAGAAACAACAAGAGAGAGACACGCGACACTCGCGCAACTGCGTCAATCATTTCGCGGCTCATTTCACGCCTTTCAAAGTGAGCAGATAGGCGACCACGTCGGAAATTTCCTGCGCGTTCAGCTTGTCCTTGTAAGACGGCATGGAGGAAGTGGTGAGCACGGTGTACTCGCGCAGGTCGGATTTGTCGAGCGAGACCAGGTGCTCCTGATCGTCGATGAGCTGCACGCTGTAGGTGTCTTCGTTGAGGCGGCGTCCGGTAATCACTTTTCCGTTGCGCAGCACGGCGCGCACCGAGCGGTTCATCGGCAACATGGCACCAGAGGGATCGACCAGCGAACGCTCGAGCAGATCGGCGGTGCGCAGCGCGCCGATGTCGCTGAGGTCGGGAGCCACTCGCGGGCCTTTGCCGTTCACGCGATGGCAGCTTCCGCAATTGCCGGTGCCTTTGAAAAGTGCTTCGCCGCGGGCAGGATCGCCCAATTTCGTTTTGCCGGCGTCGAAGGTGTGCATGTTGCGGATGTAGGCGACGATTCCGGTGAGTTCGGATGGATCAAAATTGAAAGGGCGCATGCCCGTGCCGGGAATGCCGTTGGTAATCACCGAGCGCAAATCGCTGTCCGAAAAAACGTGGCGGAACTGGCCGCTGCCCAGGTTCACGCCGGGAACCTGATCGCCATTCACGCCGTGGCACCCGGTACATTGGGTGAGGAAAATTCGCGCTCCGTACTCGATGTCCGCCGGAGCATACTGCGCGGGCGGGTTTTGCGCACGGAGAGCTGACCCGGCTGCCAATAAAACGAAGGCAATTCGTGCGGATGAAACCAGGAACCGTAGCGGGCGTAACTTCTGAAGCTCCATCGTGGGAGCGCCCCTTTCAACCACATTTTAGATTCCGAACAAGGCGGGCCTGGGGTCCGGTGAATAAATGCTTAGGACGCCGGGTAATATACACCCGTTACGGGCAGCCGCACACGTCTTGACGCAGGCTGCTTCCCTGCCGGGAGCAAGGTGGAACACGCGCAACTTAAATCGTCGTTGTGCCGTCAAGTAGGTGTAATGTTCGGGGAAAGGGTGAGCCCTTGGCAGGCGTGCGGGACCAGTCGCAGCGCTGCTTTGTTCCGAGGGGAATCAGATGGCTACACATAAATTATCGGCACGTTTTTCGCCTCGAACGCTGGCGACGGTTCTCGGTAGCGCCGTGCTGGCCGTTTGCGGCAGCGCATCGGCGCAAATGGGCGCAGGGCCCATGGCTCCGCCGCCTTCTTCCTCGCAGCCAGCGGCTGCGCCGGCTCCGCCTCCCAAGCCCAAGCCCGCAGCGCCTCCCGTGCCACCGCGCACGACTCTGGCCGGCTCGTGGAAGCTGAATCCCAAAGACAGCGACGATCCGCAGCAGCGCGTGCGCGCCGCGGAAGCCGCCGACACGATCAACAACAATCCACGGCCGCGTCCTTATGGCGGAGGCTACCCGGGTGGTTATCCTGGTGGCTATCCGGGCGGCTATCCCCCGGGCGGGTATCCCGGAGGCTATCCCCCGGGCGCCGGTTATCCTTACCCGGACGAGGTGCCGCGCGGCGGAGGCAAGGACATCGAAGGAAATCCCAAGATGCAGCCGCTGCTTCATCCTCCGGCGCTGCTCACCGTCGATTTGAAGAATCCGGAAACCGAAGTGGACATGACCGACGACCATTTTCATCAACTGGCGCTTTACACCGACGGGCGGAAACTGCCCAAGCAAACCGACGATGCCCACGAGGCCATCCTGGCGCACTGGAGCGGAAGCCAGCTCATTTCGGATGAGAAGAGCCCCCTCAGCGGCAAAATGTCGCGGACGTACGAGCTGTCCAAGGACGGACGGCGCTTGTATGAAAGCTTGCATATCGATGACGGCAGATCACCCTCGATTTCCATCCGCTACGTCTACGACGCCACCGCCGCGGATATCGAGACCGGCGCGCAGGAAGCCGATCCAGACCGGCCCGTGCTGAAGCGGAACTCGGATTCAGACGATAGCAGCTCGGCCCCCATAGCGCCGGACAACCGGCACTAAGGTTTTTGATCCAGCCGGACGCTGGGGAACACACCGTCGCGACGCGCGATGTTTAACTGCGTCTAGCTCACTGCCAGGTGAGCGATACCGAAGCGGCAATAGGTCCGGCAGAAGATCCGCGTTCGTAACACATTTGCATCTCCTCACCTCGTGAACCGTGCCACCCTCGGCAAACTCGCATACTATTGAATGTACAAACTGAGTGGCAGCGTGGAGCTTTGCTCGCAAACGGAGAAAAGGAAATTGACCGACGAGACCAAAAATCCCTGGACGGTGCTGACCAAAGCCACCGTGTACGAAAACGCCTGGATTCGCGTGGATCATCACGAGGTGCGCAATGCCGCGGGCGGCCCGGGTATCTACGGAACGGTACATTTCAAAGGCCACGCGTTGGGCGTCGTGCCCATCGACGAAAAGGGCAACACCATTCTGGTGGGGCAGTTTCGATTCCCGCTCGGATATTACAGTTGGGAAATTCCGCAAGGCGGCGGGGAGAGGGATGTGCCTCTGATTGAATCAGCGAAACGCGAGCTGCGCGAGGAATGCGGCATGTCCGCCGCGAGGTGGTTGCCGGTGCTTGGCATGGACCTTTCCAATAGCGTCACGGACGAGCAAGGAACCGCATTTTTAGCCTGGGATCTAACCGAAGGAACCGCGGAGCCGGAAGATACCGAAGTTTTGCAAGTGGTGCGGCTTCCCTTCTGGGAGGCCGTGGATAAGGTGAAACGGGGAGAGATTCGGGACCTGGTAAGCGTCGCCGCGCTGCTACGCATCGCGCTGATGTCCGCGCAAGGCGAACTGCCCGACCCCGTGGACAAATTGCTCTGGGGCTAAAACGGTGCGGTACGTGGTTAAACTCTCGCCAAGCCTGCGGAACACCTTGGCGGAGCAGCAAATTCGGATATAGTGTTTGCATCAGTCGCAACAACAACGCAGCATCGCAAAACCCAGCGCGCAAATGGACTCGCGACTTCTCCATGAACTGAAAACTCTGCTCGGTCCGGAAGGTGTGCTGCACCAGCCCGAGGACCTGCTGCTCTACGAATACGACGGCTCGGTGGAAGTGGCGCGCCCCGATTGCGTGGTTTTCCCGCGCAACACGGAGGACGTAGTCGCGATCGTCAAGCTCGCCAACAAATACGACACAGCGCTCGTGGGGCGCGGCGCCGGCACCGGCCTTTCCGGCGGAGCGCTCGCGCGACAGGGCGGCATCGTCACTGTTTTTTCGCGCATGAACCGCATTCTGGAAGTAGACGTCGAAAACCAGCGCGCAACGGTGCAACCGGGCGTGGTGAATCTGGACCTCAGCATCGCCGTCGCGCACACTGGGTTGCATTTCGCGCCCGATCCCTCCAGTCAAAAGGCCTGCACCATCGGCGGGAATGTTTCGGAAAATTCCGGCGGCCCGCACACGCTGGCGTACGGCGTGACCACCAATCACGTGCTGGGACTGACTGTGGTGCTGCCGACAGGCGAACTGATTCGCTTGGGCAGCGACGCCGTCGATGCGCCCGGATACGATCTGCCAGGCCTTTTCGTCGGTTCGGAAGGCACGCTCGCGCTGGTCACGGAAGTTACGGTGAAACTCACGCGCAATCCCGAAGCGGTGAAAACACTGCTGGCCGTCTACGACAAAGTGGACGATGCCACCGAAACTGTCGCGGAAATCACGCGACGCGGCATCACTCCCGCTGCGTGTGAAATGTTCGATAGCTGGACCATTCGCGCGGTGGAAGAATACGTGCACGCGGGCTACCCGATCGGAGCCGCGGCGCTCTTGCTCATCGATGTCGACGGCCTGCGCGAGGAAGTGGAAGCCGACGCGGCTGAAGTGGCGGACATTTGCCGCCTGCACCACGCCGTGGAGGTGCGTGTAGCGCGCGACGCCACCGAGCGCGATTTGCTGTGGAAAGGCCGCAAAAACGCCTTTGGCGCGGTGGGCCGCATTTCGCCAACCTATTACGCGATGGATGGCGTGATTCCGCGCACCAAGCTGCCGGAAACGCTGCGCCGCCTGGAAAAAATCGGCAAGAAATACGGATTCGAGATCGGCAACATTTTTCACGCGGGAGATGGCAACCTGCACCCGCTGATCCCGTTCAACGGACGCGACCGCGACGAGTTCCGCCGCGCCATTGCCGCCGGCACGGAGATTATTCGCACCTGCATCGACATGGGCGGCTCGATTACCGGCGAGCACGGCGTGGGTATGGAGAAAGATCACCTGATGCCGTATCTTTTCAGCGCGGACGATCTCGCGCTGATGCACCGCCTGCACGACGCCTTTAATCCCGCCAGCCTGCTCAATCCCGGAAAAGTTTTGCCGAGCGGCAAAGCCTGCGGCGAAATCTACACGCGGCCTCCGCAGAACGGGCAGGCCAGCGCGACCGCGCCCGTTCCCGCTACGAACGCGCCCACCGCATGAGTATCGCCAGCATCACAGCTTCGTCGCGGCTTGCCGGCATTGTCGGGCCGGCGCATGTTGTTGGCGAATCGCCCGAGCTTTCCGCCTACGAGATTGGCGGGCACAAACCAAGTGCGGTGGTGCGCCCCGGCAGCGCGGAGGAAGTCGCGGAAACCGTGAAGTTCGCCTTCAACGAAAAATTGGCGCTAGTACCGTGCGGAGCGCGCACCAAGCTTTCGATGGGCCTGCCTCCACGGCAATACGATCTCGCGCTCGATCTCACGCGACTCGATCATGTCACCGCTTACGATCCCGGCGATCTCACGCTTGCCGTCGAGCCGGGCATGCGCCTGCACGCGCTTGAAAAAGTGCTCGGCGGGCACAAGCAGTGGCTCCCACTCGCGGTTCCTTATTTCGCGCAAACCACCGCCGGCGGAGCCATCGCGTCGGGTGTGGACACACCACTGCGCCAGATGTATGGCACCGCGCGCGATTACGTTCTCGGCCTGGAGTTCGTCACCGGCGAAGGCGTCGCGGCCAAGAGCGGCGGGCGTGTGGTGAAAAACGTGAGCGGCTACGACATGCACAAGCTGATGATCGGCGCGCTCGGCACGCTCGGCGTGATCACCAAGATCAATTTGCGCACGTTTCCGGTGCCGGTGGACACACGCGTATTTGTGGCGAACTTTGATTCCGCGGCACGCGCGATGGAACTGCGGCATCGGATCACGCGCTCGCCGCTCAGGCCGATGTCGCTAGAAATTCTCAGTCCCAGTGCCGCGGCGATGCTCGCCAGCGACACCGCTTCGCGGCTTGTGACCGAGACGCACCCGGCGGACGTGCTGCAACTAGAGCAGTGGGCGCTCGTTGCAGAATTTTCCGGCAGCGAAAAAGTTCTGGCGCGCTGCGAACGCGACTTCCGCCAGATGGCGAGCGAATGCTCCGCCGCGCAGGTCACTACGGTTACTGGTGAAACCGTCTCACCGCTTAGCAGCCGCGTGCGGGAGTTCATACCAATTGCGCTGTCATCGTCGCCAGCAACGACGATTTTGAAGATGAGCGTGCTGCCCACGCGCATGACGCAGATGCTTGCGATTGCCGAGCAAGCCGCCGAACTCAATTCGCTTGATGCAGCCGCGATGGCGCGCGGCCTTGGCGTGATCTACTTCGCGCTTTTGCCTGCTGACCGTGGCGAAGAATCTCGACGCCGTGCGATCCAGGCCACCGACCACATCCTCAACGAATGCGCCAAGCTCGATGGCAACGCAACGATTCCCTGGTCGCCCGCGGAATGGAAACCGGCGCTGAAGGTTTGGGGATTGCCGCGCGCCGACTTCGATCAGATGCGCAAACTGAAAAACGTCTTCGACCTCGGTTCCGTGCTCTCCCCCGGCCGTTTCATGGGAGGACTTTAGCGCCATGCCGCTTCCGCCGCTTGCCCCCGCGTCGCACGAAGACGTTCCGGTGGATGTTTCCGCCGGCCCCAGCGGCTTCTCCGGACCCGACCAGCCGCAATATTCGGTTTACTCGCACTGCGTCCATTGCGGTCTCTGCCTGAATCACTGCCCCACGTACCGCCTCTGGGGACGCGAAGCGGATTCGCCGCGCGGGCGCATCCGGCAAATCGAATTGGTCGATCAAGGCAAGCTCGAACTCGGCGACGCTTTTGTCACGCACATCGACCGCTGCCTCGACTGCCGCGCCTGTGAAACGGCCTGCCCTTCGGGCGTGCACTACGGTGAGTTGGTTGAAACGGCGCGCGCGCAGATCGAACAGCACTACAAGCGCCCGCTCTTTTCGCGCATCGCGCGCAATTTCGTGTATCGCGACCTGCTGCCTTTCCCAAATCGCATCGCTGCGGCAGCGAGATTTCTGCGCTTCTACCAGCGCTTTGGTTTGGCGACTCTCGCCCGCAAAACCGGAATTTTAAAATTGCTTGGTTTGCAGGATCGAGAAAGGCTTCTGCCGCAAATCGACTCGGAATTTTTCTTCTCGGACCTTGGCAAGACCTATCCCGCGCGGGGTAAGCAACGCGCCCGCGTTGCGCTCTTTGCAGGATGCGTGGCGCAGGTCACCTTCAGCGAACTCAATCGCGCCACCATTCGCGTGCTGCAGGCGAACGGATGCGAAGTGGTGGTACCCGCCGCGCAAACGTGCTGCGGTGCCCTGCCCAATCATGCGGGTGTGCGCGACGTGGCCCGCAATCTGGCGCGGGCGAATTTCGCCGCTTTCAATCCGGCGGAATTCGACGCCATCCTCACCAACGCCGCCGGCTGCGGCTCCACGCTGAAGGAATACACGCACCTTTTCGACGAGAATTCGACCGAGCAGGCGCAGGCCGAAAAATTCACCGCCAAAATGCGGGACGTCACCGAATTTCTCGATGAGCTCGGCTTGAGCGCGAAGCTGCGCAGCGTTCCGCTGCGCGTCACTTATCAGGACTCCTGTCACCTGGCGCACGGGCAGAAAATCCGCGAAGCTCCGAGAAGGTTGATTCGCGCGGTTCCTGGCGTGGAACTGGTGGAAATGCCGCTGGCGGATCAGTGCTGCGGCTCAGCGGGCGTATACAACGTGACGGAGACCGAAGCGTCGCTCGAATTGCTCGCGCGCAAAATGGACACGGTGAAAACCACGCAGACGCAAGCCATGGTGACTGCGAATCCCGGCTGCATGTTGCAGCTTCGCGCCGGGGCTGCCATCCACGGCACCAGCCACGAAGTGTTGCACGTGATCGAACTACTCGACCGCGCCCTCACGGATTGAACCCACCAGGCAACGCAAAATAAGAAACGCAATTGTTGGTGGCAAAAAGAAGCGAGTGCGCGGATCATACGCCGCGCTCGACGCAAAGGGAGTCGTGCGCGAACGCTTTTCGCATACGAATCAGCTTTTCGGACGAACACCGGGCGAGGATTTTTTCGCCGGGCCGGATTGGTCCGCGCCTGACGGCTGATTGCGCTCCCAAATGATTCTCAGCCCGTCGAGCGTGAGGTGCTCGTCGGTGTGTTCGATGTGCTTTGAGCCGCCGGCCAGCAGAGTCGCGAATCCACCCGTCGCAATTGTTTTCGCTGGCGAGCCGAGTTCCGCTTTCATGCGCGACAAAACGCCGTCAATCATGTCCACCGTGCCGTAATACAAGCCGGACTGAATGTGCGCCACGGTGTTTGTGCCGATCACTTTTCCCGGATCCTTGATTTCGACGCGCGGCAATCGCGCCGCGCGCGAAAATAATGCTTCGGCGGAAATTCCGAGTCCAGGAGCGATGGCGCCGCCGAGATACTCGCAGCGCGCGGAGATCACATCGAAAGTGGTCGCGGTGCCGAAATCGACCACGATGCACGGCCCGCCGTAGCGCTCAAATGCGGCCACCCCGTTGACGATGCGGTCCGCGCCTACTTCGAAAGGATTGTCGACCAGCACAGCCATGCCGGTTTTCACTCCTGGCTCGATGAACAGCGGCTTTTTGCCGAAATAGCGGCGCGCCATTTCCATGAGTATTCGGTTGAGCGGCGGGACCACCGAGCTGATGATGATGCCGCCGATTTCGTCCGGCTTGAGCCCGGCCAGAGTGAACAGATTGCGCGTGAGAATGCCGTATTCGTCGACGGTCTGGTCGCGCGCGGTAGTAAGCCGCCAGTTCGCCACAAGTTCCTTGCCGCGAAAAACGCCGAGGACGGTGTTGGTGTTGCCGACATCGAGCGTCAGGAGCATCTTTTGCCTCCGCAATAATCAACGAGAGATCCCGCGGAAAAAGTCATCGCGCGGTCGCTTCGCGGCGGAGCGCTGCGGCAAGCTCCGCACTGGACACGGTTGCGGTGCGGCGCTTCATAACCACAATGCCACCCGCATAATTTGCGAGATGCGCGGCCTCAAGATACGAGGCGCCAGCAGCTAGGGCCAGCGTGAAAACAGCAATGACGGTGTCGCCCGCGCCGGTGACGTCCACTGGCGCATCAGAGCCATAAATCGGGATGTGCTTCACGGCCACTCCAGCATCGCCGGCTGATTCCCGCTCGAAAACCGCCAAACCATCCTTGCCACGCGTGACGAGAAGCGCTTCGAGATTCAGCTCGTTCAGCATGCGCACGCCGAGTTCTTCGAGCTTCGTGACATCGTGGCCGATCTGCTGGTGATAAGCCGCTTCCACTTCCGGCTCGTTGGGGGTAGCGGCAGTAATACCCGCATCTGCATATTCAAGGAGGCGATAGCGCGAGTCGAGTACGGAGCGCTTTGGGTTCAGCTTGCGGGCCAATGCGGGAGTGGCGGCACCAAAGCCATAGTCGGAAACAATAAGTGCGTCGGCCGAGCGCGCTGCCTGGCGCGCTTTTCGCTCGATAGCCGCCTGCACGCTTTGCGGGAGCGTGCCGGCAGGCTCGCGATCGACGCGCAAGACCTGCTGTTCCGTGGTGTGCGTCCAGCCAGCGAGATAGCGGGTTTTGGTGGCGGTGGTCCAGTCGCGCGAGCGAACGATGCCACTCGTCTTGATGCCCTTCTCGCGGAAATAGCCGAGCAGTTTTTCGCCGCCTTCATCATTGCCCACAAGGCCCACAGGCAAGACGTTTGCGCCCAAAGCAGCCAAATTGTTTACGGCGTTGGCCGCGCCCCCGGGATATACCTCACTGCGACGATGGCGAAGAATCAAAACCGGAGCTTCGCGCGAGACCCGCGAAATTTCACCGGAGACGAATTCATCCAGCACGAAATCGCCGACGACGGCAATGGTCTGCCGCGGGAAGGTGCCGACGATGTCGAGAAGGCGGCTGAGATCGATGCTGGCGTCTGCGATCGTCTGAACTGCGGACTTGCTGGCATGGCTGGGTTTCTTGCGAGCTGGGCTCAAGCAGGTTCCTTGGGAAATGATCTGAAAAATAGGTCGAGCCGAAAAATATCACAGCGGAGTTAGCCCGGCAAACAGCGAGGCGACAGCAAATACGGGGCGCACACCCGCGACGCCAATTTCCAGTCAAAAGACCCCGAAAGCGGCGGGCAGAACCCCACCGCTACAGACGGCCAAACCAAAGAAGCGATCCCTGGCGCTAGCGAACTGCGGCAGACTCGCGATGCACGGGGATCGCCGGAGGAGGTTTGGGACCGGTGTATTTCAGGATCCAGATACCCTGGCTGCGATCGGACATGTAGATGTAGCCGCGCGTGTCGACCACGACTTCCGCCCCATTGGAAGTTCCGCCGCCACCGTCGCCCGGCTTGCCGACATCCTTCGCGCGGTTCGGTGGGATGAAATAGCCGATTTCCTTGGGCAAACGCGCGTCGGAGATATCGAAAACGCGCAGACCGGCGTTGGTGTAGGTCATGTAGATGATGTTGTCCGAGTGATCGATGTTCGGATTGTGGAAGAGCATGTTGACATTGTGTGCGCCGAACCCCCCGCTGCGCTCGCAGAAGTCGCGCCAAGGAGAATCTGGCGGAGGCACCGGAACCGGGAAGAAGGACAGAATCTTGGGCTTGGCGGGATTCGATACGTCGATGAGAGAAGCTTGGCTTGGACCGTCTTCGCAGCCGCCCTCGGAATTTGTCTCGACAATGCCGCGCGAGGGGAAAGGCAGCACAGTGTGCACGGCGAAAAGCAGGTGATACGGCGGATCAAACTTGAGTTCGCTGACTTCCTTGGGATTCTTAATGTCGCTGATGTCGAGAATGACCATTTTGTCGTCAAAGCCGAGGTAGAGGAGATTGCCCTGCGGCACCGGAGGGCCATGCAGGCCGTGCCCATGCGGCCATGCGGTGTTCATCGCGTTGGGATCAGGAAGCTTTAATTCGGGAGGCGCCCAGCGGGAGACTTCTACGGGATGCGCGGGGTCACTGATATCGACGATCACGAGGATGTTGCCGGAGTAGCCCTTCACACCTGCGGAGAGATACACGTATTTGCCGCCATAATAGCCGTCGCGATGAGTGCCTAATCCGCCGGTGTGATATTGCCCAAGACGCTGCGGATGAACGGGATCGGCGAGGCTCCAGATGATGACGCCGTCGTCCCAAGGCTTGCTGGGATCGGTATCACCACCACCTTGTGAACGCTCGAGCCCAGTGATCATTTTGCCTTCGGCGATATCGACCTGCACGGTGCGGGTGTTTTTAGGTCCCGGCAGCCAATTGAGGAATAGGGGATCGGCCGGATTGGTGATGTCGAGAACGGCCCAGCCGCGATCGTTTTGTGCACCCGCGTACATATACCACTTGGAGCCCACTTGCTCGATGGACATCTTAAAAGGGATGTGGTTGTCCATCGTCGTGAAACCGACATACTCGACGTTCTTGGCGTAAGCGCCCGGAGGAAGCGGGCGCGGCGAAGATGATTGCCGCCCGTTCGCGAACGGCGCCACCGCAAAAAGTAGTGCAGCAAACCCCAGCGCGGCTGCGTAAACCGCACGATGCTTGGTCACGTTTGAGCTCCTGGATTCCACGCCAATAGGCGTCAGACACGAATGACCGCCGCTGCTGACGCGTGCGGCGGTCATCTTAACGCGCCAAGAGCAATCTGCATAGCCTCTCAGAGCAGGGTTGTCGCTTAACGAGAAGATGACGACCGAGTGATCGAGTCGCTCACGGCGAGGCCGGAGACGCGAAGCCTTGGCACGGTCAGCTCGTCGACGTGGATCGACTTGAATCGGGCGGTTGTGAATTTGTCATCAAATTTTTACGGACTGTCGCCGGTGTTTCACGCATAAGTCATCAGTGAGTAATCCGCCGGGGTCATTGTCTCGCGTGGATTGGTTGCCACGTCCCGCCGTGCAGTGAAGGGAGAATTCGTCTCAATGAAGCATCTGCTACGGGTGTCGCTTGGGCGTGCGCGGGTCGCGGTTGCCAAGATATAAAGTCCCATTGGGCCTCTGATATCTCGAGCGACGAACTTGCTCGCAACCGGCGTTATCCGGCTGTCTCCAAACGAATCGAGAGATGCCATGTGGAATGCCACGAAGTTCGCATTTATTCTCCCGCTATTCATCTGCTGCCTTGCACTGGCGGTCCGAGCGCGACAAGACAACGCGAATGATGCGAACGTGCGGGAGGAAGTGAAAGAAGCATTGAGCGGAACGCAATCGGGATTGGGATCCATTCAAACTTCGATCAAGCCACGGGAAGATCTGGAGCAGATGCTCTCGGTGGTGCAGGGAAAAGGAAACGCAAAGCAGGTCTACTTCTACGAAATGGATTCGGCCGGAAATGCGCTCGATGCACCGAGAGCCTCGATCGCGGCGGTGGTGCACTCCACGGGGAATATCAACCAGCTTTACAGGTTTGAGGGCTCGCGGCAGTTTGCAGCATTCTCAGATGAGTTCAACCGCCTCATTTCGACGCTGGTGCTGTCGGTCGACCGGCGTGACGTGCTCGGACTCGCGAAACTGTTCCTGGAATCGGCCGTGGCAGGAAACCCGGGCGACATTCTGACGGACGATGTGGGTCTGCGGCTAGCAGTGCAGAACTCGTATTTCAATATGTACCGGGACGTCTGGAAAATGCTGGATGCCTACAGCCGATGGTGGGAACAGTTTCGGCAGAGCGCCCAGGAACTCGCGCCCAAAATCGGCATCAATCGCGCGGGTGATTACGATTTAGACTTGCACACGTTACTTACTCTTGATGGAAAACATCCGCAGGTGCAGGAGATCAAGCTGACGATTTCCCCCACGGGGGAACTGCATGTGCGCGACATTCGGTCCGTTTTTCCGGACCAGTCGCGATGGATGTTCTACGATTTCCCGCTGCCTAAGCCGGAAACCTGGCATTGAGAACATTGCGGAGTTTCACAATTGGTTCTCGCACCCAAGCCAGGACTAACGAGACGACTCCCGAGGCAAACTGAGCGAATCGCTAACGGTGAGATCAGAGACGCGAAGCCTCGACACGGTCAGTTCGTCAATGCGCACGGATTTGAACCGGGCGCGGCCGACGAAAAGTTTGCCGAGTACGAAGCGGCCGATGGCCAGGGAACCAATGGCAAGCGCCCCGACGGCAAAAGCGCCAATGGCCAACGCACCGGCGGCGCCAGCGCCCGTGGAGATAGCCCCAGCAGCCGCCCCTTTTACTTTAATGGATCGAGTCATGTTCTAGTCCTTTGAGCAAAACCCCCAGCGGACAAGGCGCGCTAGGCTTGATCGTAGGCCGCTTTGAGTCCGGCGATGTCGAGTTTCTTCATCTGCATCATAGCTTTCATCACGCGCAGGGACTTTGCCGGGTCTTTGTCGCGCAGCATCTCACCCAACGCTTTTGGGACGATCTGCCAGGTGACGCCGAATTTGTCCTTGAGCCAACCGCACTGAATTGTTTCCCCGCTTTCGGAAAGTTTTTCCCAAAAAACGATCGACTTCTTCCTGCGTGTCGCAGGAGACGAAAAACGAGATGGCTTCTGAGGATTTGAATTGCAGGCCGCCATTCAGCGCGATGAATTTCTGCCCGTCGAGTTCGAAGGTGGAGGACATCACGCTGCCTTTGGGGCCGGGGCCTGCGTCGCCGTAGCGGGTGGCTTCGGTGATTTTCGCGTTTTTGAAGATTCCCGTGTAAAAGGTAGCGGCTTCTTCGGCGCTGCCGTTGAACCAGAGGAAAGGCGTGATTTTTTGCATGGGCATTCTCCTGGAAATCTCTGAGGCCAGTGTAGCGAATAACGGTGAGTACCGTGAAAGGTGATATTCAGAAGCGACAATCGGAGAGAAAAACCCAAAGAGAGATCCCTCGTCGCTACGATGTCGACCTTTGGTCGCCATGAGCGCTCGCTCGGATGACAAATGGAGGATCAAATTACGCGCGAGAAAGATTTCCGCCGAGACGTCAGGATGACGGGAACTTGGATTTCACGGCGGCCCAGAAATCGTCGGGGCGATCAATTTGCAGCGAGATGCGGCAGAAGTAAACCGGGAGCGAATTGCAGTGGACGTCTTGCAGATTGAACAAATCTTTTTCGGTGCAGATGAGCGCGGTAGCGCCAGAGTTACGCGCTTCGGATTCGATGGCGAAGGCGTCGGCTGGGGTATAGCGGTGATGATCAGGAAAGGATTTGTGCCCGACGAACTGAAACCCCCAGTGGCGAAGATCGTCCAGGAAAGCACGCGGATTGCCGATCCCGCAGAAGGCGAACAGTTTTTGCGAGCGAAGATTGGCCAGGTCGGCAGCCGAACGATCTTCGAGACGATGCACGGATTCAAGCTGCGTGCGGGCGTAAAAGATGGGAGCGGTCGAGTCCTGGCGGATGGCGGCTTCCACGGCGGGCGAGTGGTCACCGCGAGTGATGACGATGATGCCAGCGCGGGCCAGCGCGGAACGAGGCTCGCGCAGGCGACCCGCCGGAAGCAGATGTCCGCCGCCGAAGGGATTAGTGGCATCAATCAAGACGACGTCGACGTCGCGGGCGAGGCGGCGATGCTGAAAACCATCATCGAGGACAAAATATTTCACGCCGCGGACGACGAGGTTGGCGCCATTGGCGAATCGGTCGGGGCCGACGCCGAAAGCGACGCTATTGCCGAGGCGGGATTTGAGGAGCTGGACTTCGTCACTGCTCGAGTCGTCGCTGGTTGAGTCGTCGCCGGCGGTATCGAGACCACCATCGTCGACTAAGGCCAAAGCATTCGAGGGTACGGTTTCGCCGCGGTATCCACGCGTAAGAATTCCAGCCGGCTTCCCTTCCGTGACAAGACGCTCCGCAATCCAAAGCACCATGGGTGTTTTTCCGGTGCCGCCCACGGTGAGGTTGCCGACGCTAATGACAAAAGCGTCCAGCTTCCGCTGGGGGAAAAAACCGGACCGGTAGGCACGGGCGTGAAGGCGCGCGACCACTTCATATGGCAGAGAGAGCGGCCAAAGAAGAGCGTCGCGGAATTTCAAGACGAGCACCCTGGATCGGCGAGCAACGCGGTAATGCGGTCGAGAGCGCGATTGGTAGCGCCTCGGTTGCGCTCGCAAAGGTCGCGGGCGACTTTGCCCATGAGCTCGGCGAGCGGCTTGTCCTGAATCAACTGCACCCAGACTTTGCCGAGCTGCGGGCCGTTCGCGACCTGCACCGCGGCCTTGGCCTTAAGAAATTGCTGGGACATGTCCTGAAAGTTTTCCATCGAGGTGCCGAACACCGGCGGCTTGGCGAACCAGGCGGGCTCGAGGATGTTGTGTCCGCCGGAGGGGACCAGCGAGCCGCCGACGAAGACGGCGTCCGCCAGTGAGTAGAGGCCGCCAAGTTCGCCGATGGAGTCGAGCACCAGCACATCCGCATTTTCGTCCAGTGGCGACTGCAAATCCACCTTGCTGCGGCGAATGGCGGTCCAACCGCCGGATGATGCGATTTCGGCAGCGGCGTCAAAGCGATCCGGTTTGCGCGGCGCGAGGATGAGCAAGGCACGCCGCCACTGGCGCTGCACGATGTCGTAGGCAGCCATCACGGCTTGTTCCTCGTCGGCGACAACACTTCCGGCCACGAGCACGGGCCAACGCTCCTGCTGCTGGATCTGCTGCGCGAGCCATGCGCCGAACGGGCCGATGGCGGGCGGGTCGCTATCGTATTTGAGATTGCCGATCACCTCGATGCGCTCTTCGCCTGCACCCATTTCGCGAAGGCGGGCAGCGTCCGATTCGGTCTGCGCGAGGAAGAGAGACGGATCGCGCAGAACGCGCTCGTAGAACTCACCGACCAGAAATTTCCATCGCTGGAAACGAACGAAGGATTTCTCCGAGATGCGGGCGTTGACAAAAACTACGGGAACATTCCGGAGGTGGGCTTCGCGCAGGAAGTTCGGCCAGATTTCCGTCTCCATGATCACCACCAGGCTGGGGCGGATGGCGCGCAGTGAACGCTTCACCGGAACAGCCCAATCGAGCGGGAAGTAGAAAATGGCATCGGCGCAACGCAGGCGTTCGCGAGCCAGGCGCTGTCCCGTTTCGGTAGTAGTGGAGACAAACACAGCGTGGCCCGGAAATTGAGTTTTCAAGCGCTGGACAAGGGGCTGGGCGGCGAGCACTTCGCCGACCGATACGGCGTGAATCCAGATGGCACCGGGAGAAGCCGCAGCGCGGCCCACAACGCTGGAGGGTAAGAAGCCGAAGCGCTCGCCGAGAGTGCGCGCCGGTTCGCCGCGACGCCATCCGCGCCAAGCATAGTATGGCGCGATAAGGAACATACCCAAGGCGGTGAGGATGCGATAGAGCAGATACATTAGGAAGGCTGAACTCGGTGAACGATACGCTTGGCCGTGCGCAAGGCCGGTATTATAGTGTCACCCGCGGCAAACGCGCACAACTTCCAGTAGTCTGGCAGCATCCGACCAAATGCACATGCAGATGCGACTTCTCGGGCTCGCGGCGGCGATTTTCCTGGGATTGATATCCGCGTATGGCCAGGCGAACGCTCCCGCACCTTCCAGCAGTGCCCAAACCACGCTGGTACATGACCGGCACGATGGGCTGGACGTTTCCGCCGATCCCTACACCGATGCCGAACGCGCCAAGAACAAATTCGGGAAGGCCAATCCTGTCCCTGCGGGCATTCTGCCAGTGGAAGTTTTTTTTCGGAATGAACTGGACCAACCCATTCGAATTGACCTGAGCACGGTGCAGTTGGAGATACGCCCTCCGGAAGGTCAGCGGCAGGAGATTGATGCCTTGGATACCGAGGAAGTGGCTCGGACCATGGTGCACCCGGAAGGGGCGCGGACTCCCTCAGCGAGGCGGTTTCCGATCGGGATCCCCTCGACCAACGACAAGAAAGTGGACAGTATGATGCAGAATCTTCGGCCCTTCGCGCTGGACGCGGACGTGGTGCCACCGAACGCCATGATCCATGGCTTCCTGTTCTTCAACGTGAGCCATAACTTGTCGGTGGCGTCCTATGCAAGTTTGTACATACCCGATGCCATGATTGCGCCGTCTAATAAACCACTGATGTTTTACGAGGTTTCGTTGAAGGGCACGGGAAAGTAAAAGGGCGTGGGTGGAAGCCAGCGCTCACGAATAGCGAGTACCAGTTAAGATGACTACGATTCGGTACCTTGGTTCAGTTGCTTCATCAAAATACGGGCGGTATCATGGGAAGATTATGCCCACCCCACATTCAGGCAAGTGGCTGGCCCTCCTGGCATTGCTGTTTGTGACACTGGCACCGTCCGCGAGGCCGGCCGACGCTCCTGCAACGATTCCCGTGAGTGAGATCAAGCCCGGCATGAAGGGCGTGGTCTATACGATTTTCGAAGGCGACCAGGTGGAAAAGGTCGAGCTGGAAGTGATTGGGATTCTGAACGACGCGCTGGGCCCTAAGCAAGACGTGATTCTGGTGAAGTTACTCGGCGACAAAGCCGAGAAGACAGGCGTTGCGGCGGGCATGAGCGGCAGCCCGGTTTATTTCGATGGGAAGCTGGCGGGCGCGCTGTCATTAAAAATCGGCAACTTCACGAAGGACGCGATTGGCGGCGTGACTCCTATCGCGAGCATGTTCGACGTGGCAAAGTCGTCGGATGTGCCGGCAATGCCGGTACGGAGTTCGGCGGCGAATGTCAGTGAAGGCGGCACTTCCGGCGCGATGGCGGCTATGCCGGTAAGCGTGGGGACCGGGCAGTTTCTGACTCCCATCGAAACACCACTGATCAGCGCGGGCTTGTATCCGGAAACACTTTCGCTGTTCAAAAACCAAATGGCGTCCTGGGGCATTGCAGCGATGGCCGGCGGGAAATCCCCGGCTTTGCCGTCCGACCCGCAGATCAAGCCCGGCGACATGATCGGCATGGACCTGGTGCGCGGCGATTTGTCGTTGAGCGCTGGGTGCACGGTCACGTCTGTAGAGGGGGACCGCATTTACGCTTGCGGGCATCCGTTGTTTGGTTTTGGCGCCGTGGAGATTCCGATTTCACGCGCGCACGTGGTGATGACGCTGGCGTCTTCGCAGGCATCCACGAAGGTAATTAGCACTGGCGGCACGATTGGCACTTTGACGCAGGACCGGCAGACGGCGGTGATGGGAAAGCTGGGCCCGGCGCCAGCCATGATTCCGATGGACCTGACGCTGACCACGCCGCAGACCGAGAAGAAATTCCACTTCGACGTGGCGAGAAATCCGCAACTCACGCCGCTGCTGGTAGCGCTCGCCTCCTTCAACGGTATCGTAAGCACTCCTGCCTACGCCGAAGGGTCGACCATTCAGCTCGATGGCAACATCGACATGAAAGGCCACAGTACGGCGCATATCGAAGATTTGTTCGCGCCGACCGATGCGCCGATCCCGACGGGTTTCTTCGCCGCGACTGCGGTGCAGGGAATCTTTTCGCGTATCTTCTCTAATCCGTACGAGATTCCGCAGATCGATCACATCGATTTGCATGTGAAGCTGCTCAACGAGCGGCGCTGGGCCATGATCGATGGAGCTTGGCTGGAAAAGAGCGAGGTGCGGCCCGGAGAAACCGTGGCGGTGAAGGTGCTGCTGCGGCCGTATCGCGGCGCCCCGTTCATTCAGGAAATTCCGGTGGTGATCCCGGCACAAGCTTCGCGCGGCGCTCTACAACTGGTTGTGAGCGACGCCGATTATTTGAACCGCAACGTGCAGTCCCTCGCCTCAAGTTCCCAGGGCCAGCTTCCCGGCCTGGAGGAACTCATTAAGCTGGTGAACCGCGAAAGACGCAATGACCGCCTGTACGCAAGCCTGCTGCAAGCCACGCCCACCATGCTGGTGGAAGACAAGGAAATGCCGAACCTGCCTGCCTCCGAGTTGAGCGTACTCAACCAGCGGCAGAATCCGGGCGGCACGCGGCTGCTGCGCGAATCGACCGCTGGAGAATGGTCGGTCGACATGCATCAGGTAATCGCGGGCGAGCACTTGCTGACCATTACGGTGAAGTGACACGCGCCAAAAAGGAGTTTTCTATATGCGCCGAACGATGACGCGACGAATCACTTTTGTGTGCTTGCTCGCGGGCGCGCTGCTGCTTCCCCGGTTTCTGCCGGGCGAAGAAACCCGTTACTGGCGGCAAACGGACCGCACGGAATTCGAAAAGGGCACGGCGAAAGGCGTGGCCATCCGCAGCGATGGCAAGCTGATGCCGGCGCCGAAATTCGACCAATTCGCCGACCCAAATCTTGCATACCTCTGGGAAATGCGCATGGATTCGCACGGCCGCTTGTTCGCGGCGGGCGGCTCCGACGCCAAAGTCTTGCGCTTTGACAGTGCGGGCAAGCCGACAACTGTGTTCGAATCGCCCGAACTGGCGGCGCAGGCGATTGCCTTCGATTCCAAAGACAACTTGTACGTAGGCACTTCGCCGGATGGCAAGGTGTACAAAGTAACGCCGGACGGACAGAAGAGCGTTTTTTTCGATCCGAAAACGAAATATATCTGGGCGCTGGCTTTTGATCCAAGAGGAGCGCTGTTCGTGGCCACGGGAGACCGCGGGGAAATCTTCGTGGTCACGCCAGACGGCAAAGGCCAGCTCTTCTATCAAAGCGAGGAACGCCACGCGCGCACGCTGGCGTTCGACGCAAAAGGCAATCTGCTGGTGGGCACCGAACCGAGCGGGCTGATCCTGCGTGTCGAAATACAGCGCAAGACCGCCGATGCCGCTCCCACAGCGGGACCTTCCTTCGTTATTTACGAGACGAACAAGGGCGAAGTCACTTCCCTGCTCACGGACTCAAAGGGGAATTTGTACGCGGCGTCAGTGGGGGAAAAAGAACGGGTGCAGGGCGCGCCGCGAACGTTGCCCAACGTGCCAGCATCTTCCACCGCGCCGACCGTCGGTGGGCAGCCTCTGATCGTGCTGCAGGGCCAATCTTCGACAACGCAGCCGGCCACTTATCCTTTCCCGGTGGCAACCGGCGGCGCGGAAGTGGTGAAGATCGCGCCGGACGGTTCGCCGGAAACGGTGTGGAGCTCGCGCGACGAGCTGGCTTACTCGCTCTGCCTGACGCCGAGCGGGAAGATTCTGGTGGGCACCGGCGATAAAGGTTCCATTATCGAACTCGAAGGCGATCAGATCTACTCGACGGTGGCCAAGCCGGAATCCGCACAGGTCACCAGCCTGCTGCCAGGAGAAGGCGGGAAGATTTTCGCAGCGACAGCAAACGCCGGGAAAATTTTTGCGCTGGGGCCAGGATACGACTCTGGCGGAAGCTTCGAATCCGATGCGTTCGACGCCAAGATTTTTTCGCACTGGGGGCGGCTGACCTGGTGGGGTGAAAACGGCGCGATGAAGGACAAAGTCGCGTTCTACGTGCGCTCGGGAAACACCTCGCGTCCGGACCAGAATTGGAGCCCGTGGTCGGGTCCGTATAAAAGCTCGGGCGCTGCGGAAGTGACTTCACCTGCGGCGCGGTTTGTGCAATGGAAGCTCACGTTTTTGGATGTGGATGGCGGCCAGCTTCCGGGCGTTTCCTGGGTAAGCCTGGCCTATCAGCCGAAGAACGTGGCGCCCGTGATCGATGACATCGCGCTGCAGGATCCCGGAATCCGAGTGGTGGGGTTCGCTCAGCAACCGAGCGGACCGGGCACATCCGCGCCGGTCACGCTGCGGAATCCGCAGGGACCAGGAACGAATTCCCCTGCACCGATGGGCGCGGATGTATCGCGCCACACGCGAATCGATGTGCCGCCGCAAGGCTTTGAAGGCCGCGGCTACCAGAGCGTGCTATGGAGCGCGCATGACGACAATGACGACGACCTGATGTATTCCATCTATTACCGCGGAGAAGCCGAGCAGAACTGGCGGCTGCTGAAGGACAAGCTCACCCAGAAATATTATTCGTGGGACACCACGTCCATGCCGGACGGGGCGTACTACCTGAAGATCGTCGCTTCGGATTCGCCCTCGAATCCTCCCGACCAGGCGCTTTCGACCGAACGGCAGAGCGACCGGTTCGAAGTGGCCAACACTCCGCCGCGAATCGAGAATTTGCGAGCGGACGCAAACGGCGGGAACGTGAAGGTGTCGTTCGAGGGCGCCAGCTCCACGGATGCGATCGCCCGCGCACAGTACAGCCTGGATTCGGGCGACTGGCAGGTGATGCTTCCGGTCGGTGAGCTTTCCGATGCGCCGAAAGAAAGCTACCGTTTCGAGCTGCCGAACGTGGCTCCTGGCGAGCATACCATCGCGGTACAAGTAACCGATCGCTTCGACAACACCACCGCGCAGAAGGTTACGTTTACGGTGCCGGTGGCGCGCGCGGCAAAATAAAGATCCGCGGCATCGAATTGTCCCGCAACCGGCGTGAAGGCTAGTTTCCCCAGTCGCGCGTGGATACAGGCTCGAAGCGGTCCACGGCCGCGCCCACTCCCAACATGCCTTGCTTATCCGCGTGCTCATCGACGTGGACCACGCGCGCGCTGCAGCGCACCTGCTCGGAGGCACGTCCGGTCAATTCGCGCGGAATGGTGAAATACATTTCGAGCGGCTGGCCAATGCTCATCCTCTCCGGCGAAGTGAAATAGATGCCGCGCTCGGAAAGATTCACCGCCTGTCCTTCGAAGGTTCCGGTGAATGGCACCTTGCGGACTGGCTCGCTGGGCAAGATGCTTTGGGATGGCTCGTTAGTGATCCCATTGGAAATAAACCGAAACCGCAGAGGCACAAGACACTCCTTCCGGGGCGAAATTCGCCGTTCCCTGCTCTGCATGATCTCCTCCTGATATGTTTCAGTGCGTTGTTTCGGGATTTACGTCTGGAAGGGTTTGCGCAGCATGGCACTGTCAGAAATGCGCGTCAATCATTTTAATGTGAATGTCGGCAGGGACTGCGGGGCCGTCGGGCTGGGCGATTGGATCAGACCGGCGCCAAAGAAATCGCTCCGGAATGGAACAGAGCCTTGCGGCAGCCCGGGCTAAATCTCTTCGGCGCGCCAGTTCGCCGGAGGGAAAGCGATCTTCCAGAAATCTGGATTCGGAGAATCGAATTCAATAGCGGTGTGAAAGCCTTCGGGAGTCTCCCGCGGAGGGCGAACCACACGGCAGGCCATGCGCTCCCTGGTGGCGGCGTGTTCCAGGATCAAACGCGTGTCGGCTGGAAGATGTTCCTTCACGGCGACCAGCGCGCCGTGAGCGTTCACGCTCAGGGTATGCGTCTCCAGCGTTACCGGCTTGCCTTGAATGGCCACGTGAATACTCGCGCGCACCCGAAGCAAAACGCGCTGGCTGCGCCTGCGATCTTCGCCGGCGAGCTGAGTAGCGCTTCCTGAGCTTGGCTGGGTGTGAGAGTCAGCGGGCGAAGACTGACTCTGCGTAACCGTTTTCCCCGAATCCATTTCAGAATCCGATCCCCCAAAAATCCATGATGGCGTCGGTCAGCTTTACTCCAAGATCCCAACCGTCCGGCCGTTGAGTTCCCTTCCAGACCACCTCTGCCTCGGTCTGCTCGCGCGTAATCAGGTTCGTGACGCGAAGACGCTGCCGCACGCCAAGCTCTTTCGGGCTGACCAGCAGGCAGCCATATTCGTTCACCACGCGGGTGAAACCCGTTTCCAGGCAGGACGTGCCGGCGGGGTCGCAGTCCCATTCAATACTGACCGGGACGCGATAGTTCATGCGCTGACCGCGACGCTTCGCTGCGGAGCGCAAGTCCTTTGGGTGATTCTCAGACCAAGCCGACGACGGGTTCATATATACACGTAACCTGAAGAGATGAAGGGGGTAACCGGCCTAGTGTGATTTGCCGGGCAAAACGATGCTACGGGGAGGGACCGGAAGGGTCAATGGTACACCGGGACAGGATGCTCACGGGAATGGCGAAGGAATGTGGAAGCTGGCGGGGTAACCACGAAGTCGCTTCAATAGGCGGGAGTTACCAGCCGAGGGATTTCAGTCTGCGGAAACGGGCTGGGCTAACTCGGGCTTATCGTGGCCGGCGGTTTTGCCAAAATGGCGGGTCAGCCATTTCTGCAAGCTGTCCATGTAGGTATAGAACACCGGCGTGAGGTACAGAGTGACCAACTGCGAGAAAAGCAGGCCTCCGACGACGACAAGTCCGAGAGGACGGCGAGAATCCGCTCCGGCTCCAGTACCGATCGCGATGGGCAGCGTGCCCATCAGCGCGGCCATGGTGGTCATCATGATGGGGCGGAAGCGAATGAGGCAGCCTTCGTAGACCGCCTCCTGCGCGGTCTTGTCTCCTTCCTTCTCGCGTTCGACGGCGAAATCGACCATCATGATGGCGTTCTTCTTCACAATACCGATCAACATGATGATGCCCACGAAAGCTATAGAGATCGAGGCTGTAGCCGAAGATCTGCAAAGTGAGCAGCGCGCCGAAGGCGGCTGAAGGCAGGCCGGACAAAATCGTGATGCGGATGGATGAAGCTCTCGTACAAAATTCCCAGCACGATGTAGATCACCAGAATGGCCATCAGCAGCAGAACACCCAAACCCGTAAGTGAAGATTGGAAAGCCTGCGCCGCGCCCTGGAATTGCGTGCTGATGCTCTGCGGCAGATTGGCCGCCAGCCCGTTGATCTCGATTCACAGCGTCGCCGATCGCGGTGCCCGGGCGAAGATTGAATGAAATCGTCACGGCGGGCAATTGGCCCAAATGGTTGACGCTCAGCGGGCCAACGCTGGTGGCAAGGTTCGCGACCGCGTTGAGCGGTACCAAGGCGCCGGTGCTCGAGCGGATATAGAGCAGCGAGAGAGCGGCGGGATCGCGCTGGTATTTGTCTTCCAGCTCCATCACCACCCAATATTCGTCATTGGGGGCGTAGATGGTCGAAACCTGGCGCTGGCCGTAGGCAGTGTAGAGCGCATTTTCCACTTGAGCTGCGGTGACGCCGAGCGCGGAAGCTTTGTCGCGATTCACGTTGACGTTCACTTGCGGATTGGTGACCAGCAGGTCGCTGGTGACGTCAATCAGTCCCGGCAGCTTAGCCATCTGTTCCTGAAACGCGACGGAGGTGCGGTAAAGCTCCTCGGTATCGGGACTCTGCAAGGTGAACTGGTATTGGCTCTTGGTCATCTGGCCGCCGATCTGAATGGGCGGCGGGTTCTGCATGAAGATGCGAATGCCGGGAATGCGCGCGAATTTCGGGCGGAGTTCACCAATCACTTCATTCACGTTGGGATGGTGCGCGAAGAGTGGCGTGAGCCAGCGAATGATTCCCCCGAATACGGGAACGTCGCCATATTTTTTCTGCAGCGCAAGCATGGATTGGCTGGGGATGGCCGGGCGTTCGTCAGGATCCTTGATATGCATCCAGATGAATCCGGAATTGCCGCCGCCGCTGATGCTCGAAAAGAATTCCTGGCGGTTGGGATCGTCGAGAAGCACCTGGGCCAGTTCGCGCTGGTGCTGCACCATGGAATCAAAGGAAATGCCCTGGGCCGCTTCGGTGTAGGCGAATATTTGCGAGGCATCCTCTTCCGGCAAAAATCCTTTGGGCATGACGTAAAACTGCCAGACAGTTATGGCCAGAATCACCACAGAAACGGCCATGACGAACACGCGATGACGCAGCGCCCACTGCAAGGAAACGTCGTAGCGTTTCAGCAGCCAATCGAAAAACTTCTCGAGGGCCATGTACACGCGGCCGTGCTTCTGCTCCCGTATCGGCCGCAGGAAACGGCTGCAGAGCATGGGTGTGAGTGTCAGCGAAACGAACCCGGAGACCAGAATCGCGACCATGATTACGACGGAAAACTCGTGCAGCAACCGGCCGATGATTCCGCCGAGGAAAAGCACCGGAATGAATACGGCCGCGAGCGACAGCGTCATGGAAACGATGGTGAATCCGATCTCACGCGCGCCGTGCAGCGCCGCTTCGCAGCACCGTTTCGCCCATTTCCATGTGGCGCACGATGTTTTCGAGCATGACGATGGCATCATCGACAACGAAGCCGACAGAAAGCGTGAGGGCCATGAGCGAGAGATTGTCGACGGTGTAGTTGAGCTCGTACATCACGGCAAAGGTGCCGATGATGGACATGGGCAGAGCGATGCTGGGAATGACCGTGGCGGACAAGTTGCGCAGGAACAGAAAGATGACCAGCACCACCAGCGCGATGGCCAAAAACAGTGTGGATTTCACGTCGTCTACCGAGGCGCGAATCGACTGCGAGCGATCGTAGGCGATGGTCAAGTGAGACAGACGGCGGGAGAATGGCGTGAAACTGGGGCAGGATTTTCTTGATGGAATCGACCACTTCGACCGTGTTGGTTCCGGGCTGGCGCTGAACGGCGAGAACGATCGCCGGAACGCCGTTGTCGTTGTTCGCGACTTTGTCGTCTTGCACGCTGTCGAGCACTTTGCCGAGTTCCTCTAGGCGAACCGGCGAGCCATTGCGGTAAGCGACGATCAGCGGCCGGTATTCGGAGGCGTGCGTGAGCTGTCCGTTTGCCTGTAGGGTGAAGGCGCGGTGTTCGCCGTATAAAGTGCCGGTAGGCAGGTTTACGTTGGCGTCCTGTACCGCCTGGGTGACTTCATCGATACCGATCTGCCGCGAGGCCAGAGCTTGCGGATCGAGTTGGATGCGCACGGCGTATTTACGCGAACCGTAAATCACCACCTGCGCGACGCCCTTGACCATGGAGATGCGCTGGGCGAGCAGCGTTTCGGCATACTGATCCACGGTGTAAAGCGGCAGCGTGGGTGAACTCACCACCAAGAACAAAATGGGTTGGTCGGCCGGGTTGACCTTATTGTAGGTCGGCGGCGTGGGCATGTTCGGCGGCAACTGCGGAGCGGCGCGCGCAATAGCTGCCTGAACGTCCTGCGCCGCGCCGTCGATTTTGCGCTCGAGATCAAACTGCAAGGTGATCTGGGATTTGCCCAGTGTGCTGGTCGAAGTCATGGAATCGATGCCAGCGATCGTTGAGAATTGCTTTTCCAGAGGAGTGGCGACGGCAGAGGCCATCGTATCGGGGTTGGCCCCCGGCAGCGCGGCGGTGACCAGAATCGTGGGGTAATCGACGTTCGGTAGATCGCTTACGGCAAGAGCACGATAGCCAATGATTCCGAACAGAAGAATCGCCGCCATGACCAGCGTGGTCATGATCGGACGGCGAATGAAGGGCGCGGCGATATTCATAGAGTCTCTTAACTGCCCGCTGCGCTGTTTCGCACCTGAACTTTAATGCCGGGAATGAGTCGAAGCTGTCCATCGGTGACGACGGTTTCGCCGGGCCGAAGTCCCTTGGAGATGACGGAATCGCCGGCCACCGTGCGGGCCACCGTAACTGGGCGCTGTTCGGCGCTCGAATCGGAGGTTACGACAAAGACGAAGTCACCGGATTGCCCGGTTTGCACCGCTTGCGATGGCACCGTGGTGGCGTTTTCCTGCTGCGCCAGACGCAGAGAAACATTGGAGAACTGCCCCGGCCACAGACGATGGTCGGGATTCGCAAAGGTTGATTTCAGCTTGATGGTTCCGGTAGTGGTGTCAACGCTATTGTCGACGAAGCTCAAAAAGCCAGTTTCGGCTTTGGTGTCGCCGGAAGCGATGGCTTCGACCTTCAAGCGTCCTTTACCCATGAACTCCTTGATCGGCGCGAGATATTGCTCCGGCACGGAAAAGTCAACGTAGATTGGAGTAAGCTGGGCAATTACTACCAAAATCGGCACGTCATTCTGCTTCACGAGATTTCCGGCAGTGACGCCCAAGGCCCCGGTACGCCCGTCGATCGGTGAATAGATCGAGCAATATTGGAGTTGCAGCTTGGCTTGCTCGACAGCGGCTTCGTCCGCGCGAACCAGAGCCTTTTGCGCTTCCGCTGTAGCTTTCACCTGGTCGTACTGCTCCCGAGGGGTTACGCCGGCGTCGAGAAGCTTCTGATAGCGCTCGGCCTGCACCTCGTCGAGCTGCGCCTGTGCTTTGTCGCGCGCCAAGCTGGCGTCGGCCTGATCGACGGCAGCTTGAAACGGACGGGCGTCTAGCGTGAAAAGCAATTGGCCCTTGCTGACGAAATCGCCTTGAGTGAAGTGGACCTGATCGAGAGTGGCGTTCACCTGTGCCTTGATGGAAACAGTGGTGTAGGCTTCGCCGGATCCAATGGCGGTAAGGTCGATGGGAATGGTCTTCTGCACGGCTTTCGCGACCGTCACCGGCACGGCCTGAATCGGAGGAGCGGTCTGAGCCGTCTTGACGCTGCACCCCGCCACAAGAATCAGCAACGGCAACGCTAAAAGCCGAACACAATTATTCGCGAGCTGACGCATCGGTATTGCGAGAGTTCCTTCCCCACAAAGTGCTGCTGAGTGCTCAGAGGTAACTGAGCCGTGAATATAAACTGAGCCTATTATGATACCGTTCGTCGTCGAAAAGACCACGAAACGATCGGCGGCATGTGCCCAGGAATTCAGCGACCAGTACCCACCACAACACCTTTCCGTGGACTTCGGGCGCGGGACGGCAGAAGGCTTAGACGGCCGGCATCAGGCTTTGTTACGGGTAAGGCTCAGGGGTTCAATGCGCAGGCGCGGTCGTCGAGGAACCATAGCACCGGGCCAGCGGGTTTGATTCGGGCGGCGGGATACTTGCTGTGATCTGGATCACGCTCGGCGCGAAGCGCTGCGACGATCTCGCGCTTATCGGCGCCAGCCACCAGGAAAAATGTGTTGCGCCCACAATTCAGGACACGGGGCGTAAACGTAAGACGCCGCGGCGGGTTCACTGGCGCCTCGACAGCGACAACCCAGCGCCGCTTTTCTTCAAGAGCCGGCGACTCGGGGAATAATGAGGCGGTGTGGCCCTCACCGCCGAGCCCAAGCAACTGCAGGTCGAAGGCCGGAGGCTCATCACCGAAGAACTTATGCAACTCCACATCATAGGCCTGCGCCGCTTCCTGGGGCGTAGGTAGCTCGGTCGGCAGCGGGTGGACGTTCATCTCTGGAATGGGAACGTGAGAAATCAGCGCTTCGCGCGTCATGCGGTAGTTGCTAAGCGGATCGTCCTTGGGAACGTAACGCTCGTCGCCCCAGAATAGATGCACTTTCTCCCAAGGCGTCTTATGAGTCTTATTGTCAACCTCTGCCCATAAAGAATAGAGCCTCGCAGGGGTGTGGCCGCCGGAAAGAGCGATGGCGAAACGACCGCGCTGTTCGATGGAATCTTTCAGGATGCGCAGCAACTCGTCGAGCGCCGCGCGGCTTAGACCGTCGAGAGTCGAATAAACGCGCTCATCCATCTTCATAGGTCGAGCCTTCTAATCTTTCGTGACCGTCTTTACGGCGTGACCGCCGAACTCGTGACGCATCATGGCGAGTATCTTGTTGGCAAAGGGCTCCGGATCCTGCGAGCGGAAGCGGGCGTCGAGCGCACCAGTTAATGTGGGAAGCGGCACGCCCAGCTCAATTCCCTCGATCGCGGTCCAGCGTCCCTCGCCGGAATCGGTGACGTATGCGCCGATACCTTCGAGACCGGGATTCTTGGAGAGCGCATCAACGGTGAGATCAAGAAGCCAGGAACGAACCACGCTGCCGTATTGCCAGATCTCGGTGATCTGCAGCAGATCCAGGCCGAATTCCTTCTTGTGGCGGAACAAGTCCAGCCCTTCCGCATAGGCCTGCATGATGCCGTACTCAATCCCGTTATGAACCATTTTCACGAAGTGGCCAGCCCCTGCGGGTCCGACGCGTCCCCAACCTTTGTCGGGACTGGGAGCCAGACTTTTAAAGATGGGCGAGAGACGATCGACGACATCGGCATCGCCGCCGATCATCATGCTGTAACCTTCTTTCAGGCCCCAGACGCCGCCGCTGGTGCCGCAATCCACAAAATTGAGCTTCTTTTCTTTCAGCGCGGCGGCGCGGCGCATGGAATCCCGATAGTAGGAGTTGCCGCCGTCGATGATAGTGTCGCCGGGAGAAAGATGGGGCGTGAGCAGATCGATGGTTTGATCAACCGGCGGACCCGCCGGCACCATGAGCCACACAGCGCGAGGCGACTTGAGCTGGCCCAACAATTTTTCCAGCGAATCGGCACCGCTCGCGCCCTTTTCCGTCACACGCTGAACCGCTGTTGCGTCGCGATCGAAGCCGATGACCTTGTGGCCGCCGCGCACCAGCCGCTCGACCATAAATCCACCCATCTTTCCCAACCCGATCATTCCAAGTTCCATCGAATTCTCCCGGGATTTCAGCCGACGGTGACGCCGTAACGGTTTAAATCGTCGCGAAGCTGAGCAACATTGCGAAAGAGAATCGTGTTCATGCCCAGTTCACGCGCACATTCCAAGTTGAGGCCTCGGTCATCGATCAGAATGGTCTCTGCCGGCTCGCGCTGCGTTATTTTCAGTGCTTTGGTGTAAATCGCGGCTCCGGGTTTGCGCAGGCCAAGATAACAGGAGCTGAAAAATGCGCCGAAGTAGTCACGCAAATGGAATTTCTGGATGCGGTATTCGTTAATTTCCGTGGATTCATTATTGAGCGCAGCTAACTGGCACTTCTTCTTTTGCGCGAGATTGGAGAGAAACTCGAGCGATTCGGGCATCGGCTGCGATTGCTCGAACATAAAATGCTTGAATTCCTCGATCGTGAACGGAAGCTTGCGATAAAAGACAGTCCGATGAAGATATTCATCGAGGGTGACCTGGCCTTTTTCGAAGGCGTCGAGCATCAACTCGTGGCGGTCCTCGAAGTCGTCCTGATCCAGGTGAAATTTTTCGACCGCTTTTTTACGCGAGTCGCGGTCCCACCCGTTGGTGAGGATGACCCCGCCGTTGTCCCAGAACAGTGTGCTAATTTCCGCCATGACCGTTTCGGTTGGATGCGCTTCGGACCCTGCTCCAAGGAAGGCAATCCGCAGACGCCCTATTATCCCCATGTCGCAGCGGCGAAAGAAGCGAAATGTGCAACGTTGGGACATCCGGATATGATGTGGAGTGCCAGATCGGGAAGCGAGTATGGTTGCGTCGCGACAGAAGCCACTTACTATTTTCACCGTTGGTCACTCGACACGACCGATCGAGGAATTCATCGAACTACTGCGAGGAAACGGGGTGAAACAGCTCATCGACATCCGCACCATTCCCAAATCCCGGCGAAATCCCCAGTTCAGCAGCGAAGCGCTGGCTACCTCGCTCGCGGAAGCGGGCATAGACTACGTGCACATGAAGGCGCTCGGCGGGTTGCGGCATCCGCGAAAAGATTCGGCGAATCTCGGCTGGCGGAACGAAAGTTTTCGTGGCTACGCCGACTACATGCAGACGCCGGAATTCAACACCGCGCTCGAGGCGGCGATTCTGCTGGCTGGGCAAAAGCGCACGGCTTTGATGTGCGCGGAGGCGGTTCCGTGGCGCTGCCACCGGTCGCTTGTATCCGATGCGCTTCTGGCGCGCGGCATGGACGTGCTTGAGATCATCGGCGATGCCGCGCCGAAACAACACACAATCACGCCGTTTGCGCGCGTCGAGGGCAAGCGCGTGACATATCCAAAGGCAAAAGACCAATTGTCACTGATCGAAGGAGCGGAGCAGAAAAGCGAAAGCGATTAGTGCATGGGCGGCGCGGCGCTGTGTGCCGGCGGGCGCTTCATGAGAAAGGTCAAAGGAATCAGAAAAGCCACCAGAACGGCCAAGACCGACACCGCATCCTTGTAGGCAACGGCGGCGGCTTGCTGCTGAACCATGAGCGAAATCCGTGCGTAGGCTTGGCTAAGCGCTTCGCCCGGACTGAGACCGTGTGCTCGCAGAGTAGAGCTGATGCCGTTGACCATGTTGCGGAATTGGGGATTGGTGTTGCGCAGATTCGCGGACAGGTAGGCTTGCCGAACTTGCGACTGGCGGGTGATGTAGGTGCTCACCAGCGCAATCCCGATGCTTCCGCCGATGTTGCGCACGAAGTTGATCATGCTCGAGACCTGATTGTTGGCCTCGCGCGGAATGTTCACATACGAAAGCACGTTCGATGGGATAAAGATGAATGCCAGGCCCATGGTCTGGTAGACGCGGAGCAAGGCCACGGTTTTAAAGTCCACGCCGAGAGTTAAATGCGTGGCCATGTAATAGAGCGCCGTAGCTGTGGCGGCAAATCCGAAGGACATTAATCCGCGCGGATCCACACGGGAAACCAGCGCGCCGGTCAGAGGCATCATCAGCATCATGATGAACCCACCTCCGGCCAAGGCTTCTCCTGCCATAACCGCCGGATACCCCAACAGCAGCTGGAGGAACTGCGGAATCAGCACGGTGGTGCCGTACAACACGAAACCCAGATTAAACATGAAGAAAACGGCGGTGGCCAGGTTGCGGTTTTTCAAAAGCTTCAATTCAACTACCGGGTGAGGATGACGCCATTCCCAAAACAGCCAGATGATGAAAATGATGATCGCTGCCGTGGTGCCGATGACAATCCAGTGCGACGCGAACCAGTCGAGTTCCTGACCTTTGTCGAGGGTCATCTGCAAGCAGCCGACAGCGAGAGAAATCAAGCCGAGGCCGATGTAGTCGATGCTCACATTCTTGCGTCGCTGCTGCTCGACTTTGAGATAAGGCGGATCTTCCACCAGCTTGTGCGTAAGAAATAGCGACAACAGGCTGATGGGCACGTTGATATAGAAAATCCAGCGCCAACTGAAATTGTCGGTGATCCAGCCGCCCAGAGTAGGGCCGATCGCTGGCGCCACGACCACCGCCATGCCGTAAATCGAGAATGCCATGCCGCGCTTGGCCGGAGGAAAAGTGTCCGCCAGGATGGCCTGTTCGCTCGGTTGCAAACCGCCGCCACCCGCGCCCTGCAAAATGCGGAAGAAAACGAGCAACCCAAGGCTGGGCGCCAGACCGCACATGAAGCTGCTGATGGTGAAAAGCGCCACGCAGGACATGTAAAAACGTTTACGGCCGTATCGGGTGGCGAGCCAGGCGCTGATGGGGAGAACAATTCCATTCGAAACGAGATAGCTGGTTAAAACCCATGTGGATTCATTCGAGCTGGCGCCAAAGCTTCCGGCAATATGCGGCAACGCAATATTGGCAATGGAAGTGTCGAGCACTTCCATAAAGGTGGCCAACGTGACGGTGAGCGCGATGAGCCAGGGGTTATAGCGCGGCTGCCAGGTGGCCATGTCCATCGGCGCAGCTACGGCAGCCATTTACGCATCCCGTTGACGAAAGGCATGATAAAATAATATACATGCGTGTATGTATGATGTAAAGATGCAGGCGCCTCTTAGGTTGGCAATATGAAACCGGCCCCAGCGACAATACGGATCCACAAGAGGAAACGTCCGCCCACCTCAAAGCAGCGAGCGCGAACCGAAGCCACACGCAGGAAACTGCTGGAAGCGGCCGAGCGAATATTCGCGCGGGAGGGGTTTGAAGCAGCGCGCCTGGAGGATATCGCGGCGTCGGCAGGCTATACGCGCGGAGCTTTCTACGCGAACTTCGAAAGCAAAGAAGATATTTTTCTGGCGCTCATCGAGCAGTGGATCGGCGGGCGAATCAAGGAGATCAATTCCCTGCTGCGCAAGCACGATACTCCCGCCAAGCGCGTTAGCGCGTTGCGCGAGCATTACGCGCAGTTGGCCAAGAATCGTAACCTGGCGCTGCTGTCGCTGGAATTCAAACTCTTCGCGATTCGTCATCCCGAGGCGCATGCGCGCCTGCGCGCAAGGCAACAGAAGTTGCGCTGCTGCGGAGGGGACATTTTGCGCGGCGTGATGAAGGATCTGGGGCGGAGTCTTCCGCTTTCCTGCACCGGGGCCGCTACCGGCCTGGGCGCTCTCTCGAATGCGCTGCTGCTTGAGCACCTGGTCGATTCCAAAACGCTGCCGGACGAGGATACGAGGCACCTGCTCGGGCTATTTTTCGATGCAGTGATCCAGGGTAAAACCGCGGGGAAAGCCGCGAGATAGGCCGCTCTTGACACAGCAGCCACGCGCAGCCCTCTCGCACGCAATTCCTACTTACCAGCCTTAGGCGGGACCACCGGAAGCAGAACATAGTTCTGCTGGTTCGCTCCGAAATGCAACGCGTTCTTACCGCCAAAAATTTCCATGGGGCGGTCGCGAGGCTCATCGTGCACAAACGGGCCGCAGCCCTTAATCTCAATGCTATGTGGCGGCAGAATTATTCCTGGACCAGGATATTCGTAATCGCTTCCGCGCAGCGTGAGGGCGATACGATAGCCGGCGGGAACAACAATGCAGGTCGGCCAGATCTCCACATCGAGCTCCACGGGCTTGCCGGGTGTAAGCGGCTGTATCTCGTCGTGTGTGTGATACGGACGATATGGCTTGCTCTTGGCGGGATCGAGTTTGCGATGCGAAGCACGCAGCCAGCCTTGCCCGACCGGCGTGTGCGGATCAATCGCGCCCTGAAACACCACTTCCTTTCCGTCCGGCGCGAACACGCGGAAGATGACAAAAACATCGGCATCCTGGGTGCCCGATGAGACGAAAAGCTTCGCAGCACTCGGTCCAGTGAATTCCGTTTCAGTCTTTAGCGGCGCGGACGTGAACGTGAGCCCTTCCTTCATCGTCTCGTATTCCAATTTATTTTCGCTCTGCACCGGCCTGTCGCTCAAGCTCATATCGTCCGGATTCAGATAGGATTTCGTCCATTGCGTGCGCGCCAGCGGCCATTCGTTTTCGCCACGCGACACGAATTTATCGACGTGCCGCACCATAAGCTGCACGCGAGGCTCGGAATCCCAACCATTCCTTTTGCCCTTGAGGAAGTAGTCGAAAAACTTTTTCTGCAGTCCGACGCCGTAGTCGGTATAAAACTCCGTCCAATGTTCGCGACCGTGCAGTTCCAGCCATTTCTGCGAAGAGGCAGCGTTGACAAATCCCTCCACATTTCCGCGCAGGTGAAGTCCCTGGCCGCCCCAGTTCCCCGTGGAAAGAAAAGGCGTTTTGATCTTCTGGTACACGGGCGAGCGGTCCGCGTGGTAGGAATCGTCCAGCGGATGCGCCACGATTTCATCGCCCAGCTTGCAGCGGTTGCGGTCCAATTCTTGCTGCGCAAGCGTTTCCGGGCCGGAAACCAGTTCGCCGGTGACCCAACTGCGCTTGCCACGCTCACCGAGCCCGTACTGCACGCTTTTCACCTGCGATTCCTGCCAGTGTGCCCAGAAGGTGCAAACGATGCCGCCGTGATGTGTCATGTCGCGATACCACTCGGCCGCGCCCTCCCAGATGCACATAGCCGTCAAATGCGGAGGCTGCAGCGAAGCGACTTCCCACTGATTGATGGCGTAGTAGGAAATTCCATTGAGACCGATTTCCCCGTCGGACCAGGGCTGGACGGCGCACCATTCGATGCAGTTGTAAAAATCCTTGGTCTCGCGCGGCGAATAGTGGTCGACGTATCCCGGAGAGCGGCCACAGCCGCGCGAGTCGACGCGCACGCAAACGTAACCTTCGGGTACCCACTTCTCCGGATCCACCGTTTCCCAGTTCTGATATTTGTTCGAGGAGCCCGCAGCGACATCGGGGTAGTTGTGGACCATCTGGTCCCAGGCAGCCTTGTATCCATCCTGAAAGGCGAGGCCTTTGCCGTAAGGGCCGCAGGTTAAAATCACCGGATATTTTTTCGCTTCATCGAGCGGCCGGTACACATCGGCGCGCAGCACGAGTCCGTCTTCCATCTTGACGGGCACATCCCAATCGATGCGCATGCCATCGCGCACTTCCGTTTTGAAATTTTCCATTGAGTCTCTCTAGGTGGTGGTTGTCAACTGAGAAGCGAAGTGCTTCGATTCGCCGGGAGTTAGAGTACAAAATTGCGGCTTGGGTTCGCCAGCGGAATCGAGCGAGCGCTGCAATTCATCGAGCGGTTCCTCCTGTCCGTCATCTGCGAGAGCGAAAGTACCGAAATGAATGCCAATGCTCGTTTCGGCTGCCAACTCCACGTGAGCGCGCAGCGCTTCTTCGGGAGACAGATGGAATGCAGCCATGAACCAGCGCGGTTCATATGAGCCGATCGGCAGAAACGCAACGCGAATCCGGGGAAAGCGTCTTTTTATTTCCGCGAAGTGAGGACCATAGGCGGTGTCGCCCGCAAAATAGACTACGCCGAACGAACCTTGAATCACGTAGCCACTCCATAAAGTGCGGTTGCGATCGGCCAATCCGCGACCAGAAAAATGCCGCGCCGGCACGGACATCACCGTAACATCGGGCGAAATGGAAAGCATTTGCCACCAATCGAGTTCGGTGACTTCCGCTCCGTTGGAAATGCCATGCTTCGCGAGACGAGTGCGAACGCCCAGCGGAACAACAAGATGCGGATTCCAGGCCTTCGCCACGCGCCGCAGCGTCGGAACATCGAAGTGATCGTAATGGTCGTGAGAGGCCAGCACCACGTCAATCGGCGGCAACTCTTCGAACTTCAGGCCCGGCGCACAATGTCTGCGCGGCCCCAGAAAACTCACCGGGCTGGCGCGTTCCGACCAATGCGGATCGCACAGAATATTGAAGTCGTCCATTTGCAGCAGCACCGAAGAATGGCCAATGAAAGTAGCGTGAAGCTCAGGTGCTTTGACACGCTCAGGAGGAGGCGGACCAGGTTTCGATTCCGTCCAATCTTGCCAGGGGCCGATTTTGCGTGTGGCCAGCCAGCGCAGAACTTCCCAGCGCCGCGGAGGCTGAATCGGATCGCTCGGATAATAGGGGTTGTAGAAATAGGAGCCGTCGAAGTGATCGGTGATCGGACCGCGATGGCGTCTCATCGAGACAAGAATCCCCTAAGGTGACACGACATTCGGCAGCTTTTCACGGCGGGCGGCGCGGCTGCAAATTGCTTATTTATCTTAGGAGCCGCGAAGGGAGGAGCGCAATGGGCTGGTCATATCGAATGTGCCAAGAGACACGAGTACGAACGTCCCAGAGGGATCGCGTCCGATTCAGGCCTAACAATTGCTCAGCAATGAATGGCGAAACTAGAATTGCGTCAGCAACACGCCGTTCAGCACGAATCCCGAATCCTGATCCAGCAGCAAAGTGGTATTCGCGTTGACTCCGTAATAGACCAGCTTATAGCTGACCGCGGGATTCGTTCCCGTAATCACAGCGGTCCCGCGGCCATTCGAGCCAGGTGCGGCGAAGGAACTCAAGGGCGTGGTGGTCGTTCCGCTCGTTGTACTTCCGGTATTCACCGGATCTCGGGCGAACACGCCATTGAAATTGTTGATATCGAGATTCCCGCTGGTGAAGCTGCCGCTGGAAAGGACCAGCTGCCCTTCCACATCCTGTTGATAGGAGCTGGGCGAGTTGTGAAAAATGCCTTGTCCCGCAAGGGCAATCGCGAAATTGCCGCTGGGAGCGGCCGTGGATGGACTTTGCTGCTGATAGGCAATGCCGCTCGAAATAGCAGTGGAGTCGATCTCCACCATTACCGCGGAACTCTGCGAAGTGGGATATATGGCGAACTCGCTGGTGCCTGCTCCGCACAACTTTAAGTCGACTCGCCCTGTGGTTGAGTCGACGGAGTATCCGCACGAAGTCAGCGTCACATTATTCTGAATTGTGCCGGCATTGTTCGCATCGAACGCTCCGCCGGTCATATTCCCGGCGCCATCGGATGTGAAAACCCCCGCCGCGGCGTAGGCGCCGGTGGTGGAATTGCCGCCCGCCTTGAACACATAGCTTGCCGCTGGAAGGTTCGAAGCCGAGAACGAAATTCCATTGGGCACGATAAAGGCATCGCCGACAAAGTATCCGTTGTGGTCAATCTCGATTAGCCGCAGATGGTTCGCGACAGTCGCGCTACCAACAGTGGTGACGTCAACTGTGTAAAAAGCAAACTCGCGCTGGCCTGCGGCCGTGCTAGTCAGGGTCAACGTCCCGCGGCCCGTGCCGGGGAAGTTCGGGTCGAATGAGTAGGAACCAACCAGCGATCGATCCGATTGCGTGACATTGCCTCCGTCATTTAGATCAAGAATGTTGTTACCTGCGGGAATGGTACCGGAACTATTGGCGGAGAATATTCCGCCCATGGCCAATGGCTTAGACGTCGTGGCGTCTGCGCCGGAACCGGCGAATCCGTACGCCACTGTCGTGGAAGGGCCCGTCAGCGCATTTAGGGCATTCACATTTTGCTGGTCCAGGGCTCCGCTCCCGGTATTAGCCACGTCACTTCGCACGATCACAGCATGTTGATTTCCCGCGAGAACAAATCGCCAGGTACTTCCGTTGGTCAAATTGACGCTGCCCGTTCCGTCGGTATTGACCACATAGTTGCCGGTAAAGGCCACCTCGGTGGTGACGCCAGTTTGAAAGCTACTCGTGTCCTCCACTCCGCTTTCAATGTTTCCATTACCGTCGGCCACAAAGCTGCCCGCCACAGCGGAAAAGCCCAACTGATTATCCCCCGTATAGGAGAAAGCGTAAGGCCCGGTGACCGAATGGTCGGAGTAGGTGATGGTAATCGTCTCGCTCGCGCTGTTCGTGCCATCGGTTCCAGTAATGGTGATGGAATTCCCCGATGGCGGAACCAGCGGCGCGGTGTAAAGTCCCGTCGACGCGACAATGGAGCCAGGATTACCGGCAGTAGAGGAAGTGATCGTCCAGACGGTGTGCACGTCGGTCACTCCATTCAGGATCGAGGAGAACTGCACCGTTTGGCCCGCTGCTGCGCTGGCGACAGTGGGACTGATGGAAAAGCCCAGGGTCACAGCTACCGTTACTGTAGCGGTGTTGGAAGTCACCGTGTTAGTAGTGTTGCTGCTGCTGGTCGTGACGGTGGTGTTTGTCTGCTGGGCGACCGCTGTGATGTTGACCTGCCCGTTGTTGGTGGTCGGGACGACCGTCGGAGCCGTATAAATTCCCACTTCATTGTCCGTGGTGGATGACAAGATAGTGCCAATGCTGGAATTTCCGCCTGCGACTCCATTCACCTCCCAGGTAACGGCGGTGCTGGTGCTTGTCGTGGTGCTGGTATTGCTTAGGTTCACCGTAGCCGTGAAATCAGCCTGCGTGCCCGGAGCCACTGTCGCGGATGAAGGCGAGATGGTGACGGAGTTAACAGTGGCGACGCCCGAGCCGCCACAGCCCGACACGGCAATGAAAATTAGCAAAACTATAAGAAGCTGAAAGATAGCTAGCCGATACTCTTTTCTAACGGCCTTGGTTGAAGGCAACTCTTCCCCCGCACTGTTATTGGACGCCGCACCCCGATGTTCATAGATGCTCGTTTGTTCATCAGGGTTATTGCTATATGATCAAAAAAAGTTCCAATTTCCGTAGGCTTAGCAAGAAGGTCAGGAAAGTCCCTGCACGGCTCCCGCTTTGAATCCGGTTTTGAATCTGGCGCAAGAAGCTACGACACGGTCGCGCTGGTCTGATGCTGGGCTACCGGCGCCTTTTTTTTCAGAATCTGCATGAATTCGCGCATCCAGGCCGGGTGGTCGGGCCAGGCCCGCGCGGAAACCATCGCTCCATCGATTACCGCTTCCGAATTGACGAATTTTCCGCCGGCTGCGGCCACGTCGCATTCGAGCGCGGGATAAGCCGCGGTCCTGCGGCCATTCAGAACGCCTGCCGCGGCCAGAGCCAGCGCGGCATGGCAGAGCTGCGCCACCGGTTTTTCTTCCTGAAAAAAATGGCGGATGATTTTCTGCACGTCCTTGTCATTGCGAATGTACTCCGGCGCGCGGCCGCCGGGGATCACCAGCGCAGCATAGTCCGCCGGATTCACGCCGGCGAAAGCAACGTCGGCGTCCCAGCTATAACCCGGCTTTTCGGTATAGGTGTCGTATCCCGGTTCAAAATCGTGCACGACAAAGTGCAATTTTTTCTTTGTCGGGGCGGCGATATGCACTTCGTAACCTTCCTCCTTCAGGCGCTGGTAGGGATACATCACTTCCAGTGATTCGGCCGCGTCGCCGGTCAGAATCAGAATCTTAGGATTTGCCATAACGCTTTCCTCGCTCGATTGGCCATTGAAATGAGAGCGTCCATGTTACTCCCGCTCTCCTCGGATGGGAATAAGCTTGCAACCAATCAAATGATGATTTTTGGATAGAGCCGCGCTGCAATCGCAATCAACAGCGCGAAAGCAACCCCGAGCACAAGAAAATCGAACGGAAGACCGAAGGAACTGGTGCCTCCGACAACCATGAGCCGGCGCAACGCGTCCACCTGGTAGCTCAAAGGATTGAATCTTGAAAACGCGCGCAGCCATCCCGGCATCATGCTCAGCGGGTAAATGGCGTTGCTGGCGAAGAAAAGCGGCATGGTCAACACCTGGCCGATACCCATGAAGCGGTCGCGCGATTTCACGATGCAGGCGGCAATCAGCGAAAAGGTGGAAAACACCGCGGCGCCAAGCATCACCGCGGCAACCACCCCGGCCAGGGAGAGTGGATCAAAGCGCAAGTGAATCCGGAGAACGATAGCCAGTCCGTACACCAGCACCATCTGGCACACAGCGCGCGCAGTGGATGAAATGGCCCGCCCAAGAACCAGAGCGACGCGTGAAGCCGGGCTTACCAGATACTTGTGCACGATGCCCAGATCGCGCTCCCAGATCAGCGAGATTCCGTAAAAGATCGCCCCAAACAACACGTTCTGCGCCAGGATCCCGGGCGTCATGAAGTCAATGTAGGGAATGCCACCGGTGGGAATAGCACGTATGCGCGTGAAAACCTCGCCAAAAATCAGCAGCCAAAGCGCCGGCTGAACCATGCGCGTAAGCAGTTCCACCGGGTCGTGAATGAGTTTGCGGATATCGGCTTCGGCAACGGCCAAGGTCTGCCGCGCGAACTCCTCTCCCGGAAAAGCTTCAGCCGAGACGCCGTGTGGTGCTGCGTAAGCGTGCTGCATCCCTGAAATCCCCTCCTTCGGAGATGGTGGCGCCAGTGTAATGAATGAAGACATCGCCGAGCGAAGCGCTCGCTCCGAGCGCCAATTTGAGTGTGGCTGGCGAACCCATGGCCGCCAGCTGTCCACTGTGCATGAAGGCGACCGTTTCGCACAATTCGTCGGCTTCTTGCATGTCGTGAGTCGTCATCAGAATGGTGGTGCCGAATTCCTCGCGCAGATCGCGAATGTTCTGCCAAACAGACTGCTTGGCGATAGGATCGAGCCCCACAGTCGGCTCATCCAGGAACAGGATGTGCGGACGGTGCAGCATTGATTGCGCAATCTCCAGTTTGCGGATCATTCCGCCCGAATAGTGCTTCACGAGCTTGCCGGCGACGTGCGACAAATCCATGAATTCGAGCGCGTGCTCGATGCGCGCGGCACGCTCCACTCCCGGCACGCCATAGAGCTTCGCGGAAATGGAAAGGTTTTCGTACGCGCTGAGGTCGCCGTCGGCCGAGAGCATCTGCGAAACGTAGCCGATGCTCCTGCGTACCGCGCGCGGGTCACGCACGATGTCGTGACCCGCCACCAGCGCCGTTCCTTCGCTTGGCGGAAGCAGCGTGGTAAGCATTTTGATCAGGGTGCTCTTGCCGGCGCCGTTCGGGCCGAGCAACCCGAAGATTGCTCCGCTGGGGCAGACAAAATTCAGGTGATCGACGGCAACAAGCTCACCGTAGCGCCGGGTGAGCGACCGCGTCTCAACGGCATTGGCGCCGCTGTTCAAGCCGGATGGCTCGACTTGTGCCCCGTTTAGCTTGTCCGTCGTCTCCGTCACTCTGGCGAATTCCAAGAATCACTCTGCGCTGCTCCCGCCATTATCGCGGTTTTACGCGGCATAGCCAAAACGATTCTGCGCGACACCCAAGTTTTCTGAACAGAACACGTGAAATGGAATCGTTCCGTCAGAACGACCAAGACACGAAGCATTTCCAGTCGGGAAATTATGAACCGGAGGGACTGGGTTTCGGGGTTGATGGTTGCTCAGAACCCGCGACGGCTTCCAGATCATCTTCATCGAGAGCGGGCAAGGTGGGCAACACTTCCGAGGCGATCAGCCGGTCTTGAATGGCGACGTCGCGGCGCATTTTCCCGTCCCGGAATTCGAGCGCGCGCTTCGCATACTGCGCGATGTCCGGCTCGTGCGTGACGATCACCACGGTCAATCCATGCTCATGATTGAGCTTCTGCAGAATGTCCATGATCTCGACGCTGGTGCGGCTGTCCAGGTTCCCGGTGGGCTCATCCGCCAGCAGAATAGCCGGATCGTTCACCAACGCCCGCGCGATGGCCACGCGCTGCTGCTGGCCACCGGAAAGCTGCGAGGGAAAGTGCATGGCCCGTTCGGCCAGTCCCACGCGTTGGAGCGCTTCCCTGGCGCGCCGCTCGCGCTCCTGCATCGGCACGCCGGCATAAATGGTCGGCAGCTCCACGTTTTCAAGCGCTGAGGTGCGGGAAAGCAGGTTGAACTGCTGAAACACGAAACCGATCTTGTGGCTGCGCACCCGCGCCAGCTCGCGCTTTGAAAACTGCGAAACATCTTCTCCGTCGAGGAAGTAGCGGCCCTTGGTGGGCCTATCGAGACACCCCAGAATGTTCATCAGTGTCGACTTGCCCGAGCCGGAAGCGCCCATGACCGCCACAAATTCACCTGGATAAATCTCGAGCGAAACTCCTCGCAACGCGTGGACCTGCACTTCGCCCAAATCGTAGGTCTTCATCACATTTTCCAGGCGAATGGTGGGGACTGCGGCGTTGGAGGACTTGCCGGATGCGAGAGCAGATGAGATTGCTTCGGCCATTCAGCGCCTTTTCGCGGCAGTATCAGCGGCAGCAGGTAAACCTGTGCTTCGCCATGCGCTCAAGTCGCGCACTGATCTGGCTGTTGCGATGACCTGCCTATGGATTATACGCGTTGATCAAGGAAAGGTAACCGCGACGGCTCAGCGCGCGGGTCCGGGAATGGCCGATTTCTCCGCGTCGCGCTTGCGCTGTTCATCCAGACGGCGCATAAACGCGTCGAACTTCGGCAACTGGTCGGGCGTCAGAAGCTTGCGCATCTGCTCGTGGCTTTGCTGGCGAATCTCCGCCCGTTGCGGTTCAAGAGGATCGTAGAGAGCGCGCCACTTCGCCTGCGTGTCGGCAATGATCCCGTTGAGCTCTTTTTGCTGATCCGCGGTAAGCTGCAGATCCTGCGTCAATTCCACCGAAAGATGGTTGGGAGGCGGCGTGCTGTCGCGCATGCCCCACACTCGCTCGCCCCACAGGTGATTTCCTACAAAGCCCAATAGTGCGCCCAGCAGGAAAACCACGGCCACAAGAGCGGCTGCTTCCCCGCGCGCTTTAGTCGTTGCCATTGGAATGATCCGTCTCCGCTACCATGAGCAAAATTTCATCCTGATTGGCCGGGACCCGTGTTGGATCGGGAGCAAAAACGTCCGCCAGCGGCGCTTGCACCATGGCTCGCTGGCGCTGCGTACGGCCACCGCGCACAGCATAGGTCAAAAGAATCGCCAGCGCCACGACAGCGGTGGCCGCAAAACGCCAGGCAAAGGAAACGAATGGCTGCCAGAACCCGGTACGCTCGGATGTGCGTTCGGACTCCATCCGGATGCGAGCCATGGTGACCCGCGCGAAGTCTGGGCGCGGTTCCGGGCTCTTATCGAGCAGAGGCGCCGAAATATTCAAAAACCCTGTGCCGGCACGGGACTCCTCGACCGCGGTGCGGCAATTCAGGCAATCGCGCAGATGTGCTTTGACTCTGGCCAAGCCGGCAGAATCACATTCCCCGGCCAGATAATCCGCGAGAAGCTCTTCGTATTTCGCGCAAGCAAGGGCCTGTTGCTGCTTATCCATTTCCATGAATCAGCCCTCCCTATTCGTGGCTGAGTTCGTCCTGGACTGTTCCCCAGGAACGCGCCGCCGGCGGTACGATTCCAGAATCCGGCCGCGAGCCCGAAACAACCGTACCTTTACCGTGTTCACGTTCAGATCGAGTATCTGGGCCAGCTCCTGCACCGAAAATCCCTCGATTTCCTTCAACACCAGCAACTGACGGTCCTGCTCGGGCAGCTTGTCGAGCAGGTGCTCGAGCAGTTCCTTTACTTCGGCGCGCTCGCTGGCACCGAGCACCACGCGCTCGGCCGAAACGATGCCATCGAGCCGTGAGACTTGCTCCTCCGACAAATCCGATTCGTAAACCAGAGGCCGGACTTTCTTCTTTCGCAGATAGTCCCAGCACTCATTCACGGTAATCTTGTAGAGCCAGGTAGAAAACGCCGCGCGTTGATCGAACTTCTTGAGCGAAAGATATACCTTGAGGAAGACCTGCTGCGCAATGTCTTCTACGTCTTCTTGGCGCCGTAGGATGCCGCTGACCAGCGCAAAGACGCGTTGCTGATGGCGGCGGACCAGTTCCTCGAACGCGGGTTCCTGCCCGCGCTGCGCCATTCGCACAAGTTCCCGTTCCTCTTCGGCTCCCCGACGCTTTTCCAAGGGAATCGAAAGAGCGGGTGCGCTCGCTGCCATAGCCTTTGGGACGTGGGCCATACTGTTCAGGTTACGTCTAAATTAGCTTCGTTGACGTCTGCCAAGCCACGGTTTTGCAAGGATTTTACACGTTCTCCAGCGAAATAACACTTGCGGGCCAAAGGTACCCCATGGAACAATGCCTCTATGATAATCGGAGAACGCATTCGTCTGTTACGCGAAACAAAAAAGCTTTCCCAAGGCGACATCGAGAAGCGTACCGGTCTCTTGCGCTGCTATATCTCGCGCGTGGAGAACGGGCACACCGTGCCCGCGATCGAAACGCTCGAGAAGCTCGCTCGCTCCATGGAAGTTCCGCTCTACCAGCTCTTCTACGATGGCGAGGAGCCGCCTGAGCTCCCCAATCTTTCGAAGCGCAAGAGCGCCGACGACATTGCCTGGGGCGCTACCGGGAAAGAAGCTCGCTATCTGGGCCGTTTTCGCCGGTTGCTGGGCCGAATCGAAGAGGGCGACCGCCGGTTGCTTCTTTACATGGCCCAGAAAATGGCCAGCCGTTAGAACCTCGCTGTTCATCGGCATTCCCGGCTACTCCCACTCGATCGTGCTCGGCGGTTTCGAACTGATATCGTAAACCACCCGGTTTACACCCGGAACCTCGTTCACGATGCGCGTGGAAATGCACTCGAGCACAGCTGCCGGCAAGCGGGTCCAATCGGCGGTCATGGCATCCTGCGAGTCCACCACGCGCACGGCCACTGTGTCTCCATAGGTGCGGTCGTCTCCCATCACGCCCACGCTGCGCACCGGTAACAGCACGGCAAAGGCTTGCCAGACTTTCTCGTAAAGTCCGGCGCGCCGGATTTCTTCCACCACGACTGTATCCGCGCCCCGAAGGGTTTCCAGACGCTCGCGAGTGATTTCCCCTAACAAGCGCACGGCCAGCCCCGGTCCGGGAAAAGGATGCTTCACCAGGATTTCTTCCGGCAGCCCCAATTCTCTGCCAATTTGGCGAACCTCATCCTTGAAAAGATCCCGCAAAGGCTCGATCAAACTGAACGGCATGTTCTCCGGCAGACCGCCGACGTTGTGGTGTGTTTTGATCACCGCCGACGGCCCCTTCACGGAAACCGACTCAATGACGTCCGGGTAGAGCGTTCCCTGCACCAGGAATTTCACCGGCAGGCCAGCGGAGCCGACGAGCTTCTTTTCCTCATCGACGAAGACGGAAATGAACTCCGCTCCGATACGCTTGCGCTTCTGTTCAGGATCGGTAATGCCTTTTAGGCGGTCAAGAAATCGATCCGATGCATCCACGCCGATGACGTTCAGGCCCAGGCGAGTTCGCAGAAGTTCCAGCGTGTCGTGAAATTCGTTGCGCCGCAGAAGGCCGTTGTCGACGAAAACATTGATCAGCCGGTCGCTAATGGCGCGATGTACCAGCACAGCCGCAACGGCCGAGTCCACGCCACCGCTGAGCGCGCAGATGGCGCGGGAGCCTTCCGCCTTGGCACGGATTGAATCGACCGTGGACGCGATGAATCCTGCGCGGTTCCAATTCTTCCGCGCGCCGCAGATGTCGAAAACGAAGTTGCGAAGGATTGCCGTGCCGTCGTCGGTGTGATTCACCTCAGGATGAAACTGCACTCCGTAGAGCTTCTGCGCCCGATGTTCCACTGCCGCGACGGCGTTGCCGGTGCGGCCAGTAATGTCAAACCCTGCAGGCAATGAAACCACGTGGTCGCCATGGCTCGACCAAGCCTTCATGTTCGAGCGAACGCCTCGAAACAGTGGGGAGTTTCCTTGCGTATCAAGCTGCGCCGGGCCGTATTCGCGGCGTTCGGCGCGCTCCACTTTGCCGCCGAGCGTGTGCGTGAGCCATTGCATGCCGTAGCAGATCCCCAGCACCGGCACACCGAGCTGCGTAACCTTGGAATCACAAACCGGAGCACCAGTGTCGTAGACAGAGCTGGGCCCGCCCGAAAGGACGATGCCTGCGGGCTCAAGCTTCCGGATTTCTTCGAGTGGCGCGGTGCATGGCAGAATCGCCGAAAACACTTCCTGCTCGCGAATGCGCCGGGCGATAAGCTGCGTATACTGCCCGCCGAAATCGAGCACCACGATTCCGTGATGAGTACTCACCGGGGCCGGTGCCGGCCCCGCTTTTGGGGTAACGGTCGTGGTTGTTTTCGTGTCGCTCATGCTGGCGCTCGATTCGCCGTTCTGTTCTATTGCTCGTCCTGCTGCCGCGCCACCTTCGATTGTCACTCACTACCTCCGCATTCTACTTCAAGACGATGTTCACGAGTTTTTTGGGAACCACTACCGTTTTCACGATGGACTTCCCATCGACCAAGGCCTTAATGCGCGGGTCGCCAAAGGCGATCTCGCGCGTCTCGTCTTCGTTCAATCCATCATCCACTAGCATTTTGCTGCGGACGCGCCCATTGATCTGAATAATAATCTCGACCTGCTCTTCGCGGGTCAAATCCTCCCGATAGCGCGGCCATTTCTGGTGCACCAGGCCCCCGGAAATACCCAACATCTCCCACAATTCCTCGGCGATGTGCGGCGTCATCGGGGAAATTATCAGCGTGAGCGCCATCAATACGCGCTTCAGGATCACGGGCGATACTTCTGCGTCGAGCGGCTCCTGCGCCTGCAGTTCGTTCACGAGTTCCATGATCAGCGCCACGGACGTGTTGAAGTGCCAGCGCACATCGAAATCGTTCGTTACGCGCTTGAGCGTCTGGTGCGTCCGCCGAACCAGTATTTTCTCTTTGGCGGTCGCGGTCGTCAGATCGGTGGGCGAAGTCAAATCCGTTTCGATGCCGCGAAGCCTTCCGGCATGCTTGGAGACCAGCCGGTAAACCTTATTCAGGAATCGCGAAGCGCCTTCGATTCCCTGCTCGCTCCATTCCAGGTCTTTCTCGGGAGGCGCGGCGAACAGTGTGTAGAGACGCCCGGTATCGCAGCCATACTTGTCGGCCATCTCAATGGCGCCAACCAGATTGCCCTTGGACTTGGACATCTTCGCGCCGTCTTTGAGCACCATTCCCTGAGAGAACAGCCGCTTCACCGGCTCGCGATGATTCACCAGCCCCAGATCGTGCATCACCTTGCAGAAAAATCGCGAATAGATCAGGTGCAGAATGGCGTGTTCCACGCCGCCAATGTACTGATCGATCTGAAACCAGTACGCTGCTTTCGCTTTATCAAATGGCGCGCGGTCGTTATGAGGATCGGTGTAGCGATAAAAATACCAGGACGAATCGATGAACGTGTCCATGGTGTCGGTCTCGCGGCGCGCGGGTCCGCCGCATTTCGGACAAGTAGCATTAACGAAGTCGGGGACGCTCGCCAGCGGTGACTGCCCTTGCCCGGTGAGCGTCACATTCTCCGGCAAGCGCACTGGTAACTGATCGTCGGGAACCGCGACAATGCCATCTTTGTCGCAGTAGACCACCGGAATCGGCGTGCCCCAGTAGCGCTGCCTCGAAATTCCCCAATCCTTCAAGCGATACGTAATTTGCGGCTCGCCAAAACCCTTCGCCTTGGCATCTTCCGCCATTTTCTCCAGCGCCTGCTCGGAGGTCAGACCGGTATACGCACCGGAATCCACGAGCCGGCCGTATTCGGTGAACGCTTCGTTCATGCGATCGGCGCGCAACGGCGCACCCTGCAGCGGCTGAATTACGATCTTCACCGGCAGGCGATACTTCTCCGCGAATTCGAAATCGCGTTCGTCGTGCGCCGGGACGCACATCACCGCGCCCGTCCCGTATTCGGCTAGCACGAAATTCGCCACCCAGATCGGCACCGATTCGCCCGAGAACGGATTTACGGCGAATCGCCCGGTAAAAAACCCTTCCTTTTCGGCCGTGGCGATATCCGCCGCGCGCACGCTTTTCGCGCGCATGGACTTTAATTGCTCCTGCATCCCGGAAGCGCCGGGCACACCTTCGAGCAATTTGCCCAGCTCCGGATGGTTCGCGGAAATCAGTACAGCCGATACGCCATAAATCGTATCGATTCGCGTCGTAAAAACTTCCAGGCTCACGCCTTGCATTTGCGCCACGTCAAAGCGCACGCGCGCGCCTTGCGACTTGCCAATCCAGTTGCGCTGCTGAATCAGCACGCGCTCCGGCCAGCCGCCTGCCAGTTCGCCGATGCCTTCAAGCAGCGCATCGGCATATTGGGTGATGCGCAGGAACCACTGCTCGATTTCCTTGGCTTCCACCGGCGTGGTGTCGTGCTGCCAGCAAAAACCGTCGATTACCTGCTCGTTCGCCAGCACCGTCTGGCACTGCGGGCACCAGTTCACGCGGCTGCGCCGCCGGTAGGCCAATCCTTTTTCGAGCATCCGCAGAAAGAACCACTGGTTCCAGCGGTAATATTCCGGTTCGCAGGTGGAAATTTCGCGGTCCCAGTCGTAGCTGAAGCCGAAACGCTGGCACACCGACTTCATCTGCGCGATGTTCGCGTTGGTCCATTCACGCGGAGGCGTGCCGCGCTTGATGGCGGCGTTCTCCGCGGGCAATCCGAAAGCATCCCACCCAATGGGATGCAGCACGTTGAATCCACACATGCGCTTGTAACGCGCTACCGCATCGCCGATGGTGTAGTTGCGCATGTGACCCATGTGCAGCGTCCCGGAGGGATACGGCAACATTTCGAGAAGGTAATACTTGGTGCGGGAAGTGTCGTTATCTTCGGCGTGGAACGCGTTTTGTTCCTGCCATACTTTTTGCCACTTCGCTTCGACTGCCTGGGGATCGTACTCTGCCACTCGTTCGCTCCGGCATCTTCGCGGGCTGGGGGCCCGCAGCTATAAACTCACGCGCGGCGTTTTGCCGCTACTTTCGGTCGACGTTCACTGCGGCCTACAACTTTCTTCTTGCGTCTCGGCTTCATGCCATCACGCCCGCTCGACTCGACTTCCCGGCCAAGCACCTTCCATAACGCCGCCACATTGCGACGGTCGTCTCCGGGCTTGTCGATCGGCGTCTCAGCAATGAACGCGCGGCCTGCCAGCAAAGGATGATTCACAATGCGCACGAAAGCATCGAGCCCAATCTTGCCTTTGCCGATGTGTTCGTGCCGGTCCACGCGCGAGCCGAGAGGCGTTTTCGAATCGTTGCAATGAACCACGAGAATGCGTTCGAGGCCAACGGCGCGATCGAGCGCCATCAGCGTCTTATCCAGGCCTTCGCTCGTGCGAATGTCCCAGCCGGATGCAAACAGGTGCGCGGTATCTATGCAGACACCTACCGGCAAATCCGAGCAGGCGTCGATGATGCCTCGCAGCTCCTCGAATTTCGAACCGATCGATGTTCCCTGCCCCGCTGTGTTTTCCAGGAGCAACCGCAAATCGCCAAGCTTCAATCCGCGCGCCGCTTGCCGCAATCCTTGCGCCACGGCGCTCACGGCTTGCGCCACGCCGCGGTCCGCGCCACAACATCCCGGATGCGCCACCAGATAGTCCGCACCCAGCGCAATCGCGCGCACCAATTCCTGATGAAAAGCCTGCACCGAGCGCGCCCGCAACACGGGATTGGCCGAGGCAAGGTTGATCAGGTAGCTGTCATGAATCACCAGCGGACCCAGCCCGAGTTCCTTACGCCGCGCGCGGAAGCGCGTCACGTCCACATCCGCAATGCGCCCGGTGCCGCGCGTCCACATGCGCGGGCTGGATGAGAAAATTTGCAGCGCGTTGGCGCCGAGCCCGTGCGCCAATTCGAGAGCCCCAGCGATATCGCCCGCAATCGAGGTATGGATACCGATGCGTCGGCTGCCGTCTTTCCAGGCGGGAATTTCTGGCGCCGGCGGCGGCTCGGGACGGTATTCGTCCGCCTCGTCAAAAGACAAATCTATTCTTTGCGCTTCAGCCATTTTCTGGGATGTCCAGTGATTCTGCCCCCAGCCGGGATGGTTACACCCCGGGCCAAAGGCTACATTGGTTTAGATGCGCCAGCAGCCAAACAAGCGCTTATTTTTGCGTGCGATAGCGGGACATTTTATCCGAAACGGTGCAGACGCGCAAACAGTTGTCACCACTCTACGCGAAAATTCGTGAAGGAGACTTGCATCGAAATGCTATGATTCGAGTTACCGTCTGCATCCGGCGCGGTCGCCAAGTGGTAAGGCAAAGGTCTGCAAAACCTTTATCGGCGGTTCGATCCCGCCCCGCGCCTCCAATCCTCGCTGGTCAGCCGTGACCCAGGAACGCAATTTGGAATTGAACACTCAAGAACCTGCGTGTGATCCGATAAGCCCAAAGAATGGGCGCTTTTCCGCTCTTCGCCGGGCGGAATGAAGATCCGTCCCAACTGGCGCCTGGTTTTCCTTTTGTTGCTTCTCGGCGGACTAGCCATCCGTGAAGTGGCCTATGAGCTGCGTCCTTCGTTTCTGCGCTCCGGATTGCACCTGGTCGCTTACGTCGGCAACACGGCAGACGGCACCGTAACCGCCGTCGATCTGGTGCGTCTCGCCACCATCGCCACCGTTCCCGTGGGTGCCGGGCCTACCGGGATGAGAACGCATCCCACCCGCCCGGAAATTTGGGGGCTCAGCAGCGAAGGCGGGTACGCATGGGTACTCGACGCGCGCACCAACACTATTGCCACGCACATCGCCGTTGGAAGTTCGCCCTATGCTCTCGACTTTTCACCCGACGGAGCTCGCGCCTACGTGGCAGCTTCGGGATCGAACGCGGTGGTTGAGATCGATACAGCCACGCGCGAAGTGATTAACCGCTCCCATGCGGGACGCAAGCCCTGGATCGCGCGCGTTACGCCCGACGGCAAAATGCTGATCGTCTCCAACCATGACGATGCCACCGTTTCGCTTTTCGATCCGGCGACGCTGCAACTTCTGGCTACGGTAAACGTGGTCCCGCACCCGGAACACATTGCGGTTTTGCCGGACAGTTCCAAAGCGTTCGTCAGTTCGGGCTCCGCAAACCAGGTTTCGGTCATCGATCTCGCGGCGAAAAAGCTGCTGGCGAATCTGGCGATCGGCGGCAAGCCTGAAGACCTGATCCTCAAGCCCGATGGCGGCGAGCTGTACATTCCGTCGCGCGATTCGCACGGGCTGGTCGTGGTCAACACCTCTACAAACGAAGCGGGCGATTTCGTGCTGCTGGGAATGTCTCCCACCGCCGGCACCATGACGCCCGATGGCCAGATCCTTTACATCTCCGATTCAGGCGCGGGCCACGTCGTGCCGGTCGCAATCAACCTGCGGCAAAGCGCTCCGCCGATTTCCGTGGGCCAGGATCCCACCACCTGCATGCTCACACCAGGGGGTGACATGCTGCTTGTGGTCGACGCCGCTTCCAACGATTTGGCAGTCCTTCGCGCCAAAACCGGCGGCCTCATCACGCTGATTCCCGTGGGATCCCACCCGCGCGATCTGGCGGTGAAGGTCTTCTGATTGGTTTTCCTCTCGCAATTCATCCACCGTCAGCTTCACTGAACCGTAAGAGGCAGATTCACCGTGCCGGTGGTATTTGTCGACGTGCCGGTTACAGTGAGCGTGTAGCTCCCTGCCGGCGTTCCTGCAACGGTCGCCGCAGGCGGATCGCTTCCGGCCGTTCCGCAAGCCGCGATCCATAACGCCATCGACGCAATCATCAAACAAAATGCCGGCGTCCTCCGCGAATAGGCTCGTGCGCTCCCGGCATGAACCCAATAAGACGCAAAGAACCAGAACCACGCCAAAAGCAACGCCAAGCCGACCAGGGATTTCGCACGTGGCCCGCTGGATTGATGGAAATCAGCAACCGCCAGTAACGACCCGGTAGAACTTACCGCCGTAATCACCGTGACGGCGAACTGCGAAGGCACGGTGACGCTTGCCGGAACAGTGCACGTGCTGGCAGACGGGAAATTCGCACAGGTCAGTGAAACGGTGCCTTTGTAGGCTGTCGGCGAGTTCACCGTTACGGTGTAACCAGCGGTCTGCCCGGGCGTGACTGTCGCCCCGGTTGCGGCCGCGAAGCAGAAGTCGCCGGTGGCCGTGCCACTCAGCGCGACGGTTTGCGGGCTGCCGACGACATTGTCGGCGAGCGACACGCTGGCGCTTCGCGCGGCAGTGCCATTAGTGCACGCAGGGCTGAAACTCACCTGAATCGTGCAATTTCCCCCAGGCGGGGTTTGCGCTGAACTGCACGTATTTGCGCCGACGATGAAATCACTGCTGGGGACGATTGCGACAGAACTGAAGCTCAGATTTCCGGTGCCCGTATTCGTTACCGTAATCGTTTGCGGCGAACTCGCACTGGCCGCTTGCTGGCCTGCGAAATTGATACTCGTGGGAACGATTTGAATCCCCGCTTGGGTTGCCGAGCCCGAAAGCGGTACGGATTGCGGGCTTCCGCTGGCATTGTCCGCAATGGTTAAGCTTGCGGAACGGCTGGCGTTGCTCTGAAACGTAGGGTCGAACACAACACTCACGGAGCACGTCGACCCACCGCGCAAACTTGGTGGGCAATTATTCGTCTGGCTGAAGTCCGGGCTGTTCGTACCGGACATGCCGAAGCCGTTGAGGGAAAGCGAGGACGATCCGGCGTTTAAAATCGTGATTGTCTGCGGCGCGCTGGGGGTGCCGGAGCTTTGCGCAGCGAAATGCACACTCGCAGGTGAAATTTGGACGCTGGCCGCTCCGGTCGCCGTCCCGGAGAGCGCTACAGTGTGCGGACTGCCGGCCGCGTTATCCACGATTGAGAACGTCGCGGTTTTAGCGCCGAGAGAATCGGACGCCGCCGGCGCAAATCGTATGCTGACGCTGCAACTGGCGCCGGCAGCCAAACTGCTGCTTCCCAACGGGCACATGCCGGCTCCGGAGCCAGTCGCGGCGAAATCCTGGGCATTGGCTCCGCTTATCGCGATGTCGGTGATGTTCAAAGCTGTCGTGCCCGAATTCAGCAATGTAACTTGTTGCGTGCCGGAGGCAGTGCCAGTCTGAATTCCGCCAAACGCCAGCGTTGATGGCGTTACATTTGCGTTCGGCGCCGGTCCCGTTGCTGTGCCCACCAGCGCGATTACCTGCGTGGCATTTGCGATGCCGCCCGAATTGTCCGTAAGTGTCACCTGTGCATGAAACGTTCCGATAGCCGTCGGCGTGAACACCACTCCTATCGCGCAGCTTGTGCTGGCGGCGAGGCTGGAGGTGCAGGTGATGTCCTTGCCACTCAGGAAAAACTGCGCCACATCCGGTCCGGATTCCGCCGGACTCTGCAGGGCGAGCGCCTGATTGCCGACGTTCGTGACAATAACCGCTTCGCTTTGGCTGTTCGAGTTTTCCGGCTGAGGCCCAAAAGTGAGCGTGGTAGTCGAAAGAGATATGAGCGGCCCTTGCCCGGCACCGATCAGCTCCAGCACCTGTGGATTTCCCGGCGCATTGTCACTTATGCTGACCACCGCCGTTTCAGCACCCGTGGTGGACGGCACAAATCCCACTTCGAACGAACACTCCCCGCCCACGGAAATCGTCGCGCCGTTGCAGGCTCCTGGCCCAATCAGGGAAAAATCGGAAGCGTTGGGGCCAGTAATCCCCAAACTCGTTATTGTTAACGAAGCTTCACCCCCGTTATGAACCGCGACAGGTTGCGGTGCGTTCTGCGTTCCTACCGGCGCCGCGGGAAAGATCACGTTGCGGCTGTTGAAGTAGACGCTCGGGAGCGGTGTGGAATTCTCATGCAGCGCAACCATGAATACATCCGCTGCTTCCGGAAAATTCTGGCAGCTCGCGCAGATCGGCTGAAATCCGTTCGCCACGCCTCCGGTGGTTACCGCTGTGGGAAAATCCGCAGCGGTGGTCTGCCCCGCCACATACACGTCCCCGAACGCATCTGCGGCAACGCCCGCAGCTCCAGCGCTCACGGCGAGTCCCGGCGGAGCGGTGCCGCCGAGCGGTGTCGCGTAGATCAGCGAAGCTGCGCCCGGCACCGATGGATTGAACTTGGCCACGAATGCGTCCGACGAGCCATTGAATGGCTGCAGATTATCGTGCCAGGGAAAATCCCAGGAATTCGCCGTGCCAGTCAGGTATATCGAGTTAAAAGCGATTGCTGCCAGTCCCAGCCCCGAATCGCTGGCAGACCCTCCGAGATACGTCGAATACGCCAGCGTGGCCACGCCCGTACTCGGATTTTGCGCGATCACCGAAAGAAACGCGTTGCCCGTCGCGCCGAAATGAAGCGCGGGTTGGTATCCGGAAGTAGTGCCGTTCGTCGGAAAATTTGATGACCCGGTCGTGCCGGTGATGTAAGCATTGGCCGGCATGGAATCGTCCAGCGCCACCGCCAGCGCTTTGTCGAGTCCGCTCCCACCGAGAAGAGTTGCGTAAATAACGTCGGCCGCTGCTTGGCTCGCTGGCAGAATCTTCATTAAAAACGCATCACTGGGATCGCCGCCGTACGCGGTTTGAAACGCGTTCTTCACCGGAAAACCGCTCACGTCGTTCGAGGTGTACCCAGCGATGTACACGTCACCGCTCGTGTCGATAGCCACACCGCCGACACCGATCTGCCCACTCGCATTTGTACCCAGATAGGAGCAGTAGACAAGGCTTGGAGTGCTACTCGGCTGAAATTCCGCAAGGAAACCATCGCTGCCGGGCCCGGCGAATGTTGACTGGAACACGTTTGCAGTCACAGGAAGATCCGTCGAGCTGGTATCGGTGGCCACGTAGATGTTGTCCATCGCATCGAACGCAATGCCTCCTGCACTCCACTGCGATTCCGCTTCGCTGCCGCCAAAAAGCGTCGAAAACAGAAGCACGCTGCCCGTCGGATCGATCTCGCTGACGGTTACATCGTTCGTCCCGCTGGTGAGCAAACTTCCGTCCGTCACGGGAAAATCAGGAGAAGTCGTGGTGCCGGTGATGGCCACGTTGCCCGCGGCATCCACCGTGATCAGCCCGCCAGATTGGCCGGCGCTGCCGCCGAGAAACGTGAGATACACGAGCGAACTCGTGCCGGTCAGGTTCGGATTGATCTTCGCCACGAAATATTCTGCGTTCGTGCCTCCGGATGAATTGGAGCCAATTCCAGGCCCGAAGGCGGCCGTGGTTCCTTCGGCAAAGCTTGTCGGGTTTGTGGTGGTGCCGCCGACGTATACGTTTCCCGCAGAATCGAGCCCGATGCTGCTTGACGCTTCGCTTCCCGCTCCTCCCAGAAATGTGGAGTAGCTCACGGAGAGCGATGGATCGATAACCAGCGTCGCCGAAGGATCGTAAGAACCAACCGCGAAGCCAATCGTCCCGTCGTTTCCTATCTCGTAGCCGCCCGCAACGAGTTTCGGCGCGGCACCTGCACTGGGCCATTCTTCGTAAATCTTGGGCTTCTTCATCAGCAACTCGCGGCCATTTGTGGGCTCAATCCTAAGATCGCCATCCGCGGTGAGTTGCATCCTCACGCTGCCTGAAAATTCCAGCCGCAGGTCGGAAGCATCGGTGTGCGGCCGCACGCGCAAATCGTATTCGAAACCGCCGTCATGGCCATAGATGATCATGTCCATGCCCGGCTCGATATCGTTCGTCTCCGCCGCCGCAAAGAGCGGTACGTTCGTGCGCCATTTGCCGCGGTCATCGCCGATAAAATAGTTCGCCTTTGCATGCAACTTTGCACTGCCCCGCCATGCAATGGGCTTGGCCGTTTTCTTCGCGTGCGAACCGGTTCGCGAGTTCCCACTGCGTAAATTCCGCCAGTGCTGCGGACGTGATCGCTTGCGCCAGCCCGACGAGTGAGATCCTTTCTTTCTTCCCCCGCTGTGGTTCGATCCATTCGGTGAAACCTTCTTCCATCGCTTGGAACTTGTGCTCGCGCTGACCACGCGCATTCGCACGTCGCCATTCGGCGCATCGGTTCCGTGGCCCGCGGCGCGAGCAATCGAGAAAACCATGCCTTCGCCATCGAGAAGCACCGCCATACCGTTCCCCCGGCCCACGAACTGCACGCCGTTTTGTACCCGGTCAGGGTTTGGCTCAAATATCGCAGGCATGGAAAACGATCTCGCCCGCTGGACCGCGGCAAGCGATGCTTGTTTACCCGGATGTAAAGGTTTGGCTCGCGAAGGTCGAAACGAAAAATAACAGAAGGCGCTTCCGGCAAGCGCCAGAAGGCACACGGCACACTTCGTCCTGCTCATTTAGGCCCTCCTGCGGAAACGAGACGGGCGCTCGTTACCGCGTTGGGCGGCTCATAGTGCGAGCCGACTGCAATTAGTAGTTGTGAATCCCAAGCGTTCCCCAAGAGGGAACGCGCTGACTATCTCGCCATCTACGAAGAATGTCAATTTCCTATTTTCGATGGAGAGTTCCCAAAGGGTGGGTCCGCTCAATACTGCGACCGAAACACGCACCGCGCGAATGTTGCACCGCTCACTTCGCGCCGCGCACCAAAGACAAAAATTCGTCCCGCGTCTGCTTGCTCTCGCGAAACTGGCCGAGCATCGCGCTCGTCACGGCCATCGAGTTCTGCTTCTCCACTCCGCGCATCACCATGCACAAGTGCCGCGCCTCGATGATCACGCCCACCCCTTGCGGGTTCAGGTGGTCGTTGATCGCATTCGCAATTTGGCTCGTCAGCCGCTCCTGAATCTGCAGCCGCCGCGCGAACATGTTCACCAGCCGCGCGATCTTGCTCAGCCCCACCACTTTGTTCTTGGGTAGATAGGCCACATGGCACTTGCCGAAGAATGGCAGCAGGTGGTGCTCGCACAGGCTGTAAATCTCGATGTCCTTCACCACCACCATCTCGTCGTAGCACACGCTGAACATCGCGCCGTTCAGAATTTTTTCTTCTTCCTGCTGATATCCGCTGGTCAGAAAGCGCAGCGCAGTTTCGAATCTCTCCGGCGTTTTCGCGAGCCCTTCCCGGTTCGGGTCTTCGCCCAATTGCACCAGCATCTTTCGCACCAGATCGGCAATACTTTCGCCGCCCGTCGTATCCGGGATCAAAATCTCGCTCGTCTCACTCATCACCACTCCTCATTTGCCGCGAACGCTCGCCAGATAACTGCTAATTGATCGCCAGTGGATCGCCAACTGATCAAGTGCCACGTCGTCATTCTGAGCGCCGATGTTGCGCGAAGAATCCCTCTTCGCTTTAAGGGTTCGGAGCTCCCTCATCCATCTCAAAACTGTTATTGCTCGTCTCCTGCACCCGCACCCGCTCCACTTTCGCTTTGGGAAACGCGCTCACCCGGCGAAAAATCTCGCGCGTCAAGACCTCCGTCGTGGGCACCTGCTCGCAGAACTCAACAACCTCTTCGTTCAGGTTCCTGCAGTTGAACGCGTCGACCACTTCCCTGCGCACGAACGGGTCAAAATCTGACAAATTCGCAATCATGCCGGTCGATACGTCCACTGGCCCGCTAAGCGTCACTTCCACCGCGTAGTTATGCCCATGCCCATACGGATTCGCGCACTTGCCATACAGCCGCCGGTTTTCTTCTTCGCTGAATTTCGCGCTCCATAGCCGGTGCGACGCGGCGAACCGGTACCTGCGCGTGAGCGAAATTTTTAGCGGTCGCGCCATGCCCGCCTTCCCGTCTCTTTCGAAACGGTTTCTTTCGTTCCAACAGCCACTCGTTCCGGCTCAGGCGCCGCCTCCACTTCTGCTGTGCAATCCGCATACAAATCGTCCGATTCGTACACGCGCACCCGGTCCAGCTTTCCCTTCGTGATCTTCGGCTCAAGCAATCCCCAGATCATCGCCGCGATGTTCTCGCACGTCGGAATCTGCCCGGCCAACTCCGGCACCTCGTAATTCAGGTGACGATGATCCAGCCGCTCCATCACCTCCGCCTGCAGAAGCTCCTTCAATTCCTTCAAGTCGAGCACCATCCCCGTGTCCGGATCGGGCTCGCCGGCCACCGTCACTTCCAGTACGTAGTTATGGCCATGCCCATGCGGATTCGCGCATTTGCCGAAGGTCCGCTGGTTCTCTTCCGTTGAAAAATTGGGATTGTGATAAAAATGCGCCGCCGAAAATTCCGCCCTGCGAGTCACTCGGATCATGATGTCCCCAGGAACTGACCTCTACGCACGCCCGCGTATTTTCTGCCCTTCCACGCCACCGCGCCGTGACTATTCTTCCACCAGGACGCGGCCAGCGCCGCCGCATATAACCCCGAGCCCGCCAGATAATATCGGATGTACCCCGACGGATAACGATTCCGCCTCAGCCACGCCTCATACCAGGCCCACGGCCGCACAAACAGAATCGCCGCCACAAGTGCCAGCAGCCAGTCCACCCGCCCACCCATCGCTTTCTCAAATGCCAGCAACGCAGCGAACAAAATTCCAAGTGCCGGGGTCGCCGCATCCATCTCCATCAACATCTCGCCTGCGCTGCCGCCAAGCAATGGATACAGATTCTTCGTCCAACCCTCCCACATCGACCCAAACGATCGGTACATCCTCGTCTGCACGATGCCCGCTCCCGGTCCAAAAAAAATCCTGTATCCAGCCTGCTTCACTCGCCGCGCCAGCGCTACGTCTTCCAAAATCTCCCCCGCGAGGGCCGCATGACCTCCGACCGCTTCGTACGCCTCGCGCCGCACCAGAACGAATTGGCCATTTGCCGCGGCATCAGCACACGCGTTGTCATTTACCCTTTCGAACGCATATCTCTGCGACAACCGCCAGTACACCAGCGGCACCAGCGCGCGCTCCCAGAATGTCTGCGTCTCCTGCTCCGGTGAATACGAGACGAGGTCCGCGCCATATGCCGCCGCATCTTCCAGCGCCCGCGCCGCCGCTCCGGCCAAATGGTAAGTATCGGCATCCGTGAACAGCAGCCACTCCCCCTTCGCTACCTGTGCGCCGGCCCACACCGCATTGTTTTTCCCGGTCCAACCCGCCGGCAGCTCATCCGCGCGCATCACCCGCACCTTAGCCAAACGCCTCGCCAGTTCGTCTAATAGTTCGGGGGTTCGATCGGTCGAATGGTCGTCCACCACAATCACTTCGCCAATCTCCGGCTGCGCCGCAACGGACTCGACCGCGCGCGCAATGCCAACTTCTTCATTTCTTGCCGGTATGATGGCTGAGATCAGGTGGTAGGCCACGGTTTTCGAGTCCCCTCCACTGGGGGAACTGCTAAACTATGGGGTTTGAATTGCAAGCATTTCCAGTATAGTGCGGCCCGGTGGGAAACGGAACCTGAACGCGTTTCAACCCGAGTGGCGCTTGGGCTGCATCAGAATAGCGGCGCATCCGAAGGTGTAAGCGGAATGAACGTGGAAGCGATACAGCAGTGAACCGAAAACTCGCACGAAATATCAAAACCGGCGTCGTTCTGGCCTTCATTGGCGGCTTGTTATTCCTTTTTATTCGCCCGGACTACCGCCAGGGCGAAGCCAGCATCCACGGCAAGCCTGCCAAGGATTTCCAGTTCACCGTCAACGGCAAGCGCGAAACTCTCGCCGACTTCCGCGGCAAAGTCGTCGTCCTGAACTTCTGGGCCACCTGGTGCCCGCCTTGCGTCGAGGAAACGCCCTCCCTGATTCAACTGCAGAAGCGCATCGCGCCCATGGGCGGCACCATTCTCGGCGTGAGCCTCGACGACGACGCCGGCGCTTACTCCGATTTCCTGAAACAGCACCACATCGACTTCCCCACCTACCGCGACCCCACCAAAAAGTCCGCCCTCGACTATGGCACCACCATGTATCCCGAAACCTACGTCATCGATCGCAACGGCCGCATCGACCGCAAAATCATCGGCCCGCAGGACTGGACCGGCCCGGAGATGACCGCCTACTTCAACTCCGTCCTCGAATCGCACGATTAATCTTTACGTCGCCGAAAAATATCGGCGGAACGAGCCCATGAAAAAAGGGCTTCTCTGCGATTCTTGATCTCAGAGAAGCCCTCGTCAGCTCTTCAATTCGCGGAACTACGCTGGGGTGCTATGCCGTTACCAGCTCCCGCTTCGGAACGCTGTTGATCGTCTTCAGGATCCGCGAAACGATCTGGTAAGGATCGCCCTGTGAGTTCGGCCGGCGATCTTCCAGATAGCCCTTGTATCCGTTCTTGATGAAGTTCACAGGCATGCGGATCGAAGCGCCGCGATCCGATAGCCCATAGGTGAATTTGTCGATGGCCTGCGTTTCGTGCAGCCCGGTCAATCGCAGATGGTTGTCCGGCCCGTATACCGCGATGTGCTCGGATATATTGGCGGAGAAGGCTTTCATGAGCGACTCGAAGTACTCCTTGCCGCCCACCTCACGCATATACTTGGTGGAGAAATTGGTATGCATGCCGGATCCGTTCCAGTCGCCCTTGATCGGCTTGCAATACAACTCCACATCCACTTCATATTTCTCGCACAATCGCATCATCAGGTAGCGAGCGATCCATGTATCGTCCGCGGCTTTCGCCGAGCCCTTGGCGAAAATCTGAAATTCCCACTGGCCTTTTGCCACTTCGGCGTTGATGCCTTCGTGGTTGATACCGGCCTCAAGACACAGGTCCAGATGCTCCTCGACGATAGTTCGCGCCAGGCTGCCCATGTATTTGTAGCCGACTCCGCAATAGTAGGGGCCTTGGGGACCCGGGTAACCCGACTCCGGGAATCCCAGCGGGCGCCCGTCTTTGTAAAGAAAATATTCCTGCTCTAGCCCAATCCATAGGTCAGGATCGTTCTCGATGGTGGCCCGCATGTTAGTCGAGTGCGGAGTGCCATCCGGATGCATCACTTCGGCCAGAACGATGTAGCCGTCCTTGCGGGCGCCATCGGGATACAGCGCCACCGGCTTGAGTATGCAGTCGGAGGCGTGCCCTTCGGCCTGCATCGTGGAACTGCCGTCAAACCCCCAAAGCGGCAGATCGCCCAGTGTCGGCGGTTTTTCGAAAGCCTTAATCGTTGTCTTCGCGCGCAACTCCGGAATGGGCTTTTTGCCATCGAGCCAGATATATTCCAGTTTATATTTCTTCATAATGTGTACTTACGTTCTCCTTTCAGATTATTTATATCTTGGTCCCTTTTGTTCGTTCAGAGCTTTTAAACCTCGACAAAAAGTCTGGAATTTTCGCAGTTGCTTCGAACCGCGAAACGTTCGATTGGAATGAGGCCCGCACCAGCGGAGTCCAACGGCGATCCACATTCAGTCGGCCAACAAATCCAGCCCCGGCTCGCCCGACCGGCCGAATCTCTTAGACAAGTGGCTCACCGGCTTCAGCTTCGTGGCTGCGCCTTTGTCTGTTGAAATAGCCTGTCAACGGGGCGTCGAACCGACAATCTACGCGGCGCGCGGTGAGAATGCCAATGCAAGATTTCAATGGAGTCAATTCGAATTTCCCTGATTGAAACTTCCCTTGTTCGAACTTTTGGGCTCCGGAATTGACCTCTCGCGCAACCGCTTCTAATATGGATTCTTAAGCTTCCATCGCGCATCGACGAAACAAGGAACTCATGCCCCGGGAAATACCCAAGGCCTACGAGCCTCAGGAAATCGAACAGCGCTGGGCCCAGGCCTGGTTCGACGAAAAGCTTTTCCGCGCCGAAAATTCCGGCGACGGCCCTATGTTTTCGATCGCGCTGCCGCCGCCGAACATCACCGGTTCCATTCACATCGGCCACATGCTCGAGCATACGCAAATCGACATGCTGGTCCGCTGGCACCGCATGCGCGGACATCACACTCTGTGGCTCCCGGGCATGGATCACGCCGGCATTGCCACGCAGTTCGTCGTCGAGCGGCAGCTTGCCAAGGAAAAACTCCGTCGCCAGGACCTTGGCCGCGAGGAGTTCGAGCGCCGTGTCTGGAAATGGAAGGCGGAAAGCGGCGGAGTCATCAAGGAGCAGATGATCCGCCTCGGCGCTTCCTGCGACTGGACGCGCGAAAAATTCACGCTCGAGCCCGCGCTCTACCGCTCCGTGCTGGAAGCGTTTTTGCGGCTCTATCGCGAAGGCTTGATCTACCGCGGCCGCTATATGGTCAACTGGTGCCCGCGCTGCCAGACCGCCATCAGCGACCTCGAAGTTGTCCATATCGACCGTCCCGGCAAACTCTGGCACCTGCGCTATCCCATTGTCGGCGCAACCGGGGATGGCCCGAAGTATCTGGTCGTCGCCACCACACGCCCTGAAACCATGCTCGGCGACACCGCCGTCGCCGTCCATCCTGACGACGAACGCTACCAGAATCTCGTCGGCAAAAAGGTGCTCCTGCCCCTGATGCACCGCGAAATTCCCATCATCGCCGATACCTACGTCGATCGCGAATTCGGCACCGGCGTGGTAAAGATCACGCCCGCGCACGATCCCAACGACTTCGAGGTCGGCAAACGCCACAACTTGCCCGAAATTGACGTGATGACCGGCGATGCACACATGAACGAAGCAGCCGGTAAATATGCAGGGCTCGACCGCTTCGTCGCACGCGCGCGCATCGTGGAAGATCTCACCGAGCTCGGCCTGCTCGAAAAAATTGAAGACATCCAGCACGCTGTCGGTGTTTGCGATCGTTGCAAGTCCGAAGTCGAACCGCGCATTTCCGAGCAATGGTTCTGCAAGATGAAGCCGCTCGCCGAAGCTGGCAAGCGCGCCGTGCTCGACGGCCTCATCGAAGTGGTCCCTGACAACCAGCGCACCATTCTGCTCAACTGGTTCGAAAATATTCGCGACTGGTGCATCTCGCGCCAGCTCTGGTGGGGCCATCGCATTCCCATCTGGCATTGCACCGCGTGCAAGGAAATGGTGCCTGCGCTCGATTCCCGCGTCGAAATCGTTGACGGCCACGCGCGTGCCGCAAGCGTCCCAACGAAATGCCCGAAATGTGAATGCTCGCAGCTCGTGCAGGATCCCGACGTGCTCGACACCTGGTTCAGCTCCGGCCTGTGGCCCTTTTCCACGCTCGGCTGGCCGGACGACACCGCCGATCTGCGCACCTTTTACCCCACCAGCCTGCTCATCAGCGGCTACGACATTCTTTTCTTCTGGGACGCGCGCATGATCATGATGGGCTTGCATCTCACCAGCGGTTCCGATCCCTCGCAGCGAATTCCCTTCCGCCGCCTTTACCTGCACTCGTTGGTGCGCACCGCGGAAGGCGCCAAGATGTCCAAGACCAAGGGCACTGGTGTGGACCCGCTCGAGCTCACCCAGAAATTCGGCACGGACGCGCTACGCTACATGCTCGCCAGCATGGCCGCGCCCGGCACCGACATTATCCTCAGCGAAGATCGCATCCTCGGCGCGCGCGCCTTCGCCAATAAAATCTGGAATGCCGCGCGCTTCCTCTTCGTCAATCTCGAGAAAGCCGAAGCGCAGGGCATTACCATCGAAGAACTCGCCGCGCCGGATATCCGCGGCGCCGCACCTCACGTGGTTCCCGGAGAAGGAGCTCTCGCTCATCGCTGGATTTTCGCCCGGCTCTCGGCCGTCTCTGCGCAAGTCAATGACGCGCTCGAAAATTTCCGCTTCCACGAAGCCGCGCAGTTGATCTACCACTTCTTCTGGGGCGATTTCTGCGACTGGTATATCGAATGGGTCAAGCCGCAGCTCACCGCCGAGCGCGACGTGGCCGTGCCGGCTTGGCGAAACATCTTTGCCGCGCTCGAAGCCGCGATGCGCCTGCTCCATCCCGTGATGCCTTTCCTCACCGAAGAGCTCTGGCATCGCCTGCCCCAACGCGCAGGCTCCCAATCGATCGCGCTTGAATCTTTTCCTGAGCCTCACGCGAATTGGTCGGATGAAAAAGCCGAGCGCGAAATGTCGTATCTGCAAGGCGGAATCGTCTCTGCGCGCAATCAACGCGCCGAATTGAAAATCAACCAGAAGGAAAAAGTTCCAGCCGAGGCGCTCGTTCTCGACCAGCAAGAACGCCAGCTAATCGAGGATAACCGCGAGAGCTTCCTGCGCCTCGCGTCGCTCTCCGATTTGAAATTTTCCTCGCGCCCCGCATCGAACGGTGGAGGCGCCGCCGTTGCGGTCAGCACCGATCTCGATATTCGCGTCGTCTACGAAGCGAAAGTCGACCGCACCGCCGAAGCCGCCAAGCTGAAAAAAGAAACCGAGCGCCTCGAAAAAGATGTCGAATCAAAGTCCAAACGCCTGGCGGACGAAACCTTCCGCACCAAGGCCCCGGCGGACATTGTCCGCGCCATGGAAACCACGCTCTCCGAGCGCCTGGCTGAACTCCAAAAGCTTCGAGCACGCCTGAAACTACTCGAATAAAGTGATGTGGCTCACAATTTGAGTAACTAACGAAGAGAACTAAGCACTGCCGACGCTCCTACCAAACTCTCCTACTTACGTCGTTCCCTTTCTCTTCGCGGCGAAAATCCACATTTTCACAGAGCGGTAATCGTGCATACAAATGCACCAGATAAAAACAATGAGTTGGACCGGATTCCCACGTCCTCGTATTCTACGTTTGGCAGAGACTCGATTTTTACTGAGGTTTACGATGTTTCCCAACTGTGCCAACCCCGAATGTACGGTCTCCTTCGGCAAAATCCGCGAGGGCAATCTTTTCCGCTTTCGGCGTACCCACCTTGCTGGCGACGCCCCATCGAATAGCCACTCCGTGGAACATGCCTGGTTGTGCGCGAAGTGCTCCGAGATTTTTACTCTCGAATATCGCAACGATCATCCGGTGCTGGCTTCGCTACCGATGCCAGTTGCCGTCGTCGAACCGGCTGTTGTCATGCCTCCTCGCGCCCGCCGCCGCGTCTCGCGCTCCGTTCGCAGACCACGTTCGCGACGCGGCGTTCCATCCAATGTGAGCAATTCGCCGGTCGTCTTATTGGCGATCACTCCCAAGGGAGATTTTCCGGACCGTGGTTAGTAAGCGCACTGCGCACCGTCACTTCAAGTCATCTCGAAACACTACTCCGCCTTTCATCACAAATTTCATGCGCTCCAGTTCCGTGATGTCCGCCAGTGGATCGCCCGAAACCGCTACAATATCTGCGAATTTCCCCTTTTCGATGCTGCCCACCTCGTGTGCCAGTTCAAAGTTCAAGCTCGCGGCGGCGTTGCTCGTGGCCATACGGATGGCCTGCGCCGGCGTCACGCCCCATTTCACGTAGTACGCGAACTGAAACGCCTGCACGCCGTGCCCGATGGTGTAAGCACCGCTGCCAAAGACCTCCGTCACTCCGGCCGCGGTCAGCCTTCTGAAGCTGGCTTCGGTAGCGCGCAGCCGGGTCATCTTTCCGCGGCTCGCCACTAGATCCGCCTTTTCCAGGTCGCCGATCAAATCCCAGATGGTCTGCATCACCGGTCGCATGGTGCCGTCCGCCAGCGGCTGCTTGAACAGCCGGATCGTCTCGTCGTCGAGGCCCACCGCATTGGTCACGCCCACGGTCACGTGCATGGGCATGTCCACGCCTGCCGCGAGGCAGTTGCGCAACCCTTCCCCGCCATAGGCGTGGCACGTTGTTTTCAGCCCATGCCGATGCGCCTCATCCACGATGGCCTGATTTTCCTCAAGGCTCAGTGAAGGAACGTTAATCATGGTCCCGTCCGGCTTGAACGCGCCCGAATCCGGCGGGTCTGGATATCCGCCGCCCTCGTAGTCCTCCGTTTCGTAAATCTTGATCCAGTCGACCCCATAATGCGCATGGTCCCGCACCGCCGCGCGCGCCAGCCACGGCGAATTCACGTCCTGCTCAAGCTGCCAGTACGATTCGTTTCCCTGCCCGAATGGCGCCCACACTGGCGGCGCTGGATAATAGTGCGCCGCCCGCGGATCCACCTGCGGCCCCGCCACTTGCAAGTGTGGCCCGGCAACCAGCCCTTTGTTGATCGCGTCGCGCAACTCCACCGGCGCGTACCCCCAGGGATCGCCCATGTCCTGCAGCGTGGTGAATCCCGCCTGCAAATCCTTCAGCGCGTAGTTCAGCGCAACAAATGCCGCGCGCGCATCGTTCGGCTGTTGATCCTGAAACAAGTGCACGTGCCGGTCGATCAAGCCCGGTAAAACTGTCGCCTTGCTGAGGTCGATCACCTTTGCGCCCGCGGGAATCTGCACCTGCGATGCCGGGCCAACATCGGTAATCCGGTCGCCCTGAATCAGGATCACCTGGTTCGCGAGATTCGTGCCGGACTTGGGATCGAACATGCGTCCCGCGCGGATGGCAATCCCTCCCGCCGGCGGCGGCTCCATGTCCAAAGTCGCAGCGTTGAAAGGCGGCGCAGCCGGCCGAGGCGACGGCGCCGGCAAGGGGGCTTGTGCCTGCGCGTTCGCCACGCCCGCATTCGCCGTCAGTAAAATTGCCGCCAACACCGCGAACACCATTCCCGCTAAAACATTTCGCTGCATACGCGATCTCCATTCAGTTCAAAGAATCCGAATAAATTGTGCACAGTTTTTTCCGCCGCAAACCGCGGCTGCAAACTTGGCGGATACTAGCACAGCGTGGCGGTCTTACGATGCGATCTCCAGCACGATTTTTCCGCGTTTGTGTGGTGCGCCGGCCAGCATTTCATGCGCTTCGCGCGCTTCCGCCAGCGGCAAAACCGTGCCGACTTCCGCGCGCAGTTTCCCGTTGTCGAACATGTCGCTCAGCAAATCCAGACGCGTCGTGGTCACTTCCACCAGAAAGAAAACCACGCGTTCGCCGTATTCGCCTTTCATCTCTTCCGGTGGAGGCGACGCAACCGTAATCAATTTTCCTGCCGGCTTCAACACGCGCAGCGAGCGCTCGCGCACTTCCCCGCCTACGGTGTCGATCACCGCGTCTACCGGCTTTACCACTTCTTCAAAGCACGTCTTTCGGTAGTCGATCACTTCATCCGCTCCGAGTTGCCGCACGTAATCCGCATCCCGTTCGGACGCCGTTGCAATCGCATGAATACCCGCGTTTTTCGCCAGTTGCACGGCATAGGCGCCTACATTTCCGCCCGCGCCGTGGATAAGCACCGTTTGCCCTGCCGCGACTCGCCCGTATTCAAAAAGCATTTGCCAAGCCGTCACCGCCACCACAGGCGCCGAAGCTGCCGCCACAAAATCGAGCGATTTCGGCTTCCGCGCGATCATCTTCGCCGAAGCGCAGGCATACTCCGCGTACGCTCCGATGAACTTCTCATTGGTCACGCCCCATATTTCCTCCCCAATCTCGAAATTCGTCACGCCTCTTCCGACCCCGGCCACCACTCCCGACAGATCGGATCCCAGAATCACCGGCAGCGGCGTATCCACCGCGCTTTTCCCTTCGCGGATCAAGACGTCCCACGGGCCTACGCCAGCGGCATTTACCCGCACCAACACCTGCCCTTCGGCGGCATCCGGACGTGGCAGTTCCCCCGCCAGAATCGCGCTCGGCGGCCCGAATTCCCGAATTAACTGGGCTCTCATTGCCTTCCCCCCTGTCCCGCACACCTTAAGCCTGGAGATGCATGCTTTGCAAAGAGAAGCCCATGAGCGGCTACGGCCGTTTCTCCGCCTGCATACAGCAAGCTTCTATCAGTTCGATTGAGAAATAGGTATCGATAAGCACGGTCGCCCATGTCACCGTATGGCACACCGTCGCACTCTGTGTGCGCGGTGCGTTCGCGCGGTTGTCAGTTGTTGTGATCAGGACATTCAGGAGATTCAATGCTGATTCGGTTGGGTTACGACATTGCCTTCGAGACCCCGCTCGATGTGCCCATCGTCACGCTGTTGAAGGTGCATCCCTCCCGAGCGCAGGACCTGCTCGAGCCGGACGAGTTGAAGGTCGAGCCTTGCGCTACGGTGGAGGTTTACGAGGACAGCTTCGGCAATCACTGCTGCCGCTTTCTAGCACGTGCCGGCGAAGTCCGGCTGAGCAATTCCACGCTGATTCGCGACTTGGGCCAGCCCGACCCGGCCAACTGGTTCGCCCGCGAGGTTCCAGTTCAGCACCTGCCGCACGACGTTCTGCGTTATCTGATCAACAGCCGCTACTGCGAAGTGGACAAGCTATCGGATACTGCCGCGAAGCTTTTCGGCCAAATGCCTCGGGGGTGGTACCGCGTGCAGGCCATCTGCAACTGGGTGCATTCGAACGTTACTTTCGGCTACCAATTCGCCGACCCCACCCGCACCGCCATGGATGTCTTCAACCAGCGCCGGGGCGTCTGCCGGGACTTTCAGCACTTGGCCGTCACACTTTGCCGTGCCCTGAACATTCCGTCGCGCTACGCCACCGGATATCTAGGAGATATCGGTGTCCCGGCAGCTCCCGACCCGATGGATTTCAGCGCTTGGTTTGAGGCTTATCTTGAGGATCGTTGGTGGACCTTCGACGCGCGCCACAATATGCCCCGTATCGGCCGTGTCCTGATGGCCGTGGGGCGGGACGCTTCCGATGTGGCCATTACCACCTCTTTTGGTGCCGCCAACCTCAAGCGCTTCAATGTGGTCACTTACGAAGAAACCGAAGGCCCCCAGCAGTTTATTGCGGCCGGCAATGGCTCCTAAGCGCTGCCGCCACAAACATTAAAAGCAGTCGACACTCACCCCTCCGGCCATCGATTCTTTCGAAACTCGAAAGAGGCTCGTTTCTGTTTCTCTTTTTCATCTTGTGTAGGATTCAACCCGGAAGTCTGTCGGGGTCATTTTCCAAACGTCCGGTGCCCGTACAGGTGTCCTCAGCGGACAAATCCGATTAATTCTGTATTTGGATATTCAGCGAGTGCGGTGGATAGTGTGACTTCGGCCAAACTTGGCCGGCAATGCTTGCAGGCGCGCCAATCCAAATTCCGCCTCGTCAAAAGGAAAGATACATGGCCAATGCGACCAGTGGTTCCGAGATGCCCTACCGCGAGCTGGGCTCGACCGGTGAAAAGGTTTCCTGTATCGGGCTGGGCGGCTGGCACCTGGGGCTGAAGAAGGTCGACGAAAAGCTCAGCCAGCGCATCATCCACGCCGCCATCGATCGCGGCATCAACTTTATGGACAACTCCTGGGACTACAACGGCGGCGTCAGCGAAAAACGCATGGGCAAAGCGCTGAAGAAGGGCTTTCGCGAAAAAGTTTTTTTGATGTCCAAGATTGACGGCCGGTCGGAAAAAGAAGCGAAGAAGCAACTCGACGAATCACTCAAGCGCTTGCAGACCGATCACATCGATCTCATCCAGCATCACGAGATCCTGCGCTACGAAGATCCCCACCGCATTTTCGATAAAGACGGCGCCAATGCCGCCCTGGTCCAAGCGCGCAAAGCTGGCAAAGTGCGCTACATCGGTTTTACCGGACACAAAGATCCGCACATTCATCTCTACATGCTCGAAGTGGCGCGCCAGTTCGGCTTTCACTTCGATACCGCGCAAATGCCGCTGAACGTGATGGACGCGCACTTCCGCAGCTTCGGCAAGCTGGTCGTGCCGGAGTTGGTGAAAGAAAAAATCGGCGTGCTGGGCATGAAGCCCATGGCCAACGGAATCATTCTGCGATCCAAAACCGTCACGCCGGTCGAGTGCCTGCACTATGCGCTGAATCTGCCCACGTCGGCGGTCATCACCGGCGTAGACAGCATGAAAATTCTGGATCAGGCCTTTGAAGCGGTGCGCACCTTTCATCGATTCTCAGACGCGGAATTAAAGGCTCTGCTGGCGAAAACCGAAAAGGCCGCCTCGCGCGGCGAGTTCGAGCCGTTCAAGATCAGCTCCATCTTCGACAGCACGGCGGAAAATCCAGACTGGCTCGGCGATGAACCGAAGCGTCTGCAAAGCCTGATAAGCCAATAATTCGCTTCGGTGCCCACAAGCGCCCGAAGTTCTCTGGACACACATGTAACTTCATTCTGCTTTGCACCTGCGCTAGACTCATTGCATAAGGATATTCGTACCTGATGGCCACCACGGTCGCACCGCATTCGCGTACGTCCTCTGTATCGGAATCCTATGCCGCGACTGCTGAAATCAGTTCGGTGCCTTGGTACATCTGGGTTCTTTTCGCCGCAGTAGTTTCCGTCGTGGTCGGCGGCTACTGGGACATTTCCTGGCACATGTCCATCGGCCGCGACACCTTCTGGACGCCCGCGCACATTGCCATTCAGATGTGCGGCATTCTTGCCGGTATTTCCTGTGGCTACCTGATCTTCTCGGCTACTTTTGGAAACGATCCCGCGTTGCGAGCCGCTTCGGTCGAGGTCTGGAAATTTCGTGGACCTCTCGGTGCGTTTATCGCCTGCTGGGGCGGCGCCACCATGCTTAGTTCCGCACCCTTTGACAACTGGTGGCACAACGCCTACGGTCTCGACGTAAAGATCTTCAGCCCCCCGCACGTGGTGCTCGATGGGGGTGTGCTGGCGATTCAGGTGGGCGCGGTCGTGCTCATCGCCAGCACCATGAATCGCTCCAGCCCCGCTCTGGCGCAAAAGCTAGACCGCCTGCTCCTGCTTCTCGGCGGCATGGTCACCATGCTGGCGCTCACCGTGGTTTGGGAATCCACTTACCGAGTCCTGATGCACAGTGCGAGCTGCTATCGCGCCCTGGCGATTGTCTTGCCGGTGGTATTGATCGGCTTCGCCGCCGTCTCGCGGCAGCGCTGGGCTTGCACCATCGTCGCGGCCATCTACATGGGCTACGCCATGTTCATGCTCTGGCTTTTTCCGCTCTTTCCCGCGACGCCGAAGCTCGGCCCGGTCTACCAGCACATCACGCACATGGTTCCGATGGAATTTCCCCTGCTGATTATCGTGCCCGCGCTGGCGCTGGACCTGGTTCGTCCGCGCATCGCCACGTTCAACAAGTGGGCGCAGGCCGCGATACTCGGCGTGCTCTGTTTGGCCTCATTGCTGGCGGCGCAGTGGCCTTTCGCTTCCTTCCTCATCTCGCCCGCGTCGGCCAACTGGTTCTTCGGCACAAAGTATTTTGCCTATTTCGCGCGTCCCAACGGCTTCGACGTTCGCCATCTCTTTTTCCCTGCTGATCGCACCACTAGTGAATTCTGGCTGGTGATGGCCGAAGCTTTTGCGCTGGCAATTCTTAGCAGCCGCCTGGGCATGGCCTGGGGCGACTGGGTGCGCAAAGTCCGCCGCTGATTCAGAACTTCATACTTTGAAACGCTTGCACGCTGTTTCAGAGCGGAACACCTTCCTGGCTCCGCTCCAACTCCACAATCTCCGGTACTCAATCGCCACAAACACTTCTAAGAACTCAAAAAACATTTGTCGGCAGCTATGCCCAGCGCGAAAATAGAGCTCCCTTCCTTTGCGGAGCACATTGCGCTGCTCCGGCAAATCCACAAAATTCCTGATCCACCCTGTCTGTTCTTTTGCGCAGCGAGGCCGGATCGAAAAGAGCATTGATGCCGAGCTCCCATGTCGAATCCGCTTCAAACCCGGAACTGGCCGAAAACGATTCTGCCATCGGCCCTTCGGAACGGCCGGCGAGTTCGGACAGCGAGATAAACCGCGTCGCCGAACTGGAGGCCGAAGTGGAGTCGTATCGCACGCTTTTCCATCAAGTGAGCGAAGTCACTTCACAAGCCGCGCAGGGAAATTTGGAAGCGCGCCTGCTCCACTGTGACGGTTCGGAAAGATCGCGCGACGTATCGCGCTCTGTAAATCATCTGCTGGACATGACCGACGCTTTCCTTCGCGAGGCCGGGGCCGCGCTCGAACATGCCAGCCACGAGAAGTTCTTCCGCAGCGTGCTGCTGCGCGGAATGCGCGGAACCTTTCGCCACAAATCCGAGTTGATCAACCAGGCCATGGACCGCATGAAAGGCAATTCGTCCTCTCTCAAGGAAGCGGAGCGCCTCATTTTCAGTTCCGCGCGAATGGCCCAAGGCGCCGTAGCGGAGGCGGAGGAAGCCAAATCGGTGGTCAAGGAACTCGGCGACGCCTCCGGACGCATCGACGCCGTCCTCAAGCAGATCTCCAAGATCGCCTGGCAGACTAAGCTTCTCGCGTTCAACGCCCGCATCGAAGCCTGCCACGCCGGAGAGGCCGGCCGCGGATTCGAAGTGGTGGCGCAGGAGGTCAAAAACCTGGCGCAGCAAACCGCTTCTGCCACCGACGATATTTCACGCGAGATTGCCGCGATCAGTGAAGAAGTCGCCCGCACCACTCAAACCATCGAAGCCATCGGCAAGACCATCGGGCAGATGCAGGAAGTTTCCGCGAATATCGAACGCGTCGTCTCGGGAAACAAGGACGCCGCTTCCTCAGAAAAAGGCCGGCGCCGCCCGGGCTCTTCGCCCAGAGGAGGAAAATGATGCGCGAGCCTACAGTCACTCCCACTAACGTCGAACTTTTCTTCGGCGAAGACGACATCATCGTCAGCAAAACCGATTTGAAAGGCCACATCACCTACGCCAACGAGACCTTCCTCGCCATCGCCAGCTTTACCGAAGAAGAAGTCCTCGGCCAGCCGCACAGCATCATTCGCCATCCCGACATGCCGCGCTGCGTATTCAAGCTCTTGTGGGACACCTTGCAGTCCGGTGAAGAAATATTCGCGTACGTGAAGAACATGGCCAAGAATGGCGATCACTACTGGGTTTTCGCCCATGTGACGCCCACCTTCGACCATCGCGGCCAGATCATCGGCTACCATTCGAGCCGCCGCGTGCCAAGCCGCGAGCAGGTCGACCTTTTTACCGACCTTTACCGCCAGCTTCTCGAAGAGGAGCGCCGCCACCCGGACTGGCGCAGCGGCATGGAAGCTTCCTCGAAAATGCTGTTCGCCATGGTGCTCGACAGAGGCATGCAGTACGACGAATTCGTATTCGCATCAGGCATGGCTCATATATGAATCGTCACGGTTCGAACTAGGTTCCATGGATACGAACCATATTGACTACGAGCATCTCGACGACGCTGTTCCCCTAGGGGATGTCTTTGAACCGGAGGATTCCGCTCCGGCGCTCGAACCCGAGCAGCAGCAAAATGGCGAATTCGATCTCGATACGCTCGACTCCTTGATGGAAATCACCTCCGAAGCCGCGCAAGGAAACATCGAGGTCCGCATGCTGCATTGCGATCCCTCGACGCAGGTCGGCGCATTCGGCCTTTCCATAAACCACTTGCTGGACATGACTGACGCCTTCCTGCGCGAAGCCGGAGCCGCCATGGAACACGCCAGCAACGATAAATTTTTCCGGAAGGTTCTCCTGCGCGGCATGCGCGGCACTTTTCGCGACAAAGCGGAACTGATCAACAAAGCTTTGCAAAAAATGTCCCGCAATTCCAAATCGCTGAAAGAGGCCGAGCGCCTCATCTACAGTTCCGCCCGCATGGCTCAGGATGCCGTTCGCGAAACCAACCAAGCCAGCTCTACGGTGAAACAATTAGGCGAGGCCTCTACGCGTATCGGCGAAGTCGTCAGCTTGATCTCGCAAATCGCTTCTCAAACCAATCTTTTAGCCATCAATGCAAAAATCGAGGCCACCCACGCGGGTGATGCTGGACGCGGCTTTCGCGTTGTCGCTGATGAAGTCAGGAATCTGGCGCAGAAAACCGCCGACGCCATCGGCGGCATCGAGCGCGACGTTTCCGCGATCACCGGTGAAATTGCCCGCACCACCAAGGCCATGGAAGCGGTCAGCAAAATCATCGTGGAGATGCAGGAGGTTTCCGCCAGCATCGAGCGCGTGGTTACGGATCAGAAAAGCCGGCACACCAAACAATTTTCGGCCTCTTCGGGGAAAACACATGCGCGAACCGACCATCGTTCCTACCAGCGTTGAGCGTTTCTTCCCCGAGGAAGAAATCATCGTCAGCAAAACCGATCTGAAAGGGCATATCACCTACGCCAATCAGACTTTCCTGACAATTGCCGGCTACACGGAGGACGAATTGCTGGGCCAGCCGCACAGCATTATCCGTCATCCGGACATGCCGCGCTGCGTGTTCAAACTGTTATGGGACACGCTCGAGGCTGGGCAGGAAATTTTCGCCTACGTAAAGAACATGGCGAAAAACGGAGATTATTACTGGGTCTTTGCCCATGTGACTCCGACTTTCGACGAAAGAGGCCGGATCGTCGCCTACCACTCCAGCCGCCGCGTTCCGGACCGCCCGCAGGTGAATACTTTCTCGACCGTCTACCAGCAGTTACTCGAGGAAGAGCAGCGCCACCCGAATTGGCGCGATGGCATGAATGCCGCGACTCGGATACTCACCGAGACGATTGCGGCAAAGGGGCTTACCTACGACGAGTTTGTCCTCTACGTATAACCCGCAGTGCGAAGGGTCCGCGCCTTTATGGCGATTCAGTTGGGCCATGGGCGCTACCAATAACAGGCAGGTACATTGCCTCTTCACATCCTCATCGTTCCACCGGCTCAAACGAAACCAGGTAGTAGCAGCCTTCATCCAGGTGCGGTTGGCCTTCGTAGAGCTGGATGTTTTTCCCCACGGGTATAAAACTTGCCATTTGAAACCCGTTTTGCCGCAGCTCGTCGCGAAAGGAAGGCAGCGTCCAGAACACGTCGTAGATAGGAAAATTCCCCCAACCGGTGCGGTCGCGAATGCCGCATTCGAATTGCGGGTCGGGAAGATCCACGATGGCCAGGCCATCCGCGCGCAGGAACTCGTGAAAGCGCCGGTAGATCCGTTTCCGGTCGGGATATTCGAAGTGCCTCAGAAACCGTCCGCAGGTCAGCACGTGAAATCGCTCGTTGATCGCCGTGTGGAAAACATCGCCTTGAATGCAGCGCACCGCGGCATTGGCTCCGTCGCCCGCCGCCAGCATAGCCGCAGAACTGTCCAGCACGGTGACCGAACCAAAGGGTGCCAATGCCGGCGCCAGCCGTCCCGTTCCGGACGCGAAATCCAACAGTTTCAGATCCGTTCTGCCGCCGAATTTCGCATGAATGAGTTTCGGAATGGCCTCCAGTTCCTGAGCGTTGAGCTGGTCGAACGGCGGCGCCGCAAAGCGGTCCGCAATGTACCTGTTGGCCACGCCTGGCTGCGTGTAATAGAGCGCCAACGCAGCGCGCCCGCGCACCAGTTCTTTTCCAACGCGGTGAGTCGCGGCTTCCCACTCCGCCAACGTCGGCCCTTTCACCGACTCCAGGATGTCGGCGTAGATCGGTTGGTACGCGGCAGCATTGGCATCTGGATTGAACCGTCTGCGCGCGGCCATCCGTGCCTGTCGGCTATAGCTTTTGTAGTGCGCGGCCATCTGAAGCAACCCCGAACGCAGCGCCGCCGCCGTGGGCGCGGTGACAACCCCCGCGCCATCCTGCCGCAGCCATTCTGCAATGCCCACGTTTTCGGTAGCCAGCAGCGGCTTCCCTCGCAGCAATCCCTCCACGCCGGAAAGCGGCGAGCCATGGCTGCCCCACGCCATGGCAAAGGGCAGCAGCATGATATCGACATCGGCGAAAAACGATTCCATATCCAGGCGTCCCGCGCGCACGCAAACGTTCCCCAGCCGCCGGCTGGCGATTTCGCGCTCGATTCGTTCCGGCGATGTGCGCCAGGCCAGCAAAAATTGCGTTTCCGGTGAAACGCGCGCCAGGTCCAGCAGAAGCGGCAGACCCCGCGGTTCCCAGTGCTCCGCGAGGTAAGGCGAAGTGGCGAATCCGCATACCAATTTTTCCCGGCTGGCCGACGTTGCCGGAGCAAACGCAGGAAGCGGAACAACCGGAGGAATCAACGCGCGCGTTTTGATGTCGTGCTGCTCCAGCACCTCTTGCGCCCGTTCGCACTCGCAAACCAGCGCCAGCCGGCCAAAGTCGATCAGATGCCGCACATTTTCGAGATCGCGCTCTGTGCAATGCTCGGTCGGGTCCACCCCAACCAGCGTCATCAGCACCGGATGATCTTCCAGGATGCTTTCGGGAATAAATTTCAGCCAGGGAGACACGATGTGCAGCAAGTCTGGTGAGGCTCGCCGGATCGACTCAGCAGAATGTTCCACGGAAACCAATTCGACCCCGGCTTCCACGCCGGGCGCGCGTGCAGTTTCCTCGTGCTCGCCCACGTGCTCGATGGAAATAAAGTGGACGTCCCACGCAGGGCGGGAGGAGCACAAAGCGGAATAGAGCATCCAGGCTTCCGAACCGTTCGCTTCAGAAAAACCGTTTGCGCCGAAATCACCTACCAGAAACACGATGCGCGGCTGCTCGATGGCAGCCGCCAGACTCGCCTCCGCAATAACAGGAGCGCTCCGGCAATTGCGCAAAAGCTCTTCGACGGCTCTCCGCTGCTCCGCCGCCGCGCCATCGCGCGCCCGTTCCAGCAGCGGCAAGGCTTCCGCGTAGCGCTTTTGCGCTGCCAGCAGCACGCCGAGATTCACTTGCGCCAGAGGGTACAGCGGGTCAAGCGCGAGCGCCTTCCGGAATGACGCTTCCGCCTGCGGAAGATTCGCTTTGAATTCGCACGCGCCCAGGTCGTTCCAGTTTTCCGCGGTTTCCAGCGCCTCCGCGGCTGCGCGCAGTAGAGGTATGGCTTCCTTATATCTGCCGCCGTTGAAAAGTGCCCACGCGTCGTCGGTTTTAAGGGTCTTCATGCGCGTGTGAACTACGAACCAGCAACAGATAACTGAGGACGGCCCGCGGTCAATTGCGCGATGCGTTCCACATATTTTGGCAGCAGGTTGGCCCAGGCGTGTGTTTGTGCGATCTGCCCCGCCGCCGTCGCTCCCCGTTCAGTGGCTTCCGCGCGATTCTCATAAACGCTGCGCATCGCCGACGCAAGTTCCGCCAGGTCCGGCTCGAACCAGGTCCACGCGCCCGAAAATTCGCCAAACGGGGGTGGAATATCCGGCACGAGAGTTTCGGTGGCGCGAATAAGATAGGAAGCTTCGCGCGAGCAAAATTCCGGCGCTGGTCCCGCGTCCGTTGTCACCACTGGTTTGCCGCAGGCCATGGCTTCCACCAGCGGCATCCCAAAACCTTCCCCACGCGACGGAAATACGAACGCGTCGCATCCGCGATAGAGCGACGCCAGCTTCGCATCGTCGATCTCTTGGGTGAGCAGCACCATGTGCGGCGTGTTTGTGCGGCGCATCATGCTGCGAATCTGCGGAAGCAAATTGCTGTGCTGGTAGAAAGCGGATGAGCCGGTGTCCTTGATCACGAGTGTAACGTCGTCGTTTGGCGAAAACGCGTCGCCGTAGGCCTGCAATAGCAGATCCGTTCCTTTACGCCGGATCGTTCCTCCCACATAAAGAAAAACGCAGCCCCTGCATCCGGGTGGCCGCCATGGTTTCACTTCGCGGTTGAAAATGGCGGGATGAAAGCCATAAGGCAGCACCTGCACGCGGTCTGCGCTCACGCCGCCCTTAACAAAGGCCTGGGCCACAAACTCCGACGGCGCCCACAGCTCATCCACCGAGCGTTCGATCTCGCGGACCCACGCGCGTGGAACCGCGCAGTGCTCCCATGGAACAATACAAGCGAGCGCGCCCACCGGAACGCGCCGAAAATCCGGAGGCCAGAAATGGCGAATCGTCAGGTCCACACGCGAGAGTACGCGGCGCAAACCTTCGACAATCCGCTCGCGATCCGGAAGCAACCGCCCGCCTCGCGTGCCAGGCTCGGACGGCTCCAGCGCCGCGTCGCAGCATTTTGCATCGAGCAACGCGCAGCCAAGTTCGCGATTGATGCGCGCGTGCCCGGAAATGCTGAGGAAAGGCCCTTCCAGAATCACCCCGTGTTTTTCTGCCGCGTGGCTCGCGGTCGCTGATGCGGCTGGATGGCCCTCGCTTGCGGCGACACGTGCGGTCTGGTCCACTTCAGCAAGGCGTGCGGAGAGTGTTTCGTGAATTTCCGCTGGAAGCGGCAACGTCCTCAGCAGCCGCCGCGCCGCATCGAACGCCCGATGCCGTAAGCAGAAATCGAACACCGGGACCAGATACGCCGGCTCCCTCCGCGCCAGTTCGCACAACGGCAGCGAAAGCTGTTCGGCGCGAAAGCGCGAAAATCTTTGGTGCAAAATCGCCGCGACCGATGGCCCGAAGGCCGGGCGGCGCATCAGTCCAGCTAAGTAACCGGAAGTCGCGTTCCTTTCCTCGCCCATGTCTTCATAAATCGTGCCCAGCAGCCACGATGACCGGTAGGACTCTTCTCCTCCGCTGCCGACGTACGTCGTGTCGCCCGTCTTGATCGCGAACTCCAATTCCGCAAACGCCTTGGTAATCTTTTGCTTGTAGAGCCAAAGCACTGCCGAGAGAAAATGAAGATCGGCGTATCCGGGATACGCCTCTGCGCCCAACGTCAAAAGCTCGCGAGCTTTTTCACCCTGCTTTGAGCGCAGCAGCGCAAGAATCAGGTTGCGCAGCACCAGGCTTGCCAGAAACGGCGGAAGCTTTTCGCGCTGCCACAATTGCTTCAGTGCTTCGATGCCTCCGCCTGGAACAATTTCCCGCAACAGCGCCATGTGCAATTTCGGCCACGCGTTTGTACTTTTACTCCAGGCGCTTTGCGCCAGCGAGGTCTGGCGAAACGAACTGCGAATCCGGCAGGCGGAATTCACCATATGTTTCGTCGTATTCGGGAAGCTGATTCGCGGCTCCAGGCTCACGAAATCCGCCTCGGCCAGGCAGGCGAAGTGCACCGGGACGAATACATCCGATGAGCGCCCGCACAGAAATAGGCCTCGCAAGTCTGCGCTGGTGCCTTGCAGCAGTTCCTCGCCTTCGAACCAGGTGAGGAAGCCGTCAGCTTCGCCTTCCGGCACACCTCCACGCAACGTGCTGACGTCCTCCGTGGAAATCATGTCGGCGGCCAAGCGAACCGGCTCCGGGACGGTCTCCGCTCGTTCCGCATCCGTCACGATCGTGACGCGCGGGCTGCGTTCTATCGTGGCTCTGATCCTCCCGGTTCGTGGCGCTACCGAGTAAACAGGCAAAGTTTCCTCGTATCGTGCGGATCGCGGGCCGTCAGCAAAGCAAACGTTCCAACTGCGGAATCCAGTATTTTTGAATCACGCTGTCCCACTGCCAGCCGTCCACCATTTCCGCGCGTCCGCGCAGGCCCTTCTGCTTCGCATCCTCGCGATTCTCGAACACCTGCCGCATCAACTTGCGCAAATGCTCTGCCGATACTTCTGCCCACTGGTGTCCGGCGCTCAGCTCCACGTCGTTATTCCATGGCACGGGACGCAATTCGTTATCGGCGAAATAACAGATCTCCTCGCGCAGAAAATCCAAATGGCCGCTCCAGCACGTCGCAATCACCGGCAGCGCGCAAGCCAGTGCTTCCATGAACGGCCTGCCCCAGCCTTCGCCGCGCGTCGGCAGCACGAACGCGTCGGCGGACGCGTACAACCTCGGGATCTCTGCGGCGGATAGAAAATCGGGCGTAAGCAGCACCACCGGTGGCGTGTCTTCCAACCGCAGTCCGAGTTGCCGCTCGATCATGTACGCCAGCCGCGGCAGCATGTCCGCGTGCGCCTCGGGCCGCCCGTATGTTTTCAAAATCAGTGTGACGTCTTCGTCCGCCCTGAATTCCTTCAGATACGCCTGCAGCAAAATGTCTGCGCCCTTGCGGTCGATCCACTCGAACACGGACAAAAAGTTGAATCCGCGGCGCTGCGGCAGGGCGAAAGGTTCGGCATCGGGATGAAACAGATCCGTGTCGATCCCGCCCGGAAGCGCATGCAAGCGCTCGCGCGTCACTCCGCCCGATGCGAACGTCTCGCAGTTGAACGTGCTCGGCACCCACACTTCGTCCATGGCTTCGCAGTAATCTCGCCAGCCATCGGGAATCGAATCGGTCTCATACATGGTGCGCCCCACCAGATGCCGGCAGCGCATGAACACGTTGAAATCGTGCGCCGGGCAATGCTGGAAGTAGACCCCGCGGCCCATGTCGATGCTCTGGTGCTTGAGCATTTCGAATATTTCCCGCTCCTCGGCCGAAAGCAGGTTTTGAGCGTCATACTGCAGGCCGAACGGCTCAAGGTGGACACGCACTCCCGCGCGATAAAGCCCCAGGACGATTCCGCGCGCCTCGTCGGCGTAGCCGCTGCCGTCGTATACCGACGCGCGAAACGCCACAAGCCCGGACAAATCGTTCGCTGAAATCCGCGACGCCGAAGTACCCGACGCCGAGGTCCCGTTCCGCTTCGTGCTAGAAGTCGAATCGTTCATGGATGCAACAGTCCGGCAGCGCCGCCTACATCGATTTCTTGGTCAGAAGCAGTGTCGATAATCGCTGCTGCATCAAAGCTTCTGTGTTTGCGGGAATCCAGGTCGCTTGCGGTGTCACGCTGTTCACCGTGAATCCGTATTCGCCGAGTTCGCGCAGAAAATCTCGCGGCGCGAAGCCTGCCGCCTTGAGCGCGATAAGATTGAATTCGGTCAGGATGGTCAGCTTCGGGCTGCGCGCCATCAAGCCACGCATGCCGCGAAAGATCAAAGGCTCGCTGCCCTCCGCGTCGATCTTTACAAAGTCCGCCGCTCCCTCCACCGCGTCGTCCAGCCTCACCGCGTCCACCGCGATTGGATCGGCCTCCGCATTCTGCCGGTCGGTGACAAACAGCGTGTGATTTCCAAGATTCCGCCGGTTGCGGTGTAGCTGCACTTTCTTCGGCGCGTCCAGCACCGCGTTCGGAAAAACCTTCACGCGGCCCGAATAACAATTCACCTGCAGATTCCGGTCCAGTATTTCCAGGTTCCGCGCTTCCGGCTCGAACGCGTAGACGCGCCCCTCTTCTCCCACGCCCGCCGCGGCCAAAACTGTGAAATAGCCGAAGTTGGCTCCCACATCCACAAACGTCATTCCCGGCCGCGCCAGCCGCAAGATTAACTGCGTCTCCGCCGGCTCCCATTCCCCGGACAGCAGCAGCCGCGGCGTAATGTAGGTGTCGCGCGTGTCCACGTACATCGCGAACGACTTCATCACCCGGCACAGCGCCAGCGAATTGCCCAGATACATCGGCAGCGGATCTCTTATCTCTACCGGCGCCTGTGCCGGCCCCTGTACCGGTGCTGACGCGGCCGCGGATGACGCGCGGGCGGCCATCGGCGCAGGAGAAGTGGCAACGGTCGCGCTTCGCGGCCCTCCATTCTGTCGCTGCCCCTGACCCGTCAGTTCCGTCAGCTTCCGCTCCAGCGCCAGCAAGCGCGTCACGATCGCATCGTTGATCTTCGTCTGCGTGGTAACGTTCGTGATCAATTGTTCGATCGATTGCGCCATCTCGCGGATTTCGTCCGCCGATAGCGCCGCAGCCCGCCCCGCGGAAGACCAGTTGTTCATTGCTTTATCCTCGACATTCGATTTCTCGCCGCCTGCTTCACCCTGCGCAGTTCCAAATCAAAGCTCGGCATGAAATGTCGTGCGCCCACTGACAATCTGCTCGACCGATGCGCCCGGTACCGGAGTGAGCCGCCCCACCACGCGAATATTGCGGAACCCCACATCCTTCAGCATGGCCATGCAGCAAGCCTCGTTGGGCCCGCACCAGTTCGTCGGATCGTTGCTCAATTCCGTGCCGGGGTAAAAAGCCATCGCCGGCCGCTGAATCTGGTGCAAATCCACATGGGTCTCCATGATGAGCAATTTCTTAGTCACGCTCCGCACCCGTTCCAGTGCCAGAAGGGGATGCCGCAGGTGATACAGCACGCCCAAAAACAAAACCACGTCAAAAGTTCCCACTCGCTCGGGCGCCAGGTCCATCACATCGATCTCCATGTCTTCCACTTTGGAATGCAAAGCGGCCCGCGCAAATTCAAATCCGGATTTGCCCGCGCGCACATTGTTTCGCCACACGAAGCTGTCCGTTGCCAGCACTCGGCTGGCCCCGCGCTTTTCCGACTCGAAAGACATGTAGCCATCCCATGCTCCGATATCGAGCACGCTCATCCCACTCAGATCGGCCGGCATCCCGATGCGGTCCAGCAGCGTGCGCGTGTCGTACTGGCCGGGTGTTACAATCCCGTTGCCAAGGTCGATCGAATGCCACCATTGGATTTTTTGCACCTCTCTCCGCAAGCGCTCCAGCCGGCACTGCCCGAGTTGCTGCTCGACCGCCGCGCGCAGAGCGCCATCCGCATTGTTTCTGCGCAGCACGTCCTCAAAAAGGCCGATGGCCGCCTCCGTCTGTCCGCGTTTCACCAACACCGTGCCAAGGTTCGCGGCGGCCTGCGCGTTTCCGGGATCGCAGTTGAGCGCCCGCCGGAAGCCCGCTTCCGCCTCGCTCACATTCGCCAGCGCCAGGTTCGCCGTGGCCCAGTCGTTCCACAACTCGCTCGTCGCTTCCTCCTGCAGCGCTTCGCTGAACAGCCGCACCGCTTCGTTATATCGCCCGCGATGGTACTGCTCGATTCCCTGCTGATGTTTGGTTGTGCTCAGCATCCCGCGTTACTGAAGCAGATTTCGTTCCAAATGTCCGCGCGATGTTCGCCAAAGATGTTCGCCAAATCGGCGCCTTCGCGCCCTCGCGCGTTCCACAATCTGCCCTCCCTGCTCCCGCGTATTAGAAATTTCTGTCTCAATGAACGGCTTCTTATCGAACCCTCGCCCTTCGTCCCAGCCTGGGACATCCGCCGCCTTTCTGCGTATCCGCGCACAACCAGGAATTTGCTATCCGGCGTATTCAGTTTGCGGATAGGTGGCCCGAACCGGTTCTGGTAGTCTTGTCCGCTGGAGTTGCGCGCCCGGCCGCGCGCGCCGACGAATGCACCTGACCCCACGCGAAATTGACAAGCTCATGATCGTGGTCGCCGCCGACGTCGCCCGAAAACGTCGCGCGCGCGGCCTGAAGCTGAACCATCCCGAAGCGCTGGCGCTGATTACCGCCGAGCTTCTTGAAGCGATTCGTGACGGCCGTTCGGTTTCCGAGGTGATGGAATTTGGCGGCACCATTCTTCGCCGCGAAGACGTGATGGAAGGCGTTCCGGAAATGCTCGACGAGGTTCAGGTGGAAGGCACGTTTCCTGACGGCACCAAGCTCGTCACCGTGCACCACCCGATCCGCTGACCCGGCCTGCATGTGTTTGGCTGGGATTTTGTCGTCTCTTCGGTTTGCGGTTTTTTGGGTTTGTAGTTTTTGGTTTTTGATTTTAGGTTTGCTTAGCGTTTGGGTGCGTAGCGGCGGACTTCAGTCCGCCATCTTCGTGTTGCATTTTTGTTTTACGTTGTCATCCCGAAGCGAGCGCAGTTTGCGACCCGGTTAGGGTCGCGGTGAAACGGAGCGAGTCGAGGGACCTCTCTTGGGTTTTTATCAACATAACAGGAGCCAACGATGATCCCCGGTGAATATCGCCTCAAAGACACTCCCATTGTCGCCAACGCCGACCGCCGCGTCATTCATGTCGACGTCGCCAACGGAGGCGACCGCCCCATCCAGGTCGGCTCGCATTTTCATTTCTTCGAAGTGAACCGCGCCCTGCGCTTCGACCGCTCGGTAACCTTCGGCATGCGCCTGAATATTCCCGCGGGCACCGCCGTGCGCTTCGAACCGGGCGACGCCAAGCGCGTGCAGCTCACCGAAATTGCCGGCTCGAAAGCCGTCTATGGACTCAACGGCCTCACCGAGGGCGCCACGGACGAAAAGGCGAAATCCACGGCTTTCAAGCACGCCGAGCAGCGCGGCTTCATGTAAATTTCAAGCGGTAGCTTCGGCTCGTAAATTCAACGGGAGCATACGCCACACGTGAGCCTGAAAATTCCTCGCCGCCAGTACGCGGACCTTTACGGCCCCACCACCGGCGACCGCATCCGCCTGGCCGACACCGACCTTTTCATCGAAATCGAAAAAGATCTCACCGTGTACGGCGAAGAAGCCAAATTCGGCGGCGGCAAAGTTTTGCGCGACGGCATGGGCCAATCCTCCACCGCCGTCCTTGCCGACGGTGTGCTCGACCTCGTCATCACCAACGCCATCATCATCGACCACACCGGCATCTTCAAAGCGGACATTGGCATTCGCGGCAATCGCATCGCCGGAATCGGCAAGGCCGGCAATCCCGACATCATGAGCGGCGTCACGCCCGGCATGATCGTCGGCGCGGGCACCGAAGTAATCGCCGGCGAAAACCGCATCGTCACCGCCGGCGGCATCGACGCGCATGTTCATTTCATTTGCCCGCAATTAATTACCACCGCGCTTTCCGGCGGACTCACCACGCTCATCGGCGGCGGCACCGGCCCGGCCACCGGCACAGACGCCACCACCTGCACGCCCGGCGCGTGGAACATGCATCGCATGCTCGAATCCGCCGAAGCGTTTCCCATGAATCTCGGCTTTCTTGGAAAAGGAAATTCGTCGCGCCCTTCGCCGCTCGTCGAGCAGATCGAAGCGGGCGCCATTGGTTTAAAACTTCACGAGGATTGGGGCACCACGCCCGCCGCCATCGACTGCGCCCTTTCCGTCGCCGAAGAATACGACGTGCAGGTCGCCATCCACACCGACACGCTGAACGAATCCGGTTTCGTCGACGATTCCATCGCCGCCTTCAAGAACCGCACCATTCACACCTATCACACCGAAGGCGCCGGCGGCGGCCACGCGCCCGACATCATTCGCGTCTGCGGCGAAGCCAATTGCCTGCCCTCCTCCACCAATCCCACCATGCCGTTCACGGTCAACACGCTCGACGAGCATCTCGACATGCTCATGGTCTGCCATCATTTGAGCCCGTCGATTCCCGAGGATCTTGCCTTCGCCGAGTCGCGCATCCGCGCCGAAACTATCGCCGCCGAGGACGTGCTGCACGATATCGGCGCCATCAGCATGATGTCGTCTGATTCGCAGGCCATGGGACGCATCGGCGAAGTCATCACCCGCACCTGGCAGACCGCCGACAAAATGAAAAAGCAGCGCGGCTCGCTTCCTGGCGAATCGTCCGAGAACGACAATGTGCGCACGCGCCGCTACGTCGCGAAATACACCATCAACCCGGCGATCGCGCATGGCGTTTCGCACGCCGTCGGTTCAATTGAAGTCGGCAAATTCGCCGACCTCGTTCTCTGGCGTCCCGCATTTTTTGGCGTGAAGCCGGAAATGGTGGTGAAGGGTGGATTCATCGCCTGGTCCGTCATGGGTGACGCGAACGCGTCGATTCCCACGCCGCAGCCGGTCATCTATCGCCCCATGTACGGCAGCTTCGGCAAAGCCGTGCAATCCACCTCAATGACATTCATCTCGAACGCCGCTTTCGAAGCGGGCGTCGCCGAAAAGCTCGACCTGAAAAAGCACATCGTCGTCGCCAAGAAATGCCGCGGCCTCACCAAGCGCGACATGATCCACAACGACGCGCTGCCCAAAATCGAAGTCGATCCCGAAACTTACGAAGTCCGCGCCGACGGCGTCTTGCTTACCTGCGAACCCGCCAAGGTCCTGCCCATGGCCCAGCGCTACTTCTTGTTTTAACGCTGTCTTTGTTTTTACGTTTCCATCCCGAGCCCGAATCGCGCCAGTTGCGATTCGGTGTCGAGGGATCTGCATTTTCTTTCTCTTGTCGTGCGCCGTCATTCTGAGCGCAGTGAAGAATCCTTCTTCGGTTTTGACTTTTCTTTTGCCTTTACGTTGTCATCCCGAGCGCAGCGGTTTCAGCGACTCGATGAGGGTCGCGGAGCGGAGCCGAGGGATCTCTCTTCGGCTATGTGCAAAGACTCGCGCGTCCCAAGAAACAGTGCATCAACCGCGCTTTTCTTCCAGCTCCGCCCAGCGCGCGTACAGCTGCTCTACCGCCTTCTGTGCCTCTTGCATCCGCACACTCGTCTCCCGAATCAGCGCCGCATCGGTCAGAACCGCCGGGTCCTCCATCTTCGCGGTCTGATTGCGCAGCTCTTGCTCGGCTTCGGCAAGCCGCTGCTCGATGGTTTCAAATTCTCGCGTCTCCCCAAACGTCAACTTTTTCTTGGCGCCGGCGGCCGGCTCGGCGGCGCCAGCATCGCCAACGCGAAGCGTCGTCTTCTTCGTTGCCTTGCCCCGCTGAGCCTTCTGCTCAACTTGCCACGCATCCCACTGCGAGTAATCCGCGAAGCGCTCCGCGGCTCCGAATCCATCGAGCCCCAGCACCACCGTGGACACGCGATCCAGCATGTACCGGTCGTGCGTCACCAGCACCAGCGCGCCGCGGAATTCGAGCAGGCTCTCTTCCAGTATTTCCAGCGTCGGAATATCCAGATCGTTCGTCGGCTCATCCAGCAGCAGCACATCCGCCGGCTGCAGCATGAGCTGCGCCATCAGGATGCGCGCCCGCTCGCCGCCCGAAAAACTCGCCACCGGCCGGTTCAGCTCCTCGGCGGTAAAAAGAAATCGCGCGGCCCACGCGGCCACGTGAATCACCCGGTCCTGATAAATCACCGAATCGCTGTCCGGCGCGAGCGCCCGCCGCAGCGTCAGCGTCCGGATCCAGCTCGCGGTTCTGATCGAAGTAAACGATTCGCAAGCGCATCCGCTTTGCGAATCTCGCCCTTCGTCGGTTCGAGATCGCCTCGCAACAGCCGCAGCAGCGTGGTCTTCCCGCTTCCGTTCGGACCCACAAGCCCCACGCGCATCTCCGCGGAAAGCGTGAAATCGAAGATTCTCAAAAAGCTTGCGGTCGCCAATGGAATACGCCACGCCATCCAGGCTCATCAGCTGTTTGGTCTGCCGTCCCGACGCGGAAAAATCGATGCCAGCCGACGCCACCCGGCTGCGCGCATTCATGTCCGCCAGCTTCCCGATCAGTTCCTGCGCCTTGTCGATCCGCGCCTTCGACTTCGTCGTACGCGCTTTCGGCCCGCGCCGCAGCCATTCGATTTCCGTGTGCACCCGGTTCTCCAGCGCTTCCTGCTGCTTGCGTTGCGCGTGCAGAAATTCTTCTTTCGCCTCCAGAAACTTGCTGTAGTTTCCATTCACGCGCAGAAAACCGTCCGCGATAAGCCCGATCGAGCTCCACCATTTCGTTGGTCACGTTTTCCAGGAAATAGCGGTCGTGGCTCACCACCACGCAGGCGAACGCCGCGTTCTGCAGAACTATTCTCGAGCCACTTGATTCCTTCGAGGTCCAGATGGTTCGTCGGTTCATCCAGCAGCAGAATGTCCGGGTGCTCGCACCATCGCCGCCGCAATCGCCAGCCGCTTGCGCCACCCGCCCGACAAGTCCATCGCGCGCGCTTCGAAGTCCGAAAATCCCGCCCGGCCCATCGTCTCGGCGAATCTTTTCTGGCGTTCGTTCTCCGGCACAGAGGCGCTATGAAAAACGTTCTCGATCACCGACCGGACCGTCTCGTCCTCGGGAAACGTCGGCACCTGCTCGACGCAGCTCAGCCGCACTCCTTTGCGCCGCGCGACCTCCCCGCTGTCCGGCTCTATCCTTCCTTGAAGGATTTTAATGAGCGTTGATTTTCCCGAGCCGTTTGGCCCGATCAGCCCGATGCGATCGCCTTCCGATATCGTAAACGGGATATTCTTAAAAAGCGGCGTGGCCCCAAATCGTTTCGAAAGTCCTTGTGCGGTAATAATCGGAATCGGTGGCAATGTGCGATATTTTCTCCGACTCCATTTTACACGGGACGCCCACCGTCGCCGCCCAACCGGTGTTCCGTCGCAGGGGTGCCCGGCAATTCGTCGCACACCCAGCCACCCGGTCCGTCCTAGGAGTCGCCCGCTTCGTCCCATGCCGAAGCCGACCCAATGCGGTCCTGCGCTTATCGCTGGCATTCAAGAATATCGCTGGAATTTTTGCCGCCCGGTTGCCAAACTCTCTCCTGCGCGAAGCTGAAACTTCGGCTCCCATTTTGTAAGTCGAAGCTCCAGCCGCTGGGTTTTAGCGGCAGCCTTCAGCCTGCCACGCGCTCCGACAGAGTGCTCGTCATTCTAAGCGCAGCCGCGACCCGGTGAGGGTCGCCACAAGGACGGACGCGAAGAATCTCTCGTCGCTTCTCGCAGGTGGTGCGGGATTGTTCGGAGCGAGTAACCGAGCGAAGGAACTCTCAATTAGCCCCGATCTGGCGCGGCTTAAACGTAGCCCACCGCGATGGGCCGTGCCGCTTCGGCGATCCGATTAGAATCGCGGTGAAAAAAGACCGCGAGCCTTAGCCGGGGGAAAAACAGCCCCGGCAGGGGCGGCAGAACGTAGCCCAGCGCGTGAGCGCTGGGAAATAAATCGGCGCGAAGCGCCATACCGCTCGCGGTTCTTCGCGATCCGGTAAGGATCGCTCTTGTTGAAGACCGCGAGCCTTTAAAAAAGAAGGAGAATTAAAGCACAAGTGCTGATTGTCTACGAGCCCGCTCCTTCCCCCGCCGCCGAAGAACTGCGCGGCAAGCAGGAGGACACCCTCGCGCTCACCTGGGAGCAGCGCCGCTGGGTGCGCGGCAAATTCCGCACCACGCAAGGACGCGAAATCGCCCTCGCCCTGCCCACCGGCACTCCACTCAAACCCGGCGCCATCGTTCTCGTCGAAGAATCCTGGTATGTGCGCGTCGAGCCAGTCGCTGAGGATCTGCTCGCCGTCACCCCGCGCGATCACGCCGAATCCATCAAGCTTGCCTTCGAAATCGGCAATCGCCACTTCACTCTCGCGCTCGACGGCCACACCATTCTCGTCCCCGACGATGCCGTCATGACCCAGCTTTTCAATCGCCTCGGCGTACATTACGAGCGCCGCAGCGCCGTTTTCTCGCCCATCGGCAACGCACTCGCCCACAATGGATTCGCCCAAGACGGATTCACCAATGTCCGCTGATTCCTTCCTCCGCCTGCTCCAATTCTCCGACGGCCTCTTCCCCGCCGGCGGCTACGCGCATTCCTTCGGACTCGAAACGCTGGTGCAGTGCGGCCACGTGCAAAACGCTAGCGACGCGGCCGCATTCCTGCGCGCCTATCTTGAAAGTTCCGCCGCGCCCACCGACGCTATCGCCGTGCTCTGCGCGCGAAAATACGCGCTAGCGGGTGATCTCGACGCCTGCATCCGTCTCGATCACTATCTCGACGCGCTCAAGTCCGCTGCCGAGTTGCGCGACGCCAGCCGCCAGATGGGCCGCCAAACCCTCCGCGTCCTCGCGGAACTCGCTAAAATCGATGATTGTCATCCCGAGCGGAGCGCAAGCGCAGTCGAGGGATCTGCATTTTGTTTTTCTCGACGCGTCGCTTCTGCTTTAGCCCCTGAGGACCTGCCCAGCCAAGCCAACGATCACTCGCGCTTCGATTCTTCTAGCCGGTCGCCACTGGCCACTCGCCACTTCTCTTCCCTCTTCTCCGGCGCCGTCGAGTCCGGCGCTACGCCATGCCATCAGCCCGTCGTCTTCGGACTCGCCGCCGCGATCAACAACTGGGCGCCACGCGAAACCGCCAGCGCCTTTCTCTATTCCGCCAGCGCCATGATCGTCGGCGCATCCCTCCGCCTTCTTCCGCTCGGCCAACTCGCCGGCCAGCGCATTCTCGCCGGCGCGGGTTCGTTGATCGCTGAGATATCCGAAAGTGTCCTCGACAAATCCGAAGACGACATGTGGAGCTTCACTCCCGACCTCGAAATCGCTGCCATGCGCCACGAATCGCTCGACGGCAGGCTTTTTCGGTCATGACTAAGAACGGGCGGCCATTAAAACTCGGCATCGGCGGACCGGTCGGTTCGGGCAAGACAGCTCTGGTCGAAGCGCTCTGCCGCGAATTGAAAGACCGCTACGAACTCGCGGTCATCACCAATGACATTTACACTCGCGAGGACGCTGAATTCCTCACCCGCAGCGGCGTGCTACCGTCCGAGCGCATCGTGGGCGTCGAAACCGGCGGATGTCCGCACACAGCTATCCGCGAGGACGCATCCGTAAATCTCGAAGCTTCCGCCGCTCTGCAAAAGAAATTCCCCGATCTCGATATTCTTTTTATCGAAAGCGGTGGAGACAACATTGCCGCCACCTTCAGCCCCGAACTGGTCGATGCGGCCATCTTCGTGATCGATGTGGCCGAAGGCGAAAAAATGCCGCGCAAGGGCGGCCCCGGCATTACCAAGTCCGGATTGCTGGTAATCAACAAGATCGATCTCGCGCCCTATGTGGGCGCAAGTCTCGACGTAATGGAACGCGACACGAAACGCGTGCGCGGCGACCGCCCTTTTGTCTTTACCAATCTCAAGGACGACACTGGACTCGATCGCGTCATCGACTGGATTCGCCATGACCTGCTCTTTGAATCCTGAATGGTTTGTAGGTCATAGCTTTAGCTATGACAAAACCGGCGCGTTAGCGCCCTCCGCTCGCGGCGCTTTGGCGGTCCGGTGAGGATCGCGGCAAAAAAGAACGCGAGCTTTGCTTTTTCGTGATAAGCACTGGATAAATGCAAGACGATCTGCATATTGATTTGAGGAACGATGGCACTCGGTGAATCACAAATCGGCGCTTTGGCGATCCGGTGAGGATCGCGGCGAAAAAGAACGCGAGCCTTCCGTCTCCGCCCTCGTGGCGCACAGGCCGGGACGGCCTGCTGCGCCTCGGCTTCGAGCGCCGCGGTGACGCGACGGTTCTGCGCCATTGCCGCTACACGCTGCCGCTGCAGGTTCTGTCTCCGCTCGCGCTCGACGACGGCTCGTCTTATTTGCTAATGCTCAATCCCACCGGCGGAGTTCTCGGTGGCGATCACCTGCGCACCGAAGTCACGCTCGGTGAAAATGCGCACGCGTGTCTTTCCACACCGTCTGCAACCCGCATTTATCGCACGGATTCCGTGCCTGCGGAAATACACACGCACCTGCGCATCGGGCGGAACGCCACGCTCGAATATCTTCCCGATTACGTGATCCCGCATCCCGGATCGAGCCTGCGGCAATCGCTGCGCATCGAAATGGAGGAAGGCGGCCGCGGCATTTTCTTCGACGGCTTTTCTTCCGGGCGTGTCGCGCTGGGCGAAGCCTGGGAATTTCGCGACTTCGATTCCCGCACCGAACTTTTTCTTCGCGGCGAGCCCATCTTCGCAAATCGCACGAAAATCCTGCAAAAAGCCAATGATTTCGCGGGTTTGAGGAGCATGGGCGGCTACGCGTATTGCGGAGCAATGCTGATTATTGCGGATGGATTCGACAATTGGCGCGCGCTGATTGCAGAATTGCGCGCGGCAATTGACGCGCTGCCGGGAATTTTTGGCGGCGCAAGTTTACTGGCACAAAATGGCTGTTCTGTGCGGTATTTGGCGCATTCTGCGATTGATTTTCACGCCGCAACAGAGCGCCTTTGGGCGATTTCGCGGCAACATTTGCTGAATCTTCCGCCATTCGCGCTGCGAAAATATTGACGGCGAAGCACTGTTTTCCCCGGCGACTCCTGGCCCGTGCCTCGACCTGCAAAATGCACGAATTTGCGTGAATTTGCACGATTTTGCACAGGAAACCGCCTGCAAGCACCGCTTTTTGCTGATTTTTGCGCCTGAAATAAGCGTGCCAATTTCGAGCAATTTCGCGCAAAAAACCGCACGCGAAGGCGCAGATACGCGCAATTTCAGGCCGCTTGCCAGGCCTTTTTAGTCAGCTTTCACTTCCGAGTCTTTTTCCGGGCATTCGCGCCGGAATCGGCTAACGGTCCGCCTAAACGACAGGGAAAATCCAAGAGGAAAGTTGGTGCCGAAGGTCGGGGTCGAACCGACATGGCCCGGAGGCCACACGATTTTGAGTCGTGCGCGTCTGCCAATTCCGCCACTCCGGCACGGGAGAGCAATGATATCACGACATCGGAATGCTTTTAATCCGCTTCGATCAAACCCAAACGATCGAGAGACACTTTGTCCACTCAATTGAAAAAACTCAGACGCGCAGCCAGTCGAGGTTCGGCTCCGCTTCGATATTCTGAACGCGCTCGTAAATTTGCTCCATCTGCTTCCGCGGATATTTCTGGGTCAGCAGCAGGAATTTCTCGCGCATGTTATCGCCGGTCAGCGGACGCCCGGGTGTCCCAAGAAATTCGGTGACGTGCTGCGTGAGCACGCGCCCGTCCTTCAGCGTGACGGTTACCGTGCTGGAAATGTCGTCATCGTCCTGACCCGGCACGGCTGAGATTTTCACTCGCGAGGCCATGGCCATAATGGCGGGATCGCGCGGCGACGCTTCGTCGAAGGAATACGGATCGACTGGGTTTCGATACAGCGCCAGCGCCACGCAGAACGGAACGCTGAACTGCGCGAGCATAATGTCGGCTGGCGCGGGAATGTTGTTGGTCGTGGCCATGCGCCGGCTGCCGGTAATCTGAACGGAAGCGACATCGCCGCCGGAAAATTTGTGCTGGGTGCGCAGGTCGAGAATGGCCTCGACCGAAGTGTGCGCGGTGATGTGGCAAGCGAAACGCTTCATCAGGATGGTACGCGTCAGGTAGGTCTCGCCGAGCGCGCGCGTCAATTCCGCCGGGTCACTCTGATTGCAGAATGCTTTGAGGAATCCGGCGCCGCCTTCGATCGCGGTGCTCGGACCGGTAAAACCGTCGCCGGCGAGACTCGCAGCTAGAACGCCGCTTTCCGCGGCGCGCCCCAGATGCAGGCGCTTCACCATGGCGCCATCGCCGCTGTGAGAAAATTCCAAAAGACCAGCCGAGGTTGAAGCGGCGATTCCCAGCGCATTCGTCATTTTCTGCTCATCGAAGTTCATGAGTTTTCCGCTCACGACTGCCGCGCCAAAAGGGCCCAAGGTGCCCGGCGCATGAAAGCCGCGCGCTTCGTTGGTGCGCTTGGTAGCGCGCCCGGTGCGGATCATGACTTCGGCGCCAGCCACAAAAGCAGTAAGAAGCTCGCGACCGCTCGAGCCATGTTCCTGCGAAACAGCCAATCCCGATGTGACCAACGCAGCGCCGGGATGCGCACCGGAATCCGGAAAAGTTAAATTGTCCTGCTCAAACGCGTGGGTCATCGCGCCATGCGCGAGCGCCGCAGCAGGCGCAGGCACACTTGCTCCAGTGCTCAGAATCGCGCACTTTCCCGCGCCCATGCGCCGGGCTTGAGCGATGATCATCTGACTCCAAGGAAATTGCGCGCCGAACAGGATTACGCCCACAGTGTCGGCGATGCAGTCCTTAGTGCGCTGCAACACGTCCGCTGGAATTTCCTCGTAGCGAAGACGGACGGCGTATTGCGCAAGCTGTTTCGTTTGTCCCTGAGGGTTTGCTGTTGCCTCGCCGTCGACGGGAGCGGCAATCGCCGGCTCCGCAAGCGCGTAGAGCTGAGGCGCAAGGCCTGCTGCGCCAGTGGCCACGGTAATTGCCTGCAAGAATTTTCGCCGGTCGACTGACTTCGCTGCGGCGGCCTTTGCCGTGAGTGACTTTTCTGTGTCTTTCTCCATATGCGTGCTCGCCTCCCGGCTATCAGCACAGGCGCAGCTCCCGTTTGATGAGAGTCTTTGCCTTTGGCTCGAAATTGTACGATATTTCGACCCGGCCATTCGAATTGTGTGGCGCAGTGCGACCAGGCGAGCGTTGAGCGAGGCGTTCGTTGCCCGGTTGGGAAAGATCAGACACGGAGCAGCTCATAGTGAAAAAATGGTGGAAAACAAATGACGAAAAATAAAATCCGCGAGCGATCTTGCGTGGCGCTATGCCTGGCGACGGTTGCGATCTTTCTCAGCGTTTCGTCCGCGATAGCTCAGCAGCACCGAACGCCGGTGGTGAAGTCTCTGCGGGTGTATGTGTTCGATTGCGGATTCCTCAAAATTGCCGATCCAGCGCGGTATCACCTGAAGCGCGAAGAAATGGCTACCACGGACATGTCCGTGGCTTGTTTTCTGGTGGCGCATCCGAAAGGCACGCTGATGTGGGACGTGGGCGTAATTCCAGACAGCCAGCTCAGCCTGGATGGCGCTCCGGTAACGGTCACGTATCCCACTTCCGTGGCGACGGTGGCAAAACCGCTGCTACCTCAACTGGCGGCGATCGGTTACCTGCCGTCCGATATTACTTATCTGGCGTTTTCGCATTTTCATTACGACCACGTAGCGAATGCCAACGCATTCGCCGGCTCAACCTGGCTTGTGCCGCAACCCGAGCGCGACATCATGTTCGCTGATCCTCCTTCGCCGCGCACCGTGCCGGCGTTCTTTAGCGCGCTCAAGACCAGCAAGACGGTGATCATTCGAGACGCCGAATATGATGTTTTCGGCGACGGATCGGTGATCATCAAGTCCGCGCCCGGCCATTCTCCCGGGCATCAAGTGCTTTTTCTGAGGCTGCGGAAGACGGGACCGGTGCTTATCAGCGGAGACCTGTATCACTATCCGGAAGAGCGCACGCTGAACCGTCTGCCCACCACAGAATTCAATGTGGATCAAACCGCGGCGTCGCGCGTTGCCATCGAAGCCTTCCTGAAGAAAACCGGCGCGCAGCTTTGGATCCAGCACGACTTTGTGGGAAACGCCAAACTGAAGAAGGCTCCGCTGTATTACGACTGAAGGAAAAAGAACCAAGTATCGAAGAACTGATTCGTGACGGTCTTTTTGTGCCCGGCTGCGTGTCCATCCGCTGCACGCGGGATGGGGAAAAGATTCCAGTTCATTGACGAGTTCATTGCGAAGTTCATTGCGAAGTTCATTGCGAAGTTCATTGACGAGTTCATTGCCGACCTTGAGCCCGACTGAATAGAATGGTTACCTGGCTTTCGGATTGTATCGGGTGACCGTGAAGCGAAGCAGGTTTATACCGCCAGCGTTTGACCGCTTCTGCTGCGGCGGTGAAGAGAAATTGTGGGCCGCTCAACAGACTGACTTCTCTGACAACCCCGTCGTCACCAATCACAATGCGGAGCTTAACGGTCCCCTCGATGCCCTCCAGAAGCGCATTGACCGGATACGTGGGTTCCACGCGATGTATGAGCTCAGCCGGTTGAAATGGCGAAGCGCCGGGTAAAACGGAAGGGTCAGGCAGTTGGGGAATGGCGTGGTCCACCACGCCGGAGAGAAAAGCGCCACTTTCTGAAAGCGTTCGAGGAGCAGGCGGCGATGGCGATTCTTGAAAGGCGCGCTCGGGCCGTCTAGGACCAGATAGTTTCGCGACCGCCGGCCCCAAACGCTTTCGATTTTGAATCACAGGCGCGCTCTGATTCGTGGGCGGGGACAGATCCGTTTTTTCCGCCGCGCCGGCTGACTCATGGAATGGAATCATCCACCGGTGATTCTCCAGGTCAATAACCTCGATTTGATCCAAAGCTTGCGTCGGTCTGTTCCCCTCCGACACTATTTCGCTGGCTTTCATTTCTGCAGCCTTCGCGAATGCCCATCCCAGCCTTTCATGACCAGCGATCCACCCCATAGCCAGGGCTGCGAGCCCAGATATGCCTACCACGATCGTCGTGGTTGCCACCGATTTGCGAGGTGCAAATTTGGCTTGGTTCGGAGCAGGAAGGGTTTGAGCAGGTGCGGTGTCGCTGATCGATTCCGACGCTTGCATTGCCGGAGACCGGGGACGCGCCTCAAGGACAATCCATTCCCGGATCTGGGTTCGTGCGTCCTCGGACAAATCAATAAATCGGATGCCCGCGTGTTTTCTGTAGTCACCGATCCAAGCGATCTTTCCGGCAAGCTCGAGGTGTTGTTTGAAGCCTAGCTGGAGACGGAGCCGCGGGAATTCCGTGGCCAACAGACTCACCGCGGCTTGTACCGCAAGACCGCCTTCGCTGACGTTGACAACGATGCCGCCATTGCCATCTCCGAGTTCGACGTAAGCCAGCGAGTGAGGCGCAAAGCGAGGGAACAGACGACGATCGGAACTACTCTTCCCGGCACTGGTAACAAGCTCGGACACTGGATTGCCTTCGCTGCAAACCGGATAGGAATACGTTGGGGAATGGCCTGGCCAATAGATAGCTCCGTTCTCTGTGGAATGTCAATTTCTTTGAATCTCATGAGGCAACGTTCATCCACGCTCGCGCACTGCTGCTCGAAGCTCCAGTCTTAGATTGACCAGCGGTTAGATTTTCCAATCCGGAGTAGCTACGTAGGCGCGGTTGATGTCGGAAAGCTTCTGCGTGCCGCAATTGCCCATGGCCAGCTTTAACTCGCCCTGCAGGATTTCGAGAACGCGGTCGACGCCGGCCTGGTCGAATGCTCCCAATCCCCAAATGTAGGGCCGTCCGATTCCGACGGCGGTTGCTCCGAGCGCCAGCGCCTTGAACGCATCGGTGCCGCGGCGAATGCCTCCATCGACAAACACAGGAACGCGGCCGTTCACTTCGGCGACGACTTCCGGCAGCGCCTCAACCGTCGCGCGCAAAGTTTCGGTGGCCCGCCCGCCGTGGTTGGATACAAGTATGGCGTCGACGCCATGCTCGATGCACAGCCGCGCATCCTCGCGCGTGTCGACGCCCTTGATGATGAATTTTCCTTTCCAGAATTTCCGCAGGCGGTCGACAAACGCCCAGTCCATGGCGGGATTGATGGCGGCGACGCCGGTCATGTCGATACCGTCGTACATGGGGCGCTCGTGCGGCGTGGGACCATCCGCACTTTCATGGCAGGTGGTGCATTGAGCGGTGTTCTTGGGACGCATGCGCAGAAATGTTTCGCTGCTGCGTCCGGTGGTGTTATCGACAGTGAGGGCGATCACCGAACATCCCGCCGCTTGCGCGCGGTTCAGAATCTCTTCGCAGGGCTCCCATTTGCTCGGCGCGTACAACTGTTGCCATACCGGACGTCCGAGCTGCTTGTTAACGTCTTCGACAGGAGTTGAGGTCATCGTAGAAAGAACTTGAAGCGTGCCGCGCGCCTTGGCTGCGCCCGCAACGGCCAATTCGCCTCCAGGGGAGAACGCCTTGTGGCCGGATGTTGGGCACAGGAAAATTGGACTCGCGTATTCAGTACCGAACAGGTTGATGCGCATGTCCACTTTGGTGGCGTCGCGAAGGCGCCGCGGACGCAGTTGCACATGCTGGTAACCTTCGCGATTGGCGCGAACAGTGCCGTCGTCGCTGACGCCGCTGACCATGTAAGCCCAGTGACCAGGAGGCACCTTGCGATGCGCAGCTTCCTCAAAGTCGAGAACATTTAAAGCTTCAGAAGGGCTCTGAATGACGTCTGGCGCCGGCGTGGCGCTCTGCGCCAGTGGGCCGCGTTCGAGGAACGCGGCGACTCCCCCGAGGGCCGCGACATAGGGGCTGGCAGCCAGAAATTTTAGGAATTCGCGCCGGGCCGTAGATCGAGAGGTCAGTGGGCTCATGATGGTCACGTAAGATAGCACCGGAAACGCTTCTTCCGGGCCAAAATCTAGCCCGACCTTGCTACCCGATATTTCACTCAACTCCGAGAGTCAAGTTCCTCCGGGGGCAGCACGAGACCGAAAGCTCGCACGCATTGAAGCTGCGCTCTGCAAGGAAAGATCGAAGAGGGATTCTTCGCGCAGAAGCGGCGCTCAGAATGACGGCGAAAACTGCAAAGTATGCGCGGAGTTCAGTCGCCGGCGGGCCTGAAGGCTTCGCTGGCGCTGCCGGTGATCCCCGGTTCGGTCTTGCGGCGCATTCCGAGGCGCCGCTGCAGCGGCTCCCGGTTCTCAAACTCACAGTACCGAATGCATGCGCGTTAGATAATTTTAACGTCCGGTTAATAACACCGCGTGATAAATTGCGCCTTCGCCGCCTGTGGTTTGCTTTTATTTCACAATGTCGCGAATAGGCGCGAGGGGTGTACCATATCGTCCCGTCTTCGAGGTCAAAAAGGAGATCCCGATTTGTGGCGCCTCTGATGGATTCGGGAGCCTTACAGGCCTGAGGATTGAGCTCAATTGAGGTGCATACGCTCATGCTAAAGATAAGAATCCATTGTGTTCTTATTTTGTTACTTGCACTGCCTTTCGCCGCCAAGGCTCAAGACAAGGCGGCCATCGAACAAAAATTAACGTCGCAATACGCACTGACAAAGACGACTGCCGACAGAACGGACATCGTCACGGCGGGCGCCGTCCTGGTGCTAAAAAAAGACAACCTGATGATGGTGGATGTATCCAGCTCAAACCTTTTCCAGAATACCTACAAGGACGGAAAGATCACCCAGAACGCGCTGGGAAAGATTTCGCGCTTTCACTTGCCGGTGCCTGGGGCCCCGTCCAACGGCGCACAGAGGACCTTTGTGGCCGGTGAAAAGATGTGGGTGACCGCTATTGAGGTGAAGGATAACGGCCTCAACGTGGAGCTATATACCGACGCGATTAACGATGTGCGTTACCGCGCGAGCCTCAACTTGCCGTTCAAGGGTTCTGAGCCCATTGGAGAGCAGGCGGAAAAGATCATCGCCGAAGTGTTCGATGTGCAGCCTGCCGACAACTCCGGATCGAGCGGACAGCAGGAACAAGCTCCAGCCGGAGGGCAGCAACAACAGGCTGCCGCGGGTGGACAGCAGCAGCCGGCCGCCGCGCCGCAGCAGGCAGAAGCACCACCGCCGCCCATCCCACCTCCGCCACCGCCAGCGGATGAACCAGCAGCCGCCCCGAAGTCGATTGCGCTGGGGCAAACAAAAGACGTGGTGGTGGCCAATTTCGGGCAGCCAGACAAGATCGCCAAGCTGGGAGCCAAAGAGATTTACTACTACAAGGATTTGAAGGTCACGTTTACCAACGGCAAAGTAAGCGACGTTCAGTAATCGTCACGCGGGACTCATGGAAGGCCACTCACGAGGAGATTATATGAATCGAGTTCGCAAGGCCTTTTTCGCTCGATATTTGACAGGGATGTTCGCACTGATGCTGGGATGTTCCGTGGTGGGGGCGCAGGAGAAAAAGCCGGCAGCCAAGGCGCCTGCACCTGCCAAGGCTGCGCCGAAAGCTCCAGCGGCTGCGAGCCATGGCCCGACGACCGCGAGTCATGGTCCAACAACGGCGAGTCATGGCCCGACGACGGCTGGCCATGGCCCCACAACCGCAGGCCACGGTCCGACAACTGCGGGTCACGGTCCTACGACTGCAGGCCGAGGCCCTGGGGCTGAGGGGCGCGGTCCGGCCAATGCCGGTCGCGGTCCTGAAGGCGGAGCTGACAGAGGGAGGCCTGGCGCGATGGCGGGCAACCGGGCCGGGGGGCGTCCGGAGGCGCGAGGAAGCCGAACGGTGCGAAGCGCGAATGGCAATGAGGTCCGGACGCGCGCGAATGGTCGTCCGGCGGATGTGCATGTGGCCAACCGCGGGATGGACATTCACCACGGTCTGGATGGAAGACGCCGCGTTTCGGTGGAACGGGCCGATCATTCGCGCATCGTTGCCGACCGGCGCGGCTACGGCTATGTGCAGCATCCCTATATGTACCGGGGGCATGAGTTCGCACATCGGACGTACTACCGGGACGGGCGCGCCTACGATCGCTTTTACCGGCGCTACCCTTACCACGGCGTTTTTGTGGAAGCTTACGCGCCCGCGGTGTATTACCGGCCCGCGTTTTACGGCTGGGTCTACAACCCGTGGGCTGCGCCAGTGGCCTACAGCTGGGGCTTTGCGGCGGCGCCGTGGTATGGCTACTACGGCGTTTATTTCACGCCGTATCCCGTTTACGCAAGCGCATCGCTCTGGCTGACCGACTACATGATTTCTCAAGAGCTTGCGGCAGCCTACCAGGACCAAGCGGCGGCCCAGGCACAAGCCGCAGCCGCTGCGGCCCCTCCCGCACCACTTACGCCAGACGTGAAAGCGGAGATTGCCGCCGAAGTGCAGCGACAGGTTGCGCTTGAAAACCAGGAAGCTCAATTGGCCGCGCAGAATAACGAGCCGGACCCGGCTTCGAGCAGTATCGCGCGAATGCTTACGGACGGCGTGCAGCATGTGTTCCTGGCCGGCGCCACCATCGACGTGGTTGATGCGGCTGGAGCGGAGTGTGCCGTGGGCCAGGGCGATGCCCTTCAGCTTGCGGGACCGCCGCCAGCCCCCGACGCCACGGCGGCAAACCTGGTGATGCTCTCCAGCAAGGGCGGAGTGGAATGCGCCAAGGGAGATACGGTTTCGGTGAATTTCACCGACTTGCAGGATATGCAAAACAACATGCGCGAGACCATCAGTGCGGGCATGGGCCAGCTGCAAGCGAATCAGTCGAAGGGCGGCCTTCCCGCTCTGCCCGCTTCCGCTCAGGCAGCTCCGGTAAAGGCTGACTTTGCCACTTCGGCTCCGCCTCCCGATACCGATGCCGCCAATCAGATCAACCAGCAGGCTGCCGGCGCCGACCAGGCGGAACAAGAAGCGCTGAATCAGGCTCCGGCGAGCGGTGGAGCTGAAGCTGCCGCCGTGCCAGCCGCTCCGGCTGGGCCTCCGAAGACGATCGCTTTGGGGCAGACAATCGATGATGTGACTGGGAACCTGGGCCAGCCCAAGAGCGTGGTCGATCTTGGAGCGAAGAAAATCTACGTTTACCCGGACATGAAGATCACCTTCAATAACGGGAAGGTCAGCGACGTCCAGTAGATGTCGAGTAGCGTGGCGAGAGTTTGAACCTGGAAAGATAAAAGATTCGGTAAGCAGGGCGACTGAATTGACTGGGCCGTAGCTGCCTGTGCAAACCGGAACACAGCTCGCGCGAAGTTCAGGCGCGCACAGGTTTGAAGGCTTCGCTGGCGCCGCCGGCTACGCCGGTAGAGTCCCGGCTCGGGCTTGCGGCGCATATCCAGGCGGCGCTGCAGCCAAGCCGTGAGCCGGCGGAAATGTCCCTTGCGCATGGCTACCTCGATGAAATTGAGGAGCAGTGCAAGGACCAGGACATAAGGCCACAAGGGGCGACGCTCGCGCACGTAGCTGCCTTTATCGTCAAGCAATTGGGCCATGGTAGGTTCGACGCGGCCGCCGGTGACGCGGCTGATCTCGGTGAGCAGCGGAGCATTGATCTCGCGCGGCCTGGTTTCTTCCGACTCGCGGTAAAAGCCGGCTTCGGGCAGCGCCAGCTCGGAATTTCCAGCAACGATGGTGTACAAGCCGCGCTGATTATCCTGAACGCGCGCTTCGTAATGTCCCGGCGCAGTTTCTTCGAGCTGCACGGCGTGCGGAGCTTCTCCCGGCGCGTTGACCATGACTTGCGGGGGCACCTGTGATGGAACACCTGACGAAGAGGGTGACGGGGCTGGCGCGCCATTTTTCGCGGTGAGTCCTGTTTCCGCATCGCTCATGACGTCGTAGTAGACGATCGACTCGCCCTCGTGGCTGCCGCGGCGCACACCGGCGCGCACGGTGCGGTCGCGATGCGAGACGTCCCGCACCATCTGCGGCCAGAGCGTGCCGTAGGACTTCCACTTGACCCAATCCGCGGACCAGCGAGCCTTGGCGTCCGACATGAAGGCGACAACTCTGCCGAGCCCGTATTGCCAGCGCACCAGCAGCGGCTCGCCGCTATCGAGCTTCAGGATGGTCTCGGAACCGGGCTTGGCTTTTTCCTTCGCGAAACCGAGCAGGCGCGGCGCGTGCGCGAAGTCGATGCCATCGATAAATTCAACGGGCCGCACGCGCACCACTTTTACCGGGCGCTCTTCCACGGTGGAGGCCTGCAAGTCGCGCGTTTCTCCGCTGATCACCTGCGGAATCTTGGTGGGATCATCGAGGAAATAGGATTTTCCGCGCGCCTCTTTGGCCAACTCTTCCAAAAGCGAACGATCCACGTCGCTGCCGACGCCGATAGTTGAAATGGTGATGTGCTCGGCTGCCGCGGATTTCTCCAGTTGCGGCAGGTTTCCCGGCGGCGAGACGCCGTCGGTAAGCAGAATGATGTGCCGGCGCGTGACGTGCTCGGTGCGGATGGCCTCGAAGGCCATATCCACCGCGGGATAAATTCTGGTTCCACCGTCGGCGGTGATGGTATTGATGAGGCCGCTGATGCGCTGCACGTCGGACGCGGTGGTTATGGGAACGACCCACTGCGGCGTTTCATCGAAGGCGATCAGACCGATCTTGTCGATGGGCCGCAGGCTGGTGAGGCTGGCGCGCGCCGCTTCGCGCACCATGGCGATTTTGGGGCCGTCCATGCTGCGCGATTTGTCGAGCACCAGCACGAGCGCGGTTGGCTCTTCCGGCGGAGGCGGCGGGTCGCCGCTGACCGGCAATAATTTTTCGAGTGGCGTGTGCGGATCGACGGCCAACTGCGCGTTGTTTTCGCCAGCAATGAAGATCAGCCCGCCGCCGGTGAAGACGTACTTGTCGATGGCTTCCTGCTCGTCCGGGCTGAGCGGATGATCGGGATAATTGTCGAAGATCACCGCGTCCCAGTTCATTTGCTTCGCGTCGACCGGGAACGCGGGCTGGGAGTCCACATCCACTTGAGCACGCTTCAAGGTTTCGAGCAGAGGCGCGGAACCACCTTCACCTTCTCCGCCAGCCACGTAGAGCACGCGCGGCTTGCGCACGGTAATGGCTTGCGAAAAGAGGACCTGTTCAATTCCCGAGGCGGCCACGTGGACTTCGACCAGGTCCACGCCGGGATCGTTCATGTGCGCGGCCAAGTCCACCGCGTTGCTGCCGGCTTTGAAGTCGGTGTTGGCGGTGGCGATCTCCAGGCCCTGCGAGGTCATCCAGACGCGCGCCGAAAATGGCTTGGAACTTTCCACGCCCACCGAAACGGTGAAGCGCTCGCCCGAAAATACCTGCTGGGGCGACGCAACGCTTTCAAGCTGCACCGGCAGGCGGGCGGTGCCGCCGGTGGGAACCGTAAATATCTCGACGCCGCGCTCGCGCGCGCGAATGGCTTCGGTCAACGCGCTGCCCTGGGTTTCATTTCCGTCACTGACCAGCACGATGCGCCGCGCGCCTTGCGAAGGGAAAGTGCTGAGCGCGAGTTGCATGGAGCCAGCGATGTCGGTGGCCATGCCGCCGGTGGAATCCAGTGTGTCGGGGATGGACACTTTGGTGGCATCCGCCGCCACCGGGAGGAGCTTCGGCGTTCGGGCGAAGGTAATCAGGCGCAACTCCGCGCCCGATTTCTTTTTCACCAGGTCGCGCAAGATGGCTTGCCCGCGCTGCACCGATTCGCGCGGCATGCTGGCGGAGGTGTCCATGACCACGGTGACGGCGAGCCTTTGCGTGAGAATCGCGGCCCAGGGATCGGCCAGGGCAAACACGATGACGATGAACACCAGGCTCTTCAGAGCGAGACAGAGTCGCGACGCGCCGGGGGACTTGCGCATCAACAGCCACACCAGTGGCAGCAGCGCCAGCAGAGCAAAGAAAATGGGACGTTCAAATGTCATTCCGGTCGCCTGACTGAATCCTTATCTGGCTAAACCTTCTAGCTGACTGAGCCTTCTACCTGACTCAACCTTCTACCTCACCGAACTCCTACCTGACTGAAGCTTCTACTTGGCCCAATTTCCTACCTGGTCCACCTAGTTAGGTGATGAAATTCGGATCGAGCGCTTCATCGTGTTGCGCTTCGCGTTCAGTAGCGAGCGGGCGCTTGGCCGGTTGCGTATCCTGATAGAGTTGCTGCGCCAGCACCGCCTGCCGGTTGACGCGCGCCGAGTAGAACAGCCACCACTCGGCCCAGAGCGCCACAATGGCTAGAATCGCCAGCGTGCGCCACAAATAATTACCCTGATACGGAATTACTTCCGATTGAATGGACATGCCTTCTGCATCCGCCGGCTCGAGCCGCTGCGATGGCACCAGGGGCGGAGCGTTCACGGCGAAGGCGGTGGTGCGGTTCGCGCCCACCACGCGATACAAGCCGGTATCGAGCGCCAGAATGTGGACGCTGCCTCCGTTTCGAGCAAACGGCACATCCGCTCCATCGGGACCGATCACACGCGCGGCGGGGCCGGGCAGATCGAGCTCACCCGCAGAAAGAGAATCGGAAACATCTTCGATGGGATGGGTCATCCATTCGACGCTGCCTGCGATCAGCAACGGAAACGCCGGCTGCTGAGGGAAATTCGAATCGTGCGGATCGAATCCGACGATCAAACTTTTGCGATGATTCTGCTCGCTGGCGACGATCAGAGGAACGGCTGGAGTTCCCTCTCCGGAGGCGAGCACGACATCGCCCGCGCGAACTTTCAAGGTGGCGGCGCTTCGCACGCTGATGTCTCGAGTGCGCACCCATCGCGTGGCAGGATGCTCCGGGTTCCAGTCCGTGACGCGGATCGGACGCGGCAGAGTTCCCTGCCCGCGCACAAAGTAGATCGCGTTTGCAGCGGGATTCGCGGGCGGTGAGGCCACGTCATAGATGGAAACGTCAACCCCAGGCGCGGCGCCACCTTTCACAAATTCCACCTTCATGTAGGGGTTGGCGTCGAGCACCGGGCGCAGATCGCTCTCGAAGCTTTTGCGCGAGGTAAAAACCGCGACCTTCACGGGACGAAACGCCGGCACATAGACGGTTGCGCGGTCATCGGCTGTTAGATCGTCGGAAGGCGCGATCTGCGCTTCGAGCAAGCCGCCCTGGGCGGTGGTGAATTCGTCATTCACGGCGGCCAGTTGATCGGGCGAGAGAGCCAGGCTGTGTTGCATGAGCGGCTGCCCCGCTACGGACAATTTCAAAACGATATCCGCTTTCGCGTCGCTGTAATTCTTAAGTTGCGTCAACAAGTGCCAGCGTTCCGGCTGGTTGGCATCGCGCTGCAGGGCCAGGCGGGTGATGCCGCGATTGGTGATGGTCTCTTTGTCGCCGACCAAGCGCACAAGGAATTGCGGATGATCTCCGCTGCCATCGGCGGGAGCCACTTCGTTGCGGAATTGGTTAATCGCGGCGGATTGCTGCGCGTCCACCATGCCCGGGCCGATGTAAACAAGAAGCCCTCGCCTGGAGCCGGCCAGCGCCGCCTTGCCGGCTTGCAGCGCGCGCGGAATATCCGCGATGTCGCTCGAGGGCCGGAGTTGGGCAATCGCTCGACGCTGGGCCACGCGATCGGTTGAAAAAGGCAGGATGGGCAGATCGTCCGCTTCGGTGCGCTGCAGCAGAACTTCATCGCTGGCAGGCAGCGTGTTCAGGACACGATTCGCCGCTTGCCGCACTTGATCGATCCACGGAACTCCGCCAGACGACTTGCGCCTGAGACCAGATCGATCCATCGAGCACCAGCACTACGCGGCGGCTTTCGGTGACGGTACCCCAGCGCGGATTCGCCAGAGCGAGAATCAGCAGCAACAGAAAGGCGAGTTGCGCCAGCAAGGCCCAGGGCTCGCGGAGCCAGCGGCGGCGACGGTAAACGCTGGGCGGCAAATCCGCCCAGAAGCGCAAGGTGGAGACACGCCGCTTCACCGGCCGCTGATGCAAATAAATCCACAGCGCCAGCGCGGATGCCGCCGCCCATAGCCCCAGCACCTGAAGCGGAGTGAGCGCCAGGAAGTTCATGCCAGCACCCGTCCACTACGGAGGCTTTGCAGGACGAAATCCTGGTAGGGAATATTGGTGACCGCGCGCGCGTAGCGCCCGCCATTGCGCACCGCCAGACGCTGAAGTTTGCTGGAGAACTCGAGAAAGGCCTTTTCGTACAGCGCCGCTTTCTCCCGGGAGCATTCGATGGTGCGGCGGGTGCCGGTCTCCGCTTCCTCCAGCATGAGCTCGCCGAAAGCGGAGGGCCGCTGTTCGTCTGCGCTGTGAACCTGCACGATGACGAAATCGTGTCCGGCCGAGCGCAACACTTCCATGGAACGCCGCGCACCCTCCTCATCGAAGAAATCGGAGATGACCACGGCGATGCCGCGCGAGGGAAAATTCGCGACGAATTCCTTGGTGCAACGGAACAGGTCCGTGCCGCCGCTGGCCTTCAGGTCGGTGAGAAACTGCAGCACGGGCCAGAAGTTTTCGCGGCCGCCCGCAACCTGCACCGGTTTCTGCAGGCGGTCGGAGAATGGAATCACCGCGCTGGTATCGAGCCGCAGCAACGCCAGATAACAAAATGTGGCCGCCAGCCGCTGCGCGTAAACGAATTTCGATTCCGGGGCGCCATCTTCGCAGTCCATGGACTCGCTGCTGTCGAGCAAAATACGCACCGGGACGTGGCGCTCGGTCTCAAAAATTTTCAGGAAGAGCTTGCCCAGCCGGAGGTAAGCGTTCCAATCCAAAAAGCGGGGATCGTCGCCGGAAGTGTAGCGCCGGTAGTCGGCGAATTCCATTCCTGGGCCGTGCGTGCGCGAGCGATGATCGGCCCCGATGGGACCGGTGAGATCCTCGCGGCAGAGCAAGGTAATTTCTTCGAGAGTTTTCAGGAAATCGCGATCGAGTAAGAGCGGAGAAGACATGGCTAAGGGTTAGATGCAGCGGCTACGGGACGGCGTTTCATCCGCCGCCCGCCCGCGGCGCCTCAAACCGGCTCTTTCAATTCTTGCTTGCGCTTCTGGCAATCTCGTCCAGCAGATCGTCCGCGGCGCGGCCGTCCGCCTGCGCTTCGAAATTCAAAATGATGCGGTGGCGCAGCGCCGGCTTCAGCAGCGCCTGCACGTCTTCCTTGCTGACGTTGAAGCGGCCGTTCAGAAGCGCGCGCACTTTGCCGCCCAGGATCAGCGCTTGAGCGCCGCGCGGCGAGCTGCCGTAGCGGATGTATTTGTTCGCGAGCGAATTGGCATGGCCGTCGGCGTGAGTGGCCAGAACGAGTTGCACCACGTAATCCTGCACGTGCGGCGCCAGCGGCACCATGCGCACCACTTTGCGCATCTCCAGAATTTCGGCTCCGGTGAGCACGTGGCGCACTTGCGGCTCCGCGCCCTGGGTGGTTCGATCAAGAATGTCGTGCAGATCTTCGCGGCCCGGGAAGGGCACGCGAATCTTGAAGAGAAAGCGGTCCAACTGAGCTTCCGGAAGAGGATAGGTGCCTTCCATCTCGAGCGGGTTTTGCGTGGCCATGACGAAGAAAGGCTCATCCAGCATGTGCGTGGTGTGGCCCACGGTCACCTGTTTTTCCTGCATGGCTTCGAGCAGAGCCGATTGAGTCTTGGGTGTGGTGCGGTTGATTTCGTCCGCCAACAGCAGGTTGGTAAAAATAGGACCACGTTGGAAATCGAGAATCTTGCGCCCGTCGCCATTGTCCTGTACCACCGAGGTGCCGATAACATCGGCGGGCATAAGGTCCGGCGTGAACTGAATGCGCGAATACTTCAGCGAAACGGCCTGGGCCAGGGTGCGCACCAGCAACGTCTTGCCGACTCCCGGAACTCCTTCGAGCAACACGTGCGCGCCTGCCAGCAAGGCAATCAGAACGCCTTCGACTACTTCGCCTTGTCCCACGATCGCTTTGGAAATCTCATTGCGCACTTCCACCATTTTTTCCGAAAGCGATTCGATCTGGCGTTCCAGCGGCTGGTCGCTCTTTTGATTTTCCGTCAGCACTGTGGCCCGTCCTTTGCCTGTTGCCCGGTCGGCTTTGATTTGTGCGTCCCGAATTTTATTCTGATGGCTTCTGTGTTGTGTGTTCGAAATAGCGCTGCACATACAACCGGTAGCGCACCGGAATATTTTCCTGCTCCGCGCCCTTGATGGCCGCAACCGGTTGAGGCTTGATGTCCTGCAACGGCAACTGCGCCATGCCTACGGCCGAGGTGGTGCGGATTCTACCCTGTTGGCGAAAATTGTTGGCTTCCAAATCCACGCGATCCGCCACAGTGTTTTTGGGAAGAGGAGCCGCATTCTTCGGGCCGTCCTTCGGAACGGGAGTGCTGCCATTACCCGCTCCGCCGCCGGGCTTCTTCGATCCGGGGGAAGTTCCGGTATCCTTTTGGTCGCTGTCTTTGGAACTGTCTGACTTGGCTCCCTGCCCCGGTGAATTGCCTGCCTGCTGCGAGGAACCCGCGGCCGAAGGTTGGCCTCCGGATTCTCCGGGCGAACTTGACGGCTGCCCGGACATATTCTTCATCAGGTTCTTGAGGGCCTGCATCATGGAGTTTGACGAGGAGGATTGCTCGCCCGCCTGCTGTTGCGCTCCGGACCCCTTTTCGTTTCCATTCTCGCCGGGATTCGGCTGATTGTTATCCGCCGACTGCTGGTTTTGGGGTGCATCCGCGGCCTGGCTGGCATCCTGCCCCTGGCCTTGCGCCGCTGAATCGCCGGCCTGCGGATCGCCAACATCGGTCGGCTCTCCAGTGCTGGCAGCGTCAGAATCTTCATCCCAGTCGCCATCGGGCGTCATTCCGTCTTTGTTCGACTGCGAGGGATCGTCCCCGTTCTTAGCGTCCGGCAAGCCTGGAACCGTTTCGGCATCCGCAGCGGCTTGCTGCACTTCCGGTTCGCGATTCACCAAAGCCATCAAATCTTTCTTCACCACGCCAACGAGCGGGGATATGACCGCCTTCTCCACTCTGGAATTGGCGGCGCTCTGCACCAGTGCCAGGATGGGAGCCTTGAAGTGAACCCGGTAGGCCAGTAAGGCCGCCGCTACGAGCACCAGAGTCAGCGTCTGAATTGCGTAGGAGGGCATGCGAATTGGAAACAGCGCTTTGGGGTCGAGTCCCGGCAGCCGGCGCAATGCGTCGCGCCGCTGAGGGATGACGATCGGTTGTGTGTTCTCAGGGGAACCCAGGAAAAGCGCGGTGGAGAGCCTATCCTGTAATCCTGCCGATTCATCGAGTTTGCAAGCCACACGGTAATCGCTGGCTCTTTTCGACCATGCTTGAAGCAGCGCGACAGCGATGCCAACACCGAGAGCGATGAGGGCCACTACCACCATGCTAGTAAGACGCCGGCTGACCGCTGCGGCTAAGATGACCGCAACAGATATCCAGCTAACCCAAACCAACCATCTCTTGACGAAATCGTTCGTGAGCGCGCGGCGCCCGGCGACGCGGATTATCTGCAGTAATCCCTGTAGATCGCTTGAGTATTGCGTGTGAACGTTCCGCTCGGCAGGCAGTGCCCCGTCGGGCCGTTTCTGGAAGCCAAACGCAGCCTTCCAGCGGTCCGCCATAAAAAAGGGCCGCTCGTCTATCTTTCGGCTTGTTGTTATTGGCATTACTTCCCTAGTTCTTGGAGAAGACCTTCTTACTGGGTGCCTAGCTGCTCAGTTTACTCCAAGGCACCGGCTTTTCAATCCAATCTAGCGAGAGAAGCTCGATTTGAATTTTGGATACCGAGAAGAAGCAGTTCTGCTACTCCCAAAACGCTTCTACCAGTCCTCCCAAAACCCTCGTCGGCGTTCCGGCGCCCGCTTGGGCCTCCCTTTGGAGGCGGCCCAAGAAACTGTTCCAAACTCGAATTCAGCGGCAAGTAAGTATCACGAACCACGCCGCCGCGTCTACTCCGCTCCGCGCTCTGAACGCTTTTCCGCTAAATGTTCGGATTCGCTTTAGAGGTGGAGCGTTGCCCATCGCTTCGGCTGCTGTTCGCCCAAATACCCATACGTCCGAACCGCGAATGCCGCGTACCAGCCTGATTTCAGTTTATCTTTCAGTAATCACAACCAATAATCCAATGGGCGGAAGTGCGCGAAGGGAGCGCCGACTTCCAAGCGGGGCCTGTCAGTCAATATTTGGCGAATAGACGGAGGAAGAGGAGTGGGAGGTGCTAACTCTCGACTGTATCACTCTGAGACATCGGCGAATGGGCCAGCAACCGAAATTGCTTCGTATTGTAAGCAGGCTAGTACTAGTTTTTCGCCTTTCGTACTTTTTTCACTCTTGCAGGTCTTCTCCCCTGCCCCGGAACGGCCGTTTCAGGCACATTCGAACGCTCGATAGCATGGTTTTGACGAAACCCTGACTATCACTTTTGAAACAAACGCCCTGAAATCAGTTGATTCCAAACCGAGAAACCTTTAATGTCCTCGCGTTACACGCGTTTGTCCACCTTCGGCACTAAAAAGGACCTTTTCCATTGGGCCTACCCATGCGTCCGGGAGAACAACTCAGGGAATTACGGAATCGCTTAGGCGTTACCACTCGTGAAGTAGAGGAATTCAGCAGGACCATCGCCGAGGATCGTCACAACGAAGAGTTTTATATTTCCAACGCCTGGCTGACACAGCTCGAAAACAAAGCGTCTATTCCCAGCATTTATAAGCTCTATAGTCTCAGCGTCATCTATCGCACCCGGTTTCAGGACTTACTCGGCGTTTTCGGTATCGATTTGGACGCGAGCGCGCGGTACCAGATCGCCTTACCCCTCCAAAACACTCACTTGGCGTCGCTGGAGACTCCCGATCCCCAAAAAGCGATCACTTTTCCGGTTCGTTTCGACAAGAGCTTCACGCTGGAGAAGACCAGCCTGATTTCGCGCATGGTGGAAGTTTGGGGCGAAGTGCCCGTAGCGCTGATACAAAAGCTAGATGTCCGGCGATGCCAGTACGGCTACGTGGGAATTCAGGACTACACCATGTATCCACTGCTGCGTCCGGGGTCTTTCGTGCAAATCGAAGCGCGACAAACCAAGTCGGATACTTCCGAATGGCGGTCGGAATTCGACCGGCCCATCTTTTTCGTGGAATTGCGTGACGGCTACGCGTGCTCCTGGTGCGAGATCCGCGGATCACAGATTACTCTGATCCCACATCCGCTCTCCGGATGCGGCATCCGGCAGTTCGCCTATCCTTCCGAGGCGGAAATTATCGGCCAGGTAACTGGGGTTGCCATGCGGCTGGTGCCGCCGGCGACGGAGTATGCAGACGCGCCTCCAAAATTGCCAAGGCGATCTTGAAATTCGAAAACAGGAAATCCGCGGTCAGCTCATCGGTATCCAAAGGAACCGCCACCCTGTAGGGCTCCAGCTTTTTCCACGCGGCTACAAAATCGCCCGGGGTGGTGCGTGTGGAAGCCATGTAGCTGTCCATTTGCCCGACGAGTTGTTCGAGCGAAGCTCCGACCAGTTCCTGAAAAGCTTCCCGGTGGCAATCCGCGAGCGCTTCAGACACCACCTCTTCCGGGAAGCGCACGGCTAATCCGTCGTGATAGTAGAAGCCGGTGTTGTAGTCCCGTGTAGAAGCCAGGTAAATCAAGCGGTCGAGCGGGCGGGTAATGGAGGCCAAGGTTCGCCGCCGAAGATCTTCGGCGGCTTCCAAGACGTCGGTTCGTTTCAACACGTTGTTCATCATTTACGAAGATCGGGTACGAACATCGGGTACGAAGATCGGGTCCCCAGATCGTTTACCTAGATTGGGCCTACATTGCGCTCAACTTGCGAGCCGATTCCTTGGCCAGCGGGCCTGCTTGAGCCGGCTTGAGGAAGTTCATTACCTCTTCCGATGTAGCACAGACGCTGGCGGCTGCAGACGTAACGCGTGAGACCATGCGCGGAGCGGCATACGGCCCGCGCAGGTAAATCGTGGCCTGCAGCGCCCTGCAAACCCACAGCAAGGTGAAGAACTCAAATGCCAGTCGAATTTCGGTGCGCAGCCTGAGCCGGGAATAAAAGCGCGCGGAGCCTAAATGGAACTGCTGCAGGTTTCGAATCCGCTGCAGCAAATTCCCCGCCCAGAGCAGCGCCAGGCGCTTCCGCTCCGCGAGGAACAATTCCTGCACTTCCTTGGCGCTTTCGCTCAACAGGAATTCGTAGTCAGCCCTGGTGAAGATTCGTTCCACGATTTCCGCCGGCAGCAGACCGCTCTGCAAAGCGTTCAAGTCCTGGCGGGCACGGACAATGTCCAGCGCGCTGCCTTCCACCCGCGGCCGAGGCCGCACGAAGACGTAGATGGAGGCAAGAAAAACCAGCGCCAACAGCACAAACAAAAACAGTTGCATCATGGCCGCGCCACCCTGCCGAGGTGCGCGCGCACCTCGCCCGCGATCCCGCTGGTCTTCGTCGCAAGCAATTCGTAGTCAGAGGAAATCGCCTCATTTAAAGGTGTGCTGCGAAGTGGAGCGTATGTCCACATGGAATACAGCCATTCGACGAGCGAAACGAGGTAAAAGACAGGCTGAAGGAAAAACCAACCTGCGTTGAGCACCGGACCGAAATAAGCTCGCAGCGCCAGAGTAATCACGCTGGCGCCCAACCAGATTCCGTACCCAAGAATGATTCCACGGATGTTCCGGCTGACTTCCAGACTGTAATAACGAATGACGGCCAGGGTGGCCAGAAAAAAGATCATTTGTACCGTCAGAAAATCTCTCTCGGCGAGAGCCTTCTGTGAGAGTACGTCGGTCAAGCCGGACGAGGCGGAGGGATACAGGAGGGCGAAACCCAGAACCAGGACAAAAATAGCCAATCCCAAAATCTGCGACAGCCGGTCAATTCCGGGATAGCGCGAAAGCACGTGCCGGAAAATCTCGAGGATGATGCCATATCCGAGAACGATGTTGAGCACCTCTGCCCTGGAGGCCCACGTCTCATAGATGGCTGGATTTGCCAAGTGGACAACATAGAGGGAAACATCAGCACAGAAGACGCTGGCGATGTAAAAGAAAAAAAACGGAAAGCGGCGCAACGAGTGCAATTGAATACCACGGACAAGGATCAGCGCTTCGACAAAGATACCTGTCCACCAGAGAATCAATGTCAGCATGGTATATAAAGTGTTCTATATCTGGACTGATTTTACCACAGGAAACGGGAGAAGTGGATGCTTCTCCCCGATTCCGTGTCGAGTTCGCCAAACCTCCAATTAAGCCAACGGCCGCTGGTGGATGCGTTGCCTAGGCCAGCATCGCCCCCGGCGCAACTGGCGGATGCGTTCCCTGCGCTACCGTCGTCCCCGGCGCAACCGGCGGATGCGTTCCCTGCGCTACCATTGCCCCCGGCGCAACCGGCGGATGCGTTCCCTGCGCTACCATTGCCCCCGGCGCAACCGGCGGATGCGTTCCCTGCGCTACCATTGCCCCCGGCGCAACCGGCGGATGCGTTCCCTGCGCTACCATTGCCCCCGGCGCAACCGGCGGATGCGTTCCCTGCGCTACCATTGCCCCCGGCGCAACCGGCGGATGCGTTCCCTGCGCTACTGATGTAATGGGGGTTATCGCCAGCGCCACGAAAGAAATAGCACCTGCAAAAAGAACTGCTTTGGCTGTTCTCATCTTTTTGATCTCCTCAAAAGCGTTTTTTGATGGGCCGAGTCACACGCGGGTGGCACCTTAGGGGGTGCCAGCGATCAACTTCTTTGGGGTTTTTCTTGCTCATGCTAATAAGCAGGTACAGAGCAGCAAGGGGTTAAGGCAAAGCAGAAACTGGATTTAGAGCGAGCCATTCCAAATGCCAAGAGGTGAAATTGCCGGCCCAAACCCATTGAAATCAGGGCGATCCGGCGGTCACCGTGGAGGTGGTAACCGATTGGGAAACACAACAGGAATCAACTCTGGATAGTAACGCCCGGCTAAGGTATTCAATGTATCTAGGAGTTTTTGTCCTCACCCGTCCGATTATGGCAACCTCTCAGCCCCTGCCGTCTGTGAAGGCCGAGCCTCAATCCTTTCAGGAGAACCTTCGGAAGCTAGATACCCGGCAGTGGTGGCTGTGGAGTTCTACGGTCCTCGTACTGATTCTGCTGACCGTTGGAGTGGCATCCTTCGCCTTCCCTGCGCTGATGAGCAGTGGGGACTCGAATTATTCGTTCTATCTCAACCAATCGGTGCGGGCGCTTATCGGTATCGTGCTGGTATTCAGCGTCTATCTGGTCTACCAGCAGACGCTCATCATGCGCATGCGCAGGCAAATCGCCGATCAGATCACATCGATCGCGAAGGTGGAGACGCTTACGAACGAGGTTTACAAACTGGCGGCTCTGGATCCGCTGACCGGCCTATACAACCGGCGATCGGGTGAACAGCGGCTCGGAGAAGAAATCAATCGCGCCACGCGCCATGACCGGCCGTTGACCTTGCTTCTTCTGGATCTCGACGGACTCAAGAAGATTAACGACGAGTTCGGGCACGGGGCCGGCGACCTGGCCTTGCGCAACAGCGCCGAACGGCTGCAGAGGGCCATTCGCGGCTCCGATCAGGCCGTGCGCCTGGGCGGCGATGAGTTCATGGTCATTCTGCCCGAATGCAAATCGGAAGAAGTGCGTCACGTTCTGGGCCGACTGGAAGGCATGGAAGTCGAACACGAGGGCCAGAAAATCCCCTGCCGCTTCTCTCGCGGCTGGACGGACTACAAGCCCGGCGAAACAGCCCAGGAGCTTATCAATCGAGCCGATGCCGCGCTCTACGCTGACAAGCGCAACAGCGACTCTCGGCTTCAGCCCTTCGCTCCGAAACACGCCAGCCAGGCCGCAACACATATCTCCTGACTATCTGGCAGTGTTTTCATCGCGTTTGATTCCGCTCGCAGCTTTGCGCGCGCCAGCCTCGTAGAAATAAAAAAGGGAGGCCGGTTTCCCAGCCTCCCCGGCGTCACAACCGGATTGTAGCGACGCGCCGAAACTAGTCGGCGGTTTCGCTCTTCTGCTGCTTGTCGCGTTGTTCCTTCAGCACCGCCTTGCGGCTCAAGCGGATCTTGTTGCCTTCGATGGCCAGGACCTTTACCAACACCTGGTCGCCTTCTTTCAGTTCGTCGCGCACCGAGCGAATCCGCTGGTCCGCGATTTCGCTGATGTGCAACAAACCGTCAGTGCCCGGGAAAATTTCGACGAAGGCCCCGAAATCGGCGATGCGCACTACTTTGCCGAGATAGGTTTTGCCGATCTCCGCGGTCGCGGTTACGTCGCGGATCATCTTCAGCGCATCCTCCGCGGCCTTTCCGTTGCCGGCAAACACGTGAACTTTGCCATCGTCCATCACGTCGATCTTCACGCCGGTGGCTTCGATGATCGACCGGATCTTCTTGCCGCCCGGCCCGATGAGGTCGCGAATTTTATCTGTGGGAATGTTGAGCATGTGCAACCGCGGCGCGTAGGTGGACATGGCCTCGCGTCCTGAAGAGAGCGTCTGGTCCATAGTGTCGAGAATTTCCAGCCGGGCTTTTTTCGCCTGTGCCAGCGCCTCGCGCATCATGTTAATGCTCACTCCGCCGACCTTGATGTCCATTTGCAGCGCGGTGATTCCCTGCCGCGTGCCGGCGACTTTGAAGTCCATGTCGCCGTAGTGATCTTCCGCGCCGGCAATGTCGGTAAGGATGGCATACTTGTCGCCTTCAACCACCAGGCCCATGGCAATTCCGGCGCACGGCGACTTCAGCGGCACACCGGCATCCATGAGGGCGAGCGATCCTCCGCAGACCGTGGCCATGGACGAGGAACCGTTCGATTCGAGAATGTCCGAAACCACGCGCACCGCGTAGGGAAAATCCGCTTCCGGTGGCAGCAGGTTGGTCAATGCGCGCTCCGCAAGGGCGCCGTGGCCTACTTCGCGCCGTCCGGGTCCACGCAGGAATTTCACTTCGCCCACCGAGAATGCCGGGAAGTTGTAGTGCAGCATGAAGCGCTTGAACACGTCTTCTTCGAAAAGAAGATCGAGCCGCTGCATGTCGTCCTTGGTGCCGAGCGTAGCGGTCGCTAGCGCCTGCGTTTCACCTCGTGTGAACAACGCCGACCCATGTACGCGCGGCAGCACCGCAACTTCACAAGTGATCTGACGGATCTGGTCGAACGCGCGCGCATCGGGACGCCGCTTGCGAAGCAGCATATCGTCGCGGAAAATGCGCTCGCGCAACCGCTCAAAAGCTCGGGCAGCCAGCTTGCGCTTTTCGTCATCCTCTTCCGGAACGGCTTTGAAAATGTCTTCCTTCACCGCGTCCACTAGTCCGTAGCTTTCCAGCTTCGGGTGCTTGGCGGTATCCAGCGCGTCGCGCATACGATCGGTGTATTTGGCGGCAATCTGCTTGTAGAGCGCTTCGTCGAATGCTGGAGGCGCCACCGTCACCTTCTGCGGATTCACTTTCTTTCCAAGTTCCTTGATGGCCGCGACGATCTTGCGAATTTCGGCGTGCCCGAATTCCAGCGCATCGGCAACGGTTTCCTCGGAAACTTCCAGCGCGCCAGACTCCACCATCACGATGGCTTCTTCCGTTCCGGCCACCACGATGTTCAACAGGCTCTTCTTCTGATCCGAATAGGTCGGATTCACGACCAGCTTTCCATCGAGCAGTCCCACGCGGACGCAGGCCACCGGGTTATTGAACGGGATCGGCGAAATGTACAAGGCCGCGGAGGAAGCGGTCACCGCGATCACATCCGGGTCGTTCTCGCTGTCGGCTGAAAGGACCATAGCTACGATTTGGGTCTCGCTGGCCCAACCTTCCGGAAACAACGGCCGCAGCGGCCGGTCCGTCAATCGCGACACCAGAATTTCGCGCTCCGAAGGGCGCCCTTCGCGCTTGAAAAAACCTCCGGGAATCTTTCCGGCGGAGTAGGTGTACTCGCGGTAGTCAACAGTAAGGGGAAGAAAATCTTTTTCGGCGGCATGAGTGTCCATGCAGGCCGTGGCCAGCACGACCGTATCGCCGTAACGCGCCACAATGGCGCCATGCGCTTGCCGGGCCATCTTGCCGGTTTCAAAACTCAGCGTGCGTCCGCCAATTTCCAAGTCCACTTTTTCAAACATCACTTCACATCCTTTTGCCCCGGTGCACCGGTGCGACGTTCAGATACGAGAGAATTCTCTCGGGATTTGCAGTATGCAAATTGAAGGCAGGCGAACAGCGAAGGAGTGAGACCCAGAAACTAGCCGGCGCACACAACCGCGCAGCATGGCCCTGACGGCCCGCATATCACCTTATTTCGCCGGTTTGTGCGGAGGAAAGTGCGGCCAGCTTGGCCGCTCAGGGAATCTGCGCTACTTGCGCAAACTAAGTCGTTCCACAATCTCTCGATACCGATCCGGGTCGCGACGGTTCAGGTAGTCCAGCAGCCTTCGCCGCCGGTTGACCATCATGATCAACCCTCGCCGCGAAGCGTGGTCTTTTGCGTGGGACCGCAGGTGCGTGGTCAAATAGTTGATGCGCTCGCTCAACAGCGCTATCTGCACTTCCGGCGATCCCGTGTCCTTCGGATGCGCACGGAACTGCTCGATCACTTCAGCTTTGGCTTCCATCAACTCGCCCCTCCCCCCACTGAGACGTCGTGCCCTGCTCTACACTCTTTGCCTGTTCTTCAACTAAAAACTCTAGCACATCCTTTGTGAAGCCTGCTACAGGATTTTACCGACGGACCGACGCCGGGCAGCCAGTTCCGAGATGCCAGACTCGGCGAGATGCTATAACTACGGGCGGTCCCCGAATGAAAAATGCGCTGCGCGGACGGTCACTGGCCCGTTTCCAAAACAATCTGCTCGCATGGTTCCGGCGGCACCGCCGCGAACTGCCGTGGCGCGCCAGCCGCGACCCCTATCGCGTGTGGGTGGCGGAGATCATGCTGCAGCAGACGCGCATCGCCGCGGTAATTCCCTACTACGAGCGATTCCTCTCGCAATTTCCCACGGTGGAAGCATTGGCGGATGCGCCGGCTCCGGAAGTGCTGCGCTCCTGGGCGGGACTAGGCTATTACAGCCGCGCGCGGAATCTGCACGCGGCGGCAAAGAAAATTGTAGAGGAGCACGAAGGCTTATTTCCGCGCACGCACGAGCAGGCGCTGGCGCTGCCGGGAATCGGCAGCTATACGGCGGCGGCGGTGCTGAGCATCGCGTATGATGTGCCGCTGGCGGCGCTCGACGGGAATGTGGCGCGAGTGCTGGCGCGCATCGGCGGCGTGCGTGGCGATTTGCGTGAGCCGCGACGCTGGCAGAAGTTGAAGGCCACGGCGGATGCGCTACTGGCGTGCGAAGCAGCCGGCGACTGGAACCAGGCGCTGATGGAATTGGGAGAAGTGGTCTGCACGCCGCAGGCACCGCGATGTGGCGAGTGTCCGGTAGAGCGCGCATGCGTGGCGCACGCGAAGAAGCTGGCGCACGTGATTCCCGCGCCGCGCAAAAAACGTGCGCCGGTGCGAGTGAAGATCGCGGCGGTGATTTTGCGCGATCCACAAGGCCGCACGATTCTGGTGAAAGATCCTGGCGCGCACGACGATGTGCTGTTCTCCCGGATGTGGCAGTTCCCTGCTGTGGAGGTGCTCGCCAATGCCGAAGCGGAGTTGAGAAAGCATGCGCAGGAAATCCTCGGAGTGAAGCTTTCGGGATTGCAGCCACTGGCCGCGGCGCGGCACGGAGTCACGTTCCGCAACATCACGCTGCTGCCGTTTCTGGCGGAGGTTGAGGCGCTACCGAAACGTCCGCGCACGCGGATTTTGCCGCTGAGCCGGTTGCGCGACTTGCCGGTTTCCAGCGCTACGCACAAACTCGCAGCAGCCGTTCGAACAATGGATACGGCTTCCCGCGAGTTATAATCCATGCATGAAGAACGGCAAGAGCCGCGTTTACGAGTACACGGCGTTTTTCGAGGCCAACGAGAACGGCGGATATACCGTCACGGTTCCGACGCTGCCGGGGCTCGTAACCGAAGGCAGAAATTTAGAGAATGCGCGGGAAATGGCAAAAGACGCCATCCGCTGCTACATCGAAGGCTTGAAGAAAGCCAAGGAACCTATCCCCGTCGAGCGGGAAACCGCACAGCTAAGACTCTCCGTGACAGCATAAAAACCAGCAGTTTTCTCCCACCAGTAATTCCGCTTAACGCACCGGCAAAAATAAGGAGCGGTCTACGCGAGCACGATTGCAGCGGCGACCGTGAAAGCTGGCGGGCGAAGTGTCAGGTGCTAAGACATGCTTTACACCGAATGCCAACACATCCTTTACACTTTCATTGAAGAATCAAACAACTGAAAATCAGGAGAGAACTTCGAATGGCGAGCCAGGAAGCAGGCGGTGTGCGGGCGGTGGATATACACGCGCACTTTTTCTCCCAGGAATATCTGGATGTGCTGGCGCAGGAAGGGCCACGATTCAACGTGGAGTATCGCACCGCGGAAGAAGGGATATACATCAAGACCGAAGCGCGATTTCAGGGGCCGCTTCCCCACCGTGTGGTCGATATCCAAAAGCGCATCGCGGACATGGACGCGCAGGGAACGGCGGTGCAAGCCATGTCGCTGACGGGACCGATGGGCTACTGGGGAGATGAAGATGTTTCGCACAAGCTGTGCCGTGCGTGGAACGATGCGGCCAGCGCAGCGCACGTGAAATACCCGACGCGCCTCGTGGGGCTGCTGACGCTGCCGATGCTTTATCCGGATCGCGCGGTGGATGAGTTGAATCGCGCCAGCAAGCTGCCTGGAATGCGCGGCGTGTACATGGGCACGAATATCGACCACCACGACCTAGACGATCCGCTGTTCGAGCCGGTGTTCGCGCGTATCGAAGCGCTGGAGCTGCCGATTTTTCTGCATCCGCTGCAGGTGGTGGGCGGAGCGCGGACTGCGCCATTCTATCTGTCGAACCTGCTGGCTTTTCCTTTCGACACGGCCATTGCCGCGTGCCACCTGATATTCGGCGGCGTGCTGGACCGGCATCCCAAGCTGCAGTTCAGCCTGCCCCACGGAGGCGGCGTTCTGTTGATGCTGATGGGCAGAATCGACCACGGCGCCACGGTGCGACCGGAAATCGAGAAGCTGCGCTTGCCCCGTCCGCCGAGCCACTATCTACAGCGGTTCACGTTCGACACCGTGGTACACAAGAAGTCGATCATGGAGTTCGTGCTGGGCGAGGTGGGAGCGGAGCGCATCATGATCGGAAGCGACTACTGCTTCGACATGGGCTACGATCGGCCGCTCGAGTTTCTGGACCAGGTGAATCTGACCAGCGCGCAGAAGAGAATGATTCTTGGTGAGAACGCCGCGCGGATTCTGAAGCTGTAGGGGATTGGAAAGCTGCGAGGCGAATGAGGCTAAAGAGGACGCAAAGCGCGCGGGAAAACCTGCTTAACCGGCGGGTTTGGCAGTCCGAAATAGCGCCAAAACGGGCTTAACGTTGACGGAAAAATTCACTAGGTGCTTGTAAAGAAGCATGTTAGTTTTTTGCTGCGTTTGTTGCTCCCGTAACACCTTTAGATTCGTGGGTGCGGCGAGTTTTCAGACTTGCGGCGCCTTTGCTTTACGGCTGGAGGCGGTCGAGAAGCACAAATAGCTTATATGAAAAGTGGAGTAAATCAGTGAGAGAACAAGGAACAGTGAAATGGTTCAACGCCAGCAAGGGATTCGGATTCATCCAGCGCCAGTCGGGTGAGGACGTCTTCGTGCACTTCTCCGCTATTCAGGCAGAAGGCTACAAGACGCTCAACGAAGGGCAGGCGGTTGAATTCGAGGTCACCCGCGGACCGAAGGGTCTGCAGGCCGCGAACGTCACTAGCCTCTAGTCGAAAGGTAAAGGCGGGCCGGCGTAAGCTGGCCCGTTTTTTTTCCGCTGATCACCCCGGCTGTTAGCTTCATCTAAGAGTTCCCTCTATCAGACGTCCGACATCGGCGGATTTGTGATTTGTATCACGTCGATATGAGACGCCGCGCACATACACCAGGCCGCCCATTTTCTATCCTTCAGCCAGGCAACACACCGGGAGCTTTGATGGGCTTGCGACATGGTGCCAGCGACGGGCGGCCATACGCGCCATCGAGCTCCCGGTTAATTTTTACGGTGGATTCTCCATCAGCCTCGCTCAAGCCCTCTGTCTTCGGCGTGATATATTGTTGGTTTGAACCTTCCGGTTACAGAACGCGCTGAGGACTTGTCTTTAGAGACAGAGGCGAGCTACGCCAGAAAGATTTCGCCGGCTAAGTTTCCGCACTTCGGTGCGGCCATTTCCTTCCTGGGCCAGCACTGGCTTAAAATGCTCGGGATTTCCATCGTCCTGCTGATTCCCTGCTTCTGGCATCGTCACATCATCGCTTCCGATCTGGGTAGCCACCTCTACAACGCCTGGCTGGCGCAGCTCATCCGTCATGGGCAAGCACCCGGCTTGTATCTTTCCGGTCAGCTCACCAACGTCCTTTTCGACTGGCTGCTCTCCGCCTTCGGCGCAGCCTTTGGGCTGTTTGCCGCGGAGAAGATCGTCGTCTCGATCTGCGTGCTGATCTTCTTCTGGGGCGCTTTCGCATTCATTTCATCGGCCACAGGACGCGCCCCCTGGTTTCTCACGCCGCTGATTGCGCTGTTCGCCTATGGCTGGACGTTTCACGTCGGTCTGTTCAATTACTATCTTGCCATCGGCCTTTCGTTCTTCGCCCTGGCGATGTTCTGGAATGGCACGCTGTGGGAGCGACTCATACTTATACCTGCCGCGGCGATCATCGCCACAGCTCATCCGTTCGGCGTCCTCTGGCTCGCAGGAGCATGCCTCTACATTGCCGCCATGCAATTCGTGAAGCTGCGATATCAGCTCGTGCTTTTGGCGCTCGCTGCCGGGGCGATGTGGCTCATTCGCGTGTACCTGATGCGACATTCCATCACCGAAATGGAGCCGCGTAAGTGGTATCTGTTTACGGGACTCGATCAGATCATCCTTTTCGGCAGGCAATATCGTATTGTCGTGGGGGCCGTGGCCGCGTTTGTCGTGCTGGCGATTCTGGTGGATCTCATTCGCCGGCGCCGCGAACGCCACTTTTGGAAAGCTTTCCTGTTGCCTTTGCAGCTCTATATGGTTGTGGAGTTGGCTGTCTTCATTTTTCCCCGTGGCGTTCATTTCCCGCACTACTCGGCCATCGCGCTGATTACCGAGCGCCTCACCTCGGTTGCGGCAGTCATCGGCTGCTGTGTCCTTGGCGCAATGCGCCCCGCTAAATGGCACCTCGCGGCTTCGCTGGCCATTATTGGGCTTTTCGCCGTTTTCTTGCATCGGGATACCGCCGTCGTGAACGGAATCGAGGCGCAGGCCGAGCGGCTGGTACGCACCTTGCCGCCCAATCAGCGGGTGCTTGCTTCCATCTTTCCGCTCGGGAACTCGCGCATCATGATCCAGCACAACATCGATCTCGCCTGCATCGGCTATTGCTTCGATTTTGGGAACTACGAGCCTGGATCAGCCGTATTTCGCGTGCGGGCTTCGAAGGGAAACCCGTATGTGATTCCTGATTATGATACGACCGGCGATACAGAGGACGGCAGCTACGAGGTGCAGCCCGAGGATCTACCGATTTCCCAGGTGTATCAGTGCACGGTGGATGGGCTTGTTCTCTGCATTCGGCCGCTGAAAGCGGGTGAAGAAAACAACCGCCTGGGCGTCTATCAGCAGGAATAGGAGCACCAACCCCACGACGCTGCGGCGGCGCTGCCAGTTTTTCGGCGGCTAACTGGAATACCTGCCAAGTCCGCGTCCCGCGTGATAAGCCATCGGCCGGCTCACTCCGGCTGCTTCTTCGCTGCGCGCATTTTCCACAACATTTGCCGCACAATTCCCTGCCACACTTCCGCGTCCAGCGCGGAAAGTCCCATGCGCCGCACCAGCCTGCGCGCCTTCATCTCGTTCGACGCCGCTGGGCCCGGATACCCGCTTTCGCGCAGCGCCTCGTTCAGCAGTTCCGTGATGCGCTCCACTTCCTCGCCCGTGGCGCTGCGGTCGGTCTCCTTCGTATCGGCTGCGTGGGCACTTCGCTTCCGCGCGGCAGCATTTTTCGCCGCTCGCTTCGCGCCACCTGCGCCACTTTTCTCGCCGCAGGCAATTTCGTAGAGGCATACGGCGACCGCTTGGCCCAGATTCATCGAGATGTTCTCTTCCACGGTGGGAATGCGCATCAGCCAGTGGCAATGGCTGAGCTCCTCATTCGAGAGGCCCACGCGTTCCGATCCGAACAGCAGCGCCACTTTACCGGAAGCGCCCGCGGCGAGTTTCCTACGGATCAGCCGCGCTCCGTCTTCGAGCACTTCCAGCCGCTGCTGCAGCACGCGATTCCGCACTGCCGTGGTGCCGACGACCAACGTGCAATCCGCCACTGCTTCGCCGACGCTTTCGTGCTCCTCGGCCTGTTGCAGCACCTCGGACGCGCCCACCGCCGAACGCGCTTCCCGAAACGACGGTACATAAGGATTTACCACTCGCAGACGGCGAAAGCCGAAATTGCTCATGGCGCGCGCCGCCGCTCCGATATTCAAGGGGTTGCGCGACTTCACCAGCACCACGCGGAGCCGTTCCAATTCGGGGAGTCCTTTCAATTCCTTCATTTTATTGGATTTACTCGACCACAGCGGCTCCCGACAGCCCCACTCTCCGCAAGTTCTTTCGTACTACTCGCGCCTTACTAGTGAGCCATTGGCCGGGGTTTCATGCCCCTTTAACCTCATTGAGACACAGCAACCAGAAGCTTAGAGGGGGAGGGCCCTTTGTCCGCTTCAAGCCACGATTCCAGCCACGAATGGTACGCGATCCGGGTGAAGTCACGTTGCGAAAAAATGGTGTCGGACCAGTTGGTGCAGAAAGGCTACGAACAGTTTTTGCCCATGTATTTGTCGCGGCGCTTGTGGACCGACCGCGTGAAGGTGCTGCAGCTTCCGCTGTTTTCCGGCTATACCTTCTGCCGCTTCGATATTGAAAAGCGCCTGGCCATTTTGCGAACTCCCGGCGTTGTCGGCATCGTCGGAAAGGGCCGCGTTCCGGTGCCGGTCGATCCGCGGCAAGTGGAGGCGGTGCGGCTGGCGGTCGCATCCGGCCAGCAGGTAAAGCCCTGGACCGGCCTGCACGAGGGCCAGAAAGTGCGCGTGGAACTCGGTCCTTTACGCGGAGTCGTCGGCACGCTGCTGCGTTACAAAAATGCGAGCCAGTTGATTCTGCAGGTGGACTTGATGCAGCGCGCCATGTCGGTTGAGGTGGACGAAACCTGGGTGGTGCCCTGCGAGCAATCGCTTCCAGTGGTGCAGGCGCCCGTGGTGCCCGACGCGCAGTACGAACTCGCGGAAGTTTCGTAGCGGGGTCATTCTGAGCGCCGCACTCGCGCGAAGAATCCCTCTTCGGTTTTTCCGTGCTTTGTCTCTTCGTGGGTCCACCAGCGTCGAAGTTTACACACGAAGAGAGATCCCTCGGCTCGCTCCGTTTTACCGCGACCCTAACCGGGTCGCAAACTTCGCTCTCTTCGGGATGACACCGTGAATCAAAAGAGGGCGCGCTGAAACTTCGCGCTGACTCGCGAACGGTTAGTGAGCCGTTAAACGACAGCCACGCCATTACCGGCCGCTGCCTCGCGCTTGCTCTGCTCGGCCGCGGAGACGCGCTCGCGAAACTGCTCGTTGCTGATCACCCAGCCGATGCAGCGCGCCACGTTCTGCAATCCCAGCACGTGCAGATCGTCGCCGTACATGCTGGCCACGCATTCGGAAAGCACCACCACGCGAAAGTCGTAATTGAACGCGGTGAACGCGGTGTTCAGCACGCAGGTGTTCGTGTTGATGCCCATCAGGCACACGTTTTTCGCGCCGAGTGTCTGCAGCAGGCGCAGCAGGTCCGTCCCGTAGAAACAGTCCAGGCGCTTCTTGTTGTCGATCACATAGTCGCGCGGGTCGAAAAGCTCGGGGATCAGTTCCGTCCCCGGCGATCCTTGCAGGTTGTGCCCTTCCACCGTGCTGCGGCGGTTCGGGGTGAGCCGGTCTTCCGCGCGAGTCAGATCGTGCAGAGCGCGCCAGAAAGGCGAAGTCATGCCTTCGCTTCCGAGGCCGGGAATTTTTCGAAAAACCAGCTTCACGTGGATCACTGGAATGCCCTGCGAGCGCGCGAAACTCAAAAGCTCGCGCGCGTTCGCGATCACGCGTTTGGCGTCTTCCGGCGAGGTGGGCATGGTCGCCACGGCCGGGTCCAGGTGGCCGCGGTGCATGTCGATGGTCACAATCGCCGTCTCCGCTGGATCGAGCGAAAGCCCCTGGTAGAGCTTCTCGATCATCGACGACCGGTCCACAATCTCAACGGACGGCATAGCGGCTCCTCCACAAAACGTCACGCAATCGCCACAAGTATAGCCCGAACGGCTTCCGCTCTGATCCGGCCGCAGCGATACCGACAGCCCAAGAGAAAATGCTCTCGCGGTGCGAATGCCCAATTCAGCTCGTTATTGCTGCGGCGGAATGTCCGGTGAGCAAGCTTTCGCGATTCTCTCCCTATCGCCGGTCTGCGACGCTGCAGTACATGTTCGCCAAAGGTTGACTTCTGAATCTAATTCTGAAGCCGGCTTACCTTTGACTTCGTCACGCACATACTCAATGGCCCAGCCTATTTCCAGTTGCTTGTTCCGGAAATCGTTATAAAAGCCGTCTATTCCATCTACAAATTGCCCCATAGCAATGCCATCATAGTCGAACTGCTTATCGCTGAGGCAGAGCCTTTGCATGAGAACTTTTGGGTCGGTGTCTGGAAATTGCTTCTGATACATCGATAGGTTGGCAGCGCACGTTCCCATCTGAACTGTGCCTGCAAAATCCATTGCTTTCGCGTAGCCGGATACCCAACCGAGCTTAAAGCTCGGGGCCATGCTTAACCACCAGTAACCGTTATACTGCAGCTGTTGTTGCTGACCACGTCCGGCTCCAGCCAAAGGGAAGAGCACCAGCAACCCAACCAAAAATCGAAGTTTCATCTATTCCTCCGCTCTGCTTCTCCTATGCCCTACCCGCCAACTGCGCCGACTCACGGAATCGGACGGACGCCTCGGTCAGTAACGTCCAACTGCTGAATGACGCTTCCACAAAAACCGCCATCAAGAGTGTGTTCGAAAACTAGTTGGTAGCAGATGCCCCGTTCTCCCGAATCACCGAATACGTCCTTGTACTCAAGCTGGCCAGTGAAGCCGGTGGAGAAGCCCGGAATCTGCCTAACATGGCGCATGAGCTTGAATAGAACTTGTCCCGGTAGAATACGGGACTCCTTCGGCCCCAAATCAAATGGCGTCGTAGTGAAAGTCATCATAAGTGGGGGTCTATCCGGGTCAGGTATGGCACTAATCCTTGGGGTGATGAGCTGAGCCGGAGTATTGCCCATGTTCGTTATTTTTATCTCGAAGGACATGAAAAAGTCTTTGCCCTTCTCCACAGAGTCAAGGACGGTCGGGGTGTTAGTAACGGTAAGCTCATAGGTCAGGTAGGCCCGTTGCGCGGCCTTCATGCCGAAGACCGCGTAGCGCGTGCTGTAGATGCTGACCACCAGAGCAACCGTGGAAATCAGGACCGCGTAGGGAAAGTGTCGAAAAAATAGGTATATCCGAGCGAGCCCCGTATACACGCTGTGGGCGGCGGTTTGGAGCTTTCCTGACAAAACGCTGGGCATGAGATTTTGACCGTACCTTGGCTTATCACCTTAGTCAACTGGCTCCTACGGCACGCCAGAATCCGATAGGCAAAAGTCCGTTTTCCGCTTCAAAAGGACCCCCGCCCAGATCCGCATGCTAAAATCCCCGCCGGAAGGAATGAAGCTTGTTCTCAGTAAGACAAGGTGGACAATGAAAACGCAAGAGTTCCCGCTTCCGAATGGAATCCGATTTCAGACAGTCCACATCGACGAGCCTGGATCGTGGGCACTGAATAAAGACGGCACCACGGAGGACTATTTCGTCATTTACCACGACAACAAACTGGAACTGTTCCATGTTGCTTCCCGCTCGCCATATAGAATCGAACAGATTGATCTGGAAACTTCATCGGGCGCTGCGCATTGGCAGCATGTCGAATCATTTTTAGTTAGTGGTGGGGCCGCCCGGACTTGAACCGGGATTGCAGGTTTAGGAAACCTGTGCTTTATCCATTTAAGCAACGGCCCCGCGGTGATGCGCCGGCAAAACCAAGCTGGATTGAAACGGCAGGAAAATTGTACCTGAAAAATTTCAAACGGGGAAAAGCGCTGGATCGCGCGCCCGCCACCCGCCCCGATCCGTTCCGCTGAAGCTTTCACCGCTCGCGAATCCTCTGAAACAAGTTACCTCAAGAAAGTATTGCGCAGCTTGACACGCCCTGGTCGCAGGTATACAAAACTGCGCAGTCGCAATCGTGCGAGGGTGTCCGCGCTCGGAGGTTCCGTGAAGAGACCCAGGCTCCTTTTTTTCGCCATAGCAGGTTTGATTTTTGCAGCCGCAGCCGCGCCCGCCTTCGGGCACCATGGCACTTCGGAATACGACGGCAGCAAGTCGGTATCGATTCACGGCACCGTGGTTGAACTCGAATACGTGAACCCGCACGCGCTGATCGTCTTCAACGTCAAGGACGACAGCGGCCAGGTTTCCGAATGGCACGCGGAACTCCAGAGTCCCAATCTTCTTTCACGGCGCGGCTGGAGCCGCAGCACGCTGAAGCCCGGCGACGAGGTGATCATCACCGGACACCCGGTAAAGAACGGCGCCCACGCCATGGCCGCGCAAAAAGTGGTCTTCGCCGACGGCCGCGAAACGCCGAACATGGGATTGCCCGCGGATTCCTCGAAATGAAAATTCCAGCGATCGCTTCCCTCGCGCTGGCGTGCGCGATTTCTCTTTCGCCCGTTTCCATCGGCCAGAGCGAGTCATCGGCCATGAAAAGCGCCGGACAAACCGATATGTTCGCGGCCACGAACGCCGCGCAGAGCGATATGCACGCGGCTAAAACCGCCGCGCAGGGGGCCGACTTTACCGGCGTGTGGTATCCCTCCACGGGAAACACGCTGGGCGCGGGCACGGCAGACAACCCCGGCCAGCAATTCGTCTGGCTCGACGCGCAGGGCAAACCCATGAAGAAGTTTCCGCTTACTGCTTTGGGCGAGGAAAAGCTCAAAGCGAACAAGCCGATCGGCCAGGGGCGCACCGCGGTCGACTCGAACGATCCCGACTTCAAGTGCTTCCCTTCCGGCGTGCCGCGAATTTATCTGTTTCTGTATCCCATGGAGATCATTCACACGCCCGGGCGCGTGCTGCAGATCTTCGAGTATGGCCACAACATCCGGCAAATCTACACCGACGGGCGCGGCCACGAGCAGGATCAGAATCCCACCTGGATGGGCGATTCCATCGGCAAATGGGAAGGCAGCACGCTGGTGGTCGACACCGTGAACCAGACCGACAAAACCTGGTTCAGCTACGGCGGCATGCCGCATTCAGAGGATTTGCGCGTCACCGAGCGCATTTGGCGCCCGGATCACGACTCGCTAATGATCGACATTACGCTCGACGATCCGAAGATCTACTCCGCGCCGCTGCATACGGTGAAGAAGTACGTATTGAAGCCTACCTGGAACATCAAGGAATTCGTTTGCGAGGATAATCAGATCAATTTCCTCGATTACGAAAAGGAAGTGGCTACACCCGCGAAGTAGCGCGCCTTGCGGGAACGGCGAGCAGCGCGAATTTTCCGGCGCGTCTCCGGGCCTATTCTTTGAAGGGTTTTCAGAACGGGCAGGCGTTTCGCGGGTCCACAGTAAAATTCACCGGCAGGTTCTTCGGACGGTACGTTGGGTCGTCCTTGACTTTCTGCGTGACGCTCTGGTGCAAGACCGAAAATTCCGGAATCGGGCGGCTGGTCCCCAGCGGAATTCTCCAGCGCACTTTCTTCGCCACAAAATCCCAATTCCTGTGCGGCAGGACTTCCAGGAGCCACCACGGTCCCTTCAGCGATTCATGTTTGTGCTCAAGCGCGTTCGGCGCAATGGGCGGCGGTGGCGGCATGCGCCCGAGAGCTTTCGTGGCGGCCGCGCGGTTCACCAGTAACCCGAGCGGTGTAGCCTCGCAGACCATCCATTCGAGCGCCATCTGCGAAAGCCCGCTTTGCATTTGCGGATAGGAACCCCCGACATCCGAGTGCACGCCCGCGAACCAGACCTGTTTTAAATCCTGCCCGGGCAGTTGCGCGCCCCACAGATTGCTCTGAAAATAGCAGCGCCGCTCGTCGATGGAAATGGCGTGCCGCCCGTGGGCCATGTCCGGATTCTGCGCGGTGTAGGGCAGGCGCACCGGGTCCCAGATCCAGCCCACCGAACTCACCGTGTCCCACACGCCCACCAGGTGCAGCGGGCAAGGCCGGCAAAAAGTCTCCTTGAATTCACCCGCCCTGACGAACGTGCTCGTCATCCCCCCGGCGTCCCGCGTTTTCTTGGCGTAATCGCGAATCACATACGGAATCAACCCTTCGTTGCCGGGATAGAGCAGCCCGAACATGTGCAGCACGCCCGCCAGCGCGCGGACGGTGTAGGAGCCGCGGCTGAATCCGAACAGGAACACGCGGTCGCCATCTTGATAGACATTCATCAGGTAGCGATAGGCATCCCCTACGTTGGGCAGCAGCCCCGCGCCGAAGGCCAGCCCGAGGACGCGCGTCCACTGCTTGGCAAGCCAGTTGTGCGCGGTGGGAGCGCCCATGGTGCCCACACCCGGATGGTAATAACCCACCTGCATGCCGGGTTCGATGACCAGCGTGCCATAGAGTTTTACAACGTTGGAATTGTTGTCGCCAAATTCGTTGCCGGTGCCATCGCAGCAGATCACGATGTTCTTGGGCATGGCGTCTCGCCTCGATTTCGGAACATTTACATCGGCAATGGTGCAATGGCAGTGCCATCGGCACTGCCGCCAGCATCGCCCCGGAATCAACCGATTGGGAAGCCGCAATATACTCGTTAGATATCACAATGTCTATACATATCGAGACGTACCAGAGCCCTCTTCCGGCGCAGATCCGGTTGGCCATCGCACTCGTACCGGGCGTTCGTACTGAGCGTTCGTACCCGGCGGCCGCACCCGGCGCTGATCACCCGGAAAAATGGGATCGAAGCGGACCATGTTTCGCTATGGACGCTTCCATCGGTGGGATAGGATAAAGGCTCCATGCAAAATTTGCGCGCGCCGCGAGCGTTTCCCTCACTCGTATCGTGAAGGCCGAGTCTCAAGCAAGTTCCGGGCTTGCAAGCTCTTCGCGGCTGGCCATTTTCCCGATTGCGCTGGCTGTGGCGCTGATGGCCACGAATCGCTGGTTCACGGCCGTGGACGATGAATGCGCCATCATCGACCGCGCCGCGCGGCCGGTGAGCGACACCGTGCGCCTTTTCCTTACCGGCGCCGGCATGCACGAGCACCCGCCGCTGTACGATCTTTTGCTGCACGGCTGGCTGCGGCTTACCGGCGGCGAGATTCATCTTCTGCGGCTGCCGTCCGTGGTGTTCTACGTTGTGGGCGCATGGGTGCTCTCGCTGGTAGCGAAACGTTTCGGCGGCGCGCAAAGCCAGTTCTGGACGCTCGCGGTTGTGACGCTCTCCCCTTTCGGATTTCATTTCGGGCGGCTGGCCACCTGGTATTCCTGCGCATTCCTGCTGGTTTCGCTGGTCACCTGGACCTATGTGCGATTTCTGGATGAGCCCGCGATCGCAAATTGGATCTGGTTTGTAGTTGCGGCTCTCGCGCTGGTGTATGCGAACTATTTCGGATGGGTTTTTCTCGGGCTGATCGGCTTCGACTATCTCATTCACAAGGTTTCGCCGGCCGGAAGGCGCGACATTGCTGGCGCCGCACGCTGGCTTTTTCTGACCGCCGCGGTTCTGCTGCTGGCGTACCTGCCGATTTTTGGGGCGTTCCTGCGCGAACTGCACACCGGCACGCGCCCGCGTTTCATTCCCCTCGGACTTGTCTTCAACATCGGCTACAACATCTATCTCGTGTTCGTCAGCGAGTCGGTTGCTCCGTGGTTCTGGGCGTTCAGTGTCGCGTCGTCCGTGGCCATCGCCGCCTGTCTTGTTCTGCTGCTGCAATACCGGAGCCCTGCGCGAAGATTTTTAATCTATTTTCTGTGCGTGATCGCGTGCCTTACGGAAGGGCGAGCGTGATCGTCGTGATCGCGGGCAGACCCTCAGGGATGGCGGCGACGGCCAGGCTCACGGCTTCGAGCAGCAGCTCGTGCCAGGTCCGTTCGCCTTGCCAGAGGCCTCGTGCGAAGAGGAGGGCCGAAAGCGCGAGGCATGCCCACAAGACGCGCTTGCCGAAGCGGTCGAGTCTCTGCTCGAGGGGCGTCTTCCTTTCGCGTGTACCCGAGATGAGCTCGCTCAGCTTTCCGAGCTCGGTCTGTTTGCCGGTCGCGACGACGACCGCGCGCCCCTTGCCGCGGACCACATTCGTCCCGACGAAAAGCATCGTGGCGCGGTTGAGAGCTCCATGATGTCTCCTTAGACCGCATCCGCCAGGCGGACGTTGACCACGGCGGTTGTGCCGCTGGAAGCGGTCCCGCGTTCGAGCTGTCGAGATAGCCGAACAGCACACCGTCAGCCGAATCTGCGTCGAGCGTGAATCCGGTGGTGACGTTGGTTCCGCTGTCGAGAGAGCCGCCGGTCGCATAGATCGGGTCGCCGATGTTGATGGCCTTGCCGGTCAGAGGCGAAGGCGTGCTGTACGCCGAGACGGTCAGCGAGTAGCAGCCGTCGAAATAGCAGGTCGCCCCGCCGATGGTTCGCCTGATAGGCGTCGAGGTTGATCGCCGGGATCTTGCCGACCAGCATAGGCGTGCCCGGTACTGTCACTGTGCTGGGGAACAGCACCTGGCCGGTCTTTGTCGGCGTTACGCTGAGTACCTGATTGATCACGCTGCCACCCCCACACTTTCCTTGGCCGCGGCTTCACTCAGCCCCATCTCCACCAAGGCCTTCACATGACGGCCCTGCGATTCCTTCACCGCGGCTTCCCGCGCGGCCTTGACTTCCGCCGATTCCTGAACCAGCGTCGGGCCGGCTCCCATGCCGCGCACGCCGGTCGCCGGAGGGTTGCGCTGTAGGCTTTCGCTGCGCATTGACCGCCTCGGTGAGCTTCACAGCGTCGAGCACGCCTTCCTATCGGATCTCGGGGGATTTCGCGGTCGATGACCGTCTCCGCGACATACTTTCGCTGGGCTTCGTTCAGCGACGTGGTCGCCAGCACTGCGCCGGCGAGTTCGACCGCATCGGCGCGGGTAGCACGTTTCAGCAGGCGTTCGCTGATTGCGGTCTGAGCCGCGAGAGTTTCCTGCAACTTCCTGATTTCGGCTGCGTCCATGTCGGACAGCTCCCCTTCTGTTGAAAGATTCCAAGAGCCTTGCGAACTTCGCGGATTCGGCGAGCGCCATCCCACCGCGGCCGGCTCGCGTCACGTAATCGACGGACTCAACGTGGTCGATGCTCGCGAGCACAGGCTTTCCGTCGACGGATTTCCCGGACGTTGTGCCACCCGCGCGGATCGACAGGCCGATGTGCGGCGCGCGCTGTTCGATCTTGTCCGCATAGTCCGCCATCACTTTGGCTTCGGCGTAGATGCCTGGGCCCTTCGCGCCGTTCTCGCGATACTCGCCGTCCGAGGTCGTGATCGCGGCGAGGTCGTTCAGGTCGCCTTCCGGCGCGCCGATTCCTGCGCGCTGGTCGGATGGTTCCAAAACATGAAAGTGCCTTTTTTGAAGGCTCCGTTTGTCGCCGCGTCTTTCAGCACCTGCTCGGGATAGTGCGCCGAGCCAGTGCCCGGCGAAATGATCTTGATCGGGTAGGAGCTGCGCGCGGCTTCGCGAATCGGCACGTCACCAAGGAACGCGCAGCCGGCCGATTCGATGAGCCTCAGCCCGGTTGTGTTCCCGGTGCGTGCTTCTTGCGGTTTCGAACCCGCCTGCCACGCCTTCGGCAGATACTTCGTCCATCCCTTGCGCTTGGCAATCGCGATGATGTTCGACTTGATTGTCGCGATGCTGAAGAATTGCCGGAGCCTGCGCGTCCGAGAGCGTGTGCCGCCGCGGAGACATCGCCCGGTTTCAGGATCGGAAACGATTTGCCTTTACCAGCGAAGTCCGAAGAGTCCGCCGCATCCCGTTCGTCTTTCGAGATGAACCGCTCGTACAGCAGAGCCTTGTATAGAGCTTCGCCGATTCGCTCATGGTCGCGTAGCTGTCGGCGTCGTCCGTTTCGGGCTCATAGATCGTGCGCGGAATGACTTTCATTCCCGCATCGTGATGCACGACGGCTTTCGGCGCGTTGTCGCCGCTTTCGACATCTCATACGGCGAGCACATTACATCTCCGCCGCAGGAGTAGTACACGTCTCCCGACTCGCCGTCTCCGGTGTGGTCGATGTAGTAGGCCCAGTTTCCGGTGTCTTTGGTGGCGTCCCGCACTGCGTCAGAGAGCCTGCCCCGGACGTCGTTCGAGGTCAGATCGTCCATTGCTTCCTGGATTCGAATCGCAACTTCGGCGTATCCGGCCCGAAGCGTGGTGCGCGCTGGCATCTGGAGGGGATGTTAAACCGTACGGAAACATTCAAGCAAGATATTGTCGTATTATCATTTTGAGATGGACATCGGAGCGCCCGCGCTTTGCACGGTCAAAAACTGCAACGAGCCGCGCGCCGATCAGTCGCCGAACGCGACGAACCGCCATTGCAAGGCGCACCGGAACGAGGCGCAGAAGAGGTACTTAATGAGCAAATCCGAGCAGGACGAAGCCAGAGCGTTTCACCGGGGTGTGGAAGCCATGCGGGAGCACATCGCGGTCAACTTCGACCGCTACGGGCCAAATCAGAAATGGAGTGGGCCGCAGTTTGCCAACATCGTGCGCCGGGTAGAGGCCCCGAAGATGACGCAGCCGGTGCCGGAAGGCGTCGCGAGTTAAGTCCGCCCGAGCGTCTTCGCCGCCAGCGCTGTATTCGCCGCGAAGATTTCCACGATGTGCGGGCGCTCGATGTCGAGCGCCGGTCTCAGGTAGGGCTGCGCAGGCATGCCCGGCCAGGTACTCGAATACGGACCCTCTCCGGCTCCCGGCGACGCCGCGCCGCGGATGCCTGTACCGTACTCAACGTAGGCCGCATAGTCGGTGTCGAATACCACCGCCGCGCTCGGCTTCGGCCCGGCTTCGATCACTTCGACGTGGCCTGATTCCCGCAGATCTCCGGTGTCAACGGGCACGATGGATTCCGCCGTCTCCAGCACAGCCGCTGCGCCTTGCTCAACGCTGAGGCGAGCAGCGCGCTCGAACGTCGCGACGGCTGCGGAGACATTCAGGCCGGTGAAAGAGGATTGCGCGCGAAAGTTCACGGACGACTCAACAGCGGCCGCCCGACGCCCGGCAACGTCAGTTCCCCCGATAGCGCCAGCAGAATCACAATCAGCAGCAAAACGCCGCAGATCCATAGAACCGGCTTCGGTAACTCGAACTTCTGGCACACCCACCACAGGCCATAAGCGGCGATGGCGAAGAGGAGTACGTACACGAGCAGCGTGATTATCTGAATGATCATCAGTTTACCCCGCTTCCGAGTTTACACTCTGAACGGGTTGGGTGTGCCGCAGTTCGGGCACGTCGCCATGTCGGGCCGGAGCGGATCGGCGCACTCCGTGCAGTAGATGCCGGTGGAAAGCCCTTCGCAGAGGGCCCGAGCATCTTCGAGCGACACGCCAAGTTCGTCTTCCAGCTAACAGCGGATCCGCTGCACCTTGCGTTTGAATGTGAGCACCGCGCCCATGTGGATATCGTAGCGGAAAACCGCGCGATGTGTAATGGGCCGTTAGGTTTGCACTGTGATTTTCCGTTCATGCGTGGACCATCAGCGAACACAGGCAATTCGGATGCGCGGGCGGCGCGTCGTCTCCCGAAGCGAAGTCTTCGTCGAAATCAATTGAGCCGTCTGCCGCGTTCTCAATGCAGACGATGCATGGCGCTAGGTCTACCGCCCAGCTTTTCTTCGTTGCGCCGGCCTCTTTGCCAAAATGAACGACGCTCTGATTCCACGCGTCGTTCAGTTCCGTCTGCGCGATCATCGCAGCGCGCACACTATTGGCCTGTGCGAACGAGTCTTTGACTGCCTGCACCACGCCGTCGAAGTCCGCCCCAGACTCGTAAGCATCGGCGACGGGCGAGCGCGAGATTGTCCACGGTGGTCTGGTCGAGGTCGCCCGTCAGCCGGGAAAAACCGCCGTCCTTGAGGTATTCCGCCACAAAGGATTCCGTCGTCTGCGGAGCTGCGGCGCTCAGCATGTCCGCCGCCGCATCGCTACCGCTCTGCACCGCCGTCTTGATGGCGCCGGTGAAAACGTCCTGATCCGCTTGGGTGACCGGAACGGTATAGACTTGCTCCCCGAGCGCCGCGGCGATCTCAGCTTCGAGTGCGGCGCGGTCGGGATCGTCAGCCTCCCGCAGCGCTTCGGAAGCGGCTACGCCCTCGTTCCAGTCGGTTTCCCCGTGCTGTGCGAAGTATTGGCCTTCCGGCAATTCGCCGGTTGTGAGTTCGGTGCCAGCTTTATCATGCCGAACGAGTACAGCCTGAACAGATCTCCGGGCCGCGAGAATTCCGGGTTACTCACCAGCTCGTCTTTGTCTACGCTCTGGAATGCGTTGCGCGCCGCCGCATGGATGATGTGCAGCGCGCGCCCGCTCGTGATGTTCAGCACCCGAGCGCCGGGCTTCATCGTTGCCCGCTGCGCCACGGTGCCAGCGATCAGCCGCGCAGCCACGGTGTTGAAGCTGTCGCCCTCTTTCCCGCTATAGCGCGAAATACCCGGCGACTCGTCGGGCGCCTGCATCACCAGCCGCGTCGTCGCATCCCGCGCCGCGTCCAGCGGTAAGCCTTCGTACTTCCGAGGCCCCACGGTCGCAGCCATTCCGCGTCCTGCGCGTCTGCGTTGACGATGCGCCCCGATTCGCGGCTGCGGGAGTTCGGCGCGGTGAAAACGGCGATGTCCGAAGCGACGCGATCGCGCAGCGCGTGCATCTGCTGGCGGCCGGCGTCAGTGAGCGGCGCATCGACGGAGCCGGTTACTCTCCGTACAGCTTGGCCTTGACGCCTTCCATCGCTCGAAGGTTCGCGATCAACAGGTCCGCCCGATCCCGTTCTGTCCTCACGTAGAGCTCTGGATCGGTCCCCATCTGGTACGGATGGTGCAGTTCGATGGCGGTGCGCACGGCGCGCTCCATCCGCTTCGGAAAGTTTATCTGGACGATGACCCGCTCGATCAAGGATGACATGGAGACTCCCCAGCGCGTGCGAATCCAGCACGGCTTTTCGTTGCGCGCGGACGGCCGCGCGTGAGCTTGATGATCTTCTTCGTTGCGCTGCGGAGCGCCTTGTTTCGTGCGGCTTGGTGTTTCGGGATTGCCGCCTCTCGGAAACCGTTTATCATCGCCCAGCCTTCGATCAGCACCGCCAGATGGTTCGCGGCTTCTGTGACCTCGGCTTCCGGCGTCATGGCTTGAATACCCTCGCATCAGCCTTGGCTTCCCAGACCGTCAATGTGCCCTCGGCGCGCGGCTCATAGCGGGTCTCGCACTTCGGGCAGTGGAACGGCGCAGGCCGTCTAGCGCGCCGGACAGCGAAGCCTTGGCTATGGCTTTGCCGCAGCAGCCCTCCGCTAGCGACACGTGCGTGAATCCCAGCTTTGCGGGCTCGCGGAGTTTGATCGTCATCGCGTCGGGTGCGCCGAAGGCGTTTACCGCAGCGACAATCAGATTGGCCTGTTCCTGATTCTGGCAGACGCAGACGGCTTCGTGGTGCGAATCGTAGACTTTGCGCGGATCAGACTTGCTGGCGTGCCACGGCATCAGGCGGCCGCCAATTCAGCAGGAACGAAATCAACGTAGTAATTCTTGCCGATTTCGATCTTTGAGCTGCACGATACTTTACAACGCATTTGTTGTCCCTCTTTTCTGTTCACTCATGCTGCCTTTCCTCCACTTCGCCAGCGCTTCCGCCAGCCGCGCTATCGCCGCTTCTACGGTCTTCGGCTTCGCGCCGGGCACCGCGGGCGGTTGATTGGCCGGCGGCGCGCCTGGCACCACCGGGCATCGGCGCGGGTTCAGGCTCCTCTTCGATGGTCTGATCCCGCTCGTAGGAATGCTTCGGGGAACATCTCTTCCACGATCTCTTCCGCCTTGTCGATCCCGAGCAGCGTCATGAGATGGAGGATTCCGGCCTTCTGGTCGATACCGCTCGTCCCGGACATCTGGCCCAGCGTGATCGCCTGAACCGTCGCCGTCACCAGTTGCGGGATATCGCCTTCCCGGATCGATGGGAACGTGACCGTTACTTCGAGCGCATCGGGCTTGTCTTTCTTCACCGGAGCTTCGATGTACTTCCATGCGCCGTCCGGCTTGCGTTCGCGCCGGGCTTCCCGGATGTCGATTACTTTCAGGTCCGCGTGCCGCTTCATCATGGCTTCCCGCACCTTGCCGTTCGTGGCCTTCAGTGAATTGCGCAGCGCGAACTTGACGATTATGCACAGGTCTTCCCGCCACTCTTCCTGAAGACTCATGAATGCCAGTTCAGTGGGCCGGTCGAGAGTCGTAGCCGTCGCAAGATTGCCGGTCGACACATCCGCGAGAAACGTCTCCGGAACATCTTTGACCATGCAGCACATGAGCTTGTACTGGCGGACTTCTTCCGGGTCACCGCCCTGGCCCTGCGATTTGAAGGCTGCCAATGTTGTGCCCGGCCCCGATGCCCAGATCGATCCGGCTACCGCTGCCGGGTTCTGTTCATACCACGAGCTGTTTCCGGTCGCCACGGTCGAACCAAGTTGCTGCTTGATGCCTTCGAGCGCTTGCTGGCCGCCCTTCGTCGTGATCGTCATCGCGATCTGGGCCAATGCAGCTTTGACCGCCATGCAGTGCTCCAGAAACTTGCGTGAGGCTTTGGCCCAATCGAGCAGCGGGTAAATCCGCGGGCAGCCGAAAAGCCATTTGCCGACCGTGCCGCACTTCCGGTGGTAGACCGGAACGTCCCACATGATCTCCTGACCGTTGATGTCCGCCTCTTTCTTGGCCGTCCCATCCTGCACGGCCTGCCAGTGATTCAGCGACGGGTACCAGGCGGTTTTTCCGGCAGTTGCAAAGAGCCCGGATTGCGTGACGAACGTCTTTTCGAACCACTGACGCTTGAACAAAAGCTCCGTATCCGCATCGTTAGGGTCGGTAACGATCTCCTGCATCTCGGTGGCGTCTATGGTGCGGACGTCGGTATCGCCGGTGTCTTTGTCCGTGAAGAACGCAAAGAACAGATTGCCGTCGTAGTCCTTCCGCCGCTCCAGATCCGTCAAAGCCACCTGGCCGAGGGTCTTCTGGTTCCTCTCCATGAAAGCCTTGATCGCGTCGTTTGCGTCCGGGTCCGGGCTGGAGATTTCGACGCCACGCCCGAACACATAGGTCGCGCAGACGTTGACCAGTCTGCGAACGATGGGGTTCTTGATGTAGTAAAGCCGTGAAAGAAGAATGATTTGCTGAATACCCCAGCGCGAGAATTCGAGCCAGCCGAAATTGATCTCACGCCGCCACTCCCAGTTATTCAGTTCGAGTTCAAAGAGCCCGTTCGCGCCCTGCGAATTGGCAAACGATTCCCGCGCGCGAATGCCTATTTCGGAAGTCTTCTTCATGCCGCCGGGCAGCGCCGCTTCGCCGAAAGTCATCGGACCGAGCCACGGACCCGAGCCGCCCATCAGCGCCGCTTCCTGCAGCTCGCCCATGAACTCGACGACTTCCCGCCGGCGCATATCATCCTCGGTGTTCTTCTGTGAGAGTTGGGCTACGAGGTCGCGAACGATGGGGAGCAGGTCGGGTTTACGTTCCGGTTCGGGAGGCGAGAGCGTTTCAATGGCAGGCTGTCGGAAATATGCGCAGGCGGGAGCAGAATCGGTGGCATGTTGCCAGATGATAGCCTATTTAGGATGGGCGCCGACCCAAGCGGCCAGCTTCGATCCTGTGAAGTTGGTCCGCAGTAAGCGCCGCCACCAGCAGAAATGTCCCGGCGTATCCACCCGCGGTTCGTGTCGCCGGTGACGACCCTGATTTCTTCGCGCTACTTCGGCTTCGCTGGCGCGTTTCTCGATATCTGTAATTGCGGCTACGTCACCATCGATGGTGTCCGCGATAAGTTCGAGTTTGCCCAGCCAGCTGGCTTTGGTCTGCGAAATTTCGACGTATCTCGCTGAATGCCAGTTTGTCATCGGCATCGTGCCCGTTCTCCCAGTCGGTCTGGCCTTTCAGCGCGGCTTCTACTTTGCCCCAGCGCCCGTTCGATTAAACCCGCCTGAGATTCGTCCATGCGCTTTTCAATGAAATTGTCCCACGCGAACAGTCTGACCTGTTTACGTTTCGGCGGGGAACAGGAAAATCACTAGGCGACGAGAGAGCGCAACTCCAATGGGCCGCCCCACTTGAAGCGGGAATCGGCGGCATACAAGATCGGCCTATGACTATGTGCCAGTAACCCCTCTTCGGCTTCGTTGCCAGGATCGCACTCGCGGGTACCAGGCGAACTTACGCACGCGGTCCTCTTTGTGCATGTGACCCAAATGCAGCAGCGGCGGCGTTTTTCCACGTACACCGTAGAACTGCGCAGCTCTGCAGGCGTGTTGCCGCAATAGAAGTTCGAGCCACCGCGCGAATGGAAACGGGCTATACCTGGACGAAAAGCGGACTGCCTGCGATAGTTGCCATCGACGCCGTCCACGCGAATCTGGTCCTCGCGGTACCAGGCGTACAGCACAGGGAGCGAGATGCAGCGCCGCACCGGATACGGATGAACTTGCTGAGCAGGTAATGAACGCGCGGCGCAGCTCTTCCGTGTCCATCAGGATTTCGTCGCCGTCGATCAGCGATGAGCCGATCCGCTTCGGCGCGGGATGCTCGAGGAGAAGTTCTTGTCGCGCGCCTCATCCAGTCTGGTGAACGGGGAACGGATGAGTCAACGCGTCGGGAACGCTGCGACGATATCCGGCGTATCGTCCGTCGAATGGTCGTCGAGGATCGACGACGCGTTGACAGAGCGGGAGGATGGATTCGATCGCGCGCTTGATCCAGCGCGCCTCGTTGCGACGCGCATGGCCCCGATAACGATCACGCCCTCCACGAATACCCGCCGTCGCCGACGACCTCCCGGAGCTTCGCCACGCGCGCCGCATTCGCTCCCGCTCCGGCCGGTACTGGACGTTATCCGGCTTGTCCTTCCATGCCGCATGCCAGCCGAAGCGGGCCAGAGGCGACGAGTACATGTCTGGGTAGTGCGGCAGACGGTTTACGTAACTTGAGGTCGCCTCCCTGCAGCCACAGCGCAACCGGGAAGCTGAGCTGGTCTCGCCCGCACCCTTGCATGAAGAGTTTCCACCACTTCTCATTCAGGGCCGCGGTGTAGCGATTATGGCTACGAACGATCAGGCCATTTGCGTTGAGCGTGCCTAACCCGTGCGGGAATCCCGTCGCTTCGTAACGCGCGATTTCGGCTTCGAGTTCCGGCGAAGAAAGCCCTGGCCACTCCTCCGGCTTTTCGCGCCGCAGTCTTTCGAGCAGCGCGCCTTCTTCATAAACACAGCCACGGGCCGGGTGACGATGCGCGGCCCAGTCGTCGAATCTCAGCTCGGCATTAACGATTTCGGACCGGCTTGCCAGTTGGAGATTGCCATCGATCCAGATCGAGTAATCGCAATCGGCCGGCAGAACGAGATGAGGCAGGATCTTCGGGAGCCGGGAAGTGCGGGACACGTCAACGCGACATCCCACGCTTTCCATGATGCGATGCACGGGCCGGAACTCCCACGGCGGGACGTCGGGCAGCACGGGAACGTCGGTGAAGCAGATCCAGCGCACGCCGGGCTCCGGTGGGACGAGCGGAGGACGGAGGTTATCAAAGCCTCCTAGGATGCAGGTGTAGACGATGATACTCATGCGACATGCCTCCAAGTTTCGCCGTCACGAATCGCTCTGGCAGTCCTGTGTGATACGGGCCAATCGCGGACGATTTCAGCCGCGATTGCGCCGCTTTCGAATCGCCTCCTGATTTCGCGTACATCATCAGCCGTGAGCTTCGAGTGCTCCGCGTCCTCTCCGCGCGGGCATCGCCCTTTACGCGCCTTGTCGGCGTTGTTTTCGGCCACTGTACCAAGGAACAGGTGAGCGGGATTGACGCAGGGAGGATTGTCACAGCGATGTAGAACGCACACACCCTCTGGAATCGGACCATTCATGATCGCCCACGCGACACGCGACGCGATGCGCGAGACGCCATGACCAGGCGTGAACTTGCCGTACCCTTTCGACCCAAACGGCCCTCTCCAGAGCCAGCAGCCTGTCAGAGGTGATTTGTCAACGCGCCGCCAGAACTTATCGATTTGCTCCGCTTCCGTGTGCTTTCTGTTCATCGGTCGAGATAATCCTTTGCAAGATATCTCACGCCTCTTTTGAAATGCAGTATGCGGGCTTGCGGAGACGGCGGGAAAGCCCATGAATTCCACTCCGCCGCGTCCAGCACCAGCACACGGCGCCCATCGTCGAGCAAGACCGCTTGATTGAGACACCGCAGCCACTGGCTCTTGTCGAAGCCGTTACCGACCAGCACATTCAGCGCGCCTTGATCTGTCAGCATCAGACGGGACAATGTGCCCCACTCATAGCACAACGAACGCCCCTGAACGCTGTTGCGGAACCACACGACGCCTGAATTGAGGAAGTCGAGGGCGTGGTTATACGAAACCCCGATCTCGGGCGCCGGCCGCAATGTCACTGCTGCGTCGCCCCCGCCGAATGAGTCGAGCGGGTTGAAGGGCTTCAGAGGAATACAATCCGCGTCTAGCCAGCACACGACCTCGTCGCCTGCCGCGCGGGTAAACCCATATTCGAGCAGCCCGGCCTTAAAAGTCGCGGCCGGCAGTGAGTCGCCGTTAACCTGTGGCGCGAAGTCTGCGGGATCGACGGTGGCCGGCGCTCCGATACCGAGTCCGCCGAGGTCGGCAACGATGTGCTTGTAGCCCCACTCTGCGCATTTTCGCGCCTGCGCTTCGATGATGCCGCGATAGATGGCGCAGTCCTCGCGTGAGCCACCCGCGCCGGTTACGACGATCACAGCGAGTACACTCGGGATCTTCTGACTGGCTCCCAGCTCCAAGTCCAGCAGCCACGGGCATCGTAAATCGCCTTGATGCGATCGAACAACGCGCGGTCGAGTTCGAGCCACTTGTGCCGCAGAGATGTGCCGGGAATATCGATCATCTTAGGATGGCCCTGTACCCACGGCGCGATGGGCAACCATGCCGGTTCCCCTCTCACCGCAATATCCGTCACCAGCAGTTCGCAGTCTGTCCGCGCCTGAACCGTCCGCGCGATGTGGTGGCACAGGATGTGGTCGAGGTGCCCGTACTCGCCCCAGGCGTTGTGGGTCGCGATAATCTCCGCGCCCTTCAGCTCGTCGATGAGGCGCGCCGAATGAGCGTACAGCTTCGCCACGGGCCGGGTCTCCGCCCGGTAGAATTCGCTGTTGGCGCCACTGATGTGGGTCTTGCAACCCAGTAGTTCGGCAACTTCTATGAGGCACTTGCCGCGCTCAGAGCACCATTTCCGCGACAGGTTCGATTGATCGGAGCTGGCGCAGACGATCCGCTTCACGCGGTCGAGAAACGGCCACAGGAAGATGGCCTCGTCGTCGGGATGACTTATAAGTAAAGTCACGTCTCTCATTACAAAACCGCCTTCCCATAGTGCCTAGCTACAGATTGGTGACCCATGTGAAGAATGGCTTCATCGCCGCATCCGATGTGCCTTTCACAAACGCATAGTTGGGGTGGTAAGGGCAACGGAGTTACGCCCGTGAACTGCATTGCCTCCCACCACACCAGCGGGCCTCGCTGAGGCTTTGCCAGCATCAAACGGCAATACTCTTCGGCAAGCCACACCGCGCGCGACGAGTGCAGGTTGATAGCGATAGGAGAGCAGTTGAAGGACGGCGCGTACCATGTGGCCTGGTTGATGCATCCGTTAACGTCCGCGCCATCCTGAAAGTCGCGCTTCACAATGTAACGCGGATTGATCGGAAGGCAGATTCCGAACGTCATAGCCAGCGCGGGAATTTGCCGGGCTGCGTCTCGGTCGCGAATCCACATATCCGCGTCGAAGCTGATAGCAACATCCGCGCCTGAATCAAGGCACTTTCGGACCTTGTACAGATCGTTCATCCGCCAGCCGTACCGTGGATGCGTCGGGTCGAGCTGCGGAACGTCTGGCAAGTCCGACCCGCTGTACACCTGAATGTCGGCCTCGGGCCACGTCTCGCGGTACTGCGTCACGTCAGGCGCCGGGCGGCCGTGCTCTGCGAGGATGATGGCGAGCTTCACTCAATTCCCCATTTCTCTTTGTAGAGGGCGTAATTTCGTGCAAAGGATCGGCCTGCGTGTGGTTCGCCGCGATAGCTGCTTGTCAGGCTCGCGTGGTCCACGAAACACCAATCGAGGACCCCGACCTTCAGCCCTGCGCGCGTGATCGACTCGCAATAATCGCGATCCTCACAGCCATAGTCGAGACAATAACGCTCGTCCAGCATGCCGAGCCGGCCGACGATCCGGCGCGGGATGTAGACGCAGATGAAGGCGATGTGTCCCACGCTGCGCAATCCAACGCCATGCGGCTGCTGCAACGGCTGGCCGGTTAGATTGGTGACCGCGCCGATACAGCCGAAACTTTCGTCCTTTGCTGCAGCCTCCAGCAGCGAGAAGCCGCCCAGGTTCTTCGAGCAGCGCATCGTCGTTCAGCAGGATTACGTCATCGTCGCCCGCGGCCCGGATGCCGATGTTGACATTGCGGGCGAAGAAGACGGGCTTCTCGCCCCGAAAGATCCGGATCAGACCAACGTCGTGACGCATCGAGCAATGGAGAACGCCGTCCCAACGAAGCCCGTCATCCACCACGATGATACGGGTTGATTTCGCCAGCTTCGCGGATCGCGCGGTTACACGGCACCAGATTGGACGCTGAGCGGCTGGGTATCACGATCGAGAACGCCATTACTTGACCGCCTCCAGTACCGCTCTGATCTTCCATGCCACTTCGCCCTGAGCCGGAATCCACACGACCTGCGGCGCCGTCTCAATCGCACCCATGAGATCCAACGGGCGCCGGACTTTCCGCTCCTCTTCTGCTCTTCGAGCAACACGATGCGGAACGCCGCCGTGATCCCGTACGACTTCGCCAGCCGCGTGTGCGCGAACGCGCCGTACTCGAAGTACTTGAACGTTGACAGGCACCAAGGCGAACTAAGGGTGCGGTGGTGGTAGTATCCGCAGCCGCGCGCCGCGTTCGGCGTTTCGATGGTTGCCCGCGCGCCAGCCTTCAGCACACGGTACAGCTCGTTCATCGTGCGGTACGCGATCCGGCAGATGCTCCACAATGTTGTACGCGAGCACTTCGTCCGCGCTCGAATCCTCCCACGGCCACGGCCCGGCAAGGTCGCAAATGATATCGGCCGGGCTGCAATGTCTACACCAGTGAAACCATCAATCACGCCTTGCCGCAGCCAAGATTCAGCTTCATTCCTTTCATTCCGCACACCTTTCCTCTGCGCTTTCGAAGCACTCGCCGTGAAATGTCGATGCCGACAGATTTTCGCCCAAGATCGCGGAATGAAAGCAGGGTTGTGCCTGTTCCGCAATAAGGGGTCAAGCATAAGGCCTCCTTCCGGGCATGTGGGGCGAGAATAGGAAGGCGGCAAAGATCAACAGGATAGGGCGCGAAGTGCGCTTCTCTTTTCTGCGTGTCTTCGGGGATGATGTCCCATACGTCAGTGGGCTTGCTGCCGTTCGGGCGGAAGTGTGTATAATAAAATCCCTTGTCGCGGAATGGTTCTTTTGCGCGGCCTGATACCTTTTCGCTGTCCGAATGGATGGCCCGCTGCTGAGAGCGAATAATCATTCTGAAATCGGACACCTTGCCAGCCGCGATGTCGGCAAGCATACTGTCCAGTTCTTTCAGCGCGTCAATTTTTTGCTGGGCGCTGAGGTCGGTGGAATAAACCGATTTGGGCTTTATAACGGTACGCCAGAAACGCCGGTGGCAGAAATCACCGAACCGTTTACAATTTTCGCTTCTCGCGGCTTTGAACGTATCGCGTCGGCGTCATAGTAATAACCCTTGGCCTGTTTGACGAAATGAAAAACATTCTCGTGCACGTTGCCCAAGCGGTCTTTGGTGTTATCCATGCCGCTTTTGACTTTGTTCCAAATCACGCTGTTTCTGAGAACCCAGCCTTGCCGGTCGGTCAACTCGAACGCTACACGCCACGGTATGCCTAAAAGCGCCTTGTTCTCGTATGTATCTCCGATGTTGAGCCAGAACGAGCCTTCGGTATTTGAGCGTTCGTTTCACCTCAGCAAAAATTGCTGAAAGGTCTTTAACGAAGTCTCGATAATCGTCTTCGAGGCCAACGCCGCCATTTTCGTATTCGCGTTTCCCCCAATAGGGCGGGGAAATGGCTGATCTCGCGATCTATAGAATTGTCGGGGATGTCTTTCAGAACCGGGAGGGATCCCCACGAAGAAAAAGCGGTGAAATGGGATACTCTTGTGTGTAGTTCGTAAACGCTTGGCCGTATGCACTCGGGTCTAGCAGTTTAGTGGTAGTCATTTTAGTGGTAGTCATTGCATCACTGCCGCGCAGTGCTCGTCCCACTCCGGCACTCTGCGCCAAACCGGATCTTCTGCGCGCTTCGGCTCTCCATTGCCTCGCGCCGGTATCCGGTTCACGCGTTGCCCGCGCGGATGCGCGCGATCAGCGGGGCGAGAGGTTGCGCGTCGCCACCGACGGGTGATTGACTGAGCTGACCGCCGCGCGCTCCAGTCCCATGCAGAACTGCAGGTCTTCGCCGAAGCTTCTAAGACGGAAAAGGCTTGCGCTCCCACGTCTTGCGCCAGTAGCAGAGCGATGTCCCGAGACAGTAAGACGGACTCGCATTGCTGTACAGCCACGCTTCGCCGGGCCAACGCCATTCCCCGGAACGCATCGTCAGGCGCGGACCTGCACGCCAGAACAGCATTTCGTTGTAGCCGACCGCGTCCGCGCGGGTCACTGCAGGTTCGCGACCTGTTCGGCGATGCGTCAAGGGTGCGACCAGTCGTCTTAGTCCCAATGAACGAAAATGTCCGGGGATTCGGCGCGCCGTCGCTCGGAGGCGAAGTTCCGCAGTCCTCCGAATGGAGTATGAAATGCGCGTGCGTCGATCAGGCCGATTCGCGCCGCGAGCCGTAATCGAAATTCCAACTCTGCGCCAATCAGAATCACGCAAACGCTTGTGACGGGTACGTCTGCGCCCGGAAGCACTCCACCGCGCGCTTCGCCAATTCTGGCCGATCTGCTGTCAGCATCATCGCGCAGACCGTGGGCTCATTCATCCAGCGCTTCATAGCACCGTCTTCGGGTTGTCCACCGCCCGGCTCGTTTTCTACCCATTCATGAGCTTGCACTCCCGCGCGGTGCATTCCTGCGCCGCACTTCTTGCGGATCCGAATGACTGGCTTCCTTCCGCGTCGAACCACAGGCAAGATTCTCCTCCAATTTGTACGAATTGTCAAGAGATTTGTATGAAATGGTTTCACGGCGCCATTCAGATGCTCGAAACTGGAATCTCCTGTTGCGCGCAACTTCCACCGCTATGTCGATATCGATCAGCAGATCCGTGACCGCCCACACCAGCGCGTCCAGCCGGTCAGGCGATTTCTCCCCGATTTGCGGGGTCCAGCCGCACATCTGGTCTCGAGATCGGGGAACGTCCGACGTGATGCACCCGCCCCTGTTCGTAGAGCGCAGCAACCGGCTCCGCCTGACGTACTTGCCGCGACTCGCCCGCACCGCTCGGAAGCTCACCTACGGGTCGACACCGCGGATGTTCCCCGCCACCAGATCGCCGCCGTTATTTACCTCGGCGACGATCCGATCGGCCCGCCGGCCGGTAGGCCGATTGCGACCTTCGCCCAGCCGAGCGGCGTTTCCCTGCAGCTCAAGTCGTCCAGAATCAACACGTGAAGTTGCGCGTGAGCCCGCAACGACGATGCCGGTTTCGTCCGAATCCGGGTTGCTCGTTACCGCCGGGTCGATTCCCACGACGATGCGAATCATACCTTCAGCCGGACATCGGCTGCTTGCCGCGGGCCGCGTCGATCAGGTCCGTGTCCATAGCGCGCCGGGAACGTCCGTCAGGATCTCGGCCATCAGCTCCTGTCGGCCGATGCGCGTTCCCTCGTATTTCGGACGATGTCCTGGAAGAACGCCGGCGCCAGGTTCGCCCGGTTCTCGTAGGAGCTGTGCCGTGTCGTGACTGTCGCCGGGTTCGCGATGAGATCCAGTAGCCATTTCACCGGCTTAGGCGTCGTCGTGCAGATGCCGCGCGTGTCGTCTCCGAGCCGAAACCCGAACATCAGATTGTCCCAGGCGTCGTGAAGAAACGCCATGCGCACGGTTCGTCCGCCCAGTACTTCGTGCATTGCGGGCCGCGCAGCCGCTCCGGTTCGTCCGCCGAGAACGTGAAGCCGACGCGCCGGGGGAAAGGTTGATCTTGTGGAGCGACGGGATATATTCCGGCCGCCATACGGCGGATAACAGGACATCAAACCGGATTCGCCCTCGATCATAACGGAGCGAACCGATGAAGCTGTCGGGCCGACGATGTTTATGATTTCGCTTGGCTTATCCCAGATCGAACGGTTTGCGCGCCGACTTGGTTTTACCCCAACCGCGGCCGGCGAGGGGAAGCCAATGAACCCAGTCTTTGCGTGATCAAGCGCGCCGGGGCTGCCCGGTTGCAGTTGCCCAGGCCGAGCCCAGAAGCGCCAGTCCCAGCGCAGCGCCTCCTGCTCGCGGCTACTGTACTGCCGGAGGACTTCTCTCTGCTGCGCTCAGCGATGCGAGATAGCTCGCGTGTGATTGCATCGAATGGATCTGCATCGATCATGATCGGGCCGCCGGCGATGCCCGATAGCTCAGAACCGCGCGCCGCTGCGGATACACATAACTCGCCAGCTCCCCATAACATGCGCGCGCAACGTTGAGTTCGCCCGCCTCCTCCGCTTTTATTCCGATTCTTACCAGCCCGGATATCGGATCGAGACCCATCTCTTCCAGCCGGTCCCTGACCTCTTTCGCCAGATGCGTGCCGTGGCGTAAGGTCTTCTCGCTCCGAACGTGCCGCTAGACTCGGATGACTGCCGGCCTTGCGGCCCGATCCCGCCGGTTTCGCCTGCCTTTTGAAACGGCATCCGAATCTTAAGCTCATGCTACCCGATTTTGCATACAGTTTGCATAGAGCGACCCGCGAGCGGGATGAGGCCGATTTGATCATCACCTGCGTATTCAGCGAGTTGCCGCGCTTCAACCCCCGATCGTGTATCCGTTACGCTCGAAAAACGGCACCGCAGACTCCAGTACGCGTGCAAAGTTCGGCTGCGCATAATGCAATATCGCAGTCCCGAGACCGTGGCCGCGATGCCCGTGGGATACGTTCAGCACCAGCAGCACATTTTTCATGGGATTGACGATACTCACGCCGATGTCTTCGCCCCCGAATCGGAAAATTGTGCAGCCGCCGTTCCGCGTGAGACAACACGAGGGAGCGCCCGATGAACGTCGGATGCTTGCCGCGATTCAGAATTGTTTTACGCGGCGGTATCATCCGCGTGCGCCTGGACGGCCTCGAAGCCTTCGGCGCAGCGGCAACGTGACGATTTCCGCATTTGCAGGTGCAGTTCGGAATTGTATCGCGAACCAGTCCCTGTCGAGAGCGTCGGGGAATTCAAGCGACTTCAGCCGTTCGGCAAGCGTTTGATCAAAGTCCATGCAGCCAGCCAGAAGGGCATCGTCGAGATGGATCGTGCGCAGAAGCTCTTCGTCCAGATCCGCCAGGAACGGCGCTATAAGTTCCGGCGTTGGATCGCCGTGTACTGTGTTCATGTTGACTGCGATTCTCGCGGCCTGAGCGTCGGAACAGTCGAGCAGTTCGACACAGGGAATCGTTTCGTGCCCCAGTTCCGACACCGCCATTTTGCGGTGATTACCCGAGAGAATTTCATAGAGCTGGTTGCGCTTCTGCTTCCGCACCACGATGGGCGCAAGAAAGCCGTCGCGCTGAATGGATTCTTTGAGAGCCGTCATCTGACGGGCCGTGAGATATTGCGGGTTACGTTTGAGCGCCACGAGCTGGTCAAGGCGCAGCGTGATCAGACGTGTTTTCGCTTTATTCGATTCGCTCAAAAGTCAAGCGTATCATCGCCGGGTCGAGTGCGCCATAGCACGCTTCGACCTGCGCCGCGCGTTCCGGCGTCAGCGCCGATCGACTCTGCGGAAAGAATCCGCAGCGGGCGAAGATTCGCGAGGGGCCGACGCACGCCTGAACGACGCAGCCAACGCGCGGCAGTCGTTTCGGAGTCGAATTGTGTCCCGCTTCTCGCCCGAGAATCGGCTGGCGATATATCTCCTTGAAAAATAAGAGCATCAGTTGGCTTCACCGGGGAAAATTCGCCGATACTCCGCAGTCATGATGCGGTCAATGAGCGGCCCAGAGCGGCTCTCCGGATCGATCTCCAGCTCGGCGAGTCCGAGCACTATCGCGGCCAGGATCGGCACCAGAACGCCGTCGCAACACGGGCACGGCTGCGGCTGTGAGACGCCGGCTGCCGCTGTGTGGCAGTCCGAGCAGACGCCCAGACCATCTATCACGCAGTCCGCCAGATCGCGGGAGTCGATTACGGTCATATCGTCTCCTCATTTACAGCAACGTATTGTTCTTGTGTCATTGTCCCTCCGCCGCGCGCTGGGCGGCCTGAAGCGTGTGCGCCATATCGGTGTGGTCCGAGATCGATGCCAGAGCCCTGTCGAGGGAGGTCAGCGGGTGGAGAGTTGGCGCCCGGAACTCGACCAGCGCGATCACGATCATGAGCACGAGGCACGTTGTAAATCCAGTTCTGCTTCTCATTCGATTTGTCCTCCGTTTTCCTGGGCGCATCACTCAGCGCGTGAGACTACGCGAGCGACTCCCATTTACGGGCGGCTCTGCCTTTCGGTGATCTCTTCGGGAGTTGCCTTTCGTACATAGCGCTTCATCTGCCAGTGCTGCCGATACGAGCCCTTATGGGTCATTCCGTTGTCTTCAGATTCGGTCAGGTTGACGAAATGCGCCTCAAGCCCCACGCAGGTAACGTACTGATCCTGATACGCTTTCGCGCGGAAAGTCTTGCCCAAAAACTCAGGCATCCTCTCTCTGGTCCAGACCGCGTCGAAGGTGCCGCACAACGGCTGAAGCGTGTCGGTCGTTTGGCCGAGAGAAAGTTCAAATTTTGGTTCCGGTCTGCTGTTAATCGGGGTCATCTGCTTATCTCCTCTGCACCCATTCTGCGCTTTTATCCGAAAGCACTCAATACTCTAAATAGTTGACAACGAGCATGTTAACTAAGTTGACAACGAGCATGTTAACTAAAACGCTATCCATCGGGCCGGCGCCGCCACCTGGTGCCGGTCCAGTACCAATCGCGCGTACGACGCCATTTCCCCTCAATTGTGGCGCGTCCGAACGGAGCCGGGCGGGTAGACTGCGTCCCAGGCAGCTGCAGCTCCACGCCCGCAGCGCGCGCCTCCGCTTCACGGTGGGCACATATTTCAGCCGACCCGCAGGCGTTGCAGCGCACCGAATCCTCCCGGCGCAGCATGTCGAGGTATTCGCGGGCCGTCAAAACGCCTCCGGCATCTGGCGGGTCCGCTGAAACAGCATGTTCACCGCGCACTTCGGATTCGCGGCGTTTCGCGCCAGCGTTTCCGCTTCGCCGGCCGCATCCACCATCGAATCGCGATGCAGGATCATCTGGCGCATAAACCATTCGTCCCAAGTAAGCGGCCGCATCATCATCTCGGGCGCGACCAGTTGCGCGTACGACAGCTGCGGCGAGGCCACCACTGAGGCGAAGCCGCTCATGCGGTCCTCCGCGTCTGTTCCCGCCCGGTTCCCCTGCATGGTGCGCACCCAGACCAGCCTATCGCCGCTATCAGGATTCGGCCCTGACCGCGACAACTTCTGCAAACGCCGGATGTCACTGGCGGTTTTTCTCTTTCGGCGCTTGCGCCCTGCCTTTCAGGCTTCAGTGCCTGGTTTGCTTTATGTCGCGCCAATTCTGTCGTCACTGAGGCGACATCCCTGTCGTCATTGACACGACAACCTTGTCGCCAATGGAGAACATAGGAGTTAGACGCACCGTAAGCGCGTCTGGAGGCTGAGCAGAGGCCGGCGCCGACCAGTTCCGCAAGGAAACGCTGAACGCTCCGCACAGAGCACCTAAGATCGCGGGCGAGACTGTTCTGTGCCGGCCAGCAGTCCGGATTGTCTCTCTGATAATTGTCGATTGCGAGGTAAAGCAGGCTGGCTTGGCGGGAGATTGAGGAGTCTTTCAGCGCGAGTTCTCGCGCCTCAAAACGGCTTGGCATTGTCGCTGTCCGGGTCGCCGCTGTGAAAGTCCGAAGCGTGCGGGGCTCCGGTCCAGCGACGGAAACCGAAACCCCGTATCCACGTCCGTGCGGGTGATCAGGCCCGCAAAGTCATCATATCATGGCTGGAACATCTGTTCTTGCCGAGCCGGGCGGATGCCGAGCTTCGCCCGCCGAAACAGCGGAACGCGCGGACAGGCCGCTTTGCGGAGGAGCTTTCGGAGCTTGCCCATGTGGGCAAGCGTAACAGGGTTTACGTGCGATTCGCGACAGGAAGGTAGATCTGCGCGATGTGAGAGGCCAGATCATAGGGGATGCGCGCGATCATTGCCGAGGCGATCTTGCGGGCGTTGGACTTACTGCTGAAGCGCGCACTCGCGCCGCCATCCCGGGCCTCTTTGCTGAAGCCAGTCGCCGTTCCCCGCGGGCTGCTTCGTGCCGTCCTCCAGCTTCGCGGCGTTCTCCTGCGGGCTGGTGAGATGCGACGCCGTCCCGCCATTGCGCCGCGGGTCGGAGTACACCGGGACTTTCTGCGCCGCTTCATCGCGCCCGTTGTTGCCGGTGCCGCTGGTGGTATTGTGCGCCACGCCGAACCAGGAAGCGCCAGAGTTCTTCGTCGCCGCGCCCCGGTCGCCCTGCGATGAATCCGCGATGCGAAACCACGATCCCGTAGGGCGATTGTGTGCCGTCCGGATTTGCTTTTGTACCCATTCCGACGCCGCGCGTCTCGTCGTCGCCACCGGTGCGCTTCCTCCACATCGAAAACGGCATCAGCGCCGGCACGTCACCCCACAGGTAGAAGCTGCCGTACGCACCACTTCGCGCGGCCTACCCACGGCTGCGGCGCCGCGCACGTTCTCCACGATCATGGGGATGTACGCGCGCTTGCCTTCGCCGCTACCGTCGCACTCATCGCAAGGAAGGAAATCTCCGTCCTCATCGTGGCGATAGAAATTCCCGGTGCCGTCGCACGCCAAACATCCGTTGGGGCCGACGCCATTCGCGTCATTGGCTTCCCGCTGAATGCGGAAGCAGGCGTCGAACAGCCGGTTATCCGGCCCTTCCGTTTCCCATTTGCGCCGCATCGCTTTCGCCTTCTGCGAGTGCTGGGACGTGGAGCGCGACCACGGCATAGCGAGATACGAGTAGTTCTGACAAGGCGGCGAAGCGACGATCACCGCGGCATCGCGGAACTGTGAACCGTGCAGCGTCAGCACGTCCTGCAACACGAGGTCGCAGCCTGCCGGTTTCGGCTGGCCGCAGAAGCGCGACATGTCCGCGATGTCGAAGCCCACCACGCGATAGCCAGCGTCCGCGAAGGCCGCGCCCCATCCGTGCAGGCCGGCGAATAGTTCGACGCACAGGGGCTGCGTCACTTCAGCGGGCCCCCTATCATCTCCGATTCAGTGGCTGATGAAAAATGGACGTGTGGTTTCACCGTCTCTGCAACCCCGAAGCGCGGTACCAGTCGCGGAATCCCTCGATCGTCGCCGGGAAGTCAACGCCAGCTATGAGCGTAAATGCCCCGCGCGCCCGCTCCGCTTGGTGCCAGAGCATTTGAATTTCGGTCGGCTTCGTGGCCCGACGCCGGCGCTCACGCTTCCACTCGATCCACATCGACTTGATCTCCGAATACCACGTGGTCTTCATCTTTTCCGCCACCGATCTTTGGGATGCCAGGCATTTTGGAACGACTGATGAGCGTCGGCAGCGAAGCGTAGCGGATGTACAGCCGGTCGGCCATCCCCAGCTCGCCGAATCCTTTCCCGCGTGCCCGGTCGCTCACTGGATCAGTGACGAGCATTCGCCAGCCGTCCCAGATTAAGACGTCACTACAGGTTTTTGCGATATCGCGTTCCCGCAGTTCCATTGGGTTCGCCGAGGATGATTTCGACCGGGAGGCCGGCGCTCCGCTGGACCGTGCCGGGCGAGTCTTCCGCGCCCCGAGAGGTCGGGCACCCGGCACAGCTTTGGATTCAGCGGATGTCATTGCACGTCCTCTTTCGTGCCGGGCAGGGCTGGCTCCGGCTTCGTCTGCTCAGTCTTGTCGGGAAGCGCGCGGTGTAGCGTCTCCAGCACCTTCAGCGCTGCGGTGCGGTCGGCGTGCGACCAGCGCGCGAAGGCGTCGTACCACTCGCGCTCTATATCTCGTCTCGCTCGGCGGGCCATTAGCGCACCACCAGACTTTCGCCGCGGGGCGACAGCCGGCAGCCGGGTACGGATCGCTTACCGGTGCCACCACACGATGAGCACAGAGTGCGCCACCGACCCAACGTGTCAGGGCTGATGTGCTCCTCGAATACCAGGTCGCGTTGATGTCCCCGGCCCTCGCAATCATGGCACGGCTTGGCGAGTTCCGTCCGGATCAGCGCATTCCACGGCTCTCTCATGACCTTGGCGGAAGCGTAGTCTTTTTCGGCCCCGGCCAACGCCAGCAACTCTTGCCAGGCTATCGCTGACATCTCCACCGTGACGGTACACAGCTCATCCGGCACCAGCGCCGGGTCCGTGATCGTCAGCGGCTCCAGGCCGCCGTTGCCGCGGATCGACAACGAGCCCGTCGCGCACTCCAGCTTCTTGGCGCCGAAGGATTTCATCACGTCGAAAACGAAAGTCTTCAGCCGATCCCGGCGCGATTCCCACATGCGCCGACGCGCCGTCTGGGCCTTCACTTCGTCGGCGGCCGCGCCGATCATCGTGTCGCAGAACGCGAGGTACTTCCTGATGCCGTCCACTTTGCGGACTTCGGCGGCAGCGTATGCCTGGATAGCCTGTTCCGCCTCCGCGACAGCTTCTGGCGTCTCCGCTTCCTGCCACGCGTCCAGCAACTCATGTAAGCCCCGCTCGATATCGAAGAGAGATAGATTGCTCATGATTGCTCCACGAGGTCGCCGAGCGGATGCTCCACCGCCTGCAACTCGTCGTACAGATCGAGCAAGCACATCTTGATGTCCAGGACAGTCTCAGTGCCTTTCGGGATCACCCTCCGAAACTCTTCGATGATGCGCGCGTACGCCTTTACGCCATTCGCTCCGGCCTTGTCGATCAGTGCTTTCTCCAGCGCGAGAAACGCGGGAGTGATATTCTTGCTGTTCTCGTCGATAGCCTGAAAGCGACTCGCCAACGCATCCGGCACGGGTCTATTGTCGGGCAGTCCGCTTTCACCGACGCGTTTGGATGCCTTCTGTTTGTTTGGAGTGGCTGACTCCGTATTACGCTCCGATACCGGATTTATCGGCTGCGATTCCGGCTCCGCGAAGTCTTCCACGTCTTGAGTGAAGGCGTCCGAGCAATTCGTCACCACGAGGACAGCGGCCACCAGCGCGCGTTTCTGAGCCATCTTCTGGACCGTGTTGATGGCGTCCGACATTTCTGGATTCGGGATACGGTACTGTGTCTGATCCATCGTAATTTCCCAGCCCTCGAATTCGCGCTTCCCCATGTTTCCGCTTAACGTTGCGGGCCGTCTTCTCGCGGATCGCAGCCTCGAACATAGCCCAGTATTCGGCAGGCTTGCCGTACTGTCCGGTTGTCTCTTTCTTGTCGAGCGCGAAATTCGGCTCGAATTTCTGTGTGACACCGCCGCGCTTCAGGAGCGAATCGAAGTCCGAGCGGTGCTTCGCCACTTCCTCAGGCACCCAGCGATAGCGGTACTTCGACTCCCACGTGTTGCACGAACCGATAGCCTCGCCCATGAAGCGGCCGCCGCGCGAGAGCTGCGCACGGTACGAATAATAAAACAGCGGTTCCCCGCCGTGCTCCGCGCCGGTCCAATCCTCGATGATCTTGTCTTCGGCATAGGTAACCGACATGCCAAAGATCGAGCATAGTTTTTCCGCGCCGGGCTTGAGCAGGACTTTCTTTTCTCCCGCGCCGGGGATTTTCCCATAGTCCTCCGACTCGATCAGTACGCCCGCGATGAACTGGTTTACCATCTTTTTTCGTTCCACGGCCTGCTGGACCGTGAACACCGGCATGAAGTCCGCAGCGGTCACCAGTTCGCCGCGCGGCTCCGATCTTACGATTTCCAACGTTTCGTTCATGCTTTCCCCTCAAGAAACTCTGAAACCTTGCGCTGCACACACTCAGAGCCGCACAGGTCCATGTCCACGTCGGCGTGGCGGAATACTCCCGTTCGGGGCCTCTCAGCGCCGCCGGTCCGATTAGCAACTGCGGGAGCCCGGCTCCCTCCACTCGCCGCGCCACCCACCAGTGATTAGATTCGCCCTTCTGCCGCCCGCACACGTCGCAGTGGATCGTTTCTTTCCTCATGCCTTCCCCTGCGGCGCGGGCGATCCGCCCGCTTGCTCCAGAGTGTTACGCGTGGGCTCGGCGATGTACAGGCAACTTCCGCAATAATTGTGCTTCCGTCTCGCCGCCTCGTTCCATGCAGCAGCCCAGGTAGGATATTGGCCCAGCGCTTTGCGCTCGCCGAGAATCAGATAGTAGAGCGTAAACATTCAGCAGCCCCTCGCTTCGTGGCAGTCCCGCTCCGCCATCATTTCGTCGTACGCTTCCCGCTTCTCCATCGTGCTCTGCGCGTCCCAGGCGTTATACATCCGCTCCATCTCTTCGTCGATGTCCCGCTGAGTGAACAGCTCCTCCTCGATCAGATGCCGCCGGGCCGCGATCAGGAAATCCGTGTCGCGTTCGCCACGGCCGTCCGCTTCGAACATCAGCTCCAGTATTTCGCCAGGCTGCATGTCGCGCAGGCTGTCGGCCGTCAGAATCTGTATGCTCATGCGTACTCTCCGTATTTGTTGGGGGTGAAAGCCTTGACGAATTCGCGATCCGCTTTGCGGGCTTCACGCACGGCTGCGTTGTGGCGGTCGATTTGTTCCTGCACAGAGGGCAAACCTTTCTCGTCCGCTTCCGCCTTCGTCAGGTACATTTTTTTGTTTGCTTCCATGACCACAGAATATATTATCGCGAAAAATATTGCAACAACAAAATAGTTAGTATATTATCGATAACATGAACGAACCAACGCAGGCAGAATTCAAGGGATGGGCGAAGGTCGAAGTCATGGGCCGTCAATCCCATGTCGGCTATGTGGAGACGCAGGCTTTCGGCGGCGCGGTCTTGTTCCGGATCGACCGCCCAGAGATCGCGGCAGAGCAGGAGACCTTGACTGAAATCTCATGGGTTGGCGCACAGCGCTGCCCAGCCGGGACAGTGGTTGAGCGTGCGGCGATTCCGGCAGGCTTCCGTGCTCGTCGGCGCAGGGTCGATCTACCGGATCATTCCCTGCGACGAGGCTACAGCGCTGCGGGCGATCCGCCAGAACGGTAACAGGCCGCTCCTGGTGGTGAAGCTCGCGGAAGTCGCAGCACTGGCCGAGCGCGCAGCAATTGATCCGAACGCAGATGATGATCCGTTCGAAGACGATGCGGAGGAACGGCTATGAACGCACTCGAACGCGCACTCTCGACACGGGCAAAGCCGCGCAGCCGCCCCGTCAAATCGGAGCCCGGACTGCCGGAACTGGCTGTCGCCTGGGGCTTCGGCAACGTCACCACTTCGCAGGTGTCCGCCGCACTTGACAGCCCGCCGAGCAGCGGACGTATCTATTCCGCGCTGTGTCAGGGCTTCAAAGCTGCCGCCGCATCCGGCCTCATCGTGCGCCCTGTACGCAAAGGACCGAAGGCCGCATGAAGCGTCAATTGATGGCAGAGCAGTGGAACGAATACTGCCGTATGGTTCTGCCTGCGGATGCGCCAGCAATTCAGAAGTCTGAGACTCGCCGCGCTTTCTACGCCGGGGCGCAAGCAATTCTGTTCCGGGTCATCGAAGGATTTGCTCCCGAATCGGAACCGACCGAAGCGGACCTAACGATGATGCGGGACGTTCATGATGAGTTACAGGACTTCGCAAGGCTCGTCATTCAAGGCCGCGCATGATCCAGCGCCGCACGCCTCTCCCGCGCAGCAAAGCCCCGCTGAAGCGGTCCAGCGTCAAACAGAAGCGCGCTAAGCCACGGCGAGTCTCGGTGGACCGGAACCCGGACTACCTGGAGTGGCTGCGGGAACGACGCTGCATCACATGCGTCCTGCTTCACATGATCTATCGGGACCGGCTCTGTGCCAGTGGAGCGGGTCCGATCGATGCGGCCCACGGCCCGGTGAACGGCCGCTCATCGAAAGGGCCGGACTCGGGAGCGATCCCGCTATGCCGCGCGCACCACGCCGAACAGCACACCACCGGCTGGGCCGCGTTCGAATCGAAGTACGGATTCAGCCGCGAGAAGGAAGCAGCCGCGCACTTCGCGCTGTGGCAGGCAACTCTCGATTAAGTCGCTGAATAGTTCGGGAACAGATGCCGCATTGCTGTTCCACCCTCGTGCCGGTAGTGATATCCGACTACGTCACGCTTCTGCGGAGGCGGCAGCGCGTCCCAGAGGAATTTCGGCATGTTGATGTACGTCCAGCGCGGCGTTCCTGCATGCGTCTGATACACCAATCGCATCGATCACCCGGATGGTCAACGCGACCGGGTCGCCCATCAGGTTGGCTGTCCACAATGAGACCGGGTTGCCGTGCTCGTCTGGCGGAAACTGCGTCCCGCGCGTGTAGTCTGTGCCTTCGACGAGACCGCCCTGAGTGGCGATATCAGTTGTGAATGCCGCAGGATTGTTGTTTTCGTCTGTCCTCATATGGCGAAATGATTATCGCAGAAAATTGAAAACGGCGGAGAGTTGTTCAGGCTCTCCGCCGCCAGGCTTTCTCCTTTCTCCTTTCCCGTTTACGGCACTGTGCCAGTCGCGGGCGGATTGACGCTCACTGCGGCCTGCGCGGACTGCAGTTGGTTCAGCGCGGCGACGATCTGATCGATCGAGGCGGACAGCGCCGGCTCCGTGATCGGCGACGGCGACGTAGCGTTCACCACTTTTGTCACAACGAGCTTCTTCTCGGCGCCGGTTTTCGGCGTGCCGGCGAAGAGGCTCTCGACGGCCACGACGGCGTTAAATACCGTGTTGAATTCCTGACCAAAGACCGGGATCGCGCCGATCACCGGCTCAAGCGGCGTGACAACTGCAGTCACTTTGCCGAAAACGCCGCCAATAGACTTCAGGACGCTGAGGAAGCTCATGCTGCAGAAGCCTCCGGCGTCGCAGGTTTTGACTGCGTCTGTGATGGCGTCGAAGCCCCGCCTGCCGCAGTGGTGAGGACCGCAGACAGCGCCGCGAGTCCTTGGTTAAAGAAGGAGATCGCCGTAGCAAGGGCTGTGGCAACAGCTTCGTTTGCGGTCGCTACTCCCGCAGCCGCCACATCGGTTGCCCGGTTTGCCGGGACCGCACCAGCCGCGAGATAATCGCCAGCTCCGGTGCGGATCGGCGTAACGGACTGCTGGTCTTCGGTCGAACCGGTCTGATTTGCGATCGCCACGGAGGCAAGCAGCGCGTGGTCGAACGATGCGGCGAACTGCGAGTTGCGCAGGCGCAGGGTTTCCCATGCGTCCTGATGACGCATGAGACTTTTGCGATTGATCGAGATGTCACTCGCTGTGTCGTCGTAGAGCAGTTTAAAATTCAGGACGTTTTGCTCGGATGCTTGCTGACCGCATCCAGCGGAAACTTCATTCATTTGGTTTTCTCCTTCGGTCGTTTCGGGCAGTGGGGCAGATGATCGCGCAGTCCAGTCGCCGAGAATGATTTACGGCACCAGGGACACGGCGTCATCAGCTTTTGTCGAGGCACGGAATGATTCTGACATTTTCACCGGAAACGCGCAACAGAAGAAATGTTTTTATTCCGGGGCCGCCGCGGCGTGGCCGTAAAACGAAACGGGCCGGAACCTGAGTCCCGGCCCGCCGGCCACCCGTCGAAGATTCTCCCTGATGCGATGTTATCCTACGGTCAATCGTTGTGACACTCAGGCGCGGCCCGGATCGTAAGCTTGGCAGCCGAGAACCGGGCCGCCTCACTTATTCTACGGGCGTGCTAAAGCGGTAATTTTCCTGCTGTGCTCGGGGTGCTGACAGCCGGGTTGGGGCACGAAGCGAGATCAGCCGCCGACTCAACGAAGTTCCACTGCATGCCATTCGCGTCCGGGATGAAACTGCCGGGTCCGGGGTTAAGCGGATTGATAATTCCACCGCCGCTCATGGCCTGCGCCCATCCCTGCGGCCCGATTGTAGATGGTGAGCCGGGAAGTATCTGTAACTGATACACGTCCCCGAAAGCGTCGGTCATTAGGCCGGTAGCAGAATAAAGCGTGCTGGGAGCCCATCTGGCGGGTGTGGGGCAGGACCAGGTCACCGTTTGTATCTGACAAGGAACCGCCTGAGTCAGACACACACTCAAGCGCGGATATAAGCCGGCCGCGCGGAGAGCCTGTACCACGGGGTCATAAGTCGTGTATTGGCCATTTGCAAAAAACACTGCGATCAGGACGGCGAAGATTGCTCGATTGCTTGTTGTTATCACGCCGTTTTCCTCATTTCTCCACACACTTTCCTGAGCAATTCCGGATTGCAATGCGGCCGTGCCTTCATGCACGCCACAACCAGTACCGGTTTCCCCTCCGTAAAATTCGTGAGAAATCCGCAGCGTGTACACTGCTTGCTCATCAGTCCTCCTCTCCCGGAGGCAGGCATTACTGCACGCCGTCTGGTCCCAAAGACGGGACCGAAAATCCGGGGACGAGGATCGAGAGCGCCGCGCGCAGCCGTTGCACTTCCGCGGCCTGAAGCATACCCATGACCGGGTCCTCAGCGGCGACGGCCGCCGCGTGCTGCTCAGCCTGTTCTATGGCGATTTGCGCGGCTTGCTGCAGCAACCCTTCATCTTCGATGGTAGCAACCGAAAGCGGTCGCTGGCCCCGTGCCTGGTACGTGATGGTCAGAGATCCCATGAAAAAGCCCTCTATTATAACTGCGCAAGGCTTAGGACAAGTTTTCCCGTAAACAACTGATTCAAAAAGAAAAAGAAATTTTCGCCTTCAGATCGACCCGAGCAATCTTCGAGCCTCTATCGATATTTCAGGCCGCTTTCTCGGGGACGAGGATCGAGAGCGCCGCCTTCAGGGACCTACGACGATGACAGAGACATTCGCGACCGAACCCACTGCCGCCGAGCCGTAAGTGATTACGATGATGCCCTGTGCACCATTCCCCGCGGCCGTGCTCGTCGATCCACTGCCGCTCCCGCCGCCGCCGCCGCCATAGTTGCCGCCGTTGCCGGGTGCAAAAACCGTGGATGCACCGTGTCCTGTAGCGCCGCCGCCCCCCCCTGAACCGTGGGTCGCGTCCCATTCGCTCCCCGTTCCGCCCGTCCCTCCGGTTCCGGAGCCTGTAGCGCCGCCGCCGCCCCCACCTCCAGCGCTGCCATTTCCTCCGTTACCCGGCAATCCAGCGCCCGCAGTTCCGCCACCTGATCCGCCCTGATTATTTCCGCCCGCTGCACCAGCGACGCCCACAACCGATTGTTGACCAGCGGAACCGCCGCCATTTCCGCCGCCGCCTGAACCGCCATTGCCGGTATTATTGCCGCCCTGCGCTCCATCGCCCAGGGGACCGCCGGCACCACCACCACCACCGCCGCTCGACGGATTTGTCGTCAGGCCATTACCGCCGTTGCCTCCGTTGTGCACGCCGTCGATTCCTCCGGACGCCAGACCACCGATACCGGCGTCCGAATTCGTCGGGGCGCCCCCGCCGCCTTTCGCTCCGACCGAAGAAGCGGCAAGTGTGGCGCCGTTGAACCAGCTGTCGCCGCCTGCCGTGCCCGGATTGCCGCCGAGGCCTCCGCTGCCCACCTGATAGGTGATGCTGTTGCCAGGCGTGAGACTGAGATTGACGATTTTGCTGTAAGCGCCGCCGCCGCCGCCGCCGCCCGACACGGTTGAACGGAAGCCCTTCCTGTCCACCCCCTCCGGCGCCCACGACTTCGATGCTGTTATGCAGATCGTCCCAGTCCAGGGGTACTGTCCAGGTGGGCAAGCTGGTAGTTGAAGTCAGATATACGACGGTTTGTGCCGTACAGGAAGCCGCCAATAAAATCGATACCAGTATGCTGCGTTTCATCGGACCACTCTCCAGTTCAGCGTGACTGCGCCGGGTGTTATGGACGAGCCGGTGTTATTGCAGACGTCGAAATTCACGTTCCCGGAAGTGGGAAATTTGATAATCGTCAGCATTCCGCTGGTGCTCGGCTGGTAGCCGGTTGTGGAAGTCGGATCGGCGTTGAAATCCGCCATGATATCGTCTGTCGTGGCCGCGCCTGTGGCTGTCACCGTTACAGTTGACGCGCAGGTTCCGGATGATATCGCGCTGGTGCCGAGCGCGCGCCGTCCCGCTGGCGACAGTAACCGTGCAACTCGCGCACGCAATCGTGCCTGTCGTCGTGATCGTCCCGCCGGTGATCGGACCCGACGTGGCGATACTGGTGACGGTGCCCGTGCCCGCGCCCGTCGTCTGTGGATTCTGCAGCTCGTAGTCGGTGCCATCCCAGATGACGCACGCGACAGCGGTGGTGATGATGTCATTCGCCGCGAGCGCGCCGCCTGCCTTGACGATGGTATGCGCGCCGAGGCCGCTCGCGTTGAAAGTTGGGGTCGTCGTCGCGTTCGCCGCAGTCGGCAGCCAGCACACTGGATACCCGAGGATATCCGTCTGCGCCACGATGGCCGGCGAGTAGGTTGCCGTCTGCGCGTCTGCCGCGCCACCGCCCGCGACGTACGCGACGCCGGCGAGGCCCTTGGCCGTCTGGCACAGCAGCTGATTTGATGCATTCGCGCGGAAGAGCTTGCAGTTCGACGGCACCGCAGCCCCGTTGATCGATGCGACGGTCGGATTGGGATAGGTCCCGGACAGGTCACCACCCGCCGTGCCGCCAGGCGCCAGCCCGGTGAGGCAGTTCGCGCCCGCGCTGGTCAGACACCCGAGCGTCCCGGTCTGCGCGCTGAAACGCAGGAATCCGCTGGGCGGGTTGCCCGGTGCTGAGATGATCTGCAGATCCTGATAGCCGAGTACCTGCACCGAGTAGAGCGCTGCCGGAACGAGGATCAGAGCAGCGAGAGACAGCAGCCAGAGTTTCGTGTTCTTTGTCATTGTCAATTTACGTCTCCTATCCCATCACCACCGCTGAGCCGGTGAAGCTCGCGCCAAACGTAAGTGTAACGGTATTCGCGTTCGTGATCTCGACCGTTTGCGGAATCACCTGATTGCCCGACCCGTCGTACACCTGCACGATTACTGCGGTCGTGCCCAGGCCATGCGAGATCACAACAGTTGTCTGCGCAGACCACGAGGCGTTGAACTGCCTGACGCCTTGCTGCAACGCCACGACCAGCACGGAGCCCGTGAACGCCGCGCCGAAGGCCAGTGTCAGCGCGGTTCCGCTGGTGATATCGATGTCCTCGGGGATGACGATGTTTCCGCTGGCGTCCGTCACCTGCACAAATACGTTCTCAGTCCCGAGGTTGTGCGTCACGGTTACCGAGGTCTGTGCCACCCAGCTCGTCGTGTAGCTCTGCGCCGTCGGTGTCGCCCCGATTCCGACAATGACGACGTAGCCGTTGAATGCCGCGCCGAAGGTCAACTGCACGTTGTTGGCATCGACGATCTGCACGTTCTCCGGCGTTATCAGATCGCTCAGCACGAGCGGCGAAGCCGAAGCCGCGCTGAACACCTGCATCAGCACGGCCGTCGTGCCCAGATTGTGAGTGACTGTTACGCTGGTCTGCGAGGTCCAACTCGTCGAGTACTTTGCCGCGCTCACCGGCGTGGCACCCGTCAGGGCAAACTGCACATTGCCGCTCCCGAGGTCGGTAATGCTCAGGCCGGAACTGCCCTCCAGATTCAGGATTCCACTACCACCCGCGCCGGAGCCGGACCATGCCGTACCGTTTACTTCGACTTCCGGCCCGTAGTTGCCGCTGGTAGAGTTGCCCGCTCCCGACGTGGAGAGCCAACGCGCCAGGTCCGCCGAGTCCACCACCGCCACCTGAGCCACCGCCGCCGAAGCCCAGCCACACGTCCAGGTAGCTCGCGAGCTGCGCGACGTCGACGACACGGATTGTGTAGCGGTAGTGTCCCGCGCCGGGAACTTGCGGCCGGTCCATCCAGGGGAACACTGGCACCATTTCGGCCTTTACTTCGGTCACGAACCATTCGCCGTTTAACAGCGCGGAGAGAAAGCCCAGCGCCCAGGTCCAGAGTTGCCCAGGCAGGATGCCCGGCTGGTAGAGGATCACGTCCAGCTCGGTCGGCGGCGTGTCGAAGGCCGCGAGGGCTTGCTGAGCGAATTGCAGCAGCGCCTGCGCGGATGCGGAAATGAGGCCCTGCGTTGACTGATCGGTGAACTGCTGAATCTTGCCGGTACCGTCGCTGGTGAGCGCGAGCGATGCCACCGAAGCGGTGTCTTCCACTTCGACCGATCCGCCGTCCGCGCGGTAGTACCACACGTTCAGATTCGACCCGGCGTCGAGTGGCGACAGCCAACGTGATAACGGCCAGAGCCCGGCGTGTACACGACGGCCGGTGCAGCCGTGTTCGTACCCTCCTGATATACCTGAATCGAGATCGTGCCCGGCTCGTTTGGTCCCAGCGAGCCCTGCGGGAAGTTTCCCCCGGCCGTTTGCGCGCCGGACCACGCGAAAGCGCTTGACGTTCTCGAGAGCGCCGACGAAGCTACGACTGCATCCTGCTTGTTGATGACCTTGATCTGCGTGCCGGAGAGAACATAGGCGTTAGTCTGAGCGCCTTCCCATGTCGGCAGCGAGAACGTGACGCCGCGGCCCGCGGTCGCCGGTGGCCCGCCGTACGGTGCGGTCGAGTTGATAGCGTCCACCACATTCTGCACTGTGGCTGCGAGCGTGGCGCCGATCAGCACTTGGCCGTATTGGGTATTGTCAATCGAAGTGACGAAGGTATAGGTCGTCGTGGCTTCGACGCCCGCACCGATCCCGTAAGGTCCCAGGCAGGTAAACACCGCGACGGTCCCTGTGCTGGTGCCGCCGGTGACGTGCGAGAATGTCGGCTCGGTGAAGGCGGCGCCTGGGGTTGTCACCTGCTGCACAAAGCCGTCCTGCACGATGATCTGACCGACAAGATAATTCCCGGCTCCCCACGGGACGTTCTGCGGCCCGATCGTGATTGTGTCGCCCGACGCAGGTTGGCCGCTGAACGTGCCCGTCGCGAAATTCGGCGTGCCCAGCGTGATGTACGCGGAAACCACCTGCTTGACCGGACGCAGCAGAGTAATCGATTGCTGCCCGCTCCCCGCGAACCATTCGCCCGACTGCGGGAAAGCCTGGTCCGATCCTTTGACACCCTGCCGATTGCGGAAGTCCGCACCGTCGATCTTCTGCGAGATCGAGTCCCACAGCGCGAAGTCGCTCGTCAGATTGAATGGCGCCGCGGTCGCTGTCGGCAGGCAGAAATAGACCTGAAGAAGCTGCGGATTGACGCCCCATATGAAATCGCAAGTCAACGCCAGTTGCTGGAAAATCTCGCTCAGCTTCTGGCCTTTCTCCGGGGTGAAAAGCGGGATCGTGACGCCGGCCTGCACCGTCCCGAGCGACACCGGGCAGCCGGTCTCATACTTGTTGAAGAGTGCGGCGAACATAGTGCCGCAATCCTCGTTGACAAACTGGTCTGTGCCGTCGCAGTACACGGTGTCGAAAACCTGCTCGAATGTCACTGCGGTGCAGTCGATGTATCGCAGTCCGCCGATGCCAACCCAGCGGTTCGTGTAGTCCTGCAGGAGCCCGCTGAACATCAGCGTGTAGCCGGATTCGTTCTGGTCGAACAAAAAGATCGGCTGAAAGAGAGTTGGGTTGTAATCCGCGGGCGCGCTGGTGGGATCGCCGGGATCGCTCACCAGCGTGTAGGATGCATTGCCGCGCTGGCGCAGCTGCAGGTTGAAAGAGTGCTGGCCACCCTGGCCGAGGAACAGAAATCGGCTTCGATCGACGTACGATCCCACCGCGGGCGAGCCGCCGTACTCGTAGACGACGAGCCATGCCCCCGGTATGATCGGGCCTCCGGTCGGCCCGGTCAGGGCGGGAGACGGAGCTGGGCAAGTCGGCCCGAGTCCGATAACGTTCACGATGACGTCGCCTGACCGACCTGTAGTCAGCGATACGGTGAGCGTCCCGCCCGTCGCCGATGTCGCGAGGCTTACACCATCCGTGCCGCTGCCGCCCGGATATTCGAGGACCGCCATGCCGGGAACGGAAAACGAGCAGGAGTCAACGTTGGGGCAGGCCCGCGCCGACGTCGCCTGTACGGTGTTCGGGCCGCCCGCTATGGTCCCGGTCGCAACAAAGATGCCGAGCTGCTGTTCGCCGCCAAGCAATAGCTGGTTGAGGACCTGAACGTAAGTATTGCCGTTGCTGTCGGTGACCGTCGAGTTTCCGTGCGAATCGATAAACGGCACGGGCCCGAAAGCGTCCGGGCTGCAGGTCAGCGCAACCAGGATGGTGTTGCCGGCGCCACATGAATTCGGGAATGTCACGCCGTAGGCCGAGAGGGTGCCGGACAGGCTCGCCGTGGCATTCTGCTGGATCATCGCCCCGGTTATGCCGGTGAGCGCCACCAGCGCGTTCATGTCCTCGACAACGCATGACACGTCGGACGTTGCGGTGTAAGTGCCCGCAGTCGGCGCGGAGGCATCGGCCACGTTGATCGTGACGCCGCTGAGGATTGTTCCCGCGTCGGCGCGTGATCGTTGCGTCCAGCTCATGTCAGTGGGACAGCGGGGAGAAAATCGGGCTTCGGCGCTTGAGCGTCTCGGGAAGTTTTCGCATCACGTGATCGATGAACTTGTCCGGGTTATTCATCCCGTGTGCGTGGAAGTGCAGTTCCGTTGAGCCGGTCTGAAACGAAGTTGATTTATAATGTGTGCTGCTGCTGTAGCCCGGCGTGCCGGCCGCGTATTTGTGGATCGCGTGGTTCGGGATGACCTGCGAGCCGCGGGGCAGGTTCACGATTTCCGGTCCCTTCTCGCCGACCAGCGCCATGCCGCCCGGAGCGGAGTCCGTGCCCGATGCGAAAGTGGTCCCCAAAACGGATGGCTTGAAATAAAGCAGCGTGTCTATGATCAGTGTTGCGGCCTGAATCGACAAACTCGTAAGATCGGTTGCCAGAATTTTATCCAGAGTTCCGCTTTGAGACTGAGACGTGGCGAGCATCTGTGCCAGTAACCGTTCCGCAGGTTGATTGCATTCGCACTGAGTTTCGATCGATACGAGCTGTCGCAGCGAAGCGTTCATCTGAGTCATTTGCGCGGCCATTGCGCTGTCGGAGTTGCTGGGCGGTGGAACATTATTGCCATAGATCGGAGTCCCCGCTCCGGGTAAACCGGCCGGTATCGTCGCTCCGGAGGTCACTCCGCCTCCGCCGGTCGGAGCGCCCACGGCTCCGCCACTCCGCTGTGGGACCGTCGGCGATATACGATGCTTCAGGTTCGCGAAAACTTCCTGGAATTCAGCGCTGATAGCGTCGCCGAGCAGCTTACGAGCCTCCCCCTCCAGAGATGTTTTCAGCGCCTTGCTCATCTCCTGACCGATGCTCTTGCCCGGATGCCGCTCAAGCAGCGCCCCGGAAATGGAGCTTCCGATATCGTCGCCGAACGTCCTTCGGAAGATTGCCTATATCCTCGCCAAGCTTCGTGCCGATGTTCCGCTGATTGCTTTGCAGCGTGGCTGCCGCGGCGTTTTTGGCATTCGTGATCTGCTGTTGAAGGGTGAGCGTCTGATTCAACTGCTGATTTAGATTGGCTATCGCGTCGGTCGCCTGCGCATCGGCGTTTGCGTCCTGTTGTGAGAGCTCCGCGATCTGTGCTTTCAAGCGGGCGACCACTCCGAGTGCGTCTTTGTACCCCTCCGTTCCCTTCACACCGGCCGCTATGGCTTCAGCGTCGGCCAGTTCCGCGTTTAATCCTGCCAGTTTGGCCTGGCGAGCGTTTGCTTCGAGCGCCGCAAGCTGCGTCTTATAGGCGATTTCCTGCTGTGCGCTGTGAGTTATCTGCGCGGCGTATTGGCCTTCCAGCGCGATTTCCTGCTGTTTAATCTGCAAGGCTTTCAACCCGCCCGCTGACTTGTCGGTGATGCCTGCGGCTTTCTGTTCCGCTTCGCGGTTGTAGATGCCCGGTAGTTCCTGATTGGCGAAGTCGCGCTGCTGGACTGTCTTTCCCTCTTTGACGGCTTGATATTGCCGATCTGCGGATTGTTCCCAGGCCTTCAGCCACGGAGTCGGCCCAGCCGCGCTCTGCCGTCGCATAGGCCTCGCCAAGTTTGTTTTCCTCCGCCGTTGCCTTAGCGTAGGCGTCCAGGCCTTCCTGCGCGCCTTTACGCTGCGCGGCGGCGACTTCCCCTGCGGCCGTGACCTGGAGTTTATCGGCTTCCGACTTTGGCTTGCCTTGCGATTCGGCCGCCAGCCGGGCGTTGATCCCGTCCACAGTAGCCTTGGTGACCGCTTGTTCCAGGGCTATCTCTGCCGTCGCTGTCTGGCGTGCAACGGTAACGCGTTCTTCTGCCGACTTGATCGTGCGGGTTCCAGCGTCCTGCTCGGAATCTATGACGGCTTGCCTGAGCTCGTGCTCGTCATTGATGCGATTCAGCGCGGCTTTGTGTGTGGCTTCGGCTGCGTCCTTCGCCGCCGCCTCCACACCTTTGGCGGCGATCAGCCTGCAAAGATCCGGACTGCTGAACTACGGCGCGATCCGAGTCCTGCATTGCTTCGTTGAGCTTTACCGCTTCCTGTTCGATCTGCTCGCGCTTCTGCTTTATCTGTTCCTGGAACGCCAGGATTTTCTTCTGCGCCTCTTCTTGCTCGAACGGATGTCCAGCGGCGGCGCGTTGCGTGCCCTTGATGTCTACATTCTGGATTTTCGCGATGTCGTCGTAGAGTTCACGTATTTTATTTCGGATGGATTCGACCTTGAATTCCGCTGCCTCAACTGGGCCAAGGAACTTTCCGGCCTGCGATGTAAGAGACTCGTCTATCACCTCGGAAGTCCTGCGGAATGCTTCGCTGGTTTTGTCAGTCTGATCCGCGAGTTCTTTCTCCGCAGCCTTCAACTCTTCCGATTGGCCCGTCAGTTTGCCAAAGGCGCGGAATACCAGTTCAGCTGTCGCGGCCAGGCCGAGCAGCGGATATACCGCTGTTGCCAGTCCGCCCGCGCCGAGCGATGTAATAAAGCGCTCGACAACCCGGATTCCCTGCTCTCCTGACAGCACGCGCACCGCGCCACCGACAGCCTGAATTTCCGACACGCTGCCCTTCGCGGCTTTCCCGACTCGGCGAAAAGAACCGCCCAGTGACTCAGTCCCGGCGATGGCAATACGGGTTGCCTCTCCCTCGTCGCGCAACACGCCGAGTACGCGATTTATCGCGACCGTGAAAGGTTCCGTGCCTGCCGCCGCGGTATTGAATCCAGAGGCAACGCCATCCCCGGCGGCCTTCGACATGGCTTCCGCCTGCGCGTACTTCGCCACCAGAGGTGCGACATCGCCGTCAATCGTCACATAAACCGAACCTGCCGATTCGCCGACTGCCATCTCACGCCTCCAATATCAGCCGGATCTCTTCTGTTGTAGCCTTGCGGGCCTTCGCATCCCGCGCCATCTGGAACCTGTCCTTTGCGTCGACCTGCGCGCCGCCTCAGCTTCCTCTCGCACCTTCGTCGGGTCCGGTGGTTTGCCTACGCTATTCATTAAGCTCCTTCTGGGCCTGCCAGTCCCATCATCGCTTCGATGGGGCCGGCTCCGGTGCACGGTATCCCGGCATGAGCATTTCCGGCGTCCACCACTTACCCGATGGAGGTTTGAATGCCACGTCAATGAGAGCCGTGTTGCGAAGCGTGGCGTCGAGCCGCGCGCAAAGTGAAACCTGAAATTCACGGTCACGCTCCCATACGCTCCGTGAGGGCCTGAAACTCGCGCGGCGTCAGGCCCCAGAACTCGACGCCGGTTAATCCGAGGCCGGCTGGACTTCTTCCGGTTCCAAATGCCCAGTGTTCAAGCCATCTCTCGTTATCGAGAGGTCTTGAATCGCCGGTACTTCCGTCGTCGACACGAGCCCAAGTTTTTTTTTGTAAGCGTCCCACGCCGCGGCGTCCAGCGCTTCCCACTCACCATCGAGAAGCATGTCCATGACTTCGAGCGGAGGAAGCGCCAGGGAATGCCACTTGCCATCAGCATCGACATTGCCGAGCGCGGCGCATGCGAGCTTGGCCGCGTACTCTTTGGCGCGGCCCGTCGAGATCATCTCGTTGTGAACCGAGACAGCCCGCGAGACGTCGATACCCCACGTCGAGAGCAAATAGAACGCGCCCTGTGAAAAGCGCACCGAATACGGCCTGCCTCCCACCTTGACGGTGGGAAGGGGCGCGACAAGACTTGGGCTCATGGTCTAGTCCACGTAGAAGATGTTGCCAGTGATGTGGAGCTTCATCGTCAACATCAGCATTTTCCCGTTCGGATCGGACACCGCCGGGAAGGTCGAGATGTAAGCCTCGAAATACTGGGCCGACCATCCGGCCAGGTAAGCTTCCACGGGCGAATCTGCTGGTTCGCGAACATGTAGACCAGTGCGCCGGGACTGGTAGCCGCGTGTCCCACAACGCCGGTCGTACCGTCCTGGCCGGGAGTGTTGGGCACGTAGAAGATTTCGACCGAGCACTCCCCGCCGATCAGCAGAGTGGGTATCGACTGTTCCCACTGATTGCCCTGGTTGGTGGTGACGGCCGTGTCGGTTTTGGTTTCCATCGTGATCTTGGCCTGATTGCCGATGGGGTTGTAGATCAGCGGACTGGCATTGTTGCCGACAGATAAGACCGATCCTACTGCCGGGATGCCGGAACCTTGCTGTAGCGTTACGTTCGGTAGAGACATAGTTGCTCCTTTGCTCGTGCTGTTGCTGAGAAAAACCAGGTATTAAATTGACAAGTCGGCCCTGTTGGCGCATCTGAAATCCGTGTGTAACGCATAAACGGGACCTGACGGGCTTTGCGGATTCGGGATCATCCCGTCACGCTGGCCGAGAAACGTTACCGGGTTCTGATTCGGCGCCGTCTGCGGAGAACCGAACTGCGCATTCGAGCACAGGTCGACCGTCTCCATGAAATTGATGAGATCGTTAGTCACCGATCGCACTGTCTCGCTGTCGAGGCCGTACACCGTGAGCGTCAGGCGCGGCCATTCGAGATTACCGATCCCGGATTGGTTACCCTGACGGATGTTCCCGGCCTGCGTACAACTCACGCAAGCTCCCCCGGCCATGGATTGGCTACCTGACCGGGCCACAATTGGCGATTGAACCAGCGGAACGGCGGGGCGGGGGCGTGTCGCTGCAAGATCCGCGATCAGCGCGGCGTTCTGCTGAGCCAGCAACCGGAGTTTGACTTGTGCGCTCGTGTATCCCATCTACACGCCCGCCAGTTGCAGCAAGAGCCGCGTTTGTGTGTTCTGGGTAAATCGTGCTCTACGCCCAGCGGGTCGGTAAGCCTGTCCGTCAACGATCGCCCGCCAGTTGTCGAACTGCTCGATCGCGTAGTAGCCTGGAATGAATAAGTGCCGGAACGGAAAGCCTCCACGTAGTCCACGTCACGATTGGTGCTGGCCCTGATTCTCGCGTCCGCCTCCGGTCCATTCATGCACTGCAGATTGATCATGCCGACGACGTTGGTTCCATCCGTCGCCGGAATCGCCGCCCGTCGCGATCGTGTAACTATCCGCCGTCTGTTCTCCGGTCGGTCGGCTGGATTCGTGACAAAAGCGAGAATAAATCAGCCCGCTTTCGAAAGCGGTAATAACAGCGGCTATGTCGTACTCTGTTTCCCTGATACACGTGTTTCCCTTCCCCGTAAAGCACCTGTCCGGCGAGGATCCCCAAAGGGTTTGATCAGAATATGAACGCTCTCGTTCGATGCCGGTAAAGATCTGTTGCAGCCCCGGAAGCATATCCGCCGCCCATTTTGCCTGACCGCTGGTGGACAAATGGTGACTCCACCGGATTGGAAATCTGGGTTGGGCTTTTATAACAAGACCGCTGCATGTCGCCGTGAAAGGTAGTCAATTCTCTCGTCGGGATGGTTAATTGTCGGCTCCAAAATAGTTCGCGGCACCGCGCCATGAAAGAACCCATGAAGAATATTGAGCGTGCTGGGGACAATTACATCGCTGCCGCAATCTGGTAGTACAAATCGACCACTATCACCCCATTTACTGGATCCACCGGCTTACCGCATTGCTGATCATCGTCACGGCCATCGGCCTGAAATGTCCCTCCTGTCGTGTAATCCAAACCTGTAATAAGTTGCGGATAAGATCATTACCGCCGGGACCCAGCAAAACAAATTCCGGCCTTGTGATCGATTGTATAGTTGGCATCGCAGCCGTGATCATGCCCAGCGCACCGGGCCAGTCCGTAAGAGATAGGTTTGAGCCACCGTTCCGGTTCCCGTTGTGCCTCCGGTAGCTGTAAACAAAGTGCCGGGGAAGAGTTAGAAGACGCGCCATAGGAGTAAAGTTTGTAGTTCCAGCGCCCTCAGAAATCACATAAGCGCTTGTGCCATCGCCGTGGCCACTACGAAACCGCAGCTTCCGCAGTTTGCCGTCGTTGCTCCCGTGTTCGTTAACTGGCGCATCCGGGAATGCCCGCGTTGACCTCCGCATACCCGAATAGTCTCGCCAGCATCCACCACGGAGCAGGCTGTGTATCCGGCGCGGAATAAGCGGTAGCGGCTGAAACGGTAGCATTCCCCTTCGCTCGCGGTGATGATAAAATATGGCTTCGTCGCGGGTCGTGCGCCGAAAGTCAGGGGGAGCCGGTGAGTCGAATCGCCGCCATAATCGGATCGCTATGGTGCGAGGCTCGCACACTTGAAATACGAGAACCGCGGGATCAGTCCGGTGTAGGGGATTACGGAATAAGCGTTATCGCTGCCCTGAAACGTAGTCGAACCGGACTGCGACCCGTCCACAAACAATCCTATGCCGGTATAGTTGTCGAAATTGAGTACGTTGATACCACCCGAACCCGTTCCGTTGAACCGCGCGCATCCTCCCGTACCTATTGAATAAGCTCCTGTCACTGTTCCCGAACCGCCGCCAAAGATCGGTAGAATACCGGACTCGCATCGGCCCTGCTGTTTGCGAGGAATGTAGTGCCCATGATCGAGAGCCATGTTGAGTTATTGGTGGAAGCCTGAACATAAGAGTTGCCGGTGCATACTGTGTTGCCGCTCGTGTCATCAGGTTGACCGGGGACACTGGTGTATACGTACAGAGCGTTTTCTTTTACGACGGTGCTGTCTGCGTGGCATTAACCCGGCGGCGACTGTGATGGCGTAGCTGGTTACGCCGCTCCATTCCTAATCAGATCGTTTGCTGCCTGGCTATGGGAGATAATGATGTCCGTTACTCCGCTTGACGGGGTCAGCGTGACGCACGGGTCGTAAGTAAAGAGTGGTCGTGCCGTCCGCATTCGCCACGACGTTGGATATTTTCAGGTTGGCGCCGAAGCAGGGGAGCGAGGCGGAGAAGGAAGGTAGCGGCATTAGGTGGTTACCTTGCAGTGCAGAAATAGCTCGCCTTGCGTGGCGGTGCCACCGACAGCTATGATACTCATTGCCCAATCATCCTGTTCAGCCGAAGAAGAGGCGTCGAGCCGGGAAGGGGCCGTGGGGCCGGTATCGTCCCCGTGGATATCGACGGTGTTCCACTCCCGGTGATCGTGTTGCTGATTGTCGGAAAAGACGTCGATCCCGTCGCTTTCTTCCAGATATCGATTTCCATCGTATCGGCGGATAAAGAGACATATATCTTCCAGCTGACAAAACTAGACAGGATAGCCTAGCGTGAAATAGGTTGTTAGGCCGGTGGATGCCACGCCTCCGCTTGAATTACCGCCGAAGGAGATACCAAACGTCCTGGTTTGTCCGTCTCCACCGATGGTGCACGTACCCGTTGCGGTAATCGTGCCACCCGTCAGGCCGTTGGGAGGCACGCTGGACGCCGCCGCCGGAAGACGATCCCTGACAGAAGTACGTTCCGTTGTAGCTGAACAGATACATCGTGCCGCCGGTAAGTGCGCTCGCCGACAGGTTTGTCGAACAGTCGCTTTTCTTGAGCGTCTTTGCCCCAAGGCGGCGACATTGAGAGTTGCGCTGCCGCTCTGTTGGTCGGATCCGGGACGAAGGCCACGCAGGCTTTAAGTGTGGTACCGTTGGCGTAAGGTTGTAGATGTGCAAGCTGTCCGCTTCCTGTGGCATCGGATACAGTAGGCGTTGTTGCCCTGACCTCGCCGCGCCCGTCGTTGGCGCCTGTCATCCCTGTCGCGCCGGGTGATCCCGCTTGTGCCGTAGTCGCTCCCGCGTAACTGTGCCCTCCGGTTCGCGCTGGTTCGCGCCCTGCGGCTCCGGCCTGGCACCCCATGTCATCGTTACCGCGCTCGTGATGGTAGCAGTGGATACAACCATCTGATATTGAGAGCAGGTCCGCCTGCTTGAGTACGTGAAAGAATGCGTCGTATCGCTGCAGCCATTCGCCGACGCGGTGAACTCGTACACGTCCCAGACGGTCTGCGATGAAGTGCCGTCGTACCAGGTGAATACCGCCGAGCCAGAGCCGGTGCCGCGGGGAGAACCAGTGACCGAGAACTTGCTGATCGTTCCGATCCAGGGATCCCCTCCTGCTGTGTGACTACATTCGTGGCGTGTGCCATTCGCTGCAGCTCCTCCGCCTGCCGGAAAGTAGTAAGTCCCAGTCGTGTAACCCACAGATGGAGCCGAAGACTGACCGCTGGACCCGCCGCCGCCTCCACCGGGGGGCGTTAATTGCGCGGCCAGCCAAGCGGAGAATATCAGAAGCGCTGCGAGGGACTTTCTCACGAGTTCGACCCTTCCAGTCCGTAGAGGAATGTTCAGCACGTCGCCCGTATGGACATAGCGGGAAGGATTTTGGAACTGGTAGAGCCTCAGCTCGATATCGAAGGGAGGATCCGCGGGGACGACGGGGAAACCGACGCTCCCTGTTACCTCGGCCCGATCCCAGAATGTTATTGGAGTTGGCCCGCCGGAGCGGCAAAAGCTGAATCCACTTGGCCGGTGTCAGAGGCCAGAGCAGCGTGCTCGATGTGCCGGAATTGAGCTCTTCCCACGATCATAGTGTCGAGGAACTCCATCCCGATCCTGCCGTCTGTCTCTGGGGCTGCTTTCACCATCTCTGCGCGAAGGCCCAGAGGTCGGGTTTGCTCGATGATCATGATCGCCCCCGGCGTCGTCGTCGATCTGCCGGTAAGTTTGGCTCCATCACCAAGCAAGTGGGCGCGGAATTTCCAGTCGAGCGAAACGTCCAGAAGTTTGATTACATTGCCGAGTTTGCCTTTATTGTTCGCCAGCGTGTCGAGTGCGAGTGCCGCAACCCGCAACATACGACAGCGGAAGACCCGGCAGATTACGACCCTGTGGTCGGGCAAAGTAGAAGAACAGCCGGACTCTGAAAAGTATTCCGCTGGATGTTGTACAATGCTCGGATTTCTGGATCGTGGAAGCATGAGTTCTGAAAGGGGGTGTAATTGCGAAAGAAATTGGGTGTCCGGTATTAGCAGGCGCACGTAGCTTATGGCCGGCGCGTTGGTGAAGTCGTAAGTGTATGTACCCCGCCGTCATCCACGCTTAGACCAGAAGATGACGGGTCAGAAGGGTTACGGTGAGACCGTGGGATCTTGCGCAGTGCCGCTTGCGGTGGACAGGATCCTCGACTTCCTGATGCGTTGCAATCGTGGAAGCACCGAGAAGCCCCGCGCCGTCCACGATAGTCGTGTTAGTGTCCCCGCGCGCGATTGTCGCCGTCTAAATCGTCGCATTGATGTAGCGCAGCACAAATGGTGCGGGAAAGAATTGCCGAGCCCAGCCAGAATGCTTGCCGTCGACGGTAAGCGTATCCGTAAAGCCCGTGCTCGTCGGACCCGTTCGCGTGATGAAGCCGGCGAGAAGCTGCGCGACGGTGAGTGTTACGCCCGCGTTGGTCGTGATGTTCACGTTCGAAAGGTTCAGTGTCATTGTCTTTTTGTCCTTTAACCCAAAACGCCTCCCGCCCCGACAAGGAGCGAGTAGCGTAACCTGGGGACCGCTTACTCGCCTGTTCTACGAAAGCCCGGTCCCGCTCGAGCCCACGTCAGGAACTACTGTCCATCTGAGCCCCGCCCAGAACTGAGATTGCTTTCATTTCCTGATTGATCGTGGTCCAGTCGCCCATCATGGGTTCCACGCCGCCACCAGGCCGGATTCTGTTCGGCACTTTTTGGAAGAGTTGAGCCTGTGGGAATCCGCGCAGATAGCCGATCTCGATCGCGGGACGTTTGAGCGTCGCCGGGTCCGCGAACATGATCCAACCACCGGGCAGCGAAGAGAAGCCGGCGCTCGTTGAGCCCGTATCGAAGTACGGGTCGTGAATCCAGTCCGTCGCCTGGTTGAACCATGCGTTGGTCTCGATCCACTGCGTCGGGAAGCCCTGGGCGTTCTGCGAGCCGCCTTCGAGTCGAAATCTGATTGCGCACGGCGTTCTGCAAGTTCTTGGTGACTGCCACGTTCGCCGATCCGTAGACGATCTTGACGCGGTACGCCGATGCCTCCGAGCATGATCGGCTGCGCGAAAGAGTCGCGCTGCCCTGGTGAGGATCTTGGTCAGGTCGATGATGCCCTGGTGCGAAAAGCCCCGGGCGGTTCTATTTCGACGCACCGTTTGCTTTCAGCATCGGTGTCGTTATACCCGCTCTGGTACAGGTTGGTTTTAATAACACCGTTCCCGCAATAGAGCGAGTGAATAAAAATCGTGATGCCGCGGTTGATCGAGATGACAATGCGTTCTGGGCACTGTCCGTGAAGATTCCCAGATTGTCGTTCAGGATCCCAGGACCAGTTGATCGACTGGCCTTGGTCTGCATCAGCGCGGGCTGATACTGGAATAGCCGCCGTGTTCGTGGTGTGAAATGTTGTCCCGCCCTGTGGGAAATGTACTGCTCAAAGCCGCGCTCGGTCGAAGTTGCCAGATCCTGAAAGACCGCGGAAGTATACCAGGCCGTCCAGCATGTAGCGCTTGACGAAGCGGGTTGCGGTGAGACCTGGAATCCTGCACACAGCCTCGTTGAAGATCGGGACGGCTTTGAACAAGCCGTAGTAGAGAATGTCGAGGATGCTTGCAAACAACGCCTGATAGTCCGTCCGCGACATCGTTTCACGAAGGGTCGTCGTCTTGCCTTGCGGGTACAGGGTCGGGATAGCCGTTTTCCCGCAACATGTTGATGTGGTTCTCGTCGGGTGGCGCCATCGCCACGCGCAGCCAGTACGGATCGACGCGGCCGGCGATGCAGTCGGCAATGAGCCGCGCTGCCTCGTAAGCCCGCGTGCGCCGCGGATCGCCCTGTGGGATACGGTGGATGCCGCGGCGTCGAATCCGTCGAGACCAGCCAGTCCGTTCGCGACTGCGGAATGTCCTGACGTTGATCATCATGTCCAAGCGAACTTTTTTCATGACGCCCTGGCTGGTGCTGCCGCTGGGCGTGGCGTTGGGAACCATGCCACATCGACTGCCGCGCCGCGTGCTGCTTGGCGCGTTGGCTTTGTGCGCCGCCGTGGGATGGTACGGAATCTTTGCGCGCAATCTGTACTCGGCGCCGCACTGGCTTGAGCCGTGGGAGGCGGTGGCGCGCGAATCGGCGAACACCGTTCGCGGCGGCGGCATGGTGATCGGCAACAACCCTTCGTTCTTTTTCTATCTCACTTACCTGCTTCCGGTGACGCCGGTTGCGCCGCACGCGGGAGCGTTTGCGGGACTGTTGCCGGCATCCGTGCGCGCTGCGAATGTGTACACGCCGCAGCAGTGGATTGACGCGGGCCGGCCGACGCGGAAAACCGTGGTGATGGCGGAAGGCGAGCACTACGGCAGTTCCGCCGACCCGACCGACGAAACCGAACGCTGGCTCGACTCGCATTGCGCGCTACAGGGAATCGAAAAGGAAACTCGCGACTCGGGGGCAAACTTCAAACAAATTTATGCGCGGCTCACGCAGTTGGAATGGCGCGTGCAAGTGCGGAATTATTCTTGTCCGTAAGTGGTCCTGCCCGTAACCACCTGACACGCAGAGCCGGAATCTAGCACTAGGATTTTTCTTCGGAAGGTTCTTCGCGGTTGAATTTCTTCTTGTTGCGGACGGCAGCGCCAAGCTCACCATAGGCCAGGCGCACGGAAATGTCGCTGCCCACTTCGACCTGGTCGGGCGAACGCAACACGCGGCCCGATGCGTCATAGGCCACGGCGTATCCGCGCTTGAGCAACTCGAACGGGCTGCGCTCGCGAAGCTGCGTGGTGGCAGCTTCGAGCCGCCGGCGGCGCGTAATTAAGAAGCGGTCCATGCGCACGCGCAACTCGGAGGATTTTAATTCACACCCGCCGCGCAACTTGCCTACACGCGCGCGCAAATCGAGAGCGGCGAAGCGCAGATGGACTGCGCTGAAGCGGCGCCTCTTTTGCGCCACCACGCGCTGCAGCGCGGCATGTAGCTGCGATTGCTGATGGTCGATGCGGCGGCGCAGCGCGCTGGCGCGCGAGCGCAGATCGAAAGAAGAAAGCTGCGCGCTCGCTTTCGTGAGCCGCTGATGCGATGCCGAAAGCCGCAGGCGCAAGCCCATGGCCATTGCACTGGAAAGCTCGTCGGTCTGCTGGCGACGACGCCGCAGCAACAATTCGAGCTGGCGAAAGGCGCGATGCGATTCGAGATCGCGCACCCGATGGCGGCGCTCGGAAAGCAGGTAGCGAATGTGATGGATCAACTGGCGATTGTATTCGGCGATGTGCCGCTCGAATTCCTGGCGCGAGCGGACCACGATTTCCGCGGCGGCGGAAGGAGTGGGGGCGCGCAGGTCCGCCACAAAATCGGCGATGGTGAAATCGGTCTCGTGACCCACGCCGGTGATTACCGGGATCACCGATTCGAAAATCGCGCGCGCGACGATTTCTTCATTGAAGGCCCACAGATCTTCGAGCGAGCCGCCGCCGCGCGCGAGAATCAGCACTTCCGCGAATTTCACGCGATTGAAGTGGCGCAGGGCCGCGACGATGTCTCCGGCGGCGCCGTCTCCCTGCACGCGCACGGGATAAAGCTGCACGTGCAGATTGGCGAAGCGGCGCTTCAGAACGCGCAGGATGTCGCGAATGGCCGCGCCGGCGGGCGATGAAATCACGCCGATGCAAAGCGGCAGCACGGGCAACGGTTTCTTGCGCGCCTGGTCGAATAATCCCTCGGCTTGGAGCTGCTTTTTGAGCTGCTCGAAGGCGAGCTGCAGCGCGCCAAGGCCGACCGGCTCGATGTGGCTCACGTAAATTTGATACTCGCCGCGCGGTTCGTACACGCCAAGCGCGCCGCGCAGCGTGACGTGCAAGCCGTCGTCGGGACGGAACTTCAGCAGCCGCGCCTCGTCGCGGAAACAGACGCAGCGAATCTGCGAGCGCGAATCTTTCAGGGTGAAATAAAGATGGCCGGATTGCGCCGGACGGAAATTGGAGACTTCGCCTTCGATCCAGACATCCTGAAAAGCGCCTTCGAGCAGATTGCCGATCTGCTGCGTGATTTCACTGACCTTCCACACGCGCCGCTGCGGCACCAGATCGAAAAGTAAAGTTTGGCTCATGAGTCGGTCAGCTTACCGGCGGAAGAGATTGATCACCCATAAAATCAAAGTGAGCGCCACGCTCAGAAGAATGCAGGTGACGACCGGAAAATAGAAGCCGCCATTTTTCCCCTGATAGGCGATGTCTCCGGGCAGGCGGCCAAGCCGGAACGGCAGTTTCGCGCCCGTGAGCAGGAACGCGCCGGCGATCACCAGCACGACGCCGAAGATCAGCAACATTTTGCCGAGATCGCCGAATGGGCTGGCCGGAGTCACGATGCACTCGCCGTCATGAACTCATCTTAGCCCCGCGAAATGGGAATGCAAACGGTAGTTGCGTCGGTAAACGAGGGCGGATGGCGAATAGCAGCGATTGAAGCGCCGACGATTAACGGGCCGGGGGTTGGTACTGACTCCGCAAAGGCTTTTCAGTGCAATCGTGGGCGGCGAATTTCAACTCTACATCGGTGAGGTTGGTCTGATGCAACACGTTCACGAGCCAGAGACACGAGTCGCATTCATAGACGGTCATCAGCGCGTTGGACCGGCCGACGACTTTTCGGAGCTTGCGCGAAAGCATACAGCTCTTTTACTCCTTTGCGGCGGGAAAAGCCAAGAATCTCTCGCTCGGTCGGTGGATGGTACCGGCTAATCCTTGTGTCTATCGTTGTATCTATTCGGCACTGAAGATTCCCGCTCAGTGCTTGAACATGAGGCCGGCGAGATTCGTGGCGACCATGACCAGGCCGAACAGAATGACGAAGACTCCGAAGATTCGGCGGAGCTGATGCGGGCTGAGATGCTCGGTCAACTTGACTCCGAGATACGTGGTAAGAAGAGCAGGAACCACAAGCTCGAGTAACAATAGCCATTCGACATGTAGCGTCCGGCGATGGCCGATGAGCGCCAGCAGACTGTTCGCTGCGATCACCAGCAGGGATGTTCCGGTAGCGGATTTAATCGGAATGCGCAGAAACAGCACCAGTGAAGGAACAACGAGGAAGCCTCCACCCACACCGAGAAAGCCGGCCAGAAATCCGACCACGGCGCCAGCCACCACCACCGGCCAGATTTTTCGCTTTTCGTCGGGCTTCGGCTCTTTTCGTTTGTAAAGCATGGCCGTGCCGGAAATTCCCATTAACACACCAAACAGCAGCAGCAGGATCTTTCCGGGGACCTCGCGGGAAAAAATAGCGCCCAGGAAATTCAAGGGGATGCCGAAACAAAAAAAAAGCAGACCGTCCTTCCAGGCCACGCGCGCCGCTTCCTGATGCAAGAAGGCGCCAACCAGCGAGGTGCTGCCTACCAGAACCAGCGAAAGACTGATGGCAGCGTGCGCCTCCACTCCGAGGACATACACGAGGATCGGCACGGTGAGAATCGAGCCGCCCCCGCCCAGCAAACCCAAAATCAAACCCATTGCAGCAATCAGGAGAAGAGCGAGCCAGAGATGCAAGCAGCGTCCTTTTTCCGCACCGGGAGGAAGCGCGAATGTGAATTTTCAGTTGATTCGCGAAGCGATGCGCGGCGCACAGTCTAGTTCATTTTGCGGTTTCCGGGAGCAAGCTTTTTGGGAAGCAAAGGAGAGAGTCGCAATGGCTGGAGGGCACGCGCCCGATTTGGGCGACCGGTCTGGACGCCCGATCTAGACGACGGATCCGCGCGGCGCGTGTTTTGCTGGTTCGTTGAGCGAACGAAGCTCAGGTTTTCACTTCCGGAGGAACCGCCGACCGATCCGGGATAGGAACCGTCTCAATGAGGTGCGTTTTAAATTCCTTGCCCTTCGTACTCCGAATGTAGAGAGTGCCGTTTTCCACGGCGAATTGCATGGGACCGACGATCCGGAGCGTCGGGTAATTGCGCCACCTTCCGGTTCGTCCGGTGCTCCACTTGGAGACGTACAGGTAATCTCTCGTCTCAATCGATACTTCGAGGCATTTCGGAAAGAATCCGCACGAACCTGCCTTCAGGCCAGCAAGCCGTCCGGTCTGCCACGGCCTATTTTGCTGCTTCGCTGAAGCGGCTCCGGCATGAAGAAACGCCAGGAATAGAAATGCCGCGATGATTTTTCGGTAGCACATGGTTTGGGTTCCGGCCAATTCCTGCGATGTGGCGGATCCACGCAATGGTTGCCCGGTGGCGACAGCCGAGGCAGGTCACAACTTTTGATGGCAAGTGCTTTGTGAAAACCCGCACGTATCGACTTGTTTAGGCGGCGCCATTCGAAAATGGGCAAGGTCACAACGGGAAGTGATCGGCGTCACTTCCGGGTCGCGACGGCGCGAGCAAGATGAGGATGCGTTTGAAACGAGGAGCGGAGGAGGGCGATATGGCACATGCGACGTTATTTGCGTTGATGGCGAGTTGGGGAGTGGTTACGGCGTTCCTGGTGCTGATGCTGATTTATCGCAGCATGCTTAGCACACACGATGAAGAACAAATTTTTCTCGATCCAGCGGAGAAAGCCATGGCTACGCGGCAGCTGGCCATCGCGCACAAGATTCAAATGCTCGGCCGGCCAATCGCCGCAATGTTCGTGCTTTCAGGCGCTCTGTTCCTGACGGCCGCGGGAGTATGGCTGTGGCACGGGCTGCACAACTTCTAACGCACAACTTTTAGTTGATGCGTTTTAGGTTGATGCGAGGGCAGGGGCAATGGGGCGTCGCGCCGAGAGGCACGAAGAAAGGAAAGCTTATGGTCAGCATGAAGTTCGTAAATTCGCTTTCAGAGTTAGCAAGTCCAGTGCTTACGGCGTACTTGAATACGCAACCCGGGGACGCGTCGAAGCAGCCGCTGGCGACGGAATCGTTGGTGTGGCTGAAGAAGCAGGCCAAAGAGGCCGCCGCGACGGTGCATGAAAAAGAGCAGAAGCGCTTCTGGCGGCAGGTGGAACGCGTGGAGGAATTTCTCTTAGGACGCAAGCCACAGGAGAAGGCGGTGGTGATTGTTGCGGGCGTTGGCACGTGGAAGGTGGTACCTCTGCACGTGGTGGTGGAAAACGAGCTGCACTGGGGCCAGCCGGCAGTGACTCAGTTGCTGTGGCTGCTGGATGAGAAAAGGCCGCATTGCATCGTCGCAGTGGATCACAAGGCGGCGCGCTTCTTCCGCTACTGGGGCGGAGAAATGGAGAAAGTGGCAGAGCGGAAATTCGCAATTGACGTTTCGGAATGGAAGATCCAGCAGATGGGGCAGGAAGCGGGACAAGGTATCAAGAAAGCCCGCGGCAAGCAGCACGATACCTATGATGACCGCATGGAGGCGCAGTACAAACACCTGTGCCGCGAAGCCGCGGCGCAAGCGCGGAAAATCGCTGAAGCGGAAAAACTGCAGGCCATCTTCCTGGTTGGCTCTGACCGGCTGACCCGGCCGATGGAAGCCGAGTTTCCGAAACAGTGGCGAGAGCGGGTGGTGAAGATCAAGGAAGACTTCGGCCGGCTCACACTGCCGAATCTGCAAGAGCGCCTGGCGCCGGCAATCGCGGAGTGGGAACGCGCAAATGAATCGGCGCTGGTGAAGAATCTTCTTGCCGACGAGCGCAAGACGGTGGTGGGCATGGACGAGACGCTGACCCAGTTGCAGAAGGGCAAAATGCGGACGCTCGTGCTTGCCAGCACGGTGCACGGCGATCTGCACGAGTGCATCGAGTGCGGGTGGATGGACCGATCGGCCGATCCGGTATGCCCAGTGTGCGGCAGAGAGCGGCGGACAGTGGAATTGCGGGAAACGCTGCCCAACCTGGCGCGAAGCACCAACACTGGGATCGAAGTGGTGAGTGGATTGGCGGCTGAGAAGTTGAATCAGTCCGGAGGTATGGGAGGATGGCTGCGCGGTCGAACGCAAGCGCAGTTGCGGTGATGCAACAGCTCCCCGGGGTGATACATCCTCCCGGTAGCAGCGGTGGCGATGGCCTGACGGGGCGTCGCCACCGCTTACATTTTCAGGCCGGGACTACCTATTTCGGCCGAGATACCCCTACTTGAATGAGCAGCCCTTACAGGGTCACGCCTCTAAGTTCTGAGTCACGCCCCCGAGTTCTGAGCGAACGAAATAGGTGCGCTGGAAATAGAACGCGACATTCACTAAGCCAATCATCACGGGAACTTCCACCAAAGGTCCGATAACAGCGGCGAATGCTGCGCCCGAATTTATCCCGAACACCGAGACGGCGACCGCGATGGCGAGTTCAAAATTATTCGAAGCGGCGGTGAATGCAAGCGTCGTGGTCTTCGAGTAATCAGCGCCTAGTTTGCGTCCCATGTAAAAGGAGACGAGAAACATCGCCACGAAATAGATCAGCAGCGGAACCGCGATTCGGACCACGTCCAGAGGGAGACGGACGATGTATTCCCCCTTTAGAGAGAACATCACCACAATCGTGAACAAAAGAGCAATCAGCGTCAGCGGGCTTATCCGTGGAACAAATGCGCGGTCATACCATGCCCGCCCCTTCAGGCGAATCAGGAAGGTCCTGGTGAGAAAGCCGGCAAGAAACGGGATGCCAAGGTAGATGAACACACTGCTCGCGATTTGACCGATGGAGACGTTTACAACCGCACCTTTCAAACCAAACCAACCGGGCAACACGGTAATGAAGAGCCACGCGTAAACCGAATAGAAAAAGACCTGAAACAGTGAATTGAAGGCCACCAGGCCGGCTGCATATTCCGAATCGCCCTTGGCGAGTTCGTTCCACACAATCACCATCGCGATGCATCTTGCCAAGCCGATCATGATGAGCCCGGCCATGTACTGCGGATAGCCGCGCAGAAAAACGATGGCGAGGACGAACATCAGCACCGGTCCGACGACCCAATTTTGGACGAGCGAAAGCGCCAGCACGCGCTTGTTGCGAAAGACTTCCGGTAGTTCCTCGTATCGGACCTTCGTGAATGGCGGATACATCATGACGATGAGGCCGATGGCGATGGGAATGGAGGTAGTGCCAACGCTGAAGCGGTTGAGGAAAGGCACGATGCCCGGCAGCAACCATCCCAACAGGACTCCAACAGCCATGGCCCCGAAAATCCAGGCAGTGAGGTAGCGGTCAAGAAAACGGAGCCGGCTAGTCGTACTCATTGGCGTTCCTCACTTTGGCTCATCATTGTTTGCCGATGCGGTCAATTTCGCGCTGAATGGCCATTTTTTCGAGACTTGATAGCGGCAAGCAGAGTAAGAGCGATATTCGACGGTCGAGTATTACGAAAGCTTCCCGAAACCCTTTTTCGATCTGTTCCGGCGAACCAGCAACGGCTGCTGGATCGGGAACGCCCCAGTGTGCGGTCATGGGCTGCCCGGGCCAAATGGGGCAGACTTCTTTGGCGGCGTTATCGCAAACGGTGAAAACGAAATCCATTTTGGGCGCCCCTGGCGTTGCAAACTCGGACCAATCCTTGCTGCGAAGTCCCTCCGTGGCCAAATGCGCCATTTCGATTTGCTTCAGTGCTTCCGGGCGAACTCTCCCTGTGGGATGGCTTCCCGCGCTGTACGCCGCAAAATTCGGCCGCCCTTTCCGATTCAAAATGGCTTCGGCCATGATGGAGCGCGCGGAATTGCCCGTGCAGAGAAAGAGAACGTTGTAGGGCATCGCTTGTATTCCTTTCGTTATTTGCAGCAGGATGGCTCGCAGCAAGTGTTTTGCTGCGGCACTGGCTTGGTCGCGCGCACGAAAGCGCTGAAGAACTTCCCATCGACTTGCTGTGCGATCGCATCGGCGTCGATGCCAGCGGAGGCGAGGAATTCCCGGGCATCGGCCGCACGATAGGTTCGAGTCGGCTCGATTTCCACGTTCTGAAAACCGGCGGATTCCAACTTCTTGCGATAATCGGTTTCGTCTAGCGCGCCCGCCACACACCCCACCCACAGCAGGACACTCTTGCGAATTTCCGGAAGAATTTCGCCGCGAGTGACAACGTCGGAGACAGCAAAACGGCCGCCAGGTTTCAGCACCCTGTAAGCCTCGCGCAATACCCTGGCCTTATCCGACGAGAGGTTGATAACGCAATTGGAGATGACCACGTCGACGGAATTGTCCGGAAGCGGAATGTTCTCGATTTCACCTTTCAGGAACTCGACATTCTCGGCGCCCGCCTTGCGCTTGTTCTCATTAGCCAAGGCAAGCATCTCGTCGGTCATGTCCAGACCATAGGCCTTGCCGGCCGGGCCGACGCGTTTCGCTGACAAGAGCACATCGATACCGCCGCCGGAGCCAAGGTCAAGCACGGTTTCGCCGGCGTTCAACTTCGCCAAGGCAGTTGGATTCCCACAGCCCAACGAAGCAAGCAGCGCTTCCTCCGGTATCTGGCTGGCTTGCTGCGAATCGTAAAGATTCGAGGTGATTGGGTCATCGCAGCAGGACGCGGCTGCCGCTCCGCAACAGGAGCTTCCACCGGATTGAACGCGCAAAGCGGCCTGCCCGTACTTTTCCTTCACAATTTCTTTCAAGCCGGGGTCTTTCAAATCGGGCTCGTTCACGGGCCTTCTCCTTACTTGCAAATCTGGATGATTTCTTTCGGCTTCACGGCCTTGTTACGAGTGCAGCACTCGGCGTAAAGAAAGCGCAGAAGCTCCTGCAGGATTTCCGTATTCGCGGTGTAGCGCAGGAAGGTGCTCTCGCGCTGCACGGCCACGAGTTCTTCGTTTTTCAGTTTGTCCAGATGGTGCGAGAGGGTTGAACTGGGAATGCCCAGCTCCTCCTGAATCTCGTTCACCACGAGACCTTCCGGGTGCGCCGAAAGAAGAAGTTGCACAATTCTGAGTCGCGGCTCGGTGCCCAGGGCGGAAAACATGTCGGCGTATCTGGCGACCTGATCTGCGCCAATTGCTATTTTCATATTTCTATAATAATAGAAATATGGAATCTGTCAATGGGCTGAACGGGCCAAACAGATGAAGTCAGCGGGCCAGGACGGAGGCGAGCTGCAACAGACAAGGATCGAGCGGCTTTCTCTTGCCGACGATTTGCGCCAATGGAGTCGCGGTAATTTCGCCGTGATTCAGTCCGATGAGGACCCCGTATTGCTGCCGCGCGAGCGATTCCACGGCGGCGGCCGCAAAGCGCGTGGCGAGAATGCGGTCGAAAGCGGTGGGCGCGCCGCCGCGCTGCACGTGGCCGAGTTTTACATCGCGCAGATCGAAGCCGAGGCGCTCGCGATGCTCGCGAAAATATTGCATGAGCCCTTCAGCGTTGTATCGCGCGCCTTCGGCCACAACCACAATAGCGTGGCGCTTGCCGCGATCGTAGCCATCGCGCAGGCAACGCGCGAGCGCTTCGGGATCGGTTTCGACTTCGGGCAGCGCGATGGCTTCCGCGCCTCCGGCAATGCCGGCGGTGAGCGCCAGATAGCCGCAGTTGCGGCCCATCACCTCCACCAGAAAAGCGCGTTCGTGAGAAGAAGCGGTCACCTTGATGCGGTCGATGGCCTCGAGCGCGATGTTGAGCGCGGTGTCGACGCCGATGGTAATTTCCGAGCCGCAGAGATCGTTGTCAATGGTCGAGGCCACGCCGACGACCGGAAATTCTTTCTGCGAAAGCGCGAAAGAGCCGGATTGCGAGCCGTCGCCGCCGATGACGATGGCAGCGTCGATATCGTGTTCACGGAAAGCGCGAATGCCTTCGAGTTGCGTTTCGCCGGACTTGAATTCCGGAAAGCGGAAGCTGCCCAGCATGGTGCCGCCGAGATGGATGATGCCGCCGACGTCGCGAAGGCCCAATTTCACGAAGTCGCGTTTCACCAGCCCGGCGTACCCATGCCGGACACCGAACATTTCCCAGCCTTTGTCGATCCCGGTGCGAACAGCCGCCCGGATCGCTGCGTTGATTCCTGGCGCATCACCGCCGGTTGTGAGCACGGCCACGCGCATGATCTTGTCTCCGAGGTTGGTTCTCCAAAACTATCTGCAAATCAGGCCACATCGCTTCGAGCTGCTGCCCGACAATGAAGCTAAGCGGCCTTTACTTCCACCTTCGTGGTTGTGGCCTTCGCGCGAGCCGCCTTGGGCAGAGCCAGAGCTAGAACGCCATTCTTCAAGGTCGCGGTCGCTTTTGCCGTGTCGACTTCGGCCGGCAGATCGACCACACGAAGAATTTCGTTCGAGCACTGTTCCTTGTAGATGGTCTTGCCCTTCTTGCTCTCTTCCCTGCTCTCCTTCTTGCCGCTGATGGTCAGACGCGCGGGTTCGACGCTCACTTCGAGATCCTTGGCATCGAATCCGGGCACTTCGGCTTCAATCTGCAAAGCATCGGCGGTTTCGGAGATGTTGACGTGCACAGGATGCAGCAGTTCGGTTTCGGCCTTGAACCAATCGTCGAGCTCGCGACCGAAAATTGCGCCGTTGCCTGCGAAAATTTCAAAGGCGCGGCGCGCAATTTCATCGTGGACGCGGTTCATGCGTTCGAAAAGCGTTGCGGGTTCCACCAGCTTCAGATTGCTGGTTTCCTTGGTTTCGGGGACCTTTTCCAGTGCCACTGCCTTTGTGCTCATTTTCCTTTCTCCTTGGTGCTCTGAGGTTGGTTGGGGTTTCGATGCTTCCGCATCGATTGGACGATTGTGTTGCACACCGAGGCAAACCCTCCGTGAGCTGCGTCACATCCGTCTGTGACCCCTGTCCATTACACCTGTGTGACCGATTTGTTAAGAAGAAAGTGGGTTTATTTAGGTTATGAACAGTTTTCTGCTGGGAGAACCAAAATGGCGTCAAACTATGGAGTTGCCTTGCAACCGGTAAGCCGCTCATTCGATACCACTGGCGATACCACCGAACGCGTGGGATTCAAGAGTATCGTGGTGGCCACCGATTTTTCAGACGTTGCGGAAAAAGGGTTGCGCTATGCAATCGAAATCGCCCGGCGAGATTCCTCCATGCTGCATGTGGTGCACATCCTCGGTCCGGCGGTGTATCCCTATGCGCCGACTTCGGCCTGGCCGAATCTTGCAGAGCAGGACCGGGTGACCCGCGAACAGGCCAAGGCAAAACTGGAGGAGCAACTACAGGGCGTGCGGCACGAAGTGATTTTCCAGGGTGGCGAGGTTTACGCCACGCTGAATGAGCTGGCCCGGGACAAGCAGGCCGATCTGATCGTTCTGGGAACGCACGGGCGAAGCGGGCTGGAAAAAGTCCTGATGGGTTCGGTAGCCGAGAGAATCTTCCGCGAAACCCGATTCCCAGTGATGACCGTTGGGCCCAAGGCGGAGGAAAAATGCCGAACCACGGCGGAACTGCGCCGGATTCTGTATGCCACCGATTTCAGCGCGGAATCGCTGCACGCCGCGCCTTTTGCCATTTCCCTGGCGCGCGAAAATCGCGCACACCTGATTCTTCTGAATTGCTTCGAGGGCGGCGAGGACGGAATACAGGCCATGCTGCAGGGACTGCGGCAGTTGGTGCCCTTCGGCGCGGAGTTGCGCTGCGAGCCGATTTGCATTGTGGAGCGCGGACCGCACGGGCAAAAGATTCTGGATGTGGCTCAAAGCCACGGAGCCGATTTGATCGTGCTGGGTGTCGACGGCGCTTCCAAGGGGCTTTCGCACAACACGCGCTTCCACAGTTCGGCGCTGTACAAGATCGTCACGCGGGCAACTTGCCCGGTGCTCACCGTACGCGCCTGAACATAGAAATCCTGCGCATGGAAGTGGGAAATAAGGGCGGCCTGGAGCCCGCCGCCCTTATTTCCTTGTGATACTTGCGATTAGCCGCCTACCAATTTCGGGAACTATCCCCTTTGCATACCGGAATATGTAACGAGAAGCAGGGTTGGCCGTCCAAAGGGCATAATACATACGAGATGACCGAGCCCGTTGAACTCACAGACGACGGCCTGTTGCGCCGTGTCATGGCTGGGGACGAGGACGCCTTCAGCCTCCTCTACAAGCGCAGGCACCCGTCTCTCTACCGCTTCGCGCTGCACATGAGCGGCAACACAGCCGTGGCCGAAGATGTGACGCAGGAAGTGTTCATGGCGCTGATCCGCGATCCGGGGCGGTTCGATCCGGCCAAGGGCACGCTGGCGGGCTTCCTTTTTGGCGTGGCGCGGAATCATCTGCGCAAGCGCTGGGAGCAGGACCGGCGAATCGTATCGCTGATTGGAGATGCGGACGAACTGGGTCCGCTGGCCTCGGGCAACGGCAACGGTCACTCCAACGGTTCGGGCGCGAACGGAAATGGGAATGGCAACGGACACTACGTGGTGCCCACCTCGCGAGACGAATTCGCGTCCATCGAAAATGTGACGCGCGTGCGGCAGGCTATCGGCACGCTGCCCGAAAATTACCGGGAAGTGGTTGTGCTGTGCGAACTGGAAGAAATGAGTTATGAGGAAGCGGCTACGGCGCTGGAGTGTCCGGTAGGAACGGTGCGTTCGCGGCTGCATCGGGCCCGGGCCATATTGCTCGAAAAACTGCGCGACGCACGGCCAGTGCGGCGCGCCACGGCGGTGGGCGAATGAACGAAGAAATGAACGGAAAAATGAACGAAAAAATGCAGGAACGGGAAGAAGCGATGCCGATGAGTTGCCGGCAGTTCAAGGAAGCGCTCGACGATCTGGACCGCACCGGCATGCCGGCCATGATGCTGCGCGAAGCCGCGCTGGAACATGCGGAAACGTGCGGGCGCTGCGCGCAACTGATGACCGATACCGAGGCGCTGGATTTCTGCTTCCACCAGATTGCCGCGCACGAGGGGAATCTGGAGGCCCCTGCGCGCGTGGAAGCCGCTCTGCTGCAGGAGTTCAGGGCGCGGAAGGCAGCGCAGTCGAACAAGAAAGGCAACTGGCGCCTGGCGGCGCTGGCAACGGCTGCGGCAGTGCTGCTGGCGTTGGGGTTCTCAATGCGGCACGTTTCGCTAGGGCATACGACTTCGATTGCGGGCGAAACAGGCCAGCCCACGTTGAATGCGAATGCACAGCCAAGTAAGTCCGAAGCGAACAACGAAGCGACCGAAGTTGCGGAGAACGTTTCGACGGACGCGCAGGATGCCACGGGATTCGTCTCGCTGCCGTACGCGACCGATCCAGGGACGCTTGAAGGCGGCACGGTGGTGCGCGTGGAATTGACGCGCGCGGCGCTGGTGTCGATGGGGCTGCCAGTGGCGGATGCGGGATCACTCGACCGCATTCCCGCGGACATCATGCTGAGCGAAGACGGGGCGCCGCAGGCCATTCGGCTGGTTTCGTCTACAAATCTGGGGCAGTGACGTAGCAGTAGGGTCTGGACACGCAGCGGGCGGGGAGTTCGTTCAGGAAGATTTTGTTGAAGAGGATGAATGTCATGAGAAGCAAATTGGCAAGCAAGCCGGCAAGCAGATGGACAACCGCAGGGCTTTTCGCAGCGATGGCTGCAATGCTCGCAACCGGAGTGGCAGCGCAGGCGCAGTCCGGGCCTCCTGGCCCGCCACCGGGACCGCCGGGCGGGCGCGGAATGTTCCGCGGCGGCGGTGGTGGTCCGCTGGGCGAAGACATCGTCCGCTTCATCGGCTTTGAGGCAGGGTTCGGCCGCAATACGGTAACCGGCGCTCCCTTTTCAGCGAGCTTCTCGCAGCAAACCACGCAGACGCTGGGCGACGGCAACCATATTCAGCGGACCACCACCGGCACGATTGCGCGCGACGGTAACGGCCGTACGCATCAAGATCTGACGCTGCCGGCCATTGGTCCCTGGGCGACATCGGGAACCACCCCGCCGCACGTGGTGCTGATCACTGATCCGGTGGCAGGCATGGACTACGTATTGCAGACGGATCGCAAAATTCTCCGTGAATTTCCGGCACCTCCATCCGGAAAGGGCGGCAAAGGAACGGGCGGGCCGCCACCGTTCGCGCAGGAACGGCAGAATGAGTCGACCACCGTTTCGCTGGGCACGCAGATGGTGAATGGAGTGTCGGCGCAAGGCACGCGCACAACACGCACCATTCCCGCGGGCGCCTTCGGAAATGAGAAACCGATCGTGATCACCGTGGAGCGTTGGTATTCGCCCGACTTGCAGATGAATGTGCTGATTAAGCGCAGCGATCCGCGCACCGGAGATAATGTGTTCCAGTTGACGAATATTGTCCGGTCGGAGCCTGAGGCGTCGCTGTTCCAGGTGCCGTCCGACTACACGGTGAAGCAAGGACGCATGAAGGGCAAGGGCGGACCGGGCGCACCGCCACCGCCCCCCGGAGACTAACTGTGTAGCAGTATTACGGGGCCCAAAAAGAAGCAAGGAACGGGAACTCAGGCGGCCACTCGCGGTAAGAAGAGGTAGAGAAGTAGATGTAAATGGTCTACGCAATAAGGCAGTACTTGCGGGCGGATCCCCCACCACGCTCCGCCCGCAAGCCCCCCTTTTAAAAGGCTGAGCGAACCACATCCCGCCATTAGCGTTCCATGGGTATAATTCGCGCATGGCGACAGAAATGAACGAATCGGCGCTGCGCAAGCAACTCGCGTCGGAAGGCTTTTCGCATACCTTCGTGTGGCAGGATGGTCCCAACGCCTACTATTCCGACCACACGCATGACGGGCTGACCACGCACATCATTCTGGACGGCGAAATGACGCTGAGTTGCGACGGCAAGTCACAAACCTATCGCGTGGGCGAACGCTGCGATGTGGATGCGGGCGCGGTACACTCGGCGAAGATGGGGCCGAAGGGCTGCCGGTATTTAGTTGGCGAGAAATAGGCCGAGCGGCACTAACGATAGAACATCTTTTCGCGGTATATTCCGCGCAAGCCTACGAATCCCGATCAACTCCCAGGAGGAAGAAGTATGTCGAACATGCGAACTGTCTTGCGCTGTACTGCACTGCTGGGAGTGCTGGTGACTGCGGTCGCCATGGCGAGTTCGGGCGACATCCTCGACGATTGGGACAGCGCAAAGGCTCCCGCGAAGCCGGAGATCAAGGCCGTGACGCTGGATCCTTCCACCACAGCGATGCTGATTCTGGACCTGATGAAGTCCAACTGCGGCCAGCGCCCGCGCTGCGTGGCCACCGTTCCGAACGTGAAGCGTCTGCATGACGGAGCGCGCGAGGCGGGAATGATGATCTGGTACAGCTTTGTGGGCAGCAATAATCAGGCCACGCCCGCGGACATGGTCGACCCGGGAATCGCAGCGCGTGATGGCGAATGGGAGCGGCAGGGCGGTCCGGACAAGTTTCTCGGATCGCACCTGGAAGAAAAACTCAAAGCGCACAACATCAAGACGGCGATCATCTGTGGCACTTCGTTTCAAGGTGTAGGCATCGGGACCGGTTCGGAGCTGGCGCAACGCGGCTACAAGGTGATCGTGCCGGTCGATTGCTTGTCGTCGGAAGATGCCTACAACGAGCAATATGCGGCCTGGCACCTTTACAAGGGCGGGCCAGCCGTGGTCACTTCGCAAGTCACGCTCACCCGCAGCACCATGGTGAAATTTTAAACAGCGAAGCTTGCGCAGTCGACGCCCGGTGGTGTACAAGCCTGCCAGGAGCGCGGCGCTGGACGGTTCTATTCGCTCTGCAGTCGATTTTTGAGGGACTTAAGCGCGGCATTTATGGAAAGCAGGAGGAAAAAAATGATGGAGAAAATCAAAGGGCTCGGGAGTTTGAGGAAACTGGCGATCGCGTTGGCGTTGGCACTTATCTTCAGCGTGCTTGCGGTTTCCGTGGCGCAGGCGCAGCAGCCGCCGCAACCGCTGACGGTAACGAAGATCAAGGACAATCTCTACTGGGCGCGCGGCGGCGCGGGTTCGAATGACGGAATCATCGTGGGCAAGGACGGCGTGATTCTGGTAGACACGAAAACCACTCCCGACTCGGAGAAGGAAGTGCTCGCGGAAGTGGCGAAGATCACGCCAAAAATGATCACCACGGTGATCATCACGCATAGCGACGGCGACCACGTGAACGGGCTCGCCGCGCTGCCCGCGGGATTGACCATCATCGCGCAGGAAAATTGCAAAAAAGAAATGGAAGCCTCCGCGAGCAGCCGCAATCCCGCGCCGCAGGACCGGCTGCCCACCAAAACCTACGACAAAACCGACAAGATGACCATCGATGGCGTGAAGATCCAGCTTTATCACTGGGCCCCGGCGCACACCAGCGGCGACACGGTAGTGTATCTGCCCGAGGACAAGGTGGTGTTCGGTGGCGATTTGCTGGTGACCAACCGTCCCGACACCCTCATTCACCTGGAAAAACACGGCACGGCGGCGGGCTGGATCGAAAGCGCCAAGGGCATCCTGAAACTGGACGCCGACACCTACCTCACCGGCCATGGCGACATGATGACCAAGGCGGACGTGCAGAAGAAGCTCGACCTGATCCAGGGCAAGTACGACAAGATCAAGGCCATGGTGGCGCAGGGCAAGTCGCTCGACGAGATCAAGACGTCATTGGGGGAGCCAACCGCCCCGGCTTCGCCGAACGCCAACGGCACACCCGCAGCGGCGACGCTGACCGAGGTGATTTACAAAGAGGTAGCGAAGAGTTAGGGCGCGGATTTCAGCGCCCAAATGTGACGCAAATTTGACTGGAACGACGCTCCAGGCTGCCGAAATTTGCACGAAATTGAGCGAAAAATTTGAAACCCGCTCATAGTCAAAAAACGGCAAATTTCGACATGCTAGAATCGCGCTGGTGGCGGCTCACGATCATTTCATCGCAGAAAATGTAGAACGCGTGCGCGAGCGCGTGGCTCAAGCGACGGCGCGATGCGGACGCAACGCGGACGAAATAAACATCGTCGCGGTGTCGAAAACTTTCCCGGTGGAGTCGATCGAAGCGGCATACGAAGCAGGGCTGCGGCACTTTGGCGAGAACCGGATTCAAGAGTGGGAAGCCCAAAAGCCGCAATTGGCGCACCTAGACGCAACCTGGCATTTCATCGGCCACCTGCAGAGCAACAAAGCCCGCCGGGCGGTCCAGTTGTTTCATCGCATCGATTCGATCGATGGTATTCCGCTCGCGCAGAGACTCGATGCCGCGGCAGGCGAATCGGCAAAACGCTTGCCGGTATTGATTGAAGTGCATGTCAGCGACGAAGCTAGCAAGACCGGCGTTGGCGAAGGCGATTTGGCGGCGCTCGCAGAAAAAATCGTGGGCCTACGCTCTCTTGAATTGCGCGGGCTGATGACGATTCCGCCGTACTTCGATAATCCTGAGGACGCCCGTCCTTTTTTTCGGAAGCTGCGCAGCTTCCGCGACGATTTGAACGCGAAACTCAGCATACATTTGCCGGTGCTCTCGATGGGCATGAGCCATGACTTTGAAGTGGCCATCGCGGAAGGCGCCACAGAAATTCGCGTCGGCACGGATATTTTTGGAGTACGGTGAATCTATTCCCCACTGATACTGTGGCACTTACCGGCCCGGTCACGCCTTTTAGCCCCCGCACCTCGTTTTGCGCGGCAGATATAAATAATCTACGTCTTTTTCAGGTGATCTTCACCTAGGTTAAGTACCCTACCGATATAGACTGGTTCGAACCCCGACCGCCACACACCATTACCACCCCAAAGCGGCCGGGGTTCGAGACTTCCTCAATTCCGCGCATCCCGCTCCGAGCCGGAACCGATTTTGTCGCCCTCCTGATTTCTCAACGGCACTGTTCACGATTCAATTCGGCAGGGGCTTGCCTTTGGTCTCCATGCCGAGAGGCAACAGGAGCAGGCCGACAACAAAAGCGATGGAGGTAAGCGAAACGGGAATGCCGATGGTCTTGAAGTGCGCGACGCCGGCGCCCACGAGAAACGTAAATCCCGCGCCGATGAATCGTCCCGCGGAGGTATTGAAGGCGAAGGCGCTGCCGCGAATTTCAGTGGGATATTGCTCCGGCACCCAGAGCGTGTACATGGCAAAATTTGCGCCGCCGATTCCCAACACAAACACGGTGACGAAAAACCATTCGAGCGCGTGCTGCTTCAGATAGAAACCGGGACCGAAGCCGAGCGCGATGCCGAGAAGCATGATCAAGAAAAAAACAGCCATACATTTGAGGCGGCCGATGCGTTCGGCGAGCGGCGGAAGAAAAAGACAGCCGATGATGGTGCCGATGCCGAGCAGCATGGTGGCGTAAGACGCGTACTGCGTGGCCATGGCTGTCGAAAGCTTTTCGCGCGCGGCGATTTCCATCACGCCCGCGGGAATGTACACCGAACCGGCCCAGAGACCGATAATGGACACGAGCACGAAGATGGAATTCATGATAGTGCGGCGGCGAAACTCTGGCGCGAAGATGGCCTCGAGCGGCTGCAGGATCGACCATTTTCGCACTTCGGCGACGTGCGACTTCCAGCGCTCCGGTTCGCGGACGCCATAGAGAATCAGTCCAACGAGAATCGCGGGGCTGCCGCCGACGGCAAACATGGCGCGCCAGCCGTATTTTGCGCCGATGTAGTGATTGAAAATTCCCGCCAGGAAAAATCCGAAATAGTAGCCGGTGTGCATCAGTCCGGCGCCCATTTTGCGGCGCTCTTCGGGCCACGCTTCGGCGACGAGCGTGCCGCCCATGGCCCATTCGCCACCGATACCGACGCCGGCAAGAAACCGGTAGATAGCGAGCTGCCAGACGTTCGTGGAGACGGCGGCGAGAAACGTGAAAATTGAAAAGCAGAGAATGGTAAGAACGAGGGTGCGCACGCGTCCGAATTTGTCGGCGACGGGTCCCCAGAGAATGGCGCAGCCCCATCCGACCAGGAAAAGCGCGAAGAGCAGTCCGCCGTAATAGCCCACATTGCCGGTGGTGGCGGGAATTCCGGATCGCGGCAGCAGATCGCGGAGAGCCGGGACCAGGACTAGGGAATAGATGAAGGAGTCCATGCCGTCGAGGGTCCAGCCTCCCCACGACGCCCAGAAGCCCCTGATCTGATTCTTTGTGAGTCGAACTTTGTTTGTGGGCGGCAAAGGCAAAGATTGTAGAAGAAGAACGGAATTTGCGGGCGGATTTTTTGGGGGTGATGGAAGAGAATGAGGTTTATGAGGTAGAGGAAGAAGAGGAGGTCGAGGAAAGCTCGCGGGAAAGGCACCGCGAGCGGTCGGCGCTGCGCGCCGATGCACGTGTCGGGCGTTGACGCGGTGGAAGGGTCGTGAGACTATTGATGTAGATACATTGTATCTACCGAGGTGAGCGGAATGAGGGCGACGATCAAGAAATGGGGAAACAGCGCGTCGGTGCGCATACCGGCGGCGGTTCTAAAAGCAGCAAAGCTGACATTGGACGAGCCAGTGGACGTGCGGGAGCAGTCCGGTGTGATCGTCATCGAGCCGATTGGCCGCAAGGAATACGACATCGACGAATTGGTCAAGAAGATCAAGCCCAAGAACCTGCATGCAGAAATCGAGACCGGCGGGCCGGTGGGCAACGAGGTTTGGTGATGGCGCGCGGGTATGTGCCGAATGCCGGCGATATCGTTTGGATCAGTTTTGATCCTCAAGCGGGGCACGAGCAAGCCGGGCATCGCCCCGCGGTAGTTTTGAGCCCGGCGGTTTATAACTTGAGAACGAGCCTTATGCTCTGCTGTCCGATGACCACTCAGATCAAAAATCATAGTTTTGAAGTACCCGTTGCTGGCGAAAGAACGAGCGTGGTGCTGGCAGATCAAGTGAAGAGCCTGGATTGGAGAAAACGGCGCGCACGGCGGAAAGGCTCGATTGCTCCTGCGGAATTGGCAGAAGTGCGCGGGAAGCTGCGGGCGCTGATCGGCTGAAGCAACTTGGGACCGGCGATGAGTTAAAGGCAGATGCAGATCCCTCGACTTCGCCAATACGACCGCTACGGTCGCAAAACTGGCTTCGCTCGGGATGACAATTCAAATTCAGCAGGGCGATGGTTGGTTAAGTGATGGCGGTGGAGATGCGGGAGAGCGAGGGGACGGTGACGTTTGCGGTGCGCGTAGCGCCGCGCGCGAGCCGCGACGCGATCGAAGGCGAATACAACGGAGCGCTGAAGGTGCGGCTCACGGCTCCGCCGGTAGACGACAAGGCGAACGCCGCACTTTGCCGACTGCTGGCGGCGCGTTTGAACGTGCCGGTATCCGCTGTTAGAATCGTGGCCGGAGAGAAAAATCGCAGCAAGCGCGTGACCGTCGCGGGGGTAACGTCCACGCAGATCGCCGCGCTGATTGCGCCAGTTCCCACTCACACCAAGAGTTAATCGACGCAAACGGAAATCCCCGGAATGCCCGACATTCGCGCCATTCAAGCCGAGTTGAAAGCGAGCAAGATCGACGGATGGCTGTTTTTCGACCACCACCGGCGCGATCCCATCGCCGCCCACGTACTGGGGCTGGGCGAAAACGGAATGGCCACGCGGCGCTGGTTCTACTTCATTCCTTCACGCGGCGAGCCGCGCAAACTGGTGCACCGCATCGAAGCCGGGATGCTCGATTCGCTGGAAGGCCGCAAGTTCGAATACGCAGGCTGGGAAGAACTGCACAAGCTGCTTCCGAAGGTTTTGTCGGGAAGCAAGCGAATCGCCATGCAGTATTCGCCGGACAATAATATCCCTTACATCGGGCTGGTGGATGCGGGGACGATCGAGCTGATCCGCAAGCTGAAGAAGAAAGTGGTGAGCTCGGCCGACTTGGTGCAGAAATTCGAGGCGAGCTGGTCCGCGGAGCAGCTTGAATCGCATCTGGCGGCCGGGCGGATCGTAGATCGCGTTCGCCAAGGCGCGTTCGAGCAGGCGGCGATCAGCGTGGCGGATGGAAAGCCGATCACCGAATACGAACTGCAGCAATGGATGCTCGACCGCTTCCGCGCGAACGGGCTGACCACTGCGGAGCCACCCATTGCCGCGGTGCAGCCGAACAACGGCAATCCGCATTACGAGCCGACGCCGGAGGGATCGCGTCCGATTCGCGCCGGCGATTTGCTGCTGCTGGATATCTGGGGCAAGTTGATGCAGCCGAACAGCGTCTATTACGACATCACCTGGGTGGGTTACCTGGGACAGCGGGTGCCGGGGTCGTACGCGAAGATTTTCGACATTGTGCGGGAGGCGCGCGACCGGGCGGTGGATTTCGTGAAGACGTCGGTAGCGAAAGGGCGCGCGACTCACGGCTGGGAAGTGGATCGCGTCGCGCGCGAAACGATTCGCAAGGCAGGCTATGCAAAATCTTTCGTACATCGCACCGGACACAGCATCGGGCAGGAAGTGCACGGGAACGGCGCGAACATGGACGGGCTGGAAACGCGCGACGACCGGAAAATTGTGCCGCACACCTGCTTTTCGATCGAGCCGGGGATTTATTTGCCGGAGTTCGGCGTGCGCAGCGAGCTGAACGTGTATGTAGGGGAACGCGAAGCGCGCGTGACCGGGGCCATTCAGGAAGAAATTCTGCCGCTACTCGCTTGATCGATTCGTGAACGACACTCAAACTCCCGAGACGCATTTATCAGAGCAGCCAGCGGCCGCATCGGCCGAACTCAACAAACGGCATTTTCTCGCGCCCTTTATTGCCGTGGCCGCGTGGCTGGTGCCGGGGCTGGGGCATTCGATTCTGGGCCGCTGGGGGCGCGGGCTGCTGATTTTCTGCGCGGTGGCGGGACTCGCGCTGACGGGTTTTTACGCGCGAGGACAAGTGTTTCCGCCGCATTCGGACGATCCGTTCGGGACGCTGGGCTTTCTGGCCGATGTGTGTTCGGGATTCTTTTTTGTGATCGCGCACCTGATCGAAAAAACGGGCCCGGATGTTTCGCGCGCGGCTGGAGATTACGGCACGCGCTTTGTGGCGGCAGCAGGGCTGGTGAATTTGTTGGCGGTGCTGGATGTGTGCGGCATTGCGCTGGGGCGGAGAAACTGATGGCTTTTCGTATGGGCCGCGAAGGAAGAACCCACTAAATGTCGAATGGCGGGCTGCACTTGAGCCACTTTGCCGGGATGGTCGCGTTCGCGCTGTTCGTTTCGGTGGCACTGGGATGTTTGTCGCAGCAAACGCCGAAAGGGCGCGTAAAGTACGCGGCGTGGTCTTTCGTGCTTTTTATCGGCACGGCGCTAGCGATTGCCTGGCTCATGTATCCGTTTGCGCGCTAGCTGCCTGCGGGGACCGGCGCAAACAGCGTGTCCACAGCGATTACCTCGGCGATGAAACTCTGCTCGACCATATATTGGACGAGAGCTTCGAGCGTCGGACGATTCGCATCTACGCCATAGGGCCAGGGATCGCCGCCGAACACTTCGTCAATTTCATCCACGTCAGCAAATTGCCACGGCAGCATGTAGCTTTGCGAGCCGGAGAAGCGCATGCGCGCCAGCGCGAAATTTCTTGCGTCGACGAAGGCACGATAGAGGCTATCGGCAATCCACGGATTCTTTTCATACGCTTCGCGCCGGATAGCGGCGAGATGCATGATCGGGAAGATCCCGGTGCGCTGGTAGTATTCGCGCTCGAGTTGGCGATAGTCGGGAAAGAGCCGGACCACATCAGGATGGCGGCCCAGTGTTTCGGGACGGCGGGAGCCGAGCAGCGCGTCGATTTCACCTTTCGCGAGCAGCTCGCCGAGCGAATCACCACTTTCATTCACCTCGATCTTCACGGGTTTGAGCAGCGGCGGCACCTTTGGCTGTCCGTGGCTGCCAGCTTTCTCGACGGCTCCCTGCACCCAACGGATTTTTTCCAGGTTCACAGCATACTCATGGGCCAGCAGACCGCGAATCCAGATGGCCGCGGTTTGGGTGTAGAGCGGCACGCCGACGCGCTTGCCTTCGAGATCTTTCGGCGAGCGAATACCCGCGCGGGTGTTGACGAATATGAATCCATGACGAAAAACGCGGGACGGAAACACGGGCAGAGCGACAAAAGGGCAGTTGCCGCGGCCGGTCATGCTGATGAATTCGGAGGCGGATAATTCGGAGACGTCGAACTCGCCGCGGGCCAGGCGGTCAAAGATGATGCGCGGCTCGTCGATGGGGATGAAATTCAGGTCGATGCCCTCGACTTTTACGTCGCCGGTACGCAGCGGCTCGGTGCGGTCGTAGCGGCCGCAGGCAAAGGTCAAGCTGAGTTGGGCCATCGGTGGTCCTCTCCATTTGGTGCTGCGATCGGCTCTCTTAGCTGCGTATTTTTTCGGCGCAAGGGGCGCGGAGCACGCTTGGCGACTTCCTGCGCCGTGGTAGAATTCAGAAGCTCAACCAGAGCAGTGCCGTTCGATTCATGCCGAGGTAGCTCAGTTGGTAGAGCAGCCGATTCGTAATCGGCAGGTCCCCGGTTCAAGTCCGGGCCTCGGCTCCATCTTTTCACAGTCCTTACCCGACAAATAGTTGACCTAACGTAACGACGGTTCTTCCGATCTTCCTGCTGCGACTTTCAATCCCCGACAATCAAACCGGCAGCGGCAATGAGTCGGCGGCTGGATCACTGCGCAGTTCGGCCTGTAAGGCCGGCAAATCGACGGCGTTCTCGGTGCGAGCCATGACAATGGTCGCGAGTGAGTTGCCCAACACGTTGACCGGCACGAATGCAGATGACAGAAGCGTGTGCACGCCGAGAATCAATCCAACAGCGGCGACGGGAATTGTTCCAGTGGCCGAAAGCGTGGTGGCCAGAACGACGATGGCTGAACCGGCGACGCCCGCGCCGCCTTTTGAGGTGAACAGCATGGTCGCGAGCAGCGCCAATTGCTGCCCGATGGTCAGATGAATGCCGAGCGCCTGCGCGAGAAACACGGAAACGGTGGACCAGTAGAGGCACGTGCCGTCATGATTGAACGAGTAACCGGCGGGCAACACCAGGCCAACGATGGATTCTTCCACGCCGAGCCGCCGCAGCTTGGCAATGACACTGGGAAACACGGATTCGCCTGAATTGGTGCCGACGACGATCATCAGTTCGGCGGCGAAATATCGGATCAATCGCAGGATATTCACGCCGGCGGCCCAGGCGATGGGCGTGAGCACGATGGCGACGAACAGCAGGCAGCACACATAAAACTCCGCGACCAGTTTGCCGAGTGAGAGCAGCGTGGCTGGACCGAATTTTCCCACGGTGAACGCGATGGCCCCAAACGCGCCAATGGGAGCGAGATACATCACGAACGCGATCATTTTGAACAGCACCTGCGCGACGGAGTGAATCGCGTCGACGAGAGGCTTGCCCTTTGGCCCCAGCGCGAGCAATCCGAAAGCAAACATCAGAGAGAAAAACAGCACCGGAATCACTTCGCCCTCGGCGAAAGCTCCCACGGCGCTTTCGGGCACCAGGCTCAGCAGAAACTGGCCGAAGCCGATCGTTTTCTCGGGCGCTTTTACGCCGCTGGCGGCGAGAGTGGCGGGATTCACGTGCATGCCCGCGCCGGGCGCCCAAACGTTCACGAGAAACAGGCCGAGGATGAGAGCGAAAGTGGTGACCACTTCAAAATAGATGAGCGATTTGATGGCTACACGGCCGACTTTTTTCGCTTCGCCCACGCTGGCGATTCCGTGCACCACGGTGCAGAAAATAATCGGCGCGACGAGCATTCGCACCAGTTTGATAAAGAGGTCGCCGAGAGGTTTTAGCGACTCGGCGCTCTGCGGCCGCAAGTAGCCGACGAGGACGCCCAGGAGCATCGCCAGCAAAATCTGCAGGGAGAGATGTTTGTACCAGGCGGGCCGGTGAGGAAGTGAGGCGCTTTGGCTAATTTCGGGAGTTTCTATTTTTACGGTGGGCGTTGGCATGGTGGGCGTCTAGTCAAGCGCACGAGTCATGTCGTTGAATAGTTCGTCGACCGCGAAGCGGCGCGGGATCAAACCCTGCCGCTGGGAATATCCAATGATGGTTTCAAGCGACCCGCGCACAGCATCGATACCAAATCGCAACGCGCCGGGCGTTTTCGCGGGAGCGGCGGCAGTGCTCTCCTTCAACATGCGGTAAACCTCGCGGATGACGTCCGGGCGGCCCTGCGCGACGGATTCGCGGACTACCAGCATGTGATTGATGGGAACGCCGCCGTGTTTTTCGTCCCAGCGCGCGGCGGCATCTGCCGCATTCGGGATCAGCGGCTTCAACGGCGTGCCTTCGGGGTTTTCGCTGCCGAAGATGGCCGCGTCAATTTCACCATCGAGCAGCATCTGCATCAACTGATTCCCTTCCGGCGCGCGCCGCACCCAAGGCGGATCGGTAAACTCGGCGACGTGCGGATCTTCAAAGGTGATCCACTGAACGCGCCGGAAATCGACGCCGTAATCTTCCTGCAGGAAGCCTCGGACCCAGGCGCCGGTGGTCTGTGTGTATGCGCGGACACCGACCTTGCGGCCATCGAGATCGCGTGGATTCAGATGGCCGCGCTCCGGATTGTAAAAGATGGTGTGATGCTGGCCGCGCGCGACAATAGTGGCAGGCATTAGAACATACGGCTTGCCGTAGGCCTTCGCTTGCAGGAAGGTGACGATGGCAAGCTCGCTCAGGTCGAATTTCTGCTCGCGTACGAGGGCCTTGAAGGCTTTGTTGGCGGTCTTCACGTCGGCAAAAGCGAAATTCACCAGCGGCGATCGCACTTCCCCGTTTCTTAAGGCGGCCGTGTTGGGATAAACAGCAAGCAAAGTTTGGAGAGTCAGCGCGGTTTGTGTTTCGGGCATCGAGTTTAGTCCCCGGCCAGCGCAGGATAAAGAGTGAGCGCGGTCCGCGCGAAAATCCACTCGCGATCTTCGGCGGCCAATACGGACAGGCCCGCTTGCGAAACTTTCAGCAGCTCCGGGAGCGTTCCTTCGGATGCGGGATAGTTCGAGCCCCACGCGATTCGCGAAGCTCCAAATTTCGATACGAGCAGCGGGAAAAAGGTGGCCGGAGTGGCTTTTCCGCTTTGCGCTTCCGCGACCGTGCGCGGAGTAAGTTTGAGGTAGAGATTTTTGTAGTCCGCCAGACGGAAGACATCGGCCGCTGCGGCGTACGGAGGCCCGTCGGAAAGCGTTGGCTTCGCCAAGTGATCCAAGATGACGGGGACGTTCGGGAATCGCTCCAGGATGCGGATGAGCGCGGAAATTGCCTTCACGGTCATTTGCATGCACACCGGGATTCCGAGTTCGCTCGCGCACTGCCAGGCCGGGAACGAGCGCGGGTCGTCGACCCAATCCGCCTGATTCATGGTGCTGCCCGCGGTGAACAGGCGCATTCCGGTGAGCTTGCGGCTTACCCAATAGCGGATCTTTTCGGAAGCGTCCGGCGCGAGAACATCCACGGAAAAAACGCCGCTGAAGCGATTGGGGTGAGCGGCTACCGTGTCGGCGACATACGAATTATCGTGACCATAACACGTGGAAGCCTGCACCAGCGCCGATTTCGCGATGCCGGCCTGATCCATGACAGCGATCATCTGCTCGGCACTTATGGGGCGTTCGCGAGACCAGTTGGACTTGTGGCCGCCGACCGGCGCGTTCGGATAGCGGGCGGTGTCCGTGCTGATCACATGAGGATGGATGTCGATGATCATAACGCGCTGTTGCTGCTCATGGCCGGGCTGGTCCAATCGGGATGCTTGGCGTAAAGCCCGGTGTCGACAGTCCGCACATCTCGGATGGTCTCAAAAGCACGACGCGTTAACACCCACCATTCTTCTACAGCTTAGTTTCAACGCTGGCCTTTGCCTGGAAATACAGAAGCGCGGTTCAGATGTAGTGCCTTTTTGTCAGAATGCTTCCCACGATACCCGAAAAGATGTCCTGTCCTGCGTGCTGCATCATTCCAGGGCGCAGGCTCTTACGTATATTCGCAAGGATACCAAACATCGCGCCATAAATCATGATGGTGAACATGCCCTTCCATCCCTGATAGCCATGCGCCGCGCCGAAAATAATGGCCTGGAGTACAACGGCCCACCCTTCGCGCCCGGTGATGGCGAAGAACTGTTTTTGCAGATAGCCGCGAAATATAAACTCCTCGCAGAAGCCCGCCGTGGCGCACAGTACCACCCACACGGCCATTTCCGCTGGACTTTGCGGCAATAGAGGCTCCAGCGTGCGCAGCGTGGTGTTCTGTCCGAGAATTTTGTTCAGGATCAGCAAAACACCGGCAACGACGAGCCAGAAACCGAGAGCTGCGCCAATGTCCCGGATAAAATCGTTTACGCTGGCCCAGCGCCCGCCAACGATTTCGCGCACGCTTGTGCGCGTCAACTTCAGCCCCAATAGCCACACATAGCTGAAGAGGAGCAATTCGAAGGCGATTTGCGTGAAGTAAAGCGGCAGGCGGGATTTCAGCTCAATGGCGCCCAGATGCTGCTGCTGGATGGCTTGGGTGAGCGAAATGCCGACGACAACCGCGACGAGAATTCCGGTGTGCCACAGTGGCGCGACCAACTTTCGACCATTCTTCTCAACTGCGCTGATTGGATATTCTGGGGTCGCCATGAAGGTGGGTACGCGCCAGGACTATTTGAGTGTAGCAGCCGGAGTGCGTGCCTCCAATGGCTCGGCATCTCGAATCGATTCGTTGAATGCGGTAAGTTGTGAATGGCAGATTCTAGCGCACAACGCACTTAGGAGGCGTGTTCCCTGCAAATTGAACGCAACGCCATCGCGCACATCAGCGTATCCTCCGTTGGCACCCTTCTGCTCGTGTGGTATTGCCTCGGCCGCCCGCTCACGTATGTGCAGGAATTCGGATTGGCGCTGGCGATCGCGGCGTTTTTCTTGTGGGCCACGGCGCGCGCGCAGCTTGGCAAATCGTTCTCGGTAAGTCCGCGAGCCAAGGGGCTGGTCACACGCGGAATTTATTCGCGCATTCGTAATCCCATCTACACTTTTGGCATGCTCTGGATTGTCGGACTCATCCTCGCCGTCGCGCATCCGCTTTGGCTCCTGATTCTGCTCGTGCTGATCCCAATGCAGCTCGTGCGCGCGAGGAGAGAGGCGCAGGTGCTGGAGGCAAAATTCGGCGAGGAGTATCGAGCGTATCGCGCCAAAACGTGGTTCTAATGATGCGAGCGAGGCGGGCTGAAGGGCCGCCGCTACACCTTCAACGTGAGACGAATTAACTTGTCGGCGCGATCGGTTTTGTCGAGCGCGCGGCAGGTGGCAATGATTTGCTCGTACTGCGCTGCCGGAATCGGCAATCCGGGAATGATTGCACGGATGCGGCGCACCTCTTCGTCGAAATCCCAGATAAATTCGCGCCCGCTGGCTTGTTTCGTAAAACTCTTGCCGTCCTTCATGAAAACGGTGATGCGCGGCGCAAAGAGCGCCATATCGCGAGAAGGAATAATGGTGACGCGCTGCATCAGCGCCAGCACTTCGGGCGGATCGGGCGTGCCCGCAAGCATGGGATATCCGCGCTTCACCACGCCGTAGGCGGTGAAGTAGCGCGTATTGCCAACTTTCGCCGGAGTGGTGGCATCCTCGCGGCGCGTGGGAAAGGCCGGGCTGGGATACTGCGTTTCGAGCCAGTTCACTACGGCTTCCACGCGGTCGACATCCTCAGGACGGATGTTGTGCTCCTCGCACAGCTTCGCGGTCACGTCGATGTGCGCCAGGTTGTATCCCGAAACGGAGTAGATGCGATACAGCGTTTCGAGAAAAATCCAGTCGGAGCCAAGATTTGAGGTGAGGCTCGCGAGATTCGTGCGCAGCTTTCCAGTAAAGCTGTAGGTGAGTTCGCCCCGATTGTTTCCCGCGTACGCGTGGTAGAAGCCGCCGTCGCCTTCGAGCGCCGTTTCCCCGCCGGCGTGTCCCAGTTTGGCCAGCGCAATCGCCAGCATGGCGTTGCGTGCGGAAATGCCTTCGCGCAGTCCGGCGCTCTCCAGGTTTCCTCCGGCGAGGTTCACGCACAAGCCGATGGCGTTGCAGATCTGGTCCTCATTGAAGCCGAGAATTTTGGCGGCAGCGATGGTGGCGCCGAAAACGCCGAACACCGGGCTGGCGTGAAAGCCGCGCGCCATTACCGTCGGGATAAAATCGGCGGCCATGCGCTCCATCACTTCGTACCCCGCGACGATTCCGGTAATAAAATTCTTGCCTGAAGCGCCGTTGCTTTCCGCAGCTACCAGCGCGGTGGGAATAATGCTGGTGCCGGGATGCGTGAGCATGCGGAAGGTGTCCCACTTGCCGCCGGCGAGAGTCATCTCCGAATTGGCGAACGCAGCGCCGCCGCGCGTGGCTTTCTGACCGCTCACCAGAATGGTGGCGCCGTTGTGCACGCCTGTCTCTTCTTCGGTGACCAACTGCGCAGCTTCCTTGCCCTCGGCCATTTGCGAGCCCAGTAGCAGCGAACTGATCGCGTGCAGCGTAACGCCTTTGGCGCGATCGATCACGTCGGGCGGCAAGTCCTCATATCGCAGCGCGGCGATCCAGCGGGCGAACTGGCGGCTGAGCGTGGGATGGGGAATGTCTTTTGCGGGATCGTAGGGCTTGGTGTTCGGCGCGTTTAGTTCGCTCGGGGCCGTGGAGCTTTGCGCCAGCGCGATACTGGGATGTAGGGCCGTCAATCCCGCCATGCCGGCAGCCGCAACGCCGGCGTTTTTGAGAAAATCGCGCCGGGCGGTTTCGCTTCCGGACTGCTCGGTAACCTGTCCCGACATTTTGTCTTTTCTAGTCACTTATCACTCGTCACTTGCCACTCACCACCTGTCTCACTGCTTCGCGCACCCGTGGCGCGCCTGCTCGAACTGCTTGAACAGCCGCATGGCGCCTTCGCCATCGAGCGTATGCATCACGTGCCCTTCGCCCTTTTCTTCGCTGAATTCAACCGAATAGCCTTTCGAGCGAAACATGTCCGCCTGCTTCTTCTCGGAATTCAGCCAGCCAGTATCTTCCGACCCGGCATACATGTAGATGCACATTTTCGAGAGGGCTTGGACGTAATTGGGCTTTGCGGCGTCGAACAACAATCCCGGCAGCCCGGTGACCGACCAGAAGTATTGCGGATACAGCGAGGCGATCTTGAATGCGCTCAGACCGCCGTTCGACACACCCGCGATGTGAAACTTGTTATCCAGCACTTTGTAGTCCGCCAGAAGCTTTACGAGGAATTCCGGGAAGACTTTCGCGCCGCCTTCAAAGAACAGTTCGCCATCCGGCGCTTCCGGCACGATGATGATGTACCCCAGCCGTTCGCCCAGCAGGCGCCAATTCCGCTCGAGCGTACCCTGGACCATGTCATAGGTCTGGTCCCCGCCCGGAAAGGCCAGCACCGCCGGATAGGTTTTCGCCGGACCGTAGCCGTTCGGCAGCACCACGTCATAGATCACTGTGGTCCCACCGATCACCTTGCTCTTTTCTTGGACTTCGGCTCTGGCCGCTCCGGCAAACAGCAGCGCGACGAGCGCCAACGCAAGAACCCATAGGCCCGATAGGCGAGTTGACCGTGTCGTCATGCCTTCATCCTCCACATCCCGCGAAGTGCGCCGGATTATACCTCTGGCGGTCCGATCTGGCACCTATAGCGGGGAAGCGGAGCGCAAAGAACGACGCTCGCGGAATGGCGATCCTCGTCGGGTCGGATCGCTCGAAGGCGGCAGGAGAGATCCTTCGACTCGCTGGGCGATCCTTTGTCGGATCGCGCAAAACGCTCGCTCAGGATGGCGATCCTCGTCGGATCGCCACTTTTTTCTTGCAGTTCACAGGTAAGTCTCGGTACAGTGAGCGTACTTGTAGTATGAGTACGGCGTCGAGGTACAGCCTATTGGCCGACAATTTGGCTAACGGCGCTATTCAGGAGCGAGAGGCAAGGGCTTGACCTGCGTCCTAGCGGTTGCCAATCAAAAGGGCGGCGTTGGAAAGACTACCACCTCTATCAATCTTGCAGCGGCACTCGCTCTCAAAAAGAAAAAAACGCTTCTGATCGACCTGGACCCACAATCGAACGCTTCGATTTCCTTTTTTACCGCTGAGGAACTGCAAGGCCCGACCGTCTACGACATTTTCGCCGAGCATCCGGTAGAAATCGCGAGGGTCATCCGGCCTACCAAGGACGAGCACCTGTTCGTCGCGCCCGCTCGGCTGGCTCTGGCGCGGCTGGAACAGCAGCTTTCCGGCCAGTTCGACGCGCCTTTCAAGCTGAAAGACGCACTGTCTCCCGTGCTGAAAGATTACGACTTCATCGTAATGGACTGCCCTCCGGCGCTCGGCATCCTTACCGTCAACGCGCTGGTGGCTTCCACGCACCTGCTCGTGCCGATTCAAGCGGCGTACTTCGCGATCGAAGGCACCGACGATCTGCTTGAGACCTTCGGGCGCATCCGCTCGCGCCCCAATCCCGATTTAAAAATGCTCGGCGTGGTGATCACGCTCTACGACAAACGCACTAACATTTCACGCGACACGCACGAGCAGATCCGCTCCGTTTTCGGCGAAGCGATGTTCAAGACTCGCATCAGCAAAAACGTTCGCTTGGAGGAAAGCCCAGCCTACAAGGAAACGATCTTTACGTTCGCGCCGAAATCGCCCGGCGCCGAGGAATACAAGAAATTGGCTCAGGAGGTATTACAACGTGTCGAAGAGGATCGGGTTGCCCGTCACTCTCAAGATGCGGCATGACGCGCACTATGTGGAGACGCTGACCAGCTACACCGGCGCGTCCATTGGGCGCATGATCCCGATTGATAAGATTCGGCCCAATCCGGACCAGCCGCGCAAATTCATCGGGGACGTCAGCGAATTGTCCGCGTCCATCCGCGAAAAGGGCGTGCTTGAGCCGTTGCTCGTGCGCTACGTCCCGCGCGAGGATACCTACTACATTATCTCGGGCGAGCGTCGCTACCATGCCTCGCAAGCCGCCGGACTGCACGAGCTCCCCTGCATCGAGAAGATTGCTGACGACGCCGAAACTCTCGAACTCGCGCTGATCGAAAACCTGCAGCGCAAGGACCTCACACCCTTCGAAGAAGCCGATGGCTTGCAGCGCCTGGCCGACCACTTCGAATACACGCACGACGACATCGCCAAGAAGATTGGCCGCGCGCGTTCGTCGGTGACGGAATCTATGTCTCTGCGCGTGATTCCGGCGGAAGTGCGCAAGGCTTGCGTTGAAAGTGGGATCACATCGAAGTCCGTTCTGCTGCAGGTGGCGCGCCAGCCGAACGAAAAGAAGATGCACGAGATGGTCGAGCGCATCGCCACTGCCGGACTCACGCGAGATGAAGCTCGCCGCGCGCGAAAAGAAGAAACGGAGTCCGCGCCGCGCCCGCAGCCGTACATTTTCGACCTCAAAGGCCCCGAGGACGCGTTCCATCTGCGCATTCAATTCCGCAAGAGCCAGGTAAGCCCTCAGGAATTGGCTGCGGCGCTGCGAGAAGTGCTACGCGAACTCGAGTCGCGCTCTGGGACTATGTCCTCCTCCGCTGTGGCGTAGGCGGCCAGACGCAGGAACGGGTAGTAGCCCTTGGAAGGAAAGCTCACCGCTGCGAAGCAGCCACGTCACTGGCGGTCACACGAAGAGAGATCCCTCGACTCGCTTCGTTTTACCGCGACCCTAACCGGGTCGCACTCATCTTTCTCTCCGCCCTTACCGGGCGCGGCTCTCTTCGGGATGACAACGTTAAAACAAAGGCTGGCACGCCGAAGCAGTAGTTTCACGGATAGATGGGGCAAGAGACGGCGGGAACCTACATCTTGTAGCGGCCGAGATCCTCATCATTCAGGTTCTCAAGCCATTTGCGCAATTCTTCGTTCGAACCCTTTTCCGCAGCGATCGTGCCCATCTTGGAATTTTTCAGCACCTGGTCTTCCACGAAGATGGGGCAATCAAGACGCAAGGCTAGAGCCAGCGCATCGCTCGGGCGCGAATCCATGGACATCATCTGGCCCTCGCGCTCCATCCAGATGAGCGCGTAAAACGTGTCGTCTTTCAGGTCGGAGACAACCACTTTCTGCACGTGGACGTTGAGGCCGGTGAGCATGTTCTTGAGCAGATCGTGGGTCATGGGGCGAGGGGTCTGCACTTTTTCGATTTCGAGAGCGATAGCGTTCGCCTCGTAAATGCCCACCCAGATAGGAAGAATGCCGGCGCCCTGGGTTTCCTTGAGAACCACGACTGGCATGTTTGTGACGGGGTCCATCATCAAGCCGCGGATTTTGACTTCAAGCTCCATGGTGGCCTCCCCGCTGCTTTGCTGCTTACTTAGATGATCTGCTCGCCCACGAGGCTGTTCGGCGCCGCGCGCGAAACTTTCACCTGCACGTATTGTCCCAAAAGACTTTGATGAGGCGAAGTGAAATTTAGCACGCGGTTCCCGCTGCTCCGTCCGGCCCACTGATCGCGGGCCTTGTGATGCATGTCGACCAGGACTTCAAAGGTTTGACCGATGAGCTTTTCATTTCGCGCGGTTTGAATCAGGCGCTGGCGCTCCTGCAAGACGGCGAGGCGCCTGCTTTTCTCATCCTCGGGAATGGCATCCGGCAATTTAGCGGCGGAAGTATTCGGGCGCGGCGAGTATTTAAATGAAAAAAGGCCGTCGTAGCCGACGGTATCGATCAGGGAGAGCGTTTCGTCGAAGTCCTGCTCGGATTCGCCGGGGAATCCGACGATGGTGTCGCTGGTGATGCTGAATGCGCGCTTCGCGGCACGCATCCAGGAAATTTTTTCGAGATATTCCTCGCGTGTGTAGGTGCGCAGCATGGCGCGCAAGATGCGCGTGGAACCGGACTGCACCGGAAGGTGCACGTGCTCGCAGAGTTCGGGAGTGCTGTCGATGGCTTCGACAATTTCGCGGGTGAAATCGTTCGGATGCGAGGTGGTGAAGCGCACCCGCCGGATGCCTTCCACTTCGGCGATGCGACGCAGCAATTCGACAAAATTCCAGCCGCGCGGCGAAGGGTCGCGATAGGAATTTACGGTTTGGCCAAGGAGCTGAATTTCGGTGTAGCCGGCATCGGCCAGGCGGCGCGCCTCGGAGAGGACGGCGTCGCTCGGGCGGCTGCGCTCAGGCCCGCGCGTGTGCGGCACCACGCAATAGGAACAGGCGTAGTCGCAGCCTTCGATGATGGTGATGTAGGCGCGAATGGGATTGTCGCGGCGGGTCATCTCGGTTTCAAAAGTCTGGTCGGTATCGAGATCGAGACCCGTCACACGCCGACCTCCCGCCTCGAGTTCATCCATTAATTGCGGAAGCTTCTGATAGCTGGCCGATCCGCAGACCAGACTCACCCAGGGCGCGCGCTCGAAAATGTCCTCGCCTTCCTGCTGCGCAACACATCCGAGCACGCCGATGATCTTGCCCGAATCTCTCGCGGCGAAGCGCCACTCGCCCAGGCGCGAAAAAATCTTTTGCGCAGCCTTTTCGCGGATGCTGCAGGTGTTGTAAAGCACCAGATCGGCTTGCGCCGCAGACTGTACGGGCTTGTACCCACGCGCCAGCAAAACGCCGGAGACTTTTTCCGAGTCGTGCGCGTTCATCTGGCAACCGAAGGTTTCGATATAGAAGCGCTTCGAGCCCGGATTCGGGCGGAGCTGCAGGCAGAGGCTCGATGGAGGCGGCGAGCGAAGTGAAGCCCGACGCAGACTGCGTCGGGACAGGGAGAGCATCGGGACGCGAAAGAGCGTCGATGCCGATATCAAACGCTTTGCTCATTTCTTCGCCATTCTAGCACAGGGGGAATTAGCGCTCCGAACGAGCGCCATCAACCAGTTGCGAAACCTTCCGCGGAAAACGCAAAAGGGCCGGACGCAAGGTCCGGCCCTTCGGAACTTCGTTGGAGCTAGATCAGAACTGCAGTCTGAGTCCCAATTGAATGGACCGAGGGCCGCCGCTTCCGACGGTCGCGTTGGCGATGCCAACGTCCGGGGTTTGCCGGAACGAACCGAATGAACCAGTTCCCGACTCGCTTCCGTTCGTCGTCGGGCTACCCTGATAATACTGGGTCGTGTTCAGCGCGTTGAATGCCTCGACGCGGAATTGCGCGTTCAGGCGTTCGGTGAAGTGCACGTCCTTCGAGATGGAAACGTCCCAGACGCGGAAGGGTTCGCTGCGGTACATATAACGTTCGCCATTGCCGAATGTGCCGAAAGCCGGAGGCAGGAGAACGGAGCTGCCATTGGCGAAACAGCCGAACTTCGCCAGCGAAGCGAGATATCCGGAATTGGCTACCGTCCATCCAGAAACGGCGGGACTGAGACCGGAATTCAACGAAGTCGCCTGTGCTACGCAGGCAGGATTGGTCGAACCGGTGAAATACGGAACGCCAGTGTATCCCAAGCCGCTGAAATCGCTCGGATTGCCGAAGAAATCCCAGCGATCCTCCAGTTCACCGGTGCCGCTGATGTTGTCCTTGGTGTCCTGCGCGTTCCAGGGTAGCGAGCTCTGGAGCGTGACAATCGAATTCAGCCTCCAACCTTCAAGCATCTGCCCAAAACCGCTCTTGCCCGGTAGCGCATAGGTCAAGGACCAAGTCAGGCTGTGGCGAACGTCGGTAAGGCAGTCGCCATAATCGGCCCGCGGATTGTAAACATCCGTTGGAAGCGTGGAACCGTTCCAGTCGCCCGACTGCATTTCCAGGCAATGGGCATAGGTATAGCCGAGCAGGTAGTTCAGACCGTGGGTGGACCGCTGGGTGAGCGTGACCTGCAAAGCGTCATAGTTGCTGATGTCGAGATTCTGGATTTCGTTGATATCCGAGAGGTACGGGAACTTGCTGTAATACGGCCGGGTGATGTTTTCGCAGACGGTGCTAATCGCAGTGGCTGGGCCGGTACCCGGGCCGCAGGTTTTCGTCGCGGCGCTATAGGTTTCCCAACCGGAGCCAGGCAGTGGATGGTTGGCATCGTTGAGGCCCAAAAGCTTTTCGCCATGGCTGCCGACGTAGGCGAGCTGGAGAGAAAGGGTATTGCTGAAAGCGTGCTGGACGCTCAGATTCCAAGCGGGCGCGTAGGGCCTGCGCAAATTCGGATTCACGGCCAGAATGGGGCAGGGATTGTTGCTAGGCGCCGCATTTGTCGGCGAATTGCATTGAATCTGAGTCGGGGCCACCGAGGGCAGAATGCCGGCGCCCGTCGCAGCCGCTAGCGACCAGGCTACCTGAGACGGCTGGAACTGCACGGTTGCGGTTTCCATAGTGCCGGGGCCAGGAACGCCGTTCAGCAACGCTCCCGTTGGAGTCGTGTTAAGGCCCGTAGTGGTTGGGACCGTTCCCTGCTGTGACAGGAAGACGTTGAAACCTTCCAGCACGTAAATGATGTTGAAACCGCCCCGGACAACCCACTTGGAGTCGCCCTTGATATCCCAGGCAAAGCCGAAACGGGGCGAAACGTTGTTCCAGGAAGGATAGAGACTGCTCTGCCCGCTTTGTCCTATTTGCACCAGGCCAGTTGCAGAGTTCGGGTCGAAATTGGCAAGCTGATTGTTATTTTCCTGGATGGGTGTAACTCGCTCAAAGCGCACGCCCAAATTCAGAGTAAACCGGGGCATAATGCGCCAATCGTCTTGAGCGTACAGGGCAAAGCCCCAATCGGTCACTTTCACATCCGGAGTTCCCACTAGCTCCGAAGGAAGCGTTGAAGTAGATAGTGCGCCTTCCAGAAATTCTTGTAGGCCCGTTAATCCTCCCGCAGCGTTCGCAAAGGTGAAGGTGCCGCGCGAACCTGAGAAAGTGCCTTCTTGCGTGCTTTCGTGCCGCACTTCGCCGCCGAACTTCCAGGAATGTTTTCCCTGAATGTAGGAGACGTTGTCGATGCCCTGGATGGTGTAATCGGGCCCCTGAATCTTCGGAAAGCTATTGCAGCAGCCGGTGGCAGTGAAGCCCTGGATGGCCACGACGGGCATGCCGCAGTTCGCCGGTTCTCCGGTCTGCGAGATGACGTTAGCTTGCGTGCCCCAGTTAATGCCGGTTTCGCCGGAGGGCTGGCCGATGTTACTGCAGTCCCCCGGATAACTCGGCTGGAAGAAGCGGTTTACACCAAAGCTCGCTTCGTTCACGACGGACGAGCTTGCCAGCCAAGTCTCGTGTGCGCCGATAATCATAGCTTTGGCGTGGGCATGCGTATCCCAGTAGGGCTGCGCCGGAGCGCCCTGAAAGCCCAGGCCATCGAAGTTACCCATGAAAAACTCGCCGCTGAAGTTGTTCTTATCGTTCAGGTGGTAATCAATCTTGGCCAGGCCGTTGTTGATCGTGTCGTTGCCAATGGGAATAACCGGATCGGCGCCATTGGCCACAGCAGCCGTCTGGAAAATTCCGCTGTAAGGAGAAGTCGCGGCGCAAGTGCCTGGGGCTCCGCCGTAAGTCAGGCCGGCCAATTTGAGGCTGAGAGTGTTCGGCGCGGTGGTAAGGGCATTGCAGGCAGCTAGCAGGCTGAAGGTGTTGCGAGTTGTAGTGGAGCTGCCGATCAAAGGATCGATGGTCGGCAAGCTGTCGCTCTGCGAGGGGGCGCTGATGTGATTGAATTGCCCTTCGTAACCCAGGAAATAGAAAAGTTTGTCCTTCTTGATCGGCCCGCCGATGGTGCCACCGAAATCTTCAATGGCGGTCTGCTGCTTGGGCTGCCCAGGCAGAATGAAGGGATTGGTGGCGTCGAGAGCATCGCTGCGGCCGAAAGCTGACGCGGTGCCATGCACCGCATTCGTGCCGGATTTCAAACCGACATTGACGATGGCTCCCGGTTTCCAACCATATTCAGCGGTGGGATTTTGCTCCGTGTTGAATTCCTGGATCGCGTCGATGGGCAGAAGAGAAGTGGCATCGCCGAAAACGGGAGAGGAATTCAGCACGCTTTGCGAAGAGAAGCCTTCAACGGTATCGATACCGTCGAGAATGTAAACGTTATGTTCGGTGCGCATTCCGTCGGAACTCTGGCTCCACTTGCCGCTGCCGGGCTGCACATAGAGGCCGGGTTGAAGATCAAGCAGGCGCGTATAGTTGCGGCCGTTTAAGGGTAGATCGCTAATAAGCTCGTTGTTAACTGCTCCGCCAAGCACCGCGTTCGTGGTTTGTACCAGCGGAACAGATTCCGTGACGGTGACGGTCTGTGTCTGCTCGCCGGGTAACAGTGACAGATCGACCTTTACCTGGGATCCAACCTCGACAAGAACGTTCTGACGCTCCAGGACCTGGAATCCCTTGAACTCGGCGCGAATCGTATAGTTGCCAGGAGTCAGGTTGGGGGCGCTGTATTGGCCAGCGGCGTCGGCGGTTAAGGTGCGAGTGACGCCACGTTGAGTGTCGATAACGCTGACAGCCGCACCCGGAAGAGCGCCGCCGCTTTTATCGGTCACCGCGCCAACGATGCTGCCGACGTCTCCACCTTGGGGATAAGCAACGAAGGCCACCAAAAGGAACGCAAGACAGACGGCGAACACACGTAGCCCAGCTCTGATGGAAATCATTATTTCCACCCCCCTAAAAAGAAGTTAATGACTAAGTAGGAGCCACACCTGCTCCCAGTGGAAGCATCATTTACTCCCGCAAGTATTACGTGTCAAGAAGAATATTTATTATTTTTGACAAATTTCTCGGGACTGTGATAAACCGCCTCCGTCATCGTGTCGCTGTTCGAACTCAATTTCAGAAACTCAATCGCTTGCGCCCCGAAAGAATCTGGGAAGTACTCAAAACAGCTTTCATCATCCGGAGGACATGTGAAGCAATCAGAAGAAGAAACGAATTCGCTTAGCCGTCGAAAACTATTGAAGAGCGCCGCGGGTGCGGTGCTCGGCGCGGCCGGAGCCAGCCTTCTCGGCGCAAAAGCCATCGGCGCACAAGTGGAGGGGCTTGAGGCGAATCCCGAGGTTCCGGTACTGCGCTTGCCCATGGGATCGCTCACCTATCTCGATCGCAAGCAATATATTCACAATATGGAGATCGTTTCGCACATCTCCGGGTCGACCATCAGCGGCGGCGAACCGCTGATGTCGATGTTCGCGCGCGGCAAGCAGCGGCTGCTGCCCTCGGGTGGCGGCTTCGTGGATGTAAGCAATCCGAAAAATCCGACGGTGTTCAGCAAAGGTTCCATCCGCGGCAACGGACCGGTGGTCTACAACACCCAATTGAAAAAATGGCTGGAGATGACCACCGCAGCGCAGCCGCTCACTTCGGCCACTCCAACTTATCCGCACGGCCAGTGGGACAAGCCGCTCCGTGACAAAGTGCTGGCATATAAAGGACTGCGCGGGATCCGGAACTATGACATCACAGACCCGGCCAAGCCTAACTTGCTGCAGGAATACAACACCGGTGAAAAAGGCAATGGCACGCACATGAATTTTTACGACGGCGGCAAATACGCCTATCTCGATTGCGGCTGGGACGACACACTGCGCATGGAGAACCACCAGCGGCCCTATAGCAACGGCGTGATGATCGTCGATATGACCGACCCTTCCGACGTGAAGGAAGTTTCGCGCTGGTGGGCGCCGGGCCAAAAGTTCGGCGAAGAGGAAGAATACAAAAAATATATCTGGGCCGGCGATCACACTTCGTGGCCGTCCAATCATGGCGCCATCACCGTCCCCAAGCGCGTGGAGGACGGCGGCAACATCGGCTATAGCGGCTTCGGCGCCTTTGGAATGTTCATCATGGATTTGAGCGATATCAAGCATCCCAAGCCTCTGAGTCAGTTGCAGTACGAATTTAATGCCTTCGGCACGATTCCCTTCCACACCTGCTATCCCGTGGTGACGGACGCAGCGCATCCACGGCTGAACAACCTTATCGTCGCCGTGCATGAGGCCCTGGAAGCGGATTGCCGCGAGGTGTACCACACGCCTTATGTGGTGGATGTAAAGGATCCGAAGAATCCGAAGATTATCGGCTTCTTCCCACGTCCGGAAGCGCCGAAGGACGCGCCCTATACCGATTTTTGCTTCGCGCGCGGCAGATTTGGTTCTCACAACACGCAGGATTGGCTCGCGCCTGGCGCCTCGCATCCGGAGTTCATGGCGATTTCCTGGTTCAACGCCGGCGTGCGCATTTTCGACATTTCCAATCCGACCGCTCCCAAGGAAGTGGCCTGGTTCGTTCCGCCGCGTGACGGCGACATCAATGAATATGAAAGCTGGTGGCGCGGGACCACGGAGAATGTGTTCGTCGAATGGGATCGCAATTTGATTTGGATCGGCACGCACGAGGGAAGTTATTGCTTGTCGTGTCCGTTTTTAGGCAAGCCCGTGCTGGAAGCGCGAAAGGTGGAAAAGTGGTCCATTCCACACTGCAATGTGGGCTGGGATGACGCCACGCCGAAGGCGTTTTACTTCGGGCGATCGATCAGCCAGATGGGCTAGCAAGCGGGGACGCGGACAGGGTGGCGAGTTAAGCTCGCCGCTACAAAACTGTCTCGGATTTGTCGTGGAGGTGTGAGGCCCGGCGGGCGCCCGCTCGCCGGGCTTTTTCTTTGGTCGCTCGACCGTGAGAACAAATTGAACGATTTGGACAAAATAGCTAAAATGGCTTAATGAAAGCCCAATACACCAGAACTAAACATCGCCTGGATCGTCCGAAAAACCGACGCGGCGCTTCGGTGACAGCCACGGAAGCCAAAAACGCTTTTGGGCGCATCCTCGAGAACGCGATCCGTGGAGATCGAGTCTTTATTACAAAACATAGGCATGCAAAAGCCGTGTTGATCTCCGTTGAAGAATTCGATTCCTTATCCGTTTCCACGACGGACAAGCTTGACACCCTCAGCGATGAATTTGACGCTATGCTCGCCCGGATGCAGTCTCCAGGAGCGCGAACGGGCCTGAAGGCAGCTTTCGCTGCCTCCCCAAAGCGTTTAGGAAAAGCTGCCTTGCGAGCTGTACGGAAGCGTGGCTAAGAAACACCGCCGGTCCTGCATTTACGTGGTGGCCGGAACCAATGGCGCTGGTAAGAGCAGCATTGTAGGTGCGGCATTGTCTGAACAGCATGCAGAGTATTTCAATCCCGATGACGCTGCCGTACGCATTCGAGCAGCCAATCCCGGCATCACCCGGACGGAAGCAAACAGCGCAGCGTGGCAGGAAGGCAGGCGTCTGTTGGAACGCGCCATCTACGAGCGCCTCGATTTCGCCTTTGAAACAACACTCGGAGGGCAGACGATCCCATCACTGCTCCAATTCGCGTTGGAGCAAGGAATCGAAATTCGGGTCTGGTTTGTTGGCTTGGATGGCGTGGAACTGCATATTCGTCGAGTACGATCACGGACGGGTCGTGGTGGCCATAGCATTCCAGAAGAAGCTATTCGCCAACGTTACGATCTAAGCAGGTTAAACCTGATCCGACTGCTGCCGAAGCTGACTGAACTTCGTTTGTTTGACAATAGTAAGGAAGCTGATCCTCATGCGGGGTTCATTCCGGAACCGCGTCTTCTTTTGCATTTTCGGCGGGGACGGATCGTAAGCTCATGCGATCCTTCCGCCGTTCCGGAATGGGCGAAGCCCATCGTGGCTGAAGCTATGCGGTACCACTCGGTTCCTTCTGGCCGGCGGCCAAGCGGGAGATTTCGGTGAGGCAGGACCAGTCGAGCTGGCCCATGCCGCGCGCTTTTGCCGCGAGGCACTTGTCGCGCACGACGCTGGCATAGGAAAGTGGCGCGTTCACTTCAGCGGCAGCTTCGAGAATCAGCGTCACGTCTTTTGTGCCGCCGTCCAGTGTGAAACCGGCGCGGCCGAAATCACGGGTGCTGATGCGATCGATGTACTCGGAAGCGGCGGGCATGAAGTGTTTGAACATGTTTGTCACGATAGCGGGATCCACGCCGCGGCTTTCGGCGAACACGTAAGCCTCTCCCATCAGCTCGATCAGGCTCGCTACCATAAAATTACCCATCAACTTCGTGCTCATGGCCACAGCCGGATCTTCGCCGGTCACAATGACGAGCTGCGTGTAGGAATTGATCACCGGACGCGCGCGTTCGATCGCACCTGGATTGCCCGCGACGAACGTGAAGAGTTTCGCGGCCGCGGCAGCATCCGGGCGCCCGGCAACCGGCCCGGCAATGTAGTGCGAGCCGTGCTTCGCGTGCATTTGTGCGAGTTGGGTGCTCAATCGAGGAGAAATCGTAGTGGTGCCTATGTGAATCGCCCCGGGGCGCATGCCGGCGAGAATCCCCGCTTCCCCTTCCATCGCCCCGAGCACCGACGCATCATCCATCAAGTTTGTAAGCACAATATCCGCGGCGGCGGCAGCTTCGCGCGGACTCCCGGCCGTTTTCGCGCCGGCGTCAAGGAACGGCTTCATTTTCTCGGCAGTACGGTTGTAAACCACCAGCGGAAAGCCCGCCTTCTGAATATTCGAGGCGATGCCGGTACCCATACGCCCGAGACCAATGCACGCGACAGAAACGGTCATGTTACTTCCTCCCCGTGAACAGCTGGCTTCCACCGCCTATTTGTACGCTGTGAGAAAAAATAAGTAACGGGATTTCTCGCTTTTCTGGGATGAGGCACTCCGCACTCGGATACATTCCTCAAAGCGCGAAGGTGTTGTAAGATGCGTCGCGAAGAAACAAGATAGCGGCACATCGAGTCAGGTGATCACATCGAAGCCGCAAGGGGTGGGATCGTGAAGATCAGATCAAATATTGCCATTGTGTGCGCGACAGCCGCGCTCTGTTTTGCGTCAGCGGTCCAAGCGCAGGAACTCGGACCGCACTTTAACAAGATTAAGGACGGCATCTACGTGCAGACGGCGAAATCCGCGCCGCAGGCCAATTCCAACGGAAGCATCGTGGTTACCTCCGAAGGAATCGTTCTGGTCGACACCGGCCAAACCGCTATCGACAGCCGCGAAATTCTGGAAGCCACCAAGAAGCTCAGCCCGCTGCCGGTAAAATTCATCATCGACACGGAAACGCATCCGGACCACACCTACGGCCACTTCCTCTTCCCCAACGCGGTGATCATCAACGCCCAGGGCGCTGGCGACGAGATGCGCGAATCCTTCGACGCCAAGCGTATGGCCGACCAGGCCAAGAGCTCGCCGGAAATGGCGGCGGCGCTTGAAGGGTTCAAGCTCATACCGCCGCAGATCGAATACGGCGACAAAATGGTGCTGCGCGTGGGCGAGCGCACCTTCATGCTCTACAACCTGGGAACAACGCATAGCCTGGCCAACACCGCGGTGTGGCTGCCGAACGAAAAGGTGCTGTTCGCGGCGTCGGTGGCCGTTGAGAATCAGATCAACACCATCCGGCCGCACACCAATATTCCGGACATGATCGCCATGCTGAAGATGATGCAGGCGCTCAATCCTGAAGTCGTGATCCCCGGCCACGGCGTTCCGACCACCACCAAGATGCTCGCCGACTACCAGAAATATCTTGAGACGCTGCTTGTCCGCGTGAACGACTTGATGAAGCAGGGCAAGTCGCTCGATGAGATCAAGGCACAGATCAAGATGCCCGAGTACGAAAATCTCGCAGGGGCGAAAGAACGCCTGCCGAACAATATCGAAGCCGCTTATCGCACGCTGAAATCGGGCTACGTACCTAGCGGTCAGTAACGCCTCTGCTACACATATAGATGATGGCGAGCCATGGCTCGTGCAACTCGCCATCATCACTTTTCTGCTCGCTCCTCATCGCCCGTCAGCTGAACCGTGTATATCTTTTGGAACACACTTATAAATTTGCGTGTGTGAACGGCGTTTGACCGCCTGTTATGCGTGTGCTAGCTTTGATTTTGCCCGGCAGTTTCATCACGCTTTCTGAGGGGGGGCCAACAATTTCAGGCTTGGCGCTGCTTTTATTTGCCAGCCCGCTCACGCTTTTGGAGCAAACGAGCGGCGTTGCGCGCGTAATCCTTGGTATTCTCATCTTTCTATCGATTTCCTCCTGGGCGATCATCTTTCAAAAATGGGTGCAGTTGGGCGGAATTCAGCGGAAGACTAACCGTTTTCTGCAAATGTTTCGCGCAGGCGGCTCATTGCCCGATCCGCGAACGCTGAAGGCAGGATCCAACGGCACTCCGCTGATCGCCGTTTACGATGCAGGCTACGCGGAGTTGCGCGCGCAGTTGGATGGCGCGGCCCAGCGCGGCGGCAAAGTCAAAAATCCAAACGCGGTTGGCGTGGAGATGCAGGTGGCCGCGGGCGATGAGGTGCGCCGCCTGGAAAGCGGCATGTCCTGGCTCGCGACTATCGCCTCGGTATCGCCCTTCATCGGACTTTTCGGCACAGTCTGGGGCGTTATGGACGCTTTCGCCGGACTCGGCGACGCGGGCGCAGCCAGCCTGCGCGCGGTCGCGCCGGGCATTGCCGAAGCGCTCATCACCACCGCAGCCGGACTCTTCGCGGCCATCCCAGCCCTGATTGCGTACAACCATTACCTACATGGAATTCGCGGCGTGGCAACACGAATGGATAATTTCGCGTCCGAATTCGTCGCCAAGATCGAGACGCTGTACAGCTCGTAGATTTTTCCTATGCCTCAAATTCAACGCGAAACCGGCACCTCGCTCTCTGAGATCAACATGGTGCCCTTTATCGACGTGGTGCTGGTGTTGCTGATCATCTTCATGATCACCGCGCCTATTCTGCAATCCGGCATCGATGTGGATGTGCCCAAGACCAAGACCGTCAAGGAACTGACGGAAAGTCGCATGGTGGTCACCATCGACAAATCGCAGCGCGTCTATCTGAACGACAAGCCGGTGAACATCCACGAAATTGGGCAGCAAATCGCCTCCCAGTCGAAGGACGTATCCAAGCAGGCGGTTTACGTGCGCTGTGATGAGACAGTGCCCTTCGGAAGCTGGGCTACCGTAGTTGACTCACTGCGGCAATCCGGCATCACAAATATTAGCGTGGTGACGCAGCCTTTAACTGAACGCTGACTGGACGTTGAGTGCATGTCGAATGATCGTTGAATCGAGCGCTTCCTGAGCTGAAATGGCCTCCGCCGCCGCATACCATCCAAACGACAGCTTTAAGAAGCCAGTGTCTTTTTCGCTCCTGCTCCACGCATCGCTGGTGGGCATCGCGATATTCAGCATGGTGCATGCGCCTCGCGGCGAAAACTGGGGCGGTCCAGGTGGATCGGTCACGGTGGGGTTAGTGGGAAATGTACCGGCGATTCCATTGCCGCATCCGGACATTTCGACAAACAGCCGCACCGTTGACAACACGAAGGGCCTTTATACGGCTGAGCCACCGAAAATCGAGCCGCCTCCGCCGGATGCGTTGCCAATTCCGAAGTTCAAGGATCTGAAGCCGCCGCCGAAGATTCCGCCCAAACCTACGCCATCGCTGAATCCGGTGCAGCCACCCAGGGTCATTCCGCATCCTTCGAAGACTCTGGAGAATCCCACGCCTCCACCACCGAACGCGGTACCTTACGGCCAGGGCGGCGCGCCCACGATTCCAACGTCATCATTCGCCATGGGCCAGGGAAACACGCAGGGCGGGCTGGCTATGAACGGAGCAGGCGGGGGAGATTTTGCCTCGCGATTCTCGTGGTACGTGGAAGCGGTGCAACGAAGGATCAGCAGCAACTGGTTGCAATCGACCATCGATCCCAGCGTTTCCGCTGCTCCACGTGTGGTGGTGGTATTCACCATTTTGCGCGACGGTTCGGTAACCAATATTCAATTGACGCAGCGCAGTAACAACAACTCCGTGGACAACTCGGCAATACGAGCGGTTCGGGAGTCCAGTCCGTTGACGCCTTTGCCGGGCGGGTATTCCGGATCGAACGTAAACGTGGAATTTTACTTTGACTATCGGCGATAAATGATCTGTCGCAATTAAAGGTGTCCGAGCTTATGAGAAGAAACGTCGCAATTCGATTCGCATCGCTTGCAGCTCTGCTCTTCCTGACGGCAGCCGGTTCCACGCCCGCATCCGCACAGGATTGGTTCAAGACCGGCACCGGTCTGACGACCAAGGCCCGTCTAGCGGCACCCGATCTCGGTGTTCGCACGCCGCCGGCGCAGCCGCTGGAAAAAACGTTTCATGATGTGTTGTGGGCCGACCTGGAATATTCGGGCGTGTTGGACATGGTCAGCCCCAGCTTCTATCCCACGCAGGTTCCCAGCCAGCCGAGCGAAATGAAAGCGGCGGACTGGGCGGCTGCTCCGGCGAACGCTTACATGGTGGCCTACGGCAACATGACGGTCGACGGCACCAGCCTGGCGGTCGCGGGATTTCTCTCCGATGTGCACAATCCCACCGCGCCCCTGGCGCTGCAGAAAATTTATCGGGGCGACGCGAAAGACAGTGATGCACGCAAGCTGGCCCACCAGTTTGCCGACGACATCATCGGCGTGCTGAGCGGCGGCTTGCCCGGCATCGCGCAGACACAGATCGCCTATGTGAGCAACAAAACCGGCAACAAGGAAATCTGGGTGATGGATTACGATGGCGCGAACCAACACCAGGTGTCCACGCTGCGCTCCATTTCACTCACTCCGCGCTGGTCGCCCGACGCCACACGCATCGCCTTCACCTGTTATGTTCCGTTTCGCGGTGTTACCTCCGCGCAAATCTGCTTGTATTCCACGGATTCGAACCGGCTGATCTCGTTCCCGCGTTTTCGCGGCACGAACGCTTCGCCCGCGTGGTCGCCGGACGGGTCGGAAATTGCCTTTATGTCGAGCCAGGGCGGCGATCCGGAAATCTACGTCTCCGATCTCAGCGGCAGCCACCTGCATCGCATCACGTTTGCCGCGGGCGTCAGCACGTCGCCCGTCTACAATCCAAAAACCGGCAAGCAAATCATCTTTGTGAGCGATCGCGCGGGCAGTCCGGTTCTTTACGAATCGAATTCGGACGGTTCGGACGTGCAGAAGATCGATCTGCCGGACAAAGGTTACGTCATCGATCCGACATGGTCACCCAACGGACAGCTCGTGGCGTTTAGCTGGAGGCGCCCGACCGGTAATTACGATATCTACGCTATGGACGTGGTGAGCCACCAGTTGGTTGAGTTGACGCGCGACTCGGGTAGGAACGAGCGCCCCAGTTGGGCGCCCGATGGAAGGCACCTGGTGTTTGAATCGACACGCAACGGCACGCGCCAGATCTGGTCCATGCTAGCCGACGGCAGCCAGCCGCGTCAGTTAACTTATCAAGGACAGAACGAATCTCCGAACTGGTCGCCCAAGTGATGCAGCGTGTAGCATCAACGTCCGCTTCTTTTCCAGCGGACAGGAACGAACCAAGCCGGATTTGTTTTGTGTTTTGCCTTACAGGTTTCGCCGAGCGCAATCCGCGGCGAATTTTTCCCAGGTAGCGCCAGCTTTCATACGTTACGGCTCTTGTTACGAGTGTAAATAGGTTCTTCACGATCGCGCGAACACTCGGCGGGATCGTCCAAGGAGGCAGTCGATGCAGCATCGTATTTCCCGGAAAGTGGCATTCCTGCTCGGATGCGCTGCTCTGGCAGGGGTCATTGTGGGATGCAAAAAGCAAGTAGCCAGCAGGCCGGCCGCGCCCCCGCCCGCCCCCGCGGCGCAGCCGACGGTAACCTTGAATGCTGCACCCGCTTCGATTAATCCGGGGCAAACCGTGACGCTGTCATGGTCCTCCACCAGCGCCACCGATCTGGACATCGAGCCAGGCGTGGGCAAGGTCGCTCCGCAAGGTTCAACTCCTGTGAACCCGAACGAGTCGACCACCTACACCATCACCGCCACCGGCTCGGGCGGCACAGCAACCGCCAGCGCGCGCGTGGATGTGATGACCGCCTCGAATAATGCTCCCACGCGTCCGTCGGGACCGCCGAACGTCCAGGAGCTCTTTGATCAAAATATAAAAGATGCCTATTTTGATCTCGATCATTCCGACCTGCGGGCCGACGCGCGCGAAGCGCTCACCAAGGACGCCGAATTCATGCGCTCCTATCCGCAGGTGCGCATATCCCTCGAAGGCCATTGCGACGAGCGCGGCTCAACCGAATACAACCTCGGCCTGGGCCAGCGGCGCGCCGAAGCGGCCAAGAACTTCCTCATCTCGCTGGGAATCACGGGCGACCGCATCGAGACCATCAGTTGGGGCAAGGAACGCCCGTTCTGCACCGAGCATGATGAGAATTGCTGGCAGCAGAACCGCCGTGCGCACTTCGTGATGGCTCACTAATCCGAATTGGGCGCGGCTGCGAGGCCGCGCCCCTTCCGCTTCAAATGGGTGTGCCCACGCCGCATGAAAGCGTGGCAAAATAAATAAAGATCGTCGTATGCGCGCTTGCTTGTCGCGCGCTACGCTCAGGGAAGGAGGCGACCCTTGCGCAAACAATGGTTCATCGTAGGAATTGCGTCGATGATGTTCGGCGCCCTTGGCGGCATACTGTTCTCGCCGCAGCCGGCCAACGCGGTTTCCCGCGAAATCGTCGAACTGCAACAGCAGATCTCGCAGGTTCTCCAGCAGCAGCAGGATCTACGCAGCGCTCTCGACACCGACAGCGCCACTATCAAAACGCTGGTGCAGCAGTCCCTCGACAATACCAATCAGTTGAACACGCAGATGGGCAACCTGCAGAAAATTGTGCAGGAAGTGCAAGCCAATACCGGATCGAGCATCACTTCGGTGACACAAACCACCCAGGGCTTGCAGGACAATCTGCAGGAAGTGCAGGCGCGCGTCGGGAAACTGTCTCAGCAGCTCACCGATATGCAGAACCTGCTGCAGAGCATCGACGCCAAAGTTTCCGGCAACGCTCCGGCTGGCGGAACTCAGCCCGGAATGGCTCCCGGCGCGCCAGGTATGGCTCCCGCGCAAGGCACGCAGCCCGGAATGCCGCCCGGCGCATTTAACACGCCCGGTCCGGCGGGGGGCCAGGCCCCTTCGGGGATTCCCGCCGATTTCAGCCGACACTCTTTATCAGAATGGCTTGCGCGATTTCACTGGCGGGAAATACGACCTGGCGCGGCAGGAATTTTCCGATTACATCAAGAATTTCCCGTCAAACGATCTGGCCTCGAACGCGCAGTTTTATCTGGGCGAAATCTATTACGCGCAGAACGACTTCACCAATGCGATCATGGCCTACGACATGGTGATTTCCAACTATCCCAGGAGTTTTAAGCTGGCCGCCTCCATGTATAAAAAAGGCATGGCCGAACTCGAGTTGGGGCTGAAAGCCTCCGCCGTTCGCGACCTGCGAGAAGTGGAGCGAAAGTTCGCCGGATCGGATGAGGCCAAACGCGCCGCCGCCAAATTGCGCGAAATCGGAGCGACCACCGCGCGCGCTCCGGCTCACTAGTCACACGCTGTAAAGCACCAGCTTGATGGCCTGGTGCTCTACCTGAATTTTCCGCCTTTTACGCCCGCAGAAAATCCGGCTGCCAGTTTTTCACCATTTTTTTGATGGTCTTGCGGTCCTCGATCTTCCCTTCCAGCACTTTCCGGCACAGTTCCGGCAATTCCTCGTCGCTGGCGAAGCGCAGCGATACCAACTGCCCTACCGAGAATTCTTCCGCGCGGGCGCGCAAATCCGCCGGTAGCACCTGCTGCATGCGCAAGCGCATCTCCAGGCGAATGACCCGGTCCTGCACGGTAAGCGCGAAGATGCGCGCGAAGAAGAAAAGCAGCAGAAGTCCGATCGACAGCAGCAGCGAAATGCCCGCGTCCGCCGATGGCGCATGAATCACCTGGTACACCCGCCAGAAGAAGTTGATCACGAAGATTCCCAAGGCCACGATGTGATAGGCCGGCACAAATTTGGCATGGTTCTCGAAATTCTGCGTCTCTGCCATGTTTTTCTGCTCCAATCTCTATTCTGGGGACTGGATTTGCAATGGTTGCGGGATTGTATCAGAGAAGGATTGGTGGCACATTCAAGGCTGCCCCTGCGCCATTTCTGTTTCCGTACGCCGCGAAAATCATCCAGAATAACGAAGGCAATTCAATCTTCCACACGAAGGTAGAGGCTCATGGACCTACAGCTCAAAGGAAAAAAAGCTCTGGTGACCGGCTCTACGGCTGGAATCGGATTTGCCACGGCGCGCGCGCTGGCGGCCGAGTCTGCCTCAGTAATCGTCAACGGCAGGACGCAGAAACGGGTCGATGCGGCTATCGCGGAGATTCACAAATCGCATCCCGGCGCAGACCTGACTGGTATTGCCGCGGATGTGTCGAACGGCGCCGGCTGCGCCAAACTGACTCAGGCTCTGTCCGCCGTGGATATTCTCGTCAACAACATGGGGATATTCGAGCCGAAGCCGTTCGAGCAAATCCCCGACGAAGACTGGATGCGTTTCTTCGAAGCTAACGTGATGAGCGGAGTGCGGCTCTCGCGCCACTATCTTCCCGCCATGCGCCAGAAAAACTGGGGCCGAATTCTGTTCGTTTCAAGCGAATCCGCCGTGCAGATTCCCGCCGAAATGATTCATTACGGCATGACCAAGACGGCCCAGGTTGCCGTGGCTCGCGGCATCGCCGAGACGGTCGCCGGAACGGGCATCACAGTGAACAGCGTGCTGGCAGGCCCGACGCTATCCGAGGGCGTGGAAACCTTCATCTCACAAATGGGCGGGGCAGGTGGCGGGGCGGCATTCGAGAAGGAATTCTTCCAAAAGGTGCGTCCCAGTTCCCTGCTGAAAAGATTCGCCACTATCGATGAAGTGGCCTACATGATCACTTATCTCAGCAGCCCGCTCGCCTCTGCAACCACCGGCGCTGCCGTGCGCGTCGATGGCGGCGTCGTCCGCGCCATTCTATGATCGGCGAATCGCAACCGTGGTCATTTCCACCGCGATTCGTTTTCCGCTATACTCCTCCCCATGTCCGTCAACAAAGCAATTTTAGTAGGACGCCTCGGGCGCGATCCCGAGACGCGCTATACCTCCGGCGGCCAGGCCGTGGCGAATTTCACGATGGCCACCGATGAGACTTTCAAGGACCGCTCCGGCGAGCGGCAGAAGCGCACCGAATGGCACCGCGTGGTGCTGTGGGGCAAGCTCGCGGAAATCGCGCAGCAGTATCTGAAAAAAGGCACGCTCGTCTACATCGAAGGCCGCATCCAGACGCGCCAGTGGGAAGACAAGCGCGACGGCCAGAAGAAGAGCACCACGGAAATCGTGGCGAACGTAATGCGCATGCTCGGCGGACGCGGGGACGGCGCTGCGGCTGCTGGCGCCGGAGCTGGCGCTGGGGCCATGAGCAGCGGCGGAGGCCGCTCAGCGGACGACTTCGAGGGACCCGTGGCGCATGATGAAGGCGGCGCCGGTCCGGAAATTTCCGACGAAGATATTCCGTTCTAGAAGTAGCAACGGCCGGCCCGGCCAGATTGAAAAACGCTACGCCGTGTGGCCCGCCGATAGCGCAGCGTACGCTTCCCGGCTGCCCTGCCGCAGCAAAACCACCAGCGTGTAAATTCCCAGCAATGTGCCGACCGGAAAACTTAGCAGCGCGATGCACGCCGCAACGATGGCGATGGTGCGCCCATCCGGATGACGGCGCATCAACGAAACTCCCGCCCAGACGCCCACAACCCCAATTACCAGCGAAAGAAACCGCGTGAACAAAAACGCTCCGCTCCAGAAGTGCACCAACGGATAACCGCCGTCACCGCCATACGGGAAGGAATACATCCACATGCGCACTACGCCCTGCCGGAACGCCAGGCCCGAGGCCCAGAACAGCAGGCGGAAGGCGCTGTAGATGGTCCACAGGATGCCGAGAACATGCACCTGTCCGCGAAGCGCCTCGACCGGATTCCGGGGCGGAGGCACCACCACCACGGGTGGCACATTCGGTGACGAATAAACGGGCGTAGCGGGCGGCGCGGCGTGCCCCTGTCCTTGTCCGTGCGCTTGCGTGGACGCGCCGCAGCGGCTGCAAAAGAGCGCCGAGTCGCTGAGCTGCATCCCGCAATTCTGGCAATACACCTGTCACCCCGCGTTCGCGAGAAGAACCCGCGCGTTCAGGCGAAAAAACGTCCCATGCTGCGGAACTTGTGATAGCGCCGGTCGATAAGCTGGTCCGCGGAAAGCTGGCTGAGCTCGTCAAGCGAGCGCGCCAGCACCGCATCGAGCATTTTCGCGGCGGTCGTGTGATCGTTATGCGCGCCGCCTTCCGGCTCGGCCACAATTTCATCGATCAGCTTCAGCTCCAGCAAATCGGGCGCAGTGATTTTCAGCGCTTCCGCCGCCAGTTCCGCTTTGCCAACATCGCGCCACATGATCGAAGCGCAGCCTTCCGGTGAAATCACCGAGAAAATCGAATTCTCCAGCATCAACAGGCGGTCGCCCACGGCGATGGCCAGCGCGCCGCCCGAGCCGCCTTCGCCGGTAATGGCTACGATGATCGGCACCGGCAAACGCGACATCTCGCGCAAATTGTGCGCGATCGCCTCGGCCTGGCCACGTTCCTCGGCATCCACGCCCGGATACGCGCCCGGCGTATCTATAAATACGATGATCGGCCGGCGGAATTTCGCCGCGAGTTTCATGGCGCGCAGCGCCTTGCGGTAGCCCTCCGGCTTGGCTTGGCCGAAATTGCGGGCCACGCGCTGCTTGGTATCGCGCCCTTTCTGGCTGCCCACCACCATCACCGGCTTGCCATGAAACCAAGCCATGCCGGTGATCAGCGCGGGATCGTCCGCGAAATTGCGGTCGCCATGAATTTCGCTGAAATTTTCGAAGAGCAGCCGGATGTAATCCTCGGTGTAGGGCCGCTGCGGATGGCGCGCCAGCAACAGGCGCTGCCAGGAAACGAGATTCGCGTAGAAGTCGCGCTTGAGCTGCTCGATTTCGCGCTGCAGGCGGTCGATGTCCGCGCTGGTCGCGTCGGTAGGGCTGAGCCAGGCGCCTCAGGTCGGCCACATCGCTTTCGAGCGCCTGAATTTCGCGGTCTTTTTTTCTTTCGAGCTCCTTGATAGCATTCGCCGAAGCCGCCTGCGGACTGGGCTGCGCAGGTGATGCTACGGCAGAAGGTTTTGAACCTCGCCCGGCAGCCTGCTGCTTCTCTTCGAGCAGCTTGCGTTCCCGCGCGCGCGCGCGCAAACGGCGCAACCGCTTCCGCGCCTCGAGCCGCCTGTCCTTTTTATCTTTATCGTCGCCGGCCACCGAACCCCACCCAACCACGCCACACTAAAACTAGACGACCGCCACCGAACCGCTGCCGCAAATTTCGCGCACGCGCTCTACTAATTCTTTGTCCGCGCGCACCGCGCTCGATGCTTCGAGCGTAGCTTCGCTTCCATCGTCCTGCACCAGCTCGAATGCCACGCGGCAACGTCCGGGACGGCTCGAGAACAACTGCTGCAGCCGGTCGATGGCCTGAGGATCCACCTCGCGCAGATCGAGCCGCACGCGCAACAAACTCGGCGGCGGATCGGCCACCTGGTCGAGCAGGCGCGCATCGGAAACGATCACGCGCGTGCCTACGTCTTCAATCGCCACGCGCCCTTTCACCAGCAGCGGCGTGGCGGGTTTTAGAAGCTGCCCGAGCTTCTGGAACGCCTCGGGAAATACCAGCGCTTCGATCACGCCGGTGCGGTCCTGCAGCGTAAGAATGGCCCACTGCGCGCCGCGCCTGGAACGCATGGGCCGCGACTGCACGATGATGCCGGCCACCACAATGTCCTGGTTGTTGCGGCAGGATTCCATCGACGAAAGCTCGATCGCGTTCAGGTCCTTCAGCTTGCCTGCGTATTTGTCGAGCGGATGCCCGGAGATGTAGAACCCGAGCGTGGAATATTCGGACGAGAGTAGCTCGTGCTCCGGCCATTCCTCCACTTCCGGCAGAAGTTCCGGCGGCTGCGGAGTGGCCGGTGATGAGCCGCCTCCGAACAATCCGTGCTGGCCGTTTTCGCGCGCGCGCTGCATTTTTTGCGCGCGTTCCATGGAGCGATCGATCACCGACATCATCTGCGCGCGATGCGCGCCTAGCCCGTCCATGGCCCCAGCGCGTATCAGGCTTTCGAGCACGCGCTTGTTCAACTGCCGCGTATCCACCGATTCCACGAAACCGAAGAAATCGGTGAAGCGCCCCAACGTCTCCCGCGCCGCAAGAATTCCCTTCACCGTGTTCTCGCCCACGTTCTTGATGGCGCAAAGCCCGAAGCGAATCTGGTCGCCCGTCGGAGTGAAGTCCACGTCGCTCGAATTCACGTTGGGTGGCAGCACGGTGATGCCCATGCTGCGCGCCTCGTTGATGTACTTCACCACTTTTTCGGTGTTGCCCGTTTCCGACGTGAGCATGGCCGCCATGAATTCGACGGGATAGTGCGTTTTCAGAAATGCCGTCTGATACGCCAGCAGCGCGTAGGCGCAAGAGTGCGACTTGTTGAATCCATAGCCGGCAAATTCGGCCATTAGGTCGAATATCTTCTCGGCTTTTTTCTGCGGAACCTTGCGCGCGGCGCACCCGGTGAGGAATTTCTCGCGCTGCGCCGCCATTTCTTCGGGCTTCTTCTTGCCCATGGCGCGTCGCAGCAGGTCGGCGTCTCCGAGCGAGAAGCCCGCGAGGCGGTTGGCGATCTGCATCACCTGTTCCTGATACAGAATCACGCCCCAGGTTTCCGACAATATTTCTTCGAGCGCCGGCAAATCGTAGGCGACTTTCTTTTTCCCGTGCTTGCGCGCGATGAAGTCGTCAATCATGCCGCCCTGTATCGGGCCCGGGCGGTACAGCGCGTTCAGCGCGGTCAAATCCTCCAGGCGCGTGGGCTGGTAGCGCCGCAGAATGTCGCGCATGCCGTGCGACTCAAACTGGAAAATGCCGGTGGTGTCGCCCTTGGAAAAAAGCGCGTACGTGGGCGCGTCGTCGAGTGTCAGAGTCGAGAGGTCCACTCCCGCGCCGCGATTCATCTTGATCAGCCGCACGGCATCGCTGAGCACGGTGAGCGTGGTCAGGCCCAGGAAATCCATCTTCAGCAGGCCGATGCGCTCGAGCGCATTCATGTCGTACTGCGTGGTTATTTCGTCTTTGCTCGACTTGTACAGCGGCACGATTTCGGTGAGCGGCCTCGGCGATATCACCACTCCAGCCGCATGCGTCGACGCGTGCCGTGCCAGCCCTTCCAGCCGCAGCGCCACCTCGACCACCTCTTTGATCTTTTCATCCTTCTGGCGCAACGAGTCGAGCTGCGCGGACTGCTTCAGCGCCTCGTCCAGCGTGATATTCAACTGGGCCGGCACTAATTTTGCCAGCCGGTCCACGTCACCGTAAGGCATATCCAGCGCGCGCCCGGTATCTTTCAGTGCCGCCTTCGCCGCCATGGTTCCAAAGGTGATGATCTGCGCGACGCTCTTTTCTCCGTATGCCTTGCGCACGTATTCGATCACTTCGCCGCGCCGCCGCATGCAGAAGTCGATATCGATATCGGGCATGGAAATGCGCTCGGGATTGAGGAAGCGCTCGAACAGCAGGTCGTATTGCAGCGGGTCGACATCCGTAATGCGCAGCGCGTAACTCACCAGGCTGCCCGCAGCCGAACCGCGTCCCGGCCCCACCGGCACGTCTTGTGCCCGCGCGTAGTGAATGAAATCCCAAACGATCAAAAAGTAGCCGGCGAAGCGCATCTTCTTGATCATTTCGATTTCAGCCGTCAGACGCCGCTCGTATTCGTCCAGCGGATGCCGCAGCAAACCTTCTTTCGACAGCCGTTCGAGCTGCACCGCGCGCGACTGAAATCCTTCGCGCGACACCTTTTCGAAATACGAATCGGTGGTGTAGCCCTCCGGCACCTTAAATTCAGGAAACGGATTGCTGACGCGCTGGATTTTCAGGTTGCAGCGCTCGGCAATGGCCACCGTGCGCGAAACCGCGTCGGGCAGCTCGCGAAATACCTGCGCCATTTCTTCCGCCGTCTTGAAATAAAACTGGTCGGTCGCGAATTTCATGCGCTGCGAATCGCTCATGGTTTTGCCGGTCTGGATGCACATGAGCACTTCCTGCGCGTGCGCGTCGGACTTGGTGAGGTAGTGGCAGTCGTTGGTTGCCACCAGCGGAATGCCGGTTTCTTTCGACAGCGCCACCAGGTCGCGATTGATGCGCGTCTCAACTTCGAGCCCCTGGTCCTGCACTTCGAGGAAAAAGTTGCCTTTGCCGAAGATGTCACGCAGGCGATAAGCATTCGTGCGCGCCTGATCGTACTTCTCCGACATCAGCGCATCAGCCACTTCGCCGCGCAGGCACGCCGAAAGCGCAATCAATCCTTTGCTGTGCCGCGCCAGAAGCTCGTGGTCCACGCGAGGCTTGTAATAAAAGCCGTCGAGAAATCCGGTGGAAACAAGCTGGATGAGATTGCGGTAGCCCTCGTCGTTCTCGCAAAGCAGCACCAGATGGTTCGAGCGCTCGGCCTCCGCGCCGCGATTCTTGTGATTGTCCGGCGCCACGTACACTTCGCAGCCGATGATCGGCTTCACTCCGTGCGTGGTGGCCTTGTGATAGAAATTCGCGGCCGCAAAAAGGTTCCCGTGATCGGTCACGGCCACCGCGGGCATGCCGCGGCGAGCGGCTTCCTCGGTCAGCTCCCCGATTTCGCAGGCCCCGTCCAGCAGGGAATAATCGGTGTGCAAATGCAGATGTACGAAGTTTGGTGCAGGCATGAAGCTCTATTTTACCATTTCGCGAAACGCGTTTGTGGCAAAGCGCCGCAAGCCCGGCAAGTTTTCAAAAGTATTTCCACAACTCCGCGGAACCGCCGACCCTACGAGGGTCGGCGGCCCGAGTCGAGCAACGCGAGCGAGGGACCTCTCTTCGGCGGGTCGAAGCGCCTGCGAGCAGTTCACACGGAACAGTTCCGCGCTGCGCCATTCACTTCGCGCTGTTATCTCCGGCTCGCTTTCTTCGCCGGTTGCGCTTTAGGCTTGCCCGCGGCCTTCTGCTGCGGCGCTGGGTGGTTCGAAGCAAGCTTTGGCTGGGCCTTCGAAGCTGGCGCTGGCGCGGCTACAGCCGGAGTGCCTGATTTCTGTGGCTTCCCTTCCGCTGCCTTTTGCTGCGGAGCCGCCTGCGCAACGGGCGGCGCGCCAAAAACACCCTTTTCCCCGCGCTTCTTCTTCTCTTTTTCCGGCTTTTTCTTCGGCTCGTCCTTGATTCCCGCAAGCTGGCGGAAAATCTTGACGCGCTCTTCGGGCAGCTTGCCCTTGCCGCGCAACTGCATGTCGAAAAGCTGCTCCATGATCTTGTCGAACTTGGGCCCGCGCGGCACGCCCAGCGCATCGAGTTCGTTCATCGGCAACGCCATGTGAATCGGCCGCCACCGTTGCAAGTAGTTGTGCAGCTTGTTCAACACCGCGGGATTGGGGAATTCCACTTCCAGGAACGTCAGCATCTCCGTCGGCATGGATGCGATGTAGGCATACGCGTCGCGCGGCGTGTTCATCTTTTTGCTTTTCAGCACCTGCACGATCTTTTGCGCGTCTGGCACCAGCGCTTCGAGATTCTCTATCTCCGCGGAGCGATAGCCCATGTCGCGAAGTGCGCCAGTGACCTCGCGCGGCTTCAGCCGGCCGAGCGTGTAATAGATCACCGGCCGCACCAGGCGGGGCCGGATGCCCGCGGAATATAGATTGATGCGCACCTTGGCCAGCTTGTTCAGGCTCTCGTAATCCGGCTTGCGCTTCTCCAGTTGCGGGTGAATGGCCCCGAGCAGGTCGTGCTCTTCCCATGCCTTCAGCGTCGCCACCGGATTATCTTCCTTGGACAATCCGCGAAACTCCTCGCCGATCTCCGGGCTTTGCAGATTCTTGTTCAATCCGCGCTCGATGGCCAGATCGAACCATTCCTGCGTGCGCTGCTCCAGCTTGAATCCCATGCGCGCCGCGTAGCGCAGAATGCGCATCAGGCGGATAGGCTGATTGGTGAAAGCGTGAATGGAAAGCGCGCGCACTTCCTGACGTTCGAGATCGGCCAGGCCGTTCGTCGGATCGAGCAGCAATCCGCGCGATTGCACATTCAGCGAAATGGCGATGGCGTTGATCGAAAAATCGCGCCGCCGAAGGTCTTCCATGATCCCCGAGAAGCGGTAGTCCGGCTTGGTTCCCGGCCGCTCGTAAACGTCATCACGCGCGGCGGATAGCGAACCATCCACGTCGCCGGCGAAAACCATCTCGTAGTGACGCGTCTTTTCGCTTTCCGTTACCACACGCGCGCCGCCCTTTTCCAATTCGCGCACCATGCGCACCGGATTGCCTTCCACGGTGAAGTCGAGGTCGCGGATGGGCTGACCGGAAATCAGGTCGCGCACCGCGCCGCCAGTGAGATAAATATTCAGCTCCTGCGAACGCGCGAGTTCCTGCACGCGCTCCAGCACTGCGCGCTGCTCCGGGGAAAGCCGGCTTTCCAGCAAGAACATGTAATCGGGCATGAGGTCTCCGCCTCCTCCGTTTCGTCCTGCGCAGGTTTCAGGCGCGCGGGTGATGCGCCTTGTACACCTGCTTGAGTCTTTCTTCCACTACGTGCGTGTAGATTTGCGTCGTCGAGATGTCCGAATGGCCCAGCATCATCTGCACGGAACGAAGATCCGCACCGCGGTCCAGAAGATGTGTTGCAAAACTGTGGCGCAGCATGTGCGGCGTCAGCGCCTTGCGCAGATGCGCTTTCCGCCCGTAATCGCCCAGAATCTTCCAGAAGCCGATACGGTTCAGCTTGCGTCCGCGCTGGTTCAGGAACAAGTGCGGCGACGTCTTGTCGCCCAGCAGCTTCGGCCGCGATTCGCGCATGTATTTCTGCACCGCCTCCAGCGCCTGCCGGCCCACCGGAACCAGCCGCTCCTTGTTGCCCTTGCCGATGCAGCGCAGGCATCCCGGATCCATGGACAAATCCGACACCTGCAATCCGCATAGTTCCGAAACGCGCAAGCCCGTCGAATACATCAGCTCGATCATGGCCTTGTCGCGCAGTCCGATCGCGTCATTCGTATCCGGCTGCCGCAGCAAGCGGTCCACTTCATCCACGCTGAGGAATTCCGGCAGACTCTGCCGGAATTTCGGCGACTCGATCGTCGCCGCGGGATCTTCGCTGATGATCCTTTCCGCCAGGCTGAAGCGGAAAAAATGCCGGATGGTCACCAGATGCCGCGCCACAGACCGGCTGTCCAGCTTGGCCCGGTAAAGAGAAGCCAGAAAGTCCACCAGGTGCGCGCGCCGCACGTCGGTCACCTTCAGCCCATGCTTCGCGGCAAAGACCACGAACTTCTCCATGTCGCGGCGATAGGCCTGCAGCGTGTTGTTCGAGAGACCCTTCTCGACACGCAAATAGTTCACGAATGAGCTTAGCTGCGCTTCCACTTCCCGGTCTCCAGTTCCACGAGAACTTGCAATTCCCACTAAATGCCCAATTCCGCCGCTGGTTGCGCGCCCGGCTCGGCGCGCCGCAGCATGCTCAGGAACTCAGCGAGTTCCTCGCATCGCAGCAGCCATGCCACTCCAAAATAAACTCCCACCGACACGCCGATCATCGCCGCCAGCATTCCCGCCTGCGCCGCCACGTGGCGGATTTCCGCGAACCTCGAAAGCCTTAGAGCTGCGTAGGACATTGCCGCCATCGCCCCCGCACACGCCGCCATCTTCGCGATCGGCCCGGCCAGGTCGCGCGTCCCTAGCCCCCCGTACCGCTTCCGAAAATATACAAACAGCAGCACGAAGTTGAAATAAGCCGCGAGTGAACTGGCCAGCGCCGGGCTGCCGTTTGAAAGGTAGCGAAGCGCGAACAGTAGAAACGCCGCGTTGAGCATGACGTTGCACGCCAGCGCGTAGGCGCCGATCTTCGCGGGCGTCGCCGTATCCTTCGCCGAGTAGTACATCGGGCTGATCAACCTGATCGCCGCATACGCCGGCAGCCCGACTGCGTAGTAAAGCAGCGCGTTCGCCGTCAGCGAAGTCGACTCCGCCACGAATCGCCCGTGCTGGAACAGCACCTGAATGATCGGCTTGCGCAGCAGTATCAACCCCACCGCCGCCGGAATGGTGATAAATGACACGATGCGCAGCGCAAACCCGAACGTCCGCTTCATCTCTTCCAACTGCCCCGCCGCAAGCTGGTGCGACATTGTCGGCAAAATTACCGTGGACATGGCCACCGCGTAGCTTCCCAGCACCAATTGCATGACCCGATCCGCCACGTAAAGCGACGTGATGCTCCCCGACGGCATGCGCGACGACGTCGCGAAAATCGTGTCGATGAAAAGATTGATCTGGTAGACGCCCATGCCGAAAAAGCTCGGCCCCATCAGCCGCCCGAAGTGCCTCACGCCGGGATCGCTGACCGTCACGCCGGGTGGAAAAAACTTCATGCCGCTTCGCAACATGGATGGAATCTGAATAGCGAATTGAAAAAACGTGCCCACCAGCACCCCGATGGCCAGCACCGCGGCCGGACTCCGGACGCCAGCCGGTAGAAGCCTCAGCACCGGCGGATACAGAAATCCAAACGAAAACGCGATGATCGTCAGATTGAAAAAGATCGACGCGGACGCGGGAATTCCGAAAACGTGCAGGCTGTTGAGAATCGCTGCCGCCAGCGCCGCCAATCCCATGAAAAATATCGACGGGAAAATGATGCGATTGAGCGCCACCGCCAGGTCCCAATGCACCTGGTGCGACCCGAACAGCGTGTAAATTCCGATCACCTGCCGCGAGAACACGATTCCCAGAACGGCCACAATAGCCAGCAGGATGGCCAGATCCCAGAAGACCTTCCGGGCGAAGTCCCAAGCCTCTTCGCGCGAGGCGTTGCGTAACTGTCCGCTGAACAGCGGAATAAAGGACGCCCCGAGCGACCCTTCGGCGGTCATACGGCGTATCATGCTGGGTACGCGAAAGGCCAGAACGAAGGAATCGGCGGCTGGCGAGGTTCCCAGCAACAGGGCGATACGTTGGTCCCGTAAGTACCCGAAAATACGGCTGATAATGGTAATGACAGCTATAACCGAAGCCGATCGGAGGATCTGTCCTTTGACGGTCAATCGGCAGTAGCTCCAGCGCTAACCCTTTAATCACCAATGAGTTGACAAAACTCGCGCTAACGATAACATAACCCGTGGGAACATAGCAACATTCCGTTCCCAAAAGGTCCTCTCGGTGCCCAAATCCTCGGCTTCGGCGTCCACCCACAAGAAGGTGGTGGTGTCTCTGCTGGATGGCTCGGCCATCAAGGGCTACCTGAACCCCGCCACGCTCGGCCGCAGCGAGGAAGCCGATCTGCTTACTCTGGCTGGCGAACATCGCGCCATCCCGCTCAAGGACATCAAGAGCGTCCATTTCGTCCGCGAGTTCAACGAGGGCTTTGAACTCGAACGCAAAACCTTCCTCAGCCGCCCAAAGCTCGACGGCCTCTGGGTGCGCCTCCGCTTTCGCGACGAGGATTCACTCGAAGGCATCGTCGGCAATAATTTGCTCGACATGCTCGATTCGGGCATCCAGCTCACGCCGCCCGACCTGCACGGGAACACTCTGCGCATGTTCGTGCCGCGCTCGGCGCTTCTTGAAATGAAGGTGCTCGGCGTGGTCGGCGTGGCGCGGCGCGCTCCGCAACCGCAGCCCGGCGCGAAAACTGCGGCGGAGCAATCCAAGCTCTTCAACGAATAAGAATCGTTTGTCCCGCCGCCCTTTACAACTTTCCGTGTCGCGCTTACGCTCGACGATTCCGCATCGTTACCAATATTGGAGAAGATCCTGATGAAACTCGGAGCTATTGCTGAAAAGCTCGGTTGCGCCGTCGATGGCGACGCAAACCTCGAAATCACCGGCGTGGCCGGGATCGAGGAGGCCCAGCCGGGCGATCTCACCTTCCTCGTGAATCGCAAGTATCGCCCTCTGCTCGATACCAGCCGCGCCGCAGCCATCCTTGTCGCGAAAGACGCCGGCTTCGTGCCCATGGCCGCGCTGCGCTCGGCCAATCCTTATCTCGATTTCGCGCGCGCCATTGAGTTGTTCCATCCCGCACCGCAATTCCCAGCCGGGCTTCATCCTACAGCGGTCATTGCTGAGTCAGCCCACATCGGCGCTGGCGCGCACATCGGGCCCTACTGTTTCGTTGACGAAAACGTCGAAATCGGTAAGAACGCGGTACTGCACAGCTTCGTCACTATTTACAGCGGCGCCAAAATCGGAAACGACTTCTTCGCCCACGCCCATGCTTGCGTCCGCGAGAATTGCCGCATCGGAGATCGCGTGCTGCTGCAGAACGGCGTGATTATCGGCAGCGACGGCTTTGGCTTTGCCCGAGAAGCAAACGGCCATTGGTACAAGATGCGCCAGTCGGGAATCACTGTGATCGACGACGATGTCGAAATTCAGGCGCAAAGCGTGATCGACCGTGCCACCGTCGGCGAAACGCACATCTCGCGCGGCGCGAAAATCGACAACCTGGTGCAAGTGGGACACGCCTGCAAAGTGGGCGAGGACACGCTGCTCTGCGGCCAGGTCGGCCTCGCTGGAACCACCGTAGTGGGCAACCGCTGCATTCTCGCGGGACAGGTCGGCGCCGCAGGCCATCTCACCATCGGCGACGGAGCAATCCTCTCCGCGCAAAGCGGCGTGCCCACCGATGTGCCCGCCGGAGCGGTCTACTCGGGTTACCCTGCCATGAAGAATCTCGACTGGCGCAAATCGGTCGCGGTTTTTAATCGCCTGCCCGATTTACAAAGAGAAGTGCGCGAGCTTCGCGCGGAAATCGCGCGCCTGAAAGAAAAAATCGCCGCGGAAAGCTAAGCTCCGTGCGCCTGCAGCCAGGGCACAGCGCCAGTCCGCCATCCCAGACTTGCCAAATTTTCCACTGCGTCTTTGTATTTACGCTTGTCATCCAGCGAGCGAGCGAAGTGAGTTTCCATCAGCGACGAGGGATCTCTCTTCGTGTCTAAATCCCGATGCGGGCGTCCCCACAAGCTACCTTCATGCACTCTGGCGTAGCGCCGTCACGACACCGCTGGTGAGGCCACGCCCGCCCCCAGCTTGCGCGCGCGCACGCGCAACACCTTGCGCTGATTCGCCTCCAGCACTTCGAAGCGCAACCCGTCGAACTCCACAATCTCTCCGGTGCGCGGCACGTGCCCGGCCACCCCGTTCAGAAGCCCCGCAATCGTCGTGGCATTGGAATGCTCCGCCGCCATTTCGAGCTGCACGTCAAAAAGCTCCGGGATTTTGTCCACCGGCACGCTTCCCCGCAGTACCATGGTTCCGCCCGCTTCGCGAATCACGTCGGGAGCCGGCCGGCGGTCCTCTTCGCCGATGTCTCCAATAATTTCCTCCACCAGATCTTCCACGGTCACCACGCCCGCCATCATCCCGTATTCGTCGATCACAACGGCCATCTGTTGGTTCTTGTGCTGCATCTCCTTCAGCAGTTCCGATCCAAATTTCAGCTCGGGAACGAAAATCACCGGCCGCATCAGCTCGCGGACAGTGCGCTGGCCCGCGTCACGTTCCGGAATCGCGAGCATGTCTCGTGCGAACGCGATGCCCAGAATATCGTCCAGCGATTTTTCATATACGGGCAGCCGCGAGAACTTCGTTTTCACTACGAGCTGCCGCAGTTCTTCCAGCGTCGCCGATGCCGGAATGGCCACCACGTCGGGACGCGGCGTCATCACGTCCCGCACTCGCTTGTCGCCAAACTCCACCACCTGTTCGATCAGCCGGGCCTGATCCTCTTCGATGATCCCTTCGTCCGTGGCCTGGTCCACCAGCGCTTCAATGGCCTGCTGATCGTCCGCCTGCGCTACCTGTTCATCTTCCGAGAGATGTAACACCGAGACCAGAAGATCGACCACGAAGTAGATCGGCCAGACAATCCAAACGAAGAATCGGACGAGCGGGACCAGCGGAAGGATCCAATTCCCGGGCAGCGCGGCCATCAGCACCGCGGGCCAGAATTGCATGGCCACCACAACTTCGGCGCCCAGGAAGAACACCATCTCGATAACCGCTTCCCAAGTGCCCGGGACAAAGAAAATCACACCCCGCGCGGTAACAGCGGCCACCAGAACCAGCCACAGCCGTGCCAGCAGACTGAAGATTTGCGACGCTTGCCGCCGGTCCATTTTGAGCCGCGGCTCGATCTGCGCTTCGAATGCCTCGAGGTGCCGGTGAACGCGCCCCGTCCACACGCGCCCCAGCTCGCGATACACCCGGTCCAGATAGGAAAAAACCGCGAGCGCCACCGTGAGGGCGAGTACACCGAGCGTGTAGAGGAATATGGGCATGGGCTATTCGAGCTTCAACGCGCGCCGCAACTTGCGTTCGCGCCGGTCCATTTGGCCGGTATCGGTTTCGTGATCGTATCCCATCAGGTGCAGCATGCCATGAAGAATGAGGATACGCATTTCCTGGTCGAATGTGCGTCCGAAGCGAAGCGCGTTGCGCCGCGCCACTCCCGGAGCGATCGCGATATCGCCCAGATAGCTCGCGGCTTCGGTTGAATCGGCAGATGATCGTGGCTCGTTTTTCAGGTTTGTGCGTTCGGTTCGGAGCCGCAGCCCTACGCCATCGCAGGGGAATGACAACACATCGGTCGGCCCTTCCTTGCCGCGATACGCGCGATTCCATCGCGCCATCTCCACGTTGCTCACCAGGCAAACCGTCACCGCATCGTCTGGGAGTTTCAGGAGCTTCCGCGCGACCGCCGCGAATTCGTCCAGCTTGCGAATCGAAACACGAATGCCGCGCTGGCGGTTCAGGATCATCGGAAAGGTAAGTTCAGGATGGTCGCCGCGCGCGCGGCGAATGCTCCGGCGCCGCGCAATTTAACCGCGCGGCCTGTTGCCGTGTGTGTTCACGGAGCGCCCGGAACGCCCCGCCGCTCCGCCGTTGTACTCGTCATAGGCCTTGATGATGCGCTGCACCAGGCTGTGCCGCACCACGTCCTGCTCGTCGAAATAGACCAGCGCGATTCCTTCTATATTGCTGACGATGTCGATGGCCTCCACCAGCCCCGATCGCCGCTCGTTCGGCAGGTCGATTTGCGTTATGTCTCCCGTGATCACCGCCTTGGAATTGAAACCCAGGCGCGTCAGGAACATTTTCATTTGCTCGCTGGTCGTGTTCTGCGCTTCGTCCAGAATCACGAACGAATCGTTCAAAGTGCGCCCGCGCATGAACGCCAGCGGCGCTACTTCGATGATGTCCTTTTCCAGAAAGCTTTCGAGCTTATCCGCTTCGAGCAGGTCGTGCAGCCCGTCGTACAGCGGGCGCATGTACGGGTCGACTTTTTCCTGCAGCGTTCCCGGCAGAAATCCCAGCCGCTCGCCCGCTTCCACCGCAGGCCGCGCCAGAATGATGCGGTTTACTTGTTTGGAAAGCAGCGCCTGCACCGCCATAGCCACCGCGAGATACGTCTTCCCCGTCCCGCCCGGCCCGATAGCAAACACCATATCGTGCGTTTCAATCGCTTCGAGATAGCGCTTCTGGTTCGAGCTTTTCGGTAAAACGCTTTTTTTCCCGAGCATCCGCGAACGCGTCGGCGAAAAAGCTCCGTGCAGCGTGGCCACCGGCTCGTCCGCGGCAACGCGCAGCAGCGATTTCACTTCCTGGCTGTTCGGGATGCGCCCATCCAGCACGCGCTGGTTATAGGCATCCACGATCCGCGTGGCGCGCTCCACTTGCCCGGCCTCGCCTTCAATCACCAGGTCGTGATCCTTCAGGTGCGTCTTGACTTTCAGCGTGTTTTCGAAATACTTCAGGTTTTCATCAAGCGGGCCGAAGAATTCGTTGATTCCTCCGGCGAGTCGGACGGTTTGCTTCATCAAGTTCAGGAGTGCTTGGCCACCATTGCTCCTATAAGCCTAACCCGCGCCACCAAGCGGGTCAAGCCGTCGCAAATCGTGCTATTGAATCAACTTGTAATCCGTTGCAGCAGAGCTTAATCCACGTTGAATTTCCGCGCGGAAATCGGGATGATGCCAGCATCATGATCAAATTGTCCAGATTCTCCCAATTGCTCGCAATCGGTCTGGCCCTTTGCTTCTCTTGCGCGGCTCATGCGCAGTCCTCAACCTCCGCCCCGGACAAAAATCCCAGCATCGTCGGCACCTGGCGCATGACCGCCGTCTACTCCTGGACCGAGCAGGACAAAGACCACGTCGACAAGCAAGCCTATGGTCCGCATCCCGACGGCCTGATCACCTACACCGCCGATGGCCGCATGAGCGTCATCGAGGTCTACGACAATCGCAAGCCGCTCTCGGCCGATCGCGAAGCCGCGCCAGTCGAAGAACGCGCCCAGGCTTTTTCATCGATGGTCGCTTACGCCGGCAGCTACACGTTCACCGGAGACAAGGTGGTCCATCACCAGGAAGTCGCCGCCGCTCCCGGCCCGCAGCGCGATCAGACGCGCTATGTGAAAATCATCGACGCCAACCACATCAGCCTGCGCACTCCTCCCGTGATGCGCAACGGCGTCGCCGAAATCCACGAAATGTTCTGGGAAAGAGTGAAATAAATAGCGGTTCCGCGCGCCCAGACCCTCTGGAAACGGACGCCTCACGCGTCCGGGCCGCGCTCACGCGGTAGGCTGAAACTGCGGACCACGCCCCAGGTTTCACGCCGTGGGTTCACTCCGTTCGCTCACAACATAGGCTCACGCCGTGAGTTCACACCGAAAGGCAGCCCCCGTAGGGGGCGGAAGATTGTAGCCCAGCGTGTGAACGCTGGGACTAATCGGCGCAAGCGCCATACCGCTCGCGGTGCCCTTCCCGCGAGCCTTTCCTTCACCGCAAATAAAAGCGCCGGGACAGCTCTCGCCGCCCCGGCGCTTCGTAAATAATCTCCGCTTTCCTCGCGAACCTTACCTCGCCAGCGGATCGGGCCTGAGCTGGAATTTCACCACCTTGCTCGTCTGGCCTTTCCCGCCTTCGATGTGTTGTGGCGCGCGCGTTGCGTACGTCGAATACAACCCGCGGCCCTTCCATCCTGCGCTCGCGTCATCAATTCGCCCATCCATGCTCTTCGCGAAGAAGCCCATCGGATACGGCACGCGCAGCGTTACGAACTTTCCGGTATTCGGAACCAGCGCCAGCAATGAATCCGACGCATTTCCCGTCGCTATCGGGATGTTCTTGCCCAGCCCGAACGTATCGAACTGATCGACCCAGTTGTAATAGTTCGCGTCCGCGCTGCCCGACTCCGTGCCCTTGAATGACGGCCCCGGGAACGGATATAGCGTCCAGCCTTCGGGACACTGCTGCCCCGTTGCGGTCGGCCCATTCAGCGGCCCCTTGCACTTGCGCCGGTCAAAGCTGGCGAAATGTCCGCTGGTCAGCACGGTCCAGACTACACCGTTGCGGTCGATGTCCATTCCGCGCGGCCCGAATCCGTGCACCGGCGCTTTCGGATTGTTCCACGGCAGCTCGTAAATTTCCGCTAGTGTGGTCGCGGGAGGATTCGATCCAGGCACAATCCTCACGATCGCGCCCGGGAATCCCAGCACCGTTCCCCACACCGATCCATCCACCGGGCTCGGATTGATTCCGTAGAACGCGCCATGAATCCGGTGGTCCTTCGTCGGATCGATGGGCTGATCCGGCTCGGTATAATCGTCGCGCTTGCCGTTGCCGTTCGTGTCCAGCACCAGCGGCGTCCAGCCCTGCGATTTATCTATGTCGTGCGTCTCATCCCACATCTTGGTGTTCACCCAGCCGACGACATCACGCCCGCCCGCAAACCACAGCGTGTTGTTGGCGTCCTCGGCGAACATCAGGTGCAGCGTGCCGAAGCAGGTGTCGATAAATTCCCACTTGCCGGTCTTCGGATCGTACACATTGGCCTGCCGCGGGCTGTTGTCCAGAGGAAACAGCTTCGCTGAAGGATTGTCTCCGCCCTTTTTGCAGAATGCCGGCTCGTTCTCCGGCGCACGCACCGACGCGGCGGACCATATCCGCCCTTTCGCGTCCATCATCAAGCTGTGTACGTTGGCCTTGCCGTTCCAGATTTTTTCGTCGCCCCAATACGGTGATGGCTCGGAGATATCCTGCGGTGCCGCGTACGGCGTATCCGCATCGCGCACCGGTACCGGAATTTCCATCGCCGAATTTTTCGCCGGATCCACCACGCTGATGAAGTCCGTGCTCACTTCATGCACGCCATAAATCTTGCCGTTTGCGTTGTTCGTCGGCGTGCGCCGGTCGGTTGAAATCTCGTCGTGGAAATACTCTTTCCCGTTGCCCCAATCCCACTCGGTGATCACGATGTTGCGCTCGATGCCCTGCGGTCGCGGCGGCGCCTGCTGCGGATATTCACCCGCCGCAATCCGATCCGTCCAGTTCGCATACATGCCCAGCGCGCCTTCGCGCCCCATGCGTACCAATCCGCCATTCATCTGCGAGCCCACTTGCGCCGATGAAACGCGGCGGCTCCATGCCGCGACGGACGTATCGAAATGCCCCAGCTCCGGCTCCAACTGGCGCGTGGCCTTGTCTCCGATCTGGTGGCACGCTTCGCAGTTGTTCACCTTTACCTGATCGATCCATTGGTCCTGGCTCTTGATTCCCGGCGCGATGCCGTTCCCGGTCGGCCCGGTTCCAGGGAAATCGCTTTTCGCCGGCAGTTGCAGCAGCGAATACCAGTAGTCCGCGGGATAATATTGCGCCGCGCTCTTCCCATCCGGCGCGATCTTCGCCGTCAGGTCCACGTCTTTGCCGGGCATCGCCTGCACCGGAGTCGAATCCACCAGCCCGTATCCGCGCACCCACACTTTGAAATTCGCTTTCGGCAGTTCCGGCAGCAGATAGCGCCCGCTCTCATCCGTCACCACAATCTTCACGAGCTTGGTAGGCAGGTCGGTCGTCTCGGCAATCACCCACACACCCGCTTCGGGGCCTTTCGAGCTGGTCACTACGCCGCCAATGTCGTCGCTGCCCACGTTCACCGCGCCCGCCGCGCGCTTGGCCGCGTGCATTTTCGGCAGCCATGCCGCAAACAGCAGCGCCGCCACTCCCACCGCCGCGAACCCTGTGTACCATGCCTTCTTTGTCATGATTCGTCCTCCGCCTGCCTCGGACTGAAAATTGTCTTCCATCTGTGAAATGGTGAATCGGGTGCCGTTGCCGGCCAGTGAAGTGCCTGTCGCGCCAACACTATTCCGCCTTCCCGCCCTTGTCAATCTCTTGCTTGTTAACCCCGTTCGCCTCTCGAACTTCGCCTTCCCGCATTTGCTGTAGCCCTGGCTACAGCGATTAACACGCGCATCTCCGCGCAGCCACCGATTCCTTAACGGCCTGATTTGGCGTTTCCTAGGAACGTTGACAGCCCGAACTCAATTGTAAGGAGGACCGATGTCAAAGCGTCACTTGACCAAAATTTTCCTATATCTGTTTGTTCCTCTTTTTCGTCGTCGCTACGTATGCCTGGGCCAATGACGAAACAAAGATACAAGACCGCGTCCAGGATTCTGGCACGGTAATGAAGCAAATTATCGACAATCCCGATGGCATCCCCCACAGCCTGATCGAAAAGGCCGATTGCGTGATCGTTTTTCCGTCTGTGCGCAAAGCCGCTTTTGGAATCGGCGCCAGCTACGGACGCGGCGCAATGACCTGCCGCAAAGGCGACAATTTTAAAGGCTCCTGGGGTGCGCCAGCCATGATGGCACTCGAAGGCGCCAGCTTCGGGTTCCAGATCGGCGCCCAAGCCACCGACTTCGTGCTCCTGGTGATGAATGACCACGGCGCCAATTCAATCTTGACCGATAAAGTTAAACTTGGCGCTGACGCCTCGATTGCCGCTGGTCCTAAAGGCCGCGACGCCTCAGCCGAAACGGACGTGACCGCTCGCGCCGAAATCCTGAGCTACTCCCGTTCACGCGGCGTTTTCGCCGGCGTTTCTCTCGAAGGCTCAACCGTCCGCCCGGATAACAACGCCAACAAGGAAATCTACGGCAAGGATATTCCCGCGAAGGATATCGTGCTGCACGACGCCGAACATGTTCCACCAGCCGCGCACTCGCTAGTTGCCACCTTGAATGACTCTACGCCGCACCATCATCCCGCGCAGGGCCAATAAACTCGCCGATCGCTACGCATTCGCAATAGGGCGAAACGTCTCGGCCGAGATGCCAGGCGTTTCGCCTATTTAGCCAGTTCGCTCTGCTCCGTTCCAAGTTAACTGCCTACCCTACTGATTGCTTCCCGAGAAGTGATCAGCTTCGGCAAAAATCAGCCCCGCTAAGGGGCCGCATATCGTAGCCCAGCGCGCTCGCGCGCTGTTTGCGCGAGCCAGCGCTGGGTATCCGACGCCGCGCAGCGTCATACCGCTCGCGGTGCAGTTCCCGCGAGCCTTTCTCCTCTACTCCCTCTACCTCATCTGCCACTCACGCATCGTGCGATTCATCGTCATGGCTGTGCATCTGCCCCGGCCCGTGCGAATGGGGGTGCCCATGATCATGCGTATGCCCATGCGAGTGAGAATGTGCGTGTGAGTTATCCGCCGAAAAACCGTAGTGATCGCTTTCATCGAGATTGTGGTGCGGGTCCACCTCCGCCAGCCCCGATTTCTTCAGCTCTTCCTGAAAGCGCTGCTTGATGCGCGGATCTTCCTGCTTCGCCTCGATCTGCTGCACGTCGAGCGGAATCCCGATGCGCTTCGGAAAATCGCCCTCGGTCATAGCGAAATAGCGCGCCGAAGTTTTCCCGGTGTTGAAGTGCTGGTGCCACCAATAATAAGGAGGCGACACCACCGATCCCGCCTGCCAATCGATCTTCGTCGACTGCGCATCGTCCAGCCCATCTTTGCCCGCGAGCGAAAAACCCTCCCCGTTCAGCGTCAGAATGATCGCCTCATACGGATGCCGGTGCCCCAGCTTGTACGAGCCCACCTCGAATTCCGACTCGTGCGGCTCAAGAATCGTTTGCCCGCCCATTTTCCAGAAGATGCTGCTATCCCCGCCGCCGCGCTCCGCCCAGGCTTCGAGCTCGCTGGTGCGCATGTCGTGCACGAAATTCGTCTCATCCCAGCGCTGCTCGATGCGCTTTGTCTTCTTGAAATAATCCGGCGACCCGTCGTAACGGTCCTTGAAATCGAAGGGCATCTCGTTGATCAGCCGGAGGCTTCCAAACATCTGCAGCATCAGCGGAAAAGTTGTAATCGCCAGCAGCCGCGCGGGCTTCGCCGGGTCCACGTTGTAATGGCGATGCAGCACATTGAGCGGCACGGTAAACAAACTCCCCTCGCCCCACTCCACCTTGTTCGCCTTAGGACCGCTCCCGAAAATCGTATATCCACGCCCCACGAGGCCAATCACGTTCTGCTCGTAGAAATTGTGACGCGGCGCCAGCGCCTTGCCCGCCGGGATTTCGTAGATCACGCCGTCCATGTGCACATTGCCCGAAAAATTCAGATACATGCCGCGCCCATCGATCTCCGGCCAGGGAAGCACTTCCTGCTTGCGCGCATCGAGAATCGAATATCCTTCCACCGACGGCACCTTGCTCACCCGCAGCCATCGCCGGTAAAAATTCCGCTCCACGCGCCCGCCTCCGCCAATGTTCGCAGGGCTGTACACGGTCTTCTCATCCGGAATCTGGTCGATATCGGGCTCGTCTTTCTTCTTCGCGCCGCTTTGCGCCGCGCCATGGGGCGCGACTTCCTTCACGGTTACCTGCGGAGACAGCGCGCCCGCCAGCGGACTTGCCAACGAACTTGCGACTAGGGGCAGCCCCGCGCCCACGCTCGACATTTTTTCCAGGAACGCCCGCCGCGACACCGACCCCGTAAACAAATTGTCCAGAAACTCTCTGCTCATCCCCTCACCTCATTCCCTGTACGGCCCTGTCATCCCGAGCCGCGTTTGCGCGATCCGGCTAGGATCGCGCCGCGTGGCGAGGGATCTGCTTCTGAATTTCTCTTCCAGTGACGCCTGATCACTCTTTCGTCCCACCCGCCGGCAGCTTTGTCATCCCGAGCGGAGACGGTTTCGCGACCCGATTCGGGTCGCGATGGCGCAGTCGAGGGATCTGCTTCTGAATTTCTCTTCGGGTGATGCCCAACCGCGCCTTCACCCCGCCCGCTGCGCCTGCCGTATGAACTCCAGCACGCTCGTCACGCACTCGCCCGCATTCGCCACAGCCACGTGATACGCATCGCTCGTCAACACCAGCAGCCGCGAATTCGGAATCTTCGGCTGGTATTTCAGCACCGTCTCGACGCTCTGCAGCGCGCTGTGGTCGCTCGTGATCACCAGCGTCGGCGCCTGAATCTTTGCCAGCGTATCCTCGAAATTGATCCCCGACAGCAGCTTGGCCATTCCCGCCCGCGTTTCAGGACGCATCGCCGCCCTCAGCTTGTCGAAATACGCAATCTCGTCGTCCGTCGCCGCCGAACCCAGCCGCACCTTTTGCGACGTTTTTTCGAATTGCGGGTCCACCGGCCCAAACGGTCCGCTGGCCACCACCAGCGTCTTCACTCGCTGCGGATACATCGCAGCAAACTGCATCGCGATCGCGCCGCCCGTCTTTGCGCCAATAACGTGCGCCGACGCGACTCCCAACTTGTCCATAAACGTTGTCATCACCGTGGCGAAATTCCTGAGTGACCACTCAAAATTCTCCGGCGCGCTCGACATGCCGAAGCCCGGCAGGTCCGGACGCACCAGCCGGTACTGCTGCCCCATTCTCGGCACCCAGCCCCACCACACATCCGCATTCTCGAGATTCCCGTGCAGAAACAGCACGGGTTCCGGCGCCTTCCACGGCTCGCCGAACCAATCCTCGCTGTAATGCACCTCCAAGCCCGGCGCGAGCGTCACCGCCGATCCCGCCCGCATCGCATCGCCCACGCCCGCTGCCATGCCTTGACCAGGCGGCGCATCCTGCGCCGCCTTCGCGCCTTCAGGAATCAGCGTTCCCGCCGCCAGCGCCGCTCCCGCCGTCGCCGCCGCGCGCAAACCCACCTCCAGCCATCCCCTGCGCGACAGTTTTTCCCTCATAGCTCTCCCTTTTATGTCCACACCGGCTTCACGCCCGGCCCCACCAGAAAGGCCGCATTCGCGCCCTTCCTCGGCATATATTTCTGCACGCGCCCGCTATCCACTTCGGCGACGTAGAAATTCCCTTCCTGGTCCACGTGCATTCCATGCACGCCCCACATGCCGCCGGGAAAATCTCCCCAGGTGCCCCACGAATACATGAAGTGCCCTTCCAGGTCCCACTTCACAATTTTCGACGTGCCGCGATCGGCCGCCCACAAGTGCCGGTCCGCCGCCATCAAAATCAAGTGCACGTCCGACGGCGGATCGCCCGTCGGCCACTGATCCAGGAATTTTCCATTCTCGTCGAACACTTGAATCCGGTGGTTGTAGCGGTCGTTCACGAACACGCGCTTGGTCTGCACATCCACCGCAATTCCGTGCACGCCGTTGAAATATCCCGGCCGCGTGTCGTTCGGAGGAGTTCCCTTCTGCCCCCAGGCCGTCACATACTTGCTGTTTTTATCGAACTTCACCACGCGCGTATTGGCGTAACCATCCGCGACGAACATGCTCCCGTCCGGCAGCCACGCCAGATAAGTCGGGCGGTAAAAATGCTTGTCGTCCTCGCCGTGGACGTTCGGCTCGCCCAGCGTGAGCAGCAATTTTTTGCCGTCATTGGTGAACTTGAAAATGGCGTGCCGGTAATCGTCTACAATCCACACGTTCTTCTCCGAATCGTACGGGCTGATGTACACCGCATGCGGCCGCCGGAACATCGGGTCCCACTGCGTCCAGCGCTCGATGATGTCGCCTTCCGCGTTAATCACGCACAAGCAGTTCTCCCATTTGTAATCCACGTTCTCGGTGCCGCGGTTCGGCCCGTCCAATTCGCCCGGCGGGCTGGCCACGGTCGCGTCGCGCCACGGCAACCGCCCGATCGGAAATGACAAGCTCGGCCCGAAGTCCGGCAAATCTTTCGTCTTGGGTCGTTGAATATTCGGCAACTCGCCGCGCTGCAGCATGTACACGCGGTTCGGGCTCTCCGCGAACACGCCTTCGCCGGATCCCCAGGTCCACTTTTCGTTGCCCGGCACGCCCGAAAGCGGTTTCGGCCAATCTTTTGCCAGGTCGTAGGCGCCAAAAACATCCTGCCCGCCTTTTAGTCCCGCCACCGCCGCGAAACTCGGATCCTCTTTCGGTTTCCCCTCTGCGACAGGTGTTACGCCAATCATCTGCGAAGCCAGCGGCAGCCCCGCCGACGCCAATCCCATTTTGACCAGCGATCTCCGGCTGAATTTTGAAAAGGATTTCATGTGTGACACCTCGCTGCGGCGGATTCTATTCCGCCGCCACGCCAGGCGCAATGAATTCCGGGAAGAAGTTTGCCGTCAGAACATAAACGGGGAGGTGTGAGTGTGAGGCTAGGCTTAATGAGTGTGGGAGTGCTGAAATATCAATGTAGACGCGGCCTCGTCCGCCATCTCAACGTCTACGCGGCGATCCTATATCGATCTTCTCTCAGTGCCGTCAGACGCGACGCAACCTCGCCCACCATCTTGTCCTTCACCGCCTTCATGCTGAGCGCAGTGAAGCATCCCTCTTCGATTTTTGCGTCGCAAGGCGTCAGCAACGAAGATTGTTTGTAGGTCGTGGGCTTTAGCCCCGACAAAAGTAGATCGGCGCGTAGCGCCTACCGCTCGCGGCGTTTTGGCGATCCGGCAAGGATCGCGCAGAGCGAGTGAAGGCCATATCAAAACCCGCGAGCCTCGCTCCTCTACTTCCTTTAATTCCTCTACTTCCCTTACCTTTTCACCTTACCTACATTGTTAATTGTTGAACTCGTACACCTCGTGCACGCCGGTATCTCCGTCGTGCTCTGCGGTTCCGTCAAACGCGATGTGCCCACCAATGGCGTGCAGCCGATTACCCAAGACGGCCACATTCACGCCATGCCGCGCCGTCACCATCGGCTGCAACCGGAACCATTCGTTCGTCGCCGGATTGAACGCCTCCACATCGCGGAAGATGGCATCCGCGTGGTAATCGCGCAACTCGCCGCCCAGCACGTAGATCATGCCCTGATACGTTCCCCAGCCCACTCCGCTGCGCGGCGTCGGCATCTTGCTCATGGCGCGCCAGCGATCGGTCGCCGGATCGTACTCCTCCACAATATCCGTACCGCTCGAAAGCATGTTAGCTACGTTCGCGTTTCCGATGCGCCCGCCTATCGCATAAATCTTCCCATTCACCGTTCCGATCGCCTCATGATTCCGCGGCGTGGGCATCGGCTTTTTCGTCGCCCACTCATTCGTGGCCGGGTCGTACACTTCGTTCCATCCCACCACGATGATGTCGTCCGGTTTCGGCGGATTCGCCCCGCCCGGCGCAATCGAGTCCCCGCCCATCACATAAATCTTCCCGCCCACTTCTACCGCCGCGCCCGCTTGCCGCACTTCCGGCATCGGCGCAATCGGCTTCCACGAATCGTTCGCCGGGTCATACACCAACGAATCCTTCAGATACAACACTCCCGCCGTCTGGTCGCCCGGATGCTCCAGGCCTAGCCCGCCGAAAACATAAATCTTTCCGCCCGCTTCGGCCACAGTCATGTGCTCGGTCGGCTTGGGCATGGGCTTCTTCGTAGTGAACTTGTCGGTCGCCGGATCGTACTCGATCACCCGCCCGGGCAGCACCGCTTTGTCGCCCGTGCGCAGCGCCGTCCCTCCAAAAAGATAGAATTTCCCGCCCGCGGTCGCGCTCCAGTATTCTTCCGCTGGTTCGGACAGCGGCGCAAACTTCTGCCCCTTTAGCCAGTGCCCGGTGCCCTGCGCGCGCGCGCCGGCCGCCCCGGCCAGCAGTCCCAGCCCCACCACCAAAGCCATGCGAAGCTTCGCCAATGACATTGTCATTCCCTCCCACCGCTTCCAGTTTCGGAAAGTATGGCGAACTATGTACACGCCTTCCCGCGCGCAGGTCAACTACAAACCACCTCGGGAAGCGGGGCTGTAGGATCTGACCAATCGCGCCGGCTAGGTAGCCTCGGTCACGTCGCCGGAGAGAATCAGCTCGGTGCCTTTTCCGTCGTCGCGCGCCACGCGCAGCACGCCGCTCGCCTCGAGACCCGCGGTGGTGCCTGTAAAAGTTTCCGAATGCGTGGTGATGCGCACACGCTTCCCGCGAAAATAACTCGACACTTCGGCGAAGCGCCGCAGGATGGGCTGGGCGCCGCTCGCGAGGAACTGTTCGTAATAGCGGTTGAAGTGGTGCAGCATGCGAACCAGCAATTCCAGCCGCGAGTGTGATTTTCTGGTTTCAATTTTCAGCGAGGTGGCGATGTCGGCAATTTCCGCCGGCATTTTCGACTGATTCACGTTGATGCCGATGCCCACCACAGCGTAATGGATGCGGTCGGGCTCCGCGTGCATTTCGGTGAGTATGCCGCCGAACTTTTTTCCGCCGACCAGCAGATCGTTGGGCCAGCGGATGTCCGGCGCGCTATCGAGATCTTCGGCGGCGGCATCGCGCGCGGCTAGTCCCGCAACCAACGTGAGCAGCGGAGCGTGCGCCGGCGGAATCGGCGGCCGCAGCAGAATCGTGCAATAAATTCCGGTGGATTTTTCCGAGACCCAGGAGCGCCCGGCACGCCCGCGTCCGCCGGTCTGTTCTTCGGCCAGAACCAGAGCGCCGTGGGGTTCGCCGCGCTCGGCCATGCGCATCGCCACCGTGTTGGTGGAATCGATTTTGAAGAAATGGTGGATCCGGCGCGCGAAGGGCGTGCCGTAGAGACGATGACTCAGAAGCTGCGGCACCAGAATGTCCGGCACGCGCTCGATGTGATAACCGGTGTGCGGATGTCCTTTGACTCGGACGCCGAGATCTCGTAAAAGCTCGATCCAACGCCACACCTGCTGGCGGCTCACGCCAATTTCTTCGGCGATTTTCGCGCCGCTGATGACGATGGTGGCGTTCTCGGCCAGCAGCGTGAGTAGCGCATCGATCCTCTTATCGGTGCGCTTGTCGATTTTCTGGCCAGGTTTCTGCCCAGGCCGGCGGCCTGGTCCCTTCGCGGCGCTCGTTGCCGCCGTTTCGGCGGCCTCCGTGGATTCCTTTCTGGCCATGTGAGTCAGGAAGGATAACGGTTCTGGAGGCCGGAGGCTAGGGGGAAGCCAAGAGTGAAGCAGAGAAGTGAAGCAGAAGAGTGAAGCAGAGAGATGATTAGCTGAAACGAAACTGTTAGCTGCAGCCGGACTGGTCGAGAGCGTCGAGCTTCGGCTTGGCGACGCCGGGATTAGAGGCGGCGGCAGCCTTTAGCAAAATGCGCGCTTGCACGCAACTCTTCTGCACCGCTTCGCCGGTCGCGTACAAATCGGCGAGCTGAATCTCGGCATCCACGTTGCCCTTCTCGGTGGCAAGCCACAGCAACTCCACTGCTTTCGCCTGCTGATCGGGGCTGCTGCCTTTGGCCAGGTAGGTTTGGGCTAATTCCAGCTCGGTTTCTGCATTCGTTTTCGGAGCGGGAATTTCGGCAGCCGGAGCGGCAGCGCTGGAGCGCGATGGATCGGCCTGCCTGTCACTACTGCCCACCGCCGCGTTGGCGTCACTTTGCGGGGATGCCGGAGCCGTCGGCGTTGCCGGCACGACGGAAGCGTTCTCGGACGGTTTGCCCGGCTCGAAGGAACCCTCGAAGCGCGAACTTCCCGCCATGGAAGCGGGCTCGACATCAGCGACGGGCTGCTTGTGATCTGGATTGACGAACCTTTGCACCTGGGCCTGGGCACGACTCATCCAGGCGCGTGCTTGGCTGGGATAGTAGTACTCGCCGGCCACGGCGGCCGCGCTCAGCAGGATCAGCAGCACCAGCACAGTCACGGCAACCGGATGGCGCTTCGGCGGAGGCGCTGTAAACATGACGCCGCCGCTGGACGTGGCCTCAGATGGAAACATCGAAAGTGATTCGTCTTCCCCGACCAACATGGGCCGAGGCTTCTGGAACAGATCTCCCGCGCGAATTTTCTCGTGAGTCGCATGGGAAAAGGGTGTTGCGTAAGATGTTGCACGCTCGGCGCGCTTTTCCAATTCGGCGGGTGTGCCGGGGTCAAGACTTTCAGCGCTGGAAAGCGCAACGGCCTCCGCGGCGGTCGTGGAGGCAACATCAAACGCCGATACATCCCTGGCTTGCGTCTCCGCTACCGCCAAGGCGCTCTCGATAAGCAGAGCGTCGAAGACCTGTTCCTCTATCTGCAGCGCAGTAATGGTGGCTTGCCGCTTTGGATCGTCAGACGCGCCTCGCTCGATCCAATCGCGAATCTGCTGCCGGACCTCGGGCGGCACGGTGGTGAAGCGCAAGCCGCCGGTGGTGCGCGATTCGTCGGTCCAGGCAACTTGCGCGGCGCCCTCGCTGCGGCGACTCAGCGCGAGCCAAAAGCGTACGGAATCCGACTTGTCCACGGGCGTGTTGGTTTTGAAGCGCAGCCCGCCTTCAGAAATGTCCAGGATCACGCCGCGATTGCCAGAACCGAAGTTCACGTAGGCCGTTTCCGTAAGGAGAACTCGAGGGGAGTGACGCCGAGCTTCTATTGACATAGTTTGTGCCCCTGAACCAAGGGTTCGGGCCCGCTAGCCAGGCCGCTGTCAAATTATCGGCGGCCAACAAGGAAGGTATATCGGGCGTAAGCTGTAGAGAAGTCCGTCAGTCGATGTATGTTTCCGTACCAGTACGAGATTAAACATAAAGCCAATGGATGTTGAACGCGTCGGGGAACGCGTCTTTATCCCATTCCCCTGCGCGCATCAATCGCCGAGGCAGACTCCGTAAGTCTGGTAGCAACCGCGCTTGCTCATGTCCATGTAGACTTCGTCGGACTTCGGAAAAGTACCTGCATTGGGCATCTTGACCTGCGGCAGCGTCTCACGGTTCATCACGTCATCCTCTTTGACCAATCCATTCTTGAAGAGGACAAAAGCCGTCAGCGAATAGATCTGATCCGGCTTCAAAGTGCCCGCGCGGAACATGGGCATCTCCACCGCAATCGTATCGAACAGCACCATCGGTGACGGCGCAGAATAGGCGAGCGTAACAATCTCGCCCGGCTTGCGATTGAACGACGGAGCCGCGGTTCCTCCACCCAGTCGAGGTCCATGCAGCGGAGAAAAAGCCATCGGTGCCCAATGCACGCCTTCGGCATTTGCTCCATGGCACATGGAGCAGCGGCCGGCAAAAATATCCGCCCCCAGCTTTGCGGTTCCGCTTCCTTCCGGAAGGTCCTTGCCCTTAAATCCGGAAGCGAACGCAAGATTGCCCATGTCCTGAGCCGTCGGAACCGTGCCCATCCCGGTATAGGGCCCGTTCAGGTTCGCGACGGGTTCGCCTGCCGGCGGACCTTGCGGCTGCGCGTCAGCCTTCGCTTGGCTCGCCTGTGCCTCGGGTTTTGCTGCCGCAGCCGTCGATTGGCGCGCATGGGCCCGCACCGAAACAAACGCGGCGAATGCCAGGCACGCAACCACCACGATTCGCTTATATGCTGAAGATCGCATTGGTCACCTTTCCATCGCCGCCGATTCTCCATGCCTGCGGAATGTTGTTGCGCGAAAGATTCCGCGTCTTGAAGTCCTCGATGCTCATTCCCCGGCTCTTTGCTGCTTCCGGTGTCGTCGGTTGTATCGAGCCTTTCTCATCGGTGCAGCGCGAAGCGATGACGGCTTCCTGCCCGTTCCAATTCCAGGGATAAACAAAACGCGTATGCGCCTTCGAATTCACTGGCCCCTGGATCACCGCATCTTTCCAGCTCCTGCCGCCGTCTACCGTCACTTCCACTCGCGTGATCTTCCCTGCGCCGGACCATGCCACTCCGCGCACTTCATAAAAACCTTTCCGGACGAGTTTCTGCCCGCCGGAAGGCTTCAGAATGCACGATTGCGGCGGCATCTCCAGACGGAACCAGGTGACTTTGCCGCTCGGCCGAATTTCCTCGTACATGCGATGAAACAGCGTCAGATCGTCGGTGAATTTGATTCGCCGGATACGCTTGATGTTGCTGGTTCCCTGAAATCCAGGACACAACAGGCGAATAGGAAAGCCCTGCTCAGGCCGCAGCGGCTCGCCGTTCTGCCCGTAGGCGATCATGGCATCATCCGCGGCTTTCCAAACCGGTACGGCCCAGGTCTGGTTGTATTCGTCTCCCGCCGACGCATAAAACCACTTCGCCTCTTTCTTCACGCCCACCGCGTCCATCAATGTGGACATGAGCACGCCCGTCCACTCGCTGCAGCTTCCTTCTCCGAAGCAGTGCCCCGGCGTGGCCCAAGGCACGTTGCGAAGCCCGCCCGTCACTCCGTTTGTGTTGCATTCCAGCGTGTGGATGCGCGAGACCGACGGCATATCCATCAGGTCATCCATGGTCAGCGTGATCGGCCGGTCCACCATTCCAAAGATGGTCAGGCGATGCGCGCGAGGATCGATCTCCGGCACTTCCGCGTGCTCATCACCGTAATGCAGCCCACTTGGGGTTATTACACCGAGTTGCGTCTCGACGGGAGTGAGCAAGGAAAAGAAGTACGTCTTGTTGGCGCTGGGCGCCGTGGGCGTTCCCGAAAATCCAAAAGCGGAGCCGCCATCGAGGCCGCGGCGATAACTTTTCACGAAGCGTGAGCGCACGCCGTAAAGCCGCGAATCCACTTCGAGCGTTCCGTAGCCCTTGCCCATTTCCTGCGCATTTTTGCGATACCGTTCCCACTGCGGAGTTCCCGTCCAATCGACGACGAGGTTGCCTTCTTCGTCGCGCATCATCTCGCCCGTCCAGGGGTCGCGCCAAACGTGATCCTTCGGAACTTGATCTTCGGGAACGAAGTCGGTGCGGAGTTTGGGATCCTGGCTGAAGCCCTGGCCGGAAGCGGCGGTGATACCTGCGGCGGTGGCGGCTGCAAGAGTCGCCCCCTCTCTTAAAAAAACTCTTCTGCTGGATTTCTTCAGACTCATGCATCCTCCCGAACCCAAACAAGCAGTTAACTTGACTGATTATCAAATTGTACAGGTGTTGTCGATGAAAAGTTCCGGGGATAGCTGTTCGAGATGCTCCGCCGATTCCGCAACGGGTGTTGCGCCCGGTCGGCTGCAGTAACGCGAAACTCGCGGTTTGGGGAACCGCGCGGACCAATGCTCGCATGGCACAGGCCCGCGTCTGCGTAATAAACTACTTACCGGAGTGGATCGCCTCCGGCAATGGCCGGACCAGCAGCGTCAAGATAAATCCCACCGCCAGCAATGCTGCGAGCACGCGCAGCGGCTGATCGTAGATGTGCACCCGGCTCGCTCCCGGAGCGAGAGCCGCCTTGGCGCGCTCCGATAGCTGCGTGATGATCACTGGCCCAGCCACGGCCGCGGCGCTCCAGGAAGTCAGAAGCGCGCCGTGAATCGCGCCCACATTCTCTTCGCCAAAAATATCAGCGAGAAATGCCGGGACGGTCGCGAATCCGCCGCCATACATCGTAAACACCGTGAAAATCGCCGCTTCGAACAGCACCCAGTTGCCGGCGGCGGCAAATCCCGGGATCAGGAAGAACAGGCCGAACTGCACCACGAAAAAAATCATGTACGTCGGGCGGCGGCCAATGTAATCGGAAAGAGAAGCCCAGAAAAAACGTCCGCCCGCGTTAAACAGGCTGATGATCGAAACAACGGCGCCCGCTTCCAGCGCCGTCTTGCGAAACATGTCCTGCATCATCGGCGAAGCCTGCGCGAGAATGCCGATGCCCGCAGTCACGTTGATGAACAGAATTCCCCAAATCAGATAAAACTGCGGCGTGGCCAGCGCGTGGTTGCGGCTCACGCTGCGGTCGGTGATCATCCGGTTGGTTTTTGCCGGAGCCGTCCACCCTTCGGGCTTCCAACCCTCGGGAGGCCGGCGAATGATCCGCGCGCCGATCATCATGATGATGAAGTAGGTCACGCCCAGGATCATGATGGTGCGGGCCACTCCAAACAGGCCCATGAAGTAGACATTCAAATATCCGGCCAGGAACGCTCCGCCGCCGAATCCCATGATGGCCATGCCGGTGGCCATGCCGCGCCGGTCCGGGAACCATTTCACCAGCGTGCTGACCGGCGCGATATATCCCAGCCCGCATCCGATTCCGCCAACAATTCCCATTCCCAGAAAGAGCAGGAAAGACTGGTGTACCGCCAGCCCTATGCCGCCAATTACAAGTCCTGTACCAAAAAAGCACGCAGCCACAGTTGCTGCCACCCGCGGGCCATTTCGCTCAACCCAAGGGCCACCAAAAGCGGCGCTCAAGCCCAACAAAAGGAGTGCCGTGGTAAAAGTCGTATACGGTGGGCTGAACCACGAGGGATCTGTTGGAAAGATGGCCTTTATCGGACGATTGAACGTGCTCCAGGCATAGACCGATCCAATGCAGATGTGAATCAGCACCGCCGCCACCGGGATCATCCAGCGATTAGTCGCCGCTATTACTTGCGTGCTTTCAAGTCGCGCTGCATCCGAACTGGCCATGCGCACCTCGTGTCTGGGGTATGGAACGAGAAAATTAGAAATTCCACCTGTTATTCAGAAACCTGCGGTGCCACGTCATATCATGAAAGCGCCGCGCGAAACAAATGAATGAAATGTTACAACCGGTCGCGCGCGCCCAAGCATTTTTCGAAGTGTTCTGGCTCTGGTTACATGAGTAATCTATCTACCGGTGGCAATCGCGAAAAATTTCGACAGGCACCCGGAAAGAGCTAGAATATGCACATTGGCCGCAGGAACGGCTATCGGCCGTCGCCGATGTAGCCAGAGGTGTCGCTACTTGAACCCTAAACCTTGGGATGCCGAGCGGGCGCTTGCGCGGATTCAGAAACTGGAGAATCTGCCCGGTGGCTTATTGCCGATTCTGCACGCGCTCCAGGAAGAATTCGGCTACATCGATGATTCCGCGGTTCCCCTGATCGCCGACGCGCTGAATATTTCCGAAGCGGATGTCACCGGCGTTATCAGCTTTTACCACGATTTCCGGCGCACTCCGCCGGGCCGCCACGTTCTCAACATGTGCCGCGCCGAAGCGTGCCAATCCATGGGTTGCGACCGCGTGATTCGCCACGTGGAGAACCGTCTCGGCGCGCGACTCGGCCAAACCACCGACGATGGCAATTTTTCCCTGGGGGCAGTTTATTGCCTTGGTAACTGCGCGCTGTCCCCCGCCGTCATGCTCGATGGCAAACTTTACGGGCGAGTCTCGTCTGAAGTGGCGGATTTCCTGATCGACAGCGCCCAGAGGCAGGCATGAGTACCGCTGTCTACGTCCCGGGCGATGCCGCTGCGCTTTCGGTTGGCGCCGAAGCGGTGGCTGCGGCCATCGCCAGCGAAGGCTCTTCGCGCCGCGCGGACGTTTCCATTGTCCGCAACGGATCGCGCGGCATGTTCTGGCTCGAGCCGCTGGTCGAGGTGGAAACACCACAGGGACGCGTCGCCTACGGGCCGGTCACTCCCGAATCGGTGACGAGCCTGTTCGACGCAGGATTTTTGAGCGGCAAGCCACATCCTCTTTGCCTCGGCGCCACCGAAGAAATTCCCTTCTTGAAGCAGCAGGAGCGGCTGACCTTCGCCCGCTGCGGCATCACCGATCCTTTTTCTCTTTCGGACTACATCAGCCACGGCGGCTACCGCGGCTTGGAACGGGCGCTGAAGCTTGCGCCGGAAGCAATCGTCGAGGAAGTCGTGAATTCCGGCCTGCGCGGGCGAGGCGGCGCCGGCTTTCCAACCGGCATCAAGTGGCGAACCGTGCTCGCGGCCAACGCCGACCAAAAATACATCGTCTGCAATGCGGACGAGGGCGACAGCGGCACCTATGCCGACCGCATGATCATGGAAGGCGATCCCTTCGTGCTGATCGAGGGCATGACCATTGCCAGCCTTCGCCGTCGAAGCCACCAGCGGCTACATCTATGTGCGTTCCGAATATCCGCACGCGTTTCGCACGCTGCGACGCGCCATCGCCATCGCTTACAGCAAAGGTTATCTGGGCGCGAACGTCGCCGGCAGCGGCAAAACGTTTCGATCTCGAAGTGCGCCTCGGCGCGGGAGCTTACATCTGCGGCGAAGAGACTTCCCTGCTCGAAAGCCTCGAAGGCCAGCCGCGGCCAGATTCGCTTCAAGCCTCCGCTACCCGCCATCAGCGGACTCTTCGGCAAGCCCACCGTCGTAAACAACGTGATTTCGCTTGCCACCGTGCCGATCATTCTCGACAAAGGCGCGGAATTTTATCGCAATTTCGGCATGGGCAAATCGCGCGGCACGCTCACCATTCAACTCGCCGGCAATGTCAAGCACGGCGGCTTGGTCGAAAAGGCTTTCGGCCTCACCCTGCGCGAAGCGATTTACGATTTTGGCGGCGGCACCGCATCGGGCCGTCCGCTGCGCGCCGTGCAAGTGGGCGGCCCGCTCGGCGCCTATTTCCCCGAATCCCTGCTCGATACGCCGCTGGATTACGAAGCTTTCGCGGCGCGAAAGGGTATGCTCGGCCATGGCGGCATCGTCGTATTCGACGATACGGTAGACCTGGCGCGGCAGGCCCGCTTCGCCATGGAGTTTTGCGCGGTCGAGAGCTGCGGCAAATGCACTCCCTGCCGCATCGGCTCGACGCGCGGCGTTGAGGTGATCGACAAGATCATCGCCAACGAGGACCGCATGCAAAAATCTCGAATTGCTCGACGATCTTTGCGAACTGATGCTGGATGGTTCGCTCTGCGCGCTCGGCGGCCTGATACCGTATCCTGTTCAGAGCGCCATTCGTCATTTCCCTGAGGACTTTGATAAGCCGGCGCCTGTCCCGCTGCACGCTGCGGAACAGGCAACAGGAGAGCACAGCCATGGCGCTCATCCACGAAACCGACTTCGGCACGCCCGCGCGCGTTTCCGAAACACTGGTCACCCTCGAAATCGACGGCAAGCCCGTCACCGTGCCTGTCGGCACATCCATCATGCGCGCCGCCGCCGAGGCCGGCGTGAGCGTCCCGAAACTGTGCGCCACCGATAGCGTCGAAGCGTTCGGCTCCTGCCGCTTGTGCCTGGTTGAAATCGACGGCCGCCGCGGAACGCCAGCCTCCTGCACCACTCTCGTGGAACCGGGCATGAAAGTCCGCACGCAATCGCCCAAGCTCGCCAAAATGCGCCGCGGCATGATGGAACTCTACATTTCCGATCATCCGCTCGATTGCCTCACCTGCTCCGCGAATGGCAATTGCGAACTGCAGGACATGGCCGGCGTGGTCGGCTTGCGCGAAGTGCGCTACGGCTACGAAGGCGAGAATCACCTGAAAGCGGAAAAAGACGAATCGAATCCTTACTTCACTTTCGATCCTGCCAAATGCATCGTCTGCTCCCGCTGCGTGCGCGCCTGCGCCGAAGTGCAAGGCACCTTTGCGCTGACCATCGACGGCCGCGGCTTCGCTTCCAAAGTTTCCGCGGGCAACAAGCCTTTCATGGATTCCGAATGCGTCTCCTGCGGCGCCTGCGTGCAGGCCTGCCCCACCGCTACGCTGATCGAAAAGTCGGTCGTCGCCAAAGGCCAGGCCGAGCACAGCGTGGTCACCACCTGCGCCTATTGCGGCGTCGGCTGCTCGTTCAAAGCGGAAATGAAGGGCAATGAAGTGGTGCGCATGGTTCCCTTCAAGGATGGCAAAGCCAATCACGGCCACTCCTGCGTGAAAGGACGCTTCGCCTGGGGCTACGCCACGCATCGCGACCGCATTCTCAAGCCCATGATCCGCGCCAAAATCACCGATCCCTGGCGCGAAGTGAGTTGGGAAGAAGCCATCGGCCACGCAGCCAGCGAATTCAAGCGCATCCAGGCAAAGTACGGCCGCGATTCGCAGTCGGCGGAATCACCTCTTCGCGTTGCACCGACGAAGAAACATATCTCGTTCAGAAGATGGTGCGCGCCGCTTTTGGCAACAACAACGTCGACACCTGCGCGCGCGTCTGCCATTCGCCCACTGGATACGGCCTGAAGACCACGTTCGGCACTTCGGCCGGCACGCAGGATTTCGATTCGGTCGATCACTCCGACGTGATCATAATCATCGGCGCGAATCCTACCGACGCGCATCCGGTGTTCGCCTCGCAAATGAAACGCCGGCTGCGCAAGGGCGCGCACCTCATCGTCGTCGATCCGCGCCGCATCGATCTGGTCAAGTCCGCGCACGTCAAGGCGGACTACCATCTCGCTCTGCATCCCGGCACCAACGTCGCCATCATCAACGCCCTCGCGCACGTCGTCGTCACCGAAGGCCTCGTCGATGCGCAATTCGTGAAGGAGCGCTGCGAAATTCCCGCCTTCGAGCAGTGGCGCAGTTTCGTCGAGCCACCAGCGAAATTCACCGGAAGCGCTCGAAGCGCTCACCGGCGTTCCCGCGGCAGACGTTCGCGCGGCCGCGCGGCTTTACGCTACCGGCGGCAATGCCGCGATCTATTACGGTCTGGGCGTCACCGAGCACAGCCAGGGTTCCACCATGGTCATGGGCATGGCCAATCTGGCCATGGCCACCGGCAACATCGGCAAAGTTGGCGCGGGTGTGAATCCGCTGCGCGGACAAAACAATGTGCAAGGCTCCTGCGACATGGGCTCGTTCCCGCATGAGTTTTCCGGCTATCGCCATGTTTCCGACACTGCCGTGCGTGAACTGTTTGAAGGCGCCTGGCACGTGCCGTTGCAAGCGGAACCAGGTCTGCGCATCTCGAACATGCTGGATGCCGCCTGCGAGGGAACCTTCCAAGGGCTTTATATTCAGGGCGAGGATATCGTTCAATCCGATCCGAACACCAAGCACGTCACCGCCGGCTTGGCCGCCATGGAGTGCGTCGTGATTCAGGATCTTTTCCTGAATGAAACCGCCAGCTACGCTCACGTCTTTCTGCCCGGCTCTTCATTTCTTGAAAAGGACGGCACCTTTATCAACGCGGAGCGCCGCATCGGTCGTGTCCGCAAAGTGATTCCCCCGATCGCTGGCAAGGCCGATTGGGAAATCACGCTCGCTCTTTCCGAAGCGCTTGGCTATCCCATGCCCTACAGCCATCCCTCGGAAATCATGGATGAAATCGCCCGTCTCACACCCACGTTCGCGGGCGTCAGCTACGAAAAGCTCGACCGCCTCGGCAGCGTTCAGTGGCCCTGCAATGACAAAGCTCCGGAAGGCACTCCGGTGATGCATGTGGGCGGATTCGTTCGCGGCAAAGGCAAGTTCATGATCACCGAGTTCGTGCCCACCGACGAGCGCACCACGGACCGTTTCCCACTGATTCTTACCACCGGGCGCATTCTTTCGCAGTACAACGTGGGCGCGCAGACCGGCCGCACCCCGAACAACGTCTGGCACCACGAAGATGTGCTGGAGATTCATCCCTTCGACGCGGAAAATCGCGGCATTCGCGATGGCGAACTCGTTTCGCTTACCAGCCGCGCCGGAGAAATCACCTTGCACGCGCAAATTTCCGAACGCATGCAGCCGGGCGTGGTGTACACCACCTTCCATCACGCTTTGACCGGCGCGAACGTGGTCACCACCGAATTTTCGGATTGGGCCACCAACTGTCCCGAGTACAAAGTCACCGCGGTGCAAGTGCGGCTGGCCAAGCATCTTTCTGAATGGCAGGAGCACTATCGCGAGATGCGCCGCGCCACCACGCAAATTTCGGACGCCATTTCCGCCGGAAGCACCTCCGACGATTAGCCGTGGAAAATCACAATATGGTCCACATGGCCAATCAGATCGCGCTCTTTTTTGGCGCCTATCCAAAGGAAGAGGCTGTCGCGGGCATTACCGATCACCTCAAACATTTTTGGGAGCCTCGCATGCGCGAGCAGATCGTCGACTACGTGGCGCACGGCGGCTCCGGCCTGCATGAACTCGTCCTCGAAGCCGTCAAACAACTCCACCAAAACCCAGCCCGGTAGGGCAGCGTCCGCTAGCCTGGGCCCGGGCTTCGGCCCCCGGGCTCCTCGGTTCGTAGAGAACGCTCGTCATTCTGAGCGCCGGATTTGCGCGAAGGATCCCTCTTTCTTTCGCTCGCCGTCGCACGCAGCGCGCTTTTACCTCCGCCTCGCCATCAGCACCAACCGCCCTTGTCATCCCGACGCGAGCGGTTCTCAGCGAGTCGAGGGACCTCTCTTCGTGTGACGATTATCGCCCCGCATTTCACTCGCTCATGGTTTTGGGTTTTCGCCATCATTCTGAGCGCAGCGAAGAATCCCTCTTTCTTGCTCGCCGTCGCCACCAGCGCGTTTTTACCTCCGACTCACCATCGGCACCAACTGCACTTGTCATCCCGACGCGAGCGGTTCTCAGCGAGTCGAGGGACCTCTCTTCGTGTGACGATTATCGCCTCGAGCGCCCCACAACTTATCACCTTGTCATTCCGAGCGAGCGAATGCGCGGCCGCTTGCGGTCGCGTCTGAGCGACGAGGAATCTCTCTTCGTTCCTCCTCGATCGCTGCCTACCATCAATTCCCTACGGAAATTACCCTCCGGAATTGAGGTTGCGCCACTCCCCCGGTTACGTGACACTCTCACCAGCGAATAAAAATCCATGAAAACTTTCTCCTGCACCTGTGGCCAACTGGTTTTCTTCCAAAACGTGTTTTGCATTGCCTGCAAAAAAGAATTGGGATTCTTGCCGGACGTCCTTGCGCTATGCACCATCGAGCCCGCGCAGAACGACTCTTTCACGGTTCCTGCAAATATTTCGACAAAGTCCTACAAAAAGTGCCGGAACTACGCCCGCGAATCGGTTTGCAACTGGATGATTCCGGAAGACGAAACAAACGAAGTCTTCTGCCAATCCTGCCGGCTGAACGAAGTGATTCCCGACCTGACCATCAGCGGCAACCACGTCCTGTGGGCAGCCATGGAAGTGGCCAAGCGCCGCCTGCTATACACCTTGCTGAGCCTGCACCTTCCGCTGAGCAACAAGCTCCACGATCCACAAAAGGGGCTGACTTTCCGCTTCCTCTCGGACGTGACCAACGCCGACGGCACCGTCACTCGTGTTCTCACCGGACACGACAATGGCATCATCACGCTGAACATCGCCGAGGCGGACGACGGCTACCGCGAGAAAACGCGCATCTCCATGAACGAGCCTTACCGCACTTTGCTCGGCCATTTCCGCCACGAAATCGGCCATTACTATTGGGACCGCCTGGTGCGCGACACCGATTTCCTCGACCGCTTCCGCAAACTTTTCGGCGATGAGCGCCCGGACTACGCTCAGGCGTTGCAGAAATATTACGCAAATCCCATCCCTGCCGATTGGCAGGACCACTACATCAGCGCCTACTCCACCGCGCATCCCTGGGAAGATTGGGCCGAGAGTTGGTCGCACGTGCTGCATATTTGCGACACGCTCGAAGTGGCCAATGACTTCGGCCTGAAGGGCAGGAGCATCCGCAAAGCAGCGCGGCTCGCGAACACAGAAGTGTCAGCGGCGAAGCCCGACGAATTTGACTCTATGATCGAGGAATGGCTGAAGCTAGTCGTGGTGCTGAACAGCATCAACCGCAGCATGGGCCATCCGGATTTGTATCCCTTTGTGCTGAGTCCTGAGGTCATCGAAAAATTGCGCTTTATCTCCGAAGTGATCACATCGAGCGCGATTCCCGAACACGCGCCTCAGGTTGCCGTGTCTTCGAGCTAAGAGTTAGAAGCCGCTCTCGAGCGGAACCACGTCAACGCTCACGTCCAGCTTTTGCCGGTGTCCGCCGATCAGAATCCCACGAATTGGCCCCACATCGTCGTAATCGCGTCCCCACGCGACGGTGATGTGCGAATCGAGCGGCATCACTCCATTGGTCGGATCGAAATCCACCCAGCCGAAATCCGGATCGAACAGGCTCACCCACGCGTGCGTGGCGTCCACTCCGGTGAGCCGCGGCTTGCCCGGAGGCGGTGTGGTCACCAGGTATCCGCTCACATAGCGCGCCGCGAGGCCCAGCGAGCGGAAGCACGCAATCTGCAGGTGCGCGAAATCCTGGCACACGCCTCGCCGGTTCTGCAGCACTTCCAGGCTCGGCGTGCCGATCTTCGTTGACCCCGGCAAATACTTGAACTCAACGTGAATGCGTTTGGTCAAATCGAACGCGCACTCGAGAAGCGAACGTCCAGTCGGAAACGAACTCAGCGCGTAAGCGGCCAGCTCCGAAGATCGCCGCACGTGCAGCGAGTCAAACGTAAACTGTCGCGCGGGAATCACGTCCGACGAACCGCGTATCGCTTCCGCCACCTGCTCCCATGCGCGCGCCTGCGAAAGCTCCGGCCGCAATTCCAGCCGCACCTCCACTTCGCTGTGCGAGTCGATGGTCAATTCCGTGTGCGGTTCTTCCACGCTCAGCCACGAAACGTGATTGCCGAAATAGTCCAGGCGCTCGCCCTGAATAGCTCGCACTGGTGAAATCGAGAAATCGTGCCACCGGCAGGTCTGCGCGCTGGTGTTGCGCGGCCGCGCCCGCATCAGATTGTGCGAAAGAGGCACCGCGTCCGCGTATTCGTAACGCGTTTTATGCGCGATGCGATAGATCACGTCGTTTCCTCGGACACTTCCCCCAGCTCGCGCGAAAACTCCACGTGTGAAAAATAGAGCCGCGCCACCGCGTCCGAAAGCAGCGCGAGTTGGTCGATCACCTCGCTCAGCAACGCATGCAGCGCCCTTCTGGGCTGGCCCTCCGGTACCCGGCACAATTCCATCAGGTCAGCCAGTTGGATCGACGTGCGCAGCTTCAGCAACGTGCGCCGGTCGCGGTTACGGTCCAGTTGATTGTTCTCCCGCGGCAGCGCGTTCAAATGCTGCTCCAGTTGCGCCAATTGAAACGCCGCTCCGCGTGGATTGCTCTCGTCGGCCAGCAACAGGTCCGCCACCGCGTGCGTTTCCACGTGCGTCAGGTATCTCCTGCGATAGGTCAACGAACAGTCCATCACCTCCAGCACCGCTTCCAGCAGGCCTGAATCGCTGCCGGGAACAGTCAGCGTCTTGCGCAGAAACCGCGCGATAAAATCCACGCGCTCGATGCGGCGCCCGATCTCCAAAAATCTCCAGGCTTGGCCCCGGGTCATCGAGTCCCCCGCGAGCCCGGCAAACGCTGCGAACCTTTCAATCAAATTGTCCAGCAGCTCCGGAATACGCAACGCCGGATGGTTCGGGTCAACCTGCACGTCGGTCACGCAGCTATAAATCTGCTGCAGAATCCGCCACGCGTCCGACGAAAACCGGTCGCGCAACACTCTCGCGAAGCCGTGCACGGACGCGATCAGTCCGCGCAATCCGCTGCCGTCCACCTGCCCCAGCAACCCCTCAATGAACTCAAGATTGAGCTCCACGTTGGGCCGCAGCAAGAATCCCGTAGGCCACGCGGCCAGCAACGTTTCAATGGCATAGGTGTTGTCAACGCCGCTCTGATCCGTAATCCGCGCGATCGTTCCGCGCGACAACCGCACCTGCGATTCGCCACGTTCCAGATAACGCCCCAGCCAGAAAAGATCATCTGCCACCCGGCTGGTTAGCCCTCCGCCCTCGCGGCTGAGCGGCACCGGCACGCCAACCGGCGGCAGAAGGGTCACCTGGCTTACAGGCGCTTGCGACACGATCCAGGTATCCTTGCTCCCACCGCCGCGCTGCAGCGAAACCACCAGAGAATCGTTGGAAGGCGCGATCCGCGTGAGCGCGCCGCGCATCACCACGTACGATTCGCCCTCCGCCACTAGATACGAGCGGATCACGCAACGCCGCGGCTCCAGGTCATTCGCCACGAGCGACGGTGTGCTGCACGAAACCGCGCGCTCCTGCGCCACATATTTTTCCGGATGGCTACGAATGCGTTGCGCCAGCTCCTCTCGTTGCTCGCGCGGCAGGTCCTGCGCGAACACAGGATCTTCGCCCTGTGTCGGATACGCCGACTTGATCACCAGATCGCCCAAATTTTCCAAGACGTACTGCAAAGACGATGCATCCCCGCACCACCAGCTTTGCACCGACGGCAATTTCAGTTCTTCGCCCAGCAAATACCGGCAAAGCGCCGGCAGGAACGGCAAAAATCCTGCCGCCTGCAGAATGCCCGTGCCCAACGCGTTGGCCACCGCCACTTTTCCCAGGCGCGCGCATTGCAACAGTCCCGGCACTCCCAGATACGATCCCGGAAATAATTCCAGCGGATCGCAGTAATCATCGTCCACGCGGCGCAGGATCACATCCACGCGCCGCAGACCCTCAAGAGTCTTCACATATACCGTCGAATCGCGCACCGTCAGGTCATTGCCCTGCACCAGCGGATACCCCAGGTAGCGCGCCAGGTAGGAATGCTCGAAGTACGTTTCGTTGTAGGGACCGGGAGTCAGCAAAACCACATAAGGGTCGTCGTGGTTCGTATGCGCCAGCGAAGCCAGCGTATTCCGCAGCGACGAAAAGAACGACGCCAGCCGCTCCACGTTGCACTGACGGAATTCCGAGGGCAGCGTGCGCGAAAGTACGATGCGATTCTCGAGCGAATAGCCCGCGCCGGATGGCGCCTGCGTGCGATCGGTGAGCACCTGGAATTCGCCGCTGGCCGTGCGCACGATGTCCGCGGAATACAGATGCAGCCAGTGGCTGTGCGTCGGAATGCTGCCGTGGCACGGGCGCAAGAAGCCGCTATTGGCCCACAACAGTTCCGGTGGAAGCAAACCTTTCAGCACCGTTTCGGCCGGCCCGTACAAATCCGCCAGCAGCCGATCCAGCAACTGCGCTCGCTGCGCCAATCCTTCGCTCAGCCGGTCCCATTGCTCGGAAGGAATCAGCAGCGGAATCAGGTCCAGGCTCCAGGGACGGTCCAGCCCGTCCGGGTCGCCATACACGTTATGGCTTACGCCGTTGTGGTGGATGAACCGCCGCGCCTGTTCCCAGCGCTTGCCGAGCTCGCGCGGGCCCAGCTCGTCCAGCATGGAAACCAGCGGTTGCCAATGCGGTCGCAGCGCGCCGTTCGGCTCCAGCATCTCGTCCGCGGCTGCCGCCTTTTTTGCGTACCGCTCCGCAAACCCTGGCGAAAGGGTTCCTTGGATGTTTATGGAATCTTGCGGCACGTGTAAGTTCATGCCCGCGCGTCGTGAATCAGGCGCAGGTCCAGTGTAAGCGGAAATTCCTTGCTGATTTTCTCTTCGCCCACCTTCATCGTTCCCGGGCGTATGGCCGAACTTGAAAAATCGCGCGATGCGCCGGCTTTCCGCTTCATTCGCGTTCACCGGAAACCGTTCATAGCTCCGCCCGCCAGGATGCGCGACATTGTAGGTGCATCCGCCAATCGAACGCCCCGACCACGTATCTACAATGTCAAAAATAAGCGGCGCATGCGACGGGATGGTTGGGTGCAGACTGTTTGCCGGCTGCCAGGCCCGGTAACGCACCCCCGCCACAAACTCCCCATTCGTTCCAGTCGGATGAAGCGGCACGCGCGTCCCGTTGCAGGTAACCACGTGGCGCGGGTCCACCATTCCGTTCACCAGCACTTGCAGCCGTTCCACCGAGGAATCCACATAGCGAACCGTGCCGCTCGCGCTCGCTTCTTCGCCAAGCACGTTCCACGGTTCGATCGCTTGCCTCAACTCCAGCTCAATCCCGCGGTGTTCGATTTTCCCGTAGAAAGGAAACCGGAATTCGAAGTGCGGCGCGAACCACTCGGTTTGCAGCGGATATCCGAATTCCTTCAGCTCGCCCAGCACATCGTCGATATCCTGCTGCACAAAATGGGGCAGCAGGAAGCGATCGTGAATTTCCGTGCGCCATCGCACCAGGTTCTGCCGGTATGGCTGCTTCCAGAAGCGCGAGATCAACGACCGCAGCAGCAGATGCTGCGTCAGGCTCATGCGCGAGTGCGGCGGCATCTCGAACGCCCGCATCTCCAGCAGCCCCAAACGCCCCGCCGCTGATTCCGGCGTGTACAGCTTGTCGATGCAAAATTCCGCGCGATGCGTGTTCCCCGTTGCGTCGATCAGCAGGTTGCGAAAGATCCGGTCCACCATCCACGGCGGACAATAGCCCTCCGGAATCTGCCGGAACGCAATTTCCAGCTCATACACCTGATCGTTGCGCGCTTCATCCACGCGCGGCGCCTGACTCGTCGGCCCCACGAACAATCCGCTGAAAAGATAGGAAAGCGAAGGATGGTTGTGCCAGTAGCCCACCAGGCTGCGCAGCAGCCCCGGATTCCGCAGCAGCGGCGAATCGGACGGCTTCGGGCCGCCCACCACAATATGATTCCCGCCGCCGGTTCCGGTGTGCCGGCCATCCAGCATGAACTTCTCGGTCGCCAAACGGCTCAATCGCGCCTCTTCGTAAAGCGCGTTTGTGTTTTTCACCAGCTCATCCCAGGATGTCACCGGATGCATGTTCACTTCGATCACGCCCGGATCGGGAGTCACTCTGATGGTATTCAGCCGTGGGTCGTGCGGAGGCGTGTAGCCCTCAATCAGCACCGGAATTCCCAGGCTCGCCGCGGTGTCTTCTACGGCGCTCACCAGCTCCAGATAGTCCTCGAGATATCGTTGCGGCGGCATGAACACACGCAACGCCCCGCCCCGCACCTCGGTGCAGATTGCGGTGCGAATGAGCCACGGCGCCGACTCTCCCTGCACGGGCGCCGCAGGTTCGGGTCGCCTCCGGCGCAAACTCCGCGTTGATCCCGGACCGTTTTCCAGCGCCTGCTCCATAAATCCCAGCGGACTTCTCGCCTCCGGCCAGCCGGAAAGCCGGAGCTGCCTCGACAGCCCCTCGCGACTCCGCATCGGAGGCCGCTCATCCATTGGGTCCCGTTCATGTATAAATGGAAACTCGGACTCAGCCACCCACGGCAGCGAATCGAGCGGCAACCGGTAGCCCATCGGCGAATCGCCGGGAATCAGGTACATTCGTTCGGGACGCAGGAACCAGGTGCCGCTCGACCACCCGTTCGTGTCGTCATCGTAATATTCGCGGCGCAGCGGCAACGCGTACCCTACAACTTTGTCCAGACCCTGCTCGAACACTTTCGCCAGCCGCGAGCGATCCTCGGGATTCGAAAGCTTGCTCTCGAGCGGGTCCACGTTTGTGGGCAGCCGCCGCTCTTTCCAGAGGTAGTACCACGCATCCTCATATCCGGGCAACGCGCGGTCGGGATTCACGCCCAGCCGCTCCGCCAGCATCCAGATAAATGCGTGCGCCTGCTCGCTTTTCACATCCCCTGGCTTGGTTTCATCCGCTATCAGCGACGGATTGCGCCACACCGGCTGTCCATCTTTCCGCCAGTGAAGTCCCAGCGCCCAGCGCGGAAGCGATTCCCCCGGATACCACTTCCCTTGCCCGTGATGCAGCAGCCCGCACGGCGCGAATCGGTCTCGCAGTCGCCGGAACAAAACGTGGGCTCGTTCGTACTTGTGCGGTCCCAGCGCGGTGCTATTCCATTCCGCTCCATCCATGTCGTCGATGGAAACAAACGTTGGCTCGCCGCCCATGGTCAACCGCACGTCGTGCGCCTTCAGGTCCGCATCCACCTGGTGCCCCAGCGCCTCGATGGCCAGCCACTGGTCGTCGCTGTACGGCTTGGTCACGCGCGGATCTTCATGAATGCGCGCGATCGACATTGAAAATGTAAATTCAGGCTGAATGCCGTTCTTCGCCGTTAAATCCTCTCCCTTTTCCGACTCGACCACCGACGGATCATCTTCCGCAAAGAACCCGCTGATCGGCGCCGCGGTCATCGGATCGGCCGAGCAAGCCAGCGGAATGTGCCCTTCGCCGGCGAACAATCCCGACGTCGGATCGAGCCCGATCCATCCCGCCCCCGGCAGATACACTTCCACCCAGGCGTGAAGATCGGTAATGTCCCTCTCCGTCCCACTTGGGCCGTCGAGTGCCTTCACATCGGGCGCGAGCTGAATCAAATAGCCGGAAACAAAGCGTGTCGCCAGCCCCAGATGCCGCAGCAGATGCACCATCAGCCAGCCGGTATCGCGGCAGGAACCGCTTTTCAGGCGCAGCGTTTCCTCCGGCGTCTGAATCCCCGGCTCCATCCGAATCAGATATTTAATTCGCTGCTGCAGCGCTTGATTGACCTCCACCAGGTAATCGACGGTGCGAACCTTCTCCCGCTTCGATTCCGCGATTAGCTCCGCGAGCAGCGGTCCCGGTGGCGTTACCTCCAGATACGGCGCAAGCTCCCGCAGCAGCGCCGGTTCGTAGCTGAATGGAAACTCCTCGGCATATTTTTCCAAGAAAAAATCGAAGGGGTTGCTGACCGTCAGTTCAGCCACCAGGTCCACCACCACCGAAAATTCGCTGGTTTTCTCCGGAAAAACCAACCGCGCCAGGTAATTGCCGTAGGGGTCCTGCTGCCAGTTGATGAAATGCTGCTTCGGCGTCACCTGCAGCGAATAGCTGGCAATCTTCGTCTCGGAGTGCGGCGCGGGGCGCAGCCGGACAACCTGCGGCGAAAGCCAGACCGGCTTGGGATACTTGTAGCTGGTGGTGTGATTGAGAGCGACTCGAATGCCCATTGAACCCTAAGCCGTTGGACTCGGCCTTTTGGGGAAGTCGTCCAAAGTTAAGTCGTAAGCCTCGCATTATACAGACTTTCACGCGATTGGAATCATCACCGAATCGGATCAGCCCGGAAACAATCTCAAATAGTTCCACGCCAGCACCCGCCTCCCTTTTTCCTGTCGTCTCCCCTTCTACCTGTCATCCCGAGCGGAACGAATCTGCGGCCCGGTCAGGGCCGCTATAGCGCAGTCGAGGGATCTGCTTTTTGTTCTGCCGTTGCTTCTTCTTTGCGCCGTCATTCTGAGCGCCGCTTTTGCGCGAAGAATCCCTCTTTCTTTTCTTCGCTGTCGCCCGCAGCGCGTCTTTTACCTCCGAGTCGCCATCAGCACCAACTGTTCCTGTCATCCCGAGCGAGCGCAGCCGGCGACCGCAGGTCGTCGCGCAGCGACGAGGGATCTGCTTTTGTTCTGCCGTTGCTTCTTCTTTGCCGTTGCTTCTTCTTTGCCGTTGCTTTTGTTTTCACGGTGTCATCCCGAAGCGAGCGCAGTTTGCGACCCGGTTAGGGTCGCGGTAAAACGGAGCGAGTCGAGGGACCTCTCTTCGTGTGCCAATCTTACCGCGAGTGTAGCAACCGGCTGCAGCCGAAGAATCCCTCTTCGTAAGCGCACGAAGAAAAACTAGCTCCCTGCATTCTCCAGTACCGCATTCAATGCTCCGCCGGCCAGCACGGCCACTCCGCTCAAATAAAAGCACAGCAGCAGAATAATCACCGCTCCCAGCGAGCCGTACGTCGCTGTAAAACTGCCAAACAAATGCAGGTAAATCCGCACTCCGGCCGAAATGGCCAACAATAAAAAAGTCCCGAAGATCGCTCCCGGCGTCACCCAGCGCCACTTCCGGTTCTTCAGATCGGGCGCCACGTTATAGGTCAGCGCAAAACCGAGCTGCAGCAACGCAAATGCAAACGGCCATTGAATCACGCGCCAAGCCACGTAAAGGCCATGCCCATACGACCAATCCTGCAAAATCGCATCGCCGCCCACAGCCACCAGCAATGAGAGGATCAGCAGCGACCCGATCGTGCAGGTCAGCCCCACCGCGATTGCGTATTGCTTCGACTCTAGCTGTCATCCCGAGCGAGCGCAGCCGGCGCCGCGCCAGCACAATTTTGCGCCCCCGTTAGGGGGCGCGGAAGGACAATCGAGGGATTTCCATTTTGTTTTGCCGTTATTTTTGTTTTGCCGTTGCTCTTTATTTTGCGCTGTCATCCCGAGTGAGCGCAGCCGGCGACCGCGGTCGTCGCGAAGCGACGAGGGATCTGCTTGTTGTTTTCACGTTGTCATCCTGAAGCGAGCCGCGCCCGGTGAGGCGCAAGAAAGCATCCAGCGAGTCGAGGAATCCCTCTTAAACCGCATGAACTGAGGAACCTCCCTTCAGAACGAGGAGTAGAAGTGCCTGTCACCCTGCAGCCAAATTTTGGTACTGGTGTCATTCGATTTTTAAATCTTGGCGGCGGCTTCGCGAGAGAAGGCCGCCAGACGGTCATTTTTCTGCCGACTCACTTTTAGCTTTACGTGCGAGTGCTTTGATCGTTAATTCGACGTGGTCGCGGAGAAGCTCCAAATCCTCAGGTGTAATTTCTCCCCGCAGGATCAGGTCAGCACGCGCACTGGGAGATAAAGCAAAAGCATAACTCTGTATTCCCTGCGTCGGCTTTTGGGGTGTTGATACTACAGCACTTGTTACTGTCAGTGGGGACTCCTGATGTTTGTCTTCGCCCCCACTATATCCAGATTCTTCTCCGGCCACAAGTTCGAGGTTGGCTCTATAGACGCGAATTACATCCTCTGCGGCTTTAGAAGAAAACCCCTTCGTGACCAGGGCGTGCTTAAGATTACCGTCGCTCGGCGGCTTGTTGCCGTATGTATGCGCTAATTCTGCAAAAAGGTCAGGCGCAAACACCATCTGCTTCACCGCTTGGAACTTTTCAGGACAGTCATCCATTTCATAGTAAGCGATAGCGTTGGGACTGACTCGCAAGGAATCTCCTGATCCCTCCAATATGCCGTACTGACGCAGTGCGCCGATAAGGGTAAGGGCTCGACCGCTTAGTCCCGAATAGCCCAGATCCCCAGCGACGACCGTTCTACTTGCATGGTGAGTCGTTTCCTCTCGATAGATGGCACGGGCCTTTTCAATCGCATCAACAAAGGATATTTGAGGGCAGTTGGGACTTCGGTGTTTTGCCATTTTTACCTCCGCACCCAACACTCTAACATGAGAATAAAAGGGATGCAACTTGAGATTATATTATTCCCAGAATTAACTTGACTCGTGGGTTTGCGCGGGTATACTGGCTTGCGTAAACAAAAAGCCCCACCTCGGCGCTAACCGAGAACGGGGCTAAATCCAGGAAGCGGTAAGCCGCCATGCCGAATTCTCAAAGCGCGTTGTCGGCTCGCCTCGCAGAGAAGGCAAGCCGAAATGAACGTTCTACCGATTGAGAAACAGGCTCAGATTTAAGAACTCGTTAGTGGAGGGTTGCTCTGTGCGATCAACGGCGCGCCTAGGGGGCGTCGAACACAAAACCGTTTTGCGCGCGCTTCTGCGGGCCGGGAAACGCAGCCAGAAGCTATTAGACGAGAAGATGCGAAACGTCCGATCCAACTTCATTCCGGCTACGTCATTCCGGCTGACGAAATGCACGGCTCCGTCGAGGTGCGGCGGAGGAACCTAAATCCTACGCGCCACGATGAAATGACGATGGGCGAGCAATATGTTTTCATCGCGATTGATTCCGAGACGAAATTGATCTCGTCATTCGTCGTAGGAAAGCGCAACGCTGAAAATGCCTTTTGGCGTATTAGGGATTGGGAATCTCGCCTCGCGTCGCGTGTGCAATTGACCACGGATGGGTTCCGGCCTTACGTAAACGCGGTTGATTACACCTTCTGTAGCAGCGCCGATTACGCGATGCTGGTCAAGCTGTACAGCGGGGATGAATCAACCCGCGAACGGTATAGCCCTTCAGATATTGTCGAGGCGAGGCCTGTCCCAGTCATCGGCAACCCGAATCCGCAAAGAATTTCTACCTCTCACGTTGAACGTCAGAACCTAGCGGTGCGGATGCGGCTTCACAGATTTACTCGGCTAACAAACGCTTTCTCGAAAAAGCTGGAAAATATGAAAGCAGCACCCGCCTTGCATTTTTGCTTGGTACAACTTTTGCCGCGTCCATTCATCTTTGAGGGTTACTCCCGCGATGGCGGCTGGAATAGTCGAGTCCGTATGGAACTTGTCGAGTCTGATATGATTTATGCATGCTGCTGGACTTTGACCTCAAGAAATCCATCGCCGCCACCGCCTACCTGATCGAGAAGGAAGGCGGCTCCGATTCCATGTTCTTCATTATAAAGAAATTATATTACGCGGATCGGACCGCTCTCATCGAATGGGGGATGTCGATCACAGGCGATGAACTGATTTCAATGCGCAGCGGACCAGTCGTTGGCGGCATTTATGACCTCTTTAAGGGCAAGGGACTTGAAAAGCACATCCTTAAATGGAATGAGGCCATCGACAGGAAGGGAAATACCATCCGCTTGAAGAAGTCGATCAACCCCGACGTTCTTTCGGAGCGTGAAATTGCCATGCTGGAGAAATCGCGTCTGACCATTAATCAACTTAGCCAGCGCGGCTACTCTGTCGCCCATTGGCTCCATAAGAACTGCCCGGAATGGCAAAATCCCCATGGCAGCTCGACGCCCATCGATCCCAGCACAATCCTACGAAAATCAGGTAAAACAGCTCAGGAAATTGCGGATATCGAAAAAGCCAATGAAGAAATGCGTTTTATAAATCAACTGCTGGGCGCCCGCTGAATCCAGTGTCGCTATTCCGGCTTGGCGACACATTCCTGTTTAATGTGCAAAAAGCCCATCTGTGGATAGTAGTTTCTGACCCCTCGCATAATTCTGGAAGTTTCGTTATCGCAAATCTTACAACCGACTTTAATCGAGCGGGAAAGCACTGCGAGTTTAATAAAGGGCAACATATTTGGATATTAAAGCAGTGCTGGGTTAGTTTTGCCGACGCAAAAGAAGTCACGCCGGAGCGCGAAAAGCTAATTCACGCGTGCGCCACGATGAACGCTGTGATGGACTCCGCACACATTGCGAGGATTCGGGCAGCCGCGAAGACATCGAATGCTCTTCCACTGATCCTTAGAAAATACTTCTAGCATTTCAACTGACACCAGTAACCAAATTTTGTCTGCGTAGTATTACTATATTGCAATTAGTTACCATATCCTTTACCCTCCCCGGGCATGTGCCCACGGAGCACAAGTCGGCAACAGGACGCAAAGCACGGCACCCGCAGCACTGCGCCGCAAGCGCCGAAAAACACCCTCGTACTCAACGTCTATCTCGACACGCCTGCCGAGATAGATTGCACGCATCTCATTGAAAACAAACGAAACCGCTCACTCTATCTCGACACACATTTTCAGGGCCCCTCAAACCGCAAACCCGACGATCCGATCAGGATCGGCGTTCTGAGCGGAGCAACGCGGCGCGAACGAACCCACTGCACCCGTCACTCCCGCCGAGTCGTGCACGCCGTAATCTCATGAAAATAAACAAAAGTGGTACACCTCACCGGCTTTGCATATAAACAAGATAAAACAAGTAAGTTATTGTGCAAATCAAAGAGTTCTTGTGCAGATATCTGATTCTGATCGAAACATACCATTTGTGTTTGGTAATACAATGCCTCGCACCAGCCTTACCGACTTAGCGGTGGGTTGGCGGAGGCTAATGTGTCTCTCGTTGAGAAAACGAAGAATGCGCTGGATTGGCTTGCTCGTGGGCAAGTTCTGTTTCAAATCTTCGTATCTTTTGGGCTTGGCGCTATCGTGAAAAATATGGTGGGGATTTATACAAATCTCAATCCAATATGGATAACCCCGATATGGTTACTGTCTAGTGCGCTCTTTTTTGGAGGTTTACTTGTCCTGTTTAATGAAGTAAAGAAAAGAATTCCGACTCAGCAGCGGGCGCTTGCTGTCTCAGCAATCCAAAGTCCCATAACATTATCTTCGTTACTAGGTAAAGAGCAATCTCCCGAATTCGATTCCGTGGGTTTTTTTAAGTTTGCTTATCACAGCCCTTTGACCGCCGAAGCAGAGAAAAACATGCACATTATAGCTGATAAAGAGTGTCCACAGGATGAGGTTGGTTATCTCTGCCGATTTATCGGCGTTGGTATTACAGCCCACTTATATGAAATGGCATGGGCATATATCTTTAGAAGTCAACTTCTCATGCTTTTGGAAATCAATCGCAGAAATGGATACCTCCCGATGACGGAAGCGAAAACTTTTTATGATAAAGCTGCTATGGCGTTCCCCAATTTATATGCAACGTATCCATTTACATCGTGGTTGGAATTTATAAAGAACCAGCGATTATTAATCGAGCATCCGAGCCAAATGCTTGAAATAACGCACATGGGTAAAGATTTCTTGAAGTATCTAACGCATCGTGGGTATGGACCGGATATGCGAGCGAATTAGCGAATTATGCGGCATTGTCGGACCAAAACACAGGCTCGATACCCAATTCATACATTTCATGAATTAGTACAACGAGATTATGACAAAGAACCTTACAAAGCGTTTCGTTGACCATCGCAATGTCGGTCTTGCTCCGCAGGCTGTCGCCGAATTTGCGCTTCATCATACTGAACGTGGATTCGACGTTAGACCGCTTATGATAATGCGCCAAAAAGTCGGCTCGCCGAAATTGGAAGTAGTGAAACATCTTGCGCCCATGTTCCACTGCCGTTTCCCGATATGATGCGAAGTGAAAGCGATGAACGGCGTAGCGCCGACGTTCGCAATGGCTTCAGCGTTTTTGCGCGAAGCATATGCCCTTGTCAGCGGAAACTTCCGCGATCTGAAAGTTTTGCGCTGTCGAGTTGACCAGACGCAGGAAGATTGTGGCAGTCGCTGGCAAATTGCGCCGTGAATCTCAACGGCAGTCACGATATTGGTTTTGACACCGCACATCAGATGGCACTTAACCCAATCGTGTTTTTGCTTCAACCGCGCCGTATTTGTGATCAAACCAGCGGGTAAAGGGCGAAGTCGTGAAGCCAGAAGAATCGACCGCAAAATCCGTTTCAACAGACTTAAGCGGCAGACTGCTTTTAGTAATCAGGTCTTGAGAATGGGAGTCAAATCAGGATTTTCAAGATAATTGGAAATGCTGTTGAAGTGGGGAACCTTGGCAGATGTAATCCCCGCTTGTGCGCTTCCCTCAGATCACTCATAAAACGCCGCTGAGAAACAGTCGAATAAACCTTAAACACGATACTGAAAACAGCGTCGGACAGCGGGCAACGGCGGTCGGCCAGTTTTGGGCTGGTGCGTAACAAGACCGGAGCACAGATCCGCGAGCAAGGACTGGAATTTGTCCTGTTCATTCGTTTGGGCTTGGTTGTAGGCAGCCCAGTTCTGCGGAAGTACGTCTGCTTAGTCTCAGTTACAGTAAGACTCTCGGTAACAGTCGTAGTCCCGTCAGCGTTTTGTTCGCGTTTCATGACAAAAGTAACAGCATAAATGTGCTTGCACTTGACTCTGCGAGTTTCGTGGTCGAGGCAAGTACACGTAGTCATTTCGAGAGATGACTCGGTACATTCCGCTACCCGATTGCGATGGCACGAGACCAGATACCGCCCTTTTTACGAATGATTCTGGTTGCTGCCAGTTCCATTCCGCGTTGTTCTCTCAGGTCCATAATGCCTCCAATCTGTACCTGAGAAATATATTACTAGCTAGGTATATATTTGTCAAGGGGAATTTTCAAGAAACTTCCCTTGACAATATATTACTTAGCTAGTATCATATTAGCATGGCGATGGTTACGGTCAAGCAAAAAGGCTATAAATGTGGCAGGTGCGACCACGAATGGGTGCCGCGAAAAAGCACCGTGGATGAGCCAAGGGTTTGTCCCAAGTGCAAATCGCCGTACTGGAACAAACCTCGAAAATATAAGCTCAAGGCATCATAAATTTAGCTCCCAAAATTTGGCAGAGGGTGCGGGATTCGAACCCGCGACACCGTTGGCTCGAAGACCTTCACAGGGTAGTGACCTTCAGTGTTCTGGTTTTTAAGACCAGTGGTTTAAACCACTCACCCAACCCTCTGTTAAATGGTCATGGCAGTCGGATTCGAACCGGCGTCTCCGGGGTGCAGGCCCCGGCGTCCTCGGCCACTAGACGATGCCACGATCAGGGTATAGGTGAGGAGAGCGCTTCTCAAACGTTTGCTCCTCACCTACACTTCCTTAATTGTTCTTCCTTTTTGTTTAATACTGAGCAGTCGCTCTTTTTTGAGACTTTTTCTGCCTTTTTACTTTTTTCTCTCAATGCTCGATTTCAGAGCCGCCATCAAGTCCACTGGTTTTCCAGTGAGCAAATCGTCGCTTATCGTGAACCCAACCATATTCCCAATTTGACCAGTATGAAAAGAACGGCTTTCCGACCAGTTGTAATTTATATGGTTGAGAAACGGAATAGCAGACAAACTACAGCTTTTACGGTCCGTACCAACAAACTTCAGTGGATACGCTCTTTCATCACCTTTTGCGGCCATAATCGCTACTTGATGAGTATCTTTATCCCAGAGAAGGAACACAGATTCTACAGAACTACCAGTAGAGATTTTCCGCAGCAAATTGGTCGCACCCGAATTGATGTTAATGCGCCCCATGTTCGTAATTGTTATTTGGGGTGTTCTGACGCGGGAGGATTCGCGGGGGATGATTTCAAATGCCATTTTCAACCTCGATTCTATGTTTAAGTTTATGGCCTTAATTATACACTAATGCCACACATTAATCAATTGACAAAAAATGTCACTAATAGAATCTGGTTTAACTTATTGTTTTTATGCAGAAAGAGAGGTTAATGTGCAAGGTAGGAATGATGTGCAAAGCCCACCTCACCCGGCAGAGAAAATGAAGGTCCACGTGCACGCAAATCGGCGGACTCGGCTAGGTTCGCAACAGAAAGTTCCGGCCAGGCTCGCCGCCCTGAGCGAGCGGTTCCACACCCGGTTAGGGCGCAGACGCCCCCCCCGCGAGGGTCACACTCGGCGAGTCGACAGCTCCCCGTGGTATCGCGGACGAAACCTTTCGCCTACTCGACACTCACTGCCGGGTAATTCACGCCGTAAGTCAATGAAAACAAACAAAAGTGGCACACCTTACTCGACACTCAAAACATACTTATCCGCGCCAGCAATGCGGCGCGTTTCACACCACCGGATCGCCGTGAATCTCCACTTCGTCCATCTCCACGCCGCACGCTTCCGGCAAGGGCAGCCGGCCCGACCAGTTCGCCCAACCCCAGAAAATCGCCGTGGTGGAACTCAGCAATCCGGCCACAGTTCCGATGGTTCGCGGGCTGTAGTGCGTGGACGCGATTCCCGCCCCCATCATCGAGAGCATCATCATGGTCCAGGTAAGAGTTTCGATGGTCGAGAAAACGCGGCCGCGGTATTGGTCCGAGACAGCCTTGAGCATGTAGGAATAATTCAGGATCGAATTCACCGCCATGGCCGCGCGCGAAACCAGAATGAACAGCAGCGCCAGTTCGAACCGCTGCATGCGGCTGAACAGCACGTAAGCCCCACCATGCACCACGTAGTCGATAAAAACCGCCAGCTTGTAGTTCTTGAACGACAGCCGGCGGCCCAGCCAATTCGCGAACGTTCCACCAATCAAAAGCCCCAGCCCGGCGCATCCCCAGATGGTGCCGATACCGGCAGCGCCGCGATTGAACACCACTTCGCCAAACAGCGTGAACAGTATCTGCGCGGCGCCACCTCCGGTGGCCCAACCTACCGCCAGCAGCGCAATCGCCAGCACAAGAGGCACCGAGCGCATGTATCGCAATCCCTCGCGATATTCATGCCATGGCCGAACCACTTCCGTTTCGTTCAAATTGCGATTCTCCGCGCGAAACTGTTTGCCTTTAGGCGGCCGCAGCTTCGATATGGCCCAGGCCGAAAACACAAACGAGAGCGCGTTGAACGCGAAAGCCCATTCATAGCCGATGCCAACAATCGTGGCTCCGAGAAATGTTCCCACGGTGAGGTTGGTCCATTGCGTGGTCTGCGTCAGCGAATTCGCGGTATGAATTTCGTCTTTGTCAGCGATGGTCGGCAAGATGGCCGACCGCCCCGCGGTAAAAAATGGCGAAGCGACCATGAGCAAAGCGCTGAACGCATAGAGCAGCCACACCTGGTGCTCGCGGACCGCCACGATAAATCCAAGGGCTACCACCGCGCGCATCAAATCGCTCGCGATCATGATGCGCTTGCGATCGAATCGATCGAGCAGCACGCCTGCGAGCGGCCCCACGGTGATCGCCGGAATGGCGCGCGAAAGCATCACGCCCATGATCACCAGGCCGGAATGCGTGAGTTCCATGGCCAGCGCAAACACCGCGATATTGTTGAAATTGTCGCCGATTTCGCTGACCACCTGGCCCATCCAGGTGTAGCGATAGTTGCGGTTGCGGCGCAGCAGCTCGAGAAATTCGCGCATCAGTGCCGGCTGCTCTGGGTGGCGCGCTGTCTGGTGGACAAGAATTCCGTTACGAGCGGAGTGGCAAGCTTAGGCATGTGTGACTCGCGAGCGGGTTCCTTCAGCAGGTATTTTGGCGCGTCGAAGAATTGTAACCGACAAGAATGTGGATGGATCGAAGACAGAAAGGCAGCAACACCAATTATCTATTTATTGGAACGTAATCCCGGAGAGCGGGAAGGCCACAGACTCACAATGAGCCATCTGCCACCGGCAGCCAGACTTGGAACCGCGTGTCGCCGGGACTCGAACTCACTTGGATATCGCCCTGGTGCTTCTTCACAATTCTTTGAACCGTGTCGAGGCCAAGCCCGGTTCCCTCGCCAACACCCTTGGTTGTGAAAAAAGGCTCGAAGATATGAGGTCTTACGTCTGCGGGAATTCCGGGACCGTTATCGCCGATCTCCACGACGACGGAATTGTCCTCGCGATAGGTGCGGACGCGCAGCTCGCCTTTTCCGTCCATGGCGCCGACGGCATTGTCGATCAGGTTGGTCCAAACCTGGTTCAGCTCGCTGCCGAACGAATTCACAAGAAGAGGAATGCGCTGGTAGTCGCGCAGCACGGTGACTCCGCGCTTAAGCTTGTGATTCATGATGGTCAGCGTGGTCTCGAGGCTCTTGACGATGTCGACGTTTTGCACCGGAGTCTGGTCCATGTAGGTGTATTCCTTGATGGCACGGACCAGATCGGAGATGCGCGCGGTGCCGCTCTCGATTTCGTTCAGAAGAGTTGCGATTTCGACGGAAGCGGCAATCCGGATGAGCGCGGCGCGGGCCGTTTCCGGCTCGAGAATGGCGAAAAGCGATTCAAGCGATTCCGGCTTGACGTTCCGGTGCGCCAGCTCAGCGGCCAATTGCCACAAATCGCTTTGCCCGTGGCTTCGCAACAACGAGTCGATCTGCTCCTCGAGATCGCTCTGGACCAGCGCATCGGGCGGAGCGTCGTTGCTTTGAACGTAGGTCGCTTCCAGCTTTTCAATTTCGGCTTTCTGCGCAGGATTCAACTCGCGCCGGCCCAATTCGTGGCTGGCATCGCGAATTTTCTTGAGCATGTCGCGCAACTGGCTGGTGGCGCGGCGGGCCGCGGAAGCGGGATTGTTGAGCTCATGAGCGAGTCCCGCGGAAAGTTTTCCTAAAGAGGCCAGGCGGTCGCGCTGCTGTTCGCGGCGAGTCGTTTCGCGGATTCGATCGGACATCAGGCCGACGAGGCGCTGGGTGAGTTCCGGCATCTTCTGCACGAGTTCGGGGAAACGCGCGGCCGGAAAGCGCAGAACACGCGCATCGGTGAGAGCGCGAACGCCCACGGTAAATTGTTTCATGCGGGAGAAGGGCAAAATTCCGGTCACACTTCCTGGCTTGATGGCGATGACCGCCATTTCCCCGCCGATTTCCCCGCGCGCCTGCAACTGGCCCTCAAGAACGATGAACATAGCGTCGGCAGGATCGCCCTGGCGGAATCCTGTCTCACCGGCCGTCACATGCAGTTCTTCCGCCTGGCCGAGGAACCAGGCGATCTGGTCTTCAGGAAGATTTTCGAATTCCGGGATTGCCAGCAACTCGGAAGGTTGAGCCACTAGACTTTGCTCAAGTATTGATGGATGAACTGAACGGCCACGGAACCTTCGCCAACTCCGGAAGCAACGCGTTTCACCGAACCGCGGCGTACATCGCCCACCGCAAAAAGACCCGGGATATTCGTTTCGAGCAGGAAGGGATCGCGTTCGAGCGTCCAGCCTTTCGGGCGTTGCCCTTCGCGTATGAGGTCGGGGCCGGTGAGAATGAACCCACGATCGTCGCGTTCGACGATGCCGGCGAGCCAATCGGTTCGCGGCAAAGCGCCGATGAAAATAAACATCGAGCTCGCAGGCACGCGCTCAACCGTGTTCGTATCGGAACAGAGGAAGGAAATTTCTTCCAAATGCGACTCGCCGTGAACCTCGACCACGCTGGCGTTCGGCCAAATCTGGATATTGGGTGTCTCTTTCACTTGATCGATTAAATATTGCGACATGGTGCTGGAGAGAGAAGCGCCTCGGACGACGATAACCACGCGGTCAGCGTATTTCGCGAAGTTCATGGCCGCTTGTCCGGCGGAATTGGCGCCGCCGATAACGTAGACGATTTCACCCTTGCAAGAGAGAGCCTCGGTCGCTCCTCCGCCGTAGTACACGCCGGCGCCTTGCAACCGTTCGATTCCCGGAGCATCCAGCTTCCGCCACTGTACTCCTGTGGCCACCATCAACGCGTGACAGGAGATTTCACTCCCATCCGATAATTTGATGAATCGATAAGGATCTTCTATCCGAACGCTCACCGCCTCTTGCGGCGAGAGAATCTCAACGCCAAACCGCTTGGCCTGTACGACGGCGCGACGCGCCAGATCGCCGCCGCTGAGCCCCGTGGGAAATCCGAGATAGTTCTCAATGCGGGAACTCATTCCAGCCTGGCCACCCGGAGCCTCGCGCTCGATCATCACGGTGTGCAAACCTTCGGACGCTCCATAGACAGCGGCGGCTAGTCCAGCGGGGCCTCCGCCAATAATCGCCAGATCGTAGAAATTCGTCTGCGCGCGCGTTCGCAGACCCACTCGCTGAGCAACTTCCGCCGGGGTACCTTCCAAAAGCTTTGTGCCATCCGGAAAAAGCACCACGGGTAGATCGGCGGCGTCCGGGCCGAGGACGTCGAGAAGCTGTTTGGTTTCCGGATCGTTGGCAGACAGTTCAGCATCAATCCACTGGTAGGGGACGCGATTGCGCGCGAGAAAATCCCGTAATTCATAGGAACGCGGTGACCAACGAGTGCCCAGCACCCGAATCCCGTCGAACGTCGGCCGGTAAGATGCTTGCCAATCATCGAGCAGATCATCCAACTGGGGATACAGGTGCTCGGTGGGAGGATCCCAGGGCTTCATGAAAAAATAGTTGATGTTGGCCTGATTGATGGCGCTGATTGCGGCGTTGGTATCGGCATAGGCGGTGAGCAGCGCGCGCTTCGCGTCCGGGAAAATGCGCATTCCCTCCTGCAGGAATGCCACGCCGTCCATGTGCGGCATGCGTTGATCGGCCAGAAGCAAGGCCACGCTGTCATTGCGTACCTTTAACTGCTTCAAGATGGAGAGCGCTCCATCCGGGGAATCGCTTCCGATCACCCGGTAATCAGCACCATACTTTGAACGCAGATCGCGCTCAATCGCGCGCAACACGTCGGAGTCGTCGTCCACACTTAGCAAAACTGGTTTGGCCATAATCGGGTCCCGTCGCTGCTACAGATGTAATCCTAGCCCACCGGGCTGGTCAACTGGCACTCTCAGCACTCTTCAACCAGCATAGATGTGTGGATTCCGGTTTGGTCGCAGCGCGAACTTTACGGCGAGTACGCATTCGCGGCCCTCCCGATGGACACTAATCACCGCGCAATGCTCTGGTCAACGACTTTCACTGGGATCTTCAGTGGGATCTTCAGTGGCGACCCGTTGCGACGACTCTCGAATCTCGCGGAAAGATAAACGAACCGGGCTTCCGTCGGGGTGGCAATTATCTTCCTATCTCAAGAGTTATGTTGCGCCGCTGGACGGCTTCTGCCCGCAGAATCTAAAGGACTTGACTTGGTGCTGGTAGTTGCGTCCTGTGCGTACTGAAGTAAATTGAAACTTGATCTCGTTGACCTTAATCCCGCACACTAACCTGCATATACTATAAACGTAGTCACTTATCGGTCGAAACAACCTCTTGGAATCGCCCTGGCAATTCGGTCACAATCTGCTGCGAATGGCGGCGTGGGCGGGGGCCGATCGCCGCTCAAACATATCACCCGCACCTTTGTTTTCGACTCAAAGTCCGCAGATCAATAAAAAAGGCCTCGATTTCGTGCGAGCGAGCGCCTGGTCCATCATGAGCACGATTTGGACCGTCGAAACACTGACTCACGCGCATAGAATCCGCAATCCCGATGGCGTTTCTTATCTCGATATCGCCTCAGCGTGTATCAAGGGGCACTGGGGCGCGCTTGTAAACGCGTACTGGAGTCCGGCGTACCCTTTCTTGCTGGCGGTGTGGCTCTCCATTTTTCGCCCAAGCCCCTACTGGGAAGCCTTCGCGGTTCGATGCCTAAATTGTTTATGCGTGGCGGCGGCGTTGCTGTGTTTTGAGTATCTTCTCAACGGGCTAATCGATTTGACAGGCCGCGAAGCGGGTGCGTTGCCCTCATCCACATGGAAAATCCTCGGCTACGCATTGTTCGGGTGGATTGTGGCCGGCCAAAATCCGCCGGCTGTACTCGCTGACAGTCCCGACATTTTGGTCGTAGCTGTCGTGCTCCTGGCTGGTGGAATTCTGCTTAGGATTGAGGCGGGCCAGAACGGCTGGTCGCGTTTTGCCGTGTTAGGTGTGGTCCTGGGCGTCGGGTATCTGATAAAGGCGGCGATGTTTCCGCTGGCGTTGATATTTTTGGGGGCGGCATGGCTGGCGATGAGCCGGTCAAAAACGCCGAAGATACGATTACTCGCCTCAATAGCTCTCTTTGTCCTGGTGGCCAGTCCTTTCGTGTTGGCGCTATCGAAAAGCAAACAACACTTCACGTTTGGTGAATCAGGAGCCATCAACTACGCCGAGTTTGTGAATGGCGCGCGTCACGGTAATCACTGGCAAGGCCAGCCAGATGGAACCGGGATACCCCTGCATCCCACGCGAATAATCATGGGCGGTCCGGATATGTATGAATATGCTGAGCCCATCGGGGGTTCTTACCCGCCATGGACAGATCCTTCCTATTGGTATGCGGGGATTCGACCTCACTTCGAGATCGGAAGGCAAATAGCAGCGTTGTACCGTTCGGCTACTTATCTGTTCCAAACGTTCCGGTTGCTCTCACCTTTGGCAGCAGGATTCCTGGCTCTGTGGCTGCTGAGTGACAAGAAAACCTACACGGAGCGCCTGCGCTACAAATCGTATTTGTGGATTCCGGCGATCCTCGGATTGGGAATGTATGCGTGTGTGTTGATACAACCGCGGTACATCGCGCCATTCATATTACTCATCTGGGCCGCTGCGTTTTCGGCTCTTCGACTGCGACCGTCGGAGTCGACGAGAGCCGCGCTACGGTGCGTGACCATAATTGTCTGCATTTCTCTGGGCGCGCAGATTGTGGAGACCCTCGCCATGAATATCTACGAAGTTTCCGCCGACCGGGTCGCTCCCGAGTGGCGGGTGGCCACAGCGTTGGCCGGGAAGGGTATCTCGCCGGGAGACAAAGTGGCCTTTGTAGGGCGGGCGATAGACGACCACTACTGGGCGCACCTGGCTCAAGTAACCATCGTCAGCGAGGTAAGCGAAGACGGGGTGGAAGGATTCTGGACGTCGTCCCCCGAGGCTCGGAGAAAAGCAGTTCAAGCGCTGATGACCACCGGCGCGGAGGCTGTAGTCACGCGAAGAGTGCCCCCTCTAATCCAGCCGGAAGGCTGGCAGCGAGTTTCCAGTACGGATTATTACATTCTGCAGGCGCGTTAGGCCCTCCGCCGGAGCCCCCCAGTCAAAATGAGACGCTGGATCACCATTCCGACCTACAACGAGCGAGAGAACATCGGCAGGCTCATTCACGAAGTTTTAAAGGTGATGCCCGATGTTCAGATTCTCATCGTTGACGACAATTCCCCGGACGGCACCGCGAACACCATCCGCTGTTTGCAGCGAACGAACCCGAATCTGCACTTGCACGAGCGGGAGGGCAAGAAAGGATTGGGGAGCGCTTACGTGGATGCGTTTCGCAAGCTTCTGCGAGAAGAAGAATTTGACACGGTAACCACGATGGACGCGGATTTCTCGCATTCTCCCTGCTACCTGCCGCAAATGCACAGCCTGGCCGCCGAATACGATATGGTGATCGGGTCGCGTTACATTGAAGGCGGCGGAAGCCAGGGATGGGCCCGGCGGCGGCAATTGCTTTCAGCGAGTGCAAACTCGTATGCCCGCATGGTTACAGACGTTTCGGTGAAGGATCTAACCGCGGGGTTCGTGACGTTCCGTAGAGGCATTCTTGAAAAACTCCCGCTCGAACGGATTCACTCCTCCGGATACGCCTATACGATCGAATTGAAATGCCTGGCCATTTTCGCTGGAGCGCGCGCGAAAGAAATACCGATTATTTTTGAGGAACGCCGCGAAGGCAATTCCAAACTGAGCTTTCGAATTATCCGGGAGGGCGTGTACGCACCCTGGTACGCGCGTTCCCTCTCGAACGGGGTGAGACCCTGACCTTCTTTCCCCAAGTCACCGATTGCCGGGATGCGGAGCCCCAGACGATGCCGACCAGCCTTTCCGACAGCAAGTCTCTCCATCGGGGTTCACCAAGAGAATGGCTGCTCTGTTTGGGACTTGCCCTATTCGCCGTGTACGCAGCGGTAGTCCCATTCCGGCGCGCGTTCTACACGATTGAGGTGAACTACAACGAAGGCTGGAACACCTACAACGCGTACCAAGTGGTGCATCATGCGCAACTCTACGCAACCAAATACGGATGGAAGCCCGTGAACTATCCGGCGTTCTCCTTTGTGGCGATTGGAGAACTGGCGCGCGTGACCCACGACTATCTATTCACAGGGAGAATGCTTTCACTTCTTGGCCTGTTGGGTTGCTGCTTGCTGATTGGCGCGATCGTAAAAAAAGCGACGGGGATGCTGATTCCGGCGATCATCTCGGGGCTTTTCTGTCTGGCCGTTTTCTGCGCCAGGGCAGATACCTATGTCGGAATGGATGATCCGCAGATGATGGCCCAGATATTTTTCCTCGCGGGATTGCTCCTATACATTTCGCGAGAACCCGATGAGCTATGTCTGGCAGGCACCGCGCTTCTTTTCATCATTGGCGGGGGAATCAAACACAATCTGATCGATTTTCCGCTGGTTGTGCTGCTGGACTTAAGCTTCGTCTCGATTCGGCGAGCACTTCACTTTGTGGCCTATGCCGCGGTTCTTGCAGTGCTGCTCATCGCGGCAAACATCTTCATCGGCGGACCTTTTCTTATCAGCAATTTGCTGACGCCCCGCCTTTATACGGGATCTTTGGCGCTTCGATCTTTCTTGCGATTTTACGGGCCGATCCAGCTTGCCTTCCTTGCCGCGATGGCGACGGCTTTTTACACCATAAAGAAACCAGCCACGCGGCTCCTCGCGCTCTGGTTTTTCGCCTCGCTGGTTGTCGGGATCGGGTTCGCGGGCGGCTCGGGAGTAACCATCAACATGTTTTTCAGCAATCTGCTGGCAACCTCGGCCCTGCTGGGAGTTTTGATTGCCACAGTGTGGACGAACGCCTCCAAATGGGAAGCGCCAGCGCTGAAATATGCCGTGCCGATATTGCTGTTTGGTTCCTTGATTTTCCCCATGCAAACCGCCGAAGAACTACGCCCCATTGAGAAACTCAATGAAATACAGAAGTTCCAGCCTCTATTCAAACGCGAAGTGGCTTTTCTGAAGGGAACGACCGGTCCCGCACTGTGTGAGAGCCTGCTTCGATGTTTCCTGGCGGGCAAACCCTACTTGTATGATCCGTACGGCGGCACAAATTTGATTCGCCTGGGGAAAATGGATTCAGGGGAAATCGTGGCGAAAATTCACGAGCACTACTACGGGGCCATCCAGCTCTACACTGTGGTGCAAGCGATGTCACGGCCAAACGATCATTTTGTGGATCCGATTTTAGCCGCGATCAAAGACGACTATGACCTGGCCCTCGACGACAAAGATTGCGCGATCTACGTGCCGAAGACAAAAACCGATCCATAGTGGCCGGACCGTGGTTGGCAGCAATTCCCTGCTATGGCTGACTCACGGTAACGAGCGTGTTCCCGCTCGTTGCGGGATACAGGGTGCTGGTAGCTGTGATCGTGCTCGGGCCCGGGCTGACGCCGGTAACGGTGCCATCTTGCGCGATGGTCGCTATGCCGGTCTGCTGGCTGGCCCAGGTGCTCTCCAGTGGAGTAAATACCTGCAGAACTGAGGAAGGCACGTAGATTAGGCCACCGACGGAGACTGCCTGGACATCCGGAATTGCGCTGGGGATGGGTGCCTGATCGATCCAAGCGTTTTGGGTCGGATCGTAAGCCTGAATAGTTGAGGTCGGGTTCGAACTGCCGTCCATTCCGCTGATGATATAGAGGGTTCCGTTCACGACTGCGGAGGCGCCGCTCGCCTGCGCCGATTCCATCGAAGCCACCACATTCCAGGAATCCATGCTGGGATCATAAACCTCCGTGCTGGCAAGAGCAGTGGTGGATGAACCGCCGGCTACATAGAAAAGACCGTTTATGACACCGGCCGCCGCGCCGGAACGAGCGCTATTCAACGAAGCCTTTGCCGACCAGGTCCCAGCCACTGGATCATAAACCTCCAGCACGCCAACAGCGCCGGCGGAGGTGGCGCCTCCGGCAACGTACAGCTTGTCATTGATAACGCCAACGGCCGCATCAAATCGCGCAGTAGGCATGGCGCCAAGGGACGACCAGTTGCCAGTGCCCGGGTCATACACTTCCAGGGCACCCACTGGCCCGGTCGCAGTCGAACCACCCACTACGTAAAGGAGTCCGCCAATCACAGCCGCACGAGCATATGCCCGGGCCGTGGGCATGTTGGCGGCGGAAGACCAGGCATTGGCGACAGGATCGTATACTTCCACCGTGCTGACGATGGTTCCGTCCATAGCCGATCCGCCAACTACGTATACCCGGCCATTCAGCTCAGCTCCGGCCGTGCCCGTCAAAGAAAATGGGGCCTGAGAACCGCCTGCCCACATTCCTATACCCGAACCGAGTGTCCGTGCGCCCTGCTCGAACGAACCTGTCGCTGTAAGTAAAAGCATGTCCCCAACCTGGATGGTTGGAGTGGCAGGGCTGACGCTAATGGATTGCAACGGGTTGGTAATGGTCAACTGCCCATTGGCATAGTTCAGGCTGTAATTCGTCGATGTCAGGCCGGAGCAAGATATCGCGTAAGAACCAGGGCCGGACGAGGAAGTGGCGGCTGAATTGCATGTTAACGTTCCGGTAAAGCTGCTGGGCGTGTCGCCATTCACGAAACCGAGATAAGTCGCATCGAATACCGGATTTTGATCGCTGTATGCTCTGGTCTTGTCATTCGCCACCACGTACAGAGTTCCGCCGTTCACATTGATCTGCACGCTGGCCGATGCGGGAAGGTAGTTCGGATCCGAAGGAGTGAAAACCACCGAAAGGGACTGGGCCGTTCCGGCCGCGAGCACTGTGCCGATGTTAGGTGTGTAAACGAAACTGCCGAGTACGTTGGCGCTTGCGTTCAACTGAGTGCTGCCGAGCGCGGTGCCATAAGTAATAGCGGCAGGTGCTGACCAGGTGATGGTAGGCGTGGCTTGACCGACGTTCAGATTCACTGTCACGGTGACGGACTTGTAGTCGGTCAAGTCGTAGGGCGTGAACGTGACCGATAACAACTGAGTGCCCGCGGCCAATACCGTGCCGGATGAGGGAGTGTAGACGAAAGTGCCGGGCACATTGGCGCTTGCGTTCAACTGAGTGCTGCTGAGCGCGGTGCCATAAGTTATAGCGGCAGGTGCTGCCCAAGTGATGGTAGGCGTGGCCTGATCGACATTCAGGGTCACTGAGGCGGTCACGGACTTGTAGTCGGTGGAGTCGGTAGGGGTGAACATGACCGACAAGGATGGCGTACCCACTGGCAATACCGTGCCGGATGAGGGTGTGTAGACGAAACTGCCGGGAACATTGGCGCTTGCGTTCAATTGGGTGCTGCCGAGCGCGGTGCCATAAGTTATAGCGGCAGGTGCTGCCCAAGTGATGGTAGGCGTGGCTGATCGACATTCAGGTCACTGAGGCGGTCACGGACTTGTAGTCGGTGGAGTCGGTAGGGGTGAACATGACCGACAAGGACGGAGTACCCACTGGCAATACCGTGCCGGACGAGGGGGTGTAGCTGAAGCTGCCAGGAACACTCGCGTTTGCATTCAGTTGGGTACTGCTGAGTGGGGTGCCATAAGTAATATCGGCTGGGGCTGCCCAGGTAACAGTAGGAGTGACCTGATTCACAGCAATGGTTACAGATGCAGTAGCCGCGTTGTAATCCGAGGTGTCCGTGGGAACAAAGGTGGTCGCAAGAGATTGATTGCCGGCAGCTAGAACTGCGCCGGCCGCCGGAACATATATGAAGTTGCCAGGAACATTTGCGGTGGCATTGAGCTGTTGAACGCTGAGCGGCGTTCCATACCCGATGGGCGCGGGCTGCGTCCACGTAACCATCGGAGTAGCAGCGGCGTTGCCGGCGCCGAAAAATACCGCGCTGATAACGGCATTGCTGGGGCCAGTTGAGGTGACATTTATTTTTATGTCACCGGAAACGATCCAGACCAGATAGACACCGCTTTGAAACGCGGAAATGTTTTCAGTATCGAGAATAGAAGAGGGGTTATTGGCATCGACAAGCTGAATTTTTTCCGACCTTCCCCCCAAGTAGCTATCCCAATCCACGGCGTACAGGGCGATTTGATGGGCTTTTCCGTCGGTAAGATTGAGATTCATAGAGAAGCTCGTGTTGCTGTACCAGGTGGAAGCGATTCGCGTCGATCCAGTGCCGGTCTGAAGAGCGCGCACGTCGGCCGGATTTGCCGCCCAGGTATAGTTGAGCTGGCCCTGGGTCGCGAATGTCGAATATGTGGGAAGGCTCTGGCTGGAGTTCGCAATGGAGTATCCATCGTGGCCGTATACCCCCTGCCAATTCCCCTGAGTGATGGCATCCGTTTTCACGAAGAATGCGCTCGCGCCGCCACTAGCCGTTCCGGTCATCAAATACAGCGGCGCGGTGCCTACGGTTACATTGTCCGAGGCGCTCGTGGCGGTTACCGTGACGGTTGTGATGCTCGAAACCGATGCCGGCGCGGTGTACAAGCCGCCGCTGGAGATGTATGCCCGGCGCAGGATTGCCAGGATTCGTGGCGTTGCTGATACTCCAGTTCACCGCCTTGTTTGGCGTTCCGGTGACCTGTGCCGTGTACTGCTGTGTCTGCCCGGCAATCAGGCTGGCGCTTTGCGGCGCGACGCTTACCCCGATCAGCGAAGTTTCGAAAAATATTCCGCTGATCGCCGCATTCGATTTCGGGTTCGTGCTGGTGACAACAATCTTGACGTGCCCGCTGATGTTCCAAACCAGATATTGCCCGTTCTGGAAGCCGGTCACACTGCGCGTATCAAGCATAGTGCCCGTACCCGCATCCACTACCTGAATCTGCTCGGCTCTGCCACCTTGATAGCTGTCCCAATCCAAAGCATAGAGCGCCACCTGATGCGTGTTCCCATCCGTCAGATTCACATCCATCGTGAATGAAGTCGCGCTATACCACAGCGATGCCATGCGACCCGCTCCACCCGGATTCTGAGGCGCCCGCACGTCGGTCGTGGTTGCAGCCCAGGTGTAGCTCGCTTGACCGGACAGGCTGAAGGTGGCGTAGCTTGGCAGGCTCTGCGTCCCGTTCGGTATGGAATATCCGTTGCCACCATAGGTCCCGATCCAACTTCCCTGCGTGGTCGTGTCAACGCCCGCATAGGTGGCTGTGGCACCGACTGGGTCCGTACCAACCGTTAAATACAGCGGCGCTGTTCCTACTGTGACATTGTCCGCGGCGCTGATGGCGGTCACGGTAAGACTTACGGCACTGGCTACCGATGCCGGCGTGGTGTACAAGCCGCTGCTGGAGATGGAACCCGGCGCGGGATTGCCGGGATTCGTGGCATTGCCGATGCTCCAGGTCACCCCCTTGTTCGGTGTTCCGGTAACCTGTGCCGTGTACTGCTGCGTCTGCCCGGTACTCAGGCTGGCGCTCTGCGGCGTGACGCTCACCCCGATCAGCGAACTCTCGAAGAAAACACCGCTGATCGCCGCGTTCGAGTTCGGGTTCGTGCTGGTGACAACAATCTTGACGTGCCCGTTGATGTTCCAAACGAGATATTGCCCGTTCTGGAAGCCGGTCACATTGCGCGTGTCCAACACTGTGCTGGTGCCGGCGTCGAGAATCTTTATCTGCTCGGCTCTGCCACCTTGATAGCTGTCCCAGTCCAACGCATAGAGCGCCACCTGGTGCGTGTTCCCATCCGTCAGATTCACATCCATCGTGAATGAAGTCGTGCTGTACCACACCGATGCCATGCGACCCGCCCCACCCGGATTCTGAGGCGCCCGCACGTCGGCCGTGGTTGCAGCCCAGGTGTAACTCGCTTGACCGGACAGGCTAAAGGTGGCGTAGCTTGGCAGGCTCTGCGTCCCGTTCGGCACGGAATATCCGTCACCTCCATAGGTTCCAATCCAACTTCCCTGCGTGGTCGTGTCAACGCCCGCGTAGGTGGCTGTGGCGGCAACCGGGGCTGCACCAACCGCCAAAGACAGCGTGGCAGTTCCCGCAGTGACGTTGTCCGCGGCGCTGATGGCGGTCACGGTAAGATTTACGGCGCTGGCTACCGATGCTGGTGCGGTATACAAGCCGCCGCTTGAGATGGAGCCCGGTGCGGGATTGCCGGGATTCGTGGCGTTGCTGATACTCCAGGCCACCCCCTTGTTCAACGTGCCAGTCACCTGCGCAGCGAACTGTTGTGTGAGACCGCCCGTGAGGCTGATCGTTTGGGGCGTTACACTCACCGCGATTTGAGAACTACCGAACAATACCGCGCTGACAACCGCATTCGAACTCGGGTTGGTGTTGGTGACAAGTACCTTCACGTGCCCGGAAATATTCCAGACCAGGTACTGTCCACCCTGAAAGCCGATCACGTTGCGGGTATCGAGAACAAACCCTGTACCTGCATCCAGTATCTGAATCTGCTCGGCCCTGCCGCCTCCATAGTCATCCCAATCCAACAGGTACAGGGCCACCTGATGGGAGTTGCCGGACATATTCAGATCAACGTCGAAGCTCGGAGCGCTATACCAGCACGCCGCCAAACGCCCGGAGCCATTTTGAAGGGCCCGGATGTCGGTCGTAGTCGAAGCCCATGTGTAATTCGACTGGTCCTGAGGCGCGAATGTCGCATAGGAAGGCAGACTTTGTGGTCCATTGGCCAGAGCGTATCCGTCCATCCCGTAAACGCCGGTCCAGTTCCCCTGTGTGGACGAATCGTAGCCCAGAAAGCTGGCCGCGGAGCTCAACGCGCCAATCAGGTTGATCGTCGCGGTACCGATTACACTGCCGTTACCGCTATTCTGAGCTGTTACCGTGACCAGTTGGGGGTTTGCCACCGACGCCGGTGCGGTGTAAAGACCCGATGATGAGATGGTTCCAGAGGCTGGATTAATGGACCAAGTGACATTGGCTTGTCCAGTGGCGCTAAACTGCTGAGACTGACCTGCCTGCAGGGTGACATAGGAAGGCGTAACAACAGGTAGCAGGCCGTAGACGTCTACTTCACCTGACGTGCCGACGTATACCTTGCCATTGACAACTGTCGGGCTGGCGAACTTGACGGCAGGCCCCGCGGTGTCCCTCCCCGCCGGTTGCTGGGAACTTGCCCACAAAAGATTTGCCGGGTTCGTTGCGTCAAAAGCATAAACAACGGAAGGCCCCCCAGATTTAAATGCGGAGGCATTGACAGCCCATAAAATGGCGGAGCCTGGCGTGTTACCGTTCGACGAAACCGCCGGAACCAGACCAGGGTAATTCGAAGAAATTGTACCCGTGGATAGATGACTAAAATCAAGCAAACCATTTGACAGTGGAATCGCTCGCAGAACGTCGTTCTTACCCCAGATATATACATAATTATTCCAATAGGCTGACATGCCCCAAACCCCGCCCACAAAAGAAGGGCTGGTCTCCTGCACAATCTGGTTATCTACGCTCGCGCAACTGGAACAGTATGGTTCCGGCTGGCCCGCCATGGAGGGATTAGCGGTCAACTGGTCACGGTTCAGCACGTACACGCGTCCCTGCTTTCCGACGGCGACGAGTTCGTGCGGATAAGTGCCGGGCTGATCCGGAAGCAACAAAATCCCGCCTGACGCGATGTCCAGGTCGTACACAGATAAACTAGACTGATCATACGGCGTGAAATAGTCGAATACGCTTAGATAGCCATTATTGTGATTCGCATCTGTTGTCGAGAGCTTCACGATGCTGTCGGCAAAATCCCGTACGGGCGCGCTGGTGTCGAAAGTTCCATTTCCCGACGGAACGTAAATATATCCGTTGGCGTCTGCTGCAAGGCCGGTCCCTGACATCCAAATTCCCCCCAGACCACCGTTCGGAGTGGTAACGAAAACACTCTTTTGCTTTAGTGAACTAGAGTCGTAAGCAAAGATCCAGCCATGGAAGGGCGTGAAATCACAATGAGAAGCAAAGCTGATATAAACATTCCCGTTGAGCAGCAGAAGTCCCGAGCGATTGTAATGACGAAACGGATTAAAACTTAAGACGCCGTTTGAACTACCGTCACCGGTACCAGAAACCGCGGCGCCGATCACCGCAGGCCCTTGCGGTTTCTCCGCGCCGGTGGTCAGGTCCAGGGCGTGTAAGCGATTGATGTAGGTGGTTCCGCTGACCGAGCCGAGCACCGACTTGGCTACTACGTAGATTGTCGGGGGTGTGGTACTTGCGTCGATGACCGGAGTGCTTGAAATTCCAACTTCCGGAACAACGTCCGTACAACCTATGTCAGCGTAGGAATCAAGGGTGGCCTCGCCGATAGAAGCGCCGTGGGCTTGGTCTAAGAGAGTAACCTGCCACAGGGGGAACGCGTTGCCGCCGGTATTCGAGTCAGCATCAAAGGCGTAGACAGTGTCGTGTTCGGTTGCGACGATCAGGACGTTGTGAATTCCCTGCCCCGGCAAAGTCACATTCGGAACGTATAAAGGCTGTGCATAGACCTGACCGTCGACGGACAACGAAAAGAGTTTCCCAAATTGATTAACATTCACATTCGACGTAGTCAGCGTCGTCTCAGTGGGGTTCAAGCCGGACCGGGAATTGTCATTGTGCTGGGTGAGGACCTTTGTTTGCGCGGTCAGAGCAGGCGAAATTGCGGTAAACAGTCCCAGTAGCAGGAAAGTCCCAGCCCAACGATTTCCAACAGGCAACCTCTCGCGCCTTTCCGTTTCGCGACACGCGTAGCCCGGATATCCCACGACCTGCCCCCAGATTTAACGCCCAAGTTATCGTCGGTTGAGGTTGAGAGTTAATAAGCTTCGCCCGCCCTCCTACTGCGGCATCGAGCGACAGTGAGCAAAGGAAACTGAGCTACCGAGACATTTTGGTCGCCGCTACCTGAAATCTCGCCAGCTTGTTCAAGCCGGTGGCTCGATCTGGTACATCCTGACTGCTTAGAAGAAGGTTATGGCTAGCGTCAAACTCGAACAACTTGTCAGCGTCGGGAATCCACAGCTCAATTACATACCTGCCTGCGCTAAAAGCACCCGATAGGAATCGATTGGTGAAAGCAATTGGCTTGCCAGGTTGGAGTTGACGCAGATCGATGTTTGGCAACTGACGCCGCACATGATTCTGCCCCGAGTCATCATCTATGAGGAAATAAACTGGGCGCGCGTCAGCGATGGGTCCGGCTTCCTGATTCGTAAAGGTCAAATGAACAGTCAGAATGCCTTCATCTGACGGTGTGAAACGAATGGTGGCTCGATTCAGTGCAATACGGGGCCGAAAATCGTCTTTAGAGCGCCGCAGAGGACGATAGTCACAGCTGATGGTTATCTCGGCTTTGCCTTCCGTGACGCATGGGGCATTGAACGGCTTCGACTTTGCAGCCTCAGGTGTGAGAAAGTTGCGGGGAAACATCGCGGAATGAATCGGATGAGTTGACTGAGCACAGACCAGTCTTAGCCCGCCCCCCAAGAGCGCGGCAACTAATAGAAGGTTTGAGATATATCCTTTTCTCAACACGCTCGCCGCAAAACCACGGGCAAGCCGCCCTCTGCTTCCCCGTTTATAGTGAGCGCCACCCCAAGATTGAATGCATGTGCACTCTTGCCGAAGCTGGAATAATCATGGCCCCAGAGTGGGAAAGGATTTCCCAGGAAAAATATGTAATCGTACAAATGAACAATACCTCCATGGCAAACTGAAGGGTGAGGCGCGGCCATTTCGTGCCTTCCAACAGGCAACAGCCAAAAGCAAAGGGAAGAAGGAAGCCCCATAGCGAAGGAAACAAAAGCCGTCCTTGCATGAGACTCCAGACGTGGTACTTGGCCGCGCCTGCAATAACGATTGCCAGGTTGCCGAATAAAAAGGCCAGGTTGGCCAAGGCCAGCAGCCGGCGCCGATCCGCGATTCGAGACGAATCAAAATCCAACAGTATTCTGGGGCTCTCTTTCAACAGCATAACGATTCCAAAGACCGCGACAATAGTGGGAATAATGCCCAGGATGTAGAAAGCGGAACCCAAATAATTCAAAGGATTGTGGCGGCTAATCACAAAATTCGATTCGGGAATATGCTGATACCAGAATGTTCCGTACAGCAGCAACGGGTAGGCACTGGCGGTGCCTTTAGAAAGCGTGGGCGACGCGACGAGCTTAAAGAGATTGAAGTCAAAAAATGACGCCACGCCCCTATAAGACACACGCTGGTCCGAGCCCCAACGAGAACCGAGGTCCAGGCTGGAGGCAAAAGGAACTTTCACTTCCCGATAATTGCGGACATACCGGTAGCTTCCAATGCAGCCCGCCAGGAGAACCAAAGCCAGAGCCGAAGCAAATACCTTTCCGAACGCCCTGCGCTCACTCGACCGTATGACCAGAACCAGAACAAACAAGACAGGCAGATAAGCCAGAAAAGTTGCTTTGGTGAGGAGGCCCAGGCCCACCAAAATGCTCAACCATATCAGGTGGATATCGCCGTTGTGTCCGGTCGCAAACCAGGCTTCCAGGGCGAGTAAAGCTCCAATCAAGATAGCCAATGAATCGTTTGAAATATAGAGTCCGAACAACACAAACTGAGGCAAGCAGCCTACGAAAAAGAACACGTAAAGGCGGGCTTGCTTACTGTTTATCAGGTTGGTCCCATAGATCAACCGATAGCAGACGTAGAGAGTGACCAGCGAGAAGATCAACGAAAGCACTTGTACAAATTTCTGACTTGGAGAAACCCAATAAAAAGGAACCGCCAGGAGGTAGTAGAGAGGCGGATGGAAGGCCAGGGAAATCGTGCCGAGGGGCGGCAAAGCGTGATGTTCGGCAATGTACTGAATGACGTCGAAATGCTCTTTGTCATTGTTAAGGGGGCTCAAGAATATGTAGACGAGAATCCGGAGGGTGGCTGCGGCCAGTAATAGAGCTTGTTCAGCAGTTATCTTAACCAGAACCCAAGGAAGCCACTGGCTGGTATTGGCCTGGTTCGGAAGAGCGGTCGCTGACACGAAAGCAAATCCTCTTGGAGGATCTTACGGTTCCGCAGTTCTAAACTATGATTCAAGCGCCGCCCCTGAGAGAACTCGGTGGGCAGCAGCGCCATCGACGTGCACTCCTGCAACTAGGTTTATAGGGTATTACTATTCGGTTTACAACGGGTAAATCTATAATGACTGTGGAAAACTGGCGGCGACGCAAATGAAGGAGGTTTCAGTACTCCTAGTAGTCGAGGCAAGCAGGACCTTCGGAACACCATGATCTACAGGAACCAATGCAGATTTCTCCCCGCTGTCTGGACGGTCGCTTCGTTCACTGCTCCAATCGGGGAGAATCAATAAAAGCCAAGCGGCCAGACCAAGAAATCCCCCAATGGCCTCCCACCGGTCTCTGAATTTCAGAAGTAAGTCACTTGCGAATCAGCACGAACTTCTGGACGCGCTTGCCGGTATCCACTTCGCCGGTGTAGAGATTCCCATCCGAATCGGCGGCGATCTGGTGCACCCAGTGAAACTGGCCGGCGTTGCGTCCCCCATGGCCCGTTGAGCCGACAATGCTGCCGTCGCTGCGCTTCACCGTCCAGATCACATTGTTCTCTCCGTCGGCCACGAGCATGTATTCCTGGCCGGGATCGTGGGAGAAAGCAAAGTCCCAGAAGCTGCCGAGTCCGAGAGTGGCCGGCTTCAACGTAAATTCGCTCAGGAATTTACCCTGCTTGGTGAAAACCTGAACGCGGTCGTTGCCGCGATCGCACACGTAGACGGTGCCATCGTGGGAAAAGTGGAGGCAGTGCACGGCGGTGCGAAACTGCTGGTCCGGCGGATCCGAAGGATTGTAGGGACCGGGGTCAACGTCGTTCGGCGTGTGGCCATAGGCGCCCCACAGGCGCTTGAACGCGCCGGTCTGCGAGTCATAGACAATCACGCGGCGGTTCAGATAGCCATCGGCAATATAAACCTCGTGGGCGGCATCGTCGACCTCGATTCCGGCAGGGCGGCCCAATATGCTCGTGTCGTTGCTATCGGCCGGAGCGTTCGAAGCATGGCCGATCTGCATGATGAATTTGCCGTCGTTTGAGAATTTCAGGACCTGGCGGTCGGTAGCGCCATTGCCGCCGATCCAGATGTCGCCCTCGGCGTCGACGTGAATACTGTGCTCCTGCAAAGGCCAGTCGTATCCTGCGCCGGGACCACCCCAGGACTTCAGAAGATTGCCGGCGGTATCGAACTCAAGCACCGGAGGAGCCGGAACGCAGCATTCCGAGCGCGGCGGATTTTGGGCCGCGGGAATGTCACCGGGCGTATTGGAGCGCGGACGCTGCAAGACCCAGATGTGATTCTCGCGATCGACGGTAAGTCCGCCCACCTGGGCCATGACCCAGTTGTTGGGCAGTTGCTTGGGCCAGAAGGGATCGACTTGATAGGTGGGTGGGCCCGCGGACTTTTTTGAGCGGCCGGAGGCAATCGTTCCGGCACAGGCCAACGAAAGCAGGCAGACAAATGCAATTGCAACGGATTTGCGCACGGTTCAACTCGTGAATTTGATTAAAAAATTTTGAATGCTGGTTTTTTGACTCCCCGATCGATCAAATGGTTTCAAACCGTTCGCGCAAACGGTTTCAAACCCTTCGCCATGAACTTACATCTGAGGTGACATAGACCTGCACTTCTTTTCTCGACGCAAGCGTTGGCCGCCCACTTCCACCACGAATAGTTAGAAAAGGTCTTTGCCGTTGTGATATAGAAAAGCCTCTTTGTCCCGCAGATTCATCTCGGAGGACTCATGAAAGTGATTCGAAGGATTTTAGGCTGCGCCGGAAATGTGCGCTCTCTGATCCTGTTGTCCCTTGCTCTGGCTCTGGCATTCCTGGCCATGCCGCAAATTACCGTCCGGGCGCAGAAAGCGGCCGACTCGAAGGACATGAAGCTCGTGGGCTACAACGATTTGCAGGCGCGCAGCGCGTATCAGCCGACCATTGAAAAGCAGGGCGACCGTTACATCGCGTATATCGGTCACCACGGCGGCGAGTCGATGAACCAGCTTACGGGAAAAGTGGAGCCCAACGGAACTTCGATTCTCGATGTGACCGATCCGTCCAAGCCCAAACTGCTGGCGCACATTCCCGGCGAGCCGCGCGATCCAAAATTACCAGGCGAATCCGGCGGCGCGCAAATGGCGCGCGTTTGCACGGATCTCCCGCACGCGCAGAAGGGTAAATTCTATCTATTGCGCAGCTTCGGAACTTCGGCCCACGAAATTTTTGATGTTACCGATCCCGCCAAGCCTGTGCGAGTAACCGTGATCACCGGCAACCTGCTCGACACGCACAAAAGCTGGTGGGAATGCGATACCGGTATTGGTTTCCTGGTTTCCGGCGTGCCAGGCTGGCGCGTGACCCGCATGATGCAGGTCTATGATTTGAGTGATCCGGTTCACCCCCGCTTCATCCGGAACTTCGGATTACCAGGGCAGCAACCTGGCGCAACCGGAACGGCGCCCAGCGCGCTGCATGGCGCGATCTCGACCGGCCCGAAGGGCAATCGCCTTTATCTTGCATATGGCACGACGCGAAGCGGAGTGCTGCAGATTGTCGACCGCGAAAAGCTTCTCACCGGCCCAACCGATCCAACCGACGCAAATCTGACCTACCCGCAGATTAGCCGCGTGGATTTGCCGCCCGACGTCGGCGCACATACGGCGTTCCCTCTTCTGGGCATGACGCCGCCCGAATACGCGAATTTCAAAGTGGGTAAAGTGCGGGACTTCGTAGCGGTCACTGCCGAAACCACCGACAACGAATGCCAGCAGCCCCGCCAGATGGTGCGCTTCTTCGATATCACCGATGAAGCCGATCCGCTGGGCGTTTCCACATGGACCGTCAATGACAGCACGCATGATTTTTGCAAGGACGGCGGACGGTTCGGCACGCACTCCTCAAACGAGAACATGACGCCGATCTATTACAAGCGGGTGCTGTTCATCGCGCATTTCAACGCCGGAGTGCGAGCCATCGACGTTCGGGATCCGTATTTCCCTAAAGAGATCGCCTACTTTATTCCAGCGATTACCGATAAGACTGACAAGCGTTGCGTGGGCAAAGGCGCGGACGAGAAGTGCAAAGTGGCCATTCAAACCAACAACGTGGAAGTCGACGATCGCGGATACATCTATATTGTGGATCGAGCGAACACCGGCATGGATATCCTGGAGCTTTCCGGGGAAGCGCGGTCCATCGCGAATCTGCCGTAACCCAACAGAGCGCCCACACTTCTAAATGGTCATCGGACAGAATGAAAATTCTGTCCGTGCGTAAGAAGCGCGCAGCTTTGCGACGCACATGCGCAGGTGTAGTAGTCTGTTCGGCGAAGAACTTGCGGCGTTTATTGGGCAATCATTATATTTATGAATCGAAGCAGGAGGCCATCGGTGAGGAATTGGATCGTAGCATTCGGAATGTTCATGATCGCAAGCTTTGCGCCCGGAGCGCCGGCACAGACGGCGACTGGGGAGGTACGCACCGGCGTGGTGGCAGGACCGGTCATCGGCTTGAAGTATGAGACGCCCACCGAATCCGGTGTCACCGATGAGAAGGGCCGGTTCAAATATCGCCAGGGCGAGACCATCACTTTCTTGCTGGGAGACAACGCGCTCGGCAACACTATGGCTTCCGGCCGAGTGAATTTCGCTGAAATCATTGCCTCTGTGGATGGCGACATCGGCAAGGTGCGCGATCCCGAGCTGGTGAATATGGTGCGATTCCTCGAAACGCTCGACGAGGATGGCAACATCGAGAATGGAGTGACGATCACTGCCGCGGAAAATAAGCTGATCGGCCGGCATGCGCTCAATTTCCGCCAAAGCGAAGATGCATTTTCACGCGATTTCGTAGTTACTGGTCTCCTGGCGGAATTGAACTCCAATAAGGAATATTTCGGGAACGGCCCGGCTCGCGCGCTGCGCTCCGGAGCAGCGGCGCGGAACGAAATTCGCCGTAATATTCGCGGCATCGTCAAAATGACGGATGTGAAAATTCCGTTGCGCGACGGCTCGTTTCTGTATGCCGACGTGTTCCGCCCCGACGATTCTGAAAAACATGCAACCGTGATGAACCTCAGCGTGTATGGAAAAGCCTTCCAGCGGGAATGCATCTGCAATCCGGGTCAGGCGCAGGCGCGCGAGGACATGGAGGACCGCTATTTTTCCGGCAATCCCGACGGCTATGTCTACGAAAATCACGAAACCGTGAACACCGCGCAGTGGGTGCCGCACGGATACGTGGTGATCCGCGTGGATGGACGCGGCACGTGCAAATCTCCCGGCAACATCAACGTGCTGAGCCGGCAGGAGGCGGAAGACTATTACGACGCGATCGAATGGGCGTCGAAGCAGACGTGGTCGAATGGAAATATCGGCACCTGGGGCATGTCCTACAACGCGATGGACCAGGAGAACGTGGCGAGCCTGCAGCCGCCGCACCTGAAGGCCATCGTGCCGGTGGCGACCGATGTGGTGACGTTCGAGGATTCGCTGTTCAACGGTGGAATCCTGAACGAAGAGTTCTGGTCGGATTGGTGGTACAACGCCTCGAAAGCGGTTTGCGGCGAATTGAAGTACAAAGATTTTCTCGCGGTCGCCAAGGCCCATCCCTTCTACGACCCCAATATTTACGGCCCGAACGGCGAGATCTTCATGACGCCGGATATCAGCAAGATCACCATACCTGAATGGATCACGATGCCCACTGGACACCACGGGCATATTCACGAACTCGGCAGCAGCGAGTCCTATATCTTTTCAGGTTCCAAGGAGAAGAAATTCGACGTCGTCAACGACTGGTTTGCCAGCGCGTACAGCAGCGAATCAGTGGCCAAATATCAGGCCTTCTTTGACCACTGGCTGAAGGGCGAACCGAATCGAATCATGGATGGGCCGCCGGTCCACGTCTCCGTGAGAACCGGGGACGGCGGGTATTTTGTCGATGCGGAAAACGAATGGCCCATCGCGCGAACCCAGTACACGAAAATCTATCTGGACGCGGCGCCTTCCAGTTGGAAGGGAGACGAGCTTCGCCACGATTTCCTGAAACTCAGCACTTCCCTTCCCGGCGGCGAGAGAAAAACGACCTACTCGGCTGAGGTCATTCCTCCCAGTTTTTTTCCGCCGGCCGCCGAGGATACGCGACGGTTTTCCGATCTAGACACGACTCCGTGCTGGGCCACCGGAATGTCTTTTATCAGCGATCCGATGCCCAATGACACCGTTCTGGCAGGCTATATGACGCTTGGGCTGTGGGTCTCATCGACCAGCACGGACATGGACGTCTACGCTTCCGTTCGCGTGATCGATGAAAACGGCCGCGAGGTAAACTTCGGCGGACCGCCCGATTTGCGGCATCCCACAAACGTCTACCCGATCGGCATCGGCGACCTGAAAGTGTCGCACCGGAAGATCGATCCGGAGCGAACCACAAGTTACCGCCCCAAACACAGCGATCTGGAAGCGGATTACGAGCCTTTGAAAAAGGATCAGATCGTGCCCATCGAGGTGGAGATCTGGCCCGGCGCAGCGCTGGTCAAGAAGGGATACCGCCTCCGGCTGGATGTGCAACCGTACGACGGATGCGGGTACGAGCGCCATGCTTATGACGCGAGCTACCACAATGGGGCGCAGAATACGATCTACACCGGGCCGAATCATCCCAGTTACCTGCAGATTCCTGTAATACCGGCGAAGGAGCCAACGCAATCGGCGGCGAAATAGCGCTGCTTTGCTTCGACTCTTGCGGGGTCAATCAAAGAAGAGTTACTTCTTGGCTTCCCGGGCAGAGGTTCGTTTCAAGTGCCGGTAGAGACTGGTGCGGCCGATCCCCAAAATTTCAGCCGCACGGACCTGATTGCCTTCGCACAAGTCGAGCACGCGCTGCACGTGAACTCGCTCGACTTCCTCGAGCGTTGCCGGGTGCCAGCCTTGCGAAATGGCGGTTGTGTGAGCTGGTCCGTTCTGAATATGTTTGGGGAAATCCTCGAGGTCCAGAAGATCACCTGTGCTGGTGATGGCCGCCGATGAAATGGCATTTTCGAGCTCGCGCACGTTTCCGGGCCAGGAATAGCGAACCAGCGCCGCCTCCGCCCGCCTGGTGAGGCCCTGAATTTGCTTTCCATACTGCTCGTTGCTGCGCTTCAGGAAATAACGAACCAACAAAGGAATGTCATCCGCGCGTTCGATCAGCGCCGGGACTCGAATTTCGATGGTGCTCAAGCGATAGAAAAGATCTTCGCGGAATCTGCCCGCGGCCACTTCCGCCCGGAGATCGCGATTGGTGGCGGCGATGACGTGCACGTCCACCTTCTTTACCTCCGGCGAACCAACTCGTTGGATCTCGCGATTCTGTATCACGCGCAACAGCTTCGCCTGCATCTGCAAGGAAGTCTCGCCGACCTCATCCAGAAAAACAGTGCCGCCATTCGCGTATTCGAAAAGGCCCGGGCGCGTGTCGAAGGCTCCGGTAAAAGCACCGCGAACGTGACCGAAAAGCTGGCTCTCGAGCAACGTGTCCACAAGAGCCGAACAGTTGCAAACGACAAAGCGTTCCCCAGCCACGGGGCTAAGCGAGTGTAAAGCGTGCGCGAAAAGCTCCTTGCCTGCGCCGGTTGGGCCCGTCAGCGAAGCAGTGTAGTAATGCTTGGAAACCTTCCGCAGCAGATCGAACACTTCGGATATCGCGGGACTTCTTCCCACGATTCCTTCGAATTCTGAATTGGCGAGAAGTTTGTCTTCGAGGTCGTGAATCTGGTTGCGACGCTCATTGGTGCGCGCTAGTTCGTCCAGCGTCTTCAACAAGCGCTTGTATTCAACAGGTTTGGGAAGATAGTCATACGCGCCGCGCTTGATGGCTTCGATAGCGGAATCGAGGGAGTAATGGCCGGTCACCAGGATCACGCGCGTATCTGACTCAATCTGCAAGGCGTTTTCGAGAAACTGGAAACCATCCATCAGCGGCATCTGAATATCCGAGACAATCACACCCGCTTTACCGCTGGCGACCGACTTGAGCGCCTCCTGGGGATTGGAGGTTCCAGATGCCTGAAAACCTGCTTTCCGCAACGTCTCGACTGTTACATCCACAAGCGCGACGTCATCATCAAGCACCACAACCGTTAGCCCTGCACGGGCGCTCTCATTGGCGACGGATTCTGACCGCGGTTCAGCAAGTGACATTGGCATTGGGTTTATGACCGCTATGAAACCAAGGCTAGTGGAGTGTTTCGCGCGGGTACAAGCCCAAGTTGAAACGCTATTGCCTGAATCGCCAACAAGTTACTCCCGCTTCCTAGGGTATTTACCTGATTACCATTTTGGTATGCACCTTTCGCACTGCTACAACCGTAGCGCCGTCCGGTGCTACGCTTTTCCAAGCTGAACGTCGCGCAGGGGATATGGTGTCCTTGCATGCAGTACCGGTTTGCATCGCCGCATTCGCGGTCATCTGGTGGTCCATTTCCGGACACTCCCTCACGTGTGCAATGGCCGTCCTGTTTTGCTTTCGTAAGTTTGTCTTTCGCCATGTCTGCCATTCTCGCGATTGCACCCGGAGTTGAAGCGCGGCCGGCGGATGCAAGCGAATACCAGGTCAAGGCTGCTTATCTCTACAACTTTGGGAAATTTGTCGCCTGGCCGGAAGCGCCGGACGAGCATGCAAGCCGTCCGTTCGCGATCTGCGTTCTGGGCGAAGATCCTTTTGGCACGGCGCTCGATTCCGCGGTGGCGGGGGCGACGATTCATGGAAGCGGTGTGGTGGCGAAAAGGATTGGCAAGGCGGACGAGATTGATGGTTGCCGGATTCTATTCATCAGCAGCTCGGAAATGGAGCGGTTGCCGCAGGTGCTCGCGGCGCTCGACAAAACGAGCGTCCTCACGGTCAGCGACATCCCGCAATTTTCACAGCATGGCGGAATGATTCAGTTCGTTTCCGACCGGAACAAGATCCGGTTCGAAATCAACGTAACGAACGCGGAAGACGCAGGATTGAGTCTAAGTTCGGAGTTGCTGAAGGTAGCCGTGCGCGTCACAAGAACGCCGCGGCGCGGAATGTAGAAGGCCATGAAAAGGCGCCACAATTCGCTGAGCGAAAAACTGACCTGGATGAATATGGTGGTCAGCGGGTTAGCGTTGGTGTTGGCCTGCATGGCGTTTATCGGGTATGACTGGATGACTTTTCGGAATAATACTGCCCGTAATCTTTCCACCCAAGCCGAGGTCATCGCGGCCAATACGGCATCCGCCGTGATTTTCGACGATACAGATTCGGCGCGAAAGAGCCTGGATGTCCTGAGATTTTCTCCCAATATCATTTCTGCGGGTATCCACACGGCCGATCACAAGGTATTTTCCAGCTATTTCCGGCCTGGTACAACCGCGGCTCCGGCGCTACCCGATCTTCCGGCAGGCCAGCCGACGGCGCATGCATTTCAGAGCCGCCGAATCGTCGTGGTAGTTCCTATTCTTTCGGAAAATAGATCCATTGGCTCCGTGTACATCGAATCCGATTCGCAGGCGCTCTATTCCCGGCTGGCCCGCTACGTGGGTATCGCCACGATTGTGTTTGTCATCAGCCTGGTTGCGGCCGGCTTGGGATCCTCCTTTTTCCGTCGATCCGTTTCGGCGCCCATCGTGAAATTGGCGGATGTAGCAAAGGTCGTGGCGCGCGACAAAAATTATTCGGTGCGCGCCCCGGCAACGCCAGACATGGAGGAAGTAGCCACACTCGTGGAAGCGTTCAACGAAATGCTCTTTGCGATTCAGAAACGCGACGCCGAGCTGCTCGCCGCCAGAGAAACTCTGGAGCGAAAAGTGGAGGAAAGGACGGCGCAACTGGAAGCGGCGAACAAGGAACTGGAGGCCTTCAGCTATTCGGTGTCTCACGACTTGCGCGCTCCGCTCCGCAGCGTCGATGGCTTTGCCCAGGCTCTGCTCGAAGATTACGGCGACAAATTGGATGACTTCGGGAAACAAAATCTGCAACGCGTGCGTGCCGCAGCCAGCCGGATGGGAATGCTGATCGACGATCTGCTCAAGTTGTCGCGGGTGACCCGGTCCGAAATGCGGCGCGAGAAGTCGGACTTGAGCGCGATCGCCAAGTCCATCGCCCAGAGCCTGGAGGAAGCAGAACCGGAACGCAAAGTGGACTTCAAAATCGAGGATGGACTGGCCGTGGACGGCGATCCGCGGCTGCTCCGCGTGGCGCTGGAAAATCTGTTGCTCAACGCCTGGAAATACACTTCACGGCACGATCACGCGCGCATTGAATTCGGGCGAAGCAAGGAGAATGGCAAATCGATTTTTTACGTGCGGGACGACGGCGCCGGTTTCGATCCTCGCTATGCCAACAGGCTGTTTGGAGCGTTCCAGCGCCTTCATGGCGTTGCTGAATTCCCCGGCACAGGCATTGGTTTGGCCACTGTACAAAGGATCATCCGCAGACATGGCGGAGAAGTCTGGGCGGAAGCGGAAGTGGAAAAAGGGGCCACGTTTTATTTCAGCGTGTAGGCGTGCAGGAGAAAACGATCATGAGAGGGGAGCTACTCGTGCAACAGCAGATAATCCTGTTGGTCGAAGACAATCCGGATGACGAAGCCCTGACGCTTCGCGCCCTCAAGAAAAACAACATTACCAATGAAGTCGTGGTGGTACGCGATGGCGCCGAAGCTTTGGATTATTTCTTCGGCACCGGGGCATTCGCCGGCCGCGATACCTCTGAACTGCCTCAAGTCACTTTGCTGGACTTGAAGCTTCCAAAGGTCGACGGCCTGGAAGTTCTGCGCCGGTTACGCGCCGACGAGCGCACCAGGCTCGCCCCCATCGTGATTCTCACATCCTCGAACGAGGAACAGGACCGGCTGAAGGGTTACGGACTGGGCGCCAACAGTTACGTGCGCAAGCCCGTGGACTTCGATCAGTTCATCAATGCCGTGCGGCAGCTCGGACTCTACTGGTTGCTGCTCAACGAGCGCCCACCGGTGTTGGAGCGAGCGCTATGATGGTGCCTCTCCGCGCGCTGATCGTCGAAGATAACGAAGACGACTGCGCGCTGCTGGTACGTATCCTTCACCAGGGCGGTTTCGACGTGCGTCACAAACGCGTCGATTCAGCGGCGACATTGTTGCAGAGCATCGAGGCGGAGCCTTGGGACGTTGTGCTCTCCGACTATTCGATGCCCGGCTTTAGTGGAACCGCGGCGCTGGCGCTGGTGCGCGAAAAAGGCGTGGACACGCCGTTCGTCTTCGTGTCCGGCACCATCGGCGAAGAAATTGCCGTCAATGCCATGCGGGATGGCGCTCAGGATTACATCATGAAGGGCAACCTGAAACGGTTGCTCCCCGCCATTCACAGGGAATTGCAGGATGCGCAGACCCGCCGGCAACACAAAAATGCCGAACAGCGCATGCGTCAACTGGAGAAATTCGAAGCCATCGGCAGGTTGGCGGGGGGCATCGCGCACGATTTCAACAATGTGATTGGCGCGATCATGGGCTGGGCGGAGCTCGGCGAAAGCGAAGTTCCCGAAGGCAGCCGCGCCGCAAGGTTCTTCCATCAAATTCGAAATCATTCGGAACGCGCCGCTGGACTTACCCGGCAACTTCTGGCTTATGCCCGCCGGCAAATCCTCGAGCCACGCAACATCGACCTGAATCAATTGATAATCGAAACGAGAGGCCTCCTGGAAAAGCTGGTTGGCGAACACATCGACATGCAAATCGCACTGGCCCCATCGGTCCGTGCCATCCGGGCCGATCCGTCGCAGATCGAGCAAGTGTTCATGAACCTCTGCGTGAATGCGCGCGATGCCATGCCGAAAGGCGGCACGCTCAAGATTGAAACGGCTGATGCGGAATTGGACGAAGAATATTGCCGCCAACACGTCTACGCACGCCCAGGCAGCTACGTGCAGATGTCTGTCTCCGATACCGGCGTGGGTATGGACGCCCAAACAAAAGAGCGGATTTTTGAGCCGTTTTTTACAACGAAGGAAGTTGGCAAAGGCACGGGCCTGGGCCTGGCCACGGCGCTCGGTGTTGTCAACCAACACGGCGGCTCGATTCGCGTCGAAAGCGAACTTGGTCAAGGCACCACGTTCTACGTCTATATGCCGGTGGTCAAGGCCGAAGCCGACACTCAAGCCAAGCTTTCTGAGTCTCCGGTAACTGGCGGCACGGAAACAATTCTAGTTGCGGACGACCACGAAGGCATTCGTGACACTACCCGCGAACTTCTGGAAAAACTGGGCTATCGCGTGCTTCTCGCGCGCGATGGCATTGACGCCGTCGAGAAATTCGAAGCGCATTCCAATGAGATCGCTCTGGTTCTTCTGGATGTGATCATGCCTCGACTGACCGGGCCGGATGCTTACGCGCAAATGAGCCAGAGAAAATCGCCCGTCCCGGTGATATTCACGTCGGGTCACACCGATCATGCCTCCCTTGATCCGCTGCTCTCGCAAGGGGCTCTGCTTCTGCAGAAACCTTACGGACCAAGAGCGCTGGCGCAAAAAATCAGGGAGCTTTTGGATCAGCATCGAATGGAACAAGTCAAGTGGATCAAGTCAAGTGGATCAAGGTCAAGTGGATCAGCGCCGAAACTAAACGTTCTGTCGAGCACCTATGCCTACACCGCGAATCCTGGTCGTTGACGACGATATCTCCATGAGGAGCGTCATCAAGGACCATCTTTCCACGGCCTATGAGGTGTTCGACACAGGCGCGCCGGAAACGGCGCTGGCCATGACCCTCGAGCACAAACCGGATGCCATCCTGATGGATTTGTCCATGCCGGGCCTTTCCGGTTTTGAACTATGCCGCGTGCTTTCCTCTCTCCCGGTCACTCGAAAGATCCCGATTTTTATTGTCAGCGGCGAAGACGAGCGCAACACCGCTTTCTGCAAGAACCTCGGCGCCGTGCGCTATTTTTCGAAACCCATCGATTTCACAAAGTTGAAAACCGATCTTTCCTTTATTTTGGATTCGACGCAGACCGAACGCCGGGCCGATCCACGAGTCCAAATCAGGCTCATGTTGAAGCTCAAAGGCACAAAGCAGGACGGCACTTCGTTCGAGGCTCGCGCCGAAACCGAAAATATCAGCAAAGGCGGCTTTCTTTGCACCTGCAGCGCCCGTTTGGAAGAAGGCGCGACAGTCGAAGTCCATTTGCGCGGAGAAAATGACTACAACATGGGGAATGCCCGCGTCGTCCGAATTGTAGAGACCGGCTCGGCAAATCCCCGCTACGGGTTTCAGTTCATCGGAAAAACTGCTCTGGCGTGATTGCGTTCCGGGCGCATTGGTGAGGCGCACGCCAAAAGGGGAAAGACCGTGACCCAACAGGTATTGGTGGTGGATGACGATGTGCTCGAATGCCAACTGCTCCAAAGAACCTTGCACGCAGCGGAGATACAAGCTCTCACTCTCACAGATAGCCGCCAGGCCCTCGATATCGTCCGCAAACAGACCTTTGACGCCATTTTTGTCGACGTCAACATGCCATCGCCTGATGGCATGGAGGTCACCAGGCAGATTCGCGCCTCGGAAACCAATGGGAAGACTCCGGTCATTATGATCACCGGCCACGAAGATCATTCCGTGGTGGCGCGCGGCTTTCAGGCGGGAATCAATTTCTTTTTGTACAAGCCCATTGTGAAGGACCGGCTCCTGAATTTGGTCCGCGTGACGCACAGCGTAAATCGCGTGGAAAAAAGGCGCTTCCATCGCGTAGCGGCTCGCCAAAAAGCCTGGGTCATCTTGGGTGAAGACACGCTCGAAGGGCAAACTGTCGATTTGAGCTTGAACGGCCTGCTGATGCGCGCTGATCGCACCTTTCCCTCCGGCTCTCGCGTTACAGTCCGCCTCGAGATTCTCCCGGGAAAAGAGCCGCTCGCGATTCCTGGAGTTGTCGCACGCGTAGCCGCGCCAGATTCCATGGGCATCCATTTCGACAGCATCGGCTTGAGGGAAAGCAAACAACTGCAGGACTTTCTGTTGCCTCTGATGCTTACGCCGGCCAGCCCGGCGCCTTCAAAATAAATAACAGACGCCATAATAGATGCCATATAGGGTTGATCCAACCAACCGGGCCATCTCCGGCTTTCTGCGCTATGGCCACGGGATCGCCCGTTCGGCTGAAATCGATTCTTCACGCGGGTACTTTGACCGTGGGATCCGCTGCCATCGGCGGCGCAACGTCCAGTTCCTCATTCGGCTTCATCCAGAAAGCCAGCACCGAGCCTAACAACAGCAGCACAATGCTGCCGAGGAAAGGCAGTTCCCAGTTGCCGGTCTTGTCGATGATCAAGCCACCGATCACGGGCGAGACAATCGCGGCGAATGCGGAGCCGACATTCATCAAGCCGCTCGCGGAACCCGCAAACCGGGGCGTGATATCCATGGGGATCGCCCACATGGGCCCAATGGTGAACTCGGAGAAAAAGAACGCGCCGCTGAGGCAAACCGCGGCCCAGCCAAGACTGTGCAGGAACAAGATCGGCAGCATGCAGGCGAGCGAGCAGAGAAACCCGAGCACCACCAAATTTCGACGCGCCTTATTCCGGTCGCCCGTCTTGCGCAGAATGCGATCGCTCAGCACACCCCCGGCCGTGTCGCCGATAACACCCGCGAAGAAGACGCCCGCCGCGAAAAGGGCCGATTTGGCCAGCTTGAGGTTGTAGCTGTGAAGAAAGAACTGCGGAATCCAGGCCAGATAGAGCCACAGCGTCCAGCCATAGCAGAAATAGACGATTGTTACCGGAGCCATCCGCCGGCACAGCGCCAGCCACGGCACAGCTTCCTTTTTGTGCTGCGCGCGCAAGCCGTAATCGGGAATGCCGTCGAGCTCCCGCGAGGTGATTTCTTTGTGGCTGCGCGGGTCGTCCCGGAAATACATTCCCCACCAGATGGCCCACCCGATGCTGATGATCCCCAGGATCATGAAAGAGCCGCGCCAGGTGACCAGGGTGATGAGCCAGGCCACCAATGGAGGCGTAAGCGCATTACCGAGCCGCGCGCTCGAGTGCGTGATGCCCTGGCTGAAGGCGCGCTTGTCCTGGGGAAACCAGTCGCTCATGGCCCGCGTGGCCGTCGGGAAAGTGGCTCCCTCGCCGAAGCCCAGCAGCACGCGAGCGGCGACGATCGTCAAGAAACTTCCCGCGAGCCCAGTAAGCAGCGTGGCCGTGCCCCAGATCACGGCGCAAATGGTAAGCGCGCGGCGCGCGCCAAACCGATCGCTTACCCAGCCGCCAATGACTTGAAACACCAGATAGGGCCAAGCAAAAGCTGAAAATACGAACCCGACTTGCGTATTCGAAAGATGCAGCTCCTGCTTGAAGACGGATGCGGCGGTGCTCACATTGACGCGATCGACATAGGTGATTCCATACATGAGGCAAATCAAGAGAAGGACCACATTTGTTGTCGAAAAAATTCGGGATATGCCAGTTGCTGGGTTCGATGCTGTAGCCACGTTTTCTCCCGAGCCTCGGTAAGCCGCCCCGGCGGCCAATCATAAAAAACTTTTCATTCAGACAAATTGTATTCGACCTGCTTATATCACAAAGGCGGAAGCCGCAACAAAAGGCGTCGCCGGTGCGGCCCATGTTTGTAGGTCGCGGCTTTCACCCGCGACAAAAGGCTTGGCGCGCAGCGCCTCGATTTTAGAGGCCACATCAAAAACATCGACATCGCGTTAACGATCACCCGCGACAAAAGGCTTGGCGCGCAGCGCCTCGCTCGCGGTGGTTACTTCACAATCATCAACGGTCACGCTAATCCGGCAGTGTCCTAACTAGAGGACACCTTCGCCGGAATCATCTTTACAATGTTTTGATAGTCGTCGCAGTACTCGTCTGTGCAGTTGTGAGTCGGGCATCCTTGCCATCCGAAAAGCAAGGTTTGGTGATCGGGAGCCAGTCCCATACTTCCCAATACCATGCAAAACTCAGTCAGGTGAGGTTTCGTGCGGGGGAATATATCCCTGTAGACAACCCAGCCCCAGATAACGATTCCAGGCTTTGCCATCGGAGCCGTGCTCATTGTTTTGGAAAGGGTATGGCCGAAGAAGAAAGTTTCGTCTTTGCTTACGGGCCCGAGCGCTTGTGTGGCCTTCGCGCCAATACTCCAAGCTGGGAATTTGGTTCGCGGTCCCTTGAATTGTTGGTTGTCGGGAGGGGCAGGCAAAATATCGATCCCTGTATAGTTGATGGAAGGAGTAGCTGGAGTCGCACCGCTATTCTCAACCACAGGTGTAAAGACCCAAAGCTCTTTGCCATTTTCGACGTGCTTTTGTGTCTCAAAGCTGCGAAACCCTATAAAGGCTCTCTGGACGGACTCCAACGATTCGCGGTTAATCCGATTCGATTCAAGCAACGCGCTCAACTGAAAGCCGGAAACAAAGACGTAAATAACAGTCGCGAGCGCAATTATTCCGGTGAAGATAACCATCAATTTGTTCGCTGGCGTCATCGCTTTCCACTTTTCTCGCCATTTTTCTTTCCAATCTTTTTTCCTTGTATCAGAATCTTTGGCACTTGTTTCTCTGTTTTTGGGGGTTTGTTGGCTCTTTTCTTTGAGGATGTCAGGCTGGGAATCCATGTGTTTTCCTCGCTTTTTTGCCTGCTGGCTTTTCTCAGCGATTACGGAACAAACCTTATCCCAAATTGTCACACTACCGCTAATCCATCGAGGGCAATACCAAATGTTACTGCTCCTGCTCTGCCCCTTCGTACAGGGCGAAACCTTTTGCCAGTCATTCGTCTCTAGCGTACTAGTCCTGTACCTTTGTCCAAGTGTCCCGCGCTTCCCCAAAATGCTACCTTCCGCTGGAGGTATGCATAGAAAATGGAAGCGAACAGAAAATCAAACCAAAAAGAAATCCAGCCGCGTCGCCCCCACTCATCACTCATCCCCATCCCACGCAACGCCACCCCTGAAGAACAACTGGCCCTGAAAACCCTCGCCCGCCTCAATGGCGCTCTCGAACAATTGGGCCTTCCTACCGTCGTTCCGCCTGGTGAGCGAAAGCCCCAGCGTCGGGCTCGACGCCGACGCCCCGCTCGCAAGCCGGCTCGCCCATCCGCCGAGGTTTCAAGACTCGCTCACGAAGCCCACTGCTCCATCTGCTCCCACGACCTTTGCCACGAAATCGAACAGGAATTTGTCCATTGGGAGAGCCCGCGCAACATCGCCGAAGACTACCAAGTGCCCCTGCGCGCCGTTTATCGCCACGCCAACGCTCTCAATCTTTTTCCCATTCGCGACGGCAACTTGCGTTTCGCACTGGGACGTACCATCGAACGCACCGAACGGATGCACACCACTCCCGAATGCATTCTTCGCGCCGTTCAGTACTTCGCCAAAATCAACACTCGCGGCGAGTGGATCGAGCCGCCCAAGCACCTCATCGTCTCCAAGGGCCCGCGGGTAACCTCGCAAGCGGCGCCTGAAACATACGCCTCCCTTCCGCCCCGCCGATTCGTTCAAGCGGCCCGCTGCCGCTAGAACCCAATCGCGGCCACTCGCCTCCGCCCGCCCCACCCAGCAATCTCCTCCCAAAAACAAACGCCAGCGCAAACATCAAAAGTCCAACGCTAGCCGTCGCGCCCTTCTCACCCACAAGGACACCCGTAACGTCACCAGTGGCGACATTCCCGAGGTGCCTCACAAGGTCGCCCAGAAGATTGTCCAGAAGGTCGCCCAGGAGCCCGCCCAGAAACTCGCCCTTCCGGAACCAGCGCAACAATCTCTCCCTGCCGCCGCCATCGCATCCGAACTAGTAATTCAAACTCCTCCGCCGCCTCCGCCGCCCATCTCGCCGCAGGAGGAAAATCCGCATCTTCGCGAACTCGTTCCCGGACGCCCCGGATGGCCCGATCCATCCTTCATCCACGATTTCACTCGTGAGCGTCGCCGCTGATGCCCGCGCTTCGGAATCTTTTTGTTCGCGGCGCTGATGCGCTCGCCGTTTGTCGCCATTCGCATCGTGCAATCCACCTTTCGCCTACTCGACACGCTGAGCCGGGTAATTTTCTCCGCAAACGCATGAAAATAATCATAGTCGCCACATGCTACTCGACACTGCAAAAGGCGAAAGAACACACCGCACACTTTCCCCAACGCCGACGTTTTTTTACGGTGTCATCCCAACGCCGACGATCCGATCAGGATCGGAGTCCTGAGTGAGCGCAGCGAGCGAAGGAGCCCTCTTCCAGCGCCTGGTGAGGGCGCACAGAAAAATGTTCAGCGAGTCGAGGGACCTCTCTTCGTATGCGAATCCCGGCGGGAAGGAACCGGCTTCCCATACCGCCGCGCGTAGACGCGGGCGCGAGCCTGCGGCAGAGTGGCAAGCAGGTCCTCCGACGAAACTCCGGCTGCGGCGAGGCGCGTGCGCATTTGCGCGCAGAGACGCTCGAAGCGCCGCTGGGCACTCGTCAAGTGTTCGGCGGTGGTGTCGCGAGCGGACATGGCAGGAAAATCGTACCACAGAGGCCGGGGGCGAGTGACGAGGGATGGCGAGGCGGGGGTAAAAATGCAACGGCAAGATGGCGGGCGAGGTCCCGATCAGGCCGGGCGCGGCGGATTCGCATTCGATCTGATAGACTGCGGAGGATTCACTGCGACCACTTCGTCAAAGGATTTTGAATGATTCATACCGGACGTCACTTCCTGCAGATACCTGGACCCACCAACGTGCCCGACCGCGTGCTGCGCGCCATGGATCGCCCGGTAATCGACCATCGCGGCGCAGAATTCGCCGCGCTCGGGAAAGAAGTGCTCGAAGCCCTAGGTCCCGTTTTTCAAACGAGTGGTCCCGTGATCATTTATCCCGGCTCGGGAACGGGAGCGTGGGAAGCGGCGATCGTCAACACGCTTTCTCCCGGCGATCGCGTCCTGCTGGTTGAAACGGGCCACTTCTCGCTGCTTTGGCGGCAGGTGGCTGAAAAGTTTGGCCTGCAAGTGGATTATGTGCCGGGAAACTGGCGACGAGGCGCGAATGCGGCGGAACTGGAAGCGCGGCTTAAAGCGGATCGGCGAACACGCGCTGAAAGCGGTGCTGGTGGTGCATAACGAAACTTCCACGGGCGTGACCAGCAATGTCGCCGAAATTCGCCGCGCGATGAATCGCGCCGGGCATCCTGCTCTGCTGCTGGTGGACACGGTGTCGTCGCTTGGTTCCATCGACTACCGGCACGACGAATGGGAAGTGGATGTGACCATTGCAGGATCGCAGAAGGGCCTGATGCTGCCGCCGGGAATGGGCTTCAATGCCATCTCCGAAAAAGCGCTGGCAGCGAACAAAACCGCGCGCCTGCCGCGGTCTTATTGGGACTGGCAGGAAATGCTGAAGCCGAACAGCAGCGGCTTTTTTCCTTATACGCCGAACATTAATTTGCTGTACGCGTTGCGCGAAGCGATACAGATGCTGCAGGAAGAAGGGCTGCCGAATGTGTTCCGGCGCCACGCGCGGCACGCGGAGGCGGCGCGCGCCGCGGTGCAGACCTGGGGACTGGAAATTGTTTGCGAGGAGCCTCGCGAATACTCGAATGTGGTGACTGCGGTTTTTATGCCGGAGGGTCTCGACGCGGATCAGTTGCGTGCCGTGATTCTAGAGAACTTCGATATGTCATTGGGCGCAGGACTTTCCAAACTGGCGGGGAAAGTGTTTCGCATCGGCCATCTGGGCAGCTTCAACGATTTGATGCTCGCGGGAACGCTGAGCGGCGTGGAAATGGGATTGGAACTCGCGGGCGTGCCGCATAAAAAGGGCGGAGTGGTGGCGGCATTGGATCATCTTGTAAAAACAGCGCCGAAGCCGAATGTTCCTGTGCCGGCGAGGTAACGCCATTGACAAATATTCGCTGGCCTCTCTGCGGGGATTTCAGCAGCGAAGCGTGGCCTCGGAAACAATGGAGTCGAAGCAAGGGAGCAAAATGAGTAAAGCAATTCTGAAAGCCATTTTTCTGGTTGCGTGCGTGGCCCTGGTGTCTGGAAATTCGATCGCGCAAAGTAACGGGCCGAAATTCGAGGTGGATCCCACTTTCCCCGGTCCGCTGCCGGAGAATTGGGCCGTGGGACAGGTCAGCGGCGTTTGCGTCGATGCGGAGGACAATGTGTTCATCGTCAATCGCAATAACATCACCGACAAAGAAGCGGAAGTCGCTCAGCAGGCTCCGCCTTATATCGAGTTTGCGAACGACGGGAAATTTCTCAACAGTTTCGGCGACTGGAAGACGGTCCCCAACACGACGCACGGTTGTTTCATCGATTACCAGAATAATTTCTGGACTGCCGGCAGCGGCGACGGGATCATTCAGAAATACAGCCACGACGGCAAACTGCTGATGCAGATCGGCAAGCGCGGCGTGGTCGACACGTCCGACGGCACCGTCAAAGGGCGCGCGCTGAACTCCAGCCATACGCAGATGTTTATGCCTTCGGGGATTGCGGTCGACCCCGGCAATGGCGACGTTTACGTTGCCGATGGATACGGCAACAGCCGCATCGTGGTGTTCGACAAGGACGGAAAATTTCTGCGCCAGTGGGGACACCAGGGCACAAAGGAAGAAGCTGACCAGGGCGTTGGCGGGGCATTCATGCAGGTGGTGCATTGCGTGACGCTCGGGAATGACGGGCTCATTTATGTATGCGACCGGCAGGGCGATCGCATTCAGGTGTTCGACAAGATGGGAACCTTTAAAAAGAACATCTGGATCAAAAGAGGGCGTCCGTTTCCGGACAATTGGGGAACTACGTGGTGGATCGGCTTTTCACCGGACCGCGAGCAGAAATACATGTACGTGGACGATGGCGGCGATGAGCAAGTGAAGATTCTCGACCACGCCAGTGGCGAAGTTCTTTCGAGCTTCGGACGCCCAGGCCACCGCATCGGCGAATTCGACCATGGCCACACGTTGGCGGTCGATTCAAAGGGCAACATCTATGTTGCCGAGACCGATTGGGGCCGGCGCGTGCAGAGGTTCAAGCCCGTTAACTAGAAATTTTGCCGCAAAAGAAATGTCGTCTTTCACGAATCGGAATGTGCGGCGGCGCGTTGATGGCACCGACGCGGGGGATTCAAGGAGGACAAATGTTGCGCTCCATTCTTTTGCTCCTCGTTTTGGCGCTGGCTGCGCCCGCGATCACGCTCTTGCCGGTGACCGCAGCAGCAGGTGATAAGGCCGTTTCCGACGCGAAAGCAAAAGAAGAAGTGCTTCAGGCCGAAGAAAGTAGAAACCAGGCGCTGCAGAAAGGTGATGCGGACGCACTCGCAAAAATCTACACCGACGATCTGATCTACACGAATGCTCTGGGGCTGACGCTCACGAAGCAACAGCACCTGGACGACATTCGCAGCCGCAAACTCAAATTAACCGCCTTTAAGCACAGCAACGTGGAAGTTCGCGTTCACGGAAATACCGGATTTGTCACCGGTGTCAGCACGTCCATGGTGGATTTTCACGGCAATTCGTCCGATAGCCCGCGCAAGTTCCTCAACGTTTACGTGAAGGAAAATGGGGTCTGGAAATGCGCCGTCCACTACGAAACGCCCGCGGCGAAGCAATAAAAGCAATTACCAGATCAGCTTCAACGCGATTTGAATCGGGCGACTGTGCGCCATAAAAATGGCAGTCTTCATTGCGCTTGAGGTCAAGCCGCAACAAGCTGCAACTAAAAGCAGCGGCGGGAATCTAAATTGACAGCGCAGGCCGGAGGGGTTAGATTTGAGGCTACGTAAGCCATGACTAAAACGCTCAAAGCGCCGCTAACTGCTTGTTGTTGCTGCTGTTGTCGCACTATGGGCGGGTGTACGTCCGCAGGGGCGGCCAGGGTCATGAGCTAAGCTCGAATCACAACAGGACTCAGATTCAGCCCGCCCACGGAATAGCCGAGAGCGGGCTTTTTTTATGCCCGGAAAGCGAAAATGACCGTAATCACAGAAGAAACGACAACGACTCCCATCGCCTCGACCGACCATCTTAAGATGCTCGAGGCCGAGAGCATCTTCATTCTGCGGGAAGCCGCCGCGGAGTTTGCTCGCCCGGTGATGCTCTACTCCATCGGCAAAGACTCGTCGGTGATGCTGCGCCTGGCGCAGAAAGCTTTTTATCCCGGGAAGATTCCCTTCCCTCTGCTGCACATCGACACAAGTTACAAATTTCCCGAGATGATCGAGTTTCGCGACTGGTACGCCAAGCACGTCGGCGCGGAACTTCTTGTCCACAAGAATCAGAAGGCGCTCGACGATGGCGCGAATCCTTACGCGCTCGGAACCCAGAAGTGTTGCGGACTGCTGAAAACGCGTTCGTTGTTGGACGGCTTGGCCGAGGGCGGGTTCGACGCGGCTTTCGGCGGCGCCCGCCGCGATGAAGAAAAATCGCGCGCCAAAGAGCGCGTCTACTCCTTCCGCGATTCGCTCGGGCAGTGGGACCCGAAGAACCAGCGCCCGGAACTTTGGAATCTGTTCAACGCGCGCCACCACAAGGGCGAGAGCATCCGCATTTTCCCGCTTTCCAACTGGACCGAGATGGATGTGTGGCTTTACATTCACGCCGAAAACATTCCCATCGTGCCGCTCTATTTTGCCAAAGAGCGAGAAGCCGTCGTTCGAGGTAACGCCATCCTGCTACCGCAGAATGGCGTGCGGATGCTGCCCGGCGAGAAAACCCAAATGGTGAAGTGCCGCATGCGTTCGCTCGGCTGCGTGCCCTGCACCGGTGCGATCCGCTCCGACGCGGACACGGTGCCAAAGATCATCGACGAGATGGTTTCCTTTCGCCGCTCGGAGCGCGAGAATCGCGTGATCGACCACGATGAAGAAGGGTCGATGGAAATCAAGAAGCGCGAGGGGTACTTCTAATGGCCACTCCCGCAGCCGAACCCGTGCCTGACTCCATGCCAGAGCAGCCAACACAATCGATGGGAACATCCGCTGCGGATCAGCCGATGCAGACTGCGCCGCAGGTTCTGGCGCCCACCGGCGGACTGCTCCGCTTCAGCACGGCAGGAAGCGTGGACGATGGGAAATCCACGCTGATTGGCCGACTGCTCTACGACAGCCAAGCGGTCTTTGAAGATCAGCTCGCTGCCGTGCGCAAGAGCAAGGTAAATCGCTCCGGCGGTCCGATTGATTTCTCTTTGCTCACCGATGGCCTGCGCGCTGAACGCGAGCAAGGCATCACTATCGATGTCGCTTATCGCTATTTTTCCACGCCGCGGCGCAAATTCATCATCGCCGACACGCCGGGACATGAGCAGTACACGCGCAACATGGCCACTGGTGCGTCGACCGCCGACGCTTCCGTGGTGCTCATGGACGCGACCAAAGGCGTTCTGCGGCAGTCGCGCCGCCATGCCTTTATCGCCAGCCTGCTGGGCGTGCAGCACATCGTTGCCGCCGTGAACAAAATGGACCTGGTCGGATTCTCGCAGGAGGTGTTCGAGCGCATCGCCGAGGAGTTCCGCGAGTTTGCCGAACAACTTGGCGTGAAAAGTCTCTATGCCGTGCCGGTCAGCGCGCTCGAAGGCGACAACGTAGTGCGCAAGAGCCTGCGCACGCCGTGGTTCGAAGGTCCCGCGCTGCTGGAACACCTTGAAAATTTGAAGGTGAACGACGCCGCAGCAGAAGGCCCACTGCGCTTCCCTGTTCAATACGTGATCCGCCCGGACGCAACGTTCCGCGGCTTCGCCGGGCAAGTCGCTTCCGGCTCGCTGCGCGCTGGCGCGACAGTGGTGGCGCTGCCATCCGGCCTGAAGACCAAAGTGAAATCGCTGGTCAGTTTCGATGAGGAACTGGAAGAGGCCAAGCCGGGTGCGTCGGTCAACGTAACGCTCGAAGATGAGATCGACATCAGCCGCGGCGACGTTCTGGTTGACGATGAAAAGCGCCCCTTCACCGGCAGCGAATTTCAGGCCACGGTCGTCTGGATGCATGCCGAACCGCTCGACCTGCACAAGATTTACATGCTGAAGCACACCACGCGCACCGTGCGGGCGCGCGTTAAGCAGATCCGCCATCGCATCGACGTGAACACGCTCGAAAAATCCGCTGCCACCAGCCTGGACATGAACGACATCGCCGAGCTGGACATCAACACCACGCTGCCACTGTTTTTCGATCCCTATAGCGTGAACCGCACCATGGGCAGCTTCATCCTCATCGACCAGCACACCAACAGCACCGTCGCCGCTGGAATCATCCAACAGCCCATAACGGCGCCGGCTACCACGCGCGTCACCACTTCCGTTTCAACCGGCCGCAGCACGCGCGAAGAGCGCCTGCTTCGCTTCGGGCATCCTTCCGGAGCCGTGTGGCTGCAGGGCCGCCCGCGCGTGGCCGAGATGCTCGAACGCCGCTTGTTCGAAGAAGGCTGGTTCGTGCAGCTTGTTGGCCCCATGGACTTTCTCGCGCACGAACTCATCACAGTCACCAAGGCCTGTCGCCTTTCCGGCGCAATCACCATCTTTTCGCCGCTCGAGGACGGCACCGACCAGGCGCAAGCCGTCCGCGCCATTTTTGGCCGCGACTCCTTCTTCCTGCTGAAGCGGCCCGACTTGAACGACGAAGAGACCGTCGCGCAGCTCGTGGAAATCCTTTACAAGTGGCGCGATACGCATTCCGAGGCAAAACCGAGGCGCAAATGAGTTCCCTTCTCGCCGAGCAATACAAGACGCTTTCTGCCGACCAAGCCATTGACCGCGTGCTGGCCGAGAATTCCGGCGCGCCCTGCTTTACCTGCAGTTTCCAGGCCGAGGACATGATCGTGCTGGACCTGCTACGCAAGCGTGTCCCGGACATTCCGGTACTGTTTCTCGACACTGGCTATCACTTCGCGGAGACCTACGCCTATCGCGACAAAATGGCCGCGGAATGGAATTTGAATGTGCGCAACCTTGCTGCGAAAAAATCGGTGGCCGAGCAGGAAGCTGAATTCGGCATTCTGAACCGCACCGATCCCGGCAAGTGCTGCCAGTTACGCAAGGTCGAGCCGCTTTTCTCCGCGCTGCAGGATTACGACATCTGGTTCACCGGGCTGCGCCGCGAGCAGTCACCCACACGCGCAAACCTGAAGATGGTGGAGCACCATCAGCTCGCCAGCGGCAAAGTGCTGCTGAAAGTGAGCCCGCTCGCGGCCTGGAAATGGGGCGAAGTGTGGAAATATACCGCGGATAACAAGATCGCCTTCCTGCCGCTTTACGACATGGGCTATCGCAGCATCGGCTGCGAGCCATGCACTGCAATTCCCAAGGAAGGCGCCGATCCTCGCTCCGGCCGCTGGGGCGGCGCGAAGCTCGAGTGCGGCATCCACACCGACTCGAAGCGGGTCGATTGATGCAAATTGCGATCGGGTTCCTCATCGCGCTGGCGGTCGGGCTGACCGGCATCGGCGGCGGCAGCTTCACCGTTCCTGCGCTGATGCTCATCGTGGGTGTTCCAGCCGCGACGTCCGTGGGAACCGCTTTCGTGTTTGCGGGCGTGCTGCGCTTGATTGCCGCGCCTTTCTATATGGCCGGGCGCCATTTCCATGGACGTTATCTTTGGCTGCTGTTGCAAGGCGCCGTTCCCGGCCTGCTCGTTGGTACCTATTTGCTGCGCCTCTTGAGCAGCCGCGCCGGCAGTCCGGTGGTAGTGATTCTGCTCGGCATTTTGCTTACCGCTTCTTCCAGCGTAACTTTCGCGCCACGCGTGCAGAATCAGGGATTCGCCAAAAAGAATCCGCACTGGCTGCCCTGGCTGGCGCTGCCCATCGGAGTTGAATCTGGATTTTCTTCGGCAGGAGCCGGCGCGCTTGGCACGGTGCTGCTGCTCAACTATTCCGAGATGAGCCCCACAGAGGTCGTCGGCACCGATATCCTTTTCGGACTGGTGCTGGCCGTTATTGGCAGCGCCTTCCATTGGCAGTTCGGATCGATCAGCCATCCGGTGCTGATGCAGTTGCTGGCTGGCGGCATTCCCGGCGTTTTAATCGGCTGCCTGTTCGCACGCAAGGTACCGGCTCGCAAGCTGAAAATAGCGATAGCCATCATCGCCATCTTTGCCGGACTGCAACTTGTCTGGAACGGCGCGCACACGCTCGCCACGCGCGGCGACCACTCCGTTAAGCTTCCCACCGCTGTTACCACCGCCACAAAAGCCGAATAAAAGCCTGCCCGAAGGCCATTGTCAGTCTAGAAACCTACCGTGCGCCTTTGTTTGTGGGGTACTAGAACCCATGCTACTTTTGCTTGAAGTATTTCAAGCAGGAACGTGCCCGAATGGCCACCAACATCGACGATCTGCTCCGTCGCGCCGTAGACAAACGCGCCTCCGACTTGCACCTCAAGGTCGGCAACCACCCCTATTTGCGCGTCGACGGCTCGCTCTTTTCCATCTCGGACGTCCCGCGCATCACGCCGGAAGAGATGCTGTCGATGGCCTTCAGCATGATGACCAACCGGCAGAAGCAGAAATTCAAGGAAACTGCCGAGTTGGACATGGCTTATGGCGTGGCCGGCCTGGGCCGCTTCCGCGTGAACGTATTTCAGCAGCGCGGCAATGTGGGCATGGTGCTGCGCGTGATTCCCACCAAGATTCGCACCATCGAGGAATTGGAGCTTCCGCGCATTCTGGGACAGATTTGCGAAGAGCAGCGCGGCATGGTTCTCTGCACCGGGACCACCGGTTCCGGTAAATCCACCACGCTGGCCGCCATGGTCGACCGCATCAATTCCCTGCGCGCCGAGCACATCATCACCATTGAAGATCCGATCGAGTATTTGCACCGCGACAAGAAGGGATTCATCAACCAGCGCGAAGTGGAAGTGGACACTTCTTCGTTCTCAACCGCGCTACGCGCCGCCCTGCGTCAGGATCCGGACGTGATTCTGGTGGGCGAAATGCGCGACCTGGAAACGATTTCGACTGCGCTATTGGCTGCTGAAACGGGCCACCTGGTTTTCTCGACCTTGCACACGCTGGATGCTACCGAGACTATCCAGCGCATCATTGCGGTGTTTCCGCCGCCTGAGCAGAAGCAGATTCGCTTGCAGCTCGCGTCCACGCTGAAAGCGGTGATCAGCCAGCGCCTGGTGCGCCGTGGCGACGGGCAGGGACGCGTTCCGGCCGTGGAAGTGATGGTTGCCACCGGCTATATCCGCGACTGCATCATCAATCCGGACAAGACGCGCCTGATCCGCGACGCCATCGCCGCCGGCACCAGCCAGTACGGCATGCAGACCTTCGATCAGTCGCTCTTCGATCTTTTCTCGCGCAACCTCATCAGCCTGGAAGAAGCGCTGTTGCGCGCTTCGAACCCGGACGATTTCCGCCTGCGCGTTCAGGGCATCCGGTCCTCCTCCGACTCCGCTCGCGAGGAAATGGAGCGCGCCATGAACGAATTCGAACGCCTCGGCCAGCGCTAACGATTGGAAGTTAGTGACTGCGGACTAGCTGGGATTTCATTTCCTCATAGCGACTTGTCACCACAAAGAGAGAGCCTTCGACTAGACTGCTCGGCGGACGCTGCACACGAAGAGAGATCCCTCGACTCGCTGAATATCTTCCTCTGCGCCCTAACCGGGCGCGGCTCGCTTCGGGATGACAAAGGCTTCGGTGAGTGCGAGCGGGTACAAAACAGATTCATTTCCTTGCGGCATCGATTTCGCCGACCTTCACTCGCCACTACCTTAAATCTTCAGCAGGCGGCTCGCATTGCCCTTCAAGATCAGAGCCAGATCCTTCTCGGGCAAGTGAATCGACTCCACCAGTTCGTTCGGATACTCCACGTCCATCGGCGCGTAATTGTCCGTGCCGATTACCACGCGATCCGGCCCAACCAGCGCAATCAAGTAGCGCATCGTTTCGGGATACCAGGTCAGCGTGTCGTAGTGGAATCGCCGGATATACTCGCGGAACGGGCGCTTGGTAGCGAAATTCTTCGATTTAAGTCCCCGCTCGATGCGCCCCGCAATATAGGGGAACGATCCGCCGGAGTGCGGCAGCACAATTTCGAGATTTGGGAACTTGTCGAGCGTTCCGGTGATGATGAATTTCGCCGCTGTGGTGGCGTGCTCGAAGGTAAATCCGCAGGTGTTGTTGATGTTGGCGGACAGAGCCAGCGGATTCCCCAGGCGCTCCTCGCCGCCGTAGATGTTCTCTGCGCCATCCAGAGGATGGAACAACAGCGGGTAAGCTAGTTCGTCGGCGCGCTTGAGCACCGGCTCGAATTCCGGCTCGAACAGATAATCCTTGTTGTCGAAGGAATTGGGCAGATGAATCGCGCGCAACCCGGGCTTTCCGGCCATGCGATCGATTTCTTTCACCGCGCCTTGCGGATCGCGCACGTCGATCTCAATTCCGGCCATGAATCGCGTCGGATACTTCTGGTGCGCTTGCATTCCGGCATCATTGATGACCTGCGCCAGGTGATTGCCATCGCTCACTGAAAGCCACTGCCACGCCATGCCGCCCGAAAGCGTCAGCACGTGCATCTGGACGCCGTGCGCGTCCATCCAGGCAATGCGCTTCTCCAGGTTCACCCCGGGAGATTCCATATTGGGGTTGAGATTACCCGCTGCGGCTCCGGGCGCGAGTTTCATCTGCTTGAGCGCGTCGATGTAAACCGGAGGCGTCCAGTGCGTATGCAGGTCGATCGAGCCGCCCTTCACCTGCCCACCATTCACCTTTTCACCCTGCGGCTGCGCGAAGGCTTGCCCCGCTTCGAGCGCGGTCAGGGCCACGGCGCCTACGCCAGCTCCCAGCTTGATAAAATCGCGGCGGTCCATCGATGTGCCTTTCGGCGTTTCCTGAGCGTGCTCCTGCCGCATTTCATCTCTATGGTTGCACATTTATTTTCTCCTGGATTCAAATGCTATGACGCGATAGCGGCCGCGCCAGTTACCTACCTTCACCACGACTCATTCGCGCGTGGCGTGGCCCATCACGCCCTCGCCTTCGCGCAGCGCTACTCCATGCACCAGCGGATACGCGGGCCAGTGCTGCGGCGTGCATCGCGCGTATTGCGGCGCAACTTCAGCTTTCTCGCCCAACTTTGCGGCGGCGTGCCAGGGCCAGCGCGGATCGTCCATGATGGCGCGGCCGATGGCCACCATGTCCGCTTTGCCGGATGCGATGATTTCGTTCGCCTGGTCCGGCTCCACGATCATGCCCACGGTCATCGTCGCAATGCCCGTTTCGCGCTTGATTCTCTCCGCGAATGGCACCATGTATCCCGGCGCAACTGGCGGCAGTTTCATTCCTGGCGCAACGTTTCCGGCCGAAGGCGTCACGTAATCGATGCCGATTTCTTTCAGCGCGCCCGCGAATTCCACGGCGTCGTCCAGCGTCAGTCCGCCCGGAACCCAATCTTCTCCGGTGATGCGAATGCCCAGCGGCTTTTCCGCAGGCCATGCGGCGCGCATTGCTTCCGCCACTTCCAATGGGAACCGCATGCGGTTTGCTGCGTTGCCGCCGTAAGCGTCGGTGCGAAGGTTCGTAAGCGGCGACATGAATTCATGCAGCAAATACCCGTGCGCCGCGTGAATTTCGATCACGTCGTATCCGCAGCGCGCAGCGCGCCTGGTGGAATCGACAAACTCCTGCTTCACGCGCCCCAATCCCGCCGCGTCGAGTTCGATCGGAACCTGCCAGCCGGTCGTAAACGCTTCGGCGGACGGCCCCACCGGCTGCCAGCCCCCTTCTTCGAGCGATATGCCGTGCCCACGCCACAATTCCCATGTGGGCCGCGTCGAAGCTTTTCTTCCCGCATGGTCGAGTTGAATGCCAATCGGCATGTCTGAAAAAGTGCGCAGATCGGCAATCAGTTTGGTAAGCGCCGCTTCGTTTTCGTCCGAATACAACCCCAGGCACTGCGGCGAAATTCTGCCCACGGCGCTCACGCCGGTGGCTTCCATGATCACCAGGCCCGCGCCGGAAATAGCGAAGTGCCCGATGTGCATCCAGTGCCAAGGCTGCGCGGTTCCTTCGACAGCGCTATATTGGCACAGCGGCGAGATGACGATACGGTTGCGCAGCGTCAATCCGCGCAGTTGTATCGGCGTGAATAATGGATTTGGCACGAAGTTCTGTATTTCCGGTTGGTGCTTGCGCTAGACGAACGCCGCCTTGCGCAGCAGCATTCCCACGTCCGCCGTTACTCTATCCCGCGCATTCGTGGCTCGCAACTAAGATTGCATGTCCAGAGCGTTTCTGTTCTATGCTTGCCTGGATGCGAGCCGCTCCGCGAAAAGTTTCCTCCGAGCAGGATTTGTACGCGCTCGCTCTGAGCGCGCTGATGCGCCGCGCGCATTCGATCCACGAGATGAAGGACTATCTCGCGCGACGCGCCAACGACCCGGATCAGATCGCTCCCATCATCGCGCGGCTGCGCGAAAGCAGATATCTCGACGACGCGCGCTACGCTGCCGACTACGCCCGCCAGCACGCGCAGTCGCGGCGACAGGGCCGCTTCCGCATCGCGCGCGAGCTTCGCGGCCGCGGCGTGCCGGATCAGCACATCGAGGCGGCTCTGGACGCCGTTTTCGCCGAAACGGATGAATCTTCCCTGGTGCGCGCCCGCCTCAAGCGCCGCCTCACGCACCTCAAGCTTCCGTTGGACCAACGCAAGCTCGCTTCGCTCTATCGTAGCCTGCTGGGAGCGGGCTTCTCCGCGGATATCATCCGGGCCGAACTTCGAAACGCGACTCGCGGAGATTTGCCTGACCTGGCAGAAACCTCCGTCACTGAAGATACTTGATGCCCGCAAGGGTCGTCTTTGCTTGCCGCGAATCGAAGCGTTACAATCGGAGCGTTTTGAAAACTGACGGCGCCGCTCGTTGCCGACGCGGCTAAGACTACGGAAACTAATCTGAGGAGATATAAATGAGAAGGCTCAGCACTCTCGCTTTGGGTTTCGCCCTGCTGCTCACCGCCGGCGCCAGCCGCACGTTTGCGCAGGGCATGGGCGGCATGGGCTCCATGGGCTCGAATTCTTCGAGCATGGGATTCGACTTCAAGGCCGCATCACTTGCCGACATCAAAGACGCGGATACGAAATTCGTCGGCTTGGCCAAGGCCATTCCAGCGGAGAAATATACCTGGCGTCCCGGTGAGGGCGTGCGTTCTATCGCCGAGGTGTTTCTGCACATCGCTTCCGCTAATTATGGGCTGGCACCGATGATGGGCGCGGCCCGGGCGGAAGGGATCAATCCTCGCGAATTGGAGAAATCCACGACCGACAAGGACAAGGTCGTCGATACGCTCAGCAAGTCCTTCGCCTATCTCGAAGACGCGGTGGAGAAGACGTCGGATGCTGACTTGCAGAAGCACGTGAAAATGTTCGGAGGAAAAGAAGGCACCGGCGGCGACGTGCTGTTCCTGATCGTCACCGACCTGCACGAGCACCTCGGCCAGATGATCGCCTACGCGCGCATGAACAACGTTGTTCCGCCGTGGACCGCCGCTCGCGCGCACTGACCGTAGTTCAGTAATCGCATCGCGCTTTCAAAGGGAGCGCGCCGCAAACTCGCGTCGCGCTTCCTAGTTCCCTGCTCCGCATTGCTGCGCGACTTGCATCTGCATGGCGTCGTCGAGCAACACGCCGTGGCGCGATTTCGCGGAGCAAATCTGGTTGGCTCCAAAGCCCACTGCGCCGCGCAAATCCGCACCATCCAGGTAAGCTCCCGTCAAATCCGCGCCCGTCAGCACGGTTCCGTCGAGGTGAGCCCAGCGCAGGTCAGCCCCATGCAGGTCGGCATCGACAAAAATGGCCTTCTGAAGATCCGCGTTGGTGAGGCTCGCGCCCATCAATTTCGCGGACCAGAGATAGGCGCCCTGCATATCCACGTGTTCAAGATTTGCGGCTTCCAAGTGCGACTCGCGCAGATCGGCTTTCTCGAAATCCGTGCGGATCAGGGTAGCCTGCATGAGTCTTGCGCCGTAGAGGGTGGCGCTGTCGAGACGCGCGTCGACCAGGGCGGCGCCGCCCATGACCGCATAGGACAAATTCGCTGAGCGCAAATCGGCGCGAGAAAGATTCGCGCCGGTGAGCGTGGCCCGGTCGAGATTGGCGTGATTCATCTGCGCCTGATCGAGAATGGCGTACTTCAGGTTGCTCTGCCCCATTTCCGCGCCGCGCAGGTCGGCCTGTGAGAGGAAGGCGCCCTGCAGATTCGCGTGCAGCAGGTGCGCGTTAACCAGGAAGGCGCGGTAGGCTTGAGCGTAGCGGAAATTCGCGCCGTTCAGCGGCGCTCCGTTGACGCTAGCGACCTGGGCGTCGGAGCCGTTCCAGTTGACAGGCTTCTTGGAAATGACCGCTTCGGTAATGTCGGCATACGGATCGATGCCGAAGGTCCAGAGCACGCTCGGCGCCCAGCGGCGGACGCTGCCGGCCATGAACTGCGGCGCGCGATCCTTGCTGTGCGGAACGCCCATCATGGTGCCGGCGGCAAGGAACATCAGCACGGCCAGCAGCACCAGGGGCAGTGTGACCGGACTGAGGCCGCGCAGCTTGCCGGCCACGCGCTCGATGAAATTTTCCTGCAGCATCCAGCGCTCACCCGGCTTGCCGACCTTGGTGCTGGAATAGAGCGCTACACCCGCTGCGGCAGCGATGAGCAACTCCTGCAGCATGGTGCCGCGCAATTGCTGCAGTGTAAGGAACCGCACCCAATAAAGCAGAAGCGTGAGCGGAGCGATCCAATAGGCCAGCAACATGGAGATGCCCTTTTCGACGAAACGCGTCGAAGGCGCATCGGCATTCATCCAGCGGAAGTGCGCGCGAAGCAGTCCCAGCACGATGCGAGGTTCGTTTTCGCCCAGGGCGTGGCCATCGGGAAAAACGGCGGGAAGCTCGAGCACGAGGTCCCACAAATGCTGCAGATGGAATTGCAGCACCAGGTAGAAGACAAACAGGGCCATAGGCGCAATAAGATAAAACTGCACAGTGGGCAGCGCCGCGGCGGCAGCGGGTGAATGCAGAAAGAACAGCACCGCCGAGTTGGTCAGCAACTGGTAATCCTTGGTCATCCAGATCAGCAGAGCTGAGAGCCCACACATGGACATGAGCACCACGAAATATCCGTGGACCTGCCGGGCGGTGCGCTTGAATTCGGCAAGCGCCTCAAACTGCTGCACCGACGCAGGCAGAGTCGCTTCGTGAAGATTTGCGCCGGCGAGCTGTCGCGGGACCAAACCCATGGCCGTTTCAAGAGACGCGCCTTCGAGATTGGCCGCTTCGAGGTTCGCTCCAACCAGGCAGGAATCGCGGAAATTCGCGCGCACCAGGCAGGCGTCGCGCAGATCGGCCATGAGCAAATCCGCGGCGCGAAGGTTGGCGTCATGTAGATCGACAAACCGCAGGTCCACGCCAATCAGGTCGCTGCCTTCCAGGTCCGACGCGGTCAGGTCCGCTTTTTTGCCTATGGCGCCTTTGGACTCGATCCATTCGTGGTGACTGGCAATCTTTTCCTCGAAGGACCAATCGCGATAGGGGGTGGTGGCCAGGCGCGCGGCGGAATTATTTTCAGGCGATTCGGGTGACGGCGCATTCGTCGGCGAAACATCTATTGCAGGAACGGCCGCCGGGACTTGCGCCGCGATGGATTCGGCGGTGAGCGCGGCGGACGTGGCGCCTTCGGAGAGCGCGAAGGCCTCCGCTCCGGCGATGGCTGGAGTGAACAGGTCCACGGACGGCAACGAGGTCTGCGCGGATTCGGGATCGCGCGGAATGCCGAGCACGGCGTTGATGTCCACATGCTCATCGGTAGGACCATCAGAGACCTGCGCGGAATGGACCTCCGGAACGAAGTCGGCGAGAGAGACACCGGCATTGGCGATGCGTTCCGCTTCCGCCGCAGCCGCCGCAGTGGTGTTTGCGTAGCGCTCGATGGCGGTAGCGATGGCCTGATCGTCGTCGGTTGAGTCAACTTCCTCTTCCGCGGGTTGCTCGCCAAGCGGTTCCGCTTCAGGCTGCGCTGGCTGCTGGGAAGACTCATCGCTGAAAAACTGAGCGTGCGGCTCGGTTGTGCCGGATTTGCCCGCAGAACCTGAATCCGAGGTGGGCAGATGGAGCGGATGCTGTTCGCGATTTTCCGCGTCTTCCGCTTCGGATAGCGAAGAAACTTCGGCGTCGCTGGAAACGTCAATGTTGTTCGTTGGGCCCGTGTGATCGATTATTGCTGCCGAGCCAGCCAAAGGATCAGATTGGCGTGAATCAGATCCCGGCGTTTCGTCGCGCAAAAGCTCGGCAATTGGCGTTTCCGTCGCAACGGATTCCGGCGCGTCCGATTCTCCCGACAACGCGGGGCTATTGTCTGCCGCAATGGCCTGTGCAGCTTGCACTGGCTCTAAAGTTGCCCTGGCTTCGACTTCGCCAGGTTGCGGCGGCGCACCCGGCTCATGACGCGTGAGTTTGCCGGGGCTGTTCCCGCGCAGGAATTTGCGGATGCCGGTCGCCAGACGCCGGAACGAAGTTTTGCCGCGCCGCTTGCGTCTGTTGCCAGTTTCGGTGACGCCACGAGCGGCGGCTGCTTCCGGCTCCTGTTCCCGTTCCTGCTCCTGTTTCTCGATTGGCGGTGCTGATTCGCCGGCTTGAGCTTGGTCCGCCGTGAGGACGGCCCTCTCAGACGTTTGCTCACCCAGCGTCCCGCTAATCGCAAGGGAGTCCGGTTCCGGATCATTTTCGGCCGCATCCGAAAACACCGTAGAAGCCGGCACCGGAGATGATTCGGCCAATCGCCCTTCTGTCTCAGCGTCTATCTCGACGTTTAGGGAATAGGGATCGAACGGCGGCAGCGGCGATTCGTAGGGAAACGAGGTTTCCTCCGGCGAAATGGAAGGATACAGCGACGGTGACGGTTCTCTGTCGCCGGAGCCAGAGCCCTTCTTGCGAGAACCGCTCTCTTCCGGCGGGAAAAGTTGCGCAAACACGTCCGCTGCGGATGGCAATTGATCCGCGGGCACCAATCCCTCGGGCACGTGCACCGCGACCGGGCTCAACTGCTGTGCGCTTTCAAGACCGAGCGGCTCCACCTGCTCCGCGGAAGGTGCCGGGGACGACGGTGACATTGGTTGGGCCCTCTTTTTCTTGCTCATCGGCTTCCCGAGACGCCTAAGACTCGCTGCTTGCTGAATCGATGCTGCGCCATTGCGCCAGGCAAATGGACATCCGGTAGCAACACATGCGTCGCGGCGCACGTGCAGCAACCTTTTCTGACTGCTTTTTTCTCTATTTTACCCGCAAAAATCATAGCCTGAAGAAACGTCAATTTGCCCTGTACGCAAGTGCAACGGGTGTACAGCTGTTCACAAGAGGTAAGGGCGGGCCCTGGGCGCTGTTGCGTGCGGTGCAAAGATTGCGCCAGGAAAACGTATTCAAAAATGTGGGACGGCGCCCGGTAGACAGTCTTCGCGCCGCTAACGTATCATCCATTTACAAGGGGATAGCGAGATGGCCCTGTTCGCCCAAAAGTTGGCCCGAAAGATGTGCCGAAAGACGCCTCGAACGAATAATTCGTTGCGCAGCGTGACCCTTTTCATCGCGGCGAGCACGCTTTTGCTCTTCGTGGGCCCCAGCAGCGTTGCCGCGCCGCAGAGTGCAGCGCCCAGCGCTGAGCCGGAGAAAGCGTGGACCGCTCCCGATCCATCGACTATTCCGCAGGGACCGCTTGGAGACAGCATCCGGCTGGGCCTGCAGGTATTCAACGACACGCCTAAGCTTGCCGCGCCATACGTGGGCAACAAGATGAGCTGTGCGCATTGCCATGTAGGCAGCGGCACAGTGGCCTATGCCATGCCGCTGGTGGGCGTGCCCGGGATGTTTCCCTTGTACCGCGAGCGCGAAAAGGAAGTGATTACCTTCGAAGAGCGCATCGAGCAGTGCTTCCAGCGCAGCGAGTTCGGGCATCGCGTGCCGAATAACAGCGCGGAAATGACCGGACTGGTGGCCTACGCGCAGTGGCTCTCGAAGGATCAGCCGGTGGGGCGTCCTTTTCCCGGCCGCGGACTCGAAAAGCTGCCGGCACTCACAGGTGATGTGGACCGCGGCAGCGTGCTCTTTGCCAAGCAGTGCGCGCTTTGCCATGGCGCGGACGGCGCCGGACAATTGCCCACGATTCCCGCGTTGTGGGGACCGGATTCCTACAGCGACGGCGCGGGCATGAATAACGTGGACCGCATGGCCGCGTTCGTCCGGCACAACATGCCCCAGACCAAACCCGGCAGCCTCACGCCACAGGAGGCCTTCGATGTGGCCTCGTACATACACAGCAAACCTCATCCCCATTTTGAATTGAAGGATCATCAGTAGAAGCTGCGGCGGCTTCGGCAGCGGAGGCCGTAGCTTTGGCCGAGTATTTGACCCTGGCACGAACCCGCCGATATAATTGCTTTTCGACCTGCGAACACCTGGCGAGAGCGATCTCGAGCCACTCGCCGCGGGCAAACCCAAGAACAGCAATTCAGGAGAAGGAATGCTAAAGGCTACCCAACTGCGTCCGGGCATGATCATCAAACACGAGAACGACCTCTGCGTGATCTACAGCGTGGATCATCGCACCCCGGGCAACAAGCGCGGCTCCATGCAGACGCGCATGCGCAACCTGCGCAACGGCGCCATGATGGATTATCGCTTCCGCGCCGAGGAATTCGTCGAAAAAGTGGTGGTGGATGAAATCAACTTTGAATATCTGTACAGCGACGGCGACGGCCACCATTTCATGAACACCGAGAATTACGAGCAGCTCGCGCTGCAAGACGATATCGTCGGCGACACCAAGGATTACCTGATTCCGAACCTGAGCGTAAAAATCGAGTATTACGATGAGAAGCCGATTGGGGTGCTGCTGCCCGATACCGTCGATCTGAAAGTGGTGGAAACGGAACAGACCATTCAGAAAGCCACCGCCAGTGCGGTGGCGAAACCAGCAAAACTTGAAACGGGCCTGGTGGTGAACGTGCCGCCGTTCGTGGGCGAAGGGGACACCATCAAAGTCGACACATCCGAAGGGCGCTACATCCAGCGCGTGCAGTAATCCCGGCTCGATACAACGGTTACATGTGGCCGCGTCTCACTCCAGTGGGACGCGGCTTTTGTTTGCCGCGAGCCACTGATCGAAAGTCTGGAGCTCCGGATTGAGTGAGTGCGAGAATTTCGGATCGCGCACGCCGCAGAAATATTCCTCGAAGTCGCGCTTGAACTGGAACATGTTGCCGATATCGTCCGCTCCGGGAAATCCGAACGTGCGATAAACCTCTGGTGGCACGCTGTTGTAGACCACTTCCCTGCCGAGAGCGCGCGTGAAGGCCGCAGCCATCTGCGCGCCGGTGAGAAGTTCGCCGGCGATACCGATGGTCTTGCCGATGAAATCGTTGCCGCCCTTGAATACTCCGTAGGCGCATTTGCCGATGTCTTCAGCGGCGATGCCCGGAAGCTTCTTGTCGCCCATGGGCAAGGTGATGGCGAGCTTTCCGTCGGGCCCCTTCTTCGGCCCCATGCCGAAGTAGATGAAGTTATCCCAGTAAAAAGAAGTGAGCAGAAACGTGGTGGGCACGTTCGCGTCGCGGAAGTAGTGGTCCGCTTCGCCCTTGCCGTCGAAATGCGGCACTTTGTACTTGCCTTGCAGCGTGGGCATGCGATTGTCGTCGAGCGGCACCCATTTGCGAGTGTTCTCAAGCGTGGACCAGACTACGTGCTGGACTCCGGCAGCCTTCGCCGCTTTGGCCATGGCAGCAACTTCGGCCATTTCCTTTTCAGGAGAGAAATGCGCCCAGAAGAACGTGACGCAAAAAGCGCCATGCGCTCCGGTGAAGGCGCGCTGCAGGCTTTTTTCATCGTCGACGTCCGCGGCTACCACTTCGGCGCCGAGGCGCGCCAGTTCCTGTGCTTTCGGCGAATTCGGATCGCGCGTGAGCGCGCGGACGGCAAACCCGGCGTCGCGATCCTTGAGAATCGCGTGCGCCAGCCCGCCGCCCTGGGCGCCCGTTGCGCCTAATACTGCGATGATTTTCTTCTCTGCCACATGCGCCTCCCCGGATCGAGTTGCGAGCCTTCGCGACGCGATCAAATTGTTACCACTTTTTGCCGATGGCGTCGATTCCCGACTTCCCCAGATCTTCCGGCGTCATGGCAGGGTGAATCCGGCAGGTGGCGTTGAAAGTAAGAAACCAGGGCTCGACCAGCGAGGGGATTTTCGAGGCATCTGCAAGGTCCACGACGATGAAGCCGCCGCGGTGCCCATCGGTCTCGGTGAAATAGGAAGCTTCCGGCTTAATCTCCTCCAAAATTTTCTGGATTTTCTTTCCGGCGGAGCCATCTCTCACATAGGAATTGAAAGGCTCATGCGGAATCGTGACGTGCAGGATCATTCTCATCGGGAGTTCCTCCTTGTAATTTGAACGCAATAGACGAGCAGGGATTTCTATCGCGCCGTCGAGCCACCTTCGATGGCACGGGCCGCGGCTGCGGATTGTACTCCGAAAACGCGCCGGAAGATGGCGTCCACCGCGCGAAGCTGGCGATTCAGGTCAAAGGTATGCGCGAGCGCCTTGGCGTTGAGGAATTTGGCGATATTGGCATCGGCGGCCACGCGCACCTGAAAACTTGAATCCGATTCCCACGCAGCCATGGCATGCGCCTGCACCCATTTGTAAGCATCTTCGCGAGGCGCGCCGTGCTCGACCAGGTCCTGCAGGAGCTGCCCGGAAAAAACCAGGCCTTGCGTCGCGTTCAAGTTGCGCAGCATGCGCTCGGGAAACACCTTCATCTTCGAGACGATTTCGGCGGTGCGGTTCAGCAGGTAATCGGCCAGGATGGTCGAGTCCGGCAGGATCACGCGTTCCACCGAGCTGTGCGAAATGTCGCGCTCGTGCCACAAAGCGATATCTTCGAACGCGGCCACCGAATTGCCGCGCACCACGCGCGCCAGCCCACAAATCTGCTCGCAGGACACCGGATTGCGCTTGTGCGGCATGGCCGAGCTGCCGCGCTGCTCGCCGCCAAAAGGTTCCTCCGCTTCGCGCACTTCGGTCCGCTGCAGGTGCCGAATCTCGAGCGCAATGCGCTCGAGCGAAGCCGCCGCAATCGCCAGCGTGGACACGTACTCGGCGTGCCGATCACGCTCGATCACCTGGGAAGTGATTGGCGCGGTGGCCAAGCCCAGGCGCTCGCAAATTTTCTGCTCGATTTCCGGACCAAGGTGCGTGCAGGTGCCCACCGCGCCGGAAATCTTCCCGACGGCCATCTGGCGCGCGGCGGCGCTAAAGCGCTGCGCGTCCCGGCGATTTTCGGCGTACCAATTGGCGACCTTTAGCCCGAAGGTGATCGGCTCGGCGTGAATGCCATGCGTGCGGCCAATTTCGGGCGTGTCCTTGAATTCCCAGGCACGCGCTTCGAGCACTTGTCCTAACTTGTCGATGCCCTGCTCGATCAGCGCGGAAGCCTCGCGGACCAGCAGAGCTTGCGCGGTGTCCACTACATCGTTGGACGTGAGCCCGTAATGCAGCCAGCGCGCAGCCTCAGGATCGCCCACCGTTTCCTGCACCGCGATGGTGAAGGCAATCACGTCGTGCCGCACCTTGGCTTCAATTTGATTGATACGCGTCACGTCCACGCGCGCGCGTTCGCGCAGCCGCAGCGCTGCTTCGCGAGGCACCTGCCCCGCTTCCGACAGCGTGTCGGTGGCGGCCAACTCCACTTGCAGCCACTTCTGAAACTTATTATCTTCGCTCCAGACGCGGCCCATCTCCGCGCGCGTATACCGTGGGATCAATTCGGGCTCCTTGGAAGTTCAGTGCATTCAGAGAAGGTCGATCATACCTGAAAATACCCGGAATCTGCTCGCGGCTTCTATCTTAACTCGTGCAGAGCTTCTGTGTTCGCGGGGGCGCGGATCGTCCACGAAGATCATGCCGGCAGTTGACGCTTGGCCAGCAATATCCGGAACCGAGTCTTCAACTCGAGCGCGGTGCTGGCGATTTCAATATCGAATGTCTCAAGCTTACTGCTGAAATGGTTGTAAGCCCATGCGGCGGGAACAGCGACCAACAAGCCGAGCGCCGTTGTAACGAGCGATTCCGAAATGCCGGCGGCCTCTAGCGCCATCAAAGCCTCCTTTTGCATCGCTCCGCCACCAAAGGAATCGATGATCCCAATGGCGGTTCCAAGCAGTCCCACGAATGATGCCGTCGATGCGACTGTTGCTAAGCTACCGAGGCCGCGTTTCATCCGGGCGTGCGCGTTTTTCTCCTCAATAACCATCGATCGTTCCACAAGATCCATAACCTGATCGTCAGACAGGGCAAAATGTGTCATTAGTCTCTCCTGGCAGAGAGTTCGGTGCGACACGGGGCCAGGAGGATAGACACCAGGAAGCAGTGTTTTGTTTCTTGTAGTGACTACAACGGACAGCGGAGGATCGGCTAAAGCTCGAAGGGACCGAGCGGAACGCGCTGCGAGGCGATGTGCAATTCACCACGGAAAGCAAATTCGGCGGGGCGGCGATTCAAACCTTCCTCGGCGGAAATCCGCGCGAGGTCGGGATTGTTGTTCTGCTCGGAGAGATGCGCCAGCACCAGATGGCGCGCCTGGCCGTCGAAAACTTCGGCATCGGCAAAAAATTCGCCGACCACATGATTCGAAAGATGCCCGGTGCGGCTCATCACACGCTGCTTGATGTACCAGGGATAGGGGCCGACCTTAAGCATGTCCAGATCGTGATTCGATTCGAGCATCAGAAACTGCGCTTCGCGCAGATGATGTTTCACCAGTTCCGGCATGTAGCCCAGATCGGTGACGATGGCCACCTTCACGCCGTTGGCGCGGAAGGCATAGCCGACAGGGTCGGCGGCATCGTGCGGAATCGCGAAGGGGTTGATCTCGATATCGCCAATTTCAAAGCTCTGGCCCGCCTGGATGTGCTCCACGCGCTCCATCTTCTGCACCGGGCCCTCGGGATACATCTTCAGAATTTCCGCATGGGTAGGATCGGTCATATAGGCCGGGCAGCCGAACAGCCGCGCGAGCTGCGCCACTCCACTGGAATGATCGGAATGCTCGTGGGTGATCAGAATTGCGTCGACATGGTCCGGCTGTTGACGTCCGAGCGCTTCGAGACGCCGCAGAAGCTCTTTTTTGCCTAATCCGGCGTCGATGAGGAGAGTGGTGTGCTCAGTCTCGAGCAACGTGCAGTTGCCCGTGCTGCCGGAAGTCAGGATGGAGATGCGAAACGAGATGCGCTGTCCTCAGAACCACCTGCCGCGCGTGCATCCCGGCGGCATTGCGAAGGATCATGGCAAACTCGCGTCGCGGCGTCAACGAAATCCAACCAAATTACAAAAAAAGTTTGGATTGGCGCGATTGCAACCGGCTGGAATGGACATTTTGGAGTTCAAAGCAACTTCAAGAGCGTAGCGTCCCACCAGGCCTTTGTGCCTCGTTACGAAACAGAGAGGATCTACCAACCTTGCCGGTCCAGCGAAAAGAACCACGCCTTTAGCAGCGAGGTCTGGTTGGCGTCAAGCGTGCGGAAGCGGATGCCCATGCCCTTTTCCGGCTCCGAACGCACCACTTCCCCAAAAAGCAACAGAGATTCTTCGTTATAGGTAAGCTTGATCTCGATGACGCTGCGCAGCGGCAGCACCAGCGCTGTTTCCACAAAACATCCGCTCATGCTTACATCCAAGGTTTGCCCAGGGATGGTCTGGCTGCTTTGCGCATCAAAAATTTCGACCTCGGCAACCAACAGTTCTCGAGGCACGCGGGGCTTGTTGAATTCCATCGGGGCCGGAGTCTCACTCCCGTTGGGCGGCATTGACAGCCACCGCCAGACTAAAATGTAATCATCTTAAGCTGGAATTCCCAGGTCCCGTTGGTCCAACCACTCGCTACGTGCCCTGGAATGAAACGGGAAACTTAGCACTCACTTGACTGCAACGGGAGTCTGTTGACTTCGTCGATGCAGGCGGCCAGATACGCCAGCAAATTCGTCCGCAGGGCTGCGGAATGGCCACGCTCGTTTCGATTCAGACCGATCAGTGGCCCAACGATGAAGGCCAGAGCCAGGCGCAAGGCAATCTGGTAGGCACTAGGGTGAAGCGGCGTCTCGAAGCCAACATGGGGCTTACCAGTGAGCCGCTCAATACACACTATTTCCTAAATGCGAGTGAAGAGACAGAACCAGAAGAGGCAAGCCCTTTTCCGCAGCAGCTAAAACGTCAGTTGCGCGGGAGTGAGATTGAATCCATCGAGCGCGCCGACCACCGACACAGCCAGCCTGCCCGGCTGAAACACTTCTTCGGCGATCTGCTGCACTTCCTCGGCGGTGACGCTTTCCAGCATCTCGATCAATTCCTGCGCGGTAAAGTGCCGCCCGAAATAAATGTGATAGCGTGCCAGGCTGTTCATGCGCGAGCCGGTGCCTTCGAGCGCCAGCAGCGTCGCGCCTTTCAGATGATCCTTGGCGCGGCGCAATTCCTCCTCATCGAGCGGCTGCGACTTCAGGCGCTGAAATTCTTCCAGCACGCAATCGATGAGCTGCTCGGCGGTTTCAAGCGAGGTTCCGGCGTACACCGAAAGCACGCCCGCGTCGCGATAGGAGTTCATGTCGCTGAAAATGGCATAGGCCAGCCCAAGCTTCTCGCGAATGTTCTGGAAAAGCCGCGAGGACATGCCGCCGCCCAGCACATTGTTCAAAATCGAAGCGGCGAAGCGGCGCCGGTCGGTGAGCGGCAACGCCGGGACGCCCAGACAGATGTGCACCTGCTCGAGTTCGTGCTTGGTGCGCAGGGTGATATGCGGCGAACCGGAAGGCGCAGGCTGGCCTTCGCCGTCGCGCACGGAGTTCAGTTTCGAGAAGCGCTCGGTAACCATATCCATCATCTGCTGGTGGCTGATGCGGCCGGCCGCGGTGATCACCAGATTGTTGGGGGCGTAGCAGCGGGCGAACCAGTCGTCGAGCGTTTCACGCGTGAGCGCCGAAACCGTTTCCGGCGTGCCCAGAATCGGCTTTCCCAGCGGATGCGGATTCCAGAAATTTTGCGTGAAGAGCTCGTGCACCAGGTCCTCGGGATTGTCCTGGGTCATGCGAATTTCTTCCAGCACCACGGACTTCTCGCGGTCGATGTCTTCTTGGGCGAAGCGCGGCTCGAGCACCATATCCGCCAGCACGTCGAAGGCTTTGGGCAAATGTTCCGCCAGCACGCGCGTATTGAAGCAGACCATTTCCTTTGCGGTAAAGGCGTCGAGCATGCCGCCGACACGGTCCACTTCGCGGGCGATGTCCTCCGCGCTGCGCCGCTTGGTGCCCTTGAAAACCATGTGCTCGATGAAATGCGAAATGCCGTTCAGCTCGGCCGGCTCGCGGCGCGATCCTGAGCGCAGCCAGATGCCCACCGAAACCGAGTGGAAATACTCCATGGGCTCGGTGATCACCACCAAGCCATTGGGCAGAATCTCCTTCTGTACTCCGTTGATATTGGTCATTGCGAATAGTTTCGCACGTGAATGCATCAAATGTCATTTAAGTCCCAGGGTGATGCCTGGTTTCGGATGCCAGTTCCGCAAGGACGGTTCCGCATGGCGCCCCCCGCGCGTGGTCGCCGAGCCAGCGTGCTATGATTTTCATTAAGATGTCCTCAGAAAATTCCACTCAGGCTGCGAATCTGCTTGGAAAGCCGGTGGCCGAACTGCGCGCGCTGATGGAATCACTGGGCGAGCCAGCCTATCGCGGCGGGCAACTCTATCACGCGCTGTACGCGGAGCGCTGTTTCGAGCTGGCCGCAATGTCGAATCTGCCGGCGCCCCTGCGAGAACGGCTTGCAACTGAAGCGCGAATCGCGCTACCGGGGATTGTCCGCCGTCACGTGTCCGCGGATGGCTCGGTGCGCTACGTTCTGTCGCTTTCGCCGGACGCCTCTGCCACTATCGCAAAAAATGCGACAGTGGAAACGGTTTTCATGCCCTCGGAGAACCGCCAGACCATCTGCATTTCCACGCAAGCAGGCTGTGCCGTCGATTGCCGTTTCTGCCTTACTGCGACTCTCGGCCTGATCCGGAATCTTTCCGCCGGCGAAATTATCGGCCAGGTGCTGGTGGCGCTCGAGGACCACCGCGCTGCGCTCAAACCGCAAACGAACGTAGTGCTGATGGGGCAAGGCGAGCCGCTGCTCAACTACGACGCGGTGATGGCTGCGGTGCGGATCCTGCTCGATCCCCACGGGATTAGTCTTGCGCCCAGGCACGTTACGCTTTCAACCAGCGGCATCGTGCCCGGCATCGAACGGCTGGCCACGGAAAAAGTTCGCCCGAAGCTGGCCATTTCGCTGAACGCTTCATCGGACGAGCAGCGCAACCAGGTGATGCCCATCAACCGCAAATATCCCCTCGAAATGTTGCTGGGCGCCTGCCGCAAATACCTCTTGCGGACGCGGGAATACCTCACCTTCGAATACGTCATGCTTGGCGGATTCAATGATTCGCCGGAGGATGCCCGCCGCGTGGTGCGACTGCTCTCGGGCATTCGCGCCAAAGTGAATCTGATCCCCTGGAATCCCGGAGAATTGCCCTGGCACAGGCCGGAGCCTGAACAGGTGAGGGCCTTCCAGGAAATCCTCATCGCAAAAGGTGTTCCAACTTTCATTCGCGATTCGCGCGGGCAGGACGTGATGGCTGCCTGCGGCCAGCTCGCGCTGCTCGAATCCGCATCGCGCCAGGCGAGTCCACTCCAGCCATAGCCTCAGCCGAAGAAAGTCACATCCATCTCACCGATTTCGCGGATAGTTCTGCCCTTTTGTCTGTTCAGAAACTCGCAAAACACGCGCGCGAATATATCGTCGCTCACAAATAATTCGCGCAGGAACAAGGTCCCTTGGAAGAAGGTGAGAATGCGCACACGTGTGAGTCCGGGGTGCTCCGGCACTTCATAGAAAGCCCAGGCGAGCGAGTCCTGGCAATGATCGAGCGATGCGGGCGCTCCGGCCGCGGTTTGCGCTGGCGGAGGCCATTTTCCGAGAAGTCCGGGATAGTCGAGAAGCCTCATACGACTCTCCTACTCCCGTGCCCCGCGATAGCAAGAATATAGTCGCATGGTCAGCAGCGGAAAATGGTACGTTCGTTCCGAATTGAAGAAGATGTAAGCGGAAGAGCCGCCTTAACCTGGCACCAGCAGTTGCGTTTTCAGCGAATGCCGATCGCCGCCATCATGCGCCCGGTGGTGCGCTCGCGGCGGTAGCTGAAAAAAAGGTCGCTGCGGCAGGCGGTGCAAGATTCCGAAGAAACTATGTTGGCAGCCGGGACGCCCGCATTCGCCAGAATCGAGCGGTTTGCCGCTAGCAGATCGAGCTGCACCTTCGGCTCCGGCGGCGCGTGTCCCGGCGGCCGCATAGTCAGCCAAGGCAGCCAGTTCGGATCGTTCTCTCCCGCGGCCAGCGCGTCGAACGGCCCATCAAACCATTGCCGCGCGCCGGGAAATTGCGCATGGAACTCCTTGGCAACGTCCGAACCGACTTCATAGCAGCACTGCCCGATGCTGGGACCAATCGCCGCGATCACGTCTTCGGGGCGTGTGCCGAATTCCATGCGCATGCGCCCTAGAGCTTTTTCGGCAATGCGCCGGACTGTGCCGCGCCAGCCGGAATGAATCGCAGCGACAGCCCGATTCTTTGTGTCGGCTAACAAGATGGGCACACAGTCCGCGGTCTGCACCACGAGCAGCACGCCTGGGTCCGCGGTAATCAGCGCATCGCCCTGCAACGATTTGCCGCTCGCTTCGCGGGCGTCCACTCGATGCACTACATCCGAGTGAATCTGTTTGAGCATCACTGGCCGCATTTTGGCCGCGCCGAGTGCGCGGAAAAAGTTCTGCCGGTTTCGATCGACCTGCTCGCGGGAATCCCAGTCGGTGAAGCCGAGGTTCAAAACGTTTTCGGGCGCTTTTGTTTTCGAGCTTCGCCCGGGGCGGGGCGACGGAAACTCGCTCGCTCCGCCAGCCCGGGTGCTGAATCCGTGGACGAGCCAGCGGAGCCGGGCGAGCGGCGGTGCCTCGAGAATTTGCAGTTTCCCAGCGCGACGCAAGGTCCACTGCGCAGCGCGGCGAGCTGCATTCACCGGCTTGGCCGTCGCCGTTTTTGTCGATGCTGCAGCTCGCACGTTATTTTGCCGATTCGCCAAGTCGAATTCCCTGCTCCCATTCAGATTCTAGGTATAATCCGCAACAGCCGCGACGCCGCACCGGCCGCTGCGTTTGCTTCCCATCCAAATCGCCAAGGAGCCGCGAAAAACTCTTGTGATCGTCGGAATGGGAATCGACATCTCGGAAATCGACCGCATCGAAGCGGCTCTCGCGCGCCATGGCGCGGCGTTTCTCGAGCGCATCTACACTCCACGCGAAGTGCAATATTGCGAGCGCCACAAAAACAAGGCGGAGCGCTATGCCGCGCGCTTCGCCGCCAAGGAAGCCGGGATGAAAGCTCTCGGCACCGGCTGGCGCCTCGGAGTGCGCTGGCGCGACATCGAAGTAGCCAACGCGCCCAGCGGCAAGCCCACGCTGAATCTTATGGGCGTCGCGCGAGAGTTCGCCGACCGTCTCGGCGTAAAAAACATCTCGCTTTCAATCACCCACAGCGGCAACCTGGCGCTGGCGCAAGTGATTTTCGAGGACTGAATCGCCTGCTGACGAAATGCCCGACTGCGCGCAGACTTCGTTCTCGGCTGGCGTCAGCCTAACCTCGCGCCACTCATTCGCGGCAATACGCCCCGCGATTCGCACCTTCAGATAATTCCGGGTAAGCGCCTCGGTCCAGCTCTCGCCACCACGCGCCAACGTTAGCGCTCGCAGCGGCTTTCCCGCCTGCGATCGCCGGAACGCGGCGTTTTTCCGCGCTGACAAGGCCCGCAATTCCCGGGCTCGCTCGCGAATTGTTTCGTGGGGCAGCGCGTTGGCGAGCGATTCCGCCTTTGTGCCCGGACGTGCCGAAAACGAGAAGACGTGCAGGTAGGTCAGCGGCAGCGCTTCGATAAACCGCGCCGTTTCGGCAAAATCCTCGGCGGTCTCGCCCGGAAATCCCACGATCACATCGGCGCCGATAGCCGCATCGGGCAGCCTCCGCCGGATCAACTCGATCCGCTGCGCATACAACTCGGCCCGGTACCATCGGTGCATGGCCCGCAAAATCCGATTCGATCCCGATTGCAGCGGCACATGAAAATGCGGCGCCAGGCGCTCCGAACCAGCCACCATGGCCACAAAATCCTCGGTAACATCCTGCGGCTCGATAGAACTGAAGCGCACATGTTCCACTGGCGTCTCATCCAGGATTCGCGCGACCACCGCGGCGAGTTCCGCGCGCGGACTCAGATCGCGTCCATAGCTTCCCAGGTTGATCCCACTGAGCACAATTTCTCTTGCGCCCGCCTCCGCCAACCGTCGCGCTTCTGAAACTACGGCGTCAGGAGCCAAGCTGCGACTACGTCCACGAACGAATGGAATCACACAGTACGCACAGCGGTTGTTGCAGCCGTCCTGAACCTTTAGGATTGGTCGCGTTCGTTCGCCCAGAACTTGTCCGCCGTCACGAGTGGCCGACGTTCCAGCCAAGTCGATGGTGCTCTGCTCGAAAATATCGCCGGTTAGAATTTTTGCTGGGCCGCGCGAGAGAGACATCCCGCTCGATTCCAGTTCTGCCAAGGGCACAAAGCTTCCGTGCTCGCTCCCTCCGCGCACCAATCCCGGAATCTCTCGTTGGCGCGCATTTCCTACTACCCAAGTAACACCCGCTAACGCGGAAATCTCCTCCGGCGCTCGTTGGGCGTAGCAGCCGGTTACGACGATTGTCGCACTCGGGTTTGCGCGATGAATCTTGCGGATCGCCTCGCGTGCCTGCGAATCAGCAGCGGCCGTCACAGTGCAAGTATTCAGCACCACGACATCGGCGGTGCTTGCCTCCGACCACGGCTGCAAGCCTTCCCGGAGCAAACCGCTGCGCAACCCGGCTGCGTCGGCATCGGTTGCTCTACAACCAAAATTCTCGATGAAAAATTTCGTCATTGCGATGAAGGCTTCCGCGTCCGGGAATCTCCGGACGGAACGAGAACGCAGCGGAAAATTATAGCAGTGAAAGCGGCAAGTACATGCTCAGAAGGACGGACAGCAGGGCTCAGATGAGGGCTTAAGCCAGATTACGACGTTGATAGCAGAGCAGGATCAGGTCCGCGCGTCGTCGCACGCCAAACTTTGCCAGAAGGTTCGACACGTGGAATTTCACCGTCCGCTCAGAAATGTTCAGACGGCTGGCGACTTCTTTATTGGCAAGATTCTCGAGCAGGCTGCTGAGCACTTCCTGCTCGCGGCGGCTCAGCTCGCTGGGAGCGTCTCCGCGAAGACGACGGCCTTGCGTAGTAGTCAGGATCGAATCGACGAAGCGCGAAAGAACCTCGCGAGGCACCCAGAATCCGCCGGCTCCAACCAAGGGCAGCGCCCGGGGCAGCTGGTCCCGCGCCTCCGCGTAGGTGAGGATGCCTTTTACGCCCTGCCGCAACAGCGCGTGGGCATCGGTCTCTTTCAATTTATCGCCTACGACGATCAGCCGGGCGTTTTCGTTGCGTTCAAGAATGTTTCCGAGCAACGCGCCGGTGGCTTGCCGCGCCGCGTGAGCGTCGATGACGTACACACCAGCTTTAGGCACTTCGAGATGCCGAAGATCGGGCGCCAGCATGGAATCCAATTGCTTGGGGGTAATCTGGAATCCTGAGTTCTCCAGCAGACGCTTGAACTCGTCCAGAACCATCGGGTGCGGAGACAGCAGACACACCTTCAGGCCGGTGGCAGTGCTCGGTTTCTCTGCTACTTTGGCCATTGGCATTGAACTCAGGCTAGCGAAAAGGAAAACGGGCGGCAAGCCGCAACAAGCGAACGATTGCTTACCAGATACTAGTACTATGTATCCGACAGATTTGCCGGGTTTTCCTACGCTAGTGGAGGGCCGAAAATCCTAAAAAAGATCTAATCCGCCTGGGAAGACGGCACAGCGATCACCGCTTCGGCTTCCGGACGGCGCCGGGGGCGCTTCGAGGGTAGCCCCGCCTGCCGGACCTTGTAAAGCAGCGCGCGGTAGCTGATCTTGAGTTGCTCGGCGGCCTTGCGCCGGTTCCAGTGGTTGGCTTGCAACACTTTCAGGATCACGTCATGTTCCATGCGCCGGGTCACCTGCTGCGCAATGGCTTTCAGCGGGATATTGCCGTCGGGCGACTCTTCGTAGGTGAAGCTATAAGGCTTTCTCTCGGTGCGCTCAGCGTAAAAGGCTTCTTCCGAACCCAGCACCACATATCGCGCGATGCAATTTTCGAGTTCGCGCACGTTGCCCGGCCAGTCGCGCTGCTGCAGCGTGTGCAGCGTTTCTTTGGAGATTTTGGGAGCTTCGCGCTGAAAGCGCTGATTGAATACGACCCGGAGATATTCGGCCAGGTACGGGACGTCCTCACGGCGATCGCGCAGCGAGGGCAGCGTTACGCTGATTACGTTGATGCGATAGAAAAGATCGGAGCGGAAACCGCCTTTCTCGATCTCTTCCTGGAGGGCGCGGTTGGTCGCGCAGATGACACGCGCGCTCATGCGCCGCTCTTCGTGGTCTCCGATTCGCGTGAAGTGGCCGTCCTGCAACACGTGCAGCAGCTTGGCTTGCAGGCTGGCGTCCAGCTCGGCGATTTCGTCGAGGAAAAGCGTTCCGCCATCGGCCATCTCGATGCGGCCTGGCTTTGCGGCGGTTGCGCCGGTGAACGCGCCCTTTTCAAATCCAAAAAGTTCGCTCTCCAGCAGCGTTCCGGGAATGGCCGGGCAGTTCACCTTAACAAAAGGACCGCCGGCCCACGGCGAGCGATTATGAACGAATCGCGCCAGAACTTCTTTACCCGTGCCGCTCTCTCCCAAAATCAGAATGGGGACATTCAGCGCAGCGGCGCGCTCCACGCGCTGCCGCACCGACTGCATCGCTTGCGAAGGTCCAAAGTAGATGTGGTCCGGGGGCAAATCGATTGCCCGGATCGGGTTGTCAGCTTTTAGCTTTGCGGCCGAAGCCATGAGTTCTCGATCGTAGCTGTTTTTATTCCAACAGTCCCTTTGCATCTCATCCGCCAAAACCGTGGAACATCCACATCCCCGGCGCTAACTCCTGTATTTCTAGTACAGTGTCACCGAATGACACGGCTTTTCCACAGCATCAGTCACTTGCATGGTTCGCTAATCGATCGCCCCAGCGCTCGCCGACTAGAAAACTCTTGGAACTTTCGGGAATACCGTTTCCCCTGTAGGGACGGCGTCGCCGTGGAAAACGCCGCTTACACTTTCCGTTCCCAGCGATTTTTTTGCACGGGCACGCCGGCGGAAGCGGCATGCCAGTCAGCGTGAAAAGGATAGTGAGGTGGCAGGCGTGACAAAAAAAGCGCTGAAATCGAAATGGGAAACTTCGGCGGGATTTGCAGTGAAAAGCTCGCGGCGCCGGTCAGCGCCGCGCAAGAGTTGACGCGCTAGATGCGGGTGGCTTCGCCGCGAATGATGTCGTAGCGCTCTATGACCGCGGCTACGCCGACATCGGGAAGCTGATCGTCGTGGCGCTTGTCCACGCGGACCACGCGCCCGTGTGCGCGCACGAATACTTCGGTGCCGCGCGTAATCTCGGCGGGCAGAGTGAGGGTGAAATCCACCTCGGTGCCGGGCGCCAGATCTTTTTGCATGGTGAAGTAGACGCCGCGCGTTGAAATATCTCGAGTCTGGCCGTTGTGCGATCCAGGCTCCCGATTAATCGGCAGGCGAACAGAAACTGGCAGCGACAAGTCGTACCGCCGCGCCATGCGACGTTCCGTCATCCCCACTGGTCCTCCAGGAGTAAGCTTGGGCCCACAGCACACCCCAAAACAATTTCAGCGATCGGTGTTCCAACAGCGTTTGGCCAACCCGCTTGCCTCCCACGCTTCACCAGGCAATCCACAGGTTGAACATTCTCTTCGGTGCAATCCGAAGAGTTCGTTCAGCGGCCAAAGTGCTCCGCAAGCTGCGATCCATTCAGAACAAAAATGGAATGCGCACTTCGGAGTCGCATACTAGCGTATCAACACAAAGTTTGGATAGTAATATTTAGTGGGGATGTGTCCTGGTTGTGCACTAAGCGTGCAACAAGCTGCCTAGGACTAGGCGTAACGGGAAGCGCCATGCGTTTTTGATATTCTTTCGATCGAGTGTGCTGATTCGGCACAACTCTCGAGCGAACGGATATCAAGAACTGCGCAGCGCGTGCGCTGGATCTTCCGCCTTGGGAACCTCTGCCTTGGGAACCTGCGCCACTGCTTCCTTGGCAGCTTTCGAGCGCGAGCCTCGTCCGGAATCCAGATTGAATTGGCGCATTTTATAGAGCAGCGCCTTGTAACTGATGCCGAGCAGCTTGGCGGCGTCTTTGCGGCACCAGTTCGTTTTCTCCAGGGCATCGGCGATGGCTTCCATTTCGGCCTCGTCCTTCAGGCCACGCACCAGTGCCTTCAGCCCCTGCTCTTTGGGAGGAGGAGCTTCTTCGCGGGGAGCGGTGCGCTGCTGCTGCCCGGTCATCTCCAGCAATTCGCGGAAGCTGCCTTCGTCGTCCTCAAGAATTACATAGCGCTTCACGAAATTCTCGAGCTCGCGCAAGTTTCCCGGCCAGGGATAGCGCAGGGCCGCGTCCAGGAGGTGCTTTGACGGATCCGGGGCTACTTTCTGGTACTTCTCGCTGTACTTCACCAGGAAATGGCGGAACAGCAGCGGAATCTCGGTGGTGCGCTCGCGCAGAGGCGGGATGTGAATCGAAAGTACATTTAACCGGTAGTAAAGGTCTTCGCGGAAGCGCCCGGTCTTCATGGCTTCTTTTACGTCCATGTTGGTCGCCGCGAGCACGCGCACATCGACGTTTACCACCGACCGCGCGCCCAGCCGCGAATATTGCCCGTCCTGCAGCACATGCAGCAGCTTGGCCTGCAGGTGCGGGCTCATCTCGGCAATCTCATCGAGGAAAATCGTTCCCTTGTTGGCTAACTCGAACTTCCCCGGCTTGGAGCGCACCGCACCGGTAAAGGCGCCCTGGTCGTAGCCGAACAACTCCGACTCCAGCAACTCGCCGGGCAGCGCGGCGCAGTTCACCTTAACGAAGGCCTGTTGGCGTCGCGTGGAACGCAGATGAATCATGCGCGCCACCACTTCTTTTCCCACGCCGCTTTCTCCGCTGATGAACACCGGAACGTCCACTGGCGCAATCTGCAAAATCTGCTGGCGGATCTTCAACATCTGCGGGCTGGCCGCCAGGAAGGAAATGTCTTCGGTGAGGGCTTCGCAATACTCGCGCAGCGCCTGGTTCTCGGATCGAAGCTGCTGTTTTTGCCGGCACTTCAGAAACGCCGCTTCCAGTTCGGGCTTCTCGAAAGGTTTGGTCAGGTAATCGAGCGCGCCAAGGCGGATGGCCTCGACCACGGTGGTCACCTCGTTGGAGCAGGAAAGCATGATCACGTTGAGGCTGCGGTCGATCTGCATGAGCTGCTGCAGCGTCTCCAGCCCGTTCATCTCCGGCATGAGCACGTCCAGAATGATGAACTCGGGGCGCTCGCCCTTGCCGATCACATCCAGGGCTTCCTTGCCGCTAGCCACCGTCTCCACTTCGAAGCCATCGACTTCGAGCAGGGTTTGAAGATACTTGCGAATGCTCGGTTCGTCATCCACCACTAGAATTTTGTCTTTAGGCGCCATTCTCTTGTCCTGTCTCAAACAAACAATCTTCGAGTCTATTCCGCATTCCTGGGCAGCAGGAAAGAAAACGAACTTCCCCGCCCGAGCTCGCTATCCACCCAGATCTTCCCGCGGTGGGCCTGGATCAGGCGTTTGGTGATGGCCAGTCCCAGCCCCATTCCCGAGGACGACGGGTCTACACGCACGAACTCTTCGAAAATTTCCTGGTGAAACTCGGCCGCGATTCCGCTGCCGTTATCCGAAATCGACACCAGCACCGCATTCACTACCGGCTTGCTTTCCCGGCGGCGTTCTTTTCCGGCGGGCGCTTGGTTGGTGCGGCGCTCCCAGAAGTGCGCGGCCGCCGATAGCGTGACCGTGCCGCCTGCCGGAGTGTGCTTCAAGGCATTGTCCAGCAGGTTGGCCATGCATTGCTGCACTTTCTGATAGTCGAACCGGAAGAGCGGCAAATCCGATTGTACGTGCACATCCAACTTCACAGTGGCGCGCTTGAATGGGTCCTGCCAGCGGCAGGTGAGATCGTTGACGCAATCCTTGATGTCGTTTTCGCGAAGCTGCAGCACCAGCTTGCCGCTCTCGAGCGCCGAGTAATTCAGGAACATGGAAACCAGCCGCACCAGCCGGTCGCAGCTCTCTTTCGACTCCTGCAAAATTTCGCGCTGCCGCTCTTCCATCTTCCCGAGCGAACCAGAAAGCAAAAGATCGTAGTAGCCCTTCATCACCGCCAGCGGCGTTTTCAGTTCGTGCGCGGCCGAGGCCAGAAACACCGTCTTCTGCCGGTTCACTTCCTGCAGCCGCAGATAGGCTGCCAGAAGATTGCGGTAGGTAATTTCCCGCTCCTGCATCAGATCCTGCACGGTCTGCCGCATCTCCGATTCATCCGAAGGCGCTCCGGACGGCAGAGGCTCGATGTAAACAACCAGCCAATCCGGTTCCGGCAGCCAGCGCAGACGTGCCCGGCTCTTGCCGATCGGCGTCTCGATAGGAAGACTAATTTCCTGCTCGCCACCTTCGAGCTGCCCCAAAATGTCGTTGTGATCCGCCTGCAAAATCTCCGGGAAAAGATTGGGCTCAGGGGAAGTCAGCCCCATGGTCTTGAGAAAATCCTGGGCATGCAGGTTGGTGAAGAGAACCCGGCCGCGCCTATCCGCCACAACCAGCGGCCGGTCCAGCGTGTCCAGCAGGCTCGCAAGTAGCTGAAAAGCCTGTTGACCGCTTGACGATGGCTCGACTGTGGTACTTCTCGACAATGCCCCTCCCTGGATAGGACTAAACCCGACCCCGGTGAAAAGGATGCGTATTCCCTGTACGAAATACGCCACGGAATAAGGTCATGCTCGCAAATGCAGTCAAATGGTGTCAATGGTAAATAGGTTCTACTCTTGCGTTAAGTGGAAGTCCATTGCACTCATTTCCCGTGAAATGACAGTGTGGTTCGCAGGGTTCAATTTGACACACCCGCCATCTTGTTGCAGTGAATAGGACTTGCTCCCGCAGGCAGATTCCCGAGTCCTCGCAACCAAATTGCTTTAGTACATACGTACTAAAACTGGGGTAAGGAATGCCTAAGGAAAATATTTCGCTTCAAGACGTATCAAACACGCAGTTCGATACAGACCGCCGGCGCGCCAAGCGCATCGAACTTCAAATTCCCCTGTTCGTGCGCCGCCGCGAGCCACGCGATGACCAGTCCATGGAATTGGCTAAGACGCTTGATATCAGCGCGGTGGGCGCTTTTATTGTTTGCCCGCTTTCGATCCATCTAGGCCACTCCGTCACACTGACCATCCCCGTTCCATCGATTACAACCAGTGCGCTGGTCCCGGCAGCGATGCAGCCCATTCAAGCAAGAGTGACCCGCCGCCAGGAAAGTGGCGACGCGCAACTGATTGGAGTTGAGTTCCTTACCCCCCTCGCATAGGCCGTTCTTGTCGGATAGGCCGTTCTCGTCATTCCGTCAGAAGGATAATCGTTTTCCACAGCTTGGCGTCTTGGAATCCGGCGCATCGTGGGTATAAAGTGGAATCGGTTTTCACGATTCCTGAAATGGTGCGATTTCTCCCGCATTGGCTCCAATTTTGGCGCTTCTAATCTGCTGTGGGCCAGTAACTTACGCTTTTCTGGCCGCCGGCGCCCGTACCGGGGATTGGATAGTCCCGTGCTAATGAATGATTGCCCCGTGTGTGCCCCTTTCAAATTTGGTAAGGGGCACTTTGATTATTTGGGACAGAAAAATTGACAGCCCAGCCCGGTGACACTTCCCGGCCGCAAGCTTCGGCCGAAGATTCGTTCCTCGACCTGTTGGTCGAGACCCTTCAGGGACTGGAAGAGTCTGTCCGCGGACAGTTTCTCCGCCAATTCTTTCGCACCACCGCGACCATCGAGCTTTCCGAATCGAAAAGTAACGAGTATTGGGAGCTCATCCTGCTCAGGCGCCGCGAACTCGGCGACACGCTGGGCAAACGCGTCTCCTTGAAAACGGCGATGGTCGATGTGCTCGCGTCCATGAATTTTCTGCGCGTGCCCATCCTTATGGAGTACGACGAATTCAAGAAGCTGCAGATAAACGCCGCCACCGACGCGCTGACCGGGCTCTACAACCGCCGCCTCTTCGACGAATATTGCGACAAGGAACTCAATCGCGCCAAGCGCTACGTCCAGAATCTGGCCATCGTCATCCTCGACCTGCACAAGCTCAAGGACATCAATGACCGCTTCGGGCACTTGCAGGGCGACCAGGTGCTGCAACTCGCGGCCAGCACGCTTCGCCGCACTTTGCGCGCTTCCGATTTTGCCTTCCGCATCGGTGGCGACGAGTTCGCGCTGCTCCTGCCGCAGACGGAACCCGAGCAGGCCAACACGCTTTGCCGTCGCGTTCGAAATCAGTTCGAATCCGAAATCACCCCGCTGAAAATGGGAGTCCATGCCACGCTCGATTACGGCGTAGCGGTCTATCCCAGCGATGGTGAGAGCAAGAGCGATTTGATGGGTCTGGCCGACAAGAGGCTCTACGAGCTGAAACATGCCGGGCATACCGCGCAAGCCGCTTTGCCTCGCGTTGTTCCCAACGTTGTTCCGATCGAAACGCATGTCGCGCGCGAAGCTGCACCCGCCCAGGCGGCTGCTCCCGCGCCGGCCCCGGCCGCACCGAAGGCACCAAAACCTGTTTCCGTGTCACCCGCGTCCGCATCCTCGGCCGCGGCGGCAGCAGCCGCGCCAGCGCCGGAGCAGCAGCGCGATCAGCGCAAATGGGAACGTGTCTCGCTGGTGGGCACCAAGGCGCACGCAGTCCTCACCGATCTCAACCAACGCACCGCCCGCGTCATCGACTTGAGCTATGGCGGCGTGGCCCTGCTTCTGGAAAAACCCGAAGAAGTTCCCGACCAGTTCAACGCCGTCCTGCACGTTCCGATTTTGCCGCCGGTGCGCGTGATCCTTCGCAAAACGTATGCGCATCAGCTCGCTGACGGCCACGTACGTCTCGGCTGCTCATTCGTTTCCTAACCCCCTCATCGCAGGCTCTGACCGTTTTGACCGCGTGCCATGTCCGCGGCTATGATCGTCGATCGCGCCCGCGCTAAGCGGTATCGCGCGTAGAATCAGCCAAGCCCGCGAAGTTTTCAACAGCCCCGCATTGGCAGAAACCTCGCCCACGCGTTAACATCAAATTTCCAGCTAGGCTTGGGACGGTGCATTTCGTGTCGCTATCGGTCGTGGTGCCTTCGCATAAGACTTCCAAATCCATCGGGCTGGGTGTGTGGATGGAGCGCGCGCTCGACCGCGCGAAAAAAATTGAGCCGCGCTGGAAACCGGGGGATATTCACGCGCTGCGCGTCGCTTTTCGGCGCAGCCGCACCATGGCCGAGGCGCTCAGCGAAGTGAATCCCGCGCCGGAATGGCGCAAGATCAAGAAGTCCAGCCGTAATTTATTTCATGCGCTGGGCGCGCTGCGCGATACGCAGGTCGCTCGCATCCGGGTGCGCAAGCTGGGCGCCGCCAACGACCCGGTCCGTTCACAGCTTCTCCAGGTTCTTTCCCTGCGGGAGAAAAAGCAGCGCAAGCTGGCCCACAAAGCTCTGCAGAACTTCGATCGCAAGCACTGGCGCAAACTGCGGCGCAAGCTCGAACCGAAAGCGGCCTTCTTCCCGCTCGAAAGCGTCGTGTTTCAGCGAATCGCTTCGGCGCGCCTAGCCCAGGCGTTCGAGCTGTACCAGCAGGCGCGCCGGCGGCGCAGCACGCTGGCCTGGCATCACGCGCGAATCGGCATCAAGCATTTCCGCTACGTGGTGGAAAATTTTCTGCCGCAACGCTACGCGCAGTGGGAACGGGACCTCAAGCAATTTCAGGATCTGCTCGGCGAGATCCACGATCTGGACATGCTGCGGGCCTTGCTGCGCGGGCAGAGAAAGAATCTCGATGCCGCCAAAGTGTCTGAGTCGGTGGCGAAGATCGATCGCGAGCGCAAGCAGCGATTGAAGGAATTTCAGCAGAGGAGTTTGGCGGCGAATTCGCCGTGGGAAATCTGGCGCGAAGGATTCAACACCGGGCGCGTGCTGCTCCCAGCCCCGCTGCCGCAGCGCCGCACCGCTTGACCGCTAAATCCGAACTTTTTGCCCGTCGCTTCCCTACTCTGCCAGGTCGCGAAGCATTTTCGGCGTAAGAATCCACTTCAGCATCCATTTGCCGTGCGCGCTGCCGTGCTCGAAGCACACCACTCCCGATTTCTTAAGCTCGGTGAATGGTCCCCTGGCGCCCGCCAGGTAGGCAATCAGCAAATCCATATTCGGCGCGTGCCCGAAACAGGCGAGCTCCTTCGCTTTCATCTGCGAAAGTTCCTTGATGGTGTCCGCCGGATTTGCCGAAGGCTTCAGCGTATCGCTCACGCGAATCTTGTCGGGAGAAAATCCCAGCGCCTCGGCGAAAATTTCCGCGGTCTGTGCCGCGCGCAGAAAGGGACTCGTCACCAGCACGTCCGGCTTGGCGCCCAGCGCCGCGAAGCCGAGCGCCGCCGAGCGCGTTTTCTGCACGCCTTTTGCCGTCAGCGGACGTTCCGCCTCCGGCGGCGACTTTGGATCGGTGCGGTCCACTGCAATTCCATGCCTCACGACGTAGAGAATCATTTCCTACGCAACCTTTCTCGACAACTTTCCGGGCCCGGATTCATGCGACCTTGACGCCGTTCTGCGCACGGCGAAATTCCGCCCGCAGATGAAACTCGCGCTCGAACAGTTCCGCCTTTCGCTCCAGCCCGGCGATGTCCAGCCGGGTACCCTCGAAAGCGCGCACCAGGAAAATGGCCCGGTGCCCGGCGATATCCACGTCCACGCTGGTGACGCGCTGCGCGTGTTCGGACTCGAGCTTCTCCGCAATTCGCAACAGCGCGGCGAGGATGCGCACCTGCCTGCGTCTTTCGCTGTCGAGCGCGGCGTATGACGCGTGGCTCAACTGCGGCTCCGACTTCGTATTGTGATAGCGCACCAGCGCCGCCACCATATCGCAGCGCCAGCCTTTGAGTCCCGGAATGTCGCTGTTCCGGATCAGGTATTCGCCGTGACGGTTGTGCGCCTTGCGGTTGATGAAATGTCCCACGTCGTGCAGCAGCGCGCCTGCTTCCAGAATCACCCGCATTTCCGAACCCATCTCATGCAGCGGGCGCAACTGATCGAAAAGCGACAGCGACAATTTGGCGATTTGCTCGGCGTGTTCCGCGTTGTAGCTGTATCTCCGCGCAAACCATCGCGCCCCATCCAACACTTCCGCCGCGCGCCCCTGTTCTTCGTCCGAGCCCAACTCCACGGAATATTGAGCAGCTACCAGGTCGAGCAGCACGCCCTCGCGCACTCCTACACCGGGCACCAGCAGCGAGCGCAGCCCCATCCATTTCGCCACGGTGGTAATGATGATGGCCGCGATGCCCATCACTTCGGCGCGGTCTTTCCTTACGCGGAAAACGCGCATTCTTCCCGGCACGTCCAGCCGCAGTACCCGCCAGGTCTGGTCGCGCAGCAATCTCACGTTGATGGTCGGAGACTTGCCGACTAGCGGCCCGGGCGCCAGCCGCACCAGCGCTTCCGCGTTTCCACCGCACGCTACGCCGACTGCTCGCGAAAGATTCGGCCGCATCGGAATCGAGCTTTCCAGCAGCGACACCACGTGATGCCGCAGCCGCTTTACATTGTCCTCGCCGATGGCTCCGGCGATCCCATAGGTCTCCATCAACCGGATGGTGCCCAGCGGCAATCCCACGCGGCGCTCCAGCACTCCGCGCTGGAAGAAATTGATTTCCAGGCTTCCCCCGCCCAGATCGAAAATCACTCGCGGACGGATGCGGTCGCCCAGCGCCCAGCGCACCGCCGCGCACACCAGCCGCGCTTCCTCGTCGCTTCCGATCACCTCCAGCTCAATCCCCGCTTTTCGCCGGATGCGCTCGATCAGCCGCCGCGAATTCCGCGCTTCGCGCGCCGCCGCCGTGGCCACCGCGCGGTATGCGGTCACCTGATTTCTGTCCATCAACTCGCGAAATTCGCGAAAGGTGCGCACCGTCCGTGCAATGGTTTTGTCGTCCAGCATGCGGTGCGTGAAAGCGTTGTGGCCCAGCCGCACCGCGGCTCGTTCATTTTCCAGGATTTCTACGTTCTGTGGAGAGGTAGCCCGCGCGACGGCCAGTCTTATTGCGTTCGACCCAGCGTCGATGGCTGCGAGTTGAACCGGGGCGGCCAATTCAGCGCCAGAGGTGAGCCAAGGCGTGTGAGGGCTTGTATTGCGTCCGGCGAATTCCGAGATGCGACGCGATGCGCTGGCGAAGCTCCCGGTTCACTTCGGAAACGCTTCCCTCACCGTCCAATTCGATGAAGCCATGCCGCTTCGACAAATACTCGAATTCCCTTTTGATCATCGACTGGTAGCGGATGAACGACTGGAACAGATCGTTCGAGAGCGACATGTCGCGTCCCGATTCCCAGTAGCTGATGGTCTGCGACTTTTTGAATTCCCGGTCGAAAGCCACCTCCGGCCGCACATTCAGCCAGAAGGTCAGGTCCGGACGCAGCGCAATTTCGTAAATTCCGTGGAGATAATCCCGCCCGATTCCACGCACCGCCGCGCGCGCGATCAGAGTGAAAATGTAGCGGTCCGCCAGCACGATCAGTCCCGATCGCAGCGCCGGAAGAATGCGCCGTTCGAGTTGATCGAAGAAATCTGTTCCGTACATCAGCGCCAGGGTCATGCGCGTCACGGAATTCTCGGCCAGCAGCGCGTCGATATCTTCACCCACCAAAAACGAGCGCCGCAGCCCCATGGTTTCAACCGCAAAACCTTCCGATTCGAGCCATTCTGTCAAAAGCGAAATCTGCGTGGACCGCCCCGAACCGTCCGTGCCTTCGACCACGATCAGGCTGCCGCTGAGTTCCTCGGGCTTTACTCCCGGCAACGGCGTGCCATAAAACCGCGGAAAGGATTCGCGTCCGTTTCCGTTCGTGCCTTTCTTTTTGCCCGAGCCGTTCTTCGCGCTCGCGCCATTTTTCGCGCGCTTCTCCGGGCCGCCGTTGGGCGACGCCGTAAGTTCCGCGACTTTCTTCACGCGCTTCACTTCTTTTTCACGGCTTTCTTGGGTGCGAACGGATCCAGGTCCACACGCTCGGTGACGATCTGCCGCATCTGCTTCTGCAGCCGGTTCACCCGCATGGTGCCATCCATCAACACGAAGTGGTCGGTGTGCACCATCTGGTCGTAATTGTTCAGGATGCGCTCCTGAAAAATCCGGAAGCTTTCGGCGCGATCGAGCGAAATCCCCAGGTCCATGCCCGCTTCGTAATATTTCAGCTTCGGCCGGCCCGCAACGATGCGGTTCACCGCTACGTCCAGCGGGGCGCGGAAATAAAAAGTAATGTCGGGGACGGGAGCAAAACTATACAGGTTGCGCAGCCAGTGCGGAGAGCACCCGCGCGCGGCGTCACGCGCGAAGGCGGTGTAGATGTAACGGTCTGCCAGCACCAGGTAGCCGCCCTGCAGCAACGGCAGAATTTGCCGCTCGCAGCGGTCCGCAAAATCGGCCGCGTGCAACATCGAAAAGGTGGTTGGCGTGAGCAGCCGCCGCTGTTTGCCTCGCCGCGTGGCGGACTTCACCAGCGGCGACGAATTCCACTCGGTGAAATGAATGCGGTAGCCGCCGATCTCGAGCCACCGCTTCAACAAATAAAGCTGCGTGCTCTTCCCTGACCCGTCAATGCCTTCCACCACCACCAGCGCGCCGGGATAGTCCCGCTTGGGCGCGGGAATGGCTTCAGCCACGGGTCGCGTGCTCGTCACGATTTCGGATGGGATGGTAGCCATGGGAACAAGCCCATATACAACAACTTGCTGCAACAAATCATGATACTTCGGAAGCCTTTCGCGCGAATATTAATTTCATATGACTCGCGGCCCGAAGCGCCTATCTGGTAATCACCTCCGCGCAGCTCTCGCTTGCGGGGTATTCTGATATTTTCGTCGCGCTGTCAAACACACAAAGAAAAGGGGCGGCCATGTCCAAGGACTTCGCCAAAAAACTGATCGTCAAGCCAGGAGAAAAGGTCAAGCTCTCGAAATACGACGCGGACGACACGCTCGGCTGGGACAAAGACCACAAGATGAAATCCAGCCTGGAGAAGGCCGTGGAGAAACTCGACGCGCTGCAATATGTGCTCTACGCCGAGCGAAAGCGTGCCCTGCTCATCGTTCTGCAGGGTCTCGATACCGGCGGAAAAGACGGCACCATCCGCCACGTCATGTCCGGCGTGAATCCGCAGGGCTGCAAGGTCACTCCCTTCAAGGTGCCCGCGGGCGAAGAGACCGATCACGATTTCCTTTGGCGCATTCACCGTGCCGTTCCGGGCTTCGGCTACATCGGCATCTTCAACCGCTCCCACTACGAAGATGTCCTGGTCGTGCGCGTACACAATATCGTCCCAAAATCCCAGTGGTCCAGGCGCTACGATCAGATCAACAACTTCGAGGAGTTTCTTACCCAGAACAACGTGAAGATCCTGAAATTCTTCCTGCACATCAGCAAGGATGAGCAGAAGAAGCGGCTCATGGATCGCATCGACGATCCGGACAAGCACTGGAAGATTTCCGAGGCGGATTTCAACGAGCGAAGATTCTGGAACGACTATACCGCTGCCTATGAAGATGCCCTAACCAAGTGCAGCACCGACGCCGCGCCCTGGTACGTCATTCCTTCCAACAAGAAATGGTTTCGCAACCTGGCGGTGTCGCACATTATCGCCGAGACCCTGGAAGAGATGGACCCCAAGCTGCCGAAGCCTTCCATTGACGTGAAAAAACTCAAAATGAGCTGAACGAAAAAATCCCGAAGGCTGGGCGCTTCTCAGGACTCACAGTACCGCGCGGCCGGAATTGCGATTGGGCTGGGACCCGGGATAAAAGGCGGGAACGGCAACTACGCGGAAGACCGGCTTATGCGGACAACTGCCTTCCTGCAAACCGAACCGCGCGCGCCTTCATGGCTACGGCAGGCGTGCGATCCAACGGAATCGGCCTCGGATTGGAAGATTCGGATTCCCGGTTTGGCATAACGAAAGCCAATCCTTCGCTGTCCTCAACTCCCGGCTTCACCAGGGCGGCCGCACGACGGGCCAGATCGGCGCGGTTGTCCACTCCAAATTTATTCAGCAGCGAAGAAATGTGGAATTTCACTGTCCGCACCGTGATGTTCAGTCGCGAGGCGATTTCCTTGTTGGCTCGATTCCGGATCACGGAAAGCAGAATCTCGGTTTGGCGCGGGCTCAACGATGCGGGCCTCGAAGCGGCTCGCCCTTGCTCCAAAAGCTCTTTTGCTCGCGACAGGAATCGTCCCACGAGATGCTTTTCCGCCGGCACCAACACCACAAAATCGTCGGGATCGTGTCCCCGCACCAGACACTGCATCGCCAGCAACCCGGCAACGCGCTCGACGGTAATGTTGTGATCCGCATCCGACTCAGCGCGAAACTGCGTGACCCCAGTGGCCTTCTCGCAAAATACGAAGGTCGAAAGGTCCTCTCCCACTTTCTGATCGGCGTTGTTCTGCACAGCACGCACTTTTTTCACTATAGGCCTTCCCCTTTTGCCAGAACTTCTTCGGCAAAATTTATTTTTGGTTTTGCGACTGCCGGAAATGCTTTAAGCGTCGTGCGACTTTCCACGCAAGAAATGCTGGCCCAGTGGAGATCGTAGGCTTCGATCATGCGCAGGGCCGAAACTACCGAAACTACTATAGCTACTGGACCGGACGTGGAAACATCGCAGTTGGGTTGCCAAAGTTTGTCGAAATTTCAACTGACTCAATTTGAGACGGATAACTCGGCGCGATAGTACACGGAACACTGTACGGGTGGTAGAAATTTCCTTCGCCGGGAATTTTCTGCCGTGCTTTTCCGAGTGCCGTATTGAAATCATTCCATTTCCGCAAACGTTTCACAAAAACCCATCGGGGTAATAGCAGTAATAGGAACCACTCCAACTCTTTTCTCAAAAACAGGTTTTCAAACGCTTAGTAGCAAGCTCTCTGGGCCTTGATTCGTTTCCGCCTGAAGCGTCGCGTATAATAAGTAGGGATGAGGCTTGCTCAGCGCGAAGCTGTGATCAGTAGACCGTTTTCATCTGTGGAAAATCCCGGGCGCGTTCTTGCCATCGACTACGGACGGAAACGCATGGGGCTGGCACTTTCCGACGAGCTGAGGCTTACCGCTCAGCCTTTAATGATCTTTTCACGCGTAAACCGACAGAATGACCTGCGCCGCCTGCGCGAACTCTGCCGTAAATATGAGGTGCGTCAAGTCATCGTGGGACACCCGCTTCTGCTCACCGGCGCCGAATCGGAAATGGCTGGCGAAGCCGCACGCTTCGCCGAGCGGCTGCGCAAGCATCTCGGCATCGCCGTAGAACTGGTGGATGAGCGCTTGACGAGTTGGGATGCCTCGCAAATGCAACACACGGCAAATTCTTCTGCTCGCCCTCGCGGCAGTTCGCTGGACGACGTCGCCGCTGCCATCATCCTGCGCGATTACTTGGAGCGCGGCCGCGCGCAAGCCGCTCCGCTTCGCGAGGGCGGTTGATCATGCGTCGTCTGGGTCTGTTGGCGCTGCTGTTTATCGCCGCTTTGGGAGCTGGCTCCGGCTGGCTGAATTCTCAGCTCACCAAGCCATATCGAGGTCATCGTCCCGCGAAGGTCTTTGTCGATATTCCGCGCGGCACTTCACGCTGGGGCATTGCCCGCATACTTCGCAAGGAAGATGTGATCCGCAATGGCCCGGCCTTTGCCCTTTTCAGCGACTGGCATTTCCGCAAGCCTCTGCAAGCGGGCGAATATTTGTTTGACCATCAGGTCGACTCCCGTGAAGTTTTCTGGAAGATAGCCCACGGACAAATTTTCGTTCACATCATCACCGTGCCCGAAGGCTGGACGATGTACGACATTGCCAACGAACTCAGCGCGCAGGAGGTTTGCAGCAAGCAGGATTTCCTAGCCGCGGCTCACGACACATCGCTGATTTCCGATCTCGCCCCGCACGCAAAAACTCTGGAAGGCTTTCTGTTTCCCTCCACTTATCAGTTCACGCGCCACACCACCTGCGAACAGGTGGCCGCCACCATGGTCCGCCATTTCCGCGCCATCTGGGAGACTCTGCAGGTGCCGCGTTTCCCGCAGCTTTCGTCGGACATCACGCCCGAAGATGCTGTCACGGTGGCTTCCCTGGTGGAGCGCGAGACCCCCAATGGCAACGAGCGGCCCGTGGTGGCCGGCGTTTTCTATAATCGCCTGCGCAAGGAGATTCCGCTGCAATGCGACGCCACTATTCAATACGCGCTGTTGCTCAGGGGCCGCCCGGAGGGCGATGTAAAGCATGCCGACCTGAGCGTCGATTCGCCCTACAACACTTACGAGCATCGCGGCCTTCCGCCGGGCCCCATCGCCAACCCGGGAGAAGCTTCGCTGAAAGCCGCTCTGGCGCCCGAATCCAGCGATTATCTCTATTTCGTCGCCAACGATCGCGGCGGCCATTTCTTCAGCAAGACACTTCAGGAGCATAATCGTAATGTTGCGCGCCTGCGTCGCATGCTGAACGACGATGCCGCGCAAACCGTTCCTGCGAATTCTCCGGAATAAACGAGGTTTTATTGACTTCTCATGAAGCTGGCGCCGCTTCCGGCAAGGAAGCAGCAACAAAAAAAGAACTGATTCTCGCCGCCGCCCGCGAGTTGGCCAAGCCGCGTTTTACTCCCGCGGAAATCGAACAGATCCGGCGGCAGCTCATCGCGCATCTGGGCGAGCGCGGCAAAACTTCGCCCGATTACATCGTCAGCGTGCTCGAAGAAGCGGGGCTGCGCGTAATTGCCTCGACGCGTTCCGACACCGGAGGAAAGTACGAGGAGGAATTTGCCGATCTTCTCCATTTTTCTAATCTGGAAGACGCGGAAATGTCTCTGATCCGCCTCGACGAGCTTTTTCGCAAGTTCCAGGCCGCGCACGAACATGCCGCCGTGGAGCGCGTCCTCGAAGTGGCTCGCCTCGGCCGCCGCCGCGCGGAAATGATCGCGCACAACCATAAAGTGGACGAAAAGAAGCGCGACGAAAAAAAGGAAATCGCCCAGTGGTTTGCCGTCTGGCTGGAATCGCCGGGCGCTTTCTTCGACTGGCTCGAAGTCCGCAAGCAATCTCCCGATTTTAAAAATCGCTTCCCGCCCGATCTCGAGGCCTGACGCGTGTACCTGCTCGAAATCGAACCTCTCGATATCGGTCCGGACGTGCGCGCCGTGGGGTTGGAATTAACCGAAGACGACGAGAACCGCGAACCGGTCCGCGGTAACGACGCCGCGCGCATCTGGAGCCGCGTTCTCTGGGCCACCTCCGGCAAAGACCAGTGGGCTCTCGATTTCTTCAGCCATCTCGATCGCCTCCGCGAGTACTGCCGCAATCACCAGATCGCCTTCCGCGAAGCGGCGCAGCGCTGCATCGTGGTTCCCGCTCCCGAGCTTCCACAACTGGAAACCTTGATCGACCGGTTCCAGAAGGAAACCTTCGGCGCCCGTGCCGGCGAGCTGGTCGAATCGGGCGATGCCGCTCTTGAAGGCGATCTCTCCCAGCGCGGTGTGGACGCTTACCACAAAGCCTATTCCAACTATTTTTTCTGCGGGGTCTGCAATTTTGAGGATGGTTCCCTCGTGCTGCTCAGCGAAAAGCTGTGGGCCAGCGAGGTCATCCGCCGCGTTCGTCCCGTTCTCGAAGGCTTTGACGTCGATGTTCGTCTGCCCACCTAAACTCTAAGCCACGCCATCCTGGCGGCGTTTGCGCCGCGCACCGTTTCCTCAGGCCATGCGCTTCCCTCCTTTATCCGCTTCATTTTGTGACCCTCCTCACAGCTATCCGTGTTTTCAATCACAGCCGTTCTTTTGGTAATCCACGACACTCTTTCCCAGCACACGGAGGACGACGAAAATGCTCGCTTTCTGCCATTGGCTGCAATCCACCGGCTGGGCCGTGTGGGTCAAGGAATCTTTCAATGTTTTCCCGGCCCTATACGTTCTGCACATTTTCGGCTTCATTCTGCTGGTCACTGGAACCACCATTCTCGACGGCCGTATGCTGGGCTGGTGGATCCGCGGCCGCTCCGTCTCAAATGTTTCCGACCTCACCCTTCCCTGGGCCAAGGCCGGCTTCGGACTCAATGTCACCACCGGATTCATTCTCTTCGCGGCGCACGCGGTGGACATGTACACCAACACCGCTTTCCGCGTGAAGATGCTGCTGGTGATCGGCGCGGGCCTCAACATTTTGCTCTTCCACCTGACCTCCTATCGCTACGTCGACGAGTGGGGTCACCGCGACCAAACGCCCGCATCCGCAAGAACGACGGCGATCGTCTCGCTTATCTTGTGGTTTGGAATCGTGGCCATGTCCCGCGTGATTGGCTTTACCGGGTCTCAGGAGTAAGCGGGTGCCTGGCGCAATAGCGTCTGGCTCATCCAACGGAGGATAGGAAAATGTACGATCCCATGCCGCTGTTCAAGGCTTTCGAGGCCAGTCAACTCGGCACCGCTATTTCGCGCTCCATCTGGATTTTCCCGGCGATCGAAATGTTCCATCTGTTCGGCATCGTCGCGCTGGTCGGCGCCACTTCCATTCTCGATCTGCGCCTGATGGGCTTGATGCTGCGCGAGGAACCCGTCACCGAAATGGCCCAGGCCACTCTGCGCTGGGCTTGGATCGGCGCCACCATCATGATCGTTACCGGCAGCCTGATGTTCGTCTCCGAAGCCACCAAGTGCTACACCAGCTACGCCTTCCGCGTGAAAATGGTGATGATGGTGCTCGCAGGCGCCAACGCGCTCATCTTTCATACTTTTTCCTATCGCAGCGTCAGCCGTTGGGAAACCGGTGGCACCCCGCTTTCGGCCAAGCTGGCCGGAGCGTTTTCCCTACTGCTCTGGTTCGGAATCGTCGGCGCGGGACGCTGGATCGCCTTCGCCTGAATTCAGCCGCGCATCGCGGCAGTGCGGGAGCTCTCACTCTCTGAATTTCGAGTGTTCCCGCTTCTACTCCTGTAGCAGAACGGCATGACCTCAGGTTTTTCCTGTAGTAAAAACTATTCAATTTACTGTGAATTCGGTAACTCCAAAAGGCGGCTTCTGTCATCTTACGTATTGGAGGCTTACAGCGATGAAGGTCGAGAGTGAGCTCTACGACATGAGTAATTTCGGGCCCCCCGCACGATTTTCCTGGCCTCACTGCTTCAAGCGGTCATTGGTTTCGGTGTCCTGTTTGCTTCTGGTGCTGGCTACTTGGCCTCGCTCCCTTCCGGCAGCCCCGCAAACACAGGCGCCCCCAGGCTATCCAACGCAAGCGCCGCCGGCTCAGGCTACGGTACAGGGACAATCTGCTCCGCAGGGCCAAGCGCCGCCCGCCCCGCCCTACGCGCAACAGACTCCCGAGCAGTTGCAGCAGTTGGTTGCGCCGATCGCGCTGTATCCCGATTCGCTTGTTGCGCAGATTCTAGCCGCCGCGACCTTTCCCGAGCAGGTCGTCGAAGCCGATCGCTGGGTACAAGCTCATCCAGATCTGAAGGGCCAGGCCCTTGGACAGGCGGTTGACCAGCAGCCATGGGATCCCAGCGTCAAGGCGCTCACTGCTTTCCCATCCGTGCTCGGCAACATGGATAAGAACATCTCTTGGACCTCTTCTCTCGGCGATGCCTATTACAACCAGCAGCAGGACGTGATGAATGCCGTGCAGGTGATGCGGCAGCGCGCCGAGCAGGCCGGCAACCTGAAAAGCACGCCGCAGCAGACCGTTTCAAACGAGGGTTCGGATGTCGTGATTCAGCCCACCAATCCCGACGTCGTTTATGTCCCAGCCTATGACCCGTGGGCCGTGTATGGGGCGCCCATCTACGCTTGGCCCGGTTGGTATCCGTATCCGGGCATCTGGTTCGGCGGTCCCTATCTCTCCTTCGGACTCGGCTTCGGCATCGGGTGGTTCGGCGGTTTCGGCTGGGGCTGGGGACATTGGGGCTTCGACTGGGGCCATGGTTACCCCGTTTTCGATCGTGGCCGCTACTTCTCGCGCAGCACAACCTTTTACAACCGCAACGCTTTTTACCGCGGAGGCGGAGTGCGCGGCGGCTTCAACGGAGGTCGTGGTGAATTTCGCGGGGGCGCCGAAGCTGGCAGAGGTTTCCAGGGCGGGCGCGGAGTCTTCAATGCACCCGGCGCTGCGGCGCGTCCATTCAACGGAAACGCTGGCGCCGCTCGCGGATACACTGAACCCCGCGGACAAAGTGGCATGCGCTCGGGCGCCTTTAACGGGATCGGCCGCGGCGGCGAAGCCAGAAGCTTTTCCTCCAGGGGAAGCTCCAGCTTCGGTGGCGGCGGATTCCGCGGCGGCGGCGGTGGAGGTTTCCACGGTGGCGGCGGAGGCCGCGGCGGAGGCCGCCGTTAAATTTTTACAGCGCTCGTAAACCACAATTTTTTCGTCCTAATGGATCGCTGATTCAGAAATGGAGAGAAGCTATATGCGGCGTATGAAGCAGGGCTTTCGGCTAATCTCTTCGGCCACTTTTCTAACGTGGGCCGCCGTTGCCATCCTTTTCGCAGGCGCCTTTCCGTTGCGCTCTATCGCGCAGGAGAATGGCCAGAAAACATTTTCATCGCCCGAGGAAGCGAGCAAAGCTCTGGTCAACGCGGCGCGCAATAACGATCAGAAGGTGATGCTCGACGTTCTCGGACCCGATGCCAAGCAGATTGTCGACTCCGGCGACGACGTCCAGGATGCCCACGATCGCCAGGATTTCGTGCAGAAATATCAGATGATGCACCGCTTCGTGAAGGAACCGGACGGCACGACCACTTTGTACATCGGCGCGGAGAACTGGCCCACGCCCATCCCGCTGATGAACAAAGGAAAGACCTGGTATTTCGATACCACCGACGCCAAGAAGGAAATCCTCTACCGCCGCCTTGGGCAGAACGAAATGTCGACGATCCGCGTTTGCCAGGAACTGGTCGCCGCGCAAAAAGAATATTATTCCGCCCAGCACCAGATGTTTGCGCGGAAAATCTTCAGCGACAACGACCAGAAAAATGGTCTGTACTGGCCCACCGCATCCGGACAGCCCAGAAGCCCGATTGGCCCTCTTTTGGCCTCCGCCGTTGCTGAAGGTTACGCCTCTGCCCGAAACACCGAGCCCACACCGTTTCACGGCTACTACTACCACATGCTCGTCGGCCAGGGGAAAGACGCGCCCGGTGGAGCGAAGAGTTACATTTCGGACGGCAAAATGACCGGTGGCTTCGCCTTCATCGCCTTCCCAGCCGACTATCGATCCTCCGGCGTGATGACCTTCATCGTGGGTCAGGATGGCGTGGTCTACCAGAAGGATCTAGGCCCGAATACCGCGGCTCTCGGCAAAGCCATGAAGGAATACAACCCCGATTCCACTTGGCAAAAACAAGAAGAGGCAGGCCAGCAACAGGCTTCTGCCGCCATGCCAAAAACCAAGTAGCACGATTTCAGGCGCCCAGCTCGACCGCGCAGTCACAGCTCGAATGCGCGACCTTTCGCTACACTTGAAGTTCGCCCCGTGACACCGTCACCGCTTGTCCGGAGAGCTTCACTCGATCGCCCACGCACAGCGTGCGCACCATTCCCCCGCGCCTCGATGCTTGGTATCCGGTGAGATTGTCGCGGCCCAGCCGTTGCTTCCAATACGGCGCCAGGGCGCAGTGCGCCGACCCGGTCACTGGATCCTCATCCACGCCGGACGCCGGCGCGAAAAATCGCGACACGAAATCGTAATCTTTACCGGAGGCGCGGCTGGTAACAATAATCCCGCGAGCCTTAACCCCACGCAGCGCCCGGAAATCCGGATCGAGTGTGCGCACTTTGCTCTCGTCTTCCAGCTCCAGCAAATAGTCGAAGCGCGATCGCCCCACGTGCACCGCCTTCGACCCTAACGCGCGCTCCAGCCCGTCCGGCGCAGCGTCTGGCTGAATGGGTGTTGCCGGAAAATCCATTTCGATCCAGCATCCCTTCTTCTCCGCTGTTAGCACGCCCGACCGCGTATGGAAACGCGCTGGCTCATCCGCTGCCAACCTGCCTTCCTCCCACAGAAAATGCGCGCTGGCCAACGTGGCGTGGCCGCACAGATCCACCTCCGTTGCCGGCGTGAACCAGCGCAAGTCAAATCCATCCCCCCGTGCCGACAAAAACGCCGTCTCGGATAAATTCATCTCGCGCGCCACGAGCTGCATCCACTCCGCCTCGCGCGGTTCCGTCAGCACACATACTGCCGCTGGATTTCCCGCAAACGGCTTATCCGTAAACGCATCGATTTGTGCCAGTGCGAATGCCATATCTATTTCTCCCGGCGCGCCTATTTCAAATTCCATCGGGAAATCGCGGCGTGCTTTGCTCTGCTTAACCTCTGCCCTACTTGAAAATGATACGCGCTCAACGCGCCGCGATTCCCCAATCGCTTCGCCGCTCGGCTGTGCCATTTTGGCCGCACCAGAATCGTGAGCCTCATCACGCTGCGCGGTGACCCACCGCACCAGTTTTTCGCCGCCCAGCCGATACCTTTGTCATCGAGCCGCCTCGCAGCGGTCAAGACGAAAAACGCGGAGGAGCATATGACTCAGGTAGCTGCCCACACAATCGAAGCGCTTCCCCATGCGACCGAGACTGCGGCGCCCGTTACGGAAACGGCGCATGCTAACCCGACTGAGGAGCAAATCACCCGCGTCGTGTTCATGATCATCATGGGCGCGGCGGTGTTGTTTATCGGTGCCATTCTTTTTGTCAGCCACATGTAAAGCTCACCCGCCGCGAATGGACGGGACTCGGGACCTGACATGTAGCCTGACACTGGAACCTGACATTGCCCCCGGAATTGGATTCGGGAACTTTTGCGCCGCGCGTAACCTCGCCACCTCAGGCGCGTCAGATAAGAGTCACTTCCGCATCACGCGAGGCGTTATTCTCCAGGTCCGCAAGATTCTGCTTCCGGTCGAGTTCCACGAAACCACGCTGCGCGTCATCGGCGTCGCGGATGCGATCGCCCGCCGCTTCCACTCGGAAATCGTGCTGCTGCACGTGATCGCGCCGGAAAGCTACTCGTCGTTCGACCGTCCCGGAAACCGGCCGCTCTCGCCTGACGAACTGCTCAGCCAACTATTCACGTACGCGGAAAAGGACCTGCACGAATCGCTCGGCTCGGCGCTCAGCGGACTGCCGGTGAAGTGTCTGGTCACTCAGGGCGATGCTTCCACCGAAATTATTGCCGCCGCTCAGAATGAAGCGGTCGACCTGATCGCCATGCCCACCAGCGGACGTCGCGGGTTTTGGGGCCATCTGATCGGCTCGGTGGCCGCGAAGGTGATGCACGAATGCGATGCGCCGGTTCTGACCGGCACGCAATTCCCCGATATATCCAGCCAAGGTTGGGATGTGAAGCACGTGCTCTGCGGCGTCACCTTCGCCGACCACAGCCTCCCCACCCTGCAGTGCGCCGCCAAAATCGCCAGTGAAGTCGGGGCCAAGCTCACCATCGCGCACGTCACGCCAGACGTGCAACTTTATGGTCCCGGCGGCACGTATGCCGATCCGGGATGGCAGCGCGAACTGTACGCCTCAGCGAATGACTTGCTGACTCGGGTGCAGGCAGAAACCGGAATCACCGGTGACACCGCGGTCGAAAGCGGCGATCCCGGAAAATGTCTCGGTAAAATTGCAACGCAGGTAGGAGCCGATTTGCTTGTTGTGGGCGCCCACTTCGGCGGCGGCCCTCTGGGCGCAAACAGTTACGGCATCCTCGCCGAATCGCCCGTCCCCGTCCTCAGCGTTTGAACGGTTTTAACCCGCGGTGCGGATGCGCTCCGCCGCCGCGGGAAACAAGCGCAGCGCAGCACGACCAATATCTTCAACTTGCTCGCGTGTCAGCCCCGCATAGCCGCGCAGCGCCTCGATATTCGCGTCCATAGTCGCATCGGTGGTGCACGGCACGCCGCAATCGGAGCCATACACGAGCTGCTCATGCGTGGTCATCGCCAGCGCCGCGCCCAGCGCCGTAGGACACGTCGCCGCCGTATCCAGATGCAGCCGCCGCAGATGCTGCCGCATCTCTACCGGCATCACCCGCTGCGGATTCGGCACCCACTTCTCGTTCCCTAAAATCAGCAACCTCCCGGAAAGCGCCGGCAGCGCGCCTCCGCAATGCGCCACCACGAATTTCACGTTGGGAAACTTGCGGAACGTGCCGCGATAGAGCATGTCGGTAAACGTGCGCGCCGTCTCAAATGCCACTTCCTGCAGCGCACACGGCCGTCCCATCACGCCTGGCGCATACGCATCGGGATGCGCGAACACTACTGCGCGCCGCCGGTCGAGCTCCGCCCACACCGGATCGAGTTTCTCATCGCTGAGATACACGCCGTTGTAGCAGCAGGTCACCGCGAATCCGTCCGCATGCAGCTCGCCGTACGCGCGCGCAATCTCTGCCTGCGCCGCTTCCGCATTGTCTGTCGGCAGCGCCGCCAGCAGCCCGAATCGCGACGGATTCTTCGTCACCATGCACGCGCCGTATTCGTTCGATGCCCGCAGCGCCTCCAGCTTCTTCGGAATATTGCTGAGCATCTGCATGGCGATGCCCGTGCGGTCCATGTACGCGAGCGAAGTCTGCGCGTCCCAGCGAGGCGGCGCGTCGATATTCCAGCATGCCTGCTTCATCGCCTCCAAGCGCTGCGCGTGCACCTCTTCGCCCTCCGGCGGATAAAAATGCGCGTGCACATCGACCCAGCCATCCACTCTCATCAATCGCTTCTCCAGAAAATATTCGTTTTGAGTGCCGAGAATAGTTTAGGGGGGCGCAGCTTTCGCTGCGAGAAAAAAGACGCGCGGCGCAACCCGTCTCAAGTCGCATTACCGCGCGTCGATGGTCCCAATACCGTGTTCGCGTGAAGTCGAAAACTATTTCGCCGCGCGCGAAGTATCCGAAGCCAGATACATGTAGCCCACCTTGTTGTTTGAAGGCGAGGTGAACCACATTTTGCCGTCCTTATCGAAGAAAAATTCGCGCATGGTATTTTCCGAGTGCGTATACGGAAACTGCACCACGTTGCCCGTCTTCGGATCCAGCCGCCCGATGTAGTCCATGTAGTCCGAAGAAAACCAGATGGAATGGTCGCGATCGATTCCGAGCGCATATGGCGTCGGTTCTTCGCCCGGCAATTGAAATTCCTTGAAAGTTTCCGTCTTGGGATCGAATCGTCCGATTTTTCCCGGCTCGTACTCCGCGAAATAGACCGTTCCATCGGTATCGACCTGAATGCGCCGCGGTTTTGCTCCCGCCGTCGGCGGCGTCCACTCCTGAATCTGCATGGTCTTGGGATTGGCGCGCCCAATCCTGTGATTGCCGCCAAACTCCGCGAACCACACGTTGCCGTCCGGCGCCAGCGCAATTCCATACACCGACGGCACCTGCGGAAAATCCGTGAACTTGTGCGTCACCGGATCGAACTTCGAAAGCGGCCCGCCGGTCGACCAGACCTCTCCGTTCGGCAGAATCCTCAGTGTATGTTTCGACCCGCCGGCCATGGTGCCTTCCTTGCCGGGCGCGTACGCCGCCTGATATTCCGTGATTTCTTTCGTTGCCGGATCCCATTTCCCCAGCTTGTCCGCGCCTTGTTCGGTGAACCAGACGGTGCCATCCGGCGCGGGTACAGCGGAATGAACGCCCGCGGTGCTCTGGTTGGGAACGGTGAACTCTTCCACTTGCGCCGTCTTCGCATTCAGCCGCGCAATTTTGTTTGCGTCGCCGTTGTAGGGAATCCAGTAATTGCCGTCCTTATCCTGCACCGCGCTCCACGGCATGCGGTTCGGCCCAGGCAGCTCGTACTCCACGTACACGATCTTCATCGCTTCGTCGCTGTAAGGCCCCTGCTTCACCTGCTCGTACTGCGGCAAATCAGCCGGAGAAGCGGGCTTGGTCGAATTTGGCCCAAACGCCGAGCTCAGGAAAGAAACTAGCGCGTCTTCCTTGTCCTGCGTGATGCGCTCCTGCAAAAAGAAGTGCATGGCGTTCTTCATGTAGTGAACGCGATCGCGCCAGCCGTCTTCATCGCGCGTCACCGACGCCATGCGCGTTTGAAAGCCGTGGCAATCGAAGCAATTCGCGTACAGCACATCCTTGCCCTTGGATTCCGGCAGCAGCACGCGCCCCTGATGCAGCGATAGATCGTTCCAGCGCACAATTCCCTTCTGCAGCGCAAAGTCCGCCGAGATGTTTTGCGACGCGCCAAGTTTCACATCCGTGCGCGGATCAGCCTTGTAGCCAATCGCGCGGATGCGCAAGTCGTACTCACCGGCTGGGAGATTCGGAACCTGGTAGCGGCCGTCTTTGTCCGAAAGCACGCTGACGGTCACGTGGCTCGTCGTATTCTGCGCCTGCACGAACGCGCCTTTGAAAGCCGCGCCATCCGGACCCTTCACGGTGCCGCTGATATTTGCCGCAGGGGAAATTTGACTCAGAAGGGCCGAAAAGCCGAGCAGAAGCGTCAACCGGATGCTCCAGCGCATAAATCCTCCTCCGAAAATTCTCTCGGGCCCGTTTCTTACGGTTCATTGAGGAATATCTCGCGCCGCGTCGTCGGACTCATCCGGCAGTTGCCAGGCAATCTCGCTGGCGCGAAGCGCCATACCGCTCGCGGTGCTGTTTCCGCGAGCTTTTGCCTTGGCACGTGCATTCGCGCCGCGGCGCGCTCGCCGATTACACCACCGTGGCCAGCGTGTAGCCGTACTCCTGCGCGCGGCTCACCGCCAGAATCCCCGCCGGCACGATGCGTGCGTTCCCGACCAAATTCGAGGTCAGTTCTTTCAAAATATCGTCGGCCTTGCCGCCGGTGCCCTTGGCAATTCTGCCCGCAATCGCCCGGCTGGACATTCCGCACACCGCAAAATGCACGCCTTTCTTGACCATTTCGTCAATCGGCGCGCCCTGCCCTTCTTCCGCCGTCAAGTAGATGTTCACCGTCGGCGCTTCCTTCGTCTTCGGATCGACAAACTCCGCCTGATCCGAGAAATATTTCCCGTACTTGGCCCACATGGCGTTGTTGTAAGCGAAGCTCGTCGACCGGTGCCGCGCCACAATGATCACCGCCAGGTCGCTGTCCTTCAATCCGTACGTTGCCTGGTTGGCATTGAAGTAGTTGCCTGCGAAGCGCATTCCCCACATGATAGCCTCGCCATTGTCCGTATCGATCAGGAAGCGATGCTGCCCGGGAATCTGGTCGTACCACTCATCCTGGTCGTGTCGCGCCGGCTTCCACGAGCCGCCCGCGTCCGCAGCAGGTGCATTCGCAGCCGGTGAGGCTGCAGGAACAGAAGCTGCCGCCACTTTCGCGCCCACCACGCTCGCCCCGATCACGCCCGCGCCCAGCCCCAGCCGCGTCAAAAACAGTCTTCTCACCATCGACAATCCCGATTCTTTCTCGCTCATCTCCGCTCCTTGTTCGCCAATTCGATGGCCAACTTGATGGCGCCGATCTTAGTACATCCCCGAACTTTAGTGAATAGTAACCGGCGTGGACTCTCCCCTTACGGCTTGAACTCAATCGACAGGTTGCTCAGCACACCCGGCCCGAGCGCTTTCGACGTGTGCGTCAGCGCTGGACCAAATCCAACCGTGTCCGCGGTCAGATCGCGAACGGCTTCTTTGCCGTCGGTCCACTGCTCCACTTTGGTAGTCGCCAGCGTCACGGTCAGCCGCTGGAAGTGGCTGTGCTCCGGTCCCAGCTCGCCCGGCTGCATGCTCTCGTGAAACACGATGAAATCGTTGTTCTCGTAGAGCACGTGTAGATTCGGCGAACGCGGATCCTGCTTCGGCGGCAGCACGCTGCGCGGATGGTTCGGCTTCACCGCAACTTCCAGATATTCGCCGCTCGGCCGGAGGCGTGTAGCGCTCGCCCTTCGCAAATACTTTCACATCTCCGCGCTCCATCTTTCCGCCATTCAACTCGATCGCGCTCAGCGCGATCAAAATCCGGTCGCCTCCGCAGGCCGCTTCGGTCGACCCGGCAAGGGTCGCACTATTGGACCCGGCAAGGGTCGCACTATTGGACCCGGCAAGGGTCGCCTTTGTCGACGCATTTCCGTCCGCGCACGGTGCGGCGTCCCGCGTCACGCGCACAAAATCGTTGTCCGGCAGCGCCGCCGGCGCCGCCGCCTGAAACAGCAGCAGTGTTGCCAAGGCCAAATGGATGTTCATGGCGCGCTAGTGTACTCCAATCATCCACGCAATCAGCGTCGCCATATTTTTTTGTGCTGTCATTCCGAAGCGAGCCGCCTTCCAGCGAGTCGAGGAATCTCTCTTCGTGTGAAACGTTCGCTACGAAAGTAGCCAATGGGCACCTGCTGCCATCCGACACCTTGCCTTCCGCAACCATCCGCGCCTGAAAAGAATCTCGCTCACCGCAGCCCCTCACGATAGAATGCCCGCATCGGCAATTCACATTCCGTGGAGGTTTTCATCATGAAGAAGCTTTGGATTCCCGCTGCCCCGTTCGCTGCGCTGTCCGCCACATTGTTCGCCACGTTGTTGCTGGCCTTTTCGCTCGGCGCATCGCGCGCCCCGCGGACGCAATCGGCGCACGCGCTGCCGCTGCCTGACCAGCCTGTGGCTGACGACCTGCCCAACGCGCGCGAACTTCCCGACCCGAAGATCGACTACAAACTCGTCTTCGACATCGGCAAGGCCGCGCCGAAAGTGGACGACGTGAATCCCGGCCTCACCTTCATCGCTCGCTACTACAACACGCTGGCCAAGTACGGCGTCCCCGCCGACCATCGCAAGTTCGTGGTGGTGTTTCACCAGGCCGGCACGCCGATCGTCCTGACCAACGACGAGTTCAAGAAGCGCAACGACGGCCATGACAATCCCAACATCGCCGCCATCCGCGAGATGAAGAAGGCCGGCATCGACTTCCGCGTCTGCGGCCAGGCGCTCCTCTCCCAGAAAATCGACCCGGAGACGGTGCAGCCCGAAATCCAGGTGGACCTCTGGGCCATGACCACCATCGTCAACATGGAGATGCGCGGCTACATCCACCACGTCGCGAATTAACTCGCTCCGCCTTTTTTTTCTGCCCTGTCATCCCGAGTGAGCGAAGCGCGCCCGGTGAGGGCGCTTCTTTCTTTTCCCGTTGTCATTCCGAAGCGGGCCGCCTTTCAGCGAGTCGAGGAATCCCTCTTCGTGTGCAGATTTCGTCCCGCAGTCTTGTCGAAGGCTCTGCCTCTGCCTTTTCTAGCCACTTGCCACCAGCCACTCGCCATTGCCTTTCGCGGTGTCATCCGGCCGACGATCCGACAAGGATCGGAGTCCTGAGCGGAGCAACGCGAGCGAAGGAGCTCTCTCGCAGAAGGGAGTCGAAGGACCTCTCTTCGTGTGCCGATTTCGCCGGGCAGTCTCATCGAAGCCTCCGCCTGCCTTTTCTAGCCACTTGCCACCAGCCACTCGCCATTCCCTTCCGGCGCGCTTTTCTTTCTTGCGGTGTCATCCTGAGGGAACGTTGTTCGCGATCCGTCGAGGATCGCGAAGTGAGTCGAAGGATCCCTCTTCGTGTGCCGATTTCGCCGCGCAGTCTCATCGAAGCCTCCGCCTCTGCCTTTTCTAGCCACTCGCCATTCCCTTCCGGCGCGCTTTTCTTTCTTGCGGTGTCATCCTGAGGGAACGTTGTTCGCGATCCGTCGAGGATCGCGAAGTGAGTCGAAGGATCTCTCTTCGATTTTCTTAGTAGGCCGTGGATCCGAGGGCGGGAACCATTGGTTTTTTTGGGCAGGAGCGAGCCCTTCGGCTTCGCTCAAGACGGCGATCCTTGCCGGATCTTTCTCCTGCGACCCTGACCGGGTCGCCGAGTCGAAAGTGGTCATTTTTACTGCCGGGTCAGGTGTACCGACTCTGATTGTTTTCATCGATTTACATGTGTGCTGACTCGGCGAGCAGTGTCGAGTGAGTGTTCGCCTCGTTGCGGTGAAATTCTCCTTAAAAAGGTGGGGAGGAAGGCAGGAATCGGCCTGGACTTTCTGGGGCGCCTTCAACCGTCCAAGCCTGAACATATATACTCCCACGCTAGAGTACGGATTGATTACTTATTGTCAATGGGAACCGGGGAATGGGAGATATAGGACCCAGACGGTCCCGACCCGCATTCGCCGACCACGATGGAAACAATCGCCAGCGGCAACGCCAACGTCACGGGAACGCAGTTGCGCTTTCAGCAGTCAAGTTCGCCGCACTCGCGTTTGTAGCAGTTGCGCTTGCAGACTCGCGCGAGGCACCTGAGCTGGGGTAAGTTCGATCTCTCCAATTTTCAACTCCTTCGGTTCTCCCATAAGGGCGCTTCGCAGATTCCGCAAATTGCGCTCCACCTTCAGTGCCCATACCCAGGGCAGCGAGTTATTCATTGACAAAGTGAATTTGTCTTCTCTACCATCTCGCCGAACTAGTAGTCTTGGGAGCAGGAAATGGCTGATATACAGGGCGATTCGCCTCGGAGACAGGCGGCCGGCATTGCAACCGGCGAGGGCAATCCTGCAGTTCCCCGCTGTTTTGTAGCTTACCCGTCTTCTCCGGCCGATCGCGCTGAATCAATTGAAACGGCGGTCCAAAATATCCAAGCCGGTGGCGTGGTGGACATCTTGGGCTGGAGAGGGCTCGCGGTCACGGGTAGGGCGATGATTGACGTGATCTGTGAGGAGATTCGCAGTCGAGAAATCTTTATCGCTGACGTCACGGGTCTAAACCCAAACGTACTTTTTGAACTCGGCTATGCGATTGCACACAAGAGACGGGTGTGGTTGCTTCTAAATCCGAAAATCGAGCGCGCGAGGCGTCAATGGGATAATTTTCAGCTGCTCACGACTGTGGGTTACGCAGCCTATAGCAACAGCCGCGATATAGAAGAGAAGTTTTATCGCGACGAGCCGTATAGCACGGTCAACCAAAATCTCTACGACGACCTAGTTAAGGCTGCAGGGCCCCCGAGTAAAAAGGATGCCCTACTCTACCTCCAGTGCGCTGTGAATACGGAGGCTTCTTTACGTTTAGCCCGGAAAGTTTCCTCTGGCCCCATACGCTCGGTTGTGGACGATCCAGGCGAAGGCGGGATGCAGCCGTTCGCTTGGTATGTTCAGCAGGTTACTGCGGCTTTCGGGGTAGTCTGCCATTTACTCTCTACTGAGTATGAAAACTGGGAAATCCATAATGCCAAAAACGCGCTAGTCGCTGGGTTGGCACATGGTCGAAACAAGCCCCTATTGCTACTCGCTCACGCACCCTATGAGTCTCCTCTGGATTATCGGGACTTACTACGTATCCACCGCAGCGGAGGCGGAGTCGATTTTTAGCGACTGGTCCCTGCCGTTAATCGAGCAGTACGAAAACCGGATTAAGCAGGCGGCTGCTTACAAAGCAGAGGAGCGAGCATACCTCGGTCTCCGCGCGATTACCGTCGGCGAACCGATCGCGGAATACGAATCGGATGCTCTGCCTGATTACTACGTCTCGACCGCACCGTACACGGATACTTTGCGGTCCAAATATTCCATTGTCGTGGGTCGAAAAGGAACGGGCAAAACAGCTGCTCTTTACGCAATGAGTGAAGAGCTTTCGGCTGATCCAAGGAATCATGTCTGCCTAGTTAAGCCCGTAGGCTACGAGCTCGAAGGTCTATTGGCGATTCTGCGGCAAGAACTTTCGCGTGCGGAGAAAGGCTATCTAGTCGAAAGCTTTTGGAAATTTCTCCTCTACACTGAGCTAGCGAAAAGCGTCTATGACTATCTCTTAGGAAAGCCTCAATATTACGAGCGCACGGCCGCCGAGTCTGCATTGTGCGAGTTCGTCGAGCAATACCAAGGCCTTATTTCCCCCGAGTTTTCGAGTCGTTTGGAGTCGGCGGTCGCCCGGTTGCGAGAAATGGCTGGGACACCGGCAGAGGGACGCCATTTGAGGATTAGTGAGCTCCTTCACGACGAGATGCTCACGCGTCTGCGCCAATTATTGGGCGAGGTCCTAAAGACTAAGGCGAGAGTGGCCGTTCTGGTTGATAACCTTGATAAAGCTTGGACAACCAGTGGTGACCTGATATTGCTAAGCGATTTGCTCTTTGGATTGCTTAACGTTAGTGGGCGTGTCGCAGACGAGTTTGCCCGGAATGCGTCCCGATTCGCTCCGGTAAACCTGTCCTTCGCTTTGTTCCTGCGCAGTGATATCTATGCCGTTATGCTTCAGTACGCAAAAGAACGAGACAAACTCCCGTCAAAGCTGATCATCTGGGACGACCCAGAGCTGTTAAAGCGGGTGATAGAGCAACGCTTCATGAAATCAGCACCTGACCTGAAGTTCCCGGCCGAAGTCTGGGAGCGGTATTTCACTCCCACGGTAGCTGGGATTCCAACCTGGGAGTACGTCAACGGCTGCATCTTACCACGCCCCCGAGACCTCATTTTTCTCATCAAGGCAGCGCTTCAGTTTGCAGCTACGCGGGGCCGTGGCCGAGTGGAGGAAAAAGACTTCTTCGATGGTCAGATGCAGTATTCGCGATTTGCACTGAGCTCACTCGTAGTCGAGGCGGGAGCTAGAATTGAGCAAATAGAGGATCTTTTGAGTGAATTCTTTCAGTCGCCGGAGATCATATCGGAGGATGAACTCTCTACCAGATTGCAGGCCGCAGGTATTCCCGAGGCAGAGCTTGAAAACGTGATCACGGTTCTGTCAGAACTGACTTTCTTGGCTTTTGAGGTAGCGCCGAACCGGTTTGACTTTCTCCATGACGAACAGAACGAACGAAAACTCGTAGCAATGGCAAAGAAGACGGCTGAAGCAACTACGAACCATAAGCGGCGGTTTCGGATACATCCCGCGTTTCATGCATTTTTCGAGATCACACCTGCAAAAACCACGGCCCCAGGTCAAATGGTGATTGACTTGAAGTAGCGCTAACGCAGGACTCCGTCTCAGGCCGACGGCCTTGGCGACCTTGCCAATGCCTCGCGCCTGCGCGACGACGGCTTTGGCGACGGCATACAAAGTGGACGGGCGGGGGTTGCCGTTGGCGGAAAGCGCGCGGTAAAGGCTTTCCCGTTCGATGCCGGCAGACTTGGCTGCCTTGGCGATGCCGCGCGCCTGCGCGACATGGCGCAGCGCGACCAGCAGGACGCGAGGCTCGTCGGTATCTTCCAGCGCAGCCTTCAGGTAGGCCGCGGCGAATTCCGGCTGGCGGCGCAGCCTGCGAATCATGGCTTCGTCATGGGAAACGCTAGTCTTCTCCCGGGTCTGGCGCTGGCGCTTCATGGTTGCGAACGAGACAATCCAGAACTAAAAGCGAGAAGAACTGCCGTTGGCGTTTTGCGGAATTCCTACAATCTAGACGCCGCTTGTGTCCAGCACCTGCTGGCTGGCCTTGGCCATGATTCGGCGGACGGCTTTTTCCTTCGTCTGGCTTCCAAGAGCGAAGGAGCAATAGACCACAACTTGTCCTTCGGGGCCGACAGTCACCTCAGGCTTGGCGGCAAGGGTCGAATTGCTCGATTCACTTTGCGGACATAATCCCCGACGGCTTTGCGCTTCTTTTCCCCGAATGGCCGCTTGTAGATGACTTGCTGCATGGCTATTTCTCCAATTCCCGTCTTATCGCTTGAACCACTCTGTTTGCGCGCCTGTAACACTCTACCGCATCGGTAGAAGCCGCAGCCTCGCCTCCTCCTATGCGTCCCATGACCCCATGCCCATTGACAATGCGTTACCGGTCCGTACTCTAACGCCGGAGTATATATGGTCGGCTCAGGACAATTGGAGACGGCAAGAAAAATCCAGGCCGCTCCCTGCCCTGCGCTCCGGGTTTTTCCGGGAGAATCTCACGGGCGAAAGCTTTCGCCTACTCGACACGCTGGGCCGAGTAATTTTTCGCGTAAATCGCTGAAAACAATCAGAGTCGCCACACGTTACTCGACACTCAAAATGGGCCTTCCCGCGGCACGAAATCCCATGCCTCCCGCCCTCAAAATCTCAAGAATAAAATCTCGCAGCGTAGCACCTGCTACGCGAAATGGCCTTCCCGCGACTGTTCCCTTCTTCTCGGCTTGCAGGTCGCGGCTTCAGCCGCGACGAAAGAAGAGTTGTCGATCGCATTCCTTTCGCGGTGACGTTTCCGCGAGTTTCGGTTTCGGCCGCTGCTTTCCGGGGGTTCGGAGCTTCGGCTCCGACAGGAAAGGCCGGCGCGCAGCGACCACCGCTCGCGGTGACGTTTCCGCGAGCATTCGCATTCGCTCGCCACTAGCCACTTGTCACTCGCCACTGCTTTTAGCAGGCGAAACTTTAGTCGAGACACCGTGCAAACTTAGCTTCCGCCTAAGTGATTGCAAACAATCAGAGTCGACATGGCTAAGTCGAGACACATTTTCAGGGGTCTTGTCGAACTTTCGCCTACGCAAAATTCAGCAGGGAGAAAGGCGCAATGCGGGACAAAAGGCGAAGAGATATCCTTCGACTCCGCTCTGCGACCCTCACCGGGTCGCCGAAACCGCGCCGCTCAGGATGACACCGCAAAGAAAAAAGGCGCGCAGCGGTTGCCATACCGCTCGCGGCGATTTTTCCGCGACTCCCGGTTTTGCGGATATGGGAAGGAGGGTGGAGTTAGTGCGCGGCGAGCTCGAATTCGATGAGTTGGGAGAGAGCGGCGGGATCGCCGCCAACGACGGGGCGTCCGTTGACGAACACGGTGGGCGTGCTGTTCACGTTGAGATTCAAGCCGTCCTCCTGATTGGCGGCGACTTCCTTGGCGGCGTCGGGAGAGGACAGGCAGGCTTTGAAAGTTTCGGTGTTGAGTCCCGACTGGCCGGCGAATTCGACGAGCTTGTCCCAGACATTTTCAGGAGTGACCGAGTCCTGATTGGCGAAGATGGTGTCGTGCATTTTCCAAAAGCCGTCGGGAGACTGCTTGAAAGCACAGCGTCCGCCGATAGCGGCGGTCTTGGCCCAGGGATGCACCTGCTCGAGCGGAAAATCCTTGAAGACCAGGCGCACTTTGTACTTCTCGAAAACGTCCTTGAGGACCGGCTCGATGGCGCGGCAGTTGGGGCATTCGAAATCGCCGAATTCGACGAGCGTGACTTTGGCGTCGGCAGGACCCTTCGCCGGATTGCCTTCGATGTGGAGATGCGCGCGCGCGTCGGCGTAGGGGTCGGTGGCCATGTCGAACATTTCGCCGCGGAAAAGAGTCTTGCCGTCCTTGCTGACGTAGACTTCGCCGGTTTCACTGTGGCCGTTGTAGGTGACCTCGATCGGCGCGATGTAAAAATCGGAGGAGGTCGAGGGCTTCAGCGGTCCGACATGGAGATTGAAACTCGGTCCCCAGCCGAACAGCTTGCGCACGAAAGCTTCGGTGGTCTTCAGGAGCTGGTCCTGTTCAGGTGAGGCGCTGCTTTGCGCCGCGGCCGGCGGCTTGGAGGATTGCGCCGGTGGCGCGACCTGCGCGACGGCTGCGGCTGCCGCGACAAAAACTCCGACTGCTATGACGCAATATTTGCGAAGCATTTCGATGGCTCCCGGCCTGCCGTCAAGTCCGATGAGATGCGAATAGCATAAAGAAAGACGTATACGAGGTCAAAACACGTTACACGTTCAGCAGTTTATTCGACGACTTCACGCGACAACTTCACTCAACAATTTTATGCGACAACTTCAACGTCATTGCACGACGGAGGAAGGATCGAGATTCAGGTTGTCGAAATCCTGTTTTTTCAGCTTGAACACAGCAGGGCTTTCGCTGCTCTGCGCGTAGACGTTGTCGCCAGCAGGTTTCGACACACGCAAGGTGGTTGTCTTTTTGTTTTTGTCGGTGAGGGTGATTTCGATGGCGGGCTTGGCGAGCTTGCTGGTTATGTCGCCGCCGGCGTGGTCGATGACCTGATCGGCGCGCAAGTTGGTGAGCGGGTCGACTAATTTAAAGGATGGCGCGGTCTTGCCCTTCTGCGCGTCGGGCGATTCCATTTTCCAATCGTCGCCGCTCTTGTCGGCGACGAGCGTTCCGTGATCGTCGTGAATTTCAATGCGATTCAGGTCGGCGGCGTCGACGTGGAAAACTTTCTTGTCGCGCAGATCGGCGAAGTTCTTGGTGAGCTGCGTGTACAGATCGGAATTCACGTGGAAGATCATGGGGCGGGAAGTATCGCGCGCAAAGTAATCGTTGCCGTCTTTCTTGCCCACTTCGAGCGTGAATTTTTTGCCGGTGTCGTCGGTCGCGGTAAGACTGACGGCGGGATTCGCGAGACCGTACTTGCCAAGGTCGTCGGGCTTTTCGCTGGCGACGTTGGTGAATTTCGCGTTCTGGACGGCGGTAAGCAAGCCGTCCACTGAATCGCCATCGGCGCGAGTATCGACGGGCTTGCTGAAGGTCCACTGGCCGTTATTCTGGTTCTTGCTCTTTGAGAGAGCCATGTCGCCCGAGGAATTTTTCAGGTTGAACGAAGGCACCTGGCTGCTGGTGATGTGCAAGACGGTGTGGTCGCGCCAATCGTCGAGAGACTTGTCGGTGCTGGTGAGCACGGAATCCGGCAGCACCGAAACGCTTTTGGCGCCATCGATGATGGTGTAGACGGAGCTGCCGTCGAACACCTTGTCGCCGATCAGCAGCGTGTGCTTCGCGCCGTTTTTCGTTTGGAATTCCACGGAAATTTTGGCGGGGTCGAGGCCGAAAGCTTTCAGGCGGTCCACTGCGTAAGGCTCGGATTGCGTAATCTTCGCGGAGGTGAGGTTATCGCAAGAGGTGTCAACGACGGAGCCATCGGCGGCGGTGTCAACCGGCTGAGTTATTTTCCAAGTGCCGCTTTCCTTGGCCAGATGAATCGCTGGCTGTTCCGGCTTGGCCGGCCGGCTGACGGTGAGAGAAGTGATGTCCGCGCTTGGGACGGTGAAAGCAGGCTTGTATGGCTCCGCGGCAGCCTTTTCGGCCTTCTGGCTTCTCCATTGGACCAAGTAGTAGACGCCACCGAGAACGACGGCGCAAAGTATCACGATTAATGTAGGTTTCTTAATCATGTTTCATGTCCCGGATTTCTAGCGGCGCTTCCACCAGATGGCGATGCCGGAAAAGATGACGATGCCAGGAACGAAGATCAGATCGACCCAGCGCAAACCGGCCATCTGAGCATCGGTGAGGGTCAGATGGCGGTCGGTAGCTTCCTTGGGGCGAATCGAGATCAGGTTTTCATCCTGAGCGAGCCAGTCGACGGTATTGAAGAAAAAATCGCCGTTGTGCTGCAGGCCCGCCCATTGATTCGAAGCGAAATCCGAATCTCCGACGATAACCACGCGGGCGTCCTTATCGCCGACTTTCTTATCGCCCGCGACACCGAGCGAAAGCGGCCCTTGCGTGTCGGTCTTGGGATCGAATTTAACTTCTTTCTGATTGAGATTCGGAATGGTGAAGCTTTGCGCCGAGGTTTTCAGCAGCTCGGTATCCTGCACGTCGCCTTTGTTTTTGTCGGCAATGGAAACGGTGCGGGCCAGCGGAAAGAAAGTCATGCCGCCTTTGAGATTCTTGGTGATGGGGCTATCGCCGTAGTCAACCACGAGCGGCACGGCCGGTCCGGTGCCGAAGAGGCGGCCCACGCCGCTGGCATCGACCACCACGTTGCTGCCCACGTTGACGTTCCAGGCCTGCAAAATATCGTCGAGCTTGGGGTCGGTCTGCGGATCGATCTCGATGAGGGCTTTGCCGCCTGCCGTCGATGTACTTCTTGACCATGATCGACTTCCTGCGGGAAGTAGGCCTGGGTGGGGCCGGCGATGACCAGCACGTCGCAGTCGGAGGGCACGCCATTGTCCTTCACGAGATTGATGGATTTGGTGGCGTAACCTTCCTTCTTGAGGCCAGCGTCAGCGGCGCTGTAGCCGGTGGAGGCTTTGTCGTCAATTTGACTTTTCGCCGTGACCGGTGACGAAGCAGACGGTGTTGACCTTGTTCTCGGTGACTTTCAGGAGGGCGCTGGTTACATCCGACTCGGAAACCGGCTCGCCAGGATTCGGGGTGACGGTCTGCTTGCGGGAGCCGGAGGACAGGATGATGTCGCCGATGTGCTGGGCGCCATATTCCTTGGCAACTTCGGGCTTTTCCTGCGGATCGACATTCTGGAATTTGATGTGCGGGCTCAGATTGTGGTACTCGGTCATCAAATCGTCGAACTGGGCGTCGGGCGTCTTGGAGAAGCGGACGATGTCCACATCGGTCTTGAGACCGCCGACGATCTTTTTGGTCTGATCGGAGAGCGTAAAGAGCTTCTCGGTGGTGAGATCGAAGCGCTTGTGGTGCTGATAACCGAGGACATTCACGATGACCAGAATGACGATGACCGCCGAGCGACAAAACAGTGGTGTTGGTGCCGAGTTTGGAGGAGCGCTTCGAGAAAAAGCCGAGAAGAGCCTCGTAGGCGATGGCCATTCCGGCAGATCAAAATAACGGCGCCCGCGATCAGCAGAATCTTGCTCATCAGTTGCAATTCGGACTGAATGGAATAGCGCAGATATCCGGCGACCAGCAGCGCGGCTCCGATGCTGGCCAGGAATTTACCGACTTCCGTTCCGATCCCACTTCATTCTATGAATCCCTTCCCGAGCAATAAGCTCTGAAACAGACTACGCACGGCGCCAGCGCATGGAATCCACCGAGCGCACCGTGAGAAATACAAAGAGACCGATGAAACTCAGGTAATAGATCAGACTCGACGTATCGATGATCCCGCGGGTGAAGTCGTCATAGTGGCGGATCACCGAAAGATACTGCAGCACGTCACCGGCGCCGCCGCCGGCGTTGCGGCCCAAGTCGATAACCCAGACAATCAGGAACGCGGCAAAGGTGAGCACGGCGGCGATGAACTGGTTCTCGGTGAGCGAGGAGATGAAGGAACCGAGCGCCAGCAGCAGCCGCCGAGCAGCATGATTCCGAGATAGCCGGCGATGAGCATGCGCCAGGGCGGAACCGGCTCGCTGCGCGCATAGGTGAAGATCAGGTAGCCGGCCGTGGGCAGCAGCATGATGGCGAACAGGGTGAGCGAGGCCAGGAATTTGCCTAGCACGATCTGCGATTCGGTGATCGGCGAGGTCATCAGCAATTCCATGGTGCCGCGCTTGCGCTCTTCGGAAAAGACTCCCATGGTGAGCATGGGCGTGAGGAAAAGCACGAGGGTTGAGAGCAGGCCGAAGAAGGCGCGCATCACCTCCATGGTGACGTCGATATTCGGGTGGCATGCCCAATTCCATGCCCTGCATCTGCATCTGCAGGGCCTGCTGCATCACGGCCGACAAGAAAATAATTGAAGAAGAAGGCGCTCAAGGCCAGAAAGACGCCGACCACGACGTAAGCGACCGGCGAAACAAAGTAGTGGCCCATCTCTTTGCGATAAATTGCGTAAAGACTCTCGCATTTCCGTCCTTCGCTCCTTTAAAACCTTAGCTGGCCTGCGCGTGTGCGGCGTCTTCCGTGGTCAACTGCAGGAAGATGTCTTCGAGGCTCAGGCTGACGCCGCGCAATTCATACAGCGGCCAGCCTTTTTGCACGATGCCGGCGGCAATCTGGCTGCGAATGTCCTTCCCTGCCGCCGCTTCCACGGTCGCCGTCGATGCGGCCATTCGACGTGGGCCGTTTCGACCTTTACGCGTACTGGCGCCGGGAATCTGCGTGCAGCAGGTCCTGCAAGGGCTTTTCGGGCGCCTGCACCTCGACGCGAATCTTCTGGCCGCCCTTGAGCTGGCTGGTGAGGTTCTGCGGCGTATCGATCGGCGGCGATTTTGCCTTTGTTGATGATGACCACGCGGTCGCAGGTCATGCTGACCTCCGGCAGTATGTGCGTGGAGAGAATGATGGTGTGGGTACCGGCAAGGCCTTTGATCAGATTGCGCACTTCGATGATCTGCTTGGGGTCGAGACCGACGGTAGGCTCGTCGAGAATGATCACGTCGGGATCGTGCACCAGGGCCTGGGCCAGACCGACGCGCTGCTTGTAGCCGCGGGAAAGGCGCTTGATCAGCTCATCGCGCTTGTCGGCGATGTTGGTCTTCTTCATGGCGTCCTGAACGCGCGCGCTGCGCTTTTCCGCCGGGACGTTCTTGATGCGCGCCACGAAGTCGAGATAGCTGGCCACGGTCATTTCGGGATAGACCGGGGGAGCTTCGGGCAGATAGCCGATGTGCTTGCGGACTTCGAGTGAATCGGTGAAAACGTCATAACCGGCGATGCGGGCGGTGCCGGAGGTGGCGGGCATATAGCCGGTCAAAATGCGCATGGTGGTGGTCTTGCCGGCGCCGTTGGGCCCAAGAAAACCGAGAATTTCGCCCTTATTTACGGTGAAAGACACGTGGTCGACAGCGGCCACCCCGCCGCTATACGACTTCGTGAGGTCCTGAACTTCGATCAATGCGAGCCTCCGAATAAAAAGACTGATGCAACCTATCGGCGTAACCGAGCCGACCGTTATACTAAAATTCGATCAAAATTGGTACCGCAGAGTGACACAAGCACCACAATTCACGTACTCTTGCACAGGAATACGCACGCGGAAAAATTCCGGAATTACCCTTACTGCACCTCACGCGGATATAGACGCACGGGCGGCGAAAATGGTTAGGCAACGAGGGTCATCGTAAGCGCATCCAGATGCAAGAATTATGCCGCCCCTAAAGAGAGTGAAAGCCGCTTGAAAGCCGGAGATGTGCGTTGACACCCTCTGGCTGTTTTGTTATTCAACACGTTTGCTTGTTGAGCGGGCTGACGGTTCACCAGGAAAAATCCAGCGGCGGCCCTGGGGTTATCAAACGCAATCCAAAGGTGATATGACGACTTCGATGACGTATGCCCGGACCACTGGCAGCACCAGCATGAAGGCCCAAAGGGCGGGCACTTCCGGTGAAGTGGCGATATTCGGAAAAGCGGTGAGGACAAAATTCCCTGGCCTTCTCGGCGCGCTTTGCTTCGCGATTCTGGTGGCGGCCGGATGCAAAAGCAGCGCTCCGGCTATTACCGTTCAAGTGCAACCGAGCGCGTCGATCTCAATCGACGAGGGGCAGTCGATCAATTTCATGGCGACCGTGGCCAACGATACGCTCAACCAAGGGGTGTCCTGGAGTCTGGCGCAGACGAGCAGTACCACCTGCTCGGGGTCCGGCTGCGGAACGCTAAGCAAAATGACGAATGCATCGGTTACTTATACTGCGCCGACGGGCCTTACCACGACTGAGTCGGTGACGTTGACGGTTGCTTCCGTGACGCAGCCCAATGTCACAACTACGGCGACGATCAGTGTGGAGCTTCCGGTAACTTTTACCACCATCACGCTGCCGAATGGCTCGAACGGCGTGGCCTATAACCAAGCCATTGTGGTCACGGGCGGAATCGCTCCCTTAAATTTTTCGGTGCAACCGGGGACGAGCACAGGGTGCAATCCGTTGCCTACGGGGCTGGCGCTTACGACGGGAGGAACGATCGTGGGAAAGCCCTCCTATCCGACGCTGGGTGGGACAACCAGTACGTGTTCGTTCACGGTAGTGGTCACGGATACTCCCTTGCCCATAGGCAGCGCGACTCCTCTTGCGGTGTCGCAACCCTATACAGTTTCGATTACTCCTCCATCGCCGCTTGCAATTAACACCACCACTTTGTCGACGGCCACTTCGAATACGCAGTACACCGGCTCGATTTCCGCAACGGGGGGCGTTTTGCCGCTGACGTGGTCGCTCGCGAGCGGAAGCCTGCCGCCTGGAGTGGCGCTCAACCCGACAACGGGACAAATCACCGGAGTGGTTCCAAAGTTTTTCCCCAGCGGGAGCACGACTTCGACGGCTGGCCCTTACACTTTTACGGTTCAGGCGAAGGATCAAACCCTGCCAACCAGCCAAACCGTTCAGTCGCAGAATCTCACGATTACTGTACAGACACCGCAACCACTCACGATCACCACGTCAACGTCGCTAACTCCAGGATTCACCGCAACCCCTTACAACCAATCCCTGCAGGCGAGCGGCGGAATTCCGCCTTATACGTGGACGTTAACCAGCGGATTGCTACCGTCGGGACTGTCGTTGAATTCGAACGGCATCCTTTCGGGCACTCCCGTTCTGGCCATGACGAACGACAATTTCACGGTGCAGGTGCAGGATTCTGAAGTGACTCCACAGGTGTTTTCGGAACCGTTCACGATAAGCATTATGGCGGGCAGCGGGAACGGGAATTCGCTGATTTCCGGCTCCTATTCGTTCTTGTTCAACGGCTACGACAGCTCCGGAACGGTGATGGTGGCCGGGTCGATCACCACGGACGGCAATGGCACCATTACTGGCGGGCTGGAGGATAGCAATCGCGTATCGAACGAGGGCGGCACGCTTACCGGCGTGGTCACCGGAATTCCACTGACCGGATCTTACTCTCTGGGTACCGACGGGCGCGGCACGATGCAGCTCGTAGCCACGAATCCACAAACGAGTGTCACGCTTACGACTGACTACCGGATCGTTCTCGATTCCACTGGAACTATCCATTTCATGCAGAATAACGACATCACTACGGCCGGAGTGGGCACCGATACGGTGGGCACCCATGGCGAGGGAATCCTGAAACCGGTGCCGGCGAACTTTAGCTCGGGATCCGGCATTTTTCTCGGCAACTATTCCTTCCTCTTTTCGGGGCAGGATATGAGCGCCAAGCCTACCGCTCTTGGAGGAGTGATCCATGCCGACGGCGTCAGCAACCTGATTCCGGCGGCGGGCGGAGTGGGGGGCGATCTGAACGACAACGGCACGTTCGATGGGGGAACCGGGACAGGGCTGAACATCAGCGGCACGTTTTCGGCTGGTGCAAGCAACAATCGCGGCACGGCTTCGCTGCTGTTTGAAATTCCCGGCAAATCGCAGACGACCATTGAATTCGCTTATTATTTCGTTTCCCAGTCGGACATGTTCTGGGTGGAAGTCGATGAGTCGACCACAGCACAAACACCGATTTTCTATCGTTTGAGCGGGGAGATGATCGCGCAGCCGGCGAACACAGCGTTTGGGGGCAATGCTCTGACCGGCACAAGCGTCGCAACGGGTTCCGCGCCGAATGGAAGCAACGCCAGCGTGCTGGCGGGCGTGTTCGTCTCGCCGGCACCCGGCAACTCGAACAGCTCGAGCGCGAGTTTCGCCTATGACGAAAACAATGGCGGCACGATCACTTCACCGTCGCCATCTTTCACTGGCACATATGTTGTGGCAACCAACGGGCGCGTGGCGCTTACGGGACTGGGATCGCGGGCCGCGGTGGCGTACCTCACGGGACCGGGACAAGGATTCCTGCTGGGCAGCGACACCGGCGTAACGACCGGTTTGCTGGAGCAGCAAACGGGAATTACAACGTTCAGCACAGGGGACGTTCAGGGCGGATATACGCTTTCGACTTCCCTGCCGGCGGAAACCAACGTCCCGAACTTGCTCGGTCAAGTGAGTTCCCCGCTTGGCGACGGCTCTGTTGGCGGGGTCGTCGACGAAATACTTCCGCCCGCGACCGGTTCGCCGGAGGGAACGGCCATCTTAGGCGCCTCCTTGACCGCGCACATCAATTCCATCGGCCCCAACGGCCGAGGATCAATATTTGCCGGGGTCAGTGGAACAACCCCGCCCGCTCAATTCCCTGCAGGGCTGGTGTTTTATGTCGTTTCGCCATCGCACTTCCGGGCGATTTCGGCGGATTCCAACCCAGGTAACGCGCACCCCGAGGTATTTTTCTTTGACCACTGAGTTTGGGTTTCGGACGCTGGGCGTGGTGATCGTGCTTTCGCTCACCACGCTGGCGGCTGTCCCACGCGGCCGGCAATCGGTGACAACGCTGGCGGCGCCGCCGAACGCGAAAGTGATCAGCTTGCCGCGGCGCCCCGGAAATTTCAGTGAGCCCTCGGTGGCCATCAATCCGTTGAATCCCAGCCAAGTGCTGGCGGTATTTCAGGTGCCCGCGACGGCGGTGTATTCGGAGGATTCGGGAGAGAACTGGCAATTTGCGTCCGGCACGGCGCCGGAAAATTACAAAATCTCGGGAGACGTTTCGGTCAGCTACGACATTCTGGGCCACGCCTTCCTGTGCTACATCGCCTTCGACAAGCTGGGCACGCAGGAATATTGGGCGCACAACGCCACGCGCAACGGCGTTTTTGTGCGCCGCTCGCTCGACGGAGGGAAAACCTGGGAAGCGAACGCCGCGGCCATCGACGAACAACCTACGCGGCCGGAAATGCCTTTCGAGGACAAGCCGTATCTTGTGGCTGACAATAATGCGCATTCGCCGTATGCCGGGACGATCTACGTGGGATGGACCGAGTTCAGCCTGACGAAGTCGATTATTCTTTTTTCGCGGTCGAACAACGGCGGCATCAGTTGGTCGCAACCTTTTGAGATCAGCTCGCATGAAGGGCTGCCGCGGGACGACAACGGCGCCGTCGAGGGGTTCACCGCGGCGGCGGCTCCGAACGGGCTGCTCTATGCGGTTTGGGCGGACGGAAATTCCATCGTATTCACGCAGTCGCGCGATGGCGGAATCACGTTCGTGCCGTCGAAAAAGATCATCGATACGGCGCCGCTGTATTTCAATGTGGAGGCGGTGGAACGCGCCAACGGATTCCCGCAGATCGCGGTGGATTCGCGTAGCGGACGGATTTTTGTTACCTGGGCGGACTATCGCAACGGGGATGTGGATGTTTTCTGCGCGACTTCCATGGACCGGGGGCGCAACTGGAGCCGCGCGGTGCGCGTCAATACGGACCCCATGCATAACGGCGCCGACCAATTCTTCCAATGGCTGGCGGTCGATCCGTCCGATGGATCGGCGGATGTGATTTTCTACGATCGCCGCGACGACCCGGAAAATCGGCGGGCTGCGGTGGTGCTGGCGCGTTCCACCGACGGCGGCCAGAACTTTGCGAACTACGAATGGAGCGAGAATAGTTTCGATCCAGAAGACGCTTTTTTGGGTGACTACCTGGGAATCAGCGCCATGAATGGGCGAGTGTATGGGGCCTGGACTGAGACGGCGCCTCGTCCTCGATCCGGGTCTGCGGCGAGGCCCACCACGGTGGTGAAACTGGCGATTGCGGACTTCAGGCCGCAGCAACCAGCACCGGCACCGGCGGCGGCGCAGCAATAATAATAAATAAGGGAAGCGGCGGCGCGGATTGATTCCGGCGAGGCTTACGCCGGGTGATCCTTTTTTTCCAGGGGCTTTTCTGCGGGTTTCTGCTCGGGCTCTTCTTCCAACTTCAGCGCAGCCGAATTGATGCAGAACCGCAAGCCGGTTGGCTGAGGGCCATCGTCAAACACGTGGCCCAGATGCGCGTCACAACGGCTGCACATTACCTCGGTGCGACTCATTCCGTGGCTGGAGTCGCGCTCCATATCCACATTGTCGGCAGCGATGGGCTGGTAGTAGCTTGGCCAGCCAGAACCTGAATGGTACTTCGCGTCCGAGCTGAACAGCGGCTGACCGCAGCAGACGCACACGTAGGTTCCGGGCGTTTCGACGTCCTCATATTCGCCCGAGAACGGAGGCTCGGTGCCCTTCTTGCGCGTGACGTGATACTGCTCATCGGTGAGATTGGACCGCCATTCGGCGTCGCTCTTTCGTATCTTGTCGCTCATGATCGTTAGGTTACACTAGGTGGAGTGAGCCGGGACCCACCGTGGTTCTGACCTAGTCCTAGGCCTGATTGTCGCAACGGTGGAAACATCGCGCCCGGTGCCATCTTGCAACACAACAAGGCGATGTTAAAGTGCCGCGATGAATAATTCCATGTGGAAAAAAATGGCGCTCATCGGGCTCCCAGTTCTTTTTTTAGCGGCCATGTTGCTTTCGGGCCGCTGGGAGCATTCTCAAGCTTCCGACAAATCCCCCATCCCGTGGAATGCGCGGGCGTTGCAAACTACTTATGCCGGAGTGCGGGTACGAGAGATTGATCCCGCGAACGCCGCCGTAGTGTTTCTTTACGACATAGATAATAAAAGCGACAGCGACTACCAACTGTCAAAGAGCCCAAACGTGGTGGTGATGAGCCGGCTGAAATCGTCGCATGCGCTTAGCTCCGAGAAACCTGTGAATCTCAGCTCTTCCGCTTTCGTGCCGGCGAACAATCGGACGCGCATCGCGCTGGAAGTGTCCGAGCCGTTCAATTGGCCTAGCCGCATGGACAACTCCTCGGAGAATCGTTTCAGGGATTTGGTGACGCAAGAGGTGTCCGACCTAGAAGGATTCGTGATCTTCGACCAGTCGCATCGCTATCAGATCGACCTGCCGGCATCCTGGCCGGACATGGACACCACCCGAGTGCGGCGCTGAACTGTGCCGTATTCGCACGCTACATAGTTTTCGGTATTTCGCCACAACGAACAATTGCCAAGCGCTTGGATTGCAGTTCGAGGCGGAGAAACCTATAATTCAGCCCGGTTGAGGATCCTGAGCCCGCGACCCGTGCCTCGCAGGCAAGGAGATCCGAACGCAAATGTCCCTGCCCGCCTCGCATTTCGATCGCAACCCGCGCCTTCCTGACCGCCGCGCCCATTTTCGCCGGCCCGTCCGCTCGCTCGCTTACGTGGAATTGGGAGACGGGAATGGCGGCATCGCGTTAAACATCAGCGAGGGCGGAATGGCGGTGCAGGCAGTGATGAGCCTGGGTGGCGACGACCTGCCGTCGGTCCGCGTGCAACTATCGCATTCCAAGAAACAGATACAGGTAAAGGGGCGCGTCGCGTGGACGGGCGACCTGCGCAAGCTGGCAGGGGTGGAGTTCGTCGATGTGACTGACGAGACACGCAGGCAGATTCGCGATTGGATCGCTCTAGAGAACCCAGAGGAGGAGCGGTTCGAAGCGCCGAGTGAAGCAGTGGCCGAGGTGACCGACCCACGGCCAGAGGAAGTGGATGCCGCTCTGGCGGCCACGCAGGCGGCGAGTGTTCGTGAGTTCCAGGAGCCTGCGCACGTTAGCGAAGAAACTGCTGATGTCTCGGTAGGACCAACCCGACAAGCGCCCCCCGTTGAGTTTCCGCCGCGTCCGCGGGCTGCCGTTATTCCAGCGACCGCCGTGCCGCCCGGGTTAGTGCCCAAGCCGGTTCAAATGGAAGCGACCGAAGCCGCGGCGGTGCGCGAGCCTGTGTCGCCAACGGCTGAACCGACAAGCTCCGCTATTGAATTCGTGCCGGAATCCGTTCCGGCGCCGGAGGCGGCGAAAATTCCGGTGCGCCCGAGTTTGCCGAGAACACCGCGCACGTCGAGTTTTTTCTTCGCCGCCTCAGCGGCGTCCTCAGCGCCTTCGGCTCCGGCAGCGCCTCGCGATCCCACACCGGTTCCGGACGACCGGTTCGGATTTAAGCGCGCACCTCAGCCGGAAAAGCTATTCACGGCATCGTCTGCTACCAGCACCGAAAAATGGAAAATGTCCACATGGGTGCCGATTTTCGTGGTGGTGGCGCTGGCAGCCGGTTGGATAGCCGGCCGGAGCGTGTGGCGAGCCGGAAGTCCGGAGACAACTACCGGGATCTCAAATCCGGCGGCGGCCACAGAAACGGCCAGTGATGCGGTTACGCCTGGAGCGACGGCACCGGCACAAATTGAAGTGCTCGACCTCAGCGGCCATCGTTGGCTGATTCCTTTGGCGACAGGAGCGGGGCGCGTGCCCGACACAAAAGTGGCGGATTCTTCTGGTGCGGTGCCAGTGCCGCAAACGGGGATGAACCTGGGAACTCCGGCACTTGCTTCTCCACGGCAGTCACAAACGTCCACCGAGGCAAGTAAGGTGACGCCACCGCCGATTTCTTTTTCCGCCGCTGTTCCGAACGACGTGCTTCCTTTGGGCAGCGCGACAGAAACACGCAACATCGCACCGCCGCAGGATACAAATACTTCAGCGACCGAGGGTCTTCAACCCGGAGAACTGATCCACAAGGTGGAACCGGACTATCCGGCAGAGGCGCTGGCGCAGAAGATCCAGGGTACGGTTAAAATCCTGGCAGTGATCGACACCGCCGGAAATGTGAAGTCCGCCGAGCCGTTGAGTGGGCCGCGCATGCTGATCCCGGCGGCGCTCAACGCGGTACGTCAATGGAAGTACACCCCGACGATGCTGCACAACCGAGCGATCGAAACCCAGCGGCAAGTTACGATCATGTTTGAAGTGTCGAGAAACCCCTGAAATATTTTCGCGGTATTGTTCAGTCCCGCAGCCGATTTCACCTTCGACTGTTTTCATTTCTGATCATTTATTTCCAGCCGTTTTCAGTTCTGGTCAGTCGCTGCTAGTCAGCTAGGTCTCGTTATCTATTTCTTGTCGTCGGCGCCAAAAGCCAGGAGCACGTTTCCGGGCATGCCTCCGTTACGCGGATAGCCCGAATTGACGTAGACCATTCCGCCTGCGACCACCGGCCCCGCAGCATCGAGCGATCCGCCGTGAGCTGCAACGCCGTTCACCGTGGTGTAATCCACGGCGGTGTCGAAATCCCAGAGCACTTTGCCGTCTTCGGCGCCGAACGCGCGGATGTGTCCATCGAGAGCGCCAGAGAAAATCACACCGGGGATGGCGGTAAGCGCGCCCGGCTGGGCCGGGCCGCATCCGGGCTTCGGAGGATCGCATTTGTGCGGCGGCGCAAACCAGGCCTTCGATCCGTCGGCAATGCGCAAGGCTGTAATGCCGCCGCCCTTGTTCTGATCGAAATCGACGTTGCCCACAGGAGAAGCGGTGCCGAGCTTTCCCGGTTGCGGAGCGGCGTCCGACACGGCGGCGTAGACGAGTTGCCCGTCGCTGGCCATGCCCCACTCCACCCCGCCGTTGGTGCTGCCGAGACCCACGCGCGTTTGCCAAAGGATCTCGCCTTTCTTGTCAGGATCGAGAGCGTAGACGATTCCCGATTTCTGTCCCGCGACTACAACGTCTCTGCCGTTGGCGGCATGCAACAGCAGCGCGGAAGAACCGAAATCGTAGTCTGGACCTTTATCGGGCGGGCAATTCGGACCGCCATTCCGGCATGCGGAGGTGAACACGTCTTTCGGGAACGTTTGCGTGGTCCATTCAATCTTGCCGGTCTTCAAGTTGAGGGCCATCACGGCGTCGCTCGTGGGCGAGTCGGGATAGGAATAGTTGTCTCCGGTGGTGATATACATCACGCCGCGTTTCGCGTCGATGGTCGGCGAAGACCACACGCCCGCGCCGGACGGACCGAATTGCGGCGTCCCGGCGCTGCTGGTGCCGGTTCTCTTGGGCGGGTCGACCATATAGGATTTCCAGGCCACTGTTCCGTCCTTCACGCGAAGCGCGGTGACGCTTCCGCGAAACGTGCAGCACTCGTACTTTGGATCGATCGACCGCGTTTCTTCCCACGAGGCCGCCGGCACGAAGACCAGACCGTCATGCTCGACGGGAGTGCCCGTGAGGCGCGTAGCCTCGTGCTCGTCGACGCGGTGTATCCAAAGCTGCTTGCCCGTTTTTGCATCAAGCGAATAGAACCAGCCAATCAGGTCGCCAAACAAGAGCGAATAGCTCGATCCATTGGCGGCGGCAAGAATGCCGGAGCGCACCGGCCCGTTAGCCTGAAATGTCCAATAAACACAGCCCGTTTTCGCATCGAGCGCCTGAACCACGCCACCGGCGCTGCCCACGAAGAGAGTCCCCTTCAGCACCGAGGGTTCAGCGAATGCGGTGACGTCGTCGGCAAACCCGAACGCCCATTTCAGCTTGAGTTGCGGAACCTGGCCGACGCCGAGCCCAGCCTGATCCGCGGTTTGGTAGCGCGTGTTGTTCCCACCCGGACTCCAGCCATTCCAGGTGCCGGTCGCCGCGCCTGTAAGCGGCGCGCGCCCGGCAGAACACATTGCGCTTGCAGGCAGCTTGGCCTCACCGCCGGTGGTGCCGAGGAAATTTGCGACGGCCTCGCGCTCGTCGCGGCGCATGGGATAAGCGACGCTCATCATCAAGCCGAAATCGAGTGTGCGCATGATGCGCTCCCGCGACAATTTCTGCAGCGCGGAACGGGGCGGCACGCGATCAGTGGCGTGGTCATGGCATCCCGAGCAATATTTTTGGAAAACCTGCTCGCCTGAAACTTGCGCGTTGGTGGCCGGCGCCAGGCAGATCGCACACAACAGCAGCACGAATATTGGAGAAATGAGCTTTTTCACGTTAAACCTCTCTTGCCGCATTCCCACGGATGGCAAGAAAGTAGCAAATCAGAGCGTTTGGTTGCAATGCGGTACATCGAAACGATCCGATCCGTTCACTGTGCCCTGTCGCCCTGTCGTTCTTGTCCCTTTGGCCACACGTGGCTAATCCAACGTTTCCTTTGAACCGATTCATTATTAGCAGGCGGCATTGGCAGGAGGCAGTAGGCAGCAGCAGGAACAGGTATGCCCGAATTGGAAAACACGGAAATGTTTCGTGCCGTTCTGGATAGCCTTCAGACAGGCATCTACGTGATCGACACGGAGAAGAAGATTGTTTTCTGGAATGACGGCGCGGAAAAGATCACCGGTTATCTGCGGCACGAGGTGGTGGGGTGCTACTGCGCGGATGATGCCAACTGTGACCATGAGGGCCATCGCACGATTCTTTCTGAAGCCGCCGAACCGCTGACGACTGCGCTGCGGGACGGGAAATCAGGCATAGACGATATTTCTTTGCGCCACCGCTCGGGCCATAGACTTCATCTTCGCGTACGGACTGTTCCCATCCGCAACAGCCATGGAACCATCATCGCGGCGGCTCAAAGCTTTGACGACAACCCTTCCGCGTCCGCGTGGGACCGGCGCCAACACCATCTTGCGGATTATGGGTGCCTGGACCCTATTAGCGGGGTTTTAACCAGGGAGTTCACGTTTTCGCAATTGCAAAAGCACCTGGCGACTTTCGCGGAGCACTCGGTTCCGTTCAGCGTCCTATGCATTGAAGTGGACCAGTTGGACCACTTGCGAGCGACCTATGGTTTGGCCGTGGTCACTTCGGTGCTGCAAGTGGTCGCGCTGACCCTGGAAACCAGCCTGCGACCGACGGACTCGCTCGGGCGCATTGCAGACAATCGATTCCTGGCGGTACTCGCCGAATGCGCGCAACCAAACATTGAGAAAACGGCCCGGCGGCTGAAAAAAATGGTGAGTTCATCGGAAGTGAAATGGTGGGGCGATAAATGGCCGCTCTCCGCGTCCTTCGGTGGCGCGGCAGTGCACACGGGAGACACCGTTGAATCACTTTTAGAGCGAGCGGAACAATCGCTCGCCGGCAGCCTGGCCGCGGGCGGGAATCAAGTCACGGTGGCGGCGTGAAAAATTTATCGTGAAGGATTGATATCAGATGTTCGCGATTATCGGAATTGTGGTGGTGTTTGGCGCGGTGATAGCCGGCTATCTGATGGAAAAAGGGCCGTTGGCTGTGCTGGTGCAACCGGCAGAGCTGATCATCATTTTGGGCGCAGCCATCGGAACGGTGCTGATTGCCAATCCGATTTATATCCTGAAAAAAATCGCCGCAGGCTTTGGGGGAGTTTTTGGAAGCTCCCCGTTTACGAAGGATCGTTATCTGGAAACCCTGAGAATGATGTACGAGCTGTTCTCCCGCGCGCGCAAAGACGGAATGATGGCCCTTGAGTCCGATAGCGACGCGCCGGACAAGAGCGCTATCTTTTCGAAGTATCCAGCGTTTTTAAAGGACCATCACGTCGTGGCCTTCGTGTGCGACTCCATACGCATGGCCTCGAGCGGCAACATTGAGCCATTCGACGCCGACCAGATGATCGAAGCGGATATGGAGGTACATCACCACGAAGCCACCACGCCTGTCGCGGCGCTTTCCACCATGGCCGATTCGCTTCCGGGGTTGGGGATTGTGGCCGCCGTGCTTGGCGTGGTGATCACGATGGGCGCACTGGGCGGGCCACCTGAAGAAATCGGAAAGCACGTGGCGGCGGCGTTGGTGGGGACCTTTCTCGGCATTCTGATGTGCTATGGGCTGGTGGGGCCGATCGCGGCAAGCATGGGCAAGATCGCGGACGACGAGCACGCCTACTACAACGTGCTGCGCGTGCTGATTATCGCGTTCATGAAAGGTTCCGCTCCGGTGCTGGCGGTGGAATTCGGCCGGCGTGCCATTCCCGGACATGTGCGCCCTTCGTTCCAGGAAACCGAAAAATTCATTCGGCAGAAAACAGCGGCTCCGGCGACAGCCGCGGCGGCTTAGGTGAGCGTGGATAAACTTCAATGGTTCCGAAGCCACCGGTAATCATCATCAAGAAAAAAGGCGGGCATGCCGGCCATCACGGCGGCGCGTGGAAGGTAGCCTATGCGGATTTCGTGACCGCCATGATGGCGCTGTTCATCGTGCTGTGGCTGCTGAACAGCAGTAAAAAAATTCAGGATGCGGTCGGTGGCTATTTTCGCGACCCGCGCGGAACGGCGGAGAAAGCTGGCCGCGATATCGTCGGCGTGGCGGGCGGTTCGATTGTGCCGCACGACAATATGGAGCAGCTCAAGAAGCAGCTTGAGAATGCGCTGAAGGGCGTTCCGAATTTTGAGAAATTGAAAAGCCACATTGAAATAACGATTACAGCCGAAGGCTTGCGCATCGAACTGCTCGAATCCGCCAACGGCACCTTTTTCGAAAGCGGAAGCCCCGAACTAAGCCCTGATGGCCAAGCGATCGTGATTGCCCTCGCGGGAGAAATCGGCAAACTACCGAATAAGCTCACCTTGGAAGGGCATACGGACGCGAAGCCGTATCTGAAAAACAGCACCTACTCCAATTGGGAGCTTTCCGCCGACCGCGCTAATTCCACGCGCAGGCTGGTGCAGCAAAACGGTGTGGGGCGCGACCAGGTGATGCAAGTGCGGGGCTATGCCGATCAGAAACTCCGGAAGCCTGACGCGCCGCTGGATCCCTCGAACCGGCGCGTCGCACTGATTGTGCACTACCTCGACAGCCCGGAAGGCAAGAACCAGGACCTGGGTGCAGTAGGCGGTTCGCTGGAATCGAAAGCCGCCGCTGCCACGCCTTCGGGAAAAGCCAAGTAACGAAAAATTCACGCGGATGGTGAGCCTTTTCAACTCCCGCCTTCTGCTAGGATAAATGTGTGAGCGCCCCCGCTTCAGGCCGCATCCTCACCTTGAACCGCGGATCGGCCACGCTGAAAGCCGCCCTGTACGATGTAAATCCAGAGATCAAGCCGGCGCTTTCGATCAAGATCGACCGGATCGACTTTGCCGGCACTCAAATCACAATTAAGGACAGCGCTGGCGAAACGCTGCTGGAATCTTCTCCGCCCAGGGGCGACTCGGAAGCAACACTGCAGCTCGTATTCAACTGGCTCGAATCTCACAATTCCCTCGCAGACCTGCTCGCCGCGGGTCACCGGCTAGTTCACGGAGGCGTTCAATTTCAGGAACCGGTAAGGATCACAGCGCAGGTGCTTGCCGAACTTGAGAAACTGACTCCGCTCGATCCCGACCACCTGCCAGCGGCTCTTGCCGTGATCCGATTTGTGGCGAAGAAGCTGCCTGAAATCCCGCAGATCGGCTGCTTTGACACGGCTTTTCACCGTTCCATGCCGAAAGTGGCGCGCATGTATGCAATTCCGCGGCAATACTTCGACGAAGGCGTGATGCGATTCGGTTTTCACGGGCTTTCGTACGAGTACATTCTCGGCGAACTTCGCAGGCTGGACGGCAGCCTCGCTGAAGGCCGCGTGATCATGGCGCATCTGGGTAATGGCGCGAGTATGGTTGCGCTGCGAAACGGCGAGAGTTCCGACACTTCCATGGGTTTCACTCCCCTGGAAGGGTTGGTTATGGGCACCCGCTCCGGGGATGTGGATCCGGGCGCGCTCGTGTATCTGATGGAACACGGTAAAATGGCCCCTTCGGAGCTTGACGAGTGCCTGAACAAGCGTTCCGGGCTGCTGGGAGTTTCCGGCTCGAGCGAGGACATGCGCGACCTGCTGGAAAAATCTTCGCAGGATGGACGCGCGGCCGAAGCAGTGGATCTGTTCTGTTACCGGGCGAAGAAATATCTAGGCGCATACGCCGCGGCGCTCGGGGGAGTGGATGTGGTTGTGTTTAGCGGAGGCATTGGAGAGAAAGCGGCGCCGGTGCGCCGGAAGATCTGCGAGGGATTGGAATTTCTGGGGATTCAGCTCGACCCACAACGCAACCAACACAATGAAAGCATAATCTCAAGCGCCTCCAGCCGCGTGCAAGTTCGCGTCATCGAAACCAACGAAGATCTCACAATTGTCCGGCACGTTCTTAGGCAGATCGGCCGGTCCTAATTCAGCCCTACCGAGGTTCCCATGTTTGTCTTCGATCCGGAATTGTCCACCATCGTGGAGTCTGCGAAGCCGGCACAAGCGCTCCCCAGGCCTGTTGTCGGCCCACTGCCGCCCGAACTGCTGGATCGCATGAATCGCTATTGGCAGGCGGCCAATTACCTCACCATCGGGCAGATTTACCTTCAGGAAAATGCGCTATTGCGTGAGCCTCTTCGTGCCGAACACATCAAACCGCGCTTGCTGGGACACTGGGGCACGTCTCCCGGGTTGAGCTTCATCTACGTGCACCTGAACCGCCTGATTCAAAATACGGAAGCGAATGTGTTGTATATCGCCGGGCCAGGGCACGGGGGGCCGGCGCTGAATGCGAATTCGTATCTCGAAGGCACCTATTCGGCAGTGCATCCCGAGGTAACGCAAGACGCCCCGGGGATTCGGCAACTTTTCCGCGAATTCTCCACGCCGGGCGGAGTTCCCAGCCATTGCGGGCCGCACCTTCCGAATTCGATTCACGAAGGCGGCGAGCTCGGTTACGCGCTGCTGCACGCGTTCGGGGCGGCCTTTGACAATCCGGAGCTGATCGTTGCCTGCGTCATCGGCGACGGAGAAGCGGAAACGGCAGCGCTGGAAGGAAGCTGGAAATCGAATCGCTTCCTCAATCCCAGGCGCGACGGCGCGGTGCTCCCGATCCTGCATCTGAACGGCTACAAAATTTCCGGGCCCACGGTCGAGGCGCGCACGCACGACGAAGAACTCACCAAACTATATGCCGGCCACGGGTACAAACCGTATTTCGTCGAAGGCGACGATCCCGCGGCCATGCACCAGCAGTGCGCCGCCGTTCTCGATACCTGTTATGCGGAGATTCGCGCGATTCAAGCCGGCGTCCGCAAGAACGGCAATGCTGCGCACACCGACGGCGCCCCTGGGCCCCCGACCTGGCCCATGATCATTCTTCGCTCGCCAAAGGGCTGGACGGGTCCCAAGGAAGTTGATGGCATACCCATCGAGGGCACGTTCCGCGCGCACCAGGTGCCGCTAGCGACGGTCCGCGAGAACCCGCATCATCTGAAGCTGCTCGAGGCTTGGATGAAGAGCTATCACCCAGAAAAGCTCTTCGATTCCGATGGAAAGCTGATATCGGAGCTGCAGGAATTGGCTCCTCGCAACAATCTGCGTATGGGCGCAATTCCCGCGGCCAATGGCGGACGCGTGCTGAATGCCCTGTCGCTTCCCGATTTCGTCAATTACGGTCTGGAAGTTCCCGCGCCGGGAACGGTGATTGCCGAACCTCCGCGAAAGCTCGGCGAGTTTTTTCGCGACGTGATCAAGTGCAATCTCGAGAATTTCCGGCTCTTCTGCCCGGACGAAACAAATTCAAACCGGCTGAATGCGGTGTTTGAAGCCACCGATCGCTGCCTGGTCGGTGAATCGCTTCCGATCGACGATCACGTGAGCGCGAATGGACGCGTTCTCGAAGTGCTCAGCGAACATTGCTGCGAAGGATGGCTGGAGGGCTATCTGCTCACCGGCCGGCACGGCGTGTGGGCTACGTACGAGGGTTTTGCGCAGGTGGTGGATTCGATGATCACGCAGCATGGAAAGTGGCTGGAGCAGTGCGAGGACTTACCTTGGCGGCGGCCGATCGCTTCGCTCAATATTTTTCTTACCAGCCACGCCTGGCGGAACGACCACAACGGGTTCAGCCATCAGGCGCCCGGGTTTGTCGACAACGCCCTTGCGCGACGGAGCACCATCATCCGCATCTACTACCCGCCCGACGCGAATACGCTTGTGAACACTTTCGACCACTGCCTGCGCACGCGCAATTACATCAATCTGGTCACCTGCGGCAAGCAGGAGCAACTTCAGTGGCTGAACATGCAGGAAGCCATCGAACATTGTTCGCGTGGCGCGTCGCGCTGGGCCTTTGCCAGCAACGATGACGGCAGCGAGCCGGACGTGATTCTCGCCTGCGTCGGCGATGTGCCCACGCTGGAGACCGTGGCCGCATCGTGGCTGCTGCAGAAGTACGTGCCTGAAATCAAGGTTCGCGTCATCAATGTGGTCGATCTAACCGTGCTCATGAGTCCTGATGAGCACCCGCACGGCATGGACGCGCTCTCTTTTGAGGCCCTTTTCACCGATGCGGCTCCGGTGATATTTGCCTATCACGGCTATCGGTGGGCCATCCACAGCATGATTCACGGGCGACCCAATGAAGCGCGCTTTCACGTTCGCGGGTTCCTGGATCGAGGCTCCACAACCACTCCTTTTGACATGGTGGTTCGCAATAAAATCAGCCGGTATCACCTGGTGATGGACGCGCTGAAGTACGTCCCGCGCATTCGCTCCAAACGCACCGATATCGTCGACCTGATGAATCGCAAGCTGTTCGAGCATCATGCCTATATACGAGAGCACTTCGAGGACATGCCGGAAATCGCCCTGTGGCGCTGGACCAGCGACTTCAGCGAGTCGCGGGATCCGCTGCCGTTGGCGAAAGGCCAGCCACGCTCGCAGCTTTTTACAGATAGCTAGGTTGTGTTAGCAAGGTTCGGGCCGGGGGAGGAGCGGACTCGGATGGGTTTGGCGCATAAATACAGGCCTTTTCAGCTCGTTCTGCAGTGGAAACCGATGTTGCGCACGGCAACGCTGTGTCATTGTGAACCTGACAGGCGGTAGCCTGGATGTCTTAATAGCCTATGGCTGATTCGCAACCTGGTCTGGGCGATTTTTCAACCGGAGTGCCGCCAGGGCTACACTTTAAGCATCGAACATATCGAGACCCAGCAAATGGCGACCGCTACCATCGGAATCAACGACATCGAAATTGACGGTGACGCAAAGCTTTGGGATGTGATGCGCGGAATGCTGCGCGCCAAAGAGGCTCAGCCGGAGGCCCCGGTGCTTCCAACCATCCTGGTGCTGAAATCCAATGAAATTGTGGCGGAAATATACCAAAGCGCAGACGAGCCGCGGGCGCTGATGGTCCGCACCGTCGCCGGCATCCACAAAATCAGCGTCAATTGGTACGACTCGCTGATGATGCTTTATCGAACCTCCCTGCTTACATTGCAAAAAGTGGAAGGCAGCGCTGTTCTTTTCTTCGGCGAACGGATAGGGGAAACCGGTCAAGCCGCTCTTTACGCATTGAAATGGAGCGCGCGGCAATTCGGGCAACAGCCGCACCGCGGCGCCAAATTCCCCGAAACGAACGACTCTCTGATCCAACCTTTCTGCCTGGAAAATGAAAGAGTGCGGTGGATCTCCGAAGCGAGTAGCGTGCCGCAGTTCTCTTTCTAGCTTCCAGTCGAGTTCCCAGCGTTTAATCCCTTCCTTCTTCTTACCGCGTTTTGCGACCGTGCGCTTCCCGCTTGCATCTTGAGGGTGTGATTGTTAAACTCGATACCGCACCGAATTAGTGCTATATGATTTTGCGGTCACAAGTAGAAACCAATGGTAAAGCTAGGAAAATTAACCGATTACGGGCTCGTACTGATGACTTGCATCACCGCCAGCGAAGGCGCTCAGCGGACGGCACGGGATCTGGCTGCCGAATCGAAGCTTCCTTTTTCGACCGTCAGCAAGCTTCTCAAGGAACTGCTGCAAAGCGGGCTGCTGATTTCACATCGTGGCATCAAGGGCGGTTACATGCTGGCCAAGCAGCCGCATGCAATTTCCGTAATCGACATCATCTCCGCGATCGAGGGGCCGATGGCCCTCACCGAATGCAGCACAGACGTTTCCGGGATGTGCAATCTGGAGCTGAGCTGCCCGATCAAGAGCAACCAGCGCATCATTAACCAAGCGGTGCGAGGTGTGCTTGAAAAGATCACGCTGGCCGACCTGGTTCAGCCCATGCACCTGATCAGTATTAAAGATTCGCGTGGCCGCATCGTACCGACCATCGCTTCGGGGAGTATCCAATGAGTTCGAATACCGACACGATTCGAGAATTAGCGCAACAGGAATACAAGTGGGGCTTCGTTACCGACATCAACGAGGACCGCGCGCCTAAGGGCCTGAACGAAGACATCATCCGCTTCATCTCGGCCAAGAAGAATGAGCCCGATTTCATGCTGCAGTGGCGACTGAAGGCGTTTCGCCACTGGCTGACCCTGGAGCAGTCGCACGCCGAGCCGAAGTGGGCGAACATCAAGTATCCGCCCATCGACTACCAGAACATCAGCTACTACTCTGCGCCGAAGCAGAAGCCGAATCTGAAGAGCCTGGACGAGCTCGATCCGGAAATCCGCAGCACTTATGAAAAGCTGGGCATTCCGCTGGAAGAGCAGAAGATGCTGGCGGGCGTCGCGGTGGACGCGGTTTTCGACAGCGTATCGGTGGCTACTACGTTCAAGGCCAAGCTGGCAGAAGCGGGCGTGATCTTTTGCCCGTTCACTGAAGCGGTGCAAAAGCATCCCGATCTGATTAAGAAATATCTGGGTTCGGTGGTTCCTTACACCGACAACTTTTTTGCGACGCTGAATTCCGCTGTATTTACCGACGGCTCTTTTGTCTACATCCCCAAGGGCGTGCGTTGCCCGATGGAGCTTTCGACTTATTTCCGCATCAACGCCGCGGAAACGGGCCAGTTCGAGCGCACGCTCATCGTGGCCGACGAAGGCGCTTATGTAAGCTATCTCGAAGGCTGCACGGCGCCGATCCGCGATGAAAACCAGCTCCACGCGGCAGTGGTGGAACTCGTGGCGCTCGATGACGCACAGATCAAGTATTCGACGGTGCAGAACTGGTATCCCGGCGACAAGAACGGCAAGGGCGGGATCTACAATTTCGTGACCAAGCGGGGAAACTGCCGCGGGAAAAATTCAAAAATTTCATGGACGCAGGTGGAGACCGGGTCGGCCATCACCTGGAAATATCCGAGCTGCATTCTGCAGGGCGACAACTCGATCGGCGAATTTTATTCGGTGGCGCTGACGAATAATTATCAGCAGGCGGACACCGGCACCAAGATGATCCATCTTGGCAAGAACACGCGCAGCACCATCGTGTCGAAGGGTATTTCCGCGGGGCATGGCCAAAACACCTATCGCGGCCAGGTGAAAATCCTGAAGGATGCGGCCGAGGCACGGAACTACACGCAATGCGATTCCCTGCTGATCGGGGACAAATGCGGCGCGCACACGTTTCCTTATATTGAAGTGAAGAATTCCACCGCGCGCATGGAACATGAAGCTTCCACGTCAAAGATCGGCGAGGACCAGCTTTTCTATCTGCGCCAGCGCGGATTGAAAGCCGAGGACGCCGTCTCCATGATCGTCAACGGCTTCTGCAAGCGGGTGTTCCGCGAGCTGCCCATGGAATTCGCGGTGGAAGCGCAAAAGCTGCTGAGCGTGAGCCTGGAAGGAAGCGTCGGATAGGTTTCTGCAGAAAATCTGAACTGGAAATTCATACACGGACATAAAAAACGATGAGCTTGCTCGAAATCAAAAATCTGAAGGCGCGGGTGGACGACCGGGAGATTCTCAAGGGCATCAATCTCACCATCAACCCGGGCGAAGTGCACTCCATCATGGGGCCGAACGGGTCAGGGAAGAGCACGCTGGCGGGAGTTTTGGCGCGACGCGAAGCGTACGAAGTGACCGGCGGCGAAGTGTTCTTCAATGGCAAGAACCTGTTGGACATGAAGGCCGAGGAGGCCGCGTGCGAAGGGCTTTTTCTGGCGTTTCAGTATCCCGTGGAGATTCCGGGGATCAGCAACGCCTATTTTCTGCGCTCGGCGCTGAACGCCATCCGCAAGTATCGTGGCGAAGATGAAATGGACGCGATGGATTTTCTGCCGCTGATGCGCGAAAAGCTGAAGGTTCTGGACATGAACGAAGCTCTCATGAACCGGTCGGTGAACGAATCTTTCTCGGGCGGCGAGAAGAAGCGCAACGAGATTCTGCAGATGGCCGTGCTGCAACCCAAGCTGGCTATTCTCGACGAGACCGACTCCGGGCTGGACATCGACGCGCTGCGCATCGTGGCGCAAGGCGTAAACGCCATGCGCAGCAAGGATCGCGCGTTTCTGGTGGTGACGCATTACCAGCGGCTGCTGAACTACATCGTGCCGGATTTCGTGCACGTGCTGCGGGACGGGCGCATCGAGCGCTCCGGCGGTCCGGAACTGGCGCTGGAACTCGAGGAAAAAGGCTACGGGGCGCCGGAAGCGGGCGCGTTTACCGCCGGCGCGCCGGCATAATAGCCCACGGACCATGAAGATGATTCGAACGAGGAACGCATAGTGGCAACCGCAACTCAGGCTCTGCAAAACTACACCGATACGTTCGGTCAGCTTGCCAAATCCGGCCAGCGTGGGCCTTCGTGGCTGCAGAATCTGCGCCAAACCGGATTCGACCGCTTCCGCGCCACGGGTTTCCCGACCACGCGCGATGAGGATTGGCGCTTTACCAGCGTCGCACCGATCGCGCAGACGAATTTTCAGTTGAGTCGCAATGGACATCGGCTGCCCACTTCACAGCAGATCGGTGCCTATCGGATGGCTGGCGCGGCTTGCCAACTGGTATTTGTCGACGGTCGCTTTGCTTCGGCGCTCTCCTCGCCGGCTGTTGCCGTGAAAGGAGTGCGTGTTGGGAGCCTGGCTTCCCTGCTCGCCAGCGAGCCGCAAGCACTTGAACCCTATCTGGGCCGCTACCTCGATACGCAGCGCGACGCGTTTGCGGCGCTCAACACCGCGTTTCTCGAAGACGGAGCTTTCGTACACATCGCCAAAGGTGTGGTGCTGGACGAGCCGGTGCATCTGCTGTTCATTTCCACGGCGCACGGCGGGCCGGAAATGAGCCATCCGCGCAACCTGATCGTCGCGGAAGACAATGCGCAAGCAACGGTAGTTGAGGAATATGTTTCGCTGGGCGGCGCTCCGGCATTCTGCAACACGGCAACGGAGCTTATCGCGGGAGACAACGCGGTGGTGTCGCACTACATGATCGAGCGCGAGGACACGCAGGCTTTCAACGTCTCGACGCTGCGCATTCAGCAGGGCCGGCACGCGAATATCGCGTCGCATTCGGTGCTCATTGGCGGCGCGATCGTGCGCAACAACGTGCATCCGGTGCTTGGCGGTGAAGGCGGCGAATGCCTGATCAATGGCTTGTTCATCGGCAACGGACGCCAGCATCTCGACAATTACATGCTGGTGGAGCACGCGCAGCCGCACTGCGGCAGCCGGCAATTTTATAACGGCATTCTGGACGGCAGCTCGCATGGCGTGTTTCATGGGCGTATCGTGGTCCACAAAGACGCGCAGAAAACCGACGCCAAGCAGACCAATCGCAACCTGTTGCTTTCCGATCAGGCGCAGATCGACACGAAACCGCAGCTGGAAATCTACGCGGACGATGTGAAGTGCACCCACGGCGCGACGATCGGGCAGATTGAAGAGAATGCGCTGTTTTACCTGCGCTCGCGTGGCATCGACGAAATTTCTGCGCGGCGGCTTCTGCTGATGGCTTTCGCCAGCGAATGCCTGGATCGCATGAAGGAAGGGCCGGCGCGGCAGCACATCGAGTCGCTCATTCACGCGCACCTTGTAAATATTGCGAAGACTTCCGCGGGATTCAGTCGAGCCGCGCATCAGACGGACGTGGAGCGGCAGGTTGAGGAAGTGGGATGAGCACGGCAGCCAAAAAACGGGCTGCGTCCACGCGCACTGCGGCGCCGCGCAACGGTAATGCATCGGCGCCGGTGCAGTCGCCGGAGGCACAGAGCACGTCCAGCTATGACGTGGAGAAAATCCGCGCGGACTTTCCCATTCTGCGGCAGAAGATTCGCGGCAAGCCCCTGGTGTATCTCGATAACGCCGCGACCACGCAAAAGCCACAGGCGGTGATCAACACCATTACGCGCTACTACGAGCGCGACAACGCCAACATTCATCGCGGCGTGCATTTTCTCTCCGAGCACGCCACGGAAGAGCACGACGAAGCGCGCGGCACGATTCAGAATTTTATTAACGCGGCGGACTCCAAAGAAATCATTTTCGTGCGCGGCGCCACCGAAGCCATCAACCTGGTGGCGCAAAGCTACGGGCGAGCGCACATCTCGGCAGGCGACGAAGTGGTCATCACCGCCATGGAGCACCACTCGAACATCGTGCCCTGGCAATTTCTCTGCGACGAAAAGGGCGCCAAGCTGCGCGTCGCGCCTATCAATGACGCGGGCGAGCTTCTGCTCGATGAATACGCGAACCTGCTGGGGCCAAAGACAAAGATTGTCGCAGTAACACACGTTTCGAATGCGCTTGGGTCGATCACCCCGCTGCGGCGCATGATTGAACTCGCGCACGCACAGAACATTCCTGTGCTCGTTGACGGCGCGCAGGCGATCCCGCACATGAAAGTGGACGTGCAAGCGCTCGACTGCGATTTTTACGCGTTTTCCGGCCACAAAGTGTACGGACCGACCGGCATCGGCGTGCTTTATGGCAAAGCGGCACTCCTCGACGCGATGCCGCCGTACCAGGGCGGCGGCGACATGATCGCGTCGGTGACATTCGAGAAGACTCTTTTCAACAAGTTGCCCTTTAAATTCGAAGCCGGCACGCCAGATATCTGCGGCGCGATCGGACTGGGCGCTGCGATTCGGTATGTGGAGGGGCTCGGCATCGATCAAATCGCCGCGCACGAACACGACCTGCTCGCTTACGCCACGGAAAAGGTTTCCGCGATTCCGGAAGTGCGCCTGATCGGCACCGCAAAAGAAAAAGCCGGCGTGCTCTCTTTCGTGATCGAAGGCATTCACCCGCACGACATCGGCACCATTCTCGACCAGGAAGGCATCGCCATCCGCACCGGCCACCACTGTTCACAGCCGGTGATGCAGCGGTTTGACATTCCGGCCACGGCCCGCGCTTCGCTGGGGCTTTACAACACGCGCGAAGAAATCGACGCGCTCGCAGCGGGCATCGAAAAAGTGCGCGAGGTGTTTGCCTGATGGGTGACCTGCGCGACCTGTATCAGGATGTGATTCTCGAGCACAGCAAGGCGCCGCGCAATTTCCGTGAGCTGGCCACTGCCAATCACAAGGCCGAGGGTTTTAATCCGTTATGCGGCGACCGGTTCACTGTGTATCTGGACCTAGAGGGCGATTCGATTCGCGACATCAGTTTTCAAGGATCGGGATGCGCGATATCGAAAGCTTCGGCTTCGATGATGACGCAAAGCGTCAAAGGCAAATCCAAGGCGGAGGCCGAAAAGATTTTTGGACGCTTCCACGAAATGGTCACAGGGCATACGCACGGCGACCAGCCCGATCTTGGCAAACTCACGGTGTTCTCCGGCGTGTCGGAATTCCCGGTGCGCGTGAAATGCGCCACGCTGGCCTGGCATACACTACAAGCGGCGCTCGAAGGCAAACAGGAAGCGATCTCAACCGAATAGGCGAAATACCATGCCCATCACCAACCAACCCATCACGCTGAGCCGCGAGACCGACGTGGTCGAAGTTCCTAGTGGGGTCAATAACAAGCTGCCCGCCGGCACCGTGGTACGCGTGATGCAAAACCTTGGCACCACCTACACCGTCTATAGCGACTATGGCTTAATGTATCGTATCGACGCGAAGGATGCTGACGCGCTTGGGTTATCCGACGAGCCTGCCGCGGCCCAACCGGCCGCTTCGCAAGCGAACGAACCCTTCAACGAAAAGATGGTGTGGGATCAATTGAAGACCGTTTACGATCCGGAGATTCCGGTGAACATCGCCGATCTGGGCCTGATCTATTCCTGTCAGATCAAGAACCTCGACCAGGGCGCGCACCGCATCGATATCGAAATGACGCTTACTGCTCCCGGCTGCGGCATGGGCAACGTGCTCAAGTCTGATGTGGAAACGAAGCTGGCCAAAATTCCGACCGTTCGCGAAGTCAACGTCGAAGTCGTGCTCGATCCGCCGTGGGGGCCTGCGCGCATGTCCGAAGCCGCGCGGTTGCAACTCGGCCTGGACCTGTAAAAACAGCGCCCTGAAATTTCCTCCGAGACTATCTGTTCCCTATTGCCAGACGGAGAGCTTTGCGGCTTTTGCGGTGGGCAAACTGACGCCTAAAATGCCAGCGACCGTTGGCGCAACTTGGCGCATGTCGATCACGCCGACATCTCGCCCGGCCGCGATCTTCTGGCCCATCACAAAAAACGACGCGCGCATCTCCGGGCGATCCGGCAAATATCCGTGCGTGCCGGTTCCGGGCGCGGGTGTGGAAATGTCCCCTACAAGGGCATACCCCGGCTCGGCGCCTGGATTCATCTCGACCAGAAACGCGGCATCGGGAAATCCGCCCATTTTCGCGAGTTCGGGCTGCTCGATGACGCGCGCGATCTGGTATTGCGGATCGCCCTTCATTTTCATCAGCAGATTCCTGACATGAGCTTTCACTGCGGCATCGCTCGGATCGCGTAACACCACTGCGGCCGATCCTCCCGCGCCCCAAAATGCGGCGTCCCACGAAGCAATTCGCGGCGCAGCCGACGCGGTCGCATCCTTTATGCGGATCAGCCCTTCCTTCACGAACGGCACCATCAGATTGATGTGCTGGCGCACTGGAAGGAATCCATGGTCGGAGACCACGACGATTGCCGTCGAGGGATCGTTCGCGAGAGCAGCCTTCGCAAGCTGCGCAACCATCTCATCGATGGCTTCCGCCGTTTCGTCGCTCTCCTTACTGAATGGCCCGGTCTCATGCTCCAGATGATCGAGCGCGGCCAGGTGGATGGTCATGAATTGGGGCTTCTGGCGCGAAATAATATCCAATGAGAATTTCGTTCGAATCCGGTCGCCGGGCACGCCCTGGTCAGTCGACTCGATGTAAGGACCCAGCCGCTCTTCCATTTCCGCAAGCATGCCGTCGGGTCGAGAAATCGCTTCCATCAGCTTGCGATCATTCGCGGTGCGCACGCGCCAATACTCGGGAATCAGATGCTTCACCGACTTTGCGCCTACGGTCACCGGCCAACTCACGCTCGCCGTGACCATTCCGGCTTGCTGCGCCGCGTCCCACAGCGTTGGCACGCGAATATCCTGTGCGTACCAATACCAGGATTCGACCCCCAGCCCCGGGTTAAATGTCACGTTCGCTAAAATGCCATGCTCGACGGGCCAGACTCCCGTTACGAGCGTGGTGTGGCTAGGATAGGTAACCGTGGGCACAACGCCGACGACGCCTTCGGCGTAGGTACCTTCGGTAAGAAAGCGCCGCAGCGTGGGAAGTTTCAATCCGTGCGCGTCGGCCTTGAGCACATACTCGGGACTCAAGCCGTCGATGGAGATCATCAAAACGGGCGCGGCTCCCACCTGATTGGCGAGAAACAGCGAAATCAGGACGAGAGCGGCGAAAGCCCGGTGAGTTTTCATCGGTCTTATTCTAGAACAACAGCTTGAGTGCGAGTTGCACCTGTCTTGCGGGATAGGTGGTGCGAATCTGACCGAAGTTCGAATCGGTGATTCGGGTGTCTGGTATGCCGAAGTTGGTCTGATTCAGGAAATTGAAAAACTCGCCGCGGAACTGCAGCTTTATATCCTCGTGAATGGTGAAGTACTTGATTGCCGAAAAATCCCATTGCTCGAAGTTTAGCGTGCGGAAAGCGTTGCGGCCCAGATCCCCGAATGGAGAATTGGCGGGCGGATTCTGAAAGGTAAAGCCTGCAAAATAATTGTTCAGCATCGCCGAGGTACTCTGGCTGATGGAACCACCGGTCACGTTGGGACGTTGAAACGCCTGTCCACGATAATCGTTTGAAAGGCCGGTGACATCCTGCGCGGTGTTAGGAACGTAGAAAACGTTCAGCGGCAATCCGGTGTGCCAGGTGTTGATGGTGTTGAACTCCCAGCCGCCAATGACCGCATCCTCCCACGCGCTCACACCCGAGCCGTATTTCCGACCTTTACCGAACGGAAGCTGATAAACGACGCTGGTGACGTCATTCAGGGTCACGTCGAAGCTTGACGGGCCATATTCGGCTTTCAAATTGTGGATATTCTGAGGGTTGGCCTCGTAGTTACCCGCGAAATACTCAAGGGCCTGTTCCGAATCGCCCAAAGCACGGCTCCAGGTGAATGAATTCAGAAAATAGAGTCCGTCGGCGAAGCGGTGCTCGATGCGGACGGAGAGGCCGTTGTAATTGTTGTTCCCCACCGGATCAACCCAGGTGATGGGACCGAAGGTAGGAATAGGCCGGCGCGCTTGCACACCGAGCGTCGCCGTACCCACATTGGGTACCGCCTGGTTGTAGTCGCCCAAGATCGGCAGATTCAAACTGTGGTTGCCGTTATAGGCCACCTCAACCACCGTTCCTTCGGGGAGTTCGCGCTGCACCGACAGAAACCAGTTCTGTATATAGGGCCATGGACTGTTCGCCGGAATGTAAGCGACGTTGGAATTGATGGGATTGAAGCTCGAAGGATTGGCGATGCCGGTGGTGAAGCTGTTCTGCGTCGTCAGGAACCCCGGGGTTGAGAGAGTCTGGTTAATCACGCCGAACAGAGCTTCCGGTGCATTGATTCCCTCTTCCGCGCTACCGGGCCGGTTGAAGAACGTATAGCTGATGCCGTATCCGCTGCGCACCACGGTCTTCGTGTCGAAGCTGTAGGCGAGTCCGAGGCGCGGGCCGAAGTCGTGGTAATTCGGGTGCACCAGGCTGCGGTTGTACAAGCTTCCGCCGGTGGCATGAACCATGGTGTCGGTGGCCGGATCGAAATTGGAATAATTGTTATCGCGATCGTATAGCGGCGTGGCGAAATCCCAACGCAAGCCCAGATTCAGTGTGAGCTTCGAAGTTGCCCGGAAATCATCCTGCACGTAGAGCGAATGCACATGCTGGCGCAGGTTGGTGACGACGTTCGTACCAAGGTTGATGATGCTGGGCGTACCGAAAATGAAATCCGCCAAGTTGTAGCTGGTGGAATCGCTGGCAACGGTGCAGGTCGAAGCCAGTCCAAGCTGTGCGCACGTGGGCTTGCTGAAGCTGCCGGTGAACTGGTCCTCGCCGTAGAGGGGGTTCACATCGAGTACTTCGGTACGGATTATCATCAGTTCGTAACCCATTTTTATGGAGTGCTTCCCGCGGATCAGCGAAAAATTGAGCTTCGGATCGAACAAAGTGGGATTCTGGAACTGCGGGTTGCTCGTTTGCCGGCCAAGTTGCGAGAAACCGCTGATATTTTGCGAGTTTAAACCTCCTTGCAGGCTCGGGTCCGTGGGGAGACCAGCGAAGGGAAACCCAGGAAACGATGTTGCCAAGCCGAGGTTCGGCGGTGTCTTCCCGCCCAGGATGCGTGAATACCCAAATCGTGCCTCAAGGATCGAAGTGGGCGAGAGCGTCCAGGTGTAGCCGGCCGACGCGTTCTGGTCGAAAGTGTGAATGTGACCATTTCCATTTCCACCAGCCGGGCCTGAAATGTCGGGCTGGAAGTACTGTAAATCCTTGCGCTGGCTGTAGCGAATAAAGGCGTTCATGGTGTTATTGATCTGCCCGTCGATCTTGACGTCGAATTTGTCGGCGTAATCCTTGATCAGCAGCGCCTGCTGGTAGTCGCTGGATCGGCTGGTGCCGCTGTTCGTCGGCGGCAAAGCGTTCAATACTGCAGCGGCGAAAGGATTCAGTATAGCGACAGGAATTGGAGTGTTCGCCGGATAAAGCGTATGAGTGAGGTTGTCGTACACAGCCACCGGCAAAATTCCGGCGCGGTCGTTGGCGGTCGGGATCGTGTCGAAATTAATGTAGTCCAGCCTTTGGCGGTATCCCTCGTAATCGGTGAAGAAAAACAATTTGTTCTTGATAAAAGGCCCGCCAAAGCTCATCCCGAATTGGTCGCGATTCAGCGGCGGCTTGGGCGCCGGAGCGAACAAATAGCCCGTGGCGTTCAGGCTGGTGTCGCGAAAAAATTCGTAAGCGGTGCCGTGGAAATCGTTGGTGCCAGACTTCATCGTCGCGTTCACCACTGCTCCGCCCACGCGCCCGTATTCGGCGCTGTAGTTGCTGGTGATCAGCTTGAACTCCGAGAGCCCATCCGGAGACGGCTGTACCAATTGCGCAGAATATCCCTGGTTGCTGGTCCCGTAAGCGTTGTTATCCAGTCCGTCGAGCAAGAAGTTGTTGTACGTGCTGCGCATCCCGTTTACGTTAAAGGCGCCCTCGCGCGGCGTGCCAGTAGGCGAGAAGGAAAAAGAAATGGGCGACTTGATCACGTTGGTTGAAAGCAGCGCCAAATCCGCGTAATTGCGTCCGTTCAGCGGGAGTTCGCTCACCGTCTGCGGGTCGATGAGCTGCCCTTTTTCGCTGGAGTCCGTTTCAATCATGGCGGCGACATCTTTCACCACCACAGACTCGGTCACAAGCCCGACTTGCATCGCCACGTCCACGCGCTGGCGCGATCCCACATCAACCGTGACATCCTCGGTCTTGAATGTCTGGAATCCCGAAAGCTGTGCTGAAATCGTGTATCGGCCAACCTGTACCGGGGAAAAATCATAGTCACCATTGGAATCGGAGTTGGTCTTTGTGGTGATCCCAGTTTCCTGGTTTCTCAGCTCCACCGTCACGTTGGCCAGAACCGCGCCCGAGGCATCCTTCACCGTTCCCAATACTTCTGCGGTATCGAATTGTGCGTGAGCAAATGGGGCGAACAACAACACGAAGAGACACAGCAAGTATTTTTTCATGCCGCGCACTGTGCCACGCAAACGTTTCGCGCCGTTGAAACGATTGTTACGATTCGGCGACTTTTCTGATTTCACTTAGGGCTAATGGGTTCAAAATGAGACAGAAACAGTTTCCGAATTGCGAATACCTATTTACGGAGGTCACGTCCCTTTAATATTTTCCCTCCTGATGCCCTCTCGAACTCAACCTCGAATCTCCTCCGTCCGGATTTCCGATCCCTTTATGAAAATGCGACAATCCTTGATTCATTCATTGCACCATCAGAAGGGAAAATAGCGGATGACCGAATGTGAAGCGATCATACGTGACCTTGTTGCAGCCAATCGCATCCTGGCGGCGCAGGGCGTGGTCGACGCATTCGGCCACGTAAGCGCACGCCACCCGCAAAAAACCGATCGATTTCTGCTGTCCTGCGCGAAATCACCGGAACTTGTGGTGGCAGCCGACATTCAGGAATACGAGTTGGATGGAACGGCAGTGAACGCGGGCGCCCCGAAAGGATACCTGGAACGGTTCATTCATGGCGGAGTGTACGAAGCGCGGCCGGAAATTCAGTCGGTGGTACACAATCACAGCCGCAGCGTCATACCCTTCGGAGTAACAGCGCAGAAGCTTCGCCCGATCATTCACAGCTCCGGAACAATTGGAGCAGAAGTTCCGGTGTGGGAAGCGCGACGCACGTTTGGCGATACCGACCTGCTCATCTCGAATATCGCCATGGGGCGCGACTTGGCCAAAGCTTTCATATCCGCGAATTGTGTGCTGATGCGCGGGCATGGCTGCACCGTCGCCGGAAAATCCATTCGCGAAACAGTTTATACAGCCTACTATCTCGAGGCGAATGCCAGCTTGCAGCTCGAAGCGAGCTGCCTGGGCGAAATAACTTTTCTCACGCCAGGCGAAATCGAAAAAGTGAACGCGCGGCTCACAAAGGGTAAACGCGGAGAAGGATTCGATCGATTTTGGGAATATTGGTGCGGGCGCGTTGGCGTAGAATTCAAGCCCGCCTTGTGATGAACCTGGTTTCAATGAAGAAAATCCTCCAGTGGCGAGACCGCCTGGAATCGAATCACCCGGGTGGAACGAATTTCACGAAGCGGAACTCCTCAGCCTACTTTTGAGTCAAAGAGACCGATGCTGGAAACTCAGGTAATCATCATCGGCGCAGGGCCGGTGGGACTCACGCTGGCCATCGATCTGGGGCGCCGTGGCGTGCGCTGCGTTCTCATCGAGCGCAACGAAACTTCCATTCAGCTTCCAAAAATGGAGCGGTGCAATGCGCGGACGATGGAAATTTACCGGCGCCTCGGCATTGCCGAAACGATTCGCGATGCCGGACTTCGGCGAGACGCGCCGATGGACGTTTTCCTGACCAGGTCCATGGCTGATCCGGCAATCGTGCATTTGCCATATCCGTCGGTTTTGGAAGCCAAAAAACAGATTGCCGCACAAAACGACGGCCAACTTCTGGAGCCGTATCAGCTCATTTCGCAGTACACGCTGGAACCGCTGCTGCGCAAGATTGCCGAATCGCTGCCGAGCGTTACAGTGCATTTTGGGTGGGAGCTAGTAAGTTTCGCGCAAGATGACGCGGCGGTCCGTGCCTCTGTGCGCACAACATCGGGAGCGGAACAACTGCTGCGCGGCGCCTATCTGGTTGGCTGCGACGGCGGGTCGAGCACGGTACGAAAGCAACTCGGAATCCAGCTTCAAGGCGAAGGAAACATTCGCAAGCTGCGCCAGGCTCTTTTTCATTGTGAAGAGCTGTACGAGCGAATTCCGATGGGCAAAGGGCGCCATTACCACATCGCGGACGGACCGCTCTTCCCTTTCATCATCCTCCAAGACAGCACACGGCATTGGACTTTGCACGCTGCAGCCGCGAGCGATGCAGAAATGGCGTCGATTTTTCGCAAGGCCGTCGCGATGCTGATTCCATTCGAGATGATTTCCGTCAATGAATGGACGCAGCACCTGCTGTGCGCCGATCATTACTCACAAGGACGCGTATTCATTGCCGGTGACGCAGCTCATCTGGTGATACCAACGGGCGGGCTCGGCATGAACACCGGCGTGGGCGATGCCACGGATTTGGCCTGGAAGCTTTGGGCCACGCTTGAGGGATGGGGAGGGCCACATCTGCTGGCCTCCTACGAAACTGAACGGCGTCCGATTGGCTTGCGCAATGTGAAAGCGTCCCGTGCGGCGATGGTAGGGCGTCTCGGCTGGCGGGCCGCATATATGCCGGCCATTCTCGAAGGCACGCCCGAAGGGATTGCAACACGCGCCGAAATGGCACGCCGCTTCGATGTGGAACAGCGGAAGGTGACGGAAATTTTAGGGATCGAGGCGGGCTATCGCTACGTGAATTCTCCCATCGTCTGGCCGGAAGCGGGCGAGGGCCCAGATCCAGACAATCCTCAATACGTTCCGACAACGTGGCCAGGAGCACGATTGCCGCACGTCTGGCTTGATGATCAGACGGCGCTGCAGGATCACCTCGGCCCTGGCTTCACTCTTCTTCAACTTGGCAAAACAAATGTGGATACGAAGCCGCTGGAACTCGCATTCGAATCTTTGCACGCGCCTTTGAAGAAATTGGCCGTCGATAGCAAGCGAGCGCGGGAGATATATGGTTGGGACCTTTTGCTGATCCGCCCGGACTTACATGTAGGCTGGCGCGGCAACCTGCTTCCTGACGACTCGCTCGCGGCTGCGAAACGAGCGTTGGGATTCACTGATCCGCATTGAACCACGCTCCTTCTTACAGCCAGGCCAACATTCTAAAGTTCTAGCGCGAATGGTCGAATCCTATAGACGAGGGTTCCTTCCACTTCCGTGAGCGATACGCTCAAGATCATTCAATCGCTCCAGTCCAATGAACCATCGCATGATGGAACCGCGTTCTATAAAAATCTGCTCGACAACCTATACGACGGCGTCTACTTCGTCGATCTGAAGCGCAGAATTACCTACTGGAACCAAGGTGCAGAGCGGCTGACGGGCTACTCCGCAGCCGAAGCGGTGGGAAAGAGCTGCTTCGACAATTTCCTGATGCACGTCGATGAAACGGGCTGCGCTCTTTGTGTTCACGGCTGCCCGCTCCGGCGCACAATGACGGACGGGCAACTACGCGAAGCGGAGATTTACCTTCGCCACAAGCTGGGCCATCGCGTTCCAGTGTCGGTACGCGCCGCACCAATCAGAGATGAAGCTGGGCGCATCACTGGCGCGGTGGAAGTGTTTACCGACATTACGGCAAAGAAAATTGTTGAGCGTAGAGCAGGCGAACTCGAGGGACTCGCATATCTTGACCCTTTGACGGGCACCTACAACCGCAGGCTGATGGAACTGAAGGTGCAGCAATCTCTGGAAGAAGTGCAGCAGTTCGGCCGCGGCATCGGCTTGCTGATGCTGGATGTGGACGATTTCAAACAGGTGAACGATACGTGGGGCCATGAAGCGGGCGACCTCGCGCTTCAGGCCGTGTCACGGACGCTGACTGGGTGTTTGCGCCCTACCGATCTGGTTGGGCGATGGGGCGGCGAGGAATTCCTGGTTATTCTTGTGAACATGCAGGCAAATGGCACCGAACTCGGGAAAATTGCCGAAAGATGCCGGAGACTGATTGATCGCAACGGCGTTCCCTCGTCGCGAGCGAGTCTGCAAATAAGCGTTTCTGTCGGAGCCACGCTCATGGTGACCGGCGACACAAGCCAAATGGCCCTCAGACGAGTCGATGAACTGTTGTACCGGAGCAAAGCCGCCGGCCGGAACAAGAGCACCGTGGGCTAACAAGGGGAAAGTCACTCAGCGGAGTTCTTGAAATGGAGGGCAACCCACTCTTCTGTTAACGACAAGAGTGGGTTGTCCTCGCCAACGCCGCTGGGAATCACGCTGAGGCGGGCACGGCCGCTACCATCAGCGGACGCACTTCAATGGTACCCATGCGCGCCGACGGGATACGCGCGGCAATACCGGTGGCCTCGTCGAGATTCTTGGCCTCGATGAGATAGTAGCCGCCGAGTTGTTCGCGCGTTTCGGCGAAGGGGCCGTCAATAACAAGCTGTTTGCCGTCTCGAACGCGCACACTGGTGGCCGTGGACACCGGCTGCAGCGGCGCTCCGGTCACGTAGTGGCCGCTCGACTTGATCTGTTCGGTGAACTGGCCGTAGTCACTAAACAACTGCTTGCGTTCCGCGTCGGACATCTTGCCGCGGTTTTTCTCGTCATCGTAGATCAACAGAATGTATTTCATTGGTGTTCCCTCCTACCGGTTAAACGAACGGCCAGCGCCAGAATCGACAGGTGGGCGTAAAAATCTTTACAATCGGTCATGCCCGAACAAGCCGCTGCGGCCATCGATTCTCTGTATCGAACCGAGTGGGACCGCATTCTGGCGACCCTCATCCGCATTCTAGGCGATTTCGACCTCGCAGAAGAAGCGGCGCAAGAGGCCTTCTCGGTTGCCGTGGACCAGTGGCCCACAACTGGCGTTCCGGAGTTTCCGCGCGCGTGGATCATCCAGACCGCGCGAAACAAGGCGATTGATCGCATCCGCAGGAGAACGCGCTTTGAAGAAAAGATGGAATGGTGGGGCGTCGCGGAGCGAAGCGAACCGGCGCTGGAGCCGAATTACGACTCTACGGAGATTGAAGACGACCGGCTGCGCCTGATCTTTACTTGTTGCCATCCCTCGCTGGCGCTGGAAGTGCAGGTGGCCCTGACGCTGCGCACGTTGGGCGGACTTGAAACCGACCAAATCGCCCGTGCTTTCCTCGTGCCCGCGGCGACCATGGCGCAACGCCTGGTTCGCGCCAAGCGCAAGATCCGCGACGCACGCATTCCGTACGAAGTGCCGGGCACCGAGAACATGGAGGAGCGCCTGGATTCGGTGCTGACGGTGATTTATCTGATTTTCAACGAAGGCTATGCCCCGACACGCGGAGGGCCGCTGGTTCGCGCCGATCTGTGCGCCGAGGCAATTCGCCTGGCTCGGCTGATGCGTTCGTTGCTCGGAAGAAATCCCCCTCCGGAGGCCACCGCGCTGCTGGCCATGATGCTGCTGCACGATTCGCGGCGCGAGGCGCGGCTGAACGATTCGGGCGAGTTGGTCACATTGGAAGAGCAGGACCGCAGCAGGTGGAATCAACGACAGATCGCTGAAGCTCTGCCGCTGGTAGAAGAAGCACTGCGCGGCGGCCCCGCTCCCTATACATTGCAAGCAGCGATTTCGGCGCTGCATTGCCAGGCAGCGCGCGCGGCGGATACCGACTGGGAGCAAATCGTGCGTCTTTACGATTTGCTCGAGCAAGCACAGCCGTCGCCCATCGTGTCATTGAACCGCGCGGTCGCGGTGTCGATGGCAGAGGGACCCGAAGCAGCGCTGCCATTGATCGAGGATTTGGCATCGGCAGGGACTTTGGAGAACTACCATTTGTTTCACGCCGCCCGAGCGGACGTGCTGCGGCGGATGGGATCAAAAGAGGAATCAGCCAAGAGCTACTCGCGAGCTATCGCGCTGGCGGGAAACGAAAGCGAGAGAAACTTTCTGGGGCGGCGGCTGCAAGAGGTACAGACCTCGCAAGCGTAGCGGGCTACTGGGAAGCGCCCGTGGAAGAAGCGTAGGTTGAAGAGCGAGTGGTGTCCTTGGCCACGAAGTAATTGCGCTGGTAGAGATTGTGGTAGATGCGGCCAGCAACTTCGGAAGCATGCGGTCCGCTGATGATGCGCGCGCCGCCGTGTAGCAGCACGACGACCACGATTTTGGGGTTGGCTTGATCGGCGTAAGAAGCGAACCAGCCCAGACGGCCGCCCACGCCCTCATCGTTGCAAGTGCCTGTTTTGCCCAGAGCCTGTTCGCCGTCGTAGGGATCGTAACTGCGCTTGGCCGTGCCGTAGAGGACCGCAGCAAGCATGCCCTCGCGAATGTCGGGAATGAGTGGCTGAATATCGAATTGCTCGCGCACGCGCGGAGCGAAATGCGCGCGCGCTTCTTCCGTGCGAGGATACTGCAGGTAATACTGCGTGCCGCCATTTGCCAGCATGGAGACGAGTGAAGCGAGTTGGAATGGCGTGATGCGAATGCCGGAGCCGAAACTCGACATGCGCGCCACACCGCCGAAGAACGGCGGATGAGACGGCAGCGCTCCCGGTTGCTCCTCGGGGATTTCGTAGCCAACGCGCTGGCCCAGGCCGAACATGCTGTCGTATTTGATGACGCGGTCAAAACCCAGCCGCGTTCCAACGGCCTCAAAGAAATTGTTGTTAGAGTGCGCCATGGCCTCGGTGAGGTCCATGTACCGGCGGCGCTTCACTTCAATCATGGTGTCGCGATTGATCACGCCTTCGGAAAGCCCCGCCAGCGCGATAAAAGGCTTGATCGTGGAGCAGGGTTCGAAACCGGAAGAAAAGGCCATCTTCTGATTGACGATGGTGAGAATGCGGCCAGTCGAGGGGTCGACGGCGACCACCGAGCCCTTTTCGCGTCCCAAGGCGTCGAGTGCAATCTGCCGGACCATGGGATCGTCGTAGGCAGCGATATCGTCCTTGCCCGGATCGGATGCGGATGTGAAAGGTAGATGTAAGCGGTGCTTTACCGTCGGGCTTAGCGGATTTCGCCGCTCGCGCTCTAGGACGAGGACGAGGGCGGGGCGCGGCAGATGCGGCGCTGAATGACGCCCGCAAGAAAGAGGCAAAAAATAACGATCGCAGATCGCAGAGCTGGGTTTCGCTCCATAGTCCCGTGAGGCGGGTTGCCCTGAGGCAACAACGCAAGTGTTATTGTTGATGAGCCGGCACCGAGTTTAAGGAATTGTGACATCGTCGCGCAACAGAAATTAGCGCATGTTCGTTCGATGCGGCAATGGGATAAGCGGACAGCTGGCACCGAGGACAGTGGCGCATTCGCTGGATCATGGACCTTTCTAGATCCTCGCACCTGTTCGCGGCGGTTCTCTTACTCCTTCGCTCGATTCACGCACGAGCCTAACTTTTGTCGCGAGCGACGCGTGTGTTAGACTTCGCGGATGGCTCTTGCAGAAGATTTGTGCGAGAGCCGATCAGTGGGACTTCGGGCTCTGTGCAACGATTCCCCGCGAACCCCGCCAGGCCCGGAAGGGAGCAACGGTAACGGGTCAGTCTCGTGTGCCGCGGAATACCCGAAGTTCCTCTGATCGCGGCATCTGCGTTTGAATCCGTTCCGTTCCCGACGAAAATAGAGCAGCAACCGCCGCGCGAGCGGAGTAAACATATTGGCGTGTTGTGGAATCCGAGTTTAGCGAGAGCGAATGAGCTATAAGGTGATTGCCCGGAAGTACCGGCCGCAAACGTTTGCGGACCTTGTGGGCCAGCAGCACGTGACCAGGACGCTTGCGAACGCCATTCAGTCGAATCGCGTGGCGCACGCCTACATTTTCTCCGGCGTGCGTGGCGTGGGAAAAACCACCACCGCGCGAATCCTGGCCAAAGCGCTCAACTGCGTGAAGGGTCCGACCATCGAGCCGGACAACACCTGCGACGCGTGCCGTGAAATCGCCGCCGGGACTTCGCTCGACGTGATCGAGATCGACGCCGCATCGAATCGCGGCATCGACCAGATTCGCGAACTGCGCGAGATGGTGCGCTATGCGCCGGCCTCCAGCCGCTACAAAGTGGTTATTCTGGACGAAGCGCATCAGTTGACCGACGAAGCGTCGAACGCGCTGCTAAAGACACTCGAAGAACCTCCGGAGCGCGTCGTTTTCGTGATGGCTACAACTCAAGCGGAGGACTTGGCGGATACGATCAAGTCCCGCGCGCAATTGTTTCAGTTTCGCGCACTGACCTTCCAGGAAATTGCCGGCGAGATCGAGCGCGTGGTGAAAGCGGAAAATCTGACGATCGACTCCGGCGCGGTTGCGGTGCTGGCGCGCGCGGCGGAAGGCAGCCTGCGCGACGGGCTTTCGCTGCTGGAGCAGGCCATCGCTTACGGAGGCGACGCCATCACCGACACGCAGGTGCGCGAACTGCTGGGCGTGGTTGCGGAGAGCGTGCTGGATGAGTTGGTCGAGGCCATCGCCGAGCAATCGGCGCAACGGGCGCTTTCGTTGGTGCACCGGTTGATTGCGGATGGACAAAATCTGCAGCACTTCTGCCGGGAAGCGATTCGCCACTTCCGCAACTTGCTGGTGGCGCGTGTCTGCGGCGCGGATTCGAATCTGATCGCCGCTCCCGATGAGGAGCGTCCGAGGCTGGCCGCGCAGGCGGCGCAATTCGGCGAAGAAGATTTGACGCGCTTCTTCAATATCCTGCTGGCCACCGACGAGGATTTGCGTCGAAAGCCGGATCCGCGGCTGCACCTTGAATTGGGACTGCTGAAACTGATCAATGCGCAGCGGCTCGCGCCACTGGAAGAAATTTTGGGAGACTTGCGCGGAGGAGAAACGCCGCGAAGCCCGAAGCCGCCCGCGCCACCTGCACCGACGCGTGCCGCAACTGCATCGGCGTCCGGTGCGACCACCACGAGTCAAAGCGCTCCGACAAAGTCTCCATTCAATTCTACGGCGTCGGCGCAGGCATCGACGCAGGTTTCGTCACCGTTCGCTTCCGCGCCAGCTGGCGCCGCAAATCAAAGCGAGGTAGCCTCGCCATTTGCATCGGGCGCTTCGAGCGCTTCAACCGGAACAGCAGCGCGCATGTCACCAAGTCCAAGGAGCGAAACGGCAGCAGCACCTGTTGCGGCCATGATGGAAACGCCGCGGTTTACCGCACCGCCCGCATCAGCCCCTGTCGTGCGCGGCGCTGCAAACGGGCCGAGCGCCGCAGCAGCAGTTGCCGCTTCGAGCGCGCCCGTCTCGTCGTCTGCGGTGGCAGAACCGCCGAGGGCCGCCGCCACCGAGAGTGCGAGCGGCGGATTAGGCGACGCGCAAATTGAAGCCATCAAGGCGGCGCTTCAAACACAAAAGTTTTTGTGGTCCATGGTGGAACAAGCGACGCGCTGGGAAATCGAAGGGTCGGAGTTGCATCTTTTTTTCCCGACCGAAAGCCGGGCACTTGCAGAAATGTTGCAAGCGCGCGATCCGATGGAACGTTTGCGCACAGTTTTGAACCAGGTGGTAGGCCACCCGCTGCGCGTGTGTGTTAAACTGGATGCGAATGCTAAGCCAGTCGGAGCGTCGCAGGGTTCGGAGCTACGCTCTCGATTTGAACAAGATCCGATCGTTAGGACGATGCTCGAGAAATTCGGGGGACAAATCTCGAAAGTGAAACGTCCGGGCGAGGAATAAACCATGGAAGTCAAAGCACTGCAGCAGATGCTCTCGCAGTTCCGGCAAGTGCAGGAAAAACTCGAAAAGCAGATGGGCGAAATCGCGGTGGAAGCCACCGCCGGCGGCGGCATGGTCACCGTGAAAATGAACGGCCAGAAGCAACTGGTCAACGTCCACATCGAGCCGGAAGTATTCAAGAGCAAGGATCAGGAGATGCTGCAGGAGCTGATGCTGGCCGCGGTGAACGAGGCATCGCGCCGCGTGGACGAAGAGCTCTCGAAGCAGGTGAAGGATCTGACCGGAGGGTTTCCCGGCTTGATGGGGAAGATCCCGGGATTGTTTTAGATCTGCCCGACGCAGATTTTCCAATCGATATATCCGCACTCGATTTCCGTATTCCTCCCGATTCCCTTATCATTGTGAATTCCAACTACGAGCCTGTGCCGGCTTTCCCAGCGGGAGTGCGAGCAGATGCCTGATTTTGCGCCGTCGGTAAACCGATTGATTGATGAACTGAAGCGCTTGCCCGGAATCGGGCAGAAGACCGCCCAACGCCTGGCATTTTTCCTGCTGCGCGTCGACCGCGGCCAGGCCCTCGCGCTTTCCGACGCGATCCGCGAAGCGAAGGAAAAAGTCCGCGAGTGCTCGATCTGCAACAACATCACGGACAGCGATCCCTGCCATTTCTGTTCGAGCGCCACGCGCGACCAATCCGAGATTTGCGTGGTGGAAGAAGCCACGAATATCCAAGCCGTGGAAAAAACGCGGCAATTCAGCGGACTGTATCACGTGCTGGGTGGAGCGCTCTCGCCGCTGCAAGGCATCGGGCCGGATCAGCTCAAGATCAAGAGCCTGATCGAGCGGCTGAAGGGTGGCACGGTTCGCGAGATTATCATCGCTACAAATCCCACCGCGGAGGGCGAGGCAACGGCCGTCTACTTGTCGAAACTGATCAAGCCGCTGGGGGTGCGCGTCACGCGGATCGCCATGGGCATTCCGGTCGGCTCCGACCTTGAATACGCCGACGAAGTGACTATGTCGAAGGCCATGGAGGGCCGTCGCGACTTGTAAGCTGCGCTTGCCTCTGGTTCCCTTCCCTTCGAAAAGATTTACGCCAGCCGCCAGCCGTGTTAGATTTCCGCCGCTCATAAAACGAACGGGGAGGATTCGCATGCGAACCAGAATTTCTGCGATTGCGCTCGTGTTGGCGCTGCTAGGGCTTGGCGTAACCGCAAGAGCACAGTTTGTCGAGAAGAAAACGGTCAGCCTGGCGCTGGCGAAGAAAATGGCCGCAGCGGCGGAGGCCGAAGCGACCAAGAATAATTGGGCCATGGTGATCACCGTGGTCGACGACGGTGGAAACATCGTGTACATGGGCCGCATGGATGGCGCGCAGCTTGGCAGCATTGAAGTCTCGCAAGGAAAAGCGCACACGGCTCTCGCCTTCCGCCGGCCCAGCAAAGCTTTTCAGGATCTGGTGGATCAAAATCAGGCGCACCTGGTTACGCTCCCGCACATTACCGCGGTGCAGGGCGGCTTGCCGATCATGCTGGAGGGAAAAGTGGTGGGCGCGATCGGTGTGAGCGGCGGCACCAGCGCGCAGGACGAGCAGTGCGCCCAGGCTGGGATCAACGCGATCGGCGAAAAGTAGATCGAAAGCGCCGCCCGCTTAGGAGCTTCGCGCGCGAACGAAAAGCTACTCTATTCGCGCGCCACTTTTTCGCGCCTGGGCGAATCCGTCTTCTGGGCTTCGTCCTTCAGTTCGGCCTTCTGGCTTTTGCGGTGCAGGTCGAGCCCGAAGGAGGGGTGATCCTTGGTCCCGGTGACTTTGATGGGCAGGCTGGTGCCCATACCGTTCTTTCCCTTGAAGAACGGATCGACCGCTCTCAGGAAAAAAGATTTCGCGCCGGTCACGGTCTGAGACAGCTTGGCTTTCATAACCAAATTTCCGTAGAAATCCAGCGCCCCCGAGTCCATGTTGTAGTTCCCTAGCAGAGAAATATCCGCGCCGGGAACCTGGAAATTCAGCCGGGAAAAATCGACCTTGCTGTTGTCCATCTTGAAGTCCGCGTCCAACTCGGAGACGGCCGTCAGGTCCGTCTCCTTTGGCTTGCCCTGCGCGCGGCGGCTCAAGGAGTCGATCTTGCCCTGAATCGAGTCGCTGGTGAATTCCGCATCGGCAACGCCGAATTTGGCGTCGATGCGCAGGCGATCCAGCAGATCGGCGTTTCCTTCCGGAATCAAAATATTTGCTTTCAACTTGGCGTTGCCGGTCATCACCGGCGGATTCGATTTCACCGCCAGCGCCAATAAATCCTCGATGCGCGCCGAGCTTGAAACCGTATCCATAACAATGGTGCGGCCCTTGACGGTCTTGTATTCGTCAACAACTTCGCCCTTGGTGACCAAGGTGGTGTGTCCAAATTTCGCTGTGACCAGGTTCAAGTAGGTGTCGCCGTTCGTGCCGTCGACAATCGCGTTGAAGTCGGTGTGCAGCGCGAAGGGATGATCGCTGGTGCGCAGGGCAAAATCGGGAATATCGGTGGTCCCTTCAACTTTCAGGTAGTCGAGCGGTCCTGAAAAATGCCCCACGGAAGAGAGCGTTCCCTTCAAGCCTCTGAGCGTGGCCATATCCGCGTTGGTAAAGGTGTAGTTGGCCGCGACCGGCGTCTGGCTGGGATCGTCGGCCTCCCACGGACCGAACTTGCCGTCGCAATGGATTTCACCGCGCGGCAGAGGATTGGTAAGGAGCGCGTGAAAAGCGGCGGGGTTGGTAAAGTCGAAATTCTTCATTTCAAGCTGGTGAATCTCGAACTGCTTAGGCGGCTTGGTATCTGTGCGGAGAATGGTGATGTTGGCTTGGTCGGCGGTGATGCGCGCGATGGTCACCGGAAATTTCTTCGACAGGTCCACGTCGGTGCCATGAATCAGCGGTTTTCCGCCAGGGTGCCGCGGCGGCGTGTTGATACGCAGACCTCCAAGCACCACCTGAGAAACCGTCGGCCGCGGGCTGAACAGGCTGGCGAAATTGGCATACACATTGATGGTGCTGATCTGAATGAGCGGCGGAATGTCGGTTCTGCCCTCATGGCGCATCACCAGACCGTCGATGACGATGTGGGTGCGAGGATAGAGCGAAACATGAAAATCGGTGAACTGGATGGAACTTTTGAAGCGTGCGCGCAGGTAATCTTCTGTGCGCTTCTCGGCCACGCGATGAAGGGTGGGCGCTACGGCGTACAGCGCAACGAGAAACGCCACAAACAGCAGCGCGAGGATGGAAATAACCCAGGTACGAACAACTGAATAGCGAATTTTCATTATGCGCCGTCCGCGTAGACCGCGGGCGCGAAGGTGGGTGCTCAGTATACCACCGGGACCGAATACCAGGTGTTGGGCTATTCGGAGCTACACATTCCACCGGAGGCGTAACGGCACCGCTCTCGCCGGAAGCGGGTAGCGCGCTTTTAAAGCTTCAGAAGAGACTCGGCATTGCGGTGCGAGATTTTCTCCAGGTCCTCGTTGCTGACCGGCAGGCTGTCCAGGAACTTGCGCCCCACCGTATTCGGACTGAACGGATAATCCACGGAGAACAGAATGCGGTCGGCGCCGACCACCTGCAGCATGCAAAGGAACGGCGGGAGGCTGAAATATCCGCTGGTGGTAAGCCAGAAATTGTCCTGGAAATAGTCTCCCAATTGTTTTTTCAGATTCAACGCACCGCGCGAGAAAACCATCTGAGACCGCGCCAGGGAAAAGGGAATATTTTCGCCCATGTGGCCGATGATCATTTTCAGATTCGGAAAGCGATCGAATAGTCCGCTCACGATGAGCCGCAAGCTGTGCAGGCCCGTTTCTACGTGCCAGCCCCAGCCCGCCGTCGAAAGGAAAAAACCGAGCTGGCCCAGGCCGCTGAAATAGGCGTCCATCACCGGCTTCGGGGGAGGCGCGGGATGCAGATAAATGGGAATATCGAGCGCTTGCGCCGCCTCGAAAAGCGGGGTGAATTTCGGATCGTCGAGAAATTGGCCGTTGACGGTGCCATTGACCATCACGCCCTTGAACCCGAGCTTTGCGCAACGCTGCAGCTCCGCAGCGGCTGATTCCGGGTGTTGCAAGGCCAGGGTGCAGAAAGCGGCAAAGCGATCGGGATGCGCCTTTACCGCGGCTGCCAGAATGTCGTTTGCATCGCGCGCCAGCGCTTGCGCCTCGGACGATTCCAACCGATCGATAGGGCTCGCTGAGATCGAAAGCACCTGCACGCTGATGCCGGACGCGTCCATATCGGCAATGCGCGCGTCACCGACGTCGAGCAGCTTTGCATGCAGAGATTGAATATAGGCATTTGAGCTAAGCGGAGCCTGCCCATTGGATGTAGCCTTTACGATCGCCGAAGTGGTTATATGCTCTTCCAGAGTTATGATTCGCATCGGGACATGATACACGGCTCACGTGTGGGTCTGGATCAATTTTGATGCGCCAGCCTCATCGTCCTGCGCTTTGATTCAGCGTCTATTTTTGACCGCCGCGGCGAAAGGTATAGCCGACGGCAACGGAAAATTCGGGTATCCATGGGCTGCTGAAGTAGCTCATGTTCTTCGCGTAGCGAATATCCACTTGCGGGCGAATGAAAACTGATTTTTTGTAGACGTAGTAGACAACGCCGCCCGAGAGATGCAGCTCCAAATAATTCGAGCCGCTAGCGGAAGCGATGTTCGATCTGCAACCTTGTGGAAAACCGTCGCAGAATGCGGGGGTGTAGTAAAAATTGATGTTCGCGCGCCCGATGCCAGCTTGAAACTGAGGATGGAATCGCCCAAAGGACCGCTGGTATACTGCATTCACATCATAGAAGTCCGGTCGATACGTAAGCCCGGCATAAGGTCCACGGCCGTTTCGGAATGAGACCTCGGCTCCAATCCCGAGGTTGTGGAAGAAAATTACGTCCCCGCCGATGGTATCGAACAATCCGCTCATGCTTGGCGTGTTGTAGAGCGTTCCGCCACCAAGCGTATTCAGTGGACCAATGGAGCCGTCGATGGCCGTGCCGAAGCCGACGTAGCCGCTAGCTGCGATCTGGGCGCTCGCAGAGGTTGCTGCTGCAAACAGAATTAGCGTTGCAAAAGCGAATCTCAGAAATCCGCGGGACAAAATAAGTACCCTCCTGTTCAATAGTTACCGTGAGTCACCAAGCCTCAGACGTACTACGTCCCATGTTGGTTGTCCTTCAGCGCGTAAACATTCCATTCCCGAGCGCACCGAAGTGTCATTTCGCCTTTGCGCACAGGGCGGGTATGTGGCTCGACCGCGCCTCCACCCAGTGCTAGGCTAGAATTCCCCTCATTGGGGAGGAAACACGTGAACGAAACTCTACCATCCGCCGATCCGGAAGCACAAAAGCGACGCAGCACGCGAATCGCGCAGGCTGTTCCCATAAGTGTCGCTGGCGTCGACGCGCTCGGCCAACCGTTCAAAGAGCGGACCACCACGGTGATGGTGAACTGTCACGGCTGCAAATACCAGTCGAAGCACTACGTTCCCAAGAATTCCGTGGTTACGCTCGAAATTCCGCGGATGGAACCAGCCTTCCCTCCGCGCATAGTCCAGGGTCACGTGGTTTGGGTGCAGCGGCCGCGCACCGTGCGCGAGCTGTTCCAGATCGGCCTCGAATTCGAGACCGCCGGAAATGTTTGGGGCATCGCTTTCCCTCCTGAAGATTGGTTTCCCTGTGAAGACGAGAAGGCTGCGGCAGGAAGTGCCGCAAGCGCGGGAAGCTCCGAAGAAATTGACATGGACGTGGAGGTGGAAAAGCACGAGCCGGCGCCGGTGGGCGTCTCGACTCCCAGTGCTACAGAGTTGCCTCCGTCGTCACTCGAAGTACCCTCCGCTTCCGCACCAGCGGTTAGCGCGAGCGGGATTGCAAGTCCCTCCGCGAGCGGTGAGTCAAAGATTCATGTGATGCCATCGCCGGCGATGTCGACGAGCGAGGCCCAAGCCGCGATCGCGCGGCAAATGGCGCAAATCGTTGCCGAAGCAAAAGAAACCCTGGATAAGACGCTGCGGCGCGGCGCTCTTACCGCAATCAATGAAGAAATGACTGTGGTGCGCCAGCAGCTCGATGCGCAGATGCATGAAACCGTCGAGCGAGCCATGAAGGCCTCGATGGAGCGCATCTCCGAGTCCGAGGTCAAGAAGTTGGTGCAGCAGGTGGCCAACAAGGCTGCCGCAATTGTTGAAGAAGCGCGGCTGGCAAGCGAAGCGCAGGTCGCGCAGATCGATACGAGAGTTCGCGAAGCAGTAAAACAGGCCACCACCGAAGCCGCCGAACAGGCCGCCAATCGCGCCACCAGCCACATGGCTGCGGCGGCGGAGGAAATGCGCAAGGCCGCTGAGGCGAATTTACAGGCGGTGGAAGAAAGAACGCGAAAAGCCTCGCAGGAAGCGGTCAGTCAAGCCGCTGCAATCACTGATGAGGCGCGCCGCGCAGCCGAAGCGGATCTGCGCGCTGCCGAGGAGAATATCCGCAAAACGGCGGAAGACGCCGCCAGGCTTGCCGCCAACCGCGCCATCCAGCAGACCGTCTCCCAGGATTTGAGACAAGCGGTGGAAGATGTGGTGCAGCGGATCATCGCTGAGCGCGAAGCCAAAGTCCCGTCGCTGCAGGTGCTGGCGTCGCCCGAAGCAGCGCAAGCGCATCTCGATGAGTGGACGCAGAATCTGACGCAGGCCGCCGAGGGAGCGCGCCAGCGCGTGGCGCAGGAATCGCAAGCGGATGCGGAAGCCGCCAGCCGCAAGTGGCGCGAAGAACTTGAGACGATGGCCGCAGGATCGTCTGCGAAACTGGGCGAAAAGCTGGCGGAAGTGTCGCAAGCAACGCTGGCCAGCGCCGAACGCGAAATCACCGAACGGGGCACAGCTTTGCGCATGGCCCTGAATGAGGTGATCTCCCAGGCAAACGCCTCTGTCGAATCGTTCCGTAGCGGGTTGGCGCAACAACGCGCTGAGGCCGAACGCGCCAAGGCGCTGCTGCATGAGGCTTCCGAATCCTCGGTCGAGCAGACGCGACAGCGAATCGGGCAGGTGGCCGCGGAAGAGGGCCAGGCGATCGGGCGCTTGATGGAAGACCTCATCGCGCAACGCATTCGGTCCATCGACCCCATTCTTACCACTGCCGCGGAAAATGTAATGCGGCGGTTTTCGGGCGAGATCGAGCAGAAAATCGGATCGAAGGTTGAAGAAGCCCGCCGCGCCGTTTCCGAAATCAGCGGGGCCGCCGGACGCGCCAGCGAACTGCAGGACCGCTTGCAACAGCAACTGTCCGATGCCACCGCGCAGGCTGCGGACATTCAGGATTCGATCCAATCCCGGGTGCACCAGGTTACCGATGCGGCAGTTCAAAAGGCTGTGTCGGACCTTACCGCCGCGCAGCAGCAGCTAGCTCGCCTGCAGAATGAGTTGCAGCAGCGCGCGCAGCAAGTCTCGCAAGAGGTGCAGCAGCACAAGAGCGGCGCCCTCGAATACATTCAACAAGCCTCGACTGAGGCCGTGCAGTCTGCGCTATCGAGACTCGCCGGGGCTTCGCATGAAGCGGACCAGTTGCAGGAGGCCATCCGCAGCCAGGTTGAACAAGCCTCCGGGCAAGTGACTCTGATCGAGCACGCGGCGCGCGAGAAAGTACAGCGCGAATCCGATGCGGCGGTGCAAAAGGCCGTTTCGGAGCTGGCCTTCGTTGGCCAGGAAGTGGTGCGACTACAGGACGCTCTGCGCGGGCAGAAGCAACAAGCGGCCGAAGCTGCGGAGGAAACCGCACAGGTCGCTCGGCAGAAAATTGATGAAGTATCCAGCGCCATGGTGCAGGAGGCATTGTCCGCCCTACAGAACGCGGCGGCCCAGGCGCAGCAAGCATCCGCTGCCAGCGAGCAAGCCGCAAGCATGGCCCGCGACAAAGTCCAAGAAGCCACTCGCGCAACGGTGCAGGAAGCTCTGTCCGCCCTGCAGAACGCGGCGGCCCAGGCGCAGCAAGCATCCGCAGCCACCGAGCAAGCCGCAAGCATGGCCCGCGACAAAGTCCAAGAAGCCACTCGCGCAACGGTGCAAGAAGCTCTGTCCTCGTTCCAAGATGCCGCCGCTGAGGCTTTGCATGCTCAGAAAGGCATTCGCGAACAAACGCAGCAAGCGGAAGGACAATTCATAGAATTGCAGCAGCGCTTGCGCGAACAGGTGCGAACGTCGCTGGAGCAAGAGGGCCACGAATCGCTCGACCGGTTGCGCCAGGAAGCCGCCACGCTACCCTCGGACCTCGAAGCCGCTTGCCGCGCCAGCATTGGGCGCATGGAAGAGGAACTCGATCAAAAGAGTTCCGAAATGCAGCACTCCGCCTATGAAGCTCTGCTGAAAACTTCCGAGTGGTATCAAAAGAAGGCGCAAACGGCCATGCAGTCGACGATGGAGCGGGTTATCGAACAATCGTCGAACAGCATGAAGGAAAAGGCCGGCGAGATTTCCAACCTGGTGGCGGCGGAGCTGGACCATTATCAGCGCAGCTATCTCGACCATGGACGCCTTGAGTTCGAGGAAGCTGCGAAGGAATCGATCGACCGCGGCCGCTCAAAGCTGAACGAATCCGTAGAAATCGCCAGCGCTACCATTACCGATCGCGTGGAACATTTGATGCATGACGCGCTGCAGCGCTTCCAGCACACCTCGCACGAGGCCATCGAAAAATCGCAGACCGAAATAAAACGCACCTACGAAGGCTCGCTCGACGAGTTCCAGAAGCGCATCGACGACAAGATGACCCTGGGCGTCGAGCAGGCCGCCACCTACCTGCAATCCCAGTTGATCCCGCTGATGGAATCCTGGGAGGACAAGCGCCAAGTGGAAGAGCAGGAATGGACCGAACAGCTCAAACAATCGGCCGACGAGTCCATCGCCTCCTACAAGGCGCGCCTGGAAAACACCACCAACGGTTGGCTGCTCGCCTCCGCCGCAACGCTGGGACAAAATTCGCAAGCGGTGCTCGATAGCCTCTCCAGAGCAGCAGAAAAGCAGTTGCGCGAAACCTGCTCCCGCGTGCTCGCCGGGATGGCCGACATACTAAAGGAACGCCTGCTCGGCGTCTCCGTCGCCTTCACCCAGGAAACCGAAGAACCGAAGTCGTAGACCTTTCCCCAGGCTCTGCATGGCCTCGCCGCATCCGGATTTTCGTACCCTCCGGGCCGCCTGTATAATATGAATATGTCGAACCTGTCTTACCTCAGCGTGTGGTGCAAGAATTTTTCGGAAGAGCGCATCCTCGAGGATTTCGAGAAGTTCCTTGGCACAGTTCCCTTCTCGGCCACCAAACCCGGTTTCACGTATTTGATCGTTCGCGCCATTGATTCCTCCGAGTCGCCGCTGCTGGAGCAGGACCTGCGTTCGGTGCCGCTCGATGCGGCCAGCATCATCGAACTCGCCAAGGATTATCTGCACAGCGACGTTTCCTACGAAGTGGAATCCTCTTGGGACTTGTGGGTGCTCGATGCGCAGGCCAAGTGGAAGAACGAGCCACAACCGCTGCAGCTCTTGTGCCACGGCGAAGATTACGACGACGGCTTCTGGCGCGAGAACGGCCACCTGCAGGCGAACCTTGGATTCGAGCATCTCTTCACCGGTCACGCCAATCTGCTGGGCATGAGAAAGGGCGAGCGCGCCCCAGCGCAGAGCATCGAAGAAGCGCGCTTTATCGAAACAATGGCCTGGCCCGAAAATCTGCAGCGGTATCAGGAAAAAACCAGGGAAAACATCAAAAAGCTGCTCGATTGGGCCAGAAAGATCGAAAAATCAGTGCCGGTTGACCGGCTCAGGCTCTGGTCCGAGGGCGAAGAAAACTTCGAGGCGCGCCTGGAAGAAATTCTGGTGGCGCACTAAGGTTAGCCGGTCGTCACTTAATGCACCGGATGCGGCTCAAGAAACCTGCCCAGCGCGAGAAACAAGATTCCAAGTATCATCTAAAGCATCCAAAGGGGGACCACCCGAGCCGCTGCATAATGGTCTCGTGTGACCCAAACGCTTTCCTATGAGTGCGATCGCACAACCCGTAGCAGGCGCGCAGGCGCGGAAGAAACAGGTCTCCGGCTGGGAGCACCTGAAGCACCTCATCCCGTACCTTCGTAACTACAAGAAAATGTCGGCGCTGGGCCTTCTATCCCTCACCCTGATGGGCCTGGTGGGCTCACTGCCGCAGTTGATCATAGGCAGCATCATGGATTGCCTCAAAGGCTCGCCGCAGCCCCTTTCGACCCTTACTGGCGTTTCGCGCCACATTCTCAACCCGCTCTTCTCGTTTTACGCACCCTTTAGCCGCCACGCGTTAGGCGTCTATTGCCTGCTGCTCGTGGGCGTGATGCTGATCAAAGGATTCCTTTCGTTCTGGAGCCGCTGGATCCTCATCGGCATTTCGCGCGAAATCGAGTACGACCTGCGCAACGATCTGTTCGCGCACTTGCTTCGCATGGAACCGGAATTCTACGTGCGCAATCGCACCGGCGACTTGATGTCGCGCGCCACCAACGACCTGAACGCCGTGCGCATGGTCCTCGGCCCCGGCATCATGTACAGCGCCACCACCCTCGCCACCATGGTGCTGGCCGTCTATTTCATGGCCAAGCTTTCCTTGTCGCTCACGCTGCTGGTTCTGATTCCCCTGCCGTTTGTGGTGGTGGCAGTTAAATTCTTCGGCCAGACCATTCATCGTTTGTCGGAAAAAATTCAGGCGTCGCTCGGCGTGCTTTCCACGCGTGCGCAGGAAAACCTTACCGGAATTCGCGTAATCCGCGCTTACGTGCAGGAAAAGCCGGAAATCGCCGCATTCGGGGCGGCCAACCGCGACTACGTGAACCAGAACATTAAGCTGATCGGTTCCTGGAGCTTGTTCTTTCCTGCGCTATCCGCGCTGATCGGGTTCACCGTGGTCATTCTTCTGGGATTCGGCGGCGGCAAAGTCGTCGACGGAAAGGTCTCTCTCGGAACCTTTACCGCGTTTTATGCCTTTCTGATCCAACTCATTTTCCCGATGATCGCTATCGGATGGGTCACCAATATCTTTCAACGCGGCGCCGCGTCCATGGGGCGCCTGCGCTACATTTTAACCGCCGAACCGGGGATCAACGACGCAGCTTGCGACCGCACCCTCGCTCCAACCGTTGCAGCCGCCGACGGAAACGGGCACGGTCCGGCTCGTGAGGCTGCTCGCCTTTCGAATGCGCCAAGCGCATCGGCGCCTGCGATTCGCGGCGAGATCGAGTTTCGGGATTTGACCTTTGCGTATCCCAATGTGACCGCCGGCGGCCTCAATCCGCCCGTGCTGCATGACATCAATCTGGAAATCCCCGCCGGTTCGACGCTCGCTATCGTTGGCCCAACCGGGAGCGGCAAATCCACGCTCGCCGCTCTGATCGCACGCCTATGGGACGCCCCCGCCGGAATGCTTTTCATCGACGGCCGCTCCATCCGCGAATATCCGCTGGAAGAATTGCGCCGCGCCATCGGCTACGTGCCGCAGGACACGTTCCTTTTCAGCGAGACGGTTCGCGAGAACATCGCTTTCGGCGTAGCAGACGCGGCCGAGGAACACGTGATGGAAGCCGCGGAAATTGCCAGCATTTCGGGTGAGATTCAGAGTTTCCCGCAGCGCCTCGAAACCATGGTCGGCGAGCGTGGTGTCACGCTATCCGGCGGCCAGAAGCAGCGAACTTCGCTGGCGAGGGCCATCGTGCGCAGACCCAAAATCCTAATCCTGGACGATTCGCTCTCCAGCGTCGATACCGACACCGAAGAGCGCATCCTGCGCCGCCTGCGCGAGGTGATGAGCCAGCGCACCACAATTCTGATCTCGCACCGCGTCTCCACGGTCAAGGACGCCGACCAGATCATCGTGATGCGCGAGGGACGCATCATCGAATGCGGCACGCACGACGAGTTGTTGGCCACCGGCGGATACTACGCCGACCTGCATCAGAAGCAGTTGCTTGAGGAAGAACTGGCCCGGGAATGAGCGATTTTCGCGAAGAAGAGAAGCTTGGGAAGATCTACGACACGCACCTCACGCGGCGGCTCTTCAAGTATCTGCAGCCGTACCGCTGGTGGGTGTGGTTTGCCGTGTCCATGGCGCTTGGCGTCGCGGCCATGGAGCTTGTCGGTCCATATCTTTTCCACATTGGCATCGACTGGTACATCATGCCCGGCTTTGCACACACCATCGCCCGGGCGCGTGCGATTTCCGGCTTGTGGTGGGTTGTCGGCGCGTTCATCGTCTCCATTGTGGCCAGCTTCGGGCTGCAGTATGCGCAGGTACGCATCATGCAGTGGGTCGGCCAGGAGATCATGTACGACCTGCGCAAGGAGATCTTCCAACACCTGCAGCGCCTGCCCCTCAGCTTTTTCGATCGGAATCCGGTGGGCCGGCTGGTTACGCGCGCCACTACAGACGTTGACGCGCTGAACGATCTATTCGCCTCCGGCGTCGCGGCCATGCTCAACGATTTCGTCATGCTCTTTGGTCTCGCGGCGTGGCTTTTCTATTTGAATCACAGGCTCGCCCTGGCCGCGCTGTCGCCGCTGCCGTTCATGATCCTGCTGACCTACTTTTTCCGCACCTACGTGCGCGACGCCAACCGCCGCATCCGCACAGCCATCGCGAGGATCAATTCGTATTTGCAGGAGCACGTCAGCGGCATGAGCGTGGTGCAGCTTTTCAACCGCGAGGCGAAATCGCGCGCGCAGTTCGCCGAGCTGAACGAAATCCACATGGAGGCTTACAAGGACGCTATCGACGCCTTCTCGTTCTTCTACCCGGCCGTCGAGTTTCTCAGCATGGGCGGCATTGCCCTGCTCTACTGGATCGGCGGCGTGCGCGAAATCGCCGGCACCGTCGAGATCGGCTTCCTGTTTTCGTTCATGGTGTACGCGCAGCGATTCTTCCGCCCCATCCAGGACCTGAGCGAAAAATTCAACATTCTGCAGACAGCCATGGCCGCTTCCGAACGCGTTTTCCGGATGCTCGATGAGCCCATCACAATCTTCTCTGCCGAGCACACGACGTCTCTGCCGCATCCGCGCGGCGAAATCGAATTCCGCAATGTCTGGTTTGCCTATCATGGCGGCGCGAATCCGAAAGAAGATGAATGGGTGCTACGCGATGTCTCCTTCCGCGTCGAGCCCGGACAAACGCTGGCCATCGTTGGCCACACCGGTGCGGGCAAAACCACCATCATCCAGTTGCTGCTGCGCTTTTACGACATTCAGCGGGGCCAGATCCTACTCGACGGCGTGGACATTCGCGAAATGGATCTGCACGACCTGCGCCGCTTGTTCGGTATCGTGCTGCAGGATCCCTTTTTGTTTACCGGCACGCTTGAGTCGAATGTAAAGCTCGGCACCGAATGGATCGATCGCACAGCGGTGGAAGAAGCGCTGCGCGAAGTCGGCCTGGGAGCATTTCTGGCTTCGCTGCCGAAGGGCATCGAGACGCCCATCACCGAGCGCGGCGCCACCCTTTCGGTGGGCCAGCGCCAACTGGTGAGCTTCGCGCGGGCGCTCGCGCACAATCCTAAATTCCTGATCCTCGACGAAGCCACTTCGAGCGTAGACACGAAGACCGAAATGATGATTCGCGAAGCGCTCGACCGGCTCATCGAAGGACGCACTGCGGTCATCATCGCCCACCGCTTGAGCACCATTCAGCATGCGCACCGCATTCTCGTGTTCCACAAGGGCCGCCTGCGCGAGCAGGGTTCGCACCAGGAATTGCTGGCGCTGCGCGGAATTTACTACCGGCTGTATCAATTGCAGTACAAAGAGCAGGAAGTCGCGCTGCCCATGGCCGGGGGCGACTCAGGCGGATACTCCCAGCGCCTGCCCGCCGATGATTGACGTGCCTGCGCTTTTTCCCGCAGCAAATTCCGCTTTCCTTCTCGACATTCCCGCTCCCAAATCATGAACACTCCTAAAATTCTGCTTTCCGCGGGCGAAGCTTCGAGCGATATGTACGCGGCTCGCCTCGCAAAAGCCTTGCGCGAACGCACCGGCGCCGAATTCTTCGGCATGGGCGGCCCGCGCATGGCAGAAGCAGGCGTGGAATTGATAGCTGATTACCACGAGGTGGCTGTTGTGGGCATCGCCGAGGTGCTGCACAAGATTCCTACGGTCATCAAGGTGCAGAATCGGCTCGCCCGTGAAGCGAAGAAGCGTAACGCCAATCTCGCCATTCTGGTCGACTCACCCGGCACGCATCTCGGCGTCGCCCGGCGGCTGAAAAATTACGGCATTCCCGTTGGCTATTTCATCGGCCCGCAGGTGTGGGCCTGGCGCCCCGGACGCGTTCGCGTGGTAAAGCGCCTGGTGAAACGCATTGTGGTGATCTTCCCGTTCGAAGAAAAAATCTATCGCGACGCCGGTGTGCCAGTGAATTTCGTTGGCCACCCGTTAGTGGACGTCGTGCACGCAACGGCCTCACGCGAAGGATTCTCGAAAAAGCACGGCCTCGATCCGGCGCGCCCCATCGTCACGCTCCTGCCCGGCAGCCGCCGCGGCGAAATTGCGCGCCATTACGCCACAGTGATCGAAGCGTGCGAACGCCTGCATCGTTCCATACCGGACCGCCGCATCCAATTTGTGCACGCCGTCGCGCCGAATCTCAAGCCCGAAATGCTCGACGCCTTCGCCAAACCCACCGTCGAGATCAAGCGCGTCGAAGGTGATACTTACAACGCGCTCGCTGCCGCCGATTGCGCCATCGTTGCCAGTGGAACGGCCACCGTGGAAGCAGCGCTGCTCGGCACACCGATGGTCGTCATCTACCGTGTCTCCCCTATCACCGCAGGCATCCTGCGGCACATGATCCGCACGCCCTTTATTGGCATGGTGAACCTCATCGCCGACCGCCAGGTGGCGCCCGAACTCATTCAGGACGCCTTCACACCGCAAGCCGTAGAAGCTGAAGTGCGTCGCCTGCTGCAATCGGATGAAGCCCGGGCCGAAGCGAAGGCCGGCCTGGCTGAAGTGCGCGCAAAAATGGGCCCAGGTGGCGCCATAGAACGCGCAGCGGATATTTTCGCGGGGATGTTGTAAGCTTTTTACTCCGGGCAACTAGGGACGGCTGCTTGGTATCTTAGTAAGGCAGTCTTCTTCAAGAGAGGTTTCCTTTTGCTCAAGCTCCGCCGGGTCTTCGCTATTCTCACGATCAGCCTTTGCGCCGCGCTTCCCGCTGCAGCGCAGGGTCACCGGTATTCTTTCCGCGCCACGAATTACGATGTCGAGGCCATTCTCCATCCGGAGAGTCAGACTATCACGGCCTTGGTAAAAGTGGACTTCGTTGCCAGCGAAGTGGCCAAAACGGTGCTAGTGGAGCTGCATCCCGATTTACACGTCAACTCGGTAAAGTCCGGCAATCAATCGCTCAATTTCGAGCGCGACAATAACTCGCCCTTGTATTTGACCGTGGGCCTGAACAGCGCCTCGACGCCCGGAACGAAAGTGACGCTCACTTTCGATTACAGCGGCCCGATTTCGAGCGATCAGGATAGTCCCACGCGCGGCGTGCGCTTCGCTTCCGTCGATAAAACTTCGGCGTACCTGCTGCTGCCTGCGCGCTGGTTCCCTCTGACGAACTATCCCGCGAACCGCTACACCGGCACTTTCAAGATCATCGTGCCCGATTCCATGGCTGTCGCCGGAACGGGTAAGGCCGATGCACCCACCATGATGCCGGCCATGGCCAAAGGCATGCCGGGACAAGCTGCGTATACATTCCATTGCGATTCTCCCGCCGATGTCGGTTCGTTCGTTGCCGGCAGCCTGCAATTGACGCCAGTACAAAGCGAAGGTTACCAGTTTTCCGTTTATACCTCGCCCGCACAGGCATCCACCGCGGCGCCCTACGGAAATTCGCTGTCGAAGATCATGAGCTATTTTTCGGAGACGTTCGGCCAGCTCGACAACGGCACCAACCTGACCATCGCGCAGATGCCCAACGGGTCGCTCGATGGCTACTCCGCGCCGGGATTGTTGCTGATAAGCGAGCGCCAATGGAGCGCCAGGCCGAACGAACGATTGCTTTCCCAACTTGCCGCCGGCCAATGGTGGGGCAATCGCGTGGAGCCGGAATCGTTTGCCGATGCCTGGCTTAGCGATGGGTTGTCGCGCTACGCCGAGGCCATGTACGCGGAGCAGTCCGACGGAGTGGCCGGTTTGCACAAGGCGCTGGACGATTTTGCCGTGGGCGCGCTGATGTATGAAGCCAGCACGCCCGTTTCGCAGGCGCAGCGGCTCGGCCCCTATTCCGACCAGTACGAGTCCATCGTCGGCGATAAGGGCGCCATGGTCTTTCACATGCTACGCACTGAGCTGGGCGACGATAATTTCACTTCCCTGCTGCGCGATTTTTACAAGCAGCATGACGGCAAAACAGCCACCATCGACGATTTCGAGAAGTTGACCGCCACGAAAGTTCCGCCTCCCAAGCCGGATGAACCGGCGTTCAACTTGCTCTCTTTCTACTCGCAATGGCTGAATTCCACGGGCGTGCCCGAATTCACCGTCGACTACATTGTCTACCGCACCCCCCGCGGATTCCGCATCGTGGGCAAAGTGCACCAGGGCCTCGATACTTTCCGCATGCCGGTGGACATAAAGGTCGATACGGAAGGAAATCCCGAAAACAAAAAGGTGCTGGTCACTGGTACGACTTCTTCGTTTGTGATTGAGACTTTCGGGAGGCCGAAACCGAATGGAATCAGTATCGATCCCAGCAATGACCTGCTGAAATCCAGCCCGATGTTGCGCACGCGCGCTTCGGTCGCCCGCGGCGAATCCCTGGCGCAACTTGGCAAATATTTCGAAGCGATCCAGGAATACCAGAAGGCGCTCGACGTTCAACCTACTTATTCGCTGGCCCACTTCCGCATGGGCGAGGCCATGTTCTACCAGAAGAATTATCAGGCCGCCGCGAATGCTTTCCGCTCCGCGCTGGGCGGCGATGGGAATCCCAAGTGGACGGAAGTCTGGGGCCACATTTACATCGGCAAGATCTACGATCTACTGGGACAGCGCGAACGCGCGGTAAACGAATACAGCCTGGCGCAGCACACGCGGGACAATACTGCCGGCGCCCAGGCGGAAGCCGGCCGCTGGCTCAAGCAAGCCTACACGGGCGACAACTCCCTGCCTGCCGGCGCCGCAACGGCATCCGTTACGGCACCACCGCCGCCCCCCGCGAGCACAGAGTCGGACACCAAGCCCGTTCTGAAGCGCCGCAGCGATAACTAACCGCCATCTCATAAAGCAGTTTAGGGGCTCGGAGCTTCAACTCCGGCATTGTCATCCCGAACCCAGCCGCGGGTTCTGCGGATGGTCGTGAGGGATCTGCTTTGGGCTCTAGCTCCTGACAAGGAAGTATTTATGGATCGCTTCTGGTTTCATTGCCCATCTTGAAGGTCTACTCCGCCAGCAAGATCCTCAAATCGCGCAAGTTGTTTCCGGTCGGGCCGGTGACGATGGCGTCGCCTAAATGCGCGAAGAAGCTGTAAGCGTCGCTGCGCGCAAAAAATTCGTCCGGCGCCATTTTCGCAGCCATCGCGCGTGAAGAAGTCTCTCCATCCGCCACCGCGCCAGCTGCGGGACTATTGCCATCCATGCCATCGGTACCCGCGCTCAACACGGTTATCGGCTTACCCGCAATTTTCGGCACACAGGCCAGCACGAACGCGGAATTCCTCCCGCCGACTCCGTTGCCGGTGACGGGACTGCTCAGTTCTCCGCCAGCAAGCACGGCCACGCGCCTTCCGGGATTTTCCCGTTTCTGCGATTCAAGCAGCGCCAGCAAATGGCTGGCCGCTTTCTCGATCGGCCAGTTGTTGGTGGTGTTGTCGCAGACGCAGAGGTATGCCTCCGATTCGCAGGCGTGGTGCGCCGCGTGCAACAATTCGTGTTCGCCCAGAATTTTCGCGAAGTGCGCCCGTGCGAATGCGGGATGATCGGCCTTCGGCGTTTCCAGAAGGCCGCTGCTCGCCAACAGTTCGCGAAGCGGTATTGGGAACTTTTCGACTAGCTTATATTCGCTGGCGATTCGCCGGGCATCGTCAATGGTAGATGGATCCGGCAAGGTCGGGCCCGACGCGAGCGCCGATTCTTCGCCGGGCGGCACATCGCTTACGGCCAGCGTGATTTTCATCGCTTCTGGCGCGGCGGTGGCGAGACGTCCCCCCTTGGTCGCGGAAAGATGCTTGCGAATCACGTTGATCTCTTCGATGGACGCGCCGCAGGTGACTAGCGCCGAATGCAGCGCGCGAAAATCCGACAGCGTCCATCTGGAATCGAGCGCTTTTTCGACCAGCGACGAGCCTCCGCCGGAAATCAGAAAGAAAATCAGCGAATGTTCGTCGCAACGCGCCAGCCGGTCAAGAATGGCGCGGCCCGCGGCAAAGCTACCTTCATTCGGCACGGGATGTCCGCCGGCAAACGTCTTCCACTCCTGCAATCGCTGCGGATGCTCAGTGGGAGAAACGAGAATGCCATCGAGAGAGTAATCGGTACTGAGCACCGCGCCGAGGCCTTCCGCCATGGCCTTCGACGCTTTGCCAAAGGCAATGGCCACGATTTCGCGGTAGCTGTTCAAATCTATTTCGGCACCGCACGGGTAAACGCAGCTTCCGCTTCGTGCCAGCGCGCGCTGCACCGCGGTGCCCACGTCGATCGCGGCCAGCGTCTCCAGGAAAATTCGCTGCGCCGGCTCTTTAGACATGAATGGCTTCCGGATTCAGAGCATTCGGCGGACGCCGTCCGGAGAAAAGCGCGGCCACGTTTTCCGCGGCCATCACCGCCATTTTCGTGCGCGTCTCGACTGACGCGCTGCCTATGTGCGCCGTGAGAACAACGTTTTTCAGCGGCAGCAGCCCCGGATGCACCTTCGGCTCGTGCTCATACACATCGAGCCCCGCGCCGGCGATCTGCCCCGCTTTCAGCGCCTCAACCAGCGCGGCCTCATCCACAACCGGTCCGCGCGTGGTGTTGATGAGATACGCCGTGCGCTTCATTTTCGAAAAGCTCGCGGCGTTTATCAAATGTCTCGTGTCGGGCAGCAACGGCACATGCAGCGAAACGAAATCCGATCCGGCCAGCAGGCGGTCCATCGGAGCCAATTCCGCGCGTAGGTCCTTCTCCGCGTCCGCCGAAGCGCGACGGCGGTTCGCATAAAGCACGCGCATGTCGAATCCCAGAGCGCGCCGAGCCATGCGTTGCCCGATGCGTCCGAATCCGATGATGCCCAACGTTTTCCCGTGCACGTCGCCGCCAACAAGCTGATCCAAATCCCACCCGTTCCACGTGCCGGAGCGCACCCACGCATCGCCTTCGACCACCCGGCGTGCCACAGCCATCAGCAGCGCCCAGGCCAGGTCGGCGGTGGTATCGTCCAGCACGCCAGGAGTGTTCGTAACTACTATTCCACGTCGCGTGCACGCGGCCACGTCGATGTGGTCGTAACCCACCGAGACCGTCGCCACAATTCTCAGTTTCGGTGCCGCCGCAAGCAGTTCTTCATCGACGCGCTCGGTGATCACGCACACCAGCGCTTCACAATCCGCCACGCGCGCCAGCAGCTCCGCGCGCGAAATTCCGCCAGGTTGTGACCAGTAATCCGTTTCGAAATGCCCATCGAGTATCGCTCGCGCCTCGGGAAAAAGCGCCCGCGTGGCAAACGCTTTCGGCTTCGCCAATTCTCACCTCGCAAAATTTCGCAGATCGAAAATAGCATGAAACATCAACGGCAGAGGCAGCAGCTCACAGAAGCGGATTCGTGTTTCTGTCGACTGGCCGGTTCGTCATCGCCAGCCACTAGCCACTCGTCACTTGCCTTGCTACAATCCGCCGCAATAGTAGAGACTTAGCGGCATCGCTTCTTGTGGAGGTCACATGAAATCCGTGCGATGGTTGCCGCTGCTGGCGGCCGCGGGCATCTTGCTACTGACAACTCCGCTTCTTGCCCATCACGGCGCCGCCGACTACGACCGCGACCAATTGCTCACCATCAAAGGCACGGTGGTTGACTACGAACTGATCAATCCGCACACGGTGATTGTGGTGCGCGGCGGCCCGGAGGGAAAAGACCCAACCGAGTGGCGCGTGGAAAGCGTTTCGCTGAACATGATGGTGCGCGTGGGCTGGAAACGCGATTCGCTGAAGCCGGGCGATGTGGTTAGCGTCACCGGCCATCCCGGAAAAGGTGGCAAGCCAATCATGCTGCTGGTAAAAGCCGTGCTGCCCGATGGCCACGAGCTTAGCGCGCCTTACGAGTGAGCTATGTTCAGCTACCGTCCACATTTACGTGTCATCTCGAGCGGAGCGAAGCTCGACCCGGTTACGGTCGAGCGGCGAAGTCGAGCGATCTGCATTCTTCTTTGTTCGCTCGCGCTCATCGCCAGTCCGGCTTTGCGCGCGCAAACGGCCTCAGCGCAGCAGCCAGCCGCAACTACATCCAGCGCCGCGGCGCAGCCCAGCATCTTCGGCGTATGGTTCATGCGCGGCAACATGGTTGCCGGCATCGTTCCTCCCGCGCAAGCGCCCATGCTTCCCGCCACCGCCGCAAAACTCAAAACCAATACGCGGGACAACGATCCCGAGCTGCACTGCTTTCCGCCAGGCGTGCCTCGCGTGTGGGTGTTGCCCGCGCCCTTTGAGATCATGCAGCTTTCCGACCGCGTGCTCATCTATTACGAATTCCAGCACCTGTTGCGGCAGATTCACATGAACCGCGCCGAACATCCCGCCGACCTGATCCCGACATGGATGGGCGATTCGAATGGCAAATGGGAAGGCGACACGCTGGTCATCGACTCCGTCGGATTCAACGACAAAACGCGCCTCGACGTTGTCGGGCTGCCGCATTCCGACGCGCTGCACGTCACCGAGCGCCTGCGCCTGGCCAGCCCCAATGAGCTTCAGCTCGACGTGACCATCGACGATCCGAAATCCTATTCCGCGCCGATGACCGCGCATCGCATCTACGACCGCAAGCCCGGGTGGGAAATTGGCGAATGGGTCTGCGAGGAAAACAACACCTTCGTCACCACGCCGCTGAGCACGACGAAGTAGCCCTAGCTTATTTCTCGCGCTATTTGCTCCGGAAGCAATCCTGCGCATGATCGTCGACCATGCCCACCGCCTGCATAAAGGCGTAGCAAATGGTGGTGCCCACGAAACGAAATCCGCGCCTTTTCAAATCTTTGCTCATGGCGTCTGACTCAGGCGTGCGCGTTACAAACTCGCCGGTGTGCTGTGCCTTCGCTTTCTTCGGCGCGAATTGCCAGATGTAGCGGTCGAAGCTGCCGAATTCTTTCTTTACGGCGAGAAAAGCCTGTGCGTTTGAGATCGCCGCGGAAATCTTCAAGCGGTTGCGCACGATGCCTGCATCTTTCATCAGCGCTCGCGTCTTTTTTCCGTCGTAGCGAGCGATTTTCCCAGGGTTGAAATGATCGAAGGCGCGCCGGTAGTTCTCGCGCTTCTTGAGAATGGTCTTCCAGCTCAGCCCGGCTTGCGCCCCTTCCAGGATCAGAAACTCGAATAGCTTTTCATCGTCATGAACGGGCACACCCCATTCCGTGTCGTGGTACTCAGCCATTTCCGGGCTTTTCGCCCAGCGGCACCGAACCACCTTGTCTGCTACAGCCGATTTCACGGCAGAGGATTCTCTTTCGCACGCTTCAGGCGGTCCAGGCACTCCGGGCACAAGCAATCCGCGAATTTCGAGCGCAGGTCAACCAGAACAGCCGGGTCGAGCTTTACCGAGTCGCACCAGCAGGGCCCATCGGGCGCGCCACAGGAAAAGGAACCGCCGCAAGCCCCACAAACTTTGCCGCGAGGACTTCCGTTCGAATGGACTGCGCCTCTCCGGGTGCCGCTCACGCAACCTTCGCCATCAGGCGCCATCGGATTTTCTTGCGGGAATGCGCCTAGGAAGTAATGTGGCGCTCGAGAATCTTGACGATCTGTTCTTTGGGCACCGCGCCGACGATCTGATCGGCCACCTGTCCGCCCTTGAACACCAGCAGTGTGGGAATGCCGCGAATGTTGAACTTGCCGGCGGCGTTCATGTTTTCGTCGACATTGAGCTTCACGACCTTCAGCTTGCCCGCATGCTCCTTGGCGATTTCCTCGACCGTGGGAGAAAGCATGTGGCAAGGACGGCACCAGTCGGCCCAGAAATCCACCATCACCGGCTGCGTCTTGCTTGCTTCGATTACGTCGGTTTGAAAGTTCGCGTCGCTCACCGCTTGAACGTTATCTGCCATGTTTTCCTCATCGAGCCTGTCCCCGTGTTGCGAGTCCAGGCTCTATCCTTATCGATAATTAGATGTTCTTGCCACGCGCGGGATTCGGGAGCGTTTCGCGGCCTCATACAGTGTGGCGTATGAAGCAGCCGAAGCCCTCCAGGAAAAATCCTTCGCCATTCCGTTCAACTGCAATGCCCGCCGCGAATCCGGATCGCGAAACGTTTGAAGCGCCGTGCGCACGCACGCGAGAAGTGCAGGCCCATTGTACTCTTCAAACTTGAATCCCGTTCCCTGTCTCGTTGTGGGATCGAAGTTTTGCACCGAATCGTCCAGTCCACCAGTGGCCCGAACAATCGGCGGCGTGCCATACCGCAGGCTGTACATCTGGTTCAGCCCACTGGGTTCATAGCGCGACGGCATCAGGAACATGTCCGCGCCTGCTTCGATCTTATGCGCTACTGCATTATCGTAACCGATTTTCACCGCGACGCGCCCCGAATATCTCGCGGCCAGCGTGGCAAACAGCGATTCATACTGGGCTTCGCCCGCGCCCAGGGCCACCAGCGCCAGGTCCTCCTGCATAAGTTCATCAGCAACCGCGGCGATCAAGTCGAATCCTTTTTGACTCACGAAACGCGAAACGATTCCGATCACCGGCCTCTCGATATTTTCCTCGGGCAATCCGAACACCTGCAGCAAATCCTGTTTGCAGGTCTTCTTCCCTTCCAGATTGTGTAGCGAATAATTCTGCGCGATAAACCGGTCCGCCTCCGGACTCCAGTGCGAATAGTCGACACCATTTAAAATGCCGATCAGCCGGTCCGCGCGGCCCTGCACCACGCCATCGAGTCCCCAGCCATATTCGGGCGTCTGAATTTCCTTGGCGTACTTGCGGCTCACGGTGGTCAAATAATCGGCAAAGAGCAGCCCGCCTTTTAAGAAGTTCACCTGCCCGTAAAATTCGAGCGCATCGACTCGAAAAAGGCTTTCCGGCAATCCGGCGCGGCGCAGAGCCGTCACCGGAAACACGCCTTGATAGCCCAGGTTGTGAATGGTCAATACCGTGGGCAGCGACCTCACCGCCGGATCGGAAGCGTGCTGCGTGCGCAGCAGCATGGGCACCAGCGCTGTCTGCCAATCGTGACAATGCACCACATCCGGCAGCCAGATGCGCTTCATGAACTCAATGGCCGCTCGTGAAAATTCCGTGAAGCGCTCGGCGTTATCGGAATAGTCTCCGCTCTTGTCGCCGTAGAGATGTTCGCGGTCGAAAAAAGCAGGGTCGTCGACGAAAAAATAGCGCACGCCCGCGTGCGATTGCCCCTCGACAATGGCCGGAAACCGCATGGTATCGCCGAGGGCGATGCTCAGGCTTGAAATCAGCGTGGATGTAAACTTATTTCCGCGGTAGCGCGGCAGCAGAACGGCTACATCGTGCCCCATCTCACGAAGCGCCTTGGGGAGCGCTTCGACCACGTCCGCCAGCCCGCCGGTCTTCGAATAAGGCAGTCCTTCTGACGCGACAAACAGAATCTTCATGGGGCCCCAGGGCTGAGCAGAGGCGTGCATAAAAACGTTATCGGATGCCACTAAACGCGTCAAGGCGCTGTCCTGATTCGTGTGCGAGGTAGGAACAAGGTTACACGATGAGCACACGGTCCCGCCAATGAAAGCGGCGAGGCGTCGAAATGGAAGGCTAAATTCTGGTCAGTTGAAGAAGGCGCCGTTGATCACCGCGCTGGTGCCGTTGGTCGCGGTGTTGATCACTTTGATTTTCACGTGGCCGGTAACGGTCCACTTGTAATACAGGCCGCCAGTGAAATTCGTAAACGATCCGGAATCGTACAAAACAGCGTTGGTATCGCCATCGAGAACCTGTATCTGCTCGCTTCGCAGATTTGTTCCACCATCTTGGTCGTCCACCACATACACTTCAAAATTGTGCGTGCTGTTGCCGAAGCTGAACTCCAGGTAGAAAGACGTAATGCCCCCGCACGTGTACCACTCGCTGTTTTCCCGAGTGTCCACTACCGGGCGCCAGGCCACCATAAGCGCCCACGGAGGTGCCGCGTTCGAGTCGGTATAGTTGCACTGGAAATAATTCGTATTCGTGGCGTTCCCAGGTTCAGCGCCCATTACGCCTGAAGAGCCTTGAACCATGGCCGCGGAAGCATGAGTGCTATACGGTTTGCTGCCGATATTGCCGGATGTCGCCGAGCTTACGCACGAGGGCCCAAACGAAACGTAGCCCGGAAACGGGTTGCAACTGTCGCAGCTTTCGGTATCCGGCAAAATGTCGCCGTCCTTCCCGTAGACGAGGCCGCTGCTCGCCGGAGGCGCGTTGAAATTTCCCGCGCCCTTCCATGCCCCTTGCGTGGTGGTGTCGGTTCCGTTGAAGCTGACTGCATTCGACACGGTGGGCGGGCAATTATCGCTGGAATTTCCGCTGTTCCCCGAGGCGATGGTCCTGCCGCCGCTGCCGAAAAAGACCCCGCTGACGGCCGCAATCGTGGATCCCGAACCAATCACATTGATCTTCACCGGCCCGGTAATGTTCCACACGAGATAGACGCCATTCGAAAAGTTTGCCAGTGATTCCGAGTCCAAAACATTATTTGTGGAAGCATCGACGACCTGAAGTGTTTCCGTTCTTCCGGCGTTGTCCCAATCCAAGGCGTAGAGCGCCACCACGTGGGCATTTGTATCGTTGAAATTCAGGTCGAGAGTAAAGGACGGGTTGTACCAGGTCGCAGCAATCTTGCCGGCTCCCGGGACAGAAAGGGCCCGCACATCACTCGTGCTCGCGGCCCATGTATACAACTGCTCATTCGACGGCGTGAAAGTTACGTAGCTGGGAATGCTTTGCGACGAGGCGGCCAGCGAGTAGCCATCCGACCCATAGGCATTGTTCCAATTCCCTTGCGTGGTGGTGTCTTCCTTCACGAATTGAGCGGTGCTTCCCGAAGTGCTTCCCCCGCCCGAGGACGAACCTGAACCCGATGAGCCTGAACTCGAAGAACCCGATGAAGAGCCCGAACCAGTTGAACCAGAAGACCCGGTGCCTGATGACCCGCTAGATGTTCCCGATGACCCCGACGAGGAACCTGAACTGGACGAACCCGTCGACGAACCCGAACTTGACGAAGAGCCTGAACTCGAGCTGGTTTGAGAGCCCCGCGTCGTACCGCAGCCCGTGGCTATTAAAGTGATTGCTGCGAGTAATAGCAGCGGCGCCCACTCCCACTTGAATCCGCGACGCATCCCAGAATTGGTTGGTATCTCGATATTTGTCAGCATGATCCGTCGTTGCTTTTGGGGGCTTGTGTACCGAGATGATTGTCAGGGCTGTGCCAGATTGGCGACTACTGAGCGGCGGAACATATTTCGGCCAGTTGGAACCTGTACACAGGGGCAGGGTCGTAAGGCCATTTTTCTGGATTGGCAACCGGCCGGGAGTTTGTTCGGGATGGCGCGCGTTGTTACACTCGCACGCGATGGCTCGACAGCGGCTGGGGCAGCATTTTCTCAACGATCCCGGGTGGCAGCAGCGGATTCTGGCGACTTTACCGGGTGGCAATCGCGATACATGGATTGAAATAGGCGCAGGTCAGGGGCAAATGACGCGGTTGCTGGCGGCGCGGAGCGCGGCGCTGGTGGCCATCGAGCGCGATCCGCTGCTCGTGCAGCGTCTACAAGAGGAAGTGCAGCAAGATCCGGCACAATGGCCGGGCGTCGGAATCGTTTCGGGCGACGTGCTGACGTGCGACATTGGCGCTCTCGTCGCAGGACGCTTCCGGGTCTATGGGAACCTGCCGTATTACATTACTTCGCCTATCCTTCACCATCTTTTCCCTTATGCCGATCGCCTTGATTCCATCCATATCGTGATTCAGCACGAGGTGGCCGAGCGCATCGTGGCCAGCCCATGCTCGCGCGATTACGGCTACCTTTCGGTGATCTGCCAGTTCTACACCAAGCCACAGATCGTGCTGCGCATCCCGCCGGGCGCCTTCCGTCCCCCGCCCAAGGTAAATTCGGCGCTGCTGCAAATGCTGCTGCCGGGCGAGCGAGCTTCCCTACAGATCAATCCTGCCGATGGGACCGCATTTCTTGAATTCGTGCAGCGATGCTTTCAGCACAAGCGGCGCACGTTGCGGAATAACCTGCGCGAAGGAAGGTCCGATGCGGAAATATTTCAGGCGCTTGCGGATGTGGGAGTTCGCGCCGATGCGCGCGCCGAGCAGCTTACCATCGCCCAATTCGCAGCGCTTTTCGCGCGTCTGAAATTGCGATGAGTAACAGGTTTGCGCCGTCATTCTGAGCGCCGCATCTGCGCGAAGAATCCCTCTTCGCCTTGTCTATTGGTTTTCGCGGGGACGAACAATCGGCTTGTTACTCCATCTCACCCACCTGCACCACCGACCTGTCATCCCGAGCGGAGCGGCAATGCGTCCCCTCCCTTGGGGACGCATGCGAAGTCGAGGGATCTGCTGTTTCCTTTTTTTACGTTGTCATCCTCGACGCGCATCCGCGCGATTCGCGGCACGAACAATCGGTGCGGTGAGCCGGAGCCCGTTACTGCGCTTCCCTCTTCACTGAGGAATCTTCAATTACCGCTCGCAGCCGGTCGGGAAAATCGGTCATGATTCCGTCCACCCCGGTGGCGATCATCGAGCGCATCTGCTCGGCGGTATTGACCGTCCAGGTGACCACCTGCAGGTCCGCGCGGTGCGCCTGCTCGACCAGTGCCGGAGTCACCAGCGAAAATTTCGGGCATAGCTGGCGCGCGCCCAGATCGAGCGCCTGCTGAATACAATCGGGATTCGCTTCCTCCACCAGAAGCCCGACCATAATCGAAGGATCGATGCGCCGCAGCGGCGCCAGCGTCGCCGGATCGAAGGAGATCACGATGGTCCGCGGCGCGCTCTGCGCTTTCGCCAAAGCGGCCGCCAGCGCGTGGTCCATTCCGCTGACCGCCGCGTATTTCAGCTCCAGATAAAAGATCACGTCGTTTTGCTTGGCAAATTCGAGTATCTCGGCCAGTGTGGGGACGCGCTCGCCCATAAAGTCGCGGTCGAACCACATACCGGCATCGGCCCGGCGCAGCTCCTCCAGTGTGAAATCCTGTACTTCCCCGCTGCCGTTGGTGGTGCGGTCGACGGTGTCGTCGTGGATGGCCACGAAAGCGCCGTCACGCGTGACGTGCAGGTCGGTTTCGATGAAGGTCGAGCCAAGCTCCACCGCCCGCTGGAAGGCGGTCATGGTGTTTTCCGGAGCGTGCCCGGAGGCGCCGCGATGAGCGATAACCCAAGGAGTTCGCATGGGTGCTCCGATATCCTAGCAGATGAACGAAGAATGTAACTTGCGGTGCCGCGCGAAGGTGTGAAGGCCGCAACAGGGGAGCCGACTGAATGCCCTGTCCTGACCGGTGGACAGGCGAAACCCCTGCACGGCGAGAATACAGTTTCGGGCGTGTTCGCCCGAAACTGCTAACCAGCAAAACCTTTCCTACTTACGGCAACGCCTTGCCCTTATAAACCCACTCCACTGCGCTGTTTGCCATGATGGCTTGGGCAGGGGCAGCGTGGTCCGCCGCGGCACATCTATCTCCAACAATTGCTGTATTTACAGCCACGCCGCAAAAAGCCAATGTGTCACGTTTGGTGGACAGATTGCCAAGTTGAATGTGCGGTCGTGTCGCCGGCAGTGAGGCACTAATACTAGCAGGGAAGTTTCAGTACTCGCTTTTCGCTTAGCTGTAGCTGCAGTCTTGGGAGAGACAGCGTGGCGCTTTTTGTTCTGATCCTGGTGGGAGTGGTGGTGGCCCAGACCTGGGCCGACTGGCGCGACGCTCGCAAGAAACTGGTTATCCCGGACTGGGCAAAAGGCACCGCCCTCGCCGGAGTGGTGGCTACCTCGCTCACCGCCCTTGTTTCTTTCGCTTCGGTCTGGATTCAAGATTCGGCCTCGCAAGGCGGCTCGGCGCTACCCTCAAAGCTTTTCTGGCCTGAACTGGCCTTCCTGTTGTGCATGATGGGCGTCGTGGTGCTGTCCGTACGCAAGAAAAAGCTAAGGCTGATGCTCCTGCTGGTGGCCATGATCTTTGGCGCATTCTGGCTGGGAGTGATGCTCTCCTCGTAGCCCCGTCGGCTGGCTTCCCTGCCTTTTCCAGCCTTCAGTTCCCTGCTCGATTAGCGCTACAGTAGTCATTTGAGAAGCAGACGTATCTCCGCGCCGCATTTCATTGCCCTGCTATCGCTTGCGCTGCTGTTCGCTGCCCCGGAATCCTTCCCGCGCCAGGGTGAGCCGCGAGACAAGACACCGCAAGACAAGACGCTCCCAAAAAAGACGATTGCGGCGGAGCCCACCTTTTACCGCGACGTGCTGCCCATCCTGCAAGCGCACTGTCAGGTATGCCACCGCGAGGGCGAAATCGGCCCCATGCCGCTGGTGAGCTACGCGCAAGTGCGTCCGTTCGCACGGGCCATCGCCGCGGCCACGGCGGCGAGGAAAATGCCGCCGTGGTTCGCCGACCCGAGCGTTGGGCATTTCTCGAACGATCCCTCCCTTGCGCCCCACGAGATCGCGGGGCTTGGAGCATGGGCGGACGCGAATGCGGTTGCAGGCGAACCTCACGACGCGCCTGCTCCGCGCGAATGGGCGAAAGGCTGGATGATTCCCCGGCCGGACACCATCATCCAAATGCCGAAGCCGGTGGAGATTCCCGCACACGGCGACGTGGAGTACACCTATGAAATCGTGCACACCGGTTTCACCGAGGACAAATGGGTGCAATTCTCGGAAGTTCGGCCGTCGAGCCGCATGAACGTGCATCACGCCGTGGTCTACGTGCGCCCGCCCGGTTCGCATTGGCTGCTGCACGCACCGGTCGGCGCCCCGTTCACCGGCGCGGACATGACCGACGAACAGGACCGCAACGACACGCATTTCACCACGGCGGATATTTTGCTGGTTTACGCGCCCGGCAGTTCACCGGACAACTGGGGCAACGGAATGGCGAAATTCATTCCCGCGGGATCGGACCTCGTGTTTCAGATGCACTACATGGCGCACGGGCACGCGACCAGCGACCAGACCAGCGTGGGTTTAGTGTTTGCGAAGCAAATGCCGAAACAACGGGTGCTGACGCTGCAACTCACAAACGACACGTTCGTGATTCCGCCGGGCGTTCCGGATTTTCGCGTGGAAGTTCATGGCTCGATTCCGAATGATGCGCTGCTGCTCAGCTTCTTTCCGCACATGCATCTGCGCGGAAAAAAGTTCGAGTACAACATTCTGGAGCCCGATGGAAAAACGGAGACGCTGCTGCGTGTGAACTACGATTTTTACTGGCAGTTGAGCTACCGGCTGGCGCAGCCGCGTCCGCTGAAAGCGGGCACGGTGCTGCAAGCGGTGGCGTGGTACGACAATTCAAAAAATAATCCGCACAATCCCGACCCTGACGTAGCCGTTCGCTGGGGCGACCAAACCTACGACGAGATGATGGTGGGATTTTTCGACGTGGCCGTGCCGGCGCAAATCGACAAGACGCACTTTTTCATCCGGACCCCCAGGCGAGAAATAAGATCGAAGAGAGATCCCTCGACTCGCTGAACTTTTCTGTGTGCCCTAGCCGGGCAACTTCCCTGCGCCCTAGCCGGGCGCGGCTCGCCTCCGGATGACACCGTGAAGAAAAAAGCAGCGGGCGGAGCCAGCCGTTTTCGTCGAGGTCTGACACGAAGACATTTTCAGAACTTTGTCACCTCGCTGAAGTGGAAATTTTTCACTTTCATGGCGGGGACGACCATGTCGAACGATTCTTCTCCTGATGAGCGCACGGCCGGGCCGAGCATCTCGACGTTCGCGAGCATTTCGATCACGCTCTGATTGAAACGGAAATTGCGGATTCCGCCGGCGATGCGTCCATTTTCGACCAGAAATGTGCCGTCGCGCGTCATTCCGGTTAGTATCTTTTTGTAAGGATCGACGTCGCGGATATACCACAAGCGCGTCACCAGCACGCCGCGGTCGGTGGAGGCGACCATATCGTCGATGGATTTGTCTCCGCCGCTCCACACCAGATTCGTGGGCGCTTCGCCGTGTTCATTCGGTAAGTCAAACCCATGGCCGGTGGGCTTGGTTTTCATCTTTTTGGCGGTGGCGCGGGAGTAGACCAGATTTTTCGGCACGCCGCGATCGATCAGCAGAATTTTCTGGCGGGGGACGCCTTCGCCATCGAACGGCTCGCCGAGCTGGAGCGGATGGTAAACGTCATCCCATAAAGTGATGTTTTCCGAGAAAAGCTTTTTCCCGAGGCGCCCGGTTAAACACGAGAGCTTGTCGCGGACGGCGGTGGCGGCGAAATCGTAGAAGAGGAAACCGACGAGATCGAGGACAGCGGCAGGCTCGAGGATCGCGGTGTAATGGCCCGGCGCAAGCTCTCGCGGATTTCGTGAAGTGGCTGCTTTGCGGCTGGCGCTTTCAGCAAGCGCCAGCGGATCGATTTCGCGAATGTCGGACGAGGTGGCTTTGGCCCAGCCCGAGGAATTTTCTTCCAGCATGGTCACCGAAAATTCTGCACGAGTTTGCTCATAGCGCGCCAGCAGACCTTTTGAATTCATCAGGACCGATTGCGCATGGCCGCTGGCAAAAATTCCCGCGGAGGTTTGTTTGGCCTTTTCGGCGAGGCGGCAGACTTTCAGGACTTCGAGCGCGCGGATTTGCGGCGTGGTTCCCGCAGTCGCCGGAGAAAAACGCGCAACTTTCGCGTATTTTTTCGGGGCGAGCATGGGCAACAGGTCGGGATTCCTGGGCTGGTTACGGGCGAGCTGCGCCGCGGCAGAAACAATGTGGCGCAGCGATTCGGAATCGGTTTTGTTCGAGGAGGCACGGGCGGTGCGTCCATCCACGACAGCACGAACGGAAATGTGCAGCGTCTGCTCAGCGACGTTTTGATGGATGGTGTTGTTGGCGAACCGTGTCAGAGCGTCAGTGCCGAGGTTAATTTCGACTTCGGTCTCGTCCGCTTCGCTGAGCTTGAGGATTTTTTCGCCGAGCGCTTCGAGGTCGAGGCGCAGATCGGGCGCGATTCGCGACGATTTGGCGCGACGACGCGATGATTTCGGGGCTCGGGAAGGGGCGGGCGTCATTTTGCGAAAGCGGCTCCGATCTTCACGTTGCGGAAACGCGCCGGCGACGCGCCGTGTCCGGTGCCCATGGTTTGCATGGGCTGCCCCTTGCCGCAGTTCGGAGTGCCCCAAAGAGTCCAATGATTGCGCGAGCAGATGGCGTCGCAGCTATTCCAGAACTCGGTGGTAATGCCGCTGTAGCTGGGATTTTTCAACATGCGCGCTTTTTTGCCGCCTTTGATTTCCCAGCCGATTTCGGTGGAAAACTGAAACTGGTAGCGGCGATCGTCGATGGACCAGGAACGATTGGTTTCCATCAGGATGGCGTCGTCTGTGTCGGCGATGAGATGGTCGTAGCTCCAGGCGCCGGGATTGAGGCTGATGTTGGTCATGCGAATCATGGGTAAGCGGTTCCAGCTCTCGCAGCGCATTGTTCCACCCGAGCGCTTTTCGCCAATGGCCGCGGCGGTGTCGCGGCTGGTGAGGTATCCGGTGAAAAGCCCGTCGGAGATGATGGGCGTACACTGGGCCGGGACGCCTTCGTCATCGTAGGCGAAGGTGCCCAGGCCGGGACCGTGTTCGAGGCGCGCGTCGGCAACCACGTTGACGATTTCCGAGCCGTATTTCAGCTTGCGCAGCTTGTCGATTGTGAGAAAGCTCATGCCGGCGAAATTCGCTTCCATGCCGAGGACTCGATCCAGTTCGATGGGATGGCCGATGGATTCGTGAATCTGCAAGCCGAGCTGCGAGCTATCTAAGATTAAAGTGCGTTGCCCTTCCGGGCATTGCGCGGCGGAATGGAGCGCGACGGCCTCTTCGGCGATGCGCGGCGCGTGGCGGAGAAGGTCGAGCGATTCGACCAGCTCGTACCCCGCGAGCATGTGCTGCCCGCCAAAACTGTTCGGATACGACCGCTTCTGAATTTCGCTGCCCGCGAATGAAAGTGCCACGATGCCCGCGCCGGATTGCATCTTGATCTGGTGAATGGATGAACCGATGGTAGAAGCAAAAAGCTGTTCGATGCGGCGGAAACACATGGAACCTTCGGCGACGGTTACACCTTTGACGCGGCGCATTTCTTTATCCGCGGCGAGAAGCAGGTCGATCTGGCGCTCGACGGGGATGCGGAAAGGATCTTTGAGAAAAGGGTTTTGCCAGGTGTCCACGTATGCGGATTCGGGAGCTAGGGCGACATCTTCGCGTTTCGCGAGTGCGGAGGCTTTGGCGATGGCTACCGCTTCGGCAGCGCAGGCTTGCACGCCTTCGCGAGTGAGGCGATCGGTGGAAGCAAATCCCCAGGAGCCATTGGCGATGACGCGGATGCCGATGCCGAGAGATTCGGATTCAGCGAGCGTGCCAACCTCGCCATTTTTCGTGGAGATGTCGCGGATGCGAATGTCCATGACGCGCGCGTCGGCGTAGGTGGCGCCGCGGACTTTGGCGGTGTCGAGGGCCCAGTTAGCGCAATCTTGCATTTTCCGAGGCCCCGAAAGTGAAATCAGATGCGGCGGAAAGTGGTGTGGCGACCCCTGTTTTGCAGTGTCGAGTAGTGTGTACCGTCATCGAGTGTTTTCTATAAGATACGCGTGTAATTACTCGACCCAGCGTGTCGAGTAAGCGAAAAAACGGCGAAGGCCCCGGAAGAGGTCGAATCCGTCGAATTGTGGACAACAACGAGGCTGGCGGGGTTAGCCGCCGTCCTTACAGATCGTCCGTCGATGTTCGGCCCAAAATTCATGGCGAGTTATCTTAGAGAATCGGAATGGCAATTGTAAATAGTAGCCGAGTATTAGGACTATCAGAATCAAGTTTCCCAGAACGGAAGCGATTACTTTTGGGAACGAGCGATAAGCGAAGGCCATCGACAGAAAAAAGCGGGAGGTGCTAGCTTATCGAACGGTAAACCTGTGCATCCGGCAATCGTGAAGATCTATAAGGCGCTGACAGCGCGGCAGCGGAAGCTGCTCGGAACAGGTGTGCAGGCTCTCGCAGCCGGAATTGCCATAGGCATAGTGATTTACGCCGGCGTCGAAATCGGTTCGTGCTACCTGAAGACTCACGATTTTGAAGAAGCGGTGAAGAAAGAGGCGCGGCTGGCGGCGAGCGATTCCAGGCCGGCGGAGAATATTCGCGAGGAGCTGCTGGAGAAATCGCAAGAGCTGGGTTTGCCGGTCAGCCGAGAGAACATCACCGTAGTGTCCGGGAGCAAACCGGCGCAGATTCCGATTGAAGGGATTACGGCGCTGGCAGCAAACCCGAATCAGAACGATATGCCTACGGTGGGAACCATCAATATCGAGGTCTCTTATGAGGTTCCCATTTCTTTTCCGCTCTATACATTGCAGTTGAAATTCCACTTGCACGCAGACGAACATTCCATCTGAAACAGGCGATCTGAGCTGGCCATTTAGAGTTCGCCGATTCACCAGGCTAGTACTCCACATGGACGATTACCGCGTTTATCAGGACCTAGGCAGTACGTTCGCAAATAGCTTTGATCGAATCAATTCACGTTGAAATTGAGGTCAATGAAAGTATCAGCCTGCGTAGGCACACCGTCACATTTTCGGGGCGTATATTGCCATTTGCTGACCGCTTGCAAAGCGGATGCATCCAGGAGTGGAGATACAGATACAACTAATTTCAGGTTACGGAGAATGCCGTCTGCCCCAATGAGCGCATAAACCACTACCCGTCCCTGTTCGTGACGGGCTTTCGCTTCGCCAGGATAAATAGGGGTAATGTGGCTCTGTAATTCGGGTTTTTCAAGTTGGCTGCACTTCGTTATCCATTCCTGCTCCCCGGTCTTTGCCACGAAGTCAGATGGCTGCACTTCGCCCAGCGGCGCCAATTTCTTGAGCGAAAAGCTAACCAGTGGTTGATCCGCGCCAATGACTCGAACAGACTGGGGGAACAGCTTCTCCCCGAACTTAACGAAATCAGTATATTGTCTTGCCCGTACGTCTCCGTCCGCTCCGCCAGCTCCGTTCGGGAGTTTTTCGAGTACCAATTGGCCTCCGGTAGGATCAAAACAGAAATCCTCGTCTTCGTACCTCTCTTTGAGCACGGCGCAGCTTACAGTTGTCGTGTCTTTGGTCTTCTCAGTCTTCATTTTTCCTGTCACTTTCACGACTGAAGATCGGAGTCGTGAATTGAAATCCAGCGCTTCGTCCAATTGGCGAATGGGGATCAATTCGTAATCGATTGACCGTTCCTGCCAATACTTCCCGTCACCCCCAATTCGGGTTCTTCGGTAACCGTTGAAAACAATGTCTTCCCGCCATTTGTTAGGAGAGGCCCACAGTAGTCGGTAATTCCCATGCGAAGACTGCTTGACACCGAAAACTTCAACTTCGGCCTCCATCTCAAATGGTTGATTCGCTTGAGACTTTAAATCCGTTTCGTCTGCCGCTTTTGCGAACTGCTCCGAGACATTCTGATCGGTAGCCCCGAGGCATGCGGCACAAAAAGCAAAGCTCCAAACGATCAATAAAGCCCACGCATATCTCATGTGTTCTCCGGTACCCGTTAAAGGCGACCATGACGCCGGCAAGGAACACGCGCTACCCGGTCGTCAGGAGAGCGGCGGCCATGCGGGGGGCCACCGCTAGAACGGGATTCCGGCGGGGCTGAGCGGGCGTTCGGAGAATCGGTCCCGGCGAAGAGACCGACAGCAGATTGCCGGCCGAATCGAGAACCGTGGCTGAAATCGTTCTGGTGAACATCCAGCCGGATATATTTGGCCTCATTCATGAGGGCGCCCGTTCTTGTGTCGGCCTGTGTAGGTCTTGATGCGAACGATCGGAACCTACTCCAAGGGGTGCCTAGTTGCGTCATTCAGGGCGTGAAACGCGCACTCAAAGTAGACGCTGCGCGCCGGGAAACTTTCCGTTCAGTGGTGGCTGTCCTTAACTTCGCTTCTTCCGCCAACAATCCGCAGCATAACGCTACCTGCCCAACAAAACCGGCTGTGCTAGAATCCTGCCGAAATGCGGATGATGCTGGCGCTGTGCATTGCACGGACCACGACCCATGGCTTGGTGATTGCCATGCGCCGCATAACAATCGTATAGCATAAGGATGACCAAGCACAAGAATGATGAAGGAGGACGGCGAGCATGGGCATGACCAGACGCACTATTCTGACAGCAGGCGCAGCGGCAGCGGCGGCGTCCGCCTTGCCGGGCGTATTCGCTCAGCAGACGAGCACCGCAGGAACTGGCAAATTTTACGAAAAAGGCCCGGTGCGTATTTACTATGAGGAGGCCGGAACGGGTTTCCCGCTGATGCTGCTTCCGGGCGGCGGATTGAACTCCACCATAGCCTTCTTCAGCGGCAACGCGCCCTTCAACGCCATTGACGAGTTCAAGGGACAGTATCGTTGCATCACCGCGGACCTGCGCAACGCGCCCACCGGGCAGTCCACCGGCCCGGTGGAGGTCGACCGGCCGTGGGAATCCTACGCGGACGACCAACTCGGGTTGATGGACCATCTGGGCATCGACAAGTTCCTGGTCATGGGTTTCTGCATCGGCGGCCCTTTCATCTGGAGCCTGTTGAAGCGCGCCCCCAATCGTGTTGTCGCATCCGTGCATGCGCAGCCGGTGGGATGGCGGCCGGAGATGCGCGACCGCAAGTACCCCGGCTCATTTTGGGCGGGCTGGCCTGCGCAGCTAAACGTGAAGCGGCCCGAGATTCCGGTGCAGACGGCCGATCAGTTTATAACCAGGATGTTCGAAACCAATCCCGACTTCGTTTTCACGGTGACACGCGATTTCGTGCGCGATTCACAAACGCCGGTGCTGATCCTGCCGGATGATGTTCCACCGCATCCATACGCCCCGGCCATGGAATGCGCCATGCTCGCGCCAAAATCCGAGGTGAGCATGTTCCCGTGGAAAGAACCCAAAGAGCGGGTTCCGCTGGCAGTGCGGCAAATCCATTCGTTCCTCAAGGCGCACCAGACTGCGTAGATGTAGCAATGTCTGTGGAGCAGGCGCCGTACTCGACCGCATTGGCGAGTAGTGGCCGATTCTCCGGCAGTCCATTTCCCTTTTCCACAAGAAGTACGTGATGTCACGTCGACGGATCGGGTAAACCATTTAGGACTAAGAGATTTCATGGCGTGTATTATGAGCGACGCGGCACACACTCAGAATGCGGTGGGTTGGTTGGAGGACTCATGAAGACATTGTTAGCGACGGTTGCGATTCTGTTTCTGGTCACGTTGCCAGCAGCGGCGCAGAATAAAGACCAGCACGGGGCTGCACCGGCAGGTAATCAGCAGCATCCCAGCGGGGCTAATCGCGGAGGAATGCAACACATTCCGGCGCACGGGCCCACGCCGACGCCGCGCGGCAACACCGCAAATCACGGGGCGCCGAACCAAGCGGCAAACCGCGCGCAGGAACAGCATCCGGCTTCCAATGCCGCGCCCGAGAATCGTGCTGCAACCGCCAAGGAACCTGCGCACCAGATGCAGCAGACGCAGGCGGCACACCGCAACTACAGCGACCAGCCGGGGCATCCCAATGCCCCTCACGTTCATGCCGACAATACGTGGGTAGGGCACGACAGCGGACCGAACGATCCTCACTATCATCTGGCCAATCCGTGGCAGCACGGGCACTTTACCGGGGGATTTGGGCCTTCACACGTGTGGCATCTGCAAGGCGGCGGGCCGAACCGCTTCTGGTTCAACGGTTTCTACTTCTCGGTGGCGCCGTACGATTTGCAGTTCTGCGGGGACTGGAACTGGGAAAGCGATCCGATCGTAATTTATGACGATCCGGACCATCCGGGCTGGTACCTGGCGTACAACGCACGGCTGGGAACGTATGTTCACGTGATGTATCTAGGCTAAATCGAAGCTCTTCTTCATCCGGAGCGCTGCGCCCGAAAGGCCAGCGCTCCATTTTCATTTCGGACCACAACTTTTAATACAGAAAAATGAGATGGAAGGCTAAAGGTGTGGCTGTATTCCCCTGCAGATTCCCAGCGCAATAATTAAATCGTCAGTAAAGATTCCACGGATTTTACCGGTTTCCACCGGCAGAGATTCATTAGGGATGGAGGTATTTATGGCAGGGCAAGCGTTTGCAGCACAAAGAATGGAAACGGAGGCTACTGCTCCGGCGCACATTTATCTGCAGCCGATCGCAGCGCCTTCCGTTCTTGGTTTGTTCGGATTTGCGGGCGCGACATTCATGGTCGCGGCGCACATGGCGCACTGGTATGGAGGAGCCAACACTGATTTGTATCTTGCAGCGTTTGCGGCAACTTTCGGAGGCATCGCGCAGTTCGCGGCGGGAATGTGGGCATTCAAAGCGCGAGATGCGGTAGCCACAGCGATGCATGGAACTTGGGGAGCGTTCTGGATGGCGTACGGGCTGTTGGAGTACGCGTTTGTCTCCGGAACGCTCCACCGGCCAACGGGAGCTTTTCCGGCTCTCGGCTACTGGTTCATCGTGCTGGCGGCGATCACCTGGATGGGGGCGTGGGCGGCAACAGCGGAGAATAAGCTGCTGGCTACAGTTCTGGCGTTCCTGGCGGGAGGATCGACTATAGCGGCGATTGCGGAATTGACGGGATCTGGCGGGCTCGAGGTGCTTGGCGGATACCTATTCATCATTTCCGCGATCGTTGCGTGGTACACGGCCAGCGCGATCATGCTGGAGGGCGCTTTCCATCGCACCGTGCTGGGAAGCGGAAGAACCGAACGGGCAAAGCATGAACCGAGTCTCATGCCTGGGCAGGGCGAACCAGGAGTGATTCGCGGGCAGTAAAAACGCGAATGAGCCAGTCTCACATCAGTCTCACATCATGGAAGATGCCCGGTCGAAAGTTTCCGCATGACACCTTTCGGCCGGGCCGTTCATCAAAGAGCTCAAGAGGAGTCGGGATCCGAACGACGGCGCTTCCCAGCGAGCCATCGGCGGACACTGCAAATATTCCCCTGGAATTGCCAAATCTGCGAGATGGAGAAAAAGCCATGAGTGAGAACGACGGCGCAGTTTCACGAAGAAAATTCCTCGGAGTGAGCACGGCCGCGCTCAGCACCGCGGCAGCTTTGGCAGCGGCCCCGCAGACGATGGAAGACACGCAAAAAGCCGAGCACGACCAGAGCGGCACGAATCCCATCGGGCCAGATAATCCGCCACTGCATGAGGAAAATCTGGATTCGGTGGTACCTCCAGCGACCGACCATGCCAACGTCAAACCGTTCAAGTATCCATTCACGCTCTCACATAAGCGCACACAGGGCGGGGGCTGGGCGCGGCAAGTCACGCAAGAGGACTTGCCGGTATCGACGACGATCGCCGGAGTGAATATGCGGCTGACCGCAGGCGGGATTCGCGAGCTGCACTGGCACAAGGCTGGCGAGTGGGCCATCATGCTCTACGGCAGCGCGAGAATTACCTGCATGGATCAAGACGGCAGAGCGTTTGTGGACGATGTGAAAACGGGGGATTTGTGGTTTTTCCCCACAGGCTACCCGCATTCGATACAAGGACTCGGTCCGGATGGATGCGAATTTCTGCTGGTATTCGACGACGGCGCGTTTTCGGAATACGACACGGTGCTGCTGGCCGACTGGACGGCGCACACGCCGCGAGACGTGCTGGCAAAAAACCTGGGCGTGAGCCAACAGTCGCTGATGAAAATTCCGAAAGGCGAGCTGTACATTTTCCAGGCGGCGGTGCCGCAGACGACGCTGGAGCAAGACAAGCAAGCGGCTGCAGGGAAGACAGGTCTGTCGTCAACGAATTTCTCGTTCCGGCTAATGGACATGAAACCGACGTACTCGAACAAGAATGGAGACGTGCGGATTGTGGATTCGCGGGTGTTCCAGGCGTCGAACTCAGTTGCGGCGGCGCACGTGATCGTGCATCCGGGAGGAATCCGCGAGATGCACTGGCATCAGAACGCGGACGAATGGCAATACTACATTCAGGGAAAAGGAAGAATGACGGTGTTCGCGGCCGGCGCGCGGGCGCGCACCATGGATTTTCTAAAAGGGGATGTGGGGTACGTACAGCAGACGTTTCCGCACTACATTGAAAATACCGGCAATGAAGATCTGATATTCCTTGAGATGTTCCGCGACAAGTTTTACCAGGACGTTTCGCTGAACCATTGGCTGACGCATCTGCCGCCGGCGCTGGTGCAAGCGCATTTGAATATCGACACCGCGACCCTCAACGCAATTCCCCGCACAGAAGAAGTGATTGTCGGATAGCGCCGATGAGAACTCTATGGCGGACACGGGCAGTGGTGTGTGCCGGCTTTCTTTTCGCAGCGGCGTGCGGCGGGGCGCACGGCCAGACGATCAACGCGGATCTTCCCGATGCGTCGTCCAGCGGGCCCATTGCAGATGCGTGCAGTTCAGCGGCACAAGCCTGCATCGTGGCAAATCCCTTTGACGATTCGAGTGGCGGCGGCGCTGGAGGTGTGCCAGCGGGATCCTTGCCGCAAGCCAGCACCAATAACGCGGACACGTGGCAGGACCGCTGGGTAAGCCATTGGCTGGAGATGGTGGATCGAACGCGAACGGAACAGCCGCACTACGTGGCTCCGCTGATCACGACGCACGTGCTCCTGGTGCAGCAATTCCGGTTCGACTCTTATTATCAGGAGGCGGCAGGAGGGGTGTGGACGGACGAGTACGGCGCGGGAAAGGGACTCGAAATTATTCCCAACTCACGCATGGAAGTGCAGGTGGGCCTGCCGCCGTATTACTTTCACGAAGCGCCGAACGTACCGGACGGGTTCGGCGACGTTTCAATTTTTTTGAAGTTCCGGGCATTTTCCGCACCGGAAGAGACGGGTGATTATTTCGTTGGATTTTTCCTGGGAGGCTCGTTTCCTACCGGCAGCGCGCCGAATGGAATGAATCATACGGTATGGTCGCCGATGATCGCGGCGGCGAAGGGATGGAAATTCTTCGACTATCAAACCACGCTGAGCGGAAACCTGCCGCAGAGCGGCACGGACGTGTTGGGGCGGCAGATTCTCTACAACAATACGTTTCAGTTCAATATTGCGAAGAAGATCTGGCCGGAATTGGAGACGAATACAACTTACTATGTGGATGGGCCGCACTCAGGAGAGCAGACGACGTATCTGACACCGGGGCTGCTGGTGGGCTCGTTTCAGCTTGCGGGGAGATTGCACATCGAGCCGGGAATGGGAATTCAGATCGCGGCGACGCACTTCCATTTGTACGACCACCGTTGGATCTGGACGATGAGGTTCCCGTTCTGAAAAAGCGAGCGTGACGATACTTTCGCGGTGGAATCTCCACACGAAGAGAGATCCCTCCCCTCCTGAAAACCGATCGGGTTCGGAATGACAGGCAAGTAGTGCAGGTAGCGGCCCGGCGGTAACAACGTGTTGCTAATGCGGATTCCTCAACGAGATGATGAGCAAGAAGAAACAGAAACGCGGGCGCTTTTGGCGCCCGCGTTTTCCTTTCGCCCTGCCTTGTCATTTCTTGGCGGTGAGCATGTTGCTGCCCGCCAGGTACCAACTCACAACCACGCCGTTCGCCGGCGATGAGGTCCAGATGCGGCCCTGCGCGTCAGGCCAGAATTTGCGCATGGTGATTTCCGGATAGGGGAACGGATACTCGACAATCTTTCCGGTCTTCGGGTCGAGCCGCTGGATCTCGTCCAAAAACGTCATGGAATACCAGATGTCGCCGGAGTGGTCGACCGCGATGGCGTAGTCGTGCTTATCCGGACCCTCTGGGGTGTAGGTCTTGAAATCCTTGGTATTGGGATCGAGCCGGCAGACGCGGCTGCTTGAGTAGCAGGTGAGCCACACGATGCCCTTAGAATCGATGGCGATCCGGTGAGACTCAAAATCCTTCGGATCGGTGGACGGAGAGAATTTCAAGACTGTTTTTAGCGTCTTCGGGTCCACTTCGTAGATCGGGTCATTCTTCGCAATGCTGGTGAACCATACCTTCCCGTTCACCGTATCCCCGTATACGTCGTAGGTGTTGGGAATTCCCTCGATGGTCGTGAACTTCCCTGTGGAGGGATCGAGCCGACTGGCCGGGTCTCCGCTGGAGAAAACGTAGAGCTTCCCGTCGACCAGCATGGGATGTGAGTCGTGCTTCGCTCCTCCGCGAATGCCCCATTCCGACTGGGCGATAAACGGCGCGTCGAACTGCTTCACTTGCCCGGTTTTCGTGATGACTTCCCCTACCCGGTTGCAGCCCTGCTCGGCAAACCACGCGTTGCCGTCGGGACCGACCTCGATCGCATGAATCCCGGCCGCGTGCGAGCACGGCGACATGTACGTGGTATTCTCACCGGTTTCGGGATTGATGCGAACCACGCGATTCGCATTTCCGTAGTCGGCGGCCCAGATATACCCGTCGGAATCAAATCCCTTCTGGACGCTCGGCGGATAGGCTTGAAAAGGCAGCCAGGTCTTATCCTTTAAGGGATACACGTTGTAGACGATGTTCAGCGCCTCGGGGCTGAACTTGTGTACCGTCGCGTTGTACCCCGCGACGTCGGCCGGAGAATCCGGAAGGGTGGAATCCGCGCCAAACACTTGAGTGAGATAGCCTGCGATTTCCCCAGCCATTTGATCGGTTACCGGACGCGGCACACCTTTAGGACCAACGGCAAAGTCCGCGGCGGTATTCCGCATGTAATTTACCAGGTCCATCCAGCCCTCATTATCAAGGCGGCGAGTGGCCATGCGGCTTTGAAAATTGTGGCAGCCAAAACAATTTGCAAAGAGTGCTTCTTTTCCCGGCCCGTTCGGCAGCAACTCACGCGCCTGCCAAACCGAAAGATCGCTCCACTGCACTTTGCCCTTTTGCAGGGAAAAGTCGGCATCGGCGTGTTGGTCGGCCGTGTTGAGAGTTTCGCTCTGTGGGGCGGCCTTGTAGCCAACCGCCCGGATTGCGAGCCGGTAAGTCCCTGTCGGAAGATTCGGTACGGTGAAGCTACCGTCTTCTTGCGACAACACATCGGTCGAGATACCGGTGGTCATATGCCGAGCCTCGACAAACGCGCCCTCGAAAGGCGCGCCCTCGGGCCCCTTAACCGTACCGCTGATCGTGCCTGCCATGGCCAGAGGAACAGCGGAAAGAATCGAAACCGCTAGATAAAAAGTTTTCTTGGATAGCGACCGCATGATGCCTCCCATTCTTTTCGAGTGCTGCCTACGGACGGACCTCAACGTGGGCTCTGGTCCGGAGAATAGGGACTTGGAATGAGTTTCCGGACGGACATACCCGGAAAATATGAGATTCTGTCGACAAATAGTCTATACGGCAAAAGCCGTAGTTCTCATCTATGTTGGGAGAAGCAGCTTTCCCCAGTGGGATGACAAATGCCCGCTTTTGTTTTGGAGTAAGCGCTGCAAGTGCAAAAAAGGAGGGCGCCGGAGGCGCCCTTTTTACAGAAAGCCAAAAGCAGATCCCTCGACACGCTGCGCGATCCTGACTGGATCGGGCAAAACGCGGCTCGGGATGACAGGGTTGTTGGTGCAGGTGGCATGTCGGCGGTAACAACCCGCTGGTCGACACGCTGCGCGATCCTGACTGGATCGCGCAAAATGCGGCTCGGGATGACAGGGTTGTTGGTGCAGGTGGCATGTCGGCGGTCACGAACCGCTGGTTGTTCGTGACCGAAAAACAACAGACAAGGCGAAGAGAGATTCTTCGCGCAAATGCGGCGCTCAGAATGACGGGCGTTACTTGGGAAGGCCGCCGCGAGGTTGCTGGCCAGTAAAAAACGGGCGTCTTTGGCGCCCGTTTTTTGTTCTCGGTTGAGCGCCGTAGGGGCAAAGAAACAGGGCGCCGGGAGGCGCCCTGTTTACAGAAGACCAAAAGCAGATCGTTCGACGACGCGTCCCTAACCGGGCCGCAAGACGACTTCGCTGCGCGATCCTGACTGGATCGCGCAAAACGCGGCTCGGGATGACGAATAAAAGAAAGAGGGCGCCGAACGGGCGCCCTTTTCTATTCCAGACTAGCTGGCCGCGGAAGCGGCGCGGAAGTAACGACTAGGTGCCTTCGTTCCAGGAAGCAAGGTAGTGCTCCTGCTCGGGCGTGAGCTTGTCGATGGTAAAGCCCATGGAATCGAGCTTGAGCTTGGCGATCTGCTGGTCGAGATGCTCGGGAACGGCGTAGACCTGATTCTTCAGTTCCTTGGCGTGCTTGACCAAGTATTCGCCGCCAAGGGCCTGGTTGGCGAAGCTCATGTCCATGACCGAAGCGGGATGGCCTTCGGCGGCGGCGAGATTGATGAGGCGGCCATCGCCCAAGAGGTAGAGCTTGCGGCCGTCCTTCATGTTGTACTCGTCGACGAAGGGACGCACTTCCCTCTTGCCGCTCGATAGTTTTTCGAGAGCCGGGATGTCGATTTCGACGTTGAAGTGGCCGGAGTTGCTGACCACCGCGCCGTCCTTCATTTTCTCGAAGTGGTCGTGAGAGATGACCGACTTGTTGCCGGTGACGGTAATGAAAATGTCGCCGAGCTTGGCAGCGTCGCTCATGGGCATCACACGGAAGCCGTCCATGACGGCTTCGATGGCCTTGGTCGGGTTGATTTCGGTGACGATCACATCCGCGCCGTGACCCTTGGCGCGCATGGCCACGCCGCGTCCGCACCAGCCGTAGCCGGCGACGACGACGCGGAGACCGGCGAGCAGCAGGTTCGTGGCGCGAATGACGCCATCGAGCGTGGACTGTCCGGTGCCGTAGCGATTGTCGAAGAAGTGCTTGGTGAGCGCGTCATTCACGGCGATGACCGGGAACTTGAGGGTGCCGTCCTTGGCCATGGCGCGAAGGCGAATCACGCCGGTGGTGGTCTCCTCGGTGCCGCCGATGACGTCCTTGAGAAGATCGGTGCGCTTGGTGAGGAGCTGCGTGACCAGATCGGCGCCGTCGTCCATGGTGATGTGCGGCGCATGGTCGAGCGCTGCGGTGATGTGCGCGTAGTAGGTGGCGTTGTCCTCACCCTTGATGGCGAAAGTGGGGATGTTGTAATCCTTCACGAGCGACGCGGCGACTTCATCCTGTGTAGAGAGCGGGTTCGAAGCGCAGAGAACCACGTCGGCGCCGCCGTCACGCAGAGTGATGGCGAGATTGGCGGTTTCGCTGGTGACGTGCAAGCACGCGGAAACGCGCATGCCCTTGAGGGGCTGCTCCTTGATGAAACGCTTGCGAATGAGTTGCAGAACGGGCATGTGCTGATTGGCCCATTCAATGCGACGCTTGCCTTTTTCGGCGAGGGCGATGTCTTTGACGTCGCCGTTCAGCTTGACTGTTTCCACGAAGATGCTCCCTTTTAAGATTTTCTAAGGTGCAAAACGAAGAGAGATTCTTCGCTTCGCTCAGAATGACAACAAAAACCAATACCGCGAATTCAAAACAAAAGCAGATCCCTCGACTGCGCTTCGCTCCGCTCGGGATGACAGGTGAGTGGAGCAAAGTTGCGAGGCGGAAAGGCTGAAGCTAGCCGCCCGAAAAACGTCAGCGGGCGCCCACCGGAGTGGCCGAGGCGGCTTCCTTCTTGAGCAAATCCGCTTTGTCGGTGCGCTCCCAGGTAAAGCCTGGGCCGGTGCGTCCAAAGTGGCCATAGGCCGCCGTGGGACGATAGATCGGGCGGCGCAGATCGAGCGTTTCGATGATGCCCTTAGGCGTGAGCTTGAAATTTGCGCGAATCAGTTCGGTGATCTGGCTGTTCGGGATAGTGCCTGTGCCGAAGGTGTCAGCCATCACGGAGACAGGTTCAGCAACGCCGATCGCGTAAGCGAGCTGCACTTCCACTTTCTTCGCGAGGCCCGCGGCGACGATGTTCTTGGCGAGATAGCGCGCCATGTAGCAGGCGGAACGGTCAACCTTGCTGGGATCCTTGCCGGAAAGAGCGCCGCCGCCGTGACGGCTATAGCCGCCGTAGGTATCGACGATGATCTTGCGGCCAGTCAGGCCAGCGTCGCCCATGGGACCGCCGATAACGAAACGGCCGGTGGGGTTGACGTAGACCTTGGTGTTCTTGTCAAACATATCGGCAGGAATGACCGGCTTGATTACTTCTTTGACGATGGCGTCCTTCAGGACTTCGGGCTTCACGGTATCGCTGTGCTGCGTGGAGATGACAACAGCGTCCACGCGGGCCGGGCGGCCGCCAATGTATTCGACGGTGACCTGGGATTTGCCATCGGGACGGAGGAAATCGACTACGTTCTTCTTGCGGACCTCGGCAAGCTTGTGGGTGAGCTGGTGAGCCAATTGGATGGGCATGGGCATCAGCTCGGGAGTTTCGTCACAGGCGAATCCGAACATGAGGCCCTGGTCTCCCGCACCGCCAGTGTCGACGCCCATGGCAATATCGGCTGATTGCGGCTTCACGCAGGAAAGGACGGCGCAGGTGTCGGCGTCGAAACCATACTTCGCGCGGGTGTAGCCAACGTCGCGAATGACCTGCCGGGCGATTTCTTCGTATTCGAGGTGGCCGCGAAATTCCTTCTTGATAGTGATTTCACCAGCGATGACCACCAGACCGGTAGAGAGCAGCGTCTCGCAACCTACACGGCCCATGGGGTCATGCTTTAGAACGGTGTCGACAACGGCATCGGAGATCGCGTCAGCGATCTTGTCGGGATGCCCCTCGGTTACGGATTCCGAGGTAAAAAGATACTTTTCATCGTGCGCCAAAATAGTCTCCTCCGGCGGTATGGATGGCAATCACGGGACCAAACAGCCTTCTCGTGGGGAATAGCGACCTTTGACGCTAGCATAGGCCGATTTTTGGTGTCAACGAATTGCACTGGAAGGTTTTAAACAAAGGGTTATGTGACGAAATGAGGGGGCGAAATGCCCCGCTAGTACTCGTAGGACTGCTACCTTGCGCATTCCATTGCACATAAGTGGCGGATTGGCGAATCCGGCGAGGAAAAACTCGCGGGAACTGCGCCGCGAACGGTAGGGCGTTCCGCGCCGTCGTATACCCACCGCTGGCTCGCATAGAAACCATGCGAGCGCGGTGGCTACGTTATGCCGCCCTTGACCGGGGCTGGCCGAGTTGGGGGAGGAAAAAGCTCGCAGAGCAGGAGAGAGCCTTCGACTCGCTCCGCTCGCTCAGGACGGCGATGCTGGACGGATCGCTGGGCTAGGCGGCTTCGCGGCGGTACAAAAGGTAGGCGCGGATGAAGGTGTCGATGTCACCATCGAGGACCTTTTGCACGTCGCCGCGTTCGACCTTGGTGCGGTGGTCCTTTATCAACTGATAGGGCTGCATGACGTAGGAGCGAATCTGACTGCCGAAGCTGATTTCCGGCTTTGAAGCATCGAGCTTACGCAGGGCGGCGCGGCGCTTCTCGAGTTCCAACTCATAGAGCTGCGACTTGAGGACCCTCATGGCTATCTCGCGGTTCTTGTGCTGGCTGCGTTCGTTCTGGCATTGCACTACGATGCCGGTGGGCATGTGCGTCATGCGCACAGCCGTTTCGACTTTGTTGACGTTCTGGCCGCCATGGCCGCCGGCGCGGAAAGTGTCGACGCGAACATCTTCGGGACGCAGGTTTATTTCGATGCGATCGTCGATTTCAGGAATGGCAAAAACCGAAGCGAAAGAAGTGTGGCGGCGAGCGGCCTGATCGAAGGGAGAGATGCGGACAAGGCGATGCACGCCGCTTTCTCCGGCCAGCATGCCGTAGGCGTTTTCCCCTTCCACCTGAATGGTGGCGGATTTGATGCCCGCTTCTTCACCAGGAGTGGAATCGAGAACGGTGGTGCGAAAGCCTTTTTCTTCCGCCCAGCGCAGATACATGCGGAGAAGCATTTCCGCCCAGTCCTGCGACTCGGTGCCGCCGGCGCCGGGCTTGATGGTGACGATGGCGTTCAGGCGGTCTTCCTCGCCGGCGAGAAGAGTTTTGGTTTCGAGCTCGGAGATAAATTTGTCAGCAGAGTCAAGTTCCTTGGCGAGGTCGGCGAGAAGCGAATCGCGCTGCGCATCGTTCGATTCTTCCTGGGCGAGATTAATGTAGGTTTCGATGTCGCCGATCTTGGCGTCGAGAGCTTTCGAGGCATTGACGCGGTCTTCGACTTGCTTGCGCTGCTGCAGAAGCGCCTGGGCTTTCTCCTGATCGTTCCAGAAGTTTGGATCGCTGGTTTTGGCTTCGAGTTCGGTGAGCTGTTTGGCGGCGTTGGCGACGTCAAAGATAGCTCCGCACGAGCTCCATGCGTTTCTGGAGGCCGGCGAAGCGCTGCTGAAGGTCTTCGATATGTTCGGGCATAGTGAATGGTTCTCATTGTACTTCACGAAGGTGCGAGGGAGAAATTGGCGTGATGCGGTGAAGTAACGAAGATGACGGCGCAAAAACAACAGCAACTTCAAACGCGAAGAGAGATCCCTCGTCGCAGCCAACGACCTGCGGTCGCCGGCCGTGCTCGCTCGGGATGACAACGTAAAACAAAGGCAAAGGCTGGCGGACTGAAGTCCGCCGCTACGAAGAAAATTCAAGAGGGATTCTTCGCGCAGAACCGGCGCTCAGAATGACGGCGGAAACCAACACGAAGGAAAATGCAGATCCCTCGACACGGTCCGTTCTCCCGCGACCCTAATCGGGTCGCCAACAACGCGACCGGCTCGGGATGATAAACGCAAATCAGAACCGAAGAGAGATCCCTCGGCTGCGCTGCGCGATCCTTATCTGATCGCGCACAACACTCCGCCCGGGATGACACTGCGAAAAAAAGCGGCGAACGCTAAATATCTCGGCGGCGAGCGGGCTTGGTGACAGTCACCGACGAACGCTGGACATTGCCCGGCAGATCGCGCTGCAAAATGGCAACCGTCAATATCGCCAGGGAAGCGAGGATGCAGAGCCAGGCGAACCAATCGCCGAAACGCACATAGGGCGTGATCCCAGTGCGAAAATCATAGGGCGCGTTGAGCTCGGTGCGAACATCGACGGGCAACTCGGCGACAATGCGGCCATAGGGGTCGATCGAAGCGGTGAAACCGTTGTTGGTATCGCGCAACAGCCAGCGGCGGTTTTCCACGGCGCGAACGCGAGCCATCACCAAGTGCTGCGCAGGAGCGGCGGAACGGCCAAACCAGCCGTCGTTCGAAATATTGATGAGAAGCTGCGCCCGTTGCTGCGTGAATTGCCGGACTTCCGATCGGGAAAAATTGCCTCGTAACAGATGAAAACGCCGAAAGTTCCTTCCGGCACTTTTCCCACAGCGTAACTTTTCCCCGGAGTGAAATCGGAGATATCGGCAGTGAGACGACCGGCAAAGGTGAGCCAGCGCCGGTACGGAACAAACTCCCCAAAGGGCACCAGATGGATTTTGTCATAGGTGAAAGTGCGAAGCCCGACAGGGTTGAGCAGGATGGCAGTGTTGGAAGCGTCCCAGGTGCCTTTCGCGTCGCGCTTCCAGTCAACGATGCCCACCAGGAAATCCGAGGCCGAATCGCGCGCGATTTTGTGGGCGAGCTGCGCGAAAGCAGGATCCTGCATGCTGAATGGCGCGGGAACTTCGGGCCAGACAATCAGGCTGGGGCGTTGCGGCGAATCCTGCGCCGCGCCTACGCTGATGCGCTCGAGCTGCTCAAGTTCGCCGGCATGGAGCTGCATCCAGTTGCCAGGATAGGACTCGGATTGCGGGAAATCGGTTTGAACGAGATGCGCGACGTGATGAGGTTCTGCGACCGGCACGAAGTATTTTCCGGCGCCCGCCCAGAGGATGAGCACGCCGGTGGCGGCCAGCGCTGCCTTCCATACGATCTGCCGTCCGCTAAGAATCGCGTAAACGACCAGCGAACTCCAGGCGACAATGACGAAGCTCAAACCGTAAATTCCGGTGATGGCGGCGAGCTGCAGCAGACCCAAACTGCCGCCGGCGGCGTATCCGGTGAGATTCCAGGGAAAACCGCCGAGAATCAGGTAGGTGCGGGCATATTCAAGCGAGACCCAAAGAAACGGAGCCAGCAGGCAGGCAAACAACCAGTTCTTACCCGGACGAATTCGATTCGAAATGAGAGCGACACCCCAACCGAAAACCGCCGGGAAGAGCGCGAAAACCACGCTTAGCAAAGCAAGAATGCCAGCGGAAGTGAGCGGATCGATACTGCCGTACTGATGCATCACCGTGTCGATCCAGGGAACGGAAAGGGGGTAGAAAACCACTCCGTGAAGCCAGCCGTAGAAAAATCCTCCGCGGGAGCGAGCGCCGAAACAGGCAAGAATCAGCAGGCCAACGGCGGGCCAAGCGAGAAGCGGCAGATTGTAATTAGGGAACGAAAGCGCCAGGGCCGCGCCGCTGAGAATGGCGAGCAGCGACCGCAGATACCAGGAAAGATCGCTCAATGCTTGATGATAGCCTTGAAACCGGCGCGGTCAAGCGCGGCTCGGGCATTTTCGGCGGCGCGCTCATCGGAGTACGGACCAACTTGCACGCGATAATACGGGTCGCCGGAAGGCGCCACCACGAACGACGGGAACTTTTTGCGCTGCAGGGCGTCAGCCATAGCCAAGGCGTCACTCTGGTGAGTGACAGCGGCGACCTGCAGCAGAACGGTGTTGGCGGACATTTTAGGCACGGTCATGCGAACCGGACGTGTGGAGGCTCGCGGCGTGGTGACACTGGGCGCAAATGCCGGAACCTCGGGATTGCGGTTTGAAGCAACGACGGACTTTTCAGGTTCCGCGGCTTTCTGCGCAGGCGCCGGCTTCTCCAGCTTGTTATTGCTCTGATTGGCGTAGAAGTCCCATTCGCCAGCGGGGGGAGGGGTATCTTCCTTGGGCTGCGCGCGCTCGCGGGGCAATTCCTGACGGTCAACCGCGCTGACCACACCCCGCTCGGGGCCGAAGGCTTGAACGGACGAGGCGTAGTGGGAGCGGCCCATCACATATCCCAGCGTGAAAAATACGGCGCACAGGATCACCACCCCGGCAAACAGTCCGATCAGATGCCGACTTTCCAGCACGCGATCGCCACGGCTTCCTCGTCTCGCCATTCGTCTCCCTATTGCTTATTTCCCAGCGCGCGTACCCATTGAGAAATCAAGTCAATGGGCAGCGGAAAAATTACCGTTGTGTTCTTCTCGACGCCGATTTCCGTGAGCGTCTGCAGATAACGAAGCTGAATGGAAGCGGGCTGCCTTTCCAGCACTTCGGCCGCATCCGCGAGCTTCGTGGAAGCTTCGTATTCACCCTCAGCGTGAATGACCTTCGCGCGCCGCTCTCGCTCGGCTTCGGCCTGCCGGGCGATGGCGCGTTGCATATTCTCGGGAATATCGACCTGCTTGACCTCGACCTTCGTTACCTTGATACCCCAGGGCTCGGTATCCTGGTCAAGGATTTGTTGCAACTTTGCGTTTACCTTTTCGCGGTCAGAGAGAATTTCGTCGAGCTCGAACTGGCCCACCAGACTTCGCAAAGTGGTCTGAGCAAGCTGGGAAGTAGCATACAAATAATTTTGCACCTGCGAAAGCGCCAGATTGGCATCGATGACGCGGAAATAACATACTGCGTTCACTTTCACCGAGACGTTGTCGCGGGTAATCACGTCCTGAGGCGGCACGTCGAGGGTTTCGATGCGCAGCGAAATGCGCGTGAGCTTGTCGATGGGAAAGAAAACAAGCTGCAGGCCCGCGCCTTTCGCTTCGGGCAACATGCGGCCCAGGCGCAGCACGACCCCGCGTTCCCATTCCTTGATGACGTAAATGGAGTTAAAAAACCAGAACAGAAAGATGACGACCGCGACGGCCACGCCTAGTGTGGGTATCTCGAGCATCGGTAAGTTCCTCCGCTAAAGTGCGTTCAGCATAACGCTTTCGAAAACTTGGGCTTTCGCCTGATTGCAAAAAAAAACAGAAACACAACAAATGCAGATCCCTCGACTTCTCTACGGCGACCCCTAACTGGGTCGCGCTTCGCCCCGCTCGGGATGACAATGGGTAGACTCGGCGCGCAAAAATCACGTAACGGCCTGCTGCGTGGCAAGCGGCTCGACTTCCAGCGTGAGCCCGGCGATCTTTTTCACGCGCACGCGAGCGCCTTCCGGTATCGCCTGTCCGTTCACGGCGACGGCGCGCCACAACTCGCCGTGCACAAATACCATGCCCGGCGCGCCCGGGCCAACCGGCTCGGTGACTTTCCCTTCTTCGCCCAGCATCTCTTCCCTGCCGGTGGAGGATTTCCATTGGTGCGATCGCAAGACCAGGCGCATCAGGAAAATCACGATGACGGCGAACGGTATAACGACGCTGAGTGCCGTGATCAAGCTGACACCTCGACCAGTGATCGGAGATCGTATCAGCATGAGCGCGCCTAGAGTCATGGCCACCATGCCGCCGACGCCCAAAATGCCATGCGTCGGATATTTTGCTTCTAAAGCGAACAAAGCGAGAGCTAAAACGAGAAGCAGAATTCCGGCAAGATTCACCGGCAGCAGGTGCATGGCGAAAAGCGCCAGCAGAAGAGCGATTCCACCTATCACGCCGGGCGCGAACAGGCCCGGATGGGTGAACTCCACATAAAGCCCCAGCGCACCGAGAACCAAGAGAATGAAGAAGGCGTCGGGCTGGACAATGCGCGAAAGAAGCTTTTCGCGGCCGTTCATCTCGATGGAAACGATTACAGGATGCGGGAGCGAAAGCTTTTCCGTGGCGCCGTCGAATCGGGTGATGCTGCGGCCGTTGAGTTGGGCCAGCAGATCTTCAGGCGAGTTGGCGATGAGATCGATCAGATGTCCGTCAAGAGCTTCCTTTTCGGTGAAGGCTTTCGCATCGGTAACCGCGGTTGCGGCTAGAGTCGCATTGCGCCCGCGCTTGGTGACGTAGCTCCGCAGGTAGGCGTTGGCCTCATTCAGAATTTTCCTGGCGAGAGTCTGGTCAACCTGCACCGGCTGGCCGCCAATAGCGGTGATGGGCGAGGCCGCGCCGGTATCGGTGCCGGGGGCCATGGCGTCGATATCCGCAGAAAGAAGAATGAAAAAACCGGCGGAAGCGGCGCGAGAGCCGGTGGGATAAACATAGGTGACGACCGGAACTTTCGAGCTGAGAATCGCTTGAATAATCTGGCGCATGGAAGTGTCCAGGCCGCCGGGAGTGCTCAGCGTAATAAGAATCAGGCTGGCGTTCTGCTGGTTGGCGCGGTTGATGCCGTTGACGATGTACTCAGCCATGATCGGCTCAATTTCGTCGTCAATGTGGAGTTCAACGACATTTTCAGTTTGAACAGAGACCGGGGGCGATGCCAGTACCGGCTTGCGGGAAGAAGCAAAGAAAAACGGACCCGCCGCCGCGCAGAGGGCGAGTACGAGCAGCGAGAGTCGGCGGGGAGCCATCTCGGATGCATAGTATAGCAAGACTCGAGATGGGACGCTGGCGGGTCGACATTCGGTCGGGTTCTTCGAAGAGGGATTTTCGCTGCGCCCAGAATTTCGACGAATACTCAGAGGCACGTGGCATCGTCATCCGGCACGGGGAAAGCTCGCGGCAACAACACCGCGAGCGGTACGGCGCTACGCGCCGATGAGTTCCCATCGCTTCCGGTGGGCAAACATCTCTGGCCGACGCTAACCGCGTCGTGCGTCGAGCGCACCTCTCGCGCTGGGCTACATTGTTCCGCTCCTCTAAGAGCTTGCGGATGACCATCCTCACGAATGGTCAACTGCTGGATCGGGATAGAAACAGCGGAGGCTCCGCAATAGAGACACAGCCGATCATAGGCTGAAGAGAGATCCTTCGCTCGCGTTGCTCCGCTCGGGATGACCATCCTTATCGGATGGTCAATTCGAGACGGGTTTTTGGCCGGCCTCGAGGTAGGCGGGAGTTTGTTGCAAGACTTCCTGGACGCGAGGATCTTTTATCACTGCGGCGAATTCGGGATCTTTTTCGGCAGAGCGGAAATCTTTATAGCCGTCATCACGGGAAAGTTTGAGGTAGTGGGCGGCGTGTTCAGCGTCGCCCATTTTTGCGTAAAACTTTGCGAGAAGAAAATTGAAGAGGCCCGGATCGGGAGCGGAGCGCTGCTGGAGAATGGCGCCGACGCCTCCCTTCTTGGTGAACACGTCGGGATCGAGAGCCAGAGCCTTGCCGAAAGCGCCCATCGCCTCCGGATATTGCTTGTTGCCGTAATAAGCGTAGCCGAGATTGCTGTAGACCGTGGCGGTCTGCTCGTCGCGCTTGAGAGCCTCTTTGTAATAACGGATGGAGCGGCCGTAGCGCTTGCGCTGGTATTCGAGCGTGCCGAGATTGTTCACGGCACTGGCGAATTTCTTGTCGGCCTTCATGGCCTTTCTGTAAGAGCGCTCCGCGTCATTCAGATCGCCTAGCTGCTGATAGGCGATGCCCATTTTGTTGAGCAGAAGCGCGTCTTTGGCATTGCCCTCCAGAGCGATTTTGTACTCGGCCACGGCCTGCGAATATTCCTTGCGGGCCATCTGAATATCACCACGGGTAAGCGCCGCTTCCTGCGGAGTCATGGACTGCATCGCCCGAGCTGGCGCGGTGGTTGAAGTATCGGAAGGCTGCTGAGAATTCTGCTGCGCTCTGAGGGAGCCTGTAACCAGGAGGGTGAAAAGAATCGCGAAGTGGACAGAGTGCTTCACTTCACACCTGACTTTACTATAACCGCATCATACCACCTTCTCCATCAACCGGCGTGGTATCTGCGGAGTTATTGCTGCGGCTGCCTGGAATCGTCGGGCTTCTTGTTACCTCCGCCGAAGATACCAAAGATCTTGCCCAGCACGCCCTTTTTCTTCTCGGGCTGTTCTTCCTGCTGGCTGGCGGATTCCGGCGGCTTGCCGGTGGTGTTGGGATTGCGCGGATTTGCAGGCGCTGCCGCATTGGGAGCAGCGTTGCCCGGCGTCGGCGGAGGCGCAGGGTCACCTTTTCCAAAGAGATGCGATAGCCAACCGGCGGGTCCCGATTCGGCGGTCTGGCCGCCGCCGTGCATCTGGCAATACTGTGTGGGCTCGCTGCCCTCGATGAAATATTCGTTTTGGGTTTTGGGACATTGCGCGGTGGCCAACTGGCCGGTTTCGGGGTCCACCGTCGCTTCCATCACACCGTCGGGCGGCATGAACGGTTGCGTGTTGCGATACGCAGGCTGCGCGACAGCGCGCTTCATGAACTCGCCCCAGATGGGCCCGGCGGTGTTGCCACCGGTGAGTCCGAGGTTGCGGTTGTCGTCAAAGCCGACCCAGACCACGCAGAGAAGATTCGAGGTGTATCCGGCGAACCAGCCGTCGCGCGACGTTCCGGTTTTCCCGGCGGCGGGCGCATTAAATCCGAGAGCGCGCACAGGATAGCCGGTGCCGTGGTTGATCACATCTTCCATCAGGCTGGTGGTGAGAAATGCCACTCGCGGGTCGAGCACGGGCCGCGACTGAGGCGCCGTGGATTCAACCAGTTTGCCCTCACCAGTGACGACGCTGCGAATAAACAGCGGCTCGGCGCGCATGCCATTGGCGGCGAAGGCGGTATATCCGGCGGCAACTTCAACCGGGGTCATCTCATAGGCGCCCAGGGCCACAGCCGGAGTGGCTTTGATGTTGTTGCCCAAGCCCATCTGTCGCGCGACGCTCACCACGCGGTCGTAGCCGATCATTTCCGCCACCTTTATGGTGGCCACGTTCAGCGAATGGATGAGCGCATCGCGCACAGTGACGGTGCCGTAGAATTCCTCGCCGTAGTTGTCGGGGGTGTATTCCTTGCCGTCGAAGTCGAAGGTGGTGGGCACGTCGTCCACGGTAGTGGAAGGCGTGACCACGGGCTGCAAGCCCTGGACAGTGTTATCGAATGCGGCGGCGTAAACGAACGGTTTAAAGACTGAACCAGGCTGGCGGTGGGCGAGCGCGTGGTTGAGCTGGCTCTCGCCGTAATCGCGGCCACCGATGAGGGCTCGGATTTCGCCGGTGCGCGGGTCCATCACCACCATGGCCACCTGTGCCGGCGGCGCGGGCTGTCCCTGCTTTTTCCAGAGCGCGTAGCGCTTGGCGAGCAGCTTGTCGACATTCAGCATGCCAATCTGCACGGCCTCGGTGGCGGCGCGCTGCAGGTTGGGATCGAGTGTGGTGTAGACGCGATAGCTCTGATCGGAAAGATCGCTTTCGGAAAGCCTTTCGAGCAGATGGTCGCGCACCATGTCGACAAAGTAGGGCGCGGCGTTGCTGCTTCCTTCTCCGGTGGAGAATTTCAGCGTGGCGTTTTTGGCGGAGGTCTGCTGATCGGGCGTAATGTAGCCATCTTCCTTCATCTGCGCCAGAACGCGGTCGCGAGCCTCTTCAGCGCGTTCTGTGTGCTTTTCCGCGTTGGAGTAGCGATTCGGCGCGCGGATGATTCCGGCCAGAAATGCGGCTTCCCCTACACTCAGCTCGCGCACGTCCTTGCCGAAATAGGCTTGCGCGCCCTCGCCAAAACCGCGAATGGAGAAGCTGCCGCGATTGCCGAGATAAATGTCGTTGGCATACAGCTCGAAAATCTCGCGCTTGGAGTAGCGCTGGTCGAGCTCGGCGGCCATCAGGATTTCCTTCATCTTGCGGCGCCATTCGCGCTTGGTGGTGAAGAAGAAGGTGCGAGCCACCTGCATGTCGATGGTGCTGGCGCCCTGAGCTTTGCGGCTGCGGCTCAGATCGTAAAAGGCGGCGCCGAAGACGCGGACTACGTCGAGCGCGCCATGCTCGAAGAAGCGCTTGTCTTCGGCGGCGAGGACAGCGTTGACCATGATCGGCGGAAGATCGTCGAAGCGAACAATGCGGCGCTTTTCGCGCGAGCTGTCGAAAAGATTGGTGATCAGCTCCGGCTCGATTTCGGCGAAGTCGCGCGGCTGAGAATCGGTGAGCTGCGAGATGCGCGAGATGCTGGAGGCGCCGAAGGTCACGCGGAGGGCGTTATTCCCTTGGAAGTAGGATTCCTGCGAGGGGCGAATTTCGACGGTGTTGCCGTTAACTTCAAACTGGCCGGGAGCACCTTCGACCGAAGTTTCCTGATAGCCCGCGCGCAGCAGATAGGACTTCAAATCGTTCGCGTGCAGGGCTTCCCCAACGTAGATGCGGCCCGGTGCGGAATAAACGCGCGACGTGTTCTGGTAGATCTGGCCGCCCAGCCGCTGAGTGATCATGTGGCCAAACTCGACGTAGTAATACGTGAGCATTATCGCGAGAAAAAGGAAGATAGCCAGGGCGCCGCCAAGTATGCCCAGGCCGAGCTTGGACGTCCAGAAGCCACGCGAGATGCGAATTCGCAATCAGGTTCTCCGGTAAACACGAAACAGACGAAGCAAGCGTCGGAGGCCGCGGCTGGTAGGCGCGACAATCCCGGGCCAGTCCGTCAACACTGTATGCTCCCGGAAGCTCCTTCTGAGTGGATACCTATTCTAAATGGTATGGTTGTCCGCGTGGGGATGAAATTGCAACGTGAACTGGTAAAAGGCCAGGTCGATGGGCACGGAATAATCGAGCCCGAGATCCACGCTTCCATTTTGCAGGTCGACACGAATAGCGTCTTTGTCAGCCGGAATGCCTAATTCCTTGGCCTTGTTCCAGATATCATTGCGGACGTCGTCGGCGTTTTTCTTGGGGTAACCGGTGAGGGCGAAGCGGGATTCACTCTCGAGTGAGTCCTGAAACTGGTAATTTGCGAAGTAGACCGGCACAATTTTGATGGCGGCAAATGCCATCATGCCGAGAACCACGAGTGTGACGATCAAATTGAGCTTATTGCTGCCGCGCTCGCCGTTTCTGTGCCTCTCACTCATACGTCCCCGCAAATCTCCTCAAGAGCAATAAGGATAGCCTTCTACAGAGTGAAGCCTAGCACGGGGGCTGGCGGAGACAAGCTGGCCCGAGGGTCAGGTTTTCGCGAGAGTTACCCGGCCCGGTAAGGTACAGATAAGTAGTGGGTTAGTATGCCTTGGCGAAGATAGCTTTGGAGCGCGCGGGCTTGCCGCAATAGATGCAGACGCCGGAATCGCCAGGCTGGTCTGATGTCTGGTCAAGCGGAATGCAGCGCATGGTCGCTTTGGTCTCTTCTTTGATTTTTTCCTCGCAGTCAGCGCCGCCACACCACCATGAGAAGGCAAAACCCTTCTCGACCGCAGGCTTGAACGCTGCGTAATCGGATGGCTCGGCAGTGTTGGCTTTGCGGAAAGCGAGAGCCTTGTCAAAAAGCGCCTGTTGAATCTCTTCGAGCAGCTTGGCGACGGCTGCTGGTAGCCCTTCCTGTGGAACGAAGGCCTTCCCTTCCTTGCCGGGCCGGTCGCGACGCGCGAGAACAACGGAGCCCTTGGCGACATCTTTTGGACCGAGTTCGAGACGCAGAGGAACGCCGCGCATCTCCCAGTCATTGAATTTGAACCCGGGGCTCATGCCTTCGCGCTCGTCCATTTTCACGCGGATGCCTGCGGCGATCAGTTCCTTGCGCAACTTGTGCGCGTTTTCGAGAACGCTGGCTTTTTCTTCGTCGGTCTTAAAGATGGGCACGATGACAAGCTGATAGGGAGCAAGCCGTGGAGGCAGGACAAGGCCCTGATCGTCGCCGTGAACCATGATAATGGCGCCGATAAAGCGGGTGGAGAGGCCCCAGGAAGTGGTCCAGCAGTGCTGGAGGACACCGGTTTTGTCGAGATAACGAATTTCGAAGGCTTTTGCGAAGTTCTGGCCAAGATTGTGCGAAGTGCCGGCCTGCAGAGCTTTGCCGTCGCCCATCATAGCTTCGATGGAGTAGGTCTTTTCCGCGCCGGCGAAACGTTCGGAGTCGGACTTTAATCCGGGAATCACGGGGACGGCGGCTTCGCGCACGGCGAAGTCGGTGTAAACGTCGAGCATCTGGCGCGTTTCGGCTTCGGCTTCTTCTGCGGTGGCGTGGGCGGTATGGCCTTCCTGCCAGAAAAATTCGAGCGTGCGCAGGAAAAGCTTGGTGCGCAGTTCCCAGCGAACCACACTGTTCCATTGATTGATCAGCACGGGCAAATCGCGATAGGACTGAATCCATTTCGCGTACGCGTGGCCGATGATCGTTTCCGAAGTTGGACGAATCACCAGAGGCTCTTCCAGCTCCTCGCCGCCGCCATGGGTGACGACAGCAAGTTCCGGCGAAAATCCAGCCACGTGCGATTTTTCCTTGTCGATGAAGCTGCGCGGAATCAACAACGGAAACGCGGCGTTTACGTGGCCAGTGGCCTTGAAGCGGCTATCGAGCGCCGCGGTAATATTCTCCCAAAGAGCCCAGCCGTAGGGCCGGACGATCATGCAGCCGCGCACGGGCGCGTAATCGGCCAGTTCGGCGCGCAGAACGAGTTGGTTGTACCACTCCGAGAAGTCCTCGGCGCGTGTGGGCAGCTTCATATCCGCCATGCGAAAGTTTGCTCTTTCCGCGCCGGTTTCCTGGCGCATTCCTGCGATCAATCTGGAAGTGAATCAACAGAATAGCGAATCTTTCCTGCTTGCGGCGAATTTTGTGAAACGAAAAGGCGTGGAGCGCTCGCGCCGGTGCGGAGCATTTGTTAAGATGAGGCTCCTATGACCATCGAAACACGCGAATCTAAACGCATGAGTCATCCGCTGGAGGAAGTCGACCCGCAAATCGCGGAGGTGATCCGCAACGAGGTGAAGCGGCAAGCTACCAGCATCGAGCTGATTCCCTCGGAGAATTTCGTTTCCGAAGCGGTACTCGAAGCCATGGGCTCGGTGCTCACCAACAAGTATGCGGAGGGATATCCGGGCAAGCGGTATTACGGCGGATGCGAATTCGTGGACATTGCCGAGCAACTGGCCATCGATCGCGCGAAGCAGCTTTTTGGCGCGGACCACGCCAACGTGCAGCCGCACTCGGGGACGCAGGCTAACGTGGCCGTGTACATGGCGGCGTTGCAGTTCGGCGATACCGTGCTGGGCATGAACCTGGCGCACGGCGGACACCTGACACACGGACATCCGCTGAATTTTTCCGGGAAGATGTACAAGTTCATCGCCTATGGCGTGCGGCAGGACACGGAATTAATCGACTACGATGAGCTCGATCGCCTGGCGCAGGAGCACAAGCCCAAGATGGTAGTGGTTGGCGCGAGCGCGTATTCGCGCATCATCGACTTCGAGCGTATGGCCAAGATCGCGCGATCGGTGGACGCGCTGCTGTTTGTGGACATGGCGCACATTGCCGGACTGATCGCGGCAGGCGTGCATCCCAGTCCCGTGCCCCACGCGGACTTTGTGACCACCACGACGCACAAAACGTTGCGCGGGCCGCGCGGCGGAATGATCCTGTGCCGCGAGAAATACGCCAAGGAAGTGGATCGGAATCTGTTTCCCGGCGGCCAGGGCGGGCCGCTGATGCACATTATCGCGGCAAAAGCGGTTTGCCTGAAGGAAGCCATGGAGCCGGAGTTCCGCGATTACCAAAAACAGATTGTGGCGAATGCGAAGGCTCTTGCGGCTGGACTGGCGAAACGCGGGTTCCGCATCGTCAGCGGCGGGACGGACAATCATTTGTTCCTGCTGGAGATTCATTCACGAGGGATTACTGGAGCTGTGGCGCAGCCAGCGTTCGATCGCGCGGGAATAACGATCAACAAAAATTCGATTCCGTTCGATCCCCTGCCCCCGATGAAGGCGGGCGGATTGCGCATGGGAACTCCCGCAGTGACCACACGCGGGATGCGCGAGCCGGAGATGGAGAAGATTGCCGGATGGATCGCCGAGGTGCTGAACCACATCGGCGATGCGGCAACAGAGCAACGCATTCGCGCGGAAGTGGCGGCGCTGGCTTCGAAGTTCCCGCTGTATGCGAAGCGTCTCGAAGCGGCCGAAGCGGTTGAGGCGCTGCACCAATGACAACTGTTTGCTATTTGGCTCGCGATGGACTTGACATCAAGCTTACGAGTGAGACACTTGGGCTGTGAAATCTAACAGGACACGAACGCGGCAAAACAAGGCGGCCCGCGAGATCGCAGAGATTATGGTCCGGTCCCTTGCAAAATTTCCTGAGGCCGAACAAGAACGGCGACTGCGTGAAATCGAAGCCGTTTCCGTGCGAACCGTCAAGAAGAGCCGTAAAAAGCCTTCCAAGCGCGCTTCCACTCGGGCGAATTCTCCTGAACGTCGGCGAGCTTTAACTGCTCGGTAAGCGCCCGCGCATCTTTTTCCTTGATGGCTTTTACAGCCGCTCTTTGTGCCTTCTTAATTTTCCGTTCCGCTTCGGGATCTAGCGGTTTATTAGAGCGTCCACGCCGTTTTTCAACGGTCTGAACATCCTGGATGTCTTTTGTCTCGCCCTGATCCATGGAAAATACCCTCCCAGCAGGTATAATCCCCGTCAGAAAATGAACCTGTTTACTGGGTCCCTCGCGGTCCACTCCAGGGTGTTGCGTAGAGTACTAGAGAAAACGTTTAACGGTTCGCAGACGAACAGTTGTTCTCTCTTGAGACACAGCTTTCGCTCGCGCATTCGCCTGCGTGTGGAAATCGCTGCTAACGTGAATGCACGGCCATCCCGATAAAGTAAATGTAGAAGGGCTTTGGTGAGCCGCTTGCACCATACGGGAGCGGCAGTTGGAGCCGACTTGCAGCTACACTCCCTCTTGGAAGCCACCCACGATACCGCGATTATTCTCAGTGAGCGCGATGAAGCGCGCGAAATTCAGTTGTCCCTCTTGCCGGCTGGCACGCTCGAGCATGCAGCATGCGAGGTGGCTCACCGATTCCGCCCTTTCTCTGAAGTTGGTGGCGATTTTGCGGACTTCTTCCAGTTATCGGACGGACAAATCGGAATCTATGTCGGAGATGTTGTCGGCAAAGGATTGCCGGCGGCCATGTATGGCGCGCTGGTGATGGGCATGCTGCGCGGTATACACAAGACTGGCCAGGATACGGGCTCAGCGCTGACGCTCCTGAACGAAAGATTGCTGCAGCGTCCCGTGGCGGGCCGCTACGCCGCGACGTTGTATGCGGTTTTCGATCCAAACTCTCTGCAACTCAGTTTCGCAAATGCCGGGCTGCCCTATCCACTGCTCGTTTCGGCTTGCGGATGCCGGCCTCTGAGCCACGGAGGACTGCCCTCAGGCTTGCTGCCGGGTGCGAGCTACGATGCCCATTGCGTGCAGTTGGCGCCGGGAGACGCGCTGCTGTTCGCCACTGACGGGTTGCACGATTTGCGCGACGCAAGCGGAAACGATTTTTCCTGGGACAAGCTGCGAGAAATCTGGGAGCAATGCCACCGCAGATCAGCGAAGGAATCTCTCGATTTCCTGTTCGATGAGGCTGCCCGCTTTTCAAGCAACGGGCACCAGGACGACGACATTACCGCCGTGGTATTGAAAGTCGCCGAACACTGAATCAGCCTGCAACTTTTCCGCTACTCAACCTGTAAATTTAATTCCTCTACAAGTCCATCTTTGATGGAAAAGGCACGCACCGCGGGGTTCACCTGCGGCGAAATAATGAAATAAGCCACATCCGAGTAGTAGGCGCGCTCGATGTCGCGGGAGGAAGGCTTGTTCTCGCTGTTCGGATGCGAGTGATAGATGCCGAGGAATTCGATTTTCTCGGAGCGCATGTGGCGCATGACCGCGCACACTTCCTGCGGAGCGATTTCGTAGTTCGTTACGGGATTTCGGGCAACATTCGCGGCGGGAAAAATTCGCGAAATCAGCCCGTCCGTTCCAGCGAGCAAACCACAACATTCGCTGTGCGGCTCACGCCGGGCGTGCTTCAACACTTCAGTCAAAATTTCTCGGTTGATGCGAATCAAGCGGGTCACGCAGCCAGTTTATATCGCATGGGCAAGAAAGCGCGCAGACGGCGGAGCAAATAAAAAGCGCCGCTCCCTCCGTGATATCGGAAGGGGCGGCGCCATTTTCGCTTTGGACTACGCTTTTTGGGTGCGGTGGCGGAGGAACGTGGGCACGTCGAGGTCGTCGGGCATATTGTCGCTGACCACCTCGGTGACGTTGCGCATGACTTGTTGGACGAAGTTGGGTTGCTGCGCGCGCGGTTCGGGGCGCGGTTGGTCGACTCGCGGTTGTTCGACTCTCTGTTCTGGGCGCGAGTGTTCCACGCGAGGCGATTCGGCGCGCGGCCGGTCGACCAGGCGCACGTTTTCGACCCACTCCCGCTCCACTGGCTCGCGTCCCGTCCTTTCCCGCTCCACTGGCTCGCGTCCGAGCCTTTCGCGCTCGACCGGCTCGCGCTCCATCCTCTCACGCTGAATGTTCTCCCGCTCCTGAATCGGCGGCGCTTGCGGCGCTACCCGCGGTGCCGGAGCAGGCGCAACTGGCTGCTGCACGAAGCTGCGCTGCGGCTCGGCAACGTTGGTGTGCTGAACGATGTCGGATTGCGGCATCAAACGTTGCTGAGGTTCGTCGGCCTGATTCGACTCGTGCTCGCGGCCCGCGCGCCAGGTTTTCGGCAGATAAGACGGGCGCGACTGACTCTTGCGCGAAGCCACTTCGCGGAAGCCCGCGGCGATCACGGTGATCTTCACCGCTTCCTTCATAGCATCATCCATCACCGCGCCGAAAATGATGTTGGCGTTCTCGTGCGCGGCCTGCTGAATGATCGAAGAAGCTTCGTGCACTTCCTGCAGCGAAAGCGTGGAGGAGCCGGTGATGTTGATCAGGATTCCTTGCGCACCCTGGATGCAATTGTCCTCGAGCAACGGGCTGTTGATGGCGCGGTTCGCGGCGTCCATGGCGCGGTTGGCCCCGGAAGCGACGGCAGTGCCCATGACCGCGTAGCCCTGACCGGACATGATGGTTTTCACGTCGGCAAAGTCACGGTTGATGATGCCGGGAATGGTGATGATGTCGCTGATGCCCTGCACGGCCTGGCGCAGGATGTCATCAGCGATGCGGAACGCCTCGAAGAAGCTGGTGCCCTGCTCGACGCATTCCATCAGGCGTTCGTTGGGGATGACGATGACGGTGTCGACGCTGCCGATCAATTCGGCGAGCGCCTGCTCGGCCTGCTCCATGCGGCGCTTCCCTTCAAAGGCGAAGGGCTTGGTGACCACCGCGACCGTGAGCGCGCCGAGCTCGCTGGCAAGGTTGGCAACCACGGGCGCCGCGCCACTGCCGGTGCCGCCGCCGAGACCCCCGGTGACGAAAACCATGTCCGCGCCGTCGAGCGCTTCGAGAATTTTCTCGGTGTCCTCGAGAGCGGCTTTGCGGCCGACCTCGGGATTCGCGCCCGCGCCGAGGCCCTTGGTTAATTTTGCACCGATTTGCAGCTTCACCGGCGCCTGCGAAAGCTTCAGCGCCTGCAAGTCGGTGTTGGCGGCAATGAATTCGACGCCTTCCACTTTGGCGCGGATCATGCGGTTGACGGCGTTCGATCCGCCGCCACCCACTCCGATGACTTTGATCTTGGCGCCGTTCGATGCTTCCTCCGCAAACGAAACTCGAATGCTCGATTCTTTTGGTGCCATTCTTCCCCCCCAGATTTACTGCTCGGATCTTTGAGTTGGTGCTGCCATTATTCTTGGCGTCGCGCTCCGCCTGAGGCGCGCCGCTAGGCTCCCGCGAACATACTTTTCAACTTCCCGACCCAGCCGCTGGGTTTTGCTTCGGCTACCCGACGAGTGCGCGCAGCGTAGAGCAAAAGTCCAACGGCCGTTGAATATTCGGGCTGAGCAACCTGTTCGTTCATTTCCTGCAAGCCGTGCGGCACAGCCACGCGCACGGGCAAATTGAAAACGTGCTCGGCGAGTTCCACCAGCCCGCGCAGATGAGCGCCGCCGCCGGTGAGGACGATGCCAGCAGGAATCTGCTCGATCAGGCCGGCGCGGCGCAACTCGTCACGAATGAGCATGAGCAATTCGTTGGCGCGCGGCTCGACGATTTCAAACAGGTTGCGCGCGTGGATGGTGCGCGGCGGGCGATTGCCTACGCTGGCGATCTCGATGGCCGTATCTTCCGGCATCAGTTCGCGAAACACGCAGGCATGCTCGCGCTTGATCTTTTCGGCTTCGGGAATCGGCGTGCGCAAGCCGACGGCGAGATCGTTGGTAAAGTGATCGCCGCCGACCGGAATGGCGGAAGTGTGGCGAACCATTCCGCCGGTATAGACGATGAGTTCCGTAGTGCCGCCGCCAATGTCGAGCAGGCAGCAGCCGAGTTCGCGCTCGTCCTGCGCGAGGCAAGCTTCGGCGGAAGCGAAAGGCTCGAGCACAGTGTCGTCGACGCGCACGCCTGCGCGATTCACCGCGGTGACGATGTTTTGCGTCGCCGTGCCGGAAGCGGTGACGATGTGCACGTTGGCTTCGAGACGGTGGCCGACCATGCCGATGGCGTCGCGAATATTGTCCTGCGCATCGAGCGAAAATTCCTGGGGCAGAACGTGAAGGATTTCGCGATCCTCGGGTAAAATGACGCCGCGAGCCGCTTCGATGGCGCGGCGAACGTCTTCGCGCTGCACGTCGCGCGCGCGAGTGCCGGAGCCGACGGTGACTCCGCCGCGGCTGTTCACTCCGCGGACGTGTCCCCCGGCAATGCCGGTGACCGCCGATTCCACGGGAACGCCGACGAGGGTTTCGGCTTCTTCGACGGCGCGGCGAATGGAGCTGACCGCAAGATCGAGATTGACGATTTGCCCCTTGCGCCAGCCTTTCGATTCGGCTGCGCCGAGCGCGGCGAATTTCACAAGGCCGTCCTCTTCCATTTCACCAATCAGCGCACACGTCTTCGTGCTGCCGATATCAAGCGCCACAACGTGCCGGTCTTTCTTCGCCACAGAACTGCTCCTCGCTTCAGAAACCGCGTACCTACTTACCGGGCATGCTTCGCCGCGCGCTTTTGTGTTGCTGTGTCCGGCTGCACCCGCGCGATGGCCGGCGTGTCGGAATTCACTACTGCTTGGCCATCAAAGCGCAAGTCAACCGACTCGACCCTTCCGGCGGTGGCGCGCCACTGCCGCAGCTTGTCGATCAAAGTTTCGTACTTCGACTCGAAATCGGAATCGCCGAAATGCACCAGAATCGGATCGTTCGAGTCACCCCAGGCATCGGGGTTGCCGGCCTGGGACGCACTGCCTGAGAGCGTGCCGGGCTGCAAGCCGTCAAGCGTCGCGCGCAGATCGTGCGGATCGGAAAGGTCCACTTCGCTCACTTCTTCGACCGCGCCGGCGCGAGCCGATTCCAAATCGTGCATAAATCCGGCGAAGAGCTGCATGCGCTTTTCGCGATCTTCCACCGGCATGCCCGAGCCGAACCCGGTGACCACCGGGAAATGGAAGCGCCCCTGCAGCGGCCGATCGAGGACCACACCGTGCACATCGATCAACGCCATGTCGCTGCCGTCGCGCAGAAAGGCAATGGGCGTCCGCTCGACAACTTCCACTTGCAGCGTGTGCGGCAGGGCGCGCCGCACCGTGGCCTGTTCCACCCAGGGAATCGATTCAATCTGGCGGCGGCGAGCGGCGAGAGGGATGCTCAGGATGCTGTGGCCGCGATCGGACCGAAAAATATCCAGCACGACGGCGCGCGAAACGTTGCGATTGCCGGAAAGCTCCACCTGCTCTGGATGGACCAACGCCATTTCCGGTGAAGAGCTGAGGAAATGCGCGCAGGCGTAGGTAAGACCCGCGCCAGCGACACCCGTAGCTACCCAAGCCGTAACTCGAAGATAGGTCTTCCAGGCCTTTTTGCCGAATTTGCGGCGCTTGATCTCGACCGGTTTTTGCCGGCGAAGATACTTCGGCTCCTCGTCGGCAAGGACTTCCTGAGGGTAAGCTTCCGGCTCGATGTCTTTCAGTTTTGCCAGACGATCACCTCATTTTCAAGTTCGATTCCATAGGCGCCGCGCACACGCTCGCGCACATCGTCGATTAGTTTCAGCATGTCGTAACAGCTCGCGCGGCCCGCATTCACGAAAAAGTTGGCGTGACGGTCGCTGACCATGGCGTCGCCCACGCGATGACCTTTCAGTTTCAGCTCGTCGATCATTTTTCCGGCCGAGCCGCCTGCGGGATTCTTGAAAATGCAGCCTGCGCTTTTCTGGTTCAAAGGCTGGCTGGCGCGGCGCTTCTCGTTGCAGACGCGAATTCCCGCCAGGATTTCCTTGTAGGGCTTCGACGGCAGCTCGAGCTTCACGCGAAGCATCACGTCGTCTGGCGCGAAGGAAGTGTGGCGATAGTCGAAGCGAATGTCGTTGCCACGAAGCGTTTCAATTTCTCCGGTGGCGGCGCGATACAACTCCACTTCGCGCACGTGAGTGCCGATCTGCGTGCCGTAGGCGCCCGCATTCATGCGCAGCGCACCACCCACGCTACCCGGCACGCCGATCAGGCCTTCCATGCCGCCCAGATCGCGCTTGGCGCAAAACGTGACCATGCCGCCCAGGTCGGCGGAGGCGTCGACGTAAGCGGTATTGCCTTCGACGCGCATCCCGGGCCGCGTTGAGGGCAAATGAAGAGCCACCCAAGGCAACTCGCCGTCGGCGATGAGCACGTTGGTGCCGCCACCGAGGAATTTGTGCGGAATATTCTCGCCAGCCAGCAGGCGCATCACGTCAGGGATCGTCTCGTAGCGGCGCAGCAAAAGCAGGTCGGTGGTGCCGCCGATGGCAAGCGAAGTTTTCTCGGCGAGCGCAACGCCAGGGCGCAGTTCCACGCCGAACTCTTTCAGTTGCGGCGCCGCGTTGTCCTTAATTCGCATGCGAAATCGATACCCTTGAATCGAGCAGCATGGCCAATTGATCGAGTGAGCGTCCGACGCTTCCCGCGCCAACGGCAAGCACCGCATCGCCTGAGTGCGCTTCCTTCAACATGAACTCCACGCCACCCTGCAGCGTGCTCGAATGAATCACGTTTTTGTGTCCCGCGGAGCGGATGGCTTCGGCCAAGCGCTCGCCGGTGATTCCTTCAATAGGCGGCTCGCCTGCTGCGTAAATATCGGTGACGACCAGCACGTCCGCGTGGTTGAACGAGCGCAGGAAATCGTCCCAAAGGAAACGGGTGCGGCTATAACGATGTGGCTGGAAAAGCACCAGCAGGCGCTTGTAACCACAGCCGCGCGCCGCTTCAAGCGTGGCGCGGATTTCCGCTGGATGATGGCCGTAGTCGTCGATCAGCGTGACGCCCGCATGCACGCCCTTAAGTTCAAATCGGCGGCCGACCCCGGAAAATTTAGCGATCCCGGCGCGGATGAGGTCTTCGGGAATATCGAGCGCGAGTCCCACGGCAGCCGCGGCCGCGGCGTTACGCACGTTGTGAATTCCCGGCGGCGACGGCAACCGGAAAACACCCAGGGGCTCGCCCTGATAGACCAGATGGAACTCGCTCATCAGGCCGTCGAGCCGCACGTCCTTGATCACAAGATCCGCCTGATTCGACACGCCGTAGGTAATCACCGGCCGCTTGATGCGCGGGATGATGGCCTGCACGTTGGGCTCGTCCAGGCAGAGAATCACCGTGCCATAGAACGGCACGCGATTGACGAATTGCACGAAGGCGTCCTGAATTTCTTCGAGCGAAGTGTATTGATCGAGGTGCTCGCGGTCGATGGTGGTGACGACGGCGATCACCGGAGCGAGCAGCAGGAACGAGCGATCGCTTTCGTCCGCTTCCACCACCATATATTCGCCCTGGCCCACGCGGGCGCTGGCACCCGCGTGGTTCACGCGCCCGCCGACGACAAAAGTGGGGTCAAGGTCGGCCGCGGCCAGCACAGCGGTGACCATCGATGTGGTGGTGGTTTTCCCGTGCGCCCCGGCCACAGCAATGCCGAATTTCAAGCGCATCAATTCCGCCAACATTTCCGCGCGAGGAATCACCGGGATTTTCAGCCGATGCGCTTCGACAACCTCGACATTGTCTTGCGGCACGGCCGAAGAGATCACCACCACGTGCGCGCCGGTTACGTTGCTGGCCTGATGGCCTTCGTAAATCGTGGCGCCCAAGCCGCGCAGCCGCTCGGTTACCGGCGAGAGTTTCAAATCGGAGCCCGAAACGGCGTAGCCGGTCGAGAGCAGCACCTCGGCAATGCCATTCATGCCGCTGCCGCCGATGCCCACCAAGTGGATGCGCTTGAAATTGCGGAAGGTGACGTTCATGGGCGCGCCACCTGTTCGAGCAAATCAACAATATCTTCGAGGGCGTTCGGCTTGGCCAGCGCGTGGGCCCGCTCGGACATGGCCGAAAGCTTGTCGGGCTGGTCGAGCAAAGAAAAAATTTCGTTGGTCAGGCGTTCGGGAGAGAGTTGGTCCTGAGGGAGTAGGCGACCGGCGCCAGCATCCTGCATGGCGGCGGCGTTGCGGGTCTGGTGCCCATCGGCTGCGGCGCCGAAGGGGATGAAGATGGCGGCGCGTCCGGCGGCAGCTACTTCCGCCACGGTCGTCGCGCCCGAGCGGCAGACGATTAAATCTGCCTGGGCAAAGCGCTCCGCCATGTTCGCGATAAAGGGAAGGACCTCCGATTTGAATTCATGCCGCTCATATGCGACTCGAACCGCATTATAGTCACGTTCTCCAGTCTGATGCACGATGAAAAGCTGATTTTTTCTCACTACGAGACGATCCAGCGCGTCGATAACCGCTTGATTGATGGGATGAGCGCCCAAACTGCCGCCGGTAATGAAAATGTGGAAGAGCTTTCGCGGAACCTGGTGCGGAATCTGGAAAAATTCGGGGCGGATGGGGATGCCGGTGAGGACCGATTTCCGCCCGAAGCGCTGCGCCGTCTCCTGATACGCCACCGCGGCGCGCGTGGCCAATCCGGCCACCAGGCGGTTGGCAAGCCCCGGATCGACATTGGGCTCATACACTACTGTGGGAATGCGATGCGCGGCGGCCAGGAACATAATCGGTCCGGAAGCATAGCCGCCTACGCCGAGCGCCACATTGACGTGATGACGATGAAGAATTTTCTCGGAGTCCCACAATCCGGCAGGCACCAAGGCAAGATTGTGCAGCAGCTTTTTCCCGCTCATGCCTTTGAGGCCGGCCGCGCGAATCGTCTCAAGCGGCAGTCCAGCCTGCGGTACCAGCTTTGTTTCAATCCCGCGCTCGGTTCCTACCAGCACAACGTGTCTTTCTCCTCGCCGCCCATCATTGGAACTCCCGCGACGAAGCCATTCCTTGGCGACGGCTAGCGCCGGAATCACGTGTCCCCCGGTGCCGCCGCCGGCAATCAATAAAGTTTTTTCATCGCTCACGTAACATCGCTCACTTCAAATCGCTCACGTCGCATCCGCATGCTGGCTGATGTTCAAAAGCACGCCCGTCGCCAAAAGCATGCCCAGCAAACTCGACCCGCCATAGCTCACGAACGGCAATGGAATGCCCTTGGTCGGCAGCAGCCCAAGCACTACGCTCAGGTTGATGAGCGCCTGCCCCACCACCATGGTGGTGATGCCGACGCCGAGAAGCCGCCCGAATTGATCGGGGGCTTTCATGGCGGTGACGAATCCGCGCCAGCCGTAGACCGCAAACAGCGCCAGCACAATTGCAGCGCCGATAAAGCCGAATTCCTCGCAGATGATGGAGAAAATAAAGTCGGTGTGGGCTTCGGGCAAAAAGAAAAGCTTCTGATGGCTCTCCATCAGCCCCACGCCGGAAAATCCGCCCGAGCCCACGGCGATCAGCGACTGCAAAAGCTGAAATCCGTGTCCCTGGGGATCGGCGCCGGGAGAAAAGAAGGTTTGCACGCGCTGCAGGCGGTAGGGGACGCGCACGATCAGCAAATAGATGATGGGCATCGCGGCCAGAACGGCGCCGACGACATAGCGCATGGAAAGGCCCGAAACGTAAAGCATCACGAAGGCGATCAGCGAAATCATGCAGGCGGTGCCCATGTCCGGCTCGGCCACAACCAGGCCAACGACAAGCAGAAGCGTGGCGGCGACCGGCAGAATGGAGCGCAAAGGGTCGTTCAGGCCAACACCGAAGCGGGAACTTAGAATCTTGCGAGCATCAGCGCCTTTAGCGGTGGTCGTCCGTGCGGGAACTTCGGAACTGCGCTTATTGCGGCGCAATTCGATAAACCAAGCCAGATAAAAGATGATCGCGAGCTTGGCAATCTCAGAAGGCTGGAGACTCAACGGCCCGATGCGGATCCAGCGATGCGTGGCGTGCGAGCGGTCGAGGAAAAACACGGCGATCAGCATGAGCAGCGTGAGCGACAGAACGGTGAAAACCACGCGCGGCTGGCGCAGCTTGCGATAGTCCAGATTCATCAGCGCGAACATGCCGGCAATGCCGATGGCCAGCCACAGCGCCTGCCGAAGCAGAAAATAGTAGCCGTTGCCGTATTGCTCGCGCGCGGTCACGGCCGAGGCGCTGAAAACCATCACCGCGCCGATGAGGCATAGCGCCAAAGTGACGCCGAACATCTTTTTGTCAGGCTGCAGACTAAGCGGCATCCATCATCCTTTGCGGGCCGCGGCGCTCGCGGCGGATTGCTGTTCGAGCTGCGCGACGAGTTGCTTGAAGATGCGCCCGCGCTGCTCGTAATTCTCAAACTGGTCGAAGCTGGAACAGGCCGGCGCCAAGAGGACCGTGTCTCCGGGCCGGGCGCGTTCGGCTGCAACCGTGACGGCGGCATCGAGCGTTCCCGCATGCACGATTGGCACCGCGCCTTCGAGGTCCGCTGCGATTTTTTCGGCTGCAGCCCCAATCAGGATGGCCTGGCTTTTGCTGCGATTGAGGGGCTCGCGCAGCGGCGTGTACGGGCTGCCTTTGTCTTTCCCGCCGAGAATGACGAACAGCGGGCCAGGAAAAGCTTCGACAGCTTTGACCGTGGCGTCGACATTGGTGGCCTTGGAATCGTTGTAGTAGTTGACGCTGTTGACGCGCGCAACAAATTCCAGTCGATGTTCGACGGCCTTGAAGGTTTTCACCCCGGTGGCAATGGCCGACGGTGAGGCGCCGGCGAGATAACTTGCGGCGCAAGCGGCCAGAACGTTCTCGAGATTGTGCAGGCCGCGCAAGGGGATTTCATTGCGCTTGGCTAGAAGCGTCTCGGAACCATCGGCGCGGAACAGGATGTCGTCGTCGCGCAGGAAAGCGCCTTCGGCCACGCGCTTCTGGCGGCTGAACCAATAAATCTGCGGCTTGGCGGGCATGCGCCGGGTGATTTCCGGGTCGTCCGCATTGAGCACCGCAGCGTCGCGTTCGATTTGGTTCTCGAACATGCGCATCTTCGCCGCGGCATAGGCTTCAAACGACGCGTGGCGGTCGAGATGATCGGGCGTGAGATTGAGCAGGACGCCAATTTCGGGACGGAAATCCTGAATGGTTTCAAGTTGGAAACTGCTGATTTCCGCCACGGTCACACTTCTGTCGGTGGAATGCTCCGCCAGGGCAAGCAGCGGCACGCCGATGTTCCCACCAACAAGGGTTTCGATCTGCGCGGTTTTCAGAATGTGAGCAACGAGCGAAGTGGTGGTGGTCTTGCCGTTCGAGCCGGTAATGGCCACGAGTTTTCCTCGCAGAAACCGCCAGGCCAGCTCGACTTCGCTCCACACCGGAATTTTGCTCGCGCGCGCCAATTCCAGCGCCGGGAGATCCGCCGGGACGCCAGGACTGACCACAATCAGATCTTGATTCAGAAAAAAGTCCGTCGCGGGATTGGCAAGCTCGAGCGTCACGCCGGCATTGCGCAGCCGCGCGGCTGTTTCGGCGATTTCCGCTTCGGGCTTCGCGTCGGTTGCCGTGACGGTAGCGCCGTAGGCGGCGCTGAACAGCGCCACGGCCAGTCCGGTGCGCGCCAGCCCGACCACCAGCACGCGCTTGCCTTGAAAATCGAACCCGGGTCTCACGTTTTGGTCACCTGAATCACTGCGTTAACTTCGTCATCGTTAACTGGTGCAACTTCTTTACCGCAATTTCAAAGTGGTCAGCGAAAACAGCGCGAACACCAGCGCCAGAATCCAGAAGCGCACGATCACTTTGGTTTCGCTCCAGCCCATCAGCTCGAAATGATGATGCAGCGGAGCCATGCGAAACACGCGCTTGCCGGTGAGCTTGAACGAGGCGACCTGAATGATCACCGAGAGCAGCTCCAGGATAAAAATTCCGCCAATAGAGATCAGCAGGATTTCCTGCTTGATGATCACCGCAACAACGCCGATGGCGCCGCCCAGCGCCAGCGAGCCTACATCGCCCATGAACATCGCCGCGGGATGCGCGTTGTACCAAAGGAAACCGAGCGAGGCGCCCACGAGCGACCCGCAAAAAATGGTCAACTCCGCGGCGTCGGGAATTTTCTGTATCTCCAGATAGTCGGCGAAACGCGCGTTGCTCGAAACATAGGTGAGCACCGTCAACGCCGCCGCGCAGACCAGCACACAACCGATGGCCAATCCATCGAGGCCGTCGGTGAGATTCACGCCATTCGAGATTCCCGCGATCACCAGTACCAGAAAGATCACAAATGGAATGAATGCCAGCGGCCAGATGAAGCGATGCGCGAGCCAGGAGTCGATAACCAGATCCGGATGCAGCCTCTTCACGAACGGGACGCTGAGCTGCGTGGAATACGCCCCCTTCACCTGCAAACCCAGCAGCACTCCGCCGATAGCCACGCAGGTGAGCACCTGCAGCAGAAACTTTCCGCGCGCGGTGAGCCCCTGATTGTGCTTGCGCACTACTTTGTTGTAATCGTCGATGAAGCCGATGGCGCCGAAAGCAAGCGTCGCGCCAACGGCCAATAGAACGTAAGGGCTGCGCAGGTCGGCCCATAGCAATGTGGGCAGCACGATGGAGGCAACGATCAGCACGCCGCCCATGGTGGGCGTGCCCGCCTTTTTCTGGTGCTCCTTGGGCCCCTCTTCGCGGATGTACTGCTTCACCTGCAATTCCTTCAGTTGCGCCACGGTCCAGGGCCCGAGAATCAACGTGAGGAACAGCGCCGTGAGGCTGGCCACCGCCGTTCGCACGGTGATGTAGCGAAAAACGTTGAGCGCGTTGAGATGCGGCCGCAACACATAAAAGAAAAGGTAGTACAGCATCAGCCGCGGCCTTTCGGCGATGTTTCCACCGGCTGCTCCGCTGGTTTCGCGGCCAGGCGCGCGTGCTTCGCATCGATGGCTTCCAGTATTTTCTCCATCTTCACGCCGCGCGAGCCTTTGAGCAGCAGAATGTCGCCGGGTTGCAGAAAACCCGGAATAAATTTCGCGGCGTCGTCCGAATTCTCGAAAAACTCCGCGCGGTTTTCAGGATGGCCTGCCTGCACCGCCGCGCTTAGAAATTCTTTCGCGTTGCCGACCACTCCGAACATCCAGTCAATTTTGCCGAGCCCGGCAGCGTGGCGGCCGCATTCGCGGTGCAATTCTGCCGAGGATGTGCCCAGCTCTCGCATCTCGCCAGTCGCGAGAATGCGGCGGCGATATCCAGGAGTCGCGGCAAGCAGCCGAGTAAGCTCGTCCAGCGCCGCGGGACTTGAGTTATAGCAGTCGTTGATGACCGTAAAGCCTTCCTCGAAGCGCACCACTTCCCCGCGCTTGTCCGCTGGCTGCAGCTTGTCGAATACTTCCTGTGCTTCGCCAGCGCCGATGCCCCACACGCTCGCACCAGCGAGAGCAGCCAGCGCGTTCATCACATTGTGGCGGCCAATCAAGGGCAGCCTCAGACGCATGCGCCCGTGGGGCGAGACGAAATCAAACTCCGAGCCTTCAATTCCGTGCTCCTCAATTGATTCGGCGCGAAATTGCGCGGCGGGATTGGTGCCGAAGAAAATCACCGTTCCGCGCGCTACCTTACCAAACTGCGAAACGCGCTCGTCATTTGCATTCAATACGGCGGTGGCGCGCGGCCAGGGCAGATTCTCGATCAGCTCGCGCTCGGCGAGCGCAATCTCGTCGATGGAGGAAAAAAACTCCAGATGTTCAACCGCAACACGCGTGATTACGCCCACGTCCGGCAAAGCGATGCGCGTCAGCGCGGCCAGCTCGCCGCGATGCGACATGCCCAGCTCCACCACCGCCGCGTCGTAGCTGTCATCCAGCCGCAGGAGCGTGAGCGGCAAACCGTATTCGTTATTCAGGTTGCCCTGCGTCTTCAATGTGCGGAAGCGCGCGCCCACGAGCGCCGCAAGAATCTCTTTGGTAGTGGTTTTTCCCACCGAACCCGCCACCGCGCCGATAAGCCTTCCTGGCCGCGCCTGGCGCCAGATTTCGCACGCGCGGGAAGCCAGCCGCTGGAGTCCAGCGAGCGTGTCATCGACGGCGAGCAAGCACCCGCGAATTTCAGGCGTGTAGCGTGAAAGACGGTCGCGCGCCACCAGCCCGGCCGCAGCGCCCTTCTCCAAAGCGCCGGTGACGTGATCGTGTCCATCGTGACGCGGTCCGTGTATGGCGACGAACAACTCTCCTGGCTGAATAGTGCGGGAATCAATCGAGACACCGGCCACCCCGGCCAGGGGGTCGAGCCCGGAAGGCGGCGCGACGCCCAACGTTTCAGCCATTTGATTAACGGTCCAGCGCATCGCGTCTCCAAAGGACTTGGCGTCCCTCGCACGTGTGAATTCCCGGCAAAGCCGGAGTTACAGCCCGAGTGCTTCCCTAGCGCCCTGCCGGTTGCTTCGAAAATCCTTTGTGGCGTAGCACTTCACGCGCCTTTTCGCGGTCGTCGAATTGCACGGTGCGGTCCTTCAGCACCTGCGACGTTTCGTGTCCTTTGCCCGCCAACAACACGATGTCGCCCGCCTGCGCCTCTTCCAAAGCAATTTCCAGCGCCTTTTCGCGGTCCGGCTCGACGCGGTATTTCGCGTTCACCTTCTGCAATCCCACCACCACGTCGTTGATGATGCGCAGCGGATCTTCGCTGCGCGGATTGTCGCTGGTAAGCACCACCAGGTCGCTAAGCGACCCCGCCGCCTCGCCCATCAGCGGGCGCTTGGTGCGATCGCGGTCGCCGCCCGCTCCAAATAAGGTGATAATCCGGCCGGTGGAGCTCAAGTCGCGTGCGGTGACGATCAGGTTGCGCAACGCATCATCCGTGTGGGCGTAATCGACCACCACGAGAAATGGCTGGCCCTCGTCGATCCGCTGAAAGCGCCCGGGAACGAGTTCCAAACTCGCGATACCCTGCTCGATTTTGTCGTTGGGGATGTCAAGCGCGATGCCCGCGCCAACCGCCGCGAGAATGTTGTAGACATTGATTCGCCCCACCAGCGGCGACCGCACTTCGACTTTGCCGGCAGGCGTCTGCGCGGTGAATTCGAGGCCGCTAAAACTCGGCGCGAATTTTTTCGTGGTGATTTCCGGAGACCCCTTTAATCCATACGTGAGCGTGCGAACGCTGAGCCCTTCCAGCCGCGTGGCGTATGAATCGTCGGAGTTGATGACCGCCGCATCCGGCGCGCCCGCTCCGGTGCCTTCAAAAAGCAAACGCTTGGCCGCGAAATATCCCTCGAATGTCTTGTGGTAATCGAGATGGTCGCGCGTCAAGTTCGTGAAAATCGCCACTGCGAAATGGCAGCCATACAGTCGATCCATAGCCAGCGCATGAGAACTGGTCTCCAGCACCGCGTGTGTTCCGCCCGCGTCGCGAATTTCTGCAAACATCTGCTGTAAGTCGAGAGATTCGGGCGTGGTGTTTGCGCCCGCGCGGCTGCCGTTCGGCGTGCGATAGCCCGTGGTGCCCACAAGCCCGGTCGTGTAACCGGCGGCGTGCAAAATCGAATCGACAAGGAACGTTGTGGTGGTCTTGCCGTTGGTGCCGGTCACGCCCACCAACTTCAAATCATTTGCCGGATGGCGATAGAAATTCGCGCCAGCACGCGCCAGCGCACGGCGTTCCTTCCTTTCCGGCAATTGCACCCAAGTGATATTCGCCGGAATTTCCGCCGGGCGCGGCCTTGGACTGGCGATCGCCGTGGCGCCGCGCCTGATCGCGTCGCTCACGAATTGAAAGCCATCCAGTTTTTCACCGGGAAGCGCGAAAAAAAGACACCCAGCCGCAACTTTTCGGCTGTCATAGGCGACAAACGCGATCGCCGGATCCGCGGGCCCGCTGACGCGCAGTACGTCCAGCCCGTCAATGACTTCACATAAATTCATATGTGCACTCAATCCGCTTGCGGTTCCGGTTGCCGCAGTTTCAGTCCGCTCCGCCGCCAGCAATTTCAATTCTCGCCCCCGCCAGCAGACGTGGGCAATAGAACGCCGGGCCGTCCGAACCGAACCGTTACGCGGCTTCCCTGCGGGACAAGCGAACCCGCGCCTGGAAACTGTTCCAGTGCGACCCCGCTGCCCACCAACGCCGGCACCAAGCCAACGCGCTCGCACTCCTCCATGACCGCTCGAACAGTGCGGCCAGTCAGATTCGGCACGGCAATTCCATCCTGTCCGGAAATCGCGACCGTTTGCGAGGACTGTTCGGCCGGCTGATTCGGCGTTGCCGGCTCCTTCCCCATAGCCGCATTCAAGCGCGCTACAGCCGCCGCTTGTTGCTGGCGCTTCTTCGCATCGAGTTTCGCGTCCAGGCGCTGAGCACCGCGCTTCGAATTCGTGGCAGTCTCCACATCGGAGGGTGTCGGAATATCGTGCGGAACAGCCAGATAGGCTAGCACCTGCTCGGCAATACGCTTGAAGACAGGTCCGCCGACCTCGCCGCCGTGATGCGCGCCCACCGGCGAATCGAGCACCACCAGAATGGAAATAGCCGGCTCGTTCACTGGAGCAAACCCAGCGAAGGAAGAGTTGTACTGCGTCGCTGAATACCGCCCCGTAGCCGGATCGATCTTTTGCGCTGTTCCCGACTTGCCCGCCGCCGTGTAGCCATTCAGCCGCGCGGGTTTGCCGGTGCCTTCGAGCACCACGTCTTCCATCATGCTGCGCATGTCCGCGGCGGTTTTTTCATCGGTCGCTTGCTGCGGCGTCGAGTCCGGTAGCTGAACCCCCGCAGCATCCCCTCGGAGTTCGTGTACGATGCGCGGCTTGTACAACGTGCCGCCGTTGGCGATGGCGGAAATGGCGGAAATAATCTGGATGGGCGTCACGCTCACTTCCTGACCCATGGCCACTGAGCCGATCGAGCTGGGCGTCCAGTTCTCGACCGGACGCAGCAGGCCGTGATTTTCGCCTGGCAGCTCAATGCCGGTCGGCTGCCCGATGCCGAACTTGCGGATCGTGTCATAAAAGCGCGGCGCGCCAAGCTGCAGCGCCACCTTGATCGCGCCCACATCGCTGGAATGCACCAGAATCTTGTCGACCGTCAGCGTCCCAAACGGATGCCAGTCATGAATCAGCCGTCCGGCCACATTGATCCTGCCCATCTGGCAGTCGATCAGCGCCGAAGGACTGGTGACGCCATTCTCGATGGCGCCCGCCAGCGTAATCACCTTGAAGGTCGAACCCGGCTCATAAGCCGCGCTGACGGCTCGGTCCATGCGCGCTTCGTCGGAAAACGAGCCTGGGTCGTTGGGATCAAACGTGGGGAAGTTGGCCACTGCGAGCAATTCGCCATTGTTCGGATTCTGTACCACTACCGTGCCGGCCTTCGCGTGGGTCTCATCAATCGCGCTGGCCAATTCCTTCTCGGCAATGTACTGGATGGTTTCATCGAGGGTGAGCACAATGCTGGCGCCAGGATCGGGGGCCGCTTCGCGCCGGTCGTACCAGCGGCGCTTTCCATCGGCCATGACCATCATCTTGCCGGGACGGCCGCGAATGGCCTTGTCGAACGAGTACTCGATGCCGCCGATGCCCTTCTCATCCACGTCGGTAAAGCCGAGCACATGCGCCGCAAGCTGGCGTTGCGGATACACGCGCCGGCTCTCTTTCAGAAAAAAAACACCGCGCAAGTTCATGCCATCAATTCGCTGCACGATCTCCGGAGTAAGCTTCTTGGCCAGGCGCACCGGCACGCGCGCTTCACGAATTTTCGTTTCGAGATCTTCGGCGGGTTCGTCCAGAATGCGCGAGAGCAGCCGACCAACCATTTCCGGATCGGTTACTTCGGCCGGATCGGCAAACACCGAATCCATCGGGAGGCTGACCGCCAGCTCCCGCCCTTTGCGGTCATAGATCGTGCCGCGCTTCGGGCTGATTTCAAATATGCGCTGCTGTTGATGTTGGGCTTTTGCCAGGTATTCGCTATAGCAGAAGAGCTGGAGATAACTCAGGCGCGCCAGCACCGCCACCATCCAAACTACCGCCAGGACCCAGACGACCAGCCAGCGGAGACGCGGGTTGCGCTGCTCCATGGTTGAGGCCTATTCCACCGGAAAATCGTTCGGCGTAATTGCGTTTCGCCGGAACGAGCCCGTTCGTTCGGGCTTGTATTCGTTCGCGTCAGCTTCGCTTCGAGCTCACGTCAGGGTCTGGGTATCGAAAAGGACGTTCGCGCCTGCGCCACCACGGCATCGCCCGACGCATCAGCAGGAGCCACCTGCCCGGGAACCGGGACCGACAAGCCAAGCTGATTTCGCGCAATCGCGTCCACGCGCATAGGTGACCGCAGCGCGGCCACTTCCAGGTGCAATTGCTGGTTCAGTTGCACAGACTTGGCGCGTTGCGAATCCAGTTGCTCCACCTGGTAGCGGAGCTGAATGCACTCGAAGTGCTGCCAGGCGTAAAAAAGCAGGCACGCCGCCAGCGCCGTTCCGCCCGCGCACACGCGAAATAATTCGCGGACGCGCGACGGCGAAACCGTGCGCGCCAGACGGCTGTTATCGATGCGTTTTACTGTGTAATATTCGGTCACGCCATGCTCATTTCTTCCCCGCTCACGGACGACAACTTCTCAGCAACGCGCATTTTCGCGCTGCGTGACCGGGGATTCATTCGAATCTCTTCGTCACTCGGCCGAATCACCTTTTTGGTGAGAATCCGCATCACGCCTTCGCGCTCGTACTTCTGAAACGCGCGTTTCACCATGCGATCTTCCAGCGAGTGGTAACTGAGGACGATCCAGCGTCCTCCGGAATTTAAAGTGGCGGGGGTCCATGAAAGAAACTGCTCGAGTTCCTCCTCTTCTCGATTCACCGCAGTCCGCAGCGCCAGAAACGTTTTTGTCGCGGGATGCAGTTTCTGCCTTCCCCTTACCTTTTGGACCCCTGCCACAACCGTTGCCAGGTGCGCGGTGTCCCGAATGGGACGCGCTCTTACGATGGCCCTGGCGATTCTGCGTGAGTTCCTCTCCTCCGCCCGCAGGTAGAGGAGGTCGGCCATTTCTTTCTCCGGCCAGTGGTTCACAATCTCTGCCGCCGTCAGCGGCGAATCCGGATTCATGCGCATATCGAGAGGCGCCGGCCAGCGAAACGAAAAGCCGCGCGTCGGGTCATCCAACTCCAGCGTTGAAATCCCCAGATCGGCGAGCACTCCATCCACGGGCGGCAACCCCAAATTTGCCGCCACCTCGCCGATCCTCGAAAATTCTGCGTGCACAAACACCACCCTGTCTGAAAATTCCTGCAATCTTTCCTGCGCGATTTCAAGCGCTCGGGGGTCCCGGTCGATCACTACCAGCCGCCCCGTGGCAAGGCGGCGGGCAATTTCGATCGCGTGGCCGCCCGTTCCGGCCGTCGCGTCGACATACGTCCCCTCAGGCCGGATGCGAAGCCATTCCAAAACCGCTTCGAGCAAGACCGGCGTATGCAAAACACTCAAAATCTAGATGCCTAGTTGTTCCAGTTCTTCCGCCGAGATCTGGTTATTGTTGATGTGCTGGTCCAGGAACCGCTGGTGATTCCAGATTTCCAGGTAAGTGAGCCGTCCCGCGACATCCACTTCCCCTTTCATCTGGGCGACTTCCCGCAGCACGGGTGGAATTAAAATGCGCCCCTGCCCATCTGTTTCGACAACCTGGCCGAAGTAGCTTGTCCTCGCCAGGAACTTCACCCTGGCCGGATGTTGCGACGAAAGCTTGGCGAGCTTGGCTTCGATCTCTTCCCAGGCCTTCATGGGATAGACCAAGGCCGAATCGCCCTTGGCACTGGTGACGTAAAACTTCGAGCCCAACTTGCGGAGTTCGCCAAGGAAATCGGACGGGATTTTCACCCGGCCCTTCTCGTCGACCCTCGCCAGATAGTTGCCGCGCAACATTCGAAAAAGCCTTTTGCGGCGCTCTCGCCCAGTGCTTCACTTGCTCCCGCCTTTACCACCGCGGTTCACTTCTTACCACTTCGCGCCACTTTCTCCCACTGAATGTGCCCGATTGTAGATGGCTTTAAAATGATGTCAAGGGAAAACAGTAGAAAAATTCAAAAAAGATTGGAGTGCGCGAAAAGGCGCGACACTCGCGAAGAAGACCACCTCAATTAGTAGTGGGAGTGTACAACATCAGCCGCGATGTGTTGTTGATTCTTGCATTTTTGCGCGGCGATGTTTGCAAAATGCTAACTCCTGAGTTCGGCGATTTCTTTTTTTCGATCGGATGTATCATCGGCGAGCATTTCTTACTGCCGCGTTACTTTGCAGGAGCCTTTTCTCATGAAAATTTTCAGATGGGTGCTCGTGGTGGCGCTTATGGCGGCCGCGGCCGCGCAAGCCGAAACCATCGAGGGCCGCTGGAAGCTCATCGCCGCTGAAGACCTCCGCGCTGATGGATCGGTCGGACAATATCCCTGGGGCCGGCATCCCGTCGGCTGGATCGTTGTCGAGCGCGGCTGGTGCCTGCTGCAGATTATGTCGACCGATGTTCCGTCGTTTTCGCCAACTGGCAAGCCCGAGGGCGAAAAGCCTGTGGGCGACCAGATGCCGGTTGGCGATCAAATGAAGGACGCGCTGGTGAAAAACTACATCGGCTACGAGGGCCCCTGCACCATCGACGAAAAAGCTGGCACTCTGACCATGAACATCGATGCCGCCTGGCGCCCCGACTATCCCGGCTCTCAGCAGAAGCGCTTCTTTCACTTCGAGGACGGGAAGCTGATCTTCGGCATGGCGCCAGACGCGATCCACACTCCCAATGGAAATTTCACTCGCAAGCTCACGCTTGAACGGCCCTGATTCGCGCAACAGCCGGCAAGTCGAATCGAAAGGATTTAGGAGCGGCGAAAAAAAGCTATTGCTGGGGTGCAGGATTCCGGAAGGAATTCAGGTCGCGTACCATGGACTGCTCGTCTGGGCTGAGCCCCTGCATGAATTTCGGATCGGCTAGCGCGGCTTGCTGGGCGCCCGGGCCCATCGTCTGCAGGATCCGAAGCCGGCCGTTAATCACCTGCCGCCGGTCGGGAGGCATCGCCTGCCACTTCGGAAGCAGCGTGTTGCGCAGATACATGCGCTGCGCGGGAGTCATGCGCTCCAGAACCTCGGCGCGCTCGCGGAGAGCGTCGCGCTGCTCCGGCGTCAGCTTGTTCCAGTTCTCCAGATTTTTGCGGACTTGCGCCTGGCGTTCGGGAGCTAAATTCTGAAACAGGCGGTTATTCTGAAGGAAGCGTTCCTGCTCCGCGGGGGGCATTTCTCGCAAATTCTCGATCCATTTCGGCGGCAAGCCGGCCATCGCGCGCAAGTTCGGCTGGTTCCGAAGCGCCCCATTGGGCTGCGGCTGGAAATTCTCGCGAGGAACCGGTTTCTGCTTTTGGTCCACGTACCGCAAGCGCGGGAACGTTCGCAGTTGCGCGGCGGCGGGCTTGGCCGCCAGCCCGGCTACGAACACGATCCCTACCGCGAATATAAGACTCCGCCTCAACGGCAATTCCCTTCTCCGGTCAATTCCCTGAACTTTTACGAATGGCCGTACACGCTGCTTTGAAACGATTGCTGCGCGCTAATCGTTTGTCTCCGAGCTCCGCGACTGGACAGACGGTGCTTCCGCCGGACTAAGTTCTGAAAGCGCGTCGAATTTCGTCAGGACCTCGTAATTTTCCAGCACTGGCAGATCCTTGATCTCCTGGAACTGCTCCGTTTCATTTACGGCGGCTACCGGAACTGGCGCGCCCACATTCCGTTGCGGGAATTTCGCGATGCCGACGCTCAGCAACAACAGCAGCGCCACCGAAAACGCCAGCCTGGGCTGCGGGACAAAACCCCAAAACCATCGCCGCTGCGGTTCGGCGGCGACTCGCTCGCGCACACGCGCGTCAAACCCGAGAGACGGCTCAATGACCGGCAACTCTTCCAGCATATTCCACACGCCACGGAATTCTTCCGCACGCGTCCGGCACGCCGCGCATTCCAGCAGATGTTCCTCCACCTGCTGCCGCTCGGCGGAATTCGCCCGGCGATCCAGATACCCCACCAGTTCCTTGGAAATCTCTTCACACTTCATGACAGCCTTCCTTCCCCGGCACGCTGCGGCACTTGCCGGCCAACTCGTTGAACAACTTGACGGCCAGCCAGTGGCGCCAACTCCACGCGCAGGGTTTCATAGGCCCGGAACAGTAGCGATTTCAGCGCGCTTTCCGAGCATTCCAAAATTTTCGCGATCTCCGCGTAATCCATCTCTTCGTACTTGTGCAGCAGCACCGCCGCACGTTGCTTTTCCGGCAGCTTTTCAATGGTCCGGCGGATAAAAGCCACTCGATCCTGCTCCAAAAGATGCTCGTCGATGCGCATCTCGCGGGCCGGCAACTCGCGCGGCGCCGCATCTTCCTGGTTAGACTCAGGCGCATCAATCGACGTTTCGAGTTTCCGGTAGCGGTTATCGCGCACTGAATTCAGTGCCAGATTTGTGGCGATGCGGAACAGCCAGGTGGTGAACTTCGCGCTCGGCGAATAGTCCTGGCGCGCGCGATACACGCGTAGAAACACTTCCTGCGCAAGGTCTTCCGCCTGCGCCGTGTCGCGCACCATGCGGTAGAGGAAATTCACCAGGGGCGAGCGATACTTCCGCAACAGGAACTCGAACGAAGCTTCGTCCCCTGCCTTCACGTCCAGCATCAATTGGACGTCGGTTCTGGCCATGGCCTCCACAGTCTATCTAACACAAGTCGCCTCATAAAGTTGCGCTGGGTGCGGTGCCACGGAAAGGATAGCGCCGGGCTATACACAGCCGCTAAGCCACTGTGGCGTAGAGACTTGCGGCAACAGCCTTCGGCTAGCTCTGGAAGATAAATTTCAACGCCAGCATCACCGCCACGCCGAAAAATACCAGCAGCGCCATGCCCGCTCCCGGCTCGCGATTTACTTCAGGAATTAAATCCGAAGCTGCCACGTAGAGAGTAACGCCCGCGGAAAGCGGCAGCGCATCGGCCACCGAACTTCGCAGCACAAACATCAGCCCGATTCCCAGCAGTGTGGTCCCGCCCAGAATCGCCGACGAAATGAACGCGGCGCGCCGGCTTTGCCCGCTGGCCAGCATCAGCGACGCCACTGTAAACCCTTCCGGAATCTTGTGCAGAAAAATGGCCATAAAAATCACGCCGCCGAGCCACGTGGAAACCAGCAACCCCGATGCGATGGCCACCCCGTCGAAAAACGTGTGGATCACCAATCCCAGCAGCGCCGTATAGCTGGCGTGCGCGTGCGCCATCTCCGCATGATGCGTTTCCTCGCCGAAATGGAAATGCGGCGCAACCGTATGCTCGAAGAAATGCACCAGGAAATAGCCGGCAAGAACAAAGGTGAACACCGCGTCCGTGCTGTTGAAGAAATGCGACGAAGGATCGTTGCGCAGCTTCAGCGACTCGGGAATCATTTCCAGCATCGCCGTCGCCAGCATGAATCCCGCGCCCAGCGCGATGAAGTATTTCAGCCAAGCGCGCGGCCATTGCCGGCGCGCGATCAGCAGCCCGCCAAAAACGTTCGCGCCCGCGGCGGTAAGTCCCAACAGAATGGCCAGCAGGATGCGAGTTGTCTCGGGCGAACGCATGGAATTTGCGCGAGAATATACGCTTAGCCGGAGTGCCGGAACAGAATCACATCGCCGTCCTGCACGATATACTCTTTCCCTTCGAGCCGCATCTGCGCCCGCTCCTTCGCCACGGCAAAACTTCCGGCGTTGAGCAGGTCTTCCCACTTCACCACTTCGGCCTTGATGAACCCGCGCTCGATGTCGCTATGGATCGCTCCGGCGGCCTTCTGCGCGTTCATCCCGCGCTCGATGGTCCACGCGCGGCACTCCGGCTCGCCGCACGTGAGGAACGAAATCAGCCCCAGCAACCGGTAACTCGCCTGAATCAGCCGGTCGCGCCCGGATTCCTTCAACCCGTACGCGCGCATCATCTCCGCCGCTTCGGCATCGTCGAGTTCCGCCAGCTCCGCTTCGATCTTCCCGCAGAACGGCACCACCGCCGTATGCGGCTTCGTCGCCAGCTTCTCCAGATGATATTTCTCCACCACGCGATCGATCTCCGGCGCTTCTTCGTCGCCCAGATTCAGCACGTACAGCATGGGCTTCTGCGTGAGAAACATGAAGCCGGTGAGCATCTTCTGCTCTTCCGGCTTGAATTCGAGTTCGCGCAGCGGCGTCTCCGCTTCGAGCGCCTGCCGGCAGCGCTGCAGCACCTGCAATTCCGTTTCGAGGATCGTCTCTTTCTTCTTTTTCAAATCCTTTTCGACGCGCTCGATGCGCTTGGCGCACTGCTCCAGATCGGTGAGGATCAGTTCGATGTCGACGCTCTCGATATCGCGCATGGCGTCAAGCGACCCGGCTTCGTGCGGCACCGCAGGATCTTCAAACAGCCGCACCACGTGCGCCAGCGCGTCCGCTTCGCGCAGCGGCACCAGCGACGCGGAATTTTTCTCGCGGTCCTTCTGGATTCCGCCGATATCGACGTACTCGATCGTCGCGTAGGTGATTTTCTTCGGCTTGAATACCTCGGACAGCTTGGCCACACGCGCGTCCGGCACGCGCGCGATGCCCACGTGCGCCTGGTTCGGCGCGCTGCGCGCTTCCACCTTCGCCTTCGTCAGGATGCGGAACAGACTTGTCTTCCCTACTTGCGGCAGCCCGATAATTCCCGTTTGCATAAGTTTTTGATACTAGCACACACCGAAATCCAACAGCCTTCGGAACTGACGCCGAAAAAAAAGAGTGGAGATGGTGAAAGGATCAGCGAATACCAAAAACGGTCAGGGTACAGCCCCAAGCCTGCCCCACCTTTACGTCATTTTCCTCGCAGTGGGGCTTCTCCAGATTTGGAGAGACAATCTCAATTCCAAATCGTCCGGGCGGTAAATCAGTTACATCATATATCCCGTGCGCATCGGTCGTCGTTATAAAGCTTCCTGCCGAGTCTGTAATACGTACGTTCACTTGCGGCAGAGCCTGAATTGAACGCTCTGCAAAGCGCTCGACCTTACCGATGATCCGAACACCTGTTCTTGAGGATCCTTCATGCAATAGCCGAAGCTCTACCGAGCCCTCGACCTCGGAGGATTGACCACATGGCCTCAGCGTAATGAATGGGAAAAATCTCGTTAACAGCCCCGGAAAGTGCGTGCCGTCAATAAAATATTCCTGCCCCAGCTTAAAATTGCCCAAGAGCAGAACGACAAAACGCCTTTCCCACCACCTCAATCCCCAGAAGTGTTGCCGCACGGCGGCCAGTGCCCATCGGCAAACGGTTTGGTTGTAGAAACGGGAACAGCCGCACGTGCTCCGGCACAGCGACAAGGACAATTGGTCCGGCTCCATCGGTGACGGTCGAATATCGGGCTTTTCCACAATCCAAAAAGCCCCGCCTCATCTCCAACAATAGAGCGGCTGAGGAAATACCGCGAAAAGGACAACGCTTGCCGCCAAGCGTGAAAAGAATTCTGCGCCCACGAGAAGGCAATTCTCCAGTAAAGGCAGGTTGCCAACCGTAGTGGTAAGTAATGATCCAGAATAACCCCAGCACAACAGGCAAAACGAAGGCGAAGGACATAAGTGGCAGAAGTACAAAGCCATCTAGAACGACGAATGCCTGGAAGACTCCCCACGACAGAACCAAAACCCAGGCCGGAGTAGCCCATAAAAAGCAAATGGCTGATTTTCGCTTATCTCTAAGTGCGATCAATGATCCGAATCACAAACCAATCCGTACAAAGCACTTGTGACAAGAAATAGAAACTGGGCAAAGGAAGCGTGGGGATAAAGAGGAAAGCGAGCTAACAACACAAGAGCGAAAAGCCCGAGACAAAGGCCCATCCCGGTCACGATCCAACTCAGAGCTCTCTTTAATTGCGTTGAAGCCGGAATGGACATTCCGCGCCTTGGTTGTCTCAGCCGATTTAGACACCGAAATCAGCGCGTTAGTTTCCGAATGAGAAGCGGAGTTTTCGTAAATTGTACGTAAGGTAATTGGACGAGGGCTGGGATCAGACGGTATGCTTGAGCGCTGGCTATGTCTGAACAATCCACGCACGCTTTCGACCATCGCGAAGCGATCGCGCACATCACCAAGGACGATCCTCATCTCACCGCGCTGATCGAGAAATGCGTCGAGTTCAAGCTTAATATCGATGAAGAGCAGTCGCCCTACGAATCGCTGCTGCGCGCCATCGCCTACCAGAGCATTGCCGGAAAAGCTGCGGCGGTGATTTTCGGACGCATCAAGGCGCTCGGCTCGAACGGCCGCGTGCCCACTCCGGAAGAATTGCTGAAAGTGCCGGAGCAGAAGCTGCGCGAAGCGGGCTTCTCCGCGGCTAAAGTGGCCGCCGCGCGAGACCTGGCGCAGAAAACCATCGACGGCATCGTCCCAACGATGGCCGACGCTGTAAAGATGTCCGACGCGGAACTGGTCGAGCGGCTGATCTCCGTGCGCGGCATCGGCGCCTGGACCGTCGAAATGTTCCTGATCTTCCGCCTGGGCCGTCCCGACGTGCTGCCCATCCACGACTACGGCGTGCAGAAAGGTTTCGCGCTCACCTATCGCAAGCGCCGCATTCCCAAACCAAAAGAACTCGCAAAATTCGGAGAGCGCTGGCGCCCTTATCGCACTGTCGCGAGCTGGTATTTGTGGCGCGCCGTTGACGTTGCCGGAAAAGACGCGCGCAAGATCACCAAGACCGGCAAAGCCGCAAAGAAACGCGCCGCAGCAAAGAAGCGCATCGCTGCCAAGAAACGTATCCTCGTCGTGAAACGCGTTGCGAACAAATCGCGCCCGTCGCGCCGAAAAAGCTCGTAGCCTTTGCCGTTTTTCTGCTTCTTGCCTTACGCTGTCATCCCGAGCGGGGCTAAGCTTGGCCCGGTTAAGGCCAACGACCGAGGTCGAGGGATCCGCATTTTTGTTGCTTGTTTTGTTTTGCGGTGTCATCCCGAAGCGAGCGATTTTCAGCGAGTCGAGGGATCTCTCTTCGTGTGAAACAATGCCTCAATGAGAGCGCGCCAGGATCGCTGCCGCTTGCTGCCGTACGGTAAGAAACAGCGAGGCAATTCCCGCCAGCAGCACTCCACTTTCCAGATACACCGAATAGTTGTGCAGCTTGTCGAATTCCGCGCGCAGTGGATTCGCGGCTGAAGTAGCAGCCACCGAGCCCATCTGCAGCCGCAACACGTCCATCCGCGGAATAACCATTTGCTGCGAAATAAGCGTGCATATCAGCATCAAAATCACGCCAATTGCCGCAGGATGCGCCAGGGCTTTCGCCGACCGCTCCAGCGCCACCGCCGCCAACAGATAAATCACCGCCGCAACCACTCCCATCCAGTGCAGTCCGTTCAGCGTGAAACCCACCAGGCGTCCCGCATCGTCGATGGTCGGCAGCACGCGAAACGCGCCCTGCGTTACCACTGCGCTGAAATAGAGAATCGAGCCTACCCACGCGCCTAGCGCAAACACCTGCAGGAATCGTAAAAAGTTATTCATTGAACCACGCCAAGGCCCCCGCCTACTTCTTCTCTGCCGGCGCGGGCTGCAGCGGCGGATACTTCACCAGCTTTCCGCCTTCGGACTCGTACACCTGCGCGCCAATCGCTCCGGTCACTTTAAATCCTTTGCTCGCGAGCAAGTCCGCGGCGATTCCGGCGCGATGCGCATGATTCGAGACGGTAACGATCGGCCGGTCTTTCGGAATCTCCGCCAGATGTTTCGCAAGATCGTCCGCCTGGATGTTCATGTACACCGGAAAACCGCCGTTTTGTGCAATTTCCGTGGGCTTGCGCACGTCGAGCAGCAGCACGCGCCCCGGCGTCGCCATCAACTGGTCGAACTCCGCGCGCGTCAAAATCTTCGCCTTGGAAGCGGGTTCAGCCGCCTGCTGCCCGAACGCCACTGCCGCAGTCAGCAAAACTAACATCGCAACTCTTTTCATGTTCATCCCCTTTTGCATTCCGCGCCATTCCCACACATTCCGCGGCTTCTCGAAGCTTATAATTGCGTCTTTGCGTCCACCGCTTTCACGATTGCCCGATCCAAAGAAAGCGATCCCCCTCCGCGAATGATCAACGGTATGGCCACGGCGAACGCCAGCAGGTGGAATTCGAATCCCTCGGGTCTCGGCTTGCCCGCCCAATTCATGAAAAATCCGACGTGCCGGTGCAGCAGCATCACCGCCATAAACATGTCGAAGGCGATGGCCAGCGCCGCCAGCCGCGTCAGAAATCCTGCAAACAGCGCCAGCGGACAGAAAAACTCCACGAAAATCACCAGGAACGCGGCGAACGCCGGAATGCCCATGCGCTCCAGGATGCCCATGGTGGCGTGAAATCCGCCGCCGCCGAACCATCCCAGCAGTTTCTGCGCGCCGTGCGGAAAAAACACCACGGCCATCATGATGCGCATGAAGGTCAGCACACAATCTTTTGGCGTATCGAAAAAGCTCTTGAGCATAAAAATCCTTTCCGGCGCCCCTGAGGAAATCGTGCCGGCCGGCAGCGGTTCTATAGACGCCCCGCACGCCAAAATGTCGCGGCGTCAACCGCTCGAGCCCACTTCCTATCTTGAATCAAATTCGCGGGGAATTACTTGTTCGATTTGTATTCGAGCCCCGGCAGGTTGTCCTTGTGTCCGAGCGAGTCCCATTTCTTGAGTTCCGACAGCGTGCAAGGATGCGCATCGAGCCGCCAGTCCGGCCGCAGCTTGTAGAAAAAGGTAATGTGCCAGGGCTGCGTGTAAGCTTTGGGATCGTCAAACGTGAAATAGATTTTCAGCGTGTCGTGGTCGATGCGCTGCCAGCGCTCGGTCTGATGCATGGATTCAGTAAGCGGCAATCCTGTCCAGGTGAGAAACTGTTTCCCGTTGTAGGCGGTTGAATCCACCACAAACGCGTCGCCGTCCCACTTGCCCGTCGAATATCCCATGAAATCCGGGTCGACATCGTCCGGCACGCCGCGCCCGTCGGTGAAAATTTCGCGCCAGTTGTCGTAATACTCGTAGTGCTGCACCATGCGGTCCTTGGCCTGGATCACTTCAAACGGACGCGGCGTGAAGAAATTTCGCGCGGTGCCGAACGGATCGCAGTCGTTCACGTCGCCCGCCTTGATGAACTTCACGTTGTCTTCATATTTCTGCTGGCCCCACGGAGTGAACGGCGGCAGTGGCGTGGGCTCGCCATTCAGCGCCAGCGGATTCACTTCATCCTTCGGCTGCATGTACGGCGCCGGATCCCATACGCCGGTAATGTCGTGCTTGTCATAGGGAAGATTTTTAGTATCGGGCTTAGCCTTCGCCAGCTTGCTCGCCTGTGGAAACGCATTGGGTGAAATGGCAATCGCGGCCGCTACAAGCGTTAGTCCGAAGATCCGTTGTGTCCGCATATCAATTCCCCCTTTCGCGCTCTTGTGCCGATTGCTCTATTGCGGTGGCTGCTCGCCGATTTGCCCCGGACCAAGCTCCTGCCCGTTCGGCAGCACCAATTTGCGCACCATTCCCACCGGAGTGCCATTCTTGCTGGGGACTAGCGTAATGGTGATTGCGTCTCCCGGATGCAGCAACTCGCGATTCCATCCGGCGCGCTTCATCACCGCCGGCGCCAGCGTTTCGATGGCCCAGTTCACCGTTTTGCCTTTGTCGTCTTTCACGTCGACGTAAATCTGGCAGTGCGGATTGGCCCAATAATATTCCGTCACGGTGCCCTTCAGCGTTATCGGATTCTTCGTATCGTATTCCGAGCCACCATGGTGCGCCCAAAGCGGCAAGCTCGCGGAAACGAGCGCCAGCAACACAGCGCCTGCAATCACACAGACACGCTTCATATCGATTCCCTCCAGGCAATTACGCCGGAGTTTATCAATAAAGAAAGCAGAAATGTAGGATTGATTGCCGGGGGGAAATGAGTTGACGCGGGGATTCGACGAATTTCTGAGGGCGAGAATTTCGAAAACCGCGTCAGGCGAGCCTCACCAACGGCTCAGCCGGAACATCTCAACTGACCCAGGCGCTCCCGGGCAGCTGAACTTCCAGCACCATAGCGTGGCTTTCCGAAGCGTACACCAGGCACGAACTACATTTCAGCAGCGCCGCTAGAGATTGAGCCACCTGCTCCATCCGGTCGTCAATGTGCACGCCCGCGAATTTCTGGCTCGAGAGGGATTCCAGCACTGCTTCGCCTTTGCTTGTAGGGATGACGAGATACATGAGTCAGCGTAACAACCGTTATGAAACGGTGTCCAATTCGTCGTTTGGATGTGTGCCATCCCCTTTTGACTGGGCGAATGCCCGGAATTCCAGCCGATGCGCCACATTTCCCTGCCGCAGGTGTTTTGGGTACAATCGCGCCGCAAAAGAGCCGATACCATCGATCCACTTTTAGCAGGTGAGGAGATCATCATGCGTCGAACGCTGTTTTTAATCGCAATCGCCCTCGTTCTCTTGTTTGCCGCCCTTTCGTCTCGTGCCGGCGCGGCCGGCGAAAAAGCGCTGCGAATTTATTTCATTGACGTCGAGGGTGGCCAATCCACGCTCCTGGTCGATCCGGCGGGCGAATCTCTGCTCGTTGATGCGGGCTGGGGTGGATTCAACGGGCGAGATGCCGATCGCATCGAAGCGGCCGCAAAATCCGCCGGAATTCGTCAGATCGACATCGCCGTGATCACGCACTACCATGGCGATCATGTAGGCGGCCTGCCGGAAATCGCCAAGCGCATCAAGATCGCCACTTTTGTCGACCATGGCGCGGACGCGGAAAATTCCGACCGCACACGCGCCGGCTACGCCGCTTACCAGCAAGTCGCAGCCACGGCAAGGCGCATCATCGCCAAGCCCGGCTATCAGCTTCCGTTGCAAGGCATGAGAGTCGAGGTAGTGGCCGCCGCCGGAGAAGCAATTAAATCCCCTGTGTCAGGTGGCGGAAAGCCCAATCCGCTTTGCGCCTCCGAACCTGAAGCAGTCGTCGATACCAGTGAGAACGCCCAATCGGTCGGGATGCTCATCACCTATGGCAATTTCCGCTTCCTGGATCTCGGCGACCTGACCAAAAGAAAAGAAAAAGCGCTGGTGTGCCCGAACAATCTGCTCGGCACAGTGGACCTTTACCTGACCTCGCATCATGGCCTGGACGAATCGAACTCCAAGTCCATGGTCGACGCGCTCCACCCTCGCGTGGCCATCATGAACAATGGCGCGCACAAGGGCGGTATCCCCGCCGCGTGGCAGATCGTTCACGACTCGCCCGGCCTGCAGGCGCTGTGGCAATTGCACTATGCGGTCGATGGCGGCAAAGACCACAACGTGGCCGACGAATTCATCGCCAACCTGGGTGAAAAGGACGAGGGAAATTTCATCACCGTGTCTGCGCAGGAGAACGGCACCTTCACGGTCACCAATTCGCGCAATCACTTGTCGAAGACGTACACGAAATAGGCCGCTGCCGCCGCACGCCACGGCTGCGCAGCAAAAAGTAGCCGTTCCTTATGACTGAGGGATCGCGGTTAAGGCGCTCGCCGCCGCGCGCCACTTTCCGTTCTGCTTTACCAGCACGCGCGTCACGCGCCAAGCCGCATCAATCGATTGCCCGTTCGCCGCGGTGCCTTTCAGCACGCGCCGGTCTGTCAGCACTGCCGCGTTTCCATAAATCCCGCGAATCTGGATTTGATCGCAGAAGCCCTGAAATTGTCCGGGCTTGCGCGCGCCGATGCTCTTGAGCAGCGCCTCGGCGTCGGAAGCGCGCCCGTCGCCACCCACCTCGAACATACGATCGGTGAAGAGCTCTTTCAGATACGCCGTATCGCCATTCGTAGCCGCATCCACCCACTTGCGGTCGATCTCGATCAATTTCTTCTCCGTCGCATTCCTGGGAATCGCCGGCGGCACCTCGTGCGTCATGGGCGTCGCCATAGTCGAAGGCTTTAGCGGAGTCATTTGCGCGCCAATCGCTCGCCATTTGCCAGCCTGCTTTTGCAGGATGCGCGTCACCGTATATTCGCCGCTGATCTGTCGACCATCGGGCGCCATGCCTTGTTGCGTGGTCCGGTCGGTGATGATTGCCGTGTCGCCATAAACGCCGCGCACCACCACGTCATCGATATCGATTTGAATCTGCCGCCCGGGTGCGCCGATCACCTTGCGCATTTCCTCGCCCGTTTCCACTACTCCGCCGCGCTGCACCTCGAACATTCCCGGCGCGAATAATTTTTCCAGATACGCCAGATCCTGCACCGTCGCGGCGTGCAGCCACTGCTTGTCCACTGCCGTTAGTTCCTGCTGTAGCGCCGCATCGCCTGTTCCGCCCGCTCCCTGGGCCGCCGCTCTACGGAGCCAAGTCACCCTTGTGGCAAGAATGGCCAAAATAGTTGTGAGCAGGATTTTTCGCGTGCGCGCCAAGCGATCCCTCCGTCGTTGTGGTGGAGGCTATCCTAGGACACTCGCGAGCACAACTGGCTGGTCGCTACTTCCACAAATTCCAGATACGTTTGCAGCGTGGTATCGGCGGCAATTCCCCGCTCTTTGCGTTTTCCCTCGCGCAAATCGAGAATCGACAAGAACGCCGACGGATTCGCGCTTGTGATCGCTGCTACCGCATTCACCGCTTCGCGTTTGGTGGCGGGCGCCGGCTGGCCCAGCGCGATCAACGCGTGCCGGAACAGCGCGCAAAACAGGGAAATCGAAGCGAGCATGATGCCCATCTGCGCCTTTCTCTTGGCCGGCGCCAGAAGCACCGACTGCCGCAAGCGCAGCCAGTTCGTGCGCAATTCGCGCTCCACTTGCAGCCGGTGAAGCTCCATGGAAACTTCGAAATTTTGCAGGAATTCCTGACCGAACAGCATGCGGTGCCGCAGCTTCATGTCCAGCAGCTCGATGGCAAACACGTCCGCGGCCTCGCGCAGTTCTTCCATGGTGAAAACGATCGGCGCCGAATTTCCGTGGCGCACCCACCACTCCGCCAGCGGATGCAGTTGCTCCAGCTCGCGGGATCCCGCCTGCCCCACGATGCAGAGGATGTTCAGATCGGAATGCTTGGCGACAAATTCTTCCGTCACCGCGGACCCATAGAGAACCACGGCGGTCAAATTTGCGCCCGCCGCCGCTTTCGCTCTCTCCACAAATTCAGTCAGCCTGTTTTCCACGCCTCACGTCCTCACACGCGCCATAACCGAACCTTACCAGCTCCCGCTCGCCCCTCCGCCACCGAACGATCCTCCGCCGAATCCCCCGAAACCGCCACCACCTCCGCCACCCCCGCCGCCGCCGAATCCACCGCCTCCTCCAAATCCGCCTCCCATCATCGGCCCGATCCACCAGCCTCCGCCGCCACCAAACCGCGAGCCGCGTCCGCCGCCACCGCGCCGCAAAATCGAAAACACAAAAAAAATCGCGAATATCAGCAGAAAGATTTCGCCGGCCGTCAGTTTCGTCGACTCCGGCGCAGTCTGTGGCGCGGGTGGCGAAACGCCAGTGAGCGTCACGCCGCGGTCCGCGGCAATCACGTCCGCCACGCGCCGCGCCATCAGCAGCAGCGCTGCGTCGTAATTGTTCTGCCGCAGATACGGCACTGCCTCGCGCCCGATGCTCCCGGTTTTCCCATCCGGCAGAATTCCCTCCAGCCCGTATCCCACTTCAATGCGGTATTGATGATCGTTCACCGCCAGCAAAATCAGCACGCCGCGGCTCGACTCCTTCGGTCCAATGCCCAGCCGCGTAGCCAGATCGATGGAATAATCCTCGATCGGCCGGCCGTCGAGCGTCTTGATGGTCACCACGGCCATCTGCGCATCCGCCTTGCGCTCGAGCTCTGCTGCGAGCGCGTTGATCTGGTCGCGCGCCGCCGGACTGAGAACATTGGCAAAGTCGCTGGTGTAATTTTTGACTTTAAGCTGCTCCGGCGTTTGCGCTTTGGCGACATTCACCGAACATTGCGCTGTCCAAAAAATCAGAAGAATCAGGGCCAATCGCCATGGGATCGCCAGACGATCTCCCGTTCCACGGCAATTTCTGGCTTTTGCGCATACGTGCGACGCTTCAGGCCGGCGGAGGGTAGAGGGCATGGAAATTTCGTGGCTCAAACGATCCTAGAACTCAATTCCGGGAGTGTCAACGCAACCCCGCCTTTGACCCATTCGCAGGCCGCGCCTCTTCGTAAAATCCGGTTCGTTCCCGAACCTCGCTGCATCGAATCAATGTCTCACGCATCGCTTATACGATAGGATTGTCCTGAAACTTTCGCATTTCCCAGCCGTTTTAGAGGCATGCACTCATCCCCATGCTTCTTGTGGAGAGGATTGATAAAGATGAATCACAGTCTTAAAGCTGCGGCCGTGCTGCTTCTGGTTATTTTGCAGATCCCCTTGCCTGCCTTCGCGCAGCAAGCAGCAGCGTCCGCTCCATCGCCAGCGCAAGCGCCGCAAACAAATCCGCCGCAGCCGCAAGCTCAGGCTCCTGCTCCGTCTGCCGCGCAGGCTCCCGTGCCGCCCCCGCAGGCCGCGCCCCCATCTCCGCCCCGTACTCTGAATCTTGCGCCGGATTATTCCTACGGCAAGCGCTGGTTCCCGTCCGTGGCCGCGCCCTACACGCCATATCAGGTGCCCTCTCTCTCTCTCAGCAACTCGCCGCGCCTAAATGACCTCATTCAGAATGGCAAGCTCATGCTCACTCTGGAAGACGCCATTTCCCTGGCTCTCGAAAACAACATGGACATTGCCGTGCAGCGCTACACTCCCTGGCTCGACCAAGTGAACCTTCTCCGCTCGCTCTCCGGCGTGAACGGCAGGCTTGTTTTCGATCCAACCATTACCGCGCAGGCGCTGATCGCGCAAGCGTCTCAGCCGGTGAACAATCCGTTTCTCGCGGGCGTGGCGGCCGGAGCGGTGCAAACGACAGGCGGTCCCATCGCGCCGAATCTGGTGCAGCACAACGCCCAGGCGAATTTCAACTACACGCAGGGATTCTGGCCCGGCACGCAGCTTCAGGTGACATTCGATAACAACCGCTCGTCCATCAATTTCCCTTCGGATCTTTTCAATCCTTTCAGCGAATCTACCCTCACCGTGCAAGTCACTCAGCCTCTTCTGAATGGATTCGGCCGCGTTCCCAACCAACGCTATATCATCGAAGCGCGCAACACGGTGAAGGTAGGCGAATCGCAGTTCGCGCAGCAGGTCATCAACACCGTCGCACAAGTTTCCAATGCCTATTGGGAGCTGGTTTACGCGCGCGAAAACGTGAAAGTGGAGCAAGCCACTGTCGGCGTCGATCAACAGCTCTACGAAAACAACAAAAAGCAGCTCGAAATCGGCACCATGGCTCCCCTGGACGTGATCACCGCGCAATCGCAGCTCGCATCCGACCAGCAAGCGCTGGTGCAGGCGCAGAACGTGCAGCTTCAGGACGAAACCACCCTGCTCGTGGCCATCACCAAAGATCCTCTCGCGGTCTCAACCGCGAACATCGAAATCGTTCCTACCACCCCCATTCGCACGCCGGACTTGGTCGAAAATCTTCCACTCCAGCAGGCTGTCGCAGAGGCTTGGTCAAAACGGCCCGAGCTTCAGCAAGCCTCACTGAATTTAAAAAACGCCCAGGTAGAAATACAGGCCACGAAGAACGAACTATTGCCAACGGTGAATCTATTCGGGCTGTATCAGCAAATCGGCATTTCCGGCGCTTCCACCACCACTACATCCACTCCTACCGGCTTTGCCTCGGTGCTTAGCGAGCCGATTCTTTTCGCTAACGGCACTCCCGCCACCATCGGCGCCGTTCCCATTTATGTTGGCGCGCAGACCGTCGCCGCCAGCACAACGCAGCACAATGCCGGCCTGCTCGATACCTGGAACAACATGATCCATAACAACTATCCGACCTACGAGGCTGGCGTGAACATTACCCTGCCCATCCACAACCGTGCCGCGCAAGCAGACAACGCTCAGGCCTCCATTAATCAACGCCTGCAGCAGGTGCAATATCGCCAGACGCAGAACACCATCGTGCTCAATGTGCGCCAGACCATGATTGCCCTGGTGGAAGACCGCGCCGCCGTGGCCGCCGCCCAAGAGGCCGAGACCCTCGCGCAGCAAACCCTCGACGACGAGCAGAAGAAATATCAGCTCGGATCCTCCACCAGCTACAACGTCGTGCTGCGTTCCCGCGATCTTACCGCCGCCCAAGGCACCCTGTTGCGCGACCGCATCAACTTGATTGAAGCGGAGGTAAACTTTAATCAGTCCATGGGACGCACACTCGACGTGAACAACATCACCATCGAAGACGCCAAGAACGGCAAAGTGGCGCCCGTGCCGAATATCCCTGGCGATCTCAGTGGAAACGGAATGCAACCGGCGAAACCATGACCCTGCGGCATCTCGTCTGGCGGCTGCGTGAGGAGTTTTATCCGGAGAAGCATCCCTTCGACTATCTCACCGGATGCGATACCTCCGGTATGGTCCATCGCCATCGCATCGCCGCCGAGTCCGAGGATTACCAGGCCATCGATCCGGACATTTTTCGCGCCTGCCTGGCTCATATCCGCGAAGATCTCTCCCGCTTCACCTTCATCGATCTCGGCTGCGGCAAAGGGCGCCCGCTCCTGCTCGCCGAGGAATACAATTTCCGGCGAATCATTGGCGTGGAGATCTCGGGACGACTGGCAAAAGTCGCTGCGGCGAATGCGGCGCGTGTGGAATCCCAGAGAATCTCGGTAGTTTGCGCGGATGCTCGCCGTGTCCGCTTTCCCTCCGGGCCTTTGGTCGTATTTTTGTTCAATCCCTTCAGGGCCGAAATTCTCGCTGCCGTGGCACAGCGCCTCTCGCAGCACACGAACGAACTCTATGTCGTCTACATCAACCCCCTGTACGGCGACCTGATCACCGACATTCCGCGCATGAAGTATTTCGCTCACGATGACTGGTGTACCGTCTGGCATCGCGACGCCGGAGCAACGCACGGAACACCACCCGGATCGCCACAATGACTGATTCGATTCGCAAGCCCACGCAGGCTCCTCGCAGCAATGGACCATCCGCGCCCGCACCGCGCCAGCCCTCTGCCGGCGAGCGCGAATGGGAGGAAAAAACTCTCGCGCCCACTCTCGCCAAATCTCGCGAGCGCTCCGAAAAATTCACCACCGTTTCAAGCTACCCGATCAATCGTCTCTACACCGACGCCGATCTTGCAGGCTGGTCTGCTGCTCGCGATTTAAACTTGCCCGGCGAGCCGCCTTACACGCGCGGCATTCACCCCACCATGTATCGCGGTCGCCTCTGGACCATGCGCCAGTTCGCCGGCTTCGGCTCGGCCCGCGACACCAACGAGCGCTTCCGCTACTTGCTCTCGCAGGGCCAGACCGGCCTCTCCGTCGCCTTCGATCTGCCCACGCTGATGGGCTACGACTCCGATCATCCGCTCTCCGAAGGCGAAGTGGGCAAATGCGGCGTGGCCATCAGCTCGCTCGCGGACATGGAAGTGCTCTTCGATCAGATTCCGCTCGCGAGCGTCACCACCTCCATGACCATCAATTCGCCCGCCGCGGTTATCTGGGCCATGTATCTCGCCGTCGCCGAAAAGCAGGGCGCGGACTGGAAACAAATTTCCGGCACGCTGCAGAACGACATCCTCAAGGAATACATCGCGCAGAAGGAATATATCTTCCCGCCCGCGCCTTCCATGCGCCTGGTTACCGACACCATCGAGTTCGGCGCCAAGCACACGCCGAAGTTCAATCCCATCTCCATCAGCGGCTATCACATTCGCGAGGCCGGCTCGACAGCCATTCAGGAGCTCGCCTTCACCTTGCGCGACGGCATCGAATACGTCGAATGGGCGCTGCGCCGCGGCCTGCACATTGACGATTTCGCTCCGCGCCTTTCCTTTTTCTTCAACGCGCACAACGATTTCTTCGAGGAAATCGCCAAGTATCGCGCCGCGCGCCGCATCTGGTACCACACCATGCGCGATCGCTTCGGCGCGCAGAATCCGCGCTCCTGGGCGCTGCGCTTCCACACGCAAACCGCTGGCTGCTCGCTCACCGCGCAGCAGCCCCAGAACAATATCGTTCGCACCGCGATTCAGGCGCTCGCCGCGGTCATGGGCGGCACGCAATCGCTGCACACCAATTCGCTCGACGAAGCCTGGGCGCTGCCCACCGAAGCCGCCGCCACCATCGCCCTGCGCACGCAGCAGATCATCGCGCACGAAACCGGCGTCACTAACACCGCCGATCCGCTCGGCGGATCTTATTTCGTCGAAACGCTCACCAACGAAATCGAACGCGGCGCGCTCGACTATTTTGCAAAAATCGACGCCATGGGCGGCATGATCGCTGCCATCGAGAGCGCCTATCCGCAGCGCGAGATTGCTGATGCCGCGTATCAATATCAGTTAGAAGTCGATCGCAAAGAAAAGATCATCGTGGGCGTGAATGAATACGTCACGGAAGAAAAGCCCATCGAAATTTTGCAGATCGATGACTCCGTCGCGAGCCAGCAGTCCGCGCAGTTGCAGAAGCTGCGCGCCGAGCGCAGCAACGGCGAAGTCGAGCGCCGCCTCGCCGCTCTGCGCAAAGCCGCCGCTGGCACCGACAACCTCATGCCCCACCTTTACGACGCTGTAAGAGCCTACGCCACCCTCGGCGAAATCTCCGACGCCCTCCGCTCCGCCTTCGGCACCCACACCGAAACCTCCGTCACCTAACTTTTCCCTCGTTCGTTTTTGCTTTTCGCTGTCATCCTGAGAGGCTGTGACTTTTTTAATTGTGCGTCAAAGTCGATACTGAAAAGAATCGAGTTGCGCGATGAAATTCGCGTTTCTTGGAATAAAGTCACACTCTCTGAGCGCAGCGAAGGATCTCTCTTTCTGTTGCCGTTTGCCCCCACGCTGTCATCCCGAGCGCAGTCGAGGGATCTGCATTTTCCTTTGCGGTTGTTTTGTATTTACGGTGTCATCCCGAGCGAGCGGACGTGCGCCTCAGCGCACGGAGCGACGAGGGATCTCTCTTAGTGTTGCCCTTTGTTTCACGGTGTCATCCCGAAGCGAGCGCAGTTCAGCGAGTCGAGGGACCTCTCTTCGCCCTCTCTTTTGCCGTTTCCTTCGCACCGCTCCTTCGACCGCCCGCCCTACCCTTTCCCTCCCCTTTTCAGTATTCTTGTTAAAACATGCCCGACAAAAAAATCCGCGTCCTGATCGCCAAGCCCGGCCTGGACGGCCACGACCGCGGCGCCAAGGTCATCGCCCGCGCACTGCGCGACGCGGGCATGGAAGTGATCTACACCGGCCTGCGCCAGACCCCCGAAATGATCGCCTCCGCCGCGCTGCAGGAAGACGTTGACGTCATCGGCCTCTCCATCCTCTCCGGCGCGCACAACACGCTTTGCCCGCGTTTGATGGACCTGCTCAAGCAAAATGGCATGACCGACGTGACCGTGCTGATCGGCGGCATCATTCCCGAAGCGGACATTCCCGCGCTCAAGCAAGCGGGCATCGCCGAAGTTTTTCTTCCCGGCACCACCACGCAAGCCATCGTCGACTTCATCCGCCAGCGCGTCGCTGCCTCGCAGGGAGCCGAACGCACTTGAGCGCAGTGAAGCACGCGGATAAAGACGCAGCCAAGCCCGCGCCAAAGCCTTCCGCATTCTCCGCCGCTGAAAAGGCCACGCGCCAGATGGTCGAGCGCCTCACCGAAATCAAGAACGAAGAGGAAAAAATCCGCCAGGGCGGCGGCGCGAAAGCCATCGAAGCGCAGCACAAAAAGGGCCGCCTCACCGCCCGCGAGCGCATCGCCAAGCTAATCGATCCCGGCACGGAATTCTTCGAGCTGGCGCTCTACGCCGCCTACGAAATGTACGAAGAATGGGGCGGCGCGCCCGCCGCAGGAACGGTCACCGGGCTCGCCCACGTCGCCGGACGCCGCGTGATGATCATCGCCAACGACGCCACCGTGAAAGCCGGCGCCTTTTTCCCGATGACCGCGAAGAAAGTGATCCGCGCGCAAAATATCGCCATCGAAAATCGCATCCCCACGATTTACCTGGTCGATTCCGCCGGCGTTTTTCTTCCGCTGCAGGAAGACGTTTTCCCCGATACCGACGATTTCGGCCGCGTCTTCCGCAACAACGCCGTGATGAGCGCCATGCGCATTCCGCAGATCACCGCCATCATGGGCATGTGCGTCGCGGGCGGCGCCTATCTGCCGGTGATGTGCGACCACATCCTCATGACCGAAGGCAGCGGCCTTTTTCTCGCCGGGCCCGCGCTGGTGCAATCCGCCATCGGCCAGAAAACTTCCGCCGAAGAACTTGGGCGGCGCGCAAATGCACGCGCAAATCAGCGGCACCGTCGACTTTCGCGAGCCGGACGACGACGCCTGCCTGCGGCGCATCCGCTCGCTCGTCGAGAAAATGGGCCATCCGCCCGCCGCGCCGTTCGATCACAAGCCCGCCGCGCCTCCCGCGCATCCCGCCGAAGAAATTTACGGAATTTTCTCCGCCGAGCCTTCGCAGGCAATACGACATGCGCGAGATCATCGCCCGCATCGTCGACGCGCAGCGAATTCGACGAGTACAAGCGCCGAATACGGCCAAACCCTGCTCTGCGGCTACGCGCGCATCGGCGGCTGGGCCGTCGGCATCGTCGCCAATCAGAAAAAGAACGTCACCGTCTCCGCGCCCGGCACCGGCGAAAAGCGCATCGAATTCGGCGGCGTGATCTACACCGAAGTCCGCGGACAAAGCCGCGCGCTTCATCCTCGACTGCAACCAGAATCTCATTCCGCTGGTTTTCCTGCACGACGTGAACGGCTTCATGGTCGGCAAAGAAGCCGAGTGGAGCGGCATCATCCGCGCGGGCGCGAAAATGGTGAACGCCGTCTCCAATAGCGTGGTGCCCAAAATCGCCGTGATTTGCGGCGGCAGCTTCGGCGCCGGCCACTACGCCATGTGCGGCAAAGCCTACGATCCGCGCTTTATTTTTGCCTGGCCCACCGCGCGCTACGCGGTGATGAGCGGCGATTCCGCCGCAGGCACGCTCGTCGAAATCAAGATCAAGCAGCTCGAGCGCGAAGGCAAAAAGCTGAGCGAAGCGGAGAAAAAGGAGCTGCTACGATTCAATCCGCGCCACCTACGAGCATCAGACCGATCCGCGCTACGCCGCCGCGCGCCTCTGGGTCGACGCCATCATCGATCCCGCCCGCACCCGCGAAGCGCTGATCGAGGCGCTCGAATGCGGCCGCGCTCAATCCCGCCGTCCCCGAATTCAAAACCGGCGTCCTGCAAACCTAGGGCGCGCTGCGAAACCTAGAGGGAAAGCCCAGTCCCGCAGGGACGGAATACCGTAGCCCAGCGCGAAAGGTGCGCGTTGTGTGCGCACCGAAAGCGCTGGGAACTGATCGGCGCGTAGCGCCTTCCGCTCGCGGTTCTTGGCGATCCGGTTAGGATCGCCCGTGAAGAAAACACCGCGAGCTTTCGTTTTCGCAGATTGTCCGCGGGACAAACTATCGCATACTGTATAGCGTCACGAACCAATCTGGAGACACAACCCGTCTTGGACACCGTCACCGTAGTCGAATGCCCGCGCGATGCCTGGCAAGGCCTCGCCAACATCATCCCCACCGAGGAAAAAGTAAAATACCTCGCGAGCCTCGTCTCGCTCGGCTTTCGCCACATCGACGCCGTCAGCTTCGTCTCGCCCAAGCACGTGCCGCAGATGGCCGACAGCGAAGCGGTCATGGCGCAGCTCAGCCAAGCCAAGCTGCCCCGCAGGCGAATCGCCCGACATCATCGGCATCGTCGTCAACGAACAGGGACTCGACTCGCGCCCTCGCCACTCCCGGCGTCACCACCATCGGCTATCCATATTCCATTTCCGCCTATTTCCGCCGCGCGAATGCCAACATGTCCCGCGCCGAATCGCGCGCACTCGTCGAAAAGCTGCAGCGCGAAACGAAAGCCGCCGACCGCAAGCTGGTCGTCTACATTTCCATGGCTTTCGGCAATCCCTATGAAGAGCCCTGGGGCCCGGAAATCGTGGAAGACACCATGATTTGGCTGAAGGATATCGGCGTGCGCCTGGTTTCTCTCGCTGATACCGTCGGCACCGCTTCGCCCGAGAATCGTCGCGCAGGTTTACAACGCCGCGAAAAATTCCGTCGCGGGCGTCGAGATCGGCGTGCACCTGCACAGCCGTCCCGATCGCGCCGCAGAAAAAGTTCTGGCCGCCTACGACGCCGGATGCCGCCGCTTCGATGGCGCGCTCACCGGACTCGGCGGCTGCCCTTTCGCGGGCGACGAGCTTGTCGGCAACATTCCCACGGAAACCATTCTCGCCACGCTCGCCGCGCGCGGCGTGGCCACCGGAATCGACACCAAATCTTTGGCCATCGCCTGCGCCATGACCGGCGACTTGCGCGAACGCTTCGCGCACGCGCCGGAACCAGCGCCCGATGCGCCCCAAGCCGCCAACCCCACCTAAAGAGCCATCATCAATATGACCTACGACACTCTTCAACTCGAAATCGCCGGCGAAGTCGCCACCATCACCCTGAATCGCCCCGACAAGCGCAACGCCATCTCCACGCAGATGATCGAGGAGCTCCTGGTCGCCCTCGAGAAAATCGAAACGGGTGCTGTCCGCGTTGCCATCATCACCGGCTCCGGCAAAGCCTTTTGCGCCGGCATGGACCTTGACGCGCTCCGCTCGCTCGCCGGTCAATCTTTCGAACAGAATCTCGCGGACTCGCGCCTCTTCGCGAATCTGCTCTATCGCATCCACGGTTTGTCGAAGCCGATTATTGCCGCAGTAAACGGTCCGGCCATCGCTGGTGGCTGCGGCATCGCCACGCTCTGCGACTTCACTCTCGCCGTGCCCGAAGCGAAGTTCGGTTACACCGAAGTAAAAATCGGATTCATTCCCGCGGTCGTCTCGGTTTTCCTTCGCCGCCAGGTCGGCGACAAAATCGCCCGCGACCTGCTCATCAGCGGCCGCATCATCGATGCGGCCGAGGCTTACCGCCTCGGCTTGATCACCGAAATCGTTCCGGCCGCGAATCTTACCGCCCGGGCCCAGGAATTTGCCGGCATCCTCCTTTCCGCCAGCCCCACCAGCATCGCCCGCACCAAGCGCCTACTGCTTGGATACGACGAAGCCGCGCTGAAGACCGAACTCGAGATTGCTATCCGCGAAAACGCCGCCATTCGCTCCACTGCCGATTTCCGCGAAGGCCTCTCTTCGTTCCTCGAAAAGCGCGCGCCCAAATGGGTGAACCAGTGAATCGAGCGGCGAATGGGCCAGTGAATTTCAACGGCGCCTTCGCATGAACGACTACGCCGAAACCATCGTCCGCGTGCGCTATGCGGAAACCGACCAGATGGGCATCGTCTACTATGGAAATTATTTCACCTGGTTTGAAATAGGACGCGTCGAGCTTTGTCGCCATCTCGGCTTCGAGTACAAGAAAATGGAAACCGAGGACGACAGCTTCATCATCGTCGCCGAAGCCCAGTGCCGCTACAAAAAGCCCGCCCGTTTCGACGACGTTCTCACCATCCGCACGCGCGTCGCGCAGTCCCAGCGCCGCACCTTGCGCTTCAGCTACGAAATTCTCAGCCACGCCACCGGCGAACTGCTCGCCACTGGCGAAACCATGCACGTGATCTGCGATAGCCGCGGCCGCCCCAAATCGCTGCCCGAAAAATACCGCAAGTATTTTCCCGCCTCGCGTCATCACGCCGCCGCATCATCCCCCGCCGACCCCCAAGAAGTCCCATAGCCTCGTCTGTGGCGGCGTTACCGCAATCATTCATCTCCGCCACTTTGACGTTTACCGTCGCCCCCACTCATGAGAATTTGTCAGTGACATGAATCCCATCCCTCTGGACGGCGACCGCCTCACTCTCGACCAGCTTTTCTCAATCGCACTCGATCAAGCGCCCGCCGAGATCCCGCCAGCGGCCCACGAGCGCATGAACGCCTCGCGCGCCGTCATCGAAACACTCCTCGCCTCCGACGCCAAGGTCTACGGCGTCAACACCGGATTCGGCAAAATGGCCAGCGTGCGCATCTCTCCGCAGGAAATTCGCCACCTGCAGGTCAACCTTGTGCGTAGCCACGCTTGCGGCGTCGGCGAACCGCTCAACGAGCCCGCCACTCGCGCCATGCTGGCGCTTCGCGCCAACGCTCTCGCCAAGGGATTTTCCGGCGTGCGTCCCATCGTCGCCGAAACTCTCGTCGCCATACTGAATAAAGACGTGCTCCCGGTAATTCCCTCGAAGGGTTCCGTGGGCGCTTCCGGTGACCTCGCGCCGCTCGCGCATCTCGCGCAAGTCATAATCGGCGAAGGCGAAGCGATTTATCAGGGGGAAAAATTATCGGGCGCCGAAGCAATGAAGGCCGCCGGCATCGCGCCGCTCGTTCTCGAAGCAAAAGAAGGCCTCGCGCTCCTCAACGGCACGCAGGCCATGCTCGCGATTCTCGCGCTTGCCTCGCGCGAAGCGGAAATTGCCGTCAACACCGCCGACGTCGCGACCGCTCTCTCGCTCGATGCTCTGCGCGGCAGTCCCGCCGCTTTCGACCAGCGCATCGCCGCGGCCCGTCCTTATGCCGGACCAGCCATCACCGCGCGCAACATCGCTCGCCTCAATCGCGGCAGCGAAATTCGCGAATCGCACCGCTCTGCGCTGGTCGATCCGCGCGTCCAGGATCCTTACAGCCTGCGCTGCGCACCACAAGTGCACGGCGCCGTTCGCGACGCGCTCGCGCAAGTTCGCACCACGCTCACCATCGAAATCAACAGCGCCACCGACAACCCTCTCGTCTTCGCGGACTCAAACGAGGTCATCAGCGGCGGAAATTTTCACGGCCAGCCGCTCGCCATGGCCGCAGATCAGCTTGCCGTCGCGCTGGCCACTCTCGCCGGCATCTCCGAGCGCCGCATCGAGCAGATGACCAACCCGCAGACCAGCCATCTCCCCGCATTTCTGGTGCGCCAAGCGGGACTCAACTCCGGCTTCATGATTCTTCAAGTCACCGCCGCCGCGCTCGCCAGCGAAACAAAAATGCTCGCCGCGCCGCATTCGGTCGATTCAATTCCCACTTCCGCCAATCAGGAAGATTACGTTTCCATGGGCATGGGCGCGGCAAATCGCCTTGCGCCTATGCTCGAAAATCTCCGCCACATTCTCGCCATCGAACTTCTCGCCGCTTGCCAGGGACATCGACTTTCTCGCCCCGCTGCGCACCGGTCCCGAAGCGCGCAAGGCCTACGATATCGTCCGCTCGCTTTCGAAGCCCGTCGACGTCGACCGCTCGCTCGCGCCCGACATCGAAGCCGTCGCCACTACGATCGCCTCCGCCGCCTTCAGTTCCCTCCTCGCCTAATTTCCGCTGTTATCTTCTTACGCTGCGACCAGGCTAGGGCGCACAGATAGAAGGTTCTGCGAGCCGAGAGGCGGCTTCGATTTTTGGTTGTCATCCCGAGTGAGCGAACCGTTTCTGTTCGCGACGAGGGATCTGCTTTTTCTCTCTCGCCAGGGCATAGCTTGAGCCGCTAGGAAACGAAGCCCCGGAACGGGGCGGCACAGTGTAGCCCACCGCGACACACGCGCCGCTTCGGCGATCCGACAAGGATCGCCGTCCTGAGCGAGCGAAGCGAGTCGAAGGGCGCGTGATGCTTCAAGCGGTGGGCATATGACGGCGCGAAGCGCCTACCGCTCGCGGTTCTTGGCGACCCGGTTAGGGTCGCGCTGGAAAAAGACCGCGAGCCTTCACTTTGAAATGAACGTGCAGAAGCCAAAAATAAAAGCACGGCGAAAACATCCGCCGTGCTTGCTCCAACTCTCACGTTGCCTCAACTATCTGCGGCTACTTCCCGTCGTGATCGCCATCGCTTCCCGCCTGCTGGTTCTGTGCCGCCTGACTCGCCGCGCGCGCGGCGTTGCTGATCGTCACCTTATCCTCCTGCGACGCGCTTTGCGTCTCATTCTGCTTGGCTGCCCGGTTCGACTCCGACGTCCGCGTCACTTGGGCTGCTTGCGCTACCTGCTGTGCCTGCTGTGCACTACTGATGGCGTTCGACATTTGGGTAAAATGCCTCCAATCATCGTATCGGCACGCGCCTCCCCAACTTTAATCGTCCAATGTGATCCATTCCATAACATTCATCCCAGCGCCCGCGCCAAAAATGTTCCAAAACGGTATCCCGCCACATATTTGAACGGCGCCACTCCCAGCGAATAGTGTCCGCACGGCAACGAAACCGACTCGAGCTCCACATCATTCCGCCTCATCGTCTCCAAAAACGATTCCGTAAACTCTGGCCAGAACGTCGGATCGTACCGCCCGCTGATCGCCAGAATCTTTTTCCCCGCGCCGCGCAGCTTTCGCACATACGGCAGCGGACTGATCGGCGACCAAAAGTAACTCGCCTCTTCGGGTTTCAGCGCCTCCTTCATCGACTCCCACACATTCATCGTGGTCAGCCCATTCGCCACCACATCTCCAAAATGTGTCGAGACGTGCAAAAACGCGCCTGCGCGCAACCGCGGCTCGTGGCACATGGTGATGAATCCGATACACGATCCGATGCTCGTGCCCAAGATTCCCAGCGACGTAAAACCCTCGCGCTCCAGCCACAGCAGCGTGCGCCGCACATCCAGCACCGCTTGCCGGTTGGCCTGCATGGTCAGCCCGATGTTCGGCCCCACCAGATGATCCGCCCGCGGATGTCCCGGCACCGACCGCCGGTCGTGATACGGCAGGCTCATCTTCATCGCCGTCAGCCCTTTTTTGTTCAGCCACCGGCAGATGGACTGCTGTTCTTCCCATCTCGCATTCCACTGCGCCAGCACCACCACCGCCGCGCCCTTTCGCGCCGTCGGGAAAAACTGTCCGTGCACGCGATTGTTCTCCGCCCACGGCGAAGCGACCGCGCTCGTGAACGTCAGCACATTTTCTTTGAGTTGGTAATCCTCGGCAGGCGTTACCGCAAACAATTCATCGCTGCGCGAAATCTTCTCTTCCACGAAATTCTTCAGAAACCCGCGCGGATCGCTTTCGTTCGCGCTTCCACCGATATGCTCCAGCCCCCACGAAAATGGCAGCATGCGCCGGTTCGGTTCCTGCGCCCAGCGCATGTGCTCGTACCGCCGTACTTTTTGCTCCACCCATTTTTTCATCGCGCCTTTCGACTATAGCGAAGGTTCCCCTTCACTCAAAACGCTGCCGGCTAGATCGAGCGGACAATCTCATCCGGCTATGCTTTGCGGCAGGCCGCGGTGCATCGTCTGTTTTCGTTTTCGCGCGCTTGCGTGTACGTCGCCACCAACGGCGTTTACACGAGTAGGTCGCGGAACCGGCCGAGAGCGGCGCACCGGCGCGGATATTTCTCGATCGCGAAGTGCGTCTCCGATTCTTCGTCGAACCAGATGCTTCGAACAGTATTTCCCGTCCTGCATATTTAGACGTTTCTTCCGGCAATTCCGTGCCCCAAAAGATTTGGCATTGTGTGTTTCGCCCTATGAATACAGTGTTTTTCGCCACTCGCTACACTATCCGCGATGGCAACATCGTTCTTGGCAGGGGACATCTTAATTATATGAAACGCATATATTACGAAGTTGAGGAGGAAATTTATGAGGGTATCCAAATTGCTAGGAGCCGCTCTAGGAGCGATGCTGGCTTTGGCGATGGTTGTCCCGGCTGCACATGCCAGCGAGGGAAACCAAATGACGAAAATCACCATCAACACGCCATTTCAAATCCCAGGGAACAAAGTGCTGGCGGCTGGTACGTATTGGTTCAAGCTCATAGACAATCCTGCTCTGCCGCAGAACATCCTTGAGATTTACAATCCCTCGCGCTCGGAGTTGGTCGCGAGTGTAATGACCCGGCCCACCTATCGAAAGCAGGCGACGTCGCATACGGAACTGCAGTTCGCAACTTCATCACGCCGGCCGTTAATGCTGGTGCGCTGGTTCTATCCTGGGAGACTTATGGGACACACGTTTATCTATTCGTCCCCAACGGAACGGCGAATTCACAGGGAAAATCTGGAGACCGTGTTCGCCAGAACGTCGCCCATCGTGGGCTAGGCAGGTCCATCCTTCGCGAAGACCGGCGGAGCTATACCGCCGGTCTTTTTTGTATCGGGATATGCCGTCATAGCCGAGCCTTGTGCCGTATATTAAATCCGCGTAAAGAATCTTTAACTCTGATTTTACGCCCTGCCGCCGTCGCTCGAGACTCTAACGAATGGAGGAGCGAATATGAAATTCATAGCCAGCGCCGTCTGTCTTTTTTTATTTACTATCGGAACCGTTCCCGCCTTTGCTCACCATGGAAATGCCGCATATGATCAGACCAAGCCCGTCACGTTGAACGGGACAGTGACCGAGTTCGATTTTGTCAATCCACACGCGCAAATCTATTTTGATGTAAATCAGGAGAACGGCAAGGCGGTCCATTGGGCCTGTGAAACCCTGAGCCCGGGTAAACTCTCCCGTGCTGGTTGGACGAGGGACGCCATAAAACCGGGCGATGAAGTTACCATCACACTTTTCGCGGCGAAGAGTGGCGAGCCAGTCGGTTTGCTGCAGCACCTCAAGTTTGACAAGACCGGAAAAGAGTTGGGTCTTCAGGAGCAACAATAACTGAGCCAGGGTTTCGAGCACATTGAGCGAGTTCAAGCCCACGTATGCGGAAGTTCGCGTATGAGCCCGCTCTGCCTCCTCTCATTTAGCACTCGGGCACGATTCTCCCCGCCCTCCTTGAGCCTTTGCCCCCACTGTGGCAGATTCAAACTGTGGATCCCGCCATCCTTATCACCGCCATCGTACTGCTCTTCGGACTCGTCATCGGCAGCTTCCTGAACGTCTGCATTCTGCGCATTCCCGAGGGCAAATCGATCGTCTCGCCCGCCTCAGCCTGCCCCAAGTGCGGGGCACATGTGCGTCCCTACGACAACATTCCCGTGATCAGCTATCTCATCCTCCGCGGGAAATGCCGCTCCTGCAAAACGAAAATCTCGCCCATGTATCCGCTGGTCGAAGCGCTCACCGCGCTCCTTTTTTACGCCTGCTATCGCGCCTTCGGCCTCACGCCCGAGGCGCTGAAATGGGCCGTCTTCTCCTGCCTGATGATCGTGCTCGTATTCACCGATCTTCGCGAGCGCATCCTCCCCGATATCGTCAATTTCAGCGGCTTTGCCATGGCGCTTGCGCTCAGCTTTTTCACCGCGCCCGTCGACGGTACCGCCGCCTTTCTCGTCCGCCACGCCTTCACGGCAACAAACCTTCCCGTCCCCGTGCTCTCTTTTCTCGACGCGCTTCTCGGCGGCGCGCTCGGCAGCGGCCTGCTCTGGCTCGTTTCCGAAGCTTACTTTCGTCTCCGTGGACACGAAGGCATGGGCCTCGGCGACGTCAAAATGATGCTCATGGCCGGCGCCTTCCTCGGCACCAAGCGCACACTTCTCACCATTTTCGCCGGATCCGTGCTCGGCAGCTTTCTCGGAGTGGCTTTCATTCTGGCCCGCCGCAAGGGCTCCGACTACGAACTCCCTTTCGGCAGTTTTCTCGGCATGGCCGCTCTTCTGGTGGTCTTTTTCGGCACGCCTGCCATAAACTGGTATCTCTCTACCATGCGCCTGCGATAATGGTGCCGTCCGGACGAAGCCGATGATCTTGCTCGCTCAAATCCAGACCCTCCCCGCGCTTCATCATCGCGCTCCGCAAATCCCGTCTGTCACGTTCGGCTATTTTATCGGCCTATTCGTTCTTCTCGCCCTGCTCATCGTCGGATTCATCATGGTCACCCGCAAAGTTCTCGCCGGCTCCGGCTCTCGTCAAAAAGAATGGGAAACGCCCGGGCCCGGCACGGAAAACGCCTCCGCTTTCATGACTGCGTCCATGCAGGGTGTGATCGAAAAGCTGCGCGCGCAGGAAAAGGAGCTCGCCCGTCTGCACCTTCTGGCCCAGGAGCGCGCCCAGGAATCCGAACGCCTCACCGAAGAAGTCACGCGCAACATGCCCACTGGCTTGTTGCTGGTCAATGCCACCGGTGCCATCGGTTCCGCCAATCCCGCCGCCGAAGAAGCTCTGGCCATGCGCCCGCTGCGTTATCGCTCCTATCGCGAAGTTCTCGGCCCCGACTCCGATCTCTCGCAGATGCTTGCCGCTTGCTTGCACGACGGCAAAACCTTCCATCGCGGCGAAATCGAGCATCTCACCCGCGAAGGCGAAGTCCGCCGCCTGGGCGTCACCATCTCGCCCATTTTTCGACATGTGCGCAATCTGGTGCGCGTGCCCGAAGGCGATTCCGCCCCCGCGCCGGAAATGAAAATCAGCGGCGCGCTCTGCCTCATGAGCGACCTCACCGAGATCACCGCGCTGCAGAAGCAGATTCGCTGGAAGGAAAATCTCGCCGCGCTCGGCGAAATGTCCGCCGGCATCGCCCACGAATTCAAAAACGCCCTGGCCACCATTTCCGGCTACGCGCAAATGATCGCCAGCGAAGCCAGAACCGGCGACATTCACGATTCCGCCGACCGCATTCTCGACCAGACCCGCTCGCTCACGCACGTGGTCACCGAATTCCTGCGCTTCGCCAAGCCGCTCGAAATCTGTTACGAGACTGTCCCGATGCAATCCGTCGTCGAACGCGTCGCCGCCGACGTGCGCGAAATCTTCCCTCAATGCGCCATTTCCTGCGAGGGCGCTTTCGTCGATCTTCCCGGCGACGAAGCGCTTCTCCGCCAGGCCCTGCTCAACCTTGTCCGCAACGCCGCCGAATCCGTTCGCGGCACTCCCGAGCGCCCGCAGGTCGTCGTTTCCGGCACCATGGAAGAACTCGCCAGTCGCAAGTGGCAGCGCATCTGCGTTTCCGACAACGGCCCCGGAATCCCCGAGCACGATCTGCCCAAAATTTTCCTGCCCTTTTACACCACGAAATCGGAGGGCACCGGACTCGGCCTCGCTGTGGTCCAAAAAGTCGCCCTGCAGCACGGCGGCAGCATCGAAGCCCGCAACCGCCAGGGCGGCGGAGCCGAGTTCATGCTCTGGTTACCTTTGCGGCAGGAGCCCTCGCCATCCGTGTTCCCCTCTCCGCAATCCGCCTCTAAACTATAGAGGGCGGACACTCGCCCGCAGGAGCATATCTATGCGCTCATTCATTACAATTTCAGCCTTAGCCATCTTTGTCTGCGTCCCGATTACCAGCCGCGCGCAGGAGCACAGTTCTCAAGGCGGTCAATCCGTTCCGCCTTCGCAGCCCGTTTCCAACCAGAACAACAACACCACCAGCAGCGCCGGCACGGAAACGCCGCTCACGCCGCCCGCGCAGGGGTCTCTTGCCGATGCCGCGCGCAAATCTCGCGAGCAGAAGAAATCCGAAAAGCCCGCGAAGGTCTTCACCAATGACAATATCCCCACCTCCGGCGGAATTTCCACAGCCTCCGCTCAAGGCGCGCCGAAGGAAGGCGCAGCCGCAACCGAAACTGCCGCTGCTTCGGGCAATCCTTCTGGCAAGGACGAAAAAGCCTGGCGCGATAAATTCGCCAAGCTGCGCCAGAAGCTGCAAATGGACCAGGAAAATCTCGACGTGATGCAGCGTGAGCTCGGCGTCCTCAGCATGCAGTATTACTCCGACCCGAATAAAGCCATGCAGCAGCAGTTGAGCCGCGACGACATCAACAAGAAAACCTCCGACATCGACGCCAAGAAAAAAGATGTCGAAGCCGATCAGCAAGCCATCGACGACGCCGAAGACGATTTGCGCAAAGCCGGCGGCGATCCGGGTTGGGCCCGCTAAGCCGACACAATGGAGCCGGTACTTCTCGTCGAGGACAAGCCTGAGCTGCGCGCCATGCTGCGCAAGTCTCTCGAGCGCAACGGCTACGCCGTCGAGGAAGCTCCCGACGGAAACTCGGCCATCGACAAGCTGCGCAAGCGGCCCTACCTTCTTGTTTTGTCCGATTTAAAGATGCCCGGCGCTTCCGGACTCGACGTGCTGCGCGAGGCGCGCCGCGCCGATCCCACGCTCCCTTTCATCCTCGTCACCGCGTATGGCTCCGTGGAAGAGGCGGTCACCGCCATGAAGGAAGGCGCGTTCGACTTCATCCAGAAGCCGGTCGATCTCGACCATTTGAAACTTCTGATGGATCGCGCCGCGCGCCAGCAGGAACTGCTTCGCGAGAATTTGCTGCTGCGCGAGGAGTACGCCGTGCGCTACGGCTTTCCGCGCATCGTCGGCGAGCATTCTTCCATGAAGGAAGCCAGCCAGATGACCCAGCGCGTCGCCGCCACCGATTCCACTGTGCTGTTGCTCGGGGAAAGCGGCACCGGCAAGGAAGTTTTCGCGCGCGCTGTCCATCATCTGAGCCCGCGCGCCGATCTGCCTTTTGTGGCCCTGAACTGCGCCGCCATTCCCGAAGGCCTGGTCGAAAACGAATTATTCGGACACGAGCGCGGTGCCTACACCGGAGCGGGCACGCGCAAGATCGGCAAAATGGAACTCGCGCATCGCGGCACGCTTTTTCTCGATGAAATTGGCGAGCTGCCGCTCGCGGTGCAAAGCAAGCTGCTGCGGGTGCTGGAAGAGCGCAAATTCGATCGCGTCGGCGGCACGCAGGAAATCGAAGTCAACGTGCGCATCATCACCGCCACCAACAAGGATCTGCGCGCCGCCGTCGCCGACAAAACCTTTCGCGAGGACCTTTACTTCCGTATCTCCGCGGTGCCCATCACCATTCCGCCGCTGCGCGATCGCGGCGACGACGTTTTACTTCTCGCCGAGCATTTTCTCGATCGCTTCAAACGCGAGTTCCGCAAGCCGGACCTCGCGCTAACCGACGAAGCTCGCTCGCGCCTGCGCTCCTATTCCTGGCCCGGAAATGTTCGCGAATTGCAGAACGCCATCGAGCGCGCCGCGATTCTCAGCAACGGCTCCGACATCGATGCCGCAGCTTTGCGCTTGCCCGAAGCCAGACCCGCCGCCGAAGAATTGCCCGGCGGAATGCTCGAAGAGGAATTTCTCTGGGAAGGTCCGCTCGAAGAAGTTTCGCAGCGCGCGGTCACGCACGTGGAGCGCTTTAAAATCCAGAATGCGCTGCGCGAATCGAAGTGGAACAAAACCCGCGCCGCCGAAAAGCTCGGCGTCTCCTACAAAACTCTGCTTTCCAAAATCCGCTCCCTCGGCCTCGAGAATTGACATCCGGCACCTTCGATTTCACTGACGATTAGAATGTGCCTCCGGCGAGTGTTTTCAGCGAGTTGCGTTGTGAATTACTCGGCAGGCACTGACGATTAGAAATCTCATCCACGGTTCGGCGTAGAACAAATTCGCTGGCAGCGGCTCGCAGCAGCTTTGTATTCACTCCTATCCTTTGCTCTTTCGTCTTGTCTTGAACTTTTGCCATCGTCTGCAGCGGCCCGGCAAGAAAACCAGACTCGCGCGCTGAAAACAATGGTAAGCGGGTGTTGGGAGTAGCGGTACGAGGCGAGGCTCCCAAGGTCAACGTCAATGCGGCCGAGCAATATGGTCCTGGGAGACTTCGCCGACGGGCTCATCATGGCCGCGTTCCACTTCCACTCCAGCCGATGGCGCCGGACGGGAGCCCAAAAAAGGCGCCACGCGCATCAGCCAGGCCCACAAGGGCACGAGAAAAATTCCCAGTAGCATGGATCCCGCAAGTGAAAGCAGGATGGAGAGGAATCGGGCGTATCCGGCGGGATGGATCACGATGACGAGGGCGGAAGGTATGAGCAACCACGCCAGAGTCGACAAGGCCAAACGCTGCCTGCCCAACAAACCAACCAAGCCATGTGATTCGCCCGCTTTTGGCGTGACCACAAAAATGCTCGACGCACGCCGTGCTCCCCTGACCACGCCTCGGGCAATATGCGGCACGATAGGCAAATGATAGATGACTTGCACCGGAATGCTGACGCTCAACCAGAATGCATCTTTCGGCCGGCGCTCCATCACATAGATCGCGGCGATGCTCAGCACAAACAACAGAAACGCGTTCTGCAACGATGCTGAAAGCAACGCAAGCTGCACGGGGAAATGCGCGATTTGATAGCCGAACCGCGCCACCGCTGGAACCGCCAGCCATAGCGGAAACAGCAACATGCCTGCATACCGCAAACTCGCAGTAGGGAAAGTGAGCGAACGCAGGGTGATATCCACTTTTTGGTTCCACGGAAGATCCGAACTCATCCACTCGCGAAAATAGAGCCGCAACAACTGAGCGCTGGCTGTGGCCCAGCGATTTTTCTGCTTTTGCTGCCCTTCCAGAGTGTGCGGTGAGGCTTCCCCGCAAACGACCCGAGGATCGGTGGGCGCGTAGTCAACCCACATCGGGCGCCAGCCCTTCATCGCGATTCGCATCCCGGTCGCCCAATCCTCGCCCAATGTCTGCTCGTCCCACCCACCAACCTCAAGCAGCGCCTGTGCGCGAAGGGCTACCGCGGACCCGTTCGTCACGGGAATACCGTACGCGTTCTGGCAGCCGTACAGAAACCGATTCATGGCGTTCGCAATGTAGCTTTCCACTCGCGTGATGATGCTCTCGCCTGGGTTTTCAACCACCATGACGGATTGGACGAATCCAACGGCTGCATCCCGCACGAACTCCGACGCCATCAGGCGCAAGGATTCGCGAGCCAACGTATCTCCAACATTCAAGATGACAACGAGAGCATTCTTGGCCAGGAGGAGGTCGCGAGGCGCGTGCTCCATCCCGATATTCAGGTTTCCAGCCTTGAAGCCACGCACGCCGTCGCGATGAACGACCGACACGCGCTTGTCGGCAACATACAGAGCGGCTACGCGCTCATAACGAGCGTCGTCGCTGTTGTCGATGTGCTGGATGAAAATCTTCCCGGGCGGATAGTTCAGCGCGCGCACGGACTCGATGCTGTGCCGCACCAACTCCAGCGGCTCGTTCCTTCCCGGAATTTGCACGAACAGAGGCGGCAAATCTGCGTCGCTAAAATGTGGCGGAAACTTCGAAAACGGCCGGCCCCGACGGATGATGGCAATGGCAGCAAACACCAAGAATTGAGCGGCCTGGCCGGCACTCACGATTCCGGTGCACGCTGTGGCTGCCAGCGCAAGCTTGAGGGCAACCGATGCACCGCTTGCCCGGATCAGCCACGTAGACAGCTCGATTTGCAACCCGATCAACGCCACCAAAACGCAAAAAACCAAGAAGTAGGTCCGCTTCGCCGTGTTGTCGAGCCATCCTGGAAGGAGCAAGGATCAGTCGCCTGGTGTATCCAGAGTGCAAACACACTGTATCTAAAGTGAATTTCAGTAGCTTTTATTACCCTCGGCAATGCTTAGCGGGGGCCGAGAGATGGTGCTCGCCTTGCAAATCGGAGAGTTTCCGATATGCCGCGGTACAGGTGCATGCGAAAGGCCAAAACTTCCAACTGCCGTGAAGTCATGGGAGTAATGGCCCTGAGTCCCCGTATTCACCGAACACGGTGGGCAAGAAGTGCGTGACGAGACGCGGGCTACACAGTCCAGTGCGGCCGATTCGATGACTCCAAATTTGGCGGTAGGCAGACATCAGCCCATCAATTCGGTAAAAACCTCGTTGGAGACAGTGAGGCGCTGCGGGGACAGTCGCACACGATCGCCATCCATTTCGACGAGGCCCTGCGCACGCAAGGCCTCGAGGCGGGCGCGCACACCACCGACCTGCTCGTGCAGTTCGGCGTCGTAGGCGCGTTCGATGCGATGCAGATCGATTCCTTCCAACTGGCGCAGGCCCAGGAAAAACTCTTCTTCGAGCGCCTGCGAGGGAGTGACCGGCTCGATCTGCTCGCGCGTCGAACCTTTTTCATCGATGGAAGCGACGTAGCGCGCTGAATCGTGCACATTCGCCCATCTTGTGTGCCCGTCGAACGAATGTGCGCCCGCGCCAAATCCGAGGTACGGTTCGCGTCGCCAATATTTCAGGTTGTGCCGCGACTTTTTGCCAGGCAGCCCCCAGTTGGAAATTTCGTAATGCTCGTATCCCGCTGCGGCCAGCCTAGCGCGCGCCGACTCGTAAAACTCGGCAATGGCGTCGTCTTCCGGGATCGCACCCGCGCTATAGCGGCTTCCGCCCGCGAGCGATTCCCTGCCCAGCCTGCTTCCCTCATCAATCTCCAGCATGTACATCGACACGTGCTCCGGCCGCACCGCAAGAAGTTCGCTCACTGAATTTTCCCAGGACTCGCGCGTTTGCCGCGGCAATCCCGCAATCAGGTCCATGCTGATGTTGGCGAGTCCCGCTCCGCGCAAAATCTGTGCGGCGTTGAAAATGTCCGCCCGGCGGTGCATGCGTCCGGTTGCTTTTAATTCGTCATCGCTGAATGACTGCACTCCGAGGCTGATGCGATTGAATCCCGTTTCGCGCCACGCCGCGGCTTTCGATGCATCGATGGTTTCGGGATCCGCTTCGAGCGTAATCTCCAGCTCAGGCGCATCCGCGAATCGCGGTTTCAGCGCCGCCAGCACGCTCGCCAGCGCACTTGGTTCAAGCAAACTTGGCGTTCCGCCGCCAAAATAAATTGTGTCGATCCGCGCTTCGCTCAGCTCGCTACCCGCACTTTCCGCGAGCCATGCCTCGATTTCACGGCGCACCGCCTCGGCATACGGCGCGTAGCGCTCGCGCGACACGACTCCCGTATGGAAATTGCAGTAGGTGCACTTCGTCTGGCAGAACGGCACCTGGATGTAGACGCCGAGGTTCTTCATTGCCTGTTCAGTTGATGTTAGCAGATTGAACGGTTGATCTAAGACCGGGAGCTAAGACGCACCAGCAAACAGTGAAGAGAGGTCCCTCGACTCGCTGAACATCCTTCTTTGCGTCCTCACCGAGCGCGGCTCGCTTCGGGATGACAACGCAAAAACAAATACAACGGCTGGCAGGCTGAAGCCTGCCGCTACGAGTGCCAAACAAAAAGCGAAGAGGGATTCTTCGCTGCGCTCAGAATGACGGCGCAAAACAAAAATGCAAAAGCAGATCCCTCGACTTCGCTCGCGCCCTGCCGGTCGCGAACCCGCGCCGCTCGGGATGACAACGTAAAAACCAAACGCAGCCCCGCGCGAGCTAAGCGAGTCAAGGGGCCAATCAATACACAGCGAGCTTTTCTCCTCTACTTCCTCTATCTCCTTTACTTCCTCTACCTCACGCCTCCACATCTGGCACAATCTTCACGAACAGTTCCCGGCGGCGCGGGCCGTCGAATTCCGCGAAGAAGATGACCTGCCAGCGCCCGAGCAGCAGTTTTCCATCTTCAATCCAGACGGTCTCGCTCGAGCCAACCAGCGCCGTCTTGATATGCGAATCGGAATTGCCTTCGGCGTGGCGATAATCGCCTTGGCGCGGAACCATGCGATCAAAGGCGACTTCCATGTCGCGGGCCACATCGGGATCGTAGCCTTCGTTGATCATCACCGCGGCAGTAGTGTGCGGAACGTACAAATGGCACAAGCCGCTCGCGCAGCCGGACTCGCGCACGATCTTTTCTATCTCGTCGGTAACGTTCTGGAGTTCCGTGCGCCGAGAAGTGCGCAGGTTCAGCTTATGCACGAGGGATTTGTGCTTGGTGGACATGAATGGCGGCGCCTTTCGCGCCGCCATTCATTTTACAGGGTCGATAAAACAAAAATCGGAGTTTCGAAGAACGAACGCAAGGCTCATTGAATTCGAAAATTCAAAAGGTTAAGTTAAAAAGAATTTATGAGCCACGAACAGAATCTGGCGGAAGCCTTTGACGCGCAAGCCGCCCGATTTGAACGCGCGCCCGTGCAGACCGACCCCGCGGCGATTGGCCGCCTGATTCAGGATGCGAATTTCCCTGAGGCTGGCTATGTGCTCGATGCGGGGTGCGGGCCTGGACTCGTCAGCAAGGCGTTGCTTGATGCAGGATTTCGGGTGGTTGGTGTGGACCTTTCGCGGGAGATGATCGAGCGCGCGCGTGCGCGTTGCAGTCATAAAGAAGACAAAGCTAAGTTCCTTCAGATATCGGTTTTCGATTCATCCTTGGATGCTTTGGCCCCTTTTGATGGCGCTATCTCCCGCTACGTTTTGCACCACACGATTGATCCTCAGGGGTTCGTGGCGCGCCAGGCGGCGCTTCTAAGGCCGGGTGGTGTGGTGGTCGCTTGCGATCACGCTACGGATACGGATAGTAGACGAGCGGCTCTTCATCAGGCGCTGGAAGTTGCACGCGACAAAACGCATACGAGAAATCTGACATCCGGCGGGCTGGCCGACCTGTTTGTATCCGTCGGCTTGGTTGATATCCGCCTGCATGAAGAATCCTTTGAGCTTGATTTTGACGAATGGTTCGATCGTGGCACTCCGGCCGACTCCAAGGAAAATGTGCGTCAGCTCCTCTTATCGGGCCCTGCGATCCGCGGCTTTAAGGCTTCCTTACAACAGGACGGGAAAATACGAATCGCAGGCATTCGCGCGTTTGTGCGCGGCATCAAGCCGACGAAGTAACCCTTCCGCGCAGACAAGCTAAAAGCAGATCCCTCGTCGCGAAGCAAAACATTCTCTGCGCCCTCACCGGGCGCGGCTTCGCTCGCTCGGGATGACAAACGCGTGTGGGTTAGGCTAAGGCGTCGGGCGAGGTGACGCCGTAGAAGCTGTACCAGGGCTTGGCGACTTTCAGGCGCTCGTTGACGTTCTTGATGTTGCGCACGCCTTCATCCTTCAGCCAGTCTTCCAGGGCTTTCACGCCCTGCTTGGCGTACACCGGAATGCCTTCCTTCCACGTGGCGCGTCCGCACAGGACGCCCGAAAAATTCGTGTTCGCTTCACCGGCCAGGTCGAGTGTCTCGAGAAAAACCTCGTTGCTCACGCCCGCCGACAAATAGATAAACGGCTTTTTCGCCGCCGCCGCGGACCTCCGGAAATGTTCCTTGGCTTCCTCCCGCGTGTAGGCAAACTCGCCCTTGCTGGCCTTGCTGCCCTGCACGAAAGCCATGTTCACCGGCACTTCCACCTTCAGAATGTCCACGCCATATTGCGGCTTCGAAAATTCCGCCATGCTCTGCGTCACGACGTCCGGCTTTTTGCGCGCGAACCCGATCCCTTTGTCATCACCACCTTCTTCGTAGCCCACGAGTTCCAGAAAGAACGGCACGTCGCTGGCCACGCACTCAGCGCCGATGCGCTCGACCCACGCATGCTTGATTTCATTCACGTCGGGCGGATCGAACGGCGTGTAATACAGCAAAATTTTGATGCAATCCGCGCCCGCTTTCACCAGCCGCCGCACAGACCAGATGTCCAGCAGATCGGGCAGCCGTCCTGTTTTGGTGTTGTCGTAGCCGGTCTTTTCGTACGCAAGCAGGAGCCCAGCGTTCTTGGCCCGGGACATCGCGGCGGGCAGACCGTACTCGGGATCGAGAAGAATGGCGCTGGCGTAGGGGGTGAGAACCTCGGTCACCGCCGTCTTGAACTCCTCGAGCATGTTCGCGGTGACTTCCTTCTTATCCACGCCCTTTCCCTTGGCGATGGCGCTCTCGAGCGAGCCGCGCTGATCCATGGCCGCGGCGGCGATCACGCCCTGCGAATTGGATACTGCCTGCAAGCCTTTGCGTTTTCCGGGAGTCACCTTCATGGTCAGCCAGCCTCCGTGCGGGAAATTGAATTTGCGAGGATATTTTACTGCAAAGCTTTACTTCAAGGCTTTATTTCAAAACTACGACGTGATGCTGCTGCGCGCATTGCGCTTTCGCCGCCGATCCGGGCGCGGGGCTGGCGCGCATGAGATCATCCAGAAACTCCAACCCGTATTCGGCCAGCAGCGGCAAAATGCACTCTGTGCGCTCCTGCAATCCACGGTCCGGATAGAGAGAATCGAGCAGAATCTTCTCGTGCCGGTCGAGCACGCCGGTGCGCATGTTCTCGGCGCGGGAAACTTTGCCCTTCAGCTTTTCAAACTGGTACAGAATTTTCTCCTGTGCCGAATCGACCACGCCGATCAAGGTTGGATCGAGCTTTTCAAGCGACGCTTTGTAGCCTTCGAGCAGCCCGCGCAGCGCTTCGCTGTCTTTTTCGAATTGCGCGGCCAGCCCCGGCGGCAGAAATTTCGCTTCGAGCTTCGAGCGCAGGTGCTGGCGCCCGAGAAAGAAATCGTGCAGGGTAAGCTCGTATTTCTGGAGAAGGTTGGCGAGGGGCGCTTCGACCACGGTAAAGCTGGCGCGCGGCAGAATGGCCGGCATACGGCCCAGAATTTCCTTGTAGAGCACATTATTCTGCGCCATGTAGGCGATTTCCGCCGAACCGCCGATGTAGGCAGCGGTGGGCAGCAGCGTGTCCTGCATCACCGGGCGCAGCAGCGCGTTCGGCGAAAAATCTTCCGGCCCGCTTTCAAGCGCAGTGAAAAGCTCCTCGCGTGTGAAGGAAATTTTACCGGCGACAAAATTGCCGTTCTTGCGCTGGATCGGCTCGCGCCGCCCGTCCACATCGCGGAACAGCAGAGTGGTTTCGCGCGTGACCTTCACCTGCGCGTGAAAGCCGCGATCTTCAAGTTCCTTGGAGCGCGCGATCAGGGCATCGCCCAGCGCTTCGCATTTTTCCAGCGCATGGCGCAACGTGGGCAGCGCCAGGCGGTGCAGGCGCGCGTCCATGGAATCGAGAAAGATCATGCCGCGACCGGCGAGCAGCTTTTTCATCAGCTTGCCGAACGCCGAGCCGTAGGTTTCTTCCGGTGAGTACGACTCGCGCAGCGCTCGCGAAATTTCCTCGCAGAAAGAGCCTTGCAGGCTTTCGCAAGCGGCGCCCACCACCGGCTCGATTTCCGCGCCGAGCTTCACTTTCCCCACGCGCTTGGCGGCATCTTCTTCGCGCTGTGGCAACTCGTACCGCGCCAATCCTGCGCGCGTGTTGAAAAAAGTATGATTGATTTCGGCGAGGTCGTGATCTTCGGTGGCCAGCCAGAACACCGGAACGGCATCGGTGCCGCGCTTGGTAAGTTCCGCTGCGGTGGCTATTGCGGAGAGAGCTTTGTACAGCGTGTACGCCGGGCCGGAGAACAATCCCACTTGCTGGCCGGTGACGATCGCTACCGCGCCGGCGGCTAGTCTCTCGATATTCTGCTGCGTTGTCGCGTCGGCGCCAAACGCGCGGTTCTGCTCGCGCAGCACTTCCACAACTGTGCGCCGCACTTGAGGATCGAGACGCACTTCGCGCGCCGCAGCGTCAATGCCCGCTTCGCTCGGCGGATGCGTGTAGTAGCTGGAAACGCTGGGGAAATCTTCGAGGAAGGCTGCAAAAAGCTCGGAGGTGTCAGGAATTTCGCGGAAAGGGATACATTGGGATTCCATCGGCGCGCTCATGATACAAGCCGGGCAAGATGGCGGCAACATGGTTCGAGCTCACTCTTACAGCAAAAGCTCGCGGGAAAAGCACCGCGAGCGGAAGGCGCTGCCGCGCCGAACTTTTCGTCGTGGCTAAAGCCACGACCTACAAAGATCTCGCGGCGAATGCTCTGAGCGGGTGAGAAGCGCGGCAGATTCGGTGACCGCAATTCAACGCGGAAATGGAGAGAACTTTTCACGTTTTGATTGGATGAGGTCCGCGAGGCCCACGACTCGCGGTTCTCAGGCGCTAATCGCCGGCAACCGCCTCGGAGACTACCGACGCGAGCATGGCGTCCAGTTCTTTTTTTGCGGCTTCGTCCACCGGCAGCAGCGGAGGACGCGGCGGGCCACCGTAGTATCCGACGCAATCCATCACATATTTCAGCCCGGCGATGCCATATTTCGGCCCGAACAGATTCGCTGCGCTCACCAGCTTCTGCTGCGTTGCGGTGGCGCGCGCAGCCTCGCCCACGCGCGAAGCTTCGTACGCTTCCACGCACATTTCCGGAAACGCGCAAGCCACGGCGAGAATCGCGCCCACAGCGCCCATCTGCAAAGCTTCGTGCAGCACGGAAACGGCGCCGACGAGCATTTGAAATGATTTTGGAACGGCTGCCAGAATTTCCTTCACGCCCTTCGCGTCGCCGGAACTATCTTTCATTCCGATAATGTTCGGATGCTGCGCCACGCGCCCGACCACATCGGCTTGCAGCTTGAGCTGCGTGAAAATCGGCACGGAGTAAACCAGCACCGGAATTTTCGCTGCGTCCGCCACGCGCAAATAAAATTCGATGAGCGCGGCAGGCGTCATCTGCGGCTTGAAGTAGTGCGGCGTGCGCACCAGCGCCACATCGCAGCCGATGGCTGCGGCGCGGTTGGTGTGCTCGATGGTTTCCGCGGTGGATTCCGCCGCGGTTCCGGCGATCAGAATTTTGCCGGGAGCGGCGGCCTCGCGTGTCGCTTCCCAGACGCGCTCGATTTCTTCCCAGCGCAGCAAAACAGATTCGCCGGTCGAGCCGTTGAGGACGTAGCCGGCGACGCTGGTTTTATTGTAGCGGGCGATATTCTCGCGCAGCCGCGAAATCGCCACGCTGCCATCTGCCGCGAACGGCGTGGTGACCGCAGGATAGATACCCTTTAAATTCATTCGTTATTCTGCTCCAACTGCTAAGGAACTTATTTGCTCGCGCTTTGCTTGGGCTCCGCCAAGTAGAAATAGCCCACGCGGTTGTTGGTTGGCGTGGCGAACCACATGCGTCCTTGGCCATCGATGAAGAATTCGCGCATGATGCCTTCGGAATGCGGGAACGGATACTCGGTCACTTGTCCGGTCTTGGGATCGAGCCGGCCAATGGTGTCCTGATCGGTTGAGCCATACCAGACCATGTGATCCTTGTCGATGTTCAGCGGATACGGGCTCGGTGACGGCCCCGGCAGATCGTAGAGCTTGAAGGTGCCGGTGGCGGGATCGAGATGCCCGAGAGTTTTGCGCGGACGCCCGGAGAACCAGACGGTGCCGTCGTCGGCTACCTGCAAACGCTGCGCGGGGCCGCTGTTGGTGGGCCAAACGCTGAGCTTGCCGGTTTTCGCGTCAACCTTTCCAATAGCGCCATCCTTATTGTAAACGGCGAACCAGGCATTGCCGTGATCGTCGATGACCACGCCGTAGGTGGAGGGCACCTCGTCATAGTGTGTAAATTTCTTCGTCTTGGGATCGAAGCTGCTGAAGGGGCTGCCGCTCATCCAGAGCTTGCCGGTGGGGTCCATGCGAATGGTGTGCTTGCTGGGACGCTGCCCGGCGGGCGCGCCTTCGTCCTGATACTCGGTGATTTCCTTGGTGCTGGGATCGAGATGCGCGATTTTGTTGTTGAAGAACTCGGTGAACCAGACGGTGCCATCAGCCACAGGAATCGCGGAGTGAATGCCCGCGGAATGCTCCGGCGGCAGTGAGAAGAAAGTTACTTCACCGGTTTTCGGGTTCAGGCGGCCGACTTTGTTGCCATCGCCATAATAGGGCATCCAGAGATTGCCCTCTTTGTCGGGGTTCGCGCTCCAAGGCAGTCCGGGCGAGGTGGCCACGTCGTATTCGACGTAGACGATGTTCATGGCGTCGTCGCTGAACGTGCGCACGGTGTCTTTGTATCCGGGCAGATCGGCGGGCGATTTCGGCTTGGTCGAATCGGGGCCGAAGGTCGAGGTGAGGTAGGTGACCACGTCGTCCTCGGTCTGATCGTTGAAGCGCGGGCTCAGATCCATGACCGAGCGCATGTAGTCGACGCGATCGCGCCAGCCGTCTTCATCGCGCGTAGTCGAGGCCATGCGCGATTGAAACCCGTGGCAGACGAAGCAGTTGTTGAAGAGCGCCTCCTGCCCTTTGGTTTTCGGGAGGAGCTGCTTGCCCTGATAGAGGCTCAGGTCCGTCCAGCGCACCATGCCCGGCTGCAGATTCCAGTCGAAGGAGGCGTTCTGGTTCGCCGCGAGTTTTACGTCGCTGTGCGGATCAACTTTGTAGCCAACGGCGCGGATGCGCACATCGTAGGTTGCCGCGGGAAGATCGGGAATCTCGTAGTGGCCGTCCTTGTTCGAGAGCACCGACACGCTGATGCGGTTCGCGGTGTTCTGCGCGATGACGAACGCGCCCTTGAACGGCGCGCCGTCCGGCCCTTTCACCGTGCCGCTCACTGTGGCCGCGTGCGACACTGCGGCGAGTGAAAACGCCAGAAGCACTGCTCCCAGGAACTTGATTAGTGATCGCATCATTCCTCCTTGGCATCTTGACGATGCCGTCCTCCCAGGCATCCCTGAGGATGCCGCCTCACGCATCCGTTCGGATGCCCTATCCTTCACGCTTTGGCCGATTTCCTGGCGCCTAAAACCTGGATTTTTTCACGTCGAAGAGCTCCGAAAATGTGTCTCGACTTAGGTGGAGCTCTTTCGTTTGTTTTCTATAACTTAGGTCCGAGCTAAGTTTGCACGGTGTCTCGACTTAGCCTACGCCGTTTTTGACGTGGGAAACGGCGATTTCGAGTACAGGCCCCACGTGCGGCCGCCAGTATTGCCGGCCCCCGATACCGGCCGACGACACTCCTTCCCGCCCCTCCACAGGGCGACGTTCCACCGGATTACGCTAGCACAAGAGTAAAGGCAGTGGCGAGTGGCAAGTGATGAGGAATCCCTGAGGCAAAGGAGGTAAAGGAGGTAGAGGAAGTAGAGAATTAAACCCGCAGGCCCGTTCGCAGCGATTCGGATTTAATTTAAATTGATCAATTTGGATTGATCAATTTGGATTGATCCTGGGATTCTCAGCGATCGGCGGGAGTTCGCTTTACCTCCCTTACTTCCTCTCCCTCATTTACATCCTCTGCCTCGTCTACCTCATCCTTTTACGCCTTCAGTCCCAGGAGGCGGCGGGCGTTGGCGCTGTAGATGGCTTGCTCCACGTGCGGCGCGATCTGCGGCTGTTTCACATAGTCGACTTCTTCCTGCAGCGCGTCGCCTACCCAATAGGGAAAATCGGTGCCGAGCAAAATTTTCTCCGTGCCGAAGGTGTCGCAGGCGCAGCGCAACGCGGCAGGATTGCCATTCACCGTGTCGAACCAGAAATATTTGGCCTGCGCACTCGGCTCGGCCAGAGCCTTATCCATATATTGATCGCGGAACTGGTCAAAGCGGGTCATCAGGAAAGGCGCGAAGCCGCCCAGGTGCGGAATGATCACCTTCATGTCCGGATATTTTCGCGGGTAATCCTGCTGCACGAACTGCATCAGGATCAGAGAATCTTCGAGCGGCGCTCCGATGGGCCAGACGAGCTTGGTGGAATCGAGCCACTGCGAGCCGCCTCCGCCGCCGGTGGGATGAATAAACACCACCGCTTTGCGGCGATTCGCTTCGGCGAAAAGCGGCTCGAACATGGGATCAGCGATGCTCTTGCCCAGCACAAAAGTGGCCACGGTCACGCCGACCATGTGCAGCTCGTCGAGTCCGCGCGCCATTTCCTTCAGCGATGCGTCGAGGTGCGGCAGCGGCGTGCAGCAAAACGCCGCGAATTTCTTCGGATACTTACGCACGAGGTCCGCATAGAGGTCGTTGGCGAGCCGCGCGGCATCGACGGAATTCGCTTCATTCTCAAAATACGGGAAAACGTTCGAGCAGGAAATGATCTGCATTTCCACGCCGCCGCGTTCCATCATCTGGAAGCGCGCGTCGAGATTTTGCTGCTCCTGGTTGGAAACGCTCAAGCGGCGCGCCGTTGCGGTGACCTTGCTGCCATAGTGATCGAGGCGGTCGAGGTATTCGGTTGGGAAATAGTGCGCGTGCGTGTCGATTTTAGAGGCGGTTTCTTTTGCTTCGGTGGTAAGCGCGCCGGCGGAGCCGAGCAGCGCCGCCGCGCCGATGCCGCCTTTCAACAGTTCCCGGCGACCGATGTCGATTCCATTTTTTTCTGAGTTCAACGCAACACCTCTTTGGATTTATCGCGACGTTAGCTCGGCAGGACGATGGGGTCAAGTGACGCGATCAGGAATACAAATGCGAAGAGAGATCCCTCGACTCGCTGGACTTCTTTCTCTGCGCCCTCACCGGGCGCGGCTCCCTTCGGGATGACACAGCAAACGAAACAACGGCTATGCCGAAGTGGAGTAGGCACCGCGGTTGATGAATGGGGCGAAAGCGTTGATCACTGCGACGCGAAAGGCGTCCTGGCGCGTGATAACGCCGCCCGTGAGAATGCCCCACGCTCCTTGTCCATCGCGAATGCCGTGCTCGCCGGCGAACGCGTCGATGGCGTGCGCCAGCTCGACGCCTTTATCCACCACTTCACGCGCCAGTGCTTCGGGCAGCAGCACACCGCCGGACTGGCCGTATGCGCCGATGCTGCCATCCGTTACGTAGGCCCAGTTTTGCAGAAAGACTAATTTTTCGCGACTAACCGTCGCGTCAACCGATCTTTCGCGACTAGCCGTCCCGGCCTGCAAACCAATCGACGCGACTACATCGAGTCCGCCTTCGAGCCCGACGAAATATTTCCACGCGCCGTTCTGAGAGCGGTTCATCTGCGTGAGTGATTCGGCGCGCCGGCGCGCGCCTAGCATGGTTTCCTCGCGGGAAAGCGGCGTGTGCGATACGCCACTGAGCGCTTCGATGCCGACAATTTCGAAAGTGGCGGCGGCGGCGAGCCGCGGGCCCACTAAGCCGATGGCTTCGCGCACCGCTTCAATTTTCGGGCGGCGCGTGCTGCCCACGGCGACGATGATTTTTTCAGGGGACGCCATTTGCTAAACCTCGCTATCGCGAATGAACATCGAAGAGAGATCCCTCGTCGCTTCGCTCGCTCGGGATGACAGCGTTAAAGGCAAAACTGCAAAATACACACCGCAGATCGCGCGCTGAACGGCCGCCGCTACAAAAATCGAAGAGGGATCCTTCGACTCGCATCGCTACCCTGATCGGGTAGCGAAAACGCTCGCTGGATGACACTGTCAAACAAAAAGGCCGCGAAAACGGTCACAGTTCCCTCTCGTCCACGACGGCGACGGGTGGCTGGCCTTGCAAGCCAAGGCGCTGGCGCGCGGCGAACATGCTGCCTTTGGCCTCGTGCGCTGGAGCAAACTGCAGGAAGCCCATCGGCGACGGGAGATCATCGTAGATGGCTTCCATGCCGCCGCGAATAAAATAAGTTTCATGCCAGAAGCCCGTGCCGGCGCTATCGCGCAAAAAATCTTTCCACCAGCCGCGGTGAAAGCCGGTGCGCGTCCAGGCTTCGAGCGAAGCAAAGTCGCGCCAGTATTGGCGCATGCCCACGTGCGGCGGAAACAGCGAGAAAAACATGTTCTCGTGGAGCAGCAGCCCGTCGGGCTTCTGCGCCACCGATTTCTGAATCTCCGGGCCGACCTTCATTAATTTTCCCAACCCGCGAAATTTGTTCACGCGCATCCCCAGGTAGATCACCACCAAGTCGGGATACGCCGAGAGGTCGACCGTTTGTCGCTTCACTCGCTCCGCCATGCCGCTCGCCTCCCGCCCGATTGCGCGTCTAACTGCTAGTGCACAATTTGCCAGCGCACAATGCCAGCCTATTGCGGAGTTTTTCGCGCGTCAAATCGAACGGCGTTTCGGCCAAGCCTTGAGTGGCCTAGCCGGCCAACTCGAACGGCGCGGAACCCATCGAATTGATGCCCGGCGACTCGGTGTTCGCCAAAGAGGCTGATTCGCGGCATATAATAAGGTTTTTCCCCGGAAAGGCTCATTTGTCTTTTGATTTAACTTCTGATTTGACCTCGGAGGCCGGAATGATTTTCAACTCGCGACGCGGAGTGCCGCGCGCGGATTTGCTTGCACCATCGCGCAGCAGAATATCTGCTGCCCTGCTCGTCGCGGCGCTGCTGCTGCCGCTGTTTGCTTCGCTCGCGCCCGCCGCGCGCGCGGACGAGCCCTACGCTCGCAGTAAGGAGTACGACCTCTCGAGCGTCCGCACGCATCTGTGGTTCGACCTTGACCAGCGCAAAATTCGCGGCGAAGCCAGCGAGAATATTTCCGCGCTGCGCGACGATCTAACCACGATCACGCTCGATTCGGTCGGCCTCACCATCAACAGCGTTACTGTCGACGGGAAGACCGCGAATTTCTCGACCGTTCCCGGCAAGCTCACTATTTCGCTGGCTCATCCCGCGAAAACGGGCGACAAGCACGAGTTGTTCATCAAATACGAAGGGAAGCCGAAGAAAGGCCTTTATTTCATCCTGCCCGACGCCAATTACCCGCGCCAGCCGCAGGAAGTCTGGACGCAGGGCGAAGCGGAAGATACGCGCAATTACATCCCGCTGTACGACTATCCGAATGACCGGCTGACTTCCGAGATGATCGTCACCGTGCCGGCGAGCTGGATCACCATTTCCAATGGCAAGCTGGTGAGCGTGAAACCGGACGCCGATGGTGACACCAAAACCTGGGAATGGAAGCAGACCGAGCCGCTTTCAAGCTACCTGATTTCGGTGATCGCCGGCGATTTTGTGGAGAAGGACGACACCTGGCACGGCACGCCGCTGCGCTACGTGGTGCCGCGCGGGCAGGAATATAAAATTGACACCTCGTTTTCGCACACCAAGCAGATGCTCGACCTTTTTTCGCAGAAGCTTGACGTGCCCTATCCCTGGGCGCAATACGCGCAAACCTTCGTTGATGACTTCGTCGAAGGCGGCATGGAGAACACCAGCGCCACGACGCTTACCGTGCGCGAGCTGGTGAATCCCGCGCTGGCCGGTGAGACGCGCCTCGGCGCGGATCTGGTGGAGTCGCACGAGCTGGCGCACCAGTGGTTCGGCGACCTGGTAACCACAAAAGATTGGGCGAACCTGTGGCTGAACGAAGGCTTCGCTACTTATTTCGAGCATTACTGGACCGAGCAGCACTATGGCGCAGACGAGGCCGCGTACGAATTCTGGCGCGATCAGAACCAGTGGTTCCGGCAGAAGCGGCTCTATTACATCCCCATCGTCACGCACAATTTCACGGATTCCGACGAGTACGCCGGCAACATCTACACCAAGGCGGGCTGGGTGCTGAAGATGCTGCGCGACAGGCTCGGCGACGCGGAATTTTTCCACGGGCTGCACGCGTATCTGGAAACCTATCGCGGGCAAAACGTGGTCACCGCCGATCTGCAGAAGGCGCTTGAGCAAACCACCAACATCAATAGCGACGAGTTCTTTCATCAATGGATCTATCGCGCGGGAGCGCCGCAGTTTCAGGTGAGCTATTCCTATGACGACGCAGCGCACCAGGTGAAGCTCGATGTGGCCCAGACGCAAAAAGTGGAGGGGCTTGTGGGCTTGTTCGACGTGCCGGTGGATGTGGAGATCACCACGGCCAGCGGCCGCAAAGATTTCCCGATTGAAGTGAGCCAGGCCACGCAGAGTTTTACTTTCCCGGCGGATTCCACCCCGAAGATGGTGCTGTTCGACAAGGGCGACAAAATTCTGAAGTCGCTCGACTTCAAAAAATCGCCGGGGGAGCTGATGTTCCAGTTGAAAAATGCGGAAGCGGTTACCGATCGCGCGGATGCGGCTGTCGCGCTGGGAAATATGAAAGATAATTCCGAAGTGGTGGCGGCGCTGGGCGATGCCGCGCAGCACGATCCCTTCTGGGGCATCCGCGTCGAATCGCTGCGCGCTCTGGGCAAAATCGGCACCTCGAATGCCGAGCAGGCCATCATGCCCGAGTTGCACGACGAAAAACCCTGGGTGCGCGAAGTGGCCGTGCAGCAACTCGGAAATTTCCATGAAGACGCTGGACTGGCCGGCAGGCTGGAGACGATTGCCTCAAGCGAAGTGGCCTATCGCGTCCGCGCCGCCGCGCTGAATTCCCTGGCCTCGCTGAAAGCGCCGGGCGCGTTCGACACGCTTGAAGCGGCGGTGAAAAGCAACTCTCCGGATAACGTGGTTCGCAACGCCGCTCTCGAAGGACTGGGCAAGCTCGGCGACGATAAAGCCGTTCCGCTGCTTCTTGAGTATTCCGCCGCGGGACAGGACACGCGCACGCGGCAAGTGGCCATGATGGCCGTGGCGCGTCTGGACAAAAAGAACAAGGACGTGACCAAGGCGCTCGTTTCGTATCTGCGTGAGCCGGATTTCGACGTGAGCTTCTGGAGCTTGTTCGCCATTGGCGCGCGCGGCGATGTCGACGCCATCGCGCCGCTCGAGGACATGCTCAAGGGCGACGACATTACCGCCAGCCAGCGCACCATGATCGAGCAGCAGATCGCCGAGTTGAAAGCGCATGCGAACACAGCGGGGAAAAAAGTCAGCGACGAGTGATTGGTAACGATTTGGTGAGGATGGTCGAATGCCCGCGAGGGGTTCTCTTCCACGGGCCACGAATTTCTAAGCTAGCTTTTACCCGGCGCCAGTTTGCTTTCCTTCATCCCACGCAAAACTTCCTCGAACACATTCTTCGCCTGTTCGTCGAAGAGCACGAAGTAGATCTTTTCCACCGACGTGAGCTCTGTAAGATGCTTTTCCGCCTCGCCCAGCATGATTTCGGCGCATTCGCGCAGCGGAAATCCGGCAATGCCCGTGCCAACCGCCGGAAACGCTATGGTTTTCAGTCCATTTTGCGAAGCGATCCGCAACGAATGCGCGGTGGAACTTTGCAAGGCATGCGCCGAGGTGCGTCCGCCAAGCTGCATGCTGGCGGCGTGGATCACGTGGCGGGCTTTCAGCTTGCCTCCGGTGGTAATCGCGGCGCCGCCCACCGGGATGGTGCCGATCTTGTCGCATTCGGCCTGGATTTCCAGGCCGCCCTTGCGGCGAATCGCGCCGGCCACGCCTCCGCCGAGTTGCAGATCGTTGTTGGCGGCGTTGACGATGGCGTCGGTCTCCATCTCCGTCAAGTCGCCCTGGCGTATCTCGATGTGGTCGGCGAAATTCATCGCGGCGAAATCGTCCCGGCTCACATCTTAAACAGCCAGCGCGAACCGGCGCAAGCTCACTGGCCCATTAAAAATCCGACAAATTAAAACTGACCTGCACTTGCAGATCGCAGCGGGTGGGCTCGCCGTTCAGCAGCATGGGCTGGAATCGCTCTTTCGAAACCGCATCCACCGCGGCCATGTACAGCAACGGCGGCCCGCTGATGGCACGCGCGTTGATCACCCGGCCGCTCTCGTCGATGATGGCCCGGATCACCACTTTGCCGAACACGTGCGCCGCTTTGGCGATTTGCGGATAGACGAGCGTGAGCCGGTCCAGCAGCCGGGAGTTCGTTACCTCGCCGCCCAGATGTACCAAGCGCAGCGTATCCGGCAGCACCGGTGCGACTACCGGCGCCGGACCGCTGGCCACGATTCCGCCCAGAACGCTGCCTCCGCCCAGGTTCGAGGCCATGGCATCCGCCTCCAAGGATGGGAAAGGAATCGGAGGATCGATCGCGACGCGGCGGGCGGACAAGTCAGGCGTAGCTGGCGTGGCCGACGAGAAAATCTTCACTGCGAGCAGGCTCGGACTCCGCCGCACGACAACTGTCTTTTTTGACGGCGGCAGCGGGATCACCACCATGTCGCGCATCCACGGCGCCATGCGTGGCGCGGAGGAAGAAAACAGCGGAAGAATCAGCAGTGCGGCGATTACCGCGCCGTGAACCAGAAGCGAGATGGCGCAATGGGCGGCGCTGTGCTCCACCGTACCGCGCCCTTCCACCATGATGGGGCCGGCAAAACTTCGCGCGCATTCTGAAACGTTCAGGCGTGGCTCGAATAACGGCGGCAACTCGGCAAAACTAAACAAACCAACTGCGTGGGCGGACTTCTCCTGGGGCATTTGCTATGGGTCCCTTTTCCGGGGCGCGGCGCGTCTCCCAGGAAGAACCCACCGGATAAGCTTTCCGGTCTTGCCAACTGCGACGAGGCGGTGGCCCTAGAAAAAACGAGGTCTGCGGGATTCCTGGAGAGATGAGCGGGGTTACTGCACGAGCGGTTCTGGCCATACGTCGAAGGGTGGTCAGATACGCGCCGGGCCCGAAGGTCTCACTCATGTTTTAGCTTAGAATGAGAGGCGAGCGAGAAGCCAATTCGATTTTGTTCTGTTACGAATCCGCTTTAGCGATTGAAGGAATTTCGATTCGGGACGAGCCGGTTACCGCCCGCCGTTAGTGCTTCGGCGCCACGTAGCTTTCCGGGAGCTTTGCACCCTCGCCGAAGAAAAACTGCTCCATCTGCTCTTCCATGATCTTCAGCGAGTTGGGGTCCAGCGGATTCAGGCGGTACTCGTTCATGAGCATTTTGGAATGCTCCACCCACAGCTTCCAGGCATCCTTGGAAACGTTGTCGTAAACGCGCTTGCCGATTTCGCCCTTCCACGGGATGCGCTCCAAGCCGGGCATTTCGCGGCCAAACTTCACGCACTTAACCATGCGCACGTTCTGCCCTTCCGCGGCGGTGTTTTGCGACTTTTCTTCGGCCATGTGGCCTCCCATAAATTCTCTTGTTTCATTCACGATACTTGAAGCACTCCGCGAATTCCAGTAGCGCGGGACATCGTGGCAGACACCGGCCGCGCCGCCGGCCCTTCTTTTGATGAAGCCAAAGCGTGTAACACAGCATCCACATTGTTGTAGTACGGTGATGGCCGCGGAAGGTACCCCGGCAATTTTTTTAAAATGCACCGCTCAAGAAGCACGACGATCCGCAACGCCTCAATTTTATTTTTGCCAGCCACAGAAAACAGGTAGAGTTCCCAATTGCAGCTTCCGGAGGTGCGGTGATGAACGCGCAGGCCATTGAAGTCGCCGAACAAACGCAGAACGACGCCTACTATTGCGAGATTCCCAACGATCCGTGCGCCATCGTGATGTTCGGCGCTTCGGGCGACCTGGCCAAGCGCAAGCTGCTCCCCGCGCTTTTCGATCTGGCCTACCACGCCTGCCTGGCCCCGCGCTTCCGCGTGCTGGGCTTCGCGCGCACCCCGATGAGTGACGATCAGTTCCGCAGCGAAGCGGCCGAGGCTTTGTCGAAAGGACGAAGCCGCGAATCACAAGGACAAGCAGCCTGACTTTCTCGACCATTTGCACTACTTCAGCGGCCAGTATGACGATCTCGATTCGTTCAAGCAGCTGGGCCAGCGCCTCGACGAGCTGGACGCCGCGGGCAATCTTTGCGGCAATCGCCTCTTTTACCTGGCGACTCCGCCGAGCGTGTATCCCGAGGTCATTCGCAAGTTGGGTGAATCCGGCCTGGCCAAACCGAAAGGCCCGAAGTGCTGGACGCGCATCATTGTCGAAAAGCCCTTCGGCCACGATCTGGCTTCCGCGCGCGATCTCAACAAAGTCGTGCTCAGCGTGTTTGACGAGTCGCAGGTCTACCGCATCGACCACTACCTCGGCAAGCAGACCGTACAAAACTTGCTGGTTTTCCGCTTCGGCAACGGCATTTTCGAGCCAGTGTGGAATCGCAATTATATCGATCACGTGGAGATCACCGCGGGCGAATCGCTCGGCGTGGAATCGCGCGCGGCCTTTTACGAATCCGCGGGCGCGCTGCGAGACATGGTCCAGAGCCACTTGCTGCAGCTCACGTCGCTGGTGGCGCTGGAAGGGCCCGCCAAATTCGACGCGACCGCCGTGCGCAACGAGAAGATCAAGGTGCTGCAGTCTATCCGCCACTTCACTCCCGATACCGTGTTGAAATCCGTGGTGCGCGCGCAGTACGCCGCCGGAACGATCAACGGCAAGCCGGTGCCCGGCTACCGCCAGGAAAAAGGAGTGAGCCCCACTTCCCACACCGAAACCTACGTGGCGCTCAAACTGCAAATCGACAACTGGCGCTGGAGCGGAGTTCCCTTCTACTTGCGCACCGGCAAGCGCCTGGCGCGCCAGTTCACCGAAATCGCCATTCAGTTCAAGGAGGCGCCGCACCTGCTCTTTCAGGGCGATGGCGTGATAGCCAACTGGCTGGTCCTGAATATCCAGCCGGATGAAGGAATCTCTCTCTCTTTCGGCGCCAAAGCCCCGGGAGGGCAGATGAACATCCGGCCGGTGACCATGGATTTTCAATATCGCCAGGCATTTGGTGGCGTGTCGCGCGAAGCCTATGCCACGCTCATCAATGACTGCATCCGCGGTGAAGCCACTTTGTTCGATCGCGCCGACAGCGTCGAAGCGGCCTGGGAGCTGGTCGATCCCATTCTCGATGCGTGGAAGAATGCCTCGGGCGACATACCGACGTATCCCGCGGGCAGCGAGGGGCCTGCCGCAGCAGACGTGCTGATCCAGAGCGATGGCCGCCGCTGGCGGCCGCTATAAAGGAATGCGTTCGCTCCGTTAATTCGCGAAATTCCAGTACAATTCTGCGGCTTTCCATTCCAACAGACGTGCTCGATGCGGGCAGGAGTGCTCGATGATTCTCGCGGGCGATATTGGCGGAACGAAGTCGAATATCGGCTTGTTCGACGTGCAGCAAGGCAAACTCAATCGCGTGGCCCACGAGCGTTACTTAAGCCACCAACACGCCGGCTTGCAGGAGATCGTGCAGGACTTTCTCACTAAGAATCCCGCGAAAATCGACGCAGCATCTTTTGGCGTGGCAGGGCCGGTGGTCGATAACCGCGTGCACGGCACGAATCTGCCCTGGATCGTGGATGGCGCTGCCGTTGCGGCGCAATTGGGCTTGCCTCGCGTTCGCATTTTGAACGATCTCGAAGCCACCGCATTCGGCGTCGGAGTGCTTTCGCCCAGCGATCTGGTGACGATTTACGAAGGTGTGCCGCTGCGGACGGCAACCTGCGTGGTGATCGCGGCGGGCACCGGCCTCGGCGAAGCCATTCTTTTCTGGGACGGAAAGCAGCATCTGGCCATGGGCACCGAAGGCGGACATGCCGACTTCGCGCCGCACACGCCGCAGCAGGCAAAGCTGTGGGAATTTCTGCGCGAGCGGGACGATTACGTCAGCATTGAAATTATTCTTTCGGGACGAGGCTTCCAGAATGTCCACGAGTTTCTCGATCCCTCGGTGAAGCATCCCGGCTTCGACGATCCCACCCAGGATCCGGCGCCTGGGATCACCCAAAGAGGCCTTTCGGGCGAATGCCCGGTGTGCGCCGCCACGCTCGATTTGTGGACGGAAATTTATGGGTCAGAGGCGGGTAATTTCGCCGTTCGCACTCTGGCGCGAGGCGGAATTTACGTGGCGGGAGGCATCGCCGTAAAAGTGTTGCCAAAACTGAAGGACGGGCGCTTCGCCGCCGCCGCCCGCGACAAGGAAAAGATGCGCGATTTCCTCGCGCATGTGCCCATCTACGTGGTGCTCAACGAAGAGGCTCCGCTGCTCGGCGCCGCCTACGTCGCCTCCAAAGGCCTGTAGCAAAAGAGAACTCCCTGGCCCGCCGCGGGGCGATCTGACATCATTCAGAGTCGCAACTCGCGGGGTCGAGAGAACGGTTGAATGGGCGGATTAATTCCATTAACGGACGCCTCCCGGCGCCCGGTTCATTTCCAGATCGTTACCACTTTTCTGATCGTCGCGAACGTACTCGTCTTCATCCAGGAACTCACGCGTGGGAACGCCTTTGTGAATCAATGGTCGGCGATCCCTGCCAATATTTTTGCCGGGCACGGCTGGATTACCATTTTCACCTCCATGTTCATGCATGGCGGCTGGATGCACATCATCGGCAACATGATTTTTCTCTGGGCTTTTGGGCCCGTGATGGAAGATGCCATGGGCCCACTGCGATATCTGACGTTTTACATTGCCGGCGGCGTGATATCGATGTTGGCTCAGGTGTGTGCAAATCCGAGTTCCACGATCCCTAACCTAGGTGCGAGCGGGGCCATCGCCACAGTAATGGGAGCCTTTCTGGTGACCTATCCTCGTGACCGGATTAAGGCCATTCTTTTTATTTTCATTTTCATCCAGGTCACCTTGATTCCGGCTGCCTTGCTAATTGGCTTTTGGTTTCTTATACAACTCTTCAGTGTGGGTTCTGTGGCGACAGTCCAAACGGGCGGTGTGGCATACGTAGCGCATGTGGCAGGATTTATTTTTGGCGCGCTCACTGCACGGCTCTTTGAAAATCCCCGCCGGCTCGCTCAACAGGGATATTCGGCCTGATGCGGGCGACGGGCTCGAACGATTGCGGCCGAAGAATCGACCCGGTCAGGGTCGATGGCAGGATCGCTGTCCTGAGCCAGCCCTACAAACTCATTCCGCCATCTACCACAATCTTCGTTCCGGTAGCCTTTCGCAAATGCGTCACGCAGGCCAGAATCGCCGCGGCGATGTCATCGGGTTCCACAACCACTTTTAGCGGCGTTTTCTGCGCCAGATTCTCTACTGCGGTTCGATCGCGCCCCGGCACAAAATCCGTCGGCACCGGACCCGGCGAAACGCTCAGCACGCGGATCTGCGGGCCAAGAGCGCGGCCCAGCGTTGCGGTCAGCGAATCGAGTGCCGCCTTCGCCGCGCAATAGGCCACGCTGCTGCCCACGCTGGTGAAAGCCGCGATCGACGAGACGTTCACCACCACGCCGTTGCCGCTCTCTCGCAACAACGGCGCCATCGCGCGGATCACCGCGAACGTCCCGCGGACGTTCGCGATCAAAACCGCGTCCATGATCTCGTCGGTCATGGCGTCCAGATCAGCGGCGGGAACCATCCGCGTAAACCCGGCGGAATTCACCAGAATGTCCGCGCGGCCGTAAGCCTCACGAATCGCCGCGGCGGCGCGCTGAATGCTCGCCGAACCCTCCAAGGCCATTTGCACTGCCCGGTGGCCGCTGCCAGCAAGTTCGTTCACCAGCCGTTCGGCGCGCTCCGCGCCGCGATGATAGCCCACCACCACCTTCGCGCCCTTGTTCGCAAAGATGCGAGCGGTCGCGGCGCCAATTCCATTGCTACCACCGGTGATAAACGCGACTTTTCCAGCCAGCGCCGAAGTTGCAGGTTCCGCCAAAGTTTCCTCCTCAGTTGCCCCAATCAAAGAACCGCCATTGTAACCAAGTAGCCGCCGATGCAGGAGCCGCGTGCCGAACAATATGCTTGGCAATGAGCTTGGCAATGAGCCTGGCAAAGCTCGAAACGACCGCCAAGCAACGCGCGCGCGGCTTGCACATACAACCAACACCGTAAGTTCCAGCGCGGCGTCGATGTAAATGTCCGGCGCTCCCAGAATTTTTCGTTGATTTCCACAGGTTTTGAAACCGCTGCCGAAGGCCGCAGCGAAACTGCGCAGAGCCTCGCCGGCAAAAATAACCATAGCTACGGCATTCTCCCTTTCCCGCGTAACAGCTTCTGTCGATAGCACGCCACTATCGGGCGGGTTAAGGTCAACCCGCATTGAAGTTCAACCAAGATTCGAAGAGGGAGGACTGCCACCATGGAGCAAAATCAACTCAAGGAACTGTATATCGAGGAGCTGAAGGACATCTACAGCGCCGAAAACCAACTGGTAAAGGCTCTGCCGAAAATGGCAAAAGCTTCCAATTCAGACGAGCTTCGCGCGGGCTTCGAGGAACATCTGGAACAGACCAAGGGGCACGTCAAGCGCCTGGAGCAGATTTTCAGCGCACTGGGCGAGAAACCGACGGGCAAGAAGTGCAAGGGCATGGAAGGGCTCATCGAAGAGGGATCGGAGATGATGGATGAGGACCTGGAAGAGGACGCGCTCGACGCCGGACTGATTTCGGCCGCGCAACGCGTGGAGCATTACGAAATCGCCGCCTACGGCACCGTGCGCACCTATGCCAACATTCTTGGCGAGGACGAAGCCGCTTCGCTTCTCGAGGAAACTCTCGAAGAAGAGAAGGAAACCGACCAGAAGCTGACCCAACTCGCCGAGCAGATCAACGTGCAAGCCGCCGGCGAGGGCGAGGAAGGCGAAGAAGAGGAAGGCGAGGAAGCAACCAGCGGCTCCCGTGCCGGGAACTCGCGTTCCGCGGCAAAAGGCCGGGGAAAATCGCGGGCAGCCCGCGCTTAACCGGGCGAACCATTCACTTTCATCAACTTCTATCGAAGGAAGAGGCTCCGGGCGTTTCCCATGCCCGGAGCCTTTTTCTTTGCCGTTGCTTTCTTCACGAAATGTGACCCGTCGGATAGAATGCTGCGGCCGATGATATGATCCTCCTCTGTCTTACATGTTTGTCCCGCAAACCCATTTGCCCAGGAACGACTCTCGATGCCGAATAGCGCCTTGCCCAGAGTGACCATGGATCAGATTAATGACGCCGCCAAGCGGCTCTCGAATTGGGGACGCTGGGGTCCCGATGACGAGATCGGCACGCTGAACAACGTAACGCCGCAGGACATCGTCAACGCTGCGAAGCTGGTCCGCAAAGGGAAAGCGTTTTCGCTCGGGCTCAATTTCGACAGCAACGGCCCGCAAAACGGCAAGTGGGGCGGGCGGTTCAATCCCATTCACACCATGCTCACCTCCGGCACCGACGCCGTCGCCGGACGCCAGGAGAAGATCGGCATCCGCTACGCGGACGACATGGTTTCCATGCCGCTGCAATGCGGCACGCAGTGGGACGCGCTCGGCCACATCTTCTTCGGCGAGAAAATGTGGAACGGATACGACGCGCGGCTGGTCGATTCAAATGGCGCGGAAAAAAATGGCATCGAGAAAACGCGCGACAAGATGGTTGGCCGCGGCGTGCTGCTCGATATCGCGCGTTTCAAGGGAGTCGATTCGCTGAAGGATGGCGAAGGCATCAGCACCGAAGATCTCGAAAAGTGCGCCGCCGCGCAGAAAGTGGAAGTGCGCAAAGGCGATTTCGTGATTTTTCGCACCGGGCACATGGAGCGCTGTCTCGCGTCCGGCGAATGGGGCGGCTACGCGGGCGGCGATGCGCCGGGCCTGCGGTTTGAAACCGCGGACTGGATTCGCCGCACCGACATCGCCGCGATCTGCGCGGACACCTGGGGCTGCGAGGTGCGTCCGAACGAAACCGACGCGCACATCAGCCAGCCCTGGCACTGGATCGTGATTCCCATGATCGGCATCACCATGGGCGAAATTTTCTACCTGAAGGAGTTGGCGGCCGATTGCGCGCAGGACGGCGTCTACGAATTTTTCTTCTGCGCGCCGCCGCTGCCGATCACCAAAGCCGTGGGCTCGCCGATCAATCCCATGGCCATAAAATAAGTTTTGTTGCCGTTATGTTTGTTACGGTGTCATCCCGAAGCGAGCGGCCCTCAGCGAGTCGAGAGATCTCTCTTCAGCATCGTCTGAGAAGCAGCTAAAATGGGGCCTCAATCATGCCGAAGTATCTGAAGAAAGCCATCGCGGACAGCGCCATCGAAGCTGCCGACGTAAAAGTGCAGGAAACCGTCGCAAAAATCATCGCCGACGTGAAAAAGCGCGGCGACGCCGCGGTGCGCGAACTTTCCGAGCGCCTCGACCGCTGGTCCCCGCCCAGTTTCCGCCTCTCGCAGAAAGAAATTGACGCGCTGGTCGCCTCCGTTCCACGCGAGACGCATCGACGACATCCAATTCGCCCAGGCGCAGATCCGCAAGTTCGCCGAATATCAGAAGGCCGCGCTGCGCGATATCGAAGTGGAAACGCTTCCCGGCGTGCGCCTCGGCCACAGAAATATTCCGGTCGGCAGCGCTGGATGCTACGTGCCCGGCGGCCGCTATCCCATGGTTGCATCGGCGCACATGAGCATCGTCACCGCAAAAGTCGCGGGCGTGGGACGCGTGATCGCCTGCACGCCTCCCATCGACGGCAAAGCGTATCCAGAAACGATCGCCGCGATGGCGCTTGGAGGTGCTGACGAAATTTACCTGCTCGGCGGAGTGCAAGCCGTTGCGGCCATGGCCCTCGGCACGGAAACGATCGCTCCGGTCGACATGCTCGTTGGCCCCGGCAACGCCTACGTCGCTGAAGCCAAGCGCCAGCTATTCGGGCAAGTTGGGATCGATTTGCTTGCCGGCCCCACCGAAGTGCTGGTCATCGCCGACGATTCCGTCGACGTGGAAATGGTCGCCGTCGATTTGCTGGGCCAAGCCGAGCACGGGCCCACCTCGCCCGCCGCGCTGATCACCACGTCCGAAAAACTGGCGAACGATCTGCCTGCCGAAATCGAACGCCAACTCAAGATTCTGCCGACTGCCGACGTTGCCTCCGTCGCCTGGCGCGACTACGGACAAATTATTCTGGCCAGCGATTTCGAGGAAGCCGCGCGCGAAGCCGACCGCCTGGCGTATGAGCACGTGGAAATCCTCACGAGCAATCCGCGCTATTTCCTCGATCACATGAAAAATTACGGCTCCATGTTCCTCGGCCCGGAAACCAACGTGGCCTTCGGCGACAAAGTCATCGGCACCAATCACACGCTGCCGACCAAGCGCGCCGCGCGCTACACCGGCGGCTTGTGGGTGGGCAAATTCATCAAGACGGTCACCTACCAGGAAGTCAGCGAAGAGGCCAGCGCGGAAATCGCCGAATACTGCTCGCGCCTGTGCGCGATCGAGCGCTTCTGGGCGCACAAGGAGCAAGCCGATCTTCGATTGCGCCGCTATGCAGGGAAGAACGTGGGCCTCGGCGCCAAGGCCGAAACTCCGTCGGGAGGCCGGTCATAAACGGCCCGGGCGCAGTAATTCAATCCATTCCCCCGTCATTTCGCCTGGACGGCCAAGTCGCGCTCGTCACCGGCGCAGGGCGCGGCATCGGCGCCGAAGCGGCAGTTGCGCTTGCGGGCGCGGGCGCCGAAGTGATCCTGCTCAGCCGCACGAAAGCGGACCTCGATGGCGTCGCGCAGCGCATCGCGGAGCAAGGTAGGCCTCAGGGCGTCCGGGCCAGCACCATCGTTTGCGACGTGAACGACGGCCCGCGCGTTCGCGCCGAAATCGCGAAGCTCGAACGCCTCGACATCCTCGTCAACAACGCCGGCTCGAACATCCCCGAGCCGTTCGTCGACGTCACCGAAGATCATCTCGATCGCGTGCTCGATCTAAACGTGCGCGCCGCGTTTCTGGTGGCGCAGGCCGCGGTGCGCAAGATGCTCGAAGCGCCCGACCGCCGCGAAAAAGCCGGCTCGGTCATTCACATCTCCTCGCAGATGGGTCACGTCGGCTCGCCGCGCCGCAGCGTTTACTGCATGACCAAGCACGCCATCGAAGGGCTCACCAAAGCCATGGCCGTGGAGCTTGCGCCGCAAAACATTCGCGTCAACGCCATCGGCCCCACGTTTCTCGAAACGCCCATGACCGCCGTGTTCTTCGAGAATCCAGAATTCCGCACCTGGGCGCTCAATCGCATTCCCATGGGCCGCATCGGCCGCATGGACGAAGTCACCGGCGCAATCGTTTTTCTCGCCTCCCCAGCCGCTTCGCTGATCACCGGCGCAAGCCTCACCATCGACGGCGGCTGGACCGCGCAGTAACCTGGGCTTGAAGACGCTGGACCCGGGTACTTTCGTCCCTAACTTTCGTCTCTATCCACGGGTGACATTTCTTCTCTTATCTCCGTCACGCCATGGGTTTATATCCGTACCGTGGCTGATCCAATAAATCTTCCGCCGCCGCTGATGCAGGAGGAAGGCCTTTGGGATTTTCTGAGGGCGTGCGCGAACTTGCCGTGGGCGATTTTGCTTGGTATCAGTTTCGGATTTTGGTTCGTAGTTTTCTTGCTAGGTACCACGTGGCTTGCTGAAGGTCTTTGGCATCCCTCGCCAGATACCAGACTTTTAGCCGGGGGTTCGGCCGTCACTGCACTGATCGCGGCGTTGCTGATGATTGCGTTTACTTATTTCACGATGGTGTTGCGCCGCCGCATTTTGTCCTTCGTCCTGGCCCTGGCAGCATGGCTCTTCATTCGCCTCTGTCCACGAGAGCGCCGGGTTATAGGCGATACCCCGATACAGTAATCGTCGGCGCTACTGGACCCAATCGGCAATGAAGATGTTGGTTTCGTGCGGCGCGCGGCCGTTGCGATTGGAAGACCACACCAGTTTCTTGCCATCGGATGTAAACATGGGGAACGCATCGAACCCGGGATAATAGGTGATGCGCTCGAGCCCGGTGCCGTCTTCATTGATGATGTAGAGATCGAATCCCGCAGGGTCCTTCGTGTTCTCCACGTTCGACGCAAAAATGATGCGCTTCCCGTCTGGGAGGAAATAGGGGCCGAAGTTCGCGGCGCCGTTGTGCGTCACCTGTTGTTTGTTCGAGCCGTCCGCATTCATCACCCAGAATTCCAGATTGCCCGGGCGAATCAGCCCATGCGCGAGCAGCTCCTTGTAATCCTTGATCTGCTCGGGCGTTTTGGGATGCTCGGCGCGATAGACGATTTTCTTGCCGTCGTAGGACCAGAACGGGCCGCCATCGTAGCCAAGCTCGTGCGTAAGCTGCTTCACGTTCGAGCCGTCGGCGTCCATGGTGTAGATGTCAATGTCGCCGTTGCGCGTGGAGGTGAACACGATGTGCTTGCCGTCGCGCGTAATGGTGGACTCGGCGTTGTAGCCCGGCGCTTTCGAAAGCGGGCGGATGTCGCTGCCATCCGGCTTCGCCGTGTAGATGGTGTAGGTGTCGTAGATCGGCCAGACGTATCCGTGCGAATAATCGGGAAGAGGCGGGCAGGCGGCGCTCGCGGCGAACGTGGATGAATAAAGGATGCGCTTCCCGTTCGGGAAAAAGTAGCTGCAGGTCGTGCGGCCCTCGCCGTTGCTCAACATTTTTATGGTGCCGCGCGCCGCGTCCATGTCGTTCACTTCTTTGCTCACCGCTTCGTTCGTTGGGTGCCCCGCATCGTCCGCGCTCGTGTGCGTGATGGCCATGGTGTAAATCTGATCGCAGGGAATATTCGGCCCCATGGCCGCGCCGGTTTTGGGATCGTAGAACTGCCCCTGATGCTGGAAGGTGAGGTATTTGTCGTCGATCGAGAAATACGCTTCGGCGTTCGTTCCGCCAAAGGTGAGCTGTCGAATATTTTTCAGATGCTTTTCGCCGGGGAAAGCGAGGCCCGGATGATCCTTCACAGCGGGCGCAGGCGCTTGCGGCGCGGCGGCGGCTCGTTTGTGTCGCGCCAAGGAACAGCGCGACGCCACAGAAAACGATCGCCACGCTGAAAAGTGGCCGGCTCAAGCAGGAATCAATTTGCATCGTTATATTTCCACACCGCGGACGTTGTTAGCGCGCATTTTCTGCGACCTACGATAAAAGCAAACTCGAAGAGAGATCCCTCGACTCGCTCCGTTTTACGGCGACCCTAACCGGGTCGCAAACTCTTTCTCTGCGCTCTCACCGGGCGCGGCTCGCTTCGGGATGACACCCTCACGAGAGAAAACTTTACGCCGCAATGGCGACGCCGATCACCGGCGCTGCTCCAGCGTCACCGGCACGGTCAGTTCCTTGCCGTCGCGCGTCACCGTAACCTGAACCGTCTGTCCTATTTTGCTGGCGCGCAGCGCGTCGGTGAAATCATAAAGGTTCAGAATTTTCTTGTCGCCGAATTTCACCAGCACATCGCCGCCCTTCAGCCCCGCCTTAGCCGCGGGCGAATTCGGCTGCACGTCACTGAAGCGCACGCCATTTTCCGTCTGGCCGAAATCCGGAATCGAGCCGAAGTAAGGGCCGTAGCCGCCTCCGCCGCTGCTGGCCACGCCTTCATGCGGATTATTCTTCTCCACCACGGTAACGAATTCGGGCCGCTGCTTCTGCTCGTCGATATCCAGCGCCACTTTCGCGACCATGTCCACCAGCGTGGCCGCGTCCGGCGCATTGATTTTGTCCCAGGTGTCGGATGGCCGGTGATAATCCGCATGCAAACCCGAGAAGAAAAACAGCACCGGAATTTTCTTGCCGACAAAAGATGTGTGGTCGCTCGACCCATATCCTCCGGCGGAGTTTTCCACGTGGAATGGAAAGCCCTTTTCCGCGCTGGCAAGAATCTCCGCGAAGTCCGAACCCGTGCCCACTCCGCCGACATAAATCTTTTCGCCGCGGATGCGGCCGATCATGTCCATGTTGATCATGGCCACGGCTTTGTCGAGTGGGCGCGTGGGATCCTTCACCCATTCCGCGGAGCCCAGCAGCCCGAGTTCTTCGCCGGCAAATGATTCGAACAAAATGCCGCGCGGAAGTTTTCCCTTTTCCGGCCCAAGCATTCGCGCAAGCTCCAGCAAGCCAGAGGTGCCAGACGCATTATCGTCCGCGCCCGGATGAATCTGGCCGATCTGCGAAGGTGCCAGAGAATCGTAATGCCCGTAGCCAAGATGATCGTAGTGCGCGCCGAGAACCACGTATTCGTCGGTTTTGCCGGGCAAATACGCCAGCACATTGCTGACGGTGTTGTGCAGCGTTTCGATATTCACGCCGATGTTCAGCCGCAGCGATGAAGGGAACGCGAAAGATTCCGGCTTGCCGGAAGAATCAATCTGCTTCTGCACCTCCGCCAGCGACTTTCCGGCTGCCGCGAACCACGCCTGCGCCGCGCTGTTTTTCACCTGCACCAGCAGAATGCCCACATTCTCCGGACCGCTCACGCTGCCGAAGCGCGTGAGCGAATCCTGCTCGCCGCTGTCCATCTTGCCGTTGACGATCACCACCGCTTTCGCGCCGTGGTTGCGCGCATTGATCGCTTTGGTCACCAGCGCGGCGTGGCGCGTCAGGCCTTGATTTCCGCTTTTCGCGGCGAATCCGGCCGGCTCGTAGCGCAGCAGGACGACAATTTTGTCTTTTACGTCGATGCCGGAGAAATCGTCGTAGCCAAATTCATCGGCGCTGGCGCCGTAGCCCGCGAAAACCAAGGCTCCGCTCGCTTCACCCGTGGAAGAAAAGCTGAACGGGACGAAATCGTCGTTGAGCTTCAGTTCGTGCTTGGCGCCGTTCAGGTCCGCGGTCACTTCATTCTTTCCGGCCAGCTTCGCGCCAGTCACCACACTGAACGGCTGAAAATATCCCTTGGTGCCGGCAGGCTCCAGCCCGGCGCTTTTGTATTGCTGTTCGAGGAAAGAGGCTGCTTTCTCGATGCCTTTGGTGTCGTCGCCGCGGCCTTCCATATCGGGAGCGGAGAGCGTTTTTATGTTGTCGAGATAACGCGTGGGATTCGCCGGCGCCACGCCGGGAGCAATTGCTGGTGCGGTCGCCGGTCCCTGCGCGGAAAGCTGCCAGGCCAGCGTTCCCGCCAGCAGCAGAAGTGCCGCCACGGAAATAAAAAGAGAGCGCAAGGGGCGGCTTGGGGGTGTCCGCCAGACCGGCAAGATGCTTCGCATAGGCAAGCAAGAATCGTATGTCTCTGCGTAAGCTCTGTCAAATCAGCCATGGGTACCGTTTGACGTTTACCGGATAACGGTATACGCTCTTCATGTGATCAAGACGTTCGCTTGCGCCGATACCAGGCTGCTTTTTCGGCGCGAGCGCGTCAGGCGCTTCCGGGCGATAGAACGAGTTGCCTTGCGGAAACTCCAGCAGATCGATTTCGCGCGCCAGCTCTCAGATTTAGCGGCTCCGCCAGGAAACCGCCTAGAAGCACTAAAAGGCGACCGCAACGGGCAACACAGCATCCGGATTAACGACCAGTGGCGGATTTGTTTTGTTTGGCGCGACAGCGACGCCTATAACGTCGAAATTGTTGATTATCACTAGAACAGAGGAGTGATGTATGCCGAAGAAAATGAAGCCGGTGCATCCGGGAGAACATCTGCGCGAGGATTTTCTCAAACCTTTGAATCTGAGCGCGAATCGTCTCGCGATGGATTTGCACGTCCCCGTTACGCGCATCGCGGACATTCTTGCCGGTCGGCGCGGCATTACTTCCGACACCGCTCTTCGGCTGGCGCGTTATTTCAAAACAACTCCGGAATTTTGGATGAACATGCAAACGCGCTATGAGCTGGACGTCGCGGAAGACGAGTTCCTCGCCCGCATCGTGCGCGAAGTGCACCCGCGCGAGATCGCGGCAGCGCGATGAATATCGCTTTCCTCGATTTTCTCGCCTCACGAGGCGCTCACCGTTCCGGTCCAGCACCTGGCACAGGTCGTCTAATTCGCCGCCGGATGCGGGCCCGCAAGGTTTTGTTGTGAGCGGGGAGATTCTGGGTTAGGCTGAAACCATTAAGGAAGGTCCCACGTCGAACCGCCTAGAGGAAGCGCTGCACTGTATCTTCATGCGTGGCGTGTGGCGTTCCAGCGGATTTCAGCATTCGACAAAGTGGGGAGGGAGAGACTGATGAAGCGGAAATTCTGGCTTTACGGATGCCTCGGGGTGGGTGCACTGGCCCTGACGTTCTCCGCGTTCCAGCCTGGTGTGTTTGGACAGCCTGGCGCCAACAAGGCAAATAAGGATGCCGTCGCGGGAACCGATCAAGTTACCGGGCTCGGATCGATTTCCGGAACCGTGACCGGCCCGAAGGAATTCAAGGCCGCCAAGGTTTACGCAAAGAACCTCGACAAGAACGTCACCTACATGGTGTTCACCGAAGGCGGCAAGTATCAGGCCGTCGACCTGTTCCCGGGAAATTATGAAGTACGGGCCGAGAAGGATGGCTTCACCAGCCCGGACGCGCAGAAGGTTACCGTTAGCGCTGGTGGAACGGCCACGGCCAGTTTTACGCTGACAGATGGAACCTACCGCCCTATGCAGCAGATGCGCACCGGCGTGCCGATGAACGAGCCGCTGGTGGAATACGACAAGCTCTATCCTCCGGGGCCCGGCCGCGTGACCATCGAGCGTAGCTGCATGCGCTGCCATGGTCCGGATTTCCTCCCCAACAAGCAGTGGGATGCGGATCAGTGGAATGCGGGCATCGACCTGATGATGTCCACCGCGCCCAATTCGAATCCTCCGGGACGCATCAATGAAGTCAGCGTGCCGGGTCTGATTCAGGGCGAAGAACGCAAGACGCTCGTCGATTACCTGGTGAAGAACTTCGGGCCGGACAGCACGCCCCGCGGTTTGGCTGTTCCCGAAGCTCCCGTGGATGAAAAGGCGCTGGGCAAAGCGGAATTCATGGAGTATCAACTTCCGGCATTGCCGAGTGGCAAAGAGCGCCGTTTCCATGACGAGCACCTCAGCCAGAACGGCGATGTGTGGTACGTGGACACCAACGGGCTGCAAATCGGCAAGATGGACCCGCGCACGGCCACCTGGACCGATTACGCCCTTCCCGATGCCAAGTATCGCGGCCATGGTTTGATCCAGACCAAGGATGGCGACATCTGGGTTGCCGGGCACACCGCTTTCGTGCGCATCGACAGCAAGACCGGAGAGATGAAGTTTTATCCCTACGATCCCAATTCGCCGCGTCCACCGCACGGGAACACTCCGTTCGCCGATTCCAAGGAGAACGTGTGGACCACCCTGATGTGGACCAATCAGGTCGCCAAGTACGATCGCCAGACCGGGGAAGTGTCGCGATTCACTCCTCCCACTCCTTTCGGCGGTATCTATGGGATGGTGATCGACAAGCAGGACAACATGTGGGCCACCGAATGGATCAACTGCAAGATCGAGAAGTTCGACACCAAAAACGAGAAGTTCACGGAGTACACGCCGCCGGATAAGCCCTGCAACGCGCGGCGCGTGTTCGTCGATCATGCCGGAATGGTCTGGATTCCCATGGACTGGCCGGGCAAAATCGAGAGTTTGAATCCCAAGACCGGCAAATTTACTTCGTATCCCGAACCTGTGCCGCATGCCTTCCCGTACGACATCCAGGAGGACAGCATGAACAACCTCTGGATCGCCGACTCCGGACAAGGTGGCGGGCTCTACAAGTTCGACCCGAAGACCAAGAAGTTCACCTACTATCCGGCGGAGCAGCGCACGGACATGCCGAAGATCAGCGTGTCGCAGGAAAACTCCATCTGGTACACCACCCGCGGCGGCAGCACCAAGACGCAGTCGCTCGGCGTGCTGTATCCGGATAAGACCAAAATCAAGACGCTGGCGGCTTACCTAGTTCAGTAATTAGGTCAGTAATCGCCGGTTCGATACAAGGCGCGAAGGAAGAGGGGAGCCGCAACGGCTCCCCTTTTTTTGTGTACCCGGATATCTTGCGGGTAGGTGCTTGGAGAGTGAAATCTTCGTGGACACTGGTTCGCCGTCTTGATAGGCTCGCGGGCGTTGCCTTCTCCCGGCAAGCGAAATTCGTGGATGTTCTCGATCAACGATGTTCTTGGGGAACGATGTTGTTGAGGAACGATGTTCTTGGGTAACAAAGTTCGACGCATCGTATCAGTGGTGGTCTGTGGGAATGAATGACCGCGCCGAGGCCCCGAAGCGCACGGCGCGATGAAAAGGAGCAGTTCATGTCACGACAGAAAGCGCTGATTCTTTCAGCGGCAATTTTATTCCTCGCGTCGATCGCGCCTGCGGCGACCATTACCGGAGTGGTGCGTGGACCCGATGGCGCGCCCTTTCGCGGCGCTAAGGTGAAGGCGCAGAATGCACGGACGCGCATGAGTGTGATCGTATTTTCGGACAGCGACGGACACTACAAAGTGCCGGAGCTGCCTGCGGGAGATTACGAAGTGCAGGCCACCGCGATTGGATTCGCCAGCGATCCGAAGTCGGGCGTCTTCCTGAACGCCAGCCAGGATCAGAATCTCGACTGGGACATGCAGAAGCAGATGGTGAAGTGGCAGGACATTCCCATTTACCAGGGCATTCAGCTCATGCCGGACGGCAAGGGCAAGGCGCGCTTCGTGCAGACCTGCGGCGCGAGCTGCCACGGTTTTCGCAGCATGATTGAGATTCATCGCGACCTGAAGGGCTGGCAGGAAGCGATCGCGGATCAGCGCACGCGCATCGGCGGCGGCGTGATCAACCAGATCAAGGGCGATCAGGACGCATCCGATTTGGCCTCCTGGCTGGCCACAACTTTTGGGACTGGTCCTGGCGCGGTAACGGAATCTCCCGCGGATATGCCGGGCTACAAGGATCTGGAGCAGCATTTCACCGATGACGGTTTGAAGATCGTTTACGTCACCTACGAAATGCCGCCGGGACGCATGACTTGGGACGTCACCCCGGACAAACAAGGCAACGTTTGGGCGCCTTATTTCGGCACCGCGAATGGCGTGGGCAAATTGAACCCCGAAACCGGCGAGCTGAAAGAATATTTGCTGCCGAGCCAGACTCCGCGCGTGGGCACGCGTTCCGCGTACGTGGGACCGGATGGCACGGTGTGGGTGGTGATCGAAACCGGCACGCTGGTGAAGATCGATCAGAAGACCGGAAAGATGACCGAGCTGCCGGCGCCGGAAGAAAAGGGGCGCAGCATGAATACGGTGCGCGTCGATCCCAAGGGCATCGTTTGGGTTTCTGGCGGGCCGCACTCGTGGAGGCTCGATCCGAAGACTGATAAGTACACGCCGGTGACCGAAACCACCACCTACGCCGCGAATTTCGACCAGTTCTACAACATCTGGTTCACCGAAGGGAACGGCGCGGGCCGGATTTTCAAGGTGGACGACAAGACGCAGAAGGTGTCCGCGTGGACGCCTCCAACACCGGGCAACCGCCGGCGCATTCAGGTGGATTCGCACGGCATCGTGTGGTTCGCGGAATTTACGGCGGGGAAAATCGGGCGGCTCGATCCTGAAACCGGCGTGACCAAGGAACTTACCTTGCCGGGAGCGGAGCCTGCGCCTTACGCCATCGGGCAGGACAAGGACGGCATCTGGTACGGCTCCGGCATGATGGACACCGTGGGCCGCATCGATCCCGACACGCTGAAGGTGACCGAGTATCCGGTGCCGGAGATGGGCAACGGCATGCGCGAAATCAACAACGACACCAAGGGCCGCATGTGGTTCGCTTCGCCGGGAGACAACTTCGTCGGGTATATGTATTTGGCGAAGTAGCAATTTGAAGCGACGTTTTCGACGCGGGGAAACTTGAGCCGTGCGATCGACTTTAGCGCGGGCTGGAATTTCGCGCATGCTAGAGGCGGGCCATGCCGTTCTCGTCGAAGCCGACGACGACGCGGCCGCCGGCAACGACTACCGGCCGGCGGATCAGGTTCGGCTCCTTGGACATCATCTGAATGGCCTGCTTGCGCGTGGGCGGTTCCTCTTTCATGTTCTCTTCGCGGTAAGTCTCATTGCGCGGGTTGAGAAAATCTTTGTAATCGCGGTCACCGATGAGCTTTTCAAGCTCGGCGGGACTCAAGCGCTGCTTGGCGAGATCGCGGAAGTAAAGCTGGTAGCCACGCCGCTCCAGAAATTTGCGGGCTTTGCGGCAGGTGGTGCAATTGGGCTTGTGCAAAAACTGCACAACTTTCCCTGAACGCTTTACTTTCGCGGCGGAATTCCGCGCGCGGGTCGTTCGCGGTTTCGCTGGGCCTTTTGCTTTCATCGATTCGTCTCCTCAGGTGTGTGCAACTTCAGTAGCCCACTTCAATAGCGTGGAACTTTGGGATCAATCTCGGCGGACCAGCGGTCGATGCCGCCCGACATGGAGCGAACATTTTCGACGCCCTGAGAGCGGAGCCAGTTGGCTGCGTCGAGGCTGCGCATGCCGTGATGGCAGAAAAGAATCACTTCACCTCCGCCGTTCAGTTGCGCCAAATTGTTTGGAACGGTGCGCAGCGGAACGAGCGTGGAGCCTTCGATGTGCGACGTGTCGTATTCCCACTTTTCGCGCACGTCGATGAAGGCGAATTTTTCGCCGCGGGACAATTTTGCCTTCACTTCGGCGGGCGTAATTTCGATTCCGGTGCTGCGATCGTCTGCCATTTCTGACCCTAATTTTCGGGATTTTGATGTCGCGCGGCGAATGCGACTTTCAGCGCGATTCCATTTATTTTTGCCGGCGAGGGCCGCAAAAGCCCGCGCATTGTTGCGCGAAATTGCTCCGATTTGCCAATGTCAAAAAACTGCAATTTTCGGCTGCGCAAGCCTGCTTTCCGTGCAATTTCGTGCAATTTTCTGCTCCCGCGAGCGGCTGTTTTTGCTTCGCCGCCTCTCTTGCGCCACCAACAACTGGCGCGGACAACGCGCGCCATTCGGCGCAGCGAGAGAATACCACGGCTGTCTAGACCCAGGTGTACTAGGAAGTGTGGCCGGGGTGGATGGAAGGTTTCGCGGTGCGAATCGACCGGCGAGATGAAAAGCTCGCGGGAGAGGCGCCGCGAGCGGTAGGCGCTTCGCGCCGATCAGTTCCCAGCGCTTTCGGTGCGCAAACACCGCGCACCTGTCGCGCTGGGCTACGATCTTTCGCCCCCTTCGGGGGCTGCCATCCGGGATCGTCGCGGGAGGCTTCGGATCGGTTCAGGAAACTGATCCGGAATTGTGACCACGGCGCGCACGCATTGCGCCAATTTATATGAAGAGGGCGCAAAGCGATGCGGCACCCGAAAGTCCGAAAGGTTTTCTAGACATTCGAAGCAGAGTGACCAAAGTTGAAGGGGGATGCTTCGCTGCGCTCAGAGAGTGTGATTTTATTCCAAAAGACGCGAATTGTGTCGCGCAACTCGCTTCTTTTCAGCATTGGTTTTCGCGTGTAATCAAAAAAGTCACAGGCTCTCAGCGTGACGGCGAACAACAACGACAAGGAAAAAGCGGATCCCTCGTCGCGAAGGAAGGCACTTCGCTCGCTCGGGATGACAACGTGAGAACAGAGACAAAAACGAAGAGGGATCCTTCGACTCGCTCCGCTCGCTCAGGACGGCGATCCTAATCGGATCGCCGGGTCAGGCGCCGCGGAATTTGGGAGGGCGCTTCTCGGCGAAGGCCTTCAGGCCTTCGGCGCAATCCTCGGAAAGGAAACAGTGAGTCTGGAGGCGAATCTCCTCGTCGAGGGCGTCTTCGAGTTCCTTGTGACGGTCGCCGATCATGGTGCGCTTGATGTCGCGGTAGGCGATCGGCGGGCCAGCGGCGAGGTGTTCGCCGAGCTCGCGGAACTTCTCGGCGAAAATTTCGTGCGGATAGACTTCGTAAACGATGCCGATGCGGTGAGCATCGTCGGCGGTGATTTTCTCCGCGGTATAGAAAAGCTCGGAGGCGCGGGAAAGGCCGACCAGTCGCGGGAGAAAAAAGGTGGCGCCAAAATCGGGGTAGAGTCCCACGCCGGTGAAAGACTGGGTGAAGAGAGCCGAATCGGAAGCGACGCGCAGGTCGCAGGCCAGCGCGATGCTCATTCCGGCGCCGGCGGCGGGTCCGTTCACCGCAGCCACCACCAGCTTGGGCATATTCGCGATGGCCAGGCAAAGTTCCTTGCCGGAAACGAGCATGGACTGAAATTCAGCGACGGCGCGGCGGTTGCGCCAGTCGCGAATGCGGTCGAGATCGCCGCCGGCGCAAAAGGCGCGTCCCTGGCCGGTGATCATGATGACGTGGACGGATTTCTCGTCCGCGGCGCGGAGAAGCGCGTGGACCAGAGCGCGGCAGGTCTCGGCATCGAGCGCGTTTAATTTTTCAGGGCGATTGAGGCGGATGGTAAAGACGCCGCCAGATATTTCGGTGAGAACGGTCTGACTGCCGGTTCGCGGTGTAGTAGCACCCATAGCGGGTACTAATCTTCCAGATTCTGGAGCAATTGCGCAAGCTTTTTGAAGTAGCGCATCTTCACGGCGCGGTCCGCGCCGCCATTCTCGCCGCTGCTGGCAGGCAGCACGAAAACATGCGCGCCGTAGAGCTTTTCCCTTTGCAGGCCGAGCTTGCAGGGGCGGCCGGAGAATTTTTCGTAGACCACCTTGCCATTAAAGGCGATGACCTTCGGTCGCATTTCCTCAAGCTTCTGCGCCAGCAGCACGCGGCCTTCGGCGAATTCTTCGCGCTCGATCTCTTCGACTTCGCGGGTGGGGCGCTTGACCAGGTCGGTCATGCCGATGCCGAACTCGAGCATACGGCGGTCGTCCTCGTAACCCAGAGGCTCGGGAATCACGCCGGAGTCGTACATCAGAGGCCAGAACGGGTTGGCGCGGCCGGCATAATAATGGCCGACACGCGCGGCGCGATCGCCAGGATTCGTGCCCACAAGGATCATTTTCATTCCCTTGCGGAGATAATCAGGAAGTGTTCGCATGGATCTTAGGGTGCTGTTACCGGGCGTTCCCTTTCGAAAAGATCACATCGCCGCGCTTGGCCAGCAGACGCTGTCTGCCACCATGCCAAACGGTTGAAGCAAAGACCGGGGGAGCCGAAGTCCACTATACTACAGGGGCGCCGCGGCGCCGGCGAAGCGAGCGGTGGTGTTTCCGAAGCAGAAACTTGCATCCGCGCGGTGGTCTGACGCATCGAATCTGATCTTGGCAGCCCAGGCAAGCGCTTGCACCCGCCATCGCCTGTGCTACCCTTCCCTATGGAAAAATACTCGGTGAGTTCACCCAAAATGGATCCCGTTGCGCAGCATCCGCTGCCGTCGCAGGTAGTCAAAGAAGACGAGCCGAGCCTCGTTGCGGCGGCGAAGTCCGGGGACATCTCCGCGTTTGAGACGCTGGTGGGGCGCTACGAGCGCAAGATTTTCCGCCTGACGCAAAACATCACGCAAAATAAAGAAGACGCCGAAGACGCCATGCAGGAAGCGTTCCTGAAGGCGTTCGAGCATCTGGGAGAATTTCAGGGCAATTCCCGCTTTTACACCTGGCTGGTGCGTATCGCGGTGAACCAGGCGCTGATGAAGCTGCGCAAGCGCCGGCCGAACCTGGTTTCGCTGGACGAAGAGATCGAGACCGGCGAAGACAGCATGCCGCGCGAGGTGGAAGACTGGGGACCATCGCCGGAAGAGCGCTACGAACAAACCGAGCTGGGCAGCATTCTCTCGACGGTGATAGGGGAACTGGACCCATCTTTCCGAATCGTTTTCCAATTGCGGGACATCGAAGAATTGTCGACGGAAGAAACAGCGGAGGCGCTGGGTCTTTCGGTACCTGCGGTGAAATCGCGGCTGCTGCGTGCCCGGCTGAAACTGCGCCAAAAGCTGGGCCGATATTTTCAACGAGGAGGCAATTCGTGAAGTGCAAGGGGCTGTTGTCGGAACTCGCCGACTACCTTGACGAGATGCTCGACCCGGCGCTACGAGCCGAAATCGAGGAACATCTAGCCAAGTGCAAGAACTGCCGCGTGGTCGTCAACACCACCAAGAAGACGATTGAGATATTCTGCAACTCGGAGCCGATGCCGCTGCCGACGGAAACCAGCCAGAAGCTGCACGTCGCGCTGGAAAAGCGGCTGCGCCGAATCCAGGCGTAAGGCCCACGCGAGCGTAAGACGCGGTTGTTGCAAGGGCTGCAAGGTTGATCCTGCAAATCTGATCTAGTGACAGTGCGCGAGCTGGACCGTAGCCGTACTTCCCTTCCTGATAATTCCCTTCCCATGTTTTTCATGCAGGGTTGATCCACAGATAGCCCGGGCCCATTACTGTTTGAACGGGCACTCAAACATACGAACAGCCGGCCGTATCTGCCAGATAATCTGGCTTGCCAGAACGCTGCGAAAGGTTCGCATGCATCCTGCCTGCCTTTACTGAGGAGCGTGAAGTCTCTCTGATTCTCGGGTTGCCGTTGCTGGAGAAGTCAAGTCTGGTGGCCTTGACCGAGCCAGAGGCAGCGCGAGGGTTACGTGATAGGCTTAGGCCCGGCTCATGAGCGGATTTCTTTCCCTGACTTCACAACACGGATACATCATCATTTTCGTGACGGTCTTCCTGGAAGCTATTGGGCTGCCCGTACCGGCGGCGCTAGCGTTGGTGGCAGGAGGGGCAGCGGTCGCTTCGGGAGTTTTGCGCGGGCCGGCAGCGCTACTGCTGGCGGTTAGCGGGATGTTGCTCGGCGACTCACTGCTTTACGCCCTTGGGAGACATATGGGATGGGCGTTGTTGGGCTTCCTTTGCAAAGTATCCGCGAACCCTGAAACGTGCATTCTGCGGTCCGCGGAATCGTTCTACAAACGAGGGCGCTCAACTTTACTGCTGGCCAAGTTCGTTCCCGGGGTCAACACCATGGCTCCGCCGCTGGCGGGAAGCATGAAAATGCGATTTGAAGAGTTTCTGGGGTTTGATATTGCCGGAGCGAGCTTCTATGCACTGGCATACGGGACCATCGGATTTCTGTTCCGCGATTTTCTTGCAGCAATCACGCGTAGTTTTCAAACGGCCGGACACGTAGGCGAGATCGTAATCATCGTAGCGGCGTGTGTTTTCGTGGCGCACCGTGTGTGGCGCTACGGGAAGAATCGCGTGTACCGAATTGTCCCGCGGGTGCAAGTAACCGAGTTGGCGGCGAAACTGCAGTCGGAAGAGTTGGCACGGATTCTGCTGGTCGATGTCCGAAGCCATGGTTACTACGATGCTGGCGCCGCGCGGATACGAGGTTCGATTCGAATCGAGCCGAACAAACTTTCCGAGGAAGTCGCGAAACTTCCCCGGGACGAGAACATCTACCTCTACTGCACTTGACAGCGCGAAGCGACGAGCGCCCGTGTGGCGTATCTCTTGCGGGAACAAGGCTTCCAAGCTTTTGTGATTGCCGGTGGACTGGCCGCCTGGCGCAAGGCCGGCCTGGCGGTGGAGAGCGTTCCCAATAGCGATCTGGTGCATCTGCCAACTTTCAGCCGCTAGGCGGGAGTAGCGATGAACATTTCGGAGAGAGCTGGTGGTCGAACTGGTTGGGCTCTGTGGTATGTGCTGCTTGGCCTTTCGTTCTGCTTGCCAATCACGCTGCGGGCGCAGAATCCGAGTGACACCGATTCGGCGGGGGCGTCATTAACGGATGCGCCCCAGGCGGGGACTCAGGCAACGCCCACTACCGAAGAGAGCACACCTTCGCGAGTTATAGGCTACGTATCGAACCGGTCTTTGTTCTTTCCCGATCTCGCGAATAGTCCGGGGCCGCTCACCACGGGCGAAAAATTCAAACTGTTCGTCAACCAAAGCATTTCTCCGCCCTATCTGATTGCGGCTGCTTCTGGCGCCGGGTATAGCCAGGCGCGCGACGTCCCGGCAGCCTACGGAGAGGGCTGGAACGCATATGGGAGCCGCTTTGGGGCGTCCATTGCCAGGGATTCCTCCGACAGCTTCTTCAGCAGTTTTGTTTTTGCCTCGCTGTTGCATCAGGACCCGCGGTTCTTCCCGCAAGAAAAGCCCACTTTTTGGGGCAGCACGAAATACTCGGCGTGGAGAATCCTGGTTACCCGCACCGATTCCGGAAGAGAACAGTTCAATTGGTCGGGACTGCTGGGCCCGGTGGCAGCGGAGACGCTGGCCAATGCCTACTTGCCAGAGTCCCAACAAAATGCCACCCAAACGGCGGAGCGGTACGGCGTGGATCTGGCCTGGAGATTTGCGGGCAATATGTTCAAAAATTACTGGCCCACCATCTTTCACAACATGAAATTGAATCGACTCAGAGTTATCCCCGATCCCGGCAGCGACAGACGGCCTAATTAAAGCAGCAGGCTTGCGGTTGGAACAGATGCTGGCTGGGCAAATGCCGACGCGCAGATTTTCTCAAGGGTGATGATGCCGCGTAAGGAGATGATGAGCAGCGAAAATGGGGCGGCGGCGACCAGGAACGGCACCGCGAACGGTATCGCTCAGCGCGGACACTTTTGTGCGGCTAAGCCGCGACCTAAGCGCCTACCGGCAAGGCTGGATTGCGGCGGTGCGACGGGGTGTTCGCCCTGTCGATCAACATCTTCAATACGGCTTTGCAAATCCGCTCGACCGCGGGTCGACGGTAGTCCCAGCACTCATCCGCGCCGGGCCGAGCCACAGCCATCGTCGCGTTCGCTTCGAACAGCAGAAGTTCACCCTTCTCGTTGAGGCCGAAATCCACTCCGCCGTAATCCAGGCCGAGCGTTTTTTGAATTTCTTCAAGCGCTCGCATGGCGCTGGGCCCGATCACGCCGTGCATGTTCGCCAGAAACTCGGCATCCTGCGCGCGGTGCTCGGGATAGTCAGCCATCTCGCGCGCTGAAATAGTGGACCTTCCAATCGCTGGAGATGGCGGCGTGTAAAGGATAGAGTTGTCCGTCGACCATCATGACCCGGTACTTGTGTGTTTTTCCGTCGGCGGCGCGCGCATCGAGATATTGGATCACGGTGAGATCGCGTCCTGGAAGCTGCACGAGCGCGCTGGTCAACTGATCGCAATTTTCCACTCGCAGAAAGTGCTCTCCTCCGTGAAAGCCAGGGCTCCGCAGCAGAAAGGGAAACTCGAAACCATGGCGCCCGAGCGTGGTCAGGTAGTCGGACGCGACAAGCGATTCCCGCGACAAGGTTACGGTTCTCGGCGTAATGACGCCGGGCACTTTGGAAATGCGCCGCGCTATTTCGCAACGGCCGGTGGCCAGCACTGCCGAAGGCGCATTGATCACCGGAGCTGCGCTATGGGCCAGCAAAGACTGCGCGCCCACCAGCGCAGTGGCAGCCACCTCGGCGTCACCGATGGCGTTGACGATCAGTTGATGAGGCGGCAAGGGTGTTCTCGAGTCGTAAAACTCCGTGATGACCACATATTTTTGGAAGATCTGGTCGCTCAGAAACTCCCCGATCCGCGAGTTGCCTTCAGGGCTGGAAGACGAGTTCCAGCACTGTGATGGGCGGCTGTTTGCCGCGATACGGCGCCGGGATTATGCAGCGGCCCTCAAAGGCAATGCGCCGGTGCCGCAACGCTCGCTTCGGATCCCCCAGGTTCTCAAGCACAAAAGACATGCCGATATGCGCCTGAAGATTGTCAGGATCGAGTTTCAGGGCCTGTTCGAAGTGCTCGCGGGCTTTTTCGAACTCCTTGGTCTGAAGCAAGAAGAATGGCAAGATTCACGTGCGCCAGCGGATGCTCCGGATGCTTTGCCAGCGCTTCGGCGTAAACTCTTCGCGCCTCCTCCTTCTCCCCGGCCGCCATGAAAAGATTTCCAAGATTGTTCAGCGCTCCCGCATGAGACGGGTCCAGATGGAGCACCTCGAGATAGCCCTTCCTGGCTTCCATGTCCTGACCCATGAGCCGCAGGATATTGGCTCGTTTAAACAGCAGGCCGACCACATCTGATTGAGGCTCCGCCGGCTTGTGTACCGCCTGCGGCGCGGGTTGCACATCCGCCCGTTCAGAATGTTGCACGGAAACTTGTTCAGAAAGTCGATCGATGTGCTGTTCAGAATGTTGCTTGGAAAGTTGTTGAGAATGAAGTTCGTGAAGCTGCCCAGAAAGTTGCTCGGGAAACTCCTGCGTCGTAGGCTCGAACTTGGACTGATGGGCACTGTTCTTGAGAGTCCGGCCCAGAGACAGCGCACCGTCCACCAGCGCATCGATTTCCGCCCGCCCCGTGCGATGGTTCACGATGGCCGCTCGAATCGCCGCGCGGCCTCCAACCGTGGTTGTAGAAGGAGCCACCGCGCCAGCCTCCTGAAGACGGATCACAATCTCGCGATTGAGCCGGTCGCGAAGCTTGTCCGTCTCCGCGCCGCCAGGACTTTCCAATCGGTAGCGAAAGCAGACAATATTTAGCTCCACGGGTGCCATCAGCTCCAGCTCCGGCGACGCGGCAATGCGGCTCTCCAGATATCGAGCCAGGTCGCAGGTGCGGCTGATGACTTCTCCGATCGCCTTTGTTCCGTAGACCTTCAGCGTCATCCAGGTTTTCAGCGCGCGAAAGCCTCGCGATAGATCGGGTCCGAAGTCGCACGGCCAGGGCGAATTGGCGGCCAGTCCGCGCTCGGTCCGTTCGAGGTACGCCGCTGGAGAAGAAAACGTATTTTTGTGCAGCGTCCCGTCCCGCACCAGAATGTAGCCTGCGTCGTAGGGCACTTGCGCCCACTTGTGAAAATCGAATGCCAGCGAATCGGCTCGCTCGATGCCCTTCAGTTTCGGAGCGAGGTCCGGCGCGAGCATTGCCAGCGCTCCGTAGGCTCCGTCCACGTGAAACCATATCTTTTCGCGCTTGCAGAGATCGGCGATGCCCGCTAGATCGTCAACGGCTCCTGTATCGACGGTTCCTGCCGTTCCCACAATTAGAAAAGGCGTAATATCCCCGCGGCGGTCCTTCTCGATTGCCTCTTCGAGCGCTGCAAGGTCAATCCGGTGACGATCGTCGGTTGGAACCAGCCTCAACGCGTCGCTGCCGAGCCCGGAAATGTCCAGCGCCTTGGGGATGCAGCAGTGGACTGCCTTTGACGCGTAGGCCACGAGCCGTTTCGTCCCGCGCGCGATACCACATCCTCGCACTTCAAAACCCAGCGCCACATCTCGCGCAATCAGCACGGCGATCAGGTTTGCCATGGACGTTCCGGTAACGAACAATCCAGTCGCGGTCTGCGGAAAACCAAAAATCTCGCGCATCCACTGGCCGACTTGACGCTCCACCTCGATGGGTGCCTGGTTACGGCCTCCTACGTTTGCATTCAACCCCGCGGCAAGCATGTCCGCCAGCATTCCGACGGGCGTTCCGCCGCCCTGCACCCAGCCCATGAACCCTGGGTGAACATTGCCCGCGGTGAACGGCAGAATATCCCGCATGAACTCCTCGTGGACCGTGGCCAGACACGACGGCAGGCGTGGAACTGCATCGCCATACCGCGCCCGCAGTTGCTCCGGCATCGGTTGCCACACCGGACGCCGCCGAATGTTCTGAATGTAATCGAGCATATCGTCCAGCATGCCGTGCGATTGCTTCCGAAAACTCTCCCAATCGGAAGGGTCGAGTGTCACGTTCGCGTTCATTTCAAGATCCGGCGCAATCAGTTCCGTTTCGGTTCTTGCGGTCTCTGGCATATTCGTCCAGCCACTTGCCGGGCAATCTCATTGCCAGCCAGCCGTCGCGACATTCAGCTAGGTCGCGAGATTCAGCCGGGTCGCGAGATCAGAACGATGTGCAACCACCCCGCAGCCAATTCTGATTCGTCGGCACGTACGGGAACTCAAGAGGCAGGACTCAGGATTGCCTCACTCGTTCAGCAGGATTCATTTGCGGCGAGCGATCCTTAGAAATTTCTAAGCCGCGTCGAAAGGTTGCTGAGTATTGAACGGAAGCCGGATTCTTAACTTAGACGACCGCGCGGGCAAATATCCCAGCGAGCCTGCATCGCATTACCAGCTCGCATGCCCAACCTGCGGTTTCCGATTTCATGACGATGGTCGAGTGCTCGAGTGTCCCCACCCGCACTCCGCTGCTTTACTGAGGGCCGTCTATTCTTCTCGCAGCCTTGTATGCGACGAAAAAGCCGAAGGTCTCTATCGATACCGCTGCTGGCTGCCGGTTGCGAAACAATTGGCCGGAGCCGGTCGTCCGCTCACCTACAAAAGCGAGCGTCTGAACTCGGCTCTTGGCCTCCCGAACCTCTGGATCGCGTTCAGCGGCTACTGGCCAAAAAGAGGCGCCACGCTCGAGACCGCCACCTTCAAGGAACTCGAGGCCTACGGCGTCCTCTCTCGAATTCAAATGAGTGGTTCGCAGGTGTTAGTAGTCGCCTCGGCTGGCAATACGGCCGCAGCGTTTGCCAGGGTTTGCTCTGAAAATCACATTCGCTGCCTCATCGTCGTGCCCGCAAGCGGGTTGGCGAAAATGCAACTGGCCCAGAGCCTCGACCGCTCCGTGAAGATTGTTTCTATCACCGCCAATGCGGATTATTCCGATGCCATCGCTTTCGCCTGCGCCGTGTCGCGCCGCGAAGGTTTTCTATGGGAAGGAGGAGCTCAAAACGTGGGCAGACGCGATGGAGTGGGAACCGCCATCCTGAACGCGGTCGAGACCATCGGCGCGCTTCCCGACTACTACTTCCAGGCCATTGGCAGCGGCGTTGGAGCCATCGCCGCGCATGAAGCCGCGAAACGGTTGCTGCAACATTTCCAGCTCAACCGCAAGCTTCCCCGTCTGATGCTGAGCCAAAATTTACCGTTCGCGCCTGTTTTTGATTCATGGCGAGCAGGACGGCGCGAACTCATCCATCTCGATCGCGACGCCGCCCGCGCATCCACGCAAAAGATTGTGGCGTCGGTTCTCTCCAACCAACGACCACCTTACGCCGTCGCTGGTGGAATATTCGATGCCTTGCGGGAAAGTCGAGGCGACATGCTCGCGGTCGGAAACGACGACGTTCGTCGCGCGATGCGCCTCTTTGAGGGTTGCGAAGACATCGACATCGATCCGGCCGCCGGTGTCGCGCTCGCCTCGCTGATCGAAACCGTTCGATCCAACCAGCTTCATTCCGCGGCCACCGTTCTCCTTCACATCACCGGTGGCGGGTATTCCAAAAGAGCTTCGAAAAGTAAGCTGAAGACGCCATCACCCGATCTCGAAATTCCACTGAGCGAACTTTGTACCGAAGCCGCCGTGATAAACGCCTGCGCCCTGTTCTGATCTCCTGTGACAGAACCAATATCGCGACACTTTTCGTCGAGCAATTACCAATTATGCCGAGAAGCTGCGGCGGGCGTTGGAACTGTGCTGCAGGGATTGGCGGTACGCGCCGTTATGGTTGAGGTGCGCTTGGGCCGGGTTTCGTGCCCGGAGCTGCTTCTTTCTGCTTGCCCTGGGATTCGGCGTTCGGGCGATTGTGCACGGCCTGCATTCTGATTTTGTCGCGAAACGCGTCTTCCTCGGATTGAATACAGAAAAGCTCGTCCATATAAGCATCCTTGGGCGGAAGCAACCTGTACATTTTTGTGTCGCCCTCCCACACCTTGGTGAATACGAGGGGATCATCCACGATGAGCTGCAGCGAAAGATGGTCGTGATCGACGCGCTTCCAGCGCTCGATCAAATGCAGCTTTTCGCTTCGCGAGTTACCAAAGAAGTCGAGCCAGGCTTTGTCATTGAAGCCGACGGAATCGACCACGAAGGTGTCACCCTCCCACTTGCCGATCGAATCGCCCATCCAGGTAGGATCGAGGTCGGCGGGATGCGCGCGCCCGTCGGTATAGATTTCGCGGTAGGCATGTTCACGTTCAAAGAACTCGACGGTTCGAGTGGGCGTCTGGATGAATTCTGTCGGTTGCGGGAAAAAGAAAATCCGGGGGATGCCGCTCGGAGCGCAGGAAAAAATGGGATCATTTCCGTTCGCCACGCTTTTGGGGCCGTAGGATGGCTCGGAGGCGTCGTATTTCGCCTGTCCCGAAGGCGTTCTGGGCGGAGGGGTCTTGCTGATGGTGCCATAGATGGCGACGCCATCCGGCGGATTCAGACTGCGCGACAAATTGAGGGGATCCCAGATGCCGTTCAAATCATGAGGGTCGAACGGAGCAGAGTTTGTGGCGACGCTCGATTTCTTTTGCGGCGACTGAGAAGACGATTGAGCAAATGCGGTGGGAGCCGCGAGGATGAATGCCGCTAGCGTCAACGTTACGATTAGCGCCGCTGGCGCGGCGACGCGTTCAAGTTTCCGTTTCACACTACACCCCCGTAGCCATGAAAGATGATTTCGCAAGCTTCGCACAAAGATTCTCGGAGCGAAAGCATCAAAGGAGCGGCTAAACGGGAATGGCTGCGCCGTGAATGAGCTTGGCATGATCACTGCAGAGGAAGAGGATCACGCTGGCGATATCGGCAGGCTTGGGCCACTTCGCAAAATCGGCGTTTGGCATGGCCTTGCGGTTCTCTTCGGTGTCAATGATGCTTGGGAGAATAGAGTTTGCGCGAACGCCGGTGCCTTTCAGATCCGCGGCAAGTGAATCGACCATGGCCACTGCCGCCGCCTTGGATGCGGCGTAGGCCGCGGCAGAAGCAGCGTGATCCAGCGCCGCCATTGAAGCGACATTCACAATCGCTCCGCGGCCTTGCTTGAGCATCACGGGAACCACGGATTGGAAGAGCACGTAACCTGCGTACAAGTTGAGGGACAACATCTGGTCGAAAACTTTTCGCTCTGTTTCCCAAAGTTTCGAGCCGGCGGCGTAACCACCGACTGCATTGGTCATGGCATCCAGGCGTCCGTACTTCGTGACAACGGATGAGATCATCTGCTGGACAGCGGCGTCATTGGTGACATCGACACGATGACCCTCCAGCCGTGAAACATAGGCGGCTGCTTTCCGGCGCAGAGCTTCAAATTCGTCCGGATTTCGATAGGTAACAACGACGGCGGCGCCTTCCTCGAGAAACGCGAGGCTGACAGCGCTGCCCAATCCGCCTGTGCCGCCGGCCACCAAGGCCAGTTGTCCCGAATAAGGTTCGCTCACGATTGCCTCCAGTTTCATGCCTAAAAGCTTCAGGGAATTCACACGTCTCGCACTACGCGATGAAGTCTGCATAGGCGAATCGGCAGGCCGGCGGGGCCGAACTGGGCTAGCGCGCGCGGACTTTCCAGGGCGCCATACGGCTGAACAGTCCATCGCGCACGACAAGAGTGTGAAACAGAACGGCGCCAATATGGGCGAGGAATGCCAGAAGTAAAAGGTAAGCCAGAATTGTGTGCGTTTTGCGCAACACCGCGTACAGCAGGACGCTGTGCGGGAGTATCGGAGGCAAATGCACTGACCCGAAAAGCACGATGGGATAGCGCGCCGCGGACAACATGCCCCAACCGACCAACGGCAGCAAAAACAGCAGCGAATAGAGCAATAATTCGGACGCCGATGCAGCCAAGCGCTCCTGAGGCGACATGGTTTCAGGAAAAGGAGGCAGGGTGGAGCGGCGCCGGTTGATGAAACGAAGGACAACCACAATCAGGACCAGGATGCCCAAGGGGCGGTGAATCGAAATGAGGCGATGGTAGTAGGCGAGCGATGCCACCATGGCGAGACCGATGCCGAGCATGGTGAGGACGAGAGCGGCGGTGAGCCAGTGGAAAAAACGCATGAGAGGAGTGAATCGCGATTGTCCGGTAGCCACGCCCATGCTCACTTTCGGACTCACTTGCGCACGTCGGAAGGTGTGATGGCGCTGGGCTCTTTTTTTTCTCCCGCGCGCCTGGTAAACGACTGCGAGTAAACCACCGAACGAGCGCTCAGCAAAGGATCGTCGGAGGGCGCAATGCCCGACGGCAGGACCAGCGGATCGAAATTAATGTCGCGGGCGGGACTGGTTGCCTCGCTCTCTACATGATCGAGAGTCAAGGTTCCCAGGTCCACCTGTTCCCGCGTGTCGGGCCAAGGGAGCGTTGCGTCGTTGGTCGGATCGCCCGGTTGACCGATGATGACGATCAGGTGCCACTGCAGCGGATGTTGATGGATGCTCGCGATGAGCGCGTCAAAAAGGTAGTTTTTGTCTTCCTGGGCTGAAGCGGCGGCGTTTGCCGGCATAAATGGCTGGACCGGCGCCATAAACCAACGGACGGGGATCGATATTCCCTCTGCGTTTGTGAACCAGAAAGCGTTCAGACCGTAGAACGCGGCGTTGTCGAAGCCGGATGACGGCGGATGGCTGCCGATGATTTTTACGGCTCGCACGGTTTCGGGATTAGCGGCGGCAAATGCCGCCATTTTGGCCGGGTCGGGCTTCCCTGTCGTGGGGTCGGGCTGGGACGCAATCAACCTGTCGTAGAAAGCCTGCGGGGTGGCAAACGGAAACACCGGCGCGTTGATCATGGCCGTGCGCCACTCTTCGCCATCGTCGAGCCGGAACAAAAGCCCCAGACCGCGGACTGCATCGGGCGAGTCGGAGGCGTAGGGGTCGCCGCCGCCCAGGGAGAAGCGACCGATAACCGGAACGCGCCCAGGCCTGAATACGACCGCTTTCGAGAGGCGCACGCCTTGGCCGTTGCTCTCAAAAAAACCGCTGACGGCGACGCCCTTGGCATGATTGCGGCGAAACCCGGAGTGAACTCCTTGGACCCGCTCAAAACCGTCGACGAAACGCGCAGGCGTCAGAGTCCCGGGACTGAACCAACCGCCCAAATAGAGAAAGAGTGCGGCAACGGCCAGAACGATGGCGCCAACGCCCGCCAATCTTGCGGCGCCGCTGCTTTTCGCCCGGGGCGTGGGTCGTTTTTCTGCGGAGGCTGGCGAGTCATTTGTCAACTGCGTCCCCAATGCGACCGGGCCGAGATGCCAGGGCCCTCGGCCGTCAGGATCCGGGCTGGCATGCCGAGATCCAGAACTCACCCGATTCGATTACCGAGGCTCTGATTTGGTGGCAGGAAATCTTCGGATTTTTTGATCCGCCAATTACGACAAGTCAGGTTTCGCTTGCGTTGCTCGAAGCACGAGGCGTACCGTAGCCTACATGAAGCCTATACAAGCAGTCTGCGACAAATGCCAAAAGACGGTGGAAGCAAAACCGTTGCTCAGCGAAAACGAACTCTGGTTGGCGCTGAACAAAGGCGACGAAATCGAAGTCATGCATCTTGCCGATGATGTCCACCACACGTGGAAGCTCACTGGGCAAGACAAAGAGAATCTGCGTAAGGCGCGAGCCGCAGGAGCAGTCTAACCGTCCTGCTCGATTTCATGCTCGTTCCAGCGTCGCGCCTGAGTAACGCCGCAACCGACAAGCGGAGTTGCGATGCTTCGTCGATCGCCCAAGCGCTTACCTCTTGGGATATGCCGTGAAGATGTAGTCGGTTTCTTTTACGGCGGTATGACAGGTGAATCCGCATTCGTGTCCCTTCGCGGAAAGGGCGTCAGGCGTAAACGTGCCGGACGCGGCATCGTAGTCCCACTTGGCATAGGCCCACCCGTGCGTGTTGGGAAACCTCTTGGAATCCTTCTCGATGAAGGCAAGGGTTTTCAGGGTTTCGGGTACTTCCACAAAATAGGGCGACACTGGATTCTTCTTCTTCGCCCACTCGATCTTTACAATTTTGGAGCCGTCGGGAAAAAGCTTGCCATTGGCCGGAATGCCCTGCCTGTAGGCGTCCATCATGGTGGGATTCGCCAGAATGGACTTGATGCTGCCTTCTGTAACACTCGGCGCGACATTCTGCCAGGTGTCATAACCGCGGAACTCGGCGAAGGCGAGGCCGTCAGAAATTTTCAGCGTGTATCTCTCTTGCCGTGCAGGGGCCTGTTGCGCAACGGCCTGTCGGGCAAGGGCTACGAAAAAAGGGACCAAGAGCGCCAGGACGAACAAGCTGACGAACCATCTGCGTTTCAACATTCATCACCTCCTCAGAACTGAATTTCGAGTCCCTCTCGCAGAAACCCTAGAGCGACGTAGCCGCGTGAAGACTCCAGCGACGAGAGGTTAGGATCAGCGGCTGGGGCAGATAGTGAAGAATCGCAAGGACGAATGCATCACGACATGCGGTAATTTTTCGCTACCGTTCAGGGCTACTCGCTGGATACCACGTTCGGGGTACCAGACTTGATGCAAGTTCCTGAGTAAAGCCGAAACCGAACATGTGGAGTAACAGGCGGGCCTATGTTAGGTTTCCGACTTATCGGGAGTTCCCTGCACACTTTGGAATGGAATCGGTCCACTTCAATTTCGCCCGGTATCCGAGGAGTATGGATGAGGGTTTCAGCAACGCATGTGATTGAATGCACGAATATTTTCTCGCGGTGCGTTTGCGTTCTTGTACTTTTGCGGTTGTTCCTTGCCTCTACGCTCCTGGGGCAGGTCGTGTATGTCGGGAAGGCGCCATCCAAATCGGAGCTGAAGGCTTTCTGCGAACGCGTGGAGACAATACAACCAAATCTCGAACTTCAAGAAACAACACACATCAAAGGCAGCATTTCAGCGGATGGGGCGTACCCACTGCCGAATTCGCCCCTAGAATTGCGGAAATATGTATCGTCACGCAAGCAGACGCAGGTGAAGACAGTCAGAACGGATGGGACCGGGAAGTTTGACCTTGGAATGGTGGAACCGGGGAGTTATCGCTTGCTCGCCTCCCCGAGCCGGGATCTAAAACAACCGAACGATTTGAAGTGCGGCGGTGACGGACAATGCGAACTGGAGATAACCCTTCACGCCAATAATAGCGATATGCCCGAATCTGTTTGCCCGATTCGCTAAGACTCTGTTCGAGCATGTTTTGATCGTTCGTATCAAGGTGCTCCGATGGGCTGGACGCACACCGTCACGGCGAGGCTTGAAGGCTCGCGGGAAGTTCACCGCGAGCGGTAGGCGCTGCGCGCCCGCTCTTTTCGTCGCGGCTGAAGCCGCGACCTACAAAGCCCTCCCGATCAGAAGCTGCGAATCCCCGAAAAGCGAAGAGAGATGCTTCGCTGCGCTCAGCATGACGGCGAGCGACAACGACAAAGAAAAAGCAGGTCCCTCGTCGCCAAGGAGGGCAGTTCGCTCGCTCGGGATGACAGCATAAGAACAAAGGCCAAAACGAAGAGGGACGCTTCGCTGCGCTCAGCATGACCGTGAAAACGACAAAAAGAAAATGCAGATCCCTCGACTGCGCTCGGGATGACAACGTAAGAAAAAACATGGCGGAACGAAGTTCGCGGCTACGTGCGGGGGCCGAGCGCTCTTGTCGCGGCCAACAGCCGCGACCTACAAGACGGGAGAGATTCCTCGTCGCGGTTTCGCGGCCGAGCCGCGAAACGTCCAGCGCGACCCTAACCGGGTCGCAAAATGCTCGCTCGGAATGACAGACATAAAGGCAACCGTGTCCGGCGAGGTACGCGGAGGTAATCGACATTGTGTCGTTAGCAAATTAAAATGTCCGGTTTTGGTAGCAAGTGAAATGTCCGGTTTAGGGTGAATCATTCGCCGCCGTGGCGGTGGAAAAGTGGGAATCCGGCCGGGGTCGCGGGATTCCCAAGCGGAGCGCTTTCCCGCGGAGCGGCTTTTCCACGGCCTTCCGCCGCATCCGTTTCCCTTCCAGCAACGGCCAGCCTTGTGCGTTGTAGCGCCCCACGATGTGCGGCCCATAGCTCACCGTGAGGGCGCCGTCGAGATGTTCGTGTACCAGCACCCGGCAACACGCCAAGCTGCCCCGCCAGCCTACCGCTTCGATTTGCAAGGTGCGCTCACCGAGTTCGATGGTGTTGTCATGTCGATCCGTGTACGCTGTCGCCCAGAGGTAGTTCACGATGTTATTTACAACTGTCGCTCGGCCGAGGAGTAAAACGGAAGGCCTGACTGGAAACGGCATTTTTGAAATCAAAAGGAGTTTCCGGACCATGAGTATATTGGCCCGCGCTGCAGCAATTGCCGCGGTCACCTTCCTTTTCACAGTCCACGCTGCGCGTGCGCAGCAGGAGTTCCCGCCGCCACAGGGGATGGGACGACTCGTCGTGATCGCCTCCGGACTTTCCGGCCCCGGGCAGTACGCCGAGGTTTCCGCCGAGATCGCCAAGCGCGGCTATGATGTCGTACTCTTCGACGGCAACGGAGAGGAAAACACACAGGGCAAGGGTGTCAAGCGCGACATCGACAAGGCGAGGACCATGCCGCACGCGCTGCCGGGCAAGGTAGCTCTGGTTGGCTTTTCGCTCGGCGGGGGAATGGACCTTTACTACGGCACACAGCTGCCCGACGACGTCGCGGGCGTAATCGTCTGGTTTCCGGCAAATGCTTTCATCAAAGATGTGCCGGGATTTGCCAATCGTTTGCAGGTCCCGCTCGTGGTGTTTGCGGGAGGAAAAGATCACTTTCGCGATAACTGCTGCGCAGCGGACAAGGACTCGACGCTTCAGCAGGCGGCTAAATCAGCCGGCAAATCGTTTGAACTAACTGTCTACGCGGACGCCAACCACGACTTCAACAAGGGCGGCAACAACTACAACCCGAAGGATTACACCGATGCACTACAGCACACCGCGGACGCGCTCAAGATGTTTCTCGGGAACTAGCGGCGCTCCGGCGCGGTTCTGAAACCGCATGGTATTGCTCATTTTTTCGCCGCCTGCTTAGTGTCGTCTTGCTCCCAAGCCGCAATTCCCCGTTAGGAACGGCTCTCAAAGGGAACCGCGTTATTCAGGCACTTGGGACCTTACTTTTTCAGGTAGATGATGTGGGACCTTTCAACCAAGCCAGCGCATCGCGGCCTGACGCCGATCACACATAAATTGTAGGTCGGTCAGGGCGATACACGGAGGCAGAAACAGCGGGCATGAAAGTCGGAATCCTTGGATCAGGGGATGTCGGAAAGACGCTCGTGTGGCGGGGACCATTCCTTTTCATCCTCGAAAAAGCGTAGTTCTCCTTCTGGCGGTATCCCCTAACTCCCGTGTAGTTGTGGAGTGCTGGATCGGTATATAAGACGGTAAGCGCGTTTATCAGGATTTCGCTTAATGAATGGGAAACTGTTGCTACGTGCTTTCGGGCTGCAAGGTTTTCCGTTTCGTCCGTTTTAAGGAGGTCAGGCCGACGTCCATCGATCTGGGGGCCACGAAGAAGTCACAGGCCTTCGATGAAAAGGAGACTCGCTATCTACAGGTAGTCTGGGCTACGGCCCCACGGGCTGCAGTTCGTTCCAACTTCCCGAAAGCTGCGAGTTCGGATTGAAGTTAGCATCATCGCTCAACACGTACTGATTGGAGCCATTGAGCCAGGCGTGGTTGTACTGGTTGCTCAGCTCAAACGTCTGCCCGGTGGAGGGATCGCGGTATGTTTGCACATCCCGAAGGTTCTGGTCAGAGGCGTGAAAGCCAATATCCGAGACCCGCTGAGCATTGGCGCTCATGTGCAAGTACGTTTGAGTGGCGAAGTTGTCGAGGTCGGCCTGGATCTTGTCCATGGCGGCCTCTTTATTGGCTTGTATTTGGTAGTAATTAGCGATCCATTTATTCGAATAGGTGGTATATCGAGGCGTGGGTTGCGTGGAACTTATCACCACCTTGAACAGCTTATCATTGCCATCGAGCTTGCCCTTGGGCGCGCCCAAGGCAGTTTGGCCAACGGCGTGGAAATCGTAAAGAGATCCTCGACCGACGCGATAGGTCCTGGTCACGAGAGCCACGGAGTACCAAAGCTCCATCGGCTTGTCGTCCTTTTGATACTCGAGCCGTATGCGGATGGCCTCGACCCGGACGCCGCCGTTGCCGGCGTCAGCGGGCGTGAGTCCATTTTGTTGGCGCACGACCTGCTCGAGGAGGGGGAACGGCTCGACCGATACCACCGTCATCGCGGGCGTCAGGTCGTTCAGCATGGTCTGGCGGAAATATTGCTCTGCGGTCAAGGGTTTCGACACGGGGCAGAGATCGTTCGTTTTATTCCCGTTGTGAGTGCGCCGGTTGGGGTCAGTGATGTTGTGCAACTCTTGCGGGTCGTCGGAGTATTGCCATGCGTAGTTGGGAATGCCTGTAAATTTGGTAACGCCATCGTCGCTCTGGGCCTCCCAGCGCACTGAAAAAGCTTCGCTGAAACAGCCCGTCTTGCCGCCATACATCTGGACCGCGCCCTTGAAGTCCCACTTGCTGGGAATCAACATTTCGATTGCCGGCCAGGGCGCCTCGCCGGGGTGATCATCGGTGGTGATCATGATCTGTGCTTTCTTCAGAAGCAGGTAAGAGCCTGAAGCAGCACTGGCGGCGGTCGCTCCCTTTCTTGCAGGGGATGACGAAGATGCTTGAGGGGCGGGCAGTACCGGCGCGCTGGCGGGTGGGCTCGGGGGCGGTGGTGCGTCAGGTGGGTTGGTCGCGGCATTGCCGCTCATGCCCGCCACCTTCTGAGCGGCCTGCTTGCACCGATCCGACAGCGCATCCTTGTGCGCCCGCAAGCAGGCGATGATTGCGCCCCCGCCAGGCTGCACGTTGGGGCATAGCTTCTGGACGTCTGCCGTGCAACCAGCACGCAGCACGGCCATCGCCGCCGTGTCATCGGCGCGAGCGTAGGACGCGGCCAACACAACGCAGGAGAGGAGCAGCAAAGCCGGCCTGTTCACGTGACATCTCCATTCCATGGAAATACCTGCCGAACGAAACCCATCCAAGCGATCGAAGCTTATCATTGCAGGCTGCGCATGCCTAGAACCGGGTGGCCCACCACTTCCTCTTGATTGCATTCCCATCTTTGAATTAACCCTTCACTTTTCCGGCTAGCGCTGCCGGTTCAGACGGTCGATGCAACACCTCTCGGGTCATTTGATCTGGCAATCCGTTTCAAGCGAACCGATCTTTGGGTTGCAGCTCGCTTTTACCTAAACAGGACGCCTTTCCTTTCTTTTGTGCTCACGAATGATTCTTAGCCCTTGAAATACCTGGACTTGTGACTTCCTCCTAGGGTTGCATCGACCTATTGAAAACGCCGCGGTTCTCGGAAAAGTGAAGGATTGCTTTAAATGGACGGTTTTCCGACTAACCGCCCAAGTGAAATTTGCTGGGGAATAATGAGAATACGCAACCGGATGTCGTAGTATGACCCGTGCGCAACTCGGGGGGCAGGTCAGTTTCGCGACGTGCCCGAATTGCATTCAGCGATCACCGAGATCAGGCGTGCGTTGGCACCTTTGTGTGTTCGACCTGATCCTGGCGAATTTCACGTTCCGCTTCATGCCAGTCTTGATCTGCCTGGCTTTCGCCGTGGACTCTCTCCTGGTAAAGCTCGTAGGCCCGTGTAGCGATCTGCGGCGTGAGATCGACTGACTTCTGGGCCAAAAGTGGAGTCCCGGTAGGGTCAAAAATGCGATATGCGAGCAGCTTCACGCGGTCATTCACCAGGGCCCAAGCCAGAGCGTAGGCCCAAATGAACCCTGCCCAGCCCCAGCCGAGGGGCGTCATGAACAGCCCATAAACCGCAATCAGGGTCGCGATCGTCTGCGTGCCGAGCACCGCTATCCATAGAATCCGCGCCGGGCGTATGGACCAGAATGGGCCGCGCGTGCGCGTCAGAAAAATCGTCAGATGCCCTGCCACGGACAGCTTCAAATACATCAGCGTCTGGATGTGCGCATGGTCAAGGTGAAATACGCGCTCGCCAAGATAGAACAGGCCAAACGCGGCAATGACTCCCATGACGCCCAGCACCGTGGAGATCGCCAGCACCAAGCGCATGTTCCAGGCCTCGGGCTTATCCTTGTAATAAACGTTGTCATAGGCGATCGACAGAATGGCCCCATCGTTGAGCAACGCTAGCATCACGATCATCACCGCGGTCAGCGGATAGAAGTTGAACACTAGGATCGCCAGTGTCATGAAGAACAGCACGCGCAGGGTTTCGGCAATGCGGTAGATCGCGTAGCTATTCATCCGCTGAAAGATGCGGCGGCTTTCCTTGATCGCGTCAATAATCACCGACAGCCCAGAGGCCAGCAGCACGATGGAGGCTGCGGCGCGGGCCGCATCTTGTGCGCCGGAAACGGCGATGCCGCAGTCCGCTTTCTTCAGCGCCGGGGCATCGTTCACTCCGTCGCCGGTCATGCCGACAATGTGGCCGCGCTGCTGTAGGACATCCACGATGTGGAACTTGTGTTCGGGGAATACCTGGGCGAAACCATCCGCTTTTTCGATGGCCTCGGCTGCCTGCGCCGTCTCGTGAGCCTTCATGTCGCCAAATCCGCTGGCATCAAGAATGTTTGTGCCTAACCCTAGCTGTCTGGAAGTTTCTCGAGCGATAGCTATTTGATCGCCGGTAACCATTTTGACCTTCACGCCCATTTCCCGGGCGCTGGCGATGGTTGCTTTGGCCTGATCGCGCGGCGGATCGAACAATGGCAATACGCCAACAAACTGCCATTTATTTTCCTGATCGGCGCGAGCCACTCCCAGAGAACGGAAGCCCCGCCCCGCAAATTCGTTGACGGCTTTCTCAACGGCGGTCTTTACCTCACCGGCGTTGGCCGACATCTCCAGAATTACCTGTGGCGCTCCCTTAGTCACAAAGAACTGTTTTCCGTCTGTGCCTTTGACAGTAGCTTCCGTGCGCTTATGCACCGGATCGAATGGTTTGAAATGAAGCACCTGATAGCTTTTCAGTGCTTTATCGTTCTTCACTCCTCCAATCACTGCCAGGTCGATGGTGTCCTTGTCTTCCGCACGCGAGGCGAGCGCGCCGTAGAGAATGGCTTGGTCCGGGGGAATTCCGTTCACTGTAAAGGGATCGCCCAAGGTCAGCTTGTTTTGGGTCAGGGTACCGGTCTTGTCCGAGCACAGCACATCGACTCCTGCGAGTTCCTCGATGGCCGATAACCGGGTCACAATCGCTTCCTTTTTCGCCAACAGACGAGCGCCGACCGCCATCGTCACAGAGAGCACCGTAGGCATTGCCACAGGAATCGCGGCCACCAGAAGCACCAGGCAGAATTCCAAAGTTGTGAGAGCCTTGTCGCCACGGAATAGCGCTACGAGCAATATCAACACCACCAGAGTCACGGCGAGCACGATCAGGTAGTCGCCAATCTTCAGAACGGCACGCTGGAAATGGCTGACCGTGTGCGCCGATTCCACGAGTTGTGCGGTTTTGCCGAAGTAGGTGTTCGCGCCGGTGGCGTATACCATCGCGTCGATTTCGCCCTGACGGACAATCGACCCCGAAAACACCGCCGAGCCCGGTTTGGCGGTGACGGGCAAAGATTCGCCGGTCAACGCCGACTGGTCGACCTCAATCGAATCGCCTTCCAACAAGCGAGCATCCGCAGGCACAATGTCACCCAGCCGTAGGCGGACGACGTCGCCAGGTACCAGCTCGGACGCATTCGGGTTGCCCCACTTCCGATCACGCTTCACCGTGGCCTTGACCGCCAGTTTGGCCCTGAGTGCGGCGATGGCGTTGCCCGCCTGGTGTTCTTCCCAGAATCCGACCACGGCATTGGAACAAAGAAGAACGAGGATGACAAAAAAATCCAGCCAGTGCCGAACGACGCCCGATAAAATCACCGCAGCTTCAATCATCCAAGGGATGGGACCCCAGAAATAGGTAAGGAATTTCAGGAAGGGATTGGTTTTCTTTTCTTCAATCTTGTTAGGACCATAATGGGAAAGGCGCTTCTGTGCCTCGGCTTGGCTGAGGCCGTCCGGCGACGACCCTAATTTTCTCTCCACTTCCGGTAGGGGCAGAGATTTCAGATCGTCTTTGGAATCAGACTTCGATTCGGGCATCTTGGTCTGGTCGGCCGTAACTTGCATATTCGATATCCTTTCCGTTCTTTTTGCCTCACCTAGTTCGCTAGTTCGGTCCGAAGCGTCTTTGCATCTCGGCGGACACGCGACGGCTTCGCCGCCTTCACTACGGAGTGAGCCAGACCGGCCGACCTTTATCGATAAACCTCTAAGGGACTATGCTATTAGCCGACGGTCTCGGTTGAGCGTGGATGTGGGGCACCACCGACAAGTCAACGGTCATGAAATAGATAGTGATTGCGGCAAACATGAGAAACACGCCGATCCAGAATCGCCAATCCTGATGAGCGCGCTTCCAATAAGGGCCAGGATCCAGGTGAACATGTTCGCCGTCCGGCCCACCGTGACGGTGGCGACTGTGCTTGCCCTCACGCATTGGTTTTCTGCTTTCGCGATTGCGTACCGGACGAGCTCGGGAGGACATTGTTACTGGTCGGCTCCATCCACTTCCAATTGCGAATTTCTGGCATATCTTCGCCGTGCTTGTCGATGTAATGCTTGTGCTCGATGAGCTTGTCCTGCATCTGCTGCTTTAGATAAGCGCCCTTGGTGCCCAAGTGCGGCAGCCGATCGACCACGTCTTGCACAAGGTGGAACCGGTCCAAGTCGTTCTGCACCCTCATGTCAAAAGCGGTCGTGATGGTGCCCTCTTCCTTATAGCCGCGGACGTGCAGGTTGCGGTTGGCCCGACGGTAGGTCAGCCTATGGATTAGCCACGGATATCCATGAAAGCCAAAGATGATGTGCTTGTCTTTGGTGAACAGCGAATCGTAGTCCGTTTCGGTCAATCCATGCGGGTGCTCGCTCGAAGACTGCAGCTTCATGAGGTCAACGACATTGATGACCCGTATTTTCAGTTCGGGCAAATGCTTTCGAAGGATGGAGACGGCAGCCAAAATCTCCAGCGTGGGAGTGTCACCGCAGCAGGCCATTACCACATCCGGCTCGGCATTCTGGTCGTTGCTGGCCCATTGCCAGATGCCGATTCCTTCCGTGCAATGAACAACAGCGGCGTCCATGCTGAGCCATTGCGGCAGGGCGTGCTTTCCTGCAACCACCACATTGACGTAGTTCCGGCTGCGCAGGCAGTGATCGAAAACCGACAACAGGCAGTTGGCGTCGGGCGGAAGGTAAACGCGCACGATATCGGCCTTCTTGTTGATGACGTGGTCGAGAAAGCCGGGATCCTGGTGCGTGAAGCCGTTGTGGTCTTGTTGCCACACGTGCGAGGCGAGCAGATAGTTCAGCGACGAAATCTTCCGGCGCCAGGGCAGTTCCAAGCACACCTTCAGCCACTTGGCGTGCTGGCTGAACATCGAATCGACGATACGAATGAAGGCTTCATAGCTGTTGAATAACCCGTGCCGCCCGGTCAGAAGATATCCTTCGAGCCAGCCCTCGCACTGGTTTTCGCTGAGCATTGAGTCGAGCACGCGTCCGGCGGGCGCGAGGAATTCGTCATTTTTTACTTCCCGTGCGTCCCACTGACGGTTGGTGACTTCAAAGACCGCGCCCAGAAGATTCGAGACGGTTTCATCGGGCCCGAAGACTCGGAAATTACGCTGATCCTCATTTAGCTTGGCCACATCCCGCAGGAAATTACCCAGCACAAGCGTATCTTGGCCGGTAACCGCTCCCGGCGAAGGCACATTCACCGCGTGGACGTGGAAGTCCGGCATGCGCAGGTCGCCCAGCAAGATTCCGCCGTTGGCGTGGGGATTGGCGCCCATCCGACGGTTGCCCTTCGGCGCTAGCTCAGCCAATTCGGGGATGAGTCGTCCATTCCCGTCGAACAACTCCTCGGGTTTGTAGCTCTTCATCCAACTTTCAAGCTGTTTGACGTGATCTGGATGTTCGGAATCGACTAGAAGCGGCACCTGATGCGCCCTGAAGGCGCCCTCGATTTGAAGCCCGTCGACGAATTTCGGTCCCGTCCAGCCCTTGGGTGACTTGAGAACGATCATTGGCCAGCGCGGCCGAGTGGTGTCGTTATTGTTCCGCGCATTGGTTTGGATTTGCCGGATGTCCTCGATGGCCTTTTCCAGGGTGGTGGCCATAAGTTCATGCATCTTTTCCGGTTCCTCGCCTTCGACAAAGTGTGGCGTCCAGCCGCAGCCTCTCAGAAATTGCTCCAGTTCCTCATGCTCGATGCGTGCCAGGACGGTTGGATTGCTGATCTTGTAGCCATTCAGGTGCAGGATTGGTAGGACAGCCCCGTCGGTAATCGGGTCGAGAAACTTGTTGGACTGCCATGAGGTCGCCAAGGAAGCCGTTTCCGCTTCGCCATCTCCGATAACGCAGGCAACGATCAAATCGGGATTGTCGAACGCCGCCCCGAACGCATGGCTGAGCGAATATCCCAACTCACCACCTTCGTGAATCGACCCAGGGGTCGTCGGCGCGACGTGACTCGAAATGCCGCCGGGAAACGAGAACTGCTTGAACAGTTTCTTCATTCCGGCTTCATCCTGGGTGACATCCGGATAGATGTCAGTCCAGGTGCCCTCGAGGTATACGTTGCCGACAATCGCTGGGCCGCCGTGCCCGGGACCGGCGACGTAAAACATGTCGAGGTCATACTTCTTGATGACCCGGTTCAAGTGCACGTAAATGAAATTCTGCCCCGGCGTGGTGCCCCAATGCCCGACCACGAGCGGCTTTACATGCGAAAGCTTCAGTGGCTTCCTCAACAGCGGATTGTCATAGAGATAAATCTGGCCGACCGACAGGTAGTTGGCCGCGCGCCAGTAAGCATTCATCTTATGGAGCAGTTCCGGTGACAGGGTCGCTGAGTCAGTCAGTGTAAGAATTTCGGCGTTCATGATTCAATTCTCCTTTTTCAGACGAGACCGAAAACACAGAAACCGCCGCTGTGGACGGAGCCGAGTCGAACGGAACAGCCACCCCGGAGTGGTGAGGTATTGCTCTCGCCGTATAATCGCTCGCCGGTCGTGCAGCGGGCACCGTCGCGTGAAAGACACAGCCGCGGGACGGGTCAGATAGTGGTCGGGCGCACTTCATTTCTTCTCGCACGGGGTGGCTGGGCACATTCACCAGCATCTATGCTGGAGCCGGCTTTCCCGCAAGCGGACTTATTTTCATGACGCTCTCGTTAACCTCCATCGGGAACTTTCTGCCAATGTCTACAGAGGTTCGTCGAAGGCTCGCCGTGACTTGGTAATGCGTCCAGTGCTTCCACTCACATTATTCGTAGGAAGCACGCTTATTCTCGTCGGCTCGAGGAATCGTTTCTGTGACACGGCTCACATCCAGTGGTGCGATTGAAAATCCCATGGAGTTTCCGCCATGCACGTTGAGATTTCCCGCCGGATCAACCGGGGTTTGCCTCTCCTTATTAGGGAATTAGGGAGCGGGCGGCTCATGTGTAAGACGCTCCTACTGAGGTCGTATTTGCAGCTAAAAAAACAAATGTGAAGCTCCCGATAGAATGTGGAGAAAACAAACACCGTTGGGCAAGCCCCATCGTTGATAGCCTTGCCCAAACAAATTGACGGAGGCTAAACCGTTGCCCCCGCTGCGACGCTCTCGCTTGAGTGCAGGGAGAATTCGGAGGGGTGCGTGGTCGCGATGATATCCTTCGCTTTAGCGACTTCCTCCGCGGTTCCGTGGGCGATCAGAAGGAATTGATCTTGCTTAATCGCTGTTTCATACTTCACTACGCTGTCCTTGGGAATTCCCATGCTGTAGAGACCTGCGCCCAGGGCGCTCACACCTCCTACCACTACCGCGCCTTCGAGCGCTCCCACGATCCATGCAACTACCGGTCCCGCCGCTAGGATTGGTCCTAGACCCGGAATCAGGAAAAAAGCAGAGCCGAACAAAAGTCCCCAGAAGCCTCCCCAGAACGCGCCAATTTTCCCCCAGTACTTCATGCGGTCGCCCGTATTGTAGTAACCCACCGCATGCTCATCTGTGTGATACCCCTTTCCGACGATCGAAAGCTTGTGCATGTCAACACCCCCGCTTTGAAGCTCCTTAACCGCTTGATCTGCTTCTGTGTGCGTTCGATATACTGCGACAACCGAATTGTTTGTGGCCATTTCTTAATCTCCTCAGGCGCTTGCCATCCATCATCGCGTCATCAAGCTAAGACCCAAACAAAACTATCGCACTGTACGAACAAGGAAACTGTTCCATATCGGACATTTTCAGCTGAGAACCCATTAGAATTCGTCAAGTGCCAAGGCCAGCTATTACTCTACAGTAATATAACACTACTGGCATAGTAGGTAGCCCTGAGAAGGGAATCATTCCAAATTTGTTCGAGCGGTTTGAATTCCATCTCAATCATTCGTGGATACCCCAAACGAGGGGCGCCGCGCCTGACGAAAAACGCAATCTGTCCGTTTGTGGACAGAATTGCTTTTCCCAAGTGTTTACGATGTGGCTCTTGGATCATCTGTTGCTGGTCCGGGTTAGGGGGAAAAAGATGTCGAGTCCAAAAGCTGAGAAGTGCGCACACCCAGTTTGCTCGTGCGCGACAACGTCAGGTAAATACTGCAGCACCCAGTGCGAGGCCATGGAAAAAACCCCGGACATCGATTGTTCGTGCGGACACACCGGCTGCAAAGGGAAAACGTCCTAGTTGGAAGTTTTCTTAGCAATCAGTGAACAACTCATATGTTAAGAACCAAAACTCAGTTCGCCCAATACCGTATTGATGATTTGAACCTGACAAGCTGAATCCGGCCCCGGAATCATTGACGATTCCATAAGTGAATATGAATTTGAAAAGGGAGAGTAAAAATGTTGAAACGTTTTCTGTTCGTCGCATCGCTAGCTTTTCTTGTGACTCTAACTGCTGTTGCCTCGGACCGCGAGGATGACGTCAACCGCACCCACAAGTCTGCCCAAGTCTTCCGGGAAATCATGAATACGCCGGATCAGGGCATTCCTCACGATCTACTGGACTCGGCGAAATGCATCGCCATCATTCCAGGAGACGTGAAGTTCGCGTTTATATTCGGCGGTAGCTACGGTCGAGGACTGGCAACCTGTCGGACCCGTCATGGGTGGAGCGCTCCTATGTTTGTGGCTATTGACGGTGGGAGCGTAGGCTATCAGATCGGAGGCTCTTCTACCGACCTCGTGATGCTCTTTATGAATGATCACGCCTTGCAAAGCCTGATGAGCGATAAATTCAAGCTCGGAGCCGACGCTTCTGTGGCGGCCGGACCCGTGGGCCGGAACGCCGCGGCCGGCACCGACCTTAAGTTGAGCGCAGAGATCCTGTCGTATTCGCGCACCAAGGGCGTTTTCGCTGGAGTGAGCCTCGACGGAGCCGTGATGCAAGCCGACAAAAGTGGCGACAAGGCCATGTATGGCGACGACGTGGACCGCCACGGAATTCTTAATGGCAAAGTTGCTGTTCCTGCATCGGCGCGACAACTGCTGCACGAACTTGGCGGATATGCCCAAGAGGCGGAAGCCAGATAGCGAACTCGACACGACGGAGCTCTGAATTGCTCCGGGCTGAGTCCAGAACAGCCGTGACGTTACGGCTGTTCCTGGTCGCTGCGAATCTGCGGCCAAACGTGTAGAACCTCGGGTTAACGGTTCGCAGTCGGTCAGCCACGAATCGAGTGTCAGACGTTGAAGAGAGGTAATTGAGATAAAAAAGAACAGTTCATTTCCAGTGTTGATATTCGCCTTAATTCTCGGGATCGGTAAACACTTCTTCCTGCGGCTGGATTTGTTCGCGACGTCCAGCCCGCCCGATTCCTGCTTCCACAGGCACGACGCAACGTGGGAGCAGGGATGACCTACCATATTTACGGGTTAACGGGGTATCTGGAATCCGTCTCCTGCCCGCGTTCCTCGTGGATACACCTGGCAGATAAATTCCAATTCCCCAGTCGACTGCTGCTACGCGAAATAGGCGGATTTGCTCCATAGCTAAAGCTAGATGACAATTCCAAGGGACTGGCTCAAGAATGAGCGGAGCGCGTCAACTTTGAGCATTCCTGTACGGCGTGACCTGTTCGCCCAGCTATGGCCGAGGTGACGATTGTTTATTCCGCATACCTACTGGACTGCTCTCATTCTCATGCTGGTCAGCATGCTGTGCTGGGGGAGCTGGGCGAATACGCAGAAGATTGACAAAAGCTGGCGGTTCGAACTTTTCTACTGGGATTATGTCTGGGGGCTTTTGGCATGCGCGCTAGCGTTCGGATTGACCCTCGGAAGCAGGAACTCCGCGTCGCCGGACAGTTTTTTTCGGAATCTAAATGCCGCAAGTGTCCGTAGTCTTGTGGAGGCTTTCTTCGGTGGCGCAATCTTCAACGCCGGAAACCTGCTTCTCGTGGCGGCGATATCTGTGGCCGGCATGGCCGTGGCGTTCCCGATAGGAGCAGGCCTTGAATTGGTGATTGAAGGCCCTCCTCGCAATTATGTTTGTATTCTTTATTTTGGGATTGAGTTGCATCGCGCTCGCTCCGGTAATCCAATAGGAATTAGAACCCGGACAGAGCGAGGACAGGAGAAGCAAGTTGACCAAGCTCGACAATGAGAATGGAGCGTTTGGAAGCCCTGGAATTCATCCCAGATGGACCCACGGCGGCAAAGACGGAGTGGGAACCGCATACGCGGCTTCCAGCCAAATCTGGTTTACGATTTGGAACGGCATCATCACCGAAGTCTATTACCCAACCGTGGATCGGCCGCAGCTCCGCGACCTTCAATACCTGATCACTGACGGAAAGAGCTTTTTCCACGAAGAGAAGCGCCACCTCAAATCCAAATTCGAGCGATTATCGGATCACGCCCTCGGCTATCGCTGCACAAACTCCGATCCTGAAGGCCGCTACGCGATCCTTAAGGAAATTATCACGTCCCCGCATCTTGCCTGCGTTCTCCAGCACACAAAAGTCACGGGTGACGAAACGTTCGTTTCAAAGCTGCGGCTGTATGCCTTGTGCGCTCCTCACCTGGAAGTCGGGGGATGGGGGAACAATGGATATGTCGCCGAATTAAGCGGCCGAAAGATTCTTATGGCGCAGAAACAAGGAACGTGGCTGGCCCTAGCCACCACCGTGCCGTTTTCTCGCGTGTCATGCGGATATGTCGGCCGTAGCGACGGTTGGACCGATTTAGCAGGCAACTTTCAGATGGACTGGGAATTCGGCCACGCGAGTGACGGCAATGTCGCGCTCACCGGGGAACTGGATGTGAGTGCTCACCGCGAATTCACACTTGGCCTTGCTTTTGGAGATACACAACACCACGCGATTGCGACACTCGTTCAGGCGCTCGGCATCCCTTTTGAACAGCAACACCAGCGCTATACAGAACAATGGGACCGTACTGCCACCCACCAGGCTCCGTTAGAGAAGTTTTCGACTGACAAAGGCAATTTGTACCACAGCAGTTTCAGCCTGCTTCTCGCGCATGAGGACAAGTCCTATCCTGGCGCCTTGATCGCTTCTCTTGCGATTCCCTGGGGAGAAGCGCGAGGTGACAGAGACCAAGGGGGATACCACCTGGTTTGGACGCGGGACATGGTCAACAGCGCCTCAGCCCTGCTAGCGTCCGGCGAAACCGCCACCCCCCTGCGGGCACTCATCTATCTTGCCGTTTCTCAGCAGGAAGACGGTGGCTTTTCACAGAACTTCTGGGTTGACGGGACGCCGTATTGGCGGGGGATACAACTAGACGAGGTCGCCTTCCCCATATTGCTAGCCTTGCGCCTCTGCCAGCAGAATGCGCTCCAGGATTTCGACCCCTACCCCATGGTCTTGAAAGCCGCGAGTTACTTGCTTCGGCACGGCCCCGTCACGCAGCAAGAACGATGGGAGGAAGCCAGTGGTTATTCTCCATCCACTTTGGCTTCTAACATCGCGGCCCTGATTGGAGCGGCTTATTTTTGCCGGCAGCAAACGGACAAAGCCACTGCCGAGTTTCTCGAACAATACGCGGACTTTCTGGAATCTCATGTCGACGCATGGACGGTGACAACGGAAGGGACTCTGGTCCCAGGCGTTCGACGCCACTACATACGGATTCTTCCGGACGACGTGGACAATTTTACGCCGGCGGAAGACCCGAACTCAGGAGTCCTGAAAGTCGCAAACCTTGCACCGGGCACCAACAATTCATTTCCGGCGAAGGAAATCGTGGACCCCGGGTTTCTTGAACTGGTTCGTTACGGGATAAGAAAGCCACACGATCCACTGATCGCCGACTCATTGAAGGTAGTCGACGCGGTACTGAAAGTGGATACTCCGGAGGGTCCAGTCTGGCATCGTTATAATCACGATGGCTACGGCCAGCGGGAGAACGGCGGCCCCTACTCCGGGTGGGGCAAAGGCCGTGCATGGCCGCTTCTGACAGGAGAACGGGCGCACTTTGAACTCGCTGCGGGGCGAGACATAAAACCATTCATACGAGCGATCGAACGCTTTGCCTCAGCGACAGGTCTCTTGCCCGAACAAGTGTGGGATGAACCGGACAAGCCGGAAAAGTACATGTTCCTTGGCCGCCCGACGGGCTCGGCCATGCCTTTGATGTGGGCTCACGCGGAGTACATCAAGCTGCTTAGGTCCGTGTCAGATGGCCGCGTTTTCGATTTGATTCCTGAAGTTGCCAGCCGCTATCTCGGAGATCGCAAGTCTTGCCAATTATTCGAGATCTGGAAGCCGAATCGACAGGTGCGTGCCGTCAAAAGAGGTTACACGCTTCGCATCCAGGTTCCGGCCCCCTTCCGACTGCATTGGACGGACGACGAGTGGCGAACGGTCAACGATACAACCTCCGTACCAACCATTTTTGCAGTTGAGTACGTCGATATTCCGATTCCGCCAGCTCAGCGGGCGCCGCTTCGATTTACTCTCTTCTGGCCGGAAAGCAATTCATGGGAAGGTCGCGACTACGAGGTTGAGGTGGAAGACTAGGAACCGATATTGCGAACGCTTCGACATTGTTACTCGACGAGATGCTCATGCCGCAGAGTCTTTCTCAATCGCTTGCATGTCCGCTTAGGCAACTAAGGGTGGCCTTGAGCAAGTAAATCCTCGTCATGCCTCTTAAGCGGCTTTCCGCATGAATTCAAAAGAAAAGGGTAACACCAGCCAATTCGGATGGTTGCAGGCCTCTGCAATCATTTGTTCTTTTCCCCGCGGTTTTATTGTCTCGGCGCAAATAATCGCACATGTACCGCGCTAGTACTCTGCCAGCAAACCCCGCTCCCCAGTTAAGGACTCCGAATTGCTCATAAGGTCGGAGAAGACATCTGTCGCGCGTGCGCGACCATTTCTACTAGAACTTTTCTGGCCTCTTCTGGGGTCCTTGCTTCGCGTAACAACGCGATCCGCGCTTCATTCCTGCCTTCTTGGGTTTTCAAACGAACATGAAAGCCCAGACGGTCCACGGAGGTCATCGTTGCTTCCTGAGCCGTGATCCCAGTAAACGCCTGAGCAAGGAGGACGAGCGCATCGCGGTGACCGGCGTTCATGTGCTGAATGATACCTCGGGCGGCGTCTGCAAGAGGGTCTACTTCACTGCCATAATATTCCGAGGCAGAAATCCAGCCCATCACGCCGAAGCCACCAACGTAATAAACGTCTACGATATTCATTCGATAAAACGAGAAATCCTTGTAGTCCATCCAGTATTTGCTACCTTCATGGCGCTCTATATAAACTCTCCGTGCTTCAGCTACTTCCGCTTCACTGATCGACAGAACGTTTCCGATAAGTGTGATTCTGGACGATCCCAAGGGATCGCCGACAGTATCCGGCTGGGTCACCAGCAGACTGGAACGCGGGTCAGCCAGAAGATTTTGCGTGTGCATCGCCATCGTACTGATGAGGAAAATGGGATTTGCGTGATTGTCCAATCCATAGGGCATCACGGAACCAAATGGGAATCCCGGTTGTTTGCGCGAAAGTGTCGAGAGACTGGCGACGCGGGCCAAATACACCAGCGTGCGCGCTCGCTCGGCAAGCGTGGGCTCAGGGATTTCAGGCCCCCGAGCGCCGGGTCCCGCGTGTTTCCCTGTCGTTGATAAAGACATGTTGTGTCCTCGCTGTGGATTCGGTCTTTTCAACAAACTACCAAGTCGCGATTGGTAGACGAAGCTCTTCCGATCTAATCAGCGAATGTGAAGGGCAACGCCGATTCGTGGCAGAATCGGACTCGATGACCCCGGAGACAAAGCCTCCAATTACCGCTGGTAAGATGCACGATCCGTCGTTCTGTCACTACTGGAACGTCAACAAGCTCGATCCGAAGGACAAGTACTACCTGCCGAGCGGGATTGAAGTTTGCAGAGAGTGTGCGGGAAAGCACGGCTCAGGCGTGGCTAAGCAGCAAGCGAACCGAAGAGCGAGGGATGTAAAGTGACGATTTCCAAGGTCAATATCCTCGCTGCTACTTGGCTCTCCTTCGACCATTCGGTCGAGACACCATCTTTTGAGCAAAAGACAGCAGAAGCTCCCGGTCGTTATCGTCGATTCGACCCAGAAGACGTCGGAAGCGATCCACGGTTCGGCGGTCTTTGCCGGACCGACCCCAGGCGTCCTTGTCCTCGGAACTCACCTTGCGTAGATGAGTATCCTTGGGAGGCTCATCTCCATCGTAGAAGAGCTGGTACAAGGGAACCTCCATGGCACGTGCCAACTTTTCCAGGGTTTCGATTGCTGGAACCGTGTGCCCGTTTTCAACCCTTGAGATGTAGCAGCGGAGCAGGCCAGTCCTTTTTTCAATGTCTCCCTGCGACAACTTCTTGTCCTCACGTAAAGCCCGTAAGCGATCACCGATGACCATCTTCGGCCCCCAAGGTTCTAATCGTTAACAGCAATCCAAACGAACCACTCAGGCCTTCGATTTTGATTTCTTTCTCCGCTCTGCCCAGCGTTTCTTCATCATCTCCGAAATGCGCTTTCGGCCAGCAGCCGTAATTCCCCCGCTGCGCTTCGGGGCCGTTGCTTTGGCCTGCGAGCGAGTGCTACTGTATGCACCTTCGTTCGAGGAGGTTCCTTCAAGAGCGCTGATGGCATGATTGATGCGGTCTCGTTCTGCCTTCAGCTCTGTAACAATCGTAGCTATAGTCAAGGTCGGTCCTTGTTGTACCGGATTGGATTCTTAGGCCTCAATGCTGTCGTCGGGCGGGATTTCGGCCTGAAGACTTGGCTTAGTTTAGCCTACTTTGCAGCACACTTCTACCTCGCGTGGCCTTTTTCAGCGCGGTGAGATTTTGCCACGAGAAGCACCCGTCCTGTTACTAGGTGTCCCGAGGTCACGACGCGTCAACTTATGTCGTCCGTGTGCATCCCGGCAGCCGCCGCTGTCGTGCGCTCCTTATGGCCCGCAATTCACGCCAGCTCGCACTTGAAGCGATCGCGGCAAACCGTTGCAAAATGAAATACTTTCAGCCGAGCCTCAGCTCGGTACCCATTGACTTTCCCGCGTGAGGCTAACCATAGCGAAGGTCTTGCGAAGCCCTAGCCGTCGTATAGTGGTGTAAAGGCCATGGTGCACACGGCTGACCTCTGGGATGGCAGATGGGGCTGCACTCCATCGGCGATACTGCGATTCAACAAACGGTGACGGCTTACGACTATGGGCTGGGAGTTAGCGAGGACAACAACACCAGCGCAAAGACCGTCGGTGGTCCACCGACCACTCTCTCTCCAAGAGCTTACTGTCTTGAAGACCGAACTAAAGCAGTTGGGTGAGACCTTTAGGTTGCCTCGCATTCATTCCCAGATTCCGTTGCCAGTACGTGGGCATTGGACAGACGGCGCTAAGATTATCCTGTAGATTTGTAGCGTCGATACACGACCTACTGTCTAGCCCGCGGCGACGGTTTCTTGTGCACAAGATCACCAGCGCACGGGCCGGTACCTCCCTCGCTGATCTGAACTGAAGCAATATCCTTAGGCCGCTTTTTCATCGTGGGTGTCCTGTTCCGGTTCGGGCTCTGCTCCGCCCCCCTGAATCTTCAAACGAATCCACACCGCTCGGCGCATCGTCCTCTTCAGACTCAGCATTTTACGCAGCTGACTCATAGGCGTGAGAGCGAACTTGGCTCGCGGTTCCGGCGGAGCCCGTCTGGTTCGACCGCACCTCCGCCGCCGAAAGGTCACCATAGGATTTCATTGGTACAGGTTGCTGCTTGGAGCATCAAGGGTTCTCGGCGACGATACCTTGAAAACTTTTTTCGACAGATGATGGACGTACACGCTCCCGTTGGCTGCAAGATCTATCAGCCTTGTGTCCTTGCTGAACGATGGTTTCAACCCCTTTCGAAATACGCGCGCCCGAGCGACAGCTACGAGTTCTGGTAGTAGGAAGCCCTTACTTGTAGCCTTCCTACTTTCTACACTGTCCCCGGAGACTCAACGAATGCAGCGCATGTGTGCATCCATCATTGCTTCTCTTTTTTTTGCCCTCGCATTGCCGGCACAAACGCCGGATACCGCGACAATTCGCGGCCAGGTCGTGGATTCAAGCCGGGCTGCTGTGCAGGGAGCCCTGGTAACCATTAACAACAAGCTGAACGGAGTACAGCAAAAGGTTACTACCAACGATACTGGCAGCTTCGTCTTCGCGGGGCTTCCTCCAGCGGACAGCTATCAGGTCACGGCAGACAAAACAGGCTTTGCTGAAGCTCAGTCGAGCAACATCAGCCTTGAAGCCGGCACAGCGGCCGAAATCAATCTCGAGCTCAATCTGCCCGGCCTTCAGGCGACCGTCACCGTCACCGGAGCGGCTGGCGAGGTACGCACGGACGAGCCGCAATTGGGAGATTATCTGAGCGCCACCCACGCCGAGGAGACTCCTCTTTTAAATCGGCGCATCACCTTCCTGCCGCTGCTCGATGCCGCAAATCGGCCGGCCATCAATCAGGGTGACATTTTCATGAACGAAGATCTGTTCACCACCAACGGCACCGGCCGACGGCAAACCTGGTTCGAGGTGGACGGAAGCAACGCCGTAGACGCGTGGGGACGCCAGACGATTTTTTCGAACGTACCGCTCGATGGCGTGCAAGAAATGACAGTCCTGACCAATGCGTTTTCGGCGGAATACGGATTGACCGCCGGCAGTGTCGTGAACATCGTCACCAAAAGTGGTGGAAATAGCTTCCACGGCTACGCTTTGGGACTATGGCGTCCGTCCGATAGCGAGGCGAGCTTGTCGGGCTTTACACCCACGACGGCGACGAGCGGAAACGATGTGACGAATGACACGCTGCGGCAAACATCGGCGGCCTTCTCCGGTCCCATCGAGGCCAATACACAGTTCTACGTGAACGGTGAATACAGCTGGCAAAACCGAGCCTCGCCGGTCATCTCTCCCATCGCTCCAGGCAACTTCATCGGGCAATATCGGGGGTGGTTGCTGCTGGCGCGAATCGACCACCAGTTCAATGAAAGCAACCAAGGTTTTTTCCGCAGCGATGTGGACGATTTTACCGACACCAACCCAAATGGCATCGTCGGCGGCAACAGCCTCCCTAGCGTTGACCGCGTTTTCAGGCGACGCACCTTTACTGAAGAGCTGGGCGAAACGGCGGAGTTGACCCCTACGTTGATAAATAACGCTCGAGCCCAGTTCCAACTGGCTTCGCCCATCACCCAGTTCACCCCGGTCATATTTGGAACCCAGTTTACGGTTCCCATATCGACCGGCGGAACGTTCACGTCCGGAACATCACAGTCCGCCCTCCTGATGAATCGACAGTATGAATTTAACGATACGGTCTCCGCCGTAATGGGACGCAACACCATAAAGTTTGGCGGCGACGTAATTCGCGCCCATACGGGCGGTAACAGCAAGGAATTCGGCGGCCCGATTTACTTGGGGAGTTTTACTTTCAAAACGTGCACTTTGGGCCTTGCTGTATGCGAAAGCCCCACGTATCTCGATAACATCGCTAACGTCGCCACATATACCCAGAGCTACGGAAACGCGAACTACACGGTCGATGAAACACTGTGGTCCCTGTTTGTCCAGGACGATTTCCGGATTCGCACTGACCTCACTTTGAACATGGGCCTACGTTACGAGAGACAAACCTTCACCGATTCAACCAAGGACTTCGCGCCTCGTGTCGGTTTCGTCTACAACCTGAGAGGTAGCGGTCGGACAGTGATCCGAGGCAGCTACGGTATTTATTACTCGCAGATCGTCGACAACTCGGAAGCGAACTACGCTCTCACCGGCCCGACGGGAGTCTTTAACTACGCGGCGGCACCAGGGCAGGTGGGCTTTCCATCGAGCATAGCCGCCGCCCCGTTGCCAGCCTTTCCGGCGGGCGCGGTTGTACCGCTGCGCAGTCTCTATATCCGGCCAGGGGAATCGGCCTATTTGAACCAATTCTTCCCGACCTCGACCCTGAAGGGCTACCCCAGCGCGCTTCTCAGCCCCTATACGCAGCAGTGGACGCTCGGCGTAGGCCACAATCTCTTGGCCGGCTGGACATTGAATATCGACTACGTAGGTTCACACACCATAAAAATCAATCGCCCGCTGGACGTTGATCCACCCTCGCCATTCATCCGCACCGCCCCTGGTCAGACACGGTCGGCACAGGCAGCCAATTGCACGCGTCCTTATTGGATCTATTGGTACAGCCAGAGAGGCGCGGTATGCAACCCTGCGGCGGCCACCAATCCACAGCCTCCTTACAGTGTGATTCAAAGCGACGTCAACGATGGCTTCGTCTTCTACAATGCCCTGGATATAGATTTGAGCCACACCTTCGCCAATGGTTTTTCGCTGCTGGCAAGTTACGTGTGGTCCCACGCGATCGACAACGTCGATCCCGATATTCCGAGCCAGAACCCCAATGATCCAAACTTCACGGGCGTCCAGGAAATTGGGAATGCGATCTACGATCAACGCAACCGGTTCGTCCTAAGCGGCTTCTACGATGCCCCGTTTAAGTTTCGAGTAGGCGGAGTGCTGACCCTCGGTTCGGGGCTTCCCTACAACATCACCACGGGCACCACCAACAGCGGAGACACGGGTGCTACCACGGATCGTCCGGTCGTGAATGGCGCCGTGGTTGGGCGCAACACCGGCCGGGGGAACCCGATCTATACCTTCGATCCGTTCATCGAGCGCCCCATCCCTTTTAGCGAACGCATTCAGCTCAACCTGCGGGCCGAAGCGTTCAACGTTTTTAATCACGCCAATTTCGTCGGCTATAGCGGTACGTGGGGCAATGGTGCCACCCCGGGCCCCGGTTTCGGCCTGCCGCTGGCAGGGATCACAAACCAGCTTCCGGCCCGCGAACTGCAGTTTTCAGCGAAGCTCAGCTTCTAGCCCTTGGGCGGCGGAAGCCCGATGGAAACATCTTGTTTTAGCCTCAGAGCTTCAGGTCCGACACGCCGGCTGACGACTCCAACAATCGGAAAAAGCTTCTTCCGCAGCTTTGAGGAGCTGATTGCAGGAAGGGATATGGAGTTTACTGCAGAGGCAAGCGGAGAAGAAGCGCAGCACTGCGCGTTCGTGTGGCTCATCGGGATTATTGGCGAAGCGAACTGCCTGCCGAGGAATGGTTGCTGATCGAATGGCCCACCGAGGAGAGCGAACCGACAAAGTATTGGCTCGCCACACTATCGGCCGAAGCCAAGCTCGCGGCGTTGGTGAAATTGGCCAAGCATCGTTGGATCATTGAACGTGACTATGAAGAGTTGAAGCAAGAACTGGGATTAGGGCACTATGAAGGTCGCGGCTGGCGCGGATTTCATCATCACGGCACGCTGTGCATCGCCGAATACGGCTTCCTGGTAGCGGAGAGAAGCCGATTTTCCCCCTCTGCTCGAGACGGTCAACTGGACCTACGCACCCCGGAAATTCCTCCCGAGTTCCACCCTCGCGGCACACCGCATTCGCGCCGAGCGGCATAATCCAAACTCCATCGCTACACTGCGAATCCGCCTCGCAAGATCTCTGCTCAAGCAGCTTGTCTGCTGCGCATTCTGCTGTGTCTAGAAAGCCACGAGACGCGCCGTGAATTGAAACTGGCGGGCGCTCCCAAGCGCCGTGGTGTCCGGGGCGTAGAGCGGCCGGCCGGCTGAGAAGACTGGGCTCGCTGGGGTGCCATAGAAACTGACGGCATCGGGGCCGAAGTTGAGGTCTCCAGCGCCGGTAACGTTGAAAACATCCATGAACAGATCGAGGTGATGGCCTTCGCCGCGAAGTGTGATGTCCTTTACGATGCGCACATCCAGGTCGTAAAAGGCGGGTTGGCGGAAGCTATTGCGGCCCGCGACCCTTCCGTCGATGATGGCACGATCATTCAGGTCGTTTCCGTCGTTTTGAGTGTCGAAGCCGATGACCGGCGTATAGGGCAACCCGGACCGCGCGACGAAGATCGGGTTGAACTTGAAGCCGAGGGGCAGATTGTACACGCCGCTCAGATTGAAATTATGGCGACCATCCTGGGAGGAAGGCGCTCGATCGAGGGCGAGATCAAGGGGATCGAGCACCGAGTCGATAGCGAACGGCCCTCGGCTCGGATCGTTGTCGCGAGTGCTCGACAAAGTGTAATTGGCTGTCAATTGTGAGCGGCGGGAGAGATGGAAATTCGAGGTAAGCAGAAGACCATCATATGTGGAATGCGCAGAAGACTCGACGATGAGTAGTTGACCGATGTCGGGGATGGGGCGCGTAGCCGGAAAAATCGGCATGCCGGCGGAATCGATTGCGGGCGGATAGAGGTTTTCATTGACGATTTGCGGGAGATTCCAGGTGCTATTGCGAAGGAATCCGGCCGAAAAATCGATCTTCCGATTCAATTTTTGGTCAACTGTGCCGGAAACCTGAAACGAGCGCGGATCGTGGAAAGCGCGCGCTATACCGAATACGAGGGCAGCAGGAGCTTCCAGCACCACCGGCGGTGCTGCCAACGAATGAAAGCCTTCGCCGGACTCGGCGACGAGAGCCAGAATCTCGGGATCGTAGTAACTGTCAGCGACGACGGTGGACGCGCCGTTATCGGTAAATATCCGCTGGAACGTGGTGGCCGGAGTTGGCGCGTCGTATAGGCCGGCCGAAATACGCACAACGGTATTCGTCAAGGGACTCCAAGCTATTCCCAGGCGCGGCTGCCATTCCCCAAGGTCGTTCGGAATCTCCGAAATAGCTGCGATGGCGGCATTCGGGTGCAACGGTTGAGGATTCCACTGGCCGCTCCAGCGCAGGCCGGCGGCCAGCGTGAAGTTTTTGGTGAGAGTCAAACGGGCCGTCGCATAAAGTCCCGCCTGGCGCAGGGTTCCACGATAGAGCGTGTCTCCCACGGCAAAAGTTTGCTGATACCGCTGTGGCGTATCCGCCAGATAGTCAGCGAGAGACCGGAATTCGAAGCGGCCGTTGAGATTCGCCTCGTGCTGTTCCTGTGCCGGATCATCGGCGAAGCTGCCGCCGAATTCGATCAGGTGAGCGCCCTCCGCCAAGGACAAATCATCCGAAACCTCGCGCTGCGTGGAAATGTATTGATGCGGGGCCGAGGAATTTCCGCCCAGCACGCCAAAGCCGTCGATCACAATTTCCGGTGAATTCTCGTTAGGAAGCAAGTTACGGTTGTCGCGGCTCCATTGACCAAGGAGCTGGTTCACCATGCGAGAACCGACCACCGTGCCCAGGTTGGCTCGGCCCCAATAGCTCTCGCCGCTCAAGGAAATGCCGTTGGCTGGGGCAGCAATGCTGGCGGCCGAACCGCTGCTGAGATTGGGCGCGCGAATGCGGTTGTAATCGAATTGAACGCTGAGGGTGTTCCCGGTATTCACGATCACGTCGGCCCTGGTGAACAGAGCGGTAGGGTCACTCTTCTCGGTGACCTGGCTCTGCTGGCCCAAGAGCGTTGCGGGAATAACGGTGCCGGGTGCTTGCGGCGCAAAGCGCGTCCAGTAAGGAACGTGCACGAAGTCCTGTTCGGCGCCTATGAAGAAGAAAGCGCGGCCCCGCTTGATCGGACCGCCGAGCGAGCCTCCGAACTCGTTCTGTGCATCGTCCAGCGAGTGTCCGAAAGCGTCCCGCGAGGTTAGTTGCGGCGGGCGCCCGATATAGAACGCTTCGCCATGAAGTTTGTTGCTGCCCTCTTTGGTCACAATGTTCAAAAAACCGGCATTGGTGCCACCGATTTCGGCAGTCGCGCCGGCATGCACGATCTGGAATTCGCGCACCGCCGTCTGCGGAAAGAAGAGCGCCCCATCGCGCAATCCGCGCTGCCCTCCCTCAAGCGGATCGTCAAAATCGGCGCCATCGACCTCGGATTTTGAAAAGTTCGCCTGCTGCCCGGCTACCAACAATCCGCCGCCATACGCAGCGGGCTCCGCACCTGCCACCAGCTGGCCAAACTGAGTGAAATCGCGGTCCCGATTCGGCAGGTAGGTGACCTCTAGCCCCGCGATCGAATTGGACATCTGCACTTCTTGCTTGTTCACCTCCGGTTGTACTGTATTCCCTTCCACCGTGGCGTTCCGCCCGCGAACCGTGGTGGTCTGTGTGACGCTGGCAAGAGCCAGTTGAAGCTTGATGCTCACACTGCTGTGCGTTCCCAGTGCGACTTGCGCCGGACGCCTCAAAGTTAAACCAGGGGCATGGGCGCGAAGGGTATAAGTGCCAGAAGGGACAGACGCGGCAGTAAAACCACCGCTTTCGCTGGTTACGATTGACCTTGTGATGGCGAGGTCGTTGTTCACCAGGATGACCTCAGCACCGGAGACAGCTTTGCCGGAGGGATCAACGACGACTCCGCTGATTACACCGCTGGCGGCGATGGATTGAGCGCACGCTGGAAACAACCAGGCGGAAAGCAGGATGGCAGCCATCGGAGGAAGCAAGAGCCGCTTCGCACCAAAACGCATGATCATCTCTCGCCGCATCGCAGGAGGCCTTCGATCTTTCTAAGGTGGACTAGACAGGCTAGCCTCCTGGAAAACCTACTACTAGCGATCGTATTTGACGGCCGATTGTTCACAATGTGCTCACAGCTTGTGTACAATGTGTAAGCTTTGGGGTATGCACTTTCTCGCATTCTCCCATTGCCATTTTGGGTTCCGCGTCGTTTCGGGTGGCAAGGCGATACCGAACGCAGCGACGATTGGGGCTGGCCGGACTGGCCGGTTTCCTGAGCTGAGAAAATACCCCAGGGCTATGTCAAGATTTCGAGTACCAAGCAACTTCTCATGGCGGTTCCGAATGAAGGGCGCGGCCGAAGTTGGCGCCGCGTGTCCTGGGGCCCTTGGAAGTCAGCGTGATGGGAATCCTGTGGCAACGCGGGGAGAGCAGCGTGCGCGACGTGATCGGTTGCCTGGACCGGCGCCTTGCATACACAACGGTGATGACCACGCTCGACCGGTTATTCAAGAAGGGTCTGCTCGATCGGCGCAAGGCGGATCGCGCCTTCGTATATTCGCCGCGTTTTTCAAAGCCGAATTGGGAGCGGCGAGTGGCCGGAGATTTAGTGGCGGACTTTCTTGCCGGCCCGGAACCGTCGACGGAGTTGTTGCTTTCGTGCCTTTTGGATGCGGTCGGTCAGCATGACGAGTCACTTCTTGACGAACTGGAAAAAAAGATTCAGGCGAGACGCGAAAAACTTTCGCGCATTAGGTGAAGGCCATTCTTGATCATTTGCTAACGCCGTATATGATGAAGCTGGGATGCTTTTCTCTCGCATCCTTCTTTCTGATCAATTCTTCTCTCGCATTGATCGTGCATTGGGTTACGCCGGCGGCCGTCCGCTTTGTCTCAAGGTTCCGGCCCCGCACCGCCGCCCGATTTCTCCTCTCTCTTCGATTCGTGCCAGGTGGATTGGCTTTATTCGCAGTGGCTGGCCTGTGTGTGCCCAGTTATTTCTGGTTTGAGCCGAAAGAGATCCACGAAGAGTTGGGGTTTTTGGGTTGGACGTTGGCTTGGATGTGCATTTTCGCTCTCGTAATTTCCACCGGGCGGGCCTTTAGGGTTTCGTTCGCGACGCGTCGGTTCGCGCGGGTTTGTCGCAGGCAAGGACGGGCGGCCCTTTTGCCGGAAGGCTACGGGGTATTCTTGCTGGACAGTGATGAAACGCTTCTAGCTACAGTCGGCGTAATTCAACCGCAAATCGTGATCTCCAGCCGAGTCTTACGCAACCTTTCCACCCAAGAGCTCGCGGTTGCTCTGGAACACGAACGGGCCCATTTAATGTCACGAGACAACGCAAAGCGCCTGCTGATGCTCCTGGCGCCGGACGTACCATTCTCCCGGTGTTTCGCATCGCTCGAAAGATCCTGGATTCGTTTCACAGAGTGGGCTGCGGATGATCAAGCCGCGGCTGGAGACTCCCAGCGCCGCCTTTCTCTCGCTTCCGCTTTGATTCAGATGACGAAACTGGGTTTGCCATCGCGCCACACCTTCGCTTTATCTTTTGTTGCCGATGACATCGGTCTTTCAGCGCGGGTGGATCGCTTATTAGAGGAAAAATCCGTAGAAGATCATTTCAAACTGAAGGGTCAAGTATTGCTGGGAGCGGCCACGCTCATCACACTTCTTGTCGCTGCTATGATGCAGCCCTCTGTCTGGTACACCGTGCACCAGCTTTTCGAACATTTGGTTCGTTGATCGTTCCCAGGCTTAAGCTACTCAACCAATAACCGATAGGCGGAGCGTCCCTATTCTCGTACCTTCCGCACGCTGGTGTTTGTCCGTCGTAACCAAATGCCCCACGATTCAGAAAGGACAAGGAAATTGCCGCAAAATGGCAGCGGACCCAGCGCCCGTGGTATGGCAGCGGGACCATAACACACCTGTCAGCCAGCTCATTTCGCGTGCAAAAGCATGACTGATTTGACCGTATTTTCCGTTACAATTTGACCGGTTATCGCTGTTTCGACTGTGCTGCAAGCCATGCTATGCGGCTAGCGCGCATGGCATACTTAGGATATGGAAGAAACCCCAAAACCCAACCCGCATGACGAATGGCATCGAGGAAGTCTTCGCAACACTCAGAGCACATTTCGCAGGTGACCTCATTCGCCCGGGCGATCCCGCCTACCGGGAGGCTCGCACCATTTGGAACGCGATGGTCGCGCGGAATCCTGCGCTTATCATGCGCTGCGCGAATGTTTGCGACGTACAGGCTGCCGTGCGCGCGACTGGCAGTGCTGGTGTACTTCCGGCGGTGCGTTGCGGGGGGCATAGCCTGGCGGGATTCAGCACGTGCGAAGGCGGTGCCGTGATTGATCTCACCCGCCTGCGATCGGTCTCCGTTGACGCAAGCTCGCGGCGAGCGCGCGCCTCCGGGGGCTGCCTGCTGGGCTCGATCGATACTGCCACCCAGGCAGCCGGCCTTGTGTTTCCGGCCGGTGTGGTGTCGCACACGGGAGCTTCGGGGCTGATTTTAGGCGGCGGCACCGGTTGGCTGACGAGGTTGTTCGGACTTTCCTGTGACAATGTTGCCGGTTTCACGCTGGTTACAGCGGATGGTTCTCTGGTCCGTGCGAGCGCGACCGAAAATTCCGAGCTGTTCTGGGCGCTTCGCGGCGGCGGAGGCAACTTCGGCGTTGTGACCGAATTTGAATTGAATTTGCACCCGTTGACTTCGGTACTCATCGGCAACGGCCTCTGTACCGGTGACGACATTTTTGGTGTCCTCCGGGTCTGGCGCGAGTTAATGCCCGATGCGCCCGACGAATTGAAATGGAACCTCAATCTTCGTCGGGCGCCAGATTCGCCCAGCGTTCCGGTAGAAGCGCGCGGCCGCCCCGTACTAAGCCAGACGGCCGTGTGGTTCGGCGAGCCCGATCGGGGCGCCAAGCTGCTGGACCATATTTTCTCGCGTGGCAAGCCCCTTGGCGTAACGCGCGATACCATTTCCTTTCTCTCGTTACAAACCATGGCCGACGCCGACTTCCCGCATGGGAGGCGCTACTACACGAAGTCGGGATATTTCGTAACCATGAGCGACGATTCGATTGCGACTATGGTCGAATCGCTTGATGCTGTGCCCTCCGGCAATACGCAGATCGAATTGGCGTATCTGGGTGGCGCGGCAGCGCGGGTATTCGCGGGGGAAACTGCGTTCGGCGACCGAAGCGCACCTTACATCATGAACCTTCTGGCTGATTGGCAAGATACGACTTCCGATGCAGCCAACGTGGCCTGGGTGCGCGCTCTGTTCGCGAAGTTGCGGCCGGCGATGAAACCCGGAGTGTATGTAAACTTCATGAGTGCCGATGAGAAAGACCGCGTCGTCGAAGCTTACGGCGGGTTGTGGGAACGTCTCGTCTCCGTGAAAACGCACTACGATCCGAAGAATTTTTTTCGCATGAACCAGAACATCCAGCCACGCTTTACCGCATGAATATCGGCGACGGATTCGGAACCGCGACGCAACCCCCTCAGAAATCGGTCAACCTCTACCGAGCCGTTGCCGCCTCGGCGGGGATCTCGCGAGAGTTATTCGCCTTTTTTCGATAGTAGTAACGCACCCGCAGCAGGGCGACGACAACCATCAGTACCAGGCAAACCTCAATAAAAACTTTCCCGCCGTCGAACCAGTCCACCGGCGCATTTTTTAAATCGGGATCGGTAAACAAACTGTGCCAGAACATCGTGCCTGCTGCGAGATAAATGGAGAAGTGGAACAGCTTCCACAAGCGGCGTCCCAGGCGCACGCGCAGGTAGGAGGTAACGACAACGATGAGGACCAGGTAAAGCGCGATTGCACCGATGGTGTTGTCCAGCGGCTGGCTCGGCGAATGTACAGGGTAAAGGAGGTCCAGAACTCGAAAAGGCTTTTCCTTGTAAAAAAGCAAAACAACAGGGTGAAGGATCGAAACGGACAGAGCGATGTATCCCGACCAGTTGTGCAAAAGGAAATAATTAATCCTGCGGTGCGGCCAGAAACGCACAGGGCTATAGCGAAAAGCCATCAGGATTCCGAGAAGCATGTTTATAGCAACCGCGCCGACGGCCACAAGGCCGACATACGCCGAAAGATCCAATACGGTTATGCCTAATCGCTGAAGCAATCAGCATCCGCCGTCTTGTGCGAGGTACTCACGATCAAGCAAGAATATCACCGGGTTAACGCATCTGGGATTTTGGTCCGTAAATGTGTCCGTAAATGAGATGCGCGACCGAGAATGGTTGCTCAGCGGGCCAACAGTCACAAAATTATGACGACGGAATACTGAGTGCAAAGTTGCAGCGTGGCCTCCCAAAGGAAACTATACGCGCCAGCGGACGTTCGTCCGGCTTTAGTTGCCTCCGGCGGTTTTGGGTTCTGTCGAGACTGCAACGGGTGTAATCCCAGCCTCTTTCAGCCTGGCGTTGAAAGCCGGCAGGCCCACTGCGAGATCCTGCTTTAGTCTGCCGAGTTCCTGATCCACTTCCGCCGAGAGCGATGCGAATACCTGGAGGTCCTGGTCGGTGGGCCCGTAGTCGCCACCCGCATAACTCTGCATCGCCGCGAGTCGGTTGTTGAGCTGCAGCGGGTAAATCAAGCGTCTGGTCGTCATAGCCCGTAAAGCGAGGCTCGTAGAGTTTGTGCAGCACAAGGTTGAGTTGATCTTCCAACTGATGCGCGGAATCCGCCACCAAAGCATTTCCAGCCGCTTGCTTGGTCGCTGCATCCACCTGCTGTTCCACCTTACGAATCTGGTTGATCGCATCGTCCGTGGCGGAAAGCTTGTCCCGGGCGGCAAGCAGAAGATCCAATTGCTTGCGATACGCCGCGAGGCTGGTTTGCGCGCGAGGGTCTTTCTTAATTTCAAAAATCTGCATCGCGGACTGATCGCCGAAGCTAACCTTTACCTTGTATTCGCCCGGAATCACTTGCGGCCCACGCAAGCTGCCGCCGAGTAAGAACGTGCCGCCATCAATGCCATGCGCATCCGGATAAGCCATATCCCAGACGAAGCGGTTGAGCCCCGGAGCCGCCGTCACGACGGCGGCTTGCCCGCCTTGGGGGCGATTCCCGCGGCTTTCGCCACGACGCTCACGGCTGGCGCTGCTCGTGAATGTCTTGATTGCCTTGCCTGTGCCATCCTGAAATTCGATCGTCACCGGTTGGGAAGGCGTTTGTGCCAGATAATAATCCACGATGAGTCCGCTGTCGCTGCTCCCACGCCCGCGCCCCACACGATAACCGGCGCGTGGCTTGAAGACATGCAGCGGAGTATTGCTCACATCCTCGGTCATTTGTTCGAGCGGGGTCACGTCGTCAAGGATCCAAAATGCGCGGCCTTGCGTTGACGCGATCAGGTCGCCATCCTTTACTGTGAGATCGGTCACCGGAACATTGGGCAGGTCGAGCTGCAAGCTTTGCCAATTATCGCCGTCATCGAACGAGACGTAAACGCCACGTTTCAGTACCCGCATACAGCAATTTTGGCCGGACTGGATCCTCGCGAACCGTGCGCACGAAGGTAGTTGCGGGAATCCCGTTCGTTACCAACTTCCAGGTTTTTCCGAAATCGTGCGTCCGATAGATGTAGGGTTTGAAGTCATCCATCTGGTAGTGATTTACCGCGGCGTAAGCGGAAGCAACGTCCAGCGGCGAAGCCTCAATAACATTGATGCGCGTCCAAGGCTGGATCGTTGGGGGGGTGACATCATTCCAGGTCTTGCCCGCATCGCGAGTTACGTGAATCAAGCCGTCATCCGAGCCAGCCCAGATGACATTTTTATCCTTCGGCGAAGGCGCTATCGTGAAGACCGTGCAATAAACATCTTCCAAGGGGCCCCCGTTCCTTCGCGTCGGATCGTTTCGCGTGAGGTCGGGGCTAATCGCTTTCCAGCTTTGCCCCTGGTCGGTCGACTTAAATACAACGTTCCCGCCTACGTAGAGCGCGCCGGGTTCGGCGGGAGTTTCGGCGATAGGGAATGTCCATTGGAAGCGGTACTTCTCCTGCGAACCGGTGCGACCACCAGGATAGTCAGGCCAAACGGTAATGTTGCGCGTAAGCCCCGTGCCCCGATCGAATCGCGTCAGCAAACCCCAGTAAGCGCCAGCATAGACGATCTTCGGATCCTGCAAATCGGGAACGACGTATCCGCTCTCTCCACCTCCCACATCCTCGAAGGGAGCGCCCCCTGCCGCGAAGCCGCCGCGCGGCCCCTCGACACTGGTATTTGGAAGAGAAACGGTGGTGTCGTCCTGCTGCGCACCGTAAACACGATAGGGAAAGCTGTTGTCCGCCCGAACCGTGTAAAACTGGCCGGTAGGCTGATTCATTTCCGCGGTCCAGCTCTTCCCGCCGTCGAAGGTAACGGTCGCCCCGCCGTCGTTACCATTGATCATGCGTTGGTCGTCGTGGGGATCGATCCAAAGATCGTGGTAGTCGCTATGGGGCGTCTGAATGTGGATGTCCCAGGTGGTACCGCCATCAACAGATTTATAGAAGGTCTTTGAGGAAAAGGTATAGACCACATCGAGCTTTTGCGGGTCAGCGAAAATGTGACCGTAATAATACTGGCGCGAAGTCATCTCAAAGCTATCGTTGAGAAGTTTCCAGGTTTTGCCGGCGTCATCGGAGCGAAAAATCCCGCCCCCACCGATCGTCGCCCAAACGCGGTCAGTATTTACCGGCGAGACGCTAAGCCCTATCTTGCCCATATTGGTCTTGGGAAGGCCGTCGACGAGGTGTGTCCAGTGGTCCCCGCCATCGGTCGTTTTGTAAATGCCGCTGCCAGGACCGAATTCATCGATATCCCATGGCATACGATGCACCTGCCACATCGAAGCGTAGATGATTTTGGGATTATTGGGATCGGAAGCAAGGTCGGCTGCGCCAGTCTTGTCGTCTACGAAAAGAATCTTCTGCCAAGTCTGGCCCCCGTCCTTGGAACGGAAAACGCCGCGCTCTTCGTTAGGTCCGTACGGGTGGCCGATCGCGGCGACATAAACCAAATTCGGGTCCTTGGGATCGACCAAGACCTTGCCGATCTGACTCGAATCGCGCAGGCCGACGTTCTTCCAAGTTTTGCCCGCATCGGTCGATTTGTAGATACCATCGCCGTGCGAAATGTCCGAGCGCAGGCACGCTTCACCCATTCCAACGTAAACTACGTTCGGGTCGGATTCGGAAACCGCGATCGAACCAACGGAACTGGTGGTGAAGTAATGATCCGAGACGTTCGCCCAAGTGATCCCGGCATCGGCTGTTTTCCATACACCGCCGCCGGTTGCCCCCATGTAATACACCATACGATCATTGACGAGCCCGGCTACGGTCGTTACCCGCCCGCCGCGATCAGGACCGATCGAGCGCCACTGCAGCGCCCGGAAAGTCTTTGAGTCCTGTTGACCGTCCGCTGGGCGAACCCCAGCCAAGAGAATCATGCTGGCGGATGTGACGACAAACACCCAACGCCGTAGATTCATTGCAAGCTCCTCCGCATTCCACAACTAAAGCTGACTCCCTTACACAGATCGCGCAGGATCATTTCTCGCCGAGCTGAGAGATTTGCGTCTGAACCGTTTTCCAACGGTCCATTAAGTTCTCTCTCTTATCCTCGTAGGTCTTGAATACATCGTACGTTTGCGCGGGCGGCGCAGAGTCGGCGCTTTCAACCACATTCATCAGGTCGGCATATTGTGCGTCGAGCTCGATCGGATAGACGAGGTCCGCCCAGCGAGTGACCGACTCCACTTGAATCAATTGCCCTTCGATAGCAGCCATCTTTTGCTCCACGGCGTCGATCTGCGGCGCTTTGGAAGGATCCGCCTTCTTCCGCTGCTCAAGCGACGCCCGCGCTGCCCGGATGGCGTTGACTGTATTGTGGACTTCGGTCACGCGGTCCCGCAGCTTGACGGCGAATTCATATTGCTTATCGAAGTCCTCCTGGCTCACATCGACGCGCGGATCAGCCTTGACGACCAGTGGCGTAGTGTAATTCTTGCCAGCGACTGTTAGTTTCACCTGATAATTTCCGGGCGTGACCATTGGGCCGCCAGTGTTAGTTTCGCTGATCACCATGCCCGGCACTTCGGAAGGAGCGTCGAGCCGGTAGTTCCAGACGAACCGGTTCAGTCCGGCGTTCGCGGGCAACGCCCCATTTCGGGCACCCGGCTGGCGTTCCGCGTCTCCCCCAGCGTCCTTCTCGGCGCTGCTGGAGTGGTGTAGAACCTGGCCCCGGCTGTCCATGATCTCGATCGTCACTGGAGCGGTCGGCGCAGCACTGGCGTAATAGTCAATGACGGCACCGGCTGGGGGTTCCTGGCCAGCGTTTCTGGCTCTGGCTCCGCCCCCACGTCCAGCCCGATCCCGATATGCTATTTCTGGCGTGAATAGATGCACGGGCTCCGCCGCGATTTCAGGGGTCGCCTGGCGCAGCGGCTCGATATCGTCGAGTACCCAGAGGGCGCGGCCATGTGTCGCAACGATTAAATCTTCGCCGTGAACGGCCGTATCGTAGACAGGCGCCAGCGGCAGATTGAGCTGGAGCGACTGCCAGTTTGCGCCGTCGTCAAACGAAACGTAGACACCCTGCTCGGTTCCCGCGTATAGCAGGTTCTTCCGCTTGGGGTCGGTATGGACGGAATGCACATAGTGATTCGGCTGGAATTCCGTTGGTGATTTCCGTCCAGGTTTTGCCGAGATCGGTGGTCTTGAAAATCATAGGGCTAAAGTTATCGTCGAAGTGCGAGTCTGCCGCCACGTACGCCGTATGCGCGTCCCACGGTGAAGGCTCGACGATATTGACGCGAGCCCATTCCGGCAGGCCGGGCGGCGTCACCTTCGTCCAATTTTTGCCGCCGTCGACCGTAACGTGGAGCAGTCCGTCATCGGTACCGGCCCAGATTAAATCCTTCTGTACCGGAGATTCCCCGATCGCAAAAACAGTGTCGTAATACTCGGCGCTGGAATTATCCGGCGTTAAAGGTCCGGGGGTTGAATGCTGCTTCGATTTGTCATTGCGGCTGAGATCGGGGCTGATGGCCGTCCAGCTCATCCCCCCGTTGGTCGTTTTGAAAACAGCTTCGCCGCCTAGATACATCACATTGGGATCGTTGGGAGAAATCTCCATCGGCGCCGTCCACTGGAATCGGTGCTTCAATTCGGAAGCCTGATGTGCACGCGCCCCGAACCATGGCGCGATATCCTGTATCTGCCCAGTGTGTTCATCGTACTTGGTGAAGTGGCCGTTGTGGTCACCGGCAAAAATAATTTCAGGGTTACGCGGGTCGGGCCAAATGTATCCGGATTCCCCTCCCCCTACCGTGTGCCAGTCGCTTTCAGTGATTGCACCGGTATCGGTACGACTGCGGATTGCAACCGTAGATGCGTCCTGCTGAGCGCCGTAGATGTAGTAGTTGAATTCATTGTCCGTACTCACGTGGTAGAACTGGCCGGTTGGCTGATTGTTCTGAAGTGACCATGTCGCGCCATTATCCACGCTGATTGTTACGCCGCCATCGTCAGCTTCGATCATGCGCCCAGGATTTGTGGGATCGATCCAAAGCTGGTGGTTGTCCGTGTGATTCAGTGGCAGTTGCTTGAAGGTCTTGCCGCCATCGGTTGAACGGAATAGGCCGACGTCGAGGGAATACAAAATGTCCTGATTCTTGGGATCGACGAAAATATGATTCTGATACCAAGGCCGCACCCAAAGCGGTTCATCGTTCACCATCTTCCAGTTTTCGCCACCGTCGTCGGAACTGTAGATCGCGTTTTCCTTGGCTTCGATAATCGCGTAGACACGATTCGAATTCGCTCCCGAAATAGCGATGCCAATGCGGCCCAGGATTCCGCCCGGAAGGCCATGGCCTTCCAGCTTCCGCCAGTGCGCGCCCGCATCTGTTGGTTTGTAGAGACCGCTGCCAGGTCCGCCGCTCATCATGGCGTAAGCAGTGCGCCGAACTTCGTACATTGCGGCGAACATGATCTGGGGATTTTTGGGGTCAGCCTGCAAGTCGGTAGCTCCGGTCTTGTCATCGACATAGAGAATGTTCTGCCAGGTGTGACCGCCATCAGTGGTGTGAAATATGCCTCGCTCCTTGTTCGGTCCGAAGGCGTGCCCGACCGCGGCCACATAAACGTTATTCGGATCGGTAGGACTAATGATGATGGTGGCAATGTGCTGCGAATCCTTCAGCCCGATGTTGGTCCAGGTGCGGCCTGCGTCGGTGGATTTATAGACGCCGTCGCCGAAAGTAATGTCGTTACGAAGGCACTGCTCGCCAGTACCCACATAAATAATATTGTGATTCGAAGGAGCGACAGCGATCGCCCCCACTGAGGAATTCGGCTCACGATCGAAGATCGGGAACCAACTGACGCCACCATCGGTGGTCTTCCACACACCCCCGGCAACCGCGCCGAAATAATATGTCAGCGGATCGCCCGGGATTCCCGTGGCGGCTTCAGAGCGTCCGCCGCGGAACGGTCCGACCAGGCGCCACTTCAGCCCGGAAAAAAGGCTTGGAGGGTACGGCTGAGCCAAGGCGCTGATCGCCATGACAAGCAAAGCCATAACTCCTAGCGGAAAGGTAAACCTCCGGACAAATTGGCTAAACGACATGTTGTATCTCCTTCGAACGATCGCGGCATGAAGACAGACCACCGCGTCAATCCAGAAAATGCGACCTGACCTATCCTTCCGGCAGTTCAGCACGCAACGGAGCGGTTTGCACCGCACGGAAACGGCCCCACACAAAATAAATAAGCGTTAACAGCGCAAGCCACGGTAGGCCCGCGTATATCGTGGAGCGCATTCCGGGAACCCACCAAGTAGTGATGATAATCGCAGCCACCAGAGTTGCACCCAGGATCGATGTATAGGGATAGCCAGCCATGGTCACCGGCAGACGCCGTCCACCGCGAGCTATCCACGCGCGGCGGAATGACAAATGTGTGACGAAGATCATCATCCACACAAAAAGTCCGCCAAAGAGCGCAATTCCGAAGAGATAAACGTAGGCGCTCCCAGGGTAGAGGATCGCAATCACCGTCGCAATCACCAGGCCCGTTGTCGAAAGCAACAGCGCGGGCAGCGGAACGCCACGTTTAGTTACGCGGCCGAATGTTTCTGGCGCGTAGCCGCCCCGCGAAAGCGAGTAGATCATGCGCGTAGCAAGGTATAAGTCACAATTCATGCTGGAAAGCGCGGCAGTCAGAACCACGAAGTTCATCAGCGTTGTAGCGGCCGGAACATGGGTGAGCAGGAATACCCGCACGAAGGGACTCGCCGTCACATCGGCGCCCGGCTGAAGGCTCATCCACGGCACCACGCCAACCAGCACGATCATCGCTCCGATGTAGAAGAGGATCAGCCGAAAAACCATCGTGCGCATCGCCCGCGGTACGGCCTCGTCCGGCTTTTCCGCTTCGCCAGCCGTCACCGCAACCACTTCCGTGCCGATATAGCTGAAAATAACGAAGCACATAGACATCCAGATGCCTGAAACGCCGTGCGCGAAAAATCCTCCGCCAGCCGTGAAATTATGAATTCCAGGGCTCGGCGCAGAGGCTACCAGGCCGAGCAGCAGAGCGACACCAAACGCAATAAACGCCAAAATAGCGACGACCTTGATCATCGCGAACCAGTATTCGAATTCGCCGAATTTCTCAACGCCCGTCGCATTGACCGTGACCAATAACAATGAGAACGCGACGATCCAAACCCACGGAGGAACTTGCGGAAACCACCAGCGGCAATAAATTGCCACAGCCGTTGCCTCGCCTCCAATGGCGATGCATTGGCAAGCCCAATAGGTATACCGCACAACGAAGCCAGCCCAACGGTTGAGGTACAGCTCGGCATAAACGCCAAACGATCCCGCCGTGGGATGCGCCACGGCCATCTCGGAAAGCGCGCCCATCAACAGTAACGCCAAACCGGCGCCAATGAGGTAACTGAGGATGACCGCTGGACCCGCGGTGCGCACCGCGAGCGAACTGCCCAAGAAGAGCCCGGTGCCAATGGCCCCCCCGATGGCAATCATCGCCATCTGGCGCGTGGTCAGCCGCCGCGCCAGCCCGTCTTCGCCTTCGAGGATTGCTGCGGTGCCCGCGCTATGCTCAGCTTCGCTCAATTTCTCGCACTGCTCCGTACTGATCGCGGCCAACGTTTCTTCACGGCGTAACCTGCACGGGCTGCCCTTCGCGCACCATGAGGTCGGCGCAGTTTTTCATCGCCGCCAGCACCCGCTCCACGTCGTCAAAGGTGTTATAAACATGGAAGGAGATGCGCAATCCATCCAGGCGTCCTGAAGCTACGATGTTTTGCTCGGCAAGTCGCCCAATTACCTTTTCGACGTCGCTCGACTGCAAAACGACCAGCGGACCCACGCTATCGGCTGGAGTCTTCAGGTGGATGCCCATCTCGCGCGCGCCTTGCACCAGCGCTTGCGTGAGTTCGCGAACATGCGCCGCGACATTATCCAGACCCGCCTCTTGAAGCAACGCAATACCCGCGCTCGCAGCATAGAGGCTCGGAATGGATGGGGTGCCTGCTTCGAAACGCCGCGCATTCGGAGCCGGGATTAAATGCTTTACATCGAAAGCAAAAGGTTCAGTTTGCGCAAACCAGCCTGAAATCGTCGGTACGAGCGAGGGGATCAAGGATTTTCGAACGTAAAGAAACGCCACACCGGAACAAGCGAGTAGATATTTGAGCGTTCCGGCTACGTAGAAATCCAACTCAAGCGCCTTCACATCTACAGGCCGCGTGCCGCAGTCCTGGTAGTCGTCCAGGAACACCAGGGCGCCTTTGGCATGCGCGACACGGGTGATGCCAGCGACGTCCGATCGAAATCCATTCTTGAAGCAGATATGCGTGAGCGGCACGAGCGCGGTTCGGTCGTCGACAGCCCTGGCATAGGCTTCCGCGTCGAGCCGGTCGTCCTGTGCGGCGATAAATTGAATTTGCGCGCCACGGGGCCTCTGTGCCAAGCCACGCGTGCCCCATGGTCGGAAATTCGAACTCGCCCATCACGATCTTAGGGCGTCGAACGAATTCCAGTGCGCTGGCTACTGAGTTAATTCCCGCCGAAGCGCTAGCTACCACCGCAACTTCGTCCGCGGTGGCGCCAATGAATCTCGCGAAAGCCGCGCGGGTTTCTTCATACTTTTGTATCCAAATATCCCACGGAGAACCAGCTTCGTGCCAAGACCTCAGGTGGCCGGCGATCGCGGCTTCGACCTGTTGCGAAAGAGCGCCTTGCGAGCAAGAATTGAGATAGGTTTTGTGCCTGAAGATGGGAAACCAGGAACGGATTTCCTGGACCTGGGCCTCTGTGAGCATTCTGACATCCTTCAATCTGAGGCCGCGATCGAGCCGCAGCCGCCGTCGCGGCCAACCCGTCCGGGCCAATCCGATCGAACTTGGGAACGTGAGCGTATCACAACACTCGAGCGAGAGTCACGTATGTTCTCGGTATATCACCGGCATGTCAGAAGTAAACCAGGAGTTCTTCCTGACGAAACTTTCCGAGGTCAAAGCTTTTCTTCAGATTCGCGGCCTCGCGGAAGAACCGCCGGCGCCGGTCAGCTCCGCGCTAATTCTCCCAGTATTTGGCCAAAACGCCGGACCTCGGCGACTGTGTTGTAGTGTACGAGCGACACCCTGACCGCGCCGCTTTCCGGGCTCAGGTTCAGCCGCTGCATCAAGCGCGGCGCGTACATATGGCCGTCGCGCACCCCGATACCCTGCTCGGCCATGGCTTCCGAAACCCGCGCCGGAAAAACGCCTTTCAGATTGAAACAGAAGGTTGGCACTCGTTGTCGGATTTGCTGCACGTCGCTAAAACCGTAGATGACCGCACCGCATTTTTCAAGTTCGTGCAGGATTTCGGTTGAAAGAATAACCTCGTACTCGCGGATCATCTCCATCCCCCGGACGATGTCGGAGCGCCTTGAACTGGTCATCCCGTTCGAGCGGAGGCGCTTCCCTACATTTTCCAGGTAACAAATCGCCGCCGCCATTCCAGCCACGTTCTCGTAAATAAATGTGCCGGCTTCGAATTTCATCGGCGCTTCGTTGGGAATGAAGTCTTCGCGGAATGTAGGGAGCCGGTCGAGCACTTCCCGGCGGCCCCACAAAAAGCCCATGTGCGGGGCGAATATTTTGTAGCCGCTGCAAACGAGATAGTCGCAGCCAAACTGCTGCACGTCAATTGGTCCGTGCGGGCCGTAGTGCACGCTGTCCAGAAAAACCTCGGCGCCGGCCGCGTGAGCTAATTTCGCGACCGCGGCCACATCGGTGATCGAGCCCAGCGCATTCGACGCCACTGTGCAGGCCACCAGCCGGGTCTTGTCCGACAATAGTCGCGTCAGGTCTTCGGCGTGGAGACTGCAATCCTCGCGCATCCGCCACCAGACTAATTTCGCCCCATATCGTTCGAGCGCGCCCCAGGTGGCGACGTTCGCCTCATGATCGAGATCGGTAACGATGATTTCATTCCGAGCTCCGAGGTTCTGCCCGATGCCTAGACTGACTGTCCGAATAAAGGAAGTCGCATTCATGCCAAAACATATTTCTCCCGGATCCCGGGCGTTCAGCAAAAGAGCTACAGCCTCTCGCGCGTGAGCAACCCCCTCATCGACTTTTTGGCTCTTCCCATAACGCCCGCCGCGCTGTACGTTGTTTTGCACTAGATGCTTGATCACGGCGTCCAAAGCGATTTGCGGGACCTGCGCCCCAGCGGCGTTGTCGAAAAAGATGAATCCGTCGGCCGCGTTCAATGCGGGAAACTGCATGCGAAGTTCGTTGACGGGAAATTCCCTTTGGTCTTTTGTCGTATCTTTTTGGTCACGCATCGGGGCCGATCTCCTGAGAGATTACGAATGTCACGCTACATGCCCCTCTTTTGAGTGTCAACCTTCCAATGGTATACTGCCGGCATATCGAAGCTATACTGCGTTAGTTGGAGTTGCCCGGTTCTGAACGTCTAAGCATATTGTTGTATCGATTTATTCGCCTCTGACTTACTCTTTTGTACTGTCGTTTTATCTAGGAGTTTCCTTTGGCAACCAGGACTACAGGACACAGTTCCACCGCGCGCCGGGCAAGAACTGGAACCCGCAGCGTTTCTCGCCAGGAGCGCCAACCGGCCGTTCGAGATTCGGCACACACGCATCCCAATGGCCGGCGCACCATGAGCGAGCGCCTCTATCAGGCGCTGAAGCACGATCTCATCCGAGGTCTTCATCCGGCTGGCGAAGCCCTCGGCGAGAAGGCCCTGGCCAAACGATACAAAAGCAGCCGAACCCCGGTGCGGGAAGCGGCGGTGCGGCTCGAGCAGGAAAATCTGCTGCGTATTGTTCCCAATCGCGGTTACTTCGCGAGCTCGATGACGATCGGCTGGATCAACGAGATTTACGAATTTCGTGCCTCCGTCGAAGGCGCCTGCGCGGAATTGGCCGCCCGTAAGGATAGCGACGAAAAGTTACTCCAAGAACTGTACGATCTCGGCCGTAGCCAATGGGAAACTCACGACCGCGCGACCTACGAAAAATTCATTCAGGCCGACACCGCCTTCCACATCGGGCTCGCCCGCCTTTCGCGTAACGCACCCATGGTGCGCACCGTTTCCGATCTGCGTTGCCACATGGAGCGCATCATGTATGCCGCTATTGGCATCGGCTATTACGGCGAGGCGCCAGCGAAAGAGCATAAAGATATCCTTGATGCCGTCCGAAGCCATGATTGCGATCTTGCGCGGCGTTTGATGCAAGAACACATTCTTCAATCACGTGCGCACGTGCTGCGCATCGCCGCAGGCGACCAGCTTTCCTGAACGCTAAAGCATCGCCCTTCCGCGCGGAACGTTGCATTCGCCCCCCGCATCAGCACCATACTTACCGTATCCAACTTGTATACAAGTAATCTAAAATCAAAATACATCATCTTCTTGACTTGATTCGAGGGTCTAATTATTCTTCACCCCTCTATCAGGAGCTTTCCCGATGCCAAACAGATACGCCCGCGCGTTATTTGTAGCTCTGATTTCCGTATTGTCCCTTTCCGGTGCGACTCTGCCCCCGCTCTTTGCGCAGTCAGCCACGACTGGTCTTATTTCCGGAGTCGTCACCGATACGTCCGGCGCCGCCGTGCCAGGCGCAATGGTCACCCTCACCCAGACGGCCACCAATGCCACGCAAACAGCGACTACCGGCGCCGATGGACGCTACGTTTTCCCAGCTGTCACCCCGAATGACTATAAGCTGCAGGTCGCCGCTCCCGCCTTCGAAACCACGGTGGTTACCGACGTTCACGTTGAGGTACTGAAAGCATACACTGTCAATGCAGTGCTTAAGCTCGGGTCAACCACACAGACCGTGGTGGTGACGGAAGAAGCTACTGCAGAACTTCAGACTAGCAGTGCCACGGTGGGCGCTGTTTTGGGTGGTGAAGCTCTTAACACATTGCCGGTCTTTACGCGCAGCGCGAGCGCCCTCATGTTCTACCAACCGGGAGTAACCCCGACGTTTAACTCAAAAGGCTCCGCAACCGGCGCCACCAGCGGAGGCAATATCGACGGCGCCCGCGACGAACAGATAACTTTCAGTCTTGATGGTGGAGACATTACCAGCGATCTGGAAGGCAACAACGGATATGCCCTACCTCCCGGCGAACCTTCGCCATCTCCGGTAATTCCCATCCCGATCGAGAGCACCCAAGAATTCCAGGTAGCAACTACGAACCCGAATTCGACTTTCGCCCGCTCCTCCGGCGGTCAGGTTGCGATGCTGACGAAAGCCGGCACGAATGCGTGGCACGGTTCCTTGTACGAATACCATAACGATGACGCCTTGAACGCCAACGGTTGGACGAACGACCACCTCGGCCTCGCAAAACCTCACAGCGCAGATAACCGTTTCGGCGGCACTGTCGGCGGTCCAATTTGGAAGGACAAGCTTTTCTTCTTCGCTAACTATGAAGGTCGGCGCCTTCATGACGATTATGTGTTTAACACCATCGTTCCAACCGCATCGCTAAAACAAGGCATACTTCAATTTCCTGATGCGACAGGAGCAGTTCGGCAGTACTCGCTACAGCCCGGCGCCATCACCACGGCGTGCGGCGGCGCTTCCTGCGATCCGCGCAATATCGGCATGAGCCCGGTCATAAAGTCCGAATTGGCGCTTTATCCGGCCGGTAACAATCCCTCATTAGGCGATGGATTGAATACCATCGGATACACCTTCGACGCTCCAACTCCCATCGGGCAGAATCTGGGCGTCGTACGTTTCGACTATGTGATCAACAAAAAGTGGTCCGCCTTTATGACCTATCACTACGCAGACACTGCGCGCGTAGGCACGGAACAGTTCAGCGTCGCCGACACTTCGGCTCCAGGGTCCGTCGCCCAAGACCCCATCAAGGCTGTCTTTTACACTTTTGAGTTTGTCGGACAACTGAGCCCGACCCTGACATCGGTCACTCATGGCTCATTCTTGCGGGATTGGTGGGGCTGGAGCCGAGAAGCCCCTTCGCCGCTGGTTTCCGGAACCACGGCGGCACTAGAAATGGCCGGCGAGGGCACCGGTACCAGCAACAGCACGACGAAGCTATTTGCCGATCCGGTTCTACTGGCTACTTCTAATGCGCGTTCGCGCGTATTCGATGGACACAAATGGTATCTGGCGCAGGACTTCAGTTGGGTCAAGGGTAGCCATTTATTCCAGTTCGGAGGCTCCGGATACATTTCACATGACTACTTCCTGAAAACAGACAACTTCGCTGGAGGCCTTACGACCGGCCCGATCAATTATATTGAGTCGACCGGAAACGGAAGCGGCGAATTCGTAACCGTTGGCTCCGCACAAGAACCGGCGATCTGCGGTGGCGCCCTAACGACAAACTGTTTGACGTCGGGAAATTTGCTTCGCTACAACGAACTCTACTCCACGGTTTTGGGATTGGTTGACCGAAGTTCGCAAGTCTTGACTCGAAATGGCCAGTTCCAGCCTAATCCCCTGGGCACTCCGGCATTCTCGCGCACTCTCATCCCAGCCGCGAATGCGTATTTCCAGGATATCTGGAAAGTGAAACCCTCCCTGACGTTGAATGTGGGTATCGATTGGCAGGTCCAGCCTAATCCGCACGAAGCGAGCGGCAAGTACGATGTGCTTGTCTACGCGGCCACTGGCACGCCGGTAAACTATAACTCGTACTTTCAGCAACGTGCCGCAGCATTAAACAATGGCGTTGCGGCGGGACAGGCCTATAATCCGCTCTTTGGCGTCACTCCTGTAAACTCTCTCCCCTCCCCTTACACCGGCGATTTGCGGGTCACCGATTGGCACGAATTCGCGCCCCGCGTTTCTGCGGCGTGGCAGGTGCCATTCAAGAATTGGCTCTTTGGGGATAACAAGACGGTCATTCGCGGTGGCTATGCCATCGTGGATGAACGCATCAGCGATATCGATCAGGTGTCCTTACCTTTGACTACCGGCGGGTTACTGGACGTAGACGCTTGCGGCGGGCCCACCATTGGCGGCACTTGCACCAATTCAACCACCACGCCACTCACTGCATTTCGGATCGGGGTGGATGGCAGCAATGTGCCAGTCCCGACACCGACTGCGGAACCGATTCCCTACGTTCCGAGCGGCACAGCAGCTCTGCCCTTTGGACTGCAGGACCAGAGCGGCCTCGATCCCTTCGTTCATCCAGGTTATGACCACAGCGTCGATCTCACCGCCCAGCGGGAACTCCCGGGCGGCATGATTTTTGAAATCGGCTACATCGGACGCTTTAGCCGCAATCTGTTTCAGCAGTATTCGCTGAACGCAGCCGACTACCTGATGAAGGACAAGACCAGCGGCCAAACCTACGCTCAAGCATTCGATGGAGTGGCTCAGGCACTCAGAAATGGCACCGCCGTTCCGGTCGAGCCGTTCTTTGAAAATCAGATCGGTGCATCGGTCTGCGCGGCCAAGGGCTTTACCAGTTGCAGCGCAATGGTGGCCAAAGGCGATCCTACTGATTTGATCAACGGATCGCTCAACGATTTCTCGCTCGACGAGTTCAACAAGGTCACCCCGGTTCCGGTTGACAACATCCAGTCGTTTCAGTCGTACGCGATTACCGACGGGGGCTTTTCCAATTACAATGCAGGTTTTCTCAGTCTGAACAAAAGCTTCAAGAACGGCCTGCAATTCCAGGCTAACTGGACATGGAGCCATGCCATCGGCAACCAGGGTGTCGATCAACAGAGTGGCTCGGCAGCAAATAGCCCGTACAACATCAATCTCGATAAGTCTTCAGAACCGTTTGACCATCGGCATGCCGTTAACATTTGGGCCTTCTACCGCTTGCCATACGGGAAAGATACCGCCCACAGCCTGAATGGCGTGGCGGATAAACTCTTGGGAGGCTGGTACACCTCGGGAATTTACACCTTCTCGACTGGGCAACCGTTGTTCATCCAAGCCAACGGCGACTACGGCGACTATGAAAGCAACGGCACTGCGGCCATCTGCAGCGGCAACATCCATAGCCTCGAGGGTCAGTACTCGGGTGTGGTTGGCTCGAGCGGAATCGCCACAACCGGTAACCTTTCCTCGGGCGGCACTGGATTGAATCTGTTCGCAAATCCAGTCGCTGTGGCCCAATCCTGCTCTCGCCCGCAGCTGAGCGTTGAAAAGCAAATTCCTTTCGACGAATTACGCATGCTGCCGGAATGGAACCTGAACCTGACCCTGGGAAAGAAGTTTGCAATCAGCGAACGGATGAAACTCGACGTTTCAGTAGAGTCGTTCAATCTATTTAATGTCGTCAATTTCGCCGCTCCTTCTTTGAGCCTGAACAGTCTGAGCAACTTCGGAGTATTCACCACCCAGTTGAATATGCCGCGTCGTTTCTTGCTGGGTGCGGAACTTACGTTCTAACTTTGGCCAGCAATGAATGCGACGGCCCTGGATCTGATCGTGGGTAAACAAGGGAGCAGGCGCGACACTTCGCGTCAGTTCCCTGTTTTTCGTTTCGCACAATAAGCAGCGGATAAATCGCTTCACGATGGGAGTGAGGATTTTTCGGAGGGACTTTCCCGCTAGTACAGCGCTCGCACGCAACTCACCTGATCGAACGCCCCCCGCAAAAATCGTAATACTAACTTGGCAGTCTAGAAGCGATCCTCTTCAGTCCACACAACGTCTTTCGCAAGCCTGCCAAACACATTGAAAACGATGAGCGTTTCTGTGTCCCGTATTCCTGCAATCTTATGCAGTCTCTCGTTGACGAAGCGCCCAATGCTTTCGCTCACGGGCACGTTGAACTGCACCAGCAAGTCGTATGTCCCGGAGGTCGAGTAGATCCCCCCGGTTTCCTCGATCGTGTCCATAATGACGTCAGCGACCTTGTAGGTCATTCCAAGCTCGCACTTAATTCGCACAAAAATCGGTTTGGTACCAGAAGTCTTCACGATGTGAGCATCCTAACATTCCTAGTTGAAATTACAACGTCACCCGCTCAGCAGGTAGCGGTCGCCCGGCGCGAGATTCCCGCCTCTGCTCGTCGTATTACCCTGTATTACCTTTCGTCTGACGAAGCTTGAATCGCTGAAGCTTGCCCGTTTCGGTTCGAGGCAGCGACACGCAAAATTCGACCACCCGGGGATACTTGTAAGGAGCGATCGAATTCTTGACGTGAGCCTGCAACTTTTCGATCAGATCTTCGCTTGGTTCGAATCCAGTCTTCAGCACCACGAACGCCTTCACAACTTCGGTTCTCCGCTCGTCTGGAATTCCAACCACGCCGCATTCGGAGACCGCTGGATGCTGCAGCAACGCTTCTTCGACCTCCGAACTCGAAATGTTGTAGCCGGAGGTGATGATCATATCGTCGGTGCGTCCCTGGTACCAAAAGTAACCTTCAGAATCGGCCACGTACGCATCACCGGTGATATTCCATCCGTGTTCCACATATTTCGTTTGGCGATCGTCCGCAAGATATCGGCATCCCGTCGGCCCTTTCACTGCGAGGCGGCCCACGTGGCCCGCGGGCAAAGCTTCGCCGTTGCTATCCACGATGCAGGCCCGATATCCCGGAATCGGTTTGCCGGTAGCTCCTGGACGAATGTCGCCCTCCGCTGCGGAAATGAAAATATGCAGCATCTCGGTGGATCCGATCCCATCGATCATGCGAAGTCCCGTCGCCTTCTGCCAAAGATCTCGCGTCGCCACCGGCAACGCTTCGCCGGCCGACACAGTTTTTTTCAAGCTTCCGGTATCGTACTTGGAAACGACCGATGCCATCTGGCGGTAAAAAGTAGGCACCGTAAAGCATACGGTCGCTCGATAGCGCTCGATGGCCTGCAATAGCGACTCGGGCGTCAGACGCCCGATGAGAATCGTGGACGCTCCAAACCGCATCGGAAAAAGCAAAAGGCCACCGAGCCCAAACGTGAAGCCTAAAGGTGGTGTCCCGCAGAAAATGTCTTCGCGTTGCACGCGCAAAGTCGACCGAGGAAAGCAATCACAGATCGCCAGCACGTCGCGGTGGAAATGCATTGTGCCTTTGGGAATGCCCGAAGTTCCGGATGTGAACGCGATGAGAGAGACATCGTCCGCGGCCGTATCGCACGGAACAAAAGGGGTATCCGGAGCCGCCGCCATACTCCTCTCGATTGATCCGGGCGACAACGAGTTGAAGTAGCGGATCTGGCGGAGTATTGGGGCGTCTGCCTGCGCCTGTAGAAGCTCCTGCGCTAGAGCTTCATCGCACAGAGCGGCTCCGATCTGGGCCTTATCGATAATTTGCTTCAGTTCTTTTGCGCGAAGCAATGGCGTAGTTGCCACTACGATAAAACCAGCTTTGACGATAGCGAACCAGCACGCCGCCATCATCGGATCGTTCGCGCCGCGCAGCAGCACCCGGTTTCCGGGCTTGAGCCGTAGATCTTCGCTCAGCACATGGGCGATACGGTCTGCCCGTTCCTGCAACTGCCGGTATGTCCAGCTGCTGTCCGCGCCGTAGATCGCCACGTGTTCGCCGCGCCCCGAAGCCACTGCCTTGTCGAGTAGCTCTGCCGCACAGTTGAGGCGCAGTGGATACTGAAGTTCTGGAAGTTCGAAGATGAATTCGGGCAACTGTGAGGGCGGCGGTAGATTGTCGCGTCCGAACGTATCCAAATGAGCGCTTTTAACCATCGGCCGCTGTGTTGAACCGTCTACGACTTTCCCTTTCGGCCGGTAGCCGCTTTCGAATTAGCTGATGAACGGCTCCTCGCCTTGATCTCAGTTACCTTCTCAGCCCCAAGGTTTAGTGTGCTTCGCTTTAAGGTCGCCAGAAGTTCATGCAAATCGCGCATCTGCTCCGAACTCAATTCCGAAAAAATGCGTTGAATCCAGTCCTCATGGAATTTAGCCATACCAGCGAATACGCGCTTGCCTTGCGGAGTCAATTTCACGATAAAGGACCGCCGATCGCCGGCCGGAATGTTGCGCTGGGCCAAACCTTCGCGCTCCAACTGGTCGGTAATCCCGGTGACGTTTGCGCCGGTCACCATCATTCGCTCGGAAAGTTCGTTCATGCGCAGACCTGCGGGGTATCGGTCGAGCTGCGACATGAGATCGAATCGGGGAAGCGTCGTCTCATAGTGCTCCCGCAAGAAACCGCGAATCCTTCCTTCGATAAGCATGCTGCACGTTAGCAAGCGAAGCCAGACTTTGAGCGCCGCGTGATCGCCCGGCCGGGATACCGTTTCCCGATCCAAAGGCACGGATCCCACCCTCGCGGCACTGTTCCTTATCCCGGCCATAGTACCTCCTGACTTAACTGCTTCGAATTTCCTGAATGAAATCGCCTTCGGCGGCCTCGTAATGTTTCGGCAATATACACAGTCAAAATGCAATGGGGCGGCACTCGCGTCGCCTTGCGTGGTCTAGGACGCAGCAATAGGTTATCCCTCCCGGCCGATAAATTGACATATTAAATATCTAGATGTAAAGTTGGTATTTACTCGGGGCGGCCGTCTAATCGGTTAGCGTGGCCTTTGGTGTCAGAAGTACCCTGGATTCTGCAATGAATAAGGTGCCCGCGCATCATCAGGCATGGGCCCTCTTCGTCGACTCTCTGCAAAAGGAGTCACCCAGATGAGAATTGCATGTCTCGGCGGAGGTCCCGCCGGGCTTTATTTCGCAATTCTGGCGAAGAAAGCCAACCCTTCGTGGGATATTACGGTTTTCGAACGCAATCGGCCCGATAGCACCTTCGGATGGGGCGTGGTCTTCTCCAATAAGACACTCGACGGCTTCAGAGCCGCAGACCCCGAAACCCATACCGCCATTGCCGCCGCCTTTCGCCATTGGGACGACATCGACGTCTTCTTTAAAGGTCGCAAGCTTACCTCGAGCGGACACGGCTTCTGCGGCATTTCGCGGATGCGATTGCTCAACATCTTCCACCAGCGCGCCGCAGGCCTTGGTGTCCGTTTGATCTTTCAAAACGAAGTCATTGACCCCGATCAATACAGCGGCGAGTTTGACTTGGTAATCGCCTCCGACGGTGCCTCATCAATTACCCGCAGGAAATTCGACTCCATTTTCAAACCGAATATTGAGGAGCGCCACAATCGGTTTATCTGGCTTGGCACCCAAAAGAGGCTGGATGCTTTCACCTTCGATTTCCGGGAAACCGAATGGGGCTGGTTTAACCTCCACGCCTACCGGTTTGACGAAGACTGGTCCACTTTCATTGTTGAAACTCCGGAAAAAAACTGGCTTAAGGCCGGAATCGACAAAATGGATACGGAAGAGTCGATCGCGCTGTGCGAAAGGCTTTTCGCCGAACGTTTAGACGGCAACGCACTGATCTCCAACGCGACCCATTTGCGCGGCTCAGCGGTATGGCTGAAATTCAAGCGGATCCTCTGCGAAAAGTGGCATCACAAAAATATCGTTCTCATTGGCGATGCCGCACATACCGCGCACTTCGGAATCGGTTCCGGAACGAAACTTGCCATGGAAGACGCCATGGCCCTGGTCGGCGCTCTCTCCAAGCGCAATGCGAACATAGCGGAAGCACTTCCTCATTATCAGGAAGAGCGCGAAATCGAGGCGCTAAAATTGCAAAGCGCCGCTCGCAATCGCATGGAGTGGTTCGAGCAGGTCGAACGATACGTTCACTTCGAGCCGGAACAGTTTACCTACAGTCTTCTCACCGGCAGCCAGCGTATCGGCCACGCCAATCTCAAACTGCGTGACGCCCGCTACGTACAAGGTGTCGAACAATGGTTCGCCGAACGCAATGGCATCGACCATTCCATTCCTCCCATGTTCACCCCCTTCAAGCTCCGGGGATTGACTCTGAAAAACAGAGTTATCGTGTCGCCGATGGCGACGTATATGGCGCAAGACGGTCTGCCCAAGGATTTTCATTTGGTCCATTTGGCAAGCCGGGCTATGGGCGGCGCGGCGATGGTAAGCACCGAAATGACCTGCGTCTCACCCACTGGACGTATTACTCCGGGCTGCCCCGGAATGTGGAATGTCGAACAGCAGAATGCCTGGGCACGAATCGTCGCCTTTATCCACGCAAATAGCGACGCCAAGGTCGCGCTACAGCTTGGCCATTCCGGCCGAAAAGGTTCCACTCGTCGAGCGTGGGACGGAATCGATCTTCCGCTCGAGGGCGGCAATTGGCCTCTGCTCTCGGCCTCGCCGCTTCCCTACATCGATGGTGTCTCTCAAACACCCAGCGAGGCGTCGTTTGAGGACTTGGGAAATATCAAGGAGGAATTCTTAGGGGCCACCCGCCGCGGAGTCGCCGCAGGATTCGACTGGCTCGAATTACACTGCGCGCACGGCTATTTTCTCTCGAGCTTTATCTCCCCGCTGACGAACCGCCGTCAGGACAAGTACGGCGGCTCTCTCGAAAATCGCTGCCAATATCCTCTGGAGATTTTCCGGGCGATGCGGGAAATCTGGCCGCGGGAAAAGCCCATGAGCGTGCGGATTTCCGCCCATGATTGGGTCCCCGGGGGGCTCACCCCCGAACAGGCGACTGAAATATCCCGCCTTTTCTGCTCCGCTGGCGCCGACGTAATCGATTGCTCTTCCGGCCAGGTGAGCAAGGCCGAGCGACCCGTCTACGGGCGAATGTTTCAAGTTCCCTTCTCCGACCGAATTCGCAACGAGATCGGCATTCCCACAATCGCTGTTGGCAACATCTTCGAGGGCGATCACGTGAATACAATCATCGCCGCCGGGCGTGCCGACCTTTGCGCCATTGCACGCCCACACTTGGCCGACACTGCCTGGACGTTGCATGAGGCAGCCAAGCAGGGCTACACCGATGTCTGGTGGCCACAGCAATACATCAGCGGGAAACAGCAGCTCGAACGAAATCTAGCTAGGGCCCAGCTCCTGCTTCAGGTATGAGTTCGGTTTTGGCATCGAATCTCAGCTGGCGGGAAAGCACCGGAAAGCAGACTTCTTTAGATGTAAAATTTTGTGGCCTAAACATTTACTTGATTTGTACGAACGTGCACGACTTCGCCCGCAACTGAGCCCATGACGACGCTTCCATCTCAATCGCTCAAAGGAAAGCACGCCGTCGTAACGGGGGGGGCCCGCGGAATCGGTGCCGCGATCTCGGCAATGCTGGTTGCGCGGGGCGCGTCGACAACAATTCTCGGCCGTGCGAAAACTCCGGACCTGCGAAGTATTTTCCCTGCGGAAATGTTCGACAGCCTGAACTACCTGGCGGCAGATGTCACCGATCCCGATGGCCTGCTCGCAGCCCTTGCAGAAGCCCAGCAGCGGTGGGGGCCCCCCGCCATCCTTATTAATAATGCCGGTCAAGCCGCCTCTTCACCCTTTCTCAAAACGGATCTCGCTCTCTGGCGCTCCATGATGGACGTCAACCTCGATGGCGTTTTCCACTGTACCCGTGCCGCTTTGCCGGGCATGCTGGATGCCGGCTGGGGTAGGATCGTCAATGTTGCCAGCACCGCGGGACTCGTTGGCTACGCGTATGTATCGGCATATTGTGCGGCCAAGCACGCGGTCGTTGGCTTCACGCGTGCGCTAGCGCTGGAAGTTGCCACGAAAGGCGTCACCGTGAACGCGGTCTGCCCGGGTTTTACTGAAACCGATATGCTGCGAGCGAGCATTGCGAACATTGTCGCCAAGACGGGACGAACCGCCGAACAAGCTCGCGCCGAACTGGTCAGCAGGAATCCACAAAAAATGTCGATTCACCCGGATCAGGTCGCAAACGCTGTTCTGTGGCTGTGCCTGCCGGGTAGCGAGGCCGTCACCGGACAGGCTCTTTCTGTTTCAGGCGGCGAGGTGATGTGATGTCGTTTCATAATGCAGACGGAACCGGAAACTCAAGCGGCGAGAATTCGCAAGAATCAATCTAAGTTGAAGCGCCCGTCGCGCCACCTGTTGTCGAAGGGCACCGAGAAAACACGCATGGCATCTGAACAAGAGAACGCAGACCGGCATCTGCCGGGCGAGTCGCATCAACTCCCGGTCGGGCGCAGGTCGCTTTCCGGCTATAGCAGTCGCCACTTCCTGTACGAATCGAACGGACCCATTGCGTCCATCACGCTCAATCGGCCGGATCGAAAAAATCCGCTCACATTCGATTCCTACGCTGAATTGTACGAGCTCTTCCGCTCCATGGCTGAGGCACAAGACATCAAAGTCATCACCATAGCGGGCTCCGGCGAAAACTTTTCTTCCGGCGGGGATGTCTACGAGATCATCGGCCCGCTGACAAAACTGGACATGCCCGGCCTGCTGGCCTTCACGCAACTGACCGGCAATCTCGTGAAGGCCATGCGTTCCTGCCCCCAGCCCATCGTCGCGGCGATCGATGGCGTCTGCGCCGGAGCAGGCGCGATTCTTGCTCTGGCATCCGATATTCGTCTCGGCACGGCCCGAAGCAAGATCGCATTTCTATTTACTCGCGTCGGCCTCGCCGGGTGCGATATGGGAGCCTGTTCCCTTCTACCGCGCGTGATCGGTCAGGGGCGCGCCGCTGAGTTGCTCTTCACCGGACGGAGCCTCTCTGGTGAAGAAGCGGAACGCTGGGGCTTTCTAAACCGCATCTCTTCACCCGAGCAGTTGCTGAGCGATGCGCGCTCGCTCGCAACAGAGCTCAGTTCGGGCCCCACGTTCGCCCACGCCATGACCAAAAAGATGCTGCAACTTGAGTGGAATATGGGCGTTTCGGAGGCGATCGATTCAGAGGCTCAGGCGCAGGCCATTTGCATGGCGACGAACGATTTCCACCGCGCCTATCACGCGTTCGCGGCGAAAAAAAGGCCGTCATTTAAAGGGGATTGATCGAAGTATGTCCAGAAACTCCCACCTGGATTGGCCCTTCTTTGAGCCCCGCCACAGAATATTGGCCGGCGAGATTAACCAATGGGCCGCCGCTCACCTGGCCGCCGCTCACTCCGAAAACGTCGACGACGAATGCCGGAACCTCGTACGCACCTTAGGCAAAGCTGGCTGGCTCACGCATGCTATCGGCGGCACGCAATATGGCGCCTCCTCCGATTCCATCGACACACGAACCTTGTGTCTGATCCGCGAAACCCTGGCGAAACATTCAGCCCTCGCCGATTTCGCATTTGCGATGCAAGGCCTCGGCTCCGGCGCAATCACTCTTTTCGGAAGCCCTGAACAGAAAATGCGCTTCCTGCCCCTTGTTGCTTCCGGCGCGGCCATCGCGGCCTTCGCCCTGTCGGAGGCGGATGCCGGTTCCGATGTCGCCGCCATGCAGTGTGAGGCTCGCGAAGATGGCGATGGCTACCTCCTGAATGGTGAGAAGACCTGGATTTCGAATGGCGGAATTGCCGACTTCTACGTCCTGTTCGCACGCACCGGAGATGCCCCTGGATCGCGCGGGATTACCGCCTTCGTCGTTGAAAAAGATACAACCGGCTTCGAGATCGCCGAACGCATCGAAATGATCGCGCCGCATCCGATAGCTCGCCTGACACTAAGGAACTGCCGCGTCCCGGCTGCAAACCGCCTGGGGGAACAGGGCAAAGGTTTCAAAGTGGCCATGGCTGCTCTCGACGTTTTTCGAACCACCGTGGCGGCCGCCGCTTTAGGATTTGCACGACGGGCGTTACAGGAAGCGCTAAGACGCGCCACATCGCGCAAGATGTTCGGCCAGACTTTGGGAGATCTGCCGCTGACTCAGGCCCGCTTCGCGGAGATGGCCACGAGCGTGGATTCGGCTGCTTTGCTCACGTATCGCGCGGCTTGGCTGCGCGACCTCGGCCATCCGGTAACTGTCGAAGCCGCTATGGCCAAGATGGTAGCCACCGAAACGGCCCAGCGCGTAATCGATGCTGCCGTTCAGATTTTCGGCGGCCTTGGAGTCGTGCGCGATCAGGTCGTCGAACGCCTCTATCGTGAGATCCGCCCGTTGCGCATTTACGAAGGAGCAACCGAAGTGCAGCAATTGATCATCGGCCGCGGAATCATCCGCGCATTCCAGGAAAATACAGCATGATCGAAACCGGCCTCGACGCGAACCATAAATCCTCCTCTCGGCCCGGGTTCTTTCGCTCTGAGATACTGATCCGCTTTGCTCATTGCGACCCGGCGGGAATTGTCTTTTACCCGCGCTATCTTGAGATGTTCAACAATCTGGTAGAAGACTGGTTCCGCGAAGGCCTCGGCTTGCCTTTTCCCGACCTTATTAAGCGAGGCTGGGGCGTTCCTACCGCGCATCTCGAAGTGGATTTTGTCGCTACCTGTTTTTTGGGCGAGACGATCCACGCCATGCTATCCGTCACCAGGATCGGCACAAGTTCTGTCTCGCTGCAAATCCTGCTTTGCGGGTCTGGCGGGGAAACACGCGTGCGTGGCGAAGTAGTCGTGGTTCTTACGGATGCCGCGCAGGGTCACTCGCAAAAAATACCGGACGATCTTCGCTCCCGGATCGGTGCATTTTTGTGCGACCCAGCGGCCGCGCCAATTCATAGACCTAAAAGGACCATATCACTATGATTCTCCAGCCGCACGGTTGGCCCCGTCCAAAGGGCTATTCCAATGGCATCGCTTCCAAGGGTCACACGGTTTTTCTCAGCGGTATGGTCGGCTTCGACGCCCAGGGAAGGCTCGTTTCGAAGAAATTCATCGATCAAGCCCGGCAGGCCTTAAAGAATATCGTCGAAGTGCTGGCCGAAGCTCACGCCAAACCCGAGCACATCGTCCGTATGAACTGGTATCTGGTGGATAAAAAGGAGTATCTCGAGTCCAGCAAGCAGTTGGGCATCATCTACCGCGAAACGATCGGCCCTCACTATCCCGCGATGAGCGCCGTCCAGGTATCGAGTTTGATAGAGGACGATGCCCGAGTCGAGATCGAAGTCACCGCGGTTCTTCCGGAATAGTGGCGATGGGGATAGAGACTTTGCCCGCAGCGTTTTCCCTGACCCTTCTCTCTCGCATCACCGTCCCTTAGGATGAGACCATTTAATCAGCAGCTCGGAGTCGTCGGTAGCGGAATTATGGGAGCTGGAATTGCCCAGGCCGCAGCCTCCGCCGGTTGCGATGTCAGGCTCTTCGACGCAAGGCCCGAGGCTGTCACTCGGGCGCTGGAAGGCATTGATCGTTCCCTGGAGCAGCTCCTCGAAAAGCAAAAAATTACCTCGCAGGCTGCGCAAGCGATCCATAGCCGCATCCATCCGATGCCGGCCGCCGAGCAACTCGCCGGCGTTGATTTGATCGTTGAAGCTGTCGTCGAGGACTTGAACGTTAAGCGAGAGCTCTTTGCCGGACTGGAAAAATTTGTTGGCGCCGAGTGTATTTTGGCGAGCAATACATCTTCCTTCTCCATCAGCGCCATCGCCGCAGGCTTGCAGGTTCCTGGCAGACTCGTCGGGATGCATTTCTTCAACCCAGTGGGCGTTATGAAGTTGGTGGAAGTCGTCAGCGGCCTGCAAACCGATTCAGCGGTCGCCGAGCGAACGTACGAAATCGCCGGGGCCTGGGGCAAGAAACCGGTTCACGTGAAATCGGCTCCTGGTTTTATTGTCAACCGTGTGGCGCGTCCCTTCTACGGCGAAGGTCTTCGTCTCCTGCAGGAAAATGCTGCGACACCGGCTACTCTCGATGCCATCATGCGTGAATCTGGCGGGTTCCGAATGGGCCCGTTCGAGCTGATGGACCTTATCGGTCTCGACACAAACTTTGCCGTGACGAGATCGCTGTACGAGGCATTCTTCCAGGAACCTCGATTCAAACCTTCCATGATCCAGCAGGAAATGGTTTACGCGGGTCTCACCGGACGAAAATCGGGGCGCGGATTTTACGAATACTCCCAAGGGGCCAAGCCTGCTTCGCCCGACACCGAACCGCTGGCCGCACCTCCCGGACGCATAACCGTCGCCAAAAATCCATTGGCGGAGTCGATCGCTTCCCGATTGCCAGCCGGGATTAAATCGATCGCCTGCTCTGCCGCGGATGGACGCATGTTCGAAGCTGGTGATGCAGCGATTTACCTCACCGATGGCCGGCCAGCTTCCAAACGTGCATTTGAAATCGGCTTTCCAAACGTTGTCGTGCTCGATCTGGCGCTCAAGTTTCAGAGTGCTAGCCGCATTGCGATAGCGAAGGCGGATTCATGCAGCGAGCCCGCCTATCGATCTGCCGTTGGTTTTTTCCAGCAGGCGGGATATGCCGTCTCCAGGCTCGACGACGCTCCTGGATTGGCTGTGATGCGAACCGTGGCGATGCTGGTAAATGAAGCCGCAGACATCGTGGCCGCCGGCGTGTGCAGCAGCGACGCGGTGGACATAGCTATGCAGAACGGCGTCAATTATCCTCTCGGTCCTTTCGGCTGGGCGAGCCTGATTGGCATCGAAACAATTCATACCGTCTTGACCAACCTCGCCGCGCACTACGGCGAGGATAAATATCGAGTGTCACCCGCGATTCAACGCAAAATGTGGTCCAGGAACCCTGGCGGGTGAACGCACCGGTTTGCGACTGCCTTAAAAACCGAAACTTCGTGATTTAACCCCGCGTCCTAAATCGGAGTGGCATCGCGCCGCTTAAGCGGGCAGCTTGCGCAACTCCGCGGCGAGCTTTTCGCCGTCCTCGTCGGCCAAGGCCGCTTCCCGCAATTTCTTCATCCCTGCCGCCGGGTTTTCGGTTCGCCGCAGCGCGGGTATTGCGGCAGTGGCGGCCACGAATTTGGCCATGCCGCGGCTGTGAGTTTCTCCGTATCCCTTGACGAATTGCGGGCATTCGGCCACTTCCACCGCCAGAGCGTAATCTTCCGCTCCCAGCGTCCCAACGAGCCTCAGCCATGCCACCGATGGACTTTTGTCTCTTCTTTAAATCGAAGGTGCTCCGTCTCACCGGCCGCAAACTCGCCAGAATATAAAGCTGCAAAACCCGCCCAAAGACGTTGTCCGGAGAGTCTTTCCGCCGCGAGTAAAGTTCTCGATGGCTCGCTTGGCCAGCCCCGAACGAAGAAGCCACCGCCCGAGACCCGCTGGAAGAATATCGGCAATTTCCTGCAAGCCCGGATGCAAAAACTCATTGATCCGCACGAAGCTGCCGATCTCCGGCACGAACTTCTTTATGCACCCGATCGAATCTGACTTCGGCGAATCTTCAGGTCGGCCACGCGAATCGCGTCTTCATAGTACATCCAGAGCGCAAGGTAACGTCCCGCCTCGCGCAGTAGGCGCAATCGCCGTTGCCGTACTGCCGGTCGAGATCGCGGATCGTTTCAAGCCTCCGCAGATAATCGGCCGCATAGCCTTCATCCTGAAAATCGGCGCAGCGCGACGATTCCGGCTAGCAGAACTCGTGGCTGGGACCCGGGAAATCGCTCTCCGACTTTCTCGCCAAGCGTCTGCAGAGTCGTGGTCCAACTTTCTGCTTTGCAACGTCCGGCGCGGATTCGAGCGGCATTCGCCCTTGCCGCATCCGGTGAAGTAGCGGATTCCGCTGCGGCAAATCCCGCCGCAAACGCTGCCAGGCTTGATTTCACGCCCACGCCGCCACGTTCTATAGCCTGTTCGAACTGACGTCGCGTGAAATGGCAGCGCGCCGGTTGCAGCCAGCGCGCCAAAAAGCGAAGCGCTGATTACACTGTGCGCTATCTTGCGCGAGACGCGCAGAAATCTCCATGCACGAACTTCTTCGCTGCCGCTGCTCCGGCCGCGATCAGCTTTGCCTCGTCTACTTGCCCATCGGCAATCGCGGTCTTCTCTGTCATCGAATACACGCGATTGGTCGAAGTAATCAGTGTCGTGCGGTCGGGCGTTACAAGCCCTCGCTGTACGGCGCGGCCCGCTTCCATCAACTCCGACGCAAGAACCACATCGAGTTCGCCCGGAACAGGCATCAAGTGCCAGAACAGGTTCTTTCCCTGCCGCCTTCGCCGCTGACTTCCGGAAAAATCTCGATGTAGTAAATCAGTGGATCCGGTGCGCTGCGCGACGCCCGGCACGGAGGTATTTTGCGCGCAATAGTTGCAATGCTCGGCGAGATCCACAATCCAGTCCGCGAGTACGCCTCCGCCTTCGCCGCCCATTGCAAGAATGGCAATGGTGATTGCCTTTGCGGCTGGTGTGCGAGAGTTTTCTGCGCGATGCATCGGCGCGATCGTGGTGACGAGCGTTGAGTCCATGAGATCTCGACTACGCGGTGAGTGCCGCCAGCCGCCGTTCCATGCGGCCCTGCAGAAATCCAATAACTTGCGCCGTGAGTCTGCCTTAAACCGGTCCCAGCCGGTCGGGTTCGAGATGATCATCCGCGCGGAAAAATGACGGGCACAGCACCGCCGCATGCGCCACTTCGCCGCACAGCCCGCAGCCGACGCAACTATCGATCACCGTAGCGACTGGATCTTTCCGCAGACGGATCGGAAGTCGGTTTGATCGTCAGCGAAGGACAACCGGAAAGCCGTATGCAGGAGTGGTCGCCCGTGCAGGTATCCTCATCAACACCAAAACGCTCGCGCACCACGCGCTTGCCTTCCTCGGCCATCTTGTTCATCAGCGACTTCACGCGCCGCTGCTTGTTCAGCGTGCACTCGCTCTGCGCGACGATCACTTTGGGCCCTTTTTCTTTCGTGGTCAGCGCTTCCTTTAACACGTCGCGCATCTTCGCCACGTCAAACGTCCGCGTGATTGTGCGTACCCATTTCACGCCGACGCCGCGTACCGCATCGGCAATGGGCTGCTTCGTGGTGCGGATCGGATTTGGCGCGGTCCGAGGAAAGAATGTCCTGCCCACCGGTGGCAGCGGTGTAGCTGTTGTCCACGATCACAGCACGCTATCGCTTTGATTGAACACCGCGTTGCCGACGCCACTGGTCAGTCCGTTATGCCAGAACCCGCCGTCGCCCATCAGGCTGATCGTCCGTTTTTCGGTTTCTTTGGTGTTGAACGCCGCAGGCGCTCGCCCATCCTAGCCCGTAGCCCATGGTGGTTGCGCCGATGTTGAACGGCGGCAAAATAGAGAATAGATGGCAGCCGATATCGCACGTCACGTGATGCGGACCAAGTTCGCGCTCCACCAGCTTCATCGCCGTGAAAATCGGCCGCTCCGGGACAACCCGTGCAAAAAGAGGGCAGCGCGTGGATGCACTTGGTTGTTGACGTGTTGGCAACGGCGTTTGCCTGCGGCGCAGGCTCCTTGGCGATGGCCGGCAAATGCGCGCGACCTTGTCAGCCCGGGCTGTACCGCTCCACAAATTTCAGAAGCCCTTTCGTCACGACCGCAGCCGTGTATTCACCAGCCATCGGCAGAAAATCTTTCCCGTGGACTTTCGTTTGAATGTCCGCCTTGCGCAGAATCGCGTGCAGGTTCTGCTCGATGAATTCAGGCTGGCCTTCCTCGATCATCAGCACCGCGCGCTTGCCTGCGCAGAAGCGTTTCACTTCTTCGTCGACAAGCGGATACGTGACATTCAGAACGTACAGCGGAATTCGACTGTCGCCGAAAGCGTTGCAGAGTCCCAGTCAACTCAAGCGACCGCACGACCGTGTTATACATCCCGCCTTGCAAAATAATGCCGAAGTCCTGTGCGCCATCGCCAAAGAACTCGTTGAGCTGCCTTTCTGGACGAATTTCTGCGCGGCCGGCCAGCGTTTCTGTACTTTTTCTTGCTCGTGCGCGAAGCTGCCGGGCGGCAGGACGATCCTGCTCACATCGCGCGAAGGATGTTCCATCGCATCCGCAAGAGTGAACTTGGCGCGCACGTTGTCCTTGGCCGATAAACCGGCCATGCACGTGGCAGGCACGGATGCGCAACTCCAGCATCACCGGAGTATTCGTCGCCTCGGAAAACTCGAACGATTGTTCGACGGCCTGCACAATGGAGGGAAGGTTCGGACGCGGATCGAGCAGCCACATTTGCGATTTCATGGCGAACGCGTGCGATCGCTCCTGCATGATGCTGGAACCTTCGCCATAATCCTCGCCCACAATGATGAGCGCGCCGCCCGTAACTCCGCCGGAAGCCAGGTTCGCCAGCGCGTCGCTCGCCACGTTGGTTCCCACTGTGGATTTGAACGTCACTGCTCCCCGCAAGGGATAATTTACGGAGGCAGCCAGCGTGGCTGCAGCAGTCGCTTCCGAAGCACTGTGCTCGAATCGAACTCCAAGCTCTTGCAGAATCGGATTCGCATCGGCCAAAACGTCCATCAGGTGAGAAATGGGCGCGCCCTGGTATCCGGCCACATAGCAAACCCCTGACTGCAACAGGGCTTTCGTCACCGCCAGTATGCCTTCGCCGCGGAATTCCTGACCCGCGCCAAGTCGCAGTTTCTGCACCTCTTTTGTAAAGAAACGCTCTGCCATTAGAAAACCCTGTCCTGTATAAGTGCTTCGGTTTCTCCCGCCTTCTTAGGAGCACCACAGACAATACGGCGACGAAACCTCGCGAGCAGCGATAAATTTCTTGTACCGCTAAATAATCGGGCCGTCAAATCCTTGCTCAGGCCGCTGCCCGCTCTCCTTCCCTCATCTTTAAGCGGAAACCAGCGCCAGTACGCGGCACGGACTACCTGAGCCATTCACAATCTTAAGTGGTGGCACGATCAACACGGATCCTTTCGCCGGCAACTGGTCGAGGTTCGCCAGGCTCGCCAGCCCGAACCGATTAGCACCATGCATCCCGTTGTGGCAGGGAAAAGGCGGCTCAAAGCGAAATGCCTGTCCAGCGTCGGTGCCCACCGTCTCTGAACCCCAGCCGACCACATTTCGCTCCTTGATAAGAAACAACACCAAATCCGGATGAGGTCCCGGAGTATGCGAACCGTCGTCCTTCATATTCAGGAAATCTACCTCTTTTCGTTTCGACCAGTCCGTACGCATCAGCACCCAGCAACCCGGTTCTATCGTGCCGTGTTCCGCCTCCCACGCTTTCACATGCTCGACGGTCAGCAGGAAATCCGCATCGCTCGCGGATTCTTTTGAGCAGTCAATCACGCACGCCGGTGCAACGAACTTTTGCACGGGAATGGTATCCGTAGTCGCGTTCGCATAGTCCTTTCCGGTAACCCAATGAATCGGAGCGTCGAAGTGAGTGCCGGTATGTTCGCCGAGGGAAATGTTGTTCCAGTACCAGGCGGGCCCGCGCGAATCGTATTTCGAGACTTCCTCGATTCGAAACGGCCACGACTCGCCGAATTCAGCAGGAAGTTGAATGATCGGAGTGCCTGCACGCAGGGGCTGCGCCAAGTCCACCACCCGAATTTTGCCGCCGACAATCGCCCGGACGAATTCAGCGAGAACTTTTCCCTCCACAATCCCTCCTGTAAGTCTCGTCCGGAACCTCACGCGAGCGCCGGCAATAACTGAAACTCGCCACCTCGACAAGAAATCACAACGGGTGGATCCTTTGCGATTTCCCCGGTGGTCTCTGGTGCGGGGCGAACCACAAAACTAACGCTCCGCGAAGCCATCCGCATTCCGTTTTTTCAATTGAGTCTATCTGATATGCAAATGATATACAAAGCCAATTGTTCTTGACATAGCAATCCGCGGCTGTGTAGGTTGAGGGCCTCGGGTTTACACGTCTGGTACTTGATCGGCGTGCTGCTTGGGTGGCGGCACTCCTTCGAGGGGTGGTAATGCCTTCTTATGGAGTTCCGCGGAGCGTAAAAGCGGGCGGGTTTTGCCTGCCAAACGGGCACTGTCGCTCGCGACCGCATTTCTCGGTGACAGAGACTCGAAAGTTTCGGTCGGCGATTCATCGAAAGGCGTATCCGGGCCCCCCAATTGCCTCGCCAGATCGCTGTCAATTTCAAGATTCTTCACGGGGATTCCTATGAAATCGCTTTTTGAACCGATCTCCCGGATACGTATTTTCTGGCTGGCGATTTTTCTGTTCGCCGGCTTACGCGCGGTTCCGCTCGCCGCGCAGGAATCGCCCCAGGACATCACCATCATCCACGCTGGTAAATTGTTCGACGCCCGCGCGGGCCGTATGCTGGAGAGCCAGGACATCCTGATCCGCGGCGAGCGGATCGAAAAAGTTGGCGACAGTCTGTCGATTCCTCCGGGCGCCCACGAAATCGATCTTCGCAAAGCCACGGTGCTGCCCGGCTTCATCGACGTGCACACCCATATGACCATCCAGGCTGGTGCCGCAGGCTATAACTCCCTGGGAGTTTCTCTCCCCCGCCACGCATTGATCGGCGCGAGAAACGCACGAGTCACTCTGCTTGCCGGCTTCACAACTGTGCGCGATCTCGGCGCCGCGGGATTTGCCGACGTCGCTCTTCGCGACGCAATCGAAGACGGTGATGTCATCGGGCCGCGCATGCAGGTCTCAGGCCCGATCATCAGCATTACCGGCGGCCACGGCGACAACAATCTTCTTCCTTTCGAATTTCACATCTCAGCCGACGGCGTTGCGGACGGCGTCCCCGCCGTCATGGCCAAGGTGCGCGAGAACATCAAGTACGGTGCAGATGTAATAAAGTTCGCTGCTTCGGGCGGGACGATGTCCAAGGGTGACAATCCCCTGCTCGAACAATACAGCCCGGAAGAAATGCAGGCGATCGTCGCCGAATCACACCGGCTCGGCCGCAAGGTCGCCACCCACGCCCATTCGGCCATTTCCATCAAGGACGCCGTGCGTGCCGGCGTCGATTCCGTCGAGCATGGAATTTTTCTTGACGAAGAAGGCATCCAGTTGATGAAAGCACACGGAACCTACTTCTCAGCAACCACCTACCCGCTCTTCTGGTTCGAAAAAAATGAGGACAGTTTGCACCTGCCCCCCTGGGTCGTTGAAAAGGTTGCCATCATCATTCCGGCTGCGAAAGCGAATGTAGCGCGCGCCTATCGCGAAGGAGTAAAAGTCGCCCTGGGAACGGACGCGGGTGTCTATCCCCATGGATTGAATGCCGGTGAGTTCTGGTCGATGGTCCAGCTGGGGTTGACGCCCGTGCATTCTCTGCAGGCCGGAACCGTAAACGCCGCTGATCTCCTTGGCTGGAGCGACAAGGTCGGCGCGATTGAGCCAGGAAAGTACGCTGATATTGTCGCCGTGAATGGCGACCCACTCACTGACATCACCGTTCTGCAGCACGTGGACTTCGTCATGAAAGGCGGCGTGATTTACAAAGGAGATTCCGCTTGGCAGAAGCAACAGCCGATTGCCAAGTGATAAGGGTACGTAAGGGGAACACCCGGGCAACACGAATATCGCTTCTGAAAACTTCTACTTGCAAGGAGGAACAGCCATGATTCGCAGGTTGCTCGTTTTGGTAGTCGTTCTCTTCACGATCGAGGGAGCCGCATTCGCCCAGTCAAGCAACGGTGAAATCGTAGGTACGTTGCACGACCCGCAAGGAGCCGTGGTTCCAGGCGCTACCGTAACCATCACGAACACCGCCACAGGTCTCACCCGCACAGCGATGACGCCGGACAACGGCGCATATCGTTTCCCCGCTCTCCCTGTCGGCTTTTACACCCTCGAGGCCACAAAATCCGGGTTTGCCACGGCGAAAATCGAACGCGTTGAGGTGCGCGTCAACGAAATCACCACTACGGACCTTGCGCTCACCTTGGCGCAATCGGCGCAGACTGTCACGGTGGAAAGCGGCGTCGCCCTCACCGATACGGAGACGGCACATCTCGGCGGCGTAATCGAGGATGCTCAGGTGGTCTCCCTGCCCCTGAACGGCCGCAATTTCGCCCAATTGGCGCTATTGAATGCCGGCGTTTCAGCCAATGGCGGTGGCGGCGGCCAGCAGGGCGGCGAAGGCGGCACCTCCGGCTATTCATCCAACGGCCAGCGCTCCACGTCGAACAACTTCATGGTCGACGGTATCGACAACAACAACTATGAAGCGGGCAGCGTCGCGCAGTTACCCTCCATCGATTCGATCCAGGAATTTCAGGTGATGACCAACAACTACTCCGCCGAGTACGGTCGCAGCAGCGGCTCCATCGTCAACCTGGTAACCAAGTCGGGGACCAATCAGTTACACGGATCGGCCTACGAGTTCTTTCGTAACGATGACCTGGACGCGCGAAACTTCTTTGCCAATCCGAACCTGGCGGCTCCCGAATTGCGACTCAACCAGTTCGGCGCCACCCTGGGCGGCCCGATTCAAAAAGATAAAACTTTTTTCTTCGGCAACTACGAAGGATTCCGCGAAATCGCCGGCATCACCAACGTGACCAACGTCCCGACCGATGCCGAAAAAACCGGAATATTCAATACCAATCCCTTGAACCCCGGTTCACCCACTGTGCATGTTGTGGTGAACCCGATCAGCGCGGCCCTATTTGCGCTGTACCCGGAACCAAATACGAGTCAGCCTGGCGGCAACTACGTCTCTTCGCCCAATCTCACCAATTCAACCGATCAGTACATGATTAAGCTGGATCACCAACTGGCGCACGGAACTCTTACGGGGCGCTACAGCTTTACGGCCGCCACCATCTTTTACCCTTTCCAGCCGGGCCAGGGCACCACCGCGATTCCGGGATATGGAGTGAACGCCAAGGATACGAGCCATCTCGGTTCTCTCGGGCATACCTGGATCATCAGCCCTTCGTCGCTCAATGAGTTCCGCTTTGGTTTCACACGCGTCACGGGCAACACCTACAACCAGACGGGCCCGCAGGCCGCCACCTATGGTTTCAACACAGGTTATCCAGCCGGCGCACCCACCGGTCTAGGCGATATTCCTAACATCACCTTTTCAGGGGGGTTGGTTTCCTCTGTCGAACCTTACTCGAACCTGGGCGCTTCGGGAAACAATCCGGCGGGCAACTGGATCAACACCCTCGAATTTATAGACAACTTTTCCCACATCACTCCGCGGCATGAATGGAAATTCGGCGGCGAGGCTCGCAACATCCGGGATAATCGCCTCTACGATTTGTATTTTAACGGCCAGCTTTCTTTTACCGGCTCCAATAACCCGCAGGCAATACCCAACCCCCTGCTGGACTTCGCCGAAGGCCTCCCAAGCTCTTCTCTCCAATTTGTTGGCGACTCTGGCCGCAGCTACCGCACCAGCAGCTACGATTTCTTCGGCCAGGATAAATTCAAAATACGATCGAATCTTACCTTCACTTACGGCCTCCGCTACGAGCTGAATACCGTCCTGCACGACGCTACAGGCCGTTCGAGCACTTTTCGTCCGAATCTCTACACAACTTATTTCCCCCCCACCGGCTCGCAGACCAATCTAGCCCAGCTTCAAGCTTCGGGAATCGCCACGCAAGCGCAGCTCGGCGGTCTCTACAACGGCGACCACAATAACTTCGCGCCGCGCCTGGGCCTCGCCTATTCCATCGGAAGCGCGCAACAGACCGTGATTCGTGCAGGCTACGGAATTTTTTACGACACGGTCTTCGGCAACATTCCTGGCAACGTCATGCTGAATCCGCCCTTCCTCCCCGACTACTACGACTCCGACCCACCCTACCCGAACTCCTTTGGACCTTCGGGCTTCCCGGTCCTTACCGTAACGGCCGCCAATTTGCCAACTCCGTATTCGCAGGGGTGGAATCTGGACGTCCAACACGAATTGCCGAGCAACATGTTGCTCGATATCGCCTACGTTGGCACGACCGGAACACACTTGCCGCGCTTCGTCCAAATCGATCAGGCCTACACCACACAGGCGCAGATCAACACGTTGACTCCAAACGTCGTCACCAGATTGGAAGTCTTAGGGCTTCCGCCGGTTGCGGCGCAGGGTCTCTCAATGAACATTGCCGCCATGCCGACCATCGTTCGCGGCCCGTACTTTGGCTTCGCCCAGATCTTCCAGGCGCAAGACTCCATGAGTTCCTACTACAACGGCTTGCAAGCCAAGCTCGATAAGCGCTTAAGCCACGGATTGAACTTCGGAATCGCCTACACCTACTCGAAATCGATCGATAGCGCTTCCGACTTTTTCGGTTCCGGAGCCAATGGATCCACAATTTTCCCCCAGAACAATTACGATACCGCCGCCGAGAAAGGCCTTTCCGACTTCGACGTTCGCCAGCGCTTTGTTTTCAACTACGTTTACATTTTTCCCAGCTTGAAGAATTGGTGGTCGGCGGTTCCGGATAAGCTAGGCAATGGCTGGCAGATCAGTGGCATTCTTACTGCTCAGACCGGCCAGCCATTTTCCGTCCTCACAGGCGCGAATGAAAGCAGCACCGGCCTGGGCGACGACCGGGCCAACGTCAGCGGCAATCCCAACGCCGGCCCGCACACCGTCGCGAAATTCTTCAACACCTCCGCTTTCTCGCTCAACGCTCCGCTTACCTTCGGAGATTCCGGCCGCAATATCGTCGAAGGGCCACATTACACCGATCTCGATTTCGCCTTGATGAAGAACACAACATTCGAACATGGCATCACGGTACAGTTCCGCTCCGAATTCTTTAACATTCTGAACCATCCAAACTTTGCGCTTCCCAACCACGTCCTTACTTCGCCGAGCTTTGGCGCCTTATTTCAAACGGCAGACGTGGCTCAGAATAACGTCGGCCTCGGTTCGGGCGGTCCAAGGCTGATCCAGTTCGCTTTGAAGCTGATATTCTGATCCTTCAGGCAACGAGCTTCCGCTGCGCGTTTGCGGAAGCTCGTTGCCGATGAACGCAGAGGGTCGCGCACATAGTGCGGCCTGCGCGGAAAGCGAGCGTTATGTCCCAACTCGTTACCATCGCACGCAAATTATTCCCAATTGTTTTCGGATCGGTGCTTCTGGCATTCTCGGCGTTGGCGGCCGGTCCCACCGTTCAACAACTCGCCCCAAACTTGTACGCCTACATTTCAGACAACGATGGCAGCGCCAACTCGACTTTTCTCGTGGGACCGTCCAGCATTCTGGTAGTTGACACCGGCCTGAATCGCACCGAAGGCAGGAAGATTCTGCGTGAAATTCGGAAAATCTCGCCGCTGCCGGTCGCCTACATCGTGAACACTCACTATCATCCGGATCATCAAGGCGGAGACGGCGTGGTTGGTCCCGATGCTCAAATTATCTCTTCCCCGTTTACTCGCGAGAAAACCTTGGCCCTAGCGGAGAAAACATCCCACGCGGGGCCCACACCAATGCCCGGACCGGAATTTTTGTTCCGCCCTGCTACGATCACGTTCGAACAAGAGCTCACCATTTATCTCGGCGATAGTCCGGTCGAGATCATGGCTGCCTGGCCTGCCCACACCATGGGCGACATCTTCGTCTACTTCCCGCACCAGCGCACGGTTGCAACCGGAGATATTTACCTCACCGGCAGCGTGCCCGCAATGGACCAAGGTAGCGCCACGCACTGGGTCGCCGACCTCGACAGGATTCTCTCTCTTCCCGCTGATCACTTCGTGCCCGGGCACTTTGAAGTCGGTACCAGGGAAACCGTGCAGCATTTCCGTAACTACCTCGCCGATCTTGAGTCGCAAGTCCAGCAACTCGTCCAGTCGGGCGCAACCGAAGACCAGGTGCGTCAAAAGATTCAGCTGCCTAAGTATGAGGACCTGCGCCAGTTCCCGAAATATAGAGCCACGTTCGGCGATAACGCCGTGTCAATTTTTCATCAGATCACCCCTACGAAGTAATCGCTCCGAGTGCCGCCGGTCGCGACTCATGACTGCAAGTTGAGTGGTCGCCTGTGACGTCGCGCGAAATCGCAAACATCGGAGGCTTTCCGCGCCGTGGACCGCCGCGTGTCTTGGCCCTTTCGAGCGTGTACAATTTCGATATGCAGCCAAGCGACCTGATCAGACTCTGGGAAGAACACACCTCCCACGAATTCACCACTCGAGACACCGAAGCCACTCTCGCCACCATGACAGAAGACGCCTATGTCAATCATGTCCCAGTCATGACCGGCGGTTATGGCAAATCCGCGCTGCGCCACTTCTATTCGCGCGATTTCATTCCCAGCATGCCTCCCGACACGACCCTCAACCTCGTCTCTCGCACCGTGGGCGAAAATCAACTCGCGGACGAAATGATCTTCTCCTTTACTCACACCCAGGAAATCCCCTGGATGCTCCCCGGCGTTCCCCCACCAACCGCCGGGTAGAAGTTCCCCTGGTCGCCATCGTCCAATTCCGCGATGGCAAGTTGACCCACGAACACATTTACTGGGATCAGGCATCCGTCCTGAAACGGCTCGGCCTTTTGACGGACGAATCGTTACCGGTACTTGGCGCCGAAACTGCACGCAAAGTTCTCGACCCAAAATTCAATCCTGAAAATTCGAACGAATTCTAAACCGATTCGTTAGCAGGACATGCTCAACCCGGAAGCTAAGAATTTATTTTTCCTCGCTGTATCCTAAGAGCGCCACCACAGCGAAGTAACTCGACTTGTGAACGTTCGATCAGCCGCTCGACATGATCAGCACTTTGCCCGAGCCTCCGGCCCCGGTTGTAGGGTTGCTGCATCAGCGGTTTGAGAAAATCGTGACACAGGGTCCTTTCGTGGAATGCTGTCAAACGGATGCGTTCGGCACTTGCTGCACAAGGGGTGTTGGAGTACTCCGGCCATTTCATCTAGGGCAATTCGTGACAGAGCCAAGCGGTCAGCTTCCCAACAAATTCACGTCTTCCGTCAGCCTTTGGCTGCCGAACCTCACAAGGATCGCAGCTCCTTTTTATGAAAGGCTATCCGGAAATGGCCGACGGACGGGGCAGAAGTGAAACGTCACCAGGAGCGTCAGACTCATGATATGCCCGTTCTTATTGTACGGCCGATGGTGGGGACCGGAAGTTAGCCGAACCGGGAGAGGGAAATGCAAAGAAACGAGCGGCGGTGGCAGTGGCGAGAAAAATTGGCGGTGCTGCTGCATCGGTTGTGGGTGAGGGACAAGGTGTACGAACCGTTGCGGAACGGCAACTGAGCCATCGGCACAGCCGCTTAACGAGTTTGCATGGGATGGCGACAGAGGCGGCTTGGCTGGTGAATCTTGACTGATGCGGACCACTGAACTGAAGAGACAAAAAACCAAAACCGCCTTGACACTAACCGGCCTTCATGAAGGGAGTTTGCCCCTCTTGGTTTTCACAAGTTCAAATTGTTTACATTGAGGGACCGTAAATTCCAGCGTATCATGGCCGTTCCATTTACCCGGGAGATAACAGCCATTCATTTAGGATGAAAAATGAATGCATCGTTTTGTGACGCCCGCTTCGGCAAACGCGTCTTGGTTTGTGTCGCTTCTCTGACCCTACTGTTGGCCTGCGCTGTCTCTGCGGTGAGCGCCGCGGAAAGAGAACGGCAAAGTACGCAGGGATCTGAGCCTCTGCAACTGCTTGAGTATCCACAGTCGTCTGACGGCGGCGCCGAGGCGCAGAGCGAGCAGCCACCGCAGTACGACAAAGCCATTTTTCAAAAGCCCATGCCGAGCAACGACCTCTCTTTTCTGAGTAAGTTCGCAGGGGCGGAGTCAAAGGCCGTAATCCGTGACAAGCAGTACCATAAACTGTTGCAAAACGTGGTTCCGGATTGCATTTTTCACTATGGGCACGATATGTCGCTAATGGAGGCAATCGACACCGTCCTGAAGGGCTCGCCCTTGCCCTTTCAGGTGCGCGATGGACGGTACGCGATCATTTCCGGGCACAGCGGGCCATATCTTGCAGGCCGGGGATTTATTTGGATCGACTTGCAGGAGGGCATCGGGATTGGGGGCTTCTATTTTCGTCCAACAAACGGTGAGCCCGCCCCCACCGTTACCATCTTTTCAAAACAGGTGAAGGAGCGGACGCTTGCGCTGAGCCAAATGCCGCCAGCGTTTGTCGAGGACCTCAACATGTGGTCCAAGGAGTCCTACATCACGCCAATCACACCCCGCTATTTCATAACCGGCTTTAACGAAAAGATTCTGCTCGAGCACGACGAGGATTTTTGCGCGTCCGCGGACGGAAGCGCTCCGCCTCCTCAGGAAGTCTGTGAACGAATGAACGCTGAAGCCACTGACATCGACTTGACCGCCGCCGAATATCTAGATCAAACCAACCATACGACGAATGCTACGGCATGGATGATCGACGATCCTGCCCAGGTTGCGTGGATTCAGGTACGCGACCAGACCTGCAGTGCCGGTCCAAACCCTCTGCGATGCCACGTAGCTATGACGCGAGAGCACATACACGTTATCGTCCGCCGCCATCCCGAGCCCCCACATCGCTGAACACTTTCGAATCGCTGGAGACGAATTCACGTACAGTGCAATCGCCAGCACCGTTACAGCCCCGCCTTCCGGAGAAGCACCCAACCGTCCACTTCAATCGTCACTTCAAATGGACGATAACCGCGTTCAGGCACTTGGCGCTCTCGGGGATGTGATAGCGTGAGGCGTTTCGGGTATCCCTGTGCAAACCTTTCCTAAATCTCTCGCCGAATTTCGCAAGGTAATCGAAGAGCGCGGATTACGACTGCGGCAGATGAGCATCGACGACCTTAAAAAACTGGAAAACTGCCCGCCTGAGAATCTGATCTTCGACTCCCGGCCAGCGACCATCACAACCTTCGTGCAATCCCGTCCTGAGGGCGCGGTTCGGGTGGTTATTCAGGGATTCATCCAAGCACGCTTCGTACCCAGCAGGCACGTAGCACTGGACGGCTTCTACAAACAATCTGACGGCAGCGTCACACGGATGCCTGACGAAGAATTCGATGAATTCGATTCGACCCGACTCTCCGGAATCCACTTGTCCGAGTAGCCGTAATCAGAGTGCAGCTCACTAACCAAGGTTGCGGTTTGCCGACAGCAGCTCGGACATTGGCTAATCCTCTGGTTTCGGGCTGCCAGTTTGTTTAGCTTTCGAATTAAGGTCACGAGAAAGCATGAGCTTCAGTGTTATCTTGTCGGCTCCCGACGTGATGCCGAATCCTATACCAGTCTCGATATTCAAAAACTTATTCGAATGATCCATGACTGCCCAAACCTCATGAAATTGATCGTTTAACGGCAGGAAGTGCCGCAGCGGTCCGTCGTCGGAATATTCCTCAAAAGCAGCAGCCCATCTATCATTGAAGTTATAAGCAATGCGCGTTGCAGGAACAAATTCGAGGCCACCGAATCCGCCTCGATAATCCGTGTCGACAATCGGATTGAAGATAATGTCAACTGGGTGCAGGTGCACTCCAACAATCGGACGAACTTCTGAAGTGATACGGCGGGACTCCCAGTACAAATAATTGACACTGAATTCGAAATTAACGCCATAGAAGAACGTATGCTCGTGGGCGTGTGGTCGCACGAACAATTCCCGGATTTTGAATCCGTTTAGCGTGCCACCGCGGCCCTGGGAGTAACCGCTGTATACCGGAAAATATAGGCCTTGCTCGAACCAGCCTTTGACTCCATACGCCCACTCGACAGCACCGTTGTCGGAGTGATTGGGAATGATACCGCCCGGGAATACTGCAACGGTCCGCCCTTCGGGAGTGAAATTATTGTGGACCATGACGTTGAAAATCCCGGGCTCTTCGATTTCAGCGTCGTAGACCTGGATCTCGTCGGTTTGAGCGAAGGCTATTTTGGGGAATATCGTCAGAACTGCCACTAATAGCGCAAATGTAGGGGCAAAAGTTCCGGTAACTTTCATGGTTGATTCGACAGTGTTGGTTCTGCTTTCAACTCTGCGCCGAAACTTGCGGGAGTGTCCGACATGAGAACTTTCTCTACTGGTGAGGGAAGATCTTTCGCATGAGCGGCGAGCTGGCTCACCTGCCATAGTTGCGTGTTCGTCAACTTATCCTTGAACGCCGGCATTCCAGATAACCGGATGCCATTGGCCGCCTTCCAGTAGCTGTCGGAGGGCGGATCGTCGGTCACGCCTTTCCCTTTGAACAGTTGGGTCGGCTTCGGGAACATCATGTTCACGTAGTCTACGGGATGGTTAGGCAGCCCGTGGCACATTGCGCACTCCTTCTTATAGGTCTCAGCTCCGGCCTGAAGATTGGGTTCGTCGGCGGGTACCGGAGATTCTCCTACGTGCTGCTTTTCGATATGGGCATCGAGAGCCATGTTCGCCATTTTCCGTTCGAACGGCATCATCGGTTCTGCCGTTGCCACCGGCGCCATGCCCGATGCAAAATAAAAGAAAGTTCCTCCAGCCAGTACGATCACGCCTAAAAGAAAGCCCACTACGATACCCCTCAGCATTTAGCTCTCCTTCCAGCGCACGCGGCTTTCACAAGGTCTCAAAAATTACGCTTCGGCTGACGCTGTTAGTTCTGCTTCTGCCAAGTCATCTCGACGTGCACCGGTATCTCGTTCTTAACAGGCAGCGTCAGAAGAGAAGGTGGATCGATCTTAAAATCGGATAATGTAGCCGGAATGGATCCCGATATTCGCGTCTGGTTTCCTTGTGTCCTCTGCTGGAAGGGGACCTGTTTGTATTCGACGGTCTGGCCTGCAAACTGAACCTCTAGATCGGCATGAATGGTTGCCGATGCGGCTGCGTCTTCAGGCAGACGAGTGCGCACCGTAATCATGGGAAATTGGCCGCCGCGCACGACTTGCAGCATGTGCAGATCGCGATTGCTGTCTTTGGAATCAAAGGTAATGATGGGTGCGGCTATCAGGAAATCGCATTGGCCTGCATGGCAAACGCCCTTTCCTCGTGCTGCATGGCTGACGCCCTCTACCTGGTGCAATGGGTGAGACACGTGGTAGGTGAGCGTGGATTGTTCGAGAACCCACTGGCCATCTGTCTGGGCAAACATCGGGAACGCTAAAAGGAAGAAAGCTATCAAGGCTGTTTTATTCATACAATGTCTTCAAAACTTGACCGACACGGAAAGAATTGCAGCCCCATATGCCGCGGCGGTCACGATGGCAACGGGCCCATGGGCACTCGCGATCCCATGGACTTTTTCTCCTTTGCTCTTCTGATCGAAAGCGATGGCTCCGAGAATCGGCGTCAGGATCATCCCCGGTCCGTGGACCCAAGCGAGTGCTTTGTGGAACCGGATTTGCCCACGCGTTTGCGTGCCCGGAATTCTAGGCGCCCGGATGGCGTAATAGGCGCTCATGAAATACAGGTCACCGGTTACCGACCCCAAAGCTAGATGCAGGTAGCGGTCAGTTGAACTGGTGCTTTTCCCGCCGGCGCCTGTCCCAGCGATAACCGTGGCGACCAAAGGAATTGTGTCGATCAAGCCGAGCCGTTGATGAATCTTGAGCATGTGCGACCGCTTATCGAGCCTCGCCTGATCCTGTGCGCTCCCTTGGGCCTGAGAGGACGAAAAACCGAGGTCACCGAGCGAGAGGACCCCTCCTAAGGTCATGTCCGCGGTTTGAATAGTTCGTGCGGAAACCGTCACTTTTTCGGTGTTGGTGCTATAACCTGACGCCGAGACGGATAGTTCGTAGTCTCCTGGAATCAGGTTCGGGACGGTGTAACGGCCTTCGGAATCGGTTTGCGCCTCCGCGTTTTGCCCACTGGCTGTGTTCTTCACGGAGACTTTGGCGTTTGGAACGGTCTTGCCCGAGGGATCTGTGATGGTGCCCGAAAGAGTGGCCTCGGCGATTTGAGCGCGCAACGTACTCGAAAACGCGAGACTCAAAATCAGAGTTGCCAGCGCGAAGGAGATTTTCGCGACCTTTTGATTCATCTCGATTCTCCCCTAGTAACCACTCTCGAAGAGTGTCTTTGACCACATCTGCTTCAAGCGGCGGTTCCGTAAAACGCTTGGATCGATCGTAACGTCTACTCCGTAAGAATGGGTCGCAGCGTCGTAAACCGGAGAAATCGTCAAACCCTTTCCGGAAATGTTGTTGTCATAGGAGACTGAATGTTGCCGATACACGTATCCGCCCACCAGATACCCGAGGGCCGAGCCGACGACGACGTCCGAGGGGAAATGATTCCTGCTCGTCACGCGAGCGACACTCACTCCTGTCGCAGCGGCGTAAAGTGCAAGGTGAAGCCACGGGTGACCAGGGGTCTCGTCCACAACAACATGAGAAAAAGCCCACACAACGGTGGCGTGTTCGGATGGAAAGGAACCGTTCGTTTTGTATAAATGGGTACCATCGGGCCAGAAGTGTCCTTGGCCCGTTCCAACGTCGGGCCGTTCCCGATTGGTTGCCAGTTTCAAAACCTCGGTAACTACGCTGGCATCCGCAATAGCCTCGAGAGACAGCACCCCGGTCTCGCGAGCCGTTTCACTGTGCGTAATCTTCCCGATAAGATAGGTAGCGCCAGCTGCGCCGATGGCCCCATATGCGCCTGCGTTGGACAGATCATTGCTAATCCGGATGCGATTGGGAGATGTGCTGACCCGCTGCAAGGTCTGCACGTCGTAGTTCAGCGAAACCGCAGTAGCGCCTGCGAGCGGAACCAGCCAAAGGGCATCTTGCGCACGAACGCGGAAGGGGCTGGTCCAGATACCCGCTTGATCGGCAAGAAAATCCTTAAAGCACGTCCTAAGCTGCGATACGTCGCAGCTATTTGCACTAGAAGTTGGCGCGTCGCCAGGCGCCGTCGGTTCGTCCGTGGAGTTCGAAGACCCAGCGGCCTGCGATACCGACGGAAAATTGGATGGAGGGGACGGTCGTCCTCCTTGCTGAGAGCATTGCGCCATCACCGATTGGCTGAAAACAAACCAGCACAAAACGGCGCGAAACCATGGCCCTCGATTGCCAAAAATCTGAGAACACCAATTCACGTTTCGTCCCAACCCCTCACCCAGCGGCGAGGCTACCCCTGGCCGACCTCTCTTCGACAAGCACAGCAGGCATCTAATTCTCATGCGAACGTCAGGGCGGTATCGGAACGAGTAACCAACTTGGTTCTTCGGGCCTTAAGGAAGGCATCGCACCGCAACATTTCATTATTCAAATGGCCTTGAAAGTCCAGCCACCTTCCAGCGGAATACTAACAGTTGGGAATGACGCAAAAATGTTCCGCAGATGACAGATTGTTCATGTTGAGGGGAAATCATATGGACGACGCATCTGACCACCATGCGAAAATCAAGCCTCACCCGCTATGTTTTGATCGCTTTCAGCCTTTTTTTTGGATCAGTTTCCGCAATCGCTCAGCAAGCCTCATCATTGCCAGATGCGCCAAAGCCATCCGAGATTCGCTCTACTCAATCGAATCCTGACCAGGAGCCCCAGCCGCAGGAGCGAAGTAAGAATCACATCTTCTGGGTAATACCCAACTATCGGTCCGAGGAAGACCCGACGAAAATTACCGCGCTGACCGCTCGCGCAAAGATGAAAGTCGCCCTCGACGATTCTTTTGATCCTTCAGCTTTTCTCGTGGCCGGTGTATTTGCGGGCGTCGGGATAGCACAACGCCAATACCCATCCTTTGGCTCCGGCGCGGAGGGGTTCGCCAAATATTACGGAGGCGCCTTTGCGGATCAAGCCATTGGCAACGTGATGAGTGAGGGGCTCTTTCCGTCCGTCCTTCATCAAGATCCCCGCTATTTCGTAAAAGGAAAAGGCGGCTTTTGGGACCGTGCCGGATACGCTCTCAGCCGGGAATTCATAACGCGCGGCGATGATGGACACAACCACTTCAACACATCGGAGCTTGCCGGAAATGCAGTGGCCGCCGGGATCTCCAATGCTTATTATCCGGCCGCGGACCGATCCTTCGGAAACACAGCGAATAAATGGGGAGAGCAGATAGCCTTGGACGCCTTCTTCAACGTCGCCAAAGAGTTCTGGCCCGACGTGCGCAAGAAGTTCTTCGGGCAGTGACTTTTACAGAGCTTGAGATATTGTCGCCCGCTCGGTGGATCCTATGCGGGTTGGAGCACGTTTTGAGGTAGCGCGAGTATTACAAGAGCCCCTCCTGAAGGCAAGTCGGAGATCTTGACGTTTCCACCATGCGCCCGCACAACGGCTTCCACGAAAGCCAACCCCAGCCCATGTCCTTGGGAGTGCTTTCCTCTAACGAAACGCTCGAAAGCACGGGCGACAATGTCCGGTGGAAATCCTGGGCCGTTGTCTTCGATGAACAAAGTCGCTTCTCGCTCTCTCGACCGCAGGCGAATTGTTATCCGGCACCTCTGGGGCAGGTGAGTGAGCTCGTTCTCGATCAAATTGGTTAGAACTCGATCCAATAAACTGCGGTCGGCGTCTACAATGACCCCATCTTCGAGGTCGACAATAACTTCGTGGCGCCGATCATCCATTGCCGGCCGATAAAGATCCACAAGTTGCTTCACTACCACAGAAAGGTTAACCGCGCTTCGATCTAGCCGCAGCGCACCTGCTTGGGCTTCCGCGACATCCAGCGTGGTATTCAGTAAGTTCGACAATCTGTCTAAACCTTCAATCGCTTCGCAGATCGAGTCCTGCGCTTGGTCTGTTGACTCACTGGAGAGCACGGATTCAAGGGCTCCACGTATCGAGGTTACTGGGCTTTTCAGGTCATGCGCGATCGCGTCAGTCACCGAGCGAAGCTCACTAACGGAGGATTGAATTCGATCCAGCATGTGATTGAAAGTTTTGGCTAAACGCGAGATTTCATCGGAATTAATAGGCTCCGGCAGCCTTTGCGCCAAGTCTTCGCTACCGATGCGCGCGACCGTGTCGGTAATGCGCTGGACGCGTAATAGGGTGCGACGGGCGCTCATATACGAGATGACGAAACCCATGAGAACTGTAGTGCACCACAACAGCAGAAAACGGCGAGTCAACGTTCTGAGCAGGTATCGAGTGCCACGACTCGACAGTCCCAGGTAGATCGTTCGGCCATTCTCCTCCCGGGTCACGACACGAAATGTTGTGGACCATCCCTCAACGGCGATGGATTGCGGAATGCCGGGTGCAGGATTGACCCGCTGAATTGCTTTAAGAAATGCATCGTATGGACCTGGACCGACCCACAGCGGACTTGTACTGTTGCCAGCGTCGCCTTCCATGAAGAAAACAGAATTCAGTCTTTGTCCGCGTCCGTTGCGCTCGTCGGGCAATTCCTGGGCGGCAAGTTCGGCCACTTCTCTGACGACTCTGTTGTAGAGACGATCACGGGGGGTATCAACTGCGACCCGCGCGAGAACCTCTGCTTCTCCGCTCAGCCACGCATCACTCCGGTCTTGCATAGCCTTGGCGACAAGGAAATAAACAATCGAGAAGGCCAGGGCGGTTCCGAAAGCAAATGCCAGAGTCGTCCAAATCGAAATGCGCCAAGCCGCAGTTGCTCGCAAGAATTTAGGCATGTTTGAGGACATATCCGACACCGCGGATGGTGTGTATTAGCGGAATTGACGTATTGTGGTCCACCTTACTACGCAAGCGATAGATGTGGACATCTACCACATTCGTTGCCGGGTCTATCCGCATGCGCCAGACATGATCCAGGATCATGGTCCGCGTTACTACCCGTCCCGCGTTCCGGCAAAGATACTCCAGCAACGAAAACTCCTGCGGTGTTAGCTGCAACAGATGATCACCCCGCCGAGCCTCATGGCGAACGAGATCGAGCTGCAAGTCTGCGGCTTGTAAACGCACAGTGTCACTTTGTGGCACGGAAGATCTGCGCAGCAGATTCCTCAACCTGGCAAGCAGTTCCGCGAGAGCGAAGGGTTTCGTCAGATAATCATCTCCGCCTTGCTCCAATCCCTTGACTCGTTCGTCCACTGAGCGGCGTGCCGACAGGATCAAGACCGGTGCCGAGACACCTTGAGCCCGACACCTAACAATCAAATCGAGCCCGTCCATATCAGGAAGACCCAGATCGATAATGAATGCATCGTGGGTGCCTTCTAGAGCTTGACGCTCGCCGGTCTTGGCGTCGCCGGCGGTATCCACTTGGTATCCTGATTCTACGAGAGCGCGTTCGAGGAATCCTCGTATAGCCGAATCGTCCTCCACCACCAGTAGTCGCATGACCGCCTCCGCTCGACTCTACACCCGAAAATAGGATGTGCGGACTTTTACAGATGTTGACTCGGGGTCAATATAAGCAGTTCGACGTCTGCTGAATCCAACGATTTCTATCACTGATCCTGGAGCCGCCTCCAGTCTTGCCGTACTTTGACGCTTCATAGAAGGTGGTTCGGCTGAGGTGCTACGCATTTCGACAACGATTGTGGCCAATCTTCCTGCCGTAGCGGAGCTAGTTGAAGCGGTCCGCAGCAAGTTGAGTGAGCCCAAGATCGTGCAGGGCAGAGCCATATTCCGGGCTAGTACTCCACATGTCCCGTTTTCCGACGACTGAGGCATTTCAATGGCCTGTTCGCGGCGGATCACGCCAGGAGCACAAAATCCTCAAAAAAAGCATGAGAGTGCGATTTAAGTTTCCCGATAAGCAAAATATTTTCATAAGGCACTTTTTGCTTCAGTTAAAAGCAAGGATTTAGTGTTCGGCCGGAGAATTGCGCTACATACCAATCCGCCGCTACAGATTCCCCTTGCGCTCAATGTGACTCAAAGGGCGAAGCGCATTCGTTACGACACTCAAAGCGCCGCAAGGGACCTCTCAGGTGTCTCCGGATCCTATTTCCGAAAGCTGGCGACCTACCCGATTCAAGCGTAGTCACCCCGACATGAACCACCAGAATGAAATGGATCAATACAACGAGACCGCGTCGCGGAAGGATCCGCGCCCGAACATCAGTATAGTCGTACCAGTACGCAACCAGGCATCAGAATTCCAGCAATGTCTAAAGGCGTTGAGCATCTGCTGCAAACGTGACGACGCCGAATTAATCGTTGTTGATGATTGCTCAACTGAAGACGTTGAAAGAATCGCGAAGCAATATGGGGCGCGGTATTTTCGTCTGCCGCACCGCAGTGGCCCAGCAGCAGCACGCAACCTTGGGGCACGACATGCCGCCGGGAACATCATCGTCTTTATCGATGCCGACACCGTGGCGTTACCTGACATGGTTCAAATAGTTCGTAACGAGTTTGAGCGCAACCCCACCATATCCGCCTTATTTGGTTCTTATGATGACGCCCCAGCGTGTGCTGACTTTTGGTCATCGTTCAAAAACCTTCTGCATCACCACGTGCACCAATCTTCTCGATCACAAGCTTCGACTTTTTGGACAGGCTGTGGAGCAGTTCGCAAAAATGTCTTTGACGATTTGGGAGGTTTCGACGTCGCCAGATACCCCGAGGCTTCCATCGAAGATATCGATTTGGGAGTCCGGCTGACACAAACGGGGAACAAAGTGAAGCTCGTCAAGCAGCTCCAAGTAAAGCATCTGAAGAAGTGGACGCCAAGATCCTTGGTGCACACTGACATCCTCCGCCGCGCTATTCCCTGGACCCAGCTTGTCATACGATCGAATTACATTCCCTCCGATCTTAATCTTTCCTGGAGCTCACGATCCAGCGCGGCCTTGATTGCTGTAGCGGTTGGTCTTATCGCCGCCAAGATTCTCGCATTATTCGGGCTGCGACATTGGCCCCCGCATACCCCGGCGGCCGGGTTAATTTTCATAGTCGCAACACTTTTGGTCATAAATCGCGAACTCTATCGATTCTTTTTTAAAAAACGAGGAGCAACATTCACTTCAGCTGCGGTTCTGTTCCATTGGGTTTATCTTTTCTATAGCGGGACAGTATTCATATGCTGCTACTGGATAGAACTATTCCGAACAGTCTTTCTGTCAACTGTGAAAGACCAAGCACGAGAATTGCCTCCCCTTGACTAAAAGCGGCTACGGAACAGCCCGCTGCGTGGATGCGAACGGCATTTGGCAGACATCGACCGTCCCAAAACCAACATGACAGACAAAAAAGTCGTCATCATCGGGGCTGGTCCTGCTGGCCTCACAGCTGCTTACGAATTACTCAACCATAATGTGCCGGCTTCAGTTATAGAAGCTGACAATGTCGTGGGAGGACTCGCGCGGACGGTCAGTTACAAGGGCTATCTCTTCGACATCGGCGGACACCGGTTCTTCACCAAATGGGATGAAGTAGATCGCTTGTGGCGCGACATTTTGGGACAGGCATTGGTGACCCGCAAGCGATTATCTCGCATATATTATCGCAATAGATTTTTCTCATATCCTTTGAAACCCCTGAATGCGCTTTCGGGTCTCGGCCTGTACGAGTCCCTGCGGATACTGCTCAGTTATATGCGCGCTCAGGTTGAGCCTTATCCCAAAGAGGATAATTTCAAACAATGGGTGTCTAATCGTTTTGGAAGGCGCCTCTATCAGATTTTCTTCAGAGCTTATACGGAAAAAGTGTGGGGAGTGCCTTGTACCCAAATCGGCGCTGAATGGGCCGCGCAGCGCATCAAGAGCTTGTCGCTTGGCACGGCGCTTCGCAACGCTTTTTTCGGAGGCCAAAATACTCAGATTAAGACCCTCATACACCAATTTCACTATCCCCTGCGCGGGCCAGGACAAATGTGGGAAACTTTAGCGGACAGGCTCGTAGAAAATGGCTATCCGGTGAGACTGAATTCCCGAGTGTCACGCATCTGCCATCGAGACGGGCGCGCCACTCACCTTATCGTCAAAACCTCCGGAGGAGAAGAAAAGCTTCCGGGCACAGACTTTATAAGTTCGATGCCCATGCGAGAACTGATAGAGGCTCTCGATCCCGTCCCGCCAGCAGAAGTCCGGCATGCCGCAGCATCCCTACACTACCGTGACTTTCTAATCGTAAGCTTGATTGTAAACCGTAAACATATAATGTCCGACAATTGGATCTACATTCACGAATCATCAGTTCGGGTCGGCCGGATTCAGAACTTTAAGAATTGGTCCCCCGCCATGGTTCCGGATCCCGATAAGACCTGTCTGGGAATGGAATATTTCGTTTCTGAGAATGACTCAATCTGGAATCGTACCGATGATGCCTTGGTGGAAATGGCTAAGGACGAGCTTGTTTACTTGGGGTTGGCGCGCCGCGATGAGGTTGAGGATGGAACAGTTGTCCGTATGTTAAAGGCCTATCCGGTGTATGACAATGGCTGGGCAGATAGCGTGCATACAATTCGCACCTATCTTGAGAAGCATCTTTCAAATCTGCAGCTCGTCGGCCGAAATGGGATGCACAAATACAACAATCAAGACCACTCCATGATCACTGCTCTTTACGCCGCGCGAAATATTCTCGGGGGCCGCTATGACCTGTGGGCGGTAAACACCGAACCCGAGTACCATGAACAGAAAATCGAAACGAATAGTGTGGGATTGAGGCAACAAAACACTCCTTTTGAAAGCTACCTATCTCGAACTTCCGTCAGGTGACCAAAGCGGCAATTCATTCTAACGGGCTGTCAAGGCTCAATTGTATTCATTCCGCAAGGACTTGTTGTCGCCAGCGTCAAAAAAACAGAACAGAAATAGAAGATATAGAAATGAACCAGCCGGAGCTTCGCATTAGCAGGTTTCGCCGACCTGGGCTGCTTGACACACCGGGCAAACGTGTTTATGCCGCCATATTGGTTGTTCTCGTTGCATTTGTGCTGATTCACTTCGGTCTCGCGCTGTGGTTGATGCGGGCGAGTGGCGCTACCTCTTCTTTGTTGAAGATGGCGCTTGCCGTCACCATTTTTACGGGAATCGTTGGATCATTTCAGCTGGTGCAATTTCTGGTTTTTAGCGTGATTCTGCTGGCGCGACGAGGTCGGCCTTTTGTCCCGCTCCCGCAAATCGTTGCCGAATCAGACTTGCCCACGATCTTGGCGCAGATTCCGGGGCGTAATGAGCCGGTTGAGCAGGTGCAGCGGACTATTGAGTCTGTCCGCGCATTGAATTATCCGTCCAACAAAATCCTAATCCAGCACATCGACAACAGCGACGACCGGCGTAGCGAGGACCTCTCCGCGCTCTATGCCAGCGATCCGCGGGTTGCTGTGATTCATCGCGACGGCACCAGGGGGTACAAGGCCGGCAACCTGAACCTGGGCTGGAAATGCGCACCCGCGCAGACAAGAGGCAAGCCGCTGCAAGAGTTGGCGATCGTGGTTTTGAATGTCGGCGACACACTGGCTCCCGATTCGCTGCGTTTCATGGCTTCCGAATTCGTGCAAGACGAGAGTCTGGGCTTCGTGCAGTCGCTATTGCGCGTGGGAAACCCGAATGAGAGCATCATCACCAAGGTCGAAAGCTGCGTAACGAATGCGATTGCCCGATTCCTGTTTGGCTGCCAGAACACCTACGGGATGCCGATGACGAGCGGATCGGTGGTGGCCATTCGCGCTCAAGCATTGATTGAAGTAGGTGGTTGGGACGAAAACACGGTCGCCGAAGACTGGTCCACGGGCATGAAGATGACGTTGCGCGGCTGGCGCGGGAAATGGGTAGATTATCAGCCAACCGATGGCCGCGTCGTCTCTGGCGAAGCCTCAGCTGCAACGCTAGAGGGTCAGCAAAAGCAGAAAAACCGTTGGGCCAACGGCAGTGCGGAATTGATGAAGCTATACGCGGGCGAGTGGATGAGATCTTTCCTGCCGTGGAATCAGAAGCTGGATTTGCTAATGAGGCTTCTGGCCTACCCCACGGCCGCCATTCGCTATTGCGGCATGCTCTCACTTCCGTTTTGGCTGGCCATTTCGGTTGTGGCGCGCTTCCGGTATTCGTTGGCTCAGTTTCCGATTGCTTTAGCGCTGCTCTCGGCGTCGCTGCAGAACGCATTCCTGCTTTTCCTTTTGTCAGTCGCCTTGATCTACGTTCGGGAACACAGACCTAAGGATGCTTTTTACCTGCTGTGCAGCTTTCCCGTGCAGATGATCTACACGTTGCCGATTGTTCCCCACATCGCGCGTGGACTGGTAAGAGGCTTGCGGCATGTGCCTGGCATTTTTCTGGTGACGCCAAAGGGCGCTGACCGGCGCACCATCATGGGTACGCTGGTCCGGCAGAGATTGGCCTTGCTGTCAGCTGCGTGGTGGGGATTGCCGGCGTTAATCGTGTACCTCATTCACCCAGCCGGGTACGGTCTGTTTGTCTCCGTGTTGCTCGGGCTTTCAATGTTGATGCTGCTCGGGATTTTTATGGTCCCCATCTCGAACTGGGTACTGCGTCAGGGCCTGGTTATGTGGATGACCAACGCCCGCAACAAAAGGAAAAATCAAGTGGTTTAGATGGGAGCACAGATAAGTGAACGCTGCGGCAAATAAGAGCGCATCTCTTCGGCTGATTTCAACGTTCCGGCGGCTGGGCGAGCTTTCTCTCATCTCGAATGATTGGTTAGCATGCATTGTAGAAGATCGAGAAGGCGATATTCGCGTTTGCATAGAACCTCGGTGCCCTTGTTGGCAAATACCTGGATGAAGTGAATGGTCGCGGTGAGTTTTGGCGCAAGCCGAGACTTTATCTACAGCTGGCCCGCCCAGCCTTACCTCTATGTTCTTTTCGGTTATCGTCCCAACATTCAATCGCCCCGATTCTCTTCGCCGATGTCTTGCGGCACTCGCTCATGTCAGATTTCCGAGGGACGATTACAACGTTATCGTCGTGGACGACGGCGGATCAGTGGATCTTCGTGACATCGTCGCAACGTTTGAGCCGAAGGTGAGCGTCACTTTAATTCGACAGTCCAATGGCGGCCCGTCGCGCGCCCGCAATACCGGAGCGATGAAAGCAACGGGTCGCTTTCTGGTATTTACAGACGATGATTGCCAACCGGCTGAAGGTTGGCTTTGCGCGCTCCAGCAGACCTTTGAGGCAAACCGTGATGCCGTGATCGGTGGACGTGTCATTAACGGGCTCATGGCGAATCGTTATGCAATAGCAAGCCAGATCATCGATGACTACTGTCGCTCATATTTCAATCGCGATTTGACCGAGCCAACTTTTTTCCCATCGAATAACCTGGCTTTGCGAAAAGAACTTTACGAGCGGATAGGCGGCTTTGATGCCACCTTTAAATTGAATGCTGGGGAAGATCGCGATTTCTGTGATCGGTGTCTGGGGTACGGGCTCAAGCTGGTAAACTCTCCAGACGCAATCGTCGCACACTGTCACCAGATGGGCCTTCGCGGTTTCTGGCGCCAACACTTTAATTACGGGCGTGGCGGCTGGTCTTATTCTGTTGCGCATCGAAAGCGAAATCGCGGACATGTTCGATTTAAAGGATTGCGTTTCCATTTCGGGCTGGCGCTTGCTCCACTTCGCATGACCCAGGCTGGAAGCGCGCTTCGCCTGTCGGTTCTGACCTTTCTTTCGCAGATAGCGGTTGCGGCTGGATACGCTACCGAGGCTCTGCACCCATTTGCGCCGTCTCGGTAGTTTCGTAGCGAAGGCCGCCCGACCGGGCGGACATAGTAGCCCGAGTCCCTAGATGAAAACCGATATAAGGAAAATTATGCGTCGGCTGATGGCGTCCGCTTCTTCTCTCTCTGCCGAGAGCAAGCGAATACCGTCTGCCCTGCACATCCAGCATAGACGTAATTCGGGCAGTCAGGCTTTGAAAGCGAGCGAGGACCGCGCACTCAGCCCCTTCACTGGTTACGCGCGTACTCATTGGATCGAAATCGCCGAGAAGTTGATCGCAGGCATCCTGCCGTATTTCAGTCCTACATCGGGCATGCCCGAGCTCAGCGGAGTCCCGGGCGAGACCGGCCATTTCCGCAACTTTTCCGATCATGATCAGCAGCGAACAGCATTCGACAGGAGCATTTATCTGGTTGCCTACTACACGGCCGGAACCGGATTGGATAGTGTGCCCGGTTTTACCGGCTCAATCACCGAGCCCTATTTGAAGGAGATCATCCGGGGTACGGACCCAACCAGCCGCGGTTACTGGGGTAAGCATCCAGACTATTCCGATTTTGGCACGGGTATCGCGATGGCTGCGCAGATCAGTCCGCGTTTTCTCTGGGAGCCTTTGGGCAGCCGCGAAAAACGTAACCTGCTCGCCTATCTTAAGGATCTCGCCTACACGAGTTCATATGACTGCAACCACTGGTATTTTCACATGGTTCCCGTGCCGCTGCTGGAGCAAAACGGTGAGGCCTCGAACCGAATCTACTTGACCGAGCGCTACGAGCGCCTCTTCGCATGGTATCGGGGGGACGGCTGGTTCTTTGACGGAGAGAACCGAAGTTTCGATCTCTACAACGCTTGGGGATTTCAGTTATACAACGCGTTCTTTGCTCACATTGATCCCAACTGGAAAGCTCAGTTTGGAGAACGAATTCGCAAAGTTTCGCATGAATTTTTCAGCATGTACCCATATTTGTTCGGTCGTGACGGCGGTCCGGTGGCCTGGGGACGGTCGACGAGCTATCGCTTCGCCATTCTCGGACCCATTGGTTGGTCGTTTTTGACTGGCGACTGCCCTCTTCGACCGGGCCAAGCTCGACGCCTCGCCTCCGGCGCCCTCAAGTTCTTTTGGGAGCGCGGGGCCTTGAGTGACAATGGGCTTCTCGAGCCAGGCTTCCTTGGCCCGAACTCCGTCGTTGCCGAAGCCTATTTGAATCGTGGGAGCCCCTATTGGGCTGCGCATGGATTGAGTTGCCTGCTTCTCCCCCAGGAGCATTCTTTTTGGACCGATACCGAAAGTCCCGCGCCCGCTGATGGGGAAGGCGGCAGTAAAGCGCTGCCCAGCGCTCAGATGCTGGTGAAAGTAAGTCCGCACGACGGCGAGGTCCGTCTGTTCCCTGTCGGCCAGCCGGAGTCGCACTTGGGAATGTGGCAACGCGATATCAAGTATTGTCAGCATGGCTACTCGAGCTATCTCGGATGGTGTGCGACCGGTGAAGATGGGCAGGATCTCGGCGCCGGACGCACCGGCTACTCCCTCGACGGGGAACGCTGGTCCTGGAGGACGCGACCGATGATGATGCAAATTGATTCGGAGCACCTCGTGAGCCAAGAGGTCATGTCCATTCCTGAACCGCGTTTCATCGCGAAAGGGAATAGGGATGCTTTCGGCGAAATCACCACCCACACCCTGATCGGGAGCCACGGCGAGGTGCACGTGTTTTGGCACAACAGCCCGACACCGCACTTTCTTTACCTAGGGGGATATGGAATCAGCGTGCCCCACGATTCAGCCATGACCAGCGAAAGCGGCAACGACTCGCTGGTGATTCACGCTGCCGAAAACCACTCGATGATGCAAGTTCTGGACGCCCCGGAAGGTTTGCTCGCCGCCGATATTATTGAGCCAAGGCTAGGTTGGCTGCACTCTCACAGCTTCGGAGGCAAAGGCGCATTTCCTCACTGGCGCAGCAAGGCGCCGGTCCCGGCCAATACCCCGGTAGCCGTGTACGTTCACGGCGCCAGGGTACGGGAGATGATCGCGCCGGAGTTCGCAACTCAACGGGAGGAGGGCACACTGAACATCACTCTCGATGGCAAGGCGTTTACGGTGAAACTGCCCTACGATTGGACATAACAGCTTCAGCCCTTGCAATCAGATACAGCGGCGAAAGTGATTCTTAAATCATGAAACGCGTGGATGCCGAGGTATGCATCATCGGCAGCGGGATCTCGGGTGCGTTATGCGCCTTGCGGCTCGCCGACACCTTCGAACGGATCGTGATCCTTGAGAAGGGAGTCCGCGCTCCAGGCGGTTCTCACGCGTTTCAAAGATCGATTGCTGAACATCGAGATCCCTCGCGTTGTTACCCCGAAACGCCGCTTTCTCGCAATTACTTCACAAACAAGCGCGACCACGTTCCTTACGAATACATGATTGGAACGGTAGGAGGAGCTACTAACGCCTGGTGGGGAAGCGCGGGGCGGCTACTGCCCTCCGACTTCAAAATGAACTCGCTGTTCGGCGTCGGTCTTGACTGGCCAATCGACTATGACGAGCTCGAGCCGTACCTGTGCGAGGCCGAGCAGGAAATGTCCATCGCCGGCGAGATCGGTGATAGTCCCTGGCCGCAGAGCCGGCCATACCCTCAACCGGCCCATCCCTTAAGTCCTCACGAGCGCCTCATTGCCGATCGCATCGAGGCCTATGGGCTAAAGGTGGTCACCATGCCGACCGCACGCCTTAGTCGTCCTTCAGGTGCACGGCCGGCGTGTTCCGGTGCGGGGACCTGTGGCGCGTGCGCCCACGAATCGAAGTACACCTGCAGCAATACTCATATTCCACTCATAGATCAAACGCCATCGATCGAGCTTCGACCCGGCATTCGCGCAAATCTCCTGAAGACCACGGGTGATCGTGTGGAGGCTGTCGTGGCGCAGGATGAAAAGGGCGACGAAGTTATCGTTACCGCGAAGCTTTTCGTGCTGGCCGCAAATGCTTTCGAGAACGTTAGAATACTGCTGAATAGCTCCGTGCACGACGAAAGCTTCGGCGCCAACCGCCATACCGGCCGAAATTTCCACGAACACCCTAAGTTGGAAGTTATGGGGCAGTCTCCACTTGATCTGAAGCGTGCTCGTGGCCCCACGCCGATGGCTGGGGTGACGTACAGCCTTGCCGACGGGCCGTTCCGCTCGCAACGTGCGGCTGTCCAAGTCGAAACGTACGATCCACCACCGACAGCCGATGATTTGGCTGTGCCCGTCTTCCGAAGGCTCGGCAACCGCCTTTTCGGACATCGCTTATTCGGACGCGCGCGTGGAGACTGGAAGGGTCGCTTTTGGCTGAATTGCCAGATCGACCAACTTCCCGATCCTGATAGCGTGGTCCGCTTGAGCGCGAACCAGCGTGATCCTTTTGGATGGCCCATCTTGGAGATTGACGTGCGCTGCTGGACGGACTATGTGGCGCGCGGCGCGGAGCACTGGAAACTCATCGCCGAGAAGATCGTTAAGGACCTCAGAGGTACTGCGGAGCTTTATCATCACCGCGCGTGGGTGCATCACGAGGGAACGCATCTGATGGGGACGTCGCCGGAAAACTCCGTGGTTGATGCCAACCTGCGCTATCACCATTACAGGAACCTTTTTTTGCTTGGTCAAGGTGTTATGCCCACCGGTGGAGTAGTGAGCCCAACCGTGACTCTCGCAGGGCTCTCCTTGCGTTGCGCGCAATTCATAAGGGCGCAGAGAGCATCTTTCTGATTTTCTGCCCGAACCGGAGAAATACCCGCGCTGCCACACACCAAGCGGGTCATGATCGATCTTTATGCCCCGATCGGCACCCTGGACTCCAGCAGACCGGTTCGCCAACCTCAAGAAGTCAGCCTTTCAAGGAGTCAACACACCTGTCAGGGAGACCGGCGACAGCGCATTTTTCTTAAAGTCGGGCGTTTGCTCAAGCCGCCTTGTGCGAAAAAAGGTGATTCAGTGTTTGAAATCGGCCGACGAGGTTTTTCCGAGGCTAAAATCGAAGCCCTCGAGAAAACCCTTGCGCGAGATGCGGTATCGAAACTCTAGCCTCTTTCTCCCGGCGGCGCGTTTTCCTCGCCCTGAAGCCTTACGGACCTTCCCTTCCACGTTTTCAGAATCCGGTATCTCGAAAGAACTATGCTTGTAGTTCCATTGTGACTTTGTATTTTCGACCAGACTCTAGCTCCGAGGGATCAGTGCTCATTTTGGTTTCCCTCCGGAAGCGAAGATTAGAACAGCACACTCAGCGACATCTGCACCTGACGAGGGCTGCCAATCGTTTTGTTCGTGACGCCAAGACCGCTGAGTATGGGACACGAGTAGAAGCCTTGATTGGTTGCGATGTTGCAACTGGTGGGCTTCACCGGCGTGCCTTCTACGGGGAAGCTGTTGTAAAACAGATTCTGGCTCACGTTGTCGATGGGTATGTCGAAGCTAGCCGTGTTCGTGAGGTTGAAAACATCGAGCGTGTACTTGAGTGAAAATCGCTCGGTGAGTTTGGTGGTTTTCAGCAACGAAATATCCGCGCGCCGCTGCCAGGGCTGCCGAAAGATATTACGCTGGCCGCTGGTGAAATTGGTCTCATACGGGTCATTCGCCGGAATGGCACCGTTCAAGGCGCCAGGGGCGAGAAGCGGCAACGTGAAGCAGGCTGCATTGAGAGCGGGCAAGCCGTCGGTAGTGCCATTGTACCCGGTAAGGGCGCTCTTAGGAGTACAGCCGGGCGCCAGCGGAACGATGGGATTGGTGATCCCGTTGTTGACGCCATAGAAGATGCTTCCCACCGCGCCCGTATAGTCGATGACGCTGTAGGGCTGGCCGCTTTGAAGCACGGTAATGCCGCGAAGAGCCCAGCCGTCGGCAAATTTGCCCTCCAAGGACGATTCAGAAAAGAAGTTATGTAGCTCAAACAGGTAGTTGAAGTTAATCACGTGAGTACGATCGAAGTCTGAGTTCCCATAGCCGGAGCGCAGGTCGAGAGGGTTGTTTCCGTTATAGAAAAGGCCCATGGCGCTCTGTTCGTCGAGGGCGTGCGAGTAGGTGTAAGAGGCACCTACCTGGACCCCGTGGCTCAGGCGCTTTTCGACATGGGCTTGCAGGGCGTTGTAAGCGGAAACGCCAGCCGCTGTGTAAGACAGCGATTCGGACGAATAGCCTATATAAGGGACGCGAAGATCGACGTTGCCACCTTCATAGTTGTTCAGGTAAGGCTGGCCGTTGGGCAGATTGACGGGGGCGCCGGTGCTGTCCTCAAGAGTGTATCCATATGTGTAGGTTTGCCCATGGATGGGGTTTGTAGGCGAAGCGATACCGGCCTGATTGAAAGGAAGAGGTACGATTTCATGACGGCCGAGATTGCCGACGTAGCCGATCTCAATAGCGAGGTCGCTGCGCGGCTGCCACTGAACATCGAGGGTCTGATTCATAGTGTATGGCAATTTGTTGGCGCGATTATAGATGCCGAAGGAAAACAGGGGTGATCCTGCTTCGATCGCGGCCCGGTTAGGTAGTAAGGAAGCAATATTGGCTGGGTTACCCGACGGAGGGGCCTGCAACTGCGCACCCCAGGGATTGGCGAACGAACCACCCGTGGGAGAGTTGGGATCACACGTCGGGATAAAACCCTCGTAGTAACTGCCGATGCTCGAACAAACTTGAGAATTAACCCACGGCGGGGACTGGTTGACGCCGAAGGGTCCCCCGGCAATCAACCCAGCCGCGGTGCCCGGCGAGAGGTAGGCAAAAAGCTCGCCGCGATCATAGTAGATGCCCCAGCCAGCACGAACCACAACTTTACCGTCGAACTTCTTTGGACTCCAGGCCACTCCAATGCGCGGCGCAAAACCCCACTGGCGTCCAGTCAAAGTAGTATCGCTCACTCCGGGGCTGGGAAATTGCGGGTTGTTGCCCGCCACAATAAAACCAGTGGAGGTGATGTCCCCGCTGGCTTCGTTATAGGAATATTTGGACGGGTCGAAGTTGTAAAGACGGCCATATTTTTCCTTGAGGCCACCGTTCCAGTCGAAGCGCAACCCGGCAGTCACGCTCAGATTGGACTTGAGTTGAAATTTATCCTGAACGTACTCGCCAGTTTGGTTGGCGCGATAGTAGCGATTGGCGTCGCCTTGCATAAAGGCGGTTGTATAGAATCCGTCGGCCGAGTAGGAAGTGACCAGTCCCTGAAGAAATTGAGAAAAATCGGCAAAGCCGATCATTCCTTTGTCGGGTCTTTCATCGCGCGCGTTGAGCTGGGTATAGGCGAAAGCGCCGCCGAAGGTAATGGTGTGGCGGCCCTTGGTCCAAGTGGCGCTGGCCGAGGGCATGAAGCGATTCTGGAAGATGCCGGTGAAAGCGCCTTGCGCCACGGATCCCATGCCGATATTCATGCCGGCGCTGGCGACATCATTCACATTGTTGGACGATGAATTGCCCAGAATATCGATGATGCTGATGCCCGGGAAGGTCGTCGAACCGAATGTATTGATTCCCAACTGTTGCGGTGAGAAAGGCTGGTCAATCGTGCTGTAAATTTTCTCGCGAATGAATCCGAAGATCTCTGCGACGCTGAGATTCGGCGTAAGGGTCTGGGTGTTGGTAATAGTTGCCACCTGGCTTCCGGCGTCCAGGTGCTGGTTGAAGCCGGCAACGCTGGAGTAAGCGAACGGTGCGGTGGTTGGGTCGTGCTGGTAATAGTATTTGAGCGCCAGTGTGTCTTTAGAATTGACGATGTAATCTAGGTTGCTGACAGCCTGATCGGCAATGAAGTATGCCGCGGACGGCACGATGGCGTTCTCGGGAAAATTGATAGTCGGCTTGTTCCCGTCATCATTCGGGATCATGAATTGGCCGTTGGGCAGTTTGTACTGCATCAGCGCCAGAGCGATTGGGCTTACCTGGCTGGCGGTAATGTCAGGAAGGCCGTAGGGATCATTGAAATTCGTGTTCGCGATACCCGCCAAGCCGGCGGCCGTGCGGTTTGTGCTGTTGAGTCCGAAAGGGACAACCATTCGTGCAGTGCCGATCTCCTGATCAGAATCGTGCAGGTGCTGATAGCCGATGTATCCAAAAAGCTTGTTCTTCTTCAACGGACCGCCGAGAGTTCCGCCGGCGATGTAGCGGTGTAATTCCGGAACCTTTTCGCTGTCCGGGATGTTGGGATCATCCTTGAAGAAGTAGGGTGCGGCGTTGAGCCAATCGGTTCCCCGATGCACGTAGGCGCTCCCGTGGATGTCGTTGGTGCCGGAAGCGGTGCTCATGTCGATATGCGCGCCACTGGTGGAGCCCTGCTGCGCGTCATACATGGACGTGTTCACGCGAACTTCGGTGATCGTCTCGGGGGCGGGAGTCGGCAACGCCTGACCGATGGCTAGATAGGGCGAACCACTACTCTGAATCACCTCGGCTGTGGTGCTGCTGGCACCGCCAAAACCGGTATTGTTCACGATACGGCCGGAAGGTACCGAACTAGTGCTCTTGCCATTAAACAAATTGCTGGCATCGACACCGTTAAGAAGAAAACTGTTGCTGGTATCGCGTTGGCCATTCGCCCAGATGGGCGCGTTGCCTAGCCCGGAATTGGCGCCGGTTCCTGGAGAGAGTTCCGCATTCACACCCGGTGAGAGAATAGCGACGCCGGTGAAGCTACCTGTGGGAAGCGGGATGGCGTCGAGTTGTTGCTTTTCAAGAACGTATCCGTTTGTGGTATCGACGGCGTTTACCAGTGGCGTCTCTTCCACAGTGACGGTCTGGCCAACCTCGCCAATTTTCAGCGTGCCGTTCACAGTAGCGGTGCGATCTGCAGTCACCTGAATCATGGGAATGCTTAAAGTCTGAAAGCCTGCGTGCGTGATCGTAATCGTGTAGCTGCCGATGGGCAGATTCGAGAAGGTATAGGCGCCCGTGTCGCTGGTATCGGCGGTTCGCGTCAGTTTGGTCTGGTCGCCGACAATCGTAACGGTGGCCCCCGGAACAATAGCTCCGGAGTCGTCCATGACGGTGCCGGTAATGCCGCCAAGGGTTTGTTGCGCTACTGCGTATGGTGCGAGGGCCAGAAACATGCAAAAAACTGACACGGAATAAACAAACCAAAGCCTTTTTGACATCCTCTGGTTCTCCTGAAGAGACTTTTTATTCGAGCGTTAGCCGATGCGTGCCATTAGCGATGCATGAAGACCTGCCGAACTGGCACCAAATGAATATCGAGAGGCTACGCGGCGGGCCATCGAAAGAGAAACGCATTCTTTGGATGACGAGGATCAAATCTTTCGATTTATGACTTCCAAAGGCCTCAGGCGAGTATGGTAACTTCGGCCGGAAAAGAAATATCCAGACCGTCTGTCAAGTCTCCCAGGACCCAGTTTGAAATCTTTCAAGAAACCTTGCCCGGCGCGAATGCTCCGATGAACAACCAAGTGCTCTCTAAAACTGGCAGTCCGGAGGGCGATCGGTTCGGTCACATCGAAGCGCGCGGCATCGACTACATCCCACACGCCGAGCGCCATGGACACGCGCGCGAGTTGTTTCTCGTCTGGATGGCGCCCAACATCATTTATCTGGACATCATCCTCGGCGGCGCGATGATCAAGCTCGGCCTGGGCATCTGGCAGGCTATCGGCGTGATCGTGGCGGGGAACGCGTTTTGGCTCCTGGTGGGCCTCGTTTCGGTGAGCGGGTCGCGATCCGGAACGCCCGGCGCCGTTGTGATGCGGGCCATGTTCGGGGTGCGTGCAAATCGGGTCAATATCGCCGTCTGTGTTTGGGGCGTGATGGTGGCCTACGAAGCGGTCAATCTCTCGGTTGGAGCGCTTGCTGGATTTGCCCTGATCAAAACTCTCGGGATCAACCTCAGCGGGCCATGGAAACTGGGCATGGTGTTGGCCATCAGCGTCGCCACCCTCACCATCAGCGTCTACGGGCATGCGACGATCGTCAGCCTGAGCGGCTATTTCACTCTCCTGCTGACGGTGTGCTTCAGCATCCTGGCCTGGTTCGTGCTCTGGCACGTCAATTTACGGTACATTCCGCCTCGCGTGTCGAATGGGGGAAGCATTTGGCCCGCCATCACAGTGGGCTTGGTCATCATCGCATCCAGCCCGCTGTCTTGGCCGACTGGCGCCGATTACACTCGCTATCTTCCAGCGAAAACACCAGCCAAGGGTATCGTGATGTGGACAACCCTGGGGTGTTTCGTGCCTGGCGTTCTGCTTTCAGTGTTGGGCGCGCTGGCGGGAACCACGGTCGACATGAGCGATCCACAGGCCTCCTTCGCGGCCATCCTGCCGAGTTGGTTCTACCCGGTGTTTCTGTTGGTCATCATCGTCAGCTCAATTACCAACAATGTGCTCACCGCCTATAGTTCTGGTCTGGCTCTCCAAGCTGTGGGGATCAAAGCGCGTCGCTCCGTGACCGTATTCATGGATGGTGTGGTGGCAATATCTCTTACCATCTACGCCCTGTTCATCTCCAATTTCTTCGATACGCTGAATAACTTTCTTTCCCTGTCCGTTGCCGTGCTGGGGCCGTGCGTAGCAATATATGTGACGGACAGCTTGCTTCGCCGCAACCAGTACGATGGATTGCAACTGAGCGACGAGTCGCAGCAAAGTCCATTCTGGTATCACCACGGAGTTCGCTGGCCGGGAGTCGTGGCCGAGGGCCTCGGAACCGCAGCGGCGCTGCTTTGCATCAACAGCCCTGTGCTGGTCGGGCCGGTGGCCCACGCACTAAAGGGCGCCGACCTCTCGGCGGTCACCGGTCCGGTGACTGCGGCTTGCGTCTACGCGGCGATGACGCGCAGCGCGCGCCGGGTCGACCGCCTCACAGACTTCCGTCCGGCCAGCCACGAGCCTGCATCGGAAACGCCATACATTTATCAGGCGGATCTGGACTGAATAAACCTGTCTTGTATAAGGACTACTCCTGCATGGCAACGCTGATACGCAACGCTCGCGTGCTGACCTTCGACCAGGCGCGCCACGAATATGCGCGGGCCGACGTGCTGACCAGTGGGCGAAAAATCGTAGCTGTTGGGCCCGATCTGAAAGTATCCGATTTCCTGAACGTCGCGTCAGAAAACGTCGAAGTGATCGACGGCGCCGGCAAGTTGGTGATGCCCGGCCTGGTCAACGCTCATCTGCATTCGCCCGCTAACTTCCTCAAGGGCGCTTTAGAGGATCTGCCGCTTGAGATTTTTATGCTCTACGAAGTGCCTCCCCTGGGCGATACCCCGCTCAGTTCCAGACTCTATTATTTGCGCGCCATGCTTGGAGCGATGGAGATGCTGAAACTGGGCGTCACCTCCGTCCATGACGATGCCTTTTTCAATCCCACGCCGCTGGCTGACTCTATCGATGCCATCATGGCGGCGTATCGTGATGCCGGCATTCGGGCGCGCGTGGCGATCGACCAGCCTAACGTGGTCGAATACGAGAAGTTTCCTTTCCTCGCCGAACTGCTGCCCGAGGAAATCAAGCAGGCCATGCGCGCCGCGCCTATACAGGACGCGGACGAATTGCTCGCTGTCTATCGAGACTTCATCGCGCGGTGGCACGGGAAGGAACACGGACGACTCCTCTGCTCGGTCTCGTGTTCGGCGCCTCAACGGGTGACGGAACGCTATCTGCAGGATTTGACCCAGCTGTCGGCCCAACACGATCTGCCTTTCAATATCCACATTCTCGAAACGCGGCTTCAACGCGTCCTCGGGCAGGAGAAGTATGGCAAGTCGTTGGTCCGCTATGTCCACGATCTCGGCTGCCTCGACTCGCGCAAACTGGTCATCCATGCCATCTGGGTGGACCAAGCCGATATCGCCCTGATGGCGCAGGCCCAGTGCAGCGTTGCGCACAATCCGATTTGCAATCTCAAGATCGGTTCCGGCGTCATGCCGTTCCGATCTTTGCGCGACGCCGGGATCAACATCGCCATCGGCACCGACGAGGCGCCGGTTGATGACACCACCAACATCTGGCAGGCCGCCAAAACGCTCGGACTCGTTCAGAAGATCACCACACCCGACTGGACGCGCTGGCCGAAGGCGGCGGAGATCCTGGATTGCGTGATTTTGGGTGGCGCGCGCTCGCTGCGCCTGGACGATCAGATCGGGCAGATCGCACCGGGTTTCGAGGCCGATCTCATCCTGCTCGATCTCGACACAATCGCCTTCACGCCGTTAAACGACTTGAAGCGGCAGTTGGTCTTCTGCGAAAGCGGCTCGTCCGTGGTGCTGACCATGGTGGCCGGCCGGATCGTGATGCGGAACGGAAAGTTGCTCACCGTCGATGAAGAGGCGCTGAAGGCTGAAGTCCGCGAGGCCATGCGCGACTATCAGTCGACGTTCGCGCGCATCGACGCGCATGCCCAGACGCTCTTGCCCTATTACCGCGAAATGTATGAACGCGCGCTGGCGCAGGACGTGGGCATGACGCGGTGGCTGAACGATGGGCGCTAAGCCGCGTATCCTGCTGGTCAACGGCAATAGCAGCCAATCCGTCACCGACCGGCTGGCCGGGCTGGCCATGGCTGCCGCGCCGCAAATTGAATTCCGTCCGTGGACGCCGCAAGGCGGTCCCGTCTATGTTTCAACCCCTGCAGACGTCGACTTGGCGGCTGGGAAGGTTGTCGAAGCCATAGCCTCTGCCGTTCGGCACGATGAACCGGATGGCTGCATCATCGCCTGTTTCGGCGAGCCCGGATTACTTGAGGCGCGCCGGCGTTTTAACTTTCCGATCGTCGGGATGGCCGAGGCGTCGATGCTGACGGCGATGCAGTTGGGCGGCGATTTCGCGATCCTGACCCTGGGCGAGCACTGGCCGGCAATGCTGCACGATCTCGTCAAGCAATATGGCGTGCGGGACCGCTGTGTTGGCATCGAGCGAATCGACGGAACCCCATTCGAACTCATGGCCGATCCACAAAGGGCTGCGGCATCCGTGCTCTCTGCGGCAGAGAAATGCGGAGTTAAGATCGTGATTGTCGGCGGCGCGGCATTGACCGGCTTGGCGTCGCTCATCGGCCCCCTGCCAGGAATTCTGCTTGTTGACTGCCTGCAGGCCAGCATCGCTCAGGCGTTGGCTCTGACGGATTATCGCCGGATGATCGCGGTGCCGGGCCGATAGCACAGTCATCGACCTGTCGAATGCCCCTGTAGCCGGAAAACACTTGGCATCATCACGGCGGCGAGGTTTACTCCCCGAGATGTTCCGCCCTTGCGAGTCTCAGCAATTCGCGGGCATCTGCTGCGGGCGTTAAAATCAGAGCGAGAGCAAAACTCAACTCCTCGGTGTATATCTTTGGGCGCTCCAGTCAGGATACCTGTCGAAATTGCTGTCCCCGAGCATGAAAATCCCCGGAATGGTAAGCGCCGCAACTGGTGCTTACCATAAAATCCTGTAATCAGAATGAGAATTCCCACCAGAGCTAAAACCGTTCAGCTGTTAAAGTCCCCACAAAGGCTGCCTGCTCGGAACGTCGTGATGGCAAAAACATCAGTCCAATAACTCGATGTAGTCCACGTGCAAGTAAAATCGCAAGCGAAAAAGCCGGTAAAAGAACCGAAGATGGCCATTTACACGCTCAGATGAGCGCGCACAATCTCGTCCGTCAATTCAGCGATTTCTCCCCCAGCGACTTGCCGGCCATTGGAGAGCACGCAGAATTCGCTGGCCACCCGGCGTGCGAATGGCAGCTTCTGTTCCACCAGAAGCACAGCCAGCCCTTCTTCCTTGTTAAGCCTGAGGATAATGTCGCCAATCTCATGCACGATGTTCGGCTGAATGCCTTCGGTAGGCTCGTCGAGAATCAGCAGCTTCGGTTCGAGGACGAGGGCGCGGCCAATCGCGAGTTGTTGCTGCTGGCCGCCGGAAAGATCGCCGCCGCGCCGGTGCATCATCTTCTTCAGCACCGGAAACAGATCGAAAATACGCTGTGGAATCGCCCGCGCGCCATTCTTCCGAACACCCAAGCCCACCTTTAGATTTTCCTCGACAGTGAGGTGCGAAAAGATTTCGCGGCCCTGCGGCACGTACCCTATGCCGACCCTGGCGCGCTCCTCGGCACGGCGTTTCAGCAAATCAACTCCATCAAAACTGACGTTTCCGGAAGCCGTTTTCAGCAAGCCCATGATGCATTTGAGCAGCGTGGTCTTGCCCATGCCATTGCGGCCCATGAGGCAGATGAGCGAGCCGTCCGGCACGGAAAGATCGACGTCCCACAGGATGTGGCTGCCGCCATAGAATTGATTCAGGCCTCTTACCGCAAGCACGCGTTATCCTCCGAGATAAACTTCAATTACCCGCGGATCACTCTGCACCTGGTTCATATCTCCCTCAGCGATCACGCGGCCTTCGTGCAGCACCGTGACGCGCTTGGCAATGGAGCGGACAAAATCCATGTCATGCTCAACTACCACCACGGAGTGCTCACCCTCAAGCGATAGAAGAAGGCTGGCCGTGCGTTCGATCTCCTGCGGGGTCATGCCGGCCACCGGCTCGTCGACGAGAAGCAGTTCGGGATCCTGCATGAGCAGCATGCCAATTTCCAGCCATTGCTTCTGGCCATGGGAAAGGATGCTAGCCGGCATCAACTGCTGCCGCCCCAGGTCGATGATTTCGAGCACTTCATTAATCCGCCTGTGTTCCATGGCGGAGATGCGCGCGAACAACGTCTTCAGGAAAGATTTGTCGCCGGCCAGCGCCAGTTCCAGATTTTCATAAACCGTTAACTGCTCGAACACCGTGGGTTTTTGAAATTTCCGGCCGATTCCGGCCTGCGCGATTTCCGGCTCGGAGAGCGAAAGCAGATTTAACTTAGGGCCGAATCGGGCCGTTCCCGAGTCCGGCCGGGTTTTACCGGTGATGACATCCATCATGGTGGTCTTCCCGGCGCCATTCGGCCCGATGATGCACCGAAGTTCGCCCGGCTCGATCTGCAGGGAAAGCTCGTTAAGAGCCTTGAAGCCATCGAAGCTGACGGTCAGTTTCTCGAGGTAAAGCGTTTTGTCGCGAGCGCTCATTCTTCCGACGGCTCCGGATTGCTGGCTTGCACTCTCAGCCGCTCGTCCTTTTCCTGCTTCCTGAATCCGCCAGAACGGAGGCCGATAATTCCGCGCGGTAGAAACAGGGTTACCAGGACGAATAACGCTCCTAGGGCGTAGTTCCACGCGTCAGGAAAAGCGCTCGTAAGATAAGTCTTGGCATAATTTACCAGCAACGCTCCGGCCGCCGCGCCGTACAGCGTCCCGCGCCCGCCGACGGCGACCCAGATAACCACTTCGATCGAGTTAATGGGAGAAAACTCGCTGGGATTGATGATGCCAATCTGCGGAACGTAAAGCGCGCCGGCAATTCCCGCAAGAACCGCTGAAAACGCGAAAATCCAGACCTTGTACGATTCCACGCGATAACCGAGAAAACGGGTGCGGCCCTCCGCATCGCGGATGGCCCGGATAACCCTGCCGGCGCGCGAAGAAACGATCATGCGGCAAACCAAGTAACTGAGAGCGAGCACGATGGCGGTGATCACCAAAAGCACGAGATGCACGCGATCAGAGCCGAGACTGAAACCCAGGATGTCCTTGAAATCTGTAAACCCGTTGTTGCCGCCAAAGCCCATATCGTTACGGAAGAATGCGAGCATGAGTGCGTACGTCAGCGCTTGGGTGATAATCGAGAAATAAACGCCGGTGACGCGCGAGCGGAACGCAAACCACCCAAACGCCAATGCCAGCGTTCCCGGCACCAGCACGACCATGAGCATGGCAAATGCAAAATGGTTGAAGCCGTGCCAGAACCACGGCAGTGACTTCCAGTTCAGGAAGACCATGAAGTCTGGCAATATCGGATCGCCATAAACGCCCCGTGGACCGATCTGGCGCATCAGATACATTCCCATCGCGTACCCGCCCAGCGAAAAGAAGGCCGCATGGCCGAGACTCAGAATGCCGCAGTAGCCCCAGATCAAATCGACAGCCATGGCCAACAATGCGTAGCAGAGATACTTGCCGATCAGACCGAGTCCGTAGCTTGAAATGTGAAAAGCCGATGAGGCGGGCACGACGAGATTCAGTATGGGAACCACGATAATGATGAGAGCGATGACACCGAGAAACCAGGTGGTTCCCGAGTCCTTGCGGGCGCTCATCCATAACGTGTATTGGGGAGGCATGGTTACTGGTTTTCCGACGCGCGGCCAGTGGGTGGGAAGAGTCCGCGTGGCCGGATCTGAATGAATAGAATCAATGCTACCAGAACGAGGATCTTGGCCAACACCGCGCCAGAATAGGGCTCGAGAAGCTCATTGACGATCCCCATGGACATGCCGCCAGTCATGGCGCCCCAGAGGTTGCCGACTCCGCCAAAGACGACCACCAGGAAAGAGTCGATGATGTAGGACTGCCCCAAACTCGGATTCACATTCGTCAACTGGCTCAATGCCACACCGGCGATACCCGCAATCCCGGAGCCCAGCCCAAAGGTCATGGCGTCGACCCACTCGCTGCGAATGCCCATAGCCTTGGCCATGGCCCGGTTTTGCGAGACGGCCCTGATTTCGAGACCAATTCGGGTGCGCTTCAGCACAACAAAGAGGGCCGCAAAGACGAGTACGGTGAAGATCACGATATAGAGACGGTTGTAAGTGATGGAAAGCGCATCGTTCAACTGAAGCGTGCCGCTCATCCAGTTCGGCGTATTAACCGAACGATTCAGCGCAGTGAAAATCGACCGCACCAGTTGTTGCAGGATCAGGCTCACTCCAAAGGTGGCCAGCAGCGTCTCCAACGGCCTTCCGTACAGAAAACGGATCACGGTGCGCTCGATCAGAATGCCCATCAGCGCGGCAACCAGAAATGCCGCGGGAATGGCCACCAGGATGGAGGTCTCACCGTGATTGGGCATCGCCACCTGCACAACGTAGGTGGTGTAGGCACCGAGCATCATCAATTCGCCGTGAGCCATGTTGATCACACCCATGACGCCGAAGGTGATGGCTAGCCCGATAGCGATCAGCACCAGCACGGAACCAAGACTCAGTCCAAAGAAGAGGGTTTCGACTCCACCGTAGAAGGAGCGGTTGCGACTGATGGATTTCACGGCAGATGCCGCTGCGGTCCGCACCTGCTGGTTGGCTTCGACGAAGCTGCCATCAGAATTCTTCTCGATCAAGCCTTGCAGCTTGTTCAGCACATCCTGACGTAGGCTATGGCGCAGCGTGGAAATCGCGGAAAGGCGCGCCTGCTCATCAGATCCATCCAGGGCGGCAAAGGCCAGAGCCGTGCCAATCTCATCTTTTACTTTGGAATTAGTTTCGACGCTGTATCGAGCCCGCAACAACTGCAAATTCCCCGGGTCAAGATCCCGCTCCATGTCTCGCACGGATTCCAAGCGCACAGACACATCCGCGCTAGACAACCCAAAGCGAGCGAGCGTCGTTTGCAAGATGCGGCGCAAATGATTATTGGCGACGATTTTGGTACAGTCGCTCGAAGAGGCGGTTCCGGCACTTTTCAGGGTAAGCGGATCGAGCAAATCGTAGATGGGCGAGTCTTCGGTTTCCCCGGGCTTGATGATGACAACCTTCTGATCCTGATTCCGGAAGAAGAGACGGTCTTCCAGCAAAGCGGTGAGGACGGCCCGAACACTCGGATGGCCGCTTTCGGCCAAACGCTCGACAATTTTATCTTTGTCGTCAAACGAAGCGGTGCGCAGCTCCCCGAGCGTCGAGAGAAAGCTCGCATCGCTCGGAGACTGCGCGTAAATCAGGCCAGCACCCTGGCTAGCGAGCAGCAACAGTACAAAGAGCCGCTGCACGCCTAGCCAGAGCAAGGACTTCTTCATTTGTAGTTCTGCCCCGAGCACGTCTTGGTGGCCTTGTTGTAGTTACCGCATTTCAGAGTCACCCAGTCTGCCACGATATCCTTGTCGGCGGGAAGGTAACGTGACCACGCTTCGCCGGGTACCGTGCCGTTGGTCTTCCAAACCACGTCGAACTGCCCATCGGCGCGCACCTCGCCGATGTAAACCGGCTTGGTGATGTGATGGTTGGGCAACACTTTAGCCATGCTACCGGTGAGGTTGGGAGTTTCAGTGCCCGGCAACGCGGCGAGCACTTTCGTTACATCCGTGGTTCCGGCTTTCTGCACGGCCTTTACCCAGAGGTTGAAACCGATGTAGCTTGCTTCCATAGGGTCATTGGTGGTCCGCTTGGGGTTCTTGATAAACGCGTGCCATTGATTGATGAACGCTTTGTTCTCCGGAGTGTTGATGCTTTCGAAATAGTTCCAGGCCGCGAGATGGCCCACCAGGGGCTTGGCGTCGAGACCGGAAAGTTCTTCTTCTCCTACCGAGAAGGCTACCACCGGGATGTCTTCCGCCGAAATCTTCTGGTTGCCGAGTTCCTTATAGAACGGGACGTTGGCGTCACCGTTGATCGTGGAGACGACGGCCGTCTTTTTGCCAGCCGAGCCGAACTTCTTGATAGCTGCCACACGTGCTTGCCAGTCGGAGTAACCGAAGGGCGTGTAGTTGATCGAAATATCTTCCGGCTTCACGCCTTTGGAAAGCAGAAAAGCCTCGAGAATCTTGTTGGTCGTCCGGGGATACACGTAATCGGTTCCCTCAAGTACCCAGCGCTTTACGCCCACCTGGTTCATCAAATACTCGACCGCCGGAATGGCCTGCTGGTTCGGCGCAGCTCCGGTGTAAATAACGTTCTTGGACGACTCCTCGCCTTCATATTGAACCGGGTAAAAGAGCAAGCCGTTATCCTTTTCGAAAACAGGCAGCACTGATTTTCTTGAGACCGACGTCCAGCAGCCAAAGACCACCGCAACTTTGTCCTTTTCCAATAGCTCCTGCGCCTTCTCCGCGAACAGGGGCCAGTTGGAGGCTGGATCGACGACTACAGCCTCAAGCTTCTTGCCGAGCAATCCACCTTTCTTGTTTTGCTCGGCGATCATCATCAGGTCCGTGTCTTTCAGCGTCGTTTCGCTGATGGCCATGGTGCCCGAAAGCGAGTGCAATATTCCGACCTTGATGGTTTCCTGCTGGGCCTTGGCTAGTCCCCCCAGGGCCATCGCGAAGACAAGTAGTACGCCCGCAATGGAAAGCTTTTTATATTTCAAGTCGTCCTCCTTTGTAGTTTTGCAAAATCAAATATGGTTGTGTAGTTCACCGATAGGCCCAGCGATTTCCGACTAATGCTTACCAAGAATCTGCTTGGAGATCTGGAGCTGCAATCCAACACCTGCTTCCCAGGTATTTGCCTGCACCGCGTCGAAACGCGTGTCCTTGTAGAAGCTCATCACGCGTGCGTCAAATTGCTTGATGATGTAGTCGAAGTTCACTTCCGCAGTGTTCTGACGGTAGCTTCCGGCGCCCGAGCCACCTACTCGGTCGGTAAACTCCGCGATGGCGTATTTGCCGAGGATTTCAAACTTTCCCATGCCAACCACTTTCGGAATGAGGAAAGAAGCGAGACCGTAGGCGCCTTCACTCTTGCCGAATGCCGAGTTGTACCCGACCCTGCCGATCTGGCCTGCGCCGAGCCCAACATAGCGGGAATACTCACTCTCAATCGTGAACGCACCGCCACTGGGCACCTTTTTCTCCATCAGGAAATCGACAGTCGTGGCGGTCTTGCCGTCCTGCACCTCATTTGCTCCGGCAATGGCGAGGAGATTTTTGTCACCGTAATAGGTGCTGTTCTGGTAATAACCGTCCTCCGCATCCCAGAAATCGATCTGCATGCGAGTGCCCCAGATGAGGCTCGTGTTTCCGTCGGCAGAGTTGCCGTCGAACGCACCTGCGGCGAATTTTATCTTGGCGATCCCCGCCTTGAAATCGCCCCAATACATGGCGCCGTTGTCGCGGCCCTGGTAGACAAACGGATAGCCGTCCTGAATGCCATCGTTGTATACCGCCCACTCGTTCGCGTAGAAGGGGCCGGTGAGGTTGTCGCGATCGCTCGGCGGAAGGAAGCGGCCGAACCAGATGTTGACTTTTGGCGATATGTGGAATTGCCCAACCGCATCGAGAATATTCATATTGTCGTTGCCGCTGGTGTAGTCGGTGTCAAACATCACGCTGATATATTTCGTGACGTCGCCATTGAAATAAAGACGCGCATGGTCGAGCGAGAAACTATTGACATCGGGGCTGCCAGTGGGGTTGGTGTTCTGGTAGCTGGTCTGGATTCCGCCTCCGACGGAAAAACTTGGATCAAACGTCGTATCGGTCTGCGCGCGTAGCGGCAGTGCAGCCAACATCAACAACGCAATTAGCCCGGGAAGAGAAGGCAATGCGAGATGAAGCATCTGCCGAACTCGAACGCCGCGAGTCCGGATTCCTACCAACACTCCTCGTGTAGCCAAAACGGACATAGTGGTCCTCATTTCGATTTGAGTTTGTCATTTCTGTCGCTAGTCGCTAAAAGTGAAGTTGTGGAGTAGCCCGATCTGAACGTGAGCGAGTCGTCGAATTAACCCCAAGCCGGAGCAGAAGGAAGTGGAATCACGTCAGACAAATTTACCCGGGACCTAGTGAGTTGGCCCATCGCATTCACCCATAAATGCGATCACTACAGGTCTGAAGTGCTTCACGAGTCGTGCGAATATCCTCTCGAACATTCGCTCTGGCATATTTGAAGTGTAGAGTATCGTCACATCGGCGGCGAAAGTAAAACGCAAGTTTTCGATGGGCCGAATCACAAATGTTGATTTCCAGTTAAATCGTTGTGAAAAGTTTTTGAAAAGGTACGAACAAACTTCGACGCCGCAGTGGTGGTTGCAAATTCTCCGTGAGTCTAGTTCCGTCCAAAAGTTAGTGGCTCGTGTGCCAACTGGAGATCCAATATGCCAAGCAACCGACAAGGAACTTTGGCGGCAAAGTTCGCTTCATGAAACGCTTGTACTTGTAGAGATGCGCTAGCGTCGGCGATGATTGTGCCCAACGGTAGTTGCGGGGAGCCAAGGTGGGTAGCAAATCGAAAGTACGGAGCACTAGAGCCCAACTTTTCGATTTCGGCGTTACTCAGGCGTTGGACGCCAGAGCCTAAAACCCTGGTGGAGACGGAAAATATTTGCCGCGAACTGGGATTGGGAAATTTGCTCGACGCGATGCATGGCGGCCCTGATGCAGATGGTCGGCGAAACAGGATGGCAGCTTTCGAATAGCGAGAAGAGCCGGGTGTTTTTGGCGCGGACGCCACTGCAACGCGCAGATATGGTGATTCTCGATGAGACCTTCGCGGCGCTTGATCCGGAGACGTCACGCGAAACAATAAATTGCGTGCTGCGGCGAGCGCCGGCTGCCCTATGCGTGGCGCACTTTTAGGTGCCGTGGATACGGGCAGGTCCTTCCCATCCGCGTGGAAAGCTGGCGCTCCATCCCTGGAACAATAAACCTTAGCATCATGGGGCCGATTTCAACGTCTGGGTGATCGGGAGATCCCGACGAACCCGTAATGGAAATTCGACAGATGCCGTTCCGGCACTCCACATTTCCGATAAGCCGCTACTTAGTTTCACGAGAACCGACGAAGCGCATTTTTGAGAAGCGGCCGCGCCGGGATCACTCGTCCCCAAGCGACCGCATCATGCGCGGCGTCCTGCGCCGATTCTTGGTTGGCCATCGTGCGTATCTCCAACGGCTGACCGGATCGAATGCAGTATTTACGCTTCTTCCGGCGAAGGTTCTTCGAAGTTTCCTTGCTAAGCAAGCTCGGACCTTCAACGTTCCTCGTCGCATGCAAGAAGCCTCAAGCGTTCTCGCTTGAGGAATCTTCCTAGAGCCATGCGCAAGCGGACATTAGCGAGTGCAGTCGGCTCTAATTCTCAGTTTAACGATGCACACTAGTTGCCGCATGAGAGTTCTGCGCGAGGTAAAAATATCCCACGACGCCATTCGCGGGTGATGCCCACCACATGTGACCTTGGTAGAGCCAGAATCTCCGCATGGTGATCTCCTGATAAGGAAATGGATACTCCACGATCTTTCCGGTTTCTGGATCGAGGCGCTGTAGCTCATCCAGATCCGACATGGAATACCAGATTTTTCCGTCATCATCGACGGCGATGGCATAGTCGGCCTTGTTCGGGCCTACTGGCGTGAATTCTTTGTAGTCTTTGGTCTTAGGATCCAGACGACAGACGGTGTTCCCCCGGCAGGTCAGCCACACGACGCCCTTTGAATCGATTGTGATGCGGTGCGAGCGGAAATTCGCGGGATCATTCGGGGGAGCGAAGTTCAAAATCACCTTCAGCGTTCTGGGATCGACTTCGCGAAGCGTGCCATTGGTGCTGATGTCGGTAAACCAGAGATTGCCGCTCACTTTATCTTCAATCACATCGTAAGATTCCTTGATTCCCTGAATCGGCGTGAATTTGCCGGTGGCAGGATCCAGTCGCGTGGCCGGACCTCCACTCGAGAACACGTATAGCTTCCCATCGACAAGCATGGGATGCGAGTCGTGTTTGCTGCCTCCCTGCAGTCCCCATTCTTTGCCAGCAGGGTAACCCGCATCGTACTCCGTCACTTTTCCGGTGTGCGGATCGATCTTCCCTACCCTGTTGCAACCCTGCTCCGCAAACCAGGCAAAACCGTCAGGACCGACTTCCACCGCGTGCGTTCCGGAGGCATGCGTGCACGGCACCGCATACGTCTTGGCCTTGCCGGTCTCGGGATTCACGCGCTGCAATTGATTGGCATTTCCGTAATCGGCGACCCAAATGCTGCCGTCTGTTGGGGGATACACTTGAAAGGGCAGCCAGTATTTATTTGGCATTGGATAGACGACGTAGACGATGTTCATCGCGTCGTTGCTGTAGGAACGAAGCGTGTCTTGGTAAGCAGGAAAGTCAGCGGGAGATTTCGGAAGCGTTGAATCCTGACCGAAAACCTGGGTGAGATAGGTGGCAGCCTGGTCGGCCATCTGGTCCGTGAAGGGGAACGCCCCGTTAGGACCAATAAAATAAGGCACGGCATCATGCCGCATAAAGTTAACCAGGTCCAACCAGCCCGTTTTGTCCAAGCGGCGCGGCGCCATGCGGCTTTGAAAATCGTGGCAGGCAAAGCACGGCCCGCCAGACTGTTCCTGCTTGCCAAAAATCAATTCCTTTCCGGGACCATTGGGCAGCAATTCTTTTCCTTGCCACACGGAAAGATCGCTCCAGCTCACTGTGCCCTTTTCCAGGGCAAAGTCTTTTTCAGCTTGTTGATTGGAGGTCAACGTGATGCCGGTTTGGGGCGTGGCTTTGTATCCGACAGCGCGGATGGAGAGTTGATATTCGCCGGGCGGAAGATCGGGAACTTCGTAGCTGCCATCTTCGTGCGACAGGACCGCCGTAATGATCTTTGTGCTGGTGTTGCGAGCCTCGACGAATGCGCCCTGAAACGGCATGCCATTCGGACCTTTTACCGTGCCGGATACGGTGGCCCCCTTCGCGAACGATAACGCTATGAAAAACAGGACAAACAGCCAACCGGCCTTTTTTGTGAGCGCGCCCATCGGATTTCTCCTTATCTGCCTGCAATGAAAATAAGCAGCTTTCCTCGGGTAAATGTTACGCCGGAGCTTTCAAAATTGGCAACCATTCCAGCGTATGGAAAAGTGGGCGTCTAGCAATTGTTCGCCTTCGATTCTGATGTGTTGGCAGAATTCGGAGCCGGGAAGGCTCGTGCGGAGGTGACTGCGAGACCATGGCCGTCGTGCCTTCGCTCGTCATCTCCAAGAAATAGCAGAAGCCGCGCACTCTCCACGTTGATATCACGACCGCGGGCCGTGCTCGAACCCCGAGTAGCGCGGCACTCGGAAACTTGGGCCTGGCTGCGTAAATTTTCTACTACAAGCATCTTTCGAGACCAGCTAATATCCTCCACACTGAGATCTTCGACATGATCTCGGAAACAGAACGGCTGACGCTAAGAAATCGGATCGAGTCCGACGTGTCGTCGTACACAGTGTCAGCAGTCAACTTTCTCGAATCTATGAAAAACTTGGGATTTCAAGCCGCGTTAAGTTGGTTCTCTATTCTCTGGAACAACATGATTCGGGGGGAGCTATGAAAACGCCAACCGTAGAAGTCCGGCAAAATCTGCGTGGGTTAAAACTCTGGGCAGTGGGGCCAACGACCCTTACCCGTATTCATCGCTGTTGATCTCAGTACCAAAGGTGCCAGTCGTGAAAAATCAGAACGTATGCCGCCAAAAGAGCATTGGTTGTAGCATGCGCAATCACAGCATCACCAATGCGACCACGTCGAATCATCGCCAGGCCGAACAGAACGCCTCCAAGAGTGCCGGCAATCCAAAAATTACCGTGCAAGAGACCGAACGCAACCGAGGAAAACAAGAGCGCAAACCAACTAAGTTGCCGCAAAGAAACGGACTCGAAATCCGCTGAGATAAGACGGCGCATGAGAAATCCCCTGAATGCGAGTTCTTCCGCTAACGGGACGGTGATCACTGCGCCCAGCACACGAAAAATAATCCAGGTATTTCTGGCGGCCGCCGGAGAAACCATCAACGCCGCGAAAAGATCACGATTCTCCGATGTATGCGAGGCCCCGTCGACGACAATCCAAATCAAGAAGACAACCGCGCCAATCGCTGGCCCCACCCAATCAAACCCCCAGCCTAGGGCGCCATAACCGCGACGGAAGATCCAGAGTGCCCCTGCGGCGGCGAAGAATCGCAATGGGTACAGCCATTCGAAGCCGGCCTTGCCACCACCAGAAACCATTCCGGCAGCGGTTATCATCAGAAAGGGTAACAAGAAAACAAGTGTGGGATTGGACGTTGCTATAGAGGTTGACGGGAATCCTCGTTCTCTCGTCGTAAACCACGATACACGGCTGATCATGAAGCAGAAACCCACACACACAGCGCTAACGGCGAACCACCCAGCTTCCGAATGGAACTCGTGTAGTGCGATCTGCGGGGACCCAGCGTCTCCGATCAGGATTAATATCGTGATGCGCAGGGAATTGAGCACAAATATCAGAGCAGCGGCTGTGGGAATCAGGATGAGGGATCGTGGAAAGCGGCACTCTCGCCTGAATACCACTAGCCACAGTGTCGCAAATGCGATGATTAATCCCACGCCCTCTATACCGGAGCACGCCGAAAGAATCTGCACTCGAAAAAGAGGTGTGCCAATTGTCTTCGTCAAAGGGTCCGAAACTACCCTGAAAACAAATGGGCTCAGGAAAAGTTTCGTCAAGCGGAACGTCAGGTCAGTGGCTGGGCCCTGGTCCCACAGCCATCGGAAGTAAGGCCCGGTAGCCATGGCCGAGACGATTGCTATCGATCCATAGGCCCACAGGCGGCCCGTTTCACGAAGCAAATCCCTCCAAACGGGCCAGGATAGAAATGTGAGTGCGCCAAACGCGATCGCTCCAATCCCGGCGATAACCCATCCTGCAGCGACTATGTCTAGCCGTCTCAATCCACCCTGGTAGTACAAAAGGACGCATAATTTAGCGAAAACGATTGCCGCCAGGAAATGAAGGGCAAAGAGACCCCAGCGGATGGGATCCGTTTCAGTTCGATAGTCAATCCCTGCGACGGGAGTTTTGTTTTTCAGAAAGTTCCACGTTACAACGATCGATCCGCAGCCGATAAAAGCCACAGAGTAGCGCAAAATGAAGATCAGCCAATCGTGCGTGGTGCTAACCAAGTACGAATGCTGGGCAAGTATGATTGACACAATGGTTAGTTCAGAAGTTAGAAGAGCCGTAAGAAGCAGGATTCGTCGGATGAAATAAGACGAGGATGGGAACGAATTCAGCCGAACAACTGGATCGCAATGTGTGGCCCGGTCAGACGAATCGGAATCCGCGCGAGGTGGGGATAGAACCTGTCGTGACATTGACATTCTATGACCGGTCGGGACCAGTGCACACTCGTAGGTCCTTGCCGCACCGGTCGCGCTGCACTTCGCAATAAAGCTGCCAAGCTCCAACATTTGAATACAAAGCACATCGCGGCACTGCAAACCGGCTGCGTTGTACAAGTTTGCCTGTTATCTGCAAGCTCCGGGCCGGCCGAACATGGAACGTCTTGCCTATAGCGCCCAGTACTCACGGTACGCAATTTAGTTATTGACTATTACGTATATCGTACGTAGACTTCCCGGCATCCAATCGCGGTGGTTTGCGAACTTTATTCATGACGAGGGCCCATATGAATGTTAAACGACTACTCACACTGGCCGCTTTGATGGTTCTTGGAACAGCCTTCTCGGTCAAGGCCGATGCGCTCACGTATACGGACACGCAGGTCTATTATGTGGGGACGGATAGCACGTACAATCCTTTTGGCCTTACGAATTCTATCGGTAATTCCATTTCGATTTTGAATATGACATCCGCGGGTGCCGCAGGGACCTTGATATTCAATACCTCCGGTAACCCCGGAGTCTCATTGGTATCGAACACGCCAGGTCTGTTCAACGTACAGCTCTTCGGCAATACCAGCGGTATGATCAGCGGCGGGCAGTTGGTCGCCGGAACCTACACTTTTAATTCCACCCAGGACACTTTCACCATAAACGGATATACGAACACGGGGTCCGATCCGATCGATGGCGTTACCATCGACGTTGCTGCGAACGGTGTCGTCACGCTGTCATCGTCTTCCCTTGAGCTTGCCACTCAGCCGGTTGCGGACCCTTCTCCCGCTACTGGCGCTCCGGAAATCGATCCAAGCACAGGCTTGTCTGCGTTCACTCTGATTTTTGGGGCCGTGCTGATCATTAGAGGCAGACGGAAAGTAGGTTTTCGACCCGTTTAAATTACACAACGCATTCCTGGACATTGATAACACCTCGCTCATTTTTTGGCGATCCATGCCGCGACCCGCTGTCAGCCCTCCCACGAGAACTAAGTCATAGAAACCGTAGCGCGCGCCAATCGCGGCTTCTGGAAGAGACGCCACGAGCCACTCCCCAAACGCTAAAATGACGTCGCCAAGCATGCGGTGCAAGGCCTAAGCAACCGCGAAGCATTACAAAAGCTTGGGCTCACCGGGCGCGCGGTCGGCAATCACCCATTTAGGATTTACGAAAACCTGGAATTTCCAGTCGAGTTGAACCCGTTCTGCATCGGCTCGAAAATTCACATCCCTAATTCTCGAAGCATAGCCAAAGACGTTCGCCTCTTGGCGCAGTCCGTGCGGGCACAGAGCGGCGTGTACGATGCACCGCCATTTAGCAATGCGATGTTGTAGTCGATGCCTTCGTCGTACTCCGTGCTTGTTCCCGTCGGCGCCGTGAAGGGCACGCAGTCGCCGGGTGCGCCAACCAAACTGGTGCGTATTGGCCTGCTTCAGAAAGCAGCTCGCGACTGGAGGCTGTAAGGGTTAGTTCACTAAGCCCCACTAGTGCTGGATTTTCGTGTCCGCTGCCGACGGCGGCTGCGTCACCTGCGAGGGTGAGGGCAACTGCGAACTATTCCAGCCGCCGCCGAGGGCCTGCACTAGTTCGACCGCGCCAGTCATCTGCTCGATCTGCAAATTGGCAAGGGTCTGCTGGTCTGCTAGAAGAGTGGTCTGCAAGGTAACCACGTCAATGTACGGGTCGATGCCGGTGCGATATCGATTCAATTCAAGGTTGAGAGCCGTTTGCGCAGAAGCGACCACGTCTTTTTGCTGCTCGATCTGCTGCGAAAGGATACGCACCTGGGCGAGATAATCCTCCACTTGTTGAAATGCAGTGAGAACCGTCTGGCGATAAGCAGCAAGGTCCGCATTGTAGGTAGCGATGTATTGATGAACCGTTGCGCGGCGCAACCCGCCATCGTAGATGGTTCCGGAAACCGACCCGCCAACAGACCAGAATCGGCTGGCCCAATCCGCCAATTGCTTGATGGCGGAGCTTTCTGTGCCGCCGGACGCGGAAAGCGTTAGCGCCGGATAATAGGCGGCATACGCGACGCCGATGGCAGCATTGGCCTGGGCCATGGTTCGCTCCGCAGCGGCGACGTCTGGCCGCCGCTCGAGCAACTGCGAAGGCACTCCAATGGGAATGGGCGGCGCTGCAGTGAGCAGCGGCCGCTGCGGGATGCTGAAATCGGAGGCTGCTTTGCCGGTCAGAACAGCAATGGCGTGTTCGTATTGCGCGCGCAGGATTCCGAGGTTGGTGGCCGCCGATTCGGCGGTCTGCAGAGTGTTTTGCGCCTCGACCACGGAGATTTTGTCGTCGATTCCGGTGTCGTAGAGCAATTGGGTAAGAGCCAGAGTTTTCTTGTCCGCTTCAACGGTCTCGGCATAGAGTTTTTCGAGTGCGTCCTGCCCGTGAATCTCGAAAAAATATTCGGCCAGGTCGGCTTGTTCGGTGAGCCGCTCGTTCTCGAGGTCCGCCGCACTCACCTGCGCCGCATATTGCGCCTCGCGGACCTGGTTGCGGATTTTCCCCCACAGGTCCGGTTCCCAGGAAATGTCGAATGGCAGGCTGTAAAGCGTCGATTGCTCGCCGACGTTCGCGACGACACCGCTCCCAGTGGAATTCGCAGAGTTTAGCAGGTTCGTGGACGCGCGCTGACGCGAGTACGACGGCGAAACGCCGAGCGTCGGAAAGTATTGTGCGCGGGCTTCACGAATCAGTGTGCGGGCTTCCATGAAGTTCTCGAAATACTGTTTGATATTCTGATTGTCGACATTGAGCTGCTGTTCCAGGCCATTCAGTTCTGAGTCATTGAAGATTTCCCACCAATTGCCGCGAAGAGTGGCGTCCTGTGGTTGAGCCACCTGCCACGGGGCGCCATTCCGGAATTGAGCCGGAGATTCCTTGTAGGCTGCCGGAGCCTGCGTGTTCGGACGTTGATATTTGGGGCCAACGGTGCAGCCAGCGAGTGATAGGAACGCAAACAGCAGTAGCGACGGCACAAATGATTTCTGTGCGGCGCCCGAATTGCCACGCGCGAGATGCGGTTTCGTCATAGCCGTTCCCCATTGCCAAACGGCGAAGGTCCCCGATTCAAGCTGTCTCCCCATAATTCGGGCGATATGTGTTGCGCTCGCTGCCAGTTAATCTGATGCGCAGACGATCCAGAAACAGGTAGATCACTGGTGTTGTAAATAACGTGAGCATCTGGCTGACGATCAGGCCGCCCACAATGGTAATCCCCAGCGGACGCCGAAGTTCCGAGCCCATACCGGTGCCGAATGCCAGGGGGAGCGCGCCGAACAGCGCGGCCATGGTGGTCATAAGAATCGGACGGAAGCGCAGCATGCAGGCTGAGAAGATGGCGTCCCGCGTACTCATGCCCTGCTCGCGCTCGGCCACCAGCGCGAAGTCGATCATCATGATGGCGTTTTTCTTCACGATCCCAATAAGCAGCACGATGCCAATGATGGAGATAACGTTGAGGTCGATGCCGAAAATCATCAGCGCCAGCATCGCGCCCACGCTGGCCGAAGGCAGCGTGGAAATAATGGTGATCGGATGGACCAGACTTTCATACAAAACGCCGAGAACGAGGTAGACGGCAAGCAAAGCGGCCGTGACTAGATACGGCTCGCTGCTCAAAGAATCCTCGTACGCTTGCAGCGTGCCGGCAAAGAGACCATGGATGGTGGAGGGAGTGCCGAGGCGCGCTTGCATCTGGTTGATCTCGCGCGTGGCATCGCTCAACGAAAAGTTGGGGCCGAGGTTGAATGAGACTGTTACCGACGGGAACAGTCCCGTGTGATTGACCTGCAACGGTGTGGTGCCCGCTTGAACGGTGGCAATGGCTGACAGCGGCGTTGGCCCGTGCGTGGTTGCGGCAGGATAGGTGAAATTCAGCCCTTCGGGCGATTGCCAGAACTGCGGCGCGACCTCCAGAACAACGTAATACTGGTTCAATTCCGTGTAGATGATTGAGACTTCCGACTGGCCAAATGAGGAATAAAGGGCGGAATCAATCGACTGGGCGGTAAGGCCGAGCCGGGCGGCGGTGATTCGATCATAGTTCAGGTATTCCTGCAGGCCGCCATTCTGCTGATCGGAATTCACATCCTGGAATCCCGGCAACTTCTTCATTTGGGCCAGCAGAATGGGCCCCCAGTGCGAGAGGTCCTGCACGTTATCGGACTGGATCGTGTATTGGTAAAGCGCGTTACTGGCGCGGCCGCCAACGCGAATGTCCTGCACGGCCTGGAGAAAGGCCGAGGCAACGGGAAGCCGGTTGAGTTTCGGCCTCAGGCGGTTGATCACGGCTGCGGCTCCTATTTTGCGAACGTTAAGGGGTTTCAACGTGATGTAAATGAATCCACCATTCGTCGCTCCGTTACCGCCTGTGTAGGCATTCGCATGCTCGACAGCCGGATCTTCCTTGATCACATTTACCAGCGCTTTCACGGAGCTGTTCATCACTGGGAAGGAGGCATCCTGCGGGCCCTGCACCCCGCCGATAAGAGCGCCGGTGTCCTGCTGCGGAAAGAAACCCTTAGGAATTTTTACGATAATGGCGAAATTAAGAGCGATCGTAAGCAGCAGAGCGATGAGCATGAGTACGGGATTATCCAGAACCCAGAGCAGCGAATGGCGGTATAACTCCAGCATGCCGGCAAAGAATTTTTCGCTCAGCTGGTAGATACGGCCGTGATTATCCGTTCTTTCCCGCTTCAGCAGGTGCGCGCACATCGTCGGGGTGGTCGTGAGTGAAATGATCATAGACACAATGATGGTGGTCGAAAGTGTGACCGCGAATTCACGAAAGAGCCGGCCGACAATTCCTCCCATAAAAAGCAGCGGAATGAAAACCGCCACCAGCGAGATGCTTATGGTGAACACCGTCGAGCCAATTTCTCCCGCGCCTTTTAACGCCGCGGCCATAGGCGCCATTCCCTGTTCCAGGTAACGGGAGATGTTTTCCATCACCACGATGGCGTCGTCGACCACGAAGCCGGTGGCGATCGTCAGGGCCATGAGCGAAAGGTTGTCGATGCTATAGCCGAACAGGTACATCACTGCGAGAGTGCCGATGAGCGAAACGGGAACGGCCACGCTGGGAATCAGAGTCGCACGCGCGTTTCGCAGAAAAACGAAAACCACCAGAACAACCAGAAATATGGCGATAGCCAGCGTCTCTTCGACGTTCGCAATCGAAGCGTTGATGGTAATCGTGCGATCGAGAACGATCGTGCTCTGAATTCCCTGCGGCATGATTGCTTGCAGAAACGGCAGTTGGCTGCGAATGGCGTTGTTTGTCTGAATGATATTCGCGCCTGGCTGGCGAAAAATAATCACGGTTACCGAGGGCACCCCGTCCAGATATCCCGCCGAACGAATGTTCTGGACCGAGTCGGTGACTTCAGCCACATCGGAAAGGCGAATGGCTTGGCCGTTCTGGTAGCCAACCACGAGCGGCTTGTACTGGTCCGCCTGCGTGAGCTGGCCGTTATCGAGAATGTCGGCTCTGACAAAATTGTTCGAAAGCCTCCCCCGCGCCATGTCGGAATTCTGCCGGCTCAAAAGCGACTGAACGCTCGACATGGTGAGGCCGTAGCTGTTGAGCTGCGTGGGATTCACGTCCACACGCACCGAGGGAAGCGATGCCCCGCCTACGACCACCTCGCCGACGCCTTGTATCTGCGAAAGCTTCTGCGACATGACCGTTGAAGCTTCGTCATAGAGCTTACCCTGCGAATACTTGTCGGACGTCAGGCTGAGAATAATGATGGGGGCGTCGGCGGGGTTGGTCTTCCGGTAGCTTGGATTCGCGGGGAGGTTTGCAGGCAAATAGGTTCGCGCGGCGTTGATTGCCGCTTCCACGTCGCGCGCGGCTCCGTCGATATCGCGGCTGAGATCGAACTGCAACGTAATCGCGGTGGTACCGAGCGAACTCGTGGAAGTCATTTCGGTGATGCCTCCAATGTGGGCGAACTGCCGCTCCAGAGGAGTTGCCACTGAAGAAGCCATGATTTGAGCGCTTCCGCCAGGCAGTGACGCTGCCACAGCGATGGTTGGAAAGTCGACTTGCGGAAGCGGAGCCACTGGTAACACGGTATAAGCGAAAGCGCCGACGAGTGCGATGGCGACGGTCAGCAGCGTGGTAGCGACAGGGCGACGTATGAAGGGAGCAGAAATATTCACGTTTGCTCCGGTTCGGCCGCGGCGCCGGGGCCAGGATGCCGGTGAGCGAATCGCTGAGCGAGACCGTCAAAAAAGATGTAGATAACCGGAGTGGTATAAAGCGTTAAAGCCTGGCTCAGCAGCAAGCCTCCAACCATCGCGATGCCCAGCGGCCTGCGAATTTCCGATCCGATGCCCGTTCCGAAGGCGAGCGGGAGACCGCCCAGGAGCGCGGCCATAGTGGTCATCATGATGGGACGAAAACGCAGAAGGCACGCGTCGTAGATCGCTTCCGTCGAACTTTTCCCGTGCTCGCGCTCTCCTTCCAGTGCGAAGTCCACCATCATGATGCCGTTTTTCTTCACGATACCTATGAGCAAAACAATTCCGATAATGGCCACAACGCTCAACGATTGTCCGAAGATCATTAGCGCGAGAAGCGCGCCAACTCCCGCGGAGGGGAGAGTGGAGAGAATCGTGATGGGATGAATGAAACTTTCATAGAGAACGCCCAAAACGATATAGACCGTTACCAGCGCGGGGGGCGGGTGGCACTGGACGGGAGCAAGGTGAAGGGCAACGCGAGCAAGCACAAAGCCATGAGTTACGGGCGGATGAAGGAAACCGAGAAGCGATTGCGGGAGGAAGTTCGGCAGTTGTGAACGAAGCCGAGGCGGCGGACGAAGAAGAGGATAGCCGCTACGGGCGGGATCGGCGGGGCGACGAACTACCCGAAGAGTTGCAGCGGCGGGAAACGCGGATCGCCGGATACGGGAAGCCAAGCAAGCGCTGGAAGAGCGAGCACGGGAGCAAGCCAAGAGCAAGGGGAAGGATCCGGAGGAAGCCCAGCCGACAAAGAAGGCGCAATACAACTTTACCGATCCCGAGTCGCGGATGCTGAAGGGGTCGGATGGATTCCTACAAGGCTACAACACGCAGATCGCGGTCGAGCCTGTATTTCAGCTGATCGTCGGGCAGAGGGTGACGCAAGCGGCCAACGACAAACAACAGATGGTGCCGTTGGTCGAAGCGATCGAAGAACAGTCCGGACAGAAACCGGAAGGAGTTCTGGCCGACAACGGGTATTGTTCGGATGAAAATCTGAAGTACCTGGCCAGGAAAAGGATGGAAGGATTCGTAGCGACGGGAAAGCAGAAGCACGGCGAGCGGAGAAAGAGCTGCCAGCGAGGGCCTTTACCGAGAGAAGCCAGCCGGATCGAGCGCATGGAACGAAAGCTGGAAACCAAGGTTGGGGCGGCGGTGTATGCGACACGGAAATTCATCGTGGAGCCCGTCTTCGGGCAGATCAAACAGGCACGCGGGTTCCGTCAGTTTCTCTTACGTGGGATCGAAAAAGTACGAGGCGAGTGGGCCCTGATCTGCATGACCCACAATATTCTGAAGTTTCACAAGATCTGTTCTGGATAGAACGGCAGTTTCCGGTGCAATCGGTCACTGGAGCGGCCCAAAGAAGCGATGGAAGCACTCAGCAGTCCACGGAAGTAGCTGCAGATCAGAATCAGTTCCTCCTTTTGCCACCTTGATCAAGAATGAGCCGGGAGAGAGGCCTTCAAATGCCAAATCTCGGACGCGCTCCTAGAATCAGAAGCGCTTCGTTCGAAAGGGAGCTTTGGAATGCGGCGGCGGTGCCCTGAAATCCGCCTTGGACGCTCGGCGGCATTTTCAAACCGCTTTGGGCTTTATCAATAGCTGTGATCGCATTCCCCAAGGCCGCTTTTGGCGCCAGGTTGAACGAAACTGTGACCGCAGGAAACTGCCCCTGATGATTGATCGACAGCGCTTCCTGCGTGCTGGTGAGGTGCGCAAAAGCGCTCAAGGGCACAGAGTTACTAAGCGCGGTAACGGTCGAGGTGTTGGGTGAACTGGAATTCGTGGAAGTATTCGATGTGGCAGGCGGGGCATTCAGCACGTTCGTGGGTGGACTCAGGATGTTGGAGGAGGGAGTGTAAAGCACTCCCGTGGTGATCGCGTTGGAACCAGCGGCTGCCGAAGCGGACGAAGAAAACGAGCCCGCAGCACTGGCACCCGAGGTACTGGACGAAGCGTTGGCCTGTATATACATCTTTTGCAATTTATCGGGATCGCTGGCAAATTGCGGCTCGGCTTCCAGAATCACGTGATATTGATTGGTCTGGGTATACATGGTGTTGATCTGGCGCTGGCCAAAATTGTCATAAAGAGCGTTGTCGATGGTCGCCGGAGCGATTCCCAGGCGCGACGCTGTGACGCGATCGATGGCCAGCGAAACAGCCAGGCCGCCGGTTTGCTGGTCGGTAGCAACGTCCTCCAATTCCGGCAGTTGCTGCAGCTTTTGGACAAAGCGATTGGTCCACAGGTTCAGTTCCGTGATGTCCGGATCTTCCAGCGTGTACTGATATTGCGTTCGCGTGACGCGATCATCCACGGTGATGTTTTGCACCGGCTGCATGTACAGGGTGATGCCCTGCACTTTCGCCAGATTCGTTTCCAGGCGGCGAATCACATCGGAAGCGTTGATGTTGCGCTGCGAAAGAGGCTTCAGATTGATGGAAATGCGGCCGCTGCGGAGTAAACGGCGTCACGCAATGGCTCAACGAGTTTCGCTCTCGGGGCCACGAAGTATGGCGAGTACCGGGCGGCTCACTCGCCTTTATGGTCCATCACTAGCGCGTCAGTCCCTCACCCGGAAACCTCCGCTGCGAGTTCAGGTCCTGGGCCGCCAGCAGTCTTTAATTGACGGTAAGGCTCAGGTTCATGCTTTGCGTCACGGAGCCGCCCATCGCGGTAACAGTCAGAGTATATTGTCCCGCCGGCGTTGCCGAATTTCCCGTTGTAGAGCCCGATCCTGACGAGGCTGATCCGGACGAGTTCGAACTGGACGAGTTCCCTCCACCGCATCCCGCACACGCCAGCAGCACGGCCATCCCGATCCATGCGGGGAAGCTCCACGATTGCCGCCGTCGTGTTGCAAAGCCAAAGCTGAGGAATCCCAAAATCACCGCTGTAAAAGCGGCGATTCCCATGATTCCCGTCGTCCAAGGAACGTTTCGCCGGAAGCTTCCCGTGGGTCCAGTTGCGCTCGCGGCTTGCGTAGCCACCGTTACCGTAACTCCCACCGCGGATGCTCCGCTGATGGTCGCCGGATTAGGTGAAACCGAACATGTTGCGTTTGTAGGTGCGCCGCTGCAGGCGAAACTTACCGTGCCGCTGAATCCGTTGCTTCCAGCGACGCTCAAGCCGTAAGTGGCATTTTGACCCGGCGCTACGGTTAATGATGTCGATCCCGCGCCCCCCGTGGACGACAAAGAGAAACTGGCGGGCTGGTTTCCCGCCAAGCTCACGCTTTGTGGACTACTCGGAGCATTGTCTGTAATCGTCAATGTGCCGGTTTGCGTGCCCGAGCTCGTGGGCGTGAACGTAACCTGAATCGTGCAACTGTTGCCGGGCGTGATCGGTGCTCCGCACGCATTTGTGGCCGCGAATGGCGCTGCGGTCTGGATCGACGAAATGGAAAGCGTGCCGGTGCCGCTGTTTGTCACAGTCACTTGCTGCGCGCCGCTGGTGGTTCCCGTCGATTGCACGCCGAAAGAAAGTGATGCCGGCGACAACGTAACTGCCGGCCCCGTGCCATTGCCCGTCAGCGAAACCGTTTGCTGCGCAATGCCGTTCCCGAAGCTCAAAGTCAGCAAACCACTCCGAGTGCCCGTCGCCGTTGGCGTGAACACCACATTCACGTCACACTTTTGTCCGCCAGCCACGCTGCCCGCGCAGTTGTCCGTCTCGGAAAAATCGCCGCTGATCGATACCGTCGGAGACATAAGCGCATCCCCGAAATTCCCCACCTGCACGTCCATTGATGCGCTGGGGGTGCCCAAGGCCTGCCCGGTAAAGGTGAGTGCGCGTGGCGATGCTAGCGGCACCGGTGCGCCCAGGCTCGGCGCGATTTTGAGCAAAAGATCGGCTCCAAGACTTCGGCTCACACCTGGGGCGCTCAGGCCAACCTGGCCAGAAGTGCCCGGGAAAGTTGAAGAGGCTATGAGCAGATACGCCGCGCCAAGAGAATCGATCTGGATTCGGCATCCGCCACAACCATTCTGACCTTCCTGGCCGAGGAAGGTTGACCACAGAACCGTGCCGCTATTGGTATCCGCCTTCATGGCTATGGTTGAATTCCCCAAGGAAGGCGCGCCGAAATAACTTTGGATCGGATTGACCAGGGTGGATGTTGCTGGGACGCTCGTCGAACCAACCACGTAGGCGTCGCCGCTGGAATCAACCACCACATCATCGCCTTCTGCTCCGCCGGGAAGTGTTCTTTCGTCAAGAAGGCTCGTTCCCGTTGCGTTGAACTTCGCGATGTAGGCAGGGCCGACGATGACGGCGTCTTCCAGGGTGTCAAGCGCGATCGCGTTTGAACTCGCATTGACCGGGCCAGAAGGGCTAAACAACGTGGAATACACCTGAGCGGTGCCGCTCGGATTGAATTCCGACACAAACGCGGACGTGTATCCCGTCCCGCTCGATGGCTGGTAGACCCCCGAGGTAGTTGGAAAACCCGCCGTGGTCGAACCGGTTAGGAACGCGTCGCCGTTGCCATCGATGGCAATTCCACTCACATTGGACCCCACTGCGTCGTCAATATACGTCGAATAGTCGAACCCCGACGCATTCGGGGTCAGTTTCATCACGAAGGACTTCCCGGGCGTGGTCTGAAACGCTCCCTGTGTCACCGGAAGCGGCATCCACATCGACGATGTTTCCAGCACATTTATCGCGAGCACGGTGCTGCCGGTAACATACAGCGCTCCCTGGCTATCGACCGCAATCCTGCCCGGTGTGATGACCTGCGCATTTGCCGCTGCCGATCCATCGGGCGTCGGTTGCTGAAGCAATGTCGAGTAAATAAGCTGCGAACCGTCCGCGCTTAGTTTGGTCGCAAACGGTATGTGAAGAAACGAGGACGCCGGAACCCTGTTGCTGAACACGCCCGCGGTCAGCGGGAATGCTGCGGATCCGGCTGGTGTCGGCTCAATGACCGTTCCCGTCACATAAGCCGATTGCGAACCATCCACCGCGACCGCAGTTCCGTCGGCGTTGGACAGAAAAGTTTCATAAATAATCTGCGATCCGGTCGGATCGAGCTTGAGCACGAAGGCTGCACCGGTCACTGACGGACCTTGGCCGCTGCCATTCACCGGGAATTCGGTGCCGGTCGTCGAACCGGTCAAATAGATTCCCGTGCTGTCAACCGCGAAATCCGCGATGGTGTCGGCACAATTCGCGCAATTGCTGCTTAAAAAAGTGGAGAAAATCAACGCCGGATCGATCACCAACGGCCGCCGCTGGTCATATCCGCGCACCGCAAATGACAATTCCCGATCCTTCAGCGTGTAGGCTGCGCGCACCGTTCGTAGCTTGGCCCCCGGCTGATATGCGTAGGGCTTTCTCATTTGGATCGGCTCGCTGGCGCTCGTGGCTACCAGCACATCTCCTTGGCGGGACAGCGAGGCATCCGATCCTTCAATCTTCAAACGAACGGCGCTCAGATCCGCTCCCGGCGCGACGTCGATGTCATACTCCAGATGGCCTTCGCGAGAATAGAAAATCAGGTCGATCCCTGGATAGAGATTCGCGTAACGCACTTTTGCGAATTGCGGAATTTGTGTGTGCCACTGCGCTGCATCGGGACCGGCGAAATAGTTGCTCTTTCCGGCCAATTCCTCCACGCCTTCCGCGCGAGAGTGCGGGTTGGCCCCGCTGAATTCAATTCGAAAATAGTCCGCGGCGCTCGCTTCACCCTGCCGCCTCGCCATCGCGAAAGTCACGCCGGTACGCGTGAAGTAGAGGGTATGGCCCAAGCCGTGGCTGAGATAGAGAACGCGGCGGTCGGTTTGCCCGTCGTTGCGTTCGAAGAACACTTTGCTGGCCAGCAAAGCGGGGGAAGATTGGAGAGCCGCGTTCCCGGAAGTGGCACTTCCGGAGAGCGTTCCGGACGAGATTTTTGAAAATCTGCCTTCAAAAGTTTTGGGTTTCGCTGCGGCCGGTTGACCGGTTACGCGGTTACTTCGAGCTATGAGAGCAGAACTTCCCAGCACCCCGGGGAAAATGAGAGCGATAAACAGGGCGGCGCTTCTTGACGCACGCATAGCGACAAACCTCCACCCTCAGACTCACGAAATTAGCATATTTGTCACTAACTCACGGAGACAAATTATGTGGCATCAGCATATCGGCTATACAGCCGATTTACGTATCGGGCTTCACTGTCGGTTGCACCGGCGAATTGGTCGACAATGGTTGCCGTATTTAAGCGGAAACGAAAGCGGTTCCCGAGCCCGCAAGAGCCTTGAGGTCGGCAGCGACCATCATTTCGATAAGCTGATAAAAATCGACGGTAGGTTTCCATCCGAGCTTTTGTTTGGCCTTCGAAGCATCGCCACAGAGCAGATCGACTTCAGCCGGGCGGATGAGCTTCTGATCGATTTCAACGTATTTGTGCCAATCCAGTCCCGCGGCGGAAAATGCGACTTCCAAAAGCTCCTGGACGCTGTGCGTTTCGCCGGTAGCGATGACGAAGTCCTCGGCGGCGGGCTGCTGGAGCATGAGCCACATGGCGCGGACGTAGTCGCCGGCAAAGCCCCAATCGCGTTTGGCGTCAATGTTGCCCATAAGCAGTTTCTTGGCGAGGCCGCATTTTATTCGAGCGACCTGATGAGTGACTTTGCGTGTGACGAATTCCGAGCCGCGGCGCGGAGACTCATGATTGAAGCAGATGGACGAGCAGGCATAGATGTCGTGGCTTTCCCGGTAGTTCACAGTGATGTAATGGCCAAAAACTTTCGCAGCGCCGTAGGGGCTGCGCGGATAAAAGCGAGTATTTTCGGACTGGGGAGTTTCCAGCACCTTGCCGAACATTTCCGAACTGGAGGCCTGCAGGAACTTGGCTTTGGGCTGATGCTTGCGGATGGCCTCGAGCACGCGAACCACGCCCAAGCCGGTGACATCGCCCGTGAGAACAGGCTGATTCCAGGAAACGGGGACGAAGCTCTGAGCCGCGAGGTTGTAGATTTCGTCCGGCTGTACCGCCTGGACAACATGGTCGAGTGAAGATTGATCGGTGAGATCGCCCTCGACAAGCTCGATTTTCTCACGGCAAAGTTCGATGCGTTCAAACTTCTCGACACTGCTGCGCCGCACCAAACCGTAGACTTCGTAATTCTTTTCAAGGAGGAACTCGGCCAGGTACGAACCATCCTGACCGGTAAGGCCTGTGATCAACGCGCGCATGTTTTCCTTTTCGGAACCACTGAACAGTTTGAATTTAACGGTCTCGCGACTTCCATCCAGCGTTTGCTATACGAGTCTTGCAAAAAATCACGGCGCTGAAAATCGATAAACCGCGCCACGCTCGTTGCTAGCAAGCCGCTATATTGAGGCAGCCACGCGTGGGATGCAACGGTCGCAAGCACGTCGAGGGGACAACCCGTCAATCTCTACTTACACTCGCCGCTACACCCAGAGTTTAAGCTGGCGAGTCAAATTCTTCCAAGCGAATTGGCATGGGTCGATCAAATTCAGGAGGCAGGGCACGCCCCGCAGCCTCGGCCGGTTCGATCCACCGTAGATTTCGGTCAATTCACAATCTGGTAGCTAAAACAACCGGGATTGGCGATGAACCGCTCCGGCACAGAGAAGGTGAAGTTCGCTGCCGGCATTCTGGCAACCACGTAGGGCTGCTGAGGGTTTGTATTGCAACTGAGCGACAATGCCGAGCCGAGCGAAGTATCGAAAGTGATCAATATTTCGCTGCCGGAAGTAACGGCGGTGGTGTTAACGACGACCGAAGAGGCGCCTGCCGGAATCACAACGTGACCAGCCGAGGCGGAAGCACAGAGCGCGGGACTTGCGCTGGAATTGCAGTTACCGGCGGTGTGAACCGAAGATGAGCTGAGCGAACCCGGAAAAACGGCATTGCCCTGAGCATCAATAGACCCGACCGAATATTTTGCAAGCGCGGAGGGCTGCAAAGCCTGCCTCGAACCGCCGGTCGACGGAATCACATAGAACTGAATGCCGGGATTCGCGATGGACCCGAGCATGGCCTGACCGCCGTTGGCCGTACCATCACCGTTAAGGATGTAATCGGAACCGTCCCAATTGAAGTTTAAGCCAAGCCCTTCAAGGGAACCCCCAGAGGCGCTGGTGCGGGCGAGAAGAGCCGAGCCGATACCGTGAACTTTATCGATGGCGGGAACCGAGCCGAGGAAGCTCTTGCCGGAGAGAGTCTGGGTGGCGGAAGCGAAGACGAAGGAGTCGTCGGCTCCGGGATCGGCGATGGAGAGGGTGCGGTTCGCGAGTGGATTGGCGAATTTATAAAAATAGAAATTGCCGAAGCCGGTGGAGTCGCCGAAATACTGATAGAAGGGAGTAGCACCCGCGTTAGCGACGAGCGGAGTCTGGTAATCGCCACGGACCTTGTTCGTGAAGTTGTAACTGACGAGATCCCCCATAAAGCGGAACGTGGTGCCGCTTGTGATGTTTGCGAACGTACCGGAATCAGGAGGAGTGATTTCAGCCACGAAACTGCCGGATGTGTCGCTAATAACCGAGCCCGGACCACCCGGGGACTGGGCGCCGGAGATGCTAATGACGGTCGATCCGGTAGCGATAGCGTTCGTATTCACATTTAGAATCGAGTTGTAAAGAGTTCCCCCCTCAAAGCTGATTCCGGTCTGTACGATCGGGGGATTCAGTGGACCACCTGTACCGGAGATGTTCATGCGAACATCGAGCGCCTTGGTGTATCCGAAGCTGGATCCGACCGTCGCTGGGTTGTGATTCGTGAAGCGCCAGTCTTTCGTGTTGTAGTTCAGATGTACTTTTTCAAGCAGCGTGCGCTCGGTGAAGTCGGTAACGTTATCGAACCACAAGCCGGATGAGTCGGCGCCCCAAAAGTTCTGAATGACCAGATCGTGCAATTCGAGGCCGATGATGTCGCCCATGTGTATGCCAGCCGAATCAGAGGCGGAGTTTCCGTTGATGGTGACTCCCGTGAGACTGCCGGCTTGCAGCACGGTGAAAGGACTGGTGCGGATGCGAAAGGCGTCGCCATTGTAGGAAGAGTTGATGATGGTGCAGGCCGATCCGCTGCCTTCGATGGACAACGCGGGACTGGACCACACCACGGTGGTTTTCAAGGTGTAAACCCCGCAGGGTATGACAATTTTCCCGTAAACGTAGCCGTTCGAGCGGGGCAAAGACCGGATGAGCGAGTTGAGTGCCGCGCCGATATCGGACAAGGCTTCCGGATTCGTGTTGTCGACGTAGAGAAGACTGCTCGCGGATTGCGGCGGAGGATTGGCGGTATTGTCGCGCTGAGCGGTTGCAGTAGTCGCCATGGACAGGACGAAGAAAAAGGCCCAGGCGCGTTTAGCGATCATAAGACCTCCGCGGATGTATGGAGAAACGAGAGCGCACCAAGGCCATATTATGGCGCGGAATGAGCAGCCAATGTTTGCGTGGACTTGAGAGCGAGCCTAGAAAAACTTCACCGAGTCGGCTGCGCCTGGACCGACTCCCATTTCATTTCAGAGGTTCGCAGCCTGGGGTGAGAAACGAGCAGGTGCCAAAAAAGGGCCTGGAAAGACTCGGTATGGGCCGTTACCGCGGAGGCGTTGACCACCGGAACGAGAATGCAAGCATCGGCCACTTGGGCGGTGTAGCCGCCGTTCCTCCCAACCACGCCGCAGACGGTGGCTCCAACGCTCTTCGCGTATTTCAAGGCGTGTACGAGATTGGCGCTGACGTTTTTTTCGGCGTCGCCACCGCCGACGGAAAACACAAAAATCATGTCTTTGGAGCACAAACGGCTCCCGCGCAGCCAGTTGGAATAGCAAGTGTCCCAACCATCATCATTGACGCGAGCGGTGAGCTCGGAAACGTTGTCAGAGGGGGCGTAGGCCTCGATCTGAGCGATCTTGCGAAAATCACAAACGGCGTGCGAGGCGTGTCCCGCACCGCCGCCAACGCCGAGAAGAAACAGGCGCCCTTTCTGCTCGCGGAGACGGACAAGCAATGACAACGTGAGGTGAATGGACTGCTGATCGGTGGCCTTCAAAATCTCGATGGCTTCGTTGATGTACTGAGTAATGTATTCCATTCGATGTTTAGCCGATCCTTGCGGTGGCGTTATGCTCCGTGCGGAAGATATCGTTTTCTAGTTCTTTGCGCAAACGGAATGAGCCGGCGCGATAAACCGGCCACTTTCGATCTCCGCTTTAATGAGCTGGCTCGCGGCAAAAAGCTCCTTGGCCACCAGCGCGGGACGAGCGCCGGGAGACTCGGTGAACTGGCAAAGCTCGCACTTCCAGCGGCCGACAAAAATGGTGCGGCAGCCCGCGCGCAGGCCGGCCAGAATGTCGGGAATGCCGTCGCCGACCATGTAGCATTCTTTCAACGAGACACCAAGGTCGCGCGCGGCCTGCTGGAGAAGGCCGATTTTGGGCTTCCGGCAGTTGCAACGCTTGCGATATTGCGGAAGCCTGGCCTGCGGGTGATGCAAGCAGTAGTACACCCGCTCAACTGATCCGCCGCCGGCGCGTATGCCCGCGAGCATGGTTTCGTCAAAACGCTTGAGCGTAGCAGGAGAAAGGTGGCCCTTGGCGATGCCGGGCTGATTGGAAACAATGGCTACCTTGAGGCCAAGACGGTTGAGTACGCGGATGGCTGCCGGGACGCGCGGCAGCAGCTTGAATTGCGATGGAACAAAAGGCGAATCGACTATGCCCGCTTCGCGATGATAGATGAGAGCGTTGATGACGCCGTCCCGGTCGAGCAGGACGGCCTTCATGGAGAGCATCATCCGACGCTAGCGCGCCAGCTTGGCCACCAAGGACATTCCGGAAACCTGATGATTCTGGCGCTGGATGTGAGCCAGGCGGCCGTCCCTGGAAACCACGTCGAAAACCACTTTGCTGCCTTCAAAATCGAAACGGAAGCTCAACTCACGGAGTCCCGCGCTGCGCATGGCTTCGCGAAGCTGCGCTTTCTTGTCTTCGCAGTAGAGCATGAGAAAACCGCCGCCGCCCGCGCCGGAGATTTTTCCGCCGATGGCGCCATTCTTCTTGGCGAGCTCGTACCAGGCGTCAATCTGGGGATTGGTAATGCCACGTGAGAGGCGCTTCTTGAGCTGCCAGTGAACATCCATAAGTTCGCCGAAACGGCGGAGATTGCCCTGGGAGATGCAGCCGCAAATTTCGATGCCGATATCCTTGATCTCGCGCAGGCTGCTGACGACCGTCTTCTCCTTCACCTTGGTGGCGGAATCCTGCTGACGCAGAATTTCGGAAGCGTCGCGGATATCGTGCGTGTAAAACATGAGGATGTTGTGCTCGAGGGCTTCGAGCAGATCGACGTCGAGACCCAGGCGAGTGACGTTGACTTTGCCGTCGCGATCGATATCGAGGGCCGTGAGACCGCCAAAGGCAGCCATGTATTGATCCTGCTTGCCGATCGGCTTCTGGAGCACGTCTAGCTCGATGTGGCAGGCTTCTTCGGCCAACTTTTGAGGACTGGCCTGATCGTGCATGAGCGCATGCATGGCGTTGAGCAGGCCCACCAGATAGGAACTGGAAGAGCCGACGCCGGTGCCGGCGGGAATATCGGCGATGGATACGATTTCGACGCCGTTGGTGATGCCGAAATAGCGAAGAGCTTCCCGCGCCAGAGTGTGCTGGACTTCGTCGGTGTGATCGACCTGCTCGGACTTCATGTAGCGAACGCGGATCTTGTCGTCGAGTATGGGCGTGTTGACATTCAGAAACATGTACTTGTCGATGGCTACGGCCAGAACGAAACCGCCGTATGAGCTATAAAAGGATGGCAGGTCCGTGCCACCGCCGCCTAACGTTACTCGGAACGGTGTTCGCGTTATGATCATAGAACCTCAGGATGACGTTTTTAGAGCTGGATCGAAGCCCGAATGCTGTTACGAGTTCGCCGGAACGGCAGAAATCTTCGACTGTGAATCCCCGCGCTGAAAGTACGCAGTGGTGAGCCGCGCGCCTTCCTGAAGGCTAACCTGAGCCTGCCATTGAAGCAAGTTCTTCGCCTTGGAGACGTCCAGGCAGATGCGATCGATCTCGCCAGGACGCTTCGGCACGTATTTGCAACCGATCTGATCCTTGTTGATTTGATCCTGGTTCAAATTCTTGCGCACTTCCGTGAAAACATCGAGATCGGTGGTGGGCACGCCGCTACTGATATTAAAAATCTCGCAGGTGCCACGGTCAAGAGCCGCCACGTTGGCGGCAGCAACGTCGGAGACATAGACGTAATCGCGAATTTTGCTTCCGTCACCATAGATCACCGGCTCGATTCCCGCCAACATCTGCTCGGAAAAGATGGCGAAGACGCCGGCCTCTCCCTGAGAACTCTGGCGCGGACCGTAGACGTTCCCGTATCGCAGAGCCACGTATTTGAGGCCGTACAGATCGTGAAAAGTGAAAAGGTAGTGCTCGACGGTGTGCTTGCTGACACCATAAGGAGTGATGGGATTGATGGGGTAATGTTCGGGAACGGGCATCTCCTTGGGTTCGCCGTAGCCCGCGCCCGCGGTGCCGGCATAGATGAAGCGCTTCACACCGTTCGCGACGGAAGCTTCGATGAGATTCAAGGAGCCGAGAATGTTGACTTGAGCGTCGAAAATGGGCTCGCGCACGCCACGGCGAACGTCCATTTGAGCGGCATGGTGATTGACGATGTCGGGTTTTTCTTTGGCGAAAAGCTTGTCGATGGCCGGCCGGTCCTGAATATCGACCTGGTAAAAACGGCGGTTGGCGGGAACATTATTTTTGGAACCGCGAGAGAGATCGTCGAGAACGATCACTTCGTGACCGAGAGCGGCGTAAGCATCGGCAACGTGAGAAGCGATAAAGCCGGCGGCACCCGTAACCAAAATTTTCATTCTGATCCATTTCTCCGTTTCTTAGTAGGCGCCCTCGGCCTTTAGGACCTTCCAGAAAGTCCTTCCGGCGAGAAGCAGGTCAAGCCAGATGGACCAATGCTCGACATAAAACATATCCATCTGAACGCGCTCTTCGTAGGTCGTGTTCTGGCGGCCCATGACCTGCCAGAAACCCGTCATGCCGGGCTTGACGGAGAGAAGAGAAGGAAGCATGGAACCGTAGCGGTAGGCTTCTTCCTGGCGAATGGTGCGCGGACCGACGAAGCTCAACTCACCCGCCAGCAGGCTGAAAAATTGGGGGAACTCATCGAGGCTCAGCTTGCGCAGAATGCGACCAAAAGGAGTGATGCGAGGATCCTCTTTCAGTTTGTGGCAGGCGGAGAATTGCGTGCGCAATTCAGAGTCCTTCCGCAGGATTTCATCGGCGTCAACGCGCATGGTCCGGAATTTCAGGTAATGCCAATTACGGCGATCCTGACCGAGATAGGCGCTACGGTAAAAAATCGGCCCGCCATCTTGCAGCTTGATGATGAGGCCGATGATGGGAATCAGTAGGATGGTCACCAGGCTGCCGACGATGCCGAAGGCGATATCCAAAAGAGTCTTGAAAGCCCGCTGCACAAACATGGACCATTGAGAGCCAACATTAAAGCGCAGACATCCGGAAAATTCATCGCGTTCGCACTTGAGTTGCGAACTGGCCAAAACTCTGGAGTAGAGCTCCATATCGATTCCGAGGTCTTTGCAGCGGGACAACACGGAATGCAACAAATCCTCGCCGTCGCGCGAAGAGGGCAGGGATACGACCAGAACATCGGGGCGCAGGCGCTCCACAATTCCCTGCCAGTCATCCAAGTTTCCCACCACATTGAGCTTGGCTAAATTCGGGGGAACAGATACATCCTGACTGTCAGGAATCAGACCCAGGAGCTTATACCCGTTGTAGCGCTGGACCGACAATGAGAGCAAGAAGCCGGACAGGCCAGCAGGCGCTCCCATCAAAACGGCCGTTCTCTGGGCCAAACCGGCTTTCCAGAGGCGGCTATAGACCAAACGGAAGATCGAACGGGTGGTCAGCAGAAATACGCAAGAGAGCGCAAACCAGGTGATCATCAAATAGCGGGAAAAAGCCGGCCCTCTGAACACCAAAAAATTCAGGACCATCAGGGCCACGAAAGAGGCGAACACGGCTTTGCAGCCAAGCTCCAGCTCGCGATCAGGCCGGCGGAGTTCGGGGCTCTTGTAACCATCAAAAAAATAGAGAGTTACGGCAAAAAAGGGAATGTAGTAGCGATGGTACTCGTTGGGATTGAGGAAGCTCGGCGGAACGGACAGGTAATACTGAATCAGACGCACGGAAACGATGTGGGCCACAATCAAAGCGAACAGATCGCCGAGCAGATATGCAATGCGCGGGACGTAGCGAAAGCATGCCGCCCGAGACCGGGCCGCATGCAGGGGCACACTGCCTGCCGCCAAGCTTAGGAATTCAACATCTCTCTCCGACATCGCTCCCTCAGCCTTCCGGTGGTCCCCAACAACGTCGGCTTGCAGATATTACTTTTTGGCCGAACCGACTTTAACTCCTTGAGCCTTAACCATCTGTTCCTCAGCGCGTTCAGCGTCCTGGATGAACTGGCGCACCGTTTCACGAGTATACTTGTGATCGACCATTTTGGGGAGGAATTGCGGCGGAATGGTAATGACATGGGCACCCGCAAGAGCTGCGTTCTGAATATCCATAAGGGTCCGAATGCTCCCTACAATGATCTCTGTCTTAAACCCCCAATCCTCGATCCAGTTGCGGACATTTCGAATCACAATTCCAGGGTCGTTACCCTCATCGGCAACCCGGCCGGCGAAGATGCTCACGAAAGTGGCTCCTGCCTTCGCGGCGAGAATGGCCTGGTTGAAAGATAGGATGGCGGTAGCATTGACGGCAATCCCTTCCTGGGTAAGGGTATGGATCACTCCGAGGCACGAATCCCCGAACTCGTTGATGATCGGGATTTTTACGACGATATTGCGGGACCACGAGGCGAACGAGCGAGCCTGGCTGAGCATAATGCGCTGATCGTTGGAAGTAACTTCGACGCTCAAGGGCCGCTCTCCGAGGAGCTTGCTGATCTCCAGAACAGCCCCCTGGAGGTCAGTTATGCCATCTTTGAACATAATGGAGGGATTGGTGGTCGCTCCGTCAACAATGCCCTGCTCCGACCATGTTTCAATTTGAAGGATGTCCGCCGAATCCACGAAAATTTTCATTTTTCTCAGAGCTCCCATCTCTAAATAACACAACAACTTCTGGCCAAATCAACTTTTTTCTTATGCTTTCCATAAGAACCGTCGCCGATAGATCGTAGCGACCCTGGCGGAGGCGATCTTCCTCTACCAATCCTAACGCACAACCGGCGATTGATGATGGCCGGCGTTGAATTCCGCAACGTGGGTGGCCACAAAATCGGCGATTTCCTGTTTGAAACGTTCGGTAGAGAATCTCGCCGCGTTACGGGCAATAACCGGAGGAGAGAAAGTTCCCTCCGAGGCCTCAAAGGTCAGAATGGCGTCCTTGAGGGAATCGACGCTCTGCTCGGCAAAGAAGATGCCATCGCAGGAATTGTCGACGATGCCTTCCCGGGCAAAAGGTCCGCGCACGGTTTCCAAAGCGCCACCGCGGCCGAAGGCGATCACGGGGCGGCCAAACGAATGGGCCTCCACCGGGACGATGCCGAAGTCCTCCTCCGCCGGAAACAAAACGGCCCGGCAATGAGCATATTGTACGTTCTTCTCTGTTTCACTCAAATCACCCAGGAATTCAATGTTGTGGCCGGCGAGCTTTTTCAGACGTTGGGATTGTGGGCCCACTCCTACCACGTGCAGCGGCCGACGCAGTTGGTTACAGGCCTCAACGGCCAGATCCACGCGCTTATAATCGACCAGACGGCCCACCACAAGATAATAATCTTCGATGCGATCCGCGAGAAAACCGGCGCGGACGTCAACAGGCGGATAGATGACGGCCGATTCCCGCCGATAAAACTTCCGGACGCGGCCCGCAATGAAGTTTGAATTAGAGATAAAGTAATCGACTCGAGCCGCGCTGGCAAGGTCCCAAATACGCAAATAGTGAGAAACAGCCCGGAAGACGGCGCGCGTCAGGCCTTTCATCTCCTTGCCATCCGTATACTCATGATACATATCCCAAATATAGCGCATAGGAGAATTGCAATAGTTAATGTGACATGTACGCGGAGAGGTAATGACTCCCTTGGCTGGCCCAGACTCGATGCTGATGACCACATCATACGGGCGGAGATCAAATTGTTCCAAAGCGAACGGGCTGAGCGGCAAAAGATGGCGATGGAAGCGCTGGCTGCCCGGCATCTGCTGCAAAAAGGAAGTGACGATGCGATGCGGCGCGAAGCGCGCCATGACCTCCGGCTTGGCCATCAGAACAAAGAGATCAGCCTGGGGAAAAACCTCAAAGAAAGCGCTGATTTCTCTTTCGGCGCCGGCGTAAGCGAGCATCCAGTAGTGGACGATGGCCACACGCAAAGGAGCGCCACCTTCCCGCGCCGCAGCCGGGCGAGGGCCTGGAGCGAGTTCTTTATCTGAAACCTGCAAATTCTTCAGCCTCCTGCTGAAAACCGCTCGCCGAACGGCGCTAGTTCAAGCCGAGCAGACGACGGTAAACGTCGACGTGCTTTCGGGTCGAGTCCGGCCAGGTAAACTGCTTCGCACGCGCCAATCCTTTCATACGAAGAGCCCGCTGCAAATCGGAGGATTCTAAAACCTGCTGGATGGCATCCGCCAGCTCCTCAGCGTCCGACGGGTCGAAATAGATAGCAGCATCCCCGCCAACCTCCGGAAGAGAAGCGGCGCGAGAGCAAACAACAGGCGTGCCGCAGGCCATAGCTTCCAATACAGGCAAGCCAAAACCCTCGATTGTGGATGGCAAAACCAACAATTCCGCGGCGGTGTAGGCCTTCGGAAGCAAATCTTGCGAGACAGACGAGACGAAGTGGGTCCTATCGGCGATGCCGAGGCGCGTGGCTTCTTCCCGGCGAGAGCTTCCCCAGCGAGCATCGTCGCCGAGAATCACCAGATCGAAAGGAAAATCGCCGTGTTCGCGCAAGAGCGCGAAAGCCTGGAGCAAAATGGACACATTTTTGTGGGGCTTCAGGTTGCCCACATACAGGACATAGGGGCGGGAAAGGCCAAAAGCCTGTGCAACCGCGGAGAAAGCCTGGCTGCGGTCCATGGGCTGAAATTGCGAAGTGACGCCGCAGTGGATGGCGGTAATTTTCGAGGGGTCCACACCCAGGTGTTCGACGATCTGAGCCTTAGAGAATTCGGAGATGGTCACGATGTGATCGGCCCTGCGGGCGGCGAGATTCATCACCGGACGGGCATAAAGCCAGGCAGCGAGACTTCCGCGGTAGACCGGATCGGTGATGTGTATCAAATCCAAAATAGAAACGACAAGGGGACCGCGACGTAGCAGCGGCGCATTGTAATGCGGCACGTGGAGAAGGTCCGCCCCCCGGGGCGGCCCAGGGGATTTCCAATTGCTCGCGCAAGGTGTAGATGGAAGAGGCCGCCAGCACAACGCGATTACAGAAGGGAGCGACGCGATCGAGATTCCGGCGATTGACGATTCCGCGCAGGGCAATGGTGCCCTTGAACTCCGCCAGACCAGAGATCAACTGATAGGCATAGGTCCCAATTCCCCCGGAATGGAGCCAACGGACGTCAATGGCAATTTCCACGATTTTAACGCCGCTCTCCTGATGGGACATGCCTGGAACCGAGCACAGATGCGCTCAAACTTTTTTGGCGATAACCTCGATCACACCGCTGAAAATTCCCGTTGGTGGAAACGCGGCAAAGATAGTATCGGCGCGTTCGATGCCGCGGTAATGCTTGCCATAGGCCATCTTGACGCGATGGCTCAGCCCGGTAAGGTTGCGCGGCAGAACGTTGCGGCGCCACTTGCGATCGATTACGAGCGAATGCTCGCGAAGGATGCGCTCGATTCGCCCGAACGTGTACTTGTCTGGGTGCACCGAGACACCTCGAAGATCGGCAATGAATTCCGCCCAGGAGAAGCGATTCGGGAGCATAAAAATGAAAAACAGACCGCCCGGACGCAATACGCGCGTGACTTCCCGCAGCGAAGCATCCACGTTCTCCGCGCCGACGTGCTCCAGAACACCAACCGACAACACGGCGCCGAACGTTTCCGCTTCGTAGGGCAAGCGAATGGGATCCCGCAGATAATTGATCTCGACATCCTTGAGCATGTCGATGGCATTTCGAGCGGGGCGCTCTTCGATATCACAGGAAACAACCGGTAGGCCGCGCCGGCGAAGAAGCCAGGAAACCTGGCCATAGCCACAACCCCAGTCGAGCAAAGGGCCGACCGCCGCTCCGGAACGGCATTGCGATTCGACCAAATCCGCGATGCGAATGTAATTAAAAGCAGCCGCCGGACCGTCCATATGAGCCATATCCGTGGCACCCGCAGCCACGCCGATAAATCCCATATTCAAAAGCTCGCCAAGTTCGAGGGATTCCTGTGCTTTCATGGATGTTTCGTTTTTAGGATCAGCTACCATCACAGAATTTCGCCGCCCGGTTGAGGCATGCGCGGCATCGCGTTCTCCGGGCGATCCTGCTCCGGACCGGATGATGCCAAACGTCCAAAGCTTGCCAGTAACTGCGCGGCTGACTGCTCCCAACGGAATCTACGGGCCTGCTCCAAACCCGCGGAGCGCAGCGAATTCCGCAACCCCTCATCGGAAGAAAGGCGAATCAAAGCCGCGGCAAAGCCCTCGGCATCGTACGGCGATTGCAAGAGCGCGGCATCCCCCAAAACTTCCGGCATACACTTGGCGCTGGACGCGATCACGGGCGTTCCGCAGGCCATGGCTTCCAACGGAGGGAATCCAAACCCCTCGTATAACGAAGGAAACAAGAATGCTTGCGCGCCTGCGTAAAAGAACGGTAAGTCTTCCCGGAGAATATAACCCAAGAACCGAATTTCATTCTCTGTCAGTCTAGCGGCCCGAACACTGCGAAACAAGTTCGAACTATTCCATCCAGCAGCTCCGGCAATAGCCAAGGGCCACTTGAGCTGTCCTTTCTGCTTGAGAATGCGCAGAACTTCTGGAAGCAAAGTCAGATTTTTGCGAGGCTCGACCGTGCCGACGGCGGCCATGTAATCGGGCGAGATTCCATATTTTTGGGAAATGTATTCAGCCGCTCGCGCGCGATCGAGCGGAACGAAGATATCGGAGATGCCCGGATAGATAAGAGCCACTTTCCCCGGGGCAATGCCCAGAAGCTCAATCAGATCGTCGGCCGTGGATCTGGAAATAGTAACTACCAGATCGGCGTCCCGCACGGCCTTTTCCGAAAACAGACGAAAAAAGAGCCGCCCGCGGCGGGACATGGTGTGGGGAAAAAGCCGCCAGACCAGGTCGTAAACGGTAACGACCTTTTTCACTCCCGGAGGCATGAACGCGGGCAAAAGGGGCGAAGTCGACCAGAAGATATCCAAGCGATCGCGCCTCATCATTTGCGAGCCGCCGGCTCGCAGCCAGAAGGTTCCGGGAAACATGCGGAACACCGGAAGCGCGTGGCTTCGCGTGAGCACATCGGGGAGCGCTGGGTCGATGGCCCGGTTGGAGTAGAGGAAATATTTATTGCCTGGGCCCAAGCGAGGTAGAAGCTCGACCAGCCCGTGCACATAGTTTCCAATTCCCACACGGCCCTCTCGCAGAGGGCGAGCATCGATGCCGATTCTCACACGCGGAAGGCCACCTGTCCCTGAGGTGACCCGGAGGGAACGGCGACGGGAGAAGGCGCGGGAGACTTGAAGCGGGTGTTAGAGACAAGCAGGGCCAGCATAACCCACAAGAGAGTAGCCGCCTGGGGACTGACGACGATCACATCGTCAACCAGGCCATGCACCAGAGCCGTGAACATGGCGCCCAGAACACCAAAGGCGAGAGCGCGGTCGAAAAAGTCGAGAGAGGAGCGCATGGCATCCAACGCGTCGCGAACTACGAGCACCGAGAGAGAAACGAAACTCACAAAGCCAAGAATTCCGGCGCCGGCCAGAAGGTCGAGGTAAAAATTATTGGAATACATGGTTTGAACGCCGGTAAAGTTCACGCCGATATACGCGTCATAGCTGCCGAGAAAATTGCCCCAGCCGGCGCCCAGGATCGGGTGCTGCCAAAAGACCGTCCCCGCAGTAGTCCAAAGAAAGAACCGGCCGGCGGCATCATAGACAAAGGCAGAACCGACGTGCGCCGGGTTCAATATCTCGCGCGCTGCGTAGAAGGCCATGCCGGTGAATACGATGCCCGAAAGATAAAGCAGCCTTCTGGTCTGATTCTTCACGAAACAGATGACAACGAGGCAGAGAGAGGCGGCAAAAGCAGCCAGACCACCGACGCTTTGTGTGCAAAGAAGAGCCACCGAACCCAAACCAAAAGTCCACCCGCCCCATTTTTTCCAGGAGCCCTGGCCAAGAATGTAAAACGCCAGGGCCATAGGCAGGATGATGTTCAAACATCCGGCCAGAACGTTGGAATAGGCGAGGAACGAAGTGGCGCGCCCGGCCCAGTCGAGGTAGAACTGATCGACAGGGTTGAAGTAGCTCCACAGAGCGGTGTATCCACCGGCCACTTCCTGCGCCATAGCAAACAGAGAAACTGCGATCATCGACGCCATGAGCACCAAAACAATTTTTCGAATTCGCGCAGCGGAATCGGCCCAGGAGAGAATCAGCAGGTAAAAAGCCAAATGGGAAGCGAGCCGAAAGAGCTCGCGTTCGGATTCGTGAGTCCATCCGCCGGAGGCGAATAGCACGGAGAGGAAGGTAACCGCTCCAAAGAAAAAAGAGGCGCGGGTAATAGGGGAACGAAAAGACCGGAAATCAAAAGAGCCCCGCCAAAGCCGCCCGAAAAAAAAGCCTGCCACGACGACCAGCCGGAAAATAGGCAACACGTCGCGAATGGGCAAGTCAGTCTGGATGACCCAGTTCAGAGGCAACAGGGCGATGGCGCTGAGCAGGAAAAACTCGTTTTCGACAAAGGCGAGCGAAAAAATCATCAGGCCCGCAGCCAGAGCGATACTCCAGCGCGCAGTAACGAACAGCGCGGCCACCGAAGCGGCCAGGGCCGCGAAGATGGCGGCGACGATGCGATCGTTGCGTGAGCCCAAAGTCATCGCCGGAAGCAGGTTCGTATCCATTTAGATATTTTCAGACAGATGGACTATGCTGCGCGCGCCATACCGCAGCGAAATCTCCCACGATTCCCGTACGGTAAAGGTAAATCAAATACAGAAGCAGGCAAAGCGAGCCGACCGCGAGCGGCGGGACCCATCTGGCGCCGGCAAGCGCAGCGATAGAGAGAACCATAAAAACGAGCGAGACCCGAATCCAGCCGAGCGGCACGGGCACCGAGCCGGTCACGCGACGGAGCCAGTAAACGTTCTGCAGAAGCAGCACAACTTCAGTAACGATGGTAACCAGGGCCGCCGCCCGCCAGGAATATCTGGGAATAAAGATCAGATTGGCGGCAAGATTTACGGCGAGGCAGACCAGAGAAGTGATCACAAACACGCGTTCCTGAGCAGCCACCAGCAGCTTCATATTAAGAGCAAAATTAACATACCGGAAGATAATCGCCCAGATCAGGATCTTCAAGGCCAGGGCGGATTCGACAAATCCCCCACCCAGAACCAGCCTAACGGCGGTGTCGGCAAAAGCCAGCGTGGCCAGGACGATCACAAAAGCCAGGCTCAGCAATACACCCATGGCCTTCTCGAATCTTTGCGTTTCGGCAACCGAGTCATGCTCGCGCGAAAGCGCAGGCATCAAGCTGTACAGCAGCCCGTAAGGTAGGAGTTGAATGGCACTGATGGGGCGGTAAGCTAGAGTGTAGACCCCGGTCGCATAGTCGCCCGCCAGCTTGAACAAAAGCAAAACATCCAGCCGGTCGTAGATATTCACAACAAAACCGTAGATATTGAAAATGGAACTGCGCCGGATCAATTGCGAGGCCGTCAAGTGGATGCGTTGTTTGGTGCGCAATTTCAAAACGGATAGCATGGCGGCAAAGGCAGCAACCAGCGCGGCACAAATCTCAATGGCGATGATCTCCCGCAGGCCTCCGTGCCGGAGCACCAGGAAAATAGCGCCAACGAACAAGGTGAGGCCCAATGCCAATTCGACGACAAAGAACTCAACATAGCGGCCCAATCCACGGAGAACGCCCTGAGCGGTCTCGCTCAACGACCTGGGAAGCAAAGTGACCGATATCCAGAGAGCAGTAATAATGACGAAGCTGGAATAACCGAGCAGCCGAAACGCGGCCAAGAGCACGGCAGTGAAAACAATGGCATAGGCGACGCGCAGGAACGTGAGTTGCTCGAAAAGTCCCCATCCGATGCACGCGTCCTTGGCAGCCTCGCGAGTCAAATAGTCCGTGTATCCCGCGCCGGAGGCCACCGCAGACATTTCGACGGTGGCCAGCAGAAACGCATAGACGCCGAAGCGGTTGGGGCCAAGAACACGCGCGGAAACCACCACAAAAAGCAGTCTAAAAAACGCCCGCGCGACTTGGGCACCGGTGAGCAGAACGGCATGGGAGATTTGGGGGTCAGCGGGCGCCACAATCGGCTCGCCACTATGGGTGATGCTGCTCAAGTGCTGAATTTTGGGATCATCCTTCACGAAACGCTGTTACGAAGCACCCGGGCCGGAATGGTGGTCTCCATCTTTCTAGAGGTCGCCAACAGCTTTGGTCTGGTTCAGATCAGCTTGTTCCCGGGGTTGTCTTTTCCAGAGCGCAGTTTTGCGCGGGCGAAACACGTAAAAATACCATTTCAGATATCGCGGCAACCAATGCCACAGGCGAAAACGCGATTGGCCCGCCGAGCGGTCCCGCCAAGTAGTGGGAATTTCGACGATGCGATAGCCGTTCAAAAAAGCTTTCACCGTAATTTCCAGGCTGATTTCAAAACCGTGCTGGCTCTGGAGTTCAAGCGATTGCAACATGGCGCCATCGTAGAGCTTAAAGGCGTTGGTAGCGTCGCTGGTCGGCAATCCGCGCAGAAAATGCAGAGAACGCCCCGCGAATCGCGAGAGGGCTTTCTTGAAAGCGGGACCGCCGATCATGCGTCCGCCGCGTGAATAACGGCTACCGGCAACGAGATCGTAACCCTGGCGGTAGAGAGCTAGCATGCGGTCGACCTGGACCAGATCGTCCGAGAGATCGGCCATGACCACCAGAACGGGGCCATCGGCGGCACGCGCGAACCCGGTCCGTAGCGCCCCGGCCACACTGCCTGGAGAATCACTTAAAATCAGGCGCAGGCGTTTTTCGCCCTGTTCGATCAATCGATGGACCACGGGCAAAGTGTTATCCGCATCGAAATCGTAAACCACAAGCGCTTCGAATTCCGACCGGATCGAAGTGGTGACCGCTTGCCAGAGCGCGGGAAAATTCGCGCCCTCATTGTAGACGGGAATGACGATGCGCAGGGGTTGAGGTTTCACGCTTCTCTCAAATGCCGCCGCGCGGCTGGGGAGAGACAGGCGCCGCAGCCTTCCGCAACACAGGTGTATCCACCGCCGGTCATATCTGGCAGAGCTGAATTTGCTCGGCGATCCAAGGAATAACCTCGTCCAAAATTTCACTCAGCGTGGTCTCGGCGCGAAAACCCAACAGGCGCTCCGCTTTGGAAACATCCGGCGATCTCATCTGAACGTCGTATTCGAAAGGAGAATCGGAAACGTAGCGGAAGGGCTTGGAGGTCCCTTGTATTTTTTCCCAGATTGTTTCCGCCAACTCCAGCACAGTCGTCGCCACCGGCGTTGAAAGATTGAAGTCCTGGTTCAGCGCCTTGGGACTCTCGATGCACAAACGGATACCACGGGCCAAGTCACCTCCGTAAGTATAATGCCGGACCTGCTGTCCGGAACCCAAGATGTGCAAGGGGTCCTGGCCTTTGAGGACTTTTTGCACCAGATCGGGAACCACGTGCGACATGGCCAGCTTGATATTGCCGCTCATGACCTCGCGGTCGCAACGAGCGCGCCGCTCGCCGGTTCCAACACAGTTGAAGGGCCGCGCAATGGTATAGGGCAGATGATACTGCTCATGGGCACCCTGCGCGAAATATTCGGTGGCCAGCTTCTGGAAGCCGTAGGTCGAGGCCGGCGGAGCAGAGCGCCGCTGAGCGCCTTCGGGAGTTGGAAATTCCGTGCTGTTTTCAAACACCATGCTCGACGAAATCACGGTGATTTTTTGAAGCTTGCCGTGGCGGTGAGCATGGATGGCGGCATCAAAGGCAGCTGCCGTGATGCGCTCGTTTTCCGAGAGCAGATCGTAGGCGAAAGCGTGAAAATACGTGATTCCGCCGATCATGGCCGCTCCGGCGACGAAATGGTCGCAATCGGCTAGCAACTCGCGAAGCAGGCCGACGTCCTTGGCATCCCCTTCCACGAAGGTATAAAGATGCTTCTGGCCGTAAGCTCGTTCGAGCGGCCCATATTTGCTGAAATTGTCCAGTCCAATGACGGTGTGGCCCGCTGCGAGCAAATCCTCGATCAGGTAACCCGCGATGAATCCAGCGGCGCCGGTGACAAGCATCTTCATCTATAGCGTCCTCGTATGGTTCGGTTCATTCAGCAGCGATCATTTACCGCGATCGCTTACCCCGATCGTCTACCTCGGGTCATGTGCCGCCGGTCATTTGCCGCCGGACTTCGCGGCGATTTCGAGCGGTTCCGAATCCAGCTCTTCCGTTTTGCTCAGGAAATTCCAGACATCCACAATCTTCTTGCCGGCAGGAATGCGCAGCCCGCGATAGTCCGAGTGCGGCGCACCGAGGATGATGACATCGGCGCGCTCCAGTGCCACATCGAGAGGCACGAGCGTAGGATCGGAAACGTACGGATCGGTGCACAAGACTTCCTTGGCGTACACCTTCAAAAGATTCTTCAATTTATAGGACAGGCTCTCGCGAGTGTCGTCGGATTCCGCCTTGAAGGCCATGCCGAGAATGGCCACGCACTGCAGCGAAACACCCGAGCGACGAAGCTCCTCAACGATGAAGTTTGGCAGTCCCTCGTTCACCAACATGGCGGCGTGGCCCAGGAAGAAATTGTTGTTGGCGAAGGCGGAAAGCTGCAGTGTGTCCTTCAGCAAACACGGCCCGGCGGCAAAGCCGGGGCGCGAAAAACTTTGCATGCGCGGATAGTCGCGAGTGACAGCCTCATGAATGCGATGAAAGTTCAAACCATAGCTTTCGGCCAGAGTATAGAACTGGTTCGAGATGGCGAAATTCAGATAGCGCCAGCTATTAGTGAAGAGCTTGGCTAACTCCGCTTCGAGCGGCTGAAGATCTATTACGTCCGGAGCGATGTGCAGGAATAGCTCGCGAGCGCGCTCCTGCGCCACTGGAGTGAAAGCCGCGATAATCTGCGGAAGCTGCACAAGCTCCTCGATCGCTTTGCCCTCGGCAATGCGCTCCGGGCAAAAGGCCACATGGATCTTGCGCTTGAGCATTTCAATGCGATCGTGTACGAGCTTGGTGACGCCCGGATATACCGTGCTCCGCAGGATGAGAAGCGTATCGTCTTTCATGTGCTGGAGCAGTTGATCGATGCTGCGGTAGAGCTCGTTTACGGTGGGATTCAAGTGGCGATCCACAGGAGTTCCCACGACGGTGATGACCACGTCAGCGGTGTGCAAGCAACTGGGATTCACCGTGGCCGTCAAATTGGTATTGACGACTTTCTTCAGCAGGGCGTCAGCGTCTTTTTCCCGGAAAGGCATCTGACCCGCGTTGATCCGATCCACTTTTGCCTGATCGATATCCAGGAGGGTGACCCAGAGCCCGCGGGCGGCCAGCACGAGTCCCAGGGGCAAGCCTACATGTCCACCACCGCCGACAATCACTACGCTTTTTGACATACGCTCTCCTGTCTTCCTTCTGTTATCAACATGTGCTACGTAAGCAAAGCTTCGGCCGCAACTCTCAGGCTGAGCGTTGGCCGGAGTCAACCGTCAATGGCGCATGCCCCGCCATGGAACCGATCAGCCTCTCGTACACATAAATCAGGCCCGTGGCGGCAAAGGGCATCATCAATGGTTCGACAAACATCCGGTAGCGCGGCAAAACGTGAAAAACCAGGGCTAACACCATAGAAAAACCAATGTAGCTGACAAATAAATAGTAACGAGACCAAAGCAAGCGCCACTCCAGCGCAACACCCATCCAGAACAGCACCACCAGCGCCATGGCAGGAATCCAATAGGCCGGATTCCAAGCCTTCGGATGGTGCATGTCGAAGGTCCAGTAATAAAACAGCTTCTTGCCCGTCAAACCCACTTCTTCGCGCGGATGAGTGCGAATAAACGCGAGAGCCTGATTCAGGAAAACCCGATGGTAGCGAATTTCATAATCGGGTCCGGGGGTCACCTGATCCAATTCGGTCTGCATGGGTGGCAAGGGTTTCATAACCTGCGCAGAATATCCCCAGCCGGTTCGCTGCGTTCCATTCGCCTGCGAGTTGTGACCATACCACAGAACGAAAGGCATGGCGGTGGTGGTTGGGATGATCCGGTGAAAGACGAGATAGTTCCTGACCACCCACGGAGAAATGACAAGCAGCGAGCAGGCCGCAAACACCGCCGCAGGAAGAATCTTGCGGTTGGTTTTGAAATATAGAATGAGCGCGAGAACACCCACCAGGAGCATCGCTTCGCCGCGGTAGAACATGAGCAACCCCAGCAACAGGCCGCCCCAAATCAAGTAGGAGAGCTTCGGTTCCTCCTCGAGGTACAAGGAGAGGAAGTAGACGACGCCGGCGTTGACGGTGAGGTAGAAATTGATGTTGGCGATCTCCGTGGGTAGGTAGATGAAAGCAGGGTAGAGCGCCACGATCAGGGCGCTGACCAAGGCCACTTTCTCAGACCAGTAGATGCGGGCGATCCGGAAAGTAAGATAGATCAGCAGCAGGCCCATGAAGATGTTCAATATCTCGACGGCAACGTAAGACGCGACCGTTCCCTCCCCCAGCAAGCGGAACACAGCGGCCAGAAAAAAGGCGTGCGCGGGGGGCATGAAGGCCGAGGGCATCGGCTGGCCGTTGACCTCGTAGTAGGCATAGCCCCTGCCTGTGAGAAGGTTATGGACGATGGCGCCCCATTCCCAAAGGATGGGGTGATAGAAGTTATGAAACCACAGCACGGCCGCGGCGCGCGCGGCGAAGGCACCGGCGAGAATCCATGCCAAGGCCGTTTTCGGGGAAGCAGAAGCCGCCAGGTCCGCGGGAGATTTAGCGGTGGAATTTTGAGAACTCAGTTGCACGCTAACCCTTCAGTAAGCTTGTACAACTCGCCTTATACAACTCTAGGTCCTTGCGGTTCTGCCGCAAGCCGGAAACGGGCTATTTATCTTTGCGACGTATGGCGGTCGAACGCTCGCTTAATTCGTTCGGCACTGAAAGCGGGGTTCGCGCCGTAACGGTTAGGAAGACCTCGCGGGCAAGGGCTTTACGCGGATCGTCGGCATCCGTTTTGTTCCAAACCTCATAGCCGAAAATCCAAGCGGCCCCGAAGATGAGCCCGAGAGCCGTCCCCAACGCTATAATCAAAAGCCGAGGCGGAAAGGATTTCTTGTCCGGAATGTCCGCAGCATCAAGGACCTTGACGGTTGGAATTTCTTTCGCTTCCTGCACTTTCGCCATCTCGTACTCTTGGGTCAGGGTTTCGTAGACGGCTTCTTGCGTTCTGGTCTGCCGGTACAAATCCGCGTATCGGACACCGAGTATCGGAAGCTTGCGGATGGACGGGAACATGGAATCACCGGACTCCGCCGTGGAACTCGAGCCAGACTCATCCTTGCCGCCCAGCTTTTCGAGTTGACGATTCAGCTCATCCGCTCGTGCGCGCAACGAGCGCACACGCGCGTTGTTGTCGGAATAAATTTGCCGCAGCCCTTCCAATTCCGATTGGGTCGCGATCAACTGGCCCTGCAGCATGGCCGCGGCGTCCACCATGGCGCGGCCCTGCTCGGTAATATTAATGGTTGTGTTTGTGCTCGCGAACTGGCTGAAATCCTTCTCGGCTTTCTCCAAATCGTGATTGACCGTTTGCAACCGGCCCTCAAGAAAAATTCGCTCACGGCGCGCCGCCGAGGTGCTCAACTCCGCCACCAGAGAGTTCAGTTCCTGCACATAGGCGCCGGCCATAGCCGCCGCGCGCTGGGGACTCTTGTCCGTGACGCTGATGGAGATGATCTGGCTCTTGCGGTCGACAGTTACGTCGGTTCGGGCCTCCAAGTCGGAGCGCGCGTCCTCCATACGCCGGTCGTGATAGAGCGCCTTCAAATTAAACTGCTCGATCAGCTTGTCCTGCGCGGTGCGGCTCCCAAGGATGCCTACAAAGGTATCGCTGGTGCTCTTCATGCCAAGCATATCGCCAAGCATTCCCGCGAATCTTCCGGAACCGGACATGGCGGCAGCAGCCGCAGCCAGGCCCGAAGCAGACGACAAGCCCGAACCAGACGAGTCATCGGGGGGCATGAGACGGGCCGTGGAACTGTAGCGGGTAGGTATCAGGAACGCAACCAGGGTGCTCGCGACCACGGCATAGAGCAGGACGCGAAGCAGGAAATTACGATGCCTCCAGAGCAGCCGGACTCGAGCGACGCCCCGATCGGAACGGTGTTCGGCCACCGCAAGTTCGGCCGGCCCGGAAAACTCAATCTCGGTGGTTTCCGGAAGCTGCGGACTCGTCGTGGATTTCGTTCTAAAGTTCAATCGCGTTTCGTCCCGAGCGGCAGAAAGTTCATCTCCCTTGAATCAAACACCCGTTTCCCATGAAAGCACAAGAGTCTCTACCACTTCTTCAATTCAGGCTTCGCGTAAATCGCGGCCAATACGTTAGTTGAATCGAAGTGGTCACGTCCGTTTTTTGCACCGGGGCGATGACCGGGAAATTCCATGTCTCATATTGTACCCAAGCTGACACACTGAGTTGATGTCGAATCAGGAAGTCGGCGTCCACGGAGGCATCAGTCAAGGTACCGCCGTCCGGTATGAACTGCTTGCTCACCTTCTGGTGCCGGTAATTGAATTCCAATTTGCTACGCGGCGCGAACCAATAGGTGGCCCAGGCGTCCGCACCTTGTCCCTGCCGGCCGATCCAACTGCCGATGATGTTGCCCATATTGGTGTAGCCGCTCAAGTAGTGTGTGTTGGCGTAGAAGAAACCGTGAGACAGATTGCCGCCGATGGGAAGGTCGGTGTAAAGGCCCTCGGCGCGAAGCTCGAGTTTGGGAATGAGCGGAACGTGCGACAAGTGCAATCCGCTGATCCATGCGGAACGGTCCCAATAAGCAACCGGGGTAATTTGATCGTCCGTGAACCCGTCGGCATAGAAGGTCAGCCAATTGCGGACCCAGGGAAGGCGATAGGTCAAATCAAAACCAGACCTGCGGTCGCCCGGATCGTCAGGGGCGCCGGGCAACCCGTTTCCGAGAGAAAAAATGCTCTGGACAAGTTTGTGAGGGGTAAAGGGAACACCCTGTCCGGCAAAAATCGTGGTCCTGGTAAAGCCGAATTCCACATTGGCGGTGGGCTTGAAGCTGAAGGCCTGGCCGTTTAACAAAGGCTGCGGGCTGATAAAAGTGGTGAACGATCCAATAACTCCGCCGGTGGCGATGGTGTTGGTGAAATGGTGTCCTGCCAACTGTCCGACGAAAAGATCAATGCGAATGGGGCCAAACAGTCCCAGAACGCTTGGCAACCGCAACGGCACAGTGCGGTTGATGCGAAACATATTGATGGGCTCGGCGTTGTCGCTGAACATCATGGGACCGCTTTCGTCCGGCCCCCACCATTCCGCCTGTTTGCCAAAGGTGATCTGCCAATTATGCAGTTGCAGCCCGACATAGCCTTCGACCAGATCCACTTGATCAACGGACGGAGCGGGAGTGCCCGGAGGAGGCGCTACGCTCGGAGGCAAAATATCAACCTGCGGAATAATTTCACGGGCGGAGAACGGAAGCGCGGGCATCGATGGGGCGTGCTGATACTCAACACGCGCATACGCGACGATTGGCCCAGCGCTGGCCCAGCCGGAAACGCCGCCGATCATATTATTCCCTTCGGCGTAGGGACGGCCAAAATCGTTCACGATGCTTTGCGCGAAATTATAGCTGTCGCGCAGCGGCTGGCCAGAAATGTTCGTGTACCGAGCGTAGATGGAATCGACATTGTACCGAACACTGGCATCGCTGAATTCGTCCCCTAATTCCCCGCGCAGAGTCTCGATCAATGCGTCAGCCTCGGCGGAAGAACGGTCGTTATCGCCGTTCTTCTCCTCCGCCTCCTGAAGCAACCGGGCGCATTCCCGGCGAGTCCAGGGACGCAAGCCGAGGATGGCATCGCCTATATAGCCCAAGGCGATGAGGCGCTCGAGCGCCGGGTAGACCCAGCTATCCAACGGCACGTAAGGCGAACCGATGCTGGTCGAGGGGCGATTCGGTCCGCGCTCGTGCGATTCGGCGTAGGTTTCCCATTCTCCGCCTCCGAGCGTCGGATCGTGATGATGCCGGTACACCTGCTGCCCGATGAACCAGCCGAGGGCGCTGCCGATGAGAACATCAGAAGGGAAATGCTGTTGCGCGGTAATGCGCGACGAACTGATGGCCGCAGCCAAGCCGTAGGACAGAACCGAGGTGAGTGGCCCGGGATATTCATGAGCGATGACACTCGCGATGGACCAAGCTGCGCTGGAATGTTCGGAGGGAAATGAATCCCCGCCATGGAAAAATTGCCCCTGAAAATCGTCCTGCAGCGGGCGTTCGCGCCCCAGCGTGTATTTCAGCGCGTACGTAGCGGCAAGAGCGTCGGCGGCCGCTTCGCCAGCCAGGAATCCCGTTTCCCGCATGTGATCGTTGTGAGTCAAATGTCCCCACAAATACATGCCGCCACCGGCTGCCGCAAGGGATGCGATTCCGAAGTTGGCCAGGTTATTGCTAGTCGAGACGCGACTGGGTGAGCTGTTCAGGTGTTTGCTCACCTCATTGTCAGTCGCGAACATTGCCGCTGCCGCGCCCCCCAATGGCACCAGCCATTCCGCGTCAACTAGCTTGACATGAAAGGGGCTCGTCCAGATTGCTTTTTGGTCTTGTGCAAAGTCCCTGAAAACGTGCTTCCCCAGCGTCGTATCGTAATCTCCCGGGTCGTTTTGTTTTCCCGACGAGACATCTTTGGTTGAACCCGGCTGCTGATCTAAAGTTGCGCTACTCTTCGCGTCCGATTCCCCATCGGTTTGTTGAACTTGGGCTTTGGCCTCTCCTGCGCCGCCCGAAGCCAACCAACAGAGCAACAAGCATCCCAGTAAAAATTGTGCGAACCGGCCTTCCACCCGTCTCCTTAGTAATGAGTAGCGATGAATAATGCGCTGACAATCGACGAAGCCACCTGTGCGGAGGTGAACAGTGCCGCCCAGTTCGGCCCTCCGCCAATCGCTTTCTCCGGCACAATCACCGTGTCGCCAGGCAACAGCACGGCGCTAAACGATTCGCCAACGATCAAGTTCTGGTGCGCGGTAACCACCGAGCCATCCGCCCTCAGCACGAAAATCGCTTTCTTGTTGGCCAGTTGCGTGGAACCTCCTGCCTGTTCCAGATACCACTTGGCATTTTTTCCGGGACGGTAGGAAATAGCCGTAGGGTTGAAGACCTGACCGCTCACCATCACATAACTCGGTTTTTTCGGGATGATCAGTGTATCTCCGGACCGCACTTCGATATCTGCCGAGGTGTTCTTCCAGCGATCGATATTGGAAGTAATACGGATCGCTACTCGTCCAACCGGTGGATTGGAAGTCAGCTCGTTCAGTGTTGTCTGATACTGTTGCAGCGTCATCTCTCTTGCTTGTTGCTGCTGCGGCGTGCTGGAAGGAGTGAGCTCCAAATTGCTCTGGGCTTCCTTCACCCGCAGGATCATTTCGTTCTGCTGTTTTGCTTCGAGGTCTCGCACCTGCACTCTCTGCAGTACAGCGCCATAGGGATAGGCATTCGAATCGAAACCGCCGGCACGCTGCAGCACCGAACTCAGTTTCTCACCTGGGCGGATGCCGAACGTTCCCGCATGCTTCACTTCTCCCTTCACCTGAATGGAAGCGCCCAAATCATTCCAACCAGGAAGCTCGCGGATGGTGACCACATCCCCATTTCGGAGCGCCACGTTAGCCTTCGGGTCGCCTGAAAGCGCTGCGGCAATCTCCACCACTTGCGCTTTCCCCTCGAGCTTGCTCTGGCCTACATACTCATAGTGCGTAAGATCGCCCGCTTGCGTATCCGCGCCGGGCTTGAGGCCGCCGCCCACGCGAATCAGGTCGGCAATAGTCATATTGCTGGTGAGAGGATAGCGCCCGGGCTTGCCTACTTCGCCCTCCACGTTCACTGTGGCTGGAGCGACGGCGCCAGGAGATTTGTGGATCAGCAGGCGGTCACGAGGCTGCAGAATCAAATTTTCCGTAGGATCGCCGCTAAGAGCCTGACTGAGACTCACGCTGAAGATTTTGTATTTGCCGTCTGGCATGTAGCGGAACACTTGCACGTCTTCGCTCTGCGCGTCCGGAGAAAGGCCTCCGGCCAAATGCACCGCGTCCGCGATGTGAATCTGTCCCGCGGTGCGGTAGGTTCCGGGAGCGCGAACGTCGCCGAGAACCGATACCGAGGGCGGATTCTCGAAATCGAAGCGGCTAAAAATCCGAATGGTATCCATGGGCTGTAAAACGGGCGACTCAGCAGGATTCGCCAGCGCATCGGCAAGATCGAAACTCTGCACGCTCGGATGATAGTCGGGCTGGTTCAGGCGGATAATCTCGGCGTATTGGGAGGCCGGCTCGGGCAGCAAATCCTTATAAGAACCAATTACGTCAGTGACGCGCATATCCGAGCGATAAGAATATCGGCCCGGGCGCACCACGTGGCCCTCGAGGTAGACGGCATCCTGATTCCCCGAGGCGATCGGGAAAATACGGATGCGGTCGCCATCCTGAATCTGGAAAGACTGCAATTTAGCAGTGACCGCGCTGGCATCGGCCGCATCCGGCAGGTCCAAGCTCAACATAGTGTGCTTTTCGTGGGCCACCAGTCGCTGCACTTCGATGTGCCGCAGAGCAGCGGTAGGCAGCAGCCCCCCCGCAAGTTCCAGCACGCTCGCGAGATCCTTCTCATCCTTTAACTCATAAATCGCCGGGCGCCGCACCATGCCTTCAATGGTTACCTGCGGACCGATGGGAGGAACCAAAATGGTGTCGCCGTTTTCAAGCCGCTCCATACCACTGCGCACGCCGTGCAGGAGCAGATCGTACATGTCCACGGTCTCAACCAATTGATTGTTGCGGAGGTGCTTTACAATTCTGAGCGAGCCTTGCGGCGACGGACCACCCGCAACGAAGAGAGCGTTGAGCGGCGTCGAAAGCGAGCTGATGTCATAAGCGCCGGGGCTGGTAACGTCTCCCACTTCGTAGATGCGAATGGTCCGAAGGCGGGATAGGGACACATCAGCGGACTCGTCGCGAAACTGAGTTCGCACCACCTGCTGCAAATTCTGCTGAACTTCAGACAAACTTTTCCCGCTTACCAGCAGCGGCCCCACCTCGGGCAAGCTGATACGGCCCTCGCGATCCACCGTCCGGTACAACTTGCGCGAAACGCCGCCCCACAGATCGATGGCCAAGCCATCCCCCGGCCCCACAACGTAATCGGGCCCGGCCGGTAGATCCATAGGGATCAGGCTGGGGTCCTGCATGGCGTTCTGAAAAACTTCCATCCCGAAGCGCCTCGGATTCGGCTGGCGAGGGGAAGCCTGCAAATACATATCGTAAAGCGACGGAATATCCTGATACGGATTGGCTGCGCGGACCAACTGGGGAGACTGTACGCCAAGATTTTGCTGGCTCTGCCGGTTGAGTCGCGCTTGCGCATTGGCCGTGGAATAGGTCGAATACCGCGAGGGGCCGTAAGAATTGGTTTCGTACGGATTTATATCGTTCTGATCCATCTCCGAAGCCAGGTCCGAGCCGCCCATGAGAAGATTCGCAGCGCTTTGAAGATTCGGATTCATCGCGCCCAAGGAGTTCAACTGCCCTGAGTTCAACTGCCCTAATGCTGGGGAGGAAGATCCTGTATCTCCATTCTGCTGGTCCAGTTGTTCCGAAATATTCGGTGAAAATAGGCTGGTGTTGCCGCCGCCGAGAGCCTGCAAAGCGTCCATCGAGCTGCCGAGGCCCAATTGAGAGGAATCTGAGGAGCCGGCGCCGGTCTGCATCAACTGCGCCCGCTCCAAAGGATTCGCGCCCTGCCCCGGGTAGGGAAACTCCGGAAGAATGGGAGTCGAGGGAGTTGTTCGCAACGGAATTTCCGGCTGGCCTGGTTGCATTTGCTGTTCGAGCTGCTGACCCTGCTGCCCGTTGGAAAGCCGCGAGGATGGCTGCGCGCAATCCGATTGAAAGCCCCTGGCACAAGAGCGAGCTTTCTGCAGCGACTCCGCAAGTTCCGCCTGCTGCTGCTGCCGTGCTTCTTCTTCCTCCTGCGTGATCCACTTAATGCGTTCCTGCATCACCAACTGCTGCTCCCTGGCCGCCTCTGAGTTCGGATTCACCTGGGGGACGAGGTAGCCGTACTTCTGCAGGAGCAACGTAGCGATGGCCCGAAACGGCACGTCGTTCTCCAGCCGATCGAAGATCGCATCCTCCGTCAGATCCGCGTCGGTAATGATCTGCCCATGGTCGCTGGCATCCTTGGCCATCCAGCGCTTCAGCTCGACCATGAGGCCTGAATCTTTCAGCAAGATAGGTTTGATCTCCGCCGCGGAAGCGGCCACGCGACTCTGATTCTCGCGCGCCAGATCGGAGGTTTGCATGAACGTCGTGTTCTGCGTTTGCGCGAAGAGCGGTGCGCCGCCAACCAAGGTCCCGCCAAGCCCCATGGCCAGGCATAAGACGGTAACCAGGCCACGTTTCGCTTCCGCCATAAATTGGTGTTTCAGTTTCATCCTCTATTCCCTGCGCCAATTGGACTTTTCCACGTGACGCGCTCAAGACGCTTTCTTCCGAAGATTCAATGCGGGGCGACTCGATATTCTGAGAGCCCAATAGCAGATCGGTCGCGGCTGGGTGCAATCGCGATGAAGCTGAGATGCGGGCAGCGATTCAGAAGGATGCGGCACGATTGTGGCGGTGCGCGCGCGAGGGTCTCTGAATAGACGATTTCCCGTAAGCAAAAACACCCTGATCTTTATTTGCAAGCTTTCCGCCAGTAATTCGATTCGCTAAGAATCGTGCTTTGCAGCACCAGGACTAGGAGCCGGAACTAACGCGCATTCAAGACGAAACGAATGCCACGTTAAGGATAAGCAAGGATTACTACACAGGTCAACAGTAGTCAACGATCATAAGCATCAATCAGTGCATTAGCGGCGCTACTCGGCGGTGCGATCAACAGCACTAAGATGCTCCCCAAAACTCGCGGGCGGAGATTCCAGCGGGCCCGTAAAATCAGGAAAATCCCTATCGCGCGCCGAAAGGATAGGATCCGGAAGAGGCCATGCGATAGAGAAGGCCGGGTCGTTCCAACGAACGCCGCGCGCTAAACCGGGGCGATAGGCCTCTGAAATCTGGTAGAAGACTTCGGAGTTGTCCATCAACGTTTGAAAGCCGTGAGCCATGCCGACGGGGATATACAACATTTTGCTGTTCTCGGCGGTCAGTTCAATGCCAAACCAGCGCCGGAAAGTGGGCGACGAGGCGCGAAGATCCAGAATCACGTCGTAAATCGCGCCGCGCGTACAGCGGACCAGTTTCACCTCCTCATTTGGCGCATCCTGGTAATGCATTCCGCGCAACGTGCCTTTTTTTAGATTGAAGGAAGAACTGGTCTGCTCAATGACGGTGTTAAGCCCCTGGCGCTCGAATTCCTGGCGGCACCAGATGCGCGAGAAATAGCCGCGATCATCGGAGTTCGGCTCGATCTCGATTACGTAAGCTCCCTCTAACGGCGTGGCAGTAAACTTCACAGAATCCTTTCCCTCAAATTAAGTTCCAGTTGCGACTTGCGGCAGCCGCAAACTCCAATATTCGACTCGGCTGCAAACCCAACTGCACATCTCGCGCGTCTCGCAGGCCAAGAATAAGATAAGGGGCATTCTGGACAGGTCAACGGTAGCGAACTCCACGCGTGTCCGTCGGACTACAGTTTTTCCCAGTTGTTGCTATGGACTTTCGATGTTTGTTCCCGTGCCCCAAAACTGTATCCTTCGCTGATGGGCGGCGACAAAAGCAGCCGGCGGAGGAGCTGAGGTCGGGTGCTGGAGCCCTTGACCGCGGATAGCGCATCATGAACTCCGAACAGGCGACCGATCACCGGCGTTTGTCGCGATGGCAGCGCGTCGGTCTAATCACAGGTGGGGTGGTGCTGCTTCTGGTCGCCGGCGGATTTGGCGTGCTCCTTCATTACTGGCCCTTTGGGCAGAAAGACATCGTGGAAACTTTGCAGGAGACGGTTCCCGGCACCAAACTCACCGTCGCGCGCTTCCACAGCACTTATTTCATTCATCCCGGAGCGGTCGCGGAGGGCCTGGTATTTACGCGTCAAAACACCCCCGCGGACACCCCACCACTCGTCACTGTGCAAAAGATCACCATCCAAGCCAATTATCACGACTTCCTTTACAGACCCGGATATATCTCGCGGATCATCATTGACGGCTTGCGCATTCAGGTACCGGCGCGGGGAACGAGTACAGGACCGGCCGGCGGCTCTGGCGGCTTGGACGCAAGCATTACGCGAACGTCGGTTGGCGAAATTGTTTCTAAGCGGGCACTGCTGGAAATTGCCCGGCGCGATGGTGATCCCTTGAAATTCCAGATTCACAATATACGGGTCTCGTCGGTGACCGCGAATAAGCCCATGGCATTCACCGTGAGCCTGCAAAACGCCTTGCCTCCCGGCGAGATTCAAGCCAGCGGCGAGCTTGGCCCGTGGAACGCAAAAGACATCGGGCAGCTTCCCGTTTCAGGTGACTACAAGTTCGACCAAGCGAACCTGGGGGTGTTCGACGGCATCCTCGGAACGCTTTCATCCACCGGACATTTTCAGGGACGTTTGGGACAAATCGCAGTCAATGGCGACACTTCGATACCTGACTTCGCCCTAAAAAGCGAGGGGCAGAAGGTCGATTTGAAATCGCGATTTCAGGCGCAGGTGAACGGCACGAACGGGGACGTGAAATTAACCCAGGTCGCCGTGCAACTCGACGATACTCCGATTGCGATTCACGGCCTCATTAGCGGAGATGGTGCAACAAAAGGCAAAATCACTACGCTCGATTTGTCATCCACGAAGGGCCGGGTGCAGGACATTTTACGCCCCTTCGTCACCGCTCCTACGCCGCCAATGTTAGGTCACATGGTTTTTCGCGTGCACGTAGTTTTCCCGTCCGCGGAGCATCCGTTCTTCAAAAACGTGAATTTGACGGGAGATTTCAGCATCGATCGAGGAAAGTTCAGCTCAGCGGACACCCAATCAAGCGTCGACAGTTTGAGCGAACGCTCGCGCGGAATAAAGCATGACAATAGCAGTTCCGATCCCGTCGAATCCGGGCTTTCCAGTCACGTAACGCTTACAAACGGAATTGCGAAGTTCTCGAATCTGGCGATGACCGTTCCGGGCGCAACCGCTCGCATGAACGGTACTTTCAATGTGATCAATGGGAAGATCGACTTTCACGGCGCGCTCAAAACGGATGTGGAGATCTCCGACACGACCAAAGGAATCAAATCTGTGCTGCTGAGGCCTCTCGATCCCATCTTCAAACGCAAGCGGCATCCGGGCGCGTCCATTCCGGTAGAGATGACCGGAACCTACTCGCAACCCCATTTCGCGACGGAAATCCTTCCAAAGTAGTCGCTGGAAGAAGCGGGCGCGGCACTCCTCAAAAAAAAGCGCTTCACACCAGCTTCGAAATTTTCTTCAAGTCCGCGATAAACCGCTTCATCTCTTCGTGCCGGGTGTCGTCGTCCGGAGCGCGCAATATAGAGGATGGATGCACGGTGGCCATCATATAGGGCGCCAGCGGCGACTTCAGGAACTCGCCGCGGTGCTGCGTCACGCGGAAATCGTTCCCGAGCAGCGCCTGCGCCGCTGTAGCGCCCAGGCAAACGATGACCTTCGGCTGCAGGGCGGCAATCTCTGCATCGAGCCACTGCCTGCACGCCGCGATTTCGATGGCGTTCGGTTTTTTGTGGATGCGGCGCTTGCCGCGCGGCTCCCACTTGAAATGCTTTACAGCGTTTGTCACGTAGACTTTTGTGCGGTCCACGCCCGCTTCTTCCAGAGCCGCATCGAGCAATTTCCCGGCGGGCCCCACGAACGGCTTCCCTTCCAGATCCTCCTGATTGCCGGGCTGCTCGCCAACCAGCATTACCTTCGCGTGCGGGCTGCCCTCGCCGAAAACAGTTTGAGTGCCAAGCTTCCACAGATCGCACGCTTTGCAATTTTTTGCGGCCTGCGCCAATTCCTCGAGGCTCGCGTTCTCATCGAATAGCGTCTTTTCCGCCGCAACAACAGTTTTCTTCGGCATACGATATGCGGAGCGATTGGGTTGCTGAAGAATCATTCCGCAGCCTCGACTCTGCTGTAAAAATCACGCGCTTGACAATCCCCTTTTCCTCGTACAGAATCCGCCATAGGAGAACAAAAAGCGAAACTAAAACAACCGCTTTCACCGCCCTCCAAATCATCCAATGGCCGCCAATCTTGCCATCTTACGCTCGCAGGTCGAATCGGCTCTCGCCGGACGCGTCGTCGCGCCCTTCACCTATCGCGACCGCAAGCTCATGGACACCGTTTCGGCGGGCATCCGCGAGATCGACCTGCTTGCAGGCGGACTCCCGCGCGGCGGCCTTACCGAAATTTGCGGGCCGCCCTGCTCCGGGCGCACCAGTCTTTTGATTTCAGCCCTGGCCGAAAGAACCGCGCAGCAGGAAGCCTGCGCCCTGGTGGATGGCCGCGACGCTTTCGACCCGCACTCCGCCCAGGACGCCGGTGTGGAATTGAAGCAATTGCTTTGGGTGCGCTGCCGCAATATTGACCAGGCCTTTCGCGCCACCGATCTGCTCATTCAGGGTGGCGGCTTCGGATTGATCGCGCTCGACCTCAGCGACATCCCGCCGCAAACGGTGCGCTACGTTCCGCTGAATGCCTGGTTCCGCTTTCGCCGCGCGGTGGAAAATACCTCCACAATTCTGGTGGTGATCGAGCAGGAACCGAATGCCAAAACTTGCGCCTCGCTGGTGCTGCAACTTGGCAACGAGGCGGCTATGTGGTCCAGCACGCAAGAAACAAGAGCCTCGGAATTTCCATCCGCGAAGAGCTTTCACCCATTCTCCCGCGTGCCTGCTGAATAGCTTTTCGATTCGCGCCGAATTGCTTCGCTCGCGCGTGCAGGTTTCCGAATCGCATTTCGATCTGCAAAAGACCGGCACCTCGGATGAAATGTTTTCCAATGCGCCATTTATCGTGGGCGGCTACGCGAAATCATTCCGCACAGGCCGCTCCCGCGAAATTTAAAACTCAAACCATCTGGAGCAATCGCAGCGGCCTGCCGGCCGCACTGAACCATAGATGACCAAAGCGACGAATACGAACTTTTCAGCTTTTCCATCAAGGCGGCTGGCGCATTTAAATTTTTATGGCATTTGCTTCCATCCACGTTCCCGATTTCCTGATTCAGGCGCTGCTCCGCAGCGAGCCGGCACTGGGCAGTGTCGCGCTGGGCAACTTGACGTTAGTCAGGCGGGCCATCGCGCTTGTGGATGGCACCGCCCCGCTCTGGAAAGTAATCGCCGCAAGCGAAGCGGCTCTGCGCGCGGGCATTCAGATGGGCATGGCCAAATCGCAAGCCGCGCAGTTCTGCGATCTGGAGATTCGTCACCGTTCCCCGGCCCAGGAACGCGCCGCTCACGCGGCTTTACTCGACCTGGGCTGGTCGATGTCCCCGCGCATCGAAGACGCCGCGCCGCACACGATTCTGGCCGACGTGGCCGGGCTCGCTTCCTTATTTGGCTCGGCCGCAAACATTGCTCGTGAATTTGTGGCGCGAGCCGCGCGGCTCGGCCTTTTCGCCAACGTAGCCATCGCTTCGAATATCGAAGCCGCCCTGCTGGCGTCGCGCGGATTCCCCGGCATCACTCTGATTCCGCCGGGCGAGGAAGCGCGCCAGTTGGGCGATCTGCCGGTTGAAACGCTTCCGGCTGCTCCCGAAACTCTGGAAATTCTCGACCGCTGGGGTGTGCGCACCTGCGCCGCGCTGGCCACCTTGCCGCTGCTCGATCTATCCGAGCGCCTGGGTCAGGAAGGCGTTCGCCTGCACGAACTCGCTCGCGGTGCCAACAATCGCTCGCTGGTGCTGGCGCAGACCAGCCTTACATTCGAAGAAGAAATGGCGCTCGATGATTCTGTGGAAGAACTCGAGCCACTATCTTTTATCTTGGGCCGCTTGCTTGACCAGCTCTGTGCGCGCCTGAACTCCCGCGCGCTTGCCATTCAATCCATTCGCGTCCGCTTCGAACTCGAGCCCGCCTTCGAAAATGGCATCGAGCGCCTGAAAGACGAATCCTCCCGCCCCGGCGCGCAAAAACCCGCGGCAAAAACCTACGAAAAATCGTTGAGTCTTCCTGTTCCCATGCGCGATTCCAAAACGCTGCTGAAATTGCTGCGGCTGCACCTGCAATCCGCCCCGCCCAGCGCGCCCATTCTCAAAGTCGCCATAAGCGCCGAGCCCGCGACTCCGCGTTCCGCGCAGGGCGGACTCTTCGTTCCCGCCTCGCCCGATCCGGAAAAGCTGGAACTGACCGTCGCGCGCCTCGCGCATCTTGTCGGCGATGCCAATGTCGGCTCGCCTGAATTGGTGGATACGCATCGCCCCGGTGAATTTCGCATGGCCCGTTTTCGCCCTGCGATCCCCGCCGCGGAGTCTCGACCCTCATCCTCATCTCGAAAAAAGAAAAATCAAAACTCCTCCTCGTCATCTGCGAATAAACCGATTTGTCATCCCGAGCGAAGCGTCGCGGCCCCGTCAGGGCCGCAGAGCGCAGTCGAGGGATCTGCATTTTCCTTGCTGGCTAATGACGACTCAAACCCAGCCAATAACCAAAGTCTTTTAGGGGGTCGGAGCTTCAGCTCCGACAATAAAAGCGGTGCGCAGCACCCTTCCTCTCGCGGTGATTTTTCCGCGAGCATTCCTATGACCGCATCGCCATCCACAGAAAAGAAGCGCCGCCCGCTGACCGCCTTCCGCGCTTTTCGTCCCGCGCCGCCCGCCAAAATCGATCTACACAATTCGCGCCCTGCGCGCGTGGCTTTCAACGGCCGGCTTGCCAGCGTCATCACCGCTTCGGGTCCCTGGCGCACTTCCGGCGACTGGTGGCGCGAGGACACTTGGCAGCACGATGAATGGGATCTTGAACTCCGCTTCGAGCCTATTCGCGAAACTGCCCAAAAATCCGGCCGCCGCACGCGCAGTTTCGCCGTGAATCTTGCGCCGCAAATCCCGCCAAACGGCGTCTACTGCCTCTATTTCGAGGCCACCCGCCAAACCTGGTTCGTTCGCGGAATTTACGACTGACAAAGTAAATGTATATCGAACTCCACGCCCGCTCCGCCTTCAGCTTTCTCGAAGGCGCCTGTGCGCCCGAAGAACTTGCCGGGCTCGGCGCCGAACTTGGCATGGGCGCCATGGCCTTGCTCGATCGCGACGGCGTCTACGGGTCACCGCGCTTTCATCTCGCCGCCGAAAAAATTCACAATCTCGCGCACATCGGCGCTGAAGTTACTTCACTCGCCGGTTGGTGCTACCCACTGCTCGTCGAATCGCACGCTGGATACCAGAACCTCTGCCGCCTGATCACGCGCATGAAATTGCGCGCGAAAAAAGGTGAAGGACACGTCGTATCCGAAGAGGTCGCCGAATACTCCACCGGGCTGGTTTGCCTCACTGGGGGTGACGAAGGCCCGCTCGCGCACGCCCTCGCTCACGGCGGAATCGAAGCGGCCGCCACCGCCACGGAAAAGCTCTGCAAAATCTTCGGCCGCGACAATGTCTACGTTGAATTGCAGCGCCACTTTTCCCGCGAAGAGGAATCTCGCAACCAGGCCGCGCTCGAAATCGCTCGCAAGCTCCATCTTCCCTTGCTTGCTACCAATGGCGTCTGCTACGCGCAGCCACAGCAGCGCGAAATTTTGGACTTCTTCACTTGCATCCGCCACCACCGCACGCTGGCCGAAGCCGGAAAACTTCTTGCGCGCAATTCCGAGCGTCACCTGAAATCGCCCGAGGAAATGGCGCGCCTTTTCGCCGACCTGCCAGAGGCTATCGCCAATACCGCGCTTCTTTCCTCGCGCCTACAATTCGGCTTGAAGGATTTGGGCTACCAATTTCCCGCCTATCCCACACCGCGCGGCGAGTCGCAGATCCAATTCCTGCGCGAACGCTCGCATCACGGCATGCTCTGGCGCTATGGCGCTGAAAACGAGCGCGCCCGCAAGCAAATCGCGCGCGAACTCGACATGATCGAGCGCCTCGACCTCGCCGGATATTTCCTGATCGTCTGGGACATTGTGCGTTTCTGCCGCGAGAAAAACATTCTCGTGCAGGGACGCGGCTCGGCAGCCAACAGCGCCGTCTGCTACGCGCTGGGCATCACCGCCGTCGATCCGGTCGGCATGGACCTGCTCTTCGAGCGCTTTTTATCCGAGGAGCGCGGCGAATGGCCGGACATCGATCTCGATTTGCCCAGTGGAGATCAGCGTGAGCGCGCTATTCAATATGTCTACCAGCGCTACGGGCAACTTGGCGCGGCCATGACCGCGAACGTAATCACCTATCGCGGCCGCTCCGCTGCGCGCGAAATTGGCAAGGCGCTTTCGTTCGATCCCGAAACTTTGAATCGTCTCACCAGCCTGGTGGGCGCCTGGGAATATAAGGATGCCGACGACACGCTCGCGCGCCAGTTTCGCGACGCCGGTCTCGATTTCGAGCATCTGCAAATCCGCAAATTTTTCGAGCTGTGCGTCATGGTCCAGGATTTGCCGCGCCATCTCGGCCAGCACTCCGGCGGCATGGTCGTTTGCCAGGGACAGCTCGATTCCGTGGTGCCGCTCGAGCCAGCCGCCATGCCCGGCCGCGTGGTGGTGCAGTGGGACAAGGAAGATTGCACCGACATGGGCATCGTCAAAGTGGACCTGCTCGGCCTGGGCATGATGGCCGTGCTCGAAGATTCACTGCAGATTATTCGCGACGATTACGGCGAAGAAATCGACCTCGGCCAATTGCCGCCCAATGATCCAACTGTTTACAGAACGCTACAGAAGGCCGACACGGTAGGCATGTTTCAAATCGAGAGCCGCGCGCAGATGGCTTTTCTCCCGCGCATGCATCCCACCAGCTTCTACGACATTGTCGTGCAGGTGGGCATCATTCGCCCCGGCCCGATCGTCGGGAAAATGGTTCATCCTTATTTGAAGCGCCGCCAGGGCCGCGAAGCGCCCGACAGCCTGCATTCTTCGCTTGATCCCGTTCTCGCGCGCACGCTCGGTGTGCCGCTTTTTCAGGAGCAGTTGCTGCGCATGGCCATGATCGCCGCTGGATTCACTGGAGGCGAAGCCGAGGAATTGCGCCGCGCCTTTGGATTCAAGCGCTCGGAAAAGCGCATGAAAGAAATTGAGATAAAACTGCGCGCGGGAATGAACAAGCAAGGCATCGCGCCGGACGTTCAGGAAAAGATCGTGCAGTCCATCGTTTCGTTCGCGCTCTACGGATTCCCCGAATCGCACGCTGCAAGCTTCGCGCTGATCGCTTACGCCAGCGCCTACTTGAAATGCCATTACCTCGCCGCATTCACTGCCGCCATCCTTAATAACCAGCCCATGGGCTTTTACAGCGCCGCCACATTAGTAAAGGATGCGCAGCGACATGGCTTGAAAGTCAAACCCATCGACGTCCTCGCCTCCGCCGCCAAATGCATCATTGAACCACTTCCTCCATCGAAGAACCCGTCAGTTCCTACCGTTGTGTTGCCTCACGTTGTCATCCCGAGCCGACGACCCGACGAGGGTCGGAGTCCCGAGCGAGCGGAGCGAGTCGAGGGAGCTCTCTTCAGCGAAGCGAAGGATCTCCCTTCGACTTCCAATGGCATTCTCTTCAGCGAACCGAAAGAACTCTCCTCCGAATCATCAAAACGCCAATTCGCCATGCGCCTCGGCCTCAACTTCGTCAATGGCCTCCGCGCCGAAATCGCCGCTGAAATCATCGCGCAGCGAAATATCCGCCCTTTCGCTTCCATTGACGACTTCAAGCGCCGCATTCCCGCTTTGCAAAAATCCGAGCTGACTGCGCTCGCCGAAATCGGCGCGCTCAATTCCATTGCCGGCCAGCGCGGACATCGCCGCAGCGCCTTATGGCAAGTCGAGCGCGCCGCCCGCCCCGCCGGCCCGCTTCTTGATTCGCTAGACGAAGATCAATCCTCTGAGGAAACGTTTTCTACATCCACCCCGGCCAACCCTTGTCATCCCGAGCGAAGCGATTTGACGTCCCGACCTGGGTCGTCAAGCGCAGTCGAGGGATCTGCTTTTTCTTTTCCGTCAGGACACGGCTTTAGCCGTGCCAATAAAACCGGCGCGCAGCGCCCTCCCTCTCGCGGTGCCTTTTCCGCGAAGATCTCGCCAAGCCCCGCCGATACGCCAGCCGATTCCCCACTCTCCCCCATGACTCCCGAGGAACGCCTCGTCGCCGACTTTCGCGGCACCGGACTCACCGTCGGCATTCATCCCATGACTTACCACCGCGCCACGCTCACGCGCCAAGGTGTCCGCTCGGCCATCGAGCTCCGCCATCTTCCCGACGGCACAAACCTGCGCATTGCAGGCACCGTTATCGCACGCCAGCGCCCCGGCACGGCCAAGGGCTTCGTCTTTCTCAGCATTGAGGACGAAACCGGCATCGCCAACGCCATCATCACGCCGCAGCTTTTCACGCAAAATCGCATAGCCGTCGTCCACGAACGCTTCCTGCTGATTGATGGCGTGCTGCAGAATCAGGACAACGTCATCTCCGTCAAAGCGTACCGCATCCGCCCGCTCACGCTTACGCGCGCCGCCGCACCCTCCCACGATTTCCATTAGGAACATCTCATCCCGCGGCGTCATTCAGGCGTGCCTGCTCCCTTTTTCATTGCGGAACGCTCAATCCCGAATTGATTTGAAGCAAGCAGCTCAAATAACCGCCACGAAAGCTAAGCCTTGAAAAATCAGTTCGCGGTCTCGGCTTCAAACCCGCAAACGTTTGGTCATCACTTTGCCTTTAGCCCCTGTGGTCGCGTTCCTACACGATCCGTATCGTCGTCGCATGGGAAGGAAGGGGCCCATGCGCATGGTGATTCGAGTCGTTCCCACCTGCCTCTGAGAGGGAAGCTAGGATGGATGACCCCAATTGATTCGGTCACGCCTAGGCCGAATCAAGGGAATGCGGCCTTTTCGGGGCTCCCGATCCCAAGCGGGGGCCCCTTCTTTTTTCCCACTTAATCGTGCGGATACAGCAGCAATTCCCCGCCCCTTTTGAACAAGCTTCGGCGAACTCTCCAAACATTCTCCAGAGTTGGATCATTCCATGTCGCTTCGAAGCTTCGTGCGGCACATAATGAAGCGTCGATGAAGATTTTCCATTTCAGGTCCAGGCAGTGGCTATCCCGCCCGCAAGTCGAAGTTTTTGAATTTTTCTCCAATGCGCTGAATCTGGAAGAACTCACACCGCCTTGGCTCAAGTTTCATGTCGTCACGCCTCAGCCCATCCGGATGCGCCAGGGAACGGAGATCGACTATCGCTTAAAAATTCGCGGCATCCCCGTTCGCTGGAAAAGCCGGATCACGGCCTGGGACCCTCCCAGCCGTTTTGTCGACCAGCAACTGCGCGGGCCCTATCGCCTGTGGATTCACGAGCACAGATTCACGGAAGATTCCGGCGGCACTGCCTGCGAGGACCATGTGCAGTACGCCACCTGGGGAGGCGCGCTCATCAATCGGCTAGTCGTGGAACGTGATATCCGAAAAATCTTTGCATACCGCTCCGCCCGCCTCCAGGAAATCTTCGCCAGCGCGCGGCAGGGATAGGCACAGATAAAAATCTGCGGCAATAGCGAGCATTCGAGAAAATCGTCGCCCTATTCTCCCGGCGTCATTAGGTGCGCCGTGCTGGTCCCCGCATTCATAATCCACACGCCGCCCTGTTTCTGGTTATCCGGCAGTCCCGTCGATTGCGTCGTGGCGCCCGGCATGGCAATCGTCATATGCATCCGCGCGTGCTCGCGGTCTGGTCCCAGCAGGTGATACCACACCGAGCCGTATTGCGGCTTCACCCGCGTGCCGTCTTTTTCCGCGGCGTCCAGCAGCGCTTGCTGCTTCACCTTGTCCCCCACCGATGCGAATTTCAAATTCTGCGCCACTCGCGGCAGGTTGGCTTCGCTGGTGCACTCCACCATGAACGGCTGCTGCAGCGACTTCCCGGTCAGGTCATAGCACACGATGCTGTTCTTGCTCTTTCTCAACGTGTCGTATGTATAGTCCGGTTTCCACACAATCACTCCCGCCTCGTCCTTCAACCTGTCTGGAGCGGCCAGCAGAGCCTTGCTGATAGCGTCGGCCGGCGCCTGGGCCCACGCGCCAATGGAAATGGCCAACACGCCGAGTACAAGCAGTGCAATCCGTTTCATTTTTGCAACCTCCACCAATACGCTCTGGCGGCGCCTCGCGTCAAAAGCCCCGCACGGCAATCCGCGCCCAATCTCAAGTTTTGGCCCTTTTGACGAGTGGATCCTACCCTTCTCTTCCACGCCGCACAATACTTGCCGCTCTTTTGGGGCGTTCCGTGCGATTGATGTTATATATCAATGTCATGTATCAATGTGCTGCCTCTGCGAATCGATGCTGAACGATCCTCTTCTCTTAAATGACTGGCACGCCGTCGCCCGCGCCTCTGCTCTCCATCCCGGCGACGTACACGCCGCGCGCCTGTTGGGCGCCGATCTGGTGCTTTGGCACGATGGCCGCGAAATTCATGCCTGGCTTGACCAATGCGCCCATCGCGGCACGAAACTCTCTCTCGGCGAGGTGCGCAACCAGCAGCTCGTGTGCGCTTACCACGGCTGGTGCTACGACGATTCGGGCATGTGCACGCTGGTCCCGGCCCATCCAGACGAAACAAAATCCTTCGGCGCCAAGGCCCGCGTGTATCGCGCGCAAGTCAAATATGGACTCGTCTGGGTCTGCCTCGGCGTGCCCGCGCAGCCGGTTCCCGCCTTCCCCGAAGGCGATGACCCATCTTTTCGCCAAGTGCTGGCGGGTCCGTATCGCTTCAACGCCTACGCCACACGGGTACTCGAAAATTTTCTGGACGCGGGCCACTACCCTTTTCTGCATTCGAGCCAGATGGCTGCCGGCACCCGTTATGAAATGGAGAAATACGACGTGCAGCTGACCATCGATGGGCCCGCGGCGAAAGATATTCTGACCCACCGCATCTGGCGCGAAGGCCCCAACGGAACGGGCGAAGTCGACGTCACCTATTCGTATCACGTGCTGCGCCCGCTCACCGCGCACTACACCAAGGCCTACAAAAACGAACGCTTCGCCATGATGGACACCGTCAACCCGGTCGACGAGGCCGAAAGCCTGGTCTGGAGCATCATGGCTCTGAATTACGACACGGGAAATTCCGACCAAGCGCTTCTCGAATATCAGAACACCTTAACTCATCAGGACATTCCCATCGTCGAATCGCAGCGCCCGCAACTTCTGCCGCTTGACCCCGTGGCAGAAATCCACACGCCTTCCGACAAGCTGGCCGTCGCCTATCGCCAGTGGCTCAAAAAACTGGGATTGAAATACGGAACCTTGTAAGCCAGCAGCCTCACTCGGAAGCGTCGCCCAACTGCGCCGCGGCATTCGAACTCGACTGCGCGAATACCTCCGGCTGCGCCCGGCGCTTGAAATCTTTTCCGGAAGCCAGCATGCCGAATAGCAGCAGAGCGGCAAAAATGTACGGAAGATAGCGGCTCGGCCCCTCGGGGACCGGAAACAAACTCATCCCCAGCACCGCGCCTATGATCACGATAGCCGCAACCGCCGCCGCGATCTGCGTGAATCGCAGTTCGCCCCTCGTCGCCAGATAATAGGGCGCGGCCACGCACACCAGCAAATACGCCGCAAGAAATCCCAGCGAGGCAATCTGCATGAGATAGTCCATGGTGTTCGCCATGCTCACGCCGGCGACGATCATTACTCCGGGCACCACGATCGCAATCGCGGCCAGCAGCGCCAGCGCGCGGTGCGGCGTTCCATTCACTGGGTGCACCGCATCGAACCAGTTCCAAAACTGGCGCCCACGTGCCATCGAGTACACCACTCGCGATCCCGCGTTGAATCCTCCGAGCGCGCATCCAAAACAACTGATGGCGACTCCCAGCGAGCTCAGCCATCCGAGCGTCGGCAATCCAATCGACCGCGCAATCAGGTCCAGCGGCGCGACGCTTTGGTCCAGCGCCAGGTTCAGACTGTGCGAAAGCACCGTCATGCAATAAATGGTCCCGGCAAAAAGCAATCCCACCGGCAGCACGCACAGAAGCATCACGCGCGGCAGCGTGCGCGTCGCCGCTTTTGCCTCCTCGCCAAGCGTCGTCGCGCTCTCGAATCCGGCCAGGGTCATAAACGCCAGCACGAACGCAAGCTGGTATTGCGCGAATCCCGTGCCTTCCAGACGCAGTTGCGCGCGATCCACCCAATGGTGCGCGCGGAACATCGCGGTAAACAAAATTCCCGCGATCATCATTACCGAGCATAGTTCCGTCCCCAGCATCAACTTCGTTGACAACGCCACATCGTGATGCGCCGGCCACCACGCCAGCAGCACCACCAGAATCGTCAGCACGGCAAATCCCAACGCGCCCACGGGCCGCGACAGAAAATGGCTCACCACGATTGCCACGTAATAGGCGCTCGAAACGCCCGAGCTCGTCGCCACAAAGATCATCGCCACCACGTACGACCAGCCCGTCAGCCGCCCCGCCCGATTCCCCAGACCCTGCTGCGCGAATGTCGAGAGTGATCCAGCTGATGCGAATCTCGCAGCAAACACGTTGATATTCGCCGCCACCAGCCAAAACGCCGCCAGCACGCACAAGAACAGCAGCCAGGTGCCGTTGCCGGATTTATAAATCAGCAGCGGCAGGATCGTCCCAATCGTCGCCACCGGCCCCATGGTGCCAATCGACTGCGCCACGTTCTCAACGCCCGAAAGATAATTGCGGCGCAGCCCAGCGCCGCTGCCGCTCCCCGTTTTTGCCGGTGATTGTATTGCCGATGTGCGTGTTGGCAATGTCTGCGGCATGTTTCGCCCAGCTGAAGCCTAGCACGCGTACTTCATCGCACTGCCTGCTCGCCCAATCCACAGTTTGGATGGAACGCATCGGAATTCCTTCAGCCTCTCAACGACGGCTCTTTCGTTCCCTAATCGTTTCCTAACGGATGCAATTCCTCGCCTTCCCACGCCGGCCCATATCGCAATCCGTGCCATAATTGACAGTAGATCGTTTGCACCCGTACGCGCGTATGCGCCATGCTGCATCGGAACATGACTCGCCTTTTTCCGCGCCGCACGTATTGCGAACCATCGCCGGCGCCGTGAACAACCGCATTCACATTTCATTGAACTCACTGTGATATCAACCCGGACTGCCATCACTCTAAATCCGGGAGTGCAATTCGAAAGGGACACCACATGGACAACATCACTCGCAGATCGTTCGTATCGCAGGCCGCCGTTGGCGTCACGTCGCTCGGTCTTCTCGGCGTAGCGGCTCAGGCCACTCCAGCGGAAGAAGCGCAGCTCGTCTGGAAAAGTTCGGACTGGAAGCTCTCCGAATTTCAGGCGCTGCTGAAGGACCCAGCCCACATCAAGCAAGTGTTCGACAGCACGCAGATCGCCGAAGGCAGGTTCCTGAACAACATCAAGAACTCATTGAATGGCCTTCATTTCGGTTTCGACATTCCCTTGCGCCAGATCAAGATCGTCGCTGCGCTCCACGGTCCCGCAAACATGCTGAATTACGACGACTACATCTGGAACAAATACCAGATCGGCGAATGGCTCAACATCACCGATCCCTCCACCGGAAAGCCCGCTACCCGAAATATTTTCTACAACAGCACCAAACCTGCCGACAAAGATGCCGCCTCGCAGGACCCGAGCGATCCCGATTCCATGTATCAGGACACCAGCGTTCAGACGCTGCAGTCGCGCGGCGTGCAATTTCTGAGTTGCCACACCGCGACCGAGGAGCAGGCCAAGGTTCTCGTCAAACGCAATAAGCTCTCTGAGTCGTCCGAGGAAGTGGTGAAGGACATGCTCGCGCACGCGCAGCCAGGCGTGCTCGTGGTCACCGCCATGGTTTCCGCCATTGCTCTGTTGCAGATCGAAGGCCACTACAGCTACGTTTCCGTATAGTTCCAGGAAGGTCGATCCAAATGGCGCTCTCTCTGAAAATTTTCGCCGCCACTCTCGCCCTCGCCGCCGCCACCACTCTTTCTGCGCAGGCCTTTCCTCCCTGGAGCAAAGGCGCGAATGATCCCGCGGCGTCAAAAGGTGTCGTGTTCTCCGTTCCCGATATCGACAACGTTCCCGATCTTCACGGAAATCCGTGCGACGCCAAGCTCGTCCTTTTCATTGGTGGCAACCAGTTCTTCGTCTTGCCTCAATTGATCGCCGCATTCGAGCACGATCGTCCCGAATTGAAGGGCTCCATCTTTTACGAGACGCTTCCGCCCGGCATTCTTCGCAAACAGGCCGCGGCCCAGGGCACGCTCACCCTCGGCAATCTCACCATTCAGGTCAAGCCGGACGTCTTCGAAGCCGGCGCCAGCGTGCTCCACGACATGGAAAGCAGCGGGCAGGTCAGCAATGTTCTCGAATATGTTACGAACGATTTGGAAATCATGGTCGCCGCGGGAAATCCCAAAGGCCTGCACTCCCTGAATGACTTGCGCCGCCCCGATCTCCGCCTGTCCATGCCGAACCCGCAGTGGGAAGGCATCGCCAACCAGATAGCGGGCTCGCTGCGCAAAGCCGGCGGCGATTCGCTCTATCAAGCTGTTTACCAGGAAAAAGTGAAAGCCGGCACCGCCGCCCTCACGGAAATCCATCACCGCCAGATTCCCATGCGCATCATGAGCGGCCAGGCCGACGCCGGTGTTACTTGGGGGTCCGAAGTGCGCTTCCAGGAAAGCATCGGGAATCCCATCCAAGGAGTTCCCATCCCCGCCGCCGAAAATACCACCGAAACCTATTCCGCGGGCTTAATGGCGGACGCTCCGCATAAAACTGCGGCCACACAATGGCTGGCCTTCTTGAAAACCGAGCAGGCGCAAGCGGTCTATCGTCAGTATGGCTTCCACTCTCTGCCAGCCGCCAACGGCGCGCCCGCAAAGTAACGTTCGGTCCGGCAATCGATTTCGAAATTTTCGATTTTCGGAATTTACGGCTGCACCGGAGTGAGTTGGTGGAAGTCCGGCCCGGGCGAAATATTGGAATTGATCTTCACCCCGTTGCCGTTCATGTAATAGTTCGCCTTCGGCCCGCTGAAAACCTGGAACTGATTGCCCGTCTGCGGATCCCTCACCGTTTCCAGCCCGGTTAAAGTTTCTCCCCAACCGGAAACCTGCCGCGCCTGCGCGTTTTGGTGCGCTTCAAACCCGGCCACTTGCTGATTCATGGCCGCCGTTCGTGCACGATCGTACGCCTGCATCTGCTGCATGAACTGCCCGAAATTGGCGCGTATCTGCGCCAGGCCAACCTGCGTCATTCGGTCCTGATACTCCTTCCACTGCGGATTCTCCCGCCAACTGTCCATCATTCGCTGAACCATCGCATACGCCTGCGGCGCGGAGCCGGGAGTCGTGACCACGCTGATCACCGGATCAACCACCCACAGCCCCGTCGCCGGGAAAAGTGTCGTGCGCGCATACACCAGCGCGACGCGCGGCCCTTCCGAGCTGGCGCAATCGTAAGCGACGCTGCCTGCATTCGGTTGGCTGTTCGGCGCGGGCTGCCATGCCGCTGGCAGCGAAGGATTCCAATCCGCCGCGCGCGGCGTCAGCGTCTTGCACACGCTCGCGAACCGCTGCTTCGCGTAAGACTCCGCGTACGCCGTGCCCGCGCGAAAGGTCGAAACCATCATCTGGAATTGCTGCGGCTTCGAGTACGGTTCTCCGTCGCGTCCAGTGTGCGGGCCGGGCAGCACGTAAGGCGGAATGTTGACGTCATCGACGCGAATCACGATTTTTCCGTCGAGCGAGCGCACATCCATCATCCAGCGTACATCGAAATAGCCGAAGCGGTACATTCCTCCCAGCACCTGCCAGCCAACCGGCACGTCCATGGAGAAAGCGCCCTCGGCCGTGTCCGTATAGCTCACCCAATTCAACCCAGCGGTAGGATTCGCGGCCGCTTTCTGCGCCGATGCCGCGCCAGCACCGCCGCAACCAAGAATCAGCAGAGCCATCAGCGCCTTGCATATCGCTCTGCATATTGGTCGTCCGCTCATTCTTCCCTCCTTCGCAATACCGACGCCTGGCGGCAGGCAGGTCAGGACGTTGATTGGCGCTTCAGGATAATTTTGAAATCTGCTTTTCCACCAGCGCATCAATGTCCGTTCGCTTCCCGGGTCCTATCCAGGCTGACACATTCGCCGCCAGATCCTTGAGCTTCGCCTTCGCTTCCGCCGGCGCATCCTCTTCAACTTTCCGGAACGCTTCGGCGTATTGCTGCACGAGATTCCGTCGCCGCTCGCCAGCCGTTCCTTTCGCGACAAAATCCGCATCCGCAATCTGAATCAACGCGGACTTCAGCTCGCCCCATCCCAGGTCGATCACCATGGGCTTCACTGCCATCAATTCGGCTGCTATTTGCGATAATCCGGCCACTTGCTGCACAAAATATTCCGGGTCGAAACCATGCGGTCCCGCTTCGGTATCGAGTTGCGCGAACGTTTGCGTCCAGGCGCCGGGCCAGTCTCCCGCCAGCCCGATTCCCGGGATATGGTAGGCGCGTCCTTTATTCATGGGACTTTTCACCGAAGCTTGAAAGCCGCCATTGACTCCCGGCTCCACGTTTCCTGCTTTCACATCCACGCGCGGCCACTGATTATCCGTCGCGGCCTTGGCAATTGCTTCCACCAGCCACATATTGTTGTTGTACACGTCCATCAGGCTGGTGATCACTCCGCCGTTTTCCGCAAGCTCGGGCGAATATCGATATTCGTTTCCATCCGCTCCGGTTTCGATAGTTTGCCGCCCACCCATATGCTCCATGCCCAGCGTTGCCACGATCGGCTTCAGCCGCTCGGGATGCAGATGGTAGTAGTCGAACTGCGGCCAGGCCGCTTCTCCGCCCGGCATGAAGTGCCGGCAATCGAAGTAGAAAATCAAAGTGCGTGGCCTCGCTACCCGCGGAATCTGATTGAAATACCGCAGGATTCCCAGCATTCCCAGGCCGCCATTTTCCTCCACCAGCGACATGGCGTCGGTGTGCGTCGCCAGCAAAACCTGTTCGTCGAGCGGCGTTCCATAATTCTTGCCGGGCAAATACGCGAGGATGGCTTTGCCCGTGCTGCGCTCGAAATGCGCGCGCAGCGTGAGCGTGGCCGTCTTCCCGGCCTTTGCGTCCGCCAGCACTTTCGCGCCGTTCACTCGATCGAGCGTCAACGTGGGGCAGTTCACGTAACTTGCCCCCAATCCCGCTTTTCCGTTGGGCGTGTAAACGCTGCGCTGAGTGAGTCCAAATGCCGCTCCGGGCGAGAGATCGTAGACCACCACCATTCCAGCGGCGCGCCCCTTGATTCCGATTTCCGCGAAATCGTTGAGCTGGCTCCAGGCCCAGCGCGTGTGATACGAACTCGTCTCGCTTGCCAGTGTTGGGGTGAACAGCGGCGGCCATTTGCCCGGCGAACGCCACTCGTAATCGGTGGGAGTAAAGCTGTTCAGGAACGAATCGGGATAAGGAGCATTTAGATAAGGCGGCGTCTGGAACACGAGTATTTTGCCGGTGACTTGCGCGTCAGCAGGCGGGTGCGCCGGGTCGTAGAAAAGCATCGGCGCGGTAATGCCTTCCGCGGGCGTGAACCCGGAGGTCATGCCATAGGACGCGACCACTGGCACCGGTGTTCCGCCGGACACCAGCTTCTCGATCGCGACGCCTGAATCCACGCCTGAATCATAGATATGCGTTTTGCGATCGGGCCAATCTTCCACGACGTATTGATCGTAGGGTATTTCCACCGAATCTAAATCGACCGCGCCGAATTCCTGCATCCGGGAAATTAAAAAATCGGTATAGCGCTTCCAGCCGCTGCTGCCCGCGTAGGTAGGCCCTCCTTCACTCTTGAAAGTGGCCCACTCCCAGGCTTGCTTCGGCGTGACCATCCATCGCGGATCAATTTTTGAAAGCGCTGCGTTGCTATTCCCTGTCGCTTCGAGTGCGCGGGAAGCCCACAACGGTTTGCCCGCCATCGCCGCGCTCGCGGCAATGCCCGCGCTCTTCAAAAAGTCCCGGCGCGAAGGATTTTCTTCGTGGCGCTTCCAGCGTTTATTCATCTGCCGCTCGCTTTCCTGTGCACGATAGCCGAAACGCTTTGCGCCCGCAATCTTCCCCTGAGCCGCGCCCAGCCCATTGCCCGATCATCCTGATCCGGTCATCTGGAAACGCCGTCTTCAGCTGTACACTGGGTGCTCAATGCCCAAAGTGCCGTCAACATTTCGCCTGTCGACTAAGGAGCGATTCGCTTCCGGCAAAAAGCTTCGCGAAAAAGTTCCCCGCTCGGCCCACGCGAAGTGGACCCCGCCGCAAAACCGCCCCGATCCCATCGAGCTGCTGAAAGCTTCGGACCAGGGGCGATTGCCGGCGCTCCTGCCGATCCGCTACGCCAGAATGCGCGAATCCCCTTTCGCTTTCCTGCGCGGTGCCGCAGCCGTTATGGCCGCCGATCTCGCTTCCACTCCGGTCACGCGAATTCACGTCCAGGCCTCCGGCGATTGCCACGTGGCCAATTTTGGCGGCTTCGCCACTCCCGAAAGGCAACTTGTTTTCGACATCAACGATTTCGACGAGACGCTTCCCGCCCCGTGGGAATGGGACGTGAAACGCCTGGCCGCCAGTATCGTGCTTGCCATGCGCGCTGCCGATGTAAAGGAACGGCCCGCTCGCGATGCAGCAAGAGCTGCCGTTGAATCCTACCGCACCCGCATGCACGAATATGCGCTGATGACCGCTCTCGAAGTCTGGTATTCCCATCTGGACCTGAATTTGCTCTCCGAGAAGGCCGCCACAAAGCACGCCAGAAAACTCTGGTCCAGAACCGTTCAGAAAGCCTCTCGGCGCACTTCGGGAAATGAATTCCCCAAAATTGCGTCGATGCGCGGCGGCCGCCCGCGCATCATCGACCATCGGCCTCTCATTTACCATCCGCGCGAGATGGCCGCCCTGGGCAAACGCGTGCGGACAATGTTTGAGCGGTACAAACAAAGTTTGTCCCGTGAGCGCCGCATCGTTCTCGACCGCTACGAACTGCTTGATGTCGCCCGGAAAGTAGTCGGCGTGGGTTCGGCGGGAACGCGCTGCGCTGCGGCCCTGCTCATGGCCGGCTCCGACGACCCTTTGTTTCTTCAATTCAAGGAGGCCCGGCGCTCGGTGCTAGAACCCTATACCGCGGCCTGCCGGTTTCAAAATCAGGGAGAGCGCGTCGTGGTGGGCCAGCGCATGCTGCAGTCCGCGAGTGATGTTTTCCTCGGATGGACCAGCGATGACCAGGGCCACGATTACTATTTCCGGCAGCTTCGCGACATGAAACTCAAGATCGACTTCACCTCCATGTCGAAAAGCGAATGGAGCGAATACGTCAAATTGTGCGGATGGGCTTTGGCCCGCGCCCATGCTCGCACCGGCAACCCGGCGCGTATCGCCGGCTACCTCGGAAAAAGCGATTCGTTCGACGAAGCCATCGAAAAATTCGCCGTCGCCTACGCGGACCAGACCGAGCGCGACCACGCCGCGCTGCTCAAAGCCATCCGCGCCGGTCGCATCCACGCGAATTCGCACGTCGCCGTCTAATTGCCTGGAAGCCATCCCATAAAATCGTGTCCCTCCGCCGTCACGCTGAGCGCCGTTCTTGCGCAAAGAATCTCTCTTCGCCATTTTCCTAGCCACTTGCTACTAGTAGCCACTGCCTTTCCCCTTGTCATTCCGAACGAGCGAAGCGAGGAGGAATCTCTCTTCGTGTGAAGGTTTCGCCGCGCCGTCTCATCGAAGGCTCTCTCTTGGTGTGACGCTTTCGCCGCCCAGCGCCGACAGCTCGCGGAGGGCCGTCATCCTGAGCGCCGTTTCTGCGCGAAGAATCTCTCTTCGCCGTTTTCCTAGCCACTTACCACTGGTCGCCACTGCCTTCCCCGTTGTCATTCCGAACGAGCGAAGCGAGGAGGAATCTCTCTTCGTGTGAAGATTTCGCAGCGCAGTCTCATCAAAGGCTCAGCCCCCTGAACCGCAACGGGGCGAAATTCCTTTTCGCGCCGTTCTTCTTGTTTTACGTTGTCATCCCGAAGAGAGCGATGTGCGCGATCCGAGCAGGATCGCGCAGCGAGTCGAGGGATCTCTCTTCGTGTCAAGATTTCGCCGCGCCGTCTCATCGAAGGCTCTCTCTTCATGTGTAAAATGCCGCTGCGCACACCCATGTGTCACGCGCATCAACCTAGCACCGTCATTCTGAGCGCCGTTTTTGCAACCTCGACGAAAAGTTCTGCCGCGAACCGCGCGCGCCAACACACAATGTAGCCCAGTGCGCCATAGGTGCGCCGCTCTTGCGCACCGGGCGCTCTGGGACATGCCCCGGCGCGAAGCGCCTACCGCTCGCGGTGCCTTTCCCGCGAGCCTCCGGTTTCGCGCTACCGCCCGGCCGTTTACCACGGCAACTACGTTCTGACAGCCGCTTTCTCTTGTGCTAGCGTAATTCCAGGTATGATCGACGATGATATTTTGCGAAGACGGCAGCCGGCGCTTCGTGCCGAACAGGTTGCCCCGAGTTACAGGCTCGCATACGATTTGAAACGCGCTATAGGGGCTTTCCCACAGCAGAGATTGTCAAGGTACACATTCGCTTTACCTTCTCCGCAACACCCCACTGAAGGCGAAACTTATCTCGACACGTCGCGCCGAGATAGCTCGAGCCTAAGTTATAGAAAACAAACAATCGGGTCTCCTCTATCTCGACACACATTTTCACCCCCCTTTTCGCGATTTTTCAAAAAGGCGAAACCCTCCTTTTGGCCCTTCGCTCATCAGGTTCCGTCTTCATGAACGCTCGCGATCCGGTTTGCGGCATGGCGGTCGATCCGGCGAAAGCCGCCGCGCACATCGCCCACGAAGGAAAGGATTATTTCTTCTGCTGCGCGAAATGCGCCGAGAAGTTTCGCGCCGATCCCGAAAAATATCTGAGCGCCAAAGCGCCTGGGCCGACGCAATCCGCCGCTTCCTCAACCCAGCTCATTCAGCTAGGCGGCAGCAAGCCCGCGTCACAAAGCATGGTCGCAACCATCGCGCCAGCGCACGAACACGCGGCTGTCGCGGCCACGCATGCAGCCACGCACATAGTCAATGTCCAAGGGCTTGCGCCCGCCGATGTTAAGCCGGCGACGCGCGCTACTTACGTCTGCCCGATGGATTCCGAAGTTCGCCAGGATCATCCCGGCGCGTGTCCCAAGTGCGGCATGGCATTGGAACCCGATGTGCCTCTGGCTTCTGCCACGCGCATCGAATACACCTGCCCGATGCATCCCGAAATCGTGCGGCCCGGGCCCGGCTCCTGCCCGATCTGCGGCATGGCACTCGAACCGCGCACCGCCCTCGTGGAGGAGGAAGAAAATCCGGAATTGGTTTCCATGACGCGCCGCTTTTGGATCGCCGTCGCGCTCACGATTCCAGTGCTTGCGCTGGGCATGTCCGATTTGTTGCCCGGTCAACCGTTGGGAAAAATTCTCTCCATGCGCGCCATCGGTTGGATCGAACTGGCGCTGGCCACACCGGTGGTTTTGTGGTGCGGCTGGCCATTTTTCGAGCGCGGCTGGGCCTCCATCGTGAACCGCAGCTTGAACATGTTTACGCTGATCGCCATCGGAACCGGAACGGCGTACATCTACAGCGTGATTGCCGTGCTGTTTCCCGGAATTTTTCCGGATTCTTTCCGCAGCATGGGACAGGTTCCCGTTTATTTCGAAGCAGCCGCGGCCATCACCGCTCTCGTCCTGCTGGGCCAGGTTTTGGAGCTGCGCGCGCGCGGGCGCACTTCCGCTGCAATCAAATCCCTGCTGAAACTTTCACCACGAACCGCGCGCTTGATCCGGGCGGATGAGACGGAGATCGATGTTCCCGTCGAGCACATCGCAGCGGGCGACACGTTGCGCGTGCGTCCTGGAGAGAAAGTTCCGGTCGACGGAGTCGTTCTCGACGGAAATAGTTCAATTGACGAATCGCTTGTTACCGGCGAGTCGATTCCGGTCGAAAAAATACCCGAAAGCCGCGTCATCGCCGGAACCGTGAACGGTTCCGGGACATTCACCATGCGGGCCGAGCGCGTGGGCAGCGAAACGATGCTCGCGCAGATCGTGCGCATGGTCAGCGAAGCGCAGCGCAGCCGCGCTCCGGTTCAGCATCTAGCGGACCGCGTCGCTTCTTATTTCGTCCCTACTGTGGTTCTGGTCGCCGCGATTACATTTGTTCTATGGGCGGCGTATGGACCCGAGCCGCGCATGGCTCACGCTCTGCTCAATGCCGTCGCTGTGCTCATCATCGCTTGCCCTTGCGCACTGGGCCTCGCCACGCCCATGGCCATCATGGTGGGAACCGGTCGCGGCGCGCTGGCCGGGGTGCTGGTGAAAAACGCCGAAGCGCTCGAAATTCTGGAGAAGGTCGATACCGTCGTGGTGGACAAAACCGGCACGCTTACCGAAGGCCGCCCGCGAGTCAGCTCCGTTCTTGCCTTTTCGGCCACCGCGGAAAACGATGTGCTGCGAGTCGCCGCTTCGCTCGAACGTCCGAGCGAGCATCCGCTGGCAGCCGCGATACTCACCGCGGCAGACGAAAACAAACTCACCATTCCAGATCTTGCCGATTTCCACTACCGCCCGGGCAAGGGCGTTTCCGGGAAAGTGAATGGCGCCGACGCCGCCCTTGGCAATCGCGCTCTTTTCGCGGAATTGGGAATCGGATTCAACGGCTTTGAAAATCAGGCGACGGCCCTGGAAGCCGACGGCCAGACCGTGATCTTTGTGGCCCTAAACGGACGCATGGCCGGGCTGATCGCCGTTGCCGACCCGGTGAAATCCACCACGATGGAAGCGATCGAACAGTTGCACCGGCAGAACATTCGCATCGTGATGCTCACCGGAGACAGCCTTCCCACGGCGGAAGCGGTCGCGCGCAAACTCGGCATCGATGAGGTCCACGCGGGCGTTCTTCCCGACCAGAAAAGCGAAATCGTCAAGAAGTTGCAATCGGAAGGACGCGTGGTGGCGATGGCCGGCGATGGCGTGAATGACGCGCCCGCTCTGGCTCAAGCCAATGTGGGTATCGCCATGGGCACCGGAACCGACGTAGCCATCGAAAGCGCGGGTATCACGCTGCTCGGCGGCGATCTCCGCGGCATCGTCCGGGCGCGCAATTTGAGCCGTGCCACCATGCGCAACATCCGGCAAAATCTGTTTTTTGCCTTCGCTTACAACTCGCTGGGAATTCCGATTGCGGCGGGCGTGCTCTATCCGTTCTTCGGACTTCTGCTCAGTCCGATTTTGGCGAGCGCCGCCATGACCTTCAGCTCCGTTTCCGTGATTACGAACGCGCTGCGGCTGCGGCACGTCAACCTTTGAATACCTTCTCGATGGTATAATTTGCCGCTATGACATTCATGACCGTCACTTACGAGCTGCAGAAGCCGCTCACCATCGACCAGTACCGCGCGCTGGGCCGCTTCGCGAATACCTATGGCCTGCAGCGGTTCCGCTTCGACGAAAAGACAAACTATCTTCATTTCGACTACGACGCTTCGCGCCTGCGCGAAAACGTGGTCGAACATGTGCTGCGCGAAGCACGCATTCCCGTGCTGCGCCCCGTCCCGCCCGCCCCGCAAATCACCGCTTAATTTCTCCGTACAATTTTTCCCCGCGTCAGTTTTTGTTGCGTGAAGATGCGTCGAGCTGGGCCTTGCGATGAAGTCCCGTGCCGATCACTGCGCCGACCAGGGCTCCGCAAGCGGCGACAACTGTGGTCATGAACAGCTCAAACGGAAAGAGGTTGTGCGACGCAGGATCTTTCGCCAAATCGTAGGCGATATTTGCGATGTTCGCGACCAGCGGCGACACGATGGTTGCAACGGCAATGATCCATTTACGGGTCCCCGAGAACATGGCCAGCACCAGCGCCGAAAGAAACGCCGCAGTTCCCCACCCGAGCAAGTTGCTCATGTGAACTTTCGCGTGGAGCACGCCGCGCCAGATGGCGAAGCAAACCACGGCTTCGGCGCAAACAACGATCCAGAAAAGTTTGTCTCTGGGCATTTAGAGGAACCCGATCATTTAGAGTGAATCGAGGCCGAAATCTCAGTTCGCCGCCGCGGCGGCTTTTTGTTTGGCCAACTCGGTGTAGAAATCCTTTTCCTTCTGCGCGATGTACGCCTTGTAGCCATCCGGGTCGATGAAAGGATTGGGACTGCCCTCCTTCATGCGCGGATATTTTTCCTCGAGCCCAAAGTAGTCGCCGTGGGCACCGAGAAAAATGTCGCACGGCAATGATTTCAGCACGCGCCAGGTGCGCACGTAGTCGGTGGCGATCTGCGGATACGCGGTATTGTTCACGAGCTTGTAGCCTTCGTTCACGTTGGGGCTGCCGATAATCACCACGTCGTAGGTTTTTCCGCCAACGGTGACCTTCATGGTCCAGGTGGTGCAGCCTCTGGTGTGCCCCGGCGTGAGATGCGCGACCAGAACCGTGCCGCCGAGTTCGACTTTCGATCCATCGTGCAGGACGCGATCCACTTTCACGGGCGTGTAGAGCGAAGACTTGCCATACTGGAAATCGGTTTTGCCGCCGGATTCAACGACCGGCACGTCGCGATCCATGACCATATACATGGCGCCGGTGGCTTCCTTGATTATCGCGCTGCCTGCATCGTGATCCCAATGCGCGTGGCTGATGAGCAGGATTTTTGTGTCGCTAAACTTGAAGCCAAGTTTTTCGATACTGGCTTTGATCATTGGCACGTTCGCTTCTAGATCGCTATTGATGAGGATGTTTCCTGCCGGCGTGGTGATCAGATAATTTGCGAGGCCCTTGGAACCGACGTAATAGAGGTTGCCCGCGATGCGAAAGGGAGGAAACGGCTCAGTCCAGTCCGGACTTCCCTGCGCGAATAGGCCCGGAGCGATTGTGGCGACAAGAAGCAAGAAACTCCCGAGCCTCAGACTCGTTTTGCATCGCATAGGTCCTCCCGTAAGGGGCAGCGCGGCCAGTATAAGGCTGAAAGCCAAGACTTAAAAATGATGCAATCTTTTCGCTTTGTCTTCGCCATAGGCGAATAGGGCACGCAGGGAATCCCGTATTGTTACACGCGAGAAAAAGCTTGTAATATCGCGAGTCCCAGGAGGGTTTACGATGCCGGCGTCGTCATGGAAGGGGTTTCTATCTTTCGGGCTGATCTCGATACCGATCCGGCTGTCGCCGGCGGCGCGCACTGAGCGCATCAGTTTCAACCAGCTTCACAAAGTGTGCCACACGCGGCTGAAGCAACCGCTGTTCTGCCCCACGTGCAACCGGATGGTGGAGCGCAACGAAGTAGAAAAAGGCTACGAGTACGAGAAAGACCAGTATCTGCTGTTCACCGAAGAGGAGCTGGAAAAGATCGAGCCGGAATCGGCGCGGACCATGGAGATTCTGGAGTTCGTAAAGGTGGATGAGATCGATCCGCTGTATTTTGACGCGTCCTATTACGTGGCGCCGGAGGAAGCAGGCGCGCGGGCTTACCATCTGCTGCTCGAAGCGATGCACAAGTCAGGCTATGCGGGTATCGCCAAGGTGACCATGTACAGCCGCGAATACATCGTTATCATTCGCGCGGCGAAAAACGGGCTGACGCTGCACACCATGTTCTACTCGAATGAAATCCGGTCCGCCTCGGAATTCGGGAATATCGACAAGACGGAACTGAAGGAACAAGAGCGCACCATGGCGGTGCAACTGATCGAGAACCTTTCGGCTCCCTTCCAGCCGGAGAAATATCACGACACCTACCAGGAAGGATTGAAGATGCTGATCGCGGCGAAGGCCGAAGGCCAGGATGTGGTCGCGCCGCCGCACATCAGCCAGCCTGCCGCCGTGGATTTGATGGCGGCGCTGAAACAGAGCTTGAGCCAGAGCCAGACGAAAAAACCAGCGGTGGAGAAGAAATCGTTGCTGCGCGTGGTTCCAAAAACGGGTGAAGCGGTGGCGCAAGGTTCGGCGAAAAAAGAGGAGCCGGCGAAAAAGCCACGGCGAAAAGTTGGCTAACACAGTGAATCGTGCAGCTAGGTTTGGAAGGCGACGGCCACGAGCTGGCGAATTTCTTCGGCACCCGCGTCCAGTTCGAAAGTGAAGCGGGCGATATCGAGTTCGTCGATCTGCGGAACGGATTTTTGCAGCAGCACCCAGGCTGGAGCTTCGTGAAAGTCCACCTGGCACATTTCGTCGTAGCCATACCCCATACCGCGCAGACGGCAAAGCAAATCACTTAAATTCACGATGGCCACCAAAGCGACAGCAGAGGTAGCGGCTTCCGGCGTGTGATGAAATTCGATGACGCTTTGAATGTCCGGCGGGAGCGCCCAGTGTTCGGCGAGGAGCTTGCCGCTGTCGCAATGTGTAAAGCCGAGGACCTGCTTTTCAGCATCGTAGAGAGAAATATTCTGGCGAACGGCAAATTCAGCGGTGTTGCGAAATTCTTCGGGAAGTAATGTGCTGTTCACCAGCTCGCCGATATCGTGCAGCAATCCGCAGAGGTAAACCTTTTCCGGATCGGGCAGGGAAATTTTCTTGGCAAACTGCTGGCTGACCAGAGCGCAGCCGAAGGAGTGCTCCCAAAAGGCCGTGGAACTGAGCGGCCAATTGCTTTTGGGGGCCATGCGCAGCAGGAAAGAGGTCCAGAGAATATCGTGCAAGCGGCGGACGCCCAGCGAGACAACGGCGCCGCGGATGGTCTCGATGGCGGTACGGCGGGAGAACAACGCGGAATTGGCCATGCGCAGACATTGGGCGGCGATGGATTTGTCGCGCGAGATGAGTTCGGTGAGTTTCTCGATTTCAACCTGCTCGGCCGGAAGCTCGAGGCACTGCAGCAATGGCCCGAGAATCGCGGGCATGGCCGGCATGGCGTCGAGGTTCTTGACACGAGCGCGAAGAGTTTCGTCGACGGATGCGGTCATGCGTGAGCCTCCTGATTGGGTAGAGGCCGGTAATAGGCGGTAGCGCCGGGGAAATGGACGAGGCGAAACTCGTCGCTGACGCCATAGAGCGATTCGGAATGGCTGACGAAGAAATAACCGCCGGGCATGAGGCCGTTGTAAAAATGATGCACGGTGCGGCGCTTGGAAGCACCGTCGAAGTAGATCAGAACGTTGGCGCAGAAGATCACGTCGAAGCCCTTCATGAAGAGCATTTTGCTTTCGTCGTGCAGGTTCAGGCGGCTGAAGGTGACATGGCTTTTCACTTCGGGCACAAGGGAATAGTTCGGACCCTGCTGCTGAAAATATTTCTGTAGGTAATAAGGCTCGGTGTTGCGGATGGCGTAGAGCGGGTAAATACCTTCCTTGCATTTGGCGAGGGAGTGGTCGTTCAAGTCGGTGGCGGTGATTTCCCAGCTCCAACCCTTCAATAGCGAAGCGGATTCCTCGATCAATACCATCGATAAGGTGTAAGGTTCCTCTCCGGTGGAACTGCCGGCGCTCCAGATCTTCAATTTCTTGAAGGAAAGCTTGGCTTTGGCTTCCATGATCTTGGGCAGCACGATCTTGCGAAAGGCGCTGAGTTGCTGCGGATTGCGGAAGAAGGAAGTTTCGCCGACGGTGATTTCGTTCAGGAGGTTGCGGATCTCAGCTTCGCGGTCGGGTCCGACGGTGAGCATGTCGTAATACGGGCGTATCGAATCGAGCTTCAGGAGCTTCAGGCGGCGATCGCAGCGATCCTTGAGGAAGTAAAACTTATTGTCGGGCATATAGATTCCGCAAACTTTGTAAATGAGGTCACGCAGGCGGATGAGGGCCGGATCGATCTTCTCCGGAGCGTGCTCGATTTGCTGATCAGCGACGGTTGTGGGTCCAGACATGTAGTTGCCTAATGGGCAGGCTCTCCTTGGGGGAGAATTCGGATAACCGCCGCGGCGCAAGAAAGTCGCGTGCGAGTTTCAGGTCATAAATCGGCACCAGACAATTGGCCTTTAATGCGTAATGGAACCTGAAGGTTCAGGGTGCTTCAGGAGAATTCTTGTCTGAGGCAACCGCCGGTTGCGCGCTGGAATCGGCATTTGAGCCGAGAATGACCAGGTCGACGCGTCGGTTCATGGATCGGCCCTGGGGCGTATCGTTGGAAGTAACGGGATGAAACTCGGCATAGCCAGAAGCGGAGAGCCGGTTTGGTGCAATAGCGTAGCGTGTGATGAAAAGCTTGGTGATTTCGGTGGCGCGAGCGGTAGAGAGTTCCCAATTCGAATCGAAGCGTCCGTTGTGAATCGGAACATTGTCGGTGTGGCCCTCGATGCGGATACGCGCTTGTAAAGGCCCGGCGACTTTTACGAACTGGTCCAGAATGGGGAAAGCGTCCGGGCGAAGGGTAGTGGAACCACTTTCGAAAAAGCCTAACTCCCGGAGGCTGACGACAATCCCCTGTTTTGTGGATGTGACGGAAACGGTTCGCTTCTGAATCTCCGGCGAGAGAGCAAGCTCCATCTGCTTCTGCACCTGAGTCAGATCGGGATGGGTGGTACGAGTCGAATCGGGCGCGAAATTCTTCAAGGCGCGGAGAGCTTCGGAATTTTCGAGGATGGGGATCTCGGAGCCGCTGTCATCCAGCACGGCAGGTTTCGCGCCAGAGCCTTCGAACACGCCCATTTGCGCGAACCCTTCCTGAATGGCCATGGCGAGCTTGCCGACCTTTCGCTTATCCACTTGTGCGGAGGCGTAGAGGACCACGAAAAATGCGAATAGCAGGGTGATGAAATCCGCGTAAGAAACCAGCCAACGCTCATGGTTGGAATGCTCGTGCCGCTTTTTTCGGCGCACTTTTCACTCCTTTCGCGCTTTCCTTTTGCTGCGCCTCCGAAATGAAACTGAGCAGCTTAGTTTCCACCATGCGCGGGTTCATGCCTTCGAGGATCGAAACGACGCCTTCGAGGGCGATTTCGTGGCGGAGTTGCGCCTCGCGATAACGAATCTTCAACTTGCCAGCGGCGGGCAGAAAGAAAAGGTTGGCTGCGCCGACGCCATAAATCGTGGCGACGAAAGCAACGGCAATGCCCCGCCCGACTTCGCTGATGTTGTCGAGATGCTGCATCACCTGAATTAATCCGAGAACCGCACCGATGATGCCGACCGTGGGAGAAAACCCACCAGCGGATTCGAATACCTTGGGAACGTTCTCGTCGCGTTCGGCCTCGTTGTCAAGCTCCAGCTCCATAATGGAACGAATTTCCCCGGGTTCAGTACCGTCAACGGCAAGCATCAGTGTTTTCTTCGTGAAGGGGTCGTCAATGTTCACGAGCTCGCTATCCAAGGAGACAATTCCCCCCTTGCGAGCTTTCTGCGCGTATCCGACCATTGCCTTCACGACCCGCAGCGGATTTTCGCCGTTCTCAAAAAACACCCGAAAAAGGCTCGCTCCAGCAGCCAAAACGATTCCGAGCGGAAATTGAATCATGATGGCGCCGAGCGTGCCGCCAAAGACGATGAGCGCGGCGGTGGGTTGAAGAATCTGGCCGACCCTGCCACCCTCGAGCGTGAGCCCAAGCAAAATTCCGCCAACAGCAACCATCATGCCGGCGAAACTGCTCTTGTCGACGTCAGGAGTCTTCTTCACGATCTACCGTCTCTTGATGGCTTTTTGGTGCTCAGCTCGCATACCAGAGTGGAAGCATCCGACTGGCGGGAGGTGTTAACGACCAGGCCCGGTCCGGCGCGCCGATGGAATCGCGTTTGAAACTCGCCGATGCGTTCCAGCACTTCGTCTACCGATTCAAGCACCACGAGTTTTTCGCCGGTGAGCAGAGTGATGACGGTATCCGGCGAATTCTCAATGAATTTAATGAGATCGGCGTTAACTACGAAGGACTGATTGTTAAGGCGCGTTAAGTGGACCATTGTTTTAGTGGTTGCAGGCTCGAATTTCGCAAGTTTGCGAAGAAATCTCTCATCATCTTCCACCGAGGGCTGGGACTTCTTTTTGCCATGCGCATGTTTCACATCGGCTCATAAAATGCGGCTTCCCAGTAGGGTTGGGCAATTCGCGTGCCTGTTGGCAAGATCGCAGCCGGATGACGGTAGAGCACTCTGTTTGCGTGCCGATCAAGTACGAAAGAATTGAACTATGACCACGGTTGCACTTTCGATGATCGTGAAGAACGGCGAGCGCGATTTGCCTGCGTGCCTTGAGAGCGCGCAAGGGGTCGTGGACGAGATTGTGATGGCCGACACGGGATCGACGGATTCGTCCATTGAAATTGCGCAAAAGTTCGGGGCGAAGGTGATCTCCACGGCCTGGGAAAGCGATTTTTCCAAGGCGCGCAATTTTTCGCTCGGGCACGTGAGCAGCGATTGGGTATTGATGATGGATGCCGACGAGCGGCTCGATCCCGGGGCTCGGTCAGCATTACGCGCGCTGATTGAGAAGCAATCGGCAGACGGTTTCCAAGTAACGATTCGAAACTACGTGTCCAATTTGGGTCACAAGCTGTGGGATCGCCCCGCAAAGCCAAATGACGGCGCGTATGCGCCGGCGCGCCAGTACCCTGCGTATGTGGATCACGAAAATGTGCGGCTGTTCCGCCGCGACCCAGAGATCTATTTCACTGGACGGGTGCACGAGACGGTTGGCTGGCGGATCCTGGAAACGAAGCGGAGGCTTGGAACGGCAAATTTTGTGATCCATCACATGGGCATGGTGAAGGACGACGAAGAGCGGGCGCGCAAGATTCTCTTCTACCTCGAGTTGGGCCGGCAAAAAGTCGCGGAGATGCCGGGAAACGCGCAGGCGCACTTCGAGCTGGGCGTTTCGGAACTGGAGAACCTGGGAAATGTGGAGAAGGCACTCGATTCTTTTGTGCGTTCGTGCGAACTGAATCGGCAATTTGGCGTGGCCTGGTTTTTCCAGGGCGTGTGCCACTTGCGGCTGGGGAAGCCTGCTAAAGCGCTGGATTGTTTTCATCAGGCCCAGCTTGCGGAACATTCCACGCCCTGGCTTGCAGAAATGGAGGGCGACACACACTACAACCTGGGGCATTTCGACAACGCCATAGGGTGCTACAAGAAGGGCCTGAAACTCGATCCAGCAAACCTGACACTTGAAAGCAAGCTTGGGCTGGCGGAGGCGCGAGCAGGCAAACGGTCTTCCGGCCTGCGGCGGCTCAAACGGGCTATCGACACGGAACCGGCAAATCCAGAATTTCACGATCGGCTGATCATGGTCGAGCTTTGGCTAGGGCATCTTCAGAAAGGAGCGCAAGCCGCGGAACGGAAGTTGAGCAAAGTAGAGCCGGAGCCGACGGACTTTCTCCGGGCGGCGAGCATCCGGTCGAAGATGGAAGACTGGCCGAATGCGGCGCGATTGCTTCGAGATGGACTAGCCCTATTTCCCGATTCCGAACCGCTGCGGGCAAATCTGCTCAAGATTGAAACAACGACGACCGCAACTGTTTCAAAACTCCCTTCCGCATAGCCTGCCACTTTAGAAATCAGCCCAGGCATTAAAGTCCTCTGAGCGAAAGCCGATTCGTGTATTGAACACAGAAAAACCGTTGAACGGATCGAATCGCCTTCGGCTAGCGGGAAGTTTCAGCCGGTGAGAAAGGCTCCGAGCCGAGAACGGAAACACGTAACCCAGTAAGGAACCACTCACATGGCTCTCTCAGTTTTAAACAACATTTCAGCACTCGTCGCAGAAAACCAACTTAACAATACGCAGGCCAGCCTGCAAAACACACTGACGCAGTTGTCTTCCGGTTCGCGAATCAACAGCGGTGCGGACGACGCGGCCGGCTTGGCTATTGCGAACGGTTTGCAAGCCAACGTCACTGCGTTGACTCAGTCGGTAGCGAATGCCAATAGCGGCGTCGGAGCATTGCAAGTGGCCGACGGCGCACTTGGACAGGTAACGACCCTTCTGAACCGGGCGGTCACGCTCGGTACCGAAGCGTCTACCGGCACGGTTTCATCGGGGCAGCGCGGCGCACTGGACGCGGAGTATCAGCAGATTCTGGCGCAGATTGACAGCATCGGCGCCAACACCACGTTCAACGGGTCGACTATTTTCGCCAATAACGCAACCACGACCACGTCGGTCTTCCTGAGCGATTCGAGCACCGCAGGAACCACCACGATCGGCGTCAGTGTGAGCGGACTTTCCACGACCGCGCTCTCGCTGCACGGCACATCGCTGACCGGGACGCCCGGCGCGACCGGCGCAACGGACCCGGAAGCGACGCTGTCGAAGATCAATACCGCTATCGCGACAGTTGCCAGCGACCGCGGCACGATCGGCGCGGGCATCAACCGTTTGCAGGCGGCCAGCAACGTGGCCAACAACGGTATCCAAAACCTGACCTCCGCAGAGGACCAGATCACTGCAGCGGACATTCCGACGGTAGTGGCGAACCTGTCCAAATTCTCGATTCTGGAAAAGACAGGTATCTCCGCCCTGGCGCAAGCGAATACGGCACAGCAGCAAGTGCTCAATTTGCTCCAGTAATTTAACTAATCCCCGGGGCGGGCCTGTTGCGGGCTCGCCCACGGGCTTTTTTTGAGTGGCAGATGAAAACTTCTTTTCCAGCCCGTAATTCGAGCTATCGCGCTGCAGAGCGCGGCGTGGCTTGGCAGGAACGGAGAGCCATATGAGCAGCACAAGTATCGGCGGATCGATTCTTTCCGGGTCGGTGTCGACTTCAGACAGCGGCGGACTTGGCGCAGGAATAGACATCAGCGCGCTGGTGCAGGCGTCCATGGCGACGCAAACAGCCGAGCTCACGCAGATGCAAGGTGAGCAAACCACAATCACCAACGAACAAACAGCACTAGCCAGTTTCAATACAGATGTACAGACACTGCAGACCGCAGCTTTCGCTCTTACCGATCCCGTTGGACAATTCACAACCGTAGCGGCCACTTCGTCAAACACGGGAGTGCTGACAGCCAGCGCCATTTCCGGAACGCCCACCGGAGCGCACACGATCACGGTTACCAACCTGGCGTCGACGTCCTCGGCATATTCGAATCCGGTGGCAACGGGCGATACGGCCATCGCCCAAGGAACCCTTTCGATTCAGGTCGGGACGAATACCGCGGTACCCATCACGATTGACAGCACGAATGACACGCTCAATGGCCTAGTAGAAACCATCAACGGCACCGCGAATCTTGGGGTGACAGCCAGCGTGCTGAATGACGCCAACGGCGCGCGCCTGGTGCTGGTGAGCAACGCCAGCGGCACGGCAGGAAACCTCACGGTCACGCCGTCGACCGGGGTGCTTGGCTTCAATACCGGAACCCAAGGGCTGAATGCTTCGCTGACCGTGGACGGCATCCCAATTTCGAGCGCCACCAACACCGTAAGTTCCGCGATCCCGGGCGTGACGCTAACTCTGACAGGAACCACAGGCAGCACGCCAGTTTCTGTGACCACCGGGCCGGATGTTACTCAGCAGGAAAGCGCCGTTAACAGTTTCGTAAGCGCCTACAACACGGTCATAGGCGACCTGAACACCCAGTTCGCCGTCAGCGCGACAACGGGCAACGCGGGAGTTCTGTCGTCCGACAGTACGATTTCTCTCACACAGGGGCAGCTTCTTTCGGCCGTGGGCTTCTCCATGACCGGCAATGGCACAACCAACAGCCTGGCGGACCTCGGAATCACCATGAACAATGACGGGACGCTTTCCGTCGACACCGGGACGCTTTCAAGCGCTTTGCAAGGCAACAGCGCGGCCGTGCAGACGTTTTTCCAATCCACAACCAGCGGAACCTTTGGCAATAACCTAAGCAATATTTTGGACAGCATCGCCAATCCCATCACCGGCGCGCTGGCCCAGGACGCAAATGGCTATCAGCAGTCGCAAACGTCTATTACCCAGCAAATCTCGGATTTCCAAGACCAACTGAACACCACACAACAACAATTAACGCAGCAATACGTGCAGGTCGATACCACCCTGCAGGAGCTGCCGGAGCTGCTCGATCAAATCAATCAGCAGCTCACTTCCCTAGGATAACTATGAACGATCCAGCACGGATGTACCGCGAATCGGCAGTGAGATATGCCAGCCCGGTGGGTTTGGTGGTGATTCTGTATGAGGAAGTAATCCGGTCGCTGCGCAGGGCGCATCAAGCCACGCAGCAGAAGAACATCGAGCAACGCTGCCTTTCTTTGACGCACGCCGTCCTAGTAGTAGGGCATCTACAGGCAGTCCTGGACTTCGAAAAAGGCGCCGATGTAGCGCAAAACCTGTCCAATTTTTATAACCTGGCGCGCAGAGTCATCCTGGAAAGCAACAACAAGGGGAATGCCGACCGGCTTATTTCACTAGCCGGGGATTTTTCTAACCTGGCGCAGGCCTGGCAACAGGTTGATCATGAGGTCGGCAAAACGCCAGACACCGCAGCCATTCAAGCAGCGATTCCGCAGATGCCGCTAGCCGCCCTCGAGCGGCCGGCGCCGCGATTAAGAGTGCAACGCTGATGGCCGATTCGCTCGAGATTATTCGTCAAGCGCATCAGTCCTTCAAAGGCTGGCTGGAAACTGTGCGCAAAGTACCAGATCCGTCAGCGCAACCGCCTGGCGTATTGGACCAGATCAGAGCGCAACTCAAAATCGTGGACGAAGCACTTCGACAAGCGACTCCCGAGATGGTGGCAAGCCAGGGGTGGCGGGAGGAACTGGCTGCCTACGTCGAGACCTTGCGCGAAGTTCGCGCCAGGCTGGGGAACTTCGAGATTACACTTCGAATCCGTCAGGCTCAGACGAACGCCTCGCGGAACCGATTGTCTGCCGTGCGATCGTGGTCCAATTTGGCCAAAAGCATTGGCTGAGTGTTTTCCGGGTCGAAAGTAACAGAACCCGCCTAGCGTCGGACCGAAGTTCTTCCCTCCCATAGCTGAGACCGTTCAAAAACCTTGGCTGCTTGAGTCCATTTCCCATCGAAACCCAATAATTGGATTGACGAGCAGGATGCCACCGCCCAGCTTGGCCCGTGCGTACTATGGATTGAATATCGTGGGGAGATTCAGAATGCGGTTCTCGGCATTGATCAGGGCCGTATAGGCGATCTGAGCCTGGCTGAATTGCGTGGCAACACTGGCCAGATTAGCGCCATCAATATTGTTTCTTGCGTCGCCAGCTGCACCTGTTGACTCGAAAGAAAATTCCCTGTGGATTGAAGCTGGCTCAAGCTGGTGTCATAGGTGAGCCGCTCGGTGTTGAACTGGGTTGCAGCCTGTCCTAAAGAAGTAACGGCATTTTGAATTCCCGTGTTCGTGTTAACCGCCTGGATCAACTGGTTTATGGCGCCGAAGACGCTGCCGGCGGAGTTCAGAAATAACTGATCGCCGGGAACGTTGGTGTTCACCGTCTGACCGTTGGAGATTTCAACGGGCGTCACACCGCTGTTGCCGTTGTAGGTCACGCCGCCGCCGGGCGCGGCACTGAGGGTGAACGGCACGGTTTCCACCAAAGTGCCAGCGAAGAGATAGGTGCCGCTAACAGAAGTGTTGGCAATGCTCACAAGCTGCTGCTGGATCCCGGAAAGCTGCTGCGCGATAGCCTGTTGGTCGGCGACGGAGACCGTTCCGTTCGCCGCTTCAACGCCCAAAGAGACGGCTTGATTCAGAGTGGTCACAACGGAGCTCAATGCGGAGTCCGCGGTCTGCATCCGCGATTGAAGGTCGTTGATGTTTTGCTGAAACGTGTCGTTCTGGGCCTGTGCGGCATGGTTCAGAATCAACGCGCTGGTGCCTGCCGGATCGTCAGAGGGCTCATTTAATGGTGCGATTGGAAGCGAGCTCGATGTCGGACTGGCTAAGCTGCTGTTGAACCTGATTCAATCCGACCAGAAGATCGGGAAGAACGTTCGGGTTGACGCGCAGATCCATATCGTTTCCTACGTGGCCGTGACCATATTGATGGTGGTTTGAAACAGAGTGTTCACGATGCCAGCAACTTGAGCGGCGGCGGTGAAAGCGCTCTGATATTGGATCAGGTGCGCGCCCTCTTCGTCGATCGAAACGCCGGAAACTGAACCGATTTGATCCTGAATCTGCTGCACAAGCAGATTCTCGCCGGTGAGCTGCCCTGAAACTGTGGCAGCGCTATTCCCGACCTGAAAGACAAGATTCGAATAGTAAGTCGGGGAGGATTTTGACCGCCGACGATGTTGGCGTTCTGTAAATTTGCAAGCGCAGTCGCGTTGGCGTTGTTGCCGGGTGTTCCATCCGCGCTGGCGGCAATCTTCGGAAGGATCGGTAATGGCGACGGATAAGTTCAAGGCGGATCCCGCCACGGCGGCCGGAGGAACAAAGAAGTTTCCGCCAGCAGCGCCGTTGAGATCGAAACCCGCCGCACTCTGAGTGTTGACGGCGGTGGCGATTCCGTTCGCAAGCGTATCCAGATTGTTCAGGATGGAGGGGATCTGCTGGTCGCGCAGTTGAATGTCCGCGCCGAGCGTTCCGGATTGAATAGCGGAAGTAATGTCGGACCCCTGCGAAAAAACATCCTGAAAACCGGTGGCGGCATTGGTTTGTGTTTGTAAATTGAAGCTTTGATTGCCGACGACGAGTTGGGCCCCATTGGCGGTGGTAACGGTTATGCTGTTGTTGTTTGCGGGAATCGTCTGGACTTCCACCAGTTGCGACACCTGATTGATCAGTTCGTTTTGCTGATCCTGGAGGGTATTGGTGTTAGAGCCTTCACCGGCGGTCTGAGAAATCTGGCTATTGAGCTCGGCGATTTGGGTGGTGAGCGTGTTGATTTGCTGAACGGTTTGCGTAACGCCCTGGTCCGCGTCCTGCTGCTGTGTGATGAGCGCCGAGGCGCTCTGATGAAAGCCGGTAGCCAGGGTTTGACCGGCGCTGATGACCGACTGGCGCAAGCCCAGGTTTGCCGGATCGGAGGAAAGCTGCTGAAAGCTTCCGAAAAATGCACTCAGCGCCGACTGGAGTCCAGTGCCGGCAGGCTCATTGAAAAGAGTCTGGACCTGATTGAGCCCCTGCGACAAAGTGGTGAGCTGCGACTGCGTGGGGGTTTCCTGATTAAGACGCAATTGCAGAATATTGTCGCGGATGCTTTGGATGCCCTGTAATACGACGCCCGTTCCGAATTGCAAATCCCCGACGGTGTCCGCGGGAGCTTCCACCAGGGTAGCCACTTCGCGGGTGTAACCCGGCGTGTTGGCGTTCACGATTATAATTACGTAACGGCAATGGTTCCCTGATTGGCTAGCATGGAGCCGATGGCTATTTGTAGGCTGGAGGTAAGGCTCATATGTGCGCCTCCACGAAAGAAACGAAGAACGGCACATTCGCCTGCGTATAAGTTGGGTAGCAATTCGAGAGCGCGTTGCTCATTACGCGCAGCGTGCGCAATGATCCCGCAACGAAAGCCTGCTGTTCCGCGTTCAAGCGTCGAACGTTCTGCTGCGCCTGAGCAAGCACGGCGAGAGCCTCGCGCAGTTCGGTTGGCAAACGATCGGGACGCGACGATGCGGAAACGGATTTCCCTTTGCGCCGCTCGCGCTGCTTCCGCTTGCAGCTCGCGCAGCCTGGCACACAAGGTAGTTTGACTGTCGAGATGGATGTAAATCAATTCGAGGTTTCTTGCTTTATACGCGGTACGCGATGCTTGCAACGCGACTTCCAGTTCTCGAAACAATGCGGTCTGCTTTTCGATGGCAGCGACCAAGTTGGATGTTTCGGGCTGCATGCTACGCCATGGTGTCCAGCTCGTGCTTGTCGGAGTCCTCTGGCTCGAATGGTTCGGAGGAATCGCCCTGCGCGGAAGCGGCTTTGGCTCTAGGCCGCGGCTTCTGCGTCCTCAATGGCGGAAGGTCCTTGTCCGGTTCCCGGTATGAGGAGGCCGGCTCGATTCGTGGAGTAATGTCGTCCATATCGAAGTGCTCTAGATCGAGCGTCCTTCAATTATTTCCCGGCAGTCGCGAAATCACGCAGCACAGATTGCGCAATGTCCTGATTGCTGGGATTGTACGTTCCGTTTTGCACCGCCTGCCGTAATGCATCGACACGGTTCTGGCGCACGGATGGAACGTTTGCGAGCGCAGTACTCAAGGTCGACAACTGCTGCGCATCGGAAGAAAAGTTGGCGCGGTCCTGCTGATCCGCCGTTTGCTGGGCGTCCGGCGCAATTTACAAGCGACTGTTGCCCGGCAGTGCGTACCGAATCGGTACTCACCCGGGCGTAATACCCTGATTGGAATCAATCCTCATATGCGACTCCTGAGTCCTTTTTTCGCCCGACAATTCAGATATCGGCGAGCAATAAGAAAGCTTTAAGGGGTTTAGTGATTTTTAAACTTTGTAGGGAATCAACTGTGCCGGAAATACAGGAAAGCCTTGAGATGGAACAGCGCGTGGAGTGTCTACCGATCCGGAACAGTTGGTTTTCTCCCTGCCGCATTAGAGAGCAAACTTCGCACCAAGATCTCGCCGATTCCAATACCTCCCGCGCCTGCGACAGCGCTGGAGAGGGCCTGCATGCCAAGCTGGTCGAGAGTGTCATGACCCGGGTCCGTTTGATCCGTGGGGCCGAACCCGCTTTCCTTCATTGTGGACCACCATTTGGAGAGGAGCATCGCTTCGAATTCGGCAGCGGCGTGGCGGAGTTTCTGCTCGGCGGGCGATTTGGGCGTAGCGGGCTGGTGCAACGCGATCGCTGACCCATGCGCTGAAAAACCACTGGCTGCAGAAATCATCAGATCACCTCAGAGTTCGGCTTGAAGAGCGCCCGCAGCCTTGATGGCCTCGAGTATGGCCACAATGTCGCGCGGAGTAGCGCCGATGGCCTGCATGCCTCGCACCAGGTCTTCGACGGTAGCGCCTTCTTTCAGGCGCACCGCCTGGGCAGGAGTTTTCCTGCGCCTGTACGGTTGTCTGCGGAACCACGGCGGTTGGGGAGTCTGCAATAAGGGAGCGGGCTGCGAGACCTCCAGGGTGGTTGTGATATTCACGGTGAGGCTGCCCTGCAAGATTGAACAGGCGCCGAGGCTCACGTCACGGCCAAGCACAACAGTGCCGGTACGTTCGTTGACTACCACTTTTGCAACCGGGGGAATGTCGACAGAAAGATTTCCGATGCGGGCGAGCAGCGCGGGCATGCCGTTCTTGGCAATTCCAGTGGTGTTCACTTCGATGAGGCTGCCGTCGATGGCGTGAGCCACCCCCTGGCCCAGATCTTTGTCGATCGCTTCGGCGGCATCCTGGGCGACCTGGAAATTCGGCTCGCGCAGCAAAAGCTGGATACGCGCGTGAGGTGGGAAATATCCACGGAGATGTCGCGTTCGACGATTCCACCATTGGGAATCATGCCGACAGTGGGTTGGTTGACCGTCACGGCATTTGTTTTTGTGCCGGCCGTATAGCCGGCGATGGTTAGCGCTCCTTGCGCTTCGGCATAGACCTGGCCATCGCTCGCGTGCAAAGGCGTGAGCAGAAGAAGGCCGCCTTCGATGCTCTTGGCGTCGCCGATGGATGAAACCGTGACGTCAAGGCGCGCACCGGGACGGGAAAAAGGTGGAAGCGTTGCAGTGACGAACACGGCGGCAACGTTGCGCACCTGCACCGAAGTCACCGGGATCTGCACGCCCATCCGCTGCAAAACGTTCGCCAGCGTCTGTGTAGAGAATATTGTTTGCTGGCTATCGCCGGTACGCTTGAGACCCACCACCAAGCCATAGCCGAGCAAAAGGTTGTCTCGAACGCCTTGTACGGTTGAAATATCATGGAGGCGGACCATGCGCTGATCGGGTTTTGCATCATCCACCGCCGCGCCGCGCGCACGCGGCGAAAACAGGCAGACAATGGCAGAAGGCAGAATATGCAGCCGAAGCGTATTCTAGTTTTCATAAGGCTCTCAGAATCCCACCACGCGCAATACGATCCTCAGAATGCTGTTGGGGGGATGCGTACCCTGGGTGATGACTCCTTTACCGATCACGCTGACTTCCATGTGACTGATGGCATTCGAGGACACGACATCCGCTGGCGAGATATCCTCGTTCCGGATAATCCCTCGGAGAATCACGGTTTGCCGTTGATCGGTAACCACTACGTCGCGCGAAGCTTCGATCACCAGTTGGCCGTTGGGCAGCACATCCACAACGTTAGCCGCGAGAGTTGTATTCAACGTGGTGGACAATGCCGTTTGACCTTTGCCGTTGAGCGTCTGAGGACTGGCGAAAACATGTTTCCCGCGGGAGAAGTCGCAGCAGGCAAACCGAAGAAAGCCGCGATTCCCGAAGATGCCGAGAAGGTGCGCGCGGTCTGCACGCTACCCTGCAGCGCCGACGTGGTGGATTCAGCGAGTTGTATTTCGACGAGATCTCCGCGGGCACGCGCCTTCGCGTCTGCGCCGAGGTCACTCAAACGTCCCGTGGGCGTCCACAAACTTCCCGTAGAGAACGCCGCGGGTGCGTTCCATTGGCGCGCGCTCGCGAGATACGAATTCAGAGGGTCTTCCTTCGGCTTGGGGTGCGGCTTCAGTTTCTTGAGAATGTTAGCGCGCGACGCAGGCGCGGCCAGGATCACAACAACCGCAAAAAATAGCGGCAGGAGATTCGCACGTCCGTGAAATTCGCCTATTCGATCGAGCATACGTCTTCTCCTCAATAGTCGATTTGCACGGTTCGCGCGTCGATGATTGTGGCGAGAAGCGTCTTGCCATTCATCGCAACGTGAACGCGGATCTTTTCTCCGCGCCGCCCTGCCTCAAGCGAAATGGCTGCAGCCGTCAGGCGCATGCCACTGGCTTGCGCGACCAGTTCCACGCGCTGGCCCACCTTGATCACGACAGGATTTTCCACGCTGTTGTGAACACTGGACTCAAAAATTGCGATGTTGCTCCGCGGGGTGTTGCGGATCGGTGGCGGTGCGACTGGAACAGACACAGCCACGAGTGCGGCGTCAGCAGCGGCCGGTGAATGCCCAGCTTGCCCGCGCCCGCAGTGACATCCGGAGTTGGTTCCGCGCCAAGTTTGCGATCGTGGGTCGCGATGATGTGATGGTTCCGTCGCGATCATACGATCGATGGTCACAACAAAAGGGGCGAGACGCGGTTCCGACGGCGTCCAAAGCCCCACGCGGGTCACGGCCTGAGCCAGATCATTGAATGCGCCGTCACTTCCAGCCTGGGATTTTTCTCCAGGTGAAGCAGGATGGGCTGCAGCGCCGCAAAACTCAAGTCGCTGGTCAATGAGGTTGCGCCGCCGGTTTCGAGCAGATCGTTGGCGATCAACGTCTCCCGAACCGGCAGCAAGACTTCTTCGCTCGTGAGCAGGCGCGACCGGGCAGATCATCGTCCACCAAAGCCAGTCCTACCGAATGCTCCGCGCAACGATGGAATCAGATTTCGATGTCCTGGAAAATGTGATAACCGGCGAGAATCCGATCAGAATCCGGAAGCGGAGATGTGCCCAAGTCGACTTCCTCCGCGGCGCTTCGCAACGATGCAGGCGCTCGGCCGGTAATAATTCCGACAGCTTTATGAAGCTCCGTGCGAGACGGCGACCGGCTTCAGAGGAATTTTCTTGATCTTCTGTGCGAGGGAGGCGTTCGGCACGAAGGCGACCCAACCACGGCCATCAGCAGCAGGATTGCTCCGCGCCTTGGATAACTTCGGGTCACCTGGTCACCTTAGGTAGTCAACTGATTCAGGGTCTGAAACATTTCATCCGCGGCGTGTACCACGCGGGAATGAGCTTCGTAGGACCGCTGCGCCAGAATCAGATTGACAAACTCCTCGACCACGTTTACGTTCGACTCCTCATCGATCCTGCTCAATCGTTCCCAACCCCTCCGCCCCGCCCGCCGTTCCCACGATGGGGTCGCCCGAAGCGCCCGTGGCGCCAAAAGATTTGTCCGCGGCTGGTTAAACCACCAGGATGTCGAAACGTCGCCAATTGGAGCGTGCCAACCTGCGCCGGCTGTTGCTGGCCGGGAGTGGTGACCTGACGGTGCCATCGGTGTCCACCGTGATGGTGAGCGCGTCGGGCGGAATCGTAATGCCGGGCTGCACGGGGTTTCCATCCGCGGTCACCAGGTTTCCGACGTTATCGACAGTAAAATTTCCAGCGCGCGATAGGCAATCTCTCCGCTCGGCAGAAGACTGAAAGAAGCCGCCTCCTTGAATGGCCAGGTCCAATGGATTTCCGGTTGCGTCAAAATTCCCTTGTTGCTGTATCACCTCCGTCGCGGCCGACCTTGCGCCCAAGCCCACCTGCAAACCCGCGGGAATAACGGTCCCCTCGGTATTCGAGCTCCCGGGGTAATCACATTCTGGTAGATCAAATCTTCAAACTGAAGGCGACGCCGGCGAAACCCGGAAGTGTTCGCGTTGGAAAGATTGTTCGCGATATCTCCAGGCTGAGTTCCTAAGCTTCGATGCCACTGGCAGCGGTATATAAAGAGCGAAACGTCTTATATGTCCCGTGAAGCGCTCATCTCGCGCCAGATCCTGAACCGCGGTGCGATCGAGGTCGTCCAGAAAGATCGAAAGCGTGTGTTCGAGCAATTCGGTATGCCGCTGAAGCACCATCAATGTGACCGTCTCTTTCACCGGGCTCGCGTTGGAAGATTCGGCATGACCGAAGCGATAGTGGAATCCGCGGCCGCCCGCTCCGCGCCTGCGGGCGCGACAAATGTGTATTTCCTTCGGGAGCGAGTCAGTGCCCGGCACAAAATCGACAAGCCGCAACTGTCCCGCCACGCCGCCATTGCCCGACACGGTGCCGTCCGACGCCACTTCCACCGTTCCCTGCGGCACCTGAATCGGCCCGCCCGTTCCAAGAACGGTTCGCCGTCCTGCGTAACCATCTGCCAGGCGGCGTTCACATGAAACGACCCATTCCGCGTGTAGCGGATGCCGCGCGGCGTCTGGATGGCGAAAAATGCAGCGCCACGGATGCCCAAATCCAGATCATTGCCGGTTCCCTGCAGACTTCCCTGCTGGAGATTCACGTTCGCTCCGCCCAACACGCCGTAGTTGTTGATGGCGACATTCAGCGGGCTAAGCGGCTGGACGCCGGAATTGCCCGTCACCGCTTCATAAAATTCATTCTGTTCTCGAAATCCGGTAGTGCTGTTGTTGGCCAGATTGTTTGCGACCACATGGAGAGCATCCATGCGAGCAACCAAACCAGCAAAGGCAGCGTAATATCCGCTATCCATCTCAGGTTCTCCGTGCGTGACAATGCACGGCGACACCCAAAAGGGCGTGTTGAAGCGAGGGTAAGGCAGGGATTGATCAGGCAAGCGTTAGAAGCGGATCGAGTGCAGGCGGGCTGACGACAACGCGGAAGCAGCAAGGCTAGTATGGCAAGAATGCACAAGCGGCATCCGTACCCGCTTAGCGCCTTGTTTCAACCTGACTCGGATACCACGCAAATGAGGAACGTGAGCCGCTGATCTCGAGAGTGATCCACACCGGTTTTCCATCGAAGATAGAGTAATTTCAACTTTATCATACGCGGAGGAATAGACATCATAATCGCCACCCACCACAACCGTCGGCACCGACAGCATGCAACTGTCGGACAGGCTGGCAATCTTGCTTTTGAAATTGCCGGCGCACATGTTCCAGATTTCGCCCATAGCGTCGCAAATCTGGAGTTATCCCCCTGGCCGCCGAGCATCTTCGTGGCGATATTGGCAGCCACGTCCTGCGGGCAGCGGATCCGAAACGCGGCGCAGATCGCTCCAGCCATGCCCACCATCGCGGAAACCTCACCGAGTTGCGGCTCGGGCGGAAAATCGCCTGGTTTACCTCCGTCCCCACCATCATTTGAAATACTTCATGCGCCGCCGCGAACATGAAAGTGGACCAGGTGGCATCCGGACGACGCGAACCGCCGACTTCTCGGAGAGAGCTGGATTCATCACGCACCTTCCAGGAGCGGAGCAACGCGCTCCTTGACTTGATCGGGAGTAAATGGCTTGCGAATGTAACCACGCGCCCCTGCGGTGAGCGCTTCCACCACGCGGATCGCTTCCTTCCGTGGTGATCATCACCACGGGAGTATTTTTGGCGTTATCTAAAGTTCGCAGGCTCTGCAAAAACTCGAGCCCGTCCATCGCGGGCATGTTGATGTCGCTCAAGATCAGATCCATGGCGCCTTGTTGGATGGCCGCGAGCCCCTCGACACCGTTGCCCGCTTCGATCACTTCCTTCAAATCGATGCCCGCCTGCCGCAGGCTTCGTTCCACGATTTTCCGCATCACCGCGGAATCGTCCACGATCAGTACACATATTGGTTTCATTCGCATTCCTTCCCATCTGAACTGCACAGCGCTTCTCCGGCGACTGTTTGACTGTCAATGGATTCAGAGGTGACCGAGCTGATTCGGGGAGCCGCAGAAACGCAGTCACGGAAAAGGTCCGATAGTTCGGAGAACTCACTCGCCTGGCCCGCGGATGCAAGAAGCCGCGCGGCGATAGAGGCAACCGAAGGCGCGCTGGCGTCGGAGCCGAGATCGCGTAAGAATGTCGCCAGGAACAATGGCTCCGGCGTCGCTTCCCCTTCCTGGGAGACAAACAGCTTGTCGTTAGGCACGCCGGCCGACACAACGGGCGATACGCCGGCGCCATTGAGCCGCTTTGCGAGGGCACAGAATCGGCAATCCGGCGCTGCCGGTATCGCGACCAAATGTGCAGCAGCGCTCGCAGACGATCGGTTCCCAATGCAACCACAGCCTCTTCGATGGTGGTCGCCGATTTTTCGGGCGAGACCAGCAAAGAGGACGCCAATCTCATCACCATGGTCGCGAACTGAGGCTGAGCGCACATTTCCTCTGCAATGCAGCACAAATCCACAGGCGAGGCGGAAAGCGCCCGGTCCAGCGCATCCAGGGACTCCGCGGAAGAAAGTTGGTTGTCCTTGCGTGCCGGTTGCGCCAAGTCAGCGTTGCTGGCTGCGCGAAAACCTGCCTTGTCGATGCTGAAAGCTCTCGATGCTGCATTTCCACGAGCCTGCATAAAGTGCCTCGTGGGCCTTATCGGCCCCGCGGGGGGAGGCTTTAGATCCGAAAGAACCCGAGGGACCCGACGCTGGCCCTGCGCGTGTTGAAAACTTGAGGCTGTGCAGACAAAAACAATTGTTTCATTTTGGTGTGCTGTCTATGTCGCTACGAGGCGCGCGCGATCCGTCCTACAGGTAGCCGGAACAGCAAGTCCCAGGATTTGCCGGAGGCACGCAGACGTACCCACATGAATCTTCTGGGTCGCGCCAGTACAAGTTCCTCTGCACCCAGCTTCAGGGCATAGTCGCGAATGGTACGCGCCATCTCAGGCGCGTCCCACAATGTCTCGAAAACAATCTCGGCAGGCCGCGAGACGTTGCGAATTTCCTCGAGAGCCTGGTTCATCGCCGCTTCGGTCACCACGCAAGGTTCCGTGCGGCCACCCAGCAGGCGCTCCACGGAATAAAGAGCGGTGTGATCGATATCCTCTGAAAACGCGACAAACAAAAGTTGGCTCGCAGGCAAATAGTGGACCGGGATCATGTGGCACGATTCCAGAAGCGCGAGTGGCACCATCTGCGAACATTCCCGGTAGCGGCGGTCGCTTTCAAGCGGAAACAAAGCGCACCCCCACTGCGCTGCCAGGGCGGCAGAAACGTCCTGCGCGGAGGCGATCCCCAACCGAATCAGCCAGCGGCCGATGCGATCCATCCCATTCTGCCGTTGCGCCTGAAGGGCCGTCTTCAATTGTTCATCCGTGATCACGCCGCGCCCGAGCAGCAGAAGTCCAAGCGGCACCCGGTGCAGGCGCGGGAGAGGCTCCTCCGGAAGGTCCAGAAGCTCGCTGAACAGGTTGGTGACCGCTTGCTCGAAACAATCGAGGCTGCAATACCAGCGGCCCTGCAACAAGACACCCTCGCCCGTACGCCGGCGAAGAAATTTCCGCAGCGCGTTTTTGTTGGGGCAGTTTACATTTTCGCAGTCCAAATCATTTCTCCGCGGAAGAACCGACGCCGCAGCATCCTAGCGGCGCTGTGGCGATCGAAGGCGTCCGGCATGTTCACGGATCAGGTTTCCAAGGACACGAGCCGCTGATGCGGCTGCTCAATTTCGGTAATGCGCAGACCGTAACTGCCGTCGACGATTACCACTTCTCCACGCGCCACCACGCGCCCCGCGATCAACAGTTCGGCTGGCTCCTGGATCTGGCGGTCGAGTTCGACCACCGAGCCCGGGCGAAGGCTGAGGATGTCGCGCAAGATCATCTCGCGGCGGCCGAAGCGCAGGCTGGCGTCCAACTCGATGTCAAGAAGTAGATCCAGATTGGCCGGAGTATCGGCGGGCAAGGGAGCGGCCACAGGCTGAGAAGTCGGAGCTGGCGCGGGCTTGGTTTTCGGAGCCGCAGGCGACGGTGTCGCTGGTGTTGCGGGTGGCGTGGGTCGAAAGTCAACTGCACCGCTTGGGAGCGCCTCTGCAGGCAGTGGAGTCGCAGGCTTCGCTTCTCTCGCCGCCTCCAGCACCGAAAGCACGGCATGGAGTTCGGACCCGAAGCGGAGCGTCCACTGGATGGGAGGGATTTGCGGCGCCGCAAAAACAGCGGTGATGCTCCCGCTCGCTTTCCATTCCGCTGGAGCGGCGCCGACCAACTCAAATTGTACTTCGCCGCCATATTTCCCCTTGCAGGAGCTTGCTGCCAAGCCCGCGAACTGCCGGAAAATTTCGTGCAACGCGTCGGTGTGGGTGTCGGCAAATACAACCGAAGCGTCCAGCGGCTCGGACATGAGCAACTGTGCCAGCCGGACCGCGTCCGGCTTGGCGATCAGGAAGGATTGCTCGCCCGCGATGGGTCCGGAAACTTTGAACAGCAAAGCGAGAATGCTGTCAGGGACAGCCGGCTCGGTTGCAGGCTTTCCGGGCTGGCAGGTTCCGGCGAAGGGCACTGCTTGCAGCGACTCCAGGACGCCGACGGTGCTCTTGCACCAGATTTCCGCGTATTCCTGGTCCGCCGCTGTAAGTTCGGCAACTGTGTCGGGACTCACAATCTTTCCTCTTGGATAATCTCGGGCGGCGCTTGCGGTTCATAGATGAGTCCGCCACGCATGGAACCGCAACTGACCGGTGCCCCGGTAAATGCGGGGCACCCGTTGACAGCGATCGTCATTGGAACGTTCAGGAGTTGCCGCAAGTGCAGGACTTTGCCCACTTCCAAATCGACGATTTCCCCGATGCGAACGGGAATATGCGGCAGATCAAGTTGGACAGTGAACTTCGCATCGAGCAAGCGCTCCCGGATTCGGGCGGCATCGTCCGCGGAAGGCCGCCGCCGCCGTGCCATGCCCTGTTGCGCCAGCTTGCGCAGCAACATGTTGGAAACTACGGGCGGGAAAATCAAATTGAGAGTGCCGCGAATGTCGGTGAGCCGGATTTCGAAGCTGAGGTTCAGCACGCGCTCCACCGGCGACATCAACGTCATGATCTGCGCTTTTTTCAGCCGCTGCCCCACCCTGAACTCCAGCGGCAATACCGGTTGCCAGGTCGCCTGCAATTCGCGGCAAATGATGGCCACGATGCTCTCGATAATATGTTCCTCAATTTCCGTGAGATCGCGTTGCTCTTCCAGGCTCTGGCCAGGCCCGCCAAGTAGAAGATCGATGATTGGAAAGACCAGCGGAAGATCGAGCTGAATGGAAGCCCATTCTTCCAGTGGAGACAGCCCGACGGTTGCAAAATAAGTCTGCTCCGGCACGCGCCCCAGGAAATCTCCGTAGGCCAACTGCTCCACCGATACCAGGCTGGTTTGAAAGCCAACGCGCAGGTAGGCGCCGAGAGAATTGGCAAGATTCGGCGCGAAAGTCTCATGCAGCAGAGTCACCTGCTGTACCTGTTCTTTGGATAATTGGCCGGCCTGGCGGAAATCACATTCCTGCGCGTCCCGGCGCTTTGCCGGAGCGGCTACCGGCGCACTTCCCTGCGCCGCTTTAAATAGCCGGTCGATTTCCTCCTGGTTGAGAACTTTTTCCAATCAATTTCTCCTTAGACCATTTCTCCTTACACCAGGGCTAAGCTACCGGACTTGCGTCGCGCGAAGTGGTTTGCATTCGTCGCGGTGGTTCGAGTAATTCGCGCAGCCTGACCCGCAAGCGAATCACCGCTGCGGTGTGAATCTGCGATACACGCGATTCACCGATGCCCAGGACCGCTCCCACCTCCTTCATGGTGAGTTCGTCGAAGTGGTACAACGCCAGCACTTCGCGCTCGCGTTTTGGAAGCTCGCCAATGGCCTTTTCCAGCAGCCCTCTCATCTCGGAACGCAGTGCGAGGTGAAATGGATCCTCCTGCTCCGCGGTGGGGCTTTGCGCGGTATCTTCGGCTCCGGAGTCACCCGCATCGCCTTGCAGGCTCCCGAGGTCAAGCCCGCGCAGGTCGCGCAGAAGTTGTTGCAGGTTTTCCAGGCTGATTTGCAGCTCCGCGGCGATTTCCGTTTCGTTCGGGTCCCGGCCGAGACGCGCCTTGCAATCGAGCATTGCTTGCTCCAGGCGGCGAGCCTGCCTGCGAAGCGCGCGCGGGCTCCAATCGATTTGGCGGAGGCTGTCGAGAATCGCGCCACGTATGCGGAATTCCGCATAATGTTTGAGCTGCACATTTTTTCCGGGGTCGTATTTCCGCACCGCGTCCATCAGGCCGAGGATTCCGGCATGGACCAAATCCTCGAGCAGCACTTGCGGCGGTAGGCGGTCGTGTATGCGCCGCGCGATGTATTGCACTTGCGGCAAATGCTCCAGCAGGAGTTGCTCGCGGCGCTCGTCGTTCAATTCGATGACCACTCCGGCCGGTTTTTGCGATGAGCTGCTCACGGCAATCCTCCTGGGCTGCTGCTGCGACTGGTGGAACAGGTCATTGCAGAGTTTTTTGCACCGTTCATTGCGCAGGTCATTACACAGCTCATTGAACAGGTTATTGAACAGTTCATTGGACGACGCCTACCGACTGCACCGATACCACCGGCGGAATTTCTGCCGGCGAGAGCACCACAATGCGCGGGACAAAAGGCTCCAGCAGCCGGCGTAAATGAAACCGCGCCGGGCTGGCGCAGAGGAGCACGGGCGAGGCGACCGCGAACTGCTCGCCGGCAACGCGGCGCAAGCCATCGAGAATCCGCCGCAGAAAACTGGTTTGGATCGCGGAAGGGCGCGCGACCACGTTCGGCTCGAAAACGCGTCCAATCTCGTCTTCCAGGCTCGGGTCGAGCGCCAACACTTTCAGCTTGCCGTCGGGTTGCAGCAGCGGCTGCACTAACGCCCGGCCAAGCACTTGCCGCACCGCTTCCACCAGCGCAACCATGTTCCGGTTCGTGGCCGATGCGTCGATCAGCGTCTCAAGAATGGTGGGCAAGTCGCGGATGGAGACCTGTTCTCGCAAGAGCTGCTGCAGAATCTTTTCGGTTTCCCCCAGGCTCAGAACTCGGGGTACCAATTCCTCCACGAGCTTTGGGTGGGTTTCGGAAAGCGAATCGAGCAGCCGCTTGGTTTCCTGGCGAGTGAGCGCTTCGTGGGCATGCCGGCGAATGATTTCCGCGAGATGTGTGGCGATTACCGAAGTTTGCTCAACGACCGCGTAGCCTGCTCCCAAAGCCGTATCGCGCAGATGCGCCGGAATCCAGCGCGCCGGCACGCCGAACGCGGGCTCCTTCGTCTCAACGCCCTCCAGCGGAAGCGGCATGGCCTCCGAGCTGATCGCCAGCAGCCAATCCTGATAGGTTTCTCCCCGGGCCAGTTCCACGCCGCGCAGCCGCAGCACATATTCGCGCGGCTTCAGGCGCATATTGTCGGTGATGTGAATGGCTGGCACGATGAACCCGAGCTCGGTAGCCAAATGGCGCCGCAGCGCGCGAATCCGCGGCAACATCTGGCCACCCTGCTTCTGGTCGACCAGCGAAATCAGCCCGTAGCCGACCTCCACGCTGATTTCATCCAGCTTCAGCAACGACTCAAGCTGCTCCTGCGCGCCCGGTTTCTTTTCAACTTCAGCTTCCTTGACAGGAAGGAGCACCGCCTCCTTATTGCGATAGCCCAGAAAAGCGGCGCCCGCCGAGAGCAGCAGAAATGAAAATTTCGGCAAGCCGGGAATCAGCGAGAGCGTCATCATCACGCCCGAAGCGATAAACAGCGGGCGAGGCTTCGAGAGCAATTGCTTATGCAACTGGACACCAATGGAGTCGTCCGACGAAGCGCGCGTAACAACCAAGCCGCCGGAAACCGACACGAGCAGCGACGGGATGAGCGTAACCAGGCCATCGCCCACGGTGAGAATGGTGTAGGTCGTCAGCGCTTCCTGAAACGGCAAGCCTTGCTGGAACACGCCAATCAGAAAGCCCGCGATAATGTTGATCGCGGTAATCAAGATAGTGGCCAGCGCATCGCGTTGGCTGAACCTGGCCGCGCCATCCATGGCGCCGTAAAATTCCGCTTCGCGGGCGATTTGCTCGCGCCGCGAACGGGCTGTCCGCTCATCGATAAGGCCGGCGTTCATATCCGCGTCGATGGCCATTTGTTTGCCGGGCAGCGCGTCCAAGGTGAACCGCGCCGACACTTCCGCGGTGCGCACCGCGCCGTGGTTAATCACCAGGTACTGAATAGCGATCAGCGCCAGGAACACCACGAAACCCACGACGTAATTTCCGCCAACCACAAATTGACCGAAAGACTCGATCACGCGCCCGGCCGCCGCCGTTCCTTCGCTGCCGTGCAGCAAGATGCGCCGCGTGCTGGCCAGGTTGAGCGACAAACGGAATAGCGTCAGCAACAGCAGCATGGTGGGGAACACGGAAAATTCCACGGGCTTCAGGATTTGCAATGAACCGAGCATCACCAATACCGACAGCGTGATGCTCGTGGCCAGCAGCAGATCGAGTAGCAAGGCCGGCACCGGAACCACCATCACGAAAACGATCGCGACAGCGGCAACCGGCACGAACCAGTCACGTCCAGCCTTCGATGCGTTCATCGCCGCCGAAACTGCAGTGGAAGCCATACTCTTTTGCCTTACCTCGCCGAACCCGTCGGCTTAGCGCCGCCGGATGGGCCCGCGCTTCCGGCAGCGGCCGTTTTCGCGGCCGCCTCGTCGCGCATGCGAGCCTGCGCCCGGTAAATGAATGCGAGCACTTCCGCCACGGCTCGATACAGCTTCGCCGGAATCGTTCCGCCCACTTCCACCGAGCGATACAACGCCTGCGCCAGCGGCTTGTTTTCAACAATGGGAATTTCGTACCAGCGCGCTTCGCGTTTGATCTCCTGCGCAAAACTGCCCCGGCCTTTGGCCAGAACTACCGGAGCGGCCATTTTTGCCGGGACGTACTCGAGGGCTACGGCGAATTCGTCCGGGTTGGTAATGACCACCGTGGCGCGCGCCACCTGCCGCACATTCCTTTTTCTTCGCATTTCACGGAAGCGCCGCTTGATGCGGCCGCGCGTCTGCGGACTCCCTTCCATATCGCGATGCTCGTCGCGAATTTCCTGTTTGCTCATGCGCAGCGACCGCTCGAAATTGGCGCGCTGCAATGCGTAGTCGACTCCCGCCCACACCAGCAGCACCATTCCCGCTTTCCAGGAAAGTTCGTACAGCACGTCGAAAAGCCATTTCAACGCTGCCGCCAGGCCCATCTCGGAGGAATGCCGCACCTGCATCCAGTCACGCGACAGAATAGCCGCGCCCAGATACAGCAGCACGCCCGCCGGAACGAGCGACTTCAGCACCGTGCTCAATCCGCCCAGCGAAAAGATTCGAGAGACGTTATTCACCGGGTTGAACCGGCTCCATTGCGGCTGAAAGGCCAGCGGCGTGACCACGAACCCGCCCTGCGCCAACAACCCAAAGATGGCCACGCCCCAGGTCAGCGCCAAAGGTGGCGCGATCCACCGAAGGCACCCCCACCCCATCCATGCCAGCATTTGCGACCCGGTCGTGAAATCGCCGCGCGAGCCTGTGGCCAGCAAGTGACGGAACAGATCGCGCCATAGCGCGAGAAATCCGGACTGTCCCCAGCGCATCAACGCCGCCACGCCCAGCAGGCCCAACGCGGATGAAAGCTCGCGGCTGCGCACCAACTGGCCGCGTTCGCGCGCTTTTTCCCGCCGCCGTGGAGTCGCCCGTTCTGTTCGCTGCTCATCCGCCATGCGGCCCTCATCCCTTCACCGGTGTGCCGCGAGCAGGAATTGCAGGTCGGTCAGCGCATGAGAAAAATAGCGTTCCAGTTGATGCGGCCAGAAGATCACCGTCCCGTACAGGATGGCCAGCCCCAGCAGGAACTTGGTCGATATCCCCAAAAACAACGCCGGAAATTGCGGAGAGGCCTTGGCCACAAATCCGATGGTCAAGTCGGTCAGAATCGTCCCCAGCAGAACCGGGAAAGCGATCTCCGCTCCGATGAGCCACATCGATGTGGCCATGCGCATAACCTCGGGCGCGGAAAACGTCAGCGCCGTCCCCAATGGAATGGCCTGAAACTCACGGCCATCGCGCGCAGGACCCACCTCTGCACGCCGATACTCATGAAAATCAACAGGGTGACCAGTTCGTAGAAGGACGAAAGCACGGTCACATCCACGGCGAGTTCGGATCGATCACATTGACCAGCGAAAATCCGAATTGAAAACTGATGATCTGCCCGGCCAGCTCCATGCCGTCGAAAACAAACTGCGTGGTAAAACCCACGAGCATGCCCACCGCAAGTTCGCTCAGCGCCATGGAAAACCAGCCGATGGTTGCCGTTGCCACTGGCATTTGCGTGGCGTAGATGGGCAAAAGCAGCGCCGTTAAAACGAACGTAAGCCCCGCCTTCACCTGCTTTGGCAGCGCCGCATTGCCGAAAAACGGCGCGAAACTCATCAGCCCGCCAATGCGGATGGCCACCAGCATGGCTCTGCCAATAAAAGCTTCGATCATTGTCACCCACATTTTCATTGTGCGAAATGGCGAAAATTTCCAAACAGCGCCACGGTGAACATCACCAGCTTCCGCATCATCCACGGAGCCAGCCAGAAGGCGAAGCCGCCCACGGCGGCGATGCGCGGAACGGTTGAAAGCGTCGGGTCCTGCATCGACGTGAGCACCTGGCCCAGGCTGATGATCGGGCTCACCACCATCGCCGCCGCAAGCATCGGCGCGCTCACAACGAACGCGGCTTCCAGCGTCCTGCGCGTCAATTCGACGACTTCCAGTACCGGCATGGAAAACACACTCCCGCGGTGCTTCCGCTAACTTCCCCGCTAGGAAAAACTTTTCAGCAGCGAACCCACCACCAGATTCCAGCCGTCGGCCACCACAAACAGCAGAATCTTCAGCGGCGTCGAAATGATTACCGGCGGCAGCTGCATCATTCCCACCGATGTAGTGACCGCCGCCACCACCATGTCCACCACCATGAACGGCAGGAAAAAAACGGCGCCAATTTGAAATCCCACTTTCATCTCCGAAAGGATGTACGCCGGGACCACCACGCGCATGGGAAGATCGGAGGGTTCGCGCGGCCGCGGCAATTGCGCCATATCGGTCAGCAGCGCCAGATCTTTTTCGCGCGCGAATTTCAGCATGAAGTCGCGCAGAGGGTCCGAAGCCAGCTCGATCGCCTGCGTCGCGGACTACGGCGATGCGCGAGCGGGTCAACAGCCACCCGGTCGATCTGCAGCGCCACCGGCTGCATGATGAAATAGGTGAGGAACAGCGCCAGACCCATCAGCGTCTGGTTGCTCGGCGTGTTCTGCGTGCCCAGCGCCTGCCGCAAAAAATGAAAGACGATCAGAATTCGCACAAACGGCGTCATCGAAAGCAGCAAGGCGGGCAAAATAGTCAGCAGCGTCAGAACGACGACAATCGTCCAAGCTCGCGCTGTCGGATGCCGCAGGCAAACGAAGCGGTATGGGCGAAATGCTTTGCGAGAGCGGCACCGCGTACAGACGCGTTGCGATGAATGCCAATGCGGCGCCTATCCGCGACGAAAGCAGGCGAGTTTTGCGCCAAGCCGCTAATGTAACGGCCGCGCTTCACCGATGTTGATGAGTGGCAGGTTGATTCATCTTCGGTTCGCGTTCCAGAAAGCGAGGGTGTGGTCGAAAGCTGCGCCGAGAGGGTAATCCAGTTGTTGGTGCCAGCCAATAAGTCGAAAGCGCTGCTCGCCGTAGCACACCACGGCCAGGTAGCCGCGATTACCCAGAGAAAGCGTTTCGTTCAAGTGCAGGCGGCGCGTTCCCGGCCCGGAGCACCGACGCAAGAGACTTTCGCGATGCGGGCGGAAACCACGCGGGGAAGTTCCGCAATCGGTGCGCGCGCTACTGAAATCGTTTCGGTCTGCACGCAATCCCTCTCTTCTTGATCAGGCCAGTTCAGCGACGCGCAATGCCAGCCTTTCGCCAGCGACCTGGAATTCTAACCGCGCCAGCGGGTTCCGGGCACAATGCGCGATCGTAGGACCGCGCCGGTCGACTGGGCAGACGCTATGATCGAGCCCTTCTCCAGCCGGAAAAGATCTCTTTACCGTAAGCCCGACCACCGGCACTTCTTACCGTCAGAACGCGTCATCGCGACAACCCGGCGAGAGGATATTGCCGACTGCATCGCCGCTCGCGCTGAAAGCGCAGTTCGGACGGTAATTTCGGCCAGCGCCTGCGTCGTGATCTGCGGAACCGTCTCGGCCATAGTTTCACTGCTGCACGAGAAATTCGGTGAAATACACTTCTCTGCAGTCGATCTCCGGAACGCGGTCGTTGATCGACTTCAAGATGTCTGCCTTCAGCTTGTCCTTGCCTTCAGGCGTCAGCAGCGCATCCACCGATTGCGCCCCGAGCACGGTAAGGATGGCGTCGCGCAGCCTTCCCGTAGGCGCCACCTCTTTCTCGCCTTCCTTCGCCTCGCCTGCCGGTGCCAGATCAATGCCGATGCGCGGATCGCTTGTTCCCGAGCCGCCCTGCAAATTCACGATGAAACTCTTCAGGTGAAGCACGCGTACGCACTTGGGTTTTGAGGGGGGCGCATCCGCCGGCTCGGCTTGCTGTGCCTGTGCCTTCGCGGAACGCATGTGCCACAGCCATCCACCAGCACCCCCGGCAATCACCACCACGCCAGCAATGATTATTACCAGCATCTTGCTGCCGGATTTTTTTCGCAGCAGGAACGGCGGCAGCTTTCGCCGGTGCAGCAGGCTGTGGCGCGTCTGTCATCGACTCGCACACCCGGTGCAATTCTTTCACAGCCTGGAACTGTCAGGAGAGATGAGAACGCTGTGATTTCTAGATCCAGCCCAAGTGCTTTGATTGGCGTGATTCTCGGCGAACACCGGATTTGCGCAACAAAACAAAATGTACTGGCAACATCATGAACGATGAAGATTAGAATAATTTCATCGAGGAGAGCTTTCGGAAAGCAAGAACCGCTCCGCCCAGGGCGCGGGTCCGGCGGCCGCATGACGGAATTCCCCAGTAAACTCTTACTGAATCAAGTTGATTGTGTCCTGCACGATGGTGTTCAAGTGGTGACGACCTTCGCGTTCGCTTGATATCCGCTCTCCGCGACAATCAAATTCGCGGAGCTCCGTGGAAATGTCCACATTTGATTGTTCGAGCGAACCGCCCGAAAGCGTCCCGCGCCCACCCGTTCCGGGAACTCCGATGCTCCGTAGACCCCGATGCCAGTGTGGCCAGAAACTCATTAGAGCCGTTGCGTGAGAGCCCCTTTATAATACGGCTTTCTCTTCCAGAAATCTGCCCGAGTGGCTGTGTCTGTCCGTTGCTGAACGTCCCTGGATGGTCCCATAGGAACCAATGGTGTAACTGCTGAGAGAACCGCTGGCGAAGACCGTTCTGCGAACCTCGAGGCCGTGGCCGAAGGAGCGGCGTCCTGTGTCAATAATCCTGTGTTGTTGCCACCGTATAGGTCCCCGTAAAAACGCATGTTGCGCCGTCCGCTCGTGTTGGAATGGCGATGCCCGCAACGAGAGTCAGCAAGTAGCGGTCATCGCCTTGTCCGGCCCCGTTGATCGTAGAACGTTCCTGCCTTTACCACCACCGGTGCTGCGGCGCCGGTAACATCGGGGGCGGGAATTGTAATTGAATAATTCCACGCCCCCGCCGCAGTGTTGGTGAAGTTGTAGGTGAGAATATGCGGCGCTCCAAGAGAGTCATACACTGTTAGTGCGGTGCTGAAGGTCCCACCGACCGCCGTGCTCGAGTTTAAATTGAGCGAAAGCTGCGCCGCGGCTGTCGCTAGATTAGGCGGGTTGATCGTGCAGTTTAAAATGGTGAACGCGCCCGGTGTCTGATTTGTGTTGATAACGGCTTTCGCCGCGCCATAGCCCTGAATCACCGCTCCGTCCGCCGAGACCAGTGTGCACTCCGTCGTTCAATCGAAAGATTCCCGGCGCGAAAGAAGACCTGCTGCCCGTTGTTCTCACCAATCAGGAATCCGGTGCCTTGAATGGCCACATCTGTTGGAACGCCCGTGGCCTGAATGTTGCCTTCCGTGAAATTAGCGGGGCACCGAGCCGACCGTGGTGCCCACACCGATTTGCAATGGGTTACCGTTTCCGCTCGAGCCAATTTGCTGATAGAAAAGATCCTGAAACGAGGCGCTGGCTCCTTTGTAAGCCGTGGTGTTCAGGTTGGCCAGAATTGATCAAAATCACCGACAAGTCCTGCGAATTGGCTTCCAGGCCGGACAATGAAGTTGCGAATGATGCCATTTGTTTCTCCTTAGCTTTGAGTTGTGCTTCCCGCGGAATTCGAATTGGACGTACTGCCGCTCGTGCTGGGCGACGCCGCCTGTGACGGGTCTGATTGAGGTGAATCGTGGATTATTCTGGAGACTGTGACTGAACTGCACGAGCTGCGTGACGAACGTAGTCAGATCAATGCGGTAGAGCAGATCTTGCGCCTGTAATTGCGCGCTCAGCAGTTGAATGAACAATCACCCTGACTGTTTGACTCTAAACATTATCCACCGTACATGAAGCCGAAAGTGCCCACCCCGTGCTGGGCGTGGGAGAGGATGCGAGAGGATTGCTGATAAGCTGGCGTGATGCTGCTCCGACCAGCATTGGTAACCGTTTTCGGGAAAATGCCCGGCGGTGACTCAACCATTATCTGAGTACTTCCGCTTCCGGATCACTACTTGGTGCGGGGACCGGTCGCTGACCTGGCTTTGATGGGTCAGGCCGCGCCCGGAATCTGCTATCTTGAATTGGTTGTTGCCTTGACTCGAGCCACTTCCAATGGAACATACAAGAATCGAAACCTCGGCCACATGCAGGTTGTGCTCATACAGCGATTGCTGAAGTGCTGGCGAATGGCTTGTAAGCAGGGATTGCACGTCAGAGCGCTGCACTCCAATCGTCGCAGTGAACGTGCTTTGGTGAACCATGGCGCGCACGTCGATCGCTCCGAGAAGATCCGTGTCCATGGCGATGTGCATTTCCGCGCCGCCTACATGCTGGTAAAGGCGGCTCGCCTGCACCATGTCGCTCAGTGAAGTGGGAAGCGCGGTGGCCAGTGGCTGCTCGATTCCGCTGGTTGGCTGGTGAGTAGTGGAAGGCTGAGAACTCGTCGATACAGCATTGTCAGGCACGGTGGCCTGGGATTGAGAACGCGCATCAATAGCCGCATGCAGTGCCGGATCGGCTGTCGGACTCGCAACCTGCGCGCTACCATTCGCTGCATCCACCACGGGCATCGTCGCGTCTTTGTGATTGGCGCTTCCGGCCACATTTGAATTCGACGAACCGCTTCCAGAATCGCCCTGTTTTGAAGAGCCATCCGACCCGGAGCTCGCAGTTGAATCGCCGCTATTTTGCCCCGGAGCAACAGGTTTTCCGTTCGGAGTGCTCAGCGCTGAATTTGTAAGCGCCGTTCCTGAATCGCGATTGACGCTTGGTTGTGAAGTTTCAGAAGGAAGATGCAGGTGAGCCGCAATGGTTTGCGCAAGGGTAAGCCGATCGACGCCATCTGTTGCCAGCGAAGCCGCTGTCGGCTTGGCGGAAGCTGCGGCGGGCTGCGCGCTGGGATCAACTGAAGCGCCACTCGGGTTCGGTGGTGTTGAAGGAACTGTACTTTGTACAACACTTTGCCTCGTTGTGCGCTGCCAAGGAAACATCCAGCGCCGCTAATCCCATCGCCGCCTGCGGCACGGCGGCGCCCCCCGTTCGATTGGAAGTTTGCAATGTCGGGTCTAAGGCCTTGGCATTCGGCGCGCTCGTTTGTGAATTTGCGGGCGATGCAGAGAGTCTGGTCCGGAGGAGGAATTACCACGTCCGACTGTTTCCACTGGTGCAGACTCCGCCGCCGGGCCTTTTTCCGTGAGCGCCTGTCCCTGCGCTTCGAACTGCAGCAAATTCTGGTCGAAGGTCGAGGAAGGGTCAGTCGGACCGTCGGTAAACAGCGCGGTTAGGTCGATCGTGGGATCAATGATCGATATTGGGGGTCGATGCGGGGGTCGAGGTCGAGCCCGAGGTCGATGTCGCGTCCGCAATCGGTGCCGCTAAAGAACTGTTTGGCGACACTGGTTGCGAAGAGCCTGCATTCCAATTCTCAGGTGCTTGAGGCTGCGCGGTTTGCGCCGGCACCGGAACGCTACGCGTGGCGTCGGCGCTGGCGGTATCGGTATTTTGCTTCTTCGGTCCAGGCGAACCGTTCGATGATCGGTCCTGACCCCTTGTGCGCACGGCTGCTTTGTTCACATCGGAGAATACGCTCTGGAACGAACTGCTGGCTGGCGAGGAATTCCGCGAAGAGTTCGACGCGTTCGGCGCTTGTGGCGCCGCGAACATCGCCGCGGAAGATGGCGAGTTCACCGAGGCCGGAATCGATATTGCGCTGCTCATGTTCGATGGCCAGTTCTCTGGCTATCGACCGAACTGCAAAACCGTGTCCAAACCCGCCGTGCCCGCCAACTAGCGGCCCTTGGTCAACTCAGCATGAAAAAGAAGAAGATGCGGTTGGCGAAACCGGCCGCGAGCGCCGTAAACAATGGCCACTGCCTGCCGCGTGGCAACGATTGCCAGCTTGCAGCCTGGCAAGTTTTATTCGTGTTCTTTTCCGGCACGGTGAAGCAAGAAAAGATCGTTGAGTTCCTGCTGTTCGCGCCGCGCCTGTTCCTTCTGATATTCGGCGAGCTTCCGCGCTCGTAGATTTTCCAGAATTTCTCTCTTTTTGCCGCGCCTGCAGGAAAACCAGCCGCTGCCTTTCTTGCTTTTTCGAAATCTCGGCCAGTCGCGCCTCCAGCGATCTTCTTTGGTCGGCACGAACTCTCTCGCAGGCCAATTCGACATGCATCTCGATTCCCGTCACGCCCGCGGAGAGCAACCGCCGGATGTTCTGTCGAGCCTCCACAGCTACCCTATCCAGGGACGCAATCTCGTCCCTCGCCCGTACCGCCAGGGCGGCAAAGGCAAGCAGGCGCAGCCGCTCCACTTTTTCGTATCCGACGCGCAGCCGCAGAACGGCCTGCAGCGAAAAGTGGAATGTCACAGTTCAGCTCGGAATCGCGAGCAATTGTGCTCGCGCTTGTTCGAAGGTGATTTTTTCGTCGTGGCCTTGCCGCAGATACGCGTTCAATGCGGGCATGACCGCAATGCCTGGTCCAGCACCGGGTCGGCGCCCTTCTGATAGGCGCCGACGCGAATCAAATCCTCTGAAGCCGCGTAAGCCGCCAGCAGCTGGCGCAGCCGCTGAATTTTCACCAGATGTTCCGGCTGGCAGACGGCGGGCATCAGCCGGCTCAGGCTATCCAGAATGGAAATCGGCGGATAATGATTCTGCGCCGCGAGCCTGCGGTCCAGCACGATGTGCCCGTCGAGCAGCGCGCGCACCGCGTCCACCAGCGGATCCTGCTGATCGTCTCCTTCCATCAACACGGTGTAGAACGCGGTGATGCTGCCCGCGCCGAAATGTCCGGCGCGCTCCACCAGTTGCGCCAGCAGCGAAAAGACCGACGGCGTGTAGCCCTTGGCCGTCGGCGGCTCGCCGGCCGCCAGGCCGATTTCGCGCTGCGCCATGGCAAAGCGCGTCAGCGAATCCACCACCAGCAGCACGTGCTTGCCTCGCGCGACGCAAAATATTCCGCCACCGCCGTCGCCGCCAGGGCCGCGCGCATGCGCAGCAGCGGCGACTGGTCGGAAGTCGACACCACCACCACCGAGCGCTTGCGGCCCTCTTCGCCCAGCGCTTCCTCCAGAAACTCGCGCACCTCGCGGCCGCGCTCGCCCACCAGCGCCAGCACCGTCAAGTCCGCCGACGTGCCCGCGCCATCATTCCCACCAGCGTGCTCTTGCCCACGCCGCTGCCGCCGAAAATTCCCACGCGCTGGCCGCGTCCGCAGGTCAGCAAGCCGTCAATCGCGCGAATTCCGCAGCCCAGCGGCTCGCGAATGGGCATGCGCTCCAGCGGCTGCGGCGGCGAGCCGTGCAGCGGCCGGTAATCTGGCGCGCGACAATTGCCCAGCGAATCAAGCGGCGCCCCGTAGCGTCAATCACCCGCCCGATCAAACCATCGCCCACCGCGAGCGACGGGCGCAGGCCGTGCGTCACGACCCGGTCGCCAAAACGAACTCCGCCCGGCCGGCTCCAGCGGCATCGAGAGCACCGCATGCCCGCGGAAGCCCACCACTTCTCCCGGATGCGCTTGCCCGTCCGCCCCACAATCTCGCAGCAATCGCCCACCGAGCAGACGGCCCATCGGATTCCACCAGATGCCCACCGACTTCGTTACCCGCCCGGACGAGCGCCAGGTGGAGATTTGCGCGAGCCTGCGGAAAAAAGGGTCGAGCAGCGCTTCCTTACCGGTCATCGTCGCCGCGCATCTGCGAACCGCTCATTTCGGCGCGGGCCTCTGCGCCAGCAAATCGAACAGTCCCTGCTCGATTTCCTTCAGTTGCGATTCCAGATTCAAGTCCGGTGACGCCCAGTTCGGTCTCGACTGGCAGCAGTTTGCTTCCAGCGCCGGATCGCCCGATAGCTCCGGCAGCATCGGCAGTCCGCTTGCTGCGCGAAGATACTCCTCCACGTGGCAATTTGCGAAGGATGCACGCGCATGCGCACGGTGTGGCTCGGCCGCGATTTTTCCAGCGCCACGCGCACCAGCCCGGTAAGCAGCAGCGGATCCACTTGCGCTTCGCGGTGCAGAATCTTGCGCACGATGGCCAGCGCCAGCGAAACCACTTCGCCTTCCACGTCGCTGAAAATAGATTCCTGTTCCGCGCGAAATCGCGCACCGCCTTGCGCCAACAGCTTCCCGCTGCTGCGGATGGCCGCTTCGCGCTCCGCACGCTCTCGCGCCCGCCCTCGCGAAAGCCTTGTTCCCACGCTTGCTTTTCGCGCGCGCGCAAATTCCTCTTACCGGGCGCCGTCGGGCCGCCCGGCATACCGGCGCCACCGCCGGCCTCGCGCTCGCGGCGCTCCCTTCGTTCTCGCGCGGCGGCAACCATCCCGGACGCGGGACGGTAAACAAACGGTGAAACAGTCAAGGTCAATCTCGCCTTGCGACCGCTGACTCTTTTCCCGGCTCATACGACATAGGCCTCTTGCTGTTCGTTGTTCAGCACCAGTTTTCCCTGCGCCTCCAGCGTGCGCGCCGCTTGCACGATCTCCTGCTGCGCCGCGTTACCGCTTGCGCGCGCACCGGGCCCAGCGCTTCCATGTCTTCCTTCAGCATCTCCACCGCGCGCGAGGACATGGTCTTGAAAATATGGTTCTTCAAATCTTCCGGCGCGCCTTTCAACGCCATGGCCAGCGCCTTCTTGTCCACGCGCGAAAGCAGGTCGCGGATGCCCGTTTCCGGCACGCCCAGCAAATCCTCGAATGTGAACATGCGGTTGCGAATGCTCAGCGCCAGCCGCGCATCCTCCGCTCGACGGTTTCCAGAATCGCTTTGCTCACGGCCGGCTCGATGCGATTCAGCAGCTCCGCGGCCGTTTTCACTCCGCCATAGGACCGCCGTACCTGGTCGCCCAGGCTCTCACCTTGCGGTTCAGGACCAGGGAAATCTTCTCCGCCATTTCCGGCGAAAATTGCTGCATCTCCGCCAGCCGCTTGATCGTCTGTCCGCGGATTTTATCCGGCAGCAGCACCAGCAGCGATCCCGCCGCCTTGATGCCCAAGTGTGCCAGCACCATGGCGATCGTCTGCGGATGCTCGCCCTGCACGAATTTCACCAGCTTTTGCGGATCGGCTTTTTGCAGCCCGTCAAAATTTTGCGCCCGTTTCTTCGCGCGCCAGCATGACCTGGTCGAGCAGCACCTTGGCCGCCTGCTCCCCAAAAGCCTTGGACAGCATTTTGTCCGCGACTTCCGGGCCGCCCGTCGCGAGCGATTCCTGGGTCAAGGTGAGCGGTGGTATTCGCGCAGAACCTGGTCGGCCATCGGGCGCGAACGTCTCGAGCGTGGCAATTTGCTCGGTGATCCGCTGCAGTTCGCTGCTCGATAGAAGTTTGTACATTGCGGTCGCCGTTTCTTCGCCCAGCACACCAGCAGAATCGCCGCTTTCTGCACCCCGGTGAGCAGATGCGGTCGGCGGGCATCGGGCATTACTCTTTCGTTAATCCAGTGGCGCACCAGATGGCTCGCTGCCGCAGGCTCGCGCTTCACTTTGTCCGCCAGATGGCGTTTCATTTTCACCATCCGCTCCACCTCGGAATTGGTCTCGCTCAACTCCCGTTCCAGTTCAAGATCGGGATTTGGCGCGCCCTAGGCTATTCGCCTGCAACGCCACGTTCATTCCCTGGCCCAGCGCCGCTGATCCGCCATCCCGCTAATGCGGGCGCCGATTGCACCTGCATGCTCAAAGGACTCCACCAATCGCTTTTTCACCGGATTCAAAATCAGCGCATAGATGAGCAGGAACAGCACGAACAACATGGCGTAGCGCGCCATCCACATCCATCTTTCGGCGAAGATGCGCACGCGCTCGACCACCGGTGTGGGTTCCAGGCGTCTCCGCCGGGCGCATTGACGAACGAAACGTTTTGCACGGACAGAACATCTCCGCGCGTCGCGTCGAAACCCATCGCCGCTTTCGCCAGATCTTCGATCTGTTTCATCTCATCCGGGGTTCGTTTGCGCCGGGTTTCCTGTACCTTCCCTTTGGCGTCTTTCTTCTCTTCCACCACATCGTCGACCAGCACCGCGGCGGCGATTTTTTGCACCCGGCCCGGCGGATCCACCACGTGCCGCAGCGTCTTGCTCACCGCAAACGTGCGGCTCTCGCTGTGTTGTCCGCCCGTTTCGGAGGTATAAGTTGAAACCATGGGATTGCCCGGGTTCGGCTGCAGCCCGCCCGGCTTCGCATTCGCCGCACGTTGCCTGAGTCGCCGCTCCTGCCGCCGGAGTCGGGGTCTGCGCGGCAGTTGCTGCCGGATTCGTCGGCGCCAGTTTCCCGGTTGCGCTGGGGACGTTGCTCGGTCGTTCCCGGGAATTCCCACGGGCGGTGTGCCGCCGAAGCTCTCTTCCTGCACCTGCGAACTCACCAGCACCGCGTTGTTCGGATCGTAGAGTTCCTGCGTGGTGTCGCCCGAGCTTTCGTCATACGCGACGCGTCACGCTGGCCTTCACCCGGTCCGGACCAACCATCGGCGAAAACGTCGCTCACCAACTTTTCCGCCAGTCGCCGCTTCCAGTTCGATCGACGCCTGCTGTCCCGTGTCCACCGTCGCGTCCTTTCGATACCACCAGGGTTTCGGCCGTCCGCGCCAATCAGCGTCACATTCTGCGGCGAAAGATCGTCCACGGCGTTTGCCACCAGGTGCGTGATGGCGTTGGACTTCGTCGTCGCTTCAGGCCGCCCCCACGCACTTTCAACACCACCGCCGCTTTGGCTTCACGTTCACGATCGGTGAAAAGCGAGTCGTGCGCCATCACCAGATGCACTCGCACCGACTGCACGTTCCCGAGCGTCTGGATGGTGCGTTCGAGTTCGCCTTCGAGCGCCCGTTGATAGTTCACCTGTTCGGAAAAATCGCTTCCGGCCCAGTTCGGTTTGTCAAACAGCTCAAAACCCATTCTCCCGGTTTGCGGCATCCCTTCTCCCGCCAGCGCCAGCCGGGTCTGGTCGAGTACGTCCGCCGGCACGCTTATCGAGGCGCCGTCGGTGGAAATCTGGTAGGCCACATTGCTGCGCCGCAAGACTCTGAACCACCTCTTGCGCGTCGGCGGCGCAAGACCGGTATACAGCGGTTTAAAATCCGCCGAGCGCGTCAGCCACACGAACAGCGCTATAACTGCGGCCACCAGCGCAACGCCCGCGCCCAGCAGGATGCGCTGGCGAGAATTCAGCCCGCGCAAGAACGTTTCGAGTTGCTTGAAGAATTTGTCCACGTGGCCCTATCCGCGAGGTTTACCTGCCCGCTCCAAAGCGAAGTGGAACGCCGCTCAGAACGGAATTTGCGAAATCGTGTTGTATGCCGTAATGATTCTGTTACGCACCTGCATCATCAGCTGGAACGACAAATCCGCCTTTTCCACCGCAATCATGGCCGAATGCACATCCTGTCCGTTTCCTTGCAGCAACGCGGTCACCTGGCTTTCATAATCGCTGGGCGCGCCGCCCGCCTGCTGCATCATGCTGTCGAGTTCGCGGAAAAAATCGGAACTTCCTACCGGCGACGTTCCTGGTGTCCCGCTCGTCGATTGCGTGATGTCCGCAATCGATCCGGCTTGAGAGCCGAGGCCTTGAATAGGGCTTCCCATGGCTTATCCCCCGAGAGCGTCTTACGCCAGAATCTCCAGCGCCGAAGCGATCATGTTCTTTGTGGCCAGCACCGCGGAAATGTTCGCCTGATAGGATCGCGCCGCGCCCATCAGGTTCACTTGCTCCTCGATCGGATTGATCGCCGGTGTATACACGTAGCCCTGCGCATCCGCATCGGGATGCGCTGGTTCGAATCGACGCACGGGAGGCGTCGGATCCGCTATCACGCCCGCCACCTGCACTCCCCGCGCGCTGAAATCCACCATGGTTGCCAGTTGTTCGCCAAAAGGGACGCTGAAGGGACGCAGCGCCGCGAACACCACGTGTTCGCGCTGATACGGTCCTCCCTCCGGCGTGCGCGTCGTCTCCGCGTTCGCCAGATTGCTGGCCAGGACCTCGGCGCGTTCGCGTTCCGCCAGAAGCGCCGTCCCGCTGATGGTCAATATCCCAAAGAGGTTCATGATTCGTTCCCGTCGTTGATCGCGCCTCGCAGCAGGCGGAATTCGGCGCGGATGAATTCAATTGCGCCTTTGTATTGAAGTTGCGTCTGCGCCAGTAGCAGACCTTCGCGGTCCAGGCTCACGTTATTTCCATCGGGCCGTTCAACCAGCCCGTTTACGCGTCTCACCATCGGGCGCGTCGGCTGCTCGTAGTCGCTCATGCTGGCAAAAGCTAACTCGCTTTGAAACGCCACATCCGTCGTGCGGTAGCCGGGTGTGTCGACGTTGGCCAGATTTCCCGCCACCAGCGTTTGCCGGAAAGACGCGAGATCCAGGTAGCGTTCGAGAAAACCCGTGTACGAGGTATCGAACAGGCTCATGCGTACCTCCTTGGAGGAAGTCCGAATTCGCGAATCTTGTTGCGCATAGTGCGCGGGCAGATTCCCAGCGCGCGGGCCGCGCGCGTCCGGTTGCCGCCCACAGCCTCCAGTGTCGACTCCAGAAGCCTTCGTTCCATTTCGCGCATGGTCGTGCCGGGCGGCGGTGGAGCGGTGACCGCCATTTCGACTGGCGGGTGCTGGCGCGGTGCGTCCGGCGCGTCGATAAACTCCAGCCCCAGAACTTCGCCGGGATGCAAAGCAATTGCCCGCCGCACGAAGTTTTCAAGTTCGCGCACATTTCCGGGCCAGGAACAGGATTGCAGTTTCTCCAGCAGGTCCGCAGAAAATACCGGCGGGGCAATATTCGTTCGTTGCGCATATTTTTCCTGGAAGTGTCGCACTAGAAGCGGCACGTCGCTGCCGCGCTCGCGTAGCGGCGGAATTGTCAGCGGCACCACATTGAGACGATAGAAAAGGTCCGCACGGAATCTGCCCTGGGCCACCAGGCTGGTCAGCGGCTGGTTGGTCGTGGCGATCACCCGTACATCTACTCGCAGCGGCCGCGTATCTCCGAGTCTGTCGATTTCGCGTTCCTGCAGGGTGCGCAGCAGCTTGGGCTGAAGTTGCAGCGGCATTTCGCCGATTTCGTCGAGCAGCAGCGTGCCGCCGTGGGCCATCTCGAATTTTCCGGCTTTTGCGGCGAGCGCTCCCGTGAATGCCCCGCGCGCATGCCCGAACAATTCGCTCTCGAGCAGCGTGTCGGGAAATGCCGCGCAGTTGACCGCCACAAAAGGACGCTGCCGGCGGTTGCTTTCCTGATGAATTCGCCGCGCCAGCAACTCTTTCCCGGTTCCGCTTTCCGCGATGATCAGCACATCCATTTCGGATTGCGCTGTTTGCCGGGCGCGCTTCAGCAGGTTTACGAAAGCCTCGGATTCGCCGATGAAATTTTCATCGCTTTTTTTCTCCGGTGCGGAGGCGGAAGCCCGCGCCAGCACCCGCCGTGCCGCCTCCTTGAGTTGATCGAAGCAAACCGGCTTCACCAGGTAATCGCAGGCTCCTTCACGAATGGCCTGCACCGCGTCGGGAACGGTCCCGTATGCCGTGAGAAAAATCACGCCCACTTGCGGGAGCCAGCCCCCGCAGCCCGCGCATGACGCCGAGGCCGTCGCCGTCCGGCATGCGCATGTCGGTCACCACCAGCGAACACGGCGTCCGCCGGAACTTTGCCAGCGCATCGTTCGCTCCGTAAGCTGTGGTCACGTCCCAGCCATCCCGGCAAAAATGAGCTTCGAGCGCTTCGCGCATCGGTGCTTCGTCATCCACCACTAGAACTTGATTCATCCTCTTTGTCCTCTCAGACGCCTTTCAGACTCAGCCAGGTCATGCCGCTTGCTCGCCGGCTCGCAACAGGAACAGCGAAAACGTGGTTCCCTTTCCCGGCGCGCTGGCCACGCCAATCCTTCCGCGATGCTGCTCCATCACCGCTCTGCATACCGCCAGCCCCAGACCCGGACTTCCGGCATTGGTCGTAAATCCAGCCTGGAAAAGCTTCGGCAGATGCTCCGCCCCGATTCCCCGTCCCGTATCTTGAAAATCGATGCGAACGTCACGCGATTGCGCCGCGCTGCTCCATTGCACGCGCACGGTAAGAACGCCGCCGAGCGACATCGCGTGGAATGAGTTCAATGCCAGGTTGAAGAACACCTGCTGCAGACGGTGCGCGTCTCCCAGAATCTCGATCTCTCCCAGCGAATTCTGCAATTCAATCTGCAATCCGGCTTGTCGCGCCAAAGGACGCAGAAAATCCACCGATTCGCGCAGCAAGCGGCCCAGATTCAAGGGGGACAACTGCGGCGAGGGCTGGCTGTGGAACTGCAAAACATTGTTCACCGTGGCTGAAAGCGTGCGCAGCCCGGCCTGCACGTGATCGGTCCAGCGGCGCAAATCCGGCTGCGCTGCGGCCGCGTCCGCCAGCAGCCCCGCAAACAGCTCCAGACTCCCGAGGGGATTACGGATTTCGTGCGCGAGCAGCGTGGCCATCTCCGCAAGGGATTCTCTTCGCTTGGCTGCTTCGCGTTCGGCGATGCGGCGCTTCTCCGCAGTCACATCGCGCAGCAAGAACACCGATTCGCTGGCGGAATCCCCCGCTCCGTCGTCGCCAATCACCGCGCAGGCAAGCCCCAGAATTCTTGGGCCGCGCTTCGTTTCTATCGCCACCTCGCGTTCATCGCTCGTTTCGCTCAGACGTAACTCGTCGAGTGCGTGGCGAAGTGTTTCCGGCACACGTGGGATTTCCTGCGAATCTTCGTTCGCCAGCCGATTCTGCACGCGATCGCGCTCTGCACCATTTGCGAGCAATCGTTTCGCTTCGGAATTCATCATCCGAAGCATTCCTTCTCGATTCACCACCAGGATTCCGCACGGAAGCTCTTCCACAATCCGCGCGAGATACCGGCGCATGCGGGCATTTTCTTCGAGGCTGGTGCTCAGATCGCGGTTCGTGCGCTCGAGTTCCGAACGCAGAAGCAGCACTTCGCCTTGGAGTTGCGCGTAAGAGCGCTCGAGTGAGCCGGCAGTCTGCGTGAAATTCTGGAAGGCAATCGCCAGCAGGCGCTTGGTCGCGGTGTCGCGGGGCCTAATGGAACGGGACTTCTTTGCCGATACAGTGGTCGCCGACATGGCAAAGATATCCAAGCACGGCACGTACCATGACCCGCCGACCGGTTCTTAGAAATCTCTCAGTCAAACGCCTTCTGTCGGCATTGCCAGGTCCTGCAACCCGATTTGCTCGTTTCCGTCGGAGAGAACGAATGCGCGCTCAATCCAATGCTGCAGTTCGCGCACATTTCCCGGCCACGGGTTCTTATGCAACTGCAAGCTCGCTTCGCGGCTGAAAGTTTTTGCGGCGATGCTCCCCTGCTGGCAGAGCGTTTGCAGGAAGTGTTGCGCCAGCGGAAGAATATCTTCCGCGCGATTCCGCAGAGGAGGCAGATGGATGGGGAATACCGCCAGACGATAGTAAAGATCTTCACGAAATTGCCTCTCGCGCACGCGCTGCAGCAGGTCCGCGTTCGTGGCGGCAATCAGGCGCGTGTTCACGCGGAAAAGATCGGCGCTTCCGAGGCGCTGGACTTCTCCTTCCTGCACGAAACGCAGCAGCTTGGACTGCATGCTCAGTGGCAGCTCGCCGATCTCGTCGAGAAAAAGCGTGCCGCCATGCGCGGCGTGAATCCGTCCCAATCGCGCTTGAAAAGCTCCGGTGAACGCGCCGCGCGTGAACCCGAAAAGTTCCGCCTCCAGCAGGCTTTCCGGAATGGCCGCGCAATTCACCACCACAAATGGATTGCGGCTGCGCCGGCTCAAATCGTGGATGCCCCGCGCGATAAGTTCTTTGCCTGTTCCGGTAGAACCGACGATGAGCACGGCTGTGTCCCGCGGGGCCACCAGACGCGCCAACCGGTAGATGTGCTGCATCTTGCGGCTGGTTCCGATCATGCCCGGCAGCGGCTCGATCTGCGGTTCGTCAGCAATAGAAAATACGTTGGCGCGCGGCTCAAGGCTTTCGCTCAAATCCTCTACCGGCGCGCTGGATTCCGACTGTGCCTCTTCCACGGCTGTTTCGTCGCCAAAATCAAGCACGCCTTGCTGCAAGGTGCCGTCCGACTCCGCGATAACCACGTTCACTTGCGGAAAACGGCGCTGAATCGTGGCCACCAGTTCGCCGATATCGAGATCCTCGATCTGCGGATCGAGCACCAGCGCACCGAAATCTTCCGCTTCGAGTTTGATCAGCGCATCGGCGCCGCCGTTCGCTTCCGATGAGCAAGTTTTCACCGGAGGCAAGGATTTCAGCATCCGGGCACGGAATTGCGTCGAGGAACTGGCCACCAGAATCTTGCTGGTGCGTTGGATCACCGTCGCTGTTGCCGCTGACATAATTGGAATCTCCTTAAATAACTCGTCGTTTTCTTGGAATCGAAAAACTAAGAAGCTTCTGAGGCGGTCTTACAGGTTTCGAAGGTTTGATAATCGGTCACTGCTTCGCCTTGCAGACAATATCCGATGCCGCGGACGGTATGAATGAGCTTGTGCTCGGCAAATGCATCGACTTTCTTGCGCAAGTAATTGATGTAGACGTCGACCACATTGGTCATGGTGTCAAACGAGAGGTTCCAGACATGCTCGATGATCTCCGCGCGGGTGACGCGCTTGCCGGCATTTCGCATCAAGTATTCAAGCAGAGAGAATTCCTTGGGAGTCAGATCGAGCACGCGTCCGGCGCGCTTCACCTTATGCTCGACAAGATTCAGTTCCAGGTCCTCGATCCGCAAAATCGTTTCCGGCAAGCGCGTGCCGCGCCGAAGCAGCGCGCGCACGCGCGCGGACAGTTCGGAGAGAGCGAAAGGCTTCAGCACGATGTCGTCCGCGCCGAGATCGAGCATCTGCGCGCGATCTTCCGGGCGCGTGCGGGCGGTGAGAATCAGAATGGGCAGATGGGGACGAAGGCTGCGCAGGTGGCGCAACACGTCGAGCACGTCAGGCTCGCGGACGTTTACGTCGAGGATGGCGGCGTCGAATTCAACCTGCGCCGCGAGACGTTGGGCTTGCTCGCCGTGCGCAGTTAAATCGATGGAATAATTTTCAGCCTCGAAACCGCGCTTGAGAAACGTGCCAAGCGCGGAATCGTTTTCGACGACCAGGATTCGCATGAACAACTCCATGCGAAGGGGAAACTGTGAGAGGTTCAGCGAATGTAGGGGAAAGGATGTAGTGTGTCAAAGGAAATTTTCATGAACCCATAAATTTTTTCGAAGAATGCAACAGAAAGAAATCGCGCGCCAAAAATTGTCTACGCCAACAGTTTCATTCATGCGCAAAGGCGAAATATTATTTTCAAATCGGGAAACGGCTGAAGATCTAAGGATGCGTCATCGTTTCGGGACGCACGGCCTCGTCAAATTCCTTTTCGGTGAGATAGCCGAGCTTCAGAGCCGCTTCACGCAAGCTCAAGCGCTCGTGATGTGCTTTGTGCGCGATCTGCGCGGCCTTGTCATAGCCGATCTTGGGACTGAGTGCAGTTACAAGCATTAGAGAATTCTTCACATTCTGATCGATGCGCTCCTTGTCGATCTGCATTCCTTCCACGCAGTGCTCAGTGAAGGAGCGGCAAGCGTCGGCAAGAAGGCGAACAGAATGGAGGAAATTGTGGATCATCACCGGCTTGAAAACGTTGAGCTGAAAATTTCCCTGCGAACCGGCAAATCCGATGGCAGCGTCATTGCCGAAGACTTGCACGGCAACCATGGTCATAGCCTCGGACTGGGTGGGGTTCACCTTGCCAGGCATGATGGAGGAACCAGGTTCATTCTCAGGAAGCACTAATTCGCCGAGACCGGCGCGAGGACCGGAGGCAAGCCAGCGAACATCGTTCGCAATTTTCATGAGAGAGGCGCCCAAGGTCTTGAGTGCTCCACTTGCGAACACAATTTCGTCATGCGAAGAAAGGGCCGCGAATTTGTTGGGATGAGATTTGAACGGCAAGCCAGTGAGCTCGGCTATCTTTTTCGCGGCGCGCTCGGCGAATTCCGGATGCGAGTTCAACCCGGTGCCAACAGCGGTGCCACCAATAGCGAGATCGTAAAGGCCGGGAAGGACCTGCTTTAGGCGCACGACGTCGCGATCGAGCTGGTTGGCCCACCCGGACATTTCCTGGCCGACGGTGAGGGGGGTTGCATCCATGAGATGGGTGCGGCCGATCTTGACCACATTTTCGAACTGACGCGCTTTCGCCTGGATGGCATCGCGCAGATGCTCGACAGCGGGAATTAAGACCTTGGCGACGCGCGAAGCGGCGGCAATGTGCATGGCCGCGGGAAACGTGTCGTTGGAGGATTGCGACATGTTTACGTCATCGTTCGGATGGATGGGCTTCTTGCTGCCCATGACGCCGCCGGCAATCTCGATGGCGCGATTGGAGATCACCTCATTGGCGTTCATGTTGGTCTGCGTGCCGCTGCCGGTCTGCCAGATGTGCAGGGGAAAATGCTCGTCGAGCTTTCCGGCGATGACTTCGTCGGCGGCCTGCGTGATCAGCTTCGCTTTTTCCGCGGAAAGCTTCCCCAAATCCTGATTCACAAGCGCAGCGGCCTTTTTCAGGATGCCGAAAGCGCGGATCAACTCGGGCGGCATTGTGTCGCGGCCAATGTCGAAGTGGATCAGGGAGCGGGCGGTCTGCGCGCCATAGTAGCGGTCGACGGGAACTTCGATTTTGCCCATGCTGTCGGATTCGGTGCGAGTGGGCACGTTGGAGGTGGCAGAGGTTTTGGCGTCGAGAGTTGCTTCCTTCAAAATGGCCTCCAAAAGATCGAGTGACAATTCTTCAGTGTTATTAAATTCGATAAATTTTCCAGCCGGAAAAGCGCCGCTAAGAGGGGTGATTCCGTGTGTCGAGAAACGAGGGGTGCTTTTCTTTGTTTCCATGAACTTACGGGAGAGTTTTCTCGGTTTGGTGTGTCGAGAAAGAAGACCCGGAAATTCGAGCGGGAGGCGAAAGAAAGGAAAAGACGCGCGCTGGCCGCTCCTTTCGTGAGGGGCGACCATCCCAGCTCCGATCTCAAAACAAAAGCCTCCTGTACAAACCAAGCATTTGTAGCACGGGGAAACAAGATTGCAAGGGATAGTTGCGCACCCGGATCGCTAGATGCTGGAAGGCGATTCGGAAATCGATGCGGTAGTTGGTGCCTGAAAAGAAGTACGTACCGCCAGCAAGCGAATCGGAACAGCGCCGCAGTCAAGGACCGGGGACGCAAGAATAATTCTGAGGCCAAGTGGCCCGGTGAAAGCTGCTGCGCCATGAAGTAGTTCGGGAAATCCGTTACGTCTCCGGTGGTTGCCGGGGCCCCCGGGCGGGCAGAATTTTCAAGGCGTGGAATGGAGTGGGCGGCACCGGGCCGACACTGGTGTTCGAGAGAGCGCACGTCAAACGACGGATTACACAACCTCGAAGGCAGCCAGTCGGAATTCCAAGGCAAACCGGGGCGAGGATCGAATCCTCCCAAGACCCGTGGTGCGAAACAGGTAACTGAAATCACAATTCTGCAGAAATTATAGTATTCAACGAGCAAAATCCGGGCGCAGAATAGCGGCAAGTTCGTGGAGGCAGTCCAGCAGGTGCGCGTATGACCGGATTGAGAAGGATTTCGTATTGTCTGATTGGTTTGTCGATTCTTATCCCACCGATTGAAAGTTCCGCACAATCCAGACAGCCCAAAGAAAACCTAGTGGCGCAGACGTTCCGATGCTTGAGCTCGCCTGCAGGGCTGACGTCGGTGCACGAACTGCAGATTCCAGAGAAGGCGCTGGAGGCGTGCAACCGGGGAACGCAAAAATTCGCGGCGAAAGATTCACCGGGAAGCATCGTTGAATTTCAAAAAGCGATCAAAGTGTTTCCCAGTCTACTACGAAGCATATGCGAAGATGGGCGCCGCCGACCTGGACGTGGACAACTGGAAGGATGCGGAGTCGGCCTTTAGCAAGTCGATTGAACTGAGCGCGGGACAATACGCGCCGGCGGACTTCGGATTGGGCCTTATCCTGGCCACAGTGAACAACCAATTTGCCGATGCGGAAGAGGTGATCCGGCGAGGATTGACGATCGATCCGAAGGACGTGACCGGGCACTTCGTGCTGGCATGGGTGTTGTATTCCACGTCACGTCTGCGTGAGGCAGAGAAAAGTGCGTCCGAGGCGGTGGTATTCGCGCCGGATTTTCTGGGCGCGCGGCTGCTGCTGGGACAGATCCACATGGCGGAAAAGAATTTTGCAGCGGCCGTAACGGACATGAATACCTATCTGAGGATGGGCGTGGAAACTCCGCTGGACGCGAAGGTCAGGCTTGCACGCGACGAAGCACTGCATGCAATTTCCGCTGGCAAAGCTACCGCGATCCAGAAGAACGCCGCTGGCGAAGCGGAACGAGCAGACCTTCGTTAGATCTAGCGCTAGTTCGGACGCGCAACTTCACAAGAGACTAGAGCTCATCTAGATAACTTCTAGAACTTCGCGAGATACTTGCCCCAGCCGACGCAATTACGCGGAACAACTATACGGAATCAGACCACGTGACCTCAGGGCCACATTTCTCCGGTGGAAAACCGGGGAAGATGCGCAAGCATCGGGTATATTGGGTTGGCAATGAGCTTTTCCTGCCGCCGGCCCCATGCCTAGCGCCCCGGCCCATCAATGGGCAATCTTCGCGGTTGTGGTGGCAGCCGCACTGGCGCTAGACCTGCTGGTCTTCCATCGAAAAGAACACATTATTGGGTTGCGCGAAGCCGCGCTCGAGACAGCGGGGTGGATCGGGCTGGCATTGGCATTTGGGGGCTGGGTTTACTACGCACGCGGGCACGAAGCGGGTTTGCAATTCTTGACAGCGTACGTGGTGGAAGAATCGCTGAGCATCGACAACATTTTCCTATTCATCCTGATTTTCAACTCGCTGCGGGTTCCGGAGACGCTTTATCACAGGGTTCTGTTCTATGGCGTGGCTGGGGCATTGCTGATGCGGGGCGCCTTCGTGTGGACCGGAGTGGAGCTGCTGCGGAAATTCCATGCGGTGATGTATCTGTTCGCGGCGATTTTACTGGTGACGGCAGTGCACATGCTGGTGTCACGAAAACGCGAAATACACCCCGATCGAAATTGGCTGGTGCGGTTAGCGCGTTTGGTGTTTCCGGTGGTGAATCGATATGAAGGCGACAGTTTCTTCGTGAAAGAAGGAGAGCGGCGGAAAGCGACTAAGCTGCTGGTGGCGCTGATCGCGGTGGAGGCGATGGACATTGTGTTTGCGGCGGATTCGGTACCGGCGGTGCTCGCGATTTCGCGTGACACGTTTGTGGCGTATTCATCCAATGTGTTCGCGATTCTGGGACTGCGGGCACTATTTTTTGCAGTGTCGGCGGCGCTGACGAAGCTGCGCTACCTGCACCAGGGGCTGGCGGTGATCTTGTTCTTTGTGGCGACGAAGATGATCCTGGAAGAGCATCTGCATATTCCGACCGGAGTGTCGCTTGGGGTCGTCGGAGGTGCGCTGCTGGTGACGGTATTGGCGTCGCTGGCGTTCCGGAAAGAAACGCCAGCGAGCAACTGAAGTGCGTGAAGAGCGATGCGAACAGGTTCGCGAAAGGCGACGCGAACGGAAACGACTGGGGCAAGGCCGGCTCTAAGCAGGCTCCTTGAGCTTCAGGCTGCTTTTGTTTTCTTCGAGGAAGGAGCGCAGGTTCTCGGCGGAATCGAGCAGACGAATCCACTGCTCGTAATAGAGTGTTACCGGGAAGCGCCCAAGTCCATAGACGCTGACACCACCTTTCGCGCCGACTTTGAATTCGATGCTTCCCTTCTTGCGGGGCGCGGACTGTTTTTCGAGTTCCGCGATGCGCGCAAGCAATTCTTCCCTGCTTGGTTCGGCCATGAGTTATCTCCGTTGCGACGATGCTTTTGCTGAGATCAGGTTCTCGACAAATATCCTACCCGACGCGCCGGTTTTTACCAGAACGAATTTCGAGCAAGGCGGAGTGAAGGCAAAAAACTAGCTTGCGGCAGAGAGCCTCGTGCCGTGAAGAGCGCGCGGACGAAACGCAAAAAAATACCACTTGAGATAAAAAGGAAGCCATCTCCAAAGACGAAAATGGGATTCACCGTTTTTGCGATCATGCCAAGTCCCGGGCACTTCAGTGATGCGGTAGCCGGCAAGAAAGGCTTTCACCGTGATTTCGAGAGTGATTTCGAAACCGGAGCGGCTTTCGAGTTGAAGGCAGTTGAGCATTTCTGCGTCGTAGAGACGAAACGAGTTCGTAGCGTCTGATGTTGGCAACCCGCGAAGAAGGCGAAGAGAACGGCCGGCGCAGCGCGACAGAGTGCGTTTGAGTAGCGGGCCGCCGATTTGCGAGCCGCCGCGAGCGTAGCGGCTAGCGGCTACCAGATGGTTGCCATCCCGATAGAGCTGCACCATACGATCGACTTGCGCCAGATCGTCGGAGAGGTCGGCCATAACCACCAGCACAGGCCCTGGAGCGGCGAGGCGGAATCCGGTGAGGAGGGCGCCGGCGGCGCCGGGATACATGTCGTTTCGATGCAGGTGGAAATGACGATCGCCGCGATCGATGACTCGGTTACCGCAGGAATGGTGTTGTCACCGTCGAAGTCGTAGATTACGAAGGCTTCAAACGGCGTGCGAATCATTGCCAATTGGTCGTACAGCGAAGCGAAGTTCCCGCCTTCGTTGTACACGGGAATAATGATTCTGAGCGGCTGATACCATTTTGAGAGCTGATTCATTTTGAGTCAGTCCAATCGCGAATATTTCAGATAGTGCTGGCCACGATGAAGAATTGCTTGCCAAAAAGGCCCATAACGCAGGAAGCGAGATAAAGACGTAGCAGAAATGGGTGAGACGGCAGATCGCTGCGCAACGTGTATGGCAAGAAGCGAGGGATGATCAGCACTGGCGCAAAGCCACTGAGATCGAGAGCTTCCACGAGGGAACGATCGGTGAGGGGCAGCGAATGATCGAAGTAGTCCCAGTAATCTTTGTAAGAAAAGCGAATATTGGGCCCAAGCAGGATGAGCTTGCCCCTGGATCTCAAGAACGCGGCGGGCTTCACGCAGACAATGCAGCAGATTGGATTTGGTTTCCAGATGTTCCAGAAAATTGCTGCTGAACACCACGTGTAGAGAAGAGTCAGCAATGTTCCAACGATCGCGAACATCCTGCGTGATGACCGTCACTCCGGCAGTGGCATGAATGCGCGTGGAGGGATTTGCGTCAATGGCAAATCTGTTTTTTGCTTCCACGGCGTTGATGAATTCGCAGTACCCCGCTCCGAGATCCAGACACGGAATCGTTGAGCTGATCCATCGATTCAAGAACGACCTTGTGAGCATATTCCACATTTCCGTGCGGCGCCGTTCTTGACCCGCGAAACGACGAGCATACGCGGACTGCAAGAGAGCCGCATCGGCTGGGCTGGCGGGCTAAGCATGTTGCCCCACCTGAGCAAAGCGATTGCCCGCAATCCAGGGAATCACTTCGTCGAGAATCTCGCTGAGACTGGTTTCAGCACGGAAACCAAGCAACCGTTCCGCTTTGGAGACATCGGGCGAGCGCATCTGGACGTCGTGTTCATAGGTGTCCTGCGATTCGAACCGGAACGGACGGGCGGGCCCGTGGATTTTTATCCAGATGACCCTGGCCAAGTCGAGAACGGAAGTGGCTTCGGATGTGGATAGGTTGAAATCCTCGTTGAGCGCCGCGGGCGATTCGATGCAAAGACGAATGCCGCGAGCCAAATCGCCACCATAAGTGTAATGGCGGATCTGGTTGCCCGAGCCGAGGATGCGAAGAGGATCCTGGCCGCTTAGAACCTTGGCCACAAGGTCGGGAACCACGTGAGACTGCGCCGAATCGCTGAGCTGTGCGCCGGAATCGGCCGGCAAGAGGGGTCGGGCTTCGCCCACTCCGGCGCAGTTGAAGGGACGAGCAATGCTGTAAGGCAATCCGTACTGGGCAAACGCAGCTTTGGCGAAATATTCCGTGGCCAATTTCTGGAAACCGTACGAGGAACGCGGAGATGGGCAACGATCGAGCGCCGATTCGGAGGTGGGAAACTCGGCGGCGCTTTCGAACACCATACTGGAAGAAAGCACGGTGATTTTTTGCAGGCGGCGGTGACCATGCGCGTGAACGGCTGCATCGAAGGTGGCCGCAGTGATGCGTTCGTTCTCGGCAAGCAAATCGTAGGGGAACGAGTGGAAATAGCCGATGCCGCCGATCATGGCTGCGGCGGCAACGAGATGGTCGCAATCGCGCAGCAAGGACTTCAAAAGGACGGCATCCTTTGCGTCCCCCTTGACGAAGGTGAAGCGGCGATGTGAATCGTGGGATTTTGCGACGCGGCCGTACTTGCTGAAATTATCGACGCCAACCACGTCATAGCCGGCACGAAGAAGCTCGCTGACGAGATACCCCGCGATGAAGCCGGACGAGCCGGTAACGAGGATCCTCATCAGGACACGTCTCCATTGAAGGAAGCTGCAGTAGCCATGGCGCGTTTGGGAGGCGCATCCGCGGACAGGAAATTCCAAACATCGAAAACGATTTTGTCTGGCGGGATGCGCAGGTTCTTATAAACGGAATGCGGCGCGCCCAAAATGATCACGTCCGCGCGTGCGATGGCGCGCTCGAGGGGGATTAAGGTGGCATCCGGCACGTAAGGATCGGTGCAGAAAACTTCCTTTGCCTCAACGAGCAGGAGATTTCTGAGCTTGTAGGAAAGACTTTCGCGAGAGTCGTCGGAATCGGCCTTGAAGGCCATGCCGAGGATAGCTACGCGAAGTTCGGAAAGCCCCATACGGCGGAGTTGATCCACGATGAAGTTTGGCAAGCCTTCGTTGACAAGCATGGCGGCATGGCCGAGAAAAAAATTCCCCTTGGCAAAGGCACTGAGTTGGAGCGTGTCCTTGAGCAGACAGGGGCCGGCGGCGAAACCGGGCCCCGCAAAGTTTTTCATGCGCGGGTAGTCGCGGGTGACTGCATCGTGGATGCGATGGAAATCGAGCCCGTAGGTTTGCGCGAGCATGTAGAACTGGTTGGATATAGCGAAGTTCAGGTAACGCCAGCTATTGGTGAAGAGCTTGGCAAGTTCCGCTTCGAGGGGGTCAAGCTCGATAACCTGCGGGGCAATGGTGAGAAAGAACTGGCGAGCGCGGGAGAGCGACTTCGGATCGAAAGCGGAGATAAGTTGGGGAAGGTTCGATAGTTCGTCAAGGGCGTGCCCTTCGGAAATTCGCTCCGGACAGAAAGCGAGGAGGATGTTGCGGCCGAACGCGCGGATGCGTTCGCTAATGAGCTTGGTCATACCTGGATAAACGGTGCTGCGTAACACGAGCAGAGCGCCCTCACGCATTCGGCTGAGAACCTTGTCCATGCTGAGGCAGACTTCATTGACATTGGGATTCAGATGCTTGTCGACAGGGGTGCTGACCACCGCGATGACGCAATCGGCGTGTTTCAGGCATTGTTCGTCGCCGGTCGCTGCAAGGGAACGACCGACGACACGACGGAGCAATGGCGCGGCACCTTCCTCCAGGAAAGGCATTTCACCGGAGTTAATTCGATCGACTTTGGCGGAGTCAATATCGAGCAAGGTGACGCGCTTACCGTGGCTGGCAAGAGCCAAACCAAGGGGAAGGCCGACATGTCCGCAACCGCCGACAATGACCACGTTATGATCAAGGGCCGGATCGGCTGAAGCGGAGTGCACCTCGAAAAGGTCTTTGCTCCTGGGGCGCATCAATCGAACACCGGTGGCCATATGAACTCCATGCGCCGCGAATTTGAGTGCCATCGCGGGGACCAAAGCTACGCGACCATTCAAGGCAGCGCAAGTGGCCGAAGGTATTGAACCGTGGAGAAACAGTTGTCTGCCGCAGCGATGGAATAAAAGTGCCGGAAGTAAGTAGAGACTCGGGTTGCGGCAATACCAGAGCATTTTCCCAAGCCCGGGTAGTACGACCGGGCCGCGGATAGGTACAGTTGACCTTAATAGCAGGAGCTAAAGGTTTCTATGCGGCGAGTCAAAGCGGTCGAAACGGCCAGTGCGGCGGAAGGTGTGGATATCGGTGCAGGAGAGGCAATTAGTGAGGTGAACGGACCAAAGCGGCATCGGAGGCTAGCTCACCGAGCTGCTAAATCAGGTGTCGAGGTTCTGAGTGCGAGTATTCAGATGAGAGTCGGGCGATTCAGCCGAAGAAAGTTCAGGGGACGCTGAGCTTTCGCGCATGGAATATTTGACGAGGCACCATAGAGCGCGCACACCATCTTTCCATCCAATTTTCTTGCCCTCTTTATAGGTGCGACCGCTATAGCTAATGCCCACCTCGTAAATTCGGAGATGGCGCTTGGCCACTTTCACGGTAATTTCAGGTTCGAATCCGAAACGATCTTCCTCGATGGGGATGGACTGGATAATCTCACGCCGGAAGACTTTGTAGCAGGTCTCCATATCGGTGAGATTGATGTTGGTGAAGCAATTCGAAAGCAGGGTCAAAAAAGAATTCCCCACGAAATGCCAGAAGTACAGAACGCGATGGGGACGGCCTCCCAAAAATCGGGAGCCGTAGACGACGTCGGCATTGCCCTGAAGAAGAGGCTCAAGCAAGGAAGGAAATTCAGCAGGATCATATTCGAGGTCAGCATCCTGGACGACAAGGAAATCCCCGGTAGCCTCCTGGATACCCCGGCGAAGCGCAGCACCTTTGCCCATGTTCTTTGGCTGTACGAACATCCGCAGAGCCGGATAGGACTGGCAGAGCTCGGAAAGAATTTCGACGGATCCGTCGGTCGAGCCGTCATCGACGCAGATCAGCTCGATGTCCAAAGGGACGGAAAGGACTTTTTCAACGATGCGAGCCAAGGTGGCGCGCTCGTTATAAATGGGGACGATGACAGAAAGTCTCATGAGTCAAGCCCTTGCGACAGCAGGCTCATCGATCCCGAGATTTTAAAGGCGCAAGCCGACTAATTGCAGCGGCCGAAGCAATGGTATTCAAAACCCCGAGCCTTGATTTCGTTCGGCGCCAGAATATTCCGGCCATCCAGGATCAACGGCCGAACCATTGAATCGCGAAGACGATCCCAATCCAGGTTCCGGAATTCGTCCCATTCGGTGGCGATCAGGAGGGCTTCCGAACCCTCGGCAGCCTTGTAGGCTGATTCAGCGTAATGAATGTTCGGCAAAATGGCGCGAGCGCGATCCATGGCTTCCGGATCGTAGGCGCGGATGAGGGCCCCCTCGGCGACCAGTTGATTGATCAAATCAATAGCGGGAGCGAAGCGGACATCGTCGGTATTGGCCTTGAAAGCGAGACCGAGAACCGCGAGCTGCTTGCCTTTTATTACCCAAAGAGCCTGGCGGACCTTTTCCACAAAGTTATGGATGCGGTGCTTGTTAATCCTCTCGGCCTCTCGGAGGAGGGAGAAGTCAACGCCAGACTTTTCGGCCAAGTGGACGAACGCCTGGAGATCTTTGGGAAGGCAGAAACCACCAAAGCCGAGCCCAGGGTTCAAGAAGCGGCTGCCGATTCGCGGATCGAGCCCGACGGCGGTCATGACTTCCTTAATGTCGGCGTGAAGCCTTTCCGCAAGATCGGCAACCATGTTGGCGTAAGAGATTTTCAGAGCGAGGAACGAATTCGAGGCGTGTTTGATGAGCTCAGCGCTGTTGATGCTGGTTACAAGCCAGTAGGGATCCGGGCCAGAAGGGCAAGGCTTGGGACCGTGGACTGGACAAGAAAAACGCCGTTCAAGCACCGGGGCATAGATCTCGCGCATCTGGTCCGCGGTAGCTTTATCTTCGGCGCCGACGACGACGCGATCGGGGTGTAGAAAGTCTTCGACAGCGGTACCCTCCCGCAGAAACTCGGGATTGGAGGCGACACGGAAGGTGAGGTTGGACTTACGGCCGTAGACGGCGAGGGCGCGCTTGAGTTCTTCTCCTGTGCGGGCCGGAACCGTACTTTTCTCGACGACCAGCTTGGAGGAATTCGCGTTGGTGGCGATCATGCGAGCGACGTGGTCAATGGCGCTTAAATCCGCGTCTCCATTGGGAAGAGGAGGTGTGCCAACGCAGATGAAAATGGCGTCACCGCGTGTGGCGGCGTCGGTTGGATTGGCACTGAAGCTAAGCTTCTTTTCCTTGCGCGCGATCTCGATGACTTTGTCGAGCCCGGGCTCGTAGATGGGCAAACCGCCAGCTTCCAGAGTTTTAATCTTGGAAGCGTCATTGTCGGTGCAGACAACATCGTGCCCAATTTGCGCCAAGCAAGCGCCCGTAACCAGTCCCACGTAACCCGTGCCGATGACCGAAATCTTCAATCGAAGTCTCCTGAAAGCGTCGAAATGTGTATGCTAAATCTGTATTTTGGCACAGGCGCCAGGATGGTCGAATAAAATTCGAAAATCAGTGTTGCCATTCATACAGCAGGTGAGAAGTAGCCCGAAAGAAAATGAGGGGAAAACTCGCGAGGCAGGCGGCACGTCAAAGGGCGGCAGGGTGGAAGTCGAAATGTCATAAAGTGAAATCCGTTGCCTTTAGACAAGGGTGGAAGCGCCGGAGTGCCTACGGCTCATAAACCTTCAATGGCACGGAAATTGCATGATCCCCTTGTTCGACCTGAAATCCAGGCATAATACTGTGGTTGCGATTCCGGGTGCGTATGAAACTGAAATCTCCTCGATTTGAGAAAAGATACGGGCATAGATTCCTGCGGGTGATCCGGGAAGAACGCGGGACGAGCCTTGTTGAAATGGCAATGTTGACGCCCGTTTTGATTTTATTGGCATTAGGAATCATCGAGATCGGAAGATACGCTGAATTGAGCATCGTGGTTGCGAACGCGGCGCGGGCCGGAGTGCAATATGGAGCTCAAAACCTTGCCACGGCGGCCGACAACACCGGCATACAAAACGCGGCACTCAATGACGGCCAACAAATCCCTGGGCTAAGCGTATCCTTTCCGGCGAATTCTTATACGGGAGCTACAGGACAAGAATACATTCTGTGCGGATGCTCCTCTGCGGGCTACACGCCCGGCGCGACATGCCCACCAACGAACTGCATTGCCCCGAATCAACAGGTGGTATATGTCGAGGTGGATACCAAAGGCAATTTCACTCCCCTTTTCCAGTATCCGGGGTTACCTTCCACGATTGTTGTGAACGGGAAAGCACAGATGAGGGTGGCGCAGTGAAAACGATTTGGGCTCGATCAGAGAAGGGCCTCAAGAGTCGGCGAATGGAACGCGGAAGTACGCTGGTTGAATTCGCGCTCGTTCTTATCGTGCTGATGGTGATGATGTTCGGCATCATCGATTTCGCCAGAGCACTCTATACCTACCATTTTGTTGCGAACGTGGCGCGAGAAGGAACGCGATACGCAATTGTGCGCGGGGCAAGCTGCAACCCCGCTTTGAGCGGTTGTGAGGCGGAATCGTTAAATTCGATTCCGCCGTATATCCAGGGACTCGGCACAGGAATCGGAATTGACCCGAGCCTGATCTCTGTGACCGCCACGTGGCCGGGGCCTCCGGCAAACAGCACGACGAATTGTTCGAACGATCAGCCTGGCTGTCTTGTGCGAGTGCAGGTGACATATCCTTTCAAGTTCATCTTTCCGCTTATGCCCACGCAAACGTGTACATTGGGTTCTGGCGCCTCTCAAACAACTGCAAACATCTGCATGAGTAGTACCTCCCAGATGGTCATTTCACAATAAGCCAGTTCCCCATAAAGCTTGACCAGTGTCGAAGTGTTTCTTTTCGGGACCGCATTAGGAGAGCTAGTAGTACCAGAAATGTAACAGTTTTCTCTTTAACGGAAGCTCAGGGGACATTCAAGGCGCTGTTTCGCTGAAAACAAAAGCCTTAGATAGGGTATTTCGTTGCATAGTACAGTAACAAACATCGGCCTTGGATACGGCCGATTGCTGTGGATCGTGCGCTATGTCCTTACTGGAGGATGACCTGTCTTCCCTGTCCGTTGTAGTCGAGAGAATTCCCCAGAATAAGCTCAGGGGACATATCGAGATCGCCCGCTTAGATCACTGGGTGAAGAACATCTCGGTATTGCCCGGGATCGCGGCTGCGCTCGCGTTCGGGCGGATATCATGTACCGCCGGTTTGATAAGAGCTTCGTGCTGGGCTCTGTTGGCCACAGGCCTGATCGCGTCCAGCAACTACGTACTCAATGAATTGATGGACGCGCCTTTCGATCGGTACCACCCGACAAAATGCGCGCGGCCGGTGCCTTCTGGACGTATCAGTGTCCCCGTAGCTTATGTGGAATGGATCCTTCTCGCGGCCATCGGGCTTACCATCGCGCGCGCGCTGTCCGGCCCCCTAATGCTGGCACTGGTAGGACTTTGGGGAATGGGTTGCGTCTATAATGTGCCGCCGGTGCGGACCAAAGACATCCCTTACCTGGATGTTTTGACGGAAGCCATAAACAACCCTCTTCGGCTGCTCATCGGATGGTTTGTTATTTCGCCGAACTCGTTTCCTCCACTGTTCCTTCTTGTAAGCTATTGGATGGTGGGCTGCTACGCGATGGCGTTGAAGCGATATGCGGAACATCTGCAACTGAGGTCCGAAGACCGGCGAGCGCGGTACCGGAAATCTCTCGCGTTCTTCAGCGCCAGTGGATTGCTGGTGTCAATCATGTTCTATGCGACGACGTCCATGCTGTTTTTTGGCGCCTTCCTGATCAGTCACCGGCTGGAACTCATTTTAACGTTCCCCGCGATTGCGTTGGTGATGGCCATTTACCTGTCGCTGGCGTTCAAACCGGACAGCGCGGTTGAACATCCGGAAAAACTGTACCGCGAGCCGAAACTGATGCTGGCACTAGGGGGGTGCATAATCGTGATGATATTGTGCATCCGAGTTGATATGCCGAAGCTACATAGGGCACTATTCTCCTCGGGCGAGGTTGAGCGCCTCAATATAGCTACGCATTAATTTCCGCCGGCCATTCTGAATGGAAATACTGGCCACCGCAGAGTCGTCCGCACCGGTCTCAACGAAGGGTCCTTCCTCGCACGATCAAGATTCCCACAAATGGATTCGCTTCGCGTTCTGGTGTGGAGTGTTCGTACTCGGTGGCCTGCAGTTCTGGACCAATCGATACACCATGAATACCGATGGGATTTCGTATCTGGACATTGCAGATGCAGTTTCGAAGGGTCATTTGGCGGCCGCGGCAAATGCCTATTGGAGCCCGCTGTATCCGTGCCTGCTGGCGTTGGGACTGGCAATCTTCAGACCTTCACCGTATTGGGAGTTTCCGGTAGCCCATCTAGTGAACTTTTCCATCCTGCTCGCGGCGGCAGCGAGCTTTCAATTCTTTGTCGGCCAACTGCTTCGCATAATTGAAGAACGAGAAGGAGCAAGCGGAGGGCAAAAGCTATCGCGGCGAGGCTCGATGTTACTCGCGATTGGAAGCATGCTTTTTCTTTGGGCATCCTTGAGGCTGGCCGGTCTGGAAGTCGTCTCACCCGATTTATTGCTAACCGTATTCGTTTATCTGGCATCGGGGCTTGCGTTGCGAATGGAATTGCGCGAGGCGAGATACCGAGACTTTGCTTTCTTTGGATTTCTGCTGGCCATCGGCTACCTGGCAAAGACCCCGATGCTTCCGTTGGGATTGGTTTTTCTTGCAATGGGCATTGGTGCTGCGTTTGAGTTTTTGCAAAGCAACACAGGTAGAGGCTTCCCGCCGCGCGAAAAGCTGGTGGAACTCGCGGGCAAAGGCGCCATTGCGATGGCAGTGTTTTTGGCGGCAGCCGCTCCGTTCGTAATCAAAATTTCGATGGCGAAGGGAAGGTTTACGATCGGCGATAGCGCTCGCCTGAACATTGCATGGAATATCGACGGTGTAACGCGACATCATTGGCAAGGGGAAGAAGGGTTCGGGGTGCCGCGCCATCCAAGCGTGGAGCTGCTGGCGAATCCTCAGGTGTTCGAGTTTGACGGCCCCATGATTTCCACGTACGCCGCCTGGTACGATCCGTCCTATTGGTATGAAGGCCTTCATCCGGTTTTAAAGATCGATCGCATGGCAGGCCAACTGCGGGCGAACACGTACATTTTTTACAAGGTATTGGTGCGTTGGGAACTGGCGATACCCCTTCTGTTTTTTCTTTTGGCGCTTCTTACGGGAAAACCACGAGAGATATTCGCCCGAGTTCTTAGGCAGTGGGCGCTGCTTGTACCGGCGGCGGCGGCTCTGCTGATGTATGGCGTGCTGTACGCTGAACCGCGATATCTGCCTTCATTCGTGGTGTTGTTTTGGCTGGGTTTGTTTGCGGGGTTGGGCGTTCGCGAAGACAAAAAGAGCAGGATAGTGGCTGGCGCCGCCACCGGCGCGGCTGCCTGCATCATGGTTATACTCACTGCGACGACGGTCTTTGGTTCGGCGAATCCGACCGACTGGAGAAGCTCGTTCAAGTGGAAAGAGCCACAGATTCAGTACGAGATTGCCCAAGCACTTCACGGGGACGGCATCGAAGGGGGAGACAAGGTCGCGTGGATTCGACCGGAGATATTCGACGACGAGAAAAACTACTCCTGGGCCAGGCTGGCGAGGGTCAGAATCATTGCCGAAGTGCCTGGAACCGAAGAGAGGAATTTCTGGGCAGGAGGCCAAGAGTCCCTGGAAAAAGTGCTTCAGGCACTGGGACAGACCCACGCCAGGGCCTTAATTGCCAAAGTGCCCGTCGGGGCATCGGCTCAACGCTGGCAACCGCTTGGAAATACAGGATATAGCATCATAATTTTACAGTAGTCCCGCGCAGGCAGTTCCCCGAAGCGCCAATCCGCGTCCAGCTAGCGCCTCTTTGCGTCAGTGAGGCGTACGGCAAGACGTTCCGTTTCGACTGTGGTCCTCGAAGTAACTTTATTCATATTCAAACATTTGCGTTCGTAATCCTGTCCCGCAGCCAGGCCAGTCGATAGTGCAGTTGTTTCAACTGCAGCAATACCCGCAGGCCATTTGTACCAAAACCGTCCGAACGGCCAGTCGAATCGAAACTGCCCCAAAACGTAACCTCGGTGGTGCAAGAACACTACACCGAGGCCGCAGATCGCATGAATACCAAAAGAGTTTGCTCCCTAATTGCCGCTTGTTTCGCTCTGATCCTACTGGCGAGTGCATCGCCGGCACATGGACAATCTGCGGCTACATTTGTCCGCTCCGATTCCGGGACACAAGGAAATTGGAAGAACGTTTACGGAACCCAGGGAGTAGCGGTCGCAGACACGACGGCAAACTCCGTTCCCTCCTATGCGACCTTCACGCCGGAAGGGCAGGCGACCTATACGTGGACCAACAACGGGACGGAAGCGCGAGATATGCAGGTGGCGTGGAGCAGCCCGGTGAACCAGCGCCAAGCGAGCTGCTGGTACACCACGAACAGCGGATACGACCTCAACGTTAATTTCACTGATGGCAACACCCACCAGTTCGCCCTCTACGCGCTCGACTGGGACTATCAAAACCGCGGAGAACAGATTCAGATTGTGGACGCCACGAGCAACGCTGTTCTCGATACGCGGACGATCTCAAATTTTACGACCGGCATCTACTTGGTATGGAACATCAAGGGCCACGTGCGGCTGAACGTAACGGTAACAGGCGGACAGGATGCCGTGGCGAGCGCGGTGTTTTTCGACCCGGCCGCTGCCCTGAGCACTGGAGCCACGTCGACAGCGAGCTTCGTTAAGAACGATGGGACTACGATCGGCAACTGGCACGGAGTCTACGGCGCGGATGGATATTCGATCCCCAACGATTCTCAAAAAACTCCTTCGTACGGCACTTTGGCGGTTCAAAACCAGACCAACTACACCTGGAATGCGAATCCAACCAATCCAACGGCGCCACAAAACGGAGCGAATACCGGAAGAATTGCTTCGACCTGGTATTCGGCGTCCAACTTCCTGTTCGATGTGAATTTGACAGACGGGAAAACGCATCAGGTTGGGCTCTACGCGCTGGATTGGGACAGCTACCAGGGTATCCGAACGGAAACGGTCCAGGTTCTGGACGCGACGACCGGAGCGGTATTGGACAGCCGGAGCAGCGCGAACTTCACGGGCGGTGTCTACTTTCTGTGGAACGTGACTGGCCACGTGAAAGTGAAGGTGATCAACAATTTCGGCGGAACGGCGGTGATCAGCGGAATCTTTTTCGACACGGCGAAGGGTAGCGGGGCGGCGAGCTTCGTATCGAGCGATACCAGCACCCAAGGAAATTGGCGGACCGCTTACGGCGCAGACGGATTCTCGATTCCGAACAGCACGCAGTCGCTTCCGAGCTACGCGGCATTCGCCGTTCAGAACCAGACAAACTATACCTGGGCCAACAATACGACGGACCTCCGGGCGACCCAGCTTGCAAGCGGGTCGGGACGGATCGCGGCGACATGGTACAGCAACAGCACGTTCAATTTTGATCTGAACATCACGGATGGGCAGACGCACCAAGTGGCGCTGTATGCGCTGGATTGGGACGTTTTCGAGGGTGGCCGGTCCGAAACCATCCAAATCGTGGACGCCGTTTCAAATGCGGTGCTTGACAGCAAGAGCATATCCGGCTTCACGAACGGTATGTACATGGTTTGGAATATTTCCGGGCACGTGAAGATCAACCTGAGCTTTTCGGCTGGGAACGCAGTCATCTCCGGGATTTTCTTCGGAAAGGGTGGTTCCACTTCAACCGGGTCTTTGTCGAACGCGGCCCCGATAGTGCCAGTGACGACGACTACGACCCCAACCCAACCGACGAGCAAGCCGGGGATCTTGTCGGCGAATTTCAACACTTTGAATTTGGGAAGCGTGACGATCAGCGGCACCGGATCACAGACGGTATCGCTATCCAACACCGGAGCTTCCAGCCTGGCGATCACAAACGTGAGCGTCGGTGGCGCCGGTTTCAATGCCAGCGGCGTACCCACCGGGACGACGCTGACGCCCGGCCAAACGATTACGCTGACGGTGACGTTCAGCCCGGCTGCGGCTGGAAACATGAGCGGCAGCGTCATGCTGGCGAGCACAGCGTCTAACTCGACGTTGACGATCCCGATTACTGGAACAGGCACGCAGCCTGCGCCAGTGAATCACTCGGTGGTGCTCAACTGGACGCCAAGCTCGTCATCGAATATCTCCGGATACGATGTGTATCGCGGAACCACCGCAGGCGGGCCTTACGCACTGCTCACCAGCTCTCCTGTAAGCAGCAGTTCGTTTACGGACACCACGGCGCAGGGCGGCCAGACTTACTACTACGTGGTGACGTCTGTGAGCGGATCGACCCAAAGCGCATATTCGAACGTCGTGTCGGTCACAATTCCCTAGCTCGGTTACGTTCGGCTTACACCCCTCAAAAGAGCCTGGGCGCGCGGTAAGGCGGCCCGGCTTTTTTTGCTTTTAGCCCCTGCCAGAATTTGGATTCCCAATTGCTTTTGACAGTGAGACGCCGATTGGCATTGACAAGTGCGAATCGAGGCGTTAATGCTATATTTTTCAAATGTTTAGGGGACGCATCCGACTCGATCCGACGTTCGGGTGTATCCCAAGGCGTGCATATTTGCGGCAATTTGGGTTTCTTCGAGGGGCGTGAGTAGTGAGACGCAGGCGCGAGGCAGGCCAAGTTCTGATGTTGGCGGCGGTGGCGATGACTGCGCTGTTGCTGGCAGCGGGCTTGGCCATCGATATGGGCTACTTTCGCTATCAGAGGCGAAGGATGCAGACCGCTGCCGATAGCGCAGCGATCGCAGGGGCCTCGGCGATTCCATACTGTGGTCTGCGGAGCAGATATGTGCCCGGCAGTGGTTTCGGCCGCCCAGGATGATGCGTCAAACAACGGGTTCACGAACGGGTCGAATGGCACCACCGTAACCCCGATAACTCCGACGACTGGGCCTTATGCTGGCACTCATTATCAATGTCCAGGTAGTGGTAGCTCAGCCGCAACCAACGTTCTTCATGAAGATTGCGGGGATACTTTCGTCCAATGTGAGCGCGACGGCAGTAGCGCACCTCGGGAATGGGCCCGGATGCATATATGGGCTGGGGCCTAGCGGCGTGGGCGCGGTAGCGGGCGTACCAATGTTTCTGACGGCAGATTGTCCCATATTTTCCACCGGGGCTTTGAATCTACCTGACTCCAGCGACTATTTACACAATCATGGCGGAGTCAACGGCGAAGGAACCGCTTGCCAGGGCAATGGCTGCTACGCATCCGATGGAACGGGAGGAGGAATTTCTCCTTACCCACCCGAAACCATAGTTCCTCCGGCTAACCCGCTTTCCTACGTACCGACGCCCAGTTCACCGGGAACGTGCCCGACAGGGCAAAATGCCGCCACCTTTCCCAACGCCCAATATCCCAGCGGCTCCACCATACCGTCGGGACTCGTATCCCTGCGGAATTGCTGTTACCTACGGAACAATGATTTTTGACGGGACGTACAGTCTTGGTGCTTCGGGCTCACCTCGCGACCGCCCTACAAATCGGGGCGGCAGGCTTGCCAACAACTGTACAAAGTGGCCCCGATGGAGTGACTTTCTACAGCAATTCCGGCGCAATCTCAGTAAATCCGAACACTGACGGGAACAGTGTGGTTCAGCTTGCCGCTCCCAACAGCGGACAATATGCGGGGATCCTGTTTTATCAGGATTCCTCGGACATCACGAGTGCCTTTTTGGGCTTAAACGGCGGCGGGGAGTCAGGAGTTGCGGTTTCGTATCTTCAAGGGGCGCTATATTTTCCGTCCGCATCGATCATTCTCGACGGATACCCCTTTTACAACCCGTCGCCGGTGCCCAACAGCGGCGCGCAATATACTCTCTTGGTTGGTTATCAGGTGATTGTAGAGGGGTCGATCATCGTAAATAACAACTATTCGTCGCTAACGAACGGTTCACCGATCAAGGCAGCAGTCCTGGTGGAATAAGCAACAAGCATCTTGCCGGTATTGATGGGGACGAGAATCCGGTAGAATCAGTCGCATTGAAACTCCAGGCACAGGAATTGGCAGCCCAAACACCACCAGCGTTCGGGCTGGCGCCCCGCACTTCCCTCTCGTTATTCTCTGAATTCGCGAAGTTCGTTTCCTCCTCGTGGTTGAAGATCATCGTGTTGTCCGGGTTGGCGCTGGTTCCCTGCTTCTGGCATCGAGAAATCGCTGCGGGCGACCTGGGGAGCCACCTGTACAACGCGTGGCTCGCGCAATTAATCGAGCGCGGCCAGATCACAGGCCTGAAAATCGCGAGCCAATGGAATAACGTGTTGTTCGATTGGCTGCTCGCGGGCCTGGGAAAAACCTTCTCTCTATATGCGGCGGAAAAAATCGCGGTAGCAACTGCAGTGCTGATTTTCTTCTGGGGCACGTTTGCATTTACGTGGGCGCTGGCAGGCCGGGTGAGTTGGAGCGCGGTTCCCTGTCTGTTGATGCTGACGTATGGGTGGACGTTTGCCGCTGGATTTTTCAACTACTACTTGTCTTTGGGCCTTTCGTTTTTGGCGCTGGCAATTTTTTTGAAAGGCAGAGGCTGGGAACGCGCGGGCGCGCTCCTTCTTGTTCCGTTCGTGATTCTGGCCCATCCGCTGGGATTGGTGTGGCTGATTGGGGCGAGTGTCTATATCGTGGCTGCCGAACGAATGTCCGCGTGGGCACAAATCGCGCTGACAGGAGCAGCGGTGTGCGGGTTGGTTCTGGTCCGCGTATACCTGCAGATACATTTTAAAATCGGAGAGATCCTGCTGCATGACAGGCCGCTCTACAATGGCGCTGATCAACTGATCTTTTTCGGAACACCTTATTGGGCACTGGCAGCGGCTTTCGTCGGGCTGGCGTTCGCGGTTCTGGTCATCGACATAAGGCACCAAGGTCTTCCGGCGGGCTGGGAGCATTACCGGCTGATCCTCCTGTTGTACGTGCTCATTGAAGCGGCTATATTTCTGATTCCCGACAGCATTTGGGTGCCGAGTTACCAGGCGCCGGTAGGATTTGTAACCGCTCGCTTGACATCGATTTCAGCGGTATTGATTTGTTGCCTGATTGCAGCGGCGAGACCCAAAGTGTGGCAAGCCCTAGGCTTCTCCGTAATCGCCATTTGCTTTTTCGGGCTGCTGTATGTGGACACAAACAAGATCAATCACCTGGAGGAGCAGGTTGGAGGGCTCGTTCGGAGCGTTCCTGAGGGCTCAAGGATTCTAAGCACTATCCGGGAGAAACGGCACTGGCGCATTTCCCGCAGCCATCTGCTGGACCGAGCCTGCATCGGCCATTGTTTCAGCTATGGCAACTACGAACCGGCCACGGGACAATTCCGGATTCGCGTGGAAAGTCCGAATCCATATCAACTGATGGAACACGATGCAGTATTGCAGATGGAGACCGGAAAATACGTTTTGAAACCTCAAGACCTTCCCGCCTACCAATTGTATGAATGCGACAACAGGGGCAGCGAACTGTGCCTGCACGCGTTGAGCGCAGGCGAGTTAAACAACGCGGTCGCCGCAGAAGGGCTGCGGGATTCGAAACACCCATAGAGATAAGGTCTGTTGCGAACGTCCCATCTACACGAATGGATTCTCGCCTATTATTGTCGAAACGCGTCGAGCTTTGCTTTCAAGCGCGGACTCGATGACACTCTGCAACGTTCCAGGTAGAAACCTTCCAGTTCACGAATCGAATTGAGGATATTGAATGGACTCGATTCAACTGCTTTCAGGGCAGCGACGCTCGACTCGGCATCTGAGACGGCGAGAAGCTGACGAATTGCTTCCGCCCAAGTTTCGGGAGACGCGTCAAGAGGTATTCGCCTGAGGAGAGGAGGATAAACGTCAGCCTCCGCGGGTATCACGTCCGAAAATACGCAAGGTAGTCCGGCAGCCTGAGCCTCAACGAGCGCCAGTCCCAAGCCTTCGTACAAAGAAGGAAACAAGAAACAGTCCATGGCCGCCAACATCAGTTGAGGAACGTCTGCGCGCATCCCGGGTAGATGAAACCGGGAGGCCACAGGAGAGCGACTGATGCGCTGCCTTATTTCTGGCCCGAGAGGCCCGTCGCCAACCAGCAAGAAGTGCGCGCGGGAATCGGATCGAGCATATGCTTCGGCGACATCAATGATAAGAGCGTGATTCTTCTGAGGATGAAAGCGGCCTGCGTGACCGATCACCATCGCGCCCTGAGGGATCCCCAGAGATTCACGGACCGCTGAAGAATTCATTGCGGCTCGGAATGGTTGCAAATCAATTCCACATTCCAGCACTCGACCAGGGATGCGCTGCTCCCAAGTATCGCCAAACAGAGAATTCCCCGCATCGGCACTACAGGCCAACGCGCCAGTTGCAAGCGCGCGCATCGAAAGGAGGGCCAGCTTGCGGTGCGCGGCCCTTGGCCCAGACTCCGCCAAGTGGCTGTGCGCAATCCTTACAGGTATGCCGGCCGCCATGGCCGCCAGAGCAACGGCCGCATTCATGTTATGAACATTCGAATGAATGATGTCGTAAGGGCCCTCGGCACGAAGCAACCGGGCGAGCCTTGCAGAATAGCGGAGAGGTTTGGATTGGCCTTTGCAAATCAGAATTTTGCTGCCCCTCTGCGTCACCTCGGATACGAGAGGGGATTCAGCCGGCGTGGAAACAAGAATGTCGATATGGAAACGCCGAGGGTCGATATTCCGGAGCACGTTCATCAACCAAATCTCGATGCCTCCAGGCAGCAAGGAACCGATCACGAACAAGATGCGGACCGGTTCCATCTCTAGAATTTCTCCGAACGCACCGCAGACGGGAACGCTGGCGCTCTTTTCTTCTCGCCATATAACCACAGGTAATACTTTTGCAATTCCTGAATGGCAAGGTCGGCATTAAAGGGACCTGAGTTTACCGTTGCGAGAGCCGACGCCCTCAGATCAGGCGTTTGCTTGAGAATGGTGGCATCGATAGCGTTGCACCATTCCTCGACTGGAGCGTTCAAGGAGACTCTCGAGAGCAACAGAGCAAACAGATCCGCTTCCGGCGGGATCACGTCGGAATAGACACACGGAAGACCTGCTGCCTGTGCCTCCACCAGGGCGAGACCGAGCCCCTCGAACAGGGAAGGAAACAAGAAGCAATCCATGGCGCCAGACATCAGCGCAGGAACGTCGTAGCGAGTGCCGAGGAAATGGAAACGGCCGGCGCTGGCGGAAAGCGCGGCCTGACGCTTTGCTTCGGACAAGAGCGGACCATCGCCAACCAACAGAAAATGGGCACGCGGGTTTTGATCGGCATATCGCTCGGCTACTTTCAGGAAAAATGCGTGATTCTTCTCAGGAACGAAGCGGCCGGCATGTCCGATGACCAAGGCGTCTGGCGGAATCCCGAGAGACGCGCGAAGGGCTTTCCTGTCAACCGGCTGACGAAACGCAGCGAGGTCAATTCCGCATTGGAGGACCCGGCCGTCGAAGCGTTTGGTCCAATCGGAGCCGAACAGTTCGGCACCTGCCTGGCTACTGCAGGCCAATGCCCCGTTTGCAAAGGTGCGCAGCAACATGCGGGCGGCGTGATTCTTAACCCGCTCAGCAGGGGAAGGTTGGCGGAGAGACGACCTTGTGTGGCTATGAACGATGCGGACGGGCACTCCAGAAACCGCCCCGCAGAAGGCGACGATACCGTTCAGGAAGTGAAGATTGGCGTGAATGATGTCATAAGGGCCCTTACCTCGAAGAGTGCGCGTAAGATTCGTAGCGAAACGCAACTGGTGGGAGTGTGCGAGGCAAACATGGATTTGGCTGCCCAATGCTTCCGCTTCATCCATGAGGGGAGATCGGGCCAAGCTGGAAACAACTATATCGATAGTGAATAGGCGCCGATCCACACGGCGCAAGACATTCATCAGCCAAGTTTCGATGCCACCCCCTACCAAAGAACCAAGCACATGAACGATTCGTATAGGTGGAGAGGGGTTCGCCATTGGTGCCGCTTCGTAGGGTAAACCTAAGCTATCAAAAGCCACGGGTGCGTTCAACGAAGACCGGAATCTGTGATCTATGACGCAAACCTAATAGGCACAGGAAGTTCCAAATGGCGAAGTGAAATTATTTGGTGCTACGGTCCTCGAATAGCAAAATGGTTGCACAAGCGTCGGACTATTGTGTTAGTAAGTCCTTTGTTTTTAGAAGATATTTCCTTGGAAGGCTGATTGCAATAGGGCTAGCGGGGCCTGTCTACATAAGCAGAGTAGGCCGGACGTATCTGACAGATATCTGCTAAGGGGTGACATTTATGGGAAAGAGAAGCAACTTTTTGAAATGGGCCGGTCTAGCGCTCGTTATGGCGCTTGGCTTGGCGCATTCGGTAAAGGCCGACGGCTTCACGGGAACTACGTTCACAGATGTGTCGGTCTATTACGTTGGGGGACCCAGCGATCCCGGGAACCCGTTCGGGCTTACGAACAACTGCGGTTGTGCAAACCCGGATCCGGCAGGTGCGGGAACTCCGTTTGAATTGGCTACGGTGACATTTACGGCGAACGGCATCAGCGTTGTGCCGACTCCGACCAGCACGGGCTTCATTCAAGCGATTCTGACGGGCGGCACATCGACGGCACAATACAGTGTCGCAGGTGGAAACTTGACCGCAGATTTGGGTACGTTGATGGATTTCGGCGCCCAGACCAGCCCGAACGGCTGGTGCAGCGGGTATCCGATTTCGAATCAATCTTGCCCCATCAGCGACTCGGGAGCCGGTCTCGCATACGTTTCCACGGCTTCGGGGAACGTTTTCACGCTGACCGATACCTCCCTTGCATTGGCATTCCAACTGGGTCCCTCCACAAACACTCCGGAACCGTCCAGCCTGATGATGCTGGGCAGCGGGTTGCTTGGTCTGATGGGCTTCGGTTTTCGGCGCAAGGGCATTATCTAACCAGCAGTTCGTAGTATGCGGTCTGCCCTGGTGTCATTGAACAGGTCCCGAGCGGGATGGCGACGAAGGTTGCCATCCCGCTTTGCAGTTTAAGGGATTCGTTTGGCGTCATTGTTGGACCTGAGCGCGGAAGGGCCTGCCTGTAGAGAAGGAACGGTTCGTTTTTTGTGAAACGATTTGCCACCCCGCAGCACCAGCATACTGATTTTACGATACTTACCTAGGCGAGCGGCGTGCATTTGGTTCCCTGAACTCTTGTGGATAGGTCTACGTTATCTGTGCGCATAAGTGTCCGCAGTCTCATGGGACTGAGAGGGCGGAAGCTTTGGCGAGTCTGAATCCGGCGTAAGTCGAGGGGAAAGCTCTTGATAGATACCTTAACGGAAACAACCGAAACAAAAAAGGCGATCCGGACCTTCTGGGGTAATCGCCCTTGCGGAAGCGTAGCGAGCTCCCAGCCCAAAAACTCTCGGCCTTACTTCGCCGAAACGGAATCCGAGCGGTTCCGGCTCCATACGGATTGGGATCGGCCGTTTCTCAAGGAAGCGATCGGCTATTCAAAATATACCGGCAAGAAGATGCTGGAGATCGGCTGCGGGATCGGGGTGGACTCGATCCAATGGAGACGCGCCGGCAATAACGTAGTGAATCTTGATTACAACCTGCCCAGCGTGACGATCACGAAAGAACGCTACCGGAGCGAAGGGGCTGACGGTCAATTTCTGAATGGAGACGCCGAAAACCTTCCCTTCCCGAACGATTCATTCGATTTGATCTATTCATTTGGCGTGCTGCACCACACTCCGAATACCCAGAAGACGATCGACGAAGTTTACCGGTGCCTGCAGCCGGGCGGCGAAGCGATCATCATGCTGTATTACAAGTGGTCGGCCCTCATTTTTGGGCACACGATTCTGGGATTCGGAGTCCGGCAGGGGAAGCTGCTGAAGACACGCAGCATCAGCAAGCTGATCAGCAACTACACCGAATTTGACAGTCAGTATGAGGGGAACGTAAACCCGTTAACGAAGGTGTACTCGAAACGCGAAGTGCGGCAGATGTTCAAGCGGTTTCAGGCCATCAATATGGAGCTGCACTATCTTTGGCCCGGACACTTTGGCCCGGCGTCCCGACTTCTTCCGTTGGTGCCCGAGAAGGTAAAGCGGAACTTACACCGCATTCTCGGCTGGAATTTGATTATTAAGGCCAAGAAGTAGAGAAAAACCAATTCGATGAAAGCGAACCTTACGAGCGCGTCCGTGCGACCACGCACATGGGCCCGCGAACTGATATTCGAGGGTCTCTATCGCAGTGGCTACCTGAAAATCCGCCAGGCGCGCGGCACTGACGCCGGGGTTATTTTCATGCTGCACCGTGTAGCGGGGCCGGGAAATCCAATTCTGGCGCCAAATCTCACGGCCCAAAGCGGATTTCTCGAGCGAGCGCTACAACATATACGAGACCTTGGTTGGGACATAGTAAGCCTTGATGAAGCGTGGCGCCGGATCACGTTTGGTGAAAGCAAGAGATTTGTTTGTTTCACTTTCGACGACGGATACAAGGACACCCTGGAAATAGCGCTTCCTATCTTCAAGCGGCACGGGACTCCCCTATGCGTGTACGTAACAACGGGTCTTGTTGACCGGACTGCGTTCCTTTGGTGGCCCGTGCTTGAGAACCTGCTTTTAGCCCGTGACAGTGTCAGGCACATGAGCGAAGGACGCGAACAGCAGATCCGTACTGCGACCATAGAACAAAAGCGCGCCGCTTATGAATTGTTGTTCCCGACGATCAAAACAAATTCCCAAGCAATTCCCTTTTTCGAATTGAACGGAATCGATCCAAAAGCAAATCTGGACAGCTCTATTTTGACGTGGGCGGATGTGCAAAAACTCGCGGCCGAACCCCTGGTGGAGATCGGTTGCCATACGGTTACTCATCCTGCGCTGGCGACATTGTCTTCCAGAGACGCTAGCCGTGAATTGGAGCAATCCAGACGGGCGCTGGAAGAAAAAACCGGAAAGAGAATTTCTCACGTCTCCTATCCGTTCGGGACTGAAAAGGAATGCGGGGCCCGGGAGTTTGAGATCGCGAGGGAGATGGGATTTCGAACGGGAACCACGACGCGCCGCGGACACATCATGCCGGAGCATAAGGATCATCTAACCGCACTGCCAAGGATCAACGTGCCGGGATCCGACTCAGCGTCTTTGCGTTTCATTCGCAAGTGCCTCTTCGGAGATAGCCTGCGGCTCAATTACTCGACACCACTCGTAACGGATTAAGGTGAACAGTTTGATCGGAAAATCTGATCATCTCTTTGAAGCGTTCGAGAAGAGCGCCCGACAATACCCGGAGCGGCCGGCGTTGGAAGTGAACCAACGGACTTACTCTTACGCTGGGCTGCATCGCATGGCGACACAGATCGCGGCGTTAATTCGCCAGAACGGACGAGACGGTCAAGGTGTCGCTGCGTTTCTGGCTTACCGAAGCATTACCGGCTACGCGGCGGCATTGGGGATTCTCGGATCTGGAAAAGGCTACGTGCCGCTTCACCCGCAATTTCCGGTGGAACGAACGAACTCCATGCTGATGTTGTCCGGGGCCGAGACATTGATCGTGGGCAGCGAAGCTTTTCCGCTTCTGGGCGAGTTGCTCGCCAAGACCACCCGGAGCTTGACGGTGATCTGCCCGGATATGGCAGATTTGGGCAATCTACCCGCAGAATTTCCGAGACACAACTTTCTTTCAGAACATGATGTAGCCGCCGCGAAATGCTATTTGCCGGCGGATGTGACGCGATCCGATACGGCATATCTACTATTTACATCTGGAAGCACCGGCGTGCCCAAAGGAGTTCCGGTCAGCCAGCGGAACGTCGGCCATTACCTGCGGTATGTTACCGAGCGATATTCCGTGCGAGCGGAAGATCGGTTTTCGCAGATGTTCGACATGACCTTCGACCTCAGCGTTCACGACATGTTCGTGAGCTGGTCCAACGGCGCATGCCTCTATTGCGTGCCCCATTCACACTTAATTTCGCCGTCGCGATTCATCCGCGAAAAGCAACTGACCATGTGGTTTTCCGTACCTTCGGTGATCATGTTCATGCAGAAAACGCGAACGCTGAAACCGAATTCATTGCCGAGCTTGCGGTTCAGCTTGTTCTGCGGAGAGCCGCTGCTCGAAACCATGGCGCAAGCGTGGCAAGAAGCGGCGCCAGCTTCGGAGCTCGAGAATTTATACGGGCCAACGGAAGCGACCATCGCGATAACACACTATCGCTGGAAGCGCAATTCAGACAATCGCTGCGTCAACGGAATCGTTCCGATCGGCAATGTTTTTGCAGGGAATCGCACGTGTTTGGTAGACACAGCGGGCGGACCGAAACGAGATGGTGAGACCGGAGAGCTTTGCCTGGGTGGGCCGCAGGTGACGCGTGGCTACCTGAATAATGAAGAAAAAACGCGAGACAGATTCGTGCGGATCACCGGGGGCGCGGAAACCTGGTACAAAACGGGCGACCTAGCCTCCGAAGATTCAGACTGCTGCCTCCATTATGTAGGGCGCACGGACAATCAAGTTCAGGTTTGTGGGCACAGGGTCGAGCTGCAGGAAATCGATCACACGCTGCGAGTGGCGGCGCAGACGGACATGGCCGTCTCAGTTGCATGGCCCATTGATTCCGGGCACGCGGATGCCGTGTATGGTTTTATCTGCGGTGAGGGGCCGGATTTGGAACAAATCTCAGCCGAATGCAGAAAAGTAATGCCGGAATACATGGTGCCGCGAAAGATATTTTTGATCGATGAGATGCCATTGAACGTGAACGGGAAAATTGACCGCAACGCGCTCGCGCGGCGAGTGGGAGAGCTTCTGCATGAAAACTAAGGTCGAGGAAATTCGCAGCTTCGTTCAAGAACGCATCCGGCAAGTGGCCGTGTCAAGGCAGCGCCCGGTTCCGGAAATGAGCGACGCACTGAATCTCGTAGAGACAGGATTGTTCGATTCGCTCGGATTCGTACAGCTCATTTCCGCCATCGAGACGGAATTCCACATTGAATTGGACACGAGCGACCTTGGTCCAGACGAATTCACGCTGCTTGGAAACCTTGTATCAGCGGCAGCGCAGTCCTCGACAGCCACAAACTGAGCAGAACTTTACATGCCCGCGATAATAGCCCCGGCAGCACAGGAACTCATATCTGAAATTTTGCCGAGCATTCACGAGGCGGGTAATCCCTACTTCGATTTCATTTTTGGCGCAAGCGATCGAGCGCGGACCGAGTTGCACAAATGGATGAAGAGGGCAAGCTCGGAGATTTTTGTGGAGCGGGTAGTCATTTTGCGGATGGACGATGTTGTGGTGGGCGGGTTCATCGCGGTTAATGGCAAGGAATTGGAAGGCTGCCGTCGCATGGACATGACGAGCCTAGTCATGTCGGGGAACCGCCAATACCGCGAGGAAGTTTCGAGTCGACTCAATCTGGTGCGCGATCTTTTTTCGCGGGTGAACGCCGACGAATTTTATCTGAGCAAACTGTGGGTGAATCCAGACTACCGGGGATCGGGATGCAGCAGGACTCTGATGAAAAGCTTTATCGAACTCGGGCTGAAGCGAGGTTATCGCAACTTCCGTCTCGATGTGTCTGTGGAGAATCGTGCGGCGGTGCATCTTTACGGAGCCCTGGGATTCAAGGCAATTCATGAAAGCACAGCGCCCAACACGCCATTGCGATACGCAGGGATGGCTGCGGAATTCGAAACGCAGTTTTAATGAACTCGAGCAAGCTGCATATAGAGCCGATAAAGGCCAAAGATCTCTACAGCTTCATCCGCAACTATACAGCGGACTCCCAAGGCCAACTGATCTCGCCCATTTCAGTTTATCGGGCCCAGGCGCAGGCTAACAATCCTTGTGCGAATCCGGAAGACGTCGGGTTGTTGGTGGCGTACGCCGGAAAGATGTGCGTTGGTTACCAGGGATTACTTCCGGGCCTGCTGCACACACGATGTGGCGAGTCCAAGGTGTACTGGTGCACGGCAGCGTACGTACTACCTGAATTCCGCAAGCGGATGGTAGCGATTCAGCTCATCAAGAAGATCCTGTCGCTAGAAAAAGACATCGTCATTACGGGATTTGACGGCGTCGTGGGAAGTGTTTTTGCGGGAATGCACTTTCGAGAACTGCCGCCGCTCAATTATCTGCGCCTTCGATTGGAACTCTTGAATCTACCTGCGCGATTGAGAGGACGATTGTCACAAAGCGCCGCGCTTGCGCCTCTTCTTTCCAAGAAGGCTGGTGAAACGGGTGGACAATCGTCCTGGCTGCACGCTGGATTCAAAAACGTGTACTACAAACTCGCCAATGGCGCCTCCGTGGCGTCGAATGGCGAACGATGGCGCGAAGCCAGACCCTTCGAAAATGCCTTCGTCAGCGACACGGAAACAAAGAAATCCGAGGCCTTCTTCAAACGCGGACCGGAAATCGTCCGATGGATGCTGGACTATCCATGGATTAAGACGCCGGCGGTAACGACACCGCCTTTCTACTTTTCGGAGGCTTGTCCAGAATTCCGATACGCCTTTTTTGTTTCGACGGACACATCGAAGGACCCGAGTTTTGCGGTGCTTTCGCTATGCCGGGAAAACGGAATAGCGCGCATAAAGCTGCTGGATTATGACGAGCGCGAAGAGAAGCGAGGGGAGATTTTCGCGCTTGTGCTCAAGGAAGCCGCAAAATTCCAAGCCGATGAGATTGAATTGCCTGCCGAGATGGAATTTGAAACGAAAAAGCTGCGTTTTTCATCGGTAATTCTAGAACACCAGAAGCGACGGTATCTGTATCACACATCCTCGCCAGAAAGTCCGCTTGCCAAGGCCATCGCCAATCTGCGCTTGAACTTCTGCGATGGCGACTGTGCGTTCACCTAATGAGATCTCACAACAAGGCAAACATGCCAAACAAGTCCAGCTGCGCTTACCAGATTGACTCTCGTGTTCCGGGGACAAAGGGAATGAAATCTCAGCTTCGATTTGCGGCGCTGCTGATAACAGTATGCTGCGCATTGCAACTATCGCTGCTCTCAATATCTTCGGCCGCGGCGACAAGTGCTTCGTTCGTGCGCCTCGATGCGACTACTCAAGGAAACTGGCAAGGGATTTATGGTACAGACGGATACTTCACGGCTGGTGGTTCACAAGTCCAGCCGTCGTATGGTTCCGTCACAACGAACGCCCAGGACATAACAACGTGGGCTTCGAGTACAACTGACGTTCGAGCTTTGCAGACGGGAGGTGGAACAGGAAGAATCGCGGCAGCATGGTTTGTGGACCATTTCTCCTATCCGCCTGTTTTCAGTTTCACGGTAAACCTCACGGACGGGAACACTCACCAGTTCGCGCTCTATGCCCTCGATTGGGACAATGAAGGACGAGCCGAAGAGATCCAGATTCTCGACTCGAACACAAATGCAGTTCTCGACACCAGATACATTTCACACTTCTCGAACGGCCTTTACCTGGTCTGGAATGTGTCAGGAGCAATCACGGTCAATGTCATAACGACCGTGGAAACTAATTCGGAGGCGGTGGCCAGCGGCGTCTTTCTTGGAAGCAGCAATGCGTCGTCCGCGAGCGTGAGCGTTGTACCCTCGAGCGTGGGACTCAATGCGAACCAGGCGCAACAATTCACAGCAAACGTTAGCGGAGTCGCCTCCCAAAACGTGACCTGGTCGATCAATCCATCGGTTGGCACAATGTCGGGCTCGGGCATTTACACCGCACCATCAAGTGTAACGACAAACCAGGCGATAACCATCAAGGCGACCAGCGCCACGGGAGCTGTCGGCACGGCAACGGTAAACTTGAGCACCGGGGCAGTTGCGAACTTTCAGGCCACTGATACTTCCACCCAAGGAAACTGGTACGGAAGCTATGGGATCGATGGCTTCGCGATCCCGAACGATTCGCAATCCATACCCAGCTACGCATCGTTCGCCGTCCAGGGGCAAACCACGAACACGTGGGTAGAGAATCCTTCGGATAGCCGGGCGCTTCAGACCGGGAACGGATTGGCGAGAATCGCTTCCAACTGGTCGAGCGCTTCCTCTTTCAGTTTCGACGTAAATATCACCGACGGGCAGCTACATCCGTTTGCGCTCTACGCCCTCGATTGGGACGCGCAAGGGAGGGCGGAAACGGTTCAGGTTCAGGACGCGAACACGCATGCGGTCCTCGACAACCGTTCGATATCGAATTTTTCAAACGGAATTTTTCTTCTGTGGAACGTGTCGGGCCACGTCACGATAACCATAACTGCGACGAGCGGCCCCTCAGCAGTAATGAGCGGTGCGTTTTGGGGCCACGGCAATACGGTGAATGTAGTGGTGACGCCAGCGACAGCGATTTTGGGAGCGGGGCAGACGGTTCAATTCAGCGCTGTCGTAAATGGCACAACCAATCAAAATGTGGTTTGGTCCATCGCCAGCGGACCAGGAAGCATTTTAACTACCGGGCTGTACGCGGCACCTTCCACGCTTCTGAACAGCCAGACTGTTACGGTAACGGCAACGAGCGCGACCGACCCGACCAAGTTTGGCAGCACCATTCTGAGCCTTACGACGGGAGCCGCGGCAACATTCGTAAAATCGGATACGACCACGCAGGGTGCCTGGATCGGCACGTATGGCAGCGACGGCTATGCGATGCTTGGTGATTTGGGTGGCAATGCACATCTTTTTGAGAGCCTGCCTTCCTACGCCACATTCGCCGTGCAGCAAACTCCGTTCATCAACGAATGGGCCTACAATGTGCCCGATCCGCGGCCCTTGGAATCGGCGAACGGCGTTGAACAAAGCATTGGTGGCTATTGGAATATGTACAACAACCATGGCGTTTTCTATTTTGACGTCAACTTCACCGACGGGAATGCCCATCAATTAGCGCTTTATGCCGTGGACTGGAACAATCAAGGGCGAGATGAACTCATTCAGATCCTCGACGCCACAACCGGGGCCATTCTAGACACCCGAAGCGTGACGAACTTTTCTACGGGAATCTGGATGGTGTGGAATGTATACGGACATGTAACGCTCAACATCACCGAGCACGGCGGGCCCAATGCGGTGGTGAGCGGGTTGTTTTTCGGCGGCAATACAATTCATGTGAATGTCAGCCCAGGAGGCATAGGCCTGGGGGCGAATCGCAGTCAGCAGTTCAGCGCGGCGGTTACAGGCACGACAAACACCAGCGTAACGTGGTCGATCAATCCTGTGAATGCCGGAACGATTTCCGGCAGCGGTTTGTACACTGCGCCCTCCAACGTTTCAACGGCACAAACAGTGACCATAACCGCGACCAGCGCGGCAGATGGGGAAACAGCCGGCAGTACGACAGTAAATCTGATCGCCGGAGCAGCTGCGACTTTCATACGGTCGGACACATCCACCGAAGGTTCGTGGCATGGTATTTATGGGAGCGATGGATATGCCATTGCCGACGGTCCAACAGTAGTTCCCTCCTATACCAACTTCAGCATGGCAAACCAATCGACTTATGTGTGGGCCACCAATACCGGTGACAACCGAGCGTTGCAATCAGGCAGCAGCCTAGATCGCAATGCCGCGACATGGGTCAATAATGCAAGCTTTTCTTTCGACGTAAATCTAACCGACGGGACCCTGCACCAAATCGCAGTTTATGCGCTTGACTGGGACAATGAGGGCAGGTCAGAAAACATACAAGTGGTCGATGCGAATACTGGAGCCGTGCTCGACTCGCGAAGTATCTCCGCATTCTCGAATGGAATCTACCTCATCTGGAGTGTTTCAGGACAGGTCAAAATCAACGTTGTCACGACGTCACCGAGCGCCGCGGTAGCGAGCGGAATATTCTGGGGAGGGCTATCCACGGGAAGCGCGATTAACATCAGCGTTACTCCCCAAACCGGAGCTGTCGGCGACAGTCAGACAGAGCAATTTACCGCAACGGTCACCGGGACTTCGAATACCAATGTTTCATGGTCTCTGTCTCCGAACAATGGATCCTCAGGCAGTATTTCCTCCAGCGGCTTATATGCGGCTCCTGCGTCGATACCCAGCGGCGGGAAGACGGTTACGATAATCGCCACAAGCGCTGCAGACGGCTCGACCACGGGAAGCGCGACACTAAACCTGAGCGGCGCAGCCGTTGTGAATTTCCTGCGATCGGACGTGAGCACGCAAGGAGATTGGCACGATGTCTATGGAGCCGATGGTTATGCCATAGCGAGCTCGTCGCAAAGTATTCCGACCTACGCGACATTCAATTTAGAGAATCAACAAACTACCCTTTGGGCCGGGAGCACATCGGATCCGCGCGCACTGCTATCCGGCGACAGCTTGGGAAGAATTGCGTCAGCGTGGTCGAGCACGTCGAATTTTACATTCAGCGTGAACTTTACCGACGGAAACTCTCACGAATTTGGGCTGTACGCTGTTGACTGGGACAATCAGGGCCGCTCTGAAACAATTCAGATAATCGATCCGGTAACAAACGCCGTGCTGGATACCCGAACCATCTCCAACTTCTTCGACGGGATCTACCTAGCTTGGAATATTTCCGGAAATGTAAACATCACTATAACTACAAATAATGGAACGCCGGCAGTGATCAGCGGAGTTTTCTGGGGAGGCGGTACTGCTGCGGGAAATGGCGGAAACGGCAGCGTCACCGTCCTACCTTTGAATGTGAGTCTGGAGGCAAATCAATCCCAGCAACTCAGCGCTACGGTTGCGGGGAGCTCGAATCAGAATGTTTCGTGGTCCTTCACCCCAGCGATCGGGACAATTACCGTGACTGGATCGAGCACGGCAACATACAAGGCGCCGTCAACCGTTGCAAACGGGCAAGGCGTGATAGTGAAAGCGACCAGCGCCGGCAATGGAACGACCGGCACCGCTCGAATCGGATTGACTACGGGAGCTGTAGCGAACTTTTCGGGTTTTGATACGACAACGCAGGGAAATTGGACGACCAAGTACGGCACCGATGGCTACTCTATTGCGGGAGGAACAGCAGCCAATCCGTCGTATGGCGCCATTACTGTCGAAAATCAATCGAACATCGTATGGGCCTCCAGCACAACCGATCCAAGAGCGCTGCAAACGACGAACGGACGGGTCGCTGAAGCGTGGGCTAACGGCGGCACTTTCAGCATCGACTTAAACCTGACGGACGGGAATTTGCACCAGGTAGCCCTCTATTCTCTGGACTGGGATAGCGCTGGCGGCGTTCGCGCGGAAGAAATCCAGATGGTGGATGCGAATAGCGGCGCCGTGCTCGACAGCGTGGGAATTTCTAACTTCACGGGCGGAATTTATCTGGTATGGAACATCGCAGGCCACGTGGTGGTGAACATCACCACAACCGCGGGCGCCAATGGTGTGGTCAGCGGCGTCTTCCTGGGGAACGAATTCACGCGATCGGCGCCTGTTGTGACGTGGCCCACGCCATCCGCAATTTCCTATGGAACGGCGCTAGGGACTGCTCAGTTGAATGCTACGGCATCTGTTGCGGGCACGTTCATCTACTCGCCGACGTCCGGTGCTGTATTGGGTGCGGGCAATCAAATGCTCTTGGCCACATTCGTTCCCACCGATGCCACCGACTTTACAACCACTACCGCTTCCGTTCAGCTTCAGGTGAATCAAGCCTCGCCGACAATCGTATGGCCGACTCCGGCTGCCATTCCTGCGGGGACAGCACTGAGCAGCACACAACTGAACGCGACATCACCCGTCGCCGGAAGCTTTACGTACTCACCGAACGCAGGGACAGTTTTGAGCGCGGGGAACCATACATTGACGGCGACATTCCAGCCTACGGACACCCTCGACTATCAATCGTCCTCCGCAAATGTGACGCTGAGTGTGCAGAGCGCAGGATTCGGCCAAGCCTCATTTCTGAAGATGGATACCACCACGCAGGGATCATGGCCCGGTGTGTATGGAGCCGACGGTTATGCGATCGCCGGGGACTCGCAGAGCATCCCATCATACGCAACGTTCAGCGTGCAAAATCAAGCCAACTACACTTGGGTTGCCAGCACAACCGATCCGCGCGCACTTATAACGGGCAATGGAAGCACGCGCATTGCGGCCACGTGGTTCAACAATCCGACTTTCACCTTTAATGTGAACATTACCGACGGAAATATCCACCAGCTTGAGGTGTATACGCTCGATTGGGACAGTTCCGGGGGCACGAGAGCGGAAACAGTACAGATTGTCGACGCCAATACAAACGCTGTGCTGAGCACGGCTGGCATTTCCGACTTTACCGGTGGAATCTACCTGGTTTGGAACGTCTCTGGAAATATCAAGATCAATCTGACTGTAACCGGAGGCGCCAACGCGGTGGCCAGCGGCGTCTTCTTCGGAGGCCATCCGAGCCCGACCGCGCCAACGATTACGAGTGCGAATAATACGACGTTTACTGCAGGGGCGTCGGGATCGTTTATGGTAACAACGACGGGGTATCCGACTCCCAGCGTCAGTGAATCGGGATTGCTACCCTCCGGAGTTACGTTCAATCCTGCGACCGCATTACTCAGTGGGACACCAGCCTCAAACAGCACGGGGGGCTATCCGATTCTCTTAACCGCGAGTAATGGCGTGGGCAGCAACGCAACCCAAAGCTTCACACTGAATGTAATTGCCGCGCCACCAGGTGCTACCGCTGCTTTCCTGGGCACTGATGCGGCCACGCAGGGGAACTGGATCGGCACCTACGGTGGCGACGGATATGCGATCCCGAACGGGGCGCAGAGCGTGCCAAGCTACGCCACCTTCTCGGTGTCGGGCCAGTCCAGCTACACCTGGGCAGCCAGCACTGCCGATCTGCGCGCGCCGCAGACCCCAGGCGGAACAGGGCGCATGGCATCGGTGTGGTATAGCGCTCCGTCATTCACAATGGATGTGAACCTAAAGGATGGGAACACGCACCAGGTGGCGCTGTATGCGCTGGACTGGGATCCCGCGGGACGAGCTGAGCAGATCCAGGTGCTGGACGCTAACAGCAACGCAGTGCTCGACACGCGCAACGTAACCGGCTTCCAGAATGGACAGTATCTGGTCTGGAACATCAACGGCCACGTGAAGATCGTCGTCACCACCACCAACCCTAACGCCAACGCGGCCATCAGCGGAGTGTTCTTTGAGAGTTCGCTGATCGGAGTGAGCGTCACGCCTCAGGGTGCCAGCCTGAGTGGCGGCCAGACGCAGCAATACACCGCGCAGGTCACGGGAACGCCGAACAAGGCGGTGACCTGGAGCATCAGCAACGCGAGCAACCCGGGTAATCCAGCACCGGGCTCGATCTCGAGCAGCGGGTTGTACACCGCACCGGCATCGGTCGGCAGCGCCGTGAACCTGACGGTGACGGCGACCGCTTCGGACAACGTAACAGTGGGCACCGCTCCGCTGTCTCTGACGGCCGGCACAGCACCGAGCGGAGCGACAGCTACCTACGCGGGCCTCGATACAACAACTCAAGGAAGCTGGATCGGCACCTACGGCGGTGATGGATACACCATTCCGAACGGGGCGCAGAACGTGCCCAGCTATGCCACCTTCTCGGTGTCGGGCCAGTCGAACTACACCTGGGCCGGCAGCACTGCGGATGTGCGCGCGCTACAGACTCCGGGTGGAACGAGCCGCATGGCCTCACTCTGGTTCAATGCTCCCTCGTTCACGTTGGATGTGAACCTGAAGGATGGCAACACGCACCAGGTGGCACTGTATGCACTGGATTGGGACGGCTATCAGGGCGGCAGAGCGGAGCAGATACAGGTTCTCGACGCCAGCACCAACAATGTGCTCGATACACGCAACGCCACCGGCTTCCAGAACGGGCAGTATCTGGTCTGGAACATCAACGGCCATGTAAAAATCGTCGTCACCACGACCAACTCGAACGCCAACGCGGCCATCAGCGGAGTGTTCTTTGAAAGCTCGCTGATCGGAGTGAGCGTCACGCCGCAGAGTGCCAGCCTGAGCGGTGGGCAGACGCAGCAATACACCGCGCAGGTTACTGGAACGCCGAACAAGGCAGTGACCTGGAGCATCAGCAACGCGAGCAACCCGGGTAATCCGGCGCCGGGCTCGATCTCGAGCAGCGGGTTGTACACCGCACCGGCATCGGTTGCCAGCGCCGTAAACCTGACGGTGACAGCAACCGCTTCAGATAACGTCACGGTGGGAACCGCCCCGCTGTCACTGACGGCCGGCACAGCACCGAGCGGAGCGACAGCTACCTACGCGGGCCTCGATACGACCACGCAAGGAAGCTGGATCGGCACCTACGGTGGCGATGGATACGCCATACCGAACGGGGCGCAGAGCGTGCCAATCTACGCCAACTTCTCGGTGTCGGGTCAGTCCAGCTATACCTGGGCAGGCAGCACAACCGATGCGCGCGCACTGCAGACTCCGGGTGGAGCGAGCCGCATGGCTTCGTTGTGGTTCAACACCCCGTCGTTCACATTCGACGTAAACCTGCAGGACGGCAACACGCACCAAGTGGCACTGTATGCCCTGGATTGGGATAACTACCAGGGCGGCAGAGCCGAGCAGATTCAGATACTCGACGCTAGCACCAACAACGTGCTCGACACCCGCAGTGTGACCGGATTCCAGAACGGGCAGTATCTGGTCTGGAACATCAACGGTCACGTCAAGATCATCGTCACCACAACAAACCCGAACTCAAACGGGGCCATCAGCGGAATTTTCTGGGGTGGCGCAGTAAGTCCTGCGAGTGTGGCACTTACGGCGAACCAGCAACAGCAATTCACGGCCAAAGTAGCGGGAGTGGCGAACAACAGCGTTACGTGGAGCATCAATCCAAACGTGGGTAACATCTCGATGTCGGGCCTCTACACAGCTCCAGCGACTATTTCCGGCGCACAAAGCGTGGTGGTGACGGCCACGAACTCAGGCATGACAGTCGGAAGTGCGACCGTGAACCTAGCAGCAAACTCCGTATCCAACTCCGCTACGTTCGTGCGGTTTGATACCACGACACAAGGAAACTGGCAGAGTACATATGGCTCGACTGGATATTCATTAGCCAATGGGCCGCAAAATTTACCTGCCGCGATTACATTTGGCGTTCAGAATGAGTCCAGCTACACGTGGGCCGCGAATACGACGGACCCGCGCGCCCTGAGTGTGCCTAATACATCTACTGGGCTGGCTGCTTGTTGGTATGCGGCCACCAATTTCGACTTTGATCTAAACCTTACGGATGGGAACAGCCATCAGGTGGCTGTGTATGCGCTCGACTGGGATACGTTCGAAGGGGGACGGGCGGAGACAATCCAGATTCTGGATGCGAGCACGAACGTAGTATTGGACGCAGAGACAATTCCGAACGGCGCCATCACAAAGGTGAACTTCACGAACGGAACATATCTGGTGTGGAATATCACCGGCCACGTCAAGATCAATGTGGTTCTTGCCGGCGGGGGAAACGTGGTGGTGAGCGGCATTTTCGTAAAGTAGGCACTGAAGGAGATTAGACATGAGTCGCCCTGTAACGCACTTGAGTGATCAAACCGCACCAATGGAAAGCGGATCCGACGGCGTGTCCGAAAATCTAGCGCTATCGCAAACAACGGTTCCGATCGAGCTGAGCGTGGTGATGCCCTGCTTGAATGAGCGGCTGACGCTCGGTACTTGTATTAAGAAGGCGATGAACTCCATGGAGGAGTTGGGAATCCAGGGAGAAGTTATCATTGCCGACAACGGCAGCACCGATGGCTCGCAGGAAATCGCCAAACAACTGGGCGCACGTGTGGTGCCGGTGGCAATGCGCGGATACGGTGCGGCTCTTCGCGGCGGGATTTCAGCGGCACGAGGGAAGTTCGTCATTATGGGCGACGCCGACGACAGCTACGAGTTTACGCGACTGGGCCCCTTCGTAGAAAAGTTGCGCGAGGGTTACGACCTGGTGATGGGAAATCGTTTCAAGGGCGGGATCCTGCCGAAGGCAATGCCTCCCTTGCATCGTTATCTAGGAAACCCAGTGCTGAGTTGGATCGGGCGACTCTTCTTCAAGTGTCCCGTAGGCGATTTTCATTGTGGCCTCCGCGGCTTTCGCAAGGATGCTATTGAGCGACTTGATTTGCGAACGACCGGGATGGAATTCGCAAGTGAAATGGTGGTGAAAGCGTCCCTGTTTAACTTGCGCGCCACGGAAACGCCGACAGTGCTTGCGCCGGATGGACGAGACCGGGCTCCGCATCTGCGCACTTGGCGCGACGGCTGGCGACATCTGAGGTTCCTGCTGCTCTACAGTCCGCGATGGCTGTTTCTCTATCCTGGAGCGGCGCTGTTTGTGTTCGGATTAGCGCTCGGTGGATGGCTTCTGCCCGGTCCGCGACATATCGGGCGGGTAGAACTCGACGTACACACGCTTCTTTTTGCCGCGATGACAGTCCTCATAGGATTTCAATCTCTCAACTTTGCGGTGTTCAGTAAGACCTTCGCGATTACAGAAGGATTGCTACCGACTGACTCGCGATTAAGTAAATTGTTCAAGTACGTGACGCTTGAGGCTGGCTTGTTGGTTGGGGCGCTACTGATATTAGCCGGCGCTGGTTTCTGGGCGCTGGGCCTAAGCAGTTGGCAAGCACATCACTTTGGCCCTTTGCAACCAGAGAAAACGCTGAGAATTGTGATCCCTGGGTTCGTGGCCCTTACGCTTGGCGTACAGATCATGCTGTCGAGCTTCTTTATGAGCGTCCTTGGGTTGGGACGCCGCTAGCCGCGTTTCCAAGAGAGAGTAGACCTCTCTCAGTACGGAAGTACTGTAACTTTTCGGTGACGTTAAGACAGGCTCACCGACAATTCACGGAACTACTGTTCACCCGTTTGTGAAAACGCTTTCTTCCTGCCTATAGTCCCTTCGGCCGTATCCCCCATTAAATCAGAGCGATAACGTTGGTAGTCAACGTGCGATCCGTTTCCCATCAAGACCTGGAAGTGTATTTGACCTTTCCGGACGCGAATTGGAATTCGCTTACTAGAGCCGTGTCTAAGCAGCTGATAGGTCAAGACTCGTCACCATCAACGGGAGCCAGAATGAACGCAGTCTCCGCGACATCTTCTAGTCTGAAGTCTCACGACTCGTGCGCCGGCGCTTTCTCGCCGCTGCGGCCACTTCAGACAGTCCTTCTAAAATCGGTTGTCACCTTGCTGGCGCTGCTTCTGGCCGGAATCGGGGTGCAGGCGCAAACTGTGACTGCGACCGTCACAACAGGCAGTCAGCCGGACAGCGTTGCGATTAATCCGATATCGAACAACATTTACATCGCAAACAGCGCTGGCGTCACGGTCATCAATGGTGCCACCAACACCGCCAGCACCATCAGCGACGCGAATGCGACCAATCCGTTCGCGATAGCGGTCAATCCGGTCACGAACAAAATATATGTAGCCAACCAGGGAAGCCATAACGTCAGCGTGTTTGACGGCGCGACGAATGCCTATTCGAATACGCTCAGCGCCGGCACAAACCCCGCCGCAATCACCGTGAACCCGGTAACAAACCGCGTATACGTTGCGAACGCGGACGGAACGGTAACCGTGATCAACGGAGCCTCGGGTTCAACCCAGGCTTCTGTGAACACGACGGTATCGGCGGGGACAAACCCGGCCGCGATCGCTGTTAACCCGATCACAAATCTGATTTATGTGGTGAACCAAGGCAGTTCACCTTCGTTCGCCGGGTCAGTCACGGTTATCAGCGGCAGTTCGAATAGCGTCGTCGGCACCGCCATCGGCGTGGGAACGAAACCGGTGGCTATCGCCGTAAACGCGGCGTCGAACCTGATCTATGTAGCTAACAACGGCAGCAGCAACGTAACTATGATCAACGGAAGCACCGGCGCGACGGCTGCGGTTCCCGCGGGAACGAATCCGGCGGCCATCGCCGTGGATACGGCCACGAGCCAGATCTACGTGGTGAATAAAAGCAGCAGCAACGTAACCGTCATCAAGGGCGGTACGAACACCACGACCACTCTCAGCACGGGCAGTAATCCCGATGCAGTCGCCATCAACGCAATCACGAATCAGGTGTACGTGGCGAACAGCGCAGGATCTGTGACCGTAATCAATGGCGCAACATCTTCGGCTTCGGCGACGGTAGGTGCGACGTCCATCACTACAGGAACGAATCCCGTCGCCATCGGCACGAACCCCGTCACGAACAAGATATATGTGGTCAATTCTGGCAGCAGCAATGCGACGGTCATAGATGGAGCCACGAACGCGTCAAATAACATTGGATTGAACGCGGGCGGCGCAGCCTACCCGTTTTCGGTTGCCGTCAACCCGACGAACAACAAGGCGTACACCGCGAACATCGGAACGGGAAACGTAACCGTTATCAACCTCACGACAGGTGACAACCACATCCCTCTCTGTTGGAGGGACTCCTTACGCGGTGGCTGTAAACCCGGTAACGAATAAGGCTTATGTAGCGAACAACAGCGGCTGGGTCACGATCATAAGCGGGTCGAGTGACTCCATAGAAGCTCAGCCGAGCGATCCAAGCGCATCCGTGCCGTTTGCGGTGGCGGTGAATCCGGTAACCAATCAGATCTATGTAGCCAACAATAACAGCGGCAATATCAGCGTGATTGACGGCAAGTCAGACGCGGTGGTGGGGAACATCGGCGTCGACCGTGGACCTTCCGCTCTGGCAGTGAACCCGAACACGAACCGGATTTATGTGGCGAATGGCGGAGCCAACAGCGTATCCGTGGTGGACGGCGGGTCGCAGGCCGTAATAGCCGACATTCACGATTCGAATGGGCTGATACCAAGCGGCGTGGCGGTGAACTCTGTCACGAATATGATTTATGTGTCTAACGAGGGCCAGTTCAACAATGGCGTGGCTGTCGCAAATACGGGGTCTGTGACCATCATCAACGGCTCGAACAACACATTCGTCAACGTGACGACCGGCACAGAGTCTTGGGCCGTGGCCGTGAATCCAGTAACCAACAAGATCTACATCCCCAACAAGGACGGAAGCAACATTTCGGTGGTGAATGGCGCGACGAATGCGGTTACGACCGTAACCGACCCGAACGCGCAGCATCCCTATGCGGTCGCGGTGAACTCAGCGACCAACAAGATTTACGTTCCGAACTACGACTCGAACAACATTACGATTATTGACGGCACCACCAACACATACTTGGCCACAGCAAGCGCGGGCACGAATCCCGCGGCGGTGGCGGTAAACGCTGTTACGAACAATGCCGTGTTCGCTGACTACGGCAGCTCCAGCATCACCGTTTTGGCGGAGCAACAGACTCAAACTGTTCCAATCCTGGCGAACATTACGGCGCTTCCGAACAACACGGCAAACAGCTCGAATCCGATTTTCACATTTACTTCGTCGAATAGCCTAACCTCAGGGCTAGACAATTTATTATTCCAAGTAGACGCGCTGCAGGGGCCATGGACAAGCGCGACAAACCAAGGCAGCGGGGCGTTCAGCGGAACAACCTCGACACTGCAGCCGGGCTTTCACATCCTCTATGCCTACGGAACGGACGGTGAAGAAAGCAGCTCCGTGAACGCCGGCGTTCAGAGCAGTCCTCTGACGGGATCGATTTCCGCTTATCCGTTTCTAGTATCCGCATCGGCCAACGCCGTAACTCCGACGATTACCTGGAATGCGCCTGCTTCGATTTCGTACGGGACCGCGCTTAGCACAACGCAATTGAGCGCGACTGCTACTTACAACAGCGTGACCGTGCCAGGAGCTCTCGTCTATACCCCCAGTGCGGGCGCGATATTGAATGCCGGTACTCAGACTCTGTCGGTGACATTCACGCCCACCGATACGAACAGCTACCAAACAGTGACGGCAACCGTTTCGCTCGTGGTGACCCAGGACACGCCAACTATCAACTGGTCGACACCAGCAGCAATCACCTATGGAACTCCTCTGAGCGCGACGCAACTGAACGCCACCGCGACCTTCGGGGGAAATTCCGTCGCCGGGACGTTCACGTACACGCCCTCTGCGGGTCTGGTGCTAGGTCCGGGGACACAAACGCTGTCTTTGACGTTTACACCAACGGGCAACAATTTTGTGAGCGCCACGGCCAACGTCAGCCTGATAGTGAATAATTCGACCGCCGGTGGCAATGCGCCAACGGTGACCGGGACGGTAACAAGCGGAACGACGCCGAACGCGATCGCCGCCAATCCTTTGACCAACACGATTTACGTGGCTAACAGTGGAGCGAACGGCACTGGAAATGTCACGATTATCAACGGGGCAACGAATTCTGTTACGACCGTGAGCGACCCAACCGGAAATTCACCTTCCGCGATCGCGGTGAATCCCGTGACGAATCAGATCTACGTCGCGAACAAAGCGAGCAACAACGTCACGGTAATAAATGGATTGACCGGAACATACGTCAGCACGATCACGGTTGGATCACAGCCTGACGCGATCGCGGTGAATTCCGCGACGAACATGATTTACGTTGCGAATGGCGGCAGCAATGGCACCAGCAATGTGAGCGTTATCAACGGGGCGACGAACACCATCAGTACCGTCAGCGATCCGAGTGGAAATCAACCATCCGCGATCGCGGTCAACCCAGTGACAAACCTCGTTTACGTAACGAATAAGGCCAGTAACAACGTTACGGTCATCAATGGGGCAAGCAATACGTACTCGACGACTGTAAATGCAGGAACCCAACCGGTGGCCGTTGCGGTGAACCCCGTTTCGAACGTGATTTACGTGGCGAATACTGGCAGCAGCAACGTTACGATCATCAACGGCAGCACGAACGCCGCAACGACCGTATCCGACAGCAACGCAAACAGCCCGATTTCAATCGCAGCAAACCCCGTCACAAATAAGATTTTCGTATCAAATAACGGAAGCGCAAACGTGACGGTGATAGATGGGGCCAGCAACGGAGTAATCACGATCGCGGCCGGGACGAACCCAGAGGGCGTGGCGATCAACACGCTGACCAACAAGGCTTATGTCGTCAATCGAATTGGCACTGTTACGGTGATCGACGGAGCCTCTAACACCAGCACCACTGCCAACGTAGGAACCTCGCCGGCGGCGGTAGCGGCGAATCCGGCGACAAATAAGATTTACGTGGCCAACGCTACGAGCGGAAATGTCACTGTGCTGGATGGCGCGAGCAACTCAATAGGAACCTCACCAGTAACTGCGGGTAACGGCCCTCAAGGCATCGGAGCGAACCCCGTTACTGGCAAGGTTTACGTGGCAAATTTCAACACTAATAACGTTACGGTGATCGATACGGCGAATAACAACGCCACAGCGACACTTGGCACCGCGCAATTCCCGTATTTGGTGGCGATCAACCGCGTTACGAATAAAGCGTACATCGCGGGATATACGGGAGTGACGGTCGTAAATGGCGCGACGAATTCCACTAAGACGCTCTCTTTCGGAACACAGTTGCAAGCGCTGGCGGTAAACGAAGTCACAGACAAAATCTACGTGACGGATTACTACGGGGTGGTGACCGTCATTGATGGAAGTGTGGATACGGTTCTAACGACCGTTAATGCCGAAAACCATCCTAGTGCGGTTGCTGTGGACCCGGTGACAAATCGAGTTTACGTGACCAATAACGGTAGCTCTGACATCAGCGTGATTAACGGAGCGAACGACACGATCATCACCCCGGTAGGCACGGGACGCGCCCCGGATGCCGTGGCCGTGAATTCCGTGACCAACAAGATTTACGTGTCGAATTATGGAGCTTCAGGTACCGACGGGAGCATAACCGTCATCGATGGGAGCACCAATTCAGTCACGCAGACGATCAGCGACAGTGGCACGCCCATCGGTGTCGCGGTAAATGAGACAACGAATAAAATTTACGTTCTAAACGGAGCGGGCACCGTTCTCACGATCGATGGACCGACGAACAACACGACATCGGCCACGGTGGGGACGAATCCGACAAGCTTTGCGGTCGACGAAGCGAACAACAAAATCTTCGTTGCAAACTCGAGCAGCAATAATGTGACCGTGATCGACGGCTTGAGCAACATGACTTCGACGGTTTCCGATCCCAATGTATCTAGTCCGCAGCCCGACGGGATCGCGATCAATCCGGTAACGAGTAAAGTCTACGTTGCGAACTACAACGGGAATAACGTCACGGTAGTCAGCGAAGCCACCTACACCGCGATCCCGATGACAACCGGAATCGGGACACTCGCCAGCAATCAAACCACGAGCCTGAGTCCGTCATTTACATTCACTCCTACGAATGCGTTTACGACCGAAAGTATTGCGAATGTGCTGTACCAGACCGACACGCGGACGAGTTCGTGGATTTCCGCGACCAATCAAGGCTCTGGGAACTGGGGCGGCATTACGTCAACGCTGTTGCCAGGTTTTCATATTCTCTACGCGTATGCTACGGCAGGTGAAGCTGCGGCCTCGACCGGTACCGGCTTGCAAAACAGCCCGCTTATCGGGAGCACGTCAGCTTACGGCTTCCTGGTGACGCCCGCGGCGCCGAACGTAAACCCGACCACCATCAATTTCAATAACCAGGCAATGTCCTCGACAAGCACACCGGTCATGCTGACTTTAACCAACCCGCCGTACAACGCCAGCTTGAACTTTGCAATCTCGTTCAGCGGAACGAATGCGGGTGATTTTTCGGAGGCATCAGGAGACAGTTGCAGCACGCTGAGCGGAGTGTTAGCCGCGGGTGCATCGTGCACGATCAATGTGGTTTATTCGCCTAATCAGAAGGGAGCGGAAAGCGCCACTTTAACAATCACGAACAACGGCAACCCCAACACAACCGAGACGGTAGCCGTCTCCGGTTTCGGAACAGGTAATTTGAAGGCAACGATCACGTGGCCTACTCCAACGGCAATCACTTACGGCACGGCGCTGGGTTCCCAGTTGAATGCAACGGCGACTTACAACGGAAGTACCTTGGGCGGCACTTTTGTGTACACCCCTCCGGCGGGAACAGTGCTTGGTGCAGGAACTCAAACATTGTCCGTAACTTTCAATCCGGCGGACACCCTGGATTATGCGAGCGTTACCCAGACAGTGAATATAACCGTCAACCAGGCGCCGCTAACGGTTACGGCCCAAAGTGTCAGCAGGCAATACGGAATTTCAAATCCGGTATTTTCGGCGAATTATTCCGGCTTTGTAAACAATGAAACGGCTGCGGTGCTCGGCACGGGCTTGCCGACTCTGACTACGACAGCGACGACATCCAGCGCCGTGGGAAACTACGCCATCATTACGGGAATCGGAACTCTCGCCGATCCGAATTATTCTTTCCTACTTGTCAACGGGACGCTGTCGGTAACCCCGGCTACAACGACGATCACTTGGGCAAGTCCGTCTGCAATCACATATGGAACGGCCCTCAGCAGCACGCAGCTATCGGCAACAGCAAGCTCAAACGGAAACTCGATCCCTGGCACTTTCTCTTACACGCCGGCATCGGGAGCGATGTTAGATGCTGGAGTTCAGACGCTTTCGGTGACGTTTACGCCGACCGGCGCTACCGCAGCCGATTATAGTTCGGCGACTACAACCGTCCAACTGACGGTTAATCAGGCTACACCGACAATCACGTGGGGCGTGCCGAACGCCATCAGCTATGGCACGGCGTTGGGTAGCACTCAGCTAGATGCAACTCTGTCAGTTGCAGGCGCGCCCGTGTATTCGCCGGGTTCGGGTACGATCCTCCAGGCAGGAATCCAGACACTTTCCGTAACGTTCACGCCGGCGAATTCGACAGACTACAAGACCGTGTCGCTAACTGTGCCGATTGTGGTGAATCAGGTCACGCCGACAATTACTTGGAATACTCCAGTGGCCATCAACTACGGCACCGCGTTGGGCGCTGTGCAATTGAACGCGACGGCAACGCTCAATGGATCGCCGGTGAGCGGCACGTTCTCCTACAATCCGCCGGCGGGTACGGTACTTGGCGCAGGAAATCAAACGCTGTCCCTTACTTTCACACCCACGGAGTCGGTGGACTATAGCGTCGGAACAGCATCCGTGACTTTGGTGGTCAACCCCGCCGTTTCAACCAATCAGGGCGCGGTGATTGCTACGGTCGGTATTGGAGCTACGCCGGCAGCGGTGGCGGTAAACCCGGTTACAAATAAGATTTATGTAGCAAATGCGTCGGGAGCCAACGCAGTTACAGTCGTCGATGGTGCGACCAATTCCACCACTTCGATCAGCGATGCCAACGCCACACAACCCAGCGCGGTTGCCGTTAACGCGGTGACGAACACTGTCTACGTGGCGAACAAGCAAAGCAACAACGTGACGGTGATCAACGGCTCAACCAATACTTACGTGGCGACAGTGCCCGTAGGGACCACTCCGACAGCCATTGCAGTCGACCCCATTACCAATTACATCTACGTCGCGAATGCCGGAAGCAGCAACGTCAGCGTGATCAACGGATCTACGAACGCCGTTACGAACACGCTTTCTGCTGGCACTGGCCCGGTGGCCCTGACGGTAAATCCGATCACGAACCTGATCTATGCACTGAGCAAGGGAACGTCACCAAGTTTCAATGGCAGTGTAACGGTGATCACCGGCGCCACTGGCAGCACGGCCGCCGCGGTGAGCACGACGGTGAACGTAGGGACACAGCCTTCGTCGATCGCCGTCAATGCCGCCACAAATGAAATCTACGTGGCCAATACGGGAAGCAACAACGTCACGGTCATCAATGGCGGCACGAATCAAACGACGACGATTCAAGACCCGAACGGCAGCGGCCCAATTGCCGTGGGCATAAACGCCGGCACGAACACCGTTTACGTAGCCAACTCCGGTGCCTCGCCGGCATTTGCCGGCAGTGTGTCGGTCTTCAACGGAGCATCGAACAGTCTGATCACAAACATCGCTGTAGGCACGGATCCCACTGCTCTGTCGGTGAATGAAATCACCAACCAGATTTATGTCACAAATCTGGGCAGCAATAATCTAAGCGTGATTAACGGCGCTTCGAACGCGGCGTCATTCCTCGTGACCGGACAGGGGCCAGCGGCGATTGCCGTGAATCCGGTCAGCGACAAGATTTACGTTGCTAATTCCAGCACCACAAACGTTACGGTTGTGGATGGGGCCAGCAACAGCATCGCTACATTCAGCACCGGCAATCAACCTTTTGCTTTGGCAGTAGCGCCGGATACGAACAAGGTGTACGTGGCCAACTATGGCGGAGACAGCGTCACGGTCATCGGCGCCAGCAACACCACGGTGACATCCGGCCACGAGCCGTATGCCGTGGCGGTGAACCCGGCGAACGACAAAGTGTATGTACTGAACAACGGCAGCGGCAATGTAACGATCATCAAAACGGACAATACGACGACGACCGTCGGTGTAGGCAGCGTTCCCACCGCTGTGGCAATCAATCCCACTACGAATCGAGTTTACGTGGCGAACAACGTCGACTGGAACGTTTCTGTTATCGATAGCGGAACAGACACCGTCGTGGACACCGTCTCTGTAGGCAAATTCCCGGGCGCCATTGCTGTAAACGCCGTCACGAATAAGATCTATGTGGCCGACGGCGGCACAAACACCGTTACGGTAATCAACGGAACGAACGATAACGCAAGCTCAGTCACGGTTGGCAATTATCCTTCGGCGTTGGCTGTGGATCCGATCAGTAACGAAATCTATGTCTTGAATGCCGGGGACCAAACAGTCTCGATCATCAGCGGCGCAGGGGATACCGTCGTTGGCGTTCCGATAGCGGTAGGCAGTGGCCCGACCGCGATCGCGGTCAATCCGCTGACAAACAAGATCTATGTGGTGAACAGCGCGAGTAATACGGTAACGGTGATCGACGGAGTCACTAACGCGACCACAGCTCTTAGCGTCGGTAAGAATCCAGTCACGCTTTCTGTCAATCTGACGTCGAATAAGATATACGTTGCGAATTTCGGCGACAACGACGTTTCTATCATCGACGGCGCGACCAATTTCATCACCATTGCGGTCGACAACCAGGGTAGCGTCACTGCGAACAGCCCCACTGCCATAGCCGTAAATCCGATAACAAATCAGATCTACGTTGCGAACGAGTACAGCAACACAGTTTCTGCCATTACCGAGCAGCAGGTTGAGTTAGTTCCGATCAAAGCGGCGATTACGGCCTTGTCCGGAAACCAGACTACAAGTACATCCCCGCTGTTTTCATTCAACGCGACCAACACGCTCACGAACGGAGTGGTGGACGGACTCTTCTATCAAATCGACACGTGGGCCGGACCGTGGCAAGTGGCTACGAATAATGGATCGGGTAACTTCACAGGGCAAACGACTCCGTTAACCGGCGGTTATCACGTTCTGTATGCCTATGCCACTGACGGACAGGAGTCGACATCCTCGATCGCAGGCGCTGAAAGCACGCCGCTCGTTGGGAATATAACTGCATACGCCTTCATTGCTGCCCCGCCAGCTGGCGGCAGCTCGGGAGCGTCCGTTTCGCCATCATCGGTCAACTTTGGCGCTCAGGCGCAGAACACGCCATCAACGGCGCAGACCATCACGCTAACCAATGGGCCGGGAAGCGCGCTGCATTTCAGCGTGGGCGTCAGCGGAAACAACGCAGCCGATTTCACTGAAACAACGGATACTTGCAGTGCGCTTGCAGGACAGTTGGCGGCAAACTCGAATTGCTCGATCAACGTTATCTTCACTCCCGCGAACAAGGGAGCGGAGAGCGCGATATTAACCGTTACGGACGATTCCAATGGCGTGGCAGGAAGCACGCAAACGGTGAGCTTGAGCGGAACTGGAACCGGAAACCTGAAGCCCACGATCACCTGGGCACCCGGGGCTCTCACTTATGGTCAAGGGTTGGGCGGCACCCAGCTCAACGCCACGGCCGCATACAACGGAACCGCGTTAACGGGCAGCTTTGTCTACACGCCAACAGCAGGAACAATCCTGACTGCCGGCGCGCACACGCTCTCCGTCACGTTCACTCCGAGCGACACGCTCGATTACACGAGCGCCACGCAGAGTGTTCAAATTACGGTGAGTCCGGCAACACTTACTGTGACGTCAAACGCCTCTCAGCAGTTTGGGCAGGTTAATCCGGGGGCTTTGACACCGAGCTATAACGGCTTCGTCAATGGCGATACAGCTGCGGTATTAACCGGCGCTCCGAATATTACGACCATGGCAACGACCAACAGCGCGGTGGGCGGCTATCCGACTACGGTAACCCAGGGAACCTTAACGGCGTCAAATTACACTTTCTCATTCGTCGCTGGGAGTTTGACCGTCACCCAAGCAACACCAACCATCTCATGGCCCACACCGGCGCCAATCCTGGCTGGAACGGCGTTGAGCGCCACACAGCTTAATGCAACGGCGACCGTGAACGGGAATACGTTGACGGGAACGTTCTCCTATACACCCGCAGTCGGCGCCATCCCAAGCATTGGCAGCCAGACACTTTCGGTGACGTTCACGCCGACGGGAACGGGTTCTGGCAATTACATGACCGCGACAACCACCGTCACTTTACTGGTGAACCAGGCTCAGGCCTCGTTTGTGGCTCTTGATACAACCACCAAAGGAAGTTGGCACAGCAATTATGGAAGCGATGGCTATGCCATTGAGGGCGATTCTCAAAGTATCCCGTCCTATGCATCGTTCGGAGTGCTGAATGCCTCAACGTACACTTGGGCTGCAAGCTCCACAGACAGCCGAGCGCTTCAAACAGGGAGCGGCACTTCTCAAATTGCGGCGACATGGTTCAATAATCCAACCTTTACATTTGACATCAATCTGCAGGACGGGCACTTGCATCAGGTTGCCCTCTACGCTCTCGATTGGGACAGCTACGCAGGCGTTCGTGCTGAAACGCTTCAGGTAACTGATGCGGTTACGGGCGCGGTGTTGGACACGGAGAATCTATCTAACTTCACTGGCGGCACATATGTGAGCTGGAATGCGAGCGGCCACATTAAGGTGAACGTTACAATTACCGCTGGTGGCACCGCCGTGATCAGCGGTGTGTTCTTCGGCGGCGGCATGAATCCTAGCAATGTGGTGATGGCTGCCAGCCAGCAACAGCAATTCACCGCTAAAGTGGCGGGCGCAAACGATGCAAATGTCACTTGGGCCATCGCTAATGTGACGAATCCAGGAAATCCGGCTCCGGGGAGCATTTCTTCAACCGGGCTATACACGGCGCCGTCTGCAATTTCCGGGTCGCAAACCGTGGCGGTGACAGCAACGGTACCGAATGGGCCGGTTGTTGGCACTGCCACCGTGAATCTGGCGCTGTTGGCAACAGCCAGCTATGTGGGCAACGACAGCCAAACGCAGGGGAGCTGGATCGGCACCTACGGTGGCGATGGATATGCCATCCCGAACGGGACGCAGAACCTGCCTACCTATGCGGCTTTCACACTGTCGGGTCAATCCAGCTACACGTGGGCCGCGAGCACTACCGATGTGCGCGCACCGCAGACTCCAGGTGGAGCAGGGCGCACGGCTTCGGTGTGGTATAGCGCGCCCTCGTTCACGATGGATGTGAACCTGAAGGATGGGAACACGCATCAGGTGGCGCTGTACGCCCTGGATTGGGACGTCGCAGGACGGGCTGAGCAGATTCAGGTGCTCGATGCCAGCACCAACACGGTTCTGGATACTCGGAATATCACCGGCTTCCAGAACGGGCAGTATCTGGTCTGGAACATCAATGGGCACGTGAAGATCGTCGTCACCACGACGAACCCCAATACGAACGCGGCCATCAGCGGCGTGTTCTTTGAGAGTTCGCTGATCGGAGTAACGGTAACGCCTCAGGGCGCCAGTGTGAAGCCGGGACAAACTCAGCAATTTAGTGCGGCGGTAGTCGGGACCCCGAACAAATCCGTTACTTGGACCATCAGCAACGCGAGCAATCCGGGCAATCCGGCGCCGGGCTCGATCTCGAGTAGCGGGTTGTACACTGCACCGGCATCGGTTGCGAGCGCAGTGAACCTCACGGTGACCGCGACCGCTTCAGATAACGTCACGGTCGGAACCGCCACGCTGTCCTTGGCGGCTGGAACGGCGCCGAGTGGGCCCACAGTCGTATATTTGGGCACTGATACAACCACGCAGGGGAGTTGGATCGGCACCTACGGTGGCGACGGATATGCCATACCGAACGGGGCGCAGAACGTACCGAGCTACGCCACCTTCTCAGTGTCGGGTCAGTCCAGCTATACCTGGGCAGCCAGCACGGCCGATGTGCGCGCGTTGCAGACTCCGGGTGGAGCGAGCCGCATGGCCTCGCTGTGGTTCAACACACCGTCGTTCACATTCGATGTGAACGTGAAGGACGGCAACACACATCAGGTGGCGCTGTACGCACTGGATTGGGACGGCTATCAGGGCGGCAGAGCTGAGCAGATTCAGGTGCTCGACGCCAGCACCAACAATGTGCTCGATACACGCAACGCGACCGGCTTCCAGAACGGGCAGTATCTGGTCTGGAACATCAACGGCCATGTAAAAATCGTCGTCACCACGACCAACCCGAACGCCAACGCGGCTATCAGCGGAGTGTTCTTTGAAAGCTCGCTGATCGGAGTGAGCGTAACGCCTCAGAGCGCCAGCCTGAGTGGCGGCCAGACGCAGCAGTACACCGCGCAGGTCACCGGAACGCCGAACAAGGCAGTGACATGGAGCATCAGCAACGCCAGCAATCCGGGAAATCCAGCACCGGGCTCGATCTCGAGCAGCGGGTTGTACACCGCACCGGCATCGGTTGCGAGCGCAGTGAACCTGACGGTGACCGCAACCGCTTCAGATAACGTCACGGTCGGAACCGCTCCGCTCTCTTTGACGGCAGGCACAGCTTCGAGCGGAGCGACAGCTACCTATGCGGGTCTCGACACGACCACGCAGGGAAGCTGGATTGGGGCGTATGGCGGTGATGGATATGCCATACCGAACGGGGCGCAGAATGTACCCAACTACGCTACGTTGGCGGTTTCTGGCCAGTCCAGCTACACCTGGGCAGCCAGCACGGCCGATGTGCGCGCGTTGCAGACTCCGGGTGGAGCAGGACGCATGGCCTCGCTGTGGTTCAACACACCGTCGTTCACATTCGATGTGAACGTGAAGGACGGCAACACACATCAGGTGGCGCTGTACGCACTGGATTGGGACGGCTATCAGGGCGGCAGAGCTGAGCAGATTCAGGTGCTCGACGCCAGCACCAACAATGTGCTCGATACACGCAACGCGACCGGCTTCCAGAACGGGCAGTATCTGGTCTGGAACATCAACGGCCATGTAAAAATCGTCGTCACCACGACCAACCCGAACGCCAACGCGGCTATCAGCGGAGTGTTCTTTGAAAGCTCGCTGATCGGAGTGAGCGTAACGCCTCAGAGCGCCAGCCTGAGTGGCGGCCAGACGCAGCAGTACACCGCGCAGGTTACCGGAACGCCGAACAAGGCAGTGACCTGGAGCATCAGCAACGCCAGCAATCCGGGAAATCCAGCACCGGGCTCGATCTCGAGCAGCGGGTTGTACACCGCACCGGCATCGGTTGCCAGCACCGTGAACCTGACGGTGACCGCAACCGCTTCAGATAACGTCACGGTCGGAACCGCTCCGCTCTCTTTGACGGCAGGCACAGCTTCGAGCGGAGCGACAGCCACCTACGCGGGCCTCGATACGACCACGCAAGGAAGCTGGATCGGCACCTACGGTGGCGACGGATATGCCATACCGAACGGGGCGCAGAACGTACCGAGCTACGCCACCTTCTCAGTGTCGGGTCAGTCCAGCTATACCTGGGCAGCCAGCACGGCCGATGTGCGCGCGTTGCAGACTCCGGGTGGAGCGAGCCGCATGGCCTCGCTGTGGTTCAACACACCGTCGTTCACATTCGATGTGAACGTGAAGGACGGCAACACACATCAGGTGGCGCTGTACGCACTGGATTGGGACGGCTATCAGGGCGGCAGAGCTGAGCAGATTCAGGTGCTCGACGCCAGCACCAACAATGTGCTCGATACACGCAACGCGACCGGCTTCCAGAACGGGCAGTATCTGGTCTGGAACATCAACGGCCATGTAAAAATCGTCGTCACCACAACCAACCCGAACGCCAACGCGGCTATCAGCGGAGTGTTCTTTGAAAGCTCGCTGATCGGAGTGAGCGTAACGCCTCAGAGCGCCAGCCTGAGTGGCGGCCAGACGCAGCAGTACACCGCGCAGGTCACCGGAACGCCGAACAAGGCAGTGACATGGAGCATCAGCAACGCCAGCAATCCGGGAAATCCAGCACCGGGCTCGATCTCGAGCAGCGGGTTGTACACCGCACCGGCATCGGTTGCGAGCGCAGTGAACCTGACGGTGACCGCAACCGCTTCAGATAACGTCACGGTCGGAACCGCTCCGCTCTCTTTGACGGCAGGCACAGCTTCGAGCGGAGCGACAGCTACCTATGCGGGTCTCGACACGACAACTCAAGGAAGCTGGATAGGCACCTACGGTGGCGATGGATACGCCATACCGAACGGGGCGCAGAGCGTGCCAAGCTACGCTACCCTTTCGGTTTCTGGCCAGTCCAGCTACACCTGGGCAGCCAGCACGGCCGATGTGCGCGCGCCGCAGACTCCGGGCGGAGCAGGACGCATGGCGTCGGTGTGGTTCAACGCGCCCTCTTTCAGCATGGACGTCAACCTGAAAGATGGGAACACGCACCAGGTTGCACTGTATGCACTGGATTGGGATCCCGCGGGAAGAGCTGAACAGATTCAGATTCTCGACGCCAGCACCAACAACGTGCTCGATACACGTAACGCGACCGGCTTCCAGAACGGGCAGTATCTGGTCTGGAACATCAACGGCCACGTGAAGATCGTCGTCACCACGACGAACCCCAATGCGAACGCAGCGATCAGCGGAGTGTTCTTTGAAAGCTCGCTGATCGGAGTGAGCGTAACGCCGCAGGGCGCCAGCCTGAGCGGCGGGCAGACGCAGCAGTACACCGCACAGGTTACCGGAACGCCGAACAAGGCAGTGACCTGGAGCATCAGCAACGCCAGCAATCCGGGAAATCCAGCACCGGGCTCGATCTCGAGCAGCGGGTTGTACACCGCACCGGCATCGGTTGCCAGCACCGTGAACCTGACGGTGACCGCAACCGCTTCAGATAACGTCACGGTCGGAACCGCTCCGCTCTCTTTGACGGCAGGCACAGCTTCGAGCGGAGCGACAGCTACCTACGCGGGTCTCGACACGACCACGCAGGGAAGCTGGATTGGGGCATATGGCGGTGATGGATATGCCATACCGAACGGGGCGCAGAATGTACCCAACTATGCTACGTTGGCGGTTTCTGGCCAGTCGAGCTACACCTGGGCAGCCAGCACGGCCGATGTGCGCGCGCCGCAGACTCCGGGCGGAGCAGGACGCATGGCGTCGGTGTGGTTCAACGCACCATCTTTCACCATGGACGTCAACCTGAAAGATGGGAACACGCACCAGGTTGCACTGTATGCACTGGATTGGGACCTCGCGGGACGAGCCGAACAGATTCAGATACTCGACGCCAGCACCAACAACGTGCTTGATACACGCAATGCCACCGGCTTCCAGAACGGGCAGTATCTGGTCATGGAACATCAACGGGCACGTAAAGATCGTCGTCAGCACGACCAACCCGAATGCCAACGCGGTCATCAGCGGAATCTTCTTTGAATCCTCAACGGTTGGCGTGACCATGACTCCACAAAACGTCAATCTGAGTCCGGGACAAAATCAGCAATTCAACGCGGCGGTCATTGGTACCCCGAACAAAGCTGTGACCTGGACCATCAGCAATGCCAGTAACCCTAGTAATCCAGCGCCGGGTACGATCTCCAGTAATGGCCTATATACGGCTCCGGCGACACTTGGAACCGCAACGACTGTAACGGCCACCGCAATCAGTGCCGCGGATAATACCAAGGTTGGGACGGCGACTATCAGCCTCGCCGCAGGTACCGTGGGCGCATCCAGCGCAACCTTCGTGAGAACCGACACTACAACCCAAGGTAACTGGCAAGGCGTTTATGGGGCTGACGGATATTTGCTTGCAGATGGCAATCAAACACCGCCATCGTATGCGACCGTTGCCGTCGAGAATGCGGGAAGCTGTGTCTGGACCACCACCACGACGGACCCTCGAGCAGTGCAGAATGGAAACGGAACCGGCCGCATAGCGGCTTGCTGGAATGAGAATCCCTTCGTGAACTGGACCTTCAGTTTCGACGTGAACCTGACAGACAACAACTTGCACCAGTTTGCGATCTATGCTCTGGATTGGGACAATGCCGGCGGAATTCGGTCGGAAGCAGTCCAGATAGTTGACGCAGGTACGGGCACCGTGCTGGATACCGAATACCTATCGAATTTCACGAATGGAGTCTATCTCGTGTGGAACCTCTCGGGTCACGTCGTAGTAAACGTAACTTGGAGAGGCGGTGGGGATGATGCCGTGGCAAGCGGCATCTTCTTACAGAGTGTCCGTTAACGTCCATGGATCGGTCCCGAATTACCGGGACCGATCCATATTCACTTCATCTGCAGTCTTATTCGCGCGAGAGCCTTCGGGTAGGTGGCCTACCCCAAGAGGTTCACGGGATGTTCGCGGATACTTGCGATGAGAAGGCGCTTTCGGTTCCGGTGGAGTCAACTGAGGTCACTACGTAGTATCGCATCTGGGCTACGGTAAGCCCCCCATCCACGTAACTGGTTGCTGGCACTGGGCTGGCAGTAAGCTTGGAGTAACCGCTGCCGGAGACCGTGCTGACGTAGACGTTATAGCCCATAACGACTGAGCTACTCGCCGACCAAACCAGCGCAACAGAGTGAGTTGCAGGTACGGTTCCCGCTCCGGAGACGGAAATCAATTTCCCGCCTGATGTAGCATTGCTGCCGACCGTGATCGTTCCGGTAACGCTCCCGCTGACTGCTGGAGAAAACGTTATCGCCAAACTCGCACTCTGGCCTGGAGCCAAGACCGTTCCCGATGCAATACCACTCGCATTGAATCCCGCGCCCGACGCGGTTAGCCCCGACAGGGTGACGTTCCCCGTTCCAGAATTAAGAACAGTAACGTTCTGGCTCGTTGTAGTCGAGGCGTTCACGTTTCCAAAGCTCAGCGTGGACGGATTGACGGTGAGCACATAGGTCGGAATGTTTACAGTCAGCGCAGCCACATTGCTGACCGTGCTTCCCACACAGTTGCTTATGAGGACGGTAAATTGCGAACTATTGTCCGAAGTGGTAGTTGCCGGCGTCGTGTAAGTGGAGGAGGTTGCTCCGGATATCGCAGCGCCGTTTTTGCGCCACTGATATGTCATGGGAGAAGTTCCGGTATCAGCAACCGAGAAAGTCGCTGATTGGCTCGCAACCACTGTCTGATTGACTGGCTGACTGGTAATGACAGGGGCAAACCCGACACCCGTTGCACCGAGATTTACGACGGTGCTGGCAGAAGGGACGCTACTTGCGATGGTAACCGCTCCTGAAACACTCCCTGTGGCCGAGGGCTGGAACGCGACGGGCAAAGTCATGCTTTGTCCGGGCGGCAGCGCGACCGGCAACGTTGGTTTGGCAATTGAATATCCGTTTCCAGATATGCTAATATTCAGGATACTGAATACACTGCTGCCGCAGTTTAGAATAGTGGCTTGTTGAGAGCCCGTTGTACCGATATTCACGTTTCCAAAATTCACCGCGGTTGGATTAATACAAACCTGCCCCTGGCCACTCTGGGTACTTGCACTTGACCCGCCGAAGAAGATGCCGCTGAGAACAGCGTTCCCGGTGTTGGTGACCACGTTCACTCGCACGTGCCCGCTTAGGTTCCATACAAGATAGATCCCATTCGTGAAGCTCGATATGCTGCGAGTGTCTAGCACCGCGTTCGAGGTCGCATCCACCACCTGCAGCGTCTCCGATCGCCCTCCTAAATACGTGTCCCAGTCCAGCGCATACAGCGCGACCTGGTGTGTCTTGCCGTCCGTTATGTTAACGTCCAACGAGAAAGCCGAGTTGCTGTACCAAGTGGCCGCGATCCCCCCTGAAGTCGTTTGAAGCGCCCGAGGATCCGTGGTGTTCGCTGCCCAGGTGTAATTGGTCTGATCCAAGGGGCTGAACGTGGCATACGAAGGCAGTGCCTGTGTACTGTTCGGGATCGAGTACCCGTCGGCCCCATACTTCCCTTCCCAGTTCCCCTGTGTCGCCGTATCGAATCCGATAAAGTTAGCCGCTCCTGGCGTGGATGAAGTCGTCGCACTCGTGCTGAAGAAGATGCCGCTGAGAACAGCGTTCCCGGTGTTGGTGACCACGTTCACTCGCACGTGCCCGCTTAGGTTCCATACAAGATAGATCCCATTCGTGAAGCTCGATATGCTGCGAGTGTCTAGCACCGCGTTCGAGGTCGCATCCACCACCTGCAGCGTCTCCGATCGTCCTCCTAAATACGTGTCCCAGTCCAGCGCATACAGCGCGACCTGGTGTGTCTTGCCGTCCGTTATGTTAACGTCCAACGAGAAAGCCGAGTTGCTGTACCAAGTGGCCGCGATCCCCCCTGAAGTCGTTTGAAGCGCCCGAGGATCCGTGGTGTTCGCTGCCCAGGTGTAATTGGTCTGATCCAAGGGGCTGAACGTGGCATACGAAGGCAGTGCCTGTGTACTGTTCGGGATCGAGTACCCGTCGGCCCCATACTTCCCTTCCCAGTTCCCCTGTGTCGCCGTATCGAATCCGATAAAGTTAGCCGCTCCTGGCGTGGATGAAGTCGTCGCACTCGTGCTGAAGAAGATGCCGCTGAGAACAGCGTTCCCGGTGTTGGTGACCACGTTCACTCGCACGTGCCCGCTTAGGTTCCATACAAGATAGATCCCATTCGTGAAGCTCGATATGCTGCGAGTGTCTAGCACCGCGTTCGAGGTCGCATCCACCACCTGCAGCGTCTCCGATCGCCCTCCTAAATACGTGTCCCAGTCCAGCGCATAGAGTGCGATCTGGTGTGTCTTCCCGTCGATCAGGTTAATATCGAGCGAAAAAGTTGAGTTGCTGTACCAGGTAGACGCGATTCCCCCTGTATTCGTTTGAAGCGCCCGAGGATCCGTGGTGTTCGCTGCCCAGGTGTAATTGGTCTGATCCAAGGGGCTGAACGTGGCATACGAAGGCAGTGCCTGTGTACTGTTCGGGATCGAGTACCCGTCGGCCCCATACTTCCCTTCCCAGTTCCCTTCTGAAACAGTGTCGGTTCCGATGAAGGTTGCTGTTGCCGTATTCACTTGCGACGTCGCCGAGCTTGACGCTGCGTGGCTGATGGAAGTTGAAATTGCCGTCAGAGCTATGACTGCGAAAATCTTTCTTATGAGCCTTGCTGTGAATGTGTTCATGCCCAGAGGTTAAGCTCCGAGCACAAAGCGTCGCGACTGTACGAATAGCCGGATTGCGTACGGCGGCGAATGAATTAGAGTGTTTTAATTCATCCTGTCCTGCAGACACCGGCTTTGCCCTTTTGACCGCGGCCCAAAACCTACATCTGACCGTAGTAATTCTCCTAAAAAAAATGGGCTGGGGAGTTCTACCTTACAACCGGATCGAAGTTTTGCAGACCCGAGGCGCAACACAGCGCGGACGCCACGCCAAAAACGAATTTTACGGGAAGTAAATAGCTGCAAATGGACAGAATAATGGGGGTAGGAAAAGACTGAGTGAAACGAAGGCGGGAATCGGGGTTACCAAGTCACAGGCTAGAAAAACACTCCGCTTATGACTGCGTTCGAGTTCGGATTCGTTGTGGTGAGAATGATTTTTACGTGCCCGTTGATGTTCCAGACCAGATACTGCCCGTTCTCGAAGCTGGTAACATTGCGTGTATCGAGCAAGTTGTTGGTGCTGGCGTCGAGTATCTGAATCTGCTCGGCTCTGCCCCCCTCGTAGTTATCCCAATCGAGAGCGTAAAGCGCGAGCTGGTGGGTGTTGCCGTCATTCATGTTGACATCCAGCGTGAACGACGGCGCGTTATACCAAACCGAGGCCATGCGTCCCGATCCTCCGGGATTCTGCAGTGCGCGAACATCCGCGGTGCTGGCCGCCCAGGTGTAGCTCGACTGACCTGACACTGCGAAGGTGGCATAGCTTGGCAAGCTCTGTGCCCCGTTTGGTATGACATATCCATTCCCGCCATAGGTGCCGATCCAGTTCCCTTGCGTGGTGGCATCAGTGCCCATGTAGGTAGCCGTCGCTCGGCTCGATGCCGTGCCGGCCGTCAGAGATAGCGGGGCGGTTCCCACTGTGGCGTTATCCGAGGCGGTGGCGGTCACCGTCAGATTCGTGGCGCTGGCAACCGATGCGGGCGCGGTGTACAGCCCGCTGCTCGAGATCGATCCTGGCGCTGGATTACCAGGATTGCTGGCGTTGCTGATGGTCCAGGTCAATGTCTTGTTCGGCGTCCCCGTGACCTGTGCCGAGTACTGCTGAGTCTGCCCGCCAGTCAGGCTGGCACCCTGAGGCGTGACGCTCACACCGATCAGTGAACTTTCAAAGAACACTCCACTGATCGCGGCGTTCGAGTTCGGATTCGTTGTGGTGACAACAATTTTCACGTGTCCATTGATGTTCCAGACCAGATACTGGCCATTCTGGAAGCCGGTCACGTTGCGCGTATCGAGCACGTTGTTAGTGCTCGCGTCGAGAATCTGAATCTGTTCGGCTCTGCCGCCCTGATACCCGTCCCAATCCAGTGCGTATAGCGCCACCTGGTGGGTATTCTCATCCTTCAGATTCACATCCATCGTGAACGACGACGCATTGAACCAGAGCGACGCCATGCGGCTCGCTCCACTCGGCGTCTGCAGCGCGCGCGCATCGCCCGTGCTTCCGGCCCAGGTGTAGCTCGATTGGCCTGAGACACTGAAGCTGGCGTAGCTCGGCAAGCTTTGCGCTCCGTTCGGTATGGCATATCCATCGCCACCGTAGGCGCCAATCCAATTCCCCTGTGTAGTCGTATCGATGCCTAGATATGTAGCGCTCGGCCCACTCGGCGCGGTTCCAGCCTCCAAGGACAGAGTAGCAGTTCCCACGGTGACGTTATCCGAAGCGGTCGCTGTCACTATCAGGTTCACAGCGCCGGCAACCGATGCCGGTGCGGTGTACAACCCGCCGCTGGAGATCGAGCCCGGCGCCGGATTGCCCGGATTGCTGGTGTTGCTGACGCTCCAAGTCACCGCCTTATTCGGGGTACCGACCACGGCGGCTGCAAATTGCTGGTTTTGCCCGGGACTAAGGCTGGGACTTTGAGGTGTTACCGTCACTCCGATCAGTGAACTCTCGAAGAATATCCCGCTGAGCGCTGCGTTCGAGTTTCCTTTCGTTGTGGTGATAACAATCTTCACGTGGCCGTTGATGTTCCAGACCAGATATTGGCCGTTCTGAAAGCTCGTCGCATTGCGGGTATCGAGCGCGTTGTTGGTGTTAGCGTCAAGAATCTGGATCTGCTCGGCCCTGCCGCCCTGGTAGTTATCCCAATCGAGTGCGTACAGTGCTATTTGGTGCGTGTTGCCATCCTTCAGATTCACATCCATCGTGAATGACGGCGCGCTATACCAAAGCGACGCCATACGCCCCACCCCGCCTGGTGTCTGCAGCGCTCGTACATCAGCAGTGCTGGCTGCCCACGTGTAGCTCGATTGCCCCGATACACTGAAGCTGGCGTAACTCGGCAAACTCTGCGCCCCGTTCGGGATGGCGTAGCCATCGCCACCGTAGGTGCCAATCCAACCGCCCTGCGTAGTGGCATCCGTGCCCAAATATGTAGCCGTCGGACCACTCGGCGCCGTTCCAGCCGACAAGGAGAGCGTGGACGTTCCCAGTGTGACGTTGTCCGAAGCAGTTGCCGTCACCATCAGGTTCACGGGACTGACTACGGTTGCTGGTGCGGTATACAACCCGCTGCTGGAGATCGAGCCCGGAGCTGGATTGCCCGGATTGCTGGCATTGCTGATGCTCCAGGTCACCGCCTTACTCGGTGTACCAACGACTGCCGCACTAAATTGCTGGATTTGTCCGGGACTGAGGCTCGGGCTTTGGGGCGTCACATTCACTCCGATCACCGAACTCTCGAAGAAGATCCCGCTGAGCGCTGCATTAGAGTTCGAGTTCGTTGTGGTCACAACGATCTTTACGTGTCCATATAAGTTCCAGACCAGATATTGTCCGTTCTGGAAGCCGGTCAGGTTTTCCGTGTCCAAGACCACGCCGCTGCTCGCATCGAGAATCTGAATCTGCTCGGCTCTGCCGCCCTGATAGTTATCCCAATCCAGGGCGTACAGCGCTATTTGGTGCGTATTCCCATCCCGCAAGTTCAAATCGAACGTGAACGAGGGCGCGCTATACCACACCGATGCCATTCGACCTGATCCGGCGGGCGTTTGCAGCGCGCGCACATCAGTAGTGCTCGCGGCCCAGGTGTAGTTCGACTGTCCCGAGACGGAGAAGCTGGCATAGCTTGGCAGATTCTGTACGCCATTCGGGACCGAATATCCATCCGCACCGTAGGACCCGATCCAACTTCCCTGCGTGCCTGCGTCAGAGCCGACAAAACTAACGGCTGCACTGGCGAGGGTAATATGCGCAATCGCAGTGGTAACACCGTCCGGCTCGGTGGCTGTCACAGTGATTTGTTGAGTCGTGCTGATGGAAGCAGGCACGAGATAAACTCCAGCCGAAGAAATACTGCCAACGGTGGGGTTAATAGCCCACGTAATGGCCTGATTTCCCGCATTGGTAACGGTGAAAGGCTGAATCTGGTTTGCGATCAGAGTAACGGTCGTAGGCTGTATCGAAATTGGCGAAACCACTAGCGTCACAGTTGCCGTTTCATTGAGTGCGCCACTTGTACCTGTGATAGTCACAATATAGGTGCCGGAGACAGCCGTTGGACCCGCGTTCAGAGTCATCGTCGCGGAACCGCTGGTTAGGCTGGGAGGATTAAAAGCGGCTGTCACACCCGCGGGTAAACCGCTGGCAGAGAGACTAATCGCACCTGCGAATCCGCTATTAGGTGTGGTGACGACATCGTAGGCGGCACTACCACCCGCAATTACGGATTGAGATGATGGCGATGCCGACAAGGAGAACGACGGAACCACGGTAATCGTTCGCGTTTCCGGACTCGGGTCGGTAAGGCCGAAACTGTCGGTTACGGTGAGCGAGGCCCTAAAGGTGCCCATGGAAGAGAATGTAACAATTCCAGGTACGGCCGAGTTACTAACAGACGGCGTTCCGCCGGAAAATACCCAGGAATACGCCGTAATTGTGCCGCTGCGATCAGACCCCGTTCCAGCAAACGATACTGGATCATTCACGCCAACGGTAATGTCTGACGATGGGCTAGTGATCATGCCGGTGGGCGGAGTGTTGGCTGGATCCGTCGATATTTGCACGAATTGTGCAACTGATGGAACACCTGAAGAGTTGAGAATGAACAGCAGATAATAGCCTGGCGGTGCGATATTGCCATTGGGTGGACTGGTGAGCGTGAGCGTTGTGCCCTGAACCGTAAAATTGAGTCCCACCATGCGCTGGTCCATGTCAAAGGCGTGCGTTACAGAACCAAGTCGCATCAAAACGACCGATGAAATCGAAGCCGCGTCAGGACTGGATACTTGAAACGTAGTGCCATATCCGACGACTCCTGGAGTCACGCTTGTGATGGTTGGCCGCGTCGCGGGCGTTCCATCCGCATTGAACAGATAAGGCGGCGAATAGATCTCCATGTGAGGCTCGTAGGTACCCCGAGCCGGGTTTCCTCCTGCTACCAGAAGAGTGGCGTCCGGAAGAAGGAGTTCCACCGAGTGATACAGGCGAGCAAAAGCATTCGAACCTGCCGAACTTTGCGTGATTGTGTCTGAATTGACGTTAAAGAGGTCTGCCGTGAAACTGACACTTCCCAAGTCCTCGTCGTTCACTGAGCCTCCAACCGCCAGGATAGTGCCGTTCGGCAACAGCGTCGCATTCATTTCAATACGGGGCTGAGTCATCGGGGGGCCCCAAACCCACTGGGGATTACTTGCCGAGAGATCGATAACCTCGGTCGTGTTTGTCGCGGGATTCCCTCCACCCAGAATAAACACGCGTGGCCTGTAGTTATTTGCAGGGGTAAGAGGCAACAGCACCGAACTGCCATATGTTCGGTCGCCGCCATAATTGGTTGCAGCCACGTTCATCTGCCAGGTCTGCGTGGAAGGGTCAAAAATGTTGGAGACGGGATTAGGAGCTGAATTAAAAACGGTGCCATTCGGAAGTAAATGCATTCGCGGGTACAGGGGTGGCACCCAGGGAGCGATGTATTGCTGGCTCCAGCCCGAACCGACTTTGTAGATTTCGACCGCCGAGTTTGTACTTCCGGTTTCAGACAGGCCAGAAAAGACCATCACCGAACCGTCGGCCAGGACAGTCGGAGTCGGGTACCAGCGACCATGCGCCATTGGCTGCATGTCAGTAAACTGGCCGGTAGCAGGATCATAGACCGATGTCTTTGCCTCGCCGTAAAACGGATCGTATTGCAGGTTGCCGCCCATGACGAAGATGCGGCCGTCCGCGAGGCCAATCATCCCATTGCAAAACATGTCCCAGGTTAAAGGCTGGGTGGTGATGGAACCCGCCGTTGGATCCCAGACCGCAGATTCATAGTCAGTATCCTGGGGATAATTTCCAGAACCGCTTACGATCAAAACCTTCCCGTTGTGCATGAGTGCCACGTGAATCGGATTTATCGGCATGGTGTAGGGCAGGGTTTGCCATTGGCCCGTCTGAGACACCTGCGCGGCCGTAGAAACTTGCGAGATAAGAACAGCAATAGTCAAAACGAGGAGGGATGCTGCAACTCGTGGGAGAGCGGTCGCGGTCCGCATCGCAGTTTTAGAACTACTGGAACGATACACTTCGCGCTCCGATGTCCAAGGAACAGACTACTCTGCACATCGATGACCTTTGCACACTTGCGTAGTTTCATCGATTCCACCGACACTTCCGACGTTCTCCCTTCGTACAACGTGCAAGTTATTTTGCAGCATGAGAAAATGGTTTCCCTTTGAGATTGCTGGCTACTTCAATCGGTGGCATTCAAGAACCGGAGAGAAAATGGAGACGAAAGGGCAGGTTTGTAACGCGGCAGAAGCGAGGAGTTCTTTGAGAGTCTGGACGATCTTTCAGTCGTTGCAGAAGTTGGTAAAGCAAGCTCGGCCGACCGGAGAGTCGTTCGCAATTGCCTCCGTCCATTATTCGTTACATGTGCATAGTTCCCGCGGGAATTAATGAATCCCAAACACGCCAGAATGCCCTCATTTCTTCGGGCAAACCAAGTGACACGCGGACGTGGGTATTCATTTCAGGGAATGGCGGTCCGATAAGCACTCCATTTTTTTCAAAATACTGGACGACTTCTCCCCCAGGCCGCCCCGCGTGGATAAACACAAAATTGGCGTGAGGATCAACGGCGTGACCATGTCGGGCGTTAATTTGATTGAGAAATTCCTGCCGATCATCACCATTCAGCCTGGCACAATGTCGAATAAACTGGCCATCATCGAGAATGGCCCGTGCAGCGACAATAGCGGAGGCACTTACACTCGATTCGAGATCCTCGCCCGGGAAATTGCTGGCAACCTGAGGGGAAACCATGGCGTAACCGATTCGCTCACCAGCCAGTCCGCAAATCTTGGAGAACGTACGAGTAACAACCACGTTCTTATTGTTCACCGGGTGATCAATGAAAGAAAGGTAGGCCGGGGTATCCGGAACATAGTGATGGTAGGCTTCGTCGATCAAGACCATGAACGTGGAAGGAAGTTCGCTCAGAAACGCTTCCAAACGGTTTCTCGGAGTCAGGCTTCCTGTCGGGTTATTCGGATTGCAGATATAGACTACGCCGCTTGACTTGTGCGTGAGTGAAAGCATCTTTTCAAGGTCATGAGAATATTCGCGTGTGAGTGAAACCGTTTCAATTGGCAGGCCGATTCGACGCGCTTCCCGAGAGACAACGTCGAAAGTCGGAGAGGCTACAATCAACTTGCCTTGAGTACCTCGAACTGACCGGACCGCAACGCGGAAGATGTCCGAAGAGCCACTAGCTAAAATGATCTGCTGCGCATCTACTCCGTGCAATTTCGCGATCGTTCTCTTCAGGCCTTGCCGCTCACTTGCGGAATAGCGACTCACGAGCCTCGCGTTCGAGCTTATTGCCGCGATGGCCTCCTTGGCCGGCCCATACGGGTTCTCATTTCTGTCCAAACGGACTGGTTCCGCAGGATTCTCAGCAGCCATGAGAGACCTATGTGGCCAGTTCAAAAGAGTTCCCGTGGCCAAGGAAGACACCGTTAAATCTCGGACAAATCTTCGTCGGGAGTTCATACTATGGCAACTCGGCTCGCGCTTTGTGTGAAACGCTTAGTTGCCGCCATTTTTTGAGGACCTTTTGACGGTTTCGGCCAAAATTAAAGGGCCTTCTTGGTACGTGATCCGTATATCAAACAAAGAGCTGAGGCTTGGCAAATCGGATTTGGCGGCGATCACCCACTTAATGTTAGGAACTTCCAGGGTACCTAGGGCGGCGACATCAGTCGGATTCACTACTAGTTTATCACTATAGAACAGAGCGGATGGACCTGGTTGAGTACCGTAAGGCTCACCAGGAATAAAAATCGGCTGATGCTCGTCGGGATCTAAAGACTTGACCATGCTGGAAAGGCGGGCGATGGGAGTCTCGGTCTTTCTGTAAAGCGGCCCGAATCGGCTCAAGCCAACGATTGAAAAGAACACAGCCAGAGTTATGACGGCCACTTGGGGAATCATTTCCCGCCGTAGCAGCCAAGTGGTTCCAAAAGCGAGAAGTCCCGCGAGTAAGCACGGAAGAACAATCCTGCCAGAAGCACTCAAGAAAACAACTGAAGCACCGAGTAGTAAGCCGCTGAAGGCGATTGTGTCACGAGAGCGGACAGCCTGCCGGAGCATCGTACCGACGAGAATGGCCAACGCTGGGTAAATGGGCACGATGTACCATGGCAGGCCAGTTTGAGCCGCAGTATATCCGCCGAAAATCAGGACGATAATCAAAACCAGACTTCGGCCTCGGCCGTTACCACGAAAAACATCGACCATAGCCAAGCTAAGGGCGAACGGAATGAGCCAGTCCCAAGGGTAGGAGCCATCCTCGAGGACACGCACATACATGAATCTGCCGTGTTGATGATTCTCTATCGGGACCAACGCACGCTCGATAACATGGTACATCACGTAGCTGTTGACAAACTGTCTTCCGTACCGCAAGAGCATAAACATATGCCACGGGGCCACGATTGCGATGACCAAAGCGAGACCGCCCCAAAATAGACGTTGCCGGACAAAGCTGAAAAGCTGGCCATCTAGAATGAGGAGAATGCCGATGATAAGCGGTGCGATCAATCCGCCGGCGCCCTTCGTCATTAGCGCAAGCCCACAAGAAATACACACCAAGTACCACGCCCGGTTGGTTCCAGTTTTAAACTTCCAATATGCGTAGATGGCCAGATAGGTGAAAAATGTCAACATCACATCGGTGGTGCCAAAACGCGCTTCGGCGACAAACTGAAAGCTCGTCAAAAGCACCAGTACGCTCAGCACACCTGATAAACTATCCACAAAATCCCGGGCCATCAAATAAGTCAGGCTTATAACACCCACTCCGGCGAGCGCGGAGGCTGCCCGCGACCAGAGTTCATTGATTCCGAATATCTTGTACAAAATCGCGGTTATCCACATCAGTAGAGGGGGCTTTTCAAACCATAGCTTGTAACCCCAATGAGGGGTCATCCAATTGCCGGTGTGCACCATCTCCTTAGCGACTTGTGCATAGATAGCCTCGTCCCAATCTAGCAGGCTGCGGGTTCCTAGTCTCCAAAACAATACAGCCGCACTGACAGTTATTACCAGAATCGTTGGATAAACATGGCTGAGTGTTCGAGTGAAGCTAATTCGGTCATCCGATGGGCTTGCCCCACGATCGGAGTCTTGATACATAAGGTCAGGAACGGTTGGCACAGTAACGGTTCTACGTAGGATGGTCATAACGAGTCTCAATGACTTTGTATTACGTCGTGCAATGTAAGGGATTTGTGAGCCAATTACATCTCAGCGAAAGAACAACCGAGGAGAGCGCAGGACTTTCAAGAATTATTTGAAAAACACTCCACTTATAGCAGCATTTCCGGCGTTCGTGATGATATTGATAGTCACATGGCCCGAAATATTGTAATCAAGGTAGATACCGTTTGTGAAACTGGAGATGGCACGGCTATCCAATACGGTGCCGCTAGTTGCATCGAGTATCTGTACTTGTTCAACGCGTCCGCCCTGAAAGGTATCCCAGTCAAGCGCGTACAATTCAATTGGATGCATCGCGCCATCATGTATATTTAGGTCGAAGTTAAAACTTGTGTTGCTGTACCAGGTAGAAGCGATTCTGGAGCCGGTCGGCATTTGCAAGGCCCGAATGTCAGTCGTATTTGAAGCCCATGTATAGCTCAGGTTATTCAGGACCGCGAGCGTCGCGTAACCCGGCACGCTCTGTACAGAATTCGCAATCATGTATCCGTCCAGACCATAGGCATTTTGCCACGTCCCTTCGGTTGAAGCATCCGACTTAACGAAAGAAGCCGATGCGCCGGTCTTATCGAAAAAGACCCCACTGACGACAGCTGTACCCCCACCGACCAGATAGACATTGATTTTCACGTGCCCTTGAATGTTCCAGACAAGGTAGATACCGGTTTGGAAACCGGCGATATTGCGCGTATCCAAAACCGAATTTGTAGTGGCATCCACCACTTGAACCTTCTCAGATCGGCCGCCTTCGAAGTCATCCCAGTCCAAGGCATATAATGCGACCTGGTGCGTGTTCCCATCCGTGAGATTTACATCGAAAGTAAAGTTCGTACTGCTGTACCAAGTGGAGGCAATCCGGGCAGTGCTCGTTTGTAGGGCACGGACATCGTTTGGATTCAGAGCCCATGTGTAATTTTGTTCATTCGAAACAGAAAACGCGGCGTAGGCAGGCAGACTCTGGGGCCCGTTGGCTATTGTATAACCATCACTTCCGTAGGCGCCCATCCAGTTTCCTTCGGCGGTGGCATTTGTCCCTACGAAATTGACGATGGCTCCGCTGGAAGTTGTCCCTGCCAACAACGACAGCGGAGCGGTGCCCACCGTGACGTTATCGGAGGCGGTGGCGGTAACCGTCAGGTTCACGGCAGTCGCAACCGATGCCGGTGCGGTGTACAACCCGCTGCTCGAGATCGAGCCCGGTGCTGGATTGCCCGAATTGCTGGCGTTGCTGATGCTCCAAGTCACCGTCTTATTCGGCGTTCCGGTAACCTGTGCGGTGTACTGCTGCGTTTGCCCGCCACTCAGGCTCGCATTCTGCGGCGTGACGCTCACTCCAGTCAGCGAGCTTTCGAAGAACACTCCGCTGATGGCTGCGTTCGAGTTTGGATTTGTCGTGGTGACGACAATCTTCACGTGCCCGTTGATGTTCCAGACCAGATACTGGCCATTCTGAAAGCCGGTCGCGTTGCGTGTATCGAGCACGTTGTTGGTGCTGGCGTCGAGAATCTGAATCTGCTCGGCTCTGCCGCCCTGATAGCCGTCCCAATCCAGTGCGTACAGCGCCACTTCGTGCGTATTGCCGTCCTTCAGGTTCACATCGAAGATGAAGGAGGGCGTGTTAAACCAGAGCGAGGCCATGCGGCTCGCTCCGCCTGGAGTCTGCAACGCGCGCACATCGGCCGTGCTGCCGGCCCAGGTGTAATTCGACTGGCCCGACATCGAGAAGGTAGCGTAGCTCGGCACGCTCTGCGCCCCGTTCGGGATGGCGTATCCATCGCTACCGTAGGTGCCGATCCAGCTTCCCTGCGTGGTCGCGTCTAGGCCCGCGTAGGTAGCTGTCGCTCCGCTCGAAGCTGTTCCTGCCGTAAGAAACAGCGTGGCGGTTCCGACCGTGACGTTATCTGAAGCGGTTGCGGTCACCGTCAGGTTCACTGCGCTCGCCACCGATGCCGGTGCGGTGTACAACCCGCTGCTCGAGATCGAGCCCGGTGCTGGATTGCCCGGGTTGCTGGCGTTGCTGATGCTCCAAGTCACCGCTTTGTTCGGTGTTCCGGTGACCTGCGCGGTGTACTGCTGCGTCTGCCCGCCGCTCAGGCTGGCGCCCTGCGGCGTGACGCTGACTCCAATCAGCGAGCTTTCGAAGAACACTCCGCTGATCGCTGCATTCGAGTTTGGATTCGTTGTGGCAACAACGATCTTCACGTGGCCGTTGATGTTCCAGACTAGATACTGGCCATTCTGGAAGCTGGTGGCGTTGCGTGTATCGAGAACATTGTTGGTGCTGGCGTCGAGTATCTGAATCTGCTCGGCTCTGCCGCCTTGGTACCCGTCCCAATCCAGAGCGTACAGCGCAACCTGGTGGGTGTTCCCATCCTTCATGTTCACATCGAACGTGAACGATGGCGCGTTGAACCAGAGCGAGGCTATGCGCCCGACTCCGCCCGGCGTCTGCGGCGCGCGCACATCGGCCGTGCTGGCTGCCCAGGTGTAGCTCGACTGCCCCGACACCGAGAAGGTGGCGTAGCTTGGCACGCTCTGCGCCCCGTTCGGGATCGCGTATCCATCGCCGCCGTAGGTGCCTATCCAGTTCCCCTGAGTCGCAGTATCCACTCCAGCGAAGGAAGCCTGGTTAGTGGGAGTCACCTGATTCACAGTCAAATTTACGGTGGTTGTGACGCTGTTGTAATCGTTCGTGTCAGCGGGAGTCAACGTAGCCGACAGTGTCTGAACGCCAGGGCTCAGCACGGTTCCACTGGAAGGCGTATAAGCAAAGGTTCCTGGAACGGAAGCGGTAGCGTTCAACTGAGTGCTGCTGAGGGCTACCCCATAGGTAATCGGGGACGGCGTATTCCACGTGATGACAGGCGTGGCACGGTTCACGACCAATGTCGTTGTACCCGTCGCATTCGTATAGTCGATGATGTCGGTTGGAGTAAAGGTAACCGAAAGAGTTTGGCTACCAGCGAAAGGAACGGTTCCCGCAACGGGACTATAGGCAAATGTTCCGGCGACAGAGGCGCTCGCATTCAATTGAGTGCCGCTCAACGCGGTGCCGTAGGTAATAGGCAAGGGCGTATTCCACGTGATCGTTGGGGCGGCTTGGTTCGGACTCCCACCAAAGAAAACGCCACTGATGGCCGCTGCATTGCCGCTGATCAGGTTGTTGACTGTGATCTTCACGTGTCCGGTTACGTTCCAGACTAAATACACACCGTTTTGGAAACTGGAAATACTTCGCGTGTCTAACAGAGCACCACTCGCTCCGTCTGCCACGTTTATTTGCTCCGACCTGCCACCGCCGTAATTATCCCAATCCAACGCGTAAAGTGCGACAGGATGGGAATTGCCATCAGTCAAGTTAATGTCGAAAGTGAAGCTGGTGCCGGAATACCACGTCGCCGCAATTCTATTCGAACCGTTTCCAGTCTCCAGCGCGCGGATATCGGTGGTGTTGGCCGCCCAAGTGTAATTCGATTGATTTTGTACGGCAAACGTTGCGTATGGCGGAATGCTTTGAGAACCGTTTGCGATTACGTACCCATCGCCGCCGTACTTGCCGATCCAATTGCCCTGTGTGGTTGTGTCTGTAGGTGTAACGAATGCCGCAACTGCCGTGGTTAGGTTTACAGTAGAATTTCCGGATTTGGTAGTGTCGACGTTACTTGTAGCTGTCACAACCACGGATTGCGATGTCGTGATGCTTCCTGGCGGTGTATAGAGGGCCGCATTGCTACTTGTGGATGAAATCGATCCCAACCCGGCGGGAGAAATCTGCCAAGATACGGACTGATCGGTCGAATTCAGCACCGTAGCGGTAAACGACTGCGTTTGCGTATGGTTTAGCGTAATAAGGGACGGCGCTATAGAAACTGCGATCGGCGGGGGCGGTCCACCACTCGATTGATAAATAACACTGACCTGGGAGGCAGTAAGCGCCTGATTGTATATCCTGATTTCATCTATCTTACCGGTGAAATCGGCGCCAAATGGCGTATAAGAACTTGCGCCGACAAACAGGGCTGCGTTTCCGTCTCCGTTGGCCACGCTGCTTATAGGAGTTGAGGAGCTCAAACTGCCATCCACATAAAAGCTGACATTCTGGCCGATTGTCACCACCGCAACTACATGGTGCCACTTGCCGTCGTTAATTTTCGAGGTATCGATAGCCGTCGAGGGATAAGCGGCCAAGTCGGCAGCTCCGATGGTAACTTCCAGATAACCATTTTGGTCGGTTCGGAAAATATAGCCCGACCCGCTTCCACCAGCATTATATTTGGAAATGATAGCCTCGTAGCGCGAGGCATTTGTGGTATTGATCCATGCCGATAGGGTGATGCTGTTGGTGAAGTTAATCGCTGAATAGGCCGCGGTAGAAACCGAGTTAGTTGCGCCATCAAAGCTGAGCGCCTGATTCAGTTCTCCCGTCACGACGAGCGGCGTACCGCTGATGCTTCCTGTGCCGTTATTCCCGGAGAGATCGGTAACCTGGGAGCCAGAAATGTCGCTGTAATCAAAGCTCCAGTAAAGACTGAGGCCCGACGGGGCATTCAAAGGCGTGAGAGTCAACGTGATGGTAGCGGTAGATACCAGACTTCCACTGGTCGCAGTTACCGTGACGATACTGCCGGTGGTAATTAATGTTGGTGCCGAATAGGTTGCTGTTGTGGCTCCGGTCGATGTAATTGTGCCGACATTTGGATTGATCTGCCAAATTACCGGTTGGTTTGATCCACCTTGAATCGTAGCTGCCAATGATAGGGTTTGACTAGGGTTTAAAGCCGCTGCGGAAGGGCTGACGTACATCAGGACTGGCGGTACGAGACTAACCGTAACGCTCGAGCTGGCCGCCGCATTCACTGTGCTCTGAGCCGTGACAGTAACGCTTTGAGCGGTCGTAATCGTCGCTGGAGCAGTGTAAAGGCCACTTGAGGAAATCGTGCCTACGTTGGGACTGATGGACCACGTCACTGTTGGAACAAGCGTATTTTGAACAGTCGCCGTGAATTGCTGCGTTCCTCCCTGATTCACCGTCGCGGAACTTGGATTTATTGAAACCGCGATCGGAGGAGCCAGATAAATCGATGCTGTCGAAGACAAGGCCGGATTCGCTGTGCTGGCCGCAGTCACGGTGATCGTTTGAGCCGTTGCAATCACTGCGGGCGCACTGTAGAGGCCCGCGCTGGAGATGCTGCCAACCGACGGGCTAATTGACCACGATACAGACTGCGTCGACTGTGCTTGAACCGTTGCATTGAGCTGAACCGTTTGCCCCTGATACAGAGTCGTACCGACCGGAGTAATCGATACTCCCAGCGCTGAAGATAGGGGAAGCAGCAGAAAAGTTCCAAACTGAGGAGCGGTGTGTGCCGGAGTAGAAAAACCTATTGGAACCTCTTTTATCAGCCCGCTCATCGGGACACTGACGGCCCCTCCCGTGTAGACCCCAGAGGCGACCGATGGCCCAAAAACATTCTGCGCGTCCAGAATCACATACTGATCACCGTATGCAAGTACGCCTGAGAGATCCACGGGAACCGTCGAAGCAAGCCCCCAGTTATAGATTGTTATATTCGCCCGCTTTGGCTCATAGAGATTTGGCTGAACATAGGTCCACGTACCGGTTGGAGCGTTTGAGGTAAAGGAGCTGTGGGTATCAAAGCCTGTCACCGCCTGCCAGTTTTGAAATGTACCGTTCGTGGTCGGGTATAAGTTATTGCCATCATAGCTGCCAAAATAGAACCCATTCAAACCGTAGTAGCTGTTATTGTCCCATGTGTACGAGGCGAGCGATTGTCCACTAAAGAGGCCTAATTGAATAAGCTGGGACGCAGCAGGGATCGCGTAGACACTGTTGTTGGTGAACACCACAGGTCCCGCCTCCCCATCAACCCAGGTCGCAATATTTCCACCCACGAAAACGTTGTATTGAGCGGTGACATCATGGCCCGCGGTGTATTGACCCAAGCTAACCCCGCCTGAATTTACAGAAGGCGTCAAATAGCTATAGTTATTCGACACCTGGATATTCTGGCGACTGGCACCTCCGCCTAGAAGCAAGTTGAAATGGAAGCTGGGAGTAGGCCAGGACGCGGTGTTGTACAAAGTGTTCCCGGTAATAGAGAACCCGTCGACGAAGGCCGTATTGCTTCCATAGATCTGCATCCCTTCGTCGGCGTTGTCGCCTACGAAATTCTTGGCAACGATTTTTACGCCGCTATCATTTTGCAAATACATGCCGTGACCATGATTCCGGTCGGAAGCGAGGTAGCCGTTGTAGTAGTCCAGATTGCCAGTGAGTTCCGTCGCTGGCGCAGCGGTATAGGCCGCGAAGCCCTCTGCCGTATCGTGGACAACGAGGTTTATGCACTTAATCCCGGGACCGTAGACGCCAATGCCCGCTACGGGACCAATTCCATTTGCATAATTATACCGGGGATCGGTCGTGTCAATAATTTCAAATCCCCAGTACCAAGAGTTCGAGCCAAGTATCTCAAGAGCGATATTCGAACCACCCTGGCCATCGATCGTAGCTCGCTGGCCAGGGTAAGCCCGAACTGTTATTGGGCTCGTGGAACTACCGTTCAAATTACTAATGTAATTGCCATGGTAGACGCCGCCTAGCAGCCAGATGGTAGCTCCCGCTTGTACGCCAGAAGGTTGATTCAAGGCAGTCTGTAGATCCCATGGACTCGCGAGAGTTCCATTGCCCGAAGAGGAGCCAGTGGGAGAAACGTACCAAAAGACGTTGTTTACATTCAGCGACACAAATGAAGATGTTGCCTGGTTTCCTTCATTGTCGGTGGCGACAACGGTGATTTGGTGAGATGAGTTGCTCAACGTGTTTGTGTCGAGGTCGAAATTGAACGGGGACGTATTCGTGATTGCGACCGTCGCCCCATCAACTTGGAGAAGAGCGCTTGCAATCCCAGCCGTATCGGACGCGCTAACGGACACTGGAACCGACCCTGAAACTGATGTACCGCTAGTCGGCGAGACGATTGATATCGTCGGCGCGTATGGCTTGGCAAGAGCTGTGACGTCAGAGGCGGTCAAGGCGCGGTTGTACACGCGTACCTCGTCCATACTGCCAGTGAAATACTGACCGTACGGAGTGTATGGGTTCAGGCCGAGTTGAAAATAGGACTGAGCGGCCTCTGCCTCGGAAAATATCGTCGAGGTGGAACTAAGCGTACCGTCGATGTAAAAGGAAACAGAGGTTCCCAGATTCACCACCACAGCGACATGATGCCAATTGCCATCATTTATTTTTGTAACGTCACTCGCGATCGTACTGCCGCCGCTCACGTTGGCGCCGCCAAAAGCAAGCTGGAGAGTGCCCGCTGCCGTCGTCCTTAGCAAATAGCCATAACCCGAATCGGCGGCCGCATATTTACTGATAAGCGCTTCCACGCGGCTTGTATTCGAGGTCTTGACCCAAAGTGCGAAACTCATGCTGCCATTTAAATCGTAAGCCGAGTAGCCTCCTAGTACTTGCGCCCAGCTGGAAGTGCCGTTAAATTGCAGGGCCTGATTAATCTCGCCGGTTGCTGTTGTCGTCGAGAAGGCATTCAAGTTCAAGTTGCTGCCGGACTGATCGAACAGAGTGTTGCCGCTGACAAACCCAGGATCGAAACTCCAGTAACCTATCAGACCTGATACAGGGCCGCTTGTGACATTGTCCACAGTGACCACGACTGGGTTTGAGGTGCCCTGATTTCCAACACTGTCGAACGCTACAGCACTGAAGGTATGGCCCCCGTTCGTGAGCGACGTTGTATCCAGTGTTATCGAATACGGAACAGCGGTTGCCGATCCAACAATTGCTCCATCTACTATGAACTGCACGTTGCCAATGCCGGAACTGTCCGAGGCGTTCGCGACCACACTAATTGAACCAGACACAATGTGGTTCGCAAAGGGCTGGGTCAGAGAAATGGTAGGCGGAGTCGTATCGTGGTTGAAACTGGCAGAGGCAATGGCGCTGTTGTTCAACCCGGAAACAGTTGAAACGGCCTGCAAGAAGACCGAACCCGTCAACTGAATCGGACCGGTATACAGCGGTGAGGAGGATTGAGGTGCAGTGCCGTCCGTCGTGTAATGAATCGCCGCGCCGGGGGTACCAGTAAACATCGTAACTGTGACGGAGTTAGCGAATGAGCCGCCATTCGGCGAAATTTCGGGCGTTGCAGCGGATGTTGGGTACGCGCCGCTACCGAGATTGTCCACGGGTCCGGTGAAGCCAGGGCCATTCGCAGCAATGTAACCATTGCTCGCCCCTGAGGGGCTCGATGTTACCCAGAACGAGTACAGACTGCCATTTGTGAGAGTAAACTGAAATTGGAGAGGCTGGTCGGCCAAGCTGGAAAGATCGCTCAGTCCGTTCCAGGTGACCTGCTGCAGGGTCTTATTCGCGGTCAAAGGGATCGATGTTGCAACCACCTGGTCATTCGCATTGAGAACTTGTATCTGGAGCGTTCCTTGAGGGTCGTTTACGTTCACAAACATGTACTTTCCAGAGAACTGAAGAGGCCGGGTTGTCAGAACCGCGGGAGTCGATCCCGCATCCATCGAATAGAACCCGTCTCGCCGGAGAGTTGCAAGACCCGTTGCTCCGGCCGTACTTTCGCCATGAGGACCGTTGCGTCCACTAAAGTAGAACCACAACTCATCGCCAACAACAAGAAAACCTCCGCCCGCCGATTGCGTGTCGCCCATATCCCAGGTGCCGGGAATGTTTGATGCCGGAATAAAAGCACCGGAAGGGCCGGCAGCGCGCGTCGGGCGAACCCATTGAAATCCGTCGCGGCTGAAACCAACTCCCAATTCGACCAGCGCAGGGCCCGGTAAATTGTTGGGATCATCCGAGGGATAAGCGGGTCCAGGATAATACCAGCTGAATAATCCGACAATCACACTCTCGTATCCGACTGCGTCGAGGTTATATAGTTGTGGAAGAGTCTGGGCGCCAGGGTATGGTGGATCGTTCACGTCCGGTCCCGTCCAAAAACTGGCAAATTCGTTTGCATTGTTGGGAGTCCAGTTCATCAAGTCGGGACTTTCAAGGTAATAACGCGCGCGACTTGTGTATGCGGCGCGGTTCCCCGAGGCCGGCAGCGTGACGTAATCTTTCATGCTGTCGGCCCAGACATTCCGAAAAGGATTCCAAAACAATGTGGTGCGATCTTCGTAAGCGTCGATGGGATAGGTCGATTGAACTTGGGCGTTCCAGTGAATGCCGTCCGCGGAGAAATAAATCAGAATGCCGTAAGCCAATCCCGATTGGTAGGCAAAAGCTTTGAATCGTCGGGCTGGATTTGGATCCTGAAGGTCCATCCAAATCGTCATGGAATCTCGCCCACCAACAATTTCAAGCACCTGGTCTGTGTTCGGGACAACAGCATCTGGAATCGAAGGTCGTATCCAGTTCTTTCCATCAGTGGAATACGCGTAACACACCATATTTCCCCCCGCGCAATAAAACCACATCTTGAACAATTGCGCGCTCGGGTCGTACCACACGCCGTCGCTGTAAGGGAAAGCGTTGCCGGTTGTATCAGTAGCAATCGGAGTGATTATAGGGTTGCCGGGATACATTACGGGCTGATGCTGTGTACGGGTCATCGTGGTGCTTTGAATCAGGAAGTCATCCACAAACAACTGCCGGCCCGTATCAATCGGAATGACCGCTGGAGGATTGGTGATGTAAGACGGCACCTGATAGGCCTGAGTAGGTCCTCCCTGTGGCGGCCACAGCGGCGGAAGAACGATGCCGTTGTATAGAGTCTGGCCCGCGCCTTGAGCACGGACAGCGCTCGGGCAGAAAGCCGCCAAAATCGCAAGGAACAGACCTATGCGACCTAAACTGCTGAATTTGTAGGTCATTTTGAGAGTAGGAAAGTCAGAAAGGAAACGAAAGTTCAGGACACGCTAACGCCGTTTGGGTCCCACCCAGAACCCAAAAACAACAACCCACCCCAATAAACTTGGGGTTTTATGCTAATGAAACAAAACGCGGCTGTCAACATTCAATGCCTATCGGATAGCCCGCACTTCTAGTTTACAGTGGCAGTCAGGTTCGTTGGTGGCGCCAAGGTTGACGTCTGGGAGTTGGGGGATGAGACCACAAATGTGCCAAATTGGGGCGCCGTGTGCGGCGGTGTCGTTGTCCCGAGAATGGCCGCCTTAGTCAGCCCAGTCATTGGAACGGAAACAATTCCCCCCATGTATGTCCCTTGTGCCACCGGCGGACCATAAAAATTCTGAGCATCCTGGACAGCATATTGGTCTCCATTTGACAGAACGTGAGACAAATCGACAGAAACCGAAGGAAGGTTTTGCCAGTTATAGATAATGATGTTTGCACGCTTTGATTCATATTTGTTCGGCAAAACGAAAGTCATATTTTGGGTCGGCAGGCCATGCGAATAAATAGAATGTGCATCGAAGTGACTTAGCTGCTGCCAAGTAGAGAATGCGTAATTCCCACCACTTGTGTTACCAGATTGATCTGTGCTTGCCAGATAAAAACCATAACCTGAATTGTCCCAATAAGTATTATTGTCCCAACTGTACTGGGATGAATTTTGACCGTAGTCGAGAATGAAATTGAGCAAGCGCAGACTATTGGTCGAGGAAATGATCGTGTTTCCCGTAACGCTCACTGGCCCAGCCTGATCGTTAACTGCAAATGGCGTGTAGCCGTTAACGATAGTGTTCCCACTTATCACAGCATCTTGGCCATCTGTGTACCCACCAATACTGACGAATCCGGTTGAGGCGCTTTGCGGAAAATAGGACATATTATTTGAAACCACGATGCCCTTGCGCGTCGCGCCGCCAGCCACAATGATGTTGTACTGATAATTGTTCGGGGTCGGCCAAGAATCGGTATTATAAAAAGCATTTCCATCCAGCGTGATATTTACTAGGTCGGCGCTACCGGAACCATACACCTGGATTCCCTCAAAGCCGTTGTCACCGATGAAATTGTCTTGGATCAGCTTGGAGCCGGTATTATTTTGAATGTAGAAACCGTGGCCATAGTTGCGGCCTGATCCGATGTAGCCATTATAGTAGACAACGTTGCCGTAATATTCGGAATCGGGCGACGCGTTGTATGCACTGAAACCTTCACTCGTATCATGAACTGCGTTATTTATGAATTTGTTTCCCGGCCCGCCATAGACACCGATTCCGAACGCCTTGCAAATGCCGGGTCCCGTCGATACGCGCGGCCCTGTTGAATCGATTATTTCCAGTCCCCAAAACCATGAGTATGTCCCGTTCACTGAAAGCACCAAGGCCCCGCAGCCAGTCCCATCCAGGGTCGCACGCTGACCTTGGTAGTTCCGAACGATGATTGGGCTAGCGGATGTCCCATTGAGCGCACTGGTGAAATTACCCGTGTAAGTACCGCCCAGGACCCAGATCGTGTCGCCCGGCTTAACCGCGACCGGCTGATTTAGAGCGGTTTGCAGATCCCAGGGGCCATTTAAAGAGCCATCGCCTTTAGGCGTACCGGCTGGAGAAACGTAATAGTTGCTGGCTCGAACGACGCCGACGGCACCCAAACAAAACAGACTTGCTAACAACACTCTTCTGACGAAAATCATAAACTGACCCCCAGGTCATCGCGGCAGTCTCGGTGCGTCTTGCAGTTTGCCTGCCTGTCCTCGAGTGCCGCCACTGTCTGAAAAGACGGTTTCAGTACAGCTGCCCCCGCATTGCCGACGCCGTCGATTTTACCTGGAGGACATCCGAAATATTTGATTCAAGAAAACGGGGAACTCATAGTGTGCACTTACTTCTGCGACACGAGATCGTCGCGGCACGGTTGCCTGAAACGTGGTTTCGTCTCAAAATGGTACGATCTGTGTAAGTTAGGTCTTTGCCTGTTCTGTTTTATGCAAACCGGACATTGCTCATGACTTACGAACCGACCAATCCCCAAATAGATGCAGATGATGATGCCCGCCAGGGGCAGCTGCGGCTGACGATCCTGTGTCCCGTCTACGATGAACAGAACGTGATCCCATTGTTTTTCGAGCGGATACATCCAGTGATGAAAGCGCTCGCCGAGCGATATTCCGTACATCTTCTCTTTCTCGACAATGCTTCCACGGACGCGACTCCCAAAGAAATCGAAAAAATCCGAAAGGCGTGGCCGGCAACGTATGTGATTACCATGAGCCGAAATGTAGGCTACCACGCGTCTCTCGAGTGTGGCCTCAAAAACGCCGTGAGTGATTTGTTCGTTTTCATCGACGTCGACTGCGAGGACCCGCCCGAGATGATCCATCAGTTCGTGCTGAATTATGAGCGCGGCTACGACATCGTTTATGGCGAACGCATAGACAGGCACGAATCCAAAACGATGAAGGCGGCTCGAAGGTTCTTTTATCGGCTACTTCACGCCGTCGCCGATGAAGAGATCATTCTGGATATGGCCGAATTCTCGATGTTCACCCGAGAAGTTCACGATGCGATTCTCAACGAGAATACTTCCTTTCCGTTTATTCGCGCTTCGATCGGAAGAGTCGGATTCAAGCGAGCGGCCATACCTTTTAAACGGCAGAAACGCATCGCTGGGGAGACTCATTACAATCTGATCCGTTTGGCGATCTTTGCCGTTGCGGGAATCCTTTCAGCCTCAACTCTCTTCCTTCGACTCCCGATCTTCATACTGCCTTTTTGGATCGTAGGTCTGGCCCTTTTGAGTGCAGGCTATGTGTTGACTCATTCCGCTTGGTTTGTTGTGGGGGCTTTTGTCGTTTTCGCCGGTTATATTGGCACGACTTTGGCATTCACTGCCCTTTATTTAGCACGCACGTATAAGAACGGATTACAGCGTCCGAACGCTTTCATCAATCACAAGGCGAGCAGCCTACAGCCGCCGCTCCATCCGGGTCTTAACCGAAACGGGTACGTGGATGCGCGCACCATAAGCGGTTAGACCTGCAATTAGAATTCTCAAGAGCGACTCGCAGGCTCAATCGCTTCTTCTCTTTGCCACCATTCAATCGTATTTTCGATGCCCGCGGAAAGGTCATATTTCGGTTTCCAACCCACTTCCGTCGAAAGCCTTTCCACGCTCGCCAAAATGGCCGGAACTTCCCCGAGAGATTGACGGGCGCCAAAACGCAAAAGTTCGGTTCTTCCCAGACGTTCACCAATCTGTTGAAGCACCGTACGAACTGAGACCGGCACTCCCGATGCAATATTGACCGGCCCCTGCACATCGCTGTCCAGCAAGCTCACAAGCGCCGAAGCGACGTCCTCCACGTGGAGAAAATCCCTGATTTGCGAGCCTTCGGAACAAAGTGCAGGCTCATTGTGCAGCAGCGAACGCACCACGTAAGCCACTAAGCGCGAAGGATGCTCGTGGGGACCATACAAGAGAAAAACTCTGCCCCAGGCCCAACTCATTGCGCCGATACGGCTCCAATCGTTCAGGACCCTTTCGAGTGCATGCTTGGAAGCCCCATAGAGAGAACTCGGGAGCAGGGGCGTTGAATGCTCATTGCATTCGGTGGCTAAACTTTCGTATTCGGCACAAGTGCCGGTTCCAAGCATCCGTATTCCGCCGGCTCGGCGGAAGGCAGATGCCAGTTCCAAGCTACTCCGCACCCATTCAATATTTTCGAGCGACTGCCAAAATTTCCCAGGCACTGCATACCATGCGATATGCAAGAGATATTGCGGTCTCAATTCTTCGCAGAGCGTTGTTGGTGCTCCGGGTTTAAGCAAATCACAAGAATGCCAGTAGACATTGGGGAAGGTCGACGACAGCGGCCGCCGCGCGACCGCGTGAACTTCATAATCTTTCTCGGCCAGCAGCGAAATGCAGTGCCGTCCGATAAAGCCACTGGCGCCGGTTAGAAGAACCTTGTTCATTGGAAATCAGCGGAGCCCTAGCCGCGCTTCGAACGGCATCACATCACACCTTTGCTAAGACCGTTCTAAACGCAGGTTCTAAACATTTCATGCGATCACTTGAAGTGCCGGAATCGAAATAACAAAGCGGCCACCCCACTCCCGAATGTAACTATGCTGCTCCATAATTTCCGTTTTTAAGTTCCAAGGCAGAATCAATACATAATCGGGACGCGTCTGCATTATTAGGTCGGGACTGTGAATGGGAATATGCGTACCGGGAAGAAAATGGTTCTGTTTGTGAGGGCTTAAATCAACTGTGTAATCGAGAAAATCAGTTCGAATTCCGCAATAATTCAGCAGCGTATTTCCTTTGGCCGGAGCGCCGTAACCTATGACGCTTTTTCCCGCTCTCTTAGCGCCAATGAGGAATTCCAGAAGGTCTCTCTTGACCGCGCGAACTTTCTCTCCAAAGTTGAGATAAGAATGTATGTCACGGACGCCGGCTGCACTTTCGCGCTGCTTCAATTTACCCACCGACGCTTCGATCTGAACGTCGCCGCCGCTATGGCAGGCGAACAATCGCAAGGATCCCCCATGTGTGGGTATTTCTTCCACATCAAAGACGGTCAGTCCGTGATGTCGTAGGACTTCCTCAGCCGTGGAGAATGAAAAGTAGGAAAAATGCTCATGATAGATCGTATCGAATTGGGCTTCGTCCATCAGGCGGAGCAGATGAGGGAATTCCAGCGTAATTACACCATTCGGTTTAAGGATGGTCTTCAAGCCCGCAGTGAAATCGTTCAGGTCCGGGACATGGGCAAAAACATTGTTGCCGATGACGATATCGGCCGTACGGCCGGCGGCTCTCAGATCCTGCGCAGTGTGGATCCCGAAAAATTTAGCAAGGGTTGGAATCCCTTTTCGTTCGGCTTCTCGTGCAACGTTTTGTGCTGGATCGATCCCCAGGACAGGAACACCCGCATCTTTAAAGTATTTGAGCAAGTAACCGTCATTGCTGGCGACCTCTACCACCAAGCTTTCCGGACCGGGTGAAAAACGTTTCAACATTTTCTGGACATACTCGCGGCAATGAGCGAGCCAGGTCTCGGAAAACGATGAGAAATAGGCATAGTCGGTAAAAATCTTGTCAGGAGTTTCGAACGCTTCCAGCTGCACAAGAAAACATTCGGCGCAGACATAAGCGTGGAGAGGGAAAAATGATTCGGCCCGGTTCAAGCGTTCCCGCGACAAGTACGAGTTCGACAGAGGTGATACGCCAAGATCCGCGAACGTGTGGTTCAAGGGGCTTCCACAAAATCGGCATCGTGGAGAATCACTCGGCACGACTTCGGGGGATCTCACTGGTTCTGATAGGAACGAATCTGCGCTAGAGTTTCGCAGCGCATATTCGCCTGGTTTTGTTGTGCTTTGTACCACTGTACCGTTGCCTCCAATGCGCGGTTTATATTCCACCGAGGCTGCCAGCCGAGTCGCGTTTTCGCCTTGGCACAATCCAGACGCAAAAAATGAGATTCATGAGGATGGGGGCCGTCGTCAACTTTCCACGTCATTGCCGGCCCCCAAAGCTCGCCCATACGTTCTACAATTGCTGAGACCGGCAACGTATCGGAGTCATCAGGGCCAAAATTCCAGCCTTCCGAAAACGTTGCTGGCTGGCAATACAGCTTTTCCGCAAGTGTCAGATATCCGGAGAGCGGCTCCAACACGTGCTGCCAAGGCCGAATTGCGTGAGGATTTCGGATGGGGACTTCACGGCCTTCGCAAGCAGCCCGCATGATGTCTGGGATCAGACGGTCCGCGGCCCAATCCCCTCCCCCGATTACGTTCCCTGCACGAACCGAAGCTACCCCAGTCGCCTTTCGCCCTTTGATGTTGCTAAAGAAAGATTGCCTGTATGCGGCAGTAACCAGTTCCGCCGCAGCCTTGCTGCTTGAATAAGGATCCACGCCGCCCAACCGATCGGATTCACAAAAAGGGCGCCCGTCTTCCCGGTTTTCGTAACATTTATCTGTGGTGACGATCACGACAGCCTGCACGCTGGGTACCCGGCGCACACTCTCCAAAAGGTGTGCGGACCCAAGCACGTTGGTCGCATACGTTTCGATGGGAGCTGCATACCCATGCCGTACCAACGACTGCGCTGCGAGATGGAAGACAATCTCGGGATGACTTTCATCCATTGCGCGGCAGAGGTGCTCCAGATCGAGAATATCGCCGTGAACGGATTCCATTCCATCGTCCACATTCGCCAAAGCGAACAAACTGGGTCGGGAAGGCGGATCAAGAGAGTATCCAGCCACCTTCGCCCCGACGCTCTGCAACCAGAGAGCTAGCCACCCGCCTTTGAAGCCAGTGTGGCCTGTTAAAAAAACTCTGCGGTCGCGCCAGAATTGCGGGTTCATTTCCACACTTTCCATGGTGCGTTGCCTGAATTCCACAAAGCTTCCAGTTGATTCTTGTCGCGTAGGGTATCCATGGCGTGCCAGAAGCCGCGGTGATCGTATGCGGCCAACTGGCCTTCAGAAGCAAGACACTCCAGTGGCTCGCGTTCCCAAACGGTTGAATCCCCTTCGATGTAATCCAGCACCGCTGGCGAAAGAACGAAGAACCCTCCGTTGATCGAACTGCTTCCTTCGGGCTTCTCCTGAAAATTCACCACCTTATTGCCTTGCGTCACCAGGGCCCCGAAACGTCCTGGAGGAGTCACCGACGTGACAGTTGCCAGCACATTTTGGCTGCGGTGAAATTTGCATAATTCTCTCACATCGATATTTGCGACACCGTCACCATAGGTGCAGAAGAAATCCTCGCCGTCTAGAAACGGTTTGATGCGTTTCAATCGGCCGCCAGTCATCGTTTCGTTGCCGGTATCAACGAGGGTGACGCGCCACTTCTCAGCGCCGTTCTGGTGTACGTGCATCTCGTTTCGAGCAATGTCGAAAGTCACATCGGACACGTGCAGAAAATAATTGGCGAAGTAACTTTTTATTACGTAACCGAGATAACCGCAGCAAATAATAAAATCGTCAACGCCGCCAGCGGAAAAGATCTTCATGATGTGCCAGAGGATGGGCTTCCCCCCGATCTCGATCATGGGCTTAGGGCGCAGGTGGCTCTCTTCGCTGATACGCGTGCCCATTCCGCCAGCGAGAATTACGGCTTTCATTCGCGTTTGCCTCCGACTTTCGCGCAGACAGGTAACTACTCTCCCGCACGCCTCTCCCATACCGTCGGATTCCAATCCGATGCGGATGTGTCACTAGGAACCAAGCGGCCGATCGGATGATAATGCGATTTGAAGTAGTCACCCACCTCCCGATCGAAATCAATGCCAAAGATAGGTGTGCCGAACTCGGGGAACACACGCTCGCTTGACCAAATCAGGTACCGCACGCGGTTCTTTTCAATCTCGTTCAACATCTCATTGGTCATTTTCCCTGGAGCCAAAACGCCGGGGGTGAACGAGAAAACGCGGGTAGGAGAAGTCGTCTCGGAGAAAAAGAATAAGCTGGTGTCTTCCGGCACAGGAAGAACGGATTCACCTTGAGCGGCTTTATCCTTCATAAACTGGGCGGCAATCTTGTAATTTGCCGCAATGTTTTTCGGCACACGCATGGTCCCTCGGTCGGTGGTAAGCGGGACGAGTTTTCTCGCAAAGTCCCTCGCCTCTCGCGACGGCACTGCACTCAAACATGCCAGACAGATCAATCCCTGCAGCACCGTTCGGACTGACGGAGAGTAGCCATTTCGGGGAACAAGGGCACAGGCCAACAGCAGAAAACAAAAAACTACCGGGCCATTGTAGTAAATGGGATAGCCCTCGGGCGACATCCTCAACAATATTCGAAACGCTAAAAGGCTGGAGAAAGTCAGAACCAGGGGAACGGCCGCTTCCATCGAGCGCCGGCCGCGAAGGTAATGCCAGCCGTAAATTCCCCAGGCGATCAACGAAGCGACAGCTATATAGAGCACCATCGCTTCCGGAAAGAATATTGCGCTCACGACTTGCCGGAGCCTGTGCAAGTGTGAGGATGAGGGGAGATACTGCACCAACAGCAAGCATATCGGAATCACAGCCAGGACCATTCCGACCTTGGCTACAATGGCCACCATGTCGGATCGTTTCCAACGAAGGAGAATCGAAGCAACGATAGCCACGGCTGCGACTGGTATGGACGCCTTCAAGGCGGACCGAAAAGCTGCCGACGATAGTTCGAAGCCGGTTCTTTGAAGCCACAATTTTCCGTAGGCTTTCATGAAGTACGCGGTCGGCCAGCTAACAATATTCTCGTGGATGATGAAATCGACGCCCCTGATCGACACCATCCAGAGTATGACGGCCACACATATCAAGATCCCCGGAAGAGCTGCCAGAGAGTCAATTGCAACCGACTTCCATGACTTTCCAGCCAGTGCGCGCGTTAGAACAAGAATAGCGAGCGCACCGTAACTTGCCATGCCGTATTCGGGTTTCAGCAACAATGCCGCCGCTGCAGCCATTCCAGCGCCCAACATCCACCACCAGTTCGATGAGACGCATGCCTTTATCGTGAGCCATATGAATAGGCACGCCACCAGACAACCGTAAACCGGAGAAAAGCTGTATGGGAGCGGAAAGCTGAACAGAGACGGACGAAACGCCTCCAATAAAATCACTGCCCCTGCCGCCCAACCCGCCATCCACGATGAGAGGCTAATTCCCGCGAAAAACAAAAAGATCGCCGAACCAAGGGCCGCCAAAGCGCCAGCTAAATAGAGGACATTTAAGTGAATACCAAAAATCCGGAAGAGATAGCTGTTGAAGTACGGCGCCAAGGGCGTGTACATGAACCAAACGTCGCGGTAAAGCATTTTGCCCTGGGCGAGTACGACCGGTATGTACATCTCATGGCCTGAATCGATGGTTACATTGCCCCATGTGGCCCAGGTGCTGTATAGCTGGAAGCACCAGATCGCAAACAGTACCGCGAGGCCCGCATAAGTCGTAGCGGTCCACTGGGCCGTTGAGCGTGGCAGGTCAAACCCAGACAGCCAACCCCTGGCCTCGGTTTTTCCGTTAGGGGCATCTGGGGAAACAAGCTCCGCGGTAGAGGTTACGAAGTACACCTGATCCATTCGTTGTGTTTCAGACATATGTTCCCAAGTAACCCGTGCCGTTTGAGATCGAAGGCTACAAGAATCAAATCGCACGGTAGTGATCAATCCTAAGCTACGGGCCGGCTGAGGCTATCGAACCTTCGTCCGGCCAGTGCACAAGCGGCCATCACCGTTAAGCCCGGCGCTCCCGGAAGCATATAGCGAGGTTCCGCATAGGTAAGAGCGTGAAATAGCAGCAATCCTAGCCAGGGAGCCCACAAGGGCCAATATGCCGCAATATCGCCGCGATAGTGCAGCAGGAACCAAATCGATCCTACCAGTGTGAGAAAGACCAATGCGTTCAATAACATGTGAAACACCACATAACCAAACAGTCCCCTCAAGGGACCGACTGCAAACTTCGCCGCCCTTTTCGAGTTCTCCAACCAGATATTTAGAGCCAAGATGCGTACCGCGACCATTTTAGCCCGAAGCAGGGGATGGTGAATCATATCGCGCAGGGTCCAGCGCAGTTCCAATGTCGATAAAGCTACCCCCTGCTTCGTTGCATGGCTCTCGAGTTCTGATCGCGTCTGGACCCAGTTTTGGTAGTCAGCGCTGCCGTATCGGGTCGCTTTTCCCCAAAACCGCCAATCCCAAGGTTCCGTGCGAAATTGAAAGCTTCCGAAAAATGCGACGTCAGAAAAATTCGAGGCTTGGGAAGTGACACGGCCCCCGCCATTTAAGTGTCGGAGTGAGCCGGCAACCAATAACACCGCCGCCGATGCGACGACTAGACAGATAGCTGAAAACTTCGCGTCAGCGATATCCCGGACCCGACGCTGAAGCCAAAGGGCTCCAGCACATACTCCAGCGAATCCCAGAACCAATGCCGCGTTTGGACGGCACAGCAGCATTCCGACTAACCCCACTAGGGCAATTGCCACAGCTGTGAGCCGGTTCTCGCCTGCCGGGCTCGCGCGATATTTCGCCCATCCAAAAAGAAAAAGAACAGCCGCAACGTATGCAGGAGTTTCCCCCGAAATGCCGAAACTATAGTAAACAGCAAATGGTGTCAGCAGGAATAGAAGGGCGGCGATTCTACCAGCCGTCGCGTTCCAGAAAAGCTCCGCGGTACGGCGGATCAAGAGCAAAGCGCACAACATCCAGAAAGCGTTCCAGGCGAACCCGGCTCTCCAATACACGTCATCTCCCGAGTCCGGCTGCACGAGCGTATAGGGCACGCCGTAATACAAAACAGGACCCGGCGCTCGCGCAAACGAAACGTCGTTCCAAGATCCATATCCTCGGACGGCCTGAGATAGCGCCTTGGCTTCAGCATGGAAATACATATCGCTGAACTTCGATGCGCCGAAAGACAATTGACTCGTGACAATAAAGCAAAGCGCAAGCGCGACAACACATAGAAAGTCGAAACGATCGAAAATACGATCGATTCTGGCAGAGACTACACAATAGGATTCTTGCACGTGAGAGCTCATATGGTCCTTGGTGTCGAGAATGAATAATCCGGTGCCGAGGAATTACCGGCTGGATTTTCGATAGCTGTCGGAATAGTCGCCAGACAATCGGGCGGACGATAGCTGCTCGGGGGTCTGTTTTCTAGAATCTTCCCAGTTGATGTGATAGACGACTGAATCGTTGAAGTCGCGTTCTTCTAACACATCATAGGCTGCGATATTGAATCTTTGCGCGTCCTGGCCAATGCTTTCATTGTAGGTCTTATTGATCACGAGCCACGCGTCCCGCACTTCTCGATTCTTGACCACGCTCGCGCTTGTGATCGTATTCGGCTGTCGCTTCCCTGTCTGCCGCCACCAGTAATACTGAAGGGGTATGTCAGACACGTAGCTGCAGATCACGTCATCGGCTGAAACACCTCTCGATTCCAGGAACGCCGAAATATCCTGCGCGCTGAACAGAACGCCGGTGTCCGTCGAGGCCAGCACTGTGCCGCTGTGCAGAACCGTACGAGCGAGTAGCACAACCAGAACAACCGATGCTGCTGCACCGACATACTCACGCGCACGCTCTGATCGAATCAATGTTTCGACCAGACTCGCCAAGCCAATCGCGACCCCGGCGATAAACAGCGGCAGAAACATCAGCCAATTGCGGGGCGACAGCATGAGTTGGCGGGCAACGAAGAGTGCCGTCACCCAACCAGCCAGCGCGATGGCAAACCGCCGAAAACGAGAGCAAATTACCAGCGCATACGTGAAAGCGCCGATTGCCACGAACGGCCACCAATGGGGAAGGTCACGATTCCAAATACCCCACATCCGATGAATTTCGCCGGCATTTCCGTTCACGAACAGCATGAACCTGCGCCAAGCAGCACCGTTTCCCCCAACCGCTTGGCCCCGTAACGGTGAAACAAATTTGTTTTGAAACAATGCCGCAGGACCATTCGCGACAATGACCGGCAGGTACAACAACCCAGACAAAACTCCAGAGACAACAGCGCTAACGAACAACCGCCTTCTAAAGAAAGTCCGCAACCGTCCCGAACATGACGCTGTTTCCCACAGCAGCCAAAGCGACGTTCCCACGAAGGGGAACACGAACAGCGGAACCGTCCAGCATCCCAGAACAGTACAGAGCGAAAATAGTGCAAACCATGCCGGAGAAGCCCTGCGGCTGGCTTCGAGACCGCAAATGATCAGCGCCACAGTGAGCACGCAAAGGATCGTATATCCCCGGGCGTTTGTGGAGAATTCCACGAGAACGGAAGAAGTAGCCACAAGAGAGGCAGCCAAGTATGCCGCCATCCTGCCGGAAAACTTGCGAACGAGGACGAATGTAAATAGCGGCAGAATCGTTCCTGCCAAAAGGGCAGGCAACCGTACCGACCACTCGGAAATGCCGAAAATCTCGATGCTCAAGTGAACAAGCAGCGTGTGAAATAGATGGTTATTCGGTTCGTTATATAAGGAAAGTCCCAGATAAATTGGCTTTGACGCATAACCGAGTACCGTGGTGGCTTCGTCATACCGGATCGGTTGTTTTACGAACGCCACACGCAGCCAAGCGGCGATGGCCGTGATAAAGGAAAGCACAACGATGGCGGTCGCGTCCCACGCGATCCGTGTGCGCCGCAGATGCTCACAACTTAGCACCAGGCCGGTAATCGAAGGCGTCAGCCACCGCTCTAAACGATGCCGCAACGTGATGAGCAGGAATGCAACAAACGCACAGATTAAGGACAGCCCACGAATACGACGCATGGTGGACTGGAATAGTCCGATGTTGAAATACCGCGCAGTTCGGCCCGCACCATACAAACTCGCGAGCACATCGCGCATTCCGCTGTAGGTGATCCTGTACGACGCAATAAGACTGGCCACCGCAATCAGCGCGAATGTGGCGATCAGGATGCCGATGAGAACATTGACGGTGTCAAATCGTTTCGCTTTCAACATATGTTCCTGGCGACCGGATGGAGTATCGGTGATTTCTATTGCAAGAAAAGTTCAAACGGAACTTTAATGAAAGTAGCGAGGGCGATCACTGCAATCATAGCGGCCATAACCACGTAGCTGACCTTGTCGTGTATAGCGAAAAGGATTGGATCTTCCTTCAACACCCCACGGAACGTAAGCACCCACAAACGCGAAATCCAGTAAAAAAGGATCGGGCACAACAGGTAAAGAAATCGAGGGCTCTTATAGAGCGATTGTGCTTGCTGACTGCTTCCGTAGAGCAGCATCAACAGGCATGCGAGAATGCCACTGCACATCCCGCATATATTCAGGGGTTCCAGATCTCCCGTCTCATAAAACCGGCCATTCGTCCGGGTCTTGTTGCTCTTTAACAGGTTCATCAACTCAGAGCTGCGCTTGCAAATAGCCAGACTGATAAACAGAAATAACGAAAATGACAAAAGCCAATCGGATAATCGGATTTGGGTCGTCACTCCACCGGCGATGATCCGAATCGTGTATAAGGACGCAAGTATGAGAACGTCGAGAATCAACTTTCGCTTGAGCCAGAAGGAATACGCTAACGTCAAAGCCAGATAGCAGCCGAGTACTATCCTGCCCGGAAGTGAAAGATAGAACGCGAGGAAAACTGCCACAGCAAACAACCCAATCGCGAATATGATTGCTTGCGAAATCGATATCTCCCCACTCGCAAAGGGTCTTGAGGATTTGGTCGCGTGTTTTCGGTCGTCACTCAAATCAAGAAGATCGTTGCAGACATACGTCGCCGAGGCCATGCTGCTGAGGGCGAAGAATAAAATCAGCGCGCTTTTAACCGATGCCAGATCGGTAAGACGATGAGAAGTGAGGAGCGGAACAAATACCAGCAGATTCTTAACCCACTGGTGCACACGCGCGGCCCGAAACCATGTCCTCAAGCTTACCCGCGGTCTGGGTATGATCTCAGCAACTGCCGCTTTGCGGCGGACTGCCTTTAGCGTCCGTTCATTTGCCTCTACCACAATTGCCTGGCCGCACTGCTCCCATATCACCACGTCTTTTGATGAATTGCCGGCGTAGTCAAATCGCGATTTCCCAAATCTCTCGACCAACTCCGCACACTTCGTCCGGTCACTCAGATTGCGAACGCCGTCGCTGGCAAGGACTTCATCGAAACAGCCAAGGTATGACGCAACACTTTCCGCCGAACGCTCGTTGCTGGCGGTCGCCAAGACGGTGTGGCGCCCTTTTTCCTTTTCACTTCGGACCCAATCCAGGACTTGCTGATTGTAGGGCAATGTCGACGGGTCAATTGCCACTCGTTTCGCGACTTCATCTTTCAATCCGGCTTTGCCCTTCAAAAGCCAAACAGGAATCGCAAATACATAAAGGGGATTCCGCTTTACGAGCAGCAGAACGGCCTCGTGAAGCAAGTCTGTCCTGATAAGCGTGCCGTCGAGATCGACGCACAAAGGTGCTGGCACTCGCTGCGGCGGTTCAATATCCTTCATGATAGAAACGGTTCTCACAGATTCAAGCGCGCTGGTCGAGGGTATGCGCGTGGGCGGCATGATCGAAATTATTTACGATCCGGCGCACCGCCGCTACTACCCAGTCTTTATCAACAACAACGTCCGGGCACAACACAAGCTTTTCAATCTCTTGAATGAACTCGTGCAGGCGATCGTAAGGAACCGACCCGGGCCGCACGGCGCGAACGCTGCTCATTCCGAACTCAACGATCTCTTCGCCCTCTCCTGCAAATACTTCCGAGGACTTCTCTCCCTGAGTATCCAACTCGGTGAGCAATAAAGGATAGCGGCTTCGCATCAGGTCGCGCGAAACATTCGCCCTTGCAGCAGCTTCGTCTCGATAGATTTCCGCATCGAGTCCCTTGAGATGGAGAAAGCCAACAGCGATTTCTCCAAGAATCTTCGCGTCAGATTTGGCATCGAGTTTTGGGATCACGATGTGGCGATCGGGACCGCAGGATGCGGCAAGCAGGCAGATCTGCCCTGCCTCTCGAAGAGAAATGAAAAACCGGTCCGTGTCGCGAGGGCAAGCAAGAGGCTGCCGCTTTTCGAAGCGGCGGCAGAAACTCTCGAGAAGACTTCCATTGGAAAAAGCCACGTTCGCGAACCGAGATGACGTCGTTCGGGGAGAAGACGACATAAAGCCCGACCCGCAGAACATGATGTATTCCATAACTCGCTTACTCGCACCCATCAAGTTAGCCGGATCGGCGGCCTTGTCTGTGGACACGCTGAAGTATCCTGGCGACATTCCGGCGTCTTCGATCCATTCCCAACACCGAATCGGCTTCAACAGGTTCGTATCGAACATCTGAAGAATCGAACAAATATCTTTTTCTGAGCGGACATGCTTGAGAGCCGCAAAATTCAGAACACAGTCGTATGGCTTTTCAGTCCTTATGAATCGCCGCATGATTGACGATCCGAAATCGATGGGTTCCGCGCGGAAATCCGGGACGTTCAAACCACCGGGCCGGCTGCGCAAGTCGCGAACCAGCTCAGCTAGCGCATTTTCGTTGTGATCCACAATGTGCAGCGATTGGGGCGCGAATTCTGAGAGCAGGGCGGTCGTAGCGGCGCCAATGCTGCCGGCACCGCCCAGAACAAGGACACGGCGTCCGGCGAAATGTTCCCGGATTTCCTTCGAGTGCTTCTGGAAATCGGCCGCGAAAAAGTCGGAGGACCGGCCTGTGGCAAGCGCGGCCAAGTCTTCCGGTAGTGAAATGCCGTTAGTTGTTGTGGGGCGAGCCAACTGCGTTCTCCATCAAGGAAGCCATGAGGGCCATTGTTTTGCGTCCGTCAGCCCTTTCGAGAATCAGATTCCGGTTGTATGCAGCCATACTTTGTCGTTGTTCTGAGGCTGAAATCGCCTTCTCCAGAGCCTTGGCGAAAACTTCCGGCCTATCCAGCGGAATCAGCAAACCGTTCTGGGCCTCGGAACTGATCCACTCCCGATTCTGCGGGATATCCGAAAGAAGCGGGAACAAGCCACAGGACAGTGCTTCCAAAAGAGAAATAGAAGTGCCGTCGTACCTTGAGAGCGAAGTGTAGATATGAGCGTTCCGCAAATTATGGAGCATCCCCTCATCGGTGACGCCATTCAGGAATGAGACTCTCTCACACACCTCTGGTTTAAGAACTCGCTGTGCCAGCGCTTTCGTCGCTTCCAGGGTTTCGCCGGCCGAGGTGAAGACCACCCGGAACGGAGGAAGATTTTCGGGCAGCATCGCGAGAGCTTCAACCAGATAACCGTTGTTATAAACCGGTGAGAAGCCACGAGTGCAAAGAATCGTGATCGGAGCCGAAGGAGGATTTGCGAGTGAGAATTTCTCCGTGTCAACTCCTAGATAAATCGGCTGAATGGCAGCGTCCGGCGCGAATTCTTTCGCCTTCTCGCCAAAGTAGCGGCCATTGGCGAAAGCTACCGCGGCACGATTCAACGCGAATCGACTCATAACCTTCTGAATTCCGGAAACACGAAGAATGTCCCCACCGCCCAGAAAAACCGCGTAAGGACGCACACCGCTTGCGCAGGAGATCAGGGCAAAGCCTCCTCCCCACAAACTGAGCAGGATGTCTCCCTTAATGTCTTTGAATATCTTACGAAGCTGGGGGGCATATCGAAGGTAACGCCACTGCGATATATCGTTTCCTCGAATGATGTGAATGCCAGCCAGCGACTTTTTTAGGTTGTCGATGGAAGCGGCGTGCAGATCGGTGCGCCCACCGAGATAATTACCCGTGACTTCCGATTCGAAGTCGATAGCGTGTACTTCGTGTCCAAGCTCGGTCAGTCTGAGCGCCGCTTCCCGCGACCAGGACACACCGAGGCTCAACAACATCGCTATGCGCATGTCACACCAGAGCCGATTTCATGGAACCAACACGCTTTCAGTGTTTCCTCAAGTTTGATGGACGGTTGATATCCGAAAGCTCGGCCGGCCTTTTCATAGCTGCAATAGAACTTCTTGATCGAAGAATGAGGCACAAAAGAGGAATCGTGGACAATTCGAATCGGACGTGACGAATTGGCGAAAAGCGCTTCCGCGATATACGCTATCGAGCGTGGCTGGCCGGACGAGATATTGAAGATCTGCCCCCATTGTCCGGCCTGGATCAAGCGGATGTAGCGCATCCACAACATCGCGAACGTCGACAAAATCGCGCTCGCTATCATAATCGCCCACTTTCACTTCCGGGTCAGGAAAGGCGAGTGCCTTCTGCGCGCGGTCCAGCAACGCACCCACCACCAGTGTTTTCGGGACTCCGGGACCGATGATATTTGAGGGTCGAGCGATCGCAACCTTCAGACCATACTTGTTAAAGTGATCTATGCCGATCAAGGTAGCCGCGTACTTGCTGATGCCATACGCTCCCATCGGGCGGCAAGGCGTGTTCTCAGTCACTGGCAAGCACTCAGGGAATACGGGACCATACTCCGCTGCGGACCCTGCCAACAATACTTTGCATCCTGGCGCACGTTGCACAAGCGTTTCCAGCAAGTATACGGTACCGGTGACATTCGCTTCGTAAATGGAGTCGGGACTGGAAGACGTAGCCGACACACCGGCGAGATGGAATACACGATCCGGCGCGAACGATTCCACAATGGACTCAATGGCGGCGCGATCGCACATGTCCGCTTGAAAATATTGCGCCAGGCACGGAGAGCCTGAAGCAGCACCCCGATCGAGTCCCGCAATTTCGACTCCCGGCTCACGCTCGAGCCGGGAAATCAGATGGGATCCGCAAAATCCCGATGCCCCCGTAACCAGCACCTTCATAGCTGAGCCATTTCCCTCTTTTTCAGAAATCGCGAAGGATTCTCAACGAAATCCTCGCTGGCTTGCTGGTAATCATCGAATCGGCCTATGTCTTTCCAATAGCAATCCGTTTCATAGCAATAGATCGGGTTACCCGCTTGTTTCATAGCCAACATGAGATCGGGCATGTCAAATTTCCCGCTGGCAGGGATAAAATCGAGACATTTCTTCGACAGGATGTTAATGCCCATGCTGACTGAATAAGGGATCGTGGGCTTCTCGATGTAGTTTTCAAGAAGCTCCGCGTCTTTCGTGCGAACCACGCCGTAATCAATGAGCACTTCGCGTTTTGACAATCCGATGGTTCCAAGCGCGTCGCGGCGAGCGTGAAAATCAAACATCGCTTCATAGTCCAGCGTAGTCAATAAATCCGCATTCATGACGATGAAATTATCTTCAAGGTTCCGCACAGCTCGCAACGAACCGGCGGTTCCGCAGGGTTCGTCTTCAATCACCGAGTCGATTTGGATACCCCACCGCGACCCGTCTCCTATGCATGCCATGATCAACGGCGCCATGTGACCTAGAGTCAGAACAACGCGCGAAACACCCGCGTCGACAAGTTGCTCGATCACAATTTCAAGAATCGGCCTGTCACCCAGTGGAAGAAGAGGTTTCGGAATAGTCATGGTGAAGGGCTTTAGCCGTGTGCCCTTGCCACCTGCCAGGATAACCGCCGACATCTTCCTTGGAGAGAAAGGATTCATAGGACCATTCCTCATAAAATGCTTCTGCTGCGAGAGGTGTGTTAGCGACTCTTAGGAAACTGCGACTTCTTTGCTCGTTGAAAGATTCTGTGGGGCAACCGCCAGCACTTCATCGTAGATACGGCAGACTTGAGTTAAAACCGTATCGCTACTGAACTTTTCTTTGACGCGTTTGCGAAACGTTTCGGCAAGATCACGCCGTTTCGCTTCTGAGGTTAACAGTCCCAGAAATGCCTCCGCCAGATCGCTGGCTGATGCGGCGGGAACCAGACATCCTGCCCTTCCGCCGTCTAACACGTCGCCGCACTGTCCCACGTCCGTTGCAACAGCAGGCAACCCGGCCACGCCATATTCAAGCAGGGACATGGGAAGGCCCTCGGATGAGGAACTCAAAACACCAATATCGCAACCGCTCAAAATGGCCGGAATGTCAGAACGCTCGCCAAGAATCGAAACGTTATCCGTAAGGCCCAACCGGATAATCTCGTTTTCTATGCTGCGTCTATAGGCCTGATCATTTGTCTTACCCACCAGTATTAGCTGGGCCGACGGCACGCGCCCGATGACCAACGCCATGGCGCGAAGCAGGGTGCGATGATCCTTCTCTGGCCGGAAATTCGCAACACATACTATCCTGCTGCCTTTTGTACCTGGCACGTCTGCGGCGGGCTCGGGTTGCCGCCTCGGGAAAGCCACGGGATTCGGCAGGTACCATACGGAATCGGAGGGCATCGACAACCGCCTGCAACACCAAGTAGCCATATCTTTATTTACTGTGATGACGCCCGCTATGCCGGCGGTCGCCACACGGTAGCGCCATGCTCTTTGATCCTCAGACGCATAGCGCCCGTAATGAGCGTGCCAAATCACACGCGTCGTCAGAGCGACGGTCGCAAGGCGGGTGATGAATAAGGCGGAGCTGTGCGCATGTACAATTTGAATATCATTTTCGCGAATATAGTGCCGCAGCCGCGCAATGGCGGATAGATCCAGGCTGAATCTGCGATTCAAACGAAGCCTCTTGACATCACCAGCGACGCTGGATTCCAAAGGGCCGTCCGCCCGGGTGGTGCACAAATGAGTGACATACCTGTCGCGAGGTAATGCGTTCACCATATTTACAGCCACGCGCTCCGCTCCAGCAGCCGAGAGCGTGTCGATGATGTGCATTACGCCCACCGGTCGTGGACTGCTTTTGTCGTAAATGTTCGTCGCCGACATTTTAATTTACGGCTTTGCGAGGTTGATCCGAATACGGAACAATCGAATTCAGGATCCGCGCGCCTTCTCCGTGCACGATGTCGCGGTACATGTCCTCAAGCTGCCGCACCATGTGCGCCGCCGAGAAATTCCGCTCAACGTTAGCCCGGGCTTCCGAAGCGAGCCGGTTGGCCAAATTACGGTCCGACAATATTCGATCGAGTGCGTCTGCATAGCCGGTCGCTTCCCCGAGTGGTGCCAATAAGCCGGTCACGCCATCCCGAACCACTTCACGATGGGCGCCGATGTCGGATCCAACGAATGGGACCTTCGCAGCCATAGCTTCCAAGATTACCCATGGCAGGCCCTCACTCTCGGAGCACAAAACCAGAGCTTTCGATTCACGAAGAAGCTTCGGAACGTCATCCCGTCCCCCGAGAAACTCAACCTTTCCTTCCAGGCCGTGAGTCCTTACCAGTTCGCGCAATTCCCCGAGATAGTTTTCGTTATATACGTTTCCTGCGATAGAAAGCCTCAACTCGGGATGCCTCTTCAAAAGAATAGGCATGGCTTTGATAATGTCCTGGTGGCGCTTTCGCGGCTCGATTTGCCCCAGAACGAGAATGCGTGGCGCCTCCTCAACAGCACCCGCCGCGGCAAATTCCCGATCCGCATCCTCAAGGTCAATCCCATTTGGGATACGTATTATTTTGTGCGCCGCTGCACCTTGTTCCAGGAGGAAGGCGGTCACGTGATCGGCAATGGAAACAATTCGCGCGGAAAGGCCGAATTTCATGCGCAGGGCGAATGGATGCCCATTTTCGTTCATGTTCCGCTGGTTGTAGATATAGCATCGGCCCAGAATGCGGGCGCCCAGGGCTTCCGCCGGCGAAGACGTGAAATCCAGCGAATGTTGGATGTCAAAAGCGCCGCGATCCACGATCTGTTTTTGCGCCTTGCAACTCAGCCAGAGTTCCTTGCGTGTGAGTTTGCGCGGACGAAAAACCGAAACAAACCACGGTATCCCCAGTCGCTCGAGATAAGGACCTGTTTCCTGGTGACCCGCATCCCGCAGGGTGCAGATAGTCAACTCGAAGTCATTTCGAGAAAGATGTTTCGCGACCGCTATCATTTCTCTATAAGGGCTTGCGGTCCGATTCAAATGCGGAACGGTCAGTAGGATTCGAATTTTTCTGGATTGTGGCATATGCGCGCTGTGATTGGAATTTATTGCAGGGACTTGATGGCCAACCCTGCTTCCTGCGGCCTGCGCTGTTTCAGGGAAACTTTACTGACAACCGCTCTAAACTTGCCGTTCCGCTCACGCGGAACCTGCGCTACCTCTTCCATGACAACGTCAACATCTCCCATATATTCTTTGATCATGCGTGCAATGAGCGTCTTGTCGGTTCCGGTAAATCCCGGCGCCGGTACATAGAGAACGCGCACTTGATCCAAGGACTCCTGGATGATTTGCGCCTCGTGCAGTGGCATGGACCCTTTGAAGGCGGGGTCGAGCCTTCCAACCTGGCGTCCATCCCGAGTAACCAGCACGTCATCCATTCGCCCCTCAAGGGATTCGATTTGCGGTAGCGACCGGCCGCACTCGCATACGGCCTCCGCGTTGGATGCTAGGGTGGCTCGGTCACCGATCCGGTAGCGAATCAAAGGCATATCTGCATTCAATAATCCGGTGCAGATCAATTCACCCAAAGCATTGTCCGCATTGGCCACCTCGAGGAACCCGACCTCCGGCCATTGGTGCATTCTTCCGTGTTCGCATTCGCTACCCGCGCCAACGATTTCTGCTGATCCATACGTCTCTCGCACAGGACATTGGAATGCCTTGGCGATCACTTTTCTTTGAAGTTCCGAGAGCGGCTCTGCATTCGTTACCACAACCGACATTTTGATATCGCGACGTCCGGATCGTACGATCGCCTGTGCCACCGAATAAAGAGCTGAGCTATATCCCAACAAAGATCGCACGCGATATTCCTTCAGCGCGTCGAGGTAGTGGCCGATCAAATCGGGCGCCAAATGAAACGAGGACATGTAAAGCTGATTCAGCGCGGCGTTCCAGGTCCAGAAAGGGGGCCTGCGCTTCGCCACCGGTACGATTAACTGTCCCCCGAATATTCCCCACCGATCGCGGCGCGAAATTCCGTACCAATATCGTGTGCGGGCTTCCAAAAGTGCATACCAGGCTTGTTGAACCTCCCGAGTCCGCCACAGCACGATGGGTTTGGCGGTCGTTCCGCTGGTATGTTCGGCAAACATGCGCCATGTTCGACAATCTTCTGCTACGAAGGCCTCGGGATGATTTCGAAGCGGTTCTTTCTCGAGTATTTCCCAATTTTCCAAAAGTGACCATGATCGACGGTCACCTTTGCGCCTTCGTGCTTCCCATCGCGATCGATAGTACGGAACTTTGGTAGCGGCGCGGTGCAGCACATATTCCAGGCGATTTTCCCGCCACTCTCGCCACTGCTTCGCTGTCCATGCTTCCCGCTCCAGCGCGGCATCGATTAGGCGCTCCGTCGCGCGGTTGTAGCGCCAATAGCGCAAATACGCGCCGCGACCAGTCGCAACCATCGAACGGGCGCCGGCAGGCAGGGAATGATAGATTCGTAGTAAGGTTTGGTTCATTTTGTTCTGGTTGTCGTTCTGAGAGCCTGTGACTTTTTTGATTGTGCGCGAAAATCGATGCTGAAAAGAATCGAGTTACGCGACGAAATTCGCGTTTCTCGGAATAAAATCACACTCTCTGAGCGAAATTACTGCGGTGAACTGCTCAACTTTAAGCGACCGCAACCTCGTCGGCGGAGCGAAGCCACATTTGTTGGGCCCTCATGCGTGGATGGTACTCCCGGGCCATGAGAGCCATACCGAAGAGGATACCGGACGTAATATCAAAGGCGGATACGGTGCCACCCAACAGAATAAATGCAACAATACCAATTAAGGGCGTGAGTTCCTTCTGCCGGCGTAGGTGAGTGACAGCTCGATGCACGGCTGCGACGATAATTATAGCCAATGGAATAAATCCGAGCAGGCCGGTCTCAACCAAAATCTGCAAGTACAGCGAATGAAACAAAAGATGCCTGCCTGTGTACATCTTATCGACGTCAGCGCCCGATCCCCCTCCCCATCCCCAGACGGGCGAAACCGCAAAAATCTTGGGAAGGGCGGCCCACATATCGCTGCGACCGTTTGTGCGATTGGCCAGCGTGCGGTTCGAGTCGACCGTCTTGTCGAAATACCTTTGCGAACTGTCACCTCGTTGTGTTGAAAGAACCGCCACGCTGATTGCCCCGGCGAGAATGAGCAGAATCAGGATGGATTTTCGGCTTTGACTGTTGAAGATAAAAATCAGGATCAATCCGCCCGCGGTAATGACCCAACTCGCGCGGGATGTCGAAAGAATCAGCCATTGTGCCGCGACCAGTGAAAGCACAATCCGTCCCCGCCAGTTACTCTCCATCAACAGGTAGCGGCCGCGATCGGAGAGTGTCAGTAAGATCACGAGTGCCGAAGGGATTCCTACCAGGATGGGATTGCCTATCGTATCGCCGTTATCCAGATCGCCTTCTCCGAGCCGCACACCGTAGGGCAGCATCGCGATGGCATACGCCGACACGGAAATTGCCATTCCTACGAATGCTGTGGCGAGATACGACCTCGAATTGGCTAGCAAGCAAAATGCGGCACAGGCCAGAGCGAATTCAATGATGCGAATGTTATTGGCCCAGTATGACGTTCGCGCAAAAGTCAGAAACCAATATAAGAGCGAAAGGGCGCCAATCCATTTCCAAATGGGATCTTTCATAACAAACCGCACTTCCGGCCACGATTCGCGAATGCATGCTCCCAGGCACATAAGTAGAAAAAATATGATGCCGTTATAAAAAAACTCTCCGCGCATGACGATCAGCACCGGCGCGCAACCAAAAAGAATACTCAACGCCTTGTAGCGGTTTCGATGGATCGCATGGTAACCGATTAAAATCAGAAGGATAAAGGCCAGGTATTCGCCACCGAGCCGCGGCATACTGAAATCGATGGTCACAACCGTGGGTATGATCGCCACACAAACCTGCGCAATGACGGACCACTGAATGCCGCGCTCCCGGGCGCGTGCCGCGAATAAGAAATCAGTGGATGGATGGGCGACGGCGTTCATTTTTTAGCGGGACAAGATTTCTTCACGTTCGGCTGAGACGGCCGGCGATCCCTTTTGCTGAGCAATCGGATTGTTCGCCGATCGAAACCCTTTGAAAAAAGCACTCATTCGCACGCCGATGGTTAAGAAGCTTTCGTGCCCCGGCCGCCTGAGAAAAGCGATTACGTCGACGATGAAGTCTCCGGTCAGAACCTTGAGCATAGTAATACAGTCGGCAGCACCCGAGGAATATTTTGCAAAACGGCGACCTGCACCGAAGCTGCTCTCTCTGAGCCGCCTCAATCCGGAGTCTCGGCCTTGAGGAGTGTAATGATGCTGGATCTTCAGATCTCCGCAGATGAGCAATCGCCAACGTTGTCCGACACGCATTGAGAAATCCCGGTCTTCGCCAGCATAGGTAGGCAGCAGTTCGTCAAATTCCAGTCCACTTACCGCAGTGCGGCGGTAGATCATGCAGAATCCCGGCAGCCATCCGACTTGGTGGCAACCCGTAAATGGCTTCAAAAAGGCAATAGGCACGGCCCTACCCACGTGATCGACATCCCCTGGGTTCGAACTTGGCATAACACCGAGAGCTGCCCGGAGGCTCCACCGTAAGGCCATCGGAAGCGGATACCCCAGCACGTCGTAAGGAGTTATGCCACCGACCGTTGCCGCATTTGGGTCAGCAAAGAGCTGAGCTGCATCCGAGAGAAACTTCGCGTCAAAGGTGACGTCATCGTCCAAGAAACAAAGCAAATCGCCGGTAGCTGCCCGTAATCCAACGTTGCGCTGGCGTGTGAGTCCCTTCTCGGATCGAATAATCTTGAGAGGGAACGCGGGCTTTGAGCCGGACAGAAACTCTGCGACCGCTCTGCGAGCTGGAGAGACACCCTCGTTCCCGTCAATGATCAGAACTTCAAAATGCCCATAAACCTGAGCAGTCAGCGCGATCAGCAGCTCTCGTAGAGCCTCGGATCGCCCGTAGGTGCAAACAATGACGGAAATGGATGCTGGCTTCGCTAAATCACTGATCATATTGATGATGAAGCGTTTCCGCTCGTTAGGGAGAGCCAACTCACGGGCTGAGGGGTGTAGCTCCGCCCCTAGAGTCCCATTCCCCTTCAGAGAAGGCCCAATGGAGAGTCTTGGCGGGCGTCAGGATTACGCTTGAGACTTATGCACATCCTTTGCCTACTTAACCCAATTGTTTTCAGTATTGTGCGAGACAGGAGTTCTAGGCAAGTTCACAAATGCGGAAGATATTTGGACTGAGGGGGGAATCGTCGGTGAGGGGGATCAGGAGGATAACGGGTAATGCACTAAAGCACGCAGTTCGTGAAGATTAGCATCACTGCTTTGGTCAGCGGACGAGTTGCTGGCGAAGCCGGTATCGCAGAAATTCGCTAAGGAGAGGATTATCGAACTCTGACTCCGGGAGCGCCGAAACTGGTCTTCGAGGCAGCGCAATCCCTTCGTCGAGACGCTTCAGAGCTTCAGCCTGAAGCTGCGAAATTCGGACCATTCCTTTCCAGGACAATGTTACAAAGCTATCGCCCTTTTCCACGGGGATCCTGTCCTGGGCTACCACATCGCCTGTGTCGACGCCCGAATCCACTAGAAAGACGGTGCAGCCAACATCTTCGGGTTTCTGAAAGTACAATGCCCAGAAGGCAGAGTGGGATCCTCGATACGCGGGGGTTAAACCCGGATGCCCGCCCAACACGATGCCCTTCGTTGGCAGCTCTCGGACCTTCTTGCCAACCCAATAGGGCGTATGCACCACAAGCACGTCCGGATTTAGTTCTTTCAGCCATTGTAAAGTTTCCGGGGATGAATAGTCCGTCGTTCGCTGGATTCGGTCATCGAACGGGCGAAGAGCCGCCTCAATTTTCTCGCGTGCGAAAATCCGCTCGAATGCGATACGGTCCTGCCGCCGGTTCAAGATCTCGTAGGCAATTCTGGCAAGAACCCGGGACGTGGTGGCGCCAATTCCCTTGCGCTTGGCGCTCTTCCATAAATACTTCAGCGGCAAGCCCATTTTTCGCTGGTCCGCAAGGCAGATACCAACCACGTTTAGGCCAGCTTCGATGAGCGTTGCGCAGGTGTTCAGGTGATACAGCCGCGGCCCGCACAATATCGCGACTCGGTGTTTTTTATGAGTGGAGGGCATATCGCACATAAAGCCGGTACAAAGGGAATAAAGCCGTTTTCACTGATGTCTTCAGTCGCACTCGCGCTGCCTCTTTGCTCCAGCCCCGAAATTTGGCCAGGTTCTGGATTTGTTCCAAAGGAGCGTCCACACTTGGGCAAATCCGTCCCAGAATCCAGCAATTTCCTTCGCAAAAAGGGTTCAAGTATGGGTCCGAAGTGAATAAAAATCGCAGCCCGGCCTCGTTGGCGGAGCGAAACGTCATGCGTGATATATCTCCGCCCGGCACCGACGCTGTAGTGCAGGGAGCGCCCAGTAGATCTTCAAGTATGGCCTTACTTATTCGCCATTCGTTCAACATCTGCTCGAATGATAGCGCTTTGAATATGTCCGGGTGGGTATGAGAGTGGCTCCCGATAATGTGTCCGCAGCTTTGCAGATAGCGCGCCTCGCTGCGATTCAAAAACGTCGGCGTTCCCAACAAGCTGGTGGTGAGGAAAAAATGGCCCTTCCAACCGCGCCGATTCAGTTCTTCTGCGGCGGAAAGAGCGCCCCTACCGCCATCGTCAAACGTAATCAGCACATGCTCATCAAGCTTCCCAAAATCAACATGCTCGACGGAGCCAGGAATGCATCCGCCGTAAGCGATCCGTTCGAGGTGCTGGGCAAACACCGACTGGCTCTGCTTGTACGCCATGGCGGATCGCCGTTGGAACCCGGACGTAGTTGGGTCGTCGGCGATATCGTGATAAAGAAACGTGGCGATCTTTGCCGGAGATTTCAAGTCAGCGTCTCAAATTGAAACTGCTATACCGTTCGCTCAGGCTAAGCGATTCCAGCCTTGGGTAAAATGGTCCAACCGCTTCAAACGCGTAGTACCGATGTCCCAGATCCGAGCTAAACCCGTGGCCACTAAAGTTACGCAACTAAGGCGTTCGATAAATGTTCCCGTCAGGGGTGCTTTCGACGAGGCTCAATCGGAATGACTGAATTAGATCGGCCTCCGCCTGAACGTCGCCGTAATTCTTGAAAAAAACAAAATCCGACTTGCCGCGGCTTACCCGTGAGCCAAACTCCGCCATTTCCTCTGAATAATGTGTATTGGCCGTGGTTGTGTGGGCGTCTACTTTGTATGGCAACGCCAGGGCCGTCTTACCAGACAAGAAAAATACACCCGCGGTCGAATCGGACACGATCGTATCGGCAGGATCAAAGCCTTGGATTGCTTTCGTGAGTTCCGCCGCCTTCCAATGTTCACGCGAAAAACCCAGCCCGGCGGCATGACTTGCCGATATGAGCTTCACAGCGCGAGGGGCGGCTATGAGCAGCGCGAGAACCAGTGTCCCTGCGGCGAACAATCGAAGCGTTCGGCGCCCTGAGTTGACCAGCAGCGCGAGTTGGCATTCAACAAGAATCAACCCACAAAGATAGAACGGAGAAAGATCACGATCGTCGATCCGTATATCGGCGTCAAAGAAAATTAGGGTGGCGACCAACACCGCTAGGTAACAGAGGGCGAAGGTCAGCACTACTTTGTGCAGATTTACGATGCGTCGATTTTGGTTTTTGGCCCCAAGTATCATATTGAGCGGCAAAACCGCAAAAGCGATCAAAAGCAAAGCCAAACCGCGTTGCAAGTAACGTGGAACAACGGAGGGAATCACCCACATGGCTATTTTTTGCAGCGAAAGCCAAAGGTATTGCGTCGTCACCACGGGATGAATCACCATCTGACGGTCGGTCATCGAACCGCCCACCGCGTGATTCCGCAGAACAACAACCGCGATCGGCAATGCTACGATCGCTCCCATCACCGCGGCATACCCGATCCTGTTTAGCCAGCGAGCCTGGGTAAAAAACAACAAGCTGATACCGGCGGCCAGTGCGAGCGTCACCCCTACATAACGATCGGTCCAGGCCAAAGCTAAGGCCGCTGAAGCCGCAATCAGGAAAGTCATATTGGGGTAAGTGATGAATTCGCTCAGAAGCATGAGTCCAAGAAACGCCAAAAAGAAAAACAGCGCCTCGCTTAGAACCCAGGTGTGAACAAAGATCATAGGTAACGAAGTGAGCATTCCCAAAGCGCACGATAGAGCCAAAAGCCGGGAAGCACCCATGCGCCTGAACGCATAACCAAGCATAAAAATATTGGCGGCAAATAAGACTGCGTTGAGCCACCTGGCTGCGGCCAGAGGATCGTGGATAAAAAACCCTATTCCTGCGAGCATCCACGAAAACAAAGGTGGGAAGTGTGTCATCGGGACTGGGTCGCCAGTCTGTGGCGAGGCGACGGAGAGCCCATGCCCTGCCAGCAGATTGCGCGCAGCCATCACGTAGCTCGCCGAATCCGGCCCAGTTCCGGCGCCGGCCGTAGTCGCATACAGGATGCCCGCAAACCCAATCAGCGAAACCAAGAGCAGAGTTACGATTTCCAATGCCGAAAGTGCGACTCGCTCCGTGGTCCCATCGACAGACGTGCGCATATCGTCACCGCCGTGCGTCGTCGCGGATGAACCCACATAGGTAGGCGCGGCCGCGCCATTGAGCCCCAGATCCGGGGCCGTACTACGAAGAAGTGGTTGGTTTCTCAATGATTCCAAGGTAGTGCGTCCTTAGGAAAGGGATCGTCTCCAGAGCGGTAGCGGCAATCCATGAGAGCGGAGCAACCATCCGCGCAATGGGTGGGGCTAATGTCGTGCTGCGCAACCGCACCTTGCAGTTCGGAAACAACGCTCGGATCTCGTTCGCGCCGATGCCTCGCACATTCGGATTCCGCGGATTGTTGAAGCGGAAATCAAACCAGAGGATGACACCGCCGGGTTTCGCTATTCGAACCATCTCGGCGGCGATCTGCTGCTTTACCGTCGTATTCAGAATCGAACTGAAAAGAGTGAAGTGCGAAACGAGATCGAACGCGTTGCCTTCCCAGGGCAAATAGCGCGCGTCGCCGGTACGCAAATCTGCTGACGGCAGGCGTCGTTTTGCGCGTTCGAGTCTGGATTCATCCAGCTCAATCCCGTGAATTTCACTGGCTTCCCATTGAGCGAACTCGAGCAGCCACCGTCCGGAGCCACAGCCGATATCGGCAACGCTCCTGCCTTCCAGCGGAAACATATTCCTTCGCCTTAGCTCAAGAATACAGTTTCGGACCAATTGCGTGTCGAGGAAATAATTCGACATGCGGCCCCAACTGTAAAAATCCTTGGGGATAACCCGGCTGCGGCGGTCGTATTCGGCGCGGATCCTGAGGATCTCATTCGCGTCCATATCCACTTCGACGACGGGAAGATCCCGGGACAGTTTCATCGGGTGACTCCAGCGAACATTGTGCCCAGTTCGGAACTTCCGGGGCGAGTAAATGTCCAATAGATGCTTCCCGCAAGAAAGCCCAATCCGTAGGAGATGTGGAAGACTGCGAATGTTGCAGGCAACCAGATCAGTAAGTCCCAGCCAGACCGGCTTGCCGTGATAAGCGAAGCTAAAACGGAAGCAAGAAAGTATGAGCCAAGCAACAATGACACGGCGAGTGTTCCGCCATGCAGTAGCGAATGAGATCCGATGATGGCCGCTAGCAACACTACGAGAAGCAGAACGACGTTGGCGCCCGCAAAAAGACCGGGCACTAAATGACGCCACGATCCCGGAATCTTGTGCTTGCGAATGACCGCAACTTTCCAGAAGCCGTACTGAAAATATTGGCGGAACAGCGTGCTCAAGCTTGTTCGCGGCCGGTACCAGGAAACGATCTCCGCGGATTGCCAAATCTTGCCGCCGCGGCGAGTCAAACGAAGATTGAGTTCGTCGTCCTGATTGCGAACTAGTTTCTCATCGAAAAGGCCTAGCTCGATCAGTGTGTTTTTCCGCCAACAGCCGTAAGTAACCGTGTCGACATACCCGGTGTAATTGTCGTCATGGAAGCGCGCTCCTCCGGTTGAAAAGGGGCTATGGTAGGCAGCCTCAATGGCCCGGGGCACCAAGCCGTCAGCCTTCGTTCGCGCAGGGCCGCCGACGTTATCCGCATCGACGGTCTCAAGCGCCTCGACGCACCGCTTAACGTAGTCGCTAGCATATTCCGTATGAGCATCCATCCGAAGGATGATTTCACCTCTCGACACGCGAATGGCCGCATTGAGTCCCGTCGACACGATTCGTTCAGGATTATCGATGACCCTCAATGGCAGTTCAGGGTTCTTTTCTTTCACATCGAGCAATACCTTCCGCGTGTCGTCATCGCTGGCGCCGTCCGCGATGATAATCTCCCAGGTAAGACGATCCAGGTCTTGCGTCAACAGTGATTGGACGAACGTTCGGATATGCTTTGACTCGTTGCGGCATGCAACGACGATAGACAAACTAAGAGGTTTTCGATCGGCGGAACTCGCGGATGGTGAATTACGGGTCATCGCCGCCCTATGCGGTTCTCAATTTGCTCACTGCTTTGCGTCGCCAACGCTGCTCCAGCAGCGTGCGGATTGAATCGCGCAACGCCTCAATGGAATATTGGCGAGCCCATGCTGCCGCTTTTTCGCGCATGTCGGAATATTGGCCGGGTTCTTTAAGCACATTTCGCAGCACAAGCGTCAGTGCATCCACATCGCCAGGTTTTACTGTGAACCCCCGTCCGCTCCCAAGAATCTCGGTAACTAGTCCAACATCCGAACCGATGGCCACCAGTCCGAACGCCATGCCTTCCACGATCGCCTTTGGCCACCCTTCCGTCTCGGAAGCCAGCACCAGAACGCCAGAGCGTTCCAACAAGCTGACAATTCGCTCGAAGTCCACACCGCCCGCGAAGTGAATGCGGTCGGCGACGCCTTCGCTCTTTGCCAGATCGTGCAAAAAGGCTGACTCGGGTCCTTCTCCGGCTATGGTCGCACTGAAAACCAAACCTTCCGCCCTCAGCCGCCCCAAAGCTCGAATCAGCACGTCCACATTCTTTGCGCGGCTGAGCCGGCCGACGAAGAGGACATGCTTCAGGTCTTTCTCTTCGCGCTTCTTCATCGAGGCCTGTGCTCTCTCGATATGTTCCGACGTGAGCACCGAGTTGAAAAACGGCACGATGTGGTCGGGCTCGTTCGGCCAGCGGCCATATACAGTGACCGGGCTTCCCCACCATCGGGATCGCAGTAACTGGCGCTGGAATCGAATGCTCCACGGGTCATTCGTCCCCGCTTTCCACTGTCCCGCGTACTTCGCCACTAAACGTTTCGAAAAGAGAGGCGCGATCATCACTCCTAGCAATCCAAGATTTCCGGGGCATCGTACGTGAACCGCATTTCCTTGCCGTATCGCTTTCATCAAATCCCAGGACATTGAAGGGATCCCGGCAAGCAGCCTTACTTTGTCCTTGAACGTCTCACCACCCAATTCGCGCTGAGGGATAACTCTGATATTGCTGCGTCGTACCAGAGTGCAGTCGCCTGGTACGGGTCCTTCTCGGAGCGGGGCCGCGATAATGACTTCCTGAAAAATATCCGCCCAGATTTCAATTTCCCGAGCGTAGGGTGCGTAAGCAAATACATCCCTTTGCTTCCTGAAATGCACCACATGCGAAATGATGACGAGGCGCTCATCGAAACGTTCCCCCTGCGCGGAAACCGTCGGCTCGTGTTGGTCAATCATTCCCGCAAGCATTGTGCCAGGCGCCGGCATATCAGTCTTTTGACCGAACTGACGAAAAGCTCGGTTCCTTAAATTCGTTCAAACAACGCTGGTAAAACCCCACGTTTTTGTCGGCCATGTGATCGATGTTAAAGGAACTTCGAACATGCGCACGCCCCGCGTCGCCGATCTCGCGAGCAAAGGATTGATCCCTCAGTACGCGCAGAATCGAATCCGCTATTTGCGCCGGATTGTCGGGATCGACGAGTAGGCCTTGCCGGCCGTGCTGCAACAACTCTGGTCCGCTACCGCGTTCACTGAAAATCGTGGGGCAACCGACGGCCATGGCTTCGAGCGGAGCAATCGCAAATGCCTCGGCGTACGACGGGAAAACCGCCGCGGCAGCCCCTCCATACGCTTGAAACAGTTCGTTGCGGGACACGTGACCATGAAAATGGACGCTGGTGCCGTGCCCGTTGAGAAGCGATCGAAGGAATTGTTGCATCGATCCGCCACCAGCCGCACGGCCGTCCTTACCGAAGATATGCAACTGTGAATCTGGCGCGGACTTCAGCACCTGCGGCCACGCCTTCACCAGTGAGATAATCCCTTTCTTCTCCGTAAGCGTGCCGCTGAAAATCACGCGCCTCTCGTTTCGAGAAGCTTCGGTCTCGATCCTGGTTTCCACTGGATTGTAAAGAATCTCGGCTTTCTCCAAACGTATGTTGAAAACCCGTTCGGTAACCCTCGCGGTGTATTGGCAAACAGAGGAAACAAAGTCCGCCCGCCGGAGTGAGCCGCGCTCCAGCCAGTAGGAGCTCTTGTCGATTGGCTGGCGAAGCTCCGAGGCAAAATATGCCAATGAACCGTGCAGGCGGGCGATCACCGGAACCGAAAGCTTTGGCCAAAACGCCGCCATCCCTTGGTAATCTGGAACCTCCACGACGTCCGCCTGGCCCGCTCGAACCCATCTCTGAACCTGGCGATAGACCGCATAACGCGACGTAATCCAACCGAATGCTGTCTGTCGCTCCGGAATCCTTACGACTTCCACTCCATGATCATTCTCGGTCGGCGGCGCGGGGTAATTCGCGGGATAAATGCCAACGGAGCGAACCTCGTGGCCTTTGGAAACAAGGCGCTTGGCCAGAAGCTGCGTCATCGTGCCGATGCCGCCGTGCGGGCCCGGTGGATATTCGTTGCAGATGAAACAAATCTTCACCGTGCCTCCAATAAAGCCGGCAACAGGGAATGTGCGCGAGCGGTGAACAATTTCAGCAATCCGACCGTCACCGCCACAGGCTCGGACCGCGCGTTTGCGCGCAAATGCTTCCAGCGACGAAACGCCGACGAGCGTGAGAGATCTTCCCGGTCTTCGGCCGTCAGGTCGATGGCAGCCTTCCAAAGGCGATCCCAGCGGTCCAACAACTCCAATCCGCGATCGACCGGTACGGACTGGCCAAGTCCGACTGCGCGCAGTGCCGTGAGATCAGACAACGACCACCGTTCTCCGGTAAGCGCCAGCATATGGTCGCCAAGAACTTCCAAGCCGAGCTTTATCTGCAAGCCCGAATTTGTATGGGTCTGCCGGCCCTCGTGATAACGCACGTAGCAAAGTACTTCGGGAATCGTCCCCAGCCAGTTATGCCGCGTCAGTTGGCACCACAGCCAGTAATCCTGCGAAAGCGGCAGTTCCGGATATCCGCCGAGTTCCTCTATCGTCGATTTCTCGTAGCAAACGGCGCTATGAAGCGATGGCGCTCGCAGCAACAATTCCCAGCGAAAAACCCGCGAGTTGCGCGGCGCAACCACTATGTGAGGTCTTATGCCTGCATCGGTAAACGCTTGCCAGTAAGACACGCAAGCTCGGTGTTCCGGATGGCTCTCAAGAAATCCGACTTGCCGTGCAATGCGCTCGGGCGGGAAATGATCGTCGGCATCCGTTCGAACGATGTACTTGCCTCGAGCTTGCCGGATACCTTCATTCGCGGCGATATACGGGCCGCCTGACGACTCACGCCTGATCAGGCGTATACGATTATCGCGTCGCTCAAATTCCTCGACGATGGCGGCTGTGGTATCCGTTGATTCATCGTCAACGATCAGATATTCCCAGTCGCCATATGTCTGGCGCAAGGCGCACTCGATGGTCGACGCAATATGGCGCGAGCCGTTCCGGACGGCGGTCAATATGGTGACGTGCGGAGTGCTCATGCCGCTGTTGCCTCAGCCAGCAAATCGGAAAGCGTTTCCCGGGGGGGCGAGTTGCGAGCGTGAACCTGCAACCACACGTCGAGCACGAACAAATTCCAAACACGCCGGGCGTTGCGGCTTACCATGTCGGGATCTTCGACGAAGGGACGAATGCCTTCCGCCCGGAACAATCCTTCACGTACCGCGGCGCCCTCAGGCAAACTTCGGATAAGCTGATAAAGCCCGGGTTGTCTCACCCACTTGCGCAAGGGTGTGTCGAATCCCCACTTTGGACGAGAAAGAATTTCCGCCGGGCAACGCTGTCCCAGTGCCTTCTTGAGCAAAATTTTGAAATCGCCGGAGTTTTGCTTGAGCTTGCCCGGAACCTGCTGAGTGAGCCGGACGAGCCGGTAATCCATGAAGGGCACTCGCACTTCGAGTGACGCCGCCATCGACATCCGGTCGGTTACCGCGAGTATCTGGTCCGGTAAATATGTGTTCTGATCGATGAACTGTCGCCGGGTCACGGAATCCGTTCCGGGATATTTTCCCCATAGCGTTGCGATGGTTTCTTCGGCGCGTCCCGCTGCCGGAAAGCCAATGTCTTCCAGTGTGCGGCGATCGAATATTTGCAGCTTGTGTAGATATGTGCGCCACTCTAGGGCTGGGTCGCTCGCGATTCGCAGCTCTTCGGCCCAGGGATAGCTGTATCGATCGACAATCGGTGCGATTGTTCCGGCGACGGCAGGCGCATAGTGAAATAGCTTGCGAATCCTTCCCGGCTCCGGGGCGACGTAACGCGAATATCCTCCAAAAAGCTCATCCCCACCCAAGCCTGAAAGGCATACTTTCACATGCTGCGCCGCCATCCGGCTTATCAAATAGTTAGGGATGATGGACGAGTCGCCCATGGGCTCATCCATGTGCCACAACAGCATTGGTAATTTTTCGATGGCATCCTGGACAGATGCCAAGAGCTCCTCATGCTGTGTGCCGGCGCGCTTTGCAGCCGCGCATGCATAAGGAAGTTCATTGAATTCGCTATGCTCGAACGCCATCGCGAACGTGCGCATGGTGACGGGGGACTGCTGCTGGGCCGTAATCGTAATAAGGCTCGAGTCCAAACCGCCGCTCAGGAAAGAGGCCACCGGCACATCGCTGCGCATACGGATCTTCACAGCATCATCAAATTCTTCCACCAAGCGGGCAGTCGTCGATGGATCGCCATTCAACGTTCCCGCGGGAATCGACGCCAAATCCCACCAGGCTCGCTCCTCCGCGTAGTTTTCGCGAATCACGAGGTAGTGTCCCGGAAGGAGTTTTTTAACGCCGAGATACGGCGTGGCTTCACGCGGAATGTAGCCCAATCGCAAAAAGTCGGCCAGCGCGTCGAGATCGAATTCCGTATTCAGATGCTTTTGAGTCAGTAGCGATTTGAGCTCACTAGCGAAAAGCCATCGCGTTCCGATTCGGGCATAGTAAAGCGGCTTAACGCCCATACGGTCCCGAGCCAGCAGCAGCGATCGGGACTTCTTATCCCATAGAGCAAACGCGAACATGCCGTTCAGCTTTGGCAATAATGCCGCGCCATGCTCCTCGAACATGTGAACCAGGATTTCCGTGTCCGATTTTGTCGCGAAGCGATGGCCCTTTTGGACGAGAATCTGCCGCAGTTCTACATAATTGAATAGCTCACCGTTCATCACCACGCTGACAGACCGGTCTTCGCTGAAAATGGGCTGGTCACCGCCAGCGACGTCGATGATCGAAAGGCGGCGCATGCCCATCGCCAGCGGGCCGTCGACAAAAAAGCCGTCGGCATCAGGTCCCCGGTGCGACTGAATGTCCACCATCGGTTTGAGCTCCTCGATACGAGGAGCTTGTTTTAGATCGAATATGCCAGCGATTCCGCACATATCAGTTTTCTTTAAAATCCAGGCAAACGGCGCCTGCTGGAACGAAGCGCCACTCGATCGACCACGAAAATGGAAGCGGTAGAAACCCACTCAAAACGAGCGAAACGCCATCTTTCTCAACTCCATATTCGGGAAGAAACTTACAAGGCTGTAACCGCACGTTTACGGCTTTCGGCACAGATACGGTCATCCACGCGCATGAACCATCTTCTGAATTCCATGCGAAACGCCAGATACCCTTGTTGTAGCTATCCTCCGACACTTTCCAAATCGCATCTCCCAGACAAACCCGCGATTCAAAAGTAATCGCTTTGTTGCCTTCGATGGCCTCCTCGAAGATCAATTTGTCTGAGGCCTCGAACCGCCATCGCCGGGTCAGTGACAGGCTGTCATCCAGACGGCTGAAAGCCCCGCATTCATACGTAGCGTCTGAGTAAGATGATTGCTTCCATGTGCCGCCCTGCGGCCAATACCAACGGGCCAGGAAACGCGCATCTTCCTTGGTCAAAGCGGGCGCCAGAGCATCAATGGTCGTTACGTTCTGTCCTTGGGCGGAGTGATAAAACGCTGAACGAGCGTCTGCGGGGTTAAAAAAGGAACCAGGCTCGCGTACGAGGACATTCCCTTTCCACCAGAGTTCGTAACTTCCACTTCCCGTATCGCCGTGCGTACCCGCGTTACCTCTCTCGTCGCCATGAGCGACAAGTTCGGCGTCCAAAGACACCGATCGAAGCAGCACGAACCCGCCTTTGGGAAATAAATGCCTCGAAGCGTGGCCTTTCTTCGCCCGAATTTGCGGAGGGGCGCCGCAGTAAAAAATCGTCAACGGAGTAATGGCCTGGTGACGTGGAGCAGACTTCAGGAAACCATGAAAGTAGGCGGCTGCCAACAAACCGGACAGATCGCGGGCAGTGGCATCGGGCGAATTGTCGCCAAAGCGGGGAAGAGAGCCATCGTCCCGGACCAACGCATTCGATAATTCAAACATGGCTTCGAGCCTTGCCTCGAAGCCCTGAGCCACCGGACGTTTGTTTTGTTTGCAGGCCAGCGCGTACTCCAGAGCCGTTCTTGATAAGAGCAAATGGTAATGACTCGATTGCTCCGCGAACGCGCCGTCTTCGAGCACCAACGCCGGAAAATATTCTTCCCATATCGCGAACGCCCGGTCGCGCCATTCTGCGGATTCTTGGCACTCGTTCAAAACCGTGCCTGCGAGAAACAATCCACGCGCATCATTCAGTAAATGATTATGAACTCCCAGGTTGTACTCGATGGAGGACGATAGACTCACGGCATCACGCCATATTTGGCGCTTCATGGCGACGATCAACGCTGCCAGGGAAACAGCCTTGCTACTCTCGATCCAAAAAAGCGAGGTTGTAAGCGAAGCGATCCGCTCCGCCACCGTATAGGGCCAGCGCGCGATCGGGGAAGTCTCCCACTCGCCATTCGTCCAGCGCTCAAAGCCGGCTATTAATTCCCGCTCAGCTCCTTGATAGCCAAAGAAAGCTGCCGTGGCGTAGCGAGCTATCCAATACAGCCGGTGGTACGCATGCTGATCCTCGGCATCGGTCAGTGTCTCCACAGGATCTGCGGCAAGATTTTGCACTCGTCCGCCGGCAAGCCGATACTTGCCCGCAAGTTGGTCATCGATGTCGGCAAACAACGTGTGCACATCGACATCACACAAATCGCTCGCTGCTACGTTCCTATCGCAAAATATGCGTGGCACATCGTTTGAGAGGTCAAAAAGTTCCACTTCGACTGGATGTTCGAACCGAACTTGCCCCTGATCGGACCGGAACATTGATCTCCGGTAGCCGTAGAAAGACAATCGCCACGGCAGGAAAAGAGTCTCGACACCGTCCCGCCAGTGGCGGGTTCGCCAGCACTGGCGTAAAAAGTTCGAACGCTCTGCTTCAGAAATCAACGCTAGCTCCAGCGGCGCATCAGGCCGGTTGCGTGGCAACTTCGCCGTGGCTCACAGAACTCGAAACGAAAGCTTCCAGAGCGTCGGCCACGCGTTCGGTAGCACATCCATCGTCGAAGGTGCAAAGCTCGCGCACCATCTGCTTTCTTCCCGCGCCCAAACGGCCTGGATCTTCCAGAGCGGATCGGATTGCGCGCATCAACTCTTCGCGGTTGTATGCGATATCCACACCGCCGGACTGCGTGATCGGCAAATAATGCTCCTGAAAATAGAGATCCCGTGCTGTCCGGTCGTATGCTCTGCCGGGCCTGTCGTCGTACGCCGGTCCCACTTGCGGTCGATCAAAGATGGAACCATCGATGGCCATGGTCGACGCCACGTTCACGTGCACTTTGCTGTGATACAGGCAGGACGCCAGCTTCTGGATATCGCCATTGCGAACGTTCGCGTGTCCCGTGATCCGCCCTTTGGGCCATGGATCGTCATAAACCACATGCTTCGCGCGGCTCAATACGCTCTGCCAGCGCTCAATTGGGTCTACCGGATGGTTCCGGAACAATATGATCGGGTTTTGTGGAATCTCTTTGCGTTCAATCGCTTCATCAATCTGCTGCAAGAATATCGGTTCGTGAGGAGCGCAAGCGAAATAGCCGCCACCAAACAGAATCACCGGTCTTTCAGCGGGGAGGCCGAGTTGTTCGCGCCACGCTTGCTCCGTCCATAAATAGGAGGGATCCCAGTAAAAATCGAATTGCGGGGCGCCCACGATATGAATCTGCTGCCCGGTAATCTCAGGATAGGCGCGCAGCAACTCAGCTCGGTTAAAACGGTTCCATACCAGATATCTGTCACATTTCACCGACATCCAGCCCCGGGTAGTGATGTTGTCGAAGGACAGAATCGACGCGCAAATCGGCGCGCGTTGTTGGACACACGCTCTCAGAGCCACTTCTTCGTTGAGCAGCGAAGGCGTCAGGCTAAACACCGCATCCGGTTTGAGGCTTTCGATCTGTTTCCATATTGCCGGAGCGTTCGTTTCGGTTCTCAGCAGCCGCTCTTCTTTTCGGCGCAGTTCTTCCTCGCCGCCCGAGAGTCCAGTGATTAATCGTACGGCCCTGTTACGCAATCGCCTTCTTACGCGCGCGGAGAAGGTGCGCGTAACATCCGCGCGGCGCTCCCATATAGGTTCGCTGGGAGTATTCAGCCGGCGCTTATACCAAACATTGATCCAGCTTCGAATCCGCTCATAATCGGCACTAAACTTCACTTCCTGCAGCGGATGTACTTCGATGCCGGACTCCTCTAATTCCCTCGTGAGTTCTGCGTCGTTCCAGCCGAGCAGCACGACGGGCTCGGCAACCTCGCGGATCCGTTCCATTAAACCGGTCCGGAGAATGTAGCGAACCGAGAATTGAATGCTCATAGGAATCAGAAGACGTGGTTTGGTCATGGTCGTTTATGAGTTTTTGGGAGCGTTCTGAATTGCAAGCGAAGCTTCAGCAGCGCGTTGTGGGTGTGCTTTACGGATCCCGGAATTGATGAGTCCCAGGGTCCGTCTCTTGATTCGATATGCCTTTCGCCGCAGCCAATCGAACCCGTCCGTATAAGTTCCGCCGAAGCGGATCCATTGCCGCTCGATCTCCTGAATCTCGGCAATCTGTCCGTGAATCAAGGCCGCAGTCGAAGCTTCGGGACCGGCCGACTCGCAAGGTCGCAACAGAAATCCAGCGTACCCGCTGCCTGAAAGTATATTCATCGACACCAATTCGAATCCTACGGTTCGGAAAATCTGCAGTGCGGTCGACTGCGTCAGCCAATAGCAGTGGTCCGCTTTCGTGAAGGTTTCCGGCGTGCCGATTATGCGGCACATCTCCATGAAATCGGCGATGTCGCAATAGAAAAGACCTTGTGGCGTCAAGAGGCTGCGGATACGACGGAGGGAAAGCTTCAGATCGAAAAGGTGCTCGATGCTGCGGCAAAGCAGGATCAAATCAAAATGGTCTTCTGTCTGCCAATCCTCGACCGAACCCACGTGAGCGTCCAGGCCAGCGGCTCGCGCCGCCTCAATTTCGTCCGAGGCCGGATCGAGTACGGTTCCGTGCATGCCGAATTGATTGGCCACTTCACGCGCGACGATTCCCGCGCTTCCGCCAACGTCCAGAAGCTTTCCCGAGCGGGACAGCGGCACGAACCCCGAAAGCACGCGCACCAGAGACTTCGCGTATCCCACTTGATCCGATTGCACCTTGCCCATGGTGTGGGTCACGCCGTTGAATTCGCAGCTAATGGTTCGATAGGCGCCCGTCGAGTAAAAATCGGAATAGGCCGAAAATTCAAAGCGGTCTACCAGATAGAACAATCCGCAATCGAGACAAAGCGCATTGCGAAACGGTAGCCCATAGCGGTCGCGGCTGGTTAGAACCACGTGGCGGTCCGATCCACAAATGTTGCAGGAAGTGACCACTTCCCGGCGGAACTTCACCAACCGAGCTACTTCCGGGGCGCAGCGCTTGCGGCGCCGTTCAAGATCGGAGGGATGGATGAGAAAGTGTGTCATGGCGTTCGTCTAGGGCCCCACCACGAGTCGAGACTCGGCGAATTCCGAACGTGGAACGGACGCAACTACATCCCAATTGGCTTCAGGGGTAATCGTGCCGAGCAACATTTCCGGATCATCATTGCCGGCAACATCCAACATGATGCTGTCAGAGAAAAATCTCGCGCTGCCCGCATCGGCAGAAGCGCCAAGCAATTTGAAATAGACGCTGTAAACGCCTGGACGCATCCACAGACCGGGAAAACGAACACGAATCTCGTGTACACCAGGCCGGTCCGCAACTTTTAAGTTGCGGCTGTTAGCGGGCATCACGATTACCGAATCCCCGTTTGCATCCTGAATCATGCAAAACAAGCGGAAACTCGGCAGCGGAGCTGCGAGATCGAGCGTGCAACTCACCTCAAAACCAGAGCCTGAATCGATGTTCCCGGGGTTTTGGCCGTTTACCCGCGTAGAGTGCAGCGCCGTCTGAGTACCGGGCGTGTTGCTGTTTTCTCTGGTCTGGGTTTGCGTGTACTGGAAAAGAACGCGCTCGATATCGCCGGTGCTGACCACGCGCCCTTGTTCGAGACAAATTCCGCGATTGCACAGGGTGCGGACAGCAGCCATGTTATGGCTCACGAACAGAACCGTGCGGCCCTCGTGCGCCACTTCATTCATCCGGCCGATACACTTTTTCTGAAACGCAGCATCACCCACGGCGAGAACTTCATCGACAAGCAAAATCTCCGACACCAGATGCGCCGCGACCGCAAATGCCAGCCGTAGATACATGCCGGAGGAGTATCGCTTCACCGGCGTATCCATGAACCTTTCCACTTCCGCGAAGGCTACGATTTCATCGAACCGGCGGTCGATCTCGGATTTCTTCATTCCGAGGATCGCGCCGTTCAGATAAATATTTTCGCGGCCGGTAAGCTCAGGATGAAAACCCGTGCCAACTTCCAGTAGCGAGCGAATGCGTCCATTGATGCCGACGCGTCCCTCGGTAGGAGTGGTAATTCGCGACAAAATCTTGAGCAGTGTGCTCTTTCCCGCGCCGTTCCGTCCGATCAGTCCCAGTACCTCGCCTTGCTTTACTTCAAAGCTGACGTCCCGGAGGGCCCAGATCGTGGGGGCATTGCCATTCCCCGAGTTACCCGCTTTTTCCCCTCGGGCAAAAGCTTTTCTCAATCGGCGGGCTGGAGCCCCTGCGGCGTGCCATAAATTGTCACGCAACGACCCATAGGCCTCTTTCGCCCCGATTTCGTATCTCTTTGATAATGAATCTACACGGATAACTACGTCGCCCATTTTTCCCTTATCTCAGTTCCGGCAAGCCAAACCGAGACTTATCCACTGCCAGATGTGAAAGCTATTGTCACTTTGACCCAAGCAATACTCTTGCCACTGCTGGCGGACCTTTGCGCCATCAAGCCATGTATTTCCATACCGTTGCAGCGCAGTCTCGATGCATTGGCCAGCCCAATCCCGCAGCTGTCCTCGCAGCCATTCGCGCTGAGGCGTCTGTACCGGACGCTTGGGTGCCTCCACCACGGAAGCAGTCACCAGATGCCGCGCCACCTCTCGCAACAGCTTTTTCCGGGTTCCATTCTCGATTTTTCGTTCCCGCGGCTGGCGGAAGGCCAGTTCAAACAGCCGATGGTCCAGGAATGGCTCTCTCAGCTCAATGGAAGATCGCATCGAGATGCGGTCGTTGAATCGCAGCGCCTTGGGCATCTTCGTGTAGCGGGTGTCAGCATACTGGCGGTTTCGCAGGGCGTCCGGAAACGGCTGCGGCGCGGTAAAGGGCTTTGCCAGGTTACGAAAATCCGGCAGAAGGCATTCGGGACGCGTTGTTCGCTGCTTCGTTCCCTGAATAGGCGATGCGGGTGAACCGTTGGCGCAAGCGGCATAGTAATCGTATCCGGCCCACTGCTCATCCATGCCCTGCCCGTCCATCACTACGGTGACTCCATCGGCGCGCGCCTGATCAAAAAGCCGTGCGTAAGCAAGCGTGGGCATTCCACCGAACGGCTCGCTCTGGTGTCGCTGAACAGAGTCGGCCAAAGCCGGCACTTCCTCCGGCTTGAGCTGGTAGACAATGCAGGGGTGTTGCGTGCCCTCGAGCATCTTTTTTACCCAGGGCAGCTCGTCATAATCAGGATTCCCGGTTGTGTAGGTAAACGCCTCAATATTGCTTTCAGGACCATGCACTGCCTGTACCAGGCCAACGAGAACCGAGGAATCCAGCCCGCCACTCACGTTGATTCCCACCGGCACGTCGGAGCGAAACCTCAGCTTCACGCTGTCCTTCATGATGGCTAGATATTCTTCCTGCACCGATTCCAGCGAACGCGAGTCAAACTCCGGCCCGACGTGCTCGGCCAGGTCATACCAGGTCTTTACCCGGACCTTGCCAGCCTCCCAAGTGAGCGAATGGCCCGGCGGAAGTGAGTAGATGTCTTCCCAGAAGGTTTCCTCGGAGTGGTCATGTAGCCCGTCCACCAGGTAAGTGGCCCATGTCGATGGCTTCGCACGACGCGGCGCGCCGCCGGCGAAGAGTGTCTCAATCTCGCTCGCGAACAACATGGGCTCGCCAGAACGGTAGTAGTAATGCAGCGGCTTCACGCCGAACCGGTCGCGCGCGGCAAACAGACATTGTCTTCGCTCGTCCCAGATAAGAAACGCGAACATGCCGATAAAACGGTCGAGACCTGCTTCGCCCCACTTCTTGTACGCGGCCAGTACGACCTCTGTGTCGGTCTGGCTATGATAGGGATAATCGCGAAGCTCCTGACGCAGTTCCAGAAAATTATAAATCTCCCCATTCAACGCGATGGTCAGCCCGCTTTCGGCATCCGTCATCGGTTGCCGCCCGGCGTCGGAAAGATCCAGAATGCTCAAACGATTGAGTGCCAGAGCGGCGAGACCGCTCGGATCGACGTAGCGCCCTTCCATGTCCGGGCCGCGGTGGTGCTGGCTGGCGATCATCGCCGCAAGCTGTTCCGGCTTCCATCCCCGGCCGACAATTCCAGAAATGCCGCACATGTCAGGCACGATCCTTTCGCTGGCTTGTTCCAGCGCCAGCGGGTTCAGCAGACGATTCAAGAAAGCGCACGACTCTTCCGGCCAGAAATTCCTCGGTGAGCTCCATCGATTCTAGAGTGCAACCGGCGATATGAGGCGTGATTAGCAGGTTTTCGCGAGTGCGAGCGTAGGCAACTAGAGCATGATCCTGCATTCCGGACGAGTGCTCGTCGCGTAACACATCGAGTGCCGCGCCCGCAATTCGTCCGGTTTCAAGAACGTGAAGAAGCGCTGCTTCGTCGATCAACTCCCCGCGCGAAGTGTTGATAAACCACGCGCCATTTTTGATAAGGGCAAATTCGCGCTGGCCAAAGAATCCGCGCGTTTGCTCGGTCAGGGAAACATGCAAAGTCACCAGATCGGCTTGCTGCAGGAGGTCTTCCAGCGGGGCCATTTGCACTTCGCAGGCCGGCGCATCTTTCATCATCGGATCAGTGACCAGGATTCGCATCCCAAACGCCCGCAAGTAGCCCGCGACCATGCGCCCCACGCGCCCGTATCCCACTATTCCCGCGGTTTTACCGTGTAGCTCGCGGCCACGAAAAACGTCGCGATCCCAGCCACCCTCGGTCACATGCCGAGCGGCAGAAGGCACATGGCGCACCAACGCCAGGATGAGCGCGAGCGTGTGCTCCCCGGTCGCGTGGATGTTTCGCAGAAATTCCGTTTCACCCCGCAGAGAAATCACTTCAATACCACGGCTCTGCGCGTAACCCACATCCACGTGGTTGAGTCCAGTGGTTGGCGTGGCGATTGCGCGCAATCGGCGAGCGGCGTCGATCACTTCACGATCGATCTGGTTACGCAGGCGGACCCATAGAACATCCGTCGCGCTAATGTCCTTTAGAAGGTCGTTGCGATCGTGTACATCCGCTAACTCCACGCGGGCGGCGAAACGCAATTGGCTGAGCGCGCGAGGGGAGAAACGGTTCGATTCGGCAACGAAAATGAGGGGAAGGTTCATCCGATCCCTTCAGGCCAGCCTCTTCGCATCTTTCGTATCGGACTGAATGCGAAGAATCTGCTCGACGATCAGAAGATCCAGTGGGGAGTCGATATTTCGGGAGCGCTCTTCGGGGATGATCCAGGCGCGGCAGTCGGAACCTTTGAGCGAATTCTGCTCCATCAGCACGGAGCGTCGCGTCAGATAGATCGATCCGTCGCGAAGGTACAGCTTGTTGAGTTGTTGGCGTGGCTTTCCTTCGAATTCCTCGGCGAAAACGGGATCGCTGACGCGGCCTTCCGCGTCGATCCATTTCATGCGCGCCGGATGACGTTCGCCTACATCGGAGAAGGAAATGACGGAATCCGCGCCAGTGCTTTCCAGCAGATCGATCGCTCCGTCAATGTCCGAAACCAACCGCAACGGGTTCGTCGGCTGGAGCGTGAGGATCGCGTCATAGTATTCACCCATAGCCTCAAGCCTCCGGACCACATCCTGTAAGACGGGAATCGTCGGCGTGTCGTCTTTTGCCAGTTCGGCGGGGCGAGGGAACGGAATATCGAGCCCCAATTGCCTTCCAATCGTAGCAATTTCGGGGTCGTCCGTTGAAAGCACGGTTCGCGTCAGCTTCTTACTCGCCAACGCGGCTTCGGAGGTATAAGCCAGCAGCGGCTTACCGAGCAACAACGCGACGTTCTTCCGCGGGATTCCTTTCGAGCCGCCTCGTGCCGTTATGATTCCAAGTACGCGCATGATCTTCTGGGGTTTCCAGTTTCTCGTCGTAGATGTAGTGCAGCCGCTTCTGAACGTAAGGTTCGAGCTTGACCAGGCCCTCCGCGATGCGCCCGGCAACCAGTCCGTCTCCGTACAATGTACTCGGCGCATAAGCTCCGCGTCGCAATTGACGCCGCACCGCCCGCAACACTTGTGGGGCTGTCGGATCCACGTGTGTCACATGCAGATCGGTTTCGCGGCCTTCCTGCCGGTCGCCCACCAGCACCACTGGCGTGCCGAAGTAGCCGGCATCACGCACAAAGCTGCTGGAATTGCCGATGGCGCAGGACACCCGCGAAAGCAGGTTCAGATACTGCTCGGGAGACAAGTTCGTGATCGTGCGCAGCCAGTTCGGCGCTTCGCGGTCGCGGAACAAACGAATGGCCTTGCTGATATGGTCCGCGCCGGCATCAATGTTCGGCCAAAGCATGATGGTCTGCACTTGCAGGCGCGCCAGCGCCGCAAGGATCTCTTCCACCTGCTTGCGTTCTCCGCCGTACGTTGTCGTTGTTGGATGAAACACGACCAGCAGAAAGGGCTTCTCGAGATCGATGGCCGCCCCGCTGCCGGTGTTATTGATCAACTCTGAGGTAATCGATGGAACCAACGCCCGGGCGATATCGCTGCTCGGGCAGCCAACTCCAAGGATGGATCTCGGCGACTCGCCCATGCGCACCAGATAATCGGCCGAACGACGCGTGCTCGGAAAATGATAGTGCGACAGTTTGGTGATGGCGTGCCGGGCGCTCTCATCAATCGATCCCGATACTTCCCCGCCCTGGATGTGCACAATGCAAATGTTCATGTAAGCCGCGGCCAGAGCTGCAGCCAGCGCTTCGTAGCGGTCGCCGATTAACATCACCACATCCGGCTTCAATCTCTGAAATTCGCTCGAGAATTCGACTACCGCAAAACCCAAGGACTTCGCCATGGTCGCCGGCGTCGATCCCTCGAGCTCGATATAAATTTCCCCATCCACATGGAAGCCATCGTTCTTCACGCCCTGCACGGGATTGCCAAAGCGCTCGAGAACCATGGTTCCCGCCGCCACGAGTTGTAGCTGCAGTTCGGGACGCTGCGTGATTTCGTGCAGCACAGGTTTCAGGCGACCATAGTTCGCGCGGTCAACCAGCACCACACATACTTTTCGTTTCGGCTTCGTTTCCACGCCTGCTCCCGGCATCTGTTGAACTTGAGTCATGGTTTTATGTGCTCGTTTTCAATCTCAGACCACGTCCGCGAATTGCGCTTCCATCCGCCGGAAATACAACGCACCGCCAATCAAGAACGCTACCGTCGCCGCCGATGATGCGATCAACATTGGTCCGGGCGCCGTTTTCGTTCCCAGCAGCGCCCAGCGGAATCCGTCCACGACGCCCACCATCGGATTCAGCGCATAAAGAGTCCGAAATCGCGCCGGAATCATACTGCTTGGATAGATAATCGGTGACGCGTACATCCAGAACTGCACTAGGAAGGGCACCACGTAGCGCACGTCTCGATACTTCACGTTCATGGCCGACAGCCAGAAACCCATCCCCACTGCCGCGCACAATTCCAGCAACAGGAAGAAAGGCAGCCAGTACACGTGTATGGTAGGCACCCGCTTGTAATAGATCATCAAACCAAGCAGCACCACGAAAGCGAGCGAGAAATCGACTAAACCTGCCAGCACCGAGGCCAGAGGGATGGCCAGGCGCGGAAAATAAACCTTGGTAATCAGGTTCGAACTGCCCACCACGCTGTTGGAAGACTGCGCCATGGAGCTTGCGAAAAAGTTCCACGGCACTAGCGCGACGAATGCGAACAGCGGATAAGGGGTTCCGTCGGAAGGCACTTTTGCGAACATGCCGAAAATGATGCTGAAAATCAGCATGGTCAGCAGGGGCTGCAGGATCGCCCAAGCGGCTCCCAAAGCCGCCTGCTTGTAGCGCACCTTCACATCGCGCCATACGAGGAAATAAAGGAGCTCGCGATATTCCCAAAGCTCTTGCAGCTTCAGGTTGGCCCAGCCATGGATCGGCTCGATCCACAGTGTGGACTCATCGCCGAATTCCGGCGACACGTTTTCCAATGCAATCGTTGTGCGAGTGGTGCTCATGAATGTGTGTGCCTAGCCAGTTCCAGGAAGCCCGGCGTGCAAGCCTTACCGCAACTCCTGCTCAGCGGAGCCGGTCTCTGGCCTCCCTGCAAAATAAGGCAACTGATGGCGATAGGCGTTCGCCGTAATGTCTTTGCAATCTACGCGCCGAATACTGAACAGGTCCATTCCCGGTAAGTTGTTTCCTGCCTCTGTGCAAAGCGCTAGCCGGTAGCCGAGCTGGCGAAGAATTTCCACAGTGCTGCGGTTGTAGGAATCTGATTTCCCATAGGGATAGCTGAACGGCCATATCTCCTGGGGCACTAAGTTCTTTTGGATCAGATCCCAGTTCCGGGTAAGGTCGCTGGAAAGCTCAGGATAGTGCAGGGTAGCCAACGGGCGATGCTGGTGCGAATGGCCGCCCATCGCCATCCCCTCGCGCTGCATCTCGCGCGCCTCGCCCCAGTTTACGTAGAGCTCACGGGCGAAATCGGCTTCGTTGCCAAGGTGCTTCTGGAAAAGCGCGCGGACGCCGATATCCCTAGTTTTCGCGGGCAGCACAAAATTGAACAGGTATTTGAACTGCGCCACCTCAGCGGTATCGAGCGGATACGTCCTTTGGCACACGCTCAGGTCGGGTTTTGTCTCCCCGGCAAAACCCATTTCGCGCAAGATCTGCACGAACTCGGATTGATACGTCTTGAATCCCAGATGCGCCGTCAGGAAGTGGTTCATGTGCACAGGCGCAACAACGCCGTCTTCCATGCACGCGCTGATCAAAAAGAAAACGCCCTGAATTCCCTGCTCGGCCAATAGAGGCGTCACTTGGGCATAGTGCTCTTTCACTCCGTCGTCAAACGTCATCAGGCATAGATCGCGGCGCGGCACGTACTTTCCAGTGAGGAATGCCACCGCCGACTCAATCGTCGCCATTTCAAACATGTCCGGTAGTGCATGCACCTGGCTCCGGAAATCGTCGAGAAGCATTCCTTTGATTTGCGGAAACCGGGTGCGAGGCAGATCGCGGACGTAATGATAGGTGGCCACATGTAAGAGAGGCTGTGTCATCGCCTGAGAGGCTCCGATTGATTGGTTTTTTAAGGGTGACGAAAAAGGAGATGAATAAGATTCAGTTCGGGCGGTCTTGGTCGGAATCCGACTTCGTCCAGTACCAGGGGCATTCGCAATCATCACGCGTCGGCGTCTTGGCATCGCGCAGGAAAATTGCGCTCATGATTCCGCCGCCCTTGCCATCGAGAGGCTGGAAACGCGACGGCAGCGCTCCACCGTCCGGGTGAATGGACGCTTCCGTGAATCCCAGCTCCTGCAGAAGTTTCCGGGTTCCACCGTGGTAGCCATAAAAATCCGCGGCCATGGCCCCGGCGCGGTCCAGTTCGCCGATAAATGCTCCGAACAGTGCTTGCGCGTTCGCAGGCGAGGCCGGCAAAAATTCGACCAGGCGGCCGATGCGATCAACATCCTTGCGGCCATGCGGAGTTTCGGTACGAATGGTTTCCAGGCGCCACACCGCGAGCCCTGTTTTCTTTCCTTCCGGGACGGTCAAAAATTTGTACTCGAAGTCGGGATGATTCTTATAACGCCAGGTCAGGAAATCGGCATCACGGGCCGCTCCAATCGTCTGCGTTGCGTGCGCTGCCCAATCAATTTCGTCCCAGGTGGCAGGAAGCTCATTCCCGACTCGCAGCGGCGCCACTGGCAATTCCTTCAACTCAAATGCTCTGCTTAGGGCCGCGGACCGTTCATCCGCCCAATCCGGATAGGCTAGCTTCAACGCACAAGCCATACGTTCGCTTTGGCCGGGCATCACCAGAAAGTGGCGCGGAATCTCGGGCAATACCTGCCCGCGCAGCACTTGATAAATGGCCACCGTAGCGGGATTGATTCCAAACGCCACGACCGCCGAAAATTCCGGCTTGCGAAAAGAACTCAGCAACTGCAGCGCCATGGCGCCCTTGCGGCGGTCCGGCCGTATAACGTAGTTCACGATCCAAACCGCTTTCGATGACTTGCCGAACTGATTCAGCGTGAAAGGAATCCCACCCAGAATTCCTACGAGCTCCGGACCGTCCACCGCCAGCGAAAAGCTGTAGGTATTCGGATCCCAATGGCCCGCGCGGTGAAAGCTCCAGTCAAAAAGCTTCCGGTCGCGCGTGTAAATGTGATTTTTCGCCCAATATTCGTGCAGAAACTCGCTAATGCGCGGATACTCGTCGAGATTTGCGTATCTAAACTCCACTGCCATTGGAAGATCCGTTCCCTTTCAATTTTTCCTCGACCAGTGCCGTCGTCAGCTCGATTGAAAGCAACTGCTCAATCTCTTCGGGGGAAAACTGCACGTTGAATTCCTGCTCCAGTGCCACCACAAAGCTCAAATGGTGCAGCGAGTCCCAGGTTTCTATGGTGTCGGGCGAAGAACCCGGTGCGAGACTCCCCTTTGGAACTTCGAAAACGTCGGTGGCCACTGCCATCACTCTAGTGAGCACGTGATTCTTCAACTCGCAGGGGATTGCCCGTAATATTCACGCGAATCCATTCAGGGAAAGGAATGTTCGCCTGCTGCAGGTTTAAGCTCCACAATGTCGCGCCGTTCCTTGTCTCAACCGCTTCGAATTTGTGTGAGGCGTAAAGATCTTTCACCGGCGCGTTCTTTTTCGTTGGAATGAACCACCCTTGCAACACGCTTGCACCACTTGCTTTTGCTGTGTCGGTTAAAAACCCGAGCATAGCCGTCTCAATGGTGCGGCCGATTACCCGGCAACTCAGCAAAAATGTATCGATTTCGCAGACGTCCTCGCACGCGCGCGTAATGAGCACTCCAACGATGCCGTTGTCGCCGAAGCGGTCCTTCACGCGAATTGCATAGACGCCATATTCCGGATTCGACGCAAAATCCGCAATCTGCTGCTCGGTGTAGCGTCGCGTGGTCACGTTGTACTGGTTGGTCTTCTGCGTGAGCTGCGCCACACGGCCGATCGATTCGCCACTGACTTTCGCGATCACCAGTTCCTGCTCGAGAGACCTGAAGAAATCCTCGAGTGAACCAGTGTTCTGCTGCAGTTCCGAACGTTTGCGCTGCTCCTGATACTGCTTGGTCTTCTCCTGATCCTCGGCGGAAAGCGTGAGTCTCTCAAAATACGCGCAGCCGCGCAGTGCTTGGACGTAGCCTTGTACGTGGTCGGGAACCGCGATCACCTTTACCTCAGGCACTTCCGAGCGAATCAATTCCCGCTCCACCGGATTGTCGTCGAAGAAGGCCATCGAATCGACGCTCAAATTCAACTCCGCAGCGATCTCACGCAGGTTCGTGGCTTTGTCCTGCCAGTTGATACGAAAGGCCGCGAAATGTTCCGGTCGCAGCAGCATCCCCGGATGCTTTTCAAGCGCGTCCATGGCTTCCTGCGGATTGTTTTTGCTGCAAACCGCCAACAAGATACCGCGATCGTACAGATCGAGAATCGCGCGTTGAAATGAACGGTACATCGCGCCCGGATATTCCGTTCCCAGCTTTATTCCATCGAATCCGTCTTCGCCCAGAATTCCGCCCCACAGCGTATTATCCAGATCGAGCACCAGCACTTTGCAGGTCGCGCCAGTCAGAGGATGCAAGAATTTCAGCCACTCGTTTACCATGGGCAACATGCTGTCCGGCGCAAAGGGCATGCGCATCATCAGCCATTTGCCTTCATCATGCCAACGAACCCGCCCGTGCTGCGCCACCACCGCATCATAGTCGAGTAGATACACACCTCGGTGTTCGCCACAGATCTCCCGCAGCCCCGTGTTGATCCGCTCTATGGCGCTCAGTTGTCCAAATTTGCGCTGCGATTCCAGAACGCCCATGCTCGCCACCGGCTTCTCGAGGTTGTGAATTACCAACGAAGCCTTGGTGTTCTCGCGGAATTTTCGCACCCACCCCGAATAGCTCTGCAGCACGCGGTCGACAGCAGTTTGCGCATCGCCTTCGGACAGGTCCGCGAACCCATCCCAAAGTTCCGGCGCGATGTCACGAGTCTGAATCGCCAGGAAAACAACTTCCGGATTGAATCTATACAATCCGCTATTGCTGTTCAGAATCTCCTGCGCGTACGAATTGAATTCGCCTACGTGAACGGTCGCGTCAATTCCCGCAACCAGCCCTGCGCTGCGGAGAATGGGCACCAGCGGTTCCACGGTGAACGAACGCAGGAACGCTACACGCGTTTGGGCCAGAGGCACGTGCCCGCGAATCTTCTCGTAGCAGGAAAGCACAAAATTGGCGCTGGCGGCCTTCGCCTCGGAGCGCCAAAAATCGCCCAGCCGCAGGTGCGCTTGCTGCCAGCGCTCCTCGACCAGACAGTTCTCGACTTGTTCGCGTATTTGCTTGGAGTGTGCCATCGAAGAAAACCTCTACATCTGCAAGCCACCGGAGACGGGAATCTCTGCTCCGGTGACAAAATCTCCCGCACTGCTGCAGAGAGCGGCCACCACAGCCGCAATCTCCGCGGGAGAGGCAAGCCGCCGCAGCGGTGTCTGCATGGCTTGCACTTTGCGAAGCCGCTCGGACAATCCTGCGATCGACTCCGTTTCTACCAGGCCCGGGGAAACCATATTGACGCGAATACCGTGCGGTCCGAGTTCAGCTGCCAAACATCGCGTCAAGGCTTGCATTGCGGATTTTGCGACGAGGAAATTGCTCCAGTTTACCGGCGGCGTATTCATTAGGAACGACGATCCAATATTGACGATCCGCCCCGACTTCTGTTCCATCATCCCGGGAACTGCGCTCTGGCTGCAATAAAACGCCCCACGTACGTGCAGATCGAAGGTAGCCTGCATTTCTTCCCAACTGGTTTGCATGAATGGCCGCGGCTCGGGCATGCTTCCGGCATTGTTTACAAGCATCGTCACCGGGCGCTTGTATTCCCGTGAGGCTTTCTCCATTGCGCTTGCCACCGCGGATTGACTTGTCACGTCCGCTTGCACCGGAATGGCCCGACCGCCGTTCGCATGGATCGAAGAGCAAAGCTCCTCGGCCGCTACGGCGCTCTTGTGATAGTTGACTACAACCATCGCGCCTTCCTTCGCCAGCGCCGACGCAATCGCCGCACCCAGCCCTCGTGATCCCGCACTGATAAACGCCACGCGCTCGCTGATCGGCAATTCGGATGTTTGCTGACGTTCCTCGAGAGCGGTCGCGGTCCCTTCGCCTTCCATAACCACCTTCCCGTCTTGATTCAGGGCTTTCACTTCCAACGTTACGCTCCGCGCACCTTCGGATTTGTGCGTGACTTTCATAGTCAGTTTGATTTTGTCGCCGATGAATACCGGCGCCAGCCAGCGAAAGTTTTGCTGGCTCCAAAGCGCTCCTGGCCCGGGACACCGCATTCCCACCAGCGTTGAAACATAATTCGCGATGAGCATCCCATGCACCACCCGGCGCTGGAAATGAGTGCGTGCCGCGAATTTGTCGTCCATGTGCAAAGGATTGCGGTCGCCACTCAGCTTTGCGAAAGCTTCGACGTCTTCCGCGGTAATCGTCTTCGCAAACTCAACTTCGTCGCCTACTTTGATTTTTCCAAAGTCGGCGAACCCCAGCGGAGCTGAATCGCCCCCGGGCTCGGCAGATTTTGGAACCACGAAAATGTTAGCTTGGCTGCTCATCGCACAAAAGAATCAGCGCCGCCCTTGCGGCACGGGTTCTTCCTCGAGATGCGCTTCGCTGAGCATCTCTCCCGCGGATAGTGGTTGCCTCAGCCGCCGCCCGATCATTGCCGCAAGCTTCTGCGCTGCCATACCCGTTCCCGGCTTCTTAACCGTCAGGTTTTCCGCCGTTAGAACCGCGCCGGCAGGCAAATCGACTTGCGCCACGATGCTCTTGGTGAACAAATTTCGCAGCGGAGCCATTTCCTCTGCCGCATGGTTTTTATCAACGGAGGTTGCTCGCATGCGCTCGGTGAACCGGACGCCATCCACCAGTGTTTTCAATTCGGTTGTTGTAACCGATGCCACCACATCAGGACCAAAACATTCCCTGCTGAATGCCACGTGTATTTCCACCAACTCGGCGCCGAGCGTTGCCGCCGCGAGCGATGGGAAAATCGTCCCGGAATGGTCGGAAAGGCCCACCGCGCATCCATATCGGCTGCGGAAAGTCTCGAGCATGTTCAGCCCGACTTTTTCTGGCGGACACGGGTAAGCGGAAGTGCATTGCATCACCGCCAAAGGAACTCCGGCGGCCTGCACCTGCGCAACGGTCGAATCGATCTCCTCAACCGGGCTCATTCCCGTTGAAATCATCATGGGAAGCCCCGTCTCAATCAGGTAATCGATCAGTTGCGCATTCGCGATTTCGCCGGATGCCACTTTCCATGCCCGGACCCCGATTCGCCGCAACATTTTCGCCGCTTCGAGCGAAAAAGGTGAACTTAGAAACTCTATGCCTTTGTCATCGGCGTGCTTCTTTAAACCCGCCCATTGCTCTTCGCTGAACTCCATCCGCTTCCAGTAGTCATAGCGAGTAGCATCCTGATAACTGAAGCGGACTCGCCAGGGCTCCTGGGGAGTGCTCTCTGCCGCAGCGATATGAGTTTGAAATTTGACCGCATCGGCGCCCGCGTCAGCGATTGCGTCGATATAAGCATGCGCTGCGCCCAGACTACCGTCATGAGCCTGCGCTACTTCGCCGATAACTCGGCAGCGATGGGGCCCGAATTCGATTTTAGTCACCCGCGGCCGCTTTCAACGCGCGGCGTTGCAAAGCCACTTGCCAGTTCCCGCTCGGCCGGTATTCCGGAACGATCTCCGCCAGATGCGACAGTACTCGCACGTCGTTTCGCTCTGAGACGAGGTCGCGCAGCTCCGAAAGCCACTGCTCGATGAAGGTTCGGGAAGGCACCGATCCGCAAAAAACCATGATCTTCTCGTGATTTGTCGGCTGGGTCTCTTCGTTTTCGGTGCAAAGTTCCTCGAACAGTTTTTCCCCCGGCCGCAACCCTACGAATTCGATCAGGATGTCTACGTCCGGCTCGTGCCCCGACAAACGGATCATATTGCGTGCCAGCTCCACGATGCGCACCGGCTCGCCCATGTCGAGCACGAAAATCTCGGATCCTTTGCCCATGACCGAAGCCTGCAGCACTAATTGTACGGCCTCCGGGATGGTCATGAAATATCGGCGCATGTCCGGATGCGTAACTGTTACCGGCCCGCCGCGGGCAATCTGTTCCTTGAAGATGGGCACCACGCTGCCATTGCTGCCAAGCACGTTTCCAAAACGCACCGATACGAACTTAGTTCCATTTTCTCCATCGCAGCTCGGCATCGACGATGCAATCAGCTCCGTCACGCGTTTGGTAAGTCCCATCACGTTTGTGGGATTGACTGCCTTGTCGGAAGAGATCATTAGGAAGGAGCTGACGCCGTTCCGATACGCCGCGTTGACCATGTTGTCCAGACCGATGACGTTGTTGGTGACCGCCTCAATTACATTGTGCTCCATCATGGGCACGTGCTTGTAGGCGGCCGCGTGATATATGGAGTTCACGCCGTATTCGCGTATGACTTCTTCCATCCGCTCGTAGTCGCGAATGTCGCCGATCACCGGGCAAATCTGCGCTCTCGCGCCCATGCCCAGGAGCTCCATTTGAATCTTGAAGAGGTCGCTTTCAGCCTGATCGAGTAACACCAGATACTTCGGATCGAAGCGCACGAGCTGCCGGCAAAGCTCCGAGCCGATCGACCCGCCCGCACCAGTCACCATCACCGATCGGCCGACCACGGAGTCGCGTATCCGGTCGTGCTCCAGTTGGACTGGTTCGCGGCCCAGCAAATTTTCCACCGATATTTCGCGGATTTGGCTGACTTTTACCTTCCCGGCCAATAGTTCAGCAAGATTTGGAATGGTTTTGCACGGCACGCCGCTCGCCCGGCAGTTCGAGAACGCCTGTGCCATCTGTCGTCCCGACGCAGAAGGCATGGCGATCACGATCTCGTCAATGCTGATCGAGTGGCGCTTGTATCGCTCGACGATCCCCACCAGGTCGCGCCCCGAGCCCAGCACCCGTACTCCAAAAAGAGTCGCATTCCACTTGTGCGGGTTGTCATCCAGGAATCCAAGTAGCCGGTAATTCAGCCGCGGGTTCGAGCGGATTTCGCGAACCAGGTTAAGTCCCGCGACTCCCGCTCCGTAAATCACCAATCCCTTTTGGGTGACCTTGGATGCGACTTCGTGCATCACCATTTCGTGGTACAGGCGCACGCTGAACCGTGCTCCAGCCGTGGCCAAAAAGCACAATAGGAAATCGATCAGATAAACCGATCGCGGAAACCTCGGCCCGATGAGCGCCACGGTGGCGGCTGTGAACACTGCAGAACCTGTGACGTTGGCGATGAATAGCTTCACCAGGTCGGAGAGCCCGGAGAAACGCCACCAGCCGTGCTCAATTCCCACCATGTAGAAAATGGACATCTTTGCGATGAGCAGGATGGCCAGCCCAAAAACAACGTGGCCCATTTCGCTTTGGGGGAACGCGAAGTCGAACCGCACCAGAAACGCCGCTACCAGCGAAAGCGCCATTACACACGCTTGCCATAAACGGATAAACGCAGCGCGATGTGTAACCATGAAACCCTGGGCCACTTTCGGCGCCAGTTCCAGCAGGCTCGCGGAAACAATCCGCTTTCGGATGTATTGCGCTACACGATCGCCGTAGACGGAGAATTGCATCATAAGGTTGATTAGAGAGAGTCTGAGTCGGAGAAAGGAGGCTTCAGTTCAACTTGAAATCGAATGTCGCGCTGGCGTCGGTTTCCGTGGGAACACCATCGACGCGCGCCGGTTTGTACCGCCGGGCTCGCACCGCATCTACCGCCGCTTCAGCCAGGATTCGTGGGCCCTTCACCACGCTGATTTCTCGCACTTCGCCGTTCGGACCGATCTTGAAGTGCAACTCGACTGCTCCAGAGATGCCGGCATCCTTGGCCGCCGGCGGATACTGCGGATTGCTGTTCGAGATGAGTTGCGCCGGCTGCACTGCCCCACCTCGTCTGGTCGATTTCGAAAAAGCGTCGGTGGGCGCACTCTCTGGGTTCGCTCGGATCACAGGAATCGTTTCGACCGGTGTCGCGAACGTCACGGGCTTGGTCAGCGCTGCATTCACGGTCGACTTCGAACTCACAACGCTGGCCGGCCCGGAATCCTTCGAAGTAACGCGGGCGCTGCGGTTCTTGGGCGCCGCTGGCGTGTCGCGAACCGTTCTTCGGGTAACAACTGTTTCTTCGGGCAACTCGATTCTGCTCGTCGGGGAAGACCGACCCATTTCAGAGTTCAGCTTGCGAGTGCCCCCAAGCGCCGCAGTATTTGTTGCCGGTTGCGCCTTCCGGGAAAGGATCTCGTAAGGCTGCTCGATGGACTGCACGGTTCCATTGCCCACTGCCGGGTTATTTGCAGGCGAGTCGAATGCTGTAGCAGATGCGCTCAATGCCTGGGCCGCTGGGTCCCCCGCGGGCGTCGGCAACCCACTGACAATGCGCACCGATTCGGTGATTGGTTCTACAGCGCTCGCCTCATTCACCTGCAGTTTGAACAGCAGATCGTTAGTCAACGGCGAGTAGGTCAAGGAGCCGCGCTTCAAATCCGTCGTATCCAGATTCACCGTCTTGCTGATTGGCCCATCGGTAATGACCAGCTGACCACCGGTCGCGTTTAGAATGGCCGCGGATTGTGCGTCCCAGGTCAACCGTATGTCCGTTCCCACGCGGTCGAACTTGAGACCAAAGCTCGAAGACACAGGCATTTCAGACTTGGTTTCAGGCGTGTTTCTTGCCAGGCGGTTGCGAACTTGAAAGGTGACAACTGCCAGAAGAGTCATGAGCGCCAATGCGCCGGCGATCCATTGCCACTTAATCTGTTTCCAGGGCTCGTTTTCGCTGGCGGGGTTCTCTTCGACGTACTCCTGGGGCCTGGGCTCTTCTGCCGGTTGCGCCGGTTTTTTGGGCATAGGCGGCAACTCCCTTTTCATTGCCGCCGGGCGGATTTCCGGCCTTCGTGGCGCTCCTCTTCCTGACAGCTCGGCTCGGTTGAAAGCGGTAGCGGGCCACTCCCAACTTACCGCGCCCTCCTTGGTCAGAAATAAGCGGCCGTTGCTCGGCTGCCCGGATCGAGGCTGGATCAGCAGAAAAAGCGACTCGGGCTGCAAACTCATTTCTCGAGCCACAGCCAAATCATCTTCGGTCAGGGCGCTTTCGTCCGTCATGCAGCTACGATGAAATCCAAGAACATCCACCCGGCGGTGGGGCCGCGAGTTCCAGCGTTCGATCATCGCCTTCAATTGGCGGCGATCGCCGAACGCCGAATCGGTGGTTCTCCAGGTCGACTGCGGAATCGGTTCATAGTTTTCGATCACAAACGTGGGAATCGGCCCGTCTTCTCTCTTGCCCAGCAGAATTCCAGCGGTGACGCTCTTTCCGGCGCGAATCGCGTCACGGTCCAAAAGCTCAACTGCGTTCAGATGGAAAAGTACCTGGACCGGTTCACCAGGCTGCTCCCAATGAAAAAATCCGGCGCCGCCACGGCGCATATTCTCTACAACGCGATTGGGAGAGGTTGTCATGATTTATTGATACGGGACAATTTGCCGGAAGAACCGGCCAAGCTCTACTCCAAAACATCCCTCAAGAACCTGTCAGTATCGTGTCAAAAGTGCAAAGCCAGTTACGATCGCACTGAAGCCGGCGACTTGCGCGTATGATTTCAGACCGCTGGAAGGCACGACCACGATGTCTCCGGCAGTCAGCATGCGATCTTCTACGTGACCATGCTCAAGCTTCTTCAGGTCGATCGAACCCACACGCTCGTACAGTCCTTGTGCATTCTGCCGCATGATTTCAGTATTTTTCGGTTGGGCCAACTTCGAAAGGCCGCCCGCCGCGGCGAGCACCTGCATCATGGAAATTGCGTCGTGGTTCACCAACTCGATGGCGCCAGGCTTGATCACTTCCCCGATGATGTAGACTCTGCGGTCATCAGTTGAAACCGCCACTATGTCATTTGGGCGAATTAACAGGTTCGATGCCGCGCTGCTCGCATCCTCTACCTCTTTTACCGGTAGAACAGCCACGCTGTGAGTTCCATCGGCATCCAGATGAGCCTCCGGCAACGGAATCAATCCATATCGCACCTGACGGGTTACTGTAACGGTCGAACCGTAACTGACCTCCAAACCGCCTGCCATCGTCAGCACTGTCCAAAGCGTTTTTGGACCCTCCGTCTGAAAAGTGCCCGGCCGATGTACTGCCCCGGTAACGGTTACCGGTTGACTGCGGAATTCCGCGATATACACCGTCAGATGGGGATCCCGAATGTATCGGGCCAGTTCTTGTGTCAAATGTTTGGCTAGCTGATCCGCCGTCAGTCCCGCTGCATGAATCTGTCCTACCAGTGGCAGTTGGATGTTTCCAGAGCTGTCCACTCGCCACGTCCTGCTGATTTCGTCAGACTCCAACACGGAAATCGTAACGGAGTCGTCCGGCCCGATCACATCGTCAGACTGCGCCGGAACGTGCCCGAGCTTCGGAGCCACTTCGGCATCTTTTGCGGCAGGAATGGGCTGGTCGTTCACTTCCTGCCCGGACACTGGCGGGAGGATCGCCAGGCAGCACGCCAGGAAAAGTGCGGTTGTGCGTATCACTGTGCGCTCTCCGGCAACAGTCCGCTCGTGGCAATCGTATTCCACGCCGCGCCGGCAGCCACCACTGGCTTGGCGTGGTCCTGAATAATCTTGCGGACCGATTGCGCTACGTATTTTACTTCTTCTTCCGTCATCGCAGGATATAAGGGCAGAGAAACCAGCCGCGGATAAAGTTCCAAGCTCCGGGGGCATTGATTTTCCGGCAGATCCACCCATTTCTTGAAGAAGGGATGAAGCTGGACCGGAATGAAGTGCACGCTTGCTCCAATATTTTTGCGGCGAAGTTCGGCGATGAATCGCGCGCGGTCGATGCTCAATTCGTCCAGATTCAGGCGAAGCGCGTAGAGATGCCAGGCGTGCCGGCCATGGATATCAGCTTCCGGTACTTCGATTTCGCCCATTCCCCGGAATGCTTCGTTATACATTTCGGCATAGCGCGCGCGCCGTTCTGTGAAATTCTCCAGCTTGCGTAATTGGTGGATTCCCACCGCGGACTGCAAATCGCTCAAATTGTACTTGAACCCGCACTCCAGAACTTCGTAATACCAGCTTCCGTCTTCGCGGTAGCGGTTCCAGGCATCCTTGTTAATCCCGTGCAAAGTCAGCATCCTGACTCGGTCGGCCAACTCTTTTGCGTTGACCGTGATCATGCCGCCCTCGCCCGTCGTCAAATTCTTGGTGGCGTAAAAGCTGAAACATACGGCGTCGCTCGGCGACTCGGAGGAGCCAATCTTGCGCCCTCGATACTCTGTTCCCGCCGCGTGTGCGGCATCCTCAATCACGAAAAGATGATGCTTCTTTGCCAGCTTCCAGATCGCGTCCATTTCGCACGGCGCGCCCGCCAGATGAACTGGAATAATCGCTTTCGTGCGCGGAGTTATGCGTTCCTCAATCGAAGCGGGATCGATGTTCCCGTCCGGCAGCACATCCGCCAACACCGGCGTCGCGCCCACATGCACGATCACGCTCACCGTCGCGCAAAATGTCAGCGGCGTAGTAATCACTTCATCGCCAGGACCAATGTCAAGCGCAGCCAGCGCCAGGTGTAGGGCCGCCGTGCACGAGCTCACCGCCAGCGCATGATTTGCTCCGGTGTAGGCTTTAAATTCTTTTTCAAATTGCGCGGTGCGCACACCGGTTGTCAGCCAACCGGACCGCAGTGTGCTGACTACCTCGCCGATTTCCGCATCGTCAATTTCGGGACGATTGAACGGTATGAACGGATGATCACTCATTTTTAGCATTTCGGGATTTCGATCCCGATCCCCTTGGTGTTTTGGTGATTGGGAAACGTCGCGCACCAGACGGTTTGCAAAATGACTTTCATATCGAGCCACAACGAACGGTTCCCGAGATAACTCATATTCAGCGCGAGTTTTGCGGGTAGCACGTGTTCTCTATAAAAAGAAATCGGATCGCTGGCCTTAGCCAAAATCTCTTCCTCGTTGCGGAACGCGATCGACGCCGGATCGGTTATTCCGGGACGCGCTTGCAGCACCGAGCGCCAACGCGAATCGTTCATGTCTACGAACTGTGGCACCTCGGGGCGCGGTCCAACCAGGCTCATTTCACCGCGCACCACGTTCCAAAGCTGCGGAAGTTCGTCCAACTTAAACTTGCGCAGGAACCTGCCCGTTGCGGTGATGCGCGCGTCTCCTCGCGCCGTAATCGAAGGCCCGCTCTTGCCTTGGCGCATGGTGCGAAACTTCAGCAACTGAAACCGCTTTCCCGCTCTTCCTACACGCTCTTGCCGGAAGAAGATCGGCCAGCCATTACCGACCAAAACCGCGAGAGCTACCAGAACCAGAATCGGCGAAAGGACGCACAACCCCAGCGCCGCGCAAAATCGATCCAAAACCTTCCTGTCCCCGCGGCATGCTGCCGCTGCTGTTACGCCAACAGCGCTTTCTATCGGCGGCAAGGGCTCGATTACCTGCGCACTCGAAAGCACTTGCGACCGCTCACTCATATTCCGCGTATGTGTAGGAATATCCGTACCGGCTGGTGGCCTTGCTATCCCACGCGTTGAGAATGGTTCCCAGCACAGGAATTCCGTCATCGGTTAGCCGCTTTTTCGCGGCCATGGCCGCGTCGCGGTTCGTTTTTCCCGCCCGCAATACAAGAATCGCCGCATCCGCCAGTCTTCCCAGGATTCGAGCATCTGCGATATCCAGAAGCGGAGGGGTGTCGATCAAGATCACGTCAAATTCAGAACGCAGCCGTTGCAGCAGTTCCAGCATGCGATGTGAGTACAACAAGTTCGGAATATTCTCGGTGCCGGGTCCGCTGGTCAGTACGTTCAGCTCCGGCATCTCTGTCTGCTTCACCAGCGCTTCCACTGGGCAGTCCCGCAACGAGCTTTCCTCGCGCAGAAGATCGCTCAATCCCCAATCGTTGGGCAGATTGAACACTTCATTGAGTCTCGGCTTGCGCATATCGCCGTCAATCAGCAACACCCGGTGATTGATCTCGGCTAGCGCGATGCCCAGGTTGCTAACGATGGTGGTCTTGCCCTCACCTCGAATCGCGCTGCTTACCAGGATTACCCGGGTCGAAGCGCCATTTTCCAGCGAGTACAAAATCGAAGTCACCGCGCCGCGGAACGACTCCGCTATCATCGAAGATTTCTCGCGCCAGGTCACCACCTCCACTCGTGAGTCCGCCGAATCCTCGCCTGCGTTTGCTGCTGGCAAAACTGTCGGCTTCTTGTAGCCGTAAGTCCCCATCAAATTTCGCTCAGGAATCACGCCCAATTCCGGCACATTCAAATGCGACGAAGTATCTCCCGGCTGCTTGTAGCTGCGGTCCAGGCTCTCTTGCACCACTACCAGCCCCATCCCCAACAGCAATCCCGTCAGAGCACCGATCATGGTATTCCAAGTGAAATTTGGTCTGGAAGGGGCCACCGGGGGCTCCGCCGCGTCCACGATTCTGGCATTGCTTCCACGCATCGCCGTAGCGGTGTCCGCTTCGTGAGCTTTTTGCAGCAACGTATCGTAGAGCGTCCTGTTCGTTTCTACATCCCGCTCCAAGATATTGTATTGGTTGGCGTCCTGTGTTTTCTCCGTCACCACTTTTACTTGTTCCTGGTACGCGCCGCTCAACAATCGCTCTTTCATCAGCGCAGACTGATATTCGTTCTTGATGCGCGTGATGACGTCGGTCCGTTCCTGTATGAAGCTCTGCTCCAGATCGTCGATCTGCGCCTGCACGTGGCGTACTTTCGGATGCTCCGGCGTGTATTCGCGCGCTTAAATCCGCCAGTTGCCGCCGCAGGTCTGCCAGTTTGGTCTGATACTCGGTGAGCGCGGGATTGTCCAACACCTGCGGAACAGAATCCGCCGGAGTCGACATTGCGATTTGATACTGCGATTGCTTCGCGATCCTTTCGGCTTCGGCCTCGAAAAGTGCCGTTTGCATTTCTTTTAGCTTGTCCTGCTCGGCGCTCTCTTTATCGCCTGTGTACAAAAGGTGTGAAGCAGCCGCGTAGGACTGAAGCTTGGTTTCCGAGTCCTGCAGCTTTGCCCGCGTGTCATCTAGTTGTTGTGCCAGCCACTGTCTTGCAGTGTTGATCGCATCCCAACGCGCCTTCAGATTCGCATCGATGTATTCATTCACTAGCGCGTTCGCGAAAGCCGCCGCAAATTGCGGATCGGGCGAGGAACAAACGATTGTCACAATGCGCGTATTCAGGGTCGCCTGGATGTCGACGGACATCTCCGAGGTTGGAGGGGTCGGAGGGGGAGACAACCGTAGAATCTTGCGAATCGTGCCCATATGGCTCGCCGGCTGAAACGTGGAGCGGAAATTCTGCCTCCGCAGTCGGGCCAGGGCAGCCCGATGAAGTGTCCGGCTCTTTAGGATGGCGATCTGCGTCGGAAGATATGATTCGAGGTTTATATCCGCTTCATCGCCCACCTTAATGCTCGGATCCGCCTCGGCTGGATTCTGAATTTCCACCGACAAACGTGCTTCGTAGATCGGCGTCTGCCGCAGGCTAAAACCGAAGCCGAGGAGGCAGCCTAGCAACAGCGCCCCCACCAGCCATGGCAGTCTTTGCTGTATCACTCGGCCGATTTGCAGCGAAAACGAACCCTCCTGTTCAGGCGGGTTCCCTCCGTTGTTCATCGGTTCGAGATAAAGAACTGTCTGGCTGCCGCCAGACCTGCTCGGGTGTACGATTAGCTCGTTGCCGCGGTTTCGCGAAAAATCAGCCATTGTGCCTTCAGTTGTTACGGAAAATTACTTTTGAAATTAGCGTAGGAACTGGCGAAGCATCGCCTAGACGTAGTGGGAAGCGGACATTGCCGGCGCCGACGCACTGCAGGGGATCACCCAGTTCTCCGGCACCTCGACTGCCACCGCCCGTTGTAGCAGTTGAACTCCGAGGATCAGTTGATGGGTCCCCTTGAATCGCAACAACACTCCTTCAAGTCCGCGAAGCGAACCTTCCTCAATTCGAACTCGCCGGCCGATTTCCAGGTGGGGCCACGGAACTACTTTCTGCCCTGACTCCACCGCTTTCCGTATTGCTTCGACTTCATCATTCTCGATTGGTAGCGGCGTCCTACCCGATCCAACGATCAGCACCACTCCCGGCGTCGACAGAATCGGAACCCGGTCTGTGAGCGAAAATCGGCTGAAGAGGTATCCAGAAAACAGGGGCAACTGCAACATCTTGACCCGGTCGGACCATCGGCGCCTCGACCAGTACAGAGGTAAAAATTCCTCAAAGCCCTTTTGCCGCAAGGCCTCGGAAACAGCCCATTCGCAGCGTGATTTGACGCGGATGGCGAACCAAGATTTGATAGTGGTTGACATACAAATTTTTGACACTCAGGGCAGGCTTTCGCCCCTTCAGTCCCACTTGGTTGGGTAATCACAGGCGAACTACATAACCCAGATTCCGTACCGTCTAAGTGGTCAGCCGCTTAGCAAATATGCACCTCGCGTGCCAGCGGTAAGTCTTTTCAATTCAGTCAAACCGGCTCGCGGCGTGCGCAAAACATTTCCCTCTGGGGACGAAGGCTTTCCCTTCTCTTTGGGACTTGTCGGGCAGGTAAGATCAAAGAAACTTGGGACTTATAGTGCTGGCTGACCGCGATTGGGGAAACATCCTGGGGAAACCCCAGCTTGCGGGAAACTGGCCGAGCGCCTGCGGTCTACGATGCACTTTCTCTCGCAAACCGCAAGCGCTGGGATGAGTCTAGAAGAAAAACTTCCCCGAAATCTGAAGCTGACGAGCGTTGATCAAGCTGTTGCTGGTCGCCGTCGGCAGCAGAAATGAGGTCTGAGGGTTCAAGCATGGGCTGGCACCGGCTGGACAAACTGCAGACGCACCGGTGGGACCGGTGTAACTCGCGCCGGGAGCCACATAAGCATACGCAGACGCATTAACCTGCGTGTTGATGCGGTGGTTAAACAAGTTGAACGCTTCGATAACGAGCTGCAATTTGTAGCGCTCGCTAAAAAGCGGAATATCCCGTCCGATCCGGAAATCCACGTCGCGAATCTGGGTCGGGCCTCGGAAGTAGTTCTTCGGGACGCTTGGCGTACGGCCGGCCGCGTTGCTGGCGTTCTGCTCGACACCGCCTGTGACCCCACCGTCGATCCCGCCTGGAGGCGTGAATGTTGAAGCCATCAGCGCATTCACCGGAAATGGCGAGGAAATGTTCACGATTCCCGAGAAATTGAACCCGTTCACAGCGTCCCGCAGCACTCGATTGTCCGACTTGGTCCGTGGTGTCCACAGGAAACTGGTGATGAACCGCTGTCTTTGGTCGTAATCGGAGTCGCCCCACTCGAGTTGTTGGTTATACGGATTGAGCGGCGCATCCGAGCTGCCGTTGAAGGTACCCGTGTCGCCGAGGACTTGGCCATCATCCTGCGTATGCGACACCGTGTAGTTCGCCATGAACTCAAAATCATGGCTCAAACGCTTTTTACCGGTCAAAATAAACGCGTTGTAAAGGCTATGCACAATACTGCGGCAGGTGCTGATGATCGGGTTAAGCGTTGTGAGCCGCGAAGTGAACAGAGGCACCGTAACCGTACTCGCCGGTGCGAAAGGTCCGGCAATCACGTCATAAGTAATCGAACTTGTCGGGGGCGCCAGGTTCGCATCGTCGCAAACTGGGAGGTGCTGCCCGCGAGTGAACGAATAGGTTCCCGAGACAGTCATGTCGCCGGGCAATTCGCGTTCGACAGCCGCGTTGGCTTCGTTGACCATGGGCTCAAGATAATCGGGTGCCTGGCCACGGAAGCTGATGGTGGATGCCGTTGGACTGGTGTTGGTAACCTTCGGGGTTACGGCGCCAGAGAACGGAGCGGCGAGAGCCGGACCAGGCGCTGGGAACAAAACATTCGGGAAAATCGGAGCGCAGGCAACCGGCGTGCCTGGGCTCGATGGCGACGCATAGTTAGCATTGCAGTTAAATGTCTGCTGGTAAACGCCATTTTCTACGCGCGTATCGTAAAACGAGCTATTCGTCGTCTTGCCGTAGAAGATGCCATATCCACCGCGAACGACGGTGTTCGGGGTGAGCTGCCACGCCACTCCAAGACGCGGGCCGATGTCGGCTTTATCGATGTTTAGCGTCGTAGTCGCGTAAGCGGCCAAGGGCGAACTGGTGTTTGGTCGAGGCGGTTGCGGCACCCACTGAATATCGTAACGAAGCCCGAGATTGAAGGTCAGGTTCGAGCGCGCCTTCCAGGTATCCTCTCCGTAGAATCCGTAATCTACGTCGTAGAAGTCATCCTTGCCCGTACCTGTGATCGGATCGTAGGCCTGTGCAAAGGTGTTGTAGTGTTTTCCAACATGGGCTGCTGGGTTCGCATCGGTAGAAAGGGGAAGATTATACAGATCCGCGGTCCAGGCCTGGAAAGTAGAGGCCGGATTGCTGTTGCTGAATGTGTAGCTGTAAATTCCTCCGCCCTGGAATAGGTTGATCAATACTTCGTGGATAGGACTGACGTCCACTCCGAATTTGAATGTATGGCGGTTGTGAACCATCGAGACGGAGTCCGCAAATTCCAAACGATGTTCGTCTGGGAAAGCGGGCCGTGGCAACGCGTTCGGCATCCCATACGCAAAAATACCACCGGACGAACTACCCAGGCTGACGCTCGGGCCGGAAGCATTCGCTGAATACACTTCCAGGTCTCGCGACCATTGGAACCGGAAGTCGTTGACCATCGTCGGCGAGAGCACCGAATTCCAGTGCGCCACCAGGTAACGTTCATGGGTTATATAATTGCCATTTTGTCCCTCGGAGCTCACTGAATAGGTGGGGTTACCCTGATAATCATTGGGCGCTTTCCAGTCCATGAAATTGAAAGAAACGCTCAGGTGATTGTTCGTGCTGGCCTGATAGTCAAGTTTTCCCAAATAGACATCTTGATCGCCGGAGCGAGGTTGAGGTCCGATCGTTCCCCGGATGTAATTCACCGCCGCCGCGCACTGCGCTGCAGTGATTCCTGTGATTGGACCGCAATTCGCTGTCGATACCGCTGCTAAAGCTTGAGCGCTGGACGGTCCGGTATAGATGATGGGAAACGATCGCCGCTGCCCATCATAGTTGGCAAAGAAGAACAGCTTGTCCTTCACGATCGGCCCGCCAACGCTTCCCCCGAATTGCTGTCTCTGGTGCTCGGGTTGCGTCAGAATTCCTTGCGACTTGCTGTAAGGATCGAGCGCGTTCAGGCTCGGATACCGCAAATAGTAGAAGACATCCCCGTGGAGGTCGTTGGTTCCCGATTTCGTGATGGCGTTCACCACGCCCCCCGCGGCTTGGCCAAACTCGGCGCTGAACGCGTTCGAGGTCACCTGGAACTCCTGAATGGCATCGAGACTATAGGTATAACCCACCGTGGTCCGGCCACGGTCCTCGGAGAAAAATGCCTGCTGGTTGCTTGTTCCGTCCACCGCGCTGTTGTTAAACAAACCGGAAATTCCGTGATAGCTCACCAGGCCGTGCGATCCGTCTGTAGTTGCGCCGGGCGTTAGGAGTGCAAAATTCTCCCAGCGACGGCCATTGAGAGGCAGGTTGCCGGCCAACGTCTGGCTCACCGTCTGTGACAAGTCGGTCTTTTCAGGCTCAATGAGCGGGGCCTCGGCCGTAACAGTGACGGTTTCAGCCGTAGTTTGCACGGGCAGCGAGAGATTCACCGCCAGGCTATGCCCCACTTCCAGCAGAATGTCTTTTTGTTCCACGCGCCCGAAACCCGCTTTGGTCGCGCTCACCTCGTAATGACCGGGCTGCAAGAAAGTCGCCGAATAAAGTCCCGAATCATCTGTTTGAATCGTGCGCACAATGCCCGTATCGACATCCCGCACGTCAACGATTGCTCCCGCGATAGACGCGTTCGACGGATCGGTAATGGTGCCGGAAATAGTTCCCGTTCCAGCGGTCTGCGCACCCGCTGGCCCGGCTCCGAAGAGAGACAAAAGGAACAGGCAAGTAAAACCCAGAAGGAGGATCGCCCTCTTCACATACACTTCCACACTTTGCATTTGTTTCTCCTGTTAGAAAGTGCTGTCCGCCACCCAGCGAACGGCAAAACTTGGGAAGGCCTAAATTGTTAAACGATCACGCCGTGTTTTGCAAATTACAAATTTAAATCAATAGGCGCAGCTTTGGTTATGTGCCACATTGAAACGAAGCGTGAACGCCGGGTTTGCGCTCACATCAAAGCGAAGTGAATTTGTGGTTGACGCGATCGGCTACAGAAGGAAGATTCAAAATTACGGCTACATCTGTAGTATTACAGTCGCGAGAAAGTGGCGCGCCCGGAGGGGATCGAACCCCCGACCCTCTGCTTAGAAGGCAGACGCTCTATCCAACTGAGCTACGGGCGCTCCCTCTTTAATCTCTCACGAGATGAGCTACTTACACCAGTCCTTCTTCTTCCTTCATTTGCACATCGATGAGGCGAAGAAGCTTGCAAAAACCTTGGATAAGCGAACTTCCAATCAGAACGAAATTGCGCTGACGATTGCTTCAGACAAGGTGGAAAGCGTCGCGTGTAGAAAAGAAAACGCCGCCCGAATCGCTGCGACCCGGGCGGCGGCCTTACATCAATTTATTACTTAATTCACTTCTTCGGCTCTTTACCCGCCGCAGGCATACGGATGCGGTTGGTAAAGGCATTCTCTTCCGAGTAGACGCAGAAGAGTTCTTCCATCGACGCTTCTTTGCCCTTCAGTAGCTTGTATATCTTCGTATCGCCAACCCACGTCTTGGTGTACGCCTTGGGATCGTCGATGATCAATTGCATCGTCAACGTATCGTGGTCCGGGCGCCGGTAGCGTTCGATCAAGTGCAATTCATCGCTGTGCGGATCGCCATAAAAATCCAGCCAGCTCTTGTCATTGAATCCCACGGTATCCACGATGAACGTATCGCCGTCCCAGTGTCCGATGGAATCTCCCATCCAGGTCGGTTCGGGATCCTTCGCATGCGGCCGCCCATCCGTCCAGATTTGACGGAATGCATGCTCGCGTTCGAAGAACATGAACGTTCGATCGGGTGTCTGCACGATTTCATGAGGCTGCGGGAAGAAAAGGATTCTCGGAATTCCGGAAGGGTCGCACTGCAGAATGGGATCGTTACCCCCCGGCTGCGCTTTCGGGCCGTATCCCGGCTTGGCCTGGTCGTATCGTGCCTGCGCCCAGGGAGTGAACGGAGGATGGTCCTTGCTCGGCGTCGCGTAGATTCCCTGCCCGGGCGTCTTGTTGAAGAAATCCCACATGCCCGAAAGATCGTGCGGGTCGTATGCTTCCGCCGATTTCGACTCGCCCGATTTACTGCTCGGCATCTGCGCCACGATCACCGCAGGCACGAACAGCGCGGCCGCGAGTGCCACTGCCAAACTCTTAAAGCCGATTCGCATTGAAAAACTCCTCCTGTAAATTCGCTTTCATCCCCGGATTCGCGCGCGACGCTTCGCAGCAATCCGCCAATTTTCTTCTAGGTAGACTTCAAGCGGGTGCACTGCCCCGATCCCCACTAATGGATATCGTTAGTTATCACAGCACGCTAGGGAACACAAGCATCGCCGCGCGCTCCACGCGTGCTTCACGGATCGGATGGCTAGGCTTCCCTCTTACCGTTTTGGACGGATGTTCCTTCCGCCTGGTTTCGCCAAGAAAGCAATCCTTCTTCCAGAAATCGAGAAGAACGTGTCAGCTCGCGGCATATCGGAAAAGCGTCATGAATCCGAAGTCCATATGCGTTTGGTTATGGCAATGGAAGAGAGTCGCGCCAGGATTGTCCGCCGTGAAATCCACCTCCGCGGTAGTGTTTGCCGGAACCATCAGCACATCTTTGTTCAATCCGGAGAGCGTCCTGTTCTCCATCTTGGTGACCTCAAAAGTATGCCGATGCAGATGGAGTGGATGGTCATCGCTGCTGTGGTTGATCATCTGCAACCGGTATCGCTGACCCTTCCGAAGCATGATCGTGTCTGTATGCGGGTAAGACTTCCCATTGATTGTCCAGGAATCGAACGCGCCCTGACCGTGAAACTTTGATTCGAACTTCAAAGGAATCACCTGATCGGGTTCGCGCGCCTCCGCTTGGGCGACGCCGAAAGGTCCGTAATCCCAAAGCGTTTCCGGCGGCTCGATCCACTTGGGAATTCCCCGCTGGTTTGCGTATTCCACCACGATTCCCATGCCCATCTTTCGCAGTTGCGGACGCGTCTCACCCAGTATCCAAATGCCGGGTTGATTCATCGTGACCACCGCGTCGACTCTCTCAGCCGGTCCCAATCGCACCGCGGGCGTCTGGCCCGGTGTGGGCACTGCATTGCCATCCATGGCGACCACCGTCATTTCGTGTCCCGCAAGCGCCACCCAATGGACCACGCTGGCGCTCGCGTTCAGCACGTGCATGAGCACTCGTTGCCCCTCTCGCACCCTCAGCGGCTCGCCAAAACCCAGCATGTGTCCGTCAATAGTTCCGTACTCATACCCCGCCTCCATCGAGGCGTCGCCGCTCGCCGCCATGTACGCGTTCCAGTCGTGCAGCGTCAGGAAAACTTCCTGATCGTAAGCGCCAGGATCGTTTCTCGGCTCGATATAAAAGCACCCGAATTGCCCTGAGTATGTTCCCCGCTTCAGATCGTGGCCGGCAAAGCTGTGCGTGTGATACCAGCGGAATCCCGCCGGCTTAGGCGTGAATTGATAGCGAAATTGCCCGGTGGGCGGGATCATCGCGCCGCCTTCCTCCGCGGAACCATCCATTTCGGAAGAATTAAAAAGCCCGTGCCAGTGCACGATCTCGGGAATTTCCGATCGATTGAAGACGTCGATAATGATGGGCTTTCCTTCGGGCCAACGGATCAAGGGACCGGGCACGCGCCCGTTGTACGCTACGGTGTGGATTACCTTGCCGGGAGCAATCTCGAGCGCCAGAGGCGCGATTTCGAGTTTGACGTCGGCCTCGGCCTGCGGCCATCCTGGCGCCACCGAGGCCAATGTGGCTCCGGCTAACGCCGCACCTGCCTGCGCGATGAATGTGCGCCGTTTCATCCGGCTCTTGCGTCTATTGCGTGCTTTCAGAGCTGCCTGGACGGTGATGCGACCAATCGAAATACCGCCCTATAATACCCTTTACGATCAGATGGTCGGTCCCGGCAGTCGCGCCCCATCCCACGCCCACATTGATCTCCCACTTGGGAGAGACAAATAGATTCACCACCGGAAAAATCTGCTGCTGCTGGTTGTGGAGAGAAACGAAATTTCCCCATTGCCCGTAGTACGAGTAATACTCCACACCAATATTGTAATATTTTGACGGAGCATACGTCAGCGTGGCTGCCGGGCCGAACGTCACCCCTTTCGGCGCTACGTCGCGATAATAAACCGCCTTTTCTGCTGGAGTCGATCCCGCCGGCGGAGGAACCACGTGCACGTCCCACACCATCGTTCCATTCACTGACCAATACCAACGGCCAATGGTCTGGTCCACAATCGGCATGATCTGCCAGGACCACGTCGGATTAGAAAACGCAGCGCGGGCATAGCCAAACTCGGTCGACAGGCTTACTCCCACCGGCCAGTGCCATTTAGGTGGGATGCGCACGCGGGGACGTATGTGATCGCCCACCCATTGCACGCCGTTGCCGCTTTTTTCGGCGGTAAAAATATAGAAACCCAGCTCCGACCAGTCGTTAATCCCTTCCGTCAGTTCTATGGTTTCGTGTTCTTGATCTTGCGTGGGAAGCATACCGTACTCGGTCGTGGTGCTTCCCTGAGCGGTGAAGTTGCTGTGCAACTCAACTAACAATGTCTTGGGAGCCATCGTCTCGGAGGGATAAACCTGAATTTCGTAATTGTCTTGCGCTCGTACGGCACTCGCGGATAGAAAAATCACGATAATCAGGAAAAACCTCGGCCACCGGCTCACCATCGATTCCTTTTAAAAGCCAAACTTCGCGGCAAGCTGAAATAACCGCGGCGCTGCGGCATTCACAATTTGTCCAAAGCTTGCATCGTCGATCTCTCGATCCACGGCCGCGAGACCGTAAAACTGAGGGTGGTTGAAAACACCGGTTTTCGGCGGCTGATAGCCCCGAAAATGTGTCTCGGGATAGCTTGGGTGACTCTGATTGTTTTCAAGGAGTTGCGTGGGAGCTAAGTTTGCAGCGTGTCTCACCTTAGAACCAGGGAAATTGCGCCAAATTTGAGGCTGAATTTTCGCGAGTTGGGCGAAGAAAAAGGGAAAGCGAGAGGGTGCCTCCCATGGAGGCCGGTTTTGCTTTTCGTGTTGTCCCTTTACGCGCCACATACGGAGCGGACGGTAGCAAAGCGAAATACAGATTGCAATAAGAGTCCTAGAACCCGCCGCGGATTGAGGACCCTTCAGAGGTGGGAGGCGGAGTAGTGTCCGCTCACCGACTGGGCAAACGTTTTCAGAACGTGAGCTTAGCAGCCAGTTGGAACAGTCGCGGGGCAGCGGCATTCACAATTTGCCCAAAGCTTGCATCGTTGATCTCTCCATCCACGGCCGCGGGGCCGTAAAACTGAGGGTGGTTGAAAATGTTGAATCCTTCCAGCCGGATTTGCAGGGCCTTCGATTCGGTGATTGGCACGTCTTTCTGGAAAGTCATGTCAAAATTGTTGATTCCCGGCCCGTGAAAAAATCGTCGCCTAGTATTGCCCAGTTGGCCAAGATTCTCCGGGCTGAACAGGGCGGTATTGAAGGCAGGTCCGTTCTGCGGATTGGTATTGAGTTTCAGCGGCCCAGGCGTGAAATTCGGCGTATCGAGCAGATCGTTGTTCACACCGTTCCCAAGCGTCCCGATCAACGAATTATCCGAGTCGTCGTACAGCGTTACCGGGAAGCCGGTGCTGAAACGCGTTGTCCCGGAAATACTCCAGCCGGAAGTGAGCCGGTCGTTCCGGTGAAACAATTTCTCGAAGGGAAGCTGATACCGGTAGCTTGCCACAAAATTGTGCGTCATGTCCCAAGACGAAAGCGCCCGGCTCAGTTCCGGGTTGAACGGATTGAGCTGCTCGCCGATGTTGGAGCCCTGGTCGATCGATTTGCTGTACGTATATCCGAGCAGGAAGGTCGAGTTTCCGGCGGCATATCGCAAATTCGTCTCCAGCGCGTTGAAGCCGGAATTTCCAATGGACTTTTGCGCCGTGTTTTCGCCATAAATCGCCGAGTTAGCCGAAGCCGCCAACGAAGTCACCGTCGAGGATTGACCCGTTCGCGTTCCGTAGAATACTTGCCCTGAACGCGATGTATAGGTCGCGTCCTCGCCGAATGGCCCACACGTCGGGCTTCCCGGAGCAACTTCCGATGCTTGGCTCAAGCTCAAGCACAATGCAGCATTTCCGGGATTCGCCGAGACTTCTTCCATGATGTGGTGCCCTTGATTGCCCACATAGCTCAACGTCAGCAACAGCTTGCTGGTAATCTGGCGTTCCATGGAAAGCATGTAATTCTCGGTATAGGGAACGCTGTTGCGATAGTAAAAAAACGGGTCAGCGCCGATCGGGAAAAAGTTCGGCCAGTTCACCGAGGAATCCGGGTTCTTCGCGGAGGGGGGGTTACTCTCCGACGGAAACGGAAAAGGAAATCTCTGGCCGTTGTTCACTCCCGTTGCTGCGGTGATAAATGGGGTTGCAAACAGAGGCGGCGCCGGGCTCAGATAGTTGTAGCCGTATGGCGGCACCGCGTACATGATCCCCGTCGAAAGCCCTTGAAACGCGGTGTAAAACATCCCATAGCTCGCGCGGATGCTGCTTTTCCCGGCGCCGCCGAACACCTTGCTGAGCATGCCGCCGCTGAAAGTCGGAGAGTATGCCAGACCGATCCTTGGCGCAAAGTTGTGCGTCTTCGATGGAGAGATGGTCGAGGGAATCCCAGGATCACCAGGAAAAACAAATCCAAGCGGCGCTCCTGGGTACACAACGGACTGTTCTCCCGCCACAAAGGTCTGCACCTGGTTGTATTTCTCCCAGAAAGGCATGATGTAGTCCCAGCGCAATCCGGCGTTGATTGTGAGGTCATTCCGCGCGTGCCAGCTATCCTCCGCAAACAGGCCCGCGTACCGGTTGCGCAGATAAAAAGGCTGCCCGGAAGACTGGGTATAGTTGCTGGGTACACCAAGTAAGAAATCCGCAAAAGGCGATCCCGTTTCGGTTCCATCGATATTGAACGTCCCGTTGAAAGTGGCGTTGGGGTGTTCGTTCACTTGGTCAGCGTGGAATTGGACTCCGAATTTCAACGTATGCGCCCCAACTACTCTTGAGAGGGCATCGCTCAGGAATAACGTGTTGTTTTTTTGATTCACGCCGGTGATCGTCACGCCCATGATGAATGAAGGGAAAGAGATATTCTCCACTCCCTCAAACTGTGGCGCCTGCACGTAAATTCCCGGTGTAGTAGCCCCGGTCACGAAACCCTGTGATGCAATGCTCACGCCTACCCCGCCGTGCGGCTCTCCGATATTGTTGGCATTGCGGATAATTCCGACGTGGAATTCATTCACCGTCGCCGTTCCGAACACCTTCGTGTGGCCCAGCGTGAACATTTGCGCTCGCCCAATGGTCAACGCGTCAAATCCCGGTACGCTCGCGCCGCCCTGCTGTCCCGGATAAGGATTGTCCAGCCGGTAGTCGTCGAAAAAGTAGTACCCGGAGAATTGCCCATAGCGAGTATTCGCGTCGATTCGTCCGGACAGCTTGTCATCTCTCACCGTCTCCGCAAACGCCGAAGTCGAAAATTGAGTCGCGCTGGTGTTGGGGGCCGGAATGTACTGCAGCAAATTCGTGGCGGGAGCCGACCACGCGCTCTGTGGAATAACGGCGTTCGGCAAAACACACTGGGCGGCATTTGTGCACCCGGAAAAATAGTACGGTTCGTTCGCGCTCACGGGATAGCCAAGCTTCTGTGAGAGCAGGTTGGCGAGATACGGACCGCTTACGGTACCGGTCAGCGAACTCGCCTGGTCCGTTAGATTGCCGGTGCGGTCCGCCATCGTCGGCACCGTGATTAATCCAGAGGGCACGCCTTCCGTCGTGCGCGTGCCCTGATAATCGGTGAAAAAGTAGACCTTCTGGCGTTTAACCGGACCTCCCAGCGTCCCTCCAAACTGGTTCTGCCGGAAAAGTCCGCGCGTTGGCGAAAAGTAATCCCTCGCGTCCAATACCGTGTTCCGCAGAAACTCGAAAGCATTGCCGTGAAAAGAATCGCTGCCGGATTTCGTGATGACGTTGATCATCCCGCCGTTGTAATTCCCGTACTCCGGATCGAAATTGTTCGTCAACACCCGGAACTCGTTGATGGCGTCGAGGTCCGGAACAATCGACGTGCCACCGTTCATGTTCTCCCGCACATCAATGCCGTTCACCATGAACCCGTTGGCCGATTCCCTCTGGCCGTCGATTGAAAGATTGCCAGGATTCAAATCTCCCGACGGCGATACCGTCCCGGTAACGCCGGCCATGATCACTGAATTCGGCTTCAACGTCGTCACCGGCGTTACGCCAGGTTGAATCGGAAGCAAATCCGTATAGCTGCGCCCATTCAACGGCAGCGCCATGATCTGCTTTTCGTTGACGACTTCTCCCAGTTGCGTGGCTACCGTATCCACCTGTACCTGGGTAGACTCCTCGGTCGCTGCTACCGTCACTGTCTCGGATTGTTCGCCCAGTTCCAGGGACAAATTCACTTTGAGCGCCGCGTCCGTATCCACCACCAGTCCCGTCCGCTTGAGCGCCTTGAAACCTGTTGCGATGGCTGTGAGTTCGTACCGCCCAACAGGCAAGTCTGGAAACGAATACGCTCCCTGGGCGTCCGTGGTGGTTTTATATTGCGTGGTGAGATCCAAATTGACGAGCGTGACGCTCGCGCCAGGAATGGCCCCGCCGCTCGGGTCCTTGACCGTTCCTGAAATACTGCCTCCCACCACCGACCAGGCAGCTACCGCAAAGAAAGCGGATAGAAGCAGCAACGGCAAAAGCCGCTTCGCAAGCAAGCGTGCCTCGCCCGAAGAACGTAATATGCTGTCCGGGAATTGGCGTTTCGAGCGGCGACGTGGGCGCTTGGCGATCATTTAGTCACTTTCCTAAAACTATTTTGATACTGACCGTAGCCGGATCCCGGCCGACAAAGCGTTCCGCACTCATTGCGCTGGCAGGGTTTGGCCATTCACCACTGTTTTCAGTACGTAGCTGTTGCTGGAGCTGATCCCAAGCGGAATCCCATTCTTCGCTGGGTGCGTATCGATCTCGACTTGATCTCCGGGTTTAAAGGACTGGCTGTTCCAGCCGCGCCGCTTCAACGCCGTGGGTGACGCCATCTCTACCGTCCAGCGCTGCACGTTTCCGTTGGCATCCTTCACATCGATGTGCAGCAGGCAGTGGGGATTGATCCAGTCGAAGGAGGTCACCTTTCCCGTCAGCGTGATCGTCCGCGCCAGGTTGTAGCCCACGTTGCCGTGGTGTGGCATCGCCGCCGCGGGCATGGCCAGTGCCGTCAGAAACAGAGCGATCGCCAATCCTCGAAAATCTCCCGCCGGTTTCGCACACATTCGCGCACCTCGATTCGTGAAGTGATCGTGAGCTTATTGCGCCGGCTTCGGCAGATATTTCGCGTGGCAATCTTCGCAAACGCCATCAATATCGTTGCCGATATCTTCGAGCGACTTGGCGTCCTTTGCATTCGCCGCTTTGAAAGCCTTTGAACCCTGATCGGTCAGCTCTTTCGCGAACTTGGTCCAATCGCCGCTGTCCTTGGCACGTCCGGGCATCAGCAGAAGATTACCTGTCTCGGCCAGCATGAGCGCGCTGTCTTGCACCGTCTTCCATTCCTTGTCGTCTTTGGGCGCCTGGTTAGGAACTTTGAAAATCACGTCTGAAGTGGGCGCGACGATATCGAGCATCACTTGCCGCACCGTTCCTACAGGTTGATACACCGGCGCCTGCGCCATGGTTGCCGCCGCCATCGAAAAAAGCATGAGCCCCACAAACCCCAGCAAACCTCTTTTCATCGTAGCCCTCCGGTATGTTTTCGATTGCCGTGGTGCACAATGCCTTGAGTGCGGTTTCCGCGCTGTGACGACGGTCACCCCTGAACGTGCGTCGATGATGTATTAGGAAAGCGAAACGGCTCGGTAAAATAGCGGTTAAATCTTCTTAACACCGATTTAATGCAGATTCTTCGGCGAACTTGTAGCCCATTCCCACAACCGTGTGTATCAGTTGCGGACTCTTGGGATCCTGTTCCAGCTTTTGCCGCAGCCAGGCCACGTGCACGTCCACCGTCCGAGTGGAAGGTGTGGCGTCGTATCCCCACACTTCGTGCAGCAGTGTTTCCCGGGATAACGTCGTTCCCTGGTGCTCCGCGAAATATCGCAGCAACTGGAATTCCTTGGCCGATAGCGGGACTACCTGTCCTTCGCGCGTCACTTCCGTTTTTCTCACATCGATCTGCACGTTTCCGAATTCGTATCGGCCATTCTTCTTTTCTGCCGGCCGGCCGGCACGCCGCAGCAATGCATCGATTCGCGCCAGCAATTCAGCCATCTTGAAAGGTTTCGTCAGGTAATCGTCCGCGCCGGTCCGCAGCCCCACGACTTTATCCATCGTCTGCCGGCGCGCGGTCAGCATCAGGATGGGCGTATTCGATCCCTGCTGCCGCAGCTTCTGGCATACCGTCAATCCGCTCTGACCCGGCAGCATCAGATCGAGAAGAATCAGTTCGAAATTCCCCTGGCTCGCCAGTTCCAGTCCTTGCAGCCCGTCCTTCGCCACGCTCACTTCATAGCCTTCTTTACGCAGCCGGTCTCGCAGTGCCGTAACAAGCCCGGCCTCGTCTTCGATGATCAGAATCTTCGCGTCCATTCCGCTTGGCTCTCGCTCTCCACAATACACATTCGGGACAAATATCGGGCACTCTATAGTCTTTTACGATCTGACGCGAACGGCGAATTCATGCGCGCTTCGTTTCCTGCGCCACGGGAAAATGCAGCACGAATCGCGTTCCCCTTCCCACTTCGCTTGTTACACTCACGCGTCCGCCCGCCCCTTCCATCATCCGCTTTACCAAGTGCAATCCCAATCCCACCCCGCGGAGCTGCCCGTCGCGCACCTCCTGCACGCGGTAGAACGGTTCAAAGATGTGCGCCAAATCTTTCGCCGGTATTCCCCTTCCCTTGTCTTCCACGCTCACTTGCACTTCAGGGCTCTGATTTCCATTCACAGCCTCCGCCCGCACTCCCAGCCAATGAGTTTTGTCAGCATATTTCGCCGCATTGCTGAACAGATTCTCCAGGCATTTACCGACAAGTTCAGGATCGGCCTTCACCGCCGGGAGGTTCTCCGGCAACTTCTTCTCCACGGTGAAACCCGCATCGCGCAGCATCGGTTCGGACATGGCGATACTCTGCTCCACCACCGGCGCCACGTCGATAGCACGCAACTCATTTTCGGGCCGTTCGAATTTTCCCGACGCGAAAAGCAGCACTTGGTCGAGCAGCTTTTCCAGCCGCCCGCCCTGGTCCCTTAGAATCCCTGCGTATTCTTCGATCTGTTTCGGATTCTCCACCACTCCATCCGCCAGATTTTCAACCGCCGAATTGATCACCGCCAGCGGCGTGCACAATTCATGCGACACGCCCGCCACGAACTCCATCTGCAGCCTCGCGAATCGTTCGGCCCGGCGCGCCACCGAAAAAACCAGCACCAGGCTCACTGCCAACACCGAAAGTAAACCCAGGCTGATCGCCAGGTTCCTCCGCCGGAAAGAACCCACTGCAGCTCCCATCGATCCCGCCGGGTGCTGCGCAATCAATTGCCATTGCCGGTCCGGATTGCTCGTCTGAACCGTCGGATGCCCTCGCCGCCTGGCCTCCTCCGCCACCGAATCGATCAAGTTCACCTCGGCATCGGGCGTCGCGGTCGCAATCGGAACGGCCGTCGTCGACGCGTACAACGGTTGATACGGCGCCCTCGCCGTGCGAACCGCGATCTCGAAGCCGAGCTGGCCAAAGTGCCGGTCGGCCAATTCCGGCAGATACACGCGGCGCAGAAAACTCCCATTCAGCTCGACTAGCAAGAATCCCGCTGTTCTCGCGCTCCCATTGCTCTGTTGCGCGTTACCCAGAGCCTCGAATAGTGGTCGCACCAGCGCCGGCGTTTCCTCAAAAAAGGTCCAGGGATAGTAAGCCGCGTCGTGGTCCGGCATCACGGGCAGAACATTTCGCGCCTCTGTTCTGGCCAGCTCTCTCAGTGGCTCCAGCCTCTCGGGCCAGTCCGTTTGTACGAACACCTTGTTGTCCAGATCAATCGCTTCCAATGTTTCTTTTTGCCGTTCCCCTCCCGGTTTCCACACGTACACACCGCTTACGAACCCCGAACGCGAAGTTGTCTTGATCCAGGTCGTGTAATGGTTCAGCACCTGCGCTTCAATGGACGAACCCGCCGGTACCGGGTTGATTTCGAAGCTCTCGCACAGCCGGTCGAAGTCGTACGCGAATTCCTGGTTGAAATTTTTCACGCTGGTGTCCAGCGCGCCTTCCATGCGCGCTTGGTCCACGTGTCCGATTTCGCCGGTCCACTGATACTGGAGAATGCCCAGCGTCAACACCACTGCTGTCATCGCTATCACCGCGATCAACTCCAGCACCGATCTTTTCGTCCACTTCATACCCGGCCTGCTATTCAAGCTCTCAGCTCACTCTGAATGGTATTCCAGTTAACGGACCTCGTCTGGCCAAACTTGCACCGGTAGGTTCCTTCATCTTGGCATTCTTCGTGTTGTCTGGCAGGCATGGACAATTCCGGCCAAAAGAGCGCATACGAGCCCCGCTCAGCTCTCCACTATCTTTTGATGCGTTGGCCTCGCAAAACTGTAGACCGCCGAAAATCACGTTCGGACAGGTTCCGGATGCAAGGAAATGTAACCAGGCTAAAAATGCAAAGGCCGGAGCCCGTTCTTTCCAACCTGCGGAAAGCTCAGCCCCGGCCCTTTATTTCAGAAAATTAGATCAAACAAATATAGGCTGACCAGAAACAATTACTGCTGCTGCTGACCGCTGCTTCCTCCTGCCGGGCCATCGTCCCTGCTTCCCAGAACGCTTCCATTCGGCAGCACCACCTTCACCAGATTTCCCACCGGCGCACCGCTGCGTGAGGGCAAAAGGGTGATAGTGATTGCATCCCCGGGCTTCAACGCCTCGCGGCTCCAACCGTTCCGCGCCAGCTTGCCAGGGCTCAACGTTTCGCACGCCCAATGCACTACCGTGCCCTTATCGTCCTTCACATCGAAATAGACTTGCACGTGCGGATTCGCCCACTCGAAATCCGTAACCGTCCCCTTCAGCGTCATCGGCTCTTTGCCGTAATACAGTCCCGTTCCGTGATGCGCGAATGCCGGACCGCCAATCGCCAACAGCCCCAATACGGCTCCCAGCAATCCCATGTACTTTTTCATGCCTTGCCTCCAAAAAGAAAGTCCTCTATTGCTGCGGTCCCTCATTGATTCCCAACTGCCGTCCGTCCGCGAACACCAGCTTCTGCAAGAATCCCACCGGGGCGCCCGTTTTCGCTGCAACCAGCGTGATCGTGATTTGATCCCCGGCCTTCACCGAATCCTTCGTCCAGCCCGCGCGCGTCAACTTTCCGGGGCTTAACGTTTCGCAACCCCAGTGCGCCACATGTCCGTTCGATCCGGTCACGTCGAAATAAATCTGTGCGTGCGGGTTGACCCAATCGAATTCCGTCACCACACCCTTGAGCGTGATCGGCTTATTTTCGTCATACGCGCTGTTCCCGTGGTGCGCGTAAGTGGACACGCCAAGCGCCAACGTCAGAGCAAATACCGAGAAAACGATCCCTGGACCCCGCTTCATTCCCACCCTGTTTGAGACGAAAAGCGCCTTTTTCGGGTTACTCAACACGCTTCTGGATATCGCTTCTTACCATATCCTCTGCCTGGCACACAAGTATTCGTGGTCGCCAGTGGGGCTAATACACTGTTTACATCGCTCCGGCTGGACTCTCATTACAGCCTCTGATAGCCTTTGGCTAATACGAACTTTTTTAGAGGATGCTCACTCATCATGTGGCCCAAAAAAAACATCGTCATGCTTTTCGCGCTTGCCTGCTTCTTCCTTCCCCAGGCTGGCGCTGCAACCATTACTGGCACCGTGAAAGGTCCGGACGGCGCCCCATTCATGGGCGCATTCGTGCAGGCGCAGAACACAAAAACAAAAATCACCGTGAACGTGCTGTCTCATAAGGACGGCAAATATCACGTCGACGACCTACCCGCCGGTGACTACGAAATTCACATTCGCGCCATCGGCTATCAGGCCGACCCGCGCCTGGGCGTCAGCCTCAAGACCAAGCAAAAAGCTTCCTTTGACTGGCAGCTGCAGAAAGGCACGGTGCGCTGGCGCGATCTCAATCTCTACCAGGGCGAGCACCTGATCCCCAACGTTACCGGCAAGGAGATGATGTTCGGTCCCACCGCGAATGGCGGCCGCGACGCTCCCTGCCAGATCTGCCATGGGTTCCAGTCGCGTATGGCTTCCACGGTTCGCGATGAAGCGGGCTGGCGCGATCGCGTCGACTATATGCGCTCCGCCATGCACGCCCAACTGCGCATCACCGACGAGCAGGAAAATCGCATGGTCTCTTTCCTGACCGCGCTGTTCAGCGAGAATTCCATTCTCCCCAAATCTCCCGCTGATCTGCCTCAGTACAAGGATCTGGTCCAGCACTTCGACCCCGATGCAATGAACATCGTCTACGTCGAATACGATCTGCCCGGCCCCAACCGCATGCCCTGGAGCGCCGCGCCCGATAAAGACGGCATCGTCTGGATGCCCTTCTACGGCAAGGCCAACAAGATCGGCCGCCTCGATCCGGAAACCGGCGAAACCAAGGAATATCCCCTTCCCGATCAGGATACCGCCCTGCTGCACTCCGTTTTTCCTGCTCCCGACGGTACCGTGTGGGGCGCCGAGTTCGGCCTCAACAAACTCGTGCGTCTCGATCCCAAAACCGGTGAGATCAGCGAATATCAGGACGCGTATCTCCCCGGCAAGGAAGGCAGCATCCAGGGTGGCAGCAAGCACACCGTCCGCGTCGGCACCGACGGCATCGCCTGGTCCAGCGGCAATCCCGTCAGCCGTTTCGATCCCGCCACCAAGCAATTCACTCATTTCCAGGATGGCGCTTACGGCGTCACTCTCGACAAGGACAACAACTGCTGGTTTACCGAGTACAACGCTGTCGGCAAAATCGGCCGTGTCGACGCAAAAACCCTGAAGCAGCAATTCTGGACGCCGCCTACCGACGGCCGGAAAATCTATTCCCGCCGCATCCAGGTCGCTGACGATGGCACCGTATGGTTCAGCGAATCCGACGCAGGGGAGATCGGCCACTTCGATCCCACAACGGAAACCTTCAAGCAGTTTCAGCTCCCGGGACCGAATCCGAGCCCTTACGCCATGAATCTCGATCGCGACCATCAGGTCTGGTATTCCTCGGAGTATCTCGACGAAGTCGGCCGCCTCAATCCGGCCACCGGCAAAGTCGTCGAGTATCCCTTCCCGCACAACGAAATCACCTCGCGGGAATACTTCCTCGATGCCAAGGGCCACATGTGGTACGCCACCCCGGCCAACAACAAAGTCGGCTATTTCTATCTCGCCAAGAAGTAGCACTTCGCGTTTGGCGATTCGCGTTTCGTGTTTCGCGGTTCGCAAAAAGAAAAAGGCCGGACAAATCGTCCGGCCTTTTTCTTTGCCTGGCAGTTGGGGATTCCGGCCTGCGGACCCTCAAGCGTACCGCTTGGACTTCCGGCGTCCATTCTAGATGCGCGCTAACGCGCATCTGTTTCGATCTGGAACAGCAGAGCGAACCGCTTTGTGCCAGCCGACCCGCTCAGACCGGTCCAACAACCTTCCTGTTTTCTTGCCATTGAGAGCCGTACCTCTCCTCCTCTGCCTCTCCGCCACTTTGGTCTACCGCATGCTTTTTAAAAAGCCGGGGGAAACAAAAATGAACATCTACCAGAACATGGCCAACAGCATGAAGAATCAGGACCAGCAGGACAACCTAACCGACCGCCGCTTGTGGACCGCCGTTCTTTTGCAAGCTCTCGAGGATTGGAAATCGGGCAATCTGCGCCTGAAGCGCGCTGCCGAAGAGTTCTTCTTTAAGAGCGGAGACGATTTCGCTCGCGTATGCCGCGGCGCAGGTCTCGCGCCGGAAGGTGTGCTGAGCCGCCTGCAAGCGATGAAAGCTGCCATGGCCCCGGCGCCCAGCTTCAGCCTGCGCCAGGCCGCCTAAACGGAACGCTACCGCGCAGTTCAACTTTAATTTCCCCCGCTTTTATATCCATAAATAAAAGAGGCCGGACATTTCGTCCGGCCTCTTTTTTGACTCTTCCAGAACGGATCCAACAGCTCCGCTCTGTTCTCTAGCTTAGAACTGGAACCTCAGCCCCAACTGGATCCGGCGTGTGTCGCCGTTTCCGATGATCGGGCTCTGTCCCACGATGTTCGGTGTTCCGGTGGTTGCGCCGAACTTCCCTGGTTGCGCCAGGCTGGCGCCGTTGGTTGCACTCAGCGGCGCATACTGGGTCATGTTCAGGAGATTGAAGAACTCGGCGCGGAACTGCACGTTGAACCGTTCTTTCAACAGCCAGTTTTTCATCACCGACATATCCCACTCGCTAAAGCCCTGCCCGCGGAATTGGAACCGGCTTAGTGTGCCAAACGTGCCCTGCGCCGGTGGAACGATTACCGCGGCGCCGTTGCCCGACACGTAGCAGCCATACTTCAACAGGTTTGCGGTTCCGGTAGAACCACCAGGGCCCGCCGGCACGCCGGCAGCCGCGCTTACGCACGCTGCAGGCATTGAGGCAATGCTTGTTTCGCTCACGCATCCCTTCGCGCTTGCGAATGTGCTACCCGCGATGCCATAGCATGGGATATTCGCAATACCGCCATACCCGTTGAAGTTGCCCGCGTTTCCGACAAGGTCCCAGCGGTCCTGACCTTCGCCGGTGCCGCTGATGTCGTCCGTCGCGTCCACCGGACTGTACGGCAAAGCACTCCATATCTGCACTGCCGAACTGATCTGCCAGCCTTCCAGCACCTGCCCGGGCGACTTCATTCCCGGCAGCATGTAGTTGCCCTGTAAGGTAAAGCGGTTACGAACGTCCTGAATATCGTTGCCGTATTCGGCGCCGGGATTCAGGCTGTTCTGCGGAACGGTGGCTTGCACATCGCCAACGTTATCGTTCAACGCGTGCGCCCACGTGTAGCCTGCGGTGAAGTTCAAGCCGTGGCTGATGCGCTGCGTGAGCGTGGCCTGCATCGCGTCGTAGTTTGAGATCTGGAAGCTGTTTGTCTGGTAAACGTTGCTCAGCCACGGGAACTGCCCATAGTACGGTCGCCGCGTCTGCTCGGCCGCTGCGCCTGCCGCACCTGGAGCCGGCTGGTTGACATCGATGAAGTCGAACTCGTGCTCGCCGTGATTCCCGACGTAGGAGACATCCAGTGTCAGGCTGCTGGTGATCGCATGCTGGAGGCCCAGGTTCCACATATAAAACATGGGTGTGAGCAGATTGGACGTTACCCCCGCAACTTTGCACGGAGAGGGAAGCGTGCCGGTGCCCGGTCCGCAAGCTCCGGTGATCGCGCCGAAAACCGGCGTTCCGGAGGTGATCTTACTCGGGTTATTGATCGACAAAATTCCCAGGTTGATCGTTCCACCCGGGGTCGTCGTCACCGCCCCATTCGTTCCCACGAAGTTGAAGGCGGTTGGATCGTTCTGCAATCCCGGCTGCGTGCCCGAAAGAGGCGCGAAGTTCTGCGACACATACTGGTAGTACATAATGTCAAATCCAGCTCGCAAAACCGTCGTGCCCTTGCCGGTCAGGTCCCACGCAAATCCGATCCGGGGCCCAATGGCATAGGGATCGGTGTTGTAAAGAGCGTTTCCGTTCGTTTGCACCAGCCCGGTGGGAGACGCCGGGCTGAAATTCCCTAGCAGATTATTGTTTTCTCCGATCGCGGTTTGATACTCGTACCGCAGGCCGAGGTTAAGCGTCATCTTCGGAGTCAGCCGCCAGTCATCCTGACCATAGAATGCATACTGGTTGTAAGTTATCGTCCGACGCAGATTACCAAGCTGCAACTGTTCAGACGACGGCACCATGGCAATAAAGTCTTCCAACGGTGTTGCGCCCGTGAATGCCGATGCTCCCGGTGTGCCGAAGTTGAGCGACCCCTTGCTGAGGTTCATCGCCACGCGGCCATCGAAAATCTGCCGCGCGTACTCCACTCCGAACTTGAATTGATGAGCTCCACGCGTATAGGACAAGTTGTCCGAGAAACGGTAATTCACCGACTTATCCGTAATTCCTTGCGGCTGTCCCAGAGTCGGTGCCGCTGCAGATCCAAATCCGTTGATCACGGTAGTCGGGAATCCGCAAATCTGAGTTCCACTCACGAAACCCAGACCACTGTAGTTCGGCGCTCCCGAACCGGACGCGCAGTCCGGCGAAGGAGAGGCTGCTTGCAGCGAATAATCCCAACCTCCGCGTACTTCGTTTACCAGTGACGAATTCACGATATGCGTCCATACCAGTCGCCCAACCGTTACCGATCCCAGCAGCGGGCTGTCCCAGTAGGTTTGCGTGACGTTTGAAACCGGCGCGACTACCGTCCCAATGCCGCGGAAGAAGTCCAGGTTCACCGCATCTTTGTCGTTAATGTGATAGTCGAGCTTCATGACGCCATTGTCGGTCGAGCCGATATCCGGATAGTCGGTAGGAAAGCTAGTCGTGGCGAGGCTGTTGCTAAATAAGCCCTTGCCCGGTGTGCAGGTAACCGCTGCGGCAGGAGCCGCACCCGCGACCGTGCACCCAGCCAGGTTCAATCCCAATGCCAGTGAAGCTGGCGTGAATCCATGCGCGTTGATCAGTGCGGCAGCCGCATCCGGCAAGCTGTTGCTTGGCCCGAGTCCCGCGGCCGTTGTCGGAACGATCAACGTTCTCGGATTTCCGACGCTGTACCGCTGCCCCTCGTACCCGACGTAATAGAAAACTTTATTCTTCTTGATTGCCCCGCCAAACGTCCCGCCGAAATTCTCGAACTGAGTCGGAGCCTTCTGGGCAAAGAATGGGTTGCGTGTATCGAGAGCCGTGTCACGGCCCAGCGCGAAACCGCTCCCGTGAGGATCGTTGGTACCCGACTTCAACCCTATGTTGACCTGCACTCCCGGCCGCCATCCGTATTCTGCTTTCGGATTCTCTACCAGGTTGAATTCCTGAACTGCGTCGATGGTAAGAATTACCGATTCATCGGGACCGCCCGCGATGTATCCGATGTTCAGCGGTCCTGCTGCTCCGTATGAGTTCGTATCCGCCAGCCCGTCGAAATCGTAAACGTTGTATTCCGGGCGCAATCCGTTCGAGTACTGAATGATTCCGCCGCCCGCGCCTGGCTTGGTCAATACGCCCGGCCGGTAGTTGAGAAGAAACAGGAACGTCCGCCCGGCAATCGGCAGGTCCGTTGCTGCTTCGCTTTCGATCGTGCCGCCCAGTTGCGAATTCGTGGTGTTGATGGCTGGCGGCTCACCGGTGACAGTCACTGTCTGGCTCTGTTCACCAGGCTGCAGGCTGGCGTCCACGCGAATATCTTGTCCGACGCCCACCGCCACGTCTTGCCGGTCGATCGACTTGAAACCCGCAAACTCCACGTGCACCGTGTACGTCCCAGGCGTCAGGTTCGGCGCGGAATAGGCTCCCGCGCTGTCCGTCATAAGTGTGCGTGTAACTCCGCGCGCCACGTCCGTTACTGTTACCGTGGCGCCCACGATCGCGCCCCCGGTTTGATCCGTCACCGTTCCATCGATACGCCCCAGGTTCACCTGCGAAAATGCCGGCAGACTGAAGAGAAGAACTGCAACTATGACTGGCAACACCTGTCCCATTTTTCCGAGCCGCGCCCACACGGACGCGCCCCACGTCTTACAACGCATACACGCCTCCTCAAATTTGAATGCTGATTTATTCAGGAATGAACGACGAACCACCCTAAGATTTTGGCCCACGACTACTTCCACCCCGGTCCCTTGGCCCGAAAACGTTAAACAGAAACCCCCAACCCATCCCTACCGCAAAAATACTGTGTAAAAGGTTTATCACACGCTGTTAATGAAAACAACGATTTGTTAATGCGTTCGATAAAGACTTGCTAGGTATGAGTAACGATGAATCGCTCTTTCAGAGGAGGGATCTTCGTTTGTGACACGGCCGTCAGTCTTCCACCGCTTTCACAATTATCCGCCGTAATTCGGTATTTCCACTGCCGCTGTCACCACGCACAGCCACAAAACGATTTCCACCACCGCGGCCGTCTTTGCCACCGCCGGAGTTTCCAGGAATTGGCCCCATCCCCGCGTTTTTGCCTGCACGAAAATATGCCAGATCAGCGCCACCGGAATCAGCATGAAGAATTTCACGCGAAACGCCGGATTGATGATGTACATCGTTCCGCGCGCCGAAAAAAGTAAAAAGCCGCCCAGCACCACGATGCAAAACCCGATCCAGTTCCATACGAACAATTCGTCTCGCACGTCCCCCGCCGTCTGGGGTTTCTTTCCGACTCCCAGTAGCCGCAGGTCGCCGGCAACGTTCGTTCCCAGCCACAGTGACAATCCGGTGAAATGAATCAACTGAATGAACGGATAGGCCCACAGCGACGTGCGGATCGCCGTCGCCCACGAGGTCATCTGCAGATACCGCGCCAGGGGCATCCACATGGTATGCATATGCTCTTGCATCCGTCTCCTCCTGAATCACTCAGTCGCGGGTCGCGTCTAGCCCAGTCCGGAAATCGCCGCGATTTCCACGCCCGCCAGAATGGACCCGATCCAGAAAATCAGCGATAGCGCCGCCAGCACTTTCGATCCGCCAGACAGCGCAGCCGTTGTATCCGCCTCCCCCGCCACTACCTTGGGAATGCTGCGCCACACCAGGACTGTAAAAATCACCGCCAGTAGAATGGTCGTCATCTTCGTTTCGAATACGTGGTCGGGCAAATAATCCCCCGCGTCGGTTATGAACTCGAGGAAGCCCGAAAAAATCGCGATCCAGAACGCTCCCCACATCCACGGGTAAACTTGCTGCGCAAACTGCGACACTGGCTTTCGTGTCGCCGCCAGTCCCAGCACGCGCAAGTCGATCAGCACCGCCGTCCCTACCGTGATGAACAACGTAAAGTAATGAATCGCCGAAATTCCCGAATACAGCCAGGCCGTCGTGCTGACGTATTGCACCCAGCCGAAGTGTTCCATCCATTCGCCGATATTGTGCAGCATCAGCCCTCCTTCCCTACTCCGCTCCCATGAGTATCGAATTGATTAAGAAGTCGCGTGCACCATATTCCACCCACACTTGCGAGTCAAGCACTCGATACTTTCTTCGATACAGCCTCCCAAAAAAAAGGGCGAAGATCCCGTTTGAATCTTCGCCCTCACGCCGTTATTCGTCGATGCCGGCGTTATTGAATTCGCCGTTTACTGCGGCACTTCCTGAATTCCGAGCTGCTTCCCGGTGTTATCGATGGTTAACTTGTGCAGAAAGCCTACTGGGGCGCCGTTCTTCGCCGCCACCAGCGTGATGGTGATCTGGTCGCCCGGCTTTACCGCCTCTTTGCTCCAGCCGGCTCGCACGAGTTTCCCAGGGCTCAGCGTCTCGCATCCCCAGTGCACCAGGCCGCCCTTCGCGTCCTTCACGTCAAAATAGATCTGTGCGTGCGGATTCGCCCAGTCGAATTCCGTGACCGTTCCTTTCAGCGTCACTTCTTTCGTTTCGTCATACGCGGCGTTGCCGTGATGAGCGAAAATGGGCGTTATCCCTGCAAACAGCAGCGCCACTCCCACTAAAACAATTCCTCGCAGCTTCATTATTCTTCCCCCCAAGAAAACTTGAACTCCACAACTTCCGGCCTAACGCTGACGACGCTCTGGGCGCGACATCGAGCTTACGACCAATCGCGCAGCCGCCGAGTAAAATCAGAGTTAAAACCTCTTAACACCGATTTAATACCTGGCCTGAACGATTGCACCGGCGCATCAACCAACCTTCAACAGCTTCGCCGGCCGCCCGTGCAGGATCTGATTCACTTCCTCTTTTGGCAGACCCACTTCTTGTATGTAATCGACCGCGCGCTTGAATAGCGGCCCAGGTTCGTACGGATAATCGGTGCCAAATACCAGTCGCTCTGCTCCGATCGAGTCCACTGCCGCTTTCAACGCCGGATCATACCCGTGTCCCACCGTGTCGTACCACATCATTCGCGCCGTCTTGCTTGGCGTGGGTGGCGTCGAAGGATTCTCCCACGTGTACTGGTTGTCCAGTCGCTGCAGCAACATCGGCAGCGCTCCGCCCAGGTGCGTGTTGATGATCTTCATGTTCGGAAACTTCTGCGGAATTCCTTTAGTGATTAAATGCACCACCGCGATCGTATCCTCGATCGGCGCTCCGATCATCCAGGTGATGTGGTAGTCGCTGATCAGCGGCGTATACGCGCCGTAGCCACCAGGATGAATGAACAGCACGGTGTTCCGCTTATTAAGCTCCTCGTACACCGGCATAAACGCCGGATCCGCGATGGACTTCTCCTGAATCGATGTCGCAATGGTCGCTCCCACGAATCCCTTCTGCCCTAGCATGCGATCGATTTCCTTGAGAGTTTCATCGACATGCGGTAGCGGCAGCGCTACGTACGCCACAAATCGCTTCGGATGCTTCTGCACCACTTCCGCGTACAGATCGTTCGCCTTTCGCGCCGCCGTCACCGCATGGTCCTTGTCCTCGAAGTGCGGCGCCTGCGGGCAAATCGAAAGCGCCTGGATGCCGATGCCCACCGAGTCCATCATTTCCAGGTGCTTCTGCATGTCCGCGCCGTCCGGCCCCGCCCCCTTATTCCGTTGCACCCAGGTGTCTTTCTTCCCGTACTTGTCCATCAAATCCAGATAGTCATTCGACCAGACGTGCCCATGCACGTCGATGGTCGTCGCCGGCGGATTCTGTGCTTCCGCCTTCCCACCAAGCAGCAATGCCGTCGTTGCCCCCACCGCGGCCATCGACCCGTATCGCAGAACATCTCGACGGCTCAGATTCTTTTTGCTCTTTTCCATCCCTGCCTCCATGGTCATGGCGCACACCAGCGCACAAGTTGTTAGACGCGCTTACAATGTATTCGCGGGGCTACAAGTTACGCGACTCCTCTTGCGCGAGTCAACCTCGCTCGCAAAACCCATGAATCTAGCGTGCCATCATCGCCAATAATCCGCGGTTCGCCCACCGATGCTAAACTTAGAGTTCTCATGGACGACGAAAATCTTTACGCCCTGATCGGAGAAGACGGATTCATCCGCCTCGTCGGCGCTTTCTATCGTCAGGTGCCGTACGACGACATTCTCAGCGCCATGTATCCTGAGCACGAGCGCCATGCCGCCGAAATACGCCTCCGTGATTTCTTGATCTACCGTTTTGGAGGCCCTCCGCGCTACACCGAACAGCGGGGGCATCCGCGTCTGCGCATGCGCCACATGCCTTTTCAAATCGATCAGGCCGCCCGCGACCGCTGGATGCTGCTCATGAATAATGCTTTCGCCGAAGCCGCTCTCCCGGCCGCCGCCGAGCAGATGCTTCGATCCTTCTTCGATCAGATGTCTACCTTCATGATCAACTCCACTCCGTCTCAATTTGGAACGTAGTACTTTTCCCGGCCGCTTTTTGTCATTTGCTTCTCAATCCTGAGACGCTAACCCCTGTGATTCCATCAACTTTCCCTCGGAGGGAACACTACGTCACCAGCAGCGGTGCTCTTTCCGGCCCCGGGAAACCTCCTGCTACAGCAGTAATAGGACTTAGCCTCGGATCGCCCTGTGCCGCTCTGGCTCACCACTTGCTTACTTCACCGCGTCCGGCTCGACATCAGTAGTAGACGCCGACATCGGCTAGTACCGGCTCTTCACCAGCGCCACAAAATTCGGACTCGTTATTCAAGGTTTAAGGAGACACAAACAGATGAAGCTCAGCAAGAAACTAGCAGTGACCTTCGGATTGGCCCTCTGCGGCATGATCGGCGCTCAGATGGCCAAAGCCGACACAGTGATCCCCATCCAGAACGCTTCCTTCGAAGACTCTCTTCCCTTGGGAGGTTTGGGTTATAACCTCGGCCCAATCCCGGGTTGGACCACCACGGGCGGACAAGCGGGTAACCAGGTTGCTACCGGACTATATTCAACGCCCCTGCCGGATGGCACTCTCTTCGCCTACACCAACAACGGCGCCACCCTCTCTCAGACGTTGACCGGTGTTTCGCTGCTCGCTAATTCCACCTATACCCTCTCCGTCTATGTCGGCAACCGTCTGGATGATCTCGCCACCAACTATTCCTTCTCATTGATGGCGGGCGCAACCGTTCTCAACACCTTTTCCGGGAATAACGGCGCCATCACTCCTGGCACCTTCCAGCAGGAATTTCTGACCTTTGCCACCGGCGCTACCGTTCCCGCCGGCGATCTCACGATTGTCCTCTCCAGCGCCGGCACTCAGACCGACTGGGACGATGTCGCCTTGTCCGTGGCTCCCAACGACGATGATCCCGTCAATACTCCTGAACCCGGCAGCATCTGGATGCTCGGTGCAGGTCTGATCGGTTTGGCCGGCCTCGCGGTTCCGAAGTCCCTGAAAGCGTAAGCTGCACCAACAGCAGGAAAGGACCGAACCCCTCCTCGTTCGGTCCTTTCTGCTTTTTCCTCCTCCGCGCTGACTCGCCTTCCGCTTCCCTCACTCTGTCGTCAATCCGTTCGCCCCCTTCATCAGGAGAGCTTTAGTCCCCAGAGTAGTGAGCCTTCTCACATCCTTGCTTGACGCGAAAGTCGATGCCGTGATAACACTTTCGGGCTCGCGACAGCCCCTCCGCCTGTTTGGAGGGTTCATCGGCTTATCGTGGAGAGAGGCCGCTGGAAATGGGGCAAAGCTGTCGTTCGCCATTAAATCGGCGTTAAGAAGACTTAACCCTGATTTTACAGGGCATTTTCAGGTTCGTCGCATATCCTGATGCGAGGCACGTGGTTGTGATTTCCATCACAGTCCTCGCCGACGATTCGAGGAGATAATCTTGGCCGTTCCCGAGTTTTTCAACACCATCGAACAAACAAGCCTCAGCCGCTGGATTCGTTATTCGCCTTCGATGTTTGGTTTCTATTTTATTCTGTTATGCCACACCCTCGGACTATCTTTGCTGGTTGGCGGCAATGCCATCGTCGATCTTCGCCTTCTCGGCGTCGCGCGCGGTCTGCCCCTCAAACCCATGAAGCAGATCTTTACCTTCATGTGGGTTGGCCTGGGGATCAATATCACCACCGGATTGCTTCTGCTCACCGGTTATCCGACGAAAGCGCTCACCGACTACGACTTTTACGTCAAGATCTCCTTCATTACTCTGGGCGTAGTCATGATGTTTCGTATTTACGAGCGTGTTTTCAATTCTCCGGGGTTAAGTGAACCCGATATGGTCGCCAGGGGCAAAACCATGGCCAAGTTTTCTCTGGTCTTCTGGGCCTGCGCTATCTGGGCCGGTCGTATGCTTTCGGAAACGTATATCTATCTCACGTACGGTCACAAATACGCGAGATAATGGCTGAACTCCGCTGGAGGCTCTTATGAATTTGAACTTCGCGCATTTGCATCTTTTGCTGAATCACTTTCCTATCGTCGGCATGCTCGTGGCCCTCGCTCTTTTCCTGATCTCTTTTGTAGGGAATAACAAGGATCTCCGCCGCGCCGCCTATATTGTTTTTGCCGGCATCGCCCTGCTCACCATCCCGACTTTCCTCAGCGGTTTCGGTGCCGCGCTCGGCATCCAGAACAAGCCCGGCGTTTCGGATTACTTGATCACCCGCCACGAGGGTTCGGCCGAGCTTGCTCTCTGGTTCGTGTTCGCCACCGGCGCCTTCTCCTTGGTCGCTTTGTGGCAATCGCATCACAAGCAGCGCGCCTCGGACTGGGTCATCGCCAGTGTTCTGTTTTTCTCGCTATTGACCGTCGGCCTTATCGCCCGCACCAGCAATACCGGCGGCGACATTCGCCATCCCGAAATCGTCGAGATGCACAACGGAAAAATCGTCGAGGATCCCGTCAGCGCCTTCGTTTCTCATTTCGAGCCCAATCCCGATAAGTTCAGCCAGCTGATGCTTTCGAACGAATGGTGGTGGGGATTTTTAATGGCCCTGCATTTTATGGGCCTGGCTTTGATTATCGGCACAGTCGGCTTCCTCGATCTGCGCGTCATGGGCTTTCTCAAACAGTTCCCGGTGGCTCCGCTGCATCGCTATATCCCCTTCGCCATGGCTGGGCTGGGCGTGAACATCGTCACCGGCTGCTTGGCCTTCATTGGCCAGCCCGAAAGCTACATTTACTCAGGTGCTTTCTGGCTCAAGATGACCGCTCTCATGCTTCTGGGATTGAACGCCGCGGTCTTCTACCTGACGGAAGTTTTCGATCATCTCGAAAAGCTGGGACCGGGTGAGGACGCTCCGATTTTTGCCAAACTCGTGGCTGGAACCTCGCTGGTTCTTTGCTTTGCTCTGATTTTCCTCGGTCGCTACATTCAGCCGTTGGGCGACACGATTCGCAACGCCTCGAACTGAACCCGACGCGCCAAATTTGGAGGCCCGGATTTGGAAGGTTGATCGCTGCGCTTTTCACGTAACCGCGCCGCCACTATACACACTTCTCCCGATAGTGGCGGCTCGGCTCCTGAAGTAAGATGCCCATCGTTTCTTAACGTTGGAGTGCCTGTGAGCGCTGGCAGCATCCCCGATACCCGTTCTGTTCCCTCCACAATTTCACGCTCCAGTCACGAGCATGTAGTCCATTTGTACGAGAACGATCTTTCCCTGGTAGGCCAAACCGCCCGGCTTTTACGGGATTCTCTCGCCGCCGGCCGCTCCGTTATCGTCGTTGCTACCGGCAGCCATCGCGAAGCGTTTGCGGGGGAGCTCCATTCTTGCGATATTGCGTCTCTGGCCGCAAGCGGCCGCTATCTTTCCTTGGACGCGGAGCAAACTCTCTCTCAATTCCTCAACGGTCGCGAGCTGGATGCCCGACGCTTTATGGACTTCATGAGCGGTCACATCCTCCAAGCCACCCAGGCTTCCGCTTCCTCCGAACCCCGCGTCACCGTTTTCGGTGAGATGGTCGCTCTTCTTTGGGCTCAGGGCGATTATCAAGCCGCCATTCGTCTCGAACAACTTTGGAATGAGTTAGGAACCCGGCATTCGTTTTCGCTGCGCTGCTCTTATCCGATGAGCAGCTTCGACAAGCCCGAACACACGGAGCTGTTCACCCGGGTCTGTTCGCAGCATTCCTCGGTCATTCCGGAAGGTATTGACGACCATCCACTCATGAGCGAAGAAGAACGCCTTCGCAACATCGCCGAATTGCAACAGCGATTGCACGTGCTCGAACGCGAGCGTGCTCTGCGCGAAAGCGAGCAACGCTTCCGATTGCTGGTCGAAGCTGTTCGCGACTACGCTATTTTCATGCTCGATCCGCAAGGAAACATCTCCAGTTGGAATTTGGGCGCCGAACGCATCAAGGGTTACAAAGCTGCCGAAATCATCGGCCAGCACTTTTCTCGCTTCTACCCTCCCGAGGACATCCAGGCGGGCAAGCCCGTCCGCGAGTTGGAAATTGCCATTCTGGATGGCCGCGTCGAGGACGAAGGTTGGCGCCTTCGCAAGGACGGCTCCAAATTCTGGGCCAACGTCGTGATCACCGCCCTTCGTGACGAATCCGGCGCCCTCGTCGGCTTTGCCAAAGTCACTCGCGACATCACCGAGCGCCTGCTGGCGCAACAGGCTCTGGAGGAGTCTCAGCGCAGATTACAGATCTCCGAGAAGTCCCTTCGCGAGTTATCTTTACACCTGCTCCGCACGCAGGATGAAGAGCGCCGCCAGATCGGCCGCGATCTCCACGACAGTCTCGGTCAGTACCTCTCCGTTCTGAAAATGCGCCTTGACGCCCTCCGCAACGCTGCGGTGCGCAACAATCATCGCAACGCCGACGAGCTCGAACAGTGTTCCCAGCTCATGAGCGATGCCGTCAAGGAAGTGCGCACCATTTCCTACCTGCTCTACCCACCCATGCTCGAGGAAATGGGTTTAAAAACTGCCATCCCTTGGTATCTCGATGGGTTTGCACAGCGCAGCGGCATAAAGACAAAGTTTGAAGCTTCTTCCGCATTCGGTAGACTCGACCGCGATGTTGAGCTCGCTCTCTTTCGCGTCTTGCAGGAAAGTCTCACCAACGTACACCGCCATTCCGGCAGCCCCGAAGCCACCATCCGCCTGGCCGCGGAAAATGGCGAATTTGTTCTGGAGATTTCGGACCGAGGAAAAGGCATTCCTTTTCAGAAGTTCGAGGAAGCCGGACGCGACTGGATGGGCTCTCGTGGCGTCGGCCTTCGTGGCATGACCGAACGCATACATCAAATCGGCGGAAGACTCGAAATTTCCTCCACCGACCAGGGAACCGTTGTGCGCGCCATCGTTCCCGGCTCTGCCAATTCAACTAGTTCCGGGAATCCCAACTGACATGTCTTCTCCTAGAATTCTCATCGTCGACGATCATCAAATTGTCCGCCAGGGCGTCCGCACTCTTCTTGCCGAGTTTCGCCCCGATTGGGAAATCGCTGGCGAAGCCTCCGATGCTTCCGAAGCCTTGCACGCCATCACCGCGCTGAAGCCCGATCTCGTTGTTCTCGATATCACCATGCCCGGTACCAGCGGACTCGAGCTCGCCTCTCAGGTTCGCTCGCTGGGATTGCCCACACAAATCTTGATCTTCACCATGCACCATTCCAATCGCATTGGCACGGACGTGCGCGCCGCTGGCGCACAGGGTTATGTTCTGAAATCCCAGGCTGCCCGCGATCTCGTGTTTGCCATCGAGAAAATTCTTGGCGGCGGCACTTTCTACGGACACGAATCGGAAGGCGGAGGTGGCGGCGAACCGAATCCGGGTCGCAATGTTTTTTTCTTCTCTCGCCTTCGTTTAGCTTGGCTCTGATAGCACTGGCTTTGCGCCAAGCACAGACCGCATGGTTGTTCCTTCTTTGCTCGCCCACCCGGCGAAACCTCCGTTCAAATTCTCCGGTCAAAAATCCTTCGCGTCTAGCTCCAATGCGCTAAAATAGATTCATCCGGGAGAATCTAAAACCGAATGACTACTTCCAAGAATTCCTTCTCATCGCGCGCTACATTGCGCGTCGGCAGTGATTCCTTTGAAATATATCGCCTCGATGCGCTCTCCAAAACCGGCATCGGCAATGTGGAACGCTTACCGTTTTCTCTGAAAGTTCTTCTCGAAAACTTGCTTCGCCACGAAGACAGCCACTTTGTCCAGACCGGCGACATTCCCGCCCTCGCTTCGTGGGACCCCGCCAACAGCGAAAAAGAAGTTTCTTTCATGCCCGCGCGCGTGCTGCTGCAGGACTTCACCGGCGTTCCCGCCGTCGTCGATCTCGCGGCCATGCGCGATGCCATCCGCAAGCTCGGCGGCGATCCGAAGAAAATCAATCCATTGCTACCGGCCGAGTTGGTCATTGATCATTCGGTTCAGGTCGACAAATTCGGCACCGCGAATGCTTTCGCCTTCAATGCCGATCTGGAGATGCAGCGCAACATCGAACGATACGCCTTCCTGCGCTGGGGCCAGAAGGCCCTGCAAAATTTCAAGGTCGTCCCGCCGGACACCGGCATCTGCCATCAGGTTAATCTCGAATATCTCGCGCGCGTCGTCTTCAGCGCCCAGCAGGATGGCAAGCGCGTCGCTTTCCCGGACTCGCTCGTCGGCACCGATTCGCACACCACTATGGTCAACGGACTCGGCGTCATGGGCTGGGGCGTTGGCGGTATTGAAGCGGAGGCCGCCATGCTCGGCCAGCCACTCTCGATGCTTATTCCCGCTGTTGTTGGCTTCAAGCTCCACGGCCGCTTGCCCGAAGGCGCTACCGCCACCGATCTCGTCCTCACCGTCACGCAGATGCTGCGCAAGAAGGGCGTCGTCGGGAAATTCGTGGAATTTTACGGCACCGGTCTTTCAAGCCTCACTCTTCCCGACCGCGCCACGATCGCCAATATGGCTCCCGAGTATGGCGCCACCATGGGCTTTTTCCCGGTCGACTCGGAAGTTCTCAACTATCTCCGCTTCACCGATCGCAGCGCCGCACAAATCAATCTGGTCGAGGCCTACACCAAGGAACAAGGCGTCTTCCGCACCGACCAAACGCCGGAACCCATTTTCTCCGATAAGCTCGAACTCGATCTCGCGTCCGTCGTCCCCACCATGGCCGGCCCCAAGCGCCCGCAGGACAGCGTTCCGCTCACTCAGGCCAAAACGGCCTTTGTGAAATCGCTCACCGAATCGCCCAAGCACGCCAAGGTTCAGAACAACGGTGATTCATTCGATCTCGCCGATGGCTCCGTCGTCATCGCCGCCATCACGAGTTGCACCAACACTTCGAATCCCTCGCTCATGCTTGGCGCCGGACTTCTGGCGAAAAAAGCTGTCGAGCGCGGCCTCACCGCCAAGCCCTGGGTGAAAACCAGCTTCGCGCCGGGCTCCAAGGTCGTCACCGATTACATCGAAAAAGCCGGCCTCTGGCCCTATCTCGAAGCTCTGCGCTTCCATCTCGTCGGCTACGGCTGCACCACCTGCATCGGCAACAGCGGTCCTCTTTCCGATTCCATCAGCAAAGCCATCAAAGACAATAACCTCGTCGCTGTCTCCGTCCTGAGCGGCAATCGCAACTTCGAGGGCCGCATCAATCCCCAGTGCCGCGCGAACTATCTCGCTTCGCCTCCGCTGGTCGTTGCTTACGCCATCGCCGGACGCATGGATTTCGATATCGTCAACGAGCCTCTCGGCAATGACAAAGCGGGCAAGCCCGTCTACCTCCGCGACATCTGGCCTTCGCCCGCCGAGGTTGAATCCACCATGCGCAGTTCTGTCACCAGCGAAATGTTCCGCAAGGAATATGCGGACGTTTTCACCGGAGACGAGCACTGGCGCTCGCTGCCGATTCCCGAAGGCGAGCTCTACGCTTGGGACGATAAATCCACTTACGTGAAGAATCCGCCGTACTTCGAAGGCATGCCGGTCAAGCCCAGCGCGATCTCCGATCTTCGCGGACTGCGCACTCTCGCGCTGCTCGGCGACAGCATCACTACCGATCACATTTCACCCGCCGGTTCCATCCCGACCGATAGCCCCGCGGGGAAATATCTGATCGCTCACGGCGTTCAGCCCAAGGATTTCAACTCCTACGGCGCGCGCCGCGGCAATCACGAAGTCATGATGCGCGGCACCTTCGCGAACATCCGCCTGAAGAATCAACTCGCGCCCGGAACCGAAGGCGGCTGGACCATTCACCAGCCCAGCGGCGAAAAAATGTACATCTACGAGGCCGCCATGAAATACCGCGACGAAAAAGTGCCGCTGCTGATTCTCGCCGGCAAGGAATACGGCTCGGGCTCCTCGCGCGACTGGGCCGCCAAGGGCACCATCCTTCTTGGCGTTCGCGCGGTTTTAGCTGAAAGCTTCGAGCGCATTCATCGCAGCAACCTCGTCGGTATGGGCGTGCTGCCACTTGAGTTCATGCCCGGCGAAAATCCAAAATCTCTCGGCCTCACTGGACTGGAGATTTTTGATTTCGAGGGTCTCGCTCAGAATTTCGAGCCGCGCAAGAAAATCAAGGTCACCGCGAAGGATGCAGACGGGAAAGTGAAGAACTTTACCGCTCTGGCGCGCGTCGATACGCCCTTTGAAGTCGCCTACTACCAGCACGGCGGCATTTTGCAGTACGTTCTTCGCCAGATGCTCTAGGCAAAAGCGAAAAGCAGAACAGACTTCTCAGTGTGCCACGGCCGGCGCGCGCAATCCATTCGCCGCGGTTTTAGCGAGTTCCTCGAAGTGGGCCACCTGATTAATAATGCCCACCGCGTTCAGATAGTCTGCGTCGAGCGGCTGATTTGGAAGCGCCTTCATGGCCGGCGGGTACACTGGATGCTCGTTGGCCATCACGTTGGCGATGTGTACCGTGCCCACATTGTCCAGCGCCGTATGCCGGATGCGTCCGGGCACATGGTGATTCGCCACGGCCTCCACTACCGGCGCGGGTAATCCCCACAAGCCAAGTAAATACGCGCCCACTTCTGCGTGCGAAACACCCATGAGCCTTTGTTCCGCCTCGTAGAGCGGAATATTTTCTACGCGCGACTCTTGAATCGCCCGCGCGAAATGTTGCGGCGACCGCGTCGCCAGCACCAACTTCCCGATATCGTGAAGCAGCGCCGCAACGATCGCCGCGTCGCGCACCGCCGAAGCGGGCAACAGCCGTCCCGCGATCTTCGCTGTCAGTTGCGAATGGATGTGCAAGTCTTCGAACGAGAATCCTTCGAACGTTTTGCCCTTTTCGAAAACATGAAACACTTCCGCGGACAGCACCAGGTTCTGCAGCATCTCCGCGCCAATGTAGCAAACCGCCATGTGTACGCTGGAAATTTCTCGCGGCAGCCCGAAGAACGCCGAGTTGACCAGTTGCAGAATCTTAGCCGAAATGCCGAGATCCTGCTCGACGATGCCTACCACCTTCTTCAGCGAATAGTTGGGATCCGATAGAGACTCGCGCAGCTCCAGATACGCGCGCGGCATTACCGGCAAATCCTGCACCGATCCCACGATGCTGGCCAGCAGCTTGTTGTTCAGCAGTTCCGAAAGGTGCGTCGCGCGGTCGATGGCCGTTCGCAGCGTTTCGGGGTCGCACGGCTTCATCAGGCACTGATGTGCCACCGGGATCGCGCGCAGCGACTCCTCCATCTCCGCCTGCCCGGAAAGAATAATGCGAACGATGCCCGGCCATTTCTCGCGCACGGATTTCAGCAGGCTCGGCCCATCCACTTTCGGCATGCGCAAATCGGCAATGATCACATCGAACGGCGTCGTCGAAAGTAGCAGCAGCGCAGTATCGGCATCCGGAGCAAAGGATACTTCCAGGTCATCGCTGTGCGGCGCCAACATAGGCTGCACTTCGGCGAACACTTGCGGATCGTCATCAACAAACAGGATTCGCTTCATCTTTCACTTTTCGGAAGAGGAGTAGATTTTCGAGTCCGGGTCGCTCTGCAGTGGTTCACAACGGAACGGAGGCGATCCCCCCGTAAAACTACTAGTTCCCGTCGCTCTGGCCTGCGTGCGTACCGCATCCTTGTTTCTGTAGCAATAACGATTATCATCGAATCCGGCCTCCGCGCTGCGTCGGAGCGGCACGCGATGTCGGATCAGTTAAGTATTTCTCCGTCACCTACGATGCTCTTTGGCTCTTTGATTGCGCAACTGCCGGGAACGAAGGAATTAGCAGCCTTCCTGGTAGTCGTGTGTTTCTCAGCGGGCCTCAACATCTACGCCACCGTTGCCATCTTGGGCCTTTTCTCGCACGCGAATATCCTGCTGCTACCGCCTCAGCTTCAGGGCCTGGCGAATTGGTACGTAATCGGAACATGCGCCGTTCTCTTCGCCCTGGAATTCGTCGCTGACAAGATTCCGCTGTTCGATCTCGTCTGGAACGCGATGCAGACTTTCGTCCGTATCCCGGCCGCCGCATTGATCGCCTTTGCCGCCACCTCGCAGCTTCCGGAATGGCAGCGCCTCGCCGCCACTTTTCTTGGCGCGTTGATCGCTCTCGCGGCGCACGGCGGCAAAACCGCAGCACGCGCCGCGGTAGCCCATTCCCCGGAACCTTTTTCGAATATCAGTCTGAGCCTTGCGGAGGATGCTGCGGTGGCGTTTCTACTCTGGTACGCGACGCATCATCCTTTTGCCGCCGCTGGAATTGTGCTGGTAGCACTCGCACTCATCGCGTGGATGTCTCGACTGGTATTGCGCGCGCTCCGCAATCTTTTTCATCCCGATGAGCCGGCAGTGCCCGGCGGTCTTGCCGCGCTCTGAGCCGCAGCGCTTCTCGAACTATTGCTACTGCTTTTTCTTCATGAAACCGCCCAGAATGCTCGACGCCGCGGAAGCCGCATTGCTCGCTCCGCCCTTTCCCACATTGCCAACACTTCCCAGATTGCTTTTCACCAGGCTGTTCATGGCGCCCGATACATCCGGCACGAATTGCGGATTCGAAGTCGTCCCCTTCACGGTGAAAGGAATGGTCAATGCGGACTTCCCACCGCCGCTGCCTCCGCCAAGAATGGAAGCCACACCTCCGATCGCGCCTCCCGACGCCACTACCTTTGCCACCATCTTGCAATCAAGCTGCTGGCTCGCGCTCACCGTTCCATTTCCGGTAATGGTTCCAATCGACGGCACCACCAGGTTCACGTTATTCGCCTGTTCCCCTTGCGGATCGACGCGCAAATTCGCGCTGAATGTCTGAATGTCCGTATCGTTGCCGCTTGCGCCGCCGCCAATTCCTGTCAACGAAGAAAGCGCCCCCAGCTTCGATTTCAGGTTGAATCCCGCGAGCTTCGCATTCTCCATGTTCACCGGCCCCACGATCACCAGCTTGTCGACCGGCCCGTCGAGCGTGAAATTCACATTCAGTCCACCGCTCGAAAGCGACGCGCCCGACGGAAGCGTGACTCCCACCGCGGGCAGCACCCCTTGCAGGTCCGTCACCGGCATGCCCTGCCCGTCCAGTTTCATTTTTACCGAAGCCGTCACGCCCGATGTGTCGTATGAGCCTGTCAGGTGCGCTAGCGCCTTGCCCACGTGGACATCGCCCTTACTCAAAATTCCGGTCTGACTCTTCAGATCGTAATTCGTGTCGTAATCCACATTCAGCGGCACATGCGAGGGAGATCCATTGGCAACCAGCTTGATTCTATCCGCTTTCACTGTGCCGTTCGACGTCATCTGCTTTCCATCCGGAAGCAAGCTGCCCGTTGAAACTCACCAGCCCCGCCAGCCCCGAAGATGGATCGACAAAACCGGTCGAAGCCAAATCTACATTCTCCACATCAACTTTTGCAGCGAGCGGCGTGAGCGACGCGTCCGTCCGATCGATCGGCCCGGCTTTGCCATCCACCTTCACCGAACCATTCCCCGGCGTCTTGGCGTCCAGCTCAAAAGGAAATTGTGTCGTATACGAAAGATTGGAAGCTTCGAGATTCACGTTCTGATACGTCTGCGTCTTTCCGCCCGGCCCAATGCGCCCCACTTTTACCGTGCCGTTTTCAATTTTGATTTTGTCCACAGAGAAATCCGAACTGGACGAGCTGTTCGAAGTCGAGGTCGACTTCGCCCCCGCACCGAGGCTCGAGTAGTTCCATTTCCCGGACGCGGCGTGTAGCAGCACCACCTGCGGTTCGGTAATTGTGAACGAGCTCACTTGCAGCTTTTTCGAAAAAATCAGCGGTTGCAAAGCCACACCCGCCGCGAGTTGCTTCGCCTGCAGGAACGGCGCATTGCTGAACTCCGGATCGTCGGCGATGGAGATGTCATTCACTTTCACCGATCCCTGCAGCAGCGCGAGCTGAATGTTCCCGATCTCCACTTTCCGGCCCAGGGCCATGGAAAGGTCCGCTTCGAGCGTCGGCTTGAACCGGTTGACATCGATCAGGAACGGCAGCGCCAGTGCCACGACGATCAGCAGCACTACAACGATTCCAATGGCTATCAGCGCTTTTTTCATGGCGACCTCCAAGGCGAGAACTCCCAGGCGGATGCTGCCCATCCCAAGCGAGGGAAGAGCCACATCATACCTCCCCGTTCTGTTACCGGCAATTTTCTCCGGGGATTTTTGCTCAGGCTCTTCTATCTACCTAGGAGAGGGCGCAAGGTTTTCGGTGACCTCAATATAAGTGCCCCAGGGATCGGTGAGGAAAGCCACCCGCGTCTTCGAATCGGGGATCTGTCGCGGAGCCACGTCGAAAGTAATGCCGAGAGCTTCCAGTTTTTTAGCGAACGCATCGAGATCCTTCACGTCGAAGCCGATGTGGTCGAGCGACCGCCCTTTGGTGGGCGCCAGCTTCATGTCCCGCGGCGCAAACGAAAGGGTAATTTCACCGGGCATGAAATCGCAGTCGACCCAGCCAGGCGTCGAGACGCGCGGGCGCTGCCCCGGCACTCCGCCGAAGACTTTCGCATACCACACCTGCATTGCTCGCACATCCGTGGTGAAGGAATGGATGTGATCCATTCGGACCGCCACCGGTAGATTGGGATCGCCGAAGAACTCCACTCGGATGCCGTCCGGTGCATCTACGTAGCCCTGATTTGGATTGCTAGCCTGCTCAATCCGCACGCCTGCTTGCTTCCAGCGAGCCATCGTTGCCGGCAGATCCTTGAAGACGAAGCCGAAGTGATCCACTACCGAGCCAGCCGGCGGCCCGCTCGGGTCTGCTTTCCTCAGCATGATATAAACGCCCGGAAACTGGATCAGCGTCAGCGGCCCATTTTTCACCATAGTGCCGCCCAGCATTTCGGTGAAGAAGCGCTCCTGCGTCGGAACATCTTTCACGAAAAGATGGATGTGGCCCAGGGTCACGCCGTCCAGATTCGGCGGAGCGAGCTGCGCGAATGCGCTTGCAGCGCTGATTGCGGCGAGCCCGAAAGCCACGAGAATCTTCATGGAGACCCGCATGGCGGCCTACGTTAGTCACTTTCCAGCGTGAACGCAAGCATGGTGGCAGACGCTCTACCGAAATGAGCGGATACGGCGACAACCTCCGGCGGTGTCGAATAGCCAGCGCGCTTGACAGATTCGAACCTTACGGATAGAAGCACGAAGGCTGATCTATGTCACTGATCTATATGGTTGAACTACGCACCAGGGGACGACGATGAAAATGAAACATGCTCCAAGCCAGAACTCCCAGCTGATCCGACGCGACTTCCTCAAACTGGCCGGAAGCGCGGCCGCGATGGCGTGCTTCACCGCGCGGGCTGCTCTGGCCGAGACCGGTACGGCCTGGTGGGATGCGCGTCCTGCGAAACCTGGCCGTCCCGTCTCGATTGACGTGCACGCGCATTGGGCGCCCGAGGCCTACATCAATGCCGTCCACGAGTACGGGCACACGGTGGAAATTCATCCCATGTATTCCGATCTCGACAAACGCATCAAATGGATGGACGAGCACGGCGTGCAGATGCACGTTTTGTCGCTGGACGGAAGCGCTCCCTGGGCCTGGGCCTCCGCCGAACAAGGCATGCGGCTCGCGAAAATCGTAAACGACGCGGCAGTCGAAGCTCACACCGCTTTTCCGGATCGCATTATTGCGGCCATCGCGGCGCCGGTTCGCGAGCCCGCGCTGACGTTGCAGGAACTGAACCGCCTCGCCGGTCAACCCGGCATGAAGGCCCTTCATTTGCCCGACTCCATCAACGGCCACGATTATTTATTCGAAGCCGATTTCGCTCCGGTGCTGGCGCGATGCGAGGAACTCGGCTACCCGCTCGTGTTTCACCAGATCGGCAACGACGGCTCGAGCCGGAACGATCGCACAGCCGGAAAGCCAAACCTGGTTCCCGCGCTTGATGCTCCTTACGATCACGCGGTGATTGCCACGAAATTCATCACCACCGGCACGCTCGACAAATTTCCGAAACTCGAAATTGTTTTGCCGCATGGCGGAGGGGATTTCCCTTGGCTTGCCGGGCGCGTCGAGCATTTTCTGTATCACTACTATCTTGACCGAGGCCCTGTGGTGGAGTTGGCGCACCCGTTCCGCGATTACCTGCGCCGCTTCCACTACGACTATCTCACCTACTATCCAGAAGCCTTCCGCTACTTGCTGAGCTTAGTGGGCCCCGAGCGCATCCTGGTTGGCACCGACAGCTTCGCCGCCATGGACGTGCAATATCCCAGCGCAGTGCTCGATCAATTCAATCTTCCCGCGGCGGATCGCGATCGCATCCTGTTCGGCAACGCCAAGCGGCTTTTTCATCTCAGTTAGCGATTCGCCCGATTGCGCGTTGACTGGCCATTTTAATTTGCCGGCTTACCGGTGCAAAGCCGCGCAGGCCGCCTTGAAATCCGAATAAGTGCCGGAGACGAACGTGACCGGAACAATCTCCGTGGAATAGGGCCGGTTGCGATCGTGACCGCCATAGACGCTGCCGTCCGCATTGAACGCGTTCGAAATGCTGCCGTGATCGTCCATCACCAGGTTCGGGTTCTGCCAGCGCCCACGGAAATCGAGGCTGGGGCGATGGTCGGCCACGAAACCTCCGTACCACAGCGGCCAGTTGTAAACGTAAATGTGAATCCCCTCGCCATCCGTCGATGGATTCAGATGCGGCCTCATTTCTCCGCCCAGATGCATGTAAAACTGCTCTCCCCGCGGAGTGCACAAATAAGCGATACCGGTTAAATCGGACGCTGCGTATACTCGGCTGCCGCGTGGCGTCGGCTCGATCCTGACCATCAAAACGTAATCGCCGCTCTTGGCGTGCAGCTTCCCAACTCCTTCCCAGAAACCGAAGTAGTTGAATTTACCGCCCATAAAAAAGGCCCATGGAAACAGAAGCGCGGTGACCGCCGCGACAACAACGAGGCCCAGAAGCAACGCCAACGCAGATTGCCCGAGGCACCCCAAACATCCCCCGCGCCGCTTTCTTCGCACCGGTGTTTCCTGCAACGTTTGCGCGGAAGGCTTGTTCATAAACGAAGAGCGCGATAATACCGCACCCACTCGCATTCCCGATCAATGAAGAATGCGCGATCCTCCGGTGGAAACGTATTCTCGCGAGGAGCCAAGCGGGACGTATCGACGGGCTAAAATGATGCCATGGAGAAGAAACTCTTCTGGGCGTCTTTCACCATTCTAGGACTCGCGGCCGATCTGTTCTTGCCGTTTTGGTGGGCGCTCGCCGCAACCATTCCCATCCTCTTCTTCAGTTGGTGGGTGGCCTACCGGAGCAACTGGTTCTAATCGAAGAAGGCGGCGCTGCTTTTCCCGCAGTACTTCCACGCGGTCGTTGTCCCTGTAGCTGAGTCCCCACCGAGTAGCTCGCAATCAAGTTTGCCCCTTTCCGCCCTCGGTTGATTTTTGATACATTCCTGGCGCACTCATTTCTTGTAGCAATCTGTTAAGTAATTGACATACAAACAAGATACGTGATATTTCATCGCCACGGTCGGTGGGGCCGGGTTCCTGTTTTACGAGAAATGTCCAAGAAGAGTTCGTGCGCACATTTGTGCGAGAACAAAAAGGGGGGACGCATGAGTTCGTCCAGGTTATGGGTGTTGGCAGTTTTGTTGGCGCTCGCAATTCCAGCATTCGCGCAAGTACCGGTGGGGTCGATTCGCGGTTCCGTGAAGGATTCGTCCGGAGCCATCGTACCCGGAGCAAACGTTACAATACGCAATACCGACACGGCTCAAACACGCACGGTGGTGAGCGGCGAGGACGGAGAATACCTGGCGCCATCTCTGCCGGTGGGACGCTACGACGTGACGGTGGAGCACGGCGGTTTCAAGACTTCGGCGCGCCAGGGCGTCACCTTAAACGTGGGAGATAACCTGGCTTTGAATTTTGAATTGGAAATTGGAACGGCGCAGCAGGAAGTGACCGTAACGGGCGAAGCGCCGCTGGTCAATACGGAAAACAGCACGCTGGGCGGGCTGGTGAACGAACAGCAGATGTCCGATTTGCCGCTGAATGGCCGGAATTACATGGATCTGAGCCTGATGCAGCCCGGCGTGACGCAAGACCGGAACAATGGCGGGTATCAAGGCGCCAGCACGCAGTACAGTTCAAATGGAGCCCCGGTGCGCTCGAACAATTTCACGCTCGATGGCGCTCCGATTACCACGCTGATGGGCCGCGCACCGACGTCTGAATCCGGCAATTCCATGGGCGTGGATGGCATCAAGGAATTCAAGGTCATCACCAGCAACTTTACGGCTGAATATGGCATGGCCATGGGGAGCCAGATGGCCATGGTCAGCGCGAACGGCACGAACCAGTTTCACGGTGACGTGTTTGAGTTCCTGCGGAACAGCGCGCTCGACGCTCGCAACTACTTCGACTTGCCGCCTTCCCGGCTGAACGGCCTGCGCTTGCCGGAATTCCAGAAGAACAATTTCGGCGGATCCGTGGGCGGCCCGATCAAGAAGGACAAGACCTTTTTCTACGGCGTATACGAAGGCCTGCGGCAGAAACTCGGCGTGTCGCCGCTGATTACTGTGCCGGCTGATGCTTGCCACCCTGCGGTCGCCACTGCCGCGAACAATTACGGCGCGGGGACGGTCATTTGGAACGGAACAGGCACGCGACCTGCAGGCGCTGTCGGGCCTTGCACGCAGTTGGGCGCAAATCCCTCAGGAGCGGGGACGAACTCGGTCACGTTGAATCCGCTGATCGCGCCGCTTTTTTGGTCCATCTATCCGAATTCCTCCAATCCGTCTCTTGGTGCTCCGAATTCCGGCGCAACGGGATATTCCTATCCTTCTTCGGACCTGACTCATGAAAACTACGGGCAGATGCGCGTGGATCAAACCTTTTCTGCAGCGGACACTGCTTTCGTTCGCTACACCATTGAGGATGATAATTTCGATAACAATGGATCGACGCTCGCGCCCGTTGCGGCGTCTTCCTCCTATCCGCAATACAGAACTGGCGGCGGGAGCCGTAACCAGTACCTGTCACTGGTGGAAAATCACGTCTTCTCTCCTTCGCTTCTGAACACCGCGCGGTTATCCGGCAGCCGTACCGCTTACAAGATTCAGGATGAGTACAACGGGAGCGGAGCCCTGGTTGGTCCGCAGTTCTCTTTTGCGCCGGGCCAACCGACCGGCCGCATCTACATGAGCGGCGGAATCACTGCATACGCTCCGGGCCAAAACAATCCCGCCGTTGGAACGCAGTCGATCTATACGCTGAGCGACGACATTACTTATACGCGTGGCAAACACGCTTTCAAGTTCGGTACGCTGATCAATCGCTTCTACGATGGAATCAATCAGACGCGTTCGGAGAGCGGCATCATCCGCTTCAACAATGCCGGCCTCAAGAGCTTCCTGACCGATACGAATCCTTCGAACTTGGAAGAGTCACCTCCAGGTACGAACCAGGATCGCCACTATGTGTGGAACACCTTCGGGTTCTACGGGCAGGATGACTGGCGCGCGACTTCCCGCCTGACCTTGAACATCGGGCTGCGCTACGAATTTATGACCACGGTGACGGAGAGCAATGGCCTGCAGGCAAACTTCATTAACCTGGCCACCTCCGCAACACCTACAATTGGTCCGACATTCCGCGACCGTTCATACCACAACTTCAGCCCGCGCCTCGGTTTCGCCTACGATCTGACCGGGGACGGAAAAACTGCAATTCGCGGTGGCTTCGGAATTTATTACGACATCGGCAACATCGGCACGGCTCTCCAGCAGACGGCGCTGGCTTCGGAGCCATTCTCGGAAGACGTGGTGCTAACCAATCCGCAACCATTTACCTCGCTGCCGCTGAAATTCCCTCCAGGTGGTCTGGTTCCGCAAACCATCAACTACAACGCCTATCAGCCGGACCTGTTCCAATACAACCTTACGGTCGAGCATCAGTTCCCCGGCAACACGCTAGTATCGGTTTCTTATGCCGGTTCGCGGGGAGCACACCTTTGGACGGTCGAGGAAGGCAACCCGAGGATCCCGACCTACGTCAATGGCCAGCCTTACTGGACCGGCTTTAGCCCGAACCTGAACCAGGCCATTATTGCCAGCGGCTATGGCAGTGGCGATAGCTACATCACCTATGACACTAATGCCGACAGCTGGTACAACTCGCTGCAAGCGGTCGTGAATAAGCGCATCGGACACGGAGTGGAATTCGTCAGCGCCTACACTTACAGCAGGCTGCTCGATACCTGGCAGGGTCAGGGCAACAGCGCCGATTGCACCTCGGCTGCGATGATGCAAAATGAAGATCCCTTCAATCTGAATCTGGATAAGGGGCCCATCTTGTTTCGACTCAACGCATAACTGGCGCTTCAACCTGCTCTACCACTTTCCAATCGTAAAATCGGAAGGCATCCTTTCGAAGCTGGCAAACGGCTGGTGGATGGGGACCATCGTGTCGGTCCAGTCGGGTTACCCGTTCACTCCGGTGGTCAGTTCAAACCGCTCGAACTCGGGCGTTTTGCAAGGTCAACCCGACCGGCCGGATATCGTAACGGCGGCGAGCATCGCGGCGAATCCCTGCACGGTGGCCGCTCCGTGCGCCTACACGCCGGTCCCATTTAACAGCAAAACCGCCATTGATCCTCACAAAGTTCCCGGAACCACAGGGATATTCTGGTTCAACCCCAACATGTTCGAGTTGCAGCCGACAACCTACACCCCAACTGCGGGTCCCGGTTGCGCGCCTGCGAACCTGAATTGTTACACCGGGCGACTAGGTGACTCAGGCCGCAACATCCTTCGCGGCCCGGGTTTTGACAACTGGGATTTCTCCCTGGTGAAAGACACCAAAGTCGGATTTCTAGGCGAAGCCGGAAACATTCAGTTCCGCGCGGAATTCTTCAACCTTCTGAATCACACGAACTTTGCCGTGCCGGGCAGCAGCAGCTTACAGATTTTCAATGGTCCCGTCACCGAGACCTCTCCATTCCAGGAGGCTCCCGGCGCAAGTTCGGGGTTAATCCAGTCCATTGTGGGAAACCCGCGGCAGATTCAATTCGCGTTGAAGGTAATCTTCTGAGGCTCTTTCTTGCTTCAGGCTTAGCGTGATTCAGAGGCATCTGCGGCGCAAATCACCGCAGATGCCTCTTTGTTTTTGTTGAGCTGCGCAGCATTCATCGCACAATTCCGCTTCGAATCACTTCCGAGACCTTCCGGCAGCTAAACCCACTCGCCCGCGCGCATCACCGGCTCGGAATTTCCGCCGGCGCTGATGCCGTCCACATCCATGCGGTCGGACCCAATCATCCAGTCCACGTGAATCAGGCTGTCGTTCGCGCCGCGCGCGGCGAGTTCCTGCGGCGTGAGCTTGTCGCCGTTCTTAAGGCAAGTGCTGTAGGCCTGCCCCAACGCGATGTGGCAGGCGGCGTTTTCATCGAACAGCGTGTTGTTGAAAAGCAGGCCGCTCGAAGCGATGGGCGAGGAATGCGGCACGAGAGACACTTCTCCGAGCCTGCGCGCGCCTTCGTCCGTTTCGATCATGCGCTGTAGCACCATTTCGCCTTTGCCAGCGTGAGCTTCCACGATTTTTCCGCCTTCGAAGCGCACGGAAATTCCCTCGATCATGGTGCCCTGGTAGGAAAGCGGCTTGGTGCTAGTCACGCGTCCGTCAACGCGATCTTTATGCGGCGTAGTAAAAACTTCCTCGGTCGGCATGTTCGGAATGCAGTAGTTGCCATTGCCGGCCGTGGTGCCGCCTCCCAGCCACAGATGGTCATCGGCCAGGCCCACGCGTAGATCGGTGCCGGGGCCTTTGAAATGCAGAGCGGCATAGCGTTTGTCGTTCAGGCGCTTGGCGCTGGCGTGCAGATTGGCATCGTGCTTTTTCCACGCTTCGATCGGGTCCGGTAGATCCGCGCGTGACGCCGCAAAAATCGCGTCCCACAATCGCGCGACAGCTTCGTCCTGAGGCAGAGCGGGAAAAACGGATGCAGCCCAGGCAGGCGTGGCGTTTGAGACGATGGTCCAATTGATGTCGTGCCGGGTGATCAGTTCGAGTGCCGGCCGATACGCCTTAGAAGTAGCGCGATTCGCGCGGCTCACTTTTTCAGGGTCTTCCTTCGAGAGCAAGGACGGATCGTTGCCGGTGATTGCCAGCCGCGCAGCGCCGCCGCGAAACGCCTGCGCCATTCCTTCGTAGAGCCATGATGCAGCGGTATCGAATGTATCGGCGGCGCCGTAACGAAAGCGCAGCAGCGTGGCCTGCTCGTCGGTAAACAATGTGCTGACGAGCGACGCACCCGCTTTGTAGGCATGTTCCGTGATGAGACGTACCAGCGGTACGGCGTCCAGCGTCGCCGTCATTACCAGTTGCTGGCCCGGCGCAAGACCGAGTCCCGCGCGCACGGCCACTTCGGCGAGGCGATCGAGATTTTTTTCGAACTCAGGCGATGGAGCAGATGGCCCTTCGGGTACTGTGGTTGTGGAAGTCATGCCTAGCATTATCGCGAATCACGGGGCCGAGTGCATCCACAAGGCGTGACCCAAAAAGAAAAGGGCGACGCCACTGAGGCGTCGCCCTTTTTCCGTGAAGTTACGACTTGCGATTAGTCTTGCACTTCGAAAACGTCGTGCTGGCTGGTTTCAAGCTTCGTGTCCGGCGCGCCCGACGACGTGACTTTGCCGCTGACCAGGTGAAAATCGTTCCCGATAAACGCCCCGGCTACGCCATGCCGCGGATAGGGCATGGATGGCAAGATGCTCCAGGTGTCGGTGGCTGGCTCGTAAGCCTCCAGCGCGCGAAATGCTGGCGTGGCTTCACGTGTCTGCTGCTCTCCACCGGCGACGTAAATGCGGCCGCCGTGAGTGCCCCAGCCGCCACCACTACGCGGTGTGGGCATCGGACGGCGCGGCGCGCCCCACTGATCGGTGGCGGGATCGTACTCTTCCACCACGCCAACGTTCTGCGCCACGGTGATGAACGGGCTGCCAATGCGCCCGCCAATCACGTAGATTTTGCCGTTCACCGCTCCGGCGAATGCATGATTGCGCGCCGTGGGCATGGGACTGCGCGATTCCCACTTGTCGGTGGCCGGGTCGTACATATCATTGGTGCCCACCGAACGTGCCGCGCGATTCGGGAATACCGCCGGCTCTTTCGATCCGGGATTCATAGTGGCACCGCCGATGAAATACATTTTCCCGTTAACAGTTTCGGCAAGTCCCGCGCCGCGCTTATCCGGCACAGGTGCCAGAGCTTTCCAGGTGTCCGTGGCGGGATCGTAGGCCCAAGCATTATCGACAGGCTGCCATCCCTGTCCGCCACCAGGCAACGGATAGTAGGTGTAGCCGCCGAACATATATATCTTGCCGTTCAGCGTGGCCATGGCTTGGTGGTGAACCGGCAGCGGCATATTTTTTTTCTTGGTCCACTTGTCGGTGGTCGGATCGTATTCGTAGACCAGCCCCGGCGGTTTGCCAAACGGATTCATTCCGAATCCGCCTAGCACATACATCTTGCCGTTTACCGTGATGCCGTAGAGTTCTTCCTCGGGCTCCGGAAAGCCTGCGGCCTTCGACCACTTCCCTTTCGGCGTTTCGCCGTCGCCAGGTCCCTGATACTGCGCTCGCGCCACCGCCAGGCACAGCAGCGCCAGCGCGAGAACTGACAGGACCGAAATTCCTTTACGAACTCCTTTGCGAACCCCTTTACGAACCATTGAGCTGGGTCTCCTTTTTCTGAACTGAAATTTCCGATCAATATTTGAAGTTCACGAGCAGGTGCGCCATGTTCGAAGAACCGTCGCCCATGTAGGGAGTGTCGATAGGCAGCGGATTCTTGATCTGGATATCGAATTTACCCGGAGTGCGTAGCAGCGATTCATCGAGCGTCACATCCACTTCCTCCGGGCTGACAATTTTATACGGCACCGAGCGGCCATCGAAATAAACTTGCATACGCCGTACGAAGCCGAAGCCCTTGATCACGATCGTGGTCGTGGCATCGCCCTCCGTCACCAAAGTGGGCGAAATCGTTTCAATCGCTGGTTGGGGCGAAACAATGGGATTCGGAATTCCTGTCTCGCGTGCTCCGGCACCCAAACCGCCAGGCTTCACCAGGTTCTTCAACGCCACCACCCAGTTCAGCGATTCCACCGGCGGATTGCCCCAGGAAAAGTTACCGCTGTCCATGAACGGATCGCTTGGCCAGGGATGATATTTCCGGTCGATCACTTTGCCGTTAAAAACAATGTTGTCGATCTTTTGCGTGTTGTGGATGTCCTGGAGCGGATCGGCGTCCAGGATGATCATATCGGCGTAGCGGCCGGCCTCGATTGTTCCGATCTGCTTGTCCAGATGGAACGTCTGCGCGGGCCACTTGGTCGCTGCCTGGATGGCTTCCATCGGCGTGAATCCGCCCTCGACGAAAACTTCCAGTTCCTGGTGCAGATCGAGTCCCACTGCCTTCGATACGTTCGTATTTCCGCCCGCCGTTACGCGGCCGCCAGCATCCAGATACATTTTGTGAAACTTCAGCATGTTCATATATCCGCGGTGCCGTCGTTCGAACACGGCCGGATCGAGTGGCGGAGCCTCGGGCTCGTGCATGATTCCCAACGCGGTGATGCGGATGTGCTCAACGTTCGTGAAATCGGGGAAATACGCGAGTATGTCCGGATTGGAAAATAGCTCGCGGTTCTCCTCCTGCATTCGCGCCCAGTCCTTGGGCATTCCCGGCGCCGTGTTCAGGAAATTCGGCGTGAGCGTGATTTTCTTTGGGGCCATGCGCTTAATCAACGCCTCGGCCTTGGCCATATCCATGTCCGAGTAGCGATCGAGCTCGTTATTCCATTTCGAAGGATCCTTCGCGATGGCTTCAGAAACGCCGCCGGAATGGGTCAACTGGTCGACTCCCAGATCGATGGCCTTGTCGAGCGTGAGAACCGGTCCGACAGCTTCAAGGATCACCGGCCAGTGCGCCTTCTTGGCCTCGTCGACAATGGCTTCGTTGATGTCGTTCGGCATCTTGCCGTCAGCGAAAAAGATGAAGTCCGCTTTCGCCGCGATGAACCCCCGGGTCAAATCGCGCGCTTCCTCCGCGCTCTTCGGTAACCGGTCGTGGAAAAGCTTCGGCTCGAAGCCGGTCTCAAAGGTCCGGTCGGTGCTGAAATAGCCGATGGAGGTAATGTAGCGCGGCCCGGCGATTTTTCCGTGATTCACCGCCTCGCGATGCACGATGGAAAGTTCGCCGCCGAGGCCGTTGTCGACAATAGCCGTCACGCCGTGGTTGATGTACATATCGTTGATGTACCAAGTTCCGTAGCCGTGGCTGTCGATCATCCCGGGCATGATGAACTTGCCGCTGGCATCAATCACCCGCGTGTTCGGGGGATACGAAACCTGCCCTTTGCGCCCGACGCTGGTAATCCGGTTGCCGGTCATCACAATCACCGAATCGGCCAGAGGCGCTCCGCCGTTTCCGTCGATCAGCGTGGCCCCTTCCACTACCAGCGTGGGCGCGTTTTGCGCGCGCGCCGGAACTGCCAGTAAGCCGGCCAGGCAAGCCACGGCCAGCGCAATCCACGTGCTGCATTTATTCATACGGATTTCTCCCCGTAAAGTAGACTCGCAAGTTTCTAACATGGTTTCTTCTTATCGATGCGCCACACCGCGCACACTGTTGCCACAAACAACCCTCGGGAACGAAAGCGTGGCGGGAAAGATATCACACTCCCGCCGCGAAAGGATGTCAGGCCGGCGTTAAATCGCGATCAGGAAGGGATTTGGGCAGTAAGCGGATCGGCGCCGATGGTGCCGCGCAATTCACTCAGATAGGCCGGAGAACTGACGCGCGCCAGTTGCTGACGCGCGGCCTGTATGCGCTCGGCAACGTCGAACACCTGTGGACTGGCGCCATTGCCATCCGGAGGGAACTTCTGCAGCGCTGCAAGATGCCGCTGCCAAAGCGCTACGTCGCGCTGCTGCTTGGTGCGCAAGCGCTCCTTGTACCAGTCGCTCGCCAGCACCACTTCGCGGTCGAAAAGCCCGCGGAAGCGCGGATCGTTCAGAGTCATGCCTTCGAATTCGCCGTGCGCCATGATGTGCAGCAGCGCTTTCAGCGGCGGGCAGGCGGCGTCGACGCTGCCGTCCTCAAAATAGTTCAGCGCAACGCGGCGCTGCGCATCCACAATCGCATCCACGCCGGCAGCGAAAAGCTCCATGCCCTGCTTTTCCGGCCGCAGCATCTCTTCGGTGAACACCACATCGGGCGTTTCGAACAGCCGGCCCAGGAAACGGTCGGAGAAAAGCCGTGTGATCCGATATCCCAGTCGGCTCGCCAGTACTTTGCGACCAGCGAGTTCGAAATCCTCAATGCGCTCGAGCAGCCCTTCGGCAATCATGTATTTCGGGTCGCGCTCGTGCACTCTCATGCGGCACCAGATCTCCGGCACCAGCATGCTGATGTCGTGATCCACGCGCACTTGCGGCCCCACATATCCCGCCGAAGTGGTGAAGCCCGCGTAGCCGGTAAGAATCGCCGCCAGCAGCGCGTTGTTCAGGTCCACCACCGGCCACAGCGCGTTGAACGGAGCCTTTGTCAGCGCGCCCTCGCTGCCGAATCCGGTCGTCGACGGCGATTTCCCGGTGAGGCTCGATACAAATTCCATAAATAGTTCAGGCAGCTCTTGATAATGAATCGGGTTATACACCGCCAGCGGCGGCAATCCGATTTCCGGATCGGGCGGGCTGTTGCGGCGGCCCGCCAACACGGAGTTCACCGGAAAATGCACCGGGCGCTCCGCGGAAATGTCGCCGGTCGAGCCGCGCGGCGATTTCCGCGAGGTACGTTTCGCGCGGATTTTCCAGATCCGGCCTCTTCTGCAAATAACGCGGATTCTTCGAAGGTTTCCCATCGACCAACCGCGGATGCGCCGAAGAAACCACATAGGAGCACGGCGCCTGCGCCACGAAGCTTTTCAGCAATTGCTGCATCGGGCTCGTGAACTTGTCGAATTCCGCCACATGGCCCACGATCTTCACCGCCTGCTCCGCGCTGAAAGGCTCGTAATTTGAAAGGAACGTGCCGGCGCTGGCTATGTCTATCTCCGCCTGCTTGTCTGCGCCGCGATGAATGGCATCGTCAGGGCGCTGGAACAGCAGCGTCTCGCAGTTCAGCACCAGCTTCACGCTGGGATCGGTGAATTCCTCGTCAAGACCGCTCAGGCGCTCACGCGGCAGCACCACCGAAGCGGTGATGTCGTCCTCCACCTGCACCTTGTCCGCCGGATGAAAATCAGGACGCAGCTTATAGGTGCGCCAGGAACCGTCCTGATCATAGCCAACGCGCAGGTAATAATTGACCAGCTTCTCGTTCTCGAACTTCAGCTCGTGCCCCGGGATTCCGTTGACGCGATCCACAGCAAAATGCTCGCGCCAGTTGTCCCCCCATTCCGGACGGTAATAGCGCTTCACGGTGAAAAGCAGCTCGCGCAGCGAGTAAGACAGCGTGCTCAGCCAGGCATTGTGCTCGTCGGTATATTCGGGCGAAGGCGTAAAAAGATGAATCACCGAGCCCATCGTCCGCTCAGGATCCAAAATCGACCGATGCGTGCGCTGGTCCGAGCGGCCATCCTTATACACGCGGCTGAAATCCGTCTTCAGAATTTCGGCCACGCGCTCGACATCATGCTGAAAATCGCCGACAAACACCGGCCCTTCCAGAATCACGTTGGCAATCGACTTGGAAATTTCCGATTTGCCGCCGCCCGAAACTGTGCAGGGCTTGTGGCACAACGTACCGCGCGGCCGCGCGCCAACCAGCCGCCACGCCGACCCGCCCGACTGCTTCTCCATGCGCAACCGGAATCCATTCGGCAGCACATAAGTGGTGTCGGCGCGAAGCGGCAATTGCCCGGCTGCGCCGTGCAAATTCCATTTCACCGTGCCTTCGCGCGCGCTGAACACCGCATTTTCCGGCACGTACAACACGTCGGGATACGCGCGATCCATGGCGTAGCCTTCCGGCTTCGCATCCGCCATCGGCCCGAGCAGCCGCACCGCCTCGTCAAAGTGCGCTCTCTTCAGGCTGACCGCATCCGCCGCTCGGAAGTGCTGGCCCAGCACGTAGGTGGCGAAGGCGATAGCGCCGCCCGCATGCTCTTCCTCGCAAGTGCCATACAAATTCGCGGCATAGCTGATTTGCGTTTTCACTTCCTTCTTGCAGTAGCCGTAATAGTTATCCGCAATGATGGTGACCATCACTCCGCGCGCGTCGCGGCAGGCTACCTTGAACGAACCACCGCCGTTGTAAGGTTCTTCCGGATCGCGCCAGAACATGCCGTCGCGCCGCTGGCGCTCGGTCGCATTCTTTTCGTGCGGCAGGCCCACATCTTTCTTTTTGATCCCAGCCAGGTGCGGCGCCACGATCACGCAGCCAGTGTGCCCGGTCCAGTGCATCGCATCGAGCGCGGAATCGTTCTCGGGAAGATAAGGATCGCCCGCGTTGCCGAAGATGCTCTCCACAAAATCGAGATTGCTCACCAGGCTGCCCGGCGCAATGAACCGAATCTCCATCGACTTTTGCGGTTCCTGCTCGGTTGCTGGGCACACAATCGGCCGCAGCAGCAGCGACACGAACAGCCGGATCTGGTCTTTTTGGTCGGCAGCAAATGGCAGGTCGAGCAAGCTGGCTGGCGGCTTGAACGCCGCGGCGAGCAGCGCCGCGAAAGTTTGCTTGGGCACAGCCTGCTTGTCCGCCGGAACCGGCAGCCCGCCTTCCACAATATGAAAAATTCCCTGCGTGGTGCGCCGGTCGCTCTTGGGATTGTGCAGAATGCCCTGCGGCACGCGATAGCTGTTCAGATACGGGGAAGTGAAAGTGTCGCCGCGCAGCGGCAGCGACATCATGCGCGCCAGCCCCGCCCGATCGAGCACGAAAGTATTCGCGGGCAGTTGCGCGGCGCCGTCCGGGCACACATCTCTCAAATAAATATCCAGGAAATTCTGAATGCGCCGGTCCGCCGGGCACAGCAGGTTGCCCAGCATCAAATCCTTCTGATGGATGTTGCGCAGCAGCGGCCGCGCAATCGCCAGAAAGTCGCCATCCGCCAGCCGCGCCGTGGGGTGCCCCAGTGCCGCAAGCTTCAGATCAATGTATTGAACGAGCTCCGCTTCGGTTGCCATATGGGTAGTCTTCGGCGCAAGCGGGTACGCTTCAAGTCGGCCGTATGCTGGATGAGCCATGGGAACCTATAGCATAGCGTCCGAAGCGCGCGCCACGTATCAGGATATTGAATAGCCCACTCCCGAATTTTGAATCGGAGCAAAGCGCTCCCCGGTACGAGCCACCAGGTGAGGCGGATATCGGTCAGGTGAGGCGTACATCGAACAGCGCCAGCCAGTACTGCATGGATTGCAGCGCGAAGCCGATCAGTATCAGCCCGATCCCAAAAACACCGAGCCGCCTCTCAGGCAGATTGTCCGCGTAGTACTCAATATACGGATTCACTGCCGTCCCGACGCCGGTCACAATTCCAATCACCACTCCTATGCGCAGCGCAAAAGTCCAGGGATGGTCCACGTGGCGCACAAGAAAGTTGCACAGCAGCGCCGCTGAGGCGTATCCAAAGGTTCGCACGACTGTCCCCCAGAATTGCCGCCGCGTGAATCGCGGACGCCGCGAGGCAACATAATCCATAGAGGGCTTCACTCCTTGCGCATAGCCAATCACCTGGCCGACGGTGAGCAGAACACCGAACACCACTACGAACCGCAGGCCCACCGTCGGATATAGTCCGATCCCAATGCCAACGCTTCGAATGGCGCTGAAGAATGCCTGTATGCCCAGCGCATAGTCCTTCATCCCGCGCGACACGCGATTCAGTTCCATCGCGACCGTCATGCCCGTCGCCCCCCCGGCGAATAGCCCGAAAAATGCTCCTAGGCCGAGGCCATAGCCAACGCCGAAAACGATGGAATAAGTTACTGCGCGCGTGAGCAGCCGCAACGGTCCATGCTTGCCGCCCAGCAAGTCGTAGGCGAGGTACAGGCTTCCAACCACGTCCAGACAGCTTCCGCTGATGCTGACCGCCGCGACGGTGTGATGGTCCATTTGGACAAGAAATCCGCCGCTATTCTGCCCGAACCACCTGCGGAATGGGAATCGGCTTCTCTGGTGATCCCCCACTTCACCGGCAGAATAAGTAGGCCAGTCTTATTTCCAGCGTTGCGAAGTATCCGCGCATACGAGCTGAGCCTTTATAACTGGCTATGGGTCAGATAGTTGGGCGGGGTAATCGTTTGGCAGACGCCGTTGCAGACTCGCGCTTCGGCAGCGTCATCTCCGGCTACCATGAAATTGTCCCTATTGTCCCTTTAAGTGCGTGCGCTTCGGTCCTCTGTCCTTCACCCAGCACGCTTCTGGAGATGCAGAGCAAGGCTGGGTCATCGGCGAAGGGTGAAAGGAGTCTCTCGTGAAGAAATGTGTCTTAATAGCTGGGCTCGTGCTTTTATTTGCGGCAGGCGGAATGGCTCAAACGGTTGGCGGGGTGCACCCGGACGTCAGTCCCTTGCAAGTCGGCGTCGACTACACATTCATCCGCCTCTACGAGGTCCCGAATACCACCTTGGACAACAATGGGTTCAACGCCACCGCTGTCTACTATAAGGATTGGTACGGCGCTGAAGGTGACTTCACCGGCGCATTCGGCTCGCAAGCTGGCCAGTCCTCGCAGCTATATTTCGGAGGCGGCGGTCTTCGCCTGCGCCTGCCGAATACCTATTCATTCGAGCCCTGGGTTCACGGAGTTCTGGGCTACACGCACCTGTCACCTCAGCCCTCATTCGGAGCTGACCAGGCCTTTGGTTACAAAGTAGGCGGCGGCATTGACATCAATCCCCATCGCAGCCGTATCGGTTATCGCGTGTCAGCCGACCTCTTCGGCAGCCACTTCTTCCACACCTATCAACTGAGCCCGGAAGTTTCGGTGGGCATTTATCTCACTCTCGGCCACGAATAAACGCAGCCCGCAACTGCGCGCCGGGAGAGACGCCTTCGCGCGAGTTCGTATTGCCCAATCCTGGGCCCCATCTTGGGCCCGATCCAGAGCCCAGTCCAAAGCCCAATCCAAAAGCCAATCCAAAGATTGTTGCGTCTTCCGCGCCTTCATCCACGCTACTTTTCCTGAATGGATTTCAGGTAGTTCACCAGACTGATGATTCGGAGCTTCGACTGGGTGGCGTTGTCATGGCTCATCGTATCGAACATCGGTCCCCACACCGGCATCTCCACCGTTCCATGCGCCGGAGCCTGCACACCGTTCCGCAGCACGTCCAATACGTAGCCATTCGGAAATGTTCCGCCGCGGCGCTTCGCCAGCTTGGTCAAGTCCGGCGGTTGCGCCTTCAGATCTTTCGCAGCCGGCCCGTCTCCGTGTGCAGACACTCCATGACACACCGCGCAATCCTGCTTGAAGATCGTCGCCCCGTCTTTCGGATTCGCCAGCTCCGGCGGCTTGGCTTGCGCCTGTGGCGCTGCCGAAATAGGAACGCTCGCTGTAAGCAATATCAGCGTCAAGCCAGTAAGACGAAAAGCAGACCAGCAGAAATTCATGGTGTCCTCGCAGTCTATGCAGGCCACAACAGATTGCAAGCGACGTTCCACTCTGGTGCCGCTGCAACAGCGCACTTTGCGGCCCTTTCATCGCGCGGAAGTACCGTTCTGGATAGGTGCCGGTTTCAATGCGGGAATGCAATAGCGCGTCTGAGGCTCTAGCGTTCGAGGCTTCAGCGTTCCAGCAGCTTTTCCAGACGCTGCCGCTTCTTCCAGAAATCCGCCCACAGATCGCCAACCTTCGCGATGCGCCCATGCATCGTTTTCAAGTTCCACTTCGCGGGATCGAGGCTCGCCGTAAGTTCGCTCGGCTTCACTGGAGTCGAAACTGGCGCGTGCGGAAACGCGCGCACTGAGTAAACACTCGCCAGCGACTGCCCCCGCGAATTCTGGTGCGAATCCATGTAAATGCGCCCGTTCGGGCGTTTGTTCACACTGCGCTCGAAGGTGATCAACCCCTTGTGCTGCTTGTCGACAATCGAAGCCACTGCGTCGACGAACATGCGCGCCTGCTCGAACGTGTAGTGCGGTTCCACCGGAAGAAAAATGTGCAGGCCGGTCGCGCCGGACGTTTTCGTAAACGCCGTCATGCCCAGATTCTCCAGCGCTTCGAGCAGCAATTTGCCGAGCTTTACCACTGTCGAGAACGGCGTCTCCGGGGTCGGATCCAAATCGAAGAAAATGTAGTCCGGATGCTCCTGATTGTCGTGCGTGCTCGACCATGGGTTGTGGTCGATGCATCCGAGATTCGTCAGATAAATCAGCGTGGCCCGGTCGTTTGCCAGAATGTAGCGAATGGGCTTGTTCTTGTCATCGGAGTGAATCGTCGCCGTCTGCACCCACTCCGGCGTTTCTTTCGCCGCGTCTTTTTGAAAGAAAGCTTTCTCGTGGATGCCGTTAGGATAGCGCCGCAGCACCATCGGCCGGTCCTTCAGAAACGGTAGAATCAGCGGCGCCATCCGGAAGTAATAAGCCAGCAGATCGCGCTTGGTGTATTTGTCCTCCGGGAAATAAACTTTGTTCAGATTGGTCAACCGCAGCACGTGCCCGTCAATCTCTACCTGAACATTCTCGGCGCTTCCGCCATCCAGTTCCGCCTGTATCTCTTTGTCGGACGTAAGTGCCGCTACGTTTGACGACTTTAAATGCGCTCGCCTTGTAAGTGTGTGCTTCGGCTTGACACTTCCGCTCCGTTTCACTGGTCGCTCTCTTTCTGAACGCATCTCCTGTCCGCTATCCGTCTCCATCTTCGCCGTAGCGCCCTGTCTTTCCACATAAACGGCGGGCTTCATCTCCTTCGCGAACGTGCAATCGCTCGCGGGCCGGTCGTCCTGCAAGCCCTCGTATCGCGGCGCGCGCAAATGCCAGTCCTGCGTCCACGACGAAAATTTCACCCGCGCCACCAGTTCCGGGTTCACCCAGAAACGCTCTTCCCTCGTCGACGGCGGCTCGGCAAAAGGACACTTCTGCGTCTTCAGTTTCTGCAGCTTGGGCCATAGCAGCCGCTGCGTCTCGCGCGTGAATCCCGTGCCTACTCCGCCGATGAAATGTAACTCGCGATTCTCGTCGTAAAGCCCCAGCAGCAGCGCGCCGAAATATTCTCGCGACCCGCGCGGCGCGGTCCAACCCCCGGTCACCGCGCTGATGTCCATATCCAGCTTGATCTTTACCCAGCTCGAGCTGCGCCCTTCGTGATAAGGACTATCAATCCGCTTGGCAACCAGCCCCTCCAGGTTCCGCGCCACCGCCAATCTGTAAAGCTCCTCGCCCTTTTCCAGCACGTGATCTGAATACCGGATGCGCGCATCCTCCTCCAGCACCTTGCGCAGCAATTCTTTCCGCTCGATCAGCGGCGCCTTGTGCAGGTCGTAGCCATCGAGATACACAATGTCGAAAATATAGAAAACCGTCGGCGTGCTCTCGATCAGTTGCTTCGATGGCCTCTGCACTCCGAAGCGCGCTTGCAGGCGCTGAAAATCGCTGCGCCCGTCGCTGTCGAGCACCACGATCTCGCCGTCCAGCCACGCTTCGCGCGCATTCACGTGCTCGGCAAGGTTCGCCATCTCCGGATACTCCTGCGTGATCTCCCGCGCCGACCGCGACCACAGCCGGCTTTTGCCATCCTTCACACGCGCCAGCGTCCGCACCCCATCCCACTTGATCTCAAATAGCCAGTCGGGGCTCGAAAACGGCTTATCGCCCAGCACAGCCAGCGCCGGGCGAATCATTTCCGGCATGGGCGCCTTGCGCGCTCCCCCGGGCATTTCGAGCTTCACTACCCGTCGCTTCGAATGCACAGAAACCGCCGCAGCCGGCCTTGCGCGCGACGAGCCACTCGCACCGTCCGAACCGCTCGAAATCGGGTCTAGCTTCCAGCCCGCCGTCGATGAATCATCCGCGTGCTTGATCAGCAGCCATTCCCGTCCCGCATTGCTCCCTCTTTCCCGGCCGCGGATCTTCACCAGCACGAAACTCCCCTTCAGCTTTCGCCCGTGCAACATGAACTTCAGCTCTCCCCGGTCGATCTGCTCCTGCGCCGAGAGCCCTCCCTCCATTTCGTAGGTGCCTTCGTCCCAGATGCCCACTTGCCCCGCGCCATAGTTCCCCTCCGGAATCACTCCTTCGAATTTCCGGTATTCCAGTGGATGGTCTTCGGTTTGAATCGCCAGCCGCTTGTCCGCCGGGTCCATGGATGGGCCTTTGGGCACCGCCCAGGACTTCAGCACTCCCCCAACCTCCAGACGAAAGTCATAGTGCAGCCGCCGGGCATGGTGCTCCTGCACCACGAACCGGTTTCCCGCCTTCCCCTGAGTCTTTCCTCGGGGTTCCGGCGTCAAATGGAACTTCCGCTTGCGTTCATACTCGGTGAGCTTGCTCACTGACAGGTCGCCTGGCGGCATTATAGGGTGTGGATTAAGGTCGGCGAGGCCCTTAACTCGTAGTACACCAATAATTTTCAAGCCCTACAGCGATATACCGATAGGTGGGTATTATTGCTGGCCTTTAGACTCGGTACCCGATTGGGGAGGCTTAGATGCCCTCTTCCGCATGGAGAGGCTCCATATCGTTTGGCCTTGTGTCGATCCCTATTCGTCTGTACCCTGCTGCACGCCCGTCCAGGATCAATTTGCATCAGCTTCACAGCGTGTGCAAAACGCGCCTGCGGCAGCCGCTCTATTGCCCGCACTGCGAACGCATTGTGGACCGAAACGAAGTCGTCAAGGGCTACGAGGAAAAAGACGGGAGTTACGTCCTCATCGAGCCGGAGGAGATCAAGAAGATCCAGCCCGAATCCAGCCGCGTCATGGACATTTTGAGTTTCACGAAGCAGGACGAAATCGATCCGCTCTTTTTCGATTCCTCCTATTTCATCGTGGCTGAGGAAGAAGGCCGAAAGGCATATCAACTGCTCTTGAAGACGCTGGAGGATTCCAAGCGCGTGGGCATTTCCAAAGTGACCATGCACCAACGCGAATATACGGCTTTCATTCGCCCCTATGACCGCGGCTTGGTGCTCCACACCATGTATTTCGAAAATGAAATGCGCGAAGCCCCCGGCTATGGAAAAACGGATAACGTGAAGCTTCGCCCGCAAGAAGTGAAGCTGGCGGAACAGCTTGTCAGCAGCCTGTCCGAGGAATTTCATCTCGAAAAGTATCACGACGAGTTTCAGGAGCGCCTGAAAGCGCTGATCGAAGCCAAGGAGAAGGGCAAAGAAGTTGTTGCCGAGCCGGTGGCTCACCGTGCTCCGGTCATCGACATGATGTCCGCGCTGAAAAAGAGCCTGGAAGCCACCGGCGGTGCGCGGGCCAGGAAGCCGGCGCGGGCCTCAACGCATCATAGACATCGCGCTGCGAGTTAGTATTTTTTCGGATTTCTGACGCTATATCGCTTCGCCGCTCGTCCAATGGTTTGGCGGCGTGGCGCGCTACTCAGTGGAGATCAAAGAAAGACGAGGTTGGAAGCCATGACCAGTAACGCAACAAAACCCAAGAATAAGAAATACGAAGCCATCGAAAAGGCCCTCATCGAGCAGCGCGACGAGCTCCGCCGTCGCCTCAGCGATCGCATGACCGAGGTTCACATCGATCGCGAGCCCGACGATGAAGCCGCCCTGGCCAGCGACAGCTCCAGCAAAGAGATGGCTGTGGCCACGCTCGAGCGCGAACGCCGCACTCTGGCGGAAATCGAAGCCGCTTTGCTCCGCATGAAAAAGGGCGAATACGGTATGTGCGCGTCCTGCGGAGAGCCTATTCCCGAAGCCCGCCTCAAAGCGCTTCCCTGGGCCCGCGTCTGCGTTAAGTGTGCCGAGCGGCGTTCCAACGGCTTGGCTGCGGATTAAGCATCCGAATCGCCGCCGAAGCTGCGGCCCCGCGCGGATAGTCGCACCGGAAGCGGGAAAATGAAAACGGCGCTGAGATCGCTCTCAGCGCCGTTCTTTTTTCTCGCGAGCTACCTATTCGCTGGTAGTTGCCCGCTGGTAGTTGCTCGCCAGCAGTTTTCCGCTAGTAGTTTTTCGCAGCGGTTGTTCGTGCCGCGACTACCTCATCCTGCTCGTTCATCCCTTGCACGAATGCGTCTGCCTGGTGCTGCGCCTCTTCCTGGGCGATGCCATATCGCTCCTGGAGGCGTCCCACCAATTGGTCCCGCTTCCCCGCAATCACCGTAAGGTCGTCGTCGGTGAGTTTTCCCCACTTCTCACGAAACTTTCCTTTCGACTGTTTCCACTTTCCCTCGACTTGATCCCAGTTCATAAGTTATCTCCTTACGAAAATTCTCGCCTGATCGATATTCATTCTCACTTCCGTTCCAGCTAACCACACCGCCAGTGGGACGCAAATACAGAGAAAGCACCAAAAGGCCGCCTCGATTGCTCTAGGAGATCTTCCTTACCGAACAGATTCTCCCAGCCGCCATCCTGCCCATCTCCCCGGTTTGTCCTGGCAGCGACGCACGCATCGTAGGAGGGTTTTACGGCGTGCGCGCCCGCAACTTTGGCTCGTTTTCTGCGTTTCTCTTTGCGTACAGTTTTTTCGCCCGGACCCTAGGGTTTTGCGCGGATTGTCGCCCTGTTACTGCGCGCTTAACCTTCCCGCTCAATCGCCGGAGGCAGCACCATGCAATGGGACGTCCTGGTCGTTTCATCCAACCTGGAAGCGCGTCGGAATCTCACTCGCATTCTTGAGGGCCAGGGAACCGATCTTTTGTGCGCCTCGAACATCCACAGCGCCATCGAGTTGCTCGAACGCGAGGCGGGGCATTCCATAGGTTTGATCTTTTGTGATCGCGACCTGCCCGATGGCAACTTTCGCGATTTTTTGACGGTTCTCCGTTCCCTCAAGAACAAAACGCGCGTGGTGGTAGCTTCGCGGCTAGCGGACTGGGACGAATACCTCGATGCCATGCGGCTCGGCGCCTTCGACGTGATCGCCGCGCCTTGCCACCCTACCGAGGTGGGATGGATACTCATTCAAGCGGCCCGCGATCTTCGCGAATCCCCCGCCATCGCTCGGCCCAACTCCGGGTTGCATCGCGCCGCCAACGCCAGCTGAACGGTCGCGCCTCACGCAAGGTGACTGAACTTCTCCGTCCGGAATTCAATATTGCCGGGCTCCTCGGACGAAGAGACAACCGTGTCCGCGTCGGTGCACTGCAGGATTTTCCTTGCAATCACCGCCTGTCCGGCGCTTTCGCATTGTACCGAGAGCAATATCTCCTGGGTCCACACCGTCCGGAATAAATCGTCCGCGTTCCCGCCCAAGGGACTTTGCTTGCCGATTTCCAGGTCCGTCTGGTTGGCTGCGGGAAATATCACCGAAAAGTTCTGATCGAGAAACCCCACATTGCGCAAATGGCAGAGCGCGAACTCCACCGTGGCTTCGTTCCGGTAAAGACCACAAACCAAGGCTTTGGACTCAGTCATCTCGGTCTCCCTCAGTTACAGGGTTAGTATCCGGTTCAACGCGCCTATCCTCAATCCCCGCCTCGCTGTACGAAACCGGAGAACCTCGTGTACGCTGGGCTTCCCATAGTCCCTTCTTCGCAAGCAATTTACGGCTATTTCCTACCCTAATTTCCCTCAGGATTTTCCCTTCGGATTCAGGTGAATCCAGTATTTCCAAAATGCAGCTTCGCCCTTCATATATACGCTTGGAAATTGGGAATTGTGATCGCTGCCTCGCGAGCAATTTGGCTCGCGGGTCCCGTTTAGCCGGTTTTCAAATTCGAATTGGGGGAAGAGGAATGAAAAGCCTCAGGATACTTTTGGCCGACGACCACTCTTTGCTGCGCCGCGGGCTGAGATCCATTCTCGAATCGCAACCCGGCTGGCAGATTTGTGCCGAAGCTCACACTGGACGCGAAGCGGTTACCCAAGCCAGCCAGCTGAGGCCTGACGTTGTCATTCTCGACGTCTGCATGCCGGAGTTGAACGGCATTGAGGCCACGCGTCAGATTCGCAAGGCCTCGCCTCGCAGTGAAGTGCTCATTCTTTCTGTTCACGAATCCAATCATCTGGTGCGCGAAGTCATCGAGGCAGGCGCACGCGGCTATCTGCTCAAGTCGGATTCCGACCGCGAACTCGTCGCCGCCGTTGACTCGCTCGCCCGCCACAAACCCTTCTTCACTGGCCGCGCCACGGAGATGCTCCTGACCGGTTGCGTTCCCGAGGATGGCATCGGCACTCAGGACCGCGAAGTCACCCAGCGGCTCACCGCCCGCGAGCGCGAAATTGTCCAGCTCCTGGCCGAAGGCAAGACCAGCAAGGAGGTAGCCTCCGTCCTCAATATCAGCACCAAGACGGCCGAAACCCATCGCGCCCACATCATGAGGAAGCTCGAATTCCACTCGGTGGGTGAGATCGTTCGCTACGCCGTCCGCAACCAGATCATCGACCTGTAACGCCTGGCGAGGCGCTGGGGGCAGCCCCTTGGGCGAGCCAAAACCGCTTCCTGGCCGCAACTATTTATGATACAGTTATCTTCCTATGGCGAGTACAGGATGCCCGGGATGGACGGTTTCACCGGCTTCCTTTAACCTGAATGAGCCGTGATCGACTGACGTTGTTCTAGTTAGGGTTCCCACCCCCCTCGGAAACCCTCAAAACCGGGCGCGGCTGCCCACGTTACTTTCTTACAACTTTTCGGGTTCCAGCAGATGTTTTGGTGTCGGTGACGAAGTAAAGTACTGGTACTTAAATTCACAACCGGGATGCTACCGCTACAGAAAGGGACATCGAAATGTTTTGGACCTTCTCAGTGATCTTTTTGAGCCTCTGGCTGGTGGGAATCAGCACTCCGTCTACGCTCCACGGCTATATTCACATTTTGCTGGCGCTCGCCGTGGCCACCACTGTTGTTCCGCTTATCTGGCGCCGAAAGCAACCCGTCGATTGAACCAACGGCGTGACCGTACAGCCGCGCTTCTACGCTTCCCTCCCAAATGCGGCACCTAGTTTGCGTTTTTCAAATTGAAAACATTTTTGTTCGGGCCCAGGACGGCACTGGTCTGCCGCGGCAATTCGTAGCACAATGCCCTGCCGAGCAACTTGAGAGCGTTTCCAGCGCCCGATGAGCAATTCCGGTCTGTTCGTCAGTACCCCTCCCATTCTCGAAGAACCGATTCGCGCCGAACTATTCAGCGTCGAGCGTCTGGAGCAGCACGCCGAAACTCTTGCCGCCGCGCAAACCGTTGAATCGGGAATCACTCGTGGCAAGCCTCTCACGCCGCGCGTCATGGAAAACGGCCGCGTGCTCCTTGAGTGCTATCAGGAACTCGCGCGAGCCATTCAGCAGGACCACACCATTCCCCCCGCGGCCGAATGGCTGGTCGACAATTTCTATATCGTCGATGATCAGCTCCGGGAAATCCGCGAAGACTTGCCGCCAGGTTTTTACCGCAAGCTGCCGAAACTCACTTCCGAACACTTGCAGGGCTATCCGCGTGTTTACGGACTCGCCTGGGCCTTCGTCGCGCATACCGATAGCCGCTTCGATCCCGACGTGCTGCGCCGCTTCGTCACCGCGTATCAGCGCGTGCAGCCGCTCACCATCGGCGAACTCTGGGCCGTGGCCATTACTATCGGCATCGTGCTCGTCGAAAATCTGCGGCGCCTCGCCGAGCATATCGTGCACAGCCGCGCCGCCCGCCAAAAGGCCGACGAGCTTGCCGATCGCCTCCTGGGCGCCGCCGTCCAGTCCAATTCCAATCTTGACGCGCTGCTTGAACCGCTCGAAGCCGAACCTCTCGGCGACGCCTTCGCCGTGCAACTCCTGCAGCGTTTGCGCGACGTCAGCCCCAACGTCCAGCCCGCTCTGGAATGGCTGGATCAGCGACTCACCGCCCGCGGCGTCACCGCCGAAGAAATCGTGCGCCTGGAACATCAGCACCAGGCCGCCATGAACGTCACCATCCGCAACATCATCACCAGCATGCGCACGATGTCCGGCTTCGAATGGCCGGATTTCTTTGAAAGCGTCAGCCTGGTCGACCAAGTCCTCGGTGCGGAAACCAACTTCGCCGAACTCGATTTCGGCACCCGCGACTCTTACCGCCACGCCATCGAAAGCCTCTCTCGCGGCTCGCGCCACTCGGAAGTGGAAATCGCCCAGCGCGTCGTGCAGCACGTCAAACGCAACCGCATTGAGGCCCGCGCCAACCCCAGTGCGCAGCAGGATCGCCGCACCGACCCCGGTTATTACCTCATCGCGGAAGGAAGATTCGAATTCGAGAGCGAGCTTGGCTACCGCCTCACCCTGCGCAAACAACTTCTGCGCTCCTACATGCGCACCGCGCTGCCGGGCTATCTCGGAACCATCGCGCTTGTCACCCTGCTGATCATCGCCTTGCCTCTCCTCCATGAAAAAGAGGCAGGCATGTCCGTCTGGGGCCTGATTCTTCTTGGCGTCCTCGCGGCCTTTCCTGCCTCGGATCTCGCCATCGCCTTGATCAATCGCGGTGTCACTGACTGGCTGGGCCCGCGCACACTCCCCCGCCTTGAATTGAAAAGTGGCGTCCCCGAACGCCTGCGCACTCTTGTGGTCATACCCACTCTGCTCACGCGCGTGCACGAAGTGGAAGAACTCGTCGCGCGTCTCGAGATTCATTACCTCGCCAATCCTGAGGGCAGCCTCCACTTCGCCTTGCTCTCCGATTGGGTCGATGCATCCAGCGAGCACCTGCCCGCCGATGAAACACTTTACGAAGCCGCCGCCGAAGGAATTTCGCAACTCAATCTCCGCTACGGTCCCGTGCCGGGAGGTGGCGACCGTTTTGTTCTCCTTCACCGCCGGCGCCTCTGGAACGAAAGCGAAGGCAAATGGATGGGCTGGGAACGCAAGCGCGGAAAGCTTGACGAGCTGAACCGCTTGCTTCGCGGCGACGAAGGACACAACTTTCCTCGGCATAGATCGCCAGCCACACGACTGGCTCGAAGCCGTGCGCTACGTCATCACCCTCGACACCGACACGCGCCTGGCTCCCAGCGTGGCCTATCGCCTCGTCGGCACCATGGCTCATCCCCTGAATCATCCGGAATTTTCGCCGATGGCTGCGCGCGTGGTGGAGGGTTACGCCATCATGCAGCCCCGCGTCATGCCCACGCTGCCCACCACGCACGAAGGCTCCATTTACCAGAAGCTCTTTTCCGGTCCCAGTGGTATCGACGCTTACGTCTCCGCCGTTTCCGATGTGTATCAGGATCTTTTCCGCGAAGGCTCATTCACAGGAAAAGGCATTTATGACGTCGACGCCTTCCGCGCCGCGCTTGCCGGCAAAGTTCCCGACAATTCCCTGCTCAGCCACGATCTCTTCGAAGGCATTTTTGCGCGTACCGCCCTCGCCACCGACATCGAATTCTTCGAGGAATTTCCCGTCCACTATGAAGCCGCCGCCGCCCGCCAGCAGCGCTGGGTTCGCGGCGACTGGCAGCTTCTCCCCTGGATCTTCGGCCGCGGCCCCAGTGCCGCCTCACAAAAGGTGACCGTCCCCGCCGTCGGCCGCTGGAAGATGATCGACAATCTCCGCCGTAGCCTTTCCGCTCCCACCTCGTTCTTGCTCCTCGTCCTCGGATGGCTGCTGCCTCCCGCGTCGCCCTGGGTCTGGACGCGCTTTCTGCTTCTCACGCTCGCCATCCCCTTTTTGCTTCCCTTCCTGATGCAGCTCGACCCGCGCCTTGGCGGAATTTCCAAGCGCAGCCACTTCCGCGCCCTGCTGCGCGATCTGTGGACTGGACTCGCGCAGGTCGCTCTCAATTTCACCTTCCTGGCCTACCAGGCCTGGCTCATGGCGGACGCGATCATTCGCACCCTGGTGCGTCTCTACGTCACGCGGAAAAATATGTTGCAGTGGGTCACTGCCGCCCAATCCAAGCATTCTGTTGATCTCAACCTCCTGAACATTTATGTCCGCATGATCGGCGGCGTGTTGCTGGCGCTTTTCGCTGGGGCCATTTTGTCCGTCGGCCGCCCGAGTAGCTTTTCAGCCGCGTTCCCTTTCCTCGTCGCTTGGATCGCCGCTCCTGCCGTGGCGCGTTGGATCAGCGTTTTGCCGAAGCGCCACGAGATCCCGCAAGTTTCCCCAGGTGAAGAACAGGTGTTGCGCCTCACCGCCCGCCGCACTTGGCGCTACTTCGAGCAGTTTGTCGGCGAGGAAGATCACTGGCTGCCTCCGGACAATTTCCAGGAAAATCCCAAGCCGGTCGTGGCCCATCGCACTTCGCCCACCAATATTGGCTTGGGATTGCTGGCCATCCTTTCTGCCAACGATCTCGGCTGGATCGGCTTCGCGGAAACCATCGAGCGTCTCGAAAAAACGTTCGACACTCTCAGCCAGATGGAATTGTTCCGCGGCCATTTCTACAACTGGTATGAAACCGACACGCTGCGCCCGCTCGGGACCAAGTACATTTCCTCGGTCGATAGCGGAAACCTTGCTGGTCACCTGCTGGCCCTGAGCAACGGCTGCCGCCAGCTCGTGTCGAAGCCGTTTGGGGGCGCCATGCTTCTCGCTGGCGTGCAGGATTGCATCTCGATCTTGCGCGAGCCTCTCGGCGCTGTGTCCGAGTCGCGGCGCAGCAGCATCGTCTCGCGCAGGCAGCTAACCAACGCCATCGACGCCATGGCCGCCGAGCTCGAAAGTCTCCCCGCGAATTCCGCGGCTCTTGCGGCGCGCCTCGCGGATCTGCGCACTCACTCGCAAACGGTTGCCGATATCGCCCACACCTTCGCTCAGGATAGTGGCGAAGGCTCGCAGACCGAGCTGTCCTATTGGGCGGACGCCGTCAACAACTGTCTCGACAGCCACTGGCGCGATGCCCAAATCTTCTGCCCCTGGAGTCGGCTCGACCCGCGCGACATCGCCACTTTTGGGGGCGCCGGCAACGACTGGGCCGCCATTGAACCGTTGCTGCAGAAAATTCCCAGGCTCTTCGAAGCGCCGCAATATTTCGAGCAGGTTGCCGCCGAACTGGTCTCTCTGCGCGATCGTCTTTTCAAGGAATCTCCCGCGGATACCCATGCCCTGGACCGTATCGACTCGCTGCTGAAAGCCACCAAGCGCGCCGCCGCTGACGCCATGCAACTCCTCGAGCGTATTTCGCGCGTGGCCGAAACCGCCAGCAGCATGTTCCAGTCAATGGACTTCACTTTTCTGTTTGACGAGACTCGCAAACTTTTCTCCATCGGCTACCGTGTCGGTGAAGGCGCTCTCGATGCAGGTTGCTACGATCTTCTCGCCTCCGAAGCTCGTCTCTGCAGCATCGTGGCCATCGCCAAGGGCGATGCAGAACCCGCCCACTGGTTCCGTCTCGGCCGCACGCTCACTCCCGTGGGCAAAGGCGCGGCACTGGTCTCCTGGTCCGGCTCGATGTTCGAGTACGTCATGCCCAGTCTGGTCATTCGCCCTCCCACCGAAAGCCTGCTCAGCGAAACAGTCCGCCTCGTGGTTCAGCGCCAGATCGACTATGGCAACGAGCGCGGTGTGCCTTGGGGCATTTCCGAATCCGCTTTCAATGCGCGTGACCTCGAAATGCGCTACCAATACTCGCCCTTCGGCGTCCCCGGCTTGGGCCTGATGCGCGGCCTCAGCCAGGACCTGGTCATCGCCCCTTACGCCACTGCGCTTGCCTCCATGGTCGACCCCGTCTCCGCCTCGAAAAATTTTGTGCGCATGACCAGTGAAGGTGGCCGCGGCCCCTATGGCATGTACGAAGCGCTCGACTACACTCCCAGCCGTGTTCCCGAGGGCCAAAAGAACGCGGTCGTGCTTGCCTACTTCGCTCACCATCAGGGCATGTCGCTCGTCGCCCTCGACAATGCCTTGACGCATGGCATCATGGCCACGCGCTTCCATTCCGAGCCCATCGTCAAAGCGGTCGACCTGCTCTTGCAGGAGCGCACTCCGCAGGACGTTCTGGTCACCCGGCCTCGCGCCGAGGAAGTCAACGCCGCCAAGGTACGCGAATTTGTCCCGCCCGTCGTTCGCCGCTTCTCCACTCCCAGCGAACCTACGCCGCGCACGCTTCTGCTCTCAAACGGCCGCTATGCCGTGATGCTCACTACCGCCGGCGCGGGCTATAGCCGCTGGCGTGAATTGGCCGTGAGCCGCTGGCGCGAAGATGCCACCCGCGATTGCTGGGGCACACACACTTACCTGCGCGACGTGCAAACCAACGAAGTCTGGTCCGCGGGCTTTCAGCCCACCGGCACTCCGCCGGACTCCTACGAAGCCTGCTTTTACGAAGACCGTGCCGAATTCAAGCGCCGCGATGGCTCGGTCCACACCACCCTCGACGTCGTCGTTTCCTCCGACGATGACGCCGAGATGCGCCGCGTTTCCATCACCAATCAGGGCTTGCGCACCCGCGAAATTCAGGTCACCTCTTACGCCGAGATCTGCCTGGCCACTCCCGCCGCCGATGCTTCCCATCCCGCCTTTTCCAATTTGTTTGTCGAAACCGAATTTGACTCCGATGTCGGGGCGCTCTTGGCCACGCGCCGCCGGCAATCCCCCGCCGAAGCGAAGGTTTGGCTGGCGCACGTAAGCGCCGTCGAAGGCGATTCCACTCGTCCTCTTGAATACGAAACCAATCGCGCCCAGTTCGTCGGGCGCGGCCGTGAAACTCACAATCCCATTTCCATATTCGACGGCACTCCGCTCGGCGCCATGGTTGGCTCGGTGCTTGATCCTATCGTGAGCATTCGCCGCACCGTGCGCATCCCGCCCGGCGCCACTGCGCGCGTCATTTTCTCCACCATGATGGCCTCCAGCCGCGAGCAGGCCCTCGAATTGGCCGACAAGCATCGCGACATCACCACTTTCGACCGCACTCTTACCCTCGCCTGGACGCAGGCCCAAGTTCAGCTCCGCCATCTCGGCATTGGCCCAGACGAAGCCACCCTGTTTCAGAAGCTCGCCAACTCGGTCCTCTACGCGGACGCTTCGCTGCGCCCTTCCGCCAAAACGCTCAGCGATACGCCGCTCGAGCTTTCCGCCCTGTGGTCCCAGGGAATTTCCGGCGACCGCCCTATCGTCGTTGCTTTTATCGACGAAACCGACGACATCGAAATTATCCGCCAACTTCTCCGCGCGCACGAATACTGGCGCATGAAGCTGCTCGCCGTGGATCTGGTCATCGTCAATGAACGGCCGCACTCCTATCAGCAGGATTTGCAGGGCGCGCTCGAAGGCTTGGTGCGCGCCAGCCAGATGCGCTTTTCGCCCGAAACGGGAGACTCGCTCGGCAACATTTTTCTGCTTCGCGCCGACGTGATCTCCTCGCAGCTTCGCGCCATCCTGCAAAGCGTTGCGCGAGCCGTGCTCTTCGGACGCCGCGGAACCCTCGCCGAACAGGTGCTCCGCTCGCAGCGCGCCACACCCGCTGCTCTCATCCCTGTTTCCACGCCGGACGCTGAATCCTCCGCGGAAGCCATGGCCGCGCCGAAAAATCTCGCATTCGCCAACGGCGTGGGCGGTTTTGACGCCAACGGCCGCGAATACGTCGTCGTGCTTCGCGAAGGCGTGCGCACTCCCCAGCCCTGGATCAACGTCATCGCCAATCCATCGTTCGGTTTTATCGTTTCCGAATCGGGCTCGGGCTTCACCTGGTCCCTCAACAGCCACGAAAATCAGCTCACCCCGTGGTCCAACGATCCCGTTTCCGATCCGCCGGGCGAAGCCTTCTACATCCGCGACAACACCACCGGCGAAATCTGGAGCCCCACCGCCCTTCCCATTCGCCAGGAAGGCTCCGTTTATATCGCGCGCCACGGCTTCGGCTACTCTCGCTTTGAGCACGTCTCGCACGGCATCGAACACGAACTCACCCAATTTGTGCCGCAATCCGATCCCATCAAAATTTCGCGCCTCACCTTGCGCAACCATTCCAGCCGCACGCGCAGCCTTTCCGTCGCCGCCTACGCCGAATGGGTCCTCGGCAATTCGCGCAGCGCGCTGTCGCCCTACATCCTTACGGAAATGGATTCGCAAACCGGAGCCATCTTCGCCCGCAACGCCTGGGAGGGTGCATTCGGCGGGCGCGTCGCCTTTGCCGATCTCGCCGGCACCCAGACCTCCGTCACCGGCGATCGCAAGGAATTCATCGGACGCAACGGCACCCTCGAGCGCCCCGCCGCACTCGCCGGCGGCGAGCGCCTCTCCGGCCGCCTCGGCGCGGGACTTGATCCCTGCGCCGCCTTGCAGTCCTCCGTAGAATTGCGTCCCGGCGGGCGCGCCGAAATCATTTTCTTGCTCGGCCAGACCGAAAGCCGCGAAAAATCCCGCGAACTGATCGAGCGTTATCGCAAAGCGAACCTGAATGAAGTTTTGCGCCTCGTCACGGTCGCCTGGACCGACCTTGTCAGCACCGTTCAAGTTTCCACACCCGATCCCTCCATGGACCTTCTGCTCAACGGCTGGCTGCTCTACCAGGCCCTGAGTTGCCGCATCTGGGGACGCGCCGGTTTCTACCAGGTCAGCGGAGCCTACGGCTTTCGCGACCAGTTGCAGGACGTCCTGGCTTTCTGCGTTGCGAAACGCGACATCGCCCGCCAGCAGATTCTTCTCGCCGCTTCGCGCCAGTTCCTCGAAGGCGATGTGCAGCACTGGTGGCATCCTCCTTCAGGACGCGGCGTGCGCACGCGCATCTCAGACGATCTGCTTTGGCTGCCGTATGTGGTCAGCCGCTTCCTCGAAACCACTGGCGACATGACCGCCCTCGACGAAAAAGTTCCATTCCTCGAAGGCGATCCTCTCGCCGAAGGGCAAAGCGTCGCCTATTTCCAGCCGCGCATCTCCGAAACGAAAGATTCCGTCTTCGAACATTGTGCCCGCGCCATTGACCGCAGCCTCACCCAGGGCCCCCACGGCCTTCCGCTCATGGGCGACGGTGACTGGAATGACGGTATGAATCTGGTCGGTTCCGGCGGCAAAGGCGAAAGCATCTGGCTCGGCTGGTTCCTGCACTGCGTTTTGCAGGCTTTTGCTCCGATTGCCGAGGCGCGCGGTGAATACAAGCGCGCTGAAACCTGGCGTTTGCACATGAATCCTCTGAATGCCGCCCTCGAGCAGCAGGGCTGGGACGGCGAATGGTATCTGCGCGCCTACTTTGACGACGGAACACCGCTCGGCTCGGTCAAAAACGAAGAATGCAAAATCGACTCCATCGCCCAGACTTGGAGCGTCATCAGCGGCGCTGCCGATCCCGGCCGCGCGCAGCGCGCCATGGGCTCGCTCTACCAGCACCTTGTGCGCAAGCAGGACGCGCTGATTCTGCTTCTCGCACCGCCCTTTGACCACGCCAATCCCAATCCCGGCTACATTCGCGGCTACGTTCCCGGCATTCGTGAAAACGGCGGCCAATACACGCACGCCGCCACCTGGGTCGTGCTCGCCTACGCCATGCTTGGCGACGGCGACCGCGCCGGCGAAGCTTTCCGCATGCTCAATCCCATCAATCACACTCGCTCGCGCGCGGACGTGCAGAGATACAAAGTCGAGCCTTATGTCCTCGCGGGCGATGTCTATTCCCGACCGCCTCACGTCGCCCGCGGCGGCTGGACCTGGTACTCAGGCTCCGCCGCCTGGCTCTATCGCGTCGGCCTCGAATCCATCTTGGGATTCCAGCTTCGCGGCACGAGGCTTACTATCGATCCTTGCCTGCCTCGCGACTGGCCGAACTTCTCCATCGCCTTCCGCTATCACTCGTCTCTGTACAAAATCCGCGTTGAGAATCCATCGAGCGTCACCAAGGGTGTCGCGCTCATGAACATCGATGGCAAGCTCATCGCCGGCCGCACCGATATTCCTCTCAGCGACGACGGTGCTGAGCACAAAATCCTCGTCGTCCTCGGCTGATCCAAAGCCTTCGGTCTCGCCGCGTGTGGTAGAAACGTCCGCGCAAAATAAAAACGGATCCGCTTTCGCGGATCCGTTTCGTCGCGCCGTACTAACTGTAAAAGCTTTACCGGTAATTGGCCGCTTGCAGCTCGAACATCTGCGCGTAGCGTCCGCTCGTAGCCACCAGCTCGTCGTGCTGCCCCTGCTCGGCGATGCGCCCGTTTTCCAGCACAAGGATGCGGTCCGCCATGCGCACCGTCGAAAACCGGTGCGAGATCAGGAACGACATTTTGCCCTTGGTCAGCTCCGCGAACCGCTCGAACACTTCGTGTTCCGAGCGCGCGTCCAGCGCCGCCGTCGGCTCGTCCAGAATAAGCACTTGCGCATCGCGCAGGTACGCGCGGGCCAGCGCCATCTTCTGCCATTCGCCGCCGGACAAATCCACGCTGCCTTCGAACCGGCAGCCCAGCGCCTGGTCGTAGCCCTTGGGCAGCTTGCGGATCACTTGCTCCGCCAGGCTCTTCTTCGCCGCCGACCGGATGCGGAACGTGTTGTGCCCGTCTTCGATCTGACCCACCGCGATATTCTCCGCTGCGGTCATTTCATAGCGCGTGAAGTCCTGGAAGATCACGCCGATTTCCCGACGCAGGTCGTCCAGGTCGTATTCGCGCAGGTCGATTCCATCCAGCAGGATTTGCCCCGCCGTCGGATCGTACAAGCGGGTAATCAGCTTCACGATGGTCGTCTTGCCCTGCCCGTTCTCACCCACCAGTGCGATGCGCGAGTTCGGCTCAATCGTGAAGCTCACATTGTTCAGCACCAGCCGCGGATTCCCCGGGTAGTGGAACGAAACATTCTTGAATTCGAATCCCTGCCGGATCGGGCTCGGCACCGGCAGCGCTCCCGGCTTCGACACGATCTTCGGTTGCACCGCGAAAAATTCCACCAGGTCGTTCATGTACAGCGCCTGGTCGGCCACAATCGAGAAGGTCGAGAAAAATTGTTGGATGTTTGAGCTCGCCCCGGCAATCGCTCCCACGATGATGGTCATTGTGCCCAGCGTCAAAGCCCCGGCCACCGTGCGGTAGATCACGAAGCCGTACGTCCCGTAGTAACCCAGCGTGCCCAGCATGGTCAGCAGCGCGCCGTAGAACAGCTTCTTCTGCGCCAGGCCCAGGTTCTGTTCGTGCAGCGTGTCTGAAAGATCGACGTAGCGCCGGATAATGAACGGCCCCAAACCAAACAGCTTCAGTTCTTTCGCGCTGTCGCGGCTGCCGCCCAACTGCCGCAGATACTCCATCTCGCGGCGCGCCTTGGTCTGCCGGAACGTCAACGAATAGCCCATGAACGCGAAGTGCGTCTCGCCCATGAACGCCGGCACCACGCAGACGATCAGCGCCACCAGAATCCAAGGAGAGAACATCAGGATGCTCGCCGCCAAGCTGGCCGCTGTCACGCCCTGCTGAAACAAGCGTCCCGCCGCCTGGATCATTACCAGCCGGTCGGTGCCCTGCACCCGCGCGCGATCCATCTTGTCGTAGAAAACGGGATCTTCGTACGAAGTCAGGTCCAGCTTCGCCGCGTGCTCCACGATGCGCGTGCTGATGTGGCGCGTGAACTTGTCCGCCAGCACCGTGTCGTAGAAGTCCAGCACCCGCACCAGAATCGTGGAAAGGCAAGCCAGCGCAAACTCGGCTATCACCAGCCACCAGAAATAGTGTGGCAGCGCTCCTTCATGCGCCGTGTACTTGTGAATGCTCTCGATGATCGTGCCGGTCACCGCCAACATCGCCAACGGCAGCAGTGACGCGATGAATCTCGCCCCGAGGCTCGCCACTACGATGCGCGGCGCGGCATCCCACACCATCTTGAACAGCATCGGTGTATGTGTTCGCAGCGCGGCCATGCGGTCGCGCCATTTAGGTGCAGGTAAGGGTTCCGCGGGAACTTCGTTTGCAGCGTCTTGAGACTTTCCAACGATAACGGCTTTGGCTGACATTGTCCTCGGGTCCTATGAATTGCGATCGAGCGGCAGGCTGCTAAAAATTATGAGGCCCAACCGCGCCGACGAAGGGCGCACGATGTGCGACTGTGGATGGTTAGTAACGGCGAAAGGCTTCGCTTCCTGCCGTTCCCCAACTGCTGTTTCGGTTTTGATTCTCTCAATCACGCCATGCCCAAGTGCACGTCTCGTACCATTTCTTTTTGCCCGTAACTCATTGCAACCATGCCACTTACCGCAGGCGCTCCGCCAACCACCGCGTGTTTTTTGCGGGGTCAACGCAAGAACTATCCGGTTCGTTACACCGCAACACATTGTGAAACTTAAACTTGCCGCTTCACGGGACTAAGGCGCACACCCTAGAGGTTCACTCTCCGCCATAGACTTACCTTCTGCTTCGTGATATCAGAAATGAGCATCCGGAGGTGCCTTTATGCGCGCCCGCGCCGCTATCCTGACGTCTATCTCGCTCGCCGTTGCCGTTTTCGCCGTCGCCATCGCGCGCTTTGACATCGCCAGCGCAGCAGCCGCGCCTCGCAAAGTTGCCGCCGGAAAGGACGTCTCCACCAACGACGACTTTCAGCGCTCCGCCCGCGCCGATTCCTACACACTCATGGCCGCCACCGGCCCCTTGCGCGGTGAAAACGTCTACTTCTACAAATGCTGGATGTGCCACAACAAGTACGCCAAGGGCGGCCCTTACCTGAAGGATCTCTTCCAGCAGGAAAATCTCGTCAATGGCGAGCCGGTCAGCGAAGAAAGCGTCACCCAATTTATTAAAGAAGGCGCCGCAGGAATGCCTTCCTTCAAAACCACTCTCTCAGACTCCGAAGTAGCCGACGTCGTCTCCTACATCAAGCAAGGCAAGTGCTGCGCCGAAGGTGAAGTGCTTCCGAAAAATCCCTGGTACCGCGCCGAAGAGCATCCCTGGCCCGTGCAATCCACCCTGCATGGCGGCGCTTCCGGCATCGTAAAAATCGCCAGCGGCGATTCCCCTGAAGGCATCGGCGTGCAACTCATCGCGCCCAATGGCATCCGCACCACCGTCTACACCAACGTGGAAGGCAAATTCGAATTTCCGTCGATGAAAGCTGGCAATTACACGCTGCGCATTCCCACGCCGCTGCTGTTTAAGCCTTACGTGCGCGAATCAGTCGCCATCAACGGCGCGACCAAGCTAGACGATATCGTTCTCGACCGCGTCTCCAAGTCCGACGCGCTCCCCGCCGTGCCCGAAATTCAATCTCAGCTCAGCAGCGACGAGTTGCTCTTCAACGTTCCCGGCACCGCCGAAGAGAAATCCGTCTTCCAGAAGAACTGCTCCTCCTGCCATTCCTGGCAGCAGATCTTTCGCAACCATTACGATCAGCGCAGTTGGACCGCCATCGTCGACCGCATGACCCATTTTTCTGGCACTTCGCTCGTCGTCCGAGTAAAACTCCCTGTGGCCGGTGAAGGCGGCTATACCCGTCCGGACGCCACCAGCGAAGAAGAAGTCCACACCATCATCAACTGGCTCTCGCGCGTCCGCGGTCCCGACTCAAAAGATGAAGACTATCGCGTCTTCCCGCGCCCGGAAGGCGAATCTACCAAAGTCATCGTCACCGAATACGAATTGCCGCAGTACTTGCTGCAGCTTCATGACGCTCAAGGCGACGCCCAGGGCAACATCTGGTTCAGCAGCCACAAGACGCGCTGGGTCGGCAAGCTCGATCCAAAAACCGGCATCGTGAAGGAATACGCCATGCCGCTAACGCCGGGAGCCATGCCCGGCACCCACGCCCTCCACATCGACAAGAAGGGCATCGTTTGGTTCTCCGAAAATTGGGGGCACAATCTCGACCGCCTCGATCCGGCCACCGGCCACGTCACTCAGGTGAAGATCGACTCGCCCGTGCCGCTCAACGCTCCCGGCTTCGGCAACTTCGCCATGACCGACGATGGTTTCGTTTGGGATAGCCGCGACAGCAAAGTCCGTAAGATCGATTCCGAAACCGGCAAGATCGTCAAGGAATGGCCTCTCCAGCTCAGCTTCAGCTACGATTCGCTCATCTCCGCCGATCAGAAATATTGGGCCGGTGGCAGCCTTCCCGCCTGGGGCAACACCGCTGAGCGTCTCGACATCGCCACCGGCCAGATGGTCAACGCCAACACCGGCGATCACATGGCCACGGCCAAGCGCGGCGGCTTCGCGCCTGACGACAACGCATGGTTCGGCGGCGGTGCCGGCTCTTTGGTCGAGCTTGACGCCAAGGCTGGCCGCATCAAGGAATTTTGGCCGCCCACTCCGCCCAATCCGCTCACCGATTTCTACGAAGCCATGCCGGACAAAAATGGCGAGGTCTGGGCCGGTGTGCTTCACGGCCGCAACATGGTGCGCCTGAATCCCAAGACCGAATCGTGGAAGGTTTACGAGATGCCCGAGCCTTTCTCGTACGACCGCCGTACCTGGATCGACTCATCCACCAATCCGGTCACCGTCTGGTACGTCGACTACAACGGCTATCTCGTCCGCGTTCAGCCGCGCGACTAATTGACCAAAGCGCGCATCTGATTCCCTAACGCGCGCATGTTGGCTTAAAAATTCAAACTCGGAGAATTACGCATGGACGTGCAGGATTTTCGGCTTCTCTACGACTACAACGCCTGGGCCAATCACCGCATTCTGGACGCTTGTGCTCCGCTCAGCGATGAGCAGTTCACGCGCGACCTCCGCAACAGCTTCCCTTCCGTTCGCGACACGCTTTGCCACATCTCCGGCGCGGAATGGATCTGGCTCGAGCGCTGGCATGGCCGCGCTCCCAGCTCGATTCCCAGTGCAGCCGATCGCCCCAATCTCGAATCTGTGCGCCAGCGCTGGTCGGAAATCGAGCGGGACCTTCTCGATTACATCGCTTCGATCACCACCAAAGACATTCAGCGCGTCGTTACTTTCAAAACGCTCGCAGGCACTCCCTACTCCCAGCCGCTCTGGCAGTGCCTGCAGCACGTCGCCAATCACAGCACTTATCATCGCGGTCAGGTCACCACCATGCTTCGCCAGCTCGGCGCCAAGGGCGTCAGCACCGATATGATCGCCTTCTACCGTGAAATGAACGCGCGCCAGCCCGTCGCATGAAAACTGCGATCCCTGTATCGTTCGCGCTGGAAATTTGCTCCTGAACGCCCGTTGAATGGAAATCATTCACACCGTTAGCTGGATGAAACAGGTCGCCCACGAAGCGCTCCTGAAAGAACACGTCCTCGGACTCGTCCCGACCATGGGCGCGCTTCACGAAGGCCACATCTCCCTCATCCGCGAAGCGCAACGCCAATGCTCTCCCGTGGCCGTCTCCATTTTCGTGAATCCCAAGCAGTTCGGCCCGTCCGAGGATTTCAAGAAATATCCGCGCACCTTCGATGCCGATCGCGACGCGCTCGAAAGGCTTGGTGTTAGCTATCTCTTTGCGCCGCCGCCCGAAGAGATCTACCCGAAGGATTTCCGCACTGCCGTCATCGTCGAAGGCTTGAGCGACCGCCTCGAAGGCAAATCCCGCCCCGGCCATTTTCGCGGCGTCACCACCGTCGTTTTAAAACTTTTCGAAATCGTCCAGCCGCGCTTCGCCTTCTTCGGCCGAAAGGACGCGCAGCAATCGGTCATCCTCCAGCGCATGGCTCGCGATCTGAATATCGACACTGAAGTTGTCGTCTGCCCCATCGTTCGCGAGCCCGACGGTCTCGCACTTTCCTCGCGCAACGTCTACCTGAAAGACGGCGACCGCCAGGCCGCGGCCGTGCTGCACCGTTCGCTACAGGCTGCCAAGGAGGAAATTCGCGCGGGCGAGCGCAAACTTGCGGTAATCCTGGCCAAAGTGCGCACCGTAGTCGCAGCCGAGCCGCGCGTGGAGTTGGATTATGTGGAAATTGCTGATGCGGAAACGCTCGAACCTCTGATGACGCTCGCTCGTCCCGCCTACTTGCTGCTCGCCGCGCGCGTCGGTGGCACTCGCCTCATCGATAACGCCTTCATCGCGCCCGATGGCGACGGCGGTTTCACCGTCTCGATTTAATCCGCGCCTTTTGCCTGATGCGCCGCTTGCACCGCCGCTAGCACTTCCGCCGCGTGGCCTTTGCTTGACGCCTTGTCCCAGATCTTGCGGATTTTTCCATCCGCGCCGACCCAATACGTCATGCGCACGATCCCTAGGTACGATTTCCCCAGGAACAACTTCATGCGCCGCGCGCCGAATGGCTCAATCACGTTGAATTCCAGGTCCGAAAGCAGCGGGAAGTTCAATTTCTGCTTCACCTTGAACTTTGCCTGCGCCTCCACCGAATCCGCACTGCACCCAATCACCGCCGTATCCAGAGCTGTAAAATCCTTCATTGCGTCACGAAACTCGGACGCTTCACTCGTTCAACCCGGTGTGTTGGCCTTCGGGAAAAAGTACAGGATGAAATCTTTCCCGCGATATTCGGTGGACGAAAGCGTTTTCCCATCGTCCGCCGCGGCCTGAAATTCCGGTGCTTGGTCGCCTTCTTTGAGCATGATCTCGGCCCCACGGCCGCCACTGTGGCTTGATAAAGAATTATTACATGTGGTTGTTACGTGTAGATGATGGACCGGGCGCTTAGGATTCCGAAAGCACTCGCTTTAGCACTTCGTTCACGAGCTGGGGATTTGCCTGGCCACGCGTCTCTCGCATCACCTGGCCCACAAAAAATTTAAACACGCCTTCGTTTCCGCTCTTGTATTTCGCCACATTGTCGAGACTCTTCGCCACTACTGCCCGCGCGATCGTCTCAATCGCGCCGGTATCGCTGATCTGCGCCAGCCCTTCCGCCGCGATAATATTCGACGCGCTTTTCCCCGTCTCGAACATCGTCACAAAAACCTTTTTCCCGCTCGCCGCGGTGATTTTTCCGCTCTCCACCTGCTTCAGCAGATCCGCCAGCGCCCCCGGCGCAACCGGGCATTCCGTAATATCTTTCCCCAAGTCATTCAGCCGCCGCAGCAGCTCTACCGCAATCCAGTTTGCCGCCGCTTTTGCCGGAGCGCCCGCCTTCACCGCCGCCTCGAAATAATCCGCCAGCGCTTTCGTACCGGTCAGCACGCCCGCATCGTACGGCGTAATCGCATAGTCGCTGGTGAACCGCTCCACTTTCGCCGCCGGCAATTCCGGCATGGCGGTGCTCACTTCCGCGACGATTCCTTCTAGCACCGTCACCGGCAGCAGGTCCGGATCGGGGAAATACCGGTAATCGTGCGCGAATTCTTTCGACCGCATTGGCTCGGTGCGCCCGGCGCTTACGTTCCACAGCCGCGTTTCCTGCACCACTTTGCCACCTGATTCGATCAGCCCGATCTGCCGCTCGATCTCATACTCCAGCGCATGCGACAGATACCGGAACGAATTCAGGTTCTTCACTTCCGCTTTCGTTCCGAATTTCGGCGCGCCCTTCAGCCGCACGCTCACATTCGCGTCGCACCGCAGCGAGCCTTCTTCCATGTTGCAGTCGCTCACTTCGGTGTACTCCAAAATCTGTTTCAGCGTGTTCAAATACGCGTAAGCCTCCGCCGGCGTCCGCAGGTCCGGCTCCGACACAATTTCAATCAGCGGGACTCCGCAGCGGTTGAAATCGATGTAGCTCCATTTGTCGGAATCAGGAAAGCCTTCGTGCAGGCTCTTACCCGCGTCGTCTTCCATGTGCAGGCGCGTGATCCCGATCGTCTTCGTCTCGCCCTCGACCACAATTTCCAGCATCCCGTCAGTCGCCAGCGGCAATTCGTACATGGAAATCTGGTAGCCCTTGGGCAGGTCCGGATAAAAGTAATTTTTCCGTGCGAAGCGCGATCGTTCCTGAATCTCCAGGTTCAGCGCCAGCGACGCCCGAATCGCCAGTTGCAGCGCCTTCTTGTTCAGCACCGGCAGCGCCCCCGGCAATCCCAGGCATACCGGACACGTATTTGAATTCGGCGGGTCGCCGAAGTTCGTCGAGCATGCGCAGAACGCCTTTGTCAGCGTTTCGAGCTGCGCGTGCACCTCCAAGCCGATCACCGCTTCGTACCGGCTCATCACTTCCGGTGAAATTTGCGCCGCTTCTGTCGTGGTGCGGTTCATAGCATGACCCGGTTCATCGCGCTGTCGCTGCACTCTCTCGATTCATTGTGTTGCCGCGCTCTTTTGTTTTATCACGGTGTTGCCGTACTCTTTCGGTTCATCACGGTGTTACTGTAATCTTTCGCTTCATTCGGAAGCGAAAATTATAGCATCCGCCGCCTGAATTGCGCCCCGCAGCTCGCCTGCGCTCGCGACCCTCCGCCTCACTTCTCCCCTCCCCACATATATTTCAGCCCCAGCCGGTAGTTGTACCCCAGAGCCGGGTATCCGATCGCTTCCTGGTAATGGCGATCGAACAGGTTCGCGAAATGCGCCACGGTCGAAAACCCGTGCCCCAGCTCGATGCTGTTCGAAAGATCCCAGCGCACGTAACTCGGATTGCTCGTATAACCGAGCCCCAGAAAATCGCTGTCCGTGGCCCGGCCCACGTAATATCCGGCAATGTTCCAGTTCATCCGCAGGAAATGCGCATTGGCCACCAGGTTCGCTGAGTGCAGCGGGCGCTCAAACAATCGGTTGCCGGCCTCGAGCGCCGGATCGAACGCGTTCGGCGCCGCCAGTACCTTCGAATCGTCGTAGCTGTAATTCCCAACAATATTCAGCCAGCGCGTCGCCTTCACTTCGAACGACGAATTCACCCCCGCCGCCCGCGCCTTATCCGTATTGAAATAATTCCCGCCAAACGCCAGACAATTCGGCGACGTGCCTCCGAATGCAAAACTCACGATGTCGCGAAAATCATTGTGAAAGAACGTCGCCGAAAATTTCACACGATCGCTCGCGAAAAATTGGTCGATCCCTGCCTCCACCGTCGTGCTCTGCTCCGGTTTCAGTTGCGGACTGCAATCGGTGGGCAGAATTTCGGGCTCCTTGATTCCCTGCCCGTACGAAGCGCGCAGTCGCGTCGCGCCGAAAGTCCCGTCGCCTCGATGCAGCGCATAGGATGCTCCCACTCGCGGCACGGTCCGCGTCCCGAAAAAGCCGTTGTCCTCCACGCGCCCGCCCACAATCGCCGTCAGCCGCGCACCGAACTGGTAGCGCGCCTCGAGATACCCCGCCTGGTTGTGCCGGCTCGCCGACGGGCCTATCTCGTTCTCGTTTTCGTAGCCCGCCGTGAAGCTGCCGTTTTTGAAAAGATAGGTGGACTGCAATACTCCTCCAGCTCGGTTGTAGTCAGACGTAAAACTTCCGTATGGCGGCGAGTTCTCCACCAGAAAAAATCGCGACTCGAATGCCGACACCTGGTTCTGCCAGTGCGGTCCCACGGAGAAATTCCACGCCAGGTTCGCATCGAAATCGTGAATATCGCTCGACACTCCGGGCGTGGCCCCGCCCGGCAGCAGCGTTTGCCCAGGCTGTCCCGCGTCGCTGCCGTTATTTCGCAGCGTGAGCCGCAGCGTATCCGTATCGGAAAATTTGTAGCCGAAATTTCCCGATGCCGTCACGTCGCGAAAATAGTCGCCCGGGCCCTGCCCGTCTGTTGAAAAATAATCCGCTGCCGCGGAATAATCGAATTTTCCAACCGCCGCGCTCACCGCGGCACTTCCGTGCCCCGTGCCGAACGTTCCGCCGTCTCCTTCCAGCGTTACTTGCGGCACCGTACTCGTCCCGCGATGCGTGAAAATCTGAATCACGCCGTCCATCGCGTCCGAGCCATACAGCGCGCTCGTCGCCCCGTGCACGATTTCGATCTTGTCGATGTTCAACGTCGTGAAGTTCGAAAAATCGAACGCGCCGCCCGGCTCGTTCGCCGGCGTCCCGTCGATCAGCACCTTGGTGTAGTTCGAATTCCCCCCATCCATAAAAAACGACGTGATCCCGCCGTATGGCCCCAGCCGCGAAAAACTCAACCCTTCCTGCGACGCCAGCATATCCGTCAGCCAGATCTCCTGCCGCTGCTCGATCTCCTCTCGCGTGATCACATCCACCAAATCGGGCGTGTTCGCGGCCAGCGCCGGCGACGCCGAATCGCTCACAATCACATTCTCCGAAGTTTTTTCGAGTGCCGGCCGCGCATCCCATTCGCGCGTCTCGCCCGCCGACAGCGTGATCTCCTGCTCCAACCGCGCAAATGAGCGATATTCCACGCTCACGCGATAGCGCCCGGGCGGCAGCGTCAACGAGAATTTCCCATCGTTCCCACTTTGCGTTTTTTGTGCTTCGGCTTTCGACGAACCGATCGCCTGCGCCGCAATCGTCGCCCCTGTTATCGCCGCTCCGCTGGGGTCGCTAACCGTTCCGTTAATTATCGCTGTTGAATTTTGCTGCGCGTTTGAACTGTGGGCCAAACTTCCAAACAGAAGAAAAGCAATCGCCAAAAGAAAATACAGTCTCATCGTATTCCTCCTCTCCCTCTCGCGCGGGAGTTGAAGGTTGTCCGCATGCGCACCAATCACTTGCGCATCCGGATTGAGACTTCGCCGGTCTCCTGGCTTGGCGATTGCCCTACTTCTGGGCTACAGCGCAGCCTTCCCGACTCGTGCCGCCAATCCACGAAGCAACTCGCAGCGGCGAATCAGTGACGTGCCCTGCAAAAATCTCGCCTTACAGTCGCGCGGCGGCGACGGCTTTTCACCGTCTTCCCGTGCACGAAGTCTCTGGTTGATTGTCAACGAAGCCGCGCGCCAAAATCGCCGCGCCATCTCCGTTTGCAGTCGGCAAAACGTCTCCGCTGCTCAAAAAAACTTTTTCCCGGGCCGCCTCATCCTGCCAGCGCCAACAGAAATTTATCTCGCCCCTCGCAAAAGCACGTGCGGATGCCCGCCCGGCCTCATTTCAATCTCGAGCGGCGTGGCAAACACTTCCTCCAGCATCTCGCGCTCGTAGACTTCCGCCGGCGTTCCCACCTTCAGGCACTTGCCCTTGTGCAGCAGCACCACGCGGTCCGCGAAATCCGCCGCCAGATCCAACTCGTGCGTCACCACCAGCACCGTTTGCCGGTTTTCTCTCACCAGCTTGTGCAACCGCTGCAACAATTCCACTTTCGCGCCGATGTCCAGGTGCTGCGTAGGCTCATCCAGCAGCAGCAGCGACGGCTGTTGCGAAAGCGCTCGCGCCAGAATCACTCGCTGCTTTTCGCCGCCCGAAATTTCCGCCATCCATCGGTCGCGCAGCGATTCCGCGCCCGTTTGCGACAGCGCATTCCCCGCCGCCAGGCAATCCTCTTCGCTTTCGAACCGCAGCCGCCGCCCGTGCGGATACCTTCCCTGCAGCACGTATTCCCACACGCGCAGCGGAAACAGCAGCTCGCTTTCCTGCTGCACCAGCGCGATTTTTCGCGCACGCGTCCGCGCACCTAGAGTGCTCACATCTTCGCCGTCCAGCTTGATGCGCCCCGCCAGCGGCCGCGTCAGTCCAGCCAGCAGACGCAGCAACGTCGATTTTCCGCTGGCATTCGGCCCCAGAATCGCCACCAGCTCGTGCGCCTTCGCCTCAAAAGTTGCCGGACCCACCGTAAACGTCGGCGCCGACCGGTGCGTCGCCGAATACGCGTAGCTCACCTGCTCCGCCACCAGCCCCGTCCGCGCATCATTCCGGTCGCCCGCGTGTTCCGGCGCGACAGTCGACGAATTTCCTCCCGCGGCGCTCACCTCACGCCTCGGCGCATCAAGTAAATAAACACCGGAGCTCCGGCAATCGCCGTCATCGCGCCCACCGGCAATTCCGTCGGCGCCACAATGGTGCGCGCCAGCAAATCCGCCAGCACCACAATAATCGCTCCGCCGATCGCCGACGTCGGTATCAGCAACCGGTAATCGTTGCCAAACAGCATGCGCATCACGTGCGGCGTCAGCAATCCCACATATCCGATCGCCCCGCTCAGCGACACTGCCAGCCCAGTCAGCAACGACGCCCCCACATACACCACAATTTTCACCCGGCTCACGTTCACGCCCAGGTGCCGCGCTTCCTGCTCGCCAGTCAGAATCAAATTCAAATCAGACGACGTCGTGTAGATCGACCCCGCCCCAATCAGCAGCAGCAGGTACAGCCATTTCAAATCCACCGCTGGCGACGACGACAGATCGCCCATCAACCAGAACGCCATGCCGCGCAGGTCGCGCCCGCTCATCGTGGTCATCAAAAACATGATCACCGCCGAAAAAAACGACGCCGAAATAATTCCCGCCAGCAGCAGCGTCGACGTATCCAACCTGCCCGCCGCGCCGCCCCAGAAAATAAACCGCCGTAATTGTCGCGGCCGCGCCCACAAACGCGCCCACCTGAATCATTCCCGGCGTGAACGGAGCCGCAATCAAACTGATGATCGCGCCCAGCGCCGCGCCGCTCGACACGCCCAGCACATACGGATCGGCCAGCGGATTTCGCAGCAGCGCCTGAAATCCCGCGCCGGAAGTCGACAGCGCCGCGCCCACCAGAATTCCCAGCGCGATCCGCGGCAGCCGCAATCCAAACACCACCAGCCAGAATTCAGATGGGATCTGGTCGCGCCGCCCCAGCGCCCCGTTTACCAGCGTCGCCACAATTTCGCGCACCGAAATCGGGTACGCGCCCATCCGCAGCGACACCACCACCGCCACGAATAAAATCCCCAGCAGCAGCATGCAGATTCCAAACACTCGTCGCGGCGTCAGTGGGCGCAAGCTGCAGGCTCCTCTCGGCAATCGCGCATGTCAGCCGCTCGCTGCTGATTCCACTTTCCCGGCGCCAATTCGTCGCCGGTCGAAAACGCCTCCGGATGCACGTCTCGCGCAAGCTCTTCAATCGCATCCACCAATCCCACCGACGGCCGCGCAATTTCATCCGAAATGTTCACCACGTGCCCCATCTCCACGGCATGCAATCCCTTCCACGTCTGCCGCGAACGCAACCGCGCCAGCAACTCTCCCGAATCCCCGGAATGGTTGCTCGTGTACACGATGTAGTCCGGCTGCAGCCGCACCACTTCCTCAAAACTAATCTCCGGCCAGTTTTGATCAGACAGTATCACCGACTCCGCTCCCGCGAATCGCAGCGCGTCCGCGATAAATGTATTTTGCCCGATTGTGGTCAGCGGATTTTCCCACACCACGAAAAATACGTGCGCCAGCGGCAAATCCGCCAGCTTCGTCCGCAGGACATCCAGACGCGCCTGCAGCCGTCCCACCAGTTCCTGCCCTTGCGCACTCGCTTGCAGCACATCCGCCACATCCGCTATCGACTTCAGCACTCCGCGTACCGTCTGCGGATTCGTGGTGTACACCGCAAACCCCAGCCGCGCCAGCGCGTCCGCCGTTTCCACGCGATTGATCGACGTCGACGCCAGCACCACATCCGGCCGCAGCGCCGCAATCGCTTCCAGGCTCGGCGTTTTCGGTGATCCCACGTGCGGCTTCAGTTTCGCTGCATGAGGCGTGTCGCAGAAATTCGTATCTCCTACCAGCTCTCCTTCCAGCCCCAGCGCATATACCGTCTCAGTCAAATCCGGGGACAGCGACACAATGCGATTCACTTTCGCCGGAATCTCCACGTGCCGCCCCACTTCGTCGATCACCGCGTGCGATGCAGCAGGCGTCCCTTGCATTCGCCCCGCCGGCCGCGCGTACGCAAACACCGGAGCGATCATCGCCGCCCCCGTCGCGAAAAGTATCGCGAAAAGTGTCGCCTCACGTGCCACCGTCGTCGCTTTCACCAAATTTCGCCGCAACGCCACTCGCATATCTCCCAAATCTACGCCCAAAATAAAAAAGCCTCGCGGATAAACGAGGCTTGTCGCCGTTGCCCTTTCTCGCGAAGAGCATCAGCTTCGACTGGCTTCGGGATCGTTCCTGACTTTCGGCCTTCTCGCGCCCAGCTTCAGGCTAAGCTTCTCAGGCGCTTCACTCAGCGCCGGCCGATTACAGTGGCGGGACCGTGGCCGATTTTCACGGCCTTCCAATTTCCCCGAACCAGCTCAATTTTTCATCGCAAGTGTATGCCGCGTGTATCGCAGTGTCAAATGCGTCGCTGGAATATTCACTGGACTAAGAAAAACCCTTGGGGTTAGCGTTGTTTCTCATGAAGAGACCTTGGGATGCCATTGTCTGGTGGGAAAAACGACGCATTCCGTTCAACGCACTTGTTTGCATAGCGGGGATCGCATCAATTCTCATCATCGAGCTAGTCGGGAGCCACCTCGTTCGGCCTGGTGAGGATGCTGAGGAGCCATTCGGAATAATCATTGGCGCCGTTGCATACGGTATTGCTGCCAATATCTGTTATTCGTTTGGTTGGATTACTGAATTACCGTGGAGCGGGGGAGACACGGTACGCACTGAGGCATTACGCCCTAAAATTTTTCGTTTCGGATTGTTATTTTCGATCGCCCTGACGCTCTTACCAAGCGTGCTCGTTCCGCTTGCATGGGCCATCTGGGGATTCAAATAGCTGGTAGAACGCTTGCGTAAGCAATCAGCGGTTCTTCCACTTCGGCGCGCGCTTCTCCACCAGCGCCCGCAAACCTTCCTGCGAATCTTCCAGGTCGGCCAGCTCGTTGAGGAAAACCTTCATGGAATTGCGCACGCCTTCGCGCAGCGGCTGCCCTAGGCTTCCCATAATCGCTTTTTTCGCCATGGTCAGCACCGGCCCGGACTGCGCCGTCACTTTCGCGATCACTTCGTTCACTTTGTTCTGCAGCTCGTCCTGCGACACCACCCAGTTCACCAATCCCAGGTCGCGCGCACGCTCCGCCGTCATCGTTTCGCCCGTGAGCACCGCTTCCAGCGCCAGCTTCGGGCCCACAATATAAGGAAGAATCGCAGCCGCCAGCGGAGGAAACACACCCAGCTTGATTTCCGGCTGCGCGAAACGCGCGCGATGCGTCGCAATCACCAGGTCCCCCAGCGCCGCCAGTTCCGCTCCGCCCCCGAACGCCGGCCCGTTCACCACCACCAGCACCGGTTTCGACGTGTCCAGCATGGCGCTGAACGCGCTGTGAAACGCGTCGAGCAACTGAAACACGCGCCGCTGCGTGTATTCGCCCAGCTCGATCCCGCCGCAGAACGCCTTCGCCGCCGAATCCACCACAATCAGCTTGATATCGTTCTGCTCGCCCAGCGAATTGATGCCCGTGGCCAATTCCGCCAGCATCCGCTCGTTCAGCAAATTGTGTTCGGGACGGTCCAGCGTCAGATACACCACTTCGCCATCGCGGCGGTATTTGACGAACTGAAAATCCTCGACCTTCGGCGCGACGTACGTCACCGTGTCCAGCACACCCAGCGTCAGGCCTTCTTTGTGCCCGTCCATTCGCATGAATTGCTCCGATAATTCAGGTTAAAGCCTTTCCCCGCCCGCGCCAACATGCATCGCAGCCCCATACATCCAATCCGGCAATCTCCCGTTTCGAAGTAGTTGGGCCAGCCGTTGGTGCGCAGTCGTAGCGGCGCGGCTTCAGCCCGCCATCTCGCCTTTGCATTGTCATCCCGAGCGGAGCCGCTCTCGCGACCCCTACGGGTCGCGTTGGCGAAGTCGAGGGATCTGCATTTTCTTTCACCTCTCGTTCAACACGCTCCCGCCCCTACTTCTCACTCGTCACCACTTCCGGTATTCTGCTGAACCTATGCTAGATCTCGCCTACGTACGCGATCACCTCGAGGTGATCGAGAAAATGGCGCGCGACCGCGGCGCCAAAGTCGATCTCGACTATTTCAAAACGCTCGACGCCGAGCGCCGCCATCTCATCACTCAGAACGAGCGCCTCAAGGCCGACCGCAACAAGGCCAGCGACGAAATCGCGCGCCTGAAAAAATCCGGCCAGGACGCCAGCTCCATCCTGGCCCGCATGAAAGAAGTTTCCGAGCAGATCAAGCGCGACGACGAGCGAGTCACCGAACTTGACGAATCCCTGAAGCAGTTCCTGCTCACCGTTCCCAATATCCCTCATTCCAGCGTCCCCGTCGGACACAGCTCCGCCGACAACATCGAGGTCCGCCGCTGGGGCGCTCCACCGAAATTCGACTTGGCCCCCAAGCCGCATTGGGATCTCGGCGAAGGCGCCGGCATTCTCGACTTCGCCTCCGCCATCAAGATCACCGGTGCGCGTTTTGCCGTTTACAAAGGTCTCGGCGCTCGCCTGGAACGCGCCATCGCCAACTTTTTTCTCGACATGCATACGCGCGAGCATGGCTACACCGAAATTCTGCCGCCTTTCATCGTCAACACCGCTTCGCTCACTGGCGTCGGCCAGCTTCCAAAATTCGCGGCGGACATGTTTCACCTCGAAGGCACCGATTTCTGGCTTACGCCCACCGCCGAAGTCGAGCTCACCAGCCTTCATCGTGACGACACGCTAGACGCCGACGCCCTCCCCGAAAAAGTCTGCGCCTGGACCGCCTGCTTCCGCTCCGAAGCCGGCGCCGCCGGAAAAGACACGCGCGGCATCAAGCGCCAGCACCAGTTTCAAAAGGTCGAGATGTTCAAGTTCACCCGCCCCGAGCAAAGCTACGACGAACTCGAATCGCTCGTAGGCAACGCCGAAGCCGTCCTGCAGCGCCTCGGATTGCACTATCGCGTCGTGCTGCTCTGCACCGGAGACATGGGCTTCGCCTCATCCAAAACCTACGACATCGAAGTCTGGCTTCCCTCTTCGAATGAATTTATGGAGATTTCTTCCTGCTCCAACACCGAAGCCTTTCAGGCGCGCCGCTCCGGCATTCGCTGCAAGCCCAAAGCCGGCAAAAGCGAGTATCTGCACACGTTGAACGGATCAGGACTCGCGGTGGGACGAACTTGGATCGCTATCGTGGAGAACTACCAGCAGGCCGATGGATCGATCGTAATTCCCGAAGCGCTGCGCCCCTACATGGGCGCGGACAAAATCCCCGCCCTCGCCTCTAAATAAAGTTGTCGGGAAATTGGGTTTGCAGGCAGCCGGCGCTCGACTGTAAGTAAACTCGGCTCAACTAACTTTGCGCTGTCATCCTGAGAGCCTGTGACTTTTTTGATTGTGCGCGAAAATCGATGCTGAAAAGAATCGAGTTACGCGACGAAATTCGGGTTTCTCGGAATAAAATCACACTCTCTGAGGGAGCGCTGTGCGCGATCCGTTCAGGATCGCGCAGCGAGTCGAAGGATCTCTCTTCGATTTAGGTCCTACAGTACGAACTGTGGATATTGCACAGCGGAAAGACAGGTCGCGGGCTACTGCTTCTTCGGCTGGTCGACCAGTGAAAGCTCGTGCGCGAACAGGGGATTCTCCGGAAACTGCGTAGTCAACTCAGAGAGCAGCACTCGCGCGCGCTCCGGTTGATGTTCCCTCTCGTATCCAAGCGCCAGCAAAATCTTCGCGAACGGCTTCAGGTAGTGCCCATTCTCCGCGGCCTGCTGCATCTGCTCCATGCCGCGCTGCTTGTCGCCGTGAACGCCGCCCACCTTCAGGAAAAATCGCTTGTATCCCGGTAGCGATCCGATCACGTAATTGCTCGCGCCCAAGGCAAGATAAGCGTCGTTCGCCGTCGGATCGATGGCCAGCAGCGTGTTCGCTTCTGCCTCCGCGCGCCGCATCATGCTCAGCCCCGCCAGCTGTTTTTTCTCGATCAGCGCGTCGTAGTCCGACTCCATGCCGTCGGTCATGGTCAGCACCAGCAGTCCGTGTGGATCGTGCGCATTCGATTTCAAAATATCCTGCGCCATCTGCCGCGCCTGCTGATTCACTTCCAGGAAATCGTTGTTCCGGTTATCGGACGCTTTCCCCGGCACGCCGCCCAGGAATTTGTCATCGTCGAGGAAAAATGCGGAGGTGAAAACGCCCTTCTCGTTGAATTGCTGATACAAATAGCTCGCCGCTTCCGCCGCTTTTCCCATCGGATCGGCCGGTTCCATCCGCTGGTAAGTCAAAAACTTTGCGCGTGCGCTTTGGAAGTTCAGCTTGTAGAGGTCGGAGAATCCAGTTTCAAGTAGCAGCGGAGCCACCGGCGCCGCCGCTGCGGGTTCCGCAGCCGGATTCGGACTCGGATCGCCCGGATTAGCCGGCTTAGTTGGACCAGCCGGGTCCGCCGCAAACAGCGGCAGCGCCGCAAGTAGCGCAATCAGTCCAAGAACTGCTGACAATTTCGATCGTCTCATTTTTGATATGAAGCGGCCGACCAACTGCAACCACCGCCGTCGGGCGCCGCTATTGAGGCCCGCAGGTTAGACTGTACTCCGCCCGGCGGGGTTGCATAATACGGCTTTCTTATAAGTTATTCATAAAAAACTGTGTAATACGCTCGAACAACTGTATCCGCGCCGGCCGGTCTCCAATCGAGTGTCCACGTCCCGGAAATATCGCCAATTCAGTGGGATACTTCCCGCCCTGAATCATCTGATTGATCACCTCTGAAGTATTCGCGAAATGCACGTTGTCGTCACCTGTCCCGTGGGCCAGCAGCAGCTTCCCAGTTAACGCCGCCGCATGGTTTCCCGGTGAAGAATTTTTGTACCCTTCTGGATCATCCTGCGGCCGCCCCATGTACCGTTCTGTGTAAATCGTGTCATATAGGTGCCAGTCGCTCACCGGCGCCACCGAAACTCCCGCTTTGAAAACGCCCGGCGCATTGAACATCGCATCAAGCGTCATGTACCCACCATAGCTCCAGCCCCAGATTCCGATGCGATTCGCATCCACAAATGGCAGCGACTTCAGATAATTCACTCCTGCGAGCTGATCCTCTAATTCCACTTTCCCGAATTGATGGTAAACCGGCGTCTCGAAAGCGTGCCCGCGGTTGTACGATCCGCGGTTATCCAGCGAAAAAATCACAAAACCTTTTTCCGCCATCATTTCCAGCCACAGAAAGTTATTCCCGCTCCAATCGTCCCGCACGTTCTGCACCTGCGGCCCGCCGTACACATCGATCAGCACCGGATATTTCCGGCTCGAATCGAAATGCGCCGGCTTGATCATCATTCCATATAGCTTGGTTCCATCGTCCGCCGCTACTGTCAGAAATTCCGGACGCGAAAGCGCGTAGCCCGCCAACTCGCCAATCTTGTTTTCATTGATCACCGCCACTGCTTTTCCGTCCACGCGATACAAGTCCTGCTGCGGCGGCGTCATCACATTCGAGTATTCGTCCACGAACGCCGAGTCGTCCGGCGCGATGATCACATCGTGCGTTCCCGGCTGCTTCGTGATGCGCTCGATCCGCTTATCTGCAATCGACACCCGGTAAAGCTGCGTCTCCGGCACGCTATCCTTATTCGAAAGGAAATAAATGTATCCGTGCGCCTCATCTACTGACGGATGCGCTGCCGCGCCCGGACCGAATCCGCTGCTGCCCGTGATCGCCCAATCTCCGCTGGTGACCTGCGCGATTTCCTTGCCGCTCAAATCATAGGTGTAATAGTGGCGAAAGCCGGTGCGCTCGCTCGACCACAAGAAGCGCTTCCCGTCGCTGAAGAAATACAAATCGTCGCTGATGTTCACCCAATACCTGTCGGTTTCCGTCAGGACATTCTGTGCCGCGCCGCTCGAGGCGTCGCAGAACATCAAATCAAGTTCGTTTTGCCCGCGATTCAGTCGCTGAATCGCAATTTTTTTGCTGTCGCGCAGCCAGTCCACGCGCGCTAGATACACATCCGTGTTCGCGCCGGTATCCATCCACTTCGTTTCGCCGCCCGCTACCGGCACAATGCCCACGCGCACAATCGGATTCGCCTCGCCCGCTTGCGGAAACCGCGTGTATTCGATATCTCCCGCCGGCGAGCTCATGTCCACAATCGGATAGCGCGTCACCGGACGCTCATCCATCTGGTAATACGCGATTTTCGACGAATCCGGCGCCCACCAGTACGCTGTGCTCGTATTCAATTCTTCCGGATACACCCAGTCGAGCTGCCCCTTCAGCACCGCCTCAGTCCCACCGGTCGTGACCGCGTGCGCATCTCCTCCACTCGTGCTCACCACCCACAGATTGAACCCCCGCACGAAGCTCACCCATTTTTCGTCTGGCGAAAATTTCGCGTCCTGGATGTCCGCTCCGCCGCCGACCAGCGTCTTCGGTGTCATCGTCTTCAGGTCCAGCAGCACCAGGTTGGTGTCGCCGATGAACAGCAGCGCATCCGCGTGCGGCGCCCATTGATAATTCTCCGGCTCAATCCGTCCCAGCCCGGTCGCCTGCACCGCCTTCGTCTTCTCCGGCTGCGTCACCGCCGCCATGGTCTCCGCTTTCACCAGCACTTTTTTCGCGCCCGTCGCGGCGTCCATCGTCCAAAGTTCTTTCTCGCCCGCCGCATTGTTCTGCAGGTAGGAAATTTCCTTGCTGTCGGGTGACCACTCGATCCCTCGCGTAAGTGACCCGCTCAGGCCCGGCGAACTGTACAACCGCTGCACCGTCAGCGCCGGCGCTCCCGGCGTTTGCGCCCACCCCGCCCCCGCGCCAACTGTCGCCAGACACACCAGCAGACACGCGGCAAAAGCCCGCTGTGCCTTCATCTTGCAATTTGATGGAATTTGCTCGGGTTCCATATCTCTATCTCTTCCGAACGTATCGCGACAGGCCAGCCCATTTCAAGTTATCCCGGCAAGATTGTCGGCGGCGTCAATAGCGGTTCATCGGACCTTTGTCGCTTGTTACCGGCATCGTCGAATCCGGCCGTTCCATTCCTCCTTCGCGCGCGCCACAGAACGGAACGGGTCCGCTTCTTCCACCAGTCGGACCTAATGCTTCCGCCCTCTCCGGCCGATTGGCTTGACTGGATATTTCCGTCGCGCAACAATATGGTCGCGCCGAAAAACAGATCGCTCCGAAGGGTCGCAAGATGGCAGGGACTCTCCTCAATCTTCTCCTGCTCGGTTTTCTTCTACTGATGGCCTTCCTCTGCGTCGCCGCGCCTCTGGCTGCCCTCAGCTTCATGTTCTGGCAATGGCACAAGGAGCTCGCGGAAAGCATCCGCCTCAAGCAAGTCCGCTCCACGCAAGTGCGTTGAGGTGATTCATAGGACACTCGGAGCCCGCTACTTCCGTCATCGACAACGAAACAGCGTTGATCGCTTTCTCGAATCGCGTTAAACTCTTCCCTCTTTCAGGGGATCGCAGGGAGTTCCTGATCGGACGCAGCACTGCGGCAAAAAATTGAACCGACGTTTCCTCTCCAGCCAGGAAATTTCAAAACGGTACACTAAATCTGTTCGTCGGAACGCCTAACCGCAAAAATTTTGCCTTTACTTGAACTCTATTTCCCAAAACCGGTGCTTCAACCCGGTACTGGGACGGCTATATACATGAAAACACTTAGCGCTCTTCGCGGCACATCGATTGCTAATCTCTGTTCGTGGACTTAGAAAATTGGAAAGAAACGGGAAATTGAACCAACAACGCGGTCTCGGACCCAAAGCCAACTCAGATAACTTTTATTTCCGGCGAGTCGCTTCTCTTTCTTACGTTCTGATCCTGCTCACGCTGGTCTCTGCGGCTCTCGCGCCGCATCGCCACCATTTCGGCGCCAAGTCGCTCGTCTCGGCTGGCGCGCTCCTCGATGATTCGGACACCAATGCCATCTCTGTCCCGCTGGCCGACGGGCTTCCCGCGCAGCGCCGCCTCTACCCATTCTCCGTAATTCCCGGAGGCGCCCAGAACGCGCAGGAACTTGCCGCTGCCGCTCGCAACGATTCCGTTGTGGCCGCGCATTACGCCGATTTCAACATCGCTCAGACTCGCGTCGTTACTCTCGATCGCGATCTCGCCGTCTATGTTTCCTACCGCATGGGCCGCGAGGTGTTTTGGACCAACAAGAAAATTCAACTGCACAAAGGCGAGCAGCTTCTCACCGACGGTTCCCACGAAGCGCGCACTCGCTGCGGCAACCGCATCTCCGAAGAGCGCCAGGCTCCGCTCGCTCCCGCGAACAGCCAGCCCGAGCTTGAGGCTTTCGACCGTGTTCCGCCCGAGGCTCCGCTCGTTGCTCAGAATCTGCCCTTCGATGGTTCACTCGTGCCGCCAACCGGCTTTGGATTCCCGGCTCCCGAAGCGCGCCCAGCTGCGATGTACCCGGCGCCGTTCTTGCCTTTTGTCCCAGGTCCTGGTCGTCCTAACAGCCCAAGCGTGGTCACCAACGGTGGTGGCTCAACCCCCGGCTCTCCTTCCGGTCCCGGATCTCCTTCCAGTCCCGGTTCGCCCTCGAGCCCTGGTTCACCCGGATCTCCTTCTGGCCCTGGATCTCCCGGTTCGCCTGGCGGGCCTCCGGTCTCAACTCCAGAACCCGGCACGCTTCTCATGCTGGGCGTTGGCCTCTCCGGGCTCGGCTTGTTCCGCAAATTCCGCCGCCCCTAATTCGCTGCAGTCGTTTGTTCCCCGCTGGGGAATGACGGAACGCATCTACTGCGCGTATAGCAGCTACAGCGATCCCTCGAAATCGCCGTCGATCGCCCAAGCGTCCAAGATTTTTGTCTTCGTCCCTGCGCCCTTGCTTTTTCCTCCGCGGACTTCAAAATGTGCTTCCCGTCACCGCCGTCCGTGACAAGCGCCGCTGCTCTCCTGCGCCTTCTCCCGCACCATGCAGCTTGCCGCGGCCGCGACGCACGCGAATCATTCAAAGGGCACACACCATGGTCATTGATCCACTGAACCGGCAGGAATGCGACGATCTTCTCGCCCGCATCGGTTTCGGCAGGTTGGCCTGCGCGCGCGATAATCAACCTTACATTGTGCCGATCTATTTTGCGCACCAGCCCGGCCACTTATACGGTTTTGCCACCGTGGGCCAAAAAATCGAATGGATGCGCTCGAATCCTCGTGTTTGCGTCCAGGTGGACGACGTCTCCGGCCCCGACCAATGGGCCAGCGTCATTGCCGTTGGCCGCTACCAGGAGCTTCCCGACACCACCGAATACACACAGGCCCGGAATTGGGCGCTATCGCTTCTGAAAAGAAGGGCTTCCTGGTGGCAGACCGGCTACGCCGCCTCGCAGCTTCGCAGCCAGCCGCAGGCGTACGTCCCCATTCTCTATTGCATTCACATTGAGGAAATTTCCGGACTGCGCGCTTCGCCCGGCGAGAAGATCATCGAAACCTGGGAGCTCAAAAGCTGATTTCGCTGTCGCGCTGAGGATTTTTCGGAGCTTCGCTTAAATCACCTTCATCCGGTCGCGAAACGACCGGGCAAAACCACTCTAAAGACCAGTTCTCTGCGCGTTTCTCCGCCCCACCCGCACTGCCGCCACCATGAGAATCAGGCCTAGCAGCAACGTCACCCCGGTAGATAGCTCCGGCATAGAGTCCGTCACCTCGAGGGTCAAGCCGCTTCCCCAGAAGAACACGTTCTTCCCGGCAAAACCTCCGGTCAGAAGCTGCGCGCCACTCAACAGCGGAGTTGTCGATTCGAATTCCATCTCCGCAGCCTCGTCCCAGGCGCACAGCAACGTGGGATCGCACTGAAACAACAGCGTCGTCGCTGTCATGGACATGAAATTCGGCTCGGCCGCACCGCCGTCGTAGGAAACGAAAATATCGCCCGGTTGCCCCACTTGCGTCGAGAACTGCGGCAGAATCGGCAGCGTGTTTGGAACGCCGGTCAGACTCCACGTCCAAGTGCCGCCATTGCCGCTGTCCGTCAGCGTGTAATCGTAAGTGTTCGCCCTGGCCGGCAGCGCGAATGCAGAAATAGCCATCAACAGCAGGAAGCCGAAAGTTTTTCTCATCGCCTTCTCCTCTGAGAGGGCTTGAGTATATTCCAGCCGCCATCGCTGCAAGATAAATTTCGAGTGTGTGTGCTCAATTATGTGTGAATTGCTGTGCATTTCGCTTCGTTTGCGCCCTATTCCTCGGCCCCGCACAGCCTTGTTAGCGCTTCCTTCGCCAAAACTTCAACGCTCGAGCTTGCTAGTACAGTGAACTTCACTTCTCAGCCGCGCCATTCCCTCGCGGCAGCCAGTACAAAGCCAGCACCGGAATCAGAAACAGGATCGCCAGCGGCGAAGTCACCATCCCGCCTACTACTACGCGTGCCAGCGGCTGCTGCGCCTGCACACCCACTCCCGATGACACCGCCGCCGGCAGCAATCCCAGCCCCGCCGCCGCGCATGCCATCGCCACCGGACGCATTTCCGCCAGTCCTCCGCGCTCGATCGCCGCGTCCATCGAAGGCGCCTCGCTCTCTTTGCGACGAATACCCGATACAAACACCACTCCCCCCAGCGTGCACACGCCAATCACCGACGCGAATCCCAACCGCCGCGGAAATGCTGAACGGCGTGTGCGTGATCAGCAGCGACAGCACTCCCCCGATCGCGCCAAACGGCAGAATCGCAGATCACCAGCAGCGCGTGCCGCAGCGAATTGAACGCCGTAAACAGCAGCGCCAGAATAATCGCTAGGCTGATGGGAATAATCACCGCCAGCCTGCGCTGCTCCTTCTGCAGGCTGTCGTATTCGCCCGCCCATTCCAGGTGGTATCCCTCCGGCAAGTGCACGTTGTCGGTCCAGCCGCGTCTGCACATCCTGAATCGTCCCGGCCAGGTCGCGCCCGCGCACGCTGAATTTGATCGGAATGTAACCGCCGCCCATTTTCGCGGTAGATCATGAACGCGCCCTGCCTGTAGCGAAACGTCCGCCACTTGTCCCAGCGGCACGTTGTTGCCATCCGGCGTGGGCAGCAGAATGTTGCGGATCGCCTCCGGCGTCGTCCGGTATTGCGGCTGGTAGCGAACCACGAAATCGAAGCGCCGGTCGCCTTCCAGAATCTGCGTCGGCGCGCATGCCCGCCAATCGCCGCCTGCACCGCCGCGTCCACGTCCGCGGCCATCAGTCCATACCGCGCGCTCGCCGCCGCGATTGATCGAAACCAGCAGTTCCGGCTGCCCGGACTCCTGGAAACACGCCCAGGTCCGCAATCGCCCGGCACCTTCGCCATGATGTCCGCGATTTCGCCCGCCTTGGCCACCAGCGTGTCGATGTCGTCGCCGAACAGCTTGAGCGAATTTTCTCCCTTCACGCCGGACATCGCTTCTTCCACGTTGTCCTGAATGTTCTGCGAGAAGTTGAAATCAATCCCGGGATATTTCTCGAGCTGCGTGTCCATCTGCTCGACCAGCTTGTCTTTGGTCATCCCGCGCGGGCCACTCGCTGCGGCTTTTCAGCGTCACCAGGAACTCGATGTTGTTGAAGGTGGTCACGTCGGTGCCGTCGTCGGGCCGCCCCATTTGCGACACCACCTGCGTCACTTCCGGATACGTCAGAAATATTTCGCGGATGTTCGTGGGCCATCCTTGCACCGGTTTCATACGAGGCGTCCTGCGGCAGCGTGGCGCGCACCCACAGATTCCCTTCCTCGAGCTTGGGCATGAACTCGCCGCCCAGGAAAAGCGCGCCCAGCAATGAAAGTCGCCACGCAGCGCCGCTCCCGCGATCGCCAGCACCGTTTTCTTGTGGCCCATGCGTCCAGCGCAGCGAACGCTCATAATGCCTGTGCAGCCAGGCCACCAGCCGCGTGTTGTCGCCCGCGCACTTTCTCCGGCCGCATCCACGAAGCCAGCACCGGCGCGAAAAAGATCGCGAAAATAAACGCCCCCGTCAGCGCGAACCCGTACGTTTCCGACATCGGCGCGAACACTTTTCCCGGCACGCCCTGCATGGTGAACAGCGGAATCAGCGCCACGATGATCACCAGCACCGAAAACGCCACCGGGCGCACCGCCTCCGCCGTCGCATCCGCAATCAGATCCAGTCGTCGATCGTTCCCGCCGTCGGCCGCCTGCAGCCGCCGGTAGATGTTTTCCAGAACGATCACCGACGCATCCACCAGAATTCCGAAATCGATCGCGCCGATCGAAATCAGGTTCGCCGATTGCCCTGCCAGCACCATCAGCGAAAATGCGAACAGCAGCGAACAAGGAATGGTCAGCGCCGCAATCAGCGAAATCGGCAAGTCGCCCAGAAAAACAATCAGGATCCCGGTCACCAGCGTCAGCCCGACCAGCACGATGTCGCGCACCGTCGCCGTCGTCAAATTGATCAGATCGGTGCGGTTGTAGAGCGTCACCAGCTTCATCCCGCGCGGCAGCAAGCCGCCATTCAGGTCCTTCACTTTCTGCTCCAGTTGCTTCAGCGCCGGAATCGACTTGTTCGCCCGCGCTGCAGCAGCACGATTCCTTCGATCGCGTCGTCGTCGTGATTCACGCCCACCTGCCCCAGCCGCGGCTGCGAGCCTTCGTGCACATCGGCCACATCGCGCAGATACACCGGCACTCCGTTGCGCTCGGTGATCAGCACGTTCTGCATGTCCTGCAGCGACTGCAGCAGGCCCACGCCGCGCACATTCACGCTCTGGCTGCCCATGGTCAGGTAATTTCCGCCCGCGTTCGCATTGCTCGCCGACACCGCCGCCACCACCTGCGGCAGCGTCACTTTGTACTGCAGCAGTTTTCGCGCATCCACTTCGGCCACGTACTGCGCGCGTCGTGCCGCCGAATCCAGCCACGTCGATGATTCCCGACACCTGCTTGATCTCGCGCGTCACGAACCAATCCTGCGTGGCCTTCAATTCGTTCAGGCTGTAATCGCGGTCCGTACAGTCGGTAGCGGTAAATTTCCCCAATGGGCGATTCAGGCGAAAGCTGCGGGCTCAAGTTCGAAGGCAGCGAAACCAGTTGCAGGCGATTCAAGCACTTCCTGGCGGTCCCAGATAATAATCGCTGTCGTAGCCGAAGTAGAGCTTCACGTCGCTCAGCCCGAAAATCGTCGTCGAGCGCACGTACTCCAAGCGCGGAATTCCGAAAAGCACCGTCTCGATCGGCACCGTCACCTGCCGCTCCATCTCTTCGGCGGACCACGACGGATTCTGCGTGATCACTTCCACCAGCGGCGGCGAAGGATCGGGATACGCCTCGATATCCAGGCGCGAGAACATATAAACGCCCGCCGCAATCCAGGCCACCAGCGCCACGATCACCAGCGGACGGTATTGCAGCAGCGATGCAATCAGCCCGCGCATCCTCAGCTCGCCGCTGCACGCCGCGCGCAGGAACAGCGCTCCTTCCGACACGATCGTATCGCCTGCGTTCAATCCCGAGACAATCTCCAGCGTTTCCGTCGACCGACCGCCCCAGTTTCACGTCCCGGCGCTCGAAGCGTCCGTTTCCCTTGCGCTACGAAAACATACGAATCGTTTCCTTCGCGAATCACCGCCGTTGCCGGCACCAGAATCCCCTGCGCGGTCGACCGCACCAGCCGGATCGATCCGAACATTGCCGGCTTAATTCGCAGGTCCGCATTCGGCAGCACCACGCGCACATGCAGCGTCCGCGTCGCCGGATCCACCGCTGCCGAGACCACGCCGACGCGCCCCGTCCATTGCTTCTCCGGGATACGCGTTCAAGCGTGACCTGCGCAGGTTCGCCCGATTTCGCCGCTGCAAGATCTTTTTCGTAGATATCGCCCACCGCCCACACCGTGGTGATGTCCGCAACGGTGCAAAGCGGCGCCGAGGCCGAAAGCGCCTGCGAAAATTCGCCCGGCGCCGCGCCGACATCCAGAATCACGCCCGATCTCGGCGCTTTCACCAGCAAGTTGCGTCGACGCGTGGTCCGGGTCCATCCCGAATACCTGGATCTGCTCGCGTGCCGCTTCCACTTCCGCCTGCGGCCTGCTGCGCGTCTCCCTGCGCCTGCTGGTATTCGCGCTCGGAAATGGCCTTGTGATCGAGCAGGTCCTGCGCGCGCGCCAGTTCGCTTCTGCTTCACCTGGTTGTCGGCCAGCGCCTTGTGATAGTCCGCCACCGCGCGCGCCAGGTCGCTGCTCTCGAGCTCCGCGAGCGTTTGCCCCTTCTCCACGCGGTCCCAGGGACGCACGCGCAGCTCGGTGATCCGCCCGCCCGCCGGCGCGAATACGTGCACCACCCGCGTCGGGTCCGGCTCAATGTGCGCCGCCAGGTCCAGATATTCGGGGATCGCCGTCTTGTGCACCGTCATGGTCTGGATGCCCTTGGCATCCTGCGCCACGTACTCGCTGCCCGGTGACTGCGCGCCCGCATTGCCCGCGTTAGCAGATGTGGGCGATTGCGCCGACGTGCTCGCATTCCCGCACCCGGTCAGCGCCATCCCCAGCGCAAGGCCCATAAACAAAAAAGTTCGCTTTATCATTACCATCCTCAAATTTCGAACGTACCGTCGCGCTTCAGCCCGCCACCGGTTCCTTTACCTCCACGCTGTCAATCCTTGATTTGCGCCGTCATTCTGAGCACAGCGAAGAATCCCTCTTCGCATCTCTTTTTTGCCGTCGTACCGTCGGGTTTCCGCCCGAACATCGTTGCCTGATGTCTGTCATCCCGAGCGAGCGAAGCGGGTTCCTTCGCGACGAGGGATCTCTCTTCGCGTTTGCCGTTGCTTTCGTAGCGGCGGACTTTGGTCCGCCATCTTTCTCACATTGTCATCCCGAGCTAATCGCGTTCTTTGCGACCCGGTTAGGGTCGCAACAAAAAGGTTGAAGGATCTGCATTTTCCTTTGCTCTTGGGTTTGCGCCGTCATTCTGAGCGCAGCGAAGAATCCCTCTTCGTGTGCAGCTTTCGCCACCCTATGTGTAAAAGGAAAGGAAACGCGCTTACAGGTAGGTTTGCGGAGGCGCCCGCCCAGAGGAAACCCCGGTCGCGAGCGAAACAGAATTTGCTTCATGAAGAAGCTCAATCAAGACAAATCGGGAACCCGGCGAAGCCAAAAAACAGCCCGCATTCAATGCGGCGCTGTGCGCGGCAACATGGCTCGACGAATCCGGCGCCGCCTGCCCCATATCGCGTATCACCGAGTGCCGCCGTCCCCCGCCGCTCTCTTCCAGCAGCATCGGGTTCGTATGTAGGTCGTCGCTCAGCGACACGGCGAAAAACAGCAGCACCAGCGCGCACACCACCGCCGCCCACTCGCGAACGGGATCGCGCCGCTGCGCGCGCTGCTCGCGCATCCAGCACCCGCGCCAGGTTCCCAGCGCGCCCACCGCGATCAGTACCCACAGTAAATTCAGAAACGCTTCCATGAATCCTGTTTCGCCCTCAGGCCGGGACTCACCGCCGCCGTACGCCTCGATGCGGTATGTCTCGCGCCATCCGCTCCTGCGGCCCTTCAGCCGCCGCCCTAAGCTTTTGACGCAGTCGGTGGCGATCCGGTTTGTCCCCGCCCGTCCAACGCTCCCCGCGGGTCCGCATTCGCCTTTATTTGGCGCCTTGCCAAATTTTACCTACAAAAGCACTTGCCTCCAACCTAAACGACGCTCCCTGTTGCCTTTCCGTTGCCTCTCCCGCACACATCTACACCGCCGGGTGCCGCATCGCTTTGCGCCCTTTTTATGTGAATTGGCGCAATGCGTACGGGCCGCAACCAACATTCCCGGCAACGCCGGCGACCCGCCTTTGGCCGCCGTCCGAAACCTCCAATCGCGGAGTGGGTTGCAGCCCCGGTCAGGGGCGGAATACCGCAGCGCCTTCTCATGTCCTACATAAATTTCGGTCACCACAGGCCGTCCGCGTTCCGTCGCAAATGGCGTCGCACGTACACTCCCAGAATCGCCACGCAAACCAGCACCGCGCCTCCAACCACGAGCCACTCCGGCAGGTCGGGATACACAATCGCTTCGAGAACGCGCACCAGAAACGGTCCGTGCGCGGGTTCGATGCCTGCGCGAGCCTCAAGCCACGTTTCAGCCACCGTGAGCGGGCACGGCGGCCAGGGAACCAACTCGATGACAATCGCGTAGACAAGTGAAGTGATGTGCAGGGTCCGCAGAACGCGATGCCCCCGTGTCAATGCCCAGCCCAGCAACACCCAGCCGCACCAAAGGAGGTGCAGCAGCAGGACGCCTTCCGCGAGAACGGATGCTTTAAAAATGTCACCCCGCTTTGTTGGCTAGCGCCTGTCAATTATCCGCTGGTTCGCCCGCACGGGGATATGATGGCTGGCATGGCGGCGATGGTTCGATCCGGCGAGGAGCACAAATGATCGAGATACTGAAAAACCTTCCCGATGGGATTGATGGCGTTCAGGCAATCGGGAAGATATCGAAGGAAGACTACGAGAAGGTGTTCGTCCCGCTTCTCGACCAGGCACGGCGAGAGGGGCGTCGCATTCGGTTTCTCTATCAGGTTGGTCCGGAGTTCGAGGGATTCACTCCGGGCGCTGCGTGGGAAGATGCAAAAATCGGTCTTCAATCCGTGCGGCTCTTCGATGGCTGCGCCGTCGTCACCGACCTTGGCTGGATCAGAGAGTTGACGCGCATGGCCGGGTTTCTCATGCCCTGTCCGGTGCGCGTATTCGGCAATCACGAGCGCGACCAAGCTATCGCTTGGCTAGCCTCGCTGCCCGAAGCAGCCGCCATTTCTCACCGCCTTCTTCCTGACTCCGGTGTAATCGTGGTCGAGGTCAAGCAGCCTTTGCGCTCACAGGATTTTGATGCTCTGGCGGTTACGGCGGACACCTGGATAGAGGCTCATGGCAGCCTGCAAGGCTTGGTGATCCACGCTCGCGAATTCCCCGGTTGGGAAAATTTCGGGAGCTTGGTTCGACACCTGCGATTCGTGCGCGATCATCATCGCAAAGTAAAGAGAATTGCTCTTGCGGCAGACGCCAAGCTAGCCACGCTGGCACCCAAGATCGGCGAGCATTTCATCCAGGCCGAAGTGAAGAGCTTCGGATACGACGCACTCGACTCTGCAATTGCATGGGCAGCGGGTCTCGGCACACAGAGCGCCGCCTCGTCACGGTCCACCTCGAACTAGCAGTCGGCTCACTAGGATTCAGCGGCCGCATTCGAAGCCCATGCCCGACTGGCCGCCAAATCCCCGTTACACCGTTGGAAAAAACCGGTAGTGCGCAGCGGTTGCCGTCCGCTCGCGGTGTTTTTGCGATCCGGTAAGGATCGCGCCCGGGCCGAGTGGAGCGAGTGCGGGCCATATCAAAGTTCCCGCGATCATTATTCCTTTACCTCCTTTACTTCCTCTACCTCCCGTTTCCTCCGCCTCCGCCTTTCGCTAGCCACTCGCCACTAACCACTAGCCACTTTTCTGCCCCCTTTGCGCTATTCTAGGCACCGCGAAAATGTGCTTCTCCGCCACCGCCAACTTCGTAGGCAGCGCCGTGCTGGGAACGGTCGGCGCGGTCACCTTCACTCACGTGAAACACAGGCGCGAACTTCTTTTCGCCGCCCTGCCCACGCTATTCGCCGTGCATCAATTCATCGAAGGTTTCGTCTGGCTCGGTCTGGACGGTACTCTCTCCCCCACCGTGACTCACAATATGGCTGCGGCCTTCATGCTCTACGCGCAGGGACTGCTTCCATTTTTGTTACCGCTCAGCGTCGTGCTCTTTGAACCCACTCGCTCCAGCCGGCGCAGAATGCTCCCATTTCTGGCCCTGGGCGCCGCCACGGCTCTCTACATCCTTTGGGGACTCGCCGCCTATCCCACCGAGGCCTACGTTCGCGGAAACAGCATCGTTTATTTCAATCGCGCCACGAACTACACCCTCGTCGCTGTCGTCTATGTGATCGCCACCTGCGGTTCTTTGTTTTTCTCGAAGATCAAGCCCATGATCGCCTTCGGCGTGGCCAACCTCGCGATTATTCTTATCGTCATCGCCATCAAACGCTACGCCTTTACGTCTGTGTGGTGCGCTTACGCCGCCGCGGCCAGCATCATCATCCTCGCCTATTTCTGGAAAAGCTCCGCCATCCGCCCGTTCAAGTACCTCGAAGCCTGACGCGATCAAATCAGCTGTGTTTTCCACGCGCCTTTGCTCTCTTCTAACCACTAGTCACTCGCCACTAGCCACTGCTATAGTTTTCTCTTCATTTATTCCCAGCACGCACGGGTGTCTCTGCATCGGGATAAGAGATGGCCATAGACTTCACCTCCTGGATCGGCCTGGCTCTGCGCTGGTTTCACGTGATGGTCGGCATCATGTGGATCGGCGCATCGTTCTATTTCATCTGGCTGGATCTGGCTCTCCGCCCTCCCGCGCGCGACGAAGATAAAGCCGCCGGAGTAGGTGGCGAACTCTGGGCCGTCCACGGCGGCGGTTTTTACAATAACAAAAAGTATCTGGTGGCTCCGCCGGGAATGCCGGAAGAGCTGCACTGGTTCAAGTGGGAAGCCTATCTTACTTTTATCAGCGGCTTTCTGTTGCTCTGCACCATCTACTACTTCAACGCCAACCTCTACCTCATCGACAATTCCGTCATGCATCTGCAGCCGCGCCAGGCCATTCTCATCGGCTTGGCCTTCATCGCCGGCGGCTGGATCGTCTACGACGTTCTTTGCAAATCTCCGCTCGGCCGCGACGACCGCCTTGTCGCGCTGATCTGGGCCGCCGTGCTGGTCGGCTCCGCCTACGCGCTTTGCCACATCTTCAGCGGACGCGGCGCTTTCATCCACGTGGGCGCCATGATCGGTACGGTGATGGCCGCGAATGTTTTCGCCATCATCATTCCCAACCAGAAAAAAACCGTGGCCATCATGCTCAAGGGCGAAAAACCGCCCGCGCATTATGGGCAAACGGCCAAGCAGCGCTCCATGCACAACAATTACATGACGCTGCCGGTGTTGCTGATCATGATCAGCAACCACTATCCCATGCTCTACACCGTGCCCTACAACTGGCTGATTCTTTCCGCGCTCTGCCTCGCTTCAGTTCCGATTCGTGAATTCTTCAACCAGAAAGACAGAGGCAATGTGAACTACGGCTACGCCGCCGCCGGCGTCGCCGGATTTCTCGTGGTCATGATCGCCGCGTCGCGCGCCGTCGCTCCCGCGCCCGTCGATTTCGCGGGAACAAAAGTTTCGCCGAGAGAAGTGCGCCGCATCGTGCGCACGCATTGCAGTCCCTGTCACAGCGACACTCCGCTTCACGCCGGAATTCCTTCCGCGCCGAAAGGCATCATGTTCGACACCATGGATGAAATAAAACAGCACGCCGCGGAAATCGAACAGCAAGCTGTGAAGTCGAATTACATGCCGCTCGGCAACGAAACCAAAATGACGCCCGAAGAGCGCGCCCGCCTCGGCGCGGGACTCCAGGCGCTGACCGCATCGAGCGGCTCGGCTCACGCCGCTGCCAAGCCGGCCATGTAATTTTTACCCGTAAAATAGAGACGAATGTCTCTACCTCGCTGGAGACAATCGTCTCTGTTTACTGGTAATTTTGTCTCTACCCTAGAGACGAATGTACTTCCCGAAGGGCACGAACCCCAGCGCGCGAAATTGACTCGAAACTGTGCTTCCAGCGCAGTTTTTTGCAGAAATTTGCGCGATTTTGCAGGCTAAAAATGGAGGGACCAAAAAGTCAAAAACAAGCAATTTTGTGCAATTTTCAGCGCGTGGAGACCCACTTTTGCGTGGAAGTAAGCCCTTCTTGCGCAGCTTCCAAAATTCTCACCGTGGAAGCGACTCCGTGCCTTTCGAACTTGCTCGCGAGTGTTTTTCCGATCTCTTCAAAACGATCCGTCGCCAGCGCAATCACGCTCGGACCCGCTCCGCTCAACGCCACGCCGAGCAATCCCGGCATTTTGGGAATGCCCAATACGTCGGAAAGCCCTGGAATCAGGGCTTTTCGCGCGTCCTGATGCAGTTTGTCCTGCATCGCGTCGGAAAGCAGCTCGAAGCGGCGCTCTTCGATCGCCGCGACGAATAGCGCGGTCCGTTGCAAATTGTGCACCGCATCTGCGCGCGAAACGCTTTGCGGCAGCACGCCGCGCGATTTTTTTGTTTCCAGCGTCGTCCCCGGCGTCACCACGATCAAGCGAATCATTTTCGGCCAGCGTTTTCGCACCGCGACGACGGTGCCGTCGCTGCGCGTGAACGTCACGACGAATCCACCCATCAGCGCCGCGCCGACATTGTCGGCGTGGCCTTCGAGTTCCGCGGCGTAGCGCAGAACCGTTTCTTTCGGGATTGGCTTGTCGTTTACGAGATAGCCAAGCGCGACGCCGGCGACTGCTGCTGCGGCACTGCTGCCGAGACCGCCGGCAACGGGAATTTCGTTCTGCACCGCAAGCCGGATCGTCGGTAATTTAAAACCTTCGCGCTCGGCCACGAGTTTCATCGCGCGCAAAATCAAATTTTGATCCGGTGAACGCGGAAGAGCCGCCGTGCCGACGACGCCCCAGCTTCGCGCGCGGCTGCTGCTGCCAGGCTTGGAAATAACCGTGGCGCGAACGCCAAGATAAAGTTCCAACGCGAGCCCCAAGCAGTCGAAACCCGCGCCCAGATTGGCGGTCGAGGCAGGCACCCGAACTTCAAAGGCATTTTCTCGCGGAGCGCTCATGTATTGTGGAGTCGTTTCATCGGAAGAAGAGAAGAGAGATCCCTTGGCACTTTATGGGCGACCGGGTCGCGAAACCACTGCGCTCGCTTCGGGATGACAACATGAACCAGAAACAAATTCAACTGCGCGATTCGAGAATTTTCAGCACGGCGGATTTGTTGGCCGCGGCGCGCTGCGGGACGTTGCGAAACGTCCCGGCGATGGGCTGTGGGCCATGCCCGGTGTCGATGGAAAGCGTGCCGCGATGATAATTGCTCACGTAGTCGGGATCTTTCAGCACGTGCCCGGTGAGAACGGCAATCACGGTTTCTTCGGGCTTGATATGCTTCGCGGCGACGAGCTTCTTGATTCCGGCCACTGTGGTGGCTGAGGCGGGCTCACAGCCGATGCCGTCGCGACCGATCATGGCTTTCGCGTCGGCGATTTCCTGCTCGCTCACGGTGATGATCTGGCCGCGCGAGCGCAACACCGCACGCAAACTTTTCCTCCAGGAAACCGGCGCGCCAATTTTGATGGCGGTAGCCAGCGTTTGCGGCTTTTCTACAATCTTCAAATCGTTGGGAAGCGCCGTATCCGCGGGAGATTGTTTGGGGGCCAGCTCAGCGAACAGGCGCGCAAGCGGCGCCGCGCCTTCGGCCTGAATCACGCTGATTTTCGGCAGCGCAGTAATCCAGCCGAGCCTCAACATCTCCTCGAAACCCTTCGCCAGGGCGCTGCTATTGCCCATGTTGCCGCCCGGAACGACCACCTGATCAGGAATTTGCCAGTTGCACTGGCGCATCAGTTCGATGGCGACAGTTTTCTGCCCCTCGATGCGAAACGGATTGATGGAATTTGCGACGTAGATCGAAGGATCGTCGCCCAGCTCCTGCACCAGGCGCATGCAATCGTCGAAGTTGCCGTCGATTTCGAGCACGGTTGCGCCGTAGTCCATGCTTTGCGCCAGTTTTGCCGGGCTGATCTGGCCATAAGGAACGAGAATGGCTGACTGCAAACCGGCGCGTGCTGCATAAGCGGCGAGGCTGGCGGCGGTGTTGCCGGTGCTGGCGCAAATGGCGGCGCGGGCGCCGAGCACTACGGCCTGCGTTACGGCAGCGGTCATGCCTGTGTCTTTGAACGAGCCCGTGGGATTGCAACCTTGATGTTTCAGCCGCAGGTTGACCAGGCCGCAATAATCGGCGCAGCGTTGCGCATCGTAAAGCGGCGTGTTGCCTTCGAAAAGCGTGACGAACGGCCCGGAATCGTCAAAGGGAAGCAGTTCGCGGTAACGCCAGACGCCGCTGATGTCGCGCGCGTCGCGCGAACCTGCGCGCACCTCCCACAATTTTCGCAGGCCTCCGAGTTCGGCCGCCGAGGGCGGCTGCATCTCGATTTCAAGCGGGCCGCCGCAAGCGGGGCAAACGTAGATACGCTCGCGAATGCCGTAGCTGCTGCCGCATCCGGGCAGAATGCAGCGCTGCACCGCTTTTTCGGCGGGCTTTTCGGCGAGAGGTAAAGCTCGTTCGGCCATGGTCAGGAAACCGCCACGCGCTGGTCGTGCGCTACGGAGACGGATGCCAGCCCGAATTCGCGGTGCGTGGCAATGAGCGCCGGCTTCATGTCCTGCTGCGAGACCACGAAGGAAATATTCGACTCGGACGAGCCCTGCGCGATGGCGATGATGTTCACGTTTTCCTGGCCGAGGGCGATGAACACGCGCCCGGCAACGCCCGGCGTGCCGCGCATGTTTTCGCCAACCACCGCGACGATGGCGATGTTCGGGTCGACAGTGATGTGCTCAACCTTTTCGTGCGCGATATCCTGCGCAAATTCCTTGCGCAAAGCTTCGACGGTGCGCTTGGCATCGGCGGAGGAAACGATAAAGCAGATATCGTTCTGCGAAGAAGATTGCGAAATCAGCAGCACGGTGGCGTGAACTTCGGAGGTGGTGGAAAAAGTGCGGCCAACCACGTCCGCTGCGCCCACGATGCCAGGGCCGCCCAGGCTGATGAGTGTAACGTCCTTGATAGCGGTGAGCGCTTTCACGCCGCCACCGTTGGTGCGGCCCTTCGGCGTGATTTTGGTGCCGATCTTTTCGGGATGAAAGCTGTCGCGAATCCAAACCGGAATGCCCTGCTCGGCAACCGCGCGCAGCGTTTTGGGATGCAGCACTTTCGCGCCGAAGTAGGCCAGCTCGGTGGCTTCGCGATAGGAAATTTCCGGAATGGTGCGCGCGTCGGCAACCAGCCGGGGATCGGCAGTGAGCACACCGTCGACGTCCGTCCAGATAATGATTTCATCCGCGCTGATCGCCGCGCCAAGAATGGTGGCGGAGTAATCGGAGCCGCCGCGGCCCAGCGTGGTGAGCACCCCTTCAATCGTAGCGCCGATGAATCCGGTGACTACCGGAATCATGCCCTCCTGCAACATGGGGCGAAGCCGCGCTTCGCACTGGCGGCGCGTTTTGTCCATGATGGGATCGGCGCCGCCGTGATAGGGATCGGTGACGATCAGTTCGGTGGCTTCGACCGCTTCACTGCGCGCGCCGAGTTCCTGCAGCGCGCCCGCAACCATGGGCGCGGAGAGGCGCTCGCCGAGGCTGGAAATCGCGTCGAGCGTGCGGGGAGTGAGTTCGCGAAGCAGCGCCGTGCCTTTGCAGAGCCGTTCGCCCTCGGAGAAAATTTCGGCCATTGGCGCGGCGATTTGCGCGCGGCGGGCGTCGGACTTGATCAGGGCTGACAGCGCAACGTCATGCTGTTTGCGCAGCGCGTCAAAAACGGTTTGGGCGGCGTCGGTGTCGCCGATTTCGGATTTGCTGGCAGCTTGAATCAATTTGTTGGTGACGCCGCTCATGGCGGAGACGACCGCGACCACAGGGCCTCTACGCGAGGCTTCGGACAAAATGCGCGCCACGCGCGCGATGCAAGCGGCGTCTCCCACGGACGTGCCGCCAAACTTCATCACTTGAACGGGTTTGCTCATGCTCGATTTCTGTTCGATTCCCGGATGAATGCAAAATTCGGCGCGGTGCGATTTGAAGCGGTTCAGTAGTAGGAGCGAACGGCGTTCAGAAATGGCAGCGCCTTAAAAACTATACACCAGTTACCGAGGTTTTACGGGCGGATTTGGCGATTGGAGCACGGATGGTCAATGGTTGGCGGCGAGTGAGAAGGGAGCGGCGGAGAGAATTGGAAGGAGGATCCTCGTCGGGCAATTCACTCACTCGGAATGACAACAAGAAGCAAAAGAAAATGCAGGTCCCTCGAGTTGAAGAGAGCTCCTTCGCTTCGCGTTGCTTCGCTCAGGACTCCGACCCTCATCGGGTCGTCGGCTCGGGATGACACAGTGCGGGGCGGTGGTGTCAGCGGGCGGTGGTGGCCTTGGACTCCGGGTAATCGGCGCCAAGCGTTGCTTCCTGCCAAGTGTCCAAATCGCTTTGGACCTGATCCAACTTGGCGCGCGCGGTCTCGAGAGCCATCCTGCCAAGAACGAGACGCAGCGGCGGGTTTTCGGACTCAGCCGCCTGAATCATCGCGTGGCAAGCGCGAATGGGATCGCCGGCCTGCTTGCCGCTGCTGCCGGAAATGGCTTTGCGGCGCACTCCGGCGGTTTCAGCGTAGTCGGCGATGGCGTTCTTCGGAGTTTTCAGCGAGCGGCCGGCCCAGTCGGTACGGAACGGCCCAGGCTCGACGATGATGGCGCGGATTCCGAGCGGAGCGCATTCCTTGGAAAGAGCTTCGGTGAGACCCTCGACGGCGAATTTCGTGGCGTTGTAATAGCCGACGCCGGGAAATCCGACGAAACCACCGATGGAAGAAACGTTGAGGATGGTGCCGCTGTGGCGCTTGCGCATTCCCGGGAGCACGGCCTGGGTGAGGCGCGCGAGGCCGAAGAAATTCGTCTCGAAAATGGCGCGTACTTCGTCGTCCTCGCCTTCCTCGATGGCGGAAATATAACCGTAGCCGGCATTGTTTACGAGCACGTCGATCCGGCCGAAGGCCGCTTCGGCTTTTTTTACGGCTTCGGCAATTTCAGATGCGTTGGTCACATCGAGCTGGAGCGCGAGCGCTTGCTTGTCGCGTCCGGCGGCAAGGTCTTCGATCTGCTTGGGATTGCGCGCGGTGACCACCACGCGATTGCCGCGGTCAAGAAGAATTTTGGCGAGTTCGCGGCCGAAGCCGGTGGAACAACCGGTGATGAACCAGACTGCGGAGTTTTGTTGCGCCATGAGTGTGTCTCCCGAGTGAGAATACGACGACGGAGGAAGTGTACGACGAAGGGAGGAATGGAGGCAAAGGAGGCAGATTGGCCGCGATGGCACCCGATAATCCTCGGTGACGTGGGACACGAAGAGAGGTCCCTCGACTCGCTGAGAACCGCTCGCTTCGGGATGACACCGTCAAGAAAGAGCAACAGCACGCGGAGGCAAGTTCATGAATGCGAGGCGTGCACTCTTCGCAGAAGGCCCGAAGAATGCGGCACACGACGGCACGTGATGCTCCTCGGTGATGCGCTCACACGAAGAGAGATCCTTCGACTCGCGGCGGGACCCTGATCGGGTCACGCCAAATGCTCACTCAGGATGACACCGTAAAACAAAACTGCTCAAGGTGCAGAGGGGAGGCGAGAGCTAGCGGTGGGTTTCGTCCATCCATTCATAGACGCGGCGGACACCGCGCAGATCAGCGCCAACGGCGGTGATCTGCGGGAACGCGGAGGCGTGCGAGCGCAGGTCGACTTTCTGCGCGGCCTGGTCGGCGGTAAGCCCTTGCTTGCGCAGCGCCGCGACCTGCGTGATCAGATCCTGCAGATAGCTCTGCCATGCCGTGATGAGCGCTTTGTCATGGAACGGCACGCCGTGGCCGGGAAGAACGGTGTTGAAGTCGAGCTTCTTGAGCGCATCGAGAGTCTTGATCCACTCATCGAAGACGGCGCTGCCCATGTAGGCCGGGCGCGACTCCATCAAATCTCCGGTGCAGACAATTTTTTCCTTGGGCAGATAGACGACGGTGTCGCCTTCAGTATGTCCGCGGCCGAGAAAAAGAAGCTGGATTTCACGATTGCCGCGATACAGCGTGAGCTGCGATTTGAAAGTCATGGTCGGTGGCGTGGGCTTGGTTTCCCTGACCTGCACGATTTCGTCCTGCATGGCCTTGATCTGCTTTTCGAGATCGGCGTGCTTGGCGGGATCTTTTTCGCCAGCGGCCTGCTTTTTCAGCGCGTCGAGTTGCGTGGGCAGCGAGCCGACGCTGGTTTTGTAAGGCTCGGTGTGCAGCACGTCGTGATGCGCGAGCATTTCGCGGACGTAATCGGTGGCGATAATTTCCGCGGTGGGAGCGTAAACCATGTTGCCGTCGGTGTGGTCATAGTGGAAATGCGTGTCGACCACGAAGCGAACGGGATTGGGCGTGATCATTTTGATTTCGGCGAGCATTTCGCGGGCGGCGGCGGGCGTGGTGTTGGCGTCGACGACGAGCACGTCGCGATCATTGACGATGACGACGTTGTTGCCGCCAGTGATCATCGTGCCGGTGGCGGTGGCATAGTAGACGCCATCGGCAATTTTGTCGAAACGGTAGGCCTTGCCCTGGAAAGCGGGCTTGCCGGTCATCTGCAAAGGGGCGGCCTGGGCACGGGCGATGCGCGCTGAGGTTGGGGTGAAGATCACGAGCGCAAGAAAAACGGATGCAAGCCGATGAGTGTTCATAGTTTGTCGCTCCATTGTCGATGGCGTGATGAAACCGCCGTTACGAGCACCACGATTTGAAATTGTGTGAGCTTATACACCAAGACGCCTGCCGAAGAAAATCGAAAAACAGAGCCAAACAAGGCACAATGTTCTTCACATGAATACTCATGCGAAGAAATTGACCGGCCGATGAAAAATGTGGCGCTGTTTATTCCCTGCTTTGTCGACCAACTGAACCCGGAAGTGGGCCTGGACATGGCGCGCGTGCTGCGGCGCGTCGGCTACGATGTGAATTTTCCGGAGGCGCAAACGTGCTGCGGGCAGCCCGCGTTCAACAGCGGGTATTGGGGCGAGGCGCGTCCGCTGGCGGAAAGATTTTTGCGGGTGTTCGGCGGAGCGGAGGCGATTGTGTGCCCTTCGGGATCGTGCACCACGATGGTGCGGAATTTTTATGGCGAACTGCTGGCGGGAACACCGGCAGAGGGGGCGGTGGCGGCGGTTGCGGCGCGCGTGTTCGAGTTTTCGGAATTTCTGGTGAAGGTGGCGAAGGTCACAGATGTGGGCGCAAGTTTTCCACATCGCGTGACGTATCACGACGCGTGCCACGCGCTGCGCGAATTGCGGCTGAAACAGGAACCGCGCGAGTTGCTGCGGCACGTGCGCGGGCTGAAGCTGGTGGAGATGCCCTACTGCGAAGAGTGCTGCGGGTTCGGTGGGACCTTTTCCACGAAGTTTCCGATGATTTCCGGCGCGATGGGCGAAACGAAAGCGGCGAACGTGGAAGCATCGGGCGCGGAGTTTGTCACTTCGAGCGATCCGAGCTGCCTGATGCACATCGAAGGCGTGTTGCGGCTGCGGAAGTCCGCAGCGCGGACCATTCACATCGCGAGCATATTGGCGCAAACAGCGGAAGGGTCGGGCGCGGACGGAGGCACCGCAGCCGGTGCGGGTGCAACGAGCGACGCGCGCGTGGCAACGGGCTCGAGTGCGACGGCGGAGCGGACGCGATGAGCACGCCGGCACAGGAATTTTTGCGCAGCGCGGCGGTGAAATCCGCGGATTTGGCTCATCGCAGCACCATCCGCACCGGCATCGACCACTATGAAGCGGCGGTGGAGCGAACCGGCGAGCGGTTTCTCGACTACGAAGCGGCGCGGCAACGGATGCACGAGATCAAGTGGGAGGCGGTGAACCATCTCGACCGCTACCTGCTCGAATTCGAGAAGCGCGTGAAGGAGCGCGGCGGTCACGTGTATTGGGCGGAAACGGCGGAGGATGCGCGGCGCTACATTACGGAGTTGGCCGCGGCGCGTGGCGTGCGCACGGTGGTGAAGTCGAAGTCGATGGTGACGGAAGAAATCGACCTGACGCACACGCTCGAGAAACAGGGCGTGCGCGTGTATGAGACAGACCTGGGCGAGCTGATCGTGCAGTTGCGCAACGAGCCGCCGTATCACCTGATGACGCCGGCGATGCATCTGACGCGGAAGCAGATCGCGGAACTTTTCGCGGAAAAATATGGCGGAGTGGAAAGCGACGATCCGGAGCATCTGGTGGCTGTGGCGCGGCGTGAGCTGCGAAAAGCGTTTTTCGCGGCGGAAATGGGCGTGAGTGGCGCGAATTTTCTGGTGGCGGATACGGGAATGGTGGCGCTCACGACGAACGAAGGAAATGGCGGCTGGGATCGAGCCTGCCGCGCATTCACGTGGCGGTGACGGGAATCGAAAAAGTGATTCCGCGGATGGAAGATCTGGCGGTGATCTGGCCAACGCTGGCGCGCGCGGCGGTGGGAATTCCGATCGCTTCGTACAACACGCTGCTGGGTGGGCCGCGCAACGCGAACGAGCCGGACGGGCCGGAGGAATTTCACGTGGTGCTGCTCGACAACGGGCGCAGCGAATTGCTGGCCGATCCGGAGCAGCGCGAGGTGCTGCATTGCGTGCGCTGCGGCGCGTGCCTGAATGTTTGTCCCGTGTTTCGCAAGGTGGGCGGGCATTCGTACGGAACGGTGTACGGCGGGCCGATCGGCAGCGTGCTGATGCCGCATCTGGGCGGGCTGGAGAAATATCAGCATTTGTCGTTTGCGTCGTCGCTGTGCGGGGCGTGCACGAATGCGTGTCCGGTGAAAATCGATCTGCATCATCACTTGCTGCAGAACCGGCGGAATGCGGTGAAGGAAACGCAGCGATCTTTTGGCGAGCGCGCAGCGTTTGGGATGTGGCGATGGGCGATGATGAGCGCGAGTCGATTCGCGTTCTTGGGCGGCGTGGGGCGGGCGCTGCTGCGCGCGGCGTATGGGCTGGGGCTGGCGCGGACGAGACTCGATCCGCTGCGTCCTTGGACGCAAACGCACGCGGCGCCGCGGATTCCGGCGAAATCTTTTCGCGCGATGTGGAAGGAGCAGCGTGGCGCAAGCTGACGAGCAGACCGAAGGGCGCGAGAGGATCCTGGCGCGGATCCGCAGCGCGCTGCGCGTTCCAGCGCCGAAGCACGCGATGCCCGTGGGTTCGTCGAGCGGCGGAGCGATTTTCGCGACGATTGCCGATCCGTTGGAACGGTTTCGGCAGGAGTGCGCGCTAAACAAGACGGAATGTCTGCTTACGTCGGATTTGGGGGCGAGTGCGGCGGCGGTGGCCGACGTGCTGGGGTCGATTCCGGCAGGCGAAATCTTCGTGCAGGACGCGCCGGCGCTGCGGCGGATGGTGCCGCTGTGGCAGGGCCGCGCGATTCGGTGGTCGAGCGAAGGCGGCCCTGCGGAAGCGTCGCAAGCGACGATTACCTGCGCAGAGGCGCTGGTGGCGCGCACGGGATCGGTATTCGTTTCGTCGGGCTGCGGAGGCCGCGGCGCGTCGATTGTGGCGCCGGTGCACATTGTGGTGGCCACGATCGATCAGCTTGTGGCGGGACTGGACGAGGCGTTCGCGCGGCTGCGCTCGAGCGGCGCAGCGGAGAAGAATTCGATGCTGTGCCTGATCACCGGGTCGAGCCGCACGGCGGATATCGAGAAGATTATCGTGATGGGCGCACACGGGCCGCGGCGCGTGGTGGTGGTGCTGGCGACGGGCTGACAAGGGGTGTTGCGTTACCCAGAGTGCGAAGAAACTGACTCCTCGGTGAAGCCATCACACGAAGAGATCCTTCGACTCCACTCTGCGACCCTCGCAAGGTCGGAGAAACCGCCGCGCTCAAGGATGACGGTGGGTACATCGAGTCAACGCAGAAGCAATCCATGGTGCAGGCACCCACCTTATCGCCCGGCTGACCGATTGTAGTCTAGTGTCAGGAAAGCCCGTTTCAGGGACGTCCAGATGAATTCCAGGAGGAGTTGAAGAGGCGGAAGCATCTGCTAAGGCACAGAGCGAAGGCTCCGGGACGTCAGTTAAAAGCTCCGGGGCGTCAGCTAAAGAGCTTGGTCCAGGCCCAGGAGAGGAGTTCGAGCCCAGCGAAGCCAACGGCGATGTAGAGGGCCACGTAGCCGGAGAGCACGGCGCATGCCAGCACGGAATCCTTCGGCGCCACTCTGCGCAAAGCCGCTTTGGGCGAGAATGCCAGCGCGGAAAAGCGCTTCTCAGGAGGAAAAGGGAGTATACGACCTTGGCAATCTTCGGTGGAAGTAAGCATGAGTAATTCTATGGTTCGCCCTTATGGAAAGCCAATCCAAAGACAGACTGCAAACCATCCATTTTAAGAATGCGGGTACTGTTCCGAACGGAAACCAAAGACTCAGTACCCAGCCGCGCGCTCAATTTTTGGCATCTGAAACGCCTCGGAGAAATCTATCCAGCCCATAGATTTAATGAGTTGGACGGACAAATGATGGCTGACTATGTTCGTGTGTCCCAGCCCGGGTAGGTTGGCGGTCGCGGAGACTCGACCAAGCGGTAATTGTGTTTGTTTGCTCGCCCGACAGGAATTTTTATGCGACGATCCCCGGGGGTTACTGCCTAGACGCGCAACACAATTTGATAAACATCTTTTCCGGGACTTTGCGGAGCACTACATTATTGGAATCATACAAATTAAAAGGGATGGAAAGTGACGCCGACTGCACAAGCCACTGATTCGAATTACGTTTTAACGCTGGAAGAAATCGGCACGCTTGCAAAGGAGGGCGGCAAGCCGGCCGAAACGCTGATGAACGTGGTGGCGCTGATCGCCAAGCGTTTCGAGACGGATGTCTGCTCGGCTTACCTGCTGGAGCCGGACCGCGCCAACCTGGTGCTGGCGGCAACGGTGGGACTGCGCCCGGAATGTATCGGCAAGCTGCGACTGGGGCTGCACGAGGGACTTGTAGGCTTGGTGGCGGAGGAAGTGCGGCCAATTGTGGTGGAGCAGGTGAAGAATCACCCGCGCTTCAAATATTTTCGCGAGGCGGGCGAGGACGACCTGCAATCTTTCCTGGGAGTGCCGCTGATCGACCGCGGCGTGCTGCAGGGCGTGCTGATCGTGCAGACGCTGCATCCGCGGCTTTTCCTGGAAGGCGAGACGCGCGCGCTGGTGGAAGCTGCTGCGCAGGTGGCGCCGGTGGTAAGCGAGGCGCGCACGCTCGATCGCTTCATCGCGCCGGTGCAAGAACGCTTGTGGACGCTCGCGCGCAATTTGTGGTGGAGCTGGGACAGCGATTCGACGAGTTTGTTTTTGGACCTCGACCCGCAACGCTGGCGGCAGCTCAATCACAATCCAATTTCCCTGCTGAATGAAATTCCGTTGACGCAGATCGAGAAGCGCGCCAACGAACTGGTGCTGCACGGGCGCATCAACTACGCCTACCGTCGGCAGCGCGAATATCTGGAGAAGGACCGCACCTGGGGCGCGCGGCACGCGGGAATTTTGCGGCCGCGTCCGGTGGCCTATTTCTCGGCGGAATTCGGCTTGCACGAATCGATTCCGATTTATTCGGGCGGCCTGGGAATTCTGGCGGGCGACCACCTGAAAAGCGCATCGGACTTGGGCATTCCGCTGGTGGCCATCGGACTGTTCTACGGGCAGGGATATTTCCGGCAGTATCTCGACGAGCACGGCTGGCAGCATGAGGACTACTTGCAGACCGACGTGAGCCAGCAAGCGATGGAAGCGGCCATCGGGGCCAATGGAGAGCCGGTGTCGATTGAGATTCAGACGCGCGGGTGCACGATTCGCGCGCGCGTGTGGCGCCTAAAAGTGGGGCGCTGCGATCTGCTGCTGCTCGATTCGAATGTCGAAGGCAATTCACCGGAAGACCGCACACTGACGTCTCGGCTATACGGGGGCGACCGGCGCGTGCGCATCCGGCAAGAACTGCTGCTGGGCGTGGGCGGATTCCGCGCGCTGAAAGCAATGGGCATCACGCCGGGCGTTTTGCATCTGAACGAAGGACACAGCGGATTCGCGGTGCTGGAAGCGGTACGCAGCCGCATGCAGGAGGAGGGCCTTTCGTTCGATTCAGCGGTGGCGCGCGTGAGCCGCGAAGTGGTGTTCACCACGCACACGCCCGTTCCCGCCGGGCATGACCGCTTCGATTCGGGGCTGATCGAAGAACATTTGGGGCCGATGCGAGAGGCCATGGGTCTGGATCACGAGAAGCTGATGGGCCTGGGCCGCGAGAATGTGGGCAATCAGAATGAAGAATTCTGCATGACCGTGCTGGGCCTGCGGCTTTCGCGGCGAGCGAACGCTGTTTCGGCGTTGCATGGCGAAGTTTCGCGCGATATGTGGGCGGGCATGGGCCCTGCCAAGGGCGAGGATGTGCGCATCGGGCACATCACCAACGGCGTGCACGTGCCGACCTGGCTGGCGCCGCAGATGTTCCGGTTGTATGACCGTCATCTGGGCAATGGCTGGCACGAGCATAGCGCCGACGCGAAAATCTGGGAGCACATCGAAGACGTGGACGATGGCGAGCTGTGGGAAACGCACTTGGCCCTGAAGTCGCGTCTGTTGGAGTTTGTGCGGAGGCGCGCGACGGAGCAGGCGGAGCGACGCAACGAACCGAAAGAAAATCTTCGCCGGCTGGGCAAGCTGCTGAGTCCGGATGCGCTGACGATTGGATTCGCGAGGCGCTTTGCGACATACAAGCGCGCGAATTTGATTCTGCGCGATATCGAGCGCCTGGCGTCGATGGTAAACGATCCGAAGCGCCCGGTGCAGTTCGTATTCGCAGGCAAGGCGCATCCGCACGATGAGTACGGCAAGCGTGTGCTGCAGCAGATCGCCGAGTTGATGCGCGATCCTCAATTCGCGAACAAGTTCGTGTTCGTGGAGGACTACGACATCAACGTGGGGCGGCATTTCGTGCAAGGAGTGGACGTTTGGCTGAACAATCCGCGGCGTCCGCTGGAAGCGAGCGGCACCAGCGGCCAGAAAGTGGTGCTGAACGGGGGGCTGAATCTGTCGATCATGGATGGCTGGTGGGCCGAGGCCTACGACGGGCTGAACGGCTTTGCCATCGGTACCGGCAGAACGCATGCGGATATGAACGTCCACGACACGCGCGATGGCGAGGATTTGTACCGCACGCTGCGCGAAGAAGTGATTCCGCTGTTCTACCATCGCGACCGCGACGGATTGCCGCGCGGATGGATCAAGCGCATGAAGCGCGCCATTCGAACGCTGGGCTGGCGGTTCAATGCGGACCGCATGGTCATGGACTACACAATGAAGTGCTACGTGCCCGCGGCGGGCGGAACGTCGAGCGACATGAGGTTCGCGTCGTAATCGATACCGGGCGAACATCTTGCGCTAGCAGAAGCCAACGAAAACCCAAAAGAGAAAATGCAGATCCCTCGACTTCGTTACGGCGCCCCTGACCGGGGTGCGCTTAACTCCGCTCGGGATGACAAGGCGGCGGGCCCTAGCGGAGTTAACTATTTTGCGTCCGGCAGAGTGAAAACGTAGAGCGCGTTGCCCGTTTGCGGATGGTGCACGTCTGGCAGAATCGAGCGCGGGACGTTGCGCGGGCTGCCTCCGCCTAGCCCTGTTGTAACCGCGACGTATTGCTTTCCATCGATGCTGAAAGTCACCGGAAATCCCTGCACGGAAGTTCCCAGGCGCTGCTTCCAGATGGTCTTGCCGGTGCTGGCGTCGACCGCGCGGAAGTAGCGGTCGAGATCGCCGACAAAGGCGAGGCCGGAGTCGGTTGAAAGCACGGCGGTGAGGAACGACGGGCGCTGCTGCCAGCTCCAGACTTCTTTCATGGTTTTCACGTCGTAGGCTTCGAGTTTGCCCACGTTGCCGTCCGTGCCGGGCATTTCAAAGAAGCGGCGATCGCCCGCGGTGCCGCCGGAGCCGTCGACAAATTCCACTTTGCGCCCGGACATTTCCATGCAGCTCTGGCTCACCGGAATAATCAGGACGCCGCCCTGCGGATAGTAGCTCATGGCCTGCCAGTTGTGTCCGCCTTCGGTGCTGGGGCAGACCTGCACCCACTTTCCGATGCCCTGCTCGATGATGTCGGGCCGGTAGGTCAGTTTGCCGGTGTTGTGGTCGAAGCCGCTGAAGACATTCTGGAAGATCGTTTCTTTCGCGTCGAGAAATTTGCCGGACTGGCGATCGAGCTTCCAGAGGATTCCGGCTTTGCCCATGGTGAAGGCGGTTTTTTGCGGGCCGATGTCGACCAGAACGCGCTCGTAGACTTCGTCGAGGTCGAGCGTTTCGTCAGCCACATGCTGGAAATACCAGGCCAGCGAACCGTCGTCGGGATGAAGCGCGAGCGTGGAGCTGGTGTAGAGGTCGAGATCGTTCACTCCGGCGCCGCGGCTGACCTGCATCCAAGGCTTAGCCTGCGCGACGCCCCAATAAGTGAGGTTCAGCTCGGGGTCGTAGCTGCCGGTGATCCAGGTTTCACCGCCGGCGCGCAGCATGTTGGGAAGCTTGCCCCAGGTGTCGCCGCCAGGGGTGCCTTCGCGAGCCACAGTGTTGAAATGCCAAAGGAGCTTGCCCGTGCTCGGATCAAAGGCGCTAACGAAGCATCCCTGCTCGCTTTCCTGCGCCTTGTAGCGGTCGCAACCGCTGAGGCCCTGCAGAACTTTTCCGCGGATGACGATGGGGCCGCTTGAATTGCCGAATCCCTTGTTGTTGTCGGCGATAACGGTGTCCCAAACGATTTTGCCGGTGCGGGCATCGAGCGCGACGAGATGCGCGTCGGTAGTGGCCATGAAAACCTTGTCCTGATAGATGGCCAGATTGCGCGTGGCGCCAGTGCCGCCGCCTTGCTGGCCCGAGGGGCGCGCGCGAGTCTCCCAGATCAAATCGCCGGTGCGGCCGTCGAGCGCCTGCACAATGTTATCGGGATTCGGAATATAGATGATGCCATCGTGCACCAACGGGCTGGGCTCATTGGCATTGCCTTCATACATGGACCAGACCCAGGCCAGCCGCAGATTACCCACGTTTTGCGGCGTGATCTGCTTTAGGGAGCTGTGATTCCAGGCCTGGTAATTGCCGCGGATCATCAGCCAGTCGGCGGAATTCGAATGCAGCAGCATCTCATCGGTGACCGGCACATAATTTTTCACTTCGCCTTCGACGGTTACGCCCGCCGGAATTCCGGTGCGGCGGGCAGCGCGAGGAGCAGCACCTGCGTCTGCTTGTGCTTGTGGCGGAGTTGCGGCTGCTCCGCGTTTCGCCGGGAGATCGCCAATGGTGAACAGATCCGCGGACGTCAGCGAGCGCGTGCCGGGTTCCACTCCATTCGACTGCAAAGTGAATGCCACCAGATCGACCGCGTCCTGCTCGCTGAGCGTGCCGGGATTATTCGCGGGCATGGTGTCGTGAATCTTGTTGTAGAGGTCTGCGGTGGTGCGATTCTGCCAGGTATTCGCGAAATTCGAGCCTGCCAGCGGCGGGGCTTCATTGCTGCCGCGAAGGTCGGGCAGATGACAGGATGCGCAGCGATCCTGATAGGTCGCGCGTCCGGCGGCGGCCTGCGCGGCGGTGAATGCGCTCACGTTCGCTCCGGTATTCGCCCTCACGTCGGATTGCTGTGGCGCGGCAAGAGGCGCAAACACCAGCAGCGGCGCAGTAAGGGCCACAAGTCGAATCATTTTGAATGGCGGCATGAAAGCTCCTTCATCGCAGCACCCAATTTTCCTGAAACGACTAACCTACCGCAGCAACCAGCCCCAAAGATTGCCGTCCGGCGCACCCTGAGAATCGATCTGTACATACAAGCGCTGGTTCTTCAAATCTTCCAGTTGCTCCGGCGCAAGCGAGACCAATCCGGAAACTGAACCATTCATTGCTTTGGTCACTTCCAGATCGAGAATCGCTGGTCCGCGAACACCCTTGGCAAGCCCGCGGTGAATGTGCGCCTCGGTGGCTGCCGACCGGAGCCCCCCGAACGTTCCGGTGATGGTCAATTTGTTCCCTGAGAGGACGCCCCTGAGTTCGCCATGGCCGGCAATTCGTACGAGCATGGCCGGGTCGACAGGAACAGTGGTGAGCCGCACCTTGTAGGTGTCGGACGTTTGCGCAACGCCGACATGCGCAGCGACGGCCACGCAAAGAATTACGGCGCCAATGAACATGGCAATTTTGTTCGGGCGAACTGTGCGCATATCCGCCTCGCTTTCGGTGGGAAGCGACCGAATGGTACGCGGCCCGGCGCACCAATTCAAGTGATTGGGGTCAAGTGATTCGGGTCAAGTGATTCGGAGAGGCGAGCGGCAGTTGGCCGAAAAGCAGCGTCGTGGTGGAAAGGCACCACAAACGGCGGGAGCGACGGAGGTTCCGTTGGCGGCGGTGCGCGAGAAAGACTCATTATTTCAGGAGCTTACCGATGAACATGACCAATGGTCAGGTTGGCACAGCCCGTGCATATCTGACTGTGCGGATGGCGGGCCCCGCCATCCGGGCACGGATTTGCACTGCAACAAAGGAGAGAGGCAGATGAAAATTTTTAAGGGCGTGCAGAAGTTTTCGCGCTTGGCAGCGGCTCTGGCGCTGGCCATGTTGGCCGCCGGAACGTACTCGGCAAGCGCCGCGACAACTCAAGATCAGACAACCGACCAGCAACGCTTGAACAATAAGGTGCGGCATGCGCTGGTGATGGTGCCGTGGTACGGAGTATTCGACAACCTGCAATACTCGATCAACGGCACCGAAGTGGTGCTTTCAGGCGAGGTAGTACAGCCGGTCACGAAACACGATGCGGAGGGCGCCGTGAAGCATGTGGAAGGCGTGACGCGCGTAGTGGACAACATTACCGTGCTGCCGCTTTCGCGCTTCGATGATCAGATTCGCCGCGCGGAGTACCGGTCGATTTTTGGCCAGCCGGAACTGTCGCGCTACTCGATGGGGACGAATCCCTCGATTCACATCATTGTGAAAAACGGCCACGTGACGCTCGAAGGTGTGGTCGGCAACCAGATGGACGCCAACGTGGCGAGAATCCGGGCGCTGGGCGTGCCTGGAGTGTTCTCGGTAACGAATAACCTGCGCATCGGCTAGGCTCCAGCGGCTTGGCTGTATCAACGCGGGTCACGCACGAGGCTCGGCGCCGGCCGGGCCCCGTGTTTTTTTGTTTGAGTACCTCAAGAGCGGCGCGAGAGAACGTGCCCAGTTATCGGCCCCGGAATTCAGCGCTGAGATTCTGCGTTCCCTTGCGCAGGCATCGCATACGGCGCGAAGCCATGCGGCACCCGGCGAGAGAAGTTGAGCCGCAAGAGCGGCATGGTGCGCGAAGGAGAGACAGGCTTCGGGCAAACGCGAAGAGAGATTCGTCGTCGCCCGACGACCTGCGGTCGCCTACGCTCACTCGGCATGACAAGATGAACATCGCTGGCAAGTTCTAGAGCATGGAGGCGTCGAATGGGCGCGGGAGCAGATTGCCGGAGCGCTCGAGTTCGATCTTGCCGTGCAGGTTGGACAGCACTACGGGAACGTCGCCGCAAAATTCCCAGATGAGCTGGCGGCACGCACCGCAGGGCGGCGTGAGCACGTTGGTGTCGGTAACCACGGCGATGGCGTCGAAGCCGCCACGCTCGCCTTCAGAGATGGCCTTGAAAATGGCCACGCGCTCGGCGCAACAGGTGAGCCCGTAGCTGGCGTTCTCCACGTTGCAGCCGCCGTAAATCTTTCCGGACTTGGCGAGCAGCGCGGCGCCGACTTTAAACTTCGAAAAAGGAGCGTGCGAGTTCTCGCGCGCTTTGGCGGCCGCGGCGATTAAAGTGTCGTATTCGCTCATCGGGGAATCTCTTTCAGATATTCTTCGGCTCCGATCGTTTTCAGCACGAGAGGTTGTCCCGGCGGGGCCTGCGCGCCGATTTCAAAGCTTTTAGCGAGCAGATCGAGGCTTTCACGGAGCCGAGCATCGGAATTGTAATGGACGGTGCAAAGCGTCTCTCCCACCCGCACAGCGTCTCCGATCTTCTTTTCGAGCACGAGTCCGACGCCCGGATCGATTTTATCGAACATTTTTTCGCGGCCGCCACCGAGCATCATGCTGGCGATTCCGACTTGTTCACACTGGATGGCGGTAACGTAACCTGCGCGCGGAGCAGTGACTCGCTCGGTATGCTGCGCCTTGGGCAAAAGATCAGGATGATCGACGATGCGCGGATCGCCGCCTTGCAGGCGGATAATTTCGCGAAATTTTTCCCGCGCCTTACCCGAGGCGATCATCTCAGCCGAGAGATCATGGCCTTCGTCCAGCGTGGCGACGCGGCCGCCGAGCAAAAACATCCAGGCGGAGAGTTCGTCGCAAAGCTCGCGCAAATCGGCCGGGCCCTGCCCATTCATAATTTCCAGGCATTCGATTACTTCGAGTGCGTTGCCGACTTTGCGTCCTAGAGGCTGGCTCATGTCCGTGAGCAGAGCCACGATTTTCTTGCCCATGCGCTTGCCGGTTTCAACCATGAGCTGCGCGAGGTATTCCGCATCGGAGTGCTTCTTCATGAACGCTCCTGAGCCGGTTTTGACGTCGAGCACGAGCGCGTCGATTCCCTCGGCCATTTTCTTGCTCATGATGGAAGCGCAGATCAGGTAGGGGCTTTCGACGGTGCCGGTGACATCGCGCAGGGCATAAAGTTTCTTATCGGCGGGAGCGATTTCCGGAGTCTGGCCGATCAGCGCGCATCCGCACTTTTCGAGCACGCTGCGAAATTCGGCGAGCGAAAGATTCACGTTGAAGCCGGGGATGGATTCAAGCTTGTCGAGCGTGCCGCCGGTGTGGCCGAGCCCACGCCCGCTGATCATTGGCACGTAGACTTGCGGGATTTGCACTGGCACGCGGCCGGCCCTGCTTCCGGCGCCTGCAGCAGCGACTACCGGCGCGATCACGAGCGACGTTTTGTCGCCGACGCCGCCGGTGGAATGCTTGTCGACCTTTCCGCCGGGAATGCCGCTGAAATCGAGCACTTCGCCCGAGTGCAGCATGGCTTCGGTGAGCGCGGCCGATTCGGTGGGTGTCATGCCGCGCCAAACCACGGCCATCAGCCAAGCGGCAAGCTGGTAGTCGGGAACGGCGCCGTGCGTGGCGCCATCAACGAGAAGGGCGATCTCTTCGCGCGAATTTTCCTGCCCATCGCGTTTCTTGCGAATGATGTCGACGGCGCGCATAGGTTGTGCGCACTGGCGTCGACGCAACCGGCACGCGGATTGGAGCAGATATTATAGGCTTACGCGTTTCCGCAGACCAAGTAGAAGCGCGTTCGAAGGGAGGCGAGCTGCCGAGCAGAAATACCTAGGGCAATCGACGCTTCACCAAACGAAGGACACCCGAAGAACTACTTGTTCTCGGCCGCCCGTTGGACAATCTTAGCCACGGCCGGGCTGAGTTCTTCGCGTTTCACCTTTTTCTGTTTTGGCTTTTTCTTTTCGCGTCTTCGTGCGTCTTTGTTTCCCATGATGCCAGCTTGCCATAGCTCGCCGAGCTTCGCTAGAGCCTGTGTATTTCGAGCACACGACCGCCAATATGGCCCGGAACTGTGAATTTCCTGGGCGATGATTTAGAATGACCCACCGCATGATCTCAGGCGAAAATATCCACGTAACGGCAATCTATCCCGGTTCGTTCGACCCGGTGACGAACGGCCATCTGGACCTGATCGGCCGTGGGGCGAAGATCTTCGACCGGCTGGTGGTGGCCGTGTCGCAGAATCTGGAAAAGGACCCGCTCTTCGCGGTGAGCGAGCGGATTGAGATGCTCGAGGCGGTGACGCGCGAGTGGAAGAACGTGGAAGTGAACGCCTTCGATGGCCTGCTGGTGGATTACGCGCGTGCCGAAGGCGCCAGCGTGATTCTGCGCGGGATCCGCGCGGTGAGCGACTACGAGTACGAATTGCAGATGGCCATGATGAACCGCAAGATCGAACCGCGCATCGAAACAGTGTTCATGCTACCGGGCGAAGCCTACAGCTTCGTGAGCTCGCGGCTGGTGAAAGAATTGGCCCGACTGGGTGGGCCGATCAAGGGATTTGTGCCGGCGCTTGTCGAAGAGAGGCTGCGCGCCAAAGTCAGTTAAAATAATAGTTATCCAGCGACGAAAGGGATGTGAAATGGAACCCGCAACAATTGTGAAAGAAAGCGTGAAGGAAGAGAAATTTCAGCTCACCGAGCGAATCAATCGGATCAGCGTATCGCCGACCATGGCAGTGCTGCAGGCGGCGGAACAATTGAAGGCCAAGGGCATCGATGTAGTGGACTTCGGACCCGGCGAGCCGGATTTTCCGACGCCGGAGCACATCAAGCGAGCAGCCATCAAGGCGCTGGAAGACAATCGCACGAAATATACGGCCACAGCGGGCATCGCGCCGCTGCGGCAGGCCATTTGCGACTGGCACGCGGCGAATCTGGGATCGTCGCCGGCCTTTCAGCCGGCGGAGTGCATCGTCACGTCGGGCGGCAAGCAGGCGATTTTCAACGCCGCCAGCGCGCTGGTCGGGTGCGGGCGACGAAGTGCTGATTCCCGCGCCGTATTGGGTGAGCTATCCGGACATCGTGAAGTATGCGGGCGGCAAGCCGGTGTTCGTGCCCACGCAGGCGGAAGACGATTTCCGGCTGCGTGCCTCTGCCGTGGAGAAGGCCATCACGTCGCGGACGCGGATGGTGATCGCCAACTCGCCGTGCAATCCGAGCGGCGCGGTGATTCCGCCGGATGAGTTCGCAAAAGATTTTCGAGGTTTGCCGCAAGCACGGCGTGTGGCTGCTTTCCGACGAGTGCTACTCGCACTTCACTTACGGCAGCGCGAAGCCGTTCTCGATTGCCAGCGTTCCCGGCGACCGCGACCGGCTGATCATCGCCGGATCGTTCTCGAAGACATTTGCCATGACCGGATGGCGCCTGGGCTACCTGCTGGCGCCGCAACCGCTGATCGCGGCGGTGACCAAGCTGGCAAGCCAGTCCACTTCGAACCCCACTTCGATTGCGCAGTACGCGGCGCTCGAAGCGATGAAGGGGCCCATGGATTCGGTGGGCGCGATGCTCGCGGAATATGCACGGCGACGCGAACGCATCCTGAACGGGCTGCGCGCGATTCCGGGCGTAACCTGCACCGCTCCCGAGGGCGCGTTCTACGTGTTCCCCAACATCTCGAAGCACCTGAACAGCGAGATGCCGACCGACACCGCCGTTGCCAAGGCGCTGCTGGAACGCGAGCACGTGGCCGTGGTGCCGGGTGAAGCGTTCGGCGCGCCGGGCTATCTGCGCATTTCCTACGCGACGTCACTTGAACGCATCGAAGAAGGGCTGCGCCGCATCGAGCGATTCTTCACTTCCGGCCGAGGCAAGTGACACCCAGGCAAGTGAAACTTTCCCCAGCGCGACTCGAGCCGGTTTTCAGCCCGCGTCCTTGGGGATCGCTTTCACTTGCGCCGCATTTTCCGGAACAATCAGGCCTGGCCGAACCCATCGGCGAGGCCTGGATGACCGGCAACGACTCGCGATTTGCGAATGGTGCCTTCGCCGGACAAACGCTGCGCAATGCCTGGCGGGCCATGCCGCGGCCATGGGCAGGCACTGCCAGCGATTGCAAGCGCGACTTCCCTCTGCTGGTTAAATTCCTTTTCACCGAAGCGAAGCTTTCGGTGCAGGTGCATCCGGGCGATGAACAAGCCGCGCAATTCGAGCCGGAACTGGGCGGGCGCGGCAAAACGGAAATGTGGTATGCGCTGCGCGCGCAACCCGGCGCGGAAGTAACGGTCGGCCTCAAACCCGATATCACCGCCGATGAATTCCGGCGGTGCATCGAGAATTCCACGGTCGAGGATTGCCTGACGCGCATTCCTGTGCAAGCAGGCGACGCGATTTTTGTCCCCGCGGGCGCGGCGCACTCGATCGGGCCGGGGCTGTTGCTGTGCGAGATCCAGCAGCATTCGGATATTACCTATCGCGTTTACGACTACAACCGGCCGGATGCGAGCGGCAAGCTGCGCGACCTGCACATCGAGAAGGCGCTGCAGGTGGTGCGTTTTGGTCCGCAAATGGGAGGGAAGATCGATCCGGTGCAGATTGCACGCCGGGACGTGAAGGAAAGCTATCTTGCCGCCTGCGCCTATTTTGCCACCGAGAAGTGGGAGTTCGAAGGCGCGCTCGAAAGGCGCACGCACCCGGAGCATTTCGATATCCTGATTTTTCTCGAAGGGCACGGCCAGATTCGCTGCGGCGACGAACAGTTCGCCTATCGCCCGACGGAGGTATGGATGTTGCCGGCGCGGCTTGGCGAGTATCAACTAGAGCCGGCGAATCCCACCTCGTTGTTGCGGACCTACGTTCCGCCGAACTTGAAGGAATGGGTGACCGGACTGGCCAGCCACGGAGTGGCGAAAGCCGAATTAATGCGGGTGCTGCATCCATGAAGCGCGCTTCCTCGCAAAACAAGAAAAAAGGCGCTTCCCAGGAGCTCCCTGTCTGCGCCGTGCTGCTGGCCGGAGGACGGGGAACACGCTTCTGGCCGCGCAGCCGCACACGGACTCCGAAACAGCTTCTGAACATCGCCGGAAAAGAAACCATGCTGCGCGAAACGCTGGGGCGCCTCACTCCGGTGGCGCCGCTGAAAAACATGTGGGCGGTCACGAATGTGGAACAAGCCGCGGCGGTAAGACGCGAAATGAGAGCGGTGCCCGCGTCGCACATTTTAGCCGAGCCGGTCGGGCGCAATACCGCCGCGGCGATTGGCTTGGCCGCGATTCATTTACACCGGACGCACGGCGACGCGCTGATGATGGTGCTGCCGTCGGATGGCTACGTGGCGAACACCAAAGCGTACTGCGCTGTGCTGCGCGCCGCGCTTGATCTTGCGCAAGTTCCCGGACAGCTCGTGGTGGTGGGAGTGCCACCGTCCCGCGCGGAAACGGGTTATGGGTATATCGAGCGCGGCGCGGCCTCGGAACCATCCGCGGGGGCGGATGCGTACGAAGTTCGTCGCTTCACCGAGAAGCCGGCTGCAGATGTAGCGCGGGAATATGTCGCGTCGGGCAATTATTTCTGGAACGCGGGAATTTTCGTGTGGCGCGTCTCGACCTTCCTGGACAATCTGCGGCAATTTCTGCCGGACACGCACAAGGCGCTGCTGGAACTGGGCAAGACCATTGGCACGAAACGCTACGCTTCGGCGCTGCGCCGCACCTATCCCAAGCTCGAAAGCATTTCTGTCGATTACGCCATCATGGAACCGGCGACACGCCCTGGCAGCGGATGCAAGGTTTTCGTGATTCCGGCGGAAGTCGGCTGGAGCGACATCGGCTCATGGGCCGCAGTCTACGAGTTGCACGCGAACGGAGCAGGGGCCAACGTATCCGCGGGACCATCTTTCACGATAGATGCCGAGGGAAATTATTTCTGGAGTCCCCAAAAGCTTGTGGCCGCCATAGGCGTGAAGGATATGGTGCTAGTGGAAACCGATGACGCTATTCTTTTGTGTTCGCGCGAGCGCTCACAGGATGTGGGCAAGATCGTAAAATGGCTGGAAGAACAGAAGAAATCCAACTTACTCTGATTTTTTAGCCGATTTGCTTTTCCCCCTCGGAATTATTTTTGCTGATCCGCTATTTTCGCAGGCCCGCAGCGTCCTTTATACTTCTTCGCTGTGACAAACATACAATTTGGAACCGACGGCTGGCGCGGCATTATCGGCGAAGACTACACGGACGAAAATGTGCGCAAGGTTACGCACGCGATTGCGCGCTACGTGGTACGAGCCGGGGATCCTGAGAAGGGCCTGCTGGTCGGCTACGACACGCGCTTAGGATCGGAGGATTTCGCGCAGGTAGCCGCTGAAACTATTTCGGCCGCGAGCATTCCCGTTTGGCTCGCAGATCAGGCCGCACCAACACCTGCGCTTTCTCTGCTGGTGCGGCAGCGCGGCGCGGCGGGCGGAATTCAGATCACCGCGAGCCACAATCCCGACCAGTGGAATGGAATCAAATTCAAGGCGAGCTATGGCAGCTCCGCATCGCCCGCCATTGTGGCGCAGATCGAAACCGAACTGGCCAAAGTGCTGCGCGATGGAGTTCCGGCGTTGCCGCCGCGCAAGGATCTAATTCAATCCTTCGACGTTCACAAGCCTTACCTCGACACGCTGGAGAAGCTGGTCGATTGGGATCGGCTGCGCGCTTCGAAATTCCGCTTCGTGATCGATCCCATGCACGGGGCGGGACGCGGGCTGCTGAAGGAGCTTTTTCAGCGCAATGGCATCGAAGCGGACGAAATTCGCGGCGAGCGTGACACGCGATTTGGCGGAGTGAATCCCGAACCGATCGAGCCGCATATCGCTCCGCTGCAACAAGCCATGCTCAGCGGTAAATATGACGCCGGATTTGCCGCCGACGGCGACGCCGACCGCATCGGCGCCGTCGACCGCGCCGGAAAATTCGTGAATCCGCACCAGATTTTCTCCATTCTGCTTTGGCATTTGGCCGGCACATGCAATCTTTCCGGAGACGTGGCCAAAACGTTTTCCACAACGAAGATGATCGACAAGATTGCCGCCAAATATGGGCGCAAGGTGTGGGAAACGCCCATCGGTTTCAAATACATTTGCGATCGAATGCTGGAGGGCGATGTTCTGCTCGGCGGAGAAGAAAGCGGCGGCATCGGAACGAAACTGCATCTACCCGAGCGCGATGCCACAGTAAATGCCTTGCTGCTGGCGGAAGTAATGGCCTGGCATGGCAAGCGACTCGAAGAACTCGTGGCCATGCTGCAGAGCGAATTCGGGCAACACCATTACGGGCGAATCGATCTGACATTGAAGCAGGGGCAGGCAGAAAAGGCGCTGGAATATTTCGCCAGTTCGAAAGTGAAAGGCGTGCTCGATTGGCCCATCGCCCGTCGCGAAAATCTCGACGGCCTTAAGCTGTTTCTCGGAGACATTGGCTGGGTGCTAGTGCGCAAGTCCGGGACGGAACACATGTTGCGCGTTTACTCCGAAACAACGCATCCCGAAACTACGCAACGCGTGCTTCAAGAAGTGAGCAGCACGGTGCGCGCGCTGTAATCTTTTAATGGTTTCCGAAGGCCGCGGAGCGCCGTTCGTCCACATTTGGAAAGCCTCGCTGGTAGGTACTTCCTCCTAGGATTTATCCAGTAGCGCTCTTCAGAGATACGTCCCCGGGAGTACACACAAGGAAATGTTTAAATCAGGCATCGCCCTGCACTCGTAGTTCACCCTTCGCAATCTAACTAAAAGTGATGAAAAGTTTTGACCGGCCGTAGGGCCGAAAAGGAGTCCTTATGAAGGAATCACGTTTACGGTTATTAAGCTCCGCGGCAGGCCTTCTGCTTGCGGTTGCGTTTGTGTTCTCTATGGCTAAGGCGGATGTCGACAACCAAGCGACGCAAGTGACATTCGAGCAGCCCGTGCGCATTCCTGGACAAGTGCTCTCTCCTGGAACCTATTGGTTCACAATCGAAGCGAGCGCGACGGGTGGATTGAACCGGGTGCTGGTCAAGAATGCGGACGGCACAAAAGTCATCGCGCAGCTTGAAACAGGCACTGCCGATCACGCGCAGGAAGGCCAAGTCGTCAGAGAAAAAGGTGTTACGTGGCCGAGCGGGAAAGTAATCTTGACCTTCGCCGAAGGCCGAAAAGGAGAACCAATTAGTTTGGTGAGTTGGTACTACCCTGGACGCACCGATGGTCACCGCTTCGTCTACTCCGATCGTGAACAAAAGCAGATCGACGAAGAGCAGCACAAAACAATGGCCTTCAACCCGGGCGACAAAATCACCATTGGTCGCAGCCTCGCCTCATTTGAATAAGTATTGAAAGAGCCAGCATGTGCGCGGCGCCCCTCCGCCGCTCACAGTCTTATATCTTATTCTTTCAAAAGAGTTTCCCACTTTCCAGGCATCGTCTAGGGGCATCCACCGATTCCGCATTACAGCGTTCAGCGGATTGCCGCTTTGAGGCAGGACGCTACACTAGCCTTGGCAGTCCGAACCGCTAAGGAGATGACTTATGACCGAACAGTCTGGTGGACAAAATCGCTGTAACGAATGCGGAAAGACCTTCAGCTCCTCGAACGAGTTACGGGAGCATCAGAGGACCAGCCACAAAAGTTCAGGTTCAGGATCGCAAAACAGATAGAAACAAAAAAGAGCAGCTACGAACACAAAACAGGCCGGGAGCCCTCATGGCGAGCTCCCGGCGTGTTTCTTTGCAAACCAGTCAGGCGCTCACGGTGCGCGCTCGTTCGGATCCGATCGCTTGTTGATTGATGGAATGCGCCATGTCGCTGAGTTTCTTGTCGGTTTCCTTTTCTTCTTCCAGCGTTTGCCCAAGTAAGGAGACTGCTTCGTTTTCGCCGAGAAGTTGCGCGTATTCCCGCACGCAACCGTAGGCGCCGATCTCGTAGTGTTCTACGCGTTGCGCGGCGGAAATGATGCCGGCGTCGCGCACGGCGCCTTCATAATCCTCGTCGAGAATTTCTTTCCCCTCAGCGATGATGCCGTTCATGCCCTTGCATTTCTTGCCTTTGGGCTCTTCTCCGAGAGCCTCGAGGATCTGTTCGATCCTTTTGGCGTGGCCCATCGTTTGCTCCAGATGATGCTCGATGCCTGAACGGAGTTCGCTGGATGTAGTCGCTTTGGCCATCTTGGGAAGCGCCTTCACCAATTGGTTTTCCGCGTCCAACAAATCCTTCAATTCGTTTACATACAACGTCTTCAAATTCTGATTCTCCACGATGCACTCTCCCTCTGGAATGGATTTTTCGCCATTGGCCGGGCCCCAATAGCCGAGTCGGATCAGTTCAATTGGCAGTTTTACGCGGAGAGGTGCAACCAACAATCCAATGAAACCGGTAGGTGCCTTCCGAATTGTCTGTACGCGGGAGCACTACAATCAGCGTTGCGGAAAAACTCGGACTCAAGATACGGAGGTGCAGGAAGGAATCCGACGGCACAGCGAAAATGTTTCCACTTCCGCTGAGCCCCGGTTAGAAGCTCATTGGTTGCGACTACGCAGTTTTGAAAGGAGCTGCAGAATTTCGAAATAGAGCCAGACCAATGTAACCAGCAACCCAAAGGCTCCATACCATTCCATGTACTTCGGGACACCCGCACGCGCGGCGCTTTCGATGAAATCAAAATCGAGGACCAGGTTGAGTGAAGCGATGATGACCACAAAAACGCTGAAGCCGATGCCGATCGCGCCCGCCCCGTTTACGGCCAGGAAATGGATGTGGAAGAAACCAAGCACCATCTCAATCACGTAGAAGAGCGCGATTCCGCCGGTGGCTGCCACCACTCCCAGGCGGAACTTGTCGGTCACGCGAATCAATCCTGAACGATACGCCAACAGCAGACATACCAGGGTGCCGAACGTCAGACTCACTGCTTCGATGGCAATTCCCGGGAACCGCAACTCCAAAATAGCGGAAACGCTTCCGAGCACCAGACCCTCGCACAATGCGTAGAGCGGCGCGGTGATCGGAGACCAGGTCTTCTTGAAAATCGTGGCGACGGCGAAGATCAGGCCGCCAATCACGCCGATCAACGCCAGCGGGCCCACTGCTTCGGCGGTGTGTGTGTGCAGAAAGATGTTCCAGGTCCACGCCGCCGTAGCCACGGCGCACAACAGCAGAATCCCGGTTTTATTGACGGTGCCCTTTACCGTCATCGCCTGCTCGCCAAACGCAGCATGCTCTCCGCGGAAGGCCTGGCCGGTCAGCGCGGGATTCGAAGTCCTCATCAATTGGGGCATAGGTTCTCCTGGAGACGTGTAGCCTACATTCTAGTACATTGATGCAGGAAACGCAGAAACGGCGTCTTTCGCAAAAGCCTGCTCGACTTGCTTTTATCGCGCGGCCTGACTCATGCGCCCGGCGCGCACGGCGGCGGCAAGTTCTTTCAGCAGCACCACAGTTTCGTTCCAGTCCAGACACGGATCGGTGATGCTTTGCCCGTAGACCAGCGGCTTGCCCGGCACCAACTTCTGCGCTCCTGCGACGAGATTGCTTTCCAGCATCACGCCAATGATTCGCCCGTCACCATTGGCAATTTGCCCAGCAACGTCGTGGCAGACCACCGCCTGCCGCTTGTAATCTTTGCTGGAATTAGCATGGCTGCAGTCGATCATCACCCGCGCAGGGAGCCGAGCCTCTTCCAGTTGTTTGCAAACACTGTCCACGGCCTCCGCGCCATAGTTCACCACTTTTTTGCCGCCGCGCAGAATCACATGGGTATCCGGATTTCCCGTGGTGACAAAAATGGCCGACTGCCCATTTTTCGTATGCCCGAGAAACGCGTGGGGCTGCGCCGCCGACACAATTGCCTCCACCGCGATCTGCGCGTCTCCCGACGTCGCATTCTTGAAACCCACCGGACACGAAAGCCCGGACACAAGCTGCCGGTGGATTTGGCTCTCCGTGGTGCGCGCGCCAATGGCGCCCCAACTCACCAGATCGGCCACGTACTGCGGCGAGATCATGTCCAGAAATTCAGTTCCCGCGGGCACGCCCATTTCGGCCAAGTCCAGCAGCAAATGGCGCGCCAAGCGCAGGCCATCGTTGATCCTGAACGATTCATCGAGATACGGATCGTTCAGCAATCCTTTCCAACCCAGAGTGGTGCGCGGCTTCTCGAAATAGACGCGCATCACCAGCAGCAAGTCGTTGGAAAGCTCGGCAATCGCGCCCTTGAGCAGCCCGGCATACTCGCGCGCGGCCTTGGTATCGTGTATCGAGCACGGTCCGCAAATCACCAGCAAGCGGTGATCCTTGCGGCCGAGGATGTCGCAAATCTGCTTGCGCGCGTGAAACACGGTCGACGAAGCATTCTCCGTCTCCGGCAGTTCCTCCTCGAGGAACACAGGCGGCAGGACCACTTTCGTCCACTTGATCCGCAAATCGTCTGTTCGGTAAAGCGTCATGATGGTGCAGTCACACTCCCACGGCTGCCTAACGGGCGCCCACAGGGACACCTAGGTTGATTTGCCGATCCTTCTAATTTAACAGTTTTGGCGGGAAATTCATCTAGCCGCGGTGCCGTCGAAGCGCGCCCCTTCAAACAGGAAAGACCGGCAGGCGAGTCGCCTGCCGGTCTTTCTCTGCATCAGCTTCTGCTGCCAAACTGTCTACTTCGCCTGGATCGATTTGAGATAATCCGTGAGCTGGTCGATCCTCGACGCGACCTGCTTCTCATTCATTTTGTCGCGCGCCAGGAAATCAGCGCCCCAGATGGGCATTTCCGCCGGACCATGCGCTGGCATTTCCACTCCATTGTGCAGTACATCTCTCACATACGCCTCTGGAAACTTGCCGCTGTGGCGCTGCGCCAGTGTGGTCAGGTCAGGCGGCGTGCGAAATGGTGAGGGAACCTCCGGCGCGTTCGCGCCCGCTGCGTGGCAAACTGCGCAGTTCTTGCTGAAAAGCTGCGCCCCAGTGACCGTTTCTGGCGGATTCGGCGCCGCAGTCACGGTCTTCGGGTCGTTTCCTCTGGCGTTTGCACCCTGAATCGACTCCAGATACTTCACCAAGTTCTCAACACGTACGTGCCCGCGATCCACGTCCGCTTCGATCTGGTGGAACACGGGCCCCCAGATCGGCATTTCCCGCGATCCATGCGCTGCCACTACACTGTCGCCGGTGATCGTATCCCGAACCTTGGCCACCGGGAATTGCCCATGACTGTTTCGCGTCAACGCCGTCAAATCCGCCGGCTTTGTTTTCAGAGCTTCGGCAGCGGGGCCATTTCCCCGGCCGTCCAAACCATGGCACGTGGCACAATAGGCGCGGTAAAGTTCCGGACCCTCCACCGACCGGATCAGTGGACGCAACTCTTCTTGTTGCTCGTTGGTAATACTGGCGCTTCGCCTGGCCTGCTTCGACACATTACTTGCTACGCCCGCGCCCATTAGCGCGAACCCGGCAATCGCAACTGCTAACACAATTCCTTTTGATCTCATCACACACCTCCTGCGGCCTCACATCCCTTCAACCTGCGACGTCTCGCCGCATTTAGTGTTTCCAATGGTGCCCAATTTCCCTCTGTAGGAAGTAAAGCCCCAAAACCATCAACACGAGGAAAAGGAAATCTTGGCGGATCATGACGTGCCTCCTTTCCTCTTACAGGCTAAAACTAAGCTTTCTCCGTCCTGACTGCTGTGACGTAGAGACCCATCGTTTGTGATGTGCATCACTCATTGCCCTGGAACCACCCGCTCGTTGACACCTTCCGGTACCACCGCCTAACATCAAAGGTCCATGCCTCAGAGCTCCATGCTTCGCCAACGGCATCGCCTGCTGGTTCTGCTTCTCTCGCTGTTCGCCCTGGGATTGGCCGCGGGTCAATTCATAGACAACGCGGGCCGCTCGCCAGCGCACGCCGCGGGATTCCAAACCGAGAGGCGCGATACCGGGTACGACATAACTTTAGGCAAGGGCTATCGCTTCGACCGCGGCGGCTGGACCTACGTGCACCTGGAAGGCTCTCCGCACGATATGGGCGTGCAGCACGGGTACCTGATGGCCCAGGAGATCGCCGATTTTTACGGCGTGGTGCGCCTGGAGATGACTCATGACACCGGCCGCAATTGGGATTTCTTTCGCCGGGCCGGGCGCGAAATGCTCTGGCCAAAAATCGACGGCGAATATCAGGAAGAGCTGCAAGGTATCACCGACGGGCTCAAAGACCACGGCGTGAAGCTCGATATCTGGGACGTGGTGGCCATGAACGCATTCGCGGAACTGCCCGATTATTACGTTCCGTGGTTAAATGAAAAGACGCAGGCTACCAGCGCGGACGGTTCTCGATTGTCGGACCGCCCGGTATCGGGCCATTGCAGCGCGTTCGTTGCCACCGGCACATGGACCAAGGATCACCGCATTGTAATGGCCCACAACAATTGGACGACCTATATCGAAGGCACGCGCTGGCGCATGATTTTCGACATTGTGCCGCGCTCAGGTTATCGCGTGCTGATGGACGGTCTGCCCGGCATCATCGCCAGCGACGACGATTTTGGAGTGAACTCCGCCGGGATGATGATCACTGAAACCACCATCTCACGCTTTCATGGCTGGGATCCCAACGGCAAACCCGAATTCGTGCGCGCGCGTAAAGCCATGCAATATGCGGACTCAATCGACAGCTTCGCGAAGATCATTGCGGACGGAAACAACGGGGGCTACGCGAATGACTGGCTTCTGGGCGACCGCAAAACCGGCGAGATCGCGCGCTTCGAGTTGGGCCTGAAGCACACGAAGCTCTGGCGCACCACCGATGGCTACTTCAGCGGCTCGAATTTCCCGAGCGACCCGGATGTGATCCGCGACGAGACGACTTTCAGCCCAGACAATCTATCCAGCTCTCCGAACGCGCGGCGCGTGCGCTGGGACGAATTGCTCACCCAGAACAAGGGCAAAATCGATCCGACTCTCGCCGAAGCGTTTCTAGCTGACCACTACGATACCTTCACCAAGAAGACTGGCGCCAACCTGCGCACGCTCTGCGGCCATGGCGAAAGCTCCATGGAAGGTGAGCCGGGTTGGGACGTGAAACCCTACGATCCTTCGGGGGCTGTGTCGGGCAAAGTGATCGATACGCGCATGGCCGAGGCGATGACCTTCATCGCACGCATCGGGCACCCTTGCGGCACGGAGTTCAACGCAGCGCAGTTTCTCAACGCCCACCAGGATTTTTCATGGCAATCCCCGGTGCTGGAAGATATGGACGCGGGTCCCTGGACGCAATTCCGGATTGGCGAACACGCGCTGTATTCAATTCCGCACTGACGTTCCGGTGATGGGTAAGCGCTCCTTCTTGCAAAAAAATGCCCGTCACGGTGGATTCGCGGCGGCCATTTGGACAACATAGGCCCGGACACTTCTATTTAGCTATTGCCCGCTCTTTGGCGTCCGGCTGTTCTCGATCTGCAGGTTATCGGTTACCGAGAAGACGTTTGGCACGCTCTTTGCGCGAATATTAGCCGCATCTTTATCCGCCTGGTTCAACACGGCTCCATCCAGCGTCACGTGGCCGTTCTTCACCACGATGTGAATCTGCGGCAAGGCCATGGTCGCGTATTTCTCAAGCGATGGGAACGAGTAGATGGCCCGGTACTCCGCCCGGCGGATCTGGTTATCCATGGGCGACAGCGGAAGAACTTCAATATCGTTTGTGACCTGTCCCACGCCTTCGATGCCTTTCACGGCCTTTTCGGCCTCGTCCTTGATGACCGGATCGGTGACTTGGCCCAACAGCGTCACATTGTCGCCGTCGACGCGATATTGAAGGTTATCGAACAAGGAAAGCCACGGGATCATCACCAGTTGATGCCGTACCTCGGTCATCAGCCAGCTTTGATATTGGCCGGACCCGCGCGCGGGCGGATTTTGCGCTTGCACCACTGGGACATTCGACATCAGCAGAGCCGCAGTGATGAAAACTGCCGCTGCCGTTTTTAGCTTGTTTGGAATCACTCTGGGCATGAAAGTAAGCCTTTCTGCTGGGGCTGCTCATATTAAAGCGGACGATTGGTCTCACTGCACTACGGCTTTCTTGTTAGGGGGTGAGGATTGATATCGTACCGCCCTTCACAGGTTCAGTACCCGAACGGTACAGCTAACCAATTGGAAACGCGAAGGTTGCCTGTATTGGAATTGCCCGGCGGGTGATGTTACAACGAAGGAAGCTCCACAAGAGTGTGCTCGTGCACGAAATCTGCAGCTCTAAAGGGTGCAAGGCTCCCATCCCCGCAGGCCTTTCAGCCGAGCGGATGTGCATCTTGCACTACACCCTTCACATCGAGAATGAGTGCGCCGAAATGCGGCGCGAGACCGCGCTCGGCAAGACCAACCATGAGCGCCAGGTCGAACTCATGAAGAAAATCGTGGTTCGCGGGGAGATTCTGGTCGCCGTGGCCACCAGCGGCTTCCCCATGTCGGACGAGATCAAAGCGCGCATCCTGAGCACTTTGCTGACGCTGATGAATTGCCGGGAGAGCATGGATCGCTCGGCCATGCGTCAATCGGCGCTGCGCCGCTTTGCGGGCTGATCGTAAAAATCGCGAAAAAGAACTAGCTCGGTGGGTGGTTACGCGCCGATGTAGCGCGCATAGAGCGAGCGCGCAATAGCGGGGTCCTGCGTGCCCTTGATGATGGCGCGCCCGTCGGCAAATACCGTCACTTCATAGGCGGCCACGCGAAAGCGCACCAGAAAATCGTTGTTTCGAACCTCTGGCGTGGTTGCCGAAAGGCGGCGGCCCAATTCGCGCAGATCGAGCTGGCGGTTCCGCTCATGGATCTGCACCGAATCGCGCCCGCACATAGTGATGTGCGGCTGCGCTTCACCCGAAAGATAGCGGAACTCGTGCCGCACGCAGGCGCGGCAATCGGGATTGCGCGCCACGCGCACAGACTGGAATCTTCCGCTCCATACATCGCACGAGACCATTTTTCCATGCAGCGCTTCACGCTTTTGAGCCAGCAGCTTGAGCGCTTCAGCCGCTTCGATTGCCGCGATGGCGCCGGCGGCAGCGTTCAACACGCCCGCCGTATCGCAGGTAGCGTCCGCGGCGATCGCGCCAGGCTGACTCTCTTCATTTTCCAGGACGCAGGCCAGGCAAGCGGTTTTGCCTGGGATGATGGTCATGGTCACGCCGTAACTCCCTACCGTCGCCGCGTAAATCCAGGGGATATTCAACGAGATGGCTGCGTCATTTACTAGCATGCGCGTTTCGAAGTTGTCGGTGGCGTCAAGAATTGCGTCGAACCCGGAAAGCAGTTCGGCGGCGTTTCGCGGAGTCAGGTCTGCCACCATGCCGTCGACGGCCACGTCGGAATTGATGGCTCGCAGGCGTCGTTCGGCCGCCACGGCCTTCGGCAGCGCCTCTCTTGCGTCCGACTCCTCGAAGAGCGTCTGCCGCTGCAGGTTGGAAGCTTCCACAAAATCGCGGTCAATAATCCGCACGCGCCCTGCGCCGGAGCGCACCAGAAGATTCGCCGCCACCGTGCCCAATGCCCCGCATCCCACCACCACGGCGCTCGATTGGAGGAGCTGATCCTGCCCTTCTTCGCCCAATCCGGCGAAGAGAATCTGCCGTGAGTATTTTTCGCGCTGCTCGGGTGTCATTGATTGGCCTTAAGGGCGCTAAAGGCACATATTAGCGCCTTTTCGCGGGAGGCAGGCAACGCGCTTGTGCTAACCTTTCCTCTCACCTAAAGGCGAATGCAACGATTGAGGAAACCCTCGTGCCCGCGCGCGTTTTGGAATTTCGCTCGCGCCGCAGTTTCCATCACAGCGCTGGGGTGCGTAAGCATCATTGCCGTCCCTGCTGGAGCCCAGCAAGTTCCGGTGGAAGGAAAGCCGATAGCACAGGTCCGCGTCGTGGACGAATCGGGACAGGCAGTTTCCGAGCCGATTCCTCCGCTTCCGCTCAGTTCCGGGCACTTGTTCGATTTTGCGCAGGAGCGGGAATCCTTGCGAAAACTTTATGCCATGGGCGATTTTTCCGATATTCGCGTGGCGGCCGTTCCCGAGCCTGCCGGGCTGAGCGTGGATTTCATCGTCAAGCGCAACTACTACAACAACGTGATCCAGATCGAGGGGCTTCAGGAACCGCCCACCGAACCGGCCGCGCTCGCAGCGCTGCGCCTCAATCTCGGCGAGCCTTTTCGCGAGAGCGCGCTGCGCGAAGCTGTGGCGCGCTTGGAGGATACGCTGCACAGTGAAGGCCTGTATCTGGCGAAAGTAACCTGGCTGCTGGGGCCGCACGAGGATACCCGGCAAATGAATATCTACCTCACCGTGGATTCGGGTCCTCGCGCCAAGCTCGGCATCTTTGCCATCGATAATCAAACGCCCTACAGCGATCTGGAGCTTCTCAAGCGGTCGAAACTTTCTCCCAAGAATGAAATGACCTCCGCGCGACTGACCCGCGCTTCGCAGCGGCTGAAGTCCTATCTGGTTGGGCAGGGCTATCTGGGTGGCGCGGCGGTGATCACCCCCGGCACTTACGATGCGAAAAATAATCGTATTCCGCTGATGATGTCGGTGGTAGCCGGCCCACGGGTTCGCGTGGAGATCAGTGGCGCGCACATCAGCACCGGCCAGCGCCGCAAGCTTCTGCCGATCTACGCGGAAGGCGCCGTCGACGACGATCTGCTTCAGGAAGGGCGTCGCAACATCCGCGATTACCTGGAACGCGCGGGCTACTTCAATGCGGATGTGGACGTCGCCTCACGCCAGGAAAAAGATAGAAACGGCCGCGACGAGCGTGTGATCTCCTACGAAGTGAATCGCGGCGACCGCTTCCGCCTGGCGGGCATCAGCTTCACCGGCAACAAATACTTCAGCAACGAACTTCTCGCCCGCCAACTGCAACTCCAGACCGCTTCATTTCAATCCAGTGGACGCTTCAGCCAGCAACTGCTGCGCAATGACGTGGATTCCATTCGCGCCATGTATCTTTCCAACGGATTTCGCGACGTTCAGGTCACTACGGACGTCGATGACACCCATCGCGGCAAGAAAAATAATCTGTTTGTGACTTTCCACTTGGTGGAAGGCGCGCAGTCTCGCGTCGCCGATCTGAAAATCGACGGCAACCAGGCCCTCTCCACCACCGACCTGCTCGCAGTCACCGGGTCCACTCCCGGACAGCCTTTTTCCGAATCGGCCATCGCCAGCGACCGCAACAATATCCTGGCCATGTATTACAACGACGGTTTTCCCGGAGCGCGGTTCGACGAGGACATCACGCCCGCGTCGAGGCCCAACGAGTTCAGTCTCGTCTACCACATCACCGAAGGCCAGCGCGTCGAAGTCTCCAAAGTTCTGCTCACCGGATATCAGTTCACACGTCCCGGCATCATCCGGCGGGAGGTGGCCATCAAGCCGGAAGGCCCCTTGCGTGAAAGCGATGTCGTCGATACCCAGCGACGCCTTTACAATTTGGGTGTGTTCAACCGCGTGCAAATCGCCCCGCAGAATCCCAACGGCGCCGATCCGCAGAAAGCGGTGGTAGTGGATACGGAGGAAGGCCACCGCTATACCATCGGCTATGGCGGCGGATTCGAAGTACAGACCCTGGCCGGTGGCAGCACCAATCCTAATGGCACGATCATCGGCGCCAGCCCGCGCGGAATTTTTGAAATTGCGCGTTCCAATATGTTCGGCCGAGCGCAAACATTATCTTTCCGTGTTCGCGCCAGCACTCTGCAATATCGCGCCGCTCTCAGCTACGCCGCCAACAATCTACTCAACAACCACTCGCTCAGCCTGCAACTTACCGGCTTCGCCGATAAAACGCAGGACATCAATACCTTCACTTCCGTTCGTTACGAAGGTTCCGTGCAACTCATCGAAAAAGTTTCGCCATCGAGTTCCTTGCTGTACCGCTATTTCTATCGCCGCGTAGAAGTCTCGCAGATTAACAACACCATCAGTGCTGAAGAAATCCCACTGCTCAGCCAGCCCACTTTGGTCTCCGGTTTTGGCGTCACCTACGCCCGCGACCGCCGCGACAATCCGAGCGATGCCAAGCACGGTAACTTCAACACCATCGACCTGAGCATCGCCTCAACCGCCCTGGCCTCGAGCGCCGATTTCTTCCGGGCCTCGTTTCAGAACTCCACTTTCACATCCTTCGGGCGCGATTTCGTTTTCGCCCGTTCCGTACGCTTCGGCATCGAACAAACCTACGGCAACACCGGCGAAGGGATCCCCACCACTTGCTCCGCAACTGCCACCAACCCCGACCAGTCCATCGTGCCATTGCCGGAACGATTTTTTGCCGGGGGCGGAACATCTATCAGGGGTTTCGGGTTAAATCAGGCGGGCCCGCGAGATCCCTGCACCGGATTTCCCATTGGCGGCCTGGCTTTGCTGGCGTTCAACCAGGAGTTGCATTTCCCGACCAGATTCTCCGTTGCCGGGAGCCGAATCGGCGGAGCGCTGTTCTATGACGGCGGCAACGTATATCGCGACATCAATCACGTCTCCTTTGCCTGGAAATCGTCGTCGCTTACGGACTTGAGCTACTTTTCCCATACCGTCGGCATCGGCTTGCGCTACCCCACCCCCGTGGGGCCGGTGAGCCTCGATTTTGGCTATCAGCTAAATCCCGCGCAATACCAGGCCACCAACACGCAGACGAACATCACTCAAGTTTTCCGCCTGCCGCATTTCCAATTTTCTTTCAACATCGGCCCGGTGTTCTGATGCGGCGCGCTATTCTCATCGTCGGCGCTGTCTTGGTCCTGGCCGCCGGTGCCCGTGCCCAACTACACTCAGCCCTGCCTCCCGTTACTGTGGGCAGCTCTTCGGGACAAACGGTCGACGCGATCGCCGCGCGCATTGACGACGACATCCTCACCGAAAGCGAAGTGAATGAACTCGCCGCGTTTCAAACGCTTGTCGACGGCCACGCCAAATCTCGCGCCGAACTAATTCAGGAACTTGCCGATCAGTGGATCGTTCACGGCGAAGCTGCTACAACCCGCTATCCCGAACCAACCGCGAAGGATGTGGATGCTGCTTACGCGCAGCTTCAAAAGCAGTTTCCTTCATCCGATGCGTTCAAGGCGCAGTGCGGAGCTGTGGGACTTTCCGAACAGGCGGTGCGCCGCCTTCTCTCGCAGCAACTCTACCTTTCAAGGTTTCTCGACTTCCGCTTCCGGCCTGCCGCGCAAGTGAATGATCAGCAGGTGGCCGCATACTACAAGGACAATTTCGCCCCGCAGCTTCAGAAGCGCGGCGAAGCGGTGCCTCCTCTCGAACAAGTGGAAGACACCATCCGCGAAGTGCTCATTCAGCGTGCCATCAGCGAGCGTTCCGCCTCCTGGCTGGACGACACCCGCGAGCGCCTGCACATCGACGTGGTAGATGACGAACGCGACCAGGGCAACAGCACAGGACAAAATCAGAAGAGCAACACCCGATCGAGCGACCAGAAGAGCGGTCTCCAAGGAAGTGGGCATTGAAGCGATTGCTCAAAGTTCTGCTGGCCTTGGCTCTGTTCGCCATTTTTGCCGCCCCGGGTTTTTTCGTGCTCTTTTTAGCCGGCCGTAGCGGCCAGCAATGGCTCCGGCAGCAACTCCTCACGCAGGTTTCGCAACGCACCGGCACGCGCGTGGAAATGGATTCGTTTCGCTTCGATGTGTGGCATCTGCGCTTCCAGATTGCCGGCCTCACCGTGCACGGACTCGAGGGCCCCGGCTATCCGCCTCTTTTCCGCGCCGATCGGGTGGAACTGGCGCTGCGCATCATTTCTTTCTTTCGCCATCAAGTCGCGCTGAGCGAGCTTTTGCTCGACCGCCCCGAAATGTTTGTGCAGGTCGATCACAACGGCCACAGCAATGTGCCCCCCCAGCGCCGCGCCACACCGGCTCGCCCCTGGCGCGACACTTTGTTCAGCCTTCGCGTGGGCCATCTCGAACTGCGCGACGGCGCCGCCGTTTATAACGATTACCGCGTTCCGCTTTCGCTCGCCGGCAACAATCTGGACTTCGACTTGCGCTATTTCGCGCCTGAAACCGGGGCGGCCGACTCCTACATCGGCAATCTTCAGTGGCAGCAGGTGGAGTTCACCGAAAAGCGCGACTCGCCTTTCAGCTTCGATCTCACTACGAAATTCACTCTTCACCGGGACTCATTCGACCTCGACGATCTGGCGCTGAAATTGCCGCACTCTGAATTCGGGCTTCGCGCCGAGCTCACCAGCTTCTCGCATCCGGACTGGGACCTGCATTACCGCGGCCGCCTGGCCCTCGTCGACGTTCGCACCATCTACCACGCACCAACCACGCCAGACGCCATCGCGGACTTCTCCGGACAGGCACACTACGCCTCAAACGCCACCGGTCCGGGCGAATGGACCGCTACCGGTTATTACAAAGGTCACGACATTCGCCTGAACTATCGTTACTTTCACGCCAGCGGATTCGAAACCTGGGGCGACTATCAGATCGCCAAGGGCTTGCTAACCGTTCCGAATCTGAATGTTCGCGCTCTTGACGGCTCGCTCACGGGAAAACTCTCCATGGATTTCCGCGGTCTGGTATTCCGCACCGAAACGCACATGCGCGGCGCCAGCCTGGCCGCTACGCTGGCTGCGGTGAACGATCGCGAGACTTTGCCGGTGAATACACTGCACTGGTCGGGCGCGATGCAGGTCGACTCGGTGAACACTTGGGAGAAAAACTTCGTACATTTCCGCACGGTGGGCCACACCGTGTGGTCGAATCCGGCAAGCCCGGCAACGTCTGCGATGGACGCGATTGCAAATTCAGATCCACCTGGCAATCTCGCGACCAACATTCCCGCCAGTGCTGATGTGAATTTCGACTACAACAACGCGCGCGCCACCGTCACGCTCTCGAACAGTGAAATTTCCACGCCGCGCATGCAGCTCAATATGGACGGCTATCTGGGCGGAATCGATTCCGCGCTGGAAGTGAAATTCCGGGCCGACGATCTGCTCGAATGGGACGACTTCATCGCTGCCATTCGCGGCCCGGAGAATGCTCGGACCCGCATCGGCGGGAAAGCCCTTTGGAATGGCCGCGTGCTTGGCCCGCTGGTCGGGCCTACGTTTGCGGGTCATGTGCATTCGACGGATACGCAATACGACAAGCTCTCCTGGCAGGAGATCGACGGCGACATGGAATACTCGCCCGACGGTTTTCAACTCGCAAGGGCCACGGCGCGGCACGGAGACACCACCGCCGACCTCGATCTTTCCCTGAAATTCGATGGCGCCTGGAATTTCCTTCCGGAAAGTCCCTGGACGCTCGCGGTGAACCTGCACCACGCTTCGAGCGACGACATCCAGACCATGTTCGACACTTCCTATCCCGTGAACGGATTCTTCACCGGCTCAGTTCACGCCGGCGGCACACGCGAATCGCCCGTGGTGGATTCGAATTTCAGCTTCGAGGACATTACTGCCGCGGGAATGAAATTCGACCGCCTCACCGCGGAGCTTCACGTTGCGCCTGGCGAGATTCGCCTGTCCCGAGCCGACTTGCACAAGGGCTCGGGAGTTGTGGCCGGAGACATTCTCTATCACCCGCAAACGCAAGACGCCGTGTTCGACCTGACCGGCTCGGGCATATCGCTGGAGAGTATTCCGCAGCTCGCCAATCCTTCGATGGCGTTAGCTGGTCAGCTTGATTTCAATCTTCGCGGCAGCGGGCCGCTGCGCGCGCCCGTGGCACAAGCCAGCTTGCGTGTCGCTAATCTAAAGATGGGCAGCGAGATTGAGGGAAATTTTCGGGGCGACCTTTCTTCCGACGGGCACGCCGCGCAATTGGTGCTCTCCTCCGAACTTGCGCGCGGCCGGCTCCAGGGCAGACTGAGTGTGGATTATTCGGGAGACGCGCCCATCTCCGGACAGATCACCGCCGAGCAAGTCGACCTCGACCCCTTCATCGTAGCCGCGGCGCACTTGAAGCAGCTCACCGGGCACAGCAGTGCCGACGGCGTCTTCACCTTTTCCGGCTCCTTGCGCCAGCCCGACACCATTGAAGTCGACGCCAACATCACGCGCATCTCTTTCGATTACGAATTTGTGCAGCTCACCAACGATCAGCCGGTGATTCTGGCCTATCGGCGCAACGAAATTCGCATCGGGCAGGCCCACATTCACGGCACCGATACCGACTTGCAACTCAGCGGCGCCGCCCGTTTTGATCGTGACCGGGCAATGCGTTTCAGCCTTGCCGGAGGAATCAACCTGCGTCTGGTGCGAGGCTTCCTGCCGGACTTGCAGGCACAGGGCCGCGCCGATGCGAACGTATCCATTGAAGGAACCATGTCGTCACCGCGCATCACCGGGCGCGCCACCATTCACGACGCTTCCGCAACCTACGCCGATTTTCCGGTGGGTCTTAGCAAAATGAATGGCGACATGCTGTTCGACAAAAACCGCTTGGTGTTCGATCGCGTTACCGCGGAATCCGGCGGCGGCCAGCTCGATCTCAGCGGCAGCTTGAACTATGGAGAAGGTCCGCTCAGCTACGAAGTCAGCGCCACCACGCCCACGGTGCGCATCCGTTATCCCGCGGGCATGAGCTGGCTCGCAGGCGGTAATCTGCAGCTCTCCGGCACGCGCAGCGCTGCTGTGCTCACAGGACGCATCCAGGTGCAGCGGCTGCTCTTTGCACAGGGCGTCGATTTGGCTTCATTTTTTGCGTCCAGCTCGCAGCCTTCCGCGGACCTCACCACCACGTCGTCTTTTCTGCAGAATCTGGCCTTCGACATTGAAGGCCAGACCAATCCGGGCGCGCGCATCGAATGGACCGGCGCGCAAATTGAAATGGATGGGAACGTGCGCTTACGCGGGACCTGGGCCCGCCCTGTGCTGCTGGGAAATATTCACTTGATCGACGGCCAGATGCCGTTCCGCGGCAACACCTATCAACTCACCCGCGGCGACATCAATTTTGCTAATCCGTTCCGGCTCGATCCCGTGCTCAACGTGGAAGCCACGTCGAACATCAGCCAATACCAGGTGACCATCGACTTCTCCGGACCCGCCAGCCGGCTGACCATGAATTACCGCTCCGATCCGCCGCTGCCGGATAGCGACATCATCGCGCTGCTTGCACTGGGCACCCCGGGCGAGTCGAGCGCGCTGCGTTCCGCGTCCGCCTCACAAAACTACGGCGCTACCGCTTTGCTTTCCGAAGCGATTTCTAGCGGATTAGGAGGGCGCATCGAGCGGCTCTTCGGCATCAGCCAGTTCCGCGTGGATCCGTTCGTGGCCGGCACGGCCACCGAATCGAACGCCGCCGCGCGCATCACCATCGAGCAGCAGGTCAAAAACAAGCTGACGATTACCTACTCCACGAACGCCGCCACTTCGAACCAGTATCAATTAATTCAGGTGGAATACGCGGTGAAGCGCGATCTCTCCGTCGTGTTCCTCCGCGATATCAACGGCACCAACGGTCTCGACATCAAGTGGGTCAAGCACTTCCAGTAATCTTTTCTCCGAGGCATTCTGAGCACGGCGCTCATGTGCTTCTCTAGTCGCGGAGCAAGAAAACCGCGTCTTCCGGCAGCACCAGCTTCCACGGCGAAGGCTGATCTCTCAGTTTCTGCCAGCGCTCTTTGGTCACTTCCGCCTGCAAGTGATATTCGCCGCTTGCATCCGGCGGCTGTTGCACGCGCAAATAGAGCGTCACGCGAAATGGAGTCTCGGATGCGCGCACCAGCCAGCACGGAAAAACATTCGCACTCTCGTTTGCGGCAGCGTTCGCCTCGGCAAAACGAATATGATGCGCGCGGATTCCAATCTGAGCCGCATCTGCCGCTACCTGTTGCGCCACGCGAACCCGGCAACCCCAGTCGATTGCCTCGATCGTTTGCGCATCAATCGCTCGCGCACGCGAGAAATTCTTGCAGCCGGTGAGCTGCGCCACTTCCAGGCTGGGCGGACGGCTGAAAATTTCATCCTTCGCGCCGAATGCAGCAACCTTGCCCTTGGCCAGCACCAGCAACTGCTCGCCCAGTCGGTAGGCTTCTTCGATGTTGTGCGTCACCAGCAGAGACGGCCGCGCAAATTGATCGAATGTGCTCTGTAGCTCCGCCTCCATCTGGCTTCGTAGATGCGTGTCCAGCGCGGAAAGCGGTTCGTCCAGCAGCAGCGCTTCGGGCTCAATCGCCAGGGCTCGCGCTAGCGCTGCGCGTTGCTGCTCGCCTCCTGACAATTGCCGCGGGTAGCGATTTTCCAACCCACCGATGTGCGTGCGCTCGACAAGCGCCGCAACTCGCCGTTCGCGTTCCTGCTCCGGCAAATCCCGCAGACCGAACGCGATGTTTTCCTTCACCGTGCGATGTGGAAAAAGATCGTAGTGTTGAAACAGCATTCCGATGCGGCGTTCGCGCGCGGGAAGATTCACTTTGCGCTCGCTGTCAAACAGGATTCGTTCGTTCAGCGCGACGCGTCCGCGGTCTGGCTGCTCCAGACCCGCCACGCAGCGCAGCAACATGCTCTTGCCGGCGCCGGACGCGCCTAGAATGCTCAACGGCGCGTTGCCGGCCGCAAAGCTTACGTCCAAGGCAAAATCCCCCAGCTTTTTCGCGATTTGTACTTCGAGAGGCACCGCTAGCGCCGCGCCCACCGTGCGCGGCCCGGGCCTTGGATGCTCGTCCAATAGTAGAGACCTGCCAGCAGTGCCAGCGAAATCACCACGTCAATGGCGCACCAGCCGAGCGCGCTCTGGATGTCATCCGCTTCCACAGCGAAGTAGATGGCGATGGGAATCGTTGCAGTTCGTCCAGGAATATTTCCAGCCACCATCAGCGTGGCGCCGAATTCGCCGAGAGCGCGCGCGAAAGAAAGGATCGTGCCGGCCAGCACGCCGGGCCACGCTAGCGGCAGCGCGACTTCGCGGAACACGCGCCACTCCGAGGCGCCCAGGGTTCGCGCCGCTTGCAAAAATTGCGGATCAACCTGTTCGAGCGCGGCGCGCGACGTGAGATACATCAGAGGAAAAGCCACCACCGCCGCGGCGATCACGGTAGCCGGCCAGGAAAACACAATCGTGGCGCCAAAGTGCAGCAGAAGCTTGCCGATAGGGCCGTTGCGCCCCAGCAACAGCAGCAGAAAGAATCCAACGACCGTAGGCGGCAACACCAGCGGCAGGAGGAAAATACCGTCCACCAGCGGCATGGCTGGGCCAGTGCGCCGTTCGCGCCACACCGCCGCACTCAGCCCGGCAACCAGCGTGATTGCCGTCGCGGTCAGGCTGGTTGCCAGCGAGATCCAGATGGGTGACCAGTTCATTGACCAATCCATCGCCGTCATCGGCTCTGGATTGTAACTGGATCAGCGCGCTCCAGCTTATTTTTTGGCGTGCCGCGCAATTTACCTGGGCGGTGTCCCTGGCGCAGGCGGCACAGGTGCTCCTGGAGCAGATTGCGGAGGCATACCACCTCCTGGCGCGCCCGCTCCTGGAGGGGCTCCCGGCGTGGGCGCCGCACCCGGTTCGGGCGGCAACATCTGCTTCAGTTGGGGATATTCGGTGGACATGCTGCGCAGCACTTCCAGCGCGGCTTTCTGGTCCATCTGCACGCCGGTCTGTTGCGTGTTCTGCACCACTTCCGGCAGCGTCTTCACCACGCGCTGGCCCAGCGGAGATTCGTAAAACTTGATGAGCCCCTGAATATCTTCCATCGAGAAATAGTGCGAATAAATGGGAATCTCCGCATCGGTCACAGCGCTTGGTGGCGCTGTCTCAGCGAACCTCTTGGCGAAATCGTCCATGAACTTCTGCAGCTCTTCCGGCTGCTGGATATTGCGGCTCATCACCGAGCGCACCTGCTGGGTGATCGCGTTGGTGATGTTGTCGCCCAACTTTGACGTCTGCGTGATCTCCATCAAATGCCGGATGGCCGCTTCTTTCGCCGGATCGGGCTTCTCAAGGGCCGGTGGTTTCTCCTCGGAAGCCGCTGGCGGAGCTGCCGGTGCGGCTGTACTCGGCTGATGCTGCGCGGGCGCGGGAGTCTTCTGCTGCGCCCCCGGCGCGATTTGTGCCCGTGCCGGGCCGGCCACATACGTACACACAAGGCTAGCAGTTAGGATTGCGATTGAAAATCTCATGGAAACTCTCCTTGGGAAATCAGGGCGGGCCCTATCCGTATCGACCCATCATAGCGAATGCTTCGTCAGGCGTCACGAATTGCTTTAGCAGCTATATGGTAACCTTCCCGCAAACACGCTCGATTCCTGAAACTATTCGTTTCACAAAATGCCCTAAATCCCTCACAATTTGGCGCGTAGGCGCCTTCGTTCTGTTGTTGAATCCAAACTCCATCTTTATCCGTCTAAAGTGCCCTTGTGACTTGGGATCAGAATCCAGGAGCGAGCGCTCCAGAGCTTTCCATCGTTATTCCTGCTTACAACGAGGAGAAGCGCCTGGACCGCACGCTCGCGCGCATCTGCGAATATCTCGCCACGGCGCAGCCACGCCGCACCAACACCGAAATTATCATCGTGAATGACGGTTCGACCGACGCTACCGCCGCAGTGGCTTGCCGCTGGATGCAAAAGATCCCTTACCTGCGCCTGGTTGAAAATCCCGGGAATCGCGGAAAAGGCTATAGCGTGCGCCATGGCATGCTCGAAGCGCATGGAAACGTGGCGCTTTTCACCGATGCCGATCTATCTTCGCCTATCGAAGAATCGCAGCAGCTTCTCGCCGCCATCAGCGCGGGCAACGATGTGGCCATCGGCTCCCGGGCCGTGGACCGCACCTTGATCGCTATCCACCAGTCCCGTTTCCGCGAACTTGCCGGGATGATCTTCAACGGCTTTGTCCGGCTGATTACCGGTCTGCGCTTTCACGATACGCAGTGCGGATTTAAAGCCTTCGTGCGGGAGCGCTCTCGCATTGTTTTCGAGCAACAGCGCATCGAAGGATTCGGCTTTGATCCAGAAATTCTGTTCCTGGCGCAACGCCACGGTTTGCGCTCGGCCGAAGTGCCTGTCCGTTGGGCGCACGATGAGGCTACTCGCGTGCACGTATTCAGCGACAGCTTGAAAATGTTCGGCGATCTCATCGTAATCCGCTGGAACGCGCTGATGGGCCGGTACCCCAAACGCCCCCGCCGTTAGGCCATTTCCGGACCCGGGTCCCCTGCATTCGCGCTAAGCGCCGTTAACCGTGCATTAACCCTTTTGCACGAGCTGCTCGCTTTATCTCATAAAGTACTTGAAGCGCAAAAAGCCGATGGTACACTTTTCCCCGTGGCTCCTGAGCTTCTGAAAACCCCCGGCCCGCGGCCCGTCGCCATCGACGATCGCGCCCGCGAAAACCTGCGTTTCATCCGCGAAACCATGGAGCGCGCCGGCTCCTTTACCGCCCTCCCGGGCTGGGGCGTCATCGCCATGGGCATCACCGCTATCGGCGCGGCTGTAATTGCGTCTCAGCAGGCTACGCCGGTTGCCTGGCTCATCACCTGGATCGTGGAAGCGGCCATTGCCATCGCTATTGCCGGGTGGACCATGGTTTCCAAAGCCCGCGAGTCCGGCTCTTCGCTCTTTACCGGTCCCGGCCGCCGCTTCGTTTATAGTTTTGCCCCGCCCCTTTTTGCCGGAGCCCTGCTCACCCTGCTGCTGCTCCGTATCAACACTCCGCAAGCCATTGCCGGCCTGTGGCTCCTGCTCTATGGCACCGGCGTGGTCACCGGTGGCGCATTCTCTATTCGCATCGTTCCCCTCATGGGACTTTGCTTCATGGTTCTCGGCGCGGCCGCGCTTTTCTGCCCGCCCACTTGGGGCAACGAATTTCTGGCCGCCGGCTTCGGCGGGCTGCACATTCTTTTTGGAGCCGTGATTGCGAGGAAATATGGCGGCTAAATCAGGAGCATTTCGCACTTCGAACGACGATAAGCCCAAGCGGCAGGCTTCCGGCGCCGCTCCGGCACAACTTCCGGCCGTCGATCTGGACCGGATCATCCACGAGCGCACCCGGCTGGCCATCATCAGCGCTCTCGCGGTGAACACTTCTCTCACTTTCAACGAGCTCAAGGAGCTCTTGCGAGTCAGCGATGGCAATCTCAGCGTTCACGCCCGCAAGCTCGAGGACGTCGGCTACATCACCTGCACCAAATCGTTTGCCGGCCGCTTGCCCAAGACGGAATTTCGCCTGGCGCCTTCGGGCCGCCGCGCGCTCGAAAAGTATCTGGATCACATGGAAGCGTTGATTCGCGCCACTCGCGACGCTTGATGGTTCGCGTGATCGAAGCAGATTACAGAAAGGGCTTCGCCATAACCGCCATGCAGAAATCGCCTCTTCGTGTCGTTCCCAATTCGAAGCTTCACGTTGCCATTTTGCTTGACGGTAACGGCCGCTGGGCCGCTTCCCGCGGCTTGCCTCGTTCGGAGGGCCATCGCGCCGGCGTAGAAGCCGTGCGACGCGTGGTCCGCGCCGCGCCCGGCCTGGCCATCGGCACGCTCACTCTCTACGCCTTCTCTTCCAACAACTGGGAGCGCCCCAATGGCGAAGTCTCCTCGCTGCTGAATATTCTCGAGGATTTCTTCCGCAAGGAAGCCGCCGCTTGCGCCAATGACGGCATTCGCGTCCGCGTGATCGGGCGCCGCGACCGCATCCCCAGGTCCCTGGTCGACGCCATTCATTTCATCGAGCGCGTCACCGACCATGGCCGCCTGCTCAACCTGCGCATCGCCATCGACTACTCTTCGCGCGACGCCATCCTTCGCGCCGCCTGCTGGATGCTCTCGAGCCTGGAAGTTTCCGAGCGCGAATTCGCGCGGCGTCTCGGCCAGGTCACCCACGCCGACACACCAGCGCCCGATGTCGACTTGCTCATTCGCACCGGCGGCGACCATCGCCTCAGCGATTTCATGCTGTGGGAATCCGCTTACGCGGAGCTGCTCTTCACGCCGCGCATGTGGCCAGAATTCGACGCAGCCGACCTCACCGCCGCCGTCGAGGATTTTCGCGGGCGCGAGCGCCGCTTCGGCCGCCTGCCCGAAGCCGCCGCCAGCTAGCCGCTGCACGCTAACTGAAAGGCCTTCTCAATCACTCTCCGCGCAGCTGTCGTCAACGCGTACGTTTCCAGCTCGGTTTCCGCCACCCAGGCAATCTCCGCCGCATCGCTGGCGGCCCGCGCCTCGCCACGCACCGCCTCGCAAAAATAATCCAGCACGACGTAATGAAACTGAGCTTTTCCCTCCCCATCGAGTGAAATTCGCTCGAATACTTCGATCAGCTCACCCACGCGCACTTCCAGCCCCGTTTCTTCCAATAGCTCGCGCCTTACGCCTTCCATAATCGTCTCGCCAGTCTCCAGCATCCCTCCTGGAATCGACCATTCCCCCAGCAGCGGCGCCTGTCCGCGCCGCACCAATAGCACTCGCCCGTCGAGGATCACCACGCCGCCGACACCGACTACCGGACGCTCCGGATATTCGCGATTCCTGTTCACCTTTACACGATCCTCCGCGCAAAAGTTTGACACGGGCGTTATATAATACGACTCGTTCGCCCTTGTGGAAGGAGACAACTCAAGTGACCCGCTGCCCTGAATGCGATGCTGAAATCGACTTGGACGAGGACGAAGTCGAAGAGGGCGAAATTCTCACCTGCCCCGAATGCGATGTGGAACTCGAGGTGACCCAGATTCACCCGGTCCACCTGATCCTCATTTCCGAAGATGAGGACGAAGAAGAGGAAGAAGACGAAGAGGACGCGGAAGAAGAGGACGAAGAAGAGGAAGAGGAGGAGGAAGAGACCGAATAACGTTTCCAGCGCCTCAGCCATCCAATCGGGCAACGGGACGACACGGAAATACGCGGCGTGTCCGCCGCCCCTGAAACGGGTCTCCGCATAGCGATTTTGAAAGGCTCTCTGCTATGAACGTGAACGCACTTTGCAATCACTCCTGCCGCACCTTGCGGCCAGCCGCCGTTCTGGTTTTGGCGCTGCTTTGCAGCCTTCCTCTTCTGGCGCAAAAAGGAGAGCCGGAACTCCGCACGGTGCACGGCTCAGTGATTGATAGCGGCGAAAATCCGGTAGCCTCGGCAGTGGTCTATCTGGTGAACGTGAAAACTCAGGCGGTGAAAACCTATATCGCGGACGACAGCGGCAACTACCGCTTCAGCGGCCTCGATCCCAATACCGACTACGAAGTCCACGCTGAGCACGCAGACCTGACCTCCGCCACCCGCACCATCTCCAGCTTCAATTCCAGCCGCGACATTGAAGTGGTGCTGAAGCTTTCACACAAAAAGAAATCCGGCTGATCTGCGCCGCGCGCTCCCGGAGTCGCCACCCATTTGCTATTCGATGGATGCACTGATTTCGACAGGAATGCCGTCACCCGTCTTGCTGATCGTCAACTTCTCGGAAGGAATGTGGCGCGTCTGCTCGCCCTGAATCACCATGAGATCAACTTCTTGCCCCGGCTGCGGGCACGCTTGCGTATAAGCACGTCCTTGTTCGTCCGCAGGAGCGTCGGCTTGTCTCGAACACGGCGAAATGTGCAACGTGCCCTTGTAATCCGGCCGCACCTGCACGCTGATTCGTACTGGGTCGGGCTTGGCCGCGCAGGAGAGCAAAATGGTGCACGCTAGAAGGTGCGGTATGCATCGCCTCAACAAGTAGCCCAATTTCATTTAGCCCTCGCCCACGTCGGCCCGCCCTCATACCACAATACGCAATCATACTAGCGACGGATTGGCTTCTCCTTGGGTTTCGTCGCAAGCGTGGCCCTTTTGAAGCTCCCATCCCGAAACGACTGGCACTTTCCGGCTCTTAGGCCGCGCTCAAAAGTCTGCCTCAAAACTATGCGGCTGAAAAGCGAAAGGGCGAAGGCCAAACTTGCCCTCGCCCCGTATAGATTTCCGCAACCCGGGCTGAGCTTCCCAGTCCCAGGCTTCGATATATCTAGTTCTTCTTCGCCTTCTCTTTTTCGCTCTGCCCGTAAACCTCGCCGTATCCGTAACCCTGGTAATAATAGGAGCCATACATATGCGACTGTTCCACCGCGTTCAGCACCACGCCAATCACGTTCTTGCCCTGCAGTTCCTGGCAGCGCCCGTTGGGCAACTTCGGCTCGCCGTCGATCCCGCGCGCACCACCAGGAGAATCCCGTCGCAGTAGTTGGCCAGAATGGTCGCGTCGGCCACCGGCAGGCAGGGTGGCGAATCGATAATCACCCAATCGAAAACGGGCGTCACGCGATCCAGCAGCTTCTTCAGCCGCCCGTTCGAGAGCAATTCGCTGGGATCGGTCACCTTCGCTCCGCCCGCAATAAAGCACAGATTCCCTTCCTGCGCCGTGCTGGATGACGGCCAATTCGTCCGCCTCGCCGCGCAGATAATCGCTCAGTCCCGGCGAATTCGGCGCGCCCAGCGGCACGTGCAGACGCGCGCACCGCAAGTCGCCGTCGATGATCAGCGCGCGCCGGTCCGGCTGCCGCACGATAGCCTGCGCCAGGTTCGTGGTCACGAATGTCTTGCCCTCGCCGGGCACCGAGCTGGTGATCAGCAGCGTGCGCAGGTTCTGCGTGGTTCGCAGCTGGTAGAGCCGCGAACGCAGCGTGCGGAACTGCTCGGCGCCATGCGGGCTCAAGCGCTCGTTTCCGAAAACATTCACGTTGGGGTCAGGATGCCACACCGGATGCGCGCACCGCGCCCGCAGATCGTCGAATCTCAAGTAATCGCCGGACGGTGGCCAGTGATGGCTGCTCGCCGCTGACAGGCGCCTCCATGAGTTGCTGTCGTCGTGGCTGGCCCATGCCGGGGCCGCCGGGCATCGGCGGCTTTCGGTCGACACCGCAACCGGAGCGGTCCAGCGACCGTGGATGTTGCGCACGCTCCTGCTCGGCCTTTTTCAGTGCTTCGTGAATGCGGCTCATGATTTCCTTTCGCGCGACGGCACCACGTTCACCTGGCGCAACCGGCCCAGCAATTCATCCAGATTTTCCAGCAGCGCCTGCGTATTGCGCGGCCTGCTGCGGCCCGCGTGAACCCCACCGGAGCGACCGGCGCGATTTCATCCAGCTGAAATTCGCGCGCCACTTCTTCCACCAGTGTGCGACGGCACCGGCCGCAGGCTGTCCACATAGGCGTTGATCAGCGAATGCTCGCACAGCAGATTCACCACGCGCGGAATTCCGCGCGAATACATGTGCACGGTTTGAATCGCTTCCTTCGAAAAGATCGGCTCGCCGTTGGCTCCCGCGATCCGCAGCCGCTCGGCGATGTAGCCGAAGGTTTCTTCCAGCGTCAGCGGCGCCGTCCGGCAGCGCAGCGTGATGCGCTGCCGCAGCTGCCGCAATTGCGGCAGCTTCAGCTTCTCTTCCAGCTCCGGCTGGCCGGTCAGCACGATCTGCAGCAGCTTTTCCGTGGAGGTTTCCAGGTTCGTCAGCAGCCGGATTTCCTCGAGCACCTCGTCGGAGAAGGTTCTGCGCCTCGTCCACGATCAGCACCGCCGTTTCGCCGGCGCGATAGCGGTCCAGCAGCCATTGGTTCAGCCGCAGCAGAACCTGGCTCTTCTCCCGCGATTCGCAGGGAATCTCGAATTCCGCCATGATGAAATCGAAAAGCTGGTTCACGTCCAGCTTGCGAATTGAAAATATAGGCGGTGGCCACGCGCTGTCCGTGCAGCCAGTCGAGCAGGCGGTTCAGCAGCGTCGTCTTGCCGGTGCCCACTTCGCCCGTCAGCAGGATGAATCCCTTGCGGTTCTGAATGCCGTAGGTCAAGCCCAGCCAGCGATTCCTGGATCTGCTTGCGTCAGAAACAGATAGCGGGGTCGGGGTTGACGTTGAAGGGGCTTTCGCGAAGCCCAAAGAATTTTTGGTACATGTTTTGCTTAGGCCCTCGCTCCTTGACTCACGCGTCGGATCTACCGGCGGCATAGCGGCAGTCTCGCTTGCTTCGCTTTTTGCTCGAAAGCGGCTCGATGGCCGGAACCATGGCCAGCACTGGCAGCCGCAGCGCGAACTCCACATCGCGTTCGCGTCCGCATCGACGTGTTCTGCATCTCCATAAACAACGCCAGCGCCGACTCCCAGTCCCAGTCCTGCCCCAAATCCGCCGAGGGCAAAAAGCGGCCGGTTCGGGAAAGATGGCCTGTCCGGCAGGTTCGCCGGGTCGAGAACGCGGAATTGCTCGCCCTTGCTGTTTGCGCTCCAGATCGGTGGCCATCGCCGAATCGTCGCGCTTCTTCTGCAGGTCGTTGTAGGACTCCAGCGGCCGTCTGATAGCCGCGCGTCAGTTCCTTGTATTGCTGCTCCACTCCCGGGCTCGACTGCACGCGTCCTTGATAAGTCTTGATCTGCTGCTTGATTTGTTCCTGCTCCTTGGTCTTTCTCGGCGATCATCTGGTCGTAATTGTGGATGACTGCGCTCGCAACTGCGTGATCTGCGCCGGCTCGACCTTCGGCTTTCTGTGTCTTCGCACGATCGGTCTCGGTCGCTTGCGCGCATTCCGGCGATTTTCTTTTGCAGCGCCGCGATATCGGCCTTCGCCTTGATCACGTCCGGATAATCGTCTGTGTAGCGCGCCTGCAGGCTGGTGAGCTGCGTCTGCAGAGCCGTCAGTTGCTGTTGCAGCGTGTCCGGGTTCTGTCCTGTCTTCGTGGCCTGCCAGGCCGCCACCTGCTGCGTCAGCATGCGACTGCGTGAAGGTCTTGTCCTGCTGCGCCCGTGCAATGGCTTGCGCTGGCGGCATCCAGTTGCGAAGTCAATCCGGTCAAAAGGTTCAGATTGGTGTGCGCTTCATCCGGCAGCGAGCCCATGTAGTGGCTCTTGAACGCCGCCAGCTTGGCGTCTTGCTCGTCCAGCTTCGCCTTCGCATCCGTGCAATTGCTGCGCCAGAAATTGCGTCGTATCTTCCGACTGCGCCTGCCGGCTCTTCAGATTTTCCTCGATGAACATCGAGGTAATCGACGTGCACACCTCTTGCGCAGTGCGAGGATCGTCCAGGGTCACGTTCACGAAAAATCCCGGCAGGTTGGCGGCGTCGCGTGTCCGCCATCGGCAGCACCGGGGTCACTTCGATGGCTTTCTGCAGCCTTGCCACCAAATCATCCATGGACATGCTGCTTGACGTCCGACTGGAACAGGCCGTATTGCCGGATGATCGGTTCCAGCCGCGTCCGGCTCAGGATTTGCTGCTGCATGCTGGCCAGGCGCTCGTTGATGTCGGTCGTATCCACCGGCTTGACGAAATCTCGATCGGCACCGAGGGTTGTTCCACCAGCACCAGCGTCGTCGACTTGTACCGGCTTCGGAAGAAATCGCGAGACTCCGTACCCGAGCGCCGGACCCGACTCACCGCCAGAACCAGAATCAAAACCCAATGCCGCCGGAGCATCGCCAGATAATCGGAAGGGGTAAATTCACGCTGCGTCATGTCTCGCCTCTTTTTCTCCGAAATCCGCTAGAACAGCATGGGACGCGATTGCCAGGTTACGCCCCCGGAAATGATATGGCGGGTAAAACTGGTGCTGCAGCTCGGCCCGCTGCAAACGCCCGCACTGGAGGTCTGGTATTGCATTTGATAGGACAGGAACAGATTCAGCGTTCGCCCCCACGGCCGGCTCAGGTTCGCTCCCGCAAACGCGTAGTTGTAATTCTGGTTGTAAACTGCGACGCCTGGTATCGCTAGCGCCGTGTTCCGCGCATATCCACCGTTTAATCCGAAATTCGTGGTTCTCGTGAGCTGCCGCGTCAGCCTTCCCGTCACCGTATCGGCAATGGCACCGGACAAAAGACCCGATCCTCCTACAACGCCATGGCTATATGATGCCCCCAAGCTACCCCGCTTCACTTGGTAGGTCAGCGACGCCGAAGCCGACCAGGTCAGCTCCGAGTCCGAGGTCGTCCCTGCGCTGCCGGTTAAAACTGGCGTCTGAAATGTCGAGTAGTCCGGACCGGCTCCCGCCTGAAATGCCAGGCGCCCCGTCAACCGCTTCGCGTAGGTCAACTGCACCACGTTGTCCTGAATTTTCTGCTGTGATCCCGTAAAAGAGAAGTCGCTGTATCGATAGAGCACTGCTATCGTATCGGACCGGGTCAACTGGTGGTTGTAGCCTACTTGCGCGAAATAGTTGTTAAAGTCCAGCAAATCGTCGTCTAAATAATGCAGCAGCGAATATCCGCCCATCATCGTGATTGACGAACGAGGCGTCAAGTTCACGTCCACTTCCGTAATGAATGAGTTGTCGATCTGCTGTCCGGTCGTGGCGAGAATGGTTGACTCAGCACTCAGTCCTGGCTGCAACCCTAAAGCCCCGGACGATGCCAGCCCGAAGCCTCCGATGCCAAGCCCGCCGAAGCCCCCGTAACCAAAGCCCACTTCCGGCAAGTAATCCATACTGTCGAGAAAGGAAATTTTGAATCGTCCCTCGGTCAGCTTCTCGGAAAAGATCAACTCCTGCGTCACCGTGTTGCCCAGGCTCCCGTCGTTCGAAAATGTTCCGCCTCCCAGGTAGCTCAAGGTCAAATCCGAATGCCCTGAAACTTTATGAAGGTCGATGCCGCCGACCAGCGAGGTATACGAAGTCCAATGACTACCGGGCGCGAATACCGGGTCGGAATCGCCCGTCTCGATCAAGCTGACGTGCGGTTGCCAGTAGCTCCGCTCTGTTTCCGGCGAGCCCAGCGAAAGGTCCTGCGCTCCCGCCGGCGCCCGGTCGTCTGGCATGACATTAACCGGTACAGCGTTGTCATTACCCTGATCGGCCGCGCCCGCCAGGGGTGAGTGATACGCCGGTATCGGCGCGGTGGACTGATCACTTCCTTGCGAGTTGTTCGGATTGGACGACGATTGTCCCGAGCCCTGCTGCGCTCGCAGCGCCGGCACACACAACGACACAAACAACAATCCAGCCGAAATTTTGTGGAAAGAATCCGACATTTTTCCTCTACGGTACAACGATGGTGTCGCCAGCCTTCAGCGTGATGTTTTCATTTGATTCCGAGCTGAGAGCTTTCTTGTAGTCGAACGGAAACTTCTCCTGCTTTCCGTTTTCGTTGCGCAGCACGTAAATTTTCTTGATGTTCGCGAATTGCGTGAACCCGCCCGCGCTCGAAAGCGCTTGCAACACCGTCATTCCCGGCAACAGAGGATAAGCTCCCGCCCGCGTCACTTCACCGATCAAATACACGCGCTGGCTGTTGATTTCCCGCACGATCACCGTCACCTGCGGATCGGTCACGAATTTTTTCAGGCTTTCGGTGATCTGATTGGACAGTTGCGTGGGCGTCAGCCCGGCCGCTTGCACGTCGTTCAGCAACGGAAGCGAGATTTTTCCGTCCGGCCGAACCGGAACCGTCTTGGTCAGCTGATCTTCCTTCCACACGTTGATGTCCAGCACGTCCTGCGCGCCGATCACATAATTAGGATCGGCCGTCACTGATTTTCCTGTGCTCGCCGCCCCGCTGGCTGGCGCCGAAGGGGAACTCTGCGGAGTCGCAGGGATGGGCTTTTCCTTCTGCTGGGCCCCAATCGTCGTCGCAAAGACCGCTACCAACACGGCAGTCCGGGCGAAAAAGCGTTCTATCGTCATTTTTCCCTGCCTCGCACTTTTAGATCGCTTCGGAATCGGTCATCCCAATCTGTTTCAACTTGTATAGCAGCGATTTGTAGCTGATCTGCAGTTCCTGTGCGGCCCGTTTTCGGTTCCATCGCGTTCTTTCCAGCGCTTTTAGAATAAGTTCTCGCTCTGCTTCGCGTGACGCCGCTCGCGCCGCCACTTTCAGCGAGCGCACGCGCGATTCCGGCACCGCCACCGGCCTCGGTGCGCTGACCGAAATGCTCACCAGGCTGGACACCGCCAATTGCTCGTCGCCCAGCACCACAATGTTCTTCACCACGTTTTCCAGTTCGCGGATGTTTCCCGGCCAGTTGTGCTCCATGAACTTGCGCAGCGTTTGTCCACTCAGCCCCACTCGCGGCCGTTGCAATTGCGTGGCGTGTTTGCTCAGGAAGAACTCGCTCAACACAGGGATGTCCTCTTTACGTTCCCGCAGCGGCGGCAGGCGCAGGCAAACGCCGTTGATACGGTAGTATAGCTCGCTGCGAAAGCTTCCGGTTCGCATCTCTTCGTCCAGTTTTCGGCTGGTTGTGGAGATGACCCGCGAATCCAAAATTCCTGGCCGAGGCCGCAGATCGCCATCCGGCAGCGCATATAAAAGCAGCTTCTGCGCGGCTGGGTCCAGATCGCTCACCTCATCCAGTATTACTGTGCCCGGCGCGTGCCACTCGTCGCCAAACCGCCCGTTGCGCAGCCCCAACGCCGACGCCAACGTCTCGGCACTCACCGCCGCGCACGAAATCTTGGCCAGCGGCTGGTGTGCTTGCGACGATAGCCCATGGATGCGGTTCGCCAGTACTTCCTTCCCCGTCCCGCTCTCCCCTACCAGCAGCACCGGGATCTTCGTCGGTGCGATCTCCCGGATGATCCCTTCGATCGTCAGCAACGCCGGATTGATGCTCGCAACCGAGTCATTGCCAGCCAGTTGCGTCATGTCCGGGTCGGTTTTCGGGCCCATTGCCCCGCCTCTCTCCCCCAGCTCGAATCGATACACGTCGCCCATGTCTTTGCTTTTCGGTTGTCTCTTGTGCAAGGCTCTTGCCAGCGATCCGCCGATCGCGTTTAGGAGCAGAAATAAGCTACCCTATTGTATTATAAGCACTTAACAGAAACTCTACCGAATAGAAGCTCCCAACCACAGCCATAAAATGTCCCCTTTGCCTTCCAAGAAAGGGCAAACGCCTTACCTTTTGTTCCCTTCTTGTCGGTACACCTTATCCTGTAGTCGCATTCCGGCCACCTTTCGCCCTGTTTACTCATCCCATGCACCGAGGACCGTCTAATAAAGGGGCGGGGCTCCTTCCGATTTAAGATAGACGGGACATTGGTCCGGAAGAATCGGCTCAGCGTGGAATCGGCCACAATTCAAACAACAAATCTCGAGAATCGAACGATGGGGCGCGGAATGGCTTTTGCGAATTCGCATCGAAATCTGCAAAAAATGGTCTACACAGGCATCTGCCTGGTAATTTCGCTCACGGCGCTCGCGGGATGCAGCCGTAATCCGCAGGTCCGCAAAGCCAAGGCTTTCGACAGAGGCAATGCCTACTTCAAAGCCGGCCAGTATCGCGAAGCGGCCATCGAATACGCCAACGCCGTTCAGATCGACCCTCGTTACACCGATGCCCATTTCCAGCTCGCGCAGACATTCCTCAAGGAATCGCAATTCAATTCCGCCTACGTCGAGTTGCAGCGCACCGTCGACCTCGCTCCCGATAACAAGAAGGCGCAACTCGACCTGGCCGCCCTTCTGGTTGCAGGCGGCAAGCCCACTGACGCCCGCGACCACGCCGAGGCCGTATTGAAGATCGATCCGCAAAACGCCGAAGCGCAGGTGATTCTCTCCAGCACCTATGCGGCGGACGATTTGCCCAGAGCCGTCGCTGAAGCGAAAAAAGCGGTCGACATGGATCCGCAGCGCAGCGATTCCTATATGGCTCTGGCCATGCTACAGGAGCGCGATAAAGACGTTGCCGCCGCCGAGCAGAATTTTCAAAAGGCGATTTCGCTGAACCCAAAATCTGCCGGACCGGTTGTTGCGCTTGGCCGTTTCTATGTTGCGCAGAACCGCCCGCTGGACGCGGAACAACAATTTAAAACCGCCATGGCTCTCGCGCCGCTGGATCCCAGCTACGCCGGCACGCTGGCCAGTTTCTATATCAGCCAGAACAAGCCGGAGCGAGCAGAGCAGGTTTTGCAAAAGGCCAAGGCGGACATGAAGGACAATCCCGCCGCCTATCGCATGCTCGGCGATTTCTACCTGAGCCGAGGCCAGACCGACGAAGCCTCCGCCGAATTTTCATCCCTCTACGGCGAGCACCCGAAGGACCCGGCCGTCGCCAAAGCCTACGCGCAGGTGCTCATCCTGCAGAACAAACTCGACGATGCCGGCAAAGTCACCGACTCCGTTTTGAAGTCCGCGCCGAAGGATACCGACGCGCTCGTGCTGCGCGGCCAGATTCTCAACAAGGAAAGTAAGTCGCAGGATGCCGTGAATCTTTTGGCCGGCGTTGTGAAAGACGCGCCCGATTCAGCCATGGCGCATTACCAGCTTGGCGTCGCCTATGCCGGGCTCGCCAACTGGGGACAAGCGGAAGCTGAATGGCGCGCCGCCGGCCGTTTGCGCCCCAATACCGTGGAACCGCAACGCGCTCTCGCCGCCCTGGCCGAGCGTCAGAACAACAACGACCTTCTCACCGACGCCAGCGAAGCGCTCATCCGCATTGAGCCCAATGCCCCGGACGGATACCTGTTTCATGCCCGCGCTCTTTTCTCCAAGGGAGACGCTGCGGGCGCCGAAAAGGACATCAAGAAGGCCATCGAAGTAGCGCCGAACAACTCCGCAGGATATTTGCTGCTAGCTGAGTTGCGCACCCACCAGAACAAGCCGGACGAAGCGCAAAAACTCTACGAGCAGGCGCTTGCTGCCAATCCCAACGACAACACCGCGCTGGCTGGACTCGTAGGCGCGGATCTTCAGCGCAAAGATATCGCCAAGGCTTTGTCGCGCGTGCAGGCGCAGATCGCCCGCGAACCCAACAACAGTGGCCTTTACACGATGCTCGGGCAGCTCGAACTTCGCAATCAGGATTCGGCCAAGAGCGAAGCGGCGTTGGAAAAAGCCATCGAGCTCGACAAGAACAATGTGAACGCATTCATGCTGCTGGCCAACGTGCAGGTCTCAAAGGGATCCGTCCCCCAGGCGATGGAGAATTATGAAAAGGCGCTGCAGGCGAATCCAAAGGATGTGCGCCTCTACGTTGCCCTCGGCGGACTCTACGAGACGCAGAATCAATGGCAGCAGGCCGAGGACCAGTACAAGAAGGCGTTGCAGATCCAGCCCGATTATCCCGTCGCCGCGAACAATCTGGCCTACCTGATGCTCACGCACAACGAAAACCCCAACGTGGCCTTCAGCCTGGCGCAGACCGCGCGCAAGGGTCTGCCGAATCTACCGAACTCCGCCGACACGCTGGGCTACGCTTACTACAACACTGGCGTCTATGCCGCGGCCGCCGATCTGTTCAAGGAAGCCATCAAGGCCGACCCGAAAAACGCCACGTACCACTACCACCTCGGCATGGCCTTCGAGAAGCAGGCCGATTATCCGGACGCGAAAAAGCAGCTCGAGCAAACGCTGGCCATCAATCCGAATTACAGCCAAGCCGGCGAAATCCGCAAGATGCTCGCCGAATCCCACAATTGATTTTTCGTAATCTGGGTTAACCGCGCTCACGGATCTTCACCGCGCTAACCGGCACCTCCAGCATCACCGGCGCAAACTCAACCCGATGCCGGAACGGATCGATGCGCTCGGCACGCACGCGCACGCGGTCGCCAAGCCTGAAAATCAACGACGGCAAAGCTCCGCGAGAATGGCGGTACGGCTCGCAAACAATTGCATGGTCGCGCTCCCGATACATGCAGCGTTGTCCGCTCATCTGCTCCAGCCGGTCGATGCTCACCAGCCCTTCCACGAACACATCCACCAGCTCCACGAAGAATCCGAACTTCTGCACAGAGATAATCAGCGCCTCGTACTCTTCACCAAGACGGCTCTCCATGAATTGCGCCGTTTTCCATTCCATCAATTCGCGTTCGGCGCCATCTGCGCGGCGCTCAGCCTCCGAGCTTTCAGAGGCAATCCCGGCGAGTTCCACGCGGCGATAGGGACCGATGGTCGGAACCGACAGCTCCTTTGATTCCTTGCGGCCATGCGTGTGCGCGGAAACCAGCGGTTCGCGCGGGCCTTTGGCATCGGGATTTTCCAGCGCCCATTTCAGCACGCGATGCACGATCAAGTCGGGATAGCGCCGGATAGGTGAAGTGAAGTGCGTGTACTCCTGCACCGCCAGCGCGAAGTGCCCCAGCGGATCGGCAGCATAGCGCGCCTGCTTCAGCGATCGCAGCATCAGGAAAGAAAGGATGCGCTCTTCGGGCTTGCCTGCAATCTTTTCCGTGAGCCGTTGGTAATTCCGTGGCGTGATGCTTACTTCATCCGAGCCCGGCACGCGTCAGCGTCATCTGCCGCATGCGGCCCTGGTCGCGCCCCTGGCGTTTTCCTCCGGCGCGCGCGGCCTGCCGCTGTCCACCGTGGCGCACCGTGATGCGGCGCTCCGAAAGATCCTCGACGCCCAGTGAATAGCCGAAGGCTTCAGCCATTTCCTCGAATTCGAGCACCTTTTTCGGATCGGGCTTCTCGTGCACGCGATGCAGCGAGCCGATGCCGCGCTTTTCGAGATACTCCGCCACCGCTTCGTTCGCGGCCAGCATAAATTCTTCGATGATGCGGTGCGCGATGTTGCGCACGCTGCGCACCACGCTGATCATGCGGCCCTGCTCGTCGAATTCGATGATCGGTTCGGGCAGGTCGAAGTCGATCGATCCTCGTTCGTAGCGCCGGCGATTCAGAAGCAGTGCCAGTTCCTTCATGCGCGTAAACGCCGGAACCAGCTGCGCGTAGCGCTCGGTCATTTCCGCATCGCCTTCGAGCACCTTGTAAACATTGGTATAGGTCATGCGCTCGGCCGAGCGGATCACCCCAGGCGTGAAGCGCGACCGCACCATTTTTCCGGTCGCGTCCATTTCCATGATCACGCTCATCACCAACCGCTCCACCTGCGGGTTGAGCGAGCAGATGCCGTTGGAAAGTTCTTCGGGCAGCATGGGAACGGCGCGATTCGGAAAGTACACGGAAGTTCCACGCAAGCGCGCTTCCTGGTCGAGCGGCGAAGCGCGACGGACATAATGCGCCACGTCCGCGATATGCACCTGCAACTCGTAATTGCCGTTGGACAGCATGGCCACGTGCACGGCGTCGTCGAAATCGCGCGCGGTTTCGCCGTCGATGGTAACAATAGGCAACGAACGAAAATCCTCGCGCCCGGCAAGGTCGGCTTCCGAGACCCGTTGGGGCGTAGCGTGCGCCTCGGCCACCACTTCATCGGGGAACGAATGCGGAATCTGGTGCTTGCGGATGATGATCTCGACGTCGACGCCGATGTCCCCGGGCCGCCCGAGAATTTCGATCACTTTCCCGGTGGGCGCGAGGCCTCCCTTGGGATAGCGCGTGATCTGCACGTTCACCACGGCGCCGTCGAGCTCGGCCAACCGCATCCTTCGAATTGCCGAGGGATCGCCACCAGAAGCAGTGCGAAGGTTCTCGCGCAGTGCGGGCGTGAGCTCTTCGCCCGGTGGAATAGTGATTTCTTGGTGCAGACGAATGTCGTAGGGCAGCACCACGTTGCCGTGCGGGCCGTAGCGAAACAATCCAACGATTGTCGGATGCTGCCGCTCGGCAATCTGCACGATTCGCCCTTCGGCACGGCCGTCCGCCCGGCGGCGCAGGATTCTAGCAAACACGCGGTCGCCGTGCATGGCGTCGCCGATATTGTCCTGGCCGATGAAGAGGTCGCCGTCGACGCCCGGAATGGGCTCGTCGGGCACCACGAAACCATAGCCGTCGCGATGCGCTACGATGCGGCCGGAAATCAGATTGGGATCGCGTGCGCGCCGAGGCTTTTCAGCAGCCGCGGCCCCGGGCCCATCAGCCTGCGCTGGCGCGGCTTTCGTAGGCTGGCCCGACTCCGCGTATTTCTCGACTGGCAATGCGGGGCGCACGGTTTTCGTGGTTTTCGATCCGGTTAGGCGGTAACGACCGCCGTGAATTTCCTCGATTTCACCTGCTCTTTTGAGCTGCTGGATGATGCGCGGCAGGTACCGGCGCCCGCGATGTTTTAAATCCATGGCATGGGCGATCTCGCGAATGCTTTGCGGGCGAGATTGTGCCCCTAAATGCGCGACAACTTCTTCGCGCGTGAGCTCGGCAGGCCGGGGCTCTTTATTTTCGACGGTGTGCTGGCGTCTCATAGGTTGTTTGTGTGCGCTGATTCAGGCTAGCGGATTTCCAGTTGTGAGTACAGCCGCGTGCCTATTGCATTTATTCGCCGCTCTGCTCGATGAGCTTGGCGACCAGCGCCGTCCAGCCGGTCTGGTGGCTGGCGCCCAGACCCGCGCCGGTTTCTCCGTGGAAATATTCGTAGAAAAGAATCAAATCGCGCCAGTGCGGATCGTCCTGAAAAGTGGCGCTGTCGCCATAGACGGCGCGCTTGCCGTCGCGTCGCAGAAAAATATGGCTGAGGCGATGCGAAAGTTCGCCCGCGGCCTCCCACAGCGTCATCTGCTTCCCCGAACCCGCCGGACACTCCACCTTGAATTCGTCGCCGTAATAGTAATGAATGCGCTGCAGCGACTCGATCAGCAGAAAATTCAATGGGAAACCATACCGGTCCGCGCCAGTTGGAATTGCCGCCGAAAAGATTCGCTGGTGGATTCGCCCGGCTCGTAATCCACCGAATGTCGACTGGCCGTCGACGTGCAGCATGAATGGATGCGCGGCGTGGAATTTCGAAAGCGCGCGGATGCCGTGCGGCGAGAGAAATTCGTTTTCGTCGAACACGTAGCGGTAGATGCGCTCGAGTTTCTTGCGATTGGCGATGGTCAGCAGCAGGCGCGGCCCGTGCGTCGGACTTGCGGCTCATGTCGACGTGGTCGCGCACGTCCGGGATGATGATCGAGAAACCATTGCATGCGCGTGCAGAAGCCGGTGAGCTTGCCGTATTCCTCCGGCTCGAAAGCTCTCGACGGCAAATAGCGGAATCAGCCCGACCATCGAGCGCACCTGCATGGGGATGTGCATGCGCGTCCGGTGTATGCAGCACGTCGTAGTAAAAGCCGTCCTGCTCGTCCCACAGGCCGATTCCCTCGCCGCCCATGTCGTTCATGGCCTTCGAAATGTAGACGAAATGCTCGAAGAATTTGCTGGCCACGTCTTCGTAGGCGATGTCGTCGCGCGCCAGTTCGATGGCCATGGACAGCATGTCCAGGCAATACATGGCCATCCAGCTGGTGCCGTCGGACTGCTCGATGAAATTGCCGGGGCCCAGGGGCGTGGAGCGGTCGAACACGCCGATGTTGTCGAGGCCGAGAAATCCGCCCTGAAAGACGTTCTTCCCTTCCAGGTCTTTGCGGTTCACCCACCAGGTGAAATTGAGCAGCAGCTTGTGAAACACGCGCTCCAGGAATTTGCGGTCCGGCTTGCCCTGGATGCGCGCGGCAATTTTGTAGACGCGCCAGGCAGCCCAGGCGTGCACGGGCGGATTCACGTCGGAAAAATTCCACTCGTAGGCGGGCAGTTCGCCGTTCGGATGCATGTACCACTCGCGCAAAAAGAGAACGAGCTGATCCTTGGCGAAATCGGGATCGATCAGGGCCATGGCCACGCAATGAAAAGCCAGATCCCAGGCGGCGTACCAGGGATACTCCCATTTGTCCGGCATGGAGATCACGTCCGAGTTGTAAAGGTGCATCCAGTCGTGATTTCGCCCAATGCGGCGCGCCGGGTCGGGCGCCGGCTGCGTCGAATCGCCGTCGAGCCAGCGCTCCACGTCGTAGTGATAGCTTTGCTTGCCCCAGAGCAGCCCGGCGAAGGCCTGCCGCTGCACCAGGCGCGCGTCCTCGGTGAGTCCGGCGCCGCTGCGCTGGGCGTAAAATTCGTCGGCTTCTTTCTGGCGCAGACGTGAAGACATCTGTCGAAGCCGAGGCCGAAGAAAGTTGTGGCGGATTTGGCCGGCGCGACGCTTGGCCCCGGATTTTGATCCAGTGAGCCGGCAGCGCAGCGTCCAAGCTCTGCCCCGGCGCGATTTCGGCGTCGTAGTGCGCGGCGGCCTTCGTGCCTTGCTGATTCGGGATTCACGGCGGCTCTGTCGCCGTTCACAACATAGCGGTGAAACGCGTCCTTCACATACGGCGTGCGATTCGGCGAATTGTAGAGCCGCTCGGTGTTGGTCTCATTTTCGGTGAAGAGCAGTTCGGGCGAGCCTTCGAAGAGCAGCCAGCGCTTGCCGTAGTGATAATCGTGTGCCTCGATGAGCGACGTGCCGGCCGGACCGTCAATGCGAGCGGCTTTGGGCATATCGTAGGGATCGCCCCAGTCCCAGCGGTTGCGGAACCAGAGGGTTGGCAAAATGTGCAGACGCGCGGGTTCGGGCCCGCGGTTCCAAGCGGTGATGCGAATAACGATGTCCTCGGCGGTATCTTTGGCGTATTCGACGAAAACGTCGAAATAGCGGTTCTCGCGAAAGACCCCGGTGTCGATCAGTTCGTATTCGGGGTCGAGGCGCGTGCGCTTCTTATTTTCGTCGACGAGCTGCGCGTAGGGAAACGCCGCCTGCGGATATTTGTAGAGATATTTCAGGTAGGAGCTGGTGGGCGTGGCGTCGAGGTAGTAGTAATACTCCTTCACATCCTCGCCGTGATTTCCTTCGGGATTGGTGAGACCGAAGAGGCGTTCCTTCAGAATGGGATCCTTTTCGTTCCAGAGCGCGATGGCGAAGCAGATGTGCTGGTGGCGGTCGCAGATTCCGGCGATGCCGTCCTCACCCCAGCGATAGGCGCGCGAGCGCGCGTGATCGTGCGGGAAATAGCCCCAGACGTCGCCATCGGCGCTGTAGTCCTCGCGAACCGTGCCCCACTGGCGCTCGGAAAGATACGGGCCCCAGCGCTTCCAGTGGACTTCGCGCTCGACGCTGGCTTGCAGGCGCTGCTCTTCGTTGGTCATTCAGGACCTTGGTGAAAATTTGGCGTGCACGACCAGGCCACGGACTCTGAGAGTCGCTCAAGCAATGTAACGGCAATATGAACGGCGGGGCAAGCGAATGCGCAGGAATTTGTGCATTGGAGGCGCGTGCAGTGGCGCACGTGAGTAGACGTGTGCAGTGGCGCATTTAGGAGCCGTTCTGTATTCTCAGCTTCAGATGAATGAGCCTCCGATGAATGCCGCCGCGGATGTTCTGCGCTGATGGACCACGCTGATTCGGCCCCGGCGTCGAGCGGCACGGACGCAAAAGCTTCCTGCAAAATTCCTCTGCTGCTGGTAGCGGTGGTTGCCACGGCGGCGGTCGCGCCATTTTTCTTCGCTGGAAATGCCTCGGGGCACGATATTCAGTTTCATTTATCGTCCTGGATGGACGTAGTGGGCCAGTGGCGCGAAGGAATTTTCTATCCGCGCTGGGCGGAATGGGCCAACTGGGGATTCGGCGAGCCGCGGTTCATTTTTTATCCACCGCTCTCGTGGATGCTCGGCGCAGTGGTTGGGTTGATTCTTCCGTGGAAGGCGACCCCGGGCGCTTTCGTCTGGCTGGTGCTGATTCTCGCAGGCATGTCCATGTGGAGGCTGGCGCGGGAATGGCTGCCCGAGGCGCAAGCGACGGCTGCCGCGGTGTTCTTCGCGGTGAATCCCTACAACCTGGCGATCGTTTACTACCGCAGCGATTTTGCGGAGCTGCTTGGCGTCGCATTGCTGCCCTTGCTGCTGTGGGGCGCGCTGCAGATGATCCGCTGCAATTGGCGCTACGTGCCGCATCTGGCAGTGGTGTTTGCGGCGATCTGGCTGGCGAATGCGCCGGAAGGAGTGATTGCGACGTACTCGCTGGCGTTCGTGCTGCTGATTGCGACGGCGCGCCAGAGAAGCGTGCGCCCGATGCTGACAGGCGCTACGGCGATGGCTGCGGGCCTGGGGCTTACGGCGTTTTACCTGCTGCCAGCGGCGTGGGAACGAGGATGGGTACAGATTTCGGGAGTGCTGACGACGAATCTGCTGCCGGAACACAACTTCTTGTTCGCGCACTCGAGCGACGCGGAGTTTCAGTTATTCAACTGGAAGATATCGAGCGTCGCGGTGGGAATGATTCTTGCAACGGCAATAGCTGCCAGTGTGGCCTGGGCGCGACGGCGATCGTTTGGAAAAATCTGGTGGATGCTGCTGGGGCTGGCGTTTGCATCGGCGTTCGTGATGCTGCCGGCGTCGCTGCCGCTGTGGCGCTATTTGCCGGAATTAGCATTTTTGCAGTTTCCGTGGCGCTGGCTGGGGCCGCTGTCGGCGGCGTTCGCGTTCTTTGCGGCCGCGGCAATCGCCAGTCTGCCGCGGCATGGCATGCGGCAGATCGCGACGGCGCTGGTGCTCGCGCTGATCGGAATCACCGGAGCACTGATTGGAACGAGCACCTGGTGGAATAGCGAAGACGCCGCGCTGATTTCCGGAGAAATTGGCGCGGGACATGGTTACGAAGGCGTTGATGAATACCAGCCGATTGGCGACGACCGCACGGATTTGCCGAACGCCACTCCGGACGCGGAAGAATTGCCCAATGTTCCGACGACGCCGCGGGTGGAAGTGTTCGACCCGGATTCCGGCCAGCTTTCCCCGATAAATGCTGATACGAAAATTGACCTGCAGGCTTGGACGGGAGAGCGCAAGCGCTTCGCCGTTGAAACCGGCGCGGCGGTTACCTTAGCGGTGCGTTTGTTGAGCTATCCGGCGTGGGACGTGCAAGTGGATGGCAAGAGTGCGCGGCCGAGCGCTGCGCCGGAAACTGCAGAGATGCTATTGCCGCTCGCGCCGGGCCGGCATGAAGTGGAGATGCAGCTGGCACGCACGCCGGACCGGATTGCAGGCGACGCGCTCTCACTACTATCAGTGACTGGGCTGGCAGGATTTGCGTTGATCGAACGCAAGCGAAGACTGGCTACGAAAGCGGGCGGTGCGTGAATTTCTTCTCGCCCTTGGCGTATTCCGCGACGGTGTGGCCGTTTCCAAACAGCTTGAACTTATAGGTGGTGAGACCTTCGAGGCCCATGGGGCCGCGCGCGTGAAGCTTGCTGTTGCTGATACCCAGCTCGGCGCCGAAGCCATAGCGATAGCCATCGGCGAAGCGCGTGGAGGCGTTTTGAAACACGCCGGCCGCGTCCACTTCGGTCATAAAGCGCGCCGCCGCGGCGGAATCCTCGGTGACGATGGTTTCGGTGTGGCGCGAACCGTAGCGGTTGATGTGGTCAATGGCCGTGTCCAAGCCGGCAACGATCTTCACGGAAATGATCAGGTCGGAATATTCGGTGGACCAATCTTCTTCCGTCGCAGGTAAGATCCCGGCGTTCGGCAGCAGCGCGATGGTCTTGGGGCAGCCGCGAATTTCGACGCCAGCCTGTTTCAGCTTGTCGACAATCACCGGCAGGAATTTCGGTGCGACGGCTTCGTCAACCAGAAGCGTCTCCGCCGCGTTACAAACAGCGGGATATTGCACCTTCGCGTCATAGGTAACCGCGAGGGCCTTCTGCAAGTCAGCGGCGCGATCGACATAGACGTGGCAGATTCCTTCGCCGTGTCCCAGCACAGGAATACGGCTGTTGTTCGCCACAAATTCAACCAGCGATTTCGAACCGCGGGGGATGATCAAGTCCACGTCATGATGAAGCGACAGAAGTTCGAGCACGTCGGCGCGTGTTTGAAGCAAATTGATGGCGTCTTCGGGAACACCGGGGAAACGGCGGAAGGTTTCGCGCCAGATGGAGGCGAGCGCTTCGTTGGAACGCGCCGCTTCAGAGCCGCCTTTCATGATGAGCGCATTGCCTGATTTGAAAGCGAGCGAGCCGACCTGCGGCACCACTTCAGGACGCGCTTCGAAAATAATTCCCACGACGCCAAGCGGGCAGGTTTCTTTGCAGAGAACCAAACCCTCATCGAGTTCCGTTACAGCCAAGTGGCGTCCAAGAGGATCGGGAAGCGCGGCAACTTCGCGCACCTGCGTGGCCATTTGCGCGACGCCCTGCTCGCTGGTGCGCAGGCGCTTCAGCATGGCGGCGGACATTTTCCCGGCCGCGACAGCAGCTTCGGCGTCGCGCACATCAAGCGCGTTGGCGGCGAGAATCTTGTCTTTGTTGGCCTCGATGGCAGCAGCCGCGGCTAGCAACACTTCGTTTCGCGCATCCGCCGAAAGGCGCGCAAGCGAACGCGCCGCTTCGCGCGCGCGGCGGGCGACGGCGGCGACGCTGCCCTCGGAAATGAGCTGCGCCGTCTGCATCACGCTTTCTCCATGAGCACGATGTTATCGCGCGTTACCAGCACAGGAGAAGGAGTCGAGCTGCGTCCAGCTTCGCGACGTTTTCTGCCGGAGGCTTGCTCGGCCTCCGCGCTGGCACAATTGGCGATGCCACGCGCGAATTCGCGGCCCTCGGCATCGACGATGCTCACGACGTCCATTGGCGCGAAGTGGCTTTCAACGCGCATGATTCCGGAAGCGAGCAGGCTGGCCTTGCCCTGGGTGATGGCGCGATGCGCGCCGGCATCGACAACCACGCGGCCGCGAACATCGGCGGCATAGGCGATCCAGCGGCGCTTGCCGCGCATGCGCTTCGTGGGCAGAAACGCGGTACCGATTTCGTCGCCATCGAAAATGCGGCCGATGGTGTCGCGCGCCTGGCCATTTGCAATCACAGCGGTGCCACCGCAATTCATGGCAATTTCGGCGGCCTCGAGCTTGGTGCGCATGCCACCGCGGCCACTGGGCGAGGGACCGGATGCGAGCGCCTTCAGTTCCGGCGTAATTTCCTCTACCAGGGAAATCACTTCGAATTGCTCGGCAGTTTTCCCGCGATGGCCATTTTCATTTGCGACCGGGCGGAGCAGACCGTCCACGTTGGTTAGAAGCACCAGCGCATCCGCTTCGAGGCCGCTCATCACCAGGGCAGCGAGACGATCGTTGTCGCTGAATACGGGAGGGCGCGATTCGCGCGTGACCTGCTCGAGTTCGGCGGTGGAGACAGTGTCATTCTCATTGACGATAGGCAGAACGCCGAACCCCAGCAGCTTTTCCATGGTGCGGCGCAAATTCGAGTAGCGGTGCCAATTGGTGAAATCGTCCTCGGTGAGCAGCACCTGCGCGATTTTCACACCAGAGGCGGAGAAAAGATCGCGGTAAGCGTCCATCAGCAGGCTTTGGCCCACGGCGGCGCAGGCCTGCATGGTAACCATGTCGTGCAGACGCGAAGGATGAAGGCCGAGCCAACCGCGGCCGAGGCCGACGGCACCGGAGGAGACGAGAACCACCTGGCGGCCATCCTTGATGAGCTGCGCGATGGAGTCTGCGATGGGCTGGACGCGCTCGGCGCAAATTTCACCCTGCGCGCCGGTAACGGTGCTGGTGCCGACCTTGATGACAATGCGGCGTGCCGACTTCAGGCGCTTTTGGCGCTCGGATTCCATCTTGTTCCTGCCACACCCATCCACGCGTTATCGGTAGATTCAGTAAAACCGCATGGGTCGGCTGACTTTCGATTGTACCGGAATTAGCGCGGGGAATGGCCGTTTTCTGGCGGTACGCCATGTGACAACGGTCACCTTTGCGGTGTGACGCGGACTACAGAAACGATTGCGAACTGAGGTTCACCATGGCCACAGATTGGAGAGTCCATGGAAAAGCAAACCATCATCGGCGAGCTGAACCGGCTGATGGATGAGCAAATGAAGGTGCTGGAATCGCGGCTAGGCCGGGAAGAAGCGATTGAGTACGCGATGCGCGCCGCCAGAATCCGAGAGCTGTTAGCGGCGCTCAGCGCGAATGGGAACGGCACGAAGCACTGAGTCAGCCCGTGGAAGCAAGAAACGCGAAGGGCAGGCGCGAGAAAATGGAGGCGACCGCCAGGAATTTTTTACGGCGCGTGGGCGACGCAGTAAGGTCCTCGCCGGTGAAGATATTCTTCCAGTTTGCCGGGGCGGAGGGTGGAAGAGCGATGCTGCTTGAGCCCCAGGAAACTTCACCTAACGGAAAAACCTTTTCGCGAGGAAGGTTCGCCGTGATCCGCGGCACCACGACCACTGCCCAGCTATTTTCGAAACGGCGGGCGAAAGCACAAACGTGATGGCGCCGGCTGCCGTCGACTTCGAGAGGCAGATATTCTCCCCGCAGAAAAAGATCGTGGTGCGCGCGGCGGAAGTTCAACGCCTCGCGTGTGAGATAAAGCTTCAGGCGACTATCCTGCCAGTGATCGAGCAATTCCGTGGCGCCGGCCAGCGTGGCTCCGTCCGATGTTTTTGGAGGCAATTCGTCGAGGAGCTTCCTGCGCCTGTCGAAATCCACGGGGTTACGGTTGTCAGGATCGGTGAGCCGCAAGTCCCATAATTCATTTCCCTGATAAAAATCAGGAACGCCCGGCGAAGCAATTTTCAAGAGGACCTGCGCGCAGGTGTTGCAAATGCCGGCGGTCGCGATGCGCGCCGCAAGATCGGAAAAGTCCGAGAGAAAGGCATTTTCGGAATCACCATCGAGAATGGAACAGACGAAGCGCTTGAGCGGATTCTCGTGCGCTTCATTCGGTGAAACCCAGCTCGAGTGCGTCTTGGCCTCGCGCGCCGCTTTCAACATGAATTTCTGAAGGCGATCGCACAATTCCGGACGGTTATCGGCATCCAGCGGCTCGACCGGCCAGATGCCCAGCATGGATTGATAGAGCAGCACCTCTTCATTGGGGCTGGGCGCCAAATGCCCGTCGACCGTCGATTTTTTTGGCTGGTTCCATTGGGTCCAGCGCTCCAGCCGCGTTTTCCATTCGCCGGGCATTTCAGACAGGACGTTGATGCGGGCGCGGACGCCTTCGCTCCATTTAGTGTCATGCGTTGAGGTCGTGTTCAGGGTAAACGGATGCTCGGCTTTGGTGCGCTGGTTATAGCGATGAAAAGCGGCAACGCCAAAGGCGATTTCCTTACGCAGCGGATTGGTGCCGACCTCGTTGAGCGAAATCAAGCCGTGGTGGACGAAAAAAGCGGTGTCCTCCAGGCCCTTGCCCATGACCGCGCCGGTGAACTGCTCCCAGGTCTCCAGGAAATCGAGCCATTCCGCTTTGTGTTTGTGCAGGTCGCGTGAGGGGCGCAGCAGAAACACGCTCTGCAGGAATTCAAAGCCGGCGTCTGAGACGGCAGTCTGTGGCGCGCGTTCGCGGGCGATTTCGAAAGCGCGCGTGAGATAAGGGCGGTCGCGATCGAGCAACTGCAAATCGCGGAAGTAGGTGCGGTAAATCGGAAGGGCCGCGGTAATTTCCTTGAGGCCGCGCACCAGCTCGCGCATGGGAATGTCGGCTCCCAGGCGATCGAGCGCGGCAAGATGGCCGAGCCGCCAAGTGAGGCGCCGAATATCGGAGGCGAACATCTCTTCCATCACCTGCTTCTTGCGGACATTCCAGGTCTCGCCGAAGGAGGAGCGAATGCCGGTGAAGTGGCGATAAATGTCTTCAAGTTCCCGGGAACCGGCCGCGTCAACGAAAAGCGTGTTCACGACGTTGAGATAATCGTAGCCGGTGGTTCCCGCGGTAGGCCATTCCGCAGGCAACGTTTCGCGTCCCGACGTGATTTTTTCAACGACCGTATAAATCCTGAGCGCGTCGCTATCCTGCGGACCAGCGGGGAGGTCGACCTTTTGCAACTGCTCGAGGTAAGCCATGGGGTCGCGCAGACCATCGATGTGGTCGATGCGCAAAGCGTTCACTTGGCCCTCGGCTACCATCTTGAAGATGCGCGCGTGATCGTCGCGAAACGTGTCGCAATTTTCGATTCGCAGGGCGACGAGTTCGTTCAATCCGAAAAACCGGCGGTAATTCACTTCCTCGGAAGCGTTGCGCCAGAACGCCAAGCGATAGGCCTGGGCCGACAGAAGTTCGTTCAGCATGTCGAATGAAGCCGCGTCTCCCCTGGTGCCGTTGAACGCGGCCAGTGTGGCATTGAGCGCGGAATGAAATGACGGCGATGAGTCCAAGAGACGGCACAGGTCGCGAATCGCCGGATTGGCTTCGGCCACCCCGGAATAGTTTTGCAGGCGCGAAATGATTTCTTCCACGCTCCGAATTAAAGTTTCCTCGGGCTGCGGCGCACTTTTGAGAGCCTGAATACAGCGCCCCAGGACAAACGAATACGTTCTGGGATTTAGCGGAAATGGATTGCCCTCCGTCTCGATGAAAAAGCCATCTTGGCCAAAACGCAGCGCCAAACGCTGTTCGATCAAGAGGTGATCATAAAAATCGGAAAGAACCGGCAAGATGATACGGCCGCGCTCCGACACGGGAAATTTCGAGCCAGAAGATTGCCAGTCGATATCGAAGTAGGTGGCGTAGGGAGAATCTTCGCCTTGCGCCAGCACGTCCCGCCACCAGGGATTTTCCACGGCGCTCGACATATGGTTGGGCACGATATCGAGAAGCAAACCCATGCCGTGCTGCTTCAATGCGTCTGTGAGCCGCCGAAAGTCCTCATCGGTGCCGAGTTCGGCGTTCAGGTGAGTGGGATTGGCGACGTCGTAGCCATGCTGGCTGCCGCGCTTCGCCTGCAACACCGGTGAAGCATAGAGATGCGAAATGCCGAGAGCGTGAAGATAAGGGACGATCTTTTCAGCATCCGCGAAGCGAAACCTGGAATTGAATTGAACGCGATAGGTTGCGGACGGGATTTGCATAGTTCAACCGAGTGTAGTTGAAGTGGAAAAACCGGCGGGCAAATTAAAAGGGAAAGAAGAGCAAGTCGGCCCAGCCCTCGCGCCTGGTTTTCTCCCAAGGCACCCGCACTCGCCTCTTCTTCCCCTAATTTGGCGGATATGCATCCGCGCGCCGAGTATCGCGGGATACGGTGGTGGGAGAAATACTCATAAACCCTTAGAAGGTAATTCGTCTTGCTGTACGGCGAAATAGTATTACGGTTCGATGATCTGATTGCGAACTGCGTAACGCACGAGTTCGCTGACGGAGTGAATTTCGAGCTTGCGCATGATGTTGGCGCGATGAGTTTCGGCGGTTTTCACGCTGATGCTCAGGGCGGAAGCGACTTCCTTGCTGCTCTTCCCTTCGGAGAGCAATTGAACAATCTCGCGCTCGCGGGAAGTGAGACGGTCGCCGATGGTTTCAGGAAGCTCGGAAACCGATCCTCCCTTGCTGTTGAAATTGTTGAGGATCAGTTCGGTGGCGCGCGGAGTGAAAAAAGGCTTGTGATTGGCGAGAGCTTCGACAGCGACGACAAGATCGCGATCCGAATCGGACTTCACGATATAACCGCGCACGCCCGCATCTAGAATGTCGCGAATCAACTGATCGGAATAGTGGACCGAAAGCACCAGAATCTCCGTGTTCGGCGAACCTTTCAGGATTCTTCTGGCGGCCTCCACCCCGTTTAGTTCCGGCATGGTTATGTCGAGTATGACAATGTCGGGCTTCAACTCCTCTGCCTTCGATACGGCTTCGCGCCCGGTGTGAGCTTCCGCGCAAACGGTCCAACCTGGGTGCGATTCCAACAGAGCTTTGAGCCCCCGGCGCATCAGATCGTGATCGTCGGCAATCAGGATTCGTAGGTTTCTCATTCAGGCCTCACATGCCTCGTGTTTAGGACGCATAGTACGAGTACTTTGTTTCGAAGCGGGCGCAAACCGGGCGATTGTCATGACCAGACGAATCCACAAAATACAAACCCACGCATATTCATTATATAACGGCTACGTAAGAGCTTGAGCGATTCTGGTGGATGGCGGATCGGCTGGCTGGGTAAGAGACGAGCAACCCCGCACTCGAAAATGGGGACGAGCCATTATCAGAGGCCCGTCCCCTAGACTTTGCCTTATCAGAAGCGGATCGTAGGTCCAAAAGAGATCCTCAGATTGTTATGTCCACCGTTGTTGAAATAGATCTCGTCGCCCACGTCCACGCGTAGGCCGATGGGTCCCCAAAAAGCTTCCGCGCCGCCGCCCGGATAGAAAACGCCGTAGACATTGCTACCGCGGAGATTCGAGAAAGCATTGCCCACGCTGTTGAAAGTTGCCGGCGAGTTGCTGATATTGAAGTTGGTGAATCCACCTTTGGCGGTGACGAACAAACGCACCGGACCTTTGTTGGTCATGAGCTTCGGGCCGAACAGGCCGTCCAACATGCGCACGTCGGTGCGTCCGATTGAGGCCGAACCGCTCGGTGAATTCGTAAACCCAGAGAAAAACGCCTGATCGAATTCGTAGGAGGATTCGGCTTCAAATTGGACAACAGGCAGGACGTTGAAAGAAAGCCGCCCTCCGACGCCGGCCAGATTCAAGTTGCCGTCATTCAAGCGGACATAGTTACCGAACACTCCGACATCCACGTGATCGGAAAAATCCTGAGCATGCACCACCGGTAGAAACAGCATCGCTGCCGCACAAATTAGAAATAGACGCTTCACGAGAACTCCTCCCTTTGTTGGACCGTTTTCCGACCGACCCACCCGGCCAGTCTCTGTAGCCATTTGCCGGACTTCATGCCACCCGCCCCGGTTTATTAACCTTGCCTGGCCGACAAACACGCGAGACGGGCGGCCCATGAAAAAGAAGAGGGATGAGTCCTGCGCGGCGGCTACCTTGCGGACAAAGCGTAATCGGGGCTCGGGTCCGGGTGTATCCACGGCATTCTGTAGGTTGGGAAGCAGCTTGCTGTACAACTTGCCGTTCGTTGCCGTTCGGGGTTGCAGAAAGGCCAGCGATGAAAGGCACCTGGATGCAAACTGCTCATTCACGGCGAGATAAGGGCCCAGGACAAGCACCTACGAGGCCATCAGCCAGAAAATACGAAGGACCATGTATTGATCGAAACGATGAGTGCGAAGAAACTGGCACAGTTGCAGGGCGCTGACGTTCAGCGCACCAAAGCGGAGGTAACTCACATGCTTCGATGGGCGCTAGGTTTCTTCATCATCGCGATCGTAGCCGCAATATTTGGATTTGGCGGCATCGCGGTAGCAGCGGCGGGTATCGCCAAGATTCTATTCTTTATCTTCCTGGTTCTGTTCCTTGTAGCGTTGCTCAGCGGGTTAATGCGACGCGCCTGAGGTACAAACCATGAAGTTTACATTTACCGATCTCCAACTGCCCGCCAACCAGCTTACCTATAAACTCTGCGCTTAACTCCTCGAGACCGGGGGAGAATGGATTTCGATCCTTCTCCTCCGACCCTTCCTCAGAACGGACAACGATCACAAGCTGCCTATTGCTACACATGTCGTTTATGGGATGGACTACTACTGTTGTGGAGATTGCAAGCGTTTGGAAGCGGCGTCGAGAATGCCGTTTAGGAAAGCGGACGCATCGGCGGAGGAAAATTTCTTGGCGAGCTCCAGAGCCTCGTCGATTACTACATTTATAGGTGCGGTGCCCGCTCGAAATTCGTAGATCGCCAGGCGCAGGATGTTCCGATCAACCGTTGCCAGCCGCTCAAAGCGCCAGTTTTCCGAAAGCTCGGACACGAGCTTGTCGTTCGAGTCGGACTGGACCACGGCGCCTTCAAATAACTGATCCGCGAATTTGCGCGTTTGTTGTGCGGCGCGCGCGGATTTCCAGAAATTGTTTTCGACACGCCGGGGGTCCTGGTGGGTCATATCCCACTCAAAGAGCATCTGCAGGGCAAACTCCCGGGATTTACGGCGGAGGGTCATTGCTTGCGTGCGGAGCCCGAAGATTTCCGGGAGAGTTGTCGTGAAAGCGTGGCCATCTCCACGGCGCCAAGTCCGGCTTCGAAGCCTTTGTTGCCGCTCTTCAGCCCAGCGCGGTCGATGGCCTGCTCAAGTGTGTCGCAGGTGAGAACGCAAAACATCATGGGCACGCCGGTATCGAGTTGCGCGAGTTGGATGCCGCGGGAAGTTTCGCCCGCGACGTAGTCGTAATGCGAGGTTTCGCCACGGATGACGCAGCCGATGCAAATAATGGCGTCGCAACGGCCGGTAGCCGCCAGTTTCTTCGCGGTGATGGGAATTTCAAACGAGCCCGGCACGCGCACGACTTCTATCTGCTTTTCGCTGGCGCCGGCACGAGACAAAGCATCGAGCGCGCCTTCCAGAAGACGATTGGTGATGAAACTGTTGAATTCGCTTACGACGATTCCGAAGTGAAGGCCGCTGGCATTCAAATTCCCTTTGATCACATTTCCCTGGTTCACATTTCCTTCGATCGCAGCGGGGCGCGACTGGTCTGGCATGCTCAGCGTCCCTGAAACCTGGCCGGGCGTTTCTCCAGAAACGCGCGCGTGCCTTCGCGCATATCGTCAGTGGCGCAACACAGGCCGAACAAAGTCGCTTCCAAGAACAGACCCTCCTGCAGCGGCATTTCCGCGCCGCTTTCGATGGCTTCCATCGAATATTTTACAGCCAGCGGCGCATTGGCGATGATCTTCCGCGCGATGGACTCCGCAGCGGCCAGCAAGTCGCCGGGCTCGGTGACGCGATTGAGCAATCCGATGCGCAAGGCTTCCTCAACGCCGATCATTTCGCCGGTAAGAATCATCTCATGGGCGATACCCTTCCCGCACAGGCGCGAGAGCCGCTGCGAGCCGCCATATCCCGGAAGAATACCGAGCTTTACTTCCGGCTGGCCAAGGCGCGCGTTGCGGCTGGCGATGCGTATGGTGCAAGCAAGAGCCAACTCGCAGCCGCCGCCCAGGGCGAATCCGTTGATGGCGGCAATCGATGGCTTGCCCATGGATTCCAATTTGCGAAACACAGACTGGCCGCGAAGCGCGGTGTCCTTGCCGTCCAGAGGTGTTTGCCGCGCCAACTCGTTGATGTCGGCGCCTGCCACGAAGGCCTTTTCGCCCGAGCCGGTAAGGATGAGCACGCGGACGGAAGCATCCGCCTTGAGCGCATCCAGGCAATGGCTCAGTTCATCGACTGTTTTGAAATTCAGCGCGTTGAGAACCGTGGGACGGTTGAAGGTGATGCGTGCGATCTGATCTTTTACGTCGAGCAGAAGATTTTCGTAGGGCATCGGTTTCAATAATCTCCGAGACTGATCTCCAAGACTGATTGTAGCTGCTTAGCCCAGGGTCATGGGCTTGGGATTTGCGGGATCGGCGTAATCGTAGAAACCGCGCCCGGCCTTGCGCCCGTTCCAGCCTGCGAGGACCATGCGCTTCATCAACGGCGGCGAGGAAAACCGCGGCTCTTTGAACTCATCGAACATGATTTGCGAAATGTAATAGGTGGTGTCGATGCCGACGAAATCGAGCAAAGTGAGCGGGCCCATGGGATAGCCGCACCCGAGTTTCATGGAGTTGTCGATGTCCACAATAGAGGCGACGCCTTGCTCCAGCACACGCACGGCGTCAAGCAGGTACGGCACCAGCAGGCGGTTGACGATGAAACCGGTGTTGTCGGTGGTGCGCACAGGCGTTTTGCCGAGCTTTGTAGCGAAGGCCACCACCTCGTCGAATACGCTCGCTTCGGTAGCGATGGTGCGAATCACTTCGACCAGTTTCATGATCGGCACCGGATTGAAAAAGTGCAGTCCCACGAAGCGCTGCGGCCGTTGCGTGACCATGGCCATTTCCGTGATGGAGATGGAAGAAGTGTTGCTCGCAAAAATCGTATGCGGCGGGCAGATTTTATCGAGCGCGGAGTAAAGCTCCTTTTTCGCCGGCAATTGCTCGATGATGGCTTCGATGACGATGTCACACGCTTTCAAGTCCTCGAGATTGGTGGTGCCGCGCAGACGAGCGCGGGCAGCGTCGCGATCATCCTCGGTCAACGTGCCTTTGGCGACCATGCGGCCGAGATTCTTCTCGATCGATTGCAGTCCCTTTTCGAGGAGCTGTGGCGTCACTTCGCGCGCGATGACGTTGTGCCCAGCTTGTGCGGCCACCTGGGCGATCCCCGAGCCCATCAATCCACATCCGACCACACCTACTGTTCGAATCGGCATTGCTAATTCCTCCGGGAGTCTGAAACCAAGCGCTCGAGGCTAGGGAGCGGCCATTTCCATCACGACGTTGCCGCCCTGCTGGCGAATATTTTCCAGGCCGGCCTCCGCGCGGTTGATCCACTCGGTGACGCGATCTTCGGTGTCGTCGCCAGGACGCGAGGTAGCTTCCGCCACCACGGCGCTGATGGTCAACTCATCCCCCCAGGGAGGCCGAACCGTAGAGGCAATCTGCCGAAGCTTTTCGGCAAGGTTCTTGGCGTTTTCATACGACGTATCCGGCAGGATGAAAACCAGCGACCATGCCGTGTACTTCACGACCACATCGGTTTGCCGCACGGCGGCGGCAAGAGCTTGCCAAACCTGGTCGACGTAAGGCTGAACCACTGCGTCACCGTGCTGGCGCAAAAGTTCGCTTCCGTGGTCAATCTGAATGATGACAAGCGAAAGCGGCGTGCTTTGCGAGCGCGCCCGGTTGGATTCGGAAAGCAGACAGTCGATGTAAGCACCGCGGCTGAGCAAGCCGGTGCGTTCGTCGGCCACGGCCAGCGTGCGCACAAGCGAACGCAAGCGCGTGTGACTCACAGCGAGAACCAACTGATCGCCCACGGCCTGCAGAAAAAAGCTTTCGTTCGGCTTCCACTTGCGCGGGCCAGCGTCGCCGACAAACAGCACGCCAGCGGGCGCTTGCGTTTCTTTGTCGGTAAGGATCACGGCGAGAGCGGACTGAAGACCGAGATCGGTCAAGGCAGGCAGCGTGGAAGGCTCCAAGGCGATTGCACCTACGGCATCCGGTGAGGTTCGGGATACTGACGCGGAGAGTCCGCCGATACGCGCGGCTCCTACAGGCGTTATACCCGGCGCAAAATATTCGGCGATGGAATGGCTGGCCTCCGAGCTACCGCCCACGGCGACAAGACATCGCGTCACATTCAAATGCTTACCGACTTGCGCCGCCGTGGTGGCGAGCACTTCGCGAGAGGTGGCCTGGCGGTGCATCAGCCGGTTGATTTCGGCGATGGCCGCAAGGTCGCGGTGCATTTCCTCAAAGGAAGCAGAAGGTGGCGCAGGTGCCGTGGGTGCCTGAGCGGCCGACTCAACAGATGGAGAAGGCGCCTGAGCCGTAGCAACGGGCGCGGGCTTCGGAGCCACACCCTGGGGCCACCAATTGGCGCGTTCGTACAGCGCCCGCAGCCGCTCGTTCCGATCTTCTTCGCCCGGATACGCCTGCGCCAGGCGCTCGAGACGTTCAATAGCCTTGGCCTGCAGCGAGTACTGAAGAAAAATCTCCACCTGCACGATTAAATCTTCCAGAGCCTGCTGTGCCCGGGTTCCTTCCACGGCAGGCGGCGCGGCGGCGCCTGCTCCGGCTCCAGAAAAACCGTCGGTGCGTGTGGAAACCGTGGCGGCCTTGGCCGCGCGAGCAAGAATATTCTGAATGAATGCCGGATCGACTTTCCCTTCGAGCTTGGAGATGCGCTCCTGGTTGCGATAGTCGTAGGGATCGATGTCGACCAGCTTGTCGAGCACGTCGCAGGCTTCCTTGAACCGCTCCGCGGCAAAAAGCAGATCGAACAGGCGCATCAGCGCTTCGAAATATTTCGCTTCGCGATTCAGGTCCTCGTAGATGCGTGCAACGGATTGAGCCAAAGGTAAGGAGGTTGGATGCGCGCCGACAAGCCGGTCGATCTGGTTGGCCAGATCGCCTTCCTTGCGCGCTTTGCGCATGATCTCCTTGATCTGTTCCAGCAGAGCGGAGGCTTTTTGATCTTCGCCGACGCGAACGTACGCTCCGGCAACATCGAACAACTTGCCGAAACCATCGGGCTTCTGGCGATAGTAGGCCTCGAAAACTTCACGCGCGCGGTCCAGGCGGCCGGTGCGCAGCAGGCCTTCGCCGAATAAAGCCAGGAAGGCGGTGTCTTTGTCGCTGGGAGAAAAAGGTTCGAGCAAAATCACCGCGCCTTCGGGGTCGCCCTTGCGCAGCTTCGCTTCGGCGAAAAGCAAAGCGCAGGTGCGGTCCTCGGGGATGAGCTGATGCGCCCGGCCGAAGTATTCGAGAGCTAAATCGAGCCCCCCGGAGGCTAGAGTCAGTTGGCCGGCGCGGAGAAAACTGCGCGCGGCCAGATCCGCATGGCGCAGCTCTTCCGCCAAACTCCCGAGCTCGGCGTGGCGCACGGGATTTTCAGGATCGAGCAGCGCGATGCTTTCGCAGCAGGCCAAAGCCTCGATGTCGCGATGATGCTGATGGAAAATTTCCGCCGCGGCGCTGAACTGCTCGATGGCCTCGAAATTCTTGTTTTGCTTCTGCAAGAGCGTGGCGTAGCGGATCAGGCGGTCGGGAGGTTGCGGGAAGGGTCGCAGAAAACGGCCGAATATAGCGCCGGCCTTGGCGGCGTCGCCCGCATCGATCAGGCGATCGAATTGCGCGCCGTAGTACTGCGCAGCCATCGCCGGTTCGTTCAGCCGGGTATAAATATCGGCGAGCGCCTGCAGCGCTTCGGGATGCGCTGGGGATTCTTCCAGCACGGCCTGATATTCGGAGACGGCCTCGCGCAGCTTATTCTTCTCAAGGCTGCGCCGAGCCCGATCCAGATGTTTGTTTACATCTTGCGACATGGATATTCGTGTGTACCGCGCGAGCCGCAGCTGCCTCGATGGGTTCGTTACCCCATGGCGCTGCGCGTACCCGGACTTGACCACCCAAAAACCGCGTGCAACACCCTCGAAATAAACACTATATAACGGACCCGGCAGGCGTCTCAAAATGAAATGGCAGCTTGGTGCTCAATTTAGGCTAAACGTGTATCGCTGCAGCTAAGTCTGCGGCACAGATTTCCGGATGCCACTGGGTATGCCCACCACTTGCTCGCGCATGGAACGCATCGAAAGTCCGCTTCTCATCAGCGCAGCAAATCCCAGGAATACGAACGGGAACGTAAGAGCCAGGAAAGCGAAGATCGAAAAACCGGTGGCGGTGGTCTTCTCCACCTGGAAAACGCTCAGGCCCAGAACACAGAAGAACTGGTAGGCGCCGACGTTCGCCGGCGCGTTTGGAAGTGAAACGCCTAGATTGATCACAAGCAGAACCACCAGCGAGGCCAGAAAGGGTAAGTGGAGTCCGTAAGACTTGACCATGGCCCATAAGCCCAGAACCTGACAAAAGGGCATCAGCAGAGAAAACAACAGCGCCGGATAGAAACTCGGCGCAGTGCCAATAGCGTGAAGAACTGAGAGCGCCCCCATCGCTTTGGCGCGAAACCCACGCCCTTCGATGTCCGGAGGGCTATTACTTCCCAGTTTCATTTCGAGGTAGAAAATCAGGGCGACGATTATCGCCAGTACCACCAGTGTAACGACACCGAGGATGGACGCGATGCGATTGAAACCCCTCGGTAACTCCACAAAGAGCGAAGCCATCGCCAGAGAAGCGGTGGCGATGACCAAGTCGATCAGCCGCTCAACGCCCAAAGATCCGAGCACTCGGCCCAATTTGATGTTTTCCGATGTTGCCAGCAGATAGCTGCGCAGAAATTCTCCAGGGCGAAGCGGGAAAACGAGGTTGGCGAAAAGGCCGGTATAAACAGCCCGGATCGAGCGCGTGAGTCTTACAGTTCCAAAAGGCTTCAGCAGCATTTTCCAGCGGAGCGCCTGCACTGCATAGCTCAATACGTCGAACGCCATTCCCAACAGGACCCATTTCCAATTGACGTTGGCGATCTCGTGCATGGCCTGCACGATGTGAAAATCGTGCAATACCCACACCAGGCACAGCACGGCCAATGCATAGCCGAGGAAACGGGGTACCCTTGATCGCGGCGGGTCAGCGTATTGGAAAAGCATACTCAAGATTCTATCTGTGGCGCGATCTTCTACCCCGTTTGGCTTGAACAGTTGCGGGTAATGCCCACCGCATCAGTTTCCACTAGCGACCCGCACTGGGCAGAAATCGTCACCGGAAAGATATCATTGTTTCGGCACAGGTCGAGCCCTACGATATCAAGCTATCACAACCCGCAAACAGACGATTGCAGCGATGGCCCTAGGGCCGTTGCTGGAGAAATCGGAAGCGCCGGGTAAGGTGCGCGTTGTTGTAAACAGGCGTATAATTAAGTTCTAGATTTAAATGACTCCTCGAAAATCTCTACTACGGCTTTTATTTCCCTTCGAATGAAAACAGCGCAGTCATTGCAAAGGCGGGAGCGCGTCCTGCTGGTTGGCGTGAGCCTGAAAAAATCGAAGCGCCTGAGAACTCCGGAGACTTTTGTTGCTGCGCGTGAGTCGCTGGCAGAGTTGGAAGAGCTGGCGCACAGCGCAGGCGCGCAGATCGAAGGATCGTTGTTGCAAGTTCGCGACGCGCTCGATCCAGCAACGCTGGTGGGGCGGGGCAAGCTGGATGAGATTCGCGCCGAAGCGCACTCCAGGCATGTGCCGCTGGTGATCGTCGACCACGATCTCACTCCAGTGCAATTGCGGAATATGGAGAAAGGCACCGGGTGCCGGGTCATCGATCGCACCCAACTGATTCTGGATATTTTTGCCACGCACGCGCGCTCGCGCGAAGGCCAACTCCAGGTAGAACTCGCGCAGCTCAACTACCTGCTACCCCGGCTTACGGGACGCGGCGAAGAACTTTCGCGTCTGGGGGGCGGCATCGGCACACGCGGACCCGGCGAGCAGAAACTTGAAACCGACCGGCGCAGGATTCGGGACCGCGTCCGCAAAATTCAGGACGCCATCGAAACCGTACGCAAGCAACGCACCACGCGGCGTCGCGCGCGGCAAGCGGTGCCGCTCGGGATGGTCGCTCTGGTTGGCTACACCAACGCGGGAAAGTCGACGTTGTTCAACGCGCTCACTCACTCCGCGGTGCTCACGTCTTCGAAGATGTTCGCGACGCTCGACCCTACGATTCGAGCCGTGCGCCTCCCCTCCCGGCGGCGTGTGCTGCTCTCCGACACGGTGGGTTTCTTGCGGGACCTGCCATCGGATTTGATCGCCGCGTTTCGTGCCACATTGGAGGAGGTCCAGGAAGCTGCCCTGATCCTGCAGGTGTCCGATATCTCAAGTCCCACCCACGCGGAACAGGATGCGGAGGTCTTGAAGGTTTTAAAAGAATTGGGAGTGGACCATCGGCCGCGCCTGCATGTGCTGAACAAGATCGATCGCCTTACGCCGATGGAACTGGAAGCGCTGCAAAATTCCAACGGCGGCGGGAATCAAGCCGTGTTTACATCGGCGATGACCGGCCAAGGGCTGGACGATTTGCTGCAGCGCATCGATGCGGCCATGCCGGTCGATCCACTTCTGCGCCTCACGCTGCGCATGCCTGTATCGGACGGTCGGAGTCTTTCGCTTATCCAGGCGGGCGGCCGGGTGTTGCACTCGGAACTCGCCGATGGACATTTGCTGCTCGAGGCTGAGCTTCCCCAATCGTTGGCGCGCAAATTGGATAAATTCGCACTGGATAGCGTTGGGAAGTTTGGGGACTGAACCCGTTGAATTCGATATGTGAATTTCAGTCGGATCTGCAACAAATTCAGCGATTCGCGACCGGCAAGTCCGGGCATTTGGGCCTCCTTACTGTGGAAATCGTTGTGGAAAAGCCTCCCAGGATTTCGAAAGTAATGAGAGTGCCGCGTCCGGAGTGGTAGACGAAATAGTAATTTGAGCCCTTCAAGTCATTTAATACAAAAGACTTAGTGGATTCCCTGTGCCTCCCTCACCGGTCCTTCGCGCCCGGCGGCGAGGAATCGCTCTACTGAAGATTTGCACAGGTATGCAGCATTTCCTGTAGCTAAATAGTACAGACACAATCATTTGGCAAGTTGACCGCGGGTTCATCAAGATTCTCTCGCAGCGGTTCCGTTGGTTGACTCGCTCTGTGCGGAAGTCTATAGTTGGGCGAGACGTTTGAACGCAACGATCCCACTCAAGCGTCCTCCGAACGAAATGAATCTGCCGAACAGCCTGACGACCCTGCGGATTTTTTTCGTTCCACTCCTTGTGGTTGTTTTACTTACCCGCCAACCGAACTGGGACTTCTGGGGTCTGCCCATTCATTTTGAGATTTGGGGCGTGCTGATTTTATTAATGGCCGCCGCCACCGATGTGATGGACGGCTACATCGCGCGCAAGCGCCGTGAGATCACCACCTTGGGAATTCTTCTCGATCCGATCGCAGACAAGCTGCTGATCTCCGCCGCATTTATTTCCCTGGTGCAGATGGGACTGGTACCCGCGTGGATGGTGGTGATCATCATCGGACGCGAATTTATCGTGGTCGGCCTGCGGGAAATCGCATCAGTCGAAGGCCTGGTGATTCCGGCTTCGCCCTTGGGCAAAACGAAAATGATTTTGCAGGTAATCGCAGGTTGCGCGGTGATCCTGACCGCGAAATATCCGGCGCTGAAATCCCTTGGCACCACTTTGATGTGGCTGGTGGTGCTCAGCGCGGTGGCATCCGCGGTCCACTACTTTCAGATGTTCTGGGGCCAGATCAATTTCCGGGTACAGGAACGCCATCGCCGGGTTTTGATCGCCAAGCCGGAAGAAAAAGCACAAGATGTCCTTACTCGCTAGCGGCGAGAAAGTGTTTCTTCTTCACATCGCCAGGCGCTCGCTAAATCTCGCTGTCGAAAATTCCGAATCCTCCCTGGAATTCAGCCCGGATGAGCTGGCCGCATCTCCGGCGAACACCGGCGGCGCTTTCGTCACACTGCGCCGTGGCAAGCGGCTGAGAGGTTGCATCGGGCAACTGGTCTGCGATGTCCCCCTGGTGGAGGTGGTGGCTTATTGCGCCAAAGCGGCGGCTCTCACTGATCCCAGATTTTCTCCCGTGGCCCGGCAAGAAGTCAGCGAGATCGAAATTGAGCTCTCCGTCTTGTCGGCCCCACAGGATGTAAATCCAGATGAAATCGAACCTGGAAAGCACGGCCTGATTTTAAGCCGCGGAACGCAACGAGGACTTCTGCTCCCACAGGTAGCCAGCGAATACGGTTGGTCCGCGCAGCGTTTTTTGGAAGAGACCTGCGTGAAAGGCGGAATGGAACCGAGCGCCTGGAAACATGAATCCGCGCGGATTCAAGCGTTCACTGCGGAGGTTTTCAGTGAATCCAGCGTCCGGCGAGAAACCGAAGAAACCGCGGCTTCGCCTCGCGGGTCGAGCTACTCCAGTTCGACGTAATCTCCGGCGAAGATCTCGCGGTTGCTGAAGGTGATGAGTACCGTCGCAGAATTCGGGCCTATCCGCGTAACGACCCCTTCGCCCAGAACTTCACGCGGCACGTTGCTGTAATTCCATTTCTTAGGCGCCGCTCCATATCCGTATGTGGGCCCCAGATCACCGTCCACGTTGAAGTCGTAACGCCGGCTCTGGTATGCCACCTCGTTCTGCTGGCCCGTATAGCGGAAAACGCGGAAATAGTCCCCCACCTTCACACCCTGCGAATTACCCAAATTGACATACACGAAATCGTTTCGGCCGATTTCCGAAATGAATTTCGGGCTGCTGATAATCATCGCCAGCGCCTTTCCGGTGATCGGCGCAAAACGGTCCATTTGCGCGGTGACCTTCAGGGCGGGTTCGGGACGCGGCGTGAACGGCAGCAGAACGTCCGCGCGTTGCACGTATCCGCAGACGTGTTCGATCTGCGCGACCGATACGTCGGGCCGCACTTCGACCACTTTCACCCGGCCTTCGTCTTCCCAGACCGTGCCCATCTTGTTAAGGATGGCATCTTGCCACTTGGTCCACTCGACCTTGGTCGGGTCTTCGACCGGCCGGATCACGGAAAACTCGTCACCCACCTTCACGCCCTGTGAGGATCCCTTGCTGATAAAGACGAATTGATTCTGCTCAAAGACCACCTGAACTTCTGACTGCTCGCCGGAAATGACGTAATTATCGCGCGGGACCGACTCCGACGTGATGATACCCGAGCAGTAGACATCATTCGGGTAAGGCGCGGTTCTCTGAGCCGAAGCCGAAATTCCAGTGAGACCTAGGATCAGACCCGCGAGAACAATTTTCCCACGCATCGTTCGCACTCCTTCAAATTCGGACTAGGACTAGTACCTGCCCTATCTCCTTGACTGTAGCGGGCCCATCTGGACGCGTCAAGGCACAGCTCTGCAGGGCTTTACACAATGGGTAACGCATGATAGAACCTTTATTTCCAACAGCTTCGGTGCGTTCCAGCCTTAGTTGAATCACTGCAAGCGAAAACAATGCTCGGCCATAGCACTATTTGCGCAGTAGTAGCCGCCCCGAAAGCGCGGGAGTTGCGAACGCAGCTTGAGGCCGCCTTGGCGCGAGCCAAAACTGTCGAAATTCGTCTCGATTGGCTCGCTGACGATGCGGAAATTGACCTTTTTTTGAAGTTGTTTTCGGGGCGCGCGAAATCACGTGCAACCTTCCCTGCTACATGTATTGCCACGTGCCGGCGTGTAGAAGGCGGTGGCCGCTACAAGGGAACAATCGCTAGGCAACTGCTTCATCTGGCTAACGCAATCCGAGCCGGCTGCCAGTGGTATGACATCGAGGTGGAGACCTCCTGGCAATGTCCGCCCGAGTTGCTGGATGTGATGCTCGGTGACGGAAAGCAATTGGCTTCGGCGCATTTTTTCGAGTCGATGCCCGGGAATTTGTCGCGAGTGGCGGCGGAACTCAAGCGCCCCCATCCCGCAGCGATCAAGATCGCCGCGCATTGCGATTCGCTCGCTGAAGGTCTGGAGCTCCTGCGATTCGCGCGCACCCAGCGCACCATGGTGGCAATACCCATGGGTGAAATGGCCATGCCGCTGCGGATTCTTTCTCCACGCGAAGGCAGCGCGCTGACCTACGCGCCGGTGGAACACTCGACGGCGCCAGGCCAAGTTTCGCTAGACGAAGCGCTGGACGTCTATCGCGCGGATAAGATTGACCAGAAGACACGCGTTTATGGCGTGATCGGAGATCCCATCGGCCATTCGCTTTCGCCGGTGATGCAAAATGCGGCGTTTCAAGCGCGCCGAATAAATGCCGTCTACTTTCCTTTTCTTGTTCGCGATCTCAAGGATTTCGTGCGGGCGGTGCGAGGCATCGGCATTCGCGGCTTCAGCGTCACCATTCCGCACAAAGAGAGAATCTTGCGGTTTCTCGACGAGTGCGATGCGCTCGCCGCGAAAATCGGAGCGGTAAACACCGTGCTGGTGCGCGGCAACGGAAAACTTTACGGCTACAATACGGATTACGTGGGAGTGTTGCGCACACTGCAAAGCCGCATGGCGCTCGAAAGCAGCCGCGTGTTGATTCTGGGCGCGGGAGGCGCGGCCAGGGCCGTGGCGTTTGCGCTGGCGAAGGCGGGCGCTTCTGTCTGTGTGTGGGCGCGGCGAATGGAACAGGCAAAACCGCTCGCGCGTGCGGCCGGTGGACAGGCGCTGGAGCGGCCGCAATTGCGCGGCGAATTTTTCGACGCGATCGTAAACGCCACGCCGGTGGGAATGCATCCACATGTTGCCGATTCGCCGCTTAACGCCAACGAACTGAATTGCCGGCTCGTATTCGACACGATCTATCGCCCGCGGCAGACAAAACTCCTGCAACTTGCGGCCAGCCGCGGCATCCAAAGCGTTTCCGGGGTGGACATGTTCGTGGCACAGGGCGCGGCGCAGTGGGAAATTTGGACCGGGCGGCGCGCGCCCGAAGACGTGATGCGGCGCGCGGTCGTGCGCGTGCTGGAGCAGGAAGAAAAAGCAACCCATCGGAAACCGATCGGCAGAAAGAGTAAAAGCAAGCAATGATCCAACCCGATTTCAAGGAATTCAGGCGGCTGGCGAAGCAAGGCAATCTCGTCCCAGTGTATGAAACCTACACCGCGGACCTGCTCACGCCCGTAGGCGCGCACCTTCGTCTCGCCCACAACGCAAGATATTCTTTCCTGCTGGAAAGCGTCGAAGGCGGAGAGAATATTGCGCGCTACACCTTCACTGGCGCGAATCCGAACGAAGTATTTCGTGCGCGTGGCCGTAACTGCTCGCTCGAATCGGGTGGGAAGCGCGTGCAATTTGAGGACGACCCGGTGGAAAAATTGCGGCGCCTGGTGAAACGGTATCACCCGGTGCGCGTGCCAGGGCTTCCTCCCCTAACCGGCGGGGCCATCGGCTATTTCGCTTACGACATGGTGCGGCTCATCGAAAAAATCCCCGCTGCAGGCCGCGACGATGTGGGCCTCGATGACTGCGTGATGATGTTTTATCTCGGGCTGGTCGTTTTCGATCACGTGCGCCACCGCGTCTGGATCGTCCGCAACGTTTTTACAGACGGCAAGGGGAGTCTGCGCCAAAAGTATGACGCCGCCGTGCGCGAAATCCGGCGCACGCGAAAAACGCTCGACCAGCCATTGCCACGCCCGCGGCGCCTGCGCGCCGGTGGCCCGCTGCGCGTCGAATCCAACATGACCAAAGCGCAATTCGTTGGCGGCGTGCGCAAGGCGAAGAATTACATTCGCGCGGGAGACGTTTTTCAGGTGGTAGCCAGTCAGCGCTTCTCGGCGAAGACGTCCGCCGATCCTTTCGAGATTTATCGCGCGCTCCGTGTGGTAAATCCGTCGCCTTATTTGTATTTTCTGCACCTCGACGACGTTTCCGTGGTGGGCAGCTCGCCCGAAATGCTGGTGAAAGTTCAGGGGCGTGACGCGTCGTATCGTCCACTGGCAGGCACGCGTCCACGTGGGCGCACGGAGAAAGAAGACCACGGACTCGAAACGGAGTTGCTGGCCGATCCCAAGGAGCGCGCCGAGCACGTGATGCTGGTGGACCTGGGGCGAAACGATCTAGGCCGCGTTTGCGAATACGGGTCTGTGAAAGTCGACCGGCTGATGTTCGTGGAGCGCTATTCGCACGTGATGCACCTGGCTTCGGCGCTCAGCGGCAAGCTGCGACCCGAAACCGATTGCTTCGATGCGCTGATGGCCTGCTTCCCCGCCGGCACGCTTTCCGGCGCGCCAAAGGTGCGCGCGATGGAAATCATCGATGAGCTGGAGCCCACGCGGCGGGGGCTTTACGGCGGAGCAATTCTTTATCTCGATTTCTCCGGCAATCTCGACTCCTGCATCGGACTGCGCACCCTGGTGGCAAAAAGCGGGCGAGCCTACGTGCAGGCGGGCGCGGGCATCGTCGCGGATTCAGTTCCCGACCGCGAATATCAGGAATGCGTCAACAAGGCGCGCGCCGTGATTAACGCGCTAGAAATCGCGCATCGCGGGGGCGCGAAAGCTCGCGGCAAATAATCTTCTGCGCTATTCTGTGAATATCCGGCGATGATCCTGCTACTCGACAACTACGACTCGTTTACCTACAACCTGGCGCAGTATCTCGGCCAGATGGGGCAGGAACTCGAAGTGCGGCGGAACGACCAGATCACGCTGGAAGAGATCGAGCAGCAACGGCCTGAACGCATCGTAATTTCACCTGGTCCGTGCACACCGACCGAAGCGGGCATCAGCGTCGCGCTGATCCAGCGATTTGCGGGCGAGATTCCGATCCTGGGCGTCTGCCTGGGGCATCAAGCGATTGGCGCGGCGTTTGGCGGCCGCGTGATTCGGGCGCCGCAGATCATGCACGGCAAGACCAGCGAGATTCATCACGACTCGAAAACAATTTTCCGCGATCTGCCGCAGGATTTTCCCGCGACGCGCTACCATTCGCTGATTGTCGAGCGGAAATCCCTGCCTTCCACTTTGGAAATATCGGCGGAGACCGCGGACGGCACCATCATGGGCCTGCGCCATAGAAAGCTCCGCGTGGAAGGCGTGCAATTCCATCCGGAATCGGTGCTGACCGGCGCCGGTTTTAAACTCCTCGAAAATTTTCTGAGCGTGTAGCGGACTGCTGTAGATACTGCGCCGCGAGGTTAATTCGCTGCGAGGCCCTTCTCCTCCTGAGATTGCGAGAAAGCGATCAGCGCTTCGAGCTTTTCGCGTGCCGCTCCTGAATCGATTGATTTCGCTGCCAGGCGCACGCCCTCGGGGAAATCCGCGGCGTGCCCCGCGGCTACCAACGCCGCGGCGGCATTTGCCAGTACGATTTCGCGGTGCGGTCCATGTTCGCGGTAAACGAACGAGCGCCCTAAAACTTTGTGGACGATCTTGGCATTCTGCGCCGCGTCGCCTCCGCGAATGGCTTCGAGCGGCGCGCGCCGCAAGCCAAAATCTTCCGGCGCAACCGTATAGGTCTGAACCGAGCCATCGCGCAACTCGGCCACGTAGGTCGCGCCACTGATGGAAATTTCGTCGAGGCCGTCGGCACCGTGGACTACAAACGCGCGCTTCACGCCCAATTCGCCAAGGGCGCGCGCTATCAATTCAGTGAAGTTCGCGTCAAATACGCCCACCACCTGAGCCGAAGCGCCTGCCGGATTTGTCAGCGGACCCAGCAAATTGAACACTGTGCGCATTCGTAATTCACGCCGGGCTGACATGGCGTGGCGCGTCGCGGAATGCACCGCGGGCGCAAAAAGAAATCCGATTCCCACTTCCTGAATCGCCTGCGCCACGCGTTCCGGCGGCAGGTCGATGCGCACGCCCAAGTGTTCGAGCACGTCCGCCGAGCCGCACCGCGAGCTGATAGAGCGGTTGCCATGCTTGGCGACATGCACCCCGGCGCCGGCGATGACAAACGCCGCCACCGTGGAAACGTTGAAAGTGCCCAAACCATCCCCGCCGGTGCCGCAGGTGTCGACAAGCGCTTCGATGGCTACCGGCGGAGCTTCCGCAAAAATGGGCGTCGCGTGGCGGCGCATGGCCGTGGCGAAACCGACCAACTCGTCCACCGTTTCGCCCTTCATGCGCAAAGCCGTTAGCAACCCGGCGATCTGCGCGTTGGTGGCGCGGCCGGAAAGGATTTCCTCCATAGCCGCTTCCGCCTCGACGCGAGACAGGTCCTGCTCCGCAACGATTTTTTCCAGCGCTTCGTGAATCATGTTTTCGCGGCGCAAGTTTTCTCGATGGATGAGGCGGTGACGCCTTGCCCTGACGAGCGCCTTCCAAGTAAACTAGTGCGCTTTGCTGTCCGCAAATTTTACCACCGAATACTCATTGAAACGGTGAACTCGAGCAAGCCGACGGAGAAAGCATGAAGATCCACGAGCATCAGGCCAAAGCCATTTTGGCCAAATTCGGAGTGCCTGTGCCGCGAGGCGAAGTTGTGTTCAAGAAGGAAGAAGCCCGCGGCGTGGCCGAACGCCTTGGCACCCCGGTAGTGGTAGTGAAAGCCCAAATTCACGCTGGCGGCCGCGGCAAGGGCGGTGGAGTAAAACTGGCGCGCTCGGTCGATCAGGCCGAATCACTCGCAGGCGAAATCCTGGGCATGAAGTTGGTCACACCACAAACCGGTGAGGAAGGCCGCATCGTCAAGCGCCTGCTCATCGAGGAAGGCCTGGACATCAAGCGCGAACTTTACGTCAGCATTCTGGTGGACCGCGCTACGGGTAAGCCGGTGTTCATGGCCAGCACCGCGGGCGGAATGGAAATCGAAGAAGTCGCCAAAGAAAATCCGGAAGCGATTCTGCGCCAGCCGATCGATCCCGCGACGGGACTGCAACCGTTTCATGCACGCAAGCTGGCTTTCGGTCTGGGGCTTTCGCCCGAACTCGTTGGCGTAGCCGTGCCGTTCTTTCAGTCGCTCTATCGCGCGTTTCTTGAAACAGACGCATCGCTGCTCGAAATCAATCCGTGCGTCGTAACTGGGGACGGCCGGCTGGTGGCGCTCGACGCCAAGGTGAATTTCGACGACAACGCGCTCTACCGGCATCCGGAATTCAAGGACCTGCGCGATCTGGATGAAGAATCGCCGCTCGAAGTGGAAGCGTCGAAATTCAAGCTCAACTACATCAAGCTCGACGGCACCATCGGCTGCATGGTCAACGGCGCAGGCTTGGCTATGGCCACGATGGACATCATCAAGCTGAGCGGCGGCAGCCCGGCGAACTTCCTCGATGTTGGAGGCGGCGCATCGGAAGAGCAAGTGCAGAACGCGTTCCGCATTCTGCTGAGCGACCCGAACGTGAAGGGAGTCTTCGTGAATATTTTCGGCGGAATTCTCCGCTGCGACGTGCTGGCCAGCGGCGTGGTGAACGCAGCGAAAGAACTGAAGTTCACGGTCCCGGTGGTGGTGCGCATGGAGGGCACCAACGTGCAGCAAGGCCAGGAAATTATACGCAACTCCGGCTTGAACTTTACGGTGGCGAAGGGAATGAAGGATGGAGCCGAGAAAATCGTCGCGTTAGCGAAGTAAGCAGCGTTTTCTTAGCCGATAAGGCTTTGCTGCGGTGGTATACGATGCTCGATCGCAAGGGAGTAAAGGAAGTAGATGAGGTAAAGGAAGTAAAGGAGAAGAGCGCTCGTTTCGGACCTGTTCGCAACTATAGTGATTTGCTCGTTTATCAACAGTCGTATCGGCTCGCGCTGCAAGTTTCACAGACAACGAAAGAATTCCCGCGTGCAGAGCAATTTGAACTCGGGCGCCAGATACGGCGCTGCTCTCGATCGGTAGCAGCTAACATCGTGGAAGGTTGGGCGAAAAGAACGTCGGCCGCTGAATTCAAGAGGCATCTGTTAATCGCGGCGGGCGAAGCAGCGGAAACGAAATTCTGGCTCGATCTGGCAGCAGATGAGGGTCTCGCGGGCAGGAAACAGTGCGAGCGCTTGAAAGCAGAATATTCGAAACTCGGAATGATGATCCACAATTTATGGAAGGAGTGGCGGAAGATATAGAGAGGTTTCTCCTTTACTTCATTAACCTCCTTTACTTCCTTTACCTCAAATTATGAGCGTTCTCGTAGATAAATCGACGCGGGTGATTGTGCAGGGCTTTACCGGACGCGAAGGCACATTTCACGCGCAGCAGATGCTGCAGTACGGCACCAAAGTGGTCGGCGGTGTCACGCCGGGAAAAGGCGGGACAAAGCATCTCGACCAACCAGTCTTTGATACCGTGTCCCGCGCCGTGAAGGAAACCGGCGCGAACGCTTCGGTAATCTTCGTGCCGCCGCCATACGCAGCGGACGCCATCCTGGAAGCCTTCGACGCCGAGCTGCCGCTGGTCATCTGCATCACCGAAGGGATTCCGACACTGGACATGGTGCGCGTCGCTGCGGTAATGAAAGAAACCGGTACCAAAACGCGGCTGATCGGCCCGAATTGCCCCGGCATCATCTCGCCGGGCAAATGCAAGATCGGCATCATGCCCGGTTCGATTCACAAGCAGGGCAACGTTGGACTCGTAAGCCGCAGCGGGACACTTACCTACGAAGCCGTCGATCAGCTCACGCGCCTCGGCATCGGCCAGTCCACCTGCATCGGAATCGGCGGCGATCCGATTATCGGCACCACGTTTCTCGATGCCATACAATTGTTCAACGCCGATCCCGACACGCATGCCATCGCCATGATCGGTGAAATCGGAGGCAATGCCGAAGAAATTGCCGCCGAGTACATCAAGAAAAATGTGAAGAAGCCGGTGGTCGGGTTCATCGCCGGGCAAACGGCGCCTCCAGGACGGCGCATGGGCCACGCCGGAGCGATCATCAGCGGCGGACAAGGCACCGCGGCGGACAAATACAAAGCCATGCGCGCCGCCGGAATTCACACCGTGCAAAGCCCGGCGGACATTGGGCAAACTTTGGCGGGCTTGATCGGCAAATCGAAGTCGAAAGGCAAAGTGATGGTGATGCCGAAGCCGAAAAAATCCGCGGCATCAAAATCCAAAGCCAAGCCGCAGCCGAAACAAAAAGCCAAGAACAAGAAGCGCTAATTTCAAAACGGATCACCTAACTTCAGCGGGACGCACTGCGCTTTCCGCTCACCTACAGGAGAAACGAATTTGGCAACGGAACGCACCTTGGCAATCGTAAAGCCCGACGCATTTGGCCGCGGGCTCGCGGCAGACATCATCAGCCGCATTCATGCCGCAAAATTTAAAGTCGTCGCGGTGAAATCGCTGCGCCTCACCAAGACCGAGGCCGAAGGATTCTACGCCGTGCATCGCGAGCGCCCTTTCTTCAAGGACCTCACCGAATTCATGAGCTCCGGCAAAGTGGTGGTGATGGTCCTCGAAGCGGAAGGCGCCATCGCGAAGTGGCGTGAGACCATGGGCGCCACCGATCCAGCAAAGGCCGCTCCCGGCAGCATCCGCAAGGAACTCGGCACCAGCATTCAGTACAACTGCACGCACGGTTCAGACGCGCCGGACACGGCGGCGTTTGAAATCGGCTACTTTTTCGCGGGCATGGAACTGGTCTAGTTCGCCCAAGCCTCAGAGAAAACACGTGGCCGGTAATCCGTGACATCGCATCCCGCAGCGGATCTATCGCATCAAGTTGAATCCAGGAGCGATTCGTGCCGACTCTGATTTCGAAGCCCACGCGCATTGAAGCTGCGGGAAACAAACCGAAAATCATCGAGGAATTTGTGGGGCGGGTGAACTCTCAGGCGACGGCCCTGAGCGTGGCGCGCATGCAAAGTCCCCCGGGATGGGTTGAGCCGGGCCAAACGCCGGAGTTCGAGGAGTACACCGTGGTGCTGAAGGGTATGCTCCGCGTCACGCACAAAAGCGGCACAATTGATGTCGCCGCAGGCCAGGCCGTGCTAACGCATCCGGGTGAATGGGTACAATATTCCACGCCCGATGGCGCGGAATACATTGCTATCTGCCTTCCTGCTTTTTCGCCGAGCACAGTGCATCGCGACGCTTGATCCACATTCGCTGAACGCAGCCAAGCCCGATCTCTGCCCGAGCGCCGCACAAAGCTAGCAGGCCACCATTCCGCATTTCGTACGCTCTCAAGTCTTTCCTGTAGTGCCGATCTACTTTGGTAACGTTTCTACCCCACCCTTGCGGGCGCGGACGTAGCCGAACATTGGGCACCCTCTAAGTCGTTTTTCTTCTGCAATTTGCACCGCCCCGCCCGTGGCTTCTGAACTGCTCCTATGTCTGCGAACAAATTGACAGTCGATATAGGCGAAGGTGAGAACTTGAGGAACAGCACTACACCGCTTCCGCGCACGCGCCAAAGAAAAGAGGCCGGATTTACCGCCGTGGAACTGGCGGTTGTCGTGGCTCTGGCGCTGATCCTATCAGCCATCGCGCTGGTTCAATATTTGCCCACGCTGAAGGACGCGCAAAATGACGCGGCCATGCGCCAAACCTTGGAGGCGATGCGCCAGGCTCGGCAGTACGCCATCACCAATCGCCGCTACATTCAGCTCACGTTCAGCACGGCAACACCATCCACAATTACGGCGACCCAACGAAACGATATCGGCAGTTTCGGAACCACGAATCCGGTTCTGTTCACCATGCCCATTCCGAAAACGGCGGGGTTCTACCTTGCCAGCACCACACCCGATACACCGGACGCGTATGGCAAATGCGCCGCGATCTGCGTTGAGAACACTTCCGGCGGCCCGACCACCATGCTTTTTCAGAGCGACGGCGCATTCGTCGACGGCACCTACGTGCCCATGAATGGTTCGTTGTTCCTGGGCGTAGCCGGCACACCGACGACCTACCGCGCCATAACCATACTCGGCACGACTGGCCGTGTCAGAGGGTGGAAATACAACGGGAGCATATGGAACCAGCAATGACGCGCACGAAGAAGCTACAAAAAAGCCGCGAGCACAAGTGGGCTTCACTCTGATCGAAACCATGATGGCCATCGCGGTGTTGATGTTCGGCATCCTGGGGCTGGCCGCGATGCTCGGGGATAGCCTGGCCTACATGCAAGGATCGCAGGACGACTTCATCGCTCAGCAGAAAGCCCAAGAAGCGATGGAAGCGATCTTCACCGCCAAATACACGGGCAATCAGCAGTGGTCCGCGATTCAAAACGCGCCCAACGGCATCTTCCTGAACGGCGCCCAGCCGCTTCTGCAGCCGGGTTCCGATGGACTGGTGGGCACCGCCGCCGATGCCGGCTCTCCCGCGGACTATATCCTCCAGCCGGGGCCGGATATGAAGCTCGGCACGTCGGATGATATAAAACTGCCCCTTACGAATTTCACTCGCACCATTACTATTTCCAGCATCGCCAATGAGACGTTGGTGCGCAGCGTCAACGTCACGGTGAACTACCAAGCCGGGCGCTTTACTCGCAACTATTCCCTGACCAGCGAAATTTCCGCGTTCTAGCCATGAGGCGATTTGACATGAAGCAAGCCAAAGGATTTTCACTGATTGAGCTGATGATTTCGACCGCGCTCATCACCATCGTCGCCGGCGTGGCCATCGGCGCACTGTCCCAAGCTCAGCATGTAACGCAAGGCATCGGCTTGCTGGCAAACACACAGCAGAATCTTCGCGCCGGCATGAATTTTATGGTGCGCGATATCGTTCAGGCTGGCGCCGGACTCCCCCAGGGGGGTATTCCGATTCCGAATAACGGAGCCACTCCTCCGACCTCTGCGGTGAAACGTCCCGGCACGGGAACCAGCATCGCAACCATGATTACTTTTCCCACCACCTGGTCAAGTCTGCCCCTGGTGTCTCCCGGATACGCGCTCGGCCAAGCGGCCACCACGGTGAATCCCACTACTGGAGCCATTCTTACCAGCGGGAACATGGACATTATCAACGTCCTCTACGCGGATACCGCGACAGAGGATGCGAACGGTCACTACCTGAATAGCTTCCCGGTGGTCTCTACCGGAACCCAGACCTGCAACGGCACGTTCACGGCGAGCGGCACTTCCGTAAAGATCGATCCGAACTGCTTCACCTTTGCGGCCAGCGGGCCATCCCAGTTCGTCGTCGGCGATCTGATTCTCTTTACCAACGCCAACGGCAGCGCTCTGCAATATGTCACGGGCGTCAGCAACGGCACGCAAACACTTAGCTTTGCTGCAGGCGATCCTGCCGGATTGAACGGTACGGGGCTGAATTACGGAACGGTTGTGGGCATGCAAAACCTGAACAGCTCCAACGCTCCGAATGGAACGCTGCCCACGCCGACCATCGAGCGAATCTACATGGTCAGCTATTACGTGGACGCGACCACCAATCCTCTGCGCCCGCAACTGATCCGCCAGGTGAACTATCCCACCGCAACTGCGTCGCAGGCCGTTGCGGAAGTGATCGAGGATCTGAATTTCACGTATGACATCACGAGTCCCCAGGCCCCGCTCACTTCCTACGGCACCAACGGACCGGGTGATGCCACTGGGCCGGTTTCACCGGACACGGACTCGCAAATTCGGGCGGTGAATATCTCTCTCTTTTCGCGATCGGAAAGCACCTACACCGCCACAAGTGCCCCGACATTTTTTAGAAATAATCTGACGACTCAGGTCAGCCTGCGCGCCCTTGCCTTCCAGGCGCCGTTCAACACCAGCGCCGGCGTGCCGCCGGTGCCCTGAGAAGCCGAATACGGGTCCTGAGAGTTCCTAAAGGAGACATCAGCCGTGAGCACGAAACGGGAAAGCGGAATTGCACTGATCACAGCCTTGCTGGTCTTGTTCCTGATGTCGGCGCTGATCGTCGGCATGAGCTGGATGGTCATGACCGACCAGCGCCTGGGCGGCAACAATGCCACGCGCGAGACCGCTTTCTATGGCGCGGAAGCCGGCATGGAGAAAATGACCGGCGATGTTGCCACTCTGTTTAATGAGTATGGGTCATTGAGCGCCGCCAACATTCAGACCATCGTGGGCGAGGCGCCAAGCCTCCCGGGAATCAGCTACCTCAACTCACAGGGACAGTCCACCTATTCGATTTGCTACTACGATTCGGCTACTCCACCCAATAAGGTTTGCCAGGGGCAAGGCGCGAATCCGGGATCCGTAGCAGGGACGGTTCAGGCTCCCAGCCCCTATGCGGGTCTGCAAGCGCTCGTCACCAACTACACCATGACGGTAACTGCCGATACGGCGGCGTCCGGCGAAGTGAAACTGCAGCGGATCTTGCAAACGTCTGACATTCCCGTATTCCAGTTCGGTATCTTCTCCAACGTGGACCTGGGCTTTCACGCCGGCGACGACTTCACCTTCGGTGGGCGCGTGCACACCAATGGAAACTTGTGGCTGGCTGCGGGAAGCGGCGACTGGCTGGATCTTCCCAATAAAGTCACCACTGCGAAAGAAATCGTCACCAACACCATCATGAATGGCCTGGCCTCCAGCACGAGTTGGTCGGGCGCTGTGAACATCTCAAACGGCTCGTCCTACGTCAACCTGGACAGTCAAACCCCAGCGCAAAGCATCAGTGGGTCGAGTTGGAATATCGAAACCCTGGATGCGGCGGAAAACGCAAACACCTATAGTTACAACACGGGATTCAGCAGTCTCGCCAGCGGAACCTATAACGGAAATATTGGAGTGAAGGAAACTGGGGTTACGCCCCTCAATCTGAGCATCGTCACCTCCAGCTTGGGAGGACAGGCCATCGACCTGATCCGCATGCCTATCCCGGGAGAAGACACGTCAGACCCGGGCAAACTCGGCCTCCGCTATTACAGCGAAGCCAGCGTGCGTATTCTGCTTTCCGACTATGGTCCGACCGGTACCTGCGCGAGCAGCGATATCAGTTCCACGGCGACCAACCCCCTGCCGTATATCTCCCCCAACATAAGCGCGCCCGCGACTACTCCCGTGGATCTGCAAACACTGGCTTGGACGACTACGAACCCCGGGGGCTACTTAGCTAATGTCTTTCCGCTGCCGACCTCGAAGGCAGCAACAGGAGCTGCCTATTCGGCCACCTCGAACGGCTATTGGGTCCAGCAAAATCAACCCGTGATAACGGGCTGCATCAAAATTGATTATCAAAGTCCCACGACCGTCGACAGCTTCATCGACATAACCCCCTATATTCTCGAACTTGGATATACGGGCCCGCAGATCGCTTATATCAAGTCAAGTGCAAGTTACGTTGCATATCCCGGAGAACCTGCCCTGTCGAATCTTTCAGCGGCCACTTGTACGACGCCAGCGTCTGCGAATCTTGGCAATTCAGTGATTCGGCTCGCTCGGGTCCGAGACAATCCCTCTAACGTCGCGACCAGGGCAACGTGCATTAGTACGCTTACGCAGAACGGTGGAGATTACTGGCCTAACGTGCTGTTTGACCCGCGTGAGGGGATGCTACGCGATGGGCAAGTTCCCTCAGGGTCAGACCCAACCTTAGCCGGAACCATGTACTATGTTGAACTGGATATCGGCAATTTGTCCCGCTGCCTGACGGGCGCCATCTCCACCTGCTCCACAGCCATACCCGGCGGGCTAAACGATAGCACCGGCTACACCGTGTATTTTTCCGATCGCCGGAGTGATCGATTTGATCCCACGCCTCCTTCCTCGGTGCCTCCAACTACCGGGTCGAGCGCGAGGACGGGCGCATTCGGATATGACGACTTCGTGAATGAATCCAACGCCACCTCGGGCTGCCCGAATAGTACGCTGGATCAGGGCGAGGACATCGAGTCCGATTATGACCAGAACGGGAATTCCATAAATGGGACACTTCGAACCTACGACAAGATTCCGACTCTGTATCAATACATTAACAGTGCCGGAACCCTGATCGCTCCTCCCGGTTGGGCGATGACCTCCGGACTTCCCCTGGTCAATAACTCGAACTGTAGCGGCCAGAGCACAACCTGGCCGTTTGCGGTGGTGACGAACGGAAACGGCGACGGTCAGGATTTGCGCCAAAATCCGCCGATGATCTTCCGGCGTGCCCTGAAGCTGGTTGACGGTAAAACGATTTCGCTCGGAACCTGCAACGGCGTGGTTTGCGGTCTGACAGTTGCCTCCGAAAATCCCGTGTACGTCCAGGGCGATTACAATAATCCTGGCGCTCCTGCGACGTGCTCTTCGTTTACACAATGCTTCCCGAACGCAGACACTGCCGGAGGTGGTATTGCCGCCTCCGTCGCGGCGGATTCGGTAACCGTCCTATCAAACGCCTGGAACGATGCAAACTCGTTTATATCGCCTTATGCGATTGGTGGACGTACCGCCTCAACGCAAACGACCTATCGCATGGCGGTTGCCACCGGAAAACCCATCGGATTCCCCAATCCATCCGGAGCTACAGCGGATACCGGCTCTGACGGAGGTGTTCACAATTTCCTTCGTTATATCGAGGACTGGGGCTCTTCGAATATCTGGTATCAAGGATCGTTCGTGGCCCTCTTCTACAGCCACCAGGCTGTGGGCACCTTCAAATGCTGCAGCAGCAACGTGTACGGTATTCCGAACACCAGAAATATGAACTTCGACACCACGTTCCAGACGCCGGCCGACCTTCCGCCGCGAACGCCGATGCTGCGCAACGTGAACACCATCGGCTTCACGCAGGAGTTGATGCCGACGCAGTAGAAAAAGCTCCTACTCCGAGTAGGGTGAGCGGCTCCCGAAGTTTGGGAGCCGCTTTTGGTTTGTTGCGCGTGTTCGCGGAACTGCGCACAGCGCAGGGCCGCGTGTCGCGCCCGGGCGCTATTGCGACGGAAGGATCTGCGGCGTGAAATTGGTATCAACAGGCGGCGTTGTGCAAGCAGATGCGCCGCTGCCTGCGCAGAGATCATTCAGCGCGCCGCTGAAGTCGGCGGGAGCGGCCAAACCGACGAGCGGCTCGGCATAAATGACGTAGCTCTGGTTCACCGGCAGGCGCTCGATGTCGTAGGAACCATCGAATTGCAACTGCCCGCTTGAAGCGTTGCAACTCCACCCAGACAACGTGGCGGCTGCGACCGCGCCGGTTTCCGCGTTCACTGCAACCACCTGCGCGCCGAACATTCCGGTTACAGAAGAGCCGGGCGCAGGCGAAGCGATTGCCGCCAGGGCGAACGGATTCGCGGGAAGAACCTCGCCGCGAATGCTGCCGATGTTCAGCACGTCGTTGGGGTCGGGATACAGCGAGCGAATGCCGGTGCGGTCGTCATCGCTCAGCGGCACATCAGGAGCCTGCGCCGTGGGCCGGTCGCCGAGAAACTGCCCCGGCGGAGGTGCAAATGGAAACATGATTGAGCGCCACACGCCGGAATGGTCGAGCGCGAACCAGTGCCCCAGCTCGTGAATCAGCAGCGACTCCAGATCGTAGGCCCCCGCGCCTTGAGGCCCCTCAAGACCGCTGCGCGTGGCGAATGTCGCCTGTCCATCGTTGCGGAACAGCGTATCCGCATCGAGAATTTGTCCGGCGAACGCTGCCGTCGGACTGCTGCCGACTGAAACACCCGGCGCGTTCGCTGTAATTACGCGCGTGAAAGCCAGCACGCCTGTGGTAAAGCCGGCGGCCGATGATTGGTTGAAGCAAATGGTGTTCAGCCCGTCAATGTTGCTTTCCGAATCGTTCGTGCAGACGTCCGCGGTTGCTATTCGAGAGAGCGGCGCAAGCATGCCGGGATAGCTGGTGTTGTTAAAAGTTGTTCCCGAAACTCCCGCCCAGGCATTGAACGAATCGGTGATGGCTTGTTCGAGTTCGTCAAGTTGCGCGCTGCTGCCGTTCGAAGCAGCGGTGATCATAGTAAATGGCGCGGTGGGCAGCGCCGTGCTCCAGCGGCGGTTCAGCGGATTTGCCAGCGAAAGATTCCAGAGCTGCGGCTGCGGGCAGCCGCCCGCTTGCGGAACCGTGGTGTCCACGAGATAGGCGCGCGCCGCTGGCTGCAGCACGAACGCGACCAGCGGCATCACGAGCGCTAAGATGACTCGCGCGCGTCTCATGGCTTGCCTTCCGCCTCGGCGATGGCGTTCTCGACCTCCGCGCGAAAATCCGTCAACGGCATCCGGCTGATCCCCGCCATTTGCATGCGCCGCGTGCGTGGATCGAGTATGGCGAACGAGGCGGTATCTTGCGTCACGCTCTCGTCAGCGCCGCGGTTGTTACGGCGAATGCGAAACACACCCTGCTCCCAGCTAACCACGGAGAGATCGCCTTGCTGTGTGCGCTCGAGAAACAGCACCGCTTCTTCGCCGGGGCTGAAGCGCGGCACTCCGGGAACGGTTGAGGTAATTCCGCCGACCTTGCCGCCAAGCAGGCGCACCTTGATCTGCGACGGAAGCGTTCCTCGCCAATTTTGCTCCACGTCGAACGTGGTCATTGTCCAGATTTCCCCGGAATCCCAGATTGTTGCGTTCGAAATACAGCGAACCCGGGCGATCGTCTTTGTAATCTGTGTCATTCTTCTCAGCGACATGCGTTCGAGCGTTGTGGCATTCGTGATGGCCGCGAAGTTCAAAATAGAAAGCGCTGCGAAGACACACGCGGCAAGCGAAAGGTACTTCTGTTTTTTCATTCGATCTCCAGTACGCCCGTAGCGACGGCGCGATCGTTATTGATGGTAGTGATGAAAAGCGAGCGCACACCGGGAGCGGTGCTGCTTGAAATCTGCAGATCCAGCTCGATGGTGTTCGGCAGAAGACCGGTGACATTGGAAGCGGTCACAGCGATATCGCCTGGGTTCGATTGCGGTGAAGTGAAAGCGTAATTGAAGCTGGCATCCAGGCCGGTGCCGTGGACGCAAATCGAGGTAACCGCGGAACCAGAAGCCGGGCGCGTGATGGAAAGCGGCGAGCCTTGTATGCCGCAGCTGTTGCCCGAGGTGAACAAGCCAACCGAATCGACATTCAGCGGCGACGATGCAGCCGCGGTGGTGGGTTCCACTACGACGATATCGGTGCTCGCGGCGCTCGGCTGCGAAGTGGCAAGCGCAATCGTGCTCTGCGAAACATTGAACGGGACAATCACGAAAGGCACCGGATTCGACAGCGTACTAGGCGGGCCCGGATTCACAATTTGGATCGTCAACATGGCGGGAGATTGCACATCGGTGGGAGTGATCGCCGTGGTGCATTCCGCAGTGGAAGCGCAGGTAGTGGCGCGCGGCGCGCCCTGGATAAAAATCACCGACGCCGAGCTGCCGCTGCCTGCGACAAAATTGGCGCCGCTTACGGCGAATGCGATGCTTTGCACCGCCCCGGCCATCACGCTGGACGGAAGAATCTGCTCGATGACCGGCCCACTCGTCAGCGCAACAGTAGCCGAAGCAAATTTTGTTGGATCGGCCTGGCTGGTGGCCGTCACCGTGATGGCATTCGGCGACGGAACGAGGGCTGGCGCGGTGTAAATGCCCGAGGCGCTCACCGAGCCGCAAGCCGTGCCCGCGCAACCGGAACCCGGCACGGCGCTGGCCACTGTCCAGGTGACGCTCTGATTCGAAGCGCCAGACACCTGAGCGAAAAATTGCTCCGTGCTGGACGCGCCCCCTGGAACGAATGCGTATGCCGGCGAGACGGTTACGGAGATCGATCCGCTCGACGCAACCACGGTGATGGCGGCACTTGCAGTGCGTGAAGCGTCGGCGTGGCTGATGGCGGTGAGCATCAGCGGCTGGCTTCCCGGAACGCTTGCCGGCGCTAGATAGTCCACGGCTCCGACAGATGGCGCTGCTGGCGCCGCGCACGGATTGGTTCCCTGTTCACAGACCTGCCCGACGGAGGAATTGCCGTTGGCGATGCCGTTTACGAACCACGACACGCTTGTATCTGAAGTGTTCGAGACGATCGCTGCGAATGTAGCGCGCTGCCCAGTTGCCACGGTCGCTGATGTGGGAGAAATAGAAATGCCGATGCTGCTCGCGATGGTAACTCTTGCGGACACCACTTGCGCACTGCCGGACAGCGGATTAAATGTGGCGTGAATCGTCAGCGGGTTCGTGCCGGGCGGCACCGCCGGCGCGGAGTAAAGCGCGGTGCTTGCGCCCGTAGCTGCACCCGTAACTGCAATTGTTCCGAGCGAAGAATTGCCATTCGCCACGCCGTTGACGTCCCAGGCGATCGTTCCGGTCATTGTCCCGCCGCCGCTTCCGCAGAACGTGGCCGTGAAAGTTTGGCTCTGCCCCAAAGCGAGAGTTGCGGACGCGGGCGAGATCGCATTCGTAGTGGCGCAGACGATGGTGACTGTTGCGCTGGCAGATTTAGTTGAATCCGCGACGCTGGTGGCGGTTACGGTCACGTTGGCGGGCGAGGGTGGCGTAAATGGAGCTGTGTAGAGCGCGGTGGTGGTCGAGGCGGAGGACGCTGTGATCACGATGGTACCGACGATCGCGTTACCTCCCGCGATGCCACCCACTGTAAATGTGACCCCTGTTGACGCGCTGCCCGCTCCGCTCACGGTCGCGGTAAAAACCAGCGAGCCTCCCGCCGGAACGCTGCTTGGAGTAGGAGCGAGGCTCACGGCAATCGTCGAGGGCGTTTGCACCGGAGTAGTAGACTCCGACGGTGCTGACGTGCTGCCACACGCGCAAAGAAACGTTGCGACAGCTATTCCCGCCAACAAAATGCTTTGGCCGCGAGTGAGGATGTACGCTACACCGGAAATGCGAGAAGGGATTCGCATGCACACGTGCATGAGGCAAGGCGTGTGCCACTGCGGAGCACAGATCGGAGCAGCCTGGCGTTTTTGCCATGCGCGTCACGCGAACGCGATTAACTTTCGCCGATCCTTGCAGATGCGAAGGGAGTCTCGCGTGCACAACGCAGATCGGTCGGGGAGATTTTTCGACGTGCGCCAGCAAATCGTGTGCCGCCTGTTCCGGAACGAAACGGCGAAGCGCAAAATCGGGAAAGCTAACTCGTGCGCAGAAGGGCCCGCAGCGCCGACTCGAGATCCTTGTATCGGAATTCAAAGTTTGCCTGCAGCAGTTGCTCGGGCAACACGCGTTGGCTGCCGAGCACCAGCGCATCCGCCATTTCTCCGAGGACCAGCCGCAGCGCAAATTTCGGCGCCCGGACAAGCGCGGGACGGTGCAGCACTCGCCCGACAATTTGCGCGAAATCCGCGTTCCTTATAGGCTCGGGCGCGACCACGTTCACCGGGCCATGCAGCGTCGCATCCGCAATGGCGCGCTGAATAATTCGAATCACGTCTTCGAGCGCAATCCACGACATCCACTGGCGTCCGCTGCCGATCCGTCCACCCACGCCCAACTTGAACGGGCGAATCATTTGCGGCAACGCGCCGCCCTCCGCTGAGAGAATCACTCCGAAGCGGAGAATCGCGGTGCGGATTCCCGCCTGGGCGGCGCGGTTCGCTTCCGCTTCCCAGTCGCGCACCAGCAGAGACAAAAAGTCCCACCCCGGCTCGGACGATTCGGTGAGCATCTCATCACCCCGATTGCCGTAATATCCAATCGCCGAGGCGCAAACAAAAACTTTCGGCGGCTGCCGCAGGCGCATCAACGAATCGACGAGCACCCGCGTGGAATCGATGCGGCTACTGCGCAGCGCCTGCTTGCGAGCCTCCGTCCAGCGGCCATCCGAAATGCTCGCTCCACTCAGGTGCACCACGGCATCGGCGGCTTCGAGTGCCGGAACATCCACTTGTGCCGAAGGTGGATCCCAGCGAATTTCGTGCGGCGCCAGCGATCCCTCCGATCTGGCGCGACGCACCAAGTGCCACACGTCGTGCCCTTCTGCGCGCGACGCGCGTGTCAAGGCAGAACCAATCAGTCCAGAAGCGCCGGAAACGATGATTTTCAAATCGAATCCACCTGAGTTGTGAGGAAGGGCAATGAATTTAGCCTACGGACCGATGCCGCAGGCGTCAAGCAGGCATTGGCGTCCATTGGCGAACCATTTTGAGGCACCGAAGCAACCTCGTTTGCTGATTCGCACCTCCAAAGCTAGTCACCGGGCGGTATGGCCGGAATATAGGCTAAAATGAGTGGTTTCTACCTTTAGGTCGAGAATGAATCAGTCGACGAGACACTTCGGCGCCGCGGTAGTCCTTTTCCTCGGTGCATTCGTGTTTGGACTGGCGATCTCGGGCGGCGCGCAGAGCACGCCCGGAACGCGCGGCCTGCAAGCCTCGCGGACAGACAACGAGCGCATTCTCGAGCAAGAACTGCAAAACATCCCCAGCGCCGCCAAAGCGGAAAGCAATCTGCGCCATCTGACCAGCGAACCGCACATGGCCGGCACGGACGCCGACCATCGCGTAGCGGAATGGCTGCGCGACCAGTACCAAAGCTTCGGATTCGACGCGCAAATCGTTACCTACAATGCCTGGCTGCCCTTGCCGCGCGAGGTAAAGCTCGAGCTCACCGCACCCGAACGGAAAACTCTCGGCAGCCCGGAGCAGCCCTTCGAAGAAGATCCCGACACCTACAACGCGAAAGTCGCGCCTGGGTTCAACACCTATTCGCCCTCGGGTGACGTGACCGCGCCGATTGTCTACGCGAACTACGGCATGCCCGACGACTACCACGAGCTCGAATCGCTGGGCATAAGCGTCGAAGGAAAAATCGTGATCGCGCGCTATGGCCAGGGGTTTCGCGGCATCAAAGCCAAAGTGGCCGAAGAGCACAAAGCCGCGGGACTGATCATCTATTCCGATCCGCAGGATGACGGCTACACTGTCGGCGACACTTTTCCCAGAGGTCCCTGGCGGCCGATGAGCGGCATTCAGCGCGGCTCGATTCTTTACACCCAAATATATCCAGGCGATCCGCTCACTCCCGGCGTGCAGACGCCTTCGGGCGAGAAGCATGTGGCTCCCGACGCTGCCTCAACGCTCGCTCATATTCCCACCATGCCCATCAACGCCAAGGACGCCGAAGTGATTCTTTCAGAGCCTCGGCGGAAAGCATGTGCCGCGCGGATGGCAGGGCGCTCTGCCTTTCACCTACCACGTCGGCCCGGGCGACGCTCGCGTGCACATGAAAATCGACATGGATTACCAGCCGCGCCCGATTTATGACGTGATCGCCAAGCTCTCCGGCACGAACGACAATGAATGGGTCATTCTCGGCAACCATCATGACGCCTGGGTTTTCGGCGCAGCCGATCCTGGCAGCGGCACGGCCTCGATGCTCGAAGCGGCACGGTCGCTCGGCGAGTTGGTTCGCTCCGGCTGGAAGCCGCGGCGTTCCATCCTGATGTGCGAATGGGACGCCGAAGAACCGGGACTCATCGGCTCAACGCTGTGGGTGAAGAGAATCGCGCCGAGTTGCAGGCAAAAGCCGTGGCTTACATCAATACGGACGTGGGCGTAACCGGCCCGAATTTCAGCGCCGCGGCAACTCCTTCGCTGAAGAGCTTCATACGAGATGTGACGCGCGAGGTGGAAGATCCCAGCACCAAGCATAGCGTCTATGACTCCTGGCGCGGCCATTTGGTCCGTTCCGGAGAAGATGTTGGCAGCTCGCGCCACAATTGGAAAACCGAAGGAGCGGGCGAAGCTCCACTGGGCGCGCTTGGCGCGGGTTCCGACTTTTCGCCGTTCTTCGATTACGCTGGAATCCCTTCGGTCGACATCGGCTTCGGCGGCGATTACGGCGTCTATCATTCGCTCTACGACGATTTTTACTGGATGAAGCACTTCGGCGATCCTACCTTTGGCTATCATGCCGCGTTGGCCCGCATTCTCGGCACCATCGCCTTGCGGCTCGACGAAGCGGACATTCTTCCCTTTGATTACTCGGCCTATGCCACGGAGATCAGCCGCATGGAAAGCGATCTGCTTTCGCGCGCCTCGTCCCAGGCAGGCGAAGCTGCCGCCCTCAAGCCCGTTGCCGAAGCTTCCATTGAATTCACAACCGCAGCTTCCCGCTCGACCGCCGCGCTTCGCGACCTTGGTTCGATCAGCGTGGATCCGGCGACAGTGCGGGAACTCAATCACGCGCTCGTTTCCGTAGAACAGGGATTTCTCGCGGAAAGCGGTCTGGCCGGCCGCCCGTGGTTCAAACATACGGTTTATGCGCCGGGAAGCTATGCGGGATACGCAGCCGAACTCATGCCTGGTGTGAACGAATCGCTCGACCGCAAGGACCAGGCCACCTTGAAGATCGAAGCCGATTCCCTGTCCGCGGCCCTTCGGCGCGCGGCCAATCGTCTGGACACCGTCACAAACCTGGCCCGCGAAGCGGCAGCTTCATCGCCGAACTCAGGTAATTAGCGATCCGAACTCTTGGGCAATCCGCGAATGACGCACCGTAAGAAAACACTGCAAAAAGTTTGTGTTTATTGCGCTTCGAGCGAGCGCTCGGATCGCATCTATCTCGATTCCGCGCGCCGCCTGGGCGAAATCCTCGCCGAAAATTCCATCACCGTGGTGTACGGAGGAGGCGCAATCGGCTCCATGGGCCAACTTGCGGAAGGCGCGCTTTCCAAGGGCGGGAAAGTCATCGGCGTGATTCCCCGCTTCATGCGCGAACTCGAATGGGATCACAAAGGCCTCACCGAACTGCAAATAGTGGAAAACATGCGCGAGCGCAAGCACATCATGCTCACCGACAGCGACGCCGCTATTGCCTTGCCCGGCGGCTCCGGCACGCTCGAAGAATTAATGGAAGCGATCAGCCTGAAGCGCCTGGGCATTTATTTGAATCCGATCGTGCTCGTGAACACACGCGGATTCTACGATCCCCTGCTGCACTTGCTCGATCGCTGCATCGAAGAGCGCTTTATGGACAAGCGTCATGCCGCCATGTGGCAAGTGGCGGAAGGTCCCGAACAAGCGCTGCCGGCCATCCATTCCGCGCCCGCCTGGACCCACGAAGCGCGCCAGTTCGCGAACTTGCCCGCTTCGAATCCTCCGCGCTAGTTTCGCCTTCCGGCTTCGTGCCCGTGCCTTCACGGAGCGGCGTGCTTTGCGCGCTTCGTTTCACGGGCTAGAATGAATGCATGCGGGTACGCGTTCTTTTTTTCGGACAGCTCAAGGAAATCGTTGGGGCGGCGCAGGATGACGCCGAACTGGCCGAAGGCTCGCGCGTCGAAGATCTTTTTGATCGCTACGGCCAGCGATTCCCCAAGCTCGCCGAGTTTCGCCCATCCATTGCCGCTTCGGTGAATCAGGAATATGCCAACTGGCGCTCGCCATTGGCACCCGGAGACGAAGTCGCATTTCTGCCTCCGGTGAGCGGCGGCCAGCAGCCAGCGACGATTTCAGACGATATTTTCGAACTTGTGCGCGCCCCGATTCATCCTCAGGAAATTGTCGAAGGCCTCAAGGCCCCCGAAGATGGCGCGCTTGTCTACTTCGACGGTTTCGTGCGCAACAGCTTCAAAGGCCAGCCCACCGAATACCTCGTTTACGAAGGCTATGAATCCATGGCGCTCGCCAAGATGCGCGAAATTGGTGGGCAAATGCGCCAGCAATTCGCCATCCACCGCGTGGCCATCGTTCATCGGCTGGGCCGCCTGGAAATCGGCGAGACCAGCGTGATTGTCGCCGTCAGCTCGCAGCATCGCGCGGCTGCCCTCGATGCCTGCCGCTATGGTATCGACACGCTGAAGCGCACGGTGCCCATCTGGAAGAAGGAGCATTTCGTCGGAGGCGCCGTCTGGGCCGATGGCGAAGTGCCGGTCGAGAAAGCCATTTCGCCCGCGGATGAATCTACTTCTAAATGACTAAATCGGCTGCCGCGTGCGGCACTCTGCTGCTTGCCGCCACGCTGCTGGGTTTTTGCGCGCCAATCGCGACAGCTTCTCCCGCTCGCGCCCGCTTTCCTCAGGATCAGCGCCCTTCCGGTGTCATCCACATTCAATCGAATCTGGTCAACATCCTGGTCAGCGTGATCGACGCCAACGGCGAGCCGGTTCCCGATCTTACTCAGGATGCCTTCGATCTTTCCGAGAACGGCGTCCCGCAGAAAATCGAGCGCTTTGAAGCGCAGACCGATCGCCCGCTCGATCTGGCCCTGATGATCGATTCCAGCATGAGTACTTATAAGGACGTGAAGGTTGAAACCGACGCCGCCGCGCACTTCATCCGCCAGGTCGTCCGGCCCTCTGACACGCTCGCCGTTTTCGAATTCGCCGAACACGTGACGCTGCTGGAAGATTTCTCCGGTGACGTTCCCCGCTTGCAGTCCGCCCTCAAGCATATGTTTCTGGGCAGCGGCACTTCCATGTACGACGCGCTGGTGCTCGGCTCCAACTCCCTGCGCCGCCGCCCGGGCGGCCGGCGGCGCGCCATCGTGCTGGTCACCGATGCCGGCGAAACCACCAGCTACGCGAAATTTGATGACGCACGACGGGCGGCTATCGCGTCCGACGCGATGCTCTACTCCATCGTCATCCGGCCCATCAAGAGCGAGAGTGGACGCGAAACCGCCGGTCAGCACGCGCTGATTACCATCACCGACAGCAGCGGTGGCGCCGTCTTCATTCTCGACAGCCTCGACCAGCTCGATGCCATGTTCGACCGCATCAATCGCGAGCTGCGCACGCAGTATCTGCTGGGCTATTACCCGAATCCCACGCCTCCCCCTGGAAGTGACCGCCACGTTCAAGTTAAAGTGAAGGCGGGTGATCTTGTGCGCTACCGCAAGGAATATTTCACCGCGGGTGCATCGCAATAATCCCACTCTGAATGAAAAGATTTTTAGATGTGGCCGTCGAAGCGGCCCGCGAAGCCGGCGCCATGTTGCGAGTCGAGTTCGGGCGCCCCAAAGAAATCTTCTATAAAGGCGAAGTGGACATCGTCACCGAATCCGACAAGCGGTCGGAGGCGCTGATCGCCATGCGCTTGCGCAAGGAATTTCCCGATCACGCCATCGTCGCTGAAGAAGGCAGCGCGGGCGCGGCTGCCGGCGCAAAATACACCTGGCATGTCGATCCTCTCGACGGCACCACGAATTTCGCCCATGGCTATCCCTGCTTCGGCGTGTCGATCGGCCTGCTCGAAGAGGGCGAGCCGATCGTGGCAGCGATAATGAATCCCATTGCTGACGAGCTGTTCACGGCGGTGCGCGGTGAAGGCGCCCGCCTCAACGGCAAGCCAATCCATGTTTCACCACTTGAGAAGCTCGCCGAAAGCCTGGTGTGCACCGGCTTTCCTCCGAAGCACCGGCGCAGCAGCGCCAACATGAGTTATTACTGGGAATTTACGCTGCGCTCGCACGGCGTGCGGCGCGACGGCTCCGCGGCCCTCGATCTTTGTTCGGTCGCTTGCGGGCGCTTCGAGGCGTTCTGGGAATTCGGCTTGAACTCCTGGGATACCGCCGCCGGTATTTTGATCGTCACCGAAGCGGGCGGCCGGGTTACCGATCTTGCGGGGCGCCCTTACCGGCCGGGCGACAGCGAAATGCTGGCTACCAACGGCCATATCCACGACGAAATGCAGCGCGTCACCGCGGAAATTGCTAATCGTTCAGCAAAGCTCTGACGTAACGCGCAACTTCCGCCCAAGCAGGAGAATCAGAGATGTTGTTGGAAGGAAAAGTCGCGGTCATCACCGGCGGCGGACGCGGCATCGGCCGCGCCATCGCGCGCCGGTTCGCCGCCGAAGGCGCGGAAGTCGCCGTTACCGCGCGAACTGCCGCCGAAGTTGATCAGGTCGCCGCGGAAATCCGCCGCACCGGCGGCCAGGCCACATCTATTACTGCGGACGTGTCTCGCGAAGCGGATTGCGAAAAAATTGTGCGCGAGTCGCGCCAGGCGTTCGGTGCGATCCACATTCTGGTGAACAATGCCGGCGTTTACGGGCCGGTGCAGCCTGTCGAGAAAGTCGACGCGCGCGAATGGGATCGCGTCATCGCCGTAAATTTGCGGGGTCCGTTTCTGCTCTCGAGGCTGGTCTTGCCGGAAATGTACGAGCGCGGCTCCGGCGCGATTCTGAACATCGTGAGCATCGCCGCCAAAGTTGCGTTCACCTTGAACAGCGCTTACGCCGCGTCCAAGGCAGGCCTGATCGGGCTGACGCACACTCTCGCCGCCGAATCAGCGCGAAAAGGTGTGCGAGTAAATGCGCTCAGCCCGGGCCCCGTAGCGGAAACAAAGATGTGGGACGAACTTGGCCGCAATCTGGCCAGGCATTATCAGGCGGACCGCAACGAGCTTTCCGCCAAAGTGTTCGAGGGAGTCTTGCAGGGAAGGCCGCAAACGGCCAACGAAGTCGCCGCCGCTGCGCTGTTTCTTGTTTCCGATCAGGCCAGCGCGATTACTGGGCAGACTCTGAACGTGGATGGCGGAATGGCTTTTTACTGAGTTCTTCCACCTTGCCATAAGCACGGCGTGCCAGGGGTGCCGTCACACGATAGCCCGCTTCCAGCCCGGTGAACGTTTGCTCGCCAATAAAACCGATGGCATAGAATATTCCCACCAGCGCGAGCAACACCAGAAATCCAAGTCCGAAAAGAAGTTCCGCGGCAATCAACTCCCGCACAAAGTAAAGTTGCAGAAACAGAATAACCGCGAGAAGAATGGTAAGACGCTTGCGAAGCTTTGCTTGCTTTGCCCCGGCAATGGCCAACTCCTTCAGCCGGGCCAGTGCCAATCCTGCTTTCATGGTAGTCGTGATCCCTCGCCCCCTTAGATGCAAAAGAGCATCCAAAAGAGTCGGCCTCTAAATCCCGGCGCCTCATTGATTTCCACAACGGGACAGATACCGAAGGGGAAAACGCTTACCGAATAGCACAAATAACTTGCCGCGACGGAGCAGGACTTACGGTCTACTCGTACTACAAAGCTAGCGACCTTCGAAAGGGTATCGATCCTGTGCCAGGACCGCCGCAGCCACGCGCCGGCGGAGCGCGACAGTGTTCAGCGCTGCGTGCTTGGCAAATCTGCGCAGCACAGCAAGTTGCGTGGTAAGAGTGTCGCCTTCCGCAACGGCCGAAAGCGCCGTGCGCGCGGACTTCTCGATGCGGTCCATAGCTTCGTGGATAAAAACGCGCGCGGTATCGTTCATCACGCTTTCCGTTTGCTTGCTCGCTTCCGAAGCTTTCTGCGCGCGGCGCAAACACGATTCCATCGCGTAGACATCCATCACGATGTCCGAAAGCGCAGCCACAACTTCCTGCTCCTCGGCCAGTTTGTCGCGGAATTTCTGCACCGCCGTGCCCGCCGCCAGCAGAAAAATCTTCTTGGCTTGCGCGAGCGAACGTTCTTCTTCCGCGAAAGCGCCGGCAGGAGCTTCCTCGAACGAACGGCCCTGCCAGAACTTCCTCGCTCAGCTTCATGGCCGCGGGAATCAGCGGCAGCACGCCGGTCATGGCGCGCTTCATCAGCATTTGAATGATGAGCATGCGATTGATTTCATTGGTGCCTTCGAAAATGCGGTTGATGCGGCTGTCGCGATAGGCGCGCGCCACGGGATAATCCTCATGGAAGCCGTAGCCGCCGAAAATCTGCACGCTTTCGTCCACGCAGTAATCCAGCGTTTCGCTTCCGGCCACTTTGCTGATGGAGCTTTCGATGGCGTATTCCTCCAGCACCTTCATCGCTTGCTGCGTCTTGTCATCCGCCGCCGTCGGAATTCCGCCACGCCTGCCTCGATCATTCCTGCCGAGCGGTAAATCATCGACTCGACGGCATAAATGCGAATGGCCATCTCGGCCAGCTTCGCCTGGATCAGGCCGAACTCGCAGATCCGCTTGCCGAACGCGGTTCGCTCCTTTGAATATTTCGACGCAACACTCGAGCACATTTTTCGATCCGCCCAGGCAATACGCCCCCAGCGAGAAACGCCCCACATTCAGCGTGTTGAACGCGACAATGTGCCCGCGGCCGATTTCGTGCAGCAGATTTTCTTTCGGCACCGGCGCATTCTCGAAAAACAGCGGCACCGTCGAGCTGCCGCGGATGCCCATCTTTTTCTCTTCCGCGCCCACCGAAAATCCGGGCGTGCCGCGCTCGACGATGAAGCACGAAAACTTTTCGCCGTCCACTTTGGCGAACACCACGTACACGTCCGCGAATCCGCCGTTGGTGATCCACATTTTCTGCCCGGTGAGAATCCAGTTCTTGCCATCGGGAGACAAAACTGCGCGCGTGCGCGAGGCCAGCGCGTCCGACCCCGCCTGCGGCTCCGACAAGCAGTAGCAGGAAAGCAGTTCCCCGGTGGCGATCTTAGGCAGGTACTTTTTCTTCTGCTCTTCCGTGCCGAAGTACACGATGGGCACTGTGCCGATGCCCGAGTGCGCGCCGTGCGACACCGCGAATGACGCGTATCCCGCTAGCTTCTCCGCCAGCACCGTCGCGGAAATCTTGTCCAGCCCCGAGCCGCCGTACTCCTCCGGAATTCCGCCGCCCAGCAATCCGAGTTCGCCCGCTTTTTTGAGCAGCAGCGGCATCAGCCCTTCTTTGTGCTGCTCCAGTTCCGGAATCTGCGGGACCACTTCGTTCGCCACAAACTCTTCGGCGGTCTGCCCCACCAGGCGCTGATCGTCCGTCAAATCGGCTGGAGTGAAAACGTCGCCGGGCGCGCTCGATGAAATCAGAAACGCTCCGCCGCGATTCAGCGACTGCGAAACAGGAGTCGTAGCCATCTACGTTTTCCTTTCGAACCGCCCAGATTGCCGTCGACGATGTAACTGAATTTAGCCCGCGTGCCGCGCCCCACGTGCCGAGTCCGAGTGCCGTTCTACGCCGCCCGCTCGAAGATCCCCGCCGCACCCATGCCTCCGCCGATGCACATGGTCACCATGCCATAACGAAGGTTGCGGCGCTCCATCTCGCGCAGAATCGTCGCCGTAAGCTTCGCGCCCGTGCAGCCCAGCGGATGCCCCAGCGCGATCGCTCCTCCGTTCACGTTGATCTTCGCCGGATCGAGCCCGGCCAGCTTTATCACGCCGAGCGCCTGCGCCGCAAACGCTTCGTTCAGCTCGATGACGTCAATCTGATCGAGCTTCAATCCCGCCAGCTTCAGCACTTTGGGAATCGCGAACGCCGGACCGATGCCCATTTCCTCCGGCGGACAACCTGCCGTCGCAAACGCCACAAACCGCGCCAGCGGTTTCAATCCGAGCGACGCTGCCCGCTCGGCGCTCATCACTACCGCCGCAGCCGCGCCATCGCTCATCTGCGAACTGTTTCCCGCCGTCACCACGCCATTCACATGAAACGCGGGCTTAAGCTTCGCCAGCGCTGCCAAGGACGTGTCTGCGCGCGGGCCTTCGTCCACCGTGAACGTTGTCTTCACAGTTTTGGGTTTGCTTCCATTCGACGATCCGTTCGCGCCAGCTTCCAGCACGGTGTAACTCACTTCCACCGGCACGACCTCATCCTTGAATTTTCCCGCCGCGATCGCCGCCAGCGCTTTCTGATGGCTCGCCAGCGAAAATTCATCCGCCTGCTCGCGCGTGATCCCATATTTCTTCGAGACGTTTTCCGCCGTCAGCCCCATGCTGATATACGTTTCCGGGTGATGGTCCATCAGCCACGGATTCGGCGCCACTTTGTTGCCGCCCATGGGCACCATGGACATCGACTCCGTGCCGCCCGCCACGGCCACATCGCCCTGCCCGGCCATGATGCGCTCGGCGGCAATGGCAATCGACTGCAACCCGGACGAGCAGAATCGATTGATGGTCATCGCCGACGTTTCTACCGGTAGCCCCGCCCGCAGCCAAGCGTTGCGCGCCACGTTCATGCCCTGCTCCGCTTCCGGCATGGCGCAGCCTAGAATTACGTCGTCCACATCCTTTGCTTCGAGCCCCTTGGCCCGCGCCAACGCCTCCGTGATTGCCACCGCCGCCAGATCGTCTGGCCGGGTCGTGCGCAGCGTCCCACGAGGCGCTTTGCCCACCGCTGTCCGCACAGAACTTACGATTACAGCTTCGCGCATGGATATTCCCTCAATTTTAGGTTCGTTGATTGTCCAAGCTTATTGGATGCCAGGGCGAGTGAAAAAGCAACAGCGAGCCCGCTGAGGCGAGCCCGCCGAAATCCGAGCAGTTTGAGACTAGAGTTCGAACCGGAGTGTGACCAGCATCTGTACGCTGATGGACTGCCCGTCCAGCATGGTCGGCTGGTACTTCCACCCGCGCACTGCTTCGACTGCTGCCGGGCGCAGCACCGTCGGGCCCGAGATAGCCTTCGCGTCCGAAACGTTGCCTGCTCTGTCTACCACGATTTGCACGGTTACGTCGCCCTGCGTGTGGGCTTCCCTGGCCACAGGCGGATACTGTGGCACTACGTTCTTAATCAGAACCGGTTGCTTCACGCGCCCGCCGACCGCCACGGGAATGTTCGGATTGAAGGCCGGCGCGGGCAGAGCGCTGCCATTTGCCGGGCTGGTAATTCCCAACAGCGCGTTTTCAGGTGCGGCGGATGTTGGGCCCGCATCCACGTTGGGAGCGGCTGCCGCTACGTTACGCGATCTCGCTACCGGATGCGCATTCAACGTTCCGAACACGCTCGGCATGCTGTTTTTCGGTGTGACGGCGGCAGCGGCGGCTGGAGCAGCCTCAGCGACCGGCGCCGGTTCGCTCGGTGATTCGCGCACCACCGGGGATTCACGCACAGCCGCGGATTCGCGGACCGTGGCTGTTTCCCTCGCCGGTTTGACCACCGGCGCCGACGCCGGCTGGCTCGTGGCCGTCGGAGTGACATTCGGGCGCGCGGCGGACGAGGCCGGCGTAACCGTCACGGGTGCTGGCGGCGTCACATCCTGCTGCGGAGCCCCCGTTTGCTGTGCCACGCTTGGCCGGGGGCTCGCCGGCGAGCCGGCAGGCTTGTGGCCCAGAAACACCGTGGCGCCGATGATCGCTACTAGTAGCACTGCGCCGCCCGCGCCAATGGCAATCCATTTTTTCCCGGATTCAGCCTGCTCTTTACTGCTCGCCGCCGAACCCAATCGCGAGCCAAATGCTTCGCCCGCTCGCGCGGACCGCGACTCAGAGGAATCCTCCTGAGCAGCGTCGCCCATGCGGGCTGCCGCCGATGAGGTTTCCGATTTTGACCCTTCGGCGTTGGCGTCCGCCAGTTTCTTCGATGACGCGAGGCCCGCGCTCGAGAGCGATCCCTTGCCCGCCAGCGAAGCCGCTGAACTTGACGACGAGCTCATGGATGTCGCTGCCAGTTGGACGTCTTCCTGCGATCCAAAATGAATGAAGGTTGAATCGTCGCTGGCCGCCCGCGAGCTAGTGATTCCGCTTGTGCCCAGAGCGCTCAATTTCGCATCGCCAACGCCGGCATTTGCGGTCGGCGCGCTGGGACTTGCCGCTGGGGCCGGCTGCGGTGTCTCCGACTCAAAGTAAACGCCCCAATATCCGGGCTGTTTGTGCGTGAATTCTACTTCCACGTACGATGAGGAGCTTGAATACGTTCGCACTTTCACCACGCGGCAAATCGCATCCTGGCGCGTCTTCAGGTTCGTCAGCACCAGCATCTGTCCGACGTTCACCTGCGTCGCCATCCTCAGCACTCCGCCGTGCGGAAACACGATCATCGAGCTGCTTTGCTCTTCAAACGGCTCCGGGCGTGGTGGTACTCCGCGGACTGCTTCGGTTACTTTCGAGCCATGGACCTTGAGCGGAACTTCCAGGGAGACAGCGTCGGAATGAATCTGGCCATTCGCGGACGGAATCGTGGAGCTGGCCGTGGAAACCGTAGTTTCTTTTGCACTTGCGGTCTCGATCGCTTCCTTTGAAAGTGTTGACATCAATTCGTAACGGCCCGCCGCCGCCCTCCAAAGGTGTCAGAAATTTTCGATTTGGGTGGTGCAGAAGAATTCTCGCGGGGGTGACAAACTGCGGCAATAGTACGAAAGTACTCGCGGCGAAAGGGTTAACACGGAACAGAACGGTTCAATCCGGCGCAACGATTCCTGCCCGCCGTGCCGGAAACTGTGCCCGAAGCGGATTCAACGAGTAAGGGATTCAACTAATACTGATTGGACAGAATTCCCGTGGTCACGCGCGCTCCGTCGGTCTCCAGCAGCAACACCGAATTGGCATCCACAACATAATAAGCCACTACAAACGTGGCTGGACTGGTGGCGATAGTTGCTGTGCCACGCCCGTTGGAAGTCGGGCTCAAAATGGCCGTCGTATTGGTCAGCACAACATGCGGCGTCACGGTTGTAAGCGCAAAATTGTTGATATAAAGATTGCCGTTGAAAGATGTACTGCCGATCGTCGAAACCTGTCCCAGAATATCCTGCTCCACCGCGCCGTTCTTTGGGCCGTACGCGCCCGCCAAGTTCAAGGCGTAATTCCCTTGCGGGGGCGCCACCGACGATCCCTGCGGATAGGCAATGCCACTGGCAATCGAGTTTGTATCCAATTCGATCAGCATGAGGAACAGCACCGGACCCGTGGGAGAATTGTACGCGGCGGTGTACCCTGCAAAATTCGCCGTGGCGCCGTTTACCGTAATGGGCAGCGTGATGCGCCCGTAGTTCACATCCACCGTGAGAGATGAGCCGGTAATCGTGGCGTTCAGCCGCGTGTCCGCGATGCCATTGTTCACGTCGAAAATGCCGCTAGCCGTTCCGCTGGTCCCTGTCGCCGCTCCTGCCACAGTAAGAACGCCGCCCGCCGCGTACGCGCCATTCGAGCCGTGCCCGGAAACCGTGAAAGCATAATTGCCGATGGGAAACGAGCCGCCCAGATTAAAAGCTCCATCGGTGGAGGTGTTCACGGCGCTGTAGAAATCGCCGGCCAGCGCGGCGCTTGTGTCGGTCTCGACCACTTTGATGTGCGTGCTGTCGACGATATAGAACGCGAATTGCAACGTCGTCGTAGGCCCGGTAAAGACGGACGTATTCGCGCTGGTAAACGTGAGTGTTCCGCGACCGCTGTTCGGCAGCGTTGCATCCATCAGAAAACTGCCTTGCAGCGTGGTATCCCCGGTGGACGTCGACGTCGTGGTTGTTGTCGTACTCGACGTCGTTGCCACGAAGGTGCTCTTTCCGTTGTCGTTGATGTCCTGAATGGCCGATCCCGGAGGAATGCTATCGACGCCGTCGGCATAAAATCGCCCGGCAATGGCTAACGCCGCGCCGGCGCTGTCTACGCCGGAAAGGCCAAAAGCGTAATTGCCAGAAAAAGCGGATGCGGCAAGCTGCGCCGAGTTCTGTAGCTCAATGGTTCCCGATCCCGTGGCACTAGTGTCGAATCGGATCATGCGCGCCATTCGCGCGGACCCACCCACTGGATTTGAGACCAGCGCAAACTCCCATGTAGTGCTGTTCGAGAGTGCCGCGCTTCCGGTCCCGTCCGGATTCACGGTGAACGTCCCGGTAAACGTGCTTTTCGTCGCAGCGCTTCCTGCGGTCAGTGAATCCTGCGCGCCTCCAAAAATCGTTCCGGAAGAACCCGTTCCGCCCTGCGCGCCGAAGCTGCCGGCCACGGCGCTGAATCCGGAAGAATTGTTTCCTTTGTAAGAGAACGCGTACCGCCCATTCAGCGACATGCTCGAAAACACGATCGCCACCGTCGCCGTGCCGGAGGTCGCGGACGCGCCGCTGCCGGTAATGGCTGTGATTGTGGTGGTCCCGCCCGGAGGCGGCGTCAGCGGCGCGATGTAAGTGCCGGTCGAGTCGATCGTCCCGTGCAGCCCGTCACCACCCGTGGTTCCGTTCACTTGCCAGGTCGCCGTCACCGCTGTCCCGTTTACCGCCGCGGCGAAAACTTGCGTCGAGCCGGCAGTTATGGCGATGGCCGAAGGGCTCAACAACACGCCCTGAGAAGCGGTCACATTCAAAGCGGCCGTTCCGGTTGCGCTCGAACCAGCCGAAGAGGTAGCGGTTACAATAACCGTTGCAGGGCTCGTCGGCGCGGTGAATGCTCCGCCACCGGTGATGCTTCCGCCACCGCTCACGCTCCAGGTGAATGTGGCCGTGGGCGCGCTCGGCTGATAGGCCGTGAATTGCACTTTTCCGCTGATCGGCACGTTGGCCGAGCCCGGGTACACAATCACAGCATTCTGTGTCGGGGTGGTCGATCCGGTGGACGAGCTTGTGGAACTGCTGCTGGAACCAGTGGAGCCGCCGCCACCGCATCCCGAAGCGAATAGCACGCCCAGCAGCAACATCGTCAGCCACGCAAGTCCAGGCCGCGCCGAGGGCATTACCACCCACCCTTGTAATTGCATTCTTTTACCAGGAATTTTCCGGTCATTCGCGAGGTCAGCGGATTGGCTTGCAGGATCGGCGTCAAATTCTTCTCCACGGCAATTTTGTAGATCGCATCTCGACAGCGCGTACTAAGAGCGCCCAGCTTTGAAAACAGTTGCCTGTAAACCGTGCGCAAGCCGTCACAAAAGACTCGGCGCAAACATCTGACACAAAGGCTAGTTGCGCAGAGGCTTGCCCGTCTTCAGCGTGTGGGCAATGCGCTCCTGCGTCTTGCGCTCACCGCACAAACTGACGAACGCTTCACGCTCCAGGTCCAGCAGGTACTGCTCGGAAACGGTCTGCGACGCCGTGATGGCCCCGCCCGAAAGGATATACGCTAGCTTGCGCGCCACCACTGCGTCATATTCGCTCGCGTATGCGCCATTCACCAGCAAATAGATGGCAAGCTTGGCCGCTGCCAGAAACTCCTCGCCCAGCACGCGGATCTCCGCCGGCGCGGGAGGATGATAGCCCGCACGCACCATGGCCAGCGCGGTCTCTTTGGCATCGGCAATCAAGCGGTCGCGGTTCATGGCCACCAGATCCGCGGGCCGCAAGTATCCCAGCGAGCGCGCATCTTCCGCGCTGGTGGAAACCTTGGCCATAGCCACATTTTCGAAGATCGGCTTCAGGGCATGGAACAAGTCGAGGTCTTCTCCGCCGGCCGAGCGCTCGTTCGCGCGAATGAGCATTTCTTTCGTTCCGCCGCCTCCGGGAATCAAGCCCACGCCCACTTCCACCAGCCCCATGTACGTTTCCGCCGACGCGTGGATGCGCGCGGCATGTAGCGGCACTTCGCATCCGCCGCCGAGCGCCATGCCGTGCGGCGCAGCCACCACCGGGCGCGGCGCGTACTTGATGGCCATGTTCATGCGCTGGAATTGACGCACCAACAGATGAATATCGTCCCATTCGCGTTCCTGCGCGCTCACCAGCAGCAGCATCAGGTTCGCGCCCACCGAAAAATTCGTTCCCTGGTTGGCGATCACCATGGCTTCAAATTCGGTTTCCAGCCGTGCCACGCCGGACTGCAACATGCTCACGATATCTCCACCGATGGCGTTCATCTTCGAGTGGAATTCGCAGCACAGCACTCCGTCGCCGATGTCGATCAGGCTCGCTCCCGAGTTTTCCTGCACGACCGGAGTGCGATCCTTCAGCGATTTCAGAATGACGATTCCAGGCGCCTCCGGGAGTGGCTTGTGCGTGTGCTCCAAAACGTCGAAGTAAGTCGTCGCGCCCTTTTTCGTTTCGTAGAACGATTTCTGCGGCGTGGCCAGCACTTCGGTCACCGGCGGCGGCAGCTTCTTCCCTTCGCGCTCGATGGCCTTGGCCATTCGCTCCACGCCGATAGCGTCCCAGATCTCGAACGGCCCAAGTTCCCAGGCGAAGCCCCACTGCATGGCGTGATCCACGTCGACGATGCTGTCTGAAATTTCCGGCACGCGCCGCGCCGCATAGACACACATTTCGCTGAGGGTCTTCCAAATAAACTGGTTTGCTTTGTCCCCGGTCTTGCCCTCGAGCGCGGGCGCCACCAGCATGCGCAGCCGTTCGCGCGTATCTTCGATCGCTTTTCCCGCTTCGATCGACGCAAACTTGCCCTTCTGCTGCGGGCGGTATTCCATCTTCTGCCAGTCGAGCGTCAGAATCTCGGAATCGCCACCTTTTCTCACTCGCTTGTAGAATCCGCTTCCCGTTTTCTCGCCGAGCCAGCCGCGCGCCATCATCTCCTCGACCAGCTTCGGTACGCGGTACATCTCGCGCGATTCATCATCCGGCGCATTTTCGTAGATATTGCGAATAACGTGCACTAGCACGTCGAGCCCCACGATATCCGCGGTGCGAAACGTGGCCGACTTCGGCCAGCCCACCGCGGGACCGGTGCAAGCATCCACTTCCTCGATAGTCATGCCCAGCGCCTGCATCTGCAGGATCGAATTCAGCATCGCAAACGTGCCGATGCGATTGGCGATGAAATTCGGCGTGTCCTTCGCGGGAACCACGCCCTTGCCCAGGCGGAGGTCGCAGTTCTCCCGCAGGGTCGCCAGCACATCCGCTCGCGTTTTCGGTCCCGCGATCAGCTCCACCAGCTTCATGTAACGCGGCGGATTGAAAAAGTGCGTTCCCGCCCAGTGCTCCTGGAAATCCTCGGAGCGTCCTTCGGCGATCAATCGAATCGGCAATCCGGAGGTGTTGGTCGTCACCAGCGTTCCCGGTTTGCGCACCGCCTCGACCCGTTCGAAAAGCTTGCGCTTGATCTCCAGGTTCTCCGCGACCGCCTCGACGATCCAATCCACCTCACCGCACCAGCCGAGATTGTCTTCGAAGTTGCCGGGTGTGATCAGGCGTGCAGTCGCCGGGGTGAAAAATGCCGCCGGCCGCGCTTTCTTCGCGGCTTCGAGACCCGCCAGCACGATGCGATTCCGCACGCGCGGGTCCTGCAGCGTGAGCCCCTTGCGCTTCTCTTCTTCGCTCAACTCCGCCGGCGCTATATCCAGCAAGAAACACGGAATCCCCGCGTTCGCGAAATGCGCCGCGATTCGCGCACCCATGGTTCCCGCGCCGAGCACCGCTACCTTTTCAATAGGACGCTTCATAACCCCACAATTGAACATGACATCGTTGCAAAAGCGGTACGAGCGGGTCAACCGGAAAGACCCGTCCCGCGAAAATTTGCTACAGTCTATCTATCGAGGTGGGTGCACTTCAGAATGGAATGGCTGAGAAAAGCGGTCACCGGAATTCGCTCTTTCGCCTACGCGGGGAACGGCGGCCCGGCACAACCATCCGCTGAGGCGAAACGTCCCAAGGTGGGGGTCGCTCTCGGAGGCGGTTTCGCGCGCGGCATCGCGCACATCGGCGTTCTTCGTGTGCTCGAGGAGAGCCGCATCCCCATCGACTGTATCGCCGGTACTAGCGTGGGCGCGCTGGTCGCCGCCACTTATGCTAGCGGCACGCCTCTTACCGAAATGGAGAACCAGGGCGTCGAGACGCGCTTTCGCGATTTCGGCCGCTGGACCGTTTCGCGCATGGGTATGGCCTCGAACGAGCGCCTGGAAGACTATCTCCACAAATTCACGCCGGCCCGATATTTCCACGAGATGAAAATTCCTCTGAGCATCGTGGCCACCGACATTATTTCCGGTGAATCGGTTCACTTCACCGAAGGCGAGATCGGTCCGGCCTTGCGCGCCTCCTGCGCCTACCCGGGATTATTTCTTCCCGTCGAATATCGCAACCACATTCTTGTCGATGGATTTCTCACCGAGACCGTTCCGGCGCCCGCGCTGCGAAAAATGGGCGCGGATGTCATTATTTCCATCCATCTCGAGCCTGGACTGCTCGACGGCAAACCGCGCAACACCATCGAAGTGATCAGCCGTTCGTTCTCCATCATTCAGATGGCCGCCACTCAAAGCTGGCGCTCCATGACGGACGTTCTCATCGAGCCCGACGTTCATCACATTTTGTGGGACGAATTCGTGAAGACTCCGCAACTGGTCGCCGCTGGAGAAGCAGCCACTCGCGCGGCTTTGCCGAAAATCAGGGCCGCGCTGGCCGGAGACGTCGAGCGGCGCGTCAACGAACGCCGGAAATCCGCTCTGGGCGGGCCGCAGCCATCCGTGCTGGTTGAACATAAAGACCGCGGATCACTCTAGCTCCCTCAAACTCACCGTAACTGTTTTGCCGCCGCCTTTGCCGCGCTTGCTGAACCACTCGCCCATGGCGCTGGCCAACCGCTCGGGATTCACTCTGAGTCCCGCTTCGAGCTGGCCATCGCCGAGCGGCAGTGTGTCGTCGAACTCACCCGACCCAGTGAAGTTGCGCATGCAGAAGCTGTCCAGCCAATCGAGCGGAACGGGTTTCCACTCGTCTCCAATCTCCATTTCGGCTTGTAATTTCTTGGCGAACATTTTTCAACACGAAACGCGCTTGACCTTTCGCGATCAGTGCGAAGAATCAAAAAACAAAGTCAGAGGATGAGCGCTACTGGGTGGCAGCCGCTTCTTTCGCGCGTCCGGTGAGTCGCAGGATGTGCATCCCGGTGCCGGCGCGATCGGCGGAGTAGATCAATCCGCGATCGTCCACTTCCACATTGTTCGTCTCGATTACCTTGGTGCACGCGGACGTAATTTTCGGATCGCCGTCAGGATGGCTCACGCCGTCCGGGCAGAAGGACATGGTGAATTTATCCGGCGCGGGAATGAAGTAGCCCACTTCCTGCACGGCCATCGGGTCGCGAATATCCCACACGCGCACCCCCGCATTGAACCAGGAGAAAATCGCGAGCTTGCCGTAATACGGCGGGTAAAAAGATTCGGCCACCGAGTGCGTGCCGAAGCGCCCGCCCCGGCCGCAGTAATCTCCGGGATTTTCAGGAACGCGGAACGTGGAAAGATTCCAGGGCGTAGCTTCGTTGGTGATGTCGACGAGAAACGCGAGGTGTGGCGCGGGACGGTCGCCGCCGGGTCCGGGCTGGCAGTGGTCTCCGCGCGACGATTCCGAAGGCACAATCAGCAGGTTGCGCTTCTTCATCGCGGTGTAGTCCTGAAATTCAGGAACAGGCTCGTCGAAAATGGGGAACGTGGTATGCGCTCCCTGGTCGGGAGACATGACCACATATCCCACTTGCGGCGCGAGCATTTCTTCGGTGGTCGGTTTTACCGGATCCTCGAAATCGTGCAGCAGTTTCTGGCGGTCGAGAATCTGGATCACGCCGTTCGCGCCGGTGCCGTAGGCGGCGTAGACGCGATTCTTGGTCACGCCGGCTGACATCGCGCCGTGAATGGCAATGCCGCCGACCACGCCTTCATGCGAAGTGGCGCTGGGCTGCTGGCCTAGCAGGCCGAAGTCGCGAATGTACTTCGGATGGGCCGGGTCGCTCAGGTCGTAAATCTTCAGGTGCTGGCCCTTCCAGCCTTCTTCTTTTTTGTTAGCGACCAGATAAGCGATGCCCGTGTCGCACTCCCACCAATTTTTGTGCGTGTTGCTGAGGCCGTCGAGGATGGTGACGAGATGCGTGGGATGCACGGGATCGGTCACATCGTAAATTTCCTGCGCTTCGTTCCCGCTGGGCCGCAGCAGATACCACTTGCCGCGCACGCCGTGCGGCAGCACGTTTCCGCTGCAGACGCGCACCATTTGCGCGCCGCCCGCTTCTTCCCCCGGTGCCGTTGAGCCGGGAATGTGCGAGAGGTATTTAGGATTTGCGGCGTCGGTCACGTCAACGATGGAGGTGCCGTTCGGCTCGTCTTTACCAGTGAGCGGGTTCATCATCGAGCCGGTGTGATGGCCCACGTAGGCGATTTCGCGTCCGTTCTCGTTGATGATGATGGGCTGGTAGGCGGAGCGGCCTTGCAGATCGCTGTGGCCGACCAATTCCATGTTCCAGGAGGACTGCTGATTCGCCGGCTTGGGACCGGGCTCCTCCAGCGCTTTGCCCGCGCCGCTGCCATTCAGCGTAATCGTGGGCACAGCGGGTCCGTCGGGCAGCAAGGCTGGCTGCTGCGCTCGCACCGGCGCAGCGAAGAACAGCGCAAAAGCCGAGGCGGCAATGACCACCGCGATGACCGCAACGCGACACCAGGGAAAAATTTGCGAGAAAAAGTAGTAGATCCGTGTCGAGATAGATTTGGCTCGGCCGTTTGTTTTGAGCAGCTTAGGCCGATTCTATCTCGGCAGGCGTGTCGAGATACCGAAGCGGAAAACTCTCGCTCTTTTTGATTTCTCTTGGCATCGCGTCGTGGCGTCATGCGGCACATCTTAATCCCGAAAAATCAGAATGCAACTGCTTGTTACTGTGGTAAAGCGTGGCGGCAGGGGGTTGGCAAGGGCTCGTGGCAGTGATGACAAAACCTGTCAGGTTGTGAGGGGCTAGGCTTCCTGCTAGCGTAGGCTGAATGCCGCGCGCGCACGCCCAGAGAACGGGCGGCGCGAGAAAAAGGGGTGCGACGGTGAGATGGACGCCGGGTGGCCAAAGTGGAGACATTGAAGACGATCGAGATTCAACTGGCGGCGGTGGCGGCGGATTCGGCTTCGGCGGAATCCATCTGGGCATTGGCGGGACGCTACTGCTTCTCGCGCTCAGCCTGCTTTTCCGCACGAACCTTTTTACGTTGCTGGGCGGAGGCGGGGTAGCGGATACCAGCCCGGGCATCAGCCGCCCGAATCCCGAGCTGGATGAGAAAGAAAAGCCGCTGGTGCAATTCGTTTCGTTCGTGTTGGACGACGTGCAGGACACCTGGACCAAAATCCTGCCGGAGCAAGCCGACACTACCTATCACCACGCCAAGCTGGTGCTCTTTCGCGACGAGATCAATTCAGGATGTGGAGGCGCGCAAGCGGCCACTGGGCCGTTTTATTGTCCGCAGGATGAGAAGGTCTACATCGATCTCGGCTTTTTCGACGAGCTGAGTCAGCGGTTTGGCGCGCCGGGACAATTCGCACAGGCCTATGTGCTGGCGCACGAGTTGGGACATCACGTACAGAAATTGCTGGGAATCGAAGAGCGCGTGCACGATGAGGAAGAGAGCGATTCGCGGCAGGCCAATCCATTGTCGGTAAAGCTGGAGCTGCAAGCGGATTGCTTTGCGGGCATCTGGGCGCACACGACGCAGCAGCGAGGGCTGCTGGAAAAGGGCGATGTGGAGTCTGCGCTGGGCGCGGCTGCGGCGGTGGGAGACGATCGCTTGCAGCGCGAGACCACGGGACGCGTGAATCCCGAAACATTCACGCATGGGACGTCCGCCCAGCGCATGCACTGGTTTTCCGCGGGGCTGAATTCGGGAATGATTTCCGCGTGCAATACTTTTGGAAGCAGTGGCGAGTGACGAGTGACGAGAAAAAACGGCACATCAACGGATCGACTGCCTGGCGAATTCGTCACACGAAGAGAGATCCCTCGACTCGCTGAGAACCGCTCTCTTCGGGATGACAAGCGCGCGGTTGCTGATTGCGACCCGGCGGTAACGACGCGCTTCTAGCGAAGTGGTCAATCACGGAGAGGGCCCCTTCCGAGGCTTGCGATACCAAAGGAACAGACCAATCGCCGCTGGAATATCGAACACGATCCCTCGCGGTGACCAAATGTCCAGGAGAAGCAACAGCAAGACAATCATCCAAAAAAACGGGGAGCGTCCGAACCTGCCCCAAAAAGTAGCGGGCAACTTAGGCATTTGGTCGCTTGTCCTTGAAGATTCGGGAACATTGGTCCGCGTATTCGATCTCTGGTCTGGCAAACTTTGCAATTTGCGCCCCCACTTATCAATTTCGGCATCACAACCGGGACACGTTCGACCGCGTCATAAGGCTCGTTTTCTAGGGGCAGTGGCCGGCAGAGCAGCCGCGCTTCTGCAGGTCGGCGATGTCTTCAAGGCGCGGCGGTAAAAAACCGTCGCGATTGGGCATCTTTACTTTGGGCAAGGTTTTCGCGTCCATCACGTCGGTTTCCTGCACGATCCCATTGCGAAACAAAATGAACGCAGTGAGCGAGTAGATTTCATCCGGCTTGAGTGTGCCTTCATTGCCGCGCGGCATGGCGCGATTGATGTAATCCCACACGGTAGTGGCAAAAGGCCAGTAACTGCCGATGGTGCGCACGGGCTGCAGCGTATTGAGTGTTCCCTGCCCTCCCGTAAGCCGAGGAGCGAATTGCGTCCCTTCGCCCGCGGGCCCATGACACCGCGCGCATTTCGCGGCGAATATTTGCGCACCGTCTTTCGCGTTGCCGCTGCCAGGCGGCAATTCTTTTCCTGAGGGACTGATGATCAGATTCCAGGATTTTATATCGTCCGGGCTGGCGTTGCGTCCGACGTTCGCATAATCAGGAGCCTGCGCAAATGCACCAGGTGCGCCGATACAGAAGGCCAGCGCCACTATGGCTACCGCGAACAATACAGACTTACGCCAGCAGCGCATTGAGCACGCTCCCGTCCGCCGTGACCTTCCAGGGCTGAATTGCGTTGAAGTTGCCCATGTCCGCTGTGGCCGGTGACGTGGACCGGAAATAATCCATGTCCACGCCCCAGATTTTACCGAGCTGCGTGAGAGTGGGTTGGACGTTGCCGCGATCGTCGGTGCAGCGCGATTGCAGCACGCACTCTTCGCCATTCCAATTCCAGGGGAGGCGGAAACGCGTGTGCGCTTTGGTGTGAATCGGCCCCTGCAATTCAGCTTCTTTCCAGGTTTGGCCGCCGTTGACGGAAATTTCCACCTTCCGCACCGCGCCGCCACCTGACCAGGCCAAGCCGGTAATTTCATAAAAGCCGCTTGCAGGAAGTTTTTGGCCGCCGGAAGGGCGCGTGATCACCGACTTCGGCCCGAGTTGCCCCTCGAACCAGCGCGATATCCCATCCGGACGCGGGCTGGGATATTTGGTGCTTTCCATGTTGCCCATGTGCGGCTGGTCGGTGAGGTAAATGCGACGCAGCCATTTCACGTTGTGGATGCCCTGCCATCCCGGCACCACCAGGCGCAATGGAAAGCCCTGCTCGGGACGCACCGGCTCACCGTTCTGCCCATAGGCGACGAGCAAATCGTCCATGGCTTTTTCCATCGGAATGCTTTTCGTGTGTTTCACCGTATCGGCGCCTTCGGCCACGATCCAGGTAGCGCCCTTTTGCACGCCGACTTCCTTGAGCAGGAGAGAAAGCTGCACGCCGGTCCATTCGCTGCAACTTGTGAGGCCGTGCGTTTCCTGTACGGTTGCGTTGGGCGCTTTGCGTGGAATGCCGGTGGCTCCGCCTACCGCGGAATTACCGTGGCACTCGAGATAATGGAAGCGCGACACCGACGGCAAACGGCGCAATTCCTCGACCGTGAATATCAGCGAACGATCGACCATGCCGTGAATCAGCAGTCGATGTTCGGCGGGGTCGATGTCGGGCGGATCGAAGCCGTGCGACAAAATAAAATGCAGAGACGCGGGCGTGACCATGCCCACCGAATCCTGCAGCGGCGTGCGAAAACCGTAATCGCGAACTTTTGTGGCTGTGGGCGGCCAGAAGCCCATGCCGCCGATGCGCTCGGAAGTGACAAAGTGCGAGCGTTCGCCATGCGCGCGCAATTCTTCCAGAGAGGGGCGCACTTCGGCGCCGAGCGCTTCGCCGGCCGCGGAATGAATCGCTGCCGCGGCCACTCCGGCCATGGCCGGAGCGCGCTTCAGGAATTGTCTGCGACCTTTTCTTGGAGTCATGAAGCACCTCCATGCCTTCCTATACTTGCTATGACTCTATGCCCATTGACATCACATTACCGGGTCGTACTCTAACGTGGGAGTATATATGTTTCACGGCCGGACAGTCGAAGACGCTCTCGAAAATCGAGGCGGCTCTCTGCCTTCGGCGCCGCTTTCACCTAGGGGAATTCCACCAGCAAATGCGTACATTCACCCGGCACTCCCGCCGAGTCAGCGCATCCGCAAATCACTGAAAACAATTAGAGTCGGTACACTGACCCGTCAGTGAAAACGCCCCTTCCCGCGCCAACCTTTTAGCCCAGGTGGCCGCATTGTAGTCCAGTTTTGGTGGAAGGGAGTGTGGAACTAAAATGAAGCGCGTACCGACAGCAAGCGGAGCAATGCGGTTCCTCGACTGCTCTTCGCAGCCCAGGCGGGCCGCTAAACGGCCTCCCTCGCGAGCGCGGCGGCGAAAAAATCAACCGCGAAAGAACAAGAAAAATCAGGCGATGGCGGTTTGGCGCTTCCCGGCGGGAACCAGCGGCATGGGTTCGGAGGCTTCGACGCGGCCGTTGGCGTAGGCGAAGCGCTGGACGGTGGTGCCGGCGAGGCCCTGGCTAATCAGCGCCTTCAAGTCGAGATGCGCTTCGGCTGCGTCGAGATCGCGCGGGCTGGCATAGAGCGCGGGCGAGCGCGGCATGAACACCGGGCAGCAGTCGTGGAACGGCTCGGAGGAAATATCGTAGGTGCCGATCTTGTGCGCTGTCTCCAGAATTTCAAGCTTGTCAGTGCCGACCAGCGGACGAAACACGGACATCCGCGCGGCTGCGTCCACGGCGACGAGGTTACGCAGCGTTTGGGAGGCGACCTGAGCGAGGCTGTCGCCGGTAACCAAGGCAAGAGCGTGGTCGCGTCCTGCGAGCACTTCGGCGATGCGCAGCATCAGCCGGCGATAGAGCAGCACGCGATAGGTTTCGGGCGCATAGCGCACGATCTCGCGCTGGATTGCCTCAAAGGGAACGCGATAGAGCTTGGCGCGGAACTGGTAGCGCACCAACTGCGCAGCCAAGGCGCTGGCCACGTGCAGCGACGATTCCCCCGGATGCGCTCCCGTGCCGTAGAAATGGATGAAGCTGAGATGCGCGCCGCGCTTCATCATGCGATACGCGGCAACGGCGGAGTCAAATCCGCCCGATAGCAGACAAGCGATGCGGCCGGCGGTGTTGGCGGGCAATCCGCCGGAGCCGGGGATCTTGCGGGCATAAACGAGCAAGGGGCCAGGCGTAATTTCGATGTGGCAAGTCAGCTCGGGATCCTTGAGGCGGACGCGTGCATCGCGGCCCTGCGCGCGCAATTGTTCCAGCAGATAGCGGCCGACCGCCGACTCAGTCTCCATGGTGCCGTGGGGAAAGGTTTTGTCGCTGCGCTTGACGCGCACGGCAAAATTTGAAAACCGCAGCGGCTCGATTTCCTGCCAGGCGGCCTGGCAAAGAGCGTCGAGGTTGCGCTCGACGCGCTGCGCGACCGCGTAATAGGCGACGCCGAGGACATGCTCGATGCGCGCCACCGCTTCCTCGAGCGAAGCTTCGGACTTCAGACGCACCAGAAAACGGTCGCCAGGCTGCTCGATGCGCTCCAGAGGAAGGCCCTGCAGCGAGCTGCGCAGCGCGGTAAAAAGCTTTCCGAGGAAAAAGCGGCGGTTGCGGCCCTTGAGCCACAGCTCGTGGTAATGGACGACGATGACCGGAGCACTCATGAGGATTTATCTTCGCGCAAACAGGCTTGTAATGAATAGGCAGTATAGCAGTCGGCTATAAGTCACGCATCCAAACGAGGGGTTGGGTGCGTACTGTGAGTTGAAGGACGGCGAAAGCAGTGAGAGGGCTGTCTAAATCGTACCTAATGTGCGATAACTCAATCGAAACATCGGGAAGATTGATTGATTTTACCGATGCGGGGACCGGTAGGATTTGCGACACTCGGAAATTCACAGGTAGCGGAGATTTCGTGCTACCGAAAGCAGCCAGGGTGCATCCAAAGGACTGACCGCGGAAAGCGAGGTCAACATGTGGAATCGCCGGGATTGGGACGAATTCTTTCACATCGTCAAGAAGCGCAGCAGTTCGCTCCGTCCGCCGCGCCCGGTACACATGTCGCGCCGGAACCGCCTGACGCCTGCCGAAGGCTATAGCTTGGCGGAGCTGGATGACGCGGGACTGAGCATCGAACAAGCCGAGACGCTCGGCGTGCCGGTGGACGCGGGCCGGGTGGGCTCGTACGGGCCGAATGTGTCCGCGCTACGGGACTACGTGCGAGTCACGCGCACGGGCTTTTAGGCGCATTGGCTGGCGGTGCTGATCCGTTCTGGAACAGCACTTTAAGTCTCTGGAACGGCACTCCAAATCACAGTCACAATCTAAACTGAGGGCGGTTAGGAGTCCGTCGATTACCGCTTGGCTGGTAATTATGTGTATGGACAAGCGCACCGCTGTGGATTAACTTTGGCGCATTATGAGCGACGACTACCGAGATGAAGAAAAGAGCAGCGGTGCAGGATCGAGCATTGGAGCTTTCCTGTTGGGAATTGGTGTTGGTATCGGCGTAAGCCTGCTGTTCACGCCGCGTTCCGGCGAGGAGAACCGGCAACTGATTGCCGACAAAGCGCGCGAAGGCATGGACCGCGCCACGCTGGCCGTGGGCGAATTAAAGGATCAGGTGCAGGCAGGACTGGATAACGCCGGAGACGCCGCCCAGGATTTGAAAGAACGCGTGGGTGGCAAGGTGTCCGATCTAAAGGACCGCGTGCAGCAAGCGGTGCGCGCCGGCCAGGAAGCCTACCACGAAGAATTGCAGCGCAACGAAGCTGAGCAGGAAGGCGGAGCTTCGCGAGCCGCTACCAGCGGCTCGTAGTTTGCCCAAGCCGACTTCCCTTTTTATCCCCCGATAAGTGTGCAAAGCCGCTCAGGTGAGCGGCTGCACCCGCACCAGATAACCGTTGTAATCCACATACCACACAGTCACCGGATGCGTGGACGCGTCGATGTAGGTGCGGCGATCATATGAGAACGGCTCTGGCATCTGGTAGACGTGCCACTCGCCGGTTTTCGGGTTCAGGCGGAGCATCTGGCGGCCGTGCAATACACCGGCCCAAACCTCGCCGTTCTTGTCGGGCATGGCTTCGTAGAAATCCGTGTAAGGATGCGGAGCGATGGGCGGCACGTATTCCTCGACACGCTGTTCCTTAAACATGCCCTCAATCAGCGCGCCGTCGGCTCCGCCGAACCACACGTTGTTATAAGGATCGAATCCGCCGCGCTTGGCGGTAGCCATGTGCTTGCCGGTATTCATATTGATCCACTGGCCGGTGGAGATATTCATAATTTCCACGGTGTTGCCCCAGTTCGCTGGGCCGCTGCCACCCCAATATTTGCCGTCGTAGGAAATGGCGCTGTCGTAGCTGGAGTCTGCTTGCAGCGGCCATTCCTGGACGATTTTGCCGGTTTCCGTATCGATCTTGCGCAGTTTATGGGCGCGAGCGTCCCAGGCGAAGCCGTCGGGAGACATGGCGAAATTGCCGAAACTTGGGGCATTGATGGGAGTGCTGCTGTCGATACGCCACTGGGTAACTTTGCCGGTGGCGGGATCGAGGCGGTTGAGCTGGTGCGCCCAATTCTCGGAAATCCAGACAATGCCGTTCTTGTCGGTGATGGCGTGGTGCGAGCCGGGCATGGTATCGGGCGTGAGCGGAAGCATGTATTCCTTGACGATCCCGGTTTTGGGATCGAGCTTGCCGACAATGCGCGTCTTGTGGCTCGTGAACCAGATATTGCCCTGATTGTCGGGACTGGCGTCATGAAGCTGGAGCAACTGCTGCGGCAATTCGTACTCGGTGATTATGACGCGGGTGTTCTCGCCATGAGGACGCGGGAAGACGCGATAGGTGGTGTCGTTCTTCCAGTCCGGACCGCGCACGCGGGTGAGGAACTTGACCATCATGGTGTATTCGGGATCAGGCGCGTTCATGGGCCGGGTGCGGACGGCGATGGCGGTGCCGGCAAAGTGCATCATGCGGTCGACGATCAGGCTCCAGCTATGCTCGTCATAGTGGTTGCGGAAGATTTGTTGCCAGGAATGGCATCCGGAGCAGTTCTTCTGCAGGGTGGCCTTCTCTTCGGCGGTGCCGGGCACGTTCCAGAGAATCTCGGCGCTGCTCAGCTCCGACTGCAGTAAAGGAGTGGCAGGCATGTTGTCGGTGTCGCCGACGGTGGGAACGCGGTCGAGAACGATGTCATCGAGCTTGGTAGCGCCACTGATGGCCACTGATTCAATCTGATAAGGCTGGAACGGAACGGGCGTGGGGATGCGCAAGGTGTAGCTGCCTGCCTGCATTTTGGGAAATTCGAATTTGCCGGTGGCATTGGTGTAGACGGTGGTGCGTACGCCATTGGGCGCGACGAGCTGGACGCCGATGCCCTCGGGAGAATCGCCACTGGAAATTTTCACGATCCCATTGGGCCCGCCGCTGAGCGTGGTCGGCACGGACCATTTGTTCGTTTCCGCCTTGTACCAGGGATTGGCGGGAGCATTCTCGCCGTCCGCGCAGCACTGGCCGGAATGGAAATAGGCGCGAAGATCGGCGATGTCCGTGTCGGAGAGGGTGGTGCGGAACGCGGGCATGCCCGGGCCGCCTTCTTTAATTTTGGCGGTGACGTTGTCGTCGGTTACGGCGTCGCCGGAAGTAAGAGTGTCGCGCTGGTAGAGAGTTTTCAGATCAGGGCCGGTTTTGGCGTACTTGTTGTGGCACATCCAGCACTTATAGAAATAGATGTTCTCGCCCCGGGCGGGGCCGCTGTCCCCGAGGATGCGATAGGTATCGAGGCGGACGGAGCGCTGCAGATCGTCGCTCGTGGAAACGTCCTTGCCGGCAGCCGCTTTGGCGGCTTTGGCGGGCTTCGGCGCGGGGCTGGCGGCGTCCAGCCGGGAAACGATGCCGGCAACGCTGAAGGCCAAGGCAATGAGCAACGCGACGAGCAGTGCCGAAGCACGGGGAGTGCGGTTCTTTGCTGGCATGGTTTTCACCCTCGATACGACGTAGCGGGACCCAAAGCTGATTTGGTGGTATCACACGGCGGATTGCGGTGTCAACAAATAGGCGGGTGCGATGGGTGAAACTACAGGGGAGGTGCTGCGAGCAGCGAGGCGTGGGATTCGATCTGAATGGATTCGAGCGGATTCGGCCGCGATTCGGTTGCGGCTATCGCGCGGAGAGAGGCACAGGCTGCTGGATGACTGGCTGTTGTACAACCGGTTGCTGGACCGCCGGCTGTTGCCCCATCGGCTGCTGGGCAACCGGCTGTAGAACAACGGGCTGTAGAACAACAGGGTGCTGCAAAAGCGTTTGCTCCGCCATCGACTGTTGCACGACCGTCCGCTGGCGGAAATCATAGATCAGATAGTCACCCGGCTCAGCGAGTTCGAGGGCGTCGATGCGTTCGCGGGCCTGATCGAGACCCTGGACGCGGACGATCCAACGGAGCCTGCGCTCTTCCATTTGCCTGTAAATATCGTAAAAAAATTCGGCCATAGCACCTCAGCGTGGTCAAACTGCTCAAACTGTTGATCATTGTTGATTAACTGTTGACCATTGTTGATTGAGGTTAGCGGAACGAATTGAAGGCACCATCAGGCTGAGACTGTAGTGCCCTCGCAGTTTTTCTGTAGTCAGAAAGTGTAGCGCGAATGTTGCAGGGCGATGAAGCAAAGATGATCGAGCGGACAAATTTTTTGTGGAAAAATAAAAAGGCCGGATTTTCATCCGGCCTTTTTGGGTTTTGCGGTGCGCGACCTATGCCGCTGAACTTAGAACAGTAGCTTCAAAGCGAACTGGATGACGCGCGGGCCGCCAGTACCGATCAGGGTATTGGCGGAGTTCGGCGTTCCCGGAGCTGCACCGAAAGATCCGGGAGCCGCGAGGTTGTTGTTCGGAGCCGCGTATTGTTCGCTGTTAAACACGTTGAACACCTCGGCTCGGAACTGAGCGTTCAACCATTCGCGAAGGGGAGTGGTTTTCATCAGTGCAAAGTCCCATTCCCGGAACGGCTGGGTCCGCAATTCGTTCCGCTGCATATTGCCGAAGGTACCCTGAGCCGGAGGAACGATGACCGTGTTGCCGACCATGTAGCAGCCGAGTGTATTCAAGGAGGCTGTGCCGGTGCTGCCTCCGGGTCCGGTCGGCTCCGCCGCCGCTGCGGCGGTGCAAGCAGCGGGCAGCGTACCGACGGTGCAGCCGGTGGTCTTGCCAAAGCTGCTACCAGCCACTCCATAGCAGGGAATCGTAAGGTGCCGGTCGTAGCCGTTGAAGACGCTGGGATCGCCGTCCAGGGTCCAGCGATCCAAAAAGGCGCTTGGCGTGGCGGGGTTGTTGGCCGTACCGCTGATGTCGTCGGTCTGATCGGTTGGATTCCAGGTAAACCTGCCGAGCAGGTTGACGGTGGAGCTCATTTGCCAGCCGCCCAGGAGGCGCGACGACTTGGGGCCAGGAATGTCGTAGACCGCTGCGATGGTCACATGATGACGCGCGTCGTAGGCACTGTCGCCATAATCCTGCTGCGGTGTGTTCATGAAAAAGGCGCCGTTCTGGGAGGCATCGTCCAGAGCGTGAGCGTAGGTGTAACCGACCTGCACGTTTACGCCATGCGACACTCGCTGAACGAGCGTTGCCTGCAGCGCGTTATAGTTCGACTCGGCTGCCGGCGATTCGATCTCAATAGCGCCGAAGTATGGGAATCGGCTGAAGTAGGGACGCCGTTGCTGCTCGCCGGCCTTGGTACCGGGGGTTGGCGCATTGTCATTGATGTCGCCCTGGAGTTTGGTGCCGTGGTTTCCGACATAAGCCACGTCGAGCGTGAGATTGTTTGTGAACGCATGCTGTACGCCGAGGGTCCAGGTGGTTACGTAGGCTTGCTTGAAATTCTGAGCCATGGCGTAGATGGAGCAAGGACCAGTTCCGGTGGGGCCGCCGCCGGCCAGGCCGTCGCTACAGGCGAGAGCACTGGGGTTGCTGTTGAAGATCGGCACGTTTTGCGCCCAGGTCACCTGAGCCGGGGTGAGAGCCAAGGTGCCGGTTTGAATGTTGCCGGGGCTCTTTAGCTGCGAGCCATTCGCTGCGTAAAGAGCAAAACCGGTCGGCATCAAAGGCATTGCTGCACCGGCGGTGGTCTGAATCTGGTTCACGAGGTCGTTCGAGGTGTAGACGATGGAGCCGCCTGCCCGCACAACCGTGGTGCCCTTCCCGGTAACGTCCCAAGCCAGACCGAGGCGCGGAGCGAAGTTGTTGGGATCGGAACGGTAAACGGGGTAGCTGTTGGTCTCCTGCACCATTCCTGTGGGCGCGGCTGGATTAAAGTTGGCGATGGCGTTGTCCGGCTCTACCGGCGGGCGCAGGTACTCGTAGCGCAAACCGATGTTGAGCGTGATCCTGTGGGTGATGGCCCAGTCATCCTGGATGTAAGCCGCGTACTGCTTGAACAGCAACGTACGCAGTGGATTGCCGAGCAGAAGGTTTCCAGCGGTTGTCGATATCTTCCCGGCGAGGAAATCCTCGAGTGCTGTGGACGTTTGAGTGCCAACGGTATAGGCGGCAACTGATCCGAAGTTGACCGTGCCGCGATTGTTGATCAGCGAGCCACCACCCCAATTGATGCTGTGAATTTCAAATCCGAACTTGAGGAGATGCTTGCCGCGAGTATAAGAAATGGCGTCGGCGGCTTCGACCGTGCCCCAGTGCGCCACGACGCTGGAGTTGGGATCGCCCGTGGCGTTGAAACCGCTGATGGTCATGAAGGGGAAGCCGCAGAACTGCGCGCCGGAGATGAACCCGTATTGCGACTGGTAATTCGGTGCGCCGAGACTCTGTGAGCATTCACCGATGGAGTTGGGCAACGTGGTGTTGTCGTAACCGAAGCGGAATTCGTTCACCCAGTTCGATTTCGGGGTAAAGACCCAAACCGCGCGGGTAACCTGGGCTCGCGCGTGAAGGAACTGGCGCCAGTAAGGCTGCATGGCGAAGCTGCCGTTGATGGAACCGCCCGTCAGATAGTTTCCGTCGCCGAAGTAGTATTCGCCGTTGATGGTGTTGTGTTCGTTGACGTGGTAGTCGATCTTGGCGAGTTCGTTATTCGAGCCGCCGGTAGTGTCCTCGCTGTTTCCCACGCTTATGGAAGTGGTGGAATTCGGGAAGATGCCCGATCCGCTGCAAACCCCACCAGAGGTGCAACCAGCCAGCGCCAGGCTCAGAGGACTGAGGGCGACGCCATGGCTGTTCAGGTCGGCGATTGCCGCAGGAAAGCTAAAGCTTGTTGCGGTCGGTCCGGCAACGGCGGCAGACGTCGGAACCTGAATCTGACGCGGGATGCCGACGTCATAACGATTTGCTTCGTAGGCTCCGAAATAAAAGAGCTTGTCTTTCTTGATGGGGCCACCGATGGTGGCGCCGAACTGTTCCAAAACTTCCGAGGGCGGAACGGTGGTGAAAGCATTGGGTGCGGTAAGCGCCGTATCGCGGCCGAAAGCGTAGGCGCTGCCATGGACGCTGTTCGTGCCGGACTTCAAGCCCACGTTCACCTGAGCGCCGGGCTTCCAGCCATACTCGGCCTTGGGGCTCTCGATGATGTTCATTTCCTGAATGGCGTCGAGCGGAAGGATGGTGGATTGGTCGTTTCCGGCTCCGCCACCGCTGCCGCCGATGAGCGGCGCGCCGCCGCTATAAATATTCTCCTGGAACAGGCCGTCGAACATCCAGACCTGGTCCTGCAAGCGGTTGTTGTTCGAGGTAAAGCCGAGAGGACCGACGCCAGGGCGGCCAGTGACTCCCGGGCGCCAGTTCAGAAGCTGTGTGTATTGGCGGCCATTGATGGGCAGCTCGACGACGGTCTGGTTTTCAAGGGTTCCACCCAACTGCGCGTTGGAGGTGTTCAACTCGGGCGGCTCACCGGTCACGGTGACGGTCTGCGTTTGCTCGCCAGGTTGGAGAGAAAGATCGATGCGGACTTCCTGGCCGACTTCCACGCGGATGTCCTGGCGGTTGACGCTGGTGAATCCGGTGAATGCGCCGGTGATGCTGTAAGTGCCCGGCGTCAAGTTGGGCGCGTTGTAAGCGCCAGCGCTGTCGGTGGTCAACGTGCGAGTGACGCCGCGCTGGACGTCGGTAACTGTGACGGTGGCGCCCACGATGGCGCCGCCGGTTTGATCGGTAATCACGCCGAAAATGCGGCCGTAGTTCAGCTGTGAAAAGGCTGGAAGAGAACAAACGGATAGAGTCGCCAGCAAAACGAAAGACGATATGCCCCACTTGGATATAAGAGCCGCAAAATTAACGCGGCGCGACGCAAGGATATACATTCCCACTCCTCCCGATATTTATGGAATTTCCCAATCCCCACTCCACCCATGCCCGGCTGTGCCGGGCAGACGAAACCGTTGCCTAGAGCACTGCTTTTCTTTGGCAAAGGGTTTATCACTACGGGCAGATGAACACAAGACAAATTTACGGCGGTGAAAACAGCTTGAGGGCAAGGGCATCCCGATTCGTCACGTAGTTTTTATCCGCCGATAACAATTCGAGGGGACGATGGCAGGTTCGCTTGGGCATTTTGGCGGCGAAGGTGACGTCGCCGGGCGAAGCTTCAGAAACCCTCGCAACCTACAGAAGGAAGGGCGGATGCGGATGAATCGACTCGTGCTGGGGCTAGGCATCGCGGCGCTATTGTCGTGTGGCGCGGTAGGTTCGAGCGGCTCCAGGGCGGCGCCAAATTCGCATCACGCCTGCGTGCGGCCAGTGGCAGGCAGCACAGTGGTCGAGCCGGAAGATCTGCGGAGCACGAACGGCGTGCTGCGGGTTGAGTTGCGCTACCGGAAGATCGTCGACGAAAACGGGCATGCGCGCTACTGCTACCTTTCGGCGGACGGCAGCGAAGCGCCGAATTTGCGGGTAAAGCCGGGCGATACGGTGATCCTGTCGCTGAAAAACGAAATGGCGGAGGAGCCGGAACAGCAGGCATCGCCGATGGCCATGAAGATGTCTGCTGGAATGGGGATGGCGAGTTCGGGGATGCCGGTATCGGATGCATGCGCCAGCGCGGTGATGACGCCGCTCTCGACGAACTTGCACTTTCATGGATTGTCCGTTCCGCCGACGTGTCACCAGGACGATGTACTGAAAACCATGATTCAGCCGGGCGATCCGGCGTTCGAATATCGCTTTCAGGTGCCGCCGGATCAGCCGGCGGGACTTTACTGGTATCACCCGCACATCCATGGATTCACCAGCCCACAAGTGCTGGGCGGGGCTTCGGGAGCGTTGATCGTCGAGGGCATCGAGCGAAGCGTGCCGGAACTGGCTGGATTGCCGGAGCGCGTGTTGGTGATTCGCGATCAGGACTTGCTGAATCCCACCGCGGAGCCGGTGAAAACGGACTCGATGCCGCCGCCGCTTGTGCTGCGCGATGCGGAGGGAGACATCCTGAACACGGGAACGGGCACAGGCAAACCAGCGAAGGACCTGTCCATTAATTTCGTGCCGGTGGCATACCCGGAATACCGGCCGGCAGTAATCGCCACGAGACCTGGCGAGAACCAGCTCTGGCGGGTGCTGAATGCGTCGGCGATCACCTATCTGGATTTGCAGGTTCTGGTAAATGGCACCGCGGAACTTGTAGGGGTTGTGTCGCTGGACGGAGTGCCGATCGATTACAACAGACAAAGCTGGCAAAACGGGCAAAGCGAGCAAAGAGGGGGCGCCGACAATCGCGTCCTGTGGCAGAGCCATGTGCTGCTGCCGCCCGCGGGACGGGTGGAGTTTATCTTCAAAGGCGTGCCGGAAAATGCGCGGGCGAGCCTGGTGACGCGAAGCGTGGATACCGGGCCCGCGGGCGAAAACGATCCGACGCGTCCGCTGGCGACGATTGTGGCCGCAAAGGATGCGCCAGAGCCGGCGTTACATTTGGCGGCATCGCCCGCACCGCCGGCCGCGATCACAACCACGTGGATTGGAAACGCAAAGCCGGTGCGGGTGAGGAAACTTTATTTTTCGGAGCGGCCGCAGGATCCGTCGAACCCGAATGGGCCCACATCTTTCTTCATCACGGTGGATGGGCAAACGCCTGCGGTTTTCGATCCGTCTTCCGGCATGCCGAACATCATCGCGCACCAAGGAGACGTAGAGGACTGGATCATCGAAAATCGGTCGCAGGAATTGCACGCGTTTCACATCCACCAGATCCATTTCATGCTGGTGGACTGGAACGGCGTGCCGGTAGACGAGCCGTTTCTGCGCGACACCATCAACGTGCCCTACTGGGATGGAAAAAGCCCGCAGTTCCCTTCGGTAAAGTTGCGCATGGATTTTCGCGACCCGAACACAGTGGGGACGTTTCCGTATCATTGCCATCTGCTTGAGCACGAGGACGGCGGGATGATGGGACTGATCCGCGTAGAACCGGCCGCGACACAACATTAAAATTCCAAGAAAAAATTGTTTCAGTTCCGCGGCTGCCGCGTGAATCAGATTTCATGTGAGTGTCATCGCGCAATAACAACGCTCGCGTATCCACTACGTGCACGCGTTTGATTCCGCGCTTCCCGGCCGGCTGCGAGGCATCGCGAGGGGATCCCTGCCCGGGCGAGCGGTTCAGACTTCAAGAGCTCAAAAACCAAGGAGAATTCATGATCGAGCGACTTCGGCGCGCGGCGAGTCTTTTGACCGCAGCAGCCTTGCTGTTGGGAGGACCGGGAAGTGCCTGGGCAGGAGGAGGTGCGGCGAGCGATGAAGCAGAGTCATACGCAACCACGACTCCGATCAAGCATGTGATAGTGATTTTCGGAGAAAACATCTCGTTCGACCATTATTTCGCGACCTATCCCTATGCGACCAATCCGACGACAGAAACACCCTTTACCGCGACTGACAAAACGCCTCGCGTCAACAACTTGCTTTCAGGCGAATTGCTCACTGCGAATCCGAACAGCACGCAGCCGTTCCGCATGGATCCAACCATGTCGGTGACCTGCGACCAGAATCACAGTTACGGCCCGGAACAGAGCGCTGCCGATCACGGCTTGATGGACAAGTTCCCGGAGAACACCGGCTCGGGAAATTCCACATCTTCTCCTTGCAACGACTACGGCAAGGGCACCGGCGTGGTGATGGGCTACTTCGACGGGAACACAACTACGGCCCTGTGGAATTACGCGCAGCACTATGCCTTGAGCGACAATTCTTACAGCACCATGTTTGGTCCCTCCACCGTAGGCGCACTGAATCTGATTGCCGGAACTACTTCTCTTTCGACCCTGGAGCCTTCGGCCGACGGTTCGAAGCCTGCGAACGCAGCGAATGCCCAGGGAACCATTGCGGGAGACCAACTGAGTGGAGCGGCAATCACCGATACCCGGCCGTTCTATGACGATTGCGTGGTCACGGACCCGACAACGAGCAAGCTCTACAGCAAGATCCGCACGACGGTGACCGGGAAAAACGTGGGCGACCTGCTCAACGCAAAAAGCATCACCTGGGGCTGGTTCCAGGGCGGATTCGCTCCGACCGGAACCAATGCGCAAGGCCTATCCATTTGCGGCGCGCACTCGGTGGGATTAGCCGGCGACGATGCGGTGACAACCAGCGGCGACTACATCCCGCACCACGAGCCGTTTGAATATTTCTCTCAGTCCACGAATCAGCACCACACACGGCCCAGCAAGTCGAGCCTGATCGGCACCGGCAGCGACGGCGCGAACCATCAGTACGACATAGCAGACTTCTGGACAGTACTGGAAGAAGACCGGCTACCGGCGGTCACTTACCTGAAGGCTCCGGCTTACCAGGACGCACATCCTGGCTATTCTGATCCGATCGATGAGCAATTTTTCGTGGTCAACGTGATCAACGCCTTGCAGAACAGCAAGTTTTGGAAGGACACGGCAATCATCATCGCCTATGACGATTCCGACGGCTGGTACGATCACACCCTCGGTCCCATCGTCGATCAGTCCGCTGTGCCGGACGATACGCTTGCCGGCGCCGGAAGCTGCGGCTCGGCCAAAACAAATACGCAAGGTCAGTGCGGATACGGCCCGCGTCAGCCGCTGTTGGTTATTTCGCCGTACGCCCGGCAGAACTATGTCGACCATCAAGTGACGGATCAGTCTTCGATTCTGCGATTCATCGAGGACAACTGGAACCTGGGACGAGTTGGCGGCAATTCCGCCGATTTCAAAGCCGGCACGCTGAATGGCATGTTCGACTTTACCGGCAAGACGGCGCCGAAGCTGTTGCTTGACCCATCAACGGGAGTGCAACTGTACTAGCGTGAATTTTTAATCTCCGTAGAAGCCCACCTCACACAACGCCCCCTGGCTCGTCCCGAAACTACCCCCGGGACGAGCCAGTTCGTTTTGAGCAGCACTTTCCTGGATTGCGAGCGCATGCGCTATGCTGATGCCGGGAGCGGCGCATCTTGGCGCAAAAACCTCGCAGTCTGGATCTGACGCAGGTAGCCGAATGGAATGACGGGCAGGTGTCCCGCAAGCCGGATTATCTGGCGGCGGAAGAGCCACTGGAAATTCGCATCGGCGATGAACCGATCAGCGTGACCATGCGCACGCCCGGCGACGACCTGGAACTGGCGGCGGGATTTCTGTTTACCGAAGGGCTGGTGCAAAAGGGCGAGCAAATTATTTCGCTGGAAATGGCCCGGGACGACGGCACGGCGAGCGCGGGCAATGTGGTGGTGGCGCGGCTTGCGGCCGATGCTGCGGTTGACACGGAAAAGATGCGGCGGAATTTTTTCGCGGCATCGAGCTGTGGCATTTGCGGAAAGGCATCGATCGATTCGGTGCGCTCGCGCACGCTGCAACCGCCCAACCCCGATTGCCGCTGCGATCCGGAACTGCTGCTGGCGCTTCCCGACGTGCTGCGCGCTTCACAAGCTATCTTCGGACGCACGGGCGGCCTGCACGCAGCCGCGCTTTTCAGCGCATCCGGTGAATTGCTTGTGCTGCGCGAAGATATCGGGCGGCACAATGCGGTGGACAAAGTGATCGGCTGGGCGCTGCGCGAGAATCGCGTGCCTTTGTCGAATGGAATTCTGCTGGTAAGCGGTCGCGGCGGATTCGAGATCATCCAGAAAGCGATTGTGGCGGGAATTCCGGTGGTGGCATCGGTTTCAGCGCCATCGAGCCTGGCGGTAAAGCTGGCGCGCGAGATGGGGCTGACGCTGGTGGGATTCCTGCGCGAGCGGCGCTTCGTAATCTACGCGGGCGAAGAACGAATCCGCACCGATTCGCACGGCTAGAGGATTGGTTCGGGGCCGCGTACCGGGCGGTGCGTACTTCCACTGCACACGCGAACACATGTATTCTGTCCCGTCTTTTAAAACGAGGAATGGATGAATAGAACTCTGCCTGAGGAAATGCTGCAGCAGGTCGGCGGCAAGCTGGAGCAAGCGCACAAAGCTTTCGACCGGCGATATCCCGGCGATAGTGGCCAGCGGCAACCCGTGCACGTGGTATACGGCGGAGCGCATCTGTTTCGCGCCGGCACCATGAAAAAGCTGGGGGAGCTGGCGCTGCGGTCGATGGATGATTTCGCACCGGATTTTTCGGTGTTCGCCAAAGCGCTGGGGCTGTCCGGCGCCGATCGCTTGCCTCAGGACTCGGGCCAGATTTCCGCGATTGCCAAATCGATGGAGGCCGATGAAGACGCGCTGCGCCGCGGAAACCGGCCAGCCTGGTTTGCGTATACCGTGTACCGGCGCGTGCGCGAAAAACTGCAGCGCGAGCCCATCGAGGATTTTCGCATCGACTTCGAGGATGGTTACGGCAACCGTCCCGACGAAGAGGAGGACGGACACGCCGCGGCGGCCGCGGCGGAACTGGCGCAGGCCATGAATACCGGCGAACTTCCGCCATTCATCGGCATACGCCTGAAACCACTCACCGAAGAGTTGCGGAACCGAAGCATCCGCACACTGGATATTTTTCTGACGGAATTGGCGAGCAAGACGCGCGGCGAGATTCCGAAAGCGTTCCGGGTCACGTTGCCGAAGGTGACTCTTCCGGACGAAGTGGCCGCGCTGGCCGACCTGTGTTCGCGGCTGGAGCCGGCTCTCGATCTGGAACCAGGAGTGCTGCGGCTGGAGCTGATGATCGAAACTCCGCAGGCTCTGCTCAATGAGCGCGGCGAAGTAAATCTACTGAACCTGGTGAGCGCCGGTCGAGGGCGCTGCCTGAGCGTGCATTTCGGCCCGTATGACTACACCGCGTCACGCAGCATTCCAGCTTCGCCTCATCTGCTTTCGCACTTTGCTTCCGATTTCGCGCGCGAGCTGATGCAGGTTTCGCTGGCGCGGACCGGCATCGGACTCGCGGATGGGCCGACGAACATCATGCCCATCGCGCCGCATCGCGTTGGGAAAGATGGTGCGCCGCTCAGCCCCAAGCAGATGGAGGAAAACAAAGCCGTGGTTCATCACGCTTGGAAACTGCATTACGAAAACGCGCGGCGCGGGCTGGCGAACGGGTTCTATCAAGGATGGGATCTGCATCCCGGGCAGCTTCCCTCGCGCTACGCGGCGGTGTTTTCGTTCTTCCTGGAAAATATGGATACCGCCGCGGAGCGCATGCGGAACTTCATTGAAAAAGCGGCGCAGGCGACACGCGTGGGGCAGGTGTTCGACGATGCGGCCATGGCGCAGGGCTTGCTCACCTATCTGCTGAGGGCCATTAACTCGGGAGCAGTCACCGCCGAGGAAGTGCAGTCGCTGACGACACTGAGCGTGGCGGAATTGCGCAGCGGATCGTTCTTCAAAATTCTGGAAGGGCGCAAAAAATAAAAGATGCGCTAGACGGTAGGTGTGCGCGTCAGCACGTCGCGCACCTTGGCAGCGAGATCGTCGGGGCCGAATGGCTTTTCGATAAACTCCGTGCCGGGATTGAGCACACCGATGTTGATCGCGGCATCTTCGGTATAGGCCGACATGTAAAGCACCTTCAGGTCCGGGCGCATGGTCATCAGGCGGCCGACCAATTCGCGGCCTTTCATTCCGGGCATGAGCACATCGGTGAGCACCATATCGATTGGATCGCCCTGCGCTTCCATGATCTGGATGGCGACGGCCGCGCTGCGCGCTTCGATCACGGTGTAGCCGTGAATCTTCAGGAACTCGCGGGTCATGCGACGCACCGCGTCATCGTCTTCCACAACCAAAATCGTTTCCGCGCCTTTGGCGGGTTGCGGCTCGGCGACCGGCGGTTCCGTGACTTCCAGCGGATCTTCCACGCGGGGCAAATAGATTTGAAACGTGGTGCCTTCGCCCAATTTACTGGACACAGTGATGCAACCGCCGCTCTGCCGCACGGTTCCGTACACGGTGGCAAGCCCCAGGCCGGTACCCTTGGTGCGATCCTTGGTGGTAAAAAACGGCTCAAAGATGTGCGATAGCACATCCTCGCTCATGCCGCGGCCGGTGTCGTGAACGGCGAGCATGACGTGCTGGCCTGGTTGCGCGCCGGCATGGCGCTGGGCAAATGCCTCGTCGAGTTCGGCGTTGGTGGTCTGGATCATGAGCTCGCCGCCTTCAGGCATGGCGTCGCGCGCGTTGAACACCAGATTCATGATCACCTGTTCCATCTGCGCATAATCCGCCTTCACGCGGCCGAGTTCCGGATCGAGGTCCATGACCAGGCGAATGTCTTCACCGATTACAGGCGGCAACAAATCCTTCACCTGGCCCACCAGCGTATTCAGATCGAGCACGCGAAGCTGCAGCACCTGCTTGCGGCTGAAGGCCAGCAGGCGGCGAGTTAAAGAGGCCGCGCGGTCAGTAACCTTCAAAATTTCGTTGAGTTCGCGGCGCAGCGAGCCGTCTGAACCCACGCGATTGAGCGAAAGAGCGGCGTGGCCGCGAATGACCATGAGCAGATTGTTGAAATCGTGCGCGATACCGCCAGCCAGGCGACCCACGGCTTCCATTTTTTGCGCTTCGCGCAAGGCTTGTTCGGCCTGCTCGCGCACGTTGATCTCTTTCTTCAGCTCCTTGTTGCTGGCGGCCACTTCCTTGGCATTCAAGCGGGCTGTCTCCGCCAGGTACACGGTGAAGGCCATCAGGCCAGCCATCAGAATTCCGCCGATGAAAGCAAACCGGGGCAGAAGAGACAGCGTGTAGGAGCGGGTCTCTGGCTTTGGCCATACCTGCGCACGCCAGTTCAACTGCTGGAATTGGATGTCCGTGCTTTGGGCCCATTCGGCGTCGCGCGGTGCCAGTTGAGGGCCGGGACGGTAAATTTCCTCGTTCCCGTCGTAAACCGCAACCCAATAGCCGGGAGCCACGTTTTGGAGAATGGCGGGAATCAGGTCGTTGAACCGAAAGATGCCAACCAGAAAACCAGCCAGCTGATTTTCAGATTTCACCGGCACGCAGACCAGAACGCCGCGGCCGCCTTGGCGCAGCGCTACAGCGTGGCTGACGATGGTGTCGCCTGTTTGCACCGCCTGACGCAAGGCAGCCAGTTCCAGTTCGTTTGAGCCGAGGTTTGCGCCTAGCTCGCTTTGATTCTGTGTGGGCGGCGTAACCCAGCGCACGTGGTAGCTGGGGTCGACCCATTCGACGGCTTGATAGGCGGGATAGGCGCTCATCACCAGCTTCGCGTCGAATTCGATGTCGGAGGGACTCTGACCCAGATGCGCCGAACCGGCTCCGGCAAGCCGCTCCAGCGGGACGATGCGGGCTTGCAGCTCCGATTCCATCTTGGTCTTGACGAACCGGGCCTGCTCGCTGGTGACGCCCTGAATTTCAGCGCGGCGGTGGCCGATAAGAAGTTGCCACAAGGTGAGCGCCACCACGAATGCGATGAGAAAAAACGCGGCGGGCAACAGCAGCCGATCGATGATCTTCCAAGGCATACCGATTCAAAATACTCTCTACTTGTCGGGCAGTTGTAGTCAAGATGAAATGCTTTGGAGGGGCCTGGAGCGGCGGCGTTGCCACGGGTTCGTTGGCCCGGCCCTCAAGAGTTCTCCCGACGGGAAATCCCGTTAAGAATCCGTAGGAATTATGAAAATCGAAGACGACGTCCCAGGCCCGCGAGTGCTAGACAGCACTTGCTTACTATTGTAAGCTACGCGTTCCCTGCCCCATCCCAATCGTGTTCATGTTCAGGATCCCGAGATGCAGAGTCGACGAAGCCGAGACGAATTAACCGAGAAAGCTCTTCTGGCGTTGATTTTTGTTCTGATTCTTTTGGCGATCGCCCTTCATTTGAAAACCTAGCTGCCGCACTCAATTCCGAAATTTCGTTTGCAGCCCGGCCCTGCGCGGAGTGTACTTTTCGATAGCGATAAAGGCCATAGAATATAAGAGAGTTTTGCTGTAGTCTTTTGCACGCCCGAAGAGACCCCAGCCGGTTATCCTTTGGGCAATTCAGTTTTCGGAAGCTGCTGGCCCCAGGCCCAGGTCGACTACCATCGTTGCGATTTTCGCGCTCCTCAATGTGCGCTCATCAAAGGACGATGAATGTTGCAGGAACGCCGCCAACACCAGCGCCTGACGCCTACCACGCCGCAGCTCGTCCTGCTGGATGAGTCCAAATACAGCCTGCTGTTCGATGTGGGCGAAGGCGGACTGGCGATCGAGGGATTTGCCGCGCAAAAGCCCCGCGACGAGTTCTCCATTGAGTTCGATCTGCCCGAAGGGAACGGGTGCATTCAGGCCAAGGCACAAGTGGTGTGGACCAGCGACTCCGGCTACCGCACCGGGTTCCGTTTTCTCGATTTAGGCGACTCCCACCGCCAGCAATTGCGAACCTGGATCGCCGATGTGCAGACCACGCGGTTGTCCATCGTGGAAGGGCGGGTGGACCAGCCGACGTTTGCGCCAAACAGCGGGAGCGCGGAACGGTTGACAGGCGAGTCCGGAGACCCACGCAGGATCCAAGCAGGCACGGGCCTGTTTACCGTCCCCCAGAAATCCGCAGCGGATGATGTGGACAGCGGGCACGAATCGCGCGCGGCGCTTTATCGCGCCGGGTTCGCGCTGGCTTTGGTCACCTGCGCGCTGGCCTTCTTCATCGGATACTACTGGCGCACGGCGCATTCACGCCGTCTAATACCGCGAGCCGCGGCAGCTCCGGTGCAGACAGCGGCGCCTGCGGCGCCATCCGCGCCACCAGCACCTGTTCCCCAGCCACCTCCGGCAGCGCCTGCCGTCAGCGAGCCTGGATTTGTGCTGCAGGTCGCAGCCATGGCCAGTGAAGCGAATGCCGACGCCTTGGCGGCGGACCTGCACAAAAAGAGCTTTTCAGCTTTTGTGTTCAAGCGCGACCCGGACCGCCTCTACCGCGTGGTGGTAGGACCGTTTTCCACACGAGACGCGGCCCTGAAAACCGAGAACGAACTCAAAGCCGATGCCTTCAGACCGCTGCTCAAGCCCTGGTCGCCGGAATAGCTCGCCTCGCCGAACCGCCCCAACTAAAATCGAAAACGAGTAGGGACCGCTCATCGACGGATGGAGTTCGCGAATGATTTGGCCGCTGGAAACTCGCCGGTTACTGCTGCGCCCCTTGCAGTTGAGCGATTCGGCGCAGGCGCAAGCAATTTTTCCGCACTGGGAAATCGTGCGCTTCCTGAACAATCGCGTTCCGTGGCCTTATCCTTTGGACGGAGTGCACAGCTACTATCGCGATGTCGCGCTTCCGGCGATAGAGCGTGGCGAGGAGTGGCACTGGAGTTTGCGGCTCAAATCGGAGCCCGGCGAGATGATCGGGTGCATCAGCCTGATGAACCGGGAAGAGGGCAACCGCGGTTTCTGGCTGGGATCGCGCTGGCATAGGCAGGGCTTGATCAGCGAAGCGTGCGCAGCGGCGACCGATTACTGGTTCAACGAGCTGAAATTCCCAGTCTTGCGCGTCCCGAAGGCCATCGCCAATACGGCTTCACGGCGCATTTCGGAAAAAACCGGCATGCGCGTGGTCGAAGTCACCGAGCGCGACTACGTTTCCGGCCGCCTGCCCACCGAGGTGTGGGAAATCACCGCTGCCGAGTGGCAGGCGCAAAGAAACACGGCCCGGGAATCCCGGCAAGCCGAATCAAAATAAGGCTTCGCGCAGCCATGGTGGAGCCTCATCTTTGGAATTCCACTTTTCGATTTTCGTAGTCGAAGGTTACGTACCTGAATTGGCGCAGAACGTCCTGCCCCAGAAGAATGTCCACGCCTTGGAGCATTTTGCTCTGCACCAACGCTTTGGACTTCAGCTCGAGGCCGTCGGCGATGGTCAACGAGACTTCGCGCTGGTGGGCGCGCACCACTCCATTGCCGGTGGTGAGGTTGATGACCGGGCCGTAGGGCTTCACGACACGGTCTGAAATGACGGTGTAGGTGGCGCCGCTATCAATCACGCAGATGTAGTGGCGCTGCGTCCCATTGATCTGGCACGGAATCCCGACCATTTCATGGCCGGGCTCCATCATCATCCGGATGGTGGTCACCACGCTCACCGTTTGTCCCCAACTGAGCAGGGGACAGAGCAGTACCACCGGCCAGCATAGGCACAACTGCACCGTGGCGCGAACCTTCGGGGCCGTGGCCCAATTGTTGAGATTTCTGATGGCGGATTCGAAACTTCTCGTCCGTGGTTCAATTGGAAACTTGCGAAGCGCTCCCATGAACTCCTCTCCTGGGTCTTTCCTGGACTGAAGAATTCACGATCGTGTCGCGTACCACAATGCAGGCCGCATTAAATGTTGGTAACGAAATAAAGCAAGCGGAGTCTATGCGCTAGAGGCGAGTATCACGCGCGGCGCCGCCGGACGCGGCTTGGCCAATGCTGGACCGGCAGGGCAAGACGAATACGCCATACTTGCCAAACTGGGTTGAAGGGCCGCGCGAAAAGAAAAAGACAGCGCGAAAACGTTCCACTATAATTCGCGCCAGTGGAGGAATTAGGAATGGGACACGATCATTGCCGGCCGGGCGATGGCCACGGCACGCGGCGCGCGTTTTTGCGAACTATGACTGCGGTGGGAGCGGGCGCAATCTTGGCGCCGAGTTTGCTGCGAAGCGCACCGGCTCAAATGACCGGCGCGCAGGAAAAACCTTTTCGCATCGACGTGCATTTCCATGTGATTTCTCCGGCGTACTTGAAGCGCACCGCGCGTTTCGCCGATCCGGCCCGAGGAAATGCGCGTTCGGATTCGGCGTTGAGCCGCTGGACGCCCGAAGTGGCGCTGGAGGAAATGGACAAGGGCGGTATCGCCACCGGGCTGCTTTCGATTGCGGTGGGCGGCGTGATCCTGGGCAATGACGAACCGACGCGCACGCTGATCCACGAAGACAACGAATTCGCCGCGAAAATTGTGCAGGATCATCCCGGACGCTTCGGGCATCTAGCGGCGCTGCCCTTACCGGACCAGGACGCCAGCCTGAAGGAAATCGAACACGCTCTCGACACACTGAAGTCCGACGGAATCGCGCTGGTGACAAGCTACGGGGACAAATGGCTGGGAGACCCATCTTTCGCGCCCGCCTTCGAGGAACTGAACCGCCGCAAGACAGTGGTGTTCGTGCATCCCGCGGCGCCTACCTGCTGCGCGGAATTGGTGCCGAATATTCCCGAATCCTGGGTAGAGTATGACTTCGATACGTCGCGCGCATTCAACAGCCTGCTGGTGAACGGCGCGTTTTCGAAATATCCGAATATCCGTTTCATTTTTGTGCATTCGGGCGGATCGCTGCCCGCACTCTCCGGCAGGCTGGCGGGCATGTTCCCACCGAATGTGGCAGGCGATCGCGCGCCGAACGGCGTGATGGCGGAAATCAGCAAATTGTATTTCGATGTCTCGAACGGAACCTACCAGGCAGCCATGGACGCTTTAACGGATGTGGTCCCGGTATCGCAAATTCTCTTTGGAAGTGACTATCCGTTCGTGAAGGTTGCCACCACCGTCGAAGGACTGAAGAAGTATTCGAAGTTCTCGGCGAAAGACATGGAAGCCGTCAACCGAGGAAACGCGCTGCGCCTGTTTCCCCGGATCAGCGCATAACGGATCAGTGCGTAAAAGTACGTCGGCTGCCTCGTTGCCGAAGGCAGCCGGGCGCGTTAATCGTCGGAGGCCTGATCGACGAGCGCGCTCGGGTCGTAGGCCGCCGACGATGAAGAGGACCCCGCCGCTGCTGCTGCAGCCGAAATTTTGTGGCGGCGCTCGTTCGTGGAATTTCTCCAGTTGACCTGCGGCATGAACAGCGACGTGTCGATGCTATCGCGGTATTCAATAGCGATATTTACCAGCGAATCGACCAAGGAATCCGAAAGGTAGTGCGGCTGGAGACCCAGATCGATCAGCTTGGAATGCTTGGCGTTGTAATAGTGGGCTTCGGCTTCGACGCGAGGATCGGGCAGGTGATCGATCTCCACTTTCAATCCCAACTTGGCCGTGGCCGCCTTCACCATCTGCGCCAGCTCCAGCACGGAGAATTGCTCGGTGAACTGGTTGTAGACGCGACACTCGCCGGGCGCGGCCGGGTGCAAACAGGCCAGCTCGACACAACGAACGGTGTCGCGAATATCCAAGAAGCCGCGCGTCTGCCCGCCCTTGCCATACACGGTCAGCGGATGCCCGGCGGCCGCTTCAATGCAAAAGCGGTTTAGCGCGGTGCCGAAAACTTCGTCGTAGTCGAACCGATTGATCAGCGCTTCGTCCAGTTCGGACTCGTCGGTGACCGTGCCGTAGACCACGCCTTGATTCAGATCGGTGGCGCGCAACTTCCAGGCCTTGCAGGCGAACAAAATGTTGTGGCTGTCGTGCACCTTGGACAGATGATAGAAGGAGCCGGGCTGCTTGGGATACGGCAGCACGTCCTTGCGGCCGTTGTGCTCGATGGTGATGTAGCCCTCTTCGATATCGATGTTCGGCGTGCCGTATTCGCCCATGGTGCCGAGCTTGATCAGGTGGCATTCGGGATCGATTTCGCGAAGAGCAAAAAGCAAGTTGAGCGTGCCGACGACGTTGTTGACCTGGGTGAACGAAGCGTGCCGGCGGTCGATCATCGAGTAGGGAGCCGAGCGCTGCTCGGCGAAGTGAATGACCGCTTCGGGACGGAACTCGGAAATGGTAGCGGCGAGAAATTCGTAGTCGGTCACGTCCCCGACGTACATGTCGATGGTCTTACCGGTGTGCTGATGCCAGGCGCGAAGGCGGTCTGGAAGAGGCCGAATCGGAGTGAGCGTCTGCACGCCGAGCTCGTAGTCCCACTGCCGGCGCGCGAAGCTGTCGACAATGGCGACACTGTGTCCTCTTTTCGAGAGGTATAGCGCCGTCGCCCAGCCGCAATAGCCGTCGCCCCCCAAAACGGCAATTCTCATGTTCCCTCCTCAGGTTGAATTAGATGTGCAACAGTCTCAATGGGTTACATGAAACGTGAATAAAGTGTATTAACCCCGGCCGGGGGAAAAGTTCCTTTATTTTAGGTTGTGCCGCTGAGAATCAGCCTGCAGAGTCCCCGAGCGGCCTTTGCAAGGATCTGGTCTGTGGTTGCGAGTTGAGGAAGGGGTAAAAGCTGCCCGACCCGGGTCACCTCGTCCGACGTGCTGCGCGCCTCCCGTGATCGGGCCGGAAGCACGGTTAGGCTGCGCTCTATTCTAGCTTCGTTGCCGCGGGCCAGCAGCAAAAATTAGTGGCTGGCCGGCGAACAAGAGAGCCCCTAGCGAGTATATGCCGGTGGAGCAGCGCGTGGAACCATAGAATAGGAAAGCGGGTGATTGCTCAGCAGAAACTTGCCTCCGCTCGCGGCAATCACTCCATCGGACTGGAAACCGAGCAGGCTTTTCAGATGGTCCATTTGCGCATGATCGGTCACCAGGTAGTAGCGGTTCGGGGCGTCCCAAAGCTCTTTCAGCTCCGGCTCGTCGATGAATACGTTCGCCGCGCCCGGAGCGTAGGAACCGTATTCAAGATTGAAGTAGCGGCCATTTAAGAGAAGAGCGTTCTGGCCTGTATAGAAAAAGATGGATGAATATGTGTAGTACTGATCGCCCATGATCAGTTTGCCGGGAGGCGACTTGCGGATCACATCGGCAAGCGGTCTGGATGACAAGAATGGATCGAAAGTGACCATGGCCAGCCGCGCCGCATGCAGGAAAAGGACCATCATCAACGAAATCGCCGCAGCCGCGCGCCATCCGGTCCAGCGAATTGTTCCCAACGCGCCTATCAGGAAAGCCACTCCGGCGATTGCTAACGGCACGCGGAGATAGGCGAACGATTCAAGGGTCAAATCGAGCATGTGGCCGAGCGCCAACGTATAGGCGCTCGGATGCTGCGAGAGAACGGATGAAATGTCTCCTGGAGTGGGCACATGGCGCACCAGAAAAATCAGCACGAAGCACGCCGTAGCAGCTAGCGCGGCGATTACAGACAAGAAGCGCGTGCCGCGGTTCACCCACACGCCGCCCGTCGCGATGGCCGATCCCAACAAGAGCGCGAGCGCCGGATAAATCGGCATGGAATAGTATTCCTGCGTGGTGGAAAACGAGAAAAACACCAGCACAAAGCCAACCCAGCAAAGCGCCAGCAAGCGCGTTTTTGCCGCTCGATCCACGGGCCTGAAAGAAAGCTTGGCAACGGCCGGGAAATAGACGCTCCAGGGAAACAGCCACACCAGATGCAGCGCCCAGAAATAGAAGCGCGGGACGGTGTTGTAATCCCGCGGGTAGCGCAGGTTCAAAAAGCGCAAGAGTTGCTCATTGATGAAGAAAAACCAGAGAAAGCCGTGATACTGGCCGGGACCGGAATGGAAGGTGAACGAAAAATAGGGTGGATTGCGCAGTGTGCCCAAAATGTGCCAGGGCGCCGCGATGGCCAGCGCGATCAAAGCGCCGGAGAAAAGATGCAAGCGCTTCCATGTTTTCGCAACGAATAGCTGGCGCGTGACCGCCAGATATACGAGCGCGGCTCCTGCCGGAAATACCACGGAAATAAGGCTCTTCAACAGCAGCCCGACTCCAAAACTTGCCGCAAGGATTGCGGCCCAGAGCCGGGCGTGCGGCTCGGTGTCATCGAGCGCGCGCAGAAAGGCCCACATCGCCAGCGCGATGGTGAACGTGAGCATCACGTCTGGAATTAAAATTCGCGTGAAAAGAAAAAGGCCAATGCAGGTGGCGATGCATAAGCCTGCATACAATCCTGCGCGCCTCCCGAAGGCCCAGGTGGCAAACGCGGCGGTGAGAAGCGCGAGGGCAATCGCAGAAAGGGCTATGGGAATGCGCGCCGCCCAGTCGTGAGCGCCGAAGACTTCGTAGGAGCCTGCAATGGCCCAATAAATCAGCGGAGCTTTTTCAAGGTAAGGAACGCCATCCAGCCGCGCAGTCACCCAATCGCCCGAGGTGAGCATGTTGCGCGCAATCTGCGCCTGCACGGCATCCACATCGTCCATCAGCGAGGGCGGTGAAATGATGCAGCCCAGATACACAGCGCTGGCAACCAGCAGGACGGCTAAATAGAGGTAAGAACGCCTTCCGCTGACTGCCGGCTCCGTGCTTGTAGTGCTGCCGTTTGTATCCGCCATCGCTTCATCCACAGAAATAGGACCATTACCCCCCAAAGGTGATATCCAAGATTGGCGCGCCTTTCCAAATGCTGCCGAACAAATTCGCGGATCGCCGGGAGATCGAAAAATGCGGAATGCTCCGATCCCACCTGGTCGATGGTTTCAAGCAACAAGGGCCGCAGCGGGCCGCGCAGCCATTCGTGCGCGGGAATGTCAAAGCCGACCTTGCTGCGCCGCAGCACTGACTGCGGAAGCTTGCCCGCCATCAATTCCCTGAGAATTACCTTTTGCCGCGAGCCCTGAATCTTGAAGGACGATGGCAGCGTGGCAGCGAATTCAATGATGCGATGATCGAGAAGCGCCGGCCGCACTTCCACCGCGTGGGCCATGCTCATGCGATCGACCTTGTTGAGAATATCGTCGGGCAGAAAATACTTCTGGTCGAACCAGAGATAAGACGCGAAGTCGTCACCGCTCAGCGAGGCGCTGCGCAATTCATCGACCACGCGGCCTAGCGTCGCAGGCAATTTCGCGCGAACCAGCGTGGCCTTCTGCTCGTCGGTGAAGGTGCCGTTCCAGAAAACGTGCGCGCGGCTCGGAGGCAACAAGCTGCCTTCGAGAAATCGCTTCACCTTATATTCGAAGCTGATCTTGTCGTCCGAAACGGGCAAAGCGCGCGCGGCCGCGAGCATCGCGCGGCGCAAACCCGCGGGAACGGCGCGCAAGGAACCGGCCAATTTATTGGCGCGATAGGTGAGATAGCCGCCAAAAAGCTCGTCACCGCCTTCGCCGCTGAGCATCACCGTGGCGTGCGGCTTGCACATTTTGGACAAGTACCACACGGGCAGTGCGCCCGCGTCCGCGTTTGGCTCATCGGCGTAATAAGTGAGCTCCTCGATAGCTTCGCGCAGATTCACTTCGGGATTCAGATCAAGCTCTTGGTGATCCGTGCCGTATTGCTTCGCAACCTCGCGGATATAGCGGCTTTCATCGAAGCTGCGTCCCTGGAAGGAAATCGAAAAAGTTTTCAGCTTCGAGCCGCAAACCTCAGCGGCGTAATGCACGATGGTGGATGAGTCGATTCCACCGCTCAGCCACACGCCCAGCGGCACGTCCGAGAGCAGATGCTCGCGCACCGACTGGCGAACCAGCGAATCGAGCTGCGCTTTCGCGTCCTCCAAGGAAATGCTGCCCGGTTGCGCCTGCGGCAGCTTCCAATACACTTCAGTGCGGACCTTGCCGTCGCGCCACTCCAGAAATTCGCCCGGAGGAAGCTGCTCGATGCCCTCCACCAGCGTCATCGGGCTGGGCACATAATTCAGGGAAAGGTAACAATCGAGCGCGGCGGGATTCAGCCGGCGCTCCACTTCCGGATGAATAAAAATTGTCTTCAGTTCGGAACCAAACAGCAGGTCTTCGCCGCGCCGCGCGATATAAAGCGGCTTGATGCCCACACGATCGCGCGCCAGAACCAGGCGCTTCTGCGACGCGGTCCACAGCGCAACGGCGAACATGCCGCGCAGCCGCGAAAAGCAGGCGGTGTCCCATTCGAGAAAGCCGCGCAGGATGGTTTCGGTGTCGGTGCGAGTGCGAAAGCGATGGCCGCGCGCTTCGAGTTCCGCGCGCAATTCTTCGTGATTGTAAATTTCGCCGTTGAAAACGATCACGGCGTCGCCATTTTCCGCAGCAATCGGCTGGTCGCCCGTGGAAAGATCGATGATTTTCAATCGCGTGGCGCCGAGCGAAACCAGCGGCGATTCGAACACACCTTGCTGGTCCGGCCCTCGATGGATAATCGTGGCGACAGCACTCCGAATCCTTTCGGAATCGGGTGCCCAGGATTTACGGGTGAACCCTACAATGCCACACAAAGTGCTAACCGCTCCTCAGAGACGTGCGAATGCCTGGCGAAGATGGCCCGCCGAAAAATGGCCTAGCAAAAGTGATTAGATGCGGAACGAGACGATCGCGCCTGCCAGTTCCACGCCAGTTACGTCTCGCCGCTGTTCGCGTGGCGCTTATTCGTAACGTAAAGATTCTACAGGTAGTAGGCTCGCTGCCTTCTTTGCCGGAAGGTAACCGAACAGCACGCCTGTGGCGCAGGATACTACAAACGCCGCAAGCACGGAAAGCCAGGAAATGGGAATGGAGATGCCGCCGGGCACCTGGAAGAAGCGGATCAGCGCATCGATCACGAAGGGAATGATCACCGCGATGGCGATTCCGACCAGCGCGCCCGAGCCGCTGATGAGCGCCGCCTCGATCAGAAACTGCAGAAGAATTTCCTTCCTCTGCGCGCCGATTGCTTTGCGAATGCCGATCTCGCGGGTGCGCTCGGTCACGGTGACCAGCATGATGTTCATGATGCCGATGCCACTGATAGTCAACGCCAGCATGGCGATCAGGAGCAGCACGATGGTCAGCGCCAGCGAGATATTTCGCGCGATATCCAGAATCGAAGTGAGGTTTTGCACGTTGAAATCAGCGTCGGCACGATGGCGGCTTCTCAGAATTTCCGACACCTGCCGGGTCACAGCGGGAACGTCTTCCGGGCTGCGCGCCTGCACGTACAGCGTGAGAATGAAATTGTCGCCGGCGTAATATTTGATCAGCGGAAACGGCACCAGCACCGAATCGTTGCGGATTTCGGATTGCCCGAAGGTGGCCACGCGTTCGCGGAAGGTGCCGATACGGTGAAGGTCAATTCGCCGACATGAATTGCTTGTCCCACAGGGTTTTCGTCCGGCAGCGCAATCTGCGCCAGATGCTCGGAAATCACGCACACTTTGCTCAGCGTGGAGAAATCCGCGTCGTCGAAATAGCGGCCTTGCAAAATGATCAGCTTGCGAATCTGCTGAAAGCCTTGCGTGACGCCGATCAGCCTCACCGGCCGCACTTGCCGGTTGGCGATCACGTCCATGGGGATGTCGTTGGTTCCGGCGACCTGCTCGGCATCCGGCACGCCTTCGCGGATGGCGTCCATGTCACCCACGGAAATTTGATCGGCCAAGCTGACGTTCTGCGAAGTGTTCGACTGCTCGAGCCAGGCGTAAACGATATTCGATCCGACCGCTTCGATTTGCGAGCCGATATAACGCTTGCCAGTGAGCGCGACGGTAACCACCAGGACGATGCAGGCGCTGCCGATAATTACGCCCAACATGGTGAGAATCGCGCGCAGCTTGTTCGCGCGAAGCGCTTCGACCGCCAGCTTGGATGTTTCTTCCCAGTGCATTGGTTCGGCCGCCGCTACAGCTTTACACACTACAACCGGGCGGTTCCGGCCGGCTTGTGGTTCAGGGCGCGCGCTAAAGGCGATTTCGCTTGGAAAAGGTGCGGACGTCCGGGTCCGGATCGTCTTCCGGAACTTCCGCGTCGAGTTCGGCCTGGTCAGGATCGGGCGCGTTCTCGACTGCCTGCACTAACTCCGCCTCGAAATCCTGGCCTTCGTCCACCAATTCGTCGACGCTCTCGGAATCGACATCTTCCACGTCAGATAACCCCATGTCGTCGCCGGACTGCCCTGCCGTGCGCGATCCGCGGCCCTTCACCATCGGCTCCGCTTCGTTCAAATCGGCCGATGGCCGCGGTTTGCGTACCAGCTTCTTCGCATTCTTTTTCGCAGGCTTCTTTGCCTTAGCCTTCTGCTTCGGCTTAGCCGTTTTCGCCTTGACCGCTTTCACTTTGGTCGTTTTCGCTTTGCTCGATTTCTTGCTCGTTGTTTTCTTTTTGGGGGCCATGAGCGCAGTGTAGCACTCACGATTTGTCCAACTCAACCTCGCGCCAGCCAAACGCCGCGAGCTGGCTCCTCTTTGCAGCGGGTGAAAGGAATCAGCACGCATTACACGCCTGACAATCTAAATATCCGGCCGCCAAGGCTACATATCGATTCTTTCCGTAGTAGGGATTGTCGAGGATGTCCACAGGCGGCCGCCTGGGCAATCGTAGGCAGAGGCGGCCGGCTGCCTAGTCCGGCCCGTGGAGGAAACAATGAAACTCAAGCTAACCATGCTTACGCCCGTACTTCTTGCCGCTCTTTTGTCGGCGTGCTCGAGCCAGCCCAAATCGCCGGACGTGACATCCGATGTTCGCAAATCGCTCGATCAGGCCGGCCTGCAAAACGTGCACGTGAGCCAGGACCGCGAAAAGGGAGTGGTGACTTTGACCGGAAACGTGCCCTCGCAGGATGACAAGATGCGCGCGGAAGACGTTGCAAAGTCCATCGCCACCGGCGAAGTGGTTGCCGACGAAGTGGCCGTCGAGCCTCCGAACGTGAGCGATGCCAAAACCGTGAATTCCGACTACGACAAAGCGATCAAGAACAATCTGGATGCAGCGCTGCGACAGAACCACCTGAACAAAGCTGTGAGCTACGATGTAAAGAACGGCGTGGTGACGCTGAAAGGCGAAGTGAACTCACAGGCGCGCCGCTCGGAAGCGCAGAAGATCGCCGCTTCCATTCCCAACGTTCAGCAGGTTGTGAATGAGCTCGACGTGAAAAACCAGAGAGCCACGTCAACCGAAGGGCACTAGAGCGACATCGCGCGCGGGAAGAAGTAATAGAAGGCCAGGGAAATCAGAATCAGGTACGCAAGCATCACCAGCGTCCACCCCATGTTATGCCGGATCACCTGGCCTTCGCTGCGCACCAGCTTGCTGGTGGAAACGCCCACGCTGGCGGTCTGCGGGGCGATCGGTTTTCCCACTTCAGCCCCTACGGAATTGAACGAAGGCAGCAACAATATCGGAAGATTCAGCAAGCGTCCGGTGACTGCCTGCACCGGCCCGAACATCGCGTTCGTGGACGCGTTGCTACCCGAAAGCGCCACACCGATCCAACCGAGCACAGGCGCCAGCACCACGAAAAACGGCCCGATCTTCGAGAGCCCGTACGCCAGCGAATTGGCCATCCCGCTAAATACGAAAATATAGGCCAGCGCGAAAATAAAGAAGGCCACCAGCAGCGCGCCCCACATTTGCCGGAAAGTCTTGGCAAAAATCTTGCCCAGCATTTCACCATTCGGCCGCAGAATCGCCGCGATGATCAACCAGGAAACCAGAATCGAACTTCCGCCGCTGAACGGCGTAAAGTTGAACACGGATGCGATCGGCCGCTGCGTCGTCGAAGACATGGCGCTGATCGAAAGCCGGAACCAACTGATCGTTGGCAGGTGCGACCACGGGCCGGTCCAGGCAACCACCACCCCAATAAGCACCAGATAGGGAATCCAGATAAAGAACGATTCGCGAGTCGACTTCATCCTGGCTGCGTCCGCTTCTGAAACCGCCGCGGGCGCCAGCGCCGCGCCGCCGAATCCTCGAATCGTTGCCGGCCGCCAAATCTTCACGAAAAGGAAAAGAACCCAGAAAGAGACCAGCGCTCCGCTCAGGTCGGGCAGGTAAGGACCTAAAAACCGCGCCACCGGCCACTGCCCCGCGACGTAGGAAACCGATCCGACGATCGCCAGCGGCCAAGCCTCGATCATTCCTTCCCACCCGCTCACCAAGTAGATCAGAATCCAGGGCGGCAGGATTGCCAGCACCGCGACCACGTTGCCGATCGATCCGGAAAGCGCCATCAGCGGCAGCCCCGTTACCGCGGCCAAGCCGAGAATTGGGGCGCCCAGCGCCCCATAGGATACGGGCGCATTGTTCGCCAGCGCGGCCACGCGGATCGCGTCCAAATCCGTAATGCCAAGTCCTACAAGAATCGGAACCACTACCGCCCACGGGTAGCCGAACCCTACAATTCCTTCGAGCAGCGCTCCAAATGCCCAGGCGAGCATGATGGTCTGAATGCGAATGTCCGCCGTAGCATGGTGAATGATCCAGCTTTTGAACCTCTCGAAGACGCCGGTAAAGACGAGGGTGTTGAAAATAACCAAGCCCCAAAAGGTGATCCAGTCGATGACCCACGCGCCGGTGAGGCCGCCGTAGAAGTAGGATTTCATGATGGCGGCGAAGGGTGCGTGCCAGACCAGCACTCCGAGGGGGATCGTTATGATTCCTGCTACAATCGTAGCAAGCCAGGCCGTCATTCGCAGGACCGCTAGCATAAACAGCAGCGCCACCAGCGGCACCAAAGAAATCAGAACACTTAGCCACAAATTTCCCGCCGGGTTCAGCACTTGCTGGAACATGTCGGATTGGTTCCTTATGTTATGGCGCCGCATCCACGAGCGGGACGGCTGCGGAATTTTGCGCACTCCTTATAGCTATCGCCGGGAGAAAAAGCAACAAGGAGCAGGGCCTGCACGCACGGCGAACGGAGTTCCAGTAGTACCTCTACTGCGTTTTCCACACTCTTCGGGAAATTCCCGTATTGTTCCGTGCCTCCGGATTGCAGATGATCTTGCGTTCGTTACACTTTTTGCAGGGTGGCCATGTATAACACTTTCTTTCGGTTCTTTGGACTTCGCGAGAATCCTTTTAACGTCAATCCCGATCCTGGCTACTTATATTTGAACCAGAGAACGCGCCAAGTGCTCGAGGAAATGGCGGGCGCCATCGAAGCGCGCAAAGGCCTGATCGTTCTGACCGGTGACGCCGGCACCGGCAAAACGACACTCATAAACCGCCTGAAGCAGTGGCTTCAAAAACAGCACACGCCGACCGCATTCATCTTCAATCCGCACCTGGAAGTAAACGAGCTGTTCGATCTGGTGCTCGCCGAATATGGCATTTCGCCCGATCCACACCTGCAAGGCAGCTCGCTCGCACGCTTGAATCAATGGCTGCTGGAGCGACATCGCGCCGGAAACAATGCCGTGCTCATCCTCGATGAAGCGCAGGGTCTGCCTGTGCACGTGCTGGAACAGGTGCGCATGCTGCTGAACCACGAAATGCCTGACCAGAAGCTTTTGCAGGTGGTGCTCTCCGGGCAGCCGGAGTTGGAAGACAAGCTTAAGCGCCCGGAGATGCGCCAGATTCGCCAGCGCATCAGTTTGCGATGCTATACCTCCGCGCTCTCGCGGGAGGACGCGCGCGCTTACATCCACAGACGCGTGCAGATTGCCGGCGGGGGAGAGCGTGAAATTTTTTCGCCGGAAGCGATCGAAATGATCCACGTGTACTCCCGCGGAATTCCACGCGTCATGAATCTGCTTTGCGAACACGCGATGATCCGCGCCTGCGCGAATCAGGCGCAGCCGGTTTCGGCGTTTTCCGTGCAAGTGGTGGCCAAAGCGTTGCAGTTTGACGATGTGAAACCCATTGCTGGGCACGGCGCGCCGGAAGTTAGCGTCAAGCCCGTGGAATTCGGCACGGAACAACCCGTCGCTGATCCGCTCCTGGAATTGGAGCCCGGCGTTCCGCTTGAACCCGTAACGAAAGAGACGGTACCCGAACCCCGACGGCTCGAAAAAGAGCCGGAGACTGCTCACTGGACCTGGTTCGAAGCCACACTGGACCCCGACGCAGACCCCGGGGGTGACGCCGCTTCGCAAACCCTTACCCCCGAGATCGAGAAGCAACCACGGCCGGTTCTCGTTTCGGAATTTCGAAGTTTGCACGCTTCGACTGAAGGATCGGATGGAGTGTCTGCTGCAACAGAGCCCGCGCTCAGCGACGAATCGCCTCTCCCGCAACCACAGCCGGTCAAAAAGCCGATAGCAATTACCTCCGTGGCGAAGCGGAATCGTTCCCAGCAAGCCCGCCAGGTCTTCACCACGGGACAAGACTATCTGGCGACTTTCTTCACCCGCGCGTCGGAAGCCACTCTGGACGCGTGGGACAATTGCGCCGCTTTCGTAAGATCGCAAGACTGGGAGAGATATTTCGACGCGCTGGTCCGCTGGCTGCAGCAGCCGCTGCCCACGGTGAAGGCCCATCGGCGCGCCGGCGGCGATTAACCCGCGGCGCTGGGGATTTCGGTTAACGCTGTATGGTGAAGAAAAGCAGCGCCAGCAGATAGATCCAAAGCGCGTCCATGAAGTGCCAGTAAAACGCCACCGCGCTCACCGCTGTTTTCTGCCTGCCTCGCTGCGACAGAGTTTTCGCGAACACAATCACATAGGTCAGCGCGAGGAAGCCTCCCACCAGATGCAGGCCGTGCGCGGCCGTGAAGAAATAAAAAAAGAAGCTCCCCGGATTGGACGCCACGAACAATCCGCGCGCCACGACTTCCCGCCACGCAACCACCTGCCCGGCAACAAAACACACGCCCAGCAGCAGCGTCACCGCCAGCCAGCGTACACAGCGGTTGAGGGCGTCGCGCGACATCGAACGCCGGGCCAGTTCGAAGGTCAAGCTACTGGACAGCAGCACTGCGGTGTTGAGGTAGAGAATGTGCGGCAGGTTGATGGGCACCCAGTCCCGGGAATGCACCCAGCGCCACGCCAGAAAGCGCGTGAGCGTCGCGAACAGCGACACGATCGAGAACATCGCGAAAAGCGCCGCGGTCTTATACGCGCTGAGCGGCGTCGCATACCGTTCCGGGTCGGGCTCGGGATTCTCATTCGGCCCGCGATCCGGCTCCTCGAAATTTCCGCCGCCGTTTCCGTTGCCGCCATTGTCCGACGGGCGCGCGGCCTCTTCCTGCTCGGGTAAAGTTGGCGGAATCAGTGTGACGGCCATTGCAATTTCCTCAAGCCCAGCGACTCAGATGTCGAATTCTCGCATAAAGCTTCCTGAGCACAAATACGTCAGATTCTTCGTTCTTTCATCGGGCCATTCAGCGAGGTCACCGTTCAAGGCCCGAGGCCCTTCAAGACCAATTGAGGCCGCCCTTCATTTGCACTATAGTGTTTCAACCCTCGTAACGATGCGATTCTGAAAGCTTTGTGGAGGAAATCGGGCGATGAAGCGGCGCGACTTTTTCAGGAATTCTATGGCCGTAGCGGCGGCCGGCATGGCCGCAAATCCGCTGCTGGCGAATGCCGCTACGCCTGAGCCTTGCTCGCAAGCGGAGTTTCCCAAAGCTCCTGGCCTCACCAAGTACGTTTCTGAGTTTATCGTGAACACGAAGTACGAAGACATTCCCGCCAACGTGCTCGATCTTGGCAAGAAGTCGATGCTCGACGGTTTCGGTCTGGCGCTGGCAGGCTCGGCTTCTGAAATGGGTCCGCTTGTTCGCGAATATCTGCAGAATCTTGGCGTGAGCCAGGGCGCCGGAAAAGCCAGCATCATCGGCACCACGCTCAAGGCGCCTCCACGCTTCGCCGCCTTCGCCAATGGCGTTTCCATTCACGCCGACGACTTTGACGACACGCAGCTCGCCTCGGCAAAAGATCGCGTGTACGGATTGCTCACACATCCGACGGTTCCATCTCTGCCGCCCGCTTTCGCGCTGGCTGAAATTGGAAATCGCAGCGGCAAGGATTTCATTCTGGCCTACCAGGTGGGCGTGGAAGTGGAATGCAAGATCGCCGAAGCCATTTCGCCGCGCCATTACAATGACGGCTTTCACACCACGGGCACCTGCGGCTCGTTTGGCAGCACCTCCGCCTGCGCAAAATTGCGCGGCCTGAATCCCACGCAAACCGCCTACGCGCTCGGCATCGCCGCGGCCGAAGGTGGCGGCCTGCGCGATAACTTTGGCTCCATGACCAAGCCCTTTCACGCGGGTCATGCCGGTGAAAATGGAACGGTCGCCGTGGATCTTGCCGCGCTCGGCTGGACCGCCGCTCCGGATATTCTCGAAGGCGCACTCGGATTTTTCCAGGCCGCGGGCGGCGGATTCGATCCTCCTTCCATTGTCGACAAGCTCGGCAAACCCTGGACGTTCGCCGATCCGGGCGTCTCCATCAAGCCATTCCCCTGCGGTTCACTGAATCATCCGGCCATGGGCGAGTTCCTCGACCTCGTGGTGAAGAACGACATCAAGCCCGACCAGGTCGAAAAAATCGACGTGGGCGCGAACCACAGCATGGTCACCACCCTATATCACCATCGGCCCCAGACCGGCCTGCAGGGAAAATTCAGCATGGAATTCTGCATCAGCATTCTGCTGCTGCGCCGCAAGGCCGGCCTGATCGAATATACCGACGCCGTGGTGCTGCGGCCCGAAGTTCAAGCCATGCTCCCGCGCGTGAATTTTTACGTTGACCCGCAAGCTGAAGCGGCTGGCTTCGACAAAATGACCAGCATCATCCGAATTCACCTGAAAGATGGGCGCACCATTTCCGGCAACGCGCAATTCGCCAAGGGCAGCCCGGCGAATCCCATGTCCTACGAGGAAGTGGCCGACAAATTCCGCGGCTGCGCGGATTTTGCCAAGTGGCCCACCAAGAAAGCGGAAACGATTGTTGAAGCTGTAAAATCCCTGGAGCGCGCGCCCGATTTGAAAAACCTCACCGCCGCGCTCACAGCCTAAACTGGCCAAACATGACCAACTCAAAAAACAGAAACTACAAGATTGCGACCATCCCTGGCGACGGCATCGGAAATGAAGTGGTTCCCGAGGGCATTCGTGCCGTGGAAGCGGCCGCGCGCAAGTTCGGTTTCTCCGTTTCCTGGAAAAATTTCGGCTGGAATTGCGAGACCTATCTCAAAACTGGCCGCATGATGCCGGAGGACGGCCTCGAGCAAATGCGTCCTTATGACGCTGTTTTTCTCGGCGCCGTCGGCTATCCCGGCGTACCCGATCACGTTTCGCTGTGGGGGCTACTCATTCCCATTCGCCGCGGCTTCCATCAATATGTGAATCTTCGTCCGGTGAAATTGCTGCAGGGCATGCAAGCCACGGTAAAGAATTTTGAGCCGGGCTCGATCGACTTCTACGTGGTCCGCGAAAACACCGAAGGCGAATATTCGGAAATTGGCGGCCGCCTCTACAAAGGATCGGCGGATGAACTCGCTATCCAGGAAACTGTTTTCACGCGACGCGGATGCGACCGCATCATGCGCTACGCCTTCGAGCTCGCCAAAACGCGCAAGAAGCACGTCACCTCCGCCACAAAATCGAACGGCATCATCTATACCATGCCTTTCTGGGACGAACGCTTCGCTGCGATCGCCAAAGATTATCCGGACGTTCGCACCGACCAGTACCACATCGACATTCTCACCGCGCATTTTGTGCGGCATCCCGATTGGTTCGACGTGGTCGTTGGCTCGAATCTTTTCGGCGATATTCTTTCCGACCTCGGGCCCGCGGTGGTTGGTTCCATCGGCATCGCCGCTTCCGGGAACCTGAATCCCGAACGCGAGTATCCGTCGATGTTCGAGCCGGTGCACGGCTCAGCGCCGGACATTGCCGGCAAAGGCATCGCCAATCCGATCGGCCAGATATGGTCGGGCGCGATGATGCTGCGCCATTTTGGCGAAACGGAAGCCGCGGACGCTGTCGAGCGCGCCATTGAAATGGTTCTTGCGGGCGGCGGGCCGCGCACGCCGGACATTGGCGGCAAAGCAAATACGAAGGAATTGGGCGAGGCCATCGCTTCCGCCATCCGTTAACGAATTCGCGATATCTGGAGGAGCTAAATGAAGAGCCCAACAAACTTCTGCCGTGCGCTTTTTCTGGCTGCGCTGGCTGTATCCGCAGGCAGCGCCGTGGTGGCCCAGCAAAAGCCGCTCACTTCCGTTCCCCCCAAGGAAGGCGACTACGTCATCAAGGATTTCAAGCTCGGCGGTGGCGAAACGCTTCCTGAAGTCAACATGCATTACGCCACTATCGGTACGCCGCAGCGCGACGCCTCCGGCCAGATCACGAACGCTGTGGTCGTGCTGCACGGCACCAACCGCGCCGGCAGAGTTTTTCTGATTCCATCCTTCGCAGGCGTGCTCTTCGGCCCCGGCCAGTTGCTCGACACGTCCAAGTATTACGTCATCCTTCCTGACCAGTTTGGCGCGGGCATGGGCAAGTCCACCAAGCCCAGCGACGGCCTGCGCGGGAAATTCCCACACTACGACTACGCGGACATGGTTCACGCGCTGCAGATCACGCTGAAAGAAGGCCTGCACGTCGATCATCTGCGCCTTTTCGTCGGCACTTCCATGGGCTGCATGCAGGGCTTCATGTGGAGCGAAGAAAAGCCGGGTGATGTTGACGCCTACATGCTGCTTTCCTGCCTGCCGGTGCAGGTCGGCGGACGCAACCGCATGGTGCGCAAAATCATGGTCGACGATGTGCGCGACGATCCCGGCTGGAACAATGGCAATTACACGCAACAACCTTACGGCCTGCGCGCCGCCCTGGGCCACTTGCTGGTGGTCGGCAGCGCGCCCACGCTGTGGCAGGAGGAATACGGCACCGCCGCTCTTGCCGACAAATACGTCGACGATTACATCGCGCAAAATATGAAGTCCACCGACGCCAACGATTTCATCTATCAGTACGATGCGTCACGCAATTACAACCCAGAACCGGATCTGGGCAAGATCAGCGACCACGTGTTCCTGGTCAACGTGATGGACGATTTTTGGAATCCCGGTGAAATGGGCGTGGCTGAGCGCGAAATGAAAAAGGTGAAGGGCGCGCATTTCGTGTTGCTGCCCGTCACCAAAGCCACCCGCGGCCACTACACGTTCTTCCAGGCGCCCGTGTGGCAAAAGTATCTCGCCCAGCTCCTCGCCGAATCGAAGCGCTAGAAAGCTCCAACTACGTGTCATCCCGACGAGAGATCTCTCTTCGTGTGATCGCATCACCGAGGGCGCTCTTCGACGACCGACCAAAAGAGCTGTGTCATCCCGAGCGGAGCGAAGAGCGCCCCGGGTTTGGGCGCCGTAGCGAAGTCGAAGGATCTACATTTTCTTCTTTCGAAGGAACGCTCGCCTGCTGTAGACCCGCGACACCAAACCGTGTCAGTATGCGGGTTTCAAAGCTGCGGTTGGCCGAGCCGCGGCGTATATTCCGACTCGCGAAGGGAGACTTCCATGGAAAAGCGGAAAATGGAAAGGCGCAAATTTCTCAAGTCGTCGATTCTCACAGCGGGTGCGGCAACAGCTGCATCGGCACTAGCCGCAGGCGCCGCGCCCGAATTGCTCGCGCGCCCGCAGGAGTCCGCCAGCGCGGGAAAGCGCGAATTCTACCAACTGCGCCGCTACCAGCTTGTGGCCGGCCCGCAGCGCAAGCTCACCGACGATTATTTTCGCGATGCGCTCGTTCCCGCGCTCAATCGCATGGAGATCAGTCCGGTGGGCGTATTCACCGTAACCATCGGCCCGGAAACCCCGGTGATGTACGTGCTCATTCCCAGCATGTCCGTTGAGCGACTGGTGACCATCGACGATCGCCTGATGAAAGACGACGCCTACATGAGAGCGGGCGACGCTTTTCTGAACGCTCCCGCGAAAGCACCGGCTTATCTGCGCATGGAAAGCTCGCTGATGCAGGCTTACGAAAAGATGCCGAAAATCACGCTGCCGCCTGTGAGCGTTTCAAAAAGCCCTCGCGTCTTCGAACTGCGCACGTATGAAAGCGGCACCAATCAGGACCACTGGCGCAAAATCGAGCAGATGAGCAGCGGCGAGGGCGATATCTTCTCGAAGGCCGGAATTCCGCAGGTGTTTTACGGCGACACGCTGGTGGGTCCGCGCCTGCCGAATCTCACTTATATGCTGTGCTTCAACAGCCTGTCCGAGCGCGACGCCAAGTGGGACGCATTCCGGAACGCGCCGGAATGGAAAACGCTCTCTACCAATCCGCGCTACGCCTTCGAGGACATTGTCTCGAACATCAGCAACATCATGCTAGCGCCCACGGCGTATTCGCAGATCTAGTGCTTCGTAAGAGTAGCGATGGACGTTTGTGACGATGTGTGCCCAGTCGCCGCCCTTCACCGTCGTCGCTATCGGTGCAAGTTCGAGCTAAAGCCAACATCTTTGCCCCATGAAGGGGACTGCACACGGTTGCAAATGTTCGAAGTACGCGTCCATCATTATAAATGTCGCTTCCAAAGGAGCCGGGATGGCAATCACTGTGGGATTGATCGGGCTTGGGCTGATGGGCAAGCCCATGGGACGCAATTTACTCAAAGCGGGATTTCCGCTGGTGGTCTGGAACCGCACGAAATCGAAAGCTGACGACCTAGTCCGCGAGGGCGCGAAACTCGCCGCGAATCCGCGCGAACTGGCTGCGCAAGCGGACGTATTGATCACCATCGTCAGCGATCCGCCAGCGCTGGAAGAAGTGATGTTCGGCGCGAATGGCGCGCTGGACGCACTGAAGCGCGGCAGCCTGTTCATCGACTCGAGCACCGTTTCCCCGGAACTGGCGCGGCGCGAAGCGGCCCTGTGCGCCGACCGCGGCATCGACTTTCTTGACGCGCCCGTCACCGGGGGCACCTGGGGTGCGGAAAAAGGCGAGCTGGTTTTTATGATCGGCGGCAAGCAGGAAGTGTTCGACCGCGCCAAGCCCCTGCTCGAAGCCATGGGCAAGAAATTTTTTCTGCTGGGGCCGAACGGGGCGGGACAAACCGTGAAGCTGGCCATGAATTTGATCCTCGCGCTCGAAGTCGAAGCCCTGGCCGAAGCCACTGCGCTGGTCACCCACGCCGGGCTGGACGGTCAAAAACTCATAGACGTGCTGCAGTCGAGCATGGGCCGCTCGCCGCTGATGGACGTGAAAGCGCCGCTGATTTTGAAAAACGAGTATCCCGCCAGCTTTCCTCTACGGCTGATGCACAAGGATGTCCGCCTGGCACTGGAGCTCGCGCGCCAGCAGAAAATCGAATTGCCGGCAGGCGCCGCGGCGTATTCCACCTACAGCGCCGTGAAGGATGCAGCGAAAGACGATCCCGATTACGCTGCCGTCGCTCGCTTCTGGAGCAAGAAGTAAGGCGTTGCGGCCGGCCTTCGACCGCGTGCTGCGCAGCATCCAGTTCTGCGGTACCCAAAATCAGCAACTAAAACACGGGCGCTCTTCAGAGCGTGTGCAGCGATTTGTGGTATAACCGCCGCATCCATCGCCAGGGAGTAGTGCTGCCATGAAACGGGATCGCGACAAGCCACAGGAAAAGAAAGTTTCGCGCAGGGATTTCGTCCGAGGCGCAGCCGTCGGCGTCGGGGGAGCCGCACTTACCGGACTCGGCGCAGGCGATGCGCTCGCACGCACGCCCCAACTCAAATGGGACCAGGAAGCTGATGTGGTCATCATTGGCGCAGGCGCCACCGGCCTTCCCGCCGCGATTGAAGCGCGAGAGCGTGGTGCGTCGGTGGTCATCATCGAGGCGAATTTCGACGTCGGTGGCCACGCCATCGTCAGCGGCGGAAACATCGCGCTGGGCGGCGGCAACAGCCGCCAGAAAAAGTGGGGCGTGGAGGATTCGCCCGACATTGTTTTCTCGGATCTCACCGATTGGTCGGTGGTCGAGCCGAACGGCTTCCCCGATTACCGCTACAACGACAAGGAAATCATCCGCGCCTTCGCCGACACCTGCGGCCCTACCGTCGACTGGCTGATGGAGCACGGCGTGGTTTTCGTCGACAAGGCGCCGGACACCGCCGGCGGGCACGCCACGGGAAATTCCGCGCCGCGGGAGAATCATGCCGCCGCTATGGACTGGCCGCTGATGCAGACCGGCGCGCCGGTGGAGTCGGACAAGGGACCCACGACTTCTTCCGGCATCGGATTCATCCGCCCAGTCGAGGCCAGCGCGCGAAAGCTCGGCGTGCAAATTCTTCTCGAGCACAAGATGACGAGTCTTGTGCGCGAAAACACCAATTCCGGCCGCGTGCTCGGCGTGGAAGCCACGAACGAAGGCAAGGCGCTGCGCATTCGCGCAAAGAAGGGCGTAATCGTCGCCACTGGCGGACACAGCAGCAACGTCAACTTCCGCCGCATTTTCGATCCGCGGCTCACCGAAGAATACGACGGAGTAGCGGGCGAGCCTTATTCCTACCAGGACGCCAGCGGAGAAATCGCCGCGATGGCTATCGGCGCGTCGCTCTGGGGCGCCTACAACCAGGTGGCGGAGTTCGGCCAGAACGTCACCAAGCCGGGTAGCATCGGGTCGCAATACGGCTACGTGAACCTGATGTGGCAGCCAGGCAGCAAAATATTTTCGAAGGCGCGCGCCAGCGGGTTGCACGTACGGGATTGGCAAAATCTGATTCTCGTCAATCAGGCTGGCCTGCGCTTCTACGACGAAACCAAAGGCCAGTACACAGCCAACAATTACGGCGATGTGAAGCAGTACAAACCGGACAGCTACCTGAACGCCGCGCACGAGAAATGGGATCCCGCGAATTTCCTGAACGCGGCGATGGCCGGCACGGGCGAGCCGCACAACGGCGGCGGCCCAATCTGGGCGATTTTTGACGCGGACGCCGCGCAGCGCGAAGAATGGATCACCGCGCCGCCTCATGTGGATATCGAAGCGGGCTATTTCTTCAGCGCCAACTCGCTCGCGGAGCTGGCCGCGCGCATCGTCAACAAGCACCAGCGCAAGCCCATGGCTGCCGACGCCTTGCAAAACACCGTCACCAAATACAATTCGTTCGTCGATTCGGGTGCCGACGCGGACTTCGGCAAGCCCTCACCCAAGTTTAAAATTCAGACGCCGCCGTTCTACGCCGCCTGGGCCACTCCGGTGATTCACGATTCGCGCTCGGGACTGCGTATCAACTCAAAATGCCAAGTGATCGACCTGAACGGCAACGTCATTCCCGGGCTTTATTGCGGAGGCGAGTCCGCCGGGGGATTCAGCATGCACGGCATGGGACGCTGCATCGTGCAAGGCCGCATCGCCGGACGCAACGCCGCGGCGGAAACCACGGATAAAACCTGATGATCGAACCCGTCTGACGATCCATCTGGCGACCCATCTGACGATCGTTCCCGGGCTTTCATAACAGCGAGGCTATAATGCGGGCGGCCGAAGCCAAATTTCGATTGAAGAGGAAGCTTCTATGACCAAGTTCAAGTGGGCTTTTCCGGCGATTTGCCTGGTTTGCATGCTTTTGCCGTCTCTTGCCGTAGCGCAAAACGCTGATAAGAAGCAAGTCATGGACATCGAGAACACATTCGCCAAGAACGCAAACAACGGTCCCGAAGCCGCCGCCGTGGCCAAGAAATACATGTACGATGGGCAGCTCCTTCAGCTCACCGGCAGCGGACGCATCGGCGCACTTTCCAAAACCACGGTGGTCGAACTTTTCAGCAAGCCCGATCCTTCCGATCCAAATGTGAAGACCACCACCGCTCTTTCCGAGCTGAAGGTTGAGGTCTACGGCGACACAGCGGTCGCGACGTACAAGATGGCCAACACCGATACAGGCCATAAGGACGCCGCACTCAACGGCACAGATCGCTACGGCTGCATGGACACCTTCGTCAAACGCAATGGGAATTGGCTAAGCATAGCCAATGCTTGCGCGCACGATGGACCGATCCCGGCCGCCCGGTGGGAAGCCATCAAGAAATCACGCGGCACCGAACCGAAGGAAATCCAGCAGGCTTATCACTGAAACCGCGCGAACAACCGGGGCCTCCCCGTGGATGAGATGAACGAATCGTCGGGCGGCCCGGTCCATCCCTTCCATGACCGGCGCGAAGCAGGTCGCGAGCTCGCGGAACAGTTGCGTGGGTACTCCGGCCGCAACGACGTCGTCGTTCTGGGACTGCCGCGCGGCGGAGTGCCGGTCGCGTTTGAAATCGCGAGAGCGCTGCGCGCTCCGCTGGATGTTTTCGTGGCGCGCAAACTCGGTGTGCCGGGACAGGAAGAGCTGGCCATGGGCGCGATCGCTTCCGGCGGCATACGCGACATCAACGAAGATGTGGTGCGCCAGCTTCATATTCCTGCACGAATCATTGAAGGCGTGGCGCGAAAAGAAGAGCAGGAACTTCTGCGGCGCGAGAGCGGATATCGCGACGGGCGTGCCGCGATTGACGTGCGCGGGAGAGCCGTGATCCTGGTCGATGACGGCCTTGCCACTGGTTCCTCCATGCGCGCGGCGGTTCTCGCGGTGAAAAAGAAAGAGCCGTCGCACATCGTCGTGGCTGTGCCGCTCGCGCCGCGCGAGACCTGCGCCGAATTCGAGTCCATTGTCGATGAGGTCATCTGTGCGATTACTCCAGAGCCTTTTCGTGCCGTAGGCGAGTGGTACGAAGATTTTTCGCAGACAACGGACGAGGAAGTTCGCGCTCTGCTGAAACAATCGGCGGAATTTTCCGCGCCGGGAGCTAGTTCTTCCTAGTGGGATTCGCCTTTTGAGGCGCCGGATTGCTTCCCGCCTGCGGTGCCATTACAAAGCCATGCACCACGCCGATGGCACCCGTGTAGTAATACCCGACAACTTCGCCGCGGTCGTTGATGCCGGTGGGAAAAGTGCCGAGCCCGCTGCCGGTGCTCGCGCCGGGAACCTCGAACGTTCCGAAAGCACCGCCCACGCGCCGCACGAACCCGTGAACCAAGCCGTTCGTGTCGTCAAAATATCCGGCAATTTCTCCACGCTGATTGATCGTCAAAGGATCGGTGATCGCGTGCAGCACGTATCCTTCCGGATCCGCGTGCGCCGCATCGTCGGTGATACTCCCAGGCGGATCGATGTTCTCGACGGCGCCGTCCCTGTGGCGGATGAACCCGCGGTCCATTCCATGTTCGCCTGCAGTGTAATGGCCCACAATCTCCCCGTTTTCGCTCACGCTCATCGGAAAGGTGCCCTTGCCCTGCGCCGCCACTGCGCCGGAAACATCGGCCACGGAGAAAGTGCCGTCCTTGTGGCGGATAAAACCGTGCAGAACGCCTAATTGATCTTCGTAATATCCGGCGATATCTCCATTGTCCGCGATCCATTCAGGCGCCGTATTGAATCCGCCGGGCGGATCGAAAGTGGCGAAGGTCCCGTCTTTGTGGCCCAGCAGTCCGTGAGCCTGATCGTTGACCACGTAGTTTCCGGTCACATCTCCCTGCGCGTTGACGCTGTTGATCACCGTGCCGGCGCTGCCGAGGGGATCGAAAACAACGAAGGAGCCGTCCTTGCGGCGAAGAAATCCGCGATTCGTTCCGGTTGTCGCTGAGAAATAGCCGGCGATGTCTCCGGCCTCGTTGATGCTGCGCGGAGTGGTGCCTTTATCGCCGCGCTGGCTGGCATTCGGCGCGTCGAAGGAAACAAAGCCGCCGCTGCTGCTGCGCAGAAAGCCGTGCGGAACGCCCATGCTGTCGACAAATACGCCGGCAATTTCTCCTTTTCCATTCATGGCCCACGGAGTAGTGCCCTGCCCAGGACCGCTGCCTGCTCCCGGCGCGTCGAATACCGTGAACGCCGAGGACGGAACGGACGTTGGCGACTGGCGAGCCCCGCCAAAAAGACTCGCCCATGCCGTAAACGTGACAACCATCCCGCACAATTGAGAAAGCCGCATCGATCTGCCCGTTCCCGCTCCCGGCCGGAGAAACCTGCGCGACAAACTACCACATCACGGGAATCCAGTGCTCGTTCAGGACGACTGAAGGTGGTTTCCTGGAGATTCCGTCGAACTGGAGGAAAAGCGGCAAACCATGAGATCTTTCGCGCAACGACGAAAGTTTTCCATTTTAGACAAAGCGCTTGACAGCGCTTTGGGCCGTGGTAGTATCCGCGGCAGTTTTAGACTGAACTCATAACGAATTGTGAATTATCGAGTCAGTTCCCGGCTCAACCTTTGGGCCGGTAAAACGGGTCCATAAACATTCTATCGGTGGCGCGCGCGTTCTACGTGGAGAGAACGCGTGTGGAGAGTGACGATGCGGGCTGTGCGCATTTCGGTCACTGGGCCCTCATTGCGACGCAGTTCAGTGGCGGATTTCGCCACTCTGCCCCAGCGCGGTTCCTCTCGCATCCCAACTAAAAAACTGGGAATTTACAGCGAAATTCGCACGTGGCAAGCCCTTCGTCTTGCGCTTGCAGCGCTGCGTTCATACAAATTCGATCCGGGAATTCTATGCGCTGCTTTAGCGGCGACTCGCTCGCCGTACCTGGGGGGAACATGATTGAACCGATCGTTCGCAATGCCAGCAGAGTCATGCTGTGGGTGGCGGCGCTGCTGATATTGCTGCTCGCAACCGTTTCCGCATCTGCGCAGGTGAGTAACGGCGCCATTCTGGGAACGGTAAAGGACCCGTCTGGCGCGGCTGTCCCAAATGCAAAAATCACTGTGACCAACACGGACACCAATGAAAGCCGCGATATCGTCGCAGGAGAGGACGGCGCGTTTCGTGTTCCGGCGCTGCGCGCCGGCAACTACTCTCTGAAAGTGGAAGCGCAGGGATTTAAGACGGTGATGCAAGCGGGGCTGGTGCTGGAAGTGGCCCAAGAGCTTGTGGTGAACCCCACGCTGGAAGTTGGATCGACCACGCAAGAAGTCACCGTCACCGGCGAGGTCAGTCTGGTGAACACCACCAGCAGTGCGGTGGGAACCACGGTGAACGAACAGCAAATGGCCGAGCTTCCCTTAAACGGCCGCAATTTTATCGACTTGGCCTTTCTAAATCCGGGCGTGCAGAAGAACACGTTTCCCACTGGCGGAGGAGCGGGAGCCGCGGGCAACTGGTTCAGCAGCAATGGCATGCCTCCGCGGTCGAATACCTTCACTCTCGACGGAAGCAACGTGGGCAACGCCTACAACACCGGACCGAACTCCGAGAGCGCCAACACACTCGGCGTGGACGGAATCAAGGAATTCAAAACCATCACCAACATGTTCAGCGCCGACTACGGCTACACCATGGGCGCGCAAATGGTCATGGTCAGCAAAACCGGAACAAATGAGTTCCATGGCGATGTATTCGAGTACCTTCGCAACAATCATCTCGATGCACGAAACTATTTTGACGCCCCGCCCTCTTTGCTGAATGGCGAGCGCAATCCGCAGTTTAAGAAGAATAATTTCGGTGCTTCGGTCGGGGGCCCGATTCAGAAAGACAAGACGTTCTTCTACCTGGTGTACGAAGCGGTTCGCGAGCGACAGGGAGACGCGGTGCAGGATCACACTTGCCTGCGGCTTGCCACATTTTTCAAGACTTTCCAGGGAATGTGTACAACGATTCAGCAACTGCTCTGCCGGCCGGATTGATTCCGCAATTGCCAAATGGTCTTCCGGCAAACAGCTACTACACGCAAACCGGCTTCCCAATCACGCAGACGCCGGGTACCGCTTGGTTTGGCGCGTTGCCCGGAACGAAAGATCCCAATGGCAAGACGAACCCACCGACGGCTCGTCTTTACGCGCCGACGGCAGGACAGTGCGCCGCAGGGCTGACGGGCGGTGCGGCAGGCACTGTGGTTCCCCAGGTTGTGGTGCCGCTGATTGGCCAGTTTCCTTATCCCAACAATCCAAATGGCGCTTACGGCGCGCAAACTTTTTTCTACAACGGGCTCACTTCCGTCCGGGAAGATTACGCGCAGCTCCGAATCGACCGCACCCTTTCGTCGGCGGATTCTCTCTTTGCCCGCTACACCTTCGACGATGATTACCAGCACGTTCCCTACGGCAACCTGAACAACCTCGATACTGGGACGGGTTACCCCCAATTCACTACGGTTGGCCGCAGCCGGAACCAGTGGCTCACGTTCGGTGAGAACCATATCTTCTCCCCCACCCTGCTGAACTCCTTCCGCTTCTGCTGGTGCCGCACGAATTTCAGCAACTGGCAATCGAACTTCGTCACCAACCTGAATCCATTTGGTTATGCCTCCTCCGGACCGCAAGCCATCTGGTATGACTTCCTGACCGGAGTGAATAGCCCGGGATCGATCGCTCCCGCGGGAGGAATCACGGCTCTGGCACCCACAGGCGCGCCGACCTACCACATCCAAACGCTGCTAACCTGGGGAGACGACCTGTTCTACACGCACGACAAACACGCCTTCAAGTTCGGCGCTCTGGTGAACTACTACCAGGAGCCCAACACCATGCAGAAGTTGACTTACGGAAGCATCACCTTCTCCGGAGTTTCAAGCTTCATGCAGGGTGTGCCCACGCAGATTGGCGCCGTGCAGCCCTATCCCTCATTCGTGACCGGACCGGGTTCCCAAACCTTGATCCCGCCCTACAACAGCAACTATCTTGCGCGCGACTACCACTTCAAGACCTTCGGCTTCTATGTGCAGGACGATTATCGCTGGAAGCCGCGGGTCACCTTGAACCTGGGATTGCGCTACGAGTTCATGACTACACCGCAAGATGTGGACGGACGCCAGTCCTATATTCCGCAATTGCTGACATCCACCACATATGCCCTTGGGCCGGTACTCAACACGCAGGGTACTTACAAGAATTTCAGCCCGCGCGTTGGCTTCGCCTGGGACATCTTCGGAACGGGCCGAACTTCGCTGCGAGGCGGATTCGGTATCTATTATGACCTCGCGAATATCGGCTCGCAGTTGACCCAGAACGCCGCCGGCGTTCCACCCTTCGGCGTCCAAACCACCGTATTCAATACCAGCACCGGCTGCGCCACCGCCGCTGGCTGCGCCGTAGTATCCGGGCAGAACTTTACTTTCCCCGAAACGTTCCCGGCATCGGAACTGGGTCGAGCGTTGCAGATGGTCGACTACAACATGAGGCCGCCACATTCCTTGCAATATAACCTGACGGTCGAGCAGCAGTTGCCGTTCTCCATGGGTTTATCGGTGTCTTATGTTGGCAACCGCGGCATAAATCTCTACACCGACGTGGACGGCAACCCAGTGGCGCCAGCGGGATACAACCCGAACGGACTCCCTTTCTACAACGTTCCGAACGGCCTGGCACAGTGCTTCAATAACGCGCTGACGCCCGGAGGCACCGCGACCCCGTTCGATTTTACGCAAACTGAAAGCACGGCGACCCAAAACTTTCTAAGGGCGAACTACGGGACCATCGGCAGCAGCGCGCCGTGCCGGCTCAATCCCTATTGGTCCAGCACCATCTTCATCACCACCGCTTCGAACTCCTGGTACAACTCGCTGCAAGTCGCTCTCACGAAGCGCGTCACGCACGGGCTCAGCTTCCAGCTTGCGTATACCTACAGCCGCTCGATCGACACTACCTCCGGCGCGATGTACAACACTGATTGCGGCGCCGCAGGTTCGGCCGTCGGCGACGTGCCCACAGACCTGAAATTCGACCGCGGGCTTTCCTGCTTCGACGTGCCGCAAGCGTTACACGTGAACGCTATCTACCATTTCCCCAGCCCGAAATCGAATGGGTTGCTGAACAAGATCGCCGGCGGCTGGTGGGTTGGCGGCATCGCGCAGGTGCAGTCCGGCTTTCCGTTCTCCGTGCTGGTGCAGACGGAGCGCTCGCTGGACGGTGTGCAGATCGCGCAAAATCCCGGCGATCGCGCGAACCTGATTACCGCCAACCAAACGGAAACCATCAACATCACGAACTCGAACGCGAATGGTGTCTGCCCGAACGGCGCAGCGGGAACCACTTGCCCCTACACCTATACGTTCGTGCCCTTTAACAAGAACTCCGTCATCACCGGCAACGTAAATAACTGGTTCAATCCGCTGATGTTCGGTCTTAACGCACTCGGCCAAATCGGCACTTCCGGCCGCGACATCCTGCGCTCGCCCAATTCGAGGAATCTCGATTTCTCCATCGTCAAAGACACCAAGGTAGGCTGGCTGGGAGAAGCCGGAAACGTGGAGTTCCGCGCCGAGGCCTTCAACCTGTTCAACCGGCCATGGTTCGGATATCCGAGCACGGTGGCCTACACCGGAGCGACGTCCAACCTCACCGGCGGCATGAACGGACTGCAGAACGAAGCGCCGCAGAATGCCACGACCGCCAATCCATTCGGCACTGCCGGCCAGATCACCACGACCATCAATTCTCCGCGCCAGATCCAGTTCGCGCTGAAAGTGATGTTCTAGCGCGCAAGGGCGGCAGCAGCGGCAAATCCGCGGAGCCGGATTTTTCGGCTCCGCATTCTTCCCCAACTCGGCTTCACGCAAACAAATTGGCTGCCCGTCCTCAAATAACCCCGCATACGCGCCAAATTAGCGGCGATTTTTCGTTCCCGTAGGCGTGGTGTAAACTCCTTCCGTAAAAACACCATTCATTTGGCAGGCAATTGAATATGGGCCTCGAAAAGCTTTCCATCGCAATTGTAGGTGCGGGCATCGGCGGCATGGCCACAGCGGCCACGCTGCGGCAAATCGGCGCAAAAGTGGACGTCTACGAGCAGGCCGCGCAGTTCGGGCGCGTCGGCGCGGGCATCCAGATGATGCCCAACTCCATGAAAGTCCTGCGCAAAATCGGCGTCGAAGAAAAAGTGCGCGCCACTTCGTTCCAGCCCTACTCGCACCTGAATCGCGAATGGGATACGGGCAAGGTCCTGCGCGAGTTGCCCATGCCGGAAAATCTTTTCGGCGCGCCTTATTTGTGCATGCACCGCGCGGACTTGCACGACGCGCTGGCCGCAGTGGTGCCGCCGGAGATTGTCCACTTCAACAAAAAGCTCGCCGGACTGGAGCAAAAAGGCGGGCGACCAACGATGGTCTTCGCCGACGGCTCTCGCGCGCAAGCTGACGCGGTGATCGGCGCCGACGGAGTTCACTCCATCGTGCGCGACATCATCGTTGGCCCCGACGCGCCTCTTCACAAAGGGCGTATCGCCTATCGCGCGGTGTTTTCATCCAGGCTGCTGAACGGCCTGGATATCGGCCCCTCGCGCACCAAGTGGTGGGGCCCGGACCGGCACATCGTGATCTATTACACCACGGCCACGCGCAGCGAATTGTATTTCGTCACCAGCGTGCCAGAGCCTGCCGAATGGATGACGCGCGAATCGTGGTCCGCCAAAGGTGACGTGAAAGAGCTGCGCAAAGCTTATGAAGGATTTCATTCCGACGTGCGCGCGGTGCTCGAAGCCTGCCCCGACTGCCACAAATGGGCCATTCTCGAGCGCGAGCCGCTGCCGCGCTGGAGCGACGGCCGCGTGGTGCTTCTCGGCGACGCCTGCCATCCGATGACGCCCTACATGGCGCAAGGGCGGAGCAACCGCGATCGAGGACGCCGCTATTCTCGCGCGCTGCATCGAGCAATCTAACGCTGAAGATATCGAAGGCGCATTCGCTCTCTACGAAGCGCATCGCAAACCGCGCACTTCGCGCATTCAGGCGATTTCCAGCGCGAACACCTGGATGAAAGGCGGCAACGACGACACGAGCTGGCTCTACGGCTACGATGCCTGGAACGTTCCGCTCGCGCCCACCGAGTCGACTGTCAGCACGGTTTCCTAGCACCGCTAGCGGGGCAGGTCCATTTGGCGGCCTTCTATTGCCCTGTCATAGAAGCTGCTGCTAAACTAACGCGGCAAGAGTTCAGCTTCACTCCTGCCATAATTCCGGAAAAGGATCGAAGGATTCGTTATGTCTGGACACTCGAAATGGGCCACCATCAAGCACAAAAAAGCGGCCACCGACGCGCGCCGCGGCAAGGTTTTCACCAAGCTCATTCGAGAGTTGACCATCGCCACCCGCGTGGGCGGGGCTGATCCGGATACTAATCCGCGCCTGCGCACCGCCATCCTCGCGGCCAAGGGCGAGAACATGCCCAACGACAATATCGAGCGCGCCATTCAGCGCGGCGCCGGAACGCTCGAGGGCGAAACTCTCGACGAAGTGATGTTCGAAGGCTACGGCCCGGGCGGCGTGGGCGTGTTGGTGCAGGTAGTGACCAGCAACCGCAACAGAATCGTCAGTGAAATCCGCCACATGTTCTCGAAAAATGGCGGCAACATGGCCGAAAACGGCGCGGTCGGCTGGATGTTCCATCGCAAGGGCGACATCAGCGTGCCCAAGGATCTGGCCGACGAAGACAAAATGATGGGAATCGTGCTGGACGCCGGCGCGGAAGATCTGAAGGACGATGGCTCGTCCTGGGAAGTGGTCACGCCGCCCGAAGCCATGGAAAAAGTGCGCGAGGCGCTCGCTAGCAACGGCATCACGCCCGCCTCCGCGGAGGTAGCGTGGCTTCCGCAGAACTACGTGAAGCTGGCAGGCTCGCAGGCGCAGCAGATGCTTCGCATGGTCGAGGCGCTCGAAGATCACGACGACGTGCAACACGTCTACGCCAACTTCGACATCGACGAAAAGGAAATTCAGGCCGCGGTCGCCAGCTAACCGCTCGGTACCGACTTCATCACACGCCGTTTCGCGCAGATGAACTTCGCTTCCCTGCGTGAAGCGGCGTTTCTATTCGCGCCTCATTCCCTGCAAATAACACTACCAGTTCGCTGCGCCCCGCACGTACACTTGTGCGACTAAAATGCCTGCTTACCCACAAGATGCACCCGCTCCGCAGCGCAAATTGCGCGTGCTGGGCGTCGACCCGGCGGTGGCCGGGGCCACTGGATACGGCATTATTGACTTGGAAGGCTCGCGCCCGCAACTGGTGCGCTTCGGCTTCCTGAAGCTGCCCGGCCGGGCCACGTTCGCATCTCGCCTGCGCGAAATCCATCAGCTTATTTCACAACTTGTGGAAGAGTTCGTTCCGGATGCGGTTGCGGTCGAATCCGTTTTCACCGCTTTGAACATGAAAACGGCGTTGCGCCTCGCGGAAATGCGCGGCGTGGTATTGCTGGCCGCAGCGCAGGCACAGATTCCCGCGCACAGTTATTCGCCGCGCGAGATCAAGGCCAGCGTTTCGGGTTTCGGCGGCTGCCTCGAAACAGCAGATGCAGCAGATGGTCGCCTCGGTCCTCGGGCTCACGGAAAATCCAGAACCCGCCGATGCGGCGGATGCGCTGGCCGTTGCGCTGTGCCACGCGCACGTGTCCCGCGCGCGTGAACGATTCCTCATAGCTAGCGCAGGCGCGCGAAGAATTTCCATGCGCGTTTCGACTGCGGCGGCCGTATCCGCGCGAGCCGCCCGGGCCGGCACGCCTTCCATCTAGCCGCGGCACCTAAAAACGTGTAATTTGAATCTTAATTCCACGGTAATGGACTCACTTTGAAACCGCGTCGCCAGCCAAAATTTCCCGCCCTTGCAGCGCTGTTCCTGCTGGCTGCGGTTGTGTCCGTTCCCGCGAACCTGCGCCCGCAGACGCCCAAAGCTCCCAGCGCGTTCAGCGTGGCCAATGGCGACGCCGTTATTACTTATCGCAAAGTGTTCAAGACCAGCTATCCGGAATTCGTCGAAATCAAAGTGAAGCAGAACGGCTCAGGCGTTTACGACATACGCCAGCTGGATGACGACCCCAGCCCGCAGACGTTTGAAATCGATCCGTCTCTGGCGCAGAAAATTTTCGATCTTGCCGGAAAACTCCACGATTTTCAGGGCGTCGATCTGGAAGTCCACAAGCGCCTAGCCAACCTCGGAGACAAAACGTTCCGCTACGAAAAGGGCGCGGAAAATCACGAAACCACATTCAACTACACGCTGGATGCCACGGCCACGCAGCTTTTGACCATGTTCGAAGGGCTTGCCCGCCAGGAGTCCGACCTTTCCGATCTGCAGCGCACCATGCGCTACGATCACCTGGGAGTGAACGACGTGATGATGCAGATCCAGGCCGATTACGACAACAAGCAACTTCCCGAGCCGGACCGTTTTCTCCCCCTGCTCGACCAGCTCGCGGGTGACGCGAAATACATCGACATCGCCCGCGACCGCGCGCGCACCCTGGCCGGGCGCATTCGTTCTTCGCACTAAGTCCGTTCCTGCCAAGCCTTAGAGACCGTGATGTTTCGCCTTTTCGCGAGATCTTTGCAGTTACTCTCTGGAATATTTCCATTCAGGTAGATTGATCTCCATCCATCCATTTGCAACTTTAGAGGCATCTGAGTGTTGAATCTTTTAAGTCATCCTTTGCTGCAGATTTTTCGCAAATTCAGGAACTCTGGCAGCCACTGAGGGAAATCCCATCATGCGACCTAAATATCTTCTGCCGTTCATAGCCGTGCTTTTCATCGCTCTTATTCCTTTCATTCCATCGAGTGTTTCAGGGCAATCCGGTGTCGCTTCGCGCATTTCCGCAGCCATCGACAACACCAAACTCACCACGCTGCATGGCAACGTTCATCCCATGGCTCGCTCCGAATTCGACCGTGGCGCGGCTCCCGCAAGCTTGCCGATGGAGCACATGCAATTGGTTCTAACGCGCAGCGCCGATCAGCAAACCGCCCTCGAAACCTTGCTGGCGCAACAGCAGAATCCGTCATCGCCGAACTACCACAACTGGCTCACTCCGGAACAGTTTGGTCAGCAGTTCGGCGCATCCGATCAGGACATCCAGAAAATCACCTCCTGGCTGCAGTCGCAGGGATTCCAGGTGAACGAAGTGGCCAAAGGGCGCGGCACCATCGATTTCTCAGGTAACGCAGGCCAAGTGCAGTCGGCGTTTCATACAGCGATCCATAGCTATGTTCTGCCCAGCGGCGAACAGCATTGGGCCAATTCCACCGATCCACAGATTCCGACGGCTCTCGCACCGGTTGTTGCGGGCGTCAGCTCGCTCAACAATTTCCCGCGAAAGCCCATGAGTCGTCGCGTGCATCCGAACGTAACGCTGCTGGGCGCCGGCTGTAACGGATCAGGCACGAATTGCTACGCCGTTGGCCCGGCGGACTTCGCGACCATCTACAATTCGCAGGCTTTGCTCACCGCGGGCATCAACGGGTCGGGCCAGACGATCGCTATCGTCTCCGACAGCGACATCAATTCAGCGGATGTGAATAATTTCCGCAGCCTTTTTGGACTGTCCGCGATCAATCTCCAACGGGTGATTCCTACCGGCTCGACCAATCCGGGAATTCAGAATAACAACAACAATTCGGATGAGGTCGAAGCGGATCTCGACGTGCAATGGTCGGGTGCCGTCGCACCTGGCGCGACTATCGATCTCGTCCTCGCCCCCACCACCAATACTGCGTTTGGCGGCGACACGGCAGCCATCTACATCGTGGATAACAATGTGGCGCCGATTCTAAGCTACAGCTATGGCGCCTGCGAATTGGCGCTGGGCACATCGGGCAACGCGTTTTATCAAGGACTCTGGAGCCAGGCGGCCGGCGAAGGAATTTCCGTTTTGGTGTCCACAGGCGACAGTGGCGCGGCCGGCTGCGACGATCCCAATGTGAATTCACCCGCCGATTTCGGTTTGCAGGTAAACGGCGTCGGCTCGACCCCCTATAACATTGCCGTCGGCGGTACCGACTTCAACGATTTTTCGAACCCGACCACCTACTGGAACAATAGCAACTCGACCGGTTTGGCATCCGCCAAAGGCTACATTCCTGAAATCGCTTACAACGATTCCTGCGCCAATTCTATAATTTATTCAACTGTGCTGAACTTCAGTGGCGCTGAAGCCGCCTGCAACAGCGCGACGGCTCGCAGCGATAATTTCCTCGCCCCAGCCGGCGGCTCCGGTGGCGCCAGCAACTGCACCACCAACTCAACCACCTCAACCACCGTCAATCTAAATGCATCCAGTTGCAGCGGAGGCTATGCAAAGCCCTCCTGGCAAACGGGAGTCGGCGTCCCGGCAGACGGCAAGCGCGACGTTCCCGATGTTTCTCTCTTCGCCGGTGACGGTACCATTCAGAATTTCTACCTGATCTGCCAGTCCGATCAGAACACCAGCGATGCTGCCTGCACCAGCACCAGCCTCCTGGAAGGAATCGGAGGCACCTCGGCTTCGGTGCAAGCCTTTGCGGGAATCACCGCGATGATCAACCAGCAGACTGGTGGCCGCCAGGGAAACTTTAATCCAACTCTTTATTCGCTTGCAGCCGCGCAATCCGCCTCAAGCTGCAATTCCACCAGCAGCCCGTCGAGCTCCTGCGTTTTCTATGACACCACTGTGGGCACAATCGCCATGCCCTGCGATGCAGGCACTCCCAATTGCGTCGTCAACACCAGCGGCGACACAATTGGCATCCTCTCCGGCTTCAACACCGGCGTCGGATTCGATCTGGCCACCGGCCTGGGTTCGATGAACATCGGCAACTTGATCAATAGATTCCCGAATTTCTCGCTTTCTTCCTCGGTGACCAGCTTTACCGTCTCGAGCACGACTCCCGGCACCTCTACTGTGACCGTCACTTCGCAAAACGGCTTTACCGGAACCATCAACCTTTCCTGTGGCTCATTGCCGACCGGCGCCAGTTGCAGTTTCAACCCCAGCTCCGTGACGCTTTCTGCCAATGGCACTGCGACTTCGGCCCTGACCATCACGAGAACTTCGAGTCTGTTGACTCCTTCGCTCCGGCGGAATTCACCGAACAACGCTGTAGCAATCGGCGCTGGCGCAGCGCTGCTGATGCTTGGGCTTCTCATCACTTTCAGGACGCGTCAGCGCAGCGCCGCGTTCGCGTTGATCACGCTTGCGGCGTTGGTGACGTTAGCCTCGTGCGGCGGTGGTTCCAGCTCGAGCACGAACTCAGGCTCCAGCACATCTTCCACGGGCAGCACCAGTTCGTCCTCGAGTGGGAACGCTTCCATAGCGGGCACCACGCCGAGCGGAACTGTTCCCGGAGCATCGCATACGTTGGCTATTACTGTGACGGTGCAATAAAAACTGAAAAATCGGCGGGAAATCGAATCACCGCAGGATGATGCCGGCGTAGCCCACGACTTCGTCGCGGTCGCCGGTAACATCGCCGGAAGTGGCGTAGCGGACAAGCGTCGCTTCCGTGGCTCCGAGCTTCTTGAGCGCCACGAGCATCGCCACGGTGGCGGCGTATCCGCACATGGTAATTCCCTCGGAACGCACCGTGTCGTACAGCCCGCGCGGGTCGAGCGCGAGAATGCGGTCGATGGCGCGCTTGTCTTTCTCGCGCGTCACATCGTCATTCTCGTAGTGATTCATATCCGAGCTGGCGATGATCAGCACCGGTTCGTTCTGCGCGGCCACCGCTTGAGCCACGGCATTGCCCAACGTTTCCAGCTCGTTGTAGCGGTCAAGGCCAATCACCACCGGAACGAATTGAACGTCTTTCACCAGTTGCTGCAGGAAGGGCAACTGCACTTCCAGCGAATGCTCGCGCTCGTGCGCCACACTGTCTTCGCGCAGATGCGGAACGCCGCGCATCAGCTCCTTCGCCAGCGCCGAATCGATCCGCGCTTCTCCGAACGGCGTCTGCCAACTGCCTTCGCTCAGAATGGCCATGGCTTCGCCGCCGGGAAAATGCCGCGGCCCCAATAAAATACATTTCGCTGGAATCTGCAGGGACGCGTAAACCGCCCCAGCCACGTGTCCGGAATACATGTAGCCCGCATGCGGCACCACGCAGCCCAACGCCCGCACTTTGTCGTGTCCGTTAGCGCAAAACTCGCGGATCTGCCGGGCGAGCTCGCGCGCATCGGCGGTGTAGAAGCGTCCGGCAACAGCAGGTGGGCGGATCATTGCGTTATTTTGGCACAGATGCGGCCAAGCTGCGCGATATCGGCCGTGTACCTTGCCTAAATTCTTAATGGGAAGATGAAAACAGGAAAACAGCGAGGCTGGAAAATCAGAGAGCTTTCGAAGGCTTGCCGCGCACCCTCAGCGCCACCGTCTGGCCCTGCTGGTAAAGAATCCGCACCTTGTCACCGTACTGGTAGCCGCCCTGGTCCAGCAGTTTCTCCATCTGCGCCTGCACTTCGGGCGTGTAGGTGAAGGTGTGGATCATCATGCCGTTGGCCTGCTCGCGCACGACCATCGAATTCGCGTCCGCGCGGACGACTTCTGCCTTCAGCCAGCTCCCCCTCACCGCTGTATTCGTGGGTTTGGGGCTTCGGGTCACAAGGGTCGAACTGATCTGAGCGTGCGCGGGAACGGCCGCAACTGAGAATGCTGCGGCCACAGCGATGGCGGCGAGAATGCTAAATTTCTTCATCGAACGAAATTTTTAGCGACTTCAGGAATTTGATGTCTTGCGGCGTGATTTCTATTTTCGGGTCCTCTTCGTCTTCTTCCAGAATCTCTTCATCCACGCGGATGTGCAGCGATTCAAGGAATCGCCGGTCCTGCTGCGTCATTTTCGTTTCGCCGGAACCGCGCCGCGCCAGTCCGATGGTGGCATCGAGCTTCAGCACGATATCGAACCCGGCCGCCCGCACACTGGAAATGGCCTCCGCGATGCGTTCGGATTCGGACACCGTATCGTTGATCGCGTGTCCCAGTTCCCGCAGCAGTTGTTTCATCCGGTCGTCGAGTTGCAAGGGCGTGCCTCCTGTGGAATGCCCTTTCCTATACTAATTTTAGAGCCGGAGCAAGTCCCAAACAAGCGCCTATATCCATATTCACTTCGAGGGAGTTACCTGCCCGTCCGGACGGTGCGTGAGTACTAGGCTGCTGCGCCGCGCGAAAATCCATTGCGGAGCCGGCCGGATGTATACTTGGCGGCCGGGTCGAGGAATCATGAAAACTCCGAAAATTCCGCCTGCGCGGGAAGACACAGCACATAGCCGGAGATCCTTCTTAGCGAAAGCAGCGCTGGCTGCCTTCGCTTCCAATTCGCTTCTCGCGCAAAAGCTGGAAGCCCAATCGTCCGCAACAGGGCCAGTCCTGTTCGCGCAAACTCCCGTCCTAACAATCGGGTATCAGGAAACCGGTTCGGCTCAGGGCTTTCCCGTTTTCCTGCTTCACGGCTTTCCGGACGATATTCATGCCTTTGACAACGTTGTCCCGCCGCTCGCGCAAGCGGGCTACCGCGCGATTGTCCCGTATCTGCGCGGTTACGGGCCCACGCGATTTCGGGACGCAAACGCGCCGCGCATGGGCGAGCAAGCGGCCATGGCCCAGGACGTAGTGGATTTAGCCGACGCGCTGCACATCCAGAAATTCGCCCTGGTAGGCTACGACTGGGGCGGCCGCGCTTCCGGAATTGTTGCCGCGCTTCATCCCGAGCGCGTGCGCGCCATGGTTCTGATCGGCGGCTACACCATTCAGGACACCACCAAGACTCCTCCCCCGGCAAAACCGGAAACGGAGCGCGCTCTCTGGTATCAGTGGTATTTCAATACCGAGCGCGGCCGCGCCGGACTCGCAGCGAATCGCCGCAGCCTTTGCAAATTGCTGTGGCAAACCTGGTCGCCCACCTGGCATTTCACCGATGAAACTTACAACCGCACCGCCGATTCGTTCGACAATCCCGATTTCGTCGACGTCGTCATCCACTCCTATCGCAACCGCTATGCGAATGCGCCGGGCGAGCCGCGTTTTGCCGCAGTCGAACAGGAACTGGCACGTCATCCGAAGATCCAGGTGCCCACAATTACTCTTTATGGCGACAGCGACGGCGTGGCGCTCGCTCCACCAGATGTTTCGGTGGATCGCGCCAACTTCACCTCGCTGCTCGATCGTCAGGTAATTCCCGGAGCCGGGCATTTTCTTTCGCGCGAGCGGCCCGGCGTCGTAAGTGCTTCAACCTTAAAGGTTCTTGCCGCCACGGGATAGCCGGCTTTGCCCTAGCAGAAATTTAACTTGAATTGCCCCGCGGCCCCGTTGCAAGCTTCGAACTTGCGGAGGAATTTGCCATGAGACGACCCGCATGACTCGAATTCCTGGCCTCCCAGCCGGACCAAGAAGATCGGAACGCGGCCAAGCTCTCGTCGAGTTTGCCATCGTTATCCCTGTAATCGTTCTGATCCTGCTGGCCGGAGCGGACCTGCTTACCGCCATTTCCGCGAAGCACAACATCGAGTATGTCGCCGAAGAAACCGCTTCGTGCATCGCGAACGGTGGCTCAAGCTGCGTAAATAGCAGCGGCCCGCAACCGCAGCCCTATGCGCAACAGGTTGCGGCGTCTCTGGGTCTCACAAATACCGCCGCACTCACAGCGACATCCTCCTCATGCGGTTCCTTGTGCACGGCAGTTACCGTCACCTATCCGGCTGCACCGCTGTTTGCGGGATTTTTCCCCAGCATTACGATGCACAGCACCGCGCAGCACACCGTGCCCGGTTCCTGATCCATAATCGAGCGTCGCAGCAATCTCTTCCATTGAACGCCGTCCTCTGCTGATTTACGCTTCCTTGCACGAAAAATCGTCAGGGCACGGTTTGAACCGTGCCGAAAAGCCTCGGCGAATACAGGGGGTTTTAACCCCTGAGGTCCGCAGGCCGCGTGCCGAACATTCGCCGGAGAATCCATGCCCAACCTCGAAAATTTGCTCAACGACCTTGTGATCGCGAACCGCATTCTCGCCCATGAAGATGTAGTGGATGCCTACGGACACGTGAGCGTCCGCCATCCGGGAAGGCCCAGCCATTTTTTCCTATCGCGCTCCCTCGCCCCGGAATTCGTGACCCGCGAGGACATCATCGAATTCACGCTCGACGGCAAGCCTGTTTCAGAAGAAAAGCGCGCGCTCTATCTCGAACGCTTCATCCATGGCGCGATCCTCGAAGCCCGCCCGGAAGTAAACGCCGTGGTCCACGCGCATGCCGAAGATATTTTGCCCTTCGGTCTCACCAGCGCAACGCCGCTGCGCCCGGTAATCCATTCAGGCAGCTTTCTTGGCGCCCACGTGCCCGTCTGGGATATCGCCGACAACTTTGGCGACACCAACCTGCTGGTGGCGAATTACAAACAAGCTCAGGATCTGGCGAAATCCCTGGGCGCATGGAATGTGGCCCTCATGCGCGGACACGGTTTTGCCGCAGCTGCCCGCTCCATCATCGAAGTGGTGCGCATGTCCGTCTATTTGCCGCGCAACGCCCGCGCCCTTCTTCGGGCGAAACAACTCGGCGGCGAAATTAAATATCTCTCGCAAGGGGAAATCGACGCGCGCAATCGCGGCTACTCGCCCGATTCGCCGGAGACCTGGCGCGCCTGGGAGTACTGGGCCACTAAAGCGGGCGCCGGCCATCTGCTTGCCCGCCCCGTTGATTCAAAATAGTGAGAGCGTGTCGGCGCTCCCCCCCCGACCTTCGCAGCATTTTCGTAATTGCTTCAGGTACTTCTGAGGAATGGTGCGCCCGGCGTGAGTCGAACACGCGACCTTGTGCTTCGGAGGCACACGCTCTATCCAACTGAGCTACGGGCGCAACGAGGGAAACTCTAGTTTATAGCCATTTGTGGGTGCGACGAAGAATAATCTCGCAGCCGACAAACGGGCGAAGCCCGAAAACCCTTTTCCGATATCCGCCGCTCCGGAAACACTTCACCAAACAGTCTACTTGCCGAATTTCTGCCGGGTCTCTGCTTCGGTTCGTCCTGCCAGCAAAAGCCGATTATTCGTGGGATTTCGCGGCTCAGGTGGCGAACCAGGCAAACTACAGTAAACACCGTACAGACCCACTCTTGTGTCGATGCTATCACCTGAAATTCAGGAATTTTCTGTATATCGGTAAAGATAAGGGACCTCCCGGTCTTTTCGCAAAACACCTGAGGGTATGGCGGTTAGCAGGAGAAGTTTGGGATTGCGGGTTCCCCTTGCGGGTGCCAGCAGGCGTTTGGCGTGCGTGCGGAGACAAGAATGAGCAAAGAAGCCACAACCGTAGAGAACAAAGCTGACGGCTCAGCCTCAGCCAAATCAAACGGCCACAAGAATGGCCGAAGCAGCGGCGAACTCGCCGTCATCCTTGCCGGCCTGCAAACCATTCGCGACGGAGACTTCTCCGTGCGTCTGCCCGGCAACTGGACCGGCATGGCCGGAAAAATTGCCGACACCTTCAACGACATCGTGGCCGCCAACCAGCACATGGCCCAGGAACTCAAGCGCGTCGGCCAGGTGGTCGGCAAGGAAGGCCGCACGCGCGAGCGCATTCGCTTCCACGAATCGCGCGGCGCCTGGGGCCAGATGGAAGGCTCGGTCAACACACTGGTCGAGGACCTGCTGCGCCCCACCACGGAAATGACTCGCGCTATCGCCGGCGTGGCCCAAGGGAACCTCACCCAAACTGTGCGCCTCGACGTGGACGGCCGCCCGCTCGAAGGCGAGTTCCTGCGCTCCGCGAACATCGTTAACACCATGATTCAGCAGTTGGGCATCTTCACCGCAGAAGTTACGCGCGTGGCTCGCGAAGTCGGTTCCGAAGGCCGGCTCGGCGGACAAGCGGTAGTGCCCGGCGTGGCCGGCACCTGGAAAGATTTGACCGACTCGGTCAACGCCATGGCCGGAAACCTCACCGCTCAGGTGCGCAACATCGCCGAAGTCACCACGGCCGTGGCCAGCGGCGACCTCTCCCGCAAAATCACCGTGGACGTCCGCGGCGAAATTCTCCAGCTCAAAGAAGCCATCAACACGATGGTCGACCAGCTTCGCTCCTTCGCGTCGGAAGTCACGCGCGTGGCCCGCGAAGTCGGTTCCGAAGGCCGGCTCGGCGGACAAGCCGTGGTACCCGGCGTCGCTGGTACCTGGAAAGATTTGACCGACTCGGTAAACGCCATGGCCGGCAACCTCACCGGCCAGGTGCGTAACATCGCCGAAGTCACCACCGCCGTAGCCCGCGGCGACCTCTCCCGCAAGATCACCGTCGACGTGAAGGGCGAAATTCTCGAGCTGAAAGACACCATCAACACCATGGTGGACCAGCTCAACGCCTTCGCTGGCGAAGTTACCCGCGTCGCTCGCGAAGTCGGTACGGAAGGCAAGCTCGGAGGTCAGGCGCAAGTTCCTGGCGTCGCCGGAACCTGGAAGGACTTGACCGACAACGTCAACTTCATGGCGTCGAACCTGACAGGTCAGGTTCGTAACATCGCCGAAGTCGCCACGGCCATCGCCAATGGCGATCTCTCCCGCAAGATCACCGTGGACGTTCGCGGCGAAATTCTCCAGCTCAAAGAAACGCTAAACACCATGGTGGACCAGCTCAACCGGTTCGCCGGAGAAGTTACCCGCGTCGCTCGCGAAGTCGGTACCGAAGGCCGCCTCGGCGGACAAGCCAACGTGCCCGGCGTCGCCGGAACCTGGAAGGACTTGACCGACTCAGTCAACTCCATGGCTGGCAACCTCACCGCTCAGGTTCGTAACATCGCCGAAGTCACCGTTTCCGTGGCCCGCGGCGACCTGTCCCGCAAGATCACCGTCGACGTGAAGGGCGAAATTCTCGAGTTAAAAGACACCATTAACACCATGGTGGACCAGCTCAACGCCTTCGCTGGAGAAGTCACCCGCGTCGCTCGCGAAGTTGGTACCGAAGGAAAGCTCGGCGGTCAGGCGCAGGTGCCCGGCGTCGCCGGAACCTGGAAGGACCTCACCGACAACGTCAACTCCATGGCCTCGAACCTCACTGGTCAGGTGCGAAACATTGCCGAAGTCGCTACCGCCGTCGCCCGCGGCGACTTGTCCCGCAAAATCACTGTCGACGTGAAGGGAGAAATTCTCGAACTCAAAGACACCATCAACACCATGGTGGACCAGCTTCGCGCCTTCGCTTCCGAAGTTACCCGCGTGGCCCGCGAAGTCGGTACCGACGGCCGTCTCGGCGGTCAAGCCCAGGTGCCCGGCGTCGGCGGCACCTGGAAAGACTTGACCGACTCGGTCAACTCCATGGCCGGAAACCTTACCGGCCAGGTACGTAACATCGCTGAGGTCGCCACGGCCATTGCCAGCGGCAACCTTTCCAAGAAAATCACCGTGAACGTCAGCGGCGAAATCCTGCTGCTCAAAGAAACCATCAACACCATGGTGGACCAGCTCAACGCCTTCGCCGGTGAAGTTACCCGCGTCGCGCGCGAAGTTGGTTCCGAAGGCCGCTTGGGCGGACAGGCGCAGGTGCCGGGCGTCGCCGGCACCTGGAAGGACTTGACCGACTCGGTCAACTCCATGGCCGGAAACCTTACCGCTCAGGTTCGTAACATCGCCGAAGTCACCACGGCGGTGGCCCGCGGCGACTTGTCGCGCAAAATCACCGTCGACGTGAAGGGCGAAATTCTCGAGTTGAAGAACACCATCAACACCATGGTGGACCAGCTCAACGCCTTCGCCGGAGAAGTTACCCGCGTCGCTCGCGAAGTCGGTACCGAAGGCAAATTGGGAGGTCAAGCGCAGGTCCCCGGCGTCGGTGGCACCTGGAAGGACCTTACCGACAACGTAAACTTCATGGCCAGCAACCTCACTGGCCAAGTGCGTAACATCGCAGAAGTCGCCACCGCTATCGCCAGCGGCGACCTCTCCCGCAAAATCACCGTGGACGTTCGCGGCGAAATCTTGCAGCTCAAAGAAACCCTGAACACTATGGTGGAGCAGTTGCGCTCCTTCGCCGCCGAAGTCACCCGCGTCGCCCGTGAAGTCGGTTCCGAAGGCCGCTTGGGCGGACAAGCCAACGTGCCCGGCGTCGCCGGCACCTGGAAAGACTTGACCGACTCGGTCAACGCCATGGCCGGTAACCTCACAGGCCAAGTCCGCAACATCGCCGAAGTCACCACCGCCGTCGCGCGCGGCGACTTGTCGCGCAAAATCACCGTCGACGTGAAGGGCGAAATTCTCGAGTTGAAAAACACCATCAACACCATGGTGGACCAGCTCAACGCCTTCGCCGCCGAAGTTACCCGCGTCGCTCGCGAAGTCGGCACCGACGGAAAATTGGGCGGCCAGGCCCAGGTGCCCGGTGTGGCCGGAACCTGGAAAGACCTCACCGACAACGTCAACGTTATGGCCGCAAACCTCACCGAGCAGGTGCGCGGTATCGTGAAAGTGGTCACCGCGGTCGCCAACGGTGACCTCACCCAGAAACTCACCGTGAACGCCAAGGGCGAAGTGGCTGCACTCGCCGACACCATCAACTTCATGACCGACACACTGGCCACCTTCGCCGATCAGGTGACCACCGTTGCCCGCGAAGTCGGCGTGGAAGGCCGCCTCGGTGGACAGGCCAACGTGCCCGGCGCCGCCGGTACCTGGAAGGACCTCACCGGCAACGTCAACCTCCTCGCCGACAACCTCACCAACCAGGTGCGCGCCATCGCCGAAGTGGCCACCGCTGTGACCAAGGGCGACCTGACCCGTTCGATTCAGGTGGAAGCTTCGGGCGAGGTGGCCGAGCTAAAAGACAACATCAACACCATGATTGACAACCTGCGCCTCACCACCGACCGCAACAACGAGCAGGACTGGCTGAAAACCAACCTCGCTCGCTTCACCGGCATGTTGCAGGGCCAGCGCGATCTGGCCACCGTCGGCCGCATGTTGCTCTCCGAACTGGCTCCGCTCGTCAACGCGCAGCAAGGTGTTATCTACCAGATGGAGTCGGATGAATCCTCCGACATGGCGCTGCTTTCCGCGTTCGCCGACGACAGTCGCGACGGCCATCCGCAACACTTGCAAGTCGGCGAAGGCTTGGTCGGGCAGTGCGCCGCTGGAAAGCGCCGCGTGCTGATCACCGAATTGCCCGCGCATACCGTCCCGATTCGCTCCGGACTTTTCCAGGCTGTGCCGAGCAACGTCATCGTGCTGCCCGTGCTTTTCGAAGATCGCGTCAAAGCGGTCATCGAGCTTGCCTCGCTCAGCAACTTCACCGCTTCACACCTGGCTTTCCTCGAGCAGCTCACCGCCAGCATCGGCATCGTGCTCAACTCCATTGAAGCCACCATGCAGACCGAAGCGCTCTTGAAACAGTCGCAGCAATTGGCTGCCGAGCTTCAAGCGCAGCAGAAAGAATTGCAGCAGACCAACGAGCAGCTTGCGCAGAAAGCCCAGCAGCTCGCCGAACAGAACGTCGAAGTGGAGCGCAAGAACGAGGAAATCGAGCAGGCTCGCCGCGCTCTCGAGGAAAAAGCCAAGGAACTTGCGCTCACTTCCAAGTACAAGTCGGAATTCCTGGCCAACATGTCCCACGAGCTGCGCACGCCGCTCAACAGCATTCTGGTGCTCAGCGGTCAGCTCACCGATAACGCCGACGGCAACCTCACTCCGAAGCAGGTCGAATTCTCGCGCACCATTCAGGGCGCCGGCACCGACTTGCTGAACCTGATCAGCGACATCCTCGACCTTTCCAAAATCGAGTCCGGCACGGTCTCGGTGGAAGCCGAAGACGTGGTCTTCTCCAACCTGTTGGAAATGGTGGCCCGCCCGTTCCGCCACGAAGCGGAGAACCGCCGCCTCACCTTCGAAGTTCAACCGCATCCGACACTGTCGCGAAGCCTGGTCACCGACACCAAGCGCTTGCAACAGGTTCTCAAGAACCTGCTCTCGAACGCGTTCAAGTTTACCGAACAAGGCACCGTCCGGCTCTCGGTCTTCAGCGCCGAATCCGGATGGAGCGAGGGTCATCCGATTTTGAGCGGCGCCGCCTCGGTAGTGGCCTTCGAGGTCGCTGACACCGGAATCGGTATCCCCTTCGAGAAACAGCGCATTATCTTCGAGGCCTTCCAACAGGCGGACGCGGGCACCAGCCGCAAATACGGCGGCACCGGTCTCGGTCTCGCCATCAGCCGCGAGTTGGCTAACCTGCTCGGCGGCGAAATTCAGTTGCGCAGCACTCCCGGCAAGGGCAGCACTTTCACTTTGTACTTGCCGCAAACCTATGTGGGACCCACGGCTATTGCCGACCGCACCGCTTCGTACCCCGCGTCTCATCTGCAGTTGGTGGCGGCGAGTGCGGTGGTGGAGCGCGCGGTCGAAAAGATTCCCGACGACCGCGACAGTTTGCAGCCGGAAGATCGCGTCCTGCTCGTCGTCGAAGACGATCCACATTATGCGCGCGTTGTGCGCGACCTGGCCCGCGACACGGGATTCAAGGTGCTGCTGGCACACCGCGGCACCGAGGCGCTCGCACTCGCGCGTGAATTTCATCCCACGGCCATTTCACTCGATGTGTTCTTGCCGGACATGCTCGGCTGGACCGTGCTGAATCACTTGAAGCAGGATCCGACCACTCGCCACATTCCCGTGCAGATGTTGACGCTCGACGAAGATCGCCGCCACGGCTTGGCGCGCGGCGCTTTCTCGTTCGTCACCAAACCTACTTCGAGCGACGATCTCGAAAAGGCCCTCGGCCGCATTAAGTCTTACGCCAGTTCCAATCGCAAGCGTTTGCTCGTCGTGGAAGACAATCCCGCCGAGCAGTTGAGCATTCGCGAGCTGCTCGGCCACGACGACATTGACGTCTTCGTACTCAGCAGCGGCGCGGAAGCTCTCGAGGCCATGAAGAGTGAGAACTACGATTGCCTGGTGCTCGACCTTCGCCTGCCGGACATGTCCGGTTTCGAAGTCCTCGAGCAGATTCGCGACACGCCCGATCTCGGCGACCTGCCCGTCGTCGTCTTCACTGGCAAAGAACTTTCACCCGAGGAGGATGCTCGCCTGCACACGCTGGCCCGCAGCGTCGTCGTAAAGGGCGTGGAATCGCCTGAGCGCCTGCTCGACGAAACGGCACTGTTCCTGCATCGCGTGGTCGCTGAGCTGCCTGCCGAAAAACAGCGCATGCTCGACCGCCTGCATCGCTCGGACGACGCTCTCGTCGGCAAAAAAGTGCTGGTGGTTGACGACGACGTCCGCAACATTTTTGCCTTAAGCAGCGTGCTCGAACGCCGCGGCATGACCGTGCTTACCGCCAACACCGGGCGCGAAGCCATCGCCATGCTCGAATCCACGCCGGACATGGCCATCGTCTTGATGGACATCATGATGCCGGAAATGGATGGCTACGAAACCATGCAGGTCATCCGCCAGAATCCCGCGCTGCGCCGCCTGCCCATCATCGCTTTGACCGCCAAAGCCATGAAGGGCGACCGCGAGAAGTGTCTCGAAGCGGGCGCGTCGGAATATCTGGCTAAGCCGGTGAACACGGAACAATTGCTGTCTGCGTTGCGCATGTGGCTGCATCGATAGCAACGAACGCGGCCTGAAAACATTGCGCTCAGGCCGAGAGGAAATCGAAATGCACGACAAAATCAACATCCTGATGGTGGACGACCAGCCCGGGAAGTTGCTCACCTACGAAGCCATCCTCGGTGAGCTGGGCGAAAACCTGATCAAGGCCAACTCGGGCCGCGAGGCTCTCGAGCAGCTTCTGAAAAACGACATCGCCGTCGTCCTCATGGACGTCAGCATGCCGGAGCTCGACGGCTTCGAGCTGGCCGACATGATCCGCCAGCATCCTCGCTTTCACGAAACCGCCATTATTTTTATTTCCGCCGTGCACCTGACCGACGTCGATCGCATAAAGGCTTACGAGCGCGGCGCGGTCGATTACATTTCCGTTCCGGTGATTCCCGAAGTGCTTCGCGCGAAAGTCAGCGTTTTCGCCGAGCTTCATCGCCGCGCGAAGCAACTCGAAGTGCTCAACGGCGAGTTGCGCCGCCTCTCCACCAGCCTTATTTCCACGCAGGACGACGAGCGCCGCCGCATCGCGCGCGAATTGCACGATGGTCTCGGCCAGGACCTGATCGCCGCCAAGATCGTCCTCGAAGTGGCCCAGACGCACGAACAGCCATCTCACAAACGCACGCAGGCGGTTGGCGAAGCCAGCGGGCTCATCGACCGTGCCATCCAGCAGGTGCGCAGCATCTCTCACCTGCTGCATCCGCCCATGCTTGACGAAGTCGGCCTGCATTCCGCGCTGCACTGGTATCTCGACGGCCTCACCAAGCGCAGCGGCATCGAAATGCACATCGATGTTCAGCCGAACGACTTCCCGCGCCTCGCGCCCGAGCTGGAAACCACCGTTTTTCGCATCGTCCAGGAAGCGCTCACCAACGTTTTCCGCCACTCCGGCGCGCACAAAGGCTGGGTCACCCTCGCAAAATTGGAAAACGACGTAATCATCAAGGTGCGCGACGACGGCCGCGGCGTCTCCGAGCATACTGTCGAGTTCCGCCCGGACAGCATCGGCATCGGCATCAACGGCATGCGCCAGCGCGTCAAGGAATTTGGCGGCGTCCTTCGCCTCCAGAATGCAAATCCCGGCACGCTGCTCGAAGTCGTCATTCCCGACCGCTCCATGGCCTCCATCGCCTGAAGCCGCAATTTTCTACTCGGCACAAGTTGCGTTTCCTGTCATCCCGAGCGGAGCGGTTTTAGCGCCCCGGTTAGGGGCGAGGTAGCGACTGTTGCGGCCCGGTTAGGGCCGCAGTAGCGCAGTCGAGGGATCTGCTTCTTGTTTTGCGCCGTTGTTTTACGCTGTCATTCTGAGTGCCGCGAAGAATCCCTCTTGAATTTTCTTCGTAGCGGCGGACTTCAGTCCGCCATCTTCTGACCTGTGCGTGATCCGCATTTTCCGCTGAGACTTACGCCTTCAGTTCCGGCACGCTTCCCTCCGGCTGAATCTCAAACGTATTCAGCGTCATCGAGATCAGCGTGTAATAGCCGAGTATTCCCACTAGCTCCACCACCGCGCGTTGCCCAAATGTTTCCACCGCCCTGCGGTACAGATCTTCGGGTACCCCGTGCGTCTGCAGCAGCGCCACGCTGAATTCGTAAATTACCGGCTCGTCCACATTCTTGAAGCGCGGCGCGCGTCGGTTCGCGATGTCGTCAATGATTTCTGGGTCCAGCCCCGCCTTCAGCGCCTCCGCTTTGTGCGCGGTCCATTCAAACTGCGCCGTCCAGTGCCGCGCCACCACCAGAATCGCCAGCTCCGAAAGCCGCGGCGCCAAGGACGTTTCATAGCGCACGAACTCGCCGAGTTTCTGCGCGCGATCGGCCAGTACCGGACTCTCCAGCCAGGCCACCAGCGGCGCCGGCACGCGCCCGCGCTTTCCTGCGATGGTGTCGTTGTAAACGCGCCGCTGCTCTTCGCTCATTTCTTCCGGTGTGCGAATCTTCACCCTGGCCATTTTGTCTCCCTCTTGGTTTCGCAAAGCGCCCGAGAATAGCAGACCCGCGCCGCGTTCCGTTGTAAATTACCGTAGCCGCAAAATCCGCCGCGGAATCGCAATCACTGCCGCTTTGCGCGACTTATATTGGACCGAAAAGCTCTCGCCGTGCATCGAATCCCGGTAGAAGCGCGAATCCGGCGCGTATGCAATACTCGGGTGGCCTCGCCTGCCTGCAATTGCCGGCGGCCACACCGATAGCCCGTCGCAATCGTTGGGTGAGATAGTGGACCAGGAAGAAAATCTCGTGGACCTCGAACAGCCCGAATGGCTCGCGCAAATCGAGGGCCTGCTCGAAACCCTGAATGAGGGCGTCATCGTCACCGACGATTGCCACCGCATTCTCTACGTCAACTCCTGTTTCGAAGAGATGATCGGCCGCTCTTCGTCCGAAATGGTCGGCCACGCCGCTTCTAAGTTCTACAACGAGGAAGAATTCGCCTTCATCTTGAAGCAAATCGAACTGAGCGTCGAAACCGGCCGCAACCGTTTCGAATTTGTCTTGCCGCTGCACGATGGCGGGCGCATGCCGGTCATCGTCAGCTCGCGCCGCCTCGAGGATCCCGACGGCCGCGATTTCGCCATCGTCACCTTCACCGACATTTCGCACCAGAAGAGCACCGAAGCGAAATTGCGCGACGCGAACGTCCGCCTCGAGGATCGCCAGCGCGAAATGGACGAAGATCTCGCTCTCGCCGCTCGCGTCCAGCAAAGCCTCGCGCCGCGCTCCATCGTCTGGGGCGGCCTCAAAGTCGACACCTACTACCATCCCGTCCGCACCATCGGCGGCGATTTCGGCTTGGTCAGCCCGTTCGACGACGATCACCTGAACCTGCTCGTCTGCGACGTTTCCGGCCATGGCATTGGCTCGGCGCTCATCGCCAATCGCATCTACACTGAAACCGCCACGCAACTCGGCAACGCCGCCGAACTCGGGCAAATGTTTCGCGACCTGAACCGCTTCGTCATGCAGAGTATCGGCGGCTCCATCTTCTTTTTCACCGTGGCCGCCGCGCGCATCGAACGCAACGGCCGCCGCATGACTTTTGCCGGCGCCGGACATCCTCCTGGAATGATCGTCACTCCGGGCGAAGAGCCCCGCATGCTCGAATCGCGCAGCATGGTCCTCGGTGCGCTTCCTGAAGCGGTCGACGACGACGCCGTCTTGCACGCCGATCTCGAGCCTGGCGATCGCGTGGTGCTCTACACCGACGGAATTACCGACGTGTTCAACTCGCAGGGTGAAATGCTGGGCGTTTCAGGCGTGCAGAAATTCGTGCGCGAGACTTCCCTGCTGCCCTTCCGCGAAATGAAGCAGGGCATTCTCGACCGCGTCGCAGAATGGCGCGAAGGCCCTCCCGCCGACGACGTTTCCTTGGTGTTGGTCGAAGTCTGCTGACGCTTTTCCTCTGGCGCAGCATAGTCGCGCCGAGCAGCATTCTCCTTGCGCGCAGGACGGCCGTCATGCTGAGCGCAGCGAAGCATCCCTCTTGGCTTTTACGCGCGTGCGGTTGAACGGATGTCCGCTACGTCACTCTGCTTCGAATGTCTCGGTAACCTGTCGGACTTTCCGGTGCCGCATGCTTCGCGCCCTCTTGTCAGAGAATTGACGCGATGCATGCGCGCCTCACATTCACATCGTCGCGGTAGCGTTCAGGTTTCGCTCCGTACCGGCAGACAGTCAGCTGCGTTCTCTGAAGTTGTTTTTGGTTTACGTTGTCATCCCGACCGAGCCGCGCCCGGTGAGGGCGCAGAGAAATTGATCTTCGCGACGAGGGATGCCTCTTCGTATTTCGCTTTTGCAGTCGTAGCAGCGGACTTCAGTCCGCCAGAAGTTACCTTTGGGGGGTTGCGGTGTCATCCCGAGGCGAGCGGAGTTTGCAACCCGGTTTAGGGTCGCGATAAAACGGAGCGAGTCGAGGGATCCCTCTTCGCATTTCGAGGCCAATCTACCGTCGTTGCCAAGCCCCGGTCAGGGGCGGCATATAGTAGCCCACCGCGCTCGCGTGCTTTCAGCGTTCCGGCCAGGATCGCGCCCCGAACGAGCGGAGTGAGTGAGGGGCATGTGAAAGGCCGCGAGCCAGCAGTGGGAACAAACCGGTGCGAAGCGCTATACCGCTCGCGGTGAAGTTTCCGCGAGCAGCCTCGTAATTAGGAGGCTACAAAAACGGCTGTTCAACAACCACTCTGAAAAACTTTTTCTTGCCAATTTTTACTTCGTAGCTTCCGGGTTGATCGAAGCGAATCTCGTGAGAGATATCTGTAACTATCTGTCCATTAATCTCGACCGCTTTTTGCTTGAACAGACGATCGGCTTCTGACTTCGACGCGACCTGTTTCCATAAAACGAGTACCTTGGGCCACTTTTCTGAATCTGCCAACGGGTTGGGCCAACGAAGCCGGTCAACTTCCGTAATAACCCCTCGTGGAGTCTCGTGATCCGCCATGGTGCGCGTTCTCAGTACAATTCGAGGCATCTCTTCCGGCGCTTGCCGCGCGCTGAACACGCGCTCGAATTCCTCTCCTGCTTTCTGCGCCGCTTCCTCGCCATGAAATCCGGCAATAATCGCATGCGCGAGCTGCTCTTTCGCCTTCTTCGGATGTAAAACCCCCGTGCGCACTTCTTCACGCAACCGCACGATCACCGGCTCGGCAAAATCCGTGAGCAGCTCGTAGTAAGACCACATCAGCTCATCTGAAATGGACATGAGCTTCCCGAACATTTCGCTCGGAGCTTCGGTGATGCCCACATAATTCCCCAGGCTCTTCGACATTTTCCGCACGCCGTCCAGCCCCACCAGAATCGGCATGGTCAGCGCCACTTGCGAAGGCTGCGCGTACTCGCGCTGGATGTCGCGCCCCACCAGCAGATTGAATTTCTGCTCCGTCGCGCCCAATTCCACGTCCGATTGCAGCGCCACCGAATCGTACGCCTGGAAAAGCGGATACAGCAGCTCATGCACGGAGATCGGCAGATTCTTCTCCAGGCGGGAACGAAAATCCTCGCGCTCCAGCATGCGCGCCAGACGGTAATGCCCGCACAGCCGCACAACTTCCTGGCTGCTCATGCCTCCCAGCCATTCGCTGTTGTAGCGAACTTCGGTTTTGTCCTTGTCGAGAATTTTATAGACCTGCTCGAGATACGTCTTCGCGTTCGCATCCACTTGCTCGCGCGTCAGCGGCGGCCGCGTTTCGGATTGCCCGGTGGGATCGCCCACCATCGCCGTGAAATCGCCGACCAGAAAAATGGCAGTGTGCCCCAGGTTTTGAAAATGTTTCAGCTTGCGCAGCACTACCGTATGGCCCAGGTGAATATCCGGAGCGGTGGGATCCACGCCAAGTTTCACGCGCAGCGGTTTGCCCGTGGCGATCGACTTCTCGAACTTCGCCTTCAGCTCATCCTCGCGGATGATTTCCGCGGCGCCTTTCGCCACGTACGAAAACTGTTCCTGTGCGGTTTTAAATTGAGCGGACGCCAATCAGTTTTTCTCCAGCCCGGCGGAATTTCCCACGGGCGCAATCAACACACGGCGGCCATCCAACCGATAGCGCCCTTCCAGCACGATGCGCACTGCCTCGGAATAAATGCGGTGTTCCTCGCGCAGAATCTTCTCGGAAAGCGTGTGCTCCATGTCAGCATCCTCAATCGGCACCACCGCCTGCAGAATGATCGGCCCTGCGTCGAGATATTCATCCACGAAGTGCACGGTGCATCCGGTGAATTTCGCGCCGTGTTCCAGCGCCTGCCGTTGCGATTCAAGCCCCGGAAACGCAGGCAGCAGCGACGGATGAATATTCAGGATGCGTCCCGGAAACGCCGCCACGAAATACGGCGAAAGCAGACGCATGTAACCCGCGAGGCAGACCAGATCGACGTTCTTTTCTTTCAGCGCGGCGACCACCAGCTTGTCGTAGGCCTCGCGTTCCATCCCTTTCGACGGAATCACTCGCGCTTCCAGCCCGCGCTCTCGCGCTTTCAGGATTCCCTGCGCGTCTTCGCGGTTGCTCACCACGATGGAAATTTCCGCGTTGGGAATGCGTCCGGTGGCCACGCTATCGGCCAAAGCTTCGAAATTGGAGCCGCGCCCTGAAAGCAATACCGCGATGCGTTTTTTCATGCGCAGAAAAAAGTAGCACAGTTCGGCGGGCGCACCAATGCGCCAGGTAAACGGAATGTCTGAGGAAATTTCATACGGGAAGAGTGCCGGAGTAGAGCACGCGCGGCTCGGTGCGAGCGGCGTTCTCGACGCGGCCGATCAGATAGAATTTCTCCCGCCGCCGCTTCAATTCCGCTTCCACGTTCGAGACAAATTTCGCCGGAACCACCAGAACCATGCCCACGCCCAGGTTGAATGTTTGCAGAAGCTCGTCGCGCTCGATCCGGCCCAGGTGCGCCAGATACTTGAAAATCGGCAGCACCGGCCAGGAGCCCAGCTCCACCACCGCATGCACGTTGCGCGGCAGCGCCCGCGGCAAATTCCCGGTAATCCCGCCGCCGGTAATATGCGCCATGGACGTGACCCATCCCCGCGCCAGAATATTTTTCAGCAGCGGCCAGTACGGGCGATGCGGCTTTAACAACTCCGCGCCAATTTTGTTTCCCACTTCCGCCACATACGCGTCCGGTCCCAGCTTCGCGACGCCGAATACGAGCTTGCGCGCGAGCGAATAGCCGTTGGTGTGCAGCCCGCTCGAGGGAAGCGCCAGCAGCGCGTCGCCCGCTTGCACCCGCCGCGGATCGAGCTGATTGTCCTTCTCCACCGCGCCAACAATAAACCCCGCCAGGTCGTATTCCCCCGGCGGATAAAAATCCGGCATCTCCGCCGTTTCGCCGCCGATCAGCGAGCAGCCTGCTTTTTTCGCAGCTCGGCTCATACCTTCAATCACCTGCTCCACCACCGCCGCGTCCATCTTGCCCATGGCCAGATAGTCGAGGAAGAAGAGCGGCTCCGCCCCCTGGGTCAGAATATCGTTCACGCAGTGGTTCAGAATGTCCGCGCCGACCGTCGAATGAATGCCCGTCGCAAACGCCACCTTCAGCTTGGTGCCCACGCCGTCCGCGCTCGAAACCAGGATCGGATCCTTCCAGCGCTTCCAGTCGAGCTGGAACAGCGCCCCGAATCCGCCGATGGGCGCCAGCACGCCGCGGCGGAATGTTTTTCCAGCCATTGCGGCGATGCGCCGTTTGGCTTCGTCAGCTACCGAGATATTCACGCCCGCTTCGGCGTAGCGCATGGACGAGGCTCGATTTCCGGAGGGAATTTTTTTCCCAGATGAATTCTAGAAAACGTGAAACAACCGGCGCCAGCGAATTTCGCTGGGATGGATCAGCGCGGCGAGATAGGTTTCAAAGCGTTCGCCAATGTGTCCGGGCTCCCACACTTCTTCCGGCGCATTGATGGACATATAAATGATCAAGGGTGTTCCGATGACATTCTCGCGCGGAACGAAGCCCCAGAAGCGGCTGTCGTAGGAATTGTCGCGATTGTCGCCCATCATGAAGTACTGCCCCTGCGGCACTACCAGCTCCCCATTCACGATGTGCGATCCGATTTCCGTAGCCCATTGCGGACGCAACCGTCCGCGCCAGTCCAGATCGTCCGGCGCAGGCGGAAAATTTTCGCCCGGCACGTCCACCGCGCCCAACTGGCGCAGCGCGTAGGGCTCTTTCAGCGGAATGTCGTTCACATACACTTGCCCGGCGATGATCTTGATGCGATCTCCCGGAACGCCGATGCAGCGCTTGATGAAATCCGGATTACCCTCTTCCGGCAGCGGCGCGCGAAATACGATGATCTCCTGCCGCTTGGGCTTGCGCCAAAGCGGCTCGTGGTAGGGAGTGAAAGGAATGCCAGCGTCGAAGCCAATGCGGCTCACGATCAGGTGATCGCCGATCAGCACGGTATTTTCCATCGACCCGCTGGGAATCACGCGCGCCTGCACCAAAGTGCCTTCGATAAAAAGGAAAGCGAGTATGACCCAGAACCAGGAAATGACTTCGCGTTTCACACGATCGGCGGTGGTGTCGTGCGCCGGAGGGGTCTTGGGTACTGCTACGGCGTCTTCCACGTCAGCCTTCACGATGAGCCTCCACTTCGAGTTGCACCAGCTCGGTCGGATAGCTGCCGGTGTAGCACGACGTGCAAAATTTTCCCCGCGTATCGTCAACCGCTGCGCGCAGGGATTCGAGCGAGAGATAGCCGAGCGAATCCGCGCCCAAAAACTGGCGGATCTCCTCGGTGGTGTTGCGCGCGGCAATCAGCTCGTCGCGGCGCGGCGTATCGACGCCGTAATAACAGGGTGAAACGGTCGGCGGGCAACTGATGCGCATGTGCACTTCGGCTGCGCCTGCGTCACGCACCAGGCGCACGATCTTACGGCTGGTGGTGCCGCGCACAATGGAATCGTCCACCAGAATCACGCGCTGCCCTTCAATCATGCGCCGCGCGGGATTTAATTTCAGCTTTACGCCGAAGTCGCGAATCGACTGCTCCGGCTCAATAAACGTGCGGCCTACGTAGTGATTGCGAATCAGCGCCATACTGAATCGAATGCCGGATTCAGCCGCGTATCCAATAGCTGCGGGCACGCCGGAGTCGGGAACCGGAGTAACGATATCGGCCGCCACCGGATGTTCTCGCGCCAGCAGCCGCCCCAGTTGTTCCCGGCTTTGATTGACTTGCCGGCCGAACACGATGCTGTCCGGCCGCGAAAAATAAACATGCTCGAAGATGCACTGCTGGTTCGGCTTTTCCGGCGCGAAACGGATCGATTCAACTCCCGCGCGAGAGATGCGCACCATTTCGCCCGGCTCAACTTCGCGCACGTATTCCGCATCGATCAGGTCGAACGCGCACGTTTCCGAGGCCGCCGCCCAGGAGCCCTCAATCCGCCCCAGCACCAAGGGACGAAACCCGCGCGGATCGCGAATGGCGAACATTTCATCGCGCGTGAGCAGCAGCAGCGAATAAGCGCCTTCCACCTGGTTCAATGCGTCGGCAATGGCTCCTGCAAGCGTTCGTGCGCTGCTGCGCGCGATCAGATGCACAATTACTTCGGTGTCGCTGGTGGTCTGGAAAATCGAACCGCGATGTTCCAGCCGCCGCCGCACTTCCAGCGCATTCGTCAGATTCCCGTTGTGTCCCAGCGCGATTTTTCCCTTGTTGCAGTCGATGACCACCGGCTGCGCGTTCACCAAGGTGTTGTCGCCCGCTGTCGAATAGCGTGTGTGCCCGATCGCCAACGGGCCGGGAAGTTTCGAAAGTACCGCCGGCGTGAAAATTTCCTGTACCAAGCCGAGACTCTTGTGGAAGTGCAGCTCCGCGCCATCGCTTGACGCAATTCCCGCCGATTCCTGGCCGCGGTGCTGCAGCGCGTACAGTCCTAGATAGGTAAGTTTGGCGGCTTCCGGATGGCCGACGATGCCGAAAACTCCGCAGTGATCGCGGAAATGATCATCGTCAAGCCGATGGACTTTGGGAATCATGCGCTCTCGAGTGCTGTACCGAGGGAATCCTTCCAGATGCGGCGGAAAGAATCGACACTCCCTTGTATCACAGGGACGCCTTCATATTGGATGCCAAATTCGCCCCGGATGACTGTTCCGATCCGGGCCGCGCTGACGTTATATTGTGCCGCAATCTCCGAGACGCGGGCAAGTGAACCAGACGCAAGAGATACCACCGCTCGCGCCCCTCGTTCGCCGAAAAGAACGATTTCCGCAGGCAATTTTTCGCTAGCGCCGAGGCTCACATCCGCGGCAAGTTCGCGGCCGCTTGTGAAACATGATTCCGCAAGGGTTACGGCGATGCCGCCGTCGCTGATATCGTGCGCGGACTGGACAACGCGTTCGCTGGCGAGTTTTACCAGGCAATCGATCAGGCGCTTCTCCGCCGCTAGATCGATAGCCGGACATGAGCCTGCCGTCACGCCGTGGATGATCTTCGCATACTCTGAAGAGCCGAATTCGTTATTCTCATTTGCCTGCAACTCGCCGGAAGAATGGGCCGCAGCGGCATCGAGTAGAACAACGAGATCGCCTTCGTTGCGGAATCCCGAGCCGAGCGCATCCTCGGCATTTTCGAGCAGGCCGAGAACGCCAAGTACCGGCGTCGGATAGATCGGCTTGCCCAGCGTTTCGTTGTAGAAGCTGACGTTGCCGCCGGTGATCGGAGTATCGAGCGCGCGGCAGGCTTCGCCGATTCCGTCGATGGCTTCACTGAACTGCCACATCACTTCCGGCTTTTCAGGATTGCCGAAATTCAGGCAATTCGTCGCGGCGATCGGCTTCGCGCCCGAGCACGCGACATTGCGTGCGGCTTCAGCCACAGCGTGCATCGCGCCAACTCGCGGATTGAGCTGGCACCAGCGGCCATTTCCGTCCGTTGAAAGCGCCAGCCCGCGTTTTGTTTCCTTCAGCCGCAGCACCGCAGCGTCGCCTGCGCCAGGTCCGAAGCGCGTATTCGTGCGCACCATCGAGTCATATTGATCGGTGATCCATTTTTTCGACGCGATCGTCGGCGAAGCGAGCAACTTCTTGAAATTTTCCGTGAGATTCGCGCCCGGCGCGGCGAATTTGAATTCGGAGAAACGCGATTCGCTCGCTGATTTTGGAGCTGCAATCGGCCGCTGATAAACGGGACCTTGTTCGGCGATGGCGTGCGCGGGAATGTCGGCGGCAACCGAGCCGTGATTCAGAACGCGAAGCTGGCCATCATCTGTGACGCGGCCGATTTCCACCGCGTCAAGTCCCCATTTCTGGAACACGTCGAAAACTTCGCGCTCGCGTCCGCGCTCGGCCACCAGCAGCATGCGCTCCTGCGATTCGCTGAGCATGATGTCGTACGGCGTCATGCCGGTTTCGCGCTGCGGCACGCGCGCCAAATCAATTTCGATTCCCACGCCGCCGCGGGAAGCCATTTCGCAACTGGAGCTGGTGAGCCCGGCAGCGCCCATGTCCTGAATCGCGACCACCGCTCCGGTACGCATCGCTTCAAGACACGCTTCCAGCAGCAGCTTCTCCATGAACGGATCGCCCACCTGGACGTTCGGGCGCTTCTGCTGCGATTCCTCGCTGAATTCAGCGGAGGCCAGAAGCGAAGCGCCATGAATTCCGTCGCGTCCTGTTTTCGCGCCCACATAAATCACCGGATTGCCGATGCCGCTCGCGCGCGCAAAAAAAAGTTCCTCGCGGCGCGCAATTCCGAGCGCGAGCGCGTTGACCAGCGGATTGTTCGCATAGCACGGCTCGAAGACAACTTCGCCGCCAACGGTGGGCACGCCGAAACAATTTCCGTAAAAGCCGATACCGCGAATCACGCCATCGAGAATGTGCCGGTTGCGCGTAATCTCTTCCGCACTCACGCCCGGAGTCGGGGTGATCGGGCCGAAGCGCAGCGAATCGAGCACGCGCAATCGGGACGCGCGCCCATAGTGAAAATGTCGCGCAGGATTCCGCCCACGCCGGTGGCCGCGCCTTGAAACGGCTCAACAAAACTCGGATGGTTGTGCGACTCGATTTTGAACACCGCGACGAGGCCGTCGCCGATATCGACCACGCCAGCATTTTCGCCGGGACCTTGCACCACGTGCGTGCCGCGCGTGGGCAGGCGCTTCAGGTGCGCGCGGCTCGACTTATAGGAGCAGTGCTCGCTCCACATCACGCTGAAAATGCCCAGCTCGGTGATGTTGGGGTCGCGGCCGAGAATTTGCTGGATGCGGGCAAATTCGTCGGGTGTAAGCCCGTGCTCGGCGGCGACCTGTGGCGTGACTTTGATTTCGGTTTCGATGCTGGTCATAGACAGATCCAAAAACGACAAACCCAAAAACGGCAAACCAGGAAATTTTCCGGCCGTTTTTTGAGGCGAAAGTGAGGGCGAAAGGCCCCCAAAATGTGTGTCGAGATAGCTTGGCCGCTTTCGTTTGTTTTCAACGATTTAGACCTTTTCTATCTCGGCAGGCGTGTCGAGATAGAAATCTTCGATTTACTTTCGCCAATGAGCTGCTCGAACTCGCTAGCTCCACACCGAAAATTTCCCGCGTGGCCCGTGATGAACACCAGCGTGAGCATTCGCGCGGTCGAATTGTCGCAGCAAAGGAATTGCGCCGCAAGCAGACGTTCGCTTGCTGCGGGCAGGCGCGCGTGAATCGCCCAAAGATCGAGAGCTTACGCCGGAACGGAAGCACGCTGCGTGAGGCTAGCGACGAGCGAACGAAAGATGACCAGGCCGTCCGATGAGCCCAGCGGCGACTCGACAGCGCGTTCCGGGTGCGGCATCAGGCCGAGCACGTTGCGCTCGCGGTTGCAGATTCCGGCGATGGCCGAGAGCGCGCCGTTGGGATTCGCGTCGAAATCTCCGGGACCTGCGGTGCGGCCATCGGGATGAACATAGCGAAAGATGATCTGTTTATTGCGCTCGAGATCGGCGAGCGTGTCCGCATCGCAAAAATAGTTCCCTTCCATGTGCGCGATGGGCATTTTCAACACCTGACCTTGCTTCGCGGCGCAGGTAAACGGCGTATCGGTATTTTCGACGCGGCAATAAACCTGGCGGCAGAGGAAACGCAGATGCTGATTGCGCATCATGGCGCCTGGAAGCAATCCGCTTTCGAGCAGAATCTGGAACCCGTTGCAGACGCCGAGAACTAGCCCGCCTGAGCGCGCGAAACGGCCGACGGCGCGCATCACCGGCGAGAATTTTGCGATGGCGCCGGTGCGCAGGTAGTCGCCGAATGAAAAACCGCCGGGAAGAACGATGGCGTCGCAGCCGGCGAGCTGCTCGGACTGGTGCCAGATGAATTCTACGGGCTGGTGGATGACGGCAGCGACGGCGTGGAAGGCATCGTCATCGCAATTGGAACCGGGAAATTGAACTACGCCGAATTTCATGGTTGCGAAGCTATTTTACCACGGAGGGGAGAAACATCGGGCTTTCCGCGTGTGGATAAAACGAAGAGGCATGCTTCGCTGCGCTCAGGATGACGGCGCAAAAAAAAGAAAAAGCAGATCCCTCCCCTCCTGAGAACCGATCGGGTTCGGGATGACAACGTGAAAGAAAAACGGCGACGAAATTCTCAGCGGTGGCGCTTTGAGCGGCGGGATTTCTTTGGCTTTGATTTGCGAGGCGGCTTGCGTGAGCGAGAGGCGGACTTGGACTTCGCAGAGCGATGCATCGGTCGGGACGACGACCCTTGGCGGGTCGTGGCTTTGCGGCGGGCGGCGGCCCAGCCCGGTTTGTTGACCTGGCGGCCGCGGCCGATGCCGAGCGCGTTGGCGGGAACATTTTCGGTGATCACAGAACCGGCGGCGACATACGCGCCGTCGCCAATGCGCACCGGCGCAACCAGCGCCGTATCGCTGCCGATGAAAACGCCACTGCCGATGGTGGTGGGATGCTTGGCCACTCCGTCGTAATTGCAGGTGATGGTGCCTGCGCCAACGTTGGTGTCGCGCCCAATGGTCGCGTCACCCAGATAGCTGAGGTGCGGCGCTTTGGCGCCCTCGCCAAGGACCGTCTTCTTTAATTCCACGAAGCTGCCGACATGCGCGCCAGCGCGAATGTCGGTGCCGGGACGCAGGCGTGAAAAGGGGCCAATGGCCGCCTTCGGACCGACGTGCGCGGAATCGAGAACGGAGTAAGCAGCGATCACGGCGCCGTCATCGATGCGGGTGTCCTGCAAAATGCTGCCAGTGCGAATGGTGCAGCGTGCGCCGATGCGCGTATTGCCAAGGAGCTGCACGCCGGGCTCGATCACGGTGTCGTTTCCAGCGACGACGTCAGGATCGATGAGAACGGTTTCGGGAAGATAAATAGTGGCGCCGTCTTCCATGATCTGCGCCGCTTTGCGGGCGCGGAAAATGCGGTCGGCGTCGGCTAAATGGACGCGGGTGTTGCATCCGAGAATTTCGCGCGGGTCCGGAGCGATTTGCGCCAGCACGCGCTCATTGCGGTCTTTGAGCAGCGCGATGGCGTCCGTGAGATAGAGCTCGCGATGCGCGTTTTCCGGGCGCAACGCAGTGAGCACCGGCCAGAGTTTGGCCAAGGTAAAGCAGTAGATGCTGGAATTGACTTCGCGAATGGCGCGCTGCTCGGGGGTGGCGCTTTTGTCCTCGACGATGGCCACCACGCGGCCCTGCTCGTCGCGAACGATGCGGCCATAGCCGCTGGGATCTTCAATTTCGGCGGTGAGGATAGTGGCGGCGGCTTCTCCGCGGCGGTGCGTGTCGATGAGCGCGGCGAGAGTTTCAGTGCGCAGAAGCGGCGCGTCGCCCGGAAGAACCACGGCAAGCTTGGCGCGGCTTTTAATGGCGCGGCGCGCGACCTGCATGGCGTGGCCGGTGCCACGCTGAGGCTGCTGCAAAACGGTCTGCGCACCCAGCGATTCGGCGACCTGCCCCACCGCTTCGGCCTGATGGCCCACGACGGCGAGGAGTTGAGCCGGTTTCAGCGGCTGGCAGGCGCGGATGACGTGCTCGAGTAAAGAGCGTCCGCCCGCGCGATGCAGCACCTTAGCAAGTTCGGAGCGCATGCGGGTGCCTTTGCCCGCAGCGAGGATGATGAAAACTGTGTCGGAAGCAGCGGCCATGCGGAAGATATTGTCGCCTTCCCCATCCGCTTTAGCAATTGGAAGGGGCAGAACTCTTTCGAGCAACGTGCCGTAAGGGTATTAGTGCCTAGGAAATAGGCTAGGCGGAGATGGCCACAGCCCTGGACGGAACGGCGGATGGGGCAGGCGGTTCGAGCGTTTCGGTCCACAGCGAGCGGTCTTCCAGCAAACGCGTGACGAGCTGGGTATGCAAGGAATGTCCCGCTTTGTGGGCTACGATGCGCGCCTGCAGCGGACGGCCGACAAGCGCGAGATCGCCGATGAGGTCGAGCGCCTTGTGGCGTCCATATTCGTCGGGAAAGCGCAACGGAGGGTTCAACAAAGAAGTGTCGTCGAGCACAAGAGCATTGGCCAACGAGCCTCCGCGAATCAGGCCCATTTCCTGCAACTGCGCGAAATCCTTCACGAAGCCGAAAGTGCGCGCGGCGGCCAGATCGGAGGTGAACGTCTGGCGGTTGACGGTCATCTCGATTTCCTGCGGGCCGATGGCCGGATGGCCGTAATCGGCGAAGCAGTGCACGCGAAACTCGCTGGCCGGATAGATGCCGATGCGGCGGTCGCCATCGGTGAACTCGAGCGGCTTGACAACGCGAAGATAGCGGCGATGCCGGCGGAGGCGGCGCGTTCCGGCTCTTTCGAGCATGTCGATAAAGGGCTTGGATGAACCGTCGAGAATGGGCAGCTCCAGTGCGTCGAGCTCCACATAAACATTGTCGATTTCGCAGGAATAGAGCGCGGCCAGCAGGTGCTCGGTGGTGGAGATGAGCACGCTATGCTTCATCAGGCTGGTGGCGTAGCTGACGCGCGCAACGTTGCGGACGTGCGCTTCGATCTCGAAATTGTCGAGATCGGTGCGGCGGAAGACGATCCCGGTGTCCGCGGGCGCGGGCAGCAGGCGCAACCGGGAACGCACGGCGGTGTGAAGTCCTACACCATCAATTTCAACGGATGAGGCTACGGTAGTTTGGAATGGCATCAGTCTTCACAAGAATAGTATGCATGCGCCTGGCCTGACTACTGCTTGTTTTGTTGATTGTTTTCAGTTCGTTACGGATGATGCGGTTTCTTGCTGTGGTAAACACACAACAATATCGAGGCTGGAACTGTGGTGAATACGCCATCAAAGCCGTTTTGCCGGGGCTGCTTTGCCGGGCCGCTTTGTCGAGCTGCGCTAGAGCGTCACGTCGAGTGATTTATCCGGCGATTTCTCTGGCGGACTGGGCGCCGAAGTCGGGGTCGGCAACTGGACTTGTCCGCCGACCGCAGCGACGGCGAATTGAAGCTCCTGAAATTGCTGTGCCGCGGCGTTTGACTGGATTGCCTGAATCCGCATCGGGTTGCGGGGTGCCGTCAGCGGCTTGGGCTGCGCTGTTAGCGGCTCCGCCGACGAAGAAGCAGCGGTATCGCCGGAAGCATTCAGGCCTGCGACGGAGGTCTGGCTCTCCGCGGCGGATGTAGCGGTGCCCTGCTGTAGGACTTTCTGGGCCGCCAGTTGCACTTGACGGACGAACTGCTGCAAATCCGAAGGATTATTCGAGTAAAAAAGCATCGCCAATTGATTGAAAACGCTGATGCTCTGCGGATCGATGCCGAGCTGGCGAAGCGTCTGGTCCAGTTGCTGCAATTGCTGTTTTTGGGTCTGGGCAAGATCGGGCTGCGATGCCGTGGTGTCGGTTGCCTGCTGCTGGGTGGTATTAGCGACGGTAGCGAGCGTCGACTTCCCATTCGCCGAATTGCCGGAGCCAGAGGCGGCTTGCGTGGCCGTGGCACTGTTCCCATTCTGGGAAATTGTGGATATGGCACCCGCGAAAAGAGCTGCCGCTGCCGCAAATGCTGGGCTGCTTTGGAAGTGACCATCCTGCTGGCCATTCTGCTGCCCATCCTGCTGATTCTTGGCGGCGCCCTGACCTTGAGCGGTCTGAGCCGCTAAAGTCACCGTGTCCAGGGCAACAAGCGCTCCTTGTGCCTGATTGGGGTTCACCGGCGTGTTCGTGGCCTTGGCATCGGGTGTTGTGAAGGGTGTCGGGGTTAGATTGCTTTGGACGGTTGCCAGTTGAAAAGTAAGGGTTGCCATGGTGCGTCTCCTACTAAGCGCTTAAAGATCAGCGACCGGAGAGAGTTGTGCCGATCTGAAACGGATCGGCATTCCGGCGCGCCTTCGCTTCGGCGACGCGTACTGGTTCTGCTTCGTATTATCGGCTAGGGGCGCGTTTGCTTTAGGGTGGTGCGACGGGAATTGTGCCGGGGGGAATAAGCACGTAAAATGTCGAAGGACCGTACCAAATGGCTTCTCCTTTCAATATATTGCCAGGCGATAACGCCGCGCCGCCGCCCAGCGCCCATCCGTCCAGTCATCCGAGACCATCGTGGCTGCGCGTGCGGTTCTTTGGCGGCTCGAATTACCAGGAACTGAAGCGCATCATGCGCACGCTCGATCTGCACACGGTGTGCGAGAGCGCGCGCTGCCCGAACATGGGCGAATGCTGGGAGCACCGCACGGCAACGTTCATGATTCTGGGCAACATCTGCACGCGCGCGTGCGGATTCTGCGCGGTGCCAAGCGGAAGACCGCTGGGTCCGCCGGAGCAGGATGAGCCGGAGCGCGTGGCGGAAGCCGTGGAACGGATGGGACTGCGCTACGCGGTGGTGACTTCGGTGAATCGCGACGACCAGCCCGACGGCGGAGCGGGAATTTTCGCGCGGACGATCGACGAGATTCGCGAGCGCGTGCCGGGCTGCCGGGTGGAAGTGCTGATTCCCGATTTTCGCGGCGACTGGAACGCGCTCGGAACGGTGATGGCTGCGCAGCCGGACGTGCTGAACCACAACATGGAGACCGTGCCGCGGCTCTACCGGCGCGTGCGCAAAGGCGCGGTGTACGAGCGCTCGCTCGAACTGCTGAAGCGCGCGGGCGAAATGGCTCCGGGGATTGCCACGAAAACGGGCATGATGCTGGGACTGGGCGAAACGCGCGACGAAGTGCTGCAGGCGATGGAAGAGATCGCCGCACAAGGGACGCACATTCTCACGCTCGGCCAATATCTGCAGCCGACACCCGAGCATTTGCCCATCGAACGCTACGTGCATCCGGACGAATTCGCGGAGTACAAGAGCGCGGGCGAAACCATGGGATTCAAGCACGTGGAAGCGGGCCCGCTGGTGCGCTCCTCCTATCACGCCTTCGAGCAGGAAGAAGCGGCGCGGGTATAGTTCTTTCCCAGCTCATTTCTCCTCAGTACATTTCCGCAGGTAATTGCCGACGAAAACTTTCCGCGCGGTGTTTTCCGAACTCATGTAGCGAAGCTTGCCGAAAATAGGCCGTTCCGGCTCCAGGGATGGACGGAGACTACTTTGTTTCGAGGGCAGCGGGATCGGGCAAAGCGGCGGGCAACGAGAGTTCTTGAGGCGACGCAAATTCGACGCGATTGCGCCCGAGGCGCTTTGCGCGATACAGGGCTTCATCAGCGCAGCGCAGGAGCGTGTTCACATCGCCGGACTTTTCGCCATCGCACGCAGCAACACCCATGCTGATGCTGGTGGAAATGAGGCGCTGGTCGAAATCGACCGGCTCGGCGGCGGTGGCGGCGCGAATTCTTTCGGCCAGCGAGATGGTGCTGGCGCGATCGGAAGCGGGCACCACGATCAGAAATTCCTCTCCGCCATAGCGGCCGACGATATCGTAGGTGCGCACGCAGGCGCGCATGCGGCGCGAGATGTCCCGGAGCACCTGGTCGCCGGCCAGGTGGCCATAGGTGTCGTTGACCGATTTGAAGTGATCGAGATCGGCGAGAATCAATCCGAAAGAGCCGCCCTCGCGGGCGCGGCGGGCGTATTCGCGGCTGAGCGCTTCGAGGATCACGCCGCGGTTGCAAAGTTCGGTGAGCGTGTCGTAAGTGGCCTTGAAGCGGAGCTCTTCGCGCGCGGCGATGAGGTTGTGCTGCAGATCGAGAATGCGCAGCCCGACGTGCAGGCGCGCGCGCAGCTCCATGGCGTCAAAAGGCTTGGTGAGGTAATCGTCCGCGCCAAAAGCGAGGCCGCGCAAGAGATCGCCTTTCAGGCTGCGCGCGGTGAGCAGCAGAATGTAAACGTAAGGCCGATTCACGAGCTGGCGCACATGGCGGCAGATTTCCGGACCCTCCATGCCGGGCATCATCCAGTCCAGAATGGCCAGCGAGGGAGCGTCTTCCGATTCCAGAATGCGCAGCGCCTCCAGACCATCGGTGGCCACCACTACCTGATATTTCCACTTCGAGAGAAACGCCTGGAGAACGCGCAGAGAAACAGGATCGTCTTCGGCGATCAAGATGCGCGGCTCGGGCGGGGGCGCAATGGTGGGTCCGGGAACCGCCATGGGCTCGCCGGAGATCATCGAGTCGAACTTCGCTTGTGTGAACGGGTCGATCATTTATATCTCGTGCTAGATCTCGTGCCCGACCTCGTGCATGGCTTGGTGCGGAAGTTTCGCGGACCAGGTTTCGAGCTCGGGCAGCAAACGCTGCAACTCCTCGTCGAGAATCTCCAGCGCGTCGCGAGCCTTGGACAGGTCGCCGCTGCGCGCCTGCATCTCCAAAGCAAGCGCCGCCTGGCAAACTCCGGTGGCGGAAATGTTCGCCGACGATCCTTTCAAGGTGTGCGCGAGACGTTCCAGTAAGGCGGCATCCTCGGCTTCGAGCGCATCCTTCATCTCTGCTAGAGTCCGCGGGCATTCCTGGGCGAACAGGTGAACGATCTCTTCGAGAAGGTCACGGTCGCCTTCCATGCGCGACAATGCGGCCTCAATATCCCAGGTGGAAGGCACGGGCAGATCCAGGAGGCAGCGGTCGGGGGAACTCGCTGCGGGCGGATGCGACAAGCGCTCCAAGGTGTCGAGCAGAGCGGCGGTACGAATGGGCTTGGTGAGGTAATCGTCGGCGCCCGCGGCAAGACAGCGCTCGCGGTCGCCCTTCATGGCGTGGGCCGTGAGAGCGATGATGGGCAGATGCCCGCCAGTGCCCTGCTCGGAGGTGCGGATGATGCGAATGGCTTCGAAGCCGTCCATCACCGGCATCTGCACGTCCATTAACACCAGGTCGACGCGCTCGTGTTCCAATGCGTCCAGAGCGGCGCGGCCGTTCTCGGTTTCGATCACGGTGTAACCGTGCTTTTCAAGCAGGCGTGTGGCCAGCTTCCGATTGATGGCGTTGTCCTCCGCTAGAAGAACTTTCATTGCTTTTCCTTTCGCTTCGGGAAGAGGTGCGCTACCCGCGGTAGCGGTTGCTGGAGTACAGACCAGGCTGGCGATGGCGTCAAACAGCTCCGAAGATTGCACCGGTTTGATCAGATAGGCGCCGACGCCGAGCTGTTTGCTCAGCGCCAATTCGCCGCGCTGTGCGCTGGAGCTCAACATCAGGATGGGGATATCGCGGCAGCCGGGCAAAGTGCGGAGATGCTGCACGAAATCGAAGCCGTCCATGTGCGGCATTTGAAGATCGGTGATGATCAGGGTGAAAGGCTCGCCCTTGGCAGCGGCACGCGTGAGCGCCGCCAGCCCGGCCTCGGCGGAATCGGCCGTTTCGGAATGCAGCGACCAGCCCGCGAGCATCTCGGCCAAAATGATGCGGTTGGTGCGGTTGTCGTCCACCACCAGCACGGAAACGCGCTGCAAGCGGGAAAGATCCAGCGACGGAGAGTCTTCCTGCTGGCCCGCCACGGTTCCCAGACGCGCGGTGAAATGGAACGTGCTGCCCATGCCCGGCTCACTTTCCACCCAGATATTTCCGCCCATCAACTTGATAAGCCGTTGCGAAATGGCCAGGCCGAGTCCGGTGCCACCAAATTTTCGGGTGGTTGAACCATCTGCCTGCGTGAACACCTCGAAAATCATGGCCTGCTTTTCCTTGGGAATGCCGATGCCGGTATCCTTTACGCGGAAGTGCAGGACGACCTCCTCACCATCCTGCGAATCTTTTTCGACATTGATGACCACTTCGCCGTGCTCGGTGAATTTCACGGCGTTGCCAGCGAGATTCAAGAGCACCTGGCGCAAGCGGCCCGCATCCCCCTGCAGATGGTCGGGAACGTCGCTTTCCACGCGCCAAGCCAGCTCCAGACCTTTCCTGTGCGCCGGCAGAGCCAGTGCTTTCAGCGCATCGCCGAGGCTCTTGCGCAGCGAGAACTCCATGAGCTCGAAATCGAGCTTGCCTGCTTCGATCTTGGAGAAATCCAGAATGTCGTTGAGCAGGCCCAGCAGCGAGTCGGCGGAAGCCTTCACCATGTCGAGAAACTCGCGCTGCTCGGAGGTAAGATCGGTATCGAGCGTCAGCTCGGTCATGCCGATGATGCCGTTCATGGGCGTGCGGATTTCGTGGCTCATGTTGGCCAGGAATTCGCTTTTGGCCTCGCTGGCCTGCTCCGCCGCTTCCTTGGCGAGAAGCAGCGCCTGCTCCGCGCGAGTACGCTCCAGAATCTCCTTCTTGAGTTCGATGGTCCGCTCTTCGACGCGCGCTTCAAGGCGATCGTGAGCCAGCCGGAGTTCGGCATCGCGCTGCTGAATCTGGCCGAGCATCTCGTTGAAGCGATCGAACAGCAGCCCGATTTCATCGTGAAATTTCTTGGTGACGCGCAGCGAGTAATCTCTACCGGCGGAAACTTCCGAGGCGGCGGTGGCTAGTTCGAGAATCGGTTCGGAAATGATGCGTTGCAGGCGGGAGGCTAGCAGGTACGCGCTGATGAACGAGATGAGCACGGCGACCGAGGAAATCAGCTCGAACCGGCGAGTGCGCTCGTGAATTTCATCGAGGTCCGAATTCAAATAAATGGCGCCGATGGTTTGATTACGGAGGCGGATCTGTTGAAAAAGGATCATGGCATCCTGGGTGGTCTCGATTCCATCGGGACGCAGCGCGGGCGCTGCAGAGCGATGGGCGCCAGGCTCGCGCATGTAGCGCGCGAGAATTTTGCCGTCGGCGGTATAAACGCAGGCCTCCACGATGTGACGCTGCGCCGCCAAAGACGCCAGCGTCTCGCCGGCCGATTTCGAGTCGACGAAGGTAAGCGCCGCGGTCAGGTTCGATCCGGTGATGTCCGCGAGCGTGGCCAGGTCGGCGGACATGGCGCTGCGGAAGGTGATCAGGTCGTAGGCCGCGAACACGCCACAAGCCAGCAGAATGGCCACGGCGCAAGTGACCAGCACGATGCCGTTCAGCTTCAGCCGGATGGGGAAATCGTGGTGCGCGCGCATGTCAGCTCTTCCCCGCACTGCCGCCGTCGTGGACGATGCGCGCCAGCATCAGAAGCTTCGAACTGAGCGTCAGGCCCGCGCGTTGCGCCGCTTCCGGATTGATGCCGAAGCGCACGTGATTTCCTTCGAGCGTGAACTCGATGGCGCCGCCAGCGGAAGCAAATCCGTCGGTTTCTCCCACCAGCAAAACGCGCGCGCCGCGCACGCCTTCCACCACTTCCGCGTAGCGATGGCTCTCCGAGGAACTGACAAAAACCACCTGGCAGCGCCGCGCCTCCGCCAGCTCTTTTGTGCGGCGCAGCACCACCGGATGGGTGCCCAGGGATTTTCCCGCCAGCGTGTTTTCCAGCACAGGTCCAAACGGATCGTCTCCCAGAACGCAGATCGCGAAAGGAGACTGCGCGCTCGGGTAAGTTCCGGAGGGCCAGTCGACGAACTTCGCGAAGTTCAAAAGGAAAGCCGCTTTGACCTGATATTCACTGGGGGAATCGTTCTGCGCGAAGGTTCGCGCAGAAAAGGAAAAAAGCAACAGTATAACGACCGCCGCTGCCGCCAGGCGCGAGCGAGTGTTCGCCGGACAGCGGCGCGACCGTTTGGCCGGACCACTCGGTTTCAAAAACGCCATCATGAGATTTCCGGCCCTGCCCGTCGCATCAGAATCTCACCGTGAACTGCGCATAGACGCTGCGCTTCAAGAGCATGGTTTGTGCGCTCGAGTTGGAATCGACAAACTCGGCGTGGTGATCCCGCAGCAAGTTCTGGCCGAAAACGCCAAACGAACTCCGCTCGGCAAATTGCCAGGAGAGCCCTGTGTCCAGGCGCGTGTAGGAAGCCTCTACCGGATCAGCCAGGCGGCCGGAAAAGTATGCCGAAGTGTTCCACATGAGCGAGCGGGTCACCGTGAATTGGGAGCGAAGCTGAGCGGAGTGAACCGGCGTGCTTCCTTTTGCCCCGGGCACTGAAGAAGTGTCCTGGCTGAGCGGGTTCAAGTGCATGTGAATTCGCTCGAAGGCGTAACCGGGACTCAAGGTCCAGCGGTCGGTGGCTTTCCAATGCGCCGCCAGCTCGACGCCATGCGCTTCGCCATACATCAAATTGCCGTACGTGACCGGCACGACCAGGTGCGCCGGAGCGGGCGTGGATTCCAGGAAGGGAGCCAGAGGCTCATCGGTTTGCTGGTTGGAATAGTCGTTGTAATAAAGCGCCGCATCCAAAGAGAAGTGATTGGTAATTTCACGGCGATATCCGAATTCGTAGGCGTTGAGATCCTCGTCTCCGAAATTCCTGTTGCCCAAAATTGCCAGCACGGTAGGTGGCCCGGAGGGATTCGGAATGGTCAGGAAGTTAGCGCGGATGGCAATGTCCAGGTCCGCGGGCGTTCGCGGCGAGCGGGAAAAAGCCGCCCACAGCGTCTGGCGCCTGCCCGGCGTCCAGGCCACCCGGGCCGTTGGCATGGCATTCAGGCCAGTATAGTTGTTGTGCTCAATCCTGCTGCCCAGGGTGAGATACAGACGATCCGGTAACAGAGCGATTTCATCCTCAGCAAAGGCACTGAATAAATTCGAATTGACGCTTGGCGGCACGAGCGACACAAAAAAGTTTCCATTTGTTGAGGAAAGGGAGTAACGATCCTCGAGTCCCCAGATGAAATCCTGTCTGTTCCCGATCAAAAAATGATGCTGGAATTGAACGTCGAACGTTTGCCGCTCTTCGTGGAGCGCATCGTTGCGTTCGTAGGTGTCATAAGAAACTTGCAACGAAGTGTCCCAGCGCTGGGAAGGCGCGTGCTTCCAGTTCGCTTGCACAAAGCCGCCGGAGAGCGGGACGCTGTAAGCATTGGAAACTCCTGGGGCGAAAATTGAAGCGCCAAAACCCGTGTTCACGCCTTCTTCGCCGGTGTACACATCGCCTTCGGCGGTGAGAGTATCGGCCGTTGAAAATTTGCGATCGACGCGGAACCCGCCACGAAGCAAGTGCCAGTCGTCGGCTGCATTTTCGCCGGGCAAGTTGGGCGACCGGTTGAAGTTGGAGTATTTCGCGAACACGCGATAATCGGTTGCATCGCCAGCAGCACCACCGTACTGCACCGTGCTGAAGGCCGGTTCCACGGTGCTGCTGCCCGCCACCACCATCGCATCATGCGTTTCTGTTGCGTTCTTCGAGATAATATTGACCACGCCGTTGACTGCATTGGCTCCCCAAATCGATCCGCCCGGCCCGCGGATCACTTCAATGCGCTGAATATCTTCCAGCGGGATATCGAGCACATCCCAGAACACGCCGCCAGTAGCGGGCGAATAAACGCTTCTGCCATCGAGCAGAACCAAAAGCTCGTTGCTGAAGCGATCGTTGAAACCTCGGGCGGTAATCGCCCAGGTGTTGGCGTTGATTTGCGCCACATAGATGCCCGGTACCATGCGCAGCAGATCGGGAATGTTGGTGGCGCCGGAATTTCGAATATCGGTTTGCGTGATCACATATACGGCCGCCGCGCTGCGCGCGAGTTTCTCCTCCTTTTTCGAGACCGAGGTAACCTGAATATTCATCAGGTCTTCGATACTCCTGGCCGTCAGATCGTCCGGCTGCTGCGCGCGAATGGGCTGTGAGCAAAGCCCCGAAAACAGCAGAAAGACAATCAGGTAAATAACCGCCGGCAAATTGCCACACGGCCGCGTCGACTTGTGTTTGTCGTTCATTCGGGAATCGGTGTTGAGCAATGGCCCCGGTCAACCTGCGGCGAATCACCGCTGCGAACGCGGCGGCTGGCGCTCGGCGGCAACAAACGTGCGCACCAGCGGAATGGCGCGTTCATCGGGTTCCGCGCCGACGGCAATCGCGGCGGCCTCCGCGGGCTGCGATTCCACCGGCACCCGCGCGCTTTCTGTCTCCTTCATAAAGGTGAGCCCATGCTCGTTATTCCAGCCGATGGCGATCACGTCGCCGAGGCGCACCTGATCGGTGGCCAGCAAACTTGCCATGGGGTAGACGAGATTTTTCTCAATGGCGCGCTTCAGGTGCCGCGCGCCGTATTTCAAATCGGTTCCCTCGCGCAGAAGAAAGTCTTTTCCCGGGCGGGTCACGCGGAATAGAAAGCGGCCATGGGCGGTATCGAGCACGCGCTGCTGCACCATGGCCAGCTCGATTTCCAGAATTTCCTCGAGCTGCTCGCTGCGCAGCGGATGGAAAACGATGGTCTTATCGATGCGGTTCATGAATTCCGGCGCGAATTTGCGCTTGGCCGCTTCGGTGGCGGATTTCTCCACTTTCTCGTCCAGGCGCGGACGCGATTCGGGGGCTATCGTAGGCGCAAAGCCCATACCGCCGGTCATGAGCTCGGTGATTTCGCCGCCGCCGAGATTGGAGGTCATGAAGATCATGGTCTGGGACAAATCAACCCGGCGGTTGTCGCCCAGCGTGAGCGTGGCTTTGTCCAATATTCCCAGCAGCAGTTGCCACAGCGAGTCGGACGCTTTTTCGATCTCGTCGAACAGCAGAAAGCTGATCTTCAGCTTGTCGGTGTGATATTGCGCGAGGGCCTCCTGCGTGATCAGCGGATGCGTCTCGCGGTGCCCCAGATACCCCGGAGGAGAGCCGATGAGCTTGGCGATTTCGTGCGAATGCTGGAATTCCGCGCAGTCGACTTTGATCAGCGCGCGCGGGTCGCCAAACAACACTTCGGCCGTGGCCTCGACCACGCGCGTCTTGCCCGCGCCGGTCGGCCCCAGGAACAGCAAATTGCCCACAGGCCGCCCCGGTGAATTCAGGCCAGCGCGAAACACCTGGTACAGATCGACCACCGCCTGCACCGCTTCGTCCTGCCCCACGATTTTTCGGCGCAGCCCTGCTTCGAAATCCCGGGACTCATGACTCCGCAGCCCCGGATCTAATTGCCGGCTTGTTCCCGCGATCATACGACGCCCTCCTGCCCGACTTATCGGCACAGCTGGTCACCCCGATTGATAGATACCGCACCGAGAGCAACCAAGCAGAAGGCGGGCCAAAGGGAAAATTCCGGTTATTCGTAATCGGCTGGATAGAAATGGCTTAGTGCCATGAGGAAAATCTGAAAGCGTGGCTTCCAACCTGTGGCGTTTCACCCGGGACATCGGCGGACCGATCTGGAACGTTACAGCTCTGTTTCGGCTTCACAGAGCGTTAAACATCCTCACCTTGCTTCCAAATCTCTAATCCCGTATGGTGTGGGCGAGTCCCCCAAAAGAGAGGCTATGAGACGTATTCTTGTAGTGGAAGACGATAAAGATATCGTCGAGTTGGTGAAATATAATCTCGAAAAGGACGGTTACCAGGTTACAGCCTGTGCCGATGGCGCGAGCGGCCTGGCGCAGATCCGTAAAACGCCACCAGACCTGCTGGTGCTGGACTTGATGCTGCCGAAGCTTTCCGGTCTGGATATCTGCAAGGACATTCGCCGCGACGTAAGCCTGAACCGCTTGCCGATCTTGATCCTCACGGCGAAAGGTGAGGAAGCGGATCGAGTGGTGGGTCTGGAACTCGGCGCGGACGACTACGTCACCAAACCGTTCAGCCCGCGGGAGTTGGTCGCGCGCGTGAAAGCGCTCTTGCGGCGCGCCGATCCCGGAACCACTTCGGATAAGCCGCTGGAAATTGGCCCGCTGCGGATCGATCCTGCCGCGTATCGTGTGACGCGCGCCGGGAAGGCGGTGGCCATGAGCACACTCGAATTCCGGCTGCTCTATTTTCTGGCCACGCGGCCGAATCGCGTGTTCACGCGCGATCAACTGCTGGACGGCGTGTGGGGCACGGAGCGGTTTGTGACGCCGCGCAGCGTGGACGTGTATGTGCGGCGGTTGCGGGAAAAAATTGAAAACGATCCGCAGCATCCCTCTTACATGAAGACCATTCGCGGAGCGGGCTACCTGTTCGAGACACGTGCGAGCTAGGCTTTTCTGGAATCTCGGGCTCACCTGCCTGGCCCTCATCCTCGCCGCAGTTCTCGCCATTGATTTTTATTCCGCGCAAGCGCTTCGCCAGAATTACATCGACTCGGCCGCGATGCAGTTGTCCTCGCTTTCCCGCCTGGCGGCCGCGAACCCACCCAACCTGGCCAACGCCGATGAGCTGCGCGCCTGGACGCAGTGGATGGCACAGGGCGGCGCGCGCGTGAGTATCATCGACGCAACCGGCCGCGTGCTCTCTGAATCCGCGCGCGATCCTGAGGGTATGGAAAATCATTCCGACCGTCCCGAATTTCTGCAGGCGATAGCTTCGGGCGAGGGCCACTCGATCCGGCACAGCGCAACGCTGAACCAGGAAATGATGTACACGGCGGTGCGCGTTCAGCCTGCTGGTGGCTCGCCGGAAGTAATTCGCCTGGCGCTGCCGCTTGCGCCGATGGACGCGTCGCTTTCCGCGCTGCGGCTGAGATTGCTGTTTGCGTCGCTGTTGATCGTTCTACTGGGCGCATTGGCGCTGTTTGTATTCTTCCGTTCGTTCGCAACCAGGGTGGACCGGCTCACTCAATTTTCGCTGCGGCTGGCCAAGGGAGATTTCCGTCCTTTGCCCGCCGAACACGCCCGCGATGAACTCGCGGAATTAACCGCCGCGCTGAATCAGGCCGCGGCCTCCATGGACCGCACCATCCACTCGCTGAGCGGCGAGCGAAACCGATCGAGCGCCATTCTGCGCAGCATGGTGGAAGGCGTAGCGGTGATTGATGCCAACGAGCGGTTGGTGTTTTCCAACCGGGCCTTTTCGCAAATTCTCAGCCTCAATTCCAAAACCAGCGAAGGCCGGCCGCTGATCGAAGTGCTGCGGAATTCCGAATTGCTAGGGCTGATTCGCCGCGCGCTGAAAGGCGAAGAAGGACTGCAGGCGGATATTGTGATGGGAACGGTGCAGATCCGAAGCTTTTCCGCCACCGCGGCGCCGGTGAAAGCGCTCGATAGCGAACCATCCGGCGCGGTCAGTGCAATGCGCGCTGCGAAAACTTCCGAAAAACCGTCGGGCGCGGTAGTGGTGCTGCATGACGTGACCGAACTTCGCCGGCTCGAACGCGTGCGCCAGGATTTCGTGGCCAACGTCTCGCACGAATTCAAGACGCCGCTCACCGCCATTCAGGGCTTCGCCGAAACGCTGCTCTCCGGGGCGATCGACGATCCCAAGAACAATCGCCGCTTCCTGCGAATTATCCGCGACCACGCCACGCGGCTGGCGCGCCTGACCGACGACCTGCTGAAGCTTGCGCGCATCGAGGCCGGCAAGCTCGAAGTGCAACTGTTGCCGGTGGCTGTTGCCGAAGTGGTGGACTCCTGCATGGAAACGGCGCTGCTCAAGGCCAATCAAAAGCAGATCGCAATTACCGTCGAATTGGCCGCCGATCTTCCGCGCGTGCGCGGCGACGCCGCTTTGTTGCGCGACGTGCTGCAGAATCTGGTCGACAACGCCATCCAGTACACGCCGCCCGGCGGCAGAATTCTCATCAGCGCGGAACGCAAGAACGGCGCAGCGATCATTGCCGTCACCGATACCGGCATCGGCATCCCGCTTTCCGACCAGGAGCGCATTTTCGAACGTTTCTACCGTGTGGATGCGGCGCGCTCGCGCGAAGCGGGCGGCACCGGCCTGGGATTGTCGATCGCCAAGCACATCGTGGAAGTTCACGGCGGCGATCTTTGGGTTGAAAGCGAAGTGGGCGCCGGCTCGAAGTTCGCTTTCTCCATTCCTCTGGCCGCCTGACGCGCGCCGCCTGTTTCGGAAAATTCACGAGGGATTCAACTCCTTGCAACCCCAAAGCGCCACCGTGTAAAAAGCGGAGATCAGGGATTCGGGGAGGAATTTATGCCAGTAAAGGCTAATTCGGAAGGCATTCTGCAAAATGTGCTGGTGAACTATCTGGTGTCACAGGCGCGTACCGTGGAAGCTTCCATCAACCGGGCCTTGTGCGCGGTGCTGGAGCGAAACGAGCGTGTGGCGGCGGAAGTGTTTCTCAATGAACCGCGCATCAACGAAATGGAAATTCTCATCGACGAGCACGCCATTCGCCTGCTGCGCCAGGGCAACTTGAGCGATGCGGACGTGCGCATGGTGGTGGCCACACTGAAAATCAACAACGATCTGGAGCGCATGGGCGACCTTGCCGTGAATCTGAGCGAGCGCGCGATTTCACTGGTCAACCTGAAAATCGCGGAAAATCCTCCGGAACTCGAGCCCATGACCACCGCGGTGCGCGCCATGGTGTCCAAGTGCCTGGGAGCGCTGATCTACCAGAATGTGGATTTAGCGGCGCAGGTGCTCGAGAGCGACGACGTGGTGGATCAGTATCGCGACCGTATTTTCGAGGCTTTGCTTTCCTCCACTACTGCCACCCCCGATCATGCCGGACCGAATGTCCATTTCATTCTGGTTTCGCGGCACCTCGAACGCATTGCCGACCACGCCACGAATATCGCCGAGGACATCCTGTTCTGGGTGCGCGGCCTGGAAGTACGCCACGGACGCGCCAGGCAGCAGGCTGAAGCAAGCGAAGCAAAAGCGACGGCCACCGCGTAGTCACGGAGTTTTCACACGGCACTCATCGCAAGTTCAAGCGGCGGGCTTACTTTGCTCACTCAGGCTCCGGATCGGTGGAAATTTATCCGGGGCTCATTCAACGCCACGGCAGAAATCGAGTTGTAATCCTTTTGCTACCTGTAACTTGCGCGATTTCGGCTTATGGGGTCACCGCGGCAAGGTTCGCGTTGCCCATTTTGGCCCTCTTTTAGGCAGATGTAACACGGTTGTAACAATTCTAAAGAATAATGAGGAGAATCCGCGACACATGAAGAAGACAATTTTGATTGCGTTACTCGCGCTGGGCCTGGTGGCAACCACTGGCGCCGACGGCACCGTGCTCCTGAATGCGGCTGGCGCCACGTTTCCCTACCCGATTTACTCGAAATGGTTTGACGTCTATCACAACGCCCACCCCAATGTGCAGATCAACTATCAATCGATTGGTTCGGGCGGCGGCATTCGCCAGTTGCAGTCGGGCACGGTCGATTTCGGGGCCTCCGATGGCCCTATGACGGATGAGCAGCTCAGTCAGTCCAAGGTGAAGATTCTGCACTTCCCCACCGTGCTGGGCGCGGTGGTGCCGACGTACAACATCCCGGGATTCAGCGGCGATCTGAACTTCACACAGAAGGCGATTGCTGGCATTTACCTGGGAAAAATCACCAAGTGGAACGATCCTGAAATCGCGAAGGCCAACTCGGGCGTCAAACTTCCGAACGACGACATCGTCGTGGTGCACCGTTCCGATGGCAGCGGCACCTCCTACATCTTTACCGACTTTCTTTCCAAGGTCAGCCCGGAATGGAAGAGCAAAGTGGGAACGAGCACTTCCGTGAACTGGCCCGTGGGTCTCGGCGGCAAGGGCAACGAAGGCGTTACCGGGCTGGTGAAACAGACGCCCGGCTCGATCGGGTACATCGAACTGATTTACGCCGTTCAAAACAAGATTCCCTACGGCAAAGTGCAAAATGCGGCGGGCAAGTTCATCAAGGCTGACCTCGCCGGCGTTACCGCGGCTGCTGCTGGCGCGGCGAAGGACATGCCGGACGATTTCCGCGTTTCCATCACCAATGCTCCGGGGGCGACGTCGTATCCGATTTCCAGCTTCACCTGGCTGCTGATTCCGGCGAAAATTCCCGATGCAGCCAAGAAGGCGGCCATCAAGGATTTTCTGACGTGGATGCTGAAGGACGGGCAGAACTACAACGAGGCTCTCTCCTACGCCAAGCTGCCCGCGCCGGTGATCGCCAAAGAGCAGAAGGCAATCGCGCTGATTCAGTAGTCTTGTCAGTGCCAAAGGTCGTCGAATGTCCACATCCACCACAACCATGGATCACGCGGCCCCGCCAGAAGCGGGGCTGCGTGCGTTCGTGCACAAGCTGCGCAACGGGGACGAAATCGCGCACCTCATCACGCTGATTTTCGCGGCGACCATTCTGCTGATCACTTCCGTGCTGGTTTACGAGCTATGGATCAATTCCAGTTTGTCCCGCGCGAAATTCGGCTTGATGTTTTTCTGGACGCGCGTCTGGGACCCGGTCTCGGGCGATTTTGGCGCTTTGCCCTTTATTTACGGCACTCTGGTCACAGCCGTGGTTTCGCTGGCCATCGCCGTGCCGCTGGGTCTGGCGGCGGCCATTTTTCTGGCGGAGCTCGCGCCGCGAAGACTGAGCGATGCCATTGCTTTCCTGATCGATTTGCTGGCTGCGGTCCCCAGCGTGATTTACGGACTGCTGGGCATTTTCATCGTGGTGCCGCTGATGCGCACCACTATCGGGCCGCTCTTGAAGCACACCTTGGGATTCCTGCCGTTATTCTCCGGGCCTAACTACGGAGTCGGATTTCTCACCGCCGGAATCGTGCTGGCCATCATGGTGGTTCCGTTCATCATTTCCGTTTCGCGCGAAGTGTTGCTGACCGTGCCGCGCGAACAGCGCGAAGCCGCGCTGGGTCTCGGCGCCACGCGCTGGGAGTCGACCTGGCAGGTGGTGGTCCCCTGGGCGCGCACCGGCATTATGGGCTCGATTTTTCTCGCGCTGGCGCGCGCTCTGGGCGAAACCATGGCCGTGACCATGGTCATCGGCAACGATCCCAAGATCGCCGCTTCTCTTTTCTCGCCCGGCTACACCATCGCCGCGGTGATCGCCAACGAATTCACCGAAGCTACCGGCAACTTGTATCTGAATGCATTGATCGAGCTCGGCTTGGTCCTGTTCCTGATGACCTTCATCCTGAACGGTCTGGCCCGTCTGCTGATCGTGGCCACCGAACGCGGAGGAGGGCGCCCGGCATGAACGAAATGATGGAAGACATGCGTCTGCGATGGCGCAAAGCGCTCAACATCGTCATGCTGACGCTGACCGGCGTGGCCGCCTTCGCCGTGGTTTCCGTATTGTTCTTGATCCTGGGCTACCTGATCTACAACGGCGGCAAATCGCTTAACTGGGATTTCTTTACGAAGTTACCGAAGCCGGTGGGTGAAACCGGCGGCGGTATGGCCAACGCCATCGTGGGCAGTTTGAAACTTCTGTTCCTGGCGGCGATCATCGGTCTTCCGATTGGCTTGCTGACCGGCGTCTATCTTGCCGAGTTTGGCGGGAAGACATTCTCTTTCATCATGCGCTATACCACCGACCTACTGAACGGCGTGCCTTCGATCGTGATCGGCATTTTCGCCTACGCGCTGGTGGTTCTGCCGGTAAAGCACTTTTCCACGCTGGCGGGCGGTGTTGCTCTGGCTATCATGGTGATTCCCATTACCGTCCGCAGCACGGAAGAATTCTTGCGCGCCATACCGGGAAGCATGCGCGAAGGCGCTATGGCTTTGGGCGCCAGCAAATGGAGAACGATCGCCACGGTGATTGTGCCGGCCGCCAGCGGAGGCATCATGACCGGCATGTTGCTTTCTCTGGCCCGCGTGGCGGGCGAAACTGCGCCGCTGTTGTTTACCGCATTCAGCAATCGCTATTGGAGCAACGGATGGCAACAGCCTATCGCGTCTTTGCCGGTGATGATCTACACCTACGCCATCGCCCCCTATGATGACTGGCACCGGCAGGCCTGGGCGGCAGGATTGGTTCTGTTAGGATTGGTTCTAGTAGCGAATTTGGGCTGCCGGCTTGTACTGAATCGCCGGGGAGCCTACCGGAGTGTCTGACATGGCATCAGCCGCGCAAAGCAAGGATCTCGCCTCGAGGCTCACTCCGAAGGTTCACGCGAACGAGCCCGCCTCCGGGGCATACTCGAAGGAGTCCTCCGTGCGCTTCGAGATCTCCAACCTGGATTTCTTTTACGGGCCGAAGCAAGCGGTGTTCGGGCTCAGCCTCAAGATTCCCAAGAACAAGGTCACCGCGTTGATCGGCCCATCCGGCTGCGGCAAATCGACCTTTCTTCGCACCTTGAACCGCATGAACGAAATGTTCCGCAACACCCGCGTGTCGGGCCAGATTCTCCTCGATGGCCAGGATGTTCTGCAGATGGATGTGGTGAAGCTGCGCCGCCGCGTGGGTATGGTGTTTCAGCGCCCCAACCCGTTCCCCAAGTCGATTTACGATAACGTCGCCTATGGGTTGCGCATCAACGGCTACAAGGGCCGCCTCGACGATCTGGTGGAACACAGCTTGCGCCGCGCCGCTCTGTGGGAAGAAGTAAAAGACTATCTGCAGAAATCGGCTTTCGCCTTATCGGGAGGCCAGCAGCAGCGCTTGTGCATTGCGCGCGCGCTCGCCATCGACCCGGAAGTTCTGCTGCTCGACGAGCCCTGCTCGGCTCTCGACCCGGTGACCACCGCGAAGATCGAAGAGCTGATGTTCCAGCTCAAAGATAGCTGCACCATGGCCATCGTCACGCACAACATGCAGCAAGCGGCGCGGGCCAGCGACTACACCGCCTTCATGCTGGATGGAAAGCTGATCGAGCACAGCGAAACTCCGAAATTGTTTACCACACCGACCGATGCACGCACCGAAGCTTACATCACCGGCCGCTTCGGATGAGACTCCGCGGTTGCGCGCGGTGTAGTGGGGCCCTGGGAAGCACGATTCACTGAGGCGGCGAGGAAACATGGAACGTCATTTCGAACGCGATCTCGAAGAACTCAAGCAGCGCCTGCTTTGGATGGGCGGGCTGGTGGAGCGCGCCGTGCACCAAGCGGTACACGCGGTGCTGGACGCCGATGAGCAGCTCGCCGAAGCGGTGCTCAGCGAGGAAGACGCCATTAACGAGATGCAGATCGAGATCGATGAGCGCATCCAGCGCCTGCTAGCCCTGCAAGCGCCCATGGCGGCGGACCTTCGCTTTCTGCTGGCTTCTTCCCGCATCAATGGCGATCTGGAACGTATCGGGGACCAGGCCGTAAACATCGCGCAGTCCGCCATGCGCGTGCTTCGCCATCCCCAGGTGAAACCCTACGTCGATTTGCCGCGCATGAGCGAGCTGGCCGAAGGCATGGTGCGAGACAGCCTGAACGCCCTGGTTCGCGGAGACCAGGAACTCGCGCAAAGCGTCATGCAGCGCGACGATCAAGTGGACCGTCTGCGCGACCAGATGTTCCGCGAGCTGCTGACCTACATGATGGAAAACTCCTCGGTGGTTTTTTCCGCCTTCGAGCTGGTGCTGGTGGCCAAAAATCTCGAGCGTATCGGCGACCACGCCACCAACATTGCCGAGGACGTGATCTACTTCGTTGCCGGGCGCGACGTGCGCCATCCGGCGCTCGACCGCCGCTAACTTCAGCGTCACACACCGCCGTAAGCTGCGTCACATTCCTGCCGCGCGAGCCCAAGCTATAATTTTATTGGGGATTGGTTTTCGGCGCCCGGAGGAATGTATGCCTACTGCGAATGTGAAATGGACCGGCGGAGAGGAATTTACGTCGACGACTCCCTCGGGACATACGGTGAAATTCGATGGCGACCGCAAACACAACGCCGCTCCCAGCCCCATGGAGATGCTTTTGTCGGCCCTGGGCGCCTGCAGTCTGGTGGACGTGGTGCTGATTCTCGGGAAAAAAAGACAGCTATTTACATCGCTTGAAGTGGACGTAACGGGAGAACGCGCGGAAACCACGCCCCGGGTGTGGACCCAAATCGAGATGGTTTACCGGTTGGCGGGCGATCTCGACGATAAAGCCGTTCGCGATTCCATCGAGTTGAGCCAGAACAAATATTGTTCGGTGGCCGCGATGCTGGGCAAAACCGCGAAAATCACCTATCGCTACGAAATTTCCCAGCCAAAATCATAAAGTCCACCACGCAGTGTTTCCTTGCGAGGGCCGCGCGGGATTGCATACAATCGTCCGTCTGTTTTGCGAGCGCCGTATCTGTTTGTAAAGCTTCTGGAGCTGATGGATGACCAAACGCATCGCCGCAAAGATCACCGGAGTGGCGGGTTACCTTCCGCCACGCGTGGTCACTAACTTCGATCTCGAAAAAATCGTGGATACCACCGACGAATGGATCCGCACGCGCACCGGCATCCGCGAGCGGCACTACGCCGACCCTGGCGTGGCCTCCTCGCATCTGGGTACGGAAGCGGCGAAGAAATTATTGGCGGCGAAAGGCGTTTCCCCGGAAGAAATCGAAATGATCGTGGTGGCCACGGTGACGCCGGACATGCTTTTCCCCTCCACTGCCTGTCTGATTCAGGACCGCATTGGCGCAAAGAAAGCCTGGGGCTTCGATCTTTCCGGCGCTTGCTCCGGATTCGTCTACGCGCTCACCACCGGTGCGCAATTCGTGGCCGCCGGTACGCATAAGAAAGTGCTGGTGATCGGCAGCGACGTGATGACTTCGATTCTCGATTACAAGGACCGCGCCACCTGCGTGCTTTTCGGCGACGGCGCCGGCGCGGTTCTGCTGGAGCCGGCATCCGATTCCGAGGGCATCCTGGATTTCGCCAACGATATTGACGGCTCAGGTGGATGCAATCTGTATATGCCCGCCGGCGGGTCGCTGCATCCGGCCTCCGCGGAGACCGTGGAAAAGCGCATGCATTATGTGCACCAGGAAGGGCAATCGGTATTCAAGTACGCGGTGCGCCGCATGGCTGAACTAGCCTGCCAGTTGCTCGAACGCAACGGCGTCACCAGCAAGGATCTTGCACTGGTGGTGCCGCACCAGGCCAATCTGCGCATCATTCGCGCCATGCAGGAGCGGCTGGGTGTGGACGATTCGAAAATCATGGTCAACATCGACCGCTTCGGCAACACTACCGCGGCCACCATTCCGCTGGGGCTGATGGATGCGGTTGAGCAGAAGCGCCTTAAAAAAGGAGATTTGGTGCTGCTGATTGCCGTGGGCGCGGGCTATACCACCGGCTCAGTGCTCATGCGCTGGGCGTATTGATCTTTGGCTGACGCTGATCTTTCGCCGTCGCGCAGTTGCCTGAAAATCGAATCAGTTCGCTCTGCTGCGCCCTGCTTATTGCCAATTCCCGCCGAAAATCAGCACGGGATTGGTATCGCCGGACGTCGTGGTGATCATGACGAATTGTGTGGACGTTACGGAATAGAACGCGCCGCTGAGCGTCGCAGGAGATGTGAGCGACAACGCGCCCAATCCCGTGGTGGAGTTGACCGTGTAAATGCCGGTCAGCGTTTGCGCCGCATTGTTCGCGGAGGAAGTGCTTTGGTCCTGCGTTCCGGTCACTGCCTGAATTCCGTTCAGATTCAAAATTCCGGAAACATTCTCCGCCGAAGAAATCGCCGGGGCTGAAGAGCCGAACTCGAACGTTCCTTCGATCGCCAAGGCCGTGAATGGCCCGGCCGATTGCGGCTCAAAGACTCCAAAGAAGGGATTGTTGTTGATCGTGCCTACGGCGAAGGCTTCGTTCAGGTTGATCATGTAAAAAACTGGCGCAATCGGGGTAGTGATATCCGTCTGCACGCGTCCGAAGGTGTCGGCATTGACGAAATTCGCCGTGCCGCTGAAGGTGCTGGCAGTGCCGGCGCGATTCTCGACGCCCACAAAATCGAAATTGGTCACGCCAGTCACATTGAGCGAGGCGATAGCCAGATCCGGCACATACGTGCTGCCCGAGAAAAATTGCCCCGTCAGGCCCGCCACGCTCGCGCCCGTGAACGCACCCGCAGGACTTGAAAACGGATACCCGATTTGCTGCCGCAAAGTTCCAACGGTCAGAAACGGCGTATTGGCGTTGGGAATACCCGTTCCGGATTCGGCTTCCACCAGGAAGTATTCCGACGCGGAGACCGGATACGCGCTGAAAGTCATGCTAGGAAGGCTTGCGGGAGAAATCGTCGCGGTACAGCGCGCCGTTTGTGACGTGGTCTGATACGTTCCCGAAATCGTTTCCTGTGCATATGAAGTGAACCCCGGCGCATTGGCGTCCAACTCGCCGTTACCGATGCTCCCCACACCCGAAGCACTGCCCGGAGGCGACGCAGTGAAACGGCCAGCCAGTGCCACCGGCCCCGCGGTGAACCCACCAAGTCCAAACGTATTCCCGGTAATCCCTACGGCATATTCTCCGCTGATGGTGTTGAATGCGCAGGCACTCACGGTTTGCTTCTCGATGCGCCCCGATCCACGCACGCCGCTTGTGTCAAATTCTATCAGCCGTCCGTGCGAGCCGGTCGCGTCGATGGCGAACGCATACGTTGGTGAACCCGACACGCTGCTGAACACCAGCGTGCCGCGGTTGTCCGCGCCAACGATGTAGCTTCCGGTGAAAGTTTGGTTGGTGTGGCCGGCGGAACTGCTCACATCTTCCACGCCGCTGGTCAGGTTGCCCGCGCCATCCGCATGAAAGCTGCCGCCGAGGACCACCGTTCCGGAAGCATTGAATCCGCTTAACTGAAATGCATAGTTTCCGCTGATTAGCGCAGCGTTGCCGGAACCGGTAACCGTCAGGGTAAAGCTGTTCGTCACCGATGCCGCAGGCGACTCGCTGTCGGTCACCGTCACACTGAATGTTCCGGAAGCGCTCGGCGTTCCGGAAAGCAATCCCGTTGAGCTCAGCGTCAGGCCCGTAGGCAGAGCCGATCCCGTTGCCACGGACCACTGATACGGCGGCGTTCCTCCACTGGCCGCGAACTGCTGCGAGTAGGCTGTTCCGGCGGTAGCTGCCGGCAGGGGCGACGTGGTGGTAATCGCAAGGCTGGTGACTGTGATCGACAGCGATTGCGTCGCGGCGGAGCCGGTCGAATCCGTGACTTTCATGGTGAACGTCGAAGTTCCAGTGCTCGTCGGCGTACCGGAAATGGTGACCGAACTCGTCGTGCTCGAGCCTAACGACATTCCGGCGGGCAACGTTCCCGAGGAGATCGACCAGGTGAAGGGACCAGTCCCGTTCGCATTCACGGTAGCGCTATAAGAGCCGTTAAGGCTTGCCGTAGGAAGTGACGTGGTTGTAATCGTCAAATGCTGTTGAAAAGGGGTCCCGGCGCATCCTTGAAAAACGATGCACAAAAGTATGGTACTGCATAGTAGAAGGACAAAGGCTTTGCTTCTAACCATTCGGATCACCCACTAGGAATTAAACAACAAAACCGGGTGTGTGCATGGGGAATGAGGCAGGCCATGGCCTATCAGGTAACGCGTGCCATGTGCGTGAAAAGGAGAAGCTTAGAAGGAGCCTACTTCCGTGGCCAGCGCCTGGTTCTGCTGCACTTGCTGCATCAGTACGGCCACCGCGTAGCGAGCGCAGAGCTTCATCTCGCCCTTGGCCCAATCCTTGGCTCCCAGGCCCGCAAAGAGTTGCAGGGCGGCATGATACATCCGAACCGAGCGCATCTTGGGAGCGGCGCTGACCATGTCCGGGCAAAGCTTCTTGAAGGCCGTAAGATCAACGAACTCTTTATCTTTCAGTAGGTTATAAGCCTGCCCGACCGCGCCCGTTTCACTAGCAAACGACGTGGAGGCTACACGAACCAGGCCCGCGCGCCACTGGAGTCCCACGAACTGGACCAAGGCCGCGAAGGAGAGCACGAATATGAAGGCTGCGATTAACATTTCTCTGTCCTACAGACATTTTGTCCCTAGCCTACAGCGGTCACAATAGTCCATCCGTACTGGTTTGCACAGAATTTCGTCTTTGCGCTTCTTGGTTCGCCGGCCAGAAAAGGCGGTGAATATCCACGCACCGGCCGTGCTGATTTTTCGGGGATTCACCGGCTTTTCGGTAATAATGTTCACCGGAACAAACTACTACAGCGAGGGGTGATCCTTTGCGTGCAGTCATAATGGGCGGCGCTGGTTTTCTGGGCTCGCACTTGTGTGATCGCTTCATTAACGAAGGATGGGAAGTCCTCTGCCTGGATAATCTGGTCACCGGCGTCGAGGAGAATATCGGCCATCTCCGCCCCAATCCGCGCTTTCAGTTCAAGGTTCACGACATTACGCGATTCATCGACGTCCCCGGCAAAGTCGATGCGGTGCTGAATTTCGCTTCGCCCGCGAGCCCGCCTGATTACCTGAAAATTCCCATTCAAACCATGAAGGTCGGTTCACTCGGCACGCACAATTGCCTCGGTCTGGCCTTGGCAAAGGGCGCGAAATTCTTGATGGCCTCGACTTCGGAAGTCTATGGCGATCCCGACCGCAGCCCGCAACCGGAAAGCTACTGGGGACACGTAAATCCCATCGGCCCGCGCGGCGTATACGACGAAGCCAAGCGCTTTTCCGAGGCCATCACCATGGCCTATCACCGCTTTCACGGCGTCAACACCCGTATCGTGCGCATCTTTAACACCTATGGCCCGCGCATGCGCCTGAACGACGGCCGCGCCCTGCCGAACTTCCTCTACCAGGCTCTAATGGGCGAGGCGATCACGGTTTACGGAGATGGAAAGCAGACGCGCAGCTTCTGCTACGTCTCGGATCTCGTCGAGGGCATCTACCGGCTGTTCCAGTCCAGCGAGCACGATCCGGTGAACATCGGCAATCCGCAGGAAATCACCATTCTGGAATTCGCCGAGCGCGTGAAGGCGCTGGTCGGCGCGGATGTGCCCATCATCTTTAACCCGCTGCCGCAGGACGATCCCAAGCAGCGCTGCCCGGACATCACCAGGGCCAAGCGCCTGCTGAACTGGGAGCCCAAGGTTGGCCTCGCCGAAGGGCTGCAGCAGACTTTCGAGTACTTCAGCCAGAGAGTGGTGCGCTAGCGCGCCACTCCCGCCGGCAGTGCATTTTTCAGTAAATTTCGCAGCCTGAAACCCGCCAAAGAATCGTCCTTTATGCTGCCATCCCTGTATAGACCGACTGACGGGAAACCTTCAGTCTAGAGGCCGAGAGGGTTAATAAATGAAACTGAAAATCTATCTTTGCTTGTTTGCATTGTTGACGGCGACGGGTTTGCTTCGAGCCGATCAGTCCAAGACCGACGTGACCGAACGGTTGGAGACTTCCACGAAAGTGTTGCATCAGCTGGTGGATGCTCCGGACAAAGGAATTCCAGACGAAGTTCTCAAAGGCGCGAAGTGTATCGCCGTGGTTCCCAATTTGCTCAAGGGCGGCTTCATCATTGCCGGCAAACATGGACGCGGCGTGACCACCTGCCGGCTGCCCAATGGCAGATGGAGCGCGCCTGCTTTCTTCGTGATCAGCGGCGGTAGCTGGGGCGCGCAGATCGGTGTGGAGTCGATCGACCTGGTTATGGTGGTCATGAATGACGAAGGTATGCGCCATCTCATGTCGGACAAATTCCAAATTGGAGGTACCGTCTCAGCTGCTGCAGGGCCCGTCGGACGCAACGCTGCTGCCGCCACGAGCTGGAAGGCCGACACGGAAATCCTTACCTACTCTCGCGCTAAAGGTCTGTTTGCCGGAATCGACCTGGGCGGATCGGTCATCGAGCGTGACAAAGATTCAACTATCGCCTTGTATGGAAAGGACGACTCCACCCGCTCCATCCTCGACGGGCGAGTACGGCCTCCCGCAGTGGCCGACCCATTCCTGGCCGAAGTGCGCCACATCAAATACGTAGCTGTGAACAAGTAAGAATCACCTGACAGGATCGGCCGGCGGCGACAGGTTTGTAAGCTTCGCCGTCCGAAAATTCTAGTTCACGGTGTGGCAGGCTTTTCGGCAACGCTCGCTTCGTGCGACCGCACTGGAAAGCCTGCCCACGCGTTTGCCAGGCCCATCAGCTCGCGCGCCACACTGTAAGTGTCGTGCGTGGTTTTCCACCAACCGCTCGCATCGAACGGATCCTGGTAAGCGGCATGCACACCCATTTGTAAACTGCCATCGGAGAGCCTCTGCCACAGCGCCCGCACACGCCGCGTATGCTCCGGAGACGTAACGATAATCACTCGCTTTTTGTTTTGCGCGCGCATCTGCTGCAGAATTTCTTCCACTTCGTCTTGGGTGTTCGCAATCGGCTGCGGAAAAATTCGAACGGCCGCCGATGGCACGCCTTCATGAATCAGCACATCCCGGTTGTAGGATTCCTCGCCCGTAAAAGGAATGCCGAGATTTTCCAGCTCGCCCGCCGGGCTATCCGGACGGCTGACCCACACTTCCGGCGCGTAGCCCATCTGAAAAACGCGCCCGGCCTCTTCCGCCCGCGCGGGCATGCTGCCGCTGAGCACCACAATCGCGTCTGATTTGGCCAGCGGGTCTTCGCGGATCAGCCATCGCCCCACACCTCGAAACGCAACAATGGCTGCGATCACAACCAGCAGAAAAATCAGCAGAATCCAGGCAGTAGTGCGCGCGCGATTGCCCGCGGGGGAGCGTTGCGAAATTCGCTCGGTGACCATGAACGGCTATGCCGCATCGGCGCCGCAGCAGCTCTTAATCGGTGGCTCCCAGCAATTCCCGGCCGGTGAGCAATCCTTTCAATCCCAACAGGATCAATCCGGGCTGGCGCAGGCACACGCGCCACAAGAGCCTCCAGGCGTCATCGCGGGACGATTCACTCAGCGATTCTCGCGCGGCATCGTTGAGCATATCCACGAGGCGGCTATAGTCGTCTTGCTGAAAATCGTGCATGGTGCGACGCAGCAGTAAGTGGAGATCCAGCTCGCGGCGCAGCTTGCGCAACTCGCGGCTCACGCCGCCATTGAGGATCGCCTGCGCAACACCCATCGCGCCGCGAAAGCCGGTGACGATTCCTCCCACCGTCGAGACCTTCACCTGCGCCGCCGCATCTCCCACGAGGTAGACGCTCCCGCTGCCAACCTCTCGGCGCACCGGCACCCAGCGCTTGTAAACCGGAATTCGCGCCGCTTGAAACTCGGCCGGCTCCAGGCCGCGCTTTTCAAGAAATTGTTCCAGGCGCCGGCGTGTGTGTTGCCCCGACTCGCCGATTACCCCCAGCGCCCCGCGCGTGTCGGATTCGGGAATCAGCCAATAAAAGTACGGCGTGTCCTGCGGCACGAACCAGACGCGCACAGTGTCTCGCGGCATATCTTTCGGCAGCGGCACAATGGCCTGCACCAATGGCACGGTGTTGAGGGTCGGCCACCCCGCGGCCTGCGCCACGCGGCTGGTGGCGCCGTCGCCGCCAATGATCGTACCCGCGTGAACATCTTCGCGGTTGCCGGTCGCGCAGTTTTCCACTTCCAGCACCAGGCCGCGCCCGTTGGGATGCAGCGAATGAAAGCGGCGGCCCAATTCGAGTTTCGCACCGGCGAGCTGCGCCTCCGCTGCCAGATTTTTGATCAGCGTTCGCCGTTCGATGATCAGGTCCGGATCCTTCAGCGACACGGTGGCGGAACGGCCATCCGTGAACAATTCGAAGCGCCGGATTTCATTCACCACGCTGTGCTCGGCCATACGGCCCAGAATCCGCCGCATCCGTCCGGTCACGATCAACGTGCGCGCTTCGGGCTCCAGCGATTCTGCCCGCTCGAACAAGCGCACTGGCACTCCTTGCTGTGAGAGCAGCAAAGCCGAAAACAATCCGGCGGCTGATCCGCCGACCACCGCTACGTCCTGTTTGTTCACTGGTTGAACTAGATCAGACTTCTGGCTTTCGGTGCGCTGCTCAAACACCATAGTCGTGTGCTTTTGTCCCCGTTACAAAATTTGCGACTGAAATCTGACCTACAGGAATGCATCAGGCTTTGCGCGTGGCACGCCAGCCAGCATTTCCGGGCCGATGAGGAAACGCTCGCGCTGCAATTATATCGTATGCACAACCGTGTTTAAGGTCGAACGCCCGCCGCGAATCCGCGAACTTAGTGCGCAGCAACCGATTTCGCCGCTTTTGTTTGCCGCTCGTAAGGAGCGGTTTCCAATAATAGGACGGCCACGAAGCCCAAAACAATCAAAGCTCCCGCCAAAACGTAGGCGGTGGGAAGCGAAAGTCGCGGCACCGCCAGCGCCAAACACCCATACATGGCCGCGAGCAGATACAGCGCCAGCACCGCTCCGCGATGGCCCAGCCCCAGATTCGAGAGACGGTGCGCCGTGTGATCCTTGCCCGGCGAGGTGAAAGGCACCAATCCCCGGCGCGAACGCGAAATCGAAACCAGCGTGGTATCGAAAATCGGGACTCCGAGAATCAGGATGGGCACCAGCCAGCTCGCCGGAAAGGTCGCGCCCTCCGGCCGGATCTTCAGCCCCAGCGTGGCCATCAGAAACCCCAAAAACATGGCCCCGCCATCGCCCATGAAAATTTTCGCCGGATTAAAATTCCAGCGCAGAAATCCCAGCGCCGCGCCGAACGCGGCCGCGCCGAGCGTCCGCACCATGGTCTGGCCGTTCATCACCGCCGCGAGCGTAAAAAACGCCGCCGCCACCGCGGCAATGCCCGCGCACAATCCATCCATGTGATCGAGGATGCTGAACGCCGCCGTGATTCCCACCACCCAGAAAACCGTGAAGCCGATGTCCAGAAGTACGCCCGGAGCGCCGGGAATGAATTGCGAGAAGAGTTGCGCCCGGATTCCGGACGCAACCAGCAGCAGCGCCGCGACGGGCATGCCCACGAAAAGCTTGATCTGGTGATGCAGCAAACCGCGGTCATCGAGGAACCCTACCATCACGACGAGTGTGCCGCCGGCAATGATGCTGGCCACCTGCAACCGCGGCTCGCCGTGCAAGGTCAGCAGAATCGCCAGAACGAATCCAAGATAAATGGCCGCGCCGCCCAGAAGCGGAATGGGCTTTACGTGCACCTTCCGCGGGCCGGGCAAGTCGACGAAACCGTAATGCAGCGCGAGGCTGCGCACCGGCACCGTCAGGCTCAACGATGCGATCAGCGCCACAACAAATGCCACCAGATCGGTGTGAATCATCTTTAAATTCGCGCTATCGCGCCGTCAGCATCTTGTCCAGCACGCCGCGCACTTCTTCACGCTGCTTGGTCGCGAAATACCAGTCCATCGTTTTTTTCAATCCGTCGCGAAACGAAGTTTTCGGCTCCCAGCCCAGCAGCTTTTTTGCGAGCGCATTGTCCGCCACGCGATTCACCGGACCGGTAGGCATGTCCGGCCGCAAACGGATCTCCGCTTTCAAGCCGGCATTCTCCAGCACCATCTGCACCGCATCCTTCACGCGAATGCGTTCCATGGTGCCCAGATTCACCGCGGTGCCGTCGTTGATTTTTTCCGCCGCTAAAATCGTCCCGCTCACGATGTCGTCCACATAGGTCCAGTTGCGCACTTGCATCCCGTCGCCCCACACCTCGAACGGGTTCTGTCCCACAAACGCGCGCGCAATCATGGCGATCACCGCGTGATTTTCCACGCCCCGCGGGCCGTACACTGTGAAAAAGCGGCACGACGCCGCGCCCAGATTGTGCTCGCGGTGATACGCCTGCAGCGTCAGCTCCGCCATCAGCTTGGCCCATCCATACATGTTGTCCGCATCGTGCGGCGGCTTCACCATTTCCTCGCGCAGGTAGATTTCCTTGCCGGGATCGGTCTGCATGTAATTGGGATAGACGCAACCGGACGAGGCGTACACCACCTTCTGTGCGCCGGCCTTCACTGCCTCCCAAAAAACGAGGCCATCGAGAAAAAGGTTCGACGCCGGACCAGCCTGGTGCAAATCGACATAGCCGCGCCCGCCATGATCGGCAGCCAGATGAAACACCACCTCGATGCCATCCATCGCCGCGCGCGCTACGCCCGGCTCACGCAGGTCCGCTTCCATGAACTTGACCCGCCCAGCCTTCAGGTGTCCTTCAATGTTGCCCAGCCGCCCACTGGTCAGATCGTCCACCACGCGCACCGTCGCGCCGCGCTCCAGCAGCGCATCCACAAGGTGCGATCCAATAAACGAAGCGCCCCCGGTTACCAGAACTTTTTTATTTTTCCAGATGTCGCCCTCCATTTGCATCGCGGGCCGCGTCTTCCAGCACGCCCACGAAACGTTGCAGTTCGCCGGCCCTAGTATATCTGTTCGCCACTTCGCGGGCGCGGCGTCCCATCGCTTCCAGCCGCATCGGATCCCCGCGCAATTCCCGAATCGCCACGGCCACCGCCGCCGGATCGTCCGGGTCCACCGCCAAGCCGCAGTCGCATTCGGTGACGATGCGCGCCGCATCGCTCTCTTTGGGAGCCACCGCAAGCACCGGACGTCCCGCCGCAAGTGTCGAATACAATTTGCTCGGCACCACTACGCCTTCGAGCCCGCGCTTTACGGTCACGATATGCACGTCTCCAGCCCGCATCACGTGCGGCAATTGCTCCGCCGGGCGAAACGGATGGAATCGCACGTTCGGCAAGCCTGCTGCCTCTTCTCCCAGCGATTTCCGGTTGGCTCCGTCTCCTATAAACACCAGCCCGGTGCCTTCGTTGCGCAGCAACTCGGCCGCTTTGAGCAGCGTCCGCCACGCGCCATAGAATCCAAGATTTCCCGCATGCAGCGCCACGAACGGAAATTCACCGCGAATCTGTTGCACCACCGGGTCATCTTTCCCCGGCATCGCCGCCGGAAAGGAGGTGCCGTCGCGCACCACCACGACCCGCTCCGGCGCGATGCCTTTGGTCAAAATGCGATCGCGCATGTCGTCACCCAGCACGATCACCCGCGAAGCCTGCTTCAGCGCGCTGCGGTGCATTTTCTCCCAGCGCTCCACCCATCTGCTGGGCCGCACGATGTCCCCACCGACGGCCATGTCCGGATACAGGTCGCGAATGTTGTACACGAACGGACGCCCAGCCAGCCTCGCCACGAAAGCTCCCGCGATTCCCGCCACCGGCGGATCGGTCATCGCCAGCACCACGTCCGCGCGCAGCGCCAAAGCTCGCGGCACCGCCAGCGCCAGATACGAAAGATAGTTCGACACGCGCCGCTTCATCTGGTGGCGCGGATACGCCGTCGATCCCACTCGCTCCACGTTCACGTTGTTTCGCGTGTCCCGCCGCAGCAGCGCGAACGGATAATATTCGTCCGGATCGTAGGAAGGCCGCCCCGCCACCACCGTCACTTTGTGCCGCTGGGCCAGCGTTTCCGCCACCTGCGCCGCGATCTTGGCCGTCGCGGAAGTGTCCGGCGGATAATATTCGTTGAAGAGCAGAATGTGCATGATTCGTCCGCACTGCGGACCCCTTCGCCTCTGCGCTTGCTATTTCAATCCCGTCGCAACGCCCGCTTCGCTGCGTTCCGGCATCGCTGTGGCCGATTTTCTCTCCAGCACGAAATTGCCCAGCGCCAGCACGTCCATGCGCGTGCGCTGAAAACAATTCAGCGCTTCTTCCGGACGGTTCACGATGGGCTCGTTATCGTTGAATGAAGTATTCAGCACCACCGGCACGCCCGTTTGGCGTCCTACTTCACGCAGCAATTTCCAATATAGCGGATTCGACGTGCGGCTCACCGTCTGCAATCGCGCGGTTCCATCCACGTGCGTCGGCGCCGGAATCACATCGCGCTTTTCCGCGCGCACCGGATAGGCGAACGTCATGAACGGCGATGGATGCGATTTCTCGAAAAATTCGCTGGTCGCTTCTTCGGTGATCGAAGGCGCAAAGGGACGGAAAATCTCGCGGTGCTTGATGCGCCGGTTCAAAATGTCTTTCATCTCCGGGCGCCGCGGATCGGCCAGAATGCTGCGGTTTCCCAACGCGCGCGGTCCCCATTCGCTGGCCCCTTGATACCAGCCGAGAATTTTCCCATCCGCAATGTGCCGCGCGGTCGTTTCCAGCAGGCTTTGCTCGTCGAGTTCCTCAATGCGCACATCGTCTTCGCCGCGCATTGTTTCTACACACTTACGAATTTCGCTCGCCGAAAAACTGGGCCCCCAATACGCGTGCTCCATGGTGAATCCACGAGGCCGCCCCAGCACCTGGTGATTCACCGCGAACGCCGCGCCCACCGAAAGGCCGGCATCGCCCGCGGCGGGCTGCACGTAGACGCGCTCGAATGGCGTCAAGTCGAAAAGCTTTCCGTTCGCCACGCAGTTGAACGCAATTCCGCCCGCCAGGCACAACGCTTTTTGCTTCGTGGTTTCACACAGCGCGTTCCAATGCGCAGCCAAGACTTCCTCGAGCGCGGCCTGCATGCTTGCCGCGATATTGTGATGCCGCGAAGTCAGCGGCTCGTCCGCTTTACGCGCCGGGCCAAGCCTCTTTTCCAGATACGAGGAGAACAATCGCCCCTGCACCGGCGTGCGATCCGCTTCGCGCCAGCTCATTTCCGGCCCTTGGCTCTGATGCGTGAAATATTTCAGGCCCAGCTTGAACGAAAGCGGCTTGTCCGCCCGCACTATTTTCCGAAACTCGTCCAGAAACTCCGGCTGACCATAAGCCGCCAGGCCCATTACTTTGTATTCGTCGCCGAATTTCCAGAACCCGATGTATTGCGTCAGAGCGCTATAAAAAATGCCCAGCGAATGTGGGAAGCGCACGTCGCCCAGCATGCGCATGCGCGGCCCTTCGCCGACGGCCCACATGGCGCTGGCGAAATCGCCCAGGCCGTCGGCCGAAAGCACCGCGGCCTGCTCGAATGGAGAAACGCAATACGTGCTCGCCAAGTGCGCGGTGTGGTGCTCGATGCGGTGAAACTGTGCGCGAATGCTTTCCGGGGCGATCCCGAACGCGCCGGCGATGTCCTCGCGCATTCCAGCAAAACGCTTCATTACGCGCAAACGGTCCAGCGCGAATCGCGGCATCCGGGTAGCGAAGCGCAGCTTGGTGGCAAGCCTCGCCCGCGGGTCGCGCGGAATGGCGATGTGGTCGACCTCGGTAAGCTTTGCGCCCACTTGGTCCAGGCAGAATTGCATGGCGCGCGCCGGCAGGCCCGCCGCGTATTTCACGCGATTGAGCCGCTCTTCCTCCACGGCCGCAATCAGCCGCCCGTCAACGACAATCGCCGCCGAGGCGTTGGCGTGATATGCGTTGACGCCAAGAATGATCATCGGTTCGGGCCTAATCCTCGCTGTCTGGTGAAATCGCTCACGCTACGCGCGCTGCGCCGGCGCTTTGCCGGTCCGCATGCTTCGGCGCGCTCGTGCACAAATGGCGTTTTGCCCACTCATTCAGTACGAAAAGGCTCCACGGACGCGACCACGATGTGCGGCCCGCCTGAAAATCCTTCCATATCTGCAAAGCGAAATTGCCATCCACTTGCGCCGCCAGCGCAGGCGACCAGTCCGCAAGCCCTTCCCCCACCCGCTTCTGCAACGTTCCCCGCAGCCAATTATCCCACGGAAAAGTGAACGTTCTTTTGCGTTGCGTAACAATTTCCGGCGGCAGCACGTCGCACAGCGCCTCCACCAGCAGCCATTTCGGCCGGTGGCTCGCGCCCTTCTCTTCCGCCGAAAGCGAAAGCAGGTATTCCACCAGCGGCGAATCGAGAAACGGCACGCGCACTTCGAGCGAGTGATGCATGCTCATCGCGTCGGTATCGCGCAGCAGCGTGTTCACCATGTAAGACCGCAGCTCCAGCCAGGAAACCCGGGTGAAATCGTCCAGCGCTTCCGCCTGTTTCGCCGCGCCGGAGAACCACTGAAACCACTGCATTGAATGCCACGTGTCCGCGTTCTGGCGAGTCGCTTCTTGCACCTTTTGTGGCGTAAACAGCAACCTGGTAAAGAAATATTCGTCCGGCAGTACCTTGCTGTCTCGCCAAGCGGCCAGCGCCTTCTGTCTCGCGTCGGGCGACCCTCCCAAACCGTTGCTTCCCGCCGCGATTCGAGCGGCCGCGTCGCGAAGCGCTTTCGGAACCACGCGCGCTGCTCCGGCCACCTTTTGCAGTGACGAAGTATCCCGGAACGTGGAGTACCCGCCGAACAGCTCGTCGCTGCCCAGCCCGGAGAGCGCCACTTTCAGGCCCGCCTGCCGCGCCGCCCAGGACACAAAATAGGTGTTGATCCCGTCCATGCTCGGCTGATCGAAACCCGAAACTGCCTCGTCCAGCCGCGCCAGCATTTCTTCGCTCGAAAGCGTCAGCTCCTGATGCTGCGTCCCGAGCCGCTCCGCGGTGCGCCGCGCGATTTCCGCCTCGCTGAATGCCAGGTCCGGAAACGCAACGGTAAACGTATGGATTCCACCCTGTGCCCGGCTTGCCAGCGCTGCAAGTGCGGTTGAATCCAGCCCGCTGCTTAGAAAAACTCCCACCGGAACATCCGCCACCAAGTGGCTGCGAACCGCCTCTTCCAGCAGCGCCCGCACCCGTTTTGCCCGGGAACCGCCGCTTGTTTTCGTGCTGCCATTGCTTTCCGCGCCTCGAAGTAGCTTCTCCGCAAAGGCATAAGATTGTGTGCATAAAGGAATCGCTGGTCTATTCGCACGAATACGTACGCAATGGCCGGGAGGCAGTGAAAATACGTCTTTCACTATAGAGGCGGGCCCGCTCACCGATCCAAATAGTAGATAAGCCGAAACGGACTCGCCGGAAAGCTCTGCCGGCACACAACCGCTGGCGAGCAGGCTCCGCAATTCCGATGCAAATAGTAATAAACTATTACTCTGTGTGTAGTAGAGAGGTTTAATGCCCAGAGGGTCGCGCGCAAGAAAAACGCTTTGCGCCGGACCACCCTTGCCTCCGGGCATTTCCGCCACCGCGAAGGCAAACATGCCGTGGAATCGCCGCACGCAGTCTTCTCCCCACTGCTCGTAGGCGTGGACGATTACTTCGGTATCCGAGCGCGTTCCAAAATGGTGCCCGAGTGCGCTCAATTCGTCCCGCAGTTCGGCGAAATTGTAGATTTCGCCATTGAAGACCACCGCCAGGGTGCCGTCCTCGTTCCAGACCGGCTGGTTTCCTCCGGCAATGTCGATGATGCTGAGCCGCCGCATGCCCAGCGCCGCGCCGGGAGCCGCGAGCGAGCCTTCGGCGTCCGGACCGCGATGCACCATGGCGTTCATCATGCGCCGCACGATGGCCGCTGCGTCCTCTTTGGATTCCAGACCGACCACGCCGCAGATTCCGCACATATCTCGACGCTTCCGTTAACCAAGGGCTGTCAAAGCCAAATGGTTCACGCGATTCGAATTCAAATGCAAACGGCTGGGCAACGGACAAATTGCGATCGACGGGCAATGCTCAAAATCAGCCGCCTGAAGCGCCATAGTAGCAAAACGGGGTGTTTCGCAAACGCACATTCCACGCTGATATTTCGAGGAAAAACCCGTGGAGGGGGAGTCGCTACGCCGCGGACGCGGCCGCCAGTTCGGGTGTTCTTTGGCGCCGGCGCAGAAAAACCAGCGCGAGTCGAATCAGGCTGAGTATCGCGGCTGCGGCAATGCTCGCCACGGCAGAAGCCAGCGAACTGCGTTCCACCAGCAGGCTGACCGCCGGTGAACCGTCCCAGCCTGGGAAAATGGCAGTCAAAGCCGCCGCCGCAAAATTGCCGAATGGTAAACGGGCCATGTGCAAATGCCCGGTGTTCCGGTAATTGTAAGCGGGACTGTAGCCCTGCAGATCCCTTGTCGCGTTGGCCAGCGTGGAGGCATCCACCAGTTCCTCGCGTGTGAGCGGATGTCCGTCAGTTCCCCTCATTACCGAGCGAAATGTAGGATCCACCACAATCCAGTGCCCATTGACCCATGCCTCGGCCACCACGTGCGCCACCGATCCGTGCGCATCCTGCAAAAGCAGCCGGCGCGTCGAGAGCCCCGCGGTATCCGCGAGATTGATGAATGCATTGGTTGCTGACCCGCAGGTTCGCAGCAGCGCGGCGTAGTTCAGGGTGTCGGAAGGGTCGCGGTCGGGAAAAACATCTCCGGGTGTCGACTGGTCTCTGGTCGGGCCATGCGACATCCAGTTCAGAATCGCCTGAATTTTGGCCATGGGCGAGGCCGACGCCGGAATCACCGCGTCCGAAAATCCTCTCAAGTAGGAACGCGTTGAATACTCCCAAGCCGCGCAATACGCAGCCAAAGCCAGCGCAATCACCAGGGCCGTCTGCGATATGTACCAGGCTGTCTGTAAGAGAGGTTTTCGCTCTGCTGCAACATATGTTGGCGTTTCGTATCGCCCTTCGCTTACGCCAATCGACGATTCCTGCTGGCTGATCATCGTCACAAACGCACTATAAATCATCTCTGCCGGATTGCGCCCAGGGATCTTACGGTTTGCTCATATTAGTTAGCAGGTTAAAAAATGAGTAACCCCGGCGGGAAGCTTCCCGAAATGATACGGGTCCGACGATGCGGCCATTGCAGCCATTGTAAGGATCAGTGCGGGCATGCGGGCTTATGTAGGTCAGGCAACACTGCCTGGTAGCAGCCCTCCATTTGTGCCGTAAGCAGCTCCCAATCAAGCTGCGCGGTGAGTCTCTCGCAGCCCTCTTTCAGCTCTGCGTAAAGCACCGTGTCGCTCAGAATCGCCCGAATCGCCTTGGACACCGCCTCGGCTTCGGGCGCTACGACCAGCCCGGCCTTCTCTTTCTCCACCAGCGCGCTGATTCCACAACCTTCGCTCAGGATCACCGGAACCCCGCAAGCCATCGCCTCCGCTGCCACGTTGGCGAAATTCTCATAGCGCGAAGGAAGCGCGAACACGTCAGCGTCCGCGTAAAGTGACCTCTTATCCTCGTCGTAGACAGGCCCGGTGAAAACAACCCGATCCGCAACACCACGCTTACTCACACAGGCCTTCAGGTGCGTGACATAGCCCGATTCTCCTTCAGGGCCCGCGATCACCAGCCTTCCAGCCCGAGGACAAGCTTTTGCAAACGCCTCGATCAGGACGTCCGCGCCCTTGCGCGGAATCAGGCGGCTCAGAAAAAGAACCAATGGCTCATCCGCCGGCAGACTCCACCTGCTGCGGAACGCTCCGCGCTGCGGCAGATGCGAGAACAAGTCAGAATCGACTCCGTTGTAGCGGACCATCACCTTTTCGCGCGAAAATCCGGCGTCCAGCAGTTCTCCCTGCTCGATTTCCGACGTTGCCACGATTCGCGCCGCGCTCTTCAGAAACTTGCCGCCAAGCAGGCCGTGCCACATCGCCTTTAATCGCAGGCTCCGGTCAATCGGCCGGTACATTCCCATCGGCTCCACTACATACGGAATTCTCCGCCGCCGCGCGAAATAGCTCACCCCAGGCCCCAGCAAATCGTACAAACCAAAAAAATGGATCACGTCAAATTTGCCAAGCTGCGTTTCGCAAAAGTCGAACAGGCGAGGATTTAGCGTCATGGCACGGTACCGGACCACCGTAGGTGAGTAAACGATGTCCACTCCGGCAAACTTCAGCCGCTGGCCCAACGCAGATTTTTCGCATCGCGCTGCTATTTCGCGATGTTGGGCGAGCCCGAGATCGGCGGTCAGCACTGTCACTTCATGTCCATGGCGCGCCATGGTTTCCGCCAGCGCGCGCACTTTGAATACCGGACCGCCCTTTTCCTGAAACGGGTAATATGCCTGCACCACGTGCAGAATCTTCACGCGCGGTTTGCTCCATTCGCGCAATCGCTCAGAACCTCCGCGAGCCGCAAGCGGAACGCTTCGAAACTGTATTCGCGCTTCACCATTTCCGCACCAGCGGCGCCGAGCCTTGCGCGGAGCGAACCATCCTCCAACAGTGTTCGCAGTGCATCCGAAAGCCGTTGCGCATCACCCGCAGGCGCGAGAAAACCATTTTCGCCGTCGCGCACGATATCCGTTACGCCGCCGGCCGCTACACCTACCACCGGCTTGCCAAATGCCATAGCCTCGAGAAACACCAGCCCGAATCCTTCGCCGGTGCTGGGCAGCGCAAACACGTCCGCATGCGCGAAGCACGCAGCCGCTTCTTCGTCCGACAGTTTTTCCAGAAAATGAACGCGGTCCTCGACCTTCAGTTCCGCCGCCAAAGCGCGAAGCCGCGGAAGATCGTCCCCGCTCCCTACAGCAACCAATTGAACATCGGGGATCGCCGCATGCAGAGCCGCCACCGCTCGAATCAGCGCGTCCGCGCCTTTGTACCGTTCGTGTGCGGCCCATCGTCCCACGGTCAGCACGGTCCAGCCGCGCGGAAATCCCGCCGGCAACGGGAGTTTCTGCCGCTCCCGCACCAAGTCCAGAAACGCTGGACGGATCGGCCATGGCAAGCGCCGCACCTTTTCCGCCGGCACGCCTTGCACCTCGGTCAGCCTCTGTGCCGTGTAGTTACTTGGCGCCAGCACGCGGTCCGCTCGCTGCAATGCTTTACGACGGCGCGCCGCCAACGGCTGCCACACTTCGATTCCGTGCGACATCACCACCAGTCGCAGCCCTGGCCGCAGCCGTCGCATCCACGCCGCAACCGGAGCCAGGTTCGGATGCCCTGCTATCACCACGCCGCCATCGCTCGAGCCAAAAGCCATTCTCAGCGCCGCCAGCGCAAATCGCGCCTTGTTGCGCGCGAAACCGCGCAAACGAATTTCATCCACGCTGTCTAAGCTGTGCATCCCGCGAGAATCGTTCAGCGAAAGGAATTCGATCGGCCAGCCGCGCTCACGCGCAATTTCCGCAAGCGCCATGCTGGTCATGCGGCCGGCCTGCTGCACGCCGCCCACGCCGAGCAAGTCCGTAAAAAGCGCCGCGATTCGTTTTGGCCGGGATGAAATTGCGGAAGCGGTCATTTGCCGCAGAAACGAAATGGCAAGCGGGAGGGCATCATTGACATCGTGACATCATCATGGCGACATCCGCATCCTACGCGGCATCGGACTTCTGCGCCAGCGGCTCCCCTGCGAGACGCACCTTGCGCCGCAACGCTTCGTCCAGAATCAGACTCATCTCCCGCCCGCTGCGGGCCCAGGTATATTGCTGCGCCGTGCGCGCCGCCCTGGCGCCCAGTCCGGCGCGCAATTCCGCATCGTCATAAGTCCGCTGCATGAACGCAGCCAGCGCCTTGGCATCCGCCGGATTTTGCAAAATCATCCCATCCACTCCATCCGATATGATTTCAGACACTCCCGCCGCCGCCGAAGCGATCACCGGCAGGCCGCACGCCATGGCCTCCGCCACCGGCATGGAAAAACTGTCTTCGAGCGATGGCCCCGCGTACACATCCGCCGCAGCGTAATAGAATTCCACATCCACGCGCGGCGGCAGCACCTGAACGCGCTCCTCCACATTCCTCTCACGCGCCATTGCGTGCACTGCGGCGGAATCTTCGCGGCTCACAATCAACGCGTGAATTCGCCGGTCGCGCAGCAAGGCCAAAGCATCCAGCAAGGCCGGCACGCCCTTGTTCCGCCAGTCGTTCCCGATCAAGAGCGCCGCAAACGCGTCATCCGCCAGCCCAAGTTCCTTTCGCGCCTGCGGCCGCAGCCGCGCGCGCTTTTCTGCGTTGAATTTTTCCAGATCGATCCCCGCATATACCACCGGGAACGTATCGTTTCGCCCGTAAAATCGCGCCAGTTGCTCCGAAGTTTTCCGCGCCACCAGCACCAGCCTCTTATGGGTCCGCGTATAAATGCGGTCTTCCAGAAAAATGACCAGCCGGTAGTAAATCTTCCGATGAATCAGTCTTGGCCATTCGCGCAAAGGATGCCCCGCCAAGCCCAACTTCTCCGCGTTCTTTTGCGCGTACTCGGCGAAAACAATATGCACCGACATCACATCCGCATCCGCGCAGTTGATCCCAGGACTGAAAACCAGGTCGTAATGCTTGCCGCGAAAGTTCTTGTCGAACCATCGCCAGGCCCGATTCGCGCCGAACCACCACAGATAATTCAGCAGGTGAGGCCCGGCCAGCTTCGGAATCGGATGCCACGTGAATTTGGTGCAGTCGCAGCCCCGCACTTCTTGACTGTAGACATGAATCTCAAATTTCTCCGCGAGCTGCTCGATCCACTCGCACACAATTCGTTCCGTGCCGTGGCTGGGGTCCAAAAACGGCGTGACCACCGCGATGCGCGGCTTGTGCGCACTTGCCATGCGATTAATTGCGCCCTTTGCCGACGCCGAACAGTTCCTTGTAAACCGCCAGATGCTCGCCGACCATCCGCTGCTGCGTGTACGCTTCGAGCGCCCGTTTTTGCGCACGCTCCCGCAGATCGCTCACCAGTGTGGGCTCGCTCAACGCTCGCCGCATGCACGCCGCCAGCGCCTCGGAATCCCCCGCCGGAAATTTCAGGCTCACGCCGTCGACAATCTCGCCCAGCCCGCCAATGTCGGACGCAATCACCAGCCGCCCGTGCATCAACTGTTCGTACGCTGCCAGCGGCGCCACATCCTCGCAAATCGACGGCATGATTACCGCCAGCGGATCGCCCAGCGACCGCTGCACCTCGGACACGGGAAACGCGCCCAGGAATTCCACGCGCGAATCAATCCGCAGCTCCCGCGCCATTTTTTCCAGCAGCGGCCGTTCGTAACCGTCTCCCACGATTTTCACTCCGAATGCCTGGCCTTCTGCCGCGAGTTTCGCGCACGCCTTCAACAACACCGCGACGCCTTTCTCGTTCGCCAGCCGTCCCACGTATCCAAAATACGGAGGCGCGCCATTTTTTGCCGCGGAATGCGCGCCCGCCTCCGAGTATTTCGGCACGCCATGAGGAATCACTCGCGCGCCCGCCAACCCCACCCGCCGCGCAATGTGCGCGGTCGGAAAAATGTTCACGTCAGCGCGCTGCGCCAGCCAGCGCCGTGGAAACGTCCAAATCACGCGCATGAAACTTCCGCGCTTGCCCATCTCCGCGGTATTGCATTCCACGCATTTCCCGTATCGCCCTGCCTGAAAATGTCCGGGACACACGCTGCCATCCGGCTGAAACAAAAACATGCCGTTGGGGCACGCCGCATGATTCCCATCGTGTTCGATCACCGTGGGCTTGCGCAGCAGCAAGGCCAACCCGAGCGGCTTCAGCGCCGGATTCGCGATGTGCACCACGTCCGCGGCCCGGATCAAAGAGGTCAAAGCGCGCAAGCTCGGCCGTCGCACCACGCGAAACGGCAACGCGTCATCCCGCATTTCTCCCGCCGGAGTTTCGGTGGTAATCGTTACTTCCACTTCTTCGCCCGGATGCGCCTTTCCCCACTCGGTAAAACCGTTCGCCAGGTCAGTCGTCACCGTCTGCAGCCCGCCCATCACCGGCAGCCACACGTGCGTGTAGATCAGCAGTTTCACGCTTGCTTTCCTGCGAGCCCCAGCGCTGCGATGAATTTTTCCGCGATGGCATCCCAGGAAAGATATTTTCCGTGCACCAGCACGCTGCGGCCGTGAAGTTCATTCCAATACTGGTCGTCTTCGAGCAAATGTTTCATCGCCAGCCCCAGCGAATGCGCATCGCGGTACGGCACCAGCTCCACGCCCGCTTCCGCAAGATGCGTCCCCTCGCACGCTCCCGCATACGCCACCATGGGCACGCCGCACGTGATTCCTGCAATGGCGCTGCTGCGCCGCGGAAAAAGTTTGCCACGCACGCACACCATCACGTCGGACTCCGCGAGATGCCGGCTCACCGCTTCCGCCGGTTGCAAGCCGAAATTTTGTAACTGCACCGGAAGCGCCTCGAACGCCTCGCGGATCTCTTCTTTCGCTTCCGCCGTTCCGCGCCCGAAAAACAACACTCGAATTTTGAACCCGTTTCCGCACATCGCGCGCAGCGCTCCGGAAATATCCTCGAGTTCTTCCTGCAGGTAGGGCGGATCGCCCACGCAGTAAACCGCAACCGTGCGATCCCCATTGGCGCGCCGCGCGGCAGCCAGGATCGATGCGTCAGGCGGCTCCGGCACACTCGCGCCGATAGGAATAAACGCGGCTTTCGTCTCATTTTTCGGGAGCCAGGCAATGCGATGCAGCGGATCGGCGAAAATGGCCCGCTCCGCGAGTCGATAGAGCTGCCGGATCACCCATTGCTGGCACGCGGTTCGCAAACGGTCGGTCCAGCGCGTGCCGTCGTATCCGTAAGGCTCATGGAAGAAAACCGCTGTGTGCGCCCCGCGCATTCGCGCGATGGCCATGACTGCCAGCGCGCCGAGAGGCAACGCTCGGCGCGACCACGCCAGGCACGTGAATTGCAAAATCACCCATTGGCCGCGCCACACAGCAGAATCGCGCCAGAGCCGCAACAGCGCGCGCGTCCATCCGCTCTTGGCCCACTCTACGCGATATTTTTCAAGCGTCGCGCCGTGCCTCGCCAGCGCCTCGCCCAGAAACGTGCAGTAGTCGTCCACGCCATCGGTGGGCATTTCACGCCACCCGAGCAGCGCGATTACCGTGGACACGCGTTCACCCGAACCTAATGGCGCCGTCCGGCTTGCACAACCGCTCCCTGCAGCGCCGGCTTGGCCCATACATACAGCTCTCGCCAACTTTCGTAGAATTCATGCGCGGGTTTCCGTTCCTCGGCCGCATAGCCCAGCTCGCGCAAGTAGTTTTGGATTTTCCCCACCTCGGACGGGTCATGCACTTCGCACAACACCCTCGGCTTTTTTTCGTCGAGCAGCCGCCGGGCCCCTTGCAGCGCGCCCCATTCCGCGCCTTCAATGTCGATTTTCACCAGCTTGGGCCCCGCCATCCCTCTTTCGAAAACCATTTCGTCCAGCGAAACCGCCGGCACCACGATTCCTGCGCCTCGCGCAGAAGAACTTTCAGAAATGTGCCCCTGCATCCGGTTCGATTCCGCCGGTCCGCGCTCGAATGTCACTTCTCCCGCGCGGGACCATACCGCCGCCTGCACAATCTTCACCTGTTGCAGGTCGTTTCTTTCGACATTCGCCTTCAAAAGCGCGGCGTTCTCCGGGTCCGCTTCAAACGCCACAACGCATCCCGTTGGCCCCACCACGCGCGCCGCGATCATCGCGAAAAATCCGGTGTGCGCTCCCACATCGAAGTAACAGTCGCCCGCCTGCAGTTCGCTGGCGAGCAACTCCTGAATCCATGGCTCGTGTCCGCCGTCCATGTATCGCACATCGAAGCGCGGGTCCACGTCCATCCACAGCCCTTTGCCCAAGCCTTCGGGAATGCGCATCCAGAATCTCGACGCAGGCGGGATCGCCGAACGCACCAGCTTTTCAACTGCGGAGCCCATTCCCGGGATTTTTCGCAGCGACTCGTAGACGTTGCGCGCGACGCTCGAACGCGCCAGTGTATGCAGAGTTTTATCTTTGACGCTCACGGATTCGCAAACCGCCCTCAGCGCACTTCGCGCTCCATGCCGTACTCTACCTGCTCGGCCACATCGAATCCCACATTCAGGTTCAGCGGGCCCTTCAGATACGCGAAAATATCCGAGTCCATCTCCGAAACGATACTGAATTCGGGCGATTGCATGTGTTCGAACCAGTGGTGCCCGTCGAAAATGCGCGTTTCCCAGGTGTATATCCCCGGATTCAGCGGCATCGCGTCGAACGACAGGCAGAATTCCCAGGGCCCCGGCTTGATCTGCAGCTCCGGATACATTCCCGACCACAAAATCACGTTTTCCGCGGCCGAGCGCAGAATCACCACCAGGTTGCCTTTGCGAATTTCCTCTTTCACAAATGCCTGAAAGCGCACTACCACCGGCTCGGACTGCTTGTCCAGATCCAGAGAATGATCGAGAGAATGGTCGAGTGAATTCGACGGTGTTTCTCCGATGCGCCAGGACTGAAACGCCAAGCTCCCCGGCGATCGCTCCAGCTCTTCTTTTTCGACTCGCAGCGCGGCCGCCTCGTACGCGTTCACCACATCCTTCGCGGCGCCGTCCATTTGCATTTGCCCGCCATTGATCCAGATCACGCGCTGGCACAAGCGCCGAATCTGGTTCATCTGGTGGCTCACAAAAAGAATCGTTCGCCCCGTCCGCGAAACTTCCTGCATCTTGCCCAGACACTTTTTCTGGAACTCCAGATCGCCCACCGCCAGCACTTCATCGACCAGCAGAATTTCCGGCTCGAGGTGCGCGGCCACCGCAAAGGCCAGGCGCATCTGCATGCCGGTGCTGAAATGCTTGAGCGGCGTATCGAGAAACCGCTCCACTTCCGAGAACGCCACGATCTCGTCAAATTTCCTGTCGATTTCGATCTTCCTCATCCCCAACACCGCGCCGCTTAAGTGAATATTTTCGCGGCCGGTCAGCTCCGGATGGAAACCTGTGCCCACTTCGAGCAGGCTGCCCACGCGCCCTTCGATCTCGGCGAATCCCACCGTCGGCCTCGTGATGCGCGACAGAAGTTTCAGCAGCGTGGTCTTGCCCGAGCCGTTGCGCCCGATCACTCCCACCACTTGGCCCGGCGGAACGTCGAACGACACATCTTTCAGCGCCCACAAAAATTCGCGCTTGCTGTTTCGCGGACGAAACATGCGCATGATCACGTCGCGCAGCGCGAGATAGCGTTCCCGCTCGCCAATGCGGTAGCGCTTGCCCAGGCCTTCCACGCGAATTGCCACGCTTGCGTTCATTCCGGAATCTCTCGCCTCGTCACACCACGTCCGCTACGGTTGCTTCCATGCGCTGAAAATACGCTAGCCCCCCGCCCACAAGCAAAATCACCACGCCCACCGAAGCGCCCAGCATCATGCCCGGCGGATTTCCGCGCCCCGTGAGCGACCAGCGAAACCCTTCGATCACTCCGGCCATCGGATTCAGCCCGTACACCCAGCGCCACTTTTCAGGCACCAGCGAACTCGGATACGCCACCGGTGACGCGAACATCCAGAACTGAATCAGAAATGGCACCACGTAGCGCACATCGCGATAGATCGCGTTCAGCGCCGAGAGCCACAATCCCACGCCCAGCGCGGTGGCTACCGCCATCAGCAGAAACAGCGGAAACCAGAAAATCGCCAGCGTCGGCCGTATGCCATAAAAAACCATCAGCACCAAGAACATCGCGAACGAAATCGCGAAATCCACCAGGCTGGCCATCACCGCTGCTAGCGGCAGCGCCACGCGCGGAAAATACACTTTGGTGATCACGCGCTGGTTGTCGACAATCGCATTTGTCGCCGACTGCAACGCCGCCGCGAAATACATCCAAGGCAGCAGCGCGCTGTAATAAAAAATCGCATACGGCAATCCGTCGGACGGCACATGCGCCAGTTTTCCAAAGAACAAGCTGAAGATCAGCATGGTCAGAAACGGCTGCAGCACCGCCCAGGCCGCGCCGATGGCCGTCTGCTTGTAGCGGATCTTGATGTCCCGCCACACGATGAAATAAAGCAGTTCGCGATAGCTCCACAACTCGCCCAGCGGCGATTCGAACCATCCGCTTGGCGGAGTGATACGCATTCGCGCCGGCTTTTCAGCAAGCGCAGCACTCGCGGGAGTGGCCGCAGCGCTCATTGCTTTTCTCCTGAGCCCGTCTGCGATTTCAACTGCTGCACATCCTCCTGCTCGATGCGATTCATCAGCGCGCTTCTGCCCGAAAAATACGCCTTCACCACTCCTCCCGCTTCCGCCGGCACCACCGCCAACTGGTTATGCGCTGCTGCCCGCCAGGAAATCGGACCGCGGGCTGGGATCAAATGCGTGCCCCACTGAAACATCAGGCCCGCGTTCCAGAGCGTGAAAATCGCCACCAGGCTTCCGGCCAGCGCAAGAGCCCGTTGCTCTCGGAGCAGACTTGCCAAAAAGCCGAAGAAAGCCGCCAGCCCGATCACAAACAGCGGCGTCAACGACACAAAAAATCGGCTGCCGAAGGACGAAACACCGTGCCAGTCCTGGTAACACCCGAGCAGATACAAAAAAGCCAAAAACCCCAGCACCGCGCGCAGCGCAAATTCGCGATCATATCTCCGCAACAAAAAAAGTCCCGCGAAGCTGAAAATCAGCAGCGGCGTCCAACTGAACAATCCATGCTCGGATGAAAAGCAGGCCTTCAGCAGCGCCGGCGAATACCAGAACCAGCGCTCCACGTAGCCGAAATTCAAAAAACTTCCGTAAATAATTTTCTTCGTGATCAGCGTCGGCAGAAATCCGACGAACACCATTCCCAAAAGCGCCGCCGCGCTGGTAACGGCCGCCCCCGCAGCAGCCCGTTCGGATGGCTTCCTCTCACCTCGCGCGAGTTTCACCAGATCCATCGAGGGAAACACCAGCAGCGCCACATTCAGATAATACACATCCATCATCAGGCCGCCCAGCAGGCCCAAAATCATCCACGGGCCTGGCGATCGACCCGGCGATTGCCCTGCCAATCGCGCCTCGCGCGTGTGGTCCCAATACCACAGGAAAAGCGCCACGCTGAATGCCGAAAGGGCGTGCGCCCACGAAGGATTCAGGTACATGTAAACCGGCAGCGAGCTGGCCAGCCAGATTCCCAGCGTCGCCAGAAACGCCCATTGCTCGCCCACATACTTCCGTGCCAGCCGGAACGCGATGAACAGCGCCAGAAATCCATAAAGCGCCGTGGCCAATCCCATCGCCACCAGATACGGCCTCGAGAACCCGTCAGCCGCAATGCTCCCACCCAGGCGGTCATACACCAACACGCCCGCATGAACCGCCAGCAGCGCGGGGAACCACAAAATTGCTGGGCCCACCGCAAAATGATTGTTAAGGTGTCTTGTTTCGGTGTACTGCTCCGGGCCGATTTGCCCATTCGCATCCACCCGGTTCATCTGAAAACTCGGGTTGGCTTGCAGCCAGTCGCGCGTGAAATCCAGCCGATGTTCGATCAGCAAAGACCGCGCGAACGCGTAATAGCCCACCCCGTCTCCGCGAACCCAGGGGTTGCTGAATGGCAGCGATAAAACAAAAAAGCCGATAAGTATCTTGTCGAAGGCTGTGAGCCGTTTCAACCGGCCGTCTGCCAGTTTCTTCACAGTTTCGTATTCGCTGCGTGATCGGGCTTCGGATGATCCGCCCCGATTGTGTCGCCAGCGCCTTTGCGCAGAATGGCAATCAGCGAAAGCGGGGGCAGCGGAAGAATTGGATCGATCCGGCGGAATATGCCGGTCATAAAATTCAGCAAGCGGATCTGCCCCAGCGCGAAAGTCTTCCGGTGCAGCACGCGCCCATTGAGCCACCACGCAGGCACTCCCGGGCGGTTGAATTTCACCACCCGCTCCACTTCGAATCCCGCCTGCTGCGCCACTTCAACCAGCCGCTCCTTCGTGTAGCGCCGGTAGTGTCCCAGCACTTTGTCCAGGCTTCCATACAGCCATGGACCGCAGGGAACCAGAACGATCGCGCGCCCGCCTTCCACCAGGCTGTTCCGCATGTTTTGCAGCGCCAGAATGTCGTCTTCCAGATGCTCCACCACATTCAGCGCCACGATCGTATCGAACGCTTGCCCGCGCGGGTACGAATCCCCCTCCATCGCGTTCGCGTAACCTACCCGCATATAAGGACGCGTCGCCGCCACCGTGTTCAGATACGCCAGATAATGCGCGTTTACATCCGTAGCCCAATACACCGATCGCGGCATCAGGTGCACGGACATATTGCCGGTGCCCGCTCCTACTTCCATCACGCGCTTGCCGATGTACGGACGAATCACATCGGCCATCCACCCCGTGAATCGAGGTGCGCGGTTCAGCCGCTCCAGAATTTCGCCGCCGCTCTCGTCCTCCGCGAAAATGCGGTCGGAAATCGCATATTTGGCAATAGCCCACAGCGCCCGGCAGCCGTCTTTCCAGCCAATCTTTTTCCCTTCAAGATACGTGCGCCCCGAATAGCTGATCGGTACTTCAAAAATCCGCGCCCCGCGTTTCGACAATTTGATGGCCAATTCCGGCTCCACATCGAACGTCGAGCTCTCGAGCGGAATGCTCTTCAGCAGGTCCGCGCGGACCATCTTGTAGCAGGTTTCCATGTCGGTGAGGTTCAGGTCGCAGACCACATCGCACAAAAATGTCAGGAATTTGTTGCCCAGCGCGTGCCGGAAAAACAGCGCTCTCTTGTACCCGCCCGACATGAAGCGCGACCCGAATACCGCATCCGCTTCCTCCAACAAAAACACCTCGACCATCTTCAGCAAATCCGCTGGATGGTATTCCAGGTCCGCGTCGTGAATCACCACCAGCTCGGTATCCACCTGCGCCAGCCCGGTGCGGATGGCCGCGCCCTTGCCTTTGTTCTTCTCGTGACGCAGCCAGGTCCATCGGAATTTCGGGTCGTTCTTCGCTTCCGTCGAGTTCCGGAAACTTTCCAGGGCCGCCGCGGTCCCGTCCGAAGACGCGTCGTCCACCACGATCACCTTCACCATCTCCAGTAGCGGCGAATCTCCCAGAACCGCCAGCCGCGCCAAGCTCGCCTCCACCAGATATTCTTCGTTGTAGACCGGCACGATCACCGACAAACTGGTCTTGGTCCTGTTCGCGCCCGTGTCATTCCGCTGCGCGCGAGATCCCTCCGATGTTGCCCCAGAGAGACTGATTGTTCTGCTGATTCGCATCATTGTCGTGTCCGTTTCGCCTTGTCTACTGCCCGCGTGCCCTCTCACCCGGCTGCAGTGGTCCCCAATATTGGGCGATTCTTCCGCGAATTGCCATACAGAACACTGGCTGCGACGCCCCCGGCTAGGACTCCTAGTATTGGGTCCATAAAGGGCATTCTCAGCCGCGTACTCATCACGAACGGCAAATGCATGGCCGTCACCATCAGCGCGTAAAGCAAAAACATCTGCGCCATCCTGTTGTTGCTCGAATTGTTGCTGGAACGCAAGCGCAGCCATCCCAACACCGCCAGTCCCAGTAGCGCCCAATACATCAGCACTCCCGCAGCTCGCAGCATGCGTCCCCACAATGGAAAAGACGCTGTCCAGAACAACTGGTCCGTGCTCAGCCAGAAATCCGTTATTTTTCGCAGCGCCAGCGGAACCAGCCCCCATCCTTTGTACATGGCAATCGCTATAGCCGCGCGCCAGCACTGTTTGTCGAGCTCCGGCTCCGGCCCCAGTTTCAGGCGGCTCGTGTCGTTGGTCTCCACGTCCACCGGAGGCACCCAGCCCACCGCCGCGCGCAGCATTTCTGAATCGCCCGGAAGCGCTCGCCCCTGCGGCGTCAGTACGCCGTGCAGCGCATCGGGTCCGCTCTCGGTTGAAAAAAGCACCTGCCCATGAAATGCAAGAAAGTTCCGAATCATCCAGGGAGACACAATCAGCACCGAAACAACGAACACAATCGCTGCGCCCATCCATCTCTTCGAGCCGCTTGCGCAACGGAACACCGCCACCAGCGCGATCAGTCCAAGCGCAGCCAGGTTGAACCGCACCAGCGCTCCCATTCCAATGGCGCATCCCAGCAAAACCAGCCATCCCGGGCCGGGCTCTTTCCAATAGCTGACCAGCAGATAGACGAACAGCGCTGTAAACACGGTTGCCGGCGCTTCCGACAGAACCTCTCCGTTCATCTGCACCAGCGTCGGGAAAAAAAGCGCGATCGCCAACGTCCACTTCCCCGCCTGTTCCCCGAACAGTTTTTTCGCCGTGGCCGCGCACAGCAATGCCACCGCAATTCCTTCGAAAAATTGCAGCCAGCGCATCGCCGCCAGCGCGTGCGCCCCAAATAGTTTGAAAAAAGCCGCCAGCATCAGCGGATACCCCGGCGCGCGCAGCGCCGTGGGCATCCCTGCATAAGCGTAGCCCTTCCCGGAAAGAATATTTTGCGCCAGCAGAACATAGGCGGGCGTATCGCCGCCGCCGCCCCAGGGCGTGCGCATGCTATTCCCGGCCAGAATCGCCACAGCCGCGCGCAGCAGCACGCCGGAGATCACCAGCGCGGCCAGCAGGAAATCGTAGTGTTTGGCGTTGGAAGCGGTCTTTGGAAACTGCGCGGAAAGCTCGCCTGTATTCTCGAATGCCAAGGACGTGGAGCTCGATTGACTCATGCTCGTCGATGCATCCGCGCGACGATGTCTGCTTCGCGACGGAAATTCTTCAGCTTTCGTCCGTGGCCGAGGGGAACTTGGACGTTTTGCCGCTTTCCTCACCGTAGCCATATCCGTACGCGTACGGATAGTAACGGTAGGAGTAGTAATAATCGGGCGCGCTCGAATCCACCGCGTTCAACACCACGCCCAGCAGGCGGCACTTCACTGCCGTAAGCAGGTCCCGCGTGCGCGTGAACGCTTCCTTGGGCGTCGCTCCGCTGCGCACCACCAGCAGCACGCCATCCGTCTGCGCCGAAACAATGACCGCGTCGGTCGCCGCCATGATCGGTGGTGAATCGATCACAATAAATTTGTACCGCCGCCGTAGTTCCGCGAGCGCCTCGCGCATCCGGTGCGACGACAGCAAGTCCGCCGGGCTCGGCGGCACCGGCCCTGTCGTGAGCGCAGACAGATTTCCGATGGTCGGGTGCGGCGAAATTGCTTCTTCCAGGCTCGACACGCCCGCCAGATACGAACTCAGTCCCGCCGCTTCCTTGCCGCCCGTCAAACCCAACGCGCGCCGGATTCCCGGTTTCCGCAAGTCGGAATCGATCAGCAGCGTGCGGTCGCCCAGTTGCGCCAGCGTCACGCTCAGGTTTACCGCCGCCGTGGTTTTGCCCTCGCGCGGCAGCGCGCTCGTCACCAGAATCACCTGCGGCGGATGATCCGCCTGCGAAAGCAGCAGCGATGTGCGCAGTGCGCGGAACGCCTCGGAGATTTGTGATTTCGGCTGCACGTAGGAAAGCATCTCCACCCGCGGCCCGCCCGGCGCTGGAGTGGGCGTCTCACGCCCGAGTCTCGCCAGCTTCCCGCCATATCCATTCAATCCCGGCTGCGATGGCACCACCGCCAGCGAAGGCAATCCCGTCAGTGCTTCCACGTCATCCGGCGACTTGATGGTATTGTCCAGATATTCGCGGAACACTGCCAACCCGATTCCGCCAATAATGCCCACCAGAAACGCCAGGAAAATATTCCGCCCCTTCTGTGGACGCGAAGGACTCGACGGCGCCAGCGCCGGGTCCACAATGCGGATATTGCTCGAGCGCAACCCGGCGGTAATGCCCGCCTCTTTCAGCTTCTGCAGCAAGCCGTCGTAGAGCTGCTTGTTCGAGTCCGCGTCGTGCTGCAAGATGTGAAACTGCACCAGCTTTTCGGCCTGCGCGTTGGTTTCTGCCTTCTGCTGGTCGAGCGCCGCCTGCAGAATCTGCACGTGGTTGCGCGCCGTGTTGTACTCCTCCTGCACGCTGTCCACCAGCGTCTGGCGCGCGTTATTCAGATTGGCCGCAGCTTCCTTTTGTTGCGCCGCCAGCCGCTGCACGCGGGGGAAGTTCGGACCATACTGATCGAGCGCCGCCGCGTATTGCGCATCGGCATCCTCTTTCCTCTTGATCAGGTCCTGCACCACCGCGTTGTCCCGCGCCGCCGGCAGCGCCTCCACATTGCCCGACGTGGCCATGCGGTACAGCGCCTCTCTTTCCGCCAGCGCCGTCTGCGCTTCCGTCACCGCCTTGCTCAGGTCCGCCAGCCGCTGCGTGGTAATGTCCTGCTTCTCGTCGATTTGCCAGATCTGATTTTGCCGCTCGTAGGCGATCCGCGCGTTCTCCGACTGCTCCACCTTCATGCGCAAATCTTCCAGTTCGGACGATAGCCAGGTGGACGCTTGCGTGGTCGCATCGTACTTGCTCCGGAAATTCTGCTCGATGTAATTCTGCAGGTGCGCGTTCACGATCTTCGCCGCGAGCTGTGGATCTTCCGCCTCGAAGCTCACTTCAACCAATTGGCTGTTCGGCACACGCCGCACCGAAAGCCTGCCCAGAAACGCGCCCAGAATTTCCGGGCGCCTTGTCGATGGCGCCGGCTGGATCATTCCCGCCGTTGCCGGATTCCCTCCAAATTCCGGCTCTCTTTCCAGGTCCAGAGACTTGATCGTCTGCAGCGCCAGCGTCTCGCTCTGGAGAATCTTCGTCTGCGTCTCGACGTAGCTGTCCATATCCTCGTATTCTTCGTAGGAATTGCCGCCCTGGAACGGCAGCATGTTCTGCGATTCGCGGTCCACTTCCACCCGCGCGCTGGCCAGATACTCCGGCTTCATCTTGAAAGAGGCGATGGTAACAACCGTTACCACGGTGAGCAAAAAAGTGAGGATCAGCCACTGATGCTTCCGCAGAATCAGCAGATAGTCGAGCAGATGCGGCTCGCGCGCGACCTGGTCCCACGGCAGCACCGAGGGCGCCGGAAGTACGGTCAGCGACTCGCCCGGTTTCCGTACCGCCAGCCTGGGGGCTTCTTCCATTCGCGCTAAGTCCTTACACTGCTGGATTTGTTATCGCTGCTGGCATCCGTTCCGCTAATTCGCGGTCCGGTAAATCGCCGCGCCCGTGCCAATTCCGATGGCTGCCTCGGCACCGCGCGCCAGCGCCTTCTTACCGGCGCTATCCGGTATATAAAGGATGTCGTTCGGCTTCATCACTACGTCATCCACCTTGCGGTTCTCAATCTTCTTGATGCGCACCGCTATGGTCTCCCGCTGTCCAGTCACCGGATTGTTGCGCATGATCACCGAGCTATCCGGCTTCGCGAATCCGTTCAGGCCGTGTGCCAGCGCCACCGCTTTCAACACGGTAATCTGCTCGCCCCGGCTTGACAGCACGTATCCGCCCGCTTGCGCCACTCCCGCTCCCATCACGTACACCATGCCCGCCGCCGGCACACTGATCACATCGCCGCCATACACCGGAATGTTGTAAACGGCGTTTCCCGATTCCAGAAGATCCTGCAGCTTGATCGTAATGATCTGCTGATCCCCATTCGTGTCGCTGTCGCTATCCGCCGCGGGCATGCTTGCGCTCGTCGTTTTCAGCCCCGGCTCATCCGTGTGCCGCATCCGCGTGATCTTGATTTCGCTTCCCGCCGTGTCCGCAATTCCACCCGCCATGGCCAGTATTTCCAGCAGCGTTGTCGGCCGAACCACCTGGTACACCATCGGGTGCGCTACCGCCCCCACAATCGAGATCGGCTGGCTGGTCTGTTCGCGCACAAACACGGTCACCTGCGGATGCGACACCAGGCCGTTCTCCACCAGCAACTGCTCCATCTCGTCTTCGAGCTGGAAATGCGTGAAACCCGCCGCTTTGATTTTTCCGGGAATCAACGGATAGCCGATGTCTCCCGTGTCGCTCACGCGCACGTCCCGCGAAAGCTCCGGTACATCAAACACGTCGACGTGCAATAAGTCGCCCACGCCGATCGGCGTTTCCACCGGCTTTACGCGGTCGAGCGCCGCGAGTTCCCTGATCTTTTCGTTCGTTTGCTGCGGCGTTTCCTGTTTTGGAGGTGGAGGCGCAAGCGGATTGGCAGCCGCGTCTGTCTGCGCCCTACCGGGCGCACAAAGACACAACATCAGCGGAAGGAGAAGGAGATACTTCGCCCCCGGCCCGTCCCAAGTGCTTCGGACCGTACAAAATAGCAATTTCGAAATCCCCAAGACACTATCGCGCAGCCTTCGCGAGAGTGTCAATCGTAAGATTGCCCATCGGTATTATTCGTTAACACTGTTTTTATGCGTTTTTACGGTTCGGAAACCCCGCCCATCCGTTTTCCTACAGTCTTTTACTGATGCCGATCGACGTAGTTTTCTGCGCTCAATCCGTATTTCCCGCATTTGGGCAAGCGATTTAGTGCGCCTTAAATACCCCGTCTGATTGCAATGTTGCGGCTTCTTCTGCGCGCCGCTACACTGCTCTCACCTAGCGAAATGCTTGCCGCACCTGCGACCACCAAATCTCATTCTCTGCATCGTCTGTTGTTCACGCCTCTTCTAATCGCCGGCGTCGCTTTTATTTTTCGCCTGGCCTTGCTTTTTTTTCTCCGGCAGCGGCTCACCGGACCATCTATGCCTTACGTAAATGAGACCACCGACATAGCCGCGTCGATTGCCGCCGGCCGCGGATTCGCTTCGCCCTTCCCGCTCGCGCACACTGGCGCCACCGCCTGGGTCTGTCCGCTTTTTCCTTATCTGCTCGCCGGAATTTTCCGCGTCTGGGGAAGCTTCACGCAAAATTCCCTGCTGGCCATTCAGATTCTCAATTGCCTTTTCGCCTCGCTCACCGTTTTCCCCATCCATGCAGCCGCGAAGCGCACCTTTGGCTCTGCCGCCGCTCTCTTCAGCGCCTGGCTCTGGGTCTTTCTTCCTTTTGCCTGGTGGACTCCTATTCAGGACATCTGGGACACCTCGGTCACCGCTTTTCTGCTGGCTGCGATCTTCTGGGCCACGCTCGCGATTCGCCACCGGCGCGACTTCTTCTCCTGGCTCGCCTATAGCGCACTCTGGGCCGTCGGCGCGCTGGTGAATGCCGCGGTTCTCTCGCTGCTGCCGTTCTTCGTCGCCTGGTTGCTTTGGCAGCGCCGCAATTCTTTTTCGCTCGCTCTTCCGTCGGCCGCGCTCCTTCTTTTCTGTGTTCTTCTGCTTCCCTGGACCATCCGCAACCACCGCGCACTCGGAAAATGGATCCCGCTGCGTTCCAATTTGGGCGTGGAATTGTGGCTCGGCAATAATCCCGCTGCGGGCGACCCCAATTCCTTCGCTCTGCATCCGCTGTGGAACGCCTCGGAAGCCGCCGAGTTTCAGCGGGTCGGCGAAATCGACTACGCTGCCGCCAAGCAGCACGCCGCGCTTGCCTACATGCGCTCGCATCCCGCTGGAACCGCTCGCGCCAGTGCCGCGCGCGTCTGGTCCAACTGGTTTGCCGTCACCGACCGCGTGAACGCGCGGTGGTCCACCGCGCCCGCTTATGTGAAGGCTTTATCCCTGGCGAATTTTTTTATGATTTTGTTCGCCGCGCTTGGTTTGATTGTCGCGCCGCTCGAGATTGGCGCTGAAGCACTGCCCTACTGGATCGCGGTCCTGATTTTCCCGTTGCCCTACTACTTGACGCACACGCTCGTTCGCTATCGTTTCCCCATCGAGCCGATAGTCACAATTCTCGCGGCCTACGGCTTACTGCAATTGTGGAATTGGATCACCGGGCGCGACCTGCACGCGCCCGATCGCTCCGCCGTCTTGAAATCCGCCCGCTAGCTTTGCCCGTCTCTCGCTGGCAGCCGCACCAGTCGCGCATCGGTCATCGACGGCAGCGCCCGAATTTTCTGCGGCACCGACGCGTCCACGTTGCCATCGAGTCCCAGCAGTGCCAGCGCCTCCGCTCCGTGCACAGGCTCTCTGCGCCCCAGCGCGAATGTCGCAATATTCACGCCCATATCTCCCAGCGCCATTCCGATGCGCCCGATCACTCCCGGCACATCCACGTTGCGCGTCAGCAGCATGGTCCCTTCGAGCGCCGCTTCCAGCCCGATCCCATCGAGCGCCACGATGCGCGCCGAGCCATCCTGCCCCACCGTTCCTTCCACGGTGAACTCGCGCCCGCCATCCACCGCCGCCGACACTTCCACCGTGTTCCGGAATCCGCTCTCACCCCGCCCGGTGGTTTCTTCCACCACCAGCCCGCGCGTGGCCGCTTCTTCCGCCGCGTTCACCAGGTTTACTTTTTCCTCGAGAATCGGATTCAGAATTCCGATCAGCACCGCGCTGCGAATCAGATGCGTGCCCAATTCCGTGGGCTCGCCCGCGTAGCGAATGCGGATCCGGCTGAAGCTTTTCGTCGGAGCCGCCTGCGCCACAAACGTGCCCAGCCGCTCGCCCAATTCCAGATATGGCCGCAGCTTGCGGTACTGCTCGGCCGAAATCGACGGCATGTTCACCGCGTTGCGGATCAGCCCATCCTTCAGATAATCCTTGATCTGCTGCGCGATCGCCGTGCCCACTTCTTCCTGCGCTTCTTTCGTCGATCCCGCGATGTGCGGCGTGGCAATCACATTCGGCATGCCAACCAGCGGCGATTCTTTCGGCGGCTCCTTCGCAAAAGTGTCGAGCGCCGCGCCCGCCAATTTCCCGGACTTCAACGCTTCCGCCAGCGCCGCCTCATCGATCAGCTCGCCTCGCGCGCAATTCACCAGCAGCGCGCTTTTCTTCATATGCGCCAGCGCCGCCGCGTTGATGATTTTCTCGGTCGACGGGCTGAGCGCCGTGTGCAGCGACAGCACATCGCTCTGCTTCAGGAGATCCTCGAACGAAACCAGCTCCACGCCCACTTCGCGCGCCGCCGCCGGCGTCACGAACGGATCGTGCGCGATCACTTTCATCTCGAACGCCCGCGCCCGCTTCGCCACTTCGCTGCCGATGCGTCCCAGCCCCAGCAAGCCGAGCGTCTTGCCCTTCATCTCCGTGCCGGAAAACGCCGACTTCTCCCATTTCCCGGCGTGAATCGACGCGTTTGCTTGCGGCACCGACCGCGCAAACGCCAGCATCAGCGCAAAGGTGTGCTCCGCCACGCTCACCGAATTGCCGCCCGGCGTGTTCATCACCAGCACGCCGTGATGTGTCGCCGCGCCCATGTCCACGTTGTCGACGCCCACGCCCGCGCGTCCCACCACTCGCAATTTCGCCGCGCCTTTCAACAGCGCCGGGGTTACTTTTGTCGCGCTGCGCACCACCAGCCCGTCCGCATCCGCGATTTGCGCCGGCACATCGGCCGCCGCGGGAACCACCACTTCCCATCCGGTTTCACGAAGTAACGCGAGTCCACGTTCACTTATTTTGTCTGCCACGAGAATTTTCATAGGATTAAAAGGTTATCGGCACCGTCGTTCGCTGTCAAATGACTCTCTCGTAAAAATTTCTAATCACACAAAGATCACGTCCGGCACATCCGGCATATTTTCAGTGATCCGCGTCACTCCCCCGACGCAACTTCGCCGTTGCCGGCACTATCTGCTGGCCACATCGCGTGTTATTCTTTTGCGCCGGGAGGAACCGATCCGAGATGGGCTATATCGAACGCATTCAGAGTGACTTGACCGCCGCCATGAAGGAAAAGGACGAGCTGCGCCTGAGCGTCCTACGCATGGTGAAAAGCGCCCTCAAGCACAAGGAAATCGAAAAGATACAACCCCTCACCGATCTCGAATCGCTTCAGGTGCTGCAGACCATGGTCAAGCAGCGCCGCGAATCCATCGACCAGTTCCGTAAGGGCGGACGCAACGACCTCGCCGACAAGGAATTGAAGGAAATCGCCATCATCGAAAAGTATCTGCCCGCCGCTCCCACCGACGCCGAGCTCCATTCGGCCATCGAATCGGCCATCGACGAAGAGGGCGCCGATTCCCTCAAGCAAATGGGCGCAGTGGTGAAAGCCGCGCGCGCCAAGCTCGAAGGCAAAGCCATCGACGGCAAGCTGCTCAGCGACAAGGTCCGCGAACGCCTCACCGAAAAGCAATCCTAAGCTGCGGTCTAATCGCCAATCCCAATCTGCCGTAATCCATTCGTTGGTGGATGGCGCTTTCGCCAGTCGACATGTCGGGAGGGCGCCACAAGGGAGTGACGCGTGGCGGGGCACGGATTGTTTGTTTTCATTGATTTGCGAGGTGGTCCACGTGGCAACCTGTGACGCGTGGAGCACGTTGAATGCGCTTGTAACGGTTCGGACTCTGGCGGCGCGAGTCTCGGCGGGCGGAGCGGATTGTTCGAGCTGGCCGTTCAGCCGGGAGAGAGTTTTCGGGGCGTGCTGCTCTTCGGGACACGCGTCCGGAGGCATGACGTAGAGCGCGTGATTGTTGGATTCGGCTTGAAGTAGGCCTTTTTCGTCGATTTGTTCGTTGGAATTTTCAGGGGAACGCTGTTTGGAGCCCATTTCTAGCTGTTACCTCCAGTGGATGGTAGCATGGAAGTAAAGAGTGTCAATATAGTATAAATACGGAGATAGGAGTAATGGGACCACTTTGACAGTAGGTGGCCGGCGGCCGATCCCTCACTTCCCACTTCCGACTTCCGCCGTTCGGTGTTAACTTGCCCAATCCGCGTGTGTTGCGAGCCGACCGCCCGCGCGGCGCGCCATCGGCGCAACCATTCAGGGAGACACGTGGCCACCAAGGTTTGGAATTCCACCTCACCGCCCACCGAATTTAAGCCTTTCGTCGGCCCCGAAGAGTCTCCGCGTGAATTCACTCTTCGCGCCGTAATTCTGGGCGCGCTCTTCGGCATTCTTTTCGGCGCCGTCTCGGTCTACGTCGGCCTCCGCGCCGGGCTAACGGTGTCCGCATCCATCCCCATCTCGGTGCTTTCCATCAGCATCCTGCGCGCCTTCGGCCGCTCCACCATTCTCGAAAACAACATCGTCCAGACCACCGGCTCGGCCGGCGAATCGCTTGCCGCGGGCGTGATCTTCACCATGCCCGCGCTGATCTTCCTCGGCTATTCGCTCAACACCGAATACTGGCGCATCTTTTTCCTTGCGCTACTCGGCGGATGGCTCGGCGTGCTCTTCGGCGTCCCGCTGCGCCGCCAGCTCATCGTCAAGGAGCACGGCAATCTCACTTTTCCCGAAGGCACTGCTTGTGCGGACGTTCTTGTCGCGGGCGAGCGCGGTGGCTCGTTCGCTGGCCGCGTCTTCTGGGGTCTCGGCCTCGGTGGCGTCTACACCTTCGCCATGAACACGCTCGGCCTGTGGCCCAGCCAGCCCGACTATCAGCCCGCCTGGCTGCCTGGCGCTTCCATCCGCACCGCAGTTACTTCCGAATATCTCGGTGTGGGCTACATCATCGGCCCGCGCGTGGCCGGCACATTGTTTGCCGGCGGCGTCATCTCCTGGCTGGTGATCATGCCCGCCATCCGCTTCTTCGGCTCGCTCTCGCCCAACGCCGCGCTTTATCCCAGCACCGTCCCCATTCCGCAAATGTCGCCCGACCAGCTCTGGGCTGCCTACATTCGCCCGATGGGCGCGGGCGCCGTCGCCGCTTCCGGCCTCATCACGCTAATTAAGACCATGCCCACCATCTGGTCCGCTCTCGCCGCCGGACTCAAAGACGTCCGCGCCAGGCAGGAAGCGCTCAGCACAGTCGCGCGGACTGAGCGCGAAATTTCCATGCGCGTGGTCCTCGCCGGTTCTGTCGTGCTGCTGCTATTCATGTGGGCGCTGCTGAAATTCAAGCCCATTCCCGGCGCGCAAACCACTTCCTTCGCCAATCTCATGGCCGCGCTTTTTGTGGTGGTCTTTGGATTTCTCTTCGTCACCGTGGCCTCGCGCATCAGCGGACTCATCGGCAACTCCTCTAATCCCGTCAGCGGCATGACCATCGCCACGCTGATGGCCACCTGCGCCGTCTTTCTTCTCCTCGGCTGGACCGCCAACGCCTACAGCGTCCTCGCGCTCACTATCGGCGGAGTCGTCTGCATCGCCGCGGCCATCGCCGGCGCTACTTCGCAGGATCTGAAAACCGGTTACCTCGTCGGCGCCACGCCCTTCTGGCAGCAGATTGGTCTGGTCATCGGCGTGATGGTCTCTTCCTTCGCCATCGGCGGCACGCTCATCCTCATGAACGTGGGCCTCGCGCAATATCGCCCCACGCAAATCCCGCTCGATATTACGCATCTCCCCGTCGGCGTCGACCGCCAGCAGGACAACTACATCTACGAAGGCAAATCCTACACGCTGGTCAACGCCATCGGCTCCAGCACCGTTCCCGACGGAAAGTATCTCTACGATCCCGGCACGCGCCAGATCGAAGTGCAGTGGGTGCAAGGCATCGGCAGCGCGCAGGCGGCCGCTCCGCAAGCGCGTCTGATGGCTACCGTTATCAGCGGCATCCTCAATCAGCGCTTGCCCTGGCGTTTGGTTTTCCTGGGAGTTTTTCTGGTGATCGCTATCGAGCTGCTTGGCGTGCGTTCGCTGCCCTTCGCGGTCGGTACCTATATCTCCATTGCCACCACTATGGCCATGTTCATTGGAGGACTCGTGCGCTGGCTCGCTGAGCGCGGCCAGGAAGAAAAATCAGGCGCAGAAAGCGAAGTCAGCCCCGGCTCGCTCTACGCCAGCGGACTCATCGCCGCCGGCGGCGTCTTCGGCCTTCTCGCTATCATTCTGAATTTGCTCCAGGACCCCGAACTCAGCAAGCACGTGCCCGGCTGGCTCACCATCATCTTCCGCTTGCCCTGGCCGCCCAAGATGTTCGCCTTCGGCGAGCGTTTTCTCCCGCATCTCAGCCAGCTCAACATCCTTGGCGTCATCCTCTTCTTCTTGCTGGCCGTCTCGCTCTACGTCTCCGCCCGCAAGCGCCTCAACTAGCTCGCTCTCGTCTTCAGGGTGGCACAGGCACTCTTGCCTGTGCTCTTCAGCCCGCCGCGAAACCGCGACGACGAATCTCCCTTCACCTCTCGTTTGCCGGTGTTGTTTTTTGCTTTTGCGCCGTCATTCTGAGCGCAGCGAAGAATCCCTCTTCGCATTTCTTCTTTGTAGTCGCAGCGGCGGACTTCAGTCCGCCATCTCGTTATTTGTTTTTCCTTGTTCTCTTTGCGTCGTCATCCCGAGCGAGCGATGCGCCTAGCTGCGCACCGCTACCCGCAGCCGGATCTGATCCGACGGCGTTTCGCCGCGCGCGCGCTCAACATTGCCCGGCAGCAAATCCGGCGAACCCGCCAGCACAGCCTCTCCGGAACTCGTCTTCACCAATCCTTCCGCAATATCCTGAGGCGATACGATATTGAACGTGCTGCGCAGCGCAATCGGCGTCAGCAACGTGGTCAGCAGCACCACTGCCACCATCACCGCCACTTCCGGTTCGCCAAAAATCCCGGTGCTCGCGCCCATCGCCGTCACGATCAAACCCACTTCGCCGCGCGACATCATGCCGCATCCAATTCGCAAGCTGCGCACCCAATCCAGGCCCGAACCCAGCGCCGCCAGCCCGCAGCCAACCACTTTGCCGAGGATCGCCACCGCCAGCACCACCAGCATCAGCATCCAGTGGCCCGACAATGCGCGGTAGTCGCTTGAAAGCCCGATCGACACGAAGAACAGCGGAATCAGCAGCCCGTGTCCCAGCGCGTAAAAGCTGCGCTCCACGTCCGCCTTGTATTCCGATCCCGCGAACACATAGCCGAGCAGATACGCGCCGGTGATTCCCGCCACGCTGCCCAGCCACTCCGCCGAAATCGCGTAGATCAGCACCAGCGCAAACACGCAGCTCGGCACCGCTTCATTCGCCGTAAGTTTTCGCAGTTGCAGAATCAGCGGATCGAGCCAGCGCTTTGCCGCCGTGTATCCCACCACAAAAAATATCGCCACGCTAATGCTGATCATGGACATTTGCACGATCAGCGGATGGCTCGCCGCCGGCGCAAACTTTTCCTGCAGCCAGTGGCTGGCCATCGGCGCCACTCCGAACGCCTCGCCTTTCGTGTTCACCGACGCAGCCAGGAACGCCAGCACAAAAAGTCCCATCACGTCGTCGATCACCGCCGCGCCCAGAATGATGGTCGCTTCAGGCGACGACATTTGCCCCGCGTCCATCAGCGTTCGCGCGGAAATCGAGACGCTCGTGGCCGTCAGCGCGCCGCCCAGAAAGCACGCTGTCGTCCAGGAAAGCCCGAACAGATGCCCCACGCCCGCGCCAAGCAGAAAAGGCCAGATAACACCCGACAGCGCCACAATAAAAGCCGTCACGCTCGCTTCGCGCATGCGCTCGATATCGGTTTCCACACCCGCGATGAACATCAGCACGTACCCGCCGACCTGCGCCAGCAGCATCAGCGTGCTTGTCGCGTGTCCGTCCTGAAATAAATGCAGGTGCAGCAGGTTGAACAGGCCGGGGCCGAATACCACGCCGACCATCAACTCGCCCAAAATGGCGGGAATTCCGAAGCGGGTACAAACCGAAGCGGCAATCTTCACTGCCGGCAGCAGAATCGCCAGCAGCAGCGCAAGCTGAAGGGCCGGCTGCATCTGTTAGCGCGCTTCCACAGGAGCCAGTGCTTCTCCTCGATTTCGCGTGAACATCCGCCGGATGCGGTTCATCAACAGCCACGGTTTGGCGTATCCGCTACGCTCGATTCCTTCGCGCCGCATGACGCGGATTTGCGCCGCCTGCCGCCGTGCCAGTTCCGATTGCGCCATGTTCTGCGCCAGTTGCGCCGCACGCTGTGTGTGATTCTCCGCCTTCTCCATCACACGCAAGCGCATCCACAACTCGCCGATCTTCAGGTGCGCAATGTAGCTCTCCGGCGCCAGCGCCACGGCTTCTCCGAATTCTTCCATGGCGTCCTGCACTTCCAGGTTCACGCACAGCGCCATGCCATAGAGCACGCGTAGCTCGGAAACTTTGGGATATTTCTCGACGGAGTCGCCGAGTTGCGCCATCAGTTCGGCGCGCTCATCCTTCTCCAGCACGCGCGGATCGGCAAACATCCGCTGCAGCAGCATCTGCGTGCCTTCCGGGATGGAAGCCAGCGCCAGCGACGTTTCCGTCATCATCAGCCCATCGGCTGAATATTGTCTTGGTGATTTGCATCGAAGTCTCGCTCATGCTCTGCATTCCTCTCGCTTCGCGGCGAAAATTTTCCCTCATCCTGGGACACAGCCAGCGGCAAAGCGCGTGGCCGAGACGCGCCTTGCCCACGGTTGTGCTACTGCAACTCGAACTAGGCAACCGCGTACCCCTTCTCGGCGCTCACCAGAATGTCCGGCTCCGGCTTGAGCACAAACTCGGGATACCCGAGCTGGCCCATTTCCGGAAGATCGAGACCGGCGATTTCTGTTTCCACCGAGACTCGTTGCCCGACGAAAAAGTCGATCGCCAGGTTGATCAGGAAGCTCGCCGTGAACACGAAACCGATCAGCGTCGAGATTCCTACCAGTTGCGCAGCCAGTTGGCTGGCGTCGCCGTAGAACAAACCGGTGACGTTGCCTGTGACTCCGTTCCACGCTCCGCCGTAGTTGCTGGTGCCATCGGCAAGAAGACCTACCGACAGCACGCCCCACAAACCGCAAGTTCCGTGCACTGAGATCGCACCGACTGGATCGTCCACTTTCATGACGTTCTCGATGAACGCGCACGCTGAGGCAAACCAGCAGGCCCGCGATGAAGCCGATGATGCACGCGCCCACCGTGCTGACGAAGCCGCTGGGGGCCGTGATCGCCACCAGCCCTGCCAGCAGGCCGTTGCCGCCCATCGACGCGTCAACTTTCCCGTTCTTCATCCACATGTACAGGATGGCGGCAATCGTTCCGGTGCAACCAGCCAGCATAGTGTCCACCGCGATGGTGCCGATGCGCAGGTTTCCGCTTGCCGAAGCGCCGAGCGTGCTGCCCGGGTTGAATCCGAACCAACCGAAGGCCAGAATGAAGCAACCGATCAGCACCGCCGAAATGTCGTGGCCGATAATCGGATTGCTTGATCCATCGCGGTTGAACTTTCCGATACGGGGCCCGACAATAAATGATACGGCGAGCGCTGTGAGACCTCCTACCGCATGGACCACTCCGGAGCCTGCAAAGTCGCAATAGCCCTTGCCCAGTTGATTGTTCACGCCAAGCTGAGAAAGCCAACCGCCTCCCCAAGCCCAGTTTGCATAGAGAGGATAGGTGATGGCTCCCATGATCGAAGACGACACGGCAAACGCCAGAAACTTCCAGCGTTCCGCGCACGCTCCGGTCACGATGGTCAGCGCCGTATCCATGAACACCATTTGGAACAGGAAGATCACCATCACCCCTACGTCATACTGGTGACCCGAGAGAAACATTCCCGATCCGCCGAACAGTCCCCATGTCTTTCCGAATATAGACGTGGTGTGCTCAGAATTTAGTGACTGCAGCCCGCCCAGGTTTCCGTTTCCGGCCGCGCCGCCCATTTGTATGGCAAACCCCACAATCCAGTAGGAGAACAACCCCGCCGTGTACACGAAGAAGTTCATCATGTACGTGTGATTCGCGTTCTTCACCCGGCATAGCCCGGATTCCACCATGGCAAACCCGGCCTGCATGAACATGACCAGGAAGCCGGTGACCAGCGTCCACACGAAGTTGATGGCGATTTTGTTTTGCCCTACTTGGTTTGCTGTGTCGGTTACGGTCACGCCCACTTTCGAATCCGCCGCCGGCACATCGCTGATCGTTCCGGTGATCGTTCCGCCCGGGTCGCCTTTGGCCAGATCCGCAGTCGAAGGTGCCTTCGAAGCCGCGGTTGCCAATTCGGCGTCCGCGGGCGTCTTGGCGGGTGCCGGTGCGGCGCCTTGTCCGAACATCGCGCTTGCCCCGGCTAGGCCCACAAAAAGAATGCAAAGTCCTAAACACCAACTTCTCATTTTTTTCATTCGGTTCGCTCCATGATGATTTCCGCTACCGGTACGAAGCCCGGCGCCTCTAGCTCTTCCAAACCGCGTTCTTGTTGAATGCTGCCGGCAATACCACGATCATCCCAAAAAGACTCACGGCTATTCCTACAAGCGAGGTGATGATTCGTCCCCCCACGCTTGGAGTAAGGTGCATTCCAAACAGCGTGATCACCCAGCCCAGCGCCGCGACGAAAGCTCCAATCAGCTTCATCGCTCCCGGTCCAGGCTTCATCGCCGTCCGTCCTTCTTCCGGCTTGATCTTCAACATGCCTGCCAGACTGCCCAGGAACAGCAGCACTCCGACAATTAACAAGAGCTTCCCCATTCCGCCGCCGAGGTAAATTCCGGCGCACAGCACTGTGGCGCCCACCAAAAAGAGCCCGTAATAGCTTCCTTGCGATTTATTTGCTGCCATTACTCCTGCCTCCTCGACCCCGAAAGGTCCTTGCTAAGTTGCGAATCCTAAGCTCCGGTCCACTGACTCCAGGGGAGCCAGCACTCCGTCGTTCATCCAGAATTTGAATCCGTATAACTTGGCCCGTGTCACCGTCGACTTCACCCTGCGTATCGCCGGTAACTGTCGCGTCACGGTGCCGGCGATAATGAGCCGGGGAGGTTCCCGCGCCGACTGCCGGAAAACTCGCAACACCGCTACACGAACCTCTGGGATCAGCCCGAAAAGCATGTCGCGCAGTTTCATCGCGTCTTCCAGCGCTTGCACCGACGCTTTCTGTTCGCGCTCATGCCCTGGCAGCGTCATGTCCCAGGAATCCATGGGACGCGCCACCCAGTCGCATTCGAAGGTTTCTTCCTTCATCTGCAACCGCAGCAGCCGCAGCGGCGCCTGCGAGAAATCTCCGAACCGCAATTGCGCTTGCAGTCCTCGCAGGAACCCGGCGACTTCCCACAACTGTTTCATCCGCGGCGCGCCCGCACCGCGGCGGTCATTTCACTCGGCGATGCCGACGGCAGCGCCAGGAACACGATGAACTCCACCGCCACCACCAGCTCCAGCATGAGCGGAAGCTGGTTTTGCAGCCGCGCCACCAGCAGCAGCAACACCATCGAGAACCATTGCCAGCGCGACCGCCGCAATCTCTCGATCCGCCCTGGAAGCCGGAACATGCTCCCGAACTTCACCTTGCTGTCGGCCGCCGCCGGTACGCAGGTGCGAATACACGCCACCGCGAAAAATCCTCCCAACAACACTTCCAAAAGCAGCGTTTCGTAATTCATGTGGTAATTCATTCGGCCATCTCCAGTCGCTTGCTTGTATGAAATCGTTTTTCAGCGCGCCGCGCAGACTTCCTGCCGCAGTTCCTCCAGAATTCCTTCGTTCATCTCGAACTGCAGCCCCAGCAGCTTCGCTCTCATCGCCACCGACTGCACAGTTTCAGGAGCCATCTCTTCCCGGGTCACTTCTCCGCTGATCACCAACGCGCGTTCGCTCCGATCCTGTCGGTAAACTCGGAGCGTTGCGCTTTGCAATCCCGGCAGCACCTGAAACAGCAACTCCCGCACCGCCACCGCATCCCGCAAAGCCTGCATCGACGCGTTCCGCTCCGCGATGGCCCTCGGCAGCTCCGCATCCCATTGGTCCGCCGCCCGCGCCATCCATTCGCACTCCGCGTGGCTGCCCTTGAGCTCCACCCGCAGCAACTCCAATCGCGCTCGCGACAAATCGCTGAACTGCACATTCGCCCGGAAGCGGCGTACGAACTCCCCTAGCTCCAGGAGCAGATTCAGCAAGGTTTCGCTCTCCTGGCTCTCATCGCCCGGTCTCGACACACGTGTACCCACGTAATAATCCTGTTGAGGTGACTTTCAAGAGAGGGTGGAGCGGCCCTAAGCGCCCTAAGTAGCTTTATATCTGTCGCTTATGCCTGCTCGCCCAAGCCGTCGGCCTCGCCTTTGGGCACACCATTCCTAATCGCTTGGACACGTTTTTGTGTCCTGGATGTCTCGAGTACTGCTTGCGGCGTGAGGAATCTCCCTATTCCGGTTGCGAAGTCGGAAGACGGGAAGCTGTTTTGCTTTCCGGGCGCATCATGAATCCTCAACCGGGGAGAGTCAAATTCAAGTTTCTGATTGCCTGGATTAGATATAAGGATTTTGTAAAGATGGCATAAGGTTTTTGTTTACGTTATATAACCGAATCGTAAACAGACACTGTAAGCTCATGTACCGAGTAGCGATTCAGTGATCGAAATGGCGTGAAATGACTCAGTGGCGGGAGAAATACAGCAGCAATCCAAACAAAATAATGGGGATCAGCGCAATCAGCGCGTACACCAGCATCTTCTTCGATCCAGCCTGCTGGCTCTTGTTCCAGTCCTTTAATTCCGCCCGCTCCGCCACTCCAACCCGGCTCAGGTTCCCCAGGTCGGCCGCGAACTCGTGCGCCGTCGGATAGCGGTTTTTGTGCTCGCGTTCGATCGCCCGGTAGATCACTTCCTGCAGTTGCGGTGAAATCGACGGCTCCAGATCTCTCGGCGGCACCGGATTTTTCGTCAGCCGTTCGTAAGGATCGCTCCCGGGAAACGGAGTTTTGCCCGTGAGCATTTCGTACAAAATCACGCCCAGCGAAAAGATGTCGCTGCGCGCGTCTCCGCGGGTTCCCTTCAATTCTTCCGGTGAAATGTATGCCGACGCTCCCACCAGTTGCGCCAGGTTGGTGAACGTCAGCCGCGGCGCGCCTTCTTTCGCCGCCACGCGAAAATCGGTCAGCTTCACATGATCGGCCGCATCCACCAGAATATTTTCGGGACGCAAATCGCGATGCACTACGCCGTGGTTGTGCATGTATTCGAGCGCGTCGCACACTTCCAGCGCAATCCGTACCGCCCGCGCCTGGTCCAGTTTCTTCTGTGCCGCAAGAATCTGCCGCAGCGGCTGGCCGTTGAACCATTCCTCCACCAGGTAATCCTTGCTGCGGTGGTCGTTCGCCAGCACCTTCAGCACTCCCGGATGGTGCAGCGTGCGCCCGATCTCCTGCTCGCGGTGAAAGCGGTCCACGAAAGCCGGATCGGTTTCCATCCCCGGATGCGGCATCTTGATCGCCACCGTCTCATTTGTGTTTACGTCCGTGGCGCGAAAAATCGTGGCTACGTTGTCGCGGGAGACTATGCCTTCAATGCGGTAGTGGTCGAGTTGGTCGCCGGGGTTCATGGAGTGGTGGCTTTCGGAAATTTACGCGTCGGATGCTTGTGTGCAACGCATCCGTCCGCTCGCGGGCGCCCTCGGCCGGCCTACGCGAGCGACTCTCTGCCTCTTTCGAGCGAATACCTATAACACAATTGCCGCGCACCGTCCCGCGCAATATCGCCGCAAATATTCGATGCGCTGAATCGAACCATTGAATCTTCCCGCGCCAAACTCTAGGGACTGAAGCGCCGGTCGTGAATATCCGAAAGATGTTCGCGGAATCGCCTCATCACTTCGTCTTCTTTCCCTTCCGCGAATTCACGCTCCAGTTCATCCAGCGCGAAGTGCACCACGTCGTGGTGATGCACTTCCTGTCCCGGGACCTTGTCGCTCATCTGCAGCCAGGCCTTATGCAGTAAATCGATCTCTTTCGGCGTCAGCCGCGGCGCATGCGGCCCCAGATAGAAAATCTGCTCCTGTCCCGACGGAGTGAAGATCTCCAGCGTCACCCGCGGACGTGGTTCCGGCATGCGCTCCCAGGTGATTCCAATTTCCCGCGCCTGCTCGGTGATCGGCATCTTCGCCGAACTTCCCACCACGATCGTGCTCGATTCCAGGTTCGCCGCCGTCCGCAGAATCGCTTCCCACAGATCGTTCGCCGCCACCACCGCCAGCCGCACCGGCTTCCCTTCTTTTTCCGCGATCGAAAGCACTTTGGTGAATAGCAATTGCTCGATGGTGCTGAAAAGCTGGTCCGCATCCAAATCGTACTCGCCTGTTACCGCACGCCGCAGCAGCCGCACGTGCAACACTACGATTTCCGCTTCGCGCCGTTTCGCCCGCCGGATCGCCGTTTCCAGGTGATACAGCGCGTAATACGTGCTCACCGGCACAATAATATTTCCCGGCGCTACTCCCACATTCGACGGCTCCAGATCGGCCGCCTGCGCCAGATTGAATCGATCCAGTTCCACGTGCGTCTGCCCGCGGTTTTTCTGAATCCTTCTCTCGGACAACTCGAATCCCACAAACAGCACCGCCGAAAACGAAATGCCCGAAATCGTTGCCAGCGGCTTGGTGAACAGGTTCACCACCGCAATCATCAACAGCACCAGCGTGATCAGCGCCACGCCCAGCGGAATTTCTCGTCCCGCGATCGTAAAATTCAGCGGCACTTTGTATTCGCGTTCCTGCGGTTGCGTGTAGCGCAACACCAGCACCGCCGTGCCGTTCAGCACAAAACTCCAGATCACGCCGAACGCGTACAGGTTCGCCAGAAATGTCACGTCTCCGCGGCTGATCAGGATCATCACGATCTGCAGCGCCACCACCATGTTGATGATCCGGTAGGACGTTCCAAACCGCGGGTGCGGTTCTCGGAACCAATCCGAAAGCACGCCATCCTCGGAAACGCGATTCAGCACTCCATTCGATCCCACAATGGCCGTGTTCACCGCGCCCGACAGAATCAGCGTGCCCACCACCACCACAAATATGTGGAATGCCAGCCGCGCCGCGAACGGCCCCTGCAGATTCATCGCCAGGCCGCCGATCAGGTTTTCGAAATACTCGTGCCGCACGCCGTCCGGGATGATCATTACCGCGAAGAACGAAACCAGCGAAGTGAACACCAGGCTGTAGACGAAAATAATCAGCGCCGCTTTTTTCAGGTTCGGCAGTTTCGGATGCTCGATCTCGCGATACACCTGCGCCAGCGATTCCGCGCCGCTCATCGCCAGCACCGAGTGCCCCAGCGCGATAAACACCGCCACCGCTCCGAACATTTGCGGAATCCTGCTTCCGTAAAGCCAGCCCAGCGCGTGTTTGCTCAGCACGATGTTTCGCGGGAGCGGCAGCGGCGGCAGGTGTCCCCCGCGCACCAGCAGTGTGTAGGTGCACCATCCGATCAGCGCCACCACCATCACCGTGGTTAACTGCATGATCCACAGCGCCTTCTCGCTCGATTCCGGAATGCCCTTGATGTTTTCCCACCAGAAATAAAGCGTCGCCGCGATGGCAAACGCTTCCGCCGCTCCATTCGCCGAAATCACGTAGCGCATGTGCGTGTACGTCATCATTTCGTTGATCAGCCCGGCCAGATATTGCCCCGCCGACACTCCGCTGATCGGCCCGGTCAGGATGTAGTCGAACATCAGCGCCGACACCGAGAACTTCGCCAGCGCTCCGCCCATGGCTTCTTTCACCACGCGGTACACGCCGCCGCGCACAAACATGCTGCAGCTTTCGATGTACAGTTGGGAAACCGCGTAGGAAAGCAGCATGGTCCCGAGGATGAACCACGGCGCCGTTTTTCCGATGAACTGCTCGGACTCGCCGCCCGCGTAATACGCCGACGACGCTAAGTCATTAAGAACAATTGCCGCGGCGCGCCAATAGGAGATGAACGCCAGCATGGCCGTGGTCGCCACCAACACTTTGGTTGCGGGCCGTATGCTGGAAAGCGGTCTGGACGGGCTAAGCCCCATTCCTGCTCCAACTCCCGGGGGCTTCTCCGCTCAGCACTCGCTGAACACCTAAGGAAACCATAAACGATTCGTAACAATATCATAAACGCACACCGATATCGCTGATCCAAACGGAATTGCTAATCCCAAAAAATCGAAGCGCAGGATTATCGGACGATATCCGGATGCTCGAGGGTCTTCTGTACGGGGACTGCTTGCGAAGGCTTGCAAATCGTTGCTTTATCGTGTTTCACGTCTGCGAAAAGTACCTGGTGGTCGGCGCGTCCCAACCACTTCGCCAGCCTCTGTTCGGCTCTCCACCAGCGCTTCTTGCCGCCGAGAACAACCAGTGACCCCGGCGACAAATATTCTTTCAGCGCCTTTTTGGGTTCGCGGCAGAGGCAAATTTCAATCGACACGGCGTCCGTTTCCAATCCGGACTCTTCCACCAATCGAGTCTGCCGCTGTCTCAGGAATTTCGTCGATATCATCGGGTATTCCAGCGGCAGGCGGAAAGGCACTACCTCGGCTGCCACTAATCTTATTCGCGCGCGCAAATCCTTTACTAACTGGTTGGCCAGTTTCAGCGCGCACAGTGTGCCCTCTGTGGTCGTATAAATCACAGTCAACTTGAGGTGAGGATCGAAGTTCGACGCGAACGTGTCGTCGTAGCCGGCGTCATACCCGCCCGCCGCAGGCATGTGAATCCGCCCGAGTCGCATGCTCTGACGCTATCCGCGAATCCTCAAGAATCCATAAAACATTCCCAAGGCATTCGTAAACAATGTCTTCGCCTGTGATCTCTGGCGTGCCGGAGAGCGGGCACAAATGCTCCGAATGCTTTGTCCAGTGTAATGTGGCACACCCTCACCCCACGCCATAAAAACGTCCGGAGCCGCCTTCAGCCTGAACCTGTCTTGGCCCTGACGCAGTAGAAGCTTCTATAACAAATGCGTATTTTGAGATTCAGTTAATCTTCATCTGCCTCTATTAATGTGTCCTCTGGAACCAACGGAACGGAGGAATTGATATGAACCGGCTTTTTTTTCTGCAGATTTGTGCTCTCGCGTTCGTTACATCGCTTTTGCCTTTCGTCACATTCGCCCAGGGTCAGCCGCCGCTGAAGCAGGTGCAGCAATTCGAGTTTCCCGCAAGCGTGAAAGGGCGACTGGATCATCTGGGAATCGATGTGGGAGGAAAGCGTCTGTTCGTGGTGGGAGAAGAGGCGCATACGGTATTGGTGTTCGATCTGAACACAGGAAAAGTGATCCAGCAGATTGCCGTTGATCACCCGCACGCAGTGCTCTATCGCAGCGATCTGCAGCGTATCTACATCACCGACGAAGGCAAAGGCGCGCTCAATATTTACGATGGCAAGTCGTACAAATTGTTGAAGACGGTTCCGTTGAAAGTGGACACCGATTCCATCGGATACGATCCCGCCACGCACGACCTGTACATCGTGAACGGAGGAGACAACGCGCACGAGCCATTCACGATGTTGAGCGTAGTGGACACGACAACGGCGCAAAAGATTGCGGACATCAAGATCGATGGCGACACGCTCGAGGCAATGGCTCTCGAGAAAACGGGCAACATGCTTTATCTCGACAACCCCGCAAAAAATACGGTGGACGTGATCGACCGCAAGACGAACAAGATGGTCGCAGCGTGGCCGGTAAAACTGGGCAAGGGCAATTCGACCATGGCCCTCGACGAAGCAGCACACCGTTTGTTTGTGGGCTGCCGTAGCGGGCAGCTCGTGGTGTTCGATACGCAAGAGGGCAAGGAGTTACAGGCTCTGAAAATTGGTCCCCGGGCCGATGACATGGCGTTCGATAGCGGGTCGAAGAGAATTTACGTGATTTCCGGCGGTGAAGGCGCGGTCGATGTCTATCGAGAGACCGATCCAGGTCACTATGAATCGCTGGGAAAAGTGTCTTCAGCGGCGGGCGCCAAAACCGGCATCTGGGCCCCGGAGCTGAAGGAACTGTTCGTAGCTGCTCCGGCCCAAGGCGCAGGGAGTGGGAAGGTTTTTGTATACGCAGCGGAATAGTTAAACCAGGCCTTTAATAACGGCAATTTCACATTCGCGGGGCAATCAGTTCGCTCGCCAACCGTTTCGTGTGTATAGATTATAGATACTTATTGACTATGTAGATCAGCCTTTGCTACAAGCCCATTCCACGAGTGGGTTTGTATGGTTTTCGCACTACTTACGACACGTTCCGTGTCGCTGTTTATAAGAGCAAAGGAGATCGTTATGAAATTTGCATCGGGAGTCTGTCGACGGCTGTCGGCGGTCGCAGTGCTCTCCGTTTTGCTTGCTGTTGCCAGCTTTGGGCAGGGCAACGTAAGCCGCATCCTCGGGACGGTGACCGATACAACCGGCGGAGCGGTCGCAGGGGCGACGGTTACCGTGACAGACGTGCAGAGAGGTATTTCGCGCACCCTTACCACCGACCAGTCTGGCGAATACGTCGCCACCAGCTTGCTCCCAGGCACTTATTCGGTCCGTGCCGAATCGAAAGGATTCAAGACGGTTGAGCACGCAAACCTTCTGCTTCAGGTGGGCAACGATCTGAAAGTCGACCTGGTGCTCCAACCAGGAGAGCAGACACAAACCGTGGTAGTGAGCGAAGAGGCGCCTATGGTGGACACGACGAGCGCCACCCTGGGCGGCACTCTCAGCAATCAGACAATCAATGATCTTCCTTTGATGGGCCGTAGTTACCAGAACCTGTTGCAACTACGCCCGGGGATGATGATTTATCCCGGTGGTGGTGGCTGGACCATGAGCACCAACGGCAGCCGTCCCGAGGAAAACACCTTCATTCTGGAAGGTTTGACGAATGACAATCCGCTTCAGGGTCTCACCATCATCAATGGGCCAGGCGTTGCGGGCGATGCAGCGACGATCATGCCTATTGACGCCATTCAGGAACTCAATATTCAGGAAAATCCTCCTGCCGAATTTGGAGGGAAAGGCGGAGCGGTAGTCAACGTCGGAATCAAGTCGGGAACGAACAGCTTTCACGGCACCGCCTACGCGTTCGGGCGCGACAGCGCTTGGGACGCGCGAAACTATTTCAACCCTATCGGGCAAACTCAGCGGTCGGTTTCACTACAGCAGTTTGGCGGCACGGTAGGAGGCCGCATCATTAAAGACAAGTTGTTCTTTTTCGCCGGCTACGAGGGGGAGCGCTATACGGTGGGCAACACGTTTTCGGCGAATGTCCCGGAGGCACTGTCTCAAGGGGGCGATCCTGTAAATAGCTTGCCGGATGCGATCGCCGATCTGCAAGCAAACGGCGTTGCTCCAAGCGCGCTGGGCTTGAAGTTGGCGGGGTGCACCCTGGGCACACCCTCTACCTGCACTGGCGGCCTGTACCCAACCAACAGCGGAGTTTCAAAGAACTTCCTGCAAGGCTTCCCAAGCATGTTCGGTTCGGACAACGGCGTGCTGAAGATCGATTACCACATCAACGACCAAAACACCTTGAGCGGCTATTACTTCCAGAGCCAGGGACTGATCACGGCCGAGGACGTGATCTATTTGCAGCCGCAGTGGTTGTCGTATCAGGTCAACCAGCCGCGCGTGCTTGGCCTCAACTGGACTTGGACGCCCAAAGATTCGCGCTGGGTCAACGTAGCGCGCTTCGGTTACATACTTATGAACCGGGAAACGACGCAAGTCGATTCCAGCGTTCCGCCGTCGACATACGGGATCTACACAGGTGTGACCACCACCGGCTCACTGCCGGTTATCCAGGTTAAGGGATTCACTAATCTGGGTGGCAGTCCAGGCTGGCCGAACAAGTTCGGTCCGGATACGGTGTACCAGGGAGTCGACTATGTTTCCTATCTGCGCGGCAATCATGCCTTCAAGTTTGGAGGGGAAATCCGACGCAACCTCGCCGACCCGTCTCAATTTGGCGCCGCAAAGGGGCACATCTTCTTCCAAGGCAACAGGGCGTTCCAAGGCTCGAGTGCTCTTGAAGACTTTCTGGCAGGAGATCCAGCCTTCGCGACAATACAGTCGGGCAGTCCGGCACGCCAGTTGAGGCAGTGGAGCTATGCGCTGTCGGCGCAGGACGACTGGCGGCTAACGTCAAAGATCACCCTGAATCTTGGCCTGCGCTACGAGTACACCACTCCTATGTCAGAGGTGAACAACCTTTTGGGCGGTTTCGAACCCAATGTCGGAATGGTGCAGGTGGGCACCCCGCAGCTCCCATCGCTCTACAAACCTGATCGCACAGACTTCGGCCCGCGGCTTGGATTCGCGTGGGACGTGACCGGCAGGGGTACAACCGTTGTCCGCGCAGGCTACAGCCTGATTTTTGATTCACTGCTGCCGATGCAAACCTTTACAGGTGTCGCGGGGAACGCACCCAATGGAGTCGGCGGCGTCAGCACCGTCCCGACCGGAGCGACAATCGTAGTGAACGGGGTATCTACCAAGGGCCCCGGCACGATTTCCGTTGCGAACGTTACGGTGCCCGGAGGGCCGGGCTCGCCCTTAGCTTTGAATTGGCAGAACAATGGGCCTAATCGTCCCATTTTTTCTGGAGCGAATGCGGTTGAATGCGGCGATGGCAGCAACGACGCAGCCGGAAACGCCACTTCGCCGTGTGCCCTCGCGGTGGTGGATCCCAACTTCCGTGATCCCTACATCCACAACTGGAATCTCGGCGTGCAGCACACCATCACCAGCAATCTCGCGCTGGACCTCTCGTACGTGGGTAGCCACGGCTCAAATCTGTCCGGCATCCGCGACATTAACCAAGGTATTCCCAATGCTGCCGCGGCCTTGAGTGGCACACCGACCGGAATGCCGTTCGCGACGCAGTATCCATATCTCTCGTACATCATCGAACTGTCGAACCTCTACGAATCCAACTACAACGGCCTGCAGGCAACCTTGGAGCAACGCGTATCGCATGGGCTGTCTTTCACGGCTGGTTATACATATTCGCACTCGCTCGACGATGATTCGTACAACATCGGCCAATATCTGCCGCAGGACAGCACGCACCCCGGGCGCGAATATGCCAGCAGCGATTTCGATATCGCGCACCGGTTTACCTTCTCGATGTCGTATGCACTGCCGGGCAAGAAATCGCCCGGGCAGCTTCTGGAAGGCTGGGAGATCAACTCGATCGTGACGCTGGAAACTGGCCAGCCGTGGTATGGCAATGATCAGTCGAACAACATCAGTGGAACGCTCGAAGGCACCGATCGCTGGGATTTCTTCGGCAACCACAGCGATTTCAAATCGAACAATTCTTCAATTCCGTATTGCACAGGATCCGATTTCAGCGACCCAACCACGGTTTCTTGCGTGCAAACCACTCCAGTCGCCGGTGTAGAACAATCCGTCAATTTGACAGGCGCTCAGAATACGGCGGCCGCGAACGCCTGCTATGCGGCGGCGAATGCGATCAACGCAGCAACGGTGAGTTCTCTCGATACGTATGGCTGCTATTTCAAGGGCCGTTCCGTACTGATTCCTCCGGCGCTCGGAACTTTCGGCACGTCCGGTCGCAACATCTGGCGCGACTCCGGACTGCGCAACTGGGACTTGTCTTTGATCAAGAGCTTTAAATTCCAGGAACGGTTGACGGCGCAATTCCGCGCTGAGTTTTTCAACGTCCTCAATCATCCCAACTTTGCGAACCCCTACGGGGCCTCAAACGGCTTCGGTATCGGGAACGAATCCGATCCTTCCTCAGGCAATTTGGGATGCGGGTGCGCCACGCCTGACCAGGCTGGCGGCAATCCCGTGCTTGGCTCTGGCGGGAATCGTGCGGTCCAGTTGGGACTCAAACTCATTTTCTAACTCGGGGTTTAATCGCATCGCCACAAGGCCTGGCCTGTATAGCGGGGCTCCTGTGAATCAGGCCTTGGCATTGGTTGACTTGCATCGCTCTCGGAACCTAAGATTCCGCCAGCAGCGCCATCAGGAGGGCATCATTCCGGGCGATACATTTCCGAAGTTTCGCGCGGCCGCGGTTCAGGCCGCTCCCGTGTTTCTCGACCGGGACGCCACCATCGATAAAATCGACTCGCTCGTTCAAAAAGCCGCCGGGGCCGGTGCGGAACTCGTCGTGTTTGGCGAATCCTTCGTTCCCGCATTTCCTGTCTGGAACCTCATCTACGCCCCCATGGACCAGCAGCCCTTCTTTCGCCGGCTATTCGAAAACGCTGTCGAAGTCCCTGGTACCCATACGCAACGATTGAGCGACATTGCCAAGCGTCATCGCGTTATTCTCTCTGTCGGCGTCACCGAAAAAGGTTCCATCAGCATGGGAGCCATGTGGAACACCAATCTCCTCTTCGATCGTGACGGCGCCCTGCTGAATCGCCATCGCAAGCTGGTTCCTACTTGGGCGGAGAAACTCACGTGGGCCAATGGTGATGCAGCCTATCTTCGCCCCGCCGAAACTCACCTCGGCCGCATCGGAACGCTCATCTGCGGGGAGAACACCAATACCCTCGCTCGTTTCGCGCTTTTGGCGCAAGGGGAACAGGTTCACATCGCTACCTATCCGCCGTCTTGGCCCTTCCAGCGTCCGGGAAGCGGTTCGCGCACCTACAATCTGGGTGACGCCATTCGTATTCGCGCGGCAGCCCATGCCTTCGAGGGCAAAGTTTTCAACGTGGTCTCTTCTTGCGTATTGGACGAGGACGCCTTCGACCAGCTTTCGCAGGGCGATGCCAGCATGAAAGCATTGCTGAAAGCAACCCCGCCTCCCGTTTCGATGATCGTTGGTCCGGACGGTGAGTTGCTATGCGATCCGCTCGTCGGCGACGAAGGTATGGTTGTAGCCGACATCGACATTGCTCGCAGCATCGAGCAAAAAATGATTCACGACATCGTCGGTTCCTACAACCGCTTCGATATCTTTCATCTCGAAATTGATCGCACTCCCAGTCGCCCTGTGTGGATCAACGAACCAAAGCAGCGTGCCCAGGATCAGACCGGCCAGGTGATGGCCGACCAAGAGAAGACCGGCCAGGAGCCGGATGCTGCAAGCGAAATGTCGGAGACCGAGGGCGCGCAGGAAGCCCCACTTCCTGGCCACGAGCGCCTCACCTTCGCCGCGCCCCGCCGCCTCAAAGTCTAAGCATCGCCGCGAATTCTCCGAACTCCGGGTTGCCTATCTCTCGCCTGCGCCACATGTACGGGAACGCGTTACTCAGGCAAATAGAAATGCTAAGATTTGCTCCGCCGGGGAGCGTGTGGAGACGCTCCGTATTGGATGCGCCCTGCGAAATATCCCTATACTATTAGTTCCACATTCTCCAGGATGCCGGCGCAACCGTTCTGCTTAGTGGAACGTCATGTGTGGGAGAAGGAGGCAGTAATCATGAACGCAATAAAATGGGCGGCTCTGACGATTGTGCTCGTGCTGGCGAGCGGCGTGGCCCTTGGACAAAACGAGGGCCAAAACGTTGGCCGGCACGCTGGACAGAACGGCGCACTCACGCCTTTCGATAAGCTCCCAGACTGGACCGGCACATGGACCATGATTGGGGACACGGTTTTCGACCAGGCCACGCGGGTGGGCAAAGGCAACGCCTGGCACGCCGGGCGTGCAAGAGCATCCGCCGTATAACGATGTCTATGAGAAAAAATATGAGGCCCATATCGCTCTGCGCGATGCCTACAAGTTTCCCGACACGAACAATTTCTGCGGCATTCCGGTAAATTATCCGCGAATTCTGAATCTTCCCGATGCCTATGAATTCGTTGTCCGCCCGGACGAGTTCTACATCATCGCCGAGAACGGTGAAAACGCCATGCGCGTCTACACCGACGGGCGTCCGCTCCCCCCAAAGGAAGATCTCTGGGGAACCTATACCGGCGTATCCGTCGGGCATTGGGAGGGCGACACGCTGGTATTCGAGACCGTCGGCTTGAAGGGCGACCGCGATAACGATGCTATTTTGGATCGGACCGGCGCGGTTCTCAGCGATGCCGCGCACGTCACCACCCGGGTACGAAAGATCAACGACAAGACGATGCAATTCGTTGTCACTATCGAAGATCCCAAAGCCCTCACGAAGCCCTGGGTCGTTACCAAGCAGTTCAGAAAGCAGAAGCCCGGATTGTTCCTCTATGACTATGGCTGCGCCGAGAACAATCGAAATCCCGTGGACAAAGCTACCGGCGAGGTATTGACATTGGATCCGAACGGCAAGCCCGTGAAATAGTCAGCCCGGAAAATGATCCCGTTGTAAGCCGGTGCTAGGCACTTTATAAGTACGATCAGAACACTTTCGAGGAGATCTCAAAAATGAAGTCACTTCGCGTTGCTTTGTTTGTGCTGTTGGCGGCGGTGCCCGTGCTGGCGCATCACGGAGGCGCCGAGTACGACTCGAAAACCATCGTACTTACCGGAACCATCAAGGAGTTTCAATTCACGAATCCCCATTCCTGGATCCAGGTGGACGTCAAGGACGAGACCGGCAAAGTGGTGGAGTGGAACGTTGAATGGGGTAGCCCGAACACCCTGACTCGCCAGGGAATTCACCCGAGCTCGTTTCCCGTGGGCGCCAAAGGAACCTTTAAGGTTCACCCGGTGAAAACCGGCGCTCCCATAGGCTCTTTTGTGGGCGTTAAGTTTGAAGATGGCTCCACCGTCGGCAAGTTTGACGCTCCGGACGCGAGCCAATAACCCGCCTCGTAATTAACCGGCATCATTTTCTGGTCTGTGCATCGGCATCACTACAAACTCTCAGCCCGTCTGTGTTGCACTTGAAATGGGTTCTTGTGTTCCACTTCCCTGAGCTTGTGGTATGGGTTTGATAAACTTTGCCAACGGCTCGCGAGCTTCTGGAGAAACGATCAAGGCGAGACGATCGTCGGCCTCAATAACGGTATCACGATGCGGCAGGAGCATGTGTTCGCGCCGCATGACCACTACGACTTCAAAGTCGTATTTTTCGGGTTGCTGATATAACTCGCCTATTGTTTTGCCGCCTGAGGGGCCACCCTTCGGCACAATTCCCATGATCACCTCCCCCCTCCCGCTTTAACAACATCAGTGCCCACCGGTATGAGAAGCGGCATTCGGCACATGAAGATGTGAGCCCCATCACAGCAAGGGCGGAAACGATTGATAAAAATGGGGGTAGGCGGCGATAAAGCCCATCAGGCTTTTGAAACAGCCTTGGACCCACGATGACTTCCAGACCGATTGGCTCAATCAAGGAAGTTCACGGGCCGGTGGTAACCGTCCGCTGCAGCGTGCTTCCGCCGCTACATCAGGCGCTCGAAACGCGAACCGATTCCGATCGCTACCTGCTGGAGGTCTATCAGCACCTGGACGAAAACAATCTGCGGGCAATTGCTCTCCATCGGGCCACGGGGCTGAGGCGCGGCCTGCAAGTCTACGACTCAGGTGCGCCAATTCAGGTGCCGACCACACCCCAATGTCTGGGCCGGCTGTTAAATGTGTTTGGCGAGCCACTCGACGATAACGGCAAGCTTCCAAGCGACGGGTTCCAGAGTATTCTGGGCAAGCCCATTCCTCTCTACGAGTCCTCTACCGAGCGCGAAATTCTGGAAACAGGTATCAAGGTGATCGATTTGATGTGCCCATTCGTGCGCGGCGGAAAGGCGGGGCTCTTCGGCGGCGCAGGGGTGGGCAAGACCGTTTTGATTATGGAGTTCATGCATTCAGTCACCACGCTGCACCGCGGCGTGTCGGTGTTCGCCGGTGTTGGCGAGCGAATACGCGAGGCGCACGAACTCTGGCGCGAAATGCAGTCGGTTGGGGTTATGCCGCAGACGCTGCTGGTATTTGGGCAAATGGATGAATCACCCGGCGTGCGTTTTCGGGTGGGTTTGTCTGCCCTCACCTACGCGGAATATCTGCGCGATACGCTGCACAAGGAAGTCTTGCTGGTAATGGACAACGTGTACCGCTTCGTGCAGGCCGGAAGCGAGATTTCAGGACTCTTGGGCAGGATGCCCGCCGCGGTTGGCTACCAGCCCACACTGATGACCGAGATTGCCGAACTGGAAGAGCGCATTCTCTCAACAAAGCACGATGCCGTCACTTCGGTGCAGGCGGTGTATGTACCGGCGGATGACATGACCGATCCGGCCGTGAGCGGAATTCTCGCCCACCTCGACACAACCGTCATTCTTTCCCGCTCGCAAGCGGCCAAAGGAATTTATCCCGCAGTGGATACTCTGGCCTCGAAAAGCAAATTCATGGATCGCTATTTTTTGGGCGATCGGCACTACAGTGTGGCGCAACAGGTGCGCGAACACATCGCGCGATACCGCGAACTCGAGGACATTATCACCATGCTGGGCATGGAGGAATTGTCGCCGCAGGACCGCCAAATCGTGGAAAGAGCGAGAAAGCTGCAGCGTTACCTCACACAGCCGTTCCACGTAACGGAAGAGCATACCGGAATCAAGGGACTGTCTGTGCCCCTGAGCAGCACATTGAAAGATTGCGCGGCGATCGTTGCAGGAAAACTGGATGAGCTTCCAGAGGATCATTTCTACATGCGTGGCGCGATCGAAGGCAGCCCGCTATGAAGACATTTCGTATCCATCTGATGAGCATGACGCGCTCGGAATGGATACCTGACGTGGTGCGGTTTACGGGACGCGATGCCGCGGGAAGTTTCGGAATTCTCGCCAATGCCTCGCGCCGGATGACTGTGCTGGGCTTTGGACTGGCGCGTTTTCAGACCGCCTCGGGTACCGAGTACCTGGCCGTGCCGGGAGGCTTGCTCTATTTCGTCGACAACGAACTCCAGATCTCGACCACCAGTTATGTCCGCAGCAGCGGGCTGCAGGAGATATCGGCCGCTCTCGACGTGCAGTTTCGTAATGAAGAAACAGAGCTGCACGAAATCAAGCAAAGTCTGCGTCGGCTCGACGAAGAGATCCTGAAGCGCATGTACGAGTTGCAAAGGAATCCAGCGTTATGAGCGGCGACAGCAATAGTGAACGTCTGAAGGCCAGCGTGCAAGCGCAGACAAATCAGATTCGCAAGGCCGAAATACAGCGGCGGACCCTTCTGGCGAACACCATTTATCTGGGCACGCTCGGTTTGATCCTGGTTTTGCCGATTGTCGCCGGAGCGTATTTGGGCAATTGGCTGGACAACCGCATCAAGGGCTATTCCTTCAGTTGGACCATAACGCTGATTGTCCTGGGAGTTTTTGTCGGGTCGGTCGATGTCTATTTGTTCGTGCGGGGACGATGAGGCCATGCTCTTACTCATTGGACGACTGAGCATTTCAGGCACCACGATCACCTCGTTCGGGCTGACGGCAGCGCTCGCGCTGGCGGCCTGGCTCTCCGCCCGCAATCTTCGCAAAGAACCCGGAAGCTACCAGATCGTGTTGGAGGGAGCCGTAGCGGCAATGGAAGATGCGATTGAATCGGTGCTGCCAGGGAAATGCGAGCTGGTGTTCCCCTTCATCGCCACTCTGTGGATTTTTGTCCTATTTGCAAATCTCACCGGAATCGTGCCCGGGCTGCACTCTCCGACCTCGGACATATCCGTGACCGCGAGTCTGGCCGTTCTGGTGTTTTTGTCAGTGCACTGGTTCGGAATTCGGGCCGACGGTCTCAAAAATTACTTGAAGCATTATCTGCGACCCAGCCCCATTTTGCTTCCGTTTCACCTGATCAGCGAGGTATCGCGAACCTTGGCGCTGGCGGTGCGGCTGTTCGGAAACGTGATGAGCCTGGAGATTGGTTATGCGTTGATTTTGCTGGTCGCCGGCTTTCTGGTGCCGGTTCCGCTGCTGATGCTGCATTTGGTGGAAGCCGTCATTCAAGCGTATCTGTTCGGCATGCTGGCCCTTATTTACATTGCCGGAGGAATTCAAGCGCAAGAGCTTCGGAGAGAAAAGGAAAGAGGTGCACCGTGAAGGACATGTTCTCATTTGTGACCATTTCAACAATCGTTGCGGGAATTGGAATCGTGCTGGGCACCATGCTCCCGGCGATGGCCATGGGCAGAGCCATCAGCAAGGCGCTGGAGGCATTGGCGCATCAGCCCGAAGCGGAAAGCTCCATAACGCGGGCGCTTTTCGTGGGCCTGGCAATGATCGAATCTCTTTCGATCTACTGCCTGGTGATCGTGCTGATTATTTTGTTCCGGAACCCACTGCTTCAATATTTGACGAAGCCGTAAGAGGGGAATCCTCAAGTGGAACTGAGCTGGACAACATTCTTTCTCGAAGCCGTCAACTTCCTGGTATTGGTGTGGCTGCTGAAACGATTGTTTTATGCCCCGGTGAAAAGAGCCATTGCTCAGCGGCGCGCGGCCGTGGAAAAAACGCTGAAGGATGCGGAGGCAACCAAGCAGCAAGCGGAGGAGCTGAAGGCCAAGTACGACGGGCGCCTGCGGGAATGGGAACAGGAGAAGAACCATCAAAAGGAAGCGCTGCGCGGAGAGTTGAATGAAGAGCGAGATAAACAGATGAAGTTGATCGCGGGCGCCGTGGCCGCGCAACGCGAACGCATGGAGGCGCAAGAGGAAGCCAAGAACGCCGAGAGACTCGCCAATGACGAAAAGAGAGCAATGAGCCAGGCACTCGAATTCGTGTCGCGCCTTTTGCGCGATCTGGCTTCGCCTGAGCTTGAGGCAAAAATCAGCGACTTGCTGGCGCAGCAAATTTCAGCTATGCCTGCCAGCGATATTTCTCAGGCCAACGATATTTCAAAGCTTGGATCGGGAAATGGTCACCGGGAAGTGGAAGTGCGCTCCGCGTTCACGATGAATAAAGCGCAGCGGGATTCGCTGATGTCTGCCCTCAAGCAAAAACTCGGATCGGAGATTTCCATAAACTTTCGGGTAGATCCGAAGCTCCTGGCGGGGTTGGAGGTCGCCATGGGTTCTTATGTCTGGCGGGCCAATCTGCGCGATGAACTCGAATACTTCGCCGGCATGAGGAAGACGGACCATGAATCCTTCCACTAATTTTGCGGCGAGTTCCTTGCTGGACCAGCAGCAGGAATGGATTGCCCGCTACCGTTTTGAGCCGCGGGTTGTCGAACGCGGAAAAGTCCTTTCCGTGGGGGACGGAATTCTCTGGATAGAAGGCTTGCCGTCCGCGTCTATTGACGAGGTTCTTCTGCTGGAAGATGGAAGCCGAGCGATGGTCTTCCACCTCACGGAAGAACTGGTTGGTGCGATTCTTCTGGAACAGACCGACAAGTTAGCCTCTGGAACGGTTGCGCATCACTCCGGCGTTCGCCTTAGCACGCCCTGCGGAGACAAGCTTTTGGGTCGAGTGATCGATCCCCTGGGGAAAGCCCTGGATGGCCAGCCGGACCCGCAATATGAAACCCGAGGCGATCTCGATGTTTCGTCACCGCCGATCGTCGCTCGTGACTTCGTCAATCGTCCGCTTCTAACCGGAAATAAGATGATCGATACGCTGATTCCCATCGGCAAGGGGCAAAGGCAATTGCTGATTGGCGACAATGGACTTGGAAAAAGTTCGCTCGCTATGGATGTAATCGTGAACCAGCGGAATAAGAACGTGCTCTGCGTGTATGTGCTGGTGGGCCAGAAACGTTCGAGTGTTCTCAACGCCTGGAATGTCTTGCGAGACAGCGGAGCGCTGGAATACACCGTGCTGGTGGTTGCGGAAGCCACCTCTTTGCCAGGGCTGCAATATCTGGCCCCTTTCGCCGGATGCGCCGTGGCCGAATTCTGGATGAAACAGGGACGAGACACGCTCGTTGTGTATGACGACTTGACGGCACATGCCAAAAGCTATAGAGAGCTCTCGCTTTTGCTGCGCCGCCCTCCCGGTCGCGAGGCATATCCCGCGGATATTTTTTTCCTGCACTCCAGGCTGCTCGAACGATCCACGTGCCTGGCCGCCAAAAACGGCGGCGGAAGCATGACCGCCCTGCCGATTATCGAGACAAAGGAAGGTGAAATTTCTTCTTATATCCCCACCAATCTCATCTCCATCACTGACGGCCAGATCTATTTCGACTCGGCGCTTTTCGTCTCCGGTTTTCTTCCGGCCATCGACGTCACGCGCTCCGTTTCGCGAGTGGGAGGAAAGGCGCAAGCCGCGGACATCAAGCTGGAAGCAGGACGAATGAAGCTTGATTACTTGCAATTCCTGGAACTCGAGGTGTTCACAAAATTCGGAGCTAGGCTGGAAGCGTCGATACAAAAGAAGATAAGCCGCGGCCGCATTCTTCGCGAGATCTTCAAACAGGACCGTCTCAGCCCGCTTTCGGCCGGATCGCAACTCGCTTGGCTCATCGCCTTCAACGACAGTCTTTTCGATAGCCTTAAGCTCGAGGCGGTACGCGCGGAATTAGTGGATCTCTTTAAATTCGTCGAGTCTTCCGGATTGAACTCCTCCATCTCCCGCGACAAATGGCGCACCGAACTCGAGACCTGGAAGAAAACAAGGACCGCGTCATGAGCAAGCTCTCCGATCTGCGCGCGCGCATGGCTTCCCTGCAGGAGATTGGCTCCATTCTGAATGCCATGAAGAACCTGTCTCTTGTGGAGATCACTAAGATTTCCCGGCAATATTTGAATCAACAGGAACTGCTGCAGTCGGTGAAGCTCGCGCTGGCGGATTTCGAGCATTTCTTCGGGGCTGTCAGTCCTTTTTCAGGGGCCACCGCGGAAAACCTCTATATTCTGATTGGATCCGAGCGGGGTTTTTGTGGCGGTTTCAACGAGGCGGTCCAAAATCAATGCGCGCGCGAAACGGCGCAGCAGGCGAATGCCAGGCTGATCGTGGTCGGCAGGAAGTTGGCTCTCAAGTTCGACGGAGACCCACGATTGGTGGCGGCATTGGATGGTCCCAGCGCTACCGAAGAAATTCCCGGCGTGATTTCAAAACTGGCGAAGGAATTGCCCAAATTCCCCGCAAACACCTGGAAAATAATTCACAATTCTTACGACAGCGAAGGTTCGCGAATTGAAGTGAACTCTCCATTCGAGTTTTCCAGGCTGCCGGTCACTCCGGCGTTTGCATTCGCTCCGCTCCTCAACGTTCCTCCCGCGGAGCTAAGGCTGCCCATTATCGAGCAATTCTTGTTTGCTCTTTTCTATCGGATCTTTTACCTCTCGTTTACCGCCGAAAATCACGAGCGCCTTCGGCACATGGAAGGGGCCATGAACAAGATCCGCGATCAACAGCAGCGATTGAAGCAGGTTGCAAATTCGCTACGCCAGGAAAGCATTACAGAAGAGCTGGAAATTATTTTACTGAGCGCCGACGGCGCCACCGCCTGAAATCGATCCCCCTGATTACTCTACCTAAGATCGCATTTAAAGCTTACCAACCACTTACCAACCGTGATTCCCAACCTGCTCCGTTATTGATAAGCTCGGTGTAAGTTGCGCATGAAATCAGGGTCACGCATTCTCGAGCTCGACGGTTTGCGCACCTTGGCTATTTCCGCGGTTCTCCTGATTCATTTCTCTCCACATTCCAGAGTATTCGAGATGGGATGGGTGGGGGTGGATCTGTTCTTTGTGATATCGGGCTTCTTGATCACCGGAATTCTGCTGAATCTGCGCTCGGACTCCAACGCCTACCGCAAGTTTTACTGGCGCCGCATCATCCGAATCTTCCCTGCCTACTATGCCGTGCTCGCATTGGCTGCGGTTCTGATATTTGTCCATCACGAAGAATTCCAGAGGTTCATGTGGATGCGAGTACTGTTTTTCCTTCCGGCCATAAAACTGGGCATCCCGGTTCACCTGATGCTTCACCGGCTCATGGGCACCGCGGGATTTGACTTCTCCCACCAGTCATTCGTCCCAGGTGACTTTTCGAAGTATCAGTATGGGCTTGGCGTCTACTGGTCTCTTGCCGTGGAGGAATTATTCTATCTGCTATGGGCGCCCGTGGTCCTCAAAGGTTCCCGGCGATTGATTGTGGTTTTTGCGGTGGCGCCTCTGTTTGTCTGTCCAATTCTTCGCGGACTTGCGCACACGGTCGATTGGTGGGAAGGGCTCGGATTTATAACTCGTTTCGATAGTCTGGCCGTGGGCGCCTGCGTGGCCTTGCTATTGAGATCGAGGCCCAATATTTCAAAGTGGACTTTGATTGCCCCGCTTCCGCCGCTGTTCATTTGCCTTGCTTGGCTGTGTATCCAATGTGGATTATTCCGCGGCGTTGAAATTCGCTCCACGGAGCTGTTCACCATTTTCGGCTACAGCGTGATAGCGCTCATTTTCGCGTGTCTGGTTGCGTCCTGCGTTCGTTGGGAAGGTGATCCCTGGTTTGCGGTTTTGCGGCTGCGGCCTGTTGTGTACATTGGCGCCATCAGCTACACCGTGTATTTGGCTCACTTCTTTATTTATGTCGGCGTCTCTAGGCTGCTCACCGGGGATTTGCTGCGCGGGGTTGTGGCGGCATCCCTGACCGTCGCGCTCGCTGCATTTTCATGGAAATATTTCGAGTCGCCTATTTTGCGCTTGAGAGATTGGCCCTTCGCCCTTGGGAGCCGGGAAGTCTTGGGATCTTCGACGCTCACCGGTTCAAACCAGGAAAGTTGCAGTGAAAGCCAAGCGGATGCGGGTTAGCCCTGTGCACTAGGATTCCTGGACATATGCCGCTCCACTACAAACGGGCAGGAAGCCCGTTTATTACGAATTGTGATCCTCACGAGGGCTCTTCGCGAAAAATGTTCAGGAGGTTGGCGGGAAAACCGCCATTTCGCATTCACTCTACTTGCTGAAAATCAATAGCGTGAAGGTATCCGGCACTGGAGGCGACTGACGTCCGCGAACGCTGGGTTTATCGGGCGCCGGCGGAACGATGTAGCCTGGATAACCTGGATCCGTAAACTCCGGCGTAACGGCGTAAACATTGTGATTGGATGTATCGAGAGCCATGGTACGCGCGCCCTTCTGCGAGACGATCGTTTGCACCACCGTGTATTTGTCCGGCGAATCCTCGTGCGCCACGTTGATGGTCCCGTCCGCGCATGACGAAAACACCAGTTGCGTCGACGGATCAAACTGGTTCGAGTCCGTGCCTTTCCCGATCGGAATGGTGGCAACTGTTCTTTTGTGCCGGTAATCGATCACCGTGGTTATGAAGTTACCCCGGCAACCCGTAAAGAGCCGCTGGTGCGCTCTGTCGATCGCGAGACCATGTGGCTCGATGCAAGGCGCGATAGACCACTTGCTCAGAACCTTCAGCGCCTTCGAGTCAAACTCCAAAATTTCATTGGTATTGATCAGCAGCACGTAAACGCGCCCTCTGCCGTCCGCCTGGCCCGCTTCGAGTTGTCCGCCAAGATCGATGAAACCCACAAATTTGCCTGTTTTAGCGTCAAACGCCGTGGCGTCCTTCGTGCGCGGATTGAAAGTGAAGACCCGCTTTGATCCCGGATCATAGAGCACGAAATCCGTGCTTCGCTCTTCGGGAGGCTTTTCTTCACCGATGATCGCGAGGGTCTTCGGATCGAAGATCAAGAGCGAACCGTCCTTGCCTGCGGTGAACCCGCGCTTGAACTCTGGCGCAAAAACCAGCCCGTGTGATCCGTTCGGAGTCGGAATGGTCGCCGCTACGGTTCCGTCCGCTTCCACCACATTGATGGCCACGTTGCGCGGAATGAACACCCGATGTGTGAATGCGGAATCCACCTCGAAATAGTCCCAGCCGCCCGGACCGCCGAGCACAACCTTCTTTACCAGTTGATAGGCCGCAGTCTGCGGCGCCGCCATTGAAAACGCAGCGAAGATCGAGCCGAACCAGAGAAGCATCACAAGAGGAAAAAATCGTCGCATCATGTCGCTCCGTTGAGTCCTCCGATATACGCCGCTCCAACCCGGAGGCGCAGCCAGAAAGCGGAGTGAACCACCACGGCGGCCCAAGCGCTGCCGCGTATCTCTTCGAAGTAAGTCCCGGGCCAGCATCAACAGCAACCGCAAGCCTTGCCGCGAATCGCTTCCTTGCCTTCCCACACGATGAGTGGGGTAATCGCCAGCGCTGCAACTGGGTCCGCCCAGGCAACGTGCCAGATTGTGTTCACGGCAACTCCCGCCAGAGCGATCATCGAAAAATATGCGCACAAGCCCGATTGAGCCGCATCGGCCCTCAACGCAGCGCTGCCTGTGGCTGCTGACAGTTTCCGCTTCTCATTGGCCAGCCACGGCATAATTGCCGCCGCTGCAATCAGAATCGCTATGCCCAAATAAGTCGGCCTCGGCTCGTTGTGCCCGAATAGACTTATTGCTGAAACCACCGCTACATACGCGGCCAGCGCGAAAAGCAGCATTCCAGCAATGCGTCCCGCTGTTGCTTCTGCGCGACGATTTTCACCCGGCGCGCTGAATCGCCAGAGAACCACCAGCGCCGATAGAAGTTCCATTGCGCTGTCCCCGCCGAACGCGAGCAGAGCGGGGCTGCGCGCGATCCACGCCGCAGCCAGAGAAACACCGGCCTCGACGCTCATCCAGCCGATGGTAATCGCTTGAATCCGTTGGATGCGGCGGAGCGTCTTGTGCCCCGGTGCTTGCGAAATGGAAACCATACCCCGCTAGTATGGCACCCGAGCAGCCCGTCAACGAAGTCCATGGTTACTATGGGCGTCTCAGGCATTCACGGGACCGATTGTCGTATATGAAACGCTTAATACCACGGACGTTTGTTGGTCCAAAGTTTTGAGTAGCGGGTAACCCGATATATGCACGGGAACGGCGTTACCCAGCCACTACGTTGTGGTCGGTCGCCTAATCACCACCATTACGAAGCCAGTTGCAACGAGTATGCCCGCGCCTAAAAGTGCAAAGAAATCACGCAACATGCCCGGGCGGGGGGTTGATATCCCACAAGAGAAGAAAATAGTAGTCACTCCTGCGAGGAACACCTCAAACGTTATCCCCTGAGCTAGAACGTAAGCCTCAGGCCCAACTGGATGGCACGTGGTCCACCACTTCCGATAACGGAATTTCCCGTGTTAGGCGAAGAAGTCGCCTGCCCGAAGCTGGCTGGGGTCTGTAATCCAACATAGGAGCCGTTGCCGATGACTGAACCAGTCACAAACTGCGGGTGGTTCAGAATGTTAAAAGCTTCGGCCCGGAACTGTGCCGTGAGGATCTCCTTAAATTTCCAATTCTTGTTAATCGACAGGTCAAATAGCTGAAAGCCTCTGCCGCGAAGGACGTTCCGGCCCATGGTGCCGTAGGTTCCCTGTGCAGGAGGAACCATGGCGGCATTGCCCTGAGCGTAGCAGCCGATGTTTGCGAGCGCTTTCAGACCGGTGGAATTTGCGTCGCTGGAAGGTACGCTGGGATTTGTGGCTTCGTTCGTAGCGGCAGTGATACAGGCTTGTGGCATCGCAGTGACACTCTGGACAGATGTGCAACCGGCTGTTGCACCGAACCCGGCAGTTCCCACGCCATAACACGGGATGTTGCCGGCCTTCGCTCCAACAGGCGCACCGATGCTCGCGAAATCCGCGGGATTGCCGATCAAAGTCCAGCGATCCAGCAGTCTGCCCGTTCCGCTGAGATCGTTGGAGGTGTCTACCGCGGTCCATGGAAAGGCACTCATTACATTCACGGCTGCACTAATCTGCCATCCTTGGAGTACCTGGCCCGGCGACTTTATACCAGGAATCAAATAGGTTGCGGCAAGAGTGAAGTTATGGCGCACGTCAAAGCTGCTGTCGCCATAATCGAGTTTCGGATTCAGGGGATTCATCAGTCCAAACACACTGTTTTGCGATTCGCTGGAGGCTTGGTCGAGGGCGTGCGCGTAGGTGTATCCGGCGACGAAGGTCATCCCATGGGAGTTTCGCTGGGTCAAAGAAGCTTGCAGGCCGTCGTAATTGGACTCGTATCCGTCGGTCCAATAGATGATTTTTCCAAAATATGGAAACTCATGGTAGTACGGACGGCGAAGCTGTTCGGTGAGAACGGGGCCGGTAGCGGCGGTAATACTGGTGATCTTTTGTCCCGGCGCGGGCGCGTTCACGTCGGTTGGACCGTTGAGTTTCGTGCCGTGATTACCGACGTAGGCCACATCCATAGTGAGGTTATTTTGGATGGCATGCTGGATGCCCAGGGTCCAGGTGGTGACGTAGCCCCGACGCATATTCGGGTTGACCGCTCCCAAGTTGCAGGGGCCCGAATTCGCGGGGTTCGTCCCGCTGATCGGTCCAGTCGTATTTACGCTTCCGAGGCCATTGCCGCATTTCAGCGCGGTCGCAGTGGTGTTGAAAACCGGCGTATTGAGCGCCCAGGTGATTGGCTCGTTGGCAAGACCTGCAGTGATGGTGCCGGGGCTTGGCACGACGCTACCGTTCGCGGCAAAGAGCGCGAATCCTGTGGGAATGGCGTTCAGCGAAGCGGTGGAGCCGCCGAGACCGACGAGGCTCTGAATGTTACAGCAAAAATTGCCAACTATAGTGCCGCCGGCGCGGACAACAGTGGTGCCCTTGCCGGTCACGTCCCATGCCAGGCCCAGGCGGGGGCCGAAATCCTTGAAGTCGCCGTTGTAAACAGTATTGCTGCTGGTTTCCTGGGTCAGGCCGGAAGGCGCATTCGGGTCGAAATTCCCCAGCAAATTATTCGCTTCGCGGATGGGTGCGTCGTATTCCCAGCGAAGCCCCATGCTCACGGTCAACCGGGTGGTAAGCCGCCAGTCGTCCTGAAAAAAGAGAGCAAATGCCTTGGAAGAAATTTGCCGGTTCGGATTGCCGATCAGTACTTGCGTTGCGGATGCTTGCTGAACGCCTAGAAGGAATGCCTCCAACGCGCTGACGGAAACGCCGTTCACCGTGGTGGCCGCAAACTGGAGAGTGCCTGTTCCGCTGGACCGTTGCGCGCAGCACCACGAATCACGATGCACCTCACCGCCGAACTTGAACAGGTGCTTGCCGTGGGTGTAGGACACGCTATCAGAACCGGCGAAGACACCGAAGTGATTGGCTTGAGGGTTCGCTGAGCCACCCAAAATCTCAAACCCGCTGATGGTGAGCTGCGGAAATCCGCAATATTGTGCACCGGATACAAAACCGAACGCGGTGGCGTAGTTGGGGCCTGAGCCGGGATTGGTGCATTCGGCGTTGTCATTGGGCAGGTTGGTGTTGTCGTAACCGAATCGCGCTTCGTTGACTACATTCGAGTTCGGGGTCCAGAGCCAAACGCCGCGGACCATTTGCGCCCGGGCGTAAAGATCGGTGAACCAATATGGCTGGATGGCAAGGTGCGGATATATAAACGTGCTCTGGCCGAAAAAGTATTCGCCGTTCAGAGAATTGTGATCATTCAAATGGTAATCGATTTTCTCGATGGCATTGTTTGAGCCACCGGAGAGATTGAAATCGGTGGGATAGACCTGGGTTGGGTTGGAGTTTCCGAACACGCCGCTTGACGCAGTGCAGACACCGGCGGAGGTACAGCCGGCGAGGTTCAGACTTAGCGGACTCGGAGTAAGGCCGTGGCTCTTCAGATCGGCAATGGCGTCGGGAAAGCTGTCGGCTTTGGTCGCACCGGGTTGCGACGTAGGCACCTGGTAGACGATGGGCGCCCCAGCAAAGAGGCGCTGTCCTTCATAGTCGCCAAAGTAGAATAGTTTATCTTTCTTGATCGGACCGCCGATGCTTGCGCCGAACTGCTCGAAATTAATCGGCGCTTTCGGGAGACTTGCCGGCAAAAAATAATCCCGGGCGTCGAACGCGGCGTCGCGGCCGAAGGCGAAGGCCGTCCCATGAATGCTGTTGGTTCCAGACTTCAAGCCCACATTCACTTGCGCTCCGGGTCTCCAGCCGTATTCCGCCTTCGGATTTTCGATAACGTTAATTTCCTGGATGGCATCGAGCGGTAAGATCGTCGCTTGATCAGGGCCTCCGCCGGAAGTGCTGCCACCGACGATCGGCATGCCGGAGAAGATGTTGTTATCGTATAAACCGTCCAACATATAGACAGTGCCTTCGGGACGGTTGCCATTCGACTCGAAAGATTTGTTGTTGCCAGTGCCAGGATTTGCGGTCACTCCTGGTTTGAAACTCAGGATGTTCCGGAACTGCCGGCCGTTCAGCGGGATTTCATTGATCGTCTGATTGTCAAGCGTTCCACCGAGCTGTGCATTGGTCGTATTGATCATCGGCGGCTCTCCGGTGACGGTGACCGTTTGGGTTTGCTCTCCGGGCTGCATCGAGATGTCGACACGGATTTCCTGACCGACGCCAACCATGATGCCGGTTCGTTCCGTGACCCGGAAGCCTTTGAACTCAGCGCGGACCGTATAGGTTCCCGGAGTCAGGCCCGGGGCGGAATATTGTCCGGCCGCATCGGTAGTTACCTGGCGGGACACACCGCGCTCAACGTCAATGACCGTCACTGCGCCGCCGGCGATGGCCCCACCGCTTTGATCGGTGACGGTGCCGGAGATGTGACCCAAATTGAGTTGGGAACGGGCGGGTAAAGCAAGAGTCAGTACTGCCAATCCGCTGAGAACCAGCGTGGTCGCCCATTTTCGCAGTTCACCAGACAAGCCGCTCAACTGCCCTTGGAGAGAGCGCATGCACGCCTCCTTGTTAACGACTGGGCCGTTTACAAAAACCACTCTGGCAAATGGAAAGGGATTCGAAGTTAGTCAAGCAAAGCTGTGCTGCAGTCTGATCGGTTCCCCACCCCTGGGACAGCCCTCGCTCGAGCGCCAGCGAACCAATCGCTTCGCGATGCCACGAAAAACTCGAGTTGAGGCCTGTGAACTGCACTCCCTGTATCACGCAGATATTTTGAAGTCAAGCGCGTTTTTTCCCTGGCTCGTTCGAAAGACGCGGTGGTTGTTCTTTCTAGCCCGTAGCGCCCTTTTCGGCTTGATATTTCTGGAGGTGAACCACCCGGGGTGGCAGCTCGACAAAGTCTTTCAGGGTCCGGTGTGCAGGGCAGATGAACATGCGGGACACCTATTTTCTCGCGATGAGGCTACGCATGCCCTATTTGATGGGAAGCCGAACGTAGAATGTAGTGCCTTTTCCCGCCACCGTCTCAAACGTGAGCGTGCCACTGTGTTGGTCTACCACGATTGCCCGTGCCAGGGTCAGCCCTTGCCCGGTTCCTTTGCCCACCTCTTTGGTTGTGAAAAACGGATCGAAGATCTTTTCGCGCACGCTCTCGGGTATCCCATTCCCGGTATCGGAAATCGACACTTCCACCCAGCCCTCCATCCGCTTGGTCCGCACGGTGATGAGTCCTCTTTCTCCTCCGCCCTTGACCACATCGCCAACCGCGTGCGCCGCATTGATCAGCAGGTTGAGAAAAACCTGGTTTAAATCTCCGGCATGGCAGCTGACCGATGGTAGCTCGGCATATTCTGTCTTTACGTCGGCTACGTACTTCAGCTCGCTTCGCGCGACCGTCAGTGTGCTTTCGAGTGCCTTGTTCAAGTCCGCCGGCACTTTCTCGGAACTTCGATCCATGTGGGAAAACTCTTTCATTGCCCGCACGATCTTCGCGACTCGGCCCACGCCATCGAGCAACTGCTCCAAGGCCTTGGGTATCTCGGCGGTTGCGTAGTCCCAGTCGGCAGTTTCGCGCAGCCGCGCAACTTCCTGAAGCAGTTCCGGCCTTACCGGTCCGGCCAGCGCTTCGGTGTAGATCTGTTTATACTTTTCGATCATTTGCTCGCGATCTCGATAGGCGCCCTGCAGAAATCGCGTGTTGTCGCCAACAAACTGGATGGGTGTGTTGATTTCGTGCGCGATTCCCGCCGCTAGCCTTCCTACTGCTGCCAACTTCTGCTCATGGAGATCATGCACCGACTTCAATCGAATAGCCTCTTGGGCCTCCAGCAACGTCGTCTCCAACTGGAGTATTCGCTCTCCGGTTCTGAGTCTCGCGTTCAATTCCTTGGCATCGAACGGCTTAATCAAATAGTCGTCAGCGCCGGACTCCAAGCCGCCAACGATGTCCTGCTTGGAACCTTTGGAGCTTACCAATACCAAGTAAACGTAACCCTTATGGCTCTGTTTTCGAATTTCGCGACAAACGTCTGTGCCATCCAGTTCTGGCATCAGCCAATCGAGAAAGGCAAGCCGCGGCGCGTTCGGCCGACATAATTCCGTCAAGGCCTGACGGCCGTTTTCAACGGCAGTTACTTCGTGCCCGGCATTTTCGAGAGTTTCCGCGAGCAGCAGCCTGGCGCTCCGGCTATCATCGGCAACAAGGACATTCATGAGGATCCAAGGTGGTCCGCATCTAGTTCTATCGGCAATCCAGGCCGCGTCGTTACACGGTGCTCAGACCGCAGTTCCACTTCTGCAAACCGCTCGATTCCCAAGGCATAATTGCCCGGTGGCTGTGTATTCGGAAAACCGCAGAAGTGGAGTACCGTCCCTAATCAGGACTTTGAAGGCGGATATTCTCCGTCGGTCTCGGGGGGCGAGGAACACTCTTCGATCGGTATTCGTAGCCGTCTCACCGCTGCCCACAAGAGCAGCGGGAGATTCGCAATCAAAGTGACAACGATAGATCTAAAGAACCGCGGCGATACAGTCCACCTCGATGTCGAAGCCGCCATTCCAAGCAGGAACGTTGATAAAGATTCGAGCAGGGGGATTCTCCGGGAAGTAACGCCTGTAGACCTCGTTGAGAGCAGGAAACATATCTACTGACGTCACGTAGACATTCAGTTTCAGGATGTTTTCCAAGGACGAACCCGCCGTTTCGACACAGAGCTTAAGCTGGTCTAAAACGATCTCGGTCTGGCGCTCAATAGGCCCTCGGAAAATCTCTCCGGTTTTCGGATCGAACGGCGGGGAACCTGAGACGTAGATTGTGTCGCCGTGCTTTGTAACGGTTGAAGCCGGGGCTCTGTATTTTTCAAGGTAGGTCGCCAGCGGCTCGACCCGAATGATTTCTCGTTTCATAGATTTCCTCCGTTTTGTAAACACGGTTTCGAGCAACCAAGAGCCGCGAAGATTCAATGGTAGGAGTAAACCGGAATTTCCGATTTGGACCTCTGACTCGCGCATCGTATGCCTCGCCTGCTCTCGACACAACGAATTTTTCACCAGAGCAGACTCCACCGAGCTCAAAATGGAGAACAGGTAGTACGTCCCGGTTGGTTCGGATAATCGGAAATATAAAGCAGCGGTTCACTTTTCCGAGTAGCGCGTTTCACGAAATTTTCAGCCTCATCTCAATCTCTGTTGAAGCGATTCGACAGGGGCAGATTCGTCTTGGACCCTGAGGCTTACTGGCGAAGATTAGGCGCTATTTTCGCGCATCGACGTAGAGGCTCTCCGGCGAGCGTTTTTCATGGTCCAAACAGAGTTCAGGGAGCAGACACTTTCCGTACTGCTGGAGCACGATCTCCGAAAACCCGTAGCGCCTTAAAACAAATTGTAACGTCTCGAAGTCATATGCGAATTTGTGCTCATGGCCCTGCCGGAACACCACATTGATCAGCTCAAGGCGGGTGTTATATTTCGAAGCGAGGCCATCAACCAGGTCCTCCGTTAATGGGCGAACCCTTTTAAGGTCGTCCCACCCACCTCGACAATAGGCGCGTAGAAATTTTTCGGCATCCGGCACTACAATTCGAAAAACTCCGTCCTTTTTGAGCACCCGGTGACATTCCGACAAGAAATACGGTATTTCCTCCGTGTAATCGATATGCTCCACGAAATGCTCGGAAAAGATAGCTCGTACAGATTCATCGGGAAAGGGCAGGCTCTTGCGGCAATCATAAAGGCAGTTAACAAACGGTCCTCTACAAACATCGACGTTCACCCATCCCTTTTTGCCCTGGAAACCCGGACCGAGATTTACCAGGAGATTGTCGGCATGGCGATACCGCCTTTGCACTCGCCTCCTGGACGTTCGCAATCGAGCAATCGAAATCTCCGTGCGCAGGTGCATGTACGTGTGCCGGGGCAGAAAGCCGAACAAGCTCTCGGCAATCCCTTTCTTGCGGTAAAGCCCTGTGTCGTAGTTCGGGAAAATCTCTAACGGAGGAACGTCCCGCACCTCGAGTCTCCTATAATGCTGCACCGAGAATTTGATCGAAAGGTGATCCAACGCAAACGGGGAATACTAGCATTTGCGCGTTATCAATTGACGAATATGTGGATCTTTACGGTGAAACTCCTGGCTAGCTGGAAAAAGCGGACCGGTACCTGGCTAGTACTCCTCTGCATCGGCCACTTGCGATCTTACTGCTTGGGCAAATCCAGGCGGTAGCCCACCCAGGGTTCTTTCAGCAGGTACTTCGGGGCTTTCGGGGAAGGTTCTATCTTTTTCCGCAGGCGGTTCACGAACACGCGCAGATACGCGTGTTCATCTCCATAATCCGGTCCCCACACCGCGCTCAACAACTCTTTGTGAGGAATGGGGCGGTTCGGATGCGCCGCGAAATAGGAAAGCAGGATGTAACAAAGAAGTGGGCGGAGCCGCAATTAGATCCTCCCTCTGCGGCTCCGCACCGTCTTGCCTCAGGGCATTGCCGCATGCCACGCGCCATTGCCCGCGCCATTGCCCATGGCGTCGCCGGCCTTGGTATCCTTCACAAACGTGTATAGCGGCTTGCCTTTGTAGGCCCACTGTTTGGTGCCATCCGGGCGATCGACGATGGTCCAGTCGCCCATCGGTTTCGCATCAGCGCCGGCCGCCAGGGCCGGCCAGTTCTGTGCGCACTTCTCGGTGCACATGGACGTCCCTTTCATGTCCTTGTCGAAGGTGTACAGGGTCATACCTTTCGCGTCCGCCAACACCATCATGCCCGAGTCCGTTTTTCTCTCCTGCACTCCGGACGGCATTTTGTCGGCCGCGTAGGAGTAGCTTGCTAGAAGCACTACAGCCAGATACAAAAACCACTTCGTCTTTCTCATTCCTTATCCTCCTGTCTTGAACTCACTTCCTGGGCCCTAAAAACATTTCCGCTTCGCCATCAACGCGGCTTGCCTGTTGTCAGCTCAGGTTGCTGGCGGCTGCTTGCCGCAAAGTCATTCCCCTTGCTGCTACATCGGATGGCCCATAGACATACCGTCCGGATCGTGCCCCTCACGCGAAGTCCTTTCACCGGATTGCGCTGCGCTGTATTGCCGGAAGTGAAACGAGAATTCTTCTTCCTTGCTGTTTGAAGGCATATCCCCAAAAAACACCGTGAGCTTCAGTACCGCGGGCAGTCTCAAGTCCTTGCCGAGGGTGGCGTCAAGAGTGTCACCCTTCGACGTCAACTCTACTTTTCGCACCGCGGATGGATCGGCCCCGACCACGGTAAGGTAGGCTTTTGTTTTACGAATTCTTTCCGTGCTCAGCGGTTTGGTGTACTCGTCGTAGAGATAGAGCCGGAAGTTGTTCGATGGCAGAAGCACCCCTTCAATGTGGTGAATATTGTCTGGCGCCATGAAGAAAATCCCGTGATGTTTCGCCTGATGATCCATATGGGGCATTTCTCTTGATTCATTTTCGGTTTGTCCCGGTGCCATCTGTCCAACCGGGTAACCCACAGCTCCACGGTTTGCTGCCGGCAAGCGATCAGCTGCACACAGTCGTGCAGCAGCAGGCCAGCACAGAAGCGCGCATCCAACAACGATGGCTGTTCTCATATGGCCTCCGTGTGTTGAGAAGCTACGCCTCCCACGTTCGGCCGTTTGCCTCGAAGACGATCGAGAGCCAGCAACGCGGCAATCGCAAACGCCAGGCCGGATAGCACCAGTGACGCCGTCGGCGTATTGCCTTGTTGCTGCCGGTTTTCCAGAACGATGGACGGCGCCGGATGCTGCGCACCCTCGACTAACTCGGTCCACGCTACCTCGGTCCCGTCCGCATAGAGTTGCACAGCCGGAAAACGGAATGTTCCTGGGGTCTTTGGCAGTTGAAGGGAAAGGAAAAACTGCTTGAAGCCATCCGGAGGAATAGAGCCTCCCTTGAAAGTAACCTTCTTGATCCACTTCTTGCGCATCTCGCTGAGCTCTTCGTCTTCGCTGCTGCTTGACGCAGACTTGGCAGAGCTGGCGTTGCTTTCGCTCGGATGGACTCTCTTCGCTCGCTCGGCCATTTCTTCGGAGTAGACTTCCTCCGGCTTGTCTTCCTTATCGATCACAACCTGCCACCCTGGCGGGAACTCCACACCGATCAAGCGGCCGCCCGCTTTCAGGAACGCCTCAGGTACCTCTAGCGTCACACTCACCGTGTCGCTGGCCCGTTCGCTGGGGACGTTCATTACCACATCGCCGTATCCGCCCAATCGCAGCGGCTGGCCCGGCCTCAAAGTTACGTGCGGCCAGGAAAAATTGGGAAACGCCAGAAGCGCAACTAGCACAAAAAGAATCCGAAAGCTTGCCGCTGAACGTGATTTCACAACTTTTCCCCCTTCATTGAGCGAAGCCCGTCGTCTAGAATCCCGAAGTTAATTCGAACTCGGTCACAAATGCGTCGCCGCGCGCTGGCGTCACTTCCACGCTTACCTTCCACTTTCCGGCCATCGTCAAAGGAAGATCGGCTCGATAGCTGCCGTCCGGAAAGCGTTTCGTCTGGAGTGTCTCCAGCCCCATATCCATGTCTTGCATGGCCAGGTACAACGTCACTTTTTGAGCGTCGCCGGCACGGTGCCCACTCGAGTCTGCCAGCGTCACTACTGCATGCCTGGTTCCGGTTTGAGCTGAATCCAGGCTCAAGTTCACCTTGATACCGGCATCTCCATTCGTCTGGCTGAGGTTCACCGGGCCGCCCATGGTCACGGCCGTCGCAGGCGGGAGTCCCGTCAGGAAAGCAACCGCCAGCAGAATTGAAACTCCCAGAAAGCTTTCAAATCGCAGCAGAGTAGGCAGCCGCTCTCTCCATCTCATCGCCGGCGGTGGCTCTTTCACAAATCGCGCGAGCGCCGGAAGTACGCGCTGCCAGTTCGCGAAACCAATCAGCAGCATGGGGATAATGAGCAGAATCTTTACCGTAAGAGTTCGCCCGTAAGGCGTCGTTAGAAACGAATTCCAATGAGGAATATGCAGCCACGCGGCATATACGCCCGTGAGAATCAGAGTGGCCACGCAAATCTGCGCCAGTCGCGAAAATCTTCCCACCAGCGCCGTCAGGAACAAAAATTGTTGCTCTTCTTCACTGCCGCGAATCGATGTGACCGCCAGCAAAAATACCAAACCACCGATCCAGACTGCTGTTGCGGCCAGGTGCGCCCAATCGCTGGCGATCGCCAGCAGCGGTGCATGCGGCACCGCGCGCGCGTGCCCCGTGAGCGGAAGCGAAAGAAGGATCAGGCCCCCCAAAATCGCCCAGCAAGCTGCCAGAAAACTCGTTTTCCGCGGAAATCGGCTCGCTTCCGTCGTCCGGATTCCCGAAGAGAAGTAAGGGCGTGAAACGACGGCCAGTGCGATGAAAGCCACCATGCGAACACCCCACCATTCGCCGTAATTGGTCTTCGTGATCACCGTCCATAGCGTCAGCGGTGAAAGCGCGGACACGAACGAGAGACCGGAAAACACCGCCGCTTGTTCCATCAGGGCGAGGCATTGCGCCACCGCGAAAATTGCTGCCGAAATCCAGATGATTCTGCAAATCCGCGCCTGCGCATTCTGGATCAACGCGGCAGACTGACTTGTCTTCGGTTCCAACAGTTTTCGAGAGGGCGTAAACGCCCAGATCCAGAATCCGATACCGCCCAGCCACACTGTCATGGCCGCCAGACCGAACCACTTCACGATCGCCGTAAAGAGCGTCGATTGACCGCTGCCCCGGTTGTGAATCAAGCCTGTCATTTCGGCGTCAGTAGGGGCCGGTTCACCTATACCGAAACCGAAGTAGCCCTCGACCTGGTGGCTGTCCAGCGAGACCACTTTCCACGAAACCACATACTGTCCCGTGCTCACCGGCTTTAAATTCACAGACAGAACATCATCTTGGTCGGAAAGTCGTAGACGGCCATCGTCCACTCTGTTGCCCTTCTCATCCAGAACTTCCACGGAATTGAAGATCGTTTCGACGCGTTCATCGAAAGACAACATCACTTGGCTTGGTGCCTGCTCCAGCCGGCTGTTTGCCGGCGGAATGGTTTGCAGCAAAGTGGCGTGGCCGTGAGCCGATGCAGCCGTCAGAAAACTGAAGAGAGCCAGAGTAACGGCTCCCCGCAATTTTTCTCGACATGTTGATCTGAAAAACGTCATGCCACACCGGGCCCCGGGTCGTAATTTCTAGAAGTTAATGCGCAGCGCTACTTGTCCTGCTCGCGGATCGCCGACGGCCGTCGGTTGCCCAAAGGTCGACGACGGATTGGTCGGATACACTCCCGTTCCGAAGCTGTTATTCGGAATCATGTTGTTGCGGTGGTTGAGCGTGTTGAAAATCTCGCCTAAAGCCTGCAGTCGAACCCGCTCCCCAAAAGCGAAGGTGCGGCTCAGGCGCGTATTCAGGTCGAAGAAGTCGAATCCGTTTCCGGTATTCCGCCCAATCATCAGCCCAACGTTGTTCGTGCACGCGGCGGAATTGCCCGCAAGCCCCGGACACGGACGCCCGGAAGTAGTCTGAATCGTGTTCGCACCACTGACGATGTTGAACGGCAGCGCCGAGTAGTAGCTCAGGATTCCGCTCAATTCGAACCCGTGGCTGAGCCGCTCCCAAAGTGAGTTGGCCGGGCCCATGGAGGTGTGGATGGTCGCGTCGAATACCAGGCGATGCCGTTGATCGTCGTCCGACCGCCCCCAATCCTGGTGCACGTTGTAATTGTTCAGCGGCGAACTGAAAAAGAACTCGCTCACGTCATCCAGCCCCTTCGAATAGGTGTAGGAGACGCGGAGACTGCCCCAGCGCACCGGCCGCTGCACGTATGAAATCGAAAGCGCGTCATATTGCGAGGCCGCCCCCGGAAAATACTGCTTGTTGTTTTGATACGCCGGATTCGGACGGCACAAATTGACCGGATCCCCTGCCGCCGTGCACGTCGGTGTGTTCAAATTTAGGTCGACGATAAGGTCCACGCCCCGCAGGTGCTGATAGTTCACCGCCAGAGTTCCGCGCTTTCCTATTTGCTGCTCCACTTCCAGACTGGCCTGTTCCGAATACGCATTCGGCATATTCGGGTCCATAGTGGAATAACTGATGGGCAAACCAGCGGGAGTCGAGGAGAGGATGTTGGGAAATACCGGCGCTCCGGCCTGGCCGAAGTTGAGTGTCGTGTTCCGTAGCTGTACCTGGCTGAGACTGGTGGTGTTTCCTGCAGAAAGAACAGCATTCGCCAGCGGACGCAACGCCACCCGGTCGTAGAAAATGCCAAAGCTGGCTCGTACCACCGTTCTGCTCCATCCAAACGGAGACCACGCCAGTCCGATGCGTGGCGAAACATTGTTCGTGTCTGTCGCTATCGACTTTAGAAATTCCAGGTCGTACCTTACGCCCACATTTAGGGTCAGCCCCGGTCTTACCCTCCATTCATCCTGTCCGTAGAAACCGATGTTAGGGTTCTGCTGCGGAATTACCGGATTCCCAAACGATTGCGCGAATGTGGTGTAAGTGCCCGTCAGAAAAGTCGCCAGGCTCGAAAAAGCGTAGCTTCCGCGAATCGTCTGCGGGAACGTGATGGTCAAATCGTTGTAGAGAAAATCCGTTCCGGCGCGCAGCGCATGGTCTCCGGCCTGATGCGACACGTTATCTACCGCTTCAAATAGCCGGTCGAGCCGGCCCGTGGGCGACGCGGAAAGGCGACCGAAGCTGGCCACGCCGGAAATGCTCACCGCAGGCCCGATCGCGTCATTCGGGGGCGCAAGTAAATTGCTGTTGGTGAACTGCCCTCGCGTTTCATTCACCGTCCGCGAGGAAATGGTGTAGACGTTGCTCACCGCCACGGTCTGGTCCAGGTCGCTCAGTCCCGCCGCCGCGCTTACCGTGCTCAGCCCTCCCACGCCGCGCGAATTCGTGGCATGAACGTCATACAGGCTGTAGCGGGCACTGAATTGATCCCGGCTGCTGAAGGTGTGGTCCACTTTCCCCAGGAAGTTTACGTTGTGCACCGGATTCGAATACTCGCCTGTCCCGATCAGCGGTCCCGGAAATCCCGTCGCGGTCAGCCGATTGTTGATCGTGGCCACGTTCGCCGGAGAAATGGTGATCACCGGGTTGCCCGCTTGATTCAAGATTCGCTGCTCGAAGTTGGCGAAATAAAAAGTCTTGCTCTTGATGATCGGGCCTCCCAGGCTTGCTCCGTACTGCGTCTGGGTAAGCGGCAAGCGTTGCGTGCGTCAGCGGATTCGAGGCATCGACCGCCTGGTTGCGAAAATAGCCGTAGACGCTTCCGTGCAGGTCGTTCGTTCCGCTCCGCGTAACCATGTTGATGTACCCGCCCAGCGCGCGCCCGAACTCCGCCTGTCCGCCCGAGGTCACCACCTGAAATTCCTGCACCACGTCCAACCCGAACGTCGTCAGCACCAGTCCCGCGGCGTCGTCGTTTGCCGAAAGCCCGTCGACGATGAAGCTGTTCGAGAAATTGCGCTGGCTGCTCACCGAAATGCCCTGTCCAGGCACCGCCGAAGTTTCCGCAAAAAGCTGCGTGTTGGCCGTGTTCGTCGGAGAAACTCCCGGCACTACCAGCGTCAGATCCAGAAAATTGCGGCCGTTCAGCGGCAGGTCGTTCACTTCGTTTTGAGTCACGGTTCCAGCGATCTGCGTGCGCGCCGTCTCGATCACCGCCGGTTCGGCATTCACCGTGAATGTTTCATTGGCCGCGCTGAGTGCTAGTTGGATGGGCAAATCGAAAGCCGCGCCGACAGTCAGCGTCACCGTTCTCGAGGCTTCTGCGAAACCCGTTTTGCTGACCTTCACCTCGTATTGCCCCACAGGCAGGTAGGGAAACCGGAAGCGTCCCGCGTCGTCCGTCACAGTTGTGGTTGTCACGTCCGTTTCCGTCCGCTTCGCCGCCACCTGCGCGTTTCCGACCACGGCTCCCGATGGGTCCGCCACCGTGCCGCTAAGGCTGGCATTGTTGACAGTTTCCTGGCCCTTGGCGTATCGAACAGGCAGGAAACTGAGTGCTACTACCGCAACTGCAATCCGAAACACAAACCAGGACACACCACCCAAGTCAATGCGCATGCGCAAACGTTCTCCTCGCTGGGTTTTCCCTGCTCTGCTGAAGTGTTTGCGCTAGAACCGCGGAGGTTGTTCGGGAGGTCTTACCGTGCGGAAAGGTTCAACAACAGAGAACACTGCGGCAAACTCTTGCATTTGCTCGGGAGCGGAGACGTTCACGCTGTGGCCCATTACTGCTTGTGACGCGATGGCCAAAATACCCAAATCCGGCTGCTGGTTGCAACCGCTCATGCCGCAGCAGCATTGCTGCATCGGCGCCGAATCCCCGCCGCACAACTTTCCGTGCTGTCCCTGCGGCTGAGCCTTCTTGTGCATCGGGCACATCGTGCCGGAACAGCAACAGCAACTCGCACAGCCTGAAAATATAGCCGCTCCCATGGCCGTAATGGGCGTTCCCATCAAGGTCAGCAACAGGACGAGACTGTACGCACGCCGCATCGTGCGTATTCATACCTCATCGCGCAACTCAAATCAAGCGCGGCGGTGAGATTGCGGGGACGAAAGCTCGAGTTCACCGCTCAAAATCCTGATGCAGCCGGCTGAGTGGGTTAGATATCTCGCTCTTTGCTCCGGGCAGTTGCCACCTCAGGAATGAGCTGCTTACTGCTTGGGCAAATCCAGGCGGTAGCCCACCCAGGGTTCTTTCAGCAGGTACTTCGGGGCTTTCGGGGAAGGTTCGATCTTTTTCCGCAGGCGGTTCACGAACACGCGCAGATACTCGTGTTCATCTCCATAATCCGGTCCCCACACCGCGTTCAACAACTCTTTGTGCGGAATGGGACGGTTCGGATGCGCCGCGAAATAGGAAAGCAAGTCAAACTCTTTTGACGTGAGCCGCCACTGGCTCGTCGGCGTCTTCACCCGCCGCGCTTCGAAGTCGATCTCCACGTCTCCCAGCTTCAGATGCGTGGCGATCGGCTCGCTGTGCAGCGGATGCCGCCGCAAAGTCGCGCGGATGCGCGCCAGCATTTCCGGCATGCCGAAAGGTTTTGCTACATAGTCGTCCGCCCCGGCGTCCAGCGCTTCCACTTTGTCTTTTTCCGAATCCCGCACGGTGATCACGATGATCGGCACATCGCTCCACAGGCGGATTTTCTGGCAGGTTTCCAGTCCGGAAATTCCCGGCAGGTTGATGTCCAGCAGGATTACGTCGAATTTCTCGGCGTGCACCCGCGCCACCGCTTCTTCACCGCTGCCCGCCTCCTGCACGTCGTACCGGTGCGCGCCGAGTGCAGTGCGCATCACCCGCCGGATCTGCGGGTCGTCGTCCACCACTAGAATATGTGCATCGGCCATGCAGCTTCCCGGAAAAACAAAAACTCGAATTAAGGAGTCAGCCGGCGGTCGCGGATCTCCGCCAGGTGGTCGCGCAACCTCTCGAGAACTTCGCTTTCCTTGCCCTGCTCCAGCTCGAGTGCTAGCTCGTCCAACCCGAAGTGCACGATGTCGTGATGGTGAATTTCCATGCCCGGCAATTTGTCGCTCAACTGCAGCCAGATCTTGTGCAAAAGATCGATCTCTTTCGGCGTCAGCCTCGGCGCATGCGGCCCCAGGTAAAAAATCTGTTCCTGGCCGGCCGGGGTGAAAATTTCCAGCGTCACTCGCGGCCTGGGCTCCGGCATGTTCTCCCAGCCGATGCCGATCTCCCGCGCCTGCTCGGTGATAGGCATTTTCGCCGAGCTGCCCAGCACGATCGTGCTCGATTCCAGGTTCGACGCCGTGCGCAAAATCGCTTCCCACAAATCATTTCCCGCTACCACCGCCAGCCTCACCGGCTTGCCTTCTTTCTCCGCCATCGACAGCACTTTCGTAAACAGCGCCTGCTCGATGGTGCTGAATAGCTGGTCCGGCGCCAGGTCGTATTCGCCCGATGCCGCGCGCCGCAGCATGCGCACGTGCAGCACCACGATTTCCGCCTCGCGTTTTTTCGCGCGCCGCAGCGCCGCTTCCAGGTGATACAGCGCGTAGTAGTTGCTGACCGGCACCAGCATGTTCCCCGCCTGCACGCCAACGCCCTCGGGCGTCAGTTCGGCGGCCTGCGAAAGATTGAATTTGTCCAGTTCGCTGTGCGTTTCCGCTTTTCTCTTGGTGATTTTTTCCGATATCTCGAACGTGACGAAAAATATGATGGTGAAGGCCACACCTGAAATCGTGGCCACTTCCTTGGTGAACAGATTGATCAGGCACAGCGCGAACAGCGACAGCGTAATGATGGCGATGCCGAACGGAATCTCCGTGCCGCCGATCTTGAAATTCAGCGGCACCTTGAATTCGCGGTCGCCCGGTGACTTATAGCGCAGCACCAGCACCGCCAGCCCTTTCATGGCGAAGCTCCACATCACGCCAAACGCGTATGCCTCTCCCAGGATGAAGATGTTTCCCCGGCTCAGCACGATGGTCAGCAGTTGCAGCCCAACCACCAGGTTCAGCATGCGGTAGGAAGTGCCGAAGCGCCGGTGCGGGTGCCGGAACCAGTCCGGCAGAATCCCATCTTCCGACACGCGGTTCAGCACGCCGTTCGATCCCACAATCGCCGTGTTCACTGCCCCGGCCAGCATCAGCACTCCAACGATCACCACGAACGCCCGGAAAATCAGCCGAACCTGGATCGGTCCCACCAGGTACATGGCCAGTCCGCTGATCGGGTTGTCCGAAAAACTATTTCGCACCGCGTCGGGGATAATCATCACCACGAAGAACGCGACGCCTGCCGTAAAAATCAGGCTGTAGAGAAAAATCACCAGGCCCGCTTTTTTCAGGTTGGGCAGCTTGGGATGCTCGATCTCGCGATACACCTGCGCCAGCGTTTCCTCACCGCTCATGGCCAGCACCGAATGGCCCAGTCCGATCAGGATGCCGATGAAGCCGATGGTGTACGGCAGGTTGGTGTGCCGCAGCCAGCCCAGCGCGTCATCCGAGTAATGCAGATTGGCGAGTCGCGGAAACGGCGGCAGATGAATTCCGCGCACCATCAGCGTGTAGGTGCACCACGCGATCAGCATGATCACCATGATCGTGGTGATATACATGATCCGCAGCGCCTTCTCGCTGGATTCCGGCAGGCCCTTGACGTTTTCCCACCAGAAATAGATGGTCACGATCACGGCAAAAACGGCCGCGGTGGCGTTCACCGGCAGCACGATGTTCATGTGCCGGTACTGAAACAGTTCGTTCAGCAATCCAACCAGGTACAATCCCGCCGAAACTCCGCTGATTGGCCCGGTCAAAATGTAGTCGAACATCAGCGCCGACACGGAAAACTTCGCCAGCGTCGCGCCCATTCCTTCCTTGACCACGCGGTACACGCCGCCGCGCACGAACATTCCGCAGCTTTCGAAATACAGCGCCTGCACCGCGAAGGCAAAAAGCATGATCGCCAAAACAAACCACGGCGCCGTTTTGCCGATGAAATGCTCGGCAATCGCTCCGGCGTAAAACGCCGATGATCCAAGATCGTTCAGCACCACCGCCGCCGCGCGCCAATAAGAAATGAACGCGAGCATCGCGGTGGTGGCCACAAGAACCTTTGCGGCTGGTTTTGCGGCACTCAAAACGGACGGCTTCTGGGGGTTGGCTGCCATGTATAGGAGTTTGGGAGTTCGATCGGCAGAGTAGAGGTTTTGTCTAAATTAAAAATAAAGAGTCTATAAAGAGTTCATAAAGACGAAGGGCAGGCGAAGGCAAAATGGGTCAAAATGAAACACCCGGGGTCCCGAAAGCGGGCGTCTCGTAGCGAAAGTAAAGCGAAAATGAAAGCCAGCCGAATTCGCATCGAAGGCTGGGCGGCGCTGCCGTATTTTGAGGCTTTCGCCTCGGCGAAAGATGCGCATTTTTGCGCGATTTTGCACCGTTTGGAAGGCGCAACCTTTTTGCCAATTTCGAGCAAAAACGGGCCTTTCAAAGGGCATTGTCGGCTCTTCCAGTCAAAAACGAGCAGAAACGTGCAATTCGCTACCTGGCTGTTGAAATGGTCGCAAGCGGGTCTTTCGCTCCCGCGTTTTCTCGCTGCACTCCTAGCGATGCATAAATATTCAATGATATCTTCGCGGCTTTGTGCGGAGCTCTCACCACATTATTCCAGGATTCACTTCACCCGAATCATTCGACCCCGATCATTTCGATTGATCCATTTCGATTGATTCATTTCAATTCAACCAAGGGGATGGCGATTTGCGGGTCGCGGAAGCCGTTGGTATTCGGAGGGAGCTGGCCCATAACCATGGCAATTTCGTCACAGCAGGTGAGCTTCGGGCAATGGATACAGTCCTTGTAGATTTTGTCAGGGAGGTCCTGGCGGCGCGAAAATTCGAAGCCGAGATGTCCGAAAAAGCCAGGCGTGCGCGTGAACAGACACAGGCAAGTGACGCTGTGGCGGCGCGATTCTGCGATCAGCGCTTCAACCAACGCGCGGCCAACTCCGCTGCCTTTGCGCTCGGGCAGAACTGCGATGGAGCGGATTTCGGCGAGGTGCATGCCGTAGAGATGAAGCGCGCCGCAGCCGAGGATGCGGCCGTTTTCCTGGGCGACGATAAAGTCGCGCACGTTTTCGGATAATTCCGCGACGCTTCGAGGCAGCAACGTGCCTTCGTCCGCGTAAGGCTGGATGATGGCGTGGATCTGCCCCACGTCCGGAAGGACGGCTTGCCGCGTCTGGATCATGAATCCAGATTATAATATTTATGCACTGCATTGCATAACTATTCTGTAGGCACACTTACGTGAAATATTCCTCGACGCTCCACCGCGCGTCGCATCTTTCTTGGCATCGGAAATTGTGCGACAGTCTCACTGCACTGACAGTTTCAGTGCACTGACAGTTTCAATCTGTTGACTCGGACGGGATACCCGCGATGGGTTCTACGGCGGCTATAAACAGCCCCACTCCAGGCAGCGCGGCCAGCGCGAAAGGCCTTTCATCCCAGGAAGCCGAGCGCCTGCGCGAGCAATATGGCTGGAATGAGCCGGCCAAAGCCAAGCGCGGCGCAACGGCACTCGAACTCGTTTTCCTCTTTTTGAATCCGCTAGTGATCATCCTGCTGGTCGCCAGCCTGGCATCGCTACTGCTTGGGGACGCCACCGATGCCGTGGTGATTTTCGTCATCGTGCTGCTGGGAGTATTGATCAGCTTTGTTCAAACCTACCGGTCGCAACAGGCCATCGATCGTCTACGGGAAAAAGTGACGCCAACGGCGACAGTGCTGCGCGACGGCAACTGGACCGAGGTTCCCCGGCGGGAAATCGTGCCGGGCGACGTGGTGCGAATCTCCGCTGGAGATTTGATCCCGGCCGATGGTGAATTGCTGGAAGCGCGCGACCTGTTCGTGCATCAAGCGGCGCTGACGGGCGAGTCGATGCCGGTGGAGAAGTCGGTAAGCCATGCCGGTCAACCACAGGAGAAAGGAGAGGAAGCGCCGAATCGCGTGTTTCTGGGCACCTCTGTAGTGAGCGGAACGGGCGTCGCGGTGATCGAAAAAACGGGCGCGAGCACAGAATTCGGCGCGATTGCTGAGAGACTGGCGGCGCGCCCGGAGGAAACCGAATTCGAGAGAAGCATGCGGCGGTTCAGCGGGCTGATCATGCGAACGGTGCTTTTTCTGGTGCTTTTCATCCTGGTGGTGCGCATTTCGATGCACAAGGACGCATTCGAATCGTTCGTGTTCGCGGTGGCGCTGGCGGTGGGGCTGACGCCGGAATTTCTGCCGATGATCAGCTCGGTGACATTGGCGCGCGGCGCCGAACGCATGGCCAAGGAACAAGTGGTGGTGAAGCATCTACCCGCCATTCAGAATTTCGGATCGATCGATATTTTCTGCAGCGACAAGACCGGAACGTTGACGACGGGACAGATGACGCTCGACCGGTCGGTGGATTATTGCGGCGGACAGAACGACCGCGCGTGGGACCTTGCGTACCTGAACAGCAAGTTCGAAACGGGGATTCGCAGCCCGCTGGATGTGGCCATTCTCAAAACGGACCGGCCCATTGCCAAGGAGTATGCGAAGGTCGATGAGATTCCTTTCGATTTCGAGAGACGTCGGCTGTCGATCGTAGTCGAGAAAACTGGCGGCGACGGCACGGCGAAACGGCTGCTGATCACCAAAGGAGCGCCGGAGGGAATCCTCGAGAGGTCGCAATGGTACGAAGCCGGAGGGCAGAGGCTGAAGTTCGACACGCATTCGCGGCCGATATGCCGCGGAACGTTCGATGATCTGAGCGCGCAGGGCTTTCGCGTGCTGGCGGTGGCGTACCGGGAAGTGGAAATGCAGCCTGCTTATGCGGTGGGCGACGAAAAGGATTTGACGTTCTGCGGGTACCTGGCTTTCGCCGATCCACCGAACCCGGATGCGGCCGCTTCGCTGGCCGCGCTGCAACGGGACGGCGTTCAGTTGAAAATTCTCACGGGCGACAATGAGCTGGTAACGCGGCATGTGTGCCAGCAAGTCGGGTTGAAAGAGCCGACCATTATTTTGGGAGAGGAACTCGATCGCACCAGCGACCCGGCGCTGCAACACCTGGCGGAAGAGGCGGATGTTTTCGCGCGGGTGTCTCCGGTGCAAAAGCATCGCATCATACATGCGCTGAAAGCGCGCGGGCACGTGGTGGGATATATGGGAGACGGGATCAACGACGCGCCGTCGCTGCACGCCGCAGATGTGGGGATTTCGGTGTCGACCGCAGTGGATGTGGCGCGCGACGCGTCCGACATCATTCTGCTGAAGCCGGGGCTGGACATCTTGCACAAAGGGATTCTCGAAGGGCGGCGCGCGTCGGCGAACGTGATGAAGTACCTGCTGATGGGCACGAGCTCGAATTTCGGGAACATGTTCAGCATGGCGGGCGCTTCGCTATTTCTGCCATTTCTGCCGATGCTGCCGACGCAGATTCTGCTGAACAATTTCATGTACGACGCGGCGCAGATCACCATTCCGACAGACAACGTGGACCAGAGTTACCTGAGCGTGCCGCGCCGCTGGGACATGAAGATCATCCGGAACTTCATGATCTTCATCGGTCCGATCAGCTCGATCTACGATTTTCTGACGTTCTATGTGCTGATTCATTTCTTTCGCGCAAGTGAAGCTGGTGTTCCACACAGGATGGTTCGTGGAATCGCTGGCGACGCAGACGCTGGTGCTGTTCGTGATCCGCACGACGAAAAACCCGTTCAAGAGCCGGCCAAGCGGGCCGCTGGCGTTTACGACGGTGCTGATCGTGGTGCTGGGGATTCTGATTCCGTATTCGGGGCTGGCGAAAACGCTGGGATTCACACCGCTGCCGGGATCGTTCTACTGGTTCCTGGCGCTGGCGACAGGGACGTATCTGGTGCTGGTGGAGATTGCGAAGCGGGCGCTGTTCTCGCGAGCCGATTTTTGAAAACAGAAGGAAGACGCGAAGAGGGATTCTTCGCTGCGCTCAGAGGATGTGATTTTATTCCGAGAAACGCGATTCTCATCGCGCAACTCGATTCTTTTCAGCGTCGATTTTCGGGCAAAATCGAAAAAGTCACAGCCTCTCAGAATGACGGCGCAAGTCCGGCGTGGAGATGCGTGCGCTAATGCACGCGTGCTCGAGCGCGGGCGCGCGTCGAGTTGGTGCCGCGGCGCCGGGTTTATACCGGCGCGCGAACGGTCATGACCGGGCAGCCCGCGCCGCTCACCACCTTGCAGGCGGTGGCCATGGACTGATGGATTGAGGTGCCTCTAAAGATTGCAGGCGGTTTCACGCCGAGCACGATCAGATCCACGGCGAGTTCTTCGGCCAGGTCGAGAATTTTTTGCGACGGCACACCGGCCTCCAGAAAGATTTTGGGCGCGAAAGCGAAATCCGCGTCCGCCGGAATCAAATTGCGCAGCAAGTGCTTCAGGGAAGGCTCCGGCATGTCAGCGCTGGGCGCCACGTGGAGCAGGTAGAGGCGTGACTGATTCGCGAGCGCGAACGAGACGGCGCAAGAAATGGCCGCGGCGGACTCCTCGGAGAAATCGGTGGGCACAAGGATCGAGTGGAGATGCGAGAAACGGTCCGGCTCGCCGTGAATGTGCGGGCCAATGGTCAAGACCGGGCGGGGAGCGTGACGGAAAATATTCTCGGCGACCGAACCCAGGACGAGTTTGCTGACGCCTGTGCGGCCGTGCGTGCCGAGGACGATCAGATCGACATGCTTTTCGTCGAGAACGCGCGAGATTTCTTTCCAGACGTCGCCTTTGCGGATGAGCATTTCGTGCGGAAACTGGTCAAAGGATGGAGCGAGCGCCAGGGAAGCTTCTTTGGCTTCGCGAATGGCCTGCGCTTCGACGGCGCGCATGGCATTCGTAGGTGCTGGAGTGGAGAAAGGCGAAACGTCGACGACGTTGACGACGTAGAGTTTCGAATCGTATTTTCGCGCGAGGGAGACAGCATAGGGCAAAGCCAGCTCAGCATCGTGGCGAAAATCGGTGGCGTAAAGAACATTCTTGAACGGCAATGCGTTTTTGAACTGCAATGCGGTGGATACCGTTTGAGTTTTCATGGCTACATCTCTTTTCAGGGCCGCGCGTTCGAGCGTGGCCCGGCCGAAATTCATGAATTCGGCTTTTCCTCGTGCTTCTTACGATCGAGTGCGTCGGCGCGAACGAGATTGGCGCACGCGCCGCAAATTGTTTCGGCACTGGGCTTGCCGCAAATGTTGCAAACCTGATTGGCATGTTCGGGCCGATGAGCAGGCTTCTCGACGTAGGTCATGGAAATGTCCTTTCCCCCGCGGCATTTTCGCGGGCGACAGGCGCGGCTTCGTGAGCGCGTACGGTAAGGACCGGGCACGGAGCGTGCGCAACGACTTTATGAGCCACGGCTCGTTCGAGATGAGTTGCCGCTCCCAAATGCGCCGCGGCGCCACGCACGCCGAGCACGATCAGATCGGCTCCCCGCGCGCGCGCTGCTGAGACGATGCGATCGGCAGGCTCTCCATATTCGACAACCACTTCCGCTGGATTGTAAATTTCCGCGTCACTGGGAACAATTTCGCGCAGCCTGCGGATCGCTTCGGCGACGGAAGCTTCGAAGCTTTTTATTTCCGACGGATTTTCGAGAGTAGGTTCCGGCATCACGTGCAATAACTTAAGCCGGGCCGGGCTCTCGTCCGCGAGAGAGATGGCAAAAGGCGCCGCGGCTTCGGATTCGGAGCTGAAGTCGGTGGCAAAAAGCACCTGGTGGAATTTTGCCGCGGCCGGCCCTGTGTTGCGCACAGCGGGACCGACGGTCATCACCGGCACCGGCGAGCGCCGGAAGATTTCCTCCGCGACGGAACCAAGTAAGAATTTGGAGACGCCGGTGCGGCCATGGGTGGCGAGAACGATCACGTCGATGTGGCGGTCGCGAATGGCGTGCTCGACTGCTTCCCACATGCTCATGCCGCGGGACAGGGTTGTTTCAAAGGGAACGCCCACAAATTTCGCTTCGATCTTTTTCATCTCGAATTCAGCCAGATCGGTATCGGCTTGAATGGCAGCCGGGCAAGTTTCCGGAATGGCGGGCGTGAGCACGTGAAGAGCTTCGATGGTGGCATGATATTTGCGCGCCAAGCCGATGGCGAAGGGCAGAACGTGCTCCGACGCGGCAGAGAAATCCGTTAGGTAGAGAATATTTTTGATTTGGATGGATGGGACCGCCTGTACGGCTTTCATTGATGCTCACCTCTGGGCACATCATTCAACTTTCCAAATGGAAACACGGTGATGAATTTCACCGAAGAAGGTGATGTAGATCACCTACTGGGTTTGGTGGTGAAGAGAGCAAGGGAAGGGCCGAAATTGAGTACGGATGCAGAGAGGCGAAGGGGTGAAGGAATCGGAAGGAGATTGTAAAATCTGGCGGACTGAAGTCAGCCGCTACAACACCGTGCACCCAGTTGACACGTCAGCCACTACAGTACCGGAGAAGAAATGCGAAGAGGGATTCTTCGCTACGCCCAGAATGACGGCGCAAACTGAAGTCAGCCGCTACAACAACACCATGCACCCGGTTCAATCTTTCGGAACACGTCTGCGGCATCGGAACTCGAAACATTTGGCCCGCAAAAGGCGGCCAAAAGGAGTTTCAGCGGTTACGAGTTGCACAGCTCAGGATGCTCTTCGGTCAAGTAATCGGGCATCTGGGCCGCTTGAACCCACTTCGATTGCTCAGGTTTGCGCGGCACATGGGCAATTTTACGAACCTTGCGCGCCGGTGGAACGGCCACGAGCTTCTTGGTGTGTTGCTTTCTCATAAGGCCCTCCAATACACATCCTCCATATAAAGAATTCCATGCGAAGCGGAACAAGGTCAGCGACGCGGATCACATTTTGTGGTGAGCACCCGCACAAAACGAGCAAATGGGCCAAGACGGAACAAGCTGTCTAGTTTTCTCATAGCGCGAAACCCACAGCTCGCGGAAAAACCACCGCGAGCGGCAGGCGCTGCACGCTCGTTCTTTTGTCGGAGCTAAAGCTCCGACCTACAAACATTCTTCGTGGCTAAGGCACCCAAAAAACTTTCTCAGACACGCTGAAGCCATGACCTGCAAAGCTTCGTCACGCAGTAATAAAGCTTCGACCCGCCAAACTGCTTTTAGAGACGACTTCTGGGCATCTTGTGACGTGGATCACATAATCGGGTGACCGGTGCCGTAACGCTTACCTATGCCGTCTGCTAAGTTCGGGCTGTATGCAAAGTTGCGGCCCGGAGTGCTTATGGAACGTTGCGGAGGTTTTCTAGCCCTTAGTCTTTTGGTTGCGGCGGCGTTTATTTCCGGATGCGGATTCGCGTCCGGCAATTCCGCGGTGAAGGCAACCGCCGGCAATGACGCCGGAGCGGCGAAGACGCAGCAGATTTCCTCGGAAGGCAAGTCCACGCTGCAGGCGTACCTCGCGGCGGGAGAATTGCCCGACCTGCAACATCCCGACTTCACCAATTTTCGCAGCGAGGCGAAAGAATTCTATGAGGCTTCGGGCGACAGTCTTCCGTGGATGAGCGAGCGGCGGCCCGCGGCGCAAGCGCACGCGATCATTCAAGAACTGCAACAGGCGGAAAATGAAGGATTGAATCCGGTGGATTACGATGGCCCGCGCTGGGCGGCGCGACTGCGCGCGTTGTGGACTGGCGGGACGCGCGACGGAACGCGGAACTGGTGCGATTCGATCTGGCGGTGACGATATCCACGATGCGCTACATCTCGGACCTGCACCGCGGACGCGTGAATCCTCGCGAATTTCACTTCGATCTGGACATCGCGAACCAGACAAGCTGGATTTGTCGGACTTTCTGCGGCAGAAGCTGGTGGATGCGGCCGATGTGAGCGCGGTGATGAGAACAGTCGAACCGCCGTTTCCCGCGTATCGCACGAACGGTCGAAGCGTTGCAAACTTATATAAAGCTCGCCAGCGACAGGATAACGGCGAGCTTTTCCCGTCGACGGCAAAGCCAGTGAAACCGGGCGGCAGCTACTACCGGCGTGGCACAACTTACGCGGCTGCTGATGCTGCTTGGAGATTTGCCGCCCGGCACGACGGCTGCCGCCGGCAGACTCGATTTACAGCGGAAGCAGTGGTAAACGCGAGTGAAGACATTTTCAGCAGCGCCATGGGCTGGATGCGAACGGGATTCTCGATGCGCACACTTTGAACGAGCTGAACACGCCGCTGAGCCAGCGGGTGATGCAGCTCAAGCTGACGCTGGAAAGATGGCGCTGGCTGCCGCACGAATTCGACTAGCCGCCGATCGTCGTGAATATTCCGGAATTCCGGCTGTACGCGGCGAATGACAGAATACGTGCCGGCCTTCACATGAAAGTGGTGGTGGGGCGGTCTTACAAACACAAGACACCGGTATTCGCCACGGAAATGAAATCCGTGATTTTCCGGCCCTATTGGAATGTGCCGCTAAGCATTCAGCGCAACGAACTGCTTCCCGAATTGAGGAAAGATCCGGACTATCTCTCGAAGCACGATTACGAGGTAGTGGATCCGAGCGAGAAAGTGGTGAGCGAAGGAGCAGTCGAGCGGCGATCATGGAACAGCTTCGCTCGGGAAAGCTGGCGAATACGCCAAAGGCCGGGTCCAAAGCAATTCCCTGGGGCTTATCAAATTCGACATGCCCAACGACTACGACGTTTACATGCACGACACGCCGGCGCACGCAGCTTTTCTCGCGGTCGCGGCGGGATTTCAGCCACGGATGCATTCGCGTGGAAGATCCGGTGGAGCTGGCCGCGTGGGTGCTGCGCGACAAACCGGAGTGGGACCGAGAGCACATTCTTGAGGCGATGAATGGAGACGAAACATTCCGCGTAAACCTGAGCAAACCGATTCCGGTTTTGATTCTTTACGGCACGGCGATCGTCACAGAGAGCGGCGAAGTGCATTTCTTCGACGATATTTACGGCTTGGATAGCGAACTGCAGCAGCGACTGGCGCAAGGGATATCCGTACACAACGGGCGAATGAATTTCGGTTCGCGCGCGCCGCAACAAACCTTGGCGAACCTTGGCGGGATGGACCTACCAGCGGCGAACCGGCCCGAGATCCACGTGGACAAATTGCGATTGGGGATAGTAGCCGACACCGCCGCGGTGCAGGCTGAGCGCGGCGTCGCGCAGGCGAGCGGTGGGAACTCCGGGAATGCGAATGTCGATGGCCTCGCCGAGCATGTGCTGGCTGTGCTTCGCGACCCCGACCGTCGTGCGGCGCAGAAATTCGTTGCTCCAAGGCGTGCGATAGCCGCAAACGATGTCAATCTCGGTGCCGGGATGGCCCGACCGCGGCTAGTCAAATCGCTGAGCAAATCGAAAAGGCGCGGATCGAGATTGGTGACGTCACCGGTGCGGTGATCGCGCAGGAAATGGTCGAGTTTGTTCACGGCATCGGGGAGATAAGAATCCCCCTCGCGATAAACGATATTGATGCGCTCATTGGTGTGCAGGTGATAGAGCAGCAGGCGATGCTCCGGCACTGGAACGCTGGTAGCGGTTGCCACACACACCGGAAGAATCAGAGAGCCAACCAGGAAAAGCGAAAGCGAAAAAAAACGGCGTGGAAACATTTGAAGATTTTAGCATGAGGACACCCGTGGAATTCATAAACAGAGGTGGCTCATTGGCCAATTTAACCGCGATTTTACGATGTGATCCACGTCACGTTCAGGTGTGACCACCCTCCTGCACGTTTTCAAAACACAGCCCTAGGCTAGGGTCATGAAGTTCAAGGTACTCGCTCTCGACTACGACGGGACCATCGCTCAGGACGGAAAGCTGAACGCGGAAGTGCGTTCGGCGATTATCGAGGCACGCACGCGCGGGTTAGTGGTGGTGCTGGTGACGGGGCGAATTCTGGACGACCTGCGCCAGGTAGCGGGCGATGTGAGTTTCTTCGATGGAATCGTAGCCGAAAACGGCGGGCATATTTTTTTTGCCAACGGCACTTCGAGACTTCTGGGCCAACCGCCGCCGCAGAACTTCGTGCAAGAACTTCGCCGGCGCGGAGTAAGCGTGGGCGTAGGAAAGTGCCTGGTGGAAGCGGACGCTAACGCCGCGCCGGTGATTTTGTCGGTGATTCGCGAAATGGAATTGCCACTGCTGCTGCTGTTCAATCGCGGGCGCCTGATGGTTCTGCCGCAGGGCGTATCGAAGGGCGCAGGGCTGCGCACGGCGCTTTCCGCCCTGCGATTGTCGGTGCACAACGCCATCGGCATCGGCGACGCGGAGAATGATCACGATCTGCTGGCGGCGTGCGAAATCGGCGTGGCGGCCGGATGGGGCAGCAAAACATTACAGGCCAGCGCGGACCAGGTGCTGGAAGGAAGCGGACCAGCGGCAGTGGCCGGATACCTGCGGCGCACCATGGGGGAATTTCGGCTTCCGCGCGAACGCACCGGACACTATCAATTGTCGCTGGGCACGTTCGACGACGGTTCACCGCTGGCATTTCCGCTGCGGGGACGAAATGTGCTGATAGCCGGCGATCCGCGCTCGGGGAAGTCCTGGGTGGCGGGACTGGTGTGCGAGCAGATGATCCTGCAAGGATATTCGGTGTGCGTGATCGATCCGGAAGGCGACTACCGCACGCTGGAGCCGCTGCCGGGCGTGGTGATCATGGGCGGCACAAACGAGCCGCCGCAATTGCCGGACTTGGCGCAGGCGGTGCGGCATCCGGACATGAGCGTGGTGATCGATTTATCGCACCTGAAGCAATCGGAAAAGGTGAAGTATCTCTACACGCTGTTGCCAATGCTGGCGGCCATCCGCCGAACGACGGGCCTGCCGCACCGGATCGTGGTGGACGAGGCGCATTATTTTCTGCACGAGCCGAACATCCGCGAGCTGCTGGACCTGAACCTGGGAGCGTACACGCTGGTGACTTACCGGCTGAGCGACTTGCATCCGGACGTGCGCAAGGCGGTAGAGCTGCTGATGGTGAAGCGCATTACCGATCCGCAGGAGATTCATACGCTGGCGAACATGGTGAAAGACGGGCCGTGCGAAGCGGAATGGAAAAAGGAGCTGGGCGTGCTGTCGATTGGCCAGGCGGCTCTGCTGCCGGGCTCGACCGAAGCCGAGGGGCGGTTCCGGCGATTCGACCTTTTCCCGCGCATGACGTCCCACATTCGCCACAAGGCCAAGTACATGGACGTGGAACTGATCGAAGGGCAAGCGTTTGTGTTCACGAACGGGGACGGGAGCTGGGCGGGAGCGCCGGCGCGTTCGCTGAAGGAATTCTGCGCGTCGTTGAAGACGTATCCTGTGCAGGTGCTGGCGAGGCATGCGGAGCGCGGCGACTTCTCGCAGTGGATCGAAGGAGTGTTTCACGATCACCTGCTTGCTTCGCAGATGAGGAAAATCGAACAGCGGCACAAAGCCGGGCATGAACGCAATCTGGGCGGTTCGCTGCTGAAAGCAGTGAACGACCGTTACGAATTTTCGTCAAACGGCGCCGCAGGAACGCGCAGCGTCACGGCAGCGAGTGATGCAAATCACCGCATGGAAACAGCGCTGAGCGCTACCTAGAAGACATCTTGGGAGGCTGCCATGAAAACAATAGATGCCAGAACGCGAGTGCAACTGAAAAACATTTTGTTTACCACTGACTTTTCCGCGGCAGCGGCCGCGGCCCTGCCTTACGCCGGCGCGCTGGCAAAGCGTTTCGGCGCCAGGCTGTTCGCGCTGCACGTGCGGACACCGGTGATCAATCCCATGACGCCGCCGGAAGGCTGGCCTGCGCTGGAAAGGGCGGCTGCAGAAGAGGAGCGGGAGCGAAAGGAAACGCTGCGCAATGCGCTTCCGGGAATGGAAACGACGGTGCTGATCGAGGAAGGCGACATCGACGCGCATTTGCCGGCGACGGTGAAAAAAGAGCATATCGATTTGATCGTGCTGGGCACGCGCGGGCGCACGGGAGTGGGCAAGTTGATGCTGGGCTCCGGGGCGGAAGAGATTCTTCGCACGGCGGAATGTCCGGTGCTGACCGTGGGACCGCAAGCGCCGGGCATCCCGGCGAAGTACGGCGAATTTACGCGGATTCTGTATGCCACAAGTTTCGGCTTCGAAAATCCGGCTGCGGCGGCATATGCGATTTCTCTGGCGCAGGAATTTCAGTCAGAGCTGACGCTGCTGCACGTGTTGCCGGATCCGCAAGTAGGTGAATTCGTAGTGCCGCAAGATTTGCTGGAAGCGTCCAAGAGGCGATTGGCGCATCTGATGCCGCCGGAGGCGGAGATGTGGTGCGTTCCGGAAGTTTGCGTGGAGCGCGGCGATGTGGCGGAGAAAATCCTCGACGTGGCGAAGAGGAAGAACGCGGATCTGATCGTGCTGGGCATACACCAGCCGGCTGGCGTGCCGGGAGCGGCAACGCACTTGCCGATTGCCACGGCGCACAAGGTGGTGTCGCACGCGCATTGCCCGGTGCTGACGGTGAGGGATTAAACGCTGTTTCAAGATAGCGTGAGCTAACTGTTCGGCTCGGGTCTGGCATGAACCGCTGGGCCCGAAGTTTTTCTGGCTTGAGAAATCGAAGAGAGATCCCTCGACTCGCTCCGTTCTACCGCGACCCTAACCGGGTCGCAAACTTCGCTCGCTTAGGATGACAGCGCGAAAATCTAAACCGCGGTTATTTTGAGTTGTTGCTGAGGCGGCGGAAATAGTCGGCAACAGCGTCCTGGTAGCCGGAAGGCACCGGGGCGGAATCGCTGGCGCGAATCTGTCCGGATTTGTCGTCAGCCTGACGGCGCAACTGGAGTTCAAGCTTGTCCACGTCGTTGAGCACTTGCGTGTGGAGCTGCTCGACAAGCGCTGGATTGCCGGGGAAACGGCGCGGATCGAGCCCTTGCATTTCCTTGATGAGTTGATCGACCTGGCGCTGCGCTTCGGGATCGTCCTGCAGCTCGCGGCGAAGCGCACCGAGGCTGTCGGTCTGCTGCTGAATGGCGCTCTGCAAATCGCGGAGATTCATCGCGGTGCTGGGCGCAACCGGCTGCGGCAATTCGGGATTGTTTCCGGTGTCGACATCGCCGTAGTTGCGATTGCCGCCCTGATTGCCACCACCGAAGGTGGTGCCGAATCCGCCGCGCGGGCTGTAGCCATTATTCATACCGCCGGGTTGATTATCGCCGCGGCCATTTTGCGCATTGGCGTTACCTTGGCCTGACTGATTTCCCTGGCCCTGCGAATTGCCCTGCTGGCCGTTCTGCCCGGGCTGACCGTTTTGTCCCGGCTGACCTTGTTGGCCGCGCTGGCCATTGCCGTTGCGACCTCCTGGATTCATGGCCTGCAACTGGTTGCGGAGGCGCTCGATGCGATCGAGAGCGGTGTCGGCGCCGGGCTGCTGGCCTGGACCTTGGCCGTCGCCCAGGGCTTTCTGCGCGTCGCGAATCTGGTCGCTCAGATTCTGCAGACTGGAGGCAATCTGCTTTTCGGTGTCGGGTGAATTGGGATTCACGCCGCGGCGCAGCCAATCGGCGCTTTTCTGGATGCGATTCTCAGTGTCGTTGGTGTCGAGATCGCCGAGTGCGTCGCGCAGTTTTCCGGCGGCAGGACGCTGGTTGGAAGCGAGATCGCGCTGCGCGTTGCGCACCTGCTTCTGCAATTGCGCGAGATCGTCGGCCAGACGCTGGCGCTCATCAGCGAGTTTTTGCGCTTCCTGTGGATTTCCCTGCTGTCCGTAACCATAGTAGGACTGGCCGAAACGTCCTGCGAGGGCCGAGGGACTGGGCATCTGGCCAAGCTGCTGCTGCTGATCTTTTTCCTGCTGAGCGAGGCGATCGGCTTCGCGCGACATAGAGTCGAGGCGGCCATTGGCGTTTTGCTGCTGCGCGCCACCCAGAAGATTCTGCGCTTCGCGGAGACGGTCCGCGGCACGGCGCGCTTCGGCGCTGCCGGGCTGGGCGCGGCTCATGTCATCGTTGGCTTCGCGTAGGCGTTGCAAAGCTTGCGCGACGCGAGGATCGGCGGAACCTTGCTGGCCGGATTGTCCTGTCTGACGCGACTGCCCTGCCTGACCTGATTGACCCGACTGACCGGATTTTCCGGATTGACCCGACTGGCCGCTTTGACCGGACTGACCCGATTGCTGGCCTTGCTGACCGGACTGTTGCCCCTGCTGCCCAGACTGCTGGCCTTGCTGGCCGTTCTGATTCTGTTGCGCCATCTGCTCCATCTGGCGCTGTAACTGTTCGGCATCGCGCCGCAGCATTTCCTGCTGCCAGCGATCCTGCAAACTCTGCGCGGGATTGTTGCGTTGCTGCGCGAGCTCCTGCTGGCGGCGGGCCAGCTCGTCGAGCTTCTGGAGCGCGTCGTTAATGTCCTTGGCGCGCTGATCGGCAGAGGAACCGGTTTGATTGGTTTCGTACTGATTCTTTTCGGTGTCGAGCTCGAGATCAAACAAGCTGGCAAGATCGCGTCCCGCGCTGCCTGCGCCGCCACCACCGCCGCCCTGCGCGCCAAAGGCGACCTGAATCTGACGGAAGGTTGCTTCCGCGCGCAGCAAATATTGGAGAGCCTTCTGCTCGGGCTGAATCGCGTCGTGCCACTGCTGGTCCTTGAGCTTCGAAGCGGCCGGAGTCATGGCCTGCGCCGCGGCAGTCATGTCGCTTTCAAAGCTGTTGAATTCCTCGTTCTGCTGATTCAGCTCGCGGGAATTCAGGCGGCCGGCGAGAGAAAGCGCCTGGTCACGCAAAGTGGACTGCACCTGCGCGAGGAATTTCGCGGTGTCGGCAGCCTTTTGGGCTGTGGCCGTCTTGTCAGTCTGCTGCTTCCAGGTGGAGGCGATGATTTCCTTTTCGCGCTGGGAGATATCGTTCTGGTCGCCACCCATGCCGCCGCCCCCGCCGCCACCTCCACCCATCTGCTGCGACTGGGAGAATTCGCGCTCGAAAGGATCGGCCTGGATGAAGAACATGTCGGTGCGCGATTCGGACTTGTTGTCCTTGGCAGTGGCGTAGACGCTAACGAGGTCGCCCGGAACCATCTTGAAATTTTCAAGAGAGAGCGTGGTCGAGCCGTCCGATTCTTTCACGCCTTTTTGCTTGAGAAGATCGACGGTCTTTTCCGGGCCACCATTCACGGAATAGTGCAGGGCGAACTCGTTCAGGCCGAAATCGCCGGAGGCTTTCGCGGAAACGGTGACTTCTTCGATGGGGCTGGCGCGATAGTCGCGGCCGGGACGGTCGATGGCGACCTGCGGCGGATTGGCCAAGCTGGCTTCGATGAAGTAATCGCCGGAGAGGCGCACGGACGTGCCGTGATCGAGAGCGGCGACGTGATATTCGCCGTCCTTATCCATGTGAATGGTGCCTTTGTATACGTTGCCCTCGCCACCCGAGAGCTTTACCTGCTGGTCGTTATCGAGCGCGAGGATGCCATCGCGCAGCGGGCGGTCCGTGGTGACCTCCAGCTCGGCGTCGGTTCCCTGGACGGCGCGAAGATCGCCGCCATGCTCCTCGGAAACGTTCTGCAGGCCGGTCCACTTCGGATAGTGATACGTGACGCGAATCTGCTTCACGCCCGGAAGATCGACCACGCGAATATTGAAGTGCTTGGAATGGAGCGCGCCCGCTTCCACGTAGTACTCGACATTTTCAGGAAGCCCGGCGAAAAGAAACTGATAGCCCGAGCCGTTCGACTGCGGCTGCATGACCACTTGTTCCCATTTCGTGGTGCTCTGGTAGCGCGCGAAGAGACGGACTTTATCGGTCTGAATGCCGATGGGAAGGGCGGTGACGACCTGGTCGGAATTGCGGCGAATGGAAACATCACCGGGAGCGACACGCAGGTCATATAACGGCGCGACGCCAGCGTGCTGGCCGGTCCAAAGCAGGTTCGCGCCGTAACCGAGATAGCCGGGGCCAGCGAGGATCATCCAGGCAAGAACGGCAAGCGAGGCAAGGCCGATACCGGCGGAAATGAGCAGCGTTTTATTGGGAAGCAGTTGTTCGGGCTCGGCTTTGCGCGCGACTTCGAGCGTGTCGGCGGCGAGCAGGTCGATGAAAGCGTCGCGGCGATTTTCCTGGCGCTCGGCAAAGGTGACCAGGCGTTGCTGGAAATCGGGGAACGAATTCTCGGCGGTGCGAGCAGCCTCATGCTGATTCAAGCGGCGCAAGGGAAAGTACAAGCCCAGGCAAACGGCAGCGGCAATCGCGAGAAGAAGTATGGTGCGCGCGCTGATCAAAGCGCCCTGGGAAAAGGCGAATAGATTAATGATCAGGACGAGAAGAAGCGTGGTTGCCAGAGCGGCCGAGGCGAGAATGGCCGCGCCGCGCAGAATCGCGCCGAGCCGGAGCCGACGCTCCAGTTCCTGGATATAGGAGTTGAGCTGTTCCCGCGTGCTCATGGTTCCTCCCTTTGCGTGGCCAGGTACCGGCTGGCAAGCAGGGACTCGGCTAAAGCGGCCCCCAGGACCAATAACATAAGGTACCACCAGAGACTGTGGGGTTGCTCTTTTTGTTGGGCTGCGGCGGAGGCGGAGGCTTGGTCAGCGGCCGAGCTGGTATTGCCGCGCCAGAGAGCCAAAGTTTCGTCGGGTATCACGTCCAGATTAGACTCGCGGCGGTCGGCGTTGACGCCGATCACGTCCTGGCGGCCATTGGCCAGGCGAAGCTGGTAAAAACCGGCCTGGGTAAGCTGATAGGACTGCGCCGTAGTGGCTTCCTTGAGCGAAAGCGGGCGCTTGCCGTTGGGGTCGACCACTTCCACGCCAACGGCCTGCTCCTTGGCGGTGCGCAATTCGAGATACGAGTCGACCAGGCGCGAGCCGCTGCGGCTTTCGGTGCCGGAAAGATAGCGCGCGGTCTGCTCGATGAACGGGACAAACACCGGGTTGAGCGGGAAATCATTGGTGATGTTGTCGAGGCCAGAGGCGAAGAGCAGCACGCGGCCTTCGCCGATTTTTTTGTCAAGCAGCAAAGGGGTGTGATCGCTAAGACGGGCGATCACACGCGAGTCTTGGGGATCAACAACGGCGGCATAGTAAAACTTCACGCCGGCCCAGCGCTCGGACTTGGCGGTCGAGGGATGCGACGGATCGGTATCGCCCACGGTGAGGTAGCCGCCGGAACTCTGCGAGTAGTAGTGTGAGTCGAGCACGCGATCGTCGAAAACCGGAATTTTCGGGCGATGCGCGGCGTTGCTTCCCGCCGCAATGAACACGCTGCCGCCTCCGCGGACGTAGCGGTCGAGGTCGCTCTCGAAGGACGAGGGAAGCGAGGCAACATCCGAAAGAACGACGAAGGCGTAACGCGAGGGCTCGATACCGCCCAAATTTTCGACGGTTACAGTCTGCAGCGTGAACGCCGATTCGGCAGCGGCGCTGAGCGCGGCGTTGAAATATAAAGGCGAGCGGCGATCGTTCGATTCGTGCACGAAGAGAACTTTTTCGGGATCGGAGCGCTGCACGGCGAAAAGGTTTTCATCGTCGGCGGAAAGCGCGTCGGCCGAGTCGATTTTCACTTCGCAGCGGCTGAAGCCGTAGGGCACGTCGAGCGACGGGAATGTGACGGTGGCGCGGCCGTTCGCGGGAACCTGCACGGAATTTGTGGCGACGGTTTTTCCATTCACGACGAGCGAGACCGTGCGCGTGACGGCAGGCGTGTTGTAACCGGCGACGACGGCTTGCACGCGCGTCTTTTTCGGATCCCAAACCTGACCGGGAGCGCTGACGCTTTCGACGCTCCAGTTGGGAACGCCAGCCTTGGCGACCGGATGGAGCACGAGCGTGACATTTTGCGGAAGCGCCAGCTCGGAGAAATTCGCGGGCATGTTGTCGCGCTGCATATCGCTGAAAAGATGCAGCTCAATGGGCGTGTGAATGGTGTCGGCCATGGAGCGGACGGCGCGCGAGAGCTCGCCGAAGCTGCCGCGCGAATCGCCGGGCTGGATGCTGTCGACTGCGGCACGCAACGCGCCGGAATCCTGAACCGGCTGCGTGAGCACCTGAAGCTGCGAGCCGAGAGCGGCGACTTGCGCGCGCGTGGCGGGATTGCGCGAATCGAGCACGGACTGCGCTTCATGCTTGGCGTCTGCCAGGCGCGAGCCGGCGCGCATGCTGAAGGAATTGTCGACAACCAGCAGGTCGAGCTTGTCTCCGGAAGAAGTAGCCGCGGGACGATTCACAAAGGGATTGGCAAAGGCCAGCACGATCAACAACAAAAGTAGCAAGCGGAGCGACAAGAGCAGCAAGTAGCGCAGGCGGCGATGCTTGATGGAGCTTTGCGTGCGCTGCTCGAAAAACATCAGCGAGCCGACCGGCTGCGGATTGGTGGTGTGGCGGCGCAGCAAATGCAGGTACAGCGGCACACCGACAGCGACAATGCCCGCGAGGAACCAGGGAGCAAAAAGGCCCATCAATCTCTCCCCTGGCGGATCGTTAAGTATTCACGGAGCGCGCCATCGAGCGGGCGATCGGTGACGAGCAGGTAGTAATCCATTCCAGCGGCTTGCGCGCGCTCGCGCAGATCGGCGATGTGCGCGTCCATTTTCTGGCGGTATTCGTTCTTGGTGTAGTCCGGAGTGACCTCGAGCGATTCCTGGGTTTCGAGGTCGATGAGAATTGCAGGTTCGCGCAGATCGAGGGCCACTTCCTTGGGATCGAGCACGTGAAACAGGACAACTTCGTTGCCGTGGAAGCGCAGCGGCTCAATGGTGCGCACGATTTTTTCAGGCGACTCGTAGAAATCGGAAACCATCAGGACCAGGCCGCGGCGGCGCAAAAGTTCCTGGAAATGTTGCAAGGGCTTGGCAATGTCGGTGCGCGCGTGCGGCTCCGCGAGCTCGAGGCCACCGAGCAGGCGCGCCAACTGGCCCTGGCGCGTGGACGGGCGAATGTAGTTGCGCACTTCGTCGTCGAAGACGATGAGCCCGGCGGCATCGCGCTGGTCTTTTATGGCGAGATAGAAAAGAGAGGCGGCGAGATAGCGCGCGTAGTCCATTTTAGAAATGGCGTGCGAGGTGTACTTCATGGAATTGCTGGCATCGAGCAGCACGGTGAGCAGGCTGTTGGTCTCGCCGCGATAGCGTTTCAGATAGGCCCGCTCGGTGCGGGCGTAGACATTCCAGTCGACGTGGCGCAAATCGTCGCCCGGCGTGTAGGCGCGATACTCGGCGAACTCCTGGCTGAAGCCGAAGTCCGGCGAGCGGTGCAGGCCGGCGACAAAACCGTCCACGACCGTTTTGGCGATGAGGTCGAGGCCGGAAATTCCGGCAAGCACCGCGGGATCGAGAAAGCGCTGCATCAGGCTCCCTTGGGCGGCGGCATGTGCGCGAGCAGCCGGCGCAGGATTTCGTCCGAATCGATGCGTTCGGATTCGGCATGGAAATTCAAAAGAATGCGGTGACGCAACACGGGAGTGGCCAGCGCCGTGACGTCCTCGTATGCGACATGATAGCGGCCGCGGGAAAGCGCGCGCGCCTTGGCGGAGAGCACGATAAACTGCGCGGCGCGAACGCTGCCGCCATAGTTCACATATTTTTTGATGAAGTCCGGCGCGCTCTCGTTCTTGAAGCGCGTGGCGCGAACGAAATTCACCACGTATTGGGCGATCGATTCGGCGATCGGAACCATGCGCACGAGCTGCTGAAAATCGAGAATTTCCTGCGCGTTGGTGACCGCTTGCACCTGCGCCACGCGCGTGGTGGTGGTCAAGTCGACCACTTTCACTTCGTCGCTCGCGCTCAGGTAATCGAGCACGGTGTTGAACAGGAAACGGTCAAGCTGCGCTTCCGGCAGGGGATAGGTGCCTTCGAGCTCGATGGGGTTCTGCGTGGCCAGCACGAAAAAGGGCGACGGCAATTTGTATTGATGGCCGCGCACGGTGCAGGAAAGCTCCTGCATGGCTTCGAGCAGCGCGGATTGCGTCTTTGGCGGAGTGCGGTTGATTTCGTCGGCGAGAAGGATGTTGCCGAAGATCGGGCCGGGAACGAAAGTCCAGCGGCGATGGCCGGTGGTGGGATCCTCCTCGATGATGTCCGTGCCGGTGATGTCCGACGGCATGAGGTCCGGCGTGAACTGAATGCGCTTGAATTCGAGGCCGAGCGTCTGCGCGATGGTGCGCACCATCAGCGTTTTCGCGGTGCCGGGCAAGCCGGTGATCAGGCAATGGCCGCCGACGAAGAGCGCGGTGAGAATTTGATCGATGACCTCCTCCTGGCCGACGATGACCTGCCGAACCTGGGTGAGAATGCCGTCGCGCACAGCATGAAAACGGTCGATGCGTTTCTTCAGATCCGCGGAATCCAGATTGACTTCAGCAGTGGCCATCGGCGATTTACCTTTCTGGAGTAGTAGCTTTCTGAGAGTCTTCGAGCTGGAGCAGCAATTTTTGTGCGGGCCGGAAATCGGGAGCGGCTTCGAGCGCCGCGAGCACGTTGGTCTCGGCTTTGTCGCGCTGGCCATCGGCAAAATAGGCCTGCGCGAGGTCGAACTGCGCGGAAGCCTTGTCGAGGGGCTTCAAAGCGATCACGGCAGTGTATTCGCGAATCGCGCCCTTATAGTTGTTCTGCTCGTACCACAATTCGCCGAGCTGGCGATGCAAATCCTCGCTCATCGGGTAAATGTAGTTGATGCGGTCGAGCGTGGCGGCGGCTTCCTTAGGCTCGTTCAGATCCTTCTCGAGTGAAGCAAGCTGCTTCAGCGCGCCAGGATCGCGTCCGCCCATTTTTTCGTAACCGGTGAGGATGGCTGCGGCGGCTTTTTTGTCGTTTTTCGCGAGATCGGCTTCGGCGATGAATTCGTAGGCGTTCGCGTCATAGACATATTGCGGATACAAGCTGCGCACTTCCTCGCCCTTCTTGATCACGCCATCCCAGTCTTTGTCTTTGTCGAGCTGGACGAGTTCCTTGAGCGCGGCGCGCCACTGGTCAAAATTGTCGGCCTCCTTGCCGACATCCTTGGTGAGCCAATCCATGAACTGCTTGTCGAAGTCGTCGGCCGACATGCCGAGATTCTGCTGAATCACGTCCGGAGTGGTGCGGACTTGCGCGAAGGAATGAACCATGTCGAGCAGCTTGTCGGCGCCCCAGCGGGACTGGATGTAATCACAAATGCGGCCTGCCTGGAAATAGGAGACGATCACCTGGTTGGGGTAATCGGGACGCACGAAACCACGGTCGAGATCGGCGACCGGAAGCAGCTTTTTATTTTTGATGGCGACGAGGATGTCCGGGGTGATGCGGTCGCCCCATTCCGGATCGGCTTCCGTTTCTTCGTGAACCGCGAGACCTTCGGTGAACCAGCGCGGCACGCGATGATTGGTGGCGGTGAGAATGTAGACGTGGCTCATCTCGTGCCACAACGTGCTGGCCCAATGAAAATCGCCGGGTTTGCGGCCGGAAGGGCTGTCCATGGCGACCACTTCGCCGAAGGTGACGCCCAGCGCGCCCAGGCCGGGCATGCCGAGCGTGCGCACGGCAAAATCTTCGTGGTTGGGATAGACCTCTACCTGCACCGGGCCAGGCAGCTTCATTTTGTATTTCTTTTCGTAGGTGGCGATGGCGCGCTTCAGCACTTCTTCGAAATAGGGATACAGCAAGTCGGCTTCGCTCTTGTAGAGCTTGAGGATGGTGGTGTCGTCCTTGAAGGTTTCGAAATTCTTGTAGCTGTCGATGAGGCGCAGGCTGTTGACGGTGGCGGCGTCGCGAAAACCGTTGTTGTAAGCGAGTTCGAGCTGCTGGCGCGGCTCATCCACTTGGCCAAGGCGCATAAGGTTGATGCCAAGCTCGGAGTGCGCGGACCAGAGCTGCGGATCGGCAGCGATGGCCTTGCGGTAGTAGGCCACGCCATCATCGTAGCGGCGATTCAGCACAAGGTGGTGCGCGATAAGCGCGTAGCCTTCACCGTAATTCGGATTGACCTGGCGGATTTTGTCGAGCCAGGCGTCGGGCGGCTTGTCAGCGAGCAGCTCGATGGTGGCGTGGATGGCCATGGCATCGAGCGCGTCAGGGGAAAGCTCGATGGCTTTGTCGGCTTCTTCGGTGGCGATTTTCGTGTTGGAATCTTCGAGCGCGAGATTGGCCATCAATTCGTGCGCTTCGACCAGCTTGGGATCGAGCTCGATGGCTTTGTCGACCTCGTCGACGGCTTTGCTCGTCGAAGCCGTCGGCGCTGACGAGAGCGAGACCTACGTAGGCGGGCGCGTACTTTTCGTCGCGGTCGAGTGCTTCCTTGAAAAGATTCTCGGCGTCCTGATTGTTGAAGCGCTCGTGCAGCAAGCGTCCCCAGCGGACCCGGTAGAGCGCGCTCTTGTCGTTCTGCGCGACGGCGGCGCGAAATTCGGCGTTGGCATCGTCGTAGCGCCCAAGGCCCCAGTTGCCTTCGGCGCGGTCGTAGGCGTCGCGCGCCTGCGTGAGCGACTGGAAGCAGGATTGCGCTTCGGCGCGATGTCCGTGGAGGCGTAGAGTGTGGCATTCGTCGAGCGTGGCGGCGGAGACGACCGCGGTGCGTCAGCAAGACGAGCGCAAATGCAGCCGCGATGCGAGGGAGGCGGGTCACTTGTCGAGGTCCTCCTTGCACGCGCGCGAGTTCGAGCAGCGCCTGCGTGAGCTGCTGCTTGTAATCGTCCTCGGCCATGGCGGCTTTCTGGTACTTCAGCATGTCGATCTTCTGCTCGAGCTCTTCTTTCTTCGCGAGCAGATCGCGCTTGGCCGGATCGTTCGCGGCGCGTTGCGCGGCACCGATCCGCAAAATGGTGAAATTCGACAACAGGCGGCCTTCGCCGCCATCAGGCGATGCGGCGCGAACCGGCTCGCCTTTGCCGGTGTCCTCGAAAACGGCATGCTCGGTGGCCAGGCGCTTCTGCGAATCGTAAAACGTGGCGGTTTTGCGATCGGCGTACTCGAAAGCTTCCATGGCGCTGATAGCGTCATTCTTGTCGAGGTCCGCGGTGGGATCGCGCAGCGCTTCCACCCAGTAGCGCGCGAAGACCGTGGCGTTTTTCTCCGTGCCGGTTTTCGTGGCGGCAATTACCGCGCGTCCGGGCTTTTCGAGCGCACCGATGGAGCCGCCGCTGGCGCTGGTGGTGTTGACGATCAACTGGCGGCTTGCGAGGCGATGTGGTCGCAGAGCGTGGCGATTTCCGCGCCGGAAATATCCGGGCCGGGCAGGTTGAACTTGTACTCGACGCCATCGAACGAGCCGTGGCCGATGAGGATCAGCACGAAATCGTCTTCCGGCTTGGCTTGCTTGGCGACTTGCGCGAGCGTGTCGCTCAGGCGCGCTTTGGTGGCATCGGCGCCGCTGAGCGTGAAAACGTGCGACGTCAGTACCAGATCCTTTCAGCAACTTATCGAGATCGCCGGCCATAGCGGTGAAGCGCTGCTCGTAGTCCGGCTCACCGCCCAGACCCGCCACGGTGACGTAATAGGTGCCAGCACGCGCGGGTAGCGCGGCGAGCAAACACAGCGCGAGCGCCGCCGCGAGAAGAGTTGCGAAATTCCGGGTGCGCCGTTTCACACCACACCCCACTTGCGGCGCAGCAGCCACTCCGAAAACCGGAGCAGGATCAGCACCAGAAAAATGATGGGCATGTTCCAAAGCTCTTTGGTCTCGCGCATGGTGATGCCCGCGTCGGAATAAGGAATTTCCGCGGGGAGCTTGGAAAGCTCGTCGGGACGCCAGTAGCGGCCGCCGGTTTGCGACGCCAGCTTTTCGAGCAGGTCGCGATTCTGCTCGGTATGGAAATTTTCGGCAACGCCGTCCATGCGCTGGAAGGTGAGCACGTCGCGGCCAATTTCCTGGCCGTTGCGCTGCGCGACCACTTCGCTGACGTAGGAGCCGGGCTTTTCGGCGGTGCAATCGGCCTGGAATTGGCCGGGCGCATCGGGCACGGGAGACATATCGATCGAAGCGGACGTGCCATTCGGACCGAGGATATGCGCTTCCACATGCGCGTCGGGCGCTGGCTGGAAAGATTTGTCGCGAATGTCGGCGGAAAGATGCACGCGGCCATCGTCGAACAGCATTTGACTAGGCACGGTGGCGACAACCTGTCCCGGCGAATCGGTGACCAGCCAGCGCAGCATCTGGCGCCAGAACATGTCGTGCGTGGTGTCGCCGAGAGGCTGGCTCATCTGCCAGCGCCACACGCCGCCGCTGGCAACGATGGCGGTGCGGCCGCGACCATAATTCTCGGTGACGACGAAAGGCAACTTGTGGCCGTGCACGTCCATTTCGGCCAACACGGCGGCACCGGGCTTGGGCGTGCCGGCGTCCTGGTAGTCCATCAGGTAAGGAAGTTTTTTCCAGCGCTCGATGTTTTTGACCGGATCGTCGATCAGGCGCGTGATGATGCTGTCCGCGCCCGCTTGCGTCAATTCGACGGTGGCGGGATCGCGATGGAAGCTATTTTTGCCGGCGGGCATGACGGTGGGAATGATGTCCGCAAGATTCGAGCCGGCCCAGCCGCCGTCGGCGAGACCGTAACGTCCACCGAGAAAGAGCACGCCTCCGCCGCGGCGGTCGACGAATTCGCGAATAAGTTCCTGCTGCGGCAAGGTGAAATAGCCGGCTTCCACGGAGCCGAAAATGAGTCCCTGATACGGGAAGAGGTCTTCAGCGCGCGCGGGAAATCCTTCGGCAAGCTCTTTGGGGTCGCTGATGCCCTGGCGATAAATTTTGTTTTCGGTGGTGCGCAGCATGGAAGCGACCTGCACGATGCGGTCGTCATCCTCGGCGCGGCGAATGAATTTGTATTCCCAGCGCGGCTCGCCTTCGACGTACAGCACGCGGCGTTTGCCCGACTCGACGTTCACCAGGCGCGTCACGGCGTTATTGGTCTGATTTGTTTCGCCGGGCATGGGGTCGATGCGAAATTGCAGGGTTTTTGCGCCCGCGGAGCCCGCGTTGAAGAGCAGGCTTTCGCTTTGGATTTTGCCGTCCGCACCAAAGGTGACGTCGTGCGAGGCCAAAACATTCGAGCCGTCGCGCACAGTCAGCGTCGCCTTGCGCCCTGCATACCCCCGCTGATGAAAACTGACGCGCGCGGAAAGACGCGAATCGGCCAGGGCTCGCGGCGCGACAACCGCATCATTTATCTCCACATCGTTGGGAATTTGCTCGAGTCCGAAGCCGACGGTGTGCACCGGGATGCGGCGGTTGCGCAGCGCGGAAATCGTGTCGGGATCGATGCCGCCGGAATTGTCGGAGCCATCGCTGAGCAGGACCACCGCGCCCACAGGGAGATCGGCTGTTTCCGAGGCGAATTGCTTGAGGCTGTCGCCAATGCGCGTGGCTGGCGCGGCGGGGGGCGCCTGCAGATCCTTGGTGCCGGCGACGCGCGTTAGTTGGGTATCGAAGCGATAGATGCGCGTCTGAAAGCGCTTCTGAAGCTCGGCGAGAGTGCCGTTATCAAGAGCTTTGGCGGCCAGCGCTTCGCGCGGCGCGCCTTGGTCGGCAATGGCCATGCTGCGCGAATCGTCGACGAGCACGGCGATGATGTTTTGCTGAGGCTTTAATTCGGCAACGGTGATGGCCGGCTGCCACAGCAGCACAAGCACCAGCGTGGCGAGAGCAAATTCAAGAAACCAGATCACGCCCGCGCGCCAATTTCGAACGGGCGCAGCGGCTTGCGGCAAGCGCGCGCGAATCAGCAGCGCGAGACCAACGGCCGTGGCGAGCACCAACAGAACCAGCACCCACTTCGGCCAGCCCCCGAGCAGGACGAATTCGCCCTTGGAAAAAATCGACGATGGATATTTGAAAAGAAGTTGAAACATTCGGGAATCGCCAAACCTTTTTCAGCCGCCCCAATCCGTTCGCCGCATCGCCTAGAACCCGAGGCACGCCGTTTCAAGTCGAAGACTCGTCCCGCGCGTGTTTGTTAGACGCGCGAGGCGGCCAACGCGGCACGCCCAACCCTCATTTCCCACTTCATTTGGATGACACAGTCAGAAGCTTTTCGCTGTGCGCGGTCCGAGCCCTATAGGAATCCCAGATGCTGCCTGCGGTCAGTGCGTCATTCCATAAATGATGTAGTCCAGGCCGATGCGGAAAGCCATGGAGGCGAAGCGCTCCGGATACTCCGGCATGTCCGCCCATTCCCAGGCATCGCCCAGGTGCATGTTGTGGCAAATGGCCACGACGATACGGCCGCGATCATCGCGAATGGCGCGCCATTTGGGCTCGTATCCATCTTTCTCATAGGTGCGGCCGGTATTGATGTATTGCTCGCCCGGAACCTGGAAGCGGTCCTGGAGATCGTAGAGCGTGTGAAATATCTCGTCGCTATTGTCGAGGTCTTCGATGGGCCGATCGGGAAATACCATGCGCATACCTTCGAGGAACTGCTCCCAGTCCTCGGTGCCGTGGAAATCGTCGACCATGAGGAAGCCGCCCTTGAGTAAATAATCATGCATGCGTTTGGCTTCGGCTTCGGTGAAGGTCCAGGTTTGAACCTGCACGGCGTACACCCAGGGATAGTTGTTGATGTCGTTGTAGCCGCCGTCGGTGTGATCCAGATCGACGATCTGTTCGCGGGAAGGACCTTGAATGCGGGTAAGGCGCTTCATGGCCAGCAGAAACTGGCGATCCGCCTTGGGGTAGTCGCGCATCCAACTCCCGTATCCATAGCCGTAGCCAAACCCGCCCCCCAGGGCACGCGCGCGCGACGTGTATTGCAGCCTCGACCAGTAAAATTCCGCCTTTTCGTGGGCGGCAACGGGAGAGTCGTCGTATCCGCCATATCCTCCGAACTGGAAGGCCTGCGATGCGAGGGCGAACAGACCGATAGCGAACGCTACGAGGAGAAGCACCACCGGAAACGCTGGACGGAGCCTCATCGGGTACCTCAATACCGGGGAAGAGTATCAGAATGGATTGCCCTTCTCCAGCCTCAGAGAAAAAGGGGCGAGCCCTCTACGCTGCAGCGCAGAACACAGGGCTCGCCCATCGCGCTAATAAGGCACAGATGCGTCGGTGGAATGGGCAGTTGTACAACGGCGGGATTGGCGCCGCGAGGCTCGCCTACTCTTCTTTCGTACACTCGCGAAATTGAAATTCTCATCCGGTGGCCGCATAACGTACAAGCCGAGACTTCTTAAAGCTTTCGTAGGTAATCCGCGACAGATTTCGCGCCGGTTGATGCTACCGGTTGGACTACCCGGTTCAGATTGGATCGGCTTTGGGCAAAGAACGTAGCGTATTCGTCGTGGTCAGCATAGATAACAAACGGTGATGGCGTTGGGACAAAGATGAAGTCCAACCACCCGCTGAACGAGGCCCGGAGTAGTGCTTCTACTTCCTCTTTCCCCGTTGCCGTTACCGACGAGCCGCGTGCGTAGTTTGGCTCGATAGAATAATTTTTGAGCAGTTTAATCCATTGGTCCGGTTCAAAGACCCATTGGTCGATTGTGACCTGGCCTGAGGCGGGTTCCGGCATGGCTGAAACAATGACTGCGACAAAACGTGGCAAATCCTTCAAAGGCGTTACAAATGTCGCCTGAAATTTCCACTGCCTTGCGCGGAACTTCTTCAGCGCATCCGGTTGTTGGGAGAGATTCATTCTCCAAGAATACGGCGCTCAAAACTGCCAATTTTCGTTATCAGACGCCTAGCAGTCGCAATATCGGGCCATTGCTTGAGAATGAGATCCAACAAACCCTGCTTAACAAAATCCCAGTCTTCCAACTTCACGAGAATCTGGTGGCACTTTGTAGCATACTGTCGGGCGTCGTCAGTCCGCCCTTCCCCGTTCGCAATTTGGGCCGAGCGGTACAAGGCCATCGGATTCTCCGGATCATATTTGAGCAGTTGTTCGCAATAGTGTTTTATTCGCGAACGATCCTCGCCAAAGCCCGATAGGGCTGCCGCGTGCATCGAGAGAATGCCTAGCCATCTCGTTTGACCGTCCTCGATTGCCTCTGCGATGGCGTTATCCAGAAGATCGAGCGCTTCGCGCACCTTTCCTTCTATGTAGAGCTTGTTGCTATCGCTCACGGCTGACTTTACAGAATTGATGTCCATTATTTGGGACCGCCAGCCAAAAGGTTAGCGCGATTGGGAAGTAATATCGATGTCTTAGGGCCGATTGTCGCGTAGCGATAAGCTTGATTCGGGCGATTGTGCATCGAACCCAAGGCGTGAGAGGATGCGCGTTATAGCGGCTGAGCGTGCGGAAATAGCGAGGGAGCGGTGAAGCGAAGGGACCTGCTGAAACTGGGAGGCGCGGCGGCAGTTGGCGCAGGCGCGGCAAGAATTTTGCCGGCGCAGATGCAATCGGGCATGCCGATGCAAGGCAATGCCGCGCCTGCGCCCGAAGGCAAAGCCGACATTACTTTGCAGATCGCTCCGGTGGCGCTGGAGCTGGCGCCGAACCGGATCATCAGCACGATTGGATACAACGGCATGTGTCCTGGGCCGATCCTACGCATGAAAGAAGGCGTGCCGGTGACGGTGGACGTGATCAACGAAACGGACACACCGGAATTCGTACACTGGCATGGACTATTCATCCCCGCGGAAGTGGACGGCTCGGAAGAAGAAGGCACGCCGCCGGTACCTCCGAATGGACGCCGCCGCTACCAGTTCACACCCAAGCCCGCCGGAACGCGCTGGTATCACTCGCACGCCATGGCCGGGGCCGATCTGCACAAAGGCACCTACACCGGGCAGTTCGGATTCCTGATGATCGACTCGGGCAAAGATCCCGGGCGCTACGACCAGGAAATTTTTCTGGCGCTGCGCGACTGGGAGCCTTTTTTCTCGAACATGGAGATGGACGAGGACGAGCAGGAAGATCAGGGACCGAAGCCGGAAAAACCGGCGGTGCTCGACACCCGCCCGAACGGATTGGAAGTCACGTCCGAGTTGTACTCAATGAATGACAAGGCGCTGGGCGCGGGCGAGCCAATTCGCGTGAAGCAGGGCGATCGCGTGCTGATGCATCTGCTGAACGCGAGCGCCATCGAGAACAAGCGCATCGCGCTGCCGGGGCACCGCTTTCAGGTGCTGGCGCTCGACGGCAACTCGGTGCCCACGCCGCAGATGACCGAAGCGGTGACGCTCGGGCCGGGCGAGCGCGTGGACGCCATCGTGGAAATGAACCAGCCGGGCAATTGGATCCTGGGCGCGACCGACGACATGGTGCGCGCGCAGGGGCTGGGCGTGGTGGTGGAATACGCGAACCAGCATCGCGAGCCGCAATGGGTGGCGCCGGCAAAACCCGGATGGGATTACGCGATCTTCGGCAACGCTTCCGCGCCGCCCGCGGCTGCGCCGGAACAAAAAATCGACATGGTGTTCGACAAAATTCCCAGCGGCGCGGGAAAATTCAATGTGTGGCTGGTGAACGGGAAGCCGTATCCGCACGAGAACGAATTGGTGCTGAAGCAGGGCACGCGCTACCGGATCGTGTTTCACAACCGCACGGACGATTCGCATCCGCTACATTTGCACCGGCACTCGTTCGAAATTGCCGAGCATCGCGGCAAGCCCGCGGCGGGAATATTAAAGGATACGGTGATCGTGCCGCTGTTCGGGCGCACCGCCGTGGATTTCACCGCGGACCAGCCGGGGCTGACGCTGTTCCATTGCCACATCCAGCAACATATGGATTACGGGTTCAAGGCGCTGTTCCGCTACGCGTAAAGCGCACTGTCAAATCTCCCTTAAGACACCAGCCTGATACGGCTCGACTTAACTTCTTATATAACTTATACATGCGGCATCTCAAATCGTGATGACACATGTCACGAAATATTGATTGGCGCGGCCTGTTTGTGGCTTTCTAAACTAGAGTATGAACACGCAGGCTGAGCAACACGAACCGATCGAATTAGCTTTTCTGCACGAAATTGGCGAGCGCATCGCCTCGTCCGACCCGCTTCATCTAGTGCTGCGCCGCGTCGTGGATTTCATTTCCGACGTGGTACTGTGCGATTCCTGCTTCGTCTACGTGGTTGAAGACGGTGACCTGATTCTCAAAGCGTCGAAAAATCCGCATGCCGAAGTGGTGGGGCGGCTGAAGCTGCGCATGGGGCAAGGCATCACTGGATGGGTGGCCGAGCACCGCAAGCCGGTAGTTATCGGACGCAACGCATACCAGGACCCGCGATTTTTGTCTTTCACGGAACTGCCGGAGGACCGCTACGAAGCGTTCCTTTCAGTGCCGGTGCTGTGTCGCGAGCGCGTGGTGGGCGTCATCAACGTGCAGCATCGCGAGCACCACGCATACAGCAAGCGCGAAACGCAGCTCATCGCCACAATTGGATTTCTGGTGGGCACGGAAATCGAGCGGGCGCACTTTGAAGCCGAGCGGGTTCGCTTCGCTGATCTGTCGGAAGCGCGCAAGCTGGTGGAACAGGCGGTGTTGGTGCTGCAGCGGGACTGGAGCTGCGACGAAACCGAAGCGCGGGGGCACATTCAGAGACACAGCCGGCTCAGCGGGAAGTCGATGAAGGAAATTGCTTCAGCGGTGCTGCTGTACGACGAGCTTCGCGAGAATTCCCGCCAGCGGATTTAACCGGATGAATCGAAACTTCGATTGCCTGGTTCGCGCCTCGGTAAGAGGCGGACGCGCGAGAAGTTGCCCTTCGGTAAGAAGCGCGGGAAATGGTTGCGTCAGCCGGCAAGCTGCTGCAAAGTGCGCTCAATGTCGTCGAGCACGCTGCTCGCCCCGATGCGGAAAAGGCCGGGCTGCAACCAGCGGTCGCCGAGTTCCTGCCTTACCACCGCCAAATATTCCAGCGCCTGTTTTGATGTGCGGATGCCGCCCGCCGGCTTGAATCCGACAGACACGCCAGTCTTGCGTTCGTAATCGCGAATCGCTCGCGTCATCACGATGGCCGCGGGAATCGTGGCGTTTACGGCTTCCTTGCCGGTGGAAGTCTTGATGAAATCGGCGCCGGCCATCATGGCCACGATGCTGGCGCGCGCGATATTTTCAAGCGTTTGCAATTCGCCGGTGGCCAGAATCACTTTCATCAGCTTCGGCTTGCAGGCCGCCTTGAACGCGGCAACCTCGTCGTAGAGCGCCTGCCAGTCGCCCTTCAGCGCGTGCTCGCGCTTGATGACCACATCGATTTCCTGCGCGCCGGCCTCCACCGAATGGTGAATTTGGTCGATGCGCTTTTCGAGCGGCGCGAGGCCCTTGGGAAAATCCGCGGAAACGGTGGCCACCTGGATTTGAGTGCCCTGCAATTCGCGCAGCGCCGTCTGAATGAATTGGTGGTAGATGCAGACGGCCGCGGTATGCAGATTCGCAGCGCCGGTGCCCAGACGCTGCGTCAGCTCGGGCGAAAGCGGCTGCCGCGCTCGAGCGCAGAGCTTGCGCACGCGTTCGTCGGTATCGTCATCGGAGAGGGTGGTCAAATCCATCACCGAAATGGCCAGCAGCAGATCGCTCTGGGAACTTTTGCTGACACTGGTGCACTCGGTGATGGATGCGGCGGCGCTTTCGATGTCAGCCGCGTCTATGCCGGCCCCGTTTACCCAATCGAGGTCGAGGGCTATGCCAGGGTTCTGCGCTTCCAACGGTCTGTGTTGCAGGACGCTCATCTGAGAGGGACTCTCTTATAGTTTTCTCCCAAATGGGGGGTTTGGCAAGAGTACCGGTGTGAAAAACCCAATGATTAATGCTGTAGCTGGCGATTTTCGGCGTAGTAGCGCACCAGCGCGAGCGAGCGATAGATGGCGTGTACGAATTTTCCGTAGGGTGCGGTGATGAAGAGAGCAGCGACTAACGCCAAGTGCAGGACCAGCAGGCTGCCGAGCGCGGGCGTAGCGCGCAGGGTTAAAGTGAGCAAGCCAGTAAGCGCCACGAGTCCGAGAATAATCAGAAACGTGTAGTCCAGCGCATACATGCGCTCGACCGCGGGCGCACGATCACTCTTCCTCTTCATGGCAAGGAAGCCCGCCACGCCGATAACGATCAGAACGCCACCGACGGTGCCGAAGATTACAGGCAGGCTCGTCAGAGGATAAGGCGGAAGCTGGTGAAGAAAATCCTGGTAAATGAAAGCGAGCGAAGTGGAGACGAAATCAGCGAGGAAGCCCCAGAAAACAAATTGATGGTGCAGGCGGCGCGCGTCCGAGGGCTTTTCTTCGGGATAGGTGCAGCCCGGGCCGCCGCCTTCGAGGTGCTTTAGAGAAAGGATCGCGCCAAGCGCTTGCATGAGAGCTTTGCCGCTGATGCCCGGACTCGCGACGGTGCTGGTGTCTGACCATTCGCGCACCGCCCCTCGCAGCCAAATGGCGATGCCGAAGAGAAATAGCGCGACCGCCGGAATGACCATCGCGAGGTAAGGAACGATGGCATAAAACGCGCCCGGGCCGGTGTGCGCCGTGATCAGTTTCCTCGGACCAACCCACAATAGTGCTACGATTACGGTGAGCGAGACGACCAAGTCCGCGAGAAGCAGCGTGATGCGCGGCTCTTTGAATGCGCGCGCCAGCAAACCAGGCCAGCTCCATTGCTTGTAGCTCTCGATACGCGCTTCGGAAAGAATCTGCGGAATGTTGATGGCGAACTCGTGCGGCGGCGTGAACATGCAGGCGTAGTAGCACGCGCGGCAATCGTGGCAAAGATTCGCGAGGTAGAAAACGTCGCCTTTGGCGAAATCGCGGCGTGTTTCAATGGCGCGAAAAACGGGGCACAGGCCTTCACAATAGCGGCAGGCGTTGCAGATGACCAGTTGCCGGTTGGCTTCCTCGAAAAGGTTAGGCGCGGGCTCGGCCATTCGTTGCCGCCATCCTTCCCGCGAGCTCGCCGAACACCGAGCCAATGGTCATGCCGAATCCGGCCAGGTAACCCTTGGTGAGAATGTTGCCGGACATAATTTCACCGGCGGCGTAAACATTCTCGAATGCGCGGCCGGATTGATCGAGCACGCGGCAGGCATCGTCGACAGCAACACCCATGTAAGTAAACGTGACGCCGGTGCGCAGCGGCAGCGCGTAAAAGGGCGGGCGGTCGATCGGAATGGCCCAATTGCTCTTCGGAGGAGTTATCCCGCGCGTGCCGTTTCCGTCGGGGGATTCCAGTTTCTGCTCGAGCTGCCCCGAAGTGGCCGCGTTGTAGGCACGCATGGTTTCGGAGAAGGCGCGCGGATCGACATTCATTGCGGCGGCGAGCACATCGAGCGAATCGGCCTGATAGGGCTTGAACATGGGCGGAAGAAAGCGATTGATCGTTTTCGAATCGACGATCGCGAAGGCAATCTGATCGGGCTGCGCGGCGATGAGCCCGCCCCAAATGGCGTAGCGCTTGGGCCAGATGGCTTCGCCTTCGTCGTAGAAGCGCCGTCCCAGCTTGTTCACCACCACGCCGAACGGGATCGCGTCGAGGCGCGTGACGATGCCGCCATCGAATTTCGGCGCGCGCGCGTCGACAGCGATGGCATGGAAACCTTTCGGGTCACCGATGGGCTTGGCGCCCTTCTTCAGCAGCGCGGCGAGAATCGTTCCGTCGTTGTAGGGCGTGCCGCGCACGATGAAATTTTCCGCGGCGTCTCCCCAATGGCGCTTCAGCCATTCGATATTCGCTTCGTATCCGCCGGCGGCGAGCACCACGGCACGTCCGCGAATCATTTCTTGCGCTCCGTGCGACTTCAGCGTCACGCCGCTCAAAGCGGCCGTTTTCGATGGTCAAATCCTCGACCATGGCGTCATAGCGAATGCAGATTCCCATTTTTTGCGCGGTGCGGTAGTAGGAATTGAGCAAAGCCTTGCCGCCGCCGAGAAACCAGCGATTCGTGCGTCCCAGGCTGAGCGTACCGGCAAGAGGCTGCTGCCAGGCCGCGCCGTGCTCGGTCATCCACGCGGGCATCTTGCTCGACTGGCGAATAGCATATTTCGCGAGATCGAGATTGTTCGGCCCGCCGGTGACGCCGATCAGATCATCCAGAAGTTCTTCTTCCGAGTAAGGCGCGGAGAAAAATTCATCCGCCGCCGCGTGTGCGCAGCGGATGTTGCGCGTGTGCCGCGAATTTCCGCCGCGCATGTGTTCCGGCGCGCGCTCGAGAATCAAGACGCGCTCTGCAGCATGCCGCGCCGCCATGGCGGCGGAAAGCGCGGCATTGCCTCCGCCCACAACAATTACGTCGAACTGGTCCAATCGATCTCCGCTTGCTAGTTGACAGACGATTTTACCGCGATAACGCAGTTATGCGAGAGTGCGCCCTTTCGTTCGCGGGCCAAACAGACTGAGGATTACCGCCACCAACAGCCACATGGAGGCTACGTAGACGAACACACTCTTGTAGCCGTAATGCACAAAAAGAAACGCGACGATGAGCGGGCCGAACACATTCGCCAGCCGCCCGATTCCGTAGCCCAGCCCGGAGCCGGAGTTGCGAATGTGCGTCGGGTAACACTCCGGCGTATAAGCATAGAGCAATGGCGCAAAAGTTTGGATGAACATGGCTACCAGAAAGCCAAAAATCACGATGAACGCGACACGGAACGTCAGCCCGTACATCAGGCCGCAGAACGCGATCATCAGCGCCACAATGGTGATGGACCATTTGCGCTCCCAGCGGTCGGAGATCAGGGCGGCGATCAGCGCGCCGGGCACGGCACCAATGGTCATGGCCGACGACCACGCCAGCGAATGCACCAGCGAAAATCCGTGCGCCACCAGCAGCGTGGGCACCCAGGCAGTAAAGCCGTAGAAGCCGAGCGTCTGCGCGATCCACACCACGATGAGCATGATCGTGCGCGGCAAATATGCCGGCGCGAACAGATCGGTATACTTGCGGCGAGCAGGCGGCTGTGCAGTAGATTCGACTGCGGGAGGCAACTCGCCATGTTCCGCGCGCGCATGCGCTTCGAAAGCATCCAGTACCGCGTCCGCTTCGGCTAGGCGTCCCTGCGTTTCGTACCAGCGCGGCGATTCCACCAAATAATTCGCGAAAAATAGAATGATCAGTCCCAGCGCGCCCCAGATAAAAACCAGGCGCCAGCCCCACGTCGCGACCGGAATCGTGTAACGGGCCACATACGCGGTGACCGGAATGCCCGCGAGGCCGATCGTCATCACCCATCCCTGATACGCGCCGCGCTGCTTCGCCGGAAATATTTCGCTGACGTACGTCATGCCGATGACGGTCATCGCGGAGAGGCCAACACCGGTGAGCAGCCGCGTCGCCGAAAGTCCGACCGTGCCCTGAACCGCCGCATTGAGCAGCGAAAAACCGGAATACCACGCGGTGGTAAGTAGCAACGCTTTCTTGCGGCCTAGCCTGTCGGAAAACCATCCACCGGTGACCGCGCCGATGAACATGCCGAAAAAGGTCCAGGAAACGATGTGGCTGATGACGCTGACGGAGAGATCCCACTCCTTCATCACCGCGGGCGCGGCGAAAGCGAACGTGTTCAGGTCACCTAGCTCGAAGAAAAACACCACGGCGACGATCCACATGATGCGGCGATGGATCGAGGTGATCGGCAGCCGGTCCAGGCGCGCCGCCGCGCTGCTTCGCGTTGCCTGCATTGTCGCCATTTGAGCAAGGCAGAGTCTGCATGAGAACTTATTCCGGCGCAACAGCGAACGCGCTTTACATTGAAGGCCGTTCCGATATAAACAGGCGTAAATTGCGAGCAAAGATCTATGCCGGAAGAGAATATCCGACCCAAAGATATCAAGGAAATGGTTGGCGATTTCCTTCGCGAAACTGCTGCCTTGGTTCTTGTTTTTTCGTTTCTCGATAAACTGGTTACCGGCGGACGGATGACGGCAGCCTGGTCGATTGCCACTGTCGCTTTGTCGTTGTTCCTGCTAATTTTAGGTATCGGGATTGAGAGGAGCCGCCCATGAATGAGTACTTCCCTTTTGTTGTCATCGCGGCGATGGGTGTGATTCTTTACCTTGGAACACTCCTGTGGACCAGCCACTTTTCGGCTAAGAAGAGCGGCGGCCAGGAATCATTGCCCTTTCCCAAGCAAAGCCATCGCGATGAACACGACTTGGCTTCCGCTAGTCATCGCTAACATTTCAAGAAGTGAGGTTCCCCATGAGCCGCGCATCGCTGAAAATCAACGGCCAGATGCATGAAGTAGACGCGGATCCGCAGTGCCCGCTGCTGTACGTGCTGCGCGACAATCTCTCCATGAACAATCCGCGCTTCGGCTGCGGGCTTGGCCAGTGCGGCGCCTGCACCGTGCTTATGGACGGGCGCGCGGTGCGATCCTGCACGCTGCCGCTGGCGCGCGCTACAGGACGTGAGATTGTCACGCTCGAAGGACTGGGCACTCCGGACAAACCGCACCCGGTGCAGGCGGCGTTCATCGAGGAGCAGACATTTCAGTGCGGCTACTGCTTGAACGGCTGGGTGCTCACCACAAAAGCTCTGCTCGATAAGAATCCGAATCCAACGGATGCCGAAATGCGCAGCGCGCTCGAAAGCTTGGTGTGCCGCTGCGGCAGCCACATGCAGATTTTCGCTTCGGTGCGCCGCGCCGCGGAATTGATGAAAGGGGGCGCATAGCCATGGCTCCCAGATCAATTTCTCGCAGAGACTTCGTAAAGGAAACTGGCGGGCTGGTGATCGGCTTCAGCCTGGCGAGTTCAACCATCGTGCCGCGGCTGCTCGCGGCGGACGCGCTTACTTCCGTAGCAACACCTTCGCCCGCGCGTCTTGATTCCTGGCTGCGCCTGGACAAAACCGGCACGATTCGCGTTTTTACCGGCAAGCCTGAAATCGGCATGGGCGTCGAAACCGCTTTCAAGCAAATTGTCGCCGAGGAACTCGACATGTCGCCTGAGCATGTCGAGATCATCATGGCCGATACCGCGCTGACCACGAACCAGGGAGGCGTCGGCGGAAGCACTTCGATCATGTTGGGCGCAAAACCGCTGCGCAATGCCGCGGCCAACGCGCGCTATTTGCTTACGCAGCTTGCGGCGAAACGGCTAGGCGTGCCGGCCGATCAGCTCGAAGTGAAAGATGGAGTCGTCAGCGTGCGCGGCGATGCGCCAAAAAGCGTTTCCTATGCCGATCTGGCCGGGGGCGGCGACCTGAACGACGCGCTCAAAGTTACCGGCGATGGATTCTCACTCGATGTCCAAGGGCCCGGCAAGCCGAAGGATCCTTCGCAATACACGGTAGTCGGCAAATCACTTCCGCGCGTCGACATCGCGCCCAAAGTGCTGGGTAAGTGGCAGTACGTGGTCGATGTCCGCGTTCCGGGCATGCTGCACGCGCGCGTGATTCGCCCTTCAGGCGTCGGCGCTACTCTCGTGCATGTCGACGATTCCGCCGCGAAGCAAATTGCGGGCTACCAGCAAACGGTGGTGAAAGGAAACTTTGTCGGCGTGGTCGCCGGGAATGAATGGGGCGCGATCCAAGCTGCCAAAGCGGTGAAAGTTACCTGGACGCCGCCGAAACAATCTTTCCCCGAGCAAAGCGATTTGTACAAGCACATGCGCACTGTCGCGCCCAAAGCCACCAAGGAAACGCACAAGCAGGGCGACGCGGAAGCAGCTATTGCCGGCGCAGCTAAGAAAGTGGAAGCGAGCTACGAATTTCCGTTTCAGTCGCACGCCACCATGGGCCCCGGATGCGCCGTCGCTGACGTTCACGTCGACGGAATTACCACGGTGTGGTCCGGCGGCCAGAAGCCGCACGATTTGCAAAAAGGTTTCGCCGAGCTGCTGCACGTGGACCGCGACAAAGTTCGCGTGATCTGGGTGGAAGATGCCGGCTCCTACGGCCGCCCCGGTTTCGAGGACACTGCCGCAGACGCGGTTATTCTCTCGCAAGCAGTGGGAAAACCCGTGCGCGTCCAGTGGATGCGCGACGACATGCACGCCTGGGGCGCGAAAGGCCCAGCCGTGCTGTGCGACATGTCCGCGGGGCTTACCGCCGGCGGTGAAGTAAACGCGCTGAAATTCACTTCGATCGCGTTTTCCGGCGGAGACATCATGTTCCGTCCGGACGCTGCGGGAAATTATCTCGGCGCGCAGCTCACTGGCATCCCCAACACCACCGGCGTCGATGAGTTCGCGCAATTTGGCTCGAACACGCCGCCCTATACGTTCCCGAATCTTCATGCCGTGGCGCACGTCGTCCCGGCGTTTTACGACGTGGCTTCGCCGCTGCGCACCACGCATCTGCGCGACCCGGAAGGCCCGGCGACATCTTTCGCCGTGGAATCCTTCATGGATGAACTGGCAGTAGCGGCAGGGATGGACCCGATCGAGGTTCGCATCAAGTACATCGATGAAAAGCGCGCCCACGTCGTGCTGAGGGCCGCGGCGGAAAAAGCAGGCTGGGATTCGCGCACTTCACCGAAGAAGTCTGCGGCGAGCGGCGATGTGGCCACCGGACGCGGCGTCGCGCTCGGCACGCGCAACGGAACCTACGTCGGCACTATTGCGGACGTGGAAGTAAACCGCAAAACCGGAGTCGTGCGCGTGACGCGCTTCGTCTGCGCGCATGATTGCGGGCTGATCATCAATCCCGAGGCGGTTCGCACCACCGTCGCCGCGAATTTAATTCAGTCGATGAGCCGCACGCTGCACGAAGAAGTCACCTTCGACCGCGACAACGTTACCAGCGTCGATTGGCGCAGCTATCCGGTATCGCGCGCTTCGGAAATTCCCGCGCAGATCGACGTGGTGCTCATCAATCATCCGGAAATTCCGTCGAGCGGCGCGGGCGAACCTTCGTCGCGGCCCACGCCGGCAGCGATCGCGAACGCTGTGTTCGACGCGACCGGCGTACGCATCCGCCGCGGCCCGCTGACACCCGCGCGCGTGAAAGCTGCGCTGGCCGCGCAGCAACAGCACGGGTAGCGGCTTCGCTTCAGCCGGGTTGCCGGAGCACAAAAGCTACCGCGCGGCCCACGATCCGCAATAGAATTGGCTTATGTCCCCCGGCTATACCCTGCCCCTTTTGTGGCACTCCATCAAGGTGACGCTACGCGTGATGTGGCGCGTGGCTCGTCAGGTGTTTCACGAGGCCACCGGCGCACTTTTCGGATTGTTTGCCGCATGGGGTCTGCTGCTCGCGTGGAGGACGTGGCATCATAAACCGACGTTATGGGTGGTGGGACTTGCGGTGCTCTACGCGCTGATGATGGCGGCCTTCGCGTTCAGCGCGTTCCGCCGAGCGAAGCGCATTCGATGACGCGGTTCAGTTGCTTCTCGTTGTCATCCCGAGCGCAGCCGACGAGCCGCAGAGGGTCGGAGTCCTGAGCACAGCGAAGGACTCTCTTCGGCGAAGTCGAGGGATCTCTCTTTGTTTCGCTCCAAATGCACCGCTTCGCGACCTGTAGGCACTTGCCATGACTGACGCTACCGACAAAAAATCGCAGCTCGCGGAAAAAAAAGCCGCCTCTACCACGGGATTGCCGATGGAACCCGTGGTCACTCCCGCCGATCTGAATGGCTGGAACGCTGAGCGCGACCTAAATTATCCCGGCCAGTTCCCTTTTACGCGCGGCGTGTATCCCACCATGTACCGCGGCCGGCTGTGGACCATGCGCCAGTACGCCGGCTTCGGCAGCGCCGCGGAATCGAATCGCCGCTATCGCTACCTGCTCGAAAAGGGACAAACCGGCTTGTCCATCGCCTTCGATCTGCCCACGCAGATCGGCATGGATTCCGACCACGCGCTGGCGCAAGGCGAGGTGGGCAAAGTCGGCGTGGCCATCGATTCGCTCGAAGACATGCAGACGCTTTTCGACGGCATCCCGCTCGAGCGCGTCTCCACGTCGATGACCATCAATTCCACCGCCGCAATTTTGCTGGCGCTCTACGTGGCCGTCGCGAAACAGCAGGGCGCGAATCTTGCGCGCCTCGCCGGCACGGTGCAGAACGACATTCTCAAGGAATACATCGCGCGCGGGACTTACATTTATCCCGTGCGGCCGGCGATGCGCATCGTCACCGATATTTTCGCGTGGTGCCGCGCCGAAATTCCCAACTGGAACGCGATTTCCATTTCCGGCTATCACATTCGCGAGGCCGGCTCGACGGAAGTGCAGGAAGTGGCCTTCACATTGGCGAATGCGATTGCCTACGTGGAAGCGGCCATCGCCGCGGGCCTCGGCGTGGACGAATTCGCGCCGCAGCTTTCCTTTTTCTTCAACGCGCACAACGAATTTCTGATGCAGATCGCCAAGTTCCGCGCCGCGCGCCGCCTGTGGGCGCGCACCATGCGCGACCGCTTCGGCGCGAAAGATCCGCGTTCGATGATGCTGCGTTTCCACGCGCAGACGGCCGGCTCCGCGCTCACCGCGCAGCAGCCGGAAAACAACGTGGTGCGCGTGGCGCTGCAATGCCTGGCCGCCGTGCTTGGCGGCTGCCAGTCGTTGCATGCGAACGCGCTCGACGAAGCGCTCGCGCTGCCCACCGAGCAGTCCGCGCTGCTCGCGCTGCGCACGCAGCAGATCATCGCGCACGAAACCGGCGTGGCGAATACCGTCGATCCGGTGGCGGGATCGTACGCCATCGAAAAGCTCACCGATGAAATCGAAGCGGGCGCGCAGGAATATATTTCGCGGATTGATGCCATGGGCGGCATGCTGCGCGCCATCGAAACGGGCTACGTGCAGCAGGAAATTCAGAAATCCGCGTACGAATATCAGCAGGCGGTGGAACGCGGCGAACAGATCGTCGTGGGCGTGAACCGCTTCAAGGCGGAAGAAGAGCGACCTATTCCCACCCTGCGCATCGATCCGGAAATCGAACGCGCGCAAGTGGCTCGCGTGAAGGCGCTGCGCGCCCGCCGCGATGCGGGTGCGGCACAGGCTGCGGTCAGCGAAGTCGAGCGCCGCGCACGTTCCGGCGAAAATCTCATGCCTGCCATTCTCGGCGCCGTTGAAGCCTACGCCACCGTCGGCGAAATTTCCGACGCGCTCCGCCGCGCCTTCGGCGAATACCACGAATCCGTCGTCATCTAGGATCAACTGCCCAGATGAAACTGATTCTCGCGTCGGGGTCGCCGAGGCGAGCGGAGATTTTGCGCAATGCGGGGTTCGCGTTCGAAGTGTGGCCCACGAACGTCGATGAGTCGCGCCTGCCGGACGAGCCCGCCGCCGATTACGTGCTGCGACTCGCGCGCGAAAAAGCCACTATCGCGGCTCGGCAAATGCCAGCCCAGTCTGATCAGAGCGTTTGCATCGGCGCGGACACCACCGTCGTTCTCGGAAAGCACCTCTTGGGAAAACCGGAAAGCATCGAAGAAGCGCGCTGGATGCTTCGGGAACTCAGCGGCCAGACGCACGAAGTGCTCACGGGAATCGCGCTGGTCACCACGCCGAATCAACGCGAACTCACGCATGTGGAAACGACCAGAGTCACCTTCGCCGTGCTTTCTGAAAATGAAATTGAAAGCTATATCGCATCGGGCGAGCCATTCGACAAAGCTGGCGCCTACGGCATCCAGGGATTGGCGGGAAAATACGTAACGCGCATCGAAGGCTGCTACTTTAACGTGATGGGCCTGCCGGTTTCGCGGCTGTGGCGCATGCTGCGCGATCTATCGTTGGAAGAAGCGGGGCTGGAAAAAAGAGGTTAAACAGGTATCGGCAGCGGGATAGACCCTTCGCGGCTCAAAAAGGCGACAGGGGATTTCCGAGCCGCGCGGCGAAAAACTACTTCTTCTCTTCGACCACGGTCGGCGGAGGAGCCGGCGTGCTAACAGGTGCCGCGGTTTGGCTGTGCTGCACGGGCGCATCGGGACCGCGCATGCCGTCCTTGAATTCGCGGATGCCCTGCCCCAGGCCCTTCATCACGTCGGGAATGCGCCGACCGCCGAAGAACACCAGCACGATCACCAGAATAATTAGCAGATGGGGAATACTGAGTGCTTCCATTGAAACCTCTCTTGAACCCGCCCGCGCGGCGTCTCTCAACCACGGGCGCGCCACAAAGCGGAGACGGATGGCTACAGTATAACACGCTCGTCGCCCACTCGCCGGGTTACCTGCTGGCGGTCCAGGTACTCGAGCAGCGGGATGGCGTACTTGCGCGTCACGCCCGTAAGCTCTTTGAATGCAGGAACTGGCAGACGGACGCCCTTTTGCTTTCGGTAGCCTGCGAGCAGGTCGCACAGCCGCGCCACGGCGGTGCGGTGGAATATCAGATCAGCCGTCACGCGCACCAGCACTTGTTCGCGCAGCAGAATCTGCAGGATTTTCTGCGCGCGCTGCGGCTCCACGGGCAGTTTCGCCAGCACCGTGGCGAAGCTCGGCACCGCCAGCCCGGCCGCTTCGAATTCGTGCTCGATCAACTGCTTGGCGCGCTCTTCTTCCGGCGCGAGCGCCATGGTTCGCCCGGCTCGCTGCACCAGATCGCCGGTGACGCTCAGCACGCCAGCTTTGAGCAAATCCCCTAGGCTCGCGTCGAAAAGCTCCACGCGCGGATTGCCACACTTGGTGTGCAGCTCCTGCCGCGAAATTCCCGGCAGCAGCGGATTTTCGCGATGGAATACCTCGACCGCAGCGCGCAGCGCCGCGGAGCATTTTTCCACGGCGTGCGCGGAAGCCAGCACCAGCGGCTGCTGCGCCTCGGAAACGACGCGTAGCTTGCCGCCTGCGGCAAGCGCCGCCGCAGCCCCTTCAATTTCGGTCTCGGTCCATCCCGTTCGCGCGACAACTTCCCGGGCGCTCACCGCGCCCGTCTTATTATTTGTCGCGATGGCCAGCAAAATCTCTTCGCGATTTCCGCGCGCCAGGATTTGGAGCGCCGGTGTAACGCCGGCATCCGCGCGCTTGTGCCGCTCGGGTTTGACGTCCAGCACGACACCGCCGCCAATCGTCACCACTGGCGAAAACTGACGCAAAATGAAGCGGTCTCCCGGGAGCAGCAGCGCTTTTTCTTTCAGGCGCAGTTGCGCGAAACCCGATGCGCCCGGCCCTAGCTCTTCGCCTTCGAGCAGAATCACCTCGGCAATTGTCTCTGCCGTACCCTGATGAAAATGCGCACCCGCGCGGTTTTTCAAACGCTTCGCCGAAGGTAACACGGTGATTCGCGCATCCACGCGATCGGTCGGCTCGAAAATTCCCGGTGACGCCAGGCTCATCGCACGCGCAATTTCGGCATGATCGATGCCGGCCAGATTCACCGCAGTTCGCTGTCCGGCTAGCGCGCATTCCACACTCGCGCCACCCGAATGCAGGCCGCGCACCCGCAGCCGCCTGCCCGTGGGATATAGCTCCACTTCATCGTCAACCTTCACGCTTCCCGCCACGAGCGTCCCGGTGACCACTGTGCCGAATCCCCTCATGGCGAACGAGCGGTCGATTGGCAGCCGCAAATATCTCGACGCGTCCTTCTTCGGAGCCGCCCGTGCAGCGCGCAGCAGCTCCGCCTTCAGCAGATCCAGTCCCGCTCCGGTGCGCGCGCTCACCGGCACAATGGCCGCTCCTTCCAGAAAACTTCCGCGCGCGAACTCCTCAATTTCGAGTTTCACCAGCCCCAGCACGTCGGGATCAACTAGATCGGCCTTGGTTATCGCCACGACGCCGCGCGGAATTCCCAGCATTTGGCAAATCTCGAAATGCTCGCGCGTTTGCGGCTTGATCGACTCGTCCCCCGCGACCACCAGCAACACCACATCGATACCCCCCGCGCCCACCAGCATGTTGCGAACGAACTTTTCATGTCCCGGCACATCGACGAACCCGATGCTCACACCGTCGAGATTCAGAAACGCAAATCCCAGATCGATGGTAATTCCGCGCCGCTTTTCCTCTTCGAGGCGATCCGGATGAGTGCCAGTCAGCGCCTCGACCAACGTGGATTTTCCGTGGTCAATGTGGCCGGCGGTGCCGACAATCACGTGCCGCGTGGCTGGGTCGGAGATGTTCATAGGCTGGGCGCTTTCGCAGTATTCGATGCTATCGAACGCCTCGGCGAAAGGTCAAACCACGCATAGTCTTGAACGCCGCGTCCCGGCGGCGTACTATGCACACGCCAAGTTTCAGCCGTCTACACATCACAGGAGACAAATTGTCCGTGACCAAGCGCTTGCTTCTTTTCGCCCTGGCTTTTCTCGGCCTTTTGCTAGCCGCAACGTCCCTGATTTCCGCCGCTGATAACGACCCACTCATGGGCACCTGGATTTTAAACGTCCCAAAATCACAATTGGGAGCCGTGGTTCCCAAAAGCATCACCCGCAAGCACATTCCGATTCCCGGCGGCGTGCGCGTCGTACAGGACCGCGTGGACGCGCAGGGCAAAGCCAGCACTGGCGAATTCACTGTGAAATTTGACGGCAAGGACTATCCCATCAGCGGCGATCCCTACGTCGACCGGCTGATCATGAAGCGTGTGAACAAGTATCGCGCCGATGGCATTGGCATGAAGGGCGACAAAAAATCGACCACATTCGTCTGGCAGGTCTCCAAAGACGGCAAAGTTCTCACCTACACTACGCAGCGACTCTATCCGCCGGAGCGCGTGGGCACCATCATCCAGATTTTGGACAAGCAGGAGTAGTTTTCGACGTTCTCGCGGCGGGTTTGAAAACCGCCAGCACGATTTTTCTTTCACCTGTATTCGATGCGGAGGATCTACCAGATGCGATTTCTTCGATGGCTTCCCGTTTACACTTTGGCGTTGGCATTCGCGTTTTCAGGCAGCACTCAGACGGTTCGCGCTCAAGCGGGCGCCGCGCCCGCCGCTCCGGCTCCGCCGCCTTTGACGCTCACTTCCACTTCGTTCGGCGACGGCACAATCATCCCCGACAAGTACACTCAGGCGGGGAATCAAACTTCGCCCGAGCTTTCCTGGATCAACACACCGGCGGGCACTGTTTCGTTCGTGCTGCACATGCATGACCTGGACGTGAGCCGAAACAAAACCACCGAAGATCAGCTTCACTGGCTCGTGTGGAACATTCCCGGCAACGTCATCGAGCTTTCCGAAGGTCTGCCCATGGGGCAGATGAAGGACGGTGCTTATCAGGTCAGCGCGTCCGGGCCGGTGTATCGTGGACCCGGCGCCCCGGCTACTGGCCCGCGCCATCACTACACCTTCGAACTTTACGCGCTGGACACGAAGCTCGACATTCAGCCCGGCACGGACGCCTTTGCCACTCGCGTGGAAGTTATGAAGGCCATTCAGGGCCACATACTCGGCAAGGCCGTCTATATGGGCCTTTTCCGCAAACCGAAATAACATCGGTTCGTCGCTGGTTTCGGCTAAAAATGGACGCCGCGCAGCAGTTCTGGCGCGGCGTTTCGTTTTCCGAATTGTTTCAGAACGGCGGCGGAGAGAACGGCTCCGCGTTCTCCGGCTCCAGCAAGAAAATCGCATAGCGATAAACGGCAAGTCCCGTTTCTTCGCTCATCTCTCCGCGGCTGACGATATCGCCGAATGCGGAATGCAGCGCGTGCATTTTGTCGTCCGGCAGCGCGTCGAGTAACTCCCCGAAGCGGTTCTTCGCGGCGGTCATCGGATCCGGCGGCGCTGCGGTCTGTTGTGAATTGCCAGCAGAGGCTGTCTCCGCCTTCGGTGCCGCGGCATCGTTTGGCGTAGCCGATGCGGGAGACTTCGCTTCAGCCGGTTTTGCAGCGCTCGATTTTCCGGTGACCGTTTTCGCGACGGCTGGTTTCGCCACACGGTTCTCATACGCCTCATAGAACTCGTAGCGGAACCGCTTCTCATAAAGCGTCGCGTACGCCGATTTCAGCGCATTCACCGGCGGATCATTTGCTGCCAGCGCCTTTGCGGTGAAATTCTGCAGCGCCTGCTCGAAATCGCGGAAATCTCCGCGCGCGCTTATCTGCGGGCCTGCACCCTTTCTGCCCAGCGCAGCCGCAAGCCGGTCGGTCCGCGCGTCGTAGCATTTTCCGTAAAGTGTGATCGCTCGAACCGTCTTGGCCTGCTCCGGACTCGCGTCACTCATCTTCTGGTTGAATTGCGCCACCCAGTCCGAAGAGCTCATGGCCAGAATCTGCGCGCAGGTCATGCCCAATTGATCGCGATCGGCTGCAAACGGGCGGCTTGTCGCCGGCTTAATCTGCGCGAAAGCGGAAGACACGACGAGCGCCATCGCCAGTGCCGCGAAAATGCCTAATTTCATAAGTGAGATCGATGCTAGCGCAACTCAGGAAGTTTTCTTAGCGGGAAAGCGCAGCACGAAATCGTCCTTTTCCTCCACCGGCGAGCTTTCGCCCGAAAAGAAAAGCAGCCCGCGCCCAAAGCAGCTTCTCAGGCGCGCGACGGAAGCCTTATGCCAGGTTCCATCGGACGCCTTGATCTCCACGCTCGCGCCTTCATTGTCCTTCAGGAGATCGGAAAGCCGTTCGTGGTCGTCCTTATTTTTCTGATTGAACACGAGAACCGTGACCGCAGGCTGGGCGTTGCTGTGAACTTCCAGCGCGTGGCAGGCTACCACGTTAGGATCCGCAGGCCTCGCTGCGGGCGATTTCCCTGTGGAATGCGCGGTCGCATTCGGCGCCGTACTCTTGCTCCCGCTCTGCCCTGCCGGACTGTCTGCCGATTGCGCGGAGCTCATTGCCGCGCCTAAAAGCATCGCCATTGCTGCAATCGCAGATACCAACGCGCCCACAAAGTATTTCGGTTTCATTCCCGCCTCCCACACGAAATAGCCGGGAGTATTCTCCGTTCGCGCATTGGAGCGCAATTCGTAGAAGCCGAAAAACGGTTGCGGTTATTACGGATGCCTGGGCGTTCTAACTGAATTCGAGGAACGCGCCCATTCTCGGATCTGGCGCGCAAAATAAAAAAGGGCTCCGATTGCTCGGAGCCCTTCTTCGTTTTTAATCCTGGCGGTGACCTACGTTCCCGCGTCGTTTCCAGCGCAGTATCATCGGCCCTGCGAGGCTTAACTTCCGTGTTCGGGATGGGAACGGGTGTGACCCTCGCGGTAATACCACCAGGAAACTGCTCGATCCTGGAGGCTGGAAGAGCCGCAGGATCGAATTCAAGGCTTAGCTTCAGCTAACCTAGCCGCGGCAACTTTCGTTAGCCTTGCCGGTAAACTTCGCAACTGAAGGAAGCTGTTACTGCAAATTCCACAAGAGAGTAATGCAATGTGGAAAGGCTTGCTTGACTCGCTCGACGCGGCTTTGGATGACGCGTTGAGTAAGTTTATGGTCAAGCCGAACGGCCGATTAGTACGGGTAAGCTACACGCATTACTGCGCTTCCACCTCCCGCCTATCAAAGTCGTAGTCTTCGACTGGCCTTCTTAGAGGGCCGCAGCCCCCTTGGGAAACCTTATCTTGAGGCGAGCTTCTCGCTTAGATGCTTTCAGCGATTATCTCTTCCAGACTTCGCTACCGAGCGATGCCACGGGCGTGACAACTCGATCACAAGAGGTCTGTTCATCCCGGTCCTCTCGTACTAGGGACAACTCCTCTCAAGTTTCCTGCGCCCACACCAGATAGGGACCGAACTGTCTCGCGACGTTCTGAACCCAGCTCACGTACCGCTTTAATAGGCGAACAGCCTAACCCTTGGGACCTTCTACAGCCCCAGGATGCGATGAGCCGACATCGAGGTGCCAAACCTAAGCGTCGATGTGAACTCTTGGCTTAGATCAGCCTGTTATCCCCGGCGTACCTTTTATCCGTTGAGCGATGGCCCTTCCACGCAGAACCACCGGATCACTAGATCCCACTTTCGTGCCTGCTCGACCTGTGTGTCTCGCAGTCAACCCGGCTTGTGCTCTTGCACTCCACGGCGGGTTTCCAATCCGCCTGAGCCGAGCTTTGAGCGCCTCCGTTACCATTTAGGAGGCGACCGCCCCAGTCAAACTACCCGTCTGGCCGTGTCCTCCGACCCGTCTAGGGTCGCAAGTTAGATCGACAGAACTATCAGGGTGGTATTTCACCGTTGCCTCCTCCCCAGCCGAAACCGAGGAATCCCAGGCTCCCACCTATCCTACGCAGACAGTACCGTTAATCATGACCAGAGTGCAGTTAAGGTGCACGGGGTCTTTCCGTCTAGATGCGGGCATCCGGCGTCTTCACCGGAACCACAAATTCGCCGAGCCGTTCGCCAAGACAGTCGTTCGATCGGTACGCCATTCGTGCAGGTCGGAACTTACCCGACAAGGAATTTCGCTACCTTAGGACCGTTATAGTTACGGCCGCCGTTCACCGGGGCTTCAGATCAAGCCTTTGCTGCCTTGCGGCAGCTAAGCCATCCCTTTAACCTTCCGGCACCGGGCAGGCGTCACCCCCTATACGTCGTATTCGACTTAGCAGAGAGCTGTGTTTTTGTTAAACAGTCGCCGAACGCATTTCACTGCGGCCCCCTCGGGCTATAAACCCTAGCGGGGCACCCCTTCTCCCGAAGTTACGGGGCTAATGTGCCTAGTTCCTGAGCGAGCGTTCTCTCGAGCGCCTGTGGATATTCACCTTGTCTACCTGTGTCGGTTTGAGGTACGGGCACCACCCGAACTCCTTAGAGGTTTTTCCCGGCAGCGTGAAATCAGAGACTTTTTGGCCGTGTGGCCTCGGAACCGGTCTCACCGTTGAATGACCCCGTGGATTTTCCTGCGGGATCCGGCTTACACCGGGCCATCGGGACATCCATCACCCGACTCCCATATCCTTCTGCGTCACCCCATCGTATAACGTTCGTGTGGCGGGGCAGGAATGTTGACCTGCTGTCCATCAGTTACGCCTCTCGGCCTCACCTTAGGACCCGCCTAACCCTGAGCGGATTAACCTTCCTCAGGAAACCTTAGACTTTCGGCGACACGAGTTCTCATCGTGTTTATCGCTACTTATGCCGGCAGAGTCTCTTCCGTGGCGTTCAGTAGTCCTCTCGGTCTACCTTCAGACTCCACAGAATGCTCCCCTACCAAATGACGACTCCCGTAGGAATCGTTAATTTCGCAGCTTCGGTCGTAGACTTGAGCCCCGTTGGATTGTCGGTGCGTGAACACTTGACCAGTGAGCTGTTACGCTTTCTTTAAAGGATGGCTGCTTCTAAGCCAACCTCCTGGCTGTCTGTGCGCTCACACGTCCTTTCCCACTTAGTCTACAGTTTGGGACCTTAGCTGGCGATCTGGGTTCTTTCCCTCTCGACCACGGAGCTTATCCCCCGTAGTCTCACTCCTGCGCTGTTGTCCACGGCATTCGGAGTTTGATTGGATTCGGTATCCTGGATGGGACCCTAGTCCATTCAGTGCTCTACCACCGTGGCAAATCACACAAGGCTGCCCCTAAAGGCATTTCGGGGAGAACGAGCTATCACGGAATTTGATTAGCCTTTCACCCCTACCCTCAGCTCATCCGAGCGATTTTCAACTCACAACGGTTCGGTCCTCCAGTCGCGGTTAAGCGACCTTCAACCTGGCCAAGGGTAGATCATCCCGCTTCGCGTCTATTCCCACAGACTGATCGCCCTATTCGGACTCGCTTTCGCTACGGCTCGCTTACGCTTAACCTCGCCTGGGAGAATAACTAGCCGGCTCATTAAGCAAGAGGCACGCCGTCAGGCATTCCGGATCTGAAGACCCGGCATAGCCCTCCGACTGCTTGTAGGCATACGGTTTCAGGTTCTATTTCACTCCCCTCGCAGGGGTGCTTTTCGCCTTTCCCTCACGGTACTAGTTCACTATCGGTCGCCAACGAGTATTTAGCCTTGGAGAGTGGTCTCCCCAGATTCCCACGGGGTTTCTCGTGCCCCATGGTACTCAGGATACCGCTTCGAGTCCGGTAAGCTTTCGGCTACATGGCTATCACATTCTTTGGCCCCGCTTTCCAGCGGGTTCGCCTAGCTTCCGGATTGATAACTCTACTCACGCGGTCCTACAACCCCGGGATGCAAGCACCCCGGTTTGGGCTGTTCCGATTTCGCTCGCCGCTACTTTCGGAATCTCTTTTGATTTATTTTCCTCCAGGTACTGAGATGGTTCACTTCCCTGGGTTAGCTCGTACCCGCCTATGTATTCAGCGGGCCGTTATCTGGTTTTACCAGATAGGGTTTCCCCATTCGGACATCCCCGGATCAAGGCCTGTTTGCGGCTTCCCGAGGCTTTTCGCAGCTTACCACGTCCTTCATCGCCTGTTGGCGCCAAGGCATCCACCGTACGCCCTTAGTAGCTTAACCATAAAACTTACTCAACACGTCGCCATCGCCGCTGCACTGCCCGGCCATCCGGTTCAGACACACGACACCGCGCGTGTGGCAAGTTCGCCTTTCCACATTGCGCTACTCTTGAGCAAAATTTGCAGTTTTATTGCACTGTACGGGCCTTGACATTCGCACAACGCAATGCCAGCTTCCATCAGTTGTCAAAGATCGATCGTTCCAACCATCAGTTTCCGGTCGAAACGTCTCCGCTCCAGGCGGAGCGCGGTTTCAGTTTGGAGCCGAACCCGCGTAAAATAAAAAACCCGGCAACGAGCGCCGGGCAAATCCGTCCTGCATTCCGGGCCATTATTTCCGCGACCCTAGAACGGATGAACTCGAAGCTCGATTTGTTGCTACCCGGTACTCGTAACCAATCTCACCTCAAGATGAGTAGGCAGACCCGGAACGTCAGAAGACATGAGCAGCTTCAGAGGTCTTGCCGACTTCAATGGAGTATATCAGGATTTTGGATGGCGTCAAGTAGTCCCAAAAGATTTTTACAGTCTTTTCTTGTGGAATTCACGCGCTCCTGTGGAAAGCATAATTACGCTATTAGGCTTTGCTCCAGCGGCCATTTTTCTGGCCGCTGGGCTCGATTTCCTTCGGGATTTTCTTCCTATCCCTTGTTGTGCTTGAAGTATTCCACCTGGCGCAGCCGCTTTTCCGCCGCTGCTTTTGATTTGTACGGACCGCCCAAATTCTTCCCCTTCTCGGAAAGCACTTTGTAGCCTGCCTTGGTTTTTCGAATCATCGCGATCCTCCTACCTGCAATTGTCGCGCGGACAATTAAGAAAACAATACAGCACGCGATGTACAGCGTGGCTCAAAGACAAGCAGGTTATCGCAGCCCCAGCGGTTGCAGCGGCGCCACTTTCCCATCCGGTACGCCTTCTTCCGCGGCATTTTTTAAGAACATCGCTGCGGTCACATAAGTTCCGCTTACCGCCACCAGATCCACCATTTGCTGCTCGCTGAAAATCGCACGCGCTTTCTGAAACACTTTGTCGCTCACTTCGTGCTTGGTCGAAAGTTCCATGCACAAGTCGTAGACCGCGGCTTCGTCCGGTTGCATGTTCCCGGGGCGCTTGCCCTTGGCCAGATCGTCCGCAACCGATTGTTCTAGCCCCGCCTTCAGCGCCAGCGGATAGTGCGCCCGCCATTCCACTTGCGACGTCCATAGCCGTGCCTGGATCAGAATGGCAAATTCATTCAGCCTTCGCGGCACGGATGTATTGAATCGCAGATAGTCAAGCAGCATGAACAGCCGGTCGCCCATCACCGGGCTGCGCAGCATTGAGTTATATGGCCCGCTGATGCCTACGCTCGATACTTTCATGATCTTTTCCGCCAGGGGCCGCTGCTCTGCGGTGAGTTGTTCCATGGTGAGCTGCGCAAATCGAGGCTGCACCTCCGCCGCGCGCACCTGCAGCCCGGGAATCGCCACGGCCAACGCAATCGCCGATCCCAGCAGTGCGCCCAAGGTCAGCATCAGCCAGCTTTTCATGTCACGCCTCCGCACACTGCATCAGTGAATCGCCCTTACGGTATCAGCAGCAGCTTTCCCGTGGTCTTGCGCCCTTCGAGTTCACGGTGCGCCTGCGGCGCATCCTTCAATGGATAAACATGCTCGATGCGCAATTTCAGCTCGCCCGAAGCGATCCAGCCGAGAACATCGCCCGCGCGCTTTTCTAGGTCTTCGCGCGACGCGATGTGGTGGACGAGCGTCGGCCGCGTGACGAAGAGCGATCCCTTGGGCCCCAGCTTATTCAAATCAAACGGCGGCACCGGCCCGCTCGACGCGCCGTAATACACCAGGTACCCGCGCGGCCGCAGAATATTCAGATCTTTTTCGAAAGTGTCCTTGCCTACGCCGTCATAAATTACGTGCACGCCTTTGCCATCGGTTAGCTTCTTCGTCTCCGCTTCGAAATCCTGCTGCGTGTACAGGATGGTATCGTCTGCTCCCGCCGCTCGCGCGAGTTTAGCCTTCTCCTCCGTGCTCACCGTGCCGATCACGCGCGCGCCCAGTTTCTTAGCCATCTGCACCAGCAGCAATCCCACGCCGCCGGCCGCGGAATGCACCAGCGCGATATCACCGGGCTTCAGCGGATACGTCGTGTGCGAAAGATAGTGCGCCGTTGTACCCTGCAACATTGCCGCCGCGCCCTGTTTGAAATCGAGCTTCTCCGGAAGTTTTACGAGCCGGTCCGCCGGAACCGCCGCATATTCCGCGTAGCTTCCCAGCACGCCCGTATACGCCACGCGATCGCCAACTTTTACGCCCTTCACATCGGCGCCAACTTCGCTCACTACCCCTGAGCCCTCTTGCCCATCCACAAACGGTGGCTGCGTGGGATAGCGCCCTTCGCGAAAGTAGACATCGATGAAATTGATTCCCGCCGCCTTGATCTGCACGATGGCCTGGTTCGCCGCCGGCTTCGGAACATCAAGATCCACGTAACTGAGCACTTCGGGACCGCCAACCTTCTGCACTTGGATCGCTTTCATAGTGGGAAGAAAATATGCCTTTTTCGAGATTTGAATGCGTGCCGGAATTCCCTGGCTGGCGGCTACTATACCTTTCGCGTATTTCGCAAACAATCCCGCTGAACCGTCGAAGGCACGGCTGGCTTTGGGCCCAGCACAGAGTAAATTTATGGTAAACGCCCTATTGCCCGCCCCTAGGACCGCCGTGCTATACTTTCTGCCCTGTCCCCTCCGCGGATTGTTCGTGGGGCAGCGGACGGAAAAACGGGAGCGAACTCTGAGGGTCGCTGGTCCCGGGAGGTGGGTTTATCGCAGAACGCGGTGGTGGTCCTAGTGGTGGTCTTCGAGTAAACGAGCGCATTCGCGCTCGCGAAGTTCGCGTGATTGACGATGCGGGGAATCAGCTCGGCGTGATGACCCTGTTCGACGCCATGAAGGCGGCGCGCGAAGCTGGTCTCGATGTGGTGGAAATCTCGCCCAATGCGGTTCCGCCCGTATGCAAGCTCGTCGATTACGGAAAATTCCTCTACGAGCAAAACAAGAAAGCCCACGAACAGAAGAAGCACCAGAAAAGCTCGCACATCAAGGAAGTGAAGTTTCGCCCTTCCACCGCCGAGCACGACTTTCAGGTGCGCAAGAACCAGATCATTCGCTTTCTCGGTGACGGCTTCAAGGTGAAGGCCATGATCTTCCATCGCGGCCGCGAGATGGCCCATCAGGATGTGGGCCGCGCGAAAATGGATCGGCTGCTGAAGGAAATCATGGATCACGCGCAGGTCGAATTCGGCCCGCGTATGGAGGCGAATATTTTGCTGGCTCTGCTTGCGCCCAAAAAGGGCGCTGCGGCCACGCCGTCGCGTCCGTCGCAATCCGCCGCGGGCGGCGAAGCCTAGTTTTCACTGGGCACTTGTTTTCCGTCTGTCATCCCGAGTGAGCTTCGCAGACGGCCACGGTCGTCTCGAAGCGACGAGGGATCTCTCTTCGGTTCGGAAACCGTCGGGGCTTCCGATACGCCGGTTCGTGTGTCATTCCGAAGCGAGCCGCGCCCGGTGAGGGCGCACAGAAATAATGTCCAGCGAGTCGAGGGATCTCTCTTCGTGTGGTGATTTCGCCCCGCGTCACTTAAGCGCGACGAATCTCAATTTTGTTTTGCGCAAACTTCGGGCTATCATGTCTGCCCACGGAATCAGAACGAGGAAATCGTGAAAAAGAACAAGAAGATGAAACTCAAGACGCACCGTGGCGCGGCCAAGCGTTTTAAGATCACCGCCACCGGAAAGATTATGCGTTGGCACTCCGGAAAGCGGCATCTGCTCGGCACCAAATTGCCGCGGCGTCAGCGCAAGCTCGCGAATAAGGTGCAGGTGAGTCCGGCCGACGAGAACAACATTCGCCTGGCGCTGCCCTACGGCATCTAGGGGCCGGCCTATCGTTTTTCGTAGAGGCGGCCTTTAGCGCGCCAGTTGTTTCAATTACTTCTTCCGTGCCAGGCAGTGCGTAACGGGTGCCTGCCGGCCGGATTCCCGCAGCAAGTCCGCGGGAATAATGAAAAGCAGTTCAACGAGACAAACCCGTCCGCACAGCGCGGTTTCCTGTGTCTGCGCGGATCCTGTTTGTCTCCCTGGAAATTTGCAACCGGTATTCACTCGCGCCGGAAATTTGCCCCTTGTGCGCCCAGCGCACAAGGAAACGGCTTTCGTAGAGGCGGGCTTCAGCCCGCCAGCCTTTGTTTTACGTTGTCATCCCGAGCCGACGACCCGTCGAGGGTCGAAGTCCTGAAGTTGCCTTTGTTTTACGTTGTCATCCCGAGCGAGCGCAGCGGACGACTGAAAGTCGTTCGCAAGCGACGAGGGATCTCTCTTCCAGCGTTGTTCGCCGGAGACTGAAATTTTCACGATGGGTGCGTCAACGGGCGCACAAGGAGACAAGCAATGCCCCGAGTAAAACGCGGTACCAAGCGTCGCGCACGACGCAAAAAGCTGCTGAAACACGCCAAAGGATTTTTCCTCACAAAAGGAAAGCTCTACCGCTCGGCGAAAGAAGCGGTCAACCGTTCGCTGCGCTACACCTATCGCGACCGCCGCACGCGCAAGCGCGATTACCGCACGCTCTGGATTCAGCGCATCGGCGCGGCTGCCCGCAACAACGGCATCACTTACAGCCAGTTGATTCATGGCCTGAAAGCAGGCGGCATCGATCTCGATCGCAAGATTCTGGCGGACATGGCCGTGCGCGATGCTGACGGCTTCGCCGCGCTGTGCACTTCGGCCAAGCAACACGCGCCGCGCTGCTGCGAAGGCGTGATCGAGTTCGGAAGCCTGTGTCCGAGCGTCTGTCATCCCGAGCCGAGTCCGAAGACCATACGTAACCGTCGCGAAGCATGAGAATCTCTCGTGGGCGCCCCGGTTAGGGGCGTAATAAAAAAGTCGAGGGATATGCTTCTTCTTCGCTCTTCGGGACGCACAGTTTCAGCCGTCACAGTACCCGGTGACTATTGATTGCCTTGAACACTCCTGCGACAATTCGCCCGCGCATTATGGACCACCCGGCGCAGAACGATGCGGCGCGCCGGCGGAAGTTGTCGCCGGATCCGGGCGGCTCAAGGAAATTTCTAATCGTCAGTGCCTGCCGAGATAGACTCGCTGTAAGCCCAAGAAAACAAACAATCGAGCCCGTTTCTAATCGTCACCGAAACGCAGTTTTGAGCGCACGAACTTGACCGATACTCGAATCGTTGAAAAGAAGTTGGCCGACCTCGGCGCCACCACGCCGGAGTCCGTCGTCTCGCAATTCTCCGAGCTGCAAAATGAATTCTCTTCGGCCAGCGCAGCCATCACCGATGAAGCCTCTTGGAAAAACCTGCGCGACGCCTGGCTTGGCCGCAAGTCCGGCGTTCTCACGCTCATCGGCGACAACTGGCTCAAGCCATCGCCGCCGGAACTCAAGCGCGTCGTCGGGCAAGAACTGAACAAACTCAAAGCCCATGTCGAAGCGGCGCTTGAAGAAAAGCGCAAGGAAATCGAAGCAGGAGCGGAAAAAGGAGCCCAGGCCCGCGAACAAATCGACCTCTCGTTGCCCGGCGTCGAAAAACCTGTCGGGACGCGGCATCTGATCCGCCAGACCTACGAAGAGCTGCAGCGAATTTTTCTTTCCATCGGCTTCAGCGTCGTCGAAGGCCCCGAGATCGAAACGCCTTACTACAACTTCGAGGCGCTCAATATTCCCGAGCATCATCCCGCGCGCGACAACATGGACACTTTTTACATCGAAGGCGCTCGCGGCGGCCACCTGCTGCGCACGCACACTTCGCCCATGCAGATTCGCACCATGGAGAAGCAGCCGCCTCCGGTGCGCATCATCGTGCCGGGCAAAGTCTATCGCCGCGACAATCCCGACGCGACGCACGGTTACATGTTCCACCAGATCGAAGGGCTGGCCGTCGATACCGACATCACTTTCGCCGATTTCAAAGGCACCGTCGAATATTTCGTGCGCGAATTTCTCGGCCCGCAAGCGAAAACGCGCCTGCGTCCCAGCTATTTCCCGTTCACCGAGCCTTCCGCCGAAGTCGACGCCACCTGTCACGTCTGCGGCGGCAGCGGCTGCCGCATCTGCAAATTTTCCGGATGGATCGAACTTGTTCGGCGCGGGCATGGTCAATCCCGCCGTCTACGGCTTTGTGAAGTACGATCCCGAAAAGCTTTCGGGATTCGCCTTCGGCATGGGCGTGGACCGCCTGGCCATGATGAAATACGGTATCAGCGAGCTCCCGCTGCTCTATCAGAACGACGTGCGCTTCCTGCGCCAATTCCCGTGAGAATCTCCCTTGAGAATCGCTGATAACAACTATCGATGTGTCATCCCGAAGCGAGCGGAGCGAGTCGAGGGACCTCTCTTCGCTTTGCCCGTAACGAGTCACCGCCAGCGCCATTCCTTAACTGCCGAGCAACAAGTGGCACCACTGCTCCTGTCATCCCGAGCCGCGCCGCGCCCGGTGAGGGCGCGAAGAAGAATGTCCCGCGATTCGGCCGGATCGCGCCGCGTGTCGAGGGATCTGCATTTGACGCGCTTATCATCAGTGCACAGTTTTGGCCGCGCCAGTGCTCAGCGAACCGAACGTTGGTACCAACACGTCGCAATCAGCACTATCGATCCTGTCATCCTGAGCGGAGCGGGTTTTGCGACCCGTTCAGGGTCGCAATCGCGGAGTCGAAGGATCTCTCTTCCGCACTTAGGGGGTCGGAGCTTCAGCTCCGACAAAAATCCGCCGCGCGAAGCGCCTTCCGCTCGCGGCGCCTTTTCCGCGAGTATCCTCTTTCAAGCCGGAATCACGCCGCAATGAAAGTCGTCTACAACTGGCTGAGGGAATTTGTCGACGTTACGGCTCCCGCGCCCGACCTGCGCGCCAAACTTTCTCTTGCGGGCGTGGCCATCGATTCCATCGAGGAAACTCCCGCCGGCGCGGTCCTCGACGCGGAAATCACCGCGAACCGGCCCGACTGCCTCGGACACGTCGGCATCGCCCGCGAAGTCGCCGCGATTTACCGGCTTCCAGTCAAACCGCTTGATCCGAAGCTGAAAGAATCCGCTGAAAAAGTAGAAAACGCCGCGCGCGTCGAAATCGAGTCACCTGATCTTTGCGGCCGCTACACGGCGCGAGTGCTGCGAGGAGTGAAGGTGCAGCCTTCGCCGGACTGGCTGCGCCAGCGACTGGAAGCCATCGGCGAAAAGTCGATCAATAACGTGGTGGACGTCACCAACTACGTCATGTTCGAGCTCGGCCAGCCGTTGCATGCCTTCGATCTGGACAAGCTGAATGAAAAGCGAATCGTCGTGCGCCGCGCGAAGCCCGGCGAAAAAATCCGCACGCTGGACAATGCTGAGCGCACTCTGACCAAAGACATGTGCGTCATCGCCGACGCGTCCCACGCCGTGGCCATCGCCGGAGTCATGGGCGGCTCTGATTCGGAAATCGGTTTCAGCACGCGCAACATCCTCATCGAATCCGCCTGGTTCGATCCTATTTCCGTCCGCCGCACCTCGAAATCGCTTGGCCTCCGCACCGAAGCTTCCTATCGCTTCGAGCGAGGAGCCGATCCTGAAACGGCCGAACTTGCCTCCCGCCGCGCTGCCGAACTGATTCAACAAGTAGCTGGAGGCGAGCTTCTCGCTGGCGTGGTGGACGTATACCCGAAGCGCGAAGCTCCCCTGAACATTGAATTGTCACGCGCGGAACTGCTGCGCGTAATGGGTTCCGACGTTCCCGATCGCGACATCGAGGAGATTCTTACCGCGCTCGGCTTTCAGCCAAAACGCACCGGCGATGGTGCTTCCGCTGCCTGGAATTGCACCCAACCATCCTGGCGGCGCGACGTCACTCGCGGCATCGACCTTGTGGAAGAAGTCGCGCGCCACTATGGCTACGACAAATTTCCTGCGCGCCTCCCGCCCGCGAAGCAGCCGGCCCATCGCCTGCCTCATGCTGTCGCGATGGATCGCCTGCGCGAGCGCGTCATCGGCCTCGGCTATCAGGAAATCGTGGCCATCCCGATCGTCGACACGCAGCGCGACGAAATTTTCCGTCCTGAAGGCGTTGCGCCAGCGATTATTGGCAATCCGCTCGCGGAAGACGCCGCAGTGATGCGATCGAGCGGCGTGGTCAGCATGATTTCCGCGATTGAATGGAACTTGAATCGCGGCCAGCGGAATCTCCGCCTGTTCGAAATCGGCAAGCGCTACGAATTGCGCGACGGCGAGCCCGTCGAAACCGCCGTGCTCACGCTGGGCGCCACCGGCCTCGCCCGCGAAAAATCCATCTACGAGCCCGCGCGCGAATTCACTTTCGCCGATCTGAAAGGCGACCTCGACCGCATCGGCGAGTTGGCATGTGCACTTACTTGGCAAACCGGAGCGCCTGCATGGCTCACTCCCGCTCGATCCGCTCACATCGCCACGAACCAGAAGGGCTCACTTGGAGTTGCCGGCCAGCTTGCACGGCGTCTCGCCGATCAGCTCAAGTTGCGCCAGGATATTTTCGTCTCTGAGGTGGCGTTGGAACCCCTGTTGAAGACGATCGAAGCCTCGCGTGCTTCATTAAAATTCACACCGATTCCTCGCTTCCCTGCCGTGGAACGCGATTTCGCACTGATCCTGAATGACGGCACTGCGTTCGCGCAGGTCGAACAAGCCATTCGCGCCCTCGCCATTCCCGAATTGCGCAGCGTCGAAGCGGCCGATCTTTTCCGCGGCGGCCAAATCCCCGCCGGAAAATTCTCGCTGATGATTCGCGTCGCCTTCCAAAGCGCCGATGCAACGCTCACCGACGCGCAAATCGCCGGCTTTTCCGCGCGCATCATCGCCGCGCTCGAAAAGGAATTGGGCGCCATTCTTCGCAGCTCCTGAAATCGTTGCAACGCCACGGGGAATCGCGCAGAATGGCGCCTCAGCCCGGGAGCGAATCTTGAAAATCGAAATTTTCGACCAAAGCTACAACGTCAACGCGGAAGGCAACGAGGAATACATCCAGGAACTGGCCGCTTACGTCGATGCCAAGATGCGCGAAGTGGCCGAAGCCACGCGCATGGCCGATTCGCTCAAGGTAGCGGTGCTGGCCGCGCTGAATATTGCCGACGAAATGCACAGCCAGCGCGAGCGCCAGCAGCAGTTCGAGGGGCCCATCCGGCAGCGCGTGGAAAAGTGCGTGGCTATGGTGGAAAAGGCCCTCGACCATGCCCATTAGCCTGGAAAACGCAGGGTTGGCTTTCCCGCTACCACAGTGGTACACAACCGTTTGGCCGGGATCGGCGTCTACTATATGATTACGAGGCGATCCTCTCGCTCCGTATCGCATGACTGATCGCTACCACATACCCGGCCGGCTGCACGGCCACCGGGGCCGATTTCGCTACTTTCTCGTAGCGCTCACGTTGCTCGGTTTGTTGTTCATGGCCGCGACGCTGGGTGGTGTTCTGCACCATCATCAGGATTCGGCCTCCGAGAACGCCTGCCCCATCTGCCATCTGAGTCACCAGCCGATCGATCGCCCGCTGGTAAGCGATCGCCTGCCGGCGCTGCAACCGGTGGGGCCGAATCCGGAACCGTTTGACTATGAATTCGCGCCGGATCCCATGACCCGGCGAGTTCCCGCTCGCGCACCTCCCACCCTGTAACAACCGCTCGGTTGTTTCCGTGCCGCTTGCCCGGCACTCGATTCACCTTTTTCCCTTCACTCGAACGCGGAGAGCCCATGCGCGTAGAACGTATTGTCTTTCGGATCTTTATGCTCGTGGTGTGTGCAGCGCCGCTCGCGCTGGCGCAGTCCCCACCGGCCCAAAACTCGCCGCAAGGCCAAGGAATCGATGCTACGCGCCCCAAGGTGCCGGCGCAGACACTGGCACAAAATCAGGGCACGGTGAAAGTGCCGCTGGATGACGCCATCCAGATGGCGCTTCAGCATAACCACAGCCTGCTGGCAGCGCGCACCACGATTCAGCAAAGCGAAGCCGAAGAGACCACCGCAAACCTGCGTCCCAACCCCGTGCTTCTCGGCGACGCGCAGTTCTTGCCCATTTTTCAGCCGAACCAGTTCAGCGGGGACTATATCGACAACGCGGCACAGTTTGACTTGGGCATCAGCTATCTCTTCGAACGCGGCAAGAAGCGGCAGCATCGTCTAGCGGCTGCGCGCGACGCCACGGCGGTCACGCGCTCTCAGGTAGCGGATAACGAGCGCAGCCTGACTTTCAGTGTGGCCCAGGACTTCACCAACGTGGAACTCGCCGAATCGACGCTCGAGCTGGCGGAAGAAGATCTTAAGGGCTTTCAGAATACGGTCGACATCAGCGAGGCGCGCTACAAAGCGGGCGATATCAGCGAAGACGACCTGCTGAAGATCAAGCTGCAACTGCTGCAGTTTCAAACCGACGTTTCGCAGGCGCGCCTGGCCCGCGTGCAAGGGCTTTCTGACTTGCGGCAACTTCTCGGGTATGAATCGGTGCCGGCGGATTACGACGTGGCCGGCTCATTCGATTACCAGCCGCTCAAAGGCAACGCCGAAGATTTTCAGGCCAAGGCGCTGCAGACTCGGCCGGACCTGCGCGCCGCCGAACAAGGCATCACCGCAGCGAACAGCCAGTACGAACTGCAAAAAGCCATCGGCAAAAAGGATGTGACCGCGCAGTTCAACTACACCCACATCGCGGACCTGAACACGGCCTCGCTTTTCGGGCAGATCCAATTGCCGATTTTCGACCGCAATCAGGGCGAAATCGCGCGCACGCGCTACGCCATCGACCAGGCCCAGGAGCAGGAGAAATTTACGAACGGGCAGGTGCTTACCGACGTGCGCGACGCGTACGAGAATCTGCACACCAACGACGAGATCGTGACGCTTTACCGCACCGGGTATCTGGACGAGGCGCAGCAGGACCGGGACATCAGCCAATACGCTTATCAGCGCGGAGCGGCCAGCCTGCTGGATTATCTGGACGCCGAGCGGAGCTATCGAGCCATACAGCTGGCCTACCGCCAAGCGCTGGCTTCCTATTTGTTGGCAATGGAGCAGCTTCGCGAAGCCGTGGGAACGAGGAACCTGCAATGAACACTACGCAACGAATGACGCTGATGCGAAAGTACAGCGTATGCCTCGCATTCAGCACTGTGTTTGTGGCTGCGGGTTGTAGCCCGGGACAGCGCGCCAGCGAGATGACTTCGTTTTCCGCGCAAGGCAACAGCGCGCAAACGCCGGAGCTTTTCACCATCCCGCAGGACCAGATGTCGCACGTGCAGGTGGTCACCGTCCAACCCAGCAAGCTGACCGCGAACGCTGCGGCTGACCGGCGCGGTTGCCTACAACGCTTTCAAAACCACGCCGGTGATCAGCCAGGTGGGCGGACCGGTGAGCACGCATTTTGGTCGTGCCGGGCCAGCACGTGAACGAAGGCCAGCCGATGCTGGAGGTGACCAGCCCCGACTATTCGCAATTGCTGGACGCCTATCTGAAAGCCGACGACTCGTTCCGCCTTGCCGACAAGAATTACGCGCGCGCCAAAGATTTGTACGATCACCACGCCATTGCCGAGCGCGATCTGCAGCAAGCCGAGTCCGACCGGACGCAGGCTCAAGCGGATCGAAACGCAGCCGAGCAGGGCATGAAGATTCTGGGCATCAAAAATCCGGCGGACCTGGCAACCGCGCCGTCGTCCGCCCAAATTCCGGTGCTGGCCCCGATCAGCGGCGAAGTTGTGGAGCGGCTGGTCTCGCCCGGACAGGTGATCCAAGCCGGACAAACGCAAGCTTTCACCATTTCGGACATGAGCACGGTGTGGGTGCTGGCGAATGTCTACCAGGCAGACTTGGCTTACGTGCACGATGGCGATGATGTGACTGGTGACGACGGACGCCTATCCCGACACCTTCCACGGAAAAATCTCCTACGTTTCACCGGCGCTCGATCCAAACACGCGGACGCTGCAGGCACGCGTTGTGGTCGACAACAAAGGCGAAAAGCTGAAGCGCGACATGTATTGCACTGTCATGGTGACCGCGGGAACCATCTCCAACGCCATCGCCGTGCCGGATGCAGCCGTGTTGCGCGACGACGAAAACCAGCCGTTCGTGTATTTGGCCGCTTCGAACAATCAGTTCGGCAGGCGGCAGGTGGATATCGGGCAAAGCCAGAACGGCCAAACGCAAATTACGAAAGGGCTATCGGCGGGCGATCGGGTAGTAGGCAACGGCAGTTTGTTTCTGCAATTTGCCAACTCGCTGCAGCACTGAAATGACCCACTCATGATTCACAACATTGTTCGATTCGCGTTGCGGCAACGCTTTTTGATCCTGATGCTGGTGCTTTTTCTGGCGGTTGGCGGCGCCGTTTCCTTTCAGCACATGCCCGTGGATGCCTACCCCGATTTGTCGCCGCCGATGGTTGAAATCATTACCCAGTGGACAGGCCACGCGGCCGAAGAAATCGAGCGTCTGGTCACGCTGCCCACCGAAGTGGAAATGAACGGCGTGCCGAAGCTGTCGGTGATGCGCTCGATTTCTCTTTACGGGTTGTCCGACGTGATTATGACGTTCAACGAGGACACCGACGATTATTTCGCGCGTCAATTGGTGTTTCAGCGGCTAAGTGAGGTCACTTATCCCACCGGCGTGACGCCCTCACTCGCTCCGCTTTCCAGTCCCTCGGGCTTGGTCTATCGCTATGTGCTCGAAAGCCCCGATCGGACTCCGCAGGAACTGAAAACATACGAAGACTGGGTGATTGAGCGGGAATACAAGCAGGTACCGGGCGTGGCGGACGATTCCGGATTCGGCGGGACCGTGATGCAGTATCAGGTTCTGCTCGATCCATCGCGCTTGTATGGTTATCACATCACTGTGCCGACCATCCTGCAGCAATTGGGCATCAACAATTCCAATGGAGGCGGAGGTTTTTATTCGCAGGGCGGGCAGTTTTATTACGTTCGAGGCATCGGACTGATTCGCGACGAGCGCGACATCGGCGACGTGATCATCGGCTCGCAAAACGGCGTGCCGGTACGGGTGCGGGACGTAGGCGAAGTGACCATCGGAAACGCGCCGCGTTTGGGTGAATTCGGATTCAACCGCACCGATGACGCCGTCGAAGGCGTGATCATGATGCTGCGCGGGGACCAGACGCAGAACGTGCTGCAAGGCGTCGAAGCCAAAACCAAGCAGCTTAATGAGCACATTCTTCCGCCGGACGTAAAGGTGCGCCCTTACTACGACCGCAGCGACCTGGTGCGGCTGACCATCGACACGGTGGAGCACAACCTGGTGTTAGGCATGGCCCTGGTGCTGATCGTGCTGATGTTTTTCCTGGTGAGCGTGCGCGCGGCGGTGATCGTTGCACTCACCATTCCGCTGGCGCTGCTGTTCTCGTTTATTTTTCTGCACGCGCGAGGTGTAGCGGCGAACCTGCTTTCCATCGGCGCCATCGACTTCGGCATCATCATCGACGGCACGCTGGTGATGGTGGAGAATATTTTCCGCGAGCTTGGAGAGCGTGAAGGACAAGAGTATGACTTGGAGGAAGTGCTGCTGGCCGCGGCGAAAGATGTGGACCGGCCGATTTTTTATTCCGTCGCGGTAATCATTGCTGGATATATCCCGATCTACGCGCTGAGCGGGCCGTCTGGAAAGCTTTTTCATCCGATGGCGGACACCATGTCCATTGCGCTGATCGGCGCGTTGATCTTAACCCTGACCTTCGTGCCGGTGATGTGCGCGTACTGGTTCAAACATGGCGTGCGCGAGCGCAGGAATAAGCCATTTGAGTGGGTTCGCGGGAAATATGCGGGGCAGCTCGAATGGTGCCTGGACCACCCGAAAACCACCATTCTCGGGGCCACCATAATCTTTGGGCTGACCCTGCTGCTGATTCCCTTCATCGGCGGCGAATTCATGCCGCATCTCGATGAAGGCGCTCTTTGGATTCGCGCGACCATGCCGTACACCATCTCGTTCGAGGAAGCCAGCAAGCTTTCGCCAGAAGTTCGCGACATGCTGATGAAATACCCGATGGTGACGGACGTAGGCTCCGAGCTCGGGCGTCCGGATGACGGCACCGATCCGACTGGTTTCTTTAACGACGAATTTTATGTGGGGCTGAAGTCTTATGGCGATTCCACCTGGAAAACCGGCTCGATCCACAACAAGGCGGAACTCACCGAGGATATTCAAAAGCAGCTTCAGGCGTTTCCCGGAATCATTTTCAATTACACGCAACCCGCGGAAGATGCCGTGGACGAAGCATTGACCGGCCTGAAGAGCGCGCTAGCGGTGAAAATTTATGGGCCCGATCTGAATGTGTTACAGGACCGCGCGCTGGAAATCAAGCGGCGGCTGTCGCAAGTTCCCGGATTTACGGAGCTGACCGTGGTGCGCGAGCTAGGCCAGCCCAGCCTGATTATCGACGTGGACCGCGACAAGATCGCGAGGTTTGGCATCAATGTGGCGGACGTGGAAGCCGTGGTGCAGGCAGCCGTTGGCGGACAGGCAGCGACGCAAGTGATTCAGGGTGAAAAATTGTTCGACCTGGTGGTACGCATGAAACCTGAGTTTCGCGAGAATGAGCGCGAAATCGGGAATTTGCTGGTGGGCACGCCCGCAGGGCAGCAACTACCTTTGAGTTCGCTGGCCAATATTCACGAAGCAAGCGGTGCTTCGTTCATCTATCGCGAAAGCAATTCGCGCTACATCGGCGTGCAGTACAGCATTGAAGGCCGCGACCTGCAGAGCGCCGTGGACGACGGGCAGCGCGCTATCGCGGATATCGAGCGATCGCTTCCCGCAGGCTACCGGCTCGAGTGGGGCGGCGAGTACAGCGAATACCTGGAAGCGCGCCACCAGATGGAAATCATTGGCCCGCTGGCGATTTTGCTGATCTTCGTGATTCTGTTTGCACTCTACGGCAACTTCAAATTCCCGGTGACTATTGCGCTCGGGGTGGTGATGACGGAACCAGTTGGGGCGCTGATCGCATTGAAGCTGACGCACACGCCGTTCAGCGTGTCGTCCGTGCTGGGACTGCTGGCCCTGATGGGAGTTTCTGTGGAGACGGCGGTAATTCTCGTTTCCTACATCAACAAATTACGGCTGGAGAACAAAGATATTCGCACGGCAACGCTCGACGCTTCGTTGTTGCGGCTGCGGCCCATTATGATGACTGCGCTGGTGGCGTGCCTCGGGCTGCTGCCCGCCGCGCTTTCCACCGGCATCGGCTCCGATACGCAAAAACCGTTCGCCATCGTCATTGTTGCGGGGCTGATTTCGCGCCTGCTGCTCGGATTTTTCGTCAATCCGGTGCTGTATGAGATGGTGGCGCGCGAAGGCGACGTGTTGCAGGTGTAGAGAAGCTAACACGGGGCACGCCTGTTTTTAAATTTGCGTTGCCATCGAAACGACGGCTGAATTTCATGCTTCGCGCGCGGAATTGCGCTTTGCTATTCCCTGCTACAATGTTTCGGGAGATGGCCTGCGACGCAGGTGACGTTGCGAAAGCCTATATGAACCAACACTGGATCCCAGGGTGCCCCCGTCGTCCTGCCCTTGTGCACGTTCCGGGCCGCTCACGCGGTTGGGAAAAGCCTGAAAGCAGGCGCAGGGCGCCCACTTATTTTGGTGGGGTTCAGGGCCTAGCACGCACGGCGAAGTGGACCGCTCCTTTGATAAGATAAAGCGCCAAATTTTCCGGCGAATTTCAGAGCGCGCGCCTGACTAAACTGCGTGCGGCAGCAAGAAAGCATCGGCATCCTTGAAAATTCTCTTCATCGGCGACATTGTCGGCTCGCCGGGACGCAAAATCGTACATGACCGGCTCGCCGATATTCTCTCGCAGCGCGCCATCGACCTGTGCATCGCCAACGGAGAAAATTCCGCATCGGGATTCGGCATCACGCCGCGGCTGGCGGAAGAATTGTTCGGCTGCGGAATCGAGGTGCTCACCGGCGGCAACCACATCTGGGACCGCAGGGAAATACTTGAGTTTCTTCCGCATGAGCCTCGGCTGCTGCGACCGGCTAATTTTCCGAACGGTCTTCCGGGCAGCGGGCTGTACCTCGGCACCACCAAGGCCGGCATCCCATACGCCGTGCTGAACCTGCAAGGACGCACGTTTATGACGGCACTGGACGATCCATTTCGAACCGCGACGCGCGAGCTCGCCAAAATTCCGCATAACGTAAAAGTGATCTTTGTCGACTTTCACGCGGAAGCCACTTCCGAGAAGCAGGCCATGGGCTGGTATCTCGACGGCAAAGTTTCGGTGGTCGTGGGCACGCACACACACGTGCCTACCGCGGATTACCACGTGCTTCCGGGCGGCACGGCCTACACCACTGATGTGGGCATGACTGGCCCGCACGATTCGGTGATCGGCATGGAGAAGGAAGGCGTTTTGCAGCGCTTTCTGGATGCGCTGCCGGCGCGCTTCGTTGTGGCCGAGCGCGATGTGCAGATGAACACCGTTTTGATCGATGTGGATGAAGCAACCGGGCACGCCCGCTCCATTGAGCGCCTGAATTTCCGCCTCGACTAATTCGCAGCCTCCGCCAGTCTTCTACGCGCTATTCCAACAGCCGCGTCATCACGCGCGACAAACTGATGGGACCTATAACCGAACCCCGCATGCCCGCGTGCAGACGCCTTGCTATGATTGTGCATCTTGCCGCTTGGACGCGGGTGGGGCGACCGGCCGAATCCCCAAGCAACCAGTTTTAGCGAAAGGATGCATCGATGAAAATCGAAGGAAAAACGTCGCGATATCTGCTGCTTCTGGTGCTGGCTTTCGGCGCAGCGGCTGCGGCAGCGCCTGGCCCGAAGGATGAAGCGGATCAAGCCATGGCCACCATCACCGCTGCTGCGATGCGCGGCGACATGCGCTTTCTTTCGAGCGATCTGCTGGAAGGCCGGCGCACCGGCACGCGCGGGTACGAAATTGCGGCGCAATATGTGGCCTCGCGTTTCGAAGCGATGGGACTCGAACCCGCCGGAGATAAAGGAAGTTATTTCCAGAACGTGCCGTTCCGCGCGTCCCGCGCCGATGCCGCGCACACAACGATGAGCATGATCGTCAACGGCAAGGAAACGCCCCTCACGTTCGCCAAGGACTTCCTGGGAAGCGCCGATCCCTCCCGTCCGGATACTTCCGTGGATGCGCCAGTCGCTTTTGTGGGCTATGGAATTACTTCTCCCGAACTTCACCATGACGATTACCAGGGCATCGACGCGAAGGGAAAAATCGTGGCGCTTATTTACGGTGCGCCGCCCAGTTTTGCTTCATCGATGCGCGCCCACTATTCCTCCGGCCTCACCAAGGCCGCCACCGCCGTAGCACATGGCGCGGTGGGCTACGTTACACTCTATGATCCGAATCTCGAACGCCTGTATAGTTTTCAGCATCGCGTGGGCGACATGGAGTCGGCGCCAGACCTAAGCTGGCTCGACCCGCAAGGCCAGCCCAACGATCAGTTCCCGCAGTTGAAGGCCATTGCCAGGTTAGCCCTTCCCGAATCGCGCAAGTTTCTTGAAGCGTGCGGGAAATCGCCCGATGAGATATTCGAGGCGGCCAAAAGCGGCACACTAAAGGGATTCAACACTCCGGTCCAGTTCAAGATTCACGTCGTCACGAAATCGGAGGACATTCATAGCCCGAACATCGCAGCGAAACTGGAAGGCAGCGATCCGACACTTCGCAACGAGTACGTCGTGGTGACCGCACATCTCGACCACATGGGTGTAGGTGTGCCGGTGAACGGCGACAAGATCTACCACGGCACGCTCGACAACGGCTCTGGCTCAGCCGCCATGCTCGAAATCGCCCAGGCCATGGCAGGAATGCATCCGCGGCCGCGCCGATCCATCCTGTTTGTTTCGGTGACCGGCGAAGAAGAAGGTCTGCTGGGCGCGGACTATTTCGCGCACTATCCCACGGAGCCGAAATCGTCGATGGTAGCGGACGTCAATATGGACGAGGACATCATGCTGTGGCCGCTGGAGGACATCGTCGCCTATGGCGCCGAACATTCCAGTTTGTCTCTTGTTGCCAACGAGGCCGGCGAGCGCCTTGGGCTGAGCATCAGCCCCGACCAGCAGCCGGAACAGGTGATCTTCATTCGCAGCGATCAGTACGCCTTCGTGAAACAGGGCGTTCCGGCGATGCTGACGAATGCAGGCGACAAATCCACAAATCCGGCCATCGATCCGAAGAAAATCGAAGAGGCATGGAAGGACAAAATCTACCACTCGCCTCAGGACAACATGACCCAGCCCGGCTTGGACTTCGAGTCCGGGGCGAAGTTTGCGCGCTTCAATTTCCTGTGTGCCTACTTGATCGCGCAGCAAACGGCCCGGCCCACCTGGAACGCCAATGACTTCTTCGGCGACCGCTACGCGCGAAAGTAACGCGGCTGTAACGCCGGAATCACACGAAGATGCGCGCACGTGCTAAAATAGCGATGCGTTTGTCGCTCCAGACAAAATCCTCTTAGGACTCCTCGGGGCTGCAAGACTGCATAAGCAGCCTTTCATTTTGCGCATACTATGACCACATCGATTCGGAACATCGCCATCATTGCACACGTCGACCACGGCAAGACCACCTTGGTCGATGCCATGCTGCGCCAGAGCGGGATTTTTCGCGCCAACCAGGAAGTTGTCGAGCGGGTGATGGACTCCAATGATCTGGAGCGCGAGCGGGGCATCACCATTCTGGCGAAGAACACCGCGCTGACGTACCACGACACCAAGATCAATATCGTCGACACCCCGGGCCACAGCGACTTCGGCGGCGAAGTGGAGCGCGCGCTGCGCATGGTCGACGGCGTGGTGCTGCTGGTCGATGCCAGCGAAGGGCCGTTGCCGCAAACGCGTTATGTGCTGCAGAAAGCGCTGGCCGCGAAGCTGCCGCAAGTCGTGGTATTGAACAAAATCGATCGAGCGGACGCGCGACCGGCCGCCGTGCTGGACGAAATTTACGACCTTTTCATTGATCTGGACGCGACGGAAGACCAGCTCGATTTCCCGGTGGTCTATACCAATGCGCGCACCGGCGTGGCGCACGATCAGATCGGCGATTCGTCGACCACCCTTCAGCCGCTTTTCGAGAAGATTGTCGCGGCCATTCCGCCGCCATCGGGCGATCCCAAGGCCACTCTGCAGATTCAGGTTACCAATCTCGATTACAGCGACTACCTGGGCCGCATCGCTATTGCGCGCGTGTTTCAAGGCACGCTGCAACGCGGGGCGGAAGTCGCGATCGCACAACTGTCAGGCAAAATTCAGCCGACGAAAATCACCAAGCTGTTCACATTCCGGGGATTGGACCGCGATGAAGCCGAGACCGTGTCCGCTGGAGATATCGTGGCCATCGCCGGCGTGGAAGGCATCCAGATCGGCGAAAGTATCACCGATCTCGAGCATCCCGCTCCGCTCGAGCCGCTGCTGATCGATGAGCCCACACTGGCTATGCTGTTCACGGTGAATACTTCGCCGTTTGCGGGACGCGAAGGACAATTCGTCACATCGCGCGACTTGCGTTCACGGCTTGAACGCGAATTGCTCACGAATGTTTCCCTGCGTGTGGAAGATGGCGGCTCGACCGATACGTTCCGTGTGCTGGCGCGCGGCGAACTACAGCTCGCCATTTTGATTGAGACCATGCGCCGTGAAGGCTACGAGCTCATGGTGGGTAAGCCTGAAATCGTAGTGCGCACAGAAAACGGCAAGCGCATGGAGCCGCTCGAACTACTGGTGGTGGATTGCCCCGAGTCGTTTATCGGCATCGTTATCGAATCGCTGGGTACGCGCCGCGGCGAGATGATCAAGATGGTGAACCACCATTCCGGGCGGGTTCGCCTGGAATTTCGCATTCCCTCCCGCGGGCTGATCGGGCTGCGCGGGCAACTGCTTACCGACACGCGCGGCACAGCCCTGATTCATTCGTTGCTCGAAGGCTGGACAGAATATGCCGGTGACATGTCGAGTCGGCTCACCGGCGCGCTGGTCTGCGACAGGTCCGGCGTCTCAACCGCCTATGCCATCTGGGGCATTCAGGAGCGCGGCGAGATGTTCGTGGGCCCGACGATCGAAGTATATGAAGGAATGATCGTCGGCGAAAACGCGCGGGAAGAAGACATGAACGTCAACATCACTCGCGAAAAGAAGCTGACGAACATGCGGTCCTCGAGCGCCGATGAAGCCATTCGCCTGGTGCCTCCGCGGGACATGACTTTGGAAAAGGCTATCGAGTTCATCGCGGACGACGAATACGTGGAAGTGACGCCGAAATCGATCCGCCTGCGCAAGAAAGTGCTCGATTCGAAGCGGCGGCCGCGCCGCTGGCAGGAAATCAGGGCCAGCGCGGAAACAACTTCCAACTCCTAGGTTTATTTTCCTGAATTCGTTTGCGTTCCAAGGTCGGCGACGCGCCGCTGCAAGTCCTGCGCCACTCGTTCGGGCTGCGCGTCAGCCTCGTATTTTGCCGCTGGTCCAATCCACACTTTGATCTGTCCCGGCCGCGCCCAATGTTTGCCCGCGGCTTTAAGCTCGAAAATTCCATCCATGCGCATCGGGACCACGGCAAGCTGTAACTGCGTGGCCAGCATCCCGATGCCGGCGCGAAACGGACTCATGCGGCCATCTTTCGTGCGCGTGCCTTCGGGAAAAATCAGCACGTTCCAGCCGCGGTCGATCAGATCGCCGGCAAACGCAAAGCTTTTGCGAAAACCGGCGCGCAACGGCAGCGGGAACACGTTGTAGACGGAAACCACCAGCCAGTAAGCGGCGCGATCAGCAAGTCCCGCGATAAAGCCGCGCTCGGGCGGCGGGTTGCGCATGGATTCGAGCAACTCGCCATCCATGGCCACGGCCAGCTTCGCGCGAAACCTTTCCGGCAAACCTTCCATCACGTAGGCGGGATCGAAAAATGCGATGTGATTGGCCACTACCAGCACAGGAGCTTTCACTTCCGCGCAGATTTTCGCGCCCGTGAATGCGCGGCCAGCCCAGTAGCAGCATCGCCGGACGCGCCAGCAAGTTGAAAACAGCCGCGCGAAAGATTCGCACCGGCCAGCTTTGCGCCCAGCGGGGATAGTGATAGGTGCGCGCCTGCGTTTCGGGCTGTTCGATCAGGTGCTCGATGGCTTGCACAGTGTCGGCGTTGGCAAATGCGTCTCGCTCAGGTCCACCTGGTAGCGATCTTCGAGCGCGCTGAGCAATTCGACGCGTTCGATCGAGCTAAGCTGCAACTTTTCGGCAGCGTCTCCACTCGCAACACCGCCAACGCGGACGAGCAAATCGCGAAGTGCGTCCGAGCGCGCGTGTCCGCGGCCCATATCAGCCGGTTTCTGGCCAAAGCGCTCCTCGGCGGCACTCTTGATCGCTCCTAAAACGGGCTTCTGCGTTGCCGTGCGCGGGAAATCGCTCTCCGGCCAGACCATCCAGTGGCGCATTTGCTGGAACGGCGCGAGACGCGCGTTCGCGCGCTCCACGATTTCAGCGGCATGCCGCGATTCGGCCAAATCGCGCAGAAGCAGCACCGCGCAAGGTTCCGCGTTGCCGTCGCGATCGAGTCCGACGACCACGCAATCGCGCAGATCATTTTCCTTGCGCAGCTCCGCTTCGAGATCTCGCGGATAGACTTTCAGCCCTGCGGGCGTGACGATTACGTTCTTGCTGCGTCCTTTGAAGTAGAGATTTCCCGCGGCGTCGCGCTCGCCGAGGTCGCCGGTGTGAAACCAGCCATCCTCGCCCTGAACAGGGCTGACGCCGCGCATCCTTCCAATAGCCGCGCGCCACACTTTCCCCGCGCACCAGAATTTCGCCATCCTCCGCGAGCTTCACTTCCGTCCCGGCAGGGCTTTGCCGATCGATCCGCGTCCCAGCCGGAACGGATGATTCACGCTCACGAGCGAAGTGGTTTCGGTGAGCCCGTAGCCCTGAATCACCGCATAGCCCAAGCGGCCCCAGAATTGTTCCGCATCTGCCGGCAGCGCCGCGCCCCCGGAAATGATCGCCCAGAATTTCCAGCCGAAGCGCCGGTGAATATCGCGAAACCGCCACCAGCGCTTCGAGAAAATGCTCGCCTTCCCCTGCCGCAAAGCTGCGCCGAAATTCTTCGAGACCTCCTGCGGCCGCAAGATCGCGCTCCAATTGATCCTTCAGCGATTCGATCAGGCGCGGCACGGTGACCAGCACCGACACGCGCTCGTCATGAATGGTGCGCACAATTTCCGACGGGATTCAGCGTGTCCAGAAACACCGACGTGGCGCCCAAAATCTGCGGAATGAAAATTCCAAGCAATTGCCCGAAGACGTGGCTCAGCGGCAGCAGATCGAGAAATCGCAGCGGATGGAACGAAGCGCTCGTAGCGTCGATATTGTGCAATTTCTCGTTCTATCGGCTCGAGATTCGCAAGCAGATTTCCGTGGTAAGCACAACGCCCCGCGGCTCGGCGGTGGTGCCGGACGTGAAGACGATCTCGATGGGATCGTCGCGCTGCGCGCGTTCAAGCGTCGTCGCGGAATCCGGCGAATGCGCCAGCGCTCCCAATTCCTCCAGAACGATCCGCGCCGCAGGAACATCGATCGCCGGCAAACCGCGACCGACCACCGCCGCACGCACACCGGCTTGCTGCGCCACGCGCTGAGCGAACGCCTTGTCCGCAATCGCGTCCATGGGCACTGCGATTGCGCCGCAAAATATGCATCCCAGAAACGCCGCTACCCATTCGCCGGAATTTTCACCCCACAAGAGAACTCGGTCGCCTTTGCTCACGCCAGATGAACGCAGCCAGCCGCAAAAACCGGCCGCAGCCTGGAACAAATCGCGATAGGTCCAGCGCACCACGCGATAGCCGCGCCGCCAGACAATCGCGGCTTCGTTCGCCGGACGCGAATTCTGCTGAAAGTATTCGAGCAGGGACTGGTGCGCCATCGTTCATTCAGTCTCGCTCATCCGCGCGTCGATTGGGAAGATTTGGCCGTGCTGCAGAAAGGCCTATGAAAAAGTCGCAGAAATAAAAAAGAGCTCGGAAGCGATCGAAATCGCCTCCGGGCCTCAATCCGAAGTCAGAGCTTTAGCGGGGTTGTTCCTGCTGGTCCTGCTGCTGTTTCGCCACATCCGCCTTTGCCGGATCCGCCGCGATGGCGCTCGAAGGCTTCTGGTAGCGCGTCAGGTAAGGCATGAACGGCGTTACTTCAAAGGGCATCTTCTCGCGTGCCGAAAGCAGCGGCACGGGCTTGGCCTTCAGCAATTCCACGTGATCGCTCCAGGGATCGAGCTTCACGCGCGCGCCAATCGGAAGCGCCGCAATCTGGTCGAGCTTGTCCGGCTGCAGTTGCGGCGCCGAGCTGATCAGCTGGTCGTAGACGAAAACGCGGTTGCCCAGATGCGGATTGATCAGCGCCGTCAGCGATTTCGATTCCGCATCGAGCTGCTTCAGGAAAAGGCCCGCGGTGCCGAGCTTGTCCTTGTAGGGCGAATTCTTCAGCAAGCTCGACCGCCTTCTGACCGGCGATCTGCACCTGATCGGGGCTGTCGCGGAAGGAGAAGTGGCTGAGCGCTTCGATCGTGGTGACGTTCGTGGTGTCGTTAAATCCCCACTGATCGGTCGAAGGCTTGGTGACGATGATGTTCGCCAGCTCCTGCGCCAGCATGGTAGCCAGGCTGGCTTCGTCGGGCAGCACATCGAGCAGCCCACGGCTGAGCACGATGGTGTGGCCGATCGAGAACGATTCAAGCGTGCCGGTCAGCAGCACGCGGCAGTGAACTTCGGGCTCGATGTCGAGATTGTTGGTCACTTCCAGGTTGTTGACGACCGTTTCGAGAACCTTGTCGACTTCTCCCGGAGGCGCGAGCAAACCGGTGCGCTGCAGGCGGTCGAATACGTTTACTTCGGCCTGATGCTGCCATTCGCGCTCGGCTTCGATCGGTGAGCGATCCTGCTCTGCGGCGCCCGCCTGGTCCTGCACGGCGTTCGGCGACTCGATGGTCAGCTCGCTGAATTCTTCCTGATGGCTCGCGGCTTTCAGGTCATAGCCCCACAAGCGCGTCTGCGACTTGAAGCGCACATGGTTGCCAAGGAAATCCTTCAGGTCCGATTCCTGGCTGAAGATAAACGTCGGCAGCCACAAGCCCGGGGCGATATTCGTTCGCCAGCTATCGAAGTGGAGGTTGAAGCCGTTGATTCCGGCGATCGGCGTGTACACGCCGTTAAACCGCACGATGGTGTAATTCTGGTCTTCGGCCCACAAGCGCCCCTTGAAACGGCCTTTGCCGGATTTCGGCAGCGGCGTCACATCGAACACCACGCAGCGGACATCCCCCAGGAACTCGCGCCGCACGTAGTCAAACTGGTAGTGCGCCCGGTCGAGCCCGTTCATGTCGATGTAAATCATCTGCAAAAAGCCTTCGGGCACGTAGGACGACGTGAAATAGCCGCCCAAGTGGGCAATCGGGTTGAGCTCATCGAGCTTGCCCTTTTTGCTGCCCGAGATCATGGAGTTGTCCACCACGCCCTTCGACAGGTCCGCCTGTCCAAGGAAGTAGTGGTCCTTCACCGGGATGGCGCCCATGTCCTTATCGGGTTTCATATCCTGGATGTAGGTCTCGATGATCGGGCTGTAGCGCCGAATCGTGGCGATTTCATCATGCTCGCGCGCGATAATCCGGTCGACCGCCTGGTTGGCGTTGGTGACCGGCGCCGTGGAAGCCTGATCGCCTTCGCGTGGCTGCGTTTGATCCGCGGTCTGCTGCGTTTGCGCCGAGGTTTGCGCCGCGGCCGATGCCGCCAAAGCGCCCACAAAAATCATGGAAAGAATTACGTTTTTGCTCTTCCCCATTACTTCCCCCTTCAGTACGCCAATGCGAATGTGATGTGGACGATGGCGTTGGAATCCACCGGCTGCCCTTCTTGCTCGCGCGGGCCGAAAGCGAATCTGGCGTGCGGCTGTTTGTGCCGTGCTGTCCAGACCATATCCGAGCCCTTGAACCACGCGCTCTACCCTGACTTCCCCCGAAGCTGCGAAGGTCACCTGCAGAAGCACTTCCCCTTCGATTTTTTTCGAGCGCGCTTCGTCCGTATATTCCGGTTTCGGCTTGAAAAGAATTTCAACCGGCCGTGAATTTGAAACGGCAGCGGTCTGCTTCACACGTGGCCCAGCAGTGACCGTCGCCTGATCGCTGAATGCTCCCTGCTGCACGGTTCCGTGACTGCCCGTGCCGCCTGTTCCAATTGCAACGCCATTGCCAAACCCGGTGCTGGCCACGACGCCCTTCGCGCCCTTGTCGCCGCCAGTGCCATTGCCCTGCCCCGCACCCTGCGGCATGTCATAGGCGCCAAGAACGGCGATGTTCGGATTCTTGTCGGTCTTATTGTTGGCTTTCACTCCGTCCGGATCGCCAAATCCGCCGGTTTGCACTTGCTCGCGCGGCTTCTTCAAGGTGGGAATCGCGGAACTGCCAAGCGACATGGGCGGATTAGGGTCAGGAAACGCTTTTGCTAGCTGTGTAGGATCTGGCACCGGCGCCTTCTTCGCCACGGTGGGCTTGGCGATGGGCGCGGTGATCACCGGATTGAAAATCTTTGGCTTAGGAACCACAACTTCTTCCACCGGCTTCGGCATCGCCTTTACAATCTGCCGTTTCACCACAACGGGCTTCGGCGGCGGCTGCGGCTTCCAGGCTTCGATGTGCGGCGCATCGAGCGGCGTAACGAAATAATTGCGGACCGCTTCCATCCTCTGGGGAAATAGCATCGGCAGAGTTACCACAATCGCTAGTGCCACGCACTGAAGAATGAAACTCAACCCAAACGAGCCCCAGCGCTTCTCCCCGTCGGGCAGTAGAGATTCGTTGAAGACCGCTCCATTTGCTTGACGCACGAGCTGTGTCACCCTGGAACTCCCGTTTGAGAACGCGCGCCAGATACAGCTATGGCGCACGGTTAATTAGTACTAGACGCTTAGGGCTGCCGGGAATAGGCCCCGAGTACTATTAAATTGAATCGTGCCGAAAGCAGCAACCCGCGTAAATCCCGTAAATCCAATGTGTAGTAGGTTCCAGACCGGGAATCGCTGTTCCACTTCGACCTCACCACGCTCGGTTCATTCAGATACAAACCCACATAAAACCGATTCGTTGCGCCTTCATGAGGCGGACATGCACGCGGGCGACCTAGGAATGTTGCGTGAATGTTCCGTTGCCCGAAATACAGGAAACTGTGGATAACGCTTTCGAGAAATCGGTAAAAAAAGCACAAGGCACGGTGTTACCACCGTGCCTTGTGAAATAGCAACAGCCAGAAGGTTAATTCGCTGTTACCGGGATTCCACGACCATGTAGCGCGTTACCCCGCCTTGATTCACAAGCAGCAGCACTGAACCGTTGTTCGATCCGGACAGGGCTTGCTTGTACTGTGTGATGTTGTTCACCGGCTTATGGTTGACTTCCTGAATCACCATCCCGCGGTCGAGGCCCGCCGACGCAGCTTGGCTAGACGGATCCACCTGCGTTACGACCACGCCCTTCGTGCTGGGAGGCAGATTCAGTTGCTGCGCCAGATCGGAAGTAAGGTTTTGTACGTCGACCCCTTCCAGAGCGCCTTCGCTGTTTTGTCCGGGTTCGGCAGCCTCCGCCTTCTCGGGCAATTCGCCAAGCGTGACGTCCACATCCTGGCTCTTTCCATCTCGCCAGATTTTCATCTTGACGGTCGAGCCAGGCGCCATCTGCGATATCTGCACCTGCAGTTGGTTTGCAGCTTCCACCGGCTGGCCGTTCAGTTCGGTGATCACGTCACCACTCTTCAATCCGGACTTCGCGGCTGGCGTATCGGCAGAGACATCGCCGATCAGCACGCCACCACCCTGATTCAGTCCGAATTGCTTGGCGAGTTCTGGCGTCACGTCCTGAATGTGCACGCCAAGGTAACCGCGGGTTACTTTGCCGTGTTCAACAAGCTGATTCATCACGTTGCGCGCCAGGTTGATGGGAATCGCGAAACCGATGCCCTGATTGCCGCCGCCTTCACCGGAGAGAATCGCCGTGTTGATACCGATCAGGCTGCCGTGCAGGTTGATCAATGCTCCGCCGGAATTGCCGGGGTTAATGGAAGCATCGGTCTGAATGAAGTCCTCATAGTTCTCAATGCCCAGATTTCCACGGCCGGTGGCACTCACGATACCGGAGGTGGCTGTCTTGCCGATGCCGAACGGATCGCCGATGGCCAGCACAATGTCGCCAACTTGCATCTTTGAGGAATCGCCGATCGGGAGTGTGGGTAAACCGGTGGCGTTAATCTTGATCACAGCCACGTCCGTCTTCGGATCGGTGCCGATCAGCTTTGCTGCAAACTGCCGGTTGTCGCTGAGGTACACCTGAATATCCGTTGCACCGTCGACTACGTGATTATTTGTGAGAATCGTTCCATCGGAGGTGACAATTACGCCCGAACCCAAGCTGTGCTCACGCTCCGAGCGCGGCTGCCCCTGATTTCCAAATTGGTTTCCGAAGAACTGCCGGAAAAACGGATCGTTGAACATGCCTTCGTCTGGCTTGTTCTTCACTACTTTCGACGTGCTGATGTTCACAACGGCCGGCAGCGCCGGTTTCAGCACACTCGCAAAACCGTTGTCCAAGCTTCCGAGAAGGACGGGTTTGTCATCGTGCGCGATGTTCAGAGACAACGCAGGAGCGCCGAACACCGTACGGCCGCTCCAGTGTCGAAGGCCGATATCCAGCGCGACTCCGCCGATAATTGCCGCCAGGACCACTACGGTGGCCACCCAGCGGCGGACGTGAAATTCAGTGCTGCTCATGATTTGTTTCTCCTTTTTCCACTCCGGGCGCTGCCGCTGGGCAGGCCGGTCATAGCTATTTGACGTGAATGGTCATCTTTCGTTTTGTGTCGAAGTGAGTGACACCCGGCATAAATTTTTCCAGTCCCTGGCGAGACTCGCAAATCGCATCCTCGGCCTATAAGCACAAGGGCCGAACCAGCCGCACTTGCTATTATAGATGCTCAAACGGTGCGCGTGGCGTCAATGGGCTAACTCCCCGATGAACCGACAGAATAAACATTAGCTTGCCCTGAGCAGCGACGCGGATATTTCCGTGTTCAAGTCCACAGCTAGTCACCGCTCCCTCGCGTCCCGCCAGACGGTTGCTTGCTTTGGATCCATGCAATCCCCGGCTGCAATCCCCGGTTCCTTGAATTTTCCACGGCTGTATTTCACGTATTCCTGCAGGCTGGGTATATTATGGTTCGGAAGTGCAATTCAGGAGGTAATTATGTCTCACACTGGACAAGGAGCGGCTCCTCTGATGACGTATCAACTGCCACCTCTGCCGTATTCTTTCGACGCACTCGAGCCTTATATCGACGCGAAGACCATGGAAATCCATCACGATAAACATCATGGCGCGTACGTGACAAACCTCAACAAAGCTCTCGAAGGTCACGCCGACCTTCAAAAACTCTCTGTGGAAGAATTACTCGCACAGATCAACAAAGTTCCGGAAAACATCCGTACCGCTGTGCGCAACAACGGCGGCGGCCACATGAACCACAGCATGTTCTGGAAGATCATGAAAAAGGGCGGCGGCGGCGAACCCTCCGGCGATCTCGGCAACGCCATCAAATCCGCGTTTGGCAGCTTTGCCGATTTCAAAACGAAGTTCAATCAAGCGGGCGCCACTCGTTTTGGCTCGGGCTGGGCCTGGCTGCTGTTCCGCGACGGCAAACTCACCGTGGAATCAACCGCCAACCAGGACAATCCGATCATGGACGGTGGAAAAGCCTTCTTCGGGCTGGATGTGTGGGAACACGCCTACTACCTGAAATATCAGAATCGGCGTCCTGAATACATCGAGGCCTGGTGGAACGTGATCAACTGGGATCAGGTCGCGGAGAATTATTCGCACGCCAAGAAGTAGGCCGCTGCGAATTTCAGCTTCAATCTGATTCCAAGAAAAAAGGCGGCAAGCTTCGATTCCCGATCGAAGCTGCCGCCTTTTCTGTTTCCACGCTAGCTATGTTGCCCGCCTCAGCCGATATGCCCTTCAGGACGATAAATAGCGATGCCGCTCATCAGCTTCGGATAGAAATCGGTCGATTTCTGCGGCATCACGTCTCCGCCCAGCGCGATGTCCGCCACCTGCTGCACCGGCACGGGATTCAATAGAAATGCCGCTTGCGCCTCGCCGCGGTCCACGTGAGCCAGCGCCGCGTCCATTTCCCGCTCGTAGCTCACATTCTTTTCGGCCGTCACCGCCTCAGCCGTAATTCCCAGGCCTTTATCGAGCATCAGCCGGTGCAACAGCACCACGTCAAGTCCGCGTTGCGCCTCTGAAACATCCGGCATGGCAGCTTCGAGATCGGCGGCGCGTTTCAGCAGAAAAAGGAAAAACGCTCCGTTGCCGGGATATACGCCAATGGCGCGGCGTCCGTGCTTCGGGCTCTCGAGGTCCTTGCGAAATTCTGAGTATGCGGCGGCGCGCTCCTGGGCGTTTTGAAATGGATAGGAATACCAATCGAAATAAGGGGCCATAGCCTTTCGAAACTTCTCATAATCGAAATTCGCCACGCTGACCACACGATGCGTCGGCAAAATCGTGAGGCCCTTGGAGTGCGTGTTGATGAAGGTCATCATGGCGAACTCGTAGGCTGCATGAGCATCCGAATTGCCGGATTTGGCGCGGCCTTCGTTCCGCATATTCAACGCGGTTTCGTAGCGATGATGGCCATCGGCGATCACCAGCTTTTTATCCTTCATCGCAGACTGTACGCGCTGGAGGAAGGCCTTATCACTCACCGGCCAAAGCCGGTGAATCACGCCGTATTCGTCCGTCATTTCAAGCGGGGTGCTCTTTCGCGTGGTTTCTTCGAGCAGATTGTCAATGACGCGCCCTGGATCGTCATACAGAAGAAAGAGCTGGCCAGTCTGAACCCGCGTCTGCCGCAGCAATTCGATGCGATCGGCCTTCGGTCCCGAAAGCGTGCGCTCGTGGCGAAAGACCACTTTCGCATCGTAATCTTCCACGCGACCAAGCGCGATGAAACCGATGCGGGTGCGGCGCGTCTGCGTCCCGGGCACCAGAAATTCCTGCGAGTAGATGTAAATGCTGGGCGCGCCATCCTGCGCCAGAATTTTCGAGGAAATCCATTCTTCCACTTTTTTCGCGGCGCGCGTGTAGACATTGTTGCCGGCCGCGTCCGACGGCTGCACCCGGCCTTTTTCGATGCTGATCAGGTTATAGGGACTCGCGGTGTAATAGCGCTCCTGCATCTCCGGAGTGATTTTGTCGTAGGGCTGCGTCAGCACATCTTTTAGCGCAACGCGGTTGGTGTCGTAACGGTACGCACGAAACGGTTGAATTTCGGCCATGGCGCCTCAAATGAGATGGGAATTTTTGCGAACGATTGATTGTAGCAGCATGCAGGCGCTGAAAGGCACAGCGCGTATCTGTTGCGCTATGGTTCTTGACCGATAATTGCGTCGGCTTCGATTTCGAGAAGCATCTCCGGTGAAACGAACGCGCTCACTTCAATCATGGAACACGCCGGCCGAATGTCTTTAAAGACTTCGCCGTGCGCCCGGCCAATCTTTTCCCAATCCGCAATATTCTTCACGAACAAGCGCGTGCGAACAACATCCTCCAATTTCGCGCCGGCCTTAGCCAACGCCGACTCGATGTTCTTGAGAATCTGCACGGTCTGAGCGGCCGGATCGCCGAGGCCCACAATGTTGCCTTCCGCATCCGTCGCGGTGGTGCCGGCCACATGCACGTGCGGGCCTACGCGGACTGCTCGCGAGTACCCGATGATCGGCTCCCAGGGCGTGCCACTGGAAATATTCTGTCGCTTCACGAATCGCCTCCTCCGCGCTCAAAGCGTAAGACCCTGCCGGAACCTATAGCATGCCACGGCCCAGCGAATTTTATTCCGGTTCAATGGTCCCCCCAACAAACTGCCGCTGGACACTGTTTCGCGAAGACTCTAAGCTTGCTTGCGGTTGCGAAGATTTCGCGCACAAGAGAGCCCACGATGAAGTGCAACAACATTCTCGAAGCCATCGGCCGCACGCCGCTGATCCGCCTGAATCGCGTCCCCAAAGAAATTCATGCCGAGATTTATGTGAAAGCCGATTACATCAATCCTGGCGGCTCGGTGAAAGACCGCATCGCCGTTTTGATGATTGACGAGGCGGAACGCAAGGGTTTGCTGAAGCCCGGCGGCACGATCATTGAAGGGACTTCAGGCAACACCGGCGTAGGCTTGGCGCTGGTGGCCGCCGTGCGCGGCTATAAAGTTGTCTTCACCATTACGGACAAGCAGTCGCGCGAAAAAATCGATCTGCTAAAAGCGTTTGGCGCGGAAGTGATCGTCTGCCCCACGGCCGTCGAGCCGGAAGACCCGCGCAGCTATTATTCCGTGGCCAAAAAGTTGTCCCGCGAAATTCCCAACGCCTATTACCCGAACCAATATGAGAATCCCATGAATCCGGAAGCGCACTATCGCACCACCGGCCCGGAGATTTGGGAAGACACCGGCGGCAAAATCACGCACTTCGTGTGCGGTATGGGCACCGGCGGCACCATCAGCGGCGTCGGCAAATATCTCAAGGAAAAAAATCCGGACGTGAAGGTGATTGGCGTCGATCCGGTCGGCTCGCTGTATTACGAGTATGCGAAGAGTGGCACCATCGGCAAAGCGCGCACTTATGTGGTGGAAGGAATCGGCGAGGACATTTTCCCGCAAACCATGAATTTTCAGATTCTCGACGACGTCATTCAGGTGACCGACGAGGAATGTTTCGTTTGGGCTCGGCGCTTGGCCAAGCGCGAAGGACTCTTTGCGGGCGGCTCAGGCGGCGGATGCATTGCCGCGACGTTGCGTATTGCGAAAAAGTGCAAAAAAGGCGATGTGATCGTCGCCTTTCTGCCGGACACCGGCAGCCGCTACCTCAGCAAAATCTACAACGATGGCTGGATGCGCGAACACGGCTATGCCGATTCTGAAGTGACGCTTACCGCTTCCGATGTGATTCGCGTGAAGCACCAAAACGGAAAAACGCGCGAGCCCATCGTCATTGGAGCCAACCAGACAGTGTTTCACGCGCTCAAAACTATGCAACAGCAGGACATCTCACAGTTGCCAGTGTTTGAAGGCGACCAGTCCATCGGAACCGTTTTCGAGGATCAGATCCTGAATCTCGCCTTACAAGGGAAAGACCTTCGGAAGTTGATCGTGCGCGAAGTGATGGGCGAGGCGATGCCTCAGGTTCCTTTCAACGCGCCCGTGGAGCGGCTGACTTACATCCTTACGCACGATAGCCCGGCGGTTTTCATAGAGATGGATTCAGGCAAGCTCGAAATCGTTACGAAATTCGATTTGATGGACACCATCGCAGGCCTGGTGGGCCAGGCCTCGCGCTGATCTTCGAAAAGCGCGGCGTCCTGCGAACGAAGGAACTAGCTCGCGAGCGCCGGCGATAGGCCAGCCGGTTCGACCGGCTTCTGTGTGCGCTGCAGCAAAGGCCGAGTGCGTGAACGGTCGACGCTTTCCTGAAGGTTCATCAGCGTAAGAAACGTGGTCAGCACTTTTTTCTTCATGTCGTCCGAGAGGCGCGTGTTGCTGGTGGCCACCTCCGAAAGCTTCAGCGCGGTCGACTTCACGTAGCTGTTGATCTCGCGGCGCCGGCTAATCGTCGCCAGTTCCGTGGCGGCTTCGCGGCGCATGGAAAGGCATTCGTTTTCGATGGAGTGAATGAAGTGCTGTACGCAAACGCTCTCTGTCGCGAGCTCCTGCGGCACGGCTGATCGGCAGCCCAATTTGCACGACTTTTCGGCTTGTTGATGCCGGTTATTGCTATCCAGATCGTTCATTACTGATGGCCCTCTGGTGTTCCAAATAAGCACGGGCAATACCAAAAACACCCTACGGCTGCTGAGAAGCCGCGGCCTCCTAAGAACGCTCCTTCAACGTGTTTGGGGAAGGGTTAATCAAGCCTCTCAGGGGACCTGGCCTGCTAGCACTACGGAGACGCGCCCCCGTCTAACGGTTGGCTTTCCAGAGAATTACTGATGGCTCCTCTCGCGACGTAATGACATACAGGTAGCCTGGAGTCCCTTGGGCTTGCGCCCGCTGTTCGCCACTTTGCCGCTAAATGCCATATCAGGACATATATCCCCAGAGACGAAAATCTCTATCCCATAGGAACAACTTTCGCCTTTTATACGGAAAATCCTTGCCCACGAAGGCAATTCCTGCGGTTTTCCTTAGAGCACGATACGCGAATGCGGCTCCAGGGCTTCTTCATCGCGATGGTATATTTGAATATCCCGGAAAACTGGCTCGGGGACACTCACGATGCGCATTGAAGAGCTCAACGAACGCCTACGAAGCGGAATTCTTGTCGCCGACGGGGCCATGGGATCGCTTCTATACGATTCCGTTGGCCAGCAGCGGTCCGTAGAGGAGTTGAACTCCACGCACGCCGACTCGGTGTTTCGCGTCCATCAGGCTTACGTGGAAGCCGGCTCTCAAATCATAGAAACAAACACCTTTAGTGCCAACCGCCATAAGCTTACCCAATTGGGCATGGGGGATCGGGTTGCGGAGCTAAACCACCGCGGCGTAAAAATCGCCCGCGAAGCGCGCGAAGCCGCCAAGCACGAGGTTCTGATTGCCGGCTCGATTGGTCCCATAGGGACGCGGCTGCAGGCCCGCCCCCTTCCGGCAGACGAGGTGATGGCCATCTTTCGGGAGCAGGCGGGAGCTCTCGAAGAGCGGGGCGTCGATCTGTTCATGCTCGAAACCTTCAGCGACGTGGACGAGCTGCTTGCCGCGATCGATGCCATACGGTCATTTTCCAAGCTGCCCATCGTGGCAAACGTGACCTTTTCCGAGGAAGGCACCACCTTTGGCGGAAAGCATCCCGGGGAAGCCTGGCAGCAGCTCAAGACCAGGAACATTCAGGTGGTCGGCACCAATTGCACCGTAGGCCCGCAACTGCTGTTGCCGATTGTCCGCGAGTTCGCGCAATGTGCCTCGCTGCCGCTCTCGGCGATGCCCAACGCGGGTTTCCCGCAGCGCATCGGTGATCGCACTGTTTATCCCAAATCGTCCCCGGAATATTTCGCGCTGTTCGCCGGCGAAGCGGCCGGGCTGGGCGCTCGCATTATCGGCGGCTGCTGTGGCACTACTCCGGACCACATTCGCGCCATGGCCGAAGCAATCAAGAAGTTTCGCCCAGGCGCGGCGCCTGCTGGCGCCCACGGCGGACCGGCGGGCGTCGAGATCCTCGAGCAAGAGGAGCGCGTTCGGCGGGTCGTAGCCGCGCGCGAGCCAGAGAGTCGCCTATGGAGCAAAATTCAGGCGCAGACGTTTGTGGTTTCCGTGGAGATCGATCCGCCCAAAGGCGTGAGCCTCGCCCGCATTCTCGAGCAAGTCGGCAAAGTGATGTCTTCCGGCAAGGTCGACACAATCGACGTGAACAGCGGCACTCTGGCGCGCGTCGGTATGGACGCCCTGGTTCTTTCGGGCGCGCTCGAAGCCCACGGGTTCGAGACCGTTCCTCACGTAACCACGCGCGACGCAAATATCATCGGCTTGCAAGCCATGCTGCTGGGCGCATGGGCCGTAGGCGGCGTCCGCAACGTGCTGGCGATCACCGGCGATCCTCCATCGGTCGGCGATTACCCGGAAACCACTGGCGTTTACGAGCTCGATTCCATCGGCTTGGTGCGGGTGATTTCGCACCTGAACAAGGGCACCGACTGGGCCGGCAAAAATCTTGGCGGCGCGACCAATTTCACCATCGGTGTGGCCGTCAATCCAGTAGCCGAAAACATCGACGAAGAGCTGCGGCGCTTCGAAGCAAAAGTCGAGGCGGGCGCGCACTTCGCCATGACCCAGCCCATTTTCGATCCCCAGCACTGGCACGATTTCCTGTTGCGCCTGGGAGGTAAATCGCCCATACCGATCGTCGTGGGGCTCTGGCCGCTGACCAGCTACAAACAGGCGTTGCGCCTGAACAACGAGGTGCCGGGCATCGTGATTCCCAACCCGGTTCTTCATGAAATGGAAAAAGCGGGTGATTCTGCGCGCGACACCGGATTCAAGCTGGCGCGCAGGATGCTGGATTGGGCGCGCACCGCTCGCACCGAGGGAATTGCCGGGGCATATTTGATTCCCCCGTTCAAACGCTACGAAGAGATTCTTGAGATGTTCGACTAGCCTACTCGGCGCCGAACCGCGTTAAAACCACCGCACTAAAAGAACCAGAAGCGCTTTCGCTTCCTCGGCCAGCCCTCGGCCTCGCTTGAATTCCCATCCTCAGACACTTCCGGCACGTACGGCAGCGGCCTCCCCTCGAAAACGGCCATGGGATTCTCGATGAACAGCGCGCGGGCCGTTTCTTCGCCATGGGATTTGGCGATTTCATCGAACGGTTCCTTCAGCTTCAACGGCCGCGAAGTCGTATTATGCGCATCGCTGGCGACGAAGTGCACCGCCCCCGCATCCAGCCAGTCGTGGGCCATTTCTTGCGCCGCTTTTCCAAATCTGCCGGAGAACGACCCTGCGGTGATTTGCACGTAGCAGCCCTGGCGCAACCAGCGAAACAGGCGCTCGGGTTGCGAACGAATCAGCGGATTCCGCTCCGGATGAGTCACGATCGGATTCAGTCCTGCGAGCTGAAGTTCGTGCAGGGCGTGATCGAGCGATGATGGAATCGAGAAATCCGCGAACTCCACCAGCAGATAATTTTTTTGATTGAGGGTAAAGCGCTCCGGCTCGAAGCGAATTTCCTGCAGATTCTCAAAACTCAGGTGAAAATCACAGCCGGTGGCAAATGTAAGCCGGCCCTGGAACATCTCCTGCAACTCGTCTCTGCGCTGCTTCACCAGATTCGGGATAAACGCATGATCCGCATTGGCGTGCGGCGTGGCGATGATGTGCGTAACCCCATCGGCAATGGCCATTTCCGCCATGGCTACGGACATATCGAACGATTCGGGGCCATCATCGAGGCCGGGCAGGATGTGGCAGTGAATGTCGACCATTCAAGTGAAAGCATAGCTCAGCGGCGTTTCCACCACAATGAACCGTCCGATCTACTGTTTCTGTGTCTAATTTTGCACTTTGAGACAAGCGCTGCAGCTTTGCAGTTTTGGCACATTCATCCGCAACCGCCGGTTGGACGATTCAGAAACTTGCTATAGTGAAATTTCCGCATTTGCGAGCTGCGGTGGGCAGCGAATCTCAAACACACGCTGGAGGAAGAATGGGCGGCGATCGTAAGCCGGAGTTTTTTACCGGCAAGGACATCAACATCGGAATCATCGGATGCGGTTATGTGGGATTGCCGCTTGCGCTGCGCTTTGCCGATGTGGGCCAGCGCGTCACTGGATTCGATCTCGATCCGGTGAAGGTTCAAAAATTGAATGCGGGCGAGTCCTACATCCAGCACATTCCCGCCGGCAAAATTGCAGCGCACGTGAAGGACGGCCGCTTCAAGGCCACCACCGATTTCAAGTGTCTACAAGGCATGGACGCCGTGCTGATCTGCGTGCCAACGCCGCTTGACGAACGCCGCGAGCCGGACCTGAGCTACGTGGAAGAGACGGCCAAATCCATCGCGCCCAACCTTCAGCGCAGCCAGTTGATCGTGCTGGAGAGCACCACCTATCCCGGAACCACCGAAGAGCTGGTCCTGCCGATTCTCGAAAAGGGCGGTATGAAATGCCCGGTGAATCGCGAAGCGGTGGACGTGCCCTCAGATTTTTATCTGGCTTTCTCGCCGGAACGCGAAGATCCCGGCAACAAGCAGTTCGGATTGGCGGAGATCCCCAAAGTTGTAGGCGGAATCAACTACCCAAGCGGACGCGCTGCGGCCAACATGTACGCGCAGATCGTCTCAAAGGTCGTTCCGGTCAGCTGCACGCAGGCCGCGGAGATGGTCAAGCTGCTCGAAAACATTTTCCGCTGCGTGAACATCGCGCTGGTGAACGAACTGAAGCAGCTCTGCCTGCGCATGGGACTCGATGTTTGGGAAATTATCGATGGCGCGGCAACCAAGCCGTTCGGTTTCATGCCTTTCTATCCAGGCCCGGGCCTTGGCGGGCACTGCATTCCCGTCGATCCCTATTATCTTTCCTGGAAAGCCCGCGAATTCGATTTCGCCACGCGCTTCATCGAGCTGGCCGGCGAGATCAACACCGCCATGCCCTATCACGTGGTCGATGCGGTGGCCAGCGCCCTCAACGAACGCCAGAAGAGCCTGAAGGGCGCGAAGATTCTCCTGCTTGGCGTGGCTTACAAAAAGGACGTCGACGACCTGCGCGAATCGCCCTCCTTGAAGCTACTCGAACTGCTCACCTCCAAGGGCGCGTCAATCGATTACAACGACCCTTACTTCGCTGCTTTGCACAAGATGCGCCACTACGATTTTTCGAACATGCGCTCAGTAGAACTTTCGCCGGAAAAGCTCGCCGGGTACGATTGCGTGCTGATCGCCACCGACCATTCGAGCTACGACTACGATTCCATCGTGCACAATTCGAAGCTGGTGGTCGACACGCGCAACGCCACGCGCCGCGTGCAGCAGGATCGCGGCAAGATCGTCAACTGCTAGACGCCCAGAATTCAACCACTGTCTCGCGGTGAAACATTTGTTTACTGACACGGTTTACTGTCACTGTTTACTGACAAACACCGCTAGACAATTCGTTCCATTGCGCCCGTGCTTCCCGAAGAAGTAGCTTGAATCGTTATGGCCATACCCACGTCATCCCATACAGATAAGCAAGCCTGGACGAAAGACGCCGGCCGGCGCCGCAGCATGCGCGTGCTCTTGAGCGTGCCGATCGTTGTGGCGGGAAAAGACAAAGACGGCAAGGATTTCAGCGAAGATACGCGCACGCTGGTTGTAAACGCTCACGGTGCGTTGATTTCGCTGGCCACGCCCGTGGTCGCCGGCCAGGAAGTAATGATCGCCAACAAAGCCACGCGCAAATCCCTGGAATGCCGCATTGTCTATCTCGGAAACGCCCAGGACGACAAAACGCAAATGGGCATCGAGTTTATAGCGCCCTCGGCCACATTCTGGCAGATCGATTTCCCGCCCGACGATTGGATTGTGCCGGAGAGCTAGAATCTGTCGTTTGAGCGGACGCCCGTTCTACTTCCCGTCTGGCAGCAGCTCCGCCCGAATGCTTCCAAATGGCAGTCGCGCCTGAAATTGTACCGGCGTCCGCGCCGCATTGTTGGCCAGCCAGATTTCGAACGTGATTTCAGGCGTTTGTGAGTTCTTCTCCAAGAGCTTCACTCCCACCCGCGATGTGGAAAACGTGCCCGCCGCAACGCTGACCGTGTCGCTCTTTGCATCGAGGTGCGCGATCAGTTGATACACGTCGCGCCCATCGTAAACGGGAGCGCGAAATTCCGGAGTTTGTTGCCAATCCACTCCGCGCAGCGCATACAGTGCGCTCACCGGATCGTGCGTCCCCGGCAGCACCACCACGTCAGGACCTTGTCCCCACGGCTTTTGCCCAACGGTCATGAAGTTGAGCTCGCGATTTGCCTTGCGCCCCAACTCGTTTTGATAGGTTTCATAGCGGCGCGTATCGAAAATGTGGGTGTCCGCGTAGGAGTCGAACTGGTCATCGATGGTGAAAAGCGATCGCACCGAATTTTGTGTGTGCAGCGCCGCGCGGAAATGCCAGGTGGGCCAGCCGAAGAGCTCGCGTTTTTCCGGCACGGTTACCTGCAGCGAAGCGGCCGTTGCGAAAGAAGCCCAGGCCACCCGGTAATTTAGTGTCTCGCCGACGCGAAAGGGTGCCGGGGCATCTTTCGGCGAGCGGACCACCGGCGCGAGTGAAGATTTTGTAGCTACTTTTCCGGACTTGCCAGTATCCGGCAGCGGCTGCGCCGGAAAGGCGGATATGACAGCCACGGGCAGTAGCGCCAGCAGCAACCCGACGCATATTCCCGGATATTTCCAGTTCTTCATCGCCCTACGTGCCTGGCTTTAGGTGCCGGCTCCACGTGCCTATGTCTGCGTCCGGCCGGTCCTGCCGTTTCTGTTTGATGAGTCCGATATTGCACTCTGTTGCAAAGTCGAGTGCCCGCTTTCTTGACACTCTTTCCCACAGTAGGCAAGCTATGGTTCAGCGTACTCGAAAGGCGGAGCGCAAACCAATAAAATCCCGGCGGCTGTTTTCGGGATCTTACCGTTCGTTTTCTGCTCTCCCCAAAAGGATTTTAGAGCATGCGTTACCTCGTTACCGGCGGCGCCGGTTTCATCGGATCGAATCTTGTCGACGAACTCGTGCGCCGAGGCCACGAGGTGGTGGTACTCGACGATCTTTCCACCGGACACAAAGAAAATCTCGCGGGCGTGCGTGGCAAGGTCGACTTCCGCGAAGGCAGTATCACCGACTTGAACACCTTGCATTCGGCCTGCCGCGGCGCCGACTACGTAATTCATCTCGCTGCGCGGACTTCCGTGCCCAAATCGGTGAAAGATCCCATCGAGTCCAATCTCGTGAACATCGATGGAACGTTGAACGTGCTGGTCGCTGCGCGCGACGCCAAGGTGAAGCGTTTCGCTTTTGCCGCCTCTTCTTCGGCCTACGGCGAAACGCCCACGCTACCGAAGGTCGAGTCCATGCAGCCCGAGCCCATTTCGCCATACGGCGTCACGAAGTACGTTGGTGAGCTTTACGCGCAAGTTTTTGGACGCGTTTACGGCCTCGAAAACGCCTGTATCCGCTATTTCAACGTGTTCGGGCCGCGCCAGGATCCCACTTCGCAATACTCCGGCGTTCTTTCGCGCTTCATGCTGGCCGTGATTCGCGGCGAAAAGCCCATTGTGTACGGCGACGGCGAACAAACACGCGATTTCACCTATGTCGCAAACGTTGTCGACGAAACTCTGCGCGCGTGCGAAGCCAAAGATGCTTCCGGGATGGTTTTCAACGGCGGTACCGGCATCCGCATTACGCTGAATGAAGTTTTAAAGCTGTTGGGAAAAATCACCGGCAAGCCGATCCAGGCGCAGTACGATCCACCGCGCAACGGCGACATCCGCGATTCGCAGGCGGATATTTCACTGGCCCGCAAAAAGCTCGGCTACGAGCCGCTGGTCCTCTTCGAGGAAGGTCTGAAGCGCACCTGGGAGTGGTACAAGGCCGCCTACACAGAAAGCGCCGTTCGCTAGCCGTTCCGCGTTGCCGCGCCGTTTAAATGCTGCGGCAGTTCTTCCAGCGAATCCAGCATGATGTCCGGCGGATGTGCACGCAACCCGTCCGTTCCCAGCCCATAGCTTACCCCGCAAGCCCAGATCCCTGAATTGCGCGCCGTGCGCACATCCACATCGGAATCGCCGACCATCATGGCTTCCTGCGGCGCGGCTTGGAAATCGCGCAGCAACGTTTCCACTCCGATCGGATCGGGCTTCTTCTTCTCAAAACTGTTGCCGCCGTACACGTATTTAAAATAGCGCAGCAGGCCCAGGCCTTCGAGAATCCAGGTGCTGAAGCGCACCGGCTTGTTGGTCAGCACGGCCATCTGGTGGTTTTCGAGCAGCGCCAGGCCTTCGCGAACGCCGGGATAGGGCACGGTATTGTCCAGCATGTGCTCCTTGTAATAGGAAAGGAAATACGAGAGCGCCTTCTCAGCCTCTGCATCCGTCGTGCCTTCGCCCAGCGCGCGGCGTACCAGCAACGGCGCGCCATCGCCTACATAGCTGTAAATCGCGTCGTGCGGCAGCGCTTCGCGGTGCATGTGCTCCAGCATGGCGTTCACCGAAAGCGCCAGGTCGGCTTTCGAGTCGATCAGCGTGCCATCGAGATCGAAGATCAACACCCGCACGTCGCAGAATTGTTTGGTTCGGTCGGTCATCGCTGAGGTAAGCCATCATTTTACCAGACGGCGAGAGCGCAGGCTCATTCGGAAGAATGCTCGCGCTTCGGATAGCTTCGGGCAATTACGGGAAAGCAAGCTGAAGGTATGGGATGAAGGAAGCCACGGAAATCGAGTTGACTGCTCGGGTCGCGAACTGCGCTCGGATGTTGAGTGCACCGTCAGAGATAGACCGGCACTGTGGCCGCGGCAGAAGGTGCCGCGAAGCCAACAAAAATTATTTGAAGACCCCGGCGAACTACTTTTTGCCGGACGGTTTCACGGCGGTCCAGGGGACATTCGGTATCACCGGGCCGCTTCCATCAACCGCTCGCAGATTCGCTGTCTGCATAAGCGAGTTAATGGCAACGACTTCGTAGACACCGTCGTGATTCGCGCTGCCTACCCGATCCCCTCTTTTTGGGGCGATTACTTTGTCTGTGGACATTTTCGCTCCCGTGTACTGCTGGTGAGGCGGAGTCTGTTCCCCGGGAACCGAATTGTCAATATCGCATTTCCACATGAAGCGTGAACGTTACAGTCTGACCGCCCCGATTCATCGATGAGTCATATCTAGACCTTGGCGAACACTAAGAAATTCGACGCGGGCGCTGACCGCCCGTGGTCAAAACGCCACCTCAACAATCGAGACGTCGTCTTCGAACTGTTCTCCACCGCGCGCGGCGCGCATCGCATCGACCGTCCGGCCTATGGTCGACCCGTCCGATCCTTTGGCTGCGACCAGAGTTTCGACGAAATCGGAATATCTCACCATTGTCTGATCGGCTTTCAAAACCTCATAGATACCGTCGCTGAAGACATACAAACGGCTGAACGCCGGCAAAACCACGGAATCGGAAACGAAATTCGTTTCCGGGAATGCGCCAATGATTGCACCCGGCTGGGACAGCGATTGGGCGGTTGCAGTTTCCTCCGTTCCGCCTGCAATCAGAATTGCTGGAGGGTGGCCACCGTTTGCGTAGCTGAGTTGGCGCGTTTTTTTGTCATAAACGCCATACCAGATGGTGAAGTACATGTCATTGTGCCGGTCCATTTGGAATGCGTTGTTGAGACCCTCGAGCACCTGGCTCGGCACGCGAAAATCCGTCGCGGTCAACAGTTGATTCCTCAAAACGTTCATGACTGAAATCGAGAGAAGCGCCGCCGTAACGCCATGGCCGCAAACATCAAGCAGATAGACCGCGAAGTGATCCGAGTCCACCCAATGATATCCGAACGCATCGCCTCCCAGTTCGATGGAAGGTATGAACAGCCAATTGGTCGTAACGTCTCCTTCAAGTCGCCTGGGCAGCAGAGACACCACATACTTCGCGGCTTGTGCCAGCTCCGCGGCTAGCCGCTCCTGGCTCTCCTTGAGCGCGGCATAGGCCTCGTTACGTTCGATCAGTGCGATATATCCACGAGAGTGATGTCGAATACGCGCCGTCAACTCAATGGGATCGGGCAGCTTCACAAGATAGTCGTTCGCGCCGAGAGTAAAAGCTTCCGCCTTCACTTTTGGGTCTTCCTTGGTGGAAAGAACGATGGTCGGAACGTCCCTGGTCGAAGGATTCGCTCGGTAGAAGCGCAGCATGGTCAAGCCGTCGATCTCGGGCATCACCAGGTCCTGAAGAATAACGGTCGGCTCGAATTCAGCGGCCACCTCAATCGCTTTCGTTGGATCGCCGCAGTACCTCAAATCCACGTCCGCCTCCGCTGCCAGCATGCGGCGCACGGCCTCGCCTATGATCATTTGATCGTCTACAAGAAGCACGCGGATGCGCCGGCTTGGCAACGCAGCGCGCACCTGCAGCGCCCCAACCTGAACGGCCTTGGTCATACACAACTCCTTTGGCGGATCGATGGAATATTTGGCAACGCGCGGGCAATGGCCGCGGCAATCTGGTCGAGCGGCAGAATTTCGATAGCCGCGTTGAGCTTAGCTGCGGCTTTCGGCATGCCGTACGCGATGCAGCTAGCCCGGTCCTGTGCGATCGTGTGCCAGCCGGCTTGGCGCATGGCCAGCAAACCCTTGGCGCCGTCTTCCCCCATCCCGGTGAGAAGTACGCCAATGGCCGGCCCCGGCCAATAATTCACGATAGAGTCAAAAAATACGTCAACCGAAGGGCGGTAAAAAGATTCCGCCGGTTCGTTCGTGTAAGAGAAAGTCAGCTCCGGCGTAAGCAGCAGATGGTCGTTCGTCGACGCTAAATGCACTACCGACGCGTCCGGCCTCTCTCCTGGGCGAATCACCCGCACTTCCCGCGAAGATTCGCGCGCCAGCCAGTCTGCAAGCCCGGGCGCGAAAACTTCATCCACATGTTGAACGATGGTGATAGCCGCATCGATACCCTGCGGCAGGCCAGCGAGAACCTGAGACAGTGCCGTCGGGCCGCCGGTTGACGCTCCAATGGCGATCAGCGGAAATCCGGCCTTGCGTTCTTTGTTGGCGGTCTCGTGTACCTGCACGGCAGCGCGGCGGCGCTTGGACTTCCCAATCAGCTTGCTGATAATGGCGATCTTCGCCAGCAACTCGGAGCCGGAAGCTTGTTCGTTTGCGTTGCCCAAAACGGGGGTATTTACAGCATCGAGTGCTCCCCAGCCCATCGCTTCGAATACTTTTGAGGAATGTCCACCAACCGTCGCTGTCACCACCAGAATCGCGCACGGTGAGTCGCCCATGATGACCTTGCATGCCTCGACGCCATCCATCCGCGGCATCATCAGGTCCATCAGTATCAGGTCTGGCACATCGCCAGCGCAGAGCCGTACCGCCTCCTCGCCGTCTTTGGCGATCCAGGCGATTTGATATTCCGGCACGCTCGTCACCACGCGGCGCAGTGCTTCGACAGCCATCTGCACGTCGTTGACGATGGCAATTCTCATCGATTGGAATCACCAATCAACTCCGCGACCGCCGAAAGAAGCGTCTCGTCGTGGAAGCTGCTTTTCGTAAGGTATCGATCCGCACCTGCTTCGAGCCCTTTCAAACGGTCTTCCTCGCGATCTTTGTAGGAAACAATGATCACCGGCAGCGAAGTCAGCTTGGGATCGGCCTTTATCTTCGAAACCAGCTCGATTCCCGTCATGCGCGGCATGTCAATGTCTGTGATGGTCAGGTCGTACTGACTGGCGCGCAACGCGTTCCAGCCGTCCATTCCATCCACGGCCACTTCCACCTCGTAGCCGCGATTCTGAAGCAGCGATCTCTGTACCTCGCGCACGGTAATCGAGTCGTCCACCACCAGAATCCGCTTGCGGCTGACCTGAACGGTCCCGCTTTGCCCAAGTCCGCGCAGTCGGCCGCCATGCAAAAGCGTCTCGACGGAACGCGTCAAGTCTTCCGCATCAACGATCAGAATGGGGGAACCGTCGTCCATCAACGCCGCCGCGCTGATGGACGCCACTTTGCCCAGCCTCGCGTCGAGTGGCCGCACCGCCATTTCGTACTCGCCGATAAACCGGTCGACCGCTAGGCCGTAACGATTGGTGTGATCTCCCAGCAAAACTACGCAAATCTGTTCACCCCAGTTTGGAGTTCCGGGCATCTCCAGAACTTCCAGTCCGGAAACCACCCCAACACGCTCGCCATTAAATGAAAAGTATTGTTGACCTTCCAGATTTGATAGGTCCGTGCGGTTCACTTTCATCACGCTGGCGATCCGCGTCAAAGGGAAGGCAAAAGGCTCTCCGCCAATCTCGGCGACAAAAGTGCGCAATACGGAGAGGGTTAGCGGCAATTCAAGCTGAATCGAGAATGCCTGGCCCGCGCGGGACGCGATGCGCACAACACCCCCGACGGCTTTGCCCATTTCCTTCACCGCGTCTAGTCCGACTCCGCGGCCCGAGATATCCGTCACGGAGGCCGCAGTCGAAAATCCCGGCAAAAACAGAAACTCCAAAAGCTCGGCTTCGGAAAATTGCGCTGCCATCTCAAGGGTGGCCAATCCCTTGTCACTTACCTTTTTTCTCAAGGCTTCGATTTCAACGCCGCGTCCATCGTCGGACATCGTCAGAACAAAAAGGCCGGCCCGGTGGCGCGCTTCCACTCGAATGGTGCCCGTAGGCGGCTTCCCTGCCGCCACGCGTTGGGCTGGCGCTTCGATGCCATGATCCAGGCTATTGCGGATCACATGGTTCAATGGCGTTTCGAGTCTCTCGAGAATTTCCCGGTCCACCTCCGTGGTTGTGCCGATTATTTCGAGCTGCACCTGTTTGCCAAGCTGTCGCGCGACGTCGCGGACCATGCGGGGAAATCCATGCACGCCATCTCCAAACGGACGCATCCGGCTCGCAACCACCTCCCGGTAGAGACGATTCGAAAGCCCGGCGGCGCGCAGTCCGAATCCATCGAGTTCGGCCTGCTGCTTCCCCACCGCGTCCCGCGTCTCCTGCAGCTTTCGTCTCGCGGCGGCCAGAGTCGATGCCGCTTGAGCCGGAGCGTCTTCGAGAAACGGCTGGAGAGACTGCAGCAAGTTATCGATTTCATTGTGTCGGCGCTTCAGGCCGAGCATCGATTCGGAAAAGGGCTCGAACCAACGGCTTTGCACCAGCGACTCTCCTGCAAACCCCATCAGCCGGTTGAAAGTTTGCGCGGCCACTTTGACGGCGCGGTCCGAGGACTCACCCGGACGCGAAGCTCGAGCGGGAGCCTTTGTCGCCGGAGCCGCAGAGGATGCCGCGGCCTGTGCGGATTCGCCAGTTTCAGTAGCTGGAGCGGAAGGTGTTTCGGTTTGCTGTACGGGTGCGGGTGTTTCCTCCACGGTCGCAGGGGCCGAAGCAGCCGCGGCAGTTGGAGTTTCGATGATCTTCCCGCTCCGCACATCCGTCAGGCGGGCTATCAGTGCGTCCACAGCCGCTCCCTGCTGTTCAATCCATTCCGGTACCGCCGATTCCTCAACGGTAGCAACCTGGGCAAGTAGATCCGCAGACTGGAGCAAGACGTCGATGGCTTGCGGGTTCAGTGTGAGCGCGCCTTCCTGCGCGGCCACCAGACAATCTTCCATGGTATGCGCCAGGGTGACGGCGATATTGAGGTTTACGATTCGAGCCGCGCCCTTGATCGAGTGGGCTGCGCGCATGGCCGAAGCCAGTTGCTCCTTCGGCGATTCACTGTTCTCGAGCGCAAGCAATTCGCTGGTGAGCACGCGCATTTGCGATTCCACCTCACCGCGAAACAGCTCCCACATGGAGAAAGCGCCGAGGTTGCTCACGCCAGCCTCCGTTCGAGCGCCGGAAACAGCAGGCTGTCGTCGATGATCGCCACACTCTTGTCGCCGCTACGGAACAGACCTTTCGTGTATACAGCGCCAACGCTTTTCAGCGTCGCGGGCAGAGGTTCGATTTGCGGCTCGGCAATGTCGTGCATGCCCTCAACCTGGTCAACCGGAAATACCCAGTCTCCTGAGTTCCAGCGCGCCACGAAGAAACGCCCGGTTCGCGCAGCAGTTGTCGAGGCTTGTTCGCCAAACAACAAATGCAATGACACGCAGGGGTGAAGCTCGCCGCGCACATTCACTAGGCCAAGCAAATTCTCAACCGGCCGGTGAGGAACCCGCCGAATGATCCGCGGTTGCGTTATTTCCCGGAGGCTCGCCGCGGCAAAGGCGAACCACACCTGGCCGATCCGGAATACCAGATGTGGAACAGTTTTAGTGTCGCCGCTCCCACGTTCCTGCTCTAGAAGCGCGGTCCAGGATTCAGCGTAGTCTTCGAATACTGGCCGATCCAGCAGCTTCCGCCCGCCCGCGGCATAGACCTCGCAATTGCGGCAGTGGGATACGCGCGACAGTTCCGCGCAGGTGCGGTCGCCCCACACCCCGATGCGAGTCCAGCACTCTTCGCCGAGCATGATGAGGGATCCGTCGCTCATGGATTGTGACCGCTTTGTCTTTGTGCCCGCGCGCGCAACAACGCAGCTCCTGAATTGTCGCCTAGAGCTTCCTGCTTCAGCGCCAGACACAAAAGTGCTTCCTGATGCCCTGGGTCCAGATATAAGACTTTCCGGAAGTTCCTTGCGGCAACGTCGATATGGCCGAGCGCGTCATGCAACACGCCGAGAAGAAAGTAGCCCTCAACGGAATTGGGAACTTGCTGCAAATATTCGGTGCACAATTGAAGAGCCTCGTGCAGCTGTCCCGCATCGCCCAAGCGCGTAGCCTTGGCCAAAAGAGAGTCGGCCGGTTCCCCCGTTACCGCCGATACCGCGCTGACTTCCGGGATCGGTTCCACCCACTCAGGAACGTCGCCAAAAAACGAAGACGAATTGAATGGAGCAGCGAAGGGAATCGCAACAGGCGAGGGCAACTTCTCGCTCACTGAGGCATCCATAGCGAATCTCGGCGCTGACTTGCTGAACGCAAAGGCGCCACTCGGCCCGATGGGCCTGAATCCTTGCTCGCGCGCAAAAGCCGCCTCGGCATGGCCCACCACAAGTATGCCGTCGTCCATGATCAGCCGACGCAACGCGCTCATCGCTTGTAGTCTTGCCTCTGAATGGAGATAGATCAGAAGATTGCGACAAAAAACCACATCGTACGGCGCTTCCTCGCTGAGAAAATCCGGCTCGATAATATTTCCCTGTCGAAACCGCACAAACGCCTTGGCCGCGTCATGCAAGCGAAGCAGTCCGTCGCTATCGTCACATTCGAAGTAAGGCTCATGGTCCAGCGGAGACTCGCCCCGAAACGAGCGAGCATGGTAGACCGCGCGCTCGGCGAATTCCAGGGCGCGGCGACTCACGTCGACAGCATCAATCGAGAATGACCCAGCCGGGGCGCCCGCGTGCAACATCGTCAGAGCCAGCGAGTAGGGTTCTTCTCCGGTGGAGCAGGGACAACTCAGAATGCGAAGCGCTCTGCCCGAAGTTGCCTGAATGTGGGAACGAACGATATCGGCAGCTAGCTTGAACGGAACAACATCTCTGAAGAACCAGGTCTCAGGAATAACGAAGTGACTCACGAAGTGGTCCCAAACTTCCGGATCGCGCCGCAGCACCCAACCGTACGTCCCGGGTTCGGTGAAGCCGGCTTGTTCCATGGCTCGTGTCACCATGGTTGCCACCGCTCTTGGGCCCACCGTCTCGATGTCGAACCCGAGCCGAGTCGCAAGAAGTTCCTCGATATCGGTAAGCGCCATGTTCCTATTCCTCGGCGAACAAACGCTCTCGCAGCTCGTCCGGCAACAAGTTCTCGACATTCACATACTGAATCATTGTGCCGGCGCCGCTGATGCCCCCCAGGAACGACGCTTGCGGCGCGCGAAATCCCGTCGATATCGGTTCCGCGGCCGCCTCATCGAGGTTGGTCGCCCGCTCCGCCAGCAGGCCAAGGCTCCGGCCGGCGCTAGATGGACCTGGATGCCGGACGATCACAATCCTTGTACTCAGTAGCGGTGCTGCGCGTTTTCCCGCTATAAGCTGGCTCAGGTCGATAACCGGAACCATGCTGCCCCGGTAGCGAAATACACCTGCAATATATTCCGGTACGTGCGGAAGCTGGCGCAGGGGAAGTACCGGCAGGACTTCCACAATCTGGGTAACGTTAAGGCCGTACCGCTGGCCGGCGATTTCAAAGGTCAGGGCCAACATTTCGGTCGGCACTACCCTACCGAAGCCAATTCGCGGACAGCCTCGTGCGATTCGGACGTCCCGTTATTCGATGGATTAACGTTGAACCGCGACACTTCGCGATGTAGCACGCGCGCCGCCTGGTCAAGAAGCTGAATCGCTTGCATCGATTCGCGCTGCGAGTCCGCAGTGTTTCTGGTGGCCTCGCTGAGTTGAATCATTGACTCTGTGATCTGGCGCGCCCCCACCGATTGCGATTCCATACCCTCGTTCACGGATTCAAACCGCGGCCCGAGGCCCTGAACCTGTTCGATGATGCGGGCAATCTGCGCGCTGATTTCATTCACCTCGCGCACCGCGCCTTGCACCTCTTGCGCAAACTTTTCCATTCCCATCACACCGGAGGAAACCGATGACTGCATTTCCTTGACCATCTGCTCGATGTCCAACGTCGCCACCGCCGTCTGGTCAGCCAGGCGCCGGATCTCCCGCGCCACCACCGCGAAGCCTTGTCCGAATTCTCCCGCCTTTGCCGCCTCAATCGCGGCGTTCAAGGAAAGCAGATTCGTTTGATCAGCAACTTTGTTGATGGTCGTGACCACGCTCGTGATGTTCGCCACCTTGGTATTGATGTCCGCAAGCTTCTGGGCAATTGCGGTGGACGCCGTGGCCATTTTCCCCATGGTCGATTCCATTCTCTTGAGACCGGTCTGCCCTGATCCTGCGGCTGTGGCCGCCTCTTGTGACAGCATCGACACCGTAGCCATGGTTCCCACCAGCGCCTGGGTTGTCGCCGCGATTTCCTTCGCCGAAGAAACAACCTCGTTCGTGGAGGCGACCTGCTCGGTCAACGTTGTCTCCAGCTCTTTCGAGGATGCGCTGAGCTGGGTCGCCGACGACGTCACCTGAATACCCGATTCCTGCACGCGCTTCACAAGAATGAGCAGCTTCTCCATCAGCTCGTTGACTTCCGTGGCGATCTGCCCCACTTCGTCTTCGCTGGTCACCAGCCGTTTCGTCAAATCTCCTTCTCCTGCCGCAAGTTCATGGAGCTGATTGCGCACGCTGCGCAACGAAGATGTGATTGCCTTCAGAACGGTCCAGCCGATGAATAAGGATCCGGCCAAACCGATAATGATAATGGAAAGCTGGATCTTGCGTCCCCGCGCATAGCCGGCGGTGAGATCCTCGAAATCGTTTCTGCCTTCGCCCTGAACCGCGTCGTAGAGCTGTCCGAGCTGGTCAATCAACGGGTCGGTTGCCGCATACCAATCGCTAATAATGAACTTACGCACAGCCGCACGATCGCCACGCTGCAATAATCCGGTCAAGGTAGCCACCTCGCCATCCGCCGATTTCATCACCGCGTCAGCCGCGCTTGCCAGTGCTTTGTCACCTTCATCCTTCTGCAGCGCCAGGAAGCGCGGCCAAGTGCTCGCTATATTCCCGGTTGCGGTATGCACTGCGGCCACTGCGTCCTGCGAATTCAGCACTCCATCGGCAAACTTGTTCGCGACGCTCGTGATCTGAACCGTGTAGGCCAGTTCTATATCTTTCAAATATCCCGACGAAACCACCCGGTCGTCGTATATATTTTCGAACGCGCGCTCCCCGTTCGACGACTGGATCAACCCAACCACGCCTACCGCAAGGCTCACGATGCTGGTTAGCCCAATTAGTATGATCAGGCGTGTTCTGATGGTTAGTTTATTCAGCATTTCCGCATCTCCATGAACGGCGCGTGCTCTTTACTGGTTCTGCTTCGGCTCTCGCAGCGGCACCAGGGACTCGACATCGTTGCGAAAACTCAACGTCGGCCGTCTCACGTCGTCTACTGCAAAGCAAAATTGACAGGAATGGTTGTAATCACTTGCACAGCTTTCCCATCCACCATCGTCGGGCGGTATTCCCACCCGCGCACTGCAGCCACGGCGGCATCGGCCAGTAGTGGCAATGACCGGATCACCTTTATGTCTTTCACCTTGCCGTCTGTTCCAATGGTGACTTCCAGAATGATCACACCCTGCATGCGCTCCCTCAGCGCCACCGGAGGATATTCCGGCTTAACGTCTTTTATCTTCACGGGAGGCTTAATATTGCCGCCTACGTGAACAGTTTGCGGGGCGCTGCCCTGCGGCCATGGCTTGGCAAGAGCCAGTCCGGCGATGGTGATGGCGGCGAGTATCACTATCACGGTGAAACGAAAATGCGGTTTTGCTCTCATCTTTACTTCCTATCAATAGTTGACTCGGCGGTTAAGAACAGACGCAAAAAAAAGCACTGCTCTACGGGCGTCTGTGGTCCGTCAGCAGACATTCATCTGCCTCTTCAGGTTGGGCAGGACAGCTCGTGAATTGAGGAAGAGTCTTCCACGAAGCGGACGGAATTATATAGGTGACTTTGGGAGATTCAACACGATCATGAGCCGGTAAAGCGATTTTCACGGAACTGTAACATTCGGCCTGTCACGTTTCGGAATTCGAGACCAAATTCCCGCCCTGTAATACTTCTGTAACATGGTTGGCGCTATCATCACGCTCCTCGAAAGACAGTTGAGTTTGCTAGCCTGGATCGTTGGGGTCTTGGCTATAACACTTAACTCAAGTGGAGAACTCATATGGAAATGGGCATCGAAGAGCTTCCGGGCGAAGTGACTAAAGTCGTTTTCAATGGCCGCTTTGATATCGCCGGTGCTGAAGCCGTCGACCTGAAAATGAACGTAATTGCCGGCAGCAAGAAGCTTGTGCTGATCGATATGCAGAAGGTTTCATTCCTGGGTTCCATGGGCCTGCGCACCATTGTGAGCGCGGCTCGCGCGGTCCGAGGCAGAGGCGGAAAGATTGCCGTTTTCGGGCCTGATCAGGAAGTCGAAAAGGTCCTGACCATGAGCGGCGTCAACGCGCTGGTCCCCATCCATCACGACTTTCAGACTGCCATAGCCTCGCTGCAGTAACATTATGGAGAAGCGGCAAAATTCGCCGGACCGGCAGATGATCTGGATGACCGCGGATAGCGTAAAGGGCGCGAGCGAAGAACGGCTCACACTGCGGGGCCAAATGGCGGATTTGGCCTTGGTGCCTGGCTGGATTGAATATCTGGCAGCGGAGTATGCCATTCCCGCCAGGACCCAGTACGCCATGAACCTTTGCCTGGAAGAAGTCCTCTCAAACATTGTCCGGCACGGATACGCGAACACGCCCGATCGGCCCATCCTCATCCGCTACAAAGCTGTTCAGGAAAACTCCTCTTTATTGGTCATAGACGACGAAGCGCCTCCTTTCGACCCGCTCGCCGCGGAAGAAATTCCCGTCGAGGACACGCTCGACGGTACGCGCATAGGAGGCTTGGGCCTTCGCCTGCTGCGAAGTTTTTCCACAAGTCTCGACTACGAACGCACACCTGCCGGCAATCGACTGAGTATTGGCTTTTCTTCCACCCCTTAAGAACGCGACCTGTCTCACATTCCGTTTACGTCAACTAAGCCAATTCCCGATTACTGCCATTTGCTCGAGCACAAAGACGGCGGGATGATGGGCACCATCCGCGTCGAATCTGTGCAAACTCGGCCAGCAAACTGGCCGATCTTGCGTTGAAGACTACGGCGCGCTCGCGCGAGCGAAGTGAAGAAAATTGGCTTCCTTCTAGTTGCGGTTTCGCTTTTATGTGGCTTTCTCTTGTGGGATGAAACCCGGAATGCCGGTTTTCACCACTTCATTCAGTCTCCGTCGAGTCGGAATTCGATTGATCTCGTCCAGCGCGTCTTCCGGAAGAGCAGAGATGTCGAAATTCTCCCTCGCGCGGGCGGCAGTTCTGGGCGTGGTAAGCACAGCCGTGCCGCGCTGCACCGCCCAAGCCAGCAGCACCTGTGCCGGCGTCTTTCCCACTCGTGCGGCGATAGCCAAAATCACGGGATCTTCGAGCGGCCCCGGCCTCATCCCGTGGCCTAATGGTGCAAAAGCCAAAAACACGACGCCCTTCTCCTTGCAAAATTCCAATAGCTCCGTTTCCGGCAGATACGGATGCGCTTCTACTTGGACCGCGGCTGGCTTGATTCTCGCTGATTCATAGATGGACTTCAGTTCGTTCAAAGTGATGTCCGAAAGTCCGATGGCCCGGCACTTTCCATGATCCACGAGCATTTCCATCGCTTTCCATGTGTCGAGCAAAGTCACGTCGTGGTCGTAAAGGACGTTGCCGTTTTGATCCCGCGGATCCTGATTGTCGCCGGGTTGAAACGCAAATGGGGTGTGAATGAGATACAGATCAAGATACTTGAGCCTGAGTCTGTCCAGACTCGCTTCGAACGCCGGTTCCACGCGCTCGGGCCGGTGATTGGAATTCCACAGCTTTGTAGTAATAAAAATGTCTCCGCGCGCGATCCCGCCGGCAGCGACTCCTGACTGCAACGCTTCGCCTACCTCGCGCTCATTCCCGTATCGTTCCGCACAATCGAAGTGTCGAAATCCCGCTTCCAGTGCGCTTCTCGTCGCAGTTATCGTCACGGCCGACTCGGGAATTAAGGTGCCAAAGCCGAGTGCGGGCATCCGGCCGGCTCCGTGATTGAGGGGAATTCTCACCATCCGCAGGTCAGAAGAGTCAATCATCGGTAGCACCTCCCAGGTGTTTTGCGTTCGCCATCGCCCTCATGCGTCCGAACCTGCGGGTCTTCGTCGCTCGCGTACTGGCCATGCGCGGACCGAAATTTCGACCTCGGTGCCCATACCAGGCTTGCTCCAAATTCGGAGGTTCGCACCAAGAGTTTCAGCGCGTTCCCTCATCCCAAGTAGACCCCAGTGTAAACCGCGACCCGCTCTGAGGATTTTGGGGTCGATCCCACAACCATTGTCACGGATGCCCAGACGTATATGGCGCCGCAAGTACTGGATTTCAGTCTCGACTTTCGTGGCTTGTGAATGACGCAAAGCATTGATGATCGCCTCGCGCCCTATCAGGTAAATCTGCTTTTGGATCGCGGGTTGGAGTTCCCTCGGCTGACCGACGACGAAGATCCTGAGTCCGACATTAGAATCCAGAACATACTCGTCGCGTAGCGCCGCCAACGCATATTCGAGACTTGTGGGGGCTGGCGCCGATGAGCGCAAGCCTTGTAAGGTAGCGCGCCCCTCCTCGAGAGCTTCGCGTAGGATACGCACCGCTCGATTAACCGACGGCTTGGCGGGCGAGTCTGGACGCATATGCTCCGTCGCGTTGTCCAACAGGAAAAGCGCGCTGGCGAAGCTCTGAAAGCAAGTATCATGAAGCTCACGCGCAATTCGATTGCGCTCTCTCCTCTGCGCTTCCAAACGTATATTCAGCTTCCGGTTTGAATTTTCCCGGTCAATGTGACGCAGGGAATTTGAGCTTCCCTTCTTCATTGATACGGCGAGGTCCGCATATACTGCTGGTGCGCTACCGACGGTCACGGCTTTCCTCCTGTTCTCCCCAGCTCTGGATATCGAATTCCAGGTCAACTTTCATACGCACCCGCCCCGCAGCCGGATCGGGCCTTTCGCGCTCGGCCAGCAAACTCACCGCCCGTGCGACGTTAAAACCATCAAGATCTTCATCTGCTCTCTTCTCGATCTCCCCGCTAACCACCATGGCGGGAGTGAGTGCGATCAAATCAAATGCGAGGGCGCGGCACAATTGGACGAAAGTATCGGATACCTTGGTGTGATCCGATGCCGAGCGCAGGAGACCAGTGGACAAGCACCAAAATGAATAAACAGCTGCCGAGCGGTTACTCTGGGGTGCAGCTTTGTGCCAACGGGATCCACCGCTACTGATGAGATAAGAGTAAGGAAGAATAAATTGCCCGATGGCCCTCGCGGCTATGCTTTCGCAGGAGGATCTATGCGGAGCTTGCCAGCCATCTTGACCAGGTCCGCCAGAGAATCAGCCTTCATTTTCTGCATCATCTTTCCGCGGTGTGCCTTCACTGTAATCTCGCTGATGCCAAGCTCTCCACCCACCTGTTTGTTCAAAAGCCCGGCAACAACCAGCTTCATAACCTGCTGTTCGCGAAGCGTGAGGGAAGCATAACGCTCTCTTAATCCCTGGAACTCCGCCGCATGGGCGAGAGAAGTCCGGCTCCGTTCGAGTGCGTGGCGGACCGCCTCCAACAGCACGTCATCAGCGAAGGGCTTTGTCAGGAATTCGACGGCGCCCGCTTTCATCGCTTGCACTGTTTTCGGGACGTCGCCGTGCCCGGTAATGAAAATGATCGGCATTTCAGGCCGTTCCGCGATGACACGCTTTTGTAGATCGAGCCCGTTTAGCCCTGGGAGAGAGATGTCCAGCACGAGACAGTGCGGGATAGAAGCGGGCGGATGGTCGAGGAATGCCTGGGCCGAAGGAAACAGTTCCGGGTGCCAGCCTGCGGTGTGAATCAGCAGTTCGAGCGATTCTCGGACGGAAATGTCATCATCGACGACGAATACGATGGACTTCGCGGAGGGTGCGGTGGAAGGTCCCATTTCGTGTTCGATAGCTTCGGATCGCGCCATAGTATACCTCCAAGAAGGAGCGATCGGATCGTCAGCTCGCTCCCATTGCCTTGCTCAGCGCGTCGCGCAGCGCGATGTCGCTGAATGGCTTGGAAAGAATGTCCACGGCTCCCTGTTGGAGAACCCGCAGGCGGATGGACTCATCTTTTCGGGCAGTAATGAAGATGATCGGAGTCTTGTTCCCGCGAGTCTTGAGCTCTTTTTGCAAATCAAGACCGCTCATACCAGGCATGGCGATATCGAGCACCAAACACTTGGCCCGGTCAACGCTATCGGAAGCGAGGAATTCATCGGCGGAAGAAAAAGCGAGGACTTTAAAACCGAATTCCTTCAACAAGTCCGGCAGCGACTCGCGAACGGATTCATCATCATCAATGACGATTACGAGGGGATGTCCGATGGGTTGTTGCTCCTGCTTGCCCTTAGTAACTTCACAATGGAGGCAAATACAGGAAACGTCTATTAGACTTAAGTATTGGTAGTACACGGAAGAGAAAACAAGAACGTTGCGCCGGGGCCGTCGTTCCGCGATGGCCCAGAGGCGGCCCTGATGCCGCTCAAGTATGGACCGGCTGACGGAAAGCCCGATTCCCATGCCGTCGCCCTTCGTCGTATAGAAGGCTTCGAAGAGCTTCTTCTCAATTTCGGGGGCTATACCCATTCCCGAATCTTTGACGCTGAGGCACACGTCAGCGCCATCGTCGCGTTCTGTCTTGATCGAGCAATTCCCTCGGACGATCATCAACTGCACTCATGGCATCTGAGCCATTCCGCAGCAGATTGAGAATGACTTGCTGAATCTGAGTTCGATCCCCTAATACGGATGGCAAATCGGCGGCAAGTTCCGACTGCAGAATGACCCTATTTCGCTGGAGGTCACTCACGGATAGCGCAACCACTTCCTTGACTGCCTCGTTCAAGTCGAACATTTCGAATGCGGCGTTCTTTTTGCTGAAAAGCGCGCGCAGCCGTGCGATCACTTCCGACGCACGATTGCCGTCGCGAATGGTCCTCCTCGCGGTTTCGCGCGCACCTTCCACATTCGGAGGATTGGCATCCAGCATCCGGAGGCAGGTGCTTGCATTGGTGACAATGCCGGACAGCGGCTGATTGACCTCATGCGCAATCGATGCCGTCAACGTACTGAGCGTTGTAACCCGCGCCATATGGGCAAGCTCCGATCGCGTCTCGTTGAGAGCTTCCTCGGCTAGCCGGCGCTCGGTGACATCTTCGGAAAGAGCCATTAGAAGATCGCGGCCACTCGCTCCGTGCCCGGCACGACGGAAACGCTGTTACGCACCCATACCGTGCCGCCATTTTTCCGCCGGTATTGCTTCTCGATCTGAAATTGCCGGCGCTTTCCTTCCAAAAGCTCCTGGACGAGCGCCCAGTTGAGGTTCGCGGTCCTCTTCAACGGTAATGTCGATAAAACTAAGTTGTTTGAGTTCCTCTTCCGTGTATCCCACCATCTTCTGGAACACGGGGTTCGCCGCGATAAAGCGACCGTCCAGATCGGTCAAAGCAACGCCGATTGCCGAGTTCTCAAACATCGACCGCCACCGCTCCTCGCTGCGTGCGAGTTCCGCGTGGGCCTCAAGCAAGGCATCTTCGTTTCGCTTGCGCTCGGTAATGTCGCGCAGATAGCCCGTGAAGGAAGGAGGTCCATCCTGCTGGATGCGGGTGATCGCTATTTCGACGGGGATTTCTCTTCCGCCGGCACATAGCGCGCTCATCTCGATGCGCCGGCCGAGCACCCGTGACTCGCCTGTGGCCAGGTGGCGGGCAAATCCATCGCGGTGTTTCTCACGGAGCGAAGGTGGGACGAGGACGTCGGCCAGATGCTTTCCCAGGACGCTCTCCCGCGCGTAGCCGAAGGTTCGTTCAGCCGCCGGGTTGAATTCCGTAATGCAGCCTTCGTGGTCCATGGCCACAATACAGTCAAGTGAAGAGTCCAAGATCGCTGCCTTATGGGCTTCACTGCGCTTCAGTTCCGTTTCTTCCCGGCGAAGCCTTTCTTCCATTGATTTGCGTTCGGAAATTTCCTTCCTCAGCTCTTCGTTCATGGCGGCAAGTTCCGCGGTTCGTTGCGCGACCCGCTGATCAAGCTCGCTCGCGACCCGCCTTTGCGTACTCAGGAGGCTCGATCCCTGCAGCCCGATAGCAGCCTGGTTCGCCGCTATGTTCAAAACGAGTCTCTCGGCTTGTTGGGGGAAATCGGCTCTCTGAGAGCCTGCCACGAAGAAACCAATTTCGGCGTGCAGCACCCAGATGCAAAGGCACGAGCGTAGTCGCGCCTTTTCCGAAAAGATTGCTTACCACTACTGGCGGTTTTTCAGGATCATTTTCCAGCCATGGTTGGAGTTTCTCGCCAATCTCTTCCGGCCGAGGCTTCAGACCCCAACCTGGACTAACTTGCACCATTTCGGTAAAGGCTGTGCCAGCCGGCTCTCTTACCCGCGCATAGACGAAATCGAGGCTCAACATACTGACCAGAGCCTCGAGCGAATTGCCGACAATCCGTGAGGGTGCGCCGCCAGTCCATGTGGCAGGCAGGGCAAGCACGCTGACTAAATCATTGATGCAGCGCCGAAGACGCTTGATTTCTTCGGCGGTACTTTCGGGTTGGACCGGCATGCTAACTTCCCGCTGAGGCTGATGTGCTCCGTCCAGCCCGCCGTTCGTGGAACTCCCGAAGGAATTGGCCCGGAGGAACGAAGAATGGGTTTCGTTGAAGAATTCCGCCAATAATGATCATAGGATGCGTTCGCATGAGGTCAATCACGGTGTCGCCACCGAATTTCCCAAGATGGTAGGTACAAATCACTGCGTCGTCATGATGGTCCCACACATCATTGACCCGCGATTCGAATTCAACGAGATCGTTCACGTAGGACTTCCCTTCCGCCGCCCAGTCCATTCGACAAACGATACGGCTCAGAGGAAATCCTCCAGAGGCATTGCCGCTGGCGATTTTTTCGAATGCTTGTAGCATTCGATCCTTGTCAAACCGGCCATCGCGCAGGTAAGTGTCGGTGTTGGTTCGAAGCTCCAATTGGCCATTGCGTTCGGCTTCGGCCGGATCGATTCCAGCCGCAACCAGCCGCTGCAAATGCTCGCTCCGTTGATCCGGGTTGACGACATGAATGGCCTTGTGGCCGGACTTGAATCCACCGGTGATAAAGGGAAGGAGTACGCGATATTCTTCCTCGTCGCTATTGAAGAATGCGCAAACGTGACGGGTTTCAGTAAGTTGAGAACCTGCAAAAGAAATGGGGGCCGCGATAGTCATGGGGGGTCCTTCCCAAGAGGTTTCGCCGAATGGCGGAGATGTATACTATCGCGGTATATAAAATAGTTCAAACGCTGTGTATTGGAACTCGCTGGTCTGCCGCCCGGGCGAATCACACCGTAGGTTGCACTACCAGTTGATGGAACGCTCGTGCCCACAAGGGCGAGGGCGTGCATGTTGCGATACTCGCCGTTTCTATTGTTAATATTATATCAATATATTCTATGGTTAAAGAGCAGGGTTCCCCGGGGCCTATTCTTGTGCATTTCGGCCGGCGCATTAACAGGAAATAACTTGTTTCTTACGGAGACGAGAAGAAGCCGGGCACAGACTTCGAAAGGAAACGATTCGCTCGCAACACTATGCCCGGCCACGTTCCGCTATTTTTGTGAGTCTTACCTCGGTCCCGGGACCAGGATCTGTTTTGGATACTTCAATTCGATGTTGCGTTGCTCAAGCTTTAGGTCAAGCGGCTTGAGGTCCCCTTTCTTTTTATCTGTGCCGGGCATTCCAACCGTCAGCAGGTATTGGTTATGCAGCACCATGTTGAGCTGGTTCAGAAACGGAGCGAATGAAACAGGCGTGGTAATTCCTTCATACAAATCATATCCGCCCGATTGCTGAGTAAGGTTGACCAGGTTGTCCTGCGCGAACTGGCCGCGTAGCGTCTCGCCGAACCGAACCCCGTCTACGTAAATGGCATGAACTACTACGCCGGCCTTCTGTGAGTCTTCAATGGCGGCGTCCACGTACGGGCTTTCGGGGCCCCGGTCCAGTTGGTCGACACCGCTTGCGATCAGCAATACCTCCCGCCGAGCGCCGGTAACTAGCCATTTGTTTTTGATCAGGTCACTCAGGGAAAGGTACACGCTGGGGGATTCCCCTGCGCGTAGGCCGAGTGGCATGCGCAGCGTTTTAGCCGCGGCTTCGTGGTCGGTGGTGAAATTCGACGCTACCTGCACAGTGCCATTCTGCGCGTAGAACACACCGACCGCCGTGCTCCTTGACTGCTGTCTCACGAAGTCGGCTATTTGACCAAGTTGGGTAGCTACATTCACTTGGCTGGCAGAATTGTCGATGATGATGGCCAATTGCAGCGGCGCTTTGCTACCTTGAGCGGGCACCCAATTGAGCACATCCAGTTTCGTCTTCCCCGAAAACGCGTTGATGTCCTGCCGGGTTAGCGGTGGAGGCGCCGTGAATTTCGGCCCCAGAACGGTCACTGTCGTTGTAACTGGAACTTTTGGCGTGGTTTGATCTGCCGCCTTCGCTGAAAGCGCGCCAGCGGAGACTACACTGAGAAACAGGCAAACGATGGCCGAGCGTGTGAGCTTGAGCATTTGGATTAACTCCTCTACACATCAGATGCCAAGACCCTTACTCTAAGGTGCACCCAATGTCGCCCGAGAATTCTCAGGAAAACCCTGTAGCCTTCAGCCGGCTGGTCTATGAGCAGTGAAAGTCATCTATCTGAAGGTTTGGCAGGGCCAGGTTGGTTTGTTCCGCCAACGAAGATTTAAATGACTCGCTTTTCGCGGAGTTCTGCGATGCGCCCGGGGTCGTAGCCGAGGATGTCGCCATAAACTGTTTCATTGTGCTGCCCTAGTTCCGGGGGAGGCTGATCGAATTCGGCGCGTGCCTCGGAGAATTTTATAGGCATGCCCATGCCGACGGGCGGATCTGCGGTCGGATATTTTGGATGCACCAGCGGCATCGTGTCGTGCCTCGCCACCGTACGAGGATCGTGCATCGCGGTTTTCGCATCACGGACTTCCGCTGCTGGAATATCCGCGGCGTGCAGCTTCTCCATGATTTCATGTGTGGGTAAGGACGAAGTCCACTCGCCGATGATCGCGTCCAACTTGCGAAAATTCGCCACGCGCTGGTCGCGTGTAGCAAACCGCTGATCGCGGATCAAATCCTCGCGCTGCATGATTCGAAAAAGCGCGTGAGCAAACGCGTCCGTGTACGCGCAAATCGCCACGTACCCATCTTTGCTCGGAAACACGCCAAACGGCGCCAGCCGCTGAAACGATTGTCCCGTTCGCACTGACGCGCCGCACGTCTCCATAGCGTCCCACGGTTCTGCTGCCACCAGCGATGTGAGCGATCCCAGCATGGAGACATCCACGTGCTGGCCTACGCCGGTATTTCGCGCTTGATGCAGCGCCGCGAGCACGCCAATCACGGCGAATAGCGCAACGCTCAGGTCCGCAATCGGCAACCCCATTCTCACTGGCGGCTCGCCTTCTTCGCCGGACACGTTCATGATCCCGCTGAGCGCCTGGATAGCCGTGTCCAGCGCCTTCGTCGGCCCCACGCCCGCATCGCTTCCGAAGCCGCTACCAAAACCGCTGATTGAGCAGTAAACGATTCGCGGATTGATTTTCCGCACCGCCTCGTAGCCGATTCCCAGGCGATCGAGTACACCTGGGCTGAAATTCTGCACCAGCATGTCGGCCTCGCGCACCAGGTCCGCGAAAACCTCGCGCGCCATTTCATGCTTCAGGTTCAACGTCACTCCCAATTTGTTCCGTAGCCGGTTTACCGCGGAGAGCGAAATGTCATCGGGCCGTTTGCGCGACAGCGAAACGCCATCGGCGCCGATATAAGGAGGATTATTCCGGCACGGGTCGCCGTCCACCGTGTTCTCGATCTTGATCACGCGCGCGCCCAGCCCTCCTAGCAGCAACGTTGCCACCGGTCCGGCCAGTGCCACGGTCAAATCCAGAACGGTAATATCCTTCAGCGGCGCCATCCGCTTTTCGGTTGATTGTGAGTTGTTCATAGGATTTTCGAGACTCGCACAACTATCTTGCTGCGGTCAATCCTTGCGGATGCGTTCGTGCACCAACATCGGAAGTTTCAAGACATAAATTTCCAGTGCCTATATATTTATTTACAGTCTGTTGATGCGATGATATGAAACCGGTTTACATCTTTCGCGTGCGCGATTGCGTTTCGTGCAGCGCTGTGAGGTCCTCCATTGATTTCTCGAAAAATATGCAGCGCAGCCATGATTTTGTTCATGGCGGCTGTCACTGCCCCGAATCTTTCAAGGGTCTCCGCGCGACCCATTGAGCGGGATCAGGGGCGTTCCATGGTGATCTCGCAATCCGGAATTGTCGCCTCCGAGTCACCGCTGGCTTCGCAAGCCGGCGCTCAGATTCTCGCCCGCGGCGGCGACGCCATCGACGCCGCTATCGCTACGCACGCGGTGATGACCGTCGTCGCGCCCATGTGGGACGGCATCGGTGGCGATCTTTTCGCAATTGTCTACGACGCAAAAACAAAAAAGCTCTATGGCATCAACGCCAGCGGCTGGACTCCCGCTGCGCAATCGTTAGACCGCCTCAAGCAGAAGGGTTTTCACGATACTCCGCAGCGCGGCATCGAGTCCGCCACGGTTCCCGGCGCCGTCGACGGTTGGCAGAAGCTGCTCGATCGCTTCGGCAAGAAGAAAATGGACGAAGTTCTCGCTCCGGCCATTGAAATTGCCCAGAACGGTTACCCAGTAACCGAGTGGATCGCCGCGCACTTTGAAGCCGACATCGATCTTTTGCGCGCTGACAAAAATTGCGCGCACACTTATCTCGTCCAGGGACGCGCCGCTCATGTCGGCGAAGTTCTCCGCAATCCTGACCTGGCCTGGTCCCTGCGCGAAATCGCCCAACACGGGAGCGACGCCTTTTACCGTGGCAAAATTACCGAACGACTGCTCGCTCTTTCGCAAAGAGAAGGCGGAGTGTTCACCGCGAAAGATTTCGCCGATTACTCGGCCGAGTGGGTCGAGCCAATCTCCACCACCTACCGTGGCTGGACCGTTTACGAATTGCCTCCCAACGTGCAGGGCATCGGCGCGCTCGAGATGCTGAACATCATGGAGCGCTTCGATCTTGGCCAATTCGGATTGAATTCGGCCCGGGCTCTGCATCTGCAGATCGAAGCCAAAAAACTTGCCTATGCCGACGTAGCCCGCTACATCGCCGACCCGCGCACGGCAAAAATGCCTGTCGCTGGCATGCTTTCCAAGCAATACGCCGCCGAACGCGCGAAACTTATCGACCCTAATCACGCCCATTGCGACGTTTCTCCCGGCAAGCCCATGCCGGACGCTGGTGACACTACCTATCTCAGCGTGGTCGATCGCGAGGGCAACATGGTTTCCCTCATAGAATCGAATTATGCCGAATTTGGCTCCGGCTTGGTGGCTGACGGTACAGGTTTTGTTCTGCATGATCGCGGCGCTCTCTTCAGCTTCGATCCCGCTTCACCAAACGTCATCGCCGGACGCAAGCGTCCCTTGCACACCATTATTCCTGCCATGATGCAGAAAGATCAGGTGCGCATTGCCTTCGGCATTATGGGCGGATGGAATCAGGCCCAGGCGCACGCTCAATTTGTTTCACACGTCGTCGATTTCAAGCAAAATATCCAGGCGGCACTCGAAACGGCACGCTTCACGAAACTCAGTTTTGCGGGATGCGACGTGAGCTTGGAAGACCGTGTCGCGCCGAATGTGATCGCCGAGCTCAAAGCCAAAGGCCATGAGATCGACTTGCATCATGGATATTCTGACACTTTCGGCGGCGGCCAGGCGGTGATGCGCGATTACGCAGCGGGCGTAAACTATGGAGCGTCCGACCCGCGCAAGGACGGCGCCGCGGTCGCGGAGCTGCCTGCGCCTGCTTGGCCGCACTAACCACGAAACCCCTGGCAAGCTACTGCCGAGGAGAAAAATGGCTACCACCAGCGTGAATATCGATCACCTTCGCGAATGGATCGGCAAGTCCGAAACTCGTGAGGATCGCATCACGCTCGCGCCCATGGCCGCGCTTTCCGCCACTCTAGATCGCGACGATCCCTTTCCTCGTGACGGCGACCCGCTTCCGCCCCTCTGGCACTGGCTTTACTTCCTGCCGCTTCATCGCGAATCGGAACTTGGCGCCGACGGCCATCCCAAGCGCGGCGGATTTATCCCTCCCGTGCCGCTTCCGCGCCGCATGTTCGCCGGCGGCCGCCAGCAATTTCACAAGCCGCTGCGTGCAGGTGATGCCATTTCTCGCGTTTCGCTCGTTGCCGATGTAACTCACAAAATGGGCCGTAACGGCCCATTGGTGTTCGTCCTGGTGCGCCACGAGATCAGCACGCGCGAAGGATTAGCTCTAGTAGAAGAGCATGACATCGTCTATCGAGAACATTCGCGTCCAGGCGAAGGTGCCGCGCAGCCCCAGCCCGCGCCGGCCGACGCGCCGTGGTCGCGCGAGATTCGCGCCGATGCAGTAATGCTTTTCCGCTACTCCGCGCTTACCTTCAATCCGCATCGCATTCATTACGATTTGCGTTACTGCACCGACGTGGAAGGCTATTCCGGCCTCGTCGTGCACGGCCCCTTGATCGCCACGGCGTTGGCCGATTTGTTGCGCCGCAATCTTCCAGACGCGCGCGTCACAAACTTTTCGTTTCGCGCCGTGCGCCCCATTTTCGACACGCATCCGTTTTCCGTGCACGGCCGCCTCGAATCCGGCAACAAAACCGTAAAACTCTGGGCCAAGGATCACGAAGGCTGGCTTTGCATGGAAGCCACCGCCGCACTCGCATGACTCATTTTTGTGCTGTTCGGATCCCGTCGGTTTGTCACACTCGTTTTGACAGGAGATTGCGTGCGTCCCCCCGTTAATCCCCCCTTCAATCCCTTGCAGGGCATCACCGTCATCGCCCTGGAGCATGCGATCTCCGGCCCGTTCTGCACGCGCCAGCTCGCCGATCTCGGCGCTCGCGTCATCAAGATCGAGCGCCCCGGCGTGGGCGATTTCGCGCGCGGATACGACGAACGCGTCCGTGGCCTTTCCTCGCAATTCATCTGGTGCAATCGCTCCAAGGAAAGCCTAACGCTCGACGTAAAACATCCCGAAGCGAAAAACATTCTCGCCAAATTGCTGGCCAAAGCCGATGTCCTGGTGCAGAACCTTGCGCCTGGCGCTGCCGCTCGTCTCGCTCTTTCTTATGACGCGCTCAGTCCCAGCCATCCTCGTCTCATCGTCTGCGACATTTCCGGCTATGGTTCCGACGGCCCGTATCGCGACAAGAAGGCCTACGACCTCCTCATTCAGAGCGAATCCGGTTTTCTCTCGATCACCGGCACGCCCGAAGATCCCGCGAAAGCGGGAATCTCCATTGCCGACATTTCCGCCGGCATGTACGCCTACTCGAATATTCTCGCGGCGCTTCTCGAACGCGGTCGCACCGGGAAGGGAACTCGCATCGACTTGTCTCTGCTCGAAACCATGGGCGAATGGATGAGCTACGCGCTTTTGTACGCATTCGAGGGCGCTCCGCCTCCTCCGCGCTCCGGCGCTGCACATGCCACCATTGCGCCCTACGGTCCTTTTCGCGCAGGCGACGGCTCAACCGTGATGCTTGGCCTGCAAAACGAACGTGAATGGAAGCTTTTCTGCGATCGCGTGCTGGAAAAGCCGGAGCTTGCCGCCGATCCGCGCTTCTCGTCAAATTCCAAGCGCACCGCCACTCGCGATGCGCTCACTGCCATCATCGAAGAAGTGTTTGCCCCGCTCACCGCGCCGCAGGTAGTCGAACGTCTCGACGCCGCACAGATCGCCAACGCCCGCGTGAACGAAATTCACGAAGTGCAGACGCATCCCCAGCTCGCGGCGCGAAAGCGCTGGACGCAAGTCGAAACCTCCGCCGGAAAAGTTCCCGTGCTCATTCCGCCCGGCGCCGCGCCCGATTCGCATCCGCGCATGGACGCCGTTCCCGCCCTCGGCCAGCATACCGGCGCCATCCTGCGCGAACTCGGCTATGACGACGCAGCCATCGCCCAGCTCCGCTCCGCCCATGCCATCTGATGTCTATTGAATTCTCTCCGGCCCTTGCTCTCAAGCTTCTACAGCGTTGGCACTTAGGCTACGATCTGCTCGATGAATTTCGAGTGGGATGTCGACAAAGCCGCCTGGAATTTTCGAAAGCACGGAGTTTCCTTCTATGAGGCGGTAACTATTTTTGGTGATCCTCTCGCCGTTACCTATTTCGATCCGGGCCATTCTCTCGAAGAGCAACGTTTCATTACCTTGGGCGTGTCAAGTGCCGGACGGTGTTTAGTTGTGGCTCACACCGATAGAGGCGAAAGTATTTAGAATTGTGAGTGCTCGTAAGGCGACGCGCCGTGAGCGGAAATCCTATGAAGAAGAAACGTAAATCACAGAAAAGAACGAATGGCGAACTGCGGAGTGAGTACGATTTCTCGACTCTAACTGGCGGACTTCGCGGAAAATACGCCGCACGTTACCGGGCAGGCACCAACCTCGTCCTTCTCTCCCCCGATGTTGCCGCACATTTCCCGGACGAACGCGCCGTCAATGCTGCGTTGCGCACCCTGATTCGAAGAAAGGTTTCCCGCAATCGACGGCCGCGCTGAAATTTTTGAGAGAACAAACTAGGTAAGAACTGGTCGGGACGACTGGATTTGAACCAGCGACCTCACGCACCCCAAGCGTGCGCGCTACCAGGCTGCGCCACGTCCCGACGATCTTGGAAGCGTATCACTCGGCTTTGAGAAGGGTCAAGACGGCCAGGAGTTCTTCCCGTAAATCCAGAAGCATTTGCCGGTCCACAGCATTCACAAGCTTCACCGGCGCGGGCCGCGCATTCGCCTCGCCTGCAGTTACGGTCTCGCCAGCGGCTTCCGCGAATAAATCGCTACCCGCGCCTAGCGTTTCGCCATTCGCACTCGGAACGCCTTGCTTCTCGGCCAGGTGTTTTCTTGCGCCCGCAATCGTAAAACCTTCCTCGTAGAGCAGGCGCTTGATCGTGAATACCGTCTCGATATCTTCGCGCCGGTACAAGCGATGCCCGGCCGGGCTTTTCACCGGCTGCAGCGAGGGGAATTCGCTTTCCCAGAAACGCAGAACGAACGTCTTCGTTTCCGTCAACCGGCTCACTTCGCCAATGCGATAAAGGCTCTTCTCCGGAATTTCAGGCGCGGGTTGTGCGGCGCTCGCCATTGCTTTTCTGTATCCTAGGCCGTTTTCGAGATGTGTCAACCCCACTGCTGTGGATCGCAAAAAAATCGCTGGCACGCTGAAGCCTCAGATTACTCCCGCTCCCATCCACCCCGTTCGCTGTGCCGCGGGCGTCGTTTTTCCTCGCCGCGCGGGGCCCGTTTTTTCAGCCTCTGTGTGAATCGGATCGGTGTGCCGGTAAAATCGAACGCCGCGCGCAATCGGTTCTCCAGGAAGCGCTGAAAGCTGAAGTGCATCGGTTTGGTTTGGTTCGTGAACAACACGAACGTCGGCGGTGCGGCGCCTGCCTGCGTAATGTAATAGATCTTCATCTGGCGGCTGGCAGGTGATGTCCCGCGCTCCAGATCCACACTCGACAGCCAGCGGTTCAGTTCGCCCGTTGAAATTCGCCGGTAGCGTGCCTCCACCACTTTGTCGATCAGCGTGTAAAGCTTGGTCACGCGCTCACCGGTCAACGCCGATATAAACACCAGCGGCGCATACGCCAGGAATTTCAACTTTGCGCGCACCATCGGCTCATATTCGCTTAAAAGCTTGGCTGCGCTGGGCGCGCCCGCCTTAGGCCGGCCGGGGTTCTTTTCCTTTAGCGCCTTCTCTTCCGCAGCTTCCATCGCCAGGTCCCACTTATTCATCACGATGATCACCGAGCATCCCGATTGCTCCGCATAGCTCGCAATCGTCGCGTCGTGTGACGTGACTCCCACCGACGCATCCGCCAGCAGTATGGCCACATCCGCGCGCTCCAGATGCCGGCGCGCCATGATCACACTCAGTTTTTCGGCGATCAGTTTCGTTTTGCCCTTACGGCGAATCCCCGCCGTATCGAGAAACCGATACCTTTTTCCGTTGTGTTCCACCACCGTGTCCACCGCGTCGCGCGTCGTGCCAGCCTCCGGCGACACAATCGACCTCTCCGCGCCCACAAGCTGATTCAGCAGTGTCGACTTGCCCACATTCGGCCGCCCGATAATCGCGATGTTGATGTCCGGTTTGGCCTCCGCAAACTCGCCCACCGGGAAATCCTGCGTTACCGAATCGAGCAGCACATCGACGCCAAATCCGTGCTCTGCTGAAATTGGGAATACTTCATCGCTCAGCTCATAGAACTGCGCGGCGAGATCCGCTTGCTTCGGCGAGTCCGCCTTATTAACCGCAATCACTGGCGGTTTGCCGGCACGTCGCAACAATTGCGCCAGCTCCGCGTCAAGCGGCAGCGGTCCCGATCGCCCATCCACCACCAGCACCACCCGCGTCGCGCCGTCGATGGCCACGCGCGCCTGCCGCAGAATTTCGCCCGGGATTCCGGCCTTGTCCTCCGGCACAATTCCGCCCGTATCCACCACCTCAAACTCGCGCCCGTCCCACTCCGCTCTCCCGTAGATGCGGTCGCGCGTAATTCCCGGCTCATTGGTCACAATCGACCGCCGCGTCCCGGTAAGGCGGTTAAAAAGGGTGGATTTTCCGACGTTCGGCCGTCCCACGATCACAATCGATGGCAGTTTTTCGCTCATAGGTTTCCGACTTCGCGCATTCGGCTCAGCAAGAGTCGCTATCCCCGCGACTCCTTAGCCGCAACCTCTTAATCCTCAATGCCTTTCGCCACTCCGAGCCGCAGCACTTCATACCTTGCAAGCCGACGATCTTTCAGGTGATACCCGTATTCGGGCCCGGAACTCCGTCAGATATAGTTTTTCGAGTAAAGCACTTCGTTCATCGCGAAAACTATGACTTCACGCTGGCATTCCACTATATGTTCTCATTTGTCCGCTTCCGCTGCTCTCACAATTCTTTTCCTGCTCGGCCCCTTGGCTGCCGTAGCGCAGCGGCCCTCGCCTCCACCTCAGAATCAGACCGAGCCGCCCGCCTCCAGCGACGACCCGGATACAAACGCGCGACCCGCCAATCCTCCGTCTCTTCTCACGCCGCTTAAGGTGCAGCGACAGGAATCGCCTTATCTTCCCATCACGCGCCGTCAGCGTCTGCGCTGGTTTATCACCAACACCATCGGCCCTTCGCATCTGACCGGCGGCTTATTCACTTCGGCTTTCGGCACTGCCCTGGACCGCCCAAAGGAATACGGTCCTCACTGGGGTGGTTTTGCGGACCGCTATGGCATGCGCATGACCGGCATCGTCACGGGAAACGCCATCGAAGCCTCGGCAGGTTACTACTTCCATGAAGATCCGCGCTATTTTCGCGTTCCGGATCGCCCCTTCAAATCTCGCATCGAAAACGTCGCACGCCTCACCGTCATGGCGCGCCATGATGACGGAAATTATGGTCCGGCATACGCCCGCTACATCGCCATTTCGGGGAACAACTTCCTGTCGAATACCTGGCGCGTCTCAAGCGAGTCGAACGTACATGACGCCATTCTGCGTACCGGCGAGGGCTTTGCCGGAAGAATGGCCGCGAATGCCTTCGAGGAATTCTGGCCGGACATCAAGAAGTACGTATTTCGCAGGGAGCAATAGTGTCTCGCAGCCAAAAAAAAAGGCGCGCCGTTCATGAAATTGGCGCGCCTTTTTCTCGAATCGAAAAGCTGCTGTGACTAGTCCTTCTTCTCTGCCCTGGCTGCTGCTCCGCCCTTGCTGAATGTCTTGATGTAAGCCACCAACTGCCACCGTTCCGTGTCCGAAAGCTGATCTTCCCACGAAGGCATCGCTCCGCGGCCCTTGCTCATCTTCCAGAACAGCGATCCGTCGGTTTCCTGCGACATCAACTTCGGATCGGTGAAATTTGCGGGCTTGATTGTAAGTGTCTTCGCGGTTGGCCCTGTTCCATCGCCCTTGGGTCCGTGGCAGACTTCGCAATTTTCGCGGAACGTTTCCTGCCCGGCCTTAATAACATCCGGCGTTGGTTTCAGCGGGCTTTTCACCGCTCGCGCATCGGCGGGAGCAACCCATGGTACATACGGCTTCTCCTGCGCCTTGGTCTGAACTGCGCTGGACATCAGCAACGCCATCGCCGCGCAGGACAGCGGAATCCAAGCGACGCGCCCAGCAGCCTTCCTTTCGCCTCGAGTCATACGAAAGCTCCTCTTTCTAACTGGTTTATAGGCACCTGATGCTACCAAGGTAGCAAATTCCCTTTCAACAGGAAAGGCAAGCTGTCAAATAAAAGCCGTCTTGCCGCACATCGCCATCCGCATCTGTGCGCCGTCTTTCCGCCCCTCAGCCGGCCCGAGCCCGTGATTTCATCGCCAACCGCACGGTTGCATTCTAATTACGCGGGATACCCTTGATTGACACCCTTCCGTAGCGGTTGCTAGATTGAATTGTTTGTACTTATGCGGAGATTCCTACTGACTCGCAGCCGCTACGTTCTCTGGTTGGCTCTGATCACTCTCTGGCTCTGCGGCTGTGCCGCTAGCACGAAAACTGCTGTGACTCCGGCCGCCGCCCCCTTGCCGCAAAAAACCGCCAATAAATCCGAGCTCATCGCTCGATTCAATGCGCTGGCCGGCTCCATCCATTCGCTGAACATGGCTGTCACCATCCGCCTGACCGCTGGTTCCACCTATACCGGCACCATCGAGCAGTACCACGAAATTAACGGCTTCATCCTGGCCGAAAAGCCCTCCAAAATTCGCGTTATCGGTCAAGTGCCCGTTGTCGGCAAAAACATTTTTGACATGGAGAGCGACGCCGAAACGTTCCACATTTTCATCCCGTCCAAGAATCAGTTCCTGGTAGGACCTGCGAGCCTGGAGCGGCCTTCGGCCAAGCCGATTGAGAATCTGCGGCCGCAGCATCTGCTCGATGCTATCTTCTGGCAGGTGATCCCCCGCGGTACTCCGGTCTTGCTGGAGCAGACCAGCGTTCCTCCGGCAAGCTTTTATGTGTTGACGGTTGTTCGCGTAGTCGGCCAGGACACCGATGGAGGCACTGATTGGGAGATCGGCCAGAAAATCTGGTTTAATCGCGCCGACCTCACTCTCGCCCGAATCGATACGTACGATTCGACTGGCAAGGCGGTTTCCATCGTCCGCTTCAGTAATTGGGACATGTTTGGCAGCGTGGGCTATCCGAAACAGATCTTGCTGGATCGCCCGCTGAACGATTACCAGCTGCAGCTTATGGTTCTGAAATTGACCGCCAACGAAACCATCGCTCCGGATCGCTTCGTGCTGGCCCAGCCGCCGGGAACGGACCTGGTGCGAGTCGGCGAGGAAGCCAGCGCCGCTCGACCCGCGGACAACAGTTCTGGAGACACCAAGCCCGCGGATAAACCCGGAGATAAACCTTGATTCAATACATGATCGTGCAGAATGTTTTGCACCGCCCGCTCCGCACCCTGATCACTGTGATCGGTATCGCCGTCGAAGTTACGCTGGTGATTCTTGTTGTCGGCTTGACCACCGGCCTGATGACCGAATCCGCCAAGCGCACCGAAGGCGTCGGCGCGGATGTCATGGTTCAGCCTCCCTCCGCTTCCATCTTCATGGCTTTTAGCGGCGCGCCCATGCCCATCGCCATCGCCAAGAAACTCGAACAGTTGAACTACGTGCAGGCCGTCGCTCCGGTATTGGTTCAATTCAACTCCGTAAACGGGCTCGACATCGTCTACGGCATCGATAACGACACTTTCCGCGCTGTTTCCGGAGGCTTCACCATACTGCGGGGCCACGGTTTGGGGGGTCCGAAGGACATTCTGGTCGACGATATTTACGCGAAAGGCAAAAAAATCAAAGTTGGCCAGACACTCCACATTCTCGCAACCGATTTCAAAGTCGCCGGGATCGTGGAGCACGGCAAAGGCGCCCGCCTGTTCGTGCAGTTGCCCACCTTGCAGGAAATGTCAGGCGCACAGAACAAAGCTTCCATCTTTTTCATCAAGGCCGATCGCACCGATCATGCCGCGGCGGTCACCGACGAAGTGAAGCAGCTATTGCCGGGTTACGAAGTTCGCCCGCTCAAGGACTTTATCTCCCTGATGACCTCCTCGAACATTCCCGGCCTGGGCGTTTTCATCAACATCATGATTGCCATTGCCGTGGCCGTCGGCTTCCTGGTGATTTTTCTTTCGATGTACACCACCATCATCGAACGTACCAGGGAAATTGGTGTTCTGAAATCGCTCGGCGCCTCGAAGGCTTATATCGTCGAAATTATTCTCAGCGAAACCACTCTGCTTTCGCTGGTCGGCTTCGGCGCCGGCATAGGCTTGAGCTTTTTGCTTCGCTACATCTTCATCGACGCCTTTCCCTCGATGACCATTCTCATCACTCCGCGCTGGGTGCTCATCGCCGGTGGAATCGCCATCGTTGGCGGCCTCCTTGGCGCTTCCTACCCGGCCTGGATGGCCAGCCGCAAGGATCCCGTGGAAGCCCTAGCCTACGAATAGCCGCATGACGCAGTTTTGCCTCACACCGTTCCCGCACGGATTGGATTCCCCTTAGGAACTCCCCTGGCACTTTTTGTCAAAACTCTGCAAAGCAGTGCCACGAAGGGCCCATTCTGGGGCTGCCTCTGACATTTTCCGTAGTTGGTTTCCACAAAACGGCAAATTTATACGAAGCTCCAAGGGAGTGGCCTTGTTTACCGGAATGCTATTGCCATCGATTCCCGGAACTGGCAGAATTCGCCCGCTCTTTTCAGCTCAGTTTCTTCTGGTTTAGAAGTTGCGCCGTAGTGTGCGGCGTCGAAATTGCGAACCGGAACAACCGCAATGCCATGGGCACCACCATCTTCGTTTCGATGCGGCACGCGAACGGAACTATCCAACGCACTCCGCTGGTTCCTTGCCGCCTTCTTCTTATTTCCTTTTCTCGCGTCCGCCCAAACCGCCAACTTACAGACCTCGCGGATCACCCAGGCCATTGATCCCAACCGGCTCACCACCCTCCGCGGCAATCGTCATCCTCTGGCCCAGGCGCAGTTCGACCTCGGAACCGCGCCGCCCGATCTTCCCATGCAGCGCATGTTGCTCGTGCTCAACCGGAGCGCCCAGCAAAACTCCGATCTCGATGCGCTGCTCGCCCTGCAGCAGGACAAGGCTTCCGCGAACTATCACCATTGGCTCACCCCTCAACAGTTTGGCGCCCAGTTTGGTCCGGGCGATCAGGACATGCGAACCATCTCAGCCTGGTTGCAATCGCAAGGCTTTCAGGTCAATCGGCTTTCCAATGGCCGGACGCTGATCGAATTTTCCGGAACAGCTTCGCAAGTCCAGCAGGCTTTCCACACGGAAATTCACCGCTATGCGGTTAATGGCGAAAACCATTGGGCCAATTCTGCCGACCCCCAGATTCCCATTGCGCTCGCCCCGGTCATCGCTGGCATAGCCACGCTGCACAATTTCCCGCGCCACCCCATGCACCGCGTGGCCGGAACATTCTCGCGCTCGAATCAAAGCGGCGAGATCACTCCACTTCAGCCCTCTTTCACTTTGGGCGGGCAGTGCGGCGTTCCCAATGTGGGGTGCCACGGAATCAGTCCCTACGATTTCGCGACCATCTACAACGTGGCTCCTCTTTGGAATTCCGCACCTCCTATCGACGGAACCGGACAGGCCATTGCCATCGTCGGTGAGAGCGACATCACCATAGAAGACGTCACCGATTTCCGCACGTTTTTCGGTCTTCCCGCGGCCAAGCTGCAAATTATTCACGATGGTCCGGATCCTGGCACTGTTCCGGGAGATGAAACCGAATCCACTTTGGACGTGGAGTGGTCCGGTGCTGTAGCGCGGAACGCCACCATCGATTTTGTGGTTTCGCAGAGTACCGAAACTGCCGAAGGAGTGGACCTATCCGCCGAGTACATCGTCGACAACAATCTCGCGCCGGTGCTCAGCGAAAGCTACGGCGAGTGCGAGCGCTTTCTTGGAACCGCGGGGAATCAGTTTTACAGCCAGCTTTGGCAACAAGCTGCCGCGCAGGGCATCACCGTGCTGATTTCCACGGGAGATTCGGGTTCCGCTTCTTGCGACCAGAGCGACGCCAAGCCGCCGGCGCCTGCTACCTATGGGTTGACCGTGAGTGGAATCGCTTCGACTCCTTACAACGTGGCCGTTGGTGGCACCGACTTTAACGATTTAACTACTACTTCTACATATTGGAACGCAACAAACGCTGTTCCACCCAATACCCCGGCTGGAACGCCCGCCACGTCTTCGGCATTGTCCTACATTCCCGAGGCCACCTGGAACGATTCCTGCACCGATACGCAGGCCCTCGTGCTGCTTGGTTACACCTCTAATGCCGAGACGGATTGCAATAATTCCGCGCTGGTTACTCTGGTCGCGGCCGTGGGCGGCTCGGGTGGCAGAAGCAATTGCACCAGCTACAATGGCGCTTGCGCGGGCGGATATGCCAAACCTTCGTGGCAGACCTCTGTGACGCCGGGGGACGCCTCGCGCGACCTTCCCGATGTCTCTCTCTACGCAGCCGCGGGTTCACCTTCCGGTAGTTTCTACATCATTTGCGAAGCGGACCAGCTTCCCCCGGGCGCAAGCTCCTGTAATCCCGCCGTGCAGAATACCGAATTTCTTGCTATTGGCGGAACATCGGCATCGACACCGGCATTCGCGGGCATCATGGCGCTGGTCAATCAGAAAACCACTTCGGCGCAGGGAAACGCAAATTACGTTCTTTATGCCTTGGCTGTGCAGCAGCCGAACGCCTTTCATGACGTCTTCACCGGAACGATCGCCATGCCTTGTGCCACCGGCAGCAGCACGGATTGCGTTACTTCGCATCCAGGTGACGCTTACGGCGTGCTCTCAGGCTACGCCACCAGTGTCGGATACGATTTGGCTACCGGGCTGGGATCCGTTGATGCAACGCAACTGGTGAATGCCTGGGCTACCGCGAATACCACGCTCTCCCCAAGCACCACCACGCTTTCGCTCAACTCCGGAAATGCGGTGAATATCACCCACGGACAGCCCGTGAGCCTCTCAATCGATGTCACGCCTCAATCGTCTTCTGCAGCCACGCCTTCCGGAAGTGTTTCGCTTTTGGCGAATGTCGCGCCGCCTGGCATGCCCAACCAGGTGACCCAGCAGCTCGTGCAGGACTTCGCGCTCACAGGCGGGTCCGTGGCTTCTTCCACAAACCTTTTGCCTGGCGGTGCCTATACCGTTTTCGCCCAGTATGCCGGCGACGGAACGTTTTCCAGCAGTCAATCCGCGCCGGTCAGCGTCACCGTGGTTCCGGAATCGAGCCAGACATCGCTGGCCCTCGAATTATTCAATCCGACGAGCGGTGTGCTGATCGCCCAAAACGCCGCGACCGCGCCGTTCGGCTCTTTGGCGTTGCTGCGCATGAATGTCAGCAGCCTCTCAGGTGCCACCTGCACTCAAAATGGCAACGGTCAATCCGGATGCGCCACCGGTTCGCTCACACTTACCGATAACGGAGCGCCGCTTGATTCCGGCACGTTCGCTCTGAATAGCCAGGGCTACGCAGAGGATCAAACCATCCAGCTTCTCGCCGGGACTCATGCGCTGAAGGCCGTCTACAGCGGCGACAACAGTTTCACCGCCAGCACCGCCACCGATACCGTCACCATTACCAAGGCCCCGACTACCATTACCGTCCAGGGACCGCCGAATGGCATCGCCTCTTTCCCCGTCGCAAATTTCAGCGTCACTATCTCCACGCAGAGTGTGGCTACGAGTTACCCTCCCACCGGAACGGTGCAGGTCTATGTTTCAGGGGCCCCGCTGGGAGCTCCGGTTGCGGTTATGGGAGGTAGCAAATCCGGTTTTGCCGTGGCAACGGTTCCGGTATCTGAGACGTTACCGGTCGGGCAGGATAGCGTCACCGTCCAATATAACGGCGACACCAACTACCTTCCCTCGCCAATGTCTGCGCCCGTGGCGGTTCACTTCCTGGCCCCAACGAATACAAACGTCACCGCATCCATTTCAGGCAATACCGTTCAGCAGGGGCAGAGCATAACATTCACGGCCACGGTAACCGCGCCTCTGGGCGGCGCGCCGTCACCCACGGGCACCATCCAGTTTTCCAGCAGCGTGGCGTCCACCTTTGGAAGTGCCATCGCGCTCGTGAACGGTCAAGCCCAGCTCACCACGGCATCCTTGCCGCCTGGAAGTCAGTTCATTAGCGCGACCTATAGCGGTGATGCAAACAATGTAGGTTCCTCCGGAGGAGTTTTTCTGACCGTAAATGCGAATTTCACCATATCGGCGAATCCTTCGACTATTACCGTCGCGGCGCCAGGCCAATCCGGCTCAACGGTGTTGACGTTTGTCGCGCAAAACGGCTTCAGCAGCAACGGCAGCGCCGATATTAGTTCGGCTCAATGTAGCGGCCTTCCCGCAGAGAGCACCTGCAGCTTCAGCCCGGCCAGCGTGAGCTTCCCGGCCAACGGATCAGCCACCGCCACTCTCACCGTTACCACAACGGCGCCGTCTCAGAAAACCGCCGGAGCGAACAAGCGAAGAATGGACTTCCGCGATTGGAAAGCCGGCAATCTCTTCGAGTGGGGCGGTCTGCTGTGCATGAGCCTCTTGCTGTTCCGGCTTGTGAGCATGGAATTGCGCTGGAGTTCAGCGATTGTGCTCGTTCTTTTCGGGGTCGCGCTTGCCGCGGCGGGTTGTGGCGGGGGCGGCGGAAGTGCTGGAACGGGGAACAATTCGACGCCGCCTACGGTCACCGACCCGGGCACGCCGCCCACGACGACCGATCTTGTCGTCAGTCTGACAATCAATGGATCGACTGAAACCAAAATCATCGGGCTGGTAATCCAGTAACGGTTCCGGGCTCTCTAGCGATTTTCCTCGGCGTTCGCCTGGCACGCGGCCACGATTCCCGCAAAAATCAGCATCGCGGCGATTTTCCATACGATAGACTCTGTTTCATTGGATTCCCGCTCTTGTGTTTTGTTGGCCAATTCTCCCGGCTTCATTTCCGTTTCCTCCTGTGCGGATTCTTTCACGATGTTCCGGCGTATCCTGTGACCAATGTCACTCTCCAAAGTGAGCTAATTCACTGGGCCGGGATGGAGTTCGCGCGTCCCGCGGCGCGTGTCCAGGGCCTTCGGTCACTCGCCGGTGTGTGCCCTTTTGGCACAACAAGATTTAAATATTCATATGACTATCTAACTCCCGGCCTGCCAGAATCCTCGATTTCAATTCCACGTCCCAGGCATTCAACGGTAAAATAGTGACTAACGAAGTGAGGCCGCTCCATGGATCGCGCAGGAATTGAAAAAATCTCGAAAGCGCTCGCCGACGAGACCCGCTTGAAGATTTTCGAGGCCATTTCCGCGAGCGGCCACATGAACTGTGGCGAAATTGTTTCCATGCGCGGCGTCACCCCGGCTACCGTTTCCCATCACCTGAAAATCTTGAGCGAAGCGGGGCTCATCTCCTGCCGCCGTGAAGGACAATTCGTTTACAGTGAGGCCGTCCCGCAAAGGATTGCGGCCTATACATTGGCTCTGGGCAAAATGGCCCAAACCCAAAAGAGAAGAAAGAAAAAGCCAACGCAATAAAGGGCGCCAAACGTGCCCGCAGGAATATCGGCGCTGTTTCGCTAACATCGCATCCGTATGCGGGCTAGGCACAGGCTGCAAAGCCGCATAGAATATTTTGGTCCGCAATGTTGTCTCACTCCAGTAGGGAGCCGGCGTGGAGCCGATACTTAAGACAGAAGATCTCTGGAAGGTCTATTACGCCGGCAAGGTGGAAGTGCCGGCGTTGGCTGGTGTCAACGTGGAGGTGATGCCCGGCGATTTCATCTCCATCATGGGCCCTTCCGGATGCGGAAAATCCACGTTGCTCCACGTGATGGGCGGCTTGGCTCAGGCCACTCGCGGCCGCGTGTTCCTGGATGGCAACAACCTAAGCTCTATGAGCGATGCGGCGCGCACCCGCTTGCGCCGCCACAAGGTCGGTTTCGTTTTCCAGCGCTTCAATTTGCTTCCTACCCTCGACACGTATCACAATATCGCTCTCGCGCAGCACATTCATGGCAACGGTTTCGATCCGCATCGCTTTGAAAAAGTCATCCAGCTCTTGGGGCTTCAGGACAGGCTGAAGCACAAGCCCTCGGAGCTTTCCGGTGGCCAGCAACAGCGCGTGGCCTTGGCCCGCGCCATCATCAGCGAGCCCAAAATTGTGCTGGCCGATGAACCGACTGGGAACCTGGACACGAAAAGTTCCGAATCGGTGCTTTCGCTGTTGCGTCAGCTCAATCGAGAAATCGGACAAACCATCGTCATGATTACCCACAACCCCGATGCGGCCACTTACGGCAATCGCGTGCTGCATATGCGTGATGGCATGGTCGTCGACGGCGCAGGTCATTGAAATGGGCAAAATCTGGCGTGGCGTAGTGCGCACGGTGTTCTGGTCCTACGAACGGGGCAGTTGGCCCTACGACATTATGGTCATCACCATTGTCGCCTTCGTTCTGCTCACGCCCCGGAGTTGGTTTCACGATCGGCCTCAGTCCGTGGCCCTGGGCAGCGCCGGCGTGCAGATGATGTCTGAAGACATCGCCGCGCACACGCGCATCTACCGCCTGGACGCGAAGGTCCTGCCCGCCGAAAAGCGCCGCACAAGAACCAGTCCGGAGTTGGAGCGCGAGACCCACGATATTCTCAGCCGCAAAATCGAGGATTTGCGGGACCGCACCTTCCAGGTCGTCCAGATCGATCCTGTCAGCGACGGCGATGGCTCGGTCCTCTACTACGACATAACCCTGCGCTTATAGCGCCCTCGCCAACGATTTAACTCCTTACTGCCATGTTTCTCGACGAAACTTCCCAGCATCAACTGCGTCGTATCTGTGTGCTATGATGACCGTAGTGCCCACCTTCGTCGCGAGGAAATCCCTTTGCTTTTGAAGCGAATTTCGCACGATTTTGTTGCGTTGCCGTTGCTGGTCGCTTTCATACTCTGTTGCGTTGGCCCGGCTCGCGCGCAAGGGCGTTCGACGGCCACACTAGACAGCGTCTTGAAAAATCTCGACGACCACGCCGCCAGTTTCAAATCGCTCTCGGCCGATGTGCAGCGTACCAAAGTGACCGTGGTCGTGAACGACAAGTCCACCGACACCGGCAGCATCCTCGTGCACGGCGACAAAATGCTCCTGGAAATGAATCCTCCCGACCAGCGCACCGTGCTCCGCACCGGCGACAGCTTGTTCGTTTACACTCCTGGCCTGAAGCGTGTGGAAGAATACAATCTTGGCAAGAACCGCGCGCTCGTCGACGAGTTCATGCTGCTCGGCTTCGGCACTCGCGGCAGCCAATTACGCGAAAGCTACGACGTTACCTTGGCGGGTGAGCCGTCCCTCGACGACAAAAAAACGGTCGAGCTCGATCTTGTGCCCAAATCGCAGGGCGTGAAAAATCAGTTCTCGAAAATTGAAATCTGGTACGACCCGTCCACCTGGCTTCCGCTGCAGCAGCAGTTCTTTGAAACCGGCTCGGGCGATTACTCGCTCGTTCACTATTCAAACGTCGTGAAAAATCCGCAGATTCCCGACTCGAAGTTCAAGCCTCACTGGCCCAAGGGCACCGAAAAGATGAAACCCCAGGGCTGAGCGCTTCGTCTCGCTCCGCTTCGTCGTACTCGGCTTATTTTTTCGATTTCTGCGATAACTCCCGTCTTCGCAAGTGGCTACCAATGTGTCGAATGTGTCCTAAGGGTAATACTGTAGGCGAAATTTAGGCAAAACCGCCTTGACGCATCGCGTGCTCAGAGCGATAGTCTGAAAACCAAAAAGCGAAGTAGCGACAGGAACTTGGGGAGAAGTGTCATGGGTGCTGTTCCAGAGAGAATTGGGCTGTTGGCGGGAGCCTCTCCGGCACATGAATTCGAATATCTCACCGAGCCGATTCGCGCTCACACCGCGAAGCCCGGTCCGCGAAAATTCTCGCTCGTTCCCACTCACGCTGTTGGCGTAGCTCACGAGCGCCGCCGCTATCCGCGCGCTTCGCTCTGCCTGCCGCTTCGCCTCACGCGGGTCGAGGATGTTGCCGAGCCTATTCCTGTCACGCTGGTAACCCGCAACATCAGCTCCAGCGGCGTCTATTTTCTCGCGCCCCGCGATCTGAAGCCCGGAACCGCCATCGAGCTGGAAGTTGCTCTGGTGGAGCGTCCGCTCGGTTTTGGTCGCGTGGAAATGTGCACCGCCGCTCATATCGTCCGCACCGACGATACCGACACTCCCGGCTGGCGCGGCTACGCAGCCAGCTTCGACGATTTCGAAATGAAGCGCGACGACGTCATCCCCCTCCGCTACCAAACCGCCTAAAGTCTGTTTGGTTTCCGTTGTCATCCTGAGAGGCTGTGACTTTTCCCATCATGCGCGTAGCGGCGGACGGACTTTAATCCGCCATCTTCGCCTTTGCCATCAGCGCGCCTTTACCTCCGCCTCGTCACCAACACCGCCGCCCTTGTCATCCCGAAGCGAGCGTCTTTCAGCGAGTCGAGGGATCTCTCTTCGTGTGCGGATTTCGCCGAGCAGTCTAGTCGAAGGCTCGGCGGTTGTCTTTTCTAGCCACTCGTTATCACCGCCGGATCTCGCTCGCCACCGATTTCCTGCTACGATTTTCGCGTGACGCAAAAGCCATTTGCTCCCCGCGCCATCCTCCTCGATTGGGACGGCACTCTGCTCGACTCCTATGTCTCCGACACGCGCGCCTACCTGGCCATGTTTCGCGCCTTGAAAATCGAATTCACCGTCGCCGAAATCGAGCGCCACTACTCACCGAATTGGCACCTTATCTATCGGGCCGCGAAAATCCCCCAAAAACATTGGGTACGCGCCGACCGCCTGTGGCGCCGCGCCTACGCCAGCGAAAATCCCAAACTCCTGCCCGGCGCGCGCAGCGTTCTGCGACAACTCCGTGCGCGCTATCAGTTGGGAATCGTTACCGGTGGCAGCGGCTTGCGCGTTCGCAAGCAGATCCGCCTGTTCGAATTTCACCGGCATTTTTCGGTATGCGTCTATAGCGAGGACACTGCAAAGAAGAAGCCGCATCCGGCCCCGCTCGAGCTGGCGCTGAAGCGAATCGGCATGCGCGCAGAGGAATGCGTTTATGTGGGCGACGCTCCGGAGGACATCGAGATGGCTCGCCGTGCCGGCGCTCACGCCGTCGGCGTGCTCGGCCCGTTTCCCACCGCCGAGCGCATTCGCGCCGCCAAACCGGACATCCTGCTCGCCTCGATCCGCGAGCTACCCCAATATCTGCGTTCGCTCGAAAAAGGATAAAAATGCACCTGTGACCGATCCAGTTCAGGTGGGCGCAAGAGATGTGCTTTTTACTTTTTACCTGTTTGCGTTGCCGGTCAGGCGCTGATCGCGATTTGAGAGGGATCTTTCTCCTCTACCTCCTCTCCTTCCTCTACCTCATTTACCTCCGCCATCCGGCGAGCCCGCCGAAGGCGCCGCTGGCGAAGCAGAATTTGCCGGCGCCGTCCCATCCGCGGGCACCAGCTTGAAACCCGAGTCGCGAATCACCAGCCGCATGTGTGTCTGCGTGTTGTCCGGCCCATCGATGTAATCGTCCGAGTTGGTATAGGTCGGCAGCCAGTATTTCTCCTGAAAATTCTCCCGGTAGGTTTCATACATTTTGAACGGGCGTCCGGAATCGTTGCTCGTGTCGGTCACGAATTTGCCGTACGTTTTCACGATGGCCAGGTCGTGGTCATCCACCCAGATGGCGCCTTCGAAAAACATGCGTGTGCGGCTCAGTTGCTTCGGCTTTACCTGAAAAACGTAGGTGTTCAGATCGTCCAGCTTGTCCTGCCCGGCGTACAGAAAATTGTAATTTACGATTTCATTGCTGGTCAGGTAGAACGCCGGCTGCGCGATCATCTGCCGCACTTCTTCGAGCGAAAGCTTCATGGTGGTCAGCGTCGATTCCAGTTGCCCCTTCACCCGCCAGAAATGCCCGTCGGATTTCGCCACTACCGGCCCGCTGATGGTCAGCTTCCCTCCATCGTCAACCAGTTCTTCGACGCGCACCGTCTGGTCGAAGTCGTACGTGTCATACGCCTGTTTGTTCAGATCCTCGTTGGCCGCGAATTTCTGGATGATCTGCTCGACCGGGATCGGTGGCGGTCCTGGATGCGGAATCGCCGAAATGCGGTTTACCTTGAACTGCGGCGGCGGCGCGATCGGTCCCTGGTCCTGTCCGCGCGCGACCAGCACGCATCCGCAGCACAGCACCGCAATCGCCGCGATCGCTTTCAGTGCGACCCTGCTTCGCGCCCGTGACTCAGATGACCGAACTGCCCGATTCTGCATAGAAACCTTAGATGCGAGGTTGCTCGCCCGCGTTGATTATGGTTGGGCCACTACCGATGCAAAATATCATACACTTGGCGAAAGCAAACGGTAGTCCTGGGAGGACTGAACTCGTGCCCAGTTCGGCGATTCTTAACGATATTCCAGACGTAGTTGGGTTTGTGTTGATTGCCCTGATCTGGATCGCTCTGATTTCGATTCCCGGCCTAGGCATTACCTATCTGGGGTGGAAGCTTTCGCGGGACATTCGACCTCTTCGCAGGCAGATAATCGTTCGGGCTAGCCTGATTGCACTGGCGCTCACACCTTCAATCTACGGACACGGAATGATATTACCCGCGGTTCTTGTCGCTTTTTCCCAGGATGGCAAAGACAAGCTAATCGCTGTCGTTCCGATCATTTTTGTCTGGCTTGTCGCCACCGTGACTTTAAGTGTTCGCGCGAGAAGGCAGATAATGGAGCGGTGAGACACTATCTCCCGAGGCACTGGTTTTAGGCTGGCGCGGTTTGCTTTGTCCCATGCGCGAGATGTGCTATAAACGCAAGTCCGAAGGGGGCGTTGCTTTGACTCGCGCAGGCGATGCGGAACCGGCAAAGCAGGCGCGCGAGCCGCGCAATGCCACGCAGTCAACCCGCGCGGAGGCCGAATTCGCCTCGCAGTTCTGCCCGGGATGTTCGGCGCGCCTGGAAGCGCGAAGTTGCAAGATGATTTGCCCGGCTTGCGGCTACTATATGTCCTGTTCCGATTTTTACTGAGCAAAAGCCGGCTGGCTCACCAAACGCGGACGCAGGCGCTCCGCGCAGCAATCTCGAAATCGAATTCAACCTGATCAGAAATCACCAGGAGGCGCGACGTGGCACTACGAATGACGGATCGTGTTGTAGATGGCGTGGATGTGCTGGACATCGAAGGACGCATCGTCCTTGGCGAGGAGAGCAACGCCTTCCGGGAAAAGGTGAAGAGTCTTCTCGCGGCGGGAAAGAAGAAAATCGTGCTGAATCTGGCCCAGGTCAGCTATATCGACAGCGCCGGCCTCGGCACCCTCGTTGCTACTTTCCACAGCGCTCGCTCCCAGGGCGCCACGCTGAAGCTCACCAACCTTGGCACCAAGTTCAAGGAAGTGCTGCAAGTCACCAAGCTGATGACCGTGTTCGATACCTACGACACCGAAGCCGCCGCCATCGCCAGCTTCGGCGCTTAACCCCGGCTGCCTTCACGGTTTAACCGGCCCGGAAGAAGCCGCCCTGCAATCCGGTTTTTTGCCGCGCCTTTCGCCTCACGCGAAGGGCGCGGCTTTCCATTCCTTCCTTTTTCAGTAATCCGCTACCCACAGCTCTACCTGAAGCCTTCCCGCACCGCTCTAAAGACAATCCGCCATTTGTTTTGCTATCTGTCAGGACAACTTCAGCTTGCGCACAATGCTCCAGCAAACGCAACACCTGCCACGCGGGATGCCGCATCGCTTTGCGCCCTCTTCGTATAAATTGGCGCAATGCGTGCGCGCCCTAACCAACAATTCCAGTAACACCCGCGACCCGCTTTTGGTCGCGGTCCGAAACCTCCAATTGCAATTGTCGCGTTTTCCCGGTGCGGCCGGACTTCGACCCGCCACCTTAGCTTTTGCCATCAGCGCGCCTTTACCTCCGCTAGTCCGGCGTCCGTTTCCTCGCTCGCCCTACCGGCGCGTTTTTACCTCCAGCTCGCCATCAACTCTCCCGCGCTTGTCATCCCGAAGTGAGCGCCTTTCAGCGAGTCGAGGGATCTCTCTTCGTGTGCGGATCTCGCCGAGCAGTCTAGTCGAAGGCTCGCAAGTTGTGTTTCCCATCCACTCGTCACTGCCTTTCCCGCCGTCATTCTGCTTTGGCCTTTCTTGACGGTGCCATCCCGAAGCGAGCCGCGCTCTCTCCGATGAGTGCGCGCTTCAGCCCCTGCAAAAAGAGTTTGGCGCGAAGCGGCTCGTTGCTGCCGGCGTAACTGGCCGCCAGAGCCACCGGATGGCTTTACGATCGTGTTCACGCCGGAATTTGTCGCCGTGATATAAACGGGCGGATTTCACGAGTTCGCCGGACCACAACCGGATAAGTTCGGAGGTGCAGGATGAACATTGACCACGAAAAAGTCGAACAAATGGTCTTGGCGCTTCTTTATCTCACCACTTTTGAGGACGGCTCTGTGCTGCGGGCGTGGAAGGGCCACGATTGGAGCGCCCTCGACCGCTTGCATCAGAAGGGATACATCTCCAATCCCGCATCCAAAGCGAAATCAGTCATTCTTACCGACGAGGGCGCGAAGCGGTCGAAAGAGCTGTTCGAGCAATATTTTTCGGACTCGCGCTGACCAGCGGACCGCGTCGGCTCAAGTACTAGGCCGGTACCTGTCCGGTTTTGCTTGCCTGTTTTTTTCGACGCCGTTAAATTTCTATGGTATCTGATGCGAAGGAAAGTGTCGTTGCGTTTGCCGCAGGTCGAAGGGCATCACAACATGAAGAACAATGTCTGGCGAGCCATCGTCGAAGTCGGCTTCATCATTTTCCTGTTTTATTCCAACCTACTAATGGGCGAGATGGAGAACACCGCCAGTGGCCGCAATAAAGGCTTCTTGTGGGACTTACACGATATTTTTACGCGGGAAAATCTCCTCGTCGCCGTTGTCGCTGCATTAATTGGTTACGTGCTGGTGGAGCGCCTGCGCGACGGTACGGGGTACAGCCGACGCAAGCAGTGAGTTGATCTTCGTCATGAGGCAATCGCCGGCTCGTGGGAGTATTAGCCCGCCATCTGTCCGGTTTTCCGACTACATGCCCCGCACCCCTGGGCACCCAGTCGATCAAGTCTCACAGCGGCGGCTTCACATCGCCATATTCATAGCGTGTGGATATTACCGCTTTGCCTCCATCGCTGTTCATTTCCTCACGCAGTGGTAGCCCGTGCGCTTTAGAAATCCAGACCTGAAGGTCGATGTTGCCCTTGGCTGTTTCTGAATGCGAGTCATATAGCGACGCGATTTCACCATTTACAGTGTCCTCTTTGACAGAACTGCATGTGTCCTTGGAATTATGCTTGGTGTTTTGTTGCTCCACCCGCTCGATATCCTTTATCGAGCCACCCAGAGACCATTTGCCATTGATCTTCATGTACATGGAACCGGCGGCATAGATCATTTCTGAAGTAGAGGTCTCTCCGCCGATTTTGGATGTGATGTAAACATGAGTCGGCGTGACGTGGGTCTTGGCATTAGCGTCCTTGAGCGCTTTTTCCGTCACGCTGCAATCACCCTGTGCCCGCAGAGTGGACCCGCCCATCAGCGGACCGGCAATTGTTAGAACGAGCGCGAGGTAGTGAAATTTTGTCGTTGGCATGAAGAAGACTCCTTGCCCGGCATACTAGCCTATCCGATCGTTCCAACGAAAATTAAACAGACACGTAAGCCGCCTTCGCGGGTACCAGTGCTCGCTCGCAACTCCTTATTAACCCGCAAACCGGAAAAGTACCCTCCCAGTACTCTCCGATTCACCGAATAATCGGGAACTCAATGGTGGGTGCGTTGATGCGTGATAAGAGCCGGCGGAATTCTCGTCAGCCGCGCCGCGCTGCCTCGATGGCGGCCACGTCGATCTTCCTCATCTTCATCATCGCCTCGAAAGCACGCTTGGCCTCACCGCCCCCAGCGGCGAACGCGTCGGTCAGCACGCGTGGCGTGATCTGCCAGGAGAGGCCCCAGCGGTCCCGGCACCAGCCGCACTGGCTCTCCGCGCCGCCAGTGCCGACGATCGCGTTCCAATAGCGGTCCGTCTCTTCTTGATTCTCTGTGGCGATCTGGAAGGAAAATGCCTCCGTGTGCTTGAACGCCGGGCCGCCGTTGAGTCCGAGACAGGGAATACCCACCACGGTGAACTCCACCGTCAGCACGTCCCCCTTCTTTCCGCCCGGATAGTCGCTGGGGGCTTCGTGGACGGCGGTTACTTCACTATTCGGAAACGTGGCGGCGTAAAAGCGCGCTGCCTCCTGCGCATCCTTGTCGAACCAGAGACAGATCGTGTTCTTTGGCTTCATGCTGCGTGCTCCTTTGGGATCAGATGATCGATTGATCAGGGTGGATTGATCAGGGCGAATGCTGCCTCTCTGCGCCGGCTGGTGTGAGTGCCGCTCCTCTAAGCTACCCGTAGGGCTCTCTGTTTGCCAAGATGGTATGTCCCGGTCGCAGTTGTGGAACGGTAAAACAGATTTAGCACTTCGCCCGCGCGGTTCTCGTTCTAGCAGTACTGTCTCCGTATTCATACGAATTGTCGATCGATCCTGAATCGTGCCAATGTCTACTGGGCGAAAGTGCCCAGTGGAAGGTGTGCTTTTGAGAGTGGAACGATGGACGCTGAATTCGGCGATGCTTAGATGTCGCGGAGACTTCTCTCTCGCGAGGCCAGCCGAGTTCCAGAACTGCCCCGAACTCTCACGTTTCGGCGCAAAACTCCACATCGCTCACCCGGCACTCATGCCGAGTCGCGTCATGTCTAACTTGTTGAAAACAATCATAGACGGTACACGCCACCCGTCAGTAAAAATGAGGGTTTCCTCGGTCGTTTTCTTCGGAATGCGAAGCGGCGTAATCACCATGGAGCCGGCCGCTTGCCTATTTCGGGAAATCTTCAGCTTCCTGGAAACAATCGGTGCTCCAGCGCCAGCACTCCGATTTCCAGCAGCGTTGTAACCAGCGTGACCACCAGCCCAACGCGCGCGAATTGCCAGAACGAGATCTGCACGCGCTTCCCGGCCTGCTGCAGCATGATTAAATTCGCCACGGAGCTGAGCGGCGTCGCGTTTCCTGCCAGCGTGCTTGCGCTGGCCACCACCAGCCAGATGAAGTGGCCGTTCGGAAACGACGGCACCAGCGGTCGGAACAGCAGCACCGCCGGAACATTGCTCACCAGGTTCGAAAGAATCAGCATGATGCCGCTCACCGCAAACAATTGCGACGTGAAGCTCCCCTCCAGCCCGCGATGGAATCGCGCCACCAGATGATCGACTGCGCCCGACTCCTGAAATCCGTGCACCACCACGAAAAGGGACGCGAAAAATAGCAGCAGTTCCCAATCAATCCGCTGATAAATATTTTGCGATTTCACTCGCCCGATGATCAGCACAAACGCACCCACCGAAATCGCCACCATGGGAAATGAATATCCCAGCGCCCACAGCACCACCACGACGGCCGCCGCCAAAGAGCACTTCACCAGCAGCACCCGGTCGACCTTCACCTCCGGCGCCGCAATCGCCGATTCGAGCGGCCTTTCCAGCGATTTGTGCAGCAAGTCCCGGCGGAAAAACAGCGCCAGCAGGCCCACGTTTACGCACAGCCCGATCAGCGACAGCGGCGCCAGGTGCGCCAGAAATCCGATGAAGGAAAAATGCGCGGAAACCGCCACCAGCACATTCTGCGGATTTCCGGTTACCGACATCACCGACCCGATATTCGCCGACGTTGCTACCGCGATCAGATACGGCACCGGCGGAAGTTTCAGTCGGTCGGTTATGAGCAGCACGATAGGCGTGAAGACCAGGCAGATGGTGTCATTCACGAAAAAGGCCGACAAGATGCCGGAAGTGAAAACCAGCAACACCAGAAGCTGCAATCGCGTACGCGCCACGGCGGCCACATGGACGGCTACCCAGTCGAAAAATCCCGCGACCTGGAAATGGGCGATCAGAATCATCATGCCCAGCAGAAACAGAATCGTGTTCCAGTCGACCGTCTGGGCCACATCGGCGAACGGGACCACACCGACCAGCACCATGGCCACCGCGCCGCAGAACGCGGCCGCCGTGCGATCGAGATGGCTCCCCCGGTTGCTCTCGACAGCAATCAGAAAATAGGTGATGAGAAATATCGCGATGGGTAGCCAGTGGCTGTGCGCGAGAGAGGGGAGCAGATGTTCCATCGAGAGGGTTGCGAATGGCGGCTGTTAGAACCGCAAAAGCAAGCGCGAGAATACCGCGGCCGGCGCCCGGCCACAAGCGCCAGCCTATCGATTCATCGTATCGTTATTGCGTCAGTGCGCCCAGACTTTATTGGGATCCGTCTCGAACGGATAGACGTGCACCATCCAGTTGAAGATCAGCGGAAGAAACCTGCCGCCCGCTTCCTCACACGCGGCTTGCGTGGCAATGGAGCCTTCCGCTCCGAATTTCTGCCAATCGACATCCCGCAGCGGCGTGCCCTTCGGCGGCAGGCAGATGTTCACGTGCTCGTGCCAGCGCGCCACGCTGAGCGGGACGCGCTCGTTCAATTGATCGTTGCTGAAGCTCTTCGGCGCGGTGTACATCGCTCCGACCAGTTCGTATCCGTCACTGGATTTTTTGTAGAGCAGCGAAGTGGGCTTCTCCGCATCGAAGTGAAATTCGGCCTCATAACCGTAGCCATAATTGGTGAAGTGGTAGATCGGCTGCGGCAGGTTGGGCAGGAAGATGCGGAATCCGTCGGCCAGCGCCACTTTGTAATCCTTGTACTTCACGATGGACTTCCGCAACTGCTCCACGGTTTGCGCGGCGCGCTGATCGTCGGCGGCGTTGTGCGGGCGCAGATCGGTCATGAACATGTGCGGGCTCATCTTCACGTCATGGTCGGCCATGGAATCGTTGGCGGTTTTGCCCGCGGCGCGCGCCTGGTCGGGGTCGTCGCCCATGTCCATGCCGGGCATGGCGTCACGCCCCGGCCGGTCCGGCATGCCCTGCGAGCCCTGCTGCGCCCGCGCCGCCGGAATCGCCAAAACCATCGACAACCCGAACAGAACATGCATTTTCTTTGGAATTCTCATGATGGCCTCCCTCCATATCCTACGCGCCAGCGCCCTGAAATATTTCAGACTAACTTGGATGCTGCGATACAGATGACTGGTTTGCGGGTCGGCCGGTTTCGTGGCGGAGCGGAAAGCGGCAGTGGAACGAAAATTGCTGGCGGAGGCCTGTCCGCGGGGACAGTACTGAGGCGATTCGGCACTGCGACATCCCCGGTAATACAACCAAAACGCCAGCGGTCAACGTCCGATGTATGTTCGATGAATTATTTTCGCTTACGCCGCATGTACTCTTGACGGGCGTAAACAAACCTGTAAACTGCGATTTCGCCATGGCGACGTTGCCCAATCCGACATTGCCCAGCCCGCCGCTGGAGGAGCCTCTCGCGGATCTGGAATTCCCCCAGCGCGAGGCAGCATTCTTTTACGGGCTGTTTTTGCGCGGCCATTCGGCGGAAGAATTGCGGCGCGATATCGAGGTGCCCGCAGCGGTGCTGGCGAAATGGGACCGCGAAACTTGGCGCCAGCCTCAGTTGCGGCCGCTGCTCGAGCGCATCGTCCGCTACCGCCAGCACGTTCTCGCCATCTTTGAAAATCTCATCTGCCACGACTCCTCCAAGCAGAAACTCCAGTAGTGCATTCGAACCTGCAGTAACGCATCCGCGCGCGTTTTCCTTCTGAGAAGTTCCGTTGAACCCAACGAGGCTTCGGTTTTTCCAATTCTCCGCTGCGATTTCCGTTTTATCTTTATGGACCGCGGTGCAGGTGAGAGTCCGCGCGGCCAAACGGCAGTAGCAAACGCCTGCTTCGCGTTGTAGATTAGGAGTCAAGTTGTCCGGTTCCCCGGTAGCTCAACGGTAGAGCATTCGGCTGTTAACCGAAGGGTTGCTAGTTCGAATCTAGCCCGGGGAGCCAATCTTCTCTCGGTTTTTCAGTTGCTTACAGACACCTCTTCTGCTGGCCTTGGAACACATGGAACAACAACTGGTTTTGGCAGCTCAAACCCGATTCCGATCCGCTCCGCAACGTCGGATCGAAACCGCGTGCCCTTTACCATCTTACTTAACGTGCCGGTCGGTGACCGTTCGCAGGGTACGGCTCCATCGGCCGATCTAGCGTGACCAGTCGAGTAGAGATGCTCAGGGAGTTCACTTGGTTCCAGTGCATCCATATGCGTAAGGGGTCGCGCGTCCGCCTGGCCAAGGAAATGTTGTTCGTTGCTAGCTTCAGCGATTTACCCCCGGTGGAATCCGCCTATGCAGAAAGGAACTGTTTGACAGTAAGGGCAGTGTCGTCAGGGTTCTCTTCCGGGAAGAAGTGGCCGCCCTTTATCGCTTGCCCTTGGGCGAGCGGAGCCCATTGCCGCCAAATACCCAGCGGGCCGCCGTCTTTGACATAGAGAGTGTCAAGCGGGCCGCCCTGGCCCCAGAGATGCAACATTGGGCATTCGATCCGCTTGCCGGCTTCCTTATCGACGCGATCGTGTTCGACGTCGATCGTCGCCGCAGCTCGATATTCTTCGCAAACGCCGTGAACGCGGGCCGGATCGCGATAGGTTGTAAGGTATTCGTCGAGAATCTGCTGGCCGAACGAACCCTGCCCGAAGGGGTTGTGGAATACCGCTTCTGGGGCACCGAGGAGATAGCTTTCCGGGAGCGGTTGCTTCTGCGCGAGCAAAATCCAAGGCCAATAGGTCTGGGCGAACCGCGCATCCGCTCGGCTCCAGCCTTCGAGAATCGGAATCACGTCGAACACGGCGAGACGTTCCACCGCCTTCGGATGGTCCAAGGCAAGGCGATAACTGACGCGTCCTCCGCGATCGTGGCCAATCAGCGTGAACGTCGGAAAGCCGAGTTCCGCCATCACGTCAATCAGTTCCTTGGCCATAGCGCGCTTGGAATAAGGAAAGTGGTCGTCCGTGGAAGCGGGTATTCCGCTGCGTCCGTAGGCGCGCAGGTCTACGCAGATCACGGTGTGATCTGCAGCAAGCATCGGCGCGAGAAATCGCCACATCAGGCTTGTGCGCGGGAAGCCGTGCACCATCAAAATGGCCGGGCCCTGTCCATACCGGCGCACGAAAATTGTGTTGCCTGAAACCTGAACCTGAGAGCTCTCGAAGGAAGTCTGATCAGCAATCGTTGGTCGAACTTGCGCCGTACTTCGCGCCTGCGAAGATTGGGCGAACGGCCCCTCTGACAGAACACCAAGAGATGCGGCTGTAACTGCGCCAAGAAAGGTACGACGTTCCACTGTGGGCTCCTCGCTCAAGTTGATTTCACGCGAGTGTCTCTCGCGCGGCCTCCAGAATAACGTCAATCACCAGCTCGGGTGCGGTGTACATCGGGCTATGGTCCACGCGATGTGATTGCGCGCGCGCGCCCATGCGCTCGGCCATGAAATGCTGAGTCTTCGGGCTGATCATTCGGTCTTCCTCTGCGATCAAAAACCACGAGGGCTTCTTTTTCCACGCTGGCACCGACACCGGCTCCTGAATGCACTGAAGCGCGATTGGCCGTTGGACGGCAGCCGCAATGCCTATTTGATCAGCCGAGGCCTTGTGCGCAACCGCTCGTTGAAAACCATCAGCCGGCATCCAAATCAAGCCATGGGAATCCGGGGCCAGTTTGGGGGCTTCCGGATGCGCAGGCTCGCGATAGAAGACCTTGGCGACCGTCTCGCCATCGTCGGGCGCGAGCGCCGCGACGATAAACGAGCGATTTGACTCGCTCTTCTGGAACTGCCGCGATCACCGCGCCTGAATAGGCGTGTCCGACAAGGACCACCGGGCCGGTGATTCGTTCCAGCGTGCGACTCAAAGCGGCAACGTCGTCGGAAAATGAGGTGAGCGGAATCGGCGCGCAGATTGAGTTAAGGCCGCGCCGTTCTAACGGGAGAATGACATTGCTCCAACAATAGCCGTCGGCCCACGCTGCATGGACTAAAACGACGGCGGAATTCGGAGGGAAGGCATTCATCGGGAAGTCGCACCTTCCCCGACTTGCCGCCGGATACCATTTGCTACGAGGAAGTCCTTCATGGCGGAAGCGATTTCGACGACATGGGTCTCGATCGCAAAATGCCCGGTGTCAAGAAACTGGACCTTCGCGTCAGGTATGTCTTTCCGGAAAGCTTCTGCTCCCGCGGGAATAAAAAAAGGATCGTTCTTGCCCCAGACCGCCAGCAGAGGCGGTTTCGACTTGCGAAAATATTCCTGAAATTTTGGATAGAGCTTTACGTTTGACGCGTAATCCAGAAACAAATCGAGCTGAGTCTCTTTGTTCCCGGGGCGTTCCAGCAGGGCCGTATCGAGCGTGTACGACTCAGGCGGAATTTTTTCCGGATTCGCCACGCCGTAGGTGTACTGCCAGCGCGTTCCGCCCGCGGTCAAAACACTTTGGCGGAGTATTTCCCGATTGTCCGCGGTGGGTTCAGCCCAGTATTTTCGGATCGGCCCCCAAGCGTCGCCGAGGCCCTCTTCGTAGGCGTTGCCGTTCTGCGAAACTATCGCTGTCACTCGTTCTGGATGGGCCACCGCGAGGCGGAAGCCGGTCGGCGCGCCGTAATCGAACACATAAATAGCATAGCGGTCGAGTTTGAGCGCCCTTGTGAAGGCTTCGATCGTCAGCGCTAGCTGATCGAACGAGTATAAATATTTTCGCCCAGCCGGGACTTCCGTGAACCCGAAGCCGGGGAGATCCGGCGCGATCACCCGGTAATCGTCCGCGAGGCGCGGAATGAGTTCGCGGAACATGAAAGATGAGGTTGGGAATCCGTGGAGAAGGAGAACCACGGGGGCGTTTGTTTGTCCGGCAGCACGATAGAACACCTTTACGCCGTCAGCGTCGATCTTATCGACGGTGGCGAGAGGCACGGTGGTCCGGCCGTCGTCCTGACTCCTCGCTGCGCGTCTTGTGGCCTCTTGTAACGCTGCATCGCTCATAAAGTCGTCTCCTCACTTCCCTACTCTCCAGCGCCAACGGAAACTTACTCAGAACTTATCGAGTTTGGCCACGCCGAATACTGCGTGAAAGCGCTCACAATAAATCACCACGGAGTCGTATTTGCCGAGGTCCGCCGAATCGGGGAGATCGTAGTTCTGATTGCCCTCGTTGGCTTTCAACAGGCCCAGTTCCATACTGTTCAGTTGGCCCTTCACAAAGTCTTGTTTGAGGTTCTCGTCGCGGCTTTGAGCGAGCACTACGTGAACGTCCGGACCATTCGAGGTCACGAAGCCGGTAAGCCGCAGTTCGAGCTTGCCGTCAGGCGTTTGATAAATTGATGCGCGGCCGCTTGTAGGATGCGCTCTGCCAGCGAGTGATCCGGTGTAGAGAGGTTGAGGATCGCCGCTTGATGCAAAGGGCGCGGGTTCATTCACCTTCACGTTGACCCATAGCTTTTCTGGACGGAAAGCCCACCAGGCGACTACGAGGATGGGTACTCCGACAGACACCAGTATCCACTTTTTACCTGAAAGCCACGAACCTATGCTGCCGTTCATTGTTCACTCCTCTCAGATCCTCGAATCGGGCAGCTTCAGGCTGCCCGGTTCGACGTTCGATCGGTTACCCGGAGTTAAAATTTCTCCAGAGGCGCTGCGCCGAAATTCGCGTCAAAACGTTCGCAATAAATCGAAACGGTTTGGAATTTGCTGAGGTCCGTGCCTGGAGGGATCGCATAGTTCTGGTCACCTTCGTTTCCTTTGAGCGCTCCCAGCTCCACTCGTGGGGTGTTGCTCTTCAGGAAGTTGGCATCGTCATCAGCGTCCTTTGCCGCGACCAAAATCACATGCACATCGGGGCCATTGGAGGTCTTGAAGTTTGTCAGGCGAAGCACTCGCTTTCCGTTCGTTTCCTGATAAATGGTGGCGCGGCCTGAGGTCTGGTGAACTTTGCCGTGAAAGGTGCCGGTCTCGAGGGTTTTGACTTCGTTACTTTGCTTCGCGCTTTCCTGCGCGGTCGCCGAGGGCTGCAACCCGAAAGCGAGCGTCAGCGCGGCAAACGTTACTGCCAGTTGGAACCTGAGAAGCATCGCGTTGTCTCCTTTTTTTGCCATCTCTTGAGCGCCCGCAGGCGCTGTGGTCCTCAGGGGCAGGTGGGATGCCAAAAAGTCCGGCGCCAATGAAGAGGGAACATCAGCCTGCAAAAGCTTCTGTCGATTGAAGTTTGTAAGAAAGGCGTTCGCGCAGGTTTCGAAGCTGGCTGATGAATCTCTGGCGGGTATCCGCCAGTGGCAGGTTTCCGTCGCTTCTACCGTCACCGACTGGTTGTTTCGGCTGCAGCCTTAGGCACAGCGGTTTGGAAACTCAGACGCTTCCGGCCGCGCGGCCGATGCTGCGCATCTCCTGGGCAGCGGCAGATCGATTTATGCGAAGCTTCTTCATTCTGTAGACCAAGGAAGTTCGCTTCATCCCCAAGCGGGCAGCCGCACCGTTGAGCCCACCAATCACCCAATTGCTCGCTTCCAGCGCGCGAAGGATATGATCCCGCTCAACCTCCGCAAGACCATTCATAGGAACAACGGATTGCCCGCGAGGTTGGAACGGCTCCAATTCGGAAATCGGAGCGCGCAATATCGATTGTGGTGAAAGGATCACCGCGCGTTCCACAAAGTTCTGCAATTCGCGAACGTTTCCTGGCCATTGGTAGCGCACCAACGCATCCATCGCCTCGCGCGGTATCTCATCGATTCGCTTGTTCATGCGCTGGGCGTAAAGCGCGGTGAAATGCCGCACCAACTTCGGAATATCCTCCGCGCGCTGTCGTAAAGCCGGGACGTGGATGGGAAATACCTTCAGCCGGTAATAAAGGTCTTCGCGGAACGTCCCTTGCTTCACCATGGCGGCCAAATCGCGATGCGTGGCTGCGATCAGGCGGACGTCAACCTTGTGCGTGCGGTTGCTGCCGAGCCTCTCAAATTCCTGCTCCTGCAAGACGCGCAGCAGTTTCGCCTGGAGCTCCAGAGGTATATCGCCAACCTCGTCCAAAAAAAGAGTCCCTCTGTCGGCCAGTTCAAAGCGCCCGGTTTTTTGGGCAATGGCGCCGGTAAACGCTCCTTTTTCGTGGCCGAAGAGCTCGCTCTCAAGCAGTCCGAGAGGGATTGCGGCGCAATTCAGTTTTACGAATGCCCTTTGGCTGCGAGAGCTCAGGTTGTGCGTCGCGCGCGCAATCAGCTCTTTGCCCGTTCCCGTCTCTCCCTGGACCAACACACTAGAGTCCGTAGGCGCGACCACAGACACCAGGCTCAACGCCGTCTTTAACACTTGACTCTCGCCGACGATTTCCCGAAACTCGGCGCGAATTTCCTCCTCGAGATAAAGCCGCTGTTTCGTCTCCTGGTCCCTGTCTTTGATAGCGGTCTCGTAGTTCAACGCATTCTCAACGGCGATGGCGACTTGACGGGATACCTGCCCCAGAAACTCCACGTCCTGTTTGTTGAACGCTCTTTCAGACCGCTTCAGAGCGCTCAGCACACCCACAACTCCTCCTCTGCCAATCAGCGGGAGATCGCAACCCGACTTCAAGCCTTCGGCCACAACCCTTTCGAAGAACAATTGACCCACATCGCTGCCGAAGCTTTCAGGGTCATCGCGCACCTCTTCTAAACTATTAAAGTGTTCAATTTTGCCGGTTCGGAAAACCTTGCCGCAGATTGAACCGTGGAGCGGAATGCCCGCGCCATCGGAGATAGCCCCTCGCGGCTCCGGGTTATACAGGATCGTTATGCGCAATTCCTCACGGTGAGCATCCGGCAGCAGCAGGGCGCAAAAATCGCATCGCGTCACGCTGAGCAGGTTCGTGGAAAGCACATCCACCAAACGCGGAAGGTCCAGCTTAGACGTGATGCTGTTCGTAATTTCGAGCAGCAAATGAAGCCTGTCGCGTTCACGCCGCAAAGCTTCTTCGTTTATGTGCCGCTCAATGGCGATCCCGGTGATGTGGCTGGCATTCTCGATCAACCGCAGGTCGTGGGCGCCGGGGCTGCGCGGTTCACGGTAATTCAGAGAAAAAGTACCGAGGGCCCTGCCTTCGCTTGTGAATAGGGGTCGCGACCAAACGGAACGAATTCCATAGGGCAGCATGCGGTCACGATAAAGATCCCATGAGGGTTCGGTGAGGATGTCGGTTACATACACCGGCTCTCTCCGATAGATCGCTGTGCCGCAGGATCCGCCTCTCGCGCCAACAGCCATGGTCCCTGCTTGAGCGCTAAACCCGGGAAGGCTGGGCGCAGCAGCACAATAGAGTTCCTTGCCGTCTTCGTCGGGAAGCCAAATCGTACAGGACATGCCTTCGGCTTGCGATTCGACCAACTGCGCAATGTTCGCCAGCACTTCGGGCAGAGGGGCGCCGGCAAAAATCAATTTTTGCAGGGTGAGGACAGCCTCAGTCGAAAACAGCGCTGACTTGACCTCTGCCGGTCCGCTTCGAGATTGGAGTACTTCGGGAGACCGTATTGCGCTCTCCATGAATGATTATCCTCCCTCGGACCATTAGATTCGGCTACTTACCCACGGGTGCCAAGAAAAGATGGAGGATATGGGGCATGGTGCAGGCGGTAAACAAGGGGAGGTTCCCTCAGGGTGGTGAACGCTTCAGTCCATGTAGGCGAAACTCTGGACATCTCTCGAGGTGCGGCGCTCTCCTTTGGTCAGACCCGGCTGCGGCGGTCTGGCTTCAGGGTTTGCTCAAGCGTCGTCCCATGGCATGGGCGTGCCTTCACGGTGATCTCGCCGATGTTGAGGTCGCGTGACGCGCCGGCTGAAGTCATTCGCCGCTCATCACGCGGGAACCAGCGTAAGGCGTTGCCTAGTTGATTAGAAGCGCGGCGCTGAGCGCCCTTTGCAAAGCGGTGTCGCTGAATGGCTTGAAGAGACAGTCGGCGGCGCCGCGGGCGAGCATCCGCGACCGCATGGCCTCGTCCCTTTGAGCGGTAATGTAAACGATCGGAACTCTTATTTGGCGGCGCGTCAATTCATCCTGGAGGTCGGGCCCGCTCATATGCGGCATGGCGATATCAAGGAGGAGGCATTTGGTCTTGTCGACGTAGTCAGACTTCAGAAACTCCTCGGCGGACGAAAATACCCGAGGCTCATAGCCCAGTTCTCGCAGCAAGTCGGGCAGCGACTCACGCACCGACTCATCGTCATCGACGAGCGTCACGAGCGGACGGAGTGCTGTTTTCCTCATATTTTGACAGACCTCGGCGCCAGCAGGTGTGTTGCGCCGGAACTCCCGGCGCATGTCACACCCGTACGCCCTCCGCGAAAAGTGAATGCAAAACTCATCCCCACCAAACGATCCAACCGGGTTCGCCAGCAGGTTACAGGCCGGCTCAATTCGCCGCAAAGCGGCGCTTTCGTGGTAGGACTCTAACCGAGGAGCATGCGCCACTAAATCTAGTACGTCTATTGTACTTTAGTATTGGACCACCGTGGGCAGTCTCGACGCGACAACAGTCCTCATAACAGCCCTTCGATACGTGGCGTGTTACCTGATCAGTGAATATTAAAGATCGCTGGCAGTGGTTGCTTCCGTCACAAAGCTTCGTTCACGAGGAATGGAAAACGTAGCGCCGGGGCTGTTATTCCACGCTGCCCATAGACGGCCGCGGCACCATCCGATGGTTGAGCAACTTACCGCAGAGACGGACTTCAACGCGGTGATTCTTAGTCACGTAACGCACCCCGAAAAGCCTGCCCACCCCCTGCGGATCGGAGCCAATTCCGGAGTTCTTGCACCGTTGAGCCGGACGGGATCGTTGCCATTTCTCACCCGGTTCTGATCATTTGCATCGGTGACGGCTTCCGGTGTGTATGCGCCGGCTGCACTTCGATCGGTCACACGGAAGCATCCGTCATTGAATACGAACGGTTTGGGAACGCTGAGTGATACGAAAGTATCGCCAATACCATCGTCTAATTGTTTCCCGTCCGAGGTTCTGGCGTTATTCCGATATGTCAACCGATCGTACGGGATGTGTGCAACAACCGGAGAAGGCGTCTTGAATTTCGCAGCTCAGAAGATGTTGAGCCGTGATGGCGCGAACTTCTGCAGGAAGCTGATCGCAATCTTGCTGGTTTTCTACGCAGGGCCTGTGCTTTACGGGCAGTCTGAATTGACCGGTACTAGTCAGCAGATGGCGCCCTACGGGGCTGGTACCGTCGCTGCGCAGGCTGGTTACGCCCCAGACACTCAACCGCAAAGTCCCTATTTGGGGGCAGTCCCCACAGGCACCGCCAGTCCGACGCCGTTGTCGCTTTCACTGGAAGACGCCGTGGCTCGCGGTCTGAGGCAAAACCTCGGGGGGCTGCTTTCCGCCGACGCCATCTCCGGGGCACGAGGCGAACGGTGGCAGGCGTTGAGCGCGCTGTTGCCAAATCTGATCACCGCTACAAGTATCGGTGTCCGCCAGATTGATCTGAAGGCCGACTTTGGCCTCAACATTCCAGGCGTTCCACACGTTATCGGCCCCTTCGGGGTCTTCGACACACGCGGTTACTTTGATCAGTCAGTTTTCAATTGGGAGTCGATTGAGCGTGCACGGTCTTCCGCCGCGCAACTGAAATCGGCCCAATATAGTTACAAGAATGGCCGCGAACTGATTGTTCTCGTGGTGGCGTCAAATTATTTGCTGGTCATTGCGGATCAGTCACAAGTCGAGTCTGCTTTAGCTCAACGCGACACTGCCAAAGCGCTGTTCGACCAGACGACCGACCAGCACAAGGCCGGGGTTGCGGCCGCGGTTGACGTACTGAGATCCAATGTCGAGCTTCAAGCACGCGAGCACCAATTGATCGTCGCGCGCAATAATTTAGCCAAGCAGAAGTTGGTTCTGGCGCGGGCGATTGGACTTCCGGCGGGTCAGGCGTTCGACATAACCACAGAAGTTGCTTATCGGCCGCTTGCGACTTCAACGCTCGACGAAGCCTTGCAGCAGGCCTATGCTTCCCGTCCCGACTATAAAAGCCTAACCGAGCAAGTACGTTCCGCTGAGTTGCAAAAGAAGGCTGCTTCAGCCGAGCGTTACCCAACAGTATCGGCCGTTGCGGATTACGGAGACACTGGCACCAATCCGGGGACGAGCCACGGCACGCTGGACGCAGCCGCGGAACTCCGGGTTCCCATTTTTCAGGGGGGCAGAGTTCACGGAGATAACCTTCTCGCAGATTCTCTTTTGGCGGTCGCCAAGCAACAACTGGAAGACCTCCGCGCCCGGATCGATCAGGAGGTCCGTGACGCTTTCCTTGACTTGCAAGACACCGCGCAAGAAGTTTCGGTCGAGAAGAATGCCGTCCAGCTTGCAACCGAGACCCTGCAGCAATCGCGCGATCGCTTCGCCTCCGGAGTGACCGACAACATCGAAGTAGTCCAGGCTCAGGAATCTCTCGCGGATGCGAATGACGCCTATATCGCCAGCCTTTACCGCTATAACACCACAAAAATCTCTCTGGCGCGAGCGATGGGTGTCACGGAATCGAACTACGCGCTGTACTTGAAAGGACAATAAGATGCCCGACCAAGAGACGGCCAAGAGCCCGGAAAGTTCGTCGTCCTCAACGCGCAACGCCGCAATCGAAAGCCCTACTACTCCGCCACCTGTCGTTTATCCAAGCCGGCGTTCTCACAAGCGCGTGATCATCGTCGTCGCTGTCGTCGTAATACTTGTGGCTGGCATCTTTCTGTGGCGCTACTTCTCGGGTTTCGAGAGTACCGACGATGCGCAAGTCGATGTTCACCTCTATCCGGTGAGCGCACGGATCTCAGGCTACGTGCAAGCGGTGCACGTGGAAGACAACCAGTATGTTCAGGAAGGCGCCACTCTCGTAGAGATCGACCCAAAAGACTACCAGGTGGCTGTGTCAAAAGCGCAGGCGGACCTCCAAACGGCACAGGGCGCCGCTCGTGCCCTCAACATCGATGTGCCCATCAGCTCGGTGGACACTACCAGCCAACTGAAGTTCACTTCTTCGGATATCGAAAACGCCAAAGCCGCAATAGCCGCCAGTGAAAAACAAGTTGCTGCCGCGCAGCAACGCATCCTGGAAGCCGAGGCGGAAAACGTAAAAGCCCAGGACGACGTTCAGCGTTACCACCTTCTTCTGATCAAGGACGAAGTACCTAAACAGACTTACGACTACGCGGTAGCCGCGGCACAAACGGAAACTGCTGCAGTTGCCGCCGCTAATGCGGACGAGGCTACTGCTGAACAAAATGTCGCCGAAGCGCGAAGCCGGCTCAGCGAAGCGATTGCACGGGATGAATCCGCAAAAGCCGGACCGCAACGCGTGGCGTCCACTCGCGCCCGCGCGCTTTCGGCCGTTGCCGACGAACGACAGAAGAGAGCCGCGCTCGACCAGGCCGAACTCAACCTGGGATACACCAAGATAGTAGCGCCGGTTACTGGTGAGGTAACCAAGAAGGTAGTCGTGGGCTTGAATGTCGACCCCGGAGAACAAATGCTTACGGTGGTTCCGCTGGACCAGGTGTGGATCACTGCGAACTTCAAAGAAACGCAGCTCGGGCACATGCGGCCCGGGCAGAAGGTAGAAATCACGTGTGACTCCAACGGCCGCACCTACAACGGACACGTCGACAGCATCGCCGGCGCCACTGGTCCGCTGTTCAGCCTGCTGCCTCCGGAAAACGCCACCGGCAATTACGTGAAGATCGTCCAGCGCGTTCCGGTGAAGATTGTGCTGGAACCGGGCGAGAATCGTGACCACCAGCTTCGGCCCGGTATGAACGTCGAAACGAAAGTGTACCTACGATGAGTTCCGAGGCGCTCACCTTACCTTTAGAGCAGGTCGTCTGGCGCCCCAAGATAAATCCCTGGGCTATTGGCGCCACCGTTTCGATGGCGGCATTCGTCGAAGTTCTGGATACGAGCGTTGCCAACGTTGCCTTGCCGTACATCGCAGGTGGCTTGGGCGCCAGTTACGACGACAGCACCTGGGTACTCACTTCTTATTTGGCGGCGAATGCCATCGTGCTGCCCATCAGCGGATGGCTTGCCGAAATCATCGGCCGCAAGCGGTATTTCATGCTCTCCCTCTTCATTTTTACACTGAGTTCTCTGCTGTGCGGACTCGCGCCGAATCTGCCCGTATTACTGCTGTTCCGAGCCGTGCAAGGAGTGGGTGGGGGCGGACTGCAGCCCATGGCGCAAGCGATTCTCAACGATTCGTTTCCTCCCGAGAAGCGCGGGGTCGCTTTTGCCCTCTACGGCATATCGGCGGTCCTGGCCCCGACAGTAGGACCAATGCTCGGAGGGTGGATTACAGACAACTATTCCTGGCGCTGGATATTTTTCATTACCCTGCCTGTAGTTTCCCTCGCTCTTTATCTGACCCACGCGCTTGTTGAAGATCCGCCGTTCCTTCATCGGCTAAAGCGCGGAGGCATCCGTGTGGACTACATGGGCATATCCATGTTGGCGCTCGGCGTTGGTTCGCTGCAGGTACTTCTGGATAAAGGGCAGGAAGACGATTGGTTCGGCTCGCACTTCATCGCCACTCTGGCGATAACCGCAACGGTTTGCCTGATCACGCTGGTCATTTGGGAATGGTTCCGCAAGGAACCGATCATCGATGTCCGTATGTTCAAGAGCTTCAACTTCGCCGCCGCGAACCTGATGATGTTCATGATGGGCTTCATGCTTTTCAGCACGCTCGTTTTGATTCCAGAATTTCTGCAGACGCTGATGGGTTACACGGCCGAACTTGCCGGTCTTGTTTTGTCCGGAGGAGGACTTGTCTTGCTCGCGATGATGCCGGTCACTGGCCGGCTCACCTCAAAGATTCAGGCCAGATACTTGATCGCGGCGGGATGGCTGTGTCTCGCCGTTGGACTGTTCTATTCCGCCCACCAGATCGATTTATTCATCAGCTTCCGTTTTGCAATGTGGCTGCGCATCACGCAGGTAGTGGGAATCGGATTTCTTTTCGTCCCCATCACGGCGGCGGGTTACATCGGAGTTCCTGCAGAGAAGGGCAACAGCGTCTCCGGGATAATCAACTTCATGCGCAACATCGGCGGTAGTATAGGAACTTCGTTGGTGACCACTCTGATCATCCGGCGGTCTCAGTATCACCAGCAAATCCTCGTCGGCCACGTCACTCCAGACACCTCTGAGTTTCGTTCCGCACTCCACTCGCTGAGCTCGGAAATCGCCCATTCTGGGCTTCGAGCCACGGACGCCCACAACCAGGCCATCGCAAGGGTCTACGGCCTGGTGAATCAGCAGGCACGCGCGCTGTCTTATATGGACACATTCTGGATCCTGGGCGCCTTCTGTGCGGTCATGTTCGTTCTCGCCTTTTTCTTGAAGAAGAATGACCCAGGAGCCGGCGGCCAGGTTGCAGCCGGTTAAGCACTATCATGATCATGCGCGCCATAACAATTGAACGTGAATTTGGCTGCGGCGGTTCGGAGATTGCTGCAAAGCTGGCTGAACTTTTGGGTTGGAAGCTGTGGGACCACGAACTTACTCAGGAAATCGCGCAGCTGACAAAGTCTTCGCCAGAAGTAGTAGAGAAGATCGCATGGAGAAAAGATCCCGCAATTTACCGGATCTTCTTATCGTTTCTTCGCGGAGCATTCGAGGGAGGCCTACCACCCACTCATCGGCTGGAACTGCTTGATGCTCGCCGCATCGCCGCCGTTTCCGAGCTGGCGGTCAAGCATGCGCTTTCTGGCGGTCCATGCGTAATCGTTGGCCGGGGCTCGCAATATTTTCTTCGCGATCGCAAGGATGTGTTTCGGGTGTTCCTCTATGCTTCCCGCCCATATAAGATTCGCAGACTGATCACCGCCGGAACGCCTCAGGAAAAAGCTATAACGGAAGTTGACACGATTGACCGGGATCGCGCCGCGTTTGTAAAGAGGTACCTCAAGCTGAAGTGGCCCGAGTATCACTTATTTGACGCTATGTTTGGTACAGAGAGGGGTGATTCCTATGTGGCAGAAATGCTCGCTCACTGCGTCCAACAGGTTGCCAGACAGGCATGAATTAGTTTTGAGGCATCTTGAATTCATGGTGAGTCGCTAATCGTGATGTACGAACCAACACGCTCAAAACGCTTGCGCGGATAATGCTTAGCTATGGAAGCCATCGAAAAACTTGACACTCATCAAAAGGCCCTCCACATCAACCTGGACGCCACTACGTTCGGCTCTTTCGCCGAAATTGGCGCGGGCCAAGAGGTAGTGCGATGGTTTTTGGTTGTCGGCGGCGCTTCCGGTACCGTCGCCAAATCGATCTCCGCGTATGACAAAGAAGTCAGTGATGACCTGTATGGTCGTGGCTCCCGTTACGTATCCCGAGAACGGCTGGAGGCCATGCTGCAAAGTGAATGGGCTCAAATCCTCAATCAACTGGCCAAGTCTCGCGGATCACAGACTCGTTTCTTCTCCTTCGTCGATACCGTGTCCGCACGAAACTACGCTGGAACCAATGAACCTCACGGTTGGCTCGGGCTGCGCTTTCAGCAGCAGCCTGGTGGGCAACCCAGCGACATATTGCTGCACGTCAACCTGCGGGATGCCACCAACCTGCTCCAGCAGGAGGCTATTGGCATCCTTGGCGTGGACTTGATTCACGCTGCGTTTTATCAGTCGGAGACGAGTGAGCAGTTCCTTGAGAGCGTGGCGCAAAATCTCGAGAATCGAATCGAAATTGACCATGTGGATCTGCGTGGGCCCGCTTTCGAAACTTGGGACCAACGCGCGCTTCTGGTGCACATGGTGCACGCAGGCTTCGCTGAAGCAGTCTGTTTCCCATCCGACGGCACGCCCGTTCCGCCGACGGAAGTCATCCATAGAAATCCTTTAGTGCTTGCCCCAGGATACTTCGTTCATGTGGATCCAATTCATGCGGAAATCCATACACACATGCTGGCTTCGGCAATTCGGCAACTGCAAGGAGAATTGGGAGAAGAAAAAACCGCACCAAGAGGATTCTTCTGCCTAACGCTTACGCCACCCAATGCGAAAAACCCGCTCCCGGAAGTCGCTGATCTACTTCGCCGTATCGAGGCGCTTCGCTCCCGTGGCGGAGATGTATTGCTGTTTCGCGAGAGGGAACTCTACACGATGACGGATTTTGTGAACCGGTACACAGCGGAACCCGTCCGTTTTGTTGTAGGTTTATCCGTGGTGATCCGGGCATTCGAAGATCGCTACAACAAGCTTGACGGCAGCTTTCTTACGGCCCTGTCTCGCCTGCTCGCACGCAATGTCCGGATCTATGCATATCCGATGACCACACCGGACCTGCGAGAAGCGATACAGAACATTTCCGCTGTTGATTGGGAATGGGCCGAAACGGATGGATGGGTGTCCGCCCGTCAGTTACGTCCCGCGCTGCCGCGGCGACACCTATACGATTACGTCCTCGACAGCAACTTCCTGGTCCCAATGCAACGGAGCTGAAGAACTCAGACTCCTCGTCGATCTCGACCGAAAAACGAAAGCCCAAGCAATCTGCGGCGCCCGCTCGTTTAGGGGCGCCCCTTTTTGTGCTCCGAGTTCAGTGTCGAAACGACTTTGAGGTTTCCTTCGGTTGCGAATCTGATGGACAAAACAAAAGCCCGATGCGATCGAGGATCGCACCGGGCTTAATTTCGTCGGATGGCTCTTTGGCGATATCGGATGAGACTTGCTAGAACCCGTTCGGGTGAGAAGCACCGAACGAACCCGAGTCGTGAGAATCGGGATGGAGAGCCGTACCTGCCGAGAAAAACAGGTCGTACTCCCTTTTCTTTTAGAAAGGAGGTGATCCAGCCGCAGGTTCTCCTACGGCTACCTTGTTACGACTTCACCCCAATCATGAGTCATACCTTGAGCGCCTGCCTCCTTGCGGTTGGCACGGCGATTTCTAGTACAGCCCACTTTCGTGATGTGACGGGCGGTGTGTACAAGGCCCGGGAACGTATTCACGGCGCCGTTCTGATGCGCCATTACTAGCGATTCCGGCTTCATGCAGTCGAGTTGCAGACTGCAATCCGAACTGAGCGCGCTTTTTTGCGATTAGCTCCCCCTCGCGGGTTCGCGACGCTTTGTAGCGCGCATTGTAACACGTGTGTAGCCCTGGACATAAAGGCCATGCTGACTTGACCTCATCCCCACCTTCCTCTCCGTTATCCGGAGCAGTCCTCGTAGAGTTCCCCCTTGCGGGTGGCAACTACGAGTAAGGGTTGCGCTCGTTGCGGGACTTAACCCAACACCTCACGGCACGAGCTGACGACAGCCATGCAGCACCTCTACACAGGTCCCTTGCGGGAAGTCCCTATTTCTAAGGATGGTCCTGTGCGGTTCAAGCCCAGGTAAGGTTCTTCGCGTTGCGTCGAATTGAACCACATGTTCCACCGCTTGTGCGGGCCCCCGTCAATTCCTTTGAGTTTCAGCCTTGCGACCGTACTCCCCAGGCGCAGGACTTAACGCGTTAGCTACGGGACTTGCCCCGTACAGGGCAAACCCCAAGTCCTGATGGTTTAGGGCTAGGACTACCAGGGTATCTAATCCTGTTTGCTCCCCTAGCTTTCGTCCCTCAGCGTCAGTTGCGATCCAGCGAGCCGCTTTCGCCTCGGATGTTCCTGCGGATATCTACGCATTTCACCGCTACACCCGCAATTCCACTCGCCTCTCTCGCACTCTAGCACAGCAGTTTCGGAAGCAGCCTCTGGGTTAAGCCCAGAGATTTCACTTCCGACTTGCCACACCGCCTACGGACCCTTTACGCCCAGTAATTCCGAGCAACGCTGGCCCCCTACGTTTTACCGCGGCTGCTGGCACGTAGTTAGCCGGGGCTTCTTATACCCGTACCGTCAAACCCTTGCGGGCATTCGTCCGGGTCGAAAGGGGTTTACACTCCGAGAAGCTTCATCCCCCACGCGGCGTTGCTGCGTCAGACTTTCGTCCATTGCGCAAGATTCCCCACTGCTGCCTCCCGTAGGAGTCTGGACCGTGTCTCAGTTCCAGTGTGGCCGGTCAACCTCTCAGTCCGGCTACCGATCAAAGCCTTGGTGAGCCATTACCTCGCCAACAAGCTAATCGGCCGCGGATCCCTCTTCTGGCGCCTTGCGGCTTTGAAGACAACAGCATGTGCCATCGTCATGTTATGCGGTATTAGCCCCGCTTTCGCGGGGTTATTCCCCACCTGAAGGAAGGTTATCCACGTGTTACGCACCCGTTCGCCACGCGCCCATCCCCTGTATTGCTACAGAGAACTGCGCGTTCGACTTGCATGTGTTAAGCACGCCGCCAGCGTTCGCTCTGAGCCAGGATCAAACTCTCGTTTGAAACCTGATGTTTCGACCGTAACGGCTACGCTACGATCGGAACGAACTGTTAAATCGCTCGGTTTTTCTCTTACTTCGAACTAGGTTCAAAGCAAGACTTCTCAATTGTCTTTTGCTTCGGTACACCCGAAACAAGAGACCAAAACCAAACGGGTTCTGGCATGTATCATCCGATTGTCAAAGAGCAGGTACTCCCAGGCCAGCTGGAAGGACTAACGACGAACCCCGATATTACTGGCGGATGAACCAACTGTCAAGGGAAAATCGGATACAAACGATCAACTATTTTTATTTTCCCATCTCGAACAAAAGGTTCATCTTCTTGACATTGGATGCGCGTAGTAGGAATGTTGCCGCCTAGAAATCCACAGCCCGCAAGGCGAACCGATGAAAATTTTCGAAATAGCTTGCCAGCGCCATCGAGCGAAAATGCCCGCTATGGCACTGATTATTTTAACGTGCTGCGCGGGACTACTAGTTTCTCCGGGCTCGATTTCGCCGGCGTTTGCGGCTGGTGACGATGGCGACTGGTCCTATGTGGAGCACGATTTGAGCGGCACGCGCTATTCGCCGCTGATGCAGATCACGCCGAAAAACGCGGCGCAACTCGCGAAGGTTTGCTCGTATACATTCCCGGAAAAGGCACCGTCGGAGAGCGCGCCCATCGTGGTGGCCGGCGTGATCTATCTGACCAGCCCGCACTATACCGTCGCGCTTGACGGCTCCGATTGCCGTGAACTATGGAGCTACCAATGGACCGCGCGCGATCGCGAGGGAAATCACGCCAATCGCGGTGCAGCTTTTGCAAACGGCAAGATTGTTCGCGGCACCACAGATGATTACTTACTCGAGTTCGACAGCGAAACCGGCAAGCTGCTGTGGGCCAAACAAATCGCCAGCCCGAACGATGGATTTTTCATCAGCATGCCGCCGCTGATTCATAACGATGTGATCTACATCGGGCCGGCGGGATCAGAATCGGCGGCTAGCGGCTGGATCGGCGCTTTCAAATTGGCCGATGGCGAACAGCTTTGGCGCTTCAACATTATTCCCGCCGACGGCGAACCTGGCGCGGAGACTTGGGGGCCTGATCCTGCGGCGCGCAAAAATGCGGGCGGGGCGCTGTGGACTCCGCTTTCTTACGACGCGGAAAAGGATCTGCTGTACGTTTCCGGCGGCAATCCGGCGCCGGACTTTTATGACGACACGCGTCCCGGAATAAACCTCTACACCAATTCGATCATCGCGCTCGATCCAAAAACGGGAAAGCTTGCGTGGTACCACCAGTTTATCCCGCACGACGTTCACGACTACGACATCACTCACGTGAGTCCGATTTTCGAAACGAAATCGCAGACGGCAATCGCGACCAGCGGCAAAGATGGAATGCTTCGTGTCGTCGATCGCGATACGCATAAAGTGCTCTACGCCGTGCCGACTACGACGCGCATTAACGCGGATGCTCCGGCCAGCCGCACGCCGATTCACGTGTGCCCAGGAACACTTGGCGGTACCGAATGGAATGGAGCAGCGTTCAGCCCAAAGCTGAACCTGCTGGTGATCCCGAGCAACGACAACTGGTGCTCGGAAATTCAGAAAAACGCCGAAGGGCCCAGCGCGGAAAAAGCTACGCACGGCCAGGGACCGTATTTCGGCGGGCCGATGTCGCATCCCTCATTTACAGACGCGACCGGCTGGCTGGATGCATTCGACGCGGCCACGGGCAAAATTCGCTGGCGATACAAATCCCCCACGCCGCTGGTCGCTGGGGTGACACTGACAGCTTCCAATTTGGTGTTCACCGGTGAAACCGGCGGCTATTTCGATGCCATCGATGGGCAATCGGGAAAAGTGCTTCTACACGCGAACCTGAATGATTCCGTGCAGGGCGGCGTGATCACTTATTCCGCGAAACAAAGCCAGTTCGTGGCTGTTGTTTCAGGCGATGGCGGCGTGATCAACAAAAAAACGTTCCCGCAGGTGGTTGGCGGCAATCCCACGGTGACAATCTTCGGCATTTCCAAAAAATAGCGCCAAAGCTTGCACAAAAGTGAGTACCAAACGAACGTTCTGACCGTAATTGGACTCTCTGTTTCTTGCACATAAATGCGCTTTTGCTGGCCCTCTCCGGCCTGTTGGAGGCGTGAAATTTGCAGTTGGATCCATCCAACCGCGTGTACTTACTTCACATGCCCTGATTCCGCCCAGTGGCAAGATGTTTGCACACTGTTAGACGTCCCCAGATTGGAGCTTCCAATGAAGAAGCTTCTGAGTCTTGCATTTCTTGGTGTCATCTTTTCGGTTCCGGCGCACGCGCAACGCTCGATGGCCGGAACACTAGGGCCAAACGGCGCAAGCTACATCCCGGGCGGGATTGCCGGCAGCGGAGCGGGCGGCGGATATGGCGGTTACGGCGGCGCTGGTGGCGGCACGGTTTCCTTTCATACCCTGCCGGCGATTCCACCGGCACAGTTCAACGCCGTCGACGTCAGTGGAGAACAGGGGCAATTCATCCCCTCGTCCTGGACTGACTTTCAAAGAGGACTGGCCAGGGGGGAAGCGGAATTAAACGCCGAGCATAAAACGCTCGGGGAAATCGCAGCGGAAAACCGCAAGCTCGAAAAGCCGAAGGCGAAATTGGAAATCGTGCAAGACGCCAGCGGCAAGGCGATCATCCAGCGGCAGTAGTGCTGCGGCCGTGCAGAATTAAATCCCTCCAAAAATAAAACCGCCCGGCGGAAAAACCGGGCGGTTCGATGATTCTCTTTTCTCGAAAGGATGGCGCCGCTCTCAGATTAGTCGGCGGCGCCACCCTATTTACCGCTTACTAGAACATGATGCCGGCTTCGATTACGCCGCGACTCTGCGTTCCCTGAGTCCCCAATTTGCCGAACGCGTCACCGGCAGTGAAGCTACGCGCATCGGCAACCGAGTACTCCGCGCGGGCGAAGAAGGCGCCTTTCTGCCACGTGGGTGTAAAGGTGAACGAGAATGCGTTGCTGCCTGGACCGTATAGCAGGTTGACAGCGCCATTGGCTGCGGTGCCGCTGGCGGAGATGTATTCAGGACGCAAAGCCAAAGAAAGGCCGTGCTTGAAGTTATAGTTGAACAGAAGCGCGACTCCGTCCGTGGTAGCGCCCTTGGTGATCCCAGCTTTGAGGTTTGTAGGCACATTGGAGTACTGCCAATAGGGCTGCACGAACCAATTCCCGTGAGAGTAGGTGTAGATGATCTCGTAAATGGAGCTGTCATTCTGGACCGGCGATGCTACCGTGAAATTCTTGGTGTAGCCCGCATTGCCGCCGGCCACAAATGAAAGAGTGTTGGCGGCATTGAAGGCAACAGCAGCGGTGCCGGTTATCCAGGTGTAACGGTTGGAATAGAAACCGTCGTTCCAGCTCGCCGAAAGAGTCAGCTTCTTATACGTCTCGTTGAGCTGAATCCCGCGGTTAATGGCGTTTTCCTGGTTCCAAAGCAAGCCGCGCTCGATGTTGGTATTTTCAAAATCGAACGTGTATTCCGCGCCGATCAACGTGGGAAGCTCGCCAACTTCAGCCGAAAAGCCACCCTTTACGAATTTCACATAGCCGACCGGCAGAGGTCCCCACAGGTACCGCAGTGAGTTGTTGGTCGAGAGATACGGCAGACCCAAATCCGGGATGTTGTAGGCGCCACCCTGCAAATAGAATTGCCACCAGCCAGTGGTCTTCTGCAGGAAGACTTGTGCGTTGTCGAGATCCCATATCGAAGCCTTGTCGCCCAGAGTCCGGTTATTCTGAAGGGAACCAATTCCGCTGAGAATACCGGTGACAGCGAGCGTGCCAAAAGGACCACCGTCGAATGTGTGAGCCGGCGCCGCAGTAGAAAGGGGTGCCGTCATTGACGGGGTCGGCAACGGCATCGGAGCCGCGGGCGGCGTCGCAGGAGCGGCGGCGGTTTGGTCTTGTGCGGCTGGCGCGGGCGTCGATCCTTGAGGGGCGGGATCGGCGGTGGTCGCCATCAACTGGCCGTCATGGGTCGAAGATGATGATTCCTTTCCAGAAGCTGTAGTGCCTGGTGCGGAAGCATTCGCTTGCGCATCCTGGGCACCCTGGGCTTGAGTTTGAGGTGCGACCTGCGCCCTCAATGCTGGAGACAAACTGGCCCCCAAAATAAATGCAACCAGTACAGTGACCAACCTTGAGATATACCGCGAGCTAACCTTCATAAGGTGACGCTCTCCTTTTTTTTAAATGAGTCGATTGTCAGCGACGAGAAATCGCTATTGGGTCTGCAACACCATACAAGCGGGCAAAAGGAGGGTCCAACTCATTAAATCTATAGGATGTATTTGTGAAAGCACATTTACTCCTTATGTTTTATTTATGTGATGAAAATTGATTGCCGGAACGCGGGATTGAGCTCGCCCATGCTATTCGAATCAGGACAAACGCAGGTGTGTGAAACGTGGCGCAAAAGAAAAAGGGCCGGAGTTTCGTCCGGCCCTCTTTGCGGCTGTCTCTACTTCCGGGGGGAAATTTAGAAGATCAGCTTCAACCCCAACTGGATGGCGCGAGGACCACCTGAGCCAAGCACAGGGTTGGAACTGACAACGTCCGGCGTGAAGGGCTGATAGCCGAAGCTGGCACCCGCATCCGCCGAGGGATCGGTAAAGGAGTTGCTGCCTCCAGGACCGCCGAACGGATTTGCAACGTTGGGGTGGTTGAGAATGTTGAAGAACTCTGCACGGAACTGGGCATCCAGTCGCTCGCCGAAGAGTTTTTGGTCTTTGGTGATCGAGAAGTCCCAGTTATAGAACGCCGGGCCACGGAAGGGGTTGATTCCCATGTTGCCGTAGCTGCCGTAGGCAGCTGGAATCAGAACGGAGCTCTTGTAGGCATAGCATCCCAGATTCGCCAGGGACGCAGAGGCCAAAGGACCGATTGCTGCAGCCTTCGCGTTGCAGACTGAATTGGTGCTGGCTTCGCTTCCACTGCAACCTGGAACTCCGCCAGCGGTGCAACCGGAGTAGTAGGGAATGCCGCCCTGTCCGCCGTTTGTATATTCAAATGCGTTAGTGGTTTTAAAGTCGTTCGGATTGCCATAGAAGTTCCACGTTTCACCGTTGCCGGAGGGATTGCTGACCTCGTTGGTTCCGCTGAAGTCGGTGGTGAGGTCATTCACTCCCCACGGCTGGCCACTCTGGATCGTCACGATGGAGTTGAGCGACCAACCTTCCAGCAAGTGACCGGGCGATTTCACACCTGGCAACGTATAGGTAATGGAATAGCTCAACTGATGGGCGGAATCAAACAGCGTCGGCCCATAGAGTCCCTTCGGGTTGTAGCTGTTCGTGGGCACCAGGAAGCTCCAGTTGTCGTATCCAGTGCCAAGAGAATGCGAATAGGTGTAGCCGAGCACGAACGAGAGACCATGCGAGGTGCGTTGCGTGAGTGAAACCTGCAGGCCGTTATAGGTGGAGAACCCGCTGTTATTCAAGAACTGGATGTAGCCTAAATAAGGGAACTTGCCACTGTAGGGCTCGGCCGCTACTTCCAATGCACTGCTAGGAGCGCAATTGTCGTACGGCGTGGGAACGTCGGCGACGCTAGCGATGCACATACCTGCGGGACTACCAGCAAGAGCAGGGTTGCCCCATCCAGCGCCAGGGGTAGGCTGGTTGATGTCATCCAATCCCAGCAACTTGATGCCGCGATTGCCGACGTAAGCCACGTCCAGCGAGAGGTTGTTGGTAAGCGCCTGCTGCACATCGGCCATCCAGCTCGCAACGTAAGGCGTGCGCAGATCACGGTCAACACCAAGAACGGTGCAAGGGTTGGGTGTGACGCCAGCCAAAGGACCGCTGGGAATGGCGGTGTTGCCGTCGCCGCATACAGGCGTGCTGGCGAACAAAACGTTCGATGGACTATTGTTCTTCCAGCCGTTGATGACGCTAGCCTCGTTCGTTGCGCCATTGCCTAATTCCGTAGCGCCAACGTTGATGGTGCCGCCTTGGGTGAACCCGTTGGGATTGGCCGCGTCATAGATCGGCACGCCGGTGGGTTCCGTGCGCAGTCCGAGAAGGTTTCCTACAGCCATGGTGTTGTCGAAGCTCATCTGCTCATAAATGATGCTTCCGCCGAGACGCAGCACCGTTTTTCCGTTGCCGAACATATCGTAAGCGATGCCAAGACGCGGAGCGAAGTTGTTGTGGTCGCCGTTGTAAGCGGAACTAAGACCGCCACTGCCGACCTGAATCGGTCCAAGAGTCGGATCGAAGTTGCCGATCAGGTTGTCGCGCTCCTTCACCACCGTGTTCAACTCATAGCGAATGCCGAGGTTCACGGTCAAACGCGGCTTGACGCGCCAGTCATCCTGCAGGAAGAGCGCGTAGCCCTGGCTGGACAAGTGCCGTAGAAGATTTCCGGTGGTATACCGGCTGCGGTTCGGAACGCCTTCGAAGAAATTGGTCAGATTGGCGAAGCGGAAGTTCCCTTTGGTGTACTGGGTGACGTTGTTCGTGCTGGTATTGTCCAGGATTTCGCCACCGAACATGAACGAGTGGTTTCCTCGCGTATAGGAGATGTGGTCGTCAATATCCAGTACGCCGTCGGGGCCTACATATTTCGGCCAGGATCCGCCAAGTTGATAGGACGGGAAATTGGAAAAAAGAAGGGCCGGCAATCCGAAGTATTCTGGATTGGTCTGGCCCGTGTAAAAGTGGTAGGTGCTACCGTTGAAGGCATAGTTGGCCGGGTTTTCGGTCGAGTCAGGTGTCAAGAACGATTGGATATAGTGAGAATAGCCGACGCGGAATTCATTCACCCACGAAGAGCTTGGTGTCCAGGTCCAGTTCGTCGAGAAAGATTGCGAACGGGCATACTGAGCCGTAATCCACGCGGGATTCACTTCGATAATGGCGTTGTCGACGAAGTTGCCGGTGCCGGGGCTGATGAAGTACGAGGCGTTAATGGTGTTGTTCTGGTTGACGTGATAATCAACCTTGCCGACACCGGACCAAATGGTGCTGACGCTCGTCAGAGCAGTCTGCACCTGCGTCCCGTTTGCGCCACTGTTCGGTACGAAAATACCCGGGGAATTCGACAGCGGAGCGCAAGAAGTGCTCAGCCCCGCAAGTTGAGCGCTCAGGGCGGTTAACTTACCGGCAGTAGCGGCTGCCCGGCAGGCTCCAACCAGAGAATTCGAATTTACGATAGCCGGGTTCGTGATGGGCATTTCGTGCAATGCAGGGTTGCCGACGTTGTAGCGCTGCGATTCGAAGTTGCCGAAGTAGAAGATCTTGTCCTTGACGATCGGGCCGCCGACGCTGGCTCCGAATTGTTCGACTTGGACGGGAGGTTGAACATTCCCAATAGTATTAAAGTAATCGCGGGCATCCCAATCTCCGTCCCGGCCGTAAGCGTACGCGCTGCCGTGGATCTGGTTGGTTCCGGATTTCAGACCGATATTGATGACACCGCCGGGCTTCCAGCCGTATTGCGCCGGGGGATTAAACACGGTCTTAAACTCGTCGATGGCGTCGATCGGCAACATGGTGCCGGCATCGCCCGCGGCCATAACCGCGTTCATCATGCTCTGGGCCATCCAGGGATCGTTGGCGTCAACGCCATTGACCAAATACATGTTGTCATGCGGACGAACGCCGTTGGCGGTGTTGGTCCACCCCGCGCCGCCCTTGTACTGGCTAATGCCCGGCCGGAGGCTGAGCAGGTTCTGGAAGTTGCGCCCGTTGAGCGGCAAATCCTCCATTACCTGGTTCTGCAAAGTGCCGCCGAGTTCGGCGTTGGTGGTGTTCATCAGCGGAACCGCTTCCGTCACGGTGACGGTCTGGGTCTGCTCGCCGGGCTGAAGAACCAAGTCAACGCGCGCATCCTGGCCAACTTCAATCACGATGTTCTGGCGCTCGAGGGCTTTAAAACCTTTGGCCTCCGCGCGAATGAGATACGTGCTTGGAGTGAGGTCAGGGGCGTTGTACGATCCCGACGCATCGGTCGTTAGAGTACGCGTCGCATTGCGAGCCGTGTCGGTCACCGTAACGGTGGCTCCAGCGATGGCGCCGCCGGTCTGGTCGCTGACCGTTCCCAAGATGCGGCCGGCATTGCCCTGCGAAAAAGTGGTGATCGTTACACCGAGTAAAATGGCAATAGCGCAGAGGCAGATCGCCGTAAGTCTTCCGATTGCAGGCATAGCAGAATTGATCGAAAATTTCTTGCTCATATTATCGTCCCCTCCACGATGGGCGCCGACTTCCACAGCAAGCCGAGATAAGAAAGCTGTAACTTCGATTTGAAGATTCTCACCCGCTTGGGCGAGGTGATATCACTGCGGCAGAGGTAATGCAAGAATAAAGTGATATAAAATATAAGTTGCTCAATAACTTACGAAAGAAATGATTGCCCAGAGAAAGTATTTGAAACGAGGACGGTTGGGCCTGTCCCGCGGAAAGTCCGAGGGATTTTCGCTCTTCAGGTGATTTTCATGTGCGCGCCATAAGATGCCCCCACCAGGGACGGGAAACCAGAATTGAACCGAAATCATTGCGGGGGACGTCTCACGGACGTATCTCTATCTGTTGGTATCACTAGGGCGATGCAAAAAAATAAAAATGAATTCTTTTCAATGCCGGTCCATTGTCTTTCCATATCTTTCGCGACGCGCCATAAGGTCAAGAACCTGAGCACAAATTGGACCGGCGCGGCGCTATTGCTCTGCGGCTTAATGGCGATATGCAGCCTTGTCCCGAACCTTCAAGCGCAGACTGACTCGGCGCAGATGAACGCTTCATCCGTACAGCTCGCAGAACCATCGGCGCAGGGGCAAGCAGGGCCGCCGGCGACGATTACATTAAAGGATGCGATCGATCGAGCGCGAAAAAATGACGCGCAGTATCTCGCCGCGCTCGGCGACACAAAGAGCGCCCACGAGGATCGCACCCAGGCGCGCAACGCAATGCTGCCCTCGGTCAGCGACCTGTCGGGATTTCTGAATACTCAGGCCACCAACAATCCGGCGATTGGGGAAGGTCGATTCGTCACAAACGACGGCGTTCATGTCTATGAACAATGGGCCGCTTTGCATCAAGACCTTTCACCGAACACTTACCTGATGAATGGTCTGCACCGGGCTGGCACGGCTGAAGCCATCGCCAGGGCGAAGGAGGAGATCGCCCGCAGAGGACTGACTGTCACGGTGACGAAGGCGTTTTACGCGTTAGTCGTGGCGCAGCGAAAGTATGCTGCGGCGGAGCAGTCGCTCGACCAAGCCAAGCGGTTTTTCGATCTGGCACAACAGCAGGAAAAGGCTGGACAAGTCTCACACAGCGACGTGGTGAAATCAGAGATTCAGTACGACCAGCAGCAACAAGCCTTCGAAGAATCACGCCTGGCGATCGATGCGGCGCGCCTGGATCTCGCCGCGATGCTCTTCCCAACGCTGAACGAAAATTTCACGGTGGTGGACGATCTGGATTCGGCTCAACCACTACCAGCGTTCACCGAAGTGGAGAGCATGGCCGGCAAAGAGAATCCCGATTTGCGCGTGGCGAGTGAAACGGTGCGGCAGTCCAATGTGGATGTCTCGGCGGCGAAGGCCGCGTTCCTCCCCTCGCTGTCACTTGATGTTGACTATGGCATCCAGGCCAATCATTTTGCGTTGAATTCCACTTGGGCTACCCATCCGGACGTCGGCCCGGTACCGGCACTGGGTTATTTCCTGACGGCAACCATGACTTTTCCGGTGTGGGATTGGGGCACACTGCGTAGCAAGGTCCGTCAAGCCGAACTGAGAGAGGAAGAAGCTCACAACACTCTCACTCAGACGCAGCGGCAATTGCTTGCCAATCTGTATGCCTCCTACAACGAGGCGGCGACGGCACGCGCAGCGGTGGAATCCACGCGCCATACCGCGGATCTGGCGACGGAGAGCCTGCGCTTGATCAATCTGCGCTACCAGGCGGGGGAATCGACGGCGCTGGAAGTGGTCGATGCGCAGAACACGCTGATCACAGCGCGAAATGCGTACAGTGATTCGGAAGTCCGCTTTCGCGTGGCAATAGCGACGCTACAAACACTCACCGGGAATTTTTAATGCTCATTTTTAATGCTCAAAGGTCTCGCACAACTATGAACGACATTCAACCCAGGGCGGCTCAGAGGGAGCCGCGGACGAATCTTCGATTTCTAAGTGCATGCTTGGTCGTGACGGCGTCCTTGGGAACCTTTCTCTCCGGCTGCGCAACGAAAGAAGCGAGCGAAGAGGTTCCCACGGTGACCGTGCAGGTGGGCGCCGCCGAAAAGGAGGCCATCAAGAAAGAGGTGAAGGCCGAGGCGATTCTCTATCCTCGAGACCAGGCCGCCTTGGTTCCCAAAGTGTCCGCGCCGGTCGCGAAATTTTTTGTCGATCGCGGCAGCCAGGTTCATGCCGGCGAGGTGCTTGCGGAATTGGAAAACCGCGACCTGGCCAGCGCCTACGCCGACAGCGAAGCAAGCCGCCAGCAGGCGGAAATCGCCTATCAAAGCACGCAGCAGAAGGCGCAGCAGGACTTGAAAGTCGCCAGGGAGCAGCTCGACGCAGCGCAAAGAGTATTTAACAACCGCGAAGCCCTGCTCAAAGAGGGTGCAGCTTCGGGCAAAGACGTGGAAGACGCGCGCATCGCGCTGACCCAGGCGCAAAATCAGTACGAATCGGCAGAGAAGGACTACGAACTCAAGACCGCCGAAGCACAGCTTAATTCTGCGAAGGCCAAAGCCGCGGGCGCCGACGCGCAACTGAGCTACACAAAAATTATCAGTCCGATCAATGGCGTAGTCACGGACCGTCCGGTGTATCCGGGTGAAATGCCGACGGCAGGCTCGCCGGTGATAACTGTAATGGATTTGTCCCAAGTAATTGCTCGCGCGCACGTTTCACAACAAGAAGCCGCGGAGTTGAAACCGGGAGATACCGCTTCGATCTCGATGCCTGGTGCCCCGGCTGTTCCGGGCAAGGTAACGATGGTCAGTCCTGCCTTGGACCCAAACAGCACCACGGTAGAGGTCTGGGTGCAAGCGGCTAATCCCGGAATGCGGCTGCGGCCAGGCGCGAACGTGCGTGTTTCGATGGTTGCCGAAACGGTGCCCAACGCTGTTGTAATTCCCGCGCAGTCGCTGCTCACGTCTTCGGATGGCGTAACCTCCGTCATCACTCTGGATAACGACAACAAGCCTCACAAACAAAAGGTCACCGTGGGAATCCGCAACGGAGACGATGTTCAGGTGACGAAGGGGCTGCAGGGCGGCGAACGCGTGGTTACCGTCGGGGCCTTCGAACTCGACAAATTAGACGAAGACGTCCTACCGAAAACCAAGATTCAGGTGCAAGCGCCGAAAATGCCCGACGAAGACGAGGACGAAGACCAGTGATATGTCCAATCAAAAAAGTGCTGGCGGACGTCCTTTTTCGAGCAGTGAAATCGTCGTCCTTTGCCGATCGGCCAGCAAATAGGCCCTGAAATGCCCGCCAAGACCCAATCACCGGTTGTGCTTCCGCCACCACCTACCGTGGTGCCTACCGAGGATCGCTCGCACTACTGGTTCGCGCGGCATTCCAAATCCATCATTTTTCTAGTGCTGGTGCTGGCGGCCATCGGCATCTACGAAGCTCTTTCGATTCCCATCGCCGTTTTTCCTTCGACGAATTTCCCGCGCATCATCGTCGGCGTCGACAACGGCGTGATGCCCATCGATCAGATGGAAGTGACCATCACACGGCCGCTGGAAGAAGCGCTGAACAGCGTGCCCGGGCTTCAGGATGTGCGTTCCACCACCAGCCGCGGCTCGGCTGAAATCGATCTTTCCTTCGACTGGAGCGTAGACATGGCGCAGACGCTGCTCCAGGTCAACGCGGCTATTTCGCGCATTCAAAGCACACTTCCTGTCACGGCCGCCATCGACACGCACCGGCTGGATTTCGCGAGCTTTCCCATCCTTGGATATAGCCTCACGTCCGACAAGGTGCCGCAGACGCAGCTTTGGGAGCTTGCGACCTACGACCTGAAGCCACGACTGAACCGGCTGGATGGCGTTGCCAGCGTCCTGGTCCAGGGCGGAGAGGTTCCCGAATTCCAGATCACTCCGGACTCGGCGCGGATGCTGCGCTCACATGTAACGCTGGGCGATATGCTGGACGCGGTGAATAAATCGAATGTGATCGATTCGCCCGGTTACCTGACCCGCGAGCACCAGCTTTTTCTGGGCCTGATCAACGGCCAGGTGCAGACGCCTGAGCAAATCGGCGAAATTGTGGTGAAGGATACGAACGGCGTCCCGGTTCAGATTCGCGATATCGGCACCGTTACACCGTCCACTGCGCCGAACATTACGGTGGTTACCGCCAACGGCAAATCCGCCGTTTTGATCAGCGTCGTTCGCCAGCCGGATAGCAACACCGTCGAAGTCGCCGACGAAGTGCACCAGGAAATCGAAAGCCTGCGCTCGGTGATTCCTTCGGGCGTGCAGCTCAGCGTCTTCTACGATCAATCGAACATCGTGCGCGAATCCATCGGCAGCGTTCGCGACGCAATCATCATCGGGCTGTTTCTCACCGGCTTCATAATCTGGTTGTTCTTGCGCGATCTGGGCACCGCAATTCTGGCCGGCGTGGTGGTGCCGCTGACCATCTGCGTCACGTTCGTCGTTCTGAAGATGATGGGCCAAAGTTTCAACATGATGACGCTCGGCGGACTGGCCGCCGCGGGCGGCCTTGTAATTGATGACGCCATCGTGGTCGTCGAGAACATCGTCCTGCATCGAGACGGCGGCGAAGGCCCGCTTGAAGCTACCACCAAAGCCCTCAAGGAGCTCACGGTTCCGCTGATCGGCTCGACGCTCACGCCCATTGTTGTCTTCCTGCCACTCATTTCAATTACCGGCGTAACCGGAACGTTTTTCCGCGCGCTGGCCGTAGCCATGAGCGTCTCCCTGCTCGCTTCGCTTGTGCTGGCCTTGAGCTGGACCACCAACCTGGGCACCTACATGATCCGGCGCAAGCACCATATGGTGGCGCTTGATGCGGGCCCGGAAAATGGAAATATCGAGAACGGTAATGGAGACGAACTCGGGACCCTTACAAGCCGCGATTATCGTGGCGCCGTTGAGCCAGAATATTCCGAGCAGGATGAAATCCGCCGCATGATGGCCGCCGAAGAAGCGTCGCTGAAGGGCGGCTTCTTCGAGCGCATTCTGAAATTTTATGAGCGCTGGGTGCGCCGGGCTCTGGAGCATCCCGTTTGGCTTGGCGCCTTCTGCCTGATCCTCATTGCCGTTTCTTACCTCTGCTACACCCATCTTGGCAGCGACCTGCTCCCGGCGATGGACGAAGGCGGCTTCGTTCTGGATTACGTGATGCCGCCGGGAAGCTCGCTTGCAGGAGACCAATCGCGTGGTTTCGCACGTGGAATCCATCGTGCGATCGGTGCCGGAGGTTGAGAGCACGTCTCGCCGCACCGGTTTGCAACTCGGTCTTGCTGCGGTTACCGAGCCGAACACGGGCGACATCGCCGTCAAGTTGAAAGACAAGCGCAGCCGCGGGATCGATGAAATCATCAGCGAAGTCCGGGCTAAGGTAAAAGCACAAGAGCCGGTGCTGGACGTCGATTTCACTCAAGTGCTGCAGGACATGATCGGCGATCTCACCGGCGCGCCGCAGCCCGTCGTGGTGAAGCTTTTTTCTCCGGATGCCGATCTGCTGGGCGCCTGGGCGCCGCGCGTGGCTGATGCGCTCGGCCGAATTTACGTGAATGGCAAGAAGCCGGTGGTTGACATCGAAGACGGAATCGAAGACAGCACCAGCGGACCCGCGGTGGTTTTTAACGTGAATCCCGCTTCCGCGGCCAAAGCCGGGTTCACCACCGATCAAATCATTACGGCGGCTTCAGCGCATGTGGATGGCGAGCCCGCCACCAGTCCGGTGATCATCAATGATCGCCCATATACGCTTGCGCGTACGTTATCCGCCACGCCAACCGCGCTTCGCTTGAGGCCATGAGCAACACGCTGCTGGTGAGCTCCAATGGCGGCACGGCGACGCTTGGCTCCATGGCCACAGTGACGGAACTTCCCGGTCAGACCGAAATCCTGCGCGAAAATCTGCAGCGCGACGTGGAAGTCACCGCGCGCTTGGAGGGTTTGGACCTAGGCAGCGGCGTCGCAGCTGGTGCAAAAAGCGGTGAACGACTTGAAAATCCCGCCCTCCATTCGCGTGGAATATGGCGGTACCTATAAAGAGCAGCAGAAATCGTTCCACGATCTCGTCGTCGTGCTGTTGCTGGCCCTGGTGCTGATCTTCCTCGTGCTGCTATTCGAATTTCGCTCGTTCTCCGCGCCGCTGGCCATTCTTTCATCGGCCGTTCTTTCCACCTCAGGCGTGTTTCTTCGCGCTGCTGATCACGCGGACCACATTCAACGTTTCTTCTTTCATGGGATTGATCATGGTGATCGGCATCGTGGCGAAGAACGGAATCCTTTTGCTCGATGCCAACCAGAAGTTCCGCTCGGTTGGATTCACTCCGGAGGAAGCCCTGATTCAGGCAGGGCGTCGCCGCTTGCGCCCCATCGTGATGACGGCGATGGCCGCCGTGGCCGGCATGTTGCCGCTTTCGCTCGCACTGGGCGCCGGCTCGCAAATGCTGCAGCCGCTGGCCATCGCGGTGATCGGCGGAATCCTGATTTCGATGGTTTTGTCGCTGATCATTACTCCGGCCATTCAGTTCTATCTCACTCGCAGTGAAACGCAGCCGTCGCTCTAAGAGGGTCTGCGTCAAAATCTTAAGGAGATGTGTGAAATGAAAAAGCGACGTACCCGAAATACGTTTCTATGGTCACTGGCTTTGCTGGTTGTCTGCACCGCCGCGCCCGGCGCGTTTGCTGCACCCCAGGCCGGCAGCTATCACGTAATCCGGAGGATCCCCGTCGGGCGGCGAAGGCGGTTGGGATTATCTACGCGTCGATCCTGATACGCATCGCATTTACATTTCGCGCGGCACGCACATGATGGTCGTCGATGAAAATACCGGGAAAGTCATTGGCGACTTGCCTGACACGAAAGGCATCCACGGCATGGCACTCGCGCCGGAACTAGGCAAGGGCTTCACCAGCAACGGCGGCGATCAGTCACGTCACGGTTTTCGACCTGAAGACGATCAAGCCCCTCAGCGTAATCAAGGTTACCGGAGAAAATCCTGACTCGATCATTTACGATCCGCAATCGAAGCGCGTTTTCACGTTCAACGGGCGCAGCTCGAACGCTACCGCCATCGATGCCGTCGCGGGAAAAGTCGTCGGCACCGTGAACCTGAACGGCAAGCCCGAGGAGCCCGCGCTGGACGGACGGGGAAACATGTTCGTGAACCTCGAGGACAAAAGCTCCATCCTCGAATTTGACGTGAAGACGCTGGCCGTAAAGGGAACCTGGCCGCTGGCGCCTTGCGAAGGGCCTTCCGCACTTGCTTATGACAGCGCTCACCACCGCCTGTTTGCAGCGTGCGACAAGATTCTCGCTGTGGTTGACGCGGACAACGGCAAAGTTGTTGCCAGCCCGCCGATTGGCGGCGACCCTGACGGGGATGGATTTGACCCTGGCACGGGCATGGTGTTCGCGTCCTGCCGTGAAGGGCTTATTTCCGTCCTCCACGAGGATTCAGCGGACAAGTACAGCGCCGTCGGCAACATCACCACGCAATTCGGCACACGCACCATGACGCTTGATCCCAAGACACATCACGTGTTCACGGTGACGGCCGATTTCAAGGCAGCGCCAGCCCCGACGCCGGAAAATCCGCGCCCACGTCCCCAGCCAATCGACGGCTCCTTCGTGATTCTTGAAATTGGTCAGTAGCAGGCAGGCAAGAACGACGGAGGATCACGCCGCCTAAAAAGCAGTAAATGCAAAAATAAAAGGCCCGCTCCCCAGCAACAAAGAGGAGCGGGCCTTTTTAGTTCCTAGGGCTTGATGATCAGGAACGCGCGGGCGCTTTCGAGGCCTGCGTTTCCAGCTCCGAAGCAAGCTTGCGGAAGAACCGCGCAATTACCGGCCGCTGTTCTGGAGAAACTTCACTGAGCGCCGCGGTAATGGCTCCCTCGCGCTCATTCCACAATCGCCCGTTGATAGCTGTTGCGCTTGGCGTCAACTGAAGTTGCACCACCCGGCGGTCGTTTTCGTTGCGAACGCGCTCGAGAAGACCGATCGAAACAAGCTCATCGGCCACGCGGCTGGCCCATCCCAAAGAAACGCCCACGCCTTCGGCCAGCTCACCAACCGTCGTGGCGCAACCGCCGTGTTGCGCCAGGTAAAAAAGAGCTCGTGACAATTTTGGAGAAATCCTGCGGGGAAGATCGGATGGCGGCCCCATTCGTGTGACGGCCAAGTCCGCGAGAATCGCGTCCATGAAGAGGCCGAACATTTCCCAGCTTTCATCGCGCCGCACGCCAAATTTTGGCCCTGGTGCGACCATCGGTTTCCGCGGAATGCCTTTTGGCATTTCCTTCAATGTGCTCGGTTGCGCACTCTTGTTTGCAGTATCGCCTTGCGGTGCCGATTGCTGATATGGCGGCGCCGTCACGCCCAGATTTTGCGCCGCCGCGCGAATTGGCGCTCCTTGAGCCAGCAATGAATCTGGAACCCTTATTTTTTGGACCACCTGTACCGATTGAGACGGTTGCTCACGCATATTTCCCCCCAGCCCTCCACGTGCAAGCAACGTTATGCCATGTACATGAAAATTACCTGAAGGGAGTACAAATCATCGCAGGGCTGGCGCCACTCATATAATGGAAGTCGAAATTCAGATATATTTCAGGTGGGCAACTGAAAATCCGCTGCGGCGAATGCGAATCCTTGTCATCGAAGACGACCCGAGCATGTCACGGCTTTTGCACAAAGGGCTCGAGGAACAAAACCACGTGGTGAGCCTCGCCACCAACGGCCGTGAAGGGCTGGAGCTCGCCGAAGCGTACACGTTTGACGTGATCGTGCTCGATCGTATGTTACCGGGGATGGATGGGCTGGAAGTGGCGCGCAAACTGCGGAAACATCACAACGCCGTGCCCATTCTTATGCTGACCGCGCGTGACGCGATCCCCGATGTTGTCGCTGGTCTCGACGCCGGAGCGGACGACTACCTCACCAAGCCTTTCTCTTTTGCGGAGTTTCTGGCGCGGTTGCGGGCGTTGGGGCGCCGGCCAAAAGCTACGGTTCACGCCAAGCGGTTGGAGATTGCCGACTTGTCTCTCGATCCGAGCACGCGGCAGGTGTTTCGCGGGCGGCACGAAATCCGGCTCACAGCGACGGAATACAAACTTTTGGAATTTCTGATGCGCCGCACCGGCGCGCCTGTGTCGCGGCAAATGATCGTGGAAGCGGTGTGGGGATTGGACGCCGATATTGAAGAGAACACACTGGACGCTTTCGTCCGGCTGTTACGCAGCAAGGTCGACTACGGGGACAAACAGAGGCTTATTCATACCGTACGCGGTTTTGGCTACTGCCTCAGGCAGGAACCGAAAGAATGAAACCGCTGCGCATCCGCACGAAGTTAACTTCCTGGTATTCGCTGATTCTCGCACTGTCATTGTGCACGTTTGGCGGTGTGGCTTATTTCGCGATGAGCGGGAGCATTCGTGCCACGGTGGACGAAGACCTTCGCGCGCGCCTCGTCGGAGTTCGGGACATCATCGCCGAGGATGCTCCCAAAGGCCCGGCCGCGCTGCAGGACGAGGTCAAGGAGTTCGCGGACGGCCTGGGAGTGGACGGACGGGTGCGAGTCGCAGATCAAAACGGCCAGGTCATCTTCTCGTCTCGAGGTCTCGATCCAAAAAACATGCGCGCAGCGCGCTACGCGCGCCTTTCGCGCTCCTTTTATCAACGCATTGGCCCCGATGCATTTCGCGTCCTGCACGAGAAGCTTGAATTGCACGGAGTGCAGTACGACGTGACCCTGGCTATTTCCATGAATGACTATGACCGCGCCCTTCTCGGCGTCCGCCTCGGCCTATTCTTCGCCGTTCCGGCCTTTTTGGTGCTGGCGGCGGTCGGAGGCTATTGGATGAGCCGTCGTGCGCTTGCTCCCGTCGATGAAATCACCCGGAGCGCCCGCAACATTGAAGCACACGACCTGTCGAAACGGCTGGCGGTGCCGCGATCAGCCGATGAATTGGGCCGCCTGGCGGGCACGCTAAACGAAATGTTAGGGCGTCTGGAAACTGCTTTTCAGAGGATCACGCAATTCACCGCCGATGCCTCCCACGAGCTGCGCACTCCCGTTTCGGTGATTCGCACGAGCGCTGAACTGGCTTTAAGCAAACCACGCGCCGAGGATGAATACCGGGAGACACTCTCTCTGATTCTCAGCGAGACTGAAAAGGTATCCGAACTGATCCAACAATTGCTGGATCTAGCCCGCGCTGACAGCGGTTTCACCGAATTCTCTCTGGTACGCACGGACCTCTGCCAGCCGCTTCGCGACGCTTGCCTCCAGGCTAGTCTCCTGGCTCAGTCCAAGCAGATCAAGTTCCGCCAGGACCTTCCGGCAGATTCTGTTTGGATTGCCGGAGAATCCTCCGCCCTAGAAAAGCTTTTCCTGATTGTCCTGGATAATGCCGTGAAATACACGCCGAGTGGCGGAGAGATCGACGTTTGCTTGAAATGGAACGAGCAGTTTGCGTCCGTTGAAATTCGGGATACTGGAATCGGCATTGCCCCAGCGGATATCCCTCACGTTTTCGACCGTTTCTACAGAGTCGATCGTGTCCGTTCCCGCGAATCGGGAGGAACCGGACTTGGCCTCGCCATCGGCCGTTGGATCGCGCAAGCACACCACGGCGACATAGGCGTTCACAGCGAGTTGTCGAAGGGCTCGACCTTCGAGATCCGGCTCCCGTTGTGGTCCTCCGACCCCAAGTCAACGCCCGAGGCCGAGAAGTCTCACCTACTCTAAATCCTGCTGGCTCTGTGTTCGTAACGGGTTTTGGTCAGGGTCGTTCCGAGCAGGATCCCTCACCCGCGTAGGCTGCGCACGCCGGCCCTCCCATCCCATTTACGAATTCCCTAGGGACCGTTTATGCGATGTATATGTGCCCGGCGATAGCGTAGACACCATTATGATTCTATCGTTTGGCGAACTCCAGGTTGGCGAGCAACTCGATTACTACGAAATCGAGAGTGTGGTGGCACAGAGCGGCATGGCGGCAATTTATCGCGCGAAGGATCTGCGAAACGGACAGACGGTAGCGATTAAAGTACCCCATTTCGAGGTGGAATCTGATCCGCTCTTGTTCGACCGCTTCAAGCGTGAAGGGGAGATTGGCAAGCGGCTGAACCATCCAGGCGTAATGAAAGTATTTGACACGGGCGAGCGCAGCCGTGTGTACATGGTCATGGAATGGATCGACGGCAAACTGTTGCGGCGCATCCTGACCGAGGAAAAGAAGCTCACGATCGAGCGGGCTACGCGATTGACCATCGAGATTTGCGGGGCGCTCAGCTATATCCATGAACATGGAGTGGTGCACCGCGACCTGAAACCGGAGAACATCATGGTGGACGCGGAGGACCACATCAAGTTAATCGATTTCGGAATCGCCAGTTGCGCCGGGACCAGACGGCTCACTTTTGGAAAACTCACGCGCACCCTGGGCACAGCGGATTACATTTCGCCGGAGCAGGTCAGATCCAGACGGGGCGACGGGCGCAGCGATATCTTTGCAGTGGGAGTAATGCTCTACGAAATGCTGACGGGCGACGTGCCGTTTCAGGGGCCAAGTCCGCTCGCGGTGATGAACGACCGGCTGCTCAATGACCCCATACCTCCGCGCAATCTCAATCCAGAAATTTCCGCTGAGCTTCAGGAAATTATCTATCGGGCGCTCGAAAAAGAACCGCAAGACCGTTACGCCAGCGCGGGCCTATTCGCGGACGATCTGCGCAAGCCGGAATCGGTGGGCGTGACTGAGCGCGACGAACTCAGCACTTGGACCAAGCGACGGAGCACGCGACGGACGCGCATGCTTCTGTACGCCGCGCTAGCCATGATTCCGCTGGTGATAGTCGCCCTTCTTTTGATTACCGCCCGCCGTTGAACAGATGCGGCCAACATAGCAGGGCAAGTTTCAGACAATCGTAGTATTCTCTTCAGCCAGGATTACCGCCCCTTGTGATGATCCAAGCGATAGCCGATTTGGCTATGCCAGAAATTCAGCCCACCGATAAATTCGCCGGGAAAGATGCGTTCCGCGTTGCGGGACAGGTTTTTGCTTCACTTGCTCTTGTTGCGGTAATCACATTCATCTTCTCCCGCTTAATTCCGGTAAATGCCACCACCACAGGCTTTTTCTACCTGGTGGCTATCCTTATGATCGCAGCTACCTGGGGGCTGGTGGAATCGACCATCGCCTCGATAGCGGCCATGGTGTGCTTCAACTACTTCTTTCTTCCGCCGGTGGGCGCACTCACTATTGCCGATCCTCAAAACTGGGTGGCGCTGTTTGCCTTCCTGGCTACATCGTTGACGGCCAGCCAGCTTTCGGCCCGGGCGAAAAGGCGAACGCAGGAAGCCATTGCCAGGCAGCACGAAATGGAACGGCTTTATTCCCTGAGCCGTGGCTTGCTGCTGACCGATCCCGCGCGGCCCACGCCGAGCCAGATCGTTCAGAACATCGCCAAGGCATTTGAATTCCCTGCGGTGATGCTCTACGACCGCGGCAGCAACGAGATTTATCGCGCCGCGGAAGGCGAAGCGCCGGAGATCGACGCGAAGCTGCGGGAAGCCACGATGCGATCGACGTCCTTTCGCGATGAAAAGGGGCGTTTCACCATCGTGCCGATCCGCCTGGGTGGACAGCCGATCGGCAGCGTTGCCATTCAGGATTGTTCGCTCTCGGACGCGGCGCTGCAATCGCTGTTGAACCTCGTGGCCATCGGATTGGAACGGGCGCTTTCCCAGGAAGCGGTAAACCGCGCGGAGATCGCCAGAAGAAGCGAAGAATTAAAGTCGACTCTGCTCGACGCGATGGCACACGAATTCAAGACTCCGCTGACGTCGATCAAGGCGGCGACTACCGGTTTGCTGACCGAGCCGGCCGATGAACTGCAGCAGCATCAGCGGGAATTGGTGAGCATCGCGGACGAAGGCGCCGACCGACTGTCGAAGCTAGTCACCGACGCCATCCAACTGGCGCGCATCGAAGGGGGCAAGTTTCGGTTGAACCGCGGCGCTCATTTTGCCAGTTCGCTGATTGCGGTGGCTCTGCGGCAAATTAAACCATTTACGGAGGGACGTGAGATAAAGGTTTCAATGCCGGCGGACCTGCCCCCGGTGTGGGTGGATGCGGATCTGATCGAAATGGTCATCAGCCATTTGCTGGACAACGCGCTGAAGTATTCTCTGTCGGATGCGGCGATCTCTATTGTGGCAGGGCTTCAGGACAGTCGCGTAGTCATCTGCGTGTCCGATGGCGGGCCGGGAATAACAGAGGAAGAGCAAAAGAAAATTTTCGACAAGTTTTATCGCGGGACGGCGCAGAGGAACCTGAAAGGCTCCGGGATGGGATTGGCCATCGCGCAAGAAATCATACGTGCGCATGGCGAGGAGATCCAAGTGACGAGCAAGATCGGCATGGGGTCACAATTCTGCTTTTCGTTGCCGATTGCGGTGGAGAGCGACCACGAATGAGCGCGGGCCGAATCTTGGTGATTGACGATGACCCGCAGATCCGTCGCGCCATGAGAGCGACGCTGACGGCCCGCGATTACCAGGTAACCGACGCGAAGACGGGCGAGGAAGGTTTGGAAAAACTCCGCGCCGGGACCTTCGATCTGGTGCTGCTGGATATGAACATGCCGGGGATGGGCGGAATCGAAACGTGCCGGCTGATTCGGGCCGGATCCGAAGTGGCCATCATCATGTTGACCGTCAGCAACAATGAGCGGGACAAAGTCGATGCGCTCGACGCCGGCGCGGATGATTACATCACCAAACCTTTCAGCATCCCGGAGCTCCTGGCGCGCATTCGGGCATCTCTGCGGCGATTGCCGCAGCCGCCGGGGCAAGCCGATCTGGGACCTCTCGCGGCGCAAGGCGTGGAAGTCGATCTTCCGTCAAGGCAGGTGACCGTACACGGACGAGTGTCACGGCTTACCGCGAAAGAATTCGATTTGCTGTCCTACCTTTTGGCGCGGCCCAACAAAACCATCTCCCACCGCGAGCTGTTGCAAGCGGTGTGGGGGCCCGATTACGGCGATGAATTGGAGTATCTGCGAGTGTTCATCAACCGTCTGCGCAAGAAAATCGAACCCGATTCCTCCAAACCTCAATTCCTGCTGACCGACGCCTGGGCCGGGTACCGTTTCCACCTACCTCAATAGTTGGCTGACAAGCGAAGCTGATATCGCCAGGCAAAGGAGTCTCACACCCGAGTGTGACGCACATCACGGCGGGCGTAACCAGAGCAGCGCAACCTATCGCCGCGATGGCGGTTACGGCAAGCGACAAAAGAACCCAATCTTACGACACCTTTATTTCGTCCTTAGCTCGCGTTTATGCGCTGTTTACTTGGGCGGGAGCATGATCCCTCTTGAGTTAAGCCATGACGAACATCGCCAAGATCGCAAGGACGAGTGAACCGCCGGTTCTCCTTTCCGAGAACGCGGAACAGTCCAGTCTGAGACAGCTTGAAGTGAATGTAATTTTCACAGGCACGAAAGCAACGGCGTTGGCCCTGAAAACGGCCAGCCGGTTGGCAGCGGATCTGAACGCCTGCATACGCATCCGGGCGGCATTTGCGGTGCCGGTGCGATTGCCGCTGGACCATCCGCAGGTTTCGATTGCGTTCATGGAGAAGTTGCTCGCGGACCTGGTTTTTCAACTCCCCGAAGATGCGCCGGAAGCGACCGGCCACATCTATCTGTGCCGGGAGCGCAAAGAAACGTTCTCGCGCGTGTTGCTCCCGAATTCGTTGGTGGTGATCGCGGGTCCGAAACGGTTGTGGCGCACGGAGGAGAGACGCATCGCGCAATACCTGCAGTCCGAGGGTCATCGCGTGATCTTCGTACCGCTGGGGAGCAGAAACTAGGATGCGACCTCAGATCAGCGCCGGGAAAGCCGATTGGATAGAAGCGGACACAAGTGAACGGCGGACGCGCGAATCCGGTCGGTGCAGAGAGGAACGGGGTTAGCCATGCTACTGGATATTTTCTACGTTGGAGTTGTGGTTGTGTTTTTCGCGCTGCTTTGGGGTTTTACCAAAGCCGCGGAACGCCTGTAGGAGGATTTCGATGGAATATGCGATTGCAGGGATTGTCGCGGCCGGTTTGTTTATCTATCTGCTGTACGCGTTAATTCGCCCGGAACGCTTTTAAGGTGCTGAGATGACCACTATTGGAATTGCTCAAATTGTTGTGTTCTTTGCCGTCGTGCTGGCGCTCACCAAGCCGCTGGGCACATTCATGTACCGCGTCTTCGAAGGTGAGCGGACGTTCCTTCACCCCATCTTCCGCCCGCTGGAGCGCTTGATCTACTGGCTGAGCGGAGTGCGGGAGAACGAAGAGCAGTCGTGGTTGCGTTATTCGGCCTCGCTCATCTCGCTGAGCTTCTTCAGTTTTATTTTTGTGTACCTGATCCAGCGGTTGCAGGGGCAGTTGCCGCTGAATCCCATGCACTTCTCCACGCCGCAGGCGCCCTCCGGCGCAACGACCATGACACCGGACCTGGCCTACAACACAGCCATTAGCTTCATGACTAACACGAACTGGCAATCGTATTCGCCGGACACGACCATGAGCTACCTGACACAAATGGCCGCGCTGGCGGTTCAGAACTTCGTTTCGGCGGCGGTAGGTATCGCGGTGGCGGTGGCGCTGATTCGCGGGTTCGCGAGACATACGGCCAAGACGATCGGCAACTTCTGGGTCGATGTGACGCGCTGCACGCTGTACGTGCTGATGCCTATCGTCATCCTGGCAACCTTGTTCTTTGTGTGGCAGGGCTCAATTCAGAATTTCAAGGGTCCGGTGAACGCGACAACGCTCGAAGGCGCAACACAGGTGATCGAACAAGGTCCGCTCGCTTCGCAGCTCGCTATCAAGATGCTCGGGACGAACGGGGGCGGTTATTTCAACGCGAATTCGGCACACCCGTATGAAAATCCGACTCCTCTTTCCAACTTTGTGCAATTGCTCCTGATCTTCTGCCTCGGCGCGGGGCTGACCTACCAATTCGGAAAGATGGTGAAGGACACGAAGCAAGGCTGGGCGCTTTTCGCGGCGATGTCCGCCATGTTTCTGGCCGGAGTGCTGATCTGCTACTGGGCGGAGGCGCGCGGGAATCCGATGCTCACGCAGATGGGCCTGGAACATTCCTATACCGGCACGCAGCCGGGCGGAAATATGGAAGGCAAGGAAGTTCGCTTCGGCATTGCACAATCGACGCTCTTTGCGACGGTAACCACCGATGCCAGTTGCGGTGCGGTGAATAGCATGCATGACAGCTACACGCCACTGGGCGGGCTGGTGCCGCTATTCAATATTCAAACCGATGAGGTGATCTTCGGCGGCGTTGGCGCCGGACTTTACAGCATGCTGATCTACGCCGTGGTAGCAGTGTTCATTGGCGGCCTGATGGTGGGACGGACGCCGGAGTATGTGGGCAAGAAGATCGAGCAAAAAGAGATCAAGATGGCGATCATCGCGGTGCTGGCAACCTCGCTGGTTATCCTTGGGTTCACAGCGCTCAGCTCGGTGGCTCCGTTTGCCAAAGGCGGTTACTGGAATCCTCCTGGGGCCGCCGTCGCGAATACGAACAACAACGCGGCGCACGGTTTTTCCGAGGTTTTGTATGCGTACTCAAGCGGCGCAGGCAATAACGGCAGCGCTTTTGCCGGAATCAACGCCAACACCCCTTGGTACAACATGACCATCGGGCTCGACATGCTGGTGGGACGATTTCTTTTCATTATCCCCGCGCTGGCCATTGCGGGGAGTCTGGCCTCGAAAAAAATCATTCCTACCACCAGCGGAACGTTGCCAACCAATGGGTCGCTATTTGTGGTGCTGCTGATCGGAACGGTGATCATTGTGGGAGCGCTTACCTATTTCCCGGCGCTCTCGCTGGGACCGATCGTGGAGCACTTCCAGATGCTGAACGGAAAATTGTTCTGATGTTGTTGGGAACGAGGAGCTAGAAATGTCTACTGTTACGGTGCCTCCAATCGAACGCAAGCCGGAGGTCAAGGAAGAAAGCGGCGCGACGCTAATCTCGCGAGGAGTGCGGGCTCGGCCGTTGTTCGATCCGGATATTCTGAAGCGCGCCATCCGGGAGTCGTTCGTGAAGCTGAATCCCCGGCTGGTGGCGAAGAATCCGGTGATGTTCGTGGTCGAAGTCGGTGCGGCCTTGACGACCCTGTTTGTAATCAAGGATGCGATCGCCGGAGCCAGCGGAGTGTTTTTCGGCGTACAAATTGCCCTGTGGTTATGGTTTACCGTGCTGTTCGCCAACTTCGCGGAAGCCATGGCGGAAGCCCGCGGCAAAGCGCAAGCGGATTCGCTGCGCAAAACCAAGACCGACACCGTCGCGCGGCGGCTTTTGCCGAACGAGAAGTTTGAAATGGTGCCGGCGTCGAAGCTGCGCGCCGGTGATTGCGTCTATTGCGAAGCAGGCTATCTGATTCCGGGTGACGGAGAAGTAATCGACGGAGTAGCCAGCGTGGACGAGTCGGTGATTACCGGAGAAAGCGCGCCGGTGATTCGCGAATCGGGCGGCGACCGCAGCGCAGTGACCGGCGGGACTAAGGTCTTGTCCGATCACATCACCATCAAGATCACTTCCAACCCCGGCGAAACGTTCCTGGATCGCATGATCGCCCTGGTAGAGGGAGCCGTGCGGCAGAAGACGCCGAACGAAATCGCGCTGAATATTTTGATCGCAGGCTTGACCCTGGTTTTCCTGATGGCGGTGGCAACGCTGCCGCCCTATGCCAAGTATTCCATTTCGGCGGTGGGGGGTGGTGTGGCGCCGACGGTGGCAGTACTGGTTTCGCTGCTGGTCTGCCTGATTCCAACCACCATCGGTGGCTTGCTTTCGGCGATCGGCATCGCTGGCATGGATCGCGTGATGCAGCACAACGTGCTGGCCATGAGCGGGAAGGCCGTGGAAGCATCAGGCGACGTCAATACGCTGCTTCTCGATAAGACCGGGACGATCACGCTCGGCAACCGGCAGGCGGTGGAATTCATTCCGGTGAATTCCGTGACGGAAAGCGAACTAGCGGACGCCGCGCAGCTCTCGAGCCTTGCGGATGAAACCCCCGAAGGGCGCTCGGTGGTAGTGCTGGCCAAAGAAAAGTACAGCCTGCGCGGGCGTGAAGTGGCCGAGCACGAAGCGCAGTTCATCCCTTTCTCCGCGTACACGCGCATGAGCGGCGTGGATCTGGATGGGAGGCGGTTGCGAAAGGGAGCCACCGACGCCATCGCGCAGTTTGTGAAAGAGGCCGGCGGCACGGTGCCTCCGTCCCTTTCAGAAATTTCCGATCGCATCTCGCGCAACGGCGGCACGCCACTGGCGGTGGCCGATGGTCCCAGAGTGTTGGGCGTAGTGCACTTGAAGGACATCGTCAAGGGCGGCATGAAAGAACGGCTTGCTTCGCTGCGAGCCATGGGCATTCGTTCCGTGATGATCACGGGCGACAATCCCCTGACCGCGGCAGCCATCGCCCAGGAAGCGGGCGTGGACGACTTCCTGGCGCAAGCAACACCAAAGGACAAGCTGGAGTACATCAAGAAAGAACAAGCGCAGGGGCGCCTGGTGGCGATGACCGGCGACGGGTCGAATGACGCACCGGCGCTGGCTCAAGCGGACGTGGGCGTGGCCATGAACACCGGCACCATGGTAGCCAAGGAAGCCGGCAACATGGTCGATCTCGACAGCAACCCGACGAAGCTGATCGAAATCGTGGCCATTGGCAAGCAGTTGCTGATCACCCGCGGTTCACTAACCACCTTCTCCATCGCGAATGATGTGGCCAAATACTTCGCCATCATTCCGGCGATGTTTGCGCCGATCTATCCTGAGCTGAACAAGCTGAACATCATGGGGCTGCATTCCGCGCAGAGCGCGGTGCTTGCGGCCGTCATTTTCAATGCGGTGATTATTATCGCTCTGGTTCCTCTGGCCCTGCGCGGCGTGCGTTACAAGCCCGTGAGCGCCGGCCAGATGCTTACGCGCAACCTTTTGATCTACGGACTTGGCGGGATCATCGTGCCATTTCCCGGAATCTGGCTGATCGACAAGCTGCTGGTTGCGTTGCACCTCGCGTAAAGGAGTATGGCAATGTTGAAAGAAATTGGACCTGGATTTCGGATTACGCTGGTCTTCACAGTGCTCACCGGCTTGCTTTATCCCGCGATTATGACGGGGCTCTCGGGATTGATTTTTCCGAAGCAGGCGCAAGGCAGCCTTGTGACGGTGAACGGGAAAGTGGTCGGCTCGAGCCTGATCGGCCAATCGTTTTCCAAGCCGGAATATTTCCATCCGCGTCCATCGGCGGCGGGCAACGGTTACGATGCCACCGCCAGCGGCGGCACTAACCTTGGCCCCACCAGCGCGAAGCTGCTTCATGGCACCACGAAGATGGATGACAAGGGCAAGGAGATCGTCGACTATGACGGCATCGCCGATCGCATCGTGCACTACTGCCTGGACAACGATATTGCGTACGAATCCTCGATGCCACTCGATCAATTCAAAGACGCACAGGGCAATCTCGACGATGTGAAGCTGGTCAAGGCCTTCAATGACGCTAAGAGCCCACTGGTGTTCACGCCCAAGTCGCCGATTCCGCCGGATGCGGTGACTTCATCGTCTTCGGGTTTGGACCCGCACATCAGCCCGGCCAATGCGGAGATACAATTGGCGCGCGTGGCCAAGGCGCGGAATGCGAGCCTGGATCAAGTAAAGCCCTTGGTTGCACAGTTCACGGAGCGGCCGGATTGGGGATTCTTCGGAGAGCCGCGCGTGAATGTTCTCTTGCTCAACGTGGCGCTGGATCAGCATTTCCCCGCCGCGAAATAGGTGAATCCGGGCAATCCGTTCATTCGAAGATTGCCCGGTTTAGGGGCTGCACTTGCCTGACCGGCCAGTACGTGCCGTAAGCTTCCGCACCAAGCTTCTGCTATTCGTACTGGCCGCTCTCGCGGTGCTGGTTCTTCTCCGCGTCGCGTATTCCGCACTCGAAACAATTTCCAGCCTGAAGGTAATCGAGGCCGAGCGCGATCAGTGGCAGCGACCCGCCGACGTGATTCGAGAACTAGCACTGAAACCCGGAAACACCGTTGTCGATCTGGGGTGCGGATCCGGCTATTTCACGCTGAAACTTTCCCCGGTGGTGGGAACTCGCGGACGAGTGACAGCAGAAGATATCCGCAGGTTGCCACTGGCATTCTTGTGGGTTCGCGCAGCTGGGATGGGCGAACACAACGTCAAGGTTGTCGGCGGCGAGACAACCAATCCGCATCTACCCAACCGGGTGGATGCTGTGCTCATCTCAAACACATACCATGAGTTCGCGGATGCGCATTCGATCTTGGCGCATGTGTACGCATCACTAGTACCAGGCGGACTGGTGGTGATTATCGACCGACAGCCAAATCCGGGCGTAGCTGCGCCTACCGGCGAAGCAGAACATGAAATTTCATCCGCACAGGTACAAAACGATCTGCGCGAGGCTAATTTTGAAGTAATCAAGCGCGACGACCATTTCATCGAGCACGATCCTTACGGCGAGAATTGGTGGCTGATCGTCGCGCGGCGAATCGGAAGCAACGGCTGATGCAACCGGATCGCGGGCTGCTATTGCGCTTCGAATGTTATACAGATAAAACAACTATCTAATGGCGAAACTTCCCCAGCAACGGCCCACGCCCGAGCAACTTCTAGCGCAAATTGAGCTGGAGGAGCGCAGAACCAAGCGCGGACGGCTGAAGGTGTTCCTGGGCTATGCCGGCGGCGTCGGCAAGTCCTTTCAAATGCTGGATGAAGGCCGCCGCAGGCGCCAGCGCGGCCAGGATGTGGTGGTGTGCGCGCTGCAACCCGATTACCCGCCGGAAGTTCGTGAGATCCTGCAGCACCTTGAAATCATCCCGATGATCAAATCTGGCGAATCGGAGTCGATTGACGTGCAGGCAGTAATCCGGCGCCATCCGCAAGTCGCGCTGATCGACGGTCTCGCTTACGAAAATCCTTCGGGCTGCGACAATACCTATCGCTGGCTGGACGTGGAACAATTGCTCGAGGCGGGAATTTCGGTAGTAACCACCGTAAATATTCAATATCTTGAAAAACTTAAGGACGAAGTCGAACGTATCACCGGCAAGCGCGCGTCTTGCACGATTCCGAGCGGATTTCTGGACCGCACGGCGGACGAGATCGTGGTAGTGGATGCCCCGGCCAAGGAAGGTCTTTGGCGCGAGCCGGGAACAGATGGCGAAACTTCGACCCTGGCTGCCGAGCACAAGCTTTCCCGCTTGCGCGAATTAGCGCTGCTGGTGGCGGCATCGGTGGTCGACCGGCAGCTTGAGAGCTATTTACGCGCTCACGGAATGGATCAATCGTGGGGCGTGCAGGAACGTATTCTGGTATGCGTCAGCCCGCGAGCGAACGGCGTACCTATGCTGGAGAGCGGGCGCCGGAATGCCGACCGGTTCCAGGGCGAATTCTACGTGTGCTATGTGCACGAGCGGGCCCTTTCTGAGCAGGAGCGCGGCGCATTAAAGCAGAACCTTGATCACGCGCGCGAGCTCGGCGCTTATGTGAACATCTTAAGCGGATTCGACAACGCGGAAGCCATTCTGAAGTTTGCGAAGCAAAAAGGGATCACTCAAATATTTGTCGGTCACAGCACTCGTCACGGCGTACAAGCACGCATTTGGGGGAATTTGGTCGATCGTCTGATTCGCTCCGCAGAAGGTATAGATGTCGTCGTCTATCCGCAATAACGCCGAGCTCGGCAAGGACGTGTCTCGTCCTCAGATTCCACGAGGACGGCTGCAACTATTTCTCGGTTATGCCGCAGGTGTGGGCAAGACCTACCGCATGCTCGAGGAGGCGCAGCAGCTCAAACGGCAGGGCAAGGACATCGTCGTCGGCTATTTCGAACCGCACGGGCGCAAAGACACCATTGCTAGGACAGCCGGCCTGGAGATGATCCCAACCAAAACTATCAACTATCGCGGCGTACTGCTTCAGGAAATGGATACGGACGCAATTTTGAGCCGGCGGCCGGCGATCTGTGTGGTGGATGAACTGGCACACACCAACATTCCCGGATCGCCACGAGCCAAGCGTTGGGAGGATGTGCAGGTTCTGCTGGATGCGGGGATCGACGTGATGACCAACATGAATATCCAGCACCTGGAGAGCCTGAACGATCACATCTTCAACATTACCGGCGTCCGCGTGCGGGAAACGGTTCCAGACTGGCTGGTAAAGAGCGCTACCGAGGTCGTTATGGTGGACGCGACCGCCGAAGCCTTGTTGAACCGGCTAAAACGCGGCGTCATCTACGCGCCCGATAAAGCCGAGCGCGCGCTGGAGAATTTTTTCAAGGAATCCACGCTGGTATCCCTGCGCGAACTCGCACTTCGCCAGACGGCCCACGAGTTGGATGTGCGCGGAACGGCGGAAATATCACAAGAGCAGAAGGACACCGCTGCTGCCTCACCGCCAAAGAAGCACATTCACGATCGCATCTTGATTTTTGTTACCGACGATCCCAAGGCGGCCCGGCTTATTCGCCGGGGCCGTAGAATGGCCGATTACCTGAATGCAGACTGTTTTGCGGTGGGAGTGCTGCGGAATCGCGGCGACCATGTGGACGAACGCATCAGTAATGTTGAATCGCACCTGAACTTCGCCAGGAATCTTCACATCGAAACGCGCGTTCTGGAGGGCGAGGACGTGGCGAAAGCAATCCTCGATTTCGCGCGGCGCAATCAGATTACGCAGATACTTTTGAATCGTCCCAAGCATCGCTCCTGGAGCCGAATGCTGGGGACCGACCTGATTCTGCGAATTGTCAGAAACGCTAAGGACATTCGCGTGATCGTGGTTGCTGACCGGCGCCAGCAGTAGTCCTTCAAAATCTCCCAAAGCGGCAAATACGAATCACGGACTGCGAATACCCTCAAAATCGAATTTGTCGATCTGTCCACCAAGAGAACAATTGGTGTTGCGCGTGATAGTTGCCGATCCTGCTGAGGCGCCGGGCGTCCCATGTGGACAGGTCCGGCCAGCGAAAAGACAGAATGATTGCGGTAATTCCGATTCTGGCACGGGAGTTGATCTACGTTTTGGGATTGAGTGCTACGTATTCTAAGAATTGAATTATTCCAAGCGGTAATGATAGTGTGCGCCTATGGATCTAAGGACCAACCACCTGAAATCCTTTCTCGCCGTCGCCCGGCTTGGAAGTTTCACCAGAGCGGCTGCGCTGCTTCATCTTTCTCAACCCGCTCTTACTGTCCAAATCAAACAATTGGAAGAGTTCCTGGGCGTCCGCCTGCTGGATCGCACTACAAGATCGGTAAAATTAACTGCGGGCGGCAAAAGGCTCGCTCCCGCGGCGCAAAGGATGATCAAGGAACTGGAAGGTCTCGTAGCGACTGCGAAAAGTCTCACGGCTGAAGACAAAGGTTCCGTTCACGTTGCCGCAATCATGTCTGCGGCCGCCGCCATACTTCCCACAGCAGTCGCCCAGTTTAATGAGCGCTATCCGGGAATATCTGTGCAAATAACCGAGACATCCACGGAACGGATCTTAAATATGGTCGGAGAGGAAGCCGTTGATTTCGGCATCGCGAGTCTTGTCGAAGTACCGACGGATATCCAGAAAACATTTCTATTTCGGGATCGATTAAGCGCCGTTTTTGCGCCTCAGTTGGCGCTGGGGCGCAAGAACCCGATCAGCCTCAAAGATCTGGTCCGTTTTCCCCTGATCCTAATGGACCCGGAAACAAGTAATCGCAGGATTGTGGATCGTGCATTTGAAGAATTGGGGTATTTTGTCAAGCCAGCGTTTGAAGTCAGCCGGACGATGACTGCCACAGCGTTGGCTGAGGCGGGTCTTGGCGTCGCTATTCTTTCCGCGTCTTTATTCAAGCCGAAACGTCAGTATCATGTCCAAATCCGTCCGATCCATCACCCTATACTGACCCGCGAAATCCATGCCATTCAAAAGCTGGGGCGCACGGCCTCTCTCGAGACCATAGGTTTCTTGAAAGTTCTTGCATCAGTAACCAGAGCCTCGGGGCTTGATACGCGCCAAACCACGTGAACATGGAGTTCGCCTTGGTTTTCCTTCTTCCCCGCTAGATTGGAGTTTTCAATTCTGTTATTCGGCTGGCTCGCTGTCGCAGGCCGCTATGGCGCTTTCAGTCCTGGCCCTTTTGCGCCTTAGCGGATGCGTTCTCCGGCGGCATGCCAAGATAAACGAGGAAGTTATCCCACGTATCGATCCGCCCGTGAACTGGTGCAAACGTCTTCACGTCCAAGTGCAGCCGCTCGATGTTCTCGTACAGATTCTGCGCGTCGCAGCACCGTTGATACGCCCGGTCGTTCGGCTTCGGATTCACCATGCCCGGCGTCCACGGATCGCCTTCCGTCAAAATCTTCTCTTTTGGAAGATACGTCATCAGCATGGCGCTGCTGTGCAGGTTCCCCTGCACATGATAAATCTCGAGCTTTCGAGTGCCGTCCGTGATCACGCGGCTTTCGGCCACACCTTCTACATGATATTTCGCACCCGGATTTTTGCTCAGAGAGTCAGGAATAATCGTGTGGGGCGTCTGTAGCAACTCCTTGATGAACTCCACGTTATCCTGGTGCGTGATGATGGTGGCTCCAATAGCGGCGTAACCTCGAACTCCTCCCGTATGATCCACGTGAGGGTGCGTATTGATCAGGTAGCGGATGGGCTTGTTCGGAATGAGCTTTCTGATCTCCGCAATGACTGCTACGGAGCGGTCGTCGTTCATCGGACCTTCCACAACAGTGATGAAGTCCTTGAACTCCACCACCAAACTGCAATCATTCTGGCCGGCAATCCAATATAGGCCGTCTCCCTGCGTCATTTTCGTGGTCATAATTGTGACGGAGGGTGCTACTGGAGTGTCCTTCACGCTTTGTGGAACGGACAGGTCTACCGGAACATTCTGCTTCACGTCATACACAAATAGCTCCGGCCCCTGACTTTTGGCGCCCGTGAGTGCTGGTGTCGTGACGGTTTCCACGATGTGAGCCGGAAACTGAATTCCTGCAAAATCCTTGTAATAGTCGAATGTGCGCACCACGTGCTCGTCGCCGTACATCGGGTGATCCATCCAAGTCTCAACCTTCTCGACCTCGTTCTTTTCGTCGATGTACCCGATAATCTTTTGTCCGTTCGGCCCATTCCATGTGATCACCTCAAACTTCTTTCCATCGATCATTTCCTGCTTCACGGTGGCAGCATTCTTTGTTGCGCCGATCAAAAATCCCTGCGGCGTGAGCCACATCTGTTCGTTTCGATCGACTTCGCTATGGCTCTGCAGCCCATCCCCGTCCGGTTGGCGGAGTGGGTCGCCACCCTTCTTGAATGTCGCTGGAAATGCAATGATCGGCCAATCTTTCGGGCGTTGCGCGTCGCCGATAATCCCAGGAACCCCTCCGATGTCCCATGCGTACTCTCCATTCACAAACGTCAAGGAATGGCCTAAGCCCCCCAGCATGGTCTGAGGAGGGAGCCCTCCGATGTTCCTTGCCTCGGTTCGCGCTGCAGGAATCGAATAGTCAACCGTGTATATATAAGATTGTATGATCGAGCGCGGGCCCGGCGTGTTTCCATCCTTCAATTGAGCTCCGCCATATCCGCTGGCCGTAAATTGCAAAACCGTCACGTTGTCAGAACCCAGGGACTTGAGGGCGTTCTGCGCGACCGCCTTCGCATCCTGCGCCCGGACGTTGCCGCTAAGCAGCATCAAGACCGCAAGTGTCATCGCAGCTTTTTTGTACATGCTCCGCCTCCCCAATTCATATTTTCACTGGGCATTCATTCGATCGCTGTGCTAATTCTTGCCCGCCAAATAGAAATAGCCGACCTTGGCATTCGAGGGGCTCGCGTACCAATTGCGTCCCTGAGCGTCGAGAAAGAATTCTCGAATCGTATTTTCGGAATGCGGAAACGGATATTCGACGGTTTTCCCGGTCTTCGGGTCCATGCGGCCAAGCACGTCCATATATTCGGACGCATACCAGATATATTCATCCTTATCCAGGTTCATGGCGTAGGGTGTGGCCATTGGACCGGGCAGAGGAAATTCTGTGAACTTCTCTGTCTCGGGATCAAACCGCGCGACTTGCCCCGCTTCCGATTCGGCAAACCAGATGATCCCTTGCTTGTCGATATCGATGCGGCGCGAGTAAATCTGATGTCCGCTTTTTGATGCCGGAGTGGTCCAAAACTTAAGCTCAAGGGTCTTTGCATCGATCCTGCCGAGTTTTCCTTGCCGGTCGTACTCGGTAAACCAGCAGTTACCTTGCTTATCGAACACATTTCCGTAAGCAAATGCGTTTTCGTTGAAGCGGGTAAACTTGCCTGTCTTGGAGTCGTACCAGGCAATCCTTCCGGTGGAGCAAACCGTTCCGTTAGGTCCAACTCGGACCGTGTGACTCGCAACAGTATCGTTGTACCTGGTGATCTGCTCAGTCTTGGGATCCCACCGCGCTAACTTACCTCCAGTCATCCAGACGCTTCCGTCCGGCGCGGGATAAACCGAGTGCACCTGGATGACACCGTCTCCCGGCACTTTGTATTCATCAATCGCGCCGGTTTCCTCGTTCACCCGTCCTATCCTGTTTACGTCGCTTTTGTATGGCATCCATGAATACCCGTGCCCGTCGGGAACAGCGCTCCATGGCATTCGATTCGGTGCCGGTAAGTCATACTCCACGTAAACGATGTTCAAAGCGTCGTCACTGATGGGACGCAGAGTGCCTTTGTACTTTGGATCGTCGGTCGGTGAAGCCGGAAGAATGGAATTGGGGCCGAAAAGAAGTGTGAGATAGGAAACCAGATCGTCCTCGTCCTTGTCGCTTACCCCGGTATCGGAGGAACCGCAGCAGTGAATCACATTCTTCATGAATTCCACGCGAGTGCGCCAGCCATCTGCGTCCCTTACAAAGGGAGCCATCTTGTTTTGGAACGAATGGCAGATTTGGCAAGGCGCATCTCGAATCGGATTTGTCCCGTCCGTCAGCATCACTCTTTTGCCCGGCAGATCGGGAAACAACACCTCTCCCTGGTAAATGGACAGGTCCGTCCACAGAACAGCGGACTTGTGGAGTGCGAATTGTGCGGTGGCAGCCGGCGCAGTAGCCAGATCAATTCCCGTGTGCGGATCCGCCTTGTAGCCCAGCGCCTTGATGGACACGTCGTATTCGCCGGACGGCAGATTTTCAATGTGATAGCGGCCGGTTTTGTCCGACAGCACAATCACAGTTATATGCGTCTTTAAATTCTGCGCTTCGACGAATGCAGCCCTGAAAGGCTCGCCGTCGGGGCCGGTAACAGTGCCGGTAACAGTGGCCGCTCGCCCGATTGCGGTGAAACTCAGGATGCAGATCAGCAGGAAAAGCACGTTGACCCCTGCCGCTCTCTTGAAATTGCGATCAACCGATTTCCGGTATGGCGTATGCGAAGCGGGCATAAATCATTCCTCCCAGGGAGCGAGTTCCACTACCGCGCAATCTTCCAACTTTACTGCCGCTGCATGTTAACTTCCTGTCCGTTGGCCAAAATCACTTTCACAAAACTCACCACGCGCACGCTTGGATCGACGTTGGGATGCACCACCATCGTGACTTGGTCTCCGGGCTTCAGCGTAGTCCTGGTCCAGCCCGCCCTGGCCAGCATCGCCGGATTGGTGCCCTCGCAATTCCAGTGAATCACGTTTCCGCTGTCATCCTTCGTGTCAAAGAAAAACTGAACGTGTGGATTCACAAATTCGAAATCGGTGATCGTGGCCTTGAGGGATACGGTCTGCTTGGCGTCGTAGGCCGCATTTCCATGATGTGCAAAGGCAGGAAAAGAAAGAATGGCCAGCGCCATCACCATCGATAAAGATACTCCTAGTCTGGGTTTCACAAGGACCTCCGGGAGCGGAATTTACTGCTCGACTACTTCTTCTCCTCCGTGGGAACTGGAACATTCCCCGCTGGAAGCCTGATCTTGTCTCCGTACACTTCCTCTTCGTCGATAATGCAGAAATGCTCTGCGATTTCCCACGTCGGTTTCAAAGTGAATGGGAACGGCGGATTCACCCAGGGCTTTGTATAAGCCTTGGGATCCTCGATGGTAACGGCGATGGTCATCGTTTTCGCATCCGCTCGTTTGTATCGCTCGATCACATGCATTTGATCGCTATGCGGATAGCCAAAGAACTCGACCCAGGTATTTTCGTTAAAACCGACAGTATCGACAACGAATTCGTCCCCCTCCCAATGTCCCACCGAAGTTCCCATCCAAGTTGGATCGGGATCTTTTGGAATGGGGCGGCCATCGGTCCAGATGGTGCGCCAGATATGAAACATCTCGAAAAACTGAAACATCCTGCCTGGGACCTGAACGATCTCGAACGGCTGCGGAATCAAAAGGATTTTAGGCACGCCGTATGGTTCGCACTTGAGGAGCGGATCGGTTTCTTTGCCCAGCACGTCTCGCGGACCCATGGTGGGAATAACGGAGTCGAACTTTGCCTGCGCCCACGGCGTCATGGGCGGATGCAGCTTTTCCGGAATCATATTTTCGATGCCATTGGGGCCAAGCAGCCAGATCCCGTTGAGATCGTGCGGATCTAAACTCCCGCTTTTCGCCGGAGCCACAGCGTCTTGTTTCTTTGTTGCCGGATTCTGAGCCACCGCAGCGGCTGAAAAAAACAGTACTGCTGATATCGCGACAATTCGGCCAAGGGCCGGACATAACATTGGCACCTTCCTCCCCTGAAGACTCTCGATGGTGCTACGGCGAGGCGCTGCCGTAATTGCCTGATGCGGAGCGCCTCAGCCGGATAGGTTCAGAAAATGAGCTTTAAACCGAGCTGAATCCTTCGTGGCAGTCCGGTTCCGGTAATGCTGGGAGCGCCCGCTTCCGCCTGGGCATTGCCAAAAGAGCCTGGCGAACCCAGGCTCGAAGTGTTGCCGCTTCCCTGCCCCTGATCCTGATACTGCGGATGGTTAATAACGTTGAAAAACTCCGTCCGGAACTGCGCCGTGAGCCGGTCTTTAAATTTCCAACTTTTAAAGATTGAGAAATCCCAGTTATAGAACGGAATTGAGCTCCGCAATTCGTCTCTGGTCATTGTGCCGAACGTACCCTGTGCCGGTGGAACGATCACGGAGTTGCCCTGCATGTAGCAGCCCAACCGTGCCAACTGAAGCGGTCCGGTCGCTCCGGTCGATCCTGTTCCCGAAACTGGCACACTTGGATTCACCGGCTCAGCGGTTGCTGCGGCGATGCAGGGCTGCGGCATGTTGCTCCAAGGCGTAGCTGCGGAACCCGCGGGCACTCCCGTGCATGTCTTCGTGCTGGCAAAGGTGCTTATCTGAACTCCGGGGCCTGCCAAAACTCCGTAACAAGGGATGGTGCTCAGGCCTCCCACTTTGAAATCGCCCGGATTTCCAGCCAGCGTCCAGCGGTCCTGCTGGTCTCCGGTTCCACTCACGTCATCCGTACTGTCAACCGCCGCCCAGGGGAACGCGGTCAGAAACGTCATGGCGGAGTTGATTTGCCAGCCTTCCAGCAATTGTCCGGGCGATTTCACGCCGGGAATAGCGTACGTCCATACCACCGTGAGGCTGTGCCGCGCGTCAAAGCCAGCATCGCCATAGTCCAGTCTCGGATGCCGCGCGTCCATCAGCAACTGGTCCATCAACTCATCGGAGCCCATGTCAAGAGCGTGCGCATAGGTGTAGCCGACGCTGAAGTACAACCCGTGGGAAACCCGCTGGCTCAGAGACGCCTGCAACGAATTGTAGTTGGAGTATTCATCATTGGTGAGGTACTGAATGGTTGAAAGATAGGGGAACTGGTTGTAATACGGCCGCCGTATCTGTTCGTTCTGCAGCGGGTTGGTGGTCGTGCTGCTTGTAGCAGGGCCTGGCGTGGCCGCATTGGCATCGATAATTCCCGATTGGTTCCCATGGTTCCCGACGTAAGAAATATCCATGGAAAGGTTGTTGTTGAAGGCGTGCTGCACGCCCACGCTCCACGTGAAGACACGGGTAAGCTTGAAGTTTTGGTCGATGGCGTTGATAGCGCAGCTCGCCGGATTGGGCTTAACGCCGTTTCCGCAGGCCAGAGATCCAGCGGAGCTGTTGAACACGGGTTGCCCCGCAATCCATTGCAATTGTGCGGGAGCGAGCGTGAGTGAGCCTGTTTGTTGCGTGCCGGGGCTCGGAATCACCGTGCCATTGGCCGCCACGAGTTTGAAACCCGTCGGAATGTTATTCAGCGTCGCACCTTGCGAGCTCCCAATAAGGTCCAGCAGCGGGTAAACACCATAAGTGATCCCTGTTCCGGCTCGCACCACGGTTGTGCCTTTTCCCGTGACATCCCAGGCCAAGCCAAAACGCGGCTCAAAATTGTCGTATGCGCCACTGTAAGCAGGATTTCCACTGCTCTGCTGGATCAAACCAGTCGGTGCGTTGGGATCGAAGTTGCCGAAAAGATTGTTCGCTTCCGTCACCGGCGGTACCGCCTCATAGCGGAAGCCAAGATTGAGAGTAAGCCGCGGAGTTACTCGCCAATCGTCCTGGATGAAGCCAGCATACTGTTGCAGGCGAATGTTCCGGATAGGACTGCCCAAGAGAAGATTTCCGGAGGAAGGAGTGCCGGCGAGAAAGAACTCGAGAGGAGTTTCGCCGGCGAAGCCGGTGACCTGAGTGCCTCCGAAGGTGGCCGCGCCTTTTCCGTACGTGAATTGCCCGCCGTTCAAGGTCGTAATGTGGAACTCAGCTCCGAATTTGAACAAGTGTTTGCCGCGGGTGTACGAAACGCTGTCGGAGAACGCCCAGGTGTTGAAGGTAACGGGCTGGTCGCTTTTGTAGCCGCCCAGATTCGTAAATCCGTTGATCGTGACCTGCGGGAATCCGCAGTCGGGCGCCCCGGACACGAATCCAAGCTTGCTGTAGTCCGGAGCTCCCAAGCTGCCCGGCGTGCAATCATCGGCAAAAAGGCTGGAATAGACATGGTCCAGGCCAAAGCGCGCCTCGTTCACCCAGTTCGAATTCGGGATCCAATCCCAGATTCCGCGGACCACTTCAGTGAGGTTCACAGCTCCCGTGGCCCAATATTCTTGCGGGAATTCGGTTGCCCCGGCAAACGGAGCCACGAATTTGCCGTCACCGATGTAGTACTCGCCGTTGACGGAGTTGTGTTCATTGATGTGGTAATCGATCTTACCCACACCGTTATCCACATCGCCGAAGGAGTTGGGCGAAGCCGCAACGTTGATGGAGTTCCCTGCATTCTGAAAGAGACCGTTCGCCGCGTTGCACGCTCCTGCCGCGGTGCAGCCAGCCAGGTTCAGGCTCAGAGTGTTCGGCGTGATACCATGGTTCTCCAGACCCGTTATCGCGTCGGGAAAACTCGTCGAGGCTCCGACTCCTGGCGCCGAGGTCGGCTCCTGGAAAAGATGGGGTGCCCCGACGGTATATCGCTGCCCCTCATAAGAAGCAAAGTAGAACAGCTTGTCCTTCTTGATAGGCCCACCGATAGTGCCACCAAATTGCTCCAGCGTTGCCGTCGCCTTTGGTTGCGACGCACTCAAAAATGGATTCTTCGCGTCTAGCGCGGCATCACTGCCAAACCCCACCGCGCTGCCGTGGATGCTGTTTGTGCCCGACTTCAACCCGACGTTCACTTGCGCGCCAGGCTTCCAGCCATACTCCGCCTTTGGACTCTCAATTACGTTGACTTCCTGGATGGCGTCGATCGGAAGGAAATTCGAAAGTTCCACAGACGCGCCGCCTTGGCCACCTAAGTTGCCGGTCGCGCCGTGGTAGGCGTTCACGTCGTAGAGTCCATCAAGCATCCAGACAGTGCCTTGCGGCCGGCCGCCGTCGGCCATGTAAGCATTCGCTGTAACTCCGGGCCTGGCCACAAGCCCGGGCTTATAACTCAAAAGCCCTGTGTAGGTGCGCCCACTCACCGGAAGATCTGACACCGCCTGGTTCTCAATCGTCCCGCCAAGTTGCGCGTTTGTCGTGTTCACCTGCGGCGCTTCGCCGGTCACCGTAACCGTCTGCGTCTGGTCGCCTGGTTGCATCGCGATATCCACGCGAATATCTTGCCCCACACCGACCGCCACATCCGCGCGCTCCACAACCTTGAAACCCTTGAACTCCACGCGAACCGTGTAGGTCCCGGGAATAAGGCTGGGCGCCGAATATTCGCCTGCCGCATCAGTGACCAACGGGCGGGACACGCCTCGTTCCACGTCGAGGATCGTCACAGTGGCGCCCACGATCGAACCGCCGCTCTGGTCCGTTACCGCTCCAAAAATGCGCCCATAGTTCAGTTGGGCGAAAACAGGTGCGCACAACAACATCAGCGCACCACTCAGAATCAACCCGTGAATGAGTCTGCGTCTCTTTACACGCGCCGGTGAGGTGGACGGAATCGCGAGTGACATTACCCCTCCTTTGAACAGATGTGAGCATCCGGGCCCAATGAGCAGAATGCGCGAGGCCAAACGAAGGCTAGCGTCGATAATTTTGCTCAAGCGCTATCTATTTTGATTCGAAGGTTTCGGACATCACCCTAATGACCACGTGTCATATGTTGATTCCTGCGGAGAAACAATTGAATTGTTCCGATAACATTTATAGAGAACGACTATGAATGGATTCGGCCGCAATTAGGTGGGAATATAGCTTAGAAACACCAGGCCTTCGCGCATTCTTTAACAAACTTGTTAAGCACCAACATCTAATAGAAGGTATTCCGCTTCGCTCGCGCTGCGCAGGCCCGGAGTGGTAATCCCTGGCGTGGCCCTGCTGGTGGAAATAAATGTTCCGAGGAACTTCTTTACCTCCGGCGAGCCCTTGCACCTCACCAGCACATATCAAGGTGGCTTGCAGTTGGGGCCTCGCCCAACGCTGCTCGCAGTTATGCACTACCCGCAAGCGCGCGCTGTTTCATGGCTCGCATATAGCCCATGGCAAACGCTCCGTATGTCCGGCTCCCGCCCACCATCGGAACCAAATGGTCTAGATGGACGATACCGTCATATCTCACGTCCACCAGCGCCTTCATCACCTTGTACATGTCGTAGTATCCGTTATCCGGAAAAGTCTCGTGAAAATGAGGAAGCGGAGAGCTGACATTCCGGAAATGGATTTCATAGATCTGCTTCTGGGAACCAAAATGGCGGATGGCTCCGGCTGGATCAATGCCCATCGCCCCGCCGCCTTCCGCCCATGTCCCGCAGCAGAGACACATTCCCACATTCGAACTGTCTGCGATTTTCAGCGCCTGTCTGCAGTCGTTAAAGGTCGAAAAGATGCGTGGCACTCCGAACAAAGTGGGAGTGGGCGGATCGTCGGGATGGAATCCAATAGCGACTTGTGACTCTTCAGCAACTGGCGCGACCTCTTTAATGAAATGCGTGTAATTCGTCCAGATCTCGTCGGTATTGTATTCGCGGCCGAAAAGTAAAGAATGGACCGATCCTTTTTCGGATATCGGGACTGGATTGTCGCCCGGAATTCCCAGTTGCGAGCTGCTCAAATCGCAATCTCTTGTCTGCGAACCACGCGTGTCAGCGAGACCGCTGGAGACGACTTGGGCCACATTGAATGTCGACAGAGTGTAATGGAAACCGGCCTTGCCTATGGTGCGGAGCCAGGTCTTGTAGTCTTCGATCCGCCTGTCACGGCCAGGACGATTCAAGACAATGTCCACTTGATTGTTCGTCACTCCCAAGTTGCGGATGTTATGGACTGTCAGACCAGCTTCCGCATAGCGCTTCTTGATATTTAGTAAGCTCTCGAGGCTGCTATCTTGGGAAGTTACCGCGCAGAACACGCAGTCCACTCCCAGTTGTTTGAAAAATAATAAGTCCTCGTCCGTGGGGTTCACGGGAGCCGCGGAACCCAACTTGATTCCGGGAGGTTGCGGACGCACGACAGCGGAACTTGGCTGGGACGAACCCAGAAGCGTTCCGCCCAGGGCGCCGGCGAGTGCCATCTTGCCCACTTCGCGGCGACTCAGTTTTTGGGTCATATCGGCTTCCCTCCAAATGGTTCTCGAATCACTCAGCTCACCCCTCTAGAAAGCCTGTCCATTTCAACGGCAGATGATAAGTCAGCGAGATGCAGGTGGCAATTGCGTGAAACGGTACTGCGTGGTTGAGAGATCGTGTCCCAATGCAGTGACCAGACTTCGGGACATAAAACGAAACCGCCAAAGCCCGACAAATTGATGAGCGATGCCCGACGCATTGCGTGGAGTTTACTGGTCGGAGCCTGCAAGCCTGGAATTTTTCTGGGGCGTTCGTTCAAGCCCAGCGAGGCCTAGTCGAGTTGCTTCAGTTGAAAAGAATGGTCGGGTCGAGTGGATTTGAACCACTGGCCTCCTGGCCCCGAACCATGAAGCCCAATTCCATAAATTCTTTTTCTGGATTCGCTTACGGAACACGGGACGTTATTCCCCCTCTCTTAGTCGTACGTGACTTGTACCTACGGGAACCGTTGTTAGGCCGCCGGAGCGAGAAACTAACGCTCCTACCGTTGGTCTTCTTGACTCATGGTCATGAGTCAAATAGACTCCTGCTATGGCTAAGCGACTGCAGGTAATTCTGAAAGATCCCGAGTACCGGGAAATTCAGCGCATAGCGCGCTCTCGCCACATGTCAATCGCGGAGTGGGTCCGGCGGGCTCTGGAACTCGCACGCCAACGTGAACCTGCCGGTGGAATAGGGAAGAAGCTCGAAGTGATCCGAGCGGCGGCACGACACGATTACCCCTCCGGCGATATCGACGACATGCTCGCGGAGATCGAAAGAGGATACGGCGCCGGTACACACCCTTGATTCTGGTCGATTCAAATATCCCAATGTATCTGGTCGGTGCGCCTCACCCGCATAAGGCCGACGCGCAGCGACTGCTCGAAAGTCTTATCAGCGACCGGCAGCGCCTTGTTACGGATGCCGAGGTCCTGCAGGAGATCCTGCACCGGTACGTCGCCATCAACCGCCGCGATGCCATCCAACCCGCCTTTAACGCTTTGCTCGGCATCGCCGATCAAGTGCTGGCGGTTGATCGGTCCACGGCGGAACGCGCGAAAGAAATTGTCATGGGGCACCCGCACGTATCCGCTCGTGATGCCGTGCATCTGGCGATCATGGAGCAGCATGGAATCGAGCGAATCTTGAGCTTTGATTCCGGGCTCGACGGGTTCCCAGGAGTGACCCGTCTGTCGTGATCCAGTTGGGTTTCTCCCAAGGACCGATCTTGTACCTCATTTCCCGAGAATCGGATTCGCAGTAAAGCGAAACTCCCGTTGCAAGGCAATACATTCAAGGAACAAAGAGCCTTCGCGTCCGACGGTTATCAGGCAAGAACGCGCTCTTCGCATCTTCGTATCACTATCGTGTGCTATAAATTGTCGATTCTAGAAAGAGTGGTCGGGGCGAGTGGATTTGAACCACCGGCCTCCTGGTCCCGAACCAGGCGCTCTAGCCAGGCTGAGCCACGCCCCGAACATACGCGGAACAGAGTCCCAACAGTTTACGACGCCCGCTCTAACCACGCAACTTGCGATAAACGATAAAACGATGATTCTCCCTTGAATTTGGCTCGGTAAATTGCGCTGCGTTCACTGCGCAACGTAAGCCCTAAATTCCAGTCGTGCCATAGGTTTGCCGCGCGGCATCGGGTCAGCTAGAATAACCGTTTTGCACAGAGCCCCTAAATGACCCAGATCAACTTGCACAACACCATGAGCAACCGTCTCGAGCCGCTCACGCCGCTCCATCCTGGAGAGGTGCGCATTTACACCTGCGGCCCCACGGTCTATGCCTTCGCGCACATCGGCAATTTCCGCACCTTCGTTTTTCAGGATATCCTTCGGCGCTTTCTGCATTCGCAGGGCTATCGCGTGTTGCAGGTCATGAACGTTACCGACGTCGATGACCGCATCATCCAGAACGCCGCCCACGCAGGCCTGAGCATTCGCGAATACACCGAAAAATATATTCAGGCCTTCCTCGAGGACATTACCTCGCTCAACATCGAAATGCCCGAGGAACTTGTCCGCGCCACCGATCACATCGACGATATGGTCGCGCTGATCGAAAAACTGGAACAAAAGGGTCTCACCTACAAAAGCGACGGGTCCATCTACTATCGCATCTCGAAATTCCCGGAATACGGAAAGCTCTCGAAAATCGATGCGCACGGTATGAAAGCCGGCGCTCGCGTGGATGTCGACCAATATGAAAAAGACGACGCGCGCGATTTCGCCCTATGGAAAGCGCCCAAGCCCGGCGAGCATTTTTGGGACACCAAAATCGGCCCGGGGCGTCCCGGCTGGCACGTGGAATGCTCCGCCATGGCCATGAAATATCTGGGCGACACACTCGATATTCATACCGGCGGCGTCGATCTCGCCTTCCCGCACCACGAGAACGAAATCGCGCAAAGCGAAGCGGCTACCGGCCATCCCTTCGTCCGCCTTTGGCTCCACGCCGAACACCTTATTATTGATGGCCAGAAGATGTCGAAGTCGCTCGGCAACTTCTACACGCTGCGCGACCTCTTCGCGCGCGGACAGAAACCTTCCACCATCCGCTTCCTGTTGCTCTCGGTTCCCTACCGCCGCCAGCTCAACTTCACAGAAGATGGACTGAAGCAGGCTGAAAACTCGATTGAGCGCCTGCGCAATTTTGTCGACCGTCTGAAGACCGCCAAATTCGCGGCCGGGTCGAACCCGGAAATTGTGAAGCGCGTGGAAAAAGCGGAAGCCGATTTCGACAGTGGCCTCGCCGATGACGTGAACACGGCGAAGGCGCTGGCCTCCGTGTTCGATTTAATCAGCGACGTCAACACCGCCATGGATCGAGGCGATTTTCTGCAGCAGGACGCGCCACGCGCGCTCGCGGCCATGGAGAAATTTGACGCCATGCTTGCCGTTCTCCAGGATGATGACGCAGAGAAGCTCCGAAAGCTGGGTCTCGGCTCTAAGGAGCCTGCTTTCAGCAGCGAGCAGATCGAAGGCCTCATCGCTGAGCGCCTGGCCGCCAAGAAACGCCGCGATTTCAAGCGCTCCGACGAGATTCGCCAGCAACTTGCTGATTCTGGTATCCTTGTGGAAGACACCAAGGATGGCAGTATTCGTTGGAAGTTCAAATAGCACGTCCCCCAAACGCAGAACCCGCATTTGAATCGCAGCCTGGCGCGTGACCGTCGCCTGTTTGCCGCGTCTAACTGATTTTCCAGTATTTAACGCTCACGCCAATTTATGAATGGGGCACTCGCATCCGCAAAACTGTCGGAAATCATCCAAGAAGATGAGATTCTGGAGTGGTCATGCCGGTCACCACGACGCTGAACTATCCCAAATTGCCGCAAATTGTCACGAAGCTGCCCGGTCCCAAGGCCAGGGAGATCGTCGACCGCGACCACAACATCCTGTCGCCGTCCTACACCCGCGATTATCCACTGGTTGCCGCAGCGGGCCGCGGGGCAACCATTGAGGACGTTGACGGCAACACTTTCCTCGATTTCGCTGCCGGCATCGCCGTAGTTGCCACCGGACATTGCCACCCGGACGTAGTAGCCGCAATCCAGAAGCAGGCCGCGCGCCTGATTCACATGTCCTGCACGGATTTTTATTACGAAGGCGCGGTCGAACTAGCCGAGAAACTTGCCGCTATTACTCCCGGCGAGGAAAAGAAAAAGGTCTACTTCGGTAACTCCGGTACCGAGGCCATCGAAGCGGCCATGAAGCTGGCGCGCTACCACACCCGCCGCGAAAAATTCATCTCGTTCTTTGGCTCCTTCCATGGACGCACTATGGGCTCGCTTTCGCTGACAGCGAGCAAATCGGTTCAGCGCAAAGGTTTTGGATCTCTCGTCCCGGGAGTCTTTCATGCGCATTTCCCCAATCTGTATCGCGGTGTGGACGGGTCACGCCCCGAACACGCGGCGGACGATGCGCTGGCATACATCGAGGACGTTCTCTTTCAAAAAGTTGTCGATCCGCACGACATCGCGGGAATTGTGATCGAGCCCATTCAGGGTGAAGGCGGCTACGTTCCCGCGCCCGATAATTTTCTGGTTCGGCTGCAGCAGCTTTGCCGTCATCACGGCATCCTGCTCATCATCGACGAAGTGCAATCCGGAATGGGCCGAACCGGCAAATGGTGGGCCTGCGAGTATTCCGGAATCGAGCCGGACATCCTTTGCATCGCCAAGGGAATTGCTTCCGGTATGCCGCTGAGCGCCATGATCGCTCGCGAAAGTGTTATGGACTGGGAGCGCGGCGCGCACGCTTCGACTTTCGGCGGTAATCCTGTGTCGGTGGCCGCGGCGCTGGTCACTCTCGGATTGATCGAGCGCAACTACATGGCTAACGCCGTGCGCATGGGCGCCTACATCATTCGCCACACCGCGGACTGGCGCAAACGCCATCGCACTGTGGGCGACATTCGCGGACGCGGATTGATGATCGGTGTCGAAATTGTCCACGACCAGGACTCCAAAGATAAAGCGCCCGATCTTCGCGATCGCATCATTCAGATGGCCTTTCAAAAGGGCTTGCTGCTTCTCGGCGCGGGCGAAAGCTCCATCCGCCTTTCGCCTCCGCTGATGGTTGAGGAAGAGCAAGCTGGATTCGCCGTATCGACTCTCGACGCTTGCATCACCGCCGTGGAAGGCCGCGGCGGCCGCGCTTAATTTCCATTCGGGAAACTGCTTTGCTACGATGACAAGCTCGCATATGCGAAGCTCTGTCGATTTGCTGCGCCAATCTAACCGCAAATCGCGGAAATAATTTTCGGAGGAAGATTTGCCCCGCATTCTGGACGTCGGGTGCGGCCCGACCAAGTATCCCGGCTCCATCGGCTTGGATATGAATCCCTCAACCGCCGCCGATGTGCTCTGCCATCTCGATCGCGGCGGGCTGCCTTTCGCGGACAATTCCTTCGATGAAGTTCGCGCCGAACACGTCATCGAGCACGTCGACAACATCATCGCCACCATGGAGGAATTCCACCGGGTCACGCGCCCTGGCGGGAAAATTTTCCTGGCGACTCCCCATTACACTGATTTCAGCTCGTTTCGCGACCCCACTCATCGCTGGCACCTGAACACTTATTCCTTTCTATATTTTTATCCGGGTGGCATGCATGGCCGCGACATGTGGTACACCAAGGTGCGCATGCGTGAGGTAAAACTCAATCTGAAGTTGCTGAAGTTATGGAAGGCTCTTGGCTTTGAATTCCTGGTGAATCACAGTCGCATGTTCCGCCAATTCTGGGAGCACTATTTGAGCTTCATTATTCGCGGCAAGCTCATGGAATTCACCTTCGAGGTCATCAAGTAAGCGCATGCCGCGCATTCTCGACATCGGCTGCGGCCGCAAGAAATATCCGGGATCGATCGGCATCGACATGAGTTCGGCCGGCCAGGCGGACGTGCTCTGCGATTGGGAGCGCACGCTGCCCTTTGCGGACAACAGCTTCGATGAGGTGCGGCTGGTTCACATCATCGAAGAAGTCGACAATATCTTCCGCGTGCTGGCCGAAGTGCACCGCGTAGCCAAACCCGGCGCCCGCGTGATCATCATCACGCCGCATTACACCGACCATGCTTCCTATTGCAGCCCCGCGCACCGCTGGCATCTTTCCAGCTTTTCGTTTTGGTTTTTCAGCGAGCATCCTGGCGAATACGATTACTACGCACCGGCCAATTTCAAGGAGCGCCGCGTTCACGTCGAACTGCTGCGCGTCTGGCGCGCGCTCGGTTTTCAATGGCTGATCAACCATTTCCGCTGGTACCGCAAGTTTTGGGAGTATTATCTGTGCTTCTTGATTCGGGGCAAAACGGTCGAGTGGGAACTCGAAGCGGTGAAATAACTTCGGCCGCGTCTAATTGGAGAAGCCGCGTGCTTGCGCGTTTGATGTTCGCCATGGTGCGATTCGGCGCCCGCAAAGGCTTGGTAGAATCTCCGCCCGAAGATCCAGCCGCGCCGGAACACTCGACCGATGAGGTGCCTTCGGCGAAAAAAGCTGCATTGCGAACCGGCGTTCGCGGCGAAACATACGCTTACTGGTATCTTCGACGCCATGGCTACACGTTGATCGCGAAAAACTACACACTACCCGGCATGAAAGGCGAGATCGATCTGGTTGGATACGACGGCCAGACGCTCGCTTTTGTCGAAGTAAAAACGCGGGTTTTACCGCAGTCTGCGGACCGCAGCAAGTATCGGCTTCCGGAGCAAGCCGTCGACGGAGAAAAGCGGCGCAACCTCGCGCGCATGGCCAGGCAATTCATTAGAATTCGCCGCATCGGTGCTCCATCCCACCGATTTGATATTCTTGCGATAGAATCGCAGGCAGGATCCCAGCCGCAGGTTCGTCTCCACAAGGGCGCGTTTCATACCGGAACTTAGCCGCCCGCCAGATGGCAGAGCTTTTGCTCCGATGCTGTTGACAACCTAAATGCGGTGGAAGCTTCTGTTTTGGTTCGTGAATAGGATTTCCCTCATGAGGAGGACCGTTGCCGGAGCTTCGTAAGGACCCGATTACAGGACGCTGGGTGATCATCTCCACCGACCGCGCGCGGCGTCCTCTGGATTTCGTGCGCGAAAGCGTGAAGATCAAAGGAGTTGGGTTCTGCCCCTTCTGTCCCGGAAATGAAGGCAAAACCCCGCCCGAAATTTTCGCCTACGGAAGGAATGGCGGCGGAAAAGACACGCCGGGATGGTCATTGCGCGTCGTGCCGAATAAATTTCCTGCACTGGGAATTGAAGGCATGCTCGATCGCGAAGGCCACGGCCTTTTCGATCGCATGAATGGTATCGGCGCGCATGAAGTGATCATAGAGTCGCCGGACCACATGAGCACACTCGCCAACCTGCCGCAAAAGTCGGTGGAAGAAATGTTGTGGGCTTGCCGCGACCGCATTCTGGACCTCAAGAACGATCGCCGTTTCCGCTACATTCTGCTTTTCAAAAATCACGGAGAGCCCGCCGGCGCTTCTCTCGAGCATACGCATTCGCAACTCATCGCCCTGCCCATCGTGCCCACCCGCGTGCGCGAGGAGGTCGACTCCTCCAAGCGCTATTACGACGAAAAAGAGCGCTGCATTTTCTGCGACTTGATTCGCCAGGAGGTCGAGGCGGGCGAACGCGTGATTCTTGGCAACGACTATTTCATCGCGCTGGCGCCCTACGCGCCACGCTTCCCTTTCGAGGCGTGGATTTTGCCGCGCCAGCACAGTTCCGCTTTCGAAAATATGCCGAGCCCCTATTACGGAAGCCTGGCGCAAGCGCTGCGCGAATTTCTACAGCGGCTCGATCTCGCCCTTTCCTGTCCTTCTTATAATTTTGTCGTCCACACCTCGCCTCTCGCTGAAGAGATCAATGACCATTACCACTGGCACATCGAGATGATGCCGAAACTCAGCAAGGTCGCGGGATTCGAGTGGGGCACCGGCTTCTACATCAATCCCACGCCGCCCGAGGAAGCCGCCCGCTTCCTGCGCGACGCAAAGTGACCATCCGATAAGGATGGTCATCCCGAGCGGAGCATCGCGAGCGAGGGATCTCTCTTGTGCGCGTAGGAAGCGTAGCGAGTGAAGGATCTCTCTTGCGGAGCATCGCGAGCGGGCTGCCGTAGCGGAGCAGTTCTCTTAGTCGCAGTCCAGGCCCGCTCGTCGTCGTGGGATGTTCGTCGTTCTTCCGCTGGCGCTAGCTGTGGGGCAGCGCTTCCGGCCTTCTCGCTGCTATTTCGCAAACAAGCGCAATCGCTGCCAGCGCTCCTGCCACATAGAACGCCGCTTCGTAATTCCGGTACCGGTCGAAAAGCACGCCACCGATCGTCGGCCCGATAATTCCTGCGACTCCCCAGGCGCTGAACAACAGCCCATAGTTCACGCCGGCGTGCTTCGTGCCCCAGAAATCAGAAACCGTTGCCGGATTCACCGAAGCTTGGGCGCCATAGCAGAAATAAACCACGAACACGCCCACGTAAAGCGCAGCCACATTGGCTCCCACGCGATAGAGCGCGGGCATCGCGATCATCGAAATAGCCAGAATCACGCGCAACGTATTGAGCCGCCCGAGCACGTCGGAAAGCCAGCCTGAGACCACCCTCCCCGATACATTCCCCGCCGCCCCCACCACCAAACCCATCGTCGCCAGCGCGGCACTCGGAACGCCCTGGCTCTTCGCGAACGGCACCAATTGGCTGATCACCATAAGTCCCGCGGACGAGCCGAGCCCGAAACCCAACCACATCAAGTAAAAAGTTGGCGTACGCAAAATCTCGCTTGGCAGAAAGTGATGAACAGCCTCCCGGGTGTGCGAAGAGAGTGCCGCTGTAGACCTGCCAGCCTGTGTACCAACCGGGGCAGCGTAATCGTCTCCCGGATTCTTGAGCAAAAACGACGCGACCATGGTCATCACCAGAAAAATTCCACCGAGGATCATGCACGTGTCGCGCCAGCCGAAGTGCGGGAACATTTGCAGATCGGCGATCGGCCCAAAGATCGCCGACCCGCCTCCATAACCTGCCAATGCCAGTCCTATCGCCAGCCCGCGCTTGTCCGGAAACCATTTCGACATGACCGGTACCACCGTCGCATAGCCGAATCCGTTGCCGATGCCTCCCAGCACCCCGTAGCAAAAGTAGAGATACGGAAGGCTCGTGGTATAGGCGCAGAGGAAAAATCCCAGGCTCACCAGCAATCCACCAGTGATGGCAATCCAGAACGGCCCGAAGCGGTCCTGCAGCCGCCCGGCGATCACGAACGACAGCGCGAACATCACCACCGCGATCGTGAACACAGTCGACGTCTGCGCTCGCTTCCACCCGAATTCCTGTTCCAGCGGCGCGACGAAAATGCTCCAGGCATAGAGCGTGCCGAGCGCGAGCGTCATCAGCACGCCGCCGATCAGCCTCCACCACCGGCTGGGTGTAGCGGACGCGACCACCAGCGCGTGCGGCGCCGTAGTCGCGGCAAACGAAATCGATGGCTGAGATGTCTCCACGACGCGTCCCTGCAAGTTAAGCCTTCAGACTGCGCCGTAACATACACGCGCAAGCTTCGCGATACAACATTTCAGCGCACACGAAGCAGCATACGAACCAAATTGTGCCGGTGGGCGAAAATGCGATAAGATCAATGCGGCTTCGCTGTTCTATCCTCACAGCCGAAGGCCCGTAGCTCAGTTGGCTAGAGCGCCACCTTGACACGGTGGAGGTCTGCGGTTCGAGCCCGCACGGGCCTACCATTCAATTTCACCCATATCTTGCGGCACTCAGTGGAGCCTGTGCGCTGCGCGTTGCTTCGCACTAGCGCGCTACATTTTTTCGCGCCTCGTCCGCAATAGGTGACGGCCTTAGATGGTGAAAGTCTCATCGCGTAGTTATAAGCCACGATCAATCCATCTGCAGCATCGCCTTTGCCATGTCTAATCGCCCGTAATGCTTGTTTCCAGCAACTATGGTCTTTGAAAAGTAACTTCGGCCTACCACCCTGCTCCCCTATCCTCTGTATGCTTGGTGCGCTGTTTTCCCAACCTAACTGCTTGCCGAACGGCCTTCCAGCTTCTGTTTGTCTTCCTCCGAAGGCCCGAAGAATATGAATCCTTCACTTACATACTTAGCTGGCTCGTGAGATGATGTCTGGCAAAGGTCTATCTCACCGACTGACCTAACAACTAATAATTGGGAGAACTAGATGGATATAAATTCGATTGTGGCTGAGCTGAAGAAGGAACGAGATCGTCTCGATCGCGCTATTTCCGCACTGGATGGCGGGGCGAGAACCAATGGAGCAACGCGCACCGCTGGTCGCCCGGTCGCTCACAAGCGAGCTGGTGGAAGCCGTTTGACCCCTGCTGGCCGTAAACGCCTCTCCGAAATGATGAAGAAGCGTTGGGCCGAACGCCGCAAAAAGGCAGCCTAGGCGTCCGCATCGGACGCCTTCCCCTTCCCCATTTTCAATGTCGGCCGTGCGGTCCCGGGCCATCTTTCATTCGCCTGGCAGCTCAAAATACCCGATAATTATCGATCCACTGGGCCAACCCGCGCTAGAATGGGGGAAGGCTCATTTGGGGGGATTTCTTTTCCTAAGCGTTCGCAATGACGGATCTTGCTGAAAAAATTAAAAAGAAACTCAAGGACGAAATCGCCGCCCTCGAGCATGAGCTCCACGACGAGCTTCCGAAAGAAATCAAGGTAGCTCGCGCCCATGGCGATCTCTCCGAAAACGCGGAGTACAAGTACGCCAAGGAGCGGCAAGGCTACGTCGCCGCCCGCTTGGCGCAACTCCATCAGCGCATGGCCGACTTGTCCATGCTCAACTTGAACAACCTGCCAAAAGATCGGGCCGCCTATGGTTCCCGGCTGGTGGTTCTGGATATCGCCAAAGACGCAAGAATCGAGTATAAACTCGTCACCGTGGAAGAAGCTGACGCTGCCAAGGGCCTCATCTCCACCACTTCTCCCATCGGTCGCGCTCTGCTTGGTAAAAAAGTGGGCGATGAAGTGAAAGTCACCACTCCGGCAGGCCTAAGAGAATACGAGGTCGTCCAGCTCTCTACTATCTACGATGAGGAATAAAAATAGGCGCGCGCGTGACTTCACTTTGACTTCATGCTGACCCGCACTTCAGCCCGGTACCTTTCTTGGCCCATTGGCCGCGCAGCGGCTCTCTTGGCTGCTACTGGCATCCCTCCTAACGTCATCACCTGGTCGGCATTGGTCGCGAATCTCTGGGCGGGGATATTCTTTGCCGCGGGAAGGTTTGCTTCCGCAGGCGGCATGATGATTCTCGCCGGCATGTGCGACCTTCTGGATGGTCCAGTAGCCCGCTTGCAGGGCCGGGTTTCACTCTTCGGCGGATTCCTTGATTCGATTCTTGACCGCTATGCCGACCTCATCCTGTTTCTCGGCCTGCTCATTTATTACGTGCACGTCAACCGCTTCTCCTACGCCTTTCTCGCGGGGGCCGGCGCCGCTGGCGCCGTTATGGTCAGCTACGCGAAAGCGCGCGCGGAATCGCTCGTGCCCGGCAATGGAGTCGGTTTCTGGGAGCGTCCCGAACGCCTCGCTCTGATGATTTTGGGCGCGCTCGTAAACCGCATGCCCGTGGCGCTTTGGATTCTCGCTATCGGACCGAATATCACCGTGATCCACAACATCGTCCACACCTGGCAGCAGACAGAACGCGGCCGCCAGTCACTCGCCGATGCTCAAAGCGCTCTCGGTATCTCTCCGTCCCGCTTGCACTCGAATCTTCGCCCCGCGCCCGACCCTCCGCACGTAATGACCCGCTCCGCCGGCCGCGGCGCCTGAAATTCCATTTTCGCTACATCCCTTGCATTTATCCGTGCAACACCCGCCCCGCTCTGTTTAAAATGTTCCTTCCGTCATTCTAAAAAAGGGATGCGTGTGCAATGGCCAAGCTTATCGCCACTGTCGGTGGACTCGTCATATGTGCCGGGATTGATCTGCTCTGGCAATCGCGGCTGCAAGTCCGCTATTGGATCGAGACCTATCTGAAATTTCTCTCTGCCATGTGGCGGCGCCAGGTCCCTGCCCGCGTGTTGTCCTCAGGCGCCAATCTCTTGCCGCGCCCCGGCTCCATGCAGGTGCTCCTCGGTTTGGGATTCCTGCTCGTCCTGGGGCCGGCTTTGCTGCTGGTGAGTCTCACTCTGGTTCTCTATCCTCGCTAGCGGTCATCTCACAAAGCAGTTTAGGCTGCGCTGCGAATGCTCGGAGCTTCAGTGTGTGCGCGGGAGCAGTCTTGTAGGTCGTGTCTTTAAAGCCACCACCCGGAAACATGCGAGGATTTTGCGGATGACGGCTACGGAATCAGTGGAGCGAACAGGCTCTTCTTGTCGCGGGCTTCGCCGTGACGTTGTACTTCGCGCGAAGCGTCTCGCCTCACGTAGCGGCGGGCTTTCAGCCCGCCATCTTGCCGTTGTTTTTGTTTCACGCTGTCATCCCGAAGCGAGCGGTTCTCAGCGAGTCGAGGGCTCTCTCTTCGTGTCCAATTCCGTCGCAACGTACCCACGCGCTTTCCGCCCGTCTCTCGCCTTTCGCCGTCATTCTGAGCGCCGCTTTTGCGCGAAGAATCTCTCTTCGATCGTTCCTTGTAGGTGGTCGCTTCAGACTCTCGGTTCAATCGCGATTTTTCCCCAAGACACGGCTTCTGCCGTGCCGTAAAGACATTGCGATTCAGTGCGGCTCTAGTCACCGGGGGACCCAATTTGTAACTCGAGCAGACTCTTTCAGCTCCGATGAAAGACCTCGGCGCGAAGCGGCTACCGGATACAGCTCCGATTAACGACCCCGACGCGAAAGGCGGCTTCCGGATGCAGCTCAGCTCCGGAGGAGCGGAAGACTGTAGCCCAGCGCGCTCGCACCGTTTTTGTGCGAGCCAGCGCTGGGTTCCCAAGCAGCGCGAAGCGCCTTCCGCTCGCGGTGAAGTTCCCGCGAGCTTTCCGTTCGGCGCTACCGCTCGCACAGCGCAAGTCAAGGGGCCATATCAATGCTCCGCGAGCTTTTGGTTTCGCTCTACCACCCGCCCGGCATTATGCGCTCCTTCTACACCTGCTTGGATTCTGCCAAACCCTTACCTAAACTCTTTCCGTGCCTGTCAAACCCTCTCTCATCGTCCATGGTGGCGCTGGATCTGTCGCCGCGGATGCCATCGACGCAACCCACGCCGGAATTCGCCGTGCCCTGCAAGGGGGATGGAAGATTTTATCTGCCGGCGGACCCGCGCTTGACGCCGTCGAAGCGGCTATCGTCATTCTCGAGGACGATCCTTTCTTTAACGCCGGCACTGGCGCGAATTTAAATCGCGACGGCCATGTTCAGCTCGACGCCATCCTCATGGACGGCGCCACTCTCAAAGCTGGCGCTCTCGCCGCGGTTGAACGCATCCGCAATCCCATTCGCCTCGCGCACCACATCCAGGAAAAAAGCCCGCACATGCTGCTGGCCGCCGCTGGCGCCGAAACGTTCGCCCTGGAAAATGGCATTCCTCTTTGCGACCCTGAAGAACTCATCACCGGTCGTTCCCAAGCCGCTTGGCGCAAGTATCGCGACCTGCAGAAAAGCGCCGCAGCGGAAACGCACCAGGGCACCGTCGGCGCTGTCGCACTCGATTCCGCCGGGCGGTTCGCCGCAGGCACTTCCACCGGCGGCACTCCCTATAAATTTCCCGGTCGCGTCGGCGATTCCCCGCTGATCGGCTGTGGCTGCTACGCCGATAATCAGGCCGGGGGAGTTTCCTGCACCGGCGATGGCGAAGGCATCATGAAAATTGTTATGGCCAAAGCGGCCATTGATCTTTTGCGACACTCAACCGCCACCGATGCCCACGCAAATACCGCCGGCAACGCGCAGGCCATCGCCGCCGAAGTTATTGGCCAGTTGGCAAACCGTGCGCACACCACCGGTGGCTTGATACTGCTCGACCGCGCAGGTCACCCAGCCTTTGCCTTCAATACACCCGCAATGGCCTACGGCTACGTCCAACCGGATGGCTCGTTCCACATTTCTCCCTGACAGATTTTTCCATTCACCGGAACTCCGCCGATTTCCACAACCCCGAAATCTTTCCCGTAAAATATAACTTGCAAACTGCAAGTGATATGCTAGCCTCCCTCTCGTGGTTAGAAAGAAGCGGAAATCATCACCGCGCTCCGGTTGCCCAGTCAGCATGTCTCTGGAAGCGTTGGGAGACCGCTGGTCGCTCTTGATCATCCGTGACCTGATGGTCCGGGGATATCACACGTTCAAAGAGTTCCAGGAATCCGGCGAAGGCATCGCCACCAATATTCTGGCGGACCGTCTCAGGAAGCTTGAAGCCGCCGGCATCCTTACCGCCGAAGCGGAAAAATCTGACGGGCGGAAGGTGAATTACCGGCTCACCGAAAAAGGCATCGATCTCGCGCCGGTCATGTTGGAATTGCTCGTCTGGGGAGCGCGCCACGAGGAAACCGGAGCGCCTTGCGCCGTCATCGAACGCATGGCCAGAAATCGCGAACAGGTTCTCGCGGAAACACGGCGCCGCTGGCGCGAAAGGGATTTGACTCCGATACTCCCGAAATTCGCCAAATTCGACGGATGATGATTGCGCAATCGGCACGCACGCGCGCGCAAGAAAGTTCCCGGCTCGGTGGCAACACACAAAAAGGAGCAACTGATGCAACTGAATCCCTATCTGCACTTCAACGGCAATTGCGAGGAAGCTTTCAAGTTTTACGCGCAGTTATTGAGCGGCAAGATCGACGCCATGATGCCCTTCGAAGGCACCCCGGCCGCGGACCATACTCCGGCCGAATGGCGCAAGAAGATTCTGCACGCCAATCTTTCGTTCAACGGGCATTTGCTGATGGGCTCCGACGTTCCACCCAATGCCCCCGGCGGCTACCAGCCTCCGAAGGGCTTCTCGGTAACCATCAGCAACAATGACCCAACGGACGCGGAACGTATTTTCAAGGCCCTTTCCGAGAACGGAAAAACCACCATGCCCATGCAGAAAACCTTCTGGGCCGAACGTTTCGGCATGTGTGTGGATCGCTTCGGAATTCCCTGGATTGTCAACTGCACCACCGCAGCCCAGGCCTCTTCGGCCGGTTAACGCGCCCGAAAAGATTTTTTGCCCAATGTCGATTTGGGCGAAAGCCGTTCGTCTCGCCATTAGAGATCTGGTTCCGGCGTACAATCCGGCGGCCAGCTCCAAATCCAAACGAATAGGGAGTCACCATGCGAGTGATGGTCATTGTGAAGGCGAGCAAGGAAAGCGAAGCGGGCATCATGCCCAAGAAAGAAATGCTGGAAGCGATGATGAAGTTCAATGAAGAACTGGTGAAGGCTGGCATCATGCTGTCCGGCGACGGACTTCAGCCCAGCTCGAAGGCCGCGCGCGTGCGCTTTCGGGGTGAAAGCCGAACGGTGATTGATGGGCCCTTCGCCGAAACCAAGGAACTCATCGCCGGCTTCTGGATCTGGAAAGTGAAGTCGCTCCAGGAAGCCATCGACTGGGTCAAGCGCTGCCCGAATCCCACCGGAGACGAAGGCGTGATCGAAATCCGTCCCTTTTTCGAAATGGAAGACTTCGGCTCGGAATTGACGCCTGAGCTCAAGGAAAAGGAACAACGCCTGCGCGCTCAAGGCGAGCAGATCGCCAAAGGCGCTAACAAATAAATCGCTTTCGGCCCGGCCAGACAGCCCAAATTAAACTATCGAGGAGAGAAAATGAGTGGAGTCAGAGTTCTGGTGGGCACGCGCAAGGGCGCGTTCATTCTCACGGCCGACGGCAAGCGCCAAAAGTGGGACGTGAGCGGACCGCACTTCGCCGGATGGGAGATCTATCACTTGAAAGGTTCGCCCGCCGATCCCAACCGCATCTACGCTTCGCAATCAAGCGGTTGGTTCGGCCAGGTGATGCAGCGTTCGAGCGACGGCGGCAAAACTTGGGAAACCGTTAACAACAAGTTCGCCTACGACGGCGTCCCCGGCACGCATCAGTGGTATGACGGCACGCCGCATCCCTGGGAGTTCAAGCGCGTGTGGCATATCGAGCCGTCGCTCAACGATCCCGACACCGTTTACGCCGGAATCGAGGACGCCGCCATCTTCCGTTCCACCGATGGCGGTCAGAACTGGCAGGAGCTTTCAGGATTGCGCGGTCACGGCACCGGCCCGAAATGGCAACCCGGCGCTGGCGGCCTTTGTCTCCACACCATCGTTCTGGATCCGAGCAATCCCGACCGCATGTTCATCGCCATCTCCGCCGCCGGTGCCTTCCGCACGGATGACGGCGGAAAAACCTGGAAGCCCATCAATCAAGGCTTGCGCTCGCAATACATCCCCGATCCCACCGCGGAAATCGGCCACTGCGTGCATCGCATCGCCATGCACAAATCCCGCCCCGGTGTCCTGTTCATGCAGAAGCACTGGGACGTGATGCGCAGCGACAATGCCGGCGACCTGTGGCAGGAAGTCAGCGGCAACCTGCCCACAGATTTCGGATTCGTGATCGATGTGCACGCGCACGAACCCGAAACCATTTACGTGGTGCCCATCAAGAGCGACTCCGAACACTTTCCGATGGAGGGAAAGCTTCAGGTTTATCGCAGCCGCAGCGGCGGAAACGAGTGGGAGCCGCTCACCAAAGGCTTGCCGCAAAGCAATTGCTACGTGAACGTGCTGCGCGACGCCATGGCCGTCGACACGCTCGATTCCTGCGGCGTCTACTTCGGCACCACCGGCGGGCAGGTTTACTGCTCCGCCGATTCGGGTGATAGCTGGGCGCCTATTGTCCACGACCTCCCCGCCGTGCTATCTGTGGAGGTACAGACACTCGCATGATCCAGGTGGTGCTTCCGGCGCATTTGCGAACGCTCGCGCAGGTCGATAGCAGCGAAGTCAGCGTCGAGGTGCACGGAGAAGTCACCACGCGCGCGGTGCTCGATGCGCTCGAAGATCGCTATCCGGTGCTGCGCGGAACGATTCGCGATCATCACACGCTCGAGCGGCGGCCCTTCCTGCGCTTTTTCGCTTGCCAGGAAGATCTTTCGCACGAGTCGCCGGACGCGCCGCTGCCCGCTTCGGTGGCCTCCGGCGCGGAGCCGTTCGTGATCATCGGGGCAATTGCAGGTGGATAATCGCAGGAGGATGATCGCAGGTGGGCGATCACAAACGGCTGGCCGCGGGGCACCAGGCACGATTGTTGCAAAACTTTCATGCATCTCCGATAACTGTCACCGAATCCAAACAAGCCGCAAATCCAAATTCTGACGAGGAGGAAACATGGCAATCAAAGATGCGCTGATTCCTGAGTTCGATCACGAGATGGCCGTCACGCGGAAAACGCTGGAACGCGTGCCCGAAGACAAACCCGATTACAAACCCCATGAAAAATCCATGAGCATGTCGCGCCTCGCCGGGCACGTCGCAGAACTTCCCGGCTTCGTCACCATGGCCTTGCAAAATGACTCCTTCAACATTCGCCCCGCAGGCGGCGGGCCTTCGCGTCAACCGGTCGTGATGAGCTCACGCAAGCAACTGCTCGACGAGTTCGACAAGAATGTCGCGAATATGCGCGATACGCTTTCAAAAGCGAGCGATGAATCGCTGATGAAATCCTGGTCGCTGATGGCGGGTGACAAAACCATTCTCACCATGCCGCGCGCCGCGGTGGTGCGCAGCTTCTGCCTCAGCCACATCATTCATCACCGTGCGCAGCTTGGCGTCTATCTGCGAATGAACAATGTGCCGGTGCCTTCGGTCTATGGACCCTCGGCGGATGAAAACCCGTTCGCCGAAGCCATGGCTGGCTAATTTCTCGCGCACATAAAGAACGAAAAGGCCGGCATTTCTGCCGGCCTTTTTTTGGCTCGCGGAAAAGCGCTCGCGCACCGGCCTTCCGACCTTTGATTTGGCTGACGATCAGACTGCGATGCGATCGGTTGTTTTCAATGAGTTGCATGAAGATTTACTCGGCGGGGACTGACGATTAGAAGCTGTGGAGCGGGAGGCCTTAGCAGCATTGTGCTGCGGCGGAATAGGAGAGCTCGCGGAAAGATCACCGCGAGCGGTGTGGCGCTCTGCGCCGCTGGGTACCCACCGCTCGGAGCATTGCGCAACGGCAGCGCAAGTGTCGCGGTGGGCTACGTTCTTTCGCCCCTTCGGGGCTATGGACACACCGGGAACGACGCCGCGAGAGGTAGTCGCTGGAGCGCCCGTCTGGTTAGGCACTGACTTTTGTTGCTGCGCCGGGGGAGTTTGCGCGGCGAACGGAGAGCCTGGCTCGTCTTCGCCGACGTGCTCGATGATGACGTGGCGCGGAGGATTGACCCAGCGGCCGTCGTCGGTGATGTGAGCAAAGACGCGAACAGCTTCAATGATGGAGTTCGGGGTGGCCGGGACGTGCTCGGCCTGCTCGAGAATGTGATAGAGCGAGAAACGGAGATTGTTGCCGCGGCGCTCAAAGAGCCGACGGGCGTGGGCATGGCGATAAACGGCGCGCTCGGTGAGCTTGTAAAAGGCGGCGATGGTGCGCGGGCTGCGCCATTGCAGGAATTCCTGTTCGATCTGGTCGCGCTGCGGGTGCTGGCAAATGGTGCACTTGCGCTTGTGTCGTGAAAGGGCGGCGCGCGAAGGGTTTTTGCTTTTTTCGGTTGTGGCCGGCTCGGTTGGTTGTGCTGCGGGGCCTTTCTCGTTCACCTTACACCTCACGAGAAGATAGAAAATTTCGCAGGGTGGGCGCAATTCGTATTTCTACGGAACTGGAACGGCTGAGAGGACTAGGAAGGCAATGGTTAGTGGCAAGTGACGGATCAAGCAGTGGCTAGTGACGAGTGGCTAGACGAAGCGGAAGGATCGAGCGCGCCAGGAGAATTTTCGGAACTGTGGTGACGGCCGGCCTTGCGTCGCCGGCTGCGTCACCGCAGGCATCGTTTATACGTTGCGGTTAGTGTCTGTCGTCGTGATGGTCATCGTGATGGTCGTTGTGGTGTTCTTCGTGCGCCGCTCGACCTTCTCGCGCCGCTTGGCGTTCGTGCTCATTTTCTCCATGTAGCGCATGCGCATCGGCAACGCGTTGTGCGGGAGTGAATCGGTGTACGGCCGGATAAGGATGGACGTAAGCAGCCCGATTGACCCAGGTTCGTCCCCAAGGCGCGGAGTTAATGAATACTCTGTGCGCGCCCCAATCAAACCGGTTGTAGCCGACAACACCCCAGCCCCATGGCCGGAAGGCCGCGCCGACGGAGATTCCGAATCCGAACCGGATCGCACCACCGACGAAAAAGCCCGGTCGCGGCGCGACGAAAACTACTGCCGGATTGTAATAGGGCACGACGACGAAAGCGGGATTCACCGGCATGATGGTGATGTAAGGGCCGCCGCTGACGATCACTTCGCTATTGCTGCGCAGATAGCCATATTGCGAGGCTTCTGCGCGATCGCGCTGGACGGCGTTCATCACATCCTGCTGCTGCGCCAGGAAGGCATTGCCAAGGGCGCCTGTCCAAGGCATGTCGGACGCCATCATGCTCAGCACAGTCGGGAACGGCAACAGAGCTTGAACGCTCGGATCCCATGGAAGTTGGTCTGCCTGAATGGCATCGGCCAGCGCCTGGCCGCTCAGGTAATGGTGCTGATCTGCCCAGCGAGCCGCGTCAGGAAGCTGATCCGGATAGGTCGCGGCGGCAAATATCTGCGCGAGCAATGGATCAGGATAGAGCGCGATCGGCGTGACCATCTGCGCGAGCTGCGCCGGATTGTACAGGGGCGGCCCGGGTGGCTGGCCCATTGAAGCCTGTGGGGGCGCTTGTGATGGCGGCGCCTGTGGCGGCGGCACCTGCTGCGGCAGCGGCGGAGTAGGCGCCTGCTGCTCAGCGGGCGGCTGCTGATCCGGTTGCTGGTCGGGCGCCTGCGCGAAAATCGGGGTCGCGATGAGTGCTGAAAGCAATGCGGTCATGACAATATTCCGTGAAATTCTGCTGCCGTTCATGTGATCCCTCCCGAGTCGTTATCGCTCTGCTGCCTGACTGTGGTGCATCGCAGGAGCCAAACCGTGCTAGCTCTGTTGCTGCCGCCAAAACTCCTATTTTCAATGGTATACGCGACGCCCTGGGAAGGCCAGTGCCTGGATGCTCGGTCAGTAACCTGGTGCTTTTCACGCGTCATTGGTGCTTATTAGCCTGCTGCAAAAACAGTGGCGAGTGACAAGTGGCGATTGGCTAGAAAAGAGGTGAGGCAAAGGATGCGGAGGAGGCAAATGAAACAGAGGAAGAAAGCTCGCAGTCTTTTTTTACCGCGATCCTGTATTTCGACCCTAACCGGGTCGCACGGGATCGCCAAGCACCGCGAGCGGTATGGCGCTGCCGCGCCGGAGTCTCTTGTCGCAGCTAAAGCTACGACCTACAACACAACGGCAGGTGCGAAAGTTCCGCGCCGCTGGTTACCCACCGCTCGGTGCGTCGCGCAAAAGCGGCGCGTGTGTCGCGGTGGGCTACGTTCTTTCGCCCTCGGGGCTTATGGCTATGAACACTGCTAAGGTCGGTGGCTTGACTTTATAACCTTAATGTTATAATACGCGTATGTTATGGGCGGTGGAGCACACCGACGAATTCGAGAAATGGTGGATGACTCTCACGCTCGACGAACGGGAATCTATCGCGGTCGCGGTGGAACTGTTGGAACAAAAGGGGCCGGCGCTGGGACGTCCCTGGGCCGACACACTTTCGAAGGATTCGAAGTATCCCAACATGAAGGAGCTGCGCGTGCAGCATGGCGGGAGGCCTTACCGGATCGCGTTTGCGTTTGATCCCAGGCAGACAGCGATTCTGCTCATCGGCGGGATCAAGAGCGGCAAGGGATGGACGAAGAAGTTGGTGAAGCTCGCCGACAAGATTTATGGCGAGTATCTACGGCAGTTGAAAAGGGAAGGATTGATTTGAAATGGCCAAAAAATTCAGAGACCTGATGACGGCGACCATGCCGGCGGATTCCCGGAGACGGGTCCGCCGCCGCGCGCGGGCGGAACTGAAAAAGATGGAATTGGCGGAGCTGCGGGACGCTCTGAAAGTCAGCCAGAGCGAGATGGCGCGAAGGTTGCAGGTAACGCAGGTAGCCATCTCGCGCCTGGAGCGGCGAAAGAATCTTCAGCTAGGAAGCGTCGCGAAGTATGTGCGGGCTTTGGGCGGAACGCTGGAGATTCGCGCCACGCTTTCCGGCCGCACCGTAGCGCTGGATCACTTGGCGGAGCCGAAGGCGCGAGCGCCGAAAAGGAAGTCCAAAAGGCGCTGACGTTAGCGACGGCGTTGACCGGTGGTTAGTGGCGAGACAAGACGAAGGCTCGCGGTCTTTTTTTACCGCGATCCTAACCGGATCGCCAAGCACCGCGAGCGGTAGGCGCTAACTCGCCATGCGGAAACATAGAACCGCGAGGCGGGGTTAGTTTGCGGCGAGGACGGTGAGGAAAAGGTGGCGGGTGGCGCAACTGATGCAGCCGCCGGGTCCGGTGGCGCTGAGGATGATGACGACTCTGCCGGGATGGATGGCGCGGAAAGTGACGTCGTGCCTGGAGCGGTGAACCAAAGCGAGTTTGTCGCGCCACGCGGCATTGGGACCGGTGACCCAGGAATATTGGTTGTCCGAGGGGATGTGCATGACGGCGAGCTGTCCGACGGCGATGATGTTGTCCTGATCGAGGACGAGTTGGACCGGTTTGTCCGCGCTGCGGGCGGTGCTTGCGAGCAAGCATGCGGAGAGAAGCGCGAGGATGGAAACAACGCGTTGCATGGTCGGGGCGAACGGCAGGGAGATAGGAACATTTTTCAAGGGCAGGCGCAATTCGTATTTCCTACAAAGCTGGGGAGCCTTGAGGCATGCTTGTCATCTGAACTGGACGTCTATATTATGAGGACTTGATGGCATCGAATACTGCCCCGGTCGATACCGCTGGCGCTGCGAGCGCCATGACTTTCCCTGAGAGTCCCAGAGTCATCTACGCTACGAATCCGCTGGTTGAGGTAATTTGCCAGTTGCGCTTCCCCCCGATACTCCGGATCGATACAGAAGTACCGGCGGCCTTTCAGGAGCGAATTCGGAAGGATTACCCTCTCATGGAGGAAGCACTGACCGCGCAATTTCCTGTCGGATTCCCGTTCCTCCAGCCGAAGACAAAGGTTCCTCCCTTTCCAGCGGGCCGGACGTACAAGTTCATATCAGAGGACCATAGATGGACTTTGGGCATAGGCAGGGATTATTTATCTACTTCCACCACGCATTACACAAGATGGGAAGTATTTCGTTCAATGTTCGAACGAGCGTTGGAAGCTTTCCGGGCGATTTATGCACCAGCTTTCGTCATCCGAACGGGCCTGCGGTATCGGGATGTGCTTAAGAAGTCATCCGACGCTTTGCGCGGTCTTGATTGGCCGGAAATTCTTCAGCCCCACATCCTAGGAGAACTTGCTTCAAAAGATGTAAGCAGGTTCGTTCAGCACAAAGCGAGTGAGGTCATCATCTCCCTTCATGGCAGTCAGGGTCAGGTTCGCATATTGCACGGTCTGGTGCGCGAAGCGGGAGATACAGACTTCAGCTATTCTATAGACAGTGATTTTTTCTGCGAGGAGAGGACGGAACTGACCAATGTCTTCAAACTTCTTGATATATTCAACCGAGAAGCCGGACGATTATTCCGGTGGTCCACCACGCCCGTACTTCACGAAAGATTGGGACCAACTCAGCTCACTTAGTGGACCTTTTTTCTCGTTCAACCGGGGACTTGCGGCGGTCGGATGGACAACTGTTGTAGGAGAAACGTCAGGCTCACACGTCTACACTTTTAGCGCTCAGGGAACTCAGGGCGCTTCTGCCACGTTAGCAGCTGATGCGATGGCGCGTTTGTATTGCCATGCGGTTATTTCGGTGTTGCCAAGTGAAGCACTTAGCGAAGCCGTCAACGACTTGAATGATCTACATTTATTCTATCTAAGCGCCTCTGCGAAGATCGCGCAGCTGCCCGCAGGAACCATCAAAGCGAAGCTTGGGAAACCCATTTCGAGGCCAGAAATTCAGATAGATAGGGAGTAAACGGTTGGGGAATCTGGGTGGGGCCTTACCCAACCAGCCAGAAGAAGGAACTCCTCAGAACTTCGTATCTGTCTACCTGCCCTCCCTACGGGAAGGAAGAGTTTGGCAGGGCGAAATCCTCCAGAACCTAACCCAACTGAAGCCAACGATAGAAAGCCTCAGTGCTGAACTGGAGATGACACCAGTTGTTCATGAGCTTGTGATCGTGATGAGCCAGGATTGCGACCTCTTGCAGGATTACAAGCGCCGGCAGAGCCAGCAGGAAGGAACGCTGCCGAATATTCTGTTTTGCGACCTTTTCTCGGCTGACGTTCTGCGTGCAAAGGTTCGAGATGTGGAGCGTCTTGGGTCAGCTGACTGGAAGAAGATCACGCACAACCAAAATGAAAGATTTCAATACCTACAGAAAATTACGCCCCAGGAAGACTTGCAGGGTGAGGGTTTGGCTCCGCTTGCGGTCGATTTCCGCATCTACTTTACGCTGCCTACGGATGAAATTTACCATCGGGTTGGAGGTGAGGCCCGCCGACGAGCAAGGCTTAATACTCCGTACGTCGAGCATCTAGCTCACAGGTTTTATAAGTTCCAGTCGCGAGTTGCCCTGCCTCTCGATCACATAGTGGAAGCGAATCCCAGTCCTGGCTAATAGATTCGCCTAGATGGTCCCTTGTTAGTATCCCCTCGGTCATGCTTCTTCGAGCGGTGATGCAGGCGGTTCCTTGAAGCGAAGCGCGTGCGTGTGCTAGCATCCGAGTTTTCCGCGGGCTCAATCGCGCAATCGCCGGGGGCGGCGCTTCGTGATGTTGATCCCAGTGCAATCCGCGAAGTGGTTGTCCTTCTTATTTCCATGCGAAATGCCTATCCGCAGCACCGGCGGTAGGCGAAGTCCGCGCAAATTCCATTCCTGCAAAGATTTGGCGGCCAATAATCCGTTCGACTCACCGTCGAAACAAAACCTTCCGCTCGACTCGCCGTCGAAACAGGATCTTCGATTTGATTGGCCCACGACACAATATTTCAGTTCGACTCGCCGTCGAAACAAAATCATCCGTTCGACTCACCGTCGAAACACAACCTACCGTTTGGTACGCCAGCGAAACAAAAATTCGATTGCCCAGCAAAACAACACATTCGATTTGCAATCGACAATTTTTATATTCGACGAACCGTCGAAACAATTTTTCTGTTCGATTTACCATTGAAAGAGGTGAACGATGAAAGCGTATACGACTGACTGGATCCGCAACGTGGGCATTGTCGGCCACGGCGACACGGGGAAAACGCAGCTCGTGTCGTCGTTACTGTACACAGCGGGCATGACGCCGCGCCTGGGGAAAGTTGCCGAAGGCTCGACGGTCACCGACTGGGACGAAGAGGAAATCGCGCGGAAGATATCGATCAACTCCGCGCTGGCGTATGCCGAGTGGCAAGCGCCGGGGAAAACGGAAAAGACAAAGATCAACCTGCTGGACACGCCCGGATACTCGACGTTTCTGAACGAGGCGAAGTCGTCGCTGATCGCGGCGGACGCGGCGCTGATCGTGGTGGACGCGGTGGCCGGCGTGCAGGTGGTGACGGAAAAAGTGTGGGACTACGCGACCGAGTACGAGCAGCCGCGCGCGTTCGTGGTGAACTGGATGGACCGCGAGCTGGCGAGCTACGACCGGGCCATGGAATCGCTGCAGAAAGCGTTCGGGCGCGGAGCGGTGCCGCTGCAATTGCCCATCGGCTCGGAAAAAGGTTTTCGAGGAGTGGTGGACCTGATCGCGATGAAGGCGCTGCTGTATACGCCGGACGGAGACGGCAAGGCCAAGGTGGACGAAATTCCCGCGAGCGCTGGCCGACGAGGCTAAAGAGGCGCACGAGGCTCTGGTGGAACTGGTGGCGGAAGGCGATGACGCGCTGATGCAGGAATTTTTCGACGAGGGCACGCTGCCGGTGGAAGATTTGAAAAAGGGATTGCGCGAGGCGGTGCTGGCGAAGCGGATTTTTCCGGTGCTGCTGAGTTCGGCGCTGCACAACATCGGCAGCGACGCGATTTTGAATTTCATCGTGGACATTTTTCCATCGCCGGCGGCGCGCGGAAAATTGACGGGATACAAGACGGCAGAGCGCAAAGGCGAAACGACGGAACGCAACGTAGCGGACAGCGAGCCGGTGTCGGTGATCGTGTTCAAGACGCTGGCAGACCCGTTCGCCGGGCGGATTACTTATTTCAAGGTGATGTCCGGCGTGCTGAAGAACGACGCGACGCTGACCAATTACAACCGCGGCTCGCAGGAGCGGCTGCAGCACGTGCAGGTGATGCAGGGAAAAACCGCGTCGGAAGTGAGCGAACTGCACGCGGGCGACCTCGGCGCGGTGGCCAAGCTGAAGGAAACCACCACGGGCGAAACGCTGGGAGACAAGAACGCGCCGGTTTTCTATGCGGCGGCGCGGATTCCGGAGCCTTCGATCACGTTTGCGATCGAGCCGAAGACGCGCGCGGACGAAGACCGCATCGGCGTGGCGATTCACAAGATACTGGAAGAGGATTTGGCGCTGCGCTTCTCGCGCGATCCGCAAACGAAGGAATTTCTGCTGAGCGGCGCGGGGCAGCAGCACATCGAAGTGGTGGTGGCGAAGCTGCGGAAGCGCTATCACGTGGAGCTGACGCTGCATCCGCCGAAGGTGCCGTACCGCGAGACGATTCGCGGCAAGGCCGACGCGGAAGGCAAGCACAAGAAGCAGACCGGCGGGCACGGGCAGTTCGGCGTGTGCCGGATCAAGATGGAGCCGCTGCCGCGCGGGGCGGGATTCGAGTTCGTGGACGACGTTTTCGGCGGGGCGATTCCGAAGAACTGGATTCCGTCGGTGGAGAAAGGGATTCGCGATTCGGCCGAGCGCGGATTTCTGGCGGGATTTCCGGTGGTGGATTTCCGCGTGAGCCTGTACGACGGCAAATATCACGACGTGGACTCAAGCGACATGGCGTTCAAGATCGCCGGGTCGCTGGCGTTCAAGGAGGCATGAAACAGGCGAGGCCGGCGCTGCTCGAGCCGGTCATGAACGTGGAAGTGTACGCGCCGGACCAGTATTCGGGCGACCTGATGGGCAACATCAGCTCGCGGCGCGGGCGGATCAGCGGAAGCGAGTCGCGCGCGGGCGAGCGTGGTGATCAAGGCGCAGGTGCCGCATGGCGGAGATGCTCAGCTATGCGAACGAACTGACGTCGATGACGCAGGGGCGCGGGAGCTACTCGATGGAGTTTTCGCACTACGACTTCGTGCCGGCGGAGCTGGCGGAGAAAGTGATCGCGGCGCACAAGCCGCATCACGTGGGCGAGGAGGAGCACTCCGAGGCGGCACACCACCACGCGTAAGGCGGGCGCGGCGCTCGGGGAATTACTGCGTAGGACGAAGCTCGCGGGAAAAGCACCGCGAGCGGTAGGCGCTTCGCGCCATCGGATTCCCACCGCTGGCTCGGCACACATCGCCGAGCGCGGTGGGCTACTATCTGCCGCCCCGTCACGGGGCTGAGCTACCGCCAACGAACAGTTCATCAATCTTCGCTCACGTTTGAACAGAAAGAAAAAATCGAAGAGAGAGGCGCGTTCGTACATTTCGGAGGCCGGCTTCAAGACGGGCCGGCGTGCGCGCAAATGGCGGTTACTTCACGCACGCATTGCAAAGGGCGCAAAGCGATGCGGGACCCGGTGACGTGGTTGTGACTCCGCGGCTAATGCGTCATACGAAGAGAGATCCCTCGACTAGCAGCGCGATCCTAACCGGATCGCACAAAGCGCTCCGCTCGGGATGACACCGTGGAAATAGGTAGATGCGATCGGTGTTGCCAAATTGGCGCTTGCGGCGGCGCGCCGCGGTGCGCCATTCTGCACGGATGAAGAAATCCACGAAGGGCAAGCAGCGGGGCGCGGCAACGTCGCGCACAGCGAGGTTGCGTACAGCCAGATCGGCCACAGCAAAGTTGGGCGCGGCAAGGTTAGGCACAGCGAGGTTGGGCGCATCGACGCTGGCAATCCACGCGGGTGAGGATCACTTCGGCGTGGGCGCGGCGGTCGGCACACCCATTTCGCGCACGGCCAATTTCACTTTCGCCAGCACCGAGGAGATGAAGCGCTGGGCGGAAGGAAAAAGTCCGGCGTATATCTACACGCGGTACGGCAATCCCACACTCGCGATTGCGGAACAGAAAATTGCGGCGCTGGAGCAGGCCGAGGCGGCGGTGGTGACCGCTTCGGGGAGCGCGGCCATTTCGAGCGCGCTGCTGGCGGTGTTGCGCGCGGGCGACGAGGTAATCGCGTCGCGGCAGCTTTACGGCGGAAGCTACCGTCTGCTGCGCGATATTTTTCCGCGCTTCGGAATTACCGTGCGGTATGTGGAATCCGATCTGGCGGGAATCGAAAAGCTGGTGAACCCGCGCACGAAAGCGTTTTACATCGAGACGCCGACCAATCCCACGCTGCGTCTGGTGGATTTGCAGAAGGCCGTGGCGTTCGCGAAGGAATGGGCGATCGTGTCGATTATCGACAACACGTTCGCCACGCCCGTGCTGCAGAAGCCGCTGACCATGGGATTCGACATGGTGGTGCACAGCGCGACGAAATATCTGGCCGGGCATTCGGACGTAGTGGCGGGCGCCGCGGCGGGAAGCGCAGGGTTGATGAAGCGCGTGCGCGAGAATGTGATCTATCTGGGCGGGTCGATGGACCCCGAGGCGGCGTTTTTGCTGATCCGCGGAATGAAGACGCTGCGCGTGCGCGTGGAACAACAGTGCAAGAACGCCATGGCGGTGGCGAAATTTCTGGAAAAGCATCCGAAAGTGGCGCGGGTACATTATCCGGGGTTGGCGGCGCATCCCGACCACAAGCTGGCCAGGCGCCAGATGCGCGGCTTCGGCGCTATGCTTGCGTTCGACATGAAGGGCGGTCTCGCGGCGGCGCGGCGCTTTTGCGACCGCGTGCGGATTTTCCTGCTGGCGGCGAGTCTGGGAGGAGTCGAGTCCCTGGTGGTGCTACCGATTTACACCTCCCATTACAAAATGTCCGGGGATGAGATGCGCGGTGCCGGAGTCGAACCGGGCACGGTACGGGTCTCGGTGGGGTTAGAGGACCCCGAGGACCTGATCGAGGACCTGCGTCAGGCGCTTGCCTGATTTTCAAGCGGGTCCGGAAAAGCTACACTAGCAATCGCCGGGCGGAGGATGGTATAAGGCTGGTCCAGTCTGTTTCGAGCCGGTGCAGTAGAGCAGTTGCGAACACTTTCAGGGCTCAACTCCGTGTACCGATCTGGTCAACTCTGGTACTTTGAGCCCATTGACCCGGAACCACTGTAACCATAAGCTTTTTGTTACTTCGAGATAGCCTCTCGAGGCGCTCTTTCGGAAAATTCCAATTTTCTCGGGGTCTCTTCGCGGATCCGGGCCGTAACATGCTCCAGAGATACACGAAGAGGCATTGAGGCGGACGAATGATAAAGCGGCACACCACCGCGGGGCTCATGCTGGCAGCCAGCGCCATTTTACTGGCCGGCTGCGAGGCGAATACCAAAGTGGCAGTGCACCAGCCAGCGGCAGCGCCGGCGCCGCAAGCTCCCCCGTTGGATGTCCGCGAAGCGCTTCCGCTGCACGACAATTCTATTAATTATCTTTCGCTGAGGCTCGACGAGCGTCCGGCCATCGACATTCTGGTTGGGCAGGTTCAAAACGATCTGACCGCGGGCCAGCAGGATTTTCGCGCGGGCAATGCCGATAAGGGACGCGCCGACCTGGACCGCGCCGTGAACCGGATCCTGGTGAGCGGGTTCCAGGCGGAATCGGACCCGAGGCTTTCAAAACTGTTCGACCAGATTGGCGAGACGCTGCACACCTACCAGGTAGCCTCAGGGCAGGCATCCGACGAGGAAGCGCAGGAAACTGAAGCGCCGGCGCAGCCAGCTCCCATCGACGAAATTGCCGATTTAACGCTGCCTCCGGGCGATCCGCGGCTGGTGCTGAAGGCCCAGAAGGAATTGATGACCGTGCAGCACGATTTGCCGCTGACGGTAAACGATTCCGTGCTGCAGTACCTGAGCTTTTTCACCAGCACGCGTGGCCGCACCATCGTGGAGCACGGCCTTGAACGCGCCGGGCGGTACAACAACATGATTCGCCGTGTGCTGAAAGAAGAAGGCGTGCCACAGGACCTGATGTACCTGGCGCAGGCGGAGAGCGCGTTTCAGCCGCAGGCGGTTTCGCGAGCGGGAGCGCGGGGCATCTGGCAGTTCATGCCCTACCGCGGCGAGCAGTATGACCTCGAGCGCAGCTATTACGTGGACGAGCGCAGCGATCCGGAGAAGGCCACGCGGGCCGCGGCGCGGCATTTGCGCGACCTCTACGGGATGTTCGGCGACTGGTACCTGGTCATGGCGGCGTACAACTCCGGCCCAGGCAATGTGGCCAAGGCCATCGAGCGCACCGGCTATGCCGATTTCTGGGAATTGCAGAAGCGCCATGCGCTGCCGAAAGAAACAGAGAATTACGTGCCGATCATCATCGCCATGGCGCTGGTAGCCAAAGCCCCCGCGCTCTACGGCGTGCAACTATCGCCGGAGAAACCAGCCGAAGTGGAAGCGGTCCGGCTCGATTACCCCGTAGATCTGCATCTGGTGGCCGATGCCACCGGGGCCGACCTGGATGATTTGCGGCTGTTGAATCCGCAATTGCTGCGCACCGTTACGCCAACCCAGCCAGGATTCGAATTGAAACTGCCCACAGGCTTGACCGCCCGCTTCCAGGAGAATATCCAGCAAGTGCCGGAAGAAAAGCGCACCTCCTGGCGGCTGCATACCGTGAGCGAAGGCGAGACCCTGCCGGACATCGCGCGGCAATTCCGGGTGACCGTTCCGGCGCTGGAAGTTGCCAATCATTTGCAGGCTCATTCGACGGTGCCTGCGGGTTTCGTGCTGAACGTGCCCACGGTGCCGGTGGTGACGCACGTGGTGCGCTATCGCGTGCAGAAGGGCGACACGCTCGAAGGGATCGCCGATCGGTTCGATGTGACCGTCAGCGATCTGAAGCGCTGGAACCGCATCGCGGGCAATCATGTGGCCCGCGGAACGCGCTTGCGTATCGTTGCCGGAAGCGAATCGGCCAGCATTTCGGCAGCGGCTTCGACGCAACCGCGGGAAAAAGCTTCGGCGCGGACCGTTTCGGCGCGCAGCTCAGAAAAAGCGGACGCGCTGCAGCATCGCGTGAAGGCGGGCGAAACGCTTTATTCCATCGCGCGCGCGTATGGCATCACCGTTTCCGCGCTGCGCCAGTCGAATCCGTTTCTTGCGGACCGTTCGCTCGAAGCGGGCGATCTGCTGAAAATCCAGCGCTAAGCGCGCCAGCCCCGCAAGAAAATAACCCGTTCCCTTTCATGCAGATATAGTCTTCCTGCGCCGCAGACCGCCGGCACAATGCCCGCACCTATCTGCAAACAAAAGATTTTCGCTGCGTGCGCCTTGACAAAGTTCCAGCAACCCGTTTATACACGGCGAGGGCTTCATGCGTCCGGCAAGCCTGAAAACCACGGAGGAACGATGTTCTACGCGAAAATGAACGACGAAGAAGACGACGAGCTGCCCCGCTACGAGGAAGAGGAAGAAGAAGGGGCGGAACAGCCCGTTGAAACCTTAGAGATCGAGGAAATTGTGGTCGAGGAGGAACCCGAGGACGAAGAAGCCGAAGCTCCCGCAGCGGCGCCTCGGAAATCCGCCCCGGCGCGCAAGGCCAAGAAGCCTGCACCGAAAAAGAAAGCCAGCAAGGCCAAACCGAAACCAAAAGCCAAAGCAAAAGCCAAGGCTAAACCGAAGGCCAAGAAAAAGGCTCCCGCGAAGAAGAAAAAGAAACGCTAGCTTTTTAAAATTCTTCCGTGGGACCAGGTTAGGGATCAGATTCGCGGGAGGGCGCCGGAACGCGGACACCTCCCGCGATTTTTTTGAGCCGCCGGATTTTGCACTTCCGCCGAAACATACTGCTGACACGTACCGCTGACACATACGCAGGGCCTGTTCGTTTCACACCGAATCACCCCGAATCGTTTCAGCATCGTTTCGACATCGTTTCGCCAACGTTTCAACATTGTTTCGATCTGGGAATGTTTCACTTGCGATGTAGTGCGCTCGATGACTAGCATACGCGCGCGATGCCGCTGGCCGTGGAGCAGATCCGTCGAATGAGGGGAGGAGCGCAGGCGCACCTGATGCGTTGCCAGGACGGCGACGGGTACGATTTTTACGTGGTGAAGTTTCAGAATAATCCGCAGGGGTTGAGAATCCTGGCGAACGAATTGCTGGCGACGAGATTGGCGGCGAGGATTGGGCTTCCGGTGCCAGGGGCAGCAGTGGTGGAAGTCCGGAAGGCGCTGATCGAAAACACCGAAGACCTGGTGATACAACTCGGGCGCGGGCGCGCGCAGTGCTGCGAGGGTTTGCAGTTCGGTTCCCGCTATCCCGCGGCGCCGACGGAGATCGTGGTGTACGATTTTCTGCCCGACGAACAGTTGCGCGAAGTCACGAATCTGGGCGATTTCTGCGGCATGCTGGCCTTCGACAAGTGGACCTGCAACACCAACGGGAGGCAGGCCATCTTTTTCCGGCGGCGAAGCGAGACCCGCTACCAAGCACAAATGATCGATCAGGGATTTTGCTTCAATGCGGGCGAATGGAATTTCCCGGATGCGCCGCTGCGCGGCCTGTATACGCGGCACCGCGTGTATGAATCGGTGGGCGGGCCGGAAGCATTCGAAGCCTGGGCCGCGCGCATTGAGCGCGTGGATGCAATTGTACTGGAAGAAGCCGCCAGCGAAATCCCGCCGGAATGGTACGCGGAAGACGCTGGCGCGCTCGAACGTCTGCTCGAACAGCTTCTGCGGCGCAAGAAAATTGTGAGGGATCTGATCGTTTCGGCCTGGAAATCCTCGGCCCAACCTTTTCCCAACTGGAAGTGAACCATGGCAGAAGAACCCCGAAACACAGAAGCCCGGACCACAGAACCCCGGATCACAGACCCGAGGAGCACATTTCGCTACCGCGTGCTGCGCTACACGCCGAATGTCGTGCGGGACGAATGGGTGAACATCGGCATTCTGTTGGAAGAACTGGGCGGCGCGGGCGGAGAAGATATCTCGCGGCGAGCCATGCGGGTGATCGAACAGCAATCGGAGATCGCGCGCGTGAAGCGCCTGCATCCCAACGCCGATGAAGAACTGCTGCGCGCGCTGCCAGGTGAATTCGAGACGCGATTGGATGCGCCGGCGGGCGAGGCTAACGTCTACCTGGAAAAACTCGACCAGACGCTCTCAAACGCGCTGCAGTTGAGCCCGCAGCGGGCGCTGCTGGCGGCGGATTTCGACGCGGAACTCGACCGGCTGTTTCAGGGCTACGTGGCGCCCCCGCCGCGTGTGCGCGGCGGGATCCTGGAAAGCACCCGAGCGTGGATCAAGCAGCGCATCAACGATGTGTTTCTGCGGCGGCGCGTTCCGAAGCTCGAACGGAACATTCCGGTGGAACAATTCACCGAGCCGGGCGATTCGCTGCGGCTCGATTACGGCTACCGCAACGGCGTGCGCGGCTATCTGCACGCGGTAGCGCTGAGCCGCGATCCATCGCAGCCAAAAATCCTGGCTTACACCGCGCGGCGGATTCGCGCGCAGATTCCCGGATGCGAGTTCACCGCCATCACCGAGGCCGAGCCTTCGCGCGAGAATCCGAGGCAGCAGTTCATCGCGCGGCTTTTCGCCGATGAGAACATCGCGATTGTTCCGTTGCCGCGCATCGAGCGCTTTGCGGAAGATCTGCGAATGAAATTGCAGTAGGTGCCGGCAGCCGAGAGAGTGGGCTGTTTCGAAGCAGCTCGGGCAGCCGTGGGACAAGGCTGTTTGCGGCACGGCCGGCTTCGCCGCCGTGCAAAATCCCCCAATTTAAGCTTGCCTTGATTTCAGGCGGCGTGCGCCGTCAGTGACGATTCCATATCTGCAACCATCTGGTCGAGTTCATGAGGCGAGTAAACGCGCGCGAGAGGATTCGATGGCAGGGCCTTAATCCGGCGTGTCCAATGAGTGTCAAGAGCGGCGAAATTTGAAAAGGCGCAGGCCATTACAGCGTGACAAAAATCCATCCCGTCCCCTTTCTTGAGGGAATTGGACTCAATGGCCATTAGCCGTAGGAGATTAAGATACACAAAAGAAGCGCGGCGCTCCGGATTGAAGGGCCTCGCAGGAAGGCTTCGGTCTAAGAAACCTGGATCGCGTTTCCCTCTCTCCCGAAACCGGGTCATTCTCTCTTTAATAACGCTATCGAATTCCAGCGAAGTCTGACGGATTGTCTCGCGTTGGCTAGCCAGTCTCTCCAGGACAGGCCCAAGCCTGAAGAGATCGTCGCAAACGGCGATTACCTGCGCGCCCTCTGCGGTGTTAGACCGAATCCGATCCGTAATGCAATATTCAAAAAAGTCCTGGTCAGTGCAGACCGTTTGCGGACTCTCGCCCTTGAGCTCCAGCTTGACTGCTTCCGTTGCGTCAAGGCGCACTGGGTACCAATAGGAGCCGATTTCGTCAACGAACGCTCGAATGGAATCCGAAGATGAGCCTTGCGGCCCAGCCAACTCGGCGGCATTAGTGGATGAGAAAAGGAGATCGATGCCAGAATGGACGGTCTCAGTGAAACGTCGGCGGCGCGCAGGATCTCCTTCAGCAAGCTCGATGAACGCCCAATTATCCAGATAGACAGTTAGTCCTCTTAGACTAACGTTGAGAGCTTTTGGAGTTACTCGAATCATAGAAGCATTTTGCCTGTGCTCCAGATTGATCTCAACGGGCATAGACCGGGATTTGACCTAGAGCTTGCCCCACTGCGGTAACCTGCGCCGGCCGAGAAGAATTTCCGCGGCCCACGCGCCGAGATAATTCGAGAGCGCCACGCCGTGCCCGGCGAAGGCGCCAATCACCAGCGCGTTGCGGCTTTGCGGATGCCAATCGAAAACCGGCTCCCAGTTGTCGCGGAACAGGATGGGGCCGCCCCAGTGTTGCGTGAACTCAACATTCGCGGTGGCCGGATGCAGGCCGCGCACGCGCTTCTCGAACCTGGCGAACATTTCCGCGGGCTCGCGCGAATCGACGCGCACTTCTTCCAAATTTCCGGAAGGCGGAGGATCCACCAGGCCCGCGCCCCAAACAATCGACCGGTCCGACCGCGTGCGGCCCCAGAGATAGGGAAACGACTTTTCGGTGTAGAAGGGTTTGTCCTCGCCGAGGCCGAGGGATTGCAGTTGCCCCGCGGTCAGCGGCGCGGTGAGAGTCGCGAGCGTAAGCTTTGGGTGCCCCTGAGACAAGCTGGAAAGCTCGAGCGACACACCGTTGGTCGCGAGCAGGATTTTTCCCGTGGTGATTTCCGCCGCATCTTTTGCCGATTCGCGCGCGACTCTCAGCACCGGACGTTCACCCCAGGCAATATCCTCCACGCGATGGTTTTCGAGAATAACGGCGCCGCGCTGGTGCGCCGCGCGCGCCAGTCCGCTCACCAATTTCCCGGGATCGAGCGTGCCGCCGGGAACCTCATTCACCACACGCAGCGTGCCGGAGTCCTGCCAGCAAATCGGGGAATCGGGGCGTCCGCCTTTGCGGGAAATTTCCCAGGCGCCGGTGAGAGCGAGATCGCACCCCACTTCGAGCTGCGCGAAAATTTTCTCGAGGCCGGCGAGCACGTCGCCCAATCCCGGCAGATTGCCTGCGGCTGTCTCGGCCAGGGCCATGCCTCCGGTGCGGCCGCTCGCGCCGTGTCCGATGCGCCCGGCTTCCAGCACGACAACCGATTTGGTGTTGTCCAGAAGACGGAGCCAGGCGGCTGCGGCCAGCCCGGTGAAACCCGCGCCGACAATAGCGAAATCCGCCTCGCGCGGAAGCGGCTGCGCCGGCGGATGGAAGTCGATCACCCAGGGAGGCTTTCCCCAGTTGTGGGGCAAAATTTTTGAATCGGGCATGCGGAAATTTTCCGGGAAAGGAGCGCGCAAAAAGAAAAGAGCGGGCGCGAACCCGCTCTTCTCTGATTCTCAGATCCCTGTAACTAGAGGATGCTCTCGGTCCAATTCTCGAGCGTGTGCTTGACCTTGCCCATGAACTGGTGGGCCACCGCGCCGTCCACCACGCGATGGTCATAGGAGAGCGTCAGGTAGCACATGGAACGGATGGCGATGGCGTCGTCGATCACCACCGGCCGCTTCTCGATGGCGCCCATGCCCAGAATGGCTACGTTGGGCTGGTTGATCACCGGCAAGCCGAACAGCCCGCCATATACGCCGGGATTGGTGATGGAGAAAGTGCTCTCGGCCACTTCTTCGGGCTTGAGCTTCTTGGTGCGCGCTCGCAGAGCCAGGTCGTTCATGGAGCGCGCCAGACCAAGGAAGTTTTTCTCTTCGGCGTTCTTGATCACCGGGACGATCAGGCCCCAGTCGAGCGCCACGGCCACGCCGATGTTGCACTCCTTGTGCAGAATGAGGTTGGTGCCGTCGATGGAGGCGTTCACCGTCGGAAAGGCGCGCAGGCCTTCCACAACCGCGCGGATGAAGAAAGGCATGAAGGTCAGCTTGGTGCCGGACTGCTCCTCGAATTTCTCCTTCATCTTGCCGCGCAGGGCGGAAATGGCGGTGACGTCCACTTCCTCCACCGAATAGACGTGCGGCGAAGTGCGCTTGGAGAGCACCATGTGCTCAGCGATCTTCTGGCGCATGATGGACATGGGCTGCACTTCATACTGCCCGAAATACATGCGCTCGCGCGGAACGGCGGATTCGAGCAAACCCGCGTGCGAAGATCCAGCGCCGCCGGTTGGAGGCGGAGGAGGAACTGCGGAAGGGGCCCCAGAAGCCGCAGCAGAAGCCGCGCCGCCATTGCCGCCTTCGATAGCGGCTTGCATGTCGTGCTTGCTAACTCGGCCACCCGCGCCGGTGCCAGACACCTGCGAAAGATCGATCTGGTGCTCGCGGGCCATGCGGCGCACCAGCGGCGAACTGCGCACTTTCGATCCGGCCCCGGCCGCCCCCGCAGGAGGACCGGACAAAGGCAATTCCACAGTTTCGGGAGCAGCGGACTTGGCGGCAGGAGCGGGCGCCGGCGTGGGCGAAGAAGCCGGTTTTGCCGGCGCCGCAGGCGGCGCGGCCGGAGTTGCGGCGGGCGCGGCGCTCTGCGCTTCGGCTTTCGGCGCGGTAGCAGTGGCAGCCCCTTTGCCGTCCACATCGATCACGGCCACGATGGTTTGAATCGGCACCGTCTGGCCTTCGGTAACTTTGATTTCCTTCAGAACGCCTGCCGACGGGGACGGAATTTCCGCATCGACTTTATCGGTGGAAATTTCAAAAAGCGGTTCGTCGCGGTCGATCTTGTCGCCGGGCTTCTTCAGCCACTTGGTGATGGTGCCTTCAAAAATGCTCTCGCCCATCTGGGGCATGATCACATCTACAGCCATGGGTATCTCCTAGGGTTCGGAACTAGTTAGACGGCACTGAGACATTCCTCGTGCCACACGCCCGGTATGCCTTCAAGCGCGTAGATCTCATCGCCGCCGTGGAAGAAGGTGACGTCTGGTCACCTTGGCCACCTGATCGGCATACTCGAGCTGGTCGGGTTCGAGCTCGTTGTGGTATTGACCAGCCTCGAGAAAACTCTCGAGGAAGGAGCGGTCCGCGATGCGGACCTGCTGCCCTACCTCGAATTCAGCGTTGTTAACACCTTTCGTTCTTCCCACGTGAGCGGCTCACTTTCCTCAGCAATTAGTATTTTGCCAATTCTCGAGCGGCAGCGGCAACTTTTTCGGCATTGGGTAAAAAGTATTCTTCGAGCGGGGGCGAGTAAGGCACGGGCGTATCCAAAGCGGTCACGCGCGCCACCGGAGCGTCGAGATCGCCGAAGGCGCCCTCGCAAACCAGCGCCGCGATTTCACCGGCAATTCCGCCGGTGCGGGTGTCCTCGTGGACCACCAGCAGTTTGTTGGTCTTTTTCACGGAATTCAGGATGGTTTCGGTGTCGAGCGGAAGCAGCGTGCGCAGATCGATCACTTCCGCTTCGATTCCCTCGTTGGCCAACGCGGCTGCCGCTTCCAAGGAAGCGTGCGCCATGGCCGCGTAGCTCACGATGGTGAGATCGCGCCCTTCGCGCCGCACCACGGCCTTCCCGATGGGCACGGTGTAATCGCCCTCGGGAATCTCTTCCTTGATGCGCCGATAGAGAAATTTATGTTCGAAAAAAAGCACCGGGTTGTTGTCGCGCACCGCGGACTTCAGCAAGCCCTTGGCATCGTGCGCAGTGGAAGGATAAACCACCTTGAGCCCAGGCGTATGAACGAAATACATCTCCGGGTTCGCGGAGTGAAAGGGACCTCCATGCACGCCTCCGCCGGAGGGGCCGCGCAGAACCATGGGCGCCGGCGCGCCCCACAGGTAATGCGACTTGGCCACGAAATTGGTGACCTGGTTGAAGCAGCAGGCGATGAAGTCGATGAACTGCATCTCGGCAATGGGGCGCAGGCCGAGATAGCTCATGCCGCAGGCCGCGCCCACGATGGCCGTTTCGCTGATAGGCGTGTCCATCACGCGCTCAGGGCCGAATTTCGCCAGCAGCCCCTCGGTGACTTTGAACGCACCGCCGTAGACGCCGATATCCTCGCCGAGCGTGACCACGGCAGGGTCGCGCTCCATCTCCTCGAAGATGGCCTGGCGGATGGCTTCGAGCATGGTTACTTCGGGCATCAGCGGCGCCTCCCGCGCTTGTGGTGCTGGTCCCTGACCTTTTGCGCTGCCTGCTGTTCCTGACGGAAAGCTTTGTCCTTTGGACCGCGCCCGAAGGGCACACGCACAACGGGCGCGCCGGGAACTTCCGGCACAGATTCTTCCTCATCCTCCGGGACTGCCGGCAAACCCTTTTCAACGGGCCGCGGAAGCGGCTTTTGCGCAGGGCGATGCTGTGGGCGCGGTCCGGGCTGGGGCTGCGGTTTGGGCTTCGGCGGCTGAGGCGGATGCACTTGCCGGACCTGTGGAGCTTGTGGAGGTTGCGCAGGAGGTTGCGGAGTTTGCGCCGCACCGGGCGGAACTTGCGCCGCGGGACGAGCCGGAGAAGGGGCGGGCGCCCGGGCAGGAACAGGAGCGGGCAGCGCAGCCGCGCCAAAATCAAAAACTTTCCAAGTAGCGGTCACGCTCGATGCCGGAGGCGTAACTTCGGCCTTGGCGCGCTTCCATTCCGCTTCGATGGTGTGGCAGCCTTCGCAGTAAACTCCTTGCGCCGCGAGTTCCGGCGGTGGCAGCGGCGATTCCTCGGCAAATTTCTGATCGGCGTCGAGTTCGCGTTCGATGCGCGCGTCGATTTCGGCTTTTTTCGCCGCGTCCCACAGATTGTTCGCGGTGAGATATTTCTCGTAGAGCGCGATGGGATCCCGCGCCTTCCAGTAATCGAACATTTCCTTGGGCACGTATTCGGCGGCGTCGTGCTGCGCGTGGCCTTTCATGCGCATGGTCTTCACTTCGAGCAACACGGGGCCGCGTCCGGCGCGGCACTGCTCCACCGCGTCCTTGGCGGCGTTGTAAACGGCCACCACATCGTTGCCGTCGGCCATCATGCCGCGAATGCCGTAGGCGTCCGCGCGCCGTGCAAGATCACGCAGCGGAACCTGCTTGGCCACAGGCGTCGAGTAAGCCCACTGATTGTTTTCAAGCACCACCACCAGCGGCGCCTTCTGCGCGGCGGCCAGATTCATGCCCTCGTGAAAAGCGCCGGTGGAGCTGCCGCCATCGCCGATCCAGGTCATGGCCACGATCTTCTGGCCTAGATAGCGGCCGCCGATAGCCACGCCCGCCATCACCGGAATCAGATCGCCCAGCATGGAAATCGGCGAGACAATGTGGCGTTTTTTCAAGTCGCCAAAGTGGCTGGTGCCGTCCTTGCCTTGCGTCGGCGAGGTATATTTCGCCATGTGCTGCGTGAAAATGTCGCGCGGCGGAACGCCTTTCACCAGCAGCGCGCCGATGTTGCGGATCATGGGTGCGAGCCAGTCGCGCGCTTCGAGCGCGTAGGCGCTGCCGACGGAAACACCTTCCTGGCCCAGGCTCGAATAGAGTCCGCCGACGATTTTGTTTTGGCGGAACAACCGCACCATGCGCTCTTCGAGCTGCCGGTTGAGCTGCATGTAGTAATAGAGATCGAGATGCTGCTCGCGGGAAAGCGCCTGAGTCATCGTGTCGCCTCTCGCGAAATGGCCCCTCGCGAAATGGAAGATTGCAAAGTGGAGTCGTAGGGCACAGGGGGTTGCAAGGAAACGCTTGCCAAAACCTTCTCTAATTCAGGCCTCGACATTGAGACCGTCTTAACGCCGAAAACGTTTCCGAATTGTTCGATCAAATGAGCCAACGCTTGCTCCCGTGAAGCGGTTCTGCCCAAAATCTTCTCAAGGGATGTGACGCGCTTGCCGGGGATTCCACAAGGGACGATCAAGTCGAAATAACGCAGGTCGGTTGAGACATTGTAGGCGAAACCGTGGGAAGTAACCCAGCGGCTGAGGTGCACGCCAAGCGCGGCCAGCTTTTCCTCGCCTGCGGGAGTATCCACCCAAACTCCGTGCGCGCCTTCGCTTCGGTGCCCTGTGATGCCAAAGGCCGCGGAAGCGCAAATCATGGCTTCCTCAAGCTGCTCTACGTACCAGCGCACGTCGCGGCGATGCGCGGTCAAATCCAGAATAGGATAGCCGACGATCTGCCCCGGCCCGTGATAAGTAATGTCTCCGCCCCGATCGGTCGGATGAAATTCGACGCGCATCTGATCCAGCAGGCGGCTGCCGGCGCGAAGGTGCTCCCGCTTGCCGTTGCGGCCAAGCGTAATCACGTGAGGATGCTCGCAGATCAGCAGCGCGTCGGGCACGGCATTCGCTTTGCGCGCCTGCACCAGCTCACGCTGCAATTCGCACGCGGGAGCGTAGGCCATCACGCCTAGATCGACCACCCAACAGATGCGCTGCGTTTGGTCCGGTTGGTTCACACGTTTCTCTAAATTGGACTGTTCCGCTGTGGGCGCGGATTCACATATGTCACAGTGAGTTAGTAGTTGATTGCAAGCCCGCGGACGGCGTTGAATGCGTCGCCCATAGCTTCCCAAACCGTGGGATGTGCATGAATGGTGGAGGCCATGTCGTCAAGCGTGGCTTCCAGGCCCAGCGCCGCCACCGGCTCGGAAATAATTTCCGTGGCCAGCGGACCAATGGCGTGGACGCCCAGAATTTCGCCATATTTTGCTTCGGCCACCACTTTGATGAAGCCTTCGTGCTGGCCCAGGATGGTCGCTTTGCTGTTGGCAAGGAAGGGAAATTTGCCGGTCTTTACATCGAAACCCGCTTCGCGCGCCTGCTTCTCGGTCAAGCCGATGGATCCGATCTGGGGCTCGCAATAGGTAGCGTTGGGGCAGCGCTTGCGGTCAAAAGGCTGCACCGGCTTTCCGGCCATGCGGCCCACGGCAATGATTCCTTCCATGGAAGCGGCGTGCGCGAGCTGCGGAAGGCCCGCAACGATGTCGCCGATGGCATAGAGCTTGGGCTCGTCCGTTTCGAGGAAGGCGTTCGTGTGCACGAATCCGCGCTCCAGTTTCGCCTTGGTTTTCTCCAAGCCGATATTTTCCGTGAGCGGACGCCGGCCAACGGCGATCAGCACTTTTTCCGCGGTGGTCGTTTGTGATTTGCCCGACTTGTCCTTGTAGGTGACGGTCACGCCCGCCGCCTCTTTCTTGACCGACTCCACTTTCGCTTCGAGCTCGATGCGAATGCCCTTCTTGCGAAGGCTCTTATCCAGCTCCGCGGAAATTTCTTCATCCTCCAACGGAGTCACGCGCGGCAAAGCTTCAAGCAGCGTTACCTCCGAACCGAAGCTGTTAAACACAGAGGCGAACTCCACGCCCACCGCGCCGCAGCCCACCACCACCAGCGATTTCGGAATCGTTTTCAGCGTCAGAATTTCGCGATTTGTCAGGACATCGCCGCCGATTTCCACTCCGGGCAACGAGCGTGCCTCCGAGCCGGTGGCCACCATCGTGAAATTCGTTTCAAGTTCTGAAACTTTGCCGTCTTTCTCGACGGAAACCTTTCCCGGCCCGGCAATCCGTCCCCAGCCGGTAATCGAATCGACTTTGTTCTTTTTAAAGAGCGCGCCGATACCACCCGCGTGTTTCTTGACGATTTTGTCCTTGCGGGCCTGCATCGCGGGCCAGTTGATTTTCACATCTTTCACTTCGAAACCGAATTCCTCGGCGCGCTTGAAATAGTCGTAGATATCGGCGTGGTGCAGAAACACCTTGGTGGGAATGCAGCCGACATGCAAGCACGTTCCGCCAAGAAAAGGATCTTTCTCCACGACCGCCGTTTTCAGGCCCCACTGCGACGCACGAATCGCCGCAACGTATCCGCCCGGTCCGCTCCCGATGATCACGAGATCGTATTTAGCCAATCCATTCTCCCCTGCAACTTGTGAATTTTAAGGAAGCCGGTACACGCATGGAAGGTTGCGATGGCTGCGTCTTCCAGGCTCGTGGAATCACAATTTTAGCAGCCAGTACACGCGCTCGCAACTCGCTCGACGGCAGTATGGGCAGAAATTTCCAGCGCGAATCGCGGCGCGGCATGGAATCCTTCCGGTACTTTTCAGCATCTATGAGGAACGTTCCACAAAAGCGTCCCGGAACAAGCTGAAACACGGCGAAATCGCGGGCAAGCCTTATTTGACAAGCAAGCTGCGGTCCCGATAGTATGGCTCGTTTTGAGCGAGGTTTTCTCCTGGGTTATGGGCGACACGGCCATGGATAGCAAGCGCCTGGAATATTACAAAAAGAAACTCGTCGCCCGGCGAGAAGAATTGCTGCGTGGAATCGCGCGCACCGAACAGGAAGGGCGCGAAGCGGACGAAGATCCCACCGTCGACCTTGCCGACAAAGCGGCGAACTCCTACACCAAAGAGTTTCTGTTCGGCCTGACGCACGAGAACCGTTCGATGCTCCAGCTTGTCGACGATGCTTTGCGGCGCATCGACGATGAGACTTTCGGTGAGTGCATCTCCTGCCATCAGGAGCTCCAGCAAAAGCGCCTCGAGGCCGTCCCGTGGACGCGCTACTGCATCACCTGCCAGGAAAAGAAAGAGCAAGGGCTCCTGTAGTTGTGGGCAGCGCCCGCTGCCACTTCGCCCTATTCCCAATTTGGAACTCACGTTTCGAATCATCAGGCGCATACGTAGTTTTGCGGTAGCGCCCCGCCACCGATTTTCGCTATGTACCGCGGGTGCTTTTGAAGGCCGCTCTCGATGCGTTGTCTTCTGTGGTGTTCGCGGCGCCCTGCCGCATATGCAATCAACCATTGACCAACGCGAGTCGTATTCCGATTTGCTCGAATTGCCTGGAGTCTTTCGAGCGCGTCAAAGCGCCCATGTGCGAAGTGTGTGGCCACCCATTGGTATCACCGGTAGCCGCCCAAGCAGCGCACCCGCTTTGCCGCCTCTGCCGCCAACGCACCTACGGCTTTGACCGTGCCCGCAGCTTTGCGGTCTATAGCGACGCCCTCTTCGAGGCCATCATCCTGATGAAATACGAGGAAGTTACCCGTCTCGGGCACTGGTTTGCCGAGCGGCTGGCGGAACTCGACGACTTCTCTTCAGAACGATGGCGTCCTGACGTCATAGTACCGGTACCTCTGCACCCGGAACGACGCCGGGAAAGGGGCTACAACCAAGCAGAGCTGATCGCCGGCCCGCTGGCCCGGCGTCTGAAAACGCCTCTAAAACCCCACATACTCGTCCGAACCAAGCCCCGTCCGCCTCAGCTCATGCTCTCTCGCAGCCAGCGCTGGGCAACGGTACGTGGCGCCTACGCCATCCCAACGGGTTGTGGAGTTGACAACCTCCGTATCCTGCTGGTAGATGATGTATTGACGACTGGCGCCACCCTCGACGCATGCGCAAGAGCCTTGAAGAAGGCGGGGGCGGCCCAGGTGCTGGCGCTGACGGTAGGGCGGGTGGTTCCGGAATGGTCGCGCGGTATGGCGATCCCGAAAATTAACCAGCCTGAAAGAATCCCGTAAGGGACAAAGTGCATCTTAGGTGACCAGGAGAGCTGTCACTTAGGCAGCCCATGGACAACCCGTTAAAGACTGGCTTACGGCCGCGACCAAGCTTGCGCGCCTCCACGCCGGATCCTGTAGTCAAGTCTCGCCCTGCAAACTCTCGTCCCTCGGTAATGCAAGCCCCTGTTCTGGTTCTCAACGCGACCTTTGAGCCAATTAACGTTACCGCTGTTCGCCGGGCTCTGGTTCTGATGTTGAAAGGGGTCGCCCAGGCCGAAGAGACCAATCACGCGGAAGTGCATTCCACCTCCAAGGCGATTCACGTGCCCTCGGTGATCCGGCTGTTGAGCTACCGGCATATCCCACAGCAGAGCCGTGCCTTATCCCGGAAGAACATCCTGCTGCGGGACCGCAACACCTGCCAGTTCTGCGGGGCGATTTTCTCCGCCTCCGAGTTGACGCTGGACCACGTAATGCCGCGCTCGCGCGGAGGCCGATCCTCCTGGGAAAACCTGGTGGCCTGCTGCTATACCTGCAACAACCGCAAGGGAGACCGCACGCCCGAGGAAGCCGGGCTGAAGCTGTTGCGCCGCCCGCGGCCCTTTACCCTGCACACCTCGCGGCAGCTGATGCGCCTGATCGGGCATCGGGACGAGAAGTGGCGCAAGTACCTTTTTTACTAGGCGCCGCGGTCGAAACAACCTTTCCAAAAACTCCGCGTCTAACCCAGTAATACTTCTAGGACACACCCCGGGGAAGCGAGCTGGCAGTTTCCAGTCCGCTTCCCTTAAAATTTTTGGCCGCCGATATTTTTGGCTTCTTCCCTAAACCCGATTTTTGGTTTCTTCCCGAAACTGGTTGGTGCTATAGCAGAAGTCACTATAAGCATCTGGTATTGCCTATAGACTCCCCGCCGCTGTAGAATTCGCCCGCAAACCATATTCTGGGCGACCGGCAACCGAGTGGAGGATGCGTCGCATCCAGAACGAGTCGGCCGTTAATTCCTTTTTGGTAAATAGAAGCTGCGTGCGGCTGCGTGCTATTGATTGCAGGAAAGGTCCGCGGCCCAGTGGCGTCGACTCAGCATCGAGCGTTGCCCGTCGAATCGGATTGTAAGGAGACAAGCATGCAAAAGCTGGCGCGAAATGGAAGTTGGGCCCTCGCAGCAATCATCAGCATCGCTGGATTTTTTGCTGTGGCAAAGCATCTGCAGCCCCGGCAGGTCCAGGCGGCGCCGGCGGTTCAAGTGGATAAGAGCAGCATCGGTGGGGTGGTGCTGAACAACAGCGGACAGAAGCCGGAAGCGGGCGTGTGGGTCATCGCTGAAACAAAATCTCTGCCTGTGCCGTACCGAAAGATCGTCGTCACCGACGACAAAGGCCAGTTCCTGGTGCCCGATCTGCCCGAAGGTGCCTATGAAATTTGGGTGCGCGGCTACGGCCTGCACGATTCAGATCGCACCAAGGCTACGCGCGGGGGGCGCATTACTCTGCACGTTGATAACGCCAAGGACGCTCACGAAGCGGCAAGAATCTATCCCGCCGACTACTGGACCTCGCTGGTTCAGCCACCCTCGCAATCGGAGTTGCCGGCCAAGTACACCACCCAGGAATATTGGCTGGCGGCTTGGAGACAGGGCTGCAACCAGTGCCATCAACTGGGCATGGTGGCCACTCGGCGCTATACGAATCCCGAAGACTGGGACTCGATTTTCCAGCGCAACAGCGGCATGAACGGCATGGCCGAATCGCTCGGCAAACCGATTCTCGAAAAAACTTTGGCCGAATGGGATACGCGTATTCAGGGGGGTGAAGTGCCGCAAGCTCCGGCGCGCCCAACCGGCATGGAGCGCAATATGGTCGTCACCGAGTGGGATTGGGGCGCCGACATCTCTTTCATCCATGACCTGACCTCAACCGACAAGCGCAATCCCACTCTGTATCCTTACGGAAAAGTTTATGGCGCTGACCGCACCGGCGGTGGCCGCTTGTGGGCTTTGGATCCAGTGAAAAATACCGTAACGATGATTCAGATCCAGCCGCGCACCAAGCAGGGCTACGATCCGCAGCAGGATTATTATCACGATCGCTCTACGCCCGATCATTGGATGGCCAGCCCGCACAATCCCATGTTCGATGAGCACGGCCACGTGTGGATGACGGTGCAAATTCAGCCGGACGATCAGTATCCTTCGTGGGCGAAAGCGGCGCTACATACCGAAGACGATACGCCGCAGGAGATTGACGCAGCCTACGCCATGCTGACGAAGGCGCGCCATTCGATGCAACTCGGCTACTACGATACGGAATCCGGCAAGTTCGTCATGGTCGACACCATCTACAACACGCACCATTTGCAGTTCGACGCGCAGGACCGTATCTGGGCCAACAACCCCGGCGACGTGGTCACGCTCGGCGAGCTCGATACCCGAAAAATCGATCCGGATAATCCGCAGGGAACTGAAGAGGCTGCGCAGAAAGCGTGGATCCGCATCGATCCCAACACCCTGAAGCGCATCACGGGAACCGGCTACGCAACCGCGGTCAGCCCGGTGGACGGCACGATTTGGCAGGCGGATCCCACTGCCGGCGGTCCTGACAACAAGCTGTACAAGTTCGACCCGGAAACCGGCAAGTTCAAGGATTACCCGCTGACTGCACCGGGACGTTTGCCGCACGGGATTGATTTCAGCACCGACGGCAACATCTGGTTCTCCGCCGAAAGCGGGCATCTCGGCAAGTTCGATCCCAAGACCGAGAAGTTCACCTACTGGCGCTTGCCTGGACCTTCTTTCAAAGGCACGGGCAGCGAGACCGGAAGCACCGAGGCCCCTTACTACCTGTGGGTGGATCAGTTCAATACGTCTGGAATGGGAGCCAACACCGTGTTCGTTACGGGCACCACTTCGGACTCGATGCTGGTGTTCGATCCGCAGAAGGAATCGTGGACGGTTCTGCGGATGCCCTACCCCATGCCGTTCTACACGCGCGGACTAGATGGACGTATCGACGACGCCAAGGCGGGTTGGAAGGGCCGCGGAATCTGGGCCACCTATTCTTCCTACATGCCTAAATTCACGGAAACACGGATGGGCTACGTGACGCACATCCAGATGCGGCCGAATCCGCTCGCAAATTAACTGTTTTAAAACAGCTAACAAAAAATCGGTGCTGGCGGCACAATCGCCAGCACCGATTTTCCTTTTGCCCCCGGTTTAATATCTGCTCCGCGTTCAGTCTCCGTCGACCGATCTCAAGTCGAAAGCGCGCGGCTTCTCAGGATTCCATTCCGTAATCCATGCCACGAATCTGCCGGCCCCATACGCCGCGTGTTGCGCCACAAAAAACAGGCACACCAGCGGAAAGTAGATGATCGAGGCCAGCATCATCAGTAAACCCTTCACAAAACCGAAATACAGCCGCCAAAGTTCAGCATCGAATTCGCGCAACGAGAGGCGATTCGAAAAGCTGATCCTGGGACGAATATCCATTCGTTCCTCCAAGAAGCAAGAGTCGAACCTGCATGTGCGGGGCCAGCACTGCAGTTGGCAGGAAAGCACTTAACGCGGTTATAAAGATTCGATTCTTGGATCGCGTCGTCATCGTTGCACACTAGCGGCAAGTTCATTCCGCTGATGCGTGTAAATACGGTGCGCGAACGTTTTCGCCAGAGTTTCACTGTGATTTTTAGTGTCTACACGTTTTTCCGCACGCTGGAGGAGATTCGCTTCATCGCGTATCATGTACCATTCACGAACTACTTTGTGCTTCCGTCGCGGAAATTTTGCGATCACCCAGGAGATGGACGAGATGCTTTTCAATTTTGAGGAACTTCCTCCACGCGAGTGCTACAAGCTGCTCGTTTCGACGGTCACTCCGCGCCCGATCGCCTGGGTCGTCAGTCTTGATGCAAATGGAACCCTGAATGCCGCACCGTTTTCATTCTTCAACGCTTTTTCCGGCGATCCTCCGGTGGTGGGCATCGGCGTCGGCAGCCACAAACCGCCCGAGCCGAAAGACACGCGAGCGAATATTCGCGAAACGGGTGAATTCGTAGTGAATCTGGTTTCGGAGGAAACCGCCGCGGCCATGAACATCACCGCCATCGAATTTAATCGCGGTGTGAACGAGCTGGGCAAAACAAAACTAACCACAATCCCCTCCTCGCGCGTCAAGCCCCCGCGTATCGCAGAGAGTCCCGTTGCGCTGGAATGCAAGCTGATGCAAATTGTCGAGCTGGGTCCAAACAACGGGCTGGTGCTGGGACGAGTGGTGGCCATGCATGTGCGCGACGATGCCGTGATCGACCCGGCGAAGAACTACATCAATACGCCCAAGCTGCATCTGATCGGCAGAATGCATGGGGCTTCCTGGTACGTGCGCACCACCGATCTGTTTGAGATGCCGCGAATTTCGCTGGAAAAGTGGAACGAAGAAGAATCCGCTTCGGCTGGCGTGCCGCCCAAAGACGGGCGCAGCAAATCCTAAACTTCGTTTTCGGAGTTTGTTTCGGCGGCATCTGCTTCAGATTCGCCGGTGGCGGAAATTTTCTTTTTGAGTGAGAAAGCGTCGCTACGGTCGCGCTCGGAGCGAATCTGTTCCAGTAGTTGCTCGACGAAGCGCTCCGCCAATTCGCTGACAGCCAGATTGTCGCTGGCAAGCTGCTGCCGCAGGAATTCCAGGTCCCGGCACGCATAGGCCGCTTCCATTTCCTTCCGCTTTTCGGGAGTAAGCCGGGTTTCCTGTTCGGGTGGCGTTGCCGTCTTCTTCATGCTCATCGCTCCTGTGTATTTATAGCTTGCTTCCCCGTTTCGTATTTCGCTGTCCGATTTCGATTCATCGAAAGAATCAATGCCATAACGCCAAATAGGCGAAGGCGTTCGGCTAGCGAGATTTGCGAACGTTGTGGAGGGGGAGCGATGCGAAGGTGGGCGACGTGATTTTTCCGCGGGCGCCGGGCAGGCTGCTCGCTTAGCGGTTTGCGGTAATGCGTATCGCCTTTATTCCATCTGCTGGCAGCATACGCAGCGGCGTCGCCTAAGACCAGTTGGCGCGCTTGCGCACCGAATCGAGCGATGCCGAAGCGCCATCGATAATTTCTTCCGCCGAGAGAGCGGTGAACTTCCCGCCGCGCTTCAGGATGCGCCCATCCACTACGACTGTGTCCACATTGCTGGGCTCGGCGCACTCCACCAGCATGTGCGTCGGATCAGTGAAAACGCCCATGGTCACGGTGTCTGTCGAAACCATGATCACGTCGGCGCGTTTGCCGGGCTTCAGCGACCCAACCACATCGTCGATTCCCAATGCGCGTGCGGCATCCATTGTGGACATCTGCAGCGCGCGCCGGGCCGTGAGCTTGCACTCGTTGAATGCTTTGGCATTTTCGGCGTTTCGCAGCAGTTTCAGAATGCCAAATAAGCTGGCCGTGCCGGTAAGCGGCACGCTATCCACCGACACACATACCAAAATTCCCGCATCCATGAAATCGCAAGCCTTCGTCAGCCCGTATCCGATGCGCAGCTCCGATCCCGGCGACACGCTGATCGGCGATCCGCCATCCGCCACCATCTTCATTTCCTCGGGCGACGCGGAAAGCGCGTGAATCAGGATCACATCCTTGCCAAGAAAATTCCCCCTCGCGTGCGCTTCCACTTCGCCCGGTCCAACATTTTCCTTCGCGCTCAAGTGCACCGCGATCGGAATCCCCAGGCTTCGCGCCGTTTCAAATTCCTTGCGCGCCCTGTCCACCTCATCCTTCGGCTTCGGCGAACGCGTGCTGCCCACGCCGCCCCACGCGAGTCCCATGCCGATCAGTCCGTCGTTCGAATAGTTTTTCCAATTGCGATGCAGCGCTTCCACATCGGTCAGGTCGATGCCGCGCGTGTTGGGGATGCCGCGAAATGCACCGTAATACCAGCGCGCGCGCAATCCCGATTCCTGCAGCGCTTTGATATCTGCAACCGCATATTCGTGGCTGCGCACATTGTGGCAATTGTCGCTCACCGTCGTAATGCCCGAGTAGATCGCCTCCGCCACGGCGAGCCGCGTGCCGTGATACATGTCCTCCGGCAGCATGGCCTGCCCGCACGCGGTGGTCACCGGAAAATAGCCTTTTTCCGGCGTGTCGCCCGCGAGGCACCGCAGATATGTGGTCCACATGTGCCAGTGCGTGTCGATCAGCCCCGGCATCACGATCGTTCGGCGCCCATCGATCGTGGCTGCTCCCGGCGTGCGCAAATTTTTGCCCACATCCGCAATTACGCCGTTCTTCACATGCACGTCACCGCCGGAAATGTCGCCGAGCGTCGGATCCATGCTCAGCACATACGCGTTGCGGATCACGAATTCGCCGCGCGCCGGCAGGCCAGCAGCACCACGCCGCTCCTGCCCTTCCGCACTCGAGCCTGTCGCCGCAAGCGCGCTCGCCGCCGCGGCCGCCCCAGCCAGTGATTTGACGAAGTCTCTTCTATCCAGCGGATTTGCCATGGCTCACCTTCGTTCTCGAATGCGGTACCGGCTGATATCGTGGCTGCATTGTAATGCCGAAGCCCGCAGCCAGCCCCCGAAAATTGGCCGTCGGCGAAACCGACGTTCCGGCCCGCTGATACAGCCGATTTGTTATTCAAAGGGGGTACCTAGCGTAAAATATGGAATCATATGCCAATGGAAAGTCCCTTTATGGCGCGGGCTATTCGGCTCTCGGTGGAAAGCGTGCAATCGAAAGATGGCGGACCGTTCGGCGCGGTCATCGTGAAGGACGGCAAGATCATCGCCGAAGCTTCCAATAACGTCACCGGAACGAACGACCCGACGGCGCATGCCGAAATACTGGCCATCCGCGAAGCCTGCACAAAATTGAACGATTTCGAGCTGAAGGGCTGCGAAATGTACACGTCCTGCGAGCCCTGCCCTATGTGCCTGGGCGCGATTTACTGGGCGCGTTTGGATCGCGTCTATTTCGGAAACACCGCTGCGGACGCCGCAAAGATCGATTTCAGCGACGCTTTCATCTATGACGAAATCGCGCGCCCGCACGCGCAGCGCAATATTCCCATGATCCAGATGATGCACGAACAGGCCCTCGAGGGCTTTCGCGCCTGGGCTGAGAAGCCGAATAAAACGCCTTATTAAAAACTGTCATCAAATGGAACGAATCATCGGACAATCCGTGCCGCGCAAAGAGGGCCTCTCGAAGGTCACCGGCACCGCGCGCTACATCGACGACATCGAATTTCCCGAGATGCTGCATGGCGTCACTGTCCGCAGCACGATTCCGCGCGGCCGCATCAAAGAGATCCGTTTTGATTCCGGCATTCCGTGGGATGAATTCACCATCGTCACCGCCAAAGATATTCCCGTGAACAATTACGTCGCGCTGATCGTCAACGATCAGCCCTGCCTCGCCGATCGATGCGTGAATCACGCCGAGGAAGCTATCGTCCTGCTGGCTCACCCGGACAAGTATCTGGTCGAAGAAGCGCGCCGCGCCGTGCACATCGACTACGAGCCGCTTCCGCCGATCTTCGCCATCGCCGATTCGCTCGCAAAAAAAGAGATCGTCTGGGGCCAGGACAATATTTTCAAGTCCTACAGTGTGGACAAAGGCGACGTCGATTCCGCCTGGGCCGAAGCGGCCTTCATCGTCGAAGGCGAATACGAAACCGGAGCGCAGGAACAGCTCTACATCGAGCCACAAGGAATTATCGCTCGCGCGATTGCCGGACAAGAAGTAACCGTGTGGGGCTCGCTGCAATGTCCGTATTACGTTCACAAGGCGCTCGTTCCGATTTTCGGCTTGCCCAAAGAGCGCATCCGCGTGGTGCAAGCGGAGACCGGCGGAGGCTTCGGCGGCAAGGAAGAATATCCCTCGATCATCGCCGCGCACGCGGCACTGCTCGCCTGGAAATCCGGCAAGCCGGTGAAAATGATTTACGACCGCGCCGAAGATATGGTCGCCACCACCAAGCGCCACCCTTCGCGCACGCGGCATCGCACCGCGCTCACGCGCGACGGAAAATTTCTGGCCATGGACATCGACTTCGTCCTTGACGGCGGTGCGTACCTCACGTTGTCTCCCGTGGTGCTCTCTCGCGGCACCATTCACGCTGCCGGGCCATATCTTTGCCCCAATGTGCGCGTGCGCGGACGCGCCGTCGCAACGAATGTGCCGCCTCACGGCGCTTTTCGCGGATTCGGCGCTCCGCAAAGCGTGTTCGCGCTCGAACGGCATCTCGATCGTGTCGCTGCTGCAGTCGACCTCCCGCCGGACGAGCTGCGCCGAAGGAATTTCATCCAGCAAGGTCAGACGCTCGCCGTCAGCCAGGTGATCCGCGAAAAAACGGACATGAATTTGCTTATGGACCGCGCCTTCGAATCCTGCGATTACCACGAAAAGCGCGTTCGATTCGAACGCGACAATCCACGCAGCATCGTAAAAAAAGGCATCGGCTTTGCCGCTTTTCTTCACGGCGCCGGTTTCACTGGATCAGGCGAGGAATATCTCGCTTCCGAAGCGCTGCTCGAAGCCACGCCGGAAGGCATCGTACGCGTTCTTGCCGGCAGCACGGAAATGGGCCAGGGCGCGAACACCATCTTCACCCAAATTGCCGCCGACGCCCTCGGCCTGCGATGCGATCTCATCGAAGTTCTTCAACCTGACACGGCTTACGTGCCCAACAGCGGCCCCACCGTCGCTTCACGCACCACCATGATCGTCGGCGGCCTGGTCGAATCCGCCGCGAAAAATCTGCAAAAAACTTTGCTCGGCTCCGGCTTGCTGCAGCCCGGATACGACTGCGCCGCTTTCGCGCAGGCTTGCCGCGAATACACCGGCAAGTTCGGGACGCTGAAATCCTTCGTGAAGTATCGCCAGCCGCCCGGCCTGAAGTGGGACGACCAAAAGTATCAGGGGGACGCGTACAGCGCTTACGGCTGGGCCGTCTACATCGCCGAGGTTTCCGTCGACACGCGCACCGCTGAGGTTCGCGTCGATAACTTCACCGCTGTGCAGGACGTGGGAAAAATCGTCAACCCCATGATGGCCACGGGACAGATAGAAGGCGGCGTAGCGCAGGGCATCGGCCTGGCTATTTACGAAAACGTGGTCTGGAAAGACGGACGCATGATCAACGGCCAGATGACCAACTACATCATGCCCACTTCGCTCGACGTTCCGCCCATTCGCGTGATTTTCATGGAATTTCCCTTTGGCGTTGGTCCCGCCGGCGCAAAAGGCATCGGCGAGCTTCCGCTCGACGGCACCGCCCCTGCCGTGGCAAACGCCATCGCGCACGCCACCGGCGTGGACATCCACCGCGTGCCGCTCACGCCCGAGGTGTTGATCGAAAAGCTGGAGCCGCTCTATGCCTGAGCGCCCGCGCGCCAGCAAAGTTCGCGTCTCCTGCACCGTCAACGGAAAGCCTACAGCGTTCGAAGCCAATCCCATGGCCCGTTTTCTCGATGTGCTGCGTGAGGAATTGCGCCTCACCGGCACAAAAGAAGGCTGCGGCGAAGGCGAGTGCGGCGCTTGCGCCATCGAAATGAATGGCCAACTGGTGAACAGTTGCCTGGTTCCCGCGCTTCAGGTGGAAGGCGCGAGCATTCGCACCATCGAGGGAGTCGCGCACGGTTCTACTCTCAACGCGGTGCAGCAGTCGTTTCTCGATCATGGCGGAGCGCAATGCGGCATCTGCACGCCCGGTATGATTCTTGCCGCGGTAAATCTTCTGGAACGCTATCCCCGCCCCAGCGAGGCGCAAGTACGCGAAGCGCTCGCGGGGAATCTTTGCCGCTGCACCGGCTACGTCAAAATTTTCGAATCGGTATTGGGAGCTTGCCGCGAAGCAGGTCCGCCGCGGTGAGATCGTATGTTCCCGCGTTTGAAATGGAAGCACCGCGTGATCTCGCGTCCGCTCTGGCGCGCCTGGCGGCCGAGCCGGGCGCCTGGAAACCATTCGCCGGTGGCACCGATCTGATGGTCTTGCTCGAAGCAGGCAAGTTACCGCCGGGAAAATATCTGAGTATCTGGCAACTCCGGGAGCTTCGCGGAATCGAAGCTGCAGCGGATCATGTCACGCTCGGCGCCCTCGCCACTTATACTCAGGTTCGCCGCGATCCACTACTCGCGGCTGAATTTCCGCTCTTGTGCCGCGCCGCGTCGGAAACGGGAAGCATCGCCACGCAGAATCGCGGCACCCTCGGCGGAAATATCGCCAATGGGTCACCCGCCGCCGATTCACCTCCCGCGCTTCTTACCTACGACGCCGAACTTGAGCTGATCTCATCGCAAGGCTCGCGCTGGATTCCCTACAACGATTTCCACACGGGCTACAAGCAGAGCGTCCTGCAGCCGAACGAATTGATCGCGTACATTCGTTTGCCGCGCAACAAGCAAAACTGGAAGCAGCACTACCACAAAGTGGGCACGCGCCGCGCGCAGGCTATCTCCAAAGTGTGTTTTGCCGGCGCCGCCAAAATAGAAAATGGCCACATAAACGACCTGCGCATCGCCTTCGGCAGCATCGCGCCTACTCCCTTTCGCTCCCTTGCTGCCGAATCGCTGCTGCGCGATGCGAAGCTTTCGCCGTCGCTCATTCTTTCCGCGCGCGAAGCTCTCGCTCGCGAAATAGCGCCGATCGACGACGTGCGCTCCACCTCCCGTTACCGCAGCGTGGTCGCGCAAAATCTGCTTGCCGAATTTCTGGAAAAGCTGTCAGCGTAGGTTCTTATGCCCAGCGACCCCACTTCCGCGCCGCCATCTGAAACAGCACCCGACCTCGTTATTCGAGGCCAACGCGTCGTTATCGAAACCGGCGAACGCCCCGCCGCGATTCACATTAAGAATGGCGTGATCTTCGCCATCACGAATTTTGACGACGTTCCTCCCGGCGCCAATATTCGCGAAACCGGCCAGTCCGTAGTCATGCCCGGCCTGGTCGACACGCACGTGCACATCAACGAGCCTGGCCGCACCGAATGGGAAGGTTTTACATCCGCGACGCGCGCAGCGGCCGCCGGGGGAATTACTACCATCATCGAAATGCCGCTGAACAGCATTCCTTCCAGCAACACTGCCGCCGCGTTGCGCGAAAAAGTTGCCGCAGCCGCGGGAAAACTCAGCATGGATGTGGGCTTTTGGGGCGGCGTGGTCCCTGGCAACGCTGACCAGCTCGCGCCGCTTTGGGAAGCGGGCGCCTTCGGCTTCAAATGTTTTCTCGTTCCCAGCGGCACCGACGAATTTGCGAGCGTCGACCCCGAAGATTTGCGCGAAGCCTTGCCCACGCTCGCCGCATTGCGCGCGCCGCTACTCGCGCACGCGGAACTCCCCGGCCCCATCCACCGCGCCGCGAAGGAATCCGCGAAAGAGCCGGCGCAATCCCCGCGAAAACATTCCGCATGGCTCGCGGCCCGCCCTCGCGAAGCCGAGAACGAAGCCATCGCTCTGCTCGTAAGCTGCGCCCGCGAATTCAAAACGCGCATTCACATCGTGCACGTTTCATCCTCCGACGCGCTGCCTCTGTTGCGCCAGGCCCACGCGGATAAACTTGCCATCACTTCGGAAACTTGCCCGCACTATCTGACTTTCTGCTCCGAGGAAATCCCCGACGCTGCCACCGAGTTCAAGTGCGCTCCGCCCATCCGCGAGCGCGAAAATAATGAGAACCTCTGGCAAGCTCTCGGCGACGGAACCATCGACATGATCGCCACCGATCATTCTCCTTGTCCGCCCGCGATGAAGCTCCCCGCCGAAGGCGACTTTCTGCGCGCCTGGGGCGGTATTGCCTCGCTGCAACTCAGCCTCGCGGCCGTCTGGACGCAGGCCCGCGCGCGAGGCTATTCTGTTGCGCACATGGCAAACTGGCTCTGCACAAATCCTGCGCGTCTGGCTGGAATCGAGAACCGGAAGGGCTCCATCGCAGTTGGTTGCGACGCGGATATCGCAATCTGGAATCCAGACGCCACCTTCACCGTCGATCCCGAGCGTCTGCACCATCGCCATAAAATCACTCCGTATGCAGGCCGCGAGCTTCACGGCGTGGTCGAAACCACTTTTCTTCGGGGTCGCGCGGTTTTCGACCGCGGCGAATTCCCTTCGCTTCCTCATGGACAAGTCTTGCTGCGAGGCAAATTGTGAGCGATTTCACCAAGCTGGTCGATCTGGCCTCCGAACGTCTCGGCGGCCGAGCGATTGAAGCCAACGACGAATTTTTCGCGCCCAAATCGGATATGCTCAAAGCGACGAAGCCCATTTTCATCGAGGGCAAATTCACTTCGCGCGGCAAGTGGATGGACGGCTGGGAGACGCGCCGCCGCCGCACGCCAGGTTATGACTGGTGCATCATTCGCCTCGGTTTGCCCGGAATCATTCGCGGGGTCATCGTCGACACCAGCCATTTCAAAGGCAATTTCCCCGCGCGATTTTCGCTCGAGGCCCTCGACCTCGGCGGCAGCGCTCCTTACGCCAACGAGCGCGCCCGCCTCAAAAAAGCGGACCAGGAATGGGCGGAAGTTTTTCCCGAAACGCCGCTGGCCGGCGATTCTGTCAATTCATTTGCCGCTCCAGCCAGCGACCGTCGCGTCACCCATCTTCGCCTGAAAATCTATCCCGATGGCGGCGTGGCGCGCCTGCGGGTCTACGGCGACGTGGTTCCCGATCTCGCGCGTCTTTCAGCGGCCAAGGAGATCGATCTCGCCAGCATCACCAACGGCTCGCGCATCCTCGGCTCCAGCGACGAATTTTTCAACGCGCCGCTCAATCTGTTGGTTCCAAGCCGCAGCCTCAACATGGGTGATGGCTGGGAGACTCGTCGCCGCCGCGGTCCCGGACACGACTGGACCATCATCGAACTCGGCGTCCCCGGAAAAATTCGCCACGTAGAAGTGGATACCGCTCACTACAAAGGCAATTTCCCGGAAAGCTGCTCCATCGAAGCCTGCTATGCGCCAGAAGCCGGCTCGTCGGAAACGAAATCGTTGAAAGACTGGAAGGATCTTCTTCCTCGCACCAAATTGAAGGCTCATTCGTGCCACCACTTCCGCAAAGAACTCGCCGAGCTCGGCACAGTCACGCATGTGCGCTTCAATATCTATCCCGATGGCGGCATCAGCCGCCTGCGCCTTTTCGGTGAGCCGAGCCTTGCCGAAGCCAAGATCGACAATCCAGCCTCAAATAAGGACATTTCATGGCTCAATGCTCTGTCCGAAGAAGAATTGCGCAAATCTTTTTTGGATTGCTGTGGGTCGCAGACCTGGGTCGAGCAAATGCTTGCTGCAAAACCTTTCGCGGGGATCGAAAATCTTCTCGAATCCGCCGACCGCGTCTGGTCCGCGCTTGCAGAAGCCGACTGGCTCGAAGCTTTTCACCACCATCCGCCCATCGGCGGCAAAAAAGCGGCCGGCAGGCAGTCGCGGAAGGCCAAAAACTGGTCGTCGGGTGAGCAGGCACGCGCGCAAGCGGCATCTCCTGAAACGCTGGCCCAGCTTGCCGAGGCCAATCAGGAATATTTCGCAAAGTTTGGAAACGTCTTTTTGATCTGCGCCAGCGGAAAATCGGCGGAGGAAATTCTGGAAAATCTTCGTGCGCGCTTGACGAACGATGCGCAAACAGAAACGCGCATCGCCGCCGAAGAACAGCGCAAGATCATCCGGCTTCGCCTGGAAAAATTGTTTTCAGCGCGTCCCGCGCCGCGAGCCGCGGCTACGTGAGCCGCCTGTGAGCCACTTGTGAGTAACATTACTACACACGTCCTCGATACTTCGCTCGGTCGCCCTGCCGCTGGCGTTCCGCTTCTCCTCGAGATGAAACAGCCGCAGGACAACTGGAAAGAACTCAGCCGCGGCGTCACCGACGCCGACGGCCGCTGCCACCAACTTCTCCCCGCCGGCGCGCTCGCCGCCGGCGCCTATCGCCTCAGTTTCGATACGGCCTCTTATTTCAAGTCCCGCCATGTTTCAGGCTTCTATCCGCAGGTGTCCGTCGAATTTGAAGTGCGCGACCCCGAAAGCCACTACCACGTGCCGCTCCTGCTCAGTCCTTACGGCTACTCCACCTACCGTGGTAGTTGATCAGCCTTCGGCCGCCTCGATTACTGATTATCCTCGCGATTCGCAATTTTGATTGGACTCGCCATCTTCACTACGGCTAAAGTTTCGCGCGTGGAGTAGTTCGCCCCAAGAAATCAAACTTTCAGGAGGAGCCGGTGAAACAAGCACCGCCCAAAACCAGTCCTTCGGCCCTCTTCACCCGATGCCAATCGCACAACCCAGGAAGAATTTCGCAAGCTCGCGTCCCAGTTCGGAAACCGTTCCGACGATTGGCTGCATGCGGGCGATTGGCTTGCCGCCGGAGAAAAGCTGAAGGCGCTTTCGCCGCGATACAAGCCGCGCTAAGCGACGCTCAATTCGTTCTCTCCTGTTGGGTGTAACCCAATGCAACTAGCCGGTTTTATCTTTCGGCGGGCGCTGCTTCTCATCTTCTTGTGCACGCTCGCGCTTCCTGCACAAACGCACTCAGCGCCCACGCCAAAGCCCATCCAGATAAAAGTTGTCGTCGTCGCCATGTTCGAGCGCGGCGAAGATACCGGCGACGCGCCCGGCGAATTCCAGCTCTGGGTCGACCGCGAACATTTCGATCAAATCTTACCGCTGCCCGCCGGCTATCATCACCTGCGCCTCAACAAGGATGGTGTTCTCGAAATGCTCACCGGCGTCGGCACCGCGAAAGCTGCCGCCTCCGTGATGGCCGTCGGTCTCGATCCGCGCTTCGATCTCACCAAAGCTTACTGGGTGATCGCTGGTGTCGGCGGAGGCGACCCGCAGGATGTCTCGCTTGGCTCGGCCGTCTGGGCGGACCATGTCGTCGACGGCGATCTCGCGTTCGAAATTGACGCACGCGAAATCCCGCCCGGCTGGCCTACCGGCTACGTTCCGCTGCGAAAAGCCACTCCCTACGAGCAGCCCGTGATTCCGGCCGAAAGCTACAGCGAGTTGTTCACGCTAAACAGCGGGCTGGCGAATTGGGCCTTCCATCTCACGCAGAATGTTCCGCTCGAAGATTCCGGCGAGATGCGCACCGCCCGCGCCCGCTACACCGGCTTTCCTAATGCGCAGAAGCCGCCCTTCGTCACCATTGGAACCGACGTGTCCGCCAGCACCTTCTTCTACGGCGCGCGCATGAACAAATGGGCCAACGCCTGGACGAAGTATTACACCGGCGGGCAGGGAAATTTCATGGTCTCTGCGATGGAGGACACTGGAACCCTCCAGGCGCTCACATTTCTGCATCAGGCCAAGCGCGTGGACTTGCAGCGCGTGATGCTTCTGCGCACCATCAGCAATTACGACATGCAGGCTCCGGGCGCGCAAGCCGCCGACGGCCTCAAGGATTTCGGCGCAGCCCGCTACTCAGCCTATATGCCTTCGCTCGAGGCAGCGCAGAAAGTCGGCGACAAAGTGGTTCGCGACATCGTCGCGCACTGGCGCGACCGCGAATCCACCATCCCTAGCTGGAAGCAGTAGCCTCGGCGCTCCCTATACACATTGTCATCCCGAGCGTGGTGCTTTCGGCGACCCGATCAGGGTCGCTGAGCGGAGTCGAACGATCTGCTTTTGCTTTTCATCTTGCGCACCCTCGCACATTGTGTCACCCCGAGTCAGATCGCAATTTCATTGCGGTCCGCGTCGAGGGATCTGCATTCCCTTTTGCTGTTGATTTGCGCCGTCATTCTGAGAGGCTGCGACTTTTTTGATTTTGCTCGAAAATCGACACTGAAAAGAATCGAGTTACGCGACGAAATTCGCGTTTCTCGGAATAAAATCACACTCTCTGAGCGCAGCGGAGAATCCCTCTTCGCAGTTCGCCTTTGCATTCGTAGCGGCGAAACTTCGTCCGCCATCCTTTGTTTCACGTGTCATCCCGAAGCGAGCCGCGCCCGGTGAGGACGCAGAGAAATAATGTTCAGCGAATCGAGGGATCTCTCTTCGTGTGCCGCATTCGCCTCCGATCCCTCCCTTCACTTCCGACAGCCGTGTGCAAAGTCCAGAATCAAATTCCCGCGTAGGTCTGCCGCCGCACAAATTCTCCCGATCCGGCTTTGCCCACAAATTTCCCGTTCTCGATCACCGTTTTCCCGCGCGACAGAACCGTCTTGGCCATGCCCTTCACCTTCATCCCCTCGAACATGGAATAGTCCACGCGCGAGTGGTGCGTCTTCACGCTGATCACCTCTTCCTGGTTTGGATCGAACACCACCAGGTCCGCATCCGACCCGATGGCAATGGTTCCCTTGCGCGGAAACAATCCAAACAATTTCGCAGGAGCCGTGGAAACAAGCTGCACGAACCGGTTCGGCGAAAACCGGTGTCCGTGCACGCCTCCGGTGTAGACCAGGCTCAGCCGGTGCTCGATGCCCGGCCCGCCGTTGGGAATTTTTGAAAAGTCATCCTTGCCGAGTTCCTTCTGCTCCTTGAAGCAGAACGGGCAATGGTCGGTGGACACCACCTGCAATGTGTCCTGCGTCAGCCCCTGCCACAATTTTTCCTGGTGCCACTTCTCGCGCACCGGGGGCGTGAACACATATTTCGCGGACTCAAATCCCGGGGCATCCATATCCTCGAGCGAAAGGTACAAATAGTGCGGACACGTTTCGGCGTATGCCGGAAGGCCGCGATCGCGTGCCTCGCGCACTTTTTCGAGCGCCTCGTTGCAGGAAAGATGCACGATGTACACGGGCGCGCCGGCCATTTCCGCCAGCGCGATGGCGCGGTTGGTGGCTTCGCCTTCCGCGGTCGTGGGACGCGTCAGCGCGTGATATTTCGGCGCGCGCTTCCCTTCCGCCAGCGCCTTCTGCACGATCACATCAATCGCGCCGCCGTTTTCGGCGTGCATGCAGATCAGCCCGCCGTATTTCGCCGCCTGCGACATGGCCTTGAAAATTGTCGCGTCATCCACCATCAGCACGCCGGGATAAGCCATGAACAGCTTGAAGCTGGAAACGCCTTCGCCGATGAGCTGCCCCATTTCTTCGAGCTGCGCATTTCCCAGATCGGTGATGATGCAGTGAAACGCATAATCAATCGCCGCCTTGCGCTCGGCCTTGGCCATCCACGTTTCAAACGCCTGCCGCAAACTTTGTCCCTTGATCTGAATGGCGAAATCGATCAGCGTGGTCGTGCCGCCATACGCCGCCGCAACCGTGCCGGACTGAAAATCGTCCACGGTGGTGGTGCCGCCGAAAGGCATGTCCAGATGTGTGTGCACATCGATGCCGCCCGGCATCACCATGTTTCCCGCGGCGTCGATGATCTTGCTCGCGCCCTCGAGCGGCAACGCCTGCGCGATCGCGGTAATCTTCCCTCTGTCGAGACCGATGTCGCTCACATACGAATCGGTCGCCGTCACCACCAAACCGTTTTTCACCACCGTGTCGAATCGCATTCGGCAAATCCTCCGCCAGGCCAACGCAACGAAAATGACTTCAAAGCTTAGGTTAGTCCGCAACCGGGCGCAAGACGCTTCCATCTATCCAATAATTGTTTCGGCCCAATCCACGGAACCGCTGAGTCGGCGGACACCCGGCTGGTGCTAGAATGTGCACTTCGCTCTTCCCAGCGGCGAAGAAATCCTTCGCCAGAGGCCTTTTCACACATGCCCCATCGCGAAATTGCGCCGAAGCTTTCCCCGGATCAGTACGAGAAGAATTTCGCGGACATCGATCCGGCGCTCTCGCCTCGCCAGGCTGCCATTGAAGCCACCCGCTGCCTTTATTGTTTTGATGCGCCTTGCACCGCCGCCTGCCCCACGCACATTGACGTTCCGTCGTTCATCAAGAAACTTTCCACCGGCAACCTGACCGGTTCCGCTCGCGTGATTCTCTCCGCGAATATTCTGGGCCACAGTTGCGGACGCGTCTGCCCCACCGAAGTTCTTTGCGAGGGCGCCTGCGTGATGCTCGAAAAGGGCGAGGAAGCCATCGAAATCGGCCGCCTGCAGCGCTATGCCGTCGATTACGCGCTCGATCGCGATCTGCACCTGTTTCATCCGCTCCCGCAAAACGGCAAGCGCGTCGCCTGCATCGGCGCGGGGCCCGCTTCGCTCGCCTGCGCGGCGGAGCTGGCCAAGTGGGGCTATGACGTTACCGTTTTCGATCGCAAGGAAAATCCTGGCGGCCTCAACACTTACGGCATCGCCGCTTACAAATTGCGCGCCGCAGACGCCATCCGCGAAACCAATTTGGTGAAGCAGCTCGGCGTGAGGTTCAAGCAGAACACCGAAGTGGGCCGCGACATCACCTTTGCGCAGCTCGAACAGCAGTTCGACGCGATTTTCGTCGGCGTCGGCTTCGGCGAAACCTGGGAGCTCACGCTCCCCGGCGAGGAACTGCAAGGCGTTTCCGGCGCCATCGAATTCATCGAGCAGACCAAAGTTCAGCCGTTTCACAAGGTAGACGTCGGCCGCCGCGTCGCTTGCATCGGCGCGGGCAACACCGCCATTGACGTGGTCACTGCCGCGCGCCGCCTCGGAGCGGAGGCCATCTACCTCATCTATCGCCGCGGCGAATCGGAAATGCCCGCGTTTCCCTACGAATATCAGCTCGCCAAGCTCGATGGCATCATTTTTCTCTGGCAGACGCAGCCCGTCCGCGTGATTGGCTCGCACGGCGTCGTCACCGGACTCGAATGCGTTCGGACGGAACTTGGCGAGCCAGACGCAAAGGGCCGGCATACTCCCGTGAACGCTCCCGGCACCGAATTCACCATCGCCGTGGACATGGTCGTTCGCGCCGTGGGCCAGCAGCCCGTTACCGAATTTTTGCGCGGCGTGAAAGGCCTCGACCTGAACAACAATGGAACGGTGAAGATCAGCGAATCGCACCAGACCGGCAATCCGAAATATTTCGCCGCAGGCGATTGCACCAACGGCGGCAAGGAAGTGGTCGATGCGGTCGCCGAAGGCATGGCTGCCGCGCGCGGACTCGACGCCTGGCTCGGCGCGCCGGGTGCCACGGCAGTTCAATGACACGCAAACGGCAACGCAACAGGTGAATCGATGGCCGACCTGAAAGTCAATTTCGCCGGAATCACCAGCCCGAATCCTTTCTGGCTCGCGTCCGGCCCTCCTACCAATACTGCGCACCAGGCCATGAACGCGTTCGATGCCGGCTGGGGCGGCGTGGTCTGGAAAACCATCGGCGAGCCCATCGTCAACACCAGCTCGCGCTACGGCGCCATCGACATCGCCAACGTGAAGATGATGGGCTTCAACAACATTGAGCTCATCAGCGATCGCCCCATCGACGTAAATTTCCGCGAAATCGCCGAAGTCAAAAAGCGCTACCCGAAACAGCTCGTCATCGCTTCGCTGATGGTCGAATCCAAGCGCGAGACCTGGCACGAAATGGTGCATCGCGCGCACGATGCCGGCTCCGACGCGCTCGAATTGAATTTCGGCTGCCCGCACGGCATGAGCGAGCGCGGCATGGGCTCATCCGTTGGCCAGGTGCCCGAATATACGGAAATGATTACTTCGTGGGTGAAGGAAGCGGCGAAAATTCCGGTGATCGTCAAGCTCACGCCCAACGTCACCGACATTACCCGCATCGCCGAAGCGGCTCAGCGCGGCGGCGCCGACGCCGTCAGCCTGATCAACACCATCAACTCACTGATCGGCGTCGATCTGGAAACTTTCACGCCGCGTCCCGACGTCGGCGGAAAATCTTCTCACGGCGGCTATTGCGGCCCGGCGGTAAAGCCCATCGCGTTGCATCTCGTCGCTTCGGTCGCCAAAGCGGTAAAACTGCCCATCAGCGGCATCGGTGGCATCGGTTTCTGGAATGACGCTGCCGAGCACATCGCCGTCGGCGCCTCCACTGTGCAGGTCTGCACCGCGGCCATGCACTACGGTTTCCGCATCGTCGAGGACATGATCGACGGCCTCTCGCAATACATGGACGCGCATGGCTTTCGCACCATCGAGGATTTCTGCGGCCGCGCCGTGCCCAACGTGAAGGATTGGGGCGACCTCGACCTGAATTACAAAATCATCGCGGACATCAATCGCGACCTGTGCATCGGCTGCCAGCTCTGCTACATCGCCTGCGAGGACGGCGCGCACCAGGCCATCGCTCCGTACTCGGACTCGTCGAATGGCGCGTCAAATGGCCCTTCGAACTTAAAGAAAAATCCGCAAGGCATGGGCGTTCACGTTCCGCGGATCATCGAGGAGGAATGCGTGGGCTGTAATCTCTGCGCGCTGGTCTGCCCCGTGGAAAATTGCATCACCATGAAGCACGTCGACAATGGCCAAGCGCCTATGAGCTGGAAGCAGCGCACCAAATCCGACCCGACCTGCGCCCCGCCATTGCCAAGCGGCGACGACTAATCCGCCACCTGCGCCGTCGGCTGTCGTGACCCCATCATCAGCGCCGAATAGGCCATAAAGCTCACGCCGAAGCCGACGAACCACGCGTAGTCATACAGCACGCGCAGCGGCGCATACACCAAGCCCACGAACGCCACTCCGCACCCCATCGCCAGCGCCGCAATCGCTCTCCAGTTCACCCCGCCCGAATATTCGTACGCGCCGTTTCGCTGGTACAAGTCCTCGGTCAAAATAATTTTCCGGCGAATCACGAAATAGTCGCAGATCAGCACTCCGGCAATCGGCCCCAGAAATCCCGAATATCCCACCAGCCAGCCGAACACGTAACTCCCGTAATTCGCCAGCAGCTTCCACGGCTGCATCACGATGCCCATCAGGCACGTAATCACCCCTCCGGTGCGAAAGCTGATGCGCCGCGGCCACAGATTCGAGAAATCGTTCGCGGGAGACACCACGTTCGCCGCCACGTTCACGTTCAGCGTGGCCATCAGCAGCGCGATCATCGCGATCACCACCGCCAGCGGGCTGCTCAACCGCGAGAGCACCGCCACCGGATCCCAAATCGCCTGCCCGAACAAAACCACCGTCGCGGATGTCACTGCGATGCCAATGAACGAATAAAACGTCATCGTCGTGGGCAATCCCAGCGCCTGCCCAACCATCTGCGCGCGCTGGCTTTTCGCGTAGCGCGTGAAATCGGGAATGTTCAGAGCCACCGTGGCCCAGAAACCCACCACGCCCGTCAGCGACGGCACGAAAAACTTGAAAAATTCACCAAAGCTTTGAAATTTCGATGGCGTCGCCAGCATCGGTCCAAACCCGCCCGCCTTGCTGCGCGCCCACAGCAGCAGCGCCGTTCCGATCAGCAGCAGAAACGGCGCCGTCACGCCCTGCAGAAACCGGATCGTCTTAATTCCGCGCAGAATCACCAGCACATTCAGCAGCCAGAAACAACAAAAAGCACATCGGCACCACCCACGCAGCGCCCTTCCATCCCGGCGCCAGCGCCACGACCATCGCGCTGATCGCTTCGCCGCCGATCCATGTCTGTATCCCAAACCATCCGCAGGCCACCAGCGCGCGCAGAATTGCCGGCACATTCGCGCCCAGCACTCCGAACGCGGAGCGCGCGAAAATCGGAAACGGAATGCCATACTCCGCTCCCGCGTGCGCGTTCAGCAGCATGGGAATCAGCACCAGCACGTTGCCCAGAAACACCGTGAAAATCGCCTGCTTCCAGTTCATCCCGCCCGCGATCATCGCGCTCGCCAGCATGTAGGTGGGAATGTTCACGCTCATGGCGATCCACAGCGCCGCGTAGTTGTAGGTTCCCCAGCTCCGCTGTTCGCGCGGCACCGGAGCCAGGTCTTCGTTATAGAGCGAGCTCTCACGCACGTGCTCCGTCTCGCTCGCCACCTTGCCGGCGCTACTCATCCGTTTCACTCCGCAAAATCATCGCGAGTTTACCCTTTGGCTTAGGATTGCAGCAAACTCTCAAAGCGGGCCTGAGAATCCTGCCAGGCCACCTTGTCAGCCTCTAGCGGTAAAATCGCTTCTCACCAATTCTGATACAGCCCAGCCGCTTCTTTCATCGCATTTGCTGATGCGTATCATGCGAATGAAACAAGCGCCCCGCCCACGCCCGCGAGCGTCCCCTGTTCCTGTACAATGAAAATGTATCCGCACTTCCGCTTTACGGATTGGTCTACGTCCCCGTGCTCGCCGCCGAAAAAGTCGATCTTCTCGTCTCAGGCGGCACTGTGCTCACCATGAACGCGGGCCGCGAGCTTATCCACGATGGCGCCGTTGCGATCTCCGGCGATAGCATCCGCGCTGTTGGCAAGGGTTCAGACCTCCGCGCCACATTCCAAGCCACCCAAACTCTCGACGCTCGCGGCGCTCTGATCCTCCCGGGCCTCATCAACGGACATGCGCACGCCGCCATGAGCCTGTTTCGCGGCTTGGCCGACGATCTCGCCCTCGAAGATTGGCTGCAGAAGCACATTTTCCCCGCCGAAGCCGCCAACGTGAATGAGGAATTTGTCGCTTGTGGCACGCGCCTAAGCATGCTCGAAATGCTGCGCGCCGGAATCACCACTTACGCGGACATGTACTACTTCGAGGACGTCGTCGCGCGCGTCACAAAAGAAACGGGTATGCGCGGCATCCTGGGTCAAACCATCGTCGACTTTCCCGCGCCCGACAACAAAACTCCCGCCGACGCGTTGCGCTACACCGAAAAGTATTTGCGCGATTGGGAGAACGATCCGCTCGTTATTCCGGCCGTCGCGCCGCACGCCATCTATACTTGCAGCAAAGAAACACTGCTCGATTCTGCGGCTCTCGCGCGCCAGCACGGCGCGCCCATACTCATCCATATCTCTGAGGCACCATTTGAAATCGAGCAAAGCCGCAAAAAGCTTGGCTGCTCGCCGATCGGATATCTCGCAAAAATCGGTTTCCTCGGTCCCGACGTTGTCGGCGCGCATTGCATCTGGGTCGATGCCGAGGACATCGCGCTGCTGAAGAAATTTTCTGTCGGCTGCATCCACAACCCCTCCAGTAACATGAAGCTCGCCTCCGGTATCATGCCCGTCGTCGATTTTCTTGCCGTCGGCCATCCGGTCGGCCTGGCCACCGACGGCGCGGCCAGCAACAACAGCCAGGACATTTTTGAGGAAATGGACACCGCCGCAAAATTGCAGAAAATCGCGCGCATGGACCCGCGCGCCCTTCCCGCTATCCAGGTGGTCGAGATGGCCACCATCGGCGGCGCGCGCGCACTTCATCTCGATCACCTCGTCGGCTCGCTCGAGGCCGGCAAAAAAGCCGATCTGATCTTTGTCGACACCAATGGCCCGCACGCCACGCCCATGTACGATGTCTATTCGCAATTGGTTTATGCGTTGCGCGGTTCGGATGTGAAAACTGTGATTATTGGCGGGAAATTGCTGATGAAAGACCATCTCATGCTCACCGTCGACGAGGAAAAAACTTTGCGCGAAGCCCGCGGCTACCAGAAAAAGCTTTCCGGCTGGGCCAAATTGGCATAATCCCCCCATACGAAAACAGGTGCGAAACAGGTACGAAAAATGACGCAGACACCCGCCACCAACATCTCCATCAATCAAGCCCGCCTGTCGTCGGAAATCGAAGAGCTGGCCTCCATTTCCGAGGCCGAGCCCCCCGTCGTCACCCGCATCGTTTTTACCGAACCAGATCTAAAAGCGCGCGCCTGGCTGAAAAAGCGCTGCGAAGCGGCAGGTCTCTCCGTGCGCCACGACGCCATCGGCAACGTTTTCATCCGCTGGCAAGGATCCGATCCCAACGCTCCCGCCGTCGGCACCGGCTCGCACATTGACGCCATTCCGAACGCCGGAAAATACGATGGTGTGGTCGGCGTTCTCGGCGGGCTCGAAGCCATTCGCGCGCTACAGCAAGCGGGGTTTCGCCCGCGCCACTCCATCGAGCTTCTCGTGTTCACCGCCGAGGAGCCTACGCGCTTCGGCATCGGCTGCCCGGGCAGCCGCATGTTGTCCGGCACGCTCACGCCTGCTGCCGCGCAAAAACTGAAAGATAAAGACGGACTTTCGTTCGATGAAATCCGCAACGCCGCGGGCATGAACGGCGATCTCACATCGGTGCAGTTGCCGCGCGGCTATTACAAAGCTTTCGTTGAATTGCACATTGAACAAGGGCCGGTTCTCGAGCGCGAGCGCATTCCTCTCGGCATCGTCACCAACATTGCCGCTCCCGCGAGCCTGCGCATCACTTTCGAAGGTTCGGGAGGCCATGCCGGCGGAGTGCTGATGCCCGACCGCCGCGACGCGCTCTGCGCCGCCTCGGAACTGATCCTCGCCATCGAATCCGCCGCGAAATCAAGCGGCGCCATCGACACCGTGGCTACCGTCGGCATGTGCGACGTTTTTCCGGGCGCCATCAACAGTATTCCCAGCCGCGTGCGCATCTCCGTCGATGTGCGCGACACCGATCTCGCCCGTCGCGACGCAGTCCTGCGCTCCATCGAAGCTGCCTGCGAGCAAATTTCAACCAAGCGCGGCGTGACCACGCAAACGGAATTTCTCAACGCCGATGCTCCTGCGGCCTGCGCACCCGAACTCATCGACGCCTTGGAAAAATCCTGCCAGGCCCACAATTTCAAGTTCAAAAAAATGGTCAGCCGCGCTTACCACGATTCGCTTTTCATGTCGCGTGTCGCGCCCACCGTAATGCTGTTTATCCCCTGCCATAACGGCTACAGCCACCGCCCCGACGAATACGCCTCGCCTGAAGATATCTCCCGCGGCGCGCTCGTCCTGGCCGAAACCCTCGCCCGCCTCGCCGCCTGAAATTTCCCCGCGTCTTTCCTCAAGCTTGTTCTGCGTAGCGGCGCGGCCTCAGCCCGCCATCTTTTCCTTTTCGTTGTCATTCCGAGCGAGCGGCGTTACGCGGCTCCCAGCCGCGAAACCGCGACGACGAATCTCTCTCCGTGTGCAGCAACCGCCTCCGCGATCCCACATCGTCCCGCGGGTGCCTCATCGCTTTGCGCCTTCTGCAATGCGTGCGTGGCTACGCCTCACCACCTGCTCGCCTTCCTCCGGCCAGCGAACGACCACGTGGCCCCCGCCCTTTCCCCCACTTACCACTGGCACCAGCACTGCCCTTTCGCGCAGTCATTCCGAAGCGGGCCTCAGCCCGCCATTCCGCGCGAAGCACTCCCCCCTCGATTCGCCCTGGCACACTCCCCATGCGCGCATTGCCCGCTCGCCAATTAACATTTCTAATAAAGCAAAGAATAGTCACCGATAAGTCATCGCGGGGGCCACTTAGGTATAGAATCTCTGCCCATAAACGATCTGGTCTGTCAGGGCGCGGAATTGGCTTGCATTCCCAAGGGGGCAGCGACATGGCCAATTTTGATCTTTTTCTGCCGCTTCTTCTGCGGTTTGAAGGCGGGTACGTCGACGACCCCGAAGATCCGGGCGGGGAGACGAACAAGGGGATCACTATGGCCGTTTTCCAGGAGTGCTCCCATGAACTGCTCGGGATCGATCCCACTTCGGACAACCTGCGCCTGTTAACCGACGGCCAGGCCGGCATCATTTACAAGGCGCGCTATTGGAACAAAATGCAGGCGGACGCCATCGCGCTGCAGCAACTCGCCAACATCGTCTGCGACTTTTTCGTGAACGCGGGAACCCGGGCAACGAAGCTGTTTCAGCACGTCTTGAACGAGATGGGAGCGAACGTGGTTGAGGATGGAGTGATCGGGCTGGCCTCGATTCAGGCGCTTGCAGGTTTTCCCCAAGAGGTCGCGTACCGGCGGTATAAACAAGAACGCTTGGGCTATTACCAAACGCTCGGCCAAAGGTACCCGAAGTTCCTGCAAGGATGGCTCGATCGCGTAAATTCGTTTCCGAATCTTTAACGGGATAAATCATGAAACTGATGGGCCAGTTCAATGTGATCTTCGTGATCGTTCTCGGCCTCGCCATCGCTGCCGATTACTTCGTCTTCCGGGGATTCTTCGAGAGCGCTGCCCAGGAACAGGTGTTGAACCAGGCCAAGCTGATGCTTGAGACCTCCGCGTCGATGCGGCGCTACACCTCCGAGCAGATCGATCCCCTGGTCCAATCGCTCGCTCCAGGCGACCGTCGCTTCTACCCGCAGCGTGTCCCATTTTATGCGGCCACGGAAAATTTCAATTACTTACACCAGAGAAATCAGGAATACGCCTACCGGGAGGCCACGCTCAACCCGACCAATCCCCGCGACCGCGCCACCGACTGGGAAGCGGACATCATTCAGGCCTTCCGGGATGACCGCTCGCGGCAGGCCTTCAGCACGGTTCGCTCGAGCGCCATGGGCCCGATGCTCGTCTACGCAACGCCCATCATGGTCGAAGCGCCTTGTCTCGAGTGCCACGATACGCCCGCCAAAGCGCCTCCATCCATCCTTCGTCAGTATGGCCGCGCCAACGGGTTTGGATGGAAGGCGAACGAAATCGTCGGCGCTTCCATCGTCTCGGTGCCCATGGAGTTTCCCGCGCGCCTCGCGCGCGAAGCTCTGCGCTCGTCCATGGTCTCCCTCCTGATCGTCGCTGCTTTGACGCTCCTCGTGCTGAATCTCACTCTTTCGATTTTTGTGGTGAAGCCGGTGCGTCAGTTGTCCCTGCGTGCCGATGAAATCAGCAAAGGCGATCTCGATATCCCCGAGCTGCCCGTAACCGGCTCCAACGAAATTTCCGTTCTCGTGGCTGCCTTCAACCGCATGCACAGAAGTCTGAAGAGCGCCTTGAAGATGCTCGACCAGGACGGTAAATGAACGGTCGCGCTCGTGCACGCTGGAGCGGCGGCGATCCGCCGGGGGTCTTCGTGCACTTCACTCCATCTGCAGAAAGAGAGGAGCGGGCGCATTGGCCGATATTTTCCTGAGTTACTCCCGCGAGGATCGCTCCGTTGCCGAATCTCTTGCGGCCATCCTGCCCACGCATGGTTGGACGCTCTATTGGGACCGTCACCTCCTCGCGGGCGAGGTTTTCGACGATGTCCTCGAACGCGAAATCACCGCGGCCAAGTGCGTCCTGGTGCTCTGGTCTGGCAAATCGATCGCTTCGCAATGGGTGCGAAACGAAGCCGACGAAGGCGCCACCCGGAACGCAATGGTTTCGGTGCGCATCGAAGATGTCCGCGTGCCGCTTGCGTTTCGGCGGATTCAAGCCGCCGATTTGGTAGGTTGGCGCGGCGATCCGAGCGACCAGCGATTGACGGAAGTGATTCGCGCTATTTCTGTGCTGCTCAAGAAGGAAACGAATCCCGCCCCGGCATTGTCAGAGGCACCTTCGCTTCAGCCGCCCGCACCAAGCGGAGCGCAAAAAGCAGTTGGATTGGCGACTCCGCCTTCCGAGCAATGGCTAGCCGACCTGAAGCGCGACCTCGCTCGCCACGTCGGCCCCGTGGCGCAGGTAATGATCAACCGGGCTTTGCGGGAATCGGCCACTCTGCCAGAGGTTGTGCAGAAGCTCAGCGGCGAAATCCCCACTGACACTGAGCGCCGCCAATTCCTGAAGTCGCACAAAATCTAGTCGAAGGTTACTGCCGCCTCTAGGCTTCCTTCATCTTCAATTGCGATTGCTGCACCGTTTCCCACTTCGCATGCTCCTGCGATACCAGCGACTCCACTCTTTCCGCGAGAAGCGCGTGCGCGTCGGGCGCGCTCGCATAGGTACCGGCCTTCGCCAGGTAAAGATACTTCTCGTGCCTCAGCGCCTCGCACGTGGAGCGGTAGGTGATCCAGTTCTGCTGATACTGTCCCAACTGGAGCAGACCCTCAAATACCGTGATCACCACTCCGAGAATGCCGGTCAACCACGGCAGCCACATATATTTGTTCGTTCCAGCTGCGGCCAGCAGCGGAATCACCGCCGCGGCCACTATCTCCGCGATTTTGATCCGCTTGTAAGTATGCTGACACTCGAGGCTCTTCTGGTCATACCAGCCAATTTGCGTTTCCAGACGTTCAGTAATGGGATCGGAGTCGGGCATGCGAGCACTCCTTATGCTTACGGGGCGACGATTCTAACCGAATCGCCCGCCCGATCCCACCATTTCATTTTTGGAGAAGGGTACTACAAAGATATCAAGGCTCGAGCTACTCCGAGCCAAGGAATGCATACCGCAGCACGAACAGAACCGTGAGTATCCAGATCAGCGGGCTAATCTCTCGCACCCGCCCGGTTCCTACCTTGAGAAACGTGAACGACAGCAACCCCAAACTCAGCCCTGTCGCAATGCTGAACGTCAGCGGCGTTGCCACCATGGTCATAAACGCCGGAAACGCGTCGGTAAAATCGTCCCACTTGATCTTCGGCAGCGACGTGCACATCAACGCTCCAACCAGAATCAGCGCTGGTGCGGTCGCGTAGGAAGGCACCGCTGCCACCAGTGGAGCACAAAACATCGCCGCCACGAATAATCCGGCAATCAGCAGATTGCCAAGTCCGGTACGCGCGCCCGCCGCCACTCCCGCCGCGCTTTCGATGTAGCTCGTCACCGTCGACGTGCCCGTCACCGCGCCAACCATCGTCCCGAACGCATCGGCCAGCAGCGCGCGGCTCGCCCGCGGGAATTTTCCGTCGCGCATGAATCCGCCCTGCTCGCAAACTCCCACCAGCGTGCCCACGTTGTCGAACAGGTCCACGAAAAAGAAAACAAAGATCAGTTCGCCCAATCCCAGCCGTGCGGCCGAGCGGAAATCCATCTTCATAAACGTTCCCGCCGGATGCGGCAGCGAAAACAAATGCGTCGGCAAGCTCGTAAGTTTCAGCGGTATTCCCGCCACCGCCGTCAGCACGATGCCGATCAAAATCGCCCCGCCCACTTTGCGCGACATCAGAATCGCGATCACGATCAGCCCCAGCGCCGCCAGCAGCACGTGCGGATCGGCAATCTTTCCAATCCCCACGTAGGTCGCCGGGTTCGCCACGATCATGTTCGCATTGCGCATGCCGATGAACGCGATGAAAAATCCGATCCCCGCCGCCGTTCCGTGCTTCAGGCAATCCGGAATATCGTTGACGATGTGCTCCCGCACATTCGTCAGCGTCAAAATCAGAAACAGCGACCCCGAAAGAAACACCACGCCTAGCGCCGTCTGCCACGGCACGTGCCGCCCCAGCACAATCGAATACGTAAAGTACGCGTTCAGCGACATCCCCGGCGCCAGCGCAATCGGATAATTCGCCCAGATGCCCATCACCAGCGTGGCCACCGCTGCCGAAAGGCACGTCGCAAAAAGCACGCCGTCCACCGGCATCCCCGCTTCGCCCAGAATCCGCGGATTCACCACCACCACGTAAGCCATGGCCATGAACGTGGTCAGCCCGCCCAGCAGCTCGCGCGAAATGGTCGAATTGTTCTCGGCAACGTGAAAGATGCGCTCGATCACGCCGTTTTGCGGCGGGAAAACGGTGGTTTGCGTCGAAGCCATCCGGGAAGCATATCCCCTTCTTACGCAGGCCGCGTATTTGAATTTCCAATGCGCCGGAAGTCCCAAATCGAATAGCAGCCGCAGCAAACGGACACGAAACCCTTCATTTTTCGGTGTCCTCATCCGCGGCGAAGCTCAACCAACCTCGCGAACCACATCGCCGGAAGAATCTGCCTCAGCATCCGCTACAGCGAATTACGTTGCGCCTCTACATCATCGCCAATATGCCCTTGTCACCGTTCCCGGAGCTAGAGTGGGGCGTGATGCACATCCAAATTGTTTAAAGGTTTCGAGTATCAGGAAGGGAATGCAAACGATGAGCGATCTCAATGGAGTAAAAGTGGCCATTCTCGTGACCGACGGTTTCGAGCACGCCGAAATGGTTGAACCTCGCAAGACCCTCGATCAGGCAGGTGCAAAAACCACCTTGGTTTCGCCCAAGAAAGATAAAGTGCGCAGTTGGAAAATGAAGGAATGGGGTGACGAATTTCCTGTTGACCTCCCTCTCGATCAGGCGCGCTCGAACGATTTCGACGCGCTTCTTCTTCCCGGCGGCGTCATCAATCCCGACAAGCTGCGCATCGAACCCGCCGCGGTCGAATTCGTAAAGTCGTTTTTCTCAGCTGACAAGCCTGTTGCCGCCATTTGTCACGGCCCTTGGATGGTCATCGAAGCCGGTGCCGCGCGAGGCCGCAAAATCGCCTCCTGGCCCTCGCTCAAAACGGATCTTCGCAATGCGGGCGCCGAATGGAGAGACGAAGAATCCGTCGTCGACGGAAATCTCGTCACCGCCCGCAAGCCGGACGACATTCCCGCATTCAATAAAGCCATGATCGAGCTCTTCCAACACCGCGCCGTCAAAGCCCACGCTGTCCGCCGCTAGTTTCGCCCGTCGCTCGTGCGAAGCGGGCAGCCTCCTGGCCGTTCTCCTCCAGGAAACTCCCCGCTTCGTCCTCCTCCGCAGGTGATTCAGTCTTATCTTCTATTACTGTTTGTCTCCGCCTTTGTCCACAGCCGTCCGCTTGTGAAGTTTGTTGAAATCCGTCTTCGCTCCCGCCGCAACTTCGGCAGCGGGCGAAAGCCGCTGGCGCGCACTGTTCACAAAGGTTACAAAGCGTCGCGCCAATTCTTCAATCCGCTCCGTTTCGCGGCAAGCAATCGCGTCCGAAGGGATCAGCTCGGTGCCCACGCCGATGGCGCTTGCGCCCGCCAGAATGTAGTTGGTCGCGGTGTGCTGCGTCACGCCGCCCGCGGCAATCAGCGGAATTTCCGGCAAAGCGGTATTCAAGGCCTTGATGTACTTCTCTCCGCCGATGCCGCACGGAAACACCTTCACGAAATCCGCTCCCGCTTGCCAGGCGTTAATCACTTCGGAGGGCGTGAACGCGCCCGGCAGAACCGCCACCTTGTTCTCGATCGCGAATTCCACCACCGCCGCGTTGAATCCCGGCGCCGTCACAAAGTTGGCTCCGGCGTCGACGCATTTTTTCGCGACCTCCACAGTCAGCACCGTGCCCGCTCCCACGATCACTTTGCGGTGGTGCCGCACCAGGTGCGTAATCAGTTCCACCGCTTCCGGCACCGTCATGGTGATTTCCACGATGGGAATGCCGCCGCGGCAGACTGTGTCGGCGGCAAAATGCGCGTCCTCCGCGGACGAAACGCGAATCGCGGGGATCACTCCTATGTCGCGAATCCTCTGGCAGACTTCGTCCTTGGTCATCACCGCATCCTTGTTCATACCGCGCCTTCGGTTTCAGGCTCAGGCAGCTCGTCGCCCTTGCGCGCAAACCAGCTATAGAGCGTCGGCAGCAGAAAAATACTCAGCAGCAGATTCGACAGCAACCCGCCGACGATGACAATGGCGAATGGCCGTTGCGAATCCGATCCGATTCCGTGCGACATTGCGGCGGGCAGCAAGCCCAGCGTGGCCACCAGCATGGTCATCATGATCGGCCGCAGCCGCAGCACCGCCCCTTCCACCGCGGACTGTTCAATCGTGTAGCCCCTGGCCCGAAGCTGGTTGATATATTCCACCATGATCACGCCTGTCTGCACCGACACTCCAAACAGCGCCAGAAAGCCCACGCCCGACGACACGCTTAGGTTCGTATGCGTCACAAGGAGTGCCACCAACCCTCCCAGCGGCGCCATAGCCACGTTGGTCAGAATCAGCGCCGCCCATTTCACCGACCGGAACATGGCATACAAAATGATAAATATCGCCAGAATCGTGAACGGCAGCACGATGAGCAACCGCCGCTGCGACCGCTGCTGGCTTTCGTACTCGCCCGACCAGTCGATGGTATAGCCTTCGGGAAGTTTCACCGCGGCATCCACTTTGCGCATGGCTTCCTGCACCGTGCTTCCCAGGTCCCGCCCGCGCACGCTGAATTTTACGGCCACATAGCGCGAATTCGCCTCGCGATAAATCTCCGATCCGCCATCGGTCTCGCTCACCTTGGTCAGTTGCGCCAGCGAAACGCGCTCGCCGCTGGGCGCAAGCAACCGTATTTTCTCGATGGCTTCTTTCGTGTCGCGATATTCAGGCTGGTAGCGCAGCACCAAATCATACCTCTGCTCGCCAACCAGCACCTGGCTCAGCGCGCCGCCGCCAACCGCCGTCTGAACAGCGTCCTGCACATCGGAAACGTTGACGCCAAACCGCGCGGCCTGCTCCCGGTCCACCGACAAATTCAGGTTCGGCTGGCCCAGCACGCGAAAAACTCCCAGATCCTCGATGCCGCGCACCCGCCGCATCACCCCCGCAATTTCATCCGCCTTTCCCTCGAGAGTTTTCAAGTCGTCGCCGTAGATTTTAATCGCCAACGCGCCCTTCACGCCGCTCACCGCTTCTTCCAGGTTGTCCGAAATCGGCTGCGAAAAGCCCCAGAACACGCCGGGAATTTTCTCCAGCTCACGGTCCATCGACGCGATCAGCAAATCCTTGTCCTGGTGAAACACCGGCCGCCATTTCTCTTTCGGCAGCAGATCGACGAAAAACTCCATGTCGAAAAATCCGGTGGTGTCGGTGCCGTCGTCTGGCCGCCCGATCTGATTGACCACCTGCGGCACCTCGGGAAACGAGCAGAGAACTTGCCGTGCTCTGTCCGCCACGCGCGCGCTTTCCGTCGGTCCCGTGCTGGGCGCCAGAGTCCCGCGGACCCAGATCGCTCCTTCATCCAGATGCGGCAGGAATTCCGATCCGATCACCCCGCTGAATCCCAGAAACATCGCGACGGCGAAAAGCATCGCCGCTGTCGCCACGGTGAATGTCCGGTTGCGGATGGTCCACCGCACGGCCGTACGGTAGTGCGTCCTGAGATAGCCCATGAACGGGTTTTCCCATTCCTTCACGCCCGATCGAAACAGCAGGCTGGCCAGCGCCGGTGCGATCAGCATGGAAAACGTCAGCGCCCCCAGCAGCGCGAACGCCACCGTCCAGGCCATCGGCCTGAACAGCTTTCCTTCCACGCGCTGCAAAGTAAAAATCGGCATGTAGGCGGTAATGATGATGGCGATCGCATAGAAAACCGGCCGCTGCACTTCGTGCACCGCTTCGCGAATGCGCTCCAGCGGCGTATGGTGCTCTCTTTCCGGCCGGTTCAAATGCCGCACGATGTTTTCGATCATCACCACCGCGCCATCCACCACCATGCCGAAATCGAGCGCTCCCAGCGACAGCAGGTTCGCCGAAATGTGCCGCAAGTCCAGGCAAATCGAAGCGAACAACAGCGCAAACGGTATGGTGAACGACACAATCAGCGCGCCGCGCGCATTCCCCAGAAAAATAAACAGAATAATCACCACCAGAATCATTCCTTCTGCCAGGTTGTGCAGCACCGTGTGCGTCGTGTAGTGCACCAGATCGTCGCGGTCTAGATACGGCACGATCTTCACGCCCCGCGGCAGAATGTGTTCGTTCAGATTTTTCACCGCCTCGTGGATGCCATCCATGGTCGCCGCGGTGTCCGCGCCCTTGCGCATGAACACGATGCCTTCCACCACGTCGTTGTCGTCTTCCACGACTCCGTCAGAGCGGTGAATCGCCCGCCCGATCTGCCCCAGCCGGATCTTTGGCCCTTGCGTCACCGTGGCAATGTCCCGAACGCGGATGGGCGTGCCTTTCTGCGTCCTGAGGAAGGTCTGCCCGATGTCCGCGGCAGTCGACACCAATCCCACGGCCCGCACATTGATCTGTTGCGATCCCGCCTCAATGAAACTTCCGCCGCCGTTGGCGTTTGAATTGGTAAGTTGCTGTTCCACTTGTCCGAGGCTCAGCCCGTAGGACACCAGTTTGTCCGGGTCCACACGAATCTGGTATTCGCGCGTGATGCCGCCGAACGAAGAGTCATCCACCACATCCGGCGCCGCCTTCATATATTTGCTGATGGTCCAGTCCTGCAGCGACTTCAGCTCCATCAAGTCGTAATTCGGGTTCCTGCTCTCAACGGTGTACCAATACACCGAGCCGATCGGACTGAAGTCTGGGCCAATCTGCGCCGAAACTCCCGGTGGCAGCGTCACCATGGAAAGCCGCTCCAGCACCTTTTGCCGGTCCCAGTCGTTGTTCGAATCATCGTCGAAAATCAGATTCACTACCGACAGTCCGGCCAACGACGCCGAGCGCACATGCAGCAGGGCGGGAATCCCATTCATCTGGATCTCGACGGGAATCGTCACCTGCTGCTCCACTTCCTCCGCCGCGCGGCCCGGCCATTGCGTGATCACCTGCACCCAGGTATTGGCCACATCGGGATAGGCTTCTACCGGCAGCCGCTTGAACGAAATAATCCCGCCGATAAAAAGAAGAATGCCCAGTCCGAGAACCACCAGCCGGTTGTTTAGCGCGAAATCTACCAGTGCAGCGATCATTACTGTTCCACCGCATTCTGGAATTCGAGCGCGTTGCCCACCACCTGCTGCCCCGGCGTAATTCCCGATAGCACCGCCTGCTGGTTGTTCGGCAGCATGTCGCCGGCCTGCACTTCCACGCGCCGGAAAACCTTGTTTCCCGCCGGAACGTACACCCAATCGCGATCGTGCAAGTGCAGCACAGCCGTTGCCGGAACGGATGCAAACTGCCGCTCGCTGCGTCCATGAAATGTCGCCGTCACGAACATTCCCACGCGCATAATCCCGCCGGGATTCGCCACCTCGATGCGCACTTTCGCCGTGCGAATGTTTGGGTCGAGCACCGGCGATATATTGCCAATGCGCCCAGTAAAAATTCTTCCGGGATACGCGTTCAGCTCGATGTCCGCGGTGTCTCCCAGGTGCACCGCGGAAAGATCGTTCTCATACACGTCCGCCATAACCCACACGCGCGAAAGATCGGAAATCGTGAACGGATTCGGTGACCCCAGCCCCTGGACGCCGGCCGCATTGGTAACTTGCTGGTCGGTGATCACTCCCGAGATAGGCGCGACAATATTCAGAATGGCGGAAGGCTGATCGAGATTCGAAGTCCCCAGCACCCGCAGCTTTTCCGCCGTGGTCTTCACGTCCACCTGCGCCTTCGTTTCCGCATCCTGCGACACCTGAAAATCGTTCTGCGAAATGGCGCCTTTGTCGTAGAGCAGTTGCGCGCGATCCGCCTGCGTGTGCGCCAGCTTTTCGTCCGCGACCGCTTTCTGATAGTCCGAGAACGCTGCGGAAATGTCCGCGCTTTGCACCGTCATCAGCACCTGACCCTTTTTCACCGTGTCGCCCAGCCGCGCTTTGATTTCCACCACCCGCCCCGCCGCCAGCGAAATCACCGGCACCGTCCGCGAAACGTCGGGAGTCACCGAAGCCGTCACCTTCAAGCTGGAAGTGCTTCTATATGCGGTCGCCGCAGCCAGCGCGTACTTCTCAGGCTGATCTACTTGGTAGAGATCGCGCTGCCCGACGCTTTCCACCTTCAAAGGCGGCGGCGCACCGGCACTCGGATCCATACTGGCGCTGCCGCAGCCGCCAACCAAAAAGGGAACCAGCAGGCTCGCCATCGCAAAAAGCTTCGCCCTCGTTAGAGATTTGATTTTAATGCTCATGAAATAACCTCACGCCCCGCGGCCAGTCAGCTCCGCCGCCGCATGAATCCTCCTTGCCAATAGCGCCTGAAAACATAAGAGCGCGTTCCGCGTAACTGCCCCAGCGCATCGCGTGCATATTTACCGCAGCGAGAATAGCCCCGCATCTATACAGACAACATAAAGATCGCCCAATAACCCCCAAATGACCAAAAGCCGCTTAGTATTTGGTGCCGACGTTACAGGCGGGTTACAAATCTGCCGCGCCTGGAAATAAGTTTGATTCAACCTGCCGGGCCGATTCGCTGCACATCGCGTATCTCGGTTGGCGCCCCGCAGCCGCTTCGCGCTCAAAATACACGCGCGGGCTGCAGAACGTTGCAGGCAAACTTATGTTTGGGTACCATACCCCCCTAGGGTAGGTCAACAAAGAATGTCCCATCTCTCGCGCAATCAGCTCGACCTCATCAACCGCACCAAAAAAGTCATCGGCCAGCTCGAATCCGTTTTGCGCGGTCTGAATGAAGACGCGCCCTGCGGCGATGTTCTCCAGCGCCTTTCAGCGGCGCGCGGAGCCATCAACAGCCTGATGGGCGAGCTGATGGAGGATCACATTCGCCATCACATGCCTGGGAAAAACAAATCCTCCGAGGAAGCGGCCGAGGACTTAATCGACATTGTCCGCAGCTACCTCAAATAGCTCCGCCAGATTTTGCCTTTGCTTTGTCATTCCGGGCGAGCGACGTTTCGCGCCATCGGCTCGCGCTTTTGGTTTGCGTTTTTTTTTCACGGTGTCATCCCGAAGCGAGCGCCTTCCAGCGAGTCGAGGGACCTCTCTTCGTGTGCGGATTTCGCCGAGCAATCTTGTCGAAGGCTCCGCATTTTCTTTGCTGTTGATTTTCGCCGTCATTCTGAGCGCAGCGAAGAATCCCTATTGCCTCTCCGGTGTTGTCTTGCTTTTGCGCCGTCCTCGTCGCTAAACTCTCTCCCCGTGCGCCGCCTTGCGATCATCGCCTTTCTCGCCGTTGCTTTCGCCGCTCCGGGCCTTCTTCACGCGCGGCCGCAAGCGCCCTCCGGCGCCGCCCTGCCCGCGGGCGCCTTCGCCAAGAACGTCGAATTCGTCAGCTATACCGACGAGAACGGCCACATTCCTTTCAAGCTCACCATCCAGGAAGTGAAGGGCCGCTGGTATCTCTACACCGCCAGCCTCTACGATCGCGGCTGGAGCATTCTCGACGTTACCGATCCCGCCAAGCCCACCGTGGTCAACTGGATTCCCGGCCCGGCCAACACCTTCACCGTGCAGGTCGACATGGCCGAAGGCAAAATGATCACCGCTCTCGAGCGCTCGCAGTTCGGCGGCGACACCGACCACTCCAAGCCCTGGGACGAAGGCGTGCTCATCTGGAATGTCGAGGATCCCGTCCATCCCGAACTCCTCGGCCATTTCAAAACCGGCGGCCTTGGCACGCATCGTGACGGCTACTACGGCGGCCGCTACATGCATCTCGCTGCCGGCGCGAACGGATTCGCCGGAAACATCTACGTCATTGCCGACATCAGCGATCCCGCGCATCCGTTCGAAGTCAGCCGCTGGTGGCTCCCCGAGCAGAAGCTTGCCGATCCCAACGCGCCCAACACTGCGTTCCCGCATGGCGCCGGACTTCACGGCCCGCCCGTGGTCATCGGCAATCTCGTCTATCTTTCTTACGGCAAAAAATTCGTCATCCTCGATATCAGTGACATCCAGCATCCCAAGGAAGTCAGCGAACTCACCTTCGATCCGCCCTTCCATCTCGGTCTCGCCGTCCACACCGCGCTCCCGTTTCCGAATCGCAAAATTGTCGAGACCAATTCCGAGACTTTTCAGCCCAACTGCGGCGACGGTCCCAGCCAGGTTTCTCTCATCGACGTCGCCGACCCCGCGCAGCCTAAAATTCTTTCGTTCCTGCCCGCGCCCATCGTTCCTCCCGGCGCGCCTTACGCCGACTTCTGCCACAAGGGCGGCAGCTTCGGCTCGCACAACGTGAACATGCTCTTCCACAATCCCTTCGTCGACCACTCCGACAACATTCTCTATCTCACCTATTTCAACGCCGGCCTGCGCGTCTACGACATTTCGAACGCCTATCAGCCTCAGGAAATCGGCTATTTCATTCCGCCCAATCCCACCAAGCGCGGCCACGGCGTGCCCGAAACATCGAAGCTCATCTCCACCGCCGCCGACGTGCTCGTCGACACCCGCGGCTACATCTATCTCTCCGACACCGCGCAGGGCCTCTTCATCCTGCGCTACACCGGCCCCAAGCCCCCTCCCTCCATCCCCGTCCACTAATTACGCACCACCCGCTTGTCGCTTTTTTTTTGCGATGTCATCCCGAAGCGAGCGTTTTCGCGACCCGACGAGGGTCGCATGTTGTTCAGCGAGTCGAGGGATCCCTCTTCGTGCGCGGATTTCGCCGAGCAGATTGTCGAAGCCTCCGCGTTTGCCGTTTCTAGCCACTCGCCACTAGCCACAGCCTTTTTCTTGTCATTCCGAGCGAGCGCGTTCGCGACGCAGTGCCCGAAGCGCGACGAGGAATCTCTGTTCGCGCGCGGATTCGGCCAAGCAGCCTTGTCGAAGGCTCCTTTTCTCTTTGCTTTTGCGCTGTCATCCCGACGGGGCGCAGCGACGAGGGATCTGCCTACTACGTTCATCGGGCATGAATAACCGTTATATAACGGTACGACTCCTAAGCGAGGTCCACGATGCAATCCCTGCGAGAAGTCCTGCAAAACGCAGAAACGCAAAAGGTCGCCGTCGGTCATTTCAATATTTCGGACCTGGTCGCCATGAAAGCGGCCTTTGACGCCGCCCGAGAACTGAAAGTCCCGGTCATCGTCGGCGTATCCGAAGGAGAACGCCAATACATCGGCGTCCGCCAGGTAGCTGCACTCGTAAAGAGCCTGCGCGACGAATACGATTTCCCGATTTTCCTGAATGCCGATCACACCCACTCGCTGCCGGCCGCCATGGACGCCGCGCGTGCCGGCTTCGACTGGATCGTCTTCGACGTTTCCTCCTTGCCCTTTGAGGAAAACATCCGGCAAACGAAGTCAGCGGTCGAGGCCTTGAAGGCCGTGCGGCCTGAAATTCTTGTGGAAGGTGAAATTGGAGACATCGGCAGCGGCTCCGAAATTCACGACGCCGCTCCCGACCTGCAGAAGGGGCTTTCCACTCCCGCGCAGGCCAAACAGTTCGTCGAGGAAACCAAAGTTGATACTCTGGCTCCCGCCGTCGGCAACATGCATGGAATGCTTAAGAGCATGGTTGCCGGAACCGTCCGCAAACATCTCGATATCGGCCGGATTCGCGCTATCAAATCCGCGACTCAACTTTTCCTCACGCTGCATGGCTGATCCGGCACTGCCGATGACGATTTTCGCAAGGCCATCGCGGCCGGAATTACCGTCGTGCACATTAGCACCGAAATTCGGCTGGCCTGGCGCCGCGGTTTTGATTCTGCTTTCGCGAAGCACCCGGACGAAATTGTTCCCTATAAGCTTCTTCCGGATGTGGTCGGCTCGGTGAAGAACGTCATCGCCGCAAGACTCGCTCTCTTCAACGGCATCGCCCCACCCGAGCAACGCGCCTCCGCCGGCTGAAACTTTCCTCGTAGCAACGCGCCTCTGCCGGCTAACTGACCACACCGAGGTTCGCCTCCGCAAAAGCCGTCCGTACCGCCCGGCTTTTGCCCACAATCCGTCGCCGTTGCTTTTTCGCTGTCATCCCGAGCGTAGTCGAGGGATCTGCATTTTCTTTTGCCGTCGATTTGCGCCGTCATTCTAAACGTAGAATCTCTCTTCTGTCCTGCGCTCTCGGCTTTGATCCGACGAAGCCTCCGTGCCTCGTTCCACACCATGCCCCAATTGCGGCTGCGCTTCTCCCGTCGGGTGCCGCATGGCTTTGCGCCCTTCGTCTTGGCGCAATGCCTGCGCGCCTCGCACACGAATCGTCGCAACCTCGACGAGCCACCGGCTCGTCGTCCGAAACGTAGCGCCATTCGCATTGGCGGGCTTCAGCCCGCCAGCCGTTGCCGTTGCCTTTTCCTTGTCATTCCGAGCGAGCGTGTTTCGCGGCCCCCGGTCGCGAAACCGCGACGAGGAATCTCTCTTCGCTTGCGCTGCGGCGTTCATTGCCTTATAGGGATCAACCGTTTCGTTGCAGGAAACCTTTCGTATTGGCTGGTGTCAAAACCCGTATGCGTCTTCGCACTTTGCTACGGATTATTCTATTAACTCTGTTGACCCTGTTCGTGATTGCTTCTGTCACGTTCGCCACCGCTCGTATCCGCAGGCATACGCTTCGACGCGGCGCAGAGTTGCTCCTGCGCGACATGCTGACGATCAATCTTCGAGAAACCACATTCCAGGATGTACAGCCGTTATTCCGTCGATGGCGGCGTTGGGGCAAATTCGACGATTCCTGCACCGCGCTTCATTGCGCATTCACCATATCGCTCAGCAAAATCGATACTCCTTTAAACCAGTTTCTATACCTACATCCGCGAGTTTTCGGTTCGGCGTCTTTTATCGGTGAGCCCCCGACCGCAATCAACGCGCGCGTCATTGTGCTCAACGGCCGCGTTTGGGGAGAAACGATTTCATTCGGAATGGAAATTCGCGATTGGTACGACGATGGCAAGCTATTCTTTAGAATCGTATCTGGCGAAGCCACAAGCGTCGCCAGGACGGAGCTGCTAAGGCGCGGAAGGAATTGGAGAGTTCATCCCGAATACGCAATATGGTGGCCTACAAACCAGCAGGACGAGGTGCGGTTTGACTTCACACCGTTCACGAATCCTGCTGACGTCCATCGTCTCATGGCTTTAGATTTTTCATGTTTGACGAGCGGCAAACTATGTACGAATAAGAAAGACATCATGCCACCCGCACTCAAGCAGGTCGCTTCGTGGTCGTCCTTACCCGATCCAAGCGACCAGAATATTGGGTGCGAAGATCCCGATCCGCTGGCACTCCTACAGTGGGCACGGGACGCGCGCCATGTCGTGGTCGTGAAAGTTGGGCCGCGCAGGCCAGCCCGTGGGTACAAGCCTGAATTGCATTTATTTGAAAGACCACTTGCCCTTCAAAACGTACTGAAAACCGCGCGGCCCTCCGGTGAATTTCTTCCATCGACTTTGTGGATGTTTGAATTTCCTGGGTCAAAAGCTTCGTACCATGAAGGAGACTCCGCAATCCTGTTCCTGAAAGATGACAACTTTGATGGCTACTCCCTTGAGGGTTGCAGCCCCTTACCTGCCACCACTAGTTATCTGTCGATCGTCAATCGCGGGATCGCTCAGGACACTCGGCGACCAGGGTTGCCCGATTTCGCTGTCGAGGCGCTCTCTCACTAAATGCAATGAGGAATTACGCGCGGGTCTTGCAGAAAACCACGCACAAAAAAAAACGAGCCCGCCTTTCGGCGGGCTCGCTTTGTTTCCATCAGGTTTTTCAACCAGACTAGAGGGCGGAAACGTTCGCTGCCTGCAGGCCCTTGGGGCCCTTGGTGACTTCGAACTCAACCGCTTGCCCGTCGTTCAGCGACTTATAACCATCCGACTGAATCGCGGAAAAGTGGACGAAAACGTCCTCGCCCGACTGGCGCTGGATGAATCCAAATCCCTTGCTGGCATTGAACCACTTTACTGTTCCTTGTTCTCTCAACTGTGTTTCTCTCTTCTTTTTAAGCTATTTGCGCTACTTTTCCACTGCCTCTAGCCACAAAAAAAGGCCGCAAGTGTGGAACTTGCAGCCCCTTCAAATTCCAAAGGTTTTACAAGAGCAACAAACGCAGGGCAATACTGCCATATTTCCGCCCCGCTGTCCACTAGATTCTTCGTTGAATAGCAGCCTCCGGGTCCCGGCAGACATAGGACGATGTACCCTGACGTTCCCTTCATTCTGCTGCCCACGTGCAGAATGTCCCTTCCCCCGGAACTTGGCTCACTTTCAACGTTTAGAACTTCAATCAGCCGGTAAGCACGCCTCAGGCGTGTGGGTGTGCCTTGTCATAAACGGACATGAGCTGTCCGATGGTCGCTTGCGTGTACCTCTGGGTCGTGGAAAGCGAAACGTGCCCTAGCAAATCCTGGATCGCTCGAAGGTCTGCTCCATCGGCTAGGAGATGGGTGGCGAATGCATGTCGCAACGAGTGCGGATGCAAACTCCAATCGATATTGCAAAGCTTGGCATATTTCTTCACCAGCACCCGCACCGATGACGTGGTCAGCCGGCCGCCCTGCCCGTTCACAAACACCGCTTCAACATTGACCGCTATGGTCGGCCGCGCCAGAATCTCGTCGCGCAGCGGCCAGTAAGCATCGAGGGCTTCGTGCGCCTTCGTTCCGTACGGCACCACCCGTTCTTTGCGTCCTTTGCCCAGCACGCGCAGCATCTGTCCGGCACGATCGAGATCCCCTACGCCGAGTCCGACCAGTTCGCTCACGCGCAACCCTGAAGCGTAGAGTAGCTCGAGAATGGCAAGGTCGCGCTTCAACATGAACTGCTCGCCAAGTTTCGCTTTCGCGTTGTGCTTGCGTTTGGAATTTCGCTTCCCAGTCGGAACGCCCTGGGCAATTTTGTCTAGAAACCCGCCGATCTGGTCGGCGCTCAGCACCCGCGGCACTCTTTTGGGCAGCTTCGGCGTGCTTACAAGCTTCGCCGGATTTTGAGCCGTGATTCGCTCGCGAACGCAATACTTGAAAAACGTGCGCAGCGCGGCAAGCTTCCGCGCCACGGACGCCTTCTCTAACTTCCGGTCGTAAAGAGAGCTCACGAACTCGCGAATGATCTGATGATCCACCTCCGCCAGCGGCAGCGCTTTCTCACCCGGCGGAGTTACAAAATCGCGAAACTGCTCCACGTCACAGCGATATTTCGTGAGCGTATAGGGCGAGGCGTTTCGCTCGTATCGCAAGTATTTTACAAATTGCTCGATTACGCCTTGCATGGTTTACCCAACTGCAAAGTATAGCCTCGCCTTTCCGGCAGCGAGAAAATGCGCCCTCGCTCGGTGTACGAAGCGCAAACATACGTACGTAGTTCCCGCAACCGGCCCTACTTTAGTATTTTCAGGACGCTGCTGTAGTCGTCCGTCCAAAGCCGCTGACGGCCTAAGGGTAGAAGAATGCCGCCCGCTGCTTCCATCTCCTGTTGCCCAAAGAACCCAGCGGGACTCCCGAGCAGTATCCACGAAGCCGCGTAAATTCCCTCTCGTTGGTTGTCGTCATTGTTGATCAAAATGGCTTCCTTACCCGCGTCCGCCGCCGCGGCTTCCACCACCGGCTGTAAATTCAGGTACTGGTTCGAAATATGCAGAGCCAGCACGCCATCTGCCTTGAGCTGCCGGAAATAAAGAGCGAACGCCTCTCGCGTGAGCAAGTGGACGGGAATCGAGTCGCTCGAAAACGCGTCGATGGCCAGCACGTCATAATTTTGTGCCGGCTCGCTCTCCAGCGAAAGCCGCGCATCCCCAGGAACGATGTTGACGTTAGCCTTCGAGTCACGCAGAAAACTGAACTCCTGTTCGGCGATTTGCACGTCGAGCGGATTGATCTCATAAAATGTATATCGATCGCCTGCCCGCCCATATGCAGCGATCGTTCCGGCTCCGAGCCCCACAATTCCTACCCGCACAGCGGCGCGTTTCTGGATGGCGTGGAGCGCAATGCCTACGCCAGACTTCTCTCCGTAATAAGACGTCGGCCTGTCCCGCAGCCCGGGTGAAAGAAATTGCAAGCCGTGGCTGATCGTCCCGTTTACCAATCGCCGGTGGGAGGTTTGGTAGGGGCTCAAGTACATGGGCATATGCGTCTGTCGTGTTTCAGACGTTCTGGGCCGCGAAGTTGGCGGTGGGCCGGAACTTTGTCCGCGCGACAGGTCGTTTTGCTCAGCACCGCTGTAATCGATCACTTGAAGCACGCCATAAAAATTCCGCACCGATAGCGTCGCCACTTTATTTGTGTCTCGTACGCCCACAAAAAGACTCGCCAGAAGTGCTATCACCAAGCCGGCTAATATAAATCTCGCTGGCGCCCAGCGGTTTCCTTGAAACGGGCGGCTCGGATCGCGAAATTGCGCCACGAGCACCAGCACCGCACACACCCCTAACGCGCACGGCAACTCGTAGTAAGCCGAAAAAATAACGGGCGCCAGCAGCGCAACGAAAATCGCGCCTAAGGCGCCTCCAAGCGCAATCAGCAGGTAGAACGTGGTCAAATGCTGCGAATCCGGTTTCAGTCGCGCCAGCTCTCCGTGGCAAAACATGCAGCAGACCCACAACCCGGCGCAGTAAACCGGAATCAGCACCTTCATCGGAAGCACTACAAACGACGGCTCCAGAGCATAGGCCATCGCCCCTAGCGCTACCCCCAGCAAACGCAGAAAAAAATCACGCCGGTACCATGCAGTCGTGTCGAAGCACAGAATGAAACTCAGAAGGTACAAGCTCAGCGGGATGATCCACAAGAACGGCACTGACGCGATGTTTTGCGAAATATGATTTGTAACCGCAAGTAGCAGCGCCGATCCGCAAGCCGCCAGTGCCACCCAAATGATTTTTGTCGCCGCCGACGGACTTGACGTGGCAACCTCGGGCCCTATGAGTGAACCATCGCTCTCGCTCCTCCGATCAACCAGAACTATTAAGCCCGCGCCAAATAGACCCACCAGTCCGAACGCAACCGACCAGCCGATTGCCTGATGCGTCCCCGCAACGAACGGCTCAACCAATACTGGATAGCTAAGCAGCGCCAGCATCGATCCAGCGTTCGACAGCGCATAAAACCGATAGGGCGGGACTTCAGGCTTTGTACGCGCACACCACGTCTGCAACAGCGGGCTCGTGGAAGACAAAACAAAGTACGGAAGGCCAACGGTGACGGTCAGTAGAAGGAGGATGTGCCAGGCCGGCGCATTCGGCCCGCTCGGTTTCCAAGAGTTTTTCGGCAGAATCGGCAGCGCCAGCAAACTAACTCCCACAACCCCGGCATGAATCCAGGCCTGCCTGCGCGGCGCGAATCTCGTATTCAACACGTGCGCGTAAAAATATCCGGCGAGTAGCACCACCTGAAAAAACACCAGACAAACCGTCCATACCGCGGCCACTCCTCCAAACCGCGGCAAAATCATTTTCGTAATCAGCGGCTCGACTTGAAAGAGCAGAAAAGCGCTGGCGAAAATCGCTGCGCCATAAAATAAAGTGAGCCTGGTCGTGGAAACTGACTGCGGGTGCACAGCTTGGATCGTTTCCAAGGTATGAAAAGCTATTCGCGGATGATTTCTGCGTTGGCGTTAGGCGCGTCAATGCGAATCAGACGCTGACTTTCCAGATACAAATCGAGTTCGAGGTCTTCGGTCTTCACCTGCAACTCGTCCAACTTCTTCCCTTCGACATCCTTCGCCCCAAGGAATTCGACGGTTACACTTCCCGGCGTCATCTCCTGCGGCACCAGAACCGAAAATGTTTGCGCCCCTTTCTTGTTCCAGTCATACAGTCGTGCCAGCACCGCATACTGGTGATAAAGATTGTTATCCAACACCACGATTGGCTGTGAGCTGAACGTGAACTGCTGCGTAAAGGGCCGCGCGCCGTCCACGCGCAGGTCAATCATGGCCGTAGCGCCATTAAAATTGATGGCCGCCGCCGCTTTCTTCGTTCCCTCCGTGGACCAGTCGTAATGCACTGGACTCCCGTCATTGCGCATTTCAAGCGTGCCGCTGACTCGCGACGTCCCATCGGAAGTCTTCACTTCTGCCGTGCCGCGCGCCACCCAATCCCTCCCATTCGGCGCAATTTCAAATTCTTCTTTGCCGACTTGCTGCCCGCCGCTCATGATCCGAAATCTTCCCTTGTCGGCCGCGAGTGTCACCGGAGCAGGGCGCGCCCCGGGAAGCAATCTTTCCGCGCGATTCGCTGCAGGCAGCGCTGCACTCGCGACAATCGCGACAACTGCCGCAATGGTCGCAGCCGCCGTAACAACCGCAATTAAATACCTGCTTCCGCGCCGCTTCACGCGACCACCCGCGGAAAAATTCCCAGCGCCAGAATCTGTTCCACCACTCGTGCCGGCTCGCCGCTGCTATCGACGCGATAATCCGCCGATTCATACGCCGGCAGCCGCTGCTGATACAGCATCCGGAAGCTCGTTTCGTCGCGAAACAGCGGCCGGTCCGTCACCGTCGCGCACCGCAACAAAAGCTCCTCAATCGGGCATTGCAGCCAGATCAGCACTGCACCCGTTTCGCGCAGCATCGCCAGGTTCACCGGCTGCGAGATCGTTCCACCGCCCAGCGACACCACGCGCGGCTTCTGCGATTCGACCGACTCGCCCACCACCCGCCGCAATTGCTCGTGCTCGATGCGCCGGAACTCCGGCTCGCCCATACGTGAAAAAATTTCAGGGATGCCAAGGCTGGTTGCGTCCGTGATGCGCTTATCGAGATCGACATGCTGCCAGCCCAGTTGACGCGCCAGCAGCCCGGCCGCGGTTGATTTCCCGCTGCCCATGAATCCCGTCAGGCAAATCAGTTTTCGCGGACGATTTTCGCTGATCATCAGGTGTGAAGCGCAACTGTGCTAAAAGCACAACAAATCAAGCCCTAATTGCGCTTCAGGATGTTGATTGTACCATCGAACGAAGAAAGCTCGACCTTCGCCCGGCCCGAGTTGAACGAACCAAAGAGGCTGTTGTTGAATTTCGAATAAAAATGTTGTTGATGGCTCGGTGGCGCCAATTTCGCTTCGTTGTTCACTTTCCCCTTCAACGAAGTCGCGCTCAGATCGAAAGAATCGCCGGGCGAAAATCGCACTTCGATCACCCCGCTATAATTCTTCAATTCGTACATGCCGTTGGGCAAAAATTCGCCGCTGAACAAAATGTTTCCCTTGGAAGTCTGCGCCCGCACCTGGTAGCTGCGCAAATCCGTCAGCCGGAAATTTCCGCTGATCGACGATACTTCAATCCGCCCCGCGCAACGCTCGCACTGAAACGGGCCGTCGATGGTCTTCACCGTCAAGTATCCCGCGGCGTCTGCCAGATCCACGCCCGCGCCAACGGTCTCCACGTTCATGTCGCCCAGCACGCTGTTGACGTTCACCGCGCCCGAATCGTCATGAATCTGCAGTTCCGCATCTTCCGGGACGCGAATCTCGAAATCAGCCTTCAGCCCCTCGGGAGACGTGTTTCCCGACACCGGGTGCGTCATGATATCCACGCGATTTCCCGTCTGCGCCGCATCCACTTCCACTTGATCGCTCGCCGGCGTGGCCACCACCATCACTTCGGACTTGCTCCAGGCCTTTACCGTTACCGTTCCATTCGGATTGTGCAGCGTAATCACCGGGTGCGCGTCGACCTTGAAATGTTTTTCAACATGATCCGCCAGCGCCCCGCCGCACAGCAGAAGGGCCGGGATCACCAGCGCAGCCGCTTTCCGGGCCGTCTTTCGCCGCCTGCTGCCGTTCTTACAGATTCGCAGTCCTGGGCCGTGAGAAAATTCTTTGCGGTGCGAGGACAGGTCGCGCATCGGCTGCATTTTCATTGGTTGAAGTCTCCGCGTTCGGTGATCATGCTCAGCAGATCGGCCTTCTGCTGGTAAGCTCGATAAAGATACTCTCTCGCCTCTTCGTTTTCCGGCTCTTCTTGCACGCTTTTCTCGCACAAAGCGATGTAGTGGTCAACGATCTCAAGATTCTCGTGCAGGTCGGTGGACACCGGGGATTTAGAACTGTCGAATGACGAAACGGTTGTCTGCTCCGCATGATCCAGTTCCGCCGCCAGCGCGAAGGTCGGGGCCGGCCGGGCTTGCTGCATCACCGGTCCACTCAAACCGAAAGCCAAAAGCACCAGCAGCGTAAGATAAGCGCCAGCAAGCGCCGGACGTGGCACGTGCGTGAAAAGCCCAGCGAACCAGGATCGTTCCCGCTGCCACTCTGTTGCAGCCTGCTCGCGAATCAGGCCTTCATCCACCAGTTGGCTTCGCAAGACCGCCCAAACTCTCGCAGGCGGCTCAGGGTCCGCAATCGAAAGCGTTGGCGCGGCCGCCTGAATCGCGTCCAGGTCCGCCACAAAGCTGCTACACGATGCGCAACTCTGCACATGCGCTCGCGCGCTACCGTGCCTCTCACCTTCCATCCATTGTTCCAACTGCTCCATGAACTCACTGCATCCCATCGTGCTCATATTAATCCTCGCCACTCGAACCCGATGCCGTTCCCGCCGCCTTGCGTTCTTCCCGTGCTTTGGACCGAACCGCTTCGTGAAGCAGCTCTCGAAGCCTTACCCGCGCTTTGTGAAGCTGCGACTTCGAATTTCCGATCGAGCAACCCATGATTTCCGCGATTTCATTGTGTTCGTATCCCTGCACGTCGTGCAGCACGAACACCGTTTTGTATCCCGGGGGCAACTGCTCCACCGCTCTCTGCAAATTGACCCGGTCGATCGAACCCGCCAGGGTTAAGTCCGGCCCCCCGAAATCCCGTCGCGGCCCACCCGCATCTTCGTCCGGCTCCGTTACCTGCTCCAAAGACATCTCGTTGCCCGACTTCTTCCGCAACTTCATCAGCACCACGTTCACGGCCAGCCGGTGCAGCCAGGTCGAGAACGCCGACTCGCCGCGAAACGTCGCGATCTTTCGGAAGAGCTGCAGAAACGCTTCCTGCGTTAAGTCTTCCGCCTCGGCGACGTTGCTCACCATCCGCAGACACAACGAATAGACCCGCCGGCTGTGCAAGCGGTACAGGCGTTCGAATGCGGCCGCGTCTCCTTGCTGTGCAAGTCGGATCGCTTCCGCCTCCGGCATCTCGCCGGGTTCGGTTCGTCTCACGCGGGCCACGCTACCCGTTAGGACGCATTCGTAACTGCGATGCGTCAGCTGGCCCGGAAGTTGCACTTCCGGGTTCTTTATAGATAACCAGCTTGGCAATAGGCCCGCCCAAGCCTCGGCTTTCGAAATTTTCTGGTCGCATAAAAAATGGTGCAGTAAAAGCCCTTCTATTCTGGGGCTAAGTCAGCCTTCCGTCCAGTCGGCAACACCGCGCCCCTCTGGACTTGCTTCGCTAAGTCCTTTCTCCAATTTTTGTACTTTACAGCATCCGCCGAACACTCCAACATGTCCCGGCCAAATTCTGCGCGGCAATTGAGGTGCTCCCTAGCATGCGACTGGTTCTTCTACCTGGTGACGGTATCGGCCCTGAGATTTCCACAGCCACCTGCGAGGTCCTCGAGCTCCTGAACAACCGTTTGGCCCTCGGCCTCTCATTCGATACTCATGAAATTGGCCTCTCGCGTCTCAAGAAAGACGCCACTACGTTTCCCGCCGCCGTCGCCGACGCCTGCCGCGCCGCCGATGGCATCATTCTCGGCCCCGTTTCTCATGCTACCTATCCGCCTCGCTCCGAGGGCGGTATCAACGTCTCCGGGGAATTGCGTATCACGCTCGACCTCTATGCCAACATTCGCCCCAGCAAGACCCGCGATGCCTTGCCTCATTGGGGCCGAACAGCCATGGACCTCGTAATTGTTCGCGAAAATACCGAAGGTTTCTATGCCGATCGCAACATGTATTGGGGCGTCGGTGAATTTATGCCCACCCCCAATATGGCCCTGGCCGTTCGCAAAATCACTGCGGAGAGCTCCCGGCGAATCGCCGTTTCCGCTTTCCAATTGGCATCGAGTCGTCGCAAGAAAGTTACCGCGGTTCACAAAGCCAACGTCATGAAGGTTTCCGATGCCCTCTTTCTGCGCGAGGTGCGCGCCGTGGCCAAAAATTATCCGGGCGTCTCCTACGACGAGCAGCTCGTCGATTCCATGGCCGCCCTTCTCGTTCGTGACGCGGCCCGCTTCGATGTGGTCGTCACCACCAACATGTTCGGGGACATCCTTTCCGATGAAGCTGCCGAGCTTTCCGGCAGCCTTGGCTTGGCCGGATCGCTCAACGCCGGCGAATCGCACGCGATGGCCCAGGCGCAGCACGGCTCCGCGCCGGATATCGCCGGCCAGGACAAAGCCAATCCCACTTCCTTGATTCTCTCCGCGGCCATGCTTCTTGATTGGCTCGCTCGCAAACATCAGCACCCGAAATTCGCATCCGCTGCCAAAATGATTGAATCGGCCGTCGACTCGGTTCTGCAGGACCCATCCCAGCGCACTCCCGATCTTGGCGGCCCGCTGGGCACTCGCGCCTTCACCAAAGCGCTGTCGGGAGAAATCGGTCGCCATGCCGGTTGACATCTTGCTCGCCGGCGCTTGCGACTGCCACGTCCACGTGGTCGGCCCGCTGGCCGCCTGTCCTCAAAGCGCCACGCGATCCTACACCGCCGCTGAAGCGTCCCTTGACACACTGCAAGCTCTTGGGGCGCCCGAAGGCGTTTCGCGGTTTGTAATCGTTCAGGCTAGTTTTTACGGCGCCGACAATTCCTGCTTGCTCGCGGCGCTCGCCAAGCTTGGCCCAAACGGTCGCGGCGTTGTCGCTGCTGATCTGAACAATGATCTGAAAAACGCGATGCCGCAGTTGCTTGAAGAGTACGAAATTCGCGGCGTCCGCGGCTTGCGCGTGAATCTCTACAGCAAGAGCTTGCTGTTTGCCCCGGAGCGCATTTGCGACCTGGTGCAATCCGCCATGAACAACATGCCATCAAAGAGATGGCACGTTGAAATCATCGCGCCCCTATCGGTTCTTCTGAACGCGTACAAAATAATTGCCGATTCGCGCTTTCCCGTTGTCCTGGATCACTACGTTTTGCCTGGCGCCGCGTTGCCCCATAGCTACGAAGCGCGGCAATTGCTCGAACTCGTTGCCCTGCCCCACGTATGGGTCAAACTCAGCGCTCCGTATCGCGTTCTTTCTGATCCACTGGCCACGAACCCGCCCGCGGATTGGCTCGCCGCGCTGTTGCAGGCGGCTCCCGATCGCTGCATCTGGGGCAGCGACTGGCCGCACACGCCGCTTGATGCGGATCAAAGAAGCCGCGACGAAATCGCCCCCTATCGAAAAATCAGCTATTCGCGCCTGTTCCAGGACTTTGTTCGAGCCCTTCCGGACGCTTCGCTGGCTCGCCGCATCCTGGTTGAAAATCCACAACGGCTGTATGGTTTTTCGGCCAGCTAGCCGGACTACTCTGAAATGGACATCGTCTCTGAACTCGAGCGCAGTGCCTTCAACAAAGTTGCCTGGCGCCTCACCCCCATTCTTACCCTCAGCTATTTTCTGAACTATCTGGACCGCAACAATGTCGGTTTCGCCGCGCTCACCATGAATCGGCAGATTGGCCTCACTGCCACTCAATTCGGCGCGGGTGCCGGAATCTTATTTCTCGGATATTGCTTTTTCGAAGTCCCCAGCAACGTAGCACTCTACCGCTTCGGTGCGCGCATATGGATTTCTCGCATCATGATTACCTGGGGACTCATTTCCGCGGCCACCATTTTCGTTACCGGCGTCAAAAGCTGGTATTGGCTCCGGTTCCTTCTCGGAATCGCCGAAGCGGGCTTCTTTCCGGGCATCACTTTCTACCTGGCCACCTGGTTTCCCGCCGAATACCGCGCGCGAATATTGGCCTGGTTTCTGGTCGCCATCCCCGCTACCTCTGTCATCGGAGGACCCATCTCAGGGTTCCTTTTGGGTATGAACGGCATTGCCGGTCTGGCCGGATGGAAATGGCTTTTCATTATGGAAGGCCTCCCAACCGTTCTTCTCGGGATTGCCATGTTGTGGATTCTTTCCGATCGCCCGGAAGACGCCGCCTGGCTCACCAAAGACGAACAAAAAATTATCCGCGAGCGTATCTCCGCCGAACGCCGCGAAAAAGAGATGCAGCGGTTGTGGCCCGCATTGAAAGACGTTCGCGTTCTGATTCTTGCCGTTGTGCAGTTCGGCTTTACCGTCGGGGCCTACGGCGCCGTCATCTGGCTGCCACAGATCATTCAAACCGCGCATCTCTCCAACCTGCGCATTGGCTTCGTCACTGCCGCCTGCTACGTACTGGCGTCGGTGGGAATGATTGTCTGGGCGGCGCGTGTGGACAAGAGCGGCCGGAAAATCGGAAACCTTGCCTTCGCCTGCCTTACATCCACACTCGGCTTACTGCTGGCCATCTACTTCAAGAATTTCTGGGTTTCGCTTGCCTGGGTTTCTCTCGCACTTCTCGGCATCACCGCCGCACGCGCCATTTTTTGGACCATCCCCACCCGCTTTCTAACCGGCATGGCCGCGGCTGGCGGCCTGGCGTTTATCAATTCCGTGGGAACCATCGGGGGATTTGTAGGTCCCTACGTAATGGGTTGGCTGAAGGACAGAACGGGTTCCTTTTCAGCGGGGCTTTTCGCTATGGCTGGATTTTTACTACTGGCAACCGTCTTCGCCTGGTCGCTGAAGCTATTTGTTACTCAGGAATAGCTCAGACCGAAGCCTTTGAAAACCCCAGCCCCAGCCTCATCCAGGCGCGATAACGCGGGTTTTGAATTTCACCGGCGAATGAATCCAGTTGCTCGGCGGGGAGAGCTCGCAGGAATGATTTAAAAACTACCTCTGTTTCCCGCAAACACGTGTTGAAGTCATAGTGCACGTGATCGAGCGCAATCCAACACTGCGCTGGCGCGCTCGCTTCCGCGATAGTCTTTGCCGCTTTGTCGAACTCCTGCTCAAGTTGCTCCACGGTCCCTGAGAGGATCTTCAGCTTCTGTACAAAACGCTGTCTATCGCCGAACGCTAAGTGATGGAGAAGCGCGTTCCAGGCCGCGGCTGCCTGCCCAGTGTTTCCGCGAAAAAACCGTCCCCTCAGGGGCTCCACCAGCGGCACTATCCGGATATGCCGTCCCCGGATCGCCAGCGATTCACAGAACCCGACCAGCGACCGCGAAAGTCTGTTGAGAAGCGTCGCAGCCACCGAAACATGTTCCTGAGCGCAAACCAATTCTCCGCCAGCGCGCAGGGATAGCGCGTCGTTCAAAGCAACGCTCGTCATCGCGAAGGAAGACTCCCACGTTCCCACAATGGTCTCAAAAATCTGATTCTTCTCTCGCGGAAGGGCCCGGATCCAATCGTCGGCTACACTACGCCGAAGATAGTTCGACTCGGGCTGCTGGATGCGCCTAGGAAACACCACCTGCCCCCTATTCAAAAATATTATATCAACTTAGGAGCCTGGCTCTAGGACGCGCCCTCTCGTTTGACGGTTTCAGAAATCTCTCGCTATACTGCCTTAAGCCTCCCGGGCGGTCTAAACGCCCCCCAAAGGACTTACTCTGTTGCTTTTCGAGCCAATTGACCAGTTTGAACAGCGTCTCAAGAAGCTTGCCGAAATCGAATCTCTAGGGTATTCACCGTATCCCCGGCGGTTTGACTCCACTCATACACCTAGACAGATCGTCGACCTCTTTGCGGACCGCTCTGCTGAACAGCTTTCGCTTGAACCAATTGAGGTCCGAGTAGCCGGTAGGATTGTGGCTCTTCGGCCACACGGGAAGGCCGCGTTTGGACACATTCTGGGGGACGGCAAGCGCCTCCAGTTCTATGTCAAATTGGATATTGTCGGCGAGAATACCTTCAAGTTGTTCCAGCTTCTCGATTTAGGCGATTTTGTCGGTCTTACCGGCCGGCTATTTCGCACCAAAACCAATGAGCTGACCATTCAGGTTCAGCACATCGAGCTGCTCAGCAAGGCGCTTTTGCCCCTGCCGGAGAAGTGGCACGGCCTGGCCGATGTCGAGCAGCGTTTCCGTCGCCGCTATCTTGACTTGATAGTTAATGAGCGCGCCCGCGACATTTTTGTCCGCCGTGCCAAAATAGTCCGGGAGCTACGCCGTTTCTTCGATCAGCGGGCCTATATCGAAGTGGAAACCCCCATGATGCATCCCATTTTGGGAGGCGCCACCGCGCGGCCTTTCGTAACGCATCACAATACTTTCGACATGGATCTTTTTCTACGCATCGCGCCGGAACTCTACCTGAAGAGGTTGGTCGTCGGCGGCCTCGACCGCGTTTACGAAATCAATCGTAATTTCCGCAACGAAGGCATCGATGCCATTCATCAGCCTGAATTCACCATGCTCGAGTTTTATCAGGCCTATAGCGACTACAAAGCTTTGATGGATCTGACCGAGGAACTATTCCAAACGCTTCTCGAGTCGGTCTGCGGAACAATGGTTGTTCCCTATAACGGCCAGGAAATCGACTTCAGCAAATTTGATCGCCTCTCCATGCGCGAGGCCATCTGCAAATTCTGGCCCTCGGCTGCCGGCCCGGCGCCCCAAATAGGCGAATTGTCCTCGGCCGTCGGCACCCGCGCTGTCGCCGAGCGCTTCAATTCGTTCGCACGCGCTCACGGCACCGATACCGTCTCGTCGAACGAGTCCATCTCCTCGGGTGAACTGATCGGTGAGCTTTTCGAGGCCATCGCCGAGCGCCATCTGTTCCAGCCCACCTTCATCTATGATTTCCCTATAGAAATCTCGCCACTATCCAAAGCTCGCGCCGACGATCCCTCCATCGCCGAACGTTTCGAGCTTTTTATCGCCGGCATGGAAATCGCCAACGGATTTTCTGAGCTGAACGATCCCGCCGACCAGGAACGCCGGTTTCGCGCGCAGGTCGCCAAGGGCGGCCATGAAATGCCGAAGGAAGTCGACATGGATTACATTCGCGCCTTGTGCCATGCCCTTCCTCCCACGGCCGGAGAAGGCATCGGCGTCGATCGCCTCGTCATGCTCCTCACCGATTCTCACGCGATCCGCGAAGTAATCCTGTTTCCTTTGTTGCGCGCCGAAGCGCCTGAGTCTGATTCAACTGCATCCGTGGCTTCCGGCGGTAACGACGACGACTCCGGCCGCTCGCACGGGAAAACGAAATGAAATTCGAGTGGCTGGTGGCGCTGCGTTACTTGCGCTCGCCCAACCGCCCTGCCGTTCTTCGACTCGTCACTCTGTTCGCCATCATCGGTGTCGCCGCGGGAGCGATGACTCTCGTCGTGGCTCTTTCCATGAATACCGGCTTCCGTCAGGCCATGCGCGATCGTCTTCTCGGCGTCACCGCGCACATAAATCTCAAGCCCATCGGCTCTCACGGCATTTCCGACTACCGCCCGCTGATGTCGCGCCTCGACTCCGTTCCCGGCGTCCAATCCGTCGAGCCTGCCGTATACAACACAGTCTTGCTTTCCTCCGGCAGTCACGCCCGCGGCATCGTCCTTAAGGGAGTCGATCCCGCCATCGAAATTCGCGCTAGCGAAGCTCTCCGTCACATCGTCTCCGGTTCAAACAAATTCACGCCCGATGCTGACGGCATCCCCGCCCTTCTTGTCGGCCGTTTGCTCGCCGACGATTTCGACATTTCCGCCGGCGATTACGTCACCCTCACCAGTCCCCAGGGCAATCTCACGCCTTTCGGCATGGTTCCCCGCTCGCGCCGCTTTCGCGTCACCGGAATTTTCGACTCAGGTTTCTATGATTACGACGCCAACTGGGGCTTCGTCGATCTCCCCGCGGCCCAATCTCTCGCCGGCGTGGGCGACGTCGTCAGCCTGCTCGAAATTCGCGTCGCCAAATTGGACGATGTCTCCCCCATCGCTTCCCGCGTCCTCGACGCCGCAGGCAAAGGTTTCACCGTCACCACTTGGATGGACGAAAACCGCGCCCTCTTCCGCGCGCTCAGCCTCGAAAAATTGGTCACCGCGCTCTTCATCGGCCTGATCACCTTCGTCGCCGGCCTCAACATCCTCGTCGTCCTCACCATGACCGTCGCCGACCGCGCCCGCGACATCGCCGTGCTCATGGCCATGGGCGCCCGCCGCGCGCAGATCCGCAACATTTTCGTTCTCCAGGGACTCGTCGTCAGCGTCGCTGGCACCGCTCTCGGGCTTCTCCTCGGCTACGTTTTCGCATTCGTCGCCAACCGCTGGCAATTGATCCCGCTGAATCCCGAAGTCTACGCCATCCCCTACGTCCCGTTTCACGCCAACGCCTTCGACTCCATCTGGATCGCGCTCGCCGCCCTGCTCATCAGCATTGGCGCCACCATGCTGCCCGCGCGCTCCGCCTCGCGCGTCCTGCCCGTCGAAATTCTCCGCTTCGAGTAGTTCGCTGCGCATTCTTGGGCGTCGCCGACAGCCAGCGCATAAATGTCATCCCGAGTGAGCGAAGCGGATTTCTTCGCGACGAGGGATCTGCTTTTTTTGATGTCCGTCAGGGCATGCCTTCAGAGTCTGTGTGGCAACTCACTGCTGGTTCAGCCGTGCCGCCTATCGTAGCGGCGGACTTCAGTCCGCCATCTTTATTTTTTCGCTTCGCTTCTCGCATCCCGGCGAGGAAACTGTTCAATCGGCGGAAACCAAACGAACGTGTCATCCCGAGTAAGCGAAAAGTTAGTTTTCGCGACGAGGGATCTGCTTTTTTTGATGTCCGTCAGGGGAGGCTTGAGCCGTGGCGGAAAAGCCCAATTTATCAGGGGTTTTAACCCCTGAGGCACAGACACCGCGCCCAAAGAGCGTTTATTCCAGATTTTGGAAGGAAAAAACTTCAGGCGTGAAATCCCGCGTCGCGCGCCATTTTGCGATAATCCGGCGCGGCAATCTCCACGGTTCGGCACATTTCATACAGCCGCGACCGTATCCTTTTCCCTACGCGCTCCGTCAGCGAATCCTCGGCTATCGGCGTGCGCATCCCCGTTCCTCTTCCGCTCGTCGACGCCTGCGGCGCGCCAGCCGCATCGCTGTCGAAAAAATTCGTCGTCAGTATCGTCGCGCGCTTCTCGTTGTACCGCGTATTCAGCACGTGGCCCACGGTCTCAAGCGCCCACGGCGACGGCTTGCTTGACCCCACGTCATCCAGCACCAGCAGCCCGGTCTTCAACACCGGCTCCAGCACGCCCATTTCCGTCGTCTGGTTCGTTGAATTGTAGCTGTCCTGAATCTGCTTCAGCAGCTCGCGATAGTCGTAAAAAACGCCGCTGTGTCCGCGCCGCACCACTTCCTTCAGCGCCGCCACGCCCAGATGCGTCTTCCCCACTCCGCACGGCCCCATCAATAGCAGCCCGTGTTCGCCTTCGGTGGTGAATTCCTCCGCGAACCGCCGCACAATCAGCTTCGCAGACGCCAGGCTCCTGTTCCAAACCTCAAGCTGCTCGCGCGAAACGCCTTCAATTCCCGTGTCCGTTTCGTAATTGTCGAAGTCGCAGTGCCGGTATCGCTCCGGCAGGCGCGCGCGCACAAAGCTGCGCTCGCCTCGATCCTCCGCCGTGCAATCGCACGGCACCGCCCACACGGTTCTCGGCTCATCATTGCCCGAAACACGCTGCGCCGCGCTCCCGCCCGCACTGGCCGCCATCGCCTGCGCGCCCACCGCAGTTCGCTCCACAACTTTCCAGCCGCTTCCTTCGCAAATCGGACAATCGCTTCGTGCCATGCGCCAAGCATAAAGTGCGCACACGATTCCGGCAAGCACACTGCCTCACCTGCAAATTTTGAATATTGTGGAAAAGGTAGGAATCGCCGCTGCGCCGCGAGGTTTGACCTCAATGCCGGTTCTGCCCTGCTAACGCTTTCGGTCAGTGGTTAGGTCTGCGCTATGTTTACTGTGAGAGGACGTCTTTCTCAGCCGCCCGCCGCAGGAACTGTCGACACCGTTACCGCGTGGTCGACACTTTCTCCACCCGTATCGGATGCCGCGGTATCGTCCGCACAATCGCGTTCGCGTTGCGCGCCGCTCGCGGATCGGGCGCCTGAAAATTATGCGCCACTTCGCTGCGCACGAACTGGATGAACGCTTCCATCTGCGACTGCATCTCCGCCATCTTGTCGCGCATATTCAGAATAATCTCGATGCCCGCCAGGTTCACGCCCAGCTCGCGCGTCAGATTCAGGATAATTTCCAGCCGCTCCAGGTCCTCATCCGTATACAGCCGCGTGTTTCCCTGCGACCGCGACGGCTTCAGCAGTCCCACGCGCTCGTACAATCTCAGCGTCTGCGGATGCAACTGATACAGCTCGGCGACGGCGCTGATCATGTAGCCCGCTTTTGCTCTTCTTCTGGGCTTGGGTGTCATCGGCGTCTCCTTTTCAAAAATCCCTTTCTCTTCCCGATTTACAGCGATGCCTTCGCGAAAATGTCACGTCGCGGATCCTCGCCATCCAGCTTGCTCAGCTCTTTCATCACGTTGCGCACGCGCTCGTCTTCCGGCTTCGGAACCACCACTTGCACTTCAATGATCTGGTCTCCGCGTTTTCCCGGATTCCGCACCGAGGGCGCTCCCTTTTCGCGTAGCCGCAGCCTCGTTCCGCTGTTGGTGCCGGGCGGAATGCGCACTTGCGAGCGCCCGTCGATCGTCGGCACTTCCACTTTCGAGCCCAGCGACGCTTCTGGAACCGTGATCGGCACCACCGTGTGCAGATCGTCGCCACGCCGTTCGAAAAATGGATGCGGCTGCACCTGCATCACAATGTACAAATCGCCCGGAGGTCCGCCGTTCGTGCCGGCATTCCCTCGCCCGGCCACACGCACTCGCGAGCCCGTATGCGCTCCGGGAGGAATGCGCACGTCCAGCGTCTCCACTTTCTGCACGCGCCCTTCTCCGCCACAGTTCCGGCACATGGTGTGCAGCTTCCCGCTGCCGCCGCAGCGCGAGCAAGTCACTTGAAAGCGCATCTTCCCGCTCACCTGCGTCACTTGTCCGCTGCCTCCGCACGTCGGGCAGGTTTTGTCGTCGCCCGGGATGGCGCCCGTTCCGTGGCACACGTTGCAAACATCCAGCCGCGTGAAGCTCAGTTTCTTTACCGTGCCGTGCATCGCTTCGCCGAACGTGATCTCGATCTGGTATTCCAGATCCGTTCCCGGCTCGCGCTCTTCCGCCGTTCTCGCTGCATTCGCGCCCCGGAAAAACTGGCTGAACAGGTCGCGGAAACTCGTGCTGCCGCCCGCTGCTCCGCCGCCTTGCGGGGCGCCCCCTCCGAAATCGAAGCCGCCAAAATCGAAATGAATATCCTCGGGCGACACTCCACCACCCGGCGGCGGCATGCCGCCCGGCCCTGGCTGATTGAACCCGAACTGGTCGTACATCTGCCGCTTCTTCGCGTCGGAAAGAACTTCGTAAGCTTCTTGAATCTGCTTGAACTTCTCTTCGGCGGATTTATCCCCGGGGTTTAGATCGGGATGATACTTGCGCGCAAGTTTCCTGTAGGCCCCGCGAATTTCCTTTACCGGCGCCTTCCGCGGCACTCCCAGCAGTTCGTAATAATCTTGTTTTGTCGTCGTCGCCATTTCCAAAAACCGCGTTACGTGTTGCTCATGCCAACCGCCCTCTTCACGTTGTCATCCCGAAGAGAGCGATTTGTGCGACCCGGCGAGGGTCGCAACAAAACGATCCGATAAGGATCGCGAAGCGAGTCGAGGGATCTCTCTTCGTGTGCCGCTTTCGCCCCGCATTTACGCTGCATCCCAATCCTAAACCGTCGTCATTCGGAGCGCGCCGACGACCCGGCCAGGGTCGGAGTCCTGAGCGAAGCATCGCGTAGCCAAGGAGCTCGCTTCGGCTCTCGCTACTCTCTCTACAGCCCCGCCCACCGCGCATTCCACTCCGCAATCTCTTGTGCTTCCCGCTCTACCTCTTCTTTTTTCTGCCGTTGCAATTCCGTGCTGCGCCCCGCCATGCTCGCTTCCTTTTGGCTCGCGCGGTCCATCCAGCGGTCTAGCACTCCAATCTTCTGCTCCACCGTCCCGGGATCGGCCTTAAACCTCAAGAACGTCCCGGTAATTTCCACCGAACGTGGCGGAAAATCCGGCACAACTTCCTGCTGCGCGTCGTAAAAAAGCCGCCGCCAGTCCGCGCTGGGGCTTTCGGAAATTCCCACCTGCACCAGGAACACTCCGTCGCGAATCTTTTGTACCGCTTGTGGCGGACTCGTCCGCCGGATTCCGCTCGTCGTCATCGATCTCCTAGCTACGATATCTTTGGCTTCAGGCACGGAACGCAACGAAGCTCAGGGCCGGCGGTTGCGACTCCGCCGGCCCCGTCTTCACCGCCAGCCGAAACTTAGTTCGGCTTCTTCGACTCATCCACGTCCACGAACTCGGCATCCACCACTTCGCCTTGCCCATGGCCTTGTCCGGCTCCACCGGCAGCCCCGTTGCCCGCTTCGCCGCCCGGCTGCGCGCCAGATGCCGCCGCCCCGCTGGTTTGCTGTGTCTTGTAGAGCTCCTCCGCGATGCGGTGCGAAGCCTTCGTCAGGGATTCGGCCGCCCCGTTCAGCTTGTCGAGTCCGCCTTCGCTCAACGCCCGGCGGGCCTCTTCAATCGCTTCCTCGGCCGTCTTGACCTCCGGCTCAGGCAGCTTTTCCCGGTTTTCCTTGATCAGCTTTTCTGTCTGGTACACCAGGTTGTCCAGCCGGTTGCGCGCCTCTACTTCCGAAAGCCGCGCCTTGTCCTCGGACGCATGAGAATCCGCTTCTTTCTTCATGCGTTCGGCTTCGTCCTTGCTCAAGCCGGTGGAAGCCGTGATGGTGATCTTCTGCTCCTTGTTCGTCGCGGTGTCCTTCGCCGAGACGTTCAGGATGCCGTTCGCGTCGATATCGAACGTCACCTCCACTTGCGGCATGCCGCGCGGAGCCGGAGGAATTCCAATCAGGTGGAATTTCCCGAGCGATCGGTTGCCGCTGGCCACCGGCCGTTCTCCTTGCAGCACGTGAATCTCAACCGATGTCTGGTTGTCCGCCGCGGTCGAAAAAACCTCCGACTTGCGCGTCGGAATGGTTGTGTTGCGCGGGATCAGCACGGTCATCACGCCGCCCAGTGTCTCAACGCCCAGCGAAAGCGGCGTCACGTCCAGCAGCAGGATGTCCTTCACTTCTCCGCCCAGCACTCCGCCCTGGATGGCTGCGCCAACCGCCACCACTTCATCCGGGTTCACGCCCTTGTGCGGCTCTTTCCCGTTGAACAGGCTCTTCACGATATCCACCACGCGCGGAATTCGTGTCGAACCGCCAACCAGCACCACTTCGTCGATTTTGTCCGGCGTCATTCCGGCATCGCTCAACGCCTGCTTTACCGGGCCCACCGTCCGCTGCAGCAAGTCCTCCATCAACTGCTCAAGCTTCGACCGCGTCAGCTTCAATTGCATGTGCTTCGGACCGGACGCGTCCGCCGTCAGGAACGGCAGGTTGATTTCGGTCTCCTGCAATTGCGAAAGCTCGATCTTGGCCTTCTCCGCCGCTTCCTTAAGCCGCTGGATGGCCATGCGGTCTTTGCTCACATCAATGCCTTGATCGCGCTTGAATTCCGCGACCATCCATTCCACGATGCGCTGGTCGACGTCGTCGCCGCCCAGGTGCGTGTCGCCATTGGTCGACTTCACTTCCACCACGCCTTCGCCCACTTCCAGAATGGAAATATCGAACGTTCCGCCGCCCAGGTCGTACACCGCAATCGTCTCGTCTTTTTTCTTGTCCAGCCCGTACGCCAACGCCGCCGCTGTCGGCTCGTTGATAATGCGCAATACTTCCAGCCCGGCAATTTCGCCGGCCTGCTTGGTCGCTTGCCGCTGGCTGTCGTTGAAATACGCGGGGACGGTAATTACCGCCTTGGTTACTTTTTCTCCAAGGAAATCCTCCGCGGCTGATTTAAGTTTCTGAAGAATCATCGCCGAAATTTCCGGCGGGCTGTACGGCTTGCCCGCAATCTCGACGCGAGCGTCATCGTGTGGCCCCTTCACCACTTTGTACGGCACGCGTTGTGCTTCTTCCTGCACTTCGCCGTAATGGCGCCCCATGAAACGCTTGATGGAATAAACCGTGTTTTCTGGGTTTGTGATTGCTTGCCGCTTGGCCACTTGTCCTACCAGCCGTTCGCCACTTTTCGTGATGGCCACGACCGAGGGCGTTGTGCGCGCGCCTTCCTGGTTGGGGATTACCACCGGTTCGCCGCCCTGCATCACCGCCACAACCGAGTTGGTTGTCCCCAGATCGATACCAATAATCTTACTCATGAATTCTGCTCCTCCAAATGTCCGCCCTCAGGTCTTGGGGCCGACTCCCAGTGCTCTAAAACTGCCTTATCATACATATTGAGTGTCTCATTGTCAAGTCTTGTCAATTATGCGTATAAGTCCATTACAACTATAGCCTTACATACGGCCATGCCTACTATGTTTCGTTGAGTGCGCCCGCCGAACCCTGCAACCTACTTCCCGGCCCCCTTCCGGACTCCAATTCTTGCTTTTCCCCTTTTGTACGGTGTCGAACCTTCGACTCCCACGTTTAATTTTTTGCGCTACAATAGCCGCACTTTAACCGTCTAATTCTGCAGGAGGCGCAATTGGATAATTTCACGCATTCTTCTGGTCAGGAAACCGCGCGCGCGCGCTGGTTGCGCCGTTTGCTCGCCGTTATCGCGCTGGGCCTGACTTTGAGCCTGATCGACGTCGCCGCTTTCGCGCGCGGCACGGACAACGCCGCGAAACCAGCTTCCGCTTCGAAGGCCACCAGCGCAGCCAAATCCGCCGGCGCAGCGAAATCCGTGGATGCTTCCGCGCCGGTAAAGACCTACGGATCCAAAAACGCCCCAATTACCTTGGAAGTTTTCGGCGATTACGAATGCCCCTCCTGCGGCGCTTTTTACGAGACGACCTTGCGGCAGATGATCAATAACGAGGTCGCCGCGGGAAAGGTCTACATCGTCCATCGCGACTTTCCCCTCCCCATGCATAAGTACGGATACGAAGCCGCTCGCTGGGCCAACGCCGCGGCTTCCATCGGCAGGTTTGCCGAAGCCGAATCCGCTCTTTACGACAATCAGAATTATTGGGCGGAGTCCGGCAATATCGAAAAGTATATGGCCGCCGCGCTTTCTCCCACCGATATGCGGCGTGTGAAAGCTTTGATGGCCGGCTGCGACGCCACCGTGGCCTCCGGTAGCCACTCCTGCCCCTGGGACGCCTACATCGAACAGGATCGCGCTATGGGCAATCAGATTCCCGTTCAGGCCACGCCCACTTTCCTGATTTACTATAAGGGGCAGAAATTCCCCGCAGGTCAGGGCGTTGTTTCCTACACCGTTCTCAAGCAATTTTTCGATCAGCTTCTCAAACAATAATCCATGAACGCTATCGCCGCTGTTCCTGTCGCTGTTGCCGCGCCCTCTTCCCGCGAAAAAGGGGTGCGTGTTTTTGTGGTGATCGGCAGGCTCATTCTCGCCGGCATTTTCCTTTTCGCTTCCTATTCGAAAATGAAGCCGCAGATTCCTGTCCCCTGGTCGGTCAATTCCATCGAAACTTCTTTGTCGATGTTTGCCATGCAGGTTGACTCGTATCAGATGCTTCCTCCGTCCCAGGTTCTGCGCGTAGCGCATCTCCTGCCGCCGTTCGAATTGTTCCTCGGCCTTTGGCTGCTCAGCGGCATCGCCCCGCGCGCTTCCACCACGGCGACGCTTCTCGTCCTCACTGGCTTTTTCGCGTTGATGATCCGCACCTACGCTCTCGGTCTCTCTATCAACTGCGGCTGCTTCGGCACCGCCGAACAAGTCGGCCCGCGAAAAGTTTTTGAAGATGGCTCGTTCTTCGTCTTCGCGCTTCTCGTCACTGTCGGCAGCTACTGGCTGCATCGAGCCAAGTCCCGGCGCGTCGTTTCGCTCAACTCTTCGTCAGCCCAAGCCGCTTCCTAGTCGTTCTTACCCCCGCCTTGCCATCAGCACCATTGACCTTGTCATCCCGAGCCGCGTCTTGCGCGTCCCGGTTAGGATCGCAGAAGAATAGACGCGATCCGTTCGGATCGCGCAGCGTGTCGAGGGATCTGCTTTTTCCTTGCGTCAGAGCTTGGCCCTTTCGCGAAACGGGTCCTAGCCGTTCTGGCCTTCCTCTTACCCGGTGACTATTGCTATGCGCGTCGCCTCTCGCTACCGTCGCTCTCGGAGCTGCGCGTTGGACTGGGAAAGAGAAGGTCAAACCAGGGGAAGCCAGGAGAAAAAAACAAAAGACTTCAGCGACACTCAGTCGACAGTGACTGCCGGGTCGCGCCTCTTCTATCTTCCTGAAAACAATCACAGTCGGTACACCTCACTCGACAGTCAGAATCAAGGTCACCGCGCCATTTCTCCTCCGGATTTTTCACTCCTTCCGCATGCCCGCGGCGTTCACCGCCCCCTTCTAAGGCGGCTGCTCTTTTTCGCATCGGCGAGGACTGGAATTGATGCCTGCCCTTCCCGGTGCCATAATGAGGGCCCTCCCGCACCACCTGGGGGGCTTGCGAATTCTGAGGGGGATCGTATGGGCATGAGGGATGCGTGGATTGAAAAGCGGATCGCCGCCGTAAACGGCGGAGCCAAAAACTTCTCGCAGATGCACTACGCCCGCAAAGGCGTCATCACCGAAGAAATGGAGTATGTCGCCAAACGCGAGAAGATTTCGCCCGAAACCGTCCGCGACGAAGTCGCCCGCGGCCGCGCCATCATCCCCGCCAATATTCATCATCACAGCCTCGAGCCTATGGGCATCGGCGTGGCGTTCAACTGCAAGATCAACGCCAACATCGGAAATTCCGCCACCACTTCAGAAATCGACGGTGAACTTGAAAAGCTTCATCGCGCCGTTCACTACGGTTCCGACACCGTTATGGATCTCTCCACCGGCGGCGACATTCCAACCATTCGCAAAGCCATCATAGCCGCATCGCCCGTGCCCATCGGCACCGTGCCCATTTACGAAGCCATCTCCCGCGTGCGCCGCGCGGAAGATTTGAACATCGACGTCATGCTCGAAGTCATCGAAGAACAAGCCGAGCAGGGCGTCGATTACATGACCATCCATGCCGGCGTCCTTCGCGGGTTTCTGCCTCTCGTCCGCAACCGCATCACCGGCATCGTCAGCCGCGGCGGCGCTATCCTGGCCCAGTGGATGAGCTTCCACAAAAAAGAAAACTTCCTTTACGAAAATTTTGACGCCATCTGCAAAATCTTTCAGAAGCATGACGTCAGCTTTTCTCTTGGCGACGGCCTGCGTCCCGGCTGCCTTGCCGATGCCAGCGACGAGGCGCAATTCGCGGAACTCCGTGTTCTGGGCGAGCTGACCAAAAAAGCCTGGGAATACGACGTCCAAGTGATGATCGAAGGCCCAGGCCACATTCCACTGGACCAGATTGAGTTGCAGGTCAAAAAAGAGAACGAGCTTTGCTACGAAGCTCCCTTCTACACGCTCGGCCCTCTCGTCACCGACATCGCTCCTGGATACGATCACATCACCAGCGCCATCGGCGCCGCCATGATTGGCTGGCACGGCGCTTCCATGCTTTGCTACGTCACTCCCAAAGAGCATCTCGGCCTGCCGAACGCCGATGATGTCCGCCAGGGCGTGATCGCCTATAAAATCGCCGCCCACGCTGCCGATGTGGCCCGCCACCGTCCCGGTGCGCGTGATCGCGACGATGCTCTCAGCTACGCCCGCTTCCTGTTCGACTGGAAGAAGCAGTTCGCGCTGTCTCTTGACCCGGAAACCGCTCAAGCCATGCATGACGAAACGCTTCCCGACGATTTTTACAAGGAAGCCAAGTTCTGCTCCATGTGCGGCCCGAAATTCTGCTCCATGAACGCCACCCAGATCGCTGAAATCTACCAGGGCCTCGACCAGAAAGAGCGCGAAGAAAAATTCGCTCAGCTCTTGTCCAAAGTTGAGAGATAACGAATAGTGGAGCGGCGCACTACATAAATAGGCCCAAGCCGACTTTAAGCTCCGGCCCAGCTAAAACTCCTATTTGCTTACGTTTGCACACCTATAAAAACCTCGTAACAAAATTTGCCACTTCGTGTATAGTTCGCGGGACGCTTTCTTCGACGGATGACCACTACTCCCGCACCCCCTCCCAAACAGCGACGCTGGCTCCTGACAGTGGACCCCCGCGTTTATCACTGGGATACCCTCTTCGTGAAGGGCAAGGAAATGTGGCGCCACGCCGGAGTCAAGCCCGACGCGCTGCGCCAGCTCAAGCAGGTGCAGAAGGGCGACCGCGCATTGTGCTACCACGGCAAGCCCGAGCACGCCATTTACGCTCTGGCGGAAGTAAGCCGCGCTCCATACCCCGATCCACACGACAAAGAATCCAAGCTGATGGTTGTCGATCTGCGCGCGATTGAGCGGCTTCCGCGACAAGTCAAGTTGGCGGAACTACGCCAGGCCAAGACACTGAAGAAAATCAAATTTCTGAAGAACACGCGTCTCACCATTTGCCCGCTTACCGACGAAGAGTATGCCGAAATTCTGCGCATAGCCGGAATCGTCGCCTCGCCCGGAATTCCGCTCCCTTAGGTCATCCAATCCCGCTTCGGTAACGAATTCGCGTTGGAGTTCGTCAAACATTCAATAACCATACTTCGGCCCATCGGAAGGAAGGCTTTCATTGATGCCTATTCGCAATTTTCTGGCTTGCGTGAGTTTGTGCATGTTGACTGCTTCGGTTGCCGCCGGAGCGTCTATCAAGGGCACCGTGAGAGGGCCTGACGGCGCCCCCTTCATGGGCGCGTTTGTGATGGCACGCAATTCCTCCACGAAGATTACCGTCAGCGTGCTCTCTGATCGGAGCGGGAAGTATCACGTCGACGCGCTTCCGGCTGGCGAGTACGACGTACGCATTCACGCGGTCGGCTATCAGGCCGATCCGCGGACGGATGTGACACTTACCGCCGGCCAGAACGAAAATTTCGATTTCGCGCTACAGGCGGGAGTGGTGAAGTGGAGCGATATGTCCTATTCGCAAGCCGCCAAACTCTGGCCGGACGCCCCGGGCAAAACCAAGCTGATGTCGCGCTGCTTCGTTTGCCACGAATTTCAGAACAAGATGGCGTCGCGCCCACGCGATGAAGAGGGATGGCGGCAAATCGTCACGTTTATGCGTGACACCATGGGCATCGGCGGCCCGCGGTTCACCGACCAAGACACCGAAAACGTGATCAACTACCTGACCAGCCTGTTCAGCGACAATTCCGTTCTGCCAAAATCGCCTGCGGACATGCCCGGCTACAAAGAAACCGTGCACCACTACAGCGACGATGCGATGAAAATCGTCTACGTGGAGTTTGAAACGGGGCGAGACAAAATGCCGTTCAGCGCCACTCCGGATAAGGATGGCATTGCCTGGATCCCGATGGCTGGCAACGTAAACCGGCTTGGCCGGCTCGATCCCGCTACGGGTAAGATCACGGAATTCCCGGTGCCGTATCAGAAAGCCGCCCAGGTGCATTCGGCTTATCCCGCGCCGGATGGCACGGTGTGGATCGCCGAAGATCAGGCTCGTGCGCTGGGAAAATGGGATCCAAAAACGCAGCAGATTACCGAGTATTTTGACGGTGATTTTCCCAAGCACACGGTGCGTATCGACAAACACGGGACACCTTGGATTTCCCCCGGCACCTCGCACAAAACGATCAGCCGCTTCGATGTGGAGACCGGCAAGTTCACGCATTTCCCCGGCTCGGAGGAAGCATACGGGATTGTGTTAGACAAAGATGGAAACTGCTGGTTCGTGCAGTATGTGAAGGATGGGCAACTGGGCAAGATCGATGCGAACACCGGGAAAGTCACGAAGTGGACGGTGCCAACTCCTGATTCAAGACCGCGGCGCATCGACATCGATCCTGAAGGCAACATCTGGTTTGCCGAGTTTCAAGCCGGGAAGATCGGCGAATTCGATCCGAAAACGGAAAAGTTCAAGGAGTGGGCTTTGCCAGGTTCCAAACCAGGACCGTATCCCGATGGGGAAAACGGCCCTTATCCGATCGGTTCCGATCCAGGACCTTACGGCTTCGTGCTCGACAAAGATCAAAACCCCTGGTATGCGGGTGTATCAACGGATACATTCGGCGAGCTAAACCGCAAGACGGGAAAAGTCACCGAGTACCCGTTCACCAATTCCGAACTTACTGTGCGCGAATTGTTTGTGGATGCGCAAGGACACATCTGGTTCGGTTCGGCCGGCAACGACCGCGTCGGCTACTTTTATCTGGCGAAGTAATACCAGAACGGTGGTTCATCTAATCTGGCGGAGTTAAGACCCGCTCGTCTTCCTTGGCCACGGGGGATGAGGAGTTGGGTCGGGACGCTAAGGCACACCGCCGCGACGCCTCAGGTAATATCTGTATTCCGCAAAAACATGGGCGATAATAGTTTGGCTTGCCGGGTATGGCCGGTTTGATACCCGCATGAAAACATGCCTACCTCGACCGATCAGCCGGTCTCTCTAGGTCAGACCAAGCCACTCGAGGTGCGGGAAGGTGTGCCGTTTCCGCGAGGGGCGACCTGGGACGGAGCTGGCGTGAACTTCGCTCTTTTCTCAGCCAACGCGACCAAAGTGGAAGTCTGCCTCTTCGATCAAAAGGGCGAGCAGGAGATCCAGCGGATTCAACTGCCCGAATTCACCGATGAGGTTTGGCACGGATATGTGCCGGACATCGGCCCCGGAACGCTTTATGGCTATCGCGTTTACGGCCCATATGCTCCTGAAGAAGGTCACCGTTTTAACCCCAACAAGCTATTGCTCGATCCTTACGCCTGCGCGCACTTCGGCGAATTGAAATGGAATCCGGCGCTGTTCGGCTACACCGTGGGTTCAGAACAAGGAGACCTGAGCTTTGACGAGCGAGACAGCGCTCCGTTCATGCCCAAGTGCATTGTGGTCGACCCCGCCTTCGAGTGGATCGAGAAGACTACACATCACCAAGTGCCCTGGGACCGCACCATTGTTTACGAAGCGCACGTGCGAGGCTTCACCAAACTGCATCCCGCAGTTCCTGAAAACGAAAGAGGAACGTTTGCTGGTCTATCGCAGCCAAAGGTGATCGAGTACATCAAGTCGCTGGGCGTAACTTCCGTTGAATTGTTGCCGATCCATAACTTCGTGGTTGATCAACATCTGATGGAAAAGGGACTGACCAATTACTGGGGATATAACAGCATCGGATTCTTTGCTCCTCACCCGCAGTACGCCGCCGATCAGCGCCACAGCATGCGCGAGTTCAAGGAGATGGTGGCGCGATTCCACGATGCAGGTCTCGAGGTAATTCTCGACGTCGTTTACAACCACACCGCTGAAGGAAGCGAACTGGGACCGACGCTCTCATTTCGCGGAATCGATAACGCGACGTATTACCGGCTCTTTCCTCCGGAGCCGCGCTTCTATATCAACGACACCGGCACCGGCAACACGTTCAACACCACGCACCCGCGGGTCATTCAGATGGTTACCGACAGCCTGCGCTATTGGGTGCAGTTGATGCAGGTGGACGGCTTCCGCTTCGATCTGGGCACCATTCTCGCTCGCGAACCGAATGGCTTCGACAATCGCAGCGGCTTTTTAAAGGCGTGCAGCCAGGACCCTGTGCTGGGCACGGTGAAATTGATCGCCGAGCCGTGGGATCTGGGGCCCGGCGGATACCAGGTGGGCGGGTTTCCCCCGGGCTGGTCGGAATGGAACGACAAGTTTCGCGATACAGTGCGCGAATTCTGGAAAACAGGCGCCCCGGCCAGCGCATTAGCGCCGCGGCTTTGCGCTTCGGCGGATGTTTTCGATCACAACGGACGGCGGCCGTGGGCTTCGGTGAATTTCGTGACGGCTCACGATGGCTTCACGTTGAACGATCTTGTCAGCTATAACGACAAACACAACGAGGCGAACGGCGAGGACAACAAAGACGGAACCAACGACAACCACTCCTGGAATTGCGGCGTAGAGGGACCGACCGACGATGCTGAAGTGAACGAGCTTCGCCAGCGGCAGATGCGCAATATGCTGGCCACGCTTCTGCTTTCGCAGGGTACTCCGATGGTCCTGGCGGGCGACGAATTCGCGCGCACCCAGCAGGGCAACAACAATGCGTATTGCCAGGACAATGAAGTCAGTTGGCTGAATTGGAACATCGATGAGAAAGGGAAGGTGCTAACTCGCTTCATGCAAAAGTTGACCATGCTGCGATGCAAGTATCCGATTCTGCGTTATAGACGCTTTCTAAGCGGTGAGTTTCAGGGTAAAGCGGGAGTTCGCGAGGTCACCTGGATCAATCCGGCCGGAGTACAGATAGCAGAAGAGGATTGGAGCAATGCGGGCATGCATTGTTTCGGGATGCTTCTGGACGGGCGGGCCGTTCCCCTTCGCAATGGGGAAGCGGGGACGTTCTTGCTGATCATGAACTCTCACTTTGAAGATGTGCCGTTCATTCTGCCGGAAGCGGCGTTTGGAGCCGGCTGGTCGCTGCTGATCAATACTCATCAACCCGATCTGGCGGAGTCACCCAGGTTTCGAGTGGGAGAGACGCACACGGTGAAGCCACGCTGTTTCCTGCTTTTCAATCTCGAGACGGACCAAAAACAATAGTTTTGCCGGCTGAGATTTCCCGCTAATCTCAGCGTTGCACCCAGAACCCGAGCGCAGGCCCAGCCGCCATGGCAAGAACGACGAAGTCCCAACCTAAACCGGCCCCTCTCGATGAGCTCGCCGAACTTCTCGGAATCGAAGCTCAATTCAAAGATGCTCGCGGGAAATTACAACGGACCAGTGCCGACACGAAACGGGCGCTTCTGGCAGCCATGGGTGTGCGAGTGGAAGACGACCGGCAAATCGAATCGTCGCTGAAAGAGATCATTGAGTCGGATTGGCATCGGCCGCTGCCGCGAGTCTATGTGGTTTTTCAAGGCAGTGAAGCCATTCGTATTCAAGTGACGTTGCCGCCGAAGATCGCTGAAATCACCTGGAGACTGCGATTCGAAGATGGCAAGGAAAATTCGCAGCGCGTCGCGATGCGCGACCTGCCTTTGGTAGAAACGCGCGAAATCCTGGGCGAGAAGTTGGAGCGTCGGGAGCTAACCCTTCGCCAGGATATTCCGTGCGGCTATCACAGCCTGAAAATCGATCCCGGCGCCTGCGAAGCAATGCTGATTGTGGCGCCGGAGCGCTGCTGGCTGCCCGACGCCGTGAAGGAGAACCGGAAGATCTGGGGAATTGCGGCACAGGTCTACACGCTGAAATCGCAAAACAATTGGGGAATCGGCGACTTTGAGGACCTGCGCCGCCTGACTGAATCGTGGGCCGCCGCAGGAGCCGACATCGTGGGCGTAAATCCGCTTCATGCCCTGTTCCCGGATAATCCGGAACACGCCAGCCCTTATTCACCTTCGAGCCGCCTGTTGCTGAACATTCTCTACGTGGATGTAACTTCCGTCCCCGGATTCGAGGACTGCGAAGAGGCGCGGCAGCTCGCGGAATCCGATGAGTTTCAGAAGCAATTGCGTGAATGCCGCGCTGCTTCACTCGTAAATTACACGCGGGCGACTCAACTCAAGCTGCAAGTGTTGCGAATACTTTTCAAGCATTGGACGGCGTCTGAAAACACCGCGAAAAATCTCTTCGACGATTTCTGCCGGGAGTCTGGAGCGAAACTCGCGCTCAGTTGCGCATTTTTTTGCTTGCGGCAACGGTTTGCCAGCCGTGATCCGGCGCTGGGCGACTGGCGTAAGTGGCCGCAGGAGTATCGCGACCCCGAATCGCCGGCCGTGCGGCAGTTCATGGAAGAAAATAGCGCGGAGATCGCGTTTGCCGCGTGGTTGCAATGGCTCGCCGACGTGCAGCTGTCGCGCGCTTCCGACGCGGCGAGCACGATGACCGTCGGATTGTATCGCGACTTGGCAGTAGGAGCCGATCCGGCCGGCACCGAGACCTGGTTCAACCAGAAGGCGGTGGTGTCGGGCGCGCACATCGGCGCGCCGCCGGATATTTTCAATCCCGCCGGGCAGGACTGGGGCTTGCCGCCGTTTCATCCGCGCGAGCTCAAGCAACAGTGCTATACGAGTTTTATCGAACTGATTCGCGCGAATATGCGTTATGCGGGAGCGCTACGCGTCGACCACGTAATGGCGCTGCAACACTTGTATTGGATTCCGGAGTCGCAACCGCCGCAGAATGGCGCGTACGTGCGATATCCCATGGAGGATTTGATCGGGATTCTCGCGCTGGAAAGCCAGCGGAATCGCTGCATGGTGATCGGCGAAGATCTAGGAACGGTCCCAGACGGCTTCCGCGAGCGCATGGCGCGCGCAAATATACTCTCGTACCGCGTCTTGTTTTTCGAGCAGGAATCAAAAACGGGAGCGTTCCGCAAGCCGAAGGATTATCCCAAACTGGCGGTTGCCGTCGCGTCCAATCACGATCTCCCGACTGTCCCGGCGTGGTGGTTGAGCCTGGACATTGAGCTAAGAGATCGCCTGAAGCTGTATCCAGACGCCAATGAGGTGACTTTCCAGGCGAAGCTGCGCGAGCGCGACCAGACGCAAATGAAACGCGCCCTGGAAAAAGAGGGGTTGCTGCGAAAAACCGTGAATCCGCAAGCGGAGGAATGGGTGCCGCTGGTCTATGCGTATCTGGCGCGCAGCAATTCTTTCGCAGCACTGGTGCAGCTTGACGATATGACCAAGGAGCTCGATCCAGTGAATTTGCCAGGGAGCACGGTCCAATATCCCAACTGGCGACGCAAGCTTTCGGTGCCGATCGAGGAACTGCTGAATTATCCATTGGCGAGAGAAGTGGTGGAGATTTTCACCGAAGAACGCAGCGCAAGCCGCGCCGTTTTGGAAAAATCAACGCAGTAGCGCGCTCATTGAAGATCGGCGGCAATCCGCGGAATCACCGCACGCAACAGCGCGACGAATTGAGTCCTCACACGCTCTCCGGTTTCAAGCACTTCTTCGTGATTGAGTGGCTGATCCAGAATTCCCGCCGCCATATTCGTGATACAGGAAATTCCCAGAACGCTAAGCCCCATATGGCGAGCCACGATCACTTCCGGAACGGTGGACATGCCCACCATGTCAGCGCCAATGGTCTTGAAGTAGCGAATTTCGGCGGGAGTTTCAAAACTCGGCCCTGAAAGCGCCGCGTAAATTCCTTCGTGAATCGGAATTCCGAGCTTTTCGGCTTCGATCCGGGTGAATTCGCGATAGGGCTTGTAGTAAGCCTGCGACATGTCCGGAAAGCGCGGCCCGAAGCGCTTATCGTTCGGCCCTATGAGCGGATTGGAACCCTGCAGATCCATGTGATCGCGAATCACCACCAGCGCGCCCTGATTGAAGTCGAGATTGATGGCACCCGCAGCATTTGTGAGGATCGCGGAGCGAATTCCAAGCCGCCCGAACACGCGCATGGGAAAAACCACATCCTTCAGCGGGTAGCCCTCATAGAAGTGCACGCGACCCTGCATCGCCGCCACGGGAACGTCGCCCACTTTTCCTATGACAAGACAGCCGGCGTGGCCTTCGATTGTGGAGCGCGGGAAGCCAGGAATTTTGCCGTAGGGAATTCGCGTGGCATTGGCGAATTCATCCGCGAAGGCGCCGAGCCCGGAACCGAGAACCAGCGCGATTTTTGGCCGGAGCTTTGTTTTGGAGAGGATGAATTTGGCGGCGCGGCCGGCTTTTGCGAATTCGTCTGAGCCTGCGCGACCTTTCGAGCGCGACGGGCTCATTGCATCATGACTCCCACAATGGAGGCCGACATCAGGTTCGCCATGGTTCCGGCAAGCATGGCGCGCAAGCCCAATCGCGCGAGCTCCGCTTTCTTGTTCGGAGCCAGCGCGCCGATTCCGCCGATCTGAATTCCGATGGAGCTGAGGTTGGCAAATCCGCAAAGCGCGAAGGTGGCGATGGTGAACGAGCGCGGATCGAGTGTCGCTTGCATGGGGCCGAGCCGCTGAAACGCGACGAGCTCATTGGTTACCATACGCAGCCCGAGCAGATTTCCTACCGTGTGGCAATCGCGCCAGGGTACGCCGATCACCCAGGCGACAGGAGAAAACAGCCAGCCAAAAATCTCCTCGACGCTCGAGGGAAACCAGGCCATGCCGTAGTGAGCAAGCAAGTTATGTACCGCTGAGAAGCAGCCGTCCAAAAGATAGATCAGCGCGATGAAAGAAATCAGCATGGCGGCCACGTTCAGCGCCAGGTGCAAACCGTCGATAGTTCCGCGCGAAATTGCTCCGAGGACGTTTACGTCCTTTTCGATCTCGGCCATTTCCACGCGGCCGGAGGTGAGCGGCTTTTCCGTTTCCGGCACGAAGATTTTAGCGAGGAGGATTGTGCCGGGCGCGGTCATGATTACTGCCGCGAGGAGATGCTTGGCCTCGATTCCGTAGGCCATATAGGCGGCCATCATGCCGCCCGAAACGTGGGCCATGCCGCTGGTCATGATGGTCATCAATTCGGAGCGGGTGACTTCAGGAAGAAACGGGCGAATGGTCAGCGGCGCTTCTGTTTGGCCCATGAATATGCTGGCCGCGACGTTGAGCGACTCCGCCCCGCTTGCGCCCATCAGGCTGGTCATCACGCGCGCGGCGGCCTTCACGATGATCTGCATGACTCCGAGGTAGTAGAGCACGGCGAAAAATGCGGCGATGAAGATGATCGTGGGCAGCGCCTGAAAGGCGAAATAAAAACCTTTCGGAGAATTTTTCTGGCCGAGATCGCCAAATACGAATGTGGATCCGTAATAGGCGAAATCTAGAAGCCACTTGGCTCCGTTGCCCAGCACTTCAAAGATGCGGCGGCCGAAATCCCAGCGCATTACCAGGAAAGCGAAGGCGATCTGCAGGCCGAGTCCCCAGGCAACAGTCTTGTAGCGAATGGCGCGGCGGTTTGTGGAAAGCGCAAATGCCACGCCGATCATCGTCGCCATCCCCAGCAACCCTATGAATCGATGCATCCTTGCGATCTCCTGTTATGTGTGCCGCGAGCTTCGATTCGCCAGACTGACAGGAATTCAGCCAAACAGCAGCTCACGGACTCTATCATTTGCGGAAACAGATGCAATGATATCCGTTTGCGGCGGCCACAAGGCGCAAAGATGCATTGCGAAGCCAGATGAGGGCAATCAGAAATTCCGGGACGTTGCCGCATGCCCTAGCTTCAGTGGCTGGCTTCGAACGCGCTGAAGCGCCGCTCTAACTCCCATTGCTGCGCGGCTTTTTCGCTTTTTTGCAGGAACGCGGAGCACGACGGCGTGGGTTTGTTAGCGCCAAGTGGTCCAATGGCGCAATCAGCGACGGGAAACTTAGAAGAACCAGGATCGCGCCACAAGCTATCGCCCGGCAAAAAGCTGTATTCCATGCCGGTGCGCACCATTTCCTTCAGGTCGGCATAGCGAAGGCCGTAGGTCTCAACCGCGCGCACATACTCGTGAGTCATATCGATGCGAGAGACGCCCTCGTCGTCGGTGGAGAGCGAAACTGGAACGCCGAAACGACGATAGATTGGGAGCGGATGATCCTTGCCTGAGATTCCAAGAATCACATCGTTGCTGGTGAGATTGATTTCCACCATGATGTGCTTCTGCGCCATTTCCTTCAGCAGGTCGTAGGGGTGATCTTCGTACATCACGTCCACACCGTGGCCAATGCGCTCGGCATGTGCTACTTCGACGGCCATGCGAATGTGGCAACAAAGCCCTGCCGGCGGCACCAGTCCGGGAGCCAATTCCCCGGCGTGCAGCGTGATATGCACTTTGGGATAGAGATTGTGCAGAAAACCGACGATGTGCATGTGCAGGGCGTAGTCGGTCATGGAAGTGAATCCGTCCTCGGGCATAACGTAGTTGATTCCAACCACGCGAGGATCGGCGGAGGCGGTTTCGAAGCCGAGGAGTGTCTGCGCGAAAACAATCTGCTTGGGAAGGCCGCGGAGAACTTGATAAAGATAGAGGATCTGCACGTGACAAGCGGGCGATTCGTCCGGCTGGCCACAATGTTCGAGCTGTGACCGGAACTTTTGCGCCTGATCGAATTCGGCGCGGGCGACCGCAACGTCGTCTCGCAAACCGTGCGCGAGCAAATCGTCGCGCAGGCGGCCCATATCGTCGCGCCAGCCGAGTCCGTTGGCGATGGCGATGGTATGGCGAAAATTCGGAGTTTCCATCAGTTCCAGGTACTGCTCGTTCTGAGCCGCAGCGCGCGTGGCCACTTCGTTGAGCCACTCGCCGGTGTGGCGCTTGTCTGTGTCATCTGCTCCAAAGCGGTCGAAGGTGTCGAAGAAATGGTCGTGTCCGGTCACGCCAGGTGTTGGCACAAAGCCACGCATGGAAAAGGCGTCGACCATCGCATCGTAGAGATGCTGATCCTTGAAAGCATCGGAAGCGGGAACTTTTCCGTTGCCGCACTGTGGAGCGGCGTTTCCGTTGTTCGTAGCGCCCGGAGCGGGCAGCAGCGTGTCCGTCGTTTTATCGACGCAGAGACCGTCCTCGGCGGCCACCCGAATCCATGATTCCGCGTACACGGCGCCACCCAGGTGATTGTGCAGATCCGTGCCTTTGGGCATGTCCACCAGAAACGCGTGCAAATCGAGTGGATTTGCACGAGCCGTCTCTAGCGCTCGGGCAGTGCGCTGTTCCGGGGTAGTTCGCGTGCTCGGGACCGGGGTCTGCGCGGGCGCTACAACGGCGGACAAAAGCCAAGCGAGAGCCAAGGATAAAATCCATACACCCTTGCCGCGGGAAGCCATGATTTGCATGGGTCTCCTGTGGATATCGTGATTAGGAACTTCACCACAGTTGTCTTCTCAGGACAAGCAAGGCTCAGCTAATTGGGCGAAACGGGAGTTTATTGGCAAAATCGAGCTGCCGGGAGCAAGCTTCGGAGCAATTTGAACTGACCCAGCTCCGGGGGTATGCACCTTTAAGGTAGTACCGAATGAGGAAAACCTGCTCGGTACCGTTAGCAGCGTGACGAAAGTGTTGACACTCTTTCCGGCGGTGTGATATTGCCTGAGACACAATGTGGCACCGGCTGAAATGCCGGTTTGCTAGGGCGCCGGTACGGGAACACCAAAATTCCCGTTCGGGCGACCAGCAACAAACCCCACCCACCCCGGGAGGTGGAAGCCTTTGGGTTTTCGCCTCCCGTTTAAATTTGGGGGTTCGCTTTTCCGGCGACGGAAGTTGAGGTATCCGCGCTGTCTCAGGAGTTCTTTTTCAATTCCGAGAGCACCAGCTTGGCGACTTCTTTCAGCGTTTCGAACACGCCCTGACCGGTTACCGCTACAGCTTCCACGGCGGGCTCACCTTTCACAGCTAGCTCTTTCTGAAGGTCCGCAACGGGAAGGATATTCGGAAGGTCGCGCTTGTTCAACTGCAGCACGTAGGGGATGGTGTTGACGTCGAGATTGTGATCCTTGAGGTGCTCGCGCAGGTTGTCGAGAGTTTCCAGATTCGCGTCGAGGCGTTCCGCCTGCGAATCGGCGACGAAAACAACTCCGTCCGCCCCTTTCAAAATCAGCCGGCGGCTGGCTTCGTAAAAGACCTGCCCGGGAACGGTGTAAAGATGGAATCGCGTGCGAAAGCCTCTGACGGTACCAAGGTCCAGCGGCAAAAAATCGAAGAAGAGGGTGCGATCGGTCTCGGTAGCGAGCGAGACCATTTTGCCCCGCTGGCTATTGCCCGTATGCTCGTAGATCCACTGGAGATTGGCCGTTTTCCCGCCCAGGCCGGGACCGTAATAGACAAGCTTGCAGTTAATCTCTCGCGCGGGGAAATTAATAAATGGCACGATTTCCTCAGACTCGGGGCAGCCTCCAACTTATAGCACAGCAAGACATAGCAGGCCAACGCGGGCGCCCGCGGAAGGTTCGCAACAGACAATGCGCGGCCTTCGCACTGGCCGAGGTCGCGTACCCGGCGCACCTGCAATCTACTGACATTGCTGGCCTTACCTGTGCGGCTTCCGGGAATCGCAATCCCCGGCCGCAAGGAAGCTCAGCTAGGGATTCCGCCGAGTCTCGAATACAATTGGGCCGTCTAACTGGTTGCTTTTCCTTTCGCCTGTGGGATTCAATCATGCGGCGACGCAGCAGGAGGCTTTTTCCGTGTCATTCAAAAAAACTTTAGCGCCGCTGGCGGTCCTGATCTTATCGCTTTTCTTTTGCCATTTCGCCGGCGCGCAAGGGGCGCCCTCCAGCGACAATTCATCCCCTTCGAGCCTCGTTGCTCGCGTTCGCGACACGGGCTTCATTCAAATTACCGCGGACGCCTTCGACTCTCTCTCCTCGGAGCAAAAACTGGATGCCTACTGGCTTTCGATGGCGGCGATCGCCATTAATCCTATTGCGTACGATCAAAACTCTGCCTATGGCTTGCAGGAAAAGAGAATCCTGGAAGCGATCTTGACGCATCCGAATGGCGTCGATCCAGCCGTGCTGCAGAAAATCACAAGCTACACCATGCTTTTCTGGGGGAACGAAGGCAATCACAACGAATTTACTTCGCGCAAATTCCTTCCCGATTTCACTTTCGGTGAATTTCGCGCTGCCGCCGACCAGGCGCGCCAGAACGGCGCCACACAGCTCGGCACAGCCAGTTCTTTGCAGAAAGTGCTCGCGGAACTGGAAAAACCCATTTTTGATCCTGCCTTCCAGCCGATGCTCACGGACAAGAATCCCGCCGGCGGACAAGATCCGCTCGAGGCCAGCGCGGTGAATTTCTATTCCGGAGTCACGCTGAAAGACTTGATGGGATTCACGGAGCACTACGCGCTGAACTCGCGCGTCACCAAAGGGCCGGACGGCAAGCCTGTGGAAGAGGTTTATCGCGCCGGCACGCAGGACGGCAAAATTCCCCCGGGCCGCTACGCGCGTGAGCTTGGCCTGGCCATTCGCGATTTGCAGCAGGCCCTGCCGCACGCTTCGGCGTCACAGCAGAAGGTTATCAACGATCTGATCCGCTATTACCAGACCGGCGAGCGCTCCGACTGGATTGCGTGCGGCATCGATTGGGTGCGGGACAAGAGCAATCCCGACTTCTCCAACGGGTTTGTCGAGGTTTACAAAGATCCGCGCGGCCAGAAAGGCGCCATCCAGGGATTCGTTACTGTGGTCGACCAGAAAATGAATTCGATGATGACTTCCTTCGCCGCCAACGCCGGATACTTCGAGCAACATGCTCCGTGGCTCGACCAGTACAAAAATCCCAATCCCAAACCGCCTGTCGTGAACGCGACCGAAACTCTGATCGAAAGCGGAACTTTTGCGGTGAACACCATCGGCGATAACCTACCCAATGAAGACGAGATACACGAGAAATATGGCTCCAAGAGCTTCATTTTCACGGGATCGATTCGCGCACTGAACAGCGCCACCGGCGAGAAGGTCGCGCACGAGTTCGCCAGCTCACCGGAAGAAATCGACCGCGCGGAAAAATACGGTGACTTGGAAGAGAACCTGTTCACCGCGATGCATGAGGTGATCGGCCACGGCTCGGGCAAGCTGAGCGCCAAAATCACGAAAGAGCCCGCCTCTTACATCAAGGAGTACTATTCGACGCTCGAGGAATCGCGCGCGGACCTGATGGCCTTGTGGAACTTCTGGGACCCGAAGCTAAAAGAGATGGGCGTGATGCCCAATGATGACGTGGCGCGCGCCGCTTACGATGCAGAAGCTCGATCGGCGCTGACGCAGCTACACGAAGTTCCCACCGGAGACACCATCGAGGAGGACCATCGCCGCGGCACGCAGCTCATCGTAAACTATATTCGGGACAAGACCGGCGCCATTCAGCCGCTCGAGCGCGACGGAAAAATCTATCTGGTTGTCACCGATTACGCGAAAATGAGGCAGGGAGTGGGCATGCTCCTCGCTGAATTGATGCGCATCAAGGCCGAAGGCGACTACGACGCAGCTAAGGAACTGATCGGCAAGTACGGCATTCATTTCAACACTGCCTGGCGCGACCAGGTGGTGGCGCGATATAAAACACTCGATCTACCGAACTACTGGGCCGGCATTAACCCGGAACTGGAGTTGCGTCGCGGTGTGGTCGAGATCAGTTATCCGCGCGACATCATCAAGCAGCAATTGCGCTACTCGAAAATCGCGGGAGAATAGATTCGTTTAGCACTTACTTCAATGCAGTCCTGATTCATCGAAAGGAATCGAGTGATGGAAGTGAAAGATCTTGGCACGAAAGGATGTCTTGGGAACGTCATCGGTGGCGCAATGTTATTGCTGGCTCTGGGAATCGGACCGGCGCTCTTGACGCATTCGCGCGCCGCCGCGAAGCCCGCACCACGTCCGGCGCCGCCTGTGGTTGCGGCAGCCTCGCCATTCATCGAAACACACGCCCATCTTGAGCCGAAGGATATATCCGGATCGATTCAGTCGGCCTTGCGCGCAATGGATTCTGAAAACGCGGCCAAGATCATTTTTCTACCTTCTCCGTTCACCCCGGATGACCCGACTCGTTTTGACGATGAGGTGCTGATTTCTGCGGAAAAAGATCATCGCGACAAGTTTGCTTTTCTGGGCGGCGGCGGAACGCTGAACGTGATGGTGCAGGAGGCGGTGCATTCCGGGAACGCCGGCCCGGACGTTCAAAAGAAGTTCAAGGAGCGGGCCGAGCAGATCGTTCGTGACGGAGCCTCCGGATTTGGCGAAATGACCGCCGAGCATTTCGCCACCGGTCCCGGCTCGTATTACGAGTATGCCGCGCCCGACCATCCGCTGTTCCTGTTGCTAGCGGATGTTTCCGCGGAACATGGAGGGTTGCCCATCGACTTCCACATGGAAGCCGCCTCGAAACCGATGCCGCTTCCATCTGGCTTGAAATCGCCGCCAAATCCTCCGCAGGTACACGACAACATCGCCGCGTTCGAGCGCCTGCTCTCGCACAACCCGAAAGCGAAAATCCTTTGGGCGCACGAGGGTTGGGATAACACGGGCGACCGCACCGTAGAACTGAGCCGCCGGCTGCTGAAAGCGCACCCGAATCTGTATATGGAAATTAAAGTGGACCCGGTTGAGGTGGGCAAGAATTCGCCGCTGGTGGATGGCGGAACGGGAAAGATCAAGCCTGATTGGCTGAAGCTATTCGAGGAGTTTCCCGACCGTTTTGTGATTGGCAGCGATCAGCACTATCCCGAACCAGGCAAGGGGCCGCAACGCTGGCAATCGGCGGTGCTGGTGTTCAACCAGCTTCCCGCAGGCCTGCGCGAGAAGATCGGGATCGAGAATCCCACGCGCATTTATCACCTGAAATAGCGCGCGCGCTGGGCCCGACGCCGCGCAGCGAGCTACTGGCGCGGTTGCGAAGATGGCGGCACGATGCTCTTGATGCGCATGTAGGTAACTAAATTTCCGTAGTGCTCGTTGTTGTGCGCGAGGTTCAGAATCAGCAGACTCATGCGCGGCACGTGCGTTTCTTTGCCGTTTTCCTGCGTGATTTGGATCACTTCGAGTCCGGATGCGTCGGTGAGATTGGCGTACACCGAATCGCAATAGTGAAAAGCATCCTCTAGCGCTTGGGTCAGCTCCGCGCGCGTCTCGAGCTTCTCGAAATCTTTTCCCTGCGCCGGATTCTTCTCCTGCTTGGCTTGCGAACACCACAGATAGTTGAAGTTTGCCAAGTGGCCGATAATCTGGCCGTAGGTTCTCACCTCTTTTTGCGGTCCGGGGAGCAAATTGTAAATATCGTCCGGAACCTTTTCGGCGGAATCAATCAGATTGTCACGCCGCCCGGCGTATGAATTGCGCAACCATGCGGACAACGCATCTTTTGAAGAAGACTGTGGCGAACTTTGGCCCCAAGCCGGCAGCGCCGACAACAAGGCGCAGACACTAGCCAATAGAACGAACCTTTTCATCGAACCTCCACACGGATCAAGTCAATATGTCTTGGACGGAAGATAACCGAGGGAGTAAGCGCGACTAAGCGCTCTTCTTTTGCTCGGCCAGCACTTCCTGCGCCCAGTGAAACGCAGAATTGGCTGCTGGCACTCCACAATAGATGGCCGCTTGCATCAACACTTCTTTGATCTCATCCGGCGTTACGCCATTGGTCGCGGCGGCCCGCACGTGAAGCCGGAACTCCGCTTCGCGATTGAGCGCCGCTGTCATGGCGATAACGAGCAAGCTGCGCGTATGCCGCGGCAGCCCGGGACGCGTCCAGATTTCACCCCAGGCGTATCGAGTGATCAACTCTTGAAATTCGGAATTGAACGCATCCTTCTTCGCAACGGCCTTCTGCACATATTCTTTGCCAAGCACTGCGCTGCGTACTTCCAGGCCCTTTTCGTAGCGTTCCCGCTCGTCCATGAATCCCCCGTTTGATGTGATTTTTTAACTCGCGACGACGATGCGCTTCGATAACTTCAGAATAGACCTCTCGGCGAACCGTCGCGAAGTCTATCCCGAGTCGCAGGCTTAGTGTGGATATCGAGCAAGCGCGGGCGTTTTCCCTGCGGGCAACGGCGTCCGCGACACATTCATGATCATCGCCAGCGCAGTGTAGTAGCCCACAGTGCCGGTAAGGTCGATCACTCCCTGCTCGCCAAAATTCTTGACGATGCGCGCATAAGTGGCGTCAGAGACACTCTGGTTCTGTTCCAATTCCGAGCAGAAGTCGTACACGCTTTCTTCATCGTCGGCCATTCCCACTGGCCGGCGGCCGTCGCGGACGGCTTCCAGAATTTCAGGCTTCATCCCGGCTTTCAACGCCAACTGGTAATGCGAATCCCACTCGAATTCCTGGGTCCAGCGGCGGGAGGTCATCAGGATGGTGAACTCCGTAAGCTTATGGCCGAGGCTGTTCTTGTAGCGAATGTACTCGCCCACTTTTTGGTAGCGGTCCATCAGATCGGGACTGCGCATCAGCGGTATGAATGGCCCGACTAATTCTCCGCGCGGACCAGCAACGAGCGCGGCCACCACTTTTTTCTGGTCTTCGGTCATTTTATCTGCGGGTATGGGCGGCATGCGATCCGGCCCCGCTTGTGCGGCTGCAATTGCCGCCGTTGACAACAAACAAAACGCACAAAGAAGTAGTCTGACGGATCTCATTTGAACACCTCCCCGCGGACTGAACACCTCGCGCGTCGGCCATTATAGCCAGCGGGGCGACGCCGTCAAAATGCGAATATGGCTGAGAGCAGCATTTGGCCGCGCACACGAAATCTCCCGCGGCGATTGCCTCGGTAGGTTTTGCAGACTAGAATTTGTCTACCTCGAAATTTCGGGAGAATTCATGCGACCTTTTCGTTCCTACATGCTGGTGGTGACTGCGTTATTCCTGAGCTTCGTTGTGCTGCCAGCTCACTCGGCGCCGGATCAGCCGGGCGAGCAAGCAATGCTGCAAGCTGACCACGCGTTTGTCACCGCCGTGGCCAAGAGTGACAAGCAGTCTCTCGCCAAGCTTCTCGATGCGGACTTCACCTGGACGGGTTCTGACGGGAAGACGGAGAAGAAATCCGAGGTGCTGGCCAATCTGCCGAAACCTGGAATCGCTGACGAGGCCAAGGCGAAATCGAAGCACTATCTTTATGGTGCAGTCGCAGACGTGCAGGCGGATGCGGGCCGCGTCCATGCATTGCGCGTGTGGGTGAAGCGGCCAGCGGGATGGAAGGCTATCGTCTATCAAGAGGTGACTTCGCTCGAGAACGCTCCGACAGTTACGCCGGGCGCGGGGAAAGATTGCGAGAATCCCTGCAAATCGGTTTCCTACGATCCAAAGAATGAGACCGAGAAGCAGGTTGTTTCCGCGTACGAACATCTGGAAACAGCTGCCATGGCGCACAATTCGGCCGTTTTCAGCACTCTGGTTGCGGACGAATTCGTGGCTGCCAGTTCTAATAGCAACAAAGTCTATGACAAGCGCGGCCGCATGGAAGATTTCGATCATTCGAAAATGGCGGGAGTTGCGCCCACGCCGCTCTCATCGGCGCGCATGTTCGATTTTGGCGATGCCGTGTTGATGACCTCGTTCCACCGTCCCGACCGTGGCAAGCCGCTGCACGTCACGCGCATCTGGGTGAGGCGCAACGGGAACTGGATGGAAACCGTGAGCTACCAGACTTCGATCCAATCGCCTTCCTCCGCGCAATAACAGCAACTCGCGTATTCCCGCCTTGTAATGGATGGAGGCCGAGACTTATCGGTGGCATCTACACGTGAAAATACTTTACTCAGGAAACAATTACCAACTTGGTTCCATAATATTCTTGACATTGCCATCCCAGCAAGTGTAATTCCCTCCAGGAGCAGTCTTGCGTTAGGCGCATTCGCGTCAGCGCGAGCCTGCGAGGGTGGGAGTTCGTTCTCTTTTCGTTGAGATCAAGAAAACTGGGGGCAAAATGAGGATTTTCTTTAGCCGGATGGCGGGTGTGCGTCAATTCATCGGAGTTCTAGCTGGAATTATTTTCCTTTTCGCCGGCGCTTTTCCGCTTTACTCCCAAGCGAACCTCGGCCGCATCCTGGGCACCATTACCGACCAAACCGGCGGTGTAATCGCAGGAGCCACCGTTACCGTTACCGACGTCGACCGGGGTGTAACCCGTACATTGGCCACGGATCAAGCGGGTGAATATGCGGCGCCGAACCTCCAGCCAGGCACCTACTCCGTGAAGGTTGAAGCCAAGGGCTTCCAGACAACCGAACACGCCGGCCTCACACTGGAGGTCGGCAAGGACCTTCGGGTCGACTTAACCGTGCAACCCGGCGAGCAATCGCAGATGGTCACAGTAACTGGCGAACCCCCTATGGTGGACACCACCAACACGACGCTCGGTGGAACGCTGAGTAACCAGGCCATCAACGAACTGCCCTTGAATGGCCGGAATTATCAAAACCTGCTCACGTTGCGTCCAGGGGTCATCCTCTATCCCGGAGGCGGCACCTACACGCAATCCTCGAACGGATCCCGCACCGAAGATATCGGCTATCTCATCGACGGCCTGCGCGTTGACGAGGCTTACACCGGCCAGAGCGTTTTGAACGCGCCGATATCCGCAGGCGATACCTCTACTTCGTTGCCCATCGATGCGATTCAAGAATTCAACACTGAGGAGAATCCGAAGGCCGAGTATGGCTGGAAGCCCGGAGCGATCGTGAACGCCGGCCTCAAGTCCGGCACGAATACCATTCACGGCTCGGCCTTCGCGTTTGGACGGGATACGGGCCTCGATGCGCGCAATGTTTTCGATGTTGCGCCGCTGCCGAAAGCGCCGGTGGCTCTGGAACAATTCGGCGCCACTGTTGGTGGACCGGTCAAAAAGGACAAACTGTTTTATTTCGCGGCCTACGAGGGACAGCGCTATTCGGTTGGGAGCACATATCAGACCATTACACCGGAAACTGTGGCGGGAGGCGGAGTAAAGAACAGTCTCGTGGATGCTTGCAATTCGCTGGCGAAGAGCGGCAGCACCTATCTGCCAATCGGTGCTGCTGGCAATCCGATCAGTGCGCTCAGCGCGCGCATCTCCGGCATCAGCATCAATCCCGCCACTGGTTGCCAGGTGGCCCCTACAAATTTCACTCCTGGACCGTCGGAATCCTTTTTCCCCACGAACAACGGCACCGGCATCTTTGGACCAACCACGGTGGTCCTTGGATTGATCAGCAACAACCAGCAGGATAACGGTGTGGTGAAAATCGACTACCACCCGAACAGCAAGCACACGTTCAGCGGCATGTATTTTCATGGCGAGGGCGGCGGCATCTGGAATGACGGCGCGTATGAAACAGGCATCGCCGGCACGAGTAGTTCACCCTGGATGTCCAACCTTTTCGGCAACATTCAGGTTGGTGAGGGCGCTTGGACCTGGGTGCCGAATTCGAGCTGGGTCAATGAGTTTCGCGCCGGCTACGACCATTTCGATCAAAATTACTTGTCCGTTGATCACAACGTCAATCCGACTGCCTACGGAATCAATACCGGCGTGACCGATCCGAATTTGTTTGGGTTCCCTTTTATCCGCTTCACCACGTTTAACGTTCGCCTGGGCGGCAACTGGCCGAAGCTGCGCGGGCCGGATGGAAGCTTCCAACTACTCGATCACGTTTCCGTCCTGCGCGGAAACCACGCGTTTAAATTTGGGGGCGAGTTCATTTACAACACGGCCGTTCCGTTTGTGACTGCCAATGGCAAGGGAACGGTCCGCTTCGCCAATAAGGGAGCGCTCTCGGTACTGCAAACGTTCCTGGAAGGCACTCCGCGAACGTCCGGCTCACTCTCGCAGATTCTCGTTGGCGATCCTTTGCGCCATTATCACAACGAACAGTATGCGGCCTTCTTTCAGGACGACTGGCGTATCAAGCCGCGCTTGACCCTGAACTTGGGCGTCCGCTATGAGTTGATCAGCGTGTTGCAGGATTCTGATAACCAGCTCGGGAATTTCCTGCCGGGAGTCGGCTTGGTACAAGTCGGGCACGGAGAAAGTTCAGCGTATGGAGGAGACCACAACAACTTCTCGCCGCGTGTTGGCCTCGCGTGGGATGTCCGCGGGGATGGAAAAACGGTTTTGCGCGCGGGCGGCAGCGTTATGTACGAGCAGCTCGCGTTCAACGTTTTCGACAACATCGCCAATCAGTTGGGACTTAGCCAGGTTCCCACAGGCGCCACTATCGTGATCAATGGTCACTCTACGCCCGGCATCGGCAATATGGGGGTGCTTACGGAGAACGTAACCGGCTCAGCCCTGAATTTCAGCGGGTCATCCCTTGTAGGAGGGACTACCACGGTTTTTCCCGCGAGCGTCTTTGCGTTGCAATGTGGAGACGGAAGTATCGGACCCACGGGCCTTCCGGCAAACCAGTGCAACACGGAAGCCATCGATCCGAATCTGCGAACTCCTTACGTGAGCACGTGGACGCTGAACTTGCAGCAAGCGCTCACAAACAATATTTCTCTGGAGATAGCCTACGTCGGCACGCATGGGACGAAACTGCTCGGATTCCGCGACATCAACCAGCCGGTAGTTGGCGCGTGCCCGTCGGAAAGCGCCACTTGTGAACAGGCCGCGCGGCCATTCAATGCAGCGTTTCCCTACCTGGCGCAGATCGACCAGCTTTCGAACCTCGATAATTCCGGCTACAACGGTTTGCAACTGACGTTGGTGCAGCGCGCCTCACACGGCTTTTCTTACACGGCTGGATATACGTATGCGCATTCCATCGATGAGGCTTCCAGCAACTGGAACGCGAATACATTGCCGCCGAACAGCTACAACCCGCGGATGATGTATGGGAACAGCGACTTCGATATCAGGAATCGCTTCACGCTGGGAATCACCTACGCCATTCCAGGCAAGTCAGGGTTTGCGCAGATGTTACAGGGCTGGGAGCTCAATTCGAGGGTCACGCTACAATCGGCGCTACCCTGGAGCGTGCAGGATTTGAGCGATGACTTTGCCGGAAACGGACAAGTGACCGAACTCAACTCCTTCGGCCAACCGTGGAACTTTTACGGAACTCCGAGTGACTTTAATTCCAGCCGTGTCCCGCTGCCTTTCTTTCCAGGGAGCGGCGCGACAAATCCGCCTGCCGGAACCGAGACGTCGAACTCGGCTTGCAACACGAAGGCGGAAAGCATGGGTGCGGCGGCAATGGCTTCCCTCGCGTCGCTTGGTTGCTACGCGAAGGGGACTTCCATTCTGATTCCGCCGGCCGCGGGCACTCTCGGCAATACCCAGCGGAACATGTTTCGCGATTCCGGATTCAAGAACTGGGATTTCTCCGTCAGCAAGCGCTGGGTGATTCGTGAACGTCTCACCACCCAATTCCGCGCGGAATTTTTCAACTTCTTGAACCATCCAAACTTCAGCAACCCGGGTGGCCCGGCAGGCGCAGGATATAACGACCCCTCGGCGGCAAGTTTCGGTTGTGGTTGCATTACCCCAGATCAAGCCGCTCCCAACCCTGTGCTTGGATCAGGCGGGGCACGATCGATTCAGTTGGGTCTGAAACTGCTGTTTTAATTCGCGGAGCCGTTCAGAAGGAGCGAGCTTCGGGCTCGCTCCTTTTCCGCATCAACTTCTCTGACACTTCTGTGCCGGGTTCTTAACGGAGTTAATAGTTACTGCGCCTGTGCCGCGCTGGCCATGGGGTAGTGCAGATGCAATTGATCGGCGACAAAACGCGCCAGCGCAGGGCCAAGCACGTCGTCGATCTGATTCGCATTCGTGCCAATTTCCGCGATGCCCATGTGATTCCGCCCGGGCACCATCACTAGTTGAACATTCGCGCCTTTGTTTAGCATCAGGTTGTACATTTCGAGGGTGTTCTCGCGAATCATAAATAGATCCCAGTCGGTAAACGTGATCAGGAACGGCGGAGCTTTCGCCGTCACGTAAGTCGAAGGCGAAGCATCGCGCAGAACCGCGGGATCGAGTCCGAATGCCTGTTCCTTGCGCGTCGGCATCATCACCGGCTCCGGCCAGGCCGCCAGATCGTACACGCCACTTACTGAAGCGACGCCTTTGATGGCATCCGATGGCACCCCTTCTTTCGACAGATACTCGGGATTCAGCGCCAGCAACGAAACGAGCTGTCCGCCAGCCGAAGCTCCGGTGATGACGATACGATTGCGATCGATGCCATATTGCGAGGCGTTCTTGTAGACCCAGGCGAACGCCTTGGCCACGTCCTGGATTTGTCCTGGGTGCTTCACTTCAGGTGCGAGCCGGTAATTGATGGATGCCAGGCCCACGCCCATTCTGCCGAACATATTTACGAGCGTGGTGGGGTTAGCTTTGTCCCCGGCGCGCCAACCGCCGCCGTGCACATAGAAAACCAGTGGAACATTTTGCTTACCCGCGGGCAGATATAGATCGAGCGAGTTCAGCTTGGGGGCCGAGCCTGCGGAATCGTCGTAGCGCAAGTCCTTGCTGACTTTCATGTCCGGCGCCGGCGCGCCTTTTGCGACCCACACCGCACTATCGGTTTCACCGAACGTACCGGCCAGCACGGACTGCATGAAACTTTTCATGGCGGGCCCGAGGACATCGTCGGCGCCCTTTAACTTTTCGTCGATTCCCGAGGTTTTCGTGGGATGCGTTCGTCCGGGCTGTTCCACCAGAACCGCCGGCAAATGATGCTGCAAAAACAGGTCGTAGAACCCAATGGCTTGCTGCGCCAGGCTGAAAATATCGTCATCCGTATAGGCGATTAGATATGGCGGCGTGTCCTTTCCTTCTTTGCCGATGTAGGCCGCCGCTCCCGCCTCGCGCAATGCATTGTAATCATTGCCGAAAAACTCGCGGATGTTCATCGCCGGCATGCCGAGGGAGGAATTGTGTTCTGCCGCGGTAGTGCTCGCGAAATTCCCGGAAGCTCCGCCCAAGGTGAATACGCTGCCCATGTCGTAAAGCCCGCTCGAAAGAATCACTCCCTTGATGTTTTTGGACGCAAGCCCCTGCTCCTGCAGGTAGCGCGAGTCGGCGCCGAAAAGCGCGGCCATGTGCGCGCCGGCCGAACCGCCCATCACAAAAATTGTGTTCGGGTCGGCGCCGTATTGCGCCGCGTTCTTGTAGAGCCACGCGAACGCCATGGCCGTGTCGCGCATTTCGGTCTTGTAGTCGATGTTCTTGCCCATGCGGTAATTGATGGACATCACTCCCATGCCAAGGTCGTAGCAGATGTTCACGATGTGATCGAGCCCGTCATATACCTTGTCGCCGGCTCGCCATCCGCCACCGTGGATGAAAAAGAGCATGGGGAAATTTTTCTTGCTAGCGGGCAGGTACAGATCGGAAACCTGATATTTCGGATCGGCGTCCGGCGCGGGATTGTAGGAAACATCCTGCAAGAAGCGAATGTCCCGGCTCGGGCCGCTGCGCTGTTGCTCTCGCGTACTAACTGCCGGGCAGAGCGCCGTTGCTCCCATCAGGATCATCGCCAAGATTCGGGGATTAAAGTTCATGGAAGCTCTCCTTCGGACTTCGAAAATCTCCACTTTATCTCTAGGTAAGACTCGCTTTGCGCCGATATTACCACCGTTAACGTCGCGTTGACTTGTCTTCCGCCGGGCGACCGAAGAACCGCGATTCAGGTGTTGATGGACCGTCAGTAACCTGCGCAAAAAGCTGTTTCTATTGTGATACGGTCTAAGAATGCCCGAACTTCCCGAAGTCGAAACAGTTGTCCGCGGATTGCGGGCGGCTCTCCCTGGCAAGCGCATTACGGAAATTCGTTTCAACAAAACGGATTTTATCGACAATCCGGCGGAGGTCGCGGAAAACCTGCCCGGCAAACGCGTCGCCACTGTGCGCCGCCACGGAAAATTCATCGTGTTCGATCTGGTGGACGGCGATTCGCGCTCCACTGCTCTCTTGATTCACCTGGGCATGACCGGCCAACTGATCGTCACGCCGGCCGAAGCGCCCAGTTCTCCACACACGCACATATTTTTCTCGCTCGATAACGGGCGCGAGCTTCGATACACGGACATCCGCCGCTTTGGCCGCGTTCAATTCCTGCCCGAAGGCATAGATGGGAGCTCGCTCGCGGAACTCGGGCTGGATGCGCTGGACACCTGCGAGAAGGAATTCATCGAGAGGCTTCGGGGGCGAAAAGCACGCATCAAAGCTCTCCTTCTCGATCAGCGCGTGCTGCGCGGCATGGGAAACATCTACACGGATGAAAGTTTATGGCGCGCGCGAATCCATCCTGCCCGAATCGCTGCTACTCTTAAAAACGACGAGCTTCGCAACCTATATAAAGCGGTTCAGAAAATCTTGAAGGACGCCATCCGGTTGAAAGGCTCATCCGTATCGGATTACGTGGATTCGGATGGGAACCGCGGGGAGTTCCAGCTTCGACACCGCGTGTATATGCGCAAGGGTGAAAAGTGCTTTCGCTGCGGAACGCTTATCCAGCGGATGATCGTAGCGGGGCGCAGCAGCTACTTCTGCCCGCACTGCCAACGCGCGCCGTGAACTCGGACGAAGAAATGCTCCGTGGCGCGTTCAAAGCGCCGTTAGTTTTGGGGATTATCCGCGGATTTTACGCTATCTAACAGAGGATCGGCGGGCATTGCCACGGCGCCATGCTTATCTGCGCCGTGAATCTTCCCTTCTCCATCGAGGAAAAAAGATCGCTTGCCGGTCTTGCCGTATTCGTCGGGAGTTGCCGCAAGCTCAAACATCGCTTCGTCGTCTTTTTCCGCCGGCAGAATGCGATAGCGGAACTTGTAACCCGCGGCGTTCCCCGCGGCGAGATCCGCACTGAGCAGCGACGCCTGGTCCGGAGAAATTTCATTCTTCGGCGCCGGTCCCAATTCCGCCAGACCATCCGGCAATTTCCCGAAGGCTCGCCGATACGATCGAACCGCTTCGCCAATTTGCTTCAAAACGGCAATTGCGCCGTCTTCCTGAGTTGCAAGCTCCTGGCCAGCCCACTGTTGGGAAAGCTGAGAAACATCGAGCAGCAAAAGCCCCAACGACAGCAGCTTCCAGCTTCCGCCTTCCCGCACCATTCCGAACTGCGTCTGCTGGCTATCCACCACATTCACCGGCACGAACGCAAGATTTTCGTGGCTGCTGGCACTGCCAAACCGAAATTCCACTGTTTGCTCCGGCGCCTCGCATCGCAAAACGGCGTGCCCTTTGTCGTCGGAGGAGACCAGAACTCTTCCAATGCCGTCGGCCAGGGAAAATCGTTTCATCAAGGATGTTCGCTGCTCGGCAGCTAAAACCTGAAATGCGGCTGCATTTTCAGCGGTGAGATAGTTTGCGAACTGCGTTTCGTTGCCACGGCAGGCAGCTCCCAGCGCCGCGGAAAGTGCAGCAACAGGATCGTTTTCGTGCCCGTCCTGCGCCAGAGCCGGCTCAATCAACAACAACGCCGCGGCCCACGCAGCGAAAAGCTTCCAACGTTTGCAGCGGTAATCCATCAGGATTGCGATTTCACTTGCGCCAGGATGGTTGCCAGGTTTTGCGTGAATTTTGATCGCGGCATCACGTCGTGGCATCCAGCTTGCCGCGCCTTCGCCGCCAGATCCACCTGCACATGCGAAAGAAAACCAAGTGTGGGTATCACTTCGGGATTTTTTTGCAGCCGCTCGATCGCGCCAATTGGATCCTGGCGCGAGTTCAGATCCACGACGATCAGCCGAGGCTTATCCTTCTCGATTTCGGCCAGCAGCGCATCCGGAGTGGTGCAGGTGCGGAGGTCGACACCAAGATGTTTGGCGGTTTCCACCAGTTTGGCTTGAAAGAAAAGATCGTCGATGAGCGCCACCACCTGCGCCATTTTTTTCTCCTGGTATCGGGTGTATCACGGGAGAAGGAGCTGAACAAGCGGCCGTTTCAATGCGGGCCCGGAACGCGAAGTAGTTGCTGACGGTATTTGCCGCAGCGAAGAGGAAAATGCGAGCCTAGTGGTCCGCCTGCTCTTGCGCCCCTACGCTTTCGTCCGGCACATCGCCGCGACGCCCTTTCACCCGGTCATAGACGCTGTAATGGCAGGTCGAGCCGAGCGCTTCGTTGTAGTAGGTGGGTACGTCCAGCGCGGTTCGCAGCTCTTCGTTAAAGCGCCGCAGATCGGCGAGTTGCGTGACGCGAATCGGGAATTTCCGGCCCTCATTCGAAAGCAGAAATTTCTGATAGCCGGCATCCCACAGCCGCGTGAACTGCCCGGCGACCATGATGCTGGGAATGATCGTCATCTGGTATTTGCCGGCAGGTGCGCGGCGCAGCTCGGCTCCGCAGCTATGTTTCTCGATGCGGACCACCCCACCCGAGCTTCGTACCAGGAAGCTCTTGCCTGAAAGAGACTCTACTTGCGCTTGCTCGAAGAGCTTGTTAACGTACCACATAGTCTTTGAGCATATGAATTCAGCTGAAGTCTGTAAAGACAAAAATGGGATCGATTCGGGTCCCAGGTGCATCAAAAGGGCCATGAACCAACTGCGAAACGCGTTTTTCCCTCTCCGCGAAGCCTGTTGAAGGCCTACCCGCTGTTCGTGTCGCTCGTTCGATTATTTTGCTAAACTGATTCGAATCATTTGCATAGCTTGCGCGCAGCGAAGCAAGCCCTGCTGCCAGCCGCCTGAATGTTCCAGCTTGGACGCGCTGCGGCTTGGACTGGGTAAACTCAATCGTGAGCACGGCGAAACAACCGGTGATTTCAAAGCAGTCGACGGAAGCTCAGCCTCGGCTCGGCCAGCGCATCGTCGAGCGCATCGGCAACACTCCGCTGCTTCGCCTCGAGCGAGCCAGTTCCGAGTTTCCGAATATCCAGATTTTCGCCAAGGCGGAATGGTTTAATCCCGGGGGTTCGGTTAAGGATCGTGCCGCGTATTCGATGATCCGCGAAGGCGAGCGCCGCGGCGACCTCCGCCCTGGAAAGATCATCCTGGACGCAACCAGCGGCAACACCGGCATCGCTTACGCCATGATCGGCGCCGCCCTCGGTTACAAAGTGAAATTGTGCCTTCCGAACAGCGCATCTCCCGAGCGCAAGCACATCCTGAAGGCCTACGGCGTCGATATTGTCTACACTCCTGGCGATGAAGGGACGGACGGCGCCATCCGTCGCGTGCGCGAAATTTATAAGGCCGACGCGGACAAATATTTCTATCCCGACCAGTATGGAAACAAAGCCAATCCCGCCGCGCACTATACCGGAACAGCAGCGGAGATATGGTTGCAGACGGAAGGGCGCATCACCCATTTCGTGGCGGGCCTGGGAACAAGTGGCACCTTCGTCGGCACTACGCGGCGCCTGAAAGAACTGAATCCGCGAATCCGCTGCATCAGTATGCAGCCGGACTCGAGCTTCCACGGCCTGGAAGGGCTTAAACACATGGCCACGGCCATCGTCCCGCCGATCTACGATCCCTCGCTCGCGGATGAAGATATCGCCATCGTCACTGAAGATGCTCAACAGATGGCCAAGCGGTTGGCGCGCGAGGAAGGCATATTGGTTGGCGTCAGCGCGGGGGCCGCGCTGTGCGCGTGTCTCGACGTGGCGCGTCGTTTGCCGGGCGGAGAACATGCCTTGATCGTCACCGTGTTTCCTGATTCCGGAGAAAAATACTTGAGCGACCAGTTTTGGAGCGAAGAGTGAGCGGATCGGTGCTGAAGATCCAAAATTCATTGTTGCAACGTATCCATGCGCATGGCGTGGAAACCTATCCGCACGAATGCTGCGGCGCTCTGCTCGGGCGCGATGACGACACCGGACGCGAAATAATCGATCTGCTGCCGCTGGAAAACCGGCGCAACGATTCGCCTCGCAACCGCTTCGAGGTTACGCCCGACGACGTGCGGCTTGCCGAAAAAACCGCGAGAGAGAAGAAAATCGACTTGATCGGGTGGTATCATTCGCATCCCGATGCCCCGGCTCGGCCCAGCGAATTCGACCGCGAACATGCCTGGCCCTGGTACAGCTACATTATCGTGAGCGTGCAGAAGGGCGAGCCGAAGGATACGACTTCCTGGCGTCTGCAGGATGACCGGGCGGCGTACGAGTCCGAGAAAATCGAAACCGTGCCGCAGACGGCCATTGCTTGAACTCGCTTCGGCCCGCGGAATTAGAAAGCTGCGCCAATTCATAAGGAGTGAATCGAAATGCCAGTGAAGGTCATGATTCCGACGCCTCTGCGGCCCTATGCGGGCAAGCAGGATAGCGTTCAATTGCAGGCCGCCACCGTGGGCGAGGCTCTCTCGGCGCTCACCAACCAGTTCTCGGAGCTCAAGAAGCATCTTTTCTCCGATGACGGTCGGCTGCGCAGCTTCGTAAATGTCTATGTCAACGACGAAGACATTCGCTATTTGCAGAAGGACAAAACGCCCGTCCGCGAGGGAGACGTCGTCAGCATCGTGCCCTCCATCGCCGGCGGCAGGTAAAGCATCAGATTGACTAAATAGCTTTTGCTGGGAGAGAAGGATCATGGCAACCAAGATTGGCGTTCCCGTCGCGCCGCAAACTTCCAAGACGGCAGTGTCGCTTTCCAAAGAAGAGGTCTTGCGCTACAGCCGCCACCTGATCATGCCGGAAGTCGGCATGGAAGGTCAGCTTAAGCTGAAGCAGGCCAAGGTTCTGTGCATCGGCACCGGCGGACTAGGCGCTCCACTAGGGCTTTATCTCGCGGCAGCGGGTGTGGGCCGCATCGGCCTGGTAGATTTCGATGTTGTGGATTTTACAAATCTGCAGAGGCAGGTTCTTTTCGGCACCACTGACGTGGGCCGCCCGAAAATCGAAGCTGCTGCCGATCATTTGCGCAATTTGAATCCGGAGATTCAAATCGACACCTTCGAGACGCGCCTCACCAGCGACAACGCCCTCGACCTTTTCAAGGACTACGACATCATCGTCGATGGCACCGACAATTTCCCCACGCGCTACCTGGTGAACGATGCTTGCGTGCTGCTCGGCAAGCCGAACGTGTATGGCTCCATCTTCCGCTTCGAGGGCCAGATCACGATTTTTGGCGCTCCGGGCGGACCGTGCTATCGCTGCTTGTATCCTGAACCGCCCCCGCCGGGACTCGTGCCTTCCTGCGCCGAAGGCGGCGTGCTGGGTGTGCTTCCCGGAATCGTTGGCACCATCCAAGCCGCCGAAACTCTGAAGCTCATAATCGGCAAGGGCGATCCGCTCATCGGCCGGCTGTTGCTGTTCGACGCCCTGGGAATGAAATTCCGCGAGCTGAAGCTGCGCAAGAATCCGGAATGCCCGGTTTGCGGCGATCATCCGACTGTCACCAAGCTCATCGACTACCAGGAATTCTGCGGCATTCGCGGCGAGGAAGCTCCGGCGGCGCCGACCACCGTTCCGGAAATTACGCCACGCGAACTCAAAGCGCGTCTGGATCGTGGCGACGATCTCTATATTCTCGACGTTCGCGAGCCGCACGAATACCAGATCTGCAACATCGGCGGCCACCTGATTCCGCTCGGCGAGCTTTCGCGCCGCGTTCACGAACTCGATAGCTCTCGCGAGATTGTGGCGCACTGCCGCAGCGGCAAGCGTTCCGCGGAAGCTTCGGAATTTCTGCGCAAGGCCGGCTTCCGCAAAATATGGAATTTGAAGGGCGGCATCCTGGCGTGGTCGGATGAGGTCGATCCAAACGTGCCGAAATACTAAGGCGTGCCGAAGCTTAAGGCGGCCGCAGCAAACTCAAAAAATTAGCACTGGCTCCCAGGGAGGGCTCAGGATGGCGGATACGAAGGTCACTGTTCGCAACGACGGCTCAATAAGGCTCGAGGGCAATTTCGAGATCCTGGACCAGGAAGGCAAGGTCTTCGGCTTGGGCGGTCGCACTTCGATCGCCTTGTGTCGCTGCGGCTACTCGGAATCCAAGCCCTTTTGCGACGGAGCCCATAAGAAGCACAATTTCCAGAGCGTCGTTCAGGCCAGGGACCTCCCGCCGCCGGTCCCTAAAAGTTAGCATTGTAGTAGGAAGTCGATGGCCTCACTGGTTACTTTTCTACCCAGCCCTCATTACGATTAGACGGCTTTTATATGCTTTCCCCGAGCTTCCAGCACGCAAACAGCTACATATAAATGAGTTAATGGAATCCCCCTCCCGCGCCATTCGGCACAAAAATTGCCACTCTGATAGAGGGTAAGTGTCTGCTGGGGGACAGCGGATGGGGTTTTCGGCCAAACATTTCTGGGGGCTTCTGCACCGTTTCCGGCTGCTCCTGATTGGCGCGGTCGCCGCATCGGCCTATCTCATCTTCATCTGGGACCTGCGCAATTCGTCTTATCTGGCCGACCCGCTTCTCGCCACCTTCCTGCAGATGGCCGCAAGCCTGATCGCCTTCACCTTTGCGGCGAACGCCATGATCCGCTTCCGGGGGATGCACGACCGCATCTCACTGATTCTTGCCTTTGGATTCATCTTGGCTGGCCTGATCGAAGCTGGCAGCAGTATGACTTTCTTCCGCGGAATGCTGGTCACCAATCCCGGCGGGAACCAGATTTCGCTTGGTTGGCTGGCCGGCCGCACGCTTCTCGGTATCCTTTTGCTTGCGGCGCTGCTGGTGGAACGCCGTTCGCCCCTCTCGCGCGAACCCGCGAAGGAAATCGCTGGCGCTACCTTGATTGTGGGCGTCGCTGCCTACCTCACAAGCGTTTTCTATTTCATGGTTCCCAACCCGCCGAAGATTCACCCTGGCGCGGTAATTCCGCGGCCATGGGATCTTCTGCCTGCGGCAATTTACGTCCTGGCCGCAATCGGCTATCGCTGGCGCCTGCGCCGGGCCAATGCCGCACTCGACCGCGCCCTGTTTATCGCCTCCGTGCTGAATGTGATCTGCCACGTCACCATCGCCGAATCGCAGCGCGTGCTGGACGGCCCATTCACCTTGGCGCACGTGCTCATGGTCTCAAGCTACGTGGTGGTTCTCGGCGGCACGCTGCTCGACAACGCCCAGCTTTTCGAGCAGGTCAGCCACATGGCCGCATCCGACTCGCTGACAGGCCTGGCAAACCATCGCCGGCTGCTGGAAGTGCTCGAAAACGAAATCGAACGTTCCCGCCGCACGCGCCGCAGCTTCGCTCTTTTGCTTTTCGATTTGGACGATTTGAAGAAGATCAATGACAAGTACGGACATCTCACTGGCAGTCGCGCGATCAAGCGCCTAGGCAATGCGCTGCGCAGCAACAGCCGGACCATCGACACAGCGGCTCGCTATGGCGGCGACGAATTCGCCGTGATATTGCCGGAAATCGGCGAGGAAGAAGCCAACCGCGTCGCCATGCGCATTTGCGAACGCCTGGCGAGTGACGGCCAGTCTCCTGCTGTCACCGTGAGCGTCGGCGTTTCCCTTTATCCGAAGGATGGAATCACGATGGAGAAACTTTTCAGCGCCGCCGACAAGGCCCTCTATCGCATGAAGGGGCGCGACGAAAAGCAATTCCGCCTGGGCAACGTAGCCGCCTGCTTGTAGAAGCTATTCCGCAAATCTGCGAAAGGAAATTACTGAATAAATCCCACATTCGGCTCGGGGCCCGGTCCCGGCCCTTCCGGCAACGGTCCAAACTGCGCCTCGTATCGCGCTACGTTCTCTTGTAGCGCGCGCATCAGCCTTTTTGCATGCGCCGGGCTCAAAATCATGCTGGCCACCAATTTCCCCTGCGGAACTGTGGGAAACAGATACACGAAATTCAGCGTGAATTCGTCGGCGTTGTGGTGCACCACCACCAGATTGGAATACTGGCCGAGCAGTTCTTTTTCGTCGGCCTTGATCTGTACTTGCTGCTGTTGTGGATTGACTGGCTCAGCCATTCGTCTTCTCCCTGAATTCCGCTCCCCACTATAGCAGAGCAAACGTATCGCCGATTGCTTACAGGAAACCTGTGCCCATCCCCGCGATTGACGCCACATCTCGTTAAGCGTAGTTTATATAGTAAGTTTAGGCTAGTTAACTCGTGCCCGATTCTCTCCTCCAATCCGCAACAGTAGAATCGGCAACCACCGCCTCCACTCATCAAGCCTTAGCAGGTCGCATTCTTCGCGAAAAATGGTGGTATCTCGGACCCGCCTTCGTCGCCTCGGTGGCCTACATGGATCCGGGAAATTTCGCGACGAACATCGAAGCGGGCGCCCGTTTCGGATACGAACTGCTTTGGGTGCTGCTGTGGTCGAATGCCATGGCCATTCTGGTGCAATATCTCGCCGCGAAGCTCGGTATCGCGACTGGCCGCACGCTGCCTGAAAATTGCCGCATCGAATTCTCTCGCGCTGCCACCATCATGCTGTGGCTCGCCGCAGAAGTGGCTGCCATGGCTACCGATCTTGCTGAGTTTCTTGGCGCGGCTCTAGGTTTTTATTTGTTATTCGGAATACCGATGCTGCCGGCCGCGGTGGTCACCGGAATTTGCGTCATGGTCATTCTGGCCATCGAGCAGATCGGGTTTCAGTGGCTCGAGCGCGCCATCATGCTTTTCGTGGGCATCATCGGCGTCTCCTACGCCATCGAAATGTTTCTCACGCACCCGGCTTGGCGGCCGATTTTCACGGATGTCTTGCTCCCCACAATTCATTCCAGTTCCATCTATCTCGCCGTCTCGATGCTGGGCGCCACGGTCATGCCGCACGTGATCTACCTGCATTCCGCGCTCGTCCTTCCGCGCCGTGAAGCGCACGATCGTGAAGAGCATCATCATCGCAAGATGGAACTGTTCGACGTTCTGTTGGCCATGAACGGCGCCTGGCTCATCAATTCGGCCATGGTAGTCATGGCCGCGGCGGTATTTTTCGGAGGTGGCATCCATGTCTACTCCATCGAAGCCGCTCACGACACCCTGGTTCCGCTTCTCGGCAAGTTCGCCGGCGTCGCCTTCGCGGTTGCCCTGCTTTGCTCCGGGCTCTCCTCGGCAACGGTCGGAACCATGGCCGGCCAGGTGATCCTGCAAGGATTCATGCAATTCCGCATCAGCATTTTCCTGCGCCGCCTGATCACTATGCTGCCAGCGATTGCCGTCATTGCCTATGGTCTGGATCCTCTGAAGACGCTCGTGCTCAGCCAGGCCGTGCTCAGCTTCTGCCTTCCTTTCGCGATGATTCCACTGCTGATGCTAACGAGCCGCAAGGAGCTGATGGGCGCCCACGTCAACCGCTCGGTCACGAACTACCTTGCTCTGGTCTCGACCATCGTCATCCTCGCCATGAATTTCTGGCTGCTCTACGCCATCGCAACTGGGAAATCCTGAACGCCTGTGCGAAAATTCTTGCCGGCCTGAACTTCATCTGGCGCAGACAATGCCCACCCGCGGAACCCCACCGAAAAAACGGACATTTCATATTGTTGCCTTATCCGCGATTCTCTTGATGGCTGCCATCGCTCTCTCCTTCGGCATCAACAACTGGCTTGCCGAGCGTCGCGCGAAGAGGATGCCGAATCCGGTTCCCTCCACGGAAGAAAACCTGAAGGCCGGAGCCCAAATTTACAGCGACCATTGCGTGCAGTGTCATGGCGTGAAGGGAGATGGCAAAGGCCAGAAAGCCGCTCAGCTTTCCGTGGAGCCGGGCAATTTGACCGACTCAAAAACGATGCACCAATCCACCGACGGAGAGCTTTTTTGGCGAATTACGGTAGGAAGAAACCCGATGCCGGCTTACGAGGATAAACTCACGCCCACGCAGCGATGGCAGGCGGTCGACTATATTCGCCGTTTCGCGAAACCGTCGGATGCCGCGGCTGTTGAGCAGCCGGCGGCATCCGGCCATCCATAAAGTTCGAAAGACCTACTTCACCGCGGAAAGCGCGCTGGAAACTTCGTTGATATCCGGCACGGTTGGAATGTCGTAGTTCTTGAACCACGCCACATTTCCCTTCTTGTCGATAATGGCGATGGCCCGGCCGGTGATGCCCTTGTCGGCCAAATAAACTCCGAACTTTTCGCCCACCGCGCCGCGCGGCTGGAAATCCGCCAGCAGCGGATAGCCAATGCCCATCTTCTCGGCGAACGCTTTGTGCGACCAGGCGCTATCCACGCTTACCCCCAGCACCTGCGCGTCGAGCTGCTCGAATCTCTTCATGTCGTTCACGAAACAGGCGTGCTCGTTGGTGCAGACCGGGCTCCAATCCAGCGGATAGAACACCACCACCACGTTCTTCTTGCCCTTGAAATCGGAAAGCTTCACTTCCTTCTGGTTCTGGTCCTTGAGCGTGAAATCGGGCGCTGCGCTTCCCACCGAAATTGCCATTCTCGATTCCTCCTGAGTTCTCTCTCGCGTTAGAAATTTGAAGATTGCAGGTGCTTCGTTGCCGGGCTTTCATCATAGTTGAAGCCGCAATCGCAGACAACGCCCGGCGAACGCAGATCGGCCAGCAAAAAAAAAGGCCCCGCTCGATTGAAACGAGCGAGGCCTTTAACGCCCAAATGCTACAGAGAATTGCCCTATTACGGCTTGGGCGCAGTTGACGGCTTTGGCGCCGTCGATCGTGGCGCTGCCGGAGGAGCTGAAGAGGATGGCGCTCCACCCCTGACCGGGTTCCCCGCATCGTAGAGCCGGATAATGTCCTGCGTCACGTCGATCTGGTTTGCCGCGAAAACTACCGGCGTCTGCTGGGCCGAAGTGTCGAAGATAACGGCGTAGCCGTTGTCCTTCGAGTATTTATCCAGAATGCCCATCATCTTCCGGCCGATGCGGTTCACCACTTCCTGCTGCTCGTCGTTGAAATCGTCCTGCGCTTCCTGCTGTTTGCGCTGGTAGGTGCGCGTGAGCACGTCGCCCTCTCGAGCGAGCCGCGCCTTCTCATCGTCGCTTAGTGTAGTTTGGCCGGTGCGCAGCCGGGTTTGCAGGTCGTCCAGTTGCTTGCGCATGTTGTCCAAGTCGGTCTGGCGGGGCGCGAACTTCGACTGCAGTTCCGCCGCTGCCTGCTTGCCTTCGGCCGTGCTGGTAATCGCGATCTGTACGTTGATGACCCCAACCTTTGTTGGGGCTCCCGCCGCGCCCGATTGCGCCCATACGGCGGGCACACTTAATAGCGCCGCCAAGGCGGAAACTGCCAATAGCTTCTTCATTCTTGCTCCTTGTTTCAGGTTTCTATAATTGGAATCGTGGATTATATCTTCTCACAAACAAAACGGTCAATCAGATTCCCCCGTCAGAATTGGCCGTTTGCAAGGATTCGGATGCCAGACAAGGCGGATAAGTTGGCCCTGAAAGTTCCCCGCCGTTTACTCAGAATCAAGTCAGTGCGGCAGCGGCACAAGCAGCACGCGATTGTTCGCCTGGTCCGCCACCACCGCCAGATTCAAGTTTGGATCGATTGCCACCGAAAACTGCTGCGAACCTCCCAACCCCAATACCGCCCGTACCGTCGGGCTCAAGCAAGCAGGGTTCCCGCTGGAGGGCGGACAAACATAATCGAGAATGGAAAGCGTATGGCTCGACAGGTTGGAGGTCACCAGCGTGCTGGTCTGCAGATCATAATCGAGAGAGGTTGGATCGATCCCCACGTTCACCGGCGTCTGCACGAGCGTAATCGGGTCGATGATGACCAGATTGTTGTTCAAGCTGTTTGCCGCGATGAATTCCTGGTTCAACGAATCGAACAGCATTCCGGTGGGATCCTCGAATCCTGAAATTCGTTCCGGCAGCAAGGTGGACGCATCGATGACTTCCACGCTGCTCGCTTGCGAAGCGGTTCCTATCGCCACATAACTCACACCGGGATTCACCGCAATCGGGGCCGGATCCACCGCTACCGATACCGGGTTCTGGTCCACATTGCCGTCTGCGCTCGTCGACCCGAGCGACGGCGCAGCAGTCGTGGTCGCCGCAGTAATTGTGCCAAAGGCGATGCTCGATGGCGCCGAGGTATCGTTCAGAATGCCCGCGTTCGTCACTACCGCCTGCGCCGTATCCTGATTGATGGCCACCGCTGTCGGCCCGGTGCACGATCCCGACGTGCTCCCACAAGGCGAAACAGACTGCGGCACGAACGTTTGGGTCTCATCGATCAGCGACGCATTGTTGCTGCCGTTGTTGGCCACCAGCGCCAATCCCAGCCGTGAAATCACAGCAACACCTAACGGATTCGATCCGACACCGAGCGGCGAACCAATGGTTCCAACTGACCCGGCCGCGATCTGGCTCACGCCCACGGGTGTCGTGGGACTCAAAGCCACCAGCGAAACGCTGCCACTTCCAGAATTCGTCACCACCGCCAGATCACGCTCCGTGTCTACGGCCACACCCACGGGCGAGTTGCCCACCACAATCGACTGCACCACCGTCAGCGGTGCCACATTCGAGACGGCTGTTCCGGTCACCACATCCACCGCGAAGTTTCGCGCGCTACCTAGCAAACTGGCCGGAACCGTTGCCGTCAACTCGCGGCACGCCGCTGCCACACATGTGGTTGCTACCGGCGTTGTCGCCAGCGGAATTTGATCCACGCGCACCACCGACGTTGAGCTGAACGATCCTGTCAACGTCAGCGTCAGAGGCGAGGTACTCGTAAAGGTCATCGCCGGGCTGGATTGCACGATTTGCAGCGGATTGATCGCATTGCCGAGCGACACGAGAGATACGCTATTGTTGCCTTGATTCGCGATGACTGCAAGGTTGGTTACCGGATCGACCGCGACCGCCAGCGGTAATCCCGATCCGGGGAGGCTTACGTTATTCTGCAGCACATTTCCATTTTCAAGATCGACAATCGCGGCTGTTGAGCTAAGAGCATTCACGGCGATACCCACGTTCTCCAATGGGCTTGCCGCGGCCGCGCTGTATCCCAGTTGATCCACTGCCGCGCCGCTGTTCATGAATGTGATCGAGTTCACTGCGTTGTTAAGCAGGCTGAACGAAGTCAAGCTTCCTGCATTGGGATTGGTGAAGATCACCTGATGCGTTTCGCCGTTGATCCCCACTCCTTGTGTGGACAGGGCCAGGCTGGCCACCACCGCCGGCGTGCGTGCCACGTCTCCGTTGATCGCGCCGTGTCCCAAATCGACAATCGTGGTTGTTTGTGCTCCGCCGCCCCCGGGCGTGACGATGGCCCAGTTCAGTCGCTCGTCCACAGCTACATCGGGCGTCGTGCCAGTTCCCAGCGGAGCCGTGAGATCGCCACCGATCTGCTGCACGATCACTGGGACGCCTGATGACAGGTCCAGAATCGTTGCTTCATTGAAAGATTCATATGCGACCACCGCACGATGCGTCAGCGGATTGATGCCGATGGAATAGGGAACCGGGGCGATTCCGGCAGGCGAGCCTGCGGTAGGACCGATTGCCACAGACAACGTTGAGATCACCGCATCGGTGGTCAAGTTGATCGTGGAAATCGTTTGATCGGTACTATTCACAACCACCGCGATATGCGTCGGCAACATGTCGTCAATCGCCACGCCAGTGGGCGCTCTCCCAATCCCAGTCGTTATAGTTCCGATTACCGACGGACTCGCGCCCAGATTAATCAGGCTGACATTGTTCGATCCCGTGTTGGCGACCACCGCAACTCCCGTAGCGTAATCGATCGCCACAGCGGAGGGACTCGTTCCCACGGAAAGGTCTGCAATCGCTCCCGTTGGAATATTCCCGGCATTGGGCGTTACCGCAACGTTCACGGCCGACATTGACGGCGCTGGTGAAGCAATTCCGGAGTTTTGCACTACCACCGGATACAGCCCGGGCGTGCCCAGGCTTCCGGCTGGAACTCCGATCGAGAACTGTCGGCTGCTTTGAACCGACGGCGTGATTCCGGCGGAGCTACCGTTGAACAGCGCCGTGGTTGCCGGTGAAAAATATCCGCCGGTTAAAGTAATTGACGCCGCGCTCCCCGGATTTTGCGCGATGCTATCCGGCGCCGAAGCTACGATCGCCGGTCGTGTCGGATTCACCGCCAGCACCAGCGGCCCCGGCACATTCGGACTTTTATTCTGGCGCAGCACCGAAACCTGGTCCGATCCCGCTACATTCAGCAGACTCGCTGGAATCGTAGCTCGCAGCAGCCCGGTGTTGATAAAAGTAGTCGGCACCGCGGCCGCCGTTCCGCCGGGCGGAGCCACATACACCGTATCGTTCGAAAAGAAATTCGATCCGGTTAGGTAAACGTCCTGTTGCGCCGCCCCTTGTCCAGTAAAGTTCGGATCGAGCTTGGTCAAGGTGGGATCCGCCGTCGTCGAGATCGTCACGTTCGCGGTTCCCGACTTGCTCGTGTCCGCCGTCGCGGTCGCCGTGATTGTCGCAGCGGAGGCTCCGCTGGAGGGCGCCGTGTACACGCCTCCGGTGGTGATAAATCCCGTCTGTACTTCTCCTCCGGCGACGCCGTTCACGGACCAGTTCACAGTTTGAACCGCCGTCCCTGTAACAGTCGCCGTGAATGGGATGGTTTGGCCCGCGCCGATGGTCGCGCTTGTCGGAAAAACCTGCACGCGCACGCCGGAATCGATCTCCATGTTGATGATTCCGAATTCGGTGTTGACATTGCCCGTCGTATCATTGATGTCCGGGCTGACGGTGCTGATGGCCATCACTACGAAGGTATTTGGATCCGGAGGCGCGGGTGGCGCTGTGTAAAGCCCCGTCTGCGTGATCGTCCCGTATCCAGTCAACGATGTCGTCCCGACCGGCGTCACACCTGGAATTGCCGTGCAGTTGGTAGGCTGTATTGTCGGCGTCGCGGCGGGTTTGCAAATTCTCCAATAAACGGCAGTGGCCGAGGCGCCCGTCACTGTGGCCGCGAATTGCAGCGTTCCATTTGTAATTACTGTAGCTGTGGCCCCGGTTGTGACCCCCGGAGCGGTTACCACCACTCCCACCGCCGTGGAGTTTCCTCCGCACGCCGCAGCCATTCCGGCGAGAAGCAGCACCGCCAGCAACCTCCACATTGTCGTCCTGCTTCTTCCGGCCATCTCTCCTCGTTTCTTCTCCACCGTCGCGCCACCCGGCAAGGACCCGCGCGCACCATATTTTCGCGCTAGCTATGCAATCAGAAAGTCCTACTCACTGTAAAGCGGAACGTGCTCTTCGGCTCAAGCAGCGTCGGCGGGATCGTTTGGGACGATTGCAACTGCTCAAGGAATGTTTGCAGCGACGGTACCACCTGCGTGTTGTAGACGCCCAATTGTTTCAGCGAATTTTCCACTTCCGGCGTGAAATACCATGCCCCGATCGGGGGCGTCAGCGTTCTTGTAAGCCGCAGGTAATTGTACGCGTAATAGAAGCGGAACGGCGCATTCACAATGGGCAGAAACACCACGAACTCCGCTCCCGCCGACGTGTGCGGTCGGAAATTCGTTCCTCCCAAGATAGGCAAGTTGCTCGAAGGCTTCAAATTCGGGAAATCGGGATTGGGGAATTGCTGCTGCAGCGTCGCCACTGCCGTGGGATCAAGTCCAAGTTGTGACTGCCGCAACACTCCGTTGATTGCGGCGTCATTGAAAAGATCGAAGGTCACCCGCGATACGATGGGTATCCGGTATTCCAGATTCCAGACGCCCTGCAAATCGCCGCCCGGCCGCGTCGGAATGTATTCCAGCACGTTCACCGGAATCGTTTGCAGCGTCGGCACGCCCTGCTGATTCAACAAGCGCGGATTCAGGAACGAGATATTCGTCGTAGTCGAATAGGGTATGACCACGAACGGCGAGATCGTGTAGAAATCGTATCCGCGCACGTCCTGCTCGCCGCCCAGGTAGAACCGGCTATAGGGCGGCACGTCCTTTCCCCCATACCCCGTAATCATGGCAGCTTGGAACTTCGTGGCGATCACGTTCCGCCTGTGATAGTGCGGCCGGTAATAGCTCATCGAGAAGGTGTTGCTGACGGTGTTGACGTTGCCCTGCAACGGCCCGCCTTCCAGGCTGAATCCGTAATAAAAACTTTTCCCATGCGTCGGATTCACCGGGCTGTCCACGGTGTTATACGTGACGGTCGGGGTAATCTTGCTCGAGCGAATGCCATTCAGAGCGGTCGGCCCCGCCAGGCTGGTGAACTTCGTTTGCTCGAATAGCAGCGTGGCCGACTGGCTGAACGGCTTGATGTTCGTCGTGCTCCATCCGTAGGTGAGCCCGAGCCGCGTGAAAGAAAACTTCCGCAAGGGATAGCTCGCGAAAATCGTAAAACCCTTCGAATCGGTATTGTAGTTTTCCTGCAGCGCCGGGTTGATGGCCACCTGCTGCCCCAGCAACAGCCCTTCCTGGCGGGCCGTGTTGTAGTCGAAGCGGTTCGCGAAAATGGTGAACCCGGTCGAAAGCGGCCGGTCGAAAAGATATGGCTCGGTGAATCCGAACATGATGTTCTGCTGAATATCTCCGAACTGCACGGAAAATGTCAGGGTTTCACCCAAGCCCAAAAAGTTGTTGGTCTGATACGATAGCCCCACGAAGCTCCCCGCGATTCCGCTCACGCCCCCCGAGAAACTGATCGATTGCTTGCCCTTTTCTTTCACCTTCAGGTTGATGTCTACTGTCCCGGCTTTCACGTTTCGCTTCAGCTCCGCATTTTCCGGCTTGATCGTCTCGAAATATCCGAGTTGGTTCAGGCGCAGGATGCTCAGTTCCCACAGCCGGTTGTTATACACCTGTCCCTCGTCCAGCAGCAGCTCTCGGCGGATCACTTTATCGCGAGTCGTCGTATTCCCCGAAAACTCAATGCGCCGCACGAAGAACTGCTTCTGCTGATCGAATACCATGTTGATATCGATGATTTTTTTCGCGTCGTCCGCTTCGGTTTCCGGTTCAGCCACGAAATCGATGTAGCCATATTCACCATAAAGCTTTTTGTAGTCATCGAGAGCCTTGCGGATCTTCCCGGCCGAAAAAAGGTCGCCTGCCTTGAGCGGAAACACTTGGGCCAAGTACTCCGGCTTGAACACCAACCCCTGATCCGGGTCGGCGCTGCGAAAGCTCACCTTGCCCATGCGATACTGCTCGCCCTCGTCGATGCGGATGGTAATGTTTGTCGCCTTGCCCTTCTTCCGTCCGATTCCCGGTATGGGCAGCGGCACTCCGCCGTGATTTAAATCGACGGTCTTCAAATCCTGAACGTTGACGTTCACTTTGAAGTAGCCGTTGTCCTGATATAGCCCGCGGATGCCGATTTCCATGTCCTCATCAAGCTTTGGACGATCGAACGTCTTGCTCAGCACCGGAATGTAAGTCAAATACAGCGGGATGGAATAGGGCCGGTCGTTGCGCATGGTGCGAATGATGCGCCGGGCCGAGAACGCATGATTACCCACGATCGTAATGGTTCCCACCTTCACCTTCGGCCCTTCGTCGATGTTGAAAACCAGCTTCACCGCGTTGGTTGCAGCGATGCGTTCATAGGTTGGTTTCACTGTCGCGAATTGATGCCCGTGGGCGGCCAGCAGGCTCTTGATCACGACTTCGGCGCGCGTAATTTTGGTGGGATCGAACTGGCTCTCGACCGAAAGCCCGACTTTCTTATCCTTGAATGCGTCCAGAATGTCCGACTCGGAAACCGACTTGTTGCCCTTGTATTCGATTCGACGGATGATCGGCCGCTCGGTCACGTAGAAAACGACGATTCGGCCGTCGGGATTGGCCGGATCGTTCTCGACTTCGAGGCGAATGTCTTCGAAAAATTGCGTATTCCACAACGCTTGAAAATCCCGCCGCACAGCCTCCTCGGTGTAGGGATCGCCCGGACGCGAGAAAATCCGTGCCAGCAGCGTGTCTCTCTGGATACGCCGGTTTCCGATGATCTCAATTCGCGTGATGGTGAGCGGATTGGTGGGCGTTTGCTGCTGCGACCACAGCGAGGGTTGCGCTACAAAGGAAAGCAGCGACACAACGGCGAGGACTCTCAATGCGCACAGGAATATTTTCCCGCTCGCGGCCATGGCTCTCAAGGCCGCAGTCCCCAGCCCAAGATGTTTTGCTCCCCCGCCGGATCGCTCCTACCCGGCTCGCGCGTGTAGGATTCTTAGTGGGCCACCGGGGTTGCTTCCACCAGCGGACGGAACGCCAAGCCGTCGCCGGATAAAAATACTTCCAGCGTTGCGGGCTTCTGCAAACCGCCCTGTATGAGAGCTTCCGACAGTGGGTCTTCGACGTACTTTTGCAACGCGCGCCGGAGCGGCCGCGCGCCATAGTTACGATCGCTGCAGGTTTTTTCGAGGATCCACTGGCGCGCCTCAGGCGTAACCGCAATTTGCACCTGGCGGTGCACCAATGTCTCGTTGATCTGGCCCACGAGCAGATCAATGATCAGCAGCAGGTCATTATCCGTGAGCGAATTGAACAAAATCACTTCGTCCAGCCGGTTGAGGAATTCGGGATTGAACACCCGCTTCACCTCGCCCATCACCATTTCGTCCTGGCTCTTGGCCGACGCCAGATCGTCAGACGACTGGAATCCCAGTCCCGTCTGCTTCTGCAATTGCCGCGCGCCGATGTTGGAAGTCAGGATGATGATCGTATTCCGGAAGTCGACGGTATTTCCCAGCCCGTCCGTCAACTGCCCGTCCTCGAAAACTTGGAGCAGGATATTATAGATATCTGGGTGCGCTTTCTCAATTTCATCTAACAAAATTACGGAGTAGGGGGTCCGGCGCACTCGTTCAGTTAGCTGGCCGCCCTCTTCGTAGCCCACGTATCCTGGAGGCGCACCGATCAGCTTCGATACGGAGTGCTTCTCCATGTATTCCGACATATCGAACCGGATCAGCGACTTCTCGCTGCCGAACAGGAATTCCGCGAGGCGGCGAGCAACTTCCGTTTTGCCCACGCCCGTGGGGCCGAGGAACAGGAAGCAGCCCACCGGACGTCCCGGGGCCTTTAGTCCCGCGCGGCTGCGGCGAATGGCGCGTGCCAATGCAGTGATCGACTTGTCCTGGCTGATAATGCGCCGGTGCAGTTCTTCTTCGATGCGCAGCAGCTTTTGCTGCTCGTCTTCCTTGATGGAAGTAACCGCGATGCCCGTCCAGCGCGCCACCACTTCTTCGATGTCTTCGCGCGTCACGATGCCGGTCGACGAATCATCGAGCTTCAGCTTTTCCCGCAGCATCCGCAGATGCTCTTTTTCCTTGCGCTCTTCTTCGGAATAGAACCGCGCCTTTTCGAATTCATGATTGGCGATCGCGGTCTCCATGCGATGCGTGATGAATTTCACACGCTTCTGCACTTCGGAAACCTCGTCCGGCAGCATGGCTTGGCGCAATTTCACACGGGCGCCGGCCTCGTCCAGAAGATCGATGGCCTTGTCCGGGAGAAAACGGTCTGGAATATAGCGGTTCGAGAGGTACACCGCATAGCGGATGGCATCCTCGGTGTAGCTCACGGCGTGGAACTTTTCGTAGCGGTCGCGCACGCCTTGCAACACGCGGATCGCTTCGTCCTCGTTTGGGGCGCCCACTTTGATGGCCTGGAAGCGCCGCTCGAGCGAGCGGTCCTTTTCGACTGACTTGCGATATTCGCCGGGAGTCGTCGCGCCGATGCACTGAATCTCGCCGCGGCTGAGCGCCGGTTTCAGGATGTTCGCGGCATCGAGCGAGCCTTCCGCGGAACCCGCGCCAACCAATGTGTGCAACTCGTCGATGAAAACGATGGCGTTCTGGCTCTCCATCAGTTCCTTCATGATGGTCTTGAGCCGCTCTTCGAACTGCCCGCGATACTTGGTTCCCGCCACGATCAACGACAAATCGAGCGAGAGAATCCTCTTGTCCGCGAGGAAAGGCGGCACGTCGCCGTCGGAAATTCGCTGCGCCAGCCCTTCAACGATGGCGGTTTTGCCCACTCCGGGCTCGCCGATCAGCACCGGGTTGTTTTTCGTCCGGCGGCAAAGAATCTGGATGGCCCGCTCGAGTTCGCGGTCTCGTCCCACGAGTGGGTCGAGTTGCCCCTCCATCGCCGCCTGCGTTAGATCTCGGCTGAATTCTGCAAGCAATGACGCTTCTTTTGGCCGGTTCACAGGCACCTTCTCTCCCGCGCTACGAGAAAGCTCTTCGCGCACGGTGGAAAGCCGCAATCCCCTTTCCAGCAGGATTTCGGCACCAAAGGACTTTTCTTCACGCAACACGCCCAGGAGCAGGTGTTCGGTTCCAACATGCTTGTGGCCGAGCCGTTCCGCTTCCTCGGCCGCGTAATTCAGGATGCGCTTGCATTCTTGGCTTAGCGGGACTTCCACTGACGTGGAAATTCTCTCGCGAACGGTGATTCGCGATTCAATCTCTTTTCGGATCGATTCAATCGATCCATGCGTGCGCAGGAACCGGTTGGCCAGCGCTTTGTCTTCCCGCAGCAAACCGAGCAACAAGTGCTCCGTCTCGATATACGGGCTTCCATACTGGCTAGCCTCGTATCTTGCGAAAAAGATTACGCGCCGGGCCTTTTCTGTGTAGCGTTCAAACACGGTTCACCCACGCTCCTCAGGGGTCTTCGCCCCAGCATTCGCTGTCCGCTCTGCAAACACCGCAGTGCCCGCGAACGCTTCTTCGGCCGGATACAGCTTTCCGTTTTCCAGTTTCAAAACGCGATCTGTGCGCCGCGCCAAGGACAAATTGTGTGTTGCGACTATAGACGTTAGATGATGATTCTTGTGCAGACGCTGCACCAAAGCGAAGACGCTCTCCGCGCTGCGCTCATCCAGATCTCCGGTCGGTTCGTCGGCAAGAAGTAAGGAAGGATGATTTACCAGAGCCCGTGCAATCGCTACACGCTGCTGTTCGCCACCGGAAAGCACGCCAGCGTATTTGTTCGCGTAATCCGCAAGCCCGACTTCGCCCAGCCAGCTCTTCGCCGCACGGAGCGCCTCGCCCGGAGCCTCGCCCCGGATTAGCCTGGGCATCGCAACGTTTTCGGCAGCCGTAAAATCGGGCAGCAGGTGGTGCCGCTGCCATACAAAAGCCACAGAATGGTTGCGATATTCCGCCAGTTCCGCCTCTCCCAATGACTTCAGCGAATCTCCGGCGAAGTATACGTCACCGCTCGTGGGAGTGTCCAGCGCGGCCAGCAAATGCAGCAAAGTGCTCTTGCCCGTTCCCGAAGGCCCGATCACCGCAATCATTTCGCCGCGCGCTACAGAGAGATCGATTCCATCCAGCGGCGCGATTTCCTGCTCGCCTGTCCGGAAAACCTTCCGAAGACCTTTAATTCGCAGAATTTCGCTCGCGTCCGGGCCGATCCCCTTGGAGAGATCTTCCCTCTCGGCCAACTCAACGCCGACGCTAGCTGCCTTCTGCATCGCCATTGCCTCTCACACGTTAGATGCCGAACTTTCCCGCCGATATCTTCTTTTATTCCTTATGGCTAGTGTGGCCTGAAGGGGACTGAGCGCCAATTCCTTTCCCACCGCTGTCCCAACTTTTTCCCTGTTCCGGATGCCACTAACTGGCGAATCTCAGCTCACGACTCATTCTAGCATGTATGCTTCCAGGAACCGAAAACGGGCCCTTACCGAGTCCTGAATAATTTGTCCTGTACGCTCTTCAGGCGTAGAATGGCCTTGAATTCTCCGACCGCGCGAACCTGCCAGGGAGACATCTCACGGTTCGCGGGGCGATGCCCGGAACATCGGGCTGAGGGTCCAGGTGGAAACGCCTGTTCCTCCCTTTTTTGGAAAGGGGAATGTCGGCCACGCCGCTGTGCGTGGGCTGATTTTCGCCCAAATTCCAAAACGGGAATTTGGGCTTTTTCTTTTTGGGGTTGTTCCAGTCGTGACTGTTCTAAGCCCTGTTTTAAGTCGTTAACCGGCGCGACAGCGTCTGATAGCTTGTATGCCTCTCACCGACAAATTCGGCCGCCAGATCACCGACCTTCGCGTGTCGGTCACTGACCGCTGCAATTTCCGCTGCGTCTATTGCCGCTCGGCCGATCCCGAGAAGCACATGCCCGCCAGCCATCTGCTCGAATGGGACGAATACGAGCGGCTGGTCCGTATCCTCGTGGCCATGGGCATTCGCAAAGTGCGCGTTACCGGTGGAGAGCCCCTTGTCCGTCCCGGTGTCGAGGACTTCATCGCCCACCTCAAAGCGCTTGGCGTGCAAGATCTGTCCATGACCACCAACGGCTACATGCTGGCCGAGCGCTGCAACAAATTAGTCGAAGCCGGATTGAGCCGTATCAACATCAGCCTCGATTCGCTCGACCGCGCCCGTTTCGAGCGCGTCACCCGCACCAAGACCTTCGACGAAGTGATTGCCGGAATCGACGCCGCCCAGAATTCGCCACTGCGTCCAGTGAAAGTGAACGCCGTGCTGGTGCGCGGCATCAACGATGATGAAGTGGAAGCCTTCGCCGAATTCGCTCGCGATCGCGACCTGATCATGCGTTTCATCGAATTCATGCCGCTTGATGCCGACCACACCTGGCGCCGCGAAATGGTCGTCACCGCCGCCGAAATTCACGAGCGCATCAATGCACGCTGGCCTTTGATTCCAGTCATGCACGAGCGCAGCGAAACCGCCCGCAAATACCGCTTTGCCGATGGCCGCGGCGAAATCGGCTTGATCGCTCCCGTGTCGCAGCCCTTCTGCGGACATTGCTCGCGCCTGCGCCTCACCGCCGACGGAAAATTGCGCACCTGCCTGTTCAGCAAGACTGACCACGATCTCAGCTGCCTTCTCCGCGACGGCGCAACCGACCGCGAAATCGGCGACGCCATCCTCGCCATCGTGGCTCAGAAAGAGAAAGGCCATCGCATCAACGATCCCGATTTCATTCCGCCTTCGCGCACCATGGTCTACATCGGCGGCTGATTTAGCTATCGCTCCTTCATGCGTGTCATCCCGAGCAGAGCGCTTTTCGCAACCCGATCAGGGTTGCGATGCGCAGTCGAGGGATCTCTCTTTGTTTCGCACCAGATGCGCCACGTTACACTTTCTCCCTGGTTGTTTTCCGCGCCAGACGACGCGGCCTGATGTGACTTAGCCTGTGCTCACTCGCCGCTGGCCTCTAATCATTCCTGCAGGTAATATCGGAGGGAAATCCCTGGCCGACTCGGAGTAATCGCATGGGCGATGATGAATCCAAACTCTTTTCGCTGACCGAGGCCGAGCGCCTCCGCTCGCAGCTCGAGCCCGTGCTGATTGAAGCCATGGAGCTTCGCCGCAAGCTTGGCGAACTCGATGAGCAGCTCAGCGCCGTCGCCGAAAAAATCCAGCGCTCCGGCGGCCTGCTGGTCAATTACGAGCAAACCGCGCGCGTGCGCCTCGAGCGCAATCGCCAGGAAGAATCGCTCCGCGCCGCCCTCGAGCGCATCCACTCCACCGGTTGCATCGTCAAGGATCTCGACGTCGGTCTTCTCGATTTTCCCTCGCGCCTGAACAATGAAGACGTCTATCTCTGCTGGCGCCTGGGAGAGGATCGCATCCGTTTTTATCACCGCCAGGACGAAGGCTTCTCCGGCCGCAAGCCCATCGACCCGCGCGACGCCGATTATCAGAACCCGATTCAATAAAGTTCACACGAGGATTTCGTGACCCAATCCACCTCCAATCGCCTGAAGGATTCCGCCAGCCCTTATCTGCGCTCCGCCGCTCACCAGCCCATCGACTGGTACGAATGGGGCGAGGAAGCCTTCAACAAAGCGCGCGCCGAAAGCAAGCCGGTGCTGCTCGATATCGGCGCGGTCTGGTGCCACTGGTGCCACGTCATCGATCGCGAGAGTTACGAAAATCCCGAGATCGCTGCAATTATCAACGAGCATTTTGTTCCGGTGAAAGTCGACCGCGACGAACGCCCCGACGTCGATTCGCGTTATCAATCCGCGATCAGCGCCATTTCCGGACAAGGCGGCTGGCCGCTCACCGGCTTTCTTACGCCCGACGGAAAACCGTTCTACGGCGGCACCTATTTCCCGCCGGACGACACCATGGGGCGACCCGGTTTCCGCCGCGTGCTCCTCTCGGTCGCTGATGCTTTCAAAACGCGCCGCCCCGAAGTCGATAACTCAGCGAAGGCTCTTGAGGAAGCTGTCTCCAAAGCCGAAGTTTTTCACGGCGCCCGGGGCGATTTCGACGCCGCCATTGTGGAATCCATCATCGAGTCGGCCGCAAAGCAATTCGATGGCGCCCATGGCGGCTTCGGCCACGCGCCCAAATTCCCGCACTCCTCGGTAATCGATCTGCTTCTCGAGCGCCAGCAATGGTCTGACGGTGAATCCTTGCGGCGCATCGCCGAAAAAACACTCAGCGGCATGGCTGCGGGCGGATTCCACGACCAGATCGGCGGCGGTTTCCACCGCTACTCCGTCGACGAGCGCTGGTGCGTTCCGCACTTCGAGAAAATGTCCTATGACAATTCCGAGCTGCTGAAAAATTATCTGCACGGATACCAGGATCTTCGCCTGGCGCAGTATAGGCAGGTGGCGGAGGGAACCATCGCCTGGGTGAATGAAGTTCTTTCCGATCAGGCCCGAGGCGGTTTTTATTCCAGTCAGGACGCCGACCAGACCCTCGACGACGACGGTGATTATTTCACTTGGACGCTTGACGAAGTCCGCGCCGTGCTCACGCAGCAGGAAGCGCAGGTAGCCGAGCTTTACTACGACGTCGGCCCGCGCGGCGAAATGCACCACAATCCCGAGAAGAATGTCCTATGGATCGCTCAATCGGTCGAAAGTGTTGGCCGCGAATTGAAAATGAGCGAAGCCGAGGCGGCCTCATTGCTCACCAGCGCCAAATCGAAACTTCTCGCCGCGCGCCGCAAACGCCAGCCCACTCCCACCATCGATGAAACACTCTACGTCGGCTGGAACGCCATGTTCATCTCCGCTTATCTCGAAGCGGCGCGCGTTCTGGATCGCAAGGATTGCCGCGCTTTCGCGCTGAAGTCGCTCGACCGCTTGCTCGCGGAAGCCTGGGATCCGAAGAGAGGTTTTCTCCACCGCATCGGCGGCCCCTCGCTCGATGGTTCACTCGACGATCAGGTCTTCGCCATCGCCGCCCTACTCGACGCCTGGGAAGCCACCCTCGATCCGCGTTATTTTCAGATCGCCGAATCCGCCATGCGTATCGCTGTCGAGCGCTTCGGCGATCCCGAAGGCGGCGGCTTCTTCGATCGCGCCAAGGACGCTCCGGCCATGGGCGGGCTCGACGTGCGCCGCAAGCCATTGCAGGATTCACCCACTCCAGCGGGAAATGCCGTAGCGGCGATCGTGCTCGATCGTCTTTACGCGCTTACCGGCGATAAGCTGTATCGCGATTGGGCGGAAAAAACTCTGGAAGCTTTCGCCGCGCTCGCACCGAAGTACGGGCTTTTCGCCGCCACTTACGGCCTCGCCGCGCTTCTTCACGCGCGTCATCCGCTGCAAGTGGTCATCACCGGCGCCGCGAACGATCCAAAGGCCGCTGCACTCGAAAAAGCCGCAACTGAAATTTATCGCTTCGGCAAGGTCACACTTCGCGTAACACCAGAACAGCTAAAGGCCGGCCATCTCCCTGCGGCTCTGCGCGAAACGCTGCCGCATATGGATGCGACGCAGCCGCAAGCCTTTGTTTGCGTCGAAACCACTTGCTTCCCGCCCATCACCGACCCAGTCAAACTTGGCTCGCTTCTCGCGCAGGTAGCCACCGGCTGAGCCGGCAGAAATCTATTGATCCGCACCTCGGTTTGGGCGCTCACGGCTGCCATCGCATTCGGCGCATAAACGGCATTATCTCTTCTGAAAACAATCACATACGGAAGTGTACCCTTGTGGTACCATGCGCTTGGTACACCTGTCACATTGCTTGGAAGCCTGGGGCGGAGCGAAACTCTGGTTTCGCGGAGGCTTGTCACTCAATGAAATCGTCGCTGCTGATTCTGGTTCTGTTCGTCGGATTGCCCGCGGCCCTGCGCGCCCAAGCGCCAGCCACGGATGCCGATCTTCAGGGTCATCTCATCGGCGAAACCATCGCCGATTTTCTGCGCATCGAACCCGAGGCTCAACAGGAAGCGAACGTTTGCCGCCAGCGCAGCGAGCGGCACCGCTGCATCGAGCTGATCGCTGCGCTCGATCGCGGCCAGCGCGCCGAAGTTTCCACGGCCACTGCCGCAAACTATGTGCTCGACGCCGGAAAACTCGTCAAGCTCACCATGCTCGTAAGTGAAAGCTTCGGAGCTACTTCCGACGCTCTCAGCAAGAAATTCGGCGCTCTCCCGAAAAAGACTACCTTGCCTTCGCACAATGCGTCCGGCACGAAATGGGACAATCAGCTCTACACCTGGGACACGCCCACCATCTACGCGACGCTCTATCTGGACAATAATCCGGTTCTGCAGGACCATCGCCCGCTGCTCATCGTCGAATCGCACGCCGAGCATCTTCTCGACAACGTTGACTCTCCGGCGAAACCCACCTCCGTGGCCTCGTCCGCCGCGCCAAAACAGTAAATCACTTCTGCCGCTTGCCGCAGCCAGCGCCTTTTACAACACTTTACAAATCCCTGACCTCTTTCAGGAGTTATACTCACAGCTCTCAAGGAGGGCGCCGTGAAGCGCAGGGATTTTCTGGCTCTTTCGAGCCTTGCTGCCGCAGATTTAGCTTTGTCCGCGCCGCCGTGGGCGCGTGCCGCTGCCGCGCGCGCAGCGCACGACAAATCCGATTTTTCTCTTCGCATTTCTCCGGTGAAAGTCGAACTCGCGCCTGGCACCGTGATCGAGACCGTCGGCTACAACGGCACAGCTCCCGGCCCCATTCTGCGCATGCGCGAAGGCAAGCGCGTTACGGTTGACGTACACAACGACACGGATCTCGACGAGCTCGTTCACTGGCACGGCCAGTTCGTTCCCTCCGATGTCGATGGCGCCATGGAAGAAGGTACGCCCATGGTTCCCGCGCACGGTCGCCGCAAATTCAGTTTCGAGCCGCGTCCCGCCGGAACGCGCTGGTATCACACGCACGCCCTCGCGGGCGAGCATCTCGACCGCGGCATGTACACCGGCCAGTACGGCTTTCTCTACGTTGAGCCCAAGAGCGAGCCCGGAAATTACGACCAGGAAATTTTCCTCGCCGCGCGCCACTGGGGCCCTTCGCTCGCGCATCTCGGCCCCCCGAACAATGGCTGGGAAATCGCCTATAGCAACTGCTCCATGAACGACAAAGCTCTCGGCCACGGCGAGCCCATTCGCGTGAAGCAAGGCCAGCGCGTGCTTTTCCGCTTGCTCAACGCCAGCGCCACCGAGGACATCAAGCTCGCCCTTGCCGGCCACAAATTCAAAGTGATCGCTCTCGATGGCAACCCCGTTCCCTCGCCGCAGGAAGTTTCCGTGCTGCAACTCGGCGTTGCCGAGCGCGCCGATGCCATCGTGGAAATGAATCAGCCCGGTGTTTGGATTCTCGGCTCCGCGAACGATGAAGAGCGCTCCAAAGGCATGGGCATGATCGTGGAATATGCGGGCCAGTCGGGCGAGCCACAGTGGGTCGCCGTGCCGCCGCGCGTTCCCTTCGACTACACCATCTTCGGCTCCTCAGAGAAGGCCCCGGAACCCGACGAGCGCGTAGAATTAACCTTCGAGAAAATTCCCGGTAATCGCGTCACTTACAATCGCTGGACCATCAACGGAAAATCCTGGCCCGATACCGATCCGCTTCTAGTGAAGCCCGGAAAGCGTTATCGCCTCGTCTTTCACAACAAAAATGGCGACAGCCACCCGCTGCATCTGCACCGGCACAGTTTTGAGCTCACCAATTTCAACGGCAAGCCCACCTCTGGTATCTTCAAGGACATCGCCGACGTGCCGCGCTTCAGCGACGCGGAAGTCGATTTCGTCGCCAACAATCCCGGCCCGACGCTATTTCATTGCCACATGACACTGCACATGGATTTCGGCTTCATGATGTTGGTGAAGTATACGTAGGTCTCTTTACGCCGGCGGGAACGATCTCGCTCAAAAATAAAAGGCGGGAAATTCGCTTTTCGCGAACGCCCCGCTTAATTCCAAACTAGTTCATACTCTCTAGCGGATAATCCCCAGCGTCTTGTTTGGCAGCTTCTCGGCAACGTCTTTCGGGATCTGGAAGTTGTCGGCCAATAGCGATGCCGGATTCCCCGCCGTCCACTTTGAGATTGAAATTTCCTCGAACACCGGGCTGTTGAACAACGCGAAGAATTCTGTGGGCTCGCTTCCGATCTGCTCGATGCAATGCCCGAAGCCGCGCTCGATGAAGCAGATTTGCCCTTGCTTGAACTCTGCCGTTTTTACTCGCCCGTGCGCGCCGAAAATTGTCACGCGCGACTGCCCCTTCAGGATGTACTGCCACTCATCCGCATTCGGATGCCAGTGCATTTCGCGAATCGCTCCCGGATCCAGGTGCTGCAGTACCGACGTGAGCGTCCCGTTGATGGGAAACTCGCGCTGCGTCACGACCCGTTCCCAGCCCCCGGGAAACGTCGCCGCGGGCATCTTGCTCAACCGGAATTTGTGCGCCGACTGCGAGGTCTCCAGATCGGCGTCCAGGTAAGCCTCGGGAATGTTCTGCGGAATTTTCCCGGGCAGAATGTACAGTTCTTTTGTCGGAAGGCCCTTCACCACGTCGGCGGAAAGTCCCAGGTTTCGCTGCACCACGTTTGCCGGAGTACGCGCCACCCAGTCCGTAATGCTGAAAGTGCCGAATTCAGAGAAGTGCCCATCGTCGAAGCCCAGAACGAAATGCGCTTCGTCGTTGCTGATGTTTTGCAGCGCGTGTCCATGGCCGCGCGGGAAATACCACAGGTCGCCTTCCTCGAAAGTGTCGGTAGCCGCCTGGCCAGTCGGCGAAATCACCGTGGTGAGAACTTTGCCTTTCACCACGAACGCCCATTCTGCCGCAATCGCGTGCCAGTGCAGTTCGCGGATGCCGCCCGGCTTCAGGCGCATCGAAACGCCCGCGATACTCTTCGACACCGGAAACTCTTCGACTGTCGCTTCCTTTGCCGACCCGGCCTCGCCCACCCATCCGCTGGTCGCCTCAATGTCGAATTTGAACTCTTCCAGCGGCTCGTGCTTTCCGGGATCTTTCCCCACCTGATACTTTGGCTCGCGCCGCTTGTTGTGCTGCGTTAGCAGCCTCCGAGGTCAACATGCCGGCGCCGAGCGCTGCAATAGAAGCGGACCCGATCATTTCTCGCCGCGTCATCCCATCAGCTTTGCGTTTGCTCATTGGTACACCTCAACCATCTTGGATGTGAATTGCAGTACGGGAATTGTACGTCCGATTGCCCCAAATTGCGACCAGTCGCCACTTACTTACTCTTCCTAAACAATCTCGTCAGCGGATCGAAGAATTCATCCACCACGCGTTCCTTCAGCGGAATAATCGCGTTGTCCGTGATCTTGATTTCTTCCGGACACACCTTCGTGCAGCATTTCGTGATGTTGCAATAGCCGATCCCGTCGTTTTCGCGAAGGTCCTTCACGCGGTTCTCTACGTCCAGCGGATTCATCTCCAGCGCCGCCGTGTACACGAAAAATCGCGGCCCGATGAACTGGTCGTGCAGATGATGATCTCGCAGCACGTGGCAAACGTCCTGGCACAGGAAGCACTCGATGCACTTCCGAAACTCCTGCACGCGGTCGATATCCGATTGCTGCTCCCGCCAGGTCCCATCCGGCGCGTCCGGCTTGCGCGGCTTGAACTGCTTGATCTTCATTTTCACGCGGTAATTCCAGGCCACGTCCGTCACCAGGTCCTTCACCAGCGGGAACGTCTGCATGGGCTCCACGGTCACCGGCTGGCTTACATCGATCTGGCTCATGCGCGTCATGCACATCAGCCGCGGCTTGCCGTTGATTTCCGCCGAGCACGATCCGCATTTCCCGGCCTTGCAGTTCCAGCGCACCGCCAGGTCGTTGGCCTGCGTCGCCTGGATGCGATGCACCACATCCAGCACCACCATGCCGTCCTCGACCTCGGTCTTGTAATCGACGAACTTGCCCGACGTGCCTTCGCCGCGCCAGATTCGAAACACCGCTGTGGTGGCCACTATTTGTTCTCCTCAATCACCTGCTTCAATTCCGGGGGCATCTGCGCAATCGGCACATGCGTCACTTTCGGCCGCCCGCCCGCGCCTCTGTCGATGCGGATGTTGACGCCGCCCCACTTCTCCTCCTTGCTCGGGTAATCGTCCCGGAAATGCCCGCCGCGGCTCTCTTTCCGCTCCGCGCCGGCGATGGCCACAACCTCCGCCATGGTCAGCAGGTTCGCCAGATCGAGCCCGGTGTGCCATCCGGTGTTGTACTCCCGGTTGCCGAAGGCTCCCACTTTTATCGCCTTCTGCTTCAGCACTTCGATTTCTTCCACCGCCTTTTCCATTTCAGCCTGCTGCCGCACAATGCCCACCAGATTCTGCATGGTGTTCTGCAGTTCATATTGAATCAGAAACGGATTTTCGCCGCTCGCGCCGCGCTCAAACGGTTCCAGCGCATATCGCGCCACTTCGTCCACTTCCGACGTGTTCACCGTTCCCGGCTTGGCTTCCTTCGCGTACTTCGCCGCGAATTCCCCCGCGCGTTTCCCGAAAACAAGCAGATCCGAAAGCGAATTCCCGCCCAGCCGGTTTGCTCCATGCAATCCTGCCGAGCATTCGCCCGCCGCGAACAGTCCCGGCACAGTGGACATCTGCGTCTCCGCATCCACCATCACGCCGCCCATCACGTAGTGCATCGTCGGGCCGATTTCCATCGGCTCCTTGGTAATGTCGATATCCGCGAGCTGCTTGAACTGGTGGTACATGCTCGGCAGTTTTTTCTTGATGTGTTCCGGCGCGTTCGAAATTCTTTCCTTGATCCAGGAAATATCCAGGAACACGCCGCCGTGCGGGCTGCCGCGCCCTTCCTTCACTTCGCGCCGGATGCAGCGCGCCACGTGGTCGCGCGTCAACAGTTCCGGAGGACGCCGCGCGCTCTTGTCGCCTTGCGTGTAGCGCCAGCCTTCATCCGGATTGTCCGCGGTCGAGCTGCGGTAGTTCTCCGGAATATCGTCGAACATGAACCGCTTTCCTTCTTTGTTCTTGAGCACGCCGCCCTCGCCGCGCACCCCTTCGGTCACCAGAATCCCGCGCACGCTGGGCGGCCAAATCATCCCCGTCGGATGGAATTGCACGAACTCCATGTCCAGCAGCGCTGCTCCTGCGTCGTACGCGAGCGCGTGACCATCCGCCGTGTATTCCCAACTGTTCGACGTGATCGTGTACATGCGCCCGATGCCGCCCGTCGCCAGCACTACCGCTTTCGCCTTCAGCAAACGGAAACGCCCGCGCTCCCGCTCATAGCCGAACGCGCCCACGATCCGGTCACCATCCTTCAGCAGTGTCAGCATCGTCGTTTCCATCAGGAAGTCCATGCCCTGATGAACACCGTGATCCTGCAGCGTGCGAATCATTTCCAAGCCGGTGCGGTCACCCACGTGAGCCAGCCGCGGATACCGATGCCCTCCGAAGTTGCGCTGCAGTATGCGCCCGTCCTTGGTGCGATCGAACACCGCGCCCCACGCTTCCAGTTCCCTCACGCGCGCCGGCGCTTCTTTGGCGTGAAGTTCCGCCATGCGCCAGTTGTTCATGTACTGTCCGCCGCGCATGGTGTCCGCGAAATGCACGCGCCAGGTGTCGCGATCGTCCACGTTGCCCATGGCCGCGGCCATTCCGCCTTCGGCCATCACCGTGTGCGCTTTGCCCAGCAATGATTTCGAGACCACTCCGACTTTCGCGCCCGCGGCCGAAGCTTCAATCGCCGCGCGCAGCCCCGCGCCTCCTGCTCCCACCACCAGCACGTCGAATTCGTGCGTCTGGTACTCAGCCATTTAGAAAATTCTCCAGTCGTGCCAGATTCCCATGTCGCACAAACGGACATACAGATCGGCAAATCCCACGAAGTACATGCTCACCCAGGCCCACAGCATGTGCTTCCGGTTGAGACACGAAACGCAATCGTAAGCCGTTTTTCTCGCGGGTGAATTCGACATCACGTCCTTCCGTCCGCCCACCAGGTGCCGGAACGAATGGCAGCCGAACGTATACAGCGCCAGCAGAATCGGATTCGCGATCAGCACCAGCGTTCCTACGCCCACCCCGAAATGCTTTGTGCCGTCCGGAGCGGTGAAGATCGTTGCGCGGATGCCGTCGTAACTCAGGATGAAAACGAACAGAATCGCGATGTAGAGGAAATAGCGATGGATGTTTTGCACGATCAGCGGAAATTTCTTTTCGCCCCAATAGCTGTTGCGCGGTTCGCCCACCGCGCAGTTCGGCGGGTCGGCCCAGAACGCTTTGTAATACGCGCCGCGGTAGTAGTAGCAGGTCAGCCGGAATCCGCCCGGCGCCCATAAAATCAGCATGGCCGCCGAGAACGGTATCACCACCGGCCACCATGCTGGCCGCGTCGTCATCAGCAGCGGCGAATACATCGGCGACAAATAATCCGCTCCGCCGCACGCCGTGGTGCACAGGTAGTGCGTGCCCTGCAGTCCCGCCCACGTGGCGTACACGATAAAAGACAGATATCCCAGGAATACCGCCAGCGGATATACCCACCACAAATCCTTGCGGCTGGTCTTGCCAAATCCTCTTTTTGTCAGAGGGACATCGATAGAGGCCATTCGATTAGCGCTCCTGAACGAAGTTATAGGAGGTAAACAAACGAGTAGTTTAACGCTTTACGCGAATTTTTAAAACCGCCTTCTCTGTCTTCACGCCGCCATTCCTCTGAGGCTTTTTCTAAACCTCCTTTACTTCATCTACCATCTCCAAGCATTTGCTTTTCTAGCCACCAGTCACTCGCCACTAGCCACTTCTTCGTGCTTCTGGCACAGTAGAATGCGATGGCCGTCGCTGAGAAGGTCCGACCATCCGGTCGCGTCGCATTCACCTACCCAAATTTCAAGCTTTACCTGGTCGCGAGATGGTTCATCGTTCTCGCGCTGGAGATGCAATCGGTCGCCGTCGGCTGGCAGGTCTACGACATCACCAAAAAGCCGCTCGACCTGGGCCTCATCGGTCTCGCGCAATTCACTCCGAGCTTTTTATTATTTCTCGTTTCGGGCCATGTTACCGACCGTGTCGACCGCAAAAAGCTGCTTTTCTTTTGCTATTTCGGTTTCGCTGTTTGCTCCGGCTTACTCCTGTTCATTGCTCTGCGCGCCCCTCACAATGTTCTGCTGATTTACGGCGTGGTAGTCCTCAGCGGCGTGGTTCGCGCTTTTAACGGCCCGGTGAGTCGCGCCATCCTCCCGCAGCTTATTCCCGAGGAGCATTTCGCCAACGCCGTTGCCTGGAGTTCCAGCGCAAACCAGAGCGCGAACATTCTCGGCCCTTCCATCGGCGGATTCGTCTACGCTCTTTCGCGCGGCCCGTCATCCGTTTACGCCGCGGCCATGATCGCTGGCTTGCTCGCGACCATGGCGACTCTGCGCGTTCAACTCGAATGGAAACCTCGCGCGCGTCAGCCGGTGAACCTGAAAACCGTTCTGGCCGGCATCCACTACATTTTTGAACACAAGATCGTGCTCGGCTCCATCTCGCTCGATCTTTTCGCCGTGTTGCTTGGCGGGGCAGTCGCTTTGCTTCCCGTCTACGCCCGCGAGATTCTGCATACCGGTCCCTGGGGACTCGGACTCCTGCGCTGCTCTCCAGCAATCGGCGCGGGATTCATGGCTCTCTCGTTGGCGCACCGCCCCCTTCGCGGCCGCTGCGGCGTCACCATGCTCTGGTGCGTCGCCGGTTTCGGCGTCTTCACCATTTTGTTCGGACTCTCTCACAGCCTTGCTCTCTCCATGATCGCGCTGGTCATGGTTGGCGCAACGGACATGGTCAGCGTCATGACTCGCGCCATCCTCGTCCAGCTCGCCACCCCCGATGAAATGCGCGGCCGCGTCAGCGCCGTGGACATGATATTTATCGGCGCTTCGAACGAACTCGGGCAGTTCGAATCCGGAGTTGCCGCCGCATGGCTTGGCGCCGTTCCCGCCGTCGTTCTCGGCGGCATTGGCACTCTGGTCGTCACCGCTCTCTGGGCTTGGGGTTTCCCGGATCTCCGCAACGCCACCAGCCCTGGCGACATCTAGTTTTTTCTCCGTACCCTTCTCGCTGTGGAACTTTCAGGGATTTTACGGGATAAAATAAGTGGGGGGTCTTTTAAAGACGCCGACGGATCCGCTTAGGAGTCTCCGCTTCGGGTCCGCGAGCGCGGTCACACGCTCAAGCGTATGGAGGGTAGTGTGAAATCTCTGAGGACAGTTCTGGCTTTATTTGCTGCAATTATTTTTGTCATACCGTCTTCATCAACAACTCACCGTGGCGGCGCACCTGGTTCAATCGTGGCGTCTACGCGCATCCCTATCCCGGAGTTCACCGCTTCGCTCCCGGTGCGCGGGCTCCTGAACATCACGAGGCGATCGGCCGCAGCGAAGCGGAGCGCCGCTCCGAACGCGAAGGACGCGCCTATCACGAAGAGCACCATGGCGGAGGCCGCGACAATCGCCGCCGCTAGTTGTCTATGGGAAAGGTCGGGCCCGGCAGCAAGTTGTGCGTTCGGACTCGAAAACTTTTAGTGCGCGGCGGGTGCTTTCGCGTTGAAGTCCGCTGTGTGCGCCGCGACGATGACCCAGCGTCCGCCTCGCTTGGACATGAGGAAGCTCGCATAGCCCGCGCGATACGGCCAGTCCGCGCCCTCGCGGGTACGCGCTCCGGTCATGGTCCAATAATCGTCCACGGACGCGGAATCCGGGCCAATGTACTGGATTGACTTCACGTCATCGGTGCGGTGCGTGTTCTTGTAAAGGTCCGCGAAAAGCTTGGCGTGGACGCTTTCCACTTCCTCGCGGCTGCTATAGACCTCGCCCCGCCAGCTCACCCAGCGCACGTCATCGGCCAGCGATGCACACATGGCGTGCGCATCGTGCCCGTTCCAACCGTTGCTGAATCCGGCGACGACTTCCTTCACAGCCGCGTCATTCGCGCCGTGAGAAGCGTCATTCGCGGCAACCGCTCTGCCCACACCGATAGCAAACAGCGCGGCTATTGCCATCAGAACCACCGCATCGACCCAGTTCGGTTTCTTCCGGTTTTCTGACATCCCGATTCCTCCTGCGCCCAGAGGCTGTGACTTTTTTGATTGAGCGCGAAAATCGATCCCGAAAAGCCGGGTGCCGCATCGCTTTGCGCCCCTTTTCATATAAGTTGGCGCAATGCGGGCGTACCGCAGCGACCATTCCCGGCAACACCGGCGGCCCGCTCTTGGTCGCCGTCCGAAACCTCTATTTGCAGTTGCCGTGCGTTACCGTTTCCCGCTGCCGCACACGCTTTGATCTTGCTTCTACTTCGACACCCCGAAATTCTCCACTTCAAGTTCCAAGTGGTGATTCGAGCGAATGCCGTAAATTCCGTCCGTCTTCGCCAGCGGCCCGCTTTTTGGCATGCTGTTCACCACCGTGCCGTTCACCACGAAATCCACTTTGTTACCCGCTACGCGCACTTCGAGCGTGTTCGTCGCGCTTCCGCTGGCGTCCGGCTTTTTGATCGCGGCGTTCGGCGTTTTTTGCGAAACCTCGTCTGTGGACATTCCGGTGCGCCGCTTGATGAGGAAAGTGCCGTCGTCGGTAATCATGAAGTAGAGATAGCTCTGATTTGCGCCCTGCAATTCGCTGCCGCCGAAGATCAGCCCGTAATATTCGTCGTAGCCGCCGGATTTCACCAGCTTGAATGTGCCCTTCAGCGTGTAATTGCCGCTCGCGGTGTTCGCCGGATTCCATAGAATCGCCGCTTGCGGCGTGACGATGTGCAGCATCGAGCCCATTTGCATGAACTTCAGATTTCCGGCCGCGTCCGGATCGGCTGCATCCGTGCTGCGGTCGATGTGCACCATCCAACCCTTTGGCGCCTGGGCCAGCAATGCGGTACACGCCAGCAGCGCCAGCGCTGCAAAAGAAAATATCCGTTTCATTTTTCCCCTCCTCAGGATGAATCTATTCGCTAGAATTGCTGGCCCTCCACTGCCACTTCTACTGGCCAATGATTTTCGCGAGAGCGTTCACGCCCGCGGTCGAAACCAACGTCTCCGCATCCGCATTGTTGCCGCTGGCAGCGATGCCGCCGATAATTTTTCCATCCGCCATCAGCGGGAACCCGCCCACGCCGGCCACCATCCCCGGAAAAGTAATGAAGAAGTTATTGCCGCCGGCGATCGAATCCCGGAAGGTCTTCGTCGGGCGCCCATATTTCACCGCGACGCGCGCCTTTTCCGTGGCCAGATCGATGCTGGAAAGCAGGCTATCGTCCATGCGCTCGAGATAGATCAGGTTTCCGCCATCGTCGACCACGGCGATCGTTCCAATCCACTTGTCTTTGACACCTTCCTGCTCGGCCGCCGCGGCAATCTGCTTGGCAATCGACAGAGTCAGCACTTTTTTCTGGCCCAATTGATCCGGACGAACCCCAGTGGCCAGCGCCAGCAGCAGGGCCAGCGCGCCACCGATTCTTATCCAAATTCTCATGGATGTCTCCTGTTCTTTCAGGCCGGTAACTCTACTCCAATCAGGGAGTACGGCAGACGAAGTTCGCCGCATCATTGATGTTGCCGCTGCCCTTGTAGGACGCGACCTGCGGATAGGGGCACAGCGGACGCGTGCGATCGACCACGCCGTTGGTGAGATGCGAGGCGACGATTCGTTCCGGCGCTTTGCCCTGTTCATACCAGTCTTCAATGACGGCCATTTTGTCGAACGTATCCGGACCTTCGCCGCCTTCGCAATGGCCCATGCCGGGCATCATGAACAGGCGAATAAAGGTGGAAGTTTTTCCCGCGCCGCCCATCACCTCGACCACGTTGTTGTAATACTCCACGCTGGCAAGCGATGAGACATTGGGATCGGCCCAGCCGTGATACATGAAAAGCTTCCCGCCGTGCGCCACGAACTCGGAGAGATTCGGATCGACCGCGTTGATGGTATTGTTATCGACCTTGTCGGCGAGATCGGGATCGCTATCCAGATTCATCGTGCGCCAATCCCAGTTCGGGTCCTTGAAAACCACGTCGCGGTACTGATCGAGCGCGTAAATGAAAGGCTCCGTTCCTCCCAGCAAAACGCCCCATCCAAGTTCGGCGCCCGGCGCGTAGGTGGGATAAATTTCCTTGCCGGTGCGCGAATTGATCACCGGACTCATGATCTTGGTCATGGTTTCCACTTGCGGCGCAGTGAGGCAATTGGGAGCGTCAGCGCCTTTGCATAGCAGCGTGCTCGGCTGGAAATGGCACTGCGTCGGATCGGTAATGAGCCCGTCTTTCAAACCGTCGAGCGCGTCGCAGGCATCGAGCACCGCTTTGTGGATCATGGGCCACTTCGATTTCGGAATCAGGCTGTTCGGATCTTTGAACATGGCCTGGCCGATCGAGATTTGCCAGGTGGAAAGATGCGTGCGGGGATTGGCGGCAGCTCCGGCGATGATCCCGTCGTAATCCTTCGGAAATTTCTGCGCTTCCTGCAGTCCTTCGCGTCCGCCGGTGGAGCAACCATTCCAGTACGAAATCCGCGCGGGCTTGCCGTAAAACGCTTCGATGACGGACTTCGATTGCAGGGTCATTTCGTGGACGGCGCGATACCCGAAGTCGATCAATTTTTCCGGATGGCCCAACGCGAATGTGCCGCGGCCGCCGACGTGGCCTGTGTCCGTGGAGGCTGTGGCATAGCCGCTCTTTAATGCCTGGCTCATGGCGCCATAGGCGATCGCGCCGGCCCATCCGCCATTGCCCACGGCCTGGAATTTCCCATTCCAGCCGGTAGCGGGCATCCAGACTTCAATCTTGATGTCGCTATCGCTCGACGGTTTCAGCGTGGCCGCCACGCGGCAGAAGGCCGGAACATCCTTGAATCCGGCTTTCACCGAATCCTGCGAATGCTCGTCCGGCAGAAGAGAGAAATCGCCTGCAGCGATCAGCGTTGCTTTGGTGACGGTCGTATTTGGCAGGGACAGCGACAACAAAGTGGCACACGATTCCGAAGCGGGCGGCGCAGCGCTGGTGGGCGCCGAGCTAACGGCAGCCAGTCCCAGCAGCAGCCCTGAAAGAAACACGATGCCAATCACGCGAACCTTGGTGGCGAAGCTCACGGGTGTACTCCTTTCCATGCGGGTCATGCGGGCCACGCGAAATATAGCAGAAAATCCGCGCGCCGCGCTCCGAAGTTGAGGATCAGAGAGGTGAGAAAGAGGTCGCCGACCACACGAGCCTCGGCATAGCGGCAGCAGGACGGGAGCACACTCGACTCAAAAAATGCTCACCGATTAACCCATTTTGGAATTCGCTGCTTCGAGGATGGCGAAGCCGCCAAATGCTGCCTTTTGACCGGATTCGCGTGCCAGGCACGATCCAGCACAACTAAGTCGACGGTTTTTGTCGATTTTTGACTTTTAAGGATTGCTGTCAAATTCGTGCAATTTCGTGCACTTAGAGAGCCTCGAAAGCCTCAATTCCCTGCAAAATTCGGCCGGCTTTTGGCGAAATTGCACCGACGCCCCAACCGTATGGATAGTGCTGCCGACGCTGACGCCCCACAGCCGGGGCTGCTCCCGGGTCGATCCTTGTTCGATCAGTTTTTGCTGTAAGCGTCGCCGCGGGAACCATTCTTCCGGCCGTTTCCGGACTTGGCCGAATCCGTATTGAACTGAGCGATCAAACGGCGAAGCTGTGCGGAAGTTTCGACGAGCTGGGTGGCGGCTTTCTGCGTATCCCCTGCGCCGCGCGAGGTGCTCTCTGCCGCCTGGGCTACGCCGGCGATATTCGAGGTGATTTCTCCGCTGCCGTGAGCGGCTTCGTTGACGTTGCGAGCCATTTCATTTGTGGTAGCGTTCTGCTCCTCGACGGCAGTGGCGATGGTAGTGGAAATTTCGTTGATTTTGGCGATCACGCCTTTGATAGAACCGATGGCTTCCACCGAAGCTTGCGTGTCGGACTGTATGGCTTCGATTCTACGGGTGATATCTTCGGTAGCTTTCGCCGTCTGCTTGGCGAGCTCCTTCACTTCGTTGGCGACGACAGCGAAACCCTTTCCTGCCTCGCCGGCGCGCGCGGCTTCGATGGTGGCGTTAAGGGCCAGAAGATTCGTTTGCTGCGCAATCGAGTTGATGACTTTGATCACCTGGCCGATCTCGGCACTCGACGATCCCAGCTTGGTGATAGTGGCGTTTGTGGTTTCAGCCACGGTGACAGCGGAAGAAGCCACCTTGGCCGCTTCCGAGGCGTTCTTGGCGATTTCCTTGATGCTGGATTCCATTTCTTCAGCGCCGGTCGCAAGCGTTTGCAGATTCTGGCTTACTTGCTGCGTCGCGTTGGACACCACGCCAGCCTGCGCAGAGGTTTCCTCCGCATTGGCGGTCATATTCTGGCTGGTTTCTGTGAGCTGTTCGGAAGAAGACGCCAACTCCTGGCTGCTCTGCCGGATTCCGTCGATGAGGTCGCGCATTTTGTCGAGTGACTCGTTCAAGGCGGCGCCCATTTCGCCCAATTCATCGTGGGAATCGAGTTCGAGGCGGACGGCGAGGTCCCCTTTTGAAACCGTTTTAAGGACATCCACAATTCTGGCAGTTGGACCAGTAATGGAGCGAGTGATCCAAAAGGCTGCAGCCACAGCCAGCGCCATGCCGCAAAATCCGAGGATCAGCACCTCCATGGTTGAGCGGGAGGCCAGCGCGACGTTCGACGCGCTGCTTTGTTTTGCCGCTTCGACTTTGTTTGCTTGCAATTGGTCGACGGCCCCCAAGACTTGCTTGGCGACCTGTCCGTAGGCGTCGCTCCACAAAATGGCCCAGCCGTCATCGACGTTCCCGTCCCTGATATCCGCTACGATGCGGTCCTTGAAATCGTTGTAAGCCTTCCGGGACACTTTAAAATCGGCGAGTATTTTCTGGTCCTCCGGAGGCCAATCGCTGGCATCAATTGCAGCAATGGAGCGATCCAGATCGGCCGTAAGATCCTGAATCTGCGCATCGAATTTCTGTTTCTTATCGGGCGTCTTGGCGGCGAGCCGATCGCGCAGAGCGACGCGAAGCTTCTGGAAAGTAACGGCCAGATGCGACAGTTCCGGTAAAGGCTCAGTTTCTCTCTGATACAGGATCTGATCCGCCCGCGAGACCTCTCGAATGCTAAGCAGGCCACTAACGCCGATGACTGCGGCAATGGCTGCAACGATAGCAAAGCCGGCAATCAATTTTGTGCGCAATTTCAGATTCTTCAGCATGTATTTCCCTTCTTTCTGAATGCTCGTGGGCGGACCACGCCGCTTGGGCCGTAACTTGACTGAGAGGGTTATCGGCAAAGGAGGACTCAGCGTGAATACGAGAAGGGCGGCCTTCCTAAAGAAGGGCGTTCGTAAGTGGCGCGACCTAGAGACGAGGAGTTCGCAACTTCCGATCATCGGATCGGAGGATTTGGCAGGGCAGGCGCGGGACGCGAAAGCCAGGAGTTCTCGCGACCCGCGGTTACGGATTGTGCCTTAAGCAATTCTTTAGGTGAGCCTATTTCACTGTGATTTTTGAGACGTTCCATTCCGAGCAGGAACCGCGGTAAAGAACGTTGTCCGACTCGGCATAAAGCTCGTGAATGATGCATCCGGTCTGGCCGTAGCCGAGGCCGGTCTGCGCCCAGCCGAGCAATTTCCCGTCGTGGTCCAGGCGATAGAGCTTGCCGGTGCCGTCGCCGCTATATAGATATTTCGGAGTGACCTGGACGGACCAGGGCATGCCGATGCCGGTGATGGTTTTCTTGTAATTCAGATCGTAGTCGTAAACCTGAATGCGGAGATTGCCGCGATCAGCGACGTAGACGTTCTCGGCATCAACGGCGATGCCGTGCGGCGTGTTGAATTGATCCTGGCCGCTGCCGTAAGTACCCACCGTTTTCAGCCAAACACCTTCCTTGGAAATTTTCACGACGCGGGAGTTGCCGTAGCCGTCGCTGATGTACATGTTGCCGTCGGAATCCCAGGCAATGTCGGTTTCGCGGTTGAAGGTGCCCATGGTGCCGACCGGATGAATGTCGGTGACTCTTTCACCGCGCTCGAGGTAGCGCTGCAGGTAGTCGACGGCTTCGGGCTTGCGGCCGAGAGTCATTTTCACCATGCCGTTAGGATCGAACTCGACGATCATGCCAGAGCCTTCGTCGACCATCCAGACGTTGTCATTCTTGTCGATGCGGACATTGTGCGCGAAAGAGGCGGCATAGTTATCGGGCCCCCAAATCTTGACGAACTTGAGGTTCTCATCGAATTCGAAGAGTTCCGCAGCGGTGGCTCCGCGGGCAATGCCGCCGTATCCGGTGCGCGAGTAAACGAAGAGGTGGCCTTTGGAATTCTTGCCTACGCCTTCGGTTTCACCGATGGTGTGACCGGGAACGACCAGCGGAAGTATCTTCTCGGTGATCTGCAATTTCGGAGTGTTGGCCTCGATGGCGAGCTGCTTCTGACGGGCGGCTTGCGCTTCGGGGCTATTGCCAAACTGGGCTTGCACTCCCGGTGCGAAGCAAATCAAAAAGAAAAACGCGGAAAGAGGAAAAAGCGAAGAAAAACGATTCATGCCTTCGATCTCCTTTCGATGCTTTTGAAGGGTCACTGTTTGTAGCCGCCGAACTGCACGCGGAGACCGTCCGGGTCCGAAAGATTCGTGCCGTCCGTAAGCTTCAGCCCGCGACGCGCGACCTCGGCGAGATTTGCGTCCTTTTCAGCGTCCCAGTTGGCGATGGTATAGGAGATGTGATCCACGCCAATTTTTTTGTCAGGACGCGTGGCGGCATTGCGAACGGCGAGAATGTTGTCGCCGAATAGCAAGCGGCATTGCGTTTTGCCGTCGTCCTCAACGACTTTCATGCCGAACAGGCCGGCGTAGAAATCGCGCGTCTTGGCGTAATCGGCCACCTGGTAGGAAACGTGATTGATGTAAAGTGCCTGCAGGACCCTGCCTTCCGCGGCTTGGGCCTTGCTGGGAGCCAGCGCTGAGCCTACGGTTGCCGCGAAAGTAAGGCTCTTAATAAGCTGCCGGCGGCTGAGCCTTCCGCGTTCGAAATCGCTAACCAGCCTTTCGACGATTTGCTCCACGGCGAATCCTCCTTTGAGGAGATCGGGCCACCCGCGTTTCAGTCAATAAAAATCCAGACGGCACCTTTCGGGAGTGGCTGGCGGGCACTATACACCGAGTCAATACGTATTGCGTTGCCGGTTGAGGAAATATGAATGGACCGGGCGCTATGAAGCCCGGATCGCCGGTCCGAGGTTAAAGCCCGCTGACGACAAAGATCACCGCATGGAAGGGGTGGTTTGCAAGGAGGCGGATTGGGATTGCTGAATGCCCAGCAGGATTTCGGGTTCCAGATCCAGATGCGGAACAGACGAGGCGGATACTGCTTCATAACGCTTTAAAGCGTCGTGAGGACGGTTGAGGTGCTTCAACGAGAGGCGGGCGGCGGCGAGTTGCGCGAGAAGTCCCGCGCGTTCTGCAGGATGAGCGGCGGCCAGTTTTTCATATTCGTCGAAAGCCCACTGAAAATCTTTTTGTTTTTCGCGCGAGCGGCAGAGTTGCATGCGCACGGCGGGCGGCATTGCTTCCCCGCCCAGGTTGAGAAAATCCTGATAATTCTGCCAGGCCTCTTCGTCCATACCTGATTTGAGATTGAGCTCACACATGTGCACCAGCGCCTCGCGGCAGGGTTCAATCTCATTGCGCCGCCAATGCGCCAGATGGAGCAGATTCCATGCGGCGAACGAGCCGGGTTTCTTCGCGAGGTAAGTCTGCAGGACGGGCACGGCCTGGTCGAACTTTTTTTGGTCGACCAACTCGGTGGCAGTGGCGATTTCCGGATCGTCGCTCCAGGAAATTTTGTCCTCGATGGCTTTGTTCGCGGTGTGCTCGAAGCCCGAACGCCGCACAGCCCAGGCCATGGCAGCGCCGAAAATGAATCCGCCGATGTGCGCGGAGTGCGCGATTCCATCATTTTGGCCGAAGACCTTGCCGTAATAGATCTCCAGACCCAGCCAGAGCGGCAAGAGCCAATAGGCGCGCATCCAGAACGAGCCCCAGCGGGTCAATCCGAAATCGAAAAACCACATCATGCGGACGCGCAGCTTGGGAAAGCGAACCAGGAAGGCGCCCATCAGCCCGGCAATGGCGCCCGAGGCGCCCAAGGTGGGCACGACGCTGCCGGAATTGGCCCAGCCGTCCAACTGCGTGGCAGCCACGCCAGCGGCCAGGTAGAAGAGCAGATAGAGTGGACGGCCCCAAACATCCTCCAGCACGAAACCGGCGAGCCAGAGGAACCACATGTTGCCGATCAGATGCATCCAGCCGCCGTGAAGAAAGATGGAGGTGAAATAGGCGAGAGGCTTTGGATGCGCGGGAATGAATGCGAAGCGCTGCACGATGGAAGCAGACGCGAGCTTGGAATATTGCGCCGCCAGCGAATTCATTTCCTCCTGCATTTGGGAGGCATCGTGGGTGCTGCGCATCTGCGCGTCCCAGGCGTTGAGCTGCGGGGAAGATTCGATGGCGTCCCAGGTTTTGGGCTGGCTGGCGCGAAAATCCGAGACAAACTGCTGGACATCCGGCTGGATGTTTAATTCCGGGTGCCTGGCGGCCAGCACGATGAGCTGCACGCGCAGCGGCGCGAGAGCGGCCTCCTGGCGCTGGATGGCTGAATGTGTGACGAGAAACACCATGCAGTTGAGGACGATCAAGCCGATGGTGATGACCGGCCAGCGCCGGGCGGACATGTTTTCGTGCTTGATGGGAAAAAGCATGTTTCGACGAACCCTTACGATGAGGGGGAGGGGCGAGTAGCACAATAGGACTTTGCCTAGTGGGTTAACAGAGACGACTTGCCGCCGGCGGAAGGAAGTTCGCTGCTAGGAAAAAGCGAAGAGAGATCCCTCGTCGCGAAGAAAACCGCTTCGCTCGCTCGGGATGACGGCGGGAAAGGCAGTGACGAGTGGCTAGAAAACACAACTGCCGAGCCCTCGACTAGACTGCTCGACGAAATCCGCACCCGAAGAGAGATTCCTCGTCACCTGAGGCATGTTATGGAAAAACACAAAGGCAAAGCGAAGTTGCGGGGCGAAACGAGATGCGATGAGCGGGCAAATTTGTGGTATACAAAAGAGTTTCAGCGCAATACGATAGGACTGCAAAAATCAAGCCTCCATCAGGCCTTTATTCGAGGAGATTGTTCGATGGCATACGTCATTGCCGAACCGTGCATTGGAACCAAGGACACCGCGTGCGTCGACGTGTGTCCGGTGGATTGCATTCATCCGCGCAAGGATGAAGCGAATTACGAAGCCGAGAAGCAGCTTTATATCAATCCGGATGAGTGTATCGACTGCGGCGCGTGCGTTCCGGTGTGCCCGGTGACGGCGATTTTCGCGCTGGAAGACCTGCCGGAAAAGTGGGCGAGTTTTACTCCGGTGAACGCGGACTGGTACAAAAAGAAGTAAGGCGTCAGCGCAGGCGCAGCGTTCGCTGCGAAAGCGATTCAGGCAAAAGAAAAGCCCGGCAGGCGAACCTGCCGGGCTTTTTCGTTTTCCGGAGCTTTTTTCATTCACCGAGAGAATATCTTAAGGAGAGATCCCTCGGCTCGCGATGCTCGCTCGGGACGGCGATCCTTGTCGGATCGCCGCCTGCCGGGCTTTTTGTTTCTCGGCTGTGGCCGAGGTTATCGGTCCAGAACCTCGATGTATCCGAAGTGGCCAGACAGAGTGCCGGTCCACCAGATGCGATTCGGATGCTTCGGGTCGACCTCGATGCGGCGAATATCGGTTTCCGGATAGGGAACCGGGTATTCCACCCAGGTGTTGGACTTGGGATCGAAGCGGTCGATCTTATCGACGGCCTGTAAAGTCACGTAGACGTAACCATCCTTCGTGTCCACCGAGGGCGAATAGGTGCCAGGATTCGCTGACGGCGGCATGAAGGTTTTCATCTGGTCGGGATGGTTCGGATCGACCATAAGGAGCTGACCGGATTCGTGCAAGCCGACCCAGATGTTGCCATAGCCGTCCGTGTTGACCTTGCGCGGGACGGCATTCGGTATTGGTACTGGATAATCGTCGACTTCTCCGGTCTTGGGATCGACATGGCCGACGGCATTGTTGGCGTACTCGGCAAACCAGATGTCGCCCTTGTTGTCGAAGGAGAAGCCGTAGGGGCCAACACTCTTGCCCGACTTCTGCCCTGCGGGCGACTGGTAGAGAACCCACTTGCCGGTGGTGGGATTGAGACCCGCCATGCCGTTACCACCGCCGCTGGCGATCCAAACGTCTCCGTTGGGAGCCTGACGAATGGTATTTCCGTTGCCGCGGCCTTTGAGGTCCTTGGGAATATCGAAGGAACGGAAAGCACCGGTCACGGTGTTGTATTCGAGCCAGCGATGATTGGGACCGCCATCGGCCATCCAGAGAGTGTCGCCGTTGCCGTGGCTGATGGCGCCAAGACGGACGCGCGGTGAAATGCCCGCAGGAGGCTTAATCTCGGAAAACGTGTTGGTGGTGGGATCGAGCTTGGCAATATAGCCACCGTTGCGCTCGCCGGCATAACCATCGCCATCGGTACCGACGGTCATTTCGTGGGTTTCGGCTTCGGGTCGGGGAACTTTGTAATCAACGACAAAATACCGTTCCGCAGCGCCGGTAGCCAGTGTGCGAGGCAAACGACTATTGGGATCCACGGCCGGCTTCTTCAAATAGGTCCAGAAATAATTGGAAAGCGTGTCGATTTCTTCGGGCGAGAGATCGTCGGCCTTGCCGTCAGAGGCGGCGATGTTGGAGCGCATGGAGTCGATGAGGTTAGCCCAGTCGTCACGGCTGGAAGCGCGGAAGCTCAGGAACCAGCTATAGGTGTGGCACTGGCCGCACTTCTGCTGGGCGATTTCCTTGCCGGGACCGTCAGGAAGCGGGGGACGCGGAGTCTTGGTCCAGACTTCGCCGCCGCCTACCACGCCGGGGGTGCCGCGCCATCCGGGAGCGAGCTCGGGAGCACGCTGATCGTCGAGTGCAAGATTGGCGGCGCCGGGCTTGGAGCCGGAAACGTCGACTGATTCGGTTTTGCTTTGCATCTCACCGCCGATGGCCTGGACGGTGTATTTGCCTGGTTTCAAATTGCTCGCGCTGAATTTGCCCTGGGCGCGCGAGACGACCATCATGGTGAGACCATCGCTATCGATGAGCCTGACGTAGGCGCCGGCTACGGGCTTGCCGTCGGAGCTTTTTACTACGCCTTGAAGCATACCTGGATTGTTGGCCCAGGCTGCGCCGGCGCAAAGAGCCGCCAACGCAAGCAACTTCGAAAATCTGTTCAGTAACTGCATGGACTGGTTCCCTCCCCAAAATTTGGACGTGCGAACTGGGACAGATGTTGCGACAGGCGGCTGCTGAGTGAAACTTGTTGTGATGGTAGTCTCTCCCACAAGCGTCCCTGTTATCTGCGGGCCAACAGGGCGCAAAAGCTCTAGCAAGCCGCTCCGACGAATACAGGGAGTATATGACAAACGGGGGAAAAGGCAATGCTGGAGGCTCGCCGCAAGCCGGGGAAGTAATATCGCCATGGAGGAATGTAGGGTATCAAACCAGGGCGATTTCACGGTCGAAATGGGGTTTCTTCTCCGCGCGAAGCTTCAGGCCAACCCCACAGGCGGCGGCGATGCGCTCAAGGACGGCAGGGGAATGCCCCGCGTATTCCGCATCTTCCAGACGGGCGATCGCGGATTGAGTTGTGCCCACTTTCTTCGCCAATTCCGCCTGCGTGAGGCCCGCATTTTCCGGCATTTCGCGAACCAGCAGGGCCAAGTCAATTCGTTGTAATGTACGGTCGAAAACTTTGCGGTAACCGGCGCTCTTTCGCGCGCGACGCCCGGTGCATTCAGTGTGCTTATTGCTCTTCATAGCGTTCCGCGCCAACGTATGAAATTATCGCATTCTGCTATGTAGCATCGAGAGCCTGATTACAGGTGCTTGGGCGTGGATATGGGTTCTTGAGTGAAAGCCTAGAAGAGGAAGTGCGAGATATAGGGGATGAGGATGCTGGGGTTCCAAGGCAGAGGATTGTACTCCCAGCTACGAGTAAGCTCGTCGGCCAGGGAGAAACAGATCATGATGCCGAGCCAGAAGAAAGCGCCGACGATGACGATGCGCGTGAGGCCGGGATGATATTTCACGTGCATGAAGAAGAGCACCACGAAGAGCATTTTGCAGACGGCGATGGCCAGGGCGACGACGGTGTTCCAGCGGCCCAAGTCAATGTAGGCAACCCAAGTGGTGAGCGCGGTGCCGATCATCAGGGCGAAAAACACGCCGACGTAGACGCTCACCGGCACAACGTGCTCGTGAGGAGCCTTCAGTTGAGAATAATCGTGCTCGCCGCCGCTCACTAGTGGCCTCCCATGGAGTAGCGCCCGCCAATCAAGTAGAGCAGCGGGAACAGGAAAATCCAGACGATATCGACAAAGTGCCAATACAGGCCGCTGATCTCGAGCGGGACGTAATACTGCGAGGTGAAGCGGCCGCGAGAAGTCATGATCACGAGCACGGTGAGAATGCCGAGGCCGACGATCATGTGCAAAGCGTGCAAGCCGGTCATGAAGAAATAGAAGCACATGAACATTTCGACGCCGGGAGCGTAGGCACCGTCGTAGCGCCAGCTCAGGCCGGGAACCAGACCTTCGATCCAGTCGTGACGCCACTCAAACCATAGCTTGACGCCGAGGAAGGTAGCGCCGAGCAGCATGGTGAGCAGCAGGTAGAACATGATGGTGCCCTTGCTCTTGCCGGTCTGGGCGGAGCGGATGGCCATGGCCATGGTCAAGCTGCTGCAGATGAGCACGGCGGTGTTGGTGGCGCCGAATTGAACGCCGAGCAGGCGGCTGCCAGTCTCGAAGGCGGGCAGATGCAGCGCGCGATAGATGGTGTAGGCCGTGAACATCCCGCCGAAGAAAAGAATTTCCGTGGCGAGGAAAATCCACATGCCGAGCTTTCCGGCTTCGCGCTGCTGTTCGAGATCCTCGTACTGATGAGCGAACCCGGTAGGGTTCGGATTATGCAGAGCCACTTCCGCGGTATCTGCCATTTAGTGACTTCCCTCGAGCGCCACGTCCGCATCGGCAGTGGGATAGTTGTACGGCTCTTCGGTGACGACAACCGGACCGCTAAAGTTCTCCGTGGGCGGCGGCGACGGGATTTCCCATTCCAGACCCTTGGCGCCCCAGGGATTGGGTCCGGCTGGCGGACCGTAATTCCACGACCAGTAAAAATAGATCAGCGGGATGAGGTAGCCTATGGCCAGAACGGAAGCGCCGGCGGACGACATTACGTTGAGCACCTGAAACTCGGCCGGGTAGACGCCATAGCGCCGCGGCATGCCGAGGTAGCCGAGGATGAATTGCGGGAAAAAGGTCAGGTTGAATCCGACGAAAATGATCAGAGCGGCGAAGCGCGCCCAGAGGTCGGGATAGAGCCGACCGGTAATCTTGGGCCACCAGTAATGGAGACCACCCAGGTAGGCCATGACGGCGCCGCCGACCATGACGTAGTGGAAGTGGGCGACGATGAAATAGGTGCCGTTCAGGTGCACGTCGGTGGCAAGCGAGGCGAGGAACAGGCCGGTCAAGCCGCCCATGGTGAAGAGCCCGATGAAGCCCAGCGCGTAGAGCATGGGCGCTTCGTAGGAAATGGAGCCTTTGTAGAGCGTCGCGGTCCAGTTGAAAACTTTCACGGCCGAAGGGATGGCCACGACGAAGCTGAGAACCGAGAAGACCAATCCGGCGTAGATGGACTGGCCGGTGACGAACATGTGATGGCCCCAAACCACGAAGCTGATGATGGCAATGGCCAAGCTGGAGAAGGCCACAAAGCTGTAGCCGAAAATCTTCTTGCGTGAGAAGGCGGCTATGAGTTCGCTGACCACGCCCATGCCCGGGAGAATCATGATGTAAACAGCGGGATGCGAATAGAACCAAAACATGTGCTGGAAGAGCAGCGGGTCGCCGCCAATGGCCGGATCAAAAATGCCGACGTGCAACAGGCGCTCGGCCGCGAGAAGCATCAGGGTAACGGCGATGACCGGGGTGCCCAGCACGAAAATGAGGCTAGTGGCGTACATGGACCAAATAAAGAGCGGCAGACGGAACCAGGTCAATCCGGGCGCGCGCATCTTGTGAATGGTGACGATGAAGTTCAGGCCGGTGAGGATGGAAGAAAATCCGGCGATGAAAATTCCCAGCGCGGCGGCCAGCACGTGCGAATGCGAGTAAGAGCTGCTGAAGGGCGGATAGAAAGTCCAGCCGGTATCGACGCCACCGGCGGCAACGGCGTACAGGATGAAGCAGCAGCCGGTGAGGAAAATATACCAGCTCATCAGATTGAGCTTGGGGAAGGCGACGTCGCGCGCGCCGATCATCAGGGGAATCAGGAAATTGCCGAGAGTAGCGGGAATCGACGGCACGAGGAAAAAGAAGACCATGATGATGCCGTGGATGGAGAACAGCTTGTTGTAAGTGTCCGGCTCAACCAGCGCGCCGGTAGGCTCGATGAGGTTGAGGCGCATGAGCACGGCGGCAACGCCGCCGATCAGGAACATGAAGGTGATGGTGCCGAGATAGAGCAGCCCGATGCGCTTGTGATCGAGGGTGAGCAGCCAGGACTTCAGTCCATACCCATTGTTCAGGTAATTGAGACTCGATTCAGCCGGAGCCTCGTGTAGGTCTATAGTGGCCGTACTCATTTTGCGTTCGCCCTTTCTTGCGAGCCGAGCGACTTCACATAAGCAATCAGCTGCAAAATCTGATCCTCAGTAAATTGTCCCTTGAATGTTGGCATGATCGGGGCATAACCCGCCACCGGAACTGAATTGGGTTCGGTCAGAGCCTGATGGATCAAACCTTCATCCACCATGCGCATTTCGCCGCTGGCCAGCTTTTCCGGCTTGCCGAAAATCCCGACGAGCGAAGGGCCGCGGCCGGAACCATCGGGCACGTGGCAATAGTTGCAGGTGTAGTGGTTGAATATCTGCTCCCCCTGCTGCGCCATGGATTCGCTTTTCTCGCCGTTGGCCAGCCACTCGGCATAGTCCTTGGGAGACATGGCATAGACCCACCCGATCATTTCCGAATGGTTGGTGCCGCAGAACTCGGTGCAGAACAGATGGAAAGTACCTTCCTGAGTGGCTTCGAACCACATGGAAGTGTAGCGGCCGGGCAGAACGTCCTTCTTGACGCGGAAATGCGGGCACGTAGAAACCGTGGATCACATCCTGCGAGGTCATAGTCAGCTTGATGGGCACGCCCACGGGAACGTGCAGTTCGTTGATCTCGCGCGGGCCTTCGGGATGCTGGAGGTGCCACATCCACTGCTTGCCAATGACGAAGACCTCGACGGCGTTGGCGGGCGGATTGTAGGCGCGCATGTACAGGCTGGAAGACCATACGAAAATGACCACGCAGATCAGCGAGGGGATGATGGTCCAGCCCAACTCGAGAACCAGCGACGGATGAACGTCCTGCGGCTTTTCGTCCTTGGAACGCCGGCGGTACTTCACCATGAAATAGAAAATGATCGAGAAGATCAGGACGGTGAAAAACAGCGTGATGCCCGTCAGCAAATAATAAAGCTGGTCAACTGGCCGGCGATGGAGGAAGCCTGCGGCGGCTGAAGCGGAACTGCATCACTGCCAAAGCGCGAGAAGCTCTGTGCCGGATTGCACCAGACCCGGTCATCATCGTGGCGAATTGGGCTGCGTTTTGGATCACGTATCGTCTCGTTATGGTCCCGCGAAATTACCGCGGGCTCTTCGCCGCTCGCGCGGCCCAGCTATACCTTGGGCAATTCGTAATGCTCGCCCCGGAACAAGAAAAACAGAAAAATTCCGCCGATCAGAATGGTCAAGCCACCCGCGAGCTGAATCACGCGCGAGATCAGCAGACCGTACTTGCCGGTGTGCGGATCGTAGTGGTAGCAAAACAGCAAAATGGCATCGACGGGCGAACTGATCTTTCCCTGGGATGCTTCTTCCAGGCCGAGGCGGACGTCGCGCTCTGGATACTGAATGCCGTAGAAGTAGCGAGAGAGCTTGCCTTCGGGCGTGAGCATCATGATCACGCTGGCGTGGGCGAACTGCTTGGAATTCGGAGTCATACGCATAGCGGAAGCCGACGGCCTGAGCCAAAGCTCTTGATTTCGGGCTGATCGCCGGTGAGGAAATGCCAGCCATCCGCCGCGCCGGGTCGCCCGTACATCCCGGTGTACATGCGCTTGCTTCGCTTCGGCCAGCACAGGGCGTTCGGTTGGATCGATGCTCACGGTGACCACATTGAAATCCTTGCCGATGGTCATGCGGAATATTCTTGAGCGTGCGATCAAGACCGTTGAGCACCTGGGTGCAAAGCATCGGGCAGTTGTAATACACCAGCGTCAAGAATCACCGGCTTGCTGCCGAAATATTGCGCGAGTTGCACGGTCTGGCCGTGTTCGTCACGGAACTTCAGGTCGAGCGGAATTTCATCGTTGAGCTTCTGGTCGACGCCGACATCCTTTAGCAGTTCCGGACGGCCGCCGAGATTTTGCGTCGGGTCCATCAATTGAGCGGAGGCGCGCGGCGCATGCAGCCAACGACAGTGCCGCGAGCAACGAAACTGCGAAGATCCATTTCATGGGATCATTCCTAATCTCTCGGCCTGAGAGGCGGCACCTTGCGCATTTCCATCGCTCTTCGAGAGATATCCGCAGGGACCCTGCAAATCCTCCCCGCCCAGGGACATTGCAGGAGGAACAGTGACAGCAGCAGCGCCAGTAGGCGGATTGGCGCGTATGGGCAAACCGTTTTTCAGAACGAGATCCATGGCCTGATCGACCGGGATGTGGACCACGCGAAGGCGCTGGTCCACCCAGCCGTAGGTGTTGAGTTCCTTTTCCTGCGCGTCGCAATAATCCTTCAGTTCAGCGCGCGGCGCGGCCTGCAGGCGCGGGCTCGGCGGAAGCTCACGAGGCCGCACAAATACAGTGGCAGGAGACTGCACGGTTTGGGTGCGCCGCAGATAGCCGAAGGTCCAGCGCATGGCAACCATGGTGACGATGATGACCAAGGCCATCCAGAAGCCGAACTTCAGCAGATCCGGAATGTTCGCGTCGCGCTGCTCGTATCCAGCACCCGGGCCTGTCCCGGGGCCAGCTCCATGGCCCGCTGCCGGGCCGTGAGGGTCATGCGCCGGCGGACGATTAGTCTCCATGCTCATGCAGGAGCACTCCTTCAAATCTCGGATCGTGCAGCGGGAGCAGCGGCAGCTTCTTCAATTGCCAGAAAAAGGCCGCGACCCAAAGCCCGCCAACGCCCAGCAACGCAAAAATGTCGGCGAGATGGAAACGCGGCGCGGCGCGGTCCCATGAGGGCTCAACGATCCAGTATATGTCCAGCAGAGTGAGCAGGACGATCCACAACGCAACGAACGAAAGCGTTCGCAAGCGGCGCTTCACTCCGCGCTGCAGGAGCAACATCCAAGGCACAAAGAAATGCAACACCACCAGCGCCACGCCGATGGGCTGCCAGCCGCCAAAAGCGCGCTGTTGATACCAGGGAATTTCTTCTTTCAGGTTGCCGGCCCAGATGATCAGGAGTTGGGAGAACGAGAGGTAGGCCCAGAGCATCAGGAAGGCCAGCAGGATATTGCCAAGGTCGTTGTAATCCTTCGGCGCAACCGAATCCCTCACCGCAGGATCGTCCGAAAGCTTGCACAACATAAACAGCGTGAAGGAAAAGGCGCCCAGCGCCGAGATAACGATGAAGAGCAATCCGTAAATGGTGGAATACCAGTGCGGCTCAAGCGACATGACCCAATCGACCGCCGCTCCGGTGAGCACGAAGGCCCAGACCACAACACCGGGGGCACTCAACGCTTCCATACGATCGGCAAGCGCAGGATTGCCGGTGGCGTCCTGCTCGCGCGACCACTTGTTGAGCAGCCCGGCGATCAACATCCACAGCGCAAAATAGATGACGTAACGGACGATAAAGCCGGGAGTATTCAGCCACCAGCGCTTTTCAAGAAGCACTTGATCGCCCTGCACAGCCGCTGCGTTGGTCCAGATGTAGAGCTTGGACATCCCGAAGATGATCGGCAGGCCCAGGATGCCCATCACCGGCACGGTGCGCGAACCCGCTTCGAGGATGCGGCGGATCGGAAGTCCCCAACGGCCGCCGGTAAGATGGTGAAGCATGAGCACAGCCATGGAGCCGAGCGGGAAAGACAGCCAGAAAACAAAAGAAAAAAGATACGACCGGAAGAACTGCTGGCTATCGCGAAGCCCCAGCACGGCCACACCAATAGCGCCGATCACAAAACAGATCAGCGCGTTGCGCTGCCAACTATCAATTCTCGGCTGAATAGTGTTATCCGTGCTCATTGCGGTTGAGGTAGCTCCGCGGGCGGGACGGTGTCCCCTTTCCCGTTCTGTGTGGCCAGCAGTTTCTGCCGCTCGTCCGCCGGAACATCGCTCAAATGGGCGTTGCGCGCGGCTTGCAGCACGCGAATGTAGGCGACAATACGCCAGCGGTCGGCCGGGTCGAGGCGGTCGGCATAGCTATACATGGCGCCCATGCCGTTGGTTATCACGCCGAAGAAATGGCCGGCGGGCGCTTCGCGCAAGACGCTGGATGTGATAGGAAGCGGGAAGCGGAAAGCCGCGGCGCACGATGAAACCGTATGAATTGCCGAGATAATCGTGGCAGGGCGTGCAGTAGATGTTGTAACGCTCCTGCCCGCGCTGCAGATCGGCCTTGGTGATCGGAAACGGAAATTCATCCGCTTCGACGCCATTCTCCTTACCGGTGTAGAACAGTTCGTCCAGGCGCAACTGGCCGCGCGCAACCGTTCCGGCAACGGGCTGGCGCTCAGAACGGCCATCGGGGAAAAAGTCGGTGGGCTCGTAAGGCAGGTATTTCGGCTGGACGTGCATGTCCAGACGGCAGCCAGCCAAAACAAGAACGAGCACAGCAAGACCGGCGGCGCGGCGAAGGGCCACACGCGCGCCCGGCGCGAATCGTTGCGAGTTGTGGCTAAGATTCAACTTCAAAAACTCCCTGCGGATTCATTTCCTGCAAAAAGGCCTTGGCCTGGGCCAGGTCGAATTTTTTGTCGCGCGCCTTGATCACAGAAAGAAACGGTCGGTCGAGGCCAGCGCAAAGCGCGGGACGTTGAACACCGGATGGTAAGGCTGGGGCAGGCCGTTCATGATGATCATGCCGAATACGGCCGCGAGCGCCGCGCCCAAAATGGTCAACTCATAGGTGATGGGAATCCAGGCCGGCCAACTGTTGTAAGGCTTGCCGCCAATGTTCAGCGGGAAGCTGATCACGTTGGCGTACCAGCACATGAAAAAGCCGGCGCAACCGCCCAGCAAGCCACCGGTAAAGACGACCATGGGCAGGCTGGTCCACTCGAAGCCGATCGCTTCGGCCAAGCCTTCGACCGGCATCGGCGAGTAAGCGTCGATGCGGCGATAGCCGGCAGCGTGAGTGCGCAACGCCGCTTGCAATATCTGCTCGGGCGTTTCGAACTCCGCCATCACTCCGTAGACTGGCTGTTTCAGCGTCGCCATCTATGCGCGAATCTCCGGATTGGGATTACGCACGCGCGCGAGATAGGTCGTGCGCGGGCGCGTGTTCAAGTCCGTGAGCAAACCGTAATTGCGCGTCTGGGCTTTCAGCTTCGCGACGCGGCTGTTGGGATTATTGATATCGCCGAAAACGATGGCTTCCGCGGGGCAAGCCTGCTGGCAGGCAGTGATGATTTCGCCGTCAGCGATAGGACGATTGTTTTCCACTTCGGAACGGATTTTGGCGGCGTTGATGCGCTGCACGCAGTAGGTGCACTTCTCCATGACTCCGCGGCTGCGCACGGTGACGTTTGGATTGCGCACGCCGTAAAGGCTGGGCGTATCGAAATCGGAGAACAGATAGAAATTGAAGCGGCGCACTTTGTAGGGGCAGTTGTTCGAGCAGTAGCGCGTGCCCACGCAGCGGTTGTAGGTCATGTCGTTCAGACCTTCGGGGCTGTGCGTGGTGGCTCCGACCGGGCAAACGTATTCGCACGGTGCGTTTTCGCATTGCATGCAAGGCAACGGCTCGAAGTAGGTTTCGGGATTGTCCAGGCCACCGCGGAAATAGGTGTCGATGCGGATCCAGTGCATAGAGCGCGCGCGTATCACCTGATCCTTGCCGACTACGGCAATATTGTTTTCGGAAACGCAAGCGGTGACGCAGGCGTTGCAGCCGATGCAGCGGTTCAAGTCAATGGACATGCCCCAGGCATAGCCATCGTATTTGAAGTTGGGATAGAGCGAAGGACCGTGGTATTCAACCTGGTTCGATTCGTTCTGGGCGAACTCAGGATTTTTCTTGAAATCGTCGAGCGTGCCGATCTGTACCAGGTCGCGGCGGAACGCGGTCTGGCTGGCGAAATCCTCGCCACCTCCCTGGGTATCCGGGTCGATGGCGTACTGGTGCTGCACGGTGGCAAATGCGTATGTATCGCCGGTTTTCTTTATTTGCAGGCCAGTGGCAATCCAGGGAGTGGCGGCGGTGCGCAGCAGATTGGCGTTGAAACCGGCACCGGCGGCGATTTTCCCGCCGTGCGAGCGGCCGTAGCCGAGATGCACAGTGACCGTGTTATCGGCGTGGCCCGGAACGATCATCACGCCGCCCTTGGCCTCGCGTCCGTTCAATTGCAACGTGACGTAATCGCCGTCGGCAAGCCCGAGTTGATGGGCGCTGGCCGGGCTGATCATGACGGCGTTGTCCCAGGTGAGCCGCGTAACGGTTTTGGGAGTTTCCTGCAGCCAACCGTTGTTGGAATATTCACCGTCGCCAATGCTCGGGTCGGGACGGAATGTGATTTCAAGGCCGCTGGCGGCGGATTGCGCAGCAGGAGCCTGTTGCACGAAGTCCGAGCGGAGAGACGCGGAAGCGGCGGGCAGCGCGGTACCGGACATGATGCCATCGTGCAGCGACGTTTCCCAAAACGCTTCGTAGGCGCGATCTTTTTCCGGACGCTGGCTTTGCCAGTAGCCGTGCACCAGGTCGTGCGCGGATTGCGGCACGTCGTCCATGAGCAGGCTCAGGATTTCATGCGCCGCGTGCCCTTCGTAGAGCGGCGCGATCAACGGCTGCGTAACGCTGACGGTGCCGTCGTACGCGCGTCCGTCCGTCCAAGACTCGAGATAGTGCGCGGCCGGAGCCTGCCAGTTGCAGAGTTGCCCGGTTTCATCGCTCAACTGGCCGGAGTAAATGCGCGTCTGGGCCTTCATAAGCGCCGCAGCGAAATTCAAATCGGCAGGCGCGGTATAGACCGGGTTGACGCCAAGAATCAGCAGGAAGCTCGACTTTGCCCGCGTTGAGATCGTTGACCAGATCGCGGAGTGAATCCATCTGGTTGACCGGCTCGACTTCTATGGATTCGGTGTAGGTAACCGTTTTGCCGGTGTTGCCGAGCGCTGCATTCATGGCATGCGCGAGCGCGTGAACGAAAGGCGGCTGATGCTCACCGGCAATCACGATGGAAGAGCCGCGATGCCCGGTGAGGTCGCGCCCGATAGCGGCGATGGCGTCCGCTGGAACGGCGGAAGTTCCCGCACCTGCGGAAACGGAAACTCCCACGGCCGCAGCCAACTGGCGCGCAAAACCTTCCACATCGGAAGCGCGCAACGGCCAGCGATGATCGGCCATGGTCCCGGTGCTGGTGGGCATCGGCTCGACCACGTACAGGCGATTCAATTTGGAAGCGGGACCTTCCGCGAGATCGCGGCGGCGCGAAAAATCGCGCGTGTAGCGGGTGTGGCCGGAGCCGGTGGTAAGAAAATCGGCGTCGAGCGAAACGATTACGTCGGCCTGCTCGAAGTTGTACACCGGATTCATGGGCTTGCCGAAGGCCAGGCGCGTACCTTCGCGCACGGAGTCGCCGCCAGAAGGCTCGTACTGATGCCACTTGGCTTCCGGATATTTCGCCAGCAATTTCTTGAGCTGCGCGCCCAGAGTGGGAGAAGTGACCGTGCCGGTGAGGATGCGCAGCCCGGTGCTCTTGGTCTCGAAATTCACGCGCGCATTGCCCATGGTGCTGGCGAAAGTGCTGCGGTCGCTCAGAGTACCTTCAAAAACGACCGAACGCAGGCGATCGGGATCGTACAAATTGAGAATGGAGCCTTGCGCGAAAACGTCCGTGCCGCCCTGACTGCCGGGATGCTCAGGATTGCCTTCGACTTTGGTCGGGCGGCCCATGTGGCTTTCCATCAAGAGGCCCAGAGCGACTCCGGCCTGATGCATGGAGGTTGCATAGAACAGCGGACGCCCCGGAACGATTTCCTCGGGCGGGCGAACGTAGGGAACGATTTTTTCCGTGGGCAGCTTGGTGCAGGCGCTGAGGCCGGCCATGGCAGCCGAAGCAGCCATGAGCTTCATCACATCGCGGCGATTGATTCCGGAATTGCTGTCGGCGCCTTCGGGAAATTCGTGGTCGGCTGCGTCGCGGAACTGCGGCGTATCAGACAATTCCTGCAGGCCGCGCCACATGCGCTTGCCGCCGTCACGCTCAAGCTTGAGGCGGATGGCTTCGATGTCGATGGAATTCCGGGATGTGGATTCTTCACTCATCTTTTCGTTTTTCTCGTTTTTCACCGGTGACACGCCGAGCAATACGTTGGAGCGGCAACTTTGTATTCCTTGACCAGCCGCCGGCCGAGCTCCAGTTGTTCGCTCCCTGAAGGCGGCGTGTAGAACGCATTGAACACTTCCGATTTGGGCCGGATGTATTTTTCCGGCTGGCGGTGGCAATCGAGGCACCAGGACATGTAGAGCGTGCCGGCGCGATAGGTCAGAGCCATGTCCGCGATAGGACCGTGGCAGGTGGTGCAGCCCACACCCTTGGCCACGTGGATGCTGTGGTCGAAATAGACGAAATCGGGCAGCGCGTTCACGCGCGTCCAAGCAAGGGATTGATCGGTGCGGTAACTCGCGCGCACCGGCTCGAGCATCTCGGCGTTGGTCCAGATTTGCGAGTGGCAGGTCATGCAGGTCTGCGTGGGAGGAAGCCCGGCGAACGACGATTTTTCAACCGAAGTGTGGCAATAGCGGCAGTCGATGCCAAGCTCGCCCGCATGGTGGCGATGGCTGAACGGCACGGGCTGCTGCACCGTAAGGTTCTGGTTGGTATACCAGGACGACATGGTAATTTCCCACAGCGCCGCGGACAGCAAACCGAGCAGAACCACCGCGCCGATGATGCTGGCGCGCGACATGAAGTTCGAGCTGCGATGAAAAATCTGTGGCATCGATTCTTCTAGGTTCTCATTCTATACGTGCGACTTCTCTTCCTCGGTCTGGTGCACCAGCGTGCGCATTTCCGTCATGGAAATCATGGGCAGGAAGCGCACGAAGAGGTAAAACAGCACGAAGAACAAACCAAAGGACCCAGCCAGCGTGGCCCAATCCCAACGCGTGGGGTAGAACATGTCCCATTTGCCGGGGACGAATTCGCGCTGTAGGCTGATGGCGATAATTACGAAGCGCTCAAGCCACATGCCGATGTTGATCACGAGAGCCATGATGAACAACGCCACCGGGCTGCGACGCACTTTGCGCAACCAGAGCAACTGCGGAATGATCAGGTTGCAGGAGATCAAGCCCCAATAGACAACTTTGTAAGGGCCAGTCATGCGGTTCATCAGCATGAACTTTTCATACTGGCTGCCGCTGTAAAATGCCATGAACGCCTCGACCAGATAGGCGTAGGCGACGATCATGCCAGTGGCCAGCATGACCTTGGCCATGATGTCCAAGTGGCGCGTGGTGATCAAATCCTCGAGGTGGTAGTAGGCCCGCAGCGGAATGGCCAGCGTGAGCACCATGGCAAAACCTGAGTAGATGGCGCCGGCAACGAAGTAAGGAGGAAAGATGGTGCTGTGCCAGCCTGGAACGATGGCGATGGTGAAATCGAAGCTCACGACGGTGTGCACGGAAACGACCAGCGGCGTGGCAATACCTGCGAGCAGCAAGGAAGCAAACTCGTAGCGCGACCAGTGCACCGCCGAGCCGCGCCAGCCCATGGCCAGCGCGCCGTAAATCGTCTGCTTGACGCGGCTTTTGGCTTTGTCACGCAGCGTGGCCAGGTCGGGAATCAGACCGACGAACCAGAACAAAAGCGAAACGGTGAAGTACGTCGAGACCGCGAAAACGTCCCAAACCAGCGGGCTGCGGAACTGCGGCCACAGCCACATGGGATTGGGATACGGCATCATGTAGAAGAAAAGCCACGGACGCCCCATGTGCAGCAGGGGAAACATGCCAGCGCACATGACAGCAAAAATGGTCATGGCTTCGGCGAAGCGGTTGATGGAGGTGCGCCAGCGCTGGTGCATCAACAACAGGAAGGCGGAAATCAGCGTGCCGGCGTGGCCGATACCGATCCACCAGACGAAATTGGTGATGGCAAAGGCCCAGGCAATGGGAATGTTGATGCCCCAGATTCCCACTCCGAAGGCGAACAGATAGGTCATCACCACGTTCAGCAGAAGGAACAGCATGACCGCGACGGTGAATCCGGCGAGCCAGCCCTTGGTAACGCCAGGCGTCAGAACAATGTCACTGATCTTGTTGGTGACAGTTCCAAGCGTATGGCCCGGACCAAGAATCGGGTCCCGGTCCGCTACCGCTATATTTTTGCGAGAACCTTCAGGCTCCACTCAATATCCCCAACGCGTAAAGCGTGATGATGATGATGCGTGACGATGATACCTGAGAGCTAGCTGCCCAAGCAGACTTTCAATAATTGCTTCCACACCTACAACAATCGTTGCGCGAAAGTTACCACAACTTGACTGCTCACTCCGCCGCACATTCTATCTGGCCATCACAAACGCCGCGGAGGTATTTAAGACGCAATAGAATAAAACCGGAACAGCGGTTAAGCAAGATTAAATCAAATCTTTTTTTGGGGATGAAGCACAGATTTTATATATGTGACGCGCGTGACACAGTTCGATTAGATGAACACTATTCGAGCGCACAGCATTACGCAAATCGAATTGCATTATCGGGTGTGCGCACTTTGGAGCGTTTCAATTGCGGCGCCGACCGCTGTTGCAGGTTAGGACTACACCATCAATTCCGCGGCCAGCGCCGCGAAACGCCCTTGATAAAATTGATTCATGCCGTTCAAGGTTCGCGCGATCTTCTTATTCGTTTTTGTGTCTTCCTGCCTTCTTTCTTTCGGGGCGCGTGCGGACACCATCGTGCTCAAGAACGGCCGGCGCATCGTGGCGGACAGCGTCACCGACGACGGCGAGCACGTCACCTATCAAACGCCTTCGGGCGAGATGTCGTTGCCGAAGTCCATTGTGGATCGCGTGGAGCGCGACGGCATGAGCTATTCGAGCGCGCGTGGCGTTCCCGACCTGCCGGTATCCGCGCCACATGTGGATCCTGTCGCAGGCTACGAAGATGTTGCCAAGCGCGCGGTACACGACAATGCCATCGATTTCGCTTACATCGCCAGCCTTGAAACCGATGCGCGCTCCGGCGGCACTGTGCCCATCGAAAAAGTTGCCGCCGCGCACCATGCCGCGGCGCAATTCCTTATTGGACGCGGCGATACGGACGACGCTATCACGCAGTATCGCCAAGCGCTGATTTTCGCGCCGGATAACGTGGGACTGCTGCTGAATCTGGCGGTGCTCGATCTGAAAGAGAGCCAATTCACGGCCGCGCTCGACCCGGTCGAGCACGCGCGCCGCTTCACGCCCGATTCGGCGCCCGCTGCACAAGTAGTAGCCAAGCTGATGGGCTGGGCCTACTACGGCGCGAACAAGACGGAACTAGCCATAGAGGAATGGAAGCACGCCGAGCGGCTGCATCCCGATCCCGAAGTGGAACAGGCGCTACAGAAAGCGGAACGGGATAAATCCGAGGAAGAATCATTTCGGGAAGGCGAAACGGCGCACTTTTCGGTGAAGTATTACGGCGGCGCAGCGCCCGATCTTGCTCGCGGCATCCTGCGCGCTCTGGAAGCCGACTATAACGACATTGAAGCGCAGTTGAGCTATACGCCTCCCGAACAAATCAGCGTGATCCTCTATACCGGACAGGATTTCGCGGATATTACCCGCGCGCCCGGTTGGGTGGGTGCGCTGAATGATGGGCGCATTCGCATTCCGGTGCAGGGCCTGACGGAAGTGACGCCCACACTCGCGCGCGTGCTTAAGCACGAACTCACGCACAGCTTCGTGGGACAAAAATCGCACCAGCGCGCGCCGGCCTGGCTGCAGGAAGGCATCGCGCAATGGATGGAAGGGCGGCGCAGCACCGGAGTGGCCGGGGCGCTGGTCGACACGGTGGAAGAGGGAAACGCGCCGCCGCTCAGCGCGCTGGAAGGTTCGTGGATGGGCTTGTCCGGAAACAGCGCGGCGTTCGCGTACGCCTGGGCACTCGCGGTAGTAGAAGGAATGATCGATGCGGGCGGACTCACGGATATTACGCGGCTGCTCGATCGCATCGCCACTGCGCCGTCGACCGAAGCGGCGCTGAAGGAAACGTTGCGTCTCGACTACTCCGACCTACAGCAGCAGACACTTGCCTATTTGCGCCGCGCCTACGTGCGGTAGATCGCGGCGTGGCCCTCATACACGCCAGGCTTGTTGACGGAAAAATCGAACATTCGAATGCGTTTCGCGCGCGCCGTGCTTCTTTGTCGAGATCACGGGAAACTTCATCGGTGATCAGTGAACCTTCTGCCTTCGCTGAATCATTCATGTTTTGAAACGTGAGGTGTGACAACTACCAGTTGAAACGTCCCGGCCTTCATTGCTACGGTGTTCCGTCGCGTTGGAACGTGATGCAAGGAGAGAAGGAAGGCGCAAGCCGGACAACCTATGGGACTTTTTTTGCCTGCAGCAAGAACTGACCTATGACCGCCCATCGCAACCACGCCGACCGCCTCGAAGAACTTCGCCGCCGCAACACCGAAGCCGAAGCGGGAGGCGGCCCCGAGCGCACCGCGCGCCAGCACAAGGAAGGAAAGCTCAGCGCCCGAGAGCGCATCGATCTTCTGCTCGACGAAGGCACCTTCGAGGAGCTCGATAAATTTGTCCGCCATCAGTCGCACGATTTCGGCGTCGACGCGCAGCGCCCCGCCGGCGACGGCTTCATCACCGGCTACGGGCACATCCACGGCCGCCTGGTCTACGTTTTCGCGCAGGATTTTACGGTGTTTGGCGGGTCGCTTTCGGAATCGAACGCGCGCAAAATCACCAAAATTATGGATCTGGCCATGCGCGCCGGGGCGCCTGTTATCGGTTTAAACGATTCCGGCGGCGCGCGCATTCAGGAAGGCGTCAATTCTCTCGCGGGCTATGCCGATATTTTTCTCCGCAACACGCTTTCGAGCGGCGTAATCCCGCAGATCAGCGCGATTCTTGGCCCCTGCGCGGGAGGCGCGGTCTACTCGCCCGCCATCACCGATTTCGTTTTCATGACGCGCGATACTTCCTACATGTTCGTCACCGGCCCGGACGTGATCAAGACCGTGACTCACGAGGAAGTGACGATGCAGGAGCTTGGCGGCGCGATGACCCACAACGCCAAAAGCGGTGTCGCTCATTTCGTCGCGGTGGACGACGCCGAATGCCTGGCCATGATCCGCGAGCTGGTCGGCTACATTCCTTCGAATAACCTTGACGATCCGCCGCGCCGCGTTTCGATCGATCCAGCCGACCGCGCCATTCCGGCGCTCAACACAATTATCCCGGAAGATCCGCTGAAGCCGTACGACATGCTCGACATCATCCGCGCCGTCGCCGACGACTCGGAATTCTTCGAAGTCCACGAGCATTTCGCCAAAAATCTCGTGATCGGATTCGCCCGCTTCGAAGGGCGCCCGGTTGGCATCGTCGCCAATCAGCCCGCGTTTCTCGCCGGCGTGCTCGACATCAACGCTTCAGTGAAAGGTGCGCGTTTCGTGCGCTTCTGCGACGCCTTCAATATTCCCCTGATCACTTTCGAGGACGTTCCCGGTTTTCTTCCCGGCACGCAGCAGGAGTGGGGCGGCATCATCAAGCACGGCGCAAAATTGCTTTTCGCCTTTGCCGAAGCCACCGTGCCCAAAATCACCGTGATCACCCGCAAAGCGTACGGCGGCGCCTATTGCGTCATGTCTTCCAAGCACATCCGCACGGACATCAACTACGCCTGGCCCACCGCCGAGATTGCCGTGATGGGCCCGGAAGGCGCCGTAAATATCGTCTACAAGCGCGAAATTGACCGCGGTCCCGAAGCCGAGCGCGTCAATTTGCGCCAGGAAAAAATCGAGGATTTTCGCGAGCGCTTCGCCAATCCCTACGTCGCCGCCGAGCGCGGCTACATCGACGCGGTGATTGAGCCCGCGCAAACCCGCGCCAAGCTGATCACCGCGCTGCGCTCTCTCGAAAACAAGCGCGACATCAATCCGCGTAAAAAGCACGGCAACATCCCGCTCTGACCGTTTTACGCCTCCCCCCCAAAGCGCTTTCCGTCGCCATCATTCCAGCTTCCCGGCCTTTCAAGCTCGCCATGCCGGAAATCTTTATGGTTTCTTTATGTTCTGAAGCCCTCGTTCCGCCTATTGAACAAATAATGCGTACCGGAGCTAGGCACGGCCCTTGAATCTGGATTAGTATTTCCCCGAAATTTTCCGGCGATCCGCCAAATCATAAATCTTGGGAGACCTGTAAATCGTAATGGGGAAGAAGTCTGCAACTACGCGCACCATTCTCGAAATGCTCGATAGCATCATCGAGCAGCATCATCTTCTGAAACATCCTTTTTACCGCGCCTGGACGGAAGGCAGCCTGCCGCGGGAATCGCTCCAGGTTTACGCTGAGCAGTATTACCAGCACGTGCGCTCTTTTCCTGAAAACCTGAAGGTGCTTGCGGCGCGCAGCGATGAAAAGCTGGCAAAGATCGTCGAGGACAATATCGCTGAGGAATTGAATCCCGCCGGGCCGCACCCGATGCTCTGGCGCCAGTTCGCGCACTCACTCGGCGTGAGCGACGCAGCGCTCGACACCGCGCGCCCGCTCCCAGGAATTGCCGCGCTGCTTGACACGTATGAGGAAGCCGCATCCCAGGGCTCTGCGGCGCAGGCGATTGCTTGCTTTTATGCCTACGAATCGCAGGTGCCTGAAATCTGCACGCAGAAAATTGCCGGGCTGAAGCGCTACTACGGCATCACCGATTCGCGTGCTCTCGAATATTTCGCGGTGCACGAAGAAGCGGATGTGCGCCATCGCTCTGCATGGCGCGAGTGGCTCTCGAGCGAAAAGGACGGCGATTCCTTCGGCGTGCTCTGCGCCGCCGAACGCAGCCTCAAGGCGCTTTGGGGCGCGCTCGACGCGGTCTATCCCCGCGCCTTCGCCGCCAAAAGCTAACGTCGCACTCGAGAAATCGCGGGTGTCATCCCGAGCGAGCCGCGCCCGCTAGGGCGCAGCGAGCCGAGGGATCTCTCTTCGAATTCGCTTCCAGTGAGAACGAAATTTCAGGAATTCACGCGCATCAGCGTGCGCACGCCGTCGCGCCCGCCGATCAGCACCTGCGACGCGTACTGCAGAAACAAGCCGTGCTCCACGGATCCGACCACATGGTCCAAATGGTGCGCGGTCTCTTTGGGACCCTGCATCGCTCCGAAATCGCAGTCGATGATGTAGTTTCCGCTGTCGGTGCGGAACGGTTCGCCGCTTTTGTCCAGGCGCAGCGCCGTTTTCGCGCCAATCTTCTGTAGTTTTCTCTCCGTGGATTGCCAGCCAAACTGCACCACTTCCACCGGCACGGGGCACAGCGATCCCAGCCGCTGCACCAGCTTGGTATCGTCGGCGATCACTACCATCCATTTGCTCGACGACGCCACGATCTTTTCGCGCAGCAGCGCGCCGCCATGCCCCTTGATCAGGAAAAGCGTTTCCACCTGCACTTCGTCTGCGCCGTCCACGGTCATGTCGATCTGCGTGTGGTCCGCGAACGAGGTCAGCGGAATATTCAGACGCCGCGCGTGCTCGGCGGTCTCCTCGGAAGTGGGAATGCCGGCGACGCGCAGCCCCTCGCGCGAAATCCGCTGCGCCAGCGCTTCGATAAAAAACGCCGCGGTCGATCCCGTTCCTATGCCCAGCACCATGCCATTTTCCACCAGCTTCGCGGCCTCTTCCGCCGCAGCCTGCTTCCATTCGTTTTGCTTGCGTGGGTCCATTTCACCGCTTCCATGGAATTCCGTCGTGGCATTCCGTGCTATTCCGTCTCGTTCGGTGCCATTCCAATGACAAACGAATGCGACGCAATCATAGCCGCTCGCTCGAAAACTGCCAACACGATGCGCCCATCTCGCTCCCCGGTCGATCTGCTATATTGGCAATTCTGTTTTTGAGGCCAGCCGGTCGGCACTTGAGAACGCATTCCAAGAAGATGTCGAAAAAACTGTTCAAGAAGATCCTGATCGCCAATCGCGGCGAAATCGCGCTGCGCGTGATGCGCGCCTGCCGCGAGCTGGGTATTCGTTCCGTTGCGGTTTATAGCGATGTTGACCGCGCGTCGCTGCACGTGCGGCTGGCCGACGAAGCCTATCGCCTCGGCCCCGCTCCTTCGCGCGAAAGCTATCTTTCCATCGAGAAAGTCGTGCAAGCCGCGCGCGAAGCGAAGTGCGACGCGGTGCATCCCGGCTACGGTTTCCTCGCCGAAAATTCTGCATTCGCGCGGGCTTGCGCGGATGCTGGGATCACCTTCATCGGCCCGCCGCCCGAGGCCATGGAAAAGCTTGGCTCAAAAACCGCCGCGCGCCATCTGGCCAGCGATACCCGTGTCCCCACCGTGGCCGGCACGCTCGATCCCATCGCGACTCCTGAGGTTGCTCTGGCCAAAGTCCGCGAGATTCATTTTCCCGTGGTTCTGAAAGCGGTCGCCGGTGGTGGCGGCAAAGGCATGCGTGTAATCGAGCGCGAAGCCGAACTTGCTTCCGGCTGGCGGGACGCAACTTCCGAGGCCGAGAACGCTTTCGGCGACGGCCGCCTCTATCTCGAAAAATACCTGCCGCGCCCACGTCACATCGAAATCCAGGTTCTCGGCGACCAGCACGGCAACATGGTCTATCTCGGCGAGCGCGAATGTTCCGTGCAGCGGCGCCATCAGAAAGTGATCGAAGAAGCGCCCTCGCCCATCATGGACGAACCCTTGCGCCGGGCCATGGGCGAGGCCGCTGTAAAACTCGCGCGCGCCGGAAATTACACCAACGCCGGAACGGTTGAATTCCTGGTTGATGAGGACCGCCGGTTTTATTTCCTCGAGATGAACACGCGCCTGCAGGTCGAGCATCCTGTTACCGAAGCGGTCACCGCGCTCGACCTGGTGAAGCTGCAGATTCGCATCGCCGCTGGAGAGAAGTTGCCGTTCGCGCAAAAAGACATCGCCATTTGCGGCCATGCCATCGAATGCCGCATCTATGCCGAGGATCCGGACAACAACTTTTTTCCGTCGCCCGGGAAAATTCTCGACCGCCGCGTGCCGGCCGGTCCCGGCATCCGCCTGGACGACGGCGTTTATGTCGGCTGGACGGTGCCCAACGATTACGATCCGCTGCTTGGAAAATTAATCGCCTGGGGCAGCGACCGCGCCGAAGCCATCGCGCGCATGCAGCGCGCTCTCGATGAATATTACGTGACCGGAATCAAAACAAATCTCTCGCTCTTCCGCCGCATTCTGGCCTCACCCGATTTTCAGAAGGGCGAAATCTACACGCGCTGGCTCGACGATTTCTTGCTGCATCTGCGGGATGAAAAATCCGCCCCCGCAAAGTCCGAATCGCACCCGGACGAAGCTTTGCAGAACGCCGCCGTCCTGGCCGCCGCTCTCTGGCATTCCTCGCGCAACGGGAAGACGCCGGACACAAACCACAGCCTCCAGGCGACTGAATCCCGCTGGAAAATGGAAGGCCGCCGCGAACAGCTCGATCGCGCGCCCTCTCGCTTCGGAGGGAGCTCCTAACCTGTGAAAATGATCGCCGCATGAAACTCACCATCGAGCTGGATAGAAAACCCAGAACCGTCGAATTGTCGCCTGCTGAAAACGGCGGTTTTATCTGTTCTATCGATGGCGCCGCCATCGAGGCTGACATCGCCGAAATCTATCCCGGCGCATATTCCATTCTCATCGGCGGCCAATCTCTTGAAGCGCACGTGGACTCCCACGCCAGTGATTTGCTTGTCTCCGTCGCGGGGCGCGAATTCTCCGCCGCAGTTCGCGACCCACGCGAATGGAAGCGCAAACACGGTGGATCGGTCGCGTCCGAAGGCAGGCAACTGGTCCTCGCGCCGATGCCAGGAAAGGTTGTGCGCATTCTGGCCAAGGCGGGAGAAAAAATCGAAGCGGGGCAGGGAATTCTGGTGGTGGAAGCGATGAAGATGCAAAACGAAGTACGCGCGCCGAAGTCAGGCCAGGTGGAACGAATGCTGGTCAGCGAAGGTCAGTCCGTGAACTCAGGAGAAGTGCTCGCCGTGGTCAGCTAACCCTCGCAGTTCGCCAAGGGATATTGTCACTCCCCGCTTTTTTGGCACCTCCCTTCTACTCGTCATCCCGAGCGGAACGAATCTGCGCTTCGGCCAGGGCCTCAGCGTGAAGTCGAGGTTTTTGTTTTACGGTGTCATCCCGAAGCGAGCGGTTCTCAGCGAGTCGAGGGATCTCTCTTCGTGTGAAGATTTCGTCTAGCGGTCAATTCGGCAGCTTGCCCGCCGACTCCAGCACCTGCCGCGCCATGTAGTTGGTGATGTGCGCCTCGTCGCGCAATTCCGCCATGTAGGCCGAGCGCAGCAATTGCTCCTTGCGGTTGCGCAGCATGTCGCGAATACCTTGCTGCACCTGCGGATCGCTCAGTTCGCGCTGGCCAGCCGCTTCCTTGGCGATCAGTTTCAGGATGCGAAACCCGCCGCCTTTCACCGGAATCGGTTTACTCGATTGTCCCGGCTTCATTTCCAGCACGGTTTTCTTCAGCACCGGGTCGGACTGATTCAGCGCGGACTCGGGAATAAATCCCAGGTCGCCGCCTGTTGAGGAGCTGGTGTCCTCCGAATAATCCATGGCCAGTTGCGAAAAATCCTCGCCGGCATCGATCCTTTTTTCCAGGTTGGCGGCCTTTTGCCCGGCTTCGGCTTCGGTGGTGGCCTTGTCGTTCTTGCGATTGTGTACCGAGGGATCGGGCCGCGGCGTTATGACGATCTGCGCGATGCGGTATTGCGGCTCCGCCACGTTGAACTGCGCGCGGTTCTGGTTGTAGTAGTCGTTTATGTCCTGATCGGTTACCGAAATCTTCGCCACCACTTCGCGGTTCAGCAGTTTTTGAATCGAAAGCTGCCGGCGAATTTCGCTCTTCAGGTCGTCGACGGTGAGCCCGCTCTCTTTCAGCTTCTTCTGAAACTCTTCCTCGGTGTAAGGGCTTTTCGATTCGGTGAATTTGTCTTCGACTTCCGCGTCCGTGGCCACCAGGTTCATTTTGGCGGCGCGCTCCAGCAGAATTTCGCTGTTGATCAGCTCGTCCAGAATGCTGAGTTTCAGGGAAAGCGCTTCTTCCTGGGAGGGATCGGGCGCGTCGGCATTCACGCGCGAGCGAAAGGCCTTTTCAACGTCCTCGCGGCTGATGGGCTTGCCGTTGACCACGGCCCAGACGTCGGGAGCGGGGGCGGCCTCTTCGTTCCTGCATGACGCGGCGAATCCGCAAAGCGCCATCACCGCGAGAAAAAGAATGCCCCGCTTCACAGGAAGCTCCTTAAAAGCCGCTGCTAGGCAGCTTTCGTTACTCGACCGGAGCGGATGCAGGAGGTGCAGACGCGGATGTGCTTTCGTACACCATCAACTACGGCTTTCACGCGGCGCAGATTCGGATTCCAGCGGCGGCGGGTCACATTATGAGCATGGCTGATGGTGTTGCCATAGCTCGGTTTCTTCCCGCAAAGTTCACATGCCATTGCCATTGACGCTACTCCACAATCGAAAATTTTCACGGATCGGAACTGTGATCTGGAAACAACATGTTAACAGAGATTGCGCGGCGCAGAAAGCCATTTAACTCGTGTATTTGGCTCAAATTGTCTCGGCCGTCGCACTGGACGTGAGAAAGCTCGTGGTAACGTATCGTCGTGGAAATGCGGGATTAATTTTTCGTCGAGGAGATCAGGACCCTATCGTGGCTGCTTCTGCCGAATTTCGTCCCACCTCAGCCGGTTCACGAATCATCGGCCGGCTCTTCGCGGAATTGAAGCCCCGGCAGGACGAAATGGTGCGCCTGCTCGAACGATTCGTCAAATGCGAATCACCCAGCCACGAAAAGCCCGAGGTGGACGCTATGGGCGAACTGGTCGCACAGGAATGGAGGCAGCGCGGCGCGACGGTAAAAATCTTGCGGCAATCGCAACGCGGCAACCATGTGCGCGCCGAAGTTTCGTCCGGCGAAGGACGGCCCGACGGGCAAATTCTCGTGCTCGGCCATCTCGACACGGTCTATCCCCTCGGGACGCTGGCGAAGATGCCTTTCCGCGTTTCGGCCGGACGCGCCTTGGGCCCCGGCGCCTTCGACATGAAAGGCGGGCTGGTTCTGGCGCTCTTTGCCTTCGACGCATTAAAAGCAGCGGGAATTCAGCCGCGCAAACGCTTCGTATTTTTGTGGACCTCGGACGAAGAGATTGGCAGCGCGACCGCGCGGCCGATTATCGAGAAAAAGGCGCGCCAAAGCGACGCGGTGCTGGTGCTCGAGCCGTCCTTCGGCGCCGAGGGACGATTGAAAACCTCGCGCAAAGGCGTGGGACATGCCGATCTGATCGTTACCGGTCGAGCCGCCCACGCCGGAATCAATCCGCAGGATGGCGTGAATGCGGTGCACGAACTGGCGCTGCAAATCGAGCGGGTGATGAAGATGAATGACGGGCGGCGAGGGGTTACCGTGCAGGCGACCGTCGTCAGCGGAGGCACCGTTTCCAATGTTGTACCGGAGCAGGCGCGCGCGGAAATCGATATTCGCCTCGCGCGGCTCGGAGATGCGCGAGGCATCGAGCGCAAGCTGCACGCGCTGCGCCCGATCCTGAAAGGCGCGCGTCTGGAAGTGCGCGGCGGCGTGAATCGCCCTCCGCTCGAACGCACGCCTGCTGTCGCGGCGCTTTTTCGCCACGCGCAATCGCTGTCGGCTGAAATGGGGCTCAAGCTTGGCGAAGCTTCTACCGGCGGCGGCTCGGATGGAAATTTTACCGGCGCTATCGGCGTACCCACACTCGATGGATTAGGCGCTATCGGCGACGGCGCACATACGCCTCACGAGCACGTTGTAATTCGCAAGCTGCCGGAACGCGCTGCCCTCATCGCAGCCCTTCTCGCTACCATCTAAAAGAATGGCAACCGATCCGGAACAAGGCGAAGGCGACTCGAAACCCGATGCGCGGAGATGGCCGATGCAGGCGCAGCCGGTGTATAGTACGGCGGCAATGTGGATCGCGAGTTCGCAGGCTCGCGCGCGGAGGTGCTCGGATGAGGATTCGGGTTTTCTTGCTAATGCTCGCGGCAGTTATGCTGGCGCCGGTTTTCGCGCCGCGCGCGGCGGCGCACCACTCCAGCGCTGGCTTCAATCTCCAGCATCCCATCACCATCAAAGGCAAAGTCACCAACTTCGACTGGGCGAATCCGCACGCCTTCATCTATCTCAACGTGAAGAACAAGAATGGCGGCTTGGACGAATGGCGCGTGGAGGCCAACAGCCCCAACATGCTCAGCCGCGTGGGATGGAATCGCGACATCATCAAGGAAGGCGATGAAATCACCGTGAACGGTGCGCCCGCCAATAACGGCTCCGAAGTGATGCGCCTGGCAAGCGTGATTCTCGCCAACGGCCAGAAGCTGGATGGCCAGGGCTTCAATTACGGACACTAGAAAGGAGCGTCCGTTGCGAAAGATCTCCGCAATTCTAATTTTCGCCGCCGCCGCTTTGATCGGTTGCGGGATTTTTTCCGCGCAGGCGGCGCGGCAGTCCTCGGCTCCGAAAAGTCAGACTAATTTTTCGCCGCGCGATTTCTCGGGCGTCTGGTTCATCGAGCCCTACTACCAGACCATTTTGCCTAAGGAGGATCCGCCGTTCCGTCCCGCCGCCGAAGCGCTGTTCAAGAAATGGAATTACGAAAAGGAGCATTCCGATCCCGAGCGCGGCCCCGATCCTGCTCCGCGCTGTATTCCACCGGGAATTCCGCGGACTATGCTGCAGCCATTTCCGTGGGAAGTGGTGATGGCGCGCGACCGCATCGTGATGATCTTCGAATACCAATCGCTGGTGCGGCAGATTTTCACGGACGGCCGCGGCCATCCGAAAGATCTCGACCCCACCTACATGGGCAATTCCATCGGGAAATGGGAGGGCGACACGCTGGTGGTCGATGACACCGGATTCAACGGAAAGACCTGGCTCGATCCCAAGGGATTGCCCACGAGCGACGCACTGCATGTGACCGAGCGCATTCGCCGCATCGACTACCACACTCTTGAGGCAGTATTCACCATCGACGATCCGAAAATGTACACCAGGCCCTGGACCGCCACCAAGCGCTTCACCCTGAAGCCGGACTGGCAAATCAAGGAATACGTCTGCGCGGAGAACAACCTCACTCACTAACTTTTGTTTGTTGTTAGTACGTAGCGTTCTGTTCTCTTCGTTATCGCCCCGATTCGAACGGGCGGTTCGGTAACCTGCCTGGGGTTTTTCGGCTTTTGTTTGCTCTGCCATCCCGACGGAGCGAAGTGGATTTTCTTCGTGACGAGGGCTCTCTCTTCGTGTTCCGCCGGAGTTTCTTTCTACTTCACACGAGGGCGCCAATGAGCCTAATCTTGCCTGCCTCATGCTAGGATATTTCCGCCCGACCGCCTCAGCAGCATTCCATCATCGCTTGCGCATTCGCTGAGCCGTCGTGTATCGAGGTTCGCGAATCTTGAGCAGCACGCTTGCCGATCACGCGGAAACTTACCAAGCGCCCTCGGTAAACCCGTGGATAATCACCGCGACGGTGATGCTCGCCACGTTCATGGAGCTGCTCGATTCGAGCATCGCCAACGTGTCGCTGCCGCACATCTCTCGCAGCATGTCGGCTGGTGTCGACCAGAGCACCTGGATTCTTACTTCCTACCTGGTTTCAAACGCCATCGTGCTGCCACTGGTTGGCTGGTTTTCAAAGCTCATCGGGCGAAAACAGTTCTTCATGTGCTGCACGCTGGTGTTCACGGTGAGCTCGCTTCTGTGCGGGCTGGCGCCAAGCCTGCCATTGCTGGTCTTTTTCCGCGTGCTGCAAGGCGCCGGCGGCGGCGGCATGCAGCCCTCCGCGCAAGCCATTTTGATTGACAGTTTTCCCCGCAAGCAGCACGGCATGGCGATGGCCATGTACGCCACCGGCGCGCTGATTGCTCCGGCCATCGGCCCCACCATCGGCGGATGGATTACCGATAGCTATTCCTGGCGCTGGATTTTTCTGATCAACATTCCCATTGGCATTCTTTCCATCGCTCTGAGTTCTTTTGTGCTTTCCGATCCTCCGCACGCCTCGAAACAAGTCGGCAGCGCACGCCAGATCGACTACATCGGCCTCAGCCTGCTGAGCATCGGCCTCGGCTTCACGCAGGTCGTGTTGGACAAAGGCCAACGCGAGGAATGGTTTCGTTCGCATTTCATCGTGGTGATGGCTGCGGTTGCCGCGGCCGCTTTGATCGCGCTGGTCTGGTGGGAGTTCAAGACTCCCAATCCGGTTGTGGAATTGCACCTGCTGCTCAATCGCAATTTCTTCGTTTCCACGGCGCTGATTTTTCTGATCGGATTCATCCTCTACGGCACGGTTGTGCTGCTGCCGATTCTGTTGCAAACGGTGGTGGGATTCACCGCCGAGAACAGCGGCCTGATTCTCTTGCCTGGTGGCATCGCCGGATTGCTGGCGCTGCCCATCATCGGCCGCGTTCTTACGAAGGCCGACCCGCGCCGACTGATTTTCATCGGCTTGATTGTTCTTTCCTTCGGCGTACTGCAGCTTTCCCACGTAGGATTCGGCACATCCATGCGCGCGCCAGCCGGCGATTGGATCATCTCGCGCCTCGCGACATCGTTTCTGTTCGTGCCCGCGAACGTGATGGCGTTCGGAAATGTGGGGCGCGACAAGACCAACCAGGCCAGCGGCCTGGTGAATTTATCGCGCAATATCGGCGGGAGCATGGGCATCTCGTTCGTCACCACCATGCTCTACCGGCGCGCCAGCTACCATTTCAGGTTGTTGGGAGGATCGGCGATGGCCGCCGGGAATCTGGGCCGCGGGGCGGCGCAGCTTGCCGCCAGTGCTTCGCATGCCGCGGGCAAAGCGCAGGTACTGATGTATCAGGGGCTCGAACGCCAAGCCATGATGGCTGCGTTCATCGACAGCTTTCGAATTCTGGCGGGAGTTGCCCTGGTTGTGATTCCGCTGCTATTTCTACTGAAGCGCGCCAAGCCGGCCGCCGCGCCTGTTACCGGGGGCGAAGTGGCCGTCTGATTTCCTTGACCCACGCAAGAAAGGCAACATCTGGCGGGCTGAGGCCCGCCGCCACAAATACCGAAACGGCGAAGAGAGATTCTTCGCGCAGATTCGGCGCTCAGAATGACTGCGCAAGGCAACAGCAAGATTAAGTCAAATGCAGATCCCTCGACTGCGCTCGGGATGACAACGTAAAAGCATCCGGATCAGTGGGTCATGGCGTAAACAACGTAGTTCACGCCGATACGAATTCCCAGCGCCGAAAATTTCTCGGGATACTGCGGCTCATCCGACCATTCCCACGAATCGCCGATATCCGAATTGTATGAAGCCGCCACCATCACCCGGCCTTTGTCGTCGTAGATCCCCATCCACCGCGGCACACGGCCATCATTTTTGTAGCCCACCGCCAGATGTTCCGCGCCGGTGATGCGATAGCGGTCATTCAGGTCGAACACCGTGTGGAAGATTGGATCGTTGTCCGGAATGTCAACCAGCGGACGGTCCGGAAACACATACTTCATTCGCTGCACAAAAACTTCGAACTCTTCGCTGCCGTGGAAATCGTCGGCCATGAAAAACCCGCCGCGAAGGAGGTAATCGCGAAGAATCCTTCCCTGATTCGGGGTTAATCCCCACTCGCCCACCTGCACCGCATACAGCCAGGGCCAGTTGTAAACCTCTCCGCCATCCTCCAGATTCACCGCCTGCTCCACGGAGCGTGTGCTGATACGCGTCAGCCGCCGCACCGCTTCGGAAAATTTTCTGTCGGCCGGCGGATAATCCTGTGTCCACAATGAAAGCCCCAGATGCCAGTCACCATCAAAGCGCCCGCGGTAGCCATCGTTTGGCCCCGGCGGATACATCAACCTCGCGAAGGCAAACTCCGCAGGCTGTTTGTAGTCGGGAGGCAAGGGCTGGTAGCCGTATTCAACCGAGGGATATTCGCGAAAAGCGCGTTGGGCGTAGAGAACGGTCACGATCAGGAGCACGAAGGCGAACGCCGAGAGTGCCTTGAGGAATTTCATTCGACTTTGCCCGAGAATAACACGGATGCCCGGGGCCACACCGCGGGTTGCCGATTTCCTTACGGTATCGATCCTGATATGATCCGTCTCGCCCAAATTCCTTTGCTCCCGGCCCCTAATTAAACGGACTTGCTCGGAGGTTTTTATGAGACTCAGCTTGCTTGCATGCGTTCTGGCAATCGTGATGTTGCCTTCCGCCGCTCCTTCCTACGCGCACCACGGCACCGCCGGCTACGATATGGAAAAAGTAATTACCGTGAAGGGCAAGGTGACCGAATTCGATTGGGTCAATCCGCACTGCGTCATCTATGTGGACGCGAAAGACGACAACGGCGAAGTGCAGCATTGGGCGCTCGAACTCGGCGCTCCGCAGCACATGATCCGCTCCGGCTGGAGCAAGAATTCCGTTAAGGTCGGCGACGATATCTCCGCCGAAACGCACCCGGCGAAAAATGGCGCCACCGTGGGCACCACCGGCATGCAATCCTCGGTGCTCAAAGTCATCGTGAACGGCGTGCCGCTCACGACAAAATAAGTTTCTCAGCCTTCTGAAGGATTTGTTGGAGGATTTCTATGCGTAATATGGCGCTTCTGATAGCACTACTTGTTTTCACGATGGTCTCGCCGATGCTGTATTCGCAAAGCACCGCTTCGCAAGCATCCGCAGGGGGCGCCAAATCCCAATCTTCCGCCCAAATCCCCGACCTTTCCGGCAACTGGGGGCCCGGCGGGAGAACAGTGAACAACTGGTTTCCTGACGATCCTCGCGGCCAGCATCCGGAAAAGGCTCCAATGACGCCGTGGGCCGAGGCGAAATTCAAAACCGCTCATCCTCCATTCGGGGCCGACGCCACGTTTGAGGCCATCAACGATCCGGTGCAGAACTACTGCGACCCTCCTGGCGTGTCGCGCGTCTATTTGTATCCCTGGGAATTCAAGTTCGTCCAAACGCCCGACACCGTTTACATCCTGTACGAATACACGAAAATGTGGCGCGCGATTCCGCTGAATAAAGAGCATTCCAAGGATCCCGATTCCACGTGGCTGGGCGAATCCGTGGGAAAATATGAAGGCGATACACTGGTGATCGACACAATCGGCTTCAACGACAAGACCTGGCTCGATCACCTCGGCCATCCGCACAGCGACGCGCTGCACCTGATCGAGCGCTTCCGTCGCCTGGACGACAAAACCCTTGAACTGCAGATGACCGTCGACGATCCCAAGGCCTACACGAAAACTTTTACCGGGACGAAGACCTTCAAAGCGTCGGATTCGCCCTTGGGGGAAGGAATCTGCTCGATGTCGGAGTCGGCGGAATTCCAGAAGCGCGTGATCGATCTTTCGACGACCGGGAAAAGCCAGAAGTAGCTGAGGGCACCTCAGGCGGCGTTCATGCGTCGAGGGCGCCGCCCGCTCCTGCCGGCAGCTCGATCGAATATTTTGTTCGCGCTTTTTCGCGATGCAGCTCGACGGCCAACTCGATCAGCCGGTCGATGAGCTTCGGGTAGGATAATCCACTCGCTTCCCACAGTTTCGGATACATGCTGATCGCGGTGAAACCGGGGATGGTATTCAGCTCGTTCACGAAAATGCGGTTGGTCTTTTTCTCCAGGAAGAAATCGCAGCGCGCGAGGCCCGCGCCGTCGATGCACTGGAACGCTTTCACCGCCAACTCCTGAAATTTCGCCACCTGCTGCTTGCTGAGTTTCGCGGGAATCTCTAGCCGCGTTCCTTGCTCCAGATACTTCGCGGCGTAATCATAATATTCGCGATGCGGGACGATTTCCCCCGGAACAGAGGCCTTCACATCGTCGTTTCCCAGCACGGATACTTCGATCTCGCGCGCATTCACGCCGCGCTCCACCACAATCTTCAGCGCGAACTCCGCGGCCAGATCCATCGCCGCCGGCAACTCGCCCGCATTCTTCACGCGCGACATGCCCACGGACGAGCCGAGCGTGGCCGGTTTGACGAATACCGGGAAGCGCAATTTTTTCTTGATCCGCGCCAGCACACCTTCCCGATCCTGCTCCCATTCCGACCGCCGGATGGCCACAAATGGCACTATTGGCAGCCCCGCCTGCTCGAACAATCGCTTCTGCACATCTTTGTCCATGCCAACTGCGGAGCCCAGCACTCCCGCGCCCACGTACGGCAATCCCGCCAATTCAAGCAGTCCCTGCACCGTGCCGTCTTCTCCGAATGTTCCGTGCAGCACCGGAAACATCACGTCCACCGCTATGCTCGGACGTCCCGCGCCTTGCGAAATCGGCAGCAGCGCGCCCGCGGTCGGATCCGGCGGCAGAGACACGCGCTCGCCTTTCTTCAAAACTTCGGGCAGCATCTGATTGGCCTTCGTGCCGGCGAGCCAGCGGCCATCCTTCGAGATGCCGATCGGCACCGCTTCATACTTTTCCGGATCGAGCGCGCGAATTACCGATGCCGCCGACGCCAGCGACACCTCGTGCTCACCCGAGCGCCCTCCGAACAGCACCCCCACCCGCAGCCGCTTTCCCGAACTCATCCTGTTGCCATCCCTTCTCGCCAAAACCCGCTAGCCGCGCGGCACAATTCGCTTTTCACAAAATCTTCTTGCCCAGGCCCGAAAGCACCAGCTCCACGCCCAGCGTCGCGGTGGTGTTGTGCAAATCGATCACCGGATTGATCTCGACCAGCTCGAAGGAAACCATCGACTTGCTGTCGGCGATCATTTCCAGCGCCAAATGCGCCTCGCGATAGGTGGCACCGCCGCGGACCGGGGTGCCCACTCCGGGCGCATCAGATGGATCGACAAAATCCATGTCGAGGCTTACGGCAATTCCGTCGGTATCGTCGCTAGCCAGCCGCAGCGCTTCCGCCATCACTTCGCGCATGCCGCGCTCGTCAATGTCGCGCATGGTGAATACGCGAACGCCCGATTCTTTGATCAGCCTGCGCTCTTTCGCGTCGAGTTCGCGGATTCCCACCAGCACCGCGTTGCGCGGCTCGACCATCGGTTTCACGCCCGCGATCCCAGCCAGCTCCGCTGGCCCATAGCCGATGATCGACGCGAGCGGCATCCCGTGCACGTTGCCGGAAGGAGACGTCTCTGGCGTGTTCATGTCGCCATGCGCATCCAGCCAGATCAACCCGATCCGCTTGCCTTGTTTGTGAAAATGCGCCGCCGAGCCCGCCGCGGTTCCCACCGCAATGGAATGGTCGCCGCCCAGCACAAGCGGCAGCGATCCTTTTTCGAGTGCGTCGCCCACCATTTCTGCCAGGCGCTTGCAGGTTTCCGAGATTTCGTCGAGATACTTGGCGTTTTTCTCGCCGTAGGGCTGCTCTTCCGGCTGCGGCACGATTACATTGCCCACATCTTCCACCTGCCGCCCAAGCTGCTTCAGCCGCGCCTGCAGTCCGGCCACGCGCAGGGCCGATGGGCCCATGTCCACGCCACGGCGGCTGGCGCCCAGATCCATCGGCACGCCGATGATGCGTATTTTCTCAGGCATTAGTTTATTCGCGGTTCTTCGCGGCTCTTCCGGCAGGAAGTCTCTCAGGCCCGAAGGACTTCTAAGGATAGACGCGGTAGAGCATGCGTGGGAAGGGAATCACTTCGCGGATGTGCTCGGTTCCGCAAATCCAGGCCACGGTGCGCTCGAGACCCAGCCCGAATCCTGCGTGCGGCACGCTTCCGTAACGCCGCAGATCGAGATACCACTGGAACTCGCGCTCCGGCAGCTTTTCTCCGCGGATGCGCGCCAACAGCGCGTCGTAGCTCGATTCGCGTTCGCTGCCGCCGATGATCTCGCCGTAGCCTTCTGGGGCGATCATGTCGAAGTTCAGCGCTAGCTCGGGCTGTTCCGGGTCGCGCGCCATGTAAAAAGGCTTCATCCCGCTGGGGTAGCGGTGAATCACCACGGGCTTCTCGAAATTCTTGGAGAGAATGGTTTCTTCATCTCCGCCGAAATCGTCGCCCCATTTTGCGGGATTGCCGGCCTTCTGCAGCACTTCGATCGCTTCGTTGTAGCTGATACGCGGAAACGGGGGCGTAATCTTTTCAAGTTTGGTCACGTCGCGCTGTAGCACGGCCAGTTCTCTGCGCGCGATTTTTGCACGGCACCCTGCACGATCGCGCTCACCAGGCCTTCCGCCAGTTGGATCATATCTTCGAGCCGCGCGTAGGCCGCTTCGGGCTCGAGCATCCAGAATTCGGTGAGGTGCCGGCGCGTTTTCGACTTCTCCGCGCGAAACGTGGGCCCGAACGTATACACCTTGCCCAGCGCCGCCGCCGTCGCTTCGACATAGAGCTGGCCCGACTGCGTCAGATAGGCCTTCTGATCGTCGATGTAGTTCACTTCGAAAAGCGTGGTGGTGCCTTCGCAGGCTGCGGGAGTAAAAATCGGCGCGTCGGTCAACGTGTAGCCCTGGCTGTCCATGAAATTGCGCGCGGCGCGCTGCGCTTCGGCGCGAATGCGCAGGATGGCCGCTTGCCGCGGCGTGCGAATCCACAAATGCCGCTGGTCCAGAAGGAAATCCACGCCGTGCTCTTTTAGCTGAATCGGATAGGGCTCGGACTCCGACACGCGCTGGACCACGGTAATCCCGCTGACGTGAATCTCGTATCCGCCCGGCGCGCGCGGCTCGGCCTGAATTTTTCCGGTGGCTTCCACACTCGATTCCTGGGTAAGGCCTTTCAGCGCGGCGAAAGCCTCGGGATGCTCTTTCAGCGACACCACTCCCTGCATGACGCCGGTACCGTCGCGGAAAATGGGGAAAAGCAGCTTGCCCGATTCGCGCATGTTGTAGAGCCATCCACGAACGGTCACTTCATTGCCGGCATGCTTGCCGGCTTGCTCGATGGAAATAATTGTCGGAGTTTCTGCGCTCATGATCTATGTATTTTTGGTCAACGCGTTCTTGGTCTGCCCGTTCATGGCTTATGCGGTGTGCGCCCGCGCATCGCCAAAATGTTTTTCGATTCTGTCGAAGGTTTCCTGGATTTGATCGAGCGTGGGCTTCGCGCCCGCCTGCTCTTTCAGCTCCAGCACGATATCCGGAGCCTGCGGCAGACGTGCCAGCGTGCGAAGCGTTTCTTCCCAGTCGATCGTTCCGTCGAAGGGCAGTAAATGCTCGTCCTTTTCGCCGTGATTGTCATGCACATGGGTGGTGACGACGCGTTCGCCCATCAGCTCCAGGCTTTTCGGAATTCCCTCTTCCATGTGCGCGTGCCCGGTGTCGAAGCAGAATTTCAAATCGCGCAAATGCGTCTCGCGGATCAGTTGGCACAGCGCTTCCGGAGAACCGAACTCGCTGCGCGTGTTTTCGAGCGCGATGGTCACGCCGCGTTCTTTCGCGAAAATCGAAAGATGCTCGAGCGAATTGAACGCAGCGTCGATGGACTTTGGACTCTGCTTGTCGTGGCTGTGCCCCAGATGCTGCACCAGGAAACGAAACGGGACGCGTTCAGCGACTTCCAGCGCGCGCTTCACCTCATCCACCGCGTCGACGCGCCGGATGCGCTCAGGATCGCAGATGGAGATCGGCACTCCGCTTTCGCGCCCGGGTGAAAGTTCGCGCTCAGTCGGAGAGTGCAGCGAGTGAAGCGTCAGCCCGTAATCCTGCAGCGCTCCGGCAAACTCGCGCAAGCCCTGCGGCGAGCGATAGACGAAATGCACCGGCGCGCAAAACACCTCGATGCTTTTGATTCCCGCCTGCGAAATTTCCGCCAGCACCGTTGGCGCAAGTGGCTGCTTGATGTACCGGTAGGTGGAAAGAACTCGTTGCATGCGGTCCTCGGAAGAGAATTAGTATCCTCAACGGAAACCGCCCGCGCGTCAATACCAGGGACCGAAGCCGGTGCTTTGCTTTTTTTGAACCTAATGAAGAGGGATCCTCGCGCAAAACCGGCACTCAGGATGACGGAGTGGCGAGTTTACAGATTTACGCGGCGGCCACCGGGTTGCGCAGCGTGGCGATGCCGCTGACGCTCACTTCCACCACGTCTCCAGCGGCAATCGGTCCAACGCCTCCGGGCGTTCCGGTGGCGATTACGTCGCCCGGTTCAAGCGTCATGACCGCGGTGATCCAGCGGATGATCACGTCAATCGGAAAAATCATGTCGCCCACGGTGGCCGACTGTTTTACTTCGCCGTTCAGTAGCGTTTCGACCTTCGTCGCTGAAGTCGGATGTTCCGTTTCCAGCACGGGCCCGAAGGGACAGAATGTGTCGAAGCCCTTGCCGCGGGTCCATTGCAGATCGGCGCGCTGTAGATCGCGTGCGGTTACGTCGTTCAGCGCGGTGTATCCGAGAATGAGCGGCTTTACGTCTTCGCCCTGCCCCACGTGAAAGCAGCGCTTGGCCATCACCACCGCCAGCTCGCCTTCGTATTCCACGCGTTGCGAAAGAACCGGCAGCACGATCGGATCATCGGGCGCCAATACCGAGGAGGGCGGCTTCAGGAAGATCGCCGGCTCCTTGGGCAGGGGATTATTGAATTCCTTTACGTGCTCCTGGTAGTTGCGGCCCACCGCCACAATCTTCGTCGGCGCCGACGGCGGCAGAAATTTCACCTGGTCCGCGGGCCACTTCCGCCCAGTGCGCTCGCGCGCTCCGAAAAAGTCGCCCCGGATTTCGTAAACTGAGCTGCCTTCCAGAATGCCGTTGAGGGTTTGTGCCTGAAGTTCGTTGCCGGAACGTCCCAGATCTTTGATCGCGAATTCGAGCGTTTGAAATCGGCAGAGTTTCATGAGCGAAAGTGCGCCGCGTGATGCTCACTGCGTCGCCGTGGCGCAATCGAATGCCTCCTGGCGTGAAGGATCATCCTCACCACCCACGATAGCACAGCCGCTACTCCGTACAGCACCGCGCCTTCGATCAGCACTTCAAGCGGCGTGCGAAGAACGTCGTACAGATTGCGGAAAAAGAATCCCGCGATATCGTAGCCCGCGGCGAAAAGCACCCAGCCGATGATGCCCGCCACGAACATCTGCTTGGGCCGTCTCAGGAAGCGCAGCACCGGAATCAGCGTCAGCAACACGAACAAACTGTACGAAATAGCGTTTCGCTCAAGCGCGTACGGCTCAAGCTTCGGAAAGCGGTTGGCTGCCACGAGCGCGCCAATCATCGACAGGTTCAGCAGCGCGCCGATGCAAACACCTGTCCACAGAGCGGGGCTGGCGGATTTTTCCCCAGTGAGAACCTGCGTGGCTTTTTCAGCCGCGGCTTCCGCCCGAGCGGCGGATTCGAAGATGGAGGGACCGTTGATCTGGTTGGGCATTTTGATTCGCGCTTTCGTTTGCCGCGATTTTCACATTCACCGAGCCGGTTGATTGTCCGCTGGCACTTCGCCGGAAACACCCGCGCCTGGCGTGCTTTCATTCCCGGAGCGGTCAACCGCGGTTGCGCTGTAGTAGTAGGTGCGCCCGGGGATGGCATTCATATCGCGAAATGAGGGAGTTGGCAACAGCTCGGAATTGATGCGTGTTCCCTGAACGCCACCCTGCTCGCTTCGATAGACGTTGTAACCCGCCAGATCGGTTTCAGGGCTGATGTTCCAGGAAAGCTCCAGATGCGCAGGCTCGCTGCCTTGCGCCGGCACGAACACGACGATCAAACCTTCAGGAGAGGTCGGTGGAAACGTGTCTCGCGCCAGAATTGTCACGCGGTTTGAATCGCCCGATTCGCGCTCTTCGCCTCCGGCCTGCACCACGCTGCGCACGGAATAGGTGTAGGTGTTGCCGAATTGCATCTGCGTATCGAGGAAACCCGGCGATTGTGTCTCGGCGATTTTCGTTAGCGGCGCATTCGGCGCGTTCGTTCCGGCTGGTGGTTTCCCGGCCGGTTGCGGCGTGCCCGGTTGCGCTGTGCCAGCTTGCGGCAGCAGCGCGCGATAAACTCGATAGGTCGTGATCGGAGGCACCGCTCCCACGGGTGTTTTCGCGGGTGGTGTCCAGGTAAGCTGAATGCCCGTGTGCGTCACTTCCGCCTTCAGATCATTGATCGCCGCCGGCAGCGGATACACACGCACCGTAGCCACATTGGACGGCGCAGACTCCTTCTTCACCGACGCTCGCGTGCGCACCGCATAAATCGCCACGCTATCCGGATGCCGCTGGAAATCTTCCGGGCGCAGCTCGTCTGTGTAATGGAATCGCCCTTGCGTCACGTAATTTGAAACCATTGCCGGAGGGATGGTGACCAACAGCGTGGCGGGAGGCCCCGCACTGCGCGCGGCTGCGGGCGCAACAAAATCGCGGAAAATTTCCACGGCGATTGGCTGTGTCAGCGGCCGCCGGTCAGTGGTCTGGTCCGGCATGTTGAACGTCAACTCGGCGCTATTGCCCACCTGCTGCGCAGCAAGATCGCCGACGGCCTGGGCGACCGGCGGCTTGCGCTCGATCGGCTCACCGGGAGACGCGCATCCGCCCAGCATGGCCGAGGCGACGCAGGATGCGAAGAATGCGGAAAGCAAAAAGAAACGTGGAACTCTCGATGCCCGGCGCGCTGGTTTCCCCCGGCGTGTGAGCATCGCGCTTTACAGGATGTAACGGCTCAGGTCGTGATCCTTGACGATGTTGGCGAGCTGCTTCTGCACGTAAGCCGCGTCCACCTTCACCGTTTTCTTCTTCATCTCCGGAGCCTCGAAGGAAATCTCCTCAAGCACCTTTTCGAGGATCGTATGCAGCCGCCGCGCGCCGATATTTTCCGTCTGCTCATTCACCATGGCCGCGAAGCGCGCGATGGTGGCGATGGCGTCGTCGCTGAAAGAAAGCTTCAGCGATTCGGTATCGAGCAGCGCCACGTATTGCTTGATCAGCGCATTCTTCGGCTCGGTGAGAATGCGGATGAAATCCGCCTCGGAGAGCGAACTCAGCTCCACTCGAATCGGAAAGCGCCCCTGCAGCTCCGGGATCAGATCCGAAGGCTTCGTCGTATGAAACGCCCCGGCCGCAATGAACAAAATGTGATCGGTTCGCACCATGCCGTACCGCGTATTGACCGTCGTGCCTTCCACGATCGGCAGAATGTCCCGCTGCACTCCTTCGCGCGACACATCTGGCCCATGGCCGCTTTCGCGTCCGGCAATCTTGTCCACTTCATCGATGAACAAAATGCCCATCTGTTCCACGCGGTCCACCGCGATGCGCGTCACCTGATCCATATCGATCAACCGGTTTTCTTCTTCCTGGATCAAATAGTCGAAGGCCTCGGAAACGGTCATCTTCCGCTTTTTCTTCTGCTGTCCGAACATGCCCGAAAGCATGTCCTTCACATTGATGTCCATTTCCTCGACGCCCTGGTTGGTCACAATCTCGAACGAGGGCATGGATCGCTCGCGCACTTCCACTTCCACCAGGCGCTGATCGAGCTTTCCCTCGCGCAATTGCGCGCGCAACTTGTCACGCGTACGCTGCGTTTGTTCGCGGCGCTGCGCTTCGGCGCCAGGGGCGTTGTCCGCCGGGACGGGTGAGGCCGGGAGCAGCAGGTCCAGCAGCCGCTCTTCCGCGGACTGCTCGGCGCGCTCTGCCACTTCATCGAGCTTTTCTTCGCGCACCATGTCGATGGCGGTCTCGACTAAATCCCGCACCATCGACTCCACATCCCGCCCCACGTATCCCACTTCGGTGTACTTCGACGCTTCCACCTTCACGAAGGGACATCCCGCCAGCCGCGCGAGCCGCCGCGCGATCTCCGTTTTGCCCACGCCGGTGGGCCCGATCATCAGGATGTTCTTGGGCAAAATGTCTTCGGCCAGCTCGGGCTGCAGCTTCTGCCTCCTCACGCGATTGCGCAACGCGATGGCCACGGCTTTCTTGGCGGCGTTCTGCCCGACGATATATTTGTCCAGTTCGATGACGATTTCTCGCGGCGTGAGCTCGTCGAACGAAGGAATCGGCTCGGGCTCAGGAGCAGGCTGTTCACCCGAAAGATAAATCACCATGTCTTTGTCCTTCTCTTTTTCGCTCATAGCTCTTCGATGCTGAAATTAGAATTTGTGAAGATGCAAATTTCGCTGGCGATGCGCATGGCTTCCTGTGAGATCTCCTTCGCGCCCATCTTGGTATTTTTCGCCAGAGCGCGCGCCGCCGCCAGCGCGTAAGGCCCACCCGACCCGATGGCCGTAATCCCATCGTCCGGCTCGATCACGTCGCCATTGCCGGAAAGCAGGAAGGTATTTTTGGCGTCGGCCACCACCAGCAGCGCTTCCAGGTGCCGCAGAGAGCGGTCGGTGCGCCACTCCTTGGCCAGTTCCACCGCTGCGCGCGGCAGATTGCCGTGATACTCCTGCAATTTATTCTCGAATCGGCCAAACAGCGAAAGCGCGTCGGCCGTGCTGCCTGCGAATCCCGCGATAATCTTGTCGTTATACAGGCGTCGCGTTTTCTTCGCGGTGTGTTTGATCACACCCTCGCCCATGGTCACCTGGCCATCGGAGGCGAGCACCACCTTATTATCCTTGCGGACGCACAGCACCGTGGTGCTGCGTATCCGTTGTCTATTTTGCTGATTGGGCATTCAGCGATTATACCGCGTCACCGAACGGTTTGCTCAAGGCGCGGGGTCAATATGTCAGGATCAACGCGCGGGAACTTCAGAAGAAACTGCGGCGGAGGTTCGCACCGGAGCGCTGGCGCTGGTGACCTCCACGTGATTCAGAATGTCGAGCAGCATCTCTTCGTCCGACGCCTGAAACTGCGCCTTCGAGAGATGCACGTCGACGTAGACGTCCTCTTTCATGGTGCAGGCCATCACATTTTTCTGCTGCACCGCTTTTCCATCTACGGTGGGGATCATGTACTCCAAAACCGCCATGGAGCTAAATTCCGAAGTTTTCGCGCCCGCCGGCACCACGCCCAGCTTCGCGACCGACTGCATCCGACTCTGAAGATATGCTGCGCAGGTGCTGCCGTCCGCGCCTTCTGGGGCCTGCTCAAGCATCACCGACAGAATCACGCCCGTGCGTGCGTCGTGGGCGAACAAATAGTAGCGGCCGTCCGGTTTTCGCCCTTTGCCCTTTACCTCAAAACCGGGCGAATTCACTTCCACCCACCACGTTTTGTTCGGGAACGAAACGGTCAAGCTGTTTTGTGATTTGCGGTCTTGCGCGCGCATGGGCGCACACATGCCCATCAAAATGCACACACAAACAGCCATTCTGAAACGCATTGCGGATCCCCCAGATGCCACCGAAAGGCAATGGTAGAGGTCGAAACTTTCCGCAGGCAATGGACCGCCAGTACGGGTTGTCGGGACAGGTAATATCGAACTGTCCCCGCGAACAGTGCTAGAATCCGCCCATTATCGCGGCCTCGCGGAGGAGAAAATGGACGACTCGAAGCAGGATAGAAAGAAAACTTCGGATCTTTCGCGTCGCGAAGTCCTTACCGGTGCTTCGGCGGGAATTGCCGCATCCGTTGCAGGTTTCCTGCTTGCGGGCGCCGATCCTGCCGCAGCCGAACCAACTCTGCCGGAGGCAACGATGGTCCCTGCCTCTCCTGCCGCCGAAGACGCCGCCAACAACGTCAGTATCGATCCCGAGCACATTTTCGTACCCAAGCCGGTAAAAAATCCCATCACCGTGGTTACCGAGCCGGTCATGGGTTCGAACATTCCGCTGCAGCTCACCTACGTGGAAACCGTCGACGGCATGTACGCGCCCGTCGGCGTGCGCAAACCTGCGGGCGATGGTCCGTTCCCCTTTGTTGTGTTTGCGCACATGAATGGCGGTATGGGCACGCAGTGGATTCGTGAGTGGACGCAGTACGGAAGCTGGACGCTCGAGCAATTCCTGAAAGCGGGCTACGGCGTTGCCTGGATGCGCTATCGCGCGGAAGTCAACAAAGATCCAGTGTATGGCGCGCCGTTAAAGGAGGGGAAGCGCGAAGGACGCCAGGCTTTCAGCCGAGCGCCGCTTGAATATGACGACGCCATCGCCATTATCAAGTGGGTGAAAACGCTGCCTTACGTCGATCCCGATCGTCTTGGCTACGTCGGACTGAGCCACGGCGGCGAAATGTTGATGAAGATCACTTCGGAATATAACGGCTTACGCGCCGGAATCGCCAGTGAGCCCGCCTCTATCGACTTCCTCGCGCGCCGTCCGATTCCGCGCGATCCAAACGCGCCGCCCATCCCGGAAACGTTCAAGGAGAACACTCCGGAAATGCAGAAGGAAGCTGTCGAAAAGCTGCGCGGCCAGATCGACATGTCCGTGGCCATGCAGCGCATCGACACCATCAACACGCCCATTCGCGTCCAAGGACGTGACCGCGACCACAACCAGGCTGTCTTCCGTCTGAACTACGAACTGCTGAAAGAAGCGGGCAAGGATGTGGTGTGGCAATCCTACGATCATGATGAGCACGGCTTTATTTTTGTGCGCCGCGACCTGCAAGGCGTCTACGCGCCCGACCCGATTCAGGCCCAGGTAGTGAAGGATTCGCTCGCCTATATGGACAAATACTGCAAGAGATCCTGATCGAGGCGGTCAATCTTTCGGGTTCGTGGCGAATACCGACAACTCCGGAATAAATCCGCGATCGTCCATTTCCAGAGCCGCCTTTACCGCGAAGGCAATTTCTTCGCCACGCAGCTTCGTCTCGTTTGCGTTCTGCGGCAGATTCGCCGTCTGGAAGAAATTCGTCACCACTTCGCTTGGATTCACCAAAATCACGCGAATGTTGTGCTTGCGAAGCTCCGCGCGCCAGCATTCAGTCATGCCGCGCAGCGCGAACTTGCTCGCGTAGTAGGCCGTCCCGTTGGGCGCGCCGCGCGTACCCGCCGTCGACGAAATGTTCACAATGTTGCCTTTGCCCTTCTTCACGAAGTGGCGCGCCGCTTCGCGGGCCATCAGCATGGCGCCGGTTACGTTCGTTGCGAACGTCGCCTCGAACTCCTTCAGGTCCATATCCACCAGGTTCTTGAAAAAACCGATCCCGGCGTTATTCACAAGGATGTCCAGGTCGCCGAACTTTGCGAGCTCGCGGTAGGTTCGCAGGACGTCCTCTTCCTTCGACACATCCGCGTGAATCGGATGCACTCCCAGCGCATTCTCCACTTCCTTGAGCCGCTTCTCGTTTCGACCCGTAATGGCCACGCGCGCGCCGCTGGCCGCCAGCGCTTTCGCGATGGCCTCTCCGATTCCGCTGCTTCCGCCCGTCACCAGTGCAACCGCATTCTTCAGATTCATGTTTCCTCCGTTATGAAGGCTTATCTACTGTGGACCGAAATATTGCCACACCCTGCTACAGCCACCAAACACCGTCGCTACACAACCGCTTTCGCTATGATCTGCTGACCGGTTGCACCAGCCAGCTTTCAGGGATCCCCTCAGAATTCCCAGCCGTGCCCCTAAATCTGCCCCATAATGTTTGGGTGGGTCGCTCCTCCTAGCCCTTGCCGCCCACGCGAAACCGTAGCGTTTTTGACACAACTCCCAACCTCATCCCTGTTCGCCGCAGGGCGATCAGTTAATAATGACAGGGGCCAATCATGAAATTCTTTCTCGATACCATGCCCTACAAGGCTTTCGGAATGTTGTTCAAGCACCCGCTCACCGACCGCGGCCTTGAGCTCTTCGCGAGCGACTGGGAAAAAGCGCGAGCCACTCTGGGTGAAATTGCGAAACCGCCGGGAGCTCGCAGAGGAGCGCGTTGAAGACTTTTCTTGCGGACTGGCGAAATTCCCTGCCCATCGCCGGCCTGGGCGTCCTGGCCGTCACAGGCCTGTACTATTTTTTGCGCCCGAAGAAGGAAGATCCCGCCGCGATGGAACGCGAACGGCGCGCTTATTTGAATCGCGTGGGCCGCATCGTCGAAGGCCACGTAGTGGAAGTGATGGATGGAAAATCTTCGCCATCCTCACATCCTCGGGCCGTGGAAGCTTCTGCTCCGCTACCAGCAGCGGTGCCGGAAAGCAAATCCACGGCGACCGCGAAAATATCTCTTGAGCCGCGCGCCTTGAAGCACGAAGCCATGGTCGCCAATCGCCGCGGAGATGGCGTCTCTCCGAATGGCTTGCCCAAGCTGTTGTTCTACAGCTATTCCATTTCCGGCGTCACCTACGAAACCGCGCAGGACATCACCGGCCTCGAAGAACAGCTCCATCTCGATCGCGTCGCCGCGGGCCAAACCGCCAGTGTGAAGTACGATCCCTCCAACCCGAGCAACTCCATTCTTCTCGCCGACGACTGGTCCGGCCTCCACTAGCGTTTTGAGTTCTCCGCTGCGATACGGGCGATAGAGATGGCCGGGTGAAGCCCGCCGCCACGTCGATCAAAAAGAAAAAGGCCGGTCCGTTGGGGCCGGCCTTTGATTTTTGAACTGCGGGAACGAGATTACTTTTTCTTGCCAGGCGCTTTGCCTTTGGCGCCTGCTTCCGGAATGACCGTGGGATCAACCTTCACCTGATCCCAGTGCAACAAAAACGGCGAAGGATCGTAGCTGACGAGGGTGCCGGAGAAGCGAATGCCGTCGTCCTTCGACAAGCGCACCACATCGGGTTGCGGCGGAATCGGAGCAGCAGCCGCAGCCCCGCTTGTAGCAGGTGCAGCAGCGGGCGGGGCGGTAATCCAGACCTTCACGTCCATGTTCGCGGTGGTGGCGGCCTGCATGTCTTCGGGAGTAGCGCCGGTGTACACCATGAAGTCGACCGTGGCGTCGGTCTTCTGCTCGTCGATAATCTTACCGACGACTTCGGGAAACTCAGCGCCGCAAATGGCCAGCCAGGTCATTTTCGCTTTGTCGCCGCCACCATTGAGATCGCTGATGACGGTGATGATGTTGCTGGACTGGCGGAGCTTATTGAGATCATCGGCGCTGGGAATCGTATAGGTCGCGGGACGGTCGGGCGCATTAGCGGCGAGCTGAAGCATCTCGCTGACCTGCGCATCGACTTGCATGTCGCAACCGGGCTGCTCGTAAGCCAGCACTTTGGCGCGCAGATAATCCTTTACCTTGTCGGTGTCAGGGACCTTCAGATTAACGGCGCGAGCCAGAGCCCAGAAGCCATCGAGCGCCTGGGGCGGGTTCATCGCGAGATAGGCCAAGCCGAGACGGTAGGCGGAGACGGCGTCATCCGGCTTGTTCATCAACGCGGATTTGAAGGCGTTCACCGCGCCTGGATAATCCTTCAACTGCAGAGCGGCGGCACCAGCGGCGGAGTAAAAAAAGTCGATTCCGGGCTTTTTCTGCTTGGCGAAATCGTCGTCAGACATTTTGGAGTTGGCCGGCTTGGGAAACGCGTCAAGCATTTTCGCGCCTTCAAGGGCAGCATCGCGTTCCTTGGTGAGCTGATCATTCGCGTCCGGCGCGGAGGGATTTAACTGCATAGACGAGAAAGCCTGTACGCGGGCCTGCAAAGCACCCAAGGCGACGGCCGGGTCGACCTTGTTGCCCATGGCCAAAAGCTTGTCGGCGTATTCGATGGTCTTGGGATAATTCTTCATGGCGAAATACGCCTGAAAATAGAGCTGGTAGACGTACTGCAGCAGCGTGGAATTCGGAAACTTCGAGACGAAGTCGTCGAGGTCCTTGATCTTCGCCGACGGATCTTTCTCCGCATTGGCTGCCTGAAACGCGTTGTATTCCGGAATGGTATAGGACGGCTTGGACTGATCCTGCGCCGCTTGCGCGGCCGCCGGCCGTGCGAACATCGAGACGGAGAGGAGCGCGGCGAGTATTGCCGCCGTCAGGTTGAGAGTTCTTCGCTTCATACTTCTCTGCCTCCTGGGCCAGCTTCGGTTGGAACCTAAAGAACGAGGATAAGGAGCCTCGTAAAAAAGGACAGACAAATCGACCGGATTATAGGGAAAAGTATCCCGTGGGCGCAAGGTGAAATCGAGAAAGATCGGCCTTCTATCTCCCGCGCCCGCACTCTATGGTCCGAAGCCTATGGGTGATACGATGATGCATCAGGCTAGCCTGTCGCCTCGCGCTAGTCAAATGCCAAGAGTTCCGTGACACTTCTTAAAAAAGTTGCGCTGGTGACAGGAGCGAGCCGCGGGATCGGGTTGGCCGTGGCGAAGAAACTCGCGCAGATGGACGCGAGCGTGTGCATTTGCGCACGCGACGCCGCGAAACTCGAAGCGGCCAAGGGCGAAATTGAAAAGGCCGGCGGCAAGTGCCTGGCCTTGGCGGCGGATGTTTCGCTCGCTGGGGATGTCGATGCGCTCGCGCAGAAGGTACAGGAAGCGCTTGGTCCAGTGGAAATTCTGGTGAATAACGCGGGCATCGGATATTTCGGCCCCACCCACGAATCAGCCGAAGAGAATTGGGACAAAGTGTTGGACACCAATCTGAAAAGCGTGTTCCTGGTAAGCAAAAGCGTGGCGCCGGGAATGATCAAATTGGGCCGCGGCGACATCATTAATATCGCCTCCATTGCCGGAAAGAGCGCCTTTGCGGGCGGCGGGATTTACTGCGCGTCGAAATGGGGCGTGCTGGGGCTGACGCAGTGCATGGCCGAGGATTTGCGGCCGCACGGAATACGCGTGAGCGTGATCTGCCCTGGAAGCGTGAACACGGAATTTTCGTCGCACGCGGGCAAAGACGTAACGAAGATGTTGCAGCCGGACGACATTGCGCACGCGGTGGAGACGATTGTGACGCAGCAGCCGCAGAGTTTTATCAGCGAAGTCGTGCTGCGGCCGACGCAGAAGCCGTAAAACATCGACAACTCATTTCAAGATTACCTGAGCAAGCCCCGAGTCGACTCCTCGAAATAACACCGCGACAAAATCATAAGCCTGAATCGATTGCGGCACTGGCGCATCTTATCGTTTAAGCTTAAACGATATTGGGCGAGGCCGGATGCCGACGCACTACAGAGGAAACAAAGAAGATACAGCGGCTCTGAACGCCTACATCAACCTGGTGCGGGCGAGCGAAACGGTGCTGGCACGGGCCGGCGAGGCTTTAGCGGAAAAGGGCTTGACGCTCGCGCAGTTCGGAGCGCTCGAGGCGCTATTTCACCTGGGTCCGATGTGCCAGCACGAACTGAGCGAGAAGCTGCTGCGAACCGGCGGCAATGTGACTTACGTGATCAACAACCTGGAACGGCGCGGGCTGGTAAAGCGCGAGCGGATGAAGACCGATCAGCGACAGATCGTGGTGCGGCTGACGGGCGCGGGCCGGAGATTGATGGAGCTAATTTTGCCGGGGCATGTACAGGCGATCGTTCAGGAGTTCTCGCGGCTCAGCCTCGAAGAACAGGAAACTCTGCGGCGATTGTGCCGGAAGTTGGGCCGCGGAGTAGGCGGCGAAACCTAAGCGGAACATTTTCGAAAAAACAAAGTAAAGGAGCAAGACAATGATACAGGTGCGGCCAAGCGAAGAACGCGGACGCAACAAGCTTTCGTGGCTGGACACGCATTTCACGTTTTCATTCGACCAATACTACGATCCGGAACACGTGCAATTCCGTTCGCTGCGCGTGTTGAACGAGGATGTAGTGTCGCCGGGCGGCGGGTTTCCGATGCATCCGCATCGCGACATGGAAATTCTGACGTGGATTTTGGATGGGGCGATTGAACACCGCGACAACACGGGCGGAAGCGGCGTGATCCGGCCGGGAGAGTTGCAGCACATGTCGGCGGGAACAGGTGTGGTGCACAGCGAGTTTAACCCGTCGAAGAAAGATTCGGCGCACTTGCTGCAAATCTGGATTGTGCCGGAGCGGCGCGGATTGAAACCTGCATACGAGCAGTTATCGTTTCCCGATGAGGAACTGCGAAACCAGTTCAGCCTGGTAGCGGGTCCGAAAGCGCCGGTAACGGTGCACCAGGACGCGAACCTCTATATCGCGCGACTGGACAAGGGCGCTGAAGCCAAGCACGAACTTGCCGCGGGGCGCTACGCCTGGGTTCAGGTGGCGCGCGGGGCGGTGAAGATCAACGGCACGGACCTGAAGGCGGGCGACGGAGCGGCCGTTTCGAAGGAAACGGAAATTCGCGCCGAGGCAACCGAGCCGGCTGAAGTGCTGTTGTTCGATCTGGCGTGAGCACCCATGGTGGAAGTAAGGGCTCGCGGTGACACCGCGAGCCTCGCGCTTCGCTGGAGACTTTGCACGACAAGAGCATCAGCAGTGTGAAAAAACAGGGAGAGACGATGGCAGAGGAGATAAAAAGCGCGGTTCCGCTAATGGGACGGATTCTGATGAGCTCCGTGTTCCTGATCTTCGGCGTGCTGAAGATCATCACGTTTGGGTATTACGTGCAACTCGCGGCCGGGCATGGCATGCCATTTCCCGCAGCGTCGATCGTGGCGGCGGCAACGCTTGAGATTGCCGGTGGGCTGGCAATCTTAACGGGATTTCAGGTGAAACTGGTGAGCTGGATCCTGTTTGTGTACCTGATTCCGACGAGCATCATTTTCCATAACTATTGGGCGTTGCAGGGCGCGTTGCGGGCTGCGATGGAAGCGCACTTCTTCAAGAATATGGCCATCATGGGCGGGCTGCTGTTCCTGGCCACGAGCGGCGCAGGTCCGTTTTCGCTCGACGCAGCGCGGGCCGCAAAGAGCTAAAACGCGCTTTACGGACGCGAAGTTTGCCGCCAACTACGCTGCCCAATGCGAACGCGTTCGCGTGATCGTTTCGCGTTACCGGGAGCAGTCGGCCGGAAGCACCAATGTTTCGCCGGCAAGAATCAGGTCCGCGGACGGGAGCCGATTCGCGTGGGCGATGCAGGAAAACGCGAGCCCCTGGCCGAACTCGGTGCGGGCCACGCTCCAAAGCGTATCCCCGCGGCGAATGACCACCTGCTTGGCGTTCTGCGGAAGCGGCGCAGGCACGTGGACCGGGTCGCCTGGACGGATCAAGCCGGGATTTGCGAACTGCGGATTGAGTTTGGCCAGTTCAACCCAGCGCTCACCCTTGCCAAGATAGCGTGCGGCCAGCTTCCACAAGGAGTCGCCCGCCTGCACGACCACGGTGCGGACAGCCGACTCTTCTGACGAGACTGCCGGTGGCTGAATTGGCAGCTGAGCGGGAGCTGCGGGAGCGAGTGGCGCCTGCAAAGGAGCGGGCGTGTCGAATGAGCTAAAGGGCGAATTCAAAGGTGAGTCCGAGGGCGAATTCGCGGGTGCGGCCAGCGGCGGCATAGCGGGAGGATTAACACTCGCGATTCGTTCCGCGGCCTTGGGCGCGGCGAGCCAAGGAGTACTAATGAGATCAGCCGGGGCTCCAATCGAAATCGGATGGGCCACGGCAAAAGGTTCTGCCGCAGCGACAGGCGGCATGGCCGGCGGTTCAACGATCGCGATGTGTTCTGCCCGGGGCGTGGCCAGCCAAGGAGTGCCCGCCAGTTCAGCAGGGACGGCGATGATGATCTGCTGAGGCGCTACGGGCAAGACTTGAGGTGCGGCATACGGACCGACGTAGGTCACGACAGGCGCGGGTACGGCTGAAAACCGGGACGCTGAGCGCGGCGAGGGAGAGTTCGAAGGGCTCAGCATCGGGAAGACGAGGCTTTCTTTGGGGTCAGCAAGAGGCGTAGCGTTCCCGATCTGCATGGGTAGATTTACTACAGGAATCGGAACGGCAGTTTGAGCCATGACGCGCGGGTTCGCGACCGCCTTGGCCAGCGGGAACTGTGGGCTGTTGGGAACCGCAGTGGCCAGGGAGAGACCGGAATCGGGCACAAAAGAGTTCGAGTCGACGCTCGGTGCTGTGCCAAGAACAGACGACCCAGGGCCCTTCGCCGTCGCCGGTCCGGCGTGACGCGGAGCCATTGCGAGGACCGCTTGTTTCTTCCCGCTGGCAGCGGGCTGAGCCGCGGGAGTGGCGGAGGCTTCGGCCGGTTCGCCATCCGCGCCGTTGGCGCGCGTGCGATCTTCGGGCAGGAGAATCTGCGGGCGCTTCAGATCTTCGTTAGTATAGACGTGCTGAGCGTGAGCGGCATGGTTCTTGCGCTCGCGCTCCTGCCGGGCAGCTTCAGCGACGGTCTGAGGGAAGACCGGCACGCTGGTGAAAAGAAGCCCCGACACCAGGAGGGAGATGGAAGCAGAGATTCGGCGCGTCGTTTCGTTGCTCATGGGTGAACCCACCAATTGGCGAAGTATGGTACTGGTACTATAATTAACCAAGCATGATTGCCGAGCAAGGAAATCGGTGGAACGTGTGCAGTTGGGGTAAATGGGTCGAAAAGCAGATTTCAGTGACCGGTGAAGCCAAAAGCGGGAGGCGCTATTGCATCAGGAAGAACATCGCGAGAAAAAGCTCCGTCAACAGGCGTGGAGAGTTTTAAAATAGGGATATGGCCAAGGGTTGGGAAAGTAAAGCTGTAGAGGACCAGGTTCAGGAAGCTGAGAAATCTCCGAAAGACAACCGCAAACAGCAATTAACCCCACAGCAAATGGAAGCGCACCGGCGGAAAGCCGTTCTGCTACTTTCGCGCGCTCGCGTGGAGAAGGATCTCAACGCAAGCCAGAACCCGCGATACAAGGAACAGCTTGCCAAAGCGCTCTCCGACCTCGACGCGCAGATATCGGCGCTGCAAGAATAGGTTCCAACCGGAGCGCTGAAAGCAAACGGAGAATGCAGGTTCCTCGACTCCGAGCGATCCCGATGCGGATCGCGAAATTGCTCCGATCGGAATGACAGCGCCGTGATTGGTGCGTGAAGAGACTAAGAAGCGGGAGCGTGAGCTAGTCGCTGGGAGCGGCGGGATCGACCTCGGCGACGAAGATGACGCCGACGCCGTTTTGCGAATTCTCGCGGCCCGGATTGCAGTGAATCACCGTCCCGCGAAAAGTCATCTGGCTGTTGCTGGTTTGTTCGGCAGCTTCGATGACCACGCGTAGTTCGGATTGAAGCTTGGGGTGATTGTCGAGCACGATGTAAGCACCCTGAAGGCTCAAATCGCGCACGGTAGCCTTCTCCTCGAAGGAATGGCCCTCCTCGGTCTGGCCGCTGACCACGGCGTTGAAGCGCAGGCGGCGGCGCGGGGCAGACCGGCGTTCGCGAAGAGACACGCTGACACCGCGATCGCTGAGCGTCAGGCACATGCCTTCGGCGGCGGCCCAAGTGGACGGGAATTCGAGGCGAGCCGCGGATAGAAACCCGTCGATCACGTTGTCGGATGATTCCGGGTTATGGTGGAACAGGAGCAGGTTCCGGACGCGAGCGTCCCGCGCGATTTTTACTCCTTCGAGCCAGCTCGAATGTCCCCAGCCCTTGCGGGTGGAAGCAATCTGTTCGGGCGAATACTGGGCGTCATATATGAGGATGTCGGCACCTTGAGCGAACTGGCGAAGGCTCCTGTCAAATTCGGGCACGCCGGGCTCGTTGTCGGTGGCGTAGACGATCGAACCGGCGGTGGTGTCGAGGCGATAACCTAGACAGCCCTGCGGGTGATTCAGCCAAGCAGTGGAAATGCGGGTGCCATCGATTTCCCAACGCTCGCCGCCGGTGACCTCTCGGAAGGAGCGCGGAGCAGCCATGAGACTGACGTCCACCGGGAAATAAGGGGCGGCTAATTGGGATTCAAAGACTTGGCGGAGGCTGTCGGCTCCCAAGCACTTCGATTGGAAACTGTAAAAATGAAAGCGGTTCTGCGCCTCGAAGAAGGGACGAAAGAAAGGGATGCCCTGAATGTGATCCCAATGAAAATGGGTGACCAGAACATGGGATTCGATGCCGAATTCACCGTTGGCCTGGGCCCAGCGGTTGCCGAGGGTGCGCAGGCCGGTACCGCAGTCAAGAATGAAATGGCCGCCCCCGGGCGCGGTGAGTTCGAGACAAGGCGTATTACCGCCATAGCGCCAAGTGTCGCGTTCGACGGTGGGCGTGGAGCCGCGGACTCCCCAAAAGACGAGCTTCGCTGTGTTCTGCGTCATTGCTGGCGGGCCCGTGCGCCTATCGGCCCCTCTGGAAAACAAAGGATTTGCTAGCAATTCATGGTAGGCGGCTATGGCAAATGAAGTCAATTACGTTTCAATTGACTGTTTCGTGGGCATAGAATCCAATCGGCAACGGCTTTCCCTGCTTCGCGGCGGATGGCGCCAGGCTTCCGAAATGACTTTCCACCCCTATACTTTGTTCGATCTTCAGACATCTGGAAGCCACATCAGCTTTCCCACGGACGTGCTTAGCGGCGAGCAGATCCTGCTGCGGTGGGTTCATATTGTGGCGGGAATCATTTGGGTGGGGCTGCTTTACTTCTTTAATCTGATTGGGATGCCGGCGATGAAGCAGCTCGACCCGGCGGTGCGGGCGAAGATGTATCCGGTGCTGATGGACCGCGCGATGTGGTGGTTCCGCTGGTCGGCGCTGATCACGGTGCTGGCCGGGCTGCGCTATTTCTCCGAACTGCTGGGCATCGACGCGCAGAATGCGGGGATGCCCTCGCTGGGGTGGAAATGGTTCGGTTGGTGGGTGCTGGTGTGGCTGGTGGCCTATGCGCTGATCTATCCACTGCAGATGCCGCAGTCGGGACCGCTGAATAATCCCTGGCTGCGAGCGATTGCGATTGCCGCGATTGTGATTGCCGCGTCGCTGATCGTGCTGCGGCTGAATTCGGACCCGCAAGCATCAAACGCACACTTGTCGATCAGCGTCGGCGGCGGGCTGGGATTGCTGATGTTGCTGAACACATGGGGCGTGGTGTGGCGCGTTCAGAAAAGATTAATTGCGTGGACGCGGGCGGCGGCGGAACGAGGAACGCCGATGCCGCCCGAAGCCGATAGATTGGCACGATGGAGCTTTCTGGCGTCGCGCGTGGGATTCTGGCTTTCGTTTCCAATGCTCTTCTTCATGGCCGCTGCGGAACATTTTCCGTTTCTGGGTGGCTGACTTTGCTAGGAGCGCCAGCGCAGCGTAACCGGGCCTGTCATGGGGTGGCGCATCGGTTCGCCGGTGCGTTTGGATTCAGCATGAGCGGCCTTTAATTCGAAATACCAACGCGCCTGCCGGTCCGCATCGTCCACCAACATCATGCGATCTTCGTATTTCAATCCGAGCGACTGCTTCTGAATCACTTCCGTATCCTGGCGAATGAAGCGCGGGCCGAGAACGTGCAGGATGAAGGGCACGATGGGAATCCACGGGAGGATGTTCCACGCGGCGCAGAAATCAAGACGGCAAAGCTCAGACGTAACGGGAGTGACGGTCGTGCGGCTGGATAGCCAATATTCTCCGGCGCGAATCTGTTCGAAGCGCTGATTGGGCAAAACGAAGTCGATGGTGGTGGAGGCGGGCTCACCGGTAATCCATTTCAAAATCTTGTAGGGCGCACTGTTCGCGGACGGCGCGTGCGGGCTCATGCGAAAACCGTTGGGAATTGGCTCAAACTGCTTGGCCTTTTCGCGAATACTGTGGCGGGTGCGCCACCACCAGGCCTGGTGCACGAAAGGGCCGTGCGCGGGATCCATGAGGCCGATGATGGCCTGGTCGATGCCGCAAGGGAGGTCGGCCCAGAGCTGAGCCATTTGATAGCGAGCGCTGAAGGTCGGGAGTTCCGGCACCGCAGGCGGAGGAGCTTGCAGCGCGCGGCCTTCGGGATTGGACATGAACACCCAGATGTAGCCGTCGCGTTCTTCGCAGGCAAAGCTGCCCGCATAAATCCGCTCGCACTTCAGCTTTGAATCGTGCGTGAGCGAAGGGATCACGCGGCATTGGCCGGTGTGCGCGTCAAACTGCCAGCCGTGGTAGGCGCATTCGACGTTGGCGCCATCGAACTGGCCAAAGGAGAGCGGATAAGCGCGATGCGGGCAAATGTCGCGCAAGGCAAACGGCTTCCTGGCGGAATCGCGGCCGAGAACGAGTGGCACGTCGAGCAACAACACGCGCTGGAGCTTCGAGGAGCGCAGCTCGGAAGCGCGCATGGCGGGGTACCAGAACTCCCAAAGCATCTCGCTCGCGCGCGTCTTGCCGGACGGGGAAACAGAGTCAGTCATCGGTGGATGAGCATCGTAGTATATCGAGGGAAGCGCCGCAAAGGGCACCGAACGCGATACTTGCGCAGTGGAGACATTTGTCCGCTTCCGTAGGGTGTTTTGTTCGTAGGACTTTCGTACTAAAACTAATTGAACCTTCCGTCCTATCGACGCTCGCGGCACCCACAGGCATTATCACCTTGGATTTGAGACTGGCTCAGCGCTCCGGCAGGGAATCAGGGGACCAAAAGCTCCTGAGCCGTGCCGGGGCGCTCTGGAGACGGACTCAAATTCCTGCACCTAGATACACCCCATGCCCCGAGCGGCTGGTTCCCCCGCCAGCCGCTCACTTCTTTTTGGCCCCGCGAAAACTCTCAAAAGCCGCATGAAACGAAATAGCTATTCGAAGACGACAATACGCGCGAATCAGTAGTGGAAGATTGTAGTATGACGGTGAGGCTTGGCGTTAGCGGCGGCGGCCCATGGGACGATAGCTAGCCAGAGGCCGCGGGCGCAGACGAAGGCGGGGGCCGAGCGGCGGAGGCACGTTCTGAAGCGGCGCGCCACAATTGCTGCAGCACTCCTGCGAGGAGGTTTCGACTCGCAGCCACTGGCCGCGGGCGGCGCATTCGGTGTTCAGGCATTGCACAGTCCAGCCGGGCAGATATTGCATCGTCCCTCTTCCGAGAAGAAATGCCGCCGAAAAGGCGATGAGAGCTCATCGCGTCCGGCGGGAACAAGGCCCCCAACACTGAAAAGCTGACGCGAATTTTGCGGCAGTGTTGCTAGTGTGTCAATGGGAAATGAACGCAATTAGTAGGGTGGGGCTTGCGGGCTGTGGATTTCGCCTGGGCGGTGAGACGGCATCGGCGTCGACGATTGCCGCCGAGAAACGGCTATTTCTGCTGTTTCTGTTCGGCGAGAGCGTTGAGCTGGGCTTGCAGGTCGGCGATTTTCTGCTGGGCGGCGCCCATGTCGAGTTGCTTGGCGTCGATCTGCGATTGCTCGTCACTAAGGGCGGCGGCGCCGTCCTTGTCGGTAGAGTAATTCGGCTTGCCGTAGTAGGTCTGCTGGTCGAGAGCAAATTTGCGCTTGAGGATGTCGAGATCGTTCTGCAAAGTTTGCAGATCGTCTTTCGCGGCGGCCAGATCGGCTTCGAGCTTGGCTCTTTTGTCGGCTGAGGAATCCTTGGCAGCACCCGCAGCTTGTTTGTTGTCACCAGACGCGGAGGCTGAGGAATCTGATTGCGCAGAATCGGATTGGGGTCCGTTGAGGACGGTTATGTCATCCGCGTTTTTGGGAATGTTGTCGTTGTCCCAGACGCGCGGGGGCTTTGGCTGATCTTTCTTTTGCTCGCGGGCGCGTCGAGCAGCGGCGGCAAGAGAGTCTTCCTGCGAAGCGGATTGCTGTGCTGCGACGCCGCCGGCCATCGCGAGAGATAACATCGCCATCGTCAAAAGCGAACGTCGCATAAGAACTCTCCTGATCAGGCCCATTTTATCGCCTTCTTTATAGTAGTCATGCAGAAGCGGCCCGGGCAAATAAGGTTGAAAGCATAAGCCGAAGGAGTAAATGGCCCCGGGAGACAGCTTTCGCTGTCCGAAAGAAGGGGCGAACCCAACGAAACGGAATCAGAGATTTACCGAGGACTGGCGACGTGAACGAGCATTTTGCCGGTGTTGTCGCCGTGGAAAAGCCCAATCAGCGCGGCAGGCGCCTTCTCAAATCCCTCGACAATCTGCTCTCGGTGTTTGATCTTCCCCTCGGCGATCCACCTGGCCATTTGCGCGATGCCTTCGGGATAGCGATCGGCGAACTGGTAGACGAGAAAACCTTCGGCGCGAGCCTGTTTCGTAAGCAAGTAAATGAAATTGCGCAGGCCGGGCTCGGGCTGGATGGCATTGTATTGGGAAATCTGGCCACAAACGGCAATGCGGGATTGGGAGTTGAGCACAGGAAAAACAGCGTCCGTGATGGTGCCGCCGACGTTGTCGAAGTAGCAGTCGACTCCGTTGGGGCAAACCATCTTCAGGGCCTCCACGTAATTTTCGGTGGTCTTGTAATTGAAGGCGGCATCAAAGCCAAGTTCGTTCACGAGCCAGGCGACTTTTGGGTCGCTACCGGCAATGCCAACCGCACGGCAGCCGATAATCTTGGCGATTTGTCCCACAAGCGAGCCGACCGCTCCGCCGGCTCCGGAAACCAGGACGGTTTCGCCGGGCTGGGGATTGCAGATATCGAGCAGGCCGAAATATGCGGTCATGCCGGGCATGCCGAGAACGCCGAGCGCGGTGGAAATCGGGGCGGAACCAGGATCGAGCTTGCGAAGGCGATCTCCCGCTGAAATGAAATACTCCTGCCAGCCCCAGTAACCTTCGTAAAATTCGCCCACCTGAAATTTCGGATTTTTCGATTCGATGACTTCTCCCACGGTGCCGCCAACCATGCGCTGGCCGATGTTCACGGGATCGGCGTAAGTGCGGATACCGCTGATGCGGCTGCGCATGTAGGGATCGACCGAGAGAAAATGCGTGCGCAGCAGAATCTGGCCGTCCGTGAGAGAAGGCAACGGCAACTCGACGAGCTCGAAATCGGATTCTTTCGGCAATCCCACAGGGCGCGCGACGAGAATAAATTGACGATTTACCATAGGACGCTGAGAGGGGCTGGTGGCTGACATGACGCGTATTATGCCAGAATCGTTTCAGGAGCCGATTCATGAAGAAATGCTGGCCTCGCGCAGCAGTTTTAGGATTTTCACTTTTCGCCGCGGCTCTGGCGGTGCCGGGAATTGCCGGCGCCGCGCCGCGGTATGCGCCGGGCGGAGAGGAAGCTTCCGCCCCAGCGCAGGCCAATCCCCAAGCCACGCCGCGGCAGGAAACCGTCCGGCCAATTGAGTCCCAAGCCAGAGTAACCGCGTACACCCTTCCTCCGGATCTATATAGAAAAGCGAAAACACTGGGACGAACTCACTTTGCGCTGAACCTGATCGACGCGTTTTACGGAATCTTCGTGTTTTGGCTGGTGCTGCGGCTTGGATGGGCGCCTAAGTTCCGGGACTGGGCGGAAAGAGTTTCGAAAAATCGATTGGTGCAGGCTTTCGTGTTCACGCCGGCGCTGATTCTGCTGGTAACGGTGCTGCAATCACCGCTGGCAATTTACGAGCACATGGTCTCAACGAAATACGGATTATCGGTGGAAAGCTGGGGCGCGCTGGCATGGGACTGGACCAAGGGCATTTTGATTTTCATGGTGATCGGCGGCTTCATGGTTTGGATTTTGTATGGAGTGATCCGGAGGTCGCCGCGAAACTGGTGGTTTTACTTCTGGCTGGTTTCGGTGCCGATCATCGTCTTCCTTTCGTTCGTTGAACCTTTTGTGCTGGAGCCGATGTTTTTCACCTTCGCGCCACTGCAACAGAAGGATCCCGCTCTGGTGGTGGAGCTTGAGAAGGTGGTGGCGCGCGCGGGGCTCGACATTCCAGCGGATCGGATGTTCTGGATGAAGGCGAGCGACAAGACGCCGACGATGAACGCGTACGTGAGCGGGTTGGGAGCGTCAAAGCGCATCGTGGTTTGGGACACAACCATCGACAAAGAAACGACGCCGGAGATTGTGTCGGTGCTGGGGCACGAGATGGGACATTACGTGCTTGGGCATGTGTGGAAAGGGCTGATCTTCACGCTGGTGGTATTGTTCGCAATGTTGTGGCTCGGTTATCGAAGCATTGGATGGATGCTGGCGAAATGGGGTGATGGATGGAGCATCCGCGGACTGGATGACTGGGCGTCGCTGCCTGCGCTGTTGCTGCTGCTTTCGATTTTTAGTTTTCTGTTCGATCCGATTTCGAACGCCTACAGCCGGCACGTGGAACACCAGGCGGATGTGTACGGGCTGGAAGTGACGCACGGCATTCTGCCGGATGCAGCGCAGGTGGCAGCGGATTCGTTTCAGGTGGAAGGCGAATCGTCGCTGGCGGAGCCCGACCCGAATCCGCTGAATGTGTTTTTGTTCTATACGCACCCGCCGATATCCGAACGGGTAAAATTCCTACTGAACTACGATCCGTGGTCAAAAGGCCAGAAGCCGGAATTCGTGAAGTAGACGCGAACGCGGGAGCGTGCCGGCAGTTAAATTGTAAAACTTGAGGATCAGCTAGCGCGCAACAGAGACGCGGCGATCACCAGGCGCTGAATTTCGCTGGTGCCTTCGTAAATTTCGGTGATGCGTGCGTCGCGGTAGGCGCGTTCCACCGGGTACTCGTTGCTGTATCCGTAACCGCCGTGGATTTGAATCGCTTTATGCGCAACGCGCGTGGCCATTTCGCTGGCGAAAAGTTTGGCGATCGAAGCTTCCATGGTAAAGCGCGCCCCGGCATCTTGCTTCCAGGCGGCTCGGCGCACCAGCAAGCGCGCCGCTCCGATCTCCGTGGCCATGTCCGCGAGCATGAATTGGATTGCCTGGAACTCAGAAATCGGGTGCCCGAAAGCCTGGCGCTGCTTCGCGTAGGACAAGGCGGCCTCGAAGGCGCCCTGCGCGATTCCGACCGCCTGCGCCGCGATGCCGATGCGGCCACCATCCAATGTGGATAGCGCGATCTTGTAGCCTTCGCCTTCCTGGCCGAGACGGTTCGCTAGCGGCACCTCGCACTCCGAAAAGGAAAGCTCCGCGCAGGCCGTAGCGTGGATTCCAAGCTTCTTTTCCTCTTTTCCGGCGCTGAATCCCGGCGTGCCTTTTTCAACGAGGAGCGCGGTAATGCCCTTCTCACCCTTTTCAGGATGCGTATTCACGAAAACAATCGCTGCATCGGCCACGCCGCCATTGGTGATCCAGGCCTTGGCCCCATTGAGGGTGTACCGGTCGCCTTTTAGAACGGCTTTGGTGGCCAGCGCGGCGGCGTTGGAACCAGCTTGCGGCTCGGTGAGCGCGAAGCAGCCGATTTTTTCTCCGCGAGCGAACGGCGCGAGGAATTTCTTTTTTTGTTCTTCGATTCCGAATCGATAGATAGGATCGCAGTAGAGCGAGTTCTGGACGGAGAGAATCACGCCGGTGGAAGCGCAGGCGCGCGATATTTCCTCGATCACAATGGAATAACTCAGGTGGTCCATTCCCGAACCGCCTTCGGACTCGGGAATGGCGACGGCGGTTAATCCGAGCTGAGCGGCCTTTTGAAACAGATCGAGCGGGAAATGTCCGGTATCGTCGAGTTCCTTTGCGCGCGGCTTCACTTCCGCTTCGGCAAATTCGCGCACGCTTTTCTGCAAAAGCTGCTGCTCTTCATTCAATTCAAGGTTCAACGGCGAAGCTCCGCGATTTGCGATCCGGCCGTACTGCGCAGGGCATTGTACCTTGTCCCTGCGGGAAAACCGTTGGGCCGCCCCGCACGTCGTAAGACTTGCCTTAGTCGGGGTATGCTATTTCGCTTGAGGCCGCCCTTGGGAGGAATCGATGTCCTTAACTTCGCGCCGCGCGAGCGACCGCGTTTCGCTGACAGTCCTGCTCGAAGCTTCAGGCACGGACGCGCACGGCCAGGAATTCCATGAGCCGGCGAAAACAGTGATGGTCAGCCAGAACGGAGCGCTCATCGCGCTGGCCCGCGACTTGAAGCCCGAACAAAAGATCCACATTCGCCGCCGGGCGCCAGCGGAGTCGAGCCGGCAGGGAATGGCGCGTATCGTCAATCAAATGGGACGGGAGGGCAACGGCTACCTCTACAGCCTGGAGATTCTGGGCGAGGGAGTGGACATGTGGGGCGTCGACTTCCCGGCCGTGCTGGAAGGCTCGGAAGCGGTAGCCAAAATGCTGCTGGAGTGCACCTATTGCCACCAACGCGAGGTCGCTTACCTCAACGAAATGGAGCTAGGCGCGTTCGAGAGCAATCGTGGAATCGCCCGGCACTGCAAGAAATGCAATGTGCCGAGCATCTGGGTCCAGGTGCTAAACGAAGAAGAGAAGAAATCGTCGGCGCGCGGAACAAAGGCGAGGCGCGCATCCGAGACCGCGGATCCGCAGCCTGGCAATGGCGAACAACGCGAGCGGCAACGGTTGCGGCTGCAAACGCGACTCACGGCGTGCATCCGCCAATCTGGCGAGGACGACGAACTCGCCGTCTGCGAGGACATTTCCCCGATTGGCATGTGCTTCCGCAGCAAGCGGCGATTCGAAGCAAATGCACCGATTGAGGTGGCCGTCCCCTATTCCCCGGATTCAGCGAATATTTTCCTTCCCGCGCGCGTGGTGTATTCAGAGGAATTGCCGAAAGCTGGATTGTTCCGACACGGGACGGAGTACCGCCGAGTGGGACCGCGAGCGCGCTAACGAGAAGTCGCGATCTTCGAAGTGGGGCTTACCTGACCATCGCTACCGGCGAACGCTCGCCGAACCTGCGAGTGTGATAGTGCATGGAAATGTTCAAGCGAACTTCGCCTGCCGGAGTGCGGAAGGAAAGGATGGTCGCTTCCGAATCGGAGCCGATTTTTGCGCATTGCTCTTCGGTAAGAATTGAAGGCGGCAAAACTTTGAATTGCGAGCCTTGATCGTTCAACTGTGTGACGGCGTTGCCGATCACCATGTTGGCGAGCTCGCAAATGGCCTCGGGAACCATCGGTTCCGAGGCGTCGACTTCCCCGCCGGACATGTTTCCGGCAACTTTGGCGGCGACGCCAGGGTCCACATCGACTACGACGCGGCCTTCGATTTGTCCCTGGAAAACGACCAAGGCAGCGATACCCTTGCGCCGGTAGGCCTCTTCTTCCATGGTCACGTCCGCGATGGTGACGGGTGCCCCGGTCATTTGCGCCAGCACAGCATCGAGCGAGCCGATGAACGGCTGAATCAAATCCATTTTCATCGATTGCCTCTCTGATTGCCTGTCATCGAATCCTTCTTATTGCTTGCCGCCCTGAGCAGCCATCGGGGCCGGCACTTCCTGAGCCAGGACGAAGCGCAACACGTCGTAAAGCACATCGGCCTTCACAGGCTTCTGCACGAAATGGCGCGCGCCCCTCTGCAGCGCTGCCAGAATGTTTTCCTGGTATCCCACGGACGAGACCATGACCACGCGCGCCTCGGGATCCTGCTGCACGATGCGCTCGACCGCTTCGATGCCTTCCATGTGTGGCATGGTGATGTCCATGAGGACCATGTCGGGGCGGGTGCGCGCATACTCGGTGATGGCGGTACAGCCGTCGCCCGCTTCGCCCACCACCTGGCCGCCAAAGTTCTCCACCATCTTCGCGATGCTCTTGCGGGCGAAAACGGAGTCGTCGACGATTAAAAAGCGGACTGGCTGGCCGTCCTGCTTTCGCCGCAAAGGTTCAAAAGCGCTCATAGCGATCTCCTTCTTGTGGCGACATCATCAGCCGCAGCGGAACCAACAGGCGAAGGGCTTAATTCGGAGATGGATGCGTGGCTCGGCTCGCAAATCGCTTCCAGTTCGGCCGCCATTTGATCGAGCGAAACCACACGGAGGGCAAACCGGTGGTCGATTGCCGAGCGCGGCATACTGTCTACTACGCACGTTTCCGGGCTTTGCGCGACGGTATATCCTCCCGCGGCCCGAATCGCTCCAAGCCCTGCGACGCCATCTTCACCCATGCCCGTCATAAGAACGGCAGCCGATCTGGCGCGAAATTCCTGCGCCAGCGAGTTAAATAAGACATCCACCGATGGCTTGTGGCCATTCACCGGCGCGGCGTCCACCACCATGGCCACGTCGCCACGGTCCATGCGACGGACCCTTAGGTGACGGTTTCCCGGGCAAATCAGAGCGCGGCCCGCGAGAAGAAGATCGCCCGATCGAGCCTCTTTCACTTCGATGGACGAAGAGTCGTTGAGACGCCGCGCGAATCTTTCCGTGAACCCTTCGGGCATGTGCTGAACCACCATGAGACAGCCCGGGAAGGTCGCGGGGAGCTGCGAAAACAGATACTGCAGGGCGGCCGGCCCGCCGGTCGAGACGCCAATTCCGAGCACACGCGATGCAGGGCGCGGCCCGAGCTGGGCTTTGCGCACCTGATTCGGGGGCAGTTCTTCGCCAGGTATCAGCTTTGGCGCACCCGATTTCGCGGCAGCTTTCACACGGGAGGCAAGCTCCGCAGCAACCTGTTCCAGATTGCCGGAAACGGCTTCGTCCGGCTTGGTAACCACGTCAAACGCGCCCACCGAAAGCGCTCGCAGGGCAAAATCGGCGCCTTGCTCGGACCGCGCGCCAAATATAATCACCGGTATGCGCTGCTTGCGGGTAATCTGCCGCAGCATTTCCATTCCATCCATCCGCGGCATTTCCAGATCGAGGGTCACCACATCCGGATGCAAATCCTCAATGCGCTTCAGCCCGATCAATCCGTCCATCGCGGTTCCGACCACTTCAATGGAGGGGTCGCGCCGCAACGTTTCAGGGATCAGCTTCCGCATCAACGCCGAATCGTCAACCACCAGCACACGAATCTTGCGGCTCATGCCATCGCTCCTGCCGGAACCGCTTTCGTGAACTGGGAGACGAGCGCGGACACGTTTAGAATCAGCACTACTGTTCCATCACCAAGAATGGACGCCCCGCTGATCAGCGGAGACGTAACCAATTGATCTTCGAGCGCTTTGATGACCAGCTCTTCTTCGCCCGTGAGCCGGTCCACCACTAGGCCAAAGCGGCGAGCGCCCGTTCCGATTACAACCACAAAAGTTCTTTTCTGGTGCTCGTTGCGTGAGCCAGGCTCCAGTTGTTCCAGACGCATCAGCGTCAGGAGCTGGTGCCGCAGTTGAAACACTTCCCTGCCCTCAATGCGATGAATCTGCCCTTCGGTGACGCGCGTGATTTCGATCACCGAGGCAATGGGTACGGCGTACAAGCGTTCGTTCACATGGAAAAGCAGGGCCTGAATGCTGGCGAGCGTCAACGGCACAAGCAGTCGAAAGGTTGTGCCGCGGCCGTATTCGCTGTGCACTTCGATAGAGCCCTTCAAGTTCTCCAGCACAGACTTGACAACATCGAGCCCCACGCCGCGGCCTGATATCTCGGTAATTTCTTCGGCGGTGCTCAACCCGGCACGGAAAATCAATTGCTGCGCTTCGGAATCGCTGAGTTTTGGGGCCTCGCTCGGCGTGACAATTCCGCGCTCAATGGCACCCTGCAGAATTCGTTCCTTGTCCAACCCGCAGCCATCGTCGGCCACTTCAATGACCACCTGATCGCCTTCGTGGTAAGCGCTGAGCCGAATCATTCCGCGCACCGGTTTTCCCGCAGCTTTGCGTGCGGCGGGCGACTCAATCCCGTGGTCGGCCGAGTTGCGAACCAAGTGCGCCACCGGCTCGGCCAGCGTGTCGAGAATGCTCTTGTCCAGGTCGGTGTTCTGCCCGCGAACTTCCAGAGCGATTTCCTTGCTGCGCAGCCGGGCCACATCGCGCACGATACGCGGAAAACGCCGGAAAAGCTGCTCGACGGGCACCATGCGAATCTTCATTACGGATTTTTGCAATTCGCCGAGCACGCGGGATTGAAACGAAAGCGCGTCGGAGAACTTTCCGCGCAGCGGATCTTTCGGATAGCGGCGGCCAAAGTCGTCCACGGCGCGCTGCAACATCGACTTGCCGATGATCAGCTCGCCGACCAGGTTCATCACGCTGTCGATGCGAACCGGTTCCACGCGCAAGCTGCTCGCTTCCGACGTTTGCGGAATCGTTCGTGGCACGCTGGGCTGGCTAGGCGCGCTGGCGGCAGCTTCTGCCTCCAACAACACCTGCAACGCGTCATTCGCAGCGTTATGAGACGGCGCGGACGAAGGTGCCGGCACGTCCAGAACTTCCACGGACACTTCGGCCACGATCGACGGCACGGTGCATCGTTGCTTCAGGTGTTCTGTCGAAACAGTGGTTGCCAACGCAGCATGCACCCATACCGGAGTTGCGGACGCCACGAACTCCCTGGGTTGAAAGGCGATTACGCGGCCCGCACCTTCCAGCGCCTTGCGCGCCAGCTCGAATCCGATGGCTTGCGATTCGAGTGTAAGCCGCACGGAAACCTGACAAACGCGCTCGCCCCGACGGTTGGCCTCGTCAATGAGCAGCCGCTCGTACTCCGTCCACTCGGGCTTCGCGTGCGAAGCCGGCGGCTCGGCACTTTTATGCTCGCGCAACAAATCATTGATCAGTTCCCGCAAACCATTCGAAGCGGGAGGCGCTTCATTGCGGCGGTGCGCCGCCAGGCATTGCTGGAACGAATCGGTGGCCGCCAGCACCACTTCCGCAATCTTCTGCGTGTGTTTGGCGGCAACCTCCGGCGCGAGCACATCTTCCAGCCGGTGGGCTAATTCGCTGAGCTCTCGAAATCCGCATGCCGCGGAATCTCCCTTGAGCGTGTGCACCGCGCGGCGGACGTGGCGCAGATGCTCCACATCCCCGGGATTCGCCTCAAGCGCCAAACCAGCGCGATTCATCCCGTCCAGAATTTCGTCGGCGCTCTCGAAGAAAACTTCGAGAAGCTCCGAAGCGTGCTGATTCGAGGGAAAATTCACCGAGCCGCCTTTTCAACGCGCTGGTACACGGTTGCCCCGTTCTCGTGGATCGCCCGCAATTTTTCCGTAAGCCCGGCCAAGCTCTCTGCGTGCCCGACAAAGAGATAACCTTCCGGATTCAGGCAGTAGTTCAGCTTGTCGATCAAGCGCCGCTGCTCCGCGGCGTCGAAATAGATCATTACGTTGCGGCAGAAGATCACGTCGTTTCGCAGCGGCAGGAATTCTGTTTTCAGGTTGTGAAAATCGAAGTGAACGAACTTTTTCAGCTCTGGCTTCACCACATAGCGGTCGCCGGCCTTGTCGAAATAGCGCAAGCGGGAAGGATAATCGACCGTCTCCATTTGCGCTTCGGTATAGCTCCCTTGCTGCGCGGTGAGCAGTGCCGAATAGTTGATGTCCGAAGCGAGGATTTCAACGTTCCACGGTGCGGGAATCAGCGGCCGCGGAATGGTTCTTTCCGGCAGCGATGAGCCGCGCAACCCGCAAAACGCCAGCGCGTCGCAAATCAGCATGGCCAGCGTGTAGGGCTCCTGCCCGGTGGAGCACCCGGCGCTCCAGATGCGCAGGGTGTAATCGCGGGCCGCTTCCTTCCGCTTCAATAGATCGTCCAGCACTTGCTTCTTGAAAATTTCGAGCTGCGGACGGATCCGGAAAAAACTGGTTTCGATCACGCTGAGATGCTCGAGCAGCGCAGATAGCTCGTGCCGGCCCTCCGCCGACGTAAGCAGCAGGTAATAGCTGTAAAACGATTCGAGCTGGCATGTTTTCAGCCGCTGCTGCACGCGCTCCTGCAAAAACTGCATGCGGCGCTCGTCAAAAAACATTCCACATTCCTGATAGATGAGCGTCTGCAAGAGTCTCAATTCAGCCTGGCTGACCGGAATGTCCGCCACGAGCGTGGGCATGTTCTCTCCTGAACCTGAGTTCCGGGCTGTACGTGTTAAACAACTGTCACTGCGCTGGGTCCGGCGAATTGTCCCTGGAGGTCCGCGTTGCGTAACTCTCCACGCCTGGCGATCTTTTGCAGGTCGAGAAGAATCACCAGCCGTCCATTCAATTTGCCTACGCCCGATACGTAGTCCAGCGAACTATCGGAAAATACATCCTGAGGATTTTCGACCTTCGACAGCGGCACCCGCAGGACTTCGGACGCGGAATGGACGATAAGTCCTACCCATCGCCCGTCCAGTTCCACCACCACGATGCGATTTTTCGAGCTTCGTTCCGAAGAAGCCGCGCCGAATCTCTTCGGCAAGTCGATGACGGGAACAATCTTTCCGCGCAGGTTGATCACGCCTACGATGTGATCCGGCACATTCGGCACCGCAGTGATCTCCGGTACACGAATTATTTCGCGCACCGCGGCAATCGGCAGCCCAAAGGTTTCAGCGCCGATCTGGAATCCGACGATCTGGAGTTCCTTATCCATGCTTCGCCCGCTCAGGACCGCAGCGTCCCGGCATATTCCGGGATGGCTTTCGGCTCGGGCCGGACGTTGGGTTTCGTCACCGCAGGCCGCGCCGGCTGCGGCGCGTGGTTTTCATCAATGGCAAAACGGTCCATGGATTCAAGCAGCGCGCGCGATAGCTTGGACATTTGCTCGGCTGCCGCGGCAAGCTCGGTGGAACTCGAAGTGGACTGCTGCACCATCTCGCGCATGCGGTTCATCGCGCGAGCCACCGCCTGAACGCCGGTAGCCTGCTCTTCAACAGAAGAGTTAATCTCGTGGGTAATTTCGGTGAGGCGATTGGTGGCTTTGGCGATCTGTGCGGAGCCGTTGGACTGCTCCGTCGTTGCCGCGCCGATCTCCTGCGAGAATTTGTACACCTCGGAAACGACGGCGGAGATCTTGTCGAGCGCAATGCTGAGATCCTTATTCAGCACCAAGCCCTCGTGAACCATGGTAGTGCTGTGTTCCATGTTGTCGACCGCTTCGCGCGCTTCCTTCTGAATGCCTTCGATCAATTCCGAAATTTCCTTGGTGGACTGCGTGGATTTTTCGGCGAGTTTCCTCACTTCTTCGGCGACCACCGCGAAACCTAGTCCGTGTTCGCCGGCGCGGGCGGCTTCAATGGCCGCGTTCAAGGCCAACAGGTTGGTCTGTTCAGCCAAGTCGTCGATCACTTCCACGATTTTGCCGATATCATCCGCGCGGCGGCCCAGAGCATCGATAATCTCCGAGGAAGATTGGATCGACTGGCTGGCGCGGTTCAGGCCTGCGGTGGCTTTGTCCATGGTGGACATGCCCGTCTTGGCCTCTTCCCGCGAGCGGTGCGACATTTCCACCAGCAATCGTGCGGTGTCCGCCACGCGCTGAATCGAGGTGACCATATCGTCGATCGATGCCGACGTTTCCGCGACGCTCGACGATTGCACTTGCGTGTTTTTCACCACGTTTTGCACGTTGATGCTCATCTCGTGCATGGTGCTGGTCACTTCATCGATAGCGGAGGCCGCGCGGACGCTTACTTTTGCCGACTCGTCCGACGCGCTGGCCATCTGTCCGGCGCCTGCCGCCACTTGCGAAGCGCTGTCGCGCACCTGCCGCACGATCTCGCGCAACCCATGCGTCATGCGCTCAAAAGCGGTGGCCATGGTGTCGCGCTCCGAGCGCGGCTTTACCGACACGGAAAGCTCACCTTCCGCAATGGCCGCCGAAACCGAAGCCATCTCCTTCAAATGCATGATCATCTTGTTGAAGTTTTCGGCGAGCAGGCCCACTTCATCGCTGCGATTGATGTCAATCGACTGGTCCAGGTCGCCGGTTTCTCCGATGCGACGCGCCACGTTGATGAAATAGTGCAGCGGCTCCTGGATGGATTTCGCCGTGTGAAACGCGATCAACCCTCCCATCAATACCACCAGCAGCGTTCCCACCGTGGCTACAATGGCGGTCCACATGGTGGCAGAGTCGGAAGATTCGTTGGACTTCTCCTGCGCACGTCGCACCTCGCGGCTGGCCTCATCCAAAATGCTGTTGGATTTGCTGTTAAACGCGCCAGGATTCTGCTGCAGATAGTAGGCCTCGAGCTCCGAGATGGTGGCTTTCCCGGCGTCCACCTGATGCCGTCTCTGCATCACCGAACTGGCGAAACTATCCGCCCAGACGCGCTCGTTCTCTTCCACTTGCGCGAGAGCTCCGCGCAATTCCGGGTCTTCCGCCATGCCCTCGCCCTGGTGCAACAACTGGCGTAAATCGTTCACGCCCTTATTCACGCGCTCTTCGTCGCGCCGGTCTCCGCTGCGCAGATAGTCGCCCAGTGCCAGGCGGTTCTCCATGATCTGGTAGCGCACGCTCTCGATGGTCTGCACGTCAAAGAGCGTTGAGGCCACCGCGGCCCGGGCTGCGAATTGGCGCCGAAGAGTAAAAATATTTAGCATCAGCAAACACAGCATGATCGCCAGGACCGCGCCGAATCTCAGATAGAGCTTCTTACCGATCGTCATCAAAATGCCTCCCCCGGGTCCGCATTTGCCACCGTTCTCATGTTCATTCCGGGGCTTCTTCCATCAAATTGTTAGAAACAAACAATCTTTGGCCGTATGTTGACCGGCCAGACTCGTATTTGGCTTCGTCCCATGCTGCCGTACCGCGCCCGCATGGAAATCCAGTGAGTGAAATTGCACGGCCAGTGCCATCGGCGCACTTGTTCCAAAGCGACAACCTCGGCAAGTTACTGCTTCAGTGTGAGTTGGGATTTCCTGGCTGCGCACGGCGACTGCAAAACAACGGTGTTGTCTCATTAACACGGGAAGCGGGCTGGAAGTGTCTCAAATTGCGACTGTGCCGAGTTGGCACTTACGCAACAACGGCCTACCCGTGTCGTTGACTCAATTTGAGATGGCTCATAACTTCGTTCCATCAAGCGGAATAGCGCCTTTGTGTTTTCCATGTGGGTTAAGGCGCTTGGGTGGCGGCATGTTGCAGGGGCGGCGAAATTCAGCCAACGTCACCGAGTTTCGCTCGACGGGGTCTCGACTGGTATTCGGACAACTATGACGGATGAACTCAAACTTCGCTTTCTAGTGGTCGACGACGAACAGAGCATCCGGCGCCTGTGCTTGACGGTGGGACAAGGCCTGGGATTCCTGTGCGCAGAGGCGGAAAGCGCCGAAACCGCAGCGGAACTTCTTGAAGCATCTCCCACCGATATTGTGCTCACCGATTTGAAGATGTCGACGATGTCGGGCCTCGACCTTCTGGGCAAGATCAAGCAGTCGAACCCACGCACCGAAGTGGCGATCATGACGGGATACGGTTCCATCGAATCGGCCGTTGACGCCATGCGCAAGGGCGCTTACGACTATCTCGAGAAACCGTTTCGCGTGGAACGTTTGCGCTTGCTGCTTCAGCGCATGGCGGAAAAAGTGCGCCTGGTGACCGAGAACGATTTCCTGCGCGAGCGCGCCGAAACCGAGTCGCAGCTCGACGGAATTGTGGGCACTTCCGGAAAGATTCAGGATGTGCTCCGGATCGTTTCCCGCCTGAAAGACAATCGAGCGCCGGTTCTCATCATGGGCGAGAGCGGAACAGGGAAAGAACTGGTGGCCCGCGCCATTCACTTTCGCGGAACGCTCGCGAAAATGCCCTTTATTGCAGTGGATTGCGGCACGTTAGTCCCCACGCTGATGGAAAGCGAGCTTTTCGGCCATCATAAAGGCGCATTTACCGGCGCGCTGAAGGCCAAATCCGGTCTATTCCAGGCCGCAAACGGGGGCACGATCTTCCTGGACGAAATCGGCGAGTTGCCGCTCGAGATGCAGGCCAAGCTTTTGCGGGTGCTGCAGGAGCGGGAAGTGCGGCCAGTGGGAAGCAATGACAAGATTTCCGTGAATGTCCGCGTGATCGCGGCCACCAATCGCGATCTGGAAGAAGCCTATCGCGGCGGTACATTTCGCAAGGATCTTTACTTCCGCCTCAACGTAGTGACTATCCGGCTGCCGGCGTTGCGAGAGCACCGTTCCGACATTCCGCAGCTTGTGCACTGTTTTCTCGATCGCTATGCACCGGGCCGAACCATCCAGGTTTCCACCGCCGTTATGAAAGCGTTTCTGCAATATGACTGGCCAGGAAACGTCCGTGAGCTGGAAAATTGCATTGCCCGCGCCTTGGCCCTCGGCGACGACAATATGATCGATATGGAAGATCTGCCTCCGGCGATTCGCGATACGCAGCAGGCCGGATTGATTCTGGAAAACGGCACATCGCTCTCAACCACGGCGCTCGCTGATCTGGAACGGATCACCATTCAACGGGTGTTCGAGCAGGCTCACGGGGACAAAGCGCTTGCCGGGAAAATGCTCGGCATCAGTCGCGCGACCCTCTACCGAAAATTAAAGCGCTATAACATTCCGCTGCGACCTTCTGAAAAACCGCAGTATGCCCACGCTGGGCGATGAGCTGGCGCCACCAAAGCCGGCGGTGCAAATGAGACGCATCTGTTTCAGGTTGAGACCAGGGCTACGGAAGCCGCTCTCTTAATCCACTCAGCACCCAAGACTTAGCGGTATTTTCGCGCCGCATTCTTTGGCCCGTTTCGTGCATCTTTCGGTTCGGGCCAGCACAGGTGTGTTTTTGCAATAAGCTTTCAGCCCCCAAGGAAACAAGATGCCCCGCGAGGCGGCCGTCGCAACTCCCATTGAAGAAGGCTGTGTAGACAAGCTCGCTGAGCTTTTTCCGAATTCTTGCTCGATTCGCATACCGGTCCGGCTGGTAACGCGAAGCAACGGACGCCGGCGCCTGCAAGAAAAAACCGTTCTGGAATTCGCTACCGCGAATGAGATTTTGTTTGCGTCGGCGCTTCCCTTGGAATTTGAAGATCATATTCGTGTCACTAGTTCGGACCGGTCTCTGGACGCGCGAGCAACGGTGGTAGCTGTGCGCTATCACCGTGGAAGTAAAGCTGTCGCCGCGCGATTCGAGGGAGAGGTCAAGAATTGGATCATCAAACCGTGAGCCAGACCTTGTCGACTACCACTATGAACCCGTCGGGCGTTGCCGGAGCTTCCACCAATACAAACGCAACCCAGGCCAAAAAATCGAACGCCGAATTGGCCGCTCAATGGGCCGAGGCGCGGCTGGCGTATCCGATTTACGCCGCGCTGGCTTCGCAATTCAAGCTGGCGCCCGCTCCGTATCCCGCGAGCGAAGTGCCACCGGCGCGCCCCACGCGCAGCGCCTTCGACCGGGACCTGAAGTGGCTCGATGAAATCGACGGGGGCGTGCTTGCCTATCAGCTCCGGCAGATTCCCTCGGAAATCCTGAACGGGAGCGAGCCCAGCCTGCGCGCTTTCATCCAGCGGCACGTGAAGAAACTCGATCGAACCGTCGTTCATCGCGACAAGCTGGACTGGCTGCTGGCGCAATATTTTGCGCTGTGCGCTCCGGAAGAGCTTTACCGCGAAGAAATTGGCATCGACGACGTCGCACGTGTTCTACAGCCGGTCATTTCCAGTCCGACGCAAAGCAGTGAGTGCATCGGCCCGCTCGAGAAAATCCTGGCGGACCTGGAATATTGCCATTGCCTGCGCGATGTGACGGAAACCGGCATCTTCGAGCAGAGCAGGATGGTAAAAGATTCCATCGGCGTCGCCTTCTACGAACCCGCGGCGCTGATTGCTTTCTCGCGATTCAATTTCCTGCTGCGCCGCGCTTTTATTCGCGTGCTCCATAACGATCTGAAAGCTATGGGCGAGGCAATCGATGCCCTGGAGGCGAAAGGAAGGAAGACAGTGGATTGCCGCCGAGCCGGCCTTTCCGCGGCGGAAACCACTTCTCAGCTCCGCTACTTCTGCGCGAACTGGAAACAGCCATTCCAGAAGGACTACACCGAAGGCTCGGTCACCCGCTCGTTCGAGCAACTCCAGGCGCTGCGAACCGATCTGGAAGATGCGCTGCATCAAGCGGAATCTCAGAAATCCGAAGAAGGCGCGGAAAACGCCGCAAGGCAAAGCCCGGTCGCCTTACAGAGCAAACGCGAAACACCCGCCCCAAGATTCAAATGGGGCCGCTTCTGGAAGGGTCGCGGAGAACAAGCCGTCTCGGAACAAGCGCAGAACGTCGAGGAGGTTCCAGCCGCGTCGAACGCTCTCGATGCGGAAGGTTGCGCGAAGCGTATTACGCAGCAACTCACCGGGGTCCCCAGCACCGGCGCGCGCGCCATGGCTACCATATCTCTGCTAGACACCAAGGTTCTGCTTTCTTCCTGGGAAGTGGCCGCATTCACCGGCGACAACGGCGTGAAATCGGAAGACATCCGCCGCGCCGTGGTCGCCCGTTCTCTTCTGGCCGTGGCCGTCGATCAGCGCAAGCGCTCCGGCGAGCAGAAAGCGCTTGCTTCCTCGCTCTCGTTCGCGCGCGCGGAGATTTCCTATCTTCAAGGCCGCGTGGAGAACGCCAAGCGTACGAATAACACCGAATCGGCCATCAACCTGGGAATCAGCGTCAAGCGACTGGTTTCGTCCATCGAAGAGGCCGAGAAGCTTCAATCGTGACGCACCGTGAAGAGCCGCGCTCCTCGATTGCCCGTCCGAGTGTACTGATTCTCTCGGACGATCCCGACTTCGCTCGCTCCGCCCTGGCGCGATGGCAAAGCGAAAAGTCCGCTCCGGAAATCACGCTGGCCACCAGCGACATCTGGCAGCCCGCGGCCGCGTCGCAGCACGATCTGATCGTCGCCGGCGCCCTGCGCAACGATGCGCGTTCTTTGCTGCTTTCCGTCCTGAACGCCGCCACCGGCAAACCGGTCATCTACGTGACGCCGGAAGCGCGCGAAACTCACGCGCTCCAAACCAGCCACCCCGCTCTGCTGGTGCTGGAACGCCGTGAAGACTGGACGGCAAATCTCGTTCTGCTCGGCAATGAAATTCTGCGCCGTGTCGAAGCGGTCGGGCGCGCGCATCGCGCCGAACGTTGCGCCATCGAATCGCAAGCCTACGCCGCGCTCGGCCGTTACATGCTGGATATGCGTCCGGGCGTGAACGACGCGCTTACGTCCATTCTCGGCAACGCCGACCTGCTTCTCTTCGAGCCCGGCCAGGCATTTGAAAGAACCCGCGAGCAGATCCAAACCATCCACCGGATGACCTTGCGCCTGAACGAAATCATGCAGCGGTTTTCGTCCCTCGCCACCGAAATGCATGCGGCCAACAGCGAATTTGAGCCCGAATTGGTCTCCGCTTCCGAAACTTCCGCCGACTAGCGCGTCATCTCCGCTGTCAGTTCAACTGCTTCGCGCGCAAAAATTCCCGCGCCACGTCGCTGATATCCCGCTGCTGCGCCACGACGGCATAATTCATCTTGCGCATATCGGCGTCAGCGATTTTATCGCCAAGTTCCGCCACTGCCGCGCGCAATCCAGGAAACTGAGCCTCGCTTTGCTCACGCACGATCGGCACCGCGTCATAGGGCGGGAAATAGTGCTTATCGTCTTCCAACACCACCAGGTCGCGCGCCGATAGCAATCCGTCGGTGGAATTTCCCGCGATCAAGTCCACTTGATTCGAAAGCAGCGCCCGATACAGCAGACCCAGATCCAGAATTCGCGGCGGCGCTGCAAATCGCAGCCCGTAAGCACGCGCCAATCCTGCGTAGCCATCGGGCCGCTCCATGAATTCATACCCGAAACCGGGACGCCATTGCGGGGTGTACTGCGCGGCTTGCGAAAGCGTCTTCACTTTCAGCCGGCGAGCGTCGTCACCGCGAATCACCATCGCGAAAGTGTCGTCGAATCCAAGCGAAGGCAGCACATCAAACTTGAATCGCTGCCCATATTCCCGCTGCACCTGCGCCAGCACGCCCGCGCGATCGCGCGCCACTGGATCGTGCAGAATCGCGGTCAGGGCAGTACCGGTGTATTCAACGTACGCGTCAATCCGCCCGCTGAGCATGGCCTGCTGGCAAATGAAGCTGCCCGCCAGATAAAAGCGCCGCTCCACGCGCAAGTGCGTTCGCGCCTCGATCTGCTGCGCCAGAATTTCGCCGAGCAGCGCCTGCTCCGGAAAATTTTTCGATCCAATGACAACCGTATTTTTGCGCCCGGTGCCACATCCGGCGAAAAGCAGTGCGGACACAGCAGCCAGAGCCAGCAACGGCGCCGCGCTCGACTTCATCGGTTCGTCATCGAGCCGGCCGGAATCGCCGCTCGAGCAGAGAAAAACCAAAATCGGCAGCCAGCGCCAGCAACGCCGCGGGAATGGCCCCCGCGAGAATCAGTTGATTATTCACCATGGCCAGCCCGCGAAAAATAAATTCGCCCAAGCCTCCGGTACCAACGGCCGCGGCAATCGTCGCGATTCCGATCGTCAGCACCGTAGCCACGCGCACTCCCGCAATCACCGTGGAAAGCGAAAGCGGCAGCTCCACCTTCCACAAAATTTGCCCGTCCGTCATGCCCATGCCACGCGCCGCTTCGCGCACGGCGCGGTCCACCCCCGAAATTCCCGTGGCGGTATTGCGAATGATCGGCAGCAGCGCGTAGAGCGCCAGCGCTACTATAGCCAGCCGTTCCGCGCGATCTCCCAGCCATGGTACCGGCAACAAAAATCCAAACAGAGCCAGGCTCGGGATGGTCTCGGCGATATTCGCTCCGCCCAAAATCGGCTTCGAGAGCCATGGCCTCCGTGTCACTAAAATTCCCAGCGGCACGCCTACCGCGGTGGCGATCAACATGGACCAAAACACCAGCCAGACGTGCTCGCCCGTCGCGCGCAGAATCTCATCCGCGTGCTGCGCGAAGAAACTCGCCAGCTTCATTTTTCCTCCCCGGCTTCTTCGAGCACGCGCAATTGCGCCAAGTACGCTGCGGCCACGGGCTCGGTCGTGTTCAGGAACTCCCGCGGCGAATAAAGTCCACGCAATTCGCCCGCATCCATCAATCCAATGCGCGTCGCCAGCAACAATGCTTCGCTGATGTCGTGCGTCACGATCACGATGGTCTTCCCCAGCCGCGCCTGCAGTTCGTGAAATTCGCGCCGCACCTCGCCCCGCGTCAGCGGATCGAGCGCTCCGAACGGCTCATCCATCAGCAGAATCGGCGGATCGGCCGCCAGCGCTCGCGCCACCCCCACGCGTTGCCGCTGACCGCCGGATAGCTGGTGCGGATAGCGCTCCCGAAATTCCTCCGGCTCCAGCCCCACCAGCGCCAGCAATTCCCGCACGCGGCGCCGCTGCCGGTCTTCCGACCATCCTTCGAGCTTCGGCACCACGGCTACGTTTTCGCCGACCGTGTAATGCGGAAACAGCCCAGCCTCCTGGATCACGTATCCGATGCGCCGTCGCAGCGCGATGGCATCCCATTCCATCGTGGATTTTCCATCGACCCGCACGGCCCCGCTGCTCGGCTCGAGCAGCCGGTTGATCAGCTTCAGCGCCGTGGTTTTTCCCGCTCCGCTGCGCCCCAGTAGCACGAGCGTTTCGCCCGCCGGCACACTCAAGCGGATACGCTGCAGCAGGGTTTTTCCTTGGGGCAAGCGGTAGGTGGCATCTTCAAATTCAATGGCGGCTTCCGTGTGAGCTTCGTGAGCCATAGAGGGCGCGGACATGGGTGGGGCGGACGCGAAGGAGACAGTTGCGTCCCGAGCAGGCTAACAAGCGCGCCGCGACAGTGTCAATCAAGCACTCGCTGCAGCCGCTTTAGCCAGTCCGGTTGCGCTCTGCCGCTTCGCCCGGAGTCTCGCTTGCGAGAAAATCGCGAATCTTGAGCAGCACATCCTCCAGCATTGTTTCGGTGAGCTTACCGGTAAAAGTGTTCTGCTGGCTGGGATGGTAGGACGCGAACAATTTCGGCGAATCACCGTCGAACGAATAGCTCGCGCCATGCCCAAATGAATAGCGAGCGAAGTTTTGAATTTTCCCCTCGCGCTTCAAAATCGCCAGGTAAACGCGCATAGCGATGCTTCCCAGCGCCAAAATCGCCTTCGGGCGCAGGATTTCCAGCTCGCGCTCGAAATAGGGCTGGCAATTCGCGAGTTCGGACGGTAGCGGCTTATTGGCCGGCGGAGCACAGCGTGCCGCGGCCGAAATGTAGGCATTCTTCAGCTTGAGCCCGTCGCCCATTCGCACCGATGTCGGCTGATTCGCGAATCCGGTGTTGTACATCGCTTTGTACAAAAAATCGCCCGAACGATCGCCGGTGAACATCCTGCCGGTGCGGTTTGCGCCGTGCGCGGCCGGCGCTAGCCCAAGGACCAGCAATTTGGCGTGCGGATCCCCAAATCCCGGCACTGGCTTACCCCAGTAGTCCCACTCGCGAAACGATAATCTCTTCTCGCGAGCGACCGCCTCCCGATACACCACCAGTCGCGGGCACTTGCGGCACCGCACGATCTCCTCGTTCAGCCGCATCAATTCTCGCGCTTTCTCATCCATCAGCCTGAAACCTCGGCCCCTGCAAATCTATCTAAGTGATTGTACGTTTCCGGGCGCGCAAAACGGTGTTATCCTCACCCGCCCCGAGGAGATATAGAGGCAGCAAGCTACCAGCGATTCCTGGCCGGTCATCCCATGAACGACACCCGCGAGAAAATTATCCTGCTCGAGTCTGACGCCACAATCAGTGACGGCTTGCAAGCCGCGTTGCATGCCGCGGGTCACGAAGTATCCTGCTTTTCGGCATCCGCTGAAATGCTCGAGGCCGCGCTCCAATCCGCCGCCGATTTGCTGGTGCTCGATTGTCCGGCTGTTACCGCGGAAACTCGCGAGTTACTCGCCACGATTCGTGGCGCAGAGTCCACCGCCGCGGCGCGCGTGATTCTTCTGGTGGGCGCCGAATCCTGGGAACGCACGGCGGCACTAGAATATGGCGCCGATGATGCGATTTCACGTCCCTGCGACCACGCCGAACTTTTCGCGCGCATCCGCAATCAGCTTCACGTGAAAAAGGCCGAAGACGCGCTGCGCCATGAAGCCCAGATTGCCCAGGAAGGCCAGCAGATCGCTCACACCGCCTTCGAAGCGCTGGCCGTCACCGAAAAGATGACTAGCGACGCGTTCAGCCTCGATCGCCGCCTCAAGATCGGCCTCGCTTCGTTTTTTGCGCTGGCCGTGCTTATGGCCGGCACTTATTTTCTGTTCGCGCGCAGTACGCAAAAACAGGATCAGCGCACCACTAAATTGATCACCGGTCTCGAACGTGGAATCATTCGCCAGCAGGACTTGCTCGCGGAAATTCGCAAGCTGCGCGCCTCACAGGGTTCCCAGGAAGCCCCGCTGGCCACCAAGGACGACCTCAAAAAGAAAGCCGAAGATTTAAAATCGCGCATTGCCACCGCGGATCCCAGCACCAATGACCTTTCGGCCCTGCGAAGCCAGCTCGCAGAAACCAATGCACGGTTGCAACGCGTGGAGCAGGAGCGTGGCTCCGCGGAAACCCTCATTCCGGCCGATGTGCAAAGCGTCTGCCTGTTGCATGTCTCGGTAGCCTTTCGCAATCAGCAATCGGGACAACGCCTTCGCTATGCGGGCCTGAATCCGCAGGGAGAACCCATCCAGGACAGCAGCGGCAATCCCATCATCACCCTCGACGGTCACGGCCCGGAAGTGAAGATGGATGTCTTCGGCACAGGTTTTCTGGCCGGGCCGGACGGTCGCGTCATCACCAATCGTCACGTCGCCGAACCCTGGTGGAAGAATGACGACCTCGATTTCCTGGGTGGCGAAGGCGTGCAAGCGGAAATCTCCGACAATTCGCGCCTATTTTCCCGGTGATCCGCGGGCCTTCACCGCCGAAATTCAAGACCATCTCGAAAGAAACCGATCTGGCCACGATCGCCGTCAACATGCAGGATCTGAAGCGCACTGTGCTCACCATCGACCCCGGCAAAACGCTGCCCAGCCCGGCGAGCCGATTGTGCTGATGGGCTATGCCACCGGACTCGCCGCTCTGCTGGCGCGCACCGACGAAGACACTTCGCAGAAAATCATTTCCAGCAGCGGCGCCGATATTTCTCAGGTGCTTGATGAACTTGCTCGCCGCAATCTGATCCGCCCGCTGATTACCCAGGGGCATATTGGCGACGTTCTGCCCGACAAAATTGTGTTCGACGCGCAGACGACTTCCGGCGGCTCGGGCGGTCCGCTCATCAATCCCGATGGCAAGGTAATTGGGGTTACCTTTGCCGTGCTGAAAGGCTTTGGCGGCTCGAATTTCGGCATTCCCATCCGCTTCTCTCAACCGCTGCTGAACGTGCAGTAGCCACAACCAAGCGAGCGTGTCATCCCGAGTGAGCGAAGTGCCGCCCTTCGCGACGAGGGATCTGCTTTGCCGTTGGCCTTGTTTTGCGCCGTCATTCTGAGCGCCGACTTCGCGCGAAGAATCCCTCTTCGCCTTGCCTCAGGGCACCGCTTCAGCCGCGCCATAAAGCATTGTGAATCAGTGCGGTTTAGCCGCCCGGGTACGCGATTTTCGTTCTCACACTCGCCAGCCAAATTGACCGCTCCGCCCTCGCCGCGCTCACTTTCTCGGCGACTTAAACCTCTCGGCTCAGGGTAAAATAGCGCTACCCGTCATAGCACGATCGGCGAGTATCCTGTTCATGGCTACCACACGCGAGAAAACCATCCTCGACAAGATTGTCGACGCGCGCCGCGAATCCGTGGCGCACCGCAAGCGCGTGCTGCCCGATGTCGCTTTGAAAATCGCCGTGCAAAAAGCCGAGCCGCCGCGCGATTTCGCCGGGGCTTTGACCCGCGGCGATTTCAATATCATTGCAGAACTAAAAAAAGCGTCGCCGTCGCGCGGGGTGATTCGCGAGGATTACCATCCGGCGCTTCTTGCGCCGAAACTGGAAACCGCTGGCGCCGCGGCGCTCTCCGTGCTTACCGAAGAGGAATTTTTCCTTGGCTCGCTGGCCCACCTCAAGGAAGTGAAAAAAGTCACCCACATTCCCATCCTCCGCAAGGACTTCATCATCGATCCCTGGCAGGTGTGGGAAGCGCGCGCGGCCGGCGCCGATACTTTTCTTCTGATTGCCGCCGTTCTCGACGACGCCACTTTGCGTGAGCTTCTGGAACTTGGCCGCTCGTTGAAAATGGAGCCGCTGGTGGAAGTTCACTCGCGCCAGGAACTCGACCGCATTCTGGTCGCCGGGGCGAAAATCATCGGCGTGAACAACCGCGATCTGCGCAATTTCGAAGTGCGTCTGGAGACTTCGCTCGAATTGATTGAGTCTATCCCGGATGGCTGCATCGCCGTCAGCGAATCGGGACTGCAACATCGCATGCCGATCTCGCTCGCCTTCGTGCCGCGGGCTTCGACGCTTTCCTGATCGGCGAAGCGCGTGATGAAATCGGAAGATCCGGGCGAACCACTGCGCGAATTGATTGCCGGCGCCGGCGACGGGCAAGCCGGATGAGCGCTGCCATGGCGAAATCGCTCAAGGTGAAAGTGAAAATCTGCGGCATCACCAATTGGGCGGATGCGCGGCGTGCGATCGACGCGGGCGCCGATTTTCTCGGCTTCAATTTTTATGCGGGCAGCCCGCGCTACATCACGCCGGCAAAGGCGCGCCGGATCGTGCGCCGGCTACCCAAAGGAATTCGCTGCCGTCGGCGTGTTCGTGAACGAAAGCGAAGAAAAAATGCTGGAAATCGCGCGAACCGTTGGGCTCGACCGCGTGCAGCTTCACGGGGAAGAGTCTCCGGCGGCAGTGCAGCGATTGGGCCGTTCGCTTCCGGTGATCAAAGCCGTGCGCGTAAAGAAATCGTTCCGCGCAGCGCAACTCGCGCGTTTCAAACATGCCAGCGCGCTCTTGCTCGATGGCTTTGATGCCAAACAATGGGGCGGCACCGGGCAAACGTTCGATTGGCGCATTGCCCAACGCGCGCGGCGCGGCGCAAAGCTGTTTCTGGCGGGTGGCATCACGCCGGAAAATGTGGCCCAGGCGATTCGTACCGCCAAGCCCTACGCCGTGGACGTTTGCAGCGGGGTGGAAGCAAAGCCGGGCAAAAAAGATCCCAAGCGATTGAAAGCTTTTATGCGCGAAGTGGAAAAAGCACGGAAAGGTTCAAAATGAGTTCCGTCGCACAAGTTGTACCGGACATAAAGGGACGCTATGGCCCCTACGGCGGCCGCTACGTTCCCGAAACACTAATGGCGCCGCTCGAAGAACTCGAGCGCGCCTACGCCGAAGCGAGCGCCGATCCGAAGTTTCAAGCGCAGCTCGCGCAAGCTGCTTCACGATTTCGCCGGGCGGCCTACGCCTCTGCAGTTCGCTTCGCGCCTAACGGAACAGTGTGGGCGGGCCGAGAATTTACATCAAGCGCGAAGACCTGCTGCACACCGGCTCGCACAAAATCAACAATTGCCTCGGCCAGGGCCTGCTCGCCGTGCGCATGGGCAAGAAGCGCGTGATTGCGGAAACGGGCGCGGGGCAGCACGGCGTCGCCACGGCAACTGTTGCCGCGCTGCTCGGCCTTTCCTGCACCGTTTACATGGGCACCGAGGATATGGAGCGGCAGCGCCTGAACGTGTTTCGCATGCGACTGCTGGGCGCCGAAGTCGTCGGCGTCGATTCCGGCAGCCGCACGCTGAAAGACGCTATCAACGAGGCCATGCGCGACTGGGTCACCAACGTGCAGACACGCATTATCTGCTCGGCTCCGTTCTGGGCGCGCATCCTTACCCGCAAATCGTGCGCGATTTTCACAAAATTATCGGCGAAGAGGCGCGCAGAGCAGATTCTCGAAGCCGAAGGGCGCCTGCCCGATTATCTTTTCGCTTGCGTTGGCGGCGGATCGAATGCCATCGGCCTGTTCCACGCTTTTCTTGGAGATAGCGGCGTGAAGATGGTCGGCGTGGAGGCGGGCGGACGCGGAAAAACTCTTGGCGAGCACGCTTCGCGCCTCGCGGCGGCGGAAGGCTTTTCAGGGGCGAAACCTGGCGTGTTGCAAGGCACTTACACCTACGTTCTGCAAACGCCGGACGGGCAAATCTCCACCACGCATTCGGTTTCGGCCGGGCTCGATTATCCGGCTGTCGGCCCGGAGCACGCGTGGCTCGCGGAAATCGGCCGCGCGGAATATACCGCCGTTGGCGATGAGACACGCGATCGATGCGGCACAAGACGCTGGCCCGCAAGGAAGGAATTATTCCCGCGCTTGAATCCTCGCACGCGCTGGGCGAGTTATTGCTACGCGCGCCGAAAATGAAAAAATCCGAAATCGTCATCTTCAATTTGTCCGGACGCGGCGACAAGGATATGGAATTTCTCTCCCGCCATGTCTGACGCCACTTCTGCTTCCTTCGCACAAAGTCAAAACCGCGCGACGAACTCTCCGGGCGGTTCATCGAAAGGCCGCATCGCCAGCCGCTTCGCGAACTGGCCAAGAATCGGCGAACTCGGCTTGGTTGCTTATCTCACCGCAGGCGATCCGAATCTCGAAGCGGCTGAAAAGATCATTCTCGCCGCGGCGGAAGCCGGTGCGGACGTGATCGAACTGGGCGTGCCTTTCAGCGATCCTGTCGCCGACGGGCCCACCATTCAGCGCGCCAGCGAACGCGCCCTCACGAGCGGCGCCACGCTCGCGGGCGTTATCGATCTGGCCGTGCGGCTCCGCAAGCGCACCGAGGTGCCTTTCGTACTGTTCAGCTATTTCAATCCCATCCTGCAGATGGGCCTGGAAAAATTCGCGCAGGCTGCCGCGAGCGCAGGCATCGATGGAGTTCTCGCCACGGACATGACTCCGGAAGAATCCGCGGACTATTGCCGTATCCTTCGCTCGCATCAGCTCGACACGATTTTCCTGGGCGCTCCCACTTCCACCGACTCGCGCCTGAAACAGATCGCCGCATGCTCCAGCGGTTTCGTTTACTTGATTTCGCGCACGGGCGTCACCGGAACACGCGATTCACTGCCCGAGGAACTGCCCGCGTTGGTGCGGCGCGTCCGCCACTTTACGCCGCTGCCCATTGCGGTTGGATTCGGCATTTCGCAGCCGGCGCACGTTACATCCCTGGCGGGCGTGGCCGATGCCGCCGTCGTTGGCTCGGCGCTCGTCGCCGAAGTAGAAAGATCCGCCAAAGCGAATCTTCCCGCGGATGCCGCTGCCTCAGCAGTGGCTGAACTCATCCGCGCTTTGAAAGCGGCCACCCGCCTCCGCTGAACAGGCCGCCGCGGTTTGACTTGGCGTCGCGTTTCAGCGCGCCATCTTCACTTCGGGCGGATGATTTTCGGCTTTCGACAACTCTCCAGGCTGACTTTGCCCACGCCAACAGCCGCTTGCGCTCCGCTGCGTTTCTTCCTAAGATTGTCGCAGCACGAATTAGGCGGCGGTGGGAATAGGCAGAGGCAGCAGAAGGGCAGTTTAAGTCGACACGCCTGCCGAGATAGATTCCCCGTAAGTTACAGAAAACAAAGAAAAGCGCCCAATCTATCTCGACACACATTTTCAGGGTGCGCCCAGGCCGAAAATCGAAGGAAAAGTGAAGGAATGGACAAGCGAATAGCGGGCGCTGAAGCCGCGGTTTCGAAGATTCCCGACGGCGCAACCATATTAATGGGTGGATTTGGCGCCGCTGGCGTCCCGGAAAATCTGATTCGCGCGCTTTGCGCCCAGGGCACCAGAAATCTTACCGTTGTGTCGAACAACGCGGGCATCGCAGGTTATGGCATCGATCTGCTATTGAAGAACAAGCAAGTGAAGAAGATGATCGCGAGCTTCGTGGGCGGGAACAAAACCTTCGAGCAGCTTGCGCTCAAGGGCGAAATCGATCTCGAACTCAATCCACAGGGCACTTTGGCCGAGCGCATTCGCTCCGGCGGAGCGGGCATTCCGGCATTCTTCACGCCGACCGGCTACGGCACGCTGGCGGCGGAAGGCAAGGAAGTCCGCGAGTTCAACGGCCGGCCGCACATTCTGGTGCCCGTCGCTGCGCGGCGACGTGGCCTTCGTGAAAGCGTGGAAGGGCGACCGCTGGGGCAATCTCGTCTATCGAAAAACAGCGCGTAATTACAATGCGGTGATGGCCACGGCCGCCGATTACGTGATCGCCGAAGTGGAAGAATTGGTCGAACTGGGATAGCTTGAGCCGGACGGTGTTCATACGCCGAGCATCTACGTGGATGCGATTTTCCAAGGCGAGCGCTACGAGAAGCCCATCGAAATTCGCACCGTGCGCAAGCGGCTGCAGCAGGCCAGCTAGGAGGCAAACGTGTCACCTCAAACCGACAAACGCGAAATCATCGCGCGCCGCGTGGCGCAGGAAATGCAGGACGGGTTTTACGTCAATCTCGGCATCGGGTTGCCCACGCTGGTTCCGAATTTTCTGCCGCCAGGCGTTGAAGTGGTGATGCAATCGGAAAACGGAATGCTGGGCGTTGGTCCTTATCCTTATGAAGGAGACGAGGACGCCGATCTGGTGAACGCGGGCAAGGAAACCATCACGGAAATTCCCGGGTCGGCGTACTTCTCGAGCGCCGATTCTTTCGCCATGATCCGCGGCGGGCATGTGGACGTCACCGTGCTCGGGGCGCTGCAAGTGGATGAAAAGGGCAATCTGGCAAACTGGGCCATTCCCGGAAAGATGCTCAAGGGCATGGGCGGAGCGATGGATCTGGTTGCTGGCGCCAAGCGCGTGATCATCGCCATGGAACACACCACCAAGGATGGCGAATATAAAATCGTAAAGAAATGCTGCCTGCCGCTCACCGGAGTGGGCGTGGTGAATCTGATCGTTACGGAGCTTGCAGTGATCGAAGTGACGCCGCAAGGGCTGCTGCTGCGTGAAGTGGCCGCGGGCGTAACGCCCGAGGATGTGCAAAGGGCCACCGAGCCCAAGCTGCAACTCGCGCCGCAACTGCAAACGATTGCAGTCTGATGCAGTTCGCCCGGCGAATCCTTGCGCTTCACAACCGTGGCACCGTCGCGGTGCTTGCGGTACCATCATCGAAACAACATTTTGATAGCCAGCTAACCAGAGAGCGCCGGACGGGAAAATGGAGCCGCACTCAATTGTCGTAGTGAGCCTGCACAGCCCCAAGGAACGCATCTGGGGCGAGCTAGTGGATATTTCCAATGCCGGCGTAACCGTTCGCGGAATCGATCTCGGCTCGTTCGACGATTTCGTGAGCCAGGTGCTGCATCCGGAGGGCGACCGCATCGGCCTGCCCACTTTGTTTTTCCCGATGCTGCGCATCGAGCGCATCGCGCTGGATGAAGCGCGAGGCTCGATTCCTTCGATGGCCGAATCGTTCGAGAAAAGGGTGGGGCGTTCGCTGGCCAGCTATCTCGAGCAGTTCGCCTGAGGGTTTTTCTCGCTGTCTGCCGGAAGAAAATATGAAAGGCCGAATCTTTACCGTTCCAAATCAGCTTACCTTCCTGCGTCTGGCCTTTCTGCCGTTTTTCATCATCGCCATCAAGTACGACAATTACGTGGTGGCCATGGCGATCTTTGTGATCGCGGGATTCAGCGACGCCCTCGATGGATTTTTGGCGCGCAGCTTGAATCAAAAAACACCGATCGGCGCGTATCTGGATCCGATTGCGGACAAGCTGCTGCTTTCGTCGTCCTATTTCGTGCTGGCGCTGAAAGGTAAGATCGGCTGGTGGTTGGCGATTCTGGTTCTGGGACGCGACGTTTTGCTGCTGATAGCGTCGGCGGTGATTCTGATTGTGGTCGGCTACCGGCCCTTTCCGCCCAGCGTTTGGGGCAAGGCCGCCACGTTCTTCGAGCTTTCGATGGTTTTTCTGGTGCTGCTGCTTGCCGTTTGGGAAAACCGCTTCATCGGGGACTTGCGAATGATCTGCTCGGGGTTCGTGGCTGCGCTGGTGGTGATCTCAGGTCTTCATTACAGCATTACCGTTTCGCGGCAGTTGCACGCGGGGGACTGACATCGCGGTTCGGTCTGAACTGACGCGCACATTCGTGTAGATCATCATGCCAAAGCTTGCAACCAGGATCAGCGCTGCGGCCCAACCCATGGCATACGCTTTCTTTCGTTCTTCAGGACTCATCGGCGGACGGTCCATCATGATTTTCCCCAGCAAAAATCCAGTGGCCAGTCCCCCGAGATGCGCCATGTTGTCGATGCCGGGAAACAGCAATCCCCACACGAGAATGTAGACGAGCCAGCGAATGATTTGCTGGCGCAACATGCGCATGCCCGCGCTTCGACGCCCTGTGGTGATCGCCAACAAAATTCCGATCAGCCCAAGTAGCGCGCCCGAACCGCCCACGCTGAAATGTCCGGAAACACTGCTGACGACATACCCACCGATGCCGGTAATCACATAAATGAAAAAGTAGCGCGCCGAGCCATATAGCTCCTCGATCTGCGGCCCGATGTCCATCAGCACCCACATGTTGAATCCGATGTGGAGCAGACCGCCGTGCAGAAAAACAGCCATGACAAAGCGCCATGGCTCCTGGAGATTGTAGGCCAGGGGAAGCGACGCGCCCAGTCGTTGCAAAACCTCTCCGTTAATCCCACCTAGACTGTTCAGGATTCCGAAAGCTCCGCCGCTGGGCTGCTGCAATCCCGACATGCGCATGGTCCAAACCAGGCTGAGCAGATAGATCAGGCAACTCAGGCCAAGAATGCCGTAAGTTGCAGGCGAGGTTTGTGGAAGCAGGCGCCCCAGGGATTTGCTGGCAGCGGCCATGGAAAAGGTCATGCTCGCGCCACACTGATAACAATGACTGGCGCCCGGACCGACAAGCGTGCCGCAGTTTGGACACAACTTGGGGCCAGGCTGCTGCTCTTGCCGCGAGCCGCCGAAAAATCCGCTCACTGTCCGGCGAAAGCGGTCCAACTTCCAGCGTTGTTGAGGGGAAAGTGGCAATCCTATGTCCTTGCGAGCGCGAAGATGCGTTCTATAATTATTTCGCCTCTATCATACAGAAAAATGAAGGGCAGCAAATGAATCGGGATGGCGAGTGAAGGGCGACGCGGCGGTTCAAAATCCAAAGCGAATCTGTCTCAGCAGCGAGCGAATGCGCACGTCTCTCCAGTTGTCGATTCTGCTGTGCTGCGCGATATTCGCCGCCGGATGCGCGCACCGCACTTACCAAGCGCAAGCTCCTGCTCAGGTTCCGCAGCCTCCGATCGCGGGACAACCTGCTCCTAGTTCGCCATCGGGTCCCCCGCCCGCAACTGAGCGCCAGCCTGCCAGGCCAGGTGAATATGTGGAAGAAGGCGTGGCGTCGTGGTACGGGCCGACGTTTAACGGACGCCGAACATCTGACGGCGAAATTTACGACATGCACGATTTCACCGCGGCACATCGAACGCTGCCGTTTAATGCTGTCGTGCGCGTCACCAACATGTCGAATGGCCTGCAAACGCAGGTCCGCATCAACGATCGCGGACCATTTGTAGCGAACCGGATCATTGATCTCTCGCTTTCCGCGGCAAAAGCCCTCCAAATGGTCGGACCCGGAACGGCGCAAGTGCGCCTGGAAATGATGTCAGGGCCCGATCCCGAGACAGGCTTCTTTGCGGTCCAAGTGGGCGCGTTCCAAATGCAAGAGAACGCGGATCGCCTGCGGGCGCAGCTCACGGAACGATACTCACCCGTGACCACCGTGCCGCTCGATCTACCCACCGGGCATTTTTACCGCGTGCGTGTGGGACGCCTTCCCACCGAGGCCGCCGCCCGCGCGCTGGCCGATCAACTTCGAGACGCGGGATTACTGATCACTTTCGTGGTGCGTTTGGACAAGTAGGCGCGGTGGTCTTTTGGCCTGCCGAGTGCTACTTTTGTTCGATATTCGTCGAGCGTCCGACGATCCGGCACAACAATTTGCGACGAATTCGAAGTGAGGGGCCATGACGTGGGGTAAGCGGCGAGCGATCATAATCGGAGTGCTGCTGCTTTTTGTGGTGCTGTTGGTGTGGGCGGCATGGAAACCGGAACGCCTGGCTTCCAACTCGGTGCTGGTGATCGATGCCGAAGGCTCGATTGAAGAGCAAGCGCCTCCGAGTTTTTTCGGTCCGCTGACAGGTAACTCCGTCCTGGTGCTGCACGATTACACCGATGCCATCGATTCGGCGCGAAACGATTCGCGGATTAGAGGAATTGTGGTGCGCATCGCGCCGCTCTCGACGGGCTGGGCCAAGCTCGAAGAGATCCGGCAGCATCTTTTGAGTTTTCGCGCGAGCGGTAAGCCCAGCATCTGCTATCTGGGCTACGACGGCATCGGCAATCCCGAATATTACCTGGCCAGCGCCTGCGACAAGGTGTGGCTGGTTCCTTCCAACCCGGTGGACATTCGCGGCATGATGGCCGAAGCGATGTTCCTGCGCGGCACGCTGGACAAGCTGAAAATTATTCCGGAGTTCTACCACATCGCGGAATTCAAGACCGCGACCAACATGTTTACCGAGAAAAAATTCACGCCGCCGCACCGCGAGGAAGTGGAATCGGTGCTGCGCAGCATTTACGATCAGTACGTGAATGGAGCGGCGGAAGCGCGCGGGATGGATCGCGCAAAGTTCGAGTCGTTTCTCAATAATGGGCCGCTGCTGTCAAACGACGCGGTGAACGACCGAATTGTGGACCGCCTGGGATATTGGGATCAGGTGCAGGATTTCTTCAAATCGCAATATCACGGATGGAATCCGATCTCACTGAGCCGCTACCGAAGCTTTTCCGAGCAGGATGACGGAATTACCGGGCCGAAGATCGCGGTGGTGCACGCAACGGGCTTGATTGTATCGGGCGAATCGCAATCCACACCGGGAGGCGGATTCGTGATGGGCGGCGACTCTGTTGCGCGGGATATTCGCGATGCGCGTGAGGATTCCGGCGTGCGGGCCATCGTGCTGCGCATCGATTCCGGAGGCGGCTCGGTGGTGGGCAGCGAGGTGATCCGCCGCGAAGTGGAGCTGGCGCAGGGACAAAAGCCCGTAGTCGTTTCCATGTCGGATGTGGCCGCGTCCGGCGGATACTGGATCGCCACCCCGGCGGCGAAAATTGTGGCCGATGCGAATACAATCACCGGATCGATCGGCGTGCTCACCGGGAAAATGAATCTTTCCGGCCTTTACAATCTTCTGGGATTGAGCACCGATTACGTGGCCACCAGCGACAACGCCACGCTTTTTTCCGACCAGCAAAATTTTACGCCGCAACAGGAAGCATTCATCCAAAAGTCCCTGAATGAGACGTATGCGCAATTCACTGAAGGCGTGGCCAAAGGGCGGAAAATGAGCGTCGAGGCCGTCGACAAAATCGGCAAGGGACGAGAGTGGTCCGGCAAGCAGGGAAAAGATATTGGATTAGTAGATGAAATTGGCGGGTTCGACCGGGCACTTGCCGTGGCCAAAGAACTCGCGAAGATTCCCGCGAACGAATCGGTGCGAATCGTGCGGTATCCGGAAGAAAAAAGCCTGATCGAGCAGTTGATCGAGCGCGAACGAGACGATCTGATGCAGTCGCGATCGATCGACGAAACGCTACGACGGATTGTCGGGCTGATGGAGCCGGTGCAGGCGCGCGTTCCTTATGAGCTTCGCATCCGTTAGGTGAAAATGGATCCCGATCCGCGGTCGGCCACCAACCCGCTTTTCAATCACAATAAGCTGAAAATCGGCGTTTTCGCATTCAACGGAACGGCGGGATGCAACATGACCACCGTGCCAGAGCAATTCAAAGCGAGCTGGCCCAATTGTCTGGACGTCGCACGGCAGGCGGACAATGCGGGCTTCGACGTGATCGTGCCGTATGCGCGCTGGCGCCCTTTTGGAGATGCGCACCATCCAAGCGCGCATGTGTTCGAAAACTTTACGTGGGCCTCGGCCATTGCCGCGAGCACGGATTACAGCGGGATTATGGCTACTTGCCACGTTCCGCTGATGCATCCGGTGGTGGTGGCCAAGGCGGCGGCCACCATCGATCACGTTTCGAACGGAAGATTCGGCATCAACATCGTTTGCGGATGGTTTCGCCCGGAATTCGAAATGTTCGGCGCGCCCCTGCTGGAGCATGACGAACGCTACGACTACGCGGAAGAATGGATCACCATTATCAAACGGCTCTGGACGGAAGAGGAAGAATTCGACTTCCGGGGAAAATATTTTCAGATGATCCACGCGCTGTCGCAGCCGAAACCCATTCAAAAGCCGCGTCCGGCGCTGATGAATGCAGGAGCATCCGATCGCGGAAGGCGGTTCGTGGCGAAACATTCGGATATGGCCTTCGTTTTTCTGCAATCGCATGACGATGAACATGTGCGGAATCATGTGGAGACTTACCGGCAGCTCGCGCAAGAAGTTTCCGGACGCGAAATCCAGGTGTGGTGCATCGGATATGTGGTGCAGCGGGATTCTTACGAAGAAGCGGTGAAATACGTGGATTATTACGCTGTGGAGCATGGGGACGAGGGCTACGCGGACATCTGGATCGAAGAAAACCTGGCGCGCTCGAAAGGCTTGCCGCCTGAGGTGCAGCAACGGTTGCGGCGTTCGCTGAAGGCCGGATACGGAGGAGTTCCGCTGCTGGGCACACCGGAAGACATTGCGGAGCGGCTGGAACGGCTCTCCGCATGCGGGATTGACGGTGTGCTGATGACCTGGGTCGACTTTCAAAATGGCGTGCGCGACTTCAGCAGCGGGGTGATTCCATTGCTCGAGCGATCGGGTTTGCGAAGTCCAATTCGGGTGGCCGCGCCAATCGGCAGTTAAACAATCCAACTACCGCGGAAAAATATCTAAATCAGGAGGAGTTTCAAGCCGATGGAACGAAATGCCCCCGCTAAATATCCAATTCATGATCTTCTGAAGCAGCGCTGGAGCCCGCGATCTTTTGCCGATCGCGATGTGGAACCGGAAAAGTTGCGAAGCCTATTCGAAGCAGCGCAGATGGGCGGCATCTTCCTACAACGCGCAGCCCTGGCACTTTGTGATGGCCACTCGAAAAGAGCCGGAGGCGCATCAGCGGATGCTCAGTTGTTTTGTGGAGTTCAATCAGAGCTGGGCCAAGAATGCGCCGGTGATTGGAATTTCGGTGGCGAAATTGACTTTCGACCAGGATGGAAAACCGAACCGGCATGCTTATCACGACGTGGGCCAGGCCGCAGCATATCTGGCGCTTCAGGCGGCTGCGGAAGGGCTGCAACTCCATCAAATGGCGGGCATCCTTGTAGACAAGGCGCGAGAAGTACTGGGGATTCCGGAGGGCTACGATCCAGTTTCGGGCTTTGCGCTGGGATATCCGGGCCACCCTGACGCGCTGGACGAGAAATTGCGGGAACGCGAACTAGCGCCACGGCGAAGAAAAGAATCGGTGAGCTTCGTTCACGATGGAACCTGGAATAAGAAAGCTTCGTTTTTGCCTGAGTAGAATTTTTGCGAAAGTGTATCTAGCGCAAGGACGCAGCCCAGTCCCTGGTAGTTTGCGCCAGTTCCTTTAGAACTTCCTCATCGGTCCTGCCTGACTTCTTCAGGACATGAAATGAATGATCGGCGGTTTCGATCACGTGCAATGTAGCTGGCGCGCCAAGCTCGCTGCAGATGGGACGCAAAAGAGAAAGATCGGCCAGCGTGTCGCGTGTGCCCTGAAGGAAAAGCATGGGCACGGTGACTTTTTTCAGGTGCTCTGCCCGCTTTGTTCCCGGCTGATTGGGAGGATGCAGGGGAAAGCCGAAGAAGACGATGCCGCGCACATTGGTGAGCGGAGATCCGGCAGCGGCGGTCGAAGTCATGCGTCCACCGAAGGACTTGCCACCGGCAATGAGCGGTAGGTCTGGGAAAAGCTCGTTCGCTTTGGCCACAGCAGCGCGGGTGGTGGCCGTCAATATTTTGGGCGAGTCTGGCACTTTGCGCCTCTGCTCCATGTAGGGGAACTGATAGCGCAAAGTGGCGATCCCGACCGCACCTAGCCCGCCGGAAAGCGACTCGAGAAATGGGTGCTTCATGCCTGCGCCGGCCCCGTGGGCAAGCACGAGCAGGAAGGAAGCACCTGGCGGACGATAGAGGAGGGCCGGAACATCTCCCACGCCCGGAACCGTAAGGGTGATCTCACTCATATGGGTCATTTATATAGGTTATATAGGTCACTGACCGGCAACCGCCAGCAGCCGACAAGGTTTGCTACCACAGTCGGCGAGAATCCGTGGAACTACGGTTTATTCATTCGCGGTATTGTAAGATTTTTCCAGCGGACAATCTTGTCTAAAGCCGTTATCGTGAAGCTGGGAGATTAGCGCCCGGCCACGGTAAGGCATCCAGTGGCTTCTTTCCAAGACAGTATCTAAAAATAAGGATCTGAAGCCGGCGACGGCGGAGGAGGCATTTACTCCCCAAAGAGGGACTTAACGGGTCCCTTGGGAAATGCCTGCCAGTTCGCGCGACTCAGGGTACGGGGAATGAAAAAACTCCTTTTTGCTCCAGCTGACCCCCAAGCCTTTAAGACACTGCAGAAGGCTTTGCCCACGCGGCAAGAGTGGCAAGGCGAGATTGTTGCCCTGGCGGAAGCGTCCGCGGCAGTATTGGCGAAAACGGAATGGGACGCGGTAGTGACCGATGCGGAGGCCGAAAGCGGGCGCGCGCTATTGGCGCAAGCGCGGCGCGATTTCCCGGAGATCGCGCGAATCGGCGTGGTATCCCAAGCAAAACGCACTGTTGCGCACCTGGTCGTGGCGCAGCAGATCGTTCCCAGCTTCACCGATTTCGGCGAGCTGGACTTGGCCATCGAGCGCTGCTGCCGTCTGAGGGATCTTCTGCGCGGGGAACGGATCTGCCGAACGATTGGCGAATTGGGAGAATTGCCGTCCGCACCGGGAGTCTACCTGGAGCTGATGGGAAAGCTGAACGGAGGAGACGCCTCGGTGGCGGAAGTGGCGGAGATCATCGAGGGAGATGTCGGAACTTCCGCGAAGCTGCTGCAGGTGGTCAACTCCGCTGTGTTTCGCACGTCACGGGAAATCGCGACGGTAAAAATGGCCGCGGGTTTCCTGGGGCTGGACGTGGTGAAGAATGTAGTGCTCTCGGTGGAAGCTTTTCAGGCGTTCGAGAATCTGCCCGCCATGGCGGAGTTTTCGTTCAGCTCACTGCAGTCGCATTGCCGGCTGACGGCGGCGATTGTGGGCAGGATGGGACTCTCCAACGAAGTGCGCGATGGGGCGGTGGTTGCAGCGCTGCTGCACGATATCGGCAAACTGGTGCTGGCATACAAAGTGCCGGACCGCTTTGGGCGGCTGCTTGCACGAGCGCAGTCGGAGGGCCAGCCGTTGTATCGCGTGGAAGAGGAGTTGTGGGGAATCACGCACGCGGAAGTAGGCGCGTATCTGCTGGGACTTTGGGGATTGCCGACGCAGGTGACCGAAGCGATCGCTTACCACCACGCGCCAGCCGCTGTGCCGCCACGGCCGATGGATGGAATTGGAGCCGTGTATGTGGCGAACGGGCTGGCACACGAAATCGAAGACGGGACGGAGAAACCCAATTGGGACAAGAAATATCTGCAAGCCTGGGGCGGACTGGACCGCCTGCCAGAATGGAGACAGATGGCCCGTCAGAATATTGCTCTACAGCATTCGTCGTCTTCGAGGCCGGAGATCGAAGCAAACGCAAGATAGCGAGCCCACCTTATAGCCAATGAAAGTCGTGATCAATTCGGGCGAGCCATTGCTGGAAAAGACGCTCACGCGCTGGGGGTATGACGTGTGGGCGGCTGAAAATGGCCAGCAGGCCATGGAACTGCTCACGCAGGAGAATCCCGCGACGCTGGTCATCCTGAGCAGCGAAAGCGAAGGGTTGCGCGGAGCCGAGCTGTGCCGCCGGCTGCGCACCCAATCGCGGGATCAATATATTTATGTGATTCTGCTGATTGAGAAGCTGCAGGGAGACGACCTGCTGGAAGCTTTCGAGCAAGGCGCGGACGACTACCTGACGAAGCCCTATGACGGCTACGAGCTGCGCGCCAAGCTGCTGGTGGCCAAGAGAATTCTTTCGCTGCAAGAGCGATTGCTTTCGATGCGCGACGAATTACTGGTCCAAGCGACGCACGATGCACTGACCGGATTATGGAACCGGCGAGCGACCATGGAATCTTTGGGGCGCGAGCTCGCGCGCAGCAAGCGTGAAGGACGGCCGGTAGGATTGTTGCTGGCGGACATCGACCACTTCAAGAAAATCAACGATACCTATGGGCATCTTGCGGGAGATTGCGTGCTGCAGACCGTGGCAACGAGACTGAAGAACGCGATGCGTACCTACGACACAGTTGGCCGGTATGGTGGCGAGGAATTTCTGATCGTTTCACCGGGCTGCGATGAAGCCGCATTGATGCGGCGCGCGGAGCACTTACGAGAGGCAATCGCTGCCGGGCCGGTGGTGACCCGCGAAGGAAACATCTCCGTGACGTTAAGCCTGGGAGCAGCGGTAGCCACAACGGAATTACCGCAGGATCAGTTCATCAAAGCAGCGGATGAGGCGTTGTACCGAGCAAAACGCGGAGGCCGAAACCGTTCCGAACTCGCCGAGACTTTGCCCGCCGTAGCCCGCTAGTTTCGTTTCAATTCCGACTCAACAATCTGTTCGGCTGGTCCAAAAGCGGCGTCGACGAAGCGGAGCACGTCGGTGAAATAATCCTCCAGCTCATCAAAAAAGCGGCTCAGGTAGGGCTTGCCCATCTGGCGGCAAGTCTGAACCAGGATGAGCCATGCGGGCGAGCATTTGAAGTCGATTTGACGCGCTTCGTGGTAACCGTGCCCAAGACCGTGCTCGCGGCAGAAAAGGTCGCTGAGATGAACGAGCGCGACCAGATCCTTGGCGGAAGGCGCCGCTTCGATGTCGTGGTGATACTGTAAGACAGTGACGATGTCGGGCGACACTTTCCAGGCTTCGCCTAAAATGCGACCGCTGTCGGAATGAGTGAAACCCAAAATCTCACGCTCGATTTCGTGCAAGGGCATTCCGGATTGCATGGCCTGCTCGAAGACGAGGCGCGTCTGTTCGGGTAAGACGCTGGCGTTTACCAGCAAACCGAGATCGTGCAGAAGTCCCGCCAGGTATGCTTTGTCGCTCGAATGCGAGCGCACCAGGCGCGCCAAGTGCTGAGTAACGAGCGCGCAGCCCATGGCATGGCGCCAAAAGGTGGTTCGGTCGAGGCCTTTAGGAAACGGATCGAAGGTCGCGGGCAGGCCGCAGGAAAATACGATGTCGCTGACGCGCCAGAGTCCCAGGCTGATCACAGCGTCGTGAATGCTCTCGACCGGACGGCGTCGCCCGAACATGGCTGAGTTGGTCATGCGCACGCATTGCGCGGCGATGGACTCGTCGGACGAGACGAGGCGAATGACGTGATCGAGATCAATATCCGCCGGTGGACGCTGTAAGCAGGCCATGAGCTGCGAAAGCACTATGGGCAGCGCAGGTAAGCTCTCAATCTTAATGACGCTTTCCTGCAACTGGTCCAGTGCTTTTGGGGCCTGCGGTTCTTCCGACGAACTATTCATTGGGCCTTTCGACAATGCGAGGAGCCTGAACCTGAACCGTAGGTTTGCCAGGAGTGACAGGACTACTCGCGACGGAATCGATATTGGACTTCAGGACGACGATGTCGACGCGGCGGTTGTGCGCGCGCCCTTCGGGCGTAAGGTTCGTGTCGACCGGGTGAAACTCGGCGTAGCCAGCCGCCGCGAGACGATCGGGAGCAAAATGGTAGCGCGTGACAAACACTTTGATGAGTTCCGTGGCGCGTTCGGTGGAAAGCTCCCAGTTCGATTGAAATTGAGAAGTATGGATGGGCATGTTATCCGTGTGCCCCTCGATGCGAAGCATTTCAGAGCGCTGGGACAGGATGGAAGCGAGGCGTCCGATGGCGTCCTCGGAAGATTCTCGCAGCGTGGCCGAACCGCTGTCGAAGAATCCAATTTCCCTTAAGCTGATGACCAATCCTTCGCGTTGTTCCTTGAGCACCACCACGTGCGCACGAATTTCGGGAGAGAGCGCCTTTTCGATTTCCGCCTGGATACCGAGCATCTCGCCCGACGCGACCGCATTGGACATAACACCCTGGCCGGGCTGGACGATGCGGCGCAAATCATCCGTACGCACCACATTTTCAATCACCTGCGCATCCTGAAAGGGCATGGCTTCGGTGGTCGAGAGCGGCATCTTCGTGTTGGAAGTTTCGAAAACTCCCATTTGCTGGAAGGCCACCTGGATTGCCAAAGAAAGTTTGCCGACTTTGCGCTTATCCACCTGCGAAGAGGAATAGAGCACTACGAAGAACGCGAAAAGCAGGGTGATGAAGTCCGCGTAGGATACCAGCCAGCGCTCGTGATTGGCATGCTCTTCATGACGTTTCTTGCGGCTCATGCCGTTTTCTCCAGGCTGGGTTCCGCGGCTGGCGCGGCAGCGTCACTCTTGGCGGGCTTCGCTTTGCGATTCGCCTCGGCAAAAAAGCCGAGCAACTTGGTTTCGATCATGCGCGGGTTCATGCCTTCGAGGATGGAGATAACGCCCTCCAGCATCATTTCGCGCACGATCTGCTCCTGACGGATGCGCATCTTGATTTTGCCGGCGCAGGGTAAGCAGAAAAGGTTGGCCAGAGCAACGCCGTAGATGGTGGCGACGAAGGCGACGGCGATACCACGCCCGACCTCGGTGATGTTGTCGAGGTGCTGCATGACCTGGATCAAGCCGAGAACGGCTCCGATGATTCCGACCGTGGGGGAGAAACCTCCCGCGGCTTCGAAAACCTTCGGGATGTGTTCTTCGTGTTCAGCCTGGTTATCCAGCTCGAGTTCCATCATCTTCTGAAGCTCTTGCGGCTCGGTGCCGTCAACGGCCAGCATCAGCGACTTTTTCAAGAAGGGATCTTTGATCTTCTCGATTTCGCTATCGAGAGAAACGATGCCTTCCTTGCGGGCTTTCTGCGCGTAGCCCACGATTTCGCCGATTTGCAGATGAGGATCCTTGCTCTTGTCGAAGAAGACCGTTCCCACCTTGCCGAAGGCGTGAAGCACGACCGGAAGGGGAAAATTGATCATCACCGCGCCGATGGTGCCGCCAAATACGATCATGGCCGCGGTGGGCTGCATGATTTGCCCGACTTTGCCGCCCTCGAGCGTCAACCCGAGAAGAATTCCGCCTAACGCCAGGATTACGCCACCAAAGCTAGCCTTGTCCATGCCGTCCCTTAGCTCTTTTCAACTGGAAAAAGTTGTCGCGTCAGCCTGCCGGTCTGGGAACTGGAAGAAACATCCTGGACGGAAAGGTCAGTAAGGACGCGCCTGCGAAATTCCACGATTTTGTCGACCACCTGTTTGCTCGATTCGAGTACCACGATCTTTTCGCCGGTGACCAGGGTGAGGACCGTATCGGGGGTGTTTTCGATCAGCTTGATCAGGTCGGAATTCACGATCAATGGCTGATTGTTCAGCCGAGTGAGCTGAATCATGCTGGTACCCCCGTGGAGACACGCCTCCGGGCTGGGCGGAGAGGCGTCTCTTGTTTCTTATCGGCACAAAAGGGTTGAAAGTTCAGTGCCAAATAAGGAATTCGCGAAGATTTTTAGAAGTGATTCTGGCACGCTGTCTCAAAACGAGACACCTCCTGGATTGGCGCTTGCATCAAGCTGCCTGGCGGGGTCCTGGAACCGGACCTAAGTGGCTGAAATAGTGCAAGTTTTGCCCAAGAGCGAGGCAGAAAAACCTCGTTGGCTTATCCGTTTCAAAACTTTTCGCGGAGGAAACACAAACTGATGCCGCAAGTGGCGCTCTCCATGATTGTGAAGAACGAAGCGAAAATGCTTCGCGGATGCCTGGAAAGCGTGCGCGATGTGGTTCAAGAGATTGTGGTTGCAGATACCGGCTCGACCGATGGCACACCGGATATCGCACGGGAGTTCGGGGCACGGGTTTTCGACATACCGTGGCAGAACGATTTCGCCGCAGCCCGGAATCTGGCGCTGGAAGGTATTCGCGGTGAATGGATTCTAAGCCTGGATGCCGATGAAAGGCTGGACCCGGCGGCCAAACCCGAGATTTCAAAGCTGATTTCGTGTTCTGCCGCCGCGTATCAAGTCTCAATCCGCAACTATATGCTGAGCCTGGAGGATCGCATCTGGGATCGGCCGGCACAGCCGAATGATTTCCGGCTACCGGAAGCGCGGCTATATCCTGCCTTTGTGGATCATGAGAATGTGCGGCTGTTTAAGCGCTCACCGGATATCTACTTCGTCGGGCGCGTACATGAGAGCGTTGGCCCCAGCGTGCAGGCTTTGGGATTACGTCTTGGGCGAGCTTCCTTTCTAATTCACCACCTGGGTATGACCGCGGATGAGCAGACCCGCATAAGCAAGAACATTTTCTATCACCAATTAGGGAAGCAAAAAGTTGCCGAGCAGCCGGGTAACGCCCAAGCGTATCTGGAGTTGGGCCTAGTGGAACTCGACAACTTCGGAAACCTGCCCGAAGCAATGGGCTGCTTTGAAAAAGCCTTTGTGCTGAATCCTCGATTTGGTGTGGCCTGGTTCTTCGCCGGAGTAACCCAGCTCCGTTTGAACGTGCCAGGTAAGGCTGTTTCCCTTTTTCAAAAAGCGGAGCAGTGCGGGCATCGCACGGCGGCAGTGGCGGAGTTAATGGGCGACGCTCTCTACAACCTAGGTGAGTTTGCCCCTGCTATCCGGGCCTACCGCAAAGCCCTTGAACGCTCGCCCGAATCCGCTGCCATTGAAAGCAAACTGGGACTTGCGCTAGGGCGTCTGGATAAAGCTGACGAGAGTATTAAATTGGTAAAGAGCGCAATCCAAAAACGACCAAAACTTGGCGAGGTTCACGATCGCCTGATCCAGCTTCTAGTATGGCTGGACCGTGTCCCAGAAGCGGCAAACGCGGCAGAAGATAAGCTCCGTTGCGTTTCGGGAACAACCGCTGAGGATTTTCTGCGAGCGGCAAGCCTTTGGAACCAAAGCAGAAATCTGGCCCGGGCTATTGCTGTGCTGCACGTCGGCATGCAAATACACCGCGACAATGTCCTTTTAGAACAGGCATTTGCGGAGATTCGGGAACGGGACGAGAGAAGCGTTAACCAACTAGTGACAATGCTCCGCAAAGGAACGGTTGGGTCGTTCCAGGATTAAAGTTTCAAACTGGGAGTGCCGAAGTAGTACGTGAACGCGAGAAGTTCCCGTAGGCGAGACACAACCGTCGGGGCGGTGGAGACAAACTCCCAGCCAAACGGTCTTAGCCGCGAAGACGGGACTCACAAACTACGAAAAGGAGCCTCTCTGAAATGTCTATAGGAATTCTTAACAATATCCCGGCCCTGCAGGCGGAATCAGCATTGGGCACAACGCAGATGGATATGAATACCACTCTGCAGCAGTTGGCCACCGGGCAGCGCATCAACTCAGGTTCGGATGATCCCGCCGGCCTTGCTATTGCCAACGGACTTTCGGCCAACATCGCCGCGCTTAACCAGTCCATTCAGAATGCTAACGATGGCGTGGGCTCGTTGCAGGTGGCTGACGGCGCTCTCTCCCAGGTGACGTCATTGCTGAATACCGCGGTGACCATCGCGACGGAAGCGTCGAGCGGCACGGTGAGCAGCGCACAGCGCGATTCGCTGAACTCCGAATATCAGCAGATCCTGAACGAAATCAACCGAATTGGCAGCTCGACCAGCTACAACGGAACATCGGTGTTCTCGGCCGCGACCACGTCCATCTTCCTAACCGACGCCAATTCGAACAGCACGATTACCTCGTCGGTTGGCGTGCTCTCAGCCACGGTTCTCGGCCTGAACGGCACAGCGATCTCCGGAACTGACGGCACCACAGCGCAGACGGCGTTGACGGCGATCGATACGGCCATCCAGACGGTTGCCAACGACCGCGGCACCATCGGCGCATCGGTAACGCGACTGCAGGACGCTTCGGCGGTTATGACCACGCAGGTGCAGAACCTGACCGCGGCGGAAAACAACATCATGGCCGCGGACATACCGTCGACTATCTCGAACTTGTCGAGACAGTCGGTCTTAAGTCAGACCGGTATGGCTGCGCTGGCGCAAGCCAATTCGCAGGAGCAAAGCATCCTCAAGCTGCTGCAATAAAAGCAGCCTGAGTTACAACTCGAAACGTGGGCGGGCGGAGTCCGGGAGGACTCCGCCCGTTAGCGCTCAGAGTAAATCTGGCAATTCGGAAAAGGACCATGGGATCGATCAGCAGCGGAACGATCAACAATTATGGAAACGTGCTGCTGCCAGCGGGCAGCAATACCATAGACGTGCAATCGCTGCTCAATAGCGCCATTGCCGCCGCGCAAGCGCCGCTAACGCAGTTGCAACAGGAACAAGCCCAAGTGCAGTCCCAATCGTCGGCCATGCAGAGCTTCAGCACGGACGTGAGCGTGCTGGCCACTGCCGTTCAATCTCTCACCAGCCCTACCGGGGGGGTCAGCGCCGTCACGGCGACCTCTTCGAATAGCAACGTGCTGAGCGCGACGGCCGATTCGAGCGCAACCCCAGGCACGCACTCCGTTGTCGTGAACTCGCTTGCAACCACCGCTTCTTACTACACCGAGTCCTGGAGTTCCGCGGACACACTTCTTGGGGCAGGCAATTTCACCCTCAACGTTGGCTCGAACGCCCCGGTAACGATCACGCTGACGAATGCAAACGGCACCTTGAACAGTTTGGCCTCCGCTATCAACGCGCAAAATATCGGTGTAACGGCCAGCGTGATTTCCGATGCGACGGGATACCGGCTGGCTTTGGTGAGCAATACGACGGGCTCTGCCGGCAACTTCACCATAACGAACAACAGTACCGATCTCGCGTTTACACAAGCCGCAAGCGGCGCGAATGCGTCGCTTACCGTGGATGGTGTTCCGATAAGTTCGGCGACCAATTCCGTTTCGGGGGTAATTCCCGGCACAACCATCAATTTGACAGGCGCCTCGGCGGGACAGACCGTGAGCCTCACTTTGTCTCCGGATGGAAGCCAAGCGGCGACAGCCGTGAATAATTTTGTCTCCGCCTGGAACAAGGTAGTTGGCGACATCAACGCGCAATTCAATGTTTCCTCGGATGGAAGCGGCGGCGGCGTCCTTGAGACCGACAGCAATCTTCGCGATATTCAGAACCAGCTGCTTTCCGCAGTGACATATTCGATTGGTGGAAACAGCGGCTTGGTAAACCTGGCGAGCATCGGCGTGAATATGAACACCGATGGGACGCTTTCCGTCGATTCCGGGACTTTGCAGAACGCCCTGAGCAGCAACTACGCGGCGGTACAAAATTTGCTGCAAGGCGCTTCAGGCGTGGGACAGTTTCTGAACAACACGCTGACGCAGATCACGGACCCGACGCAAGGCACGATCGCTCTCGACCTTCAAGGGATGTCGCAAAGCAACCAGGATCTTGGGCAGCAGATCAGCTCGATGCAGACGCTGCTGGCAACCCAGACACAGGCTCTCACCAGCGAGTACGCGCAAATGCAGACGACGCTGGAAGAAATGCCGAACCTTCAAAGCGAAATGACGGCGCAACTGGCAGGCCTCTCGAACGGATAAGGGACGCATGAACTACGATCAGATCGCCGCGCAATATCGCCAAACCAGCACGCAGGGACGCCACCCAGTAGGCATGGTGGTGAAACTCTACGATGCAATCCTGGAGGATTTCCGGCGCGCGCTTGCGGCCGTGCAGTCCGGAAACGTGCAGGAGCGCGTTTCAGCATTGAATCATACTCTGCTGATCATCGCGGAACTGGAAAGCGTGCTCGATCATGATCGTGGGGGTGAAGTGGCAAAACACCTGAAGGGTTTTTATCGAGTCACCCGGGCCATGATTATTGAAGAAAACGTGCGCGCCAGAGCCGAAGGGCTCGAAAAGCTTATCAGTCTTTATATGCCGGTGCGCCAAGCCTGGCAGCAGGCGGAACAGGAGCTCGGATCTGGCATTCGGGCCGAGGTGAAGGCGCCCATGGCAACTTACACCTCCGCATCCGTTGATAACGACGGCCTCCGAGCAAGCTGGAACGGCTAAATGAAAGAGACCATTCTCACAAGCGTGCGGGACGCAAATAAGCGATTGCGAGCGCTTCTAAATAGCGCGGAAGATGCAATCGCCGGACGACGGAACTTCACCGTTGAAGACTTGCGGTCTGCGCAGGAACCGGTCAGCAAGATGAAGCCATTGATCGACGAAGCCAAGCGAATCCGCAAGAGTGATCCAAACATTTCGAACGAGCTGCGGGACTATGCGATGAATCTGGAAGCGACACAGGTTGCATTGGACCGCGTACGCGTCGTTCTGCTGGCGCGCTGCGCCGGCGTGGAAGCACAGCGCGCGCATTTGGAAAGTGTGCGCATGTGGAGTTCTGCATGGGCTCACACGCAGGCGAACCAGAACGCAGCCGAATCTTCCCTCCCGCTTGAATCCGCCACCTATGAACGATCGTCTTCTGGTTTTTAACTGCCACGAAGCCTGGATCTACCAACTGCGACTGTTGCAGTGTCCCCTGGATATCATCGTGGATTTGCGGGGGCGCGAAACATCGGGATGGGACCAGAACATGCGCCCTGTACCGCCCGAGGCACGCCTACTGCGCTGGGATGAAGTTCTGCAAAATCGCGAGTCGTACGCTTGCATCATCGCGCACAATCTGACGGATTTGCTGGACGCACGAGCGTTGAATGCACCGCGCATTCTGATGCTCCACGAGACGATCGAGGGAGCGGCACGCGAACAGGCGCTTTCCGTGCCACGGCATCAGTTTCGCGAGGCGGTAGGTCAGTTCGTGCGGCTGACGGGCACACGCACGGTGGCGGTTTCGGAGCTGAAGGCGCGATCGTGGCGCTGCGCAAACGATGTTGTGCCGAGTTCGGCGGACGCCGAGGATTATCTACCCTGGTGTGGCGATCTCGCGAAAGGATTGCGCGTCGCCAACCACGTGGCGCGGCGTCCCTACACGCTGCTCTGGAATTTTCATATGGAAGCATTCGCCGGGATGCCGGTAACACTCGTGGGGCGCAATCCGGGATGGGAAGGCGTGGCGCCTGCCGCGGATTGGGCCGATTTGAAAGAGATATTCCGGCAACATCGGTTTTACATTCACACCGCTGACCCGGAGATGGAAGATGGCTACAACATGGCGATGCTGGAGGCGATGGCAGCAGGACTACCTGTGCTGAGTAACCGGCACCCGACTTCGCCAATAGAGCACGGCGTGAGCGGATTTCTCTCGAACGATCCTGCCGAGCTTCGCGCATACGCGCGGCGGCTGCTTGATGACCGGGAGCTTGCGGGGCGCATGGGCAGGGCGGCGCAAAGACTGGTGGCCGAAAAGTTTTCTGGTGCGAAGTTCCGGGAAGGATTCAGGCGCGCGATTGAGTGCGCGCAGCGACTGTGGCGCGAACGCAACGCTGCAGCGCCTCGTGTGGCTGAAACGGCGTCAGTGAATTAAGACCTTCGGCGCGTCATTGAGAGCGGGCGCTGCTTCCGTTTCCACCAGTGCCTGAATTCGCTTGTGATACATTCCTGCGATTTCTTTCCACGCATACTTCTTTCTCACGGATTGGGCGGCGGCACGCCCCTTCTCAGCGGCTTCGCCTGAATTGTTGTAGACGTGGCGCAGCGTTTGAATGAGTTCGCTTGCATCAGGTTCAAACCACGTGAATTTACCGGCCATCGGTCCGAGTGGAGGAGGCTCGTCTGGAACGGCCACTTCACGGGCGGAAATAAAATAGGCCGACTTGTCGCTGCAGAACTCGCGTGCCGGACCTTGTGCTGTGGTGATCACCGGCTTGCCGCAGGCTTGCGCTTCCAGCAAAGGAAGTCCGAATCCCTCGCCACGATAAGGGAGGACAAGCGCGTCGCAGCCACGATAAAGACTCGCCATTGTTTTGTCGTCGAGCGTGTCAGTTAGAAGCTGCACGTGGGGCGCGGTTGAATCCGCAGCCATGGCCTGCACCGATGCGACCAGAGAATTGTGCTGATAGGAGCCTGCCAGGCCGGACAAGTGCAAGACCAGCGTCACGTCCTCTCCTGATTCGAATGCCGCGCGATAAGCTTCGAGCAAAATGTCGATTCCTTTGCGGCGAATCGCGCCACCGACAAACAGAAATGCGAACCGCCGGCATCCAAGTGGGCGTGAGGTCGGACCTTGCGGCGTGAAGATTGCGGGATCGAATCCGTTGGGAATCACTTCGATGTTCGTGCTGTTCACGGCCGCCCGCCGCAGCACGTCTCGCACAAATTCGGACGGCACCCAAAGTTCATCGACATTCTCTTCAATGGCGCGCACCCAAACGCGCGGAACGGAGCCATATTCCCAGGGCAGGATCACAGCGAGCTTTCCAGCGGCGGGGCGGCGAAAATCGGGCGGCCATTGATGGCGAATGGTCAGATCGAGTCGTTGCAGCGGAGCCAACAGCGCGGCGTGCAATTCCTTGCCGTACGGGAACATTTCCGGAAAACATGTTGAGCGCGCGGCGGGTTCCACACTCAATTGGAGATGAGAATCTGTTAGAAGGCTGGCTCCGATCTCGCGATTGATGCGGGCGAGGCTGGTGTGCTCGAAAAAAGTTCCGGCGAGAAGGAGGCCGGACTTTCCGGTCTTCGATGCGCCTTGCGCACGATAGGGCGCGAGAGCAGCGCGCAGGCGCTCCTGCAGCCGCTCGGTGATCTCGAGCGGAAAGGAAGATACTTGGAGAAGTCCTTCGGCCGCCGCGAAGCTTCGATGCTCGATAAAAAACTCGCAGATTTTCTCGCGCAAATTCGGATAGAGAGCGGCACGTGCCAATTCAGCCTGGTGCGCGGCGATCAATTGCGGGGGCCAGCGGCGGCGTAACAGTTCTTCGACCGCAGGCGTGAACAAAGGACGATGGCTCATGGCGCGGACAAAATGGTCGAAAGCCATGCGCTCGTTGCCGATGCGGAGCGCGATCAACCCCATAAGCCAATCGGAGCGATACGAGCTTTCACCACCTGCGCCGAGAAACCCGTGGTCCCCCGTTTTGGTTTTCTCGAGAAGAGCGATCGCGCGAGAAGCGCGGTTCTGCTGGTAGTTCCACAGAGCCGCTATATAAGCGAGTTCGGCATGGCCCGGAAAGGTCTGCAGTCCTGCGTCCAGCAGTTTTTCCGCCTGCGTAGTGTCGTTCTGCCGAAAGCAGAGAACAACCAAATTTCGAAGCGCGAGCGACGCCAGAAGAGCGGAGATTGTTCCGCGAGACTCCCACATCTTCAGCAGCGGCTCCACGCCGCTGCCCGCAGACGTTTGTGCCGCGAGAAGCGCAAGCGATAAGCGAGCCCAAGGCTCACGGCTGATTTCGAGGGCTTCCTGTAATTGCGGCGAAGCGGCACCATTGCCGGCGATGCGAACAGAGAAATTCCAGTAATCGGACGGATTCTTTCCGGCGGTCCAGCGCGGCTGAATCGCGAGAAGAGGAATTTGCGGAAGGCCCGGTAAATGCCAGGGGACGAAGGTGCGCCGCGCAAATCGGACATCGTGACGAATGGAAGCAGGCGAACCGGAGAGAAACTGGTCACCCGCGAGCCAGGTCACCATTCCATCCGCTCCCTTGGGAATTTTTCCAGATGGGAAGCCGGCAAGGCTGCCGGGGATCGTCGCATCGGCCGCCAGGCGAATTCCCGCAGGAACCGCGTCCGGTGAAGCGGCGTCGGTTTCAAGCGCCAGATGTGGGGAGCGCCGGAACGAATGAAACACAGCGCCGTTTGCGGTGATGATGGTCAGCGACATCGATCTATTCTTTCGCTTTGAGGCGGCGGCAACAATCGACTGCTTGTGGACGCTTGTACATTCTCATCCGAGCAACCGCCGGAATTCGCTTTCCCAGCGAGGCAGTACAACACTCCAGTCGCACGTTATCGCGATTTGCTCGCGTCCCTTGCGCGCCCTTCCTTTCGCTTCCTCGATATTGCTGAACGCGCCCCGCATCAGTCGCTGCGTGTGATCGAGGGAAGGATTCGCCCAGCGATGCCCCGGAAGAAACTCGTCGGCGAATGAAACCGGTGCGAGCCCTTCCAGATCGATCAGGTAGCTGTTGTCGTCGTTGAGATATTCAAGCGCCGCTCCCCTGCGGGTGGTGATCACCGGGACTTCGCAGGCGAGCGCTTCAAGCAGAACCATCCCGTAAGATTCGCCGCGTGTCGGCAAAATGAAGGCATCGGCCGCGGCATACAGGTGCGGCATTTGATGCCGGGGCAAATTCTCTTCCAGCAGGATCACGTCCGCACTTTTTCCCAAGTCGAGACCGAGCGACTTTTCGATGAAGAAAGCGAGTTCGGCAGCGAGATGAGTTTGGCTTTCCGCGCGGCGCGGCGTTTTCAGGGTCAGAGATACGTCATCGTCCGCGTGAAACTCGCGCAGGAATGCGGTCAACAATAGTTCCGTTGCTTTGCGGTCGTGAACATCCGTCACCGCAAGAAAGTTGAATTTTCTGCGTCCCGGAATCGACAGCGGCGGCAATCCCGGCCGAAAGAGATTAGCGTCCACGCCTATGGGAACCTCGCGCATCTTCCCAACAGCCACTCCGGAAGCAACGAATGCTTCGCGGTGGAACTCGCTCGGCACCCAGATCTCATCGAGCGCATTGCATGGTTCAACCCATGCATGCGGGATGCGGTCTGACCAAAATGCGGCGCGGCCCACGCGGCAGCTCCCGTAATAGTCAAGATTCCAGCTCGTCGGAACGGAACCGTAGTAAAGCACGCTCTCCGGAACGTTCAGCTTCTGATGCGTCAATTTTTCGAGTTCGATGCGCGCTGATGCGGCAAGCGGCGCTTGCATGGCTTCCAAGGCGTCTTGCAACGCGAGGTGTATCGGAATGCCACGGTTACCCAGGCCCAGAGCTAGGGAGCAAAGCTGCTGCGCCGTTGCCGAATAGGCGTTCACACTACCTTGCAGCACCACACCTTTTGGGCGGGATTCAACCCTCGGCGGATCGGAACCCAAATAGGCGCTCGACAGGGTCGTCACGGAGGTCTGCTGATGCACAAGTTGTACCAAAGCCGAACAACTCGGGGTTCTGTTTCAGGCATGTTGTCGAGATTTCAGCGGCTGAAGCAGCTCAGGTTGCCAATCAAATGACGTTATCGAAGCGATGTTCCACTTTGGAGCGTCGTTTGCTTTCTATAAGGGGAAGCTAGCGCGTACTGCGGGCGTTTCCCCGCCCAATGCGAGCTGAAACGTTAGGAGTTTCTAACCTTGAGCGCTAATGCCACCCTTCCACCGACGGGCAATGCGTCGATCGCGGTGTCCGAACTTCAGAATTTGCGGAACGATCTGATTTCGCTGGCCCGGGCGGTGGTGGCTCTTCAGCAACGCGTCGCGGAGGCGGAAGTGAACGCCACCGAAGTGCGGCCACAATTGACCGCCCTGAAGGTACACAGTGAATCTCTGCCGCAAGCCTTGCGTGAGTTGAAGCGCGGCGAATCCGCGCTCAAGAAACGGCTCGACAGCTTCGATTCCCGATTGCGGGCGCTGGAAAATCAGCCTGAGCCCTCGTCGTCTCGCGGCTAATCGCCCCAGCTCACGTGAACGGTTCATCTGAGATGAATCCCGATAACCAGAGAGCAGAGCGGGCACCTCATTCCGATGCGAGCAATTGCGACGGAGCTTTTTCTCCACCTTCAAGCGTATCGGTGGTGATCAACACCTTCAACCGGTGCGCCAGTCTTGCTACCACTCTTACTGCTCTCAGGCGCCAAAACCATCCGCACTTCGAAGTGATCGTTGTAAATGGGCCTTCCACAGACGGCACTTCCCCACTGCTTGAATCTCAGCGTGATTCGTTGCGAGTGGGCACGTGCAACGAGCGAAACCTATCGGTTTCACGAAACGTGGGAATTGCGATGGCCGCCGGCGACCTGGTCGCGTTCATTGATGATGACGGAGTGCCTGACGAAAACTGGCTCGCGGATGCGGTGGCAGCGTTTGACCGGGACGAAATCGCTGGGGTTGGCGGCTTTGTTTACGACCACACCGGCTACCGGCTGCAGTACCGCTATTCGTTTGCCGACCGGCTGGGGCGCGGAATTTTCAACATCGCGAAGCCGATGGATGAGGAGTTCTGCTATCCGGGGAGCTCGATCTATCCCTATTTGCAGGGAACGAACGCGATATTCCGGCGCAGCGCACTGCTCGAAGTAGGCGGGTTCGACGAGGAATACGACTACTACCTTGACGAGACCGATCTGTGCCTGCGGCTGGTCGACGCGGGTTACTTGCTGCGGCAGCTTTCCAATTCCCTCGTGTATCACCGTTTTCTGCCAAGCCACATACGCCAGGCGAACCGCGTGGTGACGCAATTGCGGCCCATCATCAAGAACAAGATCTACTTCTCCCTGAAGAACAATCTCGACAATCTTCCCTACCGCGCGCTCATTGATGAATGGAAGCGCGCCACGGACGAATCGGAAGCGGGCATCCGGCACCATATTCAACAGGGCAACGCCAAGCCGGAGGTGCTGGAACAGTTTCATCGGGATGCCGATGTCGCGATGCGCGAGGGGCTCTGGCGGGGACTTCATCGTGAACGGCGTTTGATAGACAGCGATATAGCACGGGAAATGCGCGGAGCCACAGCGGTGGATGTGCTCGACCCAGAACAGGCGGGGAAATTCAAAGCCTACCCGGTGCTGCTACCGAAAGAAAAAAAGCTGACGATCTGCTATTTGAGCCAGCAGTATCCGCCAGGGGTGGTCGGCGGAATTGGGCGGCTTACCTACGATATTGCCTGCGGGCTCGCGGCGCGCGGGCACAACGTCCACGTGCTGGCGCGGAGCACAACGAGCTTCAACACGGTGGACTTCGAAGAAGGTGTGTGGGTTCACCGGCTCGCCATAGATCAGGATGAGCCTGGGGCCCCGCCAGGGGTGGTGGTCCCCCGCGAAGCATGGCAGTGCTCGGCGAGACTGCTGCGGGAACTGCGGCGGATTCACTCGATGCATGCGATTGACATTGTGGAAGGTCCGATCTGGGACGTAGAGGGGCTAGCGACCGCTGTGGACGGTGAGTTCCGTGTAATTACGAATCTTGAAACACCGATGAAGATGGTGGTCGAGACGAATCCCGAACTGGTGGACCGAAGCGTCGAGGGACAGAAGCGTTACGAAGAATATTACGCGGCTGAGACTCTGCTGATGCAGCGCTCGACGGCGGTGCGGGCGATCAGCTACGCCATCGTCGATACCATGCGCAAATACTACGGCGTCGAATTTCCGACGGACAAATTGCGGGTGTTCCCGCTGGGCATGGAGGATCGTTCGATCGGCAGGAAAGTGGCGAAAAAGAGCCGTTTCATCGACGTGCTGTTTGCAGGCCGGTTCGAAGGACGCAAAGGCATTGACCTGCTGATTCAAGTGATTCCGGAGCTCTGCCGGAAATATCCTCTGGCGCGATTTGTTTTGGTGGGCGAGGACCGTAAGCGGGCAAGCGGAAACAGCTTTGCGGATGAATTTCGAGCGACGCACGCTCGCGCACCGTTCCGCGACCGCGTTCTCTTTCCCGGCGCCATTTCTGACAGCGACCTCGAAAGCTACCTGGCGCAGTGCGATATTTTTGTGTCGCCCTCCCGATACGAATCGTTCGGGCTCGTGTTTGTCGAAGCGATGATGTTCGGAAAACCCGCGGTGGGATGCCGCATCGGCGGAATGCAGGAAGTTATCGATGACGGCGTAACTGGTTTGTTGGCCGAGCCAGGCGACGCAGCGAGTTTGCAATCCGCGCTGGACGCGCTGTTAAGCGACGCCACGAAGCGCGAAGCTATGGGTAGGGCTGGGCGGGAGCGTTACCTTGCAAACTATACGCGCGAGATATTCGTGGAGCGGACGCTCGATTTCTACTGCGAGATCCTTGCTAAGAGCGGTGTGGAATCGCGTGAGCTCGTGTTGCAGGGCTGAACCGCTTCAATAAATTCAGTCCGCGGCCCGCCCGTAACATTCCCCAGAATTGGCAGAGAACAACCTCAGGATGCCGCGCAGGGCACTCACTCTTGCGTGAAGCTTAAGCAGGTCGCGTAAAGCGCAGCAGCCGGAGGCCGCCCCAAAAAACGCCGGGCACAGCATCGGGAGTTTTTTCGGTAGAGAGTATGCCTGCGTCAATCAGGCCGTTTTTGGGATTGCGCACGGCGCGGTCAATGCCTTCGGCGGTTTCGGCATTGTGGGCATCATGAAACAACAGATAGGCATGATCTTCCAGCAAAGGAAGAGTGCCTTCGATGTCGCGCATCACTCCTTCGGTCGAGTGATCGCCATCGATCAGCGCAAAGTCGAATTTGCCGCCAACCGTGCGCGAGGCTTCCGGAAGAATAGCTGGCGATGTCGCGGCAAATAGAGTTGCGCGATGCGCAATGGTAGCCCAGTGTTCGGGAAGCACTTTTGGTTCAGGATCAACGCAGGCCAGTCTGCCGTCGCCGAGGTCGTCGAGTGCGGCGGTGATGATCAGAGCGGAACCGCCCTTAAAGGTGCCAATTTCCAGGCACCGGCGCGGGCGCAATCCGGCGATGAGCCCGTAGAGAAGCACGCGTTCGGACATGGTCATCCAGACGGGTGCGCCGTGAACGACTCCAAAGCGATTGGGCACGAAACCTTGCGGTGTCGCCGCGGCCTGAGTGACGGGAGCAGCCGGCGAGACGGATGGCCATTGCCGCGTCCCAGAACCATTTGACGGAGCCGACGTTTCTGAAAAGCTTGCGCGAACAATCGGGCGCGAAGCAGCCAGAGGTTTGCGCTCGAGAAGCAGGTCGAAACGCGGGTATTCCAGCGCTTTGTCTTCTTCAAACTTTTCCAATGTTCCCCACGGAGTAAACCATTGTAAGGCGAACCCAGCCTCGCGAATTTCGCGGAGGAACTCCCGCGGAGCAAGGGTCTGCTCGATCATCGAAGCGAAAAATTCCATGAAGATCGTAAGCTCCGGGCTGCGATCCAAGAGCTTGCGCATACCGCGGAAAACGAGCGGTTCGGCGCCTTCGGCGTCGATTTTCATCAAGTCGACGCGCTCCTGAACGAGTTCATCGATGGGCAGGGCTTCAATCTGATTCTGGCTGACCGGCACGCGATGGGCATCGGCTTTTCGCGCGAGAGACATGACGCTGGCATCGCCGGCAAATCGATCTGGCGTATGCAGCGCCACCTTCTTCCGTTCATCCAGCGCGGCGTAGGGGAAAGCTTTGACGACCGAGGAAAGTCCATTGACCTGAATGTTCCTGGCCAAGATCTCAAATGTACGAGGATTCGGTTCGAATGCGTAGACTCGGCCGCGGCTCATGGAACGGCCATCCCAGCCAACATGACTGCCAGCGAGCAGGGAGTAATAGCCGTAATTCGCGCCGACATCAACAACGGTGAGACCCGGCTTCAAACGCGCGGTGAAGGCTTCTGTAATGGGCTTTTCCCAGATTCCATCGGCGGCCAGACTCGGCGTCACGCTCATGTCCGAGGCTTCGAGATACATCAGGAAACGGCCGAGAACCTTTGTGAGCAGCAGGTCATTGCCGACAGGAACAGTTGTCCGCTGCGCGAGGGCCGGTTCGGGCGGCTGTTGCCGGGAACGGGAGTCCAACGCCCGGAGAGATTCGCGCACCGATTGCAATTCGCCGCGGAACTCAGTCAAGCGCGTGGCGAACAAGCCATGCAGTTGCGCCTGAAGGCGCGCATTCTCGCCGACCGACAGAGTCAGCTTTTCCAAATCCGCGGCAGTGCCGGCACCTTCTGTCGCGACTTCGTTCTTTTCGGCAATCGTCTGCTGCATGCGAACCTCGATGTGGTCTTGTTTACCCGAATGGGCAGAAATCCAAGGAGGTGCGGGAGCACGCCCGCTGCCAGAAAATTGTTAGAAGCGACTAACGCACAATAGGAGTAACCGAAGATGTGCCCGGCGGCAGCGACTTATTTCAGATAGGTGAGCAAATTCGGGAGGCTGAGAATCTGGCTAGTAGCGGTCAATGCCGCTTCGAGGTTCACCTGCGATTGAGAGGCATTGGCGACCACGGAAGTCAGATCGGCGCCTGCGAGCTGATTTTGCTGCGTGCTGAGATTTACCTGCTCCTGATTCAGAAAATTCTGGGAGCTTTGCAACTGGCTCAGAGCGTTGCCATAGTACACACGCTGCGTGCTCAATTGCGAGAAAGCCTGCTGGACTTCGGTATTGGCGGCATCGATACCAGTGCCGGAGGTCAGCGCATTGGAAAGATCGTTTAACGCCTGAAAAACATTTCCAGATGAGTTGAGAAATAACTGCGAGCCGGCAATGTTCGTCTGCACCGACTGACCTTCGCCGACTTGCACGCTGGTGACGCCGGAATTTCCTTGATACTGAACGCCAGACGCAGAAGATTGATCCTGTACGAAAGGTGGAGAAGTGACGTTGGTTCCGGCAAACACATAAACGCCCTGATAGGAAGTATTGGCCAAACCGAGCATCTGCTGCTGCAATCCTTGAACCTGTTGAGCCAGCGCCTGCCGGTCGGAAGTGGATAGCGTGCCATTGGCGCCTTCAGTGCCAACGGTAATGGCTGTAGTCAGCACTTGCACGGCATTGTTGAGGGCCGAATCGGACGTCTGCAACTTGCTTTGCGCATCGCTAACATTGCTGAGAAATTGATCGACTGCGCTCGACTGCGCGTTGTTGGCCACAAGCGCCGACGCAGCAGCAGGGTTGTCCGAAAGGCTGTTGATACTGCGTCCGGTAGCGAGCTGCTGGATGGCGGTCTGCTGGTTTTGCTGCGATTGCTCGATGGAGGAGAGCAGGTCCGGCAGAATGTTTGGATTTACGCGACCCATTAGCCTGTGGCTCCAGATGAGTGTCCGAGATTGATTGCCGTGGTGGTGAGACTGTTGATCACCGAAGCCACCTGCGCAGCGGCCTGATAGGCCTGCTGAAACTGAATCAGGTTGGCGGCTTCTTCGTTAATGGAGACACCGGAGATACTGCCGATCTGGTTCTGAATCTGTTGAGTGAGCGCCTGCGAACTCTGCGCTTCGGACTGAGCCGTGGAAACTTGATTGCCGATATTGAAGATCAGCGTCGAGTAAGCATCCAGAGGCGTTTGCCCCTGCACGATGGCCTGGGTTTGTACATTGAGCATGGCGGTGAGGTTCGAGTTATCACCGGTACTGCCGTCGAGGCTCGCGGCGATTTTCGCCGGGTCAGTAATGGCGACCGTCATCTGCGACGCCGCGCCCTGACCATCCGCTGGCGGCGGAACAAAGAGATTTCCGCCTTGATTACCGTTGAGGTCGGTGCCGGCCTGGTTGACGGTGTTCAGCGAATTTTCCAGATTCGCGGCGAGTGAGTCGAGTGATGAAAGAACCGAAGGAATTGCGGAATCGCGGGCCTGAATCGTGCCGCCCAAGGATCCGCCGGTGATGGTTGAGGTGATGTCCGCGCCCTGGGAGTAGACATCCTGAAACCCTGTGGTGGAATTCGCTTTAGCGGTGAGATTGAAGCTCTGGTTACCAACCACCAAGTTTGCACCGCCGGTGGTCGTGAGGGTGAGGCTGTTGTTGCCGGCGTTGATCTCGGAAACATCGATCAAACCGGAGAGCTGGTTGATGAGTTGATCCCGCTGATCGATAAAGGTGCCGGGATTTTGTCCGGTGCTGGTGGCTTGGCTAACTTCTCCGTTCAACTGGGCAATCTGGGCCGTGAGCGAATTGACCTGGCTCACAGACTGGCTAACGGAGAGATCGGCGCTTCGTTGGATCGATACCAGGCTCGAAGCGGTGCTTTGAAAATTCTGCGCCAGATTTTGGGCGGCCGTCAGAACGCCGGCGCGAAGACTAGTGCTGGACGGATTCGTAGAAAGCTGCTGGATGCTATTAAAAAGGCCGGTGATGGAAGATTGCAAACCGGTGCCGCTGGTTTCATTAAATAGTGTCTGCACCTGCTGCATGGAGCCGAGAAAAGCATTGTATTGACTCTGTTGCTGGGTCTCCTGATCGAGCTGAGTTTGCAGCAAACTGCTCTGCTGGCTAACAACTTTCTGGAGCTGCACGCCATCGCCGATGAGCAGCCCACCGTAGTCAACGGGCGCGACCTCGGCTAAGTCGACAGTCTGCCGCGAATAGCCCGGGGTATTCGCGTTCGCAATGTTATTGCTAGTTACGCTGAGTGCGGCCTGATCGGTCTCCATGGCCTGCACCGCGATATTCAGGCTGGAACTGAGTGTTCCCACGGTTCAGACTCTCTCCTCGCAAAGAGTGCCGGTACCGCGGGTGGCCTCTACGGAATATCCAGGCGCGTAAGCCTGGAACAAATTCACTAATGCCTGCATATTTCTACGAGATTTCCGCAGCAGACACTGATGAGCGTCATTGACGCGCTTCAGTTGCGCCTGAGCGGAGGCTACCCGGCGCATGGTGTCCTTAATCCTGTTTGAAAGCGCCGGATTCACCTGAGCCGCGGCCGGCCAGCAAATTTCGTTCGTGGCCGCAGGCAAGCCGGCGAGTTTCGCGCACCGGAGCTGCGCTTGGGTGATGTCACCATCGAGAGCGCGGATCTGAGCGCAGAACCGCTCCTGCTCGCGCAAGCGCGCGTGGATAGCGTCAAGGTCCAATGCGATGAAATCAGCGCGCGCGGTACGGAGTGCGGTCGACAGCGATTCCAAAAGCGAAAGGCGCTTTTCGAGAAGCGCCAGAAAGCGCTCGCTCTCCGATTGTACCGGTTCAAGCTCGTTCGTCGAGTTGATGGGAATCATCCTCTTCGGTCTCTATGGGCGGAACAGCAACATCCTGCTTCGCTGCCGGCTTCGGCTTCGGCGGCTGGTTTCGACGCGCATCAGCCGGAAGTTCCGGACTGTCTCCCAATGGCTCGATTCGCGAAGGCAAAATGTCGCCCATGGCATCGACCCACGCCCGCTAAAGTTACTGTGTGCTGCCCGGACCGAGCAGATCGGACATCATCGCGCCGGCAATGGCTTGGTTGCTGGGACGATAGGTGCCCTGTTGAATCTGCTGCTGCAAGGCGGCCACGCGATTCGCACGGACGTCAGGAACCTGGGAAAGCTGCGTTTTAAGCTGTTGGACTTCGCTGAGGGTGCCAGAGAGTTCGACGGTGTCCCCGGCATCCGAAGCGGCAGATTCAACGTCACCAGCGTTGCCGCTCTTGGTCGTGAAAGAAGAAGGCTTGGCCGCGGTATTCCCAATGTTCTGGGAAGCGCTCGGATCTAGGAAGTTTGGATCGATCTTCATGGCCACTCCTTACGCGGGCACCGGGGGTTTCAACGCGATACGCCTCTAAAGGACTCTATCGGCCTGGGATGAGAAAACATTAATCCCGCGTCGATATCGCTGGCCCGTTACGAACCACTTTATGCCTTTTCTTCGCTTTTTGGCGCGCCTTTCGGGCCCAAGTGTTCCAGAATCAGCTTACCCAGCCCCAAACCACCAGCCCTGCCCACTGCCCCAGACATGATCTCAATACCCCAATCGTCCAACGTGCCGTGAGCCGGATCCGAGCCAGTGTCCGTATCCTCCGTGCCGAAACTGTGCTTCATGCTTTTCCAGAGCGAGGCGAGCAAAATGGACTCGAATTCGCCGGCGGCCTTCTTGAGCTTTTGCTGGTCTGCATCGGAACCAGTTGCGGATTTGGTTTGAACGGGTGACGTTTGCTGCGTTGCCGATGAAGTCGTCACCACAGGGGGAAGGTCCATCGGAATGGTCACAAAACCTCCAAATCTGCCTCGAGAGCTCCCGCGGCTTTGATTGCTTGCAAAATGGAAACGATATCGCGCGCGCCGGCCCCGAGAGTTTGCAAGCCGCGTACTAATTCCTCCACGGTGGCGCCCTCTTTCAGCTGAATAAGTTGTGCCGGAGCTTCGGAGGCTTGAACTTCCGTCTGCGGCACGACCTCCGTCTCCCCAACCCTCGCAAACGCACTCGGCTGTGAAACTTCGAATTTCGTGGTGACTTCTATGGCCAGGTTTCCGTGGAGTATCGAACAAGCGCCTAAGGTGACCGCCCCGCCCATCACTACCGTACCGGTTCTTTCATTTACAACCACCTTTGCGGCCGGATGGACGCTGATGGGAAGAGTGCCAATGCGCGCCATTAAATCCGGAACCGCCCCTACTCCCGCGACGATGCCGACGATATCGATGCGGCGGCTGTCGAGCGGACGGGCAGCGTCTCGTCCAAGCTCTTTATTGATGGCTGCGGCGATATCACGCGCAGCGGCGAAATCAGGGTCGCGCAAAAGGAGGGAAAGCTTAGTCAGGTTGGCCAAATCAACGGCCGTATCGCGTTCTACGATGCCGCCCTCGGGGATGCGTCCAACATTCAGGTGATTGATCACTTTTGTGTTGCCGTTGGCTCCGGCACTGTATCCTCCCAGGGTAAGAGCTCCCTGGGCGACGGCGTATACGTTGCCATCGGCTGCTTTCAGCGGCGTCATCAACAGCATGCCCCCAGCCAGGCTCTTAGCATCGCCCGCGGATGAAACGGTGACGTCAATCGTCATCCCAGGGCGAGCAAATGGCGGGAGAGAGGCGGTAACAAAGACGGCAGCCACGTTGTTGACCATAATACTTGTGGGATTCACTTGCACACCCATGTTGCGCAGGAGGTTGCTCAAAGTTTGCGTCGAGAAGACAGTCTGTTGGCTGTCGCCAGTGCGAGCGAGTCCAACCACGACTCCATATCCCACCAGCGGGTTGTCGCGCACGCCCTCGATGGTGGTGAGATCTTTAATCGTCGAACCGTGAGGCGTATCGACTTCAGCAGCCCGAGCTGCAGCTGGTCGCGCTCCGGCGGCGAGAGCGATCGTCGCGGCGAAAATCACTGCACACTTGCGAAGCATGGATTCCGGCTCCTAGAAGCTCAACACTTTCAACAGCAATCGCACGATCGCATTCGGCTGGCGGCTGGCGTCAGCCACCGCGCCTTTCCCCTTGATGGCCAACTCGACGCTAGTTACCTGGCTAGAGAGCACGGAATTGTCCGTGGCGATGTCCCCGGGCCGGACCAGTCCGCGCACCGTGACCGTCTGGCGGTCATTGCCAACGGTGAAATCGCGGACAGCTTCGATGACCAGAACACCATTCGGCAACACGTCGACCACGCGGCCCGACAGGTTCAATTGCAGATTCGAACTCATGGTGGAAGCGCCCTTGCCGTCCAGCGTAGTGGCGGAATTGGCGTTGAACATGTTTTGAAGTGCGTTGCTCGGGCCGAATTTACCGAGCAGACCGGTGATCCCGGATTGCGTGCCGAACTGGCGCGACGTATTGTTCTCGCCGCTTGTGGCAGCAGAGAATGTATCCACGAGGCGCACCACGATCAGATCTCCGCGCCAGCGCGCTTTGTAATCGGAAGCCAGGCTCGACATTGGCCCGGAGGAAACCCACAGACTCCCGATGGTCGAAGGCGTCTCCGTGCCAGCCGCCCGCACTTTGCTCAGATAATCATCCAGGGAGGTATCCGCCGGGCCCGGCTTCGGCTTCAGAAATTTGTGATCGCCGAGAGTTCCCTTAGGAGAAGCGCCGGCGGCCAGCAGCATCAGCAGAGTGCCTAACGATCGTCGGCTAAAGCGTGACATTCGAACTTGCTCCTTAGAATCGTGCTTCAAGACGCCCCGGCGCGATTACTTGTCCGCGCAAAATGCGGCCGCTGCCTGGAACTCTGACGCGAATGACCTGGTGCAAGGCGCCGGGCTCGAGTGCCACCACATCGAGAAGCATCTGCATGCTGCTGGAGAGCACCTGCAAACGCGCTGACTGGCCAGACGCGATCAAAGCATCGCTGCTCTTTTGGAGTAGCTGCGCGGTGTCGCCTTTAGCGGAGGACAATAGCATTCCCGCGGAATCCTTCGACCGCGCGCCCTCACCTCCCTGATTGCTGGTCAGTCGAGCCGTAACCAGAAACGGAAGTGCCCGGGGATCGTCGCCGGGAACCATGAGAAAGCGCGCCTGCTGCAGAGCCGCATCGAAATCAACGCGCCGCACGCGCAGATGTGGATCGTCGCCGGAAATGCGCACCTCGGCCGAAAACTGTACCGCTTCCGGATCGACGCGTGGGTTTCCTGGAAACGAATTCGATTGCAAAGCCGCGTTCATTGCCGCAATCACTTCCTCGCGCGTTAGCAGCCTGGGCAGGCGCCGCACCACGATTTCCGAGGGAAGGAGCACCTCTCTGCGGGTTGCCCCGGGAATCATTTCCTCCACCTTATCGGCGGTAAGGACCATGGCCGATCCGGGCGGCGGGGCGGAACTCAGGCGAATTTTTGCCGCCATGCTACGAAACGCCGCGGAAGCTTGCACCGGCAGCAAATCCGATAGATAGACAGCATCTCCGGCCACACGTACGTCGCTTAACAAGGACAGCACCGGCGCGCCGTGAACGGTGGCCGGAGTGATTCCGAGCGCCCAAACAATGAGCAGCAGAAGTTTTTGCGGGATTTGACGCACCAGGTCTCCGTTTACCGGGACATTGAATTGACGTCCTGGAACATCTGGTCAGCGGCCTGCACCACTTTCGAATTCGACTCGTAGGAGCGCTGTGCCAGGATCATTTCGATGAACTCTTCCACGACGTTCACGTTCGATTGTTCGAGCGTGCCTTGCTGGATAGTGCCAATGCCTTCGCTGCCGCCGGGCGTTCCCAGGATGGCGTCGCCCGAGGCCGTCGTTGGCAGAAAGAGATTTTGGCCGGTACTGTTGAGCCCGCCAGGGTTGGCAAACATTGCCAGCTGAATCTGGCCAACCTGCTGCGCCTGCTGCTGGCCTGGAAGGGAAACGCTGACGGTTCCATCCGTGCCAATGGTAATGCTCGTCGCATTGTTAGGAATCGATATGGTTGGCTGCAAAGCGTCGCCGTTCGCATCTACGAGCTGTCCCTGCGCGCTCACCTGAAAGTTGCCCGCACGCGTGTAGGCAAGCTGCCCTGTGGGCAATTGCACCTGGAAGAAGCCAGTGCCCTGAATGGCCAGGTCGAGCTGGTTGCCGGTGCTCTCGAAATCTCCCTGGGTCTGAATCATCTCGGAAGAGGAAGACCGTGCTCCCAGTCCAACTTGCAAGCCGCTGCTGTAGGTCGTCTGCTGCGTAGACGCCGCGCCGGGCATGATGATGTTTTGATAGAGCAGATCCTGAAATTGCAGGCGCCGCGCCCGGAATCCGGCGGTGCTGGCGTTCGCGAGATTGTTCGCGATGTTGTCCAGATTCATCTGCTGCGCGATCATGCCGCTGGCGGCCGTATTTAAGGCACGAAACATGTTTTCTCCTGGTGTTTAGACGTGCGGCAATTCCTGCACCGCAGTTTGATTGAAATCCGTATTGAAGATGGAAAGTGCGCGCTGCATCATTTCAGCATTGCGCTGAAGACTGATGAGCGCCACTGCGCTAGTGACCGGATCGCTGTTGGAGTTTTCGAGCATGCCCTGGCGGACCTGGCCAGTCACGGGAATCGTTTGTGCGCCGGCCGGGGCAGCGAAATTTGAACTCCCTTCGGGCGAAAGCTGGGTTCCGGGCGCAAAGTCGACAAGTTTCAATTGAGTCAGCACCGCGCCATCCACCGAAACAGTGCCGTCCGCGCTGACATTGAGTTTCCCCGAGGGCACCTGGATCGGTCCGTTTTGGCCTTGAACCGGGTTTCCCTCCCCATCCACCAACTGGCGCTGAGCATTCAATTGGAAAGTGCCGTTGCGCGTATATCGCAAGCCAGCCTTGGTGTTCACTACGAAAAACCCCGAACCGTCGAACGCCAGGTCAGTATCGTTTCCCGTGGTTTGCAGCGCCCCCGCCGTCAGATCGATTCGCGCTCCGCCCATCAAGCCGTAATCGTTGATGGCTTGGTTGACTTGCGAAAGGCCCTGGTTGCGGAGCGAAGCCGTATACGAGCGATAGAACTCTTTTTCTGATTTGTAACCGGCGGTGTTCACGTTGGCCAAATTATTGGCCAGCAGATCGAGTGACTGCATTCGCGCCGCAAGTCCCGTGAACGCCGAATAAAATCCGCTATCCATGTATGCCCCTTCCAGTTTGGTACAGCAAGGGGCGGGCCATGTTAGTCGGCCCTAATGTCGAGCTAAACGGCGGTTTCTCCGCAAATTAAGGAGGGTTTTCGTGGCTTGCGCAAAGCGAAGGAAGCAAGGAGAAGCGAATTTGCCTGGTGATCCACGGACGCTGGGCAGGATTTTCCCGGCGAGGGCTTAATTCATTCCAAACGGTTGAGAAACTGCAACCTCCCAGGCCACATCTCCCGGTGCTGAACCATCGGTTGCCGGAAGGCGGCTGCAACGATCGGCCGTGGCGACGATGGCTACCAGGGTGGGATCTTCGGTGGCACTTGCATGGTCGTGATGATGAGTTAGCACATCGATCATCCAGCCGGGCAGGTTTCCGGATAGCGCCATCCAGCGGCCGATCTCTGTATGGTCCAGACCAAAATAAGCCCGCTCTTCTTCCGGCTCGTGGTGCGGCGCGACAAGCAGGTCTTCTACGGCCTCTCGCTGCTCGTGAGCGGCAACCAGCAAAGGAAGTTTGCCTACGTCGTGCAACAAACCAGCGAGATAGGCGCGTTCGACACTTTCCGGGTGCGTTTCCCGGGCAACTCTGGAGCTGAGCAGCGCTGTGAGAATGCTGTGCTGCCAGAAGTCACGCATGACTTCAACCGGGAGACGCTTGCCGGCAAACTCGGCAAGCGCGCATCCGAGAGCCAGAATGCGCAGGCGATCCGAGCCCAGCAGGATCAGAAATTCTGGGACGCCCGCTCGCTTCGCGGGATTCTCGTCGCAGGAATAAGACCGCAGCAGCCCCTCGACGTGTGTGTTCAGCAGGGGCTCCGTCCGAACAATTTCGGTAATTCCGTTGAGATCGAGCACTGGTTGCGCGAGTAGACGAAGCAGATCGAAGATGCGACCCTGTGGAACAGGAAGTCCTTCCGCTAACAGGGAAATAACGCGCTGTTTCCGGTTCTCGCGCGCTTGCGATTCAAATTCGTTGGCAGACCAGGAATTGTCGGCGCGCGGTCCCAAGCTCGGCATCGGCTGCTCCCCTCACTAGAACTATCGGCCAGAGGAGAGAAATCTTTAGCCGCCGGAGGAGCTAGGAGCTTTTTGAGGAGGACTTCGGTCAGGCAGGAATTGGATTGTTGCGCGGCCCAACAAGTTCCGTAACACGCAGCCCGAAGTGCCCGTTGACCACGACCACTTCGCCACGCGCGATCAACCGGCCCGCGACTAACAGATCTGCGGGTTCCTGCAGTTCCCGGTCCAGCTCGATCAGCGATCCTGGACCAGCCGAGAGCACATCGCGCAGCAAGAGCTGTCGCTCGCCAAAACGAATGGTGGCTTCGAGCTGAACGTCCAGAAGAAGGTCCAAAGGGGAGCCCGCATTTGCGGGATCGTTTCCGCCTGTGGTCGATGCCAAGGAGGAGGGGTTTGGTTCGGTCATGGTCATTTTTCCTCTGCTGCTGAAATGGCGAGAACTTTGTGAATCTGCGCACCACGCTTGTTGCCTGAACGGACCGGGGCGGCCAGGAAACGAGGCTGGCCAGCTACGCGAACTTCCAAGGGAGTCGTTGCAGGGACCTGCAATAAAAGTACGTCTCCGATCCGCAGGTTATTCAATTGCCGAAACGAGACAGTGCTAGGCGGCAACAACAATTCCGCGGTAAAGGCGCCCTCCAGCAAGCGTTCCTGCACTTTGCCACGGTCAAGCGAAGGTTCTGGCAAAGCCGGACTCTCCTGAGGTTCGAGCTTCCGCAGCAAAGCTGCGACAATTTGAGCGGGAAACACGACCAGCATGCGGCCTTCGAATTTTTGGAAGCGGAGCTGAAAACCGACCAGGAGGAGCCGCTCGCCGACAGGCAGCCGGGCGTTCAGGCCGCTTTTCGTGGCCGGGGAATCGACCTCGAAGGAAACATTCAACAGCGACTGCCAATTTTCCTGCAAAGAACGCGCGGCAGAGCGCGCCAGCGGCTCCAGAATTCCCAACTCGATTTCAGTGAGCTCGCGAGGCTCCGGAGATTCGGCTCCAGAACCGCCCAACAGGATATCGAGAAAAGGAAACGCGAGCGCAAGATCCATCTGCAAGAGAGCGGTTGCGTTATAGGACGTTCGAACGAAGAGCAAATAGGACGGATCAGGAACGCGATCAAGCAATTCGGCCCCGGTAACCTGCTCGATCGACCCGAGCGTGACCTCGATTCCGGAACGCAGTTGCGAACTGAATGAGTCGCTCAGGCGGGCAGCGCAACTCTTGTGCAACGCCTCGATAGCAAGCGATTGAGCGGGTGTGAGCTGCCCAGATCTCCGCGGATCAAAGGGCGATACAGTCGGCGCGTCGCCGGGCGAATGAACCGTGGGGACCCTTTTCCCGCGGGAGTTCGTCCGCGAATCAGCGGCGTCGGAATGAGAGCTGGGATGCACGAAGTATGCTCCTATATCAAACTGGCCAAGGGACTTGTTGTTCCCGCTGCTGAATTCTTTTGCAGAAGCTCCTGCAGGCGCTCCCGCAACCGCACCAGGGCCAGCGAATGCAATTGCGAAACGCGGGATTCGCCGATGCCCAGAACGGCGCCAACTTCTTTCATGGTCAACTCTTCCAAGTAGTAAAGCGCCATTACCTGGCGCTCTTTCTCTTCAAGCGAATCGAGAGCGCGAACCAGAAAAGATTTCAATTCCGATTGCAGGCACTGAAAAAATGGATTTTCTTCCGGGGCATTAGGGCGGAAAGTGCAATTCGCCGACTCGTCGAATTCCTCGGTGACTTCCACTTCGAGCGTACCCAGGTCCAGTCCTTGCAGCTCACCCAAAAGATGTTGGAGATCCAACAGACTTACGCCCATGCGTTCGGCGATTTCGATTTCGGTGGGAGAGCGCCCCAGCTCCGAAGAAAGATTTCGCGCGGTTTCTTCGACCAGGCGGGCCTGCTTGCGAAGCCTGCGAGGGCTCCAATCGCTGGCGCGCAAACTGTCGAGAATCGCACCGCGAATGCGAAATTTGGCGTAGGACTTCAGCTGCACGTCACGGCTGCGATCGAACTTGTCGACGGCATCGATTAGCCCGAGTACACCTGCGTGTACAAGATCTTCGAGTGGAATTTGCACTGGCAGCCGCTCATGAATGCGTCGCGCGATATAGCGGACTTCGGGCAAGTGCTCGGTCAGAAGCCTTTCCCGCTCGGCAGCATCCAGCGGCAGGGTTCGCGGAGAAGCGGGGGCGCCGGTGCTCATCTGTCACCGTCTCCCAGTCTAAGTTGACGCACCCAGTTGCCGGAGTAGCTCATCAGCGCACTGTTCCCAGAGACTGAATCGACACGGCCGGAGGTATTTCCGCCGGCGACAGCACCACTACCCGGGGCAAAAACGGCTCAAGCAGGCGGCGCAGGTAAAATCTTGCCGGACTGCTGCACAGCAGCGTCATGGAGTTCAGCGCAGCCTTATCGGAAATGGATTTCTGCAAGCTTTCAAGCACGCGCCTTACCGTAGCGGTTCCTCCGGTGCGCTCGCCCGCGAATTGAGGATCGACGCTTCGCTGAATTTCCTGCTCCACGGACGGATCGAGCGTCAACACCTTGAGTTTGCGATCCTCGCCCAGCAACGGTTGCACGAGCGAGCGCCCAAGCGCCTGGCGGCAAGCTTCCACCAGCGCCACCTGAGACTTGTTCGAGGGCGCGGTGTCGAGCAGGGTCTCCAGAATGGTCGTGAGATCGCGAACCGAGACTTGCTCGCGCAGCAACTGCTGCAGCACCTTTTGCACTTCGCCAAGTGTCAGCAAGCGTGGTACCAGCTCGTCAACGAGTTTCGGCTGACTTTCAGCAAGAGTATCGAGCAGGCGTTTGGTTTCCTGCCGTGTGAGCAGTTCGTGGGCAAATTGACGGACCAGCTCGGCGAGATGCGTGGCGAGAACAGAAGTCTGGTCGACCACCACATATCCACGCGTCAACGCGAGCTCCTGCTGGCCCGGGGCAATCCAGCGCGCCGCGGTACCGAAGGCCGGCTCGCGGGTTTCAAGACCGTCCAGCGCGGCAGGCTGCGCCTCCGAGCTGATAGCCAGCACGCGGTCCTGATACATTTCCCAGCGGGCGATCTCGACGCCGCGCAAATAAACCACGTATTCGCGTGGCTTGAGCTTCAAGTTGTCGGTGATGTGAATCGATGGCACCAGGAAACCAAGCTGCAATGCGAGATGCTTCCTGAGAGCACGAATGCGCTGCAGTAATTGACCGCCCTGCCCGTGGTCGACCAAGGGCACCAGTGCGTAGCCGACCTCGAGGCTGAGCTCGTCCAGCTTGAGCAATCCTTCGAGTTGCTGCTGTGGATCGGCTTTCTTGTCTTTTTTCACCGCAGAAGTTTCCTCTGTTGCCGGCTTTGCGTCACGAGATATGCGCGAAGCAAGAAATGCGGCGCCTGCTGCCAGCAAGAAAAATGAGAACTTAGGAAGCCCGGGAATCAGGCCAAGGAGGAAGATGACGCCAGCGGCAATCTGCAGTGGCACTCTTTTGCCGAAGAGCTGCCGGCCAAGTTCGACTCCCACCGTTTCGTTTGTCGAAGTGCGAGTGACAACCATGCCACCAGCGACAGAGACGAGTAGTGACGGAATCATGGTCACCAATCCGTCGCCGACGGTCAGGATCGTGTAAGTCTTGAGGGCCTGATCGAAAGGAATATTGAGCTGGAAGACCCCGATCAGAAATCCGGCGATGATATTGATCGCGGTGATTAAAATGGTGGCGAGTGCGTCCCGCTGGCTGAATCGAGCCGCGCCATCCATCGCTCCATAAAACTCGGCTTCACGCGCGATCTGCTCCCGGCGAGAGCGCGCCTGCGCTTCATCGATAAGCCCGGCGTTCATGTCCGCGTCAATGGCCATCTGCTTACCGGGCAAGGCGTCCAAGGTGAAGCGCGCGCCTACTTCGGCGGTGCGCACAGCCCCGTGGTTAATCACGAGATATTGAATGGCGATCAATGCCAGGAAGATCACGAATCCCACAACATAATTGCCACCGACGACAAATTGACCGAAGGCCTCGATCACGTGCCCCGCAGCAGCCGTGCCTTCGTTTCCATGCAGAAGAATGCGCCGGCTACTGGCAATGTTCAGCGAGATACGCAAGAGCGTCAGAAGCAGAAGCAACGTGGGGAATACTGAAAACTGCACTGGCTTCAAGATGTACAACGCGCATAGCAACACAATCACGCCCAGCGTCACGCTGGTGGCAAGAAAAATATCCAGCACGAGGCTCGGCACGGGCACGAGCATCATGAAGACCATGCCCACGGCCGCCACAGGCAAGAGCCAGTCAAAGGAACCCTTGCGAGAAGCAACGAGCGGTGCTTTTGCTTCAGCGGCCATAACTAGTTCGCTACTCCCGGTTTTTGACCCAGCAAGCGAGCCTGTGCGCGATACAAGAAGGCAAGAATTTCGGCAACGGCCGCGTAGAGCTGCGGCGGAATCGTCTGGCCAACATCGGTGGTCTTGTACAAGGCTTGCGCCAGGATTCGATTTTCAATGATGGGAATTTCGTGCCAACGAGCGAGCTGTTTTATGCGCTCCGCAAGAAGATTGCGTCCTTTGGCTACGACCACCGGAGCAGACATAGTTTCGGGACGATATTCCAGGGCCACGGCATAGTGCGTGGGGTTGGTGATGACGGCCGTGGCGCGCTGGACGTCCTTTGCCAGCATCTTGCGCATCAGTGCGCGGCGCAACCGCCTGATGCGTCCGCGAATCAATGGATTTCCGTCGGTATCCTTGGACTCCTGCTTCACTTCCTGCTTGGTCATACGCAGAGACTGCTCATAGTTGCGGCGCTGCAAAAAATAATCGAGGCCAGACCAGGCCAGCATCACCAGACCGAATTTCCAGGAGAGTTCCAGCAGCATTGAGCCGAGTTCCATGAGTAAGCCGCGCGAATCCAAGCGCGCGGAGTGCGCAATTTGCGTGAAGTCCCTCTGGAAGACGTTCGCGCCAAGGACGGCCATCATCGTGAAAGGCACGAGAGAGCGCAGCAAGCGGCTCAATCCGGCCGCCGAAAATATCTGACCGATGTTGCTCGCGGGATTAAAGCGCTGCCAATTGGGCCGGAGCGACTCGGTAACGAAGACAAACCCACCCTGGGCAGAATGCGTGAACAAAGCGACGGCCAGAGCGAGTGTCAGCACGGGGGCCAACCCACGCCCCACCGAAAGGAGTGTCCAGTAAAAGATTGGCGTTCCGATACCCAGATCACTCACACGGCCGGCGTTCAGCAAGCGCTCGAATAAACTTCGCCAGGCCTCGATCAAATCGTGGGATTGCCAGGACAGCATCACGATCGAGGCCAGCAGGGTGAGTGCCGAGGCCAAATCGCGGGAACGCACCACTTGGCCCTTTTCACGAGCCTTCTGTTTCCGCCGCGCGGTTGCCTTTTCTGATCGGTTATCAGCCATGAAAATATCTGCTCAGCGCACCAAACCGAGCGCTTGCTCCATCCAACCCAGCGCATTCAGGAATCGATGTTCCAGGAAACTGGGCCACAACCCCACTGACGCAGCCAGCAAGGCATACCCGGCCAGACTCTTTGCCGAGATACCAATGAACAGAGCCGGCATTTGCGGCGAAGCCTTGCTGAGGAACCCAACCGTTACGTCAATGAGCAAGGTCGCCAGCAAAATTGGCGCGGCAATCTGGACGCCTATCAGCCACATGCCCCCGGCGTAGCGTAAAAGATCGCGCGCGGCAGCCAGGCTGAGGGTTGCTGAGCCCACAGGAAAATAGGAAAAGCTTTTCACGACAGCCCGCAAAATCCAGTGGTGCACATCCAACTGCAGGAAAATGAGCAGCGCTATCATCTGGAAAAAAATGTTGAGAACCGGCGTCTCAATATTGGTCTGAGGATCAATGATCGCCGCCAGCGAAAAACCCAATTGCGCGCCAGAAAGCTGGCCGGCAAGCTGGGCGCCTTCCAACACGATTTGAACGGAGAGCCCCATCATCAAGCCCACGGCAGCTTCCGTGAAACCAATGCGCAGCGCGTTTGAAGCAGTAAACGGCAAATCCGGCACAGGACAGACTCCGTACAGCATCGCCGTCATGGCGATAACGAAAGCAGCTTTCACACGGGTGGTCAAAGCGTCGCTGCCGAAGAACGGAGCGAAGGTCATAATTCCGCCAAGACGAATCCCAATCGGCAAGGCGTGCGCCAGGATTCGTTCGAGCAGCGGTGACATTGCCTGGTTCCCCGTATCCCTAGTGTGTGAAAGCTCGAAAATCGGAAAAAATGCTGATGGTGAAAGCCACCAGGTGGTGCAGCATCCACGGCGTCAGCAAAAATACGATTCCGCCGACAGCGGCCAGACGTGGCACGGTGGTGACCGTCGGGTCCTGCACCGAAGTCATAACCTGTCCGATGTTGATCATCAGACTGACCACGGTGGCGCAAATCAAAATGGGCGCGGCTACCCAGAACGCCGCTTCCAGCGTCTGGCGAGATATGGCGACTACCTGTTCCGGAGACATGGATTCCCTTTAATGAAAGCTTTTCAGCATGGAACCGACGACCAGATTCCAGCCGTCGGCGACGACAAATAGCAAAATTTTCAGCGGCGTCGAAATCACCACGGGCGGCAATTGCATCATGCCGATGGAAGTGGTGACAGACGCAGTGACCATATCGATCACCAAAAATGGGAGAAACAGGATGGCGCCGATCTGAAAGCCGGTTTTCAGCTCGGAAAGGATGTACGCGGGAATCACCACGCGCATGGGCAAGTCGTCCGGCTCTTTCGGGCGCGTTTGCTGAGCCATGTCGACAAATAATGCGAGGTCCTTTTCGCGCGTATAGCGCAGCATGAATTCGCGCAGAGGCGCCGAGGCACGGTCGACCGCTTCCCAGGTAGTAATCGCTCCGCTTTCCAGCGGAATAATCGCTTGCTGATGGATAGCCAGCGCCACCGGCTGCATCAGGAAATAAGTAAGAAAGAGAGAAAGCCCGATCAGAGTTTGGTTAGCGGGAGTGCTCTGGGTGCCGAGCGCTTGTCGCAGGAAATGAAAGATGACGAGAATGCGCACGAACGGCGTGGCGGATAACAGCAACGCCGGAAGCAACGTCAAAAGCGTCATCAACGCCAGGATGGTCCAGGACGTTGAGTCTCCATGAATGCTCAAGCCAGGAATCTGCAGTGAAACTCCCTGCGCAGCGGCTGGGACCGGCGCAGCTGCCGCGTAGATACACGGTGCTCCCGGAAGTAACCAGAGCAACGTCAGACAAGCAACGCTCCGGATTAAATAAGCACGCCATGAAATCTTCACGCGCCCTCCGAAGCACGGGTCTTATTGGCGGCGTTGGGAGGTAGCGTTTGCAGTAGCGAGACGTTGTTAGGCGTAGCAGCCACGAGAAAGCGTTGCTCTTCAAATTCCAGCACGGCGATCAACCTCTTTTCGCCAAGTGGAAGAGTTTCTAACAGACGAAGCTGGCGCTCGCGCCGCTGGATATGTACTGTTGCAAAGGCCCGTCGCAATAATGCCCACAGCGATGCGAGTGGCGAAGATTGCCAGGATTGTGTATTTGCCGCTGAAATTGCTTTCATTTTGGGTTCAGACCAGTTCCGTCAGCCGAATGGCGAGTTTTTCGCCCACGAGGTCCAGCTTTCCGTATCCAACACAGGCGCCATTCACGGTTACGTCGACGTCCGTTTCAAGCGGAATTCCGCTATCCACAATCGAACCCACCTCGACGCGCATCAGGTCCCCCATGGTGAAGGCCTCGACGCGAGTCTCAGCGCGTAATTGACACGGGAGCCAACGGGCTTCGCTCCAGGCATCGCCCGGGATCTCAGTCGGTGGAAGCTGCGGAACAGCGAGAGCAGCAGCCATGTTTACCGTTGCACCAGAAACTCGGTGAAATAGACGTCCTGCGCTTCGATTTCCGGCACGCGCTGATCGAGCGCGGCAAGCAGTTTGTGTTTCAGATCTGTTTTTCCCTCGACTGTCAGCAAATCATTGGCTTTCGCCGCGGTCAGCACGGAGAGGACTGTGTCCCGGATACGAGGGATGGGCAGGCCGGCGTTCGCTTCCCCTTCCTTGCCACCGGTGCCTTTGGGCTCATGCGCCAGACTTAGGTCGATGGTGCAGCGGAGAAAATGGCTTTCGTCGGGGTCGTTCAGGTTGACAGTAAAACTGTCCAGGTGAAGGGTGAACTCGGGTTCTTTTTTCTCGGGCTTTTCTGTCGGGGCGGCCTGTGTCGTTTTATTGTGGGCAAACAACAACCATCCGGCGCCCACTCCGCCAGCCAACAGGACAACACCGAGGATCAAGAAAATCAGGTTGGATTTCTTAGCGCTTGCAGTCTTGGTTTGTTCCGCCATGGCACACGCGAAAATGCAATTTCCAGACCGAAAAGTTCCGGACTAGGCAATTGTTTCCACCGGTGTGCCGAATGACTACAAATATTAGAAACGCAAGTGGTTAGCAATGGCTCTCTTCCCGTCCTATCGTGCACGTTTTGCCGAGCCAGTGACAAACGGCACCGTTGCTCAAATCAAAATTAGAGGATTTTTATAAAAACCACGGCTCCGGCCCATCACTCGTTCGGTGAAGGGCCGGGGGCCGTCAATTTAGTTGGTTAAAATTTATCCGTTCTGAATCATGTTGATTGCATACTGCGATACTTGGTCGAGGGTGGTCACCGTTTGCGCGTTGGCTTGGTAATCACGCTGCGCCAGAATCAAATTCGAAAATTCTGTAGCGATGTCCACGTTGGACTGCTCGAGAGCCCCTCCGGTTACGGCGCCCAGCCCGCCGGTGTTGGGCGCGCCGATCGTCGCTTGTCCGGAAGAAAGACTGGCCAAGTAACTATTAGAACCAGTCTTTAGCAAACCCTGCACGTTGGTGAAAGAAGCCAGAGCGACCTGGCCGAGGGCCAGCGTGGCACCGTTGCTGAAAACTCCCTGGATCGTTCCATCGGCTGCGACTGAAAAGGTTTGCAGCGATCCGCTTGAGTAACCGTCGGTTTGTGTTGAATACGTCGACGAGGGGCCAGACACCTGGCTGAGCAGAGGATTTCCGCTCGAGTCGGTCAGATTCCAGTTGAGTGCCAGGTTGCTCGCGCCATCTGCGAGACCGTTGATGTTAACGGCGATGCTGCCTGTCGGCGATGTCAACTGTCCATTCCCGTTGAACGTCAAGGTTCCGCTCTTCACGGTCACGGGATTCCCAGTTTGTCCCACATCGGCGGCCGGTATGGTCAACGCGTAATTCCAGGTGTTGGAAGCGGTCTTGGTGAAATTCGCGGTGAGCACGTGCGTGCCGCCAAGTGCGTCGTACACCGTTACCGGAGTGCTGAAGGAACCAGCCTGTTGCGCAGTACCCGACGCGAGAAAGGACTCCGAGGCTGTGCTGGTGGCCGCATCGGTTAGAGTGTTGGCCGTGAAACTGAGCGACTGGCCGTTTTTGGCGGTGATATCCAGAGAGTTGCCGGCAATCGCCGCAGTAAAGTTTGCATTCGCATTTATAGCCGTCACCACGGAATTCAGCGTGTCGCCTGCGGCAGCCGTGTAAGTGAAGTTGTTGGTCCCGTCGGTAAAATCCAAAGTGGTCCCCGTCTTCAATACCGTGGCCGGCGTAATCCCGGTGCCGCTCTGCTCGCTCGCTGCGCTGACGGCAGTGCCGCCGCTGGAATTCAAGCTCAGCGTCAGGTCGAACTCAGAGGAAGCCTTGGGAGGAACCGTCAGCCCGGAAGGAATCAAAAGCGGCTGGATCGACTGGTTCGAATTGACCACGCCATTCACGGCCGGAAAACCCATGACCTCACCGCCGTCGCTTGACAGCAACTGTCCGCTTGAAGAGATCGAGAAATTCCCCGCGCGCGTGAACTCTTGTTCTCCGTCTTTGTTGACGACGAAAAAGCCCGCTCCGTTGATGGCTACGTCGGTGGGGACGCCGGTAGCGCTGATGGTACCTTCGGTAAAGTTCGAGCTGATCGAGCCGACCGTCACGCCCGATCCGACCTCCTGAGGATTCCCGGCGGCGCTGCTGCCGATCTGCTGGTAGAAGAGGTCCTGAAAATTGGCGTCGCTCGATTTGTAAGCCACCGTGTTCAGGTTGGACAGATCGTTCGAGATAACTGACAAATCCGTTGAAGCCGAATTCAATCCGGAAAGGGCCGATGAAAATGATCCCATACTATTCCTCCTGAGTTGATTCGAGAGCGCGCGGCTCTTCGAATGAAAATTTGAGAGACGCCCTTCAGCGCTCTTTACATCCCGGTGCCCGAACTGCCCGAACTATTGCTGGAAGTTGTCTGCGAACCCGGCACGACCGCGGAGTTCAGGGTCTGCAGATCGGATTGAATCTGAATGAGCTGTTGCAGCGAGTTGATCTGCGCCAACTGATCGACCATTTGACTTGGATCCATTGGATTGAGCGGGCTTTGCGCCTGCAACTGCGCGGTCAACAACGTGATGAAGGAATTGCCGTTCAGCTGATTGCTTGAGGAGCTCGATGAGCTGCTCGAACCAGGAAATTGCGTGCTGGCTGGCGGGTTGCCGCTGCTGTTCAGAAGTGATGTTGCAGATGCCATAGTGTGTTTCTCCTCGGTGCGAACCTTAGGCCCGCACGCTTAGTCTTCCTTGAGAATCAAAAGCACCGCGCGATTCTGACGGATCCGGGCTCGTGGAAAAACTGAGTGGCGCCGAAAACTCCGGCGACGATTGCATAAAAGGGGTCGCCCGCTGCGCCGTTCCATCTTGCGGTTGCTGCTGACCTTTACCGCCGCCGATCCCTGCGTCTCCTGACGAAAAAGCCTGATGCACGGAAAGATTGGTGACACGCAACTGCCGTTCGGATAAGGCTTGGTGCAACGCGGGCAGATCGTTGCTCAACATCGCGTGCAGGTCATGGTGTTCCACCGTGATCGCGGCGCCCACCTGGTCTCCGGCTAGATGCGCGCGCACCTGGACCGCACCGAGTGCGTCCGCTTGCATGGCAATGTTCATTTCTGACTGGCCCAGCTTTTCGACGAGGTGCGGATTGCGCGTTAGATCCGCTTGCAGGTTTTCGCCGCCATTCCAGGCATGCATCGCAGGTGACAACTCGGGGCCGTCATCCAGCGTTTGGCTTGTCGTGGAATTCTGGGCCGCTCCATGCGGCTGCGTCGTATTTCCAGATGAAGTTGACGACTTGCCCGAGCTGGCTATTTCTGAAACTTGTGTGACTGCTGTCGGAGTCGCAGACGCAGTTGGAACTGATGTTGGATTCAGCGGGGCACTGCTGGCGCCAGCGATCGTCGAGACCGGACTTGAGGCGGATACTTTCGCGTTCCCGGGGTCGCGGGTCGAAGTAGGAGAAGGTACATCGAGCCCGCTTGCCGATCCAGCCGCAGGAACGGTCTTAGGTGTAAGTACATCGGTCGCGTCGGGCACAGACAACTGAGCAGGCGGCAAAGGCGTGCTTGTGAGCGAAGTCTGCGAAGAAACATTGTCCGAGTTACTTGAATCCTGCGATTGCGAAGGTGGCACCGAGGGAGAGGATGTGGTGGCCGTTGGAGCATTGTGGACCGTAGACATGCTGCCGTTATCAAAATGCTGTAGCTGACTTGCGAAATGAAGCGAATGGAGAACAGCGCTCGCCGAAGCATGGTCGTTCGCGACGGGCGCATTCAGCGGAAGGGGCGTATTCGTAGTCTCTTTGCTCGGTTTATCTGAGGAGACGTGGGAGCTTTCCGTAGGGCTCGGCAAATTTACAGAAGCTTGTGCGCTTGAGGCTGCAGATGCCGCTGCGTCAGAGGATGCATCGGTCAGAGCACCGGCTGGTGTGCCTGCAGCGGCTGCAAATTGTTCGGACGCGACGTGCGGCTGGAGATCTGGAACCGGGATGTATTCGTGCGGATCAGCCTTTTGCTGCGGCAGAGGCGTTTTCAGAGGTGTCGCCGACGCCGATTCGTCGGGGTCTGAAGCTTGCGGTAAAGCCACCTGCGTGGAATTGCTCGCTGTGCTAGAAGGATCGGGTCCCGAGATCACTGGAGCGGGGTCTGGATTGGTTCCAGATGGATCCAGGGTCGCAGAACCGGAAGTCTCGCCGTTCGTGCCTTCTTTTGAATTGGCAGTGGCGACGGTGGAGCTCTGGGCACTGGTCGGAGGTGAAACGGTTTCTGCTGGCGCCCCGGCTTGTGAGGCTAACGGAGCAACTTGACTTGAACTGCCTGAAAAAGCTGGATCCGCGGCTGCGCTTGTTACTGGCGCAGAAACGCTCGGCACAGTGGGCGAAAAGCTCCCGTTGTTTAGCTGCGGAGCAACCGGAACAGTAGGCTGCACAGCAGCATTACCCGGGAAATCCGTGTTCGTAGGCAGCAAGTTCGAGGATGAGGGAATCTGAGTTTCGGGCGTTGGATATTGCTGCGCGGCGCCGGGCGCCTGTTCGCCACCGATTCCATCAGAAGCGCTGGTCTGCAAATCTGGCGAAATAGAAGGCGCTGGCGCCTGCAATTCGGCAGGCCCCGGCAACGATACGGTCACCACCATCGGACTGAACACAGCAGCCAAAGCAGGATCCGGAGTGCCAACCGGCGAGGCCGGAACAGAATCGTCCTTTTTCGAGGTGCTCTTTGCTTGTGACTTGGTCTCCGCTGCTGCGCCGTGGCTCGCCTGCTTCAGCGATTCGGCACTTTCCTGCAGCGACGCTTCTAAAACATCGGCGAAGCTCGAGACAAAACTCGACGCATCGATTCCTGATGCCCCCCGCGCGGCTCGCAATGGCGAGACGGGAGTCGTCGAAGTTTGGGCAGAAGCTGCCATTGTGCTGGACACGTCCACGCTGGTATCGTTTCGTTCCCGAACACCAGAAAGCATCCGTGGGACCAGACTTCCACAATGGAACAATAGCCGTCACTTTCGTTACGGCATTGTTTTTCAATCATTTAGAGAAGAACTAAAGTTTTAGTGATGAACTGCCGAGACGGCTATGGGTAAGGTTTGCCTGGAAGCTGGGCAATTTGCGGTTTCGACGATCACCGATGGCATGGAAAAGCTGGAGAGCCAAGCAATAAATTGCACAGGGGCTAGCGGATTTTTGCGGCATTCTGCTCACGCACATAACGCACCAGGAACAAATCGTCGATCTGGCGCTGCTCGCGGCGTGACTGTTCTTCTTCATAAGCGGCCAAGTGCTGCTCTCGCAATGTCGACAATGCCTCGCGTTCTTGTCGCGCTCTCATGTATATGGCCTGTTGCGCTTCCCTGGCCTTTTCCAATTCCTTCAGTTTCTGGGCGAGGACCTCTCGCCGCTCACGGACGACCGTTTGCCGCCGCAGTTGCATGTGTAACTCCGCGCCGGAAACTCCCTGCAGCGAATCGCGACATACCCCTCGTTGCTGGTCTTCCCCGGCGGTTTCCAAGGCTTCGATTTCAGCACGTACCGCCGCCACTTCCGACGCCAGAGATCGCAGGGTCTGCAGTTCCGAAGCTTCGCGAAGCTCACGCAAACGTAATAGCGTTTTGAGACTGAATACGAAAGCCATGCAGCGTTACGCCGGCAAGGCGAGAAGCGCCTTCACCGTTTGCTCCAGCGAAGATTTGTCAGTCTTATGCTGTTGCAGGAAGGCGTTGATCGCCGGAACGCAAACGAGGGCCCGATCAAGCTGGGGATCGCCGCCCTTCCTGTAGGCTCCGATGCGAACCATATCCTCCGAAGCCGCATACGAAGCAAGTAAGGCGCGGAGGTTGCTGGCCTTTTGTAAGTGCTCAGCGCTGCAAACCGCTGGCATCAAACGACTCAAACTATCCAGCACGGATATTGGCGGATAGTGCCCGCGCGCCGCGATCTTTCGATCCAAAACGATGTGCCCATCCAGGAGTGAACGAGCGGCGTCGACCAGCGGATCCTGCTGGTCGTCACCTTCCATCAGGACCGTATAAAAACCCGTAATGCTGCCGGTTCCAAAATGCCCAGCACGCTCGAGCAATTGCGCAAGGAGAGTGAAAACCGAGGGCGTGTAACCCTTCGAAGTCGGAGGTTCTCCAGCCGCCAATCCGATTTCCCGTTGGGCCATGGCGAAGCGAGTGATGGAGTCGGCGACCAGCAAAACATGCTTGCCCTGAGCGGCAAAATATTCAGCGATGGCGGTCGCAGCCAAAGCCGCGCGGATACGCGCAAGCGGCGGCTGATCCGAGGTGGAAACCACCACAACGGACCGCTTCCGCCCTTCGTCGCCGAGCGATTCCTCAAGGAATTCGCGCACTTCTCGTCCGCGCTCTCCCACCAGCGCGAGGATGGTCAGATCGGCCGAAGTGCCGCGCGTCATCATTCCAACCAGCGTACTTTTTCCCACGCCGCTGCCGCCGAAAATGCCCATGCGCTGGCCACGCCCGCAAGTCAACAAGCCATCAATCGCGCGGATTCCGCATCCGAGCGGCTCGCGAATGATGGTCCGCTCGAGCGGAAGCGGCGTAGTCCCGCGCAACGGCCAATATTCTCTTGCGCCATACGGCGTCTGAGAGTCGATCGGCGTTCCGGTGCCATCGATGACGCGCCCCAGAAGCCCGGGGCCCACTCGCAGGGCCGGACGCGTGCCGCGCGTCACGATGCGATCGCCATAACGCACGCCGACCGGACGTTCGAGAGGCATGGAGAGCACTGTTTTGTCACGGAACCCGACAATTTCCCCAGCCAGCGTGCGGCCGTCCGCGGTGAGGACAGCGCAGCCTTCGCCCACGGTGCAATACGGTCCTTCGGATTCCACCAGGTAGTCGACAACTTTGGTCACGCGGCCTACCCACCGAAACGTGGAGAAATCCTCCAGGCGACGAAAATAAGGAGCTAGCGTACTTTCGGCGGTTTTCATTCCGGTGATCGCGGCCGATGCTTGAGTAAGTCGAGAAAACCCTGCTCGATCTCTTTCAACTGCGTTTCCAGGCTGATGGTCGTGCTTCCCAGATCAGTCTCCAATACGCAGCGGCCGGGTTCGAGCGATGCGTCACCCAGAATTTCAGGGACGGACGCAACGCTGCTGGTATTGCTGAAGTGATCGCGCCACAACAATACTTCCTGCGGATTTGTACGGAGGCGGACGTGTGTTCCCTCGTTCAACGAGTCCAGAGCGACGCGCACGATTCCGGTGAGAAGCAGAGGATCCATCTGCGCTTCACGGTGCAGGACTTTGCGGGCAATCGAAAGCGCCAGTTGCACCACTTCACTTTCGACCCGCTCGAAGTAACTCTCCCGTTGCTCGGCAAATTGCCGCAGCGTTTCGTTCAGATCCCCGCGCAGAGTGGCCAAGGCGGTTTCGTAGTTGATTCGGGCGCGCGCTTCTCCTTCCGCCAATCCCTTTTCGTATGCTTGCCGCGCGACCTCAGGATTGTTGGCGGCCGCCGCTGGGTTCGCACCGGGCCAGGAAGCTTTCGCGCCGTGCCCGCCGTTCTCCCCACCAGGGGTGCCAAAGAGAAAAGGTTCAGCAGTAGCCGTTGCCTTTTTCTGGTCGGTGGGATCAGCCGGCATTGGCATCCTCTGATTCTTCCTTGAGCGTCATCTTGCCTTCCGATTCCAATTTCCGCGCGACCGTTACGATGTCGCTCTGTGCTTGCGTGATGTCCTTGGACTTCAATCGGCCGAGCGCTTCCATATCTTCTTTCAGCATTTCCACGGCGCGGGAGGACATGCACTTGTAAAAGTGTTTCTGCAGATTCTCCGACGCGCCTTTGAGCGCGGTCGCCAATATTTTCTTGTCCACCTGGGCTAGAAGTTCCCGCAGCCCGAGGTCCGGCACACCCAGAAAATCTTCGAACGTGAACATCTGGTTGCGGATGGTTGCTGCCAGCTTCGCGTTTTCCTTCTCGATTCCGGCGAGCAAGTCCGTAGTGAGCTTCGCACCGGCACGGTTGAGCAGATCGGCCACCGCGTCCACTCCTTCGTAAGCACGGCGGTCCTGTTCCTCCCGAGTCACAAGCTTGCGTTGCAGCATTTCGGAGATCTTCTGCACTACGTCTGGAGAAAAATTCTGCATTTCCGCGAGGCGTTTCACGGCTTGCGTCCGCAAGGGCTCTTGGAGCAAGAGAAGCACTGCTTTTGACACCTTCGCGCTCAGATGGGCTAATACAAGGGCAACTGTTTGAGGATGTTCGCGCTGCAGAACTTGAACTATCTTTTCCGGAGGGGATTTTTCTACAGCCGCAAAGTTCTTCTTGGTGGTGCTTACCGAGCGTACTTGCTCAAGCAATGGCCGGCTTTGGTCCGCACCGAGTGTTTTCACCAAGAATTGTGTTGCAAAATCTGGCCCCCCGCGCGCCAAAGGTTCTTGACGGCCGGAGTTGAGCCGTTGATATTCCTGCAAAACTTCCGCGGCGGTATCGGGCGGGATCGGCCCCAGAGATGCGATTTCCTGGGCGAGAACGCGCAATGCTTCAGGCGGCAGCTGTTCGCAGATTTTTCGCGCCGCTTCTTCTCCCAGCAAAACCATCAGCATGGCGGCTTTGCGGGGCTTACTCCAGGACGTTGGCGCTGCAGGCGTCACGAAGCTCCGCTTTCCCGCAACCAGTTTTGAACCAGCTCGCCGGCTTTTTCGGGATCAGCCTTCACCGTGGAAACCACTTGCTGGCGCATGGTCAATGCGCGCTGAAGCTCGGGATTCCCCACCGGGCTTGGGCCGAGCGCGCTCTGTGCGCCACCCGGGAGCGACTCGCCACCCGGCACTGCGGAACCGGGCACCGCGAGCGGCGGAGCAGCGCCGCCTGCTGCAAGCGCCGGCCGCGAAACATCAAATGCCGCAAGGACCTGCTTCTTCACAGGGTTGAGAATCAACAAATAGACCATCAGGAAGATCACCACGAGCACCGCGTACCGCAGCAACCCGGTCCAACGGTCTGAAACCACTCGCACGCGATCCGCAAACGTGGGCGTGTCAAGTTTCTCCGTTGCAGGAATTTGAAAAGCGATGTTCTGTACGGAAATCTGGTCGCCGCGGCTGGCATCAAATCCCAATGCTGCTTTGGCCAGCTCTTCGATCTGCTTCATTTCTTCCGGCGTTCGCTTGCGCCGATTTTCGGGCTGTCCATCGGTTTTGGGCAGAACCACCGCGTCGTCGACTAAGATCGCGGCTGCCAGCCGTTTGAAGCGGCCCGCGGGTTCCACCATGTGCTTCGTGGTGTGGCTGACGGCAAAAGTCTTGTTGTCGCTGCGGATTCCTTGTGTTGTTTGGTCGCTCACCGCCTGGTTCGCGGCTTTACCTTCGGGCGGCGTGTTCGGCGCGTTGCTGGCGGTGCCAGGAATCCCGGAGGGATCTAAATCCTGGGCCGTTTCTTGCGAAGTTTGCGAGGTGAGCACTGCCGTTGTGTTGGGATCGTATAAGTCTTGGGTGCTCTCGGCGGAACTCGCGTCATATTCAATCGTTACGCTCGACTTCACGTGATCGGCGCCCACGACCGGCGATAGCACTTGCACCACGCGCTCGGCCATGGCTGTCTCGAGATCAACTGAACCGTTCTCCAATGAACCCAGCTCGCCGTGTGTCTGACCCGGCATCTGTCCATCGGTCGTAATGACGGTGACATTCTGCGGCGAAAGGTCGTCCCAGGCGCTTGAGACAAGGTTGGCAATCGAAGAAGCTACCTGTTCGGACAACCGCATACCGCGCAGCTTCAAAAGCACAGCCGCCTTGGCGGGGCGCTCGCGGTCAGTGAAAAGAGAATCGTGGGGCAATACCAGGTGGACGCGCACCTGCTCGACGCCGCTCATGGTCGAGATCGTTCTTTCGAGCTCGGCTTCCAGCGCCCGCTGATAATTCACTTTTTCCGAAAAGTCGCTGCCTGACCAATTAGGCTTATCGAAAAGCTCGAATCCCATCCGGCCGCTAGCCATAGGGCCGCGGGAAGCAACATCCAAACGGGCCTTGTCCAATTCCCCTGCTGGAACTGAAACAGTGGTGCCATCGCCTGAAATCCGGTAATCGATATTCTGCGCGGCGAGATCCTGCGTGAGCTTCTGCGCGTCGGCGGGGGCCATACCGGTATAAAGAGGCTTGTAGTCGCTATTGCCCACCAGCCAAACGAATCCCCAAACGGTAAGCCCCACGACCACCGCGCTCACAATCAGAAGGATTACCTGTGCTGTGGTGAGTCCACGCAGGAAGGCCAGTATCTGCTTTTGAAATTTGTCCATGTTCGCGTTTCAAATAGTTCCGCACCACGCCCGCCTGCATCTGTTTGCTTCGGCGGGCGCCTTGCCCAAATTCAACCGCCTAAAATGGAATCTTTGAAACTTCCTGGTACGCGGAAATGATCTTGTTGCGCACCTGTACCATCAGCTCGAAAGTCAGGTTCGCTTTTTCCACGGCAATCATCGCCGAGTGCACGTCCTGCCCATTGCCATTCAGCATGCTGGCCACCTGAGCGTCTGCTTGGGACTGAATCTGGCCCACCTGGTCGACAGCTGTGCGCAGCGTGTCGAGAAAGCCGCCGTTCTCAGGCTGCTGTTTGCTACTACTAGACGTAAATGTCGCGTCCGGCTGCGGCGGTAATCCTTGAATCGGAGTCGTCATGATTCCTCGCGTATTTCTCCCGGTCGCTAGGACTTGATGATGTCGATGGACGACTGAATCATGTTCTTCGTGCTCTGCACCGCGGCGGCATTCAGTTGATACGCGCGCGCCGCCCCCATCAAGTTCACCATCTCTTCCACGGGATTGATGGCCGGATAAGAAACGTATCCTTGATCGTCGGCATCGGGATGCCCCGGCTCGAACTTGCGAACCGCCGGAGCGCCATCAGCAACTACGCGTTCGACGCGCACGCCTTCTGCATGCATATCGGTGAATGACGCCAGCGTCGCGGGAAAAGCGCCTTGCGTCATCGATTGGGCGCCGAATATCACGTGCATGCGCTGGTATGGTCCACCATTCGCCGTGTGCGTCGTTTCGGCATTGGCCAAATTGCTTGTGACGATTTCAGCCCGCTCGCGCTCGGCCATCAGAGCTGAACCGCTGATTTCTAATACGCGAAATAGGTTCATATGGCGGAATTTCCTTCGTTGATTGCGAGATGTAAGTTCCTGAACTGCGACTTTAGCAACTGCTCGGCTACTCCGAATTCCATTTGGACTTCAGACAGCAAAAGGCTTTCGCGGTCCACGCTTACGTTGTTTCCGTCCGGCCGCGCGACCAGCCCCGGAACTTCGCGTACGAAGGGCTCAGTCGAATCATCGGCGTTGCCCTGCGCCGCGCGTTCAAGCTCCCCGCGAAAATCGATGTCCTTGGCACGGTACCCAGGCGTATCGACGTTCGCGATGTTGCTGGTGATGAGCTCCTGGCGTTTGGAAGAGAGATCGAGAAAACGTTGCAGCAGATCAAGTGACGCGCCGTTGAGCCAGCTCATAGCACCTCCCGCGGACCGAGTCCGTATTCGCGGATCTTGTTGCGCACGGTCCGCAGGCTTACGCCCATCATTTCGGCGGTACGAGTGCGATTCCCATTGGTGGCGAGTAGCGTCGCTTCCAGAAGTGAGCGCTCCAGGTCCTGCAGCGTCACTCCGGGTTTTGGCAGCGTCGAGGGCGAAGGAGCGCTTGCTTTTGCCACCGAGCCGAATAAATCGACCCCCAGTGAGGTTCCTTGCGTGAGCGCCAATGCACGCCGGATGAAATTTTCGAGTTCGCGAATGTTTCCGGGCCAGTCATAGCACTTCATGGCGTCCGCCAGTTCCGGAGTGATGCGGAATTGCCGGCGCTGGTTTTTTGGTTCGTACTTGCGCAGAAAATAGTCGGCCAAATCGGGAATGTCTTCGCGCCGCTGGTGCAGCGGTGGAACCGTCAGGGGAATCACATTCAACCGGTAGTAGAGGTCGGCCCTAAATGTTCCGGCCTCAACGAGTGTGGAAAGCGATCGATTCGTCGTCGCGATCACCCGCACGTTGATCGGCAGCGGGTGAGTATCGCCAAGACGATCGACTTCGCGTTCCTGTAACACGCGCAAAAGCTTGGGTTGCAAACTGAGCGGCATCTCGCCGATTTCGTCGAGCAGCAACGTGCCGCCGTCTGCCACCTGAAACTTCCCGGGTTTTGCCGCGATGGCTCCGGTGAACGCGCCGCGCACATGACCGAACAACTCGCTCTCGAGCAGATTTTCAGGGAAGGCCGAGCAATTCACCGCAACAAAAGGTTTTGAGGCGCGCGAACTTCCGCGATGAATCAGCCGCGCCAGAAGTTCTTTTCCCGTGCCGCTCTCCGCTTCGATCAAAATGTCCGCTTCCGTAAGCGCCACGCGGCGCGCTTTGGCCACCAGCGCCTGAAAAATTGCCGAGCGCCCCACAAATTCCGGCGCGTTTTCTTCCTGCCATGACGACGTCCGGCCTAGAATGCGCTGCGCCGCTTCTTCCAGTTGCGCGAAAGAGACCGGCTTCATCAGATAATCGCAAGCGCCTTCCTTCATGGTTTGCACCGCTTCCGGAACGCTGCCGTAGGCGGTCAATAAAATCACCGCGGTTTCCGGAGCGATCTGGCGCACGCCCTGCATGACCGCCAAGCCGTCACCATCACCCATGCGCATGTCCGTAACTACAAGCCCGCAAGGCGCGTTGCGAAATTTCTCCAGTGCTTCCGACACTCCGGAGGCCGTCGAGACCTGCCATCCACTCCGGCGGAAATTCGCATCGAGCGCCGCGCGCATGGACGTTTCGTCGTCTACCACCAGCACGTGACTCATCAGCAGGCGCGTCCTTTCGAAACTGGAAGAGAAATTGAAAAAGTGGTGCCTTGCGAAAGCAAGCTTTTCGCTTCGATTCGACCGCCGTGCTGCTCGATCGTCTTTTTGCAAACCGAAAGTCCCAGGCCCGGACTTCCCGCTTTCGTTGTGTAGCCGGGCTCGAAAATCTTCTCGAGCACCACGGTTTCGATTCCGCGGCCCTGATCTTCAAAGTCGACGAGCAACTCGTTGCAGTTCGTGCCGGCCCGAACAGAAATGTGCAGCATTCCACCTTGGTCCATGGCTTGAAATGCGTTCAGCGCCAGGTTGAAGAAAACTTGCTGTAGCCGGTGGGCATCGGCCGCCACCATCACGTTATCGAGCGAACTCGTAACGTGAACCGAAAGCCCACGCTGCCTCGCTAAAGGACCCAGGAACTCGGCCGTTTCGCGTAACAATCGGTCGAGATTGACGGGCAGAAGCTGCCCGCGCGATTGTGTGTGGAACTGGAGAACATTATTTACGGTGGCCGAAAGGGACCGCAGCCCTGCCCGTAGATGCACTACCCATTGATCGGCGTCCGGCATATCCTCGGTTACGCCCGCCAGCAACCCGGCAAATAATTCCATGCTTGCAAGCGGATTGCGGATTTCATGCGCGAGCACAGTGGCAATTTCCGCCAGCGCATGCGCCCGGCGCGCGGTTTCGCGTTCAGCCATTAAGCGCTTTTGGTCGCTGATGTCGCGAAGGATCCAGATTGTCTCCGACGGTCCTTCACTGGAAATCTCGACACGCGTGGCCGAAACTCCCAGCGTCCTTCCAATCTCGATCCCGTTCGGAGTCCATTCCTGTTCCGAATTCGTATCCTGGGGAGTGATCGCACTTAGAAGGTTGCCGATTACCTCGGAGCATCGGCCATGCTGCTCGTCGCGCCACTCTGATTCCAAACCCAGCAGTCGCTGGCCTTCAGGATTCAGCAACCGCGGTCTTCCTTGTTGATCTGTGACCAGCACACCACAAGGCAAACCCTCCAGGATCCTGCCCAGGAACATCCGCACTCGTGAAGTTTCTTCCAGACTCCTCGACAACTCGGCATTCGCGTATTCCAAATCCGCCCGCAGCTTCCCGACTTCTGCCTGAAGCTGCACGTACGATTTCTCGAGGGAGCCGGCTGCCTGCGTAAAAGTCAAAAAGGCGCGCGCCAGCGATTGCCGATCCGCCACTGGTTTTCTGGAGGAGGTTTTGACCGGCTGACTTTGCCGGGCTGTAGGCAATTTTGGCATCCCACGCCGAGTTGCACGCGGTATGCCAAAACGAAACAGCGACTCGTTAGAGCGGTTTAAACTGGAACAGAATTACGGCGCGGAGCCTGCACAAACAAGGATTAGCCAGCAGAAACGATCAGCAACGTGCCGACACAATGCCGCACGAGGAATATTCACGACTCATTCTTCTATTCAGTTATTGGAAATGAGGAACGATTAGAGCCCGCTAACGTGTGCGCTGTCCATGGTCTGGCCGAAGTGCTCCACGTGAATCTGCGTCTCTGGCCCTGCCAGGATAAAGGCGCGCTCCACTGCATGCTGCAGCTCGCGCACATTGCCGGGCCAATGCGACTGCCGCAGAAACGCGACCGATGAAGCGGATAGTCGCTTCGCCGGCACGCTCGCCTCGCGGCACAAGTCCGCCAGAAACTTTTCGGCCAATAGTCCAATATCTTCCGGGCGCTCACGCAGCGGCGGCAGCTCCACCGGAAATACGGCGATTCTGTAATAAAGGTCCTGCCGAAACAGTTTCTGCTTCACCTGGCTCAGCAGATTCACGTTCGTGGCGCAGACCACGCGCACATCCACGCGAAATACGTCCGAGCTTCCCAGGCGTTGCACTTCCCCGTCCTGTAGGAATCGCAGGAGTTTCGCCTGCATCGTCAATGGAAGATCGCCGATCTCGTCAAGAAACAGCGTGCCGCCATGCGCGTTGTGGATGCGCCCGACTCGCGACTGCACCGCGCCGGTAAAAGCTCCCCGCGCGTGCCCGAACAATTCGGCTTCCAACAAGGTTTCCGGTATCGCTGCGCAGTTCACCACCACGAAAGGATTGTTTGCCCGGCGGCTGATCTGATGAATTCCTCGCGCAACCAGTTCCTTCCCGGTGCCGGTCTCCCCCGTAATCAGCACAGTGGTATCCCGCGTGGCAACCAGCCCGGCCAACTTATAGATGCGCTGCATGGCTCGCCCTCGGCCCACCATCGCAGGCAAACCTTCCGGTTCCGTTTGATCTTCGCTCTTGACCGGTGACACTTTCTCAGGCGGTTCCGATTGCGTAAGCGCTACCGTTTCGCTAAGACCGTCGACAATTTTCACGTTCACTTGGGGAAAACGCCGCCGAACAAGCTGCGCGACTTCGTGAACATTCAAATCGGGCAACTGGCGATCGAGAATCAAAGTGTCGAACGAACGGGAGTTTAGTTTCGCCAGAGCATGCGCGCCGCTCAGCGCGTGATCCACGTCACTTTCGGGCTGAAGGGCCTCGCTCGAGAACTGACTGCGAAAGTTCGGATCGGCGCTAGCCACCAGCAAGCGCACTGGATTGGGCTCAATGATACCTGCCCCTGTCGACATCTATCGTCTCCCCAGGTGAATATTAGACATTTCCAATGAATTTCTTGCGGCCGGCAAGACCCTGATCGGGCTGCTTCGTGCCGGTGAGGATTCTCACCGGAATCCGACAGCGGGAATTGTGCACGAGAACATTTCCGATTGCTACATCGCTGTGCCGGGAATGCGCAGACTCGGTAGCCAACAAATTAATACCAACTTGAATTGTTTTTTCTAACCAAACGCGCAGCGCAAAGGAGCCTTCACGCTAAAATTAGAATTATTCTATCTCGCTTTACCCAGCGGAGCGATTACTCATGCGTATGTTGGTCGTTGAAGAAGACGAGCTGTTGGCGGAGTTTCTTCGTGAACGGCTTGCGGAAGAAGCTTTCGAAGTGCGCCTTGCCAATCGGCGCGATCAGGCGGAGCCCCTGCTTGAATCCGAGAATTTCGATGGAATGATCCTTGATCTAAGCCTTCCGGAAGGTTTGGACCTGCTGCGCCACGCCCGAAGCCTGCGGCCCGATCTGATGATCACCGTTCTGGCGCCGGCAAGTTCCCCGGCCGATTGCGTGAAGGGTTTAGAAGCCGGGGCTGACGATTACCTTGCAAAACCTTTTTCCAGCATGGAACTCATCGCTCGCGTTCGCGCGGTATTTCGCCGCCGCAATGTTCCTCCAACGGCCCAGTTGCGCGTCGAAGATCTGGTCCTTGATCGCATTGCGCGAACAGTGCAGCGCGGGCGTCACCGGATTGAATTGACACAGAAAGAATTCGAATTACTCGAATTTCTGATGGAGCGCGCTTTTCAGCCTGTTACGCGCGACTCAATCACCGAACGCGCCTGGGAACTCGAGCCTGAAAAGCCTACCAATCTCGTGGCCGTGTACATCAATTACTTGCGCAAGAAAGTGGACGCCGGCTTCGAGCGTCCTTTAATCCGCACCGTGCGCGGCGTCGGATATCAAATCGGCGAAACACAGCCCGGCTCGTGAGGCTCCAACACGCATACGCCAATCCAAGGTACGCCACTATCCGGTGAATCGGGAACCAGGTGAGAAACCTGCGGATCGATCGGCGTACGACCCAATTTCACGGCGGTTTTCAGCACGCCTTGCACTTCACTCACTTTCCACCCGTATGCCTTGAAGAAATTCGGCCCTTCTGCCGGGCCAAATTGAAATGAAGCTTCTTCCGAATCCATCCGGCGTCCTGCCGTGTGTTTCATATTCTGTAGCGCTTCAGGCGAAACAACTTCAAGTACCCAAGCTCCAAAATGACTCAGCGAAGACAGTTCGGACGCGAGGCTCGCAACATCTTCCGCGTCTAGATAAATAAGCACACCTTCGGTGAGCACCAGAATTTTCCCAGCACTTTGATTGAGCTTTCGCAGAAGTGTCCGCGTTGCGGCGAAATCCCGCAGATCAAGTGCAATTCTCTCCACACTGCAATTCGGTTTTTCAGTACTCAGCATGGATTCCTTGTGCGCGATAATTTCTGGCCCGTCGACTTCCACCCATCGGAGTCGTCGGGGCAGGGCCATTCGATATGGCCTGGTATCGAGACCGGCCCCAAGGTTCACCACCAGATCTACTCCCTTGGCGATCTCGCGGACGAGAAATTCGTCAAACAGATAGGTACGCGTGACCCACGAAACGCCGTGCGTCTGTGTGGAAAGGGCCGCCGCGATCTCAAAGCCGCGCGTGCCTGCCAATCGCGCAGCAAATGGATCGCGAAAAAGCGCATCTCCCCGTTCCGTTTCCTGCGCCCGAAACGCCGCTGCCCAAAGCGCCGTATCCGAGATCTCTTTTACCAGCGAAACCGTACCTGCCATAGCCGACCGGCCCCCATTATTCCTTGCGGCACAAAATCGTCGCGTCGCTTCCGAGCTAATCGAGCACGTCTTATACCGGATGTAGCTTGAAATCACCTCTTCTCCTCGGTTTTTCTTGAACTGCAATTCCAAAACGTTCCGCCTGAATAAGAGGCACCCCTCGATCCGAAAAAAACTTTCGCGGATTTCCGAGAATCCCGGATGTCACGGGATTAGGATATGAGTGGAGGCGGTAGACCCTCGCGAGCCGCTAGTCAGCTTCTATCTGCTCGTTGTCCTTGCAGTCCTTGAGATAACCCTTTTGCGAGAAACGGAAGCCGGTAGATTGCTCCTCGTTGAGTCATTTTCAGGAGGCGCTAGTTGGTAAAGGAAAGCGAACCCCGGCTTCTCGCCGAAGCGGCGATTCTGGGAGTCGTGGGTGCGCTCGCCGCCCAATTATTTATGTGGGCACTGCGTCTTTGCGATCGTCTCTTTCTCGTCGGGATAGCCGGTTATCACCTGCCGGGTTTGCCTAGCGATGGTGGCTTGCTGCGCCAGTCCGTCGGGCCCCACGGTCTGTGGCTTATTCCCGTCGCAACCACCGTCGGTGGATTGCTTTCCGGTCTCCTGGTTTATACCTTCGCCCCGGAAGCCGAAGGGCATGGGACGGACACCGTTGTAAAAGCCTTTCACCGTGCCGCCGGTTTCATTCGCGCACGCGTTGCCCCACTAAAGCTCGTTGCCTCGGCCATTACCATCGGATCGGGCGGGTCAGCCGGCCGCGAGGGCCCCACGGCCTTAATTGTCGCTGGTGCCGGCTCAATCTACGCAACACTTACTCATCGGAACGACGATGAAAGAAGGTTGCTGGTTCTGGCCGGCATGGCGGCTGGCCTGTCGGCAATATTCCGTTCTCCGATCGGCGCCGCATTTTTCGCCATTGAAGTGCTGTACTCAAGCATGGAGTTTGACGCCGGCGCGTTGCTATACACCATGCTTGCCTCGGTGGTCGCCTATGGTCTGAATGGTTTATTCGTGGGCTGGCAGCCGCTGTTTTACTTTCCGCCCAGTCAGAAATATCTCAGCGCCTTTGGTTACGCATGGTTCGGCGTCCTGGGCGCCGCGAGCGGAGTGGCGGCGACGGCGCTACCGGTTGCGTTCTACAGGCTTCGGGATCTATTTCGTTCGCTCCCACTTCCGCCTGCATTGAATCCAGCGATTGGCGGTTTGGGCGTGGGGTTGATCGCGCTAGCGTACCCCCAGGTGCTGGGCGGTGGGTACGCATGGATTCAAGAAGCGATCAATGGGACGCTGGCCACAAAGCTCCTGCTGATTCTGATTTTCGCAAAAATCCTGGCCTTCACTTTGACGGTTTCTTCCGGCGGTTCTGGCGGCGTGTTCGCCCCCACATTATTTGTCGGTGCAATGCTGGGCGCACTGCTCGCTTCGTTGGTTCACTTGCCTTCGGCGGCCTTCGCCGTAGTTGGTATGCTCGCTGTTTTCGGCGCCGCGGCGCGAGTTCCTATTGCGTCGCTGGTTATGGTGACCGAAATGACGGGTGGCTATCAGTTATTGCCAGCGGCCGCCTTTGCGGTCCTCGCCAGCTACTTGGTTCAGACCACACTATCGGCGGGGCTGAAATACCAGAGCTTGTATGAAGCGCAGGTGCTCGGCCGTGCTCAATCACCATCCCGCTACGTGGAAAACGTCGAACTCGCTCTTCGTCTTCTCGGAACGCAAACGATTCCCCGGGCCGCCAAAATCGGCCACCTCGATCTGGTGGCGCTGCTCGATTCCGGCGTGCCAGTGAAAGTTCCCGGACGCAAGGAATTGAATTTGGGCGCCCTGAAACCGGAAAGTTCACTCGTTGGGAAAACCATCCAGGACTGTTATGGCATGGCGAAAAACAACACTCTTGAGATCATCGGAATTATTCGCGCCGGAGAAATTATTCTCCCCACTCGTGACACCGTTTTGCGCGAAAACGATCGCCTGCTCATTATTGGCTCAACTCAGGCTCGTGAGAGCATTTCTCAGCATCTCAGCCCGCTCGCACCAGTTGAATCGCAACAGGCGCGAACCTAGAGGTCCGCAGCCTCAATTGCCGTCACTGCTTCAACTCCGTCCAATACGGGGGAAAATCATAATGTTTATGAAGTTGAAGTTCGTACCTCCGATTCAAAGGCTGATCGGGATCCCACTTGGGACTTTTCCTGACGAGTTCGCGCGACAAGCCGACGTACATGCCCCGGCTTTTCCAGCTCACACGTTTGATCCAGCGCGGACTTAGAAGAACGCGTTGTTCCGCCCACCATTTTTTGGTGTCGATGATGGCGTAGCGAATTTCCCAGGTATGGTCATCAAATAAAAAATCTTCAACGTGCCCGATTTCCCCGTCCTCCGCGGAAACGTGATACCCCATTACCTCACGCACACTGCGCAAATGGGCATCCTTGGATGGGTTTTCAATACCCGGCCTGGACGCCGGCGCGGTGGTTCCCTTTGAGATCTTGGCCAGAGCCGCCGGATGAGCCTGTGAACCCCATACTCCTTTCCCCAGCCAGTAGTAGGGCCATCCGTAATGTTTGTGGTGTTCAATCTCGTGCCGGCGCGAAATCGGTTTATGTAAATCGATGCTCGGGCTGCTTTCCACTTCGCCACAGGTCAGTTTTACGCGGATGTGCAGCGGGCTCCAGGCACGTTCCTGCAGCGACGCCGGGGAAATGAGCACTTTACGCCGGGACAAAATCACGCCACTTTCGACCACGATGTATCTGATCGTCCAAGTCTCGTCGTCGAAATAAAGATCGCGAACTCTTCCGATATCCGCATCGACTGCGGCGATCGTGTATTCCCAAAGATCTCTTGTCCTGCGCAAACTCATTGCCGGACGCGCTCCTCTTATGCACTCTCAAAGTGCACCAGACCTTTTAGTATAGCGCGCCCGTCTAAAGGAACCCTGAAAGCCCCCTGCGGGTTTAGGTTTATCAATTTTCTAAATCCGTGCCTAATTCGTCTCCGAGTAGCCCCAGAGATTCAAGCAACGCATACGTTCGCTCGGCCTCTTCGCGGTCAACGACGCTCATTGCGAATCCTACGTGCACCAGCACGTAATCGCCAACCACGGCTTCCGGAACCAGGTCGAGGCAAGTTTGCCGCGTAACGGCGCCGAATTGCACTTGCCCCACACAAATGCCGTTTTCTGTCTGGCTGTTGACGATTTTCCCGGGAATCGCTAGGCACACGCTAAAAACTCCGCCACACAAACGCTAGCACTGCGAAAAATCAGACTACGGGTTGAAGTTGCAGCCGGAAATGAGCCTTTACGCTTTTTACCGGAGAAGTGGTCCATCGACGCAATTCTGCCAGCGCTGCATTTACAAGTGGTTGGAGAGCCGTCTGGATGCGCGGCGATAACTCCGTGCCCCAATCCGTATTCGCCGGCTGCACGCCAAGCACGATAATTTCCTGGGGAGTTTTTGATACCAGCATCATGGCCGCGATCAGATCAACCACACCCAATTGATGAACGTTGCTTCCGCTTGATATTCCAAGAAGTTCGTCGGCAGTCATGCGGGAAAGCGTTCCGGGCGTTTCCCCGGTGTTCACGGCATCAAGAAACAGCACGAGTGTTGCATCGCACACGTAAGCCAACAATTCGAGTCCAAGTGTGCCGCCATCGAGGACAGTTACATCCGCCGGAAGACGCGCATCGTTCTTCAGAAGCCGCGCAGCGTGTACACCCACACCATCGTCGGAAAAAATGGTATTTCCGACTCCCAGCACGACAGTTTTCGAGGATGAAAGACTCCGTCGCATACTCAGCCTTGGGCTCGCGCTCGCACGCGCCCCTGCGCATCCACCACGTGAACGGCGCAGGCTAAGCATGGATCGAACGAATGAACGGTGCGCAATACCTCCAGGGGCCGCTCGGGATCGGCAATCGGCGTTTTCACCAGCGCCGCTTCATATGCGCCGCGTTGCCCGTGTGCGTCGCGCGGACCTGCATTCCAGGTGGACGGCACGACTGCCTGATAATTCTTGATCGCCTTATTTTCAATTTCTACCCAGTGTCCCAAGGATCCGCGGGGAGCCTCAAAAAAGCCGAAGCCTCGCGCATTGTCCGGCCACGAATTGGGATCCCATTTTTCGCCGTTGTGGTTGCGCAGATTTCCGTTCGACAGATTATTCCCGAGTTGCTCGATCCATCCGACCAGTTTGTCCGCAAGCAGTTGAGTCTCAAGCGCGCGTGCCGCCAGCCGGCCTAGTGTCGAAAACAACGCGGCCGGCGGAGCTTTCAATGCCGCGAGCGTGCTATCAACCAGCTTCTTCACGTCCGGTTGCCCGCTGGCGTAAGCCACCAGCATCCGTGCCAGCGGCCCTACTTCCATGGATTTATCCTGATAGCGCGGCGACTTCAGCCAGGAATATTTCTGGTCCACTTCCAGGAAGTCGTAGGGGGGCTTCGGGCCCGTATAACGTGGGTGCGTTTCCCCTTCGTAGGGATGCTTCGCCGTCTGATCACCGCTGGGATACTCGTACCACGAATGCGAGACATACTCGGTAATGTTTCCAGGGTCCACCGGATAAACCTTGGAAAGATCCCGATTCAAAATAATTCCTCGCGGCAGGAAAAAATCCCCGGTATTCCGGATGCTTCCCTGGGGATAGCCGCCGTAAGACATGAAGTTCCCCAACCCTTCTCCCCGCTCAAACCAGTCACGATAAAAACCGGCCACGGCCAGTACGTCCGGGATGTACACCTGGCTCACAAACGGCCGGGCGGTTTTCGCCACCTGCAGCAGAAAATCGAGGCGCTCGGCGTTCACGGTCGCGCCCGGCTCGTTCGGATCGAGCGACGTGGCCATGCCTCCCACCAGAAATGTCTGCAGATGCGGATTTTTGCCGCCGAGCACCGCATGAATGCGGATGAAATCCTTCTGAAATTGCAAAGCTTCCAGATAGTGCGCAACCGCCATCAAATTCGCTTCCGGCGGAAGGCGGTACGCGGGATGTCCCCAATAACCGGCGCCAAAAAGGCTGAGCTGCTTGCTGGCAACCAGTGCCGCCAGGCGATCCTGCACGCCTTTGAAATATGTCGCGCTGGAGAGCGGCCACTCGGAAATCGATTGCGCCAGTGCGGAAGTTTTCGCGGGATCCGCCTTCAGCGCCGGAACGATGTCCACCCAATCCAGCGCATGCAGATGATAGAAGTGCACCACGTGATCTTGAATGGCCTGCGTGGCGGCAATGATGTTGCGGATCAGTTGCGCGTTTTCGGGAATTTCGATGCCCAGCGCATCTTCCACGGCGTTTACCGAAGCCAGCGCGTGCACCATGGTGCACACTCCGCAAATGCGCTGCGCCCAGATCCAGGCCTCCCGCGGATCGCGGCCCCGGAGAATCAATTCGATGCCACGGAACATCGTTCCCGAACTCCAGGCATCGCTGACGAAGCCGCCATCTACCTGCGCTTCGATTCGCAGGTGCCCTTCGATCCGCGTCACAGGATCGACCACGATCCGCGCCATGCTTCCTCCCTTTGTCTGTCTTGCTTACGGCCGCGCTTTGACCACCCCTGATTCGTAGCGATGGACCGGGTGGATTACTTCAGCCTCGCACCGGCGTTCCGGCGTCGTTCGCAACGAATCTGGCGTTGCATGCGGCACCAGCGTTTTGATGGCCGCAAAACTTTAGCGAACGAACTCCTACAGCTCGGTCGCTTCGCGATCGATCAGGCGGCCTGCCGGCGGTGCAGGCGCGCCCTTGAAAATGAAATTGTCGATCAGCACCAGCACGCCGAACACAACGAATCCCCAGGCCGCGTGGGTCAGAATCCCAACGCCAACCGAAATGGACATGAAAGCCAGCACCCGCAACCCGCGAGCTCCATTCATAAGTGTTTCCCCTCCGAAGTTCTTGCGTTGAATTCGTCCGTCTTGTCCTGACCAGAAAGATCCAGCCCCATATCCGCAGAAAACCGCCGCATCTTCACAGCGGACCTCCGGTATGGCAGGAACTGCAGGCCTGCTGCGACCAGATGTCCCCAATTTCCACGGGATGCTCGAACTTCAGCCCTTTGTTATCTGTCGCGAATTTTTCTGCGCCGGCTTGTCCCTGTCCAGTGATGGTGTGGCAGGTGTTGCAGTCCGAGCGAATCACCGCCCCGTCGATGCTCTTATGCTTCCCGTCGTGGCAGCGGTAACACCCGTTTGAAATCAGGTGGCTGTCATTCGCTGCGTAGGTGTCCCACCGCACCTTCATCGACGGAAAGAACGAACGGCCGTAGGTATCCTGCAGCTCGGAAACGGCCGAACCGATGGCCTGCCGCTTTTCCACGTATAGTTGTGGATAACCTTTCTGATAGTAGCCGCGGAGCGTTGCATCGATTCCTTGCATTGCGGTCTGCTGATCTTTGTAATTCCCGGTAAGCGCGGCGACGCTCTGTTGCTTGATAAACGGAAGAGAGGGATCGATGCGCCCTCCAGCAATGGCCTGATCGACACTTTCAGCCGGTGCCGGCAGAATGTGGCTGGGCCGGTTGTGGCAATCGACGCAATCCATGGTGCGGATCTCTCCGCTTACCGGCTGCGTGTATTGCTGCTCGGAGGAGGTGAATACTTTGGCCTGCCCGGTCGCCGGATCCACGTATCGCACCCAGGCGATGTTTTGATGCTCCGCGTCGCTCGCCACATATTCAACCTTGGTCGCCACATGCCAATGGATTCCGGCCTGCGCCCCGCCCCCAATTTGTACCGACATGTCGATGTTCCAGCGCGTGTTGTGTTCGTCGGCGAGAAAGTGAACCCGGTGCACCTGTTTCGTTCCGAAGGAATTGGCCGGCCAGTGACACTCCTCGCAGTTGCTACGTATGGGGTAGAGCGCGGTCACCGGAATCGGAATCGGTTTGGGATAGTCGTTCTCGATCGTCTCGGCGAGTTCCGTCATGCCCCGCATTTTTGCGGTGAGATAGCCCATCGGACCCGGCGCTACGTGGCACTGCGCACACCCGACATGAGCGTGCGGCGAACGCTGGTAGCTGACGAACTCCGGATTCATCGAATGGCAAACGGATCCGCAAAACGGCGTGGCGTCGGTGTAGACGTAAGCCTGGCCGCTGCCATAAATGGCGGGCACGGCCAAAATGGCCGTCCCGATGCCCACAATCAGCAGCGCTTTGCGCTCTGTCGCAAGGTTCAGGTCCCACTTCGGATAGCGCGCAAATGAGAGCGGCTTGTGCATCCGCCACAAAATCCACTGCCAGTACATCCCGACCAGCACCAGCGCGATGCCACCAAACACGAATACCGGCGGAACGAAAAAAATCACCAAATCGCCGTACGGCTCAACCAGCGCGCGGCCACCAATGGTGTGATAGGCGGTCAGCACCACAAAAACCAGGGCCCCGATGGCCGCTACCGCGGTGCCAGCATAGCTGATCCAATTTCGATACAAGGCAACCGGTCCGGGGCCAGGCCGCCGTTTCGGAATTTCTCCCGCGCGTGTTTCCTGCGCCGTTCCCTTCGGCAACAACTCGTGGTGCTTGGCAAACTTTCTTGCCTCTGGAATGTCCGCAATCTCACGCCGCAGTGCGCCGGCAGGCATGAATTTCCAGCCCGAGAAAATGCTGTCGAGCAACCCGTTTTCTTCCTCGAGCGACACCAGCACCGACGCATACACGTGAAAAATGACGAACGCGAAGAACACGAAGGTGAGGAAATAGTGCGTCAGCCGCAGATAGGAGGGATCGATCGCCAGTGCCAACCAGGTGGTCGCCTGCAGCAGCACGCGATTCCCCACTACGCGGCTGTAGAGCACCAGCCCGGTCACGATCTCAACGGCGATCAGCAGATAGATGAAAAAGTAGCTGAGCGCCGCCAGGGGATTGTGCCCGGTGCGGCGTCCCGGCTCGAAGCGCATGAACAGATAGAATTCGAGCATGTCCCGAATGCCCAGCCATTGCTGACGGTGAATCGGAACGTACGCTGTCCAGCGCGACCAGAAATTGCCTCTGAAAAACCAGTAAACCCGCAGCGCAAACGCCGCAATCAAAACAAATCCGGACACCACGTGGATGAAGCGCATGCGCGCCATGACGAATGCGCCCCGCCCGGAAGAAAGCACGAACGGACGGTGCATATAGAGCCCGGTGAATGCGAGGAAAACGATGGCGAAGAACATCAGCCAGTGCGCGATGCGCACCGGCTTTTCCCAAACGTAGGTCCTTACCAGCTCGTCTTTAGGAAGACGAGCCAAAGCCGATGATGGAGAAATACGCTTCGGCACAACGCATCCTCATCACCCTGGCGCTCCACGCCATTTGCGCGTTTCGCCGGGATGCTCTCCCTTAAGGTTTTTCCGGGGGCCCCTCTCGCTCGACCAATCCGCTGCCACGGGCAATTTCGGTTGGACCTCCCATGGTTTCTTCCCCTCGCGGACGCATCTGCGCGCGGCTGGCGCTGGCGATTCCGTGTAGCGTTATCCCGGCCGCCACACCGCCCGTAAGTATCAGTCCGACCTTGCCTGCATCGATATCCACGCCAAATCCCGGCACCGATGGCAGCCGCTCGTAGAAAGGAGACTTGGTGTCCCAGAAGCGGTTCGAGGCGCACGCGATGCATCCGTGGCCCGCCTTGACCGGCCAGCTCGTGCCATCGTTCCAGCGAACCACCGGGCAGTTGTAGGTTGCTTCCGGCCCTTTGCAGCCCATCTTGTAGAGGCAATATCCTTTGCGATGGCCCTCGTCGCCCCACTCCTCAACGAACCGCCCCGCATCGTAGTGCGCGCGCCGCTCGCATTGGTCGTGGATGACGTTGCCGTAGGCAAAGAGTGGTCTGTTGTATTGATCGAGCGCCGGCAGCTCATGAAACGTCAGGTAGTGCACCAGCACCGCCGCCGTATTGGCGGGGTTGTGGGGACACCCTCCCAGATTCACCACCTTCACTCCGGAGACCGCCTCCTGCAGTCCAACCGCTCCCGTCGGGTTCGGATTCGCGCGAACCACCCCCCCATCCCACGCGCAAGCGCCCACTGCAATGTTGAACGCCGAATTGGTGCAGACATGTCTTGCGATGTCGAGCGCCGTTTTCCCCCCGATGGTGCAGTAGACGCCTCCATCCGCGGTCGGAATCGCTCCCTCCACCACCGCGAGGTATTCTCCTTTGTGCTCCCGTACCACTCTCTCCAGCGCATCTTCGGCCTGCTTGCCGGCGCCGGCCATGATCAGTTCGTGATATTCCCAGGACAAAATCTCCAGCACGAATTCCGCGACGTTGGGATTGCTCGTGCGCAACATGGATTCTGAGTTGCCCGCGCAATCTTGGAATTGCAGCCAGACCAAAACGGGACGCGTCGCTTGCGTCAGCGCTTTCTCAACAGCTTCCGTGTAGCGCTCGGGAAGCGCCAGCATCGAAACCATTAAGCTGCAAAACTTCACAAAATCGCGCCGCAGCACTCCGCGATTTTCTAGTTCGTCGGGCAGTGGGCCAGTGAGCATGGCGAAAGGTAATGCAATTCTCTTTCCAGCTTTCTGCACCGTTTCGCTACAGATTTGTAGAGCAGCTCACACAACGGGAATTACAACCAGACCCGAATGTCTGATCGGAAGACGCAGAGATTCACCCATCTTGAATGCTCCAGTTCGCAAAGACACGCGAATTGGCCGCCACCGCTGTCAGCATGCAAGTCAGGAAACGCACACCACTCCGCAAATCGTTTTCTTTACACCGGCGCAATATAAGGATATAAAGCCCTCAATAGGGGGCCAGATGAAGCGAACTGTCCCGGTACTCCTGATCCTGTTAGCCTTCGCAGCGGGATCCGGCGCGCAAAAAGCCGACAACCTTACCGCCCAACAGCGCCTCGGCCGTCAGATCGTCGCTCAATCGTGCGCCGTCTGCCACCTGCCCGCTGGCCCGGGTGCAAAAACGTGGGGTCCCGCCCTGAACAAATCCACGTTGCCTGACGATGACGACACCATTCGCCAGAACATTCTCGAAGGCAACACACGTATGCCCGGCTTCAAGTATTTCCTGCAACCTGCCCAAGTTGACGCGATCGTCGCCTACCTGCGCACTGTCCCCGCGCCGTCGCGTCCGGCCCCATCGGCCCACTCAAAGACCGAAGTGGACTGAGATTTCAGTCGAAAGGACAAGCTCATGCGCGATCTTCGAAGCGTTCTGCTGGCTGCTGCCGCCGTCCTGCTCCTCGCCACGGCCGCCCATGCTGCCGACCAAGTGCTCACTGGCGTGATTTCATCGTCGGGACAAAAACTTGATGGCGTTACCGTCTCCGCGAAGATGGAAGGCTCGACCATCACCACCAGCGTCTACACCGACGAAAAAGGCGCCTACTACTTTCCGCCGATGCCTGCCGGCAAATACAACGTCTGGGCCCAGGCGCTTGGTTTTGAAACCGCGAAGAGCTCTGTCGACCTTGCCGCCAAACAGCATCAGGACTTCACGCTTCAGCCCATCACCGATGCCGAGCGCCGCTATCGCCAGTTGCCTAGTGAATTGGTGGTTGCCGCTTTGCCCGAAGCCACTCCACAGGACGCGCTCATGAAGAAAATCTTCATGAACAATTGCAACTCCTGCCATCCTCCGGGCTACGCGCTGCAGTTCCGCTTCAACGAAGAGGGCTGGAGCAAAGTGATCGATCTCATGAAGGTCATTGGCAACACCGGCATACCAGGTAGCGAAGTTAATCACATCATCGAACACAACCAGAAGCCGCTCGCTGCCTATCTTGCGCGCGTTCGTGGTCCCAATGAGACCACCATGGTCTTCAAGTCCCGTCCCCGCCCCACGGGCGAAGCCGCCCGGGTCGTCTGGAAGCTATATGATGTGCCGCTCAATCCGGACGCCAGCGTCGGCACGAAGTACAACACCAACGATGGCACCGATTGGACCATGGGCATCACTTCCAAGAACGGCGAACTGCCGCACGACGGCGGCATCGGTCTCGACGGGACGCTTTACTTCACCTCGAACAATCCGAATCGTCTGGTGACGGTTGGCCGTGTGAATGGGAAAACTGGTGAAGTCACCTATCTGAAAGTGGACGGCAAGGACGGCCTGGCCGCTCAAGCGCATGGCATGACGCGCGATCTCGACGGAAATTTCTGGTTTGACGTGAATCCCGGCCGCCGCAGCCTTGGCAAGCTCGACACGAAAACTCAAAAAATCACCGTCTACGAGCCGCCCAAGGACATGTCTCCGCTCGGCGGCGCCGTCACCATGGACGTCGACGGCAAAGGCAAAATCTGGGCCTCCGCCGCCGATGGCGCGTTGCGCTTCGATCCAGTGACCGAAAAATTCATGCAGTTCAAATCGCTCACTCCCTACCAGAATCCCAAAGGTCTGGCCATGACCTACGGAGCCGCCGGCGATCGCGACGGCAATGGCTGGTGGGCGGAAATGCCCATGGACACCATCGGCCACGGTGACGCCGCAACCGGCGAGGTTTCCGAAGTGAAGCTCACGCCTGTGAAGGCCTGGATGGATCGCCTGCCCGCGGACGAGCGTCAGTTCTACGACAATTTCAACGAAATGACCTTCAACACCGCGGTTCCCTGGTCCGAAGGTCCGCGCCGCATGGGTACGGACAAGAACGCTGACATCCTGTGGGTCGGCAATTCATGGGGTTCGAGTCTCGACCGCATCGATACTCACACGCGCCAAACCACCATGGTTCCCATGCCCGATCCGACCATGCAGCCCTATCACGTTGCCGTCGATAGCCACCACAATGTCTGGGGCGATCTGTGGACCAACGACCGCATCTATCGCTTCAATCCCGCCACAAACACTTGGACCACGTTCGAGTTGCCCGTGCATGGCACCGAGATCCGCCACATTTCATTGCTGGAACGCGATGGCAAATTGCAGGTGGCCATGCCCGTGTATCGCACCAGCCAGATGGGCGTGATGACGGTTCGTAGCGAAACCGAAATGGCCGCTCTTCGCGCGCAGGCTAAATAGCAGGCTACGTAACGGTCTCGCGATTCGCGCCAGACTCGATAGAAGTCATTGTCATTTGCAGGAAAGATGTGCGGCGTGCGAGGCAATTCTCCGGCGTTGCTGCGTAGGAACCACGCTACAATATTGCTGCAAACACCCACAGCCTCTGCGCGGAAACGCCTCGGTAAAATCAAAGAGGCTCCTCGTTCGGCCGGTGACACTGTGGGCCCGTAGCTCAACGGTTAGAGCGCTGGACTCATAATCCATCGGTTCAAGGTTCAAATCCTTGCGGGCCCACCACAAAAGTCGCCGGGCATCGGCGTAGGTTATTTGTTCTGCTCGTTCCCAAGTGCCATAGAACGCTCCCATCGCCGACGCGATACTCGGTACTGACAGCTATGCTCCATTGCCCGCCAAGCCCAACGCCGGCGCGGCGGCCCTCATCGCGTCAATACAGAAAGCAACGTGCTCTTCGAGCGGCACGCCCAATTCTTCTGCTCCCTTGTAAACATCCTCGCGGCTCACGCCGCGCGCGAACGCTTTGTCCTTCAATTTCTTTTTCACAGACGCAGCCTCAACTTCATGAATGCTCTTGCTCGGTTTGACCAGCGCGCAAGCGGTAAGAAAACCGGACAGCTCGTCGCAAGCAAACAGAGCGTGGTCGAGCGGAGAAGCCCGTTCCACTCGGGAGTAATGGGCGTGGCCAAGAATCGCGTGGATCATTTCCTCGGGGTAGCCGCGCTCGCGAAGTATTTGAGATCCCTCGTAGGGATGTTCCTTGGTGGGATGGTGCTCCGCGTTGGGCCAGCGCTCATAGTCGAAATCGTGCAAGAGCCCGGCCACACCCCACAGATCCTCGTCGGCACCCATCTTTCGCGCGTAAGCGCGCATGCACGCCTCAACCGCCAAAGCGTGCTTTTTCAAGCTCTCACTTTGCGTGTATTCGCACAGCAGATCCCAAGCTTCGTCGCGATTCACCATGCTTGCCTCTCACGAAAACGGATCGATCTTACCATCGACAATGGCCATCCACGCGCTTGGACGCTGGTGGGGGTCGCTCTCAGCTTCTGTGAGCGATTTTTGGCGATGCGACAGATTTTGAAGGAGAAAGATTTGCGAAGCGCAAGGATTTTTGACTCGCGCTTCAAAAAATTCTGCGGAAGTGTTGACGAAATTTGTCAGCCCATTCGCGGGCGTGCGTGGGTACCGCACGGCTGCCAATGGCCTATCCGTACTATTTGCAGCACTATGAATGTAGCGCTAGAATCCTCTGCCCTCAGGAGGAGTCAGAAAGGGCTTGACAAGAATTGGCACTCTGTGGAGAATCACCACGCGCCAGTTTTCTGCCTTTCCCCTTTTGTAGTTACATTCCTCCCCTTCGCATCGCCGGAACAGTCTGCGAGGAGATCCGGTGGCGGATAAAGAAGCCGTAGAAGCAAGCATATTGGACCGTGAAGTGATTCGTTGTCACGTGTGCGGGCTCGTTCAATACCGCACGCGAACAGGAAACTGCCGTCGTTGTTTGCGTCTGCTGCCTCCGAAGGTGACGTTCGTCATTCCGACGCCGTCTCCTCAGGATTTGCCGGGCGACGATCGGCAATTGTTCGAGAACTGGCCCAATCGCGATACTGTCGAAAATATCGGCCAGCGTATCCGGCAATTGCGCGAGTCACGTGGCATGACGCAAAGCCAGCTACAGGCACGCTCGCGCGTGTCACGCTCCTACTTGTCCCGCATCGAAAGCGGACAGATGACGCCAAGTCTCGGCACGCTTGAGAAAATCGCCGAAGCTCTGGGCGTTGGTCTGAATCGCTTCTTCGTTCCGGAGACAAATGGCGAGACGGTGCTGGAGGATCCCTTCATTCAGGGTCTGCGGCCGTTCTTGCGGCAACTCGACTGGACACAATGGCAGGGGATTCTGAAGAGGCTGCAGGCGATCAGCGATCACGTCAACACGAATCAGCTGCGTCCGCTTCCTCCGCAGACATCCGAACGGATGCCGAGCAACATTCCACGCCGCCAGCAAGCCGTGGGGCTCAATCCCGCGGCCTCTATTCACCGCTAACCATTTAGCGTCTGGAGCGAACGAAGCCCGGCCATCTCGCCACCGTGCGAGATGCCGGGTGTTCGATCTGGCACGCATCCACAAAATATCGCGCTGGAAATATTGGCGCACCTCGACACGCAAACTGGGTGTTTCAGAACGCACGTGTCCGCGCCGCGATCGAGGGCCTTAGAAGAAGCGCACCTTCACGTCTGGGCGGGATTCCAAGTGCACAGTATCGACGAAGCGCACCTGCCGCTCTTCATGCGTCAGAATTAGCGAATGCGTCCGCACGCCCTCGCCGAAAAATCGCACGCCACCAAGCAAACTTCCTTCCGTCACGCCTGTACACGCAAAAATGATTCGCTTGCCCGGGGCGAGGTCCTCCGTCTCGTAGATGCGGTTCGGATCGGTGATCCCCATCTTTTCCATGCGTTCGTGATGTTCCGGTTTTGACACCACCAAACGTGCCTGGATTTCTCCGTTGAGGCACCGGAGCGCCGCCGCTGTCAGTACACCTTCTGGCGCGCCGCCTGTGCCCATCACAGCGTGGACACCGGTGCCGATCACCGCTGCGCTGATACCGGCGGAGAGGTCCCCGTCCGAAATAAGGCGAATCCTCGCGCCGGTCTTGCGAATGTCCTGAATGAGCCGTTCGTGGCGCGGCCGGTCGAGAACGATCACCACCAGATCCTCCACGTCGCGATCGAGCCGCTTGGCAATGGCGCGCAAATTGTGCGCGACCGGCGCGTCGATCTCGACCGCGCCCTTACACGAGGGCCCAACGATAATTTTCTCCATGTACAGGTCGGGCGCGTGGAGCAAACCGCCTCGCTCGCTGGCTGCGAGCACCACGATAGCGTTCGGCTCGCCCGTGGCACAAAGGTTAGTTCCTTCAAGCGGGTCCACGGCGATATCTACCTCAGGATACTTGTGGCTCTTGTCGCGAACCGCCGCCCCAACTTTTTCGCCGATGAACAACATAGGCGCTTCATCGCGCTCGCCTTCGCCGATCACGATGGTGCCGTCCATGCCCACCGAATCCATGGCGCTTCGCAGCGTTTCGACGGCCATCTGATCCGATTTGCGCCAGTCCCCTAGGCCCATGGTGCGGGCCGATGCGATGGCCGCCGCCTCCACCACGCGCAGAAATTCCAGACTGAGTGCTTTCTCCATAAAACTCCTTTAGTTTGTGCGAGGCTGATACGGACCCGAGGGATTCGGCCCTGGCCTGCGCTTATCATAATCCAAAACAGCGCGAACGATCGCAGTTCACTCCGCTGCGTTACACGTAAGCCGCAATTCCGGTGATGCGTTCGCCGAGAATCAGTTTGTGAATGTCGTGCGTGCCTTCATACGTAAACACGGATTCAAGATTGGCCATGTGGCGCATGATGCAGTAGTCGTCGACCACTCCGTTGGCGCCCAGTATTTCGCGCGCCGTGCGCGCCGATTCCCGCGCCATCCAAACATTATTCATCTTGGCCATGGAAATGTGCGAAGGATGCATGCGGTCCTGATCCTTCAAACGCCCGACTTGCAGCATCAGGAATTGCGCCTTGGTAATTTCCGTGATGATCCAGACCAATTTTTCCTGCACGAGCTGGTGGGATGCGATAGGGCGATTGTCGAATTGCTTGCGCTGCTTGGCGTAATTCAGCGCCGTGTCATAGCAGGCCATGGCCGCGCCGATGGCGCCCCAGCCGATTCCGTAGCGGGCCTGGTTCAGGCAGGAAAGCGGCCCTTTCAATCCTTCCACGCCGGGCAGCATGTTCACCGCCGGAATTTTGCAATCGTTCATGGCCAGGCTCGACGTCACCGACGCCCGCAACGAGTACTTCCCATGGATGTCCTGCGCTTTAAAACCCGCCGTGCCCTTTTCGATAAGGAAGCCGCGTACCTTGCCATCTTCGCATCTGGCCCATACCAACGCGACGTCGGCGATCGATCCGTTCGTGATCCACATTTTTTCGCCGTTGAGCACATATTCCGAGCCTTGCTTTACGGCGCGCGTCAACATCCCGCTTGGGTTCGATCCAAATTGCGGCTCGGTGAGCCCGAAGCACCCGATCGCTTTGCCCTGCTGCATCAGCGGCAGCCACTTCTCCTTCTGCGCGGTTGAACCGAAGCTATGGATGGGATACATCACCAGCGCCGACTGCACCGAAGCGAAGCTGCGGATGGAAGAATCCCCTCGCTCGATTTCCTGCATCACCAAGCCATATTCCACATTGGACATTCCCGCGCAGCCATACCCCTGAAGCGTTGCGCCAAAAAGTCCGAGCTCGGCCATTTTGGGCACCAATTGAAAGGGAAATTTGCCTTCGCGATTGTGTTGTTCAATGATCGGGAGGATCTCGTTATCGGTGAACTGCCGCGCGGACTGCCTGGCCAGTTTTTCATCAGAACTCAACAGTGAATCGAAGTCGAGAAAATCGACCCCGGGAAATGAGGGCATGCAACTTCTCCTTTTGAAATCGAGCTGCCGGGATATTCCGCGGTTCGCAATGCCGGGATCACATGGCGGAGCGGTTCAAGGCCTAAAAAGACAAACCAATATTCTAGCGAAAAATAGAGTGTGCTTGCTATCAACATGCGATTCACAGGCTGGAGAATCGACAAAATATGGCTGCCCGGCGCAAGGAAAAAGAGGCCCGCCCGGGCGGTTTTTTGGTGTAGATTAGTCGGTTCGGATATACTGAAATTCACTTCATAGAAGGGGCCAGGCAATGAATCCGCCCAAAACAGGAACACTCATGAACAGCGAAAGTTCCGCTGGAACAAACCGCGACACTTTGAGCATCACCGACAATCGGACCGGCAAACAATACGAAGTTCCCGTTCATAACGACACCATCCGGCCCATCGATCTGCGCAAGATCAAGGTCAACGATTCCGATTTCGGGATGATGACCTACGACCCCTCCTATGCGAACACCGCCTCCTGCCAAAGCAAAATTACTTACATCGATGGCGACAAGGGCATCCTGCGCTACCGCGGCTATTCCATCGAAGAGCTCGCCGAAAAAAGCACGTACCTTGAAACGGCTTATCTGATTCTTTACGGCGAGCTGCCCAACGAAGCGCAACTCAAGGATTGGACTTACCACATCACGCATCACACCTACATTCACGAGAGCATCAAGAAATTCCTCGACGGCTTTCACTATGACGCGCACCCCATGGGTATGCTCGTTTCCACCGTCGCCGCGCTCTCGACGTTCTACCCCGAATCGAAGGATATTTTTAATGCCGAATCACGCAAGCGCCAGACCTATCGCCTGATCGGCAAAATGCCCACGCTTGCTGCGTTTTCCTACCGTTACAGCCTCGGCATGCCCTATGCCTATCCTGACAACGATTTGAGCTACACCGGCAATTTCCTGAACATGCTGTTCCGCACCACCGAACTGAAATACCGGCCGAATCCGACTCTCGAGCGCGCCTTGGACATTTTGTTCATCCTTCACGCGGACCACGAGCAGAATTGCTCGTCGACCGCCATGCGCGGCGTCGGCAGTTCTCACGCCGATCCGTACGTCTCGACGGCAGCAGCCACGGCTGCGCTCTACGGCCCACTCCACGGCGGCGCTAACGAGCAAGTCCTTCGCATGCTCGTCGATATCGGCTCCGTGAATAACGTGCCGGACTACATCAAGCGCGTGAAATCCGGTGAAAAGCTGCTGATGGGCTTTGGACACCGCGTGTACAAAAACTACGATCCACGCGCCAAGATCGTGAAGCGCTTGGCCTACGAAGTTTTCGACGTCCTTGGCCGCAACTCCCTCATCGACATTGCCCTCGAATGCGAGCGCATCGCTCTCGAAGACGAATACTTCGTCAAGCGACGTCTCTATCCAAACGTCGATTTCTACACCGGCCTGATCTACCAATCCATGGGCTTTCCAGTGACCATGTTCCCGGTACTGTTCGCCATTCCGCGCACTTCCGGCTGGATCGCTCAATGGGAAGAAATGTTGCTCGATCCCGAGCAAAAGATCGCCCGGCCACGCCAGGTCTTCACGGGATACGATTTGCGCAGCTACGTCCCGCTCGATAGCCGGCGTTAGGCGGCGTATCCCCTGTGCTTCCTCAGCGGCATGTAGCCCTCGTTAACGGGATTCCCCATCCAGCGCGAGCTTTATCGCGCACGCGTTCCGCTGTGGCAACAGGCTCTTCAGTCCGAAGAGGACGTTCGTGAATCTGTCCACGCGCCAAGTCGTAAATGCGATCATCGTCGACGTAGTTGGCGACATCACGCTGTACAACTCGCCCGAAGTGCGCAAACTGCTGCTGAGCCTGATGAAGGAGAAACATGCCCCCCGCGTGATCGTCAATCTGCAAAATGTGAAATACATCGACAGCGCCGGTGTGGCCTCTCTGGTCGAAGCCCTCAAAACTTCCCGCGATCTTAAGACCGGGTTCGCGTTGTACGGTTTGAGTCGCACTACGCGCGAGGTGCTGGAACTGACCAAGCTGATCAAGGTTTTCGAGGTGTATGATGACGAACCGTCTGCGTTGCAAGGCGGTATCGCAAAGAGCTAGCGACGCCCGGCGCTGATGCCACCGGCGTTTCGTTGAGCCACGATTTTTTACTTCCACGGTGCAATCATGCCGCTAACCACTTCGATTGGCGAAGCCACACTCGATGGACTGGCCTATATAGGTGATTTGGCTCGCCTGACCGGCGGAGTCGCGCGCGCCACCTTCATCGAGCCTTTCCGCGGCCGAAAGTTTTCGATGAGCCGCGTCGTGCATCAGGCCATGGCCATCGGAGTGGAAGCTCTCCCCATCGTTTCGCTCATATCCTTCTTCGTGGGCACCATCCTCGCGCTGCAGGGCGCATACCAGCTCCGCAAGCTTGGCGCGATGCAGCTCATCGCTGATGCCGTAGCCGTCGTTATGACGCGCGAGCTTGGGCCGCTGATGACCGCCATCATGGTCATCGGCCGCTCCGGCTCTGCCTTCGCCGCGGAAATCGGCACCATGAAAGTGAACGAAGAGATCGACGCACTGGAAACCATGGCGCTCGAGCCAGTGCACTTCCTGGTGGTGCCCAAATTTCTAGCCATGGTCCTCATGATGCCCTGTCTCACCACCTGGGCGGACTTCATGGGTGTGCTCGGCGGTGGTTTTTTTGGCGTGACCAACGCCGGCTTCACCTGGGGCAGCTACCTTCAGGAAACACTCAACGCGCTGGTGATGCGCGACATCGTCACCGGCCTGATCAAGAGTGTCATGTTCGGCGTAGTGATCACCGCAGTCGGCTGCCAGGAGGGCTTTGAAACGGGATTGGGTTCGGAAGAAGTGGGCCGCTCCACCACTTCCGCCGTGGTGAAATCGATATTTCTGGTGATCGTCGTGGACCTGGTTTTTACCGCTATGTTCTACTTTACGGCGCCGCGCTAACCATGCCGAACGAACCGCTTCCCGCGCCCGAAGTCTTCGATGTGCCCACCGGCCCCGCCATCGTTGTGAAAGATCTGCGCGTGAACTATGGCGACCGCGAAATTCTCCACGGCATCAATTTCGAGGCGCCCGCCGGCGAAACCTTGGTGATCCTCGGTGGCTCGGGTTCGGGCAAAAGCACGCTGCTGCGCACGCTCGTCGGGCTGGAGCAGCCTACACACGGAGAAATCTGGATAGGCGATCGCAATTTTCCCTCCATGAACGAGGCCGAGCGCGACGAGCTCCGCAAGAAAATGGGTATGTCGTTTCAAGGCGGCGCGCTGTTTGGCTCCATGACCGTCGGCGAAAATGTGGCTTTGCCCCTTCGCGAGCATACCCAACTCGACGATTCCACCATCCAGATCATTGTCCGCCTCAAGCTCGATCAGGTGGGCCTTTCCGGGTTCCAAAACTACATGCCCGCGCAACTCAGCGGGGGGATGAAAAAGCGCGCTGCCATCGCTCGAGCACTCGCCATGGATCCAGAAATGCTCTTTTTCGACGAGCCTTCTGCCGGCCTGGACCCCATCATCGCTGCGGGCATCGACGAGCTCATCCTGAAGCTCAAGAAGACCTTTCACATGACTATCATCGTCGTGACGCACGAGCTGGCCAGTGCCTTCCTCATCGCGGACCGCATGATCCTGATCGACAAGGGAAACATTGTCGCGGATGGGACAACCGAGCAACTGCGCGCCAGCTCGCAGCCCCGTGTGCGCCAATTCCTGGACCGTGTGCCCGAGCCGGAAATCACCGACGAAATCGACTATCTCCAGATGCTCACCGGCGAGACGCCGCCGCCGAAGCGCTAGTTTTATCGGCTGCATGCCGGGCACGCCGGCGATGCGGGCCCGGATCAATCCGGAACGCGTGTTATACTCGCACACCTTCCGGCCCCCGCTGCATCCAACGGGTGGCAGAAATAACGTCGGACGCATAAATGGATTCGAAGCGTGAAAGCGCACTGGTTGGATTATTTGTCCTCGTAGCCGCCGGGCTACTCATCGTGACGGTCTTTCTGTTGTCGGGAAGTCTCGGCCGCGGTGACATCCCTTACCGCACGTACTTCAAGAATGCGGGAGGCCTCGCGCCGGGATCCGAAGTCCGCTATGCCGGCGGACCGCCCATTGGAAGAGTTCAGAAGGTCACCAGCGATCCGCAAAACCCCACACGCATGGAAGTGGATTTCTCGGTCAATCCCGATGTGCCGGTCAAGACGGACAGTACCGCAACCATTACCAGCACCAGCCCGCTCAGCGACAATTTTCTGGGGATCGTGCCGGGAACTGCCGCTGCTCCCAGGGCCAGCTCCGGAGCGACCCTCAAATCGACCGAATACGTCAGCTTTGCCGATATCGCGGCAATCATCAGCACCCTTGGCCCGAACGCAAACGACCTGATCACAAATCTGGATGCGCGCGCCGTGGCGCTCCAGGATACGCTCAATCGCGTGAACGACGTCCTGAGCGATCGAAATCGTGCCAACATTTCGGCCAGCCTTGGCAATGTGCGCGGAATGCTCGCCGAGGACCGGCCCGCCATTCACTCGGCCATCACCAACCTGAATGACGCCACCACCAAAGTGAAGCCTTTGCTCGAGGACTTCCAAAAGACTTCAGCGCAGGCGAACGAAACGCTGGCTCATATCGACGCGACCATCGGTGAAAACCGTCCGGATCTGCGCCAAGCGGTCGCCAATCTGAAGCAGACATTTGCTTCCCTGAACGTATTAGCCGATCAGTTGAATCAGACTCTCAACACGAACGACGAAAATCTGGACGAGATTCTCGATAATTTACGCCACGTCACCGCGAACCTGAATGCCTTCACCGAAACCATCAAGACGCGCCCCTACACTCTGATTCGTTCCTCGGGAATCAAGCCACACAAACCGGGAGAGGCCCCACCCAGATGAAATCGACGCGAACATCTGTGTCTGCCTTTACGCGAAGCATGGCTGCGCTGGCGTTGTGCCTCGCGGGAATTTTCACCGCGAGCTGCGGCGCTTCGCGGCCGGTCAAATATTACGTGCTTGATCCTGGAGAACCCCAGCCTGCTCCTGCGGCCACCTCTGCGCGCTATCCGATCAATTTGCTCGTGGCGCGACTGCGTTCCTCGCATCTCTATCGCGACGATCGTCTCGTCTACGGCTCAGGGCCTGTGGAACTCGGCACCTACGAATATCACCGCTGGGCCGAGCCGCCGGTTGAAATGGTGCAGGACGCGCTGATCAATGCGTTGCGCTCCACTGGCGACTATGGTTCCGTGGCGGCTATCGCCAGCAACCTGCGTGGCGGATACGTTCTTCGGGGACGTCTCGACTCTCTCGACGAAGTGGATAAACCGGAGATTACCGCTCGCGTTTCAATCGAACTCGAGCTTTTCGATACGCGCGCCGGCGCTACGGTATGGACCGGAACCTATTCGCACGATGAGCCGGTGAAGGGCAAAACCGTTCCGGATGTGGTCGAAGCGATGGATCGCAACCTGCGCTCCGGCGCGCAGCAGTTAGCCGCAAATTTGGGCCAATACTTCGCGGAACATCCTCCTCAGCCCCTGCCTCCACAGTCCCTTCCTCGCATCTTTTAGGCGCCAGCGCTTCCTGAATTGGTTCCCCGGTAAACCTTGGTTAGTGCCTGGCAAAAAGAAGAAGTAGTCCGAAGATCACTACCGGAATCATCGCCAGCATGATGTAAAACAGCACTTTTCGAATCCACGGCGTCCGGCGAGTTTTCCAATCCCGAAGTTCCGCCCGGTCTTCCACGCCAACCTCGTCCGGATGTTGCAGGTCATGCGCAAACTCCGCGGCCGTGGCATAGCGGTTTTTCGGATCGCGCTCGATTGCGCGATAGATGATCTCCTGCAATTGCGGCGTGATGCTGGGGTCGATTTCGCGTGGGGGAATGGGGTTGTTCAACAGCCGGTCGTTCATGATGGCAAAGGGATTGGGCCCTTGAAACGCAGCCTGGCCGGTCAGCATTTCATACAGCATTACGCCCAGCGCGTAGATATCGCTGCGGCCATCTCCTCGCTTCCCCTTCACTTGTTCAGGCGAAATGTATTCGGGAGTGCCCATTACCTGCGAAAGCTTGGCGAACGTAAGCCGGCGCGATCCCTCCATGCCGGCGATCCCGAAATCGATCAACTTCACGCGGTCATCGGGCCCGATCATAATGTTCTCGGGCTTCAAGTCTCGATGCACCACGCCGTGCGTGTGAATGTACGAAAGCGCTTCCGCAATTCCCACGGCAATTTTTATGGCGCGTTCGGGAGGCAGCTTCTTTTCGGTGGCCAGGATTTGCCGCAGCAGTTTCCCGTCCACCCACTCCATTACCATGTAAATCTGGCTGCGGTCTTCGCGGTCGTAGACCTTCATCACTCCTGGATGGTCGAGCGCCATCCCGATTTCTTCTTCCCGCTTGAAGCGGTCGAAAAGAACCGGGTCGCTTTCCATCTCAGGATGCGGGACTTTGATAGCGACGGTGCGGTTTGTCTTTAGGTCGGTGCCGCGAAAAATAGAGGCCATACCGCTGCGGGCTACAACGCTATCGAGCCGGTAATGATCGAGTTGTTCGCCGGGACGGACGGGATTCCTCGCGAGCGTCGTCGTCAGAGCATTCGAGGCAGGCCGCTATCAGCGAAGCAGATAGGGGCGTCCGCGATACATGCCGACGCGTTCGACACTCCGAATACGTATCAGTTGCAGGCTGATATTATCACTGCCGTCGCGTTGATTGGCAATATCCACCAGGCGCCGTGCCGCGGCGGACAAATCGGCGCCATGGCCAGTCACCGCGCCGATTTCAGTCGCCGTGACCGAATTATGCAAGCCATCTGAGCACAACACCAGCACATCCTCGGCAAACACTTCGTGTTCGTTGATCTCAGGCGCGACGATGAGCTCACCCCCCAGACACCGGCTCAACACGTGGCTCGTTTCGGCATTCTGCGCTTCGTTCGCCGAAAGCAGGCCCAACTTCACGTGCTCCTGGGCCACGGTATGGTCGCGGGTGAGGGTCGAAGCCTGCCCCTTGCGCGTCAGATAGCACCGCGAGTCTCCCACGTGGGCAATTACAGCGCGGTTGTAGCGAAGCGCGCAGGCCACCACGGTTGTCGCCATGCGCGCCGCGGCGCCTCCCAATTCGTGTCCGGCATCAATTACGTTTCTATTGGCTTTCTGCACCAGGGACGACATTAACCCGGGGTGGGCCTCTCCCGCAGGCGCTTGTTGAAAGCCCTTGAGTATAGTTTCTACCGCCGTGCGCGAGGCCACTTCGCCAGCATCCTGGCCCCCAACGCCATCGGCAAGGACGAAAAGCCAACCGTGGGAGCGGATTCGTGACGTCTCCGTAGGGGCCGCATGGCCTAAATAATCTTCATTACCTTGCCGGATTCGGCCTAGATCGGAAAGCTCGACAAACTCGAGGTCCATAGCGCCTAGTAAAAGTGGAATTTCTCGAGCCGGCGCCACCGCAGCAGCGCCACCCGATATTGATAGTCCTCGATACATTAGACCCTACTCTCTGAAATGAAAACAGGGCGGGCTTGCGCCCGCCCTGTCAACGATGCAGCTTAAGCGGGCTTACCTCACGGTGTGGCAGTGGAGCGGTTCGGCACGAGTGTCGTCCGGCCCGTTTTCTTGCTCGACATCGTGAAGTATATGCCCCCGTAAATGGCCCAGACTGCCGCAATTCCCAGCGCCAGGAACGGCTCCATCTTCGTGCCAAAGCCCATGAATGGCCCGATAAGATAGAACGACATGCAAACAAGATTCGCCAGCACGCCGAAAACGGGAATGGCGAGATGCTTAATGAAGCTGAATTGCGGGTGACCGTGGAAGCAAACGATGCACGTCACGCAGCTCAGGCCATAGAGCAGAAACGTCCCGAAGTTCGATGCCAACGTGATCGTGGTTAGCGTGTTGGGCAGAGCGGCCATCTTGTCATGGGTGAGATAGCCGAAGCTGGACCAGAACCCGTGAGGCAATGCCTGAATCACAGCATCCGTCGGCGCGCCTCCATCACCGAACACCATCAGAAGCGCGAGGCATCCGAAGATCGCTGAGATTACCGCGAGAGTCCAAATCGCGCGGTGCGGGCTGAGGTTCTTGTCGTGAAGCATTCCGAAGTGCTCGGGCACTTCCTGGTCCTTGCCCATCGCGTAGGTAACACGCGCCCCCGTGTTGATGCAGGAGAGCGTAGTCCCAATCAAGGCAAGAAACACCGTGATTGCTTCCAGTAGCATGAAGGTGCGGCCATGGCCGGAGCCGAACAATGCATCCCCAACCATTACCATCAGGTCGCCGAGGGGAGCGGCGGAGCCTGCGGCGCTCTGCATGGAGTAGCCGCTATTTAAGACGTAATTCGCGGCAAAATACTCGAACAGGTAACAGAACGCTCCTTGCACCAGCAGGGACGTGATAACTGCTATCGGCACGTCCCGTTTCGCGTTCTTGGCTTCACCTCCAAGCGATGTCACCGATTCGAAACCGACCAGGATCAGGATGGCCACCGTCGCTTGAACAAACATCCAGCCGAAGTTGTGCAGTCCGACAACCGATTTGGCGTTGGGATGGCTCAGGAAGTTCCCCATCGCATCCTTTTCGGGATAGCTGATGTGGTAAGGAACCGGCTTTCCTGCGGCATCGAGCAACGGTTGGGGAACCATGTTCGCGTCGCGCACGATGACGTCCGTCTTCTGACCGCCAACCGTTTGCGATTGCGTCTTGAATTCGTAATCGTAGGCTTCGCTGGTGGTGGAGTCCCACTGAAAAGCTACGCTACCGGGAGCGTGGTTCATGCGATACCCGATGGCCATTACCGAGAAGACGATCAATGCTGAAATCTGAATCACATTGATGGCGATGCTCACTGCCGTGGAACCATTCACTCCGCGATGAGCGATGTAGGCCACGCCAAAGGTGAACAAGATGGCAACCAGCATCATAAAAGCAGGTCCCGGATTGGAAGCGCTCATGAAGTTCGGATAGAGGGTTCCGACCACGTAACCTACGAAGATTCCGGTGACCGCGACCATCACGCCCGGATAGATCCAGTAATAAAGGTGCGATGCCCAGCCAACGATGAATTTCGAGAGGCGGGCAAAGCGCCAAGCCTTGTCGTGGTTCAGAAAGGACTGCTCTGCGAAATAGTAGGAACTTCCCGTGCCGGGATACAGTTTTGCCATTTCGGCATAACAGACTGCCGTCGCCAGGCACAGCAAGAGCGCGAACACAATGCCGATCCACATCGAAGGGGAAGTCGCTCCTTCTGTTGCTTGCGCATAAAAGGTGAGCCATAGGAACGCCCCAGGAGCGATGAGCGCCATGGCGTTCATCGTCAACCCAGTTAGCCCTAAGGTGGCTTGCATCTCACCGGTTGTCTTCTCGGCCATAAACGGTGAATCCTCCTTTAAGGTTGTACTGATCCCGGCGACATTAAGGGAGTATAAAGAACTAGTAAAATGCAACATTGTGATAGGGGGGATTAAAGTTTTGGATGTCCTGCGATTTTTGACCGGAATTTGGAAATCCCCAGCAATTCCAGCTATTTCAGGTTTATAAATGCGTGTGGAAATGGGACCATGTGAGGCTTTATGAATGGGTTGAATCCTTTTTATCTATATATGGGAAAACGTAAAGAAGGTGGAATCTAGTCCGCGCTTGCCGGGGTGCCGATGAAAATCTTAGGATTCTTGTTGTTGCTGTCGGGGTTCGCCATCGCCTTCGCCGCCGTTGCTCTCCTCGCCGCGGGTGGCGCTCGCATTGCTTTCCTTCTCGCGGCCATGGGGGTGGAGGCGCTTGGGCTGGTACTTCTGGGGCGTGCACATCCTCTTCTACGAGGGGGCGCGCGAGGGTGACCCTATCGCCAGCGCTGTCCGACATTGCAGCTCTCCTTTGCCTTTTGTGCATTCTCTTGGTTCCGGTGGCGATCGCGGGACTCTCGCTGATCAACACCGGACTTGGCCGCTCGCGAAGCGCCTCGCATATGATGCTCACCTCGCTGTGCCTCGCTTCGGTGGCGGCCCTCATCTATTTCGCGTGTGGATTTGCCTGGCAGGAATATGCAGGAGGACCGAGCTATCAGTTTTTTGTCAATGGAAGGCCCTGGAATTGGATCGCCGCCGGTTCCTTCTTCTTCCGGCGGATTGACCTCGATGGTTCTCCTGCGTCGCTCGCTGCTCTGCTTGGGATGGTGAGTGTTGCTCTTGCTGCTTTGATCCCCTTGGGAGCGAGCAGTGATCGGTGGCGTTTAGGGGCAGCCTGTGCTTCCACTGCATTGCTTGCCGGCTGGACATTTCCACTATTCGCTCACTGGGTTTGGGGTGGCGGCTGGCTGGCGCAACTCAGCGGACTCGATGGGCTGGGACACGGATTCGTGGATGCCGGTGGATCAAGCACGATTCAGGTGGTGGGAGGATTGACGGCTCTTTCTATGGCCTGGATTCTGGGCCCGCGCCGCGGCAAGTACACCGTGGAGGGCATGCCCAGCGCGATCCCAGGTCACAACAGTGTGCTGGTCTCCTTGGGCTGTTTGCTCGCACTCGTTGGATGGATCGGCTTGAATTCTGCCGGAGCCTTGCTCTTCGCAGGCGCGACACCCGGCACGACCGTTCGTATCGCCATGAATACATTTTTATCCGCAGCAGCCGCTGGTCTGATGGCGGCTGCTATCACGCGCGTCCGCTTCGCAAAGCCGGACGCGTCGCTGACTGCAAACGGCTGGGTCGGTGGATTAGCCGCGAGCAGCGCTGCATGTGCATTCGTTGTTCCGGCGGAAGCAGTGGTGATCGGCGGAATTGCCGGTGCATTGGTTATTTTTTCCGTGGAATGGTTTGAGTTGCGCCTCGGTGTGGACGACCCCGCTGGCGCGATTTCGGTTCACGGAGTCGCGGGCCTTTGGGGCATTCTCGCGGTCGGTTTATTTGCGAATTTCGCGTCCCCTGGAACTACACTGAACGGCCAGGCTTCCCCGGTGGCATCGGGCCAGTGGCTGGCGCAGCTTGTGGGCATCGCCACGCTGATCGGCTTCGTGTTGCCTCTGACTTACGGTCTGAATTGGCTGCTGAATCGATTTTATCCGCAGCGCGTTTCACCAGAAGGAGAACGGCAGGGGATGGATCTCTACGAACTTGGCGCCGGAGCCTATCCCGACTTCATGACCCATGGTGACGAATTTTCACAGCGCTGACGGATAACTATCCGCTCTGCCAAGGGGTTAACGGCTCGTTCACATCACGTCACACTATTTTTGACACGCCCACCTGCGTATCCCAGAATTTACAAGTACCCTCTCGGAGGAATACGTGCGTTCGCTTTGCCGGTCGATTCTGGTGGCAGTGCTGGCGTCAGGAATGCTGAATTCGCCGCTGCTGGCTGCTGCAAAACCGCTCGGAATGGTTGTGCTCGCGCAGAACGCTCATTTGGGCGAAGCCGACCTCGCGCTTGGCACCAACGTGTTCTCGGGTGATTTTCTGGAGACGGAACCTCGCGGCAATCTTCGGCTGCGGATGGGCGCGGCCCAAGTGTATCTTGCCGCTGCAAGCGCCGCGATTCTCGATGAACAAGGCGACACCATCGGCGCAAGACTCGTGCGGGGAACTGTCGGATTTTCTTCCGCGCCAGTCAACGGATTTGAAATTGAAACGCCGATCGCCACGGTGCGTCCGGCGAAAGGTCCAGCGTTCGGCGAAGTGACGCTTGTCAATCCGCAGACGATTCTAGTGGCGGCGTACCGGGGATCTTTGCTGGTAAAAGGCAACGGAATTGAACGCGTGATTCCGGAAGGAAGCGCGTACAACATCACATATTCTCCCGATCCAGAACCCGCTGCATCCTCGCCCAGCTCGCAAGGCTCGTACGGCGTGAGCAATCATGGGCGCTGGCTTGTTGCCGCTGGGATTTTGGGCGGAACGGCGGCAATTTCCTATTGGGTATGGCACCACACCACGGAAAGCGATACGAACCCGCAGCAGTAGCAATCCCGCCAGTTCAAGATTCGATTTCTAATAATTCTTATTGTTTCTCTTCCGGGCGAGTAGCGACGGCTATGTCCATGGCAGTGTCTTTCGGAAAGACGACTTCGCGACCGCGCGAAATAAAATGGTCATAGATGGACATGCCGGCGCCGTAGGCGCCCATGGAATAACCGAAGGCGCGAGACTTTACGGTTGCGCCGAGAACCATACCGACCAGCTTGAATCCACCGGCACCGCCGACTACGCGATTGCTGGTGTTACCAGCGGGATTCGGAACCTTGGCATCCGCATCGCCACCCATGGAAACGGCAGCCATCCCCAGCGCGATGCCCGTTTTCAGATAGCGCGATTTTGGCGTGGTGGCTTGCGCTCCGCCTTCGGAATCGAGTTTTAGATTGTCAGCTTTGCCCGCCTCGACACCACTGAGCACTGCGTCAATTTTCTTATCTACGCCATCGGGAAGGACGAGTTCGTGAAACACGAAGCGAAGCTGGCCATTGCGGCTGAGCCGCCGCGCAGACATCACTTGAACGACCGAACCTTTCAAAAAGCTGCCCTGAGGAATCACGAGTTTCGCGTCGTCAAAAAGCGGCTGTGAAACCACGGCTTCGACATCGTCGCCCTGTCGCGCAATGGCGGAACTGAGCGGAGTAACGAGACGCGCATGAACCACGCTGCCTTCGGGCGGCGTGGCGCCAATGGAGGAAGCGAGCTCAGAAGTCAGCGGCTCGGCGCCGAATTCGAGGGGCTGCTGCAATTCCGCAAAATACGCGGTGCCGGAATCGATGTACTGCGGATGGACTGGAAGCAAGCTGAAGGCGTAGCGCTCGAGGCGGTGAATTTTTCCAGGAGCTTCCACGTGTTTTAGCGCGTTATCCCATTCCCTCTTGGCCTGCTGCTTCGCTTGCGCGGTTTTGGCTTCCGTTTCCGACTTGACGCTTGCTTTCTTATTTGCGTCTTCCGCGGAGACGAACTGAATTACCTGGCCTGAACCAGGAACGACGCTCGTTGCGATTGGCAGATGCCTTCCATCGGGGAGAGCAAGGTCGGTGAATTCCACGTCGATTTTACGAAGCGGAGTGAAATCGGCATTAAGAGCCGAGATAGTGCGATTCAGCGCGGGGACCGGTTCAATTTTTGTGACTTGGCCGCTGACTTCGCTGCCGACGGGGATGACCAATTTGTCGAAGGCATAGACTGGCTCGACCACGCGACCGTGAAGAGGCTGACCGACTTTCCTGATCCGGATTTCCTTATCGAGCGCAACCTGAACCGGAGTGCCCTTGGGAACAATCAACGCAACAGATTCGCGAGGAGCGGGCTGCTTTGCTTCCGGACGATGCGAAAGCGCCGGATCCGTTTCAGATTGAGAATCAGCATTCTGTGTAGAAGAAGATTGGGCACTGGCAGGGGACCCGATCACGCAAGCGAGCAGAAGGAAAGCGGTGGTCGCGAAAGCAAAAGCTTTCAATGAAAAAACCGGAACTTGCGACTTCGGACCCTTGTTTTGGAGTGTCGAGTAGCGTGTACCAACTTTGATTGTTTTCAGTGATTTACGAGGTAAATTACTCGGCTCAGCGTGTCGAGTAGGCGAAGATAAAGGCGAAGGAATAAGCGGCCGCGAATTTCGCCTCGGCGAGATTTCCGCCCCATTGAGAGCCGCAAGAAAGATATCTGCGACAGTCCGCTTGTTCGTGTTGGCGTCGTGCATCACTCATCCCCCGAAAAGATAGCAAGGTAGTAACTAAATTACAACGATAAGTTGTAACGCCCAAAACGGAATGGGGTTCCGTTACTGCTAGCAGGCACAGCCTTCTTACAGCTCCATGTGAGATGCAATGAAAAGGCAGGCCGTTGTGCGCGAAGGGGAGCGTATCCGGAGGGAACCGCGTTGCCTAGACGGTGGGCTCGTCGGCTGGGAGAGGCTGCCGCATAGCAAATGCGGATTCCGCTTCGGCCTCGGCGGTCTTTTGCGGCTGGCTGCTGCGCGGAGGAGAAATGAGGATAGGAAGAATGAGGGCGACAGTCATCATACTGGCGATCACGTAGAGGCCCTCGGTGTAGGTGCCGTTGATCTGACGCAAATAGGCGAAGAGCGAAGGGCCAAAGGCGGAGGCGAAGGCCCAGGGCAGCATCATCAATCCAAAAATGGGCCCGACGTTGCGAGGGCCGAAATAATCGGCGGCGAAGGCGGGGGTGATGCCGTATCCGCCGCCGTAGCACATGACGAGGACAAAGGTGGCGATGGCCAAGACGGTTAGCGAAGAAATTCGCGAGTAACTCCAGAAAATCAGGGCCGCGGCCAGATACATAAGGAAGTAAGCGGTTTTGCGGCTGGTGAGGTCGGAAACCCAAGCCCAAAAGACGCGGCCGAGTCCGTTGCCGATACTGATGATGCCGAGCAGAGCGGCGGCGGATGCGGAGGTGGCACGACCCATCTCCTGAAAGATGGGAGCGGCCTGGGCGACGATCGATAGACCGGCCATGGTGTTGATGCAGAGGAGCAAGCAGATGGCCCACCATTGCCAGTGTACGAGCGCCTCGGCGAGCGTGAAATCGCGGGCGGAGCGCTGCGCCGTTTGCGAGGCGCTGGGCTGCCATCCTTCGGGATGCCATTTTTCAGGCGGATTGCACATGAAGGAAGCAGCGACAACGGCAACGACGGCATAGGCGATGCCGAGATAGGCAAAGGTAGTCATAACACCGACGCGCTCAATGAGCGAGTGCGCCACGGGTGCGGCGATGAGCGAGCCAGCGCCGAAACCGCCGACGGCGATGCCGGTGATGAGTCCGCGGCGATCGGGAAACCATTTGACCAGCACGGAAATCGGCACGATATAGCCCATGCCCAGGCCGGTGCCACCGATCACGCCGTAGGTGAGATAGAGCCACCACAATTTGTGCGCGGAAAAGCTGGCGAGAAATACGCCGATGCCCCAGAGCAATCCGCCGGTTATGGCAACGGTGCGAGGAGCGGCGCGGTGCATCCACAAGCCGCCGAGCAGCGCGGCGCAGCCGAGAAAGAACCAGCTAATAGTAAAGGCGATGGTGACCTGGGAGATGGTCCAGCCGAACTGTTTCGAGAGCGGGATGCGGAAGACGCTCCAGGCATAGGCGGAGCCGAGAGCCATCTGCAGGCAAACACCGGCGAAAACGATCCACCAGCGATTCTTGGTACGCATACTCCTCCCGCCTCAGGAAAACCGGATGATCAGTGGGACCATTATGAGCCGGAAAATGAGGATTGCGCAATTGGTTCGGAGATTGAAAGGAACCTTCACTAACGACGTTTGTGATCGGCTAGCGATGCATCAGTTTGTTTGTTCAGCGCGCTCCAGAACTCCTCTTCCTCGAGCTCCCGGGAGGCCAGTCCTTGAGCGAGCAAACTGTCTAGCTCTTCCGCGGGTTCCTTCGAGGTCTGGAAACATGCCGTGAATAAGCGCCGCATTCAGTGATTATGTGTCCCGGTGATGCGCGAGGCAAACATTATCGAGAAATTGGGTACGAGGGGCTCATGGTAGAAGAATGGTAGCCCTTGCTGCCGACATGGCGGGCGAGTTCGCTGCGGAAGTCCCTGTTCGTGCGGAGACTTTCGAGCACGTGGAGGAAGTCGTATTTGGGGCGCCAGCCGAGTTGTTCACGCGCGAGCTGATTGACGTAGACGCGATCGAGCTGTGGGAACATTTTCCATTTTTTTTGCGAGTAGAGCTGCGAAAAATCGGGAAAGTGGCGCGCCACAACGGCAGGAGCGTCGCGGCGAAGTGCGGCGAGATCGTCGCGCGTGAAGGGAGTGGTGGCGGAGATGATGAAGCGGCCGAACTTGAGAACCGGCGCTTTTTCGACGGCGAGAAGATGGGCGCTGACGACGTCCTCGATGTCGACACGGCGGTAGAGGAGTTCGTTGGCTTGGGCGTTTGCAGTTTCGTAAGTCGCGGCGGTGGCGGGATCGTCGTCGGCTTCGGGGAAAAAGCGCGAAGTGCGAAGGATGAGGATTGGCAGGCTGCGCTTGCGGGCAAAAAGTTCGCAGATGTTTTCGGCGGCGACCTTGGTGACGCCGTAAATGTTTTTGGGGATCGGGACGACGTCTTCGGTGATCCATGCGGCTGGCTCGCACGGGGCCGGAGTGAGGGCGGAGCCGAAAGCACTGGTGGTGCTGGTGAAGATGAAGGATTCGACTTTCGTTGTGACGGATGCCTCGAGAAGATTCAGAATGCCGGTAATGTTCGTGTCTACAAATTCCTGATTGGCGTGCGTGGCGACGTGCGGTTTGTGCAATGTGGCGGCATGCAGCACAGTGCGGATGCCGCGCATGGATTTTTCAACGAAGGCGCGGTCGGCGATGGAGCCGACGCGATCGGTGAAAGTCGAGGGGAGAATGTCGATGCCGAGGGCATCGCGGTTGGCGGCGCGAAGCGTGCGCATGAGCGCTTCACCGAGATGTCCGGCGCTACCGGTGACCAGGATGGACAATTTCACTCCTTCGACTATCTGATCTTGCAAAAAGTTTAGCCGGATAGTTCTCTGGATGCGAAGTGGGAAACTAAAACTCGCGGAAACACCACCGCGAGCGGTGTGACGCTTCGCTTGATCGCTTTTTGTCGCGGTTGAAACCGCGACCTACAAACATCCTCCTTGTGCAGGTTTTGGACCGCCTGCGCCTAGCAGTAAGCCTGGCGGCAGATTTCGTGCTCGCGGCAAGTGGGCGGGCAATTGGTGTGGTCGATGAGGATGTAGTTGTGGCAGGTGGCGCAGATGACGCCATAGATAGTTTCGGAGAACGAGTCGTGTCCGGGATTGTTGGTGGAGTGCTCGCTGCGGGCGAGAGTGCGGGTCATGGCCATGATGATGATTCTATTCTAACTGCGACGCGTAGGATTTGAAGCGGAAGCTCGCGGAAACGACACCGCGAGCGATCATTTTTCACCACATCTGCTTTGGGCAAGAGCAGCGCAAGGTGGGCGCCCGGGAGACGCTGTTTTTTCTTTGAAGGCTGCGGCCGACATCGTAGAGATGTCGGGCCAATGCAGGTAAGAAGCGAATTCGTCACACGAAGAGAGATTCCTCGACTCGCTGGACACCTTTTTCTGCGCCCTCACCGGGCGCGGCTCGCTTCGGGATGACACCGTGAAACAGGACTGGCGGACTGAAGTCGCCGCTACAAAAGCACACGCCTGAAGACGCGCGGGCAGAGAGAGTGAGAACAGCGATAGGCTCAGTGGCAGCCGCAGGAGCCACCGCAGCATCCGCCGCCTGCGAAGGGCTTGGCGCTGGCGCCTTCGGAGGATTTGCCATTGGCAGGCGCGGCGAAGACGGAGAGCTGGATCGTTTTCTTGGTGCTCTCGCACTTGGGACAAGTCACGACGGTGGACTTGTTCATGACGAGGCGCTCGTAGCGCTCACCGCAATCGTCGCAGAGGTATTCGTAGATGGGCATGATGTGTTCCTCGCTCCAAATATTATCAGGATATTCCGTTTGACTCGCAAGGAGAGCGTCACTGCACCGAAATTCATCAAACGAAATTTCAATGTACACGCGGAAAACGGCGGGTTAAGTTAAACACTCAGAGAGGTGAGGTATGTCTTTTGAAGAGGCGATGCAGACAGCGAGTCGGGACGAACGCTTCATGGCTACCGTTTATGCCATGAATACGCTGCTGATCCAGAAAGGGATTTACACGCAGGGCGAATTTGAGCGTCTTTTTGCGGAATGGGTCACGAAAGAAGAGAGAAAGAAAGGACCCACTCATCCTTCGATCAAGTCTTCCGAGGCCGCTTCGGCCTAGGCGGCACATCCTTCCAACCCGGATATTGACAGAGCGGCTTTTTGCAACAGTGATACCCCAGATCGCATCGCGCACATTCGCACTCGCATTTCGGTGGCGTTGAAATCGTCTGAGATTTGGATTTTGTTTCCGCCATTTCGACAATCGCAATTCCTGCTGTTGCCTGAGCGTGACTCTACTACTCCTTTTCTATTTTTAAATAAAGAATAAGAAGCGACCGTGAGTGAATTTCAAAGTTGCGCTGAGCGGAGGAGAGATCCCTCGTCGCGAAGGACAACTTCGCTGCGCCCTCACCGCGCGCGACTTCGCTCACTCGGCATGACAACGTGAGAGGCAGTGGCGAATGGCTGGGGAGGCAAATGCTAAGCGTTCGATGAGACTGCGCGGAGAAATCTTCACGCAAAAAGGGATCCCTCGACTCGCTGAACAACTTGCGACCCTCGCCGGGTCGCGAAAGCGCTCGCTTCGGGATGACACCGTAAAACAAAAACCAGCGCGAAATGATTGCCGGATATAATCAAAAAAAGTCACAGCCTCTCAGGATGACGGCGCAAAAGAAACAGCCGCGGTGGAAGCCGCGGCTGTTGAGAAGGTGACTTAAATTCACGCGCTAGCGTGAATTGATGAGGTGGTTTTAGTCGCCGGCAACGGCTTCGGCCTGCTGTTCGGTGGCGGCGGGCTTGGCCGGAGCGATCTGCACGGGTTTTACAGTGGCGCCGGGGACGGCCATGCGGATCTGGTCCATGCTGCCGATCTGCACGACGGTCTCGGTGGGCTTCTTCAGCACCAATTCCTCGTAAATCTTGCGGACCTTGGCAGCTTCCTCGAGAGCCTTCTTGCGGCGGATGCGATCTTCCTCGGCAGCGGTGAGAGGAATATCGTGCTCGAGGTGACGGACACGCGAGGCGTCTTCCGCGTCGATGCGCAGCGAGTGCTCGTAGGTGTTGAGGTCGACCTTCTTGCCCTTGGCGTAGATCTCGTGCTTGCCGTGGGCCTTGTACCACTGGGCGACGGTGGCGTTCTTGTACATGTTCTCGATGATTTTGCGCCAGCCGATGCCGGTGTTGTAGGCGCAGAAGGAAATTTCACCCTGCTGCGTGGCGTAAGGAATGATGCACATTTCGGTGCGGCGGAAGTCGTAGTTGAAAAGATCCTGGAACCACATTCCAGCGATGAAGAGCATGTTCCAGGGATCTTCCGCGCGGCGCTTCATGGCGTCTTCGTAGGTGCGCTGCGGATTGGTGCGGCCGTATTTCTTGTCGGAATCCTTGGAGACGGCCCAGGTCTTGTCGAACTTCTTCCAGATGTCCTTCAAGCGCAGGCTGGGCGGCGCCTGGAAGGCGTCGTAGTTGCGCAGCAGCGCGAGCATCATCATGAAGGAGGAGAATTTTTTGCCGCGGGCTGCGTCGGTGATGGAGGAAACGTCTTTCACGAGATTGGGAGCGTTGAGGAAGCGGGAAATCGGCGCCCATTCCTTGGTTTCCTTGTGGATCATCATCGCGGTGCCGACGCCGCAGTTCGGATGGCAGCCGCAAGATAGCGCGCCCCACTGAGCTTCGGGACCGTGGACGAGGTCAGCGAATCCGGCGAAGGGCGAAATGAACGAGAGGGGGAACCAGTCGCGCGTGGGCTCGACTTTGCCGACCTGATTGCTGACGTCCTGCGCGAGGTGCGAAAGCGTGTAGCGCTGGCGCAAGCGGCGCTCGGGAGTGATGTCCTCGTCGCGTCCGGTGAAGGAAACGGGCTGGAACGAGAGGAAAGCGATTTTCTTGGGATTTTCCATCGCGAACTTGACGATGGGGCCGACCTGATCGTTGTTCACATTGTTGACGATGGTGGTGACCAGCACGATTTCAATGCCGGCTTCGTGCATGTTTTCGATGGCGCGAAGCTTTACGTCGAAAAGATTGCCGACCTGGCGGTGGCTGTTGGCGTCGTTGCCGATGCCGTCGAATTGCAGGTAGGCGTAGCGCATGCCCGCTTCGAAGGCTTCCTTGCAGAATTCCTTGCTCTTGGCGAACTCGATGCCGTTGGTAGCGGCCTGCACGCTGTTGTAGCCGATCTTGCGGGCGTAGCGGACGGCGTCGCAGAAGCGGGGATGCATGGTTGGCTCGCCGCCGGAGAACTGCACGGACATCTGGCGGCGCGGCTTGATGCGCAGCGCGTTGTCGAGGATTTCCTGAATTTCATCCCAGCTCAATTCGTGAACGTAGCCGACCTGGTTGGCGTCCATGAAGCAGGGATCGCACATCATGTTGCAGCGATTGGTGAGGTCGACGGTGAGAACGGCGCCGCGGCCGTGGCGAACGGTGCTCGATCCGTGGCGATGCAGATCTTCGTCGTTGTGCGCGGGAATGTCGCGCCCGGGGAAGTTCTGCTCGATCCACTGAAGGAATTTTGCGTCGACGGCCATGAGGTCTTCGTACTTGCCGTGGATGGGGCACTCCTTGACCATCCAGACCTGGCCATCGCGCTCGATAATCTGCGCTTTAATTTCGCCGACCTTCTCGTGAACGAGGTCGGTCCAGTCCTTCTTGCCGTTCATGATGGCGTCGCGCGCTTCTTTGACGCAATCGGGGCAGAGCGAGTCGGTCTGGCGCGGCCAGCCGAGCGTCGGCTTGGACTTCTCCCAGGATTTCAGCAGCGGCTTGTCGGACCATTTCGGAGTGAAAGAAGGATTGGGATTGTGCTTGTTGAAAAACTGAATTGTGTTGAAGGTCACATTGGCCGTTTTGCAAAGCGCCCAATCGAAAGTCTTCCAGAGTTTGTTACTTGCCGTGCTCGCCATTTTTCGCTTCCTCTCAGAAGTGCTGCTTGGATGAAATCGTTTGGGACAGCAACCGCAGTGTCTGCAACCGGTAAGGGCACCCCCGCAAATGCGGGAGGCAGCCGTAAGTGCTTACAACTATGGATTTTGGTGGGGATTGGGATGGGCGTCTATGAATGTCATCTAAATGGTGGAATTGAGGGGCCGAATGGGGATTTCAGGCAGCCAATGGGAGCGCCAAAAAGTGGCCTGTACTGCCCCAGATAGTACGAAAGGGCTGCGAGTACCAAGACAGCGCAGCGATGTTGGGCTAATCCAGGTTGAGGGGCGTGCGCAGGACGCCGATGGCGAAGTGCGCCAAATGGGCTGCTTCGTCATCGAGCTGGATCCAACGGACGACGCAATGGTCCTTCATATACTGATTGACCTTGGCCTCGTTGATGCCGAGATGTTCGGCGAGCTTGGATTTCAATCCGCTCTCGGAGTAACCGCGGCCGGCGCTTGGGCCGCGATTGGATTTCGCGCTGCGGCCTCCGCGCAGGACGTTGCCGAGCCCGACGCGGAGCGTCTGGCAAGATTCGATGTAGTACGAAGTGGTCTGGTCGGAATCGGAGAGCAGGAAAACGCCGGGACCGGCCGGAGCGTGCTCGACATCGTCGAGACGATGGAGCGTGCTGGCAAGTAGGCGGCGAAGCATCGATTCGAGATGGGCCATGCGCGAAGCGAGGGCGGGATCGCCGGCGCGTCCATGGGCAGAGCGCTGAGGCAATTGCGAAGCGGGCACAGGAGCTTCGGCTGCAGCCGGACGAGCCGACTCGAAGGGCACAGGAGTCTCAGCCTTTTCAGAATGCTCGACAGGTGCGGCTTTCGCCTCCGGCTGGCGGAACGGTACCGGCGCGGGAAGATCGGGCTTGGGGCGCGCGGCAGCGGGTTGCGGCTGAGCTTGCGATTGAGACTCGACGGATTCGGCGAAGGCCTGGTTCGGAAGAGACGGCGCCGAAGCGGCGTCCTTGCGGCGGCGGCCCCGGCCACCGCGGCGTCCGCGGCGGCGTTTGCGCTTCTGCTGATCATTGGCTGCGGGGGATTCTTCGGCGGCGGACGGAGGGACCTTGCCGCCCGAGGCCTGGCCTCGACTCTCGGCGGATACCAACTGCGGCATCATGGCAAGCTGCGAGTCTTCGGGCTCGGCATCGCCATCGGCACGGGCCTCGTCCTCGGAATCGGTGTCGGAGTCTTCAGCAGGAGAATCCGCCGAAAGAGGATCAGCATGCAATTCGGCCGGAGCGACGTGAATATCGGCGGCAGTAACCGTGCCGCCAACGGGAATGGGAGCGCCGAGGCGCACGAGAGCTTCTTCCGCTTTCTTCTTCCACTCCGCGCGGCGGAAACGCTCGGCGGCGACGGTGTACCATTTCACGGCTTCGCCAATGCGTTCGGATTTTTCTTCGATCGCGCCGATTTCCCAGGCGACCATGCCGTCGCGAGTGCGCTGAAAAAGTTCGGAAAGTTTCGTGAGTGCGTCCGGGCTGTTCTTGGCCTTGCGGATGCGGGCTTGGATCTGCCGCCAATCTGTCATGGCAAGGAATTGTAGCAGCGGAGCGGCTTCCAGGCCACCGAAGTCGTGAGTCGGGTTGCAATTAGCGAGGGGTGCTTGAGGGGGCCGCGCGCCGGATGCTATTCTGCGGTGTCTACCAATACATCTTAATTTTCGTTACGTTTCGGTTGAACGTCACTTAATTTGGCCACCACAACCACCGAAGTCCTAGCTCCTCCGATCCAAAGCACACCCCCGCGAGTGCGTGCGCTCGAATCGAGCCCCTGGCTGATCGCGTTCACGGTGATGCTGGCAACTTTCATGGAAGTGCTGGATACGAGTGTGGCGAATGTGTCGCTGCCACACATCGCTGGAAGTCTCTCGGCAAGTGTGGACGAAAGCACCTGGGTGCTGACGTCGTATCTGGTATCGAATGCGATTGTGCTGCCTCTGACCGGATGGTTTTCGACGCTGTTCGGACGCAAACGATTCTATATAGGATGCGTGGTGCTCTTTACGGTGAGCTCATTCCTTTGCGGGCTGGCGCCGACGCTGCCGCTGCTGGTGGTGTTTCGCGTGATTCAGGGACTGGGCGGCGGCGGGTTGCAACCGATCTCACAGGCGATCCTGGTGGACACATTCCCGCGCGAAAAACAGGGAATGGCCATGGCCATGTACGGCATGGGAGTGGTGGTAGCGCCGACGATTGGACCCACGCTCGGTGGATGGATCACGGACAGCTATTCCTGGAGATGGATCTTTCTGCTCAACGTGCCGATCGGAATCATTTCGGTGGCGATGGTTTCGCTGCTGATCGCCGATCCGCCGTACATGGTGCGGAAATCGCTCAAGGAAGGATTGAAAATCGATTTCATTGGGTTGGGATTGCTGGCGGTGGGTCTGGGCTTTCTGCAAATTGTGCTGGACAAGGGTGAACGCGACGACTGGTTCGGGTCGAATTACATCATCTGGTTCACGGTGATCGCAGTTGTGAGTTTGATTGGGCTGATCGTATGGGAACTGACGACGGACCAGCCAGTGATTGACCTGCGCTCGTTGAAAGAGCGGAATTTCGCGGTCTCCACATTCATGATTTTCATTTTGGGTATCATTTTTTATGGAACGACGGTGCTGCTTCCGCTGCTTTTGCAGACGCTGCTGGGATACAGCGCGATGCAAAGCGGACTGGTGCTTTTTCCGGGCGGGATGATGGTGCTGATGCTGATGCCGGTGGTGGGCTGGGTATTGAACCGGACGGAGTCGCGCTGGCTGGTGGCATTCGGTTTCGCGCTCGCGGCGTTCGGAATGACGCAGCTTGCACACCTGAATCTGGATGTGAGCGAGCGCATTCCGATATATGACTGGATCGTATCGCGGGCGGGGATGGCATTCCTGTGGGTGCCCATGAACGTGATGGCGTTTTATTACGTGCCGCGCGACAAAACGAACAGCGCCACCGGGTTGATCAATCTGGCGCGAAATATAGGCGGAAGCATCGGAATTTCGTTCGTGACGACCATGCTGGACCGGCGCGCGCAATTCCATCAGCAACGATTTGTCGAGCATTTCCACATGGGCAGCCCGCTATACCACCAGGCGCTGCAGAGGATCATGACGTATCTGAGCGGGCGGGGATTCGATGCGGCGCAGGCAATGCTTCAGGGCCAGCGGCTTCTGTATGCGCAATTGCAGAAGCAGGCCATGATGCTTTCGTTTGTGGACAATTTCCGAGTCATGTCGCTGCTATGCCTGACGGTGATTCCTCTAACGTTCATCATGAAGAAAACCAGGCCGCGCAAGGGCGAAAGAGTATCGGCGCACTAAGACCGAGGGCCGTTCCGGGTGCGTCCCGCGAGTCTAACTTCCCTTCGCCATCGAGACGATACTTTTTGCCAGCGAGCAAAACCAACTTGGCACGCGATTTCCTTTTTAAGGAAAGACGTCACACTAAAATGGGCTCAGCACGTCAAAGAAGCACGAAACGAATCTCAATCCCGAGAATAATCGACCGACGATTTTTTCCACAACGCAAATCCGAGAGAAATTCTTTCACAGATTCCACGCTGTGTTAGAATCGCGCGATTTCAATGGACCGCGCGGGCGATATACTGGGGAGAGTCGTACGGAAAATCGATCGGCCTGAAGCCGCTCTGGCGTGGCTTACCAGTTCATGGACAACGATCGTGGGGAAAACGCTAGCCGCGCACACGCGCCCTATTCGCTGCGAAAAAGGAAGCCTTGAAATCGCCGCCGATGGAAAGGGTTGGCGCAAGCAACTCGAAAGCATGAAAGCCGACTTTTGCGCGCGCATCAACCAGGCGTGGGGCGGCAAGCTGGTGCGTGAGGTCAGGTTTGTGTCCAAGCCCGGACCGAAACGCGTTCCCCGCGAACTCGATAACGAGCACACGCCCTTTGTGCGCAAGCGCCGAGGCTAAGAGCGCGGTCTCCTGAGGGCGCCAGCAACTGTAAGCGATCCCGCCATGTTTTCTGACCGGACGAATTGGAACCTGGCACCGAACCGACTGAGCGAGACGCTCGCGCGGATGCGGGCTCGGGGGCGCGACTTCCTTGATTTGACTGCTTCCAACCCCACGGAGTGTGGATTTCAGTATGACCGCGATGAACTCCTGCGCGCGCTGCAAAGTCCGGCTGCACTGGCATATCATCCTGATTCGAAGGGGCTTTCATCCGCGAGGGCGGCAGTAGTCCAATATTACCTGGATTACGGAATCGAAGTTTTCGCTGACGATATCATTCTGACGACGAGCACAAGTGAAGCGTATTCGTTCGTTTTCCGCTTGCTTTGCAACTCAGGCGATGAATTGCTTGTGCCAGCGCCGAGCTATCCGCTGTTCGAATATCTCTCGGACATTCAAGATGTGAAACTGTTGCCCTATGCCCTGGTCTACGATCACGGCTGGCAAATCGATCTGCATGCGATCGAGAAGGCGGTGACTGCGCGAACGCGAGGCCTCATCTTGGTGCATCCGAACAATCCGACGGGACATTTCGTGAAGAATGAGGAGCGCGAGGCACTGAACAGAATTTGTTCGTCGCGCGGCATCGCGCTGATGGCGGACGAAGTGTTTCTGGATTTTCCACTAGAACCGCAGAGTGCCACGAGTTTCGTCGACAATACGGGCCCGCTGACATTTACGCTGAGCGGCATTTCAAAAATTTCCGGACTACCCCAGATGAAAGCGGCGTGGCTTGTCGTCAGCGGCCCAGAGCAAATGAAAGCGCAGGCTCTCGATAGGCTGGAAGTCATCGCCGATACGTATCTCTCCATGAACGCGCCAGTACAGTTGGCGCTGCCAGCGTTTCTCGATCAGCGAACGGGTTTTCAGCGGCAGGTGTTGGAGCGCGTGCGGAGCAATCTGGCCGAGCTCGACCGGCAGTTGGGTCTGCAAAATTCGATGGACCGGTTGCGCGTGGAAGGCGGCTGGTACGTGGTGCTGCGCGTTCCGGCCACAAGGAGCGATGAAGACTTGGCGATTTCTTTGCTCGAGACGAAAGGCGTGTACGTGCACCCGGGGCACTTTTACAACTTCCCAGGCGAGGGATATATGGTGCTGAGCCTGATCACGCCGGAGCAGGATTTCTCGGAGGGCGTGAAACGGCTGATCTCAGTGGATTAGGATGGGGTCTAGGACGCGCTTCTGCGCGCTGCACCCTGCGCTACGGTGGCAGCGGACATTTCATCGAGGATTTTTCTGGCTGCGTCCGCAGGATCTGCCGCTGCAGCGATGGGGCGGCCGAGGACCAGATAATCCGCGCCAGCTTGAACGGCTTCGGCGGGCGTGGCCACGCGCGACTGGTCATTTGTAGATGAGTTTGCCGGACGCACGCCGGGAACAACAATCAGAAAGTCCTGACCACAAGCGGCGCGAATTGTTTCCACTTCGTGTGCCGATGCAACCACTCCGTCTAATCCAGCCTCCTGAGCGAGCATGGCAAGAGCGACCGCGCGCGTACCGGCAGAACCGGAAATTCCCACCTCTTTCAAGGTACTCGCGTCCATGCTGGTGAGAACCGTAACGCCCAGCAGGGCGGGACGATTCTCGCGTCCCGCAGCCGCATCACGCGCCGCTCGCATCATGGCCGCCCCCCCGAGCGTATGCAGAGTAAGAAGGCGCACCCCTGGCAATTTGCAGGCGGAAGCTACGGCTCCCCAAACCGTGTTGGGGATATCGTGAAATTTCAGATCGAGAAAAATCTCGAAGCCAAGACCGGCGAGCTTTTCAACTATGCTCGGGCCCTCGGCGGTGAAAAGCTGGCTGCCAATTTTCAGGATCGGAGCCGAGCCTTGCAGGCGGCGTGCCAAGGAAGAGGCCGCCGCCGCATTGTCAACGTCTAGAGCAACGATTAGTTGTGGCGTTCGGAGTTCGGACGTGAAGGCACCTCGAGAAGTTCTACCCGGACCTTGGCCAAGCCTTTACCGTCGAAGCCAAGCCGCCGAGCGACTTCGTATGATACATCGAGTTCTCGTCCTTCGACATACGGGCCACGATCGTTAATACGAACGATCTGACTGCGGTGATTGCGCATGTTTATAACGCGCACCACCGAACCGAGCGGAAGCGTGGGATGGGCGGCCGTGGTGGCGTACATATCGTAGGTTTCACCGTTGGCGGTCGAACGACCGTCGAAGTCTTCGCCGTACCAGCCGGTGATGCACTGCCAAACCGCCAAGGGCTGCTTTTTGGATTTCTTTCCGGAGGTATTGTCGAAATTTGATGGGAATTTGATGCTGTCTTGCAGAGACATCTCAATATTGGCTGGGTCGCTAGTCCGCCCGATGGTCGTGGGATTGACCGAGGGGGTAAGAACAAGCAGACCCAATCCTAAGAAGACCGACTGGAGAACGAATAGAGCTTTGGCTCGCATGTGCATGTCACCTAACCTTCTTTCCATCAGCTAGTTACGGTGCGAAACGGCCTGTTACGATCTTAAAGAGCCCCGTAACTTACTGATTTCAAGCAGATTTTCCTCCAAGCACCACTTTTCGAGTCCGCCGACTAACTTCTCCGACGCCTGCGGGTTGACAAAATTTGCTGTGCCCACCTCCGTTGCGGCGGCACCCACGACGATATATTCCATTACGTCGTCCGGGGTCTCAATACCGCCAAGTCCGATAACAGGGATGCGAATTACCCGAGTTGCTTCGTGAACCAGTCTGATAGTTATAGGTTTTACCGCCGGACCAGACAATCCGCCTGTGGTACTACCCAGATGGGACATCCGATTGTGGCTGTTTATACACAATGCTGGATAAGTATTGGCGATGACCACGGCGTCAGCACCGGCTGATTCTGCGGCCTTTGCTGTAAGCCCAATTATACCAATGGTGGGAGAAAGCTTCACCCATAGGGGCCGACCCTTAGCCGCAGATTTCGCGGCGCCGACCACCTCAGTGATGAGGTCGGGACTGGCGCTATATTCCAGGCCCCCGCGTTCGACGTTGGGGCAGGAGATGTTCAACTCGTAGGCGGTCAGGCCTTCGGCGTCTTCCAGGACACGAATAACCTCTACGTAGTCGGAAACCGTATGGCCGAAGACATTGGCGATGATGGCCGTGTCGAACTGGCGAAGTTTGGGCAGCTTTTCAGCGACAAAGGCGCGCACCCCGATGTTCTGCAGCCCAATCGCGTTGACCATGCCCCCGGGGGTCTCGCGCATCCGAGGCGCGGGATTTCCCGCCATTGGCTTAGCGGAAAGCCCTTTGACCACCAAGCCACCCAGGCGGTTCAGGTTGACGAGGTGAGCGAACTCGATTCCATAACCAAAGGTGCCGCTGGCGGCAATGATGGGGTTCTTGAGAGAGACGGAGCCGACTGAAACGTGGAGATCAGGCGATCCGCGTTTCGCAGGAGGCTGCGGCAGGTGAGCCGACGCTGACGGACTCATTGCGAAGAAGTCTAGCACGCCGGGCTGTGGATACTCGCGAGGTCGCCGCCATCGGGGACCCGCTTTCGGGCCTGCAAAATTCACAGGCGGCTGTGCTAGGATGATGCGCCCGAATGCGAGTCGTAGAAAAAAGACAACTTCTCTCGGCCCAGGAAATCGACCGGACGCTGCAAAGAGTCGCCCACGAGATCGTCGAAAAGAGCGGCGGCGCCAAAGACTTGGCCTTTATTGGAGTGCGCCGGCGAGGGGTGCCACTCTCTCAACGGCTGGCAAAAGCGATTAAGGGTTTCACTGGAATTGACGTCCCGGTTGGAATTCTGGATATTACGCTGTATCGCGACGATCTGTCCACGGTCGGCCCACACCCGATAGTTCAATCGAACGATATCGAATTCAGTGTGGACAATCGCGACTTGGTGGTCGTGGATGACGTGCTGTACACCGGGCGGACCATTCGCGCGGCAATGAATGGATTGTTCGACTTGGGCCGGCCGAAGCGGATTCGCCTGTGCGTTCTGATTGACCGCGGACATCGTGAGCTTCCCGTGGAAGCCACATTCGTGGGCCGGGCGGTGCAGACCAGCGACACGGAAATCGTAGAAGTACGCTTGCAGGAAATCGACGGCGAGGAACGCGTGGTGCTGGTCGATCGTGTGGCGTGAAGTTGAAGTAACTCCAGATAAGGACAGCACGGAAAAGTAAAGGCGAAGAGTTTGCTCGAACGCTTGCAGCACATACTCGACATAGAAAGTCTTACAGTCGAGCAGATCACTTTCATCCTGGATCAGTCGAAGCCTTTCCAAGAATTCCAGCGTCATCCTCTCAAAAAGCTGGCGACTCTGCGCGGCAAAACCGTTGCCGTGGCGTTCTTCGAATCTTCCACGCGAACGCGCATCAGCTTCACCACGGCCGCCTCGCGTCTGGGCGCCGACACGATGAACCTGCAGGCGGAATCGTCCAGCCTCAAGAAGGGCGAGTCGCTGCTCGATACCGTCCGCACGCTGGAAGCGATGCGGCCGGACGGAATTGTGATGCGGCACAGTTCGTCCGGTGCGGCCGCATTCGTTGCAGCGCACGTGGACATTCCGGTGCTGAACGCGGGAGACGGAACGCACGAGCATCCGACGCAGGCGCTGCTGGATGCACTCACGATCCGCGATCGAAAAGGAAAGCTGGAGGGCTGGAACGTAACCATCCTGGGAGACATTCTCCACAGCCGGGTGGCGCGCTCGAACATTCACTTGCTGGGAAAATTTGGAGCGCGGATCACACTGTGCGGGCCGGCGATGTGGATCCCTGGGCAACTTGAGAAACTGGGGCCGCAAGTGCGACGAACGACCTGCATAGAAAAAGCGCTGGAGGGCGCGGACGTGATCATCGTGCTGCGCACCCAGACGGAGCGAATCCACGAGCCATCGCTTGCGCCCGAGGAATATATTCTCGGATACCAACTCACAGAAGAACGTCTGCGGTTGGCTCCGGCGGACGCCTTGGTAATGCATCCGGGGCCGATGATTCGCGGCCTGGAAATCGATCCGGCGGTGGCGGATGGGCCGCAGTGCGCGGTGCTCGAGCAAGTAACGAACGGACTCGCGGTGCGCATGGCGCTGCTTTATCACTTGATTGGAGGGGCGCCCGTGGATGCGCCGCATCCCGCAAAGGAACGCTCGAATGCTGCTGATTAAGAACGGTCGGATACTGGATCCGGCGAGCAAGACCGACGCGAGTATGGATGTGCTGCTGGATGGCGATCGGATCGCAAAAGTAGGAGTTGGACTTGAGGCGGCGGACGCGGAAATTTTCGACGCTACGGGCTTGGTGGTTGCGCCGGGATTCATCGATCTGCATTGCCACTTGCGCGAGCCGGGCCAGGAATTGTCGGAAACCATCGAGACCGGAACGCGTGCTGCGGCGCGAGGCGGGTTCACCGGGGTGTGCTGCATGCCAAACACAACGCCTGTGAACGACAACGCGTCTGTCACGCGTGGGATCGTTGAGCGGGCGGCGGCGAAATCGCCGGTGCGCGTGTGGCCGATTGGCGCGGCTTCGGTTGGAAGCAAGGGCGAGGCGCTTGCGGAAATCGCGGCCATGAAAAACGCTGGTATCGTGGCGGTGAGCGATGACGGCAAGCCTGTGGCGACGGCGCGGCTGATGCGGCAGGTAATGGATTATTGCAGTTCGCTTGATTTGCCGGTGATCGACCACTGCGAGGATCCATCGCTTTTTGCCGGCGGGGTGATGCGCGAAGGCAAGCAATCCGTACGGCTGGGCTTGAAAGGTATACCAGCACAGTGCGAGTCGATCTGCGTGGGGCGCGATGTGGAAGTTGCACAACTGGCGGGCGCGCGGCTACATATCGCGCACATGTCCACCCTCGGGTCACTCGAGCATGTGCGCGAGGCGAAGAAGCAAGGTCTGCGCGTGACGTGCGAAGTGACGCCGCACCACTTCACCCTGACCGACGAAGACGTACGCTACGATTCGAGCTACAAGATGAATCCGCCGCTTGCCTCGCGTGAGGACCGCGACGCGCTGATTGCTGGATTGGCGGATGGGAGCATCGATGCGATCGCAACCGATCATGCGCCGCACCATCCGGCGAGTAAGGATGTGGAATTCGATCGAGCTCCGTTTGGAATCACAGGATTTGAAACGGCGCTAGCGCTGGGATTAAGCGAACTGGTGCATGGCGGGAAACTTTCGCTGATGAGGCTCGTGGAATTGTTTACGGCGGGCCCTGCGAGTGTGCTGGGAATTCAGAGAAAAATCGCCGAAGGTGAAACGGCGGATCTAACTATTTTCTCAACAGATCGAGCGTGGACGTATCGCGCTAGCGATTCGCCGAGCAAGTCACGAAACACGCCATTCGATGGCCGAAGCTTCCGAGGCGGGCCGGTCGCGACGATCGTTGCGGGTCGCGTCGTCTACAAACAGTAGGTACGTTAGTGGGCGGCGGGCTCGGCCGCGGGATGCATGCCGTGCTGCGGCACTTCGTGGACGCCGCGCGGCGGCGGCTCCTGATGGAAGCGGAAAAGCTGGTTGAGCGGGCCAGCTCCCTTGCCGATCTGGTAGGACTTTTCAATCGCCTTCGTAACGTAGGCCTTGGCGAGGATCACGGCCTGGCGAAGTTGTAACCCGCTGGCAAGCTGCGCGGCAATGGCTGACGAGAAGGTGCAGCCGGAGCCGTGAGTATTCAGGCTCTTGACGTGCTCACCTCCGAAAACATCCACGTCATTTCCTTCGCAGAGAACGTCGATCGGCTTATCGAGGTGTCCGCCAGTCACGATGACCGCGCGAGCGCCCATTTCAATCAGTTTTTTGCCAGCCGCCTTCATGCCTTGCAGGTCCTTCACCTCGAGGCCAGTTAGAAATTCTGCTTCGGGAATGTTCGGGGTGATGACGCTGGCGCGACGCAATAGTTCGTCGCGCACGAATTTCAGGCCAGCGGCATCGAGAAGTTCAGCGGAGCCCGCGGTGGGGCGGGAAACGGGATCAAGAACGACGTGCACGAATTTGCGAGCGTCGAGAAAATCGGCAACGACCGCGGCATTGGCGCGGTTCGCGAGCATGCCGATCTTTACGGCCGCCACAGAAACATCTTCGACAAGCGCGTCGAGTTGAGCGCGCAGAGTCGCGCTGGGAATAGCATGCACAGCGCGAGCTCCCAGCGTGGATTGAATGGTGAGCGCCGTAACAGCGGCGACACCATAGCAATTGTGCGCCGCAAAAGTCTTGAGGTCAGCGGCTACACCGGCGCCGCAGGATGGATCAAAACCAGCAATGGTGAGAAGAATCGGTGGAGTTTGATTGACGTGATTGTTCAATTTACAGTGCCCTCCGCGCGTAGGCACAAATGCCGACAACGCCTGGATTGAGCGTGTGCCGGCAATAGGAAATGTACGCGCGTTGGCACTTCAGGACAACTGGAAATTTCCCGTAGGTGACGAAGAAACGATGCCGGGAGTTTTGCGACGAAGAGAACGCTTCATGGGAACAGGCCACGAGCGAGCGTTGCGTCGGAAACGCGGCCGACCGCGAGCACGTAAGCGCCGGTGCGCATGTGCGTGCGATGCTTTCGCGCCATTTCGAACACTTCCAGAAAGGCGCGGCGCATCACGGATTCAAGCTTCGCGTTCACTTCGGCTTCCGACCAGAAGAAACTTTGCAAATCCTGCACCCATTCGAAATAGCTGACGGTTACGCCGCCAGCGTTGGCGAGAATATCGGGCAAAAGAGTGATTCCGCGCCGCGCAAGCACTTCATCGGCGTGCGGAGTGGTTGGGCCGTTGGCGGCTTCGGCGACAATCTTGCATTTGAGCTGCTCGACATTGTTCAAGGTGATGACATTTTCGAGCGCGGCAGGAACCAAAATGTCGCATTTCATGGTAAGCAGATCGTCATTCGATATGCGCGACGTACCGGGCATGCCAACCACGGTGCCAGCACGATCCTTGTAGCGCATGGCCTTCAATGGATCAATACCACGCGGATTTGTGACGCCTCCGCGAGAATCGCTGATGGCCACCACGCGCGCTTTTTTCTCGGCGAGCAATCGGGCAATCAATGAACCTGCGTTTCCGAAGCCCTGGATTGCGACGCTGGCGCCGCGCAGTGACATTTTTTTCGCCTTACAAGCTTCCTCTAACACCACCACAACGCCACGGGCGGTCGCTTCCTTGCGTCCTTCGGAGCCGCCAATCGAAACCGGCTTTCCGGTAACCACGCCAAGAGCGGAATAACCCTTGGTCATGGAATAGGTGTCCATGATCCAGGCCATGGTTTGTGAATCGGTGTAGACGTCCGGCGCGGGAATGTCCTGTTCCGGCCCGATGAGCGGCAGAATTTCCGAGGCATAGCGACGCGTCATGCGCTCGAGTTCCGGCTTGCTCATGCGCTTGGGATCGCAGATGACTCCACCTTTGCCGCCGCCGAAAGGAAGGTTTACAGTGGCGGTTTTCCAGGTCATCCAGGTGGCCAAGGCTTTCACTTCGTCAACGGTGACGTTGGGGTGGTAACGAATGCCGCCTTTCGCCGGACCGCGAACCACGTTGTGCTGGACGCGATAGCCGGTGAAAACTTTGATCTGGCCATTGTCCATCTTGGTGGGGATGGAGACTTCGAGAACGCGCTTGGGCGTTCGAAGAATCTGGCGGACGCCGGGGTCCAGCTTGAGGTACTCGGCGGCGAGATCAAACTGGATCTGCGCAATCCGGTAGGGATTCAAATCCTCGCGCGGCGCAATTCGGGGAACCGGTTGGGGAACCGGTTTGGGAATCGAGCCCATGTTGACTTCCTCCTCCGCGCGAAAACGCGCAGCAACCGTCAGAAACACCCAGAGTGCCGTAAGTGTCGCGAAAATCGAAGTTTAGCCAAGCGAGGAAGGATGTCAATGGAAACCACGGCGAAGAGTGACATTTCAGGGCTACCCATAGGACAATTCGCCGGGTCTTAGGATTGGCATCAACGGCCAAGTAATTGCAAACACATATCTTAACTGATGCCTGAAGCAACAATGGAAGAGGTTAGTGTTCGGTACTGACTCGAGAAAAAGGGCCGATTGACCGAAGTACCGGAGCGGGTTAGTCTGCATGGCGTTTCGCCAAAGACGTGGCGCCTGGCGCCCCGGCAATCCGGAATGTTCGCCAACGCGTAATCTCAATATAAGGGAGCCGCAACACCTGGTGAGTTCGGAGACGGGAACGGAGCTGAGAGCCACGGACGCGGCGCTCATCGAGCGGATCATGCAGCGGGATGAAGCGGCGCTGGAGGCGCTGTACGACCGCTATGCCGGGATGCTCTCGTCTGTTTTGAACCGGATCCTGCGAGACACCCAGGCGGCCGAGGAAATTTTACAGGACATTTTCTTTCAGCTCTGGAAGAACGCGGCACAATTCGACGCGACTCGAGGATCGCTCGCGGGCTGGCTGATGGTGATTGCACGCAATCGCGCGATTTCGAAATTAAGGCATCACAATCCCGCGGCGGGCGAAGAGTTACTTGAAAACACAGTGGCGCTGCCTTTCAACCTGGAGAGCGCCGCCGCACAACGGCAAATGCTCGACAAGGTTAAGGGCGTTTTGGAAATGTTGCCGAAGGAACAGCAGACGGCGATCGAAATGGCCTATTTCGAAGGCATGACGCACAGCGAAATTGCGAAACGCACGGGCGATCCATTGGGAACGGTTAAGACAAGGTTACGTACGGCATTGGAAACACTGAGGCGGGCATTGAATTGACGAACGGGCATCCAAGCCGCGAAGAAGATTTCGAGCTCTACGCTCTCGGCTCGCTGGAAGGCGATGAGAAGCGGGAGTTCGAAGCGCATCTGGCATCGTGCGCCGACTGCACACGCAAACTTGCGGAGGCGCGTGGGCGCGTGGCATTGCTGGCGCTGGCCGCGCCGCCCGTGCAGCCATCGGCCGCGGTGAGAGCGCGACTGATGCAGCAGGTGCGCCAGGAACGGTCGCGCTCCAATGCGGCGAACGCTCCACGCGAAACCGAGCGTGCGGAAGGATACTTCGGGAGTTGGTGGGCGGCGGGCATTCTGGTTCCGACCACGATTGTGTTGGCGATCATTGCTGGCGTCTTGTGGACGGAAAACCAAAACCTGGACCGCCGGCTCGCAAATCTTCGCGCGGACTTGCAGCAGCAGCAGCAACAATTCCAGGAATCACGCGAAGTGGCGGATCTGATCACGGCTCGCGACACAATGATCGTTCCGCTCGCAGCCCAGCGTGGAATGCCAAAAGGTGCAGCCCACGTGATGTACAACGAAAAAATGGGCATGCTGATGTATGAAGGGGAACTCGATCCTGCTCCGGCGAACAAGGCGTATCAACTCTGGCTGGTACCGACGAACGGGAAGCCGATCAGCGCCGGTGTATTTACTCCCGGAGCCGACAAAAGCAACCACTTCATGATGAAGGTGCCGCAGGGGGTGGCTCCGGCAGCATTTGCCGTTACGCTCGAACCTACCGGTGGAGAACCGCAGCCCACGGGCCCTAAAGTGCTGGTGGGGCCTGTGAGCTGAGCATTTCCCTGTAAAGAAGATTTTGGAGTTTTTCACTACCACTTCACGCGAACACGATAGTCGAGGGTTACCGCGCCGTCCTTTTCGACGGGAACGGAAAACCCGATCGTAGTTGAATCCAGTTTTTCCGCTTTGTAATTCGAGTTCACGATTTCCCAGTCGCCGCCGATGGGCTCACGCACTTCGACGGTAACCGGCCCGTTTTTGTGATTGCGCAGAGCGATCTGATACTCCATTTCATATAGGTTGGGCGCGAGCTTTTTGTAATCCATCTGCTTGCGCTCGCAGATGACGTCGAAAGCATCGCCGACATGAATGCGAACGCTCTCGTCCTTGGGGGTGTGGCTGATGTTATCTTCGCCGACAAACTGCGTTCCGCCCTGCGAATCAGATTGATAAACGCGGAGCGTGCCCGCGGGTAGCGGCATGCCAAGGCCGGACTTGTCCTCGTTCTTGAAGCGATAGTAGACCTGCACCGGCTGCGGGATGGCGTTGCCGATTCCCTGCGGATTGCGGAAATAGTAGGACTGTCCTTCGACGAGCAGGTACTTCTCGACGGGGATGCCGGTGGCCGATAGCAGGCTGATCTGCTTTGACTCGTTGTTCTGAATCGAGGTGCGGCGACCCAGTGTGTAGAGGTGATATTCGGAAAAGGCTTCCTGGGCAAATTGTTGTTTCGCCTCATCGGCGACCGCGCTGAGCGCGCCTGCCATGGCTTTCATATTCATCGGAACTGGCGAGCGGTGTAATTGGCCGGCGACCAGTTGAAGCCTGGCGTTGTTGTAGGCGACGCCGCTGTTGTTTGTAAGAGTCACCCAGCCGTCAAGATCGGCGTTCTTTTCATCGCGCGCCACCGTGAGCACGTAGTCGGCATTCCAATTCATGCTGCTGGCCAGATACGAGGCTTCCACGCGCTGTGAATCGGCGCCGCGATTGTCGAGCGTCCAGACCAAGGTTGGCTGGCTATAGAGATTTTCGGGCAGATCGGGAAAGCGATAAGAATCGGCGCCCATTCCGGTAACAATTTCGTTTCCGATCTTCCAAACCGGGCTGCCATTGTTGGCGAGAAGGACTGCCTTCGTCTCAACCCAGTGAGTGGAGCCCGCGCTTGTTTCGGGGCGAACCAGCGTGACCTCGCGGCCGACGTACTTTTGCAGAAGCTTTTGAGGATCGAGAAGATCGTATTCGTAATTCTGCTCGACAACGCTGAGCCGGTCCGGAGCGGTGAGCGAGCGGAAATGCACGGTGGTGGGATTGATCGATGAGGCGACTCCCTGAAAGCGCAGCGGGAAGACTCCGGAATGCAGCCGGATCTGGCGGACATCTCGAATCAAGGCGAGATTGCCGTTATAAACCGTGAGCGAGAGATCCACCTGATCTTTGCTGCTGGTTTCGGCCGTTAAATCCTGGGCCGCAGCGCTGGTCTTCTTTGGCAAACCTGTGAGTGAAAGAAAAGCAAAAAAAGCAGTAACAATCGTGATTCCGAGCCACTTCGGCACTCTTGGCATCTGTGAGGGCATGGTTCGTCTCCTTCGGGCAGAGATGACTTCACCCTTAGAACGGAGACGGAGGAATTTCTTGCAGGCTCTTTTAGGAAGCTAACGCGGCTACTTAGCGGGTACCCATTTCTTGCCTTCATTCTCGGTGGAGAATTTCTGGCCATCAGCGGCGGTGACTATTGCCGAAGAGCCGTTCTTTGCCTCGACGTGGACAAAATCGGCGGGAACTGGTGGCGGAAGCTTTTTCCACTGCTTGGAATCCTTGGTGACCACGATCACCCCGGCCTTCCCGACCAGCCAGCACGTCTTGTTCGTAGGCGCGGAACCGGCAGTGAATTGGGCATCGGGGGCAGCCACCTGGCCACGCCAGGTGGCACCACCATCTTCCGTGCGCTCGACAAAGTTTCCTCCAGCAATACGCCACAAGATTTTGGGATCGGGGGTGGGGATGATGGTTGATCCGGAGCGCTGCTCGGTGGCCTGAGCAAGAGCACCGCCGGCGAAGGCCTTCAGCCGCGGCTGAGCTTGCCTGGCACCAAGAGCACCACCTACGTTCCCATTTTCGCCTGCGGCATCGGCCGCGGCCTCTTTAGGCGCGAGGCTCTGGCTGCTCGCTGAGGTATCAAGTGAATTGCTCGGTGACTCACTCGGTGCCCCGCTGGGCCGGTCGGCTGCTTTCGGTTGAGGAACTGCGAAAGGTGAACCAGCCGAGGGTGCCGCTGCGGCGTTGCCGGCCGCTTTTTTCAAATCCGAGACGCCGTTACTCTCGTCACTCGATTTTTGCGCGACCTTGGGTTCGTTCTGCCCAGCGAAAGCTCGCGAATTCACGCCAGAAGATTGTTTCTCGGCCTGAAGAGTTTGCGGAGTGTGATCCATCTGGGGTGCTTTGGCTTGCTCCTGCGTTTGCAATTGCGAGGTGATGCGATCGGTAGATTTCGGAGCGACCAAGGCTTGTGCGGAAGTCGACGATTCTGCCGTCGGTTGGTCGAGTGGCAACCCGTTCGGTTCAGGCAGCTGCGGCGGGCGAGACATTGCAACGAGAGGCTGCTTTCCGTTGGCCACGCGCTCAGGAGACGTTGATCGGTGAACGCCCCACACGGTGAGAATCAGAAGGGCTGCAGCAGCGGGAGCGAGCCAGCGCCAATCCCAGAGCCATGTGTGGCGAACTGCGGGTGAAGGCTTCTCGTCCGCGCGCACCATGACTGCAAGCTGTTCCCGGCAACGCGCACAATTAGAAAGATGCGTTTCGAACCGCGCCCGCTCGTTTGGATCAAGCGCGCGCTCGTAATACGACGCGACTATCCCGGGATCAGCGCAATTTTGCGCAGCGGCGTTCGAAGTGTTAAGGCTACGCTGGATTAGGCCGTCCATGGTTGAATCCATGGTTGCTTCATGGCCGTCGGAAGCCATACGCCTTGTCCCCCTTTTGTTAGAACGCTCCATATCACAAAACTTGCAGGCACAGCTAGTCGCGAGCGGAAAGCGTGGCGGCCAAATCAAAGGGCCACTCGTGGCGCGCATATTCAAGACACTGTGCCAATTGGGCTTCGCTCAAGTTCTTTTCCCGGAGCAGCGCTTCGACCCTTTGGCGCACTTCGCGCCGGGTGCGCTCGAGTTTGCGCGAAACTGTGGCTTCATGCTCGCCGAGCAGCTTGCCGATTTGCGCGAGGGTCAGCTCATTGACGTAGTAATAAGCCAGGCGCAGGCGGTCGCGCGGGTCCAGCGCCGCAAGAACGGTTGTGACTGCCGCCTGCAGGATAGCGAGAAAGCGATCGCGGTCCGGATCGGGAGTGGCGACGCCCGATGCCGATTCATTCGGCGCGCCCATTTCATGCTCGCGGCGATCGCCATCGAGAGAATCGTCCACGGATTCGGTGCGAACTGCGCGCCTGAGGTGATCGACGTGGCGTTGCGCCAGAATCGCACGCAACCAGGTACCCAGTTTGCTGCGGCCGTGGAAATAATCGAAGAGCGACTTTCGCTGGCCATCCGATTCGCGTAGCCCGAATAACTCTGCATAGAGTGAATCAGCGAGATCACGGCCTTGCGATTCACCGGCTATGGCACGGGCCGCGCGATAAAGCTCCGGGCGATACCGCGTGACGAAGACGTCCCAGGCAGCAGCGTTCCCGGCGCTGCAAGCCGCGGCTAAAGCAAGATCCTGCAGGTGAAGCGCGCCAAGATAATTTTCAAGAGCCTTTTTGTCGGGAAGGCTGCCGGAGAATTTTTGAGAAGCACTGCGCGCGAGCGCTGCGCGAAATTGCTCTTCGGTAAGCTGCCACGCGGCTGGCGCGGCGGCTTCGCTCCCGCAATCCGCAAGCACACCTTCAACGCCCACAGGTAATTCAAACCGATCGTCGCCGGTCATTCGTTTCGCTGATTACCGAGAGTTACCGCGCTTGTTGGAATGATACTCGCACTGGGCTGGCGGGTTGTATGTCTGAGGAATATGTTTCCGGTCGATTACCTTGTGCAGGGGCAATTGGGAGTCGGTGAGATGCCTTGATGCTATACTAGGCGGCGCAGTCGCCTCGGTGTTCGCTCCTTTGTATTCACGGAGAGGTGCTGGAGTGGCCGAACAGGGCTGCCTGCTAAGCAGTTACACCCCAAAAGGGTGTCGGGGGTTCGAATCCCCCCCTCTCCGCCAGATTTCAGCTTACCAAAATCCGAAGCTAGCGCACGTGGACGGTCATTTCGCCGATCCGATCAATTCGCGCGTACAGCACATCGTCAGTCGCGATGGGTCCCACGCCATCCGGTGTGCCGGTCATGATCACATCGCCGGGCAATAGTGTGTAAAAGGAAGAGGCCCATTCAATCAGTTCGGCGACGCCCATAATCAGGTTGCGCGTGTTGCTGCTTTGCCGTGGCTCGCCATTCACCGTAAGGGAAAGGTCGAGCGCGCCAGGATCGGGAATTTCATCAGCGGTTACCAGCCACGGCCCCAGCACGCTGTATGTATCGATCAAGATTTCCGCATGCTGCGGTCCTCGGGACCGCGCACGGTGATGTCCAAGCCGATGCAATAGCCGGCCAGGTGCTGGAGTGCGTCCTTGGCGGAGACGCGATCCGTTCGGTCGCCTATGATGACGGCAAGTTCGACCTCGTGATCGGTGCGGCGATCCGGATGGCGCAACACGACACCTTGTGAAGCGCCGACAAGAGAACTCGTGGCCTTCAGGAACAAGCCTGCCTGCTGGATGGGCCGCGTGTGCGCCACATTTTGATGGTGAAGGCTCGGGTCGGTGGTGACTTCGTCGAGATGCTTTTTGTAATTCACGGGCGCGCCAATGATTTTGCTGGGACTTGCCACCGGGCTAAGCAACCTGACGGCTGACACCGGAACGGCCGGGGCGTGATCGGCGAGCGCGGACATTTTATCCCGCAGCGAAGGCAAAGCGGCGATGAATGGATCACCCAACGGAAGCGGATAGCGGTAGCTTAGTGGCGAGTCGAGCGCGGAAGTCGCATCGTAAACCTGATCTTCAATCTGATGTTCGCGCACGACGCCGAGTCTGTTTTCATCGAAGCGACAAATTTTCAATGCGCCTCCTGAGGCTCGCCGATATTCGCCAAGTGCGGAATCACTTTGGTCGCGAAAAGTTCGAGATTCTTTTTCGTCAGGTCATGCGGCAGAGTGGCGAACTGCATTAACGGCAGCAGGTAGCCGAAGCCGATTTGCTTTTGAAATTCCTCCAGGCGCTGCCGCACGGTTTCTGGGCTGCCGCACAGGAACATCCCCTTTTTCAGAAGATCGTCGATCGATTGCGCGGCGCCGGTGATGGAGCCCTTCGCAGCCATCACGCCTTTCATCGATTGCAGGGAGAGATAGCCTGGAGGGAGAAGCATCTCCGGAGGCATGCGCAGAAATTTGTTCACCATATTTTCGATGTGCGGCTTGGCTTCGCGATAGGCCAGCTCATCGGTTTCAGCCACGTAGGTCGGCACCGACCAGCCGAACTGCTGTGGCGTGGCTGTATAGCCCTGCTTCTCAGCTTCCTCTTTATACAGCGCCACGTATTTGGCGAGTGCGGCAACCGGGCTGAACGTCTGCAAGTACGTATACTTGCGGCTGGGATGCGAAGCCCATTCGATGGTCTCGCGGCTGCCTTGGGAGGGAATCCAAATGGGAGGATGCGGCTGTTGATACGGCCGCGGCCACGTATTTACATAATTGAAGTTGTAATACTTGCCTTCGAACGCGAATGGACCGGGCTCCGTCCAGGCGCGAATAATTAAATCGTGAGCTTCGTGAAATCGGTCGTGCGATTCGGCGGGATTTTCGCCGGAAGAGTGATATTCGGCGCCGATCCCACGCACGAATCCCGCGACGAAACGGCCGGCGGTGATGTTATCGAGCATGGCGAATTCTTCCGCAACGGTGAGTGGATTGTTCAGCAACGGAAGCGCGCGCCCGAGCACCGCAATTTTCGCATGCGTGGTGCGTCGCGCGAGGGCGCCGGCCATCACGCCGGGAACGGGCATCAGCCCATAGGCATTCTGGTGGTGTTCGTTGACGCAAATGCCGTCGAAGCCGAGTTGGTCGGCATATTCCAGCTCGTCCAGATAACGGTTGTAGAGCGCGTGGCCCTTTGCGGGATCGTAGTAGGAATTCGGCAGCGTGACCCAGGCCGAGTTGTATTTATCCGTGTAGCTGAGGTCCAAATCCGCATAGGGCATCAGGTGAAAGCAGAAGAATTTCACTGGCGCGCTCCCAGAAGAAACGCAGATACCGTGGCCACGAACTCCTGCGACTTTTCTATCTGCGGAAGATGGCCGCAGTTCTCAAAAATCTGGACACGTGCGCTGGGAATTCCTTCGCCAAACGCGGAAGCATAGGGAGCAGGGACCAGTTTGTCGTCTGCTCCCCAGACAATGAGCGTAGGAATCGTGATGCGATGGAGCCATTTAGCGAGATGAGGATCGTAAAGACGCGGCTGCCAACCCAGCCTTGCTGTGGTCAGCCGATTCTTGAGCTGCATGTCCTGCTCTTCTTCGCTCGGCGCAACCAACAGCATCCATTCAGAATATTTTTGATCGTAAAAAAGATTCCGAGCCAGTTCCGAGGCAGACCACATAAAGATATCGCCTTTCGGAACGCCCTTGACGTGCAAGCCCGCGGCCGCCACAAGCGTGAGTGTCGCTAAAGAAGTTTGATTACGAACCGCGAGTTCCGCGGCGATCCAGCCGCCAAGAGAGGTACCCACGAGATGAACGCCACTAAGCGCAAATTTGTCGATGAAGTCGAGATAGAAATAGGCAAGATCGCTGACATTATCGAGCCACGGCGGAGTTTCAGATTTGCCGAAGCCCGGGTGCTCGGGCACCCATACTTCAAAATTCGCGGCGAGCGCGTCCATGAACGGAAGCCATTGGCTTCCGCCGCGCGCGCCGTGAAGGAAAAGCAACGGACTACCGGAACCAGCGCGCATCAAGCTGATCTTGCAGCCAGCGATGGTCTCGTTTGTACGTCGTGGCTCCCGCATGACGCTCCTCTGCCCCTGTGCACGAGCCTTGGACAATAACAAAGTTCTTGCCGCGTGTGAAAGCGATGAACAATACTTAGCGAACGTTCTTTTGGAACAATCTTCTGGAACAACTGGGTGCGTATTCCGGGTATTTTGCACCTGAGCGGTGGGAGGCGGGCTGATGTCAACAGAAGCGGAATTTGCCAAGTTGTACCGCGAAATGGACCGCAGCCATCTGAAGCCGCTCTGGACATCGGAGAGCACCTTTCTTCCAGCGCAGCCGCATCCCAAAACGCTGCCGTGGATCTGGAAGTGGTCCGAGATTTATCCGTTGGCTCAACGCGCGGGCGAACTAGTGACGCTCGAACGCGGCGGCGACCGCCGAGTGCTGTCGCTGAGCAATCCCGGCCTGGGCGGTATGCCTTATGCGACGCCGACGCTTTGGGCCGCCATCCAGTGGCTGAATGGAGGCGAAGTAGCGCCTTCGCACCGGCACACGTCGCAAGCAGTGCGCTTCATCATCGATGGACGCCGAGCTTACAGCACTGTGCAAGGCGACAAGGTTTATCTGGAGCGCGGCGACTTCGCCATTAATCCGCCCTGGTATTGGCACGATCACGGCAGTGAGAGCGGCGAACCGAGCATTTGGATGGACGGCCTCGATATCCCGCTGAATAATTATCTGGATGCTTCTTTTTTTCAGGGCGGCGCGGGAGACAAACAGGAAGTAACCGCGCAGGCAGGCGGTTCGCTGCTGAAATACGGATTCGGTCAGTTGCGTCCCGCTTGGGAAGCGCCGCAGCAACGGTATTCACCAATTTCCACCTACAAATGGGCGACCACGGAAATCGCGTTGAACAATCTGGCAAAGGCCGGCGCCAGCCCGTTCGACGATGTCGCGCTCGAATATACGAACCCGCACACCGGGCGTCCCGTAATGGATACGATCACGGCGTGGATCCAGATGCTGCGGCCGGGCGCACACACCAAAGCGCATCGCCAGGTGCAAAGCTCGGTCTATTACGTATTCGAAGGGCGCGGCGCAACCGTGATCGGAGGAGTGCGCTTCGACTGGGAGCAGGGCGATATGTTTGTGATTCCCACCTGGGCGTATCACGAACACTTAAATGAATCGAAAAGCGAGCGAGCGATTTTGTTTTCGATCCACGACACGCCCGTGCTCACAGCGCTCGGAAAATATCGCGAGGAAGCACTCAGCGCGAATGGCGGGTATCAAAACGTAAAAGAATCGTTCGATGCGGAAAAAATTCTGGCGGGAGTGTGAAGTGACGCTGCCCGCGGTTGTCCCGGAGAAGAAAGATTGATCGTCGACTTTCAACACCACTTCACACCTCGCGAACTTTTCAAAGAGGACCCGGGCGACCGCCGCATTCTTACCTACGACGAAAACGGCGCGCCCAGCTATATATCGCATGCGCTGCTGTTCGATCTCGACGAGCACATTCGCATGATGGATTTCGCCGGAATCGACGTGGCCGTGCTGACCAGCGGCGCAGGAATGTGCGCGGACATCGAGCGGTCGCGATTCATCAACAACAAAGCCAAGGAAGCCGAACGCAATTACCCGGGGCGATTCATTGGCGCAGCCCATGTGCATCCGTTGGGCGGAGCGGAAGCGTTTCGCGAACTCGAGCGCTGCACGCATGAGTTCGGCTTTCAGGGCGTGGTGATCACATCCGAAACCGAGGGTCTTTACCTGGACGATCCAGCGTTCGAGCCATTCTGGACCGAGGCAGAGCGCCTCGGCGTCTATGTGTTCGTACACCCGGCACTGCGACTGAACGATTCGCGCGAGTTCAACGCTTACGACACGGCGCGGTCCGTAGGACGTGAATTTTCGCTGGTGATGGCGACGATCCGGTTGATCAATTCCGGCGTGCTCGATCGCCATCCCAATCTCACCATTCAGATGTCGCATCTGAGCGGCGGCATCGCATCTATTATTGGCCGCATCCGCAGCTATCAGGATAAGGAATTCTGGGCCACCGCGGGCAATCCGCGGCACGGCGTGAAGCCAAAGCGCGAATTCGACGACTACATTCGCGAGAACTTCGTATTCGACACCGCGGGATTTTGTGGCTCGATCAACGCGGTAAAGATCGCGATGATGGAATTGCCGGTTTCCCGCATTGTGTTTGCCACCGACTATCCACAGGAGATTCGCGCACGCGAGGATGTTCGCGAGTTTGTGACACAATTGCGCGAACTTGGTTCGGATGGACAACAGATTCTCGGAGGGAATACGAGTCTGCTGCTGAAAAAAACACCCCGGAGCGCGGTTTCGCGGTAAAGTACGCGCCAAATGGCAAACGGTTGAGACGGCGCCCAAGGGCGCGCCTGCAGGGGTCATGAGTTCGGGAAAAACGTTTAAAAATCCGTGGTGGGTTGTTTTTGGATCGACTATCGGACTCATCGTCGGCAACGGGCCGATCACCCTATTCACGTTTGGCGTATTCCTGAAGCCCATCGTGGCCACGTTCGGATGGAACCGCGGCACAGTGGCATCCGCGGTGACGGTCTCGCAGGCTTTGGGCGCGCTGGCCACGCCGTTTGTAGGAAGAATGGTCGACCGCTGGGGCGTGCGCCGCGTCACACTTCCTTTTATTACGGCCTTTGCGCTGACAACCGCGGCCATCGCACTTACGCCTGCCTCTCCTTTCATTTTCATTTTGCTGTACGGAATTTGTGGCTTGTTCGGCGGTGGGCAATCCCCGCTCAATTACGCCAAAGCTATTTCCTCCTGGTTTGAATCGAAGCGCGGGCTCGCGCTGGGAATTGCCATGTCCGGCGTGGGAATCGGCACCGCGCTCGATCCGCAGATTGTTCGCGTGCTCATCGAACACGTCGGCTGGCGCGGCGCCTATGTAGGCTTGGGAGTGTTGACGTTTGCTCTGGCGTTTCCCGCCGTCGCTTTGTTTATCCGCGAGCCCGATCGCGATTCGCTCCACGACCGCGAGCATCTAGCCTCGGCGGGCCATACCCACGATGCCGAGGGAAACGCGCCGGGAATGCCGGTGGGCGAGGCGGTGAAGGGTTTTCGGTTCTGGACAATTCTTGTTTGCGTCTTTATGGTGGCCGCTTCTGTCAACGGCTCGATCGCGCACATTGTGCCGATTCTGACAGACCGCGGTATTTCGCCGGCAATGGCCACTTCTTTGCTTTCCGTGACGGGAATCGCGCTGATCGGCGGCAGAATCCTGAGCGGATTTATCCTCGATCGTTTTTTCGCGCCTTACGTGGCCGCCTGCTTTTTTCTCCTGCCACTTACCGGCGTCGGACTCCTCAGTAGCGGAGCGGCCGGAATCGTTCCGCTGCTCGGAACGGTCTGCCTGGGACTTGGACTCGGATCCGAAATCGACATCATGGCGTTTCTGGTCGGGCGCTATTTCGGCGTGCGCACGTTCGGAGAAATTTACGGGTACATCATGGGTGCGTTCGTTTTCGCCTCAGGGCTGGGACCGACGATCATGGGCGTCTGCTACGACCGCACGCATTCCTACAAGCTCGCGCTCGAAGGATTTGCGGTAGCTCTGGCGCTCGCCAGCATTTTCATCAGCCGGCTGGGACCGTATGCGTTTCCAGCGCCGAAGCGGATGGCAATGGCGCCAGCCGCGTCCGCTGCGCTTAGCGACTAACTTTTTGCCTGGCAGCCTTTATATCCATACAGCCACTCAAAATATTCGGAGTCGTATGGAGTTCGCTTCGCAAGCAGGGCGTTCCGCAGCGAAATCGACACGCCGTGCACGTGCTTCACATCACCGAAAAAACGGGCGCTTTGCTGGACGCGAGCGGTCCGGGGAATGCGCTGCTCCTGATAGTTTTGGAAGACGGCCGGAATATCGCGAGGGAAATTCTTCAGGCAACTTCCCAGGCAATGGGCATCTTCCAAAGCCTGACACGCTCCCTGCGCGAGGTATTGCAGCATGGGGTGCGCCGCATCGCCAAGAAGAGTGATCCGGTTGCGCGTCCAATTCGAAATAGGCAGGCGGTCCAGCATGGGCCAGCGGCGATTGCGCTTTATCTTCGCGACCGCCTCTCGGACACGCGGGCACATTTTGCTGAAGTGCTCTTCCAGTTCCTCCACATTGCCCCAATCGTCTGAGTCCGGCGCGTAGCGGTAGCTGCGGAACACCGCGACCTGGTTGAAAAGCGTCCCGTGATGCACGACGTACTGCACGAAATGCAGATCGGGCCCGACCCAAAGAACCATGGCGTCGAATTCCGAATCTGGCGGCGCTTCCTCGATAGGAATGGTGCCGCGGTAGGCGACAAATTGCGAGCAGACGGGATCGCCGTCATCATGGATCATGTTGCGAGTTTTGGACCACAAACCGTCGGCGGCCACCAGCGCGTCGCATTCGTAGGCTGAACCATCGGAACATGTAACGCGGGCAGCGTCGCCAAGATCTTCAACGCCGACAACTTCCTTATTCGCTTCCAGCGTGATTTGTCTGCTCGCACGGCAAGCGTCGAGCTCCGCCGTAAGCAGATCGCCACGATGCATGACTATATAGGGGTATTCAAAATGTTCGAGAAACTTCGGCCCCAGATCCAGCGCGGTGATCTCTTTTCCGGAAAGCGCATCCATCATGACGAGACGTTTCGGAAAAGTGGCGTGCTTTTTGATTTCGGAGAAGATGCCCAAACCATCCAATATGCGCGTGGCGTTCGGCGCGAGCTGCAAGCCCGCACCAAACTCGGTGAATTCAGCCGATTTTTCAAGAACGTGGGCCGAAAAGCCCGATTGAGAAGCAGCCAGCGCGGTTGCTAGGCCGCCAATTCCACCGCCAATGATAAGCAGGGGGATTCTGTCCAAGTGCACCACTCAACAAAAGAGATGTTTGCGAACGTTCAGCAGTTTACAACGGAGAGATGGATTTGCAGACACGAGATGACCCGCTGAATTCGGAATTCCTTCGCAACTCTGAAAACTACGCCATGACTTCGGGATCCAACTCGGAGGAATATGCGCGGGTGTTCGCGCGAAGGCGCGACGTAGCCATAATCGAAATCGCCGCGCAGAGAGCCGGGATCGCGCCGGCAAGAAAGATCTGGCGCGGATGCCAGCCGATGGAAAGCAAACTGCCCGCCAACACAGGCCCCACGATGGAGCCGATGCGACCAACGCCCAGCGCCCAACCAACACCGGTGGATCGAATCGCCGTCGGATAAAAAGCCGCGACCAACGCATTCAAACCCGCCTGCGCGCCTTGCACCGTGAGGCCCAGAACGAAAGTGATGCTCATGATCAACGAAAGCGAAACAGTGAAAGCGAGCGATCCGATCAGCAAAGTGGAAATGCCAAACTCGACCGCCAGCAGAAAAATCGCGCCCAGCCAGGTCATCAAGCGCCCTTCCATCAACGATCCAGCGATACCGCCCAGACTGAACAGCACAATGGCGTTGATTCCCGCAGACATGGGCAATTCTGACTGCTGCAGCAGCGCTGGCAGCCAGCTCACGATGAAATAAATGATCAGGAGATTCATAAAGTAAGGAATCCAGAGCAGAAGCGTGCCGAGCGCACGTCCCTCGGTGAACAAATGTTTCACAGGCATTCCCTTGCGAGGTTCGTTTTCTTCGGAAGCGGCACGAATCGGAACCTCTGCGAGATCAGGCGAGATGCCGACGAGAATCGCGCGGATTTTCTCCGGACTTGCTCCACGCACGGAAAGGAAGCGTACCGATTCGGGGAGAGCTTTAATGAGCACAAGCGCAATGACAAGGGGCAGCACACCGCCCACATAAAGAACAGACTGCCACCCGAATCGCGGCAACATCACGGCGCCCACCATGCTGCCAAGCAGCGCACCTGCGGGCATTCCGCAAAAAAGCATGCTCACGAATACCGGAACCAGACGCTTCGGAGCGTATTCGGAGGTAAGCGAGACCACATTGGGCATCGCACCGCCCAGTCCAAGCCCCGTGAGGAAACGAAAAGCCAACAATTCGTTAAAGGAGACCGAACGCGCGGTAAGCAGGGTAAAAGCGCCAAACATCAGCGATGAAACGATGACCGTCCATTTGCGGCCCCACCGATCCGCAATAGGACCAGAAATCATAGCCGCAATCATCAGACCAAAAAGCGCCGCACCGAAAATGGGGCCAAAGGTGCTGATCGGAACATGCACTGACTTGGCGATCGACGGCGCGAGAAATCCCAAGCTCTGCGCGTCAAAACCGTCCAAGATCAACACTACGCCACAAAGCAGAAAAGTTGAAATCTGCATGCGGCTGAGTGGCCGATGATCCAGGATTTCGCTGACCGTAAGTGCGCGCGTCATGTCCTGCAAACTCCATTCAGGTGCTTAATAGATCGCGAGGGATTGAGCCAACTGCACGCTAACACAGCAACCGCAAGGGTTCAAATGTTTGGTTGAATCGTGCTCAGACCGGCGAACCGCTTTCGAGTGGCATGGTTATGTCGCCAGCGAATTCGCGGTGGCGCTCATACCAGCGCCTCATCTGCCGGTCGCTGATGCCGATGATCTCCGCCGCCTGGCTCCAAGTGATCTTCTTCGCCATCGCTCGCAGAATCGCTTCCTGAATCTTCATCGCCCGCTCCAGGGCGGACTCGGAATAGAAAACCATGCCTGCCTCCGGCAGGTTCCTCTATCCCAAGTCGCGCCGCAAAAGCGGACATTTCATTTGCTAATTCCACCGGACATATCATGTGCTACCGACAACTTGTCACCTTTCGCTTGTACTGAATGTGACGGATGTGCTATAGCAACGCCAATTTAGGGTGCTTTCGTTCAGCAATCGTTTCTTATTGGGGGCCAAGTAGAAGACATCTGGATCTGATTCCGAGAACAGGGGGGATTGCGCATGATATCCATTTCTCGCGCGGACAGGTCACACCGGGCCCAGGCTAAATTCGGGATTCTCTTCGCAAGCTTGTTGCTTGGAATCATCTGCTATTCCCTGCCTAGCGCCGCGCAGCTAAACCTAGGGCGGATTTTTGGGACGGTCACCGACCAAAGCGGTGGCGCCATTGCCGGGGCTATGGTCACCGTCCTGGACGTGGAGCGCGGTGTGTCACGCCCGCTGGTGGCGGACGACGCTGGCGAATATTCCGCACCCAGCCTGACTCCCGGAACCTATTCGGTGCGCGCCGAAGCAAAAGGCTTTCAAACGCTGGAGCGAACCGGCATCACCGTCGGCGTAGGACAAGACATTCGCGCGGACCTCACGTTGCAGCCCGGCGAACAGACCCAAACTATCACGGTAACGGGCGAAGCGCCGCAGATCAACTTGAGCAACGCGCAACTTGGCGGAACGCTCGAGAATACGCCGCTTAACGAGTTGCCCATTAACGGGCGCCAATACACGCACCTGATTGATTCGCGTCCCGGTGTGATGGCCAAGCCTGGCGCGGCTGGAAACGCTTTTCTTTCGAACGGTTCCCACAGCGAAGAAAACGTCTGGATGTTCGATGGACTGGTGGATTTCAATGTGAACAACGGAGCTTCCGGCGTGATCGGGGGAAATAACGGCGGCGGGGGCGGAACGGATCAGGTAACGATTCTCCCCATCGATGCGATCCAGGAAGTGAATCTCATCGAAAATCCCAAGGCCGAGTATGGATGGAAAACGGGCGTACAGGTAAACGTCGGACTGAAGTCAGGCACCAACACAATTCACGGCACAGCGTTTGGTTTCGGACGCGAGTCCTCGCTCGACGCAAAAAATCCGTTTTTGACGCCGGCTCAGCCCAAAGCTGCGCTAAATCTGGACCAGGAAGGCGGAAGCATCGGCGGCCCGATCAAGAAGGACAAGCTTTTCTATTTCGGAACCTATGAACGCCAACATTATCTCGTGGGCAATCCGAAGTTTGTGCAAGAGCCCACCTCCGCAGCCGGCGCGGGGGTGAGCAGCAGCTTTCCCGATGCAATCAGCGACATCCTAAAAAACCATGCTGCTGTGAAGCTGAGCCAACTGAGCCTGAACCTGGCCGGCTGCACGGTCGCCGGTACGTCGGCGACTTGCAACGCGGCAAACGGGGTGTTCGGAAACTCGAGCGGAAGCTCTTCCGATCCCATTGCGCTCAACACGTTTGGAACCTCGAACAATTACCTAGGGAAGATCGACTATCACATCAACGATCATCATTCCTTGAACGGTGAGTTCTTCTGGGGCGCAGGCGCTTTCCTGAATGCGTCGAACGTAACGCAGCAGTATTGGGAGACGGAACAACACGACTCGCATGCCCGCGTGGCGAGAGCGGTGTGGGCATGGACGCCGAACCCGACGTGGCTCAATGAAGCGCGGTTTGGTTTGGACAATTACAACGCTCCGGTGACGGTGGCCGAGTGCACGCTGAATGTGGGACAGCCGAATTACGCGCAGCAATTTGGATTCGTTACCGGGTTAACGTCCAATGCACCGTCCGGATGCGGATTTCCGGTGCTCACCATCACGGGATTTACGGCGCTAGGCGGTCAGAACCAGGTAACCCTGAATCATTTCAATACATTCGAAGGCTCCGACAGCGTTTCCTACACGCACGGGAAACATCTCTTCAAATTCGGCGGCGAAATCCGGCACACGCTGTGGGACGGCGGAACGTGGAACAACGCCAGAGGCAATTTGAGTTTCGGCACCACGCCGGCCTTCACCGGCGCCAGCGCCCTGGAAGATTTTCTGGTCGGCACCGCGAGTTCCGCGCAGCTATTGCTGGGAAATCCTGGACGGAACCTCACAGAAAACGGTTATGCGGCTTTTGTGCAGGACGATTGGAGAGTGACGCCCAAGCTGACCTTGAATCTCGGGCTGCGCTACGAATACGAACCTCCCATCACGGATCGCAACAACCTGCTCGGCAATTTCGTGCCGACCGCTCCCACCGGTCTGGTTCAGGAGACAGGAAGCTCGAATATCTACAACGGTGACTTCAATAATTTCGCGCCGCGGCTCGGCATTGCATGGGATCTGACGGGAAAGGGAACGACCGTTCTTCGCGCCGGAGCGGGAATCGTTTACTCGACGCCTGTCTTGCTAATGTTCACGTCCACTCCGCAGGGGGCGCGGCTATCCGCTATTCCCACAGGCTTCACTCTGGTGCAGCCAAATGGCACGAAAATCGCCGGGCCTGGAAACATCAATGTCGGGCAGCTTTCGCTTGCAAGCAGCCAGATTCCTTTCAATGTGAACGCGCCTATTTTCCCGTCAAGCGGGGCGCTGGCTTGCGGAAACGGGCAAAACGGGAATCCAGCAGCCTGCGCTCTTCAAGGCATCGATCCGAATTTCCGGCTTGGCTATATGACAACGTGGACGCTGGGCGTTCAACACGCGATTACCAACAATTTATCCCTGGATGTCTCCTACGTAGGTACGCACGGAAATCAATTACCCGGAGTGGTTGATATTAATCAGCCAACGCCGGGCGCAAAGAATGGTACGGGAGCGGCCGCTTTTACGGAACAGGGGCGACGCCCGTATAACGCGCAGTTTCCCTATTTCGGCCAGATCCTTTATCTGAAAAGCTTTCTCGAGTCAAACTACAACGCACTGCAAGCCTCACTGACGCAACGTGTCTCGCATGGTCTGTCGCTCACGGCGGGATACACCTATGCGCACAATCTGGACATCAACTCGGCAGACGATTCCGCGATTGCGCCAGTCGTGATGAATAGTCTGAACCCGGATCTGGATTACGGCGCCGCGAGTTGGGACGTGCGGCATCATTTTTCGATGGCTATCACGTACGTATTACCAGGAAAGAAGTCTCCTGGCCAACTGCTGGAAGGGTGGCAGATAAACACGGTCTTTAACTGGATGAGCGCTTTTCCCTGGAACGCGATCGACTCCGGCAACGATATTAGCGGAACGGGCGAGCTGAATGATCGTTGGGATTTATTCGGCAATCCTGGCAATTTCACGCCCGGGGGACGCGCGACCCTACCCTGCTTTGGATACACTGCCGCCAACAATCCTTACGTTCTCAACACCGCAAGCAGCTTCGGCAAGGCGGCGAATTGCTCCGGGACGGTTCCTCAGGCTTGCGTATCCGCGGCGCAGCAGGTTCCCGGCGGACCGACCGGCCAAACCGGGCTGCAGGCCCTGGGCACGTATGGCTGCTACATGCAGGGCAATTCTGTGATTGTTCCGCCTGCACAGGGCACGTATGGAACTATGGGACGCGACGTGCTTCGCGGGAAGGGTTTCAATCAGTGGGATGTGTCGTTGACGAAGAACTGGAAGATTAAGGAGCGGTACACTATCCAATTCCGCACAGAGTCTTTCAATTTGTTCAACCACGTGAACTACGTTTCGGCTGGAGCGTTTACCGGATCGCTTTCAGCACCAGCTGCTTTTGGCCAAGCGCCATCGACGCCGGATGGAGGAAATCCGGTAATCGGCAGCGGCAGCCCGCGCGAAATCCAGTTTGGAGCGAAGTTTATTTTTTAACGGGAACTGGGGCAGGCGCCACAGGGCGCGAGCCCGAGATGGGGCGTTTGCGTTCGGAGGAGGTAAACCAATCTTCGGGCGGGAAATTAATTCGCCAAAAAAGAGGCGAGGGTTCGCCGAACTCCACGCCGACTGGGATTTTCCCATCTTCGGGTTTGCCTAGCGAAACCACTTTCCCTGGCAATTCTTCTGCGGTTTTAGGATTAATCAGCGAGACTTGGTCGTCGCGAACAACCTTGGCCTTCAGCAGAACCAGACATCCATGTGCGTTCACGGCAACGGTGTTCGTTGCTTCGTTGAAGTCACGCCCATGGACGAGCACCGGCATTGAGATCTGAACGCGTTGCGTGCGTCTTGCAGGTGCAGCCTGGACTTCGGTTTCAGCCACGGTTCTTCCCTTTGTTTGGTCTGTCTGCATCTCAAAAATAACAAAAACCTTAAATCCAGCGGCAAAAGAGAGTGTATTCGGTGCTGTACTGTTAACGAGCCGTCGCGGCTTGCCCGGTACTATTCGTACGCGCTTACTTCGTGCTTGGCGGGCCTGGAGTCCCCTTTGAAGGGCGCTTCCTGCTTCTTCATCACTTCGGGAGTTCCGCCTTGCGGGTCCAGCAAATCCACGAGTTGCAGCCGCAGATTTCCGGCGTTCGTCGCATAGGAAAGGCCGACTTCAACGTCGATGAGCCCCGCACGAATCAATTTTTCGATCTCGCGATCGAAATGCTGCATTCCTTCGTTATCGCCATCCCGCATGGCATCGAGCAGTGACTTCCCTTCCGTTTCGCCGCGCTCGACGTATTCGCGGGTACGCGTGGTGGACTTGAGAATCTCAAACGCGGCGATTCGGCCAGTGCGGTCACGCCGCGGGATCAGGCGCTGGGATACGATGAAGCGAAACGACTTTGCCAGACGGTTGCGAATGGCATGCTGATCGTTCAGAGGGAATGCGCCGATAATGCGTTCCACCGTTTTGGAGGCATCGGTCGTGTGCAAGGTGGAGAACACCAGGTGGCCGGTTTCCGCGGCTTCCAGAGCCACTTCCATGGTTTCCTTGTCGCGCATCTCTCCCACCAGGATGACTTCCGGCGCCTGCCGCAAGGCGGCGCGCAGCGCCAGCGCGAAGCTGGGCGTATCGCTGTGAAGCTCGCGCTGATGAATGGTGGAATTCTTGTGCGCGTGCAGGAACTCGATGGGATCCTCGATGGTAATGACGTGGTACGAATTCTCTTCATTTATCTTGTTCAAGATGGCCGCGAGCGTCGAGGATTTGCCGCTTCCGGTGGGACCAGTGACCAGCACGATACCGTTACGCAGGCTTGCGGCTTCGCCGAGTTGCGCTGGCAAATTGAGCGTTGCGAAATCCGGCACGGAACTTGGGATCACACGCATCACAATGGCGCAGCTTCCGCGCTGGCTGAAGATATTCACGCGGAAGCGTGCCATTTTTGGCAGGCTGTACGAAATATCGCAGGAGCCCTCTTCTTTCAACTTTTGGGCAGCCTGCGCGTTGCGCCCCATCAAATCAGAGGCGATCTGAGCGGTCTCGGCCGGCGTGAGTAATCCGACGCCCTGAATCTTCACTTGCACCAGCTTGCCGTTCACTTTCACCTGAGGAGGCCGGCCGGGGGAGAAGACCAGATCGCTTGTGTTAGGCGCGCCCTTGAGCATGGTGGCAATCAGGGTTGCGGTAGACACCTTTGGCGCTGCTGTTTGTGTTGCCGCGGGCGCTTGCTGAGAAGAAGTAGCTGTTGGTGGCTGCGACGGGTTGAGCGTTTCCATATGGTTCCTTTGCGCCCGGAAAGAGAGCCCGGAGGGATTCGCCGATACATTTATTATGAATGGAATGCGCGGGCAGAGACCGGAATCAGGCGGAATAGTTGCCAACTAATTATCAGGTGTCGATAGAAGAGGCGCACCCATTCCGGCCGTCCGGCGTTGGTGGAATGGGCACGCAGATAGCAACAATCGTCGTGCGCTTAGTGTGCGCGAGTCGCGCGACGACACCAGATTACGCCCGCGGCTCCGCACAATGCGAGCAACCCCATGAATAGCATCGTGGCCGTTCCCGGCTCGGCAATTGGAACGGGTGGCGGCGGTGGCACTGGTGGTGGTGGCGGATTCGGAAGCGGTGGCTCGATAGGAATGAACGGCGAATAGGGGACGAACGGCTCAATCGGGTTCACGAGTTGATTTTCGATTGGCACAAGGTTTGGCAATGGCCGGAACACGATGGGTAGGTTCATGGCTGTTTCTACCGCTGAGGGAACTTCGTTTTGCGCCTTTTCCAGAGCCTCCAGTGCAGGCTCCTGTTTTGACACCGGTAATTGCGGAGTAGCCGAAAGCCGATTTCCACATCTCGTTCGTGCGGCATAAAGGCCGTCAGATAAAACTGTCTCGCCCTTGTGCAGCGTGAGCGCCTTTCGGGTCCAGAAAATGCTGTTGCCGATACGATAGGAGACATAGAAAGGTGATTCTTCATTTAACAAGGTGACGTGCGACTTGGTGGCGTCGAAGTCGGAATAGTGGTGCGCCACCACTGGATCGGTCGCGATCGCACGAGTGAGTTCTTCGCTTGAATCGACACCTCCCGGAATAATCGAATACGGGAATAGCGGCCGCTGAGGCAGCAAGTGGGGGCTTAGCCCATTCATCCGCGGCGCTGGGTAGTACCGCGCCGGTTGAGTGTTGTTTGCCCTGGCTCCACGAGCCAATATTTTCCCTGGATATTGTGGGTACAAGACAGCAAGACCAACTACAACGGCGAACAACAAGACTGCAGAAATCACAGTTGCTGAAGCATACCGTTTGGAATTTCGATTGTGATTCATAGGTCCTCTTTCACAACCGAGAGAGCCTTGCGGGGACGACGCCATCTGTAGCATAGGGCTCCTCGCTATACCCTGCCGTGCGGCATATCACCGTGAGCTGTGAGCTGGCGCACCTCCGAACTCGCGTGTTTCAAATCGGTCGTCATGCCCGCCAACAGCGGAAGGGACTTACCTTGGTGCTTCTCGGGAATGAATTTACAAACACGACTTCAGGCGGTAGCCTTCCTTCGGAGGTTTTGGTGAAATGATGCGGAAATATATCGACTGCAGAAGGCTTGGTGCCGTCGGCACCTGCTCACTGGCAATTTGCGGCAGCGAAGAAGAAGTTCTGGATTTGGCGGTCATTCACGGCATCGTAACGCACGGTCATGACGATCCGTACAAGCTTCGTCTGGAGCTACGCGCGCAACTTCAGGACGTTCCGGAAGCGAAGATCGCATTGGCTTGATGAGCTTTGCGTGCCCTCAAGGACGTACTGCGAAGCCAGCGTTTTGCTACTTTGATTCGAGGAATTCGACGATTGCGGAATTGAATTGTTGTGGCGCTTCGACGTTCGAAAGATGAGCAGCCGGCAAGTGGACTGCTTTCGCGCCGGGAATTTCGCGCGCCAGCAGATCGCCGTGGCCAGTCCAAGGGGTGGAAACGTCGCGATCGCCTGCAATCACCAGGGTAGGAGCAGTGATCTTGGGCAGTGACGGTCTTTGGTCCATGTCGCGAATCGCGGCGCAACATCCTGCATAACCTACCGGGTTGGTTCCCAGAAAAGTGCTGCGAATCGAATTTACGATGGGGTCGTTTTTGGCCAATGTTTCGGGCGAAAAAAATCGCCCCATGGCCATATCGACAATGGCTGGCATGCCTCGTTCGAGCACGGCATGTCTTCGATCGTCCCAGTTCGATTTCGGAGGAACATGCGGCGAAGTATTGGCCAGCACAAGACCAGTAAGGCGGCCGCCGGCATTTGCTCCGAGCCACTGGCCTATCATTCCGCCAAGCGAAAGGCCTACGAAAGCGAAATGATGTATCTGCAGGGCATCGGCGAGAGCAATCACGTCACGTGCGAGTTGCTCGATGGTGTAATCTCCCGCGGGGGCATCCGAAGCTCCCAGGCCGCGCGTATCATAGCGAACGATTCTGAAACGGCCGACTAAATCCGGCACTTGCGGAGCCCACATGCCGACGTCCGTTCCCAAAGAATTGGAAAAAATCAGCGCGGGGCTGCTCTCGTTTCCTTCCACTTGATAATTGATGCGCGTGTTCCCGGCAGTGATGACAGGCATGAAGATAGAAGTATATCCGGAAATGAACCAGGAATTAGCTCGCTCGTGATCAGATTGGTCCGCAGTTAGACGTCGAAGAAAGCCGTTTCTTTTTCGCCCGAAAGGTAAATGGGAAACCGCCAGGTATCCGGATGCGCTGGATCGGGCTGGGCCATCAGCGTGTCGCGCCGGTCCGCAGGAACGAGCGCCAACAGTGGATCATCGTCATTCGCCAGATCGCCGGAAAAATAAGCGCGAGTAACCATCCGTTTTAATACGCCCCGGGCGAACACTGAAATTTCCAGGTGCGGAGCTTGCAATCTGTCAGTCCAGCTCGGAACGCGTCCGGGCTTGATGGTCTCGAATCCGCAGCAACCGCTCTTGTCGCTGGCCATGCGTCCGAATCCGCGAAACCCCTGATCGATTTCCTTTTCCTGATCGTCCTCCGGGTGATTGTATTTCCCCTCGGAGTTCGCTTGCCAGATCTCGATCATCGCGTCCGGGAGCAGCGTGCCCTCGGCATCATAGAGAGTGCAAATAAACTTGATGTGTTCGCCTTTGACTAGGGGACCGGCAATTACAGGAACGGAAAAAGGATCGCTGCATCCCAAGTGGAAAAACGGCCCCACGGTTTGTGAGCCTGTGGGAATCAAATCGATGGCATCACTCAAAGGGAGTTCCTTCCTGCCCGCGCAGCACAATATCCCAGCGAAATCCGAGGGACCATTCCGGCTCGGTCAATTCGAGTTCGAATTTCGAAATCAAACGCTTTCGGGCGCGCTCGTCTGGAATCGAGTTGTAAATGGGATCGAATGGAAACAGCGGGTCGTCCGGGAAATACATTTGCGTCACCAGGCGTTGCGTAAAAGCTGTGCCGAACAGCGAAAAATGGATATGCGCGGGACGCCAGGCGTTGGGGTGATTTCGCCACGGATAAGCTCCCGGCTTGATGGTCACGAAGCGATAATTTCCCGCGGCATCGGTAAGCGCGCGGCCACAGCCGGTGAAATTCGGATCCAAAGCGGCGGGATGTTGATCGCCTTCGTGAACGTAGCGACCGCCAGCGTTGGTCTGCCAGATTTCGATGAGGGTGTTGGCCACGGGCCGGCCGTTATCGTCCAGCACCCGTCCGGAAACGCTGATTCGCTGGCCGATTGGTTCGCCCTTGTGATGGCGCGTGAGATCGTTGTCGTTCTCAGCGATATCGTCGTGGCCGAACACCGGTCCGGTCACTTCCGACAGCGTGTTTGGAAACAGAATCAACGGCTTCCGGGGAGAACGTAGCGTGGTGGAGCGATAAGGCGGATACAAATAAGGCGGCTGCGTGTTTGCGTCCGGCCGATGATATGGCCTAACAATTCTGGAGTGTTCTTTGGAGCCGGAATTGGTTTTTTGTGATTTGAATTCCGCCGATGGCTCGGTGGAACTCGGTGTGTTGGGCGTCATCAAAACTCCTCGCGTGTCCGCTGTCCAGTGCGGCGCACCTTAGGCACTGATTCCAAACCTGCGACATCTCATTGTGTCCCCAGATTATCCTGCAAATCGGTTCCTCACGCTACTGACGTTCAGCTAAAGAAGACAGACTCGATTGCTCTTGCTCTTGGGCCAGGTGATAATCGAGGACTTGGTTGCTGCTGAGAATTCTCAAATTTAACGGACAATACAGGCAACTCAAATTGGCCACTTCCCGAATACGCACGCAGGTTGGAATTGTGGGCGCTGGCCCTGCGGGCCTGATGCTCTCCCATTTGCTGCACCTGAGCGGAATTGAATCGGTCGTGATCGAAGCGCGCAGCCGCCAATACTGCGAGGAACGTGTTCGCGCCGGGCTGCTCGAACAGGGAACGGTGGATCTGTTCACGGAAACCGGACTGGGAGAACGGATGAACCGTATCGGCCTGCTGCACCACGGACTGAATCTTCGCTACCATCGCCAGACCCACCGCATAGATTTTGCGGAGCTGGCCGGCGGTAAGGGCGTCATGATTTATCCTCAGCAGCAAGTGCTTCAGGATTTATTCACAGCGCGAGTGAACGCGGGAGGGCAGCTTTTTTTCGAAGTGCAAAACGTGAAATTGCAGAATTTCGACCCTTCTTCCTCTGAAAATGCGGAGATTCATTTTCGGCAGGGCGATCGCGACCACGTAATCGTTTGCGATTTCATCGCTGGCTGCGATGGCTTTCACGGAGTGAGCCGCCCTTCTATTCCGAGCGATGTTCTCACCCCTTTTGTGCGTCATTATCCTTTCGGATGGCTGGGCATTCTTGCCGAGGCGCCGCCCTCCTGGCACGAATTAATTTACGCACACCATGAGCGCGGCTTCGCGCTTCTCACCATGCGCACCCCGCAACTCAGCCGTCTCTACTTGCAATGTGAGCCTGACGATGAAGTCAGCAATTGGCCCGATTCGCGCATTTGGGAGGAACTGCACACCCGCTTGGCAAGCGATGGTTGGTCGCTGACGGAAGGGCCCATCGTACAAAAAGGCGTCACGCCGATGACGAGCTTCGTTATCGAGCCCATGCAATATGGAAAGCTATTTTTAGCGGGAGATGCGGCGCATATTGTCCCACCCACTGGTGCGAAAGGGTTGAATCTGGCGATTGCGGACATACGCGTTCTAGCTCCAGCATTCATTGAATTCTACAAAAGCAGCCGTCGTGAATTGTTGAATCGATATTCGGATACGTGCTTGCGACGGGTGTGGAAGGTTCAGCGGTTTTCCTGGTGGATGACTGCGATGCTGCACATTTTTAAGGATGACAATCCGTTCGATCGCCGCAGACAAATCGCGGAATTGGACTACGTCACAAGTTCGCGCGCTGCCGCGCAAACACTCGCGGAAAACTACGTAGGTTTGCCTTTCGGCTAGTCCCAAACAAAAAGCCCCATCCTAGGCGCGGGATGGGGCTCGAAAATGTATTTGCGGCAGAGTGTTTTACTGCGTGACGGTTTTCGCTGCGTCGCCCACCTTGAAATCCGACCCCGAAACGATCGCGCCTACCGCTGAAACCGCATCCACATTGGTTAATCAGATCACGCCGACGGGTGTGGTCATACGCCGGATCACTTGCTCCGTTGCGGGGTCTTTGATTTCGCGCGTGACGCGTTCCACGTTGAGTTGATCGCCGGCCTTGACTGCTCTGAACTGTTGCGTAATCGAAATCGAAAATCCCCGCGCGCTTTTTGCGTCCTTGGGGCTGTGCGGGACTTCCTGAAGGAGCCGCAGCGCCCGGTGCCGTTTGAGCTTGCGTACTGGGAATCGCAATCGTTGAAAGGAAAGTCGCCAGGATAAACGAGTACCACAGAAGCTTCTTCTTTTGTGGAGAGGGCAGACGGCTAGAGAGACAACACGAGTTCAGCGCTTATAAAAAAATCACTATCTAGTCGGAAAAAATATCGAGAGACCAGTTTGCTTTCGCCAGCACATGTTGGCGCGAGTCGTCGGCGAGTTGCCGCACTTTGTTGAAGTCCTGCGCCACAAGCCTGTTTGTCATTTTGCCGCGCCACTTTTTCACCTGCCCGGCAATAAATACGGCATCCAAATCTGCACGAGTGCTCGCGTGAACGATCGCTCCGAAAGCGTTGTTCAGTGGGCAATGCCGCACAGTGTCGGTGCGAATCATGAGAAGATCGGCTTCTTTGCCCGGCGCGAGCGAGCCACACTTTTGATCGAGTGCGTTGCATTCCGCCCCGCGAATCGTCGCAAACTCCAAAACGTCCCGCACTGTTACTGCCGCGGGATATTTTGGATTCCCATTAAACTTTGCGAACTGCGCCAGGCCTCGCTGCACGGTGTAGAGAACTTTCATATCCAGAAACATGTCCGAGGCGTAGGCGCTTCCATTGTCGCTGCTGATTCCCGGCCGCACCCCGTGATCGAGCGCATCCTGCAAAGCATTAAATCCACGCCCCTCGCCACCATAACCAGCCTGCGTGTCCGCCCTCGGGCATACGTTCAACTTCGCGCCGTGCTCGCGAACCAACTGCCAATTCGCCTCCGGCGTTCCTCCTCCATGGTTGAAGCTTTCCTTTCCGACCAGCAAGCCATCCTTGTACCACTGCGGCAGCACCGGACTGGCAGAACCGGCATCCCAACTGATCCATAGATCCAGGTCGCGCGCCACGCGCGCCTGCTTGGGATCAACAGCACCCGCCAGAAACATGCGCATGGTGACAAGCTGATCCTCCGACGAGAAATACTGCCGTTTGATGCGCACCATGTCGTCGGGCCATTGATGGTCCCATTGCTGCTCGGGATAGCGAATGCCGCCGCCGGCATACACGGCGCGAATGCCAGAATCCGTCAGGCCTCGAATGGCGCTGTCCGCGTGCGCTGCAGTGCGTGTGTTGTGTGAGTTGTCGCAAATGCAGGTAATCCCGGTGTCGATGCATTCAAGGCCCGTGAGAAGATTTCCGATGTAGATGTCTTCGGGCCTGTAACCCGGACCAATAATCTGGTGAATGACGGTGAAATAGTTATGCTCGTTGTCATTTGGGACGCCATTGGCATTAGGAATCAGTCGGCCAAGACCCGCTTCCCACGCATGGATATGGGCGTCCACCAAACCCGGCATGAGGATTGTATCTTTCGAATCGATCACGATTGCCTTGCCGCCGCCAGCGGCAGCGCTCAAATCAGGTCCGATATCCTTGATCTTCTTGCCTTCGATTAGCACGTCGCCCTTCGCAAGATTACCGACTTGCGGGTCCATCGAAACCACCACGCCGCCTTTGAGCAAAATTCGCCGGGCTGCGTCGGAATTGGCACGCTCCAGACGGTCAAGCATGCGCGGTTCTTCATTGGACTGGGGTGCGGCTTGCGCATCCTGGGCCAGAAAAGAAAACGTCGTTGCGCCGGTGGCTAGTGTGGCGCCGTCCCGCAAAAATTTCCGGCGCGACTTGGCGTACTTGCCTTTGAGCTTTGAATCTGTGGTGTCGGCCATCTAAGACTCTCCTTGGTCCGCGTTGCTGAAGGCTTTGCTGAAAGTAGCGCACTTTTAGCTTTTTAAATCGAACCTGCCCGGCCGGATTTCGTTATGTCGCGATTTTCAATCGCGACCGGGATCTTCATTGTTGAGCCAAACGAAATCGCCAGACAGGCGTTGAGTCAGACGCGGACCCGCGTTTCGGTGCACGAATCATAAACCAAATCGGCCGAGAATCCTCACGTGTGGATGAGCGCAGAAGGCGATCTAACCTTGAGCTTGCGGCCGCCGACTAGGTGGGGGCTCAGTCTATCGAGGACCAAGAAATGGTGGACGTGACCGGGATCGAACCGGTGACCCCCTGCTTGCAAAGCAGGTGCTCTCCCAGCTGAGCTACACGCCCACGGGTGAAATCCTATTGTACCCAATCTCTTCGCGGTTACGAAGAGCAGGTCTGTTCGCACTACTCGCAATCGCTTCCCGAGCAGATTCCCGAAACCATCCTTGTGCTTAGCATTCGTACACATCTTTTTAAATCCAGAATGCAGGATAAGGTGTATACCTCCTCGATCTTCCTCTGTGTTCTTCTGCAACTGCGTTGATGCAACACATCAGTTTTTCGACGCGATCGTAAGCGTTTCCGACAGCCTCTCGCCAACATAGGCCTGACCTGGCGGCCTTTGTCCGAGGTAAGCAAAGCAACACGAAAATTTATCAGCAGAAAGGGGAATTGCCATGGCTGATTCTTCTCCCCGAGGCACCGCTTCTCATAAATCTCCTGCCGTTTCGGACGTACATATCCTTTGGATTACCGCCGGACTGAGCTGCGATGGAGATAGTGTCTCCGTCACGTGCGCCGAGCAGCCCAGCATCGAAGATGTTCTCTTGGGGGCGATTCCCGGTCTCCCGAAAGTACATCTGCACAATCCTGTACTCGCTTATGAGGTTGGCGACGATTTTATGAAGTTCTTCTACCAGGCAGAACAGGGACGGCTGGATCCTTTTGTGCTCGTCGTGGAAGGCTCGATCCCCAACGAAGATATCAAGCGCGAAGGTTATTGGGCCGCTATGGGTACCGATCCTCATACCGGACAGCCTATTCCCACCTGCGACTGGATCGACCGTTTGGCTCCGAAGGCTCTGGCGGTCATAGGAATTGGAACATGCGCCACCTATGGCGGCATCCACGCGATGGCTGGCAATCCTACCGGTTGCATGGGGCTCGCTGACTACCTTGGGTGGACTTGGCGTTCGAAAGCCGGGATTCCAATCATCAATGTTCCCGGCTGCCCCGTTCAGCCGGACAACTTCATGGAGACAGTTTTATACCTGGTCTATCAGGCGGCTGGTCGCGCGCCCATGATCCCTCTCGATGACAAGCTGCGCCCCACTTGGCTCTTCGGGAAAACGGTTCACGAAGGCTGCGACCGCGGTAGTTACTACGAACAAGGAGACTTCGCGCAGGAGTATGGCTCCTCCCGCTGCCTCGTGAAACTCGGCTGCTGGGGTCCGGTCGTGAATTGCAACGTGACCAAGCGCGGCTGGATGCGCGGGATTGGCGGTTGTCCCAACGTTGGAGGCATCTGCATCGGCTGCACCATGCCCGGCTTCCCCGACAAGTTCATGCCGTTTATGGATGAACCGCCCGGCGCCAGCCTTTCCACCGCCTTGGTCGGTTCTTATGGCAAGGCAATACGAGCGTTGCGTGGATTGACAAATACCACTGTGAACAACGAACCGAAGTGGCGCCATACCGGCTCCCAACTCACCACCGGCTACCGGCCCCAAGCGTACTAAGCGCAGAAAGGAAGAAAAAGAAATGGCCACGACGATTCAGCCCGGCACCGAGAGCGTCGCCAAACGCCGAAACTTGGTGGAGATGAATTGGGATCCTATTACCCGAATCGTAGGAAGCTTGGGCATTTTCACCAAGATCGATTTCGATAATCGGCAGGTCGCCGAATGTTACAGCACTTCTTCTATCTTTCGCGGGTATAGCGTCTTTATGAAAGGCAAAGATCCGCGGGACGCCCACTTTATTACAAGTCGAATTTGCGGCATTTGTGGCGACAACCACGCCACTTGCGCCGTATACGCGCAAAACATGGCCTTCGGCGTGAAAACACCGCCGCTCGGCGAGTGGATCCTCAATCTAGGCGAAGCCGCCGAGTACATGTTCGATCACAACATCTTCCAGGACAACCTGGTCGGCGTCGATTTCTGCGAACAGATGGTGAAAGAAACGAACCCGGGCGTTTACGATAAAGCTCAGAAAACCTCCGCTCCGAATGCCTCGAAGCACGGTTATCGCACCATCGCCGACATCATGAAGGCGCTCAATCCTTTCACTGGCGAGTTCTATCGCGAAACGCTGCAGATGAGCCGCATGACCCGCGAGATGTTCTGCCTGATGGAAGGCCGGCACGTGCATCCGTCGACGCTTTATCCCGGCGGCGTCGGCACGGTGGCCACGATTCAGCTTTTCACCGACTACCTCGTCCGGCTGATGAAATATGTCGAGTTCATGAAGAAGGTGGTTCCGCTGCACGACGATCTGTTCAATTTCTTCTATGAGGCGCTGCCGGGGTACGAAAAAGTCGGCCAGCGCCGCGTTTTGTTGGGCTGCTGGGGCTCGTTTAACAACCCGGACGTCTGCGATTACACCTACAAGAACATGGGCGACTGGGGCCGTGGAATGTTCGTCACGCCCGGCGTGGTTGTAGATGGAAAGCTCGTGACGAATGACCTCGTGGATATCAACCTCGGAATCCGAATTCTGCTGGGTAGTTCGTACTACAACGACTGGGAACAAAGCGGGGAAACATTCGTCTCGAGAGACCCTCTCGGCAACCCCGTGGACAAACGTCATCCCTGGAATCAGACCACCACGCCCAAGCCGCAGAAGCGCGATTTCAAGGGCAAATATACCTGGGTCATGTCCCCGCGGTGGTACGACAAGAGGACTGGAGATTACCTGGCGCTCGATACCGGAGGCGGCCCAATCGCCAGACTCTGGTCGACCGCGCTCTCCGGCCTTGTCGACATCGGCTACATCAAAGCAACTGGCAACAGCGTGAAAATCAATCTGCCGAAGACTGCGCTTCTTCCCGAAGCGGAGTTCGAGTGGAAGATTCCCAAGTGGAGCAATGCCATTGAACGCGATCGCGCGCGGACGTATTTCCAGGCGTATGCGGCAGCAGCCGCCCTCTACTTCGTCGACAAAGCCCTGAAGGAACTTCAGGCAGGCAACACCAAGACTTGGTCGGAATTCACCGTTCCTGAGAATGCCATCGGATGCGGATTCCACGAAGCCGTACGCGGAGTGCTCTCCCATCACGTGGTCATCCGCGACGGCAAGATCGCGAATTACCATCCGTATCCGCCAACGCCATGGAATGCCAGCCCGCGCGACGTTTACGGAACACCCGGACCGTATGAAGATTCCGTTCAAAATACGCCGATTTTTGAGGAGAACGGCCCCGACAAATTCAAGGGCATCGACATCATGCGAGCAGTGAGAAGTTTCGATCCCTGCCTGCCGTGTGGTGTGCACATGTACCTTGGCGGCGGAAAAGTGCTGGAGACGCGCCACTCGCCCATGTTTGGCCTGCAAGGCCACTCAGACGGCAATTGCAACGACTAGGAGAACCGCGTGTCCAGCGAAAAGGAACTGAACGAGCTCAGCGCGCGAATCAACGATTTGGTACAGCGGATCGAGTTCATCGGCGATCCTGCCGTGCGCGCAAATGTCGTGACGCTGGTGCAGTCGCTTATGGACCTGCACCAGCGCTGTTTTGCTCGCATCGTCGAACTCCTTCAGGCTGACGAAAGCGGATCCCGGTTTTTGCCGTCACTCGCTTCCGACGAACTTGTCGGCGGCCTGCTGGTGCTTTACGGGCTGCATCCCGACGGCCTGGAGAGCCGCATTAAAAGAGCGGTCTTGAAAGTAAGCGCCGAACTCGCCTCGACGAAAAGTAGCGTCGAATTGTTAGGTCTGGATGAAGGAGTGGTTCGCGTTCGATTGACGATAGCCTCACATGGCTGTTCGTCACACAGCCCCGATGTCGAAAAGTTGGTTCGAGATGCAGTGTATTCCGAAGCGCCCGACGTCGGACGCGTGGATATAGAAACGATATCGGCGAAAACCGGCGCCGACGCCTTGGTGCAGTTGCAAGTGAGCTCACCGGCCATGAGCGTATAAGACATTATTTGAAGATCGGCAGTCACTTAGGAGGAGTCATGGCACACCCGGAAGTTGTTCCCGATATTTCTTCGCACACTCCAGGCGTTCATAAGGGTGAGGAAGAAGCGGAACGGAATCGGCCAATCGGCAGCCGCAAGGCAGCCAGGCGATCACGAAACTCTCGCGATGCCACCAGCATCAACGCCGACAAACGAGCGCCGATCGATCCCCGCATGCCGAATCTGCCTCCAGCTTAGCTTTGCGCAAGGCGAAAGGCCTTTGTGACTACGAGCACCAACAAAATGGAGCCGTTCGCGAGCTTGCGCCCTTTCTTGCGTCCAAAGGCCGCAGGCGCGAGCCAGTGCGAGCTTTGCGGCGCGTCGATGGACGAACATCCCCATCTCTTGGATCTTAAAACGCGCAAAGTGGTTTGCAGTTGCGAGCCGTGTGCGATCTTGTTCGCCAGCCAGGGCGCGGCGCATTATCGGCGCATTCCGCGCGACGTGCGCCTGCTCACCGATTTTGTCCTCACCGATGTCCAATGGGAAGCTCTGGCCATTCCCATCAACATGGCTTACTTCTGTTTGACGGGCAACTCCAACTCGCCTACTGTTTTTTATCCTAGCCCCGCCGGACCCACAGAATCCCTCTTGGCCATCGACTCCTGGCAGGAAATCGTGGCCAACAATCCTGCGGTGCGCGCTATGCAGCCCGATGTGGAATGCTTGCTGGTCAATCGCGTTATGTCGCCCCATAGATATTTCTTGACGCCTATCGATGAATGCTACCGCCTGGTCGGGCTGATTCGCTCCAATTGGCGCGGCTTTTCCGGTGGCACGGAAGTCTGGAAGGAAATTGGAGCATTTTTTGTCTCGTTGGAAAAGCGGTCGGCAGCCTCAGGAAAAATGTACTATGCCCGATCTTAATTTCAAGATTCAAGGTGCCGAAGCCGTTCCTTATGCGGCTTCTCCGCTTCTACATCTGAAAACGAAGATCACCTGCGCCGGCCCGCGTACAGACATCCAGAACATTTTGCTGCAATGCCAAATTCAAATAGAGCCGACTCGTCGTCACTACCTGGCCGCAGAAAAAGATAATCTCCGCGACTTATTCGGCGCTCCCGCTCGCTGGAGCCAGACGCTGCATCCGATTTTGTGGGCCAACTCGCAGCTCGTCGTGCCTCCTTTTCAAGGCGAGATTTCAACAAATGTCCCGGTTCCGTGCACATTCGATTTCAACGTCGCCTCGACGAAATATTTTCACGGACTGGAAAACGGCGAGATCCCGATCTGTATCCTCTTCAGCGGCACCATTTTTTACGTGGAAGCGGACGGCTCACTCCAGGTGGCCAAAATCCCCTGGAGCCAGGAAATTAACTACCGGCTCCCAGTCAGCGTTTGGAAAGAAATGATGGACATGTATTACCCGAACACCGCGTGGCTCTGCTTGCAGAGGGATCTGTTTGACCAGCTTCATCGCTACAAGATCGAACGCGGAATGCCCACGTGGGACCGGGCTGTCGAGAGCTTGCTGGTCGATGCCGAAGAAACCGCCGTGCGGAAGATTGGAACATGACGCGCGACATGAAGCGTGGAATTGTCGAGCAGATCGCCGACAGCGTTCTCTACGAGGGTTATATCCTCTATCCCTACCGCCCGTCCGCGCTGAAAAATCGGCAACGCTGGAATTTCGGCGGCCTTTGCCCGCCTGCATATGCGGATCTCTGTGGTGGGAACGAATCCTGCCGCGCGCAAACGGAGTGCTTGGCCGTAGGCGCCGAAAGCGCGCTGCAAGTGAGAATGCGCTTTCTCCATCTGATCGATCGCCGCGTCGGGTCATTGCCAGGCAATTTCCGCGATGTTGGAGAATGCTCGGAATCGGATCTGGTTTTTGTCGACAGTCTTAAGGTCGGCGACCGGATCCATCAGACCTGGCAGGAAGCCGCTGAACGCGAAATCGATCTGCCTGCGCAGAGTCTCGCTCCCACAGCGGTGCAGCCCCAGCGATTTGATTTTCATCTTCCCGAGTCACGAAGCGTTGAGACTATAAGCGACCCGAACGGAAAATTGGCTGGCGCCATCGTTCGAAAACAAAACGCGCTCGACTTCGCAGCTCACATAGCCATCCAGAAACTCGACGAGTGTCTATTCAAGATTCGGCTGGAAATCTTGAATCTCACACCCTGTCCGGATGCATCGAAGCTGGCGCGCGATCAGGCCATGACCCATTCGCTGGTCTCTACTCATGCCATCTTGAACATTCGCGGCGGCCAATTCATTTCTTCGCTCGATCCGCCGCAAGAATATGCCGAAGCCGTTTCGTCCTGCGCGAACTTCGGCCTCTATCCGGTACTCACAGGCGACGAAGCGCAGCGCTCTACCGTGCTCGCTTCCCCGGTGATTCTCTACGACTATCCAAAAGTTGCGCCGGAGAGCGCCGGTGATTTATTTGACGGCGCCGAGATCGACGAAATTTTGACTTTGCGCATTCTTGCGCTGAGCGATCAGGAAAAAGCGGAAATGCGCCAATGCGATGAACGTGCCCGGCGCATTCTGGATCGCGTCGAGTCCGCTCCGGAGCATCTCGCTCAACTGCACGGAGCCATGCGCGCCATCGGCGCCGAAGGGGGTCGGCGATGAACGAGTGGAATCCGTTCGAAGAGCAGCCCAAGCTCGAAATCGTGCGCGTAGCTGGCGTTGACTTGCGCGCCGGAGACCGCGTTCGACTTTGCCCGCGCAAAACCGCAGACATCATGGACCTTGCGCTCCAGGGGCAAATCGCTGTCATCGAATCCATCGAGCAGGATTACGAAGAACAGGTGCATCTGGCCGTGATTCTCGACAGCGATCCAGGCCGCGATTTTGGCGCTTTGCGTCAGCCAGGCCACCGTTTCTTTTTTTCGCCTGAAGAAGTCGAACCGGTTGAGGAATCGGAATCAGACGCGAGCTTAGATGCACTTGGTGAAAACCCAGCGAAATTCCGCGTCCTGGTCGCGGGCATCGGAAACATCTTTCTAGGTGACGACGCGTTCGGCGTCGAGGTGATTCGTCGCTTGGCGAACAAATTGCCTGAAAGCGTGCGAGTGGAGGACTTCGGCATTCGGGGCTTTGACCTAGCCTATGCGCTCATGGACGACCACGAATCAGTCATTTTAGTGGATGCCATACCAGGGCAGGGCTCGCCGGGTACGCTGTACACAATTGAACCGGATCTAGAGAGTCTCAAGTCGCTCGGCCCAACCTTTGAGGCGCACAGTCCGGATCCCGTTAAGGTGTTGGCCTTTGCTCAGTCCATGGGTGCGAAATTGAACCACGTCCTCGTGATCGGCTGCGAGCCCGCTTCTATGGAAGAAGACGAGGGAGGCCGCATCGGCCTTAGTTCAGCCGTTGAACGCGCAACGGAAGAGGCAGCGCAGATGGTACAGGACCTTGTCTCGCGCCTCTTGCACAAAGCCCCCGGAGAATCCACCGCGCGCGAAGCCTTTGGGAGGTAATACGTCGATGGATACGAATGGAAGGTGCCAGATGAGCAAAGTTGTGAAAGGTGTCGTAATCGCAGCCGCTGTTGCCGGAGTCATTCGCTTCTGGCCGGATTTCGTCCGCTACATGAAGATACGTTCCATGTAACGCTTTCCCGTTTTGGAGCGATCGTGTTTCAAGACGACCCTAGCGCAACCGGAGAGTGCACGATGTGTTTGGCCATACCGGGGAAAATCGTCGAACTTCTTCCGGCGAATCACAGCACGGCCGTAGTGGATGTCGCCGGCGTACGCCGGCGCGTGGACCTCGGGCTGCTTGAAGATGATCCGCCGGTAATCGGCGATTGGGTGCTGATCCATGTAGGTTTCGCCATGAGCAAAATCAGCGAACGGGATGCGATCGAGCAGATGAACACACTGGCCATCCTGGGTGAAGCCGAAGCCGCCATGCAGGAAGTTCGCGGCTACGGCTTGGATGATCCGAACATAGACGGGCGCACAGACGACCCGCCTTCCCAATTAATGCCGCTGCAGCCGCCGCAACCCGGCGTGCTGCCGAAATTCGAGCAATCATGAAATACGTCGACGAATTTCGCAATCCGGAGCTGATTAACAAGACCGCCGACGAAATTCGCCGGCTGGCGGATCCCGCGCGTCATTACCGGCTCATGGAAGTGTGCGGCGGCCACACTCACGCGATCTATCGCTTCGGCTTGAAAGATATTCTTCCGCAAAACATTGAACTGATTCACGGCCCGGGCTGCCCCGTGTGCGTACTGCCCATGGGCCGCATTGACGACGGGCTCTCCATCGCCGCCAAACACAACGTAATCTTTGCCGCTTTCGGCGACATGATGCGCGTACCTGGCAGCGCAAGGCAGCCCGCTCGAACACAAGGCGCGTGGCATGGACGTGCGCATCGTCTATTCGCCGTCGGACGCCATCAAGCTCGCCAACGCAAATCCCGAAAAACACGTGATGTTTTTCGCCATTGGTTTTGAAACCACTGCGCCCTCCACGGCGCTCACGCTTCAGCGCGCGAAAAAAGAAGGCCTGCGCAACTTTTCAGTATTCTGCAATCACGTCACGATTATTCCCGCCATCCGCGCCATTCTCGATTCGCCCGACATGCGTCTTGACGGCTTCATCGGCCCCGGCCACGTCTCCACCGTCATCGGCTGCCGCCCCTATGAATGGATCGCGCAAGAACGAAAACAAGCCTATCGCGGTTTCCGGCTTCGAGCCGCTCGATCTCCTGCAATCCATCGTCATGCTTCTGCGCCAGCTCCGCGCCGGAGAAGCGAAAGTTGAAAATCAGTACAAGCGCGTCGTCCCCTGGGAAGGCAATCCTGCGGCGCTTGCGCGCCATGGCTGAAGTTTTCGAGCTTCGTCCTTATTTTGAATGGCGCGGCCTCGGATTTATTTCTCAGTCGGCTCTTCGCTTGCGCGACGAATACGCCGAATGGGACGCCGAGCGCCGCTTCGACGTTCCCGGCATTCGCGTCACCGATCCCAAGGCTGCGCAGTGCGGCGAAGTTTTGAAAGGCGTTCTCAAGCCTGCGCAGTGCAAATTGTTTGGCAAGGAGTGCACGCCGGAACATCCGGTGGGCGCCTTGATGGTTTCTTCGGAAGGATCATGCGCCGCATATTACAACTACGAACACCGGAAGGCAGCGCTGGTGACAAGCCGCGAGCGCCCCGGCGTGAGCGACGAACGTCCAGCCCGACCGCCGTCGCGCGCAAAATCCGCTTTCGCGAGCCTCAGATCGAGATGGCTCACGGCGCAGGCGGAAAAGCCAGCCGCCGCCTGATCGAAGGGCTCTTTGCGCCGCTTCTCTACGGCGCTTCCACTGCTCCGCTTCGGCGACGCTGCACACCTGAATCTCAACGGCGCGCGCGTCGCGATCACCACCGACAGCTTCGTCGTCAAGCCGCTGCGCTTTCCCGGCGGATCGATCGGTGAGCTGGCCGTCAACGGCACCGTGAACGATCTGGCCGTTTCGGGCGCGAAGGCCGAAGCGCTGGTCGTCACCTTCGTTCTCGAAGCCGGTTTGCCGACGGAAGTTCTGCAGGCGGAAATCGAAGCCATGGCCGCAAGCGGCGCGACGAAGCTGGCGTCCGCATCGTCGGAGGCGACACGAAAGTCGTCGAGCACGGCAAAGCCGACCGCATGTACATCTCAACCACCGGAATCGGCGCGCCGATTCCTGGACTTGAGATCAATCCCGCGTCGGTTCGTCCGGGAGACAAAGTTCTGGTCTCCGGCCCGATCGGCGATCACGGCATCACGATTCTGCTGGCTCGCGGCGAGCTCGACCTCGAAGCCGATCTTTACTCCGACACCCGCTCCGTTTTGCCTTTTGTCGAAGCGATTGCCCGCGCAGCGGCTCCATCGATTCGCTGGATGCGCGATCCCACTCGCGGCGGCGTGGCTACATCTCTGAATGAGCTCGCGCGCGATTGCGGCCTTGGCGTCGTCCTTCACGAGGACGCCATTCCCGTGCGCGATGCCGTGCGCGGCGCCTGCGAACTTCTCGGACTCGATCCGCTGCACATCGCCAATGAAGGCCAATTTCTCGCCGTCGTCGCGCCGGATGCGGCGGACGCGGTTCTGCAGGCGCTGCGCAAGACTCCGGGCGGCGAGGAAGCGCGCATCATCGGCGAAATTCAGGAGCAGCCTGCCGGCGCCGTGCTGGTCACCACTCGATACGGCGGCACACGCATCGTGGACATGCTCGTCGGCGATCCGCTGCCCCGCATTTGTTGAGACCTCCACCATGGCCACGCAATGCGCCCTCGCGACTCAAATTGAACAGCGCCTGCTGGCGCGCAACCAGCTTTTTGAATCCTTTTTCGCGCGCGAAGCCGGCGCCTGGCCGAAGCCTGCCGCGAAATGTCCGACCGGTTTTTGCGCGGCGGCCGCCTGCTCGCTTTCGGTCGCGGGCCTTACGCCACCGATGCGCAGCACGTTTCGGTCGAATTCGTCCATCCGGTAATCGTCGGCAAGCGCGCCCTTCCCGCTCTCGATCTCTCCATTCTTTTTCGGCCGTGGCTCGAAGCCATTGTCTCAGCCGACGACATCGTCATGGGATTCGGCCCGCCGGAAGGCGATCCTGAAGTCGCGGCCGCGCTTGAAATCGGCCCGCGCTCGCAAGGCGATGACCTTCGCTCTTCCGGGCACTCGACGGTTCCTACGCCATTCGAGCGCGCAACTCCCGACCCATTCATGCATCAGGAGATGATCGAAATTCTCTATCACACGCTTTGGGAAACGGTGCACGTCTTCTTCGAACATCGCGAACTCGGCCACGATGTCGGCCAGGCCGGTTTTCTTTATCCGTTTCTTGGGACAGGAGAAACAGGGCACCGCAGATGCCATGGGCGAAGTCGCAAACTCCATCCAGATGAAAGTCAGCGGACGATGCCAAGCTGCGCGAGCAGGTCGCGCGAGACGCAATCCGAACAAATCGGCAACGCCTCCGCGCGCCATCTATGAACGCATTCGTCGCGGCGGCAAACTCATCATCTTCGGCAATGGCGGCTCAGCCACCGACGCGAATGACTGGGCCATCGACTGCGTGGCTCCGCCGCCCGGCTATCGTCCCATTCCCGCCGTTTCGCTATCGCTTGAACCGGCCAACATCAGCGCCATCGCCAACGACGTTGGCACGGACGTGATTTTCCTGCGCCAGTTCATCGCGCAGGCCCAGCCCGAACGACGTGGCCATCGGCATCTCCACCAGCGGCGGCTCGCGCAACATCATCATGGCGCTGGAAGAGGCGCGCAAGCGTGGCATGCTCACCGTCGCGCTGCTCGGATACGACGGCGGCGAAATCCTGCGGCGCGGGCTGGCCGATTTTCCGATCGTCGTTCATTCGCGATTACATTCCGCGCATTCAGGAAGTGCAGGCCTCCGTCTATCACGTGATCCGCGAAACTCTGGAGACGCTCGCACATGCCAGCTCAAGCCCTCACCATGTAGTCGAACTCTTCGGCTCCGCCGGATGCCCGCACACGCAGGAGATGCGCGAGTGGCTCGAATGGCGCGGCGCCGAATTCATGGAATATGACGTGGAAGCTGACCACGCCGCTCTTGATCGCATGCGCGCTCTACCGGCGGCCAGCGCACCGTGCCTGTGCTCGTGGACGACGGCAAAGTCGTTCAAATCGGCTGGCAAGGCCGCGGCTGCGTCGTCGGCGGACGAATTAACTGTTTCACCGACAATGAGCGCCTGTTCGATCAAAGTTCGCGGCGTCGTGCAGGGCGTAGGCTTTCGTCCCTTTGTTTTTCGTCTGGCGCGCGCAAACACCTTCGCGGGCTGGGTCTTCAACGGCGAGGAAGGGGTTGAGATTTTTCTCGAGGGAGCCGACCAGGCGACCTCGAAGCTTTCGTGCAGCGAATTGAAAGCTGCTCCTCCCGCCGGCCGCGCGAATTGCCGAAATCGAAATCCACGCCTCTGAGCCGGCCGGGCTGAGCGAATTCACGATTCGCGAGAGCCGGCAGCACAAGACATCCGACCGTCCGCATTTCGCCGGACCTTCCCGTCTGCGACGATTGTCTCGCCGAACTCTTCGATCCCGCCGACCAGCGCTACCTCTATCCTTATATCAACTGCACCAATTGCGGCCCGCGCTACACGGTCACTGTGCGGCTGCCGTACGACCGTCAAAACACCACCATGCAGCGCTGGCCGCTCGACGAATTCTGCGCTCAGCAATATGAAGATCCCGCGAACCGGCGTTTCCACGCGCAGCCCGTCGCGTGCCCGTCGTGCGGTCCAGGCTACTACCTGCATTCTCGCGACGAGCGCCGTGCGCGGGAACGAACCGAGCATCCGCAAGGCCGCCGAGCTTGCTTGCCAACGGAGCAAATCGTCGCGGTCAAGGGACTTGGAGGCTATCATCTCGCCTGCGATGCGCGAAACGTCCGCGCCATTGAAGACCTGCGCGAGCGCAAATATCGCAAGGAAAAACCATTCGCGCTGATGGTCCGCGATATGGAGGCCGCTCGCGCGATTGTCGAGCTGTCACCCGATGCCGAGGCGCTGCTGACGTCCGCTGCGCGCCCAATCGTGCTGGCTCCCGCGAAAGCGCATTTTCCGGGCGTCGCGCCCGGCAGCAGCGAACTCGGCGTGATGCTTCCTTACACTCCGCTGCACCATCTTCTGTTTGCATTTGGCGCTCCGGAAATTCTGGTGATGACCAGCGCCAATCGATCAAGCGAGCCCATCGCCTACGAAGATTCCGACGCCTTGCAGCGCCTCTCTGCCATCGCCGACGCATTTCTCATCGGCGAACGTCCCATCGCGCGCCGAGTGGACGATTCAGTTGCCCGCGCCGGCGTCTTCGGACCGGTCGTACTGCGCCGCTCGCGCGGCTATGCACCCGGCGCCGTCGCCGCGATCCCAAGCGAGCGCCCCATTCTGGCTTTGGGCGCCGATCTCAAAAACACCATCACGCTCGTCGTCAATGGACAGGCCTTCGTCAGCCAGCACATCGGAGATCTCGCGCGATTACCAATCCTTGCGCGCCTTCCAGGAAACCATCGACGATCTCGTTTCCATGTACGAAGTCGACTGGAAGGATCTGCTCGTGGTGCATGACGCTCACCCGCAATATGCCTCCACCGTTCATGCGGAAAGCCTCACAGCCTGCCAACAGAGAAAGGTCCAGCATCACCGCGCGCACATCGCTTCCGTTCTTGCCGAGCGCGGTGAATGGGACAAACGCGTAATCGGCGTCAGCATTCGACGGTACCGGCTATGGCGATGACGGCACCATCTGGGGAGGCGAAATCTTTCTTGGCAGCATCGCGAACGGCTTCGACCGTATTGCTCACTTGCGCCGCGCCGTCCTCCCCGGCGGCGATGCCGCGGCGCAATATCCCGTGCAAGCTGCGGCTGGTTTCCTCGCTCAGGTGGATAGCTTGCCCGATCTGCTGGCACCTCCATTTTCGTTTCCTGAGCGCTATTGCGACGCGCAAATGCTCCTCCGCAAGGGTGTTCGTTCCTTCACCACGACTTCGGTGGGCCGGCTGTTCGATGCAGCCGCCGCTCTTCTCGGCTTCACCCGTGCCGTCAGCTTCGAGGGTCAGGCCGCGATGTGGCTGGAGCAACTGGCTCTAACGTCCGATGCCGCGACAGGCGCGTATCCGTTTCCCTTCGACGGGCGGGAACTCGACTTCCGCCCATTGCTCTCGCATGTCGCGCGCGATCGCCACCAAAATCGCCCGCCCGAAGAAATTGCCCGCGCCTTTCAGCTCGGAGTCGCTTCAGGTCTTTCCTCCGCAATCCAAGCACTCTGCGGCGCGCACCAAACAAACACCGCCGTCCTATCCGGCGGCGTCTTCCAGAACGAACTCCTGCTCGAAGATCTCCACCACCTCCTGCATTCCCCCGGCCTCGCCATTTGGACCAACCACGAAGTCCCTCCCAACGATGGCGGCATCAGTCTAGGCCAGGCCGCTCTGGCCGCCATCAGCTCATAATCATCGGACGAAATAACTCCTTCGCCGCCGCTCGCCCCCGCCACCGTTTCCCCTAGCGCAGCGATTCAGATAAAATTGCCAACGGTCTCCATCTCACGCACCTAATACATTTGAGGTTAACGAATGCTGCTCGACATCAACGCCATCCAGAAGATTCTGCCTCATCGCCCGCCTTTCCTTCTGGTCGATGCCATTGAAGAAATGGAACAGTGGAAGCGCATTGTCGGAATAAAGAACGTCACCATGAACGAGAATTATTTCCAGGGTCACTTTCCCGGCAAGCCCATCATGCCGGGCGTGCTCATCATTGAGTCCATGGCGCAGACCGGCGGGCTGCTGCTGCTGAAGGAAGTGCCGGACCGCGAAAAAAAATTGCTCTATTTCGTTTCCATCGACAACGCGCGCTTCCGCCGCCCGGTGATTCCCGGAGACCAATTGCGGATTGAAATGAACGTGCTGGCCTGGCGTGGCGGCTTTTGCAAGCTCGAAGGCCGAGCTTCCGTGAACGGCGAGCTCGCCGCCGAAGCCACGCTCATGTGCAAAATGGTTGACCTCGATCCGGAACAGGCGCCCGCGGGAGAAGCGGTCGAGAAGGCCCGATGAGCGGAATCGATCCCCGGGCCCTGGTCTCCTGTTCCGCGAAGTTAGGACAAAATGTTCGCGTCGGCGCTTTCGCCGTTATCGGCGACGAAGTGGAACTCGGCGACGGCTGCATTGTCGATAACCACGCGGTGGTGCGCGGCCCCTCGAAATTTGGCCGCAACAACCATTTTTATTCTTTCAGCTCCATCGGTGGCGATGCCCAGGACCTCACCTATCACGGCGAGCGCGCTTGGCTCGAAGTGGGCGACTCCAATGAATTCCGCGAATTTTCCACCGCCAACCGCGGCACGGACAAAGGCGGCAATTACACGCGCATCGGCAGCAACAATCTCATCATGGCCTACGCGCACATCGCGCACGATTGCGTCATCGGCAACCGCGTCGTTCTCGAAAACGGCGCGCAGCTCGCCGGACACATTCATGTGGAGGACTACGCCGTCGTCTGCGCTTTTTCGCTGGTCCACCAGTTCACCCGCATCGGCCAGCATTCCTATATTGGCGCCAACACCGTGATAACACAAGATGTTATGCCCTACTCCATGGTCGTCGCGCCTCGCGGCACGCGTTGCTACGGCATCAACTCCGTCGGCCTCGAGCGCCGCGGATACGCGCCCGAGCGCATCAAAGCTATCGAGCAGGCCTACCGTTTCCTCCTCCGTTCCAAGTTGAACACCGCGCAAGCCGTCGAAAAAATGCGTGGAACCTTGGCCCACTCCGAAGACGTCCTACTACTTATCCAGTTCATCGAATCGGCAACTGGACGCGGCCTCACCAAATAGCATCCATGGCCGCCGCAGAAAACGCGGGCAATTGGGGACTCATCGCCGGAAACGGCGATTTTCCTTTTCTCGTTCTCGAAGGCGCGCGCAGCCGCGGCATCGAAATGGCCGTGATCGCCATTCGCGAGGAGGCTTCGCCAGCCCTCGAGCGCGCGGCCAAAACTCTGCATTGGATCAGCCTGGGCGAGCTGAGCCGGGGTATCGACTTGCTGCATCAGGAAGGTGTAAAACACGCCGTGATGGCCGGCCAGGTAAAGCACAACAAAATCTTCAGCTCCATTCGCCCGGACTGGCGTCTCGCCAAGCTGCTTCTGGCGCTGCCGTCGAAAAATACCGATTCGCTCATCGGCGCCGTGGCGCGCGTTCTGCAGGACGAGGGCATCGAGCTGGTCGACTCCACCAAATTCCTCGGCCCGCTGCTTCCCGCCGAAGGAGTCTTGACCGCCCGCGCCCCCGATGCAAACGAAGCTGCCGACATTGCTCACGGCCGCGAAATCGCGCAGCAGATCGCCGGTCTCGACCTGGGCCAAACCGTTGTGATTCGCGATCGTGCCTGTGTGGCCGTCGAAGCCATGGAAGGAACGGACGAAACCATCGAGCGCGCCGCGCGCATTGCCGGCGGCCAGCGCCTGGTTGTAGTCAAAGTCAGCAAGCCAAGACAAGACATGCGCTTCGATGTGCCCGTCATTGGTGTTAAAACCATCGAGGTAATGCGCAGCTCCAACGCTACTGCGCTGGCCATCGATGCGCGCCGCACGCTGTTGTTCGAGCGCGACGCGCTCATCGCTTCCGCGAACGAGGCAGGCATCGCCATTCAGGCGTTCGCGCCAGCCGTTGTCTCGCCGCTGCGGGAAGCTGGGAAAAAGTCGTGACCGACAAAACCATTCGCGTGGCCGTTTACGGCGTTGGCGAGTTCGGCCGGAACCATGTGCGCGTCTGGCGCGAGCTTCCGAATGTGGACCTCGTCGGCGTTTTTGACGCCAATGCGAATCGTGCCGCTCAGGTCGCCGCCGAATTCGGCACGCGCGCTTTTCGCAGCGAAGCCGACTTGCTCGCCGAAAAGCTCGACGCCGTTTGCGTCGCCGTTCCCACGAAACATCACGCCAGCGTCGGCTGCCGCCTTCTGGAAGCCGGCATCGACGTGCTCGTCGAAAAGCCCATGGCCGCCTCGCTCGCCGAGGCTGACGCTCTCATCGACGCCGCCGAACGCGCCGGACGCATCCTGCAAATTGGCCACCTTGAAAGGTTCAATCCCGCGGTGGTAGCTGTGCAACCGATCGTTACGCGCCCGATGTTTTTCGAAGTTCACCGCCTCGGCGTTTTTTCGCCGCGCAGCCTCGACGTCGATGTTGTCTACGACGTGATGATCCACGATTTGGATATCCTGCTGGCGCTGGTCGATTCTCCGGTCGCTGACCTGAAGGCCGTCGGCATACCGGTCATCACCGACAAAGTGGATATCGCGCAGGCCCGCATCGAGTTCGCCACCGGAACCGTGGCCAACGTCACCGCCAGCCGCGTTTCCACCGAGCGCGTCCGCAAGATGCGCTTCTTCCAGGAGCACGAATACATCTCGCTCGATTTCGCCCGCCAGGACGTGCTGCGCGTGCGTGTAAAACAAGGCAGTGCCATGCCTAGCGCGCTCATGCCCGATGATGGCCAGCCCGAGATCAATTTCGAGAAAATTCCGGCCACTCCGGGCGAGCCGCTCCGCGCCGAACTCGTCGCCTTTGCCGATTCCGTCCGCACCCGCAAACCACCTGTCGTTGATGGACTTGCAGGCCGCCGCGCCCTGGAGCTGGCCGACCAGGTTATGTCAGGCATCCTCGATCACGCGCGCCGCGTCCAATTGGGAGCCCTTTCTCCGCAGGCAACTCAATGATCCCGCGCACTCTTGTTCCAGTGAACGTTCGCGCCGTTACGCCCGAAGAGGCCAAGAAAACCGGCCATCGCACCACCACCTACATGGACGACCGCACGGTCATCCCGTCGGGCTCCTCCGACGCGCCGCCCCTGACCGGCAAGACCAACATCCCCGCTCATCTTCCGCTGGATGTTCTCGTCAACCGCACGCTTGTCGAGCGCGGCATGCCCATCAAGCAGTTCGAGCATCTCACGCCCTCTTCCGACACAATTCCACTCGCGATCCTGAATTCGCGCGTCGTCGTGCCCGCTTACGTTGAGCCCGCCGCACCCGAAGAGATTAAAGCATTCGAGCATGCGCCGGAACTTACGGAAAATCTTCGCGAAGTCATCGAGCCCGATCTCTTCATCACCGGCGACGCCAACCTGCTCATCGAGCAGGAAGACAAGCACGACGCCCGCTGGGACCTGCTCACTCGTACGTTGTCGGTCGGCGTGCACATCGCCGTCATTATTTTTCTGATTTTCAGCCCGAAGATATTCCCAACCCACGTGCCTACGCAGGCGGAAACGGAAATGGCTCGCCAGCAATTGACTTATTTGCTACCGCCGGAAGCCCCCGCGCCGCGAACTCCTCCCGCTCCCAAGCTGCGCATCACTCCGAAAACATTGAATAGAGTCGCGCCGCCAGTCGAGCCGCCGCCCGAACCAAAACCAACGCCAACGCCAGCTCCCGTCGCTCCCACGCCAAAGGCGGATTTGCCGGACGCGCCGCGTCCCCAGATTCCGGTCGCGCCAACTCCGCAACCCCAGCAGCAGGTTCAGAATGCGCCTTCGCAACTCGAGCCAGTAAAACCGGCGCAGCAGCAAAGCCCCAACCGGCTGAATCTGCAGCTCCCTTCTGCGTCGCTGCACGATCAGTTGCAGGAAGCCATTCAACACAACACTTCCGGTGGCGGCATTCAGGTTCCCAATGGCGGCGCCATTCCAGGCGGTCCGAGCGGCCCCGGCGGTCCGGGAATGCAGCCCGGCGCGCAGATTCTCACGCCCACCGAAGGTGTTGATTTCTCGAGCTACATTCAGCGTTTGCTCGCCACGCTCAAGCGCAACTGGTACGCCGTGATGCCCCAGTCCGCCATGATGGGCGACAAAGGCATGGTCTCCACTACTTTCCAGATCAACCGCGATGGCAGCATTCCTGCGCCTGATCCAACTCTGGAAAAAATGTCGGGAAAAGGGCCTCTGGATAACGCCGCCATGTCGGCCATTCGCACCTCGAATCCCTTTGAGCCTCTGCCATCCGAATTCAAAGGGCCGTACATTCGCTTGCGTATCGTATTCCTCTATAATCTGCCTCTCGATTACGCCAAGTGAAGGCTGCGCGCATGAACCGCACGCAAGTAATCGGCGCGCTGCTGCTTGCAGCGCTGGTGCTGCTGGCCATGCTGCTGCGCTTCTGGAAATTCTCTAATTGACCCGTTCGGAAATTAGTTCGGCGACCGGTTCGGTAGTTCGTTCGGAGAGTAGTTCGTCGAGTAGCTCATCTAATCAGTCCGCGCGGCTCGTCGTCATCCTCGGTCCAACTGCCAGCGGAAAATCAGACCTCGCCATCAGCCTCGCCGAAAAACTCAACGGCGAAATCCTCGTCTGCGATTCCACACAGGTCTACCGTCATTTCGACATCGGCACCGCAAAAGTTCCCGCGGCCGACCAGCATGGCATCGCGCATCACTTGGTCGATCTGGTAGAGCCGCAGGACGTTTTCACCGCCGGCGATTACCAGCGGCGGGCTGTCGAAGCTCTCGACGATTTGCGCCAGCGCGGCAAATTGCCCATCCTCACCGCGGGCACCGGCCTTTATCTGCGCGCTCTCTTGCAGGGCTTATCCGAGGCGCCGCAGCGCTCCGAAGAACTTCGCGACCGCCTGCGCTCCATCGTGCAACGCCGCGGCCCCGAACATCTTCATCGCGTTCTTCTGCGGCTGGACTCGCCCGCAGCATCTCGCATCGCGCCACGCGACACGCAAAAAATCATTCGCGCCATCGAGATGCGCTTGCTGGCCGGTACGCGTGTGGATGAAATTCACGGTGCCGGGCGTCGGGGCTTGCAAGGCTACTCCATCACGAAAATTGGGCTGAATCCACCACGCGCTGCGCTCTATGCCCGCATCAATTCACGCGCTACGCAAATGATGGAGCTTGGCTGGCTCGAAGAAGTACGCGATCTCATGGCGCGCGGAGTGCCCCGCGACGCAAAGCCGTTTCAGTTCATCGGCTATTCGGAATTGCGCCAGGTCATCGAAGGCCGGTTGTCCGAAGAAAACGCGCTGGAAAAAATCCGGCAGTCCACTCGGAACTTTGCCAAGCGCCAGCTCACTTGGTTTCGCCGCGAGCCAGACGTTGCCTGGCTATCAGGCTTTGGCGACGACCCGGAAATCGTCGCCAAAGCTCTCGAAATATGTCAGTCAAGCCTCCCGCTTCCGTCAGGGCACGGTTTCAACTCCTGACCTCCGCATGCGGCTTGGGCCGCTGGGCGACGGGACTGTCGTTCTCACGCAGACTCTGAAGCCCGCCATGTTCGCAATCAGCGCGTTGTTTACCGACCATTCGCCACCTCCACTGCTGCACCTGTCATCCCGAGCGGAGCGAAGCGAAGTCGAGGGATCTGCTTTTTCTTTTTGCTGTTGATTTTCGCCGTCATTCTGAGCGCAGCGAAGAATCTCTCTTTGCCGTTCGGGCCTTTGTAGCGGCGGACTTTCAGTCCGCCAGCTTTCTCCTCTTCGCTGTCATCCCGAGCGGGCGAAGCGACGAGGGATCTGTTTTTTCTTTTTGCTGTTGAACTTCGCCGTCATTCTGAGAGGCTGTGACTTTTTTTGATTGTGCGCGAAAGCCATTTCGCGTCGGTTTTTGTTTTACGGTGTCATCCCGAAGCGAGCGTCGTTCAGCGAGTCGAGGGATCCCTCTTCGTGTGAAGATTTCTCCGCGCAGTCCCATCGAACGCTTAGTATTTACCTTTTCTAGCCACTCGCCACTGCCTTTCACGTTGTCATTCTGAGCGCAGCGAAGAATCTCTCTTTGCCGTTCGTAGCGGCGGACTTTCAGTCCGCCAGCTTTCTCCTCTTCGCTGTCATCCCGAGCGAGCGAAGCGACGAGGGATCTGCTTTTTCTTTGCCCTTTCGTCAGGGCGCGGCTTCAACTCCTGAGGTATAAGGAACCCCGTGGCACTCTCTACTTCTTCGCGATAATCGCCGCCACTCCGCTTCGGTCGCCGAAGTCGGCCAACTCCACGCTCGAAAATCCCGCGTCCGTCAGCCAGTTCTTGTATTCGCTAAAGGTGTACGTGCCGCCTTCATGCGTATAAACCAGCATGTTCAGCGCAAAAATCAGCGGGAACGGCGGTCCGCTGCGCTCTTCGTTGGGAATCATGTCGATGATTGCCAGCCGCCCGCCGGGCTTGAGTGCCGGCTGCAGGCGTTTGAAAAGCTCCCGCGCCGAACTTTCACTTTCGCTGTGGATGATGTGCCCCAGCAAAATAAGGTCGTACTTATCCGCGGGAAGCTCTACGGTGTGCAAATCCCCCGGCAGAAAATCATATTGTTTCGCAACACCATGCCGCTCCAGATACTGGCGCGTCTGGTCCAGCACCTTCGGCAGGTCTTGCGCGGTTACGCGCGCGTCCGGATCGACCTCGGCAATCGCGATGCCCCACACTCCCGATCCACAGCCAATGTCGAGTGCGCGTATCCCTTTCGACGATGATCCCGCACCCAGAATTCTCGCCAGCCTCTGGGCCGGTAAGCGGTTTTGTACGTGCAACGAGCGCGTCAAAACGGAGAAAAATCGCTCCGCCTGGTCGGGATCGAACACCGCCCGCGCTGGTTTCCCGGTTCTCACCGCTTCAGGAAGCTTGCTCCAGGCTTCCCAGTGATCGTCTACCTCCAACATCGCGCCCAAATAATCGGGACTGTCGCGAACCAGAAACTTCGCCGCCAGCGGGCTCAGCGCATAAGCATCCTTGTACTTCGTCAGAAGCTCAAAACCTCGCAGTGCGTTGAGCAACATGCGCGTGCCGCGTTCGGATGCTCCCGTTGCCTTCGCGATTTCGCTGGCCGTCTGCGCGCCGCCGGCAATTTTGGAAAACACATCCAGTTGTACGGCTGTCGAGAGAATTCGTGACGCTGCGAATGAAAAACTCATTTGCATCAGCAGCGCGGGATCGAGCGTGGGCATCTGACTCGGCGTGGAGTTCATCGCAGGCTGCCAGTCTCCTTGTTGTGGCTCTGAATTCAGGCCCAGATTGTAGCTGAAAACCTCCGCAGGCCGCCTGTTTGGATTTGCGCTGCCCGACGCCAACATACAGCGGCAACCCGCCTCAGCTTCGGGCCGAAGCCTTCCGTGTTCGTTGACAAATACCGCTCACAATCAGGGTATGATAGCCGGCCATAAAGGGTGGATTTTTGCGATCCTAACCTCCAAGTGGAGTTGCGGAATGCGGAATTGGGCAGGAAACGGTCGGCCGTTCGAAGTTGTGCTGCAGGTTCTCGATTCTCTGGTTCACGCTGCTTATTATTCGGCAGCTTCTCTCCGGCCTCGGCTCAGGTAGCCGCGGCCATTTCCGGACAAGTGCAGGACTCTTCCGGCGCCGTCGTCAGCGACGCCACTGTCACCGTAAAAAACCTGGAAACCGGCGCAACCCGCTCAACAATCACGGATGATTCCGGCAATTTTCGCCTTCTCGGACTTTCCGTAGGTCCGCAGGAAGTTCGCGCCGAAAAGCACGGCTTCAAGGCCACTGTACGCACTGGAATCGATCTGGAAGTAGGCCAGGAAGTGAAATTGGATCTGCGTCTGGAATTGGGCGACGTGGTCCAGCAGGTCGTCGTCTCCGGAGAAGCGCCCATTGTCAACACTTCCACATCCTCCGTCTCCGGCGTCGTGGGCGAACGCGAAGTCAAAGATCTTCCGCTCAATGGCCGCAGCTTCGACAATCTGATCACCCTCAATCCCGGGGCCATCAATTACAGCGCACTGAAGAGCGCCCAAACCAGCACCAGCAACGGCAACACCTTCTCGGTCGCAGGCCGCCGCACCACTGAAAACCTGGTTTTGTTCAACGGCATCGAATACACCGGTTCGAGCCAATTGGGCATTACACCTGGCGGGGTAAGCGGAGAGCTTCTTGGCATCGATGCCATTCGCGAATTCAACGTACTCACCGACACCTATTCGGCCGAGTACGGCAAGCGGGCGGGCGCCCAGGTCAGCGTTGTTACTCAGTCCGGCACAAACACCCTGCATGGCTCACTCTACGAATTTTTGCGAAACAGTGATCTCGATGCGCGCAGCTATTTTGCTCAGGGCGCCAATCCGCCGTTTCGCCAGAATCAGTTTGGAGCGTGCTGCCGGCGGCCCGCTGAAGAAAGGATAAAGCTTTCCTCTTCGGAAATTACGAAGGATTTCGCCAGGCGCTGACGATAAGCAGCGTCTGCTGTCGTTCCGGATCAGCAGGCGCGCCAGGGCTTTCTGCCGAACGCCACCACCGGCGTCTATTCCAAAGTTCCCAATCTGAATCCCACCATGCTGCAGTACATGTCCTACTGGCCCCAGCCGAATGGCGGCGAATTGCTCGTTCCCACCACCGGACTACCCAGCGGCACGGCCTCCTCCTTCAACAGCGCCGCTCAGAATATCCGCGAGGATTTCGGCACCCTTCGCGCCGATTACAATTTGGCAAGTGCGGATACACTTTCCGGCTCTTACACCATCGACGACGGCACCAGCCTCGTCCCGCTGGCCGATCCGCTCTTTGCTTCCGCCAGCACGCTGCGCATGCAGGTGTTCAGCTTGCAGGAAACGCACGTTTTTTCGCCGAACATTCTCAATACCGCCCGCGCCGGTTTTTCGCGTGCCGGCTTCGCTCTCAGTTCGGCTCCTCTTGCATCGTTTCCCGCGAATCTCAATTTCGTCACCGGAGATGGCCCCGGCGGAATCGTGATCGGCGGCGGCGTGAGCACCACCGGCCTCGCCGCGCTCACCTCCGCCGGGCCGAACAATGCCGCGGGGGTGTTCAATCACCGCAATCTTTTCACCTACGCGGACGATTTGCAGATCAGCAAGGGCAGACACCAGCTCAGTTTCGGGGCCTGGTTCCAGCGCGTGCAGGACAATGAGGACAGCGCCTCCCGTCAATTGGGACAAGCAACGTTCAGCACCTTGATGAGTTTTCTGCAGGGAACCGTCAGTTCGTTTCAAGTTGTCCCCACCGCTACGGAACTCGGCTGGCGCAGCCTTTTTGGCGCTTGGTACGCGGAAGATTCCATTCGCGTTCGCCCCAACCTGACCGTGCACTTGGGAATTCGTCACGAATTCACCACCGGCTGGAACGAGGGATTCGGCCGGGCCTCGAATTATTTGCTCGATTCCTCGAATGTGCTGATCACCAATCCACGCGTTGCCAATTCTGTCTACACCCAGAACAACGCCAAGTGGTTGTTCAGCCCTCGCATCGGCTTGGCCTGGGACGTTTTCGGGAATGGCAGAACGGCGGTGCGCGCCGGCTTTGGCACCTACTATTCCTTGATTGACGATCTCGCTTTTCTGCTCAATTCGCTGCCGCCGTACAACGGAGCGCTCACATTTTCCGGTCCGTTATCCTCGATCGTACCGATCACACCGGGTGTCCCGGATCCTCCGTCTTGCAGCGCCACCCTTTCGACTGGATGCGCGACCTACGCGCCGCAGGGAATTCAGGCCAATGCCAAAACTCCCACGGTTGAGGAATGGAATCTGTCGGTCGAGCAGGAAATCGCAAGCAACACCGCCTTCCGCGTTACCTATGTCGGCTCGCACGGCTACCACGGCTTCCTGAGCATCGATCCGAATTCGATTCCCGCACAGATTTGCAGCAACGCAGCAGGATGCAAGGCGGGTGGCACGGCCTTCACCGCGGCAACGCTAGCCAACGCGCCGACCGTTCCGACTGGCACGGAATACATCCCGGTGGGATTGCGGCCGAACTCGTTTCTTGGCGCTGGATTTTTCTGGTTCACCAACGGGAACACCAGCTACAACGCGCTCGAAACAGAAGTGACGCACCGCCTCAGCCAGGGTTTGCAGTTCCGCGCCAACTACACTTGGTCGAAAAATCTCGACATCAATTCCGCGCTCACCGGCGCGCAGGCCAACAATCAGGCGCAGATGGTGATGGATCGCACGGATCTGCGCCGCGACTGGGGACCGTCGTCGTTGAACGCCACCAATCAGGCGAGCATCTCCGCGCGATACGAATTGCCGCTCGGCAAAGGCAAGCACTGGCTAGGAGGCAGCAGCGGAATCGAAGACAAACTCGTCTCCGGTTGGCAAATCAATGGCATTACGACACTCCTGAGCGGATTCCCGTTTACGCCACTCGTCGGTTCGAATCGTTCCGGCGACGGAGACACAAGAAATCCTGATCGTCCGTCGTTCAATTCGTCTTTTTCAGGACCGATCATTCTGGGCGCGCAGAAGGAATGGTTCAATCCGGCGGCGTTTTCGTTGCCGACGCAGGGAACATTCGGCAACGTGGGCCGAGGCGCTTTCAACGGACCTGGACTAGCGGACCTGGATTTTTCGCTGTTCAAAACCACTGCGCTGACCGAGCGCACGCACCTCGAATTCCGCGCCGAGTTCTTCAACATTTTTAATCGCGTGAACTTTGGGCCGCCGAATACGACGGTATTCTCCGGCACCACGGTCAGCGCATCGGCGGGCTTGATCACCACGCTGGCGACCAACCCGCGGCAGATCCAATTCGGATTGAAGCTGATTTTCTAGAGTTTTTAACGAGACGGGGCCAGGTCGGGCGGCGGATATTCGGGCAGCTTGGCGTTCTGCTGATCGCTGCGTTTCACTTCCAGCTCGTCGAACAATATCGAGGGACTCACCACCGTTTGCGGCACAGCGCCTTCTCGATTGCTCACCAGCGGATCATTGCCCACGGCGATGAGATCGTTGCGCAGCGTGCGTGAATCGAGTTCGTCGAAGCTCGCTCCGCGCACGAGTTCCTGGTGGCCGTCCTGTATAGACGCGGTAGAGCAGACGCGGGTTCGATCCCGCCAACGTTTCCACGTAATAGCCGAACGTCTTGTTCTCCTGCCTGCAAAGATCGATCAGTTTTTTCTTCAAGTCGTCGGGAGAGAGCGTTTCTTTCGACTGGACGATTAAATTGCCGATATTCGGCGAGGGATTTGGCCCGGCGCGGCGCGGCCGTGGCCGTTCGAGTCGGGAAAATCGCGGATGGGTTCGCGCCCCATCAGATAATTCGCGAGCATTCCATTTTCGACGATGGGCACCGCAGCGGCGCGAACGCCTTCGTCGTCCACATCGTAGCTGCCGATCAGTCCTTTGCCTCCGAAGGCTTTCATCGTGGGATCGTCGGTGATCGAGAGAAAAGTGGGCAGGACGCGTCCTTTGTAATTGGACGCGTAGTCGCCCGTGGTACGCTCGGATTCGCCCGGTTTAGGCCTGTTTCCCAGCACATTCTCTCCCACCATTCCGAAGAAAACGTCGCTGGCGGCATCCGGGCCGAAGAGCACCGGTCCGCGATAATCCTCATCGACCACAGGCGCTTCTCGCAACGCTTTCAGGGTTTGCACTAACTTCGCGACATTGCCTTCGAATTCGGCGGGAGAGGGCAAATCCTTCATGGCTGGGGCAGCATAGTAGGGCGAGCGCTCCAGGCGCATGCCGTCACTCGCTTGCGTGGAGCCGGCTGCCGTCAGGAAATAGAGCGAATATCCCTGACGCGTAGTGGTTCCTTCGGTGTTGACGTAATACTGATTGACGGCACGGAACCGGGCCGATGCCGTGAGAGTTTCAACCTTGGGATCGGTGCGAAACAGCGCCGTGGATTTCTCGAGCGCGTCTTTCCAGATCTTCGGATCGAAATCAAGTTTCGCGAGCGGCTCGATCGATTGCAGCGGCGCGGCTTTGGCGAAATCGTCGAAGGGCTGATCGGCGCTGAACTGGCTGAGCGCCGCTTTTTTCATGGCCAGCGCCTGGCTCGCCGCTTTGTAAGCCTGATCGGTGGCGGCCCACAACTGCCAGCGCAAGGAAAGCGGATTGTTATCGATGGGCGCAAAAGTGGCGGCGCCCACGCCAGGGCCGTAGTAGCTGTCCTGCTTGTAATCGCCGACGCGGACCACCACGCGGACGGAGCGACCATGAAAGTTCTGCTCCTGTCGCAACGCGCCGAAAGCGGCCTCGGCGTCATATTCGGAAATATCGGAGAGGCGGTATTCGATGTAGTAAGGTGCGGGAACATTATCGATTTTGAGTTTTGCCTTGGAGCGGTCGAGCTCTTGCCGCATGGCCTTCAGTAACGGGTCGGCGGAAGCATCGTTCGATGACGTTGCGGAGGGCGCGGGTTTCGCTGCTTGTTTCGCGACGGCGTCATAAGCCAAAACCAGACATAAAAGTGCAGGAAGTGTGCACCAGAGAGAACATTGCGCGAGTTTTCGTGCAAATTTCATTGGGAAACCGCCGCTTTAGCGCTGGCAGAGGCGGACATATCTTCAAATCCAGGCGGCGGAAGAATCGGGGGACGCTGGGTGCCTTTCGCGCGTTTCTGCACTTCAATCTCTGAAAAAAGCATGGCTGGAGCGGCAGCGGCGACCGGAACTTGCCCGGATTCCGCTCCGCAAATGCCATTAAAAACCTGTTCGGTGTCACCGGTGAGCATGATGTTGTTGAGCGAGAGCAGCGGCGTGCCCACGATGTCGACGCCGCGAACCAACTCGTCAGGCCTGCCATCGGCATAGACGCGCCAGACCATCACCGGAATCACCTGAAACGCTTGCGGCGAGGCGCGTCCGGTGAGAGTGAAGCCGCCCTGAATATCCTCGAAATAAAGTCCGTAGGGCTTGCCCTGCTTTTTAATCTCCGCGATGAATTGCTGGCGGAGTTCGGCATCTTTCACGGTTTTGGTGGAGGTAACGATCAGGTTGCCCTGCCTGCCGACGGGCATGAGACCCGGCTGGCGGCGGCCGTGGCCGTTCGAGTGATCGAAACCCGGTGACCGGCGCGCGCGACATGAGGAAATTTTTCAGCACGCCATTTTCAACCGCCTTCACCGGCTCGGCGGGAACGCCTTCGTCATCGTAGTCGTAGGTACCGGCAAGCTTCACGCCGTTCAATTCCTTGCGGGTGGGATCGTCGGTGACACTCAAGAACGCGGGCAGCACAAGCTGATTTACCTTCTTGGTGAAGGTCTGGCCTTCGGTGTCGCCCCGCTGGCGATGGCCTTCCAAACGGTGTCCGAGAACTTCATGGAAGAAAACAGCGGCGGCGCGGCCGGAAAGCATGGCTGGACCCGCGTAAGGTTCGGCAACCGGAGCGGCGCGCAACGCTTTGAGATCGACGGCGATCTTGTCGACCTTGGCTTTCAACTCGGCTTCCGAAGGAAGCTGGTCGGGGGAGGCGGCCTGAAAAGTTTCCACGCGGAGAAGATCCATGCCATCGTCGGCGCGGGTATCACCTTGAATGACCAACCGAGCGATGGCGGAAGGCTGGACGAGAGCTGCTCCTTCGCTGGTAGCGAGGTAAGAACGGCTGGTCTCAACTTGCAAAAAGACGTTCGAGCCGTTCACTTCCGGGTACTTCAAGAACCCGGCGGAAAGGCGGCGAATGCGGTCTTCCCAAAGCTTTTGATCGAAGGCGAGCTGCGGATGCGCTTCGTCGATGTGCGTCTTCGGCGTTTCCGCGGAAAAATCAGGAGACTTGTCTTCTTCCGCGGATTGCACGGCCATGCTGGTTTTCACTTTGACGAACGACTGGGAGGCCTGCTGATATTCGCGGTTGGTAAGCTGCCAGAGAACGCGGGCGATAGCGTCGCGATCGTCGTTGAACGGAAGAGCACCGGAAACGATTCCGGAAGGGCGGCTTTGGCTGTGCGTATTGTCCAGTGCCGGTGAGCCGACGCGCATCATCACGTCGGCCTCGCGGCGATGCGCCTGATTGGAAATGATCAGGCTGCCGGTGCTGCCGGCGATGGTGATGGCGGTCGCGTCTGAAACAGAGTAACTGAGGTAATACGTAGCAGGATCGGATTTGGCGAGAGCCTCTTCGGCACGATGCAATTCCTGGCGCATGGTATCGAGAAGAACGTCAGGAGTGGTGGCAGAGCGCAGGCTGGCAAGCGGGAAGCCGCTCGCGGCAACGAGGAGAACGATAAAGGGCCAGCGCCGGAATGTTGGCATTAAGGTCTTGGGACGAAGCGCCAATCTAGCATATTTGAAGGTTGGTGCGTGAGGCGGGATGCGGGCTGAAAAGGCAAGCAGAAAAAGCCTGAGCGAGGGGCCTGCAGCGAGTGACGCGTGAGGTGTACCGACTATGATTGTTTTCTGTAAGTTGCGATGTGCGCCACGTGGCAGCCACTGACGGGTGGAGCTTTTTGGGTGTCACATATAAAAGCGAAGAATTCGCGAATCCAATGGCGCTCGGGATGAGGAAAGAAGCGCCGTTGCGCCTGATGCTCGATGCCGCCGCTGACCGATTCCCCGGGTTCTGATTCGTTTTCTTCTTCATCATGTGCTCGACTCCGCGGGCCGACCTTAGCAGAGAAGATCAAGGAAAGAAATTCGTAGAAATACGGACGAAAACCTCGCTCTGGAGCTCTCAGGACTCACAGGGCGAATGTTATGAAGCGGGCTGGAAACTAGAAGTGCAGCTGCGATCACAATGACGGCGCGGACGAAGGTATGTGAGCACGTTAGTCCGTTTGCGGCGGAATTCGCACACGAAGAGAGATCCCTCGCTCGCTGAACATTTTTCCTGCGCCCTCACCGGGCGCGGCTGCGCGTCGGGATGACAAGGGCGGTAAAGCTGATGGCAAGTCGGAGGCAAAAACGCGCCGGTAGGGCGCGCGAAGATGGATGGCGGGTTAAAACCCCCCGCTACAAATGCCACAGAAGCGCGAGCGATGAGGCGATATGGAATTTAGGGAGTTTCGGAACCGATAGAGAGCAAGGAAAACAGATAGAAGGCAACGCCGAGAAGGACCAGCAGGCTGCCGATGCCGGCGAACATCAAGAAAGAAAGCGGCGCTTTCCAGATGAGGCTGGCAACGGTTACGAGCAGCCCGCACAACAGCAGGATTCCCGCGATTCTGAGATTCCGCTCCATGGAGTTCGCCGACGTTGCACTCATTGTGCAGGGCTCCAGAATTTTACTTTGCTGAGACTATCAATGTTGTGGATGGTGTCGTGACAGCCGCTGGTGACGCAGGACATTTCGTTGCTCTTAATCGAATCCATGATGGCCATATGGATGGCGTTGCTCATGAAGGAGCGGGCACCCAGGTGACAGTGAAGGCACTCGCGGTTGTTGTAAGGAGTGTAAAGCTTGATCTGGTCCGGTTGCGGGGGGGTGCCCAAATACTGGACGTAAATATGGTGCAGACCGCGAATCTTTGCGCGAACGCCGCCGTACAGAGCGTAATCGGTGTGGCAGGTGTAGCAGGCTTCATCGGCAGGAATACGATGATTCTGAAAGTGAGCGGCGGGTATGTACTGGGGGTCATCCACGTAAAGACTCTTACCGTAAGGCTCCATCACGTGGCATGAAATGCAGAAGGTGGTTTGCTTGGAGCGTTCGATGTGTTCCGAGCCCGCGGCGAAAACGCAGAGAACCGGTAGAAGGAAGAAAGCGACGAAGGCAAATATCTTTCCGCCGCGAGTGGCGGTGAGCGAAGGCCGCACGACGATGATGGCGATCAGAACGACGGCAATGAGGAGAGCCGCGAAGAGAAGGGTCTCCGGACCCGGCAGAGTCACTCGAATTCTCCCAAGAGCGAAGTCCTGAGCGATGAGAGGCGCCCGGGCTTCGCGAGACTATTTACGCTAAATACGAAAAGCAACTTCCGTCAGGAACTCAATCCCTACCTGACGCATAAGCGGCAGCGCGAACTCGAAGGCTCGCGGGAACGGCGCCGCGAGCGGTATGGCGCTTCGCGCCGATTTATTTCCCAGCGCTCCCGCGCTGGGCTACGGTCTTCCGCTCCTCCGGAGCTGACCTGCACCCGGTGGCCGCCCTGTGCCCTGACGAACAACAAAGCAACGTGCCGCACAACAAAACCGAAGAGAGATCCCTCGTCGCAAAGAAAGGCGCTTCGCTCACTCGGGATGACAGTGCAAAAACAAATGCAACGACTAACAAAGGGCAACTCTAACTGGGGCGAGCCCAACGGGTCGAGCCGGGACGCGATTTATTTCTTGGCCAGGGAACGGATGTAGCCGACCAAATCCTTGATCTGCGCATCGGTAAGCTTGCCCTTATAGGAGGGCATGGCGCCTTTTCCGGCAGTGATGATCTGGGTGAGGTCGGCGTCGCTTTGCTTCTGGACATCGGGTGAATGGAAATCGCGGATCTTCATGGACTTCCCGACGGGAGTGCTGCCGGTTCCGTCGGCTCCATGGCACGCAGCACATTTCGATTTGAAGAGCGAGGCGGCATCATCTTGCGCCCTGGCGGACGGGCCGACAAGAGAGAGAACGCCGAACGCGAGAACCACCATCGTTAGCCGAATCACGTTGCGATTCACCGAGTGCCTCCTGGATTTAAGTTCGTCGCGGCTGCAACACCACGATACTACCCTTGTGCATTTCAGAACGAGTAAAGAATCGAAAATGTTCCGTTGCTGCCGTTGAAGTCCTGCAGCGGTATGGGAGCCAAGCCGAACGGAGCGGCGACTCCCGTTTCATTGAACCCGTAATAGTTCCAGGCGGTTTTATAGGTCAATCCTCGATACAGGGCGATGGCGAGCGAGGCGTAAGGGGTCTGGTAGTTGTAGTCGAGCGTACCTGACGGTGTAAGCGGGTTCAGGAAAATGGTGTTGCCGCGAACGAAGCTGCCTCCGTAACCAAAGTTGGCAGTGACGCGCTTGTGCGGCTTCCACATCAGGTCACCATGAACGAAGTGATCGGTGCTGGCGTAGGTGGAAAGCGTTCCGAACCCGGCTGCTCCCACTGAAGCGCCTGCAATGGAGCAAGCGGTGGTGGCAACGCCCGGAGGCGAAGCGCTGACCGTCAGGCTGGTGGGCGGCGGCGTGGTGTTGGTGGCGGTGATGGAATAGTTGAAGCAGATGTCGGCTTGCGTGTAGACGTCCCAATAGTTGTAACCGAAGCTGATGGCCAGCCGGGGATTCGGCGCGAGCATGGCGGTGACGCTGTAACTGCGGTCGTGCTCGAGATTCGCCACGGTGAAGACATCGTCCCGATTTTCGTGGATCTCGACAGCACCGTCCAGACTGGCCCAGGGCTTGGGAGTGTAGGTGGCGTGAATTTTGTAGCTTTGCACCTGGCGTGGATCGATGCGAGTGAATGAGGCGTCGTTATAGCCGAATGAGAAATCTCCGGTAAGCCGCAACTGCTCAAACGGCCGGCCAGTGAATCCCGCGAGGAGCGCGCTTTCATTGATGGTGGTGAGTGCGCGGGCGGTATCATTTCCAGCCTCTGGAACAAGGTGGGTGGGTGAACCCTCGGTGACCGAACCGTCCGGATTGCGGGTGCATGCGGCCGGTAGCGCTCCGCCGACCAGGGCGCAATCGCCGCGCGCGGCAAAATAGAGTGTGGCGGCGGTGGCTCCGCTACCACCCGGGAAATAGGTTTCGCCAGTGTCAAAGGTAGCGCTGAATTGGGAGATGATGCGGTTGGTGTAGAAGTAACCAATGCGAGCGCTCCAGTGCGGCGTGAAATCGTATTGAAGCTGGAGGGTGTTGGACTTCAGGTTTTGTCCCAGAAAATTATAGCTGAGCTCGTTGGTGACATCCGCGCCGGAGCTGGTGGTGTGAAGAGGGCAGCCCGCCTGGCTATAAGGGGCAGCGGGACAGAGCGAGGCGAAGGTGGCAGTGGTGGCGGGCGACACCTGATTGAAAGAAGAAATTGGCAACGCTAGCCCGACGGCCGCGCCTGAACCGGCAGCTCCAAAAAGGTTTGTTTCGTAAGTGGACCACAGGCCAGGAATGCGCCAATTGTCGTAGCGGAAGAAATCCTCGATGCGCAATTTGTCCGTTATCGAGTAGACGCCGGACCAATCCGCGTTCACGGAGACGCGCTTGGCGGTAGCGGGACCGGCGGTCGTGCTCAGGCGTGTGGCGGAGCGGGTAACAAAGCCATTCAGAATTTCGTCAAAGTCGGGGATGCTGTTGTCGGAAGTGGCGTAGCCGAACGAGCCGTTGGTCTCGAAGTTCTTGAAATAGTTGGACTGGAAGCGCAGGCGTTCGGTGGGCATGAAGTTGCGTGGCCGGCCGACCTGGCTGTAACCCAGGAACCCGTTGCAATTCGCGCTGGCGGTGGGCGGGGTGGTGGTGGTGCTGGTGATGGGAGCCGCGCAGGGCAAAGCTTCGGCGGGAGTTTGTGTGCTCCAGACGACGCCTAGATCGACAGGCGTGCCGTTGGCGAGTTTGTAGCCGAAGTTGCCGGGAGTGGCGGCCGGGGTTTCCAGCGCTACGTTGTCTTGCTTGAAATAGCTGAGGAACTGGTCATAGGAAATGGTGGTTTTTGGAAGAACGCGAATATCGACGCCGGCGCGATAGGCGTTGGTGGTGTAGCTGAAATTTTCGGGAGCGTCGGGAACCGTTCCGCTATCGGTGGTGAAAAAACCGGGGCCTTGGTCACGGTCATGGGAATAACCCAGCCGGAAACGCACGCGGGATTCGGGAAATAATGTGAGGTCGTAATCCTGCATGCGGCGAACGAGATCCTCAGCGTGAGCCGAGTTGGCGAGCGGTATGGACGGATTGGAGCAGTATCCCGGAAGACCCGGATGCGCGGTGGTAGGAGGGCTGACAATGCAACCAGTCGTTGACGAGCCCACCGGGTTGAGTGGCGCGGGGTTGAGCGGGTTGGCGAAGAGGTTGTAGTCCCAAAAATTCTTGTCGCGCCGGAACAACAGGTGGAAGTCGTATAGCTTGTTCTTGTCGATGTGCAAGCGCGAAACGTCATTCGGATCGCCGCCGTAGCCGAAGTTGCTGAAATTGAGGTCGTCGAAGAAAACGCCTTGATGGTTGAGCGAGCGCATGTCGAGGGTGTAGTTGAACAGACGCATGCCGGAGCCGAGATTGATGAAGGTATCGTAGGTATCCTGATTGCCGCTGACTTCGTTCAGCCGGTATCCGAACTCGACAGTCTGCTGGATGTTGTAATTGCCGGATTGGATCCCTTTATTCTGGTCGTCATCCTGCTGGGCGCGCGACACGGGCGCGATGCAAAACAGCAGGGCGAATAACAGGGCCGCGAATTCCACAACTTTTCGACGCTCGTTCATAGCCTCTCCCGCGTGTCCGGACTTCGTATGGCCTGCTGGTGAACCTGCGCTCCCGATCTGGGGCGTGGCGCTGTTCGGGACTTCCATTCGCTTACTTGAAGAACGTTGAGCTGAAATTCGATCCATGGATGGCCACGTGGCACAAGGTGCACGCCTGGAAAAAGCTGGCCTGGTTGTGGAATGACGGCGCACCGGGCGCGCTGCTGAAACTGGATGTGGTGTGACACTGCAGGCAAAGCAGGTTCACGTTGCTGAACTTGAGCATGTGGGCGTTGGGCCCGCCATGAACCATGTGGCAGGACACGCAACCGTCCACTTTTATAGGTGCGTGCTCGTACACGAAGGGACCCTGCTTATCGGTGTGGCACTTGAAACAGACCGCGTCTTGCGTGGAGGACATACGGACCTGTTTGGGCAGCGCCGATCCGTGGACATTGTGGCAGTCGGTGCACTGAACAAGCCCTTCGTTGACGCGATGATGGAAGGGCATGGCGAACTGGGCCTTTTGCTGAAGGTGGCAGGTGAAGCAAAGCTCGGGCTGCGGCTTCGACAGCAAGTATTCGGCTGTTTTGGCGTGATGCGGCGAGTGGCAGGAAATGCAGCTCACGTCGTTCTCGTTGTGGAGCGAATTGGTGGCTTTCATGTGCTCGGAGGAGGAAGCGTGGCAGGTGAGACAGCGTTCGTCGATTTGCTTGCTGGTGTGATCGGCGAAAACGAAAATTTTCGTCTTATCGCCGCCGCCGGCAACGTGAGCGGCGCCGGGACCGTGACAGCCCTCGCATCCCTGATGAGACGGGCCGCCCTTGGTATCGAGCGTAGTTTTCCAGTGCGGCGTCTTCTCCCAGGAGTTGTAAATCTCCTCGTGGCAGGTCTTGCAGACTTCGGCGCCGAGGTAGCCGGAATTGTCGGCTTGGGGCGGTGTGGAATCTTTCGTGGGGGTGTCCAGTCCGTGCATGGGCGGCTGCCTGGACGGCTGCTTGCGGGGACCGGCGGTGAGGACGGCAGGAGCCAGCAAGAGAATGGTGCAGCAAAGGCCGAGTGACCAGAAACTTCCGCGACGCGTCATAGAGCTTCCCTCAGGACTCCGGGTCAAGCTGATTAAACGGGCTAATTAAACAGTTTGATTAAAAAGATTGATAGGTTACAGGTTGCATCGTTACGGAACAGTGACCGTTGACACATCGAAGTGTGACGCAGGTCACAAGCACTGCTTCGAGAGCAGACTGCTCAACGCAAATCCCATTTAGGGATTGCGTCTACAGAATTGGTGCTGATGCGATACCACCCTAGGGGACTAACTGGCCTATGTCCAACTCTTAATTGTTCTGGCAAGCATTTGTTGAATCACGAGCGTGACGCGACGACAGAAGAGAGCAATCCGAGTGCCGTCGTACACCTTGTAGTGTCAAGCGCTCATCACGTCATAGTAGTGGAGCTCCACGCCAATGCCGCGCTGTCCGCCTGGTTCGCGGCTGTGATCGACGCGAACGACACGGCCCATGCAACTCCACTTGGGTGACTCTCTGCCGGTAATCTGTTCGGGCATCCGCAGCAGGACTTTAACCGGCGTTCCGATTTCGAGCGACTGGTCGGTGGCGAAATAGAGGCCACGAATCGAGACGTCGGTGGACTGAGTGGCCTGAGGAGTGGGGTCCGAGCCGGACAGATTTTCAAACGTCAAAGGAATTTGCAGTTTATGCCGGAGTGTAAAGCGACGTTCCTTCGCATTGATCATGGTCCTCCTGCGACGGGCCTTGGATTCTGAGAATTCGCTTAGAGTGCGAAAGTTCTCTACAGAAAATCCAGTAGTGTTGCTGAGCACAGGCACGGGGATGGCCAGAGCTAAGCAGCGCCACGGAGCAAGTAAAATCTTAATTTGCGTGGGATTGAAGAAATTTGCATTCCGCAAAGAATTCACATGCGTGCGAATTTTCCCGGAACGGAATTCAAGGCAAACGAAGAGTGCTGCAAAGATTTACGGTTTGAATGACGATATTGACATTCAGACGCACGCGAGCAGAATGAAGTCCCCTTCACGTAGTTGAGCGACGGCTGGCAGCTGCTTTGCCACGCTCGCGCGCACAGAACCGCAGTGGCAACCGGCAAGAGGTCCTCTCCTTCTTGTGCATCGCCTTGGTGCGCCTTCTTGCGCATCGGGGGGCCAGCAGCGGCGGCCAATTGAACAGGCAGGAGAGCCTGCATGAATATCTGGAAAGCGCTGTTCACGTCGGGAAATTTCGAACCGCACGGATATTGCTATCTGTGGAATGCGGGGCTGGTATGGCTGAACGTGATCTCCGATGGGCTGATCGCGGCGGCATACTTTGCGATTCCCGTCGCTTTGCTGTGGTTTGTGCGCAAAAGGCGGGATATTCCGTTCAGTTGGATGTTCGGGTTGTTTGGAGTGTTCATCGTGGCCTGCGGTTCGACGCATTTGATGGAAGTGTGGAACTTGTGGCACGCGAATTACTGGCTGGCCGGGGTGATCAAGGCCATTACGGCGGCGGCATCGGTGCCGACGGCGGTGCTGCTCATGAATCTGGTGCCGAAGGCTCTCGATCTGCCGAGTTCGAAGGAATGGATCAAGGCCAACGCCGCGCTGCGGGAAGAAATCGCGGAGCGCCGGGAAATGGAGTTGGATCTGCGCATCAGCGAAGGAAATTACCGGGAGCAGGCCGACCTGCTGGACCTGACGCACGACGCCATCATCGTGCGCACGCCGGATGGAAAGATTTTGTACTGGAACAGCGGCGCGGAGCGGCTCTATGGCTGGACTAAAGAGGAGGCGCGCGGAAAGAGCACGCATACGCTGCTGCAGACGGAATTTCCGATGGACCATGAAAAGATCATGGCGGAGACAACCGAGCGAGGCTCTTGGGAAGGAGAACTGATCCATCGCAAACGGGACGGCTCGCGAGCGATCGTATCGAGCCGCTGGGCGGTGCGGAAGGATGAAGAGGGGAAGACGATTTCATTCCTGGAGAGCAATCGCGACATTACACAGCGCAAGCAGGAACAAGAAAAATTCCGGAACCTGCTGGAATCGGCGCCGGACGCCATGGTGATCGTCAATGAAGCGGGCCAGATTCAACTGGTGAATGCGCAAACCGAGACGCTTTTCGGTTACTCGCGCGAGGAACTTGCCGGGCAGCGAGTGGAAATGCTACTGCCGGAGAGATTCAAGCGGCAACATATAAGGGACCGGACCGGGTATTCCGACACGCCGCGGGCGAGAAACATGGGTCTGGGCCTGGAACTCTATGGGCGCAAGAAGGACGGGACGGAATTTCCGGTGGAAGTGAGCCTGAGCCCGCTGCAAACAAATGAAGGCATGCTGGTGTCAAGCGCGGTGCGCGATGTGAGTTTGCGAAGGAGGGCCGAAGAGCAAATCCGCCAACTGAACGTGGAGTTGAGCCAGAAACTGGCCGAATTGCATGTGGTTAACCAGGAGCTCGAGTCGTTCAGCTACTCGGTATCGCACGACCTACGCGCACCACTTCGGCACATCGACGGATTTGCGCGGATTCTGAAGGAAGAGCACGCGGCGGAACTTTCCGAGGATGGAAATCGCTATCTGAATCGGGTACTCGAGGCGGTAACGCACACGGGCCGGCTGATCGATGACCTGCTGAACCTGGCGCGGATCGGGCGAAAAGAGATCGGAAAGAAGAAGCTGATGCTCGGGACGGTGGTGCGGGAGGCCATGGCGGCATTACCGAGCGAAGGCAACCGGGAAATCGAGTGGAGGGTCGAGCATCTTCCCGAAGTGAACTGCGATCCGGGACTAATGGAATTAGTTTTCGTTAATCTGCTTTCCAATGCAGCGAAGTTTACGCGGACTCGGGCTGCTGCGGTGATTGAAGTGGGCGCAGAGCGGCGGGACGGCGTGGATATTTTCTTCGTACGCGATAACGGAGTGGGGTTCGACCCGAAATATGCCGATAAGCTATTTGGGGTTTTTCAGCGTTTGCACCGGCAAGACGAGTTTGAGGGGACGGGCGTGGGTCTGGCGACAGTGCAGCGCATCATTCAGCGGCACGGCGGGGAAGTATGGGCCGAATCGAAACTGGGGCAGGGCACCACGTTCTATTTCGCATTAGAAAAAAGACCAGACCAAGAGCCGGGAAAAATCGGCCATGAGGTGAAGCTTGGAAATACCTGAAGCCGTGGAGATTCTGTTGGTGGAGGACAATCCCGCGGATGCGGAATTGACGTTGCATGCGCTACAGAAGAGCAAGCTGGCGAACAAGGTCCATCTGACGAGAGATGGAGAGGAGGCGCTCGATTTTCTTTTTTGCCGCGGCAGATTTTCCAGCCGGCGTTTTGACGAAGCGCCGCGCATGGTTCTGCTGGATCTGAAACTTCCAAAGGTGAATGGACTGCAGGTGCTCCAGGAACTGAAAAGCGACGACCGCACGAAAGCGATTCCGGTGATCGTGCTCACGACGTCGAAAGAAGAACGGGACCTGATCAGCAGCTACAAGTGCGGAGTGAACAGTTACATCCAGAAGCCCGTGAGTTTCAGCGATTTTCAGGATGTGGTGAGGCAACTCGGAATGTATTGGCTGCTGGTGAACAGCAAGGCTCCGGCTGCAGCGTTCACAGCAGCGGCCGCTTCGGGGAACGAATGAAGCAATGAACGCGCCGCGAAAAGTTCCCGAGTTGACCGGGCCTGCGGAAGAAACGCCTCTGCGGCTGCTCATCGTGGACGACGATGCGAACGATCTGGAGTTGTGTCTTCGCGGGCTGCGAAAGTCTGGGATCGCAATGGACGTGGTGTGCGCCCTGACGCGCGAGGAATTCAACCGCAAGCTGCGCGCGCAAGTATTCGATATCGTGCTGGCGGATTACCGGATGAGGGACTGGACGGGACTCGACGCGCTGGAAACGGTGCAGGACGTTTGCCCGAACACGCCGCTGATTCTCGTCTCCGGGACGCTGGGAGAAGAACTGGCTGTCGATTGCATCAAGCTGGGTGTTACCGATTACGTGCTGAAGCACCAGTTGGCGCGGCTTCCCGTGGCTTTGCGGCGAGCGAAAGAGGAAAGCGCCTTGCGAGACGCGGAGCTGAAGGCGACGCAGGCGCTTCGGGAAAGCGAAGAACGATACCGCACGCTCGTGGAGAACGCGCCGGAAGCGATTGTGGTGATCGACGCGGAAACGAAACGCTTCGTGGATTGCAACGACAATGCGCTACGGTTATTCCGGGTAACGCGGGCGGAGTTGGTGAGCCGCACTCCGGCGGATTTCAGCCCGACGCTGCAGATGGACGGACGCCGGTCCGAAGAATTGGCGGCCGAGCAGATTACGCTTGCGATGATGGGGCGAAAACCTTGTTTTGATTGGGTGCATCGCAATTCGCAAGGAGATGAAATTTCCTGTGAGATTCACCTGATCGCACTCCCGTCCGCGGGGAGGCCGCTGGTGCGCGGAAGTATTCTCGACATTACCGAACGCAAGCGGGCGGAAGCGGCACTGCGGCAAAGCGAGTCGCGGTATCGCGGATTAGTGGACAACGCCACTTACGGAATTTACTGGCTGAGCTCGGAAGGCAACCTCCTGTTTGTGAATCCGGCACTGGTGCAGATGCTGGGATATGACTCCGCGCGGGAGTTAATGGCGCTGGGAACGACGCAATCCATTTATGTTGACCCGACGGCGCGGGAAACGATTCTGAGCGAGTATTTCAAGAACGAGCGAGTGGAAACGACCGTCGAGTGGAAGAGGAAAGACGGCAAGAAAATCATCGTGCGGATCAACGGCCGGCGAGCGCAGGATCCGGTACACGGGAAAGACTGCATCGAAATCATCGTGCAGGACGTGACCGAACGCATGGCGCTCGAAAAACAATTACTGGAGGCACAAAAGTTCGAAGCCATCGGGCAACTGGCCGGAGGAATCGCGCACGACTTCAACAACATGATCGGGGCGATCATGGGTTGGGCCGATATCGGCGCGGAAGAGACCGAACCGGATTCGCGCCTGCGCCGGCATTTTGAAAAGGTACGCCACCAGGCGCAGCGGGCGGCTGCCTTAACGCGGCAACTGCTGGCTTTCGCAAGGCGACAGATTCTGGAGCCCAGGGACATCGATTTGAACCTAGCGGTAATCGAAACGCTGAGCCTGCTGGAAAAGGTGATTGGCAGCAATATCGAGATCAAAGCGAACCTTGCTCCGGACCTGGCCATCGTTCGGGCGGACCCGACACAGGTGGAGCAAGTGCTGATGAATCTATGCATCAATGCGCGCGACGCCATGCCGAAGGGTGGGGCGCTGGTGATCGACAGCAGAAATGTTTCTTTCGACGATAAATTTTGCGCGACGCGACCGCTGGCGCGGCCCGGCCAGTACGCGATGCTGGCCGTGAGCGATACCGGAACGGGCATAGACGAAACGACGCTGAGCCGGATTTTCGAACCGTTCTTCACCACGAAGGAGTTTGGCAAAGGCACCGGACTGGGACTAGCGACCGTGTATGGCATCGCGCAGCAGCACGGGGGCTTCGTGGACGTGGAAAGCAGGCTTGGGGAGGGAAGCACATTTCGCGTTTATCTGCCGATCAGCACCAAGCCTCGCCTTCGCCGGGAAAAAACGGAAGATGCGACGCGAGTCGAAGGGGGTTCGGAAACACTTCTGGTTGCAGAAGATCACGATGGACTGCGCCAACTGGCCTACGAAATTCTGACGAACCTGGGTTATCACGTGTTGCTTGCCGCGGACGGCGAGAAGGCCCTGGAAGAATTCAACAATCACTCGCCGGATATCTCGCTGGCGATCCTGGATGTGATGCTGCCGAAGCTGAGCGGAACCGAAGTGTACGCGGAAATCAGCGCGAAAAGGCCCGAGTTGCCGGTTATTTTTGCGACAGGCTACAGCGCCGATATGGCCATGCTGCGACAGGCGCAGGATTATGGATTGCCGGTACTGCAGAAACCGTACACGGCACGCGTGCTGGCGCGCAAAATTCGCGAGATTCTGGATCAGCAGCAAATCGCCGCCAGGGACCTGGGCTGCGCAAAAAGCAGTGATCTATAAGTTCTTTCCCGGAGTTTTCGGGTAGATTCCCTCTGATCCTCCTTAACGGCCTACACAATCTGCTGTTGATTTCCCGCGATTCTTGATTTGCACCGCGAATTTCGCTAGCTTTGTGGGCGCATTCGTAGTTTGGATTTGTCGCCAAGCACACCCACGCGGTGGGAAGCCCATACAAAATTTAGGAAGTGAATTTCTGTGGGAGGGTTGAATGAAGCGGTTTAATTTTGCCTCAGGTTTTATGGCGGGTTTTGTGCTGTGTCTAGTGATAGCAGCGCCCGCGCTGGCGCAGGAATCGGCGCCGGAAATCAAGTTCCGGTCGGTTCCGGATTTTATAAAGATGCCGCCGAACATGTATTTGGGAGAAGTGTCCGGCGTGGCGGTGAATTCGAAGGGCAACATTTTTATTTTTTCCCGCGGGAACACGACGGGACCGGCGTATGCCGCGGCTGCGGCGCAGTTGCTCGAGTTCGGACCGGACGGGCATTTCATCCGCGAAATCGGGCATAACTTGTACGCGTGGTCGTTCGCGCATACGGTGCGGATCGATAAAGAGGACAACATCTGGGTGACGGACAAAGGCTCGGACATGATCATCAAATTCAATCCGGAAGGCCGCGTGGTGATGGTGTTCGGGCGCAAGCAAGAGGCTTCCGATGAAGGCACCGAGGCGCTCCGGCATCCGAAGCCACCGCTGCCGCCCGTGGATGGAATGTTCCGGCAAGTGACCGATGTGGCGTGGGATGCGGCCGGAGACACATTTATCAGCGACGGATATATCAATTCGCGCGTGGCGAAAGTGGACAAGAACGGGAAATGGCTGATGTCCTTCGGCGAGCCGGGCGAAGGTGAAGGGCAGTTTCACACTCCGCATAGCATTGCTACGGATTCGGATGGAAATGTGTACGTAGCCGATCGCGGCAACGCACGCATTCAGGTGTTCGACAACAATGGCAAGTTCCTGAAGATCATCAAAATTGACGTTCCCTTTGATCCCGATACGCAGCCTGCCATCGGCGCCAAGCCAAAGCTGCCGCTGCCTCCGGGTGCGGGAACGATGGCGCCTGGCTCACCGTGGGCCATTTGCATCACGCCGGGACCAAACCAGGTGCTTTTTGCGGCGGATGCGTATCCGGGCCGGGTGTACAAGCTCAGCCTGGATGGAAAGGTGCTGGGATGGCTGGGCGAATCCGGGAAACAGCTCAAGCAGTTCGGGTGGATTCACGAGATTGCTTGCCCATCGGCGAACGAAATCATCGTGGGAGAGCTGCTGAACTGGCGGGCGCAAAAGCTGATTCTGGAGCCAACGAAGTAGGAAGTAGAGGAGCAAGGCTCGCGGGAATCGCGCCGCGATCGGTGTGGCGCTTCGCGCCATCATATTCCCACCGCTGGCTCGCACGAACGGCGCGCGAGCGCGGGGGGCTACGATCTTTCGCCCCCTTCGGGGGCTGCCATTCGGTAGCGTCGCGCCGATTTGTTTCCCAGCGCTGAGGCCCGCGCAAAAAACGTTGCGGCTTATCGTGGTGGGGAACGTTATGCCGCCCCGGCCGGACTGGAATTTCGATTTGTTGGCGATGTTGCTCAACATGCGTAATTTTGATTGATTGCCCCACTCTGAACAAGGTTCTGACCTATAGATCGCCTGGTTTAACTGAACTGCACACACATGCGCTGTGTCGTGCTCTTAGCAGCACAAATGGCGTGTCGGGATAGGCGGAGTGAGCTCCGATTGTTCCCAGGATTCCGCAATTACCAGGCGACGAGACCGTTTTTGTCGAGGAAACTTCCGGTCGGCCCATCTTCCGGAAGTGTGGCGAGCTTCACGGAAGCGATGGCGCCCTCCGCAACTGTTTGAGTCCCGCTGAAATTGTTCATAGCCGTGGCTGTGTATCCCGGGGCCGCGGCGTTTACTTTTATTTTGGTACCGGCGAGTTCGCGCGCGAGGACGACAGTCATCATGTTTACCGCCGCCTTCGAAGACGAATAGGCCAGGAACTCATTTTGCAGTTTCCGCGGATCGCCCATGGTGGCAAGCGATCCGAGAGCGCTGGAGACGTTCACGATCCGCGCAGAAGGCGACTTTCGCAGCAGCGGCAGGAAAGCTTTGGTGACGGCAAACAGTCCCACGACATTCGTTTCGAGAGTTTTGCGCAGGTTTTCGATGCGGCACTCGCTGGGGGGAATGCGTTCCAGCAGAATGCCGGCATTGTTGACGAGAATGTCGAGCTTGCCGAATTGACGCTCGACATCTGCCGCGGCTCGATCGATGCTCTGGTGATCGGCGACGTCGAGAAGCACGAGCCGCGCGTCGATAGCTTCGCCGCGCAACGCATCGACGGCGGTTTGGCCTCGCTGCTGCTCGCGGCTGCCTATTAAAATCGTAATGCCGAGCGGCCCAAGCTGCCGGGCTGTCTCAAATCCAATTCCCTTATTCGCACCGGTGATCAGCGCGACACGCTTCGATTCAGGCGTAGCTGCCAAAGGTAGTCTCCCGTTTTGAGTGATGGAATGCGGGATATTTTCGCACATTTGAAAGCTGGATATTGAAGCCGCCGAGGCAATCAACAGCGTAAAGCTTCCAGCAGCCAAGTTGGAACATCGTCAGGCACCATGCAGGAAAGGCCCTACATCTTTTGAGGCGACGCGAGAGTAGTGTCCCGTGCTATGTCGGGAGTATTCGTGCTCGCGGTAGTATTTGCCATCATTTTCGCCATCTGCTGGTGGATGGATTAAGTGCGGATATGTGCGGGATTTCTACTACAGGAATCTGCAGGTTGAGTTACAGCCTTCCGGTGATAGTCCCGACTGCCGTGGCCGACTAAGCTTCTTAAGCGTTGATGAAGTTAAGTCTCGCGTGTGGAGGAGAAACGATGGCTGGCAAAAACACGGCAGTTTTTGGCATTTACGCGAATTACGCCGCGGTAGAAGGCGCGGTGGACGCGCTGCGCGCGTCGGGCTTTCGAAACACGGATATCTCGGTGCTGTTTCCTGAGAATGTCGGATCGAAAGATTTCGCGCACGAGAAAGGGACAAAAGCACCGGAAGGCGTTGCGGCTGGAGCAAGCGGCGGGGCCGTGGTAGGAGGAGTGCTGGGATGGCTGGTGGGAATCGGAGCGCTGGCGATTCCGGGAGTTGGACCGTTCATTGCGGCTGGCCCGATTATGGCGGCACTGGCTGGCGTAGGAGTGGGCGGAGCGATTGGTGGCATCACAGGGGCGCTGATCGGCATGGGCATTCCGGAATATGAAGCGAAGCGTTACGAAGGGCGCGTGCGACAGGGCGGAATTCTGCTCTCGGTACATTCGGACGATTCCCAGTGGACCAAGCGAGCGAAGGTCGTGCTGGAGCAAACTGGCGCGCAGGACATTTCGTCAACCGGAGAGGCCTCGGCAGATTTCGCGAAAAGCGACAAGCCGCTGGCGCGGGAAGCGACGGGAGATCGATAGGCAGGACTGAACGAAAAGGCAGGGCGGAAAGAAAAAACCGCGGATTCGGGGCTCGCGTGTGAGCCGGCGAATCCGCGGATTTATTTTTGCTGCTATTTTCCCCAGGTGATCGAAAGAGGTCCGACGCCATAGAGCAACACGACCGTGGCGCCCTTGGCGTGTCCGAACTGATGGGTTTGCGCGGGGATGTGAATCACTTCGCCGGCGTTGATCGGCTGCAATTTGGTGGCGTCATAGGCGTCGCCGTTGCCGAGTTCGTAAGTGCCGCGCAGGACCACCAAATCGACATCCGAGGATTGCCAGTGCGGCGGGATCTGCTGATCGGCGGGCAGTTTGAAGAGCACGGAAAACAGGCCGGGCTTGGTGGGATCGCCTGAGACGACCGACATGGTCACGCCGCTGGGAACGCCGAGGCTATCGGGGGCGGCGGTGAATTGGGTCTGGTCGGGATCGACGATCATGCTGGGCGCGGCGGCGGGAGCGGATGCGCCAGCAGCCGGAGCAGAAGCAGATCCAGCAGCAGCAGCACCGGCAGGAGCAGCGGCGCCCTTGGGCGGATAGTTCGTGGCGAGGTAATCGACCACCGTCTTGCTCTGATCGTCGGTGAGATCGGCGCCTTGCTCGACCATGAGAGAGATGACCGCCTGCCAATCGTCCTTGGTGCGATGCGAGGTCACAACCCTTTCGAGCGTGTGGCAAAGCTGGCATTTCGCGACGATGAGGGTCTTGCCGTCGCCGTCGGGCATCTGGTCGGCCCATTTTTTCGCCTGCGGAACGGGAGACGCGGAAGCAGGAACCGGGCGAAGGGCGAGGCCGAGAACGAGCGCCAGTGACGAGGCGAGCAGAATCCCCGGTAGCGAACGCCGGACAATTTTGGCGGCAGATGTAGCGTTGCTGTGAATTTTGGTCGGCACAGTTTTTCCCTCTATGAATGAATTGCGAGCATCCGTGTTGAGCGCGTGACCGCCCGAAAGTGATCGCGCTGGGAAGCCCGATCCGGCGGGAGCGACATGCACTATTTTACGCTAAGTACGCGGGTTTTGAGTCTCAGCCAGAGGCTGAATTTACACGAGATTTGCAATTAATGGCGCGTTCCGCGGCAAGGGCCAACCAACGGCTTCCGTTTGCCCAAGCGCCGATCGCGTCGCACAACTAGGGCGCAGACCTAGGCATTCATCTTGAGCCGCGGGAACAGGCGCTCGGCGTTACCGCGGTTGATGGCACGCCAGTCCGCGGGCGAAAAACCCGCGTAGGCGTCAAGGCCCTCGTCCGTTAAAGGATATTCGCGCAAAGGCACGTCGCTGCCGTAGAGAATCTGCGAAACGGGAACGATGTCCTTGAGGGCGTCAAGAGCGGCGGGCTTGGCGGCGTGGGCCGTGTCGAAATAGAGGCGGCGAACTTCGTAGTCGACGCCGTGGGGCACGCGATCCTGGAGTTTCTTGGGGAAATCGTCATTGATACGCGCGGCAAGGACGCTGAAGGCCCCGCCAGCGTGGGAAAAGATGTAGCTGATATCAGGGCAGCGCGAGAGCGTGCCACTCAGCAGCAGGCTGTCGACGGCGCGCGCGGTGTCGATATCGTACTCGATGATTCCCGACTGGCCCGGAAGATTGCGGCAGCAAGTGGAGCGAGCGGGGTGGAAGAAAACGACCGCTTTGCGGCGATTCAACTCGTCGTAAACGGCGGCGAAAGAGGGGTCGCCCGCCCATTTGTCCTCATAATCGGTCCACAGGGCGATGCCGTCGGCTTTGAGCGTATCGAGCGAGTATGCCAGTTCCTTCAAGCTGCCGTCCTGGTCGGGAAGAGGCAGCGCGGCGAAAAGTCCGAAGCGGCCGGGATAATCCTTGACCAACTTGGCGTTGTATTCGTTGTTCTGGCGGCAGAAATCGCGAGCGCGCTGGCTTTTATCGCTCATGCTGTCCATCACAAGGCGCTGCACGGGAGACAGCATGGAGGTGGAGACGCCAGCCTTATCCATGCGCTCGATGGAGGATTCGGGAGTCCAGGGACGCATGTTGAAGCCTTGCGCTTTGAGATCGGCTTCCATGGCCTTTACATAAAATGGCGGATAGAGATGGTGGTGCACGTCGATACGGCCGGCATTGACGTGGCCGCCCGGGCCAAGGGTTTGAGCAAATAATCCGGAAACCGGCACGGCTGCGGCGCCGGCGCCGATGGCCGCGACTGACTTCAGAAAACCGCGCCGTGAATTTCCGCAAGAATGCGGGCCGCTAGAATCGTGATTCGTATGAGCGCAAGTGTCAGTAACAGAATTTTTCTTGTTCATATCCTCACCTTTTCTCAGAACGCCGCCGAGACTAGCACATTTGGCTCATGAGGGCCAAGCGACGAGATGCGGCAGAATGTTTGGTTTCTGTAGGTAAGACGAAGGAATTCAAGAGAAGGTTTCTCGTGTTTGAGAAAAACAACGACCACAAATTCTTCAGCCGACGAATTTGTAGCCAACACCGCGGACGGTGAGCAAATGTTGGGGTTTGGAGGGATCGGCTTCGATGTAGCGGCGCAAGCGCACGATAAAATTGTCGATGGCGCGCGTGTCGGTATCCTCGTGCAAACCCCAAACGTCCTCCAGGATGGATTTGCGGGAAACAGTCTGGCCGATGTTTTGGACCAGGTGGCGCAAGAGCTTTGCTTCCATCAGGGTTAGCTGAATGGTGCCAGTTTCGCTTCTCAACTCAAGGTTGGCGAAATCGATGGTTCGACCGTCGAAGGAAAACGTGTCGGCTTTTTCGACCGGGACAATCTCCGGCGGAGCGCTTTTTGCATCTTCTGGCCGGGCACCTTCAAGGGCATTCGATTGAGCTTGGGTGAGCCAGGCATTGCGGCGCAACAGGCCTTGCAGGCGGGCCAAGAAAATGGGCAGCTCGAAAGGTTTGGGAAGGTAATCGTCCGCTCCTGCGGCAAAGCCTTTCAGCACATCTTCCGGGCGACCGCGCGCGGTAAGCATCAGGACCGGAACGTAGTTCTGAGCTTTTCTAAGCTCTGAGGCGAGTTCAAATCCGTCGATGCCTGGGAGCATCACGTCCAATACAACGGCGTCGAATTTCTCTTTGGCGTCGACGAGACGCTCCCTGGCCGATTCGCCATCGCCCACAACCTGAACGGAATGGCCCTCCGCTTCGAGATTGAATCGCAACCCGTTGGCCAGATGCTCTTCGTCCTCGACAACGAGCAAGTGGCTCATCCCAGCCTCGGCAATTCAAGAGTAATGGTGGTGCCGCGAGCTGAACCAGCGCTGTGTGCCGATACTTTGCCGCCATGAGCCTTGGCAATCGCGCGCACGATGAAGAGTCCGAGTCCGGTGCCTTTGACCTGCGAGGCCGTTCGTCCGGGCACGCGATAGAAGCGCTTGAAAACGCGCTTCAGCGCATCGGCTGGAATACCAATCCCGGAGTCGCGGACCTGCAGCACTAGCCGCTTTTCGTCCGGCGTATCGACTCGTACCGAAACGTTTACCTTTTCGCCGGAGTACTTAATCGCGTTGTCGAGAATATTCGAAACGGCGGTGCGCAATTCCTCCGGATCGCCTTCGATACGCGCCGCGCCGTTTGCAGGCCCTTCGTAGTGCAAAGCTGAGGTGTCAAGATGATGGCGTACGCGGGCGAGTTCCATGCACTCAAGGACCAGCTTGCCGAAGTCGGTATCGGTGCGATGGCGGGTGCCGCGGCGGTAGCCCATTTCGCCTGCCTTGAGCACCTGATCGACAGTGCCAATCAAACGATCGGCATCCTGGAGCATCAGGCCATAAAACTCCTGGCGCTGGGCTTCGCTGAGTTCACGGCGTTGAAGGGTTTCCAGGTAAAGGCGAATCGACGCGATGGGCGTCTTCAATTCGTGAGTAACGGAGTTAATAAAGCTGTCGTGCTGTTCGTTGCGCCGGATTTCGCGGACCAGAAAGCCGGTATTGAGGATAAGACCCAGAATGATGGCGGCGAAAAAAAAGACACCCAGCAGAAGCAGCACATCTTTCCGCCAGTTCAGGATGATCCAACTGATATTCAGAGTTAAGGCCAGCGCAACCAGGCAGATGCCCAGGATGATGAAAAAAGCGATTTTCTTCCGGCGGCTGGTGACTCGCATGGCTGCTTTTCACAATTGTACAGCGGAATGCGAGGGAGCGTTCGGTCTCAGCAGGATGATTGCAGAAATGAAAAGGGCCGCCCGAAGATAAACGCGAGCGGCCCAAATGCAGATAAATCGCAGATCAGTTTAAGCCGAAAGCAAATCGCCGGCCGGCTCTCCGGGCACTACGGGAGCCGAGAGAGATTCCTCGGCGTCCAGAGCCTCATCCCTGGCCTCTTCAAGCTTGTAGGTATAGACATTCGTCGCCAAACCAAGCTTTTGCAGGACCCAGATACCATACCAATTGATATCGACCTCATACCACTTCAAGCCGTGACGAGAGGATGTGGGCTGAGCGTGATGATTGTTGTGCCAGCCTTCGCCCCAGGTGAACATGGCCACCCACCAGCTATTGGTGGAGAGATCGCGCGTCTGGAAACGGCGCGTGCCCCAGGAATGTGTAGCAGAATTTACCAGCCAAGTGGAATGGAGCGTCGCCACGGTCCGAAGGAAAATTCCCCAGAGCACGAATGGAAGTCCGCCGATGGCGAGAAGGATAAGTCCCAGCACGATCATGGGCACATAGTGATATTTGGTGATCCAGACGTGAAACTTGTCTTTGGCCAAATCCGGGACATACCGCGAAAGAGCTGTGGTGTCATGGTGCATAGCCTTGCCCTTGAGGATCCAGCCCATGTGGGCCCACCACTTGCCGTCGATCGGAGAGTGCGGATCGCCTTCTTTGTCCGAATACTTGTGATGGATACGGTGTGTGGCCACCCAGAAAATCGGACCACCCTCAAGAGCAGTGGTGGCGCAGATTGTAAGAAAATATTCAACCCACTTTGGCGTTTTGTAGCCGCGGTGGGTGAGCAGCCGATGGTAGCCCATGCCAATGCCCAAGCTGCCTGACACCCAATACAGAAAGAGCGCTACCGCAAACGCTTTCCAAGTGAAGAAGAACAGAGCCACTACCGCTCCCACGTGGAAAAGGAACATGAAAATGGCGGTTACCCAGTTAATTTCATCCTGCCCTGCAGGCTTCTTTCCTAGATCGTCAATGCGCATGGAAGTGTTGAGCCCTTTGGTCTGGGGTGAATCCAGAAATGGTTTCGTTACTCTGAGATTTTAAGGTAGGTCAGCGCCTGACGTTTGTAATACTTTTGTAATACAGAGTCAATGCTTTCTACAAGTTAGCTGGTGATGAGAGTCACGGAGAAACGGGCAGATAGGCGGGTCAGCGCTCGATTTGTACGAGCGCGCTGTCTTCCTCGGGGGCCTCCTGCGCCTGCCATCGCGGAGGGAGGGCCGAGCGCCGGCGGAAGCGGTTCGCCAGTTTGCCGATGCCGACTGAACCTTTCACTAAGTGCCCTACTTTCAATGGGCCAGCTAATCTGACATCGCGAACCCAGTGCAAAGCGCTGCTGATGGCACAACCACATTGAGTGCAGTCAGGCGTTCCACCAAAAACACAAGGTTCCACGCGGCTGCGCAAATCCGCGGAGAAATTCACGGACATTTTTGAAAAGACGCAATCCTCGGGGCTTTTCGGAGGAGCGACAATTGCGTCCGCAATACCCTGATTCATAAGGAACTTAGGGTAACGACGAGCGAGCTGGGGCAATCTCTCCGCCAATAGTTGGCGGTCCGCGGGGGTCAGCTTTTCAGGGCTTTCCTCGCCCATTTGAGGGGTGTAAATACTCACCCAGATATGGTCGACTTCCGGCCTGCCTGACCAGAAGGCTACGTAGTCCTCCAAATATTCCGGCCTTTCAAGCATCGGCTTAGTGATCACCCAATGAACATTGACGCTACGACCTTCTATGTTTCGAAGAATGCGTTCATAAGTCGCTGGCTTGCGACGTATGTCGTGGTGTTCCGGCAACCCATCAATGGAAACCGCCACGCGGAGATACTTGTAGGCCATCCACTCCTGGGGAATAGGGATGACTCCACTGGTTACGACCATGTTGTGAACGTTCATCTTGTCGAGTTCGGGCAGAACCTGACTCAATTCACGGTGGCGCATGAGCGGTTCACCGCCCACGAGCGAAACATGGAGGGGTTTGTACCGTTTGACCAAGCCGAGGATGCCGTCTACCAGGGAATTACCGCGGAAATCGGCCAAATCGCGCAGCGTAACACCCCCGCCGAGGTGTTCGGAGCCGTAGGCATAGCAGCCAGGGCAGCTCAACGGGCATTCGCGAGTGATTTCGATCGAGAGGAAGGGAACGTTGCCGCTCAGGATGCTTTTCCATCCGGCGACGATTTCCCGGGCAGCCAAACTAGGGCGACGAGTCTCGGTGTCCATGCCCCATGAGATGCTCGACTGAAAACTCCGGCTGCTTTGAATGTTTCGTTAAGGTAAACGCTTGAGTTTTGGTGGCGTTACGGAGCTAGGCGCTTACCTGCCTGCGCCCAAGACTGTCCAGGTTTACGAGTTGGTCAGGAACTTGTATTGGGGAGGAGTGAGCGGGACAACGGAAAGGCGCCCCTGACGAACCAATGGCGAATCCGAAAAGATGGGATTGCTCTTGATCTGCGCCAGAGTGACCGGTTTCGGCAATGGCTTTCCGGCTTTTATTTTAACGACCGGGTTCTTGGGATTTGAGGCATCGGCGGAAACCACCGTGGCAGTCCCCACGGCGCTTTTGCGGTCTGCCGTTTCGTAGACGATCAATTTGTCGCCAGCCTTCATGGCCGCGAGATTGCGGAGAGCGACGGGATTGTGCACGCCGTCCCAAACGGTTTCAGCGTCCCGCTTAAGATCTTCGAAAGAATATTCGGAAGGCTCGGTTTTCAGCAGGTAGTGAGAGGCCATGGCATCCCCCGGATTCGCCTTAAGCAGAGGGCAATTCTACACGTAAGAATACGGGATCAGAAAGTGGATGCTGTTCGATTAATTGTCGCCACGCACCTGGTACCACTCGAGCGCCGCGAACTGGGCCTGTTTGGCACGGGCATTCGCAGCGTACCACTGCCGCCAGGCTGCGGAATCCGCAGGGAGATTCGCGTCGGTGATTCCGCGCAAGGCGAGAAAACTCCAGTCGCGCATTTGAGCGCTGGAGCGAGGATCGGAGACCAGATCGATCAAGCGAGGAACCAGACGAAGACGCTGCTTGCGCTGAAAAATGCCGCAATCGGAGATGTTGCAGCCGGCGCGATCGCGCACGCTGGAGGAAGCGTCGTGAGTGAAAATATCGAAAAGATCGTCGAGGGCCTGATCGGTGCCGACGAAGCGCAAACCTTCTGTGGCCCACTGGCGGACGGCGGCGTCAGGATCATTGCGGGCGTAATCCACGAGGAGCTTGTGCGCGCGTTCGGCATCGATGCCATCCCCAGCCAGCACACCGAGAAAATAAAGAGCGGCGCCGCGATAAGAGGGATCGGATTGGGCGCGGCTGGACAGGAGATCCACGGTTTGCGGCGACTTTGTCCAGCCGTCTGCAATCAGCTCCAGATCGGCTTCGGCGCGCCGAACGCGTAGATCGCTGGAATAGCGCGCGGCGTTTTCGAGTTGCTCGAGATTGTCTGTGCGGTGGATCCTGCCAACCCAAGCTGAAGAAGTTTGCGTCAACACTTCAATCGCAGCGGCGTTCTGCTCGACCGAACGCGCGAGTAATTCCTCGGCTTGCTGTTGCGCGGGCCAGTTTGAAATTTCCTCCAAAGCCGCTTGCCTCATTTGAGGCGTTCGCACGAAGCGCGGGGCAGGCGCGGTTGCCGCCGATATGGCGCGCGATCTTGCGCCGCGGAAGCGCGTGTGGCGCAGCATCATGAAGCCGATAAAGGCCACCCAGCCGATGAAGAACAGGAGGCCAATGGCTTGCGACCAATTGCCACTAGTCTTTGTTGTTACCGCGAAACCGCCGGTTCGCGAGGTAGAGCCATTTTGCGGTTGCGGCGGCGGCCCGTAGAACGAATTACTGATTTCCACTTGCGTGTTCAGCGCAAGCCCAGCGTGCTTCTCGATTTGCGAGACGATCCAGCGCGCTTCCTGGCGGCTTTCAATGTCGTCAACGAGTGCGCGTGCCTTCCCATCCTTCATTTTCAAGCGAAGCGAATACAGCGTGCCGCTCGATTGCTGAAGGCCGGTGGAAACAGTTATCGATTCCACGCTGGAGGACTGGAATTGCTGCTGCGAGCCGATGCCGAATACGGAGCGCCGCCAGGAAATGAGGCCGTTGCCAACGACAATGCGCGTGGAAGAAAGCGCCGAGTGAACGGAGGCGACGATGAGAAAAAAGGCCAAGAGTCCGACGACAACAAAAGCAAAGGTGGGCGGCCTACGGGCCGCATGGAATAGAGCGTAGAAAAGAGCCGTGCAGCCGGCCGCGAGGACGAGAACTAGGGCGGCGCGAGCAACATTGCGCCCGGGGCGAAAATAAAATTCCAGGCCGTCTGGCTGATCGACGACAACGACGCGATGTTGCGCTGGCTCAGGGACGTCCTGGTCAATTTCGCCGGGAGTAGTGGTGGTGAAGCGACCAAAACGAGCGGCCGAGGGCGCGTTGGTTGCCACTGCAGGAAATGCAGACTGAGATTGCGATGTGTGAAAAACGGGCAACTCAAACTGGTCGGTGTAATCGACACCCGGGACGTCGGCCTTCACATCCAGCAACCAGAGCACCTGATCGCTGGGATGATCGTGGTCGGTTTGATACGCATCCGCAGGGATGGTGAAGTCGACCGGGATGATGGTATCGAGAGGGCTACGACTCAGAGAGGGAGCCGGAACATTTTTCGAATCCTCCCAGAGGGGCAGGGATTGCGTGGAACGGTCGTTGCCGGAACCGGTGGTGATGCGGCGAATGCAGGAAAGCTTGAGGTCGACTCCGTGGGGCGTGTCGGTCTGAAGCTGGAAGTGAATTGCGCCGGCCACATGGCCGCCCGGAGAAAATGGCAATGAATTCAACTCGAAATAGGCGTGGCCAAAACGCTCCAGGCGGAGGGTGGCGCGGATGGCGGCGAAAAGCAGAAGAAGTCCGATGATCTCGAAGGCCACCGGAACGAGGTAAGCGGGATCGAAGTTTTTCGAAATGTGGGCGGCAGCGGACAGCGAGAAAGGCAGCGACATCATATTGACGAGCACCGCCGCGATCCACCAGCCGATGGCGCTCGATTTGTTCCTGCTCTCGACGCGGCTGGCGGCCCAATCCTTGCGCCAGAGCCAGGGCGAGTCAGGATTCGCCGCTTGTGTTTGCGCTTGGCGCTTCTGCTGCGAGTAGCCGTAGTTGGCGGCAAAAATGAGGCCGGCGCCGATGATGGCGAAGACGCTGCCGAAAGAGACGGCGCCGATCCTTTGCGCCGGTGTTTGATCGGGCGCTACCAGGGATTTCCAGGCGAAGAGAAGGCCCGCTCCCAAAAAAGGCATGCCGAAAAGGGTGAGAAAAACAGCGCCGATTCTGGACTGGGAGGTCACAATCCATTTTCGCCTGGAATTCGCGTGGGCGGACTGGCAGCGCGCGCTGAGCGCCTGAAAAGTTACCTGTACTTTAGACTAATGGGCAGGCCAGTGGGCGATGCAATGAGCAGGCTAGCGCAGGAGGGAATCGACCCGCGGCAGCGGCCGGTTTGGGTACGTTGGCGTGGGGCGAAAGCGTGGGGCGAAAGCGCTTGACTCATCCCACGAACTGAGACTAGCGTGGCACACGGTCAGGTTCGGAGATTGGGAACCCGGAGAGGAAATTCTATGGCTCGTCCTAAAACGCTGATGATGCTTGCAACCGCAGCTATTGTGATCTGCACGCCGGTGGTCTCCAAGATTTTGGCAGCGCCGGGCGGCGCGACAACTGCTGCGGGGTTTGGGGCGGTGGCGACAGAAAAGGGCGGGCAGGATGTTTATGGGCCCTACCAAGTGGTAGCTGACTGGCCGAAGCCGATGTCGCAATTGCCGGGCCACGAAAATTGGACGTGGGGCTCCGTCGATGGAGTCTTCGCGCAGAGTGCCAATCGCGTTTACATTCTGCAGCGCGGCGAAGTGCCCGTGGTGAAAAGGCCGCCGGCGACACCCATGCCGGAGTGGGGACCGAGCCTGTCGTATCCCGTGAACAGCCTTCCGTTTCGAAACGTGGGGCAAGGGCCGGTGTCGAGCCCGCCGGGGCCGGAAGGATCGGATGAGAATTGGAAAGGCCGATACGGAATTGACGGGCGGTGGGAGCATTGCCTGGTGGTGGTGAATGCCGAGGGGAAAATCATCGAATCGTGGACGCAGTGGGACAAGCTGTTCAAGCATCCGCACGCGGTTTTCATTAATCCGTACGATCCGGACAAAGACGTGTGGGTGGTGGATGACGAGCGGCAGGCGGTTTTCAAGTTTTCAAACGACGGCGAAAAGCTGCTGCAGACACTCGGCACGCCAAATGTTCAGGGAAACGATGAGACACATCTCGGACGGCCCACTTTCCTTGCGTGGCTTCCGGATGGGACGATGTTTTTGTCCGATGGCTACGTGAACACGCGCGTGGTGAAGTACGACAAGAACGGGAAATATTTGATGTCGTGGGGACAAAAGGGAAATCCGCCGAACGAAACGCGGCCCGGATATTTCAACACGGTGCATGGAATCGCGGTGGATCCGGTAACGCGGCGGGTGTACGTAAACGACCGCGAAAATCGGCGCATGCAAGTGTTCGATGAGAACGGGAAATTCATCAATCAGTGGTCGTACGGGCCGGTGTCGTCGGTTTATTTCATTTATATGTCGGCAGACCGGCACATCTGGGCGGCGGATGCAGCAACGTCGAAGATTCTGGAATACGATTTGAATGGGCACTTTCTTTATTCGTGGGGCACGTTGGGCGATTGGCCGGGATCGCTTTGGGGAGTGCATCAGATGAGCGTGGACCCCGATGGAAATCTCTACGTTTCGGAAGTTGAGGCGGGTCGCGCACAGAAATTTGCGCCGAGAAAAGGCGCGAATCCGGCGCTGTTGGTGGGTAAACCGCCCAAAGGCGCGTGGTAACGGACGTGGCCCGAATAATGCCAGCACTGTGCGACAACACCGGGGCTAACCGATGAAGCACGTCCACCTGTTTCCAGCTTTTCTGAAGATTGCCGGGCGACCATGCCTGGTGGTGGGCGCAGGAGCCATTGGCGAGGAGAAGATCCAGGGCTTGTTGCACGCGGAAGCAGAGATTCGCGTGGTGGCACCGCAAGCGACCATGCGCGTTCAAGCGTGGGCTCGCGAGGGCAGGGTGCAATGGGAACAGCGGAAATTTCGCCCCGCGGATTTACGGGCAACGTTCCTGGTTGTGGCGGCCACCTCGTCACCGGAGCTGCACGAAAAGATCTACAGAGAAGCGCGACGCAAAAGCGTTCTCTGCAATGTGGTAGACGATCCCGAGCATTGCGATTTTTATTATGGCTCGGTGATACGGCGCGGCGCATTGCAGATCGCCATTTCCAGTGCAGGGCAGAGTCCCGCGCTGGCCCAAAGGCTTCGCAAAGAACTGGAGAAGCAGTTCGGCACTGAATACGAAGGCTGGCTGGCCGAGCTTGGAGAAGCACGAGAGAGGCTATTTTCGCGGCCGGTGAATCCTGATCGGCGCAAGGAACTACTGCATCGGCTCGCAAGCAAACCATCGCTCGAGGAGTTCCGTCGCAGGCAAAAAAGACGTTCGAGAGTAAGTGTCGCAAAATGAAACAATTGTCATACTGTAGCAACATTGAAAATTGCTATGGGAAGCATCGAATCTTCGACGAACGCAAATCCGGGGATTCTTGCTAAAGTTCTGCATGGTTCAGCGGCCAGGTGCACATTCCCACCCCACACCTCCACGACACCTGGCCGCTTTTCTCTTTCGCAAGTCCTAGAGAAAAGCATTCCCAAAGAAGCAGTCAGAAAAGTTTCATCTGCGATTTGATTGCGAATCATCCCGTGTAAGTTTGCCGTGCGCTAGCTTCGTTTCTTTTCAAGCAGCGCAGAAGCTCTCTCAGCGGCTTCGTTGACGAGAAACCCCATCTTCGGATGCGACGGCTCGAAATCAGGAGCGATGCCGTGCTCGCGCAACGTCTCGGAAGTGACCGGCCCGATGGAGGCAATCACAGTTCGCGCGAAAGCCTGCTGAACTTTGCTTGCCAAGCCCATTTCCTGGGCAACTTGCATCAGGTGGACTATCTGAATCGAGGTGGTAAACAGGGCGACGTCCACTTCACCGCGGGCAATCGCCTCGATAGCTGCGCGGAGGGGAGCAACGTCTTCGGGCAGCGCCCATTGGTACACGGGAACGCGCATCACGATTGCACCGCGGTCTGCAAGCCCCTTGAGCAGATCGGGGTTCGAAGCACCGTATTCCTGCAACGCCACGCGGCGCCCCTTGAGAGGCAGCGCGTCGGATTTCTCGTCGAGCGCGTGCAAAAGATCGCGCCAGGTGTTCGGCTCCGCTACCGCCAAGGTTACCGGGACTCCCAATTCTGTTAGTGCGGCGACTGGTTTCGGGCCGCGCGCCACCACCGAAATTTTGCGAAGAGCAGCCGCGAATTGGTCGAGCGGATATACGCTTTCGACCACCCGAGCCAGCGCCCGCGTGCCCACGCCCGTAAGAAAAATGGCCATGTCGAAACCGCCCGCGGCAAGATTGCGGGCAAAGGCGAGCGCATCGGTATTCGATTCGAGAGGCACCTCGCGCATGGAGGGAGCCACGATAGGTTCGCCGCCATAGTTGGAAATCAGCTTGGCCATTTCATTGGCACGGCGACTCTCAAGAGACAACACTCGCAGACCGGCGAATCCTTTGCGCGCGTTGGAAGGTTCCATGCACGGTATCATGTCATTTCCATGGGCATTTTCGCGGGTCATTTTCCCGGTGCATTCCCCCGCGGATTTTTCTGGCGCTTTGGCCATGCGTCCGCAACGGTTGAATTTGGCAGAACCGATGCGTCTTCCGTTACATCAGTAGAGCACCCGTTTCGTTATTTGCTATTCTTGGTGCGGACAATTGTGAACACAGACCAGGGCATAGGAACTGAGAAAACAATCGCGGACCGTCTTCATATCAAGACCTACATCCTAGTGGTAATCGTGGTGATTTTCGGCCCGCTGGGGAATGTGTTGGTCGGAAAGGGCATGAAGTCGGTCGGAGAGATAACCAGTTGGGCGCCGAAAGCGCTTTTCGATTTTTTCTGGCGCGCATTCACGACGCCGACCATCTGGCTTGGAATCGGCGCACTGCTCACGTTTTTTGTGGCCTACATGCTGGTCTTGTCGTGGGCGGATTACAGTTTCGTGCAACCAGCTACTTCCGTGTCTTATGCTGTGGTGGCGTTTCTCAGCATTTTTCTGCTGCACGAAATCGTGAGACCGACGCAATGGGTGGGCGTGGCAATTATTTGTCTTGGCGTTTTTGTGGTGGGAAGCACCACACCGCGGACGACCAAGCGTGACTGACCTGCGCCCTCACCGGGCGCGGCTCGCTTCGGGATAACACCGTGAAACAAGAAAACGCGCCGGTGGGCAATAGGATTTAAAAGCTTCTAGCGGAGGATGTCCTCGAGCTGCACCTTGGCGTCGGTCTTAGCGTCGCGATATTTGACGATCACAGGCGTGTAGAGCGACAAATTCCACTCCTTGCCGCGGCCTCGCGGGATGGCCCGGGCGCCAGCCACCACCACGGCATTCTCGGGAATCATTAGCGGCAAATCGTCCGAAGCAACATGCACCTCTCCAGTAACCACGTCGTAGACGGGCGTGGAGCGGTTCAAAATGGTGCCGCTACCTAAAACGGCGCCCTTCTTCACCACCGTTCCTTCGTAAACGCCCGCATTGCCGCCAACCAACACGCCATCTTCGATAATTACGGGCAGGGCGCCAATCGGCTCCAGCACGCCGCCGATCTGCGCCGCAGCGGAGATGTGGCACTTCTTGCCGATTTGCGCGCAACTTCCCACGAGCGCGTGCGAATCGACCATCGATCCTTCGTCGACGTAAGCACCCACATTGATGTACATGGGCGGCATGCAGGTCACGCCTTTGGCCACAAATACGCCATCGCGAATGCTCGATCCACCGGGAACAATGCGAACGCCAGAAGCGGCTGTAAAAGTTTTCACTGGATAGGTCGACTTGTCGAAAAATGGCTGGCGGGCCGCGTCGATGGACATGTCAACCGTGGCGCCCATGCGAAATCCTACAAGGATGCCCTTTTTTACCCAAGCATTGACGCGCCAGCCAGTTTTGGCGGACGCATCCGGCTCAGCCGCGCGAATCTCACCAGCGTTCAGTGCATTCTTGAATTTCTGAAACAGGCCCGCTTGTTCGTGGGAGTACTGCGCCGGATTCTCGTCGAACAATTTCTCGATTTCAGCGCGCAGCATAGACCTGCTGAATCAGCCCCAGGGAATCGAGCACGCCGCGAATCTTCGAGAGATTTTCCGGTTTGACCTGCACCAGCGGCAGGCGGCAAACAGGTTCGCAGAGTCCCATCAAGGCCATGCCCGCTTTGACGGGAGTGGGATTGGTCTCAACGAAGTTGACTTCCATCAGCTTGAAGTACCGCCGCTGCACTTCACGCGCTGACGCGAAGTCGTTGGCCAGAGCGAGTTGAACCATGCGAGTCATCTCGCCAGGAATCTCGTTCGAGACGACGGAAATCAGGCCGCGGCCGCCAAGCGCGAGCAGAGGCAGGGTGATACCGTCATCTCCTGAGAACACTAAAAACTTCTCCGGAACCATGTCGAGAATGGAGGCCATCTGCGAGATATTTCCCGAAGCCTCTTTTACACCGATGATGTTGTCGATCTCGGCTAACCGCTTCAGCGTGGCCGGTTCGATGTTCACACCGGTACGGCCGGGAATGTTGTAGAGAATGATCGGCAGCCGCACCGCATCGGCAATCGCTTTGAAGTGCTGATACAAGCCCTCCTGGGTGGGCTTGTTGTAGTACGGGCTGACGGAAAGAATGCCGTTGGCGCCGAGTTCCTTGAATTCGCGCGCCAGCTCGATGACGTGCGCGGTGTCGTTTCCACCGGCGCCGGCCAGCACGGGAACCTTGCCGCGCGCTTCCTCGACGGTGATTTCCACCACGCGGCGCTGCTCGGCATGAGACAGCGTGGGACTTTCGCCGGTCGTGCCGCACGGGACGAGAAAATTGATTCCGCCATCAATCTGGCGACGCACCAGCCGGCGGACGGCGTCTTCGTCCAGTGAGAGGTCCCGCCGAAACGGAGTAACGAGCGCGGTGCCGCATCCTGTAAACATGGTTTTCTCCTTCAACTCCATATCGGCTGGAACCGATTTTATTCCAGTTGTCCGATGATGTCCCGAAAATCGTAAAAGCCCTTCTTACCCGCCAACCAGCGGGCCGCGCGTAAAGCGCCGCGGGCAAAGCCATCGCGACTGCGAGCGGTGTGCCGAATGGTGATGGTATCGGCCGCGGAATCGAAGCCAATTTCATGCGTACCGGCGTGAGTACCGGCGCGATTTGCCGCCACGTCGATGGGTTTGTCGTAGCCATTTTTCTTCATGGTCTCGACCAGCGCGAGTATCGTGCCCGAGAGCGCATCTTTTTTCGTGCTGTGATGAATTTCCCAAGCCCAGGCAGCATATTCGGGCTGGCGAGCGAGCAATCGGGCGGCGTCCGCCACGAGCTGCGAAAAAACGCTGACGCCTACTGAAAAGTTTGCGCCCCAGACTAGGCCTGTACCGGCATGGTCGACAGCAGCGCGGGCGCGATCCAGCTTGTCAAACCAGCCCGTGGTGCCAACTACAACGTTTACGCCAAGCTTGGCCAGTCTTTCCACGTTTTCCAGGGCGGTGGAAGGCGTCGAAAATTCGATGGCGACATCGATTCCGCGGAAATTTGATTCTGTGAGTCCTTCGAAATTGGCGTTATTGTTGAGGTCCAGGCGCAGTTTCGTCTCCAGCCCGTATTCGGGCGCGAGACGTTCGATGATGTGCCCCATTTTGCCGTAGCCAACAATTGCCAGGTTCATATTCCTCGCTCTATATCACCAGCAAAGGCCGACGCCAAGTCTCGCATGGCTGCTAATCGCCAAAAACAGACGGGTCCCTTTCCGTAAAAAACTCCCAATGCAGGGAAGCAGCAGCTTTTTGCAAATCGCCAGCCGACACAACCAAACCAAGGTTCAGAAGGGAAGCGCCTTGCGAAATCATGCGCACATTCACGCATTTCAGTGCGCCAAGGGCGCGCGCGGCCACGCCGGGCGTTTCGCGAATGCGATCGCCGACAGCGCACAAAATAGCGCAGTCCTTGTCGATGGTCACTTCCGTAAAGGGCGCAAGTTCGGAACAAATCTCAGGCAGGCGCGTGCTGTTGTCCACGGTGAGAGAAACACTCACCTCGGATGTGGAAACCATGTCCACGGGCGTTTCGAAGCGATCGAAAATTTCGAAGATGCGCCGCAGGAAACCGTGAGCGCCTAACATGCGCGTGGAACGGATGTTCACGACGGTAACGCCCTTTTTGCAGGCCACGGATTTCAAGATATTGCTGCAGGGAACCGCTTCCGCCACGATTTTCGTGCCGGGCGCCTCCGGCCGGCGCGAATTGAGAATCCACACCGGGATATTTTTGTCCTTGGCGGGGACTACTGTTGCTGGATGGAGGACTTTCGCACCGAAATACGCAAGTTCGGCGGCTTCGTCGAATGAAATGGTGCGAATCGGATGCGCATCGGCCACGAGATTGGGATCGCAGGTAAGGAAGCCGTCCACGTCGGTCCAGATTTCGATTCCTTCGGCGTCGATCGCCGCGCCCACCAAGGCAGCGGAGTAGTCGGAGCCGCCGCGGCCGAGCGTGGTGGTAACTCCCTCGAGCGTCGAGGAAATGAATCCGGCCATTACGGTCACATTCTCTTCGCCGATGCTCCGAATGCTGGCGGCGGTTCGCGCGTAGGTTTCGCCGAGCAAAGGCGATGCCATGGTGTGGCGCGAATCGGTGACGATCACGTTGCGCGAATCGAGATGCTTGGCAGGAAGACCCAGGCCTTCAAATGCGAGCGCGACGATTCGGCTGGAAAGGCGTTCGCCATAGCTGGAAACCGCGTCCACGGTGCGCGGAGTGAGTTCGCGCAACGAGCAGATTCCGCCGACAATTTCGCCCAGATCGCGAAAATGGTCGGTCAGAATGGTGTCGAGCTCTTTCTGGCGCGGTTGCGGCACGAGCGCCATCGATTCACGGCGGTGAAATTCCTCGAGTGTGCGCAAGCGCGCGAAAGCTTCCGCGCGCTTGCCTTCAGCCGCTTCCGTCGCCATAGCCAACAGCCCATTTGTGGTCTTGCCCATGGCGGAAACTACGACTACCGGATGCTTTGCCAGGCGCGAGCGCACGATTCCGGCGACCCGCTCGATAGCCGCTGCGGATTCGACCGAAGTACCTCCAAACTTCATTACAATCATCGCGAGGACAACCTCTCCTGATTCGATTTCATGCAGCAGTTAAGCTGCCGACTGCAACTGTCGCACCGCGTCCGCATAGAGCTGGACCGCCTGCAACAGATCGCTTTTGGCAATTCGTTCTTCGGACGTGTGCGCCACGTGAATGGTGCCGGGACCGAGCAGCAGCGGCTTGCCCCAGGCGCCGGCAAACATAGGCACGTCCGTTGTATAGGACACGACCGTGGTGGCAAATCCGTCCACGCGCTGAAATTCGATGGCGGGAATGCAGAGAACTTCCCTTAATTCGGCACGGCTTCCGGCGGCCGCTTCCAGCGCCTGGCGAACGGGAGCGGCGTCGCCCACGAGCCGCACCAGGATCTCCGCGCTGGCCGAATCGGGAATCACATTCGGAGCTACACCGCCGCTGATCGTCCCAATGTTCAGCGTGCTGGGGCCCAGCAGCTTGCTTTCCGGCAATCGCACGCGGCGAATTGCTTCCAAGGCGTCGAGCAATTTTTCAATCGCCGATTCGCCCAATTCTGGATAGGCCGAGTGCGCGAATTTCCCGCGAGCGACCAGCTCAAAGCGCAGCGCACCTTTTGAGGCGAGCGCCAGCTTGTTTTCCGTCGGTTCGCCGTTAATCAGATAGCGCGAACCTCGCGGCGATTTAGAAGCGGCAACCGCGCCGGCGCTGTTGCGCTCCTCGCCGATTACAAAAAGCAGGCCGAAATTTTTCGCGCCGGCTGCAAGCAGGTTTTCTGCGGCGCCGATCATCGAGGCGATGATGCCTTTGGCGTCGCACGAGCCGCGGCCCCAAATCTGCTCGGCGTCTTCACGCGAAGGCAGGAATGGCGGCACCGTGTCCATGTGCGTCGAAAGCGTGACGATGGGATTACCCCAGGTGGCCAGCACATTGAAGCGGCCATTTTCGACGTCCATTGTTTCCACTGTTCCGCCTGAGCTGGCAGCGAGCTTCGACAAATACGTTTGAAGATACCGGCCCACAGCACCTTCATTGCCGCTGATCGATTCGATATCGACCAGCGCACGCGTTAATTCAAAGACGTTCACTTGTGGCTAAGCCTCACCGAGCACACCAAAGTTGCAGATCATGATCCAAGCGGAGGATATATGATTGACGCGAGCGAGAAGGAAGGATACGCGGGCGTTGCGCGGATGTCTTCGCCTCTCGATAGCGCTCCATCCGCGATGACGGATGACAGTGAATGGGTCTTAGGCCCATCCCCCAATTGCCGCGATATCAGCCATCGCAACAATTTCGGCGAAGATCACACGCCCCTTTCGCCACGGCCGCCGGAGCTGTCCGGACCTGCAGCCGCGCTACTGGTGGCCTCCGCACCTCTACCAAGAACCGAATTAGTGTAGTGGCAGAGTTCGCGGCAAGTCAAGAAAGCCCTTCCGTAGAGGGTGAGTTACGGCACAAGCCGCAGTGATTTCGATCACTGCGATGACCTGACCGTAGAGCCAAAGTGCAGCTATTAGGAGTGGGCCATGTCCAAGCGTCGAGCCATCGGAGCAGCGATTTCGGCGGCCAGAGTCATTGGACTGTTGCTGATCATTCTGGCGCTCGGGGGTCTGCCGCCGCTACGGTCGTTGATTGGAAGAATGAGGGAACCGCTCCGCTTCGTTTCGTCGGTGACGCTCGGACTGGTAGGAATCGTGTGGCTCGTCGGCGTGCAGCTTTTCCTGCGCTTCTTCGATCAGTTTCTGTCGCGCAACTGATTCTGTCGCGCCACCGAACGCAACGCACTACTTCGTATCGACGCCCTTCGCTTTCAGGATTCTGGCGACCGACGGATCCTTGAGAAATTTTATAAGCGCTTTCGCTGCCGCTGGATTTTGCGACTTCACCGCGACGCCCGCAGTGAAGTCGATGTAGCTTTCCAGCTCGCTGGGCAGCGGACCCACCAAATCCAGCCCCTGGAAATCGGCGATTTCCGGAATCAGTGTGATGACCATCTCTGCTTTGCCGGCGGCAACATCCCGCTGCGGTTGGCCCGCGCCCACTTCCGGCATGAATTTCGGTTTCACTTTGTCCGCGATTCCGAGATGCTGCACCATTTCGTTGATATGTACCGCGCTGGCCCCATCCCGATTGAACGCGATGGATTTTGCGTTCAGCAAAGCACGTTTCATGGCTTCCGGAGTGCTGATGTCGGGCTTGGGCGCACCCGCGCGAACGCCCACTCCAATTCCCGCTCGCCCGAGAGTCGTGCGCGTATCCGCGGAGATCTTGCCGCTCTTGATCAGATCGTCGACCACGTTCGTCGAAAGAATCGCGACATCGAAGGCTTCGCCGGAATCGATCTTCTGCTGCAAAGCTTTTGACGACTCGAAACTGGGCTCCACTTTGCAGCCGATCGCCTTTTCTATTTTCGGAATCAGGGCTTGCAGAGCCGGCTTGAAGCCATCGGACGTGTAAACGCGAAGGGTGGCTGTTTTCGCGCCACTTTGCGCGGCGAAAGGCGAATTCAGCACAATCGCCGAAGCGATGATCGCCACGAGCATTGAAATGATCCGGATGGTTTGAATCTTCACCGTCGCCTCCGCTTGGGCCAAAACTCAGCCGGAGTTTACACTGCCGCATCCCTATTTCGTCGAAAAATTTGTATGATGGTTAGCCCTGCTTGAGCGGATTTCCGGCTCCGGGCGAGCGGCAGCAGAAGAGCCACCCATGAATCCGACACGAAAGCTGAGGACCGACGCACCGATCGAACCAACGGAATATACGCCGTCCTTTTCTTACCAGCCCGCCCACCGCGAGCCGGGCCGGCAAATCTTGTGCTGCGAGAATGTTGCGGTCGACAAGATAGCGAATGAAGCTGGCACACCTGCGTACGCTTACAGCGGGGGAGCGATCGAAGCGGCCTATCGACGGCTCGATCGCGCGCTCGGCACTTTGCCTCACGCGATCTGCTACGCGGTCAAGGCAAACAGCAACCTGGCCGTACTGAAACTGCTGGCGAAGCTCGGCAGCAGCTTCGACATTGTTTCGGGCGGCGAACTCGATCGGCTGCGACGCATTGGCGTCGATGGCAGCCGAATCGTTTTCTCGGGCGTGGGAAAAACGCGCGACGAGATGCGCGAAGCGCTGAAATACCAGGCCGGCGGAAAGCGGGGAGCAAAAGCCGGTATCTTCGTGTTCAATATCGAGTCGGAAGCGGAACTGGAGACGCTGATCGAGGAAGCCACCCGGCACGTAAAATCCGGGGGGCAACGCCCGTCTGCCGCCATTCGCATCAACCCGGATGTTGCTGCCGGCGGACATAAACACATTTCAACGGGCAAGTATCATCACAAGTTCGGCGTCGATTGGGAGACTGCACGGCGTCTCTATCTTGCGCACAAAGATTCGCCGTGGATCCACTGGCGCGGCATCAGCGCACATCTTGGCTCGCAAATCCTGACGGCTAGGCCGTACCGTGCAGGGCTCGAGCGCCTTGCCGCGCACGTGCGTGAATTGGCAGCCAATGGCATCGCGCTTGAAACGGTGGATATAGGCGGAGGGCTCGGCATTCGCTACACAGATGAAAAACCGCTCGACCTGGCCGAATATGCGCGCACGCTTTCGCGCATCGCGCGCGGTTTGAAATGCAAGTTGCTAGTTGAGCCAGGACGCTGGCTCGTGGGCCCGGCCGGGATTTTGCTGACAAAAGTAATTTATGTGAAGAAGAATCGAGGGAAGACTTTCGTAATCGTGGACGCTGCCATGAATGACCTGATCCGGCCTGTTTTATACGAGGCCGAGCATCCGATTACGCCCGCTGTTCGCCACGTACCTGGCGGGATCAAGGGCAGAGATAAGGTCTCCGCCGCGGCAAAAGAAATTGTGGATGTCGTTGGCCCGGTTTGCGAATCCGGAGACTTTCTCGCTCAGAATTATCCGCTGGAGGCCGTTCAGACCGGTGATCTGCTGGTCATATGGGCGGCTGGCGCATACGGATTCGTCGAATCGTCGAATTACAACGCGCGGCGACGCGCCGCCGAAGTACTGGTGGAAGGAAAGCGATTCCGTGTCGTGCGGCGTCGTGAAACATACGGCGACCTGGTGCGCGGAGAAATCGACACCACAAAATAATTTCAGCAAAATTAGCCCCCAGGGCATAATTGTTCCCGGAGGAAATAGTATGGATGATCCACTCGAAGTAGTCGAACAGAAATACCACTTGTTTGTTCTGGCGGGCTACGCAGTGGTTGTAGCGATTATCGTGTCGGTGCTCCATGCGTCCGTGCTGGAACACTTGGTGCTATGGCTGATCGGAGTCGTGTTCTTTGGCGCGGTGCTCAGCGGAATCCGCAAGGGCGTAGAGCCGGCCCCCAAGTTCGAAGTATAAGATCCTCCGCCGCGCGCGCTATCAGGCCAAAGCAAGCGCAACGGCGCGAAGCGGCCGATTGTCCCAGTTAAGTTTTACAAGGAAAGAAAGCTGAATTTACCGGTCCCGGTCGCGGCCGTAACCACCACCGCCCCTGCCGCCGCGTCCACCACCGCCTCCGCCGCCACCGTGGCCTCCGCGTCCACCGCCGCCTCCGCCGTGGCCTCCGCGCCCGCCACCTCCACCACCGCCTTCACGTTGAGGACGCGCTTCGTTCACCACTAACGCCCGCCCCATAAAATCCTTGCCGTTCAGCGCCGCGATCACCTTCTCCGCTTCGGCATCGTCGCGGATTTCAGCAAAGCCGAACCCTCGAGGTTGTCCGGTAAAGCGGTCTCGTAGCAACGTCAGCGAATCGGGCTGGACACCAATTTCCGAAAATAAGGACTGCACCTGCTCTTCCGTGGCTTTGAACGAGAGATTGCCGACGTAGAGTTTCTTCACGATCATGCTCCTTCTTTGTGCCCCCGCTGAACGAAGAGGCCACGTGCGAGGCTGAAGAAGCAGGATCTCGGCGCGGCAGACGGCGGGAGCCGTCTCCCAGGTCTGAAGCGAGCGCTCCAGCGACACAGCCAGCATCTTGCTGCAAACCCCCTTGGGAGTCAACCATCGGAGCCTCGGAGTAAACCCGCCAGGCATGGCGCGGCGCCACGCGCACTAGAAAGCGCGGGACAGTGATAGGATGTGCGCCAATCGAACCGGGGGAGAAAATCATGCGCGGCCTGATGATGGATTTCCCGCTGACGCTTGTCCATGTTTTGGAGCGAGCTGGAAAGCTTTTTGGCGATGTCGAAATCGTTTCGCGCAGGCCCGACCGCCGGTTGACCCGTTGCACTTATCGAGACGTGTATGTGCGCGCCCGAAAGTTGGCGCGCGCACTTCAACTCGCCGGAATGAAACCCGGCGACCGCGTAGGCACGCTGCTCTGGAGCCACTCCACGAATCTCGAATGTTATTTCGGCATTCCGGTGGCCGGCGGCGTAATGCACACGCTGAATCTGCGCCTGCATCCGGATGAATTGGCTTACATCGCGAACCACGCGCAGGATCGTTTTCTTATCCTCGACGATATTCTGTTACCTACCTACGAATCGTTCCGAGCGAAAACGCCGTTCGAGCGGGTGATCTGCGTGCCTTTTGCGTGCCCCCACGTGCCGGAAGGAATGGAAGACTACGAAAAATTCCTCGAAGGCGCCGATGGCGAATTCGCGTATCCCGAAATTGATGAAAATCAGGCCGCCTCAATATGCTTCACTTCCGGGACCACCGGCAAGCCGAAGGGAGTGGTCTACTCCCATCGAGCACAGGTGCTACACAGCCTGGCCGCGTGTTTGTCGGATAGCTTTGGCGTCAGCAATAGCGATGCAATCCTTCCAGCGTCATCCATGTTTCATGCCAATGGATGGGGTGTGCCGTACGCCGCCGCGCTGATGGGTGCGAAACTTGTTTTTCCTGGCCCGCACCTCGATCCTGAAAGTCTTCTCGAACTGATTCAGAACGAAAATGTAACCTTGGCCACGGGTGTTCCTACTGTGTGGTACGGGCTTCTCGGCGCGCTGGAAAAAAATCCGTCGCGCTGGAATCCATCGAGACCACTCCGCATCATGTGCGGCGGCTCGGCCGTTCCTGAATCTCTGCTGCGCGGGCTCGACCGCTTCGGTATTCGGCTCGTCCATCTTTGGGGCATGACCGAAACCGCGCCAATCGCCACGCTCGGCGTAATCAAATCCACCATGTCGACTTTGTCGCGAGATCAACAATACGAAAAGCGGCTGAAACAAGGATTTGCGGTGCCTTTCATCGAGCTACGCGCAATGACCACCGAAGGCGAGGCGCCCTGGGACGGCGCCACTTTCGGAGAACTCGAAGTTCGCGGGCCATGGGTCGCTTCCAGCTATTTGGAAGCGCCCGAATCGGTGGATCGCTGGACGGCCGACGGCTGGTTTCGCACCGGGGATATTGTCACCATCGATGGTGAGGGCTACATCAAAATCGTCGACCGCGGGAAGGACTTGATCAAATCCGGGGGTGAATGGATCAGCTCCGTCGATCTGGAAAATGCGCTGATGTGCCATCCGTCGGTGCGCGAAGCGGCGGTGATCGGCTTACCACATCCTAAATGGCAGGAACGTCCGCTGGCGGTAGTTGTGGCAAAAGACGGTATGCACCCGCAACCCGATGAGCTGCGCGCCTTTCTCGCGGAACGTTTCGCGAAGTGGCAATTGCCGGATGCTTTCGTTTTCGCCGGCGAGATACCACGCACTTCCGTAGGGAAATTTCTGAAGCTTAAACTGCGCGAGCAATACACCGGCTGGAAGTGGGACGAGTGATGGCCTGACAGCGAAGGATTTCTCTTGGTTTCGTGGAAATCGGATCAGGTCCGGTAACTCGCGTTGATATGGATGTATTCCTTGGTGAAGTCGCAGGTCCACATGCGCGCTTTTCCTTCCCCCCCATGCAGATCGATAAGAATAGACACTGATTTTTCGAGCAGCTTTTCGTGTGTCGCGACTTCATCGAAAGGATACTCGCGCCCTCCGCGGCAGACTTCCACTCCGGCAAGCCAGATATCCACGCGCTCGGGATCGAATTTCACTCCGGAGCGGCCGGCGGCGGCGATAATGCGGCCCCAGTTTGGATCGGCTCCGGCCACGGCCGTCTTGACCAGCGGCGAATTCGCAATGGTGCGGGCGATCTGATCGGCCGCTTTGTCCGACGGCGCGCCGCGCACTTCAATTTCAATCACGCGTTGCGCGCCTTCGCCATCCGCGACAATCGCCAGCGCCAGTGATTTGCAAACCGCGTGCACCGCTTCGAACAATTTTTGATAATTCGCGCCGCCGGTAATTGGCCGCACACCGGACTCGCCGTTTGCGAGCAGAGCGACTGTATCGTTGGTGGAGGTATCACCGTCAACGGTAATCGAGTTGAACGTGGGATTTACCGCTTCCGGCAATAAGCGCGCGAGCACCGGCGCGGGCACTGCGGCGTCGGTGGCCAGGAATCCAAACATGGTGGCCATGTTCGGATGGATCATGCCCGATCCTTTCGCACAACCGGCAATTCGTACTTGCTTGCCGCCGATGCGAATCTTTTCCGTGGCCCATTTGGGCACGGTATCGGTGGTCATGATCGAGCGAGCAAAGCGCTCAAACGCCACCGCCCCGATTTTGGTGGAGCGAACCAGCTCCGGTACGGAGACCAAAATTCGGTCGACGGGAAGCGGCGCGCCAATCACTCCGGTGGAGCACACCAGAACCTGCACTGGATCGACGTCACCCAGTTCCTGCGCTAATCTTTTCGCAGTGGCTACCGATGCCGCGTAGCCGTCGGGTCCCGAGCAGCAATTCGCGTTGCCGGAATTGACGATGATGCCGCGGATTTTGTCGGCCGACTTCTTCATATGCGCCCGGCACAACTGCACCGGTGCGGCAGCCACCTGATTCGTCGTGAACACAGCCGCCGCAGTAGCCGGGACTTCGCTGAGCAGCAACCCCAAATCAAGTTTGGTTTTCTTCAGTCCGCAGTGGATGCCTGCGAAAGTAAATCCACGTGGCAGATCGGCGTTCGTCAGCGGCGCGTTCACGGCTTCTCCCCAATTTTGGCTAACCGCGCCTTGAAATCCTCGATGGCGGCACGCACCGCGCCGGGAGCGGTTCCCCCAGGCAGCGCGCGCCGCGCCAAGGCCGATTCCACCGTCAGCAGCGACGGAAGATCGCGCCCGAACAATGGCGAAAACTCCTTCAGCCTTTCCAGCGGCATTTCGCGGATGGATTTACCTTCTTTTTCCGCCGCGCGCAGGACTTTGCCGACGATCTCATGGGCTTCACGAAAGGGAATTCCACAGGCGACGAGGTAATCAGCAACTTCGGTGGCCACGAGCGCTGGATCCTGCGCCGCTTCGCAAAGACGATCTTCGCGAAATCGCGTAGCAGCGAGCGTGGCAGCGGCAATCTGGGTCATTGCCAGCGCCTGGTCGTGCGCGGCGAACAGCGCTTCCTTATCCTCTTGCAGATCGCGCTGGTAACTCGATGGCAACCCCTTGGTAGTTGTGAACAACGCCGTCAGCGCGCCGTAGATGCGCCCGGTCTTGCCGCGAATCAGTTCCCAGGCGTCGGGATTTTTCTTCTGTGGCATCAGGCTGCTGCCGGTGGAGTATTCGTCCGGCAAATCGAGAAAACCGAACTGCGTGGACGCGAAAAGAATCATGTCTTCCGACAAGCGCGACAGATGCATGGCCAGTGTGGAAAGAGCGAAAAGATATTCGAGCGCGAAATCGCGGTCGCTGACCGCATCCAGGCTGTTCGGCGTGATTCGCGAGAAACCCAAATCCTGTGCGAGCGTCTTGCGGTCGATGGGAAAGGCTGTTCCCGCAAGTGCGCCGGAGCCCATGGGGCAAGAATCGGCGCGGTCGGCCGCGGAGGTGAATCTTTCCGCGTCGCGCTGGTACGCTTCGCCATGCCCCAGCAGCCAGTGCGAGAGCAGCACCGGCTGCGCATGCTGCATGTGCGTGGTGCCGGCCATCGGTACGCGGATGTTCTTCTCCGCTTGCCCGGCGAACGCCCGGCCGAGCAGCGCGATGGCGCCGCGCATTTCCCGGGCTGCCCCACGAACGTACATGCGGAATTCCGTGGCAACCATCTCGTTGCGGCTGCGGCCGGTGTGCAGTTTGGCGCCCAGCGGTCCGAGTTTTTCGATCAGCGCCGTCTCAGCGAAGTGGTGAACGTCCTCGGCGTTCGAATTATCGAGCCACGCCAGATCGGTGCGTGAACGGCTTTCGATTTCGTCCAGCGCAATTACGATTTTCTGGCATTCTTCGGGAGTTAGAATGCCCGCAGCGGTGATGGCACGCGCCCAAGCTCGGTCCAGCGCAAGCTCCTGGGGCAGCATCCTGCGATCGAATTGCCAGGAGCGCTCGAATTCGTAAAACGAAGCGTCCGGGCCGCGTTCGAAGCGGCCGCCCCACATCTTCTGGCCGCCAGTTTCGGTCATTGTTTATTCACGCTTATTCTTCGGACCACTACCGCTTGGCCACGGCTTCGGCCTTTTCCTCGAGCGGCACGGTGATGGGCAACGCGAAAAGGTTGATGAAGCCTTCGGCGTCTTTGGGGTTGTAGCCGGTCATGGTGAAGCTGGCGAGATTGGTGCGATAGAGCGAATAGGGCGACGTACGCGAAGCGGCGTTCACGTTGCCCTTGAAAAGCGTGAGCTTGACAGAACCCGTCACCCTCTTTTGCGAGCTGGTGAAGAACGCGTCGAGCGACTCGCGCAGCGGCGTAAACCACATGCCGTAATAAACCATCTCCGCGTAGCGCAGCGCGAGAAGCTGCTGATAGTGAGCCGTCTCGCGATCGAGAGCCACCGATTCCAGTTCGCGGTGCGCGTTCACCAGCAGCGTGCCGCCGGGCGTTTCATACGCGCCGCGAGATTTGATGCCAACCAGGCGATTCTCAACAATGTCCATGCGGCCCACGCCATTCGCTGCGGCAATTTCGTTCAGCTCTTCGATGAGTGCGATAGGCTTGAGATTTTTCCCGTTCACCGAAACCGGTGTGCCGCCCTCGAAACCAATCTCGACGGTCGTTGGCTTGTCCGGCGCTTTCTCCGGCGAGACGATCCACTGCCACATCGACTCTTCCGGTGCATTCGCAGGATCTTCCAGCACGCCGCCTTCGTGGCTCAGGTGCCAGATGTTGCGATCCCGGCTGTAGATATTTTTCTTGGTCTGGTCCACCGGCACGTTATGCGCCTGCGCGTAGGCAATGGCTTCCTCGCGCGAAACGATATTCCATTCGCGCCACGGCGCGATGATGGCTAGCTCCGGACCCAGCGCTTTCGCCGCCAGTTCGAAACGCACCTGGTCGTTGCCCTTGCCGGTGCAGCCATGCGCCAGCGCATCCGCGCCGACTTTTTTTGCCAATTCCACCTGGCGCTTCGCCAGAATGGGCCGCGCGAACGAAGTGCCCAGCAGATATTTATGCTCGTATACCGCGCCGGCGCGCAGCGTGGGCCACACGTACTCGGTGATGAATTCCTCGCGCAAGTCCTCGATGTACGCCGCACTCGCGCCCGTAGCGAGCGCTTTCTTCCGCGCCGCTTCTAGATCCTCGCGCTGCCCGAGGTCGCCAATCATGGCGATCACTTCGCATCCGCCGTAATTTTCCTTGAGCCACGGAATGATGATGGAGGTGTCCAGCCCTCCGGAATACGCCAGAACAACTTTCTTTGCCAATTCGTTCTCCTTGAATTAAGTCAGCAAACTGTGCAGAACCGCTTTTTGCACGTGCAGGCGATTTTCCGCCTGATCGTATACGACCGAGCGAGGTGAGTCGATGACTCCTGCGCTCACTTCCAGGCCACGATGCGCCGGCAGGCAGTGCATGAACACCGCATCAGCCGCGGCATGCGAGAAAAGCTCTTCATTTACCTGGTAACCTTTGAAATCGGCTTCGCGCTTGGCCGATTCCTCTTCCTGGCCCATGCTGGCCCACACATCGGTGTAGACAGCTTGCACACCGGCAACAGCGTCCTGCGGCGAGTGCAGAATTTCAATTTTGCCGCGTGTCTCGCGCGCTACACGCTTCGCTTCCGCTACCACTGCCGCATCCGGTTCGTATCCTGCCGGTGTGGCCACGCGAACATGCGCACCCACTCGCGCGCCAATCGAAAGCAGCGAATGGCACATGTTGTTGCCGTCTCCGACATACGCGAATTTGAACCCGCGCAGATTACCGTAGCGTTCCTCTAATGTGAAGAAATCGGCAAGGGCCTGGCAGGGGTGGTATTTGTCCGAAAGCGCGTTGATCACCGGAATGTTGGCATTACTGGCGAAATCCTCGAGCGACTCCTGCGCAAACACGCGCGCCACGATCCCGTGCACCCAGCGTTCGAGATTCTTGGCGATGTCCCGCACCGATTCGCGCTCTCCGAGATGCGTGAGCGTGTGGTCGAGAAACACCGCCGTGCCACCCAGGCTGGCGACGCCAACTTCGAAGGTCACACGCGTGCGCAACGATGGCTTCTCGAATATCAACGCCAGAAATTTGCCCGCGAGCGCGGTGCGATACCTTTCCGGCCGCGATTTGATCTCCGCGGCCAAATGGTAGAAATCGCGCAACTGGGACGGATTCCATTCCATCCCGGTGAGCAAATCATTCGACAACGATAGCGACGGGCTGATTGCGTTCATGTTTGGATTACCTCGCTACGGCCGCGGCCAGACGCTTGTGCCGGGCTGGTGATGGGGCGACGGACTGTACCGCAGGCTTTGCTTTCTTCGCGGATTTCTGCGCTGTGGCCAGCACCGTTTCGAATCTGCGCAGAAACTCGACGACATCGGCGCGGCGGATAATAAATGGTGGAAGCAGGCGCAGGATATGGTCGTGCGTGCAATTGATGAGCATGCTGCGATGCAACGCTTCCTGCACGAAAGGCGCGCCTTCAATCGAAAGATCGATGCCCAGGATCAATCCTTCGCCGCGAACTTCGCGGATGAAATCGAAGCGCCCGGCAAGCTTTTCCAGCCCCGCGCGAAGTTCCGCGCCTCGTTCGCGCACGTTTGCAAGAAGATCGTCTTCTTCGACGATCGTTAGAAATTCGAGAGCCGCGGCGCACGCCAGCGGTCCGCCGCCAAAGGTCGAGCCGTGCATCCCCGGAGAAAATGCCGATGCGAATTTTTCGTTGGCCAGAAAAGCGCCCAGAGGCAATCCGCCAGCCAAGGGCTTAGCGATCGTCACGATGTCAGGAAGCGCATCCTCGCCGAACTTCTGATAAGCAAAGCAGCGGCCGGTGCGTCCCAGGCCGGTTTGAATCTCGTCCGCGATCAATGCGGCGTCGTTTTGCGTGGCCAGCAAGCGTGCCTTCCGCCAGAATTCCTCGCTGATCGGGAAAATACCACCCTCGCCTTGCAGCGGCTCGATGACCACGGCGCAGACCGTTTCGTCGAATTTCTCCTCGAGGTCGCCAATATCGTTTACGCGAACGAATTCCACGCCCGGTACCAGCGGCTCGAACGGGATTCGATATTTCGGCGTATGCGTGATCGAGAGCGCGCCAAACGTGCGGCCGTGAAACGAATTTTCCATCGCCAGGATTTTCGTTTTCGCAGGCGCTCCCGAAATGGCCGTTTTTGCATGCGCGTACGCCCGCGCCAGTTTCAGCGCACCTTCCACCGCCTCCGATCCGCTGTTGCTGAAGAACACGCGATCGAGTCCCGACCATTCCACCAACTTCTTCGCGAGCGGGGCTTGATAAGGATTGTGAAACAGGTTCGAGATGTGCGTGGCGCGTCCCGCTTCGCGGCGAATCACGCGCACGATACGCGGATGCGAGTAGCCCAGCGCATTTACAGCGATGCCCGCCAGAAAATCGAGATATTCGCGCCCCTGCGAATCGTAGAGACGCACGCCGCGCCCATGCGTAAACACCACGGGCGGCCGCTTGTAGGTGTTCATCAGATAGCGCGAGCTATCAGACACAATCCTCGCGGGGGACAAACGCTTTCCGGCGCTTTGTTTCTTTTTTGCCATTTTAGTCCGCTGCGCCGTGCGCCGCTTTGGCCCGGCCCCGGAAGCGCACAATCGGAAACACGCGCGTGCCCAGGCTGCGCGTTCCGCTCACCGCGTTCAGCAAAGCGCGCCGCTGCGTTCCGCCGACGATGCGCACTTCGGAAACTCCGCCAGCCAGTGCGCGCTTGGCAGCCTCCAATTTCAGAATCATTCCACCGGAAACTTTGTGCTGCCGGATCAAATCTTCTATTTCGGTTCCTTTCACCGCGCGCAGAACCTTGTCCCCATCGAGCACGCCCGCCACATCCGTTAGAAAGATGAGCCGGTCCGCCTCAATAAACTCCGCCGCCGCTGCAGCCATATGATCGGCATTGATGTTGTAAAGCTCGCCATCCGCGCCGAGTCCCATGCAGGAGGCCACGGGAACCAGCCCCGCGCGCCAGAGCGAATTGAGGAACTCCACATTCACTTCGGTGAGATAACCGACAAATCCCAGGCCGCCTTCGCGCTCATCCACCTGCATCGGTTCGGCCAACAAGCACGCGGCATCGCTCGCGCTAATGCCTACCGCCGGCTGCCCCGCCAGCGAAATGGCGCCCGCTACCTTTTTATTTAGCAATCCGGCGAACACCATGATTGCAGCATCGCGCGTCTCGCGATCGGTGACGCGCAATCCATTCACAAAGCGGCTGGTGATGCCCATGCGCGCCAGCGTTGCCGTGAAAATCTTCCCTCCACCGTGGATGACCAGCACTTCGTGCCCCGCGCGCGCCACTTCCGCGATCTGCCTCGCGATAGCCTGAACGTGCTCGTCTTTTTCCAGCAGTGCGCCTGCAATCTTGACCACAAGTCTCATATCAACCCTGCCGTTTCGGGATATCCATACATCCCGTTCAGATTTTGCACTGCTTGCCCTGCCGCACCCTTGCCCAGATTGTCGAGGCACGCCACCACGATCAAACGCTCGCCCGAAGCGTCGAGCGCGAACCCGATATCGCAAAAATTCGTGTGCGCCACATGTTGCACCTCCGGTAGATTCCCCGGCGCAAGAACCCGAACCATAGGACGCCCCGCATAAAACTGGCGGTACAGCGCTTCAATTTCGTCCGCTTTGCGCGCTGGTTTCAGCCCGACGTACAGCGTCGAGAGAATTCCTCGATCCACCGGAAGCAAGTGCGTCGTGAAAACAAATTCCGTCAGCTTCAAGCCAAGATGATCCGCCACTTCCGGCGTGTGGCGATGCTTGAACAAGTTGTAGGCACGAAAATTTTCGTTCACTTCCACGAACTGCGTTTCGCGCTTGGGCTCTTTGCCTGCGCCGGTAACGCCCGACTTGCAATCGCAAATAATTCCGCGCGCCACGTCAATCCATCCGGATTCGACCAGCGGCTTCAGGCCCAAAATCACCGAAGTGGGATAGCAGCCTGGGTTCGCGACAATTCGCGCGCCCGGCAACTTATCGGCGTAGAGTTCCGGCAATCCGTAAACAGCTTCCGCCAAGGTATCGGCATCGGGGGCGGGCAGCTTGTACCACTTCGCGAATGTTTCCCCGTCACGAAACCGGTACGCGCCACTCAAATCCACGATTCGCAGCGAAGGATTCGCCTTGAGGAGGTCCGGCACGAGCTCCAGCGATGCTTCGTGGGGGGTCGAAAGAAACACCACTTCCGCTCCGCTGTTCGCAACCGCTTCCACTGACAAGGGTCGGCAGGGCGCCTCGCCCCAGCCGCGCAGCTGCGGGAAAAGCTCCGTCAGGCAGCGCACATCCGCGCGGCCCTCGCGCAGAAAAAATGTCGGCGTGCCGGTGTTCGGATGCCGCAGCAGCAGCTTGGCCAGCTCGAATCCCGCGTAGCCGGTCGCCCCGATAACGGCAATCTTGCCCTTGTCGCTCATCGGAGCATTTCCTCGATCCGCTTCTGGATCGTCTTGCACGCGCCGCGTGATGTAGTGATCACCAGAACCGTGTCGTCTCCAGCCAGCGTGCCGGCCACTTCTTTCCAGCGCTCGCTATCGACCGCCGCGGCTAGCGGTTGCGCGCCACTCGGCGGCGTTTTCAGCACCAGCATGTTTTGCGCGGGACGAATATCCAGCAAGAATTCCTTCAATGCTCGCGCCAGTGCCGGCAACGGAGACACTTCTTCCGTGGCCGCTGCCAACGGTTTGTAACCCTGAACCGTCTTTACCAGCCGCAGCTCCCGCAGATCGCGCGATAAAGTCGCCTGCGTCACGCGCACACCCAAGTGCCCGAGCTGGCGGCGCAATTCGTCCTGGCTCGCCACCGGCTGGCCCGAGAGCAGCTTCAAGATTTGTCCCTGCCGAAATCTTTTCTGTAACGCCATGTTCCCCTTATGCTTGATTATGCATAATTCTGCATAATCATACAAGCCTCGACACACAAGTCAAGTTCCCGCGCGTGCACAAGACAGCGACAAGCACCGATCGCGATTTCGAATCGTAATTGCGTGCACCACCCCTGAAACATTTCTTCCGCTTGGCGCTGGGACCATGGGAATTCTTTGTGTATCCTGATCCATCGCTGACGCAATGCTTCGGTATCTCGGCGGAACGTGAAGAACCGGAAATCGCTCTTCATTTAAAAGAAGGAGTGGATGTGGCCAAACGACCCAAACCTATCGTCCTGACCGTTCTCGACGGCTGGGGATACCGCGCCGAAACGAAAGGCAACGCCATCGCACTCGCGCGCAAGCCCCATTACGATCGCCTGCTGAAAGATTTTCCCAACACGCTGATTCATACCTCCGGCCCTTTCGTCGGCCTACCCGAAGGCCAGATGGGCAACAGCGAAGTGGGCCACATGAACATGGGCGCCGGCCGAATCGTTCAGATGGACATCACTCGCGTCGATCAGTTGATCTCAAGCGGTGAAATTTTTCGCCAACCGCTCCTGCTCGAGGCCATGGAACGCGGCCGCGTGCGCCAACTTCACCTGATCGGGCTGCTCAGCGATGGCGGCGTACACTCGCATATTCAGCACCTGTTCGCGCTGCTGCAAATGGCCAAGCAGAACAAGGTGGAGAAAGTGTTCGTTCATTGTTTTATGGACGGCCGCGACACGCCCCCTCACAGCGGAATCGACTTTATTTCCCAACTTCAGCAAAAAATGCGCGAACTGGGTATTGGACAGATCGCCAGCGTGAGTGGCCGCTATTATGCGATGGATCGCGACAATCGCTGGGAGCGCGTCGAAAAAGCCTATCGCGCGATGGTTCACGGGGACACAGAAGTCAGAGCCAGCGATCCAGCCGCCGCCGTTCGCGCCAGCTACGAAAAGGGCGTAACCGACGAATTCATCGTCCCGGTCACCATCACCACGGAAGCCGCACCCGGAAAGCCCGCCGCACCAATCGGCTTGATCCGCGATGACGATGCCGTGGTTTTCTTCAATTTCCGCGCTGACCGCGCCCGCCAGATAACGTTGGCGCTTGAGCGGCCTGGCTTCGACAAGTTTTTAGATCCCGCCCGCCCGACGAATCTCGTGTACGTCGCCATGACCCAATACGACAAAACCTGGCCCTGGCTCCGCTACATCCTCGCGCCGGTGAAGCTCGAACACATTCTTGCCAACGTGTTCGCCGAACGTGAATACAAGAACCTGCGCGTCGCTGAAACCGAGAAATACGCGCACGTCACCTATTTCTTCAACGGCGGCGTCGAAAAGCCCTTTCCCGGCGAAGAGCGCACGCTGGTGCCGTCGCCGAAAGTTCCCACCTACGATTTGAAGCCTGAGATGTCCGCTGCCGGAGTTGCCGATACGGTGATTCACGCCATCGAAAAGGGCGATTTCGACGCCATCATCATGAATTTCGCCAACGCCGACATGGTTGGGCATTCTGGTCAGCTCGAACCCACGATCAAGGCGGTTGAAACGGTCGACGAATGTCTCGGGCGCATCTTTCAGTGCTTGCGGCCGCGCGGCGGCGCCTGGATCATCACCGCCGACCATGGCAACGCGGAAACCATGATCGATCCAGTAACCGGCGGCCCACACACGTATCACACCACCAACCCGGTTCCTTTCATCGTTCTCACGGAAGACGACAAGCTTCGGCTGAAACCCAACGGATCGTTGCGAGACGTGGCTCCCACATTGCTGGGCGTCCTCGGCCTTGCTGAACCGGGCGAAATGACTGGCCACGATTTGCGCGAACTCCAAAAATAGACCACGGGAACATAAATATGCCCCAACCGATCCGCACCTCTCCTTCGGAAACCAAGTTTGTGCTGTGCCTCAACAGCGATATTCCGCTGTGGAAGCCTCCGGCGGACGCGGCGCAACGCATCCGTGCACGGTTTCCGGAAATGCACGTCGCGCATTTGACCGATCCCAACGACATGGGGCGGGAGCTCACCGACGCGGACATTTTTATGGGCTATGCGTTGGGTCCCGAGCTTCTCGCGCGTTCGCCAAAACTGAAGTGGATTCAGGCCGTATCAGCTGGCGTTAGGCATTTTCTCTATCCTGAATTGCGCGAACGCGGCGTGATCGTAACCAATGCCTCCTCGGTTCACTGCGTGCCGATCGCGCAGCATATCCTCGGCATGGTGGTGGCGCTGGCGCGACGCTTTCCCGATTGCCTGCGCTATCAGCAGCGGGGCACGTGGGCTACCAGCGATCTCTGGAATGCACCGGTGCGGCCGCGCGAGTTGCGTGGCCAGGTGCTGCTTTTCATTGGCTTCGGCGCCATCGGCCGCGAAACAGCGCGGCTGGTGCGCCCGCTCGACATGCGCATTTGGGCGGTGACGCATTCCGGCCGTGCCGACGCCGATCTCGCGGATCGGGCCTTCGGCATCGAGCAATTGCACCAGGCGCTGCCCCAGGCCGACTTCGTAGTGATCGCCGCGCCAGATACACCAGAAACCCGCAATATGATTGGCACTAAAGAACTCGAGTTGATGAGGCGATCGGCCTATCTCATCAATATTGCCCGTGGCACGCTGATCGATGAGCCTGCCTTGATCGCCGCGTTGCAGGCGAACAAAATTGCCGGCGCGGCGCTCGATGTCACGGTGAAGGAGCCGCTGCCTCCCGAAAGCCCGCTTTGGAAACTGGAAAACTGTTTCATCACGCCGCACGTGAGCGGCGCAACCGAAAATACCTGGGACCGCGAAGAAGAATTGATCTCGGAGAATTTGAAGCGCTGGTTTGCGGGAAGTGAATTGCTGAACCTCGTCGATCTCTCCCGCGGTTATTGAAGCGCCGCGGGCCGAGACGGAGATCTGATCCCAAATCCGATCGATGTGCTCTAATTCATGGCAGAAGCCGCGACGGCCATGTATCCCTGGCGCGCATGAACGATGGTTTTCTTCTTTTTGCCTTTTTTGTCGTTCACGGTGAGTGGATTACCTTGATCGTCAACCGCATCCACTTTCAGCTTGTGAAATTTCCCGTCCTGAGCCGTTGTTGGATTAAATCCCAGCGTGTATTGGCTGCGCAGGTATCCAGCCACTGAATTGAAGATGTCGGGCATTTCGCCTTCGAAACGCGGGAACCAGGCGTAGCCGCCGGTCAAGTTGGCAAAAGTGGTGAGCTGGTTTTTCGCCTGAAGGTACCCGACGCCGGCCCCCTGGGGACTGTACAGATCGAGGTCTTCCCCTATTCCGACGCAGAAAATCGGGACGTCTGATTCCTTCACGGTTTTCAAAGTCTGATCGAGATTGTGCTTGCTGAAGGTGTCGAAACCCGTCGCGAGAATCAGAATCGACTTCTTTCCCTTCACGTCGCGTAGCTGATCGAGGGTTTCAAGCGTCGCATCAAAAAGATTCGCCTCGCTGAAATCAGGAAAAAAGAGCGACGCGATGGCTTGTCCCACTTCGTTCTTGTTCTGCGTGAAGTCGACCTCCACGTGCGTGCGCATCGAAAACGTTTTCAAAGCGACCCAATCCTTCGCCGTCAAAGCGTTCAGCAAAGGGTACGACCATTCCTTCGCCTTATAACCAAAATACCCGCCGAACCGCCGGCTGAATTCCATCAGAATCACCATGGTGATAGGCGCTTCGCTCGGCGCGAAATTGGTGATCTGTTGAGGTTGGCCGTCGTCGCTGATCCGGAAATTGTTCTTGTTCAGTCCGGTGAGCACGTCGCCGTCCTGATCGGTCACCACCACGTCCACGTTGACCAGGTTCGATTCCACGGAGATGGAACTTTGCGGCGGCGGGGGCGCTGGCGCCTGCGACGCCGGCTGCTGTTGTTGTCCGCTCGGGGTTTTGGGAGGTGCGGGCGATTGTTCCGGAGGAGCCGATTGGGGGCCTTCGTTTTGGCGCGCATAGGTGAGCGACTGCGGCGGTACACCTAGAAGAGTAACCAGAAAACCCAGAACGATGGCGCGCAGCCACATATTCTTCAGCATGGAATCCTCACTTGGCTCGGCAACCAGCCAGTGTCCTGACCGTTACTTGCAGCCCTGAAAACCGGCTGGCAGCGCCGGTCCGGGAGCGCCCGCAGCGACATGATAGTATGAAAATCAGAGCGGGGCGACCTACTTGAGATTCCCGCGGAGGCCAAAAGGATGGCACGTTTAGCCAGGCAAATTCTGTTCCTCACCCTCGTCGCGGGTCTTTTTGCGCCCGGCGCCGTGCAGGCCCAAAGCGTGCCGCCACAGGCGATGCCTGCCGCTTCCGCCTCGCCCAGCGGCGCTCAGGATTTGTCCCAGCTCGAGAGTGACGCGATCACCTGGCTGCAGCAATTGATCCGCATCAACACCACGAACCCGCCAGGAAATGAGCTGGTGGCGGCCAAATACATAGCCGGGATTCTCGATAAGGAAGGGATTCACTCGGAGATTTTTGAGAGCACTCCTGGGCGCGGATTCCTGGTCGCGCGCCTTTCCGCCAGCGCCACCCCTGATCCGTCGAAAGCGCTTTTGCTCATGGGCCACCTGGACGTAGTGGGCGTCGATAAAAGCAAATGGACGGTCGACCCGTTCGGTGGCGTGGCAAAAGATAACTATATTTACGGACGCGGCGCGATTGACGACAAGTCCATGACCATCGCCGACCTCGCCGTGATGATCGCTCTGAAACGCTCCGGAGCACGCCTGAATCGCGACGTAATTTTTCTCGCCGAAGGGGACGAGGAAAACGGCGGCGAGACCGGTATGAAATTCGCGGTCGACAAACACTGGGACAAGATCGCCTGCGGCTTCGCCCTCAATGAAAACGGCGGGGTCAGCGTAAAAGATGGCAAGGTCCAGTTTGTCGGCATTCAGACCAGCGAGAAAACTGCCGTGAATCTCGACGTGATCGCCAAGGGTACTTCGGGCCACGCTTCCGTTCCGCGCAAGGACAATCCCGTGGCGCACCTCGTTGCAGCCATGGCCAAGATCTCCGCCTACGAAACGCCGGTGCAGTTTAATTCGGTCACGCGCGCCTATTTTTCGGGACTCGCGCCCATCGAAGACGAGGACACCAGCAAGTGGATGCGCGCGCTCGATACGGCCGATCGAGGCGATCATGCGGCGCGCTACATTTCGGATGCGAATCCGGTGTGGAACGCCATGCTCCGCGACACCATCGTTCCCACCATGCTGCAGGCTGGCATCCGCCAGAACGTGATTCCGCCCGAAGCCCACGGCGTCTTCAATATTCGTCTGTTACCGGGAAATATGGCCAGTCCGCTGGTGGCTAAGCTGCAAAATCTGATCAACGATCCCGAAGTTCGCCTGGAAATTCAACCCAACGCGGGGGAAGCGGCGCCTTCGTCCTCGACGACCTCCGAGCTTTACAACACCATTTCGGAGGTTGCAAAGCAGCAATTTCCTGGAGCGGCGGTGGTGCCCGATATGTCCACGAGCGCCACGGACTCGATTCCGCTGCGCCTGCGCAGCGTGCAAGCTTACGGAATGTTGCCTTTTCCAATCACCGAAGAGGATCGCGCGCGAATGCACTCCGACGACGAGCGCATTCCGGTGGATTCGTTCCGCAAGGGCATCGAGTTCCTCTATACCATCGTCAGCGACTTCTCGACGGCGAAATAGCTACACTCGTCCGTCGCCCGCGATTCGCATGCAGGAAAATCCGAATCAGGAAGAGAGCTCAATAAAGGGAGCTTAGTCCGCTGCCGCGTGAGAGGTATTGTTGCTTGCTACGCGGGATGCGGCTGCCGGATCGATATTCTTGAGGTAGCGCCAGGGATTTACCGGCGTGTTGTAGATACGTACTTCGTAGTGAAGGTGCGGACCCGTAGACCGCCCGCTCTGGCCTTCGAGGCCGATGATGTCCCCAGCTTTCACGTGCGCGCCTACCTGCGTTTTGAAAGCGGAAAGGTGCCCGTACCAGGTGCTCACGCCAAACCCGTGGTCGATCACTATGAGCCGTCCGTATCCGCTGCGGCCAGCGTCCGCGATGGTTACAACCCCGTCTGCCGTCGCGCGGATGATGTCTCCAAAATGCGAAGCAATATCCAGTCCGGCATGGAACGCGCCCTCACCACTGAACGGGTCCAGCCGCTCGCCAAAGTGTCCGGTAATTTCTCCCACCACCGGCCATAGTGTCGGAGCGATTCCCAAGCTGGTAAATTGTGCCGCAGGCAGAAGCCGCAAACCACTGGCGGGCATACCCACCATGGCCACGTTCTGTTCCAAATAGCTGTATTGATCGAGCGATTCCTGGAACTCCTCTTCCGGTTGGGCGCCCGCGTCGCCCATTCCGAATGGGTTCTCGCGAAGCCGCGTGAAGCCGTAAGCCACCGCAACCTCACCGGCCAGCGATTGCAGAGAGGATAGCCGCTGATTCGTGTCCTTTACCTGAGTCTGAAGCTGCACGTATTGCTGCTTGAGGTGGTCCTGATCTCGCCGCAGCGAATTATAGTTCGCCGCCTTCCAAAGCATCCGCGAATAAGAACTCGTGGCCGCCACCACAGTTATGCCGCCGACCACTACAAGTGCAGTCAGCAGATGCACCACGTAGAACGGCACCCGCACCCGGCGCATGCCACCGGAGGCGCTTGAGGCAATGAAAAAGGTGTATGATTTTCCCTTCATCGCATTTTGTTCCGCTTGAAACTTTTCGGCCGATGATCTCTGCGGGAATCCGCTTCGCAGCTAGCCGAATCTATGAACTTCGCGTACTTCAGTTTGAACCGGGAGCCTTGGTTCGAAACGCAACGAATTCTAGCCACCACCGAACCGTTCGTCAACCCCTTCTACCAATTTCCGTAGGCGCTCCAGCCTCGCCTTCTTCTTTCCAGTCCCTCTATAATCCCAGCCTGGAGTGCCGGCCTTCTAAAATCTTACCCGAAACTCATGTCCGGCGGCAACTGAACGAAAGGACAGAAGTTGTACAGCGAAGACAAACTGATCAGGAAAATTGCCGCTGCCGTTCCGTCCGAGGGGCGCCTGCCGCATCTGAAGGCGCGAAAGCAGGGCCTGCTTCTCGGTATTGGGGACGATGCCGCCGTTTTTCGCACTGTCCGCAAAATGGACTGGGTCTCAACCTGCGACGCTTTCCTCGAAGGGGTCCATTTTCTGCCGAAGACCACTCCTCCTGATTCGGTCGGCTACAAATCCCTGGCCCGCGCCACAAGCGACCTCGCCGCTATGGGCGCCTCACCCCGCTTCTTCTTTCTGACCCTTGCCCTGCCCACCAGCCGAACGGGCCGCTGGCTCGACAACTTTCTCCGCGGCATGGCCCGCGCTGCCCGCGAACTCGGCCTCCGCCTGGCGGGCGGTGACACGACTCAATTTCCAGTCGTCTCGATCAGCATTACCGTGCTGGGCGCCATCGGGCAGAACCTCGCCGTTACTCGTTCCGGCGCTCGCCCGGGCGATCGCATCTACGTCAGCGGTAGTCTTGGTGGGGCTCAATTGGGACTCGAACTTCTGCGGCGCAAAGCCGGAAGATCCACGCGATATCGCCACCTGGTCCAACCTCACCTTTATCCCCAAATTCGCCTCGAACTCGGTTCCTGGCTCGCTGGTCACCGCATCGCCTCATCGATGATGGATATTTCCGACGGCCTCTCCACCGATCTAGCGCGTCTCTGCCGCGCAAGCCGCGTTGGCGCCCGCCTCGATGCCGCCTGCATCCCCTGCGTCCGGGTTCCAATTTCTCCGGCACTCGCGCGCCTGAACCTGAATCCTCTTCAGATGGCCCTGCACGGCGGCGACGATTACGAGCTTCTATTCACAGTTCCGCCAGCGAAACGTGCCCGGCTAAGAAACGCTCCCGGCTTCAAGCAACTGGCAGAAATCGGCGTGATCACTTCGGAGAAGCAAATCGTGCTAGTGGATCCCAGCGGCCGTGCGAAGCCACTCGTGCCGTACGGTTGGGACCCTTTTCGGAAATCCCGGTGAGCAACCACATAAGTCTCAGTGCACTTGCGCAGTATCGCGTCGCTCACCGGTAGCAGGCGCAGGCGCCGATATCTTCTGCGGCGCGGGCGCCACGGGCTTTACCGGTTGCGCAGTCCCGCCTTTTTGCCCTGGTTTGCGCGCCGGCACGCCCGATTCCTCGCCGGTCTTCGTCTGGGTCAATCCTTGTTCTGCGGCATCCGCAGGCGGCGCGGTATCAGGGGTGTCGACCTGCAGTTCGCGTCCGCCGGCCATTTGCTCAAGCGGAACCACATTGGGGAACGCCTGCACCGGAGTGCCCGCCGTCGCTCCCTGCATGAATTCCAGCCAGATTGGCAGCGCCGCTTGCGCGCCCGTTTCTTTTTTCCCGAGCGAAATTCTCTTGTCGTCGTTGCCCACCCACACGCCCGCCGTCAATCGCGGTGTGAACCCGATATACCACGCGTCGGTAAAATCGTTCGTCGTGCCGGTCTTCCCGCCCGATGGCCTCCCCAACTGTTTCGCCCTTACTCCGGTCCCGAACTGCACCACTTCCTCGAGCATTGCGACCATGGTTCGCGCCACGTCCGGCGGGATCACGTCGGTCACTTCCGGACGCGGCTCTTCCAGCACCGACCCATCGTAAGAAGTCACTTTTCGGATGTAATGCGGCTCGATGTGAATCCCATCGTCCGGAAACACGGTGAATGCCGACGTATGCTCCATCAGCGTCAAATCCGCCGCGCCCAGCGCCAGCGGCAAGTATGGCGGCAGCGGGCTCTTGATCCCGAACTTCCGCGCCAGGTCGATCACGTGCTCGATTCCCACTTTGTCGAGCAACCGCACCGCCGGCACGTTGCGTGAGTCCGCCAGCGCCCTGCGCAGCGTGATGCGGCCCTCGAATTTTTCGTCGTAGTTGTGCGGTGCGTAAATCTGCCCGCCGCTGCGGAACGACACGGGCGCATCCACCACCGTATCGAATGGCGTCATTCCCTGCTCCAGCGCTTCCGCGTATACGTAAACCTTGAACGAACTTCCCGTCTGCCGCATGGCCTGCGTCGCGCGATTGAATTTCGAATCGCCGAAATCGTACCCGCCAACCATGGCCTTGATTTCGCCGCTCGCGTTGTCGATCGCCACCAGCGCTGCCTGCGCCGCCGGATCTTGCTCCAGTTGCACTTCGGCCGTCGTTCCCTTGATCTCTTTGATCGAGACTTGCACCAGATCGCCAGGCTTCACCAGCTCCGATGGCACCTTGTGGCCCGTCCAGGCGAAATCCGCGGGCGTCAACATCGCTCGCAGCGCGCCGATCTTCACCATCGCGTACGTCGGCGCCACCGACGTGACCAATCCGGTGACGTAATCACCCTTTTCAATTGCTCCGCGCCAATCTTCATTCTGGTAGCTATCGATCGTGCCGAGGTGGTCGCTCAGAATATTCGGCAGCTCGCCTCGCCAGCCGTGCCTGCGGTCGTAGGAGTGCAGTCCGTCACGCAGCGCCTTGTCCGCCGCCTTCTGCGCCTGCACATTCAGCGTGGTGTACACACGCAGCCCCTGCTCATGCACGGCTGCTGTTCCGTAGGTGTGTTCGAGATACTGCCGGATATCCTCCACGAAATACGGAGCCAGGTCGTTTCGCGATCCGGAAATGTGTAGCCCCAGGCCTTCCTTCCTCGCGCTTGCAAATTGCTCTTTGGTGATCTTCCCGTCCCGCAACATCAAATCCAGTACCAGATTCCTTCGCGCCAGCGCCCGCTCCGGATGTGCCGTCGGCGAATAGATTGGCCCGCGGATGATTGCCGCCAGGGTCGCCGCCTGCGACAGCGTCACTTTTCCGACAGGCACTCCAAAGTAAAATTCCGATGCCGCCTCGAACCCGTAAGTTCCGGAGCCCAGATAGATCTGGTTGCAGTACATCGTGAAAATCTGTTCTTTGGTGTAATGCCGCTCGATCTGCAACGCCAGCATGGTCTCTTCAATTTTGCGGTGAAAGCTTCGGTCCGAACGGTTCAGGAACAATCCGCCGGCCAGTTGCATCGTTAAAGTGCTGGCGCCCTCAGCGATGCGATGGTGAGCCATGTCGTGCCACGCGGCTTGCAGCACGCGGGGGAAGTCCACGCCCCAGTGCTCTTCGAAGTGCTGGTCTTCCGTGGTGAGGATTGCGTCTTTGAGAACTTTGGGAATCTGCCCGTAGGTCAGCAAAATCCGCCGCTGAATGGCGAAGTTTCCAATCGGCTGGCCGTCATCGGCATACAACTCGGTCACGACATCCGGGTGATAATCTTCCAGCGCGTGCACTTCCGGCAGATCGCTCGTATAGACAAACAACAATCCCACCGCCGCGCCAAACGCGATCGCGCAGATCACCAGGAAGGAAAACGCCAGCCGGCCAAACAGCTTTCCTCCGGCAATCTTTACCGTTCCTTGGGAATGGGATTCCATTACGGATGGCTTTCATTCTAGCGCATCCGGGACTCGCCAAGCGCCGTGGCACCCTCCAGAAAGGATTGCGTGTTCACGACAAGGCACTCGGCCCGGAAATGCGCTTCGCGGCACTAAGGTTGAATGATTGCGTTCGGAATTTTGCCGATTAGTTAAAGAGGAGGGGAAAGCTATTCGAGCCGAAACGGTTTCAGGCAGATGCGGCTTCGGCGGCTTCCAGCGTTGGATATGCCGTGAAGTACTGCCCTACGTTGGTCATATCCAGCAATGCTTTTACTTGCGGGTTCATGGCCGCCAGCGCCAGCTTTCGATTGGTCTTCTGCATCGCCAGGTTGGCGCCGACAAGAGCGCCCAACCCGCTCGAGTCGATGAAAGGCACTTCGCTGAAATCGACAATCAGCATTGGGGATGTTTCAGAGCGAACCGCAGTTTGGAACTCAAAAATTGTGTGAATATTCAGCGGGCCTTTGAGCCGCAGGACCTTTTGGCCCTCTCGCGCACCCGTAGAACTCAGGATTTGCATGTTCTGGCTTGCCATGAAGCCCGGATTGTACTCAAATCACCGGCCCCCAATATGAATGTTCCGTTAAAACCGGACCTTCCCTGGCGAGCGCTGGTTTCGCCTTTATTGCTCCTTCAGATCATGCCAATATCCTCACTAGCGAACGTGACCCGCATCACAGCAAATCCGCCCGTAGTCCAGCAGATTAGAGACGCACAAAAAGTAAGACGGCTAGGCCACAGACATAACCGTTAACCAACATTAATTAAAGGAGTTGAGGACATGGCAATCCTGAGCAAGTCTCGAAAGCCGAATGACCTTTACGGCCAGCTTGCGATCCTTGGAATTGGAATCCTGCTGGCCGCGCTTGGTTCAAGTCGCATTTCCGCTCAACAGGTAAAACAACCGTGGGTGGCGCCCGTGTCGGCTTCCGAGACAAAAAACCCGGTGAAGCCATCGCCTTCCGGCATGACCGACGCCGAGCACCTGTTCCAGCAAAATTGCGTCATCTGCCACGGCAAGACGGGCGCGAGCAACGGCCCGGCTGCGGGATCACTGCCCCAAAAACCCGCCAATTTCACTGACGCACAAATGATGAAAAAAGCTACCGACGGCGAACTCTACTGGAAGATGACCACCGGCCGCGCGCCCATGCCTTCCTGGCAGGATCGCCTGTCCGAAACGCAACGTTGGGAACTCGTGAATTATCTGCGCGAACTCACCAGGAAGGGCCAGTACAAATATCTCGGCATCGGAAGCGGAACAAAGAGCTGACGAAGCAACGCAGCTGGACCTGGGCGACCTTATCGCTTCATGGCCTTTTCTTTCCATAGCTCCCAATCCTTCGGGAAGGAATCGCTCATGATTCCCGCGAGTCGCGCTTCTTCCGGCTCCAGGAATTCTATCTTCTTGCCGAGAGCCTGTACCTGCATCTCCGCGTTCACCTTCACGTAAACGCTGCGGCCCACCGCCTGCTGCAAAGATTCGCCCACCACCACCGCGCCGTGCCCGCGCATCAACGCCACCGGCTTATTTCCGAGGGACTGTGCCAGCGCTCGTCCCAACGCTCCGTCCGAAATCAGCATGTTGGTCATTTTTCCCGACGCTTTACGAATGTCGAACAGCGGCGCTCCATCTCCGATGAAGCCCGCCATGTGGTAAATCGGACGCAGCGTCTCGCCGCTCACGCTCATCAGCACCACCGGCGGCGCGTGAAAATGCACCACCGACTGAACCTCAGGCCGCACCTTATAAATTTCGCCGTGAATAAATCTTTCCGAGTGCATCGCGCGGCCGCGGCCGTCGATCGGATTGCTGTCCAGATCGTATTCCATGATGTCGTCCGCGGTGGTGATCTCGGGCGCCATCGATCGCGCCAGCAGATAACGCATGGGGTCGCGTTCGCTTCGCACGCTCACATGCCCGTATCCGTCCAGCACATCCTGGTCGGCGAGGATGCGATTGGCTGCGACGAGGTCCCAGATCAGGCTGGCCGTTGCTTCGGTGGCATCCGCCTTGCTACCGCCTGCCACACTCTGTGCAGCCGCTGGTTCAGTCGCTCCCAACATCGCGGTCAGTGCCAGACCCGAGCCTGACAAAAATCCCCGGCGCGTGATGCTTGCTGCTTTCTGCATACTTTCCTCCGCTGAAGTCCGTAACGACAGCTACACGCTTAGCCGTGGGAACAATTTCAAGGCGCTTTCTCGCTCGATGGCCTTCAAGTCCGCTTCACCCAACCCCAGATTTCTCAACTCCCGCAGCGATGGCTCCGTCGGCCGCCACGGGTAGTCCGTCCCGAACATGACTTGCGAAACTGGAACCAGTTTCAGCATCGCGGCCATTGCCGGCGCGTTGGTCACGCTGGCCGTATCGAAATGTAATTTCTTGAATTCATAATCGGCTCCATGCGGGATCAGCGAGCCGGCCCGGCCTGAAGCCGCGCCAATGCGTCCGGCAAGGAAGGGGAATGTCCCGCCTCCATGCGAGAAGATGAATTTCACATCCGGGCAGCGGGAAAGCGTCCCGCTGTAGAGCAGCCCGGAAATTGCCCGCGTGGTGTCGAATGCAAATTCTTCGGTCGAGACATGCACTCCCGGCACCACGTTCAGGCAGCAACTCAAAAAAGTGGGATGCGTGTAGGCCACCGCTTTTCGCCGCTGCAGCTCATCGAAAACCGGCGCGAATGCCGGATCGCCCAAATACTTTCCGTCGTAATTGCTGAGCAATCCGATTCCATCCGCGTGCAGCGTGTCCAGCGCATATTCGATCTCTTTCAAACTGCCATCCTGATCGGGCAACGGGACTGCCGCGAAAAATCCGAATCGCCCTGGATAGTCGCTAACCATCTTCGCCGCGTATTCATTGCATTCCCGCGCCAGCCGCCGGCTTTCTTCCCTTCCGCCGAACATGATCCCCGGCGTCGAAATCGAAACAATGGCTGTGCGCACGCCATTCTTGTCCATCTCTTCGAGCGACCGCGCAATCGTCCAATCCACCACTTGAGGAAACGCGCTGACTTTCAGGATGGCCTCGCGCGCCACTTCCAGATATTTCGGCGGCATCAGGTGGTGATGCACATCGATGACGCGTCCAGCCATCCCCGCGCTGTCGCTGGCTGGCGCACCGCTCTGGGGCCATGCTGCGCTGAGCGGCAGCAACTGTCCGACGCCTATGGCGGCGAGCGACCCCACAAATCTTCTCCTCGAAATCATGCCCAGTTCCCTCATCGCGTCACCACCGCGCTGTCCGCGCATTGGTCCGCGGCATTCTACACCGGCCGGCCCATGAAACCAGCCGTCCCGCGGAGCCCATGGATGGGCCCTCCTCGAAATCTGGAAAACCCGTAACTTTATTCCCGTTTTGGGCATGCGCCACTCACTGAAAGCAAAGGAGAAATCAGAGACTCCTAGCCCGCGCTTACCAACGGCAACTACCGTTTGCATTCGCGTCCGAGAGTATGCATTCTGGTCAGCGGTGACGGTGTACGGAAGGAGTCATGATCAAGAGACGACGGGGCGGCTTTGGCGGAAACAAGGATTCCGCTCCGCACCCGGAGGGTTCGTTCCCGGCCCCATATTGGTCGCCTCAACAACAAAGCCAGCCCCCGAATCGCCCTATTCTAATCGTCAGTCCCTGCCGAGATAAGTCGCGCCTAAGTCATAGAAAAGAAAAGACTGAGACTCTCCCTAATCGTCACCGAATCGCTGTTTTTCGGAGCCCAAATTTCCGCCTTCGGCCTGCCCTCGGCGCAGCGCTCGTTCTTATTCTCGCCCTCGGACTCGCCCGCCAAGCCTTCGCACAACTGGATGACTCCACCAGGCAGCTCTCGCGGGACATTTTCAAGCAGCTCATTGAAATCAACACCACGGATTCGGTGGGCAGCACCACGGTGGCCGCAAACGCGATGGCCGAGCGGCTGCGCAACGCCGGATTTGCGGCGAGCGACGTACAAGTGCTGGGCCCGAACGACCGCAAAGGCAATCTGGTAGCGCGCCTCCGCGGCTCCGGCACAAAAAAACCCATCCTTCTTATGGGACATCTGGACGTGGTCGAAGCGCGGCACGAAGACTGGTCCATGGACCCGTTCGAATTCAACGAGAATGGCGGCTTTTTCTACGGCCGTGGCACCCAGGACATGAAAAGCGGCGACGCGATTATGGTTACCACGCTGATTCGCCTGAAAAAGGAGAATTACCGGCCCGATCGCGACCTGATTCTGGCGCTGACTGCGGATGAAGAAGGCGGGAAATCAAATGGGGTGGACTGGCTGCTGAAGAAACATCGCGATTTGATCGATGCGGAGTTCGCGCTCAATGCCGACGGAGGAGGCATCTACACGCGCGACGGCAAGCCCGCCATCATGACCGTGGACGCCACGGAAAAGCTCTATGCCGATTTCCAGCTCGAAACGAAAAATCCGGGCGGCCACAGTTCGCTGCCCGTGCCGGATAACGCTATTTATCATCTGACTGATGGGCTGAACCGCCTGGAGCGGCAGAAATTTCCGTTCGAATTGAACCCCGTCACGCGCGCTTACTTCGAACGTTCCGCGTCGACGGCCACGCCGCAAGTCGCCGCGGACATGAAAGCCATCCTGAAAAACCCGCCGAGCGAAGACGCCATCGCGCGGCTTTCGAACGACCCTTTGTACAACGCGACGATGCGCACGACCTGCGTGGCCACGCGTCTCGATGCGGGCCATGCGAACAACGCGCTGCCGGAATCGGCGCGCGCGATTGTGAACTGCCGCATCCTTCCTGGAAACGGGCCGGGGCACACGCGAGAGGCAATCCGCGAGGAATTGATCAAGATTCTGGACGACCCCGAAATCAAAGTGCGATACGTCTCCGATGCGGGTGAAGTAATGGATTCCGTGCCGGAGCGCCACGACGCGCCGCCGGTAACGCTTCGCCCGGATGTGATGAAGCCCCTCGAGAAAATCGCGCACGACATGTGGCCTGGCGCTCCGGTGGTTCCGACGATGGCCACAGGCGCGTCCGATGGCGTTTTCACCAACGCCGCCGGGATTCCGACGTACGGCGTTTCCGGAATTGCCATCGAGTTTGGCGACGTGCGCGCCCATGGACGGGATGAGCGTGTCGGCGTGACTTCCTATTACGACGCAGTTGAGTTCTACTATCGCTACGTGAAAGCGCTCACTTCCTCAAACTAGCCCACTGACTATGAACCTCATGCGAAACGCGTTGCTGAAGGCCTCCGAAAATGCCTGGTTGCGCGAGCGCGCGCCGCGGCATCCGTTTGTCCGGCGGACGGTGGAACGATTTCTTCCGGGCGAGAACCTGGAGGATGCCATTGGCGCAGCCCAGCGCCTGTCCAGCCAGCACATCGACACGCTGCTGACCCATCTCGGAGAAAATGTCACCGACCGCGCCGAAGCCGAAGCGGTAACGAAACAGTATCTCGATGTGATCGATCGCATTCGCACGGCGCGGTTGCCATCGGAAATCTCGGTGAAGCTTACGCAGCTTGGCCTCGATGCGGACCGCGAATTCTGTTACACAAACCTTGTGGAGTTGATCGAATGCCTGCGCGCGGGAAGCGCCCCTCCGCAAAAGGTCATCTGGATCGACATGGAGCACAGTCCTTATGTCGATTACACGCTGGAGATTTTTACGCGCGCGCGAAGGCAATATCCGAACGTGGGAGTATGCGTGCAGGCTTACCTGTACCGCACAGAGAAAGACCTCGACGCGTTGATTGCCATGGGCGGCGCTGTGCGATTGGTGAAGGGCGCGTACAATGAGCCGTCTGAAATCGCCTATCCGCAAAAATCGGATGTGGACGAAAATTTCTTTCACCTGGCGCAGAGGCTCCTGAGTCCGGAGGCACGGAGGGCGGGAGTGCGCGCGGCACTTGCGACGCACGATTTGAAATTGATCGCGCGAATCAGCGAGTGGGCCGCCGGGCAGGGAATTCAGAAAAGCCAGCTTGAATTCGCCATGCTTTACGGCATCCAGCGCGAGGAACAACTCCGGCTGGCGAAGGAAGGGTATCGTGTGAACGTGCTGGTTTCCTATGGGTCGTTCTGGTTTCCGTGGTTCATGCGCCGGCTTGCTGAGCGCCCGGCGAACATGCTGTTTCTCTTGCGAAACGTTTTCGGCTGAGAATCGGATTAGAGGTGCGGAACAGCCACTTCGCGGGTGCGCTCATCTTTTTCGATTTTGCCGTCCCGCAACCGAATCACGCGATGGGCGTGCAGCGCGATATCCGGCTCGTGGGTGACGACGATGATGGTGTTGCCTTGGTCGTGCAGGCGCGCAAACAGCGCCATGATTTCGTCGCCGGTGGCCGAATCGAGATTTCCAGTCGGCTCATCGGCGAGCACGATGGAAGGATGATTCACAAGAGCGCGCGCGATGGCCACGCGCTGGCGCTGACCGCCCGAAAGCTCATTGGGCTTGTGCATCATGCGCTCGGTTAAATCCACCTGAGCCAGAACTTCTTTGGCGCGCGCAAGGCGCTCATTGGCGGGCGTTCCGTTGTAGATGAGCGGCAGTTCCACATTGTGCAGCGCTGTCGCACGCGGCAGCAGATTGAAAGTCTGAAAGACGAATCCGATTTCCTTGTTACGGATGTGCGCCAGCTCGTCATCGTTTAGCTGGCTGACCAGCCGGCCCGCCAACCAGTAATCGCCCTTGCTCGGCGAGTCGAGACAGCCGATGAGATTCATCAACGTGGATTTGCCCGATCCCGACGGACCCATGATGGCGACGTATTCGTTCTTCCGAATATCGAGGTTCACGCCGCGGAGCGCGTGCACTTCTTCAGCGCCCATCTCATAGGTCTTCCACAGATCCTGCGTCTGGATGACGATGCCGGCATCCACCAGATCCTGTCGAAAATTCATCGAGTCGAGTGCCACAGCCATCCAATTAATCTCCGCGATCGGTGTTTCCAGCAAAGCGGTTTCCAACAAAGCGATAGAGAATCTACGACGGTGAAGAGTCGTCGCGCTTGGGCGGCGAGTTGTCCACCTTGATTTTGCCGCCAGGGCGCAGCGTGCGCAGAGCTTTGTAACTCCCCGTAACGATCTGATCGCCTTCCTGCAGGCCGCTGGTGACTTCGATATCGGTGACGCCAGTGATGCCGGTCTGCACCGGAACGAAAACGGCGCGATTGTTGCGGATGACGAAAACTCCCTGAATATCGGCCTTGGCGCTGCCCACGTTGGCGTCGCTGTTTGACGCGGCCAGGGTGACGTTGCCGCTATCACCTTGCTGCGCTTCCTGCAGCGCCTTCTGTGAGCGGACAGCCAGCGCCTGGATGGGAACGCTCAAAACATCAGCCTTGTGAGCCGTTTGAATTTTAGCCGTAGTGGAAAGGCCGGGGCGCAGCGAGGGCGGCGGATTGTCGAGCGTGACGACAACTTTGAAGTCGCGGGCCTCTTGCGTGTTGGCAGTGGTTTCGGTCATGGCCGCCTGCCCGGAGGTGCGCAAGATGGCCAGTTCACCCACTTCGGTGACGTGCCCCTTGAACGTTTTTCCCGGTACGGCGTCGATCGTCACGTCGGCGGGCTGGCCGGTGCGCAGATTGGTGATGTCTGTTTCGTCCACTTTGACTTCGGCGGTGACCACACTCATGTCCGAGATGGTCATGAGGAAACTGCCCTGGGCATTTTGAATGCCGGGCACGACGTTCTCGCCGACGCGGACGTCAATGTAGCTGACGATGCCGTCAATGGGAGCGGTGTAGGTAGTCTTGCGCAGCACGTCCCGGGTATGTGTGAGTTGCGCGCGGGCCTGGTCCAAAGTAGAGCGCGTTTGCTCGCGGGCGGCGCGCGTTTGGGCTACCTGCGCCTGCGCGGCGTTAAAGGCGGCAACAGCGCCGTCGTAAACAGCTTTTGATGCGTCGTACTCCTGGCGGGCAATGAGTTGATTCTTGTACAGCTCCTGTGAGCGCTGCCAATCGAGCTTGGCTTTGTCGAGATCGGCTTGGCGTTGAGCGAGCGTGGCAACGCCTGAATCGTAATTGGCGGCGGCAGCTTTCATGCCGGCCTCGGCAGCATCGACGTTAGCGGCCTGGGCCTGAACATCGGCACCAGGCTGAATGTTTTCGAGGTGAAGAAGGACGTCACCCTTGCGGACACGGTCGCCTTCCTTCACGACGATGTCAGTGATTTTGCCAATGCCTTCCCCCAAAACGTTGGTGTAGTTTTTCGGGCGAATTTCGCCAGAGGCGGTGACGATCGAGGTGAGGTCCTGGCGCACCACGGAACCGGTCTGGACGGTGATGATGTCCTTGGTCCACTGATGAATGGCGAACGCCGCGCCACCAGCAACAAAGATAGCCAGCAAGGCGCCGATAGCGATTTTTTGCCACGTCTTCATGAAGCAAGCTTGGATCTGTATCCTGCCAATTCCCGAAACTTACACTGCTACTCAGGACTACGTCGAAAACAGATGGAAATTTCCTTCAATTAGATGCGGTGGGGGCCAACCAAGCACGAAAATCGGCACACCCGCGTCCTGTCGGCCGTAATAACTGGAAACAATCAATTTTACCGCTTGTTTGGGTAATTTGTGGCGATTTGAATTGTGGCGGGCGCAAACAGGAACGCTGACAGTGACGGCTGGTGGGGAACCGGTGGGCAACCCTGCCACAGCAAGGCGAGTCAAAGAGTGCGGGGCCGTGGATCAGGGTGGAGTGGATAACTCTCGTTGACCTGCACATTGCGGCAGGGTAAGATTTTAGGCCAAATGGGGAAAAGGCTGTGATTGTGGGCCGTTCTTTTAGCAAACTCTCTCAAGCGGCGCTATTAGTCGCCGTATTGGCGTTCTCCGGTATTGCCTTCACACGAACTCCTCAACAGGAAACACCAGACCAGCAGCAAGACACGAAAAAGGCCGCAAAACAGCAAAAACAGAGTCAAAGAAGCCTGGAACGCGAGTTAGACAGTCAATATAAAAAGTGGCTGAACGAAGACGTGGTCTACATCATCACGCCTGAGGAAAAGAACGCATTTTTGCACCTTTCCACCAACGAGGAACGGGAGCAGTTCATCGAGCAGTTCTGGCAGCGGCGTAATCCCGATCCCGATTCGCCTGAAAACACCTATAAGGAAGAGCACTACCGCCGGATTGCGTACGCCAACGAGCATTTTGCTTCGGGAATACCGGGCTGGAAGACGGATCGCGGACGGATTTACATCATGTGGGGACCGCCGGACGAGATCGACTCGCATCCGACGGGCGGAACGTATGAACGGCCCGTCAGACCAGGGCGGCGGCGAAACGTCAACTTATCCCTTCGAAGATTGGCGGTATCGCTACCTCGAAGGAATGGGAAATAACGTTGAACTGGAGTTCGTGGATCCGACGTCGACGGGCGAATATCACCTGACCATGGACCCGAGCGAGAAGGACGCACTGCTGTACGTTCCGGGCGCCGGCTTGACGATGGCAGAGTCGATGGGATTGGCGAGCAAGACGCAGCGATTTCAAAATACCGATGGAACGCACGACGCGCAGCCCCTCGGCGGGATGACTCCTGAAAGCGAAGAAGAATTTACGCGTCTGCAGCAATACGCCGATATTTTCAGGCCGCCGCCGGTAAAGTTCAAAGATCTCGAAGCCGTGGTCACTTCCCGGCTGGTGCGCGATCAGGTGAAATTCGATTACCGGTTCGACTTCATGCGCATTACGTCGGATACGGTGCTGGTGCCGATCACGGTGCAAGTGCCGCGGAAACAGATGAGTTTCCAGGAAAAGGACGGCGTGGACACTTCGACGATGAACCTGTTCGCGCGTGTCACCAGCCTGAGCGGTCGCGTCGTGCAGACATTCGAAGACACCATGCGCACCGACGTGCCGGCTTCGCTTTTGCAGCAATCGCTTTCGGGCGCGTCGATTTATCAAAAGGCGGTACCGCTGCGGCCCGGGCTGTACCGGCTGGACATCGTGCTGAAGGATGTGAACAACGGAAACGTGGGTGTGGTGAACACGCGGCTGGCGGTTCCGCGGTTCGAGGACGACCAACTGAGCTCGAGCTCACTGATACTGGCGGACCAGATTCAGCGCGTTTCGATGAAGGACATCGGCTTGGGGCAATTTGTACTAGGGGACGTGAAAGTTCGCCCCAAGATGGACAAGACTTTTGTACCTAGCGATGCGATGGGCGTTTTCTTACAGGTTTACAACCTGAAAGTGGACGACAAGACCCACAAAGCGGATGCTTCTGTAGAGTATCGGGTGAGCAAAATGGGCGAGAGCAGTGCCACCAATTCGCCGATGTTGAAATTTGATATCCCTGCGGATAAGCTACCGGAGCACGGCGAGGAACTAACCCTGGAGAACATGATTACGCTGGGTTCGCTGGCACCCGGCAAGTACAAAATTGAAGTAGCGGTAACCGATAACCTCGCGAAACAGACAATCACTCCGACGGAGGAGTTCACGGTTAATCCTTCACCGGCGAAGGCGAAATAGCGGAGGAGTTTTTGCATCTCCGAACTATCATCGGACTCGGCCTGGCGTGTTGTTTATCTCTCTCTGCCCCCGCTCTGCGGGCAGCCCCAAATTCCGGGAATATCTCCGGCGTGGTACTTGATCCGAACGGCACAGCCCAAATGGGCGCGACGGTGCTGATCAGTTCCCAGCAACTTTTCAACACATCGCAAATTGAATTACTGACGAACGAGCGGGGGCGATTCTCCACATCCTCGATTCCCGCAGGGCTATACACCGTCAAGGTGACGCTGGCCGGCTTCCTTCCCGCAATGGAACAGAACATAAAAGTCAGCGATCAGCGCACGACGCTTCTGGAAGTCATGCTGGGGTCGGTGTTTTCTTCATTCGGCAAGCTACGGCAGCAGCCTAATCAAAAGGTTGCGAAGGATGATTGGACCTGGGTGCTGCGCACGTCGGCAGCGACGCGCTCGGTGATGCAGTACCAAGATGCCCAAGTGATGGTGGTGGGCCAAGCGAGCGAATCGCCCCCCGTCCAGGATTCGGGTGATCGCGGACGACTGGTTCTGGTTTCGGGTGGTGATCATCCCGGATCGGTGGGTGCGCTATCGGATTCACCCGGAACTGCGTTTGTGTACGACGTTGGACTTGGGAGCAGCGCACAGCTATTGATGGCCGGGCAGTTCAGCTCGGAAAGAGGCGCGAGCGCCGCAAGCTTTGCGGGCGAATGGCTGCCTTCAGGCAAGGTAGGTGTGGGGCCGGTTACGACTCTGGTGGTGCGGCAGTCGCAACTCGGGCCGTCCGGGTTGACGTTCCGAGGCTTGCGCATGTCCCACGATGAGCAACTGGTAGTAAGCGATCGGGTAACCCTGCGTTACGGCAGTGAGCTTTTGGTGGCGAGCCTGATGAACCAAACCTCGACGGCGGTCAGGCCGCGCGGGGAAATGGATGTAAACCTCGGGCGAGGTTGGCAGAGTTCGACGATTGTGGCAACGCGTCCCTGGGGCAGGCGCGACTCCGGAACGTCTACCGGAATGGATTCGGCGCTGAACGCGCTCGATGGATTTCCAACGGTGCTGCTGAGGCATGGGAGACCGTTGACCGAGGACGATGTGCACGAGGAATTCGGGGTGCAGCACTTCGTGGGGCGCAACGGGCGTTTGAGCGCGGCCGTGTTTCATGATTCTTCGAATCACACCGCAGTGATAGGGCGGGGCGGAGCCGCGGATGGAGCTGATTTTCTGCAGGACTACTTCTCGCAGGCATTCGCGTACGATGGAGGGAACTCCAGTTCCACGGGCGTGCGTGCCGCTTACATCGAGAAGCTTGGCGACAACACCGACGTAGGATTGATTTACGCCGCCGGAGGCGTGCTGGCTCCGATCGCAACCGGATCCGGTGAAAAGACGTTGCGTTCGCAGCTTGCCACGGAATCGCGCCAGAGCGTGGCAACAAGAACTTCGACGAAAATCCCCCATCTGGGAACGAACGTAACGGCCGCCTACAAATGGATCAGCGGACCGGCGGTGTCGCGGCTGGACGCCTACGGCGAGTCGTTCTATGGAATCGATCCCTACCTCAGCCTGCAGATCAAGCAACCGATTCCGGCCTTGCTTTCGGGCCGCATCGCCGTGGAAGCGGATGCCGGTAACCTGCTGGCGCAGGGCTACGTGCCCGTTTCCACCAACCGAGGGCAGGTGGTGTTGGTCTCCGCGTACCGCTATTTCCGCGGCGGCGTGAGCCTCCAGTTTTAGATTCTGTATTCCTTCCTCTACCGGAATCTGAAGTGGCTATTACAAACGGGAACTACGAGCCCGTCTCTTGGGAATCACTATGTCTATCTCTTTGAGGACAATTGACTTACAATAATTGGAATTAATGAATTGCTGGAAGTGAACGTGCAAGGATCTAAAGAAATTCCGGGGCGGAAAGTTCCCTCGATGAACAAGTCTCTGCGAATGCGGCTGGGGGCCGTAGTTCTAGCCCTGCTCACACTGGCGGCGGTAATTTTTTCAGTGTTGAACTTCCAGCAGCGTTCACGATTCATCCAGCCAGACGACGGAGTCACCTGGGTGGACGTGTCTCAGCCAGCCGGTGTGACGGCCCTGCATGTGGTTCCCGGCTCACCCGCAGACCGGGCCGGTATTCGGCAAGGCGATTCCGTTGAATCGGTGCGGGGCGTGCGCATCGAGAAAGCGACCGACGTCACGCGGGTGATCTGGCGCTCGGGACCGTGGTCGGAAGTTCATTACCGGATCCTGCGGAACGGGACTTCGCTGGATGTGCCGGTGATCACAGAGCCGGCGGAAAACCCCTCCTCGATTGAAAACTACCTGCGCGTGACCGCGCTGCTGTACCTATTCATCGGGCTGTTCATCTTCGTGAAACGGTGGAACGCACCGCGAGCCGTTCACTTCTACGTGTTCTGCTTGGTCTCCTACGTTCTCTACAGCTTCCATTACAGCGGAAAACTGAATTCGTTTGATTGGATCGTCTACTGGGCGAATGCCGTGGCGCTGTTGCTGCAGCCGGCGTTGCTGGTGCACTTTGCGCTGGTATTTCCGGAGCGGCGCAAGAGCCTGTGGCTGAAATTGGTAGGCGTTTACAGCGTACCGGCGGCGTTGCTGGCACTCCATGTGTTCATCGCCACGGCCATGCTGGATTTTCTGCCGTCGATCACGAGCCGCGATTTCCTGGCGACAATCGAGTTGCTGTACGCGGGAATTTACTTCCTTTTCGCAGCGGCGATTTTCCTGGCGAGCTACCGGCGAGCGCCGAGTGGCGTGCTGCGGCAACAGTTGAAGTGGGTAACCTGGGGAACCTTCGGCGGAATCGCGCCGTTTTTCGTGCTGTACGTGCTGCCGCGGCTGATGACTCCGGTGGTTTCGGAGCCCTGGATGAAGCTTTCGGTATTTTCGCTGGTGATGATCCCGCTCTGCTTCGGGTACGCGATCATCCGTTACCGGCTGATGGATGTGGATATCATCTTCAAGCGCGGCCTGGCGTACACGTTCGCGACCGCCGGCGTGGTAGCGGTGTATTTCACGGCGATTGCGCTGATCGGGGAGCTTTCGCACGCCGCGCTGCCGTCGGGCCCGGCCGGGGCCATGATCGCCATCGTGGTGGCGGCATTTCTGTTTCAGCCCCTGCGCGAGTGGGTGCAGGCACGGCTTGACCATTTCTTTTATCGCGACCGGCTCGATTACCGGCGCACGTTGATAGAATTCGGGCGCGCGCTTACCAATGAAGTGCGGCTCGACCATTTGCTGGAGTCGGCGCTGGACCGCATCTCGCAAACTCTGCTCGTGGACCGGTTGGCGGTATTTCTGGAAAACGGCGAGAAATTCGAATTGTCGCGATCCATGGGGATGCGAAGCGAAAGGCGGCTGGACCTTAGCTTTCTCGATCCCACGCGCCCGGCCCTGGAACAAGGGTGCCTCTTTTTCGAGTCGGCAAGAGCGGCCAGCGTAGAAACGCCGAGCGTTCGGGACACAATCGAAGAACTCGGGCTGAACTATTTTATCGCCTGCCGGTTCCGGGATCGCACGGTGGCGTTCCTGGGGCTGGGCAAGACCGTCGACGGCGATTACCTCTCGAGCGACGACCTGGAACTGCTTTCGACGATCGCCGGTTACCTGGCGATTGCTATCGAAAATGCGCGACTCTATCAATCGCTTGAGCAGAAGGCGATGCAGGTGGAGCGATTGAAGGATTTCAGCGAAAACATTATCGAATCGCTGAAAATCGGCGTAATTACGACCGACCTGGAACAGCACATCGAATCGCTGAATCCGCAGATCGAGGAATTACTAGAACTGCCGCGGACCGAGGCGCTCGGGCACAGACTGGAACAGGTGCTGCCAGCCGACTTAGCCGTGGAGATCGCGGCCCGAGCGAACGCGGATCATGTTTCCGGCATCTATAAATTCCGGCTGAAGATGAGCACAGGGCGAGAACTGGTAGTAAACGCGTCGGTGGCGCCCTTGCTGAGCAAGGATGGCGCGCACATCGGGCGATTGATTTTGGTCGATGACATCACGCAGCGCGTGCGCATGGAAGAACAGATGCTGCAGAACGAGAAACTCACGTCGCTCGGGCTGCTGGCAGCAGGCGTAGCGCACGAAGTGAACACGCCGCTCGCGGTGATTTCCAATTACATTCAGATGCTGGCGAAACAGATTCCGGCGGACGATCCCAAACAAAAGACCATCGAACGCATCGTAAAGCAGACTTTCCGGGCCAGCGAAATCGTGAACAATCTGCTGAATTTTTCGCGCACCGGGTCGGCGGAAACGGTGGAAGTGAATTTGAACAGCGTGCTGGAAGAAACGCTGACGCTGGTGCAACACCCGTTCAAGGCCAACCGCGTGACAGTGCTAAAAAATTACACGCCGCAGCTTCCGCCGGTGCTTGGATCGATGACGCGCCTGCAGCAGGTGTTTCTGAATCTTTTCCTGAACGCGCGAGACGCCATGCCCGCCGGCGGGATGCTGGAAGTGCGCACCGCGGCTTATAACGGATCGGTGGAAGTGGAAGTGACCGATACGGGAAGCGGCATCGCGCCGGAACATTTGCACCGGATTTTCGATCCTTTTTTCACCACGAAAGCCACTGGCAAGGGCACCGGCCTGGGCCTTTCAGTGAGCTACGGTATTATTAAAGAGCATGCTGGAAAAGTGGACGTGAAGTCGACGCCCGGCAAAGGCACGTCTTTCCGGCTCGAGTTCCCGGTGGCCCGAAAAGCAGTCCATGCCTAAAGGTTCCATCCTCGTTGTAGACGATGAAGCGGAAATCCGCGAAGGGCTGGAAGCCCTGCTCACCTCGGAAAACTTCGACGTTACGCTCGCGGAAACGGGCGAGGCCGGGCTTCGCCAGATCGAAGATCATCCGTTCGATTTGATGCTGCTCGACGTGAGCCTGCCGGACCGCAACGGCATCGAGATGCTGCCGGAAATCCGGCGGCGTGATCCAGCACTCTCCGTAATTCTCATCACCGCTTTCGGATCGATCGACATGGCGCGCGCCGCGTTCAAAAACGGGGCGCAGGATTACATCACCAAGCCGTGGTCGAACGACGAGCTGATTTCGCAAATTTCGCTGGCGATCGAGGGAAAGCGGCTGCGCGAAGAAAACGTGCAACTGAAGCGCGCGCTCAAACAAAGATACAACTTTCCGAATATTGTAGGCAAAAGCGAGAAGATGCTGCGGGTGTTCGACCTGGTGACACAGGTGGCGCCATCGCGCTCGACGGTGTTGGTTTACGGCGAAAGCGGCACGGGGAAAGAACTGATTGCCAAAGCGATTCACTCGGCGTCGCCCCGCGCGGACAAGCCATTTGTTCCGATCAACAGCGGCTCGATTCCAGCGGACCTGCTGGAGTCGCAGCTCTTCGGACACGTGAAGGGCGCGTTTACAAGCGCCATTGCCTCAAAAAAGGGCCTGTTCGAGGCAGCCGACCAGGGCACGATATTTTTCGACGAAATATCGACGGTGAGCCCCGAGACGCAAGCCAAGCTGTTGCGCGTGATTCAGGAGCGCGAGTTCATGCGGCTGGGCGGCACCGAGACGATCAAAGTGGATGTGCGCATCCTGGCCGCTTCCAACGAGGACTTGAAGAAGCTCGTGGCGGAAGGACGCTTTCGCGACGATTTGTTTCACAGGCTGAATGTGATTTCGCTGCAGTTGCCGCCGTTGCGGGAGCGCAAAGAGGATATCCCGCTGCTGGTGACGCGATTTCTGGAGCAATTCTGCCGCGAGAACGGCAAGCCGGAGCGACGATTCACGCACGAGGCGATGAAGTTGTTGATGGATTACGACTGGCCCGGAAACGTGCGGGAACTCGAGAATGCCGTGGAGCGTGGCGTGGTGCTTTCCACGCACGAGACGATGGACTCAGACCTGCTGCCGGACAGCGTGAGGAGCAAGGAGATCGCCAAAGGCGTACGCGTACAACTTTCCGAATTCCTGCCGGGTTTGGGAGGCGAAGGAGGCAAAGGCTCGGCGACACCTTCGTTGTTTGCGATTCTGGAGGAAGTGGAGCGGCGAATCATTGTCGACATGCTGGAGCGCACAAACTGGAACCAGACGGAAGCCGCTGAGCGATTTCAAATCCCGCTTTCGACGCTCAATCAGAAAATAAAGCGGCTGCGAATCGAGACGCGGCGGCGCACAAGCACGCCGCGCAATCCAGTGGACTTCGGCGGAGAATCGGTGGAATTCTCCGCGGGGAAGTAAGCGATCAGGGCGAAAAGGCGCGCCGCCCGGCGAGCCGGTCACACTCACTGAATCAGCGGTTTCCCTGCAATATTTTCGAGGATCTTGTATGGCGCTTCCTGCGGCGAGACGAGCACGTCCGCGGGAATAAGGAAGGTCTGTTCCATGGCGTACTGGCCGGACATGACCGCGTGGGCTACGCCGTCGGTATAGACGATCCAAGTGGACATGGGCGGAAATTCCAGGCGCACTTTGGAGCAGCTCTGCTGGAAGGCTGAATTTTCTTTCAGGTAATCGTGAAAGCGCAGCATGAAAACATCGTATGGCGTGCGGCCCATTCCGCGCACGCCCAGCCTAGCGCCCCAGTCTTGAATCGTTCTGGCGACAACTGAATCCTTGGCGGCAATGGCATTGAGTCCTGCGTCGGCAGCAAACTGTTGCGCCAAAGACCCAAATGGCCCGGTAATCTCCCACACGCGCGGTTTGGACAAATTGAGATTGGTGAAGACACGGAGAATGCGGCCGCCGCGCGTGGGGCGGCTAGGAAAAGCGTCCACGTGAAGAAGGTCGTTGCGCTTGTGAAGCGGGAGCGCGCGGCCATCCTCTTCAAGAGGGCGGAAGCTGGCGAAGTCGATGATCCATCTGCCGGCGTAGGGCGCAAGAAATCTGGAAAGGAACGCGATTACTTCGGAGCTGTACTTCCGAAGAATGGCGTGGACGCGCTGGGCCGAGGCGGAATCCCCGGAAACGCCGCGGAGAGTATCGTCGCCAGGTCGGTATGAGACGTTCTTGTGCATGCGTAGCTCGGACCATTCATGAGCGAGCATGAATTCGCGGTCGGCGGAAGGCAGATCAAAGGGCGGCTGCGGAAAATAGAGCACCTCGCCACGCTCCAAGGCTGCGCAATAGTTTCGCGCCAACGAAGTTGCCTGCTCGGGCTGGGTCCAGCCAAGCGGCATACGGTAATCACTCACTTCGATCCAGGAGTTGGACATGAGCTTCTGTGTACTGGGCATGGAGCTTTGCGGCACTAATGCCGCGCGCCCCCCGGAGGCGCGTAGCCGCGAGGAAGCAGGGCGGTCGAAAGATCCACGCCGGAAAGGTCGACGCCGTCGAGTTTTGTTTCACGTAGAATCGCCGTTTTCATATTCGCGCCGTTAAAATCGGCTCCGGTCACATCCGCATCGCGAAAATTCGTGGCGCCGAAATCCGCGTGCCGCAGAATCGCCGAACGCAAACTTGCGCGAAAGAGTTCGGCTCCGCCTACTTTCGCATTCGACAAATCCGCACCATCGAGATTGGCTTCGGTCAGGTCCGCTTTGCGCAGGTCCGCGCCGCAAAGCCGGGCGTTGCCAAGATCGGCGGAGGAAAGGCGCGCCTCCTTGAGGGCGGCTCCCTCCAGATTGGCATCATGAAAATTTACGTAAGCCAGATTGGCCCGTTCCAAACCGGCGCCTGACAGATCCGCGCCGGTCAAATCGGCGCGCGTGCCGGTTTCGTCTCCGCGAATAAATTTTTCGTGCGCCGCCAGGATATCGGACAGCCGTTTGCCGTTGTGATGAATGTTCTTCGGGGATCTCAAAACCTCTCCGTTGAATAGGCCGCGCTAAGCGGCGAAATTTAGCATGAATTGAGTGCAGGAAGGCATTTTACTAAAGTTGGAAGCGCGATGCACATTCGCGTCGTGTTGCGCCCGGTATGGTATGGTAAACCCATGAAATGTTCCTTCCGCCTCACTACGATGGCGGGACTGCTCGCCGCAGGAGCGGTATGTGCCGCGCTGCTTCTGCCGGTGCTGGGGCAAGAGACTCCTCCATCCGCGGGTCAAGAAGTGGCGGTGAACCTGGCCACAGGCCGCGTGCTGATCACCGTGGTGAAAGACGCGATCCTGATAGCCACTGTGGAGAACCCGATTGAAGCGGGAACGCGCCCGCCCGCTCCGGTGGAATTGGATAGCTCGCGCGTGGGAATCATTCTGGGGCCGGTAGATTGGTTTTCGCCTTCGAGTCAATTGCAGATCGCGAACCTCGATAAGGAACTGCCGCATCTGAAGGCACGCACGGCGGCGGCGCCAGCTCCCGCTCCGCATCTGGTGCCGACGCAGGGCGGCGATCAAGCGTCGGATATCGAAGCCACCGGGCAAGGATTTGGAGAGCGGCTCAACGTGGTGGCCAAGGGATTACGGTCCAGAGTGAATCTGGGTGAGGACGAACCATTCGCGCAGCTCATTATTGCGGACTATCTCAGCGGCTACGGGCCTGAGGTGTGGCAACTCAGCTATGGGATGAAGCAGGAACAGCAGAAGGGCGATTACTGGGAAACGCGTGTTTTGCGGCCGAGCTATCTGCAGTTCTGGCCGCCGGAAAAAGGGCAGCCGAAGACGATCGTCGAGTTTGACTATCCGGCGCAGAAAAGACCGCCGTCGCTGCTGGAGTTGCTGAAACAGAAAGATCCACGGCTCGACCGGGTTCGCAACTCCGATCCGCAAATGGCCATGGTAGCGAGCCAGATCCAAACCGATAGCACGAAGCTTTACGCCGCGGATACCACCCAATTTCTTCGGGCGGCGCTCACAGCAGTGACGCTGCCGGACACGCGGCAGACCATGTCAGTAATAGGCATGGAGAAGGGCTTTGCGTGGATTCTTCGACCACCAGCGGAACCGGAGCACGCCGCACCAGCGCAAACGGCCGAGGCACAGCCACAGCAAAAGGAACGCCCCGCCGATGCACCTTCCCTCCTAAAACACTAGAGCGCTTCTTGAATGCGACAACTGGCGGAGGGGGAGCATGAGAAAGCTATTTTTGTGACGTGAGCTGCTGCTTCAGGCGGGCGTTTTTGTCCGCGACTGATTTCGCCAGGTCTTCCTTATGCGCGACTAATTTGTGGGCAATCTCCGGATCGGACGTGCCAAGAATTTCCGCCGCAAAGATCGCGGCGTTAACCGCGCCGGCTTTATCGATAGCCATGGTTGCCACGGGAATTCCGCCAGGCATCTGCACGGTGGCCAGTAGCGCGTCGAGACCGTTCAAGGAACTCGATCCCATGGGTACGCCGATCACCGGCAGGGTGGTGTTGGCGGCGATGACCCCGGCGAGGTGGGCGGCAGCGCCGGCAGCGGCGATCAAAACTTTGAGTCCACGGGAAACGGCTGTGGTGGCATATTCATGGGCTCGCGCCGGAGTTCGGTGCGCCGAGACGATTTCAATTTCATATCCGATGCCGAACTTATCGAGGGTCTTTCCGGTTTCGCTCATCACCGGATAATCGGAATCCGAACCCATCAAAATTCCCACCAAAGCCGGCCGGGCGTGATTATTTGTGCTCAATGATTTCTCCACAATTTTTGTTGATGTGATCTTCGAGAATTTTAAATCAGGCGGGCGCCACCGCGTGCGCTTTTCTGGCTGCGGCGCCAATATCATGGCGATAAAACGCACCGTCAATATGAATCGACGCGATGCGCTCATAAACACGGCGCAAAGCTTCTTCCAGATCGGACCCGTTTCCAGCGACGGCCAGGACACGGCCTCCGGTGGTATAGAGCGAATCTCCCGCGCGCCGAGTTCCCGCGTGAAATACGACGGTGCCAGTATCCAGACCTGGTGTGTTGAGACCAGAGATTTCGCGCCCTACAGTGGGCTGCGCCGGATATCCTTCCGATGCGAGCACCACGCATGCGCTCGCTCCGGGGAGCCACTTCGCTTCAAACCCGGCTAAGCTTCCTGTCGCGGCGAGAAGGCAAGCCTGGGCCAGATCAAAATCGGAGCGCAACAGGATGGCCTGCGTCTCCGGATCGCCGAGGCGGCAGTTATATTCAAGTACTTTGGGGCCTTGCGCCGTAAGCATGAGGCCGAAATACAAGAATCCGCGGTAACGAATTCCCTCTTCGCGCAAGCCGCTTAAGCTAGGTCGAACGACGGTTTCGATGATTTGCTGTTCCAGATCAGCGGGCAAAAGGCTGTCGATCGAATAAGCGCCCATGCCGCCAGTGTTCGGCCCGGCGTCGTTATCATAGGCGCGCTTGTGGTCCCGCGCCGGTGCCATGCGGATGAAATTGTCGCCGTCTGTAAGAATAATGTACGAGAGTTCTTCGCCGCGAAGCCCCTCTTCGATCAAAAGGCGAGTTCCTGCCTCGCCAAAGTCGCGCAGTTCGATGGCACGACGAATAAAGTCGGCACCTTCTTCTCGGGAAGTCGCGACGAGAACGCCCTTTCCGGCACAAAGTCCGTCAGCCTTGATTACGGCTGGCCATTTTACTTTATCGAGCGTCGCCAGAGCTGCCTCGGTTGAATCGCAAATGGCGTAAGTCGCGGCGGTGGGTATCCCGTGACGCTCCATAAACTGCTTCGCAAAGACTTTGCTTCCTTCAAGTTGCGCACCCTCTGCGGAAGGCCCGAGGACGTCGAACCCTCGCTTTTCAAGCTTGTCGGCGGCTCCCAAGGCCAATGGGAGTTCAGGACCGATCACCGTGAGGTCAACACCAAGTCTTTCGGCTAAATCGGCGGCAGCGTTCGGGTCATTCAGATCCAGGGGCAGACATGGGGTGTCCAGCTCGATACCACCGTTTCCGGGAGCACACCAAACTTGCTTAACGGACTGACTTCGCTTGAGTTTCCAGACGATGGCGTGCTCACGACCACCGCTACCTACCACGAGGATTTTCATGATCGGATGGGCACCACGGAAGTGAACGATACGACTAGGCTTCGGTTCGTGTCAATATCTGAGGGTGTCGCTCTTGGCAGCAGGCATGTAACTATATAGATAGTGTATGAATCTGACCGACTCATTTATCACTAAGTCGCTGAATATGTACGGTTTCACTTCGACGGCGAGACAATGTGGTCTGATCCGGGACTACGTAACGCTTCTATTGCGCTGGAACAAGCAGATTTCACTGACGAGAGTGACCGACCCGGTGGAGATCCTGCGGTTTCATTTTGGAGAGAGCCTTTATGCGCTTACTACTGGGATTGTCGGAGATGGTCGGCTCGCCGACGTTGGATCGGGTGCTGGATTTCCTGGCGTACCGTTGGCTATCACGAATCGAGAGCTAAGGGTGACGTTGCTCGAGCCGAATTTGAAGAAGTCTGTGTTCCTCGCTGAAGTCGTACGGGAACTGCACCTCGGCAATGTAGAAGTCGCGAGAGGCCGAATGGAGGAGTTTGGCTCAAGGCCGCTGGACTATGTGACTTCCAGGGCCGTGGGCCAGTTTGGTGAGTTCATGAAGTTTTCCAGCAGGGTCCTGGTGCCAGCCGGTAGAGCTGTGCTGTGGATTGGCCTAGAAGACTCGAAGAAGCTGCTGTCAGAGTATCCAGAGTGGGAGTGGTCAGGGCCACAATTGATTCCTGCTTCGGAGCGAAGATATCTGGTCTGTGCGATCCGGAAGTAGCCGGCTGAAAATATGCGTCATGTTATGAGTGTTCCACGTGGAACACTAAAAAATACATCGGCGATTTTTGTTCCACGTGAAACATCTTGCCAGCAATGAAATATGTTTGCTAAATTCACGACGCACTTCCAGGTGATATTTGGCGCGCGTTATATCCATTGCAAATCAGAAGGGCGGAGTTGGAAAGACCACTACGGCTGTAAATCTGGGAGCTTCGCTAGCCGCTTCTGAGCAGAAGACCCTCATCATTGATTGCGACCCGCAGGGCAACACCACCAGCGCTCTAGGCTTCCCGAAAGACCCGGCTCGCCGAACCTTATATCAGGCATTGATTCTGAAAGAGCCTCTCGAACGGATCCTGATCGACGCGCAGATAGATGGTCTGGATCTAATTCCGTCCGATAAAAACTTGGTGGGCGCCGCAGTAGAGCTGGTCTCGGTGGAGAACCGCGAATACCAGTTAAAAGCGCTGATTCAGGGAATTCGCGATAAATACGAATACATATTGATTGATTGCCCTCCTTCGCTGGACCTACTGACCTTGAATGCATTGGCCGCCAGCGATTCCGTGCTGGTGCCAATTCAGTGCGAATATCTAGCGCTGGAGGGAGTTTCGGAGCTTCTCGACACCCTAATGAGGCTCCGCCGGACGATCAATCCGTCTCTGGTGATCGAAGGCATTTTATTGACGATGTACGACGACCGGACGACTCTTTCCAAGCAAGTGGCCGCCGATCTTCGCAGCTTTTTCGGATCGCAGGTGTTTGAGAGCGTTATTCCCAGGAATGTGCGCCTCGCCGAGGCGCCGAGCCACGGAATGCCCGTAATTTTCTATGACATACACAGCAAGGGAGCGGAGGCGTACATCCAGCTCGCCAAGGAGGTAATTGCAAATGCCCAGAAACGCTTTGGGCAGGGGACTGAGCGCTCTCATCAGAGAGCCGGAATCGGAGCTGCCGCAGCAGCCGGAGCGTCCAGCGGCGGTGACGTCAGCGGGGGCAGCGGTAGCACCAGCCCTGGCACCGACAACAGCGCCGAGTGACGGGCTCCTTCAGGTCGATATTGACCTGATCGACCCGAGCCGTTACCAACCGCGAACCTATTTTCGCGAGCAGGCTCTGGAGGAACTCGCGCAATCGATACGGTCCAGCGGAATTGTGCAGCCATTGGTGGTGCGTCGGGTCAACCATCGCTACGAGCTGATCGCCGGGGAGCGACGATGGCGCGCGGCCCAGCGCGCCGCGCTACAGAAGGTTCCCATCGTAATTCGCGACGTCCCGGATGACGTGGCCGTTGAGATGACGCTCGTCGAGAACCTGCAACGGGAGGATCTCAATCCGATCGAACAAGCTGCCGCTTTCCAGCGATTAACCGACGAATTTCGTCTCACTCAAGAGCAAGTGGCAGAGCGCACTGGGAAAGACAGAGCAACGATTGCGAATGCCGTGCGTCTGCTTAAGCTCGAAGAGCCTATACAAAAGCTCCTGGAAGAAGGATCGTTGAGCGCCGGCCATGGTCGCGCTTTACTCGCGATTGCGGATTCCAAGCTTCGGTCGGAAGTAGCGAAGAAGGCTGCCAACGGCGGTATGACGGTCCGGCAAGTCGAAAAATCGGCGGCCCGAACGCCGCGACAGCCAGCCATTGCCAGCGCTGAAACGGAAGAACCAAATGCCAAGGCAGCCCTAGAAGAGTTGCAGAAACGGTTTGGCACGCGGGTTTTGTTGCAGAAGAAGGCCAGCGGTGGCGGGCACTTAAGCTTCGAATACTACAATGATAGTGATCTAGCCAGGTTATACGATCAGTTTATGAGAGAATAAGGCTGAAGCCATTGGGGGGCGGCACAGATGGTTTGGGGCTGGCTGGAACACAAGGGCGAAGCAGCCGAATGGACCGGTTTTCTTGAGCCGGGTGCCAAGTTCGAAGGAACGCTCGAAACAAAGGGCATGTTTCGCATCGACTCGCAAATGAAGGGGACCCTTGTATCCCGCGAGGTCCTGATTTTGGGAGAACATGCCGAAGTCGAAGGCGAGATACTCGGCAATCAGGTAATGATCTCGGGCAAATTTCAAGGCACCATACGCGCGAGCTCACGGGTGGAACTCCAGGCAAAGGCGATTGTGCGCGGGGAAATCCATTCACCTTGCGTGATTATCGAACCCGAAGCGGCGTTCGACGGCAACTGCCACGTTTTACTCTCCAGTGAAGCAACCAGTTCGATTTCCATTCCCGTTCGGTCTGCGATTGGGCAAGCCTAGCCAGTCGGCCACCAAAAGAGCCGCCCGGGAGTTATAATCACCCGCAGATTCTGCGGAGTGATTCTTGCCAGAAGCAATCCGGTTAACAGCAACCGCCAAAGCAGCAGGCTGTGCAGCAAAGCTAAGCCCCAGCGTTCTGGATGCTGTGCTCAGGCGCCTGCCACGCCGCGATGATCCGGATGTGATCGTCGGATACGAGACGAGCGACGATGCCGCCATATATCGAGTTGCGCCAGAGCTGGCGCTGGTGCAGACGGTAGATTTTTTCACACCTATCGTGGACGATCCGTTTCTCTTCGGCCAGGTGGCGGCCGCGAACGCGCTGAGCGATGTCTACGCGATGGGAGGACGGCCTATTTCTGCTCTAACAATCGTCGCGTTTCCGGCGTCGGGCGATCCGGAGGTCCTGGAGGATATTCTTCGCGGCGGATTCGAGAAGATGCGCGAAGCGAATTGCTCAGTGGTAGGCGGACATTCCATCCGCGACGACGAGCTGAAATTCGGATACGCCGTCACGGGGCTCATTCATCCTGAAAAAGTGTGGCGCAATGTTGGCGCGAGACCCGGCGATGTGCTGATTCTGACCAAGCCGCTCGGCACAGGGATGATTGCCACTGCGCACAAGAACGGAAAATCGAACGAGGCATGGGTTGAGGCGGCGACAAGCTCGATGACCCACCTGAACAGCGAGGCGGCGGCGGCGTTGCACGAAGTGGATCACTCGTCCGACGGCGACAAACCGGCACATGCGGTGACGGATGTGACTGGCTTCGGGCTGCTGGGGCACGCGAGAGAGATGGCCATTGGCAGCGGAGTGTCGATGATACTGAATCATGCAGTGGTGGCATACCTTCCGGGCGCAATCGAAGCTGCGCGCGGAAAGAATTTCTCCGGCGGATTGGCGAATAACCGGCAATTCCTGGAAGGATGCGTGGCGTTCGCTGCCGACGTCGCGGAAGAATTTCAGGGGCTCTTTTTCGATCCGCAGACCTCCGGCGGATTTCTGGCATCGATCGCGCCGGAAAGTGTGGATCGAACGATGAGTGAGTTTGAAAAGAGAAAAATTCCCGCCCGAGTCATTGGGGAAGTGGTTACGAAACGCTCGCCGCTAATCGAAGTGATCTGACCGCGCTTCCGTGTACACTCTTCTTTCTTTGAAAACCTAGATGGATCCCATCACACATGGAATAACCGGCGCGCTGCTGGGCAAAGGAATTTTCTCGGAGCGCGAAGGCCGCATGGCGACGTTTGCGGCGACTCTGGGAGCGGTTTTCCCGGACGTGGACATCGTCGCGGAAGCAGTTTCGCGCGATCCGCTGGCGATCGTGAAATATCACCGTGGAATCACGCACTCTTTCGTCGCGCTGCCCTTCTTCGCGGCACTTCTTGCCTGGCTGACACGCTATTTTACGAAGCGGCGTGGCATTCCATGTCCGTCGTGGGCGATGCTTACGCTGATTTATGGAGTTGGCATTGCGAGCCATATTTTGCTCGACGGGACAACCTCGTTCGGGACGCGCATGTGGACGCCGATTTCGCAAAAGCGCGTGGCGTGGGATTTGATGTTTATCATCGACTTCGTTTTGAGCTCGTGCCTGTTGCTTCCGCAGGTGCTGGCGTGGGTTTATGACGGGCGCAAGAAAGCTTTAGCGCGCAAGAAAGCAGCGGCGATGTGGGCGCTATTCAGCGTGGCTGCCCTAGTAGTGTGGGGTGTGGCCCTAGTGGCTGGGTACCCTTTTCACATTTGGATCGTAGGACTGGCCTGTGCCACTTTTGCCGGCTTGTTTTTTCTGCCTGCCACGAATGGGTGGGGATTCCAGCTGAAGCGGTCGGCCTGGTGCCAAGCGGGCATATTGGTGACGCTTCTCTATGTCGGATGCTGCGGCGTGGCGCATCATGCCGCGCTCCGACGGGTTCAGAATTTTGCGACTGAGAATCACATCGACGTAGTGCGCATGGGAGCGCTACCGGTGCCGCCGTCACTGCTGGATTGGGGCGATGCGATCCGCACCAATGATGGGGTGTATGAGGCCCGCTTCGATTTGCGCAATGCGGAGCACCCCGCTTTTTATTTTGTGCCGGATTCTCCGCCGAACCAGTTCATCGAAACGGCGCGCGCCCTGCCGGAAGTGCAACTATATTGGACATTCGCACGCTTTCCGACGATCCATTACTTCGCGGACGATGGCTACCATATCGTGGACTTCAGCGAGCATCGTTTTACGAACGGCAACCGGCGCACGGCGCAACCTTTCTCTTATCGTGTGGTGATGAACGATGAGGGAGCGGTGGTGGAAGAAGGATGGCTCCAGAACGGAATGTTCATGCAACTGATGAGGCGAATGGAGCCAGCCCGAACAAAGGCTCCGAAGAACGAGACGCAATGAAAATTCTGCTGTTCAGCGATATACACGGGGATTTGCGCGCGCTTGAGCGAATCGTCGCTCAACCTGCCGATTTGTATATCGACGTGGGCGATCTAGCCACGTTCAGCCGCGGGCTGGAAAAATGCGGAGAAGTGTTGAAGCCGCTCGGGGAAAAGCTTTGGGTGTTGCCGGGAAACCATGAGAGCCATGATGAATCCCGGGCATTGTGCGAAAAATTTGGTTTTGTCGATTTTCACCGGCAGGTGCGCATGCTGGAAGGAAATAAAGGGAAAACCTGCTGGGCGGGACTCGGCTACAGCAACATTACGCCATTCAATACGCCCGGCGAATATACGGAAGAGGAAATCGCGAACGCGCTGTCCGAATTCAAGACGGCACAGCCGCTGTACCTGGTGGTGCATTGCCCGCCCCTGAAGACGAAGCTCGACGAGTATGCGCCAGCCAAACACGCGGGCAGTTCCGCGATTCGGGCATGGGTTGAGAAAACGAAGCCGGAGTATCTGTTCTGCGGACATATCCACGAAACCGCGGGAATGCAGGATACACTCGGTGAAACGAAGTGCATTAACGTAGGGAAACAGGGCTACACAATCGAATTATAACGGCGAGATCTAACGGTTTGGCGGAAGGAACTCGCGTTTCCGCGAAAACCCGTCGCTTTTTCCTGCGGGATAAATTACCAGATGGCGGCGGTCGCCCGACCCTTCGCTGATCGTTCGCACGCCCTGGGCGCCGTTCAACTCCAAGTGCACGATGCGGCGATCGCGCGGAGCCATGGGATTAAAGCGAAACGGCTGGCCAGTTTCGCGAACGCGTTGCGCGGCCACGCGCGCGGAAAGTTTTAGTTCATCGAGACGCGTGTTGCGGTAGTCGCCACAATCGAAGCGGACGCGATCGTGCATGCGCGGCTCCAAGCGCAGCCAGCGATGGGCAACATATTCGAGGGCCAGCAATAAGTCGGCATTGCGCTCGAGAAGCAGAGGCTCGTCTTCACCTTTGAATGAGACGGTCAATTCGGCATCTTCTGACGGCCCATTCTGAGCAGAGACCTCGTATTCGAGCGCGAGTCCCATTTCGCGCAAAGCGAGATCGAGAAATCGCTTCAGCTCGGCGGTTGTGCGCGCCACATCAAGTGGCTCGTTGGGCCGGAACTGCGCCGATGGCGTAGACCTGTCGAGGGTGCGCTCGTCGCTCATTCGTTTTTCTTTTTAAACTTCGGCTTGGGTTTGGGAAGCGGCTGCGTGCGGTTCAGATAATACTGCTGGCCGACTGCAATCAGGTTGCTGGTGAACATATACAAGTTAAGGCCGCTCGAAAGATTGAAGAAGAATGCAGCCATCATCAAGGGCATGAATGACATCATGCGCTGCTGAGAGGGATCGACGGTGGTTTGCGGCGTCATTTTGGTAGAAAGATACATGAGAATGGCCATGATCACGGGAAGAATGTAGTAGGGATCCTTGGCCGAGAGATCGTGAATCCAGCCAAGCCAAGGGGCATGTCGCAATTCGATCGCGCCATTCAGAACGCGCCAAAGCGCCCACCAGATCGGGAGTTGCGGCAACATCGGCAAACATCCACCGACCGGGTTGATTCCCTCGCGCTGATAAATGGCCATGACCTCTTCGTTCATCTGGCGCTTGCGAGGGTCGCTCATGGAATATTTCTTGTAGCGATCCTGAATAGCGCGGATCTCCGGGCCCACCTTGGCCATGCGCTGCATGGAGCGCTGACTTTTCATCTTCAGGGGGAACAAGGCAAAGTTGATGATCACGGTGAGGAGGATGATCGTCCAACCCCAGTTCGGAATATAGCGGTGCAGCCATTGCAAGATGAAGAGCAAGGGCTTGGCAATGACGCCCGTCCAGCCGAAGTTCACGAGTTCTTCGAGCGACGGCTTCTGCCTGCCGAGAATGACGAGGTCCTTCGGACCCACGTAAAGACGGCACTGCAACGGCTCGGCGGAGGCAGTTCCGGCAGCCATTTCGGCTTCCGGCTCGGTTTCCGGCTTATTGTCGACGGTGATTTTGTGATCCTGCGTCCAGTCCCACAAGGAGAGGTTGCCGGAAGAGGGCAAAAAGCTCGCGGTGAAGAACTGATCCTCGATGCCCAGAAACTCCATGGGCCCCGCCTGCTCGGTGGGCTGGCTTTGATTGCCGGAAACCCCTAGCTTTTTGTACTGCAGCAGGTTGAGCTTGCCGTTCTGTTTGTAGAAGACAGTGACGTTCTGCGAGGCTTTGTAAACAGACTTGTCGCCAAAACCACCACGCCAGGCGAGGCCGACCGGAATGGGCCTGCCGTCAAGACTGGCGGAGACGTCCAAAGACATCTGATAGTCCTGCGTGAAATTCAGCTTCTTGGTTATTTCGAGATGGCCATCGCTCCAATGAAAGGTGATTTCACAAGGAGCGGTGAGGTTCCCATTCGGAGGGCGTAACTTCATACAACGCTGAATTGGCCTGAGATTCCAGTTGCGGGTCCGACAAAACCACGGAAAGCGGCCAGCCGAGCTGCGCGGATCCATCTTCATTGACAAGCTCGAGAGGCTGAGGCGGCTTTTGATCGTTGTTGTACTTCTTCAGCTTCCAGCTCTTGACCACCGCTCCACGATTGGAAAGTTGCACGCGATATAGCGCGCTTTCTACGACAATCGGTACTTCGTCGGCAGCTTTTGCGACGGGAGGAGCAGCGGCGGCGGCGACCGATTCTTGCTCCCTGGTCGAGGCTGCAGGGGTGATCGCAGGGGTCGGGGAGGGAGCCAAAGTCGATTTTTGAGACGAGGTCTGAGCCTGTTTCTGAGCAGGAACCGGGGCCGGAGTATAAAAATGAGACCAGGCAAAAATGACGGCCATGACCAGGATGACAAAAATAATGCCGCGAACCTGGTCTGACATCTCTTTCATCGAAGCGGCTCCACTTCAATCCGGCGCAGTTTTTCGCGGCTCAGCTCTTCCACGGAAGGAACAGGGTCGAATCCGCCCGGTTTGAACGGACGGCAGCGCGCGAGGCGCTTTATCGCCAGAACCGTGCCGCGAGCGGCCCCGTGGACCTGGATGGCTTCACGGGCATAGTTCGAACAAGACGGATGGTACTTGCAGGCCCCGCCAAAGAAGGGCGACAAAACAATTTTGTAGAACTGGAGAAATACCAGAAGTACCAAGGCTGCGAAGGAATGATCCGCGTCGCTCGCGCGATTCCTCGTCAAGACTTGGCGCGAGGAATCAAGCCCAGCAGTTCCCGGCTGATGGCCGAGAAGTTCGCCGTGGCGGCCGAACTGCGCGGGTGAATCACAATGTCCCATCCTGGCGGAATCTCCTGTCGGTGCAGCCTTACGATTTCGCGTATCCGGCGGCGGATGCGGTTGCGCCGGACAGCGGTGCCCAGGGCCTTCTTGATGCTCCAACCGAAGCGGCTGATGTGCTGGCCATTGGGGCGGACGAAAACGGTGAACTCGCGACTCGATCGCCGGCGCCCTTCGCGATAGACCGCATCGTAATCTTTGCGGTGAACCAGACGGCAGGCGCGCGGAAAATCAAGCGTTGTTCTCTCAGACTCGCGTGAGGCTGTGGCGGCCTTTTCTTCGGCGTTCTGCAAGGACCTTCCGACCACCTTGGGTTTTCATGCGTGAGCGAAAACCGTGTTTCTTGTGGCGACGGCGTACATGGGGCTGAAAAGTACGTTTCGGCAATGCCTCTTCTCCTATTTCCGGTCAGCGGATCGCTTGAAAGCCGCTTAGTCTACCTCAAGGGTATGGTCGCACCGAAACGACGCGGAAGCTAACAGTCGCAGCCGTGCGCGATTTTCGGCTCTCAAGTCGCACATCGACGCGATTGCGGACCTGAACGAAGCAATAGTTTAGTCGAGGGCAGCAGTAGAATCAAGGAAACGGAGCGACAGGTGTGGACCGCTAAGGGCCTTAGCGCCGTGTCCGTTTCCGATATAATTGAAGCACCGGCTCGCTGAGGCTCCGCTTTGGCGAAACAATCCTTTTCAGCTCGCCCGTTCGAAACTCTCATCCCCGCAAGATTGGACCGGTTGCCATGGAGCGGATTCCACTGGCTGGTGGTCATCGCCCTTGGCATCACCTGGACGCTGGACGGACTGGAGGTCACGCTGAGCGGCGCCGTGAGCGGCGTGCTTCAGGATCCGCAGGTGATGAATTTCAGCCCGGCGGCAATTGGCTCGATTGCGTCGGCATACCTGCTCGGGGCGGTGCTGGGTTCGCTGCTCTTTGGATACCTGACGGACCGCTGGGGCCGGAAAAAGCTTTTCTTCCTCACGCTCGGGATTTATCTGCTGGGAACGTTGCTGACCGCGTTTTCGTGGAATTTCTGGTCGTTTGCCGCATTTCGCTTCATCACCGGATCGGGAATCGGAGGAGAGTACGCGGCCATCAGTTCCGCGATCGACGAGTTGATTCCGGCAGCGTTCCGCGGGCGCGTGAATTTGATGGTGAATGGAAGTTACTGGCTTGGAGCGGGCCTGGGCTCGCTTTCGACTCTGATTATTCTTGATCCGCACATTTTGAATCCGAAGCTCGGTTGGAGGCTAGGTTTTGCCACCGGCGCGCTGCTTGGGCTGCTGATCCTGCTGTTGCGAAGGCATGTGCCCGAGAGTCCGCGCTGGCTGATGACGCACGGCGACGAGAAAGACGCGGAGAGCGCGATGAAGGAGATCGAGCGGCGGGTGGAAGAATCGACTGACGAAAAGCTGCCAGAACCGCGCACAGAAACCGTTGACCATTCATCCGCGGAAAAGTTTTGGATTCGGCGTGGTGGCCAAAACGATGCTGCTGAAATACCGCGCGCGGGCGGTGCTCAGCTTGTCGCTGATCATGTCGCAGGCGTTTCTGTACAACGCTGTCTTTTTTACCTACGCGCTGATTCTCACGCGGTTTTACGGCGTGCCGGAGGGCGCACAGGAATTTATCTGCTTCCTTTTGCCATTGGGAATTTTCTGGGACCGCTGTTGCTGGGGCGGTTCTTCGATACCGTGGGGCGGCGGGAAATGATTTCGTCGACATACGCGATATCCGCGGTATTGCTGACCATTACCGGATGGGCCTTCGCGCACGGGATGCTTTCGGCCAACTCGCAGACGCTGCTCTGGACGATCATTTTCTTTTTCGCATCGGCGGCTGCCAGCGCGGCCTATTTGACCGTGAGTGAAATCTTTCCGCTGGAGATTCGGGCGTTGGCGATCGCTTTCTTTTTCTCACTGGGTACAGCGGCGGGAGGAATCGCGGCGCCGTGGCTGTTCGGCGTGTTGATCGGCTCGGGATCGCGGGAAAAAGTGTTCTATGGATACCTGGTAGCAGGCGCTCTGATGCTGGCGGCAGCGGCCATCGAGCTAGGAATCGGAGTGAAGGCGGAGAGGTCGAGCCTGGAAGAGCTCGCCAGCCCGCTCTCGTCCGAAATTTGAGGATAAATCTTCGGGCAGGGCGGGGACAATCTTCCCGAACCTCTCGAACTTCACCGCACGGACTCTCGGTTTCATTTCTTAGATTTGAGCCAGAGGGAACTGAAATAAGAAGACCTACCGCGTGGAGGGGACCGGGGTTTCCTTGATTTTGACCACGGCTTTGGGATCGGGGGCTTTTCTCATCGCCTCGATAAATACGGCCACAATTTCCGGATCAAACTGGCTCGAGGCGCAGCGTGCGAGCTCGGTGAAAGCGTCTTCCGCGCTGCGGGGTTTCTTGTAGCTCCGCGCCGAAGTGATGGTGTCGTAGGAATCGGCTACGGAAATTACGCGCGCGCCATAGGGTATGTCCTCACCTTTCAAGCGCTGCGGATATCCAGAGCCGTCGTAGCATTCGTGGTGGTGGCGCACCATCTGCCGAATGCGCTGCATGGGTTTAAGGGTCTCGAGAATCTGGAAGCCGAGATCGGGATGGGTTTTCATGGTCTCCCACTCGGTGGCGTCGAGCGGGCCGGATTTGTTGAGGATTCCTTCGGGAATACCGACCTTGCCAATGTCGTGCAGCAGAGCGGCCAGCCGAATTTCCTCGACTTCCGCGTCGTTAAGCCCGAGAGCTTGCGCAAGAATCACCGCATAGGCGGAAACTTTTTGCGAATGGCCCTGCGTGTACTGGTCCTTGGCGTCGATGGCGAACGCGAGTGAGGTTACCGTCTCGACCACAGCCGGCGGCAAAGCTCCGTCTTCCGCTTCCCCACCTTGTTCGCTGAGCGAGCGCGTGAACTGCTCCAGCCGGCGATAAATTTCCTCGAAGGCCTCGGGACCGGTGGAAAAGAGCCTCTTCAGCGTCACACCGAGGTACGCTTCGAGCACATCCTTCTTCCAGCGCTTGCGATCGTCGGGTGCGCCTTGTTCGGCGCTGGAGACGGCATTGCCGCCCTGGTGCTTCGAGAGGTACATGGAGGAGTCGGCAACCTGAATCAATTCCTGCGGAGTTGAGCCGTGCACCGGGAAACCGGCGATACCGAAACTTGCGGTAACGTTCTTGTCGCGCAGGAGCCGGTCGGAGGCGACCCAGGCGCGCAGCTTGCCCGCCAATTGCCGGGCCTGCTCGACGCTTGTTTCCGGCATGAGCACCACGAATTCATCGCCACCGTACCGCGCAACCACGTCGGAACGCCGGCAATTCTGCTCAAGAATATGGCCGACGCGTTGCAACACCACGTCGCCTTCGAGGTGCCCGTAAAAATCGTTCACGAACTTGAAGCGGTCGAGATCCATCAACACCAGCGCAAACGGACGATTGGCGCGCGTTGAGCGCTTCCACTCCGCGGAAAGCGCTTCCATCAGGAATCGATGTGTTTTGACGCCGGTAAGGCCGTCGGTAATGGCCTGCTCCTGCGCTTTCTGGAAAGTCAGCGCATTGTGCAGCGCGCCGGCGAAAAGATCCGCCAGAGTGCGCAGCAGCAGCACTTCCTGCTCGGGATAATCGCAAGCTTGCGAGGATTCCACGTAGAGCACGCCGAGCAACTGTTCTGCATAGACTACGGGCAGGCCGATGGAGGAAACCGAAGTTGGCAGGACCAGCCTGGGAGTCGAGTCGCTGGCTTCGCGCACCATGGCGACTTGTCCGGTGCGCGCCACCTGCCCGATCATCCCCTCCGAAAGACCGATGCGACGGCCGAGGGCGTCCTTGCGTGAGCCCGCTTCGGCCTGAATCATGAGCTCTTTGGTGGTGTAGTCGAGAATGGCAATGCCGATATGCTCGTAGGCCAGGCTGTTTTCGATCTCGACCGCGATTTTCGCCAGCATCTCGTCGGGATTCAACGTGGTGATGGCGTGGCCCGAAACATTGTTGATCAGCGTAAGGTGGCGGGATTTCTTCTGCTCCTCGGTGAACAGGCGGGCGTTCTCGATGGCAATTCCCGCTTCGCTGGCGAGCACGCGCAGCAGTTCCAGGTGGCCTTCATCGAAGGTACGCTCTTTGGGACTGTGCACCACCAGCACTCCCACCGCGCGGTCATACAAAATCAAGGGGACAGCGCACAGCGAGCTGGGGCTTTTGAGCGATTTGAAACCAAGTTTCTCCACTTCCTCGGCGTAGCGTTCGCGGATCAGCAAAGGTTGCTGGGTGCGAATCACGTGTTCCACGAGGAAATTCCCCGCAGGGCGTGAGCGGCGAGCGACTTTCTTGCCATCCAAAATTTCGATTTCGTAGCGAATCTGGTCGGTCCTCGGCTCGTAAAAGGCGATGAGGAAGCTGCCTACGTCCATCAAGCGCCGCACTTCGGAATAGATGCGTTCGAGAAGTGAATCGAGGTCTAGCGTAGAGCTGAGGGCGCGGCCAATCTCGTTGAGAATGTGCAGCTCTTCGCTACGGCGAGAGGTCTGCTGCACCAGGAAGCTATTCTCTACGGCCATACCAATCTGATGACCCAGGCCCATGAGCAGCTTCAACTCAGAGGGTGAAAATACGCGATTCTGCGAAGTGCCCAACAAGAGCAGTCCAAAAGCCTTTTGCTTGGCTTGGAGACTGATTCCGATTACGGTCTGCAGCCGTTGCTGCAGCAGAAGTTTTCTCCATGCGCGGAAGGGCTCTTCCTTGGAGAGCGCATGGTATTCGGAATCATCGTTCAGATTGAGCAGGTGAATCAGGCCACCAAGACGGGAGGCCAGATCAACCGTGTATTTGTCGAGGCCACTCTTTTTCATCTCGGCGGGAAAGGTGTCGCTCAATCCGCGCACCACCACAGAGTTGGGGCCACCTTCGCCATAGCAAAGGCATAGCGCGCCACTGGGAAGCCGCACGACATTCAGCACGCGTTCCAAAGCCTGCCCGAGCATTTTGTCGAGTTCATTTCCTGAGAAGCTGGAAGTGGCCAGATTCAGGTTGGAAAGCGCGAGGATGTTTCGTTCGATATGCTTTCGTTCGTGCTCGTAGACAGTAATTACCACGAACAGTCCGGCACACAGCGCCGGCAGAAAAATGGCAGCCGAGAGAACTTGGGCGAGAGTGCCGGGCATTCGTGAAGCAAATACTCCGGCCACCACGAGCGCACCCCAGGCGGCAAAAGCAGTCGTCAACGCGCCATCCGCCCAAAATTCTTCCTTGCGGCTGGCCGCATGGAATGTCCAGGCCACCAGAAAAAGAACCAGCGCACTCGCCAGCGCGGGCGAGAAGCGAGTGCGCTCGTAAGCGAAGGCCAAACACCAGACCGTTCCGGCCAGAGCCGCAGCCGCAATCGCCGGCAGGCCCGGCGAGCGGCGCACATAGAGCCGGGCCGCTGCGTAAAAAGTAAGCATGCCGGCCAGGGCCAGCGAATCAACAAGCGCGTGGAACCAGGGAAAGGATGCCGCGCCAGTAAACAAAGAGCAGAGAAACGAAACGGCGAGAACCAACCAACCGGCCGCCCACACCTGTAAGTGGCGCTGCCGGCTCTTGCGGTAAACCGATGCCGATAGACCGCTTAATAAGAGACAGCTTGCGCCCAAAATGATCGAAGCGGTATTTACCGGCGTCAACGAGCCTGCTCCCAAGCAGAATGACCCTAACTAGCGGAGAATAGCAGAAACGGCACCGCATTCTGGGACGGACATCGATCCGCGTTGCGTGCGAAGCAACCTGTTCAGAATCACCACACCATGAGAAGGGCCCAAAGCGGCGGGAATCTGCATTCCGCGTTGTTTCAAACTATGCGATCTTGCAGACGGCATCAACAGTACACAGGTACCATCTTTCTTGCGGGGTATCAGGTGCTGTGTTCGATTTCAGCGGTGGCTTTCGGTAAGATGAGTGTTTCCAAACCATCCAGGACACTTGACGAATGAACTCATCGCAGAAACCTCGCGTCCGTTTCGCGCCGTCCCCCACCGGCTATCTGCACGTGGGAGGCGCGCGAACGGCTTTGTTCAACTGGCTTTTCGCCCGTCATGAAGGCGGTCAACTACTGTTGCGCATTGAAGATACGGATGTCGAGCGGAACCGGCCGGAGCTTGTTCAGGGAATCCTGGACGGGCTGAAGTGGCTGGGGATCGAATGGGACGAAGGACCCTTTTTTCAATCGCAGCGGCTGGAACTTTATCGCGCGGCGGCCGAGAGGTTGTTGGCTTCCGGAACCGCGTTCGCCTGCTACTGCAAGGCATCCGCTTATGCGGGAGCAGACAGCGCCCCGGCGGAGGATCTGGAAGGCGAAGGAGACGATGAAGGGCCGAAGTCGCACAAGAATTTAGCGTGCGGCTGCCGCAATCTTTCCGAGGCGGAACGGGCGGCGAAGGAAAAAGAGGGCATACCGCGGGCCATTCGCTTTCTGGTGCCGAAAACGGGGGCGACGAAATTTGACGATGCAGTGTTTGGCGCTCGCGAAGTGCAGAATTCCGAGATCGAAGATTTCGTGCTGCTGCGGTCGAACGGCATTCCGACCTACCAGCTCAGCGTGGTGGTGGACGACATCGAAATGCGCATTACGCACGTGATTCGCGGCGCGGATCATTTGTCGAACACGCCGAAGCAGGCGCTGATTTACCGGGCGCTCGGCGCTGAACCACCGATTTTCGCGCATGTTCCGCTGATTCTGGGATCCGACCGCACGCGCCTTTCCAAGCGCCACGGCGCAACCAGCGTGGGCTCCTATGCCGACGAAGGATTTTTGCCGGAGGCATTCCGCAATTTCCTGGCGCTGCTGGGATGGTCGCCAGGAGGTGATTCCGAATTTATCCGCACCAGTGAATTGATTCAGCGATTTTCGCTGGCAGGAGTCAGCCGCACGAATGCGATTTTCGACCGGCCCAAGCTCGAGTGGTTCAACACGCAGTATCTGCAGAAGGTTCCAGTGGAGGAAATCCTTCCCTATGTACAGCTGGAGCTAAAGCGCGCGGGGATCTGGCAGGACGCGTGGGCCGGCGCTGAACACGTGTGGTTCGCGCACGCCGTTGATCTGATTCGCCCCAGGACGCGCTTCCTGGGAGATTTTGCCACCTGGTCTCGCGCTTTTTTCACGGACGACTTCGAACTCGAGCCGGAAGCTCGGGCGAAATTCTGGAAAGACGAACGCTTGCCGGTTATGTTTGGCAAACTGGCCGACGCGCTCGAGTCGCTCCCGGATTGGAATCATGATGCGTGTGATGCGGCGTTGCGCGCTCTGGCTGCTGCGGAGGGAGTGAAGGCTGGCCTGCTCATCAACGCAACGCGTGTGGCCATCGTCGGACGTGCGGTGGCGCCACCGCTTTTTGAAACGATGGTAGTTCTGGGAAAAGAAAACGTGGTCAGCAGAATTCGTCGGGCTGTACCTCTGGCGGCGGCAAGCGCCGCCTAGCGCGCCGCTGTTGCTATTCCCGTGGAAGAAAACACTTCCGGATGCAGGGGCTGTGCTTTGGCAGTCGCAGCCGCAACACGAACCTCTACGTTTACGGGAACCTTCACCGGCGGCAAGCAAGCTGCATCATTACACGCCTGATAGCGCAACGTGACCGGGATAGTTGCCATCCCCAGGGGCGCCTTGGCGTCCGCCGTAAGCCGCAGCTTCAAGGTCACGCTTCCGGTGTAGACATCGAGAGGTTTATTCGGAGAAAACGAGAATTTTTCGAGCCGTCCATTCGGATATATGGTGTCGTTGAGCTCGAATCCGGCTGGCAGTTGCGCAGTGAGTGTGGTCGGTATCAAGTACTCGTCGGTAGGCTTGTGCGAATTCATGTGGAAGCCGCGTGCGATATCGACGACGACGGCCGCTTGAAAATCCTTGCCGCGCGGCACGGGGTCGAGTGAAACCAGCGCATGCGGCTTCACGATGGAAGAAGCATTCGGCAACGCCTGCGCCTGCAGGTTGCGTGCGGTGGCCAGCGCAAGAAACAGGCCCGAAGCGCCCAGCGCGATAACCGCACACAGAATTCCCTGCTTATAGCTTGCTCTCAATTTCTTTCTCGAGCTCTTTTTGATTAACCAGACCGATATAGCGCTTGATGACTTTGCCGTCACGCGAAATGAGGACGCTGGTGGGCAAACCAATCAGTCCACCGAATTTGGTAGCGATATCATCGTTGCCGAGGACGATCGGGTAATCCATGGTTTCGGAATGCCCGTCGACGTCAAATTGCGTCTTTTGCACGAACGGGTCGACGACTTTTTTGCCGTCATCATCCATGGCAACGCCGAGCATGGTAAATCCCTTGCTGGAATATTTGTGTTGGAAGTCGATCATCCAGGGGATTTCCACGCGGCAGGGCTCGCACCAGGTGGCCCAGAAGTTCACGAGCACCATCTTGCCGCGCATACTCGACAGAGAAACTTTGTTGCCCTCTAAGTCCTGGAAGGTGACATCCGGAGCGGTGGCTTGCTTCGCGGACGTTTCGGTTGTTTGTTCGCTCTTGCTTGCCGGTGTGAGCGTGCCCTCGATGGCGTTCAAAGGATTGTTCAAGAAGGAAAGCTTGTTTGAGAGCCAAGTGAGGCGATTGGCGAAGACCAATCCGCCGATGAGCAGCAGCAGAACGCCGCTGAATACTTCCACAGTGTGCAGGTGCCTGCGAAACTGCTGGTAGAACTTCAAAAAACTGCCGATGCCGAGAGCAGTGATGAGAAACGGAATTGCCAGTCCCGCGGAATAGCATGCAAGCAGGAATACGCCCTGGCCGATCGTCTGACGTGTCGCGGCAACGGCCAGGACGGCCGCGAGAATTGGACCGATGCACGGGGTCCAGCCGAAGGCAAAGGCGAAACCCATGAGAAATCCGCTGACCGGGCCGGGCTGACCACCCAACTTGCGGAAATGGATGTCGCGGTTGAGCCAGCGCGTCAAAACCGGGCCAATCAGAAAAATCACGGCGACGGCATACAGGTGCACAGCCTTTAAACCCCCGACCACGCCGGGGCGCAGACTCAAGGCCAGCCCTGCAAGAACCAGCACCGCACCGGCCATCAAGCCGACGCGGATGGAAATCTTCACGAGCCAGCCGACCAGGTGAAGGCCAAAAAGGACGATCAATGCGCCAGCGATGGGCGCAAGCAGGTCGCGGTTTCTCACCAGGAACGCGCCAACGGCACTCGCCGACGCGCCGAAGGTGATGAACACAATCGAGAATCCGGTGACGAACGCCAGCGCTGAAGCGAGAAGGCTACCGCGCGGCGCTTTGCCTTCCTTGAGTTGCTCAACCCCGATGCCGGAAAGCATCGAGACATAGCCCGGGACCAGCGGAAGTACACAAGGAGACAGAAAGGAAATTAGACCGGCAATAAAGGCGGCAAAAATCGAGACGTCCATTTTCGGCTCATTTCACCTTGCGCGCTGTCCCTAAGGGTCTCCACAGCCAGCACGCGATTCAGGGGTTCAGATACACAATTCTCCCACGTTCTTAGACGCATGGTGGCATTTTTCGATTCATCTTCAATTCAGGGGAAACGTGGGAATAGCTGGGGCGCGGCTTACGACTTTTCGCTCTTAAAAGATCTTTTCCTGGCGGCGAAGGTTTCCGACCGAGCCCAAGTTTGCAATACGGAACACGGCCATATACAGGTCCTCGTTGCGGATTGTGCCGAACGAAAACCTGCGGACCTCGAAACCGATGCCGCAACAAGAACCGTTGTAGTTCACCTCGGCCAACTGATTTTGGAAAGCTTCCTGCGTTATGTCGTAGCTGGCGCCGAAACTTGCGTTCCAGCCGCGACGGTTGACGTCGCCATAGCCGATAAGAGCGCGCACTTGATTGGAACGCTGTTCGAAATTCGCCGGCGGCGGCGAAGGATTCACCGGAAGATTAACGGTGGAGAAATGAGCCAGCGTGAGAAAAGAGTCGCGATAGGGTTTGAGCTTGAGCAACGTGCCAATCGCCGAGAGACGATTTCGCACCGGGTCGTAATTCACGATGAATTGCGTGTCATAACGCTTGCCCGGCTCAATCGTTAAGTCACTGACGATCGGAGAGAAATGGCGAGCGGTATCCGCGAAGGCAAAAGGCGTGAGTAGATCTGTTGTCTGGAAAACGTTCCGCTGGCCCGGTACTAGCGCGCCGCCAAAAGTCGGATCGAAGAAATATTTCTCCGCAATCTTCCAGGTAACCAATTCCTCCGTCTTTCCTTCTTCATCCCGGCGAAACAAGCGCTGCGTGAAGCCATATTCGAATTCGTTCGTGTCGGTGAGTGTTTCGTCCTGGTCAAATCGGACGAACCGGCCGAAAGCATTCACTCCGGTCACATAGTTGTAGACAATGTCCGGCTCGATCACATGCTTCCATTTGGAATCGCCCTTGGTCCAGACGCGTTCAATGCTCGGCGGACGGATATCGATTGACAGTTCGCCGGTATTTCGAAACAGGCTGTCGCTCACAAAGGCGCCGTTTCCCATCTGTCCACCGTAATAAGTAGAGCGAAAAGTGAAATTAGTAGTTGCACTCAGCCAAGGACCCCAATGGAGTGGAATCGTGATGCTCGGGGCGAATTCACTGCGATCCACAAATGCGGGAGTGCTGAATGGAGTGACGCTTTCGCCGCGATGGACAGCGCCGGTAAACACGTCGAATGAAGCGTAAATAGGAAAACGATTGGAGATGAGCTGATCGACTGAGCTGAAACGCACCTCCGGCGCCGAGCGCAAGGTGATCGACGTCTGGGGCGTGGCGCTGAGGAAGTTTTCGTAGCTCACCGCGGCCGCATTCAAACTGAACCCGCGAAAGTTATTGGTGAGAAACGCGGTGTTTCTGACTTCGGAATTTACTGCCTGGACGAAGGTTTCGGAAAAGGCCAGGCGAAATGTGAGCGAAGTGAGTTGATCGAGATCGGCAACCGCCCGCCACCCACCGGGAAGCAAAGCAGTAAAAAGCAATTTAGCTTCATGCCCACCCTGCTTGATGGGCGGGCCAGATGGCTGCGGAAGACCTCGATCGATTACGCCGAAATAGCTGGCATCCAGCCTGGCATTCTGCCAGGGCCGCATGCGCAACTCGCCTTTTTGGCTCCATCCTCGTTTGCTGTAATAAGAAGCGCCAATGGTCGTGTCCATCCAATCCGTCGGAGCCCAATAGAAGGCGTCGCCAAACACGTAGCCCTTTGACGAACTCTCACCAGGCTCGGGAATCATAAAACCTGAGGTGCGCTGCTTCTCGGCAGGGAAAGTGGCGTAGGGCAAGTACAATACCGGGATCGAGAACAGCCGGAAATTTCCGTTTTCGAGATGGACCGATTGCCTCAGTTCGACGGTTGACGCCGGCGCGTAGAACTTCCACACGGGCCGGTCTGGATCGCAAACGGTGAACCACGCCTTGGAAACACGATACGTGTTCTCGTCCACACGCTCGGCTTCTTCCGCCTCGAAATACAAGGGATTGGGGCTTATCAACAGTGTGGCCGTCGGGCGCCGCTGGATAGCGAAGGTCGCGCGCACGTGGTGAAAAGTCCCGTGGCCGTTCTTGAGCTCATAACGCGCATCGTCCGCTTCAACGTGCTGGGTCAGATAGTCGAGCTGGACGTTGCCGCGAGCGTTGATTACCTGCGCTTGCTCGTCGTATTCGATGTGATCCGCCCGAAGCCTGACGTTCTCGTAGCGAACGTCCACATGGCCATCCGCATAGAATATTCTCCCCGCCTGCCGCTGCTGATCGGCTTCCAGAGTAACTTCGCCGCCTGGCGAAGGGAGCTTTAAAGGAATTTGCGAGTTGGTTTGAGAAAAGGCCGGGTTGGGCGTGCTGATCAACGTCAGAAAAAGCGCTATGAATCCGACGATTCCAACGCTTTTTTGCGGGGAAGATGCGTTTGCCATGCCGAAAGAAAGTCCAAAACGGAAAATCGAGCCTAACACGCGCCCGTATCGCCCGCAAACAAGACCAATACAACAACTCGGCAAGAGCACACTGACCACGGCGTTGGCTCATAAGAAACATTTTTGATTTCGTCTGAGTGTCGCTCGCGAAGGCGAGCGTGATATGATTCCTGAGTTCCGCACTGGAATTTCCGCAGCGCAAAACGGACCAGTGACCCGAATCTGCCCGAACTGTCGTGCCCTTCTGCTTACGAGCACGGAAAACTGTTCTTTCTGCCATCCTCCGGCGGAAACTCCGGCCGCTCGGAGAAACTCGCGCCAAATCGAATTTGAAGACAGCGGAAAAGATCTCTGGCGGAAGGAAGTGACGCGCCGGCTCAGCGATTACCGGGCGCGCCGCGGCCAAACCGGACACGAGGACGAGGACCGCATGCCGCATCCTTCACGACCACGGGTAGCGGCAGAGCCAGTCGCCCGTGTTCGTTTCTCGCAGGCGATCTCCGCTGCGGCGTCCGACCGCTTGGAGATCTGCGTCCAACCCGAACTGGACTTCTCCAGTTCTCACGACGACCGCGTGCATCCCCAGACCGCACTTGTGCCAGTGGCAAGCCTAAGTCAGCGGCGCTGGGCCGGAACTCTCGACGCGGGCTTTATCGTGTTGACGCTGGCCTCATTTCTGGCACTGTTTCACGGACTGGGTGGCGACATTGTAATTGGCAGGCTGGACGCCCTCGTTGGGGCGATCGTCGTTTTTCTCTTTTATTCTATGTATTTTGTTCTATTTACGATCCTGAATAGCGCGACGCCGGGGATGCAGCTGTGCGGCCTCAATACCGTGCGCCTTGACGGCGCGCTCCCGGATACCCGGCAATTAGTTTGGCGCAGTTTTGGCTACCTTCTCTCGGGAATCACCTTAGCCTTCGGTTATCTCTGGTCCGTTTGGGATGAGGATCACTTCACTTGGCACGATCGTATCTCACACACTTACATCAGCGCAGCGGCTCCGCTGAACTGAATCTGATTAAGTTGCTCATTTTGTGCTTCTTAGATGCGCTCAAATCTGGTAAGGTAAATACCCTACATACGGCGTTTTGGCAGTCTGGTAAGATGTCGGCGACGGGAAGTTCGTACGCTCAGGAATGACGTCGTATATCGATTAAGCCAAGTGTTTTCAATTAGTTGTACGCATGTATGAAAATTTGATGAGTCGGCAATTTTGTTACGACGTTTGAGGGTATCGCGGCATCCAATGATTCGCGGGTTCAGTAACATCGGGCCTTTTTATCATTTATATTCATAACGCGGGGGTTTATGCTAATGAAAAGAAAGGGTATACACACAGTGAGCAGCGGTAGGGAAACAGGAAAGGGCCGATTGGTGCCGACCCGGCCCACCGGCGTACAGTACCAGGTGGAGTATACGATTCAGTTGCCAATCGAAGTTCGGCAACACGGACGCGCGCCTGCCGCCGTGAGTACAAAGTGGTCGCGCTGCTCCGTCCGCTCGTCGCACGCGCACTACATTCCCGACGGCACCTATTTCCTTCATGCCGATGACGGGCGGGTGCATCAATTGAAATCGACCCACGGTGAATGGGAATTTCTCTGCGCCGCCTAATTTAAGAACTTTTTGTTATCGAAGCGCCCAGGATTCGTCCTGGGCGTTTTTTATTTGCGGCCCTCGCCGCCTATCCGCCGCCGTGCGGCACACGTCTCAGCTTTGCAACGAAGAGCGACTCCGGTGACACCGCTGTGATACAAAAGATTCACCTATGCCCGATTCCTCCTCCGTGCAGGTTGCGTCTGCTGCGGCAGTGCGCACCTCCGCCAGCGACTTCGAAAATGCCACCTACCAGAAGGTTACTCGGCGGCTGCTTCCCTTTCTGGTGCTCTGCTATGTGGTTTCCTACCTCGATCGCATCAACGTAGGCTTCGCGAAGCTGCAAATGCTCGGCGATCTGGGATTCAGCGAAACCGTCTTTGGCCTTGGAGCGGGAATCTTCTTCATCGGCTATTTTTTTTTCGAGGTTCCCAGCAACATCATCATGCATCGCGTGGGAGCTCGCGTGTGGATCGCGCGAATCATGGTCACCTGGGGACTGGTGTCCGCGACGACGTTACTGGTGAAGACTCCCTGGCAATTTTATGGTGTGCGCTTTCTGCTGGGATTGGCCGAGGCGGGATTTTTTCCGGGTATCATCCTCTATCTTACCTATTGGTATCCGGCGCACCGGCGCGCGCGCATGGTTGCAACATTTATGTTGGCGATCCCGCTGTCGGGAATCATCGGAGGACCGATCTCCGGGTTCATCATGCAATATCTGGCAGGCGACTCAGGATGGCCCGGCTGGAAGTGGCTTTTCCTGCTGGAAGCTGTGCCAGCGCTTTTGATTGGCGTCGCGACCATCTTTTATCTCGACAGCGGAATTCGGCGCGCAAAATGGCTCACAGACGACGAGAAAGAACTGCTCGAGCGAAATATTGCGGCGGACAGCCGCGAGAAAATCGAGCATCCATCGGTACTGGCGGTTTTTCTCGACCGCCGCGTGTGGTTGATGTGCTGGATTTTTTTCGCCTGCGCCATGGGCCAATACGCGCTCACGTTCTGGATGCCCACACTGATCAAGACGGCTGGAATCAAAAGCATATTGAACGTGGGCTTAGTGACCGCAATTCCCTACCTGGCGACAGCCGTCACCATGGTGCTGGTCGGCGCCAGCGCGGACCGTCATCGCGAGCGGCGCTGGCATCTGGCCGTGCCCATGGTGATTGGTGCGGCGGGCCTCATCCTGAGCGTGCTCGCCGGGACGCAAACGGCGCTCGCTGTTTTCTTTCTCTCGATTGCAGCGGCGGGAGTGATTACTTCCGCGCCGCTGTTTTGGAGCTTGCCCACCGCGTTTCTTTCCGGAGCCGCAGCCGCTGCGGGCATCGCAACGATCAATTCAGTGGGCAATCTGGCTGGATTCGTGAGCCCTTACATGGTGGGCTGGCTCAAGGACCTGACACACAGCGACAAAGACGCCATGCTGTGCCTGACGCTGATCCTGGTTATTGGAGCTGCGACGGTTTTTATAGTGCCTGCAAAAATGGTGAATCGATGACGCCAGCGGCAACGCGTAAAATTCTCTATATCTTCTGGTCGACAAGAGCGCGCAAGGATTTTTCGTAGGGCGCGCGAGCCACGCCACGTTCCGTAATGATCGCTTCGATATAACGCGCAGGCGTCACGTCAAATGCCGGATGCGCCACCTTCACATCGGGCGAGATTCTCTTTCCAGCAAAATGACTCACCTCTTCAGCGGAGCGCTCCTCGATGGGAATCTCGTCGCCTGATGCGATGGAAAGGTCGAGGGTAGAAATCGGCGCGGCCACATAGAACGGAATTTTGTGCTCGCGCGCGAGGACCGCGATTCCGTAGGTGCCGATTTTGTTCGCGGTATCGCCATTTGCGGCAATGCGGTCAGCGCCGACGACCACCGCTCCAATGCCGCCGGTCTTTAGAAAATGCCCGACCATGTTGTCGGTGATCAGCGTCAGAGGGATTCCGTCCTGATGGAGTTCCCAGGCGGTAAGCCGCGCCCCCTGCAAATAAGGCCGCGTTTCCGGAACAAAGACTTCGAGGCGCGATCCGCCGGCAACAGCCATGCGAATCACCCCGAGAGCCGTGCCGATGCCACCGGTGGCGAGCGCTCCGGCGTTGCATTGCGTCATCACGCGCCCAGCACGCGGCATCAATTCCGCACCGAACCTTCCGATCTGTTCGTCGGCTTCGCGGCGCTCCTGATGCACCTTCAGCGCTTCCTCGATCAATCCAGCGCGAAGATGTCGTAACGCGCCGTTCCCGTTGTTCGGAAGCCCGGCGGATATTTCCTCGAAGCGGCGCTTGAACCGATCGATAGCCCAGAACAGATCCACGGCCGTGGGACGGGTGCGCGCCAGCGTGTCGCAAATCGTTGCAAATTCGATTCGCAATTCGGGCAGTGTCTGCGCTTGCGACTTTTCCACTCCGATAGCCACGCCCATGGCGGCGGCGACGCCGATGGCCGGAGCGCCGCGAATGATCATGTCTTTAATGGCTGCGGCAACTTCGCGATAGTCGGTAAAGGTGTGATAGACCACTTCACTCGGCAGCCGGCGCTGGTCGAGCATGACCACGCCTTCCGGCGTCCATCGAATGGGCTCCACCGCGCGTACTGCTGTTGAATTCGTGTCCATCAGTTTGTTCACTTTTCCTTTTGCAGCCGCCGAACGCAATTGGCAGGGGTTAGTGTCCGCCAGCCGTCCGCAGCCAATGAGTGCTCACCAGAAAAACGATAAACAAAAAGGAATTGTAGCTCAGGTGCAGCAGATAGCTGGCAAAGACTGTCTTCGTAGCTGCCCGTACATAAGTGAAGATGAGACCAACCACAACGAGCAGGCCAATTTGCGTCCAGCCACCCCAAAGCTGCGCGGCGTGAAGCAAGCCGAAAAGCGTTCCGGTGACGGCAACCGACGCGGCAATTCCCCAGCTCCTGGCAATCACTGGGTAGATGAAGCCGCGAAAAATGGTTTCCTCGATCACGGGCGCGAGCAGCACGCTTACCAGCATGAGCAACAGCGCGCTGCCTCGATCCTGAAAAAAGGTTTCGATCGGCAATTTGCCTTTGGGCCGGAAAAATCCCGAAGAGAATTGGACGAACATCGAAAGTAATAGGCCGCCGGCAACCAAAAGCGCGTAGGCCACCGGCTTCGGCACAACTTTCGTCTCCAATGGCCGCCAGCCAACTGTGCGCCAGAACGGTTTTCCTTCGCGGAGGTTTGTTTGCGCCGCCAGGTAGCCGAGCAGTCCAAATGAAACGAGGATCTGATTTACGATGGCAAAATAACTTTTTGCGGAAGGAGACGTGCGAATTTGCGCAGGCCTGATGCCAAACGCCGAGAAAATAAACATTAAGGCGATGCTGATCAGGAAAGTTCCGCCAACCGCGAGCAGCGCAAAAATGACCAGGTCGATCCAGTCCCACGGCGTGCGCAAATCCTCAGGAACCGAAGAAAGCGTTTCCGGATGCGCCGCTGCCGTGGGCACACCTGTCGAAGGCTCTGAATGAATCGACGTTTCGGGATTCGGCTCCATATTAGCTGGCTCGGCGTTCTTTGGCGCCGCTGAGTGCCTGCGCCAGAATCTGGCCGGTGTAGGACTTTTTATTGCGCGCGACTTGCTCGGGTGTGCCTTGAGCGATGATGCGGCCCCCTTCTTCTCCGCCTTCGGGCCCCAGATCGAGAATCCAGTCTGCTTGTTTGATCACGTCGAGGTTGTGCTCGATGATCAGCACGGTATTGCCGAGAGAAACCAGGCGATTGAGCACGTCGAGAAGCTTTTTTACGTCGTCGAAATGCAAACCGGTGGTGGGCTCATCGAGAATATAGAGGGTGCGGCCGGTCTGTCGCCGGGAAAGTTCGCGCGCAAGTTTGGTCCGCTGCGCCTCGCCGCCGGAAAGCGTGGTGGCTGACTGGCCCAACTGAATGTAGCCGAGACCGACATCGGCCAGCGTCTGCAATTTCTGCTGAATGGCCGGAATATTTTCGAGCACCTTCAGCGCTTCCTCAATCGGGAGATCGAGCAAATCGGAAATCGAGTGCCCCTTGTAGCGCACCGCCAGCGTTTCGGCATTGTAGCGCTTGGCGCGGCACACTTCGCAGGTCACGAAAACATCCGGCAGAAAATTCATCTCGATGCGGCGCAGCCCATCGCCCTGGCACGCTTCACAGCGGCCGCCTTTCACGTTGAAGCTGAAGCGCCCGGGCTTGTAGCCGCGCTCGCGAGACTCAGGCAGCATGGCGTAAAGTTCGCGAATCGGGGTAAAAACGCCAGTGTAAGTGGCGGGATTCGAGCGAGGCGTGCGCCCGATGGGCGCCTGATCGATTTGCACCACCTTATCGATGTGCTCGATGCCCAGGATCGCGCGGTGCGCTTCGGGCTTCTCCATGGAGCGGTACAGCTTTGCCGCAAGGGCGCGATAAAGGATGTCATTGACGAGCGTCGATTTGCCGGAACCCGAAACGCCGGTCACCACGGTGAGCAATCCGAGCGGGAAAGTCACGTCGATATTCTTCAAATTGTTTCCGTGAGCGCCGAGAATGCTGATTACCTTGTCGTTTGGCGCGCGCCGAGTGGCCGGAACAGGTATCTGCGTGTGGCCGGACAAGTATTGGCCAGTGAGCGAGGCAGGATTCGCGGCAATTTCTTCCGGCGCTCCGGATGCAACCAGATATCCTCCCGCTTTGCCCGCTCCCGGTCCGAGGTCAACCACATAGTCAGCGCGGCGAATTGTTTCTTCGTCGTGTTCTACAACCAGCACGGTGTTGCCCAAATCGCGCAAGGTTTCCAGCGTGTTGAGCAAGCGCCCATTGTCGCGCGCATGCAAACCGATCGAAGGCTCGTCCAGCACATAGAGGACTCCGCGCAATCGCGAGCCAATCTGCGTCGCCAGACGAATTCGTTGTGCTTCGCCACCGGAAAGCGTTGCCGCGGACCGGTCGAGAGTCAGGTAACTAAGCCCGACGGCGAGAAGAAAATCGATGCGCTCGGCAATTTCCGAAAGCGGGCGCCCCGCGATTTTGCGCTGCCGCAGATTGAGCTGCGCGCGGATCTTGTCGACAGCGGCGCGCGCGCGAATCAGCGGCAACGCTGTAAATTCAGCAAGCGAGAGATCAGCGATCTTGACCGCGAGACTTTCCGGGCGGAGCCTGCGTCCCTGGCAAGTCGCGCAAATGGCCGGCGACATGTATTGCGTGAGCCACTCGCGGTAATTATCGGAATTCGACTCAGCAAGACTGCTTTCGAGATAGCCCAGGACGCCCTGGAAGTGCAGTCCTTTGCCCCCATTGCTCTCCGGATTGCCGTTGAGAATCAGGTTTTGCACTTTGCGCGACAATTTTTCGAACGGGGTGCCGAGGTCGAAATTGTAGGCGGTGGCAGCAATCCGCAGCGTGCGCTGCAAGAAGGTGGAACCCGAACCCGGCCCGAGCGCTCCTTCAAAGAGCGGCTTGCTCCAATCGACGATGATCTTGGCCGGATCGAAATCGAATTTCGATCCGAGCCCGTGGCATTCCGGACACGCGCCGTATGGCGAATTGAAACTGAAGGAGCGCGGTTCAAGTTGCGGCACCGAGATGCCGCAATCGGGACATGCCAGCTTTTCCGAGTAGACGTGCTCTTCGCCGCCAACTACAGCAATCGTTACCAACCCCCCCGCAAGTTTCAGGGCAGTTTCGATCGACTGCTCCAGGCGCTGGGTAATGCCACTCTTGAGCAGCAGCCGGTCGACAACAATCTCGATGGTGTGATTCTTGCGCCGATCGAGTGGAACAGGCTCGTCGAGACTTACCAGCTCGCCATCGATGCGCGCGCGCAGGTAGCCATCCTTCGCGTATTTCTCGAGTTCCTTCCTGTACTCGCCCTTGCGTCCACGCACTACCGGCGCGAGAACCATAATGCGGTCGTCCGGTTTGAGGGCGGTGACTGCCTGCACGATTTGCTCGGTGGATTGGCGGGCAATGGCCTGTCCACAATTGGGGCAGTGGGGCGTGCCGATGGCGCTATAGACCACGCGCAGGTAATCGTAAATCTCAGTGATGGTACCGACAGTGGAGCGCGGCGAGCGAGTGGTGGTTTTTTGCTCGATGGCGATGGAAGGCGAAAGCCCTTCGACGGAATCAACCTCCGGGCGCTCCATCTGATCGAGAAACTGCCGGGCATACGCCGAAAGTGACTCGACATAGCGCCGCTGGCCTTCCGCGTAAAGAGTGTCGAAGGCCAGCGAAGATTTTCCCGACCCAGACAGCCCGGTGATCACCGTAAGCGTGTTACGCGGGATCTCCAGGCTGATGTTTTTCAAATTGTGTTGCCGGGCGCCCCGGATGACGATTTTTTTTAGGCTCATTTTTGGGAAGCTGTGCGCCGCTACTAGCGCTGGGGCGGCCGCACAGCGCGAATAATGCGGTCAGCCGAATCCTTCAACATAGCAGTGGGTTACGCGCGAGTCAATCAGCGCTTCTCGCGCTTGGGCCTTCGCCTACTCGACACGCTGGGTCGAGTAATTCAGAGCACAACTTGATGAAAACAAAGAGAGTCTGCACACACTACTCGACACTGCAAAAGGCGAAAGCGCGACACTCTCTAGGCTTTAATTCCGCCAGCCCTTAAGTTTTCCACATCCGATTTTTTTCGCATTTCAACTGAGTCGCTAAAACACGTGTAGCACAAGAATTTTGATCCTTCTCCGGACAACTCTCGTGGAAAATCGCTGCGATGAAATCGCGACCGTGCGAAGCGAAACTGAGCCGAAGAGCTAAGGCGTTCACCCGATGTAACTCCATGTTCCAAATTTGCGCCCGAAAAATTTTCGCCTCGCGTGGACTTTTTACGTGGGCCGCGAAACCAAACACTCGCACTTTCAGCACATTAGGTTTGGTTCATCGCGTGCGATAAGAAAAGGCGTCAGGGAAGGAAAGCCGAGGATCCCTTCGGGGATTGAGGGCTGGGCCGGCTTCCTTCCCCGGCCTTATTTTCTCTTCCACCGCAGTTCTTCGATCTGCAAATCAAGCCAAAATTAAAGAAACGCCTTAACGCAGGGCCGAGATTCGTGTAAATTTATTGGGCAAACCTTCAGCGAAAAGTTGGGGCGTGGTCCAATCGGTAGGGCACCTCACTGTTAATGAGGACGGTGGTGGTTCGAGTCCACCCGCCCCAGCCAACTCCTGTAGTTCTTCTCCGCCGGAACTTCTTAACTAATCCTTTATGACCGGAAACTGGGATTCGGTCCAGCCTCGCCAGCCGCCATCCATGGAAATCACGTTGGCGTAGCCCATTTTCTGCAGGTTGTCGGCTGCCAGTGCGGAGCGAAACCCACCGCCGCAATAAAGAATGATGGTGGCGTTCTTGTCCGGCACGGTTTTCTCGATGTCGCGCTCGATGATGCCCTTGCTCAAGTGAACGGCGCCGGGGATGTGACCGCGGGCCCATTCGGAATCCTCGCGAGTATCGATCAAAAGAATTTTTTCGCCGGCGTCGATGCGCTTTTTGGTTTCCCGGTAGTCTTCTTCTTTGATGCGCTTCTTTGCGTCGTTTACCAGAGCCAGGAAACCTTGAGGATGATGGGGGGCGGCCATTGTTTACCTCCTGCGATTCAATTTGTACATGCGCTGAACCTGGAACCCGATGCAGATTGCCAAGCAGATGCGAGAAAATTGTAGCAGACAGTAAGACGCTACTTCATGTCGCGCCAGTTCGGGCCGACCTTGGTCTCCACAAGCAAGGGCACGCGCAATTTGTAGACGCCTTCCATCACCTGCTTCACCAACTTGCGCAAGGACTCAACTTCTTCTTCAGGCGCTTCGAACAGCAATTCGTCGTGAACCTGCAGGATCATCTTCGATTCGAATCGCTCGGCGGCAAGGCGGCGATCGGCCTCGATCATGGCCAGCTTGATGAGATCAGCCGCTGCGCCCTGCATGGGCGTGTTCATGGCGGTGCGTTCGGCAAAGTTGCGCAGGTTGACCTGCGGGGAAGTAATTTCCGGCATTGGCCGGATGCGGCCGAAGATGGTTTTGGTGTAGCCGAGCTTGCGTGTTTCGGCAATCTGATTGTCTAGATACTTTTTCACGCCGCTGTAGCGCTCAAAGTACGCAGCGATGAATTTGGCCGCTTCTTTCGTGTCGATGCCAAGATTCTGGGCGAGACCAAAGGGCGAAAGCCCGTAAATCACGCCGAAATTGATTACTTTGGCCACGCGGCGATGCTCACGCGTCTGTTCGAGCGGCAGCACGCCGAAAACTTCCTGCGCGGTGCGCGAGTGGATGTCCTCCCCGTTGCGAAACGCCTGGACCAGGATTGGATCTTCGGAGAGATGCGCCAGGATGCGCAACTCGATCTGCGAATAATCGGCGGAAAGCAGCTTGCGGCCAGGAGAAGCGACGAAGGCTGCCCGAATTTCACGGCCTAGCTCGGTGCGGATGGGAATGTTCTGCAAATTGGGGTTCGCCGAGCTGAGGCGCCCGGTAACGGCCCCGGTCTGATCGAAGCGCGTGTGCAAGCGTCCGCTCGCTGGATGAATCAGGCGCGGCAGAACATCCGCGTAGGTAGATTTCAGCTTGGCGAGCTCGCGGTATTCGAGAACTTTCTTCGGCAGTTCGTGGGTCAGCGCCAGCTCTTCCAGAACGTCGGCGGCGGTCGACCGGCCTTTCGCGAAGCGGCCGCGGCGAGGCATCTGCAAGCCGAGACGGTCGAAAAGCACTTCGGCAAGCTGCTGCGGCGAATTGATCTTGAACTCGAAACCCGCCAGTTCGTAAATGCTTTTTTCCAAACGCGAGATTTCTTCCTGAGCTTTGGCCGAGATAACGTCCAGTTCATTTTTGTCCACGCGAACGCCGACGCATTCCATGCGCGCCAACACCGAGGCTAGCGGGAAGTCGATGCGGTCATACAGACCAGACAGGCCCAGCCTTTCCACTTCCGCGCGCAGCACGGGGGCGGTCCGCAGCAAAAAGTCGGCATGCTCTCCGGGCGCGCCGGAAAGGGTTCGGTTCAAGTGGCGCAAAACCACCTCGGCGAAAACGTGATTGGCCGTGGTAGGCCGCACCAGGTAGGAATAAAGGATGGTGGCGTGCTGAACGCCGGCAATCGGAGACACGGTTCCGGGAGGCTGGCCGGTGGTGCACAACAAATTGAAAAGTTTGGGATCGTGAACGATTTTGGGCCGCGTTGGATCGGCGAGCCACTCGCGCATGATCGCGAGCGTGCGGTTTTCAACGTCGTTAGCGATAAAGTGCGCCGTTCCTGGTTCGGTAGAAACTTCGATGCCCAGCACACGCGTGCCGAAGCCTTCGTCGTCGGGCTCTTCGGATTCGAGCGAAAGCCAGACGGCCGCTTCCTTACCAGCCGGGATAGCATCGAGAAATTCTTTGAACGCCCCGGGTGAATCAAGCGCGGAATAATTGGTGGTGCGCTCGTCGACCACCGGAGCAAGTTCCTTAATGAGCGAAGAAAAATCGAGTTCGGTATAAAACTCGCGCAGCGCCACTGAATCCGGTTCTCGAATTTCGAGCGCGTCGAGAGATAGCTTCACGGGCGCGTCCGTAGGGATCTTCGAGAGCTGTTTGCTGAGCTTTACGAACTCGCCGTATTTTTCGAGTGCTTCGCGGTAGCTGGAGCGCTTTACCTCGGCGGCACGGCGCAAGGCCTCCTCCGCGCTGCCGAACTGCTGAATCAACTGCCGCGCGCCCACATCGCCGATGCCGGCCTTGCGGCGCTCGCCGGGCGCGGGCTTTTCGTTGGGGTCGCGCGCGCCTGGAATGTTGTCGATGGTGTCGCCCATGAGGGCCATCACGTCGGGAACCTGTTCCGGCGGCACGCCCATAAGCTCAACGACTTTTTCGCGGTCGATGACCAAATCGCCCTTGGTGGGATTGAGCAGCCGCACGCCCTCGCCGACAAGTTGAAGCAAGTCCTTGTCGCTTGTAACGATGATCACGTCAAGATCCTGCTCGGTGGCCTGGCGGGCAAGCGATCCAATTACGTCATCGGCTTCATATCCTGGATATTCCAGGATGGGAAGACGCATGACGTCGCAATACCTGCGCACGAAGGGAAGCTGCAGGGACAGCTCATCCGGCATGGGCGTTCGCTGCGCCTTGTAGGCAGCGAAAAGCTTGTCGCGAAATGTGGGCGCGGCCAGATCGAAGACCACCGCGATATAGTCGGGGCGCAGATCCTTGTTCTTGAAGAGCCGCCGCATCATGGTGGCAAAAAGATAGGGGACTTTTGTGGGCACTCCGGCTTTGGTTTGAAAAGCCGTGCCAACCGGAACGTAAAATGCGCGATAGATATAACCCATCGCGTCCACGAGAAACAGGCGCTTGCGCGCTTCCGGCTTCACGGCGGCGGGCTTCGCGAGCTGCGAGTTCCGGAGCTTCCAATTGTGTCTCGTGCCGGGTTTTTGCTTTTGCTGGCATTGTTCTGGTAGCCGGCGCGATTCGCCCGGCGATCGAAAACCGCGCAAGAATGGCGGGAAATCTCAGTATACCAGAGCCGCGATTCCGGGCCTGTCCGGCAGTAACGCCCTTAGGCCCCCTGGGCTTGCCGGTGCAATACTTGTGAAATATTCTCGCCGGCCCCTGCGTACTTACAAATGGACGGACGCACGACAAGCGGAACGATGAACGACGCGGAATTGGCGGAAGTGCTGTCCCGTGTGCGGGTGGGCGATGCCGACGCCTGGGGCGAACTTTACCGCCGGTACGCTCCGGCCATCTTCCGGTTCTGCCGTCGTGCGCTGCCCACACGGGAAGATGCGGAAGATGCCACTACGGAAGTGTTCATGAAAGTGCGGCAAAAGCTGGGAACTTTCGATTCTTCGCGGCCGTTCTCTTCCTGGCTTTATAAAGTGGCCAGCAATCATTGCTGGGACCTGCTGCGGCGGCGCCGCATCCGGCAGGACCTGGAGACAGAGGACGCGGAGGCGCTGCCGCTGGAACATCCCGAGCCGAGTCAACTAGAGCGATTGCAGGTGGAGCACGCCAATAAAGAGGTGCGCGACGCGCTGGCCAAGCTGCCAGACCGCGCTCGCATGGCGCTTGTGCTGCGCTACTACACGGAAATGAGCTACGACGAGATTGCCGACGCGTTAGGGGTGCGGCGCGCGTTTGTAGGCGTGCTGCTGCTGCGCGCGCGGCATCAATTGCGGGACATCTTGCGGCAGGGCGGCGCAGAAGTGGCGCTGGCCGCGGGAGGTAAATGATGAGCCATTTCGATGAGATGACCGTGCTGCTGCATCTCGATGGACAACTCGATGCGGAACAGGAACGGGACTTTTCCGATCATCTTTCCTCCTGCGAAGCGTGCCGGAATCTGCTGCAGGTGCTGCAAAAGGAAAACATCTGGCTGCAACAGGCTTTGAGCGGCGACGAAGAATCGCTGCCTGCGAGACTACGCGAGGCTCCGGGCCAAGCGGAAGCGCGGTTTCCGTGGGGCTGGGCAATCGGTTTGGGAGTTGCAGCGACGGGGATTTACACGCTCTGGAGCGGCATTGTGGATCCGTGGCTGACGCAAGCTTCCGACGCAGGCTTCAATCAAGGAAATGTGCTGACGATGCTCTTCTTCAGCGGCGCTTTTTGGAAAGGATGGGACGCCATGCAAAGCATGATCGAATTTCTTTCAATGGCCTCGGTTGCCATCGCGGTGCTGTGGTTGTTGCGGCGGCGTTTGAGGAGATTCACGGTGGCGGCTGCGTTGCTGGCAGCCGGGCTGGGAGTGTTCACGCTTTCGCCGACGGCAAGCGCGGCCGATGTTTATCATGGCGACCCGAACTACACCTTGGAAGCTGGACAGGAAGTCCATACCGATTTGATCGTGACCGCGCAACACACGCGTATTGACGGAGACGTCGACGGCGACCTGATCGCTTTTTCGCGCAGCATCACCGTGAACGGCCATGTGAAAGGCGACGTTCTCGCGTTTGGGCAGGAAGTACACATCAATGGGCCGGTGGACGGCAACGTTCGGACGTTCGCTCAAGCGCTCGATCTGAACGGCGTAGTGGGGAAAAACGTGATGGTCTGGGGCCGCGAGTTGGACATGGATGAGAAGACTCGCGTGGGCGGAACGATGACGGTGGGTTCGGCGGATGCTCAATTGGATGGGCAAGTCGGTGGCGATCTGCTGGCTCTTGGCGACGTCGATATGAATGGTACCTTGGGCGGCAACGCAAATATTCGCGGGCAGCGGCTGAGAATCGGACCGAATGCGGACATCAAAGGACAAATCAAATATCGCGGCGGACGGCAGCCGGCGATCGCGGCGGGGGCAAAATTGGCAAGTCCGATCGAAATTCTTTCTCGCGGAAGGCCGCGCCCGAACTATGCTTCGCCCGGTTATTACTGGCGGCAAATTCTTTCCTGGGGCGCGGCGCTGGTGTTCGGAATTCTGCTGTTCATCATCGCGCCAGTTCTCTTTAGGGAAGTGGAACAAGCGGCAGGCAGCCGCTTCGGACTTTCTTTGGGCGTAGGTCTGTTGTTTTTGGTGGCCACGCCGGTGGCGGCGATCATCGCGTGCTTTACGATCATCGGGCTGGGCGTGGGCATCAGCACGCTGCTGTTGTACGCCTTGGCTATCTACGCGGCGCAGGCATTTATCGGCGAATGGCTCGGCGAAAAAATGCTTGGATCAGGTGTGGGAACCGGTGCAGCCATCGCCAGGCTGGCGCTTGGCCTGGCAGTTCTTCACGTGGTGCGGATGATTCCTTTCGCGGGGCGACTGGTGGGCTTCGTTGTTGTGCTTTGGGGATTGGGCGCGCTGGTGCTGGCCATTCAGCGCAGGGTGCGTCCTCAACTCACAACTGCCGCGGTGTAGCATGCCCGCGGGGCGCTCAAAAAAGGGGCGCGTCAAAAATTCCGGCAGCGTAAACGGCGGCTTCCGCTACAATTTCCGCCTGCTGCGTCCTAGTTTCGGTGCGCGATTCGCAGCTTGCGAGGGATAACGGTTGAGCGTCGCTCAGCGGCTGCGCGAAATTCGCTCCGGATTCGATCCTGCCTTTTGGGTGGCCAACACCACCGAGCTTTTCGAACGGCTGGCTTACTACGCCACCACAGCGGTTCTCGCGATCTACCTGAACGAGCAGCTTCATTTTTCCACCGAGCTTACCGGATGGCTGATCGGAACGTTTGGACTGGTGGTGTGGTTCCTGCCGATTCTTGGCGGCACACTGGCGGACCGCTTCGGCTTCCGGCGCGCGCTGATCTTCGCGTACCTGGTAATGACGCTGGGCTATTTTCTGCTTGGCTCGCTTTCCGCGCCATGGATGCAGCCGCTGCGGCACACGCTCGGTGACAAATGGCTGGTGTTGGCGATCTTGATGGTTCCGGCGCTGGGGCCAGGCGTAGTGAAACCTTGCGTGGCAGGAACAACGGCGCGAGCGTCCGATGAACGCGTGCGCTCGCTAGGCTACTCGATTTACTACACCATCGTAAATATCGGCGGCGCGATCGGGCCGATGCTCGCGTTTTTGGTGCGCAAGCAGCTGGGGCTCGGGATCGAGAATGTGTTTCGCGTTTCGGCGGCAAGCGTTTTTTTGATGTTCTGGGTGACGCTGTTCTTTTACCGCGAGCCGGCAAAGGCGGGCGAGCAGAAAGTTGCCAGCGTTTCCGAGGCCATTCGAAATATGTTCGCGATTCTGGGTAACTGGCGCTTTGTATTATTTCTGCTGATTTCATCAGGGTTCTACATCGTGTTCTGGCAGGAATTTATTTCCGCGCCGCTGTTCGTGCGGAAATATATCGACCCGCAGGCGAATGTCGATCTGCTGCTTTCCGTGGACCCCATCGTGGTGATCTGCTTGCAGATTGCCATCGCATATCTGACACGAGAGATGGAAGCAATACGCGCGATTGCGCTGGGCTTTCTGCTCACCGGCGTTTCCTGGAGCTTGCTGGCGTTGCATCCCACCATTCCGATGGTGGTGGCGAGCTTCGTGGTGCTCGCGCTAGGCGAGGTGATTCAAGCTTCGCGCTACTACGAATACATTTCGCGGCTGGCCCCTTCGGGACAACAGGGCGTGTACATGGGCTATGCGTTCTTGCCCGTAGCTATCGGGTATTTCATTGCGGGCGGCCTTGGCGGTTACCTGCTGCATGAATTCGGGGATGTGTTGCACCGTCCGCGCGAGATGTGGGCAGTGATCATCGCCATTGGCGTGCTGACCGCTGCTGCGATGTGGCTGTATGACAAGTTGCTCAAGCCAGCGGAGGCTGGCGTGCCCGCCGCTTAATTCAACATGCGGCGGATGTTCTCGACGGCCTGGCGCGCGGCAGTGTAGCGAGGTTCGATTTTCAGCGCCTGCTGAAAACAGTCGCGCGCGCGGATGATCATTCCCTTGGCGAAATAGACGCGCCCGAGGTTGAAATAAGGATAATGGCGCGGCTCGTAACGCGGAGCCTTGGTGGCAAGCTCGAGCCAGGCGACTGCTTCGTCGTAGCGCTTCAAGGAAATCAAGTAGGACCCGATGTCGTTATAGGGATTGCCGAAATCGGGATCAACGGCAATGGCGCGTTTACATTCCTCGATGGCCTCTTGCACTTTGCCCTGGAAGTGATAGGTCCAGCCCAGGAAAGTATGGGCTTCGGCTGTCGGGAAAATCGCGATCGATTGCTTGTAAAGCGTGGCGGCACGATCGAAATCGCCGCTCATTTGAGCGGAGTAAGCCTGCTCAAACAATTCATGCGCGCGTTCGTGTTGCGAGTTTGTCATTCGGGATGAACCAAGCGGGTCATGCCATATCACATTGCGCGTTGTATTGCGCGTGCTTCGACCATAGCGATGGCCTGATCGGTTGAAATCAAGCGGGCGCCTGCGGCTTTCAGCTCGGCGAGAGCACGATTCCCTTCCTCGCGTTTAAGCGTCTCGATGGCGTCCTGCACGATCAAAACTTTTTTGCCGAGCTTCAGAAGTCCGTTTACCGCACAATTCACGCAGTATTCGGTGACTACACCGAAAACAATGTATTCCACATCCACGCCGAGCAGCCGCACCAGCTCGCTCGTTTTCGGATTTTTGAAAACGTCGAGCGTCTGCTTTTCGAGAACCACCTGCTGGTAGCGCGACAAATCTCGCGGCAATTCGAACGAAGCGTCGTTGGGAACAGTCAAGCGATGCGACGCTAAGCCTTCCGGAATAATTTCGGCACCGGAGGTGCCCTTCACGCAATGAGGAGGAAAAGTTTGAAATTCGGGATCGTCCGGAGTATGAGCGTCGCCGCTGGAAACCAAAAACACGCGACTCTGCCGGGCTTCGTCGACAAGGCGCTGAATGTTCGGGATGATCTTTTCGGCTCCCGGCACATACAGCTTGCCGCCCGGGAGCATGAAATCCACCTGAGCGTCGACTTCCCAAAAAACGATGCGGTCCTGCGTCATATTTCGCTGGTTCGAACTGGCAGAAACAATCTGCCGCGTAAGCTATTTTAGCGCGGCACGGCTGACGCGGCGGCGAACCTTTTCCAGCATGGTTTCAAGCTGCTTGCTGTAGCGCACGGGATAGTTTGCCTTGCGCGCGATCTGACGATAGCGATTCGGCAGGTGCGCAAGATTGTCCATGGCGCGCTCACGCAGTTTTTCGACCGGCTCTTTGGCCGCCACCCGCTGGCCGCCGCGCATGTATTGGATGAGCAGTGGGGTTCCGCCATTCGGCGATTCCTTTTCCAGCGCGATCTTATCTTCGCGAAATTCACCGGAAGCGTTCGAGTAGCGGAAAATCTGTTTGCGCCCAGGGTAAGTCACTTTGGAGTGGCTGAACTTCGCGGCTTCGAGAATCTTTCCGTCGCGTTCCACTTCCACCAGCTTGTAGATCAGATTCATGTGCGGGGCGTCGCCCGGCGTGCTCAGAGCGGTTCCTACGCCGAACGCATTGATGGCTGCGCCATCGGTGAGCAGCTTCGCGATTTTATATTCGTCGAGATCGCCGGAAGCGAAAATCTGCACATCTTTCCAGCCCACGCGGTCGAGTTCGCGGCGCGCCCACCGGCTGTCCTTTACGAGATCGCCGCTGTCGAGACGAATGCCTGAAGGCTTTTGACCGATGGCGATGATTTTCTTAACCGCGTTGTGCACATCGTAAGTGTCTACCAGCAGAACAGAGCCATTCGGAAATGTGTCGAGAAAATGGCGGAAGGCTTCGGCTTCTTCTTCATGGGCCATCACCCAGGAATGCGCCTGGGTGCCATAGGTGGCGAGGCCGTACATCTGGCCGGCCAGCACGTTGGAGGTGCCGGTGCAACCGCCAATCACCGCAGCCCGTGCCGACAGCAGGCTTGCCGCGCCTCCATGACCACGACGCGCGCCAAAATCGACTACCGAGCGGCCTTGCGCGGCTGTGATCAAGCGGGCGGCCTTGCTGGCGATCATGGTCTCGTAGCTCAAAGTAGCGAGAAGATAGGTTTCCATCAATTGCGCTTCGATGATAGGAGCGACCACGCGCATCAACGGCTCGCCGGGAAACACAACGGTGCCTTCGGGCACAGCCCAAATATCGCCCGTGAAACGGAAGTGGGAGAGGTAATCAAAAAATTCGGGCTCGATTTGTTTCAAAATGGGATGCTGCCGAAGGAAAGCCACGTCTTCCGCCGAGAAATGAACGTGCTCCAAGTATTCGAGAGCCTGTTCGAGCCCTGCGGCAACCAAATAGTTACGCTGAGGCGGAATATTGCGGATGAAAAGCTCAAACGTGGCACGCGCGTTGAAGCGGGTCTGAAAATAACCCGCAGCCATGGTCAATTCGTAGAGATCGGTCAGCAGACCTGAATATTCAGGCATGCGACTGAGCCAGAGAGGCGCGCGTCAGAAAGCCGGGTTCTGTCGGATTCAACGAAACGCTCGCTCAGCTAAAGTTGTGTGTGACATGTGGATATAGAATAACGCGTTTTGGCGGGGCGACGGCAGCCGCCGCCGCCATTTTGAACAGAAAGTATGACGTAGAAAGACAAAACCCCCAATCGCCCGCGCTAAGGTGCGCACAGACGTCTCTTGGGGGTTCAGCCGCTAAACCTTGCGCCGAATCAAAATACCTAGGGCTACCTTGGGCTACTTGAGAACGGCGTCCTTAAAAGCCTTGGCCGGCCGGAGGCGAACAACGGTCTTAGCCTTGATCTTGATGGCTTCACCGGTGGCAGGGTTGCGGCCCATGCGCGCCTTGCGGTGCGCTTTTACCGCGCGACCAATTCCAGGGATTACGAACTTGCCGGCGCTCTTGGCTTCCTTGACGGCCAGCTTGAACAGCTCGTCAAAAAAGGTGGACACTTGCTTCTTCGATACCGGTTTGTCTCCGGTGCTAACCTTGTCGGCCATGTGCGCAATAATTTTGGACTTGCTCAAGGGTGTAGCCATCGAAATTCTCTTCCTCCTCAGATTTCAAATGCGATTTTTGACCCCGATAATCGGGATGCCGCGGGGAACTATAGCCGCCCCGCCCCCACAACGCAAGGAAAAATGTGGAAATTCCCCGGTAAAATGGGCTTTTTTTGCAAGGCCCACGCTAAAGCGAGCCTAAATGCTCATAAAACAAAGCAACGGCCTTGATTCCTCCAAAATAATTCTCCAAAGCGATGTGCTCATCCGGAGCATGAGCATTTTCGTCGGGCAGTCCAAAGCCCATCAATACGCAGGGAACTTTGAAGGTGTCGTACATTTGAGTTACGAAAGGAATAGAGCCGCCCTCGCGAATGAAGACGGCCTTTTTCCCGAATCCTTCCTGCAAGGCGTGAATGGCGCTCTGGAAAATCGGATGCGAATAAGGCGCAACCCAAGGCTTGCCAGTGCTTAAGACCTCGAATTTGCAAGTCACCGTTTTGGGCAGCAACTTGCGGATGTGACGCTCCACCAACTTGGCGATTTTCTCCGGCTTTTGGTTGGGCACCAAGCGCGTGGAAAGCTTGGCGTAGGCTTTCGAAGGAATCACTGTCTTTGCGCCCTCGCCGGTGTAGCCGCCCCAAATGCCATTCAGTTCAAGAGTTGGCCGCGTCCAGAGTTGCTCGACGATGGAGTAGCCTTTTTCTCCGCATAGGGCGGGCGCGCCCACCGTTTTGCGAAATTCCTTCTCTTTCCACGGCAGGGAGTTCAAGGCTTTGCGTTCCTGGCGCGAAAGAACGGCGACGTCGTCGTAGAAGCCCGGAACGGCTACGCGAAAATTCTTGTCGTGGAGTTTGGCGATGGTCTCGGCAAGAATGGTGATCGGATTTGGCACCGCGCCGCCGAACACGCCCGAGTGCAAATCCTGCGCCGGGCCGGTAAGTTCGATCTGGTAGTAATTGAGCCCTCGCAGACCATATGTGATAGACGGCACACCTTTCGCCAGCATGGATGTGTCGGAGACGACCAGTGCATCCGCTTTGAGGCGCTCCCGATTCTGCTTCACAAAGTCCCACAGGCTGACGCTGCCGACTTCTTCTTCGCCCTCGATCATTACTTTTACATTGACGGGCAGTTGGCCTGCAGTGTTCTTCAAGGCTTCCAATGCTTTGATGTGGATGTGAACCTGTCCTTTGTCATCGGCGGTGCCGCGGCCGTAGAGGTTGCCGTTTCGGGCGGCGGGCTCAAAAGCGGGACTGGTCCAGAGATCGAGCGGCTCGGCGGGCTGCACATCGTAGTGGCCATAAAAGAGGATGGTCGGCTTGCCGGGCGCGTGCAGCGATTCTCCATAGACCAAGGGGTGCATCTTCGTGGGCACGATTTCCACATTTTCGAGCCCTGCGGCACGCAGTTTTTCCGCGACCCACTTAGCGGCGCGTTCGATATCCGGCTTGTGCTCGCTCTTGGCGCTGACGCTCTGGATGCGCAAGAATTCGAGAAGTTCGTTCTGATTTTCGGCACGCTTTGAGTCGATGTATTCGAGCAGCTCCATAAAAAATCTCCTGAAAATCGTTGTCCAGAGCGTGTGGCGAAAGTCTTGAGAACCACGTTTTCTACACTACTCTTTTGAGCACGTCACGCTTGCGAAACGTTGACTCACCCTGCCCCAGACGGCACGATAGCTTTATTATGACTACAATTGAAGTAGAAGCCAGCGCCCAGCGGCGCAGCTCCCGAGTATTTACGCGTATTGCCATTCGCGCGCAAGGAAAAGCGAATGATGGCCGCAAATTTCGCGAGAGCAGCCACACCATTGTGATTAATGCCCACGGCGGATTGATCTATTTGCAGCACGAAATGGAGCTGGGAGCCGAACTCGTGCTCGCAAATCCCATCACCGAGGAAGAGCAGGAGTGCCGGGTCGTGTACCTGGGCGACACCTCCGAAAAAGGAACGCGTGTGGGTATCGAGTTTCTGTCGCCCAGCCCGCACTTCTGGGGCATCGAATTCGCGCAGCAGGATTGGACCACGCCGCCCGCTCCACGGCCAGTCAATTAATTCCGCGAAGCGCTTATCTGCTCCTGTTCTAGCCTGAGCAACGCGCCCTCTGCTACCGCCGATTCGGATTCCGCCGATCTTCCAGCCATTTGCATCCATACCCATACGTGCTAGCTTGTTGCGGCGAAACCGAGGCTGCGCGTTTGGGACCATCCTTCACGATACCTCCGGCTAGTGGATCTTCCGGAACTGCTCCGAGGAAATTGGGCGGTTTGACGCTGACGCAGTGGGCCATCTGCGCCATCGCCTGCATCGGTTTTCTGTTCGACACGTTCGTGCTGCTCGTTCTGACGCTGATCGTGCAGCCAGCGCTGACCGAACTACTGGGCGCCAAGCCCGGCAGCCCTGTTTTCAATCATTGGATCGGGATGCTCTTTTATGTTCCGGCCGTGGCGGGCGGCGTTTTCGGGCTACTCGGCGGATATTTGATCGACCGGCTGGGACGAAAGCGCGTGTTGCTCTGGAGCATCGTGCTTCCGGCCATGGCCACTTTCGCTACGGCCTATGCGACATCGCCGTTGCAGCTTTTGCTGCTGCGATCGCTCAGTTTTGTTGGCGTGTCGGTTGAATTTGTGGCTTCCACCGCCTGGCTCGCGGAGCTTTTCCAGGAACGGAAGCAGCGCGAGGCCATTCTCGGTTACACGCAGGGATTTTCTTCCACGGGCGGCATCGTGATGAGCTGGACGTATTATCTGGCGGTCACATTCAGCCAACGATTGCCGGCGATCTACGGCGCACACGAAGCATGGCGCTACACACTGATGCTCGGCATACTTCCGGCGATTCCTGTTCTGGCGGTTCTGCCTTTTTTGCCGGAGTCCCCGGTGTGGCGTGAACGGAAGAGCGCTGGAACCCTGAAGCGGCCGAGCATATTGGAGCTTTTTCATCCATCGTTTCGAAAAACCGCTTTGTTGACCTGCCTGATGATGGCTTGCTCCTACGCCGCGTCGTTCGGGATGCTGCAGCACTTCGCGCGGATCATTCCCGGTACGCCCGGCGTGAAAGTGCTGGCGCACGCCGCGCAGCAACAACGTGTGAGCACGCTGCAAGCGGCACAAGAGATTGGAGGGCTGGTCGGGCGCTTTTTGATGGCTTTTCTAGGAGTTTACATACTCAGCCGCAAGCGCCTTCTGCGATTGTTTCAGATTCCAGGATTGCTGCTGATTCCGCTGGTAGTGTTTCTGCCGGCGTTGCGCGATGCGGACATGTCCTGGTGGGGAATTTTCGCTTTGGGGCTGGTAACGGTGGCGCAATTCAATTTCTGGGGCAACTATCTGCCGATGGTGTATCCAGTGCATTTGCGCGGTACGGGGGAAAGTTTCGCGGCAAATATCGGCGGGCGCATGTTCGGCACGTCCGCCGCGCTGCTGACAACCAGCCTGGTAGCCTATATGCCGGGCGGCAGCGCAACCAGGCAACTCGGGTATGCGGCGGCGCTGGTCGGGTTCGCCGCTTACGCGATTAATTTCATCGCGAGCTACTGGCTGCCTGAACCCAAGCAGGATGTCGCCGCCGATTACGACTGAAGCGAACTTCAGGCCATCTTGAGGCGCAGCATTTTGCGCGCGTTACCTTCGTAAATCTTCTTCCGGTCTTCGCTGGAAATTTCCATTTCTTCCAGGCAGCGGATCGTTTCGCGGATGAAACCGGGGCCTTTTTCAGGGTCAAAAGGAGAATCGGAAGCAAAAAGCGTTTGATCCGCGCCAAAAAAGTCCAGGCCACAGACCATGGCTTCCTTCGCGCCAAACAAAGCGGTATCGGCATAAAACATCCGGTAGTAGTCGATCGGGCGCTTCTTCAGCTTGCGGCCGACGAGCGTGAGGTTCTCGTCCTCGGTGCGCGCCCCAAGTTGGTCCAGTCCCGGACCAATACGGCCCGCAAAGTAGGGGATCATCGCCCCCATATGATGCGTGATGATTTTCAAATTGGGGAATCGGTCAAAATACCCTGCAAACAGAATGCGCGACATGGCGATGCTCGTCTCGTAGGGCCAACCGAAAACCCACCACAGTTCGTACTTGGATTTCTTCTCGCCGACGTAATCCGCAAAACTGGCCGGCCGCGTGGGATGCAGCCAGATCGGCAGATCGAATTCGGCCATTTTCTGAAACAGCGGAGCATACGCGGGATCATCGAGCGGTTTGCCGTTCACGTTGGTGTAGATCTGAATCCCAGTGGCGCCCAGTTCCAGGATCGCTCGCTCGGCTTCCTTCACCGCGCCTTCCGGATCGTTCATGGGCAGCGAAGCAATGAATCCCGGAAAGCGGTCGGGATGCTTCACCACCAATTCCGCCATGCCATCGTTGCCGATCCGCCCGAGTTCCACGGATTGCGCGGGCTCGCCGAGGGCCTCGATGGGCGGCGCGGCCATGCTGATCACCTGGGCGTAGTCGTCGAAGCGGTCCATCATGCGAAAGCGGGCGTCGAGATCCACCATGACCGGAATTTCACGCACGCGCTTCTGCATGTAGGAGCCCTTGCCGGAAGTGGTAAGCATGCGTTCATAGAAGTTTTTCGGGAAAATATGGCAAAACACATCGATTTTCATCTAGGCCCTCGTCCCAAAACTTGGAAATTTGCGCTACGAACTTAAATGGATCGAAAGAGGAAGCGCGACGAATGGTATCTGCGCAAAAAGAGGCTGTCAACAGAGGACGGAATAGCGAAAATGCGGACTCGCAAAAAATCTAAGCGGCGTCTGTGTGCCGGCGACGCGAGGGTTGCATCGTGCGGGAAAGAGGAAAACTTATGATGCGTGAGGTCTTCACAACAGTCGTCGCAAACATTCCCGCATGATTTGCGAACCAAACGGCCCCAAGAGGAACAAGAATCATGATTGCGAGAAGAGTAACAATCAAGATTGCCATTGGAGTCATCGTACTACTCCCCCGCCTAGCAAGGCAATGGCGATTGGGCCCCGATATGAACCCTCGCGGCCAACGCTGTGAATAAATCCCCTCGCTCGTCTGCCCGATCAAAATAAACAAACGACTCGCCGGGAAACAGCACGGAGAGATGGTAAGCGGTTTCGCGGGCAATCGCCTGGCATTCTACCGTCTCGACTAAGAGTGGGGTGCCGTCCCGTTGGATTGTGTAGATGTCGAACACGCTTTCCATTTTGAACTCTCGCTTTACGGCTCGAAATACCCTGCAGTACCCATTCCGCACATAAATGACCACTATCGGCCGGTTCAGAAATAACTTGTATTCAACTAAATACGATTCCTGAGAAGTTCAGCCTCATCATCTGAGGCTGGTAAGAATTACATGGTTGCCCGCCTTCTTTCTGAGCCGCCCGCCCTGCGGTTATTTCTCCGCGCCGGCTTTCACCTCCGCCAACCGCTCGCGCGCCTTCACGTGCAAAGGATTGATCTCCAAAATTTTGCCGTACAGGTCGCGCGCGCGTGGCGGCATCTGCATTTCCTCGTAGAGTTCCGCAAACTGAAAAATCACGTTGACGTTCAACGGATCGAGTTGCACGGCTCGCTCAAACTGGTCGATGGCCTCATTCCTATATTGCGGCACGGTGCCAAGGCTGCGCGCCAGCAGGGCGCGATACTTGGGATCGTCCGGCGCAATCTCCACGCACTTCCGTAGCCACACGATGGAGCCGACGAAGTTCTTTGCCCGCAGGTACTCGTTCGCGCGCAACATACACGTTTCGATGTTTTCCTGCGACGCGGTCCTGGCGCGCCGCAACTGGTAGGCGCCCGAACTGGCGAGTTGCGAGTCGTAAGTGGCGCGCTTGTCTTCGTCCGAAAGGACTTTGTAGGCAGTGGTCGCAGCGGCCGTCAGTTCCTTCAGCGGATTCATCCAGGCGGTACGATCCATGTGGTAGTCAGGATGGAACTTCCTAGCGATGTCGTAAAATGCCGTCCTGATCTGTTGCGTGCTGCCATCCGGCGCAACTCCCAGAAGCTGGTAATAAGTTCCCTTGCGAGCGGTTTCCAGGCGCTCATTCATTTCGCGTTCGAACTGTACCGCGTCCTGGGTCTTGGGCGCGTCCGAGGCGGCCTCGGCTTGCGCTCGCGAATGCTTGATCGAAGCGATACGACTGCGAATGTCAGGCACGGTCCCCGGCTCCTGATCGCCGTCTGCCGAGCAATTCGTGAGAAACTGGCTTAGCCGGGCGCGGTCGGCGGGCTGCATCTGCATGAATTGCACGCCCATGCCTCGACCGGGGTTGCAGTGGCGCACGATGGCGCGCGCGCGAATCTCGCCGTTTTTCAGGTCGAAAAGCAACTCGACGACGGAGCCGAGCGCAACCGGCGTTGGCGTATGCAGGAACAAACCGCCCATGCCGACCGTCTCCGCGCGAGAAACCGTGCGCTGACCGGAACTCTTCCAGCCAACAAACATTCCTTTGGGCGCTTTATGGCGCGGATACTTCCGCCGCTTTTCGTATTTGTTTTCTGTGTTCACAGACTCACACCAGACTACCTCCTTTGACTCGGCTCGGGGATCGAGCGTGCCCAATGCCTTACCTGTACTTCCGCGCACGCGGCAGATGTTCTTTCGGAGACCGGATGAACGGCTACTTTGGTCGGGCCTGCGCCCACCCACATTGCGGGAGCGATTGCTTAAAATTCAAAAGCCGCCGATGGGCTTACAATGTGTGCTGCTGAGCGTTTCCGGAAGCGCGAGTTTTCCTCGCCTGGGCTCCCGAAATTCGCGAAATTTCTTTCGCGGAGAGATCGCAAATGAGCTGGTTCGCGTGGGCTTTACTGTCTGGTTTCTTCGCTGGCCTCACGGCAATTTTCGCCAAGGTCGGGGTGGCTGGTGTGAATTCAAACCTGGCTACCGCAATTCGAACGGTGGTGATCCTGATTCTCGTCTGGTCAATCGCGCTGGCGACGACCAGTCAATCCATTTTCAGCGTTTCGCGCAAGACCTGGCTGTTTCTCGTCCTCTCCGGTATAGCTACGGGCCTCTCCTGGCTGTGCTATTTCCGCGCCTTGCAGCTTGGCGAAGCGTCGCAAGTGGCCCCGGTGGACAAGCTGAGTGTGATTTTTGCCATCGTGCTTGCTGCCATTTTTCTACATGAAAGGGTCTCCTGGCATCACTGGGTGGGCGGTTTCTTGATCACCGCGGGCGCGGTGATCCTGGCCTATGCGTAAGGGCGCGTGCCGGTTGCATCGCGCGCGATTCCCTCGACACCGTTGACGCACAGGGTGTCGCGAAAGGCGAGCCTCACGCTACAATATGCTGACCGCTAGTTCCGGAGGGGTGGGTGAGCGGTTGAAACCGGCGGTCTTGAAAACCGTTAGGCCCGAAAGGGTCTCGTGGGTTCGAATCCCACCCCCTCCGCCAACAATATTTTTGTCCGGCCCGGGCGTACCTAAGACATACTTTGGCGGGGGTAGTAGGCAAGAAAGATCAGTATCGTAGGTATGAAGTGCCTGACATCAAGGCAGCGGAACGAGCCCCATCCAGAACATCATCTCGCCATCGTGCGCGTCGACGCTATATGTTCGGACGAAATCCAACTTTCCGTCGCCGCGAATTCGAAAGACAGCCAAATTGGGTGGTACCTCACTCGCATTGGCTCCCGCGCCCACAGGAAGCGGCAACTGATTGGCCGCGACTAGAATTCGGGCAGTTGGGTCGAGAGCAAAAGTGCGTGGGGTCATGCCCCGCGTATCGATGTTCTGAATCAAAGTGGGCTCGCCGGTACTTTGATTGATTGAAAATACGGCTATGGAGTTCTCTCCCCCGACGAAAACAGGCTTGCCTTGGGAATCCGCATTGCCGCTCGCTCGATTGGCCACATAGACGAACCTCCCATTCGGATGCATGTGAATGGTTCCCGCCTCCTGGCCTGGTCGAGCGTGAGGAGGATCGGCTATGGTGTCCTTAATAAATAAAGGCTCCGTTCCAAGCGTCTCGCCGCTCAGCTTTTCATAGACTTCGATCTTGCTTTGGCGCTCCAGCGAAACGAAAACCCAGGGCTTCGACGGATGGAAATCAAGATGTCGAGGTTGGAAATTAAGACCTCCTCCCGGAGCAATCGAAGCGCGATTCATCAGCACTCCATCCGTATAGCTGAATATCTTCAATGCGCCGGGGTCTTCAGGCTTGGTGCCGGAAGGACCGTTGCCCCTCGTCACGAGAATGACCATCCTATTTGAGGGATCCACGCGAACTTGATGTGCGTAGATTCCAACGTCCAGTCGCCCAGGCGATTTTATCTGCGAGCCTATTGTTCCGTCTGGGTTGATCCGATGGACGGTCACCCCGCTCGGATCGTTGTAAGCGACCAACAAATGTGTACCGGGAATATCGGTGCTGACGTGAATCGGACGTGACGGCAGCGCCGTGGGCGGACCGTGAGAATGCAGGGCTCCCGTAGACAGATCGATAGTGAAGGCGCTCACACCGTGTAGGCCACCGCTCGAGCTGACACCAGCAATCGGGGGACCGCCAGTACTCCAAGCGACATAAAGGTAGTGCCTTGAAGGATGCGGCCAAGCATATTGGACATTACCCGGAAGCGTCACGGTACTTCGCTTGATCAGGACGGCGTTCTCAACGTCTACGTCGTACTGTGTGAGCTCAGGCCCAACACCCGCATAGAGCGCGACCCTACCTGAAGCCAAAGCGTGGCTGGATACGGACGCTGATTTGGGTGCAGGGGCGAGCGTTTGAGCGTGCTCCCTGGGCACGGCGAGCGTACTGAGAGCCATCAAAATTGCTAGCAGTCGCAATCTCGGGCTTGGACGGCGCCACGTGGTATTGATCATTGCGTCCGGCTCGATTTCACGTAGATTTCCCCCGTTATGAGTGGCCAGTATACATCTGGCCGCATCGCCAACGACCGGAACGCCACCCCGGATCACATGTCCCCGAAAGTGTCGAATTCCGTTGTTGAGATCGAGATGTTACGTGGCGAGCAGTCGGAATTTTGCTCGCTACAGATCACAAATGGGTCTCGCTATCTGATGCGCGAGCCGTGTGGATCAAGGCTTCGCTTACCAGTTCCGGCTGCTTCTGCTGGACCCAATGCCCGTGCGAGGATTGAGGTATAATACGGTGTGGTGAGAAATGATTGACCGTAGCTCCACAGCTTCAAGCCCGCAATCCCTGAGCAATCAATAGCGAGTCCTGGATTTCTCTATACGCCCGGCGTCGCGCTGGGGTGCCCCTGCCTACAGATGGCAGGTTGACAACGGAGGGAACTTTGACACTGGCAATCGAGGAAAAGTACGAGCAGGTGCGCCAGCTCATCGGTATTGGCAAAGAACGCGGATATCTGCTTTATGACGAGATGAATGGCATTCTGCCGCCGGAAATACACTCCCCTGAGGAGATCGACGAAGTTCTTTCCGCCTTCGAACACCATGGTATCGGCGTGTACGAGGATGCCGGAAGTGCCGAGGCCGATTTCATTTCAGTAGAAGCTAGTGAGACGCACGCTGTAGAGCTGAAAGGTGAGGATGACGAACTCGATCTGAAACCGGGAACACTCGATAAGACGAGTGATCCGGTGCGCTTGTACCTCCGCGAAATGGGTACGGTTCCTCTACTGACGCGTGAAAGCGAAGTGGTAATCGCGAAGCGCTTCGAGCGGGGACATCTGCTCGTTCTGAAAACCATTACACGTGCGCCGATTACCCTGAAAGCGCTGTTCGAGATTGGTGTGGATTTGCGCAATGGATCCCGCTCGATCAAAGAGATTGTCCACTTTGATGACGAGGACCTTTCCGAGGAAATAATCGAAGCGAAAGCCAAGGATACACTCAAACAGATTGATGAGATTGCTTGCCTTTACGAATTGGCGACGAAGCAAGCTTCAAAGCTTGAGTCTATTCCGCGCTCTAAGAAGCGCGCCTACCTCCGTGCTCGGTGCACTCTCGCGCGAACCCGCGTCGAGATGTCGAGACGCGTCCGGGGAATCGACTTGAAGCTCTCCGAAAAGAAGCGGCTCATCGACAAGATTCACCAGACCGTCGATCGGGTCCACTTCCTCGAGCGTGAAATCGTGAAGCTCGAGCGCCGCGTTGATGCATCGAAGGCCGACGTTCAGGCCGATGCACGCAAAGACTTGAAGACCCGGCGTCAAGAGTTGGGCGAAATTGAAGCATTGGCAGAGGTCAGCCCAACGGAGCTAAAGCGGGCGCTCCAGATCATCCTTCGCGGTGAAGCTGAAGCCGCGCAAGCCAAGAAGGAACTTGTCGAAGCAAATCTCCGCCTGGTCGTCTCCATCGCTAAGAAATATAACAATCGCGGCCTGCAATTTCTCGACCTGATTCAGGAGGGCAACATCGGTCTGATGAAGGGCGTTGATAAGTTTGAGTGGCGGCGGGGATACAAGTTTTCGACTTACGCAACCTGGTGGATCCGCCAAGCCGTGACTCGCGCGCTCGCGGATCAGGCTCGAACCATCCGCGTTCCCGTGCACATGATCGAGACAATCAACAAGCTAGTGCGGGTCCAGCGACAACTCATCCAGGAATTAGGCCACGAGCCGACCCACGAGGAACTTGCCAAGCGACTGGATACCTCTGTGGCTAATGTGCGAAAAACGAAGAAGATTGCGCAGCAACCCATCTCACTCGAAACGCCTATCGGAGAAGAAGAAGACTCCCACCTAGGTGACTTCCTTGAAGACAAGACGGCCGTGTCACCATCGGATGCAGCCACCTACCTAAGCCTCCAAGAGCAGATGTCTTCAGCGCTGAAAACCCTCACGCCACGAGAGGAAAAAATCATCAAGATGCGATTCGGTCTTGAAGACGGCAGCGAGCACACTCTTGAACAGGTAGGGCAGACATTCGCTGTCACTCGCGAGCGCATTCGCCAGCTCGAATCCAAAGCTCTTCGAAAGCTTCGACATCCTTCGCGCGCCCAGCGGCTTCGCGGCTTCCTCGAACCGAGCTCGCGCTCCGCTTTAGACCGCCTGTAGATTCACCGCGCGAGTCATGACCGCTCTCTCCTGACGGCTTGGCCCCGCCTAAATTCACGGCCGCCGCGGGAGGCGGTCGGGTTTCTCGCCGGGCGCAGAATCCCACAATGATTCACAGATTTGATGCCTTAATTCTCGGGGCCGGAGCCGCTGGGCTCATGTGCGCCGCGGAGGCCGGTAAACGAGGTCGTCGCATCGCGCTCATTGAGCGAGCCGATCGTGTTGGCAAGAAAATTCTTATATCCGGCGGGGGACGCTGTAATTTCACTAACGTTCATTGCCAGCCGGATAATTTTATCTGCGCAAACCCGCACTTCCCGAAATCTGCGCTGGCCCGATATACGCCTTCAGACTTCATTGCATTGGTCGAAAAACACCACATCCCCTACCATGAGAAAACTCTAGGACAACTCTTCTGTGACCGTTCTGCAAACGACATTGTGGACATGCTCGAATCCGAATGCCGGGCTAACGGAGTAAAAACGTTCTTTAATAGCAGAATTCTTGAGGTCCAGCGGACAACCGAATTCGTAGTGCGTACCGAACGGGCGGAGTTCCATGCACCAGCGCTAGTGGTTGCGACTGGCGGTCTCTCAATCCCCAAGATGGGGGCGACAGCTTTCGGCTATGACCTAGCACGGCAATTCGGGTTGAAGATTAACCAGACCAGACCAGCGCTTGTACCATTCGTACTCGCACCAACGGAGCGAACCCACTATTGCGATTTGACGTGGTGTCTCAGCCGAGGTGGTCGTTAGCACTGATCATCACTCGTTTCGTGAAAAGATGCTGATCACTCATCGTGGGTTGAGCGGGCCAGCCATCCTGCAGATTTCAACGTATTGGAATAAGGGCGAGCCGATCCGAATTGACTTAGCACCAGACGTCGATGTAACGGCGGCAATACGCAGCGAAAAGACCAGGGACATGGCAGTTGGTCGAGCCGTCTTGCAGCGCTTCCTACCGAAGCGATTCGCCACTCGGTGGCTGGATTTGCACTCACCCTCCGATTGGACCAACAAAGGATTAGCAGAACTTGAGCGCCAAGTACATGAATGGAAGCTCATACCGACAGAGACGGAAGGCTATGACAAAGCCGAGGTCACAGCAGGCGGTGTGGATACCGATGAACTATCGGGTAAAACTATGGAAAGCCGGAAAGTAACAGGGCTGTTTTTTGTTGGCGAAGTTGTCGACGTCACGGGTCATCTCGGCGGCTACAATTTCCAATGGGCCTGGGCCTCGGGCGCCGCGGCGGGATGGGCATTATGAGTTCGGGAGTGGCTGGTCACAGTGTAGGGCCGTGCAGGTCTTTCAGAACTCTCCCCCGTAAGAATTCCTTTCGAGAATCTTTTGGAAAGGGCTGCACCAGGCTACACCCGTAGACACTGACCTGTGGCGTTGTGAGATGGGACCCCTTTTTGGGCGAGCGAGGCCGGGTCCTCCTTGGTCTGTGCAAGAGCGACGCACTTCTGTCCGAGCTCCCGGTAATAAGACAATTGCTTTCGCGTGAACCGTGATTCATTTCTGCTAACCCTGATTCGATCCTCTATCCTAAGCTTACGTTTTTCCGTATCGGCTCGACGCTGCGACACGTCGAAGTGCGCTATCATAGGGCGGTCACATGTTATCGTCCGAAGCTACAACAAGAAACATCCGCGTGCGCGTTCAAGCACAATATGACCCCGGCCGCTCTAGCCCGCCGCAGAGCCAGTGGTTCTTTCTCTACACAGTCAACATTACGAACGAAAGCCACGACACAGTGCAACTAGTGAGCCGGCATTGGGTTATCACAGACGGAACGGGAAAAGTGGAAGAGGTCCGTGGCCCTGGCGTCATTGGCAAACAGCCCGTGCTGGCTCCTGGGCAGAGCTTTGAATACACATCCGGCTGCCCTCTCACTACGCCGTACGGGGCTATGCACGGCACCTACCAGATGGCCAATCAGGCCGGCGAGAAGTTTGATATTCGGATCGCACCCTTTACGCTGACGGAATCCTACAGCACCGTGAATTAAGCTTAAAAAGCAGCTCTGATCCGGAGAACTGCCGGATTCCTCGTAATCCTTCAACTGTGAGTTCACCGCGAAGAAATCAGTGTTGTGAATCCGACGTCAACAGAAGGATTTTCCCAATGCCGCCTTTTTCTCCAAGCACATGAGCCTCAGCCGCATCACGCAACGGCATCCGGCGGCCAATAGGCAGAACGAACTTGCCGTCGCGCACGTCATCGGCAAACTCACGCACCTTGGACGGATCAGGATGTGTCAGCACTCGCGTAATCTTCACTGTCGGATTCTGGTCCGTCGCCCTTTCCGGCAACACAGCAGTATAGCCAAAGGAGCCGCCCTGCTTCACCTTCGAGATCAACTTCGCAGCAACCTCACCCCCAACGGTGTCCGCAATTGCATCCACGAGGTAGAATTTCTCAATCGCTTTATCGTCATCAATCGCGAGCACGTCAGAAACACCGAGGGAGCGGGCGTCATCCAGCTCTGTCCCGCGAACACCCGCAATCACCTCCGCGTCTATCTTCTTCGCCGTATGGACCGCTGCGCGCCCAACGCTACCCAGGGCTCCCGTTATCAGAACAACCTGCCCCTTTTTCACATTGGTCGCAAGACGCACAAGCTGGTCTCCCGTCAAGGAAATCAACGGGATTGCGGCCGCGGCCGCCAGGTCCACGCCATCCGGAAGAGGGGTCACGTCCGAATCGTCCACTGCTACCAGTTCCGCATAGGTCTTCCAGGTCAGTGCAAGTACGCGGTCTCCGGCCTTGAAATGCTTCACATTTGCGCCCACCGCCCGCACGACGCCGCTCACGTCACGACCCAGAATTGCCGGAAACGACAATGGAGAATCCTTCTGCCGCATCCCTGAACGCAGCTTCCAGTCGATCGGATTGACGCTCGCAGCGGCTGCCGCGATCACTACCGTATGGCCGCTAATCTGCGGTTCGGGAACGTTGTCTTCAAATTTCAGCTTCTCAGGGCCACCATACTCATGCAGCACAACTGCTTTCATCGCGCACCTCCACCCCGCAGAGCTCCGGGTATATATCTGACGACATCATAATACCTAGCCGCCGGGACTCATCGAACGAAGTCTGGCCCAAATCCCATGGAGCCGGCAATCCGGAAGGCGGTATGGAATCCCAGTGAGATATTTGCTGCGGAGGTCAAATTGCCGACGGCATGAGTGTGGTATAAAACTCTCTGACTGCAACTGAACCAAACCTCGACCCAATCAGTTCAATGAACATCCTCTTCGACAACACTTATGCCCAGTTGCCGGAGCGTTTCTTCGCCAGAGAGAAATCTGCGCATGTTCCGGAGCCGAAGCTCATTCGTCTCAACCTCGGGCTCGCGGCAAAGCTCTCGCTCGACGCCGACTGGCTGAAGTTTAAGGAATACCGCTATCGAGAGGCTTCCGAATAAACCACAGCCAGAGCTTTGGCAGGAGATGAAAGAAGCGTGGGGGAAACGTGAGCGGTCGAATTCTCACCCTGAGAACGGTTGTGATTGCGATCGCCATGACACTATGTTTTGTTGCGGCCGCTCCTGCATTGGCAAAGCAGGAAAACAAACCGGCGCCTCCGCCGGTGCGCTATGAACGCATTCTGGGCCCTTTTCCAATCGACGGACATGATTTCTCCGTAAAATTGAACGTGATTTGCTACAAGGAATCACAGCACGAAGGATTGTGCGACGACGATGATGAAGAAACAATCAGCTCTTTCAAGATTACGGACGAAAACGGGAAGACTCGTTTCAGCAAATCGTTTCCCATCTCGTTGGTTCATAATTTCGGAAGGCACTTAGTGTCCGCCAGACTGCTGGAGGGCAAGGAGCATCAGGCCCTCGAACTCAGATATGAAACGCTGCCCTCACGGCCCGATACGGGCGAATCGATTCAGCTTTTCGCACTACAAAGTGGAATGCTGAAGCCGCTCGATAGGGAACCTTTACGGTTTCAGGGCGGCCTGGCCGACCTCCCGACCGGCCAAAGGAAGAATTCCAATCGGCTGCTGGAAAACGAAACGCTACAGATTTATGCACGCACGAACTATTTTTACATCGCGATTCCTATTCGGATCAACTGGATTGACTTCCGCCTGGAGCAGCAAGACTCGGGCGATTTCAAAATTGCTGACACGCCGCCTTATCAGGTACGTCCAGATATCGAATCCGACCGTCCAATTCATGTCTACGCCTCGCCGGACATAAATACGAAGCCAGTTACGCTGAACCTTTCGCCGCAATCGCGCGTGGCTCTGCTGAGCGCCAAATTCAGCGCGGCTCCCCCCGATGAACACGATTCTCCTAGTGAAGCGTGGTTAGAGGTTCGAATTGATGATCGGGTCGGGTGGATTTTGGGCGTCGACGATTACATCGCTCTAGGACTGAGCGTGCTCGACTAGAAAGGCAATCTGCTATTTCGATCTTTTCTCTGAACGTCCAGATTCCATTCGTACATGAACCCAGTCTGCGAATAGAGAAATCATGATAGGGTTCAAATGATTTGCACCAATCGGATGATTTCCACCAATCGGATCGGTGGGTTCCTTGTTTTTCTCACTTTAATTCCCTGTTCTGATTTCGATTATCTTTCGAGGGCCAGAGGCGAAAACCCTAATGCCTAGGCCATATCCGAGTCCGCTGGTACGCCGCAACCATGGGACTAAGCCCCCAATTCCCTGTATTTTTCCCTGTTATCGGGGAAAATTGGGGCGGAGAATAGTTCGCAGGCGACTGCGCCCACCGCCACGCAGTCACTTGTCCGACCCGGACACACGGGTTACAGAACGTACCGGCTGCATAAGGGGTGTAATAAATGGCAGGAATCAAAGATGTTTCTATTGTGAATTCAAATACGGCAGAAGCGAAGGCCGTCGAGGCAGGAATCCAGAAAACGCTGTGCAGCCCCGAATTGTGCAGTTCGAAGCACTTGACGGTATACAAGCAAACCATCCTCCCGGGAAAACAATGGAACCTTCAGGCCGGCAATGATTACGACCTGGTTTACGTCATGAAGGCTCCGGCCCAGGGCGTCATTTACTTCGGAAATGAGTCGCATCCGGCCGAGGAAGGCGCCGGCGTTCTTCTCGTACCTGGCGAATCCGCGGTATTTGAAACATCGGGTTCCGATCTCGAACTGCTGCACTTGATCGTTGCTAAACCTCCGACTGCAGTTGACGAGGGACTTCCCGGCGGTCCCGGTTATTTCTTCAATCGAAAAATGCTCCGCAGCTTGAGCGATGCCAGCGGTGGCCGTGTCCGCCGATTCTGTGCTGAGTCCAGCGTCCGATTCCCGGATGGGCGCCGGCTTACGCTGACAAATGCGGTTCAAGCGGGAGAAATGCATTACCACGAAGGAGGCTCGTCTCCGTATCACTTCCATAAAGGTACCTCCGCCAATCCTGACGGTCCCGATCATTGCTACATAACGTTCAAGGGCCGTGGACTTGTTGAAGTCGGAAACGAATCTCAGGAAATCGAACCGGGTACGCTCATTTATTTTCCGCCGGGGGTGCCGCATCGGCTTCGCTCGCACGGCGGCCCGCTCGATTATTTTGAAATTCAAGCGTGGAGAAGTTTCAAAACAACCATCCTCAGTGAGGAACCGCTTGGTTTGAAGTGGTATTATGAGCGGCAAAATCCCAACGACCAACTCTTGGAGTGGAACCAGAGCTAGATCTTGAACAGGAAATCCGCCGTGCTCTTGGCTGGCTTCGTCAGGCCTGCCTCTCCAGCTCCGAAGTCACCAGGTTGTGAAACTCTTTTCGGAAAGTACCTCGGGAGGAGATGAAATCCGCACTAAGGGCTGGAGCCCTTTGCGGCAGCTAATGCCCTCCCGCCTGGTGTTCGTTATTCCGAGGAGTGGACGGACTTGGCTTGAAATCGGCGAAAAATCGCATCGAGGGCCAGCGCCGTCAGCAGCATGAGAATCGGATCGATGGGCTGGCGATAGCGCAGATACGGCTCGGTCACATAGTAGATCAAGGGAAGGACCACCGGAAATGCCGACAAAACGAAGGCATAGTGCCGCCACTTGATCCATACCGCGAATAAACCGCCAAGCGTGCCCAGCGCGACGAGGAAATTGGCCGCGAGCAAAATACGGTCGCCTGGCGATTCGGCTTCCAGGAATCGTTTGAATGGAGAGTCGACCCCAAACCAGAAGGCCACAAACCGTTCCTCGAACAGATTTACTTCCACCGCTGGGTGCGCCCGGATAAAATTCACCGCTTCCGTCCATTTCTCCCGCATAAATGCGGTTTCGCCAAGCTCCTTGTATTCCCGCCCTTCTTCATAGGGAGTCACCCGCGTGGTCACGGGAGAACGGGGATCAAAGACCCGGTTATGTCCGAGCCACAGGGCAAAGGGAAAGGTCGAGCGCAGCGGCACGAAGCGATGGAAGGCGACATAGTTGCGCACGGTCCAAGGCACGCAGCAAACCACCACCATCGAAAGCGCCAGCGCGACGAGTGCCAGGCTTCGTCGCACGCGCTGGCTGGCCTGGTATGCCGCCCATCCTAAAAGAAACGGTAACAGCGAGGCGAGGGCCGGGTTGGTCATCAGCACAAAGCCCCACAGCAGTCCGTAAAGGCACCAATCGCGCGCACGCTGCGATTCCGCGAGCTTGAGCGTGAACCATAGGATCAGCGCAGCCAACAGCACCGTCAGAGACGTGTCCCAGATCCACTCGTATGGAATCATAATCGCGTTGGGAAAGATGGCCCAAAACCAGGCTGCCGCGGCGCCCACGCCCACGCTGGCGATCTTCCGGCCGGCATAAAAAACTGGCACGCAGGTGGCGGCCGAGCAAGTAATGTTCAGAGCGACTGCCGCAATAAACGCCTTGACCGTAAAAATTCCGAAGATGCGGAAGATGCCTGCGAGCAGTAGCGGATAGACCGGCGTGAGCCACGCCGTCGCCCCAGTGCCCTGGCCGAAGACGTCGCTAAAGCCCTTGCCCAAGACGAGCGAGTGAGCGATATTTCCCGTTTCCTGCATGAACGGGACGGTCCCTCGGAGGTTTGCGGGAAGCTGCCGGCCTTCGTACCAGGCAAAGCCGGCGCGCGCGCCAACGGCCACAATCACGATCAGCGGGAGCGAAACTAGTAGCCTACGCCAAACGCCCATCGGTCGCCTTGCCGTTGAAAACAGCGCGGCAGGCGGCGTTGTTTTCGAACCGGATGTAACGTTGATGATTGTCCAGACTCGTCGCCATCGTCGGCGCATTGTACCCTAACGAGCCGAAACCTCCGTGCAGTTGTGATGCAACCGGAACCACATTTGTTACGTCTCTTACTCGAAGATAATTGGTTAATGTCCGATGCGGTTGCCATAGGGTTTTAGCCGCGGAATCGCTGCGATCGGAGGATTCAAACAGGCGCGCCAACAGACTCAGCCACCGATGCCACACAACACAAGTAAACGAGCACCTGCAACGTTGCTCCGGCCTCCACTATAAATCCAGTCCGCGTTCGATTCTCTGATCAAGCCCCGCCCGGCGGCAATCACATCCAAAACAAGTTGGTCGGCAACATATGAAATCAGGCGTTCGCTGACGCTTGGAATTCGTCTGGAACAATTAAACGTCGTCGCAGAAGTGAACTGGCTTCGTTGCTCGCACGAACCGCTTGCCGGCGTAAGCAAAAGATCCAACAAACGCCACCACGGCGTGTCTGCAGCAATCTTATGAGAATGGCCGAAACCATTGCCGCTTACAAGATAGCTTCCATCGCTCCGCTATGAGCCTTTCCTCACCATTTATCCGCCGGCCGGTTGGCACATCGCTGCTGACCTTCTCCATCGCCCTGGCTGGCGTGGTCGCTTTTTCGTTGCTACCGGTGTCGTCTTTGCCTCAAATCGATTTCCCGACAATTTCCATTCGAGCACAGCTTCCTGGAGCCAGCCCGGAGATCATGGCTTCCTCGGTCGCGACGCCTCTCGAGCGCCAGTTCGGGCGGATCGCAGGGATCACTGAGATGACTTCTTCGAGCTATCTCGGCTCGACGAACATCACACTGCAGTTTGACCTCGATCGGAATATCGACGGAGCCGCGCGAGACGTACAAGCGGCTATTAATGCCGCCCGCAGCTACTTGCCCACGAATTTGCCGAGTAATCCGACCTATCGAAAAGTAAATCCTTCCGATTCGGCCATTCTGGTCTTGGCTCTTACCTCTTCTGTTTACGACCGCGGCAAATTATATGACTTCGGTTCCACCATCATGGAGCAACGGCTCTCGCAAATTCAGGGAGTCGGCCAGGTGTCGGTGAACGGAGGCGCGCTACCCGCAGTGCGGGTTGACATCAACCCCACACAACTCAGCAGCTACGGACTCAGTCTTCAAAATGTTCAAAGCATGCTTGCCCAGCAGAACGCAAATGAACCTAAGGGGCAGATCTCCGACGATCTCCATACCGCCGATATCCTGACAAACGATCAACTGATGAAGGCTGACGAATACAAGCCCTTGATCGTTGGTTACCACGACGGCGCGGCCGTAAAGCTGTCCGATGTTGCGGAGGTAACAGATTCCGTTCAGGACATACGGTCGTCTGGCTTCGTCGACGGGCAGAATGCCGTCTCCGTCTATATCTACAGGCAACCAGGCGCAAATATCATCGATACCGTCAATCGCGTACGCGAAGCCCTGCCTTCGCTCCAAGCATCCATGCCCGCGGCCATCGATCTTACCGTGGTGCAGGATCGCACCGTAACCACGCGCGCATCCGTTCACGATGTTGAAGGCGCGTTGACGATTTCTATTTCGCTTGTCGTCATGGTGGTCTTCCTGTTTCTACGCAACGTACGCGCGACGCTCATTCCTAGTGTCGCGGTCCCGGTTTCGCTGCTGGGCACATTTGGCGTGATGTATCTGTGTGGCTACAGTCTGGACAACTTGTCGTTGATGGCGCTGACTATCTCTACGGGTTTCGTGGTGGATGACGCGATCGTTGTTATTGAAAACATCACGCGCTATATGGAAATGGGCATGCGGCCATTGGAAGCCGCTTACACCGGAGCAAAAGAGATCGGATTTACGGTGATCTCCATCAGTTTGTCGCTGATTTCCGTGTTCATTCCGATTCTGCTGATGGGCGGAATTGTGGGGCGCCTATTTCGCGAGTTTGCAGTAACGCTTTCGGTGGCCATCCTGGTGTCACTCCTCGTTTCCCTGACCACCACTCCCATGATGTGCGCAGTCCTGTTGAAACCACATGCGGAGGAGCATCACGGCGCGTTTTATCAGGTCAGCGAAAAAGTGTTCGCGGCGATACTCAAGGTCTATGATTCCAGCCTGCGTTGGGTGCTGCAACATGCCGCTTTCACGCTCACCGTGTTGTTAATCACAATAGCCAGTAACATCTATTTGCTCGTCGTGATTCCCAAGGGATTTTTCCCACAGCAGGATACCGGTATCCTTCAGGGTGGTATTCTCGGCGCCCAGGATATTTCCTATCAGCAGATGCAGGTTCTCACCCGCCGCTTTGTTTCACTCATCAAGAGCGATCCTGCCGTTGAGCATGTAACCGCCTACACCGGCGGTTTCGGCGCCATCAACGGGGGTTATGTCAACGTCGGGCTGAAGCCCCTGGACCAACGAAAAATCAATGCTGGTCAAGTGATCAATCGTCTGCGGCCGAAATTAACATCTCTACCGGGGGCGGTGGTCTTCCTGCAAGCCGCTCAGGATCTCCGTATCGGCGGCAGATCGAGCAATGCCGAATACCAATACACAATTCAGAGTGACAGCGTCAGGGATTTGGTTCGGTGGGGCCCTTCTCTGCTGCAACAAATGAAACGTTTGCCCGGCTTCACCGATGTGAACAGCGACCAGCAAAACAATGGCTTGGAAGCCCTGCTGGACTACGACCGTTCAACCGCCTCGCGCATGGGAATCACATCCCAGCTCATTGATAACACCCTTTATGACGCGTTCGGTCAGGCAGAAGTATCGACGATGTACACCTCGCTCAATCAGTATTACGTGGTTATGGAGGTCGCCCCTCAGTTCCTGCAGAGCCCGCAGTCGCTCAATGATATCTACCTGACGCCAACGGTCGGCCCCGCGGTTCCGTTGGGTGCAGTTACCAGTTTTCAGCCGTCAACCGCACCGCTCGCCGTGAATCACCAAGGCCAGTTTCCCTCCGTCACCGTGTCCTTCAATTTGGCTGAAGGAATGGCGCTGAGTGACGCTGCTGGCGAAATCGCAGACATGGAACAGAAAATGGGTATGCCGGAAAGCATCCGGGGCATGTTTTCGGGAACGCTCGAGGCCTACCGGCAATCGCTTTCCACCGAACCCATGCTGATCATTACCGCCCTGTTAGCGGTCTATATCGTTCTCGGCGTTCTCTACGAAAGTTACATTCATCCCATCACCATACTTTCCACGCTTCCATCCGCAGGGGTCGGCGCTGTGCTCGCTTTAATGCTTTTCCATATCGACTTGAACGTCATCGCACTGATCGGAATCATTTTGTTGATCGGAATCGTGAAGAAGAATGCCATTCTGATGATCGATTTCGCGATCCTCGCCGAACGGACGGAAGGGAAAAGTTCCAGGGAAGCAATCTACCAGGCGTGCCTGCTGCGTTTTCGACCCATTCTCATGACTACCATGGCGGCCTTGTTTGGCGCACTTCCTCTCGCGTTGGGCACCGGGACCGGATCGGAATTGCGCCGCCCGCTTGGCATCACCATCGTGGGCGGCCTGATCTTCAGCCAGATGCTGACGCTCTATACCACTCCGGTCGTCTACTTGTACTTGGATCGTCTAGCACTTTGGTGGGAAAGATTGCGCGGCCGATATCGTTCCAGGACTCCGTCCCCGCAGCACGCGGACGATTAATTGCACCGGAAATCGCCCTAACCACGGAGAAGAACATCATGAAGTGGGTACTTTTTATTTTGCTGTCGACGGCTCCGTTCGCCCTGTCGCAGCAGGCTCAACCTCAAGTATCGGACAAGTACCCGCTCCAGGCGCATATCGTCTCCGTTGAAACCGAGCAGCAGCAGAGCCATGGCTCCGGTGAAATATCCACCCGCCGCCTGATGAAGACGGAGATTGAGGGAAAGACCTACATCCTCTCTGTGGACAAACCTCCCGTGGAAGAGCGGGCCTTTGAACACAGGACCTCGCTGCCAAATGGGTTTTATCCGGCTCGGCGCACGAAGCACGGCTTCGAGTTCGAATATAATGATGCCGGGAGAATTCGACATGAAGAACTGAAGATCGTGTTCCAGGGATAGTCTCAAGAAACGCGCTAAACTCGCAGAGGGAGCTTGAATTGAAAATAGAAAAATCGATCTCGCGATGGTCAATGCTATTCGTGATGTTGGGCTTGGCGGCCCTTTGCTCCAGGGCTGACTCCACGATTCGCGTTCATATGATCGACGCGCGAACGGGCTCTCCTATCGCCAATAGTCCCGCGCGACTTTGGGCTCACGATACAGCCGAGCAGCGCAATGTCCCCGGATTCGTACAAAAGATGACCGATTCAAATGGCGTGGCAACTTTTGATCTGAAAGATCCAGTCCCCTCCTATTTATTCATCCACATAGGAATGGGCGCGCCGTGGGAAGAATGTTTTCCCGACTCGCAAAGTGGTTTCGTTACAGACCAGATTCTGGGCTCTGGCCTATCGAAAGAAAGCGCCTGTTGGAAGCTTCCCAATATCGCGTCGAAGTTCCACCCTTCGCCCGGAGATGTTTACATTTTCGCAGTGCGCGATACGTTGGTTCAACGAGTGAAAGCCGTGGGCCATTGATTCAGACTCAGATATTGATTCGGAATCGGTCGTCAGGCTCGGCTGTGCCCACGCACAGTCGTTAACCTGCTGATCGCACCGTCGTGCAAGTTTCACGTTCTTCTTGCCGCGCAGTGGCATCGCGGTAACCGACCGTTCTCGCCTACAGGGACTTCCTACATCTAAGTACCCGTCCGGCAGCATTGTCGAGACGGAATATCGTGGCAAAGTGACCCGAGTGCCAGCCCCAGTGCCAATTGGGCCGTTTGCTGACGAGGAGAATGAACTTGGGTGCCCAACCGGATAAAGAATCCTGTCTCTCCTCTGAACGCGGGACGCCCGGCGTTTGCCGAATTCTGATCGCTGACGACAGTGCCGCTGTGCGGGCGCAGGTGCGCGCCATCCTGGAAGATCGCAAGGATCTGAAGTTATGTGGCGAGGCTTCCAACGGAGCCGAGGCCATCGACAAAACCAAGGAACTGCAACCCGACCTCGTCGTTCTGGATATTTCCATGCCCGTGGTCGACGGTTTCGAAGCGGCCAGAGTCATTCACAAATTTTTCCCGGACGTTCGAATCTTGATTTTCTCCGTTCACAAATCGAATCAGCTGATGAAGGAAGCTTTGGCTCTCGGCGCCGTTGGCTACGTACCGAAATCCGAAGGGCAGCAACTGTTGAAAGCCATCGACACGATATTGCGCGATGGCCATTACTCGGGCTCTACAGCCGCGTATGCGTAGACGCCAGGCGTAGAGCGTGTGCGTAGAGTTGATCGCTTCTTGTTCGAGTTCCCGTGATTCAATCGGCCGGCAATGTCCGATAGACACGATACCAATCCGTGGCAATTTCCGTCTGCGCGTCGCGCAGAGAGATACTCCCGGAACACACCTGTTTGTGTAAAAAGCTTTCCACGCGGTCTTTCGATTTCGCGCCGCCATCCGGAATGATCGTTTCGTACGGTTCTGGCCACAAATTCCTTGGATCTTCCGGATTCCCACCGAGCTCAAGCGGAATCAGATGATCTTCTTCGTAGTCTCGCGGGTTCCCGTCGGCGTCGCCATATTCCTGAATCTGTTCCAGCTTGAGTTGATTTGTGTAATGAGCGGGCGGACGAATAAACCTCGTCGACCAATTGGCATTGCAGATATTTTCATAGATGTTCTCTTGGGTCACCGCGGGATTTGTAGCCCCGGGCGTCCGCATTCGATCCGGATAGATATCCGGCGGTCCGGCTCGGCCAATCGTGGCGGAGGCGCCTCCCCGGCCGCTTCCCGCGGAACCGTTGTTTGCGGGCTGACTTGACCGGTAGAAAACGATCGCGGCGAAAACAACGACGGCCAGAATGAAAAGAATCGGAAGACCCGGCGAGCTTTTCCTCGGCATGAATTAACGACAATAGCGCGGGTCAGCGGAATCTGATCCACTGAAAAGCGTATTGTTTCGCGAATGTCGGGGCCACGCTCCGAGAATCCACGGTCCAATTACTCGCCAAAACGGGCCGCCAGCCACCGCGCGTGCGAAAATAGGTACCCCGGTACCAAAAGCGCCGTTATTACTTGGGCGTGCTTTCCCGAACTTCGCCCCCAGCGCTCCAGAGCCTCCTGTAAAATTGTCGCAGGCTCACAAATGAAGTTTTCTCGATTTCCTATCCTTATTTACGCCATCTCTCTGTTCTTTGTGGGCGGGTATCTGGCGACATTGCTCATGGCGCCCGGCGTTCCGCGGACACAGATTCGCGATCTTCTGGGCTGCGTTGTTCCTCTTTTTGCCAATGCTTGTCTGCTGTGGAATGCCGCCTCGCCCCGCCGGGAACAAAATGCCTTTTGGAAGTTGCTGGCGCTCAGTTGCACGCTGCTTCTGGCAGGGCGTCTGATCGATACTTACGGCGTTTTCGCCTTGCGTCGCCTGGGTCCCAGCCTATTTCCGGCGAACGTGTTCCCTTTTCTTCACGTCATTCCTCTGATGGCCGCCATCGGCCTGGCTCCGCATCGCTCGGACAAGCAATTCAACCTGAGTTACGGTTTGCTCGACTTGCTCTTGCTGGCTGGATTCTGGATCTACCTGTATGTGTTTTCCGTGCTGCCCTGGGAACTGGCCGAGCCGAATGCAGCGCTTTTTCATCGTTGGAATGTCACCGCCTTCATGATCCAGACGCTGATTACCGTCGTCGGCTTCGGATTTTTGTTCGTCAGCACGAAAGGTGACTGGCGGATCGTCTATGGAAACGTGGCTGGCGCCACCGCGCTATATAGCCTAGGGCCGCTGATCATGTTCAATCTCAATTGGTCCAATGCCGCGACTCTCCGCGGCGCGTGCTACGTGATGTCCATGGTCTGGCTCGCGCTTACTGGAGTCGCCTCGCGCGGCGTGGCCCTTGCTCCAGAATCGCATGTTGAGCCCGCACGCGAAGTGCAGTGGCAAGGCTGGCTCTCCATGTTGACCATTCTTTCGCTTCCCCTGTTTGGGGCCTGGGCCGTATTCGGTAGCGGTGCTTCGGCTGCCGTTCGCACCTTCCGGCTGGAAACCACTTTCGTCGCCATTCTCGTTTGCTCCGGACTTGCGTTCTTCCGGCAGCATCTTGCGCACATTGAGCGCACCAGGCTGGTGCAGCAGTTGTCCTCTTCGCTTGAGAACGTAAAGCGCTTGCAGACGCAGTTTGTGCAGTCGGAAAAGCTGGCGGCCCTGGGAGAGCTGGCCGCCGGGGCGGCGCATGAAATCAATAATCCCCTAACGGCCATTCTCGGATACGCCGATTTGCTGCTCGCCGAAAATCCCGCGGCATCTCGGCCGCACACCCTGGGGCAAAAAATCAACGAGCAGGCGCGGCGCACCACTGCGCTGGTCACCAATCTTTTGAGCTTCGCGCGGCAGGTTCCTGCCGAAAAACAACTGCTCGATCTGAATACCGTTCTGGAGAGCGCCGTGCGCTTGCGCAAAATCGATGCGCACAACAGGAACATCCGCATCGAACTCGAAGGGCGCAACAGCGTGCTGCCCGCCGTGCGCGGCGATCCGAACCAGCTGCTTCAGGTATTCCATCATCTGCTGGGAAATGCCGTCGACGCCATGGAAGAAACCGGCGGTGTCCTGCTGATTCGCTCCTTGGCGGAAAAGGGATCGGTGGTCATCGAATTTTCCGACACCGGCCCGGGCATGAAGGAGCCAGAACGGGTTTTCGATCCCTTCTACACCACCAAGCCCGTCGGCAAAGCCACCGGCCTTGGTCTCAGCATCTGCTATGGCATCATGCAGGAACATGGCGGCAGCATTGCTGGCTTCAACCGACCCGAAGGCGGTTGCACCTTTCGACTGGAACTGCCGGCCGCCCTATCTTCGCTTCCTCGCGCTTCCCTTACGCCCGCTTCGCAGCGCACCATCTAGCGACCTTGGGCCATGCGAAGCCCTTTGCTCGGGGTCGATCGTTGCGCTACATTCGCAAGGTGATTCAGAACCCCGCCAAAAGATCTGCCCCGATCCGGCTCGTCATAGCTTTCGGGATGTTCGTTGCTGTTCTTCACCCCTTTTCCGCTGTTCTGCAAGCGCAGGAACGGCCAGCTACGGTTGAGGATCTCAATCATCTTTTATCTATTCCGGCCATTCCAGGATACGAAGGGAAACTAGCGCAAGAGCTGCGTTCAAGGTTCGCATCCTTGCACTCGGTCACTGACAATCTGGGCGACTTAATTGTCACGCTCGGGACCGGCGCCCCCAACCGGCTCCTCGTCGCGCCGATGGACGAGCCAGGATATGTCGTCGGCGATATAACGGACGGCGGCTATTTGCGATTGCAGCGCCTGCCTCGAAATGGTTTGCCTCTTCTGTTTAACGATCTCTATTCTGCGCAGCCCGTGCGGGTCGGAACGGTTTCTGGAGGATGGGTGAACGGCGTGCTTGCTGGCCTTTCCATTCACCTTGAGCCAGCGCGCACAAATCCGCCAAAGGCCGACGACCTCGACAATATGTACGTCGACATCGGCGCATCGTCAGCGGCTGACGTGCGCAAGGCGGGTGTCGATTTACTCAGTCCAGTGGCCATTGATCGGCAGCCGGAGGATCTGGCCTACGGAAAACTAGCCGGTGCGTCCGTCGGCGACAAATACGGACCCGCGGCGCTAATCGATGTTTTGCGTCGAATCGACGCATCGAAAATCAACGGCACGGTAACCTTCGCCTTTGTCGCGCAGCAGTGGGCCGGTGCTCGCGGCCTGCAGCGCGTTCTTACCGATGTCCACGCGGACGAAATGATCTACGTCGGCCGATTGGTTCCCGGCGGCCCCGTTCCGGGCGTCGAGGGCGTTCACCGCGCCCCGCGCCGCGAGCCCGGCAGCGGCGTTCTGCTGGGGTTGGAAGAGACAAATGGCATTCCGGCGGGGCTCGCTGCCGATCTAAAAAAAGCTGCAGACGCGAACAAAATTCCCTTCGTTACTGACTATTCCGCCTCGATCGTTCCGCGCGGCTTTTCAGCTCCCCCTCCTTTCCCCCCAAAATGGGTGCACCTCGGCATCGCTGCTAATTGGCACGACACGCCGGCTGAAGTAATCGATACGCGCGATCTCGCAGATCTCCAAAACCTTCTCGCATTGTATGTGGAAGGAGAAATTCCTCCTCCGCAGCGAAGGGAACAAAGACGTGATGACCCCCTGCTGAGCTTAATTCAGCCCCACACTCCCTATTCGAACATCGAACTTCTGAAACGTTTGGTTCCTGCCTATGGTCCAAGCAACCATGAAGAAACAATTCAAGCGGAAGTCAAGGCACTGCTACCGTCATGGGCTAAGACTGAAACAGATGGTGCCGGGAACCTGATTCTGCGCACCGGCGCTGCAAATTCGGCCTCGTCCTCCGTGCTGTTTGTCGCGCACATGGATGAAATCGGCTTCGAAGTGAAGAACATTGCAGACGATGGCCGCCTCGAGGTTGCGCCGCTGGGCGGTATGGACTTGAGCTATTACCTCGGCCATCCAGCGCTTGTGCACAGTGCGAACGCCGATCACCCGGCAATCATGGAATTGCCGGATAGATGGGACGAGCCAGATTTTCACTGGCCGACAGCCCGCGAAAAAGCGATTCGCGTCGATGTGGGCGCCAGGAGTCGCGCCGATGCCGAAAAACTCGGGATCAAAGCCGGCGACACCGTCACAATTCCTAAGGCTTATCGCCCGCTCATTGATACGCGTGCCAATGGCCGCAGCTTTGACGATCGTGTTGGATGTACCGCCCTGATCTCAGCCGTGTGGGCTCTCGGCGGACCCCTGAAAGATCGCGACGTTACTTTCGTTTGGTCCACCGCGGAAGAGTTGGGACTGAACGGGGCCACGGCGATTGCCGCGCGCCTCGCCGAACAGGGGCACGAACCGGCCTACGTCTTTGCCATCGACACCTTCGTCAGTTCCGATTCACCGCTCGAGTCCAAACGCTTTGCCGACGCGGAAATTGGCAAGGGTTTTGTGGTTCGCGCCATCGACGACTCGAATATCACCCCGCGCGATCTAGTGGATCGCGTCGTGAAGCTCGCGCGCTCCAATCAAGTTCCCGTGCAATATGGCGTCACGGGCGGTGGCAATGACGGCAGCGCGTTCCTGCAGTATGGCGCGATAGATATTCCCTTGGGCTGGCCGCTTCGCTATTCGCATTCGCCCGGAGAAGTGATTGACACGCGCGATGTGGATGCGCTCTCGCGCATCATCACCTTGCTCGCAAAAACCTGGTCCAACTGAACTTTTATCGGGGTCATTTCCTCAGCTGACGGGCCCCAAGTAATCTCATACAAGCAGTTCAGTGGATCGGAGATTCAGAGTCTGTGTAGAAATTGTTTGCGCCGTCATTGTGAGCGCAGCGAAGAATCTCTCCTCGTTTTTCTCGCTGTCGCCATCAGCACCAACTGCCCTTGTCATCCCGAAGCGAGCGTTGTTCAGCGAGTCGAGGGATCTCTCTTCGTGTGCAGCGCTCGCCACCGACGCAGCGGGGATGCGCATTGCAGTTAGTGCGAGGCCTACGGTCAGGTAGCTTCCCTTTTTTTGATTTACTTCCTAACGTAGGCCTCGCGTTTGTGCCCAAAGTCCGCCTCCGGGGATGGACGCTGAACTCCCGGGCACGCCTCATCTTGCTCCCACACGATTGGCCGGGCGCTGTCGCGCGGCTTGTGCTCAGCTTACCAAGCGCGGTCGAGACACTTAGGGGCTTTGCGACTGAATCCTAAGTCCTTAACGTTAATAAGACGCCGGGGTTCGCTTTGATATAATCGCGCGTCATGTTCGAGCCAGCTTTCAAAGCACCCCATTACATCGTTATCGAAGGGCCCATCCGCGTCGGAAAATCCACGCTGGCCAAAGCATTGGCGGAAAATATTTCCGCGCGCCGAATTTTCGATTCCGACGACAATCCCTTTCTGAGTGACTTCTACGATGAAAAACCCGGCTCGGCATTCGCCGCTCAAATGCATTTTCTCTACGAGCGGCACCGCCTGCTGATGGAAGCCGAAATAGAAAATCACACCGCTCCGGTGGTGGCGGATTTCCTGTTCGAAAAGGACAAGATTTTTGCGTACATCAATCTGGACAATGAGGAACTGAAGCTTTACGAAAAATATTTCGACAGCTTTGCGCCTTCGGTTCCCACTCCGGACTTGGTGATCTACCTGCAAGCCACGCCGGAAGTGCTGCGCTCGCGCCTGTCGAAAAAAGGCCTGCTCGAAGAAACGGAGATTTCGCCCGAATATCTACAGACCGTGGCCAACGCCTACGAACATTTTTTCTTCCGCTATTCGGGTTCGAACCTGCTCGTCGTCGATACGTCCGAAATTGATTTTGTCGAGCGCAACGGCGACCTTCGCGAACTGCTGCGCCGGCTGCGCCAGCCCGTCAAAGGAACGCAATACTTTTTGCCGCTCGGCCAGAGCTAGCCCGACTTCAGCCCTGGCCGCCTTCGCCTGCCTTGGAATTCTTGCCGTTACGCTGCTTTCGGCGGACCGGTGAGGCGGTGACGCCATTTGCCGAGCGTGCGGTTGAGTGGATGGCTTCGATGCAAGAAGGTGAGAACCGGTTCCCGCCTCATCCCCATTTTCTCGAGTGCGCGGCGAATCCTGAAATCGCGCCCTGCGGAGACCAGCCCCTTTTCGAGCACCTGAATGGCTTCCTGCGCGCGTCCCGCGTGCTGATATACCTCTGCTAAATTCAGGTAAAGCTGCGCGTGATTGTGGCGCATATCGATGGCCTCGCGGCAGAGAACTTCCGCGTCGGCGTAACGGTGCTCAGCGAGCGCCGCAAGCAAACCAGTATAGGAAAGATAAAACGGATTCTTCGGCGCGATGCCGAGCGCGCGGCGCGCGTGCAACAGGGCGTCTTCCCTGTGCCCGTTGCGCAAGTGCTTCAAACACTCTTTGAAATCGCTCATTCCGGCATCTGTGGGGGCTGATGTTCCAATCCAGTAGGACACTTTCTCCTCCGTCTCCCCGCAGTTGAACGAATCCGTTGCAGGGCTGGTGAACGAAGAATATCCGCCCGCCAGGAAGGAGAAAATGGATCAAACGGTCAGCTTTTGTACTAGCACCACGACTGTTCCAAATGACAGGCGAAAATCGGCGCTAGTGTACGAGGTCGGAAGCGAAGACCAGACGAACACCCTGTGCCTCCAAAGACGGCGCGCTTTTCGCAAGCGCGGCGATGGTTTCGGGATGCGGGTGGCCGATGGCGATGGCCGAGCCATCGCGCACGGCATCGCGCACGGCAAGACTGATTTGCGCATCGATCGCATCGCGATCGACATTGTCGTCGAGGAAAACTTTGCGCGACGCGGAAGCCACGCCAGAGCGTTGCGCCGCGTCGTACGCGACGGTGGAGGCGGAGGTGCGGCTGTCGATAAAGAACAAGCCGCGCTCGTGCAGCGCGGGCATCAACTCGTTCATCAGCGCCGGATCGGAGGTGGCGCGCGAGCCTTCGTGATTGTTCACACCTACAACGTGCGGAACGGTATCCAGCATGAAGAACAAAGCGCCGCGCACTTGCTTGGCGTTCATGCCGACGCGAAGTTCGGATGCTTCCGGCTGCGCGCTCGCGGATTGCGCTTCCATCGGCAGATGCAGCAGCACCTGGTCGCCACGGCGATAGGCTTCTTCGGCAATGTCCGCGGAGTACGGAAGATTGGGAAGCACGGAAACGGTTACCGGAAACGGAAGCGAGACGACCGCGTTTCCGGCGGAACGGTCGTTGCCCAGATCGTCGATGATGATGGCGAGCAGCGCGCCGCCCTGGCGCGAAGCGGAATGCGCGCGCGAAACAAGTGGAGTGACCACGCGGACAGTTTGCGTGCGCGTGCCCTGGAACGAGAGGTCGAAACTGTTCACGTCGCCAGAGGAAACTTCCACGATGGAGAGCTTGTGGCGCTGCGCGATGTCCGCGAACTCGCGCTGCAGCGCGAGCGCCTGCGCGGGATTCGCCAGCGAGACAAAGATCGTGTCCGCTGCACCGCGACGGACGGTGACTTCGGCCTTGCGTCCAGAGACGCGCTGCGCGGCCGCGACGATTTCGCTGGTCACTCCTCGCAATTGAGATTTCTTTACGGATGACTTTTCACAACCGGAGAGAAAGAGCAGCGAAAACGCCAGAAAAATCGAAGAAGAGAGCGAAAGGAAATTCCGAACGTCGCGCGAAAAATAAACACTCTCGCTAGGAGCTAGTGAAGATGCTAAGTGAGAACCGGAACGGAAATTCCGGCGCGCCAGACCGCGGCGATTTTCAGGCAATCCTCAGGCGGCCTTCCGCTGGGACGATCCGTTCTGCAGAATTTCGATGGCCTTCTTCACCACGGGATCAGTTGGCGAACTCGATGGCGCGGGCATGTCCGGCGTCTCGACAGCAGCATCGTCCAACACCGGATGCACCACTTCGGTCGGGACCACGCCGTTGGTCGGAATCTCCTTGCCGTCGGGCGTGTAGTAATTCGCCACGGTAAGAATCAGCGCCGAGCCGTCATCGAGCTGGATGAGCTTCTGCATGGAAGCCAGTCCGTAGCTGCGATCGCCAACCGTTTCGCCGCGATGATTATCGGCAATGGCGCTGGCCACAATTTCGGCCGGGCCGGCGGTGCTGTTGCCGATCAGCACGGTGACCGGCTGCTTCCAGGCGACTTTCGAAGCGTCGGCGGTGGAGACGACGGGAGAAACGGTCTGGCCTTTCAGCGTGGTGATAGTGCCGGAGGAGACGAAAAGCTGCGCGGTGGAGATTCCTTCTTGATCGTCACCCGAGGAACAATCGCGCAAATCGAGAATCAGCTTGTGCGCGCCCTGATGCTCGAGTTGAGAAAGCTCGTCGTGAATCTGCTTGGTCATGCCCGCGGTAAATTCCGGAACGCGGAGGTAGCCGATATCACCCTCGACTTTTTCCTCAACCAGCTTTGGGCGGCGCAAGCCTAGCGAGAGTAATGTCCACATCCTGAGGCTCGGTCTTGCCGCGGCGAATGACGGAAAGCTTTACGGTGCTGCCGGGCTGGCCGGTGAGAAGCACCTGAGCCTGATCGATGGCCATCTGGCCGGTGGTGAATCCGGCGATTTTTTCGATGACGTCGCCCATGCGGAGTCCTGCCTTGGCGCCGGGGCTATCGGGAAGATCGGAAATCACGGCGATATAACCGAAACGCTTGGTAAGGGTAAGTCCGGCGGCGCCTTTTGCCTCGTTGGAACTCTTTTCCTTGTAATCGGCATATTCGAGCGGGCTCATGTAGCCGGATTGAGGATCGAGAGAATCGAGTAAGCCGTGCAGAGCGCCAGCGGTAACCTGATGGAGATTGGGATCGTCAACGTAGTCGCGCTGGATGTGCTCGAGAACTTCGCTATAGGCGGTGAGAGCGCGAAAAGCCTTGTCGTCCGAAGAGCGCCCGAGAACATAACCGGCGCTGACGTAAATCAGGACGACCAGGGAGACGGCTATGACAATCTTTTTTGCCAAAGGACTCATGAATGGCTTCCTTTTTTCAGGTTACCAATATCGGATGCATGATGCGCCCGAGGGGAAGCTTGATTATAGCATTGGGTATGGCCGGGAAAGCGGGTTTCATGGGTGGCTGAAACCATCGGCGCACTAGAGAGGGCCCGCTCTTGAGCGCGACTCGAGCACGGTTTTAAGGCTGAAAAAAGGTGTAAATCCGTGTCGAGATAGATTTTTAGTTTTGTTGATGACACAGGACTTAGGTCAATTCTATCTCGGCAGGCGTGTCGAGATAGATTGAGGGGCAAAAGGCGGAAAGTAAGGCGTGGATCCGTTTTTTTTCGAAGAGCGACAATGGCGATTTTGGGGGTTGCAATGTACGCTGCGGACGACGCATAGAGGCGATTGGCGGAAGCCCCATTCGCCGCCGCTCCATTCACGCTGGCCACCTTGGCCGCCCCAGCCGGCCCCGTGTTTTGCCGCTTCTCCATAAGCCTCGGACCAAGCTAACCAAATAAATGGGGCATTTCAACAGGTAGTTAGCGCCGCAGAAATCGACCGGCTAGACCAAGATGTGGCCCCGGCCCGCTGGTGACGCGATTCGAGGGCGCGGTTACTTCTTTTTGGTGGCCCAGCGCTTGACGGCTCCCTGGCGCGAGTGGAGCTGCATCTGCTTCTCGACGACACCGGCCTCACCGTATTTCTGCATGGGGGCAACGGAGATTTCCCGGAAGTGGAGGGGATCGCGCAGGTTCTGAAGTTCTCGGTAGTAGTAGAGGGCGGTGGGGCGCCTTCCGCGAAATTTCAGGTTTTTGAGAAACTCAATTTCGTCGGGACGTGGCGTTGGAGCGGAAAGCGTCATTTCCCAAGAATTCTTTGAAGCCTGGCTCTTCGCGAGGAAAGTCTCCGGAGTCGGTCTCGACGAACTCGAACTTTTTGGGATTGCCGGGAGCGAGGCGTTTGTTGAGCACGATTTCCAGGGCGAAAGCTGGACAAGTCGATATCCCAGGAGTCGATGAGGGGTTCGAGGAACGAGACACAATTGTCGACGGAAATATTGAAAATGTCGGTGTCCAGGAAATCGAGCATGGTGACTCTCATTTCCTCGTAGCTGCGGCCGCTCATGCGGGCCACCAGGTGCAACCAGTTCTCGCTTTCGAGCTCTTCCCTGGCGATCCTCTTGGCCACGTCGAGGAGCTTTTGCGTAACCAGCCTCTCCAGATCGCCAAAAGGCCGAGCCTCAAACAAGGCTGCGGACCTCGTTTACTTTTTCAGGCGCGCACTTGCGCAGAATTAAATCGCGAACCCCCTTGTACAGAGGCGCCGGGGCCTCTCCCAAGCTTCTTTTAACGTGCTCATTTCGCTGATGGCCGGCCAGCTCGGTAAGGGTGCCGGGAGAGAGCTTCAGAAACTTTTCCATCTTGGTATAGATGTCCGACCGGTCTGGCGCCGGGGGTAGTTTCTTCCCCGAGAGCAACTGGGAGACGTAGGAATCGGTTACGCCGGAGGCGGTGGCCAAGTCCTTTTGTTCGAGCTTCAAATCTTCCAAGCGCTGCTTTATCAACAAGGGAACGTCCACTCGAATGGCTCCTGTCGTTTTACAATTTAGGTTAACTAATGTTCACATTCCCACAATTCACTTGACAACACAAGTTAATTAACTCAATGTGGTTAAGCAAGAGGCGATCCAGTGCAGCGCGGTTAACAAACCAAGCCGCCTGATCACCCAGCCGAGTCGAGGAGACCCCATGTTCGCACGCCAAGTGCAGATGCACCTGAAGGCCAATTGCGTCGCCGAACTGACCCACAAGCTCGATACGGAAGTTATTCCGATGCTGCGAAAGCTGAAGGGCTTTCAGGACGAGATCACTTTCGTGACGCAAAGCGGAACGGAAGCGTTTGCCATCAGCCTGTGGGACCGGGCCGAGAGCGCGGACATCTACAACAGGACGATGTATCCGAACGTCATGAAGATCGTTTCGCAATACATCGATGGAACGCCACAGATTGAGACCTTCGACGTGACGAACTCGACCTTCCACAAGATCATACCGGCGAGTTTCGTTTAAGGAGCGAGTGATGGATCACTTGCTATGGACGCTTCTGCTGGTGGTGATCGAGGGCGCGGGAGCGGGTTGGATCGCGGGCAAGATCATGTCGGGCGAAGGACGCGACCTGCTGATGGATACGGTGATGGGCGTGGCGGGCGGAGTGGCGGGAGGGTTTATCGCCGGAGCGAGCGGCCAGCGTTTCGAGGGGGATTTGGTGTACACGAGCCTGGCGGCGATCGTAGGAGCAGCGGCGCTGAGCATATTGTCGCGCCTTTACGGTGGAAGACAGGAATACGGTTCGACAAATTGAGAAGAAGTTTCAGCGGCGATGCTTCGAGGTGAGCGGTGGACAAAACAATTGCGAGCGGATTTCCGTTACGGCGATGTTCATGGGCTTTTGATCCGATCATCTCCGACGCGCTGGGACGCCGAATGATTCGCTGGCTGGATAAGGTTTGCCTGCAGCAAAGCGCTGTGAAGGTGAATTGGCCGCCCAAAAGTTCACACGACAAGTTTGTGGGACGAGATTGAACCAGAAAGCCTGATCCAATTCTGATGCAATTTCCGATGGGAAAGTCAGCGTGGGAAGGTCACCGATGATAGGGACAACGATAAGCAAAATGACACGGAAGCCGATACTGATGCTATGCCTAGGGCTGATGGGAACGTCCGGGCTGTATGCAGCAAACAAAGAACAAGAGCGCCTGGAGAATGCCGGGGTAGTGATGCAGGAAATCATGAACACGCCGGAAAATATTCCGCAATCGGTGATGGAGAAGGCCGATTGCATCATCGTGTTTCCTTCGGTGCTGAAAGCGGCGTTCGTAGTGGGAGCGAGCTACGGGCGGGGAGCGATGGTATGCCGAACGGGCAAGCATTTCCGAGGACCGTGGGGAGCACCGGCTATGTACGCGCTGGAAGGCGGAAGCGTGGGGTTCCAAATCGGCGGGCAAGCGACCGATCTGGTTCTGTTAATTATGAATGAGAGAGGGGCCGGCTCGATTCTCAACAGCAAAGTGAAACTGGGAGGCGACGCGTCGGTGGCTGCGGGCCCGGTGGGCCGCGACGCTTCGGCGAACACGGATGCGTACATGCGAGCAGAGGTGCTGAGCTACTCGCGTTCGCGCGGACTTTTCGCGGGAATTTCCCTGGAGGGCTCGACGCTGCGTCCCGATGATGACGCCACAGCGGACGTCTACGGGCGCAAGCTGACGGCGAGACAAATCGTGCTGGGCGGAGAAATCCGGACTCCCGCATCAGGGCGACACCTGGTGGCGGTGTTGCAGAAAAATTCACCGCGAAACGAATCCAAAGAATCTCGGGGAAATTAGGCGAGAAGATTTGCCGCTCTTTTCCGGTGACACGCCGCAGAAAGGCCCCGGAGAAGAAGCGGTCAGGCAGTGAAAGTGACGTACGGCGAAGAGAGCCGAGGAAAATCACATGGAGCAGAACCAAGCACGAAACGCAATCGAAACTGGAAGTGTATTGATCAGGGATGGGGCCACGCTGCCCGACGGCGTCTCGGTGGAAAGTGAATCGTTTGCGCCGGGCTGGAAGCTGGTCACGGATTGCGACGGGGCTCGACTCGATCGGGAGATTCACAAGGCGGGATGGAGATACTTCTGTCTGGCCACGGTCATCAAGGCAACCGCGTTCGGTAAGGACCGGCAACGGATGATACGCCGGACCATTGAGCGAATTCTGAAAAATCCAAAACTGGAACAGTTCAATTCTCTGGAAATCGTCGAAGTGGGACGCCAGGACCCGAAGGCTCCGCCCCGGCTGGGGCGCGTAACCGTCTCAGCCCAACCGCGGCATATCCAGCAGAGCATGTTTCTTGCGTGTAGCACTCATTCCGAATCGGCGACGGCTGGGTTGACGGCGATGGGAACGGACACGGCGAAGAATCGCATCGAGAAGCAAGAACCGCGGCTGGCCGACCGCGTAATGCCGCGTGTTGTGGAAATAAGGAAGCCAGCGGATGGGCCGTTCGAGGAGATTGTCCGATGAAAATAATGAGGAATATCTTGATCAGCCTGGGGGCGACGCTGCTTTGCGTTCCGCTGCTTTCCGCACAGGATCTTTCCAAATACCGGCAGTTTTCGCTGGGAACGAGCCTGGCGGAGGTTTCGAAGCAGGTCAGTCAGCGTGTGGACGAGGCAACCTCAATCCAACAAAGCCCGGCGACGATACAGGAAATGGAATGGTGGCCGGCGGCCCTGAATTTTCTGGTGAAACCGGAGCCGGTGCAGAAAGTAATTTTCTCCTTCTACAACGGCACGCTCTACAAGATCGTTGCGACATACGACAATGACGCAACGGCCGGACTGACGAATTCCGACATGATCGCGGCGATATCGGTGAGCTATGGTCCGGCAATCAAAACAACTCCAGTTGTCAGCACTCCTTCCAACGCAGCCTTTGGACCAGACGAAGCAATCGCTCAATGGGAAGACGCGAAATATTCGGTAACTCTTTCGCGTGAGCCCTTCTTGAATGCTTTCCGGCTGGTGGTGCTTACAAAGCAGATGAACGCCCAAGCGGATGCCTCGGTTGCGGAAGCCGCGGCGCAGGCTCGCGTGGACGCGCCACAAAAGGAAATCGATCGCGACAAAAAAGCGGCAGACGATCAGGAGACACTGCGGCAAGCGAATTTGAAAGCCTTCCACCCGTAGCAGGTGCACATGTTCCTGGCAACGCGCAGTCGAAGTAGCGAAATTTGAGCGGAGGTAAAGGAAAAATGACTCTCCATAACATGGCTGTGAGCAACGTGGTTCCCTTGCACGACCGGATTTTGGTGACCAGACTTGAACCCAAAGAGGTTGAAAAGTCCGGAATTATCATCCCCGATTCAGCCAAGGAAAAACCGCAAGAGGGTGAAGTAGTAGCGGTGGGGCTTGGGAAAATGGAAAAAGGAAGCCGGGTGCCGATCGATGTGAAGGTGGGCGACCGGATTCTCTTCGGCAAGTACACCGGGAGCGAAATCAGCGTGGACGATCACGAGTACCTGATTCTTCGCGAAGAAGAAGTTCTGGCGAAATTGGGCGGCGCTAAAGCGGCCGCCAGCAGCAAGAAGTAATTTCTCCGGTTTGGCAATGCGCAGCCGGACAGAAGTCCTTAGGGAACCCGGGAGGGTGAATTTCCATGGCAAAACAAATTGTAACGGGCACGAACTCGCGACAGGCGATTCTGCGCGGAGTGAACATTCTGGCGGATGCGGTGAAAATCACGCTGGGGCCGAAGGGCCGCAACGCGGTGATCGAGAAGAAATTCGGAGCGCCGATCGTCACCAAGGACGGAGTGACAGTGGCGAAGGAAATCGAATTGCCGGATGCGCTCGAAAACATGGGAGCGCAAATGGTGAAGGAAGTGGCGTCGAAGACCTCCGACGTCGCGGGGGACGGCACGACTACGGCCACCGTATTGGCGCAGGCCATCTTCCGCGAAGGAGTAAAGACGCTGGCGGCCGGCGCGAATCCCATGGCACTGAAGCGCGGGATCGAGAAAGCGGTCGAGGCCGCCGTTGAAGAGATCAAGAAGCTGCATCGCGACGTGAAGGGCGACATGATCACGCAGGTGGGCACGATCAGCGCGAACAACGACCGGCAAATCGGCACGATCATCGCCGAAGCGATGAAAAAGGTAGGGAAAGACGGCGTAATCACCGTGGAAGAATCGAAGACCATGGAGACCACGCTGGATGTGGTGGAGGGCATGCAGTTCGACCGTGGCTATCTATCACCCTATTTCGTGACGAATGCCGATCGCATGGAATGCGTGCTGGACGATGTGCGGATTCTGATCCACGAAAAGAAGGTGAGCTCTTTGCGGGAGATTCTGCCGCTGCTGGAGCAGACCACCAAGATGAACAAGCCGCTGCTGATTATCTCGGAGGATATCGAAGGAGAGGCGCTGGCAACGCTGGTGGTGAACAAGCTGCGCGGCACACTGCAATGCGTGGCGGTGAAAGCGCCGGGATTTGGCGATCGCCGCAAGTCCATGCTGGAAGACATCGCGATTTTGACCGGCGGAAAAGCTATCACGGAAGACTTAGGCACCAAGCTCGAAAACGTTGCACTGGAAGAGCTGGGCCGCGCCAAAAAAGTGATCATCGACAAGGACAAGACCACGATCATCGAGGGCGCGGGCAAGGTGAGCGAGATCGAGGCGCGCATCAAGCAACTGCGCATGCAAATCGAAGATTCCAGCTCGGACTACGACAAGGAAAAGCTGCAGGAGCGGCTGGCCAAACTGGTGGGCGGAGTGGCGGTAATCAAGGTAGGGGCCGCGACGGAGACAGAGTTGAAGGAAAAGAAAGCGCGCGTGGAAGACGCGATGCACGCAACACGCGCGGCGGTGGAGGAAGGAATTGTCCCGGGCGGGGGCGTAGCGCTGCTTCGGTGCATCGCAGCACTCGACAAACTCAAGCTAGATGACGACGAGGCTACGGGCGTGGCGATTGTGAAGCGCGCACTGGAAGAACCTACCCGGCAGATTGCAAAAAACGCGGGGCACGAGGGAGCGATCATCGTGAACCGCGTGCGCGACGCCAAGGACGACAATTTCGGATTCAACGCCGAGACCGGGGAGTTCGGCGACATGATCAAAGCCGGAGTCATCGATCCGGCGAAAGTCACGCGCCTGGCGTTGCAGAATGCCGCGTCGGTGGTGGCGTTGATGCTGACGACCGAAGTGCTCATCGCGGAAATTCAGGAGGATGAAGTCGCTGTCCCGGCCGGCGCTGGACACGATCACGGAATGGGCGGGATGTACTGATAACCGCTTGCTTCCGCGCGGAGCAGGATGCAAACAGTCCAGATGAAAGGGTGGAGGAGAAATGGAATTGGATCGGGCTTTGGAACTGGCGGTCATTTCGGCATGGGACGAACTCATTAGTTCCGGCGAACCATGCTCCATTCACGTGGAATACAAGAACGTGGCTAAACTGCCGTTGAGCCTGGTGGAGGTTTGGACGATTGCCAAGCGAGGCTACGGAACGCTGGCTTTCCGGTATGCCACGCCGCGATCCGACTCGTCCACGGCGCGGCTGGAAGATGCCACTATGAATTTCGCGAATTCGTATCGTTCGGAAACTTTGGCGAGCAACTTCGACTTCATTATGAAGAACCAGGGGGATTTCACGCGGCCGGGCGACCAGTCAATCCACGGTTCCGTGCAGATTGAGACTCCGAACGAAGAAGACAGGAAAATCGCGGCTGCCTGGAGAAGCTCGATCGGAGCGGAGTCCAGTGCCGGGCTTGGGGCTTAAATTGAACGCGAGCGTAGCGAGTGAGCAGGCTCGAGCGTGGTGTTCGCGCTGCGAGAGCCGGAGCGGCAGAAGGTGCCATCGAAAGGGAATGAAGGATCGTCTGCTGAGCATGGTGGGATTGAGACCCTACCGCTGCCACCGATGCTATAGCCGATTCTACGGGATATATAGAGCCGTGCTGAGCGAGCCAAAATCGGGTGAGCCGAAATTGAGCGAGCCGAAAAAGACGGTTCGGAAGGCGGTCCAAGTAACCGCAGCAGCTCAAGGTCAACTGCGATGAACATCAACGACTGGAAGAGACCCCTGCAATATTCGGATAACCGGAAAACGCTACTGGAGCGGATGGATAAGGCGTTCAGCCTTTTTTCGCAGGAAGCCGACAAATTGAGCGTGCTGCTGGCCGCGACGCCCGACCCATACAGTTGGACGTTGTATCACGATCTGATCCGGCAGAAGACGGTGGAACTCGTGGCCTACGAGCGATACCGCAAAATCCAGGAAGAGTTATTCACACTGATCAACCCGCCTAAACCCGAGCTGAGACGCGAATCGAGCGTGGGTTAAGGGATGGGCGAAACAGCGGCGCGAAGCGGCGGGAATACGATGGAAGCACACGGTGGGAATCGATGAAGCGAGAAGGGTGGAGTTCGGCGACACGCAGCGGTAAACAAGTCACCTACACCTGCCACCACCGGACAGCCAAGTCAGCCGACATCACGGCGCAGATCGCAGGAAAGGAACACTTCCATGTGCAGTTGGATGTTCCTTTGCCGATCAGCCACGAAGAAATAGAAAAGAGATTTGTTTCGATGCTGGAGGAGGACGCGTAGCAGCAGTTTCACTTTCTGAGCCACCATCTTTGCAGTCAAGCAGAGGAGAATCTATGACAGCGCAACAGCAATACGACAGCATGGACACCAAGCAAAGAGGCGAACTGTTGCTGAAAGTTGGCGAGACGGCTGAAGAGGCGCGCGTTCTCGGCAAGCGCGATTACGTGGCGCTGGGAAGCTGGGTGAAGACCCGCCTCAAGAAGAATTGGAACAAGACGAATCGATAGTAGTGCGCCATCCGGCCAGCCCGGGACCTCAGCCTGAGGTTTCGGGCCCGGTTTAGCGGTTCACTGGAGGGGTTATCGGTTTGTTTCGGAGGAGTGCCCTCTAGTCAGGATTTCCGCTGATTCCCGCTTGCGAGACAACTGCAGTGTCGAGCCCCCGTATTGGTCCCGATTCACGATTCTTATCCCCAGCCCGAACCCACGAGGTTACGTCCCAGCGTGGACTAAGGAAAAAACTGTATTGCCATAAGATAACGTGTCGAATGTAATTGGTAGCCAATCTGGGTGAACAGATCTGAGGGGGCTTGCGATTTGCCAGCCAGATACCCGTCGCTGTATCTAAATTTGAGCGTATAGAACACCTACCTCGGAGGCGGGTTCTTCCATCCATGGCATTGCGAATCCTGATAGCAGACGATCATGAAATTGTGCGCCGCGGGCTAAGGTCGCTGCTGACGGGGCGCGAAGGCTGGGAATTGTGTGGCGAGGCGGTCGACGGCGAAGACGCCTGCGCGAAGGTGCGCGAGCTGAAACCCGACGTGCTGGTACTCGACGTCAATATGCCGCGGATGAACGGCCTTGAAGCAGCGCGGAAAATCCGGAAAGAACAGCCGGAACTCCCCATCGTAGTGTTGAGCCAGCACGAGGCGGCGGACATGGGGCCGCGAGCAATTGAGGCGGGAGCAAACCGCTTCGTTTCGAAACAAGAGGTGGTGCGGGACCTGGTGGCGTCGATTGAAGAAGCGGTGCGTTTGCGCCGGCCGGAGTTGGTTTCCGGAAACGGCAAAACGGGCGGCAGGGCAGCAGGTGGTACAGCGAGAGCGGCGAGGCCGGAGCTGCAGTGCATCAGCGGAGGCGGAGAAGTGGGCGCGCTGATGCGCTCGATGGATTGGTCGAAGACGCCGGTGGGACGAGTGGAGGATTGGCCACAGAGCCTGAAAACGGCGGTGGGCATCTGCCTGAGTTCGCGGTTCGACTTGCTGATCTGGTGGGGGCCCGAGCTGGTGATGCTGTACAACGACGCGTACCGGCGAACGCTGGCGTCAAAGCACCCGGCGGCGCTGGGGCGGGCCGGAAGAGAAATCTGGCATGAGATCTGGGACATCATTGGGCCGATGCTCGAGAAGGTGATGACGACGGGGGAAGCGACGTGGTCGGACGACCTGCTGCTGCTGCTCGAGCGGCACGGCTATCCGGAAGAGACGTATCACACGTTCTCGTACACGCCGATTCGCGACGAATCGGGCGGTGTGGGCGGAGTGTTCACGCCGGTAACGGAAACTACGGAACAAGTGATAGGCGAACGGCGGCTGCACACGCTGCGCGATCTTGCGGCGCAGAAGCGCCGACGCAAAAAGCGAAACAGAAGCCTGGAAGATCTGCGCGGAGGTGCTGGCGCAGAATCCTTATGACGTTCCGTTCGCGGTGCTTTACCGGCTGGATGAAGAGGGACACACGGCGAAGGCCGTGGGCCGGGCCGGCATCGAAGAGGCGCATGCATTTTGCTGCGCGGAAGTGCAGATCGAGGACCGGGAAGCGAAAATCGCGCGGTACTTGCGAGAAGTGGCGAACAGCCGCAAGCCAGTGGAAGCACACGATGTGGATGGCGAGTCTTTAGAGCTCCCGGGCGGGGCCTGGAACGTGCCGCCACGCGAGGTGGTATTCAAACCGCTGTGGCAGAGCGGACAGGCGAGACCTTTTGGAGTGCTAGTGGCAGGGGTCAACCGGCGAAAATTGCTGGACGACAATTACCGGACATTTTTCAACCTAGTGGCCGGACAGATTGCGAAAGGGATCGTGGACGCGCGCGACCTGGAATTCGAACGCACGCGGGCGCAGCAATTGGCGGAACTGGACCGCGCGAAGACGGCGTTCTTCAGCAACGTGAGCCATGAGTTTCGCACGCCGCTGACGCTGATGCTGGGGCCGCTGGAAGACGCGCTGGCGCACGCGGATGATCGCGTGCCGGCGGAGCTGTATCAGAATCTGCTGGTAGCGCACCGCAACAGCCTGCGGCTGCTAAAGCTGGTGAATTCACTGCTGGATTTCTCAAGGATCGAAGCGGGACGCGTGCAGGCGGTATACGAGCCGACCGATCTGGCGAGTTTTACCACGGATTTGGCTAGCGTGTTCCGATCAGCCATTCAGCGCGCGGGTTTGCAGTTAAGAGTGAACTGCGAAACTTTGCCCGCGCCCGTGTATGTGGACCGCGATATGTGGGAGAAGATCGTGCTGAATCTTCTTTCCAATGCGTTGAAGTTCACGTTTGAAGGCGAAATCCGAGTGGAACTGAAGGTGGTGGAGAAAAATGCGGAGCTTACGGTAGCGGATACCGGCACGGGCGTTCCGGAGGCGGAATTGCCGCGGCTGTTCGAGCGATTCCACCGAGTAGAAGGCGCGCGCGGGCGAACATTCGAAGGCACAGGGATTGGATTGGCGCTGGTGCAGGAACTGGCGAACCTGCATGGCGGATCAGTGAAGGTGGAAAGCGAGTACGGCAAGGGGAGCAAATTCACCGTGTCGATTCCGCTGGGGAAAGCGCATTTGCCGGCGGACCGGATCGAGACGCAACGGACGATGGCGTCAAGCTCGGTACGGGCGGACAGCTACGTGGAAGAGGCGTTGCGTTGGCTGCCGGGCGACGGGGAAGTGGTGAGTACGCCGGCTTCGGTGCTGGGATCATTCACCGGCGGCGACGTGGAAATGAAACCGACGCTGCAGATTGGCGAAGAGCGGCAGTTGATTCTGCTGGCGGACGACAACGCGGACATGCGTGAGTATTTGAGCCGGTTGCTGGGAGAGCGATATCGAGTTCACGCCGTGTCGAATGGAGAGGAAGCGCTGGCGGCGGTGAGTGAACTCGACCCGGATCTGGTGCTGACCGACGTGATGATGCCGGGCGTAGGCGGATTCGAGATTCTGAAGAGACTCCGCGAAAATCCGGCGACGCGGCCAAAGCCGGTGATCCTGCTTTCAGCGCGAGCGGGAGAGGAATCGCGCGTGGAAGGGTTGCACGCGGGCGCGGACGATTACCTCGTAAAGCCTTTCACGGCGCGGGAGCTGCTGGCTCGCGTGGGAGCGCACCTGACCATGGCGCGCATCCGGCGGGAGGCGGCGGAACGGGAACGCGAATTGCGGCGCGCTTTGGAGCGGGCGCATTCCGACCTGGAAGTAAAAGTGCTGGAGCGGACGAGCGATTTACAGCGGGCGGAAGAGGATCTGCGCGCGCTTTCCGGACGGCTGCTGCAAACGCAAGACGAAGAGAGGCGGCGCATCGCCCGGGAATTGCACGACAGCTCCGGGCAAATGGTAACCGCGCTGGGGCTGAATCTCGCGGTGCTGCAGCGCGAGATCAATCCGAATAGCGCGCGCGGGACGAAGACCATGAATGAGTGCCTGGCGCTGGTGCAGGAGATGTCAAAAGAGCTGCGGACCATTTCGCACCTGCTGCATCCGCCGCTGCTGGATGAGTCGGGATTGGGCTCTGCGCTGCGCTGGTATGTGGAAGGCTATGCGGAGCGGAGCAGAATTCCGGTGGAACTGGAAATTCCGGAGGACTTGGGACGGCTTTCGAGCGACATGGAAACGGCTATTTTTCGCATCGTGCAGGAGTGCCTGACCAATATTCACCGGCATTCCGGCAGCGACACGGCGGCGATCAAGCTGACGCGCGACGCGCAACAGGTGAAATTGGAAGTGCGCGATTACGGCAAGGGGATGCCGACGGCGGGGGATGGGGCCTCACGCGACGGAGGCAAGCCGGGCGTGGGAATCCGCGGCATGCGCGAAAGGATCAAACAACTGCGCGGGACGCTTGAAATAAAGACAGCCGGCAGCAAAGGCACGGTAGTGATTGCAGAGTTTCCGCTGGCGCCCGATGCGGCGACGGAAGCACAGCGCGAGCACGCGGTGAATTAATAGTTATAGCGTTTCGAACGCGCAGGCCGAAGACAACTCCCTTTTCATTTGCGCTGCTTCACTTCGATTTAGAAGGAGTGGTGTGCTTCTCGCCGGCCATCACGTAGGCCCAGAGCGCTTCGATATCAGCGGGCTTCAGCAGACCGCCCCAGGGCGGCATGCTGTTCTTGCCGTTGGTGACGGAATCGACGAAGCGGTCATGCTGGCCGGGCGGAAAAGTGCGGAGATCGAAGGCACCGTTGGGATCGTCCATGTGCGCGCCGTGACAGGGAGAACAGTTGCGGGCGTAAAGATCGGCGCCACGGGCGATTTGCTTTTTGGTGAATTTTTGCGCGGGTTTTTTCGCGGATTGGGCGGAGATGGCCGGGAGGCAAACAAGCGCGAGAGCACCAACGAATGCGATGCGAAACATGGGATTTTTCCTCGGAGTTAATTTAACAGAGCAAGAGCGAAATCCAAGTGCCGCCACGAAGAGCAAATGCAGATCCCTCGACTGCGCTTCGCTCCGCTCGGGATGACAAGTGTGAGCAAGAGGCGCAGGGGGAGAGGTATGCGGTACTGCCGAGGCGCGCTAATTTCCTGTAAAAGGCGCGTGAAGATGCGCCGCCCGCGGGCCCGATTGCGAATGCGAGGAGGATGGGGCAGATCAAGAGGGGTACCTCGACTCGCTGAATATCTTCCTCTGCGCCCTTGGCGGTCGCGGCTCGCTTCGGGATGACACCGCAAAGAAAAAAAGAAGAGAGATCCCTCGTCGCGAAGAAAACCGCTTCGCTCACTCGGGATGACAACGAAAAAACGAAGATGCAGATCCCTCGACTGCGCCAACGCGACCCGCGGGTCGCGAAAGCGGCTCCGCTCGGGATGATACAACCTCACGACAGGATTGCCATGTTATATGGCGAGTGTGAAGCGGAGCCGCCACGACGGCTATTACTGCGGGAAGAGGGCGAAAGTCCAGACGGAGCCGCCCTGCGGGACGTTCTTCAACGCCTCGCGCGATTGATTCAGATATACACCCCCGACACCGGAGAGAATGGTGACGTACTGCTGGCCGTTGTGCGTATAAGTGATGGGCTGGGCGTTGATGCCGGAGCCGGTCTGAAACTGCCAGAGAGTTTTTCCGGTTTCGGCGTCGACGGCGATGAACTCGCCGGTTTCTTTTCCGGTGAAGAGCAGGCCGCTACCCGTAGCAAGCATGGCGGACCACTGCGGATGATCGAGAAGGGGCGCGCGCCAAACATCTTTCGCAGTGAGCGGATCGACGGCGTCCATGTGCGCGATAGGCTGGCCTTCCTCCGGGACATATTTGTTTTCGATGAACATGTAGCGCGTGCCAGGGACGTAGGGCTGCTGCGCGGCGAATTTGTAGAGGCTGGCCATGTGCATGGTGTTGGCATAGAGCAAACCAGTTTGGGGATTGAAGGCCGCGTGGGGCCAGTTCTTTCCGCCGCGGGTGGCCGGCCAAATTTCGAGCTGCTCGCCAGCCAGCAAGCGCTTGGACACGTCGGTTTCAATGGGGCGGCCGGTTTTCAGATCGATGCCGCTGGCCCAGTTCACTTTTTCGTACGGATTGGCGGCGAGAAGTTTTCCGTTGGTGCGATCGAGCACATAGAGAAATCCGTTGCGATTGAATTGCATGACGACTTTGCGCGGCTGGCCGTCGACAGTGATGTCGGCGAGGATGGGTTCCCAGACGGCGTCGTAGTCGTACATGTCGTTCGGAGTGAACTGGTAATACCAGGCAACTTCTCCAGTTTCGGGCTTCAAAGCGAGCAGCGAGCAGGTGTAAAGGTTGTCGCCGGGGCGCTTCTGCGCGTTCCACGGTCCGGCGTTTCCGGTACCCCAATAGACGAGATCGAGGTCAGGATCGTAGGAACCGGTGATCCAAGTGGAGCCGCCGCCGTGCAGGTAGGCGTCGCCTTTGGGCCAGGTGTCGCTTCCCTTTTCGCCGGGCGCGGGAATGGTGTAATGGCGCCAGAGATGCTTGCCGGTTTGCGGATCCCAGCCGTCGAGAAAGCCGCGTGTGCCATATTCGGCGCCGGACATACCGGTAATGAGCACGCCGTTGGCGATGAGCGGCGCGGCGTTCATCGAGTAGCCGTCCTTCCATTCGGCAGCTTTTTCGCGCCAGAGCTCTTTTCCGGTATTCATGTCGAGGGCGATCACGTTGGCGTCGAGCGTGGTGCGGAAAACTTTGCCGTCAAAAATGGCGGCGCCTTTATTTGAGACGCCGCAGCAGACAACACGCACCATGTCGGCGGGCCAATCGACGGGAGTTTTCCAGATTTGCTTGCCGGTGGCGACGTCGATGGCGACGGTGGCCTTGGCGTCAGTAACGTACATGACGCCGTTATAGACGAGAGGCTGCGCCTGCTCGCCCCATTGGTTGTCGAGGCTGAGATTCCAGACGGGGACGAGGCGCTTGACGTTGGCTTTGTCGATTTGTTTGAGCGGGCTGTAGCGCTGCAGCGAGTAGCCCATGCCGTAGGTGAGGACGTTGTCGGGATTTTTGCCATCGTTCTTAAGATCGTCGAGTGATTGGGCGGAGACGGCGACTGCCGCAAGGAGCGCTATGGCGATCAACAGGGCGATGCAGCGTAGGAGTCGACTGCACAGAAAATGAAAAGGCCAGTTTACATCAATGAACATGCTGACAACCTCGCGATGAAGATATAAGAAAGGCCCCGGCCCACGACAAGCGGGGCAACGATCCTCGTTGGATCGGCGGATTGTAGCGCAGATTGGGAATCAACGGTGGTTGGAACGCATTTGAGGGACAGCAGGACGGCGATGGCGGAACGGTTCGATCAGATAAAACTTGCGGTAGCAGCGGCGGCAGTGATACGGGCGGAGATGGAAAATATTGAGGAAGCCATCGACCACGCCCTGGCGCGCGAGTGCGTCAACGGTGTGGCTTCCGCAGCGGGAACAGGCTTTCTCTGCCGGGATCAATTTGCCAGTCACTGCCATAAAGCTTCTTCAAACAGCGGCCTCGGTATAGGCGAATAGATGCGAAAAGGGGCGCTGACGTTTCCCGGAGATTGTACCTCTAAACAACGCTAATCGGTGCCTATTCGTAGCGTAGGGCGTCGACCGGATTGAGGCTGGCGGCCTTCCAGGCGGGGTAGACACCAAAGAAGATACCGATTAGTGCCGAGGCGGAAAAGCCAAGAACGACCCAAAAGAGAGAGATGGAAGCGGGCAGCGCGGGAAAGAGAACGCGCACGGATAAGCCCAGGGCCGCACCGAGAAGTTCGCCAATGATGCCGCCAATCAGGGCGAGCGCTACAGCTTCAAACAAGAACTGCATGAGGATGTTGCCGCGGCGCGCGCCAATGGCCTTGCGGACGCCGATTTCGCGCGTGCGCTCGGTGACGCTGACCAGCATGATGTTCATCACGCCAATGCCGCCGACGAGAAGGGCCACCGAGCCCACGGCGAACATGAGGGCGAAGATGCCCTCGGAGATCTGTTTCCAGAGGTCGATGAAGGAGTCGGTGGTGAAGACGGCGAAATTGTCTGGCTTGTCGGAAGGAAGGCGGCGCATGCGGCGAAGGTAGTCGCGAATTTCGTCGACGGCTTCGGGCATGTTTTTGGCATCGTCCACTTTGGCGAAAAGCGCGTAATCCTTGTACTCGGGATGAATCCTTAGAAAAGTGGATAGGGGAAAAATAGCGACATTGTCGTTCGGATTTTTTCCGTTGCCGAAGGCCTGTCCCTGATGAGCGAGGACGCCGATGACGGTGAAGCCCTGACCTTCGACAAGAACCTCCTTACCGAGAGCGTCTTCGTGCGCGGGAAATAGCGCGTCGGCGGTGTCGGACCCGAGAACGACGACGGGAGAGCGGTGCTGCTGGTCGGTATCGTTGAAAAAGCGGCCGCCGGCGAGATTCAGATTATTGATTTCCGCGATGGAAGGCGTGTTGCCCTGCAGGATGACATTTTTTACACGGAGGTCGCCGCGGCGAACGAAGCTGGTGCCCGTGCCGAATTCGTTATTTTGAATACGCGCCGAAGGGGCAGCGGCAACGATGTGCGGCAGGAGTCCGATGCCATCTGCCCATTCCGCTTTCAGCTCCTTGCGCTGAAGTTCCTCGGCCGGGCGGCGGCCGAGGGTGACGAAAGAGAACTTGTAACAGATGATGACGTTCGAACCGAGCGACTCGATCTGGCCGACAACGTTGGTGTTGAGTCCGTTGACGACAGCGCCGATGGCGATGACGGTGCTGACGCCAATGACGATGCCGAGAACGGTGAGGAACGAGCGCATGGGATTGTGGCGAAGCGCATCGAATGCGAGTTCGATGGCTTCCTTGAGTTCATGGAATCCGCGAGTATTCGCCATCTGATTCCCTACTCCGAGCGCAGCGCAACGACTGGATCAAGCCGGGCGGCTTTGGACGCGGGATAGATCCCGAAAAAGAGGCCCACGCTCACGGCCACAAGTAGCCCTGCCACAACGGACCAGAGCTGCACGGAGCTTGGGAGAGCGGTGGTCCAGGTGACGATTTTCGCAAGGAGGATTCCGAGAATCACTCCCACCAAGCCACCAAAGGCAGCGATGGTCGCGGACTCGATCAAAAATTGGAGACGGATGTCGCTTTGGCGAGCGCCGAGCGACTTGCGCAGGCCGATCTCACGTGTGCGCTCGGTGACACTGACCAGCATGATGTTCATGATGACGATGCCACCGACGACCAGCGAGATGGAAGCGATGAGGATGGTGACGCCGAAGAAAGCGCCGCTGAGCTGGCCCCAAATGGAGAGAAAGGATTGATTGGTCTCGATAACGAAATCGTCGGGAGTGCTGTAGCCCAGGTGGCGGCGGCCACGAAGAATCATGCGAACTTCGTCCATGGTGGAATCGAGCGCGGTGGTGCCTTCGGCTTTGCCCCAGATGCGGACGGAATCATCGCGCGCATAAATTTTGCGGTAGGTAGTAATCGGCAGGATGACCCAAGCATCGCGCGACATGCCCATGACGGAGCCAAGCTTTTTGCCAACTCCGATGACCTGGCAAGAGCCGGTGTCGACACGAATCTCGCGGCCGATGGGATCGCGGCCAGGAAATAATTTGTCGGCAATATCAAAGCCCACGGTGCAGACGGGCGCGGCCTGCGAGACGTCAATGCGGTTGATGTGGCGGCCGGAGTCGAGATCGTAGTCGTAGAGCAGAGGCATTTCGGGCGTCCAGCCGTGGACGTCGGTGTTGGAGACGTAGTCCGTGCCGTATTTCACCTGGGCTCCGTGATAGTCAATGGAGGCGCCCACGGCGACGCAGGAGCGGCAGGCGTCGCGAACGGCTTCGTAATCGTCGAGATAGAACTTCTTACGCTTCTGGGTGGTCTCGTATTCGTCGATGTTGGTAATGATGGCCGGGCCGCGGCTGACGAGAAAAACATCGGCACCGAGATTGAATAATTTTTCGGCAACATAGCGGTTGAGACCATTGATGACGCTGACCACTGCGATGACGGACATGACGCCGATGACGACGCCGAGCAGCGTGAGAACGCTGCGGAGCTTATGCGCCCATAGGCTGGCGGTGGCGATGCGCACGGCTTCGCCGAAGGGCATGGAGGTTTTGCGCGGCATGGAGCTATATCCAGTATACGCGCCGGAGCGTAGTTAACTTACAAAGCGGGTGCGGCGGGGAAAAGAAAAAGGGCCCGCTTGCGCGGGCCCTCGAAGGTAACGAATTTGTTTCGAAACGAGGTTAGTAGTTCAACTTCAAGACAAACTGCATTAGGCGAGAGCCTCCGCTGAACTGATACTTATCCAAGAAACCGGAACCGGTGGCTTGGATGTTGGTATAAGTCTCGCTGAGCGAGTTGTTGACTCCAGGTGATCCGTCGCCGCTAGTACCCGCTTGGAAAACGCTGGGCTGAGCCAGGGCGAAACTACGGTGGTTAAAAACATTAAACGCCTCCACGCGGAACTGCAGCTTGAAGCGCTCGGTGAGGCTGGTGATCTTACCAATGGACATGTTCCAAGTGTTGATCCCGGGAGAGCGGTAGGTGTCACGTCCTACGTTGCTTAGCGCGCCGAGGCCAGCAACCACATACTTCTGCGTGGGATCGGCCGCGACGTATCCTACAACATTGGCGTCGTTACCAGAGCCGCAGGGAATGACGCCGGTGACTGGATTAACAGCCGAGGCCGGCACGATACGGGTTTTACCCCCCCCGCCATCGTTGCAAACATAATTAATCTCGCTGCCACCGAGAGAGGTACCAGCGGGATTGAAGATGGGCCGGTCGCCAGCGCTGTCTTCATCGCCGTTTGCGTCGGCGCCATTCAGGATCGTTACTGGAGTGCCGCTGCTGAGGAAGTAGGAGCCGGACAACTGCCAACCGCCGGTTAATCCGTGCTCAAAACCGGTACCCATCCCGGGCAGGTCATACACCCAGGTGACAACGAATTTGTGGGGGACATCGAGAGCGGACAAACCGCGATCCTGGCCGATATTCATCCAATCTTGAGCACGGCGAGGATCGACGCGGCTGCTGAAGAGTTCATTGGTGGCATCGTCGATGTTCTTGGAGAAGGTGTAGTTCGTGCGGAGGCTCAGACCGTGGCCAACGCGGTGGTCAAAGTCCACCGAAACTCCGTGATAGATGCCGCTGCCGAGAGGCGGAAAGCCGGTAACCAGACCGCAGAAGCCCTGTGCGCCGTAGATAAACGGACTCGATCCTGTGGTCGGGCAGGAGTTGCCGTTGTTTTCGAACGTGTCCCATAGCCCGAGATTCGGAGCCGTAGCCGCTACTGCTGTGGGAATTGAAGATGCGCTCAGATACGTTGGAATTGCAGGAAGGCCTGCATCGAATCCGGTCTGTATGTTCTGTCTTGCCTGGATCGGTAATTCCAAACTGCGCGTTCCGACATAGCGGACCTCTAGGCTTGAGTTCCAACCGACTTCGTGCTGGACGCCGAGGGTCCAGGTGAGCACTTTCGGCTCAACCACCGGATCAATAATCGCGGTGGTGGATGAGCGGCAAGTAGCCTGGTCGGTGCAAGGAACGTTGACCTGAAGAAGACCTCCGCCCTGCAGGAAGCCTTTCCCGAGACCGCTTCCCCCGGTGAAATCAGCACACCAAGCGGGAGCGCCCGGGAGGTTGCAGGTAATGGTGGGGTTCTGCTCCGTTTGAAGTTGTGGCGGCAAACTGATATCGGGGAAGTTTTGCGGCGTTACGTCGTAAGAAATGCCGAAGCCCCCGCGCACAGCCCACTTGCCATCGCCCAAAGGATCATAAGCAAAACCTAAGCGCGGCCCCACATTGTTAACATCGGAGGGGGGAGTGCGGAAAATAAACGGAGTACCCGGCAAGTCGGAAATGGAGTTCAAGTTCTGTAAGGCGTCATCCCGGGGCACGCTGTTCCACTCGTAGCGGACTCCAAGATTCAAAGTAAGACGCTGGGTAACCTTCCAATCGTCCTGGAAAAACAGGCCCACGCCATTCTGGTTGCCGGCAAAAGCGCCCGAACCAGCACCGCGGAGAGCACCGTTCAAGCCAGTGGGAACATAGTCGTTCACCAACTCGTTGATATTGGCATAGTCCCATTCACCGCGAGAGCGGGGAAGGAAGTTGCTCGGCGCAATCCAATGGTTCCACGTTGCTCCCCATTTCAAATTGTGGTTGCCGGCGACATAGCTTACGTTGTCTTCAATCTGATAGGTATTGATGATGGTGCTTTGCGGCGAACAGCCTTGAGGGCCTATGTTGAGGCCGTCGGCATCGACCTCGGCGTTGGGGAAATTAGCGAAGGCCGATGGCACCGTGAACCCAGCGGTAAACCGCGAAAGGCTGGCCCGGAAATCATTCACCATCTTGTTGCTGACGATCCAGGTGTCCTTGAACAGATACTTTCTGGCGTTGACTGGATTGGAACCCGAAAATTGAGCCTGGGGCGTATCGAGGTTCACGTTGGGTGCGGTGTTTCTATCGTACAGGACGTGGAACGAAATCTGGTGCTTGGCAAGGCTAAGATCGCCGTTGATGATGAAGTCCTGCTCATTGAAGAAATTGGGCGCTATTGGTGAAATGGCGCCGAAAGGAATGGCGCAGCCCGCAGCGCAAGCAGTACCGGCAACCGTAACGGGCTCGGTCAGCGAGGCGCTGCCGGCGGTCGGGAATTGGGCGAGAATAGTTTTCACCGCCGGATCGGCAAGCGATTGAAGTGTGGCGAGTCCGGCCGCGGTGGGAGCGTCCTGCAAGACGGCTTGAGAAGCGAGGCCGTCGACAATGCGCTGATAGGCCCCGTAAATGAAGAGCTTGTTCTTGATGATGGGACCGCCGATGTCGGCGCCGGCGCGCGTATAGTCGAAACGGCTGGGCTCGGTCTGACCGGCCGCCTTCTGCAAATTGTCCATGGCGTCGTAGTTGCGGTTCTGGTTGTAGCCCCAAGCGTCACCATGCCAAGTGTTGGTACCGGTTTTGGTGATGATGTTGAACTGTCCGCCGGCGGAGTGACCATATTCGGCGCTGAACTGGTTGGTAAGAAGATTGAACTCAGCGACGGAATCCTGAATTATATTCTGGCTATGGCCGGTCAGGTCGACGCGATTGTCGTCGACGCCGTCAATCGTGAAGTTGTTCATGCGCGGGCGAGTACCGCCAATCGATCCGCCTTCACCGAGGATGCCGGCGCCTTGCGGAGTGGTTCCCGGTGCAAACAAAGCCAAGTTCAGCGGGGAACCAGCCAATTCCGTATTCGGAAGCTCTTCCACTTCCTTGGTATCAAAATCGTTTGAGAGTTGGGAAGTGCCGGTCTGGACCAGAGGAGTGGTGGCAGTGACTTCGACCGTCGCGGAAACAGCACCCACTTGCAGAGGAATGTTTACCTGGGTGATCTGGTTCGCGAAGATCTGCACGCCATTTTGCAAAGCTTTCTGGAATCCTTCCTTTTCGGCGGTAATGGAGTAGGTGCCGACGGGCAAGTCAGGATAGTTATATATCCCGGAAGCCTCGGTCATGACGGTGACAGTAGCCTGGGTCTGGTTGTTCAGGAGATGTACGGCCACTTGCCCAATGGGCAGGCCTTGAGGATCGGTGATTGTTCCGCGGAGGGTTCCGCCCGTGGTCTGAGCCATGGCGAATCCAGTCGCAAGAACAGTGAGTAGGACTAAAACCAGACCCTGTAGGAACTTCTTCGAGTGGTTCATGTACGCTCCTGGAATGCGCCTAGAATAACTACCAGCCACCAAGACGCCCTAAACCGAAGCGAAGGCTGGAGGGGCAAAGAAACCTTCGCGTACTGCTGGGGACCGAAATAGTGGCAATTCCTGTACCACTATATGGCAAAAAATTAACCTTGCTAACACACTGTAGACATGGACCTTCTGCAAATTGAAGGTTTTTTTGAACGTAACATGTCGAATTGAATACCAATTCCCATATTCTTGAGCGGGCAATTATTAATTCTTGGAAAACTGAGCAGGTGACTCGGGCTGATACAACCCATATTCAATTCCGGCATTCATGGACAATGCGCACGATCTGAAGCGATAAAAAATAAGATATAAATGTTTCGTTTACAAATGCGGGAGAACTCCCTACGACACAACGCGCGCGGACTTCCTTGGCTGCTGGGGCTGCTGGTCTTACTATGCCCGGCATTGTTTGCGCAGGCACCTTCCCCGCGTAATCCGGCAAATCCGAAAATTGGCTGGATTCCGAAGGAGTTTCTGGAGCGACGAATACCGGTGCGTGAAGGAATCGGAACGTTGCATGAAACCGTGACAACATCGTCGAAACAGGCGCAGGCCTTCTACAATCAAGGATTGGCGTATCTGGAGTCATATGTGTGGACGGAGGCAGCGCGCTCGTTCCACCAGGCTCTACGGTCGGACCCAAAGCTCGCAATGGCTTATCTGGGATTGAGTTACGCCTATTCTCCCATGGATTTCCAGGCAGCCCAGGAAGCACTGAAGCAGGCACAATCCTTGGCCGGAAATGCATCCGATCGGGAAAGGCGAAGGATACAAATTCGTGAATTGCAGCTTCAGGCTATGATCGATCCCAGCAAGCTTGAGCGCACGCTGGCTATGCGAGACGCGCTTGACGATGCCTTGGCGGCATACCCGGGCGACGTCATCTTTTTGCTGCTGAGGGGCGTAGCGCAGGAGAGTTCACCCTTTGCGGATGGGCAGGGCTGCGACATGGGTTGTGCTCCGTTCTTTGAGCAAGTGCTTGCAACCGCCCCCCAGAATTTCGCGGCACACCACTTTTTGACTCACTGCTACGAGAATAGTGGACGGGTTGAGGAAGCGCTGCCCCACGCAAAGCTTTATGCAGAACTTGCGCCGGAAATACCTCACGCTCAACACATGTATGGGCATGTACTGCGTCGAGCCGGCCAGATGGATGCGGCGATTATTCAGTTTCTGAAGACCGATCAACTGGAGCGCGACTATTTTCGTAGGGAGAATATTCCGGCATGGTATGACTGGCATTACGCTCATAATCTGGGTTTGCTGGCGTCGTCGTATCAGTACTTGGGAGAGATGAAGAAAGCCGAGAAAAATTTTGAGGCCGCGGCGGGATTGCCGGCGTTTACCGACTACGACTCGTTTAATCGCAAGGACTGGCCTGAGTTTCTGCTGGATCGGGGACGTTATACGGAAATGTTGACGGCGACCCAGGCGCTGGCGGCACGGCCTTCGCCTCTGGCAAAAGCGGCAGCCTACGCGTTGAACGGGGATGCGCAGTTCGCGATGGGACGCACGCAGGAAGCTGCGGATCAACTGAAACTTGCGGAGAAAACCGCAGCGCAGATGCGACCCGTGGATACCTATAGCGTGCGCATCTACATTGACGGCTTGCGCGCAACGCTGTTGCTGAAAGCAGGCGAAACAGCGCAGGCGGAAGGCTTGTTTCAAGGCATTCTGGGAAGAATTCGTGCTACAAATGGCCCGGACACGTGGACGCAAGGATTGTTTCATCTGGAGTTTCTGTGCCGGGTGGCTCGCAACGCAGGCGACTGGGGATTGGCGGCGGAGATGGCCGAAGCGATGTCCGAACGCGCCCCGGATTATGCAGGATCACATTACGCGTTAGGCTTGATTGCCCGGCATAATGGGAATTCGCAGGCTGCGGCGCAGGAATTTGCCACCGCAGAGATGTTATGGCGCGAAGCTGATGCTGTCCTGCCGGAACTTGTCGCTTCGCACCGAGCGCTGGCAGAATTGAGCAAAGCAGGGGCGCACTAGCTTCCCAAGAAATAGATTCAGAAACGGATCTCCCGAGGAGGAGACTGCACTGCATGTTGCGAAAACTGGCCTTTTTGCTTGGAGTGGTTGCGATCATGGTTGTGCCGGCGCGAGCGCAGGGAGACAAAATTGAGCTATCGGCGAGCTATAGCTACATGCACTTTTCGGCGACGCCAGCAGTGAACCTCAACGGCGCGGAGTTGGGCGGACAGTACAAGCTTTCGGATTGGTTGGGAGTGGCAGCGGATCTGACCGGCGAATTCGGCAAAGTCGGGGGAGTCAGCTCCAACATCTACAGCTATCTTTTTGGACCGCAGGTTACGTGGCCGCGGCGGATATCGCCGTTTGCGCACGTGCTATTGGGCGCCGCGCATTTTGATGGCGGCGGATTTGCAAGCCGGTCGTTCGCCTGGGACATCGGCGGCGGCGTGGATATGAGAATCCACAACGGGCGGTTTTCGTGGCGAATCATTCAAGGGGATGTACTTCCGACGCATCTGGGGAGCATCGAACAGCACAATACGAGAGTTTCGACGGGGATAGTCATCCGGTTCTAGCCTTGCAAACGAATCTCCGGTGTCGTGGCTGATAGCGCGCCCGAGAACCCTGTTACAACCTCCATTGGAATATTTTGCGCCTCAAGCCCGCACCCATTTAGCCAAAGCGGCGTCTAATGGATCATCCGGCGAAAATAGAGGTGTCATCATGAGCAAACTTTCTGCGGAAACGGTTGGCGTGCGCTACACGGGCTGGGCTGCCCTCCATCGCGATCCCCTGGAGGATCGGGTGGAGTACACCTGCCCCGATTGCGGCGCGCGCGGCGCGAAGGCAGCGCGAAAGGCACTGGCAGAGTATCATTTCACTGACGGGTTCATTCAGGACTTGCAGGGGGAAATGAGCGTCTGCCGGGCGTGCCATCGATCGCTGCGGCTGTCGCCCATCGTGCTCGTCCATGATCGCGACGAAGCGCGGCGCTTCAAGGCCGTGTTCGAAGCGGATCTGGAAGTATCGAAGAACTGACCGGCGCGCCGACATGGGAATCGCGAAAAATCCACTTCACAGGACCCGAAACAAGCTCACAAGGCTTGAGTTATAAATGCCGGGCCAGCGTTTCCCATTCGGCATCGAGCGTGAGGTGGTGTGTCTCCAAATCCTTCCGCACATGTTCAAAAGCTTCGTCCACGGTATCTGCAAACTGCAATAGGTCGTAATCCGCCTGGCTAATCGTTCCGCTCTCCACCATGTGCCGCCAGTTCAGGACCTTATCCCAATACTTGCGGCCGTAGATCAGGATCAAATGGTGGGAAGAAAGCTTGTTGGTCTGCAGAAGTGTGAGCATTTCCCACAGCTCGTCCATTGTGCCGAAACCGCCGGGAAAAATGATCAGTGCCTTGGCCATCTGGGCGAACCAGAGTTTGCGCATGAAAAAGTAATGGAAGCAAAAATTGAGCTCAGGAGTGATGAAGGGGTTCGGACGCTGTTCGTGCGGGAGCTGAATGCTAAGACCGATAGTGCTGCCACCCGCTTCTTCCGCGCCGCGGTTGGCCGCTTCCATGATGCCCGGGCCGCCGCCTGAACAGATCACAAAACGCTTCGGGTGGGAACCCAAGGAGAGAGCCCACTTGGTGATGCGGTGGGAAAGTTCGCGGGCCTCCTCGTAATAGCGGGACATGTCTAAAATGGATCGAGCCGCCTGGACCTTGAGGCGCCATTCACGGTTCTTGCGGCCGCGCGCCTTAGCTTGAATTTTCTTGAGTTCCTGGAGGGCGGTGTCGCGTGGCTGGATGCGCGCGGAGCCGAACATTACGATGGTGTCGCCCACGTTGGCCCGCCGCAGCCGAATCATCGGATCGAAATACTCAGCCAGAATGCGCAAGGGCCGGGCGCCCAGACTCTGCATAAAGACCGGGTCCTGGTAAGCGAGTGCGGGCATAGGCAAGTGACGCGGACGCTTCATTCATCCCCCTCAGAAAAATGCAAACGGGCTATTTTAGCTGGTTCGAGGCATGGCGGGTAAGCGCATGTGCAAGACTTATCCTATGGGTTAAATGAGGCGCAGCGATCCGGAGTTCGCGCATCTTACAGATTCTGGCCGGTTTGGCCGAAGCGCGCGCTACAACCGGAGTGGCCGCAAGCCGAATCAGACACAGCGAGAATGTGTGGCAATGACCGAGAATGAATGGTAATGACGACGAAGCTCGCGATTACGGCGCTGCGCTGTGCCGGACTGATTTTTGCATTGGCGTCCTTTGCGCCGTGCGTGTTGGGGCAGGGCGCGGCGCCAGGACCGATCGAGCCGCGACCGGGGATACAACCGGAGCAACCCCCAGCAAATCAGCAAAAGCCCTCCATTCGTGTCCGAGTGAACGAAGTAACCGCGCCAGTGACGGTGCGCAATCGAAACGGCGAAATGGTATTCGATCTTACGCAGAAAGATTTTCGTGTTTTCGACAATGGCGTACCGCAGAAGATCGAGCATTTCGACCTGGGAGTCGATGCGCTTTCAGTGGTGCTGGTGGTAGAAACCAGTTCGCGGATTGAGGCTCTCCTACCGGCCGTGAAACGGACAGGCATCGTGTTTACGCAAACGGTGATGGCGAAGAGCGGAGATGCGGCGGTAATTGGGTTCGACGATTCGGTGGACGTTGCTGGCGAAATTCACTACCGATGCGGACCGGATCCAGAATGTCATCGAGCATTTGAAGGAAGGAACGTCGGGGGCGCTGCTTTATGACGCGATGATGCGAGGCGTCACGTTGTTGGATGAACAGCCGCAGGCAAGAAGGCGTATTTTGCTGGTAATGGCCGAGGCAAGAGATACGGGGAGCGACAGCAAGCTGGGAGAAGTACTGCGGAAGGCTCAGCTTGCCAACGTGACGATCTATTCGATTGGGCTGAGCAGTGTCGCGGCGGCGATGCGCTCAAAGCCAGACCAAACTCCGCCAGTGCAGATGGGGCCACCAGGAACTTTTCCGGTGCCTACACCGAACGGTATGCCGCAGACGCCCGACGTGGAACGAGAGATGCAACAAGGTATGGACCTCGGCGCATTGGCGGTGTGGTTGGTAAAGACCGGGATGAATGCGTTGGGGCCGAACGCGCTAGCCGTTGCGAGCAAGGCCACTGGCGGACTCAATGTGAAAACGATGAAGGACCGGTCGATCGAGAAAGCCATGGATGAAATCGGCGGCGAGCTGCACGCGCAATACACGCTGGCTTACCGGCCGCGCGATGGCGGAGATTTGGGCTACCACGAGATCAAAGTGGAAGTGGACCGGGCAGGCGTCAGCGTGCGAACGCGACCGGGATATTACGTAGCACCGCCGGAGTGAGAAAGAGAGCCAGGCGCAGCCAATAGCGAGATACCGACTCACTAAGCATTCCGCACTCGCTCTACTCAGGACGACGATCCGACGAAGATCGGCGCCTATTTCTTTTCAGGCTCGATGGCGGCGACGGCTTCCTCCTCTTCAAGGATCGCCGCGGCGGCTACGACGCGGTCGCCTTCATCAAGCCGCAGCAAGCGAACACCTTGCGTGGAGCGGCCTGCTTCGCGAATCTCTCCTGAATGCACGCGAATCACCTTGCCCTGGCTGGTGATAATCATGACATCCGATTCTTCCCGAACCTGGAGAGCGGCCACGACGGGACCGTTGCGATCGGTGGACTTGAGATTGATCACGCCCTTGCCACCGCGCGAAGTGACGCGGTACTCGGCCAGCGGCGTGCGCTTGCCGTAGCCCTTCTCGGCAACGGTGAGCATGAGCGAAGTGAGCGATTCGCGGATCTGATCGCTTTCAAGCTCGTCGAGGTTTTGGGTGTCTGTCTTGAATTCCTTCCTGATGATGTCGAAATCGACTTTGACCGCGTCCATGCTGACGACGAAGTCATCCTTGGCGAGGTCCATGCCGTTGACGCCACCGGCCTGGCGGCCCATGGCGCGAACCTCCGTCTCGCGGAACAGAATGGCCTGGCCGTCGTGGCTGGCGAGGAACGTCATGTGCTTGCCGTCGGTGAGCTTTGCGCCGATGAGTTCATCGTTGTCGTCAAGATTGATAGCGATGATGCCCGACGGACGCGGATTGGAAAATTCGGCGAGAGTGGTTTTCTTCACCGTGCCGTTCCTGGTGGCCAGGAAGACGTAGCGATCGGCTTCCTCGAGATTGCGGGTAGGCACAACGGCGGTAAGCTTTTCGTTCTCTTGAAAGCGCACGATACTGTTGATGGCCTTGCCGCGCGTGGCCGCCGCCGCTTCGGGAATTTCGTACACTTTCAGCCAGTACACCCGTCCCTTGGAGGTGAAGAGAAGAATGTAACTATGAGCGGAGGCAACGAAGAAGTGCTCGACGAAGTCTTCCTCGCGCGTACGGGCTCCGATGCGACCCTTGCCTCCGCGAGACTGATGGCGATAGACGTCAACCGAAGTGCGCTTGATATAGCCCGCATGGCTGACGGTGATGGCCATCTCCTCGTCTTTGATCAAGTCTTCGAGCTTGATTTCCTCGACGCGGTCGACGATTTGGGTGCGCCGGTCGTCGCCATAAGCCTTCAGGACTTCGCGCAGCTCGCTGACGATAACGCCCCTGAGTTTCTTGTCGCTGGCGAGGATGGCCATGAGTTCGGCGATGCGCTCGCGAAGCTGCCCGAGTTCCTTGACGATTTCATCGATGGAAAGGCGCGTGAGGCGGTGCAATTGCAATTCGAGAATGGCTTCAATCTGCGGGTAGGTGAGGCCAAAGACGTCGCCCTCGGCGACGGCGAACGTTTCGCCTCCAATGACCACATCCACAGGCGCGCCGTATTTTTTGGCATCGAGCTTCACGCCGCGGACGGTTTGCTCGGAGTTGCCAACCATCACGCGTACGGATTTGTTTTGGAAGAAGTCGTGCAGGTTTTCGCGGGCATTGGCGCGGCTGGATGATCCACGGATCACCTTGATGACGTCGTCGATGTAATCGAGGGCGATGCGGTAGCCAAGCAAAATGTGCTCGCGCTCGCGGGCCTTGCGCAGCTCGTACTGCGTGCGGCGGCGCACTACATCAATGCGGTGCTCAATAAACAGGCGCAGCAGGTCGAGCAAGCCGAGTTCGCGCGGCTGACCGGCGACGATAGCCAGCAGGATCATGCCGAACGATTCCTGCATCTGGGTGAGCTTGTAGAGTTTGTTGAGAATGATCTGCGGCTCTTCGTCGCGCTTGATCTCAATGACGATGCGCATGCCGTCGCGATCGCTTTCATCGCGAATGTCGCCGATGCCTTCGATTTTCTTGTTCTGAATCAGCTCGGCAATGTGCTCGATCAGGCGAGCTTTGTTCACCTGGTAGGGCAGCTCGGTGACGATGATGTCCTGACGATCCTTGCCGCGCTGCTCAATGGCGGCCTTGGCACGCACCTGGAAAGAACCGCGGCCACCGGTGTAGGCCTGCTCGATGCCCTCGCGGCCGTAGATATAACCGCCGGTGGGAAAGTCCGGGCCGGGAACAAGCTTCATTACTTTTTTGAGATTGGAGTCGGGCTCCTCGATCAGCAGGATGGCGGCTTCGACAATCTCCTTCAGATTGTGGGGCGGGATGTTAGTGGCCATACCGACCGCGATGCCGGTTGAGCCGTTGACGAGAAGGTTGGGAATGCGCGTAGGAAGAACGACCGGCTCGCGCTCGCTTTCATCGAAATTGGGAACGAAGTCGACCGTTTCCTTCTCGATGTCCGCGAGCATTTCCTCGGCGATTTTGGAGAGCCGCGCCTCGGTATACCGCATGGCTGCGGGAGGATCGCCATCGATGGAGCCATAGTTTCCCTGGCCGTCGACAAGCGGGTAGCGCATGTTGAAGTCCTGCGCGAGGCGCACAAGCGCGTCGTACACAGGCGAGTCGCCGTGCGGATGATACTTGCCGAGCACCTCGCCGACGATCTTGGCGCACTTGCGGTAGGCGCGCGTGGAGGTAAGCCCCAGTTCGTACATGCCGAAAAGAATGCGGCGATGCACCGGCTTCAAGCCGTCGCGCACGTCCGGCAGGGCGCGGCCGATGATCACGCTCATGGCGTAATCGAGATACGACTTCTTCATTTCCGATTCGATATCGACTGGGGTCAATATCGACTGGTTCTGTTCGTCTGCCATGTTTCCTCAGTTCGTAGAAGTGTGACTGATATTTTGTGAAAGCAAACTCGCGGAAACTGCGCCGCGAACGGTGAGGCGCGGCTCACTTCGGGATGACAAATACAACAAAAGCGTGCTCATGGCCTATGGTCTCGGTCGCTCCGCTGACCCGCCATAAACTGGATGTTGAACATGCCGGGGCGCGGCTTCAAAACGAAAAAAATGGCTATGACGACAAGCAATTCCGCCGCAAACCGCGCGATGCCCAAATAAAATTCCGTTCTCCAGAAATCCGCCAGCGATGCATCACCGCCAATGGCCGCGTGCCACTTGTGGTAATTGTGAAACATGGCGGGCACCAGCGGAGCGATGACGCACAATCCGGTGGCGCAAATCCACCAGCGGCCGATGTTCAGCCAGCGAAGTCCCCGTTGCTGCGAATCGTTTTGCATACCCTCACAAAATACCTGAAAGAGATCCTTCGCTGCGTTCAGGATGATTCCGCAAGCAAAACACCAAAAACGAAACCGAAGAGAGATCCCTCGTCGCGCTCCGTTCTACCGGGACCCTAACCGAGTCGCACGCTTCGCTCGCTCGGGGTGACAGCGAAAAACTCATTAAATATCAAGGTTGACGACGTCGAGAGCATTCTCCTGGATGAATTTGCGGCGCTCTTCGACGTTTTCGCCCATCAGCGTGGCGAAGATTCGCTCGGCTTCTACGACGTCCTCCATGCGAACCTTGAGCAGCGTGCGCGTCTCTGCGTTCATAGTGGTGGCCCAAAGCTGCTCGGGATTCATTTCGCCCAGTCCCTTGAAGCGCGTGATGGTGAAGTCCTTCTTGGCATCTTCGAGGACATAGCTGAGCAGCGCCGTAGCGTTTTCCTTGGTGACCTTGTCGCCATTGTGGGTAACGGTAAAAGGGGGCTTGTCGAGTGATTCCACCGCCTGGTGCAGCGTGCGCAGGCGCTTGTACTCCGGCGACGCAGCAAGGGCCCAGTTGACGCGGCGTTCGTGACCATTGGTGAGCACCAGTTCGTGCAAGCTGTGCTCCTCGTCGAAGGTAAGCTTCGACTCGATTTTGAGCTTGGCCTTTTCGATAGCCTTAGCGAGTTCCTGAAGCTTCTTCTTGTCGGCGAAGTCGGTTTTCTTGTCGAGCTCACTCGAAGCCAGCAATTCGATGAGCTTGGGATCGCGCAGGCGGCGAGCCATTTTCGCCGCGACCTGGTCATATTCCTGAATATTGAGCAGAAATTGCGTGAGCGAGCCCCCTTCCAGCGGGTCACCACTTTTGCCTTTCACAACGTGCTCTTCCGTGGCGCGCTTCATCAGCTCACGCGAGAATTCGCGCTCGTCGCGGATGTAGCGATCCATCTTGCCGCGCTTCACACGATAGAGAGGTGGCTGGGCGATGTAGATGTTTCCCTTGTCGATGAGCTCGCGCATGTGACGGAAGAAAAAAGTGAGCAGAAGCGTGCGGATGTGGCTGCCGTCGACGTCGGCATCCGTCATGAGGATGATTTTGTGGTAGCGGAGCTTGTTCGCGTCGAAATCATCCTTGCCTATGCCGGTGCCGAGCGCGGTGATGATGCAGCGGATTTCCTCGTGGCCGAGCATCTTGTCGTAGCGGGCCTTCTCGACGTTCAGAATCTTGCCCTTGAGCGGCAGGATGGCCTGGTAACGGCGATCGCGGCCACCCTTTGCGGAGCCGCCCGCGGATTCACCCTCGACGACGAAGAGTTCGCAGCGCGCGGGATCGCGTTCCTGGCAATCGGCAAGTTTTCCGGGCAAGCCGCTGGAATCGAGAGCAGACTTGCGGCGAGTGAGCTCGCGGGCTTTGCGGGCCGCTTCACGGGCGCGGGCTGCGTCAATGCATTTGCCGATGATGCGGCGGGCGATGGCGGAATGCTTGTCGAAGTATTCGCCGAGTTTTTCGTTTATCAACGACTCGACGACGCCTTTGATGTCGCTGTTGAGCTTGCCCTTGGTCTGACCTTCGAACTGCGGCTGAGGAAGCTTTACGGAAATGACGGCGACCAAGCCTTCGCGAACATCGTCGCCATTGATGGTGACTTCGTCCTTTTGCTCCTTGAGCATGCCTGCCGAGTTGGCATAGTTGTTGATGGTGCGCGTGAGCGCGGAGCGGAAGCCGGAAAGGTGGGTCCCGCCGTCGACGGTGTTGATGGTGTTGGCGAAAGCGAAAATATTCTCGGCGTAGCTATCGTTGTATTGCAGCGCGATTTCCATTTCCACGGTATCGCGCTTCCCTTCCATGTAGATGGGCGAATCGGAAAGAGTCTGCTTGCCGCGATTGAGATGCTTGACGAATTCCGCGATGCCGCCGGTGAAGCGGAATTCGGTTTTCTTGCCGCTGCGCTCGTCGTCGAGCGTGATCTTCAGGCCCTTATTCAGAAAGGCCAGCTCGCGCAGGCGCTGCGAAAGCGTGTCGAAACTGAAGTTCAAGGTTGAGAAAATCGAAGGATCGGGATGAAAGGTGATTTTCGTACCGGTTTTTTTGGTCTTGCCGGAAGCCTTTAGCTTCGAAGTAGGCGCGCCTTTTTCGTAGGATTGTTCCCAGACCTCGCCTTCGCGCCAGATTTCAAGATCGAGCCAGTCGGAGAGCGCATTGACGACTGAGACGCCCACGCCGTGCAGGCCGCCGGAAACTTTGTAGGTGTCGCTATCGAATTTGCCGCCGGCGTGCAACACGGTCATGACGACTTCGGCGGCGGGCTTTTTCTCGGTGGCGTGCATGTCGACGGGAATTCCGCGGCCGTTATCAGTTACGGTGACGCTGTTATCGTCATGCACCACAACATTGATCTCGTCGCAAAACCCAGCCATGGCTTCGTCGACAGAATTGTCGGCGACTTCCCACACGAGATGGTGCAAGCCCATTTCGCCGGTGGAACCGATGTACATCGCAGGGCGCTTGCGGACAGCTTCGAGTCCACCCAGAACTTTGATGGAAGTAGCGTCGTACTTGTGCCCAGGGCCCTTTGCGGCCTCTTTTTCTTTATCACCCATGAATCGTGCGTCTCCTCAGTAGCGGCGGTGCAAAAAAATCGTGGATATCCCGGGAAGGCGGTCGCGCGGAATTACGCAATGGCCTTGCCCATTGGCCCCGACTCTCAGCGAAAATTCATGCTCGAGCTGGGACTCGAAGGGTTCTGTTTGCTCCATCCCGTCCCGTTCCGAAATCTCGGGGGGACGCGGCGAAGCCTGTTCCCTGCAAAGAGGGAGCGTTTCATCTGCCTGGGCCGTTCCTTGCTACGCGCTTGTTCTGGCGGCAAGCGCGCCGGCCGATGGCAGATATTTCTGCGAACTAGAGTCCGTTCTGGAGGATTCCCTAACAGTTAAATTTTATCGGAAGTAGGATGATTTCACAAGCGGAATCGTTGCGGCTTCTTAATATTAAGTCATTCTAAATCAATAGATTAGGGAGGGGTTTAGAGTGGTTGTCTGCGGGGACTTCGGAGCCTGAAAATGTTCGCGTATATACAAGATATAAATAGAGAACCGGTTGGTAAATATGGCCGCGGTGATTCAGATGCGCATGGGCATGACGACGTAGCGATAGCGGCTCGATTCATCGGTGATGGGGCGCAGTTGACCGGCAGATTGCTCGTCTTTTAGTTCAAAGCTGATGGGACCTTCGGCGGTGGCACTGAGAAAATCGAGCAGATATTGCGCGTTAAACCCGATGGCGATGGGCTCGCCCTTGAATTCCTTTTCGATGGCTTCCTTCGCTTCGCCATATTCAGGGCTTGAGGCGGAAATTTCGAGGCCCTCCTTGGCGAGCATGAATTTTACGGCGTGGGAACGCTGATCGGCGAGCTGCGAAACGCGGCGGAGAGCATCCTGCAGCTCGTTGCGCTCAAGGACCACAGTCTTGCTGACGTCGCGCGGCAAAACCGCTTCATAGTTGGGGAATTGTCCGGTGAGCTTGCGCGAAGTCAGCAGGCGCGGACCAAACTGGAAGAACAAGTGGCTTTCATCCTGCGCGAAATCCAAAGAATCTTCATCGCCTGCCTCGCCGGCAAGCCGCTGGATTTCGGTCATGGCTTTCTTGGGGACGAGGACGCGCGTTTCAGCCGAAAACCCTTCAAATTTGTGGTCGGTTTCAACCATGGCCAGGCGATGGCCGTCGGTGGCGACCATCGTGACCGAACCTGGCTTCAGGACCAGCAAGGCGCCATTCAACGTGTATCGCGATTCTTCCAGAGAAATGGCAAACGTGGTTTTGGCGATCAGATCGGCCAGAAGATGTACGGGAATCTTGATCAGCGAGTGGGGGAAAGCGGGCAGGGCCGGAAAATTATCCTTCGACATACCCACCAATTTGTAGGTCTTGCGGTCGCAAGTGACCTGCACCCAGTGATTTTCGAGTAGCTTGAACTTGATTTCTTCCTCGGGCAGCAAACGAACCAGATCGTGAAGCTTTTTGGCGGGAATGGTACCGGCGCCCTCTTTTTTCACTTTTGCGTCACAGGAAGTGCGAATGCTCAGTTCCAGATCGGTCGCAGTGATGAAGAGGTGGTTCCCTTTGGCCTCGCAGAGAAGATTGGAGAGTATGGGGATGGTGGTTTTGCGCTCCACCACGCCCTGAGTGAGTTCGAGTTCGCGAAGCAGGTCGTACTTCTTGACGCTGAATTCCATCGTGACGAGTTCCTTGGTTGTTTGGGACTGAGCGCTACTCTACTACTTCTTTTCTATATTTAAATAAAGAATAAGAAACCCGTCGTAGCCGCCGGAGCTGTGAATATCGCGGAAATCACTGCAAGTACCGCGTCCTGCGGCGAATACAAATTTCAAATGCAGTGGAACGCGCCGCGCTGCTGTGAATAATCCGAGCCGTGCGACGCTTGGTGAACAGCAGCGGAAAGCATCCACACGGTATTCACAGGCGGAAAGCCGCCGGAGCCGGGCCGATGGACTTAAGTCTAGCCAAAAGAGTCAAGTAGCCTGTTGATGGTTTTGTTCAAATCTTTGTCGACTTGGCGAAGGGTTTCGATCTTGTTGATCGAATGAAGGACGGTGGTGTGATGTTTACCACCGAACTGCTTGCCGATCTCCGGGAGCGACGCCGAGGTCAACTGCTTGACCAGAAACATGGCGACTTGGCGCGGAAAGGAGATCACCTTCGAGTTGCTGCGGATCTTCAGATCCTGTGCGCGAAGGCCGAAATGTTCGCCCACTCGTTTCTGAATCTGCTCAATGGTGACTTTCTTTTCCTGAGTTTCGACAATGGCCCGCAATACCTGCTGCGCCGTGGGCAAATTAATTTCTACGCCGGTGAGAGAGCCGTAGGCCATCAAACGGATGAGCGCGCCTTCGAGCTCGCGAATGTTGGACTTGATGGCGCGGGCGATGTAGTCGGCGACATCATCCGGCAAGCGAACGTGCTCGCGTTCGGCTTTCTTCTGCAGAATGGCGATTTTGGTTTCGAGATCGGGCGGCTGGATGTCCGCAATGAGCCCCCATTCGAAACGGGAGCGCAAACGCTCTTCAATGGCCGATATTTCCTTGGGAGGGCAATCGGAAGAGATGACAATCTGCTTCTGCTGGTCGTAGAGCGCGTTGAAGGTATGGAAAAACTCTTCTTGGGTGCGCTCGCGGGTGGCGATGAACTGAATGTCATCGACCATGAGAACGTCCATATTGCGGAAGCGGTCGCGGAAGGCGGCGGTGCGCTCGAAACGGATGGCCGCAATAACTTCATTGGTAAATTTTTCGGCGCTGATATAGGTGAGGCGCAGCGCAGGGTTGCGGCGTTTGAGTGTGTGGCCGATGGCCTGCATTAGATGCGTTTTGCCGAGACCCACACCGCCATACAAGAAGAGCGGGTTGTAGGATTTTGACGGTTGCTCGGCAACGGCGGTGGCAGCGGCGTGAGCAAACTGGTTGGATGCGCCTACGATGAACGACTCAAAGGTATAACGCGGATTGAGTTGGTTCGTGGCGGAGTCGAAATCGAGCCTGGCCTGCGGCGACACGGTCGGCGCGGCAACTGGCTCGGGCTCAGCGCAAACGAACTCGAGAGCCATCCCGGTTTTTCCAATTTCCGCGAGAACTGCCTGCAAAAGTTCACCGTAAGTTTCGCTGAGGCGCTTGCAAAAGAGCCGCGTTGGAACGCGGACCACGATGCGTTCATCGTCCATCCGCTCCTGGCGGGTGGGACGAAACCAAGTAGCGAAGCTATGGGGATTGACGCGACGCTCGGTGTGCTGAAGAACTTTATCCCAGAGATTATTCAAGACTTGAGCCTCAATCAGATTTCCACCGATGTGGAAATATTGTGGAAAAACCTTCTCTACACCGGTAAAGAGGGTCCTTGGGTTTGGCCGGTCGGGTTTTGACGCCGAAAAATTACGTCCGCATGGAGCTAGTTCCGATGCGCGCCAGTTCAGCCAGCGACAACATCAGAGACGCGAGCCGGGATTCTGCCTAAAAGCAACGTAACGGGCAAGAGAAAACTGAGCAAAAAATCTTGCGTCACTCCACATGTAATTCACAAGATTTCCACAACGGAAATTGACGCTGATTTTGAAGCACGTATCGTGAATTGGAGGATGGGAGATGTGGAAATCGCACTGTTCGTCGGTGCATTTCACGCTGAATTTGACTGGTGTGGCGATTGCCGCTATTCTTTCGATCAGACTAAGACGATGTTCTCCGCGTTCTATTAGCGATTTTCCTCTACGGCGGTGGTGCACCGCTGCTGCAGTTCTAATTCCTCAAAAGCCGCCACTAGCATTTTTACAATTCAAGGACCGAAATAGTCCGACGGGGATAGTTTTATGGCAAATCTGACATTATTTGAAAAGCTGAATCAAATCGAGTCTCGGTACGACGAGATGACTGGGCAACTGTCCTCTGCCGAAGTGCTAGCGGATTCGGACCGCTTTCAGAAGCTGGCCAAGACGCACGCGGAACTGGCGGAGATCGTGGCTAAATATCGCGAATGGAAAGAGATCGACAAAGGGTTGCAAGGAGCAAAGCAACTAGAGCAAGAGTCCGACGACCCCGAGATGAAGCAAATGGCCCATGAGGAGGGGAAAACGCTCGAACCGCAGTGGGAAAAGGCCGAGCGCGAGCTGAAGCTCCTTCTCATACCGAAGGATCCGAACGACGAAAAGAACGTGCTGCTGGAAATCCGGGCGGGAACCGGGGGAGACGAGGCCTCCCTTTTCGCCGGGGAGCTTTTCCGGATGTACTCGCGGTACGCGGAAACGCAAGGGTGGCGCGTGGAAATTCTGGAAAGCTCCGCTTCGTCAATTGGCGGCATGAAAGAAGTGGTAGCGGCGATCCAGGGGAAAAAAGTGTATTCGAAGCTGAAATACGAGAGCGGAGTACACCGTGTGCAGCGGGTGCCGGCGACGGAGCAGCAAGGGCGAATTCACACTTCCGCAGCAACGGTAGCGGTGCTTCCCGAAGCGGACGAGATCGACATCAAGATCGAGGCCAAGGATTTGCGCATTGACACGTTCTGCTCGTCGGGTCCTGGCGGACAATCGGTCAACACGACCTATTCGGCGGTACGGATCACCCATATCCCCAGCGGCATAGTGGTGTCGCAGCAGGACGAAAAGTCACAGATCAAAAACCGAGCCAAGGCGATGCGGGTATTGCGCGCGCGTCTGTACGAAATGGAGCAGGCTAAACAACACGAGGCCATCGCCGCCGAGCGTAAGGGGCAGATCAAGACCGGCGACCGTTCGGAGAAGATTCGAACCTACAATTATCCGCAGAATCGCGTAACAGATCATCGCATCAATTTCACGGTGCACCAGTTAACGGAAGTGATGGACGGAAAACTGGGAGCAATGGTCGACGCACTGGTCACGCATTTTGAGTCGGAAAGGCTGAACCAGGAGTTGGTGGAAGCGTGAGCATGAGAGGGACATTGCCGGAGGCTTTCGGCGCCGGACCGGGCGCGGCGGGTGAGCCAATGGATATCCGCGCGGTGCTGAAAGAGGGGATGGCGCGGCTGCGAGCAGCTAGAGTGCCGTCGCATACGCTGGCGGCGGAGTTGCTGCTCATGAGCGTGCTGGGGCGCGATCGCACCTGGATGTACACGCACCATGAGACGGTGGTTGAGCCGCAAATTCTTGATAAATATTTTGCGTTGATTGCGCGCCGGGCGGCGGGTGAACCGACGCAATACCTGACTGGCAAGCAGGAATTCTGGGCACTGGAGTTCGAAGTGCGTCCCGGTGTGCTGATACCCCGGCCTGAAACCGAGCACCTCGTTGAAGTGGTTCTGGAGCGGCTGGGGCCGCGAGGGATCAAAATCCGTATGGATACCGGGGAGCCAAGCACACGTCTACAAGTGGCGGATATAGGGACGGGATCGGGGTGCCTTGCGGTGGCGCTGGCGCACGAACTGCCGCACGCCAATGTGCTGGCAACGGATATTTCCGGGTTCGCATTGCAGGTGGCACAGAGAAATGCGGAGCGGCATGGTGTGGCGGATCGTGTGAGGTTCGTGCAGTCGAATCTGCTGGATGCAGTGGAGTCCGGCTCTACCGATAAGGGCGGAGTTTTCGATGTGATCGTGAGCAATCCGCCCTATGTAGCGCTGGATGAGGCGGCTACCCTGCCGCGCGAAGTACGCGAGCATGAGCCGCACGCGGCACTCTTTGGCGGCCCCACCGGAGTGGAAATGTATGCGCAGTTGATCCGGCAGGCGGCGGAATTGCTGCGTGACCGCGGAATCCTGGCGCTGGAGCTTGGTTACAACTCCGCGGACCATGTGTTGAAGATCGTGCGCGAGCATTCGGGCTGGGCGAATGTGAGTGTGACAAACGACCTGGCGGGAATTCCTCGCGTGCTTGGCGCGGAGAGGTTGCGGTGATCACCTATCGCGAGGGAAACGATCTCGATCTGCAAACCATGATCGAGCTGTACGAAGCGTCAACTTTGGGCCAGCGGCGGCCGGTGAGCGAACCGGATCGTATGGCAGCAATGCTGAAGCATGCGAACATTGTAATTACCGCATGGGACGGCGATTTGCTGGTGGGAATCTCGCGAGCGCTCTCGGACTTCAGTTTCGTGACTTACCTTTCGGACCTAGCTGTGCGCGTGTCACACCAGCGCTCGGGTATCGGCAAAGAGCTGATCCGACGCACGCAAGTGGCCGGTGGTCCTCAGGCGAAAATTATCCTGCTGGCTGCGCCAGCCGCTGCTGAATACTATGGGCGCATCGGATTCGAGCATCAGCCGCGCGCCTGGCTGCTGGACGAAGGGCAAACCGTCCGGTAGCTTTTACCCTGCTTTTTATGCCGAAGCTGGCACATTTCCGCGCGAAGCACGGCAGCGCCGAAGCGGCCACGGCCGAAGCAAGCGCTTCCATACTCCATATTGATATGGATGCATTCTTCGTCTCCGTGGAGCTTCTGGCGCGGCCGGAGCTGAAGGGCTTGCCGGTAATCGTTGGCGGGCAGCGCGACCAGCGCGGCGTCGTGACATCCGCCAGCTATGAAGCGCGGAGATTCGGTGTGCATTCGGCTATGCCGCTGCGCACCGCCGGCAAGCTGTGTCCCCAAGCGGTGTTTCTCGATAGCCATCACGAGCTTTACGGCCAGTGGAGCGACCGGATCGCGAGAATTCTGGCGAAATATTCGCCGGTCGTGGAGATGGCTTCGGTTGATGAGGCATACATCGACCTGGCCGGGACCGAGCGGCTGCACGGGCCCTCGCTCGCAGCGGCGGACAAGCTCTCGCGGGAGATTACCTCGACGACGGGCTTGCCCTGCTCGATAGGGGTGGGAACCTCGCGTCTAATTGCAAAGGTGGCCAGCGAACAGGCCAAGCCGCATGGGTTGGTGTGGGTGGCGCCGGGAAGCGAATCGGAATTCCTGGCTCCGTTGCCAGTGCGGCGAATCCCCGGCATTGGAAAAGTTACCGAAAGCGCGCTGAAGGGACTCGGCATCGAAACGCTCGCGCAGTTACAGGCGGAACCTCTCGATCGGCTGGAGGAGAATTTCGGGCAATGGGGCGGCGCGCTGTTCCGGAAGGCTCGCGGAATCGACGCCTATGAATTTTTTGTCGATGCGGAAGCCAAGTCGCTGTCGCACAACCAAACCTTTGGCGAAGACACGAACGATCGTGAGCAGCTTGAGTCGACGCTGAGCTACCTTTGCCAAAAAGCGTCGAAGCGGGTGCGGGATGCCGGGCTGCACGCACGCACCGTAACGCTGACCTTGCGCTATTCGGATTTCCACACCATCTCACGCGGGCACACGTTTGCCGAGCCTTCCGATCTCGACAATGTTTTCTTGCAGGCGGTGCGAGGTTTGTTCAACCGCGCCTGGGACGGACGCGCAAAACTGAGGCTGGTGGGAGTTGAATTCTCACATTTCACGGCCGGGGCACGAGGCCAGTTGGACCTGATCGACGCCGGGCGGCGTGAAAAGCTGGAAAAGTTGGCGCAAACTGCCGACCGGCTGCGCGACAAATTCGGATTCGCGAAAGTGCAATTCGGAGGGTCGCTTCTGAGTCGAGGAAACCAGGAAGAAGAGTAAGGCTTTTCACCGATGTACCGTTAAACGCCTACCGTTGCGGAGCGATTCCATAGTTCCAAGCTTTCCCTCATAATCACGCGATGAGTGCTCGCGCACTTGCGGATCAGATTTGCCGAACACTACGCGCAAATGGGCACCAAGCCTACCTGGTGGGCGGGTGTGTGCGGGACATCCTGCTCAAGCGCGAGCCGGTCGATTATGACGTGGCCACCGATGCCACACCCGACCAGGCGCAGAGAATTTTTCCTGGCAGCCTGCCCGTGGGCGCGCAATTCGGCGTGGTAATTGTTACCGAGCGCGGGACGAAGCAAACCGAAGCCGACGGGGACACACAGGTAGAAGTGGCTACGTTCCGATCCGATGTTGGTTATTCGGATGGCCGGCACCCCGACCAGGTGATCTACACGAAGTCGGCGGAGGAAGATGTTCGGCGGCGCGACTTTACGATCAACGCGCTGCTGCTCGATCCCGAGACCGGAAAAGTGCTCGACTACGTAGGCGGTCGCCGGGACTTGGAGGCCGGCATCATCCGGGCGATTGGCGAGCCGGGAAAGCGATTTGCGGAAGATAAGTTGAGGATGTTGCGCGCGGTGCGATTTGCGGCGCGCTTTCACTACGCCATTGACGCCGGGACGTTCGGGGCTATTGTGAAGCTGGCGCCGGAGATCCATCAGGTGTCGGCCGAGCGCATTCGAGATGAATTGACCAAATTGCTGACGGAAGGGGCGGCATGCCGGGGGTTCGAACTACTCGATGAAACGAAGCTGCTGCCGGAAGTGTTGCCTGAGATTGCTCGGATGAAAGGTGTCGCGCAACCGGCCGAGTTTCATCCCGAAGGCGACGTTTGGATGCACACCCTGATGATGCTGGAAGGATTGCCGGCCAATTGTGCGCCAACGCTAGCGTGGGGAGTCCTGTTACACGATGTGGGGAAACCGCCAACATTCAAGTCCGCGGCACAGACGGGTGACAGAATTCGCTTTGACGAGCACGTGGAAGTGGGCGTCCGCATGGCTGAGGCGATATGCCGGCGGTTGCGCTTCTCGAATGACGATACCGAACAGATCATGGCGCTGGTGGCCAACCACATGCGGTTCAAAGATGTTATGCGCATGAAAACGTCCACGTTGAAGCGGTTTGCCCGGCTGGAGCGATTTCCTGAGCACCTGGAACTGCACAGGTTGGATTGTTTATCGAGCCATGGAAGCCTGGATGCATACAACTTCGTGCAGAAGTTTCTGGCTGAAACACCGCCTGAGGAAGTGCGGCCGGCACGGCTCATAAGCGGCGAGGATCTTAAAGATTTGGGCTTTCGGCCGGGCCCTTCTTTCAAGGGCATTCTGGAAGCGATAGAAGAAGCGCAGTTAAGCGGGCAGATAGCCACGCGAGAGGAAGCGTTAGCATTTGTGCAGAGGGAGTTTCACGGGTGATGGCCTTTTAACTACTGTAATAGTAAATTGGTCGCTATGGGCTCTTGCGCGTCTAATTCTTTAGCATGACAGACTCAAATCGGTTTACACTGAGCAACGAAAAGTGGAAATCTTTTTCCAAAGTGATGCATCTAACCTTTCAGACAGCCGATAGAGCTGTGGAGTGGACTATTTCATTTAGGTCCGAGGGGGAATTATGAGTAAATCGACCAGAGTACTTCCGCCAGAACTGCCAATTCTGCCTGTGCGGGACACCGTACTGTTTCCAGGCGCGGTAATGCCCTTGCCGGTAGGCCGCGAAAGCTCCCTCGCCCTTTTGGATTCGTTGGAAGGGCCAGAGAAGCTGCTGGGAGTGGTGGCGCAGCTTGATCCGCGGATCGAGTCGCCAAGCGGCACGGACCTTCATACCGTTGGGACGCTTGCCAAGGTCCACAAAATGGTGCGGATGCCGAACGGGAACGTAGTGGCGTTCCTGGAGGGGCTGGACCGTATCCGTGTGCTTGAAGTTGTGGGATTAAAGCCCTTCATGCGGGCGCGAGCGGAAATGCAGCCGAACCTGGCGGATGAGCGCGACGCTGAATTGACGGCGCTCGAGCGCAACGTGCAGGAGCTGTTCCGCGAGGTAGTTTCGCGGTCACCGCAGCTTTCGGACGACTTGCAAACCGAAGTGATGAACATCGACTCGCCGTCGCGGCTGGCCGACTTCGTGGCTTCGACCCTGCCATCCCTGAACACCATGGTGCGCCAGGAACTGCTTGAGACATTCAACGTGCGCAAGCGGCTGGAAACCTTGGTGAGCGAGCTTTCCAAGGAAAAGGAAGTGCTCGAGCTGCGCAATAAGATTCACGAGCAGGTTCAGGAGCAGGTGAACCAGAGCCAGCGCGAGTTTCTGTTGCGCGAACAGATGAAGGCCATCCAGAAGGAGTTGGGCGAGTCCGACGACGGAGCGGCGGAAGTCGACGAACTTCGCAAGAAGGTGGAAGAGGCGGGGATGTCCGCGGAAGCAAAGAAGGAATGCGACCGCGAACTGAAGCGCCTGGCAAAGATGACGCCCGCTTCGGCGGAGTACATGGTGTCGAGGACATATCTCGAGTGGATGACCTCGTTGCCGTGGAACAAGACGTCGGGCACGGGCGAGGAAGAGATCAACATCAGTAAGGCCCAGGAGATTCTTGACGAGGATCACTACGACTTGGTGAAGGTGAAACAGCGGTTGCTCGATTACTTGGCGGTGAAGAAACTGCAACCGGGTATGAAAGGGCCGATCCTGTGTTTCGTCGGGCCGCCAGGAGTGGGCAAGACGTCACTGGGAAAGTCGATTGCACGCGCGATGGGCCGCAAATTCGTGCGCATTTCGCTGGGCGGAATGCATGACGAAGCGGAAATCCGCGGACACCGGCGCACGTACATCGGCGCTTTGCCGGGGCAGATCATCCAGGGAATTCGGCGCGCGGAGACGATGGACCCCGTCCTGATGCTGGACGAGGTGGATAAGCTCGGCCGTGACTTTCGGGGCGATCCGTCGGCGGCGTTGATGGAAGTGCTCGATCCGGAGCAGAATTCGACGTTCCGCGATCACTATCTAGATGTGCCGTTCGATTTGTCCAAGGTGCTGTTTATTGCGACGGCGAACTGGATGGATCCGATTCCGGAGCCGCTGCGAGATCGCATGGAAGTGATCGAGCTCGCGGGGTACACGGAAGAAGAAAAGGTTCACATCGCGAACCGGTTCTTGATCCCGCGCCAAACCAAGGAACATGGCCTGAAACTTGGCGAGCAGATCGAGTTCACCGACGAGGCGTTGCATGACCTGATTCACATGTACACACGTGAAGCGGGCGTGCGAAACCTGGAACGCGAAATCGCGACGCTGGTGCGCAAGCAGGCGCGGCGCATCGCCGAAGGCAAGACGGACAAGTTGGTTGTCACGCCGGAGGTGGTGAAGGAAGCGCTGGGTATCGCGAAGTTCCGCCTCGAAAAAGAAGTGGAAGAGCGGGTCAGCAAGCCGGGAGTTTCGGTGGGGCTGGTGTGGACGCCGGTGGGCGGAGACATCGTCTTCATCGAAGCGAGCAAGATGCGCGGTGGAAAAGGGTTCACGATGACCGGGCATCTGGGCGAGGTGATGCAGGAGTCGATGCGGGCCGCACTTACGTGGGTCCGAGCGAACTCCGATCGCTACGGGATCGATCCGGACTTTTTCCGCAAGCTGGACTTGCACGTCCACGTTCCTTCGGGCGCAATTCCGAAGGACGGACCGTCGGCAGGTATCGCGATGGTGACGGCGCTGGTGAGCCTCTTAACGGGAAGGCCGGTGCGGCCACGCGTGGCGATGACCGGGGAAATTTCCCTCTCCGGAATCGTGCTGCCGATCGGTGGCGTGAAGGAGAAGGTGCTCGGTGCGAAACGGGCGGGCATCAAGGAAGTGATCCTGCCAAGTGAGAACGAGCCGAACGTGCAGGAGGACTTGCAGCCGGAAATGCTGGAAGGGATTCAGATCCACTTCGTGCGCACGGCGGAGCAGGCTCTCGATATCGCACTCGGCAAGTTCGAGAAGCCCGTGCGTCCGGTAACGGGCGGCGTGCCTGGTGAGGATCGGCCGCCGGTCACGGGACCCCTTCACTAATCCACAATTAGCTTTAGAACTCAGAAATGACGAAAGGCCCGGAGGAAACTCCAGGCCTTTTTGTTTTACAGGGCGCCCAGCCACTTTACCGGCAGCTTCGCAGCAACCGCGTTGGCCAAGCGTTCGTCCGCTGTTGCCAGGTAGGTGTTCAACGTCACCGCGAGGGCGATATAGACAGAGTCGTAAACGGATCGCTGGAAAGCGAGGGCAATGTGTAAGGCTGACTCAACCAAATCGAGCGATTTGACGGTGGGAAACTCTTTCGTCTTGAACGATTCGACCGCAGATTTGGCTGTCTCGAGGGTGCATCGACCCTGCCGTGTGGCTTTCCAGAAGAAATTCGTGACTTCCACCCAAAAAAGATCTGGGACGGCAAAATCAATTTCTCCAGCCTGATATTGCTGCGCGAGCGCGAATGCTTCTGTCGTGAGCGACTCCTGATCCGAGGGGAGAAACCATTTCACGGCGACGCTCGCATCCAGAACTATTACGCTCAATGCTCCCTATCCTCGCGAATCATCTCCACGACCGGTACATACGATTCTCCCGGCAGTTTTTTTATTTTCAAGCGCCGAATTTTCTTGAACAGGTCTTGCCTCGCCTTCAAATCTTTCTTGGTAGGAATGGTCTGTTCCAGGAGAGACAAGACTTCTGCCGCGATAGATCTCCGGTTGGAACGGGCCCGCTCGCGAAGAGCTTCATACAGATCCGCAGGCACGTTTTCCACGTATAGGGTAGCCATAGGGTTCTCCTAGGGAAATCCTAGATCGGAAGCCTTCGTCTTGGCAATAGCTCGATTTCGGGCGGCTACGACCGGGCCTCTCATGTTTTTGTTGCGGAGACGACGGTATTCGCGTAGAGCTAAGACAGTTTCCGATGCCCTATCGTCCCCGAGAACTGGTGATGCGCGCGCGTGGAGCGGCGGCGATGCTGCTGGCCACGCTGGACCGCAATGAGATGGTGCCGCGCTTTCTGGATATGTACGCGGCAGAGTTCCGGCGTCCCGGGCGCGCCGATCAGCCCGCTTTCTACCGGGAACAGCTTCAGACTATACGTAGAGAGGCCATCCTGGCGATGGTTCTGCGAATCGAATCGTCACTACCGAAAAAGCTGAGCGTGAACGTTACGGTTCGCGCCGCCAAGCGAGTTAAAAGGCGCAAGGGGAAGAAACGTGCGAAGACGAGGCCAGCGGCCAGACCAGCGATGGAATTGAAAATTCCCTTCCTCGATTTGTTTCGAGAAGAGTTTTTCGTTGCGCTGGGACAGTGGCTGGAGTGGTCCGATGCAGATGCCCAGGAATTCTGGCGTGATCTGGAATGTTATGAGCGGCTCAACGCACCGGCAAGAGTCGCCGGCAGCGCACGCTCGGCAAAAGGAAACGTTTCGGGGCCCTTCGTGGACCGAGTAGCCATGCTGCTGGACCCCTCGCTGATGGAACAAGCCAGGCGAGAAGCCGGCAAATTTCAGAACGAATTGAATGCCGCGGCCGAGCAGCTTTTGCAAAAAGTGTTTTCTTCGCGCCGCGCGTCATGAACCTGTCGCGAGAGTGAGTGAAGTTTAGGGACGAACTTCCAGCACGATATTGAATGGCGTCTCAGCAGCGCGCCGGACGCTTGAAAATCCCGCAGTTTTCAGGATCTTCGACAAACGAGCCTCGCCAGCCTGCGCCCCTAGGCCCAAGCCGACTTCCTGCGATAGCGAAGCAGGTGTGCAGAGCATGGTAGAAGCGGCGTAGAAAATGCGCCCGATCGGATTCAGATTGTCTTCGAGCTTGTCGTTGGCAAAGGGCTCGACCACCATCCAGGTTCCCTGCGGGCTCAGCGCCTCGCGAACGTGTCGCGCGGCTCCTTCGGGATCGCCCATGTCGTGCAAGCAGTCGAAGAACGCGATGAAATCGTAATTCTTGCCGGGGAAATCCTTGGCCTTGGCCACTTCAAACTTCACGCGGTCGGTGACGCCGGCCTTGCGCGCGGCCTCGCGAGCGAGTTCGATGGATTCCGGATGGTAATCAAAGCCGACGAAAGTGGATTTCGGGTAGGCCTGAGCCATGAGAATGGTGGAGGTTCCCAGACCGCAGCCGACGTCGGCGACGTGCCCACCCGCTTTTAGTTTGGCCTCAACGCCCTCGAGCGCGGGAATCCATTCGTCGATGAGATGCGCGCGATAGTTGGGGCGGAAGAAACGCTCGGTGCCGGTAAAAAGGCAGGTATCGTGCTCGTGCCAGCCAACTCCGTTGCCATTGCGGAAGGCATCGGTGATTTTGGCTTCGTCCTTCAAGCAAGCGGAAATAATGTAGTAAGCGCCGGGCAAAAACACCGGGCTCATTTCGTCGGCGAGCGCGAAAGCCTGCTCGGGAGGCAGCGTGTATTTCTCCGAGGCTGCATCGTAGGTGACGAGCCCGCCCGCGGCCTGCGCTGCGAGCCATTCGCGGACGTATCGCTCGGTCGTGCCGGTTTTGGCAGCGAGTTCGGCGGAGGACATGGGCCCCGCGCCAGCCATGGCTTTGTAGAGTCCCAATTTGTCACCGATGAGAACAAGCGCCGCATTGATGGCCGCACCCATTTCACCGACGGCTTTCATCACGAAATCGTGCAATTTCGCTTCATTCAAAGGCTGCTGAGCGGGTGTAGACATTTCTCCTCCCGGCGACTGGACGCAGGAATGGTGAATTGCGGCGAGTCTACCCGTGCTGATTTGGCAAGTCAATCCTTCGTGAAGCCCGTCTTTCACCGTTTCTTTGCTATTCTCGCGGCAGTGATCGAACTTTTCTACATTCTGGTAATCGCGCAGATTGCCGCCGGCGCGTATTCGCTTTGGGATGGATTTCAATGGCTTCGGCTGGTCCGCCGGCGGATCGCTTCGCACACAGGCTTTTACGCGCCATTTGCAGCCCTGCTTTGCCCGTGCAAGGGAAACGAACCCGGGCTGGAAGAGAACCTGGCCGCGCTCACGGCCTTCGATTATCCGAATTACGAGATCTATTTTTCGCTGGCATCTAGCCTTGACCCCGCGCTCAAAGTGATCGAGCGGATCAAGCTCACCAGTCCGCACCCGGTGCATATTGTAATTGCCGGAGCGGCGGAGGATTGCAGCGAAAAAGTTTTCAATCTGCGCAAAGCGGTGGAATCTTTGCCAGAAAAGACTGAAGTGCTGGTGTTCACGGACTCCGACGTGCGCCACACGCGAGGCTGGCTGCGGAAGCTGATTGCGCCGTTGAACGATCCACGTATCGGCGCCACCACGGGGTACCGGTGGATCATACCAAGCGGGAAAGTGGGTGCGGGAGGCTTTGCCAGCGCGATGGCGTCGGCGTGGAACGCTTCGGTGGCCACTCTACTGGGCCGCGCAGGAGAAAACTTTTGCTGGGGAGGCGGAACGGCGATCCGGCGGCGCATATTTGAGGATGCGCATGTGCTGGAGTACTGGAATGGTGCAGCCAGTGACGATTTCGCGCTGACGCAGGCGCTGGAACATGCCCGGCTGCCGATTGTTTTTTGCGCGGAATGCCTGGCGGCGACGCTGCATCCGTGGACCGGGAAAAGCCTCGTGGAATTCACGAACCGGCAGATTCTGATCACCCGGATCTATTCGGGGAAACGCTGGGCCATGGGGGCGGCGGCCCATGTGAGTTACTGCGTCACGCTGATCTATGCAGTCTTCGTGATTTTTGCTTCGTTTGCAGCCGGCGAGCCTTGGATGCAGTTGGCGCTGATCACGCTGGTAATTCCACTGCTGGCGGCGATGAAAGGGGCGCTGCGCACGGTGGGTGTCGATGAGCTCATGCCGCAATGGCGCGGACCGCTGACAAAATGGAATTGGGTATGGATGACGCTCGCGCCGGTAGTGCCATTCCTATTTTCCTGGAACTTTATCCGCTCATTGCTTTCGAAGAAGATCCGCTGGAGAGGGATTCGCTACGAGCTTGTCTCGCCCGCCGTCACGCACGTCCTGAAATCCTAGAGGTTAAATCCGGCGGTCGATGTTTGGAAAATCGAGCCACACTTTCACGCCACAGAAGTGCGAGCCTTCGGTGCAGATGGGTGTGGAAATGCCTGCGCGGATGTAGCATGGCGGACCAAGATAGCGTCCAAGATCGGGAAACGCTTCGCGGACCTGGCGTACTTCTTCCAGAGATGCCTGATAAATCTCCTCCTGCGCATTGAAGCACGTGCGCATGGTCCATTTGTGGAGAAGATACAGGAGCGAACCCGTTTCGACCAGGCGAATCGATTTGGCATTCGGCAGCAGGTAAAGCGCGAACTCAGCGGGGACGCCGCGGTCGAGCAGCTCGTTCTTCGCCTTCCACGCTTCTTCCATCGCCAGCTCATAGATTTCGAGCGCGCGCGGATTGTCGCGGATCAGCATGGGCGTGAGGTAGTCGGGTGAGCGCGTATCGGCCAGAGTCAGGAGGGGGCGAGAGCCTGGCACCATGCGATGGCGCTGATCCTGACTATCGGCGGTATGGCTGATCTTCTTGGCGAAGGTGAAATTCGCGTGCTGAAGGGCGCGCATCATGGGCGCGTGCACGCCGATGTTCAGAACTTCCCGGCGGTACGGGTTGCGCGCGGGGTCGAGAAGCCGGGCAACGGCCTCGGTGTCGGAGCACTCGGTGGATGTAAGGCCGAGGACAGCCCGATACGCTTCGCCAACGGCCGCAATCGTGTTGGGTGAATAGTCGATCAGGCGAGAAGTTAATCCTGCCAGACGGGAATCAAATTCCCGCACGAACGCTTCACCGTTGTGACGCGGTTGATGCCACTCGGGCAAATCTTCCATCGGCTGGTTGTCGAAGCGATCGAAGAACTGCGGATCGATTTCGCGGACTCGCGCGACCATCCCGGCAATGACCTGGCGCGACTCGGTGGGCGTGTCATTGGCAGCCTGCATACGCCAGAGACGGTGCAAAACAATCCCGGAAAGCGTGTGCACCATCGTAGTGAACGCCGCAACCGGAAGAACGTAACGCGCCACTTCAATGGCACGTTTTTCAGACTGGCGCTCCACTTTCTGCACGCGCTTCGCATGAGACATCGGGCCGATGTGCCAGATATCAGAGAGGATTTCGCGCGCGGTCGGCGTCAACAGCCGCGTGAGCTCGCGATAATGGTCCCAGGCCCGCAAAATTGCGTTTTCATAGATGGCGCGCTCTGGCTCGCCAAAATTCGGGGTTTCCGCATGCGGGACGTACGCTTGCGCGCGATCCAGACGCACGTAGCGCTGGCTTTGCTGCTCGGAATTGTAAAAGGGATGGGCGTGCAGAAAGGACCAGACGAACTGACGGCTGATGTTTTCAAGGCCGAATTCGAAGTGAGCGTGCTGGTAGACGGTGTGATGCCCGCCAAAAAAAGTGCCGGAACCGATATTCACCCGCTGTTTTTCGGTGACTTCTTCCGGATTGATGAGCCGTGGCGCGTAACAAGTGCGCGCGGCCGCGATGGCTGAGTCAAAAGGATGCGCGAAGCTGTTGCGAAGAGTTACGCGAGGCGGTGCGGTTTCTACCTGCGATTCAGGAAGCGGATTCGGTATCGGCGACAGTTGCGTGGCCATCTGATCGGCATTGTACACCGCAGAGTTGAGGAGAGAGCGGACTTACCTCAAAAATCCTGGCTGCTGTGAGCGGGAATTTGGGTTGAGACACACTACTCCCAATACACGAGTCGGGGAAAAGAAGCTACTGCTTCTTCGCGTTTGCGACCGCGGCGGCTTTGTCGGCGTATTTCTTCTGGAAGCGCTCGACGCGGCCGGCAGTGTCTATCAGTTTCTGCTTGCCGGTAAAGAACGGGTGACAGCTCGAGCAAATTTCCACGCGGATCAGATCGCCCTTATGAGTGGAGCGGGTTTGGAACGTGTGGCCGCAAGCGCAGTGCACGGTCACATTGTGATAATCAGGGTGAATGCCTTCTTTCATGATGAAAACCTCTCCGGGCCGGCCGTTCTGCGCGAAATGGGACAGCCGTACAGATTCGCGTCGCTAGGCAAGCGAGAAATTAGATTATAACGCGCCCGGGACGATTCACCAAATCACATGCCACTAAACAGCAGCGGTTCACCGAGTTTTGAAGTGTAATTGGGGCGATATCGGTCGGTGTTGTAAAGCTTTTCGAGATTCACCTTGCGCGGGCCAAGAGGCGTGGGTGACAACAGCGAGTGTGCGTAGCGGCCTTCCTGAATGCCGATCATGCGGCCGCTCACGTTATCGCGAATCAAGTCGACGGCGATGTTGGCGAAAGTTGTAGCCACGAGCTGGTCGATGGCATCCGGCGCGCCGCTGCGCAAATCATAAGTGAGGTCACTGGCCATGGTTTCCTCGCCCGTGTGTTTTTCGATTTCGTGCGCCAGTGCATGTCCGATGTCGACTTTCTTGCGATGGCCATAGGCATCGGCCTCTCCGGTCTCCTTGACTTCGCCCTGTTGCCAAACCGCGCCTTCAGACACGACGACGACGGCATAATTGCTGGGATTGCTGCGCTTGTCTTCCAGCAGCAAACTTATGGCTCGTTCCAGATTGAAAGGATATTCAGGAATGAGGCAGCGAGCGGAAGTTACGTAAGCAGTGTAGACGGCAGTAAAACCTGCGTCCCGGCCGAAAATGCGAAAGATGCCGATGCGCTCGTGAGAACCGAGGGTCGTGCGCTGGCGGGTGATCGCTTCCTTGGCGCGGGTGATCGCGGTGGAAAATCCAATGCAATACTCTGTGCCCTGGACATCGTTGTCCATGGTCTTGGGAATGCCAATCACGGGAAAGCCCGCGGCGGAAAGAACCGATGCGAAACTGAGCGTGTCGTCGCCGCCAATGGCAATGAGGCAGCCAATGCCGAGGGCCTGGAGATTTTCGATGACGATCGGAGTGAAATCATAGTGCTTGCCGTCGAAATGCAGTGTTTTCAGGCGGTCGTGCGGAATGTGGGAAGGGACCTTGGATTCCGGCACGCGGCGGGGATTGGTGCGCGAAGTGTGCAGCACGGTGCCGCCGGTGCGATCGATGGCGCGCGTGTTTTCGCGAGTGAGTTCGCGAACATAGGTGGGATTGGTTACGTCGGAGAGGTCCAGATTTGTGAGGCCCTTCCAGCCGCGACGAATGCCGATCACGCTGCGACCTATTTCGCTGCCTCGGTAAACGACCGATTTGATGACGGAGTTCAATCCCGGCACATCGCCGCCGCCGGTGAGGATGCCAATTTTGTTATGTTCAGTCATGGTTGGCGTCGCCGCTATGGCGATTCGGCAGTATGGTAGCAATCCGATAGCCGAATGTGAAATGTAACGATTCGATTGGGCCCATAAAAGTGTGCCGAGGAGGAAGAGTTTCTTAGAAACGTTTCAGTGTTGCGACTTGGGCGTGAGAATATGTGCCGCCATCCGCAGACGATGGTGCGGGGTATCAGGGAGGAGACGGATGTACGTAGTAGCGGGAGCCACAGGAAATACCGGAAGCGTTGCTGCAGACACGCTACTGGCGGCGGGTAAGCAGGTAACGGTAATCGTCCGCTCGGCGGAAAAGGGCGAGCCGTGGCGCGCCAAAGGCGCAAAAGTAGCAGTGTCGAATCTGGATGAAACGGCGAAAGTGAGCGAAATTCTGAAGGGCGCAGAAGGCGTATATCTGCTCATTCCGCCGAACCCCGAAGTTACCAACTACATGGAGAGCCGGCGCCGCTTGGCACAAGCAATGGCTGAAGCGGTCCGCGAAAGCAAGGTTCCGCACGTGGTGCTGATGTCATCGGCGGGCGGGCAGCTTGCGTCCGGTACGGGACTGATTTTGGTGAATCACATCGGGGAAGAAGCGATGAAGCCAGTGGCGAGGAGCCTCACTATCCTCCGGCCGGGGTCCTTTGTGGAGAACTGGGAACCGGTGCTGATGGCGGCGAAAGCCAACGGAGTTTTGCCCACGTTTCATTCACCCCAACACAAGCTGAACATGATCGGAACCGCAGATGTGGGGAGATTCGCGGCGGAAGCGCTCCTGAGTCCCGCGAGCGGAAGCCGAATTCTCAATCTGGCCGGGCCGCAGGAATACAGCCCGGAAGACATCGCGGGAATTTTGGCTTCTCTGCTGCGCCGGGAAGTGCGAGTGATGAATCCGCCGATGAGCGCGGCTGTGCCGACCTTTATGAAATTGGGTTTTTCTGAGGACGCGGCAAAGCTTTTCGAAGAAATGTACATCGCTGCGAATGCGGGCAAACTGGTCTTCGAAAAGGAAGGCGCGGAGTTTCGACGAGGAACGGTTACACCACGCGAAGTGTTTGAAAAGCTGTTGAAAAACTGACTGCTACGATTCGGTTTGTAACGGCAGAAGGCAAGCGCCGAGAAGACCTGCATCGGGCCCGAGTTCGGCGGTAACGATGTGCGTTTTATCAGCGGTAAGACGGTAGACATAGCTGCGCTTGCGCAATTCATCGAAAAGCGGCGTTGAAAATAGATCCCAGGCGTTTGCCAATCCCCCGCCCAAAACATATAGCGGCAAATTCAACACATTAACTAGACTTGCGAGTCCGATGCCGAGCGAGCGGCCCACCTTGTCGAAAATGGCTTTGGCGTCGGCGTCGCCCGCGCTCGCAAGCTCGGCCACATCCCGTGCGTCAAAATCAGGTTTATCTGCAAAAAGCACCGCAAGCCTGGGGGCTGCTCCGTGTGCGATCTCGTCCTGGGCCATTTTGCGAACGCCCGTTGCGGAGGCATGCGCTTCCAGGCAGCCGCAGCTCCCGCACCCGCAGGCCATGCCACCTTCCGTCCAGATGTTGAGGTGGCCGACTTCTCCGGCCATGCCGGTAATGCCGTCCCAAATTTTGCGGTGCAGGATAATTCCGCCGCCAACGCCGGTTCCCAACGTCAGCATGCAGAGCGAGTCGACTCCGAGGCTCTTGCCCCGGCCGAGTTCGCACTCGGCTAAAGCGGCGACGTTCGCATCGTTTTGCAGCGAGATGGGCATTCCAGCGTCTCCTTCTATCGCGGCTCGCAGCTCAAAGTTGTCCCAACCCGGAAGATTGGGCGGCTGGCGCAGAATCCCGGCAGGCAATTCGAGTGGCCCGGGCGAGCCAACGCCGATTCCGGCGAGCGAATACCGCGGTTGATATTGTTCCCGCAGGCGACGAATTGCCGCGCACATGTCGTTCACCACGGCTTCGGGACCGTCACACAGTCGAGTCCGCAATTGAATCGCTTCGAGAAGTCTCTTCGAAGGCGTATACGCGCCTATACGCAGATTTGTGCCGCCGAGGTCGACACCGATGGTGAAATTGTCAGTAGACATAGGTGAAGTTGCGCGCCAACTCTAGCGCACAGCGGGGCAAGCGCAAAACACCGAAAGAAAGGTTACTTGTGGCGGATTGCTTTCTGGTCGCGATACTCGCGCCAGGTGAGCCAGATGATCAGCAGATCAAAAAAAGTGATGAGCAGAAGAGCGATGGAATGTGTGTGCATGAAGCGATGCACCTGATACACGCAGAAAACACCGAAGACGCCGATTGTGGCGGGATAGGCCCAGAGCGCGTCGAACCACAGCGCAGCAACCAGAACGGCTTTGATGAGCCCGTGCGCCAGCAGATAGATCGAAGCGAAATGCTTGCCGCCGTCGGCGAGGTGCTCGGTGGCGCGATAGAGATGAGTGATGATGAATTCGTGCCGGTCGAACGGCAAATCCAATTCCAGGAATTTCAGAGAAATATGACTCAAGGCCGATGGCTTTACGAACCAAAGAATGGCGCCGCCGATCGCTTCCAGGATGCCGTCGATGCCTTTCAGCGTAATGGCCGCGCGAAAACTGTCATGCAGCAGCACTTTGCTCCGGCTTGTGGCTGGAGCGTGCGCGAGGGCAGCAGGTTGAATAGCTGAATTCATGGTGTAGCCTAATGGAACAGTTCAGGGCTGCCCGATCGAGGCTAACTGACCGAGAAAATGCTCGCGCAAACCTGAGGGCAAGACTTTGTGCTGCACCGCGCGCTGCATGACCGAAACGTTGGCTTCGCCATCGGCGACGGCGCGGTTGATTTCCACCACGGAAATCCTGTCCTTATCAATTTGGATGCGCTCAACCGCATCTCCGGCTGTAATTTGTCCCTCTCCCAGCACAGAAAAGTAAATTCCGGAGCGATTGCTGGCAAGGAAGCGTTTGATCATATCGTCGCGGTTAAGCCGTAAGTTCAGCTTATAGCATGGGATACGAGGTTGAGTGACCATCAGGAGGGCATCGCCCACGCGAAAGTGGTCGCCGAGGTAGGTGTTTTCCTCGCGAATACCTTCGATGGTCAGATTTTCGCCGAAAGCGCCCCAAGGGAGCTCTGCGCCATCGAGCTCGCTGCGCCAGACCGCATAGTGCTCGGCCGGATATGCATATACAGCTTTGTTGCGCCCTCCATGATTTTCCAGGTCGGACTGACGATCGCCTTCCAAATTCAGCTTGTACATCATCACAGGGCCATTAACCGGAGATTTAAAGATGGAAGTAAGCACCTCACTGTCATGCCAAAGGTAACGTTGGGGCAAGCCTACATTTACGGAGATGACTCTCATCGCCGATTATGACCTGCAGTCCAGAATCGCGGCGCCGTTGACGCGGTCGCTCTTCAGGTCGTTCAGTGCGCGATTAGCGTCTCGCAAAGGATAAGAGGTGATGGCGCTATGGATGGGGATCTCGGCCGCAATCCGCAGAAAGTCCCGTCCATCTTCGCGGGTATTGTTCGCCACGCTGCGAATGATGCGCTCCTGATAAAGCAGATTGTAATCGAAAGATGGAATCGGGCTCATATGGATTCCGCCGAGCACGAGCACGCCGCCCTTCTTCAAAGCTTTTAAAGCGGGCGGCACCAGTTCGCCAGCAGGCGCGAAGACAATAGCGGCATCAAGCTGCGCGGGGGGTGCGTCGGTAGCCTCTCCGGTCCAAACCGCGCCGAGCTGGAGGGCAAGCTGCTGATGTTTTTTGCCGCGGGTGGCCGCGTAAACTTCCACGCCCCAGTGGCGCGCGACCTGGATGGCAACGTGAGCGGCGGCGCCGAATCCGTAGAATGCCAGCCGACCGCCTTTCTTCAGCCCGGCCAACCGCAGGCAGCGGAAGCCGATGATTCCGGCACACAGCAGGGGCGCGGCCTGGTCATCGGCGAACGAATCCGGGATGGCATAGACGAATTGTTCAGGCGCCACCGCGTATTCCGCGTAGCCGCCGTCAACGGTGTAGCCTGTGAACGTCGGATGATCGCAGAGGTTTTCTTTGCCTGCGCGGCAATATTCGCAGGACTGATCGGTGCTGTGCAGCCACGGGATGCCGACTCGAGCCCCCGCTTGGAACCGAGTCGCGCCATGCCCAAGCTTTTCGATCAGGCCCACGACTTGATGCCCCGGAATGACGTGCGGTTTGCGAGGTGGCAATTCGCCCTCGACCACATGCAGATCGGTACGGCAAACTCCGCAGAAGTTCACGCACACCAGGACTTCGCCCGGTCCGGGCTCTGGTCGAGGAACTTCGGTATATTCGAGCGGATTGGTATCAACTGGTGCCGGAGAGCGTAAGAGGCAGGCTTTCATTCGAAACTCTCCCGGTGGTTTGGGCGGCCAAACACAGCCAGACCGACACAGTCAATGGATGCATGCAGAGAATGCCACGGCTCAAGGTGACTGCAAATATTTCGAGCGAGCCGGCGCAGCTATTTCGATCAGGGCCTGGGTCTGCGGCGGCTATAATAGCGACTTTCACTGGAGCGTCGACGATGCCCAAGAAGTTCAAAGACCTGACCGAGCGGGAAATTCTGGCGCTTGGCATTCAACTCGAAGAGGAAGATAGCCGGATCTATGGCGACTTTGCCGACGGGCTTCGCGAGAGCTATCCGGCTACGGCCAAGGTATTCGAGGACATGCAGGCGGAAGAATCGCGCCATCGCCAAATGCTCATCGACATGTTCCGGCATCGGTTCGGGGACCACATCCCGCTGATCCGGCCGCAGGACGTGAAGGGCTTTATCGAGAGGAAACCAACGTGGTTGGTGCGGCCGCTGGGGATCGAATCGGTGCGCCGGCAGGTGGAGGCGCTGGAACTGGAGACGCAACGGTTTTACGAAAGGTCGCTCCCGAAAATTTCCGACCCAGCTACGCGCAAGTTGTTAGGCGATCTGGCGGAAATCGAGCGGCAGCATTCCAACCTCGCTGAAGCATTGGAAGAAAAGCATCTGGACCAGCATGCCCGCACGGAAGAGGAGAACACCGGCCGGCGGCTTTTCATGCTGCAGGTAATTCAACCGGGACTGGCGGGCCTGATGGATGGTTCGGTTTCCACTCTGGCGCCGATTTTCGCGGCGGCTTTCGCGACCCATCGCACCCGCGACGCGTTCCTTGTGGGAATAGCAGCATCACTTGGGGCGGGAATCTCGATGGCCTTCGCCGAGGCGCTTTCAGACGATGGATCGTTAACCGGACGCGGGAGACCTGTAGTGCGTGGGCTGGTAACGGGCTTGATGACCGCAGCAGGAGGACTCGGGCATACGCTGCCGTTTCTGATTTCGAGTTTTCACGTGGCGTTTGCCGCAGCGGTCGTCGTCGTGGCTGTGGAACTGGCCATCATCAGTTGGGTGCGCCACCGGTACATGGATACGCCGCTTCTGTCTTCCGCATTCCAGGTGGTGGTTGGGGGCGTGCTCGTATTTGTGGTGGGTGTATGGATTGGGAGCTCCTAAGAATAGGGTCCGCATAGGTCATGGAGGGCTCCCGTGTTTAGGTCTCTGCGGAATTTGCGATTCTCGATGGACTTGTTCCCTCACTTTACGTATAAGGTACTCCTGCCCCCGGGCAAATCCTGATCAGGGAGAAAGCGAATGGCCAAAAAAGCGAAGAAACCAGCAAAGAAAGCGGCCAAACCCGCAGCAGGTAAATCTGCTGCTGGCGCGAAGTAGTCGGGCCGATTCTTCTAAAATTGTTACTGAGGAAATGAGGGCTGCCGAGCGCAACGGCAGCCCTTCATTTTTGGTGGCATAGGTTCGGCGGCTGTTTGACCCTCCCGTTCACGTCGCCTAGAATCGATGATTGCGCGGATATGGAAATTCCGCGCTGTACGGGACATCCATGTTTGAAACACTTACAGAAAAGCTTCAGCGCGCATTCAAGAACCTTCGTGGACAGGGCAAGCTCACCGAAGAGCACCTCGACGCGGCGCTTGCCGAAATTCGCGAATCGTTGCTCGATGCCGACGTGAATCTGGGCGTGGCGGACGAGTTCATCGCGCATGTGCGTGAGAAGGCGCTTGGGTCCGAGGTGCTGCTGCAGCTTTCGCCGGACCAGCAAGTAGTGAAAATCGTCCGGGACGAACTGGGGGATTTGCTGGGCCGGGAGGCACGTCCGCAGTTCGGCTCGCGTCCCCCGTCGGTATGGCTCATCTGCGGCCTGCAGGGTTCGGGCAAGACCACTTCGACCGGGAAACTCGGAAAATGGCTCGCCGAACATGGACATCGGCCGATCGTCGTATCAACGGACGTTTACAGGCCGGCCGCCCGCGAACAGCTTGCCCAGGTGGCGAAGGCTACTGGAACACCGATCTGGCCGGGCACCGGCACCGACAAACCTCTCGAGATCGTGCGAGGCGCGACGCGTGAGGCCAAACTGGCCGCTTGCGATGTGATTCTCGTGGACACGGCGGGCCGGCTGCACATTGACGATCAGCTCATGGAAGAGCTCTCACAGCTCAAGCGAGAGCTCAATCCCACGGAAATTTTGTTCGTTGCCGACGCCATGATTGGGCAGGACGCAGTGAAGTCCGCCGGTGAATTCCACAAGCGGCTTGGGATTACGGGCGTGATTCTCACCAAGCTGGATGGCGATGCACGCGGAGGCGCAGCGCTTTCGATCCGCAAAGTGACTGGCGCGCCCGTGAAATTCGTGGGCGTGGGCGAAAAATACGACGCCCTGGAGCCATTTCTACCGGACCGCATCGTTTCGCGCATTCTGGGAATGGGCGACGTGCTTGGCCTGATCGAAAAGGCCGAAAAGACGATTGATGTAAAAAAAGCGCGCGAACTTGAGCGCAAGATGCGTGAGGATGATTTCACGCTGCACGATTTTCGCGATCAGCTTCAGCAGATCCGGAAAATGGGCTCGATCGAGCAGTTGATGGGCATGCTACCGAAGATCGGGCCGTTCGCCAAAATCCCCAAGGACGTGCAAGTTGATGAGAAGCAGCTCAAGTCCATAGAGGCCATCATCAATTCGATGACCAACGCAGAGCGCGGCAACGCCAACCTGATCGACGGCAAGCGCCGCAAGCGTATCGCTATTGGCAGCGGCACTTCGGTGCAGGAAGTAAACCAGGTGCTGAAGCAATACGCCGATATGCGGCGTATGATGAAGCAATACGGCAGCATGGCCAAGATGAAAATGCGCGGCATTGGCAAGTTTGCCGGGCTGAAATAGGACCGATTGTGCCAATCATCATCGACAACACGCTGAACCAGGTTCGGACGATCGCCATGGGCGGCGATGACCGTACCGTGAAAGCCCGGCGTCTGGCGGAACTCGTTCGGCGATTGGGTGAGTACCGTTGGGTCGGCGTTTATGACGTGACGCCGGAAACGGTTTCGATCATTGCCTGGGTAGGGCCGAATGCACCGGACAATCCGTCGTTTTCGGTTTCGAAGGGCCTTACCGGTGCGGCCATTCAAGAAAAGCGCACGGTTATCTGCGGCGATGTCCGTCACGATCGCCGTTATCTCACGTCGTTCGGCAGCACGCTTTCGGAAATCATCGTGCCGGTCCTGGCTCCCGGCGGCGAAAGTGTAGTGGGCACGATTGACGTGGAGAGCGACCAGTTGAATGCCTTTTCCGCGAGAGATCAGCAGATGATCGAGCAATGCGCGCAAGCAGCTCTTCCTCTGTGGCTTTTGCGCTAAAGGCCGGCCAAACAGATAGCGATTGGTGAATCGCCAAAGGTCCGTTATACTCAGTCGATTCGACTCAGGAGGATTTTGCAAGTGTTAATGATTCGGCTCTCGCGGATTGGCAAGACCAAGCACCCGTTCTATCGCGTAGTAGTGACCGAAAAGACTCGTCCGCGCAACGGCCGCTTTGTCGAGATCGTCGGCACGTATGATCCCCAGAAAAAGCCCGCCGTCGTCCAACTCAATAATGAGCGCGTTCAGTATTGGATCAGTAAAGGCGCTCAGCCCAGCGACACGGTTCGCAGTTTGCTCCCCAAGGCAAAAGCTTCAGCAAGAACAACGCAACCCTAAGCGTTTCCCGGGCGTCCTACCACAGTAGGTATATTTATGTTCATAGCCCTTGTACAAGCTCGAGCGAGACTCTCCGCTGGGCCCGTCAAGCTGTGGGGGAAACGCGATGAAGGAACTCGTAGAGGAAATTGCCAAGGCACTCGTTGATCATCCGGAGCAAGTGCAAGTCAGATCCGTGGAAGGGGAACAAGTAACCGTACTTGAATTGAAAGTGGCACCCGACGATCTGGGAAAAGTGATTGGACGGCAAGGCCGCACTGCAAAGTCGATCCGCACACTACTAGGCGCCGCAGGGATGAAGTTGAGAAAGCGCTTCACGCTGGAAATCCTCGAATAATTTTTACAGAGTGACGACGCCAGAATCCGCTTACGTGACTGTGGCTCGAATTTTGCGGCCCCATGGCAGACGGGGAGAAGTCGCTGCGGAGATCCTTACCGATTTTCCGGAGCGATTGAAGCTGCTGCGTTCGGCCTATCTCTGGAATGGCTCGGGTGCGCCGCGCCAAATTGCTCTGCGCGGTTGCTGGTTGAGCTTGAGCCGCGGCGGCCAGGCCATCCTTCATTTCGAAGGTTCGGATTCGATTTCGGACGCTGAGAAGCTGGTCGGTCTGGAAGTGCAGATTCCCTTTTCTGACCGTCAGGCGCTGCCCGCCGACAGTTACTACATCACAGATTTGATTGGTTGCGAAGTTCTCGACGCCGGCGGAACTGTGCTGGGTATCGTCAGCGACGTGGAGTTCCCCGGTGAAGGTGTTGCCGGAACGCCAATTTTAGCGGTGGACGCATCCGGCGCGGAATTGCTCATTCCACTGGCACAAGATATTTGCGTGAACATAGACATTATGGCTCGCCGCATCCAGGTTGCTCTTCCCGATGGTCTCCGAGACTTGAACGAGCATTGACCCTCCTGCGTTAATATTCATGCGATGCGTTTCGACCTGATCACAATTTTCCCGGACTTTTTTACCGGACCGCTGGATTACGGCATCATTCGACGCGCACGCGAGGCAGGCCTCATTGCGACGCATATACACGATTTGCGCAATTTCACGCGCGACCGGCATCGGACCGTCGATGACCGGCCCTTTGGCGGCGGCGAAGGGATGGTGCTCAAGCCGGAGCCACTATTTGAAGCGGTGGAATCGTTGCTGCCGCAGGAGAGGCCAAAGGCGGACAAGGATACAGCCATCGTCTTGCTGTCGGCTGCGGGAACGCCCTTTGACCAGCAAACGGCGCGCCGGTTTGCGGAGTTGGAGCGAATCATTTTGCTGTGTGGGCGTTATGAGGGAGTCGACGAACGCGTGGCCGAACATCTGGCCACCGATGAAATATCCATCGGCGACTTCGTGCTTTCCGGCGGCGAACTTCCCGCAGCGATGATCATCGACGCGGTCACGCGACTGATTCCGGGCGCGCTCGGGAATGAAGACTCGGCAGTAAACGAATCCTTTAGCGCGCAAAGCGGCGATTCAGTCGAGAGAGCAATCCCCCCCAAACCGCGCGCCCACACGACACGTGAAGCAACGCTTCTCGATTTTCCGCACTACACGCGACCGGCTTCTTTTCGCGGATGGGACGTGCCGGAAATTTTGCTGAGCGGTAACCACGAACATATTCGTGCATGGCGCCGGCAGAAAGCCATTGAAAAGACCATGCGCAATCGTCCCGAACTGCTTGGGCCCAGTCGCTGCGGCGTCGAATAGGCGTTGCTAAGATGTACACACAGCAGTTTTCGCCTAGGCATATTGCACGGATTTCGCTATAATCTGCGTTTGTCCGTTTGTGTGCTGGCCCCACCTGAGCGGGTCTGCCTGGAATACTAAAATGAAACCCGTAGTTGCAAAAGCGCAGGAGTCACAACTCCGCAAAGATCATCCTACGTTTCGGCCCGGCGATACGGTTCGCGTGAACGTCCGCCTGAAAGAAGGCGAAGCCGACAAGGAACGTATCCAAGCGTTCGAAGGCGTGGTTATGAGCCGCCGCGGCGAGTTGCTGGGCGAGAGTTTCACCGTGCGGCGCGTGAGTTTCGGCATTGGCGTGGAGCGCATCTTTCCAACTCATTCGCCGATGATCAGTTCCATTGAACTGGTGCGAAAAGGCAGCGTGCGCAGAGCCAAGCTCAATTATCTCCGTGGGCGGAAGGGCAAGGCGGCGCGCATCAAGCGCGTGGAGAGAGTCGAAGCCGCGCCTGTAGCCTCAGCGGAATAATTCGTTTCAACCACACACAACGATCTCTCCTGCCGGCGTGCGAACAAGTGACTTAACTGGTTCGCCACCGGCGAAATTTCACTTCATCCCATCCGCTTTCACGCTTTTGTAAACTTCGTATGCGACATTCAGCGCCGGGTTTGCCTTTTATCTCTCTCAAGACGGGAATTCCGGGGGCTTGCCGCAGGAGCTTACGGTTCACTATTTATGAGCGACCAAGACTTTGATCTCATCGTAATCGGCAGCGGGCCCGCGGGCCAGAAAGGCGCCATCGCCGCAGCCAAGTTGCGGAAGCGCGTAGCCGTAATCGACCGCACCCTCATGATGGGTGGTGTTTGCGTCCATACCGGTACGATTCCCAGCAAGAGCGTCCGCGAAGCCATCTTTCAATTGACCGGGCTGGCTGTGAAAGCGTTCTACGGCACCAATTATCGCGGGAACCGCGACGTATCTCTGCAGGATCTGGCCTTCCGCGTGAACTCGGTGATTGCCCGCGAGACGGATGTAATTCGCGCGCAATTGAAGAGAAACGGCGTCAGCATATTCCAGGGAACAGCGCAGTTTGCTGATCCACACACGGTGGAAGTGCAGGGAGAAGCAGCCAAGGTCTCGCTGCGCGGCGAGAATATCCTGATCGCTTGCGGCACGCGCACAGCTCACAATGCGGACATTCCCTTCGACGGCAAGCGGATTATCGATACAGACCAGCTGGTGCAACTGGCAGGATTACCACGAGAGTTGATTGTTGTAGGGGCCGGTGTGGTGGGGTTGGAGTACGCGTCCTTTTTGGCGACGCTGGGAGTGGAAGTTACGCTCATCGATCAGCGGCCGGTGATTCTGGATTTTGTGGATCGCGAGATTGTAGATGCCCTGGCCTACCATCTACGGCAACTGGGCACGGTCTTCCGGCTTGGCGAAAAAGTGACCCGTGTCGGCGTTGACGCGCAACGCGACCGCGTTTTTGCGGAGCTCGAGAGCGGCAAAAAGATTCTGGCCGACGGGCTGGTTTATGCGGTTGGTCGGCAGGCCAACGGAGACCAGCTCTGCCTGGAAGCGGCAGGACTGAAAGCCGATCCGCGCGGCAAGGTCGAGGTAAATCTTCACTTTCAGACAAGCGTGCCGCACATTTACGCCGCGGGCGACGTCATCGGATTCCCAGCGCTGGCAAGTACGTCGATGGAGCAAGGCCGCTTGGCGAGCAGCCATATGTTCGGCATCACCTGCGAAGCCATGCCGGAGCTATTTCCGTATGGGATTTACACTATCCCGGAGATTTCGATGGTTGGGCAGACCGAGGAGAAATTGACCGCGGCGAAAGTGCCCTATGAAGTCGGCGTGGCGAAGTACGCGGAGCTTGCCAAAAGCATGATGCTCGGCGACGAAACGGGCATGTTGAAGCTGTTGTTCGACCGCAACACGCGGAAGTTGCTGGGCGCGCACGCGATGGGACAACGTGCCACCGAGATTATTCACATCGGGCAGGCAGTGATCTCATACGGCGGGAGTATCGAATATTTCCGCGACACCGTTTTTAACTATCCCACTCTCGCTGAAGCCTATAAGGTTGCCGCGCTGGATGGATTGAACAAACTCTGACGCACAGCCGGATGGGCGTATGGGCGCGACACGAATCCATCGCGAATAAATTGGTGGGCCTGGACTGACTTGAACAGTCGACCTCACCCTTATCAGGGGTGCGCTCTAGCCACCTGAGCTACAGGCCCGTTTGATGCACGGGGAACAGATTTGACGCGAGAGGTAGTTTATCACTGGCGCAAAGACATGACCAGCGCAAGGCCTCGATTCTCGTGTTGACCCAGCCCGTTAAATGATCGGTTTTCGTCTTCTCCGCAAGGTAGTTGCGCGATCTCGTCCGCTTCCTAGGAGCCAACGGCAACTTTCCGCCCGCGAGAGTTCGTGCGCGCCTTCCATCGATGTAAACTGATAGCTGCAGCTTCCAACTCACAGGATTTCATGACGCCGCACATTCTGGTTACAAATGATGACGGCATTCACGCGCCCGGCCTTCGCGCCCTGGCCAAGGAACTGAGCGAAATCGGCAAAGTGACGGTCGTGGCGCCTTCCCAGGAACGAAGTGCGTCGGCGCAGTCGCTCACCCTGCGCCAACCGATTTACTACGAGCAGGTCAGCGAACACGAATTCGCCGTCGAAGGCACGCCTGCTGACGCTATGATCCTTGCGTTCCACACGTTATTGAAGGACAAGCCGGACATTGTCGTGTCGGGGATCAATCCGGGCGGGAATCTGGGAGAGAACGTCTACTATTCGGGGACGATTGGCGCGGCCATGGAAGGCGCCATCAATCGCACACCTGCGCTAGCTGTTTCCGTTGCATTTCGCGGAAAGGGTTTTGATTTTGCGCCGGCCGCTCGCTTTACGCGCGCTCTGATACCGGTTGTGCTGAAGGAAGGACTGCCGAAAGGAGTTCTGCTCAATATCAATGTGCCGCAACCCTGGAATGGCGAAGTGCGGTTAACGCGGCAATCCTCGAAAATCACGCGCAATCTTTTGCAGCCGGGCACCGATCCACGCGGCCGGCGCTACTTCTGGTTACATGAACAGCAACTAACCGAGGGCATCGAACCAGATACCGATCATGCCGCGATTCGCGACGGCGCAATTTCCATTACTCCGCTGGTTTTGGATCACACCCACACGGCTTCGCTCAACCATCTTTCTCACTGGGCCAAGGTGCTTGAAGAAAAGATGGCCCATCGCTGACGGGAAGCTGCCCTTCGCAAAACGTTCCGCTGCGATTGCTGTGCTATTTTAGATTCCTGGTCTCGCGACGAATCACTGCGATCTAATGTCGAAAAAAGCGGCTGCGACAAAAGCTGAAGAGATCACTGTCGACGGAATCTTCGGTCCGGGCGGGTTGCTTGAAAAGCGCCATCCCGGGTACGAATTCCGGTCGTCGCAACTTGAAATGGCCCGGCTCGTCCAGGAATCGTTCGAGCGCCACCAGCATTCGGTGATTGAAGCCGGCACTGGCACAGGAAAAACTCTCGCCTATCTGATCCCGGCCATTCGCAGCGGACGTCGCGTAGTGGTTTCCACTGCGACGAAGTCTCTACAAGAACAGCTTTTCCAGAAAGACGTTCCCTTCCTGCAAAAGCATTTCGCGCCGAATTTGAAAGCCGCGCTGATGAAGGGGCGAGCTAATTTTCTGTGCCGCCAAAAAGTTCAACAGATGGAAGGGCAGCCAGTTCTCAGAGGTATGGACGAAATGGACTGGTTCACCCAGATTCGCGACTGGGCCAAGCTCACCGAAACGGGCGACCGCAGCGAACTGACGTTTCTCCCCGATTCGGCGGATTTATGGAACCGAATCGACGCACGCAGTGATCTTTGCGGTGGCCAAAAATGTCCTGAATTCCAGCGCTGCTTCATTACCGCGATGCACCAGCGAGCCCAGGAGGCGGACCTCATTATCGTCAACCACCACCTTTTCTTCGCGGATTTGGCCATCCGCCAGGACGACTTCGGCTCGATCCTCCCCGAATATTCGGCGGTGGTTTTTGACGAGGCACACGAAATAGAGGATGTCGCCAGCGATTATTTCGGGCGACAAATCTCGAGCTACCGTTTCGAGGAACTGGCTCGCGATACGGAAAGCCTGCTGCGAATATTGCGTATCGAAGCCGCGCCATTGCGGCGCCACCTGGCGCGCGTACGGGAATTGGGCCGCAGCTTTTTCGAAACGTTTCCCGAACGCGAAGGCAAATTTTCATTTGGACCCGTTGAGCGGAAATCTTTTCTGGAGCGAAACCGCGAGTCATACGAGGAACTTTGCGCCGCGGTAAAACGCATTGAGACTGAGCTTTCCGCGCTATCTCCGAAACCGGAAGAAGTGATCACGCTGGCGCGCCGCGCGGCGGAATCGAGGCGCGAACTGGCTTTCCTGCTGGAAAGCGAAGAGAAGAGCTATGTTTATTGGTACGAGCGCCGGGGGCGCGGCGTTTTTCTGGCGGCCACGCCGATCGATGTGAGCGAAATTCTGCGGGAACAACTTTTCGACCGCTTCGACACTGTGGTTCTCACTTCCGCAACCGTGGCCATTGCCGGCCGGTTCGACTACGTGAAACAGCGTCTTGGGGTGCTGCCGGTCCACGAAGTGGTGTTACCGGCAGAGTTCGACTATCGCGAGCAAGCGCTTCTGTATATTCCCCGATCGATGCCTGACGTGCGTCACGCTTCTTTCTCCGCCCGGGCGGCGGAGGAAATCGCCAAACTCCTTGAAATTTCAGATGGGCGCGCGTTCTGCCTCTTCACGAGTTATTCGCAAATGAGGCAGGTGTACGAGCACGTCGCCGCCAAAGTCGCCTATCCTCTATTTCTGCAGGGCACTGCGCCGCGTTCGATTCTGCTGGAGCGATTCCGCTCAACGCCTAATGCCGTTTTGTTCGCCACTTCCAGTTTCTGGCAGGGCGTGGACGTTCCGGGTTCGCAGCTCTCCTGCGTGATCATCGACAAGCTGCCGTTCGCGGTTCCGAGCGATCCGATCGTTGCGGCGCGGGTCCGTGCTTTGCAGGAGGACGGCCGAAATCCCTTCGCTGAATACCAGATTCCGGAAGCGGTGTTGGCGCTCAAGCAGGGGTTCGGGCGCCTGATTCGGTCTAAAACGGATCGGGGCATCCTAGCTATCCTCGACAACCGCATTGAGCGAATGGCCTATGGTAGAATTTTTCTCGAGTCCCTGCCTGAGTACTCGACAACGCATGATCTAGCCGAACTGGCACGTTTCATGCAGAATCACCCTCAGTAGGCTTTCCGACAATAGATTGACTGTGGATGGGCCGGGGCTCGAGGGAAAACTCATGTATGAAGTGAGCGTCGATGACAACTTTGCCGCAGCCCATAATCTGCGGAATTACAAAGGAAAATGCGAAAACCTGCACGGCCATAACTACAAGGTGCGGGTCACGCTGACGGGAACGGAACTCGACTCCACCGGCTTGTTATACGATTTCGTGAATATGAAGCGCGCCATCCAAGGTGTGCTTCGGTCCCTGGATCACACTTACCTCAATGAGTTTCCGCCTTTCGATGTGTTGAATCCGTCGGCAGAAAATATTGCGCGGTACATCTACGAAGAGACGGCGAAACAGCTTCCCAAGGCGCCCAATGGAGCCGGAGTCGCCAGCGTGACCGTTTGGGAATCGGATCTGACTGCGGCGACCTACCGGCCCTAGGCTTTAGACGCATACGGGCGTAACCGTTCGGTGTTCTGGCACGTCAGAAGCGGCGACATCGGCTGGGTTGGTGGAGACGTCCGAGAGCCGAGAGCTTTTAGCGGCCGGCACGTCTAACGGCACGTAGTTCCGATGGGTCCTGGGTCGCCTGAAAAGGGTATCGCCCGAGTCTGGATATTCGGCTGCCAGTTGCGCGATAATAAAGCACTGCAAGCTACCGTCGAGGAGAAATCACATGAGACGACTAATTCCGGTCTGGGCGGCACTGGTGCTAGCTCTTATTCTGCCCGCCATTGCGGCGGCGCAAGGTTCCACGCGTGTGGATGGCCAAGTGGCGGACATTCAAGGCAATCCTTGGCCTGATGTGACTGTAGAGATCAAGAATCCCGATACTGGCCAGACCTTTACCATCAAAACCGACAAGTCCGGCAACTACAGCCAGTTGTTGCCGCGCGGCGGAATTTACGAGTTTGTACTGGTCAATGAAAAGTCTAATCTGAATTTTACGGAAAAGCACTCCGTGGCGGACGGTCAAGCCAGCACGATCAACTTCAATTTCAAGGAGATCGTGGAGCAGCAGAAGAACTCGAATGCCGATGCCGCCAAGAAGGCCGAAGAGCAGGCGAATGCCTTCAAAAATATGAAGGCGCACTTCGATGCGGGTATTGCTGCGATGACCGATATAAATTCCGTCAAGCAGCAGTTGGCTTCTGCTCCGGCGGACCAGAAGTCCGCGCTTCAGGACAAGCTTAAGGCGGACGCCCAGACTGCCGTAACCGAGTTTCAGCAGGCTGAACAAGGAACCAGTGCCAAAGATGTGAAAAACCACGCGCTCATCCTGGCGAATCTCGGCCAAGCCTACGACACGGCAGGAAATTTCTCCGATGCGGCTACGTCATATCAGAAGGCCGTCGATCTGCAGCCGCAGCCGACGTACTACGTGAGTCTCAGCACAGCATTGGCCAAGGCTGGCGCGGCACAGAACGATCCGGCAGTGACCCAGCAGAAGGTTGCCGATGCCGGCGCCGCCTGCGATAAGGCTGCTGCGCTTGATCCCACGACGACCGGCACCTGCTGGAAAAATATAGGCATCGTTCTCAACAACAAAGGCGATCTAAAGGACGCCATTACGCCTTTCCAGAAGGCGACACAGGCGAATCCGAAGGACGCCCAAGCCTGGTACCTGCTCGGCAGCGCTTTCACTGGCACTATTGATACCAAGCAGGAGGGCGATAAGGTCGTTTATGTTGTTCCTCCCGGGACTGCCGATGCCTATCAGCATGCCATCGATGCGGATCCCAATGGCCCCTATGCTGCTCAAGCTAAGGCTGCTTTGGACAACCTCGCGCAGTTGAGCGGCGGCGTGGCCACGCAGGTTGGCACTGACAATTCCGCGAACAGAAAAAAGAAAAAATAAGAACTCATTTGCGAAGCTGCGCCGGGATTTCCAATTTTTTCCTCAGAAATTTTTTCCGGCGCAGCTTTCGCTCTCGACCCCACCAATTCAGAATGCTATCCTCGGCACAGAACCGAGGTATGCAGTGTACGAAGCGCAATCGACAGATTTTGGGTATCAACGCAGGCGCAGCGAGCGAGTTTCTCAACCCTTCCCAATAGTCGTCCGGGGTATCGATCTTTTAGGTCAGCCGTTTGAGGAGCGCACCATGGCTCTGGCTTATAATCTCCACGGCTGCCGGTACTCCTCCAAGCACCATCTTCCGCAGGATGCCTGGGTAACGCTCGAAGTGCAGAGGTACGATCAACCTCAGAGCGTGCAAGCGCGCGTCGCGTGGACACAGCGGCCGCAATCGGTACGCGATTTTTTCCAGGTCGGCGTGGAATTTGAATCGCCATCGAACGTATGGGGACTCGAGTATCCTCCTCAAGACTGGCGGCCAGAGATGCGCTCCGAGCCGCAAACGTATCAGGAATACCCGGAGCCGCCTTCGAGCGAATTATCCGGGACTGGCGGTTCGCCGGTTTTCACCAACGAGGAAATTGTGACACAAACACCTTTCAGTCCCTCTGTCGATACCACCTTCGCTCCTCCATCGGAGCCGCCGTCTGATTTCGCAACGCCGCTTTCGCTGGAGCAGGAGACGCTGCTCCGCAATCTGAATGAGGAGCTTCGCCGGCACGCGCAGGAAGCCGTGGAAACCGCTGCCGCGCGGGTTACCGGCGATATTCGCGCCTCGGTGGAAGAAGTTCATCAGCAGAAATTGGCGACCGCGGAGGAGTTCTTTCGCACATGGAAAGAGGAATTCGCGCGAACGCGAGGCAGCGAATCCCTCATCGATGCCGGGCAGTTGAGCGAGACCCAGCAGACCTTCCTGAATAACCTGAAGGCACAGTTCGAAGAGCGATTCGGTGAAGCACGTCAATTGCTCGATGAACTGGACCAGAAATCTCAATCGATCCGCTCTGAAACTCAGGCGGTCAGCCATGCCGGCGAGTCCGGCACGAATGCTCAAGAGCCATCCGTGCCTGTTGCTGCCTGGAACGAACGGCTGGAGCTGGAGTTGACGCTGGCGCAGTCTCAATGGAACGAGCTATTGCAGGCGTCGCTCGACCGCGGGACTCAGCGGCTGGCTTCACAGCTTTCGGAGCATTCCAAGGACGTATTGCGAAGTGCCGAGCAAAAACTGGCTGAGCGCTTTCAAGAACTGCGGCAGCCGCTTTCCGAAACCGCCGACGAAGCTCGATCGATCCTCCGGGACATGCGCGCGGAATTGGAAGAGGAAATGTCGCGGGCCCGCGGATCCCTGGTTGATATCGAGCATGTGGCTGGGCGTATAAAGGACTATTCGGCCCAACTCGAAGCTTCCAGTCACGACACGCTGAATGAGCTTCACCGGCGCCTTGAAAACATTCTTGAATCACAAACCGGCCAGCTCAATCGGCATGCGGATCAACTCGTCAATGAGTTGACGCAGCGGCTGAGTCCAATGCTGGAAGGTTTGGAACGCCAATTGGTGGAGCGTGCCGTCGGCGAGGTCGAGAGCCGGCTTTCCCCCCGCATGGAGCAGGTCCCGGAATTGATTCGGGAACTGTCCGCTCATGCGATAGAGGCCGACGAAAGCTTGCGCCTGCATCGTGAGCGGTTGCGTCAGGCCACTGAGAATCAACAACGCGACCTGTCCGGGCACGCGTCTGCAGTGGTTGCGAATTTGCGCAACGACCTCGAAGCCTCCGGTAAAGAAGTCCTGGCGAAGTGGACCGAGGAGTTAAACGCCAACGGTGCGCGTGCCTCGCAAGCGAGCTCGGAAGCAATTGGCCACGCCTCCGAGTGGTTTCAGGAGGAAGCGCGCGCCCGGCTGCAGGTGATCGTCGAGCAATCCCTCGGCACCGCCAGCACGAACTTGGACGAGTTGGCGTCGCAAGCCGCGGCAAAGCATGCGGACGATCTCAATCGCGCATCCGGGGATCATCTCGCAGGTGCGCAAGTCCAGATCGACAACGCCGTTTCCGATGCCGTTGCTCGCAGCCATTCGCGATTCGACGATGCGGCGCAAGCCGCAGCGGCCTCTTTCGGTCAGGTTTTACGGGATATTTCCGACCACGAAGCGCGAAATTTTACGGAGGCGGCGCAAAATTCCGTTCAGGAGCGCACGCGCGAACTGGAATTTTCAGCGCAACAGGTGATCGGGAATCTATCCACTGCGACGGAAGCTTCGCTGGAAACGTTTCGAACGCGAATGAGTTCCGAAATAGAAAGCGGTGTGGTGCAAGGGCGGGAAGCCCTGACCAACGAAATGGCTACGTTGCGCGGTCAATTTTCCGCCGAACGCGAAAATCGGCAGAAAGAATGGGCTGAGGGCCTCGATCAATTGAGTGTTGCCGCAACCGCAAAGCATGAAGACCGCCTGCAGACCGCCTGCGACACCTGGATCGTTTCATCCGTTCGCCGCCTGAACGAGCATGGACAGAGCACCATCGAGTCGCTGATGCGTCTCACCGATCAGGCGCTGCGAGACTCCTGTTCGAAAGTGTTCGAAAATCTTGCGGAAATGATGCGGAATCGCAGCGCGAACGCCGCCGGGATGGGAGCTTTTGTTCCTATGTCCGGACGCGAAGCTACGGAAAATCCGACGGCGCAATAAACGCGGTTATTTCTCTCCCACTACTTCACGAACCGAATCGGCTACGAACGCGATCTGCTCCGCCGAAAGGCCCGGGAAGATCGGCAAACTGAAAACTCGCTCGCAGGCTCTCTCCGCGTGAGGAAAAGTGCCGGGCGGATATCCGATAGAGGAATACGCCGGTTGCAAATGCACTGGACGCGGATAGTGCACCACCGTTTCGATTCCCCGCGCATTCAGTTGTGATACGACGGCGTTTCGATTGGCCACATACAGAACGAACTGGTGGTATACGCATTCGTCTCGCGGGTCGTCTACGGGGATGTCCGCGCGCACGCGTGCGAGCCTGCTCCGATATTCGCGCGCGATTTCCTGGCGTCTTGCCGTCCACGCGTACAGGCGCCGAAGCTTGATGCGCAGTATGGCGCCCTGAAATCCGTGCATCCGGTAGTTGTAGCCGACAAACTCGTGCTCGTAGCGCGCGGTCTGTCCATGCGACCGCGCGGCACGCGCGAATTTTGCCACTTGATCGTCATTTGTGGTGAGCGCGCCGCCTTCTCCATAAGCGCCCAGATTTTTCGTGGGATAAAAACTGAACGCCGCGGCGTGGCCAACTGCTCCCACGCGTTTTCCGCGATAGCGCGCGCCATGTGCCTGAGCGGCATCTTCCAAAATGCGCAACTTGTGACGCTCGGCAATTTCCCGGATCGGATCCATGTCCGCCGGCCGCCCATAGAGATGCACTGGCAGGATCGCTCGGGTGCGCGGCGTAATCGCTCGCTCCATCAGCTTCGGATCGATGTTTCCCGTGGCAGGGTCGATATCCACCAGCACCGGACGCGCGCCGCAATACGTAATGGCCTCGGCCGTAGCGAGAAAAGTGTTGGGAGTCGTGATCACTTCGTGATCAGCCTGGACGCCGAACGCCAAAAGTCCTATGTGCAACGCCGCAGTTCCACTGGAGAGAGCCACGCAGTGTTTGGTGCCGCAGAAGTCGGCGAACTCGCGCTCAAAAGCTTCGACCTCTTCGCCGAGGACAAACGCCGATTTCTGGCAGACGCGGTCGAGAGCCGCAAGAATTTCATCGCGCAGCTCTGCATATTCGGACTTCAGATCGATTATGGGAACTTTCATGGGGCCCTTTTAATTTGGACAAAAACTGTACTGTACCAGAGCGCGTGTAACAAGCCGGAATCCGGGCAACTGGATTGAAGGCAGCCGAGTCAGGTATTCCGTGAACGAGTTTTCCGACGCAGCAGACGGGTAACTTCGGCGCGGACTTCTGATACTCTTCCACGTTCTAACTAAGAGAGGCTCTTTCTTGCCGCCGCCGCAAAATTCTTTGCCGTTCAGCTCACACGGTAAGCCGGTCGATTCGTTTGCCCAGGCAAACGAGTTGGAGATCGAGCTCCGGCGGAGCGTTCGCGGTGAGGTGCGATTTGACCGCGGTAGCCGGGCGCTCTACGCCACCGATGGTTCGAATTACCGGCAGATTCCGATCGGTTTGGTAATCCCACGTGACGATGCTGACGTGATCGCCACCGTTCGTGCGTGCAAAAAGTACAACGCGCCTATTCTACCCCGGGGCGCTGGAACCAGCCTGGCTGGGCAATCCTGCAATGTTGCGGTGGTCATCGATTTCACCAAGTACATGAATCAGATTCTTGAAATCGATCCCGAGCGTCGATTCGCGCGCGTTCAGCCCGGCGTCGTGCTGGACACCCTGCGCAGCCAAACGGAAAAACACCAGCTCACGTTCGCGCCCGACCCTTCCACCCACAATCGCTGCACCATAGGCGGCATGATCGGCAACAATTCCTGCGGCACTCATTCGCTCCTCGGTGGAAAAACCGTCGATAACGTGGAGGAATTACGCATTCTGCTCGCCGACGGAACGCAAATGACTGTCGGCGCGACGAGCGACAGCGAATTCACGCGAATCACCCGTGCGGGTGGGCGGCAAGCGGAAATTTATACCAAGCTTCGCGCGATTCGTGATCGAAGCGAACCGCTCATACGAGCCAAATTCCCACAGATTCCCCGGCGCGTATCCGGCTATAACCTGGACGAACTTTTGCCGGAACGCACTTTCCATGTGGCTCGAGCACTCGTTGGCACCGAAGGCACCTGCGCCGTGGTGCTCGAAGCCAAAGTGAAGCTGATTCACAGCCCTCAGCAACGCAGCCTGGTGGCACTCGGTTACAAAGACGCATTCGAAGCGGCCGATCATGTGATGGAAATTTTAGAACTTCATCCCATTGGCTTGGAAGGCATGGAAGGCAGCATCATCGATGCTCTGAAGCAACGGCGCGCCCCGAATATCGAGCTGATTCCCGAAGGCGGTGGTTTCCTGCTGGTCGAGTTCGGCGCTGACGATCCCAAAGAGGCCCAGAACCTCGCTCGGCAATTGGTCGAGCGTCTCAAGCGCGTGCCGAATCCGCCGAGTTCGCGCATCTACACCCCTGTCGAGGCGAAGGCCGTGTGGCACATTCGCGAAGCCGGACCACGAGCTGCCGCGTTTGCGCCGGGCGCTCCGCCCGAATGGGAAGGCTGGGACGACGCTGCCGTCGCGCCGGAGAAACTCGGCGGATACTTGCGCGATATCCGCAAATTGATGAACGAATACGATTACCAGGGCGCGTTCTACGGCCATTTCGGACACGGTTGCATTCACATGCGCGTCAGCTTCGACCTGGAAACCGAAAAGGGCATTCGCAACTACGGCGAATTCGTCGAGCGCGCTGCCGATTTGGTGGTCAGCTATGGCGGTTCGCTTTCGGGCGAGCACGGCGACGGGCAATCTCGCGGCGCGCTACTCCCGAAAATGTTTGGCCCGGAACTAGTCCGCGCATTTGGGGAATTCAAGGCCGCGTGGGATCCCGAAAACCGCATGAATCCGCACAAAGTGATCGAGCCGTACCTGCCAACAGAAAATTTGCGGCTCGGCGCGGACTATCACCCGGCAGAGCCGCACACGCACTTTGCCTATCCAGACGATCACGGGTCCTTCGCGAAAGCTTCCCTGCGATGTCTTGGACTCGGTGCCTGCCGCAAACAGGATGCCGGCACCATGTGTCCGAGCTACATGGCCACGCTCGAAGAAGAGCATTCCACTCGCGGCCGCGCGCACATGCTGTTTGAAATGTTGCAGGGCGAAGTCACTCGAGACGGCTGGAACGATGAGCACGTGAAGAAATCGCTCGATCTTTGTCTTTCCTGCAAAGCCTGCAAGACGGAATGTCCCGCGAACGTCGACGTTGCCACATACAAAGCCGAATTTTTGGCTCATTACTATCGGGGGCATCGGCGTCCGCTGCACGCCTACGCTTTCGGCATGGTCGACAAATGGCTGCGGCTCGGCTCCATCGCACCCGCCCTGGTTAACGCGGTCAATCGCGCGCCCCTCTTCAGCCGATTGATCAGGAAAGTGTTGCATCTCGCTTCGGAACGGCAGTTGCCGGTACTCGCTCCGCAGAATTTCCGCATCTGGGCAAAGAAGAAAGGCGTTCCCGATGCGGCCAGTGCTGCAGAAAATGGGCAACGCGAGGTTATTCTCTGGCTGGACACCTTTAACAACTATTTGCATCCGGACACGGCTCGGGCCGCGTTCGAAGTGTTGCAGAAAGCCGGATTCCACGTCCGCGTTCCGCAGCGACACTTCTGCTGCGGCCGCCCTCTCTATGACTTCGGGCTTCTCGACGAAGCGAAATCGTATCTGATGAGCATTCTCGATTCGCTGGCGGCGCCCATTGATGCCGGAGTGCCCATCGTGGTGCTCGAGCCGAGCTGCGCATCGGTTTTCCGGGATGAACTATGCAACTTGTTTCCGGAAACGCCGCGTGCACAGCGCCTGCGGGACCAGACATTTCTGCTCAGCGAATTCCTGGAACGATTCGTCTCGAATTTCCCATTTCCTAAGCTGGCTCGCAAAGTTTTGCTGCATGGACATTGCCATCACAAATCGCTGATGAAGATGAAGGACGAGGAGTCGGTGCTTCGCAAGATGGGCGCCGACCTGCAATCGCTCGACTCCGGCTGCTGCGGCATGGCGGGACCGTTTGGATTCGAACAAGAAAAATACGCAGTGTCACAGGCGATTGGCGAACGCGTCTTGCTGCCCGCCGTGCGCCAATCGAGCGCTGATACGCTAATCGTTTCCGACGGTTTCAGTTGTCGCGAGCAAATATTCCAGGCCACGGGTAGAAAAGCCCTTCACCTCGCGGAGGCCATCCAGCTTGTCGGCGGCGAGCCAACTTCTAAAAAAAATAAGGATCTTCCGGCCGCGAAGCCGGTCGCCACGCCCTAGGCCAGCGCCTGCAATCCAGCCTTGGCGATTTGCTCGTCTTCGTGAGACTTCACTCCTGAAACGCCCACCGCGCCGACGCATTCACCCTGGTGCAGGATCGGCAGCCCGCCTTGCACCGCGAGTCTCCCCGGAAACGCTACTATTGCGGGACGTTCCTTCACCATGTCTTCCAAAGTCTTGGTTGGAGTGCGGGTTGCCGCTGCTGTCCAGGCTTTGGCTGTAGCGATGGTCCCGCTTTGCGCCGGGGCTCCGTCCAGGCGCTCGAGATGAACCAGGAATCCTCCATCGTCTACAATTGCGATCGTCACATTCCAATTATTCTTTCGTGCCTCCGCTTTGGCCGCGGCAACAATCTTGTTTGCATCTTCCAGGCTCAAGCACATTTTGGTTCGCATCGATTCCCACCCTCGTTCTTGGTTTGATTTGCAGCAACTGCGATGTTGCCGCCCAGCGGTTTACTGATCGGCCTTTGCAGCCCCATGCGTTGGCGGATTCAAAATTAACTTCTGCACGCGCCAATTGGAAGTTTCCGCGGCATAAATTTCGGTTTCTGAAGGGCAGGCCAATTGATGAATGCCGGAAAATTCTCCAAGCTTCCTGCCCGACTTCCCGATGACTCCCAGCACCGTTCCGTCCAGGGACACCTTGAACAGCCGCCCGGGGAAGGTGCTCTCGCCGATGAACAGCACCTGATTCGGGCCCGGTGTGATGCACATGGAATTCGGTGCTCCGCTCACCGCCGCCAGCCGCTCGCCCGTGGGAGTATTGCCATTCACCGCGCGTGTGTTTGGGTCGGACGGCACGTCGATCGTGAACATACGGATAAATTTTCCGTCGGTGTCAAAAACCTGCACGCGTCGGTTGGTGCGGTCTGCGACATACAGATTATTGTTCCGGTCTGCGACGATGGCGTGTGGAATCCGGAACTGTCCTGGCCCCGTGCCCTTTTCGCCCCAGGACTTTACCCAGTCGCCGTTCTTGTCGTACTTTGCGATGCGCGAATTCACGTAGCCGTCGCTGATGTAGATGTTCCCGTCGGAATCCCAGGTCACATCCGTTGGCTGGCGGAACAAACCATCGATCGGCGCCAGTGGAGGATTGGGATGCTCCCACGGCTTGGCGTCCTCGTCGGCGCCTTCCTTGCGCCGCCCGAACACCCACACCACCCGGCCCGCAGGATTGAACTTGATGATCATGTCCGAGCCTTTATCGATGGCCCAGATGTTGTCGTCCTTATCGACGCGCACGCTGTGCGCTTCAGACCAGGCGTAAAGCCCTTTGCCAATCTCGTGCAGGAATTCGCCGTGCGGACCAAATTCGAAAAGCTGCGCCGCGGCGGGCGCATAGGCTGGGCCATTCGCGCTATTTGACCGCGTGAAAACAAAAATATGCCCCTTGGAATTCACCGCCACGCCCGGCACTTCGCCGAAATTTATTCCCGGCGGCAGCTTGAAAAAGTCGGGGACCGACTCGAACGGTATTTGCGGCACATCTTTCTGTGCGCGTGCCAGCGGTGCGCACAGAAAGATGAAGGCACACACAACCACGCCAGGATTTTTCATTGCCAGCCTCCCCTCAGCACAGCTTGCAAGCTATGTGCCCGGGAAGCCTATGCCTTCCCGTCAGCAGCGTCAATGCCGCCGATACCATACGAAATCCGTCGCGGCCGGCCACTTGCGCTCGGCGGCTGCGTAGACCCACAATCACGGAAGAGGATTGGAAGGTGCAGATGATGAAAGGATCACTCCGCCGGCGGTTCGTGTGTTACGTTTGCGTGGGGATGGTTGCCGCAGGGTTGGCTTCGAGTCTATCCGCGCAAAAAATTGTCTGGAGCGATCAAGAGCGCCCCATCGCCCAACAGATCGAAGGTTTGCGTTCGCTTCCAGACGATGTACGAGCCCATACCACGCGCGAGTTGGCGCTCGAAATTCGCCAGCTCCCCGTGGCTCCCAACAAACTCACGCTCGCTCTCGACCTGGCGAGTCTCTCAACCGAGGGCGATTTCGGGCGTGGCACGCTACAGGAAGTCACCACCACTCTCGCCAGCGCTCTGCAGGAGCAGCCGCAGCCCCCGAAAGATGCCAAACCGCCCTCGCCCTATCTGGAACTCGCTGAACTCGTGCGCTATGAACACATGCAGTCTTCGCTCAGCGATCCGCAATTTGCGGCTGCTGTGAGCGCGCTCGAAGCCGCCGATCGTAGGCGCAATAGCGCGGACTTTACCCTTACCGATCTCGCCGGAAAATCCTGGACGCTGCGGCAACTGCGCGGAAAAGTGGTGCTGGTAAATTTCTGGGCGACCTGGTGCCCGCCGTGCCGGAAGGAAATGCCCGATTTGCAGGCGCTTTATGAGCGGTTCCGTGACCAGGGGCTCGTCATCCTGGCGATTTCCGATGAAGATATCGCGAAAGTGAAGCCCTTTATCGCCGAGCGAAACATTACCTATCCGGTCCTGCTCGATCCAGGCCGTAAAGTGAACGAGCTTTTCGAAGTCGACGGCATCCCGAAAAGTTTCGTCTACGATCGCGAGGGAAAACTAGTCACCGAGTCGATCGACATGCGCACCCAGCAACAGTTTCTCGAAATGCTCGGCCGCGCAGGACTCCAATAGTCCCTTTCGCTGCAGCACGGCTGAGCAAAGTTTCAGATACTTACTTGGCGGCCGTTGACGAGTGCCCCGCCACCAGCTTCCACATCCCGCCCAGCTTCACGAACGTGTCCGTGCTGATCACCGTCCTGGAGCGATGTTCGCCCATGACCATGGCGTCATAGGTGTCCTTGTAAGTGGCGATAGCGGTGTTGCCGTATGTGCGCACCTTGAGATCCGAAAGCTTTTCGCTGTTCATCTTGTTGTTCTTGGTGTCGGTCATCATCTTGATCATATCGGCCTTGGTGAACCACTTGCCCGAGCTGTCGCCGCCCGTCCAATCGTCCGCCAGCGTTTTTTCGTAAAACGCCTTGTCACCGGCCATGTCGGCCTTCACGCTCGCATTCTCGATCGCGGTAATCTCCGCCGTGGCATCTCCCGCGGCCGTGGCGTTTTTCAGCAGTGCCGAGGACAGAAGTAACGCTGCAGCCGCCAGCGCAACACACACACCAGTTCTGATTTTCATGGGCTAATCTCCTGTTCGATGAAGTTCGTGGACTATCCCGCGCGATTTGCCGCCAGTCGCCGGGAGTCTACACCAGCCCCTCTCCCGCGGCGCTATTTTCTTTTGCAATGCTTCTGATTATTGCGACTGGCACAGTGCCTTACGTAGTTGTTGTTCCAAAATTGACCAGTTCTCTTGCGCGGTCCTATACTGATCTTCACACAGTCAATCGCGCGTTTATTCGAGGAGTTTTCGTTATGCAACCGGTCACCGAACAGCCCGTTATCTTAAGCGCCGTCCGTACGCCAATCGGAAAATTCATGGGCGGACTTTCGCCTCTCACCGCGCCTGAGCTGGGAGCAAAAGTTGTCGCCGAGTCCGTTCGCCGCGCTGGTATCGAGCCGAAGCAAGTGGACGAAGTAATCATGGGTAACGTGGTCCAGGCAGGTCTAGGACAGAATCCAGCGCGCCAGGCGGCCCTTCGCGGCGGGCTTGCCTCGCGCGTCGCCGCGATGACCGTCAACAAAGTGTGCGGCTCCGGTTTGAAGGCCGTGGGACTCGCTGCGCAAGCTGTTACGCTCGGCGATTCTGAGATCGTTGTCGCCGGCGGCATGGAGTCCATGTCCAACTGCCCTTATCTATTGAAAGGTGCGCGCACAGGCTACCGCATCGGCAACCAGCAGTTGCTCGATTCGATGATCGTCGACGGCTTGTGGGATGTTTACGAGGATTTTCACATGGGCATGACCGCCGAGCTCGTCGCTGAAAAATACAAAATTTCACGCGAGGAACAAGACCAGTTCGCGCTCGAGAGCCACCGCAAAGCCGTCCGCGCCATCAAATCCTGTTTCGTCAGCGCACAAATCGTCCCGGTTGAAATTCCCTCGAAAAAGGGCGAGCCGGTCGTAATCAAGACCGACGAGTCCCCGCGCGAGGATACCTCTCTTGAAGCGCTCGGGAAGCTGAAGCCTGCCTTCAAGAAGGACGGCACAGTGACCGCAGGCAACGCTCCTGGCACAAACGACGGCGCTGCTGCCCTGGTGGTGACAACGGAAACCACAGCGCAACGCCTCGGCAAGGCGCCCAAGGCGCGAATCGTGGCGCAGGCCGTAAGCGGCGTCGATCCCAAGTGGGTGATGATGGCGCCGGTCGACGCTGTGGAATTGCTCTTGAAGAAGACTAATTGGGACCGCGATAAAGACGTCGATCTCTACGAGCTGAACGAAGCCTTTGCCGTAGCTGCGATTGCCGTCACGCGTGAACTAAAGCTTGACCCCGAGAAGGTGAACCTCAATGGCGGCGCGGTTGCGCTGGGTCACCCGATCGGCGCGTCGGGGGCTCGCGTGTTAGTCACGCTCCTTTATGAATTGGAGCGCCGGAATCTGAAGCGAGGCATCGCAGCCCTGTGCCTCGGCGGCGGCAACGCTGTTGCCTTGGCCGTGGAGCGTTACTAAATTTCAAATTTTCCGGCTTTGACTCGGCTTATACCCAAGCCGTAGACTTGATCCACTGTGGGCACATTCTCCCGCGGCTACGGCTACCGTTTCGACATCAGCGGCTACTTCCCGCGCGCTATTAAAACGCTGTGCATCATTTGCGGTAGTGTCTTTTTGGCCCAGGAGCTCTCCCGGCTATTCTTCGGTCCCGCTGGCTGGAATTTCTGGCTGCTTTATTTTGGATTGGTTCCCTATCGGGTTACTCACGGGTTTATCTGGCAGCCGTTCACTTATATTTTCCTGCACGCTGGCGTTCTCCATGTGCTGCTGAATCTTTTGTTCCTGGCCATGTTTGGCGCGGACCTGGAACACACCTGGGGCGCGCGCCGCTTCTACACCTATTTCTTCCTGTGCGGAGTTGGCGCGGGCGTCATCACCGTAATCGTGAAGAGTCTGCTGGCCATGCGCGGTTGGGGAAATCCGTTTGCGCCCACGATTGGCGCATCCGGCGCCATTTACGGAGTTTTGCTCGCGTGCGCCGTGCTCATGCCCCACCGGCAGGTATGGGTCTTTCCGCTCCCGGTGACCGTTTCCATGCGCATTTTCGTAGTCATTATGGGCGCCATCGAGTTTTTCGGCACCATCGGCGAAACGGGAGACAACGTCAGCCACATTTGCCACCTGGGCGGAATGCTGGTCGGATACGTCTACCTAAGGCGCGGCTCCTTCCTGTACAACTACCGCAACTTCTTCACCGATTGGAAGCAGCGCCGGTTGCGCAAGAAATTCGAAGTATATGTACGCGACCATCGCGACAAGCCTCCTTCACGGCCGGATAGCTGGGTCAACTAAGCATCGAATTGACGCATCAAGCATCTAACCTAAGCAACGGCCTCTGCCTTCTTTGCGTCTCTTGGTTTGAAATCCTTTGTGGAGCAAGATGTTTCGCATGAGGCACCGCCGGACGATGATAATGGTCGCTTTGCTTGCTGTTACGCTTGCGCCTGCGATCTACGGCCAAGTGGGATCGTCACAGGCCCCGGCAAAGCCTGCAGCAGCAAGTACAAGTCAGGCTTTCCCCTCGGTTGATAAGATTCTCGATCACTACGTCGAAGCGGTCGGGGGTCGGGCGGCTTGGCAGAAGCTGAAATCGCGGGTATCGATGGGAACCATTGAAGTTACCTCCGCGAACCTTGGCGGAACGGTGGTGATCCACGAGAAGGCGCCAGACAAGATCCTCACGATCATAATTGTCTCCGGCTCGGCCTTTCGGCAGGCCTTTGACGGGACCGTAGGCTGGGCTGAGGACCCCCAAAACGGCGTGCGCGAACAGTCGGGAGCGGAGCTGGCCGAAGCAAAGCGGCAAGCCGATTTCTACAGCCCGCTCAACGTGAAGCAGCATTATTCGAAGTTAACCGTTACCGGCAAGGAAAAGGTGAATGATCACGATGCCTACGTTGTGGAGGCAGCTCTTCCCGAAGGTGGACCGTCCGACAAGCTGTACTTTGATTCGGAGTCAGGGCTACCGGTAAGGCTCGTAAGCCTGCATCATTCGCCGAATGGCGAAGCGCAATTTCAGGAGGATTTCGGCGATTACCGGAAAGTCGATGACGTGATTCTGCCGTTTCAGATCACGCAGACAGGCGGCGACTCTGGTTTCGTCGTGAAACTGCACCAGGTCCGCCAAAACGTTGAAATTGACGATGGCGAATTTGCCAAGCCTGCTGTACAATAGAGCAATCCCAAGCTCGAATTCGAGGGCCTAAAGTATCCAGTGGCAAACGGTTTGCCGGCTGCGAAAGCCTGCTTGCAATTCAATTGCCTCTGTGATACTTTCGCTCGGTTTGAGCAGGGCTGGCGTAGCTCAGTTGGTAGAGCATCTGATTTGTAATCAGAGGGTCGGGGGTTCAAATCCCTCCGCCAGCTGGGATCTGAGGGACCGGGTAGTTTAGCGGATTGGGATGCGGACGGATTCCTCGCGATAAAAGCGCTGGGGCTGGTGTCTTCGGACACGAGCCTTTTCTGCATTGCAGAATAACCCCGTACAGCAGTCCGGTTCAGTTATCTGTGTTTTGTGGGACGCGGTGGTTGGTCGTGTCCCAAATGATTTGCGCTGGACGGGTGGGTGAGTGGCTAAAACCAGCAGACTGTAAATCTGCCGCTCCTTGCGGGCTACGGAGGTTCGAATCCTCCCCCGTCCACCACCGTTTGGCAGTTGCAGAGCGCGAAGATTGCGAGTTTGAGCGCCCTTTTGGGTGCGCTGAGAAGTTCGCTGGATGCGATCTCCCGGCTTGGGTTACAAGGACACGGGAAGGGATCGCCGCTACCGGTTCGAGCCTGGGTAGCTCAGTTGGTAGAGCGCGTCCTTGGTAAGGACGAGGTCACCGGTTCAATCCCGGTCCCAGGCTCCAGGCGTCCGCAGTGAGATGGAAGTTTTTGGTCGGCGAGCGGGGGTAACTCAGTGGTAGAGTCTCTGCCTTCCAAGCAGATGGTCGCGGGTTCGAGCCCCGTCCCCCGCTCCAGAAACTTTGTGCTGGCCGGGGCTGCATTTTTTATCCGTTTTCAAGGTCGTACGTCTTTATAGAGGTCGGGCGTCTTTTATAGAAGTTCTGAGGCGAGGATAAAGCGCGATGTCCAAGGAGAAATTCGAGCGAGTCAAGCCGCACTTGAACGTGGGAACGATCGGACACATCGACCACGGCAAGACCACGCTGACGGCGGCGATCACCAAGGTGCTGTCGAAGAACAACCCGAAGGTTTCGTTTCGGGCGTTTGACAGCATCGATAACGCGCCGGAAGAGCGCGAGCGCGGTATTACCATCGCGGTGTCGCACGTGGAGTATGAGACTGCCAACCGGCACTACGCGCACATCGACTGCCCGGGCCACGCCGACTACGTGAAGAACATGATCACCGGAGCGGCGCAGATGGACGGCGCGATCCTGGTGGTTGCGGCAACCGACGGACCGATGCCGCAGACGCGCGAACACATTCTACTGGCGCGGCAGGTGGGCGTGCCGGGAATTGTGGTGTTCCTGAACAAGTGCGACATGGTGGACGATCCGGAACTGCTGGAACTGGTCGAACTGGAAGTGCGCGAACTGCTCAAGAGCTATCAGTTTCCTGGCGACACGATTCCGGTGGTACGCGGGTCGGCGCTGAAGGCGCTTGAAGGCGATGAGAAGTGGGAGAAGTCGATACTCGAGCTGATGGATGCGGTGGACAAGAACATTGCGCTGCCGCCGCGCGAAGTGGATAAGCCTTTTGCGATGCCGATCGAAGACATTTTCTCGATTTCCGGCCGCGGCACAGTGGTAACCGGGCGCATCGAGCGTGGCAAGGTGAAGGTAGGCGAGGAAGTGGAAATTGTGGGCTTCCGTCCAACGACGAAGAAGACGGTGACGGGCATCGAGATGTTCCGCAAGCTGCTCGATGAAGGGCTGGCGGGCGACAACGTCGGGTTGCTGCTGCGCGGCACGGAGAAGGACGAAGTGGAGCGCGGCCAGGTGCTGTGCAAGCCCGGATCAATCACACCGCACACCAAGTTCAAGGCCGAGGCTTACGTTCTGACCAAGGAAGAAGGCGGGCGTCACACGCCGTTCTTTACCGGCTACCGGCCACAGTTCTACTTCCGGACGACGGACGTTACCGGAGACGTAAAGCTGCCGCAGGGAGTCGAGATGGTGATGCCGGGCGATAACGTGTCGGCGGAAATCACGCTGATCACGCCGGTAGCTCTAGAGAAGGGATTGCGGTTCGCGATCCGCGAAGGCGGCCACACTGTGGGCGCCGGCGCGGTCGCAGAGATCATCGAGTAACAGGGCGAACGAACAATGCGCGAAATTATCACATTACAGTGCAGCGACTGCAAAAACCGCAACTACACCACTACCAAGAACCGGAAAAAGCACCAGGACCGGCTCGAAACGCAGAAGTTCTGCAACACGTGCCGGAAGCACACCGCGCACAAGGAAGTAAAGTAGGGCCGGCACCGACATTAGGGGAGTAGGTTTAACGGTAGACCGCCGGTCTCCAAAACCGGATGTGGGGGTTCGAATCCCTCCTCCCCTGCCAGTTTGTGGGGCGGACGAAGGGTCAGAGTAGCAAGGAATTTTCGGGCGAGGCGGTTGGCTGAATGGCGCAGGCGGCGAAATTGAATCGAGAAGAGGATCAGCATCGAGTAGACGGTTTTTCCCTGATGTCGCCTGTCGGGAAAGTTTCCGAGTCGTTCAAGCGGCTCGGCACTTTCTTTCACGACGTGCGCGTCGAGATGAGGCAGGTCAACTGGCCGTCGCGGTTGGACGTATGGTCCACGACGGTTGTGGTCATCGTCACCGTGGCCTTTTTCGCGGTATTTTTCTTTCTTACGGATTCGCTTCTGAGCAAAGCGGAAGACTGGTTATTTCACTTTGTTAAACACTGAAGGAAGTTCCATGTCCAAGCACTGGTACATCGTGCACACCTACTCGGGCTTTGAGAAAAAGGTGAAAGAGAGCCTGGAAGGCCGCGTGGCGGCGTTCGGTCTCACGGACAAGATCGGCCAGATCGTCATTCCGACCGAGTCGGTGGTGGAAGTGCGCGGGGGCAAGAAAGTCATTTCGCCCCGTATGTGCTATCCCGGCTATGTGCTGGTCGAAATGGACATGGACGACTATACCTGGCACGTGGTGCGCTCGACTCCGCGTGTCACCGGGTTTGTGGGCTCGGGGCAGACGCCCTCGCCGCTGACCGAAGAGGAAGTGCAGAACATCTTGAATCGGGCTACCACCACCGCGGAGAAGCCGAAACCGAAGCTGTCGTTCGAGCGAGGCGAGAAGGTACGCATTGGGGAAGGGCCGTTCGCGAATTTCACGGGTGTAGTCGAAGAAGTGAATTCGGATCGCAGCACGCTGAAGGTTTCCGTCACGATTTTTGGACGCTCTACTCCGGTGGAGCTGGATTTTGCGCAGGTGGAAAAAGTCGCGTAAGCGGTTTTTGGCGCGGGCAGATATAAGAGGGCATAGGGAATGGCGAAGAAGATCCAATCGACAGTGAAATTGCAGTTGCCGGCGGCCAAGGCCACGCCGGCGCCGCCGGTCGGAACGGCGCTTGGTCCGCACGGCGTGAATATCATGGACTTTGTGAAGCAGTTCAACGCCAAGACCGCCAAAGAGCCCGACGGCATGATCATCCCGGTGCTGGTAACCATTTACAGCGACCGCACCTTCACCTTCATCCTGAAGACGCCTCCGGCTTCTGAACTTCTGAAGCGGGCCGCGGGAATCGTGAAGGGCTCGCCGGAACCGAATCGCAACAAGGTGGCCAAGGTCACCCGCAAACAAGTGGAAGAAATCGCCAAGGCAAAGTTACCCGATCTGAACACGCTGAAGCTTGATTCGGCCATCCGTTCGATCATGGGCACGGCCCGCAACATGGGCATCGAAGTCGAAGGCTAGCAAGAGAAACAGGAGCGGAAAATGGGTCGCAGCGCAAAAGAAGGCGGAAAGAATATTGATCGCGCGAGGAAACTGGTGGAAGCGCGTCCGTACAAGCTGGAAGAGGCCGCCGAAGTGCTTCGCAAGGCGCACTTCGTGAAGTTCGATGAGACTGTCGAACTGGTCTTGAACCTGGGCGTTGATCCCAAGCAGTCAGACCAGATGGTGCGCGGTACCGTAGTGCTGCCCCATGGTCTCGGTAAGTCCAAACGCGTGCTGGTGATTGCCAGCGGCGAGAAGGTGCGCGAGGCGCAAGAAGCCGGCGCGGATTTTGTGGGCGGCGACGAGATCGTCCAGAAGATTCAGGAAGGCTGGACGGATTATGAAGCCGTCATTGCCACGCCGGACATGATGCGCTCGGCCGGGCGTCTTGGCAAAGTGCTGGGACCGCGCGGCCTGATGCCGAACCCAAAAACGGGGACGGTCACTTTCGACATCGCCAAGGCCGTGAACGAAATCAAGGCCGGAAAAGTAGAGTTTCGCCTCGACAAGACCGGCATCATTCACTCGCCGGTGGGCAAGATCAGTTTTTCGGCGCAGAAGCTTGCCGGCAACGCCCAAGCACTGCTTGCAGCGATCATTAAGGCCAAGCCTGCTGCGGCAAAGGGCAAATACATCAAGAAAATTACGCTGACCTCGACCATGGGGCCGGGGATCCCAATCGATCAAGCGGAAGCCGACGATTCAGTAGCCGCAGTCGCAGCGTAAAGCGCTCGCGCTTTGAAGCGCTAGAGATTCACTAGGGGATGCGGGAATGAGGAAGAAAGCAGAAAAAAAGACTCAAGCTCAAGAGCTTCGGGCGGAACTTGCTACCGTTTCGACTGTGATTCTTTCCACTTTTCAGGGAATTACGGTCGAGCAGGATACGCAGATGCGCCGCAGCATCGAAGCGGCGGGCGGCAATTATAAAGTCGTGAAGAACACCGTTGCAGAGCGCGCCGCCGAAGGCACTCCCACCGAAGGGTTGCTCAAGAATCTCAAGGGCACCAATTCGATTGCCTACACCAAGACCGATCCGGTGACACTGGCGAAGATCCTGACCAAGGTAGCGAAGGACACGCCCGCGTTTCAGTTCCGAGCCGGGTGGGTCGAAGGCCGGGTCATTTCGATACAGGAAATTGGCCAACTTGCAACGCTGCCGAGCAAGGAAGAGCTGATCAGCAAGATCATGTTCATGCTCAATGCGCCAGCGCAGCGAGTGGCATCGGCGTTGGCGGCAGTCCCAAGAAACATGGCGGTTGTGACCAGCGAAGCGGTGAAAGCGAACAAATTTGGTGGTTCGGGCAGCGAAGCTCCCGCGCCGCAAACAACTTAATCCATCAATTTTCTCATCTTAGGAGGATAGGAAAACGCAATGGCGAGCAAAGTAGAAACGATCCTGGAAGAAATCAAGGGCCTGAGCCTGCTCGAAGCTTCTGAGCTGGTCAAGAAAATGGAAGAGGCCTTCGGTGTTTCAGCGGCTGCGGCAGCCCCCATGATGATGGCGGGTGGCGCGGCAGGTGCGGGTGCTGGCGCGGCACCGGCCGAAGAGAAGACGGAGTTCACCGTCGTTCTCACCGAAGTGGGCGCTAACAAGATCAACGTGATTAAGGCAGTCCGTGAAGTCACCAGCCTGGGCCTGAAGGAAGCGAAGGACTTGGTCGATGGCGCGCCGAAGACCGTGAAAGATGGCGTTAACAAGGAAGAAGCGGCCACGATCAAGAAGAAGTTCGAGGATGCTGGCGCCAAGGTCGATATCAAGTAGTGGCCCGGCGTAAGAACGCCGGGGCTGCCGGGAGATCGCGCACGCGCGTACTCCTTTTGGATTCCGAACATCAAAACATGTCCTTCCCGGACGGACGGCGCGGGTGTCCACCCGCATCGTCCGTTCGGCTTTGCCTTGAAGGGGAATACGAATGAGCAATCGTAATGGTAATCGCGTCGTCCGGGAACGCGAACGGCTGGATTTTGCCAAAATCAAGACCGCTGTCCAGATCCCGAACCTGATTGACGTCCAGAAAAAATCCTATCAGCGCTTTTTGCAAATGGACCTGCTGCCGAGCGAACGCGAGGACGCCGGCTTGCAATCCGTGTTTGCATCCGTGTTTCCGATTCAGGATTTTCGCGGGCTTTCCCAGCTCGATTTCGTCGACTACGCCATCGGCAACTGGGAGTGCAAGTGCGGTCACTTGCGTGGCCTGCACCACTTGCGCGCCACCTGCCGGAATTGCGGAGCGTCGGTCGTCACCAATCCCTATAAGACCGGGGATGTGCTATGCGCGAAGTGCGGCACCTTTAACAAGAACACACCCACTTTCTGCAACAAGTGCGGCGATCCGGTAACCCTGCAGCTCAAGTACGACGTCACCGAATGCGAAGAGCGCGGAATGACTTATTCGGCGCCGCTGAAAGTCACCATCCGCCTCACCATTTACGACAAGGATGCGGATACCGGCGCGAAGTCCATTCGCGATATCAAGGAACAGGAAGTTTTCTTCGGCGATATTCCCTTGATGACCGAGAACGGCACCTTCGTTATCAACGGCACCGAGCGCGTCATCGTCAGCCAGCTGCACCGCTCGCCGGGCGTGTTTTTTGAGACGGCCAACAACCGCAGCTACTTCCTCGGCAAGATCATTCCGTATCGCGGATCGTGGGTGGAATTCGAGTACGACACGAAAAACATTCTCTACGTCCGCATCGACCGCAAGCGCAAGTTCCTTGGTTCGATTTTTCTGCGTGCGCTGGGAATGAAGACCAACGAAGAGATCCTGCGCACCTTCTATCAGGTGGAACGCATCACTCTGCGTGACCGCGAGCTGTATCTCAACATTTCCGAAAGCCTCATCGACCGCAAGCTGAGCCGCGAAATCAAGAATCCCAAGACCGGTGAGACGGTTGTTGGAGCGAACAAGCGCATTTCCGAAGCTTTGTTCAAGGAGCTTGGCAAAGCGCGCGTCACGCAAGCGGAAATCGGGCCAGCGGATCTCGAAGGCGCCATCACTGTCGGCGAGCTGGTGAACCGTCAGACCGGCGAAGTGCTGCTCGAAGCGAACAAGCCGCTCACAGCCGATATGTGGGCCACCGTCGCCGAAGCCGGCATCACCGAAGTGGATGTGGCCTTTCCGGAGCGCGACGACGTTGGAATCATCGTTTCGCGCACTCTTGACAAGGACACCATTCGCACCCCCAAGGAAGCCCTGATCGAAATTTACCGGAAGCTGCGTCCTGGCGATCCTCCGACGCTCGAAACCGCCACGGCGCTCTTTAACGGCATGTTCTTCGATCCGCGCAAGTACGATTTCAGCAAAGTGGGTCGGCTGAAATTCAACATCAAGCTCGGTCTGGAAACGCCACTCGATAAGCGCACGCTTGACCCGGCCGATTTCGTCAGCGCCATCAAGTACTTGCTGAAGCTGCGCAAGAATATCGGGTCGGTGGACGACATCGACCATCTCGGCAACCGGCGTGTCCGCGCGGTCGGCGAGCTGCTCGAAAATCAGTTCCGCATCGGCTTGGTGCGCATGGAGCGCGCCATCAAGGAAAAGATGTCCGTGTACCAGGAAATGTCCACGGCCATGCCGCACGACTTGGTGAACGCCAAGCCTGTCATGGCTGCCATCCGCGAATTTTTTGGCAGCTCGCAGCTTTCGCAGTTCATGGATCAGACCAACCCCTTGAGCGAGATCACCCACAAGCGGCGCCTTTCCGCTCTTGGTCCCGGTGGTCTGTCGCGCGAGCGCGCCGGATTCGAAGTGCGCGACGTGCATCCGACGCACTACGGTCGCATCTGCCCCATTGAAACGCCGGAAGGTCCGAACATCGGCTTGATCAGCTCGCTTTCGTGCTATGCGCGAATCAACGAGTTTGGTTTCATCGAGTCGCCTTACCGCAAGGTAAAGAACGGCCGCGTGATCGACTACGTGCAGATCGTCAACGCGGGCGACAGCGAATTCAAGGCCGGAGAAATCGTCGAGAAGGAAAAAGTCGACGAGATGAACGAGGAGCTGAAGCGGCGGCGCATCGTCGTCGATCCGCACTGCTTCTATCTTTCGGCCTGGGAAGAAGACCGCTACGTCGTCGCGCAGGCAAACGCCTCTCTCGACGAAAAGCTGCGCATCACCACCGATCTCGTCAATTGCCGCCAGGCCGGCAACTTCGTGCTGAAGAGCCGGGACGAAGTCGATTACATCGACGTTTCACCGAAGCAGCTCGTCTCCGTTGCCGCCAGCCTGATCCCATTTCTCGAGAACGACGACGCCAACCGCGCGTTAATGGGCTCGAACATGCAACGCCAGGCCGTGCCGTTGATCAAGGGCGAAGCGCCGTTGGTCGGCACCGGTATGGAACGCGTCACCGCTCGCGATTCCGGCGCGGTCATCGTCTGCCGTCGAGACGGTATCGTCGATCAGGTCGACTCGGAGCGCGTAATTGTTCGCGTCGAGTCCGATCAGTCCGGCGTCTTGAGCCGCGAAGTCGGGTCCGACATTTACTTGCTCACGAAGTTCAAGCGCTCCAACCAGAACACTTGCATCAGCCAGAAGCCGCTGGTTCGCGCGGGTGACCGCGTAAAACAAGGTCAGGTGCTGGCAGACGGCCCTTGCACCGACCGCGGTGAGCTTGCGCTCGGTCGCAATGTGCTGGTCGCGTTCCTTCCCTGGCGCGGCTACAACTTCGAAGACGCTATCCTGGTCAGCGAAAAGCTGGTCGAAGAGGACTACTACACTTCGATCCACATCGAGGAATACGAAATCGAAGCGCGCGACACAAAACTCGGTCCGGAAGAAATCACGCGCGACATTCCCAACATCAACGAGAGCTTTTTGCGCAATCTCGATGAAAGCGGCGTGATTCGCATCGGCGCCACCGTCAAGCCGGGCGACATCCTCGTCGGCAAGGTTACGCCCAAGGGCGAAACCACGCTGACGCCGGAAGAAAAGCTGTTGCGCGCGATCTTCGGCGAAAAGGCCGGAGACGTTCGCGACGCTTCGCTCTACTGCCCGCCGGGCATCGAAGGCACCATCGTGGACGTGAAGATCTTCTGCCGCAAGGGTGCGGAGAAGGACGAACGCCACAAGGCCATCGAAGCCGCGCACGTGGCCAAGCTCGAAAAAAACCTCGCCGATGAAATCCGCATTCTCACCGACGAGCGCCTGAAGCGCTTGACCGACCTACTCGGCGGCCAGAAGCTCAACGCCGACTTGCACGACGAGCGCACCAACAAGCGCCTACTCACCAAGGGCGCCGAGTTGACGCGCGATCTGCTCGAAAAAATCTCCACCCGCAACCTGAAGCGGTTGCGCTTGAACGATAAAGACCCGCTGCTCATCGAGAAGATTGACGAGATCGAAGAAATGACCTCGCGACAGATCGATGTGCTGCGCAAGATCACCGACGAGCGCATTGGCAAGCTCAAGAAGGGCGACGAACTTCCTCCGGGCGTCATCAAGCTCGTGAAGGTTTACATCGCCATGAAGCGCAAGCTTTCCGTCGGTGACAAGATGGCCGGACGCCACGGCAACAAGGGCGTCATCGCCAGAATCGTCCCGAAGGAAGATATGCCTTACATGCCGGACGGCACGCCGATGGAAATCGTGCTCAATCCGCTCGGCGTTCCTTCGCGTATGAACGTAGGACAGATTCTCGAGACGCACCTGGGCTGGGCTTCGAAGGAGCTTGGCTCGCTGGTCGCGAAAGTTCTCGACGACACCGGGGCTCGCGCGGATGCGGTTCGCAAGTGGTTCAAGGACGCTTTTGGTCCAACATCCGTGTGGAAGACGCTTGCCGATCTCGACGACGAAACATTGCTCAACGTGGCCGAAGGTTTCCGCGAAGGCGTTCCATTCGCAACGCCGGTCTTTGATGGCGCGCGCGAAGGCGACATCCGGCACCTGCTGCAATTCACGGAGTTGCCGGAAACCGGCAAGATCACCCTGCATGACGGCATGACCGGCGATGAATTCGCGCAGAACGTTACCGTTGGCTACATCTACATGCTCAAGCTCTCGCACTTGGTCGACGACAAGATTCACGCGCGGTCCATCGGCCCGTACTCGCTCATCACCCAACAGCCGCTCGGCGGAAAAGCGCAATTCGGCGGACAGCGCTTTGGAGAAATGGAAGTGTGGGCGCTCGAAGCTTACGGTGCCGCGCACATCTTGCAGGAACTGCTCACCGCGAAGTCGGACGACGTCTATGGCCGCGCCAAGATCTACGAGGCCATCGTCAAGGGCGAACCGGGCATCGAGCCGGGCGTCCCCGAGTCGTTCAACGTGCTCGTTCGCGAGTTGCAGTCGCTCTGCCTAGATGTGGAATTGATGAAGCGGCAGAAACCGCAGCTCGAAAAAGCGGAAGCGGCGGATTGATCGGTGGGCCCGCTGCGCAAATGCAGCGGGCTCCAACAATTTTCTTCGTAGTGGTTTTCTAACCCTGGCCAAAACTGGGGAGGAGGCAGCCATTGTATCGTTCTAGCCCTTATGATCGTGCCAGCCAGATTGCGGATTTCGATTCCATTCGCATCAGCCTGGCGAGTCCTGAAAAAATCCGGTCGTGGTCGCATGGCGAAGTTACCAAACCGGAAACCATCAATTACCGCACTTTTAAGCCGGAACGCGACGGCCTGTTCTGCGCCAAGATTTTCGGCCCCGTAACCGACTGGGAGTGCTTGTGCGGCAAATACAAGCGCATGAAGCACCGCGGAGTCATCTGCGACAAGTGCGGTGTGGAAGTAACTCTCAGCAAAGTCCGGCGTGAGCGTCTCGGTCACATCGAGCTTGCTTCGCCCTGTTCGCATGTGTGGTTTTTCAAGGGTCTTCCGAGTCGTATCGGATACCTGCTCGACATCACCATGCGCGACCTCGAGCACATTCTCTATTTCGAAACCTTCGTTTGCATTGATGCGGGCGAAGCGCCTGGGTTGAAGGAAAAGGACATCATCCCGGAGGAAAAGCTCCGCGAACTTCAGCGCGATTACCCCGGCAAGTTCACTTCGGGCATGGGCGCGGAAGCCATCAAGGAACTTCTCCGTCGCGTCGATATCGAAAAGCTCTCCGAAGAGCTGCGCGAAAAAATGAAGGTCGACCCCAGCCTCCAGAAGCGCATTCGTTACGCCAAGCGGCTGAAGGTGCTCGAAGCGTTCCGCAAGAGCGGCAATAAGCCCGAATGGATGATTCTCGACGTGATCCCGGTTCTTCCTCCGGAGTTGCGTCCTCTTGTGCCTCTCGACGGTGGCCGCTTCGCCACTTCCGACCTGAACGATCTCTATCGCCGCGTGATCAACCGCAACAACCGGTTGAAGAAGCTCATGGAGCTTCACGCGCCCGATGTGATCGTCCGCAACGAAAAGCGCATGTTGCAGGAAGCTGTCGATGCGCTATTCGACAATGGCCGCCGTGGCCGCGTGCTGCGTGGAACCAACAACCGCCCGCTCAAGTCGCTCTCGGATACGCTGAAGGGCAAGCAGGGCCGTTTCCGCCAGAACCTGCTCGGAAAGCGCGTGGACTACTCCGGCCGCTCCGTCATCGTCGTCGGCCCCGAACTGAAGCTGCATCAGTGCGGTCTGCCGAAGAAAATGGCCCTCGAGCTTTTCAAGCCGTTCATCTATCACCGGCTGGAAGCTGCCGGCCATTGCACCACCATTAAGCAGGCGAAAGAGCTGGTCGAAGCGCAGGAATCCATCGTATGGGACATCCTTGAGGATGTCATCCGCGAGCATCCCGTGCTTCTCAACCGCGCTCCTACGCTGCACCGTCTCGGCATTCAAGCGTTCGAGCCCGTGTTGGTGGAAGGAAAAGCCATCCGCATTCACCCGTTGGTCTGCACGGCGTTCAACGCGGACTTCGATGGCGACCAGATGGCCGTACACATTCCGCTTTCGCCGGAAGCCCAGGTGGAAGCCTCGGTGTTGATGCTCAGCTCGCACAATATCCTCTCGCCCGCGAATGGATATCCGCTGGCGGTTCCGACGCAGGACATGGTGCTGGGCATCTATTACATGACCAAGGCCAAGCCGCAAGCCAAGGGCGAAGGCCGTGCGTTCGGATCGAGCGAAGAAGTGGTCATGGCGCTCGACGCCAACGAAGTGGAATTGCTCACGCCGATCCGCATCCGCCACAGCGGTGAGGTGATTGATCTTACCAACGCTTACGACGATCAGGACGTTTCGCACACCGAGCCAATTACGCTAAGCAAACAGTTCCTGCACACAACCGTGGGCCGCGTGATCTTTAACGATCACCTGCCTTCGGACATGCCCTTCATCAACGGCCTGCTGAAGAAGAAGGGTATTCAGGCGCTGGTGCAGTATGCCTACCTGCGCTTTGGTCTCGAGAAGACCGTTCTGATGCTCGACCGCCTCAAGGAACTCGGCTTCCTCTATGCGACGAAAGCTGGCGTGTCCATCGGCATCAGCGACATGGTTATCCCCAACGTCAAGTTCAAGCTGGTGGATGCCGCCGAGCACGAAGTCGTCAAGGTTCAGCAGCAGTATCTCGATGGCGCCATCACCAACGGCGAGCGCTACAACAAGGTCATCGCCATCTGGAGCGACGTCACCGAAAAAGTTGCCGACGAAATGTTCAAAGCCCTCGAACAGCAGGACAAAGAGGGCGTAATCAACCCGATCTACGTCATGGCCGACTCCGGCGCTCGTGGATCGAAACAGCAGATTCGCCAGCTTTCCGGAATGCGCGGATTGATGGCCAAGCCCTCCGGCGAAGTTATCGAAACTCCGATCACTTCGAACTTCCGCGAAGGTTTGACGGTGTTGCAGTACTTCATCTCCACGCACGGCGCCCGTAAGGGTCTGGCCGATACCGCGCTCAAGACCGCCGATTCCGGCTATCTGACGCGGCGCTTGGTCGACGTGGCTCAGGATGTGATCATCAACGAATTCGACTGCGGCACGGCCGACGGTATCTACGTCGAGCCGATTCTCGAAGCCGGCGTCGAAGTCGAGCCGTTGCGCGATCGCGTCGTTGGCCGCGTGTCCCTTGAGAAGATCAAGGACTACGAAGGCAACGTGATCGTCGAGATCAACCAGGAAATCACCGAGGAACTCGCGAACGCGATTCAGGCCGCGGGTATTGAGCGAGTGAAGATTCGCTCCGTGCTCACCTGTGAATCCCGTCGCGGCGTGTGCGCGCGCTGCTATGGCCGCAACCTGGCCACCGGGCGCTTTGTCGAAATGGGCGAGGCCGTGGGTGTCATCGCGGCGCAGTCTATCGGCGAGCCCGGCACGCAGCTCACTATGCGCACCTTCCACATCGGCGGCACGGCCACTCGCGTCACTGAACAATCGAAGGTCGAAGCGCGCAACAACGGCTTCGTGAAATATATCGACTTGAAGGTGGTCGAGGGCCGCGGCAAGACCATCGTTTCGATGAACCGTTCCGGCTTGATCGCCGTGGTCGACGAAAAGGGGCGCGAAAAAGAGCGTCACCACGTCGTATACGGCGCTCGCGTCCGTGTCGACGATGGCCAGCCGGTAACTCTTGGCCAGACCATGGTCGAGTGGGATCCCTACACCTTCTCGATCCTCACCGAATCGCAGGGAACCATCGAGTTCAAGGACTTGCAGCCTGGAATCACCATCGAAGAGCAGGTCGACGAAGTTACCGGCCTCTCGCAGTTGGTGGTCACGCTGCCGCCGGGCGATGAAAAGCATCAGCCCACGATTCTCGTGCGCGATTCCACCGGAAAGGCCAAGAAGAAGTACCTCATGCCTTCCCGTGCGCACTTGATGGTTGCGGATGGCGATGTTGTCCAGCCTGGTGACGTCCTCGCGAAGATTCCTCGCGAGACCACCAAGACCAAGGACATCACCGGCGGTCTCCCGCGCGTCGTCGAACTGTTCGAGACTCGCAAGCCGCGCGATCCGGCGGTTATCAGCGAAATCGACGGCGTCGTGAAGTATGGCGAAATCGCCAAGGGCCAGCGCAAGATCTACGTGGAAAGCGAAGATGGACGCATCATGAAGGAATACTCCATCCCGCGCGGCGTGCACATCAACGTGCAGGAAGGCGAGCACGTTCGGGCCGGTGAGGCTTTGATCGATGGACCTCTCAACCCGCACGATATCCTTGCCGTCTTGGGCGAAAAGTACACGCAGGCCTACCTGGTGAACTCGATTCAGGAAGTTTACCGGCTGCAGGGCGTGAACATTAACGACAAGCACATCGAGACCATCGTTCGTCAGATGATGCGCTGGGTGAAGGTAGAGGACGTGGGCGACACCTCGTTCCTTCTCGAGGAGCAGATCGACAAGTTCCGCTTCCGCGAGGAGAACGATCGCATCATCCGCGAAGGTGGCCGTCCCGCAACTGGCCGTCCGCTGCTCCTCGGCATCACCAAGGCATCGCTCTCGACCGATTCTTTCATCTCCGCGGCGAGCTTCCAGGAGACCACCCGCGTTCTTACCGAAGCGGCCATCTCCGGCAAGGTTGATTATCTGCGCGGATTGAAGGAAAACGTCATCATGGGCCGGCTGATCCCGGCGGGTACGGGCTTGGAGCGCTATCGCAACATTCAGCTCCTTACCGAACTGCCGAAGGATGAGCCGCAACCGATGGAGCCCGAACTTACGCCGGAAGAAGCCGCCGCGCTCGATTTCCTGCGCAAGGATACCGACGCGGTTGCCGAGGGCTAAGCGCTAACCGTTCAAAGAATCGAACGCAAGAGAGGCGGCCATCAAATCGGCCGCCTTTTTTTGTGTGCCTTTGTGGTAGCAGATTGAAAACAGGGCAGTTGTGTGCTTCTGCTGTTGTGTAACTTGGAATAGCCTCTTCTGTTTCTTACCCCCCACTTTGCGTTCTCCCGATAAAATTCACTCAGCGAACCGCGAATGAACCTGGAGTTTCTTTTCCCATGCCTGGAGATTCACCCCTCAGCAATACAAAGGTAGCTCTCGCTGGCGGAGTTCCTGAAGAGCAGTTTCAGAAACTCGTTGAGGTCATCTCCCGCTCGCAGCACAACTACCGCGAACTCATCGATAATCTCGACCAGGCCGTGTTCACCCTTTCCCTGGAAGGCGAAGTGCGCGTCGCCAACCGGCGTTTTTGTGAAATTCTCGATGTCGGATTCACCGAACTCATTGGTCACAATCTCAGTGAATTCATCGAATCTCCTCACTTGGCGGAAGTGCGCGGCTCACTCGAGTCTTTCGCCAAAGCCGGTTCCTGGTCGGGGACGGTTCTGGTGCGGCTCAAGCGAGATAGCGCTCTGCGCTATTTCGATTGCTGGCTGCAGGCTCTTGCAGACGATCAATGCAGCGGATGGGCCCGGGATGTAACCGCACAGTACGAGTCGGAGATTCGCTTCAACGAACTTTTCGAGTCGCTCCGCGAAGGCGTTTTTTTCGCAACGGTAGACGGGCAAATTCTGGATGCGAATCCGGCTATGGTGCATTTGCTGGGCTATGCCAGCAAAGAGGACTTGCAGACACAGAATCTTCGGGAACTCTATCCGCTTCCCGACGACCGGCAGGCAACCGTTGGTGAGCTGCAGTCGAAGGGTTCCTTCCGCGATCGCGAGATCAAGCTGAAGCGCAAAGATGGAAAGATGATCTATTGCTTGGCTTCTGGTTTCGCCGTGCGCGATACCTTTGGGCGAATCAACCGCTTGCAAGGCACGCTCGTGGATATTACCGAGCGCCGTGAGATGGAGAAAAAGCTCCATCACGAACAGGAATTTGTTCGCCGCCTCGTCGCCAATTTCCCTGACCTGATCGCGGTTTTCGACCGCGACGGCCGGTTCACCTACGTCAGCCAGAGCGTCAAGGACGTGTTGGGAGGAAGCCCGGATGAGTACCTGGGGCACACCTTTGCCAGCCGGGCCAGCCGCGACGATGAACAGAAACTCTCCGAAATGTTCCAGAATGTGATTTCCGCGAACTACTCTTCAGCGCACGTGGAAGTGCGCGTCCGGCATCAGGACGGAAGCTGGAAGACCTTACGAGCCAGCGCCGGCCCTCTTTACGATGAAAGTGGAAAAATAACGGGCGTGGTTGCTTCCGCGCGGGACGTAACGGAGTCGAAGCTCATCGAGGAGCGCCTGGTGCAAAAGGAAAAGTTTGCTGCCATGGGTCAGATGATGGCGGGCGCCGCGCATGAACTCAACAATCCTCTTACCGCCATACTCGGGGTAGGTGAGTTGTTGCACGAACGTGCCGCGGACGAAACCTCGAAACGCCAACTGGATTTGATCATGCAGCAGGCCCGCCGGGCGGCTGCGATCGTGCAGAACCTTCTGGCATTCTCCCGGCCATCGCCGCAGGCGCGATCGCCCATCCCCCTGGCGGGGATCGTCCAACATGCAATTCAGTTGGCGCAGCCCGCACTTAGCCAGAAAAATATCGCGGTTACATTCGAAGCGCCCGGCACGCTTCCGCCGGTTCTCGGCGATTCCAAGCTGCTCACTCAGGTCTTCCTGAACATTCTCATCAATGCGGAACAGTCGATTTCCGCGAGCGGCCGTGGGGGGCACCTTAAGGTAGCTCTGGCTGCTGCCCAGGATCGCGTCGCCGTTACCATTGCCGATAACGGACCAGGCATTTCGGCCGAGAACATTGGGAAAATTTTTGACCCGTTTTTTACCACCAAGCGCCCAGGGGGTGGCAGCGGATTGGGGCTTACCATCGCTCTTGCCGTTATCAAGGAGCACAACGGCGCTATCGATGTCGAATCCTCGCCCGGGGCCGGCGCCACGTTTTGCGTCAGCTTGCCGGTAGCGGGTAAAAAAGCGTCCGATTTTTCCCGGAATCAGGGCGAACAATCCGAACCTGTCGGTAACTTTTTAGCGGGGCGCACCGCGCTTGTCGTGGATGATGAGGAAAGTATCCGCGAAATCCTCCAGGAGGGGCTCGCCGCCCGTGGCATGCAAGTCGATGCCGCCAGCACCGCGGAGGAGGCTCTGACCCTGTTGGCTTCGAGAACGTTTGACGTGGTTCTCTGCGATTTCAATCTTCCCAAGCTCAGCGGCGAGCAATTCTTTAATCAACTGAGCAAGGGGCAGGACCGTGCTCTTCCTCGTTTTGTGTTCATCACCGGCGAACTTGTGGACTCCGAAAGGATCGCTAAGGTTGGGGCGCAGGGCGCCTCGATTCTCCAAAAGCCTTTTCGCGTGCCAACGGTTGCCAAGCTCCTGGCCAATCTTCTCGAGCCGCAATCTTCCAGAACCGGCTAACTCCGGTTTCTGGCTATTTTCGCTTCGTTGTCGCCGTTCCTTCTGGCGGGTCTACTCCGAAGTCCCAAAGGTACAGCTCCAAACCGTTGTCCTGGATGGCTTCTGCGAGTACGTATTCGCCAGGGGAGAGCGCAGTGCCCAGGGTAAAGCGGTAGAGATTAGGAGCAACCACCCACCGTTGCACCGCTACCTCGTCCTTCTTGAATTTCTTCTGTCCGAAAAGTTCATCCAGTTTTTCCACTTGCCGTGTCTCGCCGCGAGTGACCGCGTGGATCAGTTCGATTTCCGGCTCCGATCCGCCGGAAACTCGCATATAAAACTCCGGCTGCCCGTTGGTCACTCGATATTCCGCGTGTGGCCGGTTGATCGAAATATCGTGGCGCGTCGGCACAATGGGAATCGGCACCAGCACGCGCTCCACCGCATTGCTCTTTGAAAGCTTGGAAGTCATGGGCGCCTGCGCCAGCCTCAAAACCTTCTTGCCATCAAACGCGAAAAATCCCTCGCCCTGCGGCAGGAATACTCCTGGCGCAATCTGCACGCTCGCATCGACGTCTAGCATCTCGGCTTCGCGCTGAGCCTCCACGGATTTTACCTTCGCGATTTCTGCGGCATCCTCCTTGGCTTCATCGGCCGCAACTTTCTTTGTCTTGTCCCAGTCCACCAGGTTTGCCGGTATCTCCTCCCATTGCGAACTATCCAGGCTGTAGTAGCGTACGCGGTCTCCTTCGACCTGATATTCGCGAATGAGCTGATAGCTTCCATCTTTCAGCATCAGTTTCTTGCCCCGCGGAAGCGGCCGCGCCGTCGCACCTTGTGCCACACCGTTTTTGGCGGACGCAATCGAAGATGGCGAATTTTGCGGGCGCGTAAAACCGCAAGTGATCACCAGAATCCCCATGGCCAAGGCCGCAATCGCTGCCTTCAGCCAGCAAGTTTTGAAAAATGGGAAGCGGTTCGCCATCGGAATACGGGGTGGCCGTTCAGCCATTCAGCCTTCAACTCAGATGCTTGGCTCGCGCACTTGGTTTACGTCGGTCCAGCATAGCGCCAGACCACCCGAGCGGCAACCTGCGCAAGAAAAAAGGCCTCGGGGCTGGTTCCGAGGCCTTGTGGAGCTACCGGATTAAGGGAAAATTCAGTGTTCGCAGCGCGCCTGCAGCATCGTAACGATGCTCAAGTCGGAGTAGGTGAACAGCCACTTACCCGCCTCTGCGCCGGCGGCGCCGGCCGCGCGTGCCAGTGTGCCGAGATGCTTGTTCTCAGCGAGGCTGCGCAGGTGATCCAGGCAGATTCCAGTCAGCTTCGCTACTTCGTCTTCGGTGAAAAGCTTCTGGCTGGACTTGATCCGAACCATCGGTGCACCTCGCTTCTCGTTCGAGACTGGCATGAGAATATTCGAACGACAACGCACCTGCAATGGGAGTTCCGTACTGGCGAAGGCAAACTATTGCTCCACGGGTTGCCAACACCTTAATTTCCAGCAAGTTGACGACAGAGAAAAGCGGCGGTATCGAGCCAAGGTGCAGTTTGCGCTGTGAATTTGCGCTAAACAGGAAGCCCGCTTCACCTAGCGGAAACACTCTGCAGTAGCAGAGCAGTAGTAGAGCAGTAGTAAAACAGTAGCAAAAAGGAACAGCGCGTTCGCCTCACCTTTGCTTCAGTTGAATGTCGACGCCTTCTCGAACGCACCGGCCACTTGCATCGCACGCCCTTCCCGGAAATGCGGGCCGAAAATTTGCATCCCAATCGGCAGCCCGCCGTTGGTCAGACCGCACGGCACGGAAATTCCCGGCACACCCGCGAGTGATCCGGTAACCGTGTAGATATCGGCTAGATACATCTCCAGCGGATCCGACACTTTCTCCCCCAGCCGAAACGCCGGCGTAGGCGCGGTCGGCGTTACGATCACATCCACTTTCTGGAAAGCGTCGGAGAAGTCGCGAGCAATCAGCGCCCGCACCTTTTGCGCCCGCAAATAATAGGCGTCGTAGTAGCCGGCGGACAGCGCGTAAGTCCCCAGCATAATTCTCCGCTTCACTTCCGCGCCGAAGCCACGTTCGCGCGTTTTGCGATACATCTCGATCAGCGTGCTGCCCGGCACGCGCAGCCCGTATCGAACTCCATCGTAGCGAGCCAGATTCGAGCTGGCCTCCGCCGTGGCGATGATGTAGTACGCGGCAATCGCGTAGTCCGTGTGCGGCATCTGCAGCGGAATACGCTGGCAACCCATCCGTTCAAGCGCGCCAATGGCCGCTTCCACTTTTTCCTTTACCTCGGCATCTAAGCCCGCGCCGAAATAATCCTGCGGCACTCCGATACGCACGCCCTTCACGGCCCCTCGCATTGCCGCTGAGTAATCCTCCACCGGCACGTTCGCCGAAGTCGAATCGTGCGGATCGCGCCCCGCGATCACGCTCATCACAGCAGCCGCATCGGCAATGTTCGCGGTGAACGGGCCAATCTTGTCGAGCGAGGAAGCGAACGCCACCAACCCATAGCGCGACACTCGCCCGTACGTCGGCATCAGTCCCGCAACTCCGCAATACGATGCTGGCTGCCGGATCGAACCCCCCGTGTCCGTGCCCAACGCGGCCACTGCCAGTCCTGCCGCAACGGCCGCGCCCGATCCGCCGCTGGATCCTCCCGGCACGCGGTCCGGGGCCACCGGATTCCGCACCGGTCCATACGCCGAATTCTCGTTCGAGCTGCCCATGGCAAACTCGTCGCAATTCGTCTTGCCAAGCACCATTGCGCCCGCGTTTTCCAGACGCTCGACCGCGGTCGCATCATACGGCGGAATATAGTTCTCCAGGATCTTCGATCCGCAAGTCGTTCGCACGCCTCGCGTGCTGATGGCATCCTTCACCGCGATCGGCACCCCTGCGAGTGCCGGCAGCTCTTCACCTCGCGCCACAGCATCGTCGATCTTGCCGGCTTGCGCAAACGCCCGCTCGCTCGACAGCGTCAGGTAAACATTCAGTTCTGCGTTGCGCTTCTCGATCCGTCCGTAGAATTCCCGGGCCAGCTCCCGCGCGGAAATCTTCTTCGAGATCAAAGCCTCCCGAATGCTGCAGACCGTCCAGTTGGTTGGCGCGCTCATCGCTCAATCACCTTCGGTACTCGAAAAAACGGTTTGGCCGCTTCCGGTGCTTGCGCCAGAATCGCCTCGGCCGCGTCGCACCGCTCCAGCACATCTTCTCTCAACTCCGAATGGACTTTGCTGACGCCGCTGCCATCGTCCTGCGAATTGAATCCCTGTGCATCGAATTCCTTCACATTGAACAGCACCTGCGCCATCGGCTCGATGTTCTCAACATCCAGCTCTTTCAATTTATCCACGTAAGTCAAAATTTCATCGAGCTGCCCGCGATATGTGTCGATCTCTTCCGGCGACAGCTCCAGATGAGCCAATTCCGCCACTCGCAAAACTTCTTCCCGGCTGATTTTCATTCTCGCGATCCTTTAGCTCTTCTACACCGCTGCCGTGCATAACTGCTGCACAGCCGCATAGCGGCGCCCTTCTCTCACAGACCAGTGAAGAATTTATCTTAGGGATAGACCTTCTCCCGCGCAAGTCTGCCCCCGCCCCTGAGCCCAGCGCGCGCAAAACACTTTGTTGACAACTTTCCCGCCATGTCCATACTTGCCTACCGGGTGTGCAACGCCAACCTCGCCCGGATAAAATCTTGCCAAACATCCCACTCACTCTTGCCTGCTGGAACTATGACCGCACCCGCGCGCTCGTCGACGGCCGCGTCGCCGTCGATGGAGTCGACCTCAACTACCTGACTCTTCCCGTCGAGGAAACCTTCTTCCGCATGTTGCGCTACCGCGAATTCGATGCCGCGGAAATGTCACTCTCTTCCTACGTGATGTCTCTCTTCTCCGACGAACAGCCATTCATCGCCATACCCGTCTTTCCGTCGCGTTCCTTTCGCCATTCCTGCATTTTCGTCAATCGCCACAGCGGCATCCGCGAGCCGAAAGACCTGATCGGCAAACAAATCGGCTCGCCCGAATATCAACTCACCGCTCCCGTTTGGATTCGCGGAATCCTGAGCGACGAATATGCTGTGCCGGTGGCCAGTGCGCGCTACTTCACCGGCGGCCAGGAAGAAGCTGGACGCATCGAAAAGGTAAAACTTGCGCTGCCGCCGGAAATTCACATTGGGTCCATCCCTCCAGGCAAGACGCTTTCGAAAATGCTCGAAGACGGCGAAATCGACGCGCTCTATACGCCTCGAATGCCTTCGACTTTCGTGTATGGCAAAGGCAGCGTGCAACGCTTGTTCGAGAACCACGGCGAAGTAGAAAAGGCCTATTTCAAGAAAACGCGCATTTTCCCCATCATGCACACGGTGGTCATCCGCCGCGACGTCTACCGCAAGCATCCTTGGGTGGCGCAGTCTCTCTACAAAGCCTTCGTTGCGGCGCAAAAAGAAACGTACAAGGATCTCTACGAAGCCGCCGCTCTCAAGTACATGCTGCCCTGGCTGCTCCATTATGTGGAAGAAACACGCGAGATCATGGGCGAAGATTTCTGGCCTTACGGTTTCGAGAAAAACGTCCACACCCTCGAAACCTTTCTGCGCTATTCGCACGAGCAGGGACTCTCGAAGCAGCTCCTCGAACCCCGCGATCTTTTCGCTCCCGAGACTTTCGGCGTGTTCAAGGTCTAGCCAAAAATGCCCCGCCCTATTTCAAGCGTAGGAATAGCATGAACCGCTGGTGGTTTCCCGAGCGCGGCGACATTGATGTAATCGTCGCGCAACTCGGATTCAACCTGGCGCAGATGGTCATCCCCGTTTTTCTCCTGCTGCCTCTCGGCATTTCTCTCGACTACGGCGTCACTCATTTCCTTCCGGGTTATGCGCTCGGATTCCTGCTGGGATCGCTCGGATTTACCTGGCTGGCCCTCCGATTGCGAACCCGCGAAAACCGCGCCGACGTTGCCGCGCATGCCTACGGTAACAACGTGCCGGCCATCCTGGCCTACACGCTCACCATCATGTTGCCCGTCTATTTGCAGTCGCACGATATCGTCCGCGCTTGGTCCATCGGTGCCGCCGCGGTCATTTGGACCGGCATCATCAAATTGACATCCGTTCCTTTCTCCGGAATCATTCGCCGCGTCATTCCCGTGCCCGCTTCCATGGCCGTTTTCGGCGCGGCCATGTACAGCTATTTGGGCTTGGCGCTTTTGCAGCGGTTATTCGACCAGCCCATCGTGGGCATCGCGGCTCTCGCCATCGTGGCCGTATGCGTGTTGGGCAATGTGCCCATCACGCGCTTTCGCATTCCTCCTTTTTTGATTGCTTGGCTCGTTCCTCTCGCGATTGGCTTAGGCATTGGCTACGTCCATCCGGTCTGGCACGGCTTCCATTTCCAGGCTCCCTTTGCCGGTGTCGCCGGTGCGTTGCACGCACTGCGCAGCGCGCTTCCCTATATGTCGGTAATCGCCCCCATCGCCATTTATCAAGTCTTGCAGGATATCGCCGCGGTCGAAGGCTCCACTGCAGCGGGTGACGATTACGACGTTCGCAGCGTGATCCTCTGCGACGCGCTGGGCACCTTGGGCTGCGGCATCGCCGGAAGCGTGGTAACTCCGATCGTCTATGCGCTGCACCCGCCCTACAAAGCCATGGGCGCGCGCATCAGCTACGCATTTTGGACCGCCATCATCTTCTTTCTCGTCGTGCTCAGCGGCATCACCATTTTCATCATGCAATTGTTTCCCTGGCCCGTCCTCGCCGCCATGATCGCTTATGTGAGTATCGGCGTCGGCGCAGCCACTCTGCGCCGCGTCGACCGAAAATATGTTGCCGTGTTGCTTCTGAGCTTTCTGCTGCCCACCGGCGCCATCGTCTACGCCGCAATCAACTCCGCGCTTCCAGCCTTGAAGCTCTCCGCTGTGAATCCCGCGGTTCAAAACGCGCTCAATTCATCGGTTTATTGGGAATCTCTCAAAGGCCTTGGCAGCGGCTTCTTGTTTCTTGTCCTGGTCGTGGCGGCCGTAATCACCGAAGTCATTGACCGCAAATTCTCTCACGCGGCTGTCTGGTGCTTGATAGCCGCGGGCTTTTCCTGGATCGGACTGATGCATTCAACTGTGCTTCGCTGGGGCGCGCAGCCTTCCTACGCAGCCGGATGGCTGCTGGCAGCCGCCTTTGTCTTTTCGGCGCGTTGGTGGCGCGGAGATTTGAACGCAGCGCCGCCTGCAGCTAAAAGTCATCTCATAAAAGCAGTTTAGGGGTCGGGGCTTCAGAGTGTGTGTGGCAACCCCGATTTTCGTCAGGGCACGGCTTTCAGCCGTGTCGTAAAACCATCGCCATTCAGTGCGGCTTTAGTACGTGAGGGACCGAATATAGTTCTTACAGAGACTCTTTCAGCTCCGGATGAATGACCTTGATGCGAAGAGCGACCACCGGATGCAGCTCAGCTCCGGAGGAGCGGAAGACTGTAGCCCAGCGCGTGAGCGCTGGGAAATAAATCGGCGCGAAGCGCCACACCGCTCGCGGAGAGGTTTCCGCGAGCTTTCGGTTTCGCAGGCTCCGCACTGCATCGGAGCATCTTCAGCTCTGACGTAGAGGCCCCTGAATACAGTGCGCTTTAGCTCCTGAGGGAACTCGCCTCTCGAAGTTCAAAGTATTTGTCGGTTGGCTTCTAGCAACTGCGAGATCGCCGGCTAATCGGCCCTTCCCGAAGCGCATTCAAAAAGAGCGGTCTGAATTGGCGCCGGCGCGTGGGCGCCGCAACTAAACAGCAATTTCCGGGTTACTCAATCGCAGCGATAGCATCAGGTTTCAGCCGCACAGCAAACAAGCAATTGGTACACTACGCGCGTTGGCACGGGAGGAGAATGCATGCTCGATTTTCGCACTCGCGGTGAAAGGGCGTTCGGGCCAGTCTTGGTTCGCGTATTCCTCGTGTTGCTCGCCTGCATCTTCGCCACGGTCAGCGCGCATGCGCAGAAAGTCACCATGGAATCGGATCGCTCTGCCGATTTCAGCAGGTACAAAACGTTCGCCATTCGTGCCGGCGAACTCAACAGCAAGAATGCCGCGCTTAACAGCGAGTTAGTCCGCAAGCAGATCAACGACGATATCGTTCGCGGCCTCACCGCAAAAGGTCTCTCCGAAGTTACCTCCGGCCCTTCCGACTTGAACATCCGCTACACGCTCGGTTCCGCGCGCAGGACCCAAGTGGAAGCCTACCCGGCCGGTTGGTACGGCTGGGGAACACGCTACGTGCGCGTCCCTTATGCCGAAGGCACTCTGGTCATCGACTTCCGCGATCCCACCACTCGCTCTCTCGTCTGGCGCAGCATTGCCAGTGAAGACAAAAGCGATCCCGTCAAGCTCCAAGGCAAGCTCGACGCCATGGTGAAGAAGTCCCTCGAGAAATACCCGCCCAAAATGAAGTAGGCGTTCGAGGGACGTCCAATCTCCCGCGGCGCCCGGCCCGTTGGTCGAGGCTCGTTGCTCAGCCAATCGAAACCAATCGCCTTTGTTCGCTTGCGCAACAACCCGATTGTTATAAAGTTACCCTTCGACTGACTGACAGGTGAGAATCAAATCGCGAAGAGGCAGCTCCCTTCTGCTGCCGATCGGAATGGCATTTCTGTTCGCCGTTGCAGGCGGCGCTGCGCTGCGTGCCCAGGAACCTGCCGCGGATCCTCCGCCCCAGCCCCAGGTATCCCTGCCCACCGACGAGCAAGCTCAGAAAGCTCCGCATGCCAACTGCGTGCAACCTGCTCCGATGCTGCGCTGGCAGGACTATCAAGGCCCGTACAGCAAGACCGTCGGCTTTTTCGCCAGCAGGTTGGACCGGAAATCGGTGCGCACTCCTCAATTCAAGCCCGGGGAGCTGCTCTGCTCCTTCACCCCAAAACAAAAATTTCTCCTGTTCGTTCAGGATATGAAGGATCCCGTCACTTTCGTGGCCGCGGCCTTCAACGCCGGTCTCGATCAGGCCCAAGACACCGATCCTACCTTTGGTCACGATGCCGCCGGTTACAGCAAGCGTTTCGCTGCGGAGTACACGAACAATGCCGTCTCGGAATTTTTCAAGGATTTTGCCTACCCTTCGATTTTTTCCGAAGACCCTCGTTACTACCGCCTGGGCCACGGCGGTACGGGTCACAGGCTGGCTCACGCCCTGGAACATGTGGTGGTCGCGCACCAGGAAGACGGCTCTTACATGTTTAACTTTTCCGAGTGGTTGGGTACCACCAGCGCGGTAGCTTTGGGGGATCTCTACCATCCGGGTAACAGGCCCGGTGCCGGACCCGCCGCCGGGCGTATTGGTTTTGGCGTAGCTCAGGACATGGGATATGACGTCTTGCGCGAATTCTGGCCGGAAATCGCCCGCAAATTCAAGTTGCCCTTCCGTGGAGAGGCCGAGCCGCAGAATTAGGATGCATTCCGCGTTTGTGGATTACTGGCTTGAGGAAGCTTCTGCCTTTTCTTCCTTCTTCTCGTGCTTCTTTTCTTTTGCGCGCTCCCCCTTGCCGATCTTTTGCCAGCGGTCATCCAGCGATTCTTTCGTGAAGAGCGAAGCCGGCAAACCCGTGTTGTATTGGCAGGAATCGAAGAACACCTGATAGATCTTCATGTTGTTCCGGCTTCGCTCGATTTGAAAGGCCGTCTCAATGCCATCGATGGGATGGTAATTCGAATACAGGTCCATCTCTTTGGTGGTCACGCGCGTTTTCTCGTTCCGCTGCTCCACGTCCCGGCGAAGCGGCAAATGCGATGATCGGTCGATGGCGATACGCAAGGTGCGGTCCTCGGAATCGGTCAGCTCCACCCACTCCACTTCGTGCAGGTCCACGATGTCGATTCCCGCGTACCGGAAAATCATGTCCGGCTCATGAATGCGATGCCTCAGGATATTTCCGAGGTCTTTCTTCACGCCTTCCTCGAAGCGAATCAAGTCCGCTGTGGGTGCTTCGGCCACGCCGCCGCGGTCGAGCGTCCAGCCCATGTCCTTGTTGTAGACCTCAACGATGTTCCGCTGCGGAAGGTTTTCTGTGCGGGACATGTCCGGCGGCTCGACGTAATCTTGAAAGTGTTCGAATCCCTCCATCTCGCCGGAATGGCCGAACTGGCTGATGCGCCCGGTGCAGGTCATGTCCCGTACATTCAGATATGCGTCGCCCCCCATCGCCTGGATGGTCTGCTGCAGCAGTTGTTTCGCTTTGGCCTCGCTCTGGTCGGGCATGAGAACCTGTGCATCCTGTGCCAATGTCAGCGGCAGGCAGAAAAGCAAAGCCATCGGAACCGGTAGAAGAGCGCGAAATCGAGCACTTAGCCGCACAGGACCGCACCTCCATTCACATTGATCACTTCCCCGGTTATGAAGGTCGCCAGATCGGATGCCGCAAACAAAATCGGTCCGGCGATTTCCTCCGCGGTCGCCACTCGCCTCAGCGGTATCGTTTGAGTCACCGTTTTCGCTCCGCTTTTGGTCTTCAGAACCGGCTCGGACATCTCCGTATCCACCCACCCCGGCGCCACGCAGTTGACGAGAATATTGTGCCGCGCGAGTTCCGTCGAAAGCCCTTTCACAAAGCTGATAATAGCCCCTTTGGACGCCGCATAGTGCGAATGGAAGGCTTCGCCGCGCTGTCCGGCCGTGGAACTAATGGCCACGATGCGTCCGCCGCCCTGCGCGATCATCTGTGGGACCGCATAGTGAATAACCGAGTAAACGCTCTTCAGGTTCACGCGCAGCATCTCATCCCACTCGCGCTCTTCCAGCTTCTCGATCGGCGCGTCTTCGTCATTCCAAATGCCCGCGTTCGCCACAACAATGTCGATCCGCCCCAAACGTTTCCGCGTAAACTCGACCAGCTTCCTGGCATCAACCATTCGGCCTAGATCGGCCTTGCAAGCTTCGATGCGTGTTCCGTGCTTGCGGGCTTCCTGGGCCACCTGCGCCGCAGCACCGCCCCGGCTGTGATAGCTGAACGCCACATCGGCGCCCGCCTGTGCGAAGAGTTTCACGCTGGCCGCGCCAATTCCGCGCGAGCCACCGGTGATAAGCGCAGCTTTGCCGGTAAGTGAAATCATTGGGTTCTCAAATCCGCGTTTCGAAGTCGGCTCATACAAGCGGTTTTAGGGGGTCGGAGCTTCGGCTCCGGCAAAAGAACGGGCGCGAAGCGCCTTCCGCTCGCGGTGAAAAAAGAACGCGAGTTTTCGTAAGAGGGCTCATTTCGGGGGGCAACCCCGTGGTTACATGGATCAATTGCCCGCTCTTTCTGTGCGACTCTACGCTTGCAGCGTTGCCCGGCGCGCAGCGCCAACGAGCGTCCGAAACAGGGACTGCGCCAACGCGTCCTTCTCCACCATGCGCTCCGGATGCCACTGTACTCCCACCACCCAGTTGGAATCTCCAGTCCACTCCACCGCTTCGATCACCTGATCTTCAGCACGAGCCACTACCCGCAGGTTGTGTCCTGGCTGCAGTATTGCCTGATGGTGCGAGCTGTTCACACGCGCTTCACTTACCCCAGCGAGCGTCGCCAACATCGACTGCCGGTCGATCTGGATACGATGAAACGTCTCCGGCACCCCGGCTTCATCCTCCCACTCGTGCTCGACCGCCGATCCCACCTCGCTCGGAATGTCCTGAACCAGCGTCCCGCCGAGAAAAACATTCAAGCTCTGAATTCCGAAACAGATCGCCAGTACTGGTTTCTGTTCGGCGAAAGCATATTCCAGCAGCGCGAAATCTGTGTGATCGCGATACGCATCGGACTCCGCCGTTTTCGAATTTCGCGCCGCATGATACAGCGCCGGATCAACATCCGCCGGACTTCCCGACAAAACGATCCCGTCCAGCGATTTCACCAGTTTCTTCAATTCTTCCCTACTTCTGCCAAGTGACACGACGACCGGGTCGGCGGCGGCGGATTGGACGGCGGCGACGTAGCGCTGAATCCTGTCGAAATCGCCGTTAAGTTCTTCTTTTCTGGTGCGATACGGGATGCCTATACGAGGGGGACGTGGGGTGCCGGGAGTCATGATTTATCGTACCATCGACTGCAAAGAATGCGGAAACCCGGACCGAAATTGACGAAAATCAGCGCGAACGGTGGCCTGAAACGACAGGATTTTGCTCGAAATTGCGCCGATGCCAATAACCGCGAAGTTCGCCCACCAGGAACAAAGATCCGGTGGCGAACACGGCATCTTCCGGCCCGACCATGCGCAGCGCGCTTTCTAGGGCCTTCACAGGGTCCGGAATGACCGAGAGGCTTTTCGCAAAGTGGCTGGTCATCTCGGAAAGCAGCGATGCCGACACCGCTCGCGGTTGCCGCGGCTCGGTGAGAATCACGGAATCGGCGCAAGGAAAAAGCTGGCCGGCAATCTCGTCGACTGCTTTGTCTCGCATGGCTCCATATACCAAAATGATTTTGCGGTCTTTGAAATTATCGTTCCAGAAGCGTAGAAGCTCGCGCGCGCCGGCAGGATTGTGCGTACCATCGAGATACAGGGCCGGACGTTCCGACAATCGTTCTAGCCGGCCAGGCCACTGTGCCATGGCAATGCCTCGCTGAATGTCATCAGTGCTGATCTTTACGCCGCGTTCCGACAGAAGCTTCGCTGCTGTGGCGGCAGCAAGGGCATTTCGAACCTGAAAGCGGCCTGGAAGAGACGGCGCGAGAGAGAGCGAGCGGCCTTGCGGCAATTCGGAAATTGCGGCGCGATAGCAATCGCCAGCGGATTCAATCCGATCGACGCGCCAAAGTTTGTCGACATCAAAGAGTGTGGCTCTGACTTTGTCACACTGTGTCGAAACCACGTTCAGCGCCTCGGGTCGATCGATTGAACTCACGATCCGCATGCCGGACTTGATGATCCCAGCTTTTTCGCCGGCAATTTCCTCGATGGAATGTCCCAGGAAATTCTCGTGATCGAAGTCAATCTGGGTAATCACGCCAATTTCAGGTTGAACGATATTGGTAGCGTCCCAGCGGCCACCCATGCCCACTTCGTAGACGGCGAACTCAACGCCTCGTTCCGCGAACGCCACGAACGCGATAGCGGTGACGCACTCGAAAAACGTGGGATGGCTTGCGAGGGCGCCCGAGGCCATCAAGCGCTCGATCGCAGCCGCTATCCGCGTCCAGATATCCGCGAATTCCGCGTCAGAAATGTTTTCGCCGTTGATGCGAATGCGTTCGTTGATGGTTTCCAGATGGGGCGATGTATACAGTCCAGTACGCAATCCACTTGTTCGCAGAATCGATTCCAGCATCGCCGCGGTTGAGCCTTTGCCATTGGTGCCAGCGATGTGAATGCACGGTATGGAAAGCTGTGGGTTTCCGAGGTGCGCGGCAAGGATGGAGATATTGTCCAAGCCGAATTTCTGCAAACGCGCCTGGCGGGGAGCGCCAAGTTCCCGCCCGAGCGCATACAGCGAGCGTACGGACTGTTCGTAATTCATAGGAGGGGGTTCATGACGGTTGCAGGAAGAAATCGAGCGAACGCGCGATATAGCCCTTCATCTCTTTGCGTGAAACCACCGCATCGAGAAAACCGTGCTCCAGCAGAAATTCGGCGGTTTGGAAGCCCTCGGGAAGCTTCTGCCGGATGGTCTGCTCGATCACGCGCGGGCCGGCGAAACCGATGAGCGCGCCCGGCTCGGCAATGTTCAAGTCGCCCAGCATGGCGAAACTGGCCGTAACACCGCCGGTGGTCGGATCGGTAAGCACAGAGATATACGGGATTCTTGCATCGTCGAGTCGCGCGAGAGCTGCGGAAACCTTGGCCAATTGCATCAAGCTCACAGTTCCTTCCATCATTCGAGCTCCGCCCGAGCACGATATGACGATTAACGGGAGCTTCTGCGCCAGCGAGCGCTCGATTGCACGCGCAACTTTTTCGCCAACCACCGCTCCCATCGAGCCGCCGATGAATCCAAACTCCATGGAACAGCAGATTACGCCGCGGCCATTCAGGGTTCCTTCGGCGGTAAGAATCGCGTCCTTCATACCCAGTTTTTGCTGCGCTTCCTTCAAGCGTGTTGCGTATTCTCTGGTGTCGGCGAAATGCAGAGGGTCACTCGATGCAAGTTCGGCGTCATGCTCGATCCAATTGGCATCATCGAGGAGCAGTTCCAGCCGCCGCCGCGAACCCAAACGAAAATGTTGATCGCATTTCGGGCAGACTTCCCAGTTGTCTTCGATGTCCTTCTTCCAGATGATGGCGCGGCAAGAATTGCACTTGGTCCAGAGTCCCTCGGTGCGCACACGCCTTTCGTCGACCGGAGTCGGATTTTCAATGGGCTTTTTTTCGCGTTTAAACCAGGCCATGTCAGTAGTCGATCCCGCGCTGCGCGAGAATACCTTTCGTGTAAGGGTGCTTCACTTCTCGCATTTCGGTGACGAGGTCCGCTGCTTCCACCAGCTTGGGGTGCGCATTGCGCCCGGTGCAAATCACGTGGATGCGCTCGGGCCGTTTCACCAAGGCTTCCACGATCATTTCTGGGTCAAGCATCTTGTAGCTGATCACGTAATTGATTTCATCAAGCACCACGAGATCGTATTTCTCACTGTAAATCTGCTCCCGGCCGAATTCCCAGGCCTGTTCGCAGAGACGCACGTCTTCGGGATCGGTATCGGCGCCGCCTACTTTTACAAAGCCGCGGCCCATCGGGCGAATCTCGAATTTGTCGTCACCCAGCATTTTTGCCGCGTCCAGTTCGCCGTAGTGCCAGGAACCTTTTATGAACTGCACCATCAAAACGCAAAGGCCTTGCCCCACAGCACGAAATGCGGTTCCGAGCGCGCAGGTTGTCTTGCCCTTGCCGGGCCCCGTGTAAACGATCAATAATCCCTTTCCTTCCGGCATTCCTAGCCTCGTAAGCGCGAACTTCCATAGTGGCTGCCATGGGTAGAAAGGTCAAGACACGCTCGCCCGGTGCGTCCTGCGAAGTTACTTCAAGCAGACTATTTGGGGTAGGGATGTCCGGCGAGGATGGCAAACGCGCGATAGATTTGCTCCGCCAGGACAACCCGCGCGAATTCATGCGGCATGGTCAGAGTCGACAGCGAAAGTTTTTGTTTTGTGGCCTTACGCAACTCTTCTGGAAATCCCTCGGCGTCGCCACAAAGAAAAACAACTTCGCGGCTTCCGTTATCGCGCAAGTCGCCGATCCAATGCGCGAATTGCAGTGAAGTGAATTGCTTGCCGCCTGCGTCGAGCAGGACGGTGGCCGCGCTCGGCTCGATTTTAAGCTTGCGAAGGGCGGCGGCGCTTCCTTCGCGCAATTCGTTCACTTCGACTTCGGCGTATCGGTGAATGCGCTGCAGGTAATCGTCGAAAAGCGCGCGCACTTCTTCGCGGCGGGTTTTGCCAAGGGCGACGATTCGTATTTTCATTCTTTGTACCTCAGGAGCTTAAGCCCTTAGGTAAATGCGCGTCGAAATTGTCACACGAAGAGAGATCCCTCGCTCGCTGAGAACCGCTGCGCGTCGGGATGACAGGTCGGGCGGCGAGGATGGCGAGTCGGCGGTAAACAACGCGGTGGTTGCGAAGATGGTGGCCTGAAAGCCCGCCGCTACCATATCCGCGCGACGGATTAGATAAGGCCGTAACGTTTGCGCTTTTCGAGGAGCGTCTTGCGGCTGATGCCCAGGATTTCAGCGGCGCGACCGATCTTGTAATGCGTTTCCTCGAGCGTGGCGTGAATGGCCTCGCGTTCGATGTCTTCCAGTGAACGCGACGCGGTGGCGTGGCGTCCGTTCCCGCTTGCGTGCACGAATTGCGCAAAATCTTCGGCCTGCAGGACGGATCCTTTCGCGAAGATCAGTGCGCGCTCAATGGCATTTTTCAGTTCCCGGACGTTGCCGGGCCAAGCGTGCTCTTCAAGAAGACGGATGACCGCAGGATCGAAAGTTGCGTCCGGTCGCCCGTGCACGCCTGCCAACCGCGCCAGAAAATGCGAAGCGAGGGGTGCGATGTCCGCGCGGCGTTCCCGCAGAGGCGGCACCATAATCGCCAGTACATTGAGCCGGAAGAACAGGTCTTCGCGGAAACGGCCAGTGGAGGCCGCCTTTTGCAAATCCGTGTTGGTGAGCGCCAGAACGCGGGCTTGCATCCGCAAGTTTTCCGTTCCGCCGAGGCGCTGGAAAACGCGCTCGTCAAGAACTCGCAGCAATTTCGCTTGAATGGCGGGGGAAAGCGCGGCCACTTCGTCCAGTACCACGCTGCCGCCCTCGGCCATTTCCAGACGTCCCAATTTTCGAGCTACGGCACCGGTAAAGGCACCGCGTTCGTGGCCGAAAAGTTCCGATTCAACAAGCTCAGCGGGCAGGCTGGCGCAATCGATCTTCAGAAATGGCAAATCGTGCCGCGAGCCGTGATCGTGAATCCAGCGCGCGAGCTGGTCTTTACCTGTGCCCGTTTCGCCGGTGATCAGAACGTTTGTGGAGGTGTCTACGACGCGCTGCGCTGTCTCAAGCACCTGCAGCGACGCAGGGTCGGCCGCTACCCAGACGCTACTTGCCGCGTTCATTGCTGGTAGGTGGAATCTCGTCCGGAATCCGTTTGTTCTTCAGGAGGCCTGCCGGGGGCGGGAAAGTCGATGCGCTTGGCCTCGCGCCATAGCCGCTCCAGATCGTAATATTCGCGCGCGCGCTCGCTAAAGATGTGAGCAACGAAGTAGCCGTAATCGAGCAGCACCCACTCCGCGCTCGTTTTTCCTTCGCGGTGCGCCACATGGATTCCTTCACGATCGAGGCGTTCTTCGATGGCTTCGCCTATGGCTTTGATTTGTGGCTGACTTTGGCCGGAGCACAGCAAGAAATATTCGGCGAAAGCGCCCGCGCCTTCGAGATTGAGAACTACGATGTCGCCGGCCTGCTTATCTTGCGCGGCTTCGACGGCCAAGCGGATTTCGGGGCGAAGAGAGTTCGATGTCACCGGTACAGAGCCTGCCCTTGAATGTATTCCTCCACGCGCTCCGGCACAAGCCCGTGAATGCTTTTGTGTTCGTCCAGCCGGTCGCGAATTTCGGTGGATGATACGTGACTTGAAACGGTGGTGAGCAAGTGCACAGCGGACTTGCGCAATAAAATCGTTTGCGCGTTGGAAGCTGTCTCCCGCGCCAACTTTTCCGGCGGAATCACCAGGCGCAGCGCATCGAGCTTGAAACCGGGGCGGCTGGCAATGATGAAATCGCAGCTATCCAATAACGCTTCGTAGTTTTTCCAAGTGGGGAGTTCCAAAAACTGGTCCGCGCCCACGATGAAGTAAAGACGATCGTTGGGGTGATCGCGATGGAATCGCCGGACAGTGTCGATGGTGTAATAAACGCGCGGGGTGGCTCCATCCATTTCCGTTTCGGCGATGGACGGAACAAAACTCGCATGGTCGGCACAGGCCAAGGCGACCATCGCATACCGATGCACGAATGGCGTTAACGAAAGCTTGGCCTTATGAGGTGGACGCGCCGAGGGAATGAAATAGATCGCGTCGAGATGGAATCTTTTCTGAGCGGCTTGAGCCACGGCGATATGACCGGTGTGAACCGGGTCAAACGTGCCGCCGAAAAGCGCCACCGAACGCCGCTGCACACCGCTGGAGGACTTGTGGCCGGCGTGAGACGTCAATGATCTTCCCCAGATCGCATGGCCGAAGGATTTTCATCGTTCAGGACCGTCTGGTTGTCAAAACTCGTGCGCGGATCTGCCACCGACTCGGCTGGTTCAGTGGCTGCTGGCGGCTTCGGCAGCCGATCGAGCGCGTTTGCCATGGCTCGCACCAACTCTACAATTCCTTCGCCCGACGCGGAAGAAACCGCGTGAAATTCCAGTCCTCGGCGTTCAGCAAACTTGCGGAGTTCCTCGAGATGTTCGCTGTCGGTGGTCGCGTCGAGCTTGGTCGCCACTACGATCATGGGCTTTTCCGCCAGAGCGGGGCTGAAGGCCGCGAGTTCGTGCTCGATGATTTCAAAATCGCGGATGGGATCTCGATCGTTTGCATCGCTCGTATCCACGAGATGCGCGATGAGCCGCGTACGCTCCAGGTGCTTCAGAAAGCGAATGCCCAATCCGGCGCCTTCGTGGGCTCCCTCAATCAAGCCGGGAACATCGGCGACCACAAACGTGCGCCCTTTTCCAGGCGCGGCATCCGGATCGGCGGAAACCACGCCTAAGTGGGGTTCCAACGTGGTGAAAGGATAGGCAGCGATCTTTGGTTTCGCCGCGGAGATGCGCGAAATCAGCGTCGATTTGCCCGCGTTTGGAAATCCGACCAGGCCCACATCCGCCAGCAATTTCAATTCGAGCCGGAGATGACGCTCTTCTCCCGGGCGTCCTTCTTCGTGCTCGGTGGGCGCTTGATGCCACGGCCGCACGAAATGCGGGTTGCCATTGCCACGGCCGCCGCGTCCGCCGCGCGCCGCGCGAAACCGCTGACCCGGCTCGGTAAAGTCGAAAAGCTGCTCATTGGAATCCGCGTCGTATACGACTGTGCCGACCGGTACCTGCAGAATCGTATCGTGACCCGAGCGGCCGTGGCACTTCGACCCTTCGCCATGCCGTCCGCGGTCGGCCGTGAATTCGCGGTTGTAGCGGTAACGCAGCAAGGTATTGTCGTTGGGATTCGCTTCGAGGTAGACGTCGCCGCCATGGCCGCCGTCCCCGCCGGACGGGCCGCCTCGCGGCACATATTTCTCGCGGCGGAAGGCCATGCAGCCGTTGCCGCCCTCGCCGCCTTGAATCTTGATTTTTGCTTCGTCGGCAAACATTATTCGACCATGTAATGCTGCTGCGGAAGAGCATACGCCATCCACGCATATGGCATCAACGCGGGGAAAAACAAAGAAACACGACGCCCTGGGGAGGGCGCAGCGCCTTCAGGAGATTCAATTCGCAGCGGATGCAGCGGACTTCTTTTCCAGCGCGGCGGAAGCCTCTTCCGCGGTGAGAACGCTGACAAACCGGCCCCGGCCGCCCCGATCTTCGAAGCGAACCACTCCATCGATTAACGCGAAAAGCGAATCGTCTTTCGCCCGGCCCACATTCTTTCCGGGCTTGTAGCGCGTGCCGCGCTGGCGGATCAAAATGCTGCCGCCGTTCACAACCTGGCCGCCAAAACGCTTCACGCCCAGCCTTTGACCGTGCGAATCGCGCCCGTTTACTGAGGAACCGCCGCCCTTTTTATGTGCCATTTCAAAAGCCTCTAGGAAAGTTGAATCTCGCCGACTTCAACGGCGGTGTAGCCTTGCCGGTGGCCGCGCTGGATCTGATATTGGCCACCCGTCTTGTACTTCAGCGTCTTGAGCTTTGGACCGCGGAGATGACGCACGATCTTGCCGGTCACTTTGGCCTTGGCAGCGTGATCGCCGCCCAGAACCTTGTTTTCGTCCGTGCGGACCGCGACGACGCTATCGAACGTCACCGCGCCGCCCACTTTTCCTTCGAGCCGCTCGACCTCAACGGTTTTGCCCGGCTCGACCCGGTACTGCTTGCCTCCACTGCGAATTACGGCGTACATGCTGCCTCCAACCTGAATTGGGAAACCACCATTATACGGGGTGGCGCGGATGGGCGTCAAAGCAAATCCGCTCGTTGTCTTTCCTGTTGCCATTGCATAGAGGCAGCCGTTGGGTCGTACGAAGTTCCCGTGGCGCCAACTTTCGCAATCGACCATAAACGCTTACACTAGCCCCGGAAATTTTAGCGATGGAGGAATCGCATTGCCAATCGAGCGAGCGCTCATCAGTGTCTATGACAAAACGGGTTTAGTTGATTTTGCGCGGAGTCTCTCAGGTCTTGGAGTGGAGATCGTTTCAACGGGCGGAACGGCGAAGCTTTTGCGCGAATCGGGAATTACAGTGCGCGACGTATCAGATTTGACGGGCTGGCCGGAAATGTTTGGCGGCCGGGTGAAAACGCTGCATCCAAAAGTTCACGGCGGAATTCTGTTCCAGCGCGCGAAAGCTGAGGATCGCGCGACAACAGCCGAACATGGCATCGCTCCTATCGATTTGGTGGTGGTGAATCTCTATCCTTTTTCTGTCACGGCGGCGAAGCCGGGAGTTACCGCCGAAGAACTTATAGAAAATATTGACATCGGCGGGCCCGCCATGGTTCGTTCGGCTGCGAAGAATTTCCAAAGCGTGGGCGTGGTTACCGATCCTGCGGATTATCCGGAAATCTCGGCGGAACTGCGTGACTCTCGCGAGCTGTCTTTGGTGACGCGCCTTGAGCTGGCGCGTAAAGCCTATGCTCGCACCGCGCGCTACGACGGCGAAATCGCCACCGAACTGGAACGCCTCGCCGCAAACGGGGAAGTCGCCATCGGCAAGCTTGAGAAGTTACCCCGGCGCATTCACGTTGATCTCGAACGACGCCAGCCGATGCGTTACGGCGAGAATCCACACCAAGCTGCGGCGCTTTATATTCCGGCGGGGCGACCGGCTGCAGGCCTTGCGGGAGCCGCGCAATTGCAGGGCAAGGAGCTTTCTTACAACAATCTTGTCGACCTGAATGCTGCTTGGGGACTGGCTTCGGAATTCAAACTTCCAGGTGTCGCCATCATCAAGCACAACAACCCTTGCGGCGCCGCCGAGCAGGAAAACTTGCGCGAAGCGTATGTGCGCGCGCTGGCGTGTGATCCCGTTTCCGCTTTCGGCGGCGTGATGGCGTTTAACAAACCGCTCGACAGAGCAACGGCCGAGGAAGTGAGCAAGCTGTTCGTGGAATGTATTGTCGCGCCGGGATACGAGCCGGCAGCGCTGGAGAAGTTTGCGTCGAAAAAGAATCTGCGTTTGCTGCGGATGCCGGCGGAAACGCCTGTCGTGGAGCTTGAGCTGAAGCGCATTTCGGGGGGCGTTCTGGTGCAGGAGGCCGATCGCTACGTTCTCAGCGAAAGCGAACTGAAAGTTGTATCGGAGCGACAGCCTGCTGAAGCCGAGATGCGAGCTTTGCTTTTTGGTTGGAAAGTTTGCAAGCACGTGAAATCGAATGCCATTGTCTTCGCGCACGATGGATATACGGTGGGAATTGGCGCGGGGCAGATGAGCCGGGTCGATTCGGTGAAGCTGGCGGTGATGAAGGCGGAAACGGCGGGACTAGCGTTGGGCAAAACCGTAGTTGCATCCGACGCGTTTTTCCCTTTTCCAGACGGTGTGGAAGCTGCGGGCGAGGCTGGCGCTACCGCGGTGATTCAGCCGGGCGGATCGGTTCGGGACGCCGACGTGATCGCCGCTGCCAACAAGCTGGGCATGGCCATGGTCTTTACGGGCGTGCGGCACTTCCTGCACTAACCGCACGCATAACGTCTAGTGCTTTTTTTTCTTTTGCGGCGCGGCGATTTCTGCCGGGGGTTTCACGCGGTGGAAGCGAATTTCGGTTACTTGCTTGTTGTCAGCACCCTGGGAAATTTCGGTGCGCGCAGTGTAGGTGTCGGCATCGACACGGATCAGCGTTTGCCTGCTGGGCTGGCCGCCTGAAGCGTTCTCGAAAATCGCGTTGGCTGCTTCCATGTTCGTGAGACGCAAAATCGCGATGGCGGATTGCTCCCAGGGCGCAAGCGACGGAGTGAAATGGCGGATACGCATTTCGATCCCGTCGGAACTTTCGATGATGGAGAAAAGTTCCAGCACGAGGGGCTTGTCGTTTTCCACCACGCGAAACAATCCCGGAAGTTCGCCCCCCTTCGGGCTGAGCCAGACTTGCTCGGCTAGGCGAGGGCCCCAATTTCCCTCCCATTTTCCTTCCAGCCAGGCGAAGTCGGAGAGAGATGGTTTTGCGGTGTTGGCCGGAGCATTCTGAGCCTTTGCCGGCTCGGTCCATGACGCCGCGCAGGCCACACATGCGAGCAGAGCGCAGCAGATCATTCCGTTTAACTGAATTCGTTTCATGGGATTGGCACGCGCACTGCAACCGGCACGGAACATCTATTAGACACGATCCCGCTATTATTGGATAGTGTGCATCCGAACTGCACTGCGGCGCGTCAAAAATCACAAGTGCGCGTAGGATAACCCAGGCCCGGAAAACTTTGACGCCTCCTGTACGCTGTACCATAATGGTGAAAGCGTCTATCGCATGAAATTAGCCATTAACTCCGCGATCTTGGCCACGCTATTTTGGGCTGGCGGAGCCTCGGCTGCGGCGCTTCCGCAGACGAACACCGCGAATCAAGCTCAACCCAGCGATTCGAAATCCGCCGCAAACAACTCCGGCGATGCCTATTATTACTTCACTACTGGCCATCTCGACGAGCAACAGTATGAGCTGACGAACAATCCTGACATGGCCGCTCAGGCCATCGACGCGTATAAGAAAGCGCTCGACGCCGCGCCAGACTCGCCCACTATCATGGAGCGGCTGGCTGAGATGTATGCGAAGTCTCAGCGCATTCGTGATGCAGTCGCCGAAGCTCAACAGGTCGTCAAGCTTGATCCCGACAACGTCCCTGCGCGCCGCCTACTGGCCCGGATTTACGTCCGCACCTTGGGCGATACGAACGCGGGCGCCAACCAGCAGGAAAACCTGGCGCGCGCGATCGAACAGTTTCAGGCGATCCTCAAAATTCAGCCGGACGACGCTTTTTCAGCTTTGTGGCTTGCGCGGCTTTATCGCTTCGAGAACCGCCATGACGACGCGGAAAAAGTTCTTCGAGGCGTATTGCAGCATGATTCCGACAACGGACCCGCTCTTGAGCAGCTCAGCCAGCTTTTAGTCGACGAAGGCCGCTCGCAGGACGCCATCGACCTGCTCGAAAAAGCCGCGGATGATTCGTCCTCACCTGATGTCTATGACTTGCTGGGAGATGCGTATTCGCAGCAAAAAAATTACGCGAAGGCGGAAGAGGCCTACCAAAAGGCGGTGGATAGTGATCCCGACGATCCGGGTCATCGTCACGGCTTGGCGCAGGCGTTGCTTTCACAAGACAAGTTCGCTCAAGCTCTCGAGCAATACACCAAGCTTTCGCAGCTCGAGCCCGGCACCGCGGAAAACTATCTGCGCATGGCGCAACTCGATCGCAGGCTCGGCAAGTTTGCCGACGCCGAAGCCAGTATCCTGAAAGCCAAGCAGCTTTCTCCCGGCAGCCTCGAGGTTCTCTACAACGAAGCGCTACTTTATGAGGATCAAGGGCGCTACGACGATGCGGTAAAAGTGCTCACGGACGCGATCGCCGGCATCAAGAGCCAGGCGACCAGCGATGACAATTCCAACGCACTGGCGATTCTGTATGAGCAACTGGGCCATGCGTATCGTGAACAGCGCAAATACCCCGAGGCCGTGCAGACGTATCGCGACATGGAGAAGCTCGGACCGGATTCACAAAAGCGCGCGCAGCTTCTGTTGATAGACACCTATCGCGATAGCCACCAAGTGGATGCCGCGATTTCAGAGGCGAAAAAGGCCCTGGATGCTTCGCCAAAGGATCCCGGAATAACCGTTTCTCTCGCTCTGCTTTACGGCGAAAAATCTCAGGCAACCGAAGGCACGAAACTCCTCGAAGGGTTACTGCAGGGAAACGAGAGCGACCAGGAAATTTATATCGACATCGCCCAGGTTCAGGAGCGCGGAAAGCAATTCGCCGAAGCCGAACAATCCGCGCAGAAGGCCGAGCAAATCGCCAAACAGCCTGGCGAAAAGGAATCCGCCTGGTACATGCTTGGAGCCATTTACGAGCGCCAGAAGAAATACGAATTGGCCGAGCAGCAGTTCAAAAAAGTGCTCGACGTGAATCCCAACAACGCCCCTGTGTTGAACTACTACGGCTACATGCTGGCAAACCGCGGTGTACGTCTCGACGAAGCAACGTCCTACATTCAGCATGCCGTGGATCAGGATCCCAATAATGGCGCCTATCTCGACAGCCTCGGTTGGGCTTATTACAAGCAGAATAAACTGCCCGAGGCGCAGGAATATCTCGAGAAAGCAGTCGGCCGTGAAGGAACGGATCCCACCATTCTCAGCCATCTTGGAGACGTTTACCTGAAGATGGGACGCACCGATCGCGCCGCGGAGCTGTTCGAGCAATCCCTCAGCCAGTGGCAAAAAGCTCTTCCTGCCGATTACGAGCAGGACAAAGTCAACGAGATTGACGCCCAACTGAAGACGTTAAAGAAGCGCCTCGCGCAGAAATCCAATCCGGATGCGGTGAAGCCGCAGTAATCTCTCCTGCATGAAAAAATCGGTACGCCTTCCGGCGTTTGCGAAGATAAATCTACGTCTGCACGTTCTGGGAAAGCGGCCGGACGGCTATCACGAGCTCCGGACCGTATTCCAAACGATCTCGCTGCACGACACGCTAACTTTGTCTCAAACGTCCTCTAAGGACCTTGTTCTGGAAACGAATGATCCCGGACTTCCCTCCGGGCCTGAGAATCTCGTGTATCGCGCGCTGGACTCGTTTCGAGCCGAGACCGGGCTTCGCGGCGGGATGCGTGCGTATCTTGAAAAGCGCATTCCTGTGGCTCGCGGGCTGGGTGGAGGTTCCAGCGACGCGGCCGCGGCACTTATCGGCGCGTTACGACTTACAAAAAAGGAATTGCCGCTTGCACGCCTAGTGGAAATAGCCGCAAGTCTCGGCGCCGACGTGCCCTTTTTTCTCTTCGGTGGCCGTGCTGTCGCAGTGAATCGCGGAGACGAAATCTATCCTCTGCCGGACGCTCCGAAGCGCACCATCTTGGTGATTTCGCCCAAAGACATCGGCGTCAGCACCAGGGAAGCGTATCAGTGGGTCTCGCAGGAATTGACAAATCGCCCCAAACCCCCTAACATCTGGGGGTTCTGCGCTCTGTGCTGGAGCCGGTCAGGCGCGCTCTCGAATGACTTCGAGAAGCCCGTCTTTGATCGCCATCCGCGTCTCGGAGAAATCCGGGCCGCGTTGCTCAAGCGAGGAGCCGCAGATGCCGCGCTGGCGGGTAGCGGGTCGGCGGTGTTCGGAGTATTCCAAAACCCAGCGCAGGCGCGCCGAGCCGCTCGGGCGTTCCCAGAAGATTCGGTTTTCTTCGCGGAGACCCTTTCCAGAGAAAGGTACGGCCACGCTTTAGGGTGGCGTGTCACCACTTGAGGTAAATCTTTGGGCGACGGCAAATTCAAGGTTTTTTGCGGAACCGCGAATTCGTCTCTGGCGGACGCGATCTGCAGCTATCTCGGCGTGCCGCGCGGCAGAGCCGAGCACGGCAAATTTTCCGACGGCGAGACGCGTTATCAGATTCTCGAAAACGTGCGCGGAGCCGACGTATTTGTCGTGCAGCCCTGTTCGAATCCGGTGGACCACCACCTGATGCAATTGCTGCTGATGATCGATGCGTTCAAGAGAGCGTCCGCGTGGCGCATTACGCCGGTGATTCCGTACTACCCGTACGCGCGCCAGGACCGCAAGGACCGTCCGCGCGTCGCGATTTCCGCCAAGCTTGTCGCCGATTTGCTGGAAACCGCCGGCTCGAGTCGCGTGCTTTCGCTCGATTTGCACGCGCCGCAGATTCAGGGTTATTTCAACATTCCCGTAGATCACTTGTACGCCGCTCCGGTGTTGGTTGAATATTTCAAGAAGAAGAACCTCGGTCCGATCACCGTGGTTTCACCCGATGCGGGCGGCGTGGAGCGCGCACGGCTTTTCGCCAAGCGCATCGATGCGCCGCTGGCCATCGTGGACAAGCGCCGCATCGACGTGAATGTCAGCGAGGTAATGCACCTCATCGGAGACGTGGCCGGGCGTCCGGCGCTGGTAATCGACGACATTATCGATACCGCCGGCACGCTGGTAAAAACCGCTGAGGCGCTGATGGAGCACGGCGCCACCAAGGTTTTTGCCGCTTGCACGCATCCGATTTTGTCCGGGCCGGCGTCCGAGCGCATCATGAACTCGGAGATCGAAGAAGTTGTGGTAACCGATTCGGTTCCGCTGAACGCGGAAGCGAAGAAGTTGCCGAAGATTACCGTGTTGAGTGTTGCAGAGCTTCTGGCGCGCGGCATTCAGTCGATTCACGAGGAGACCTCCATCAGCGAGCTCTTCATCTGACGATTTTGTTGTAACCAAGATTAGCAACACCGAAGGAGAAGGAAAGATGGAAACATTTACAGTCGAAGGGAAAATACGCGAGGAACGCGGCAAGAACGCCGCGCGCCGCACTCGCAAGACCGGCATGGTTCCCGCGGTCCTCTATGGCGGCAAGAAGGATTCCATGGCGCTGTCGGTAAACGCGAAGCAGGTGGCCAAGATCCTGCGCTCCGAAACCGGCCATAACACAATTTTTAACGTGCGCGTAGCGGAGGGCACCGAAGAAAAGGCCATGATGAAGGATTGGCAAGTCGATCCTCTCAGTGGCTCGCTGCTGCACGTGGATATGCTGCGCATCGCCATGGACGTGCGCATGCGCGTGCGCGTGCCGGTGCACACCTTCGGCGAGCCTCAAGGTGTGAAGTTGCAGGGCGGCATCTTCGAAATGGTTACGCGCGAGGTGGAGATCGAGTGCCTTCCCTCCGACATTCCGGAGGAATTTAAGGTGGATATTTCGGGATTGATGATCGGCCATCAGCTTCGCGCCGGCGACGTTCCACTCATTGCGGAAAAGATGAAACTGGTCACCGATCCGCTGCGTGTAATCGCGCACGTGGTGACGCTCAAGAAGGAAGAAGAGCCCGCTGCGGAAGCTGCGGTGGCTGCCGAAACCGCTCCGGCCGAGCCCGAAGTCATCAAGAAGGGCAAGAAGGAAGAAGAGGGCGAGGGAGAAGCCGAAGCGGCTGCTCCCAAGGCTGCGGAGAAGAAGAAGTAGTTTCGCTCGTCGCGGCCGTGATGGTTATCGACCACTGCTGCGTTATACGAAACCGCCGAGTCCGCCGTCATGGGCCGTGATACATGCGATTGATCGTGGGGCTCGGCAATCCTGGCGCGGATTACGACTGGACGCCGCACAACATTGGTTTTCAGGCCATCGATGCCTTGGCGGAACGAGCTTCGATCCGCGTAACACGGCCTGAATGCAAGGCCCACATCGGGCGCGGCACGGTGGCTGGCGAGGAAGTGATTCTTGCCAAGCCGCAAACGTACATGAACCTGAGCGGCGTTTCGGTGCGAATGCTGCTGGAAAAGTACGAGGCCGATCCGGCGGAAATGATTGTGCTGGTCGACGACGTGGATTTGCCCTGGGGCACTCTGCGGATTCGCGAGCGTGGCTCGGCGGGAACGCACAACGGGCTGAAGTCGATTATCAGCTCGGTCGGCACACAGGAATTTATTCGCATTCGGTTGGGCGTGGGACCGGAAAAAGTATGGGGCGACCTTCGTGACTATGTGCTCCATACCATGAACAAAGCGGAGCGCGAATCCGCCGCGCAAGTTGTGGCCGATGCAGTAGACGCAGTAGAAACGACCCTGGGCGAAGGCATCAGCAAAGCGATGAACCGGTTCAATCGCAAGGCGCCGCCTTCGGAGGAAGCTTCGAATTAGAACTTGCAGTGCCGGTAAACGGCAAGAAACAGAGGAAAAATGGAAGAACGCCAGTACGATCTGATTTTTATCTGCCGGCCCGATACTCCCGAGGCGGACATCGACAAAATTATTTCCACGCTCGAGCACACCGCTACCGAGAAGGGCGGGCGCATCGAGAAAACCGACAAGTGGGGCCGCAAGCGCATGGCCTACCGCGTCAGCCGCCTGCGCGAAGGGTTTTACGTTTTCATGGACCTGCGTTCGAGCCACGGCGAAGTGGTGAAGGAACTGGAACGCCGCCTCAAAGTTTCCGACGCGGTTATCAAGTATATGACCATCCGCGTTGACGAAGAGCTTAAGCGTCAGGAGAAACTAAAGAAGCATCGCGAACGCCGGGCTGCCCGCCGTCCGCGCAAAACCGCACCGGCCGCCGCGCCGGCACCGGGTGGCGAACAAGCCGCCCAGGCATCCCAGTAAGGAGAGATTGAAATGGCAGACGAACAAGCACCACAGCAGCAACAACCCGCGCCTGCGGCGCCATCCGCGCCGGCTCCATCCGCTCCATCAGCAACGGCATCCGCGCCACCCGCTGCTCCAGGACATTCCGGCCCACCTATGGGCTCGGGTGGTCCTCGTCCACAGGGCGGGCGTCCCGGCGGACCGGCCAAGCGAGGCAAGCGCAGCTTCGTGCGCAAAAAGAAAGTATGCCGCTTCTGCGTCGACAAGGTCGATTACATCGACTACAAAAAGTCTGATGTGCTCGGCTCCTTCATCCAGGAGCGCGGCAAGATTCTTCCGCGCCGTATGACTGGCACTTGTGCCCGTCATCAGCGCTGGCTCACCGTGGCCATCAAGCGGGCGCAGAATATCGCACTGCTGCCTTTCGCCGCGGAACTCTAAATCAGCGACCATTAATCAGCGATCTCCAAGAAAAGTTGAGGACAGCAAAATGCAGATTATTCTTCAGGAAGATGTAGAAAAACTCGGCACGCGCGGCCAGTTGGTCGACGTTGCCGAGGGCTATGCCCGCAATTATCTGCTTCCACGCAAGCTCGGCCTGGAAGCCAACGCCGGCAATATGAAGCGCCTCGAAAAGATGCGCGCGGCGTTTGCCAAGAAAGAAGCCACTGAGAAGGAAGCCGCCTTTACGTTGGCCGGGCTGCTCGCCAACGTTTCCGTCGAACTGTCTCGCAAGGCAGGTGAGAGCGATCAGCTCTTCGGTTCGGTCACTTCGGCTGATATTGCTGAAGCGCTTGCCGCCAAGGGTTTCACCATCGACAAAAGGAAAATTGTGCTGGCCGATCCCATCAAAACTGTGGGCGAATACGACGTTCCGGTGAAGTTGCACCGGGAAGTCAGCGCGACCATAAAAGTGACTGTCCGCAAGGAATCGTAAGAATTCTTCTCCGCATGTTTCTAGGTTTCTAACAAGGGCGCCGTTCCTGGCGCCCTTCTTTTTGTTTTGCACACACCCGGTGATTTCCACACGCAGATTTTAAAATTCATTTCTTGCTTCGCTCGCCACGGTTCCCCACAATGCACTTCGCGCAAACTTAAAAAGCTGAAAATAATTCTGCCGGAGAGCCAATTTACCCTCCCAAATTGCCGCTCTTGCACTCGAGAATATCTTAGGCGAAAATAAAGCGAACAGTTAAATGGCTACCAGCGACGTCAGCATCGAACGTCCTCTTCCGCACAATATCGAAGCCGAACGCAGCATTCTGGGCGCAGTTTTGCTGGATAATCACGCGCTGAACACTGCCGTCGAGCGCCTGCGCTCCGAGGATTTCTTCCTTTCGCAGCACCGGCACATTTTCGAATGCATGGTCGCGCTCGGCGAGAAGCGCCACGGCATCGATACCATCACTTTGATGGAGGATCTGAGCCGCAGCGGACGCCTCGAAGCTGCCGGCGGCATCCCGTATCTTTCGCAGCTTGCGGATGGCCTTCCGCGCGTCACCAATGTGGAGCACTACGCGCGCATCGTGAAAGAAAAAGCGGTTCTGCGCAGCCTGATCTACTCCGCTGCCGCCATTCAGGAGCAGGCCCTCGCCGCAGGGGATGATGCGGACGTGATTCTCGACCGCGCCGAATCGGCTATTTTCCAGATTGCCGAAGATCGCGTGCGCGCCGGGCTGATCGGCATCAAGGATCTGGTCAAGGATGGCTTCGAACGCCTCGAAAAGATCTTCAGCGAAGGCCGTCGCATTACCGGCCTGGCGACCGGCTATCCCGGGCTCGACAACGAAACCGCGGGGCTGCAGCCGTCAGAGCTAATCATTCTTGCCGCCCGCCCCTCCATGGGCAAAACTGCACTCGCTTTGAACATTGCCGGCAATGTTGCGCTGCGACAGAAGCAGCCGGTGGCGATCTTCAGCCTGGAGATGTCCAAGGAGTCGCTGCTATTGCGCCTGCTCGCGTCAGAAGCGCGCGTGGACGCTCACAAGTTCCGCACCGGACACATGAATCGCGATGATTGGAGCAAGGTCACTTCCACGCTCGCCAGCCTGGGCGAAGCGCCCATCTGGATCGACGATTCCGCTTCTTCCACCGTGCTGGAAATGGGCGCGAAGGCACGGCGGCTGATCCGCGACCGCGGCTTGTCGCTGATTATCGTCGACTACCTGCAGCTCGCTGTTCCCACCAACACCGGCCGCCAAAGCAATCGCCAGGAAGAAGTTTCGGGGATGTCGCGCGCGCTGAAAGGTTTGGCAAAGGAACTCAAGGTACCGATTATGGTCCTGAGCCAGCTTACGCGCGCTCCTGAACGCGAAGACCGCAAGCCGCAGCTGGCCGACCTGCGCGAGTCGGGCGCTATCGAACAGGATGCGGACGTGGTGATGTTCATTAATCGACCGAATTTTTACAAGACGGATCTTCCCGAAGAGGACCGTGCCAAATCCGAGCTGATTATTGCCAAGCAGCGCAACGGTCCAACGGGCACGCTGAACTTTGTTTTTCTCGGCCGGCACACGCGCTTCGAAGAAGCGGCACCGGATGCCTGGACAACAATGGGCGACGAATAATCTTCCGTGGGACCTCCTGTATTTAGCGCACGTAACGCGACAGAAAATCGGCACCCTTGCCGATAGCTTCAAAATGCTTTCTTGCTTTCTCTAGCTTTGTGAATACGTCCTCGTAGCCAAGCGCCACGCCTTGGGGATCCACGTACACGTATCCGCCGGTCACATGAAACAGCGTGACCATTTCCGGCACATCTTCGGGAATCACCAGCGTGTGCGTCTCGCCCGGCGGCTCGAAGGCGTAGCTTCCTTCTGTGGCTATCCAATCATGCTCCAAGTAATGCCATCCACCGCGAAGCGTAAAGGCGTGGACCGGCCCGGAATGGCGATGGCGCGATAGCACACCCGACGCCTTCACGCGCAGCAAATTGACGTAGTAGCCTTCGCTGACATTCAGCAGTAGCGGCTTGAACCACACGCCCTCGCCCTGCGGCACCCACAACTCTTCGCTTTCTGATAAGGCCAATGCGTTGGCCATCAGTATGTCCGGGCGCATCCCGAATGGCTGTGGCAACTGGTACGGAATCTTCCGCGTATCGCGCTGATTTCCAGATATTTCGGTTCGCTGATCCATTATGTGTCTCCCTTGTGTCTCTCCTTCACATGCGTGGAAAGCCAGCCACGGAATGAAAGGCTTTCAAGCCGAACCGTTTTGACGTCAGCTTGATTTCAGGCCTTTTACAATCCTGCCGAAGCGGTCAGTCACCTGCACTATTGGTCATGTTTACCCAAACGGTGCGAACCAAGCGATCTCTCGATTTTTGGTCGCCCCGGAAAGGAATTGTCTGGCATTCTACGAGAACATGCCCAAACCAATCCATGTCGGAGGCCGCCCGGTCTGGGCGGAAATTTCTGTTCAGGCGATCCTGAAGAATCTGAAAGTGATTCGCCGTCACATTGGGCCCAAGCCGAAAATTCTCGCCGTGGTGAAGTCGAACGCGTATGGTTTGGGCGCCGTGCCCATTTCAAAAGCGTTGCAGAAGGCCGGCGTGGACTGGTTTGGCGTCACGTGCGCCAACGAAGGCGTAGAGCTTCGCGAAGCAGATATCAAAAAGCGCATTCTGGTGCTTACCGGCTTCTGGCCCGGCGAAGAGAAGCGTCTGATTCAGAACGGCCTCACACCAACCGTCATGCGCCTTCAAGACGTGCGCGATCTTGAGCGCGCCGCCAAATCCGTGCGCGACAAAAAGTCTCCGGTTCCTTTCCATCTGAAGATCAATACCGGCATGAACCGGCTTGGCATCTCGCCCTGCGAAATCGACTCTTTCGCGAGGATTCTCGCCGACTGCCGTCATATCCGTCTCGAAGGCACGTTTACTCACTTCGCATCCGCGGAGGATTTCAGCGCGCGCCAGACCGACGAACAGGAGGCGCGGTTCAATCAGTGCCTCAACCACATGCGCGAATTGGGCGTTTCGCCAGGAATCGTCCACTTGGCCAATAGCGGCGCGATTTGTGCGCGTCCTAGCACGTATGCGGCCATGGTTCGCCCCGGCGCGATCCTCTACGGCTATTACCAGTCTTTTGATCCGCCGCACAAAGGGCAAGAAGTGCGCGATCGCTTGCCCATCGAGCCCAGCCTATCGATGCGCGCCAGAATCATCACCCTGCGCGATCTGCCCGCCGGCCAAGGAGTCGGCTATTCTGCTCGCTTCGTCACGGAACGGCCTTCGCGCATAGCCGTCATAAACGCGGGCTACGCGGATGGCATTTCCCGACAGCGCACGAACCGCGGCTGCGCCTTGGTACGAGGCCGCCGTGTTCCGCTGGTGGGCACCATTTCCATGGATTTGACCACCCTTGACGTTACCGACGTGCCTAACGTCGCCCTCGGCGACATCGTCACTATCTACGGCAAAGACGGCTCTGATTCGATGGTGGTCTCCGATATTGCCCGCGAAATCGGCACAGTCACCTCCGATCTTCTGTGTGCGCTCGGCCGGCGCGTCCCGCGCTACTACCTCTGAATCCACGTTCTCCCGCATCCGCCAACAGCGACCTGCTGGTGGGGCCTTCGGCTCGGAAACCGACGGCCCGGTGCTATACTAGTTCCCATCTTTCCCTTATATTGCTGTATGTATCAGTCTATCCATACCGGCTGCGATTTCCTCATAATGCCGGAAGCGCAGATTCAGCGGCAAGCCGAGCAATGATCGACATTCATAGACGCTCATACGTTTCATAGTGATAGGTGCAACGATGCAACGGACTCCTAACGTTCCCGTTCGAATCCCAGGCACGAATACTCCCGACAGTACCGCAACTAAGCCGGCGTCTTTCTCCCGCCCGGGCCAATCTTCCCAGGCTGGATCTTTCTGGGACATGCTCGGTTTCCGCATCATTTTCACTGCATGCTGCGTTGTCGCCGGGTATCACTTTCGGCCCTTCAGTCTTTCCAAGGAACTGGGCGCGATCGCCGGCTTTCTGTTTGCTGTGGGCGTAATTCTTTTTGAGGTGCGTTTGCGCCGGGCCAGCCTCCGCCGCCTTATCGGAGCGGTCGTCGGTTCTATCCTCGGAATTTTGGGCGCCTACCTGAGTTCACTGATTCTCTCCCACACCATCATGCCGGAAAGCACTCGTTCTTTTTTTAGCCTGGTGATCTATTTGGTCATGACCTATATCGGCTTGGTGCTTGGTGCAAACAAAGGTGACATGCTCAACTTGCAAGCTTTCGGCGGCGTTTTCGGAAGCGAGCGCAACGCCAAGCACTCCGTAAAGGTCCTCGACACCAGCGTCATCATCGATGGCCGCGTGGCCGATATCGCCGACGCTCTTTTTCTTGACGGCAGCGTGGTCATTCCTCAGTTCGTGCTTCACGAGCTACAACTGGTCGCTGATTCCGCCGACCCCTTAAAGCGCCAACGAGGCCGTCGCGGGCTGGAGGTTCTGCAGCGCATTCAGAAAATGCCGCATCTGGATGTGCAGATCGCCGAAGACGATTTCGCGCATATCGCCGAAGTGGACCTGAAACTCATCGAGCTGGCTAAACGCTACGACGCGAAGATCGTGACCAACGATTTCAATTTGAACAAAGTGGCCACTCTGCAGGGCATCGAAATCATGAACGTGAATCAACTTGCGAATGCGCTAAAGCCGGTCGTCTTGCCGGGCGAGGCCATGCGGGTTTTTATCTTGCGAGAAGGTAAGGAATATAACCAGGGTGTGGCTTACCTGGATGACGGCACCATGGTGGTTGTGGACGGCGCGCGCAAGATGATCAACAAAACTATCGATATCAACGTGACCTCCGTGCACCAGACCACTGCGGGCAAGATGATTTTCGGCCGCTACGACGAGCGCGGTGAACAAGCTCGTTCGGCCATCGCTGCTGAATCTGCTTCCGGCAGCAGGCCGACGGAAATTCCCGACCGTTCGCCGAGATCGCTCTACCCGGAAACCGGCCGTTCTTGAAGTTCGTTCGCCCCGGCCCTTTGACTGCGATACACTAATCAACCCGCATGAGCCAAATTGCCGCCATCATTCCTGCTGCCGGTCTGGGAACGCGCATGGGTTCGGATTTGCCCAAGCAGTTTCTGGAACTCGATGGCGTGCCTTTGTTGATTTTTACGTTGCGCCGCCTGGCCGCCTGTGCTGAGATCACCGAGTTTTTCATCGCGACACGTGGCGATCTCATTGCTGTCCAGGACAAGGTTGCAAAAGCCCAACTGGGCCGCCCCGCACGCGTGGTCCAGGGGGGAGACACGCGCCAACAGTCGGTTGCGAGCGCCTTGGCGCAGGTGGATCCGAGCACGGAGATCGTTCTTGTTCACGATGCCGTGCGGCCTTTTGTGACTCCTGAACAAATCAGCCGGGTCATTGGCGAGGCCCGCAACCGTGGGGCGGCCATTCTTGGCATTCCCGCGATCGACACGGTAAAGGAGGTGAAACGCGCCAGCCTGCCGCAGGACGTGGCTTTGATTTCAGCTACCATCCCGCGCGAACGCATCGTTCTCGCTCAAACGCCGCAGGTTTTCTCCTACGCGCTTCTTCGAGATGCTTTTCGTAAGGCTGAGCAGGACGATTTCATCGGTTCTGACGAAGCAGCCCTTGTGGAAAGGCTCGGGCGTGATGTATTTGTTGTGCTCGGATCGGAACGCAATCTGAAAATCACTCGCCCCGCCGATATGGACCTCGCTCGCTTTTATCTTGAACAGGAGCGAAAGGCTAGGGAGTGATGGCTTTCGCGCCCGATGAGCGAACCGCCCCCCAGCTCAGTGCTACTCGGCGCACCGTCATTTTTTGGCTCTTGATGCTCGCGTTGGGCGCCTTGCTCTGGAAAATGGACTCGTGGCAAGTAGGCGACGAACTGAAGTACTCGGATTTTATGCAGCAAGTCGATAAAAACAATGTCGCTTCTGCAGAACTTCTCATGGGGCAATACACTGGTCGGATGAGGGGCACGCTACGAGCGCCCGCGAAACGATACCGCGCCACGGTTCCGAAAAGAAGTGATCCCGGATGTGACCGAGCGTCTGAAGAAACAGGGTGTTTCACTCACGGTTTCGAAGCGAAAGATTCAACTACCGGGCGCAATCCTTAATTACGCCCCTCTTATTTTGTTGGTTGTTTTCTGGATTTTCGCGATGAATCGGATTCGCGGTAGACAACAAGTGAAACTATGACCCGTTGCGGAATAGCCTACGATTTGCACCGTCTCGCCGAGGGTAAAAAATTAATGATCGGCGGCATCGAAGTTCCATCCCCCAAAGGATCTGTCGGCCACTCCGACGGAGACGTGCTCAGCCATGCCCTTTGCGACGCGCTACTCGGCGCCGCGGCGCTGGGTGACATTGGCACGCACTTTCCCGACACCGACCCGAAGTGGCAGGGCGCCGCTAGCCTCATGTTTCTCGAGCACACGCGCAGGCTGTTGGACGAGCGCAGCTTCCGCATCAACCACCTCGACGCTGTGGTAATTTGCGAACGCCCCAAACTTGTCCCACATTTTCCGGCTATGCGCGAGGCGCTGGCAAAGTCTCTGGGGCTTTCTCCCGAACAAATCAGCCTAAAAGCTAAAACGAACGAGGGCTGCGGGGAAATTGGCCGGGGCGAAGCCATCGCCGCGCACGCGATTGCTACTATTGAAGGCTGAGAGCATAGCATCTGTTCGTGCGCCTGAATCGATGAAAGCCATGTGTTCCGATCAATCCGCCGGCACCAGGATTTCGACCGTAGCCCCGGCGAATCCCTTTTCAGCAAATGATGTGGCTGATATTTTACGCGAGCGTGGCTGGCTGTCGGCTGAAGTGGAAAGCACACACGAAGCCGATCTCAATGCTTGGCTCAATCGTGCCGCCGAGCTGCTCGGCCCTCACGCTCCAGATCGCGCCGCATTCTCTGCTTTGTTCGAGACGATTTTTGTGTACGATGCTGCGGCCGTCCTGTGCGATCGGGTCAACCAGGATGTCCTCGCCCGCACCGGGGCGCGCGAAGTCATTCGGGAACTCGCGAATCGCATTCTGGATGGCGGCGATATCGACTCGGATCGTTTCAAGAAAATCATCGAAGGCATGAAGGAATCGGCGCCGTATCGCAGCCGCGCGATGTTCCATCCCCTTCGCATCGTTCTTACCGGCAAGGTCGGCGAAGGCGAACTCGACCGCGTCATTCTCCTGCTCGATTCCGCAGCGAAGCTGAATTTTGCAACACCCGTGAAATCGGCTCGCCAGCGCATCCTCGAATTTTGCAGTGCGCTCGACTAGTATTTCCCAGGACCCAGCGATGAGCTACCTCACAGGATTTCATGCCATCGAAGAAGCCTTGGCTGCCTCAAGGCCTCTTGATCGCATCATCATTGCAAAAGGGCGGCACGGCGAACGCGTGGAATCCATCGTGCGTCTTGCCAAGTCGCGTGGAGTTTCGGTTCGTTTCGAGGAACGCCAGCAGATCGACCGCCTGTCCGGTACGCGCGATCATCAGGGCATTGTCGCGCTTGGAGCGGCCAAGCCGGTCCTGGTGCTGGAGGATTTGCTTCGCGAGAAAAGTGGACACGGTCTCCTCATGCTGCTTGACGGTGTGGAAGATCCCCATAATTTGGGCGCGATCATCCGCACTTCCCTTGCTGCCGGGGCAACCGGCGTGGTAATCCCGGAGCGACGCGCCGCCGGCCTTAGCGACACAGTGGAACGGGCTTCCGCAGGCGCCTTGGCCCATCTTCCCGTCGCTCGCGTGACAAATCTCGTCCGAGCCATGGAAGAGATGAAAGAGGCCGGGTACTGGCTTGTTGGTCTCGACGAACGCGCGGAAAAAAGTTACACCGACGTCGATCTGAAGGGTTCTATCGGAATTGTATTAGGCGGCGAGGGCGAAGGCTTGCATGAGCTCACACGCAAGCGCTGTGATTTTCTGGTCTCGATTCCCACCACCGGCCCGGTCCGCTCGCTCAACGTCTCCGTAGCCGCGGGCGTGATGCTGTTTGAAGCCGTTCGCCAGCGTCGCAGCGGATAGATTCAAGATCGGCGCTACGCGTCGTATTTTAGAAGCGAGAAAACGTCAATCCCCGGCAGTTTTTGCCGTCCATGCAAAAAGTTGAGCTCCACCGCAAATGCCGCGCCTACAACATCTCCTCCCAATTGCCGGGCGAGCTGAATTGCCGCCGCTGCTGTGCCTCCGGTCGCCAGCAAGTCGTCGCACAGCAGGACGCTTTGCCCAGGCTGCACCGCATCTTCGTGAATTTCGAGCTGATCGGTGCCGTATTCCAACTGATATGTAGCCGCGGTGGTCTTATAGGGCAGTTTCTTCGGCTTTCTCACCGGCACAAATCCCGCTCCCAGCCGGTAGGCCAACGCCGGCGCGAAAATGAATCCGCGCGCTTCGATGCCGAGCACTACGTCCACTTTCTTTCCGTCGTAATGCGCGCACAGCCGATCCACCAATTCGTGAAATCCCTTCTTGTCTTTCAATAGCGTGGTCAGGTCGTAGAACAAAATACCTGGTTTCGGATAGTCGGGAATTTCCCGGATCAGCTTTTTGAGGTCATTCATGCGTGTCCTTTGGCTTTTTAATCGCTGTATTCGATTGAAAATTCTACAGAATATTGTGATTCAACCACTGTCTTTTCCACCTCTAACTGGGAAACGCTGGCTGCTGCCGGTCCTCGTCTCAACTCGGTTCGAAAAGTCTCAAGCTCCGTCTCGGTTCCTACCGCGTAGACTTCCACTCTCCCATCCCGCAAGTTCCTTGCGTATCCGGAAATACCCAGCCGTCTGGCCGCCCGTTGTGCAAAGAAGCGGTATCCAACTCCTTGAACCGTCCCACTCACGAAAAAGCGTCTGGCTGTTCGGTGTTCAGGCACTCGATCTTCAGGTACTCTAGGCACGGATCCCGGCACGGCAAACAAAGGATGGTATCAAAGTGGAGCATGGCCCAGCATGCTGAAAAAGGCAGTCCTGCGCGCACAAGCCTTTCGCCAGGCTTTCGCAGCTGTCCGCTACAAGTATAAGCACCCGAATCAGTGTCGCGCGCATCTTATAATGTGAGTGAGGAGCTGGTTATGCGATTCATTCGTCTTAATCCGCTTGCAGCGATTATTGCCGCGATCGCGTTTTTCATTCCGACGTTTGCGCACGCGCAGCGAGGCGCTCGGTTTTCCGCGTCCGCGCATTCAATGGCAACGTCTCGTCGGTTTGCCACCGGCGCAAGTTCGGGTTCGGCTCGAATAGGCCGTCGAGCAAGCGGTTTAACGAATAACGGTTACCCTTCGAACTCACTCGGCTTAGGCCAAATCAGCTTCTTCCCTAACTTGAACTACGGCGTGGGAATCAACGGCATCAATTATGTCGCCACGCAGGACATCGGTACGGAAGCCGCGATTGATCCCGCTACGCAATGGCGCTTGGCTATTGCCGAGCGCGTTGCGCGCAGCACCGGCGGATCTTTCGCTGGCAGCGGATATTATCTTCTCGATGGCGGCGGTGCTTACGCCTATCCATACCCAGCCGAGCCGAGCGAAGCCGAATCGCCCGCCCTGCAACAGCAGCAACAACCCCAAGTAATCGTTGTGCAGCAAGCGCCCGCACAGGCCACTCAATCTTCAGCCGCGGCACAGGCCCCCGAGCCGCAGTTGCCTGATGCCGGTCAGTTCACGCTGGTGCTTCACAACGGCACCCAAATCGAAGCGGTTGCCTTCACTCAAATGAAGGATCGCATCGTTTACATCACCCGAGACGGCAGTCGTCGCTCTCTCGCTTTGAGCGATCTGGATGCCGATGCAACCGTGCGCCTTAATCAAGAACGCGGAACTCCGCTGCAGCTCTCGCTGTAACTGGGTTCGGTTTTCCAAGCTTTCATTTCCAGTTCTACTGAGTGCTCTGACGCACAGGTTCGGGCATATACAGCCCAGCGTGTGCGGGCAGCCCGGCGCGCTCAAACTGAATCGTTGTATGCGAGATGTTGAACTCGTGAGCGAGCACTTCTTTAATGTTCGCTAGAATTTTTTCGCTTTCTTCCATGTGCATATCCGGAATGCGGACGTGACATGAAAGCGCGTTCAAATCGGTCCCAAGCGTCCAGATATGAATATCGTGTGTTTCCTGCACACCCGCCACGCGCAGAATCGCGGCTGCCACCTGCTCCAATTGGATCTCGCGCGGCAGACCCTCCAGAAGGATATGGCCGCTTTCGTTCAATATCCCTACCGCCGACCATAACACCATCGCGCCGATACCAATACCGATGACCGGATCCAGCCACGCTGCTCCCGTCCAGCGAATGGCCAATGCTCCCGCGAAAATCGCCACGTTGGACAATGCATCGCCCAGGTTGTGAATCCATACCGTGCGCATGTTCAGATCGCGTCGGCCCCGATGCACCGACAACGTGATGCCGCCATTGATCGCCAGAGCCAGCAGCGACACCCACATCATCAGGCCCGTGCCCACTGCAACAGGATGGCGCAGCCGGTCCAGTGATTCGTAGATCAGAAAAAAAGCGGCGAGCGACAGCAGGATCGCGTTTACAAACGCCGCCAGGATCCCCGCCCGATGGTAACCGTAGGTTTTCTCGGCAGTGGGAGGCCTCAATGCCCATCTGGTGGCCAGCCAGGAAATTACTAGCGTAGGCACATCAGTTAGGTTGTGGATACCATCGCTGACCAGTGAAATGGAATGGCCTGCATAGCCGGCCGCGAATTCCGCTACAACCAACGTTCCGGTGGCGAGAACGGAGAGCCCTAGAATTCCAGTCGCATTGCCGGCCAATGCTGCTCCATGGCCGTGGGCATGGCTGTGACCCGAGTGCGAATGGAAGTGCATAGTTGAATTTTACTCGCTCGAACGCCAGCAGGCACAGACGAATTGCCGGGTGGGGTGCACCTCAGGAATCAATCTGAATCGCTGGCCCTCTCCTCGTTTGCACTCAAGCGTTCAAGGGCCCACGTTGCATGTTCTGAAATCAAATCATCGTCAGAAGCGGCGAGTTTCTTCAAAACCGTGATGGCCCGTTGACAGTCCCCAGAGCTTTTCTCCAGTTTCGAATTGCCCAGCGCCACACATGCATTCCGAACCATGCCCCGCCACTTCGCACGTTTTGCTGCGCTCTTTCGGAAAATCCTGCTGAAATCCTCTTGAGAAAGAGCCGCAAGCCACGGAAGTGACGGCCTGAAGAGCGATTCATGCTCATCTCCGTCGAAAACGCGAAACGATCGCGGCTGAAACTCCGGCGCGGTCGTGATGGGCGCCTTCCGGTTCCATGGGCAGACGTCCTGGCAAATGTCGCACCCGATCACTGCGTCGCCCATTGCTCCGCGCAATTTTTCGGGAATTGAGCCGCGCAGCTCAATGGTGAGATAGGAGATGCATCGCCGGGCGTCCAGCACATAGGGCTCAGGAAACGCCTGCGTCGGGCAGGCATCCAGGCATCTTCTGCAGCTTCCGCACAAATCAGGGGGCGGCAGAGCGTCCGCCCGCAGCGTCGGCTCGAGCTCCAGGGTGGTGATAATCACGCCTAAAAACAGCCAAGAACCGAGTTTCTGGTTAATCAGGCAAGTGTTCTTCGCTAACCATCCGAGGCCCGCATATTTGGCCGCCACTCGCTCAAGAATGGGGCCTGTATCGACATACGCCCGCGCTTCGAATGACTCGGTGAAAATGCGTCGCATTCCTGTTGTGAGAGCGTCCAATTTCTGCCGGATCACGTCGTGGTAATCATCGCCCCAGGCGTATCGTGAAATCCATCCTCGGGTCGCGCGGCCGTTATCGCCTGTTTGAGGCTCGCTCGAACTCCCTTGCGTGGTGTTATAGTTCAGTGCAACGACGATCAAGCTGCGAGCCCCTTCCAACACCAACCGCGGATCCCGGCGCCTTTGATCTTTCAAATAGCCCATTTCGCCCGCATATCCGCGGGCGATCCATTCTGGGAATTTTTCAAGCTCGTCGTAGGGTTCTGCAGCCACCACCCCGCAGAGATCGAAACCGGCCGCAAGCGCGTGGTCGCATATCAATCGTGTCCGCTCTTGTGGGCTCACTTTCTAAATCATGCCTCACACAGCGCGCGGGGGCGAGACAACCTTCAAGATCAATTCAGTTGGGGTTACTCTTCGTTTGGCGGCAGCTTTTCACATTCCCACAGCCGGGCGCGTGTTCACCAGCCAAGTACTTCCCTACTGGTACGAGAATTGCTCGCTTTCCGCGCGGCAACCCTGTGAGCGCGAGCGATTCTATGGAACGCATAAATCTTAGACAGACTCTCAAGCTCTTCTCGTGACAAAGCTGTCCAGCATGATCTGGCCATAGGCGCGACGTCGGGTCCCCTTCCAGATCTGTAGCCGAGACTCACTGTGGCGTTTACACCGCCGATAAGGGCTGCTATGAGCGCGGTCGGCCAATTGTGTGCGGTATGCCGATTTGAATCACATCTGACGCGTGACGCACATCACAGTTTCTAAAATCCCTTAAGGCGACACTTATCCGCAGAGACGGTTATGAACCTTCCGCATAACTCGCCAATCGTGGTGAAAACATGAAACCGGAATTCGTAATTCTGGATGCAAATGAGGCGGTAGCCTCCGTCGCTTACCGCCTGAACGAGGTAATTGCCATCTACCCCATTACTCCCGCATCCCCCATGGGCGAGTGGGCGGATCAATGGCGCGCGGAAGGCCGCCAGAATATCTGGGGGGTTGTTCCGGCAGTTATCGAAATGCAGAGCGAAGCAGGAGCCGCCGGGACTCTCCACGGGTCCCTTCAGGGAGGATCGCTGAGCACCACTTTCACCGCCTCCCAGGGACTGCTCCTGATGATCCCCAATATGTACAAGATCGCCGGAGAACTCACGCCCGCAGTGATTCACGTAGCGGCACGTACAATTGCCACCCATGCTCTTTCGATTTTCGGCGACCACAGTGATGTTATGGCGGCCCGCTCCACCGGCTTTGCTCTTCTCTGTTCGAATTCCGTACAAGAAGCCTCGGATTTCGCTCTGATCGCCCAAGCCGCCACCCTGGAATCTCGCATTCCTTTTCTGCACTTTTTTGATGGATTCCGCACGTCCCACGAGATCAGCAAAATCGTCCCGCTGCAGGATGAGCATCTACGCGCGCTCATTGATGAGTCGCTGATTCGAAAGCACCGCCAACGAGCGCTATCGCCTGATCACCCAGTATTGCGCGGCACAGCTCAAAATCCGGATGTTTTCTTTCAAGCGCGAGAAGCGATCAATCCTTTCTACCGTGCTTGTCCCACTATCGTGCAGAGCGTGATGGATCGCTTTGCACAGCAGACCGGCCGAAACTATCACCTTTTTGACTACGAGGGCGCTCCCGATGCCGAACGCGTCCTGATCCTCATGGGCTCAGGGGCCGGAGCCGTACAGGAAACGGTCGAACGCCTTCGCAACGACGGAGAAAAAGTTGGCGTCCTTTCTGTTCGCCTCTTTCGGCCCTTTGATTCACAGGCATTTCTTTCCGCCCTTCCGGCCACCGCGCGTTCCATCGCAGTTCTCGATCGCACCAAAGAACCCGGCGCCACGGGCGAGCCCCTCTACGGCGAAGTCATCACGGCTCTTTGCGAATCGAGGGCTCGCGCGAATGGCTCTTTCCCGGCGGTGATTGGCGGCCGTTACGGGCTTTCCTCGAAAGAATTTACGCCTGCCATGGTTAAGTCGGTTTTCGATGAGCTTAAGAAAAGCTCGCCCAAGAATCACTTCACCATAGGCATTCATGACGATGTGACCCATACCAGCCTCGAATACGATCCTGGCTTCTCAACGGAAGATCCTGCTACGGTCAGGGCGCTTTTCTACGGGTTGGGCTCGGACGGGACGGTCGGGGCCAACAAGAACTCCATCAAGATCATCGGCGAGAGCACCAGCAACTATGCTCAAGGTTATTTTGTCTACGATTCGAAGAAATCGGGCTCCGTGACCGTATCTCACTTGCGTTTTGGATCGCGCCCAATTCGCTCCTCCTATCTCATCAGCAAGGCAAATTTTGTTGCTTGCCATCAGTTCCAGTTTCTCGAGCGCATGGATATATTGGCCAGCGCGGAGCCGGGCGGCACATTTTTGTTGAACGCGCCCTTCGGTCCGGACGAGATATGGAACCATCTCCCTCGTTCCGCCCAAGAAGGGATTCTTCGAAAAAAACTGCAATTTTATGTAATCGATGCCTACAAGGTCGCTCGCGAAACGGGCATGGGCAATCGCATCAACACCATCATGCAGACCTGCTTCTTCGCCATCAGTGGCGTCCTGCCTCGGGAGCAGGCCATTGAAGCCATTCGCCATGCAATCCGCAAAACCTATGGCAAGCGCGGCGAAACGATCATCGAGAAAAACTTCGCGGCAGTGGATCATTCACTGGCAAATCTCCATCTCGTTGCAGTCCCAACACAAGTCACCAGTTTGTTTGACATTCTTCCGGCGGTACCGGCGCAGGCGTCGAAATTCGTCCGCAATACCCTCGGAGCCGTCATCGGCGGCCATGGTGATTTGCTACCCGTGAGCGCCCTGCCGATCGATGGGACATTCCCCACCGGAACCGCCAAATGGGAAAAGCGGAATATCGCCCAGGAAATTCCCGTTTGGGACGAGCAGCTCTGCATCCAGTGCGGAAAATGCGTTTTGGTCTGCCCGCATTCGGTGATCCGCGCCAAAGTTTACGACTCTGACCTCCTTGCTGACGCGCCCTCCACCTTCAAGACATCCAAGCCTCGCTGGCGCGAGTTTGAGAACTTGCGCTATACGCTTCAAGTTTCTCCAGAGGACTGCACCGGATGCCACCTTTGCGTTGAGGTCTGCCCGGCCAAGAGCAAGAGCGAGGCAAAACACAAAGCCATTAACATGGGACCACAACCACCGCTGCGCCAGTCCGAAAGCGCCAATTGGAACTTCTTTTTGAATTTGCCCGATTTTGAACGCGACCGCCTGGCGCATAGCCAGGTGAAAGACGCGCAGCTTCTCGAGCCGCTCTTCGAATTCTCGGGCGCCTGCGCGGGATGCGGAGAAACCCCTTACATCAAGCTGCTCACCCAACTTTTTGGTGATCGCCTGCTTATTGCCAATGCCACCGGCTGCTCCTCGATTTACGGCGGAAATTTGCCGACGACACCGTACACCACGAATGCGGCAGGGCGTGGACCAGCTTGGTCGAATTCTCTCTTTGAGGACAATGCTGAATTTGGACTCGGCATGCGTCTCGCCGTCGACAAGACGGCTGAATATGCCCGATATCTTGTCCGCAAGCTCGCAGCAGTCATCGGCGAGAGCGTGGTTACCGTCCTGCTTGGAGCCGACCAATCCACGGAAGCCGGGATTGCTGCGCAGAGAGAGCGAGTCGTTCAATTGAGGCAAACCATCTCCTCGGCCCCCACTCAATCTCTTGAAACACGCGACTTGCTGGCGGTCGCCGACGCCCTGGTTCGTAAGAGCGTCTGGCTCGTCGGTGGGGACGGCTGGGCCTACGATATTGGAGCCGGGGGGCTTGATCACGTGCTTGGTTCAGGTGTGAATGTGAACGTCCTCGTGCTTGATACGGAAGTCTATTCCAACACGGGCGGACAAATGTCCAAGGCCACGCCTCGTGGCGCCGTCGCAAAATTTGCTGCCGGCGGCAAGCAGAACAGCAAGAAGGATCTGGCGATGGAAGCCATCAGTTACGGTTCGGTTTACGTTGCTCGCGTGGCCATGGGCGGTGGCGACACGCACACGGTGAAAGCCTTCCTGGAAGCGGAGGCTTACCATGGTCCTTCGCTGATCATCGCTTACAGCCACTGCATCGCGCATGGCTATGACATGGCTTACGGGATGGAGCAGCAAAAGGCCGCGGTGCAATCGGGCTATTGGCCTCTGATCCGCTACAACCCGGCTCTTCGATTGGAAGGAAAGAACCCATTTCAACTCGATTCCAAGGCGCCCAGCATTCCGCTGAAGCGCTATATGTATCAGGAAGCGCGTTATACCATGCTCGCTCGAACCAATCCCGAAGTCGCCCGCGAATTGCTTCAGGCCGCCCAAGATGATGTCGAGCGTCAGTGGCGCGTTTACTCAAATCGCGCTTCCATGGCTGGACGCTCGGAAACTCCTGACATATCACCGAGGGACGAAGAAGCACCCGCAACTCAACCTGTGAGAGTTGGAGACGAAGAATGAGCGACATTACCACTCGATATCTGGGTCTCGTTTTGAAATCTCCGCTGGTGGCTTCTTCCTCGCCGTTGTGCGAGTCAATCGATACCATCCGCGCGCTCGAAGATGCGGGCATTGGTGCGGTGGTTCTACCATCGCTTTTCGAAGAACAGCTCGCGCTCGAGAGTCAAACCGTCGACTTCGATCTTTGGCGAGGTGCCGAAAGTTTCCCAGAGGCCCTCAGCTACTTTCCTGAAATGGGCAGCTACAACTTGGGGCCCGAAGGCTATCTGGAGTTGATTCATACCGCGAAAGAGAAAGTGGCCATTCCAATCATTGCCAGCCTCAACGGCATCTCTCCCGGCGGATGGACGCGTTATGCCCGGCTCATGGCCCAGGCAGGCGCCGATGCGATCGAGTTGAATGTCTACTCCATCGTTACCGATCCCAATTTATCCAGCAGCATCATGGAGAGCGCTTATTGCGACCTGGTAAAGGAAGTGAAAAGCACGGTAAATATTCCTGTAGCCGTTAAGCTCTCACCCTTCTTCACCGCGATGGCCCATATGGGCAAACAGCTCGATAAGGCTGGAGCCAATGCCCTTGTTCTTTTCAATCGCTTCTATCAGCCGGAGTTCAATATTGAGGCGCTGGAGGTGGTCCCGAGCCTGTCATTGAGCCTTCCGGCGGAATTGCTTCTGCGCCTTCATTGGGTTGCCATTCTTTTCGGCAATACGCGCGCCGATTTAGCCATAACCGGCGGGGTTCACTCGGCACAGGACATTCTCAGGTCGATTATGGCGGGCGCCAATGTCGCCATGATGGCATCCGCGCTCCTGCGAAACGGACCCCAGCATGCGGCAATGGTTCTGCGCGAAATGACTCGCTGGATGGAAGAGCATGAGTACGATTCGGTTCAGCAAATGCGCGGCAGCATGAGCCACAAATCCGTTTCAAATCCCGCTGCACTGGAGCGCAGTAACTACATGCGAGTGCTGAGCTCGTATAACCTGCGGCCACACATTATCCGCAGTTGAACGTCGGCTGTTACAGCGGACTCGCCTCTACCGGTGCCATTTCCCGCCTCACGTAACGCTTTCGCGCTTCCTGCGCGCGCGAAGGCAGCGGGCTCGAAGTCGCCAGAAACACCTGTACTAGAAATAGAATTGCGTTGGAAGGAATGTGCAGATTGAAATCCAGGAAACTGTGTAACAGCATTCCACTCACCGCAGCGATTGCCCCGCCGTGAAGCGCGCGCGAGAAATGCCCCTGGGACGCCATCAACGAGCGGTGCGACTCGCGGAAAAGGAGCCACAAAAAGATCAATCCGCAAATTCCTCCTGCGATTCCCGTTTCTGCAAGTCCCTCCAGATAATCGTTGTGGACGTGTTCGACGACGTCGCCGTCATAAGCCGTTTCGTAGCGCGGATAGACGGCCACAAGCGCTCCCAGCCCTGCACCTTTGATCGGATGATCCAGGAATATTCCCGCCGCGCCTCGAGCCATTGATGTGCGCCGCCCAACGGTAAGGTCGAATTTCCGCACTTCCGAAAATCGTTCGATGGCTTTATCCGCGCCGAGCCAGGCGATCAGCGCCAGCGCCGCAAGAGCAACGATGCCGATTGCCGCAATTCGAGAGAATGTTCCGTCGCTACCAATTTTGCTGAGAATGGCAAGAATACATAACTCAAATCCAAATCCGATGATTCCTCCGCGCGACCCCGACAGAATCAACGCGCTGATAGGCACGATGGTCAGCAGAATGAGCAAAGGGAAAAGGTCTTTTCGCATACCCCGAAAAATCACCATCGCCAAGCCGACCGGCAATGTGAGTTCGACGAAGCCCGCAAAATGGTTCCGATTGACGAATGGTCCGAAAGAATCGTTCTGCACGTTCAGGCTGGACATCCAATAGATCTGATGCTCCGCTGTGAAATGCTGCATGATTCCCAGGAGGGACACTGCGAAACAAAACAGCACCAGGAACCATGCCAGTCCCTCGCCTTCCTCACGCTTGCCAAAAGCCTGCGTCAGAAGGAAAAAAATAACGCAGTAGGCGGAAATCAGAAGAAGTTCCAATCGCGTCAAGAACGCATATGCCGTGCCACGGAAAAGCAGTTGCAGGCTACCGATCGCGAGCAAGCCGAGCAGAGGCCATATCAGCGGATTCCATTGGATTTTCGCTTCCTTAACGCGGAGCGAAAGCAGCATCCACCACACCAATAGCACTGCGGCCCCGATTTCCAGAATTGATTGCGACCAAACCTGCACGGCGCCGAATGCCAGCACGGCAAACGCCATCAGCAGACATAAGCCTACCTGCACCACAATCATGGTGCTTTTTGCTCACTCTCGGCAGCGGGGACCAGAGAAATATTACTGATCCAAGCCGATCCGCTCACTTTATTTTCAAATAAGCGGCTCGGTGCTCGTATCAGGCGCACCCACAAGAAGTGGGTCTCGGGTCCTGTCGTCACCTCGCCGTCGACCGCCATCCAAGGATGCGTGCCCGTCAAATTGTCCGACGTGAAATTTACCGCGTTTACGTGATTTGGATCGTTAATGAAAAAACGAACGCCGCTCTCCGTCGTAATTTCTTCCGTACGGATCCATCCGCGAAAATGATAGCGGTGACTCGATTCCACCGGCACATATTGTGAAGGTTGTCCCAGCTCAATGTTAGACCCGCCACCAAAGTCCACGCGAATGGACCGTCCAGCGGCCGTGCCGGCTGGAGAATCGAAACTTGCCGACAAGCCGGCAACCGGCGCCCATCGCCAATCCAGGCCGCCATTCACGAAATCACTCGCGAAATTGCCGTTCCATATGAGTGAATGACCCGCGGGTTCCGAAACAGAGGTTTCAGACATGCCGAGCGCTTCGCGCCATATGCGCCGCTCATCTTCGCTGCGATCGTTTCCGATCAAAATATCCTGAAAAGCGATTGTATCCGCGATCGCCACACGCTGGTGCAACGACACCAGCCGCTGCCACACTTGTAGCGCTGCATCCACTTGCCGGATTTGCGTGAAAAAGGTCAGCGCTTGCAAATACGCTTCGCGAGTGGGAGGCAAGGCTTCATTCACCAGATCGTCAACGCTTTCGCCAGATCGCCAGGTCCGCGAAATTGCTAGCGGAAGCAGCTTCGGATCGCTACTGACTGCAGTGCGAACCTTGCCGTAACCAGCTTGATTGTTTCCGGCGCGTACCAGGAAATTCCCATAGTTCCACGCCACCAGCGCCGAGATCGGATAGACGGCTTCAGCCCTGTCATACGCGGCCCGGGCCTTTGTCATATCGCCCAGATCTTCATAGCCGCTCGCAAGATCGAGCCAATAAAATGAAGAGTGAGGATCGTCTCCCACGGCCTTCAGATAGTCTTGAACCGCCTGGTTTGCGTCAGGATCGGCAAAGTCCAGTTGCTGATAGCGCCCGACCCTGTCCCACGCCTCTGCGTTGCCCGGCAAAAGCTCGGCTCCGCTCTGCATCAGATCGAGGCGTCCCGACTGCATCCTGCGGTTTGCGATCCAGATTTCCAGTGCCTGAAAGATCAGGAGCGCGGCGATTCCGCAACACCCCAGCAGCACTATCGTTCGCTTGATTCCGCCTTGAATCGGAATTTCCATCCTGCGCGTAATCTGCTACGACCACGCCTCGAGCGCAAGCGCAATTTCATCGAAAGTTCTGGAAGTTTACGGAAGAATGGCGAATTAGAGCCGGAAGCTACTTTTGCCCGAAACGGTAGACAACGCCAATGGACAGCCGGTAGTTTGCTTGCGACAAATTTCCCAGGAACTTGGTTGTTGAATAGTCGATGTCGAAAACGCGAATGGCCCACCGCGCGCTGTGCGTCCAATCGAGTCCGCCGCCGCCCGCCCAGGTGAACGCCGTATCGGTTCTCACTTCTGCCGGAAAACCGGCGTACGCCGGATAGCTGTTGCGGTAAAAACCCTCGCCAAGCAAGACGTGTACAAACGGCGTGAATTTCCGCCGGTGCCGGAACGGGTAAATCTGAGGTCCGACCATGACGCTGAAGATGCTCAAATCTCCGTTCGTCCCTTGATCGACGACTCCGCCCGAAACTTCAAGATCCGCGCTGATCCGGTTCAGTATCTTGTACTCGAAAGACCCATAACCGCCATTCAGATATACCCGCGAGTAGTTAGGCTGGGTGAAGATTCGCAGGTTATACCCGGCCGAGATCTCGTACGGCGCCACCACCAGAGGTGGTGGCGCTTCCTGTGGTGCCTCGGTCTTCTGCGCCTCTTCTTGGGAGGAGGAGGACGATGATGATGGAGGCGGGTTTTGCGATGGAGACGGATTTTGCGCGGAGGCGGGAATGGCCACAAGGCACAGCAAACCGCATAGCGCAAAAAAGGGCTTCATCGATGGTGATCTCCCGATTGAATTTGCTACGAGCGCGCTCTAGTGCCCGCTTTGGGCTGCAGATTTGAAGCTTTGCATTCTCGCATGAGTGGGCGCGATCTGGCCACCGCATACCTGCAAGCCATCCTGATTCCCTGTTCTATCTACGAGAAAGATGGGATGCGCATGCAAGCAAAAAGGCCGTACGCCATTGCCCAGCGTACGGCCTTTTTTGAGATCGAGCCGAATCGGCTCTGTTTTAATCCACGGTGACGCTGGCCGTCGCGGAATGGCTAACGCTTCCTGACGTTCCGGTTACAGCCACGTTGTAAGTGCCCTTAGGTGTTGGCAGCGCGCTCGAGCAGCCTGCAACGATCACCAGTAGCGCTGCGGCGCCAGCCAGGCCCATCCTGGTCCGGAAGCGCCCCGCTACGGGCAATGTCAGCAGCATAAACAGCGCCAGCAGGAGCGCGCCCAACTGCAGCGTCGAAATGGGCGGTGTCTTCTTTGACGCAGGCGGCAGCACCAGGCTATGCGTTGTTACCGTCACAGTTCCGGTGGCCCCAGTCGCGCTGGCGGTCACCGGCGTTGCTGGTGCGCTGCATCCTCCTTGCGGAATCGCTGAAGTGCAAGTGAGAGTTACCGCACCGGTAAACCCGCCTAGCCCGGTCACAGTCACGGTAATCGTTCCACCGCTGCCCGCGGTGACCGTAGGCGATGATGCGCTGATCGTGAAATCCCACGCCATGCCGCTTAGCGCAAGCGTCTGCGGGCTTCCCGAAGCGTTATCCGCGATGGAAAGCGCAGCTGAGCGGGTGCCGCTGGCCCCTGCGGGCGGCGTGAACGTGATCATGATTACGCACGTTCCATTGGCGGCAACGGTTGCCCCGCTGGTGCATGTAGTGCCGGTGGCCACAGCAAAGTCCGACGCATTCGTTCCCGTGAAGGTCGGAGCTGCGGTGATGTTTAGGGTCGCATTGCCGGTATTCTTCACGGTTACCGTCTGCGCCGCGCTCGCGGTCGTAACAAGCTGTCCGCCGAAGCTAATCGGTGTCGACGGAGTGAGCGTTACCACCGGAGCCGAAGCGATGCCTGTGCCGGTCAAAGACAGCGTCTGCGGGCTGCCGGTTCCATTATCAGCAAGAGTCAGTGTTGCAGAACGTGCTCCAGCCGCACTCGGTTTGAAGGTGATGTTGATCGTGCAGGTACCACTCGGTGCGACCGGCGTGGCTGTTGTGCAAGTTGTGCTGGCCACCGCAAATTCCGTGCTTCCGCCTGTCGATGGAGTCGCCGAAAAGGTCAAGTTGATGTTCCCGGTGTTCGTCACGGTTACCGGCAGCGCGCTGCTCGTCGTGCCCACCGGCTGAGGAGTCGCGAAATTCAACGTCGTCAGCGGGTTGAGGACGACAATCGCATTCGCCGCCACTCCACCGCCGGTTAGCTCTACCGTCTGCGAAGCGCTTGTGGTCCCCGCTCCGTAGGCGAAACTATACGGCACGGTAAGAATCGCCGATTCACCGCTCGTCGTTGTTGGCGTGAACGTAACTCCGAAGCCGCAGGACGCAGTTGCTGCCAGCGTCGTCCCGCAGGCGGGCGTAGCCCCGACTGCCGTTCCGGTGCCGGTGAAATCTGTCGAGTTAGTTCCGGAAGTTGATAGCGCCGTGAACGTGATATTTGAACCAGTATTGTTCGTGACGACAAACGTCTGCGGCGCGCTGGTCACGCCCTCCGGCTGAGTGCTGCTGAAAGTCAGAAGGCATGAAGCGGGGGGTGTCGCCGTGAAATCGGTCGTGCATGGCGATCCGAACGCCAGCACCGGCAACAGCGTTAACTTTGCAACGAACGCTGCCGATCCAATCGCCGCCCGGCAGATGCGTTCTCAAACGCGCTCGCTGAAACCGGAAAATCCGTGCGAATAGGTTTGACCTGCAACATAAGGCATTGCCCGCCGTGTCAAGCGCCACGCCATTAATCGCGTCCGGCAAGCTCGGCGACCGCTTCCTCCGAAGTAGCTTCCGTACAGCAATCCGGCGCTTCCCGTAACTGTCGGATTAAGTTTCGCAATAAACCCGGCGCCATTCATTGAGCCTGTCAGCGCAGGCTTCATGGCTCCGGGGGTAACTGGGAAGTCGGTTGACTGCGAGAGCCCCGCCACGATGACGTTCCCAAGAGTGTCGACTTGGATACCATTTCCCGTGTCTCCGTTACTCCCTCCAATCAAGACCGAATAGGCAGGCGCCCCGCCCGTGGTCGTATTCAGCTCTGTGACGAACGGAACTCCCAAAACATTCGTGGGTGACGGGAATTTCCCCGCGGTCCCTCCGGTTTGAGTCAGGACGAAATCCGCGGACTTTGTCTGACCGGTCACGAAAACAATCCCGCTTGCTCCCCAGCGCGATTCCATACCCCAACTCCGCCGTCGATCCGCCGACGTAGGTCGAATAGATCAGCGAATTTACTCCGGTCAGGGTAGTGTCGATTGCCGCAACGAAAGCCTCTCCTGCGGTATTCGTGCCGTTTGCTGCTTGCCAACCCTTGATATTCGGAAAGGTTCCGGTGGAATTCAGGTTCGGGAAATTTGAGGAAGGTGTTACTCCTACGATGTAGGCGATTTTGCTCGCATCAACCATAACCGCCATACCGACATCGCCTACGCCCAATGCGCTGGTCCCCGCGTTGACATCGTCACCGCCTAAGTAAGTCGAATAAAGCAGGGCGCCCGACGAAGCGGTGGTGTTCAACACGGTGAGAAACGCATTCCCTGATGCTCCGGGCAAAGTCGTCTGCGCGCCATTCAAAATCGGAAACGCGGGCGGCGCGCCTGGTGTCGCCAAAGCGATACCCGTGATATAGGCATCTTGGGCCGAATCGACAGCGATGCCATGGCCAAGGTCTCCTCCGTTCGTGCTTGCAAGATAGCTCGAGTAGAGCAGGGAGCTGGCGCCACTCACGTAGGGATCGAGCTTGGTGATAAACGCATTGCCCGAGGTGGGCGCTCCGCCTGTAGGGGCCATCGCGTTGTACGGCGTGACAACGGAAGCCACCGGGAAGTTGTCGGAAAATGTCTGGCCGGTAACGTAGACGCAAACCGCGGGCGTCGCCCCGTTCATGCAAGTGGTGTTCACTACCGGATCAACCGCAATCGAATACGCAGTGTCGCCACCATCACCGCTCAGGTAGCTGAAGTAAAGTTCGCTCGTTCCAGTGGGGTTAATTTCCGAAACGAATACGCCTCCGCTGGTAGCTAGAGCCGCGTCGGGCGTTCCCAGCCCTACAGTCGTGGCCGGGCTCGTTGAGAGCGGGAACGTCGCGTTGTACGTCGCTCCCGTGACGAACGCGTTTCCAAGCGCATCCACCGCAACTCCAAAAGCGAGGTCGCCGCTCGCGGTTCCTCCGAGATACGTCGAATAATCCAGCACCGGGTCAATGACCAGTGACTGCGTGTGGTCATACTCGGAAAGGGCGAACTGAACTTGGCCGTCTTTGCCAAGCACATATCCGCCGTCAACATCTCTCCGTTCGCCATTCTTCATCTGATAGACCAACGGCTTTTCCAACGTGACGTCGCCAGACGGAATCGTCACCACCAGGTTTCCACGGGCATCCATCCGGATCTTGTCGCTTCCCTTCAGCCGGAAAGCGATCTTTTGCGGATCGGCCCCGGGCGAAACCACGTAGTCGTATTCCAGGCGGTGCTGATTTCCGTAGAACGCCAAATCAATGCCGGTATAAATGCTTCGATACTCCACGCGCTCATACGACGGCACGTTCGTCAGCCAATTCTTCGGATCGTTTCCTCGGAAGTAGTTGGTTTTCTCTCTCAAGTTGTTCGAGCCCCTGCATGGCCACTGTAGGATTTGCGCCTTCCAGTTCCAGGCGCAGCGCCGAAGCCTTGCGAGACAATTCCGCCGCCGAGATAAACTTCGATTGGGCCACGGCCGAGTTCTCCGGCTGCCACAGCGCCAGCACCGCTTCTTGCGGCGTCAGGAACAATTCATACCCGCTTCCGTGCGTCAGGTATTGCACCTGCGAATCGGTCTGGCCGAGGTTTTTTTCGAAAGCCAGCGGAAGAGTGTTTGTAGGCGTCCACGGCCCTCGCCTTACTATCGTTTTCGAGCGCTTTGCCCGAAGAAGCCTTGCTATCGTGATTCCCGGCAGCCTTTTCCTGCGCGGCGCTCTGCAAGTGCGGGAAAAACAAGAAGGCTCCAAGAACCACGGCGAAGAAAGCATGTACGAACACACCTACACTCGACGACGAAACCCTCATTTTCATCGCAACACTCCTCGTAAAATCCTCGTGATCTTCTAACTTCGGTTGGTCTGGAAAAACTAGGACATCACCCAAAGACTTCTATACGTGCCGCTTCATGCTCGAACCGCACCTGGCGAGACATTACCAGGCGGGATTTCTCACAAGTCTGACCGCTCGCGAATGGTAGCACGATTTGAAATCGGCAATGTAGATGAGTCAGATTAGGTGCTCAGAAATACATCGGTCGGAAGAAAATCCGGTCATCTACGGGATTTGCCTTAGTACCGTTTCATCCAGGAACTGATCGCAACGCTCTTGTAGTTTGTCGAAGTCACGTGTGGAAACTAAACGGCGAATGGATACCTGCGAGGCAAGCTTTGTCAGAGTGATGAATTCCTGCTTTCTCATTTCGGGTGTCAACACGTTGGTCGCATATGTATTGGCGACCAACGCTAGGAAATTCTCCTGAACAGAATCCGGGCCTGCGGAATCGCCACAATCCAGAATATATATTCGAGCAAGCGGCAGTGGGCGAAATTCGAATGCTAAGCCGTTCCTCTCCGAAAGCCGTGTCTTGTCGTTCACGGCGGCTACGGGTTTATCCAGCGAGCTTTCATACAAGCCATTCACAGAATCTTGCCAGAGCCACAGCGCTGGATAAGCCGGGTATGCGTGCAACTTCCCGTCGACTTCACCGATGGCGGTTATGTCATCCGCGAGCACTCTGTAACCCCGCTTGCCAAGTGCCGCTACAGTTGTAGATTTTCCGGCGCCCGGAGGGCCCACAAACGTCACCGCCAGTTCATTGATCGCTACGGAACTTCCGTGCAGGCAAACGACGCCTTTGTAGCGAAGCAGGATTCCCAAAACTGGGCCGAGCAGAAAAGAAGTGGCCTCTTCCAGGCACGAATTCTCCGGCCACATTCCCCACACGTGTTTGTAGTGGCGATCAAACCAGAATTGATGGCCATCGGTATAAGTCAGGTGACGCAGTTGCTCGTCCCCGACGCTCCAAATTCGCAAGGCGGGGTTTCCCAAGGGGTCCTTGATAAGGCTTGTGTAGATGAGTTCCCGGGATTGATTTGCAAATGTTGCGGGAGGCGCTGATCCCAGATGTATTTCGCATGCCTCTGGAACTGGCGTTCCGTTTGGGGCGAGCCCTGGAAGTTCAACATCGCTTGTGAAGCTAAAACCGAAGAGCGAGTAGTGAAAACTCACGTGGTCAAGAATTCACTGATTGCATGAGAAGTCTGATCTTCGCCGGCCAACTAACCGTGAGTCTTGGTATGTCCCAGGCGGGTTCCATGATCTGTATTTCCAGAGGCGCCGACCGCCTTGGTTAGCTCCTGAACGGTCCCGTACACCGTTACTTCAGGTGTGGTATAAGATTTTTTCGGTCCTTTTTCAGCCAGCTTAGGCATTATGGACCTCCACTTTCAAGTTATAGCGGACTCTCTTGTAAGACTGCAACCAAAAGTTCAGGCAAAGAGGCCGGATCATTACGTCCGTTTCACTGGCATTAGCTGTGGGCGAGAGCGGAAAGACTTGGGAGAGCTTCACATACGCCTCAATCGGCTCGCAGAATTCCACGCTCTTAGGCCATCCGGTTTGGCTTCTCAACGCGTCTGCCACGGGATCCATGAACAGTGGAGTTTTTGCCCGCCGCAGCGTCGCCTTTGGAAGTAGTCGCTCCATCGCTCTGCGTAAAAGTTGTTTTCTGTAGAACCAGGGAAAGGGTGGCAGCGAGAGAAGGTAATTTACCACTCTCAAGTCGAGGAAAGGATAGCGAATCTCGAGCGGCGATCCAGTAAACCCTGCATCGGCGTTTTCAAACAGCTCATTCCATAGGAGCACTGCCAAAGAAGCGTGCGCGCGGGGCAGTACCGGATGAACTTGCGGATCTGTGAATCGAAACGTCCTCCACCTATCCACCAGTCCCAGCCGAGTGCACAAATCCCCGTTAATCCATTTCGGAAATGCCGGTTTCGAATCGTCGACTCCGAATAACTTCTTCCCACGGTACGCGAGCCCTCGCCACGGAAACGGCCGCAACCACAGAAAATGGGCCGTATTTGCGGCTAACGCCCGCCACTCCCCTCTGCGTATTAAATCCTTCGCAAAGGGCCACATTTGAAAATCCATCAGATTGTCTGGGCCTTCCCCCGAGAATGCCACACGGCAATCTGGCCCGATTAGCCGAAATGTTTTCAGCGCATCGGATAGGAACGGATTTTCAACCGGTTCGGGAGACGTTACCCGGGTATCATCAGGCTGGCGGAACAGTTCACTCGTATCCGCTGGCAAGAATCGAATCGGAATTTGCAGATGATCACCGGTAATTTTCGCGTAAACTCGCTCTTCCTCACGAAGCCGTGATTGGAAAAAAATTGTGTACGCTCGGAGCTCTTTCGCTCCCGCGGGAGTTCCCGATAATTCACGGGCCATGGCCGCAATCGAGCCAGAGTCGAGTCCGCCACTCAGAAAAATCCCTACTCGATCGGTTCGCAGACGATCAGCTACCGCCGCCTTCAGAATTTCTCGAAAATGTCTCGACGTACTCTTCTGGCCGGGAGTAGCGAATGCGGCCGTCAATTGGTGGTGACCAATACCTCTGCTTTCGCAGCTCGTGTGCCGTCACCACCATAAAATGAGCTGGCGGTAATCGCTGGATGTCGCGGAAAGTTGTCGTGGCGATTTCGCAATTCAGGCCAAATAGGAGAAAATCGCCAATCGCCGCTTCATTCAGCTCGTCCGATACATCCGGGTGCGCGCGCAAACAGTTCAGCGTGTTGCTGAAGAGAAACTGCCTCTCGCTCGCGGAGTAGAAGAGCGGCTTGATCCCGAAATGATCGCGCGCGCAAAACAGCTTCCGCTCGCGCGTATCCCAAAGCGCAAACGCAAAGTCGCCGCGCAAATGATCGACGCACTCTTCCTGCCATGTTGCATACGCATGCAGGATTAATTCAGGGTCTGTGACGCGCTGCGCGTCGAATTTGCAGTCCGTGCGAAGCAGCGATTCGATCAGCTCGGCGCGGCAGTCAAGCCTCACATCCGCGGTGATCCAGAAGTCGCTTCCGAGGCTTGTGGGCTGCCGCTCATGCGCTGCCTCGCGTGTGGTGCGCAGCATGGTATGACCGAAGCCAGTCGCTCCGGCCAGCCACACTTCTTGTGCGTCGGGTCCGCGAAAGGAGAGAAAATTGGTGAGAGCTGTCAACAGAGGGCGTTCAACTGGTGCGCCATCTCGCCGGAAGATTCCGACAATTCCGCTCAAGGAAGTTCCGTCTCAAGCGAAGAGTGCGCAGCATCAAAGGGCACAAATTCCGCCCCGTCGGCGCGGGTGTTATCCAGCGGTATGCCGTTCACTTCTACCCAGGCATGAGCCTCAAACCGACCGCTCTGCTTGCGTCCGCCGAGTCTCATGGCTGCTGCGATGCCTTCCGGCCTCAACATCCACTGCAAAACCAGCGAATGCTCCAGGCAACTCGGCCGGAAAAATAAATGCCGTTCCGCAGAGGACTGCAGCCTCGCGATCGCGAGCGCCCTGCCAATGCTCTCGTCGGAAACAAACTCCGGCGCCGTCCGCCGTCCAAACGCGCCAAGGAATTTCCGCCATGCGCGGAATCCAAAAAGTCGCAGGCCAATGCGCGTCGTCACCAGCGTCACCGCGGCAATAAGCACAGTTCTTTTCTGTTTTCGGTTGAGTTGTAAAAACCTGCGTAGAGTTTGCGGCAACATCTCTGAACTCGCGCTAATCCACTATTTGGTCGCACCCTTCTCTACCACCTGAATGAGCCCTTCGCTGCGCATTTTCTCGAGCAGTTCCAGTATCTCGCGCTCACAACGCTCCGCCTCAACTTCATACTCGTCCATCACCGCGTCACGCAGTTCAGCTACGCTCCGTTGCTGTTGCACGAGGTTCCACACACACGCTCCCACCGGATTCATGCCGTAATAAACGCTGTTTTTCAGGCTGAGAATTACCGACTCATCTCCGAGCGCACACGACACCTGCTCGGAAGTAGCAACCACAATTGAGTGTGCAGAAAGAGGTAAAGACATCCGGAATGACCCCAGAAAATTGACCGCCGCCTTCGGTCATTCTACAGGGTCAATACGAGCGCAGCAATCCAGGACATTTGCCCGCCATGCGTATGAATGACCTTGGATCTGCCTGTGCCAGCGGGAAATTGTTATGAGGCTCGACGCCCGATGCTGTTTAATTTGTATTCGCCGATTTTACGGCTGAGGGTATTGCGGTGTATTCCAAGAATTTTTGCGGCCCGGCACTGATTGCCTTTAGAGCGTTCCAAAACGCGCCTGATGAATTTTTTCTCGAATTCCGTGACCGCTTCCTCCAGCAAAATGCCGCGGTCAACCATCATCCCAACCAGCGATTCAAGTTGATCTTTCAAGTTCGCACGCTCCGAGGGCCCACCTGAGGTTTGCGGGCGCCCTCAGCCCGCTGCTTCCGCCTTGTGCTCCGTGTTTTTGCGCCGTAACAATCGAGCTATTCACGCTTCGCTCGGGCAAATAACATCCGTTCGCTCCGTTTCATGCAGAGAATTGAAGCGGGGAACTTTCTGCTTAGCTAAGTACGTGGCCGGTGATGCGTTGATAGGCTTCTCGATACTTTTCCGTAGTCGCGCTCACGATGTCCTGCGGCAACTCCGGCGCCGGCGGCCGTTTATCCCAGCCGATCCGTTCCAGATAATCGCGGACGTATTGCTTGTCGAAAGAAGCCTGGGGCTTGCCCGGAGCATATTCTGCCGCTGGCCAAAAACGCGACGAATCCGGGGTCAACGCTTCGTCGATCCAGATCAATTCGCTATTTAACAGCCCGAATTCGAATTTTGTATCAGCAAGAACGATGCCGTTTTTCGCTGCGTGCTCAGCCCCGCGTTTGTACAGCGTCAGGCTGGTGTCTCGCACGCGTTCCGCAAGCGATCGACCAATCCGCGACGCAGCTTCCTCGAACGAAATATTTTCATCATGTCCGGTGGTCGCTTTCGTCGACGGCGTAAAAATCGGCTCCGGCAGCTTTTGCGATTCCTTCAACCCCGCCGGCAGGGGCACGCCGCAGATGGCCCCAGTCTTTTGGTAGTCTTTCCAGCCCGAACCGGAGATGTATCCGCGCACGACGCATTCTACCGGCAACGGTTCTGTGCGCTTCACCACCATGGCCCGGCCTTCCAGCGATGCCGCATAGGGAGCTAACTCGCCCGTAAAATTGCTCGCCGTAATTACATGATGCGGCACTATATCCGCCAATTTCTCGAACCAGAAAAGGGAAAGTTGGGTCAGCACTTTTCCTTTGTCCGGTATCGGTGTCGGAAGTACCACGTCGAACGCGGAAAGCCGGTCCGTTGCGACAATCAGCAGACGGTCGCCAAGTTCATAAATATCGCGAACTTTCCCTCGTCCTTGTAGTTTGAGCCCTGGAAAATTTGTTTCTGCGATGATTGCGTTCATTTTTGGAGAAGCCACGGAGTTTTTATCCTTAAGATCAGAAGGCGGTAATTCTAGCGCAGGGTGCCGCGATGTCAACGACCAAGCGCCCAACCCAGAAGAAAATCTGCGCGGAAAAACTACCTGCGCCACATCATGACGCAAGTCTTACATGACATGCTGTGGAAAATCCTCTGCATCCTTTCGGCAGATGAGGAAATCGTCTGGCAGAAATCACCTCCATCGTTACGCCGCATTACTCGCGGCTGCTGTTTTTGGCAACTCGGCCGCGTCGGCATCTTCCCATTTCACAGACACCAATTTTGAAACGCCAGGCTCCTGCATGGTCACGCCATACAACACCGATCCCATCTCCATGGTTCGGCGGTTGTGGGTCACCACAATGAATTGTGTCTGCCCGCACATTTCGCGCAACATTTTATTGAAGCGCCCCACGTTCGCTTCGTCGAGTGGCGCATCCACTTCGTCCAGTATGCAGAACGGGCTTGGCCGGAAGCGGAACACGGCGATCAGCAAAGCCAGTGCTGTCAATGCCTTCTCTCCACCCGAAAGCAGCAGCACGTTTTGCAGGCGCTTGCCTGGCGGTTGCGCCACAATGTCAATGCCTGCTTCTCCTGAACTGTCTGGTTCGCCCAGCCGCATTTCTCCCGTCCCACCGCCGAACAGCGACTGGAACGCGATCGCAAAGTGTGCATTGATAAAGGCGAAGGCCTCGTCGAACTTCTGCCTCGAAACTTGATCCAGTTCGTTGATGGTCAGCTGCGTATTTTCAATCGACTGCACCAGATCATCCCGTTCGCGCCTCAAGAACTCCTCGCGTTGCTCGCATTCCCGGAATTCTTCAAGAGCCATCATGTTCACCGGACCCATAGCTTCAGCCCGTGCCTTCATCTCGTTGTAATTGGTTTCGGCCGCCACCAGGTGTTCGCCAACCAGCAGCTGTGTTTCCACCGCGATCAATTCCTCAGGTTGTGCGTTTAACTCCGCCACGCACGTTTGCCTCAGGTAATTCCGGTCTGCATCGTTTCTCGCTTTTTCGATTTGCCGCTGGTTTCGCTCGCTGCGAATTTCCTCAAGCGACTGCCGCCGCCCACGCAGCGCCTCATCGATTTCGTTCGCGCGGGCCCGCGAAGATTCCCACTCTGCCTCCAGCGCCACTTTTTCCTCTTGTAGTCGCGTCTTGTCGCTCCGCAAGTTCTCAACCTGCGTTGCAAGTTCCTCGCAGGATGTTTGCAGGGTCGCTTTTTCCTGAACCAACGTGTCGCGCTGATGCCGTAATGTCCCCGTTCGTTCCACGGCTTGTGCCAGGTCGCTCGTGAGGCGTCTCTCGAGATCCTCCGCGCTCGTCAGCCGCTCCGACATTGTTGCTAGCTCTTCCCGCCGTGCCACTAGCCGGTCCTGCAGTACCTGGGAATCATGGCGCAACTTCGCCAGCATCTCGTTTGCTTCCGAGGCTTCGTTTTCTGCTGCGGAGCGAGCTTGCAATGCCTCCTCATGTTGAATTCGCGCGCGCTCGGCTCGTGTGCGTGCCGTTTCCGCTTCGCGGTGCAGGCACGCGATTTCCTCGCGCACCGCATTCAGCCGTGCGTCCGCGCGGCGAAACTCCGTCCGAGCCTGCTCCCTTTGGTGCGTTGCAGCCACCAACGATTTCTGCGCCTCTACATGCTCCGCCATCGCCGATGCCAGCATCTGCTCGCCTTCCGCGATTTCCGCTTCCAGCCGCGCTGCTTCCGCCTGTTGTTCCTGCAGAATTGTTTCCAGCCGGTTCGCTTCTGAATCGTGCTGCCGCAGCTCGCGCTTCAGTGCCAGGGGGCCGGCCTCGCCCTGCCTCCCGCCCGAAACCATGCGGCCGTGGTAACACGTACCGTCGGCTGTTAGAAAATAGCCCAGCGCATTTGCGTGCGCCATGCGCTCGGCCGTCTCCGCGTTTTCCACGATGAAGGCGGACCGCAACTCGGAGAGGAAATATTTTGCAGCCGTACCAAGCGGCTCCCGAAATTCCACAAGTTTGTCCAGTCGCGCCACCACACCCGGTTCCAATGGTTCTTCGCTTGTCAAGGCGCTCAAGTCGCCTAAGTCGAGGTTCAGCTTGTTGAGCGAATCCACAAAAAATGTCGCGCGCCCCCCCATTTCATCCCGTAACAGCGCCACGCCCGCCCGCGCATGCTCGAACGACTCGACCACCACATATTCGAGTTCCTCGCGCAGAAATTGCTCAATGGCCGTTTCGTATTTTTCTTCCACCTCGGCATAGTCCGCTAGCAATCCAACCGCGCTGAAACCTCGTTCGTGGTCTTCGCCGTTCACGTTGAAGAGCTTCTGTACTGCGTCTGCTGTGTATGCTCGCTCGCTCAAAATCTGGTCGATTGACGATCGCCGCGCCCGCTCCGCGGAGAGCGCTTCGCGCGTGCGATCCAGTTCGTGGCCGGTCTCGGCATGAGCGCGTCGCAGCACTACTAGGCTTGCTTGCCCCCCGCGCACCGTCTCGCCCAATTGCTGCGCCCGTGCCTCGGCGTGTTCGAACGCCGAATCCGCGCTCTGCACCATCTCCGACAGTGCCGCGTTTTCCGCTTCCATCTCGCGAAGCGCCGCCACACGCTGTTCTTCAGCAGTGCTGTGCCGTGCTGCTGTTTCCTCCGCCTGCACCGATTCCGCCTGATCGTGCGCCGATTGTTCGATCAGCCGCGCGGCGAGCCGTCGCAATTCCTCCACTCGCGCTTCCAGGCTCTCCCGCTCGGCCACACTTCCAGACGCGCGCTCGGTCACCTCCCGCAGGCCTGCTTCGAGTGTCGCAGTCTGCTCCCGCAATGTCGCCACCGACGCGCGTTGCGACTCCGCTCGGTTTCCCAGTTCCGCTGCCGCGCGCTCCGCCTGCTCGATTTCCACTTCGAGTTTCGTCGCGCGTGACTCCAACTGCGCAACCTGTTCCTGGTTGAATGTGATGCGGTTCTCGCAGCTCTGCAGGCTCAGTTCGGTCTGGTTGAGCACGTTTTGATTCTGCCGAAGCTCGCCATCGAGCGTATAGCTCCGCGCATGCAACCGCTCTTGTTCCATTTCGAGTTCATGCAGCGAGCTCGCCGCTTTTTCCTCCGCGGCGTCCATGTCGCGCAACAGCGATTGCAGCCGCGCCGCCTCAATATCTAAATGTTCGGCCTTGCTCGCCAGCATAATCCGCAGCAGCCCCCGCATTTGCTCGCGCAGCTCCGCGTACCGCCGCGCTTTGGAAGCCTGGCGCTTCAGCGAAGCCAGTTGCTTCTCGACTTCCACCAGAATGTCGTTGACGCGCGAAAGATTCAGTTTCGAAGCTTCCAGTTTTGCTTCCGAAAGCCGCCTCTTCGTTTTGTAAACAGTGATCCCGGCGGCCTCCTCGATGATCGCGCGGCGGTCCATCGGCTTTGAGTTCAGAATTTGCCCGATGCGTCCCTGCTCGATGATGGCGTAGCTATCCGGCCCCAGTCCCACGCCCATGAAAATTTCCTGGATGTCGCGCAACCGTGCTACGCGCCCGTTGATCAGATACTCGCTTTGTCCCGAGCGGTATAGCCGGCGCGACACCACTACTTCTCCCGGCTTTAGCGTGATCGCCGGTTTGTGCCCTCTCCGCTTTTTCGTCTTCTTCCCGTTTTCTTCCGGATCGGCCGCATCACCTTCCGATGCGGGGTGCGCCATCGTTTCAACAGAGGGATCGGTCGCCAGATGGGCGTCGTCCTCCGCGTTCCCATCAGGCTCCGCTGCTGCTCCTTCTTCCGGCATGGCGATCACTTTTGCCACTGCTTCAGACAACTCCGGATCAACCAGCGTCAGCGTCACTTCCGCCATTCCCAGCGGCGGCCGCTTCGCTGTTCCGTTGAAGATGCAGTCCGACATGCGCTCGGCCCGCAGCATCTTGTGGCTTTGCTCGCCCAGGACCCAGGAGACTGCGTCCACCACGTTTGACTTCCCACACCCGTTCGGCCCCACAATACAGGTAATCCCGCTGCCGCTGAACGTTATGGGCGTCTTTTCGAAGAAAGACTTGAATCCAAACAGCTCAACTTTACGGAGTTTTAGCACCCTGCCCTCACAAAGATCCCCTCTTTCCCCCTCATCGGCGGAAGAAGGTTCGGTTCAATTTTTTGTAGGAGGTCCTTCGGGACAAAAACGTACGCGGAGATATTTTCGATGGCCCTTCCGCCTGGCGCTACGATGGCGGCTACGGGATGACAAAGTAACACGCCCGGCTACCCCTGTAAAGCCGCCTTTTGCTCGCAGCCCCACTCGAAGCCTCAACAAACTTCCCAGGGAGGGCTCCGTCGTTCTCTCTAGATCTCTGGTCCTATTTGACTTGCCGTCGCCCCCGGCCTAGCATGGCGCCTCTGGAGGCAAGGTGCTCGGTGTCGACTTGGGTGTTCGGAGGGCTGCGCTGGCGGTTGCGCTCCTTGCCTTGGTTTTTCTCTTCTCGCTCGAAGGTCTAAAACCTCCGGCTCCAAGATCATCGAACGCTCCCGCAACCCAATTTTCCGCGGTTCGTGCCTTCGAGGTGCTCAAGAGGTTGGTAGGAGATGACATTCCCCATCCTCTCGGCAGCCCCGCCAATCAAGCCGTTCGAAACCGTGTCATTTCGGAACTCAAAAACCTCGGTTACGCCCCCGAAGTACAGACCGCCTTCACCTGCAGCCAATACGGGTCATGTGCCACTGTTAGTAATGTAGTAGCGATATTTGGTCCCTCAGCTAGCAGTAATCAGGACACTTCCGCCCTAGCTCCGATCAGCTCGACCGTTCTTTTATCCGCTCACTACGATTCCGTTCCAGCAGGGCCAGGCGTTTCCGACGATGGGGTCGGGGTAGCTGCCGTCATCGAAACCGCTCGAGCGCTGAAAGCGCTGCCTAGGCCCAAAAATCCCGTCATTATCCTCATCGACGATGGCGAAGAGGGTGGCTTGCTCGGCGCTCGCGCTTTTGTCGAGTTCCATCCCTGGGCCCACAGCGTCCGGGCCGTCGTTAATCTCGATGCCCGCGGGACCTCTGGCCCCAGCATTATGTTCGAGACCGGGACGGCCAACGAATGGGCCGTCCGCCTCTTTGAGCGCCATGCTTCCCATCCATCCTTGAACTCGATCGCTTACACCGTCTACAAGCGCCTTCCGAACGACACTGATTTCACCGTTTTCAAGGCCGCCGGTGCCCAGGGACTTAATTTCGCTTTCATCGGGGATGTAGTTCATTACCACACGCCCCTCGACAACATCGGCAACGCCAGCCCCGCCAGTCTGCAGCACCAGGGTGAAAACGCTCTCTCTTCAGTAACTGCGCTCGCTAATGCCGATCTCTCGAGCATTCCGATTCGGGGTGCTGTCTACTTCGACATATTTCAATCCCAAGTGATCCTTTTCGGCACGGGTTGGGCGGTGCCGCTCGCGCTGATTTGCATCTTCCTTCTCGCGCTGCAAATCTTGCGGCTCTTTCGCACAAATCGGCTCTCATTGCCGCAAGCGTTTTCGGGGCTCACAATCTGGCTGGCCATCGTTGTTATTACCGCCATTCTTGCTTTCATCCTGCGAACTCTGCTGCATCTTGGCAGTGCCATCCTCGTTGATTGGGTCGCGCACCCGCGTCCGGTGCAGCTTGCTTTCTGGTCGCTCGGAGCGGGAGTCGCCTTTACTGTCGCAATCCTCTTCGGGCGCCGCGCCGGCTTTTGGGGACTCTGGGTTGCGACTTGGCTTTGGTGGTGTGCTTTTTCCCTAGTATTGGCGTCGGTCGCTCCCGGCCTTTGCTACCTGTTCCTGATTCCTTCCCTTGTGTCCGTCGTATCCGCGGTGCCTGCAATATTCATGCCTCGCGCTCGCGAGGTCGGTCTGGCAGTCGGACCTTTCGCCGTAGCTTCCGCGTTTCTGTCGCTCGTCGCCGCGGGTGCAATCGGCTTTGCCCCCATCCTCTTGCTCTACGCAGGCCTCGGAAATTCCGTCCTTCCGGTGATTGCTATCCTGGTCGCTATCGAGCTCACGTCTGTGCTGCCCTTGTTCTCGGATATTTCCAGCGCTCGCGGGACGGCCGGGGCGCTTTTTGCCTGGGCGCCAATTTCCTTGTGTCTCACCGCCGCTTTCTTCACCGTCATCCTTCCGCAGTTTTCCACCAGGGCACCACAGCGCGTGAACATTGAATATTGGAAGGACGCCGACACCAATGTTGCCCAATGGATCGTTCAGCCTGCTTCTGGTCGATTGCCAGAACCCATCGGCGTTGCGGCCAATTTTACTCGCGCCAACAAGGGCCCTTTTCCCTGGGACCGCGGTGCCGCATACCACAGCCCAGCCCCTCGTCTCACGGATTCGGCCCCGAGTTTCACCATTCTTCAATCTTCTTCGGTGGCTTCTGCGGCGGGCAACGAAAAACACTATCGCGCGCTGTTGAAATCGGAACGCGGTGCGCCCGAAGTTCTCGTTCTCTTTCCGCCCAAGTCAGGCGTGAAAGACGTGACCATGGGTGGCCAGGCCCTCGACCGTGCTGCCACGAAACGAATTTTCCTTTTCGGTGATTGGAACGTCTATCGCTGCCTAGCCGTTCCATCCGAAGGGGTAGAAATGGGGTTCACTCTTCCTGCGGGGGAACCTCTTCAAATTTACGTGGTTGACGTGAGTTATAGTCTGCCCGCCTCAGGAAAATTCCTGCTCGATTCGCGCCCGCTCACCGCCGTCCCGTCGCAGGATGGCGACGTCACCATAGTTAGCCGGAGCGTCCAATTCCTGCCCTGAGCCTAGCCCAAACTTCGCTCGCTTTGATGTCATAACAACGTCGGCTCCTTGGACGCGAGTAATCTTGGGTGTGAGAGACCAAGGCCCGGAGGAAGGAGCCGACGATGAGGTTCATTATAGGCTGTGATTTTCATCCGAGCTATCAGCAGATAGCGATGCTGGACACGCAAACAGGAGAGGTTGTGGAGAAGAGCCTGGCGCACGAGCACAAGGAGGAGGTGAGGAACTTCTACGCCGGATTGCCGGGGCCGGCGCGTGTGGGCATCGAAGCGAGTGGGCAGTCGCAGTGGTTCGAGCGGCTGCTGGTAGAACTGAAATACGAGATGTGGATTGGAGACGCGGCGCGGAGCCGATCCAGCGAGAAGCGCAAGCAGAAGACCGACCGGCGCGATGCACAGTTGCTGCTCGATCTGCTGCAGCAGGGGCGCTTTCCGCGGATCTGGGTGCCCACGCCCGCCGAACGCGATGCGCGGCAGTTGCTTCCTGGGAAGTGAAAAACAAAACCCTCCGAGCGAGGGTCGCGCACACGTGTGCCTTGACTTTGCCGACGTTGTTATAGACGGGATGACGCCGTAGAAAAAAGCAGGTCCCTCGTCGCTGGGGCCGACCTTAGTCCGCCACTACAAAATCAGCGGCAAAACCGAATCTCATCAGGGTTTTCTTCCGGCGACCCACATCATCGTAGTCCACTTATCTTCTACGTCTAAAACTTCCAGGCCGAGCGATTCGCATTGGGCGATGGCCTCGGCGGGGCGGATGGAGCAGCCCTGCCAAGTGTCGAGATAGCGCAAGCGTAGAAACGGAACGCGCGTGAGGCCGGCGTTCAGCAACCGCGGCTTGTTGGAGAATCCGGCTTCGAGCGCCCATCGGCCAACGGTGGCGGACCAAAGTCCCTTCATGTGCAGTCGAAAAATTCCACCGTGGCGGAGCACGCGCGCGGTTTCGGCAAAATAGTTGAAGATGGCGGCCTTGTCGGGAATGTGCTGAAAGACCGCAAAAGAAAAGGCGAAATCGATGCTGCCGGTGGGAATGCCGGTGAGATCGGCGCCGGAAACGGCGCGAAACGTGGCGTGCGGAATGTGATAGCCCGCGGCTTTGCGGACCATTTCAGGCGAAACGTCGACGCCAAGATATTCGCGGAAATCGGCGGCGGCCCAGCGGGCGATGCGTCCGATACCGCAGCCGATTTCGAGGGCGACCTTATCGGCGGGATCGAAATCCATTTTTTTTAGAAAGGGCTTGATGTAGCGATCGTAGTCGGCATGGCCGGAAATGAAGAAGGCGCCTTCTTCGTTGGCGATGTCGGGCCAGTTGATGTAGGCGCGGGCATTCTCGCGGGCGCGGGCGTCCCAATCGCGACGGATGGCAGCGAGAGAATTATCTTCGGAAGTGGAATGGCGCGGCACGGGCGATTGGTTTTCGCGGTTCAGTTCCCTTGGGATTTTATCCCGGCGGGCACCGTCTCAACAGGCGCGCGCGAAATTTTTTGCGCGAGGAGCTGCTCGCAGGCGGAGCGAACTTCGTCGACGGCGATGGCTGAAATGGGTTTTAGCTGGTTGATAGCGACGGTTTTGTCTCCGCGGAGCGCGCGAAACTGCGCGCCCGTGGTGACGACGCGATGTTCGGATTGCCAGGGGCGCCACTGCACGGGATTTGTGGGTCCATAAATTACGACAGCGGGCGTGGCAGACGCGGCGGCGAGATGGACCGGGCCGGAATCGTTGCCGATGAAAAGGCGCGCCTGCGAAATTAGGGCGATGAGATCGGGAAGCGGGAGCGAATCGGCGATGGTAGCGGCATTAACGGCAACGTTGGCGGCGGTGTTGACGGCGCCGTTGGCGAAGGCCGCGCGAATTTCCGCGGAGAGCGGCGCGGACGCCGCGGAGAGATTGACGACGCTGGCGATGCCGTGAGTGTCGCGCAGCCAGCGGGCGAGTTCGGCGAATTTTTCGGCGGGCCAGCGCATTTCGGCCACGCGCGCTTCCGGTTGCAAAACTGCGTACGGCGCGGCGATGCCGTGGGCGGCGAGAAATTGGGAGACACGGCTGAGCGCTTCGGCTTGCGGATAGACGCGCGCGGGAGGAATAGGCCCGCGCGGGAGCCCCGTGGCGTAAAACTGCGACATGCGGTGCTCGACGGTGTGGACAACCGGCTGGCCGTAAAATTCGGCGGCGTCGGGAACCGGAACGTTGTAGACAAACGAGAATTGAGATCCTTTCCATCCGACGCGAAAGCGCGCGCCTGAGGCGGCAGTGAGCAAAGCGCTGCGCGGACCACCGTGCTGGTTGAAGATCACAGGAAATTTGTGACGGCGGATTTCCGCGGAAGTTTCGGAAAAGCCGCGCGAAAAGATCAGTCCGGCGACAGCGGGATTTCCTTCGAGCGCGGCAGCAAACCGTTTTTCGATCAGCACGAAAATGCGCAGGTCGGGGCGCCAGGCGTGCAGCGCGGCGATGGCCGGAGTTTCAAGAGCGATGTCGCCAAGAGACCGCAGGCGCGCCACGAGAATTTCCGCGCCCGGCGGAAGATCGGGGAGAAGAGAGGATGGATCACTCGGCTTCAATGCGCGCTTCGTCGACGAGCATCACGGGAATATCACCGCGAATGGGGTAAACGCGCCGGCAGGTGCCGCACTTCAATCCTTGCTGGTCTGGTGTGGGCTTGACCGAGGTCTTGCACAGCGGACAAACCAGGATGTCGAGCAGCTCTTTCGAAACAGCCATGCTGGCGGTACCTCCGTTGCGTGCGGCGCGCTGGCAAAATCACGCAGTGATTGCGCCGTGAATATCGGTTGTACTGTTCATAAATATAGTAGGGGCATCGAGGGATGTTCACAATAGTCAAAAGCGTTTGCGGATGCCGGCTGCGAAACGTCAGCTAGACGGCAGCGGGCGAAATGTGGCGGACGTGAAGCGAAAGATTGCTGGACCATTCACCACCAGGGTCAGCATCGGCGTTGGTGCGGGCGCCGACACCGGCATCGCCGCCCGCACCGGAGGTTAATTCGACGGGCCAGACGGCCATGATCTGGGAGCCCTGATAGATGCGCTCGAAACCGTCCTCGGATTCGGAAACGGTTTCGATGGGAGCGATCCAGAAATGGGCGGCGTGCGGCGCGTGGAAGCCGATGCGAACGCGCTGCCATTCGTCGACCATGCTTAGTTCGGTGCAGGGCAACGAACCGGACCAGCGCAGAGGAAACTGCTGATCAGATTGTTGGTCAAATTGTCGATCGTGAGACTGGAAGTAACGGTCGGGAGAGGATGGCGCGAGAAAGTTGATGACGGTTTCGAGGCCGACGCAGAGCGCGGCGTTTCCTGGGGCGTTGCGGCGGAGTTTTACATTGCAGTTGAGATCGAAGCCGTTCGCCGCGGGCTCGAACGAGAAAGTTTTTTGCGCGAACCAATCCGAGGACTGAGCGGAAGTTAGCGTGATGCGTTGACTGGCGGTTTCGGTGGCGTGGTAACAGCCGGCGGCGAGCGTGGGATCTTCGTCGAGCTGGATGGCGGCGTAATCGTCGTGAGTTTTGCCGGGCGCGAAAAGCAGCAAGCGGAAGGAATGGCGGGGCCAGCGATCGTACTGGAGCAAGCGATCGAGACCGGTTTCGCGGGCGCGGCGCTGCTCGTCGATGGAGTCGAGGCTGAGCGGATGCGGGCCGTCGGAATTTTTGACGGAGTGATGATAAGCCTCAGGCCTGCGCGCGAGCGAATTGATGAGCGGCGCACCGGAGGAGCGGCACTCGAGAGCGGAGATGGTGCCGCCATCGTGCGGCGAGATGAGAGCGGCGTATTTGTTGGAGGTGAAATAGATTTCGTCGCGGCCGTCGGCGTCGAAATCGAGCGCGGTGGATTCGGCATAGTCCGCGGATTCATGCGAGAGGGTGTCGGCAACTGCTTCGGCTTGCACGAGGGCGCGCCAGACGGTGCTGCGCAGGTGCGGCGAATAAAGGCCGCCGAAAACGCCGTGCCAGTAAGCGTCATTGCATTGGCCGCTGAGCAGAAGCCCGAGGGCTTGATCGCGAGCCTGCTTGAACGGCCTGGTGCGGTTCTTGTGGTGAGCGAGCGCGGCAAGCTTTTCCGAGACGCGCAGCATTTTTTTGTGCATCAGGTTCGATTCGGAATATTTGGCGAAAAAGCCGCGCCAAAGAGCACCGCGCAAAAAGGGCGAGACGTCGGCGCGAGTGGAGAATTCATCGAGCAGGCGATGGTAAGTGGCTCGCGCAGCGGTGGGCAAAGCCCACTCCATCATTTCCTGGTAGGAAGCGGTGGGCAGATCGGCGCGGCCGAGCGGAGGATGCGCGTCGATGGCGTCAGCGGGAGTGGAAACGTCGAGCCAGTCGTGGCAATTCTCGAGCGCGGCGAAGAAATTTTCGAGCCAGCCGTTCTGGTAGCAATGCGCGTGAGTGCCGGGCCAGCTGCCGAATTTTTCGAGATCGTCGCCCATGGCGGCGATGCCGCCCGGATGCGCGCGGGACTGCTCCCAGAGGAAATGGGTGCTTTCGGCGACGTCGCGAAAAGGGATGAGATAGCGAAGCGGTTTGAGTCCCGGGAGAAGCTTGACGGTGTGGCCCAGATCCTCGGCGGTGTAGTGGCCGTAGAGCTGTTCGGGCTGGAATCCGGCGGAGAGGAAATGGTTGTCGTCGACGAGCGTGTATTCGACGCCGCCCGCGGCGAGAGAGGAAGGAAGCTGCGGCTCCCAGACGCGCTCGGTGAGCCAGGCGCCGCGCGGACGCTCGCCGAAATGTTTTTCGACGTAATCGGCGAGGCATTTCAACTGCTCAAGGCGATCGTGCGGCGGAATCGAGATAAGGATGGGCTCGTAAAAACCGCCGCCGAGCATTTCCACCTGACGCTTGCGGCATAGTTCGCGCAGGCGGTCGAAATATTCCGGATGGGCACGCTCGATCCATTCGAGGAGCGCTCCGGAAAAATGGAGAGCGAGGCGAACGCGGGGATGGCGTTCGAGAGTTTCCAGGAAAGGCAGATAGCAGCAACGGTAGGACTGCTCGAAAACGTGCTCGAAATTCCCAACAGGCTGGTGCGCGTGGATCAGCAGGACGAGCCGGAATCTGGGCACCGGGGACCTCAGAGCTGCGATTCAGAATAGCGCGGCATCTCGGGGGGTAACAAACCGGGAATGCGGCGTGTTTGTGCTATCGGCAAATAAGCGCGCGGGTCGCAGCAGCGGCGGCGAAACGAGAGAGCCGCGAAGCGAGGCGATCCAGCACGTTATTTATAGACGCGTCGTCGGTGGCGGCGGGTGCGTAGATGACGACAAGAATGTCGCGAGCCGCTTCGGTGACCATGCTGCGAGTGGAGTCGCTGATGGGGCTGCCAAAAGGACCTTGCGAATCGGCGAGCACGGGACGGCCTTCGAGATGCCAGGTGCGTTTGCCGATGCCTTCATACATTTCGCCCGGAGCGCCGTCGCGAAAGGCGATGGGCGGGTGCAGCTTGCTACGGTCGTAGCAGCCGAAGGGCCAGCCCGTTTCGATGGATCCGATGTTGCCGATGTCGACGGCGTTGGAAACGCGATAAAGACCTTTGCCCTGAATCACGCGGCGCAACAAGGCTTCGGAGGAAGGTCGGTATTTCGAGGGATCGAGTCCCCAGCGGCGAAACATTTCGCGCACGGCGCGGACGGGTGAGGAGTCCGCGAGGGATTCGAGGGTGAGGGCGCGGCGCCTTTCGTCGCAGATGGCGTCCATTTCGTGGGCGAGGGATTCGTTCACGAGGGAGACTTGGAGGGCGTCGGCTTCGAGGGCGCCGAGGGTGACGGCGGGAAGTGCGAGGTGGATGTTCATGTTACGGACTCGTCCAGTTTATGAGTCATCACAGAGTATCTGATTGGAGGTTTCGGGCGGCGACCAAAGGCGGGCCGCCGGCGTCGCCGACAATGTTGGTTACGGCGCGCACGCATTGCAAAGGGCGCAAAGCGATGCGGCACCCGGCTGGACAGGGGACGCCATCGGCTGAAGCGGTGTGTGGGGATGAATCGGGGCCGTTCACTAACGTCGAAAAAAAATGCAGAGCCCTCGACTCGCTGCGCAACTAGTAAAAATATAGACGACGTTAAGAGGGGTCAACGACGATTTGGCCCTTCATTTTGCCGTGGCCCATGCCGCAAAGCTTGCAACATTCAAATTCGTAAGTGCCCGGGGTGCGCGCGGTGAATTCGATTACGCCGGTTTCATGCTTTTTGAATTTGACGCAGTTTTCGTTGGCGGCAATTTCGAGTCCGGCGGGCGTGCCGGGAGCGGAGCCCTCGGCGACGGGCTTGATGCGGACGCCGTGCTCTTTGTCCTCCGCGGTGATGGAAAGGCGCACGGTTTCACCGACCTTGACGTGCACTTCTGACGGCGTGAACTGATAGTTGGTAGCGGTCATTTCAACTACGTGGGGCGTGGAAGCGGCATTCTCCTGGGCGTGAGCGTGGAAGCCGGCGAAAGCGACCAGAGCGGCTGCAAGGATGGCGGAGCGAAAACGCATTTTTTCACCTCGGGATTCTAGATTGCTGCTAAGAGCGTCATATTGCTATGCGCGGTGAACGCAACACACGAAGAGAGATCCCTCGACTCGCTGAACAACTTGCGACCCTGGCCGGGTCGCGAAAACGCTCGCTTCGGGATGACGCACGCTTTATTTTTTGGGCGAAATGTAGAGCGGAGCCGGATGTGAGCGGGAGCCCATGCGCTACTGCAATCCTGAACGGGTTGGCGGCGGAGCGAAAACGCATTTTTTCACCTCAGGATCCCAGAGTACTGCCAAGAGCGTCATATTGCCATGCACGGTGAGGGCAGCACACGAAGAGAGATCCCTCGACTCGCTCCGTTCTACCGCGACCCTGACCGGGTCGCAAACTGCGCTCGCTTCGGGATGACACGCGCTTTATTTTTTGGGCGAAGTGTAGAGCGGAGCCGGAGGTGAACCAGGGGGCACGGACTCCAAAACACATGACCTACAGCGCGTATCCTCTACGCCCATAAATATTGCTTCTTGTCAGATGAGCGAAGGCGGAGTTTGGGTGCCCGCGTGATGGGAGGCGCGCGAATCAGGAGTTGGCGGCGCGAAAAGCCACAACGGCGTTGAGTCCGCCGAAAGCGAAGGAATTCGAGAGAGCGGCTTCGACGCGAGCCGCGCGAGGCTCATTGGGAATGTAGTCGAGATCGCACTCCGGATCCCGCTCGTTGTAATTCGCGGTGGGCGGAAGAATGCCGTGCTTCAGCGCCAGAATGGTGGCGATGGCTTCGAGAGCTCCGGCGGCGCCAAGCGCGTGTCCGTGAAGAGATTTGGTGGAGCTAACTGCGATTTTGTCGGCGTGAGCACCGAACACCTCGCGAATGGCGCGGGTTTCGGTGGGATCGTTACCGGGCGTGCCGGTACCGTGCGCGTTGATGTATCCGATCTGTTCGGGCTGCAAACCCGCTTCGCGCAAAGCGGCGCGCATGGCGCGGGCCGGACCGTCAACGGTGGGCTGCGTGAGGTGATGCGCGTCGGAAGACATTCCGAAGCCGCAAATTTCGGCGTAGATTTTCGCGCCGCGAGCCTTGGCAGCTTCGAACGGTTCGAGAATCATCATGGCGCCGCCCTCGCCAAGAATCATGCCGCGGCGATCCTTGCTGAAAGGGCGGCAAGTGTCGGGCGCGATCACGCGCATGGCCTCCCAAGCCTTCAGCAGACCGATGGTGAAAGGCGCCTCGCTGCCGCCGGTAACGGCCATTTCGGCATCGCCGTCGCGAACCAAGCGAAAAGCCTGTCCGATGGCGTGATTGGAGGAAGAACAAGCGGTTGAAACAGTGTAAGTAGGACCGCTCAAACGCAGGTCCATGGAAATCTGACTGGCGCCGGCATTGGCCATGGTTTTGGGAATGGTGAGCGGATGAACGCGCCCGCGTCCGGCGACGTAGAGATCCTCGAATCCCGTTTCGAGAGCGGCCTGGCCGCCAACGGCCGAGCCACAGACGATGGCGCAAGCCTCGCGAAGTTCGGGGGTCAACTCGATGTGCGAATCGCGCAGAGCCTCGCGCGCGGCGATCACGGAGAACTGGGCGAAGCGATCGATGTAGGCGTCCTTGCCGCCTTCAAAGTGTTGCGACGGATCGTAGCCGCGGACTTGCGCGCCGTTTTGAAAACGCAGGGCGGGACGAATGGAGGAGCTGTCCACACCTTCGATGGGTTTGATGGCGGGACGGCCTTCGCTCAACGATTTCCAGCTATCGGCCACGGTAAGGCCGAGCGGGGAAATCATGCCGATACCGGTAACCGCGACGCGGCGCGGAGTCATCTAGCGGCAACCCGCAAGAGGAAGCAGCAACGAGGCCGAAGTCCACCGATTAAATTGTTCTGCGTATGAGATTGGATCATCGAGAGAGTTCAGTTTGCCGGTGACGGCGAGCCAAGCGATGTATTGGGAGGCGCAGCCGCCTGAATTTTCTTGATGCCATCGACGATGTCCTTGACGGTTTTGATGGAGCGCACATCATCGTCGGGAATGGAAATGTTGAAAGCGTTTTCTAGCTCGAAGAGCAGCGTAAACACATCCAGCGAGTCGATGCCCAGGTCCTGGAGATTGGTGTCAACGGTGATTTCGTCGGCTGAAATTTTCTTGACGGAAGCGAGAGTGGAAATCACTTTGTCGGCCACAGCGTCGGACATCAAAACAACCCCTTTCGGGCAAGCGTTCTAACCCGGCACAAAAGCATTCGGCGAATCACGCCATACCCCTCCACATAAATTTCCAACTCGCGAACCGGCCGAGTTTGTTGTCCCGATAAACAAATATTAGCAGGAGTACGGGCGAAGGGCTTGGCATTTTGCATGGCAGCCACGTGCCAAAGAGGCCTGTGCCAAGGTACAGGTGCAAATTGTAAGCCACCGAATTTCAACAGGATGTACAGGTAGGGTACCTGTCCCACGTATGTACCGCCGTCCAGTAGTGCTCCACAAGCGCCACCGCCGACAATCGCACTGCACGACACCAAGAAAAGAAAGGTTTAAAGCGTTTCAGATGCCCGAACAGAAACAAAACCTTGGAATCCGCAGCGTGGCCATGGTGCTGGCAATCATGGCAACCTTTATCGTGGCCGGATGCGCTAGCACCGCGAAGCCGTTCAGCAACAGCACCACTTCGACGAACCCGTTCGGATTACCCGCCGCCGCAGCGGCCGTGCTCTCGATCAGCAACCAGAGCCTGAGCTTTGGCAACGTGACGGTAGGAACGGCGACATCTCAACTACTGAGCGTGACCAATACCGGCACGGACAACCTTAAAATTTCCGCGGTACAAGTTTCTGGGCAGGGCTACAGCGCAAGCGGCGGTTCGAACGTGACGCTTACGCCGAACCAATCGGTGACCATCTCCGTGAATTTCGGACCTTCGACTTCGGGCTACGCCGGCGGAACGCTGGCGATCACCAGCAACGCAAGCAACCCGGTGGTGCAGGTAGGAGTTTCGGGCACCGGCATTACGGCGCAACAATCATCAGCAACCCATGGAGTCACGCTGTCGTGGACGCCTTCGACGTCCAACGTGATTGGATATTTCGTGTACCGGAGCAGCGTGTCGGGCGGTCCCTATACGAAGCTGAACGCAGCGGTGGATAGCCAGCCGACTTTCGTGGATTCCGGGCTGGCCAGCGGCACCTACTATTACGTGGTTACCTCAGTGGATCCGAGCGGAACCGAGAGCGGCTTCTCCAACGAAGTACAAGTTGTGGTTCCCTAAGTTCCCGCAAGAACAAACGAACAGTTCTGAGATTTGAAACGCCTTCTGCATCGCAGAGGGCGTTTCGCTATACTGGCGGCATCGAGCGGAAACCTCCAATCCGGCTGCCGGGCGTGTTGGAATCGCGCAGATCCATCGACAAAATGGGGAGAAAAGTGAGCTGCGCAGCCGCGGCGATCCTCTTTGTTCTCGTGCTTGCGGGATGGAGGGCGAGAGCGCAGGCGCCCGCGTCTGCGAATTCTTCTACATCTTCGTCGTCGAGCACATCTACGTCGTCTACCACATGGGCGGTGACTATCGTTTTGCCTGCGCGCGCGATCGCCGGGCAAGCGGCGATGCTGGCGGTGCTGGGAGCGGACGGGCGGCTTGCATCCGGCGTGAACGTGGAGGTGGGAAGCGGGCAGGTGACGACCGATGAAACCGGCCGGGCGTATTTCACGGTGCCATCGACGGGGCAGATACTGCTGGCGAAAGCTTCGGGAGCTTCTGCGGTGTCGCTGATCGATGCGGCCGCGGCGGCGGGAGTTCCGCGAACACTATCTGCGCCGGATGTGGCTTCGCTGCGCGAACCATTTTCGATTTGTGGGCCGGGATTCGGGCACGATGCGGAAGCAGTGCACGTGAGAATCAACGAAGAGCCGGCGCTGGTGATGGCCGCGTCGCCGGAGTGCCTCACCATTTTACCGAGCCGGAAAACAGTGGCCGGGCCGGCGAAGATCGCGATCGCGTCAACGATCACACCGGGGGAGCAATGGAAAGCGAGCACGACGCTGGTGGCGCTCGATCCGGAAATGGCGGGAGTAAATCCGGTGCCGGGGCAAAAGGTCACGCTCAAGGTGCGCGTAAGAGGATCGGAAAAGCGGCTGTGCGTGGCAATCGAAAACGAAGTTCCCGGAGTGTTGCGCTTTCCGGAGGGGGACGTGCAAGAGGCGTTGACCAGCGGCGGGCCGGAAAATATCGCGACGGTGGAAGCGCAAGCCATTCGCTCCGGAGACTTTTCGTTCGCGGCAAAGCTGCTGCCGGCGCCGAATGAAGAGCTGGCGCGCGCGTATCTGCAAGCGGCGCTTCCCTTGGCGGAGCAGCCCATGCAGAAAGATCTGAACCGGCTGGTGAAAGAATTGGAGCGGCATCCTCAGAACCTGGATGGCGTGAGGCGCGGGATCGACGCAATGCTGAGCACAACGATGGCCGGCGATTTTCGCACGGTGCTGGCCGCGGCGCGAATGGCGCTGTCGTAGCGCCTGCACGTTCAGGATTGGCTGACTATCAGCTGTCTGACAGGTACTTGGACTTTGACCGGCAAGTTCCTTCTCCTTTACGGCACCGGTGAAGCAGTGCCCTACCAGACATCAAAAGAGTAAGCAGATACGTCGTCGCGAAGACCAACTTTTCGCTCACTCGGGATGACACGTTCGGTTTGTGCCTAATTGCGGAGATTGCTGGATGACTTCTAGTTGGTGGCAGGCTCGAGAGCTTTTGGCGCGTTTTCCGGAAGAGCGCCCTGGGACATCTGCTCGAGAGAATTGCGCGTGCGGAGCAGCTTGGTGTCCGCTTCTTCGTAGCACTGCTGCGCGTGGCGCAGGTGCCCGCCGATTTTTTCGTAAACCGCAGTGAAACCCTCGAACTGTTTCTGCAAGCCTGCCATGCCAGCAAGCAACTGGCGGGTGTTTTCCTCGATTTTCTGACCCTGCAAGCTGATGGCTACGGCGTTGAGACAGGCGTAGAAGGTGTTCGGCGAAACCGGGAAGACGCGCTTGCCGCGGCAATATTCGTCGAGGCGGCCGTATTTGGTGTCCTGGGTCATCAGAAGCTCGTAGTAAACGCCTTCGGAAGGCACGAACATCAGCGCGTAATCGAACGTGTTTTCGTGCGGGAGGATGTATTTGTCGGCGATGGCGTCGGCATGCTTGCGCACGGCGAGCGCGAATTCGCGGCGAGAGTCTTCACCGGTTTCGATGACGCGCCGGTAGGCTTCGAGCGGGAATTTCGAGTCGATGGACAGGACGCGGTCACCGCTGCGCACGATGGCGTCAACGATGGCGCCGGTGGAGGGAAAGCGATGCTGCGTGGCGTAGGCGCTTTGGGGCAGAGCGTCCTGCAGGAGGCGCTCGAGGGTGACTTCGCCGAGCGTTCCGCGCGTTTTTGCGCCGCCGAGAATGGATTGCAGCGTCTGCGTGGCCTTGGATAAATCCTGGCTGGTTTGCTGCACCTGGCCGATTTTCTGGCTCATCTGGAGCAAGGCTTCGGTGGAGGACTGCAATTTCTGGGCGACTTCACGCTGCGCGTCGGAAGCCAACTGGCTGGTGTTGGCGACGCCGGTCTGCAGCTCCTGGCGCACCTGGCCGAGCTGCTGATTGACGGAGAGCATCAGGCTATTGATCTGGCCGCTGATTTGAGTGATCACCTGGGTCGTGATCTGCGAAGTGATGGCCTGATTCTGCGCGGCGAGCGAGCTTTGCATCTCCTGGCGCAGCGAAGTCAACTGCCCTTCCGATTGCCTGCTGGCGGACCAGGCGATCCAGCCCACGACGGCGACAGCGAGAATGACAACGGCAATCCAGACGACAGGATTCATGAAAATGGGGCCTCGAAATTCATCGGAAAGATTCACTGTAGCGCGAAGAGCAGATTGTGGGAACGAAAAAGCTGGGATGTGAGAGACATAAACAGCCCCTGAGCGGATAAGCCGCGCGGAATGGCAATGCCTTACGGCTCGTGTTAGGACGGGTTCTGGCGAAGAAAACACGTCGCAGAGACGGAAAGGCCGAAGAGAGATTCTTCGCGCAAAAACGGCGCTCAGAATGGCGGCGCAAATCAACAGCAAAAAAATGCAGATCCCTCGACACGGTCGCAAACAACGCGACCGGCTCGGGATGACAATGCGAAACAAAAAGCCGCGCCCTGGCGACAGACCATTTAGGAGATGGCAGCTAGCTTCGCGAAGAGCCGGCGATTTGTACCAGAGGATCAGCGCCGGGCGACGGAGTGGAGTCGATGGTCTGAGGAACGCGCCAGGAATCGACGGTGGAGATCTGATGCACGCAGGAAACGGTGCAACGAGGGGCGCAGCATTTTTTGGTGCGGAATTCGCGCAGGCGCTGCTCGGGCGTGTATTCGGCGAGCGGAATGCCGGGATATCCGCGCTGCTGCGAGCAGTAGTGGACCAGGCCGTCCTCGCAAATGTAGAGGTAGCGCGCGCCGGCGCGGCAGCGCCAATTGTTTTCGCGGCCCGCGGCGATGTTGTGCTGGAAGCCGTTGACGCGTGTGAAGGAACGCTTGCCGAGCGACATGATCTCTTCGAAAATTTCGCGCTCGCGCTCACCGAGAGGGCTGAGCTGGCCGTTGCCATCGTGCAGAATGCCGACGGTGGAAGTGAATCCAAGCTCGATAGCGCGGTGAGCGACGGTGAGAGCGTCCTGCGGGTTGCGCACGCCGCTGCCGAGAACCGAGTTGATATTCACCTGAAATTCGGCGTGCTCGGCGAGAAACTCGAGCTTCCTGTCGAGCACCTTGAGGCTTTTTTTCGAGACGTCGTCCGGCTGCACGTTGTCGATGCTGATCTGAAGATACTCCAGCCCGGCGCGATTGAGGCGCTCGATGCGGTCGGCCACGAGCAGGTAACCGTTGGTGATGAGCCCGGCCATGATGCCGTTCTTGCGGATGCGCGCGATGATGGCGTCCAGATCGGGATGCAAGAGCGGCTCGCCACCGCTGATGGTGACGATGGCGGTGCCCATTTCGCCGAGGCGGTCGATGCGGCGAAACATTTCTTCCAGGGGCACGGGCTGGGAAAAATCGTCGAACTCGTTGCAATAGGTGCAGGCCAGGTTGCAGCGGCGCATCGGAATGATATGCACCAGCAAAGGGTGGCGCGTGGAAGCGAGACCCTTGGCGAGCATCTTGAGCTCGCGCAGCTTGCGGTGCGTGGCGAGGAGTTTGCGGCGAATTTTCTTGCGGGAATTCACAAGAGCCCAGGGCACATCCTGCGAATCTGCAGCGCAGGGTGTAACTAGGATTATGCCATAGCAGCGCTGGGGTTTGGCGCGCGGAAGGGCGCGGGGTGAGGCCCCTCAGGCGGTGGCGGACTGAGGCGCGTCGAGCTTTTCGAGAGCGGCCATTTGCTGCAATACAGTCTCGACCACGAATTCATCGCCGAATTTGGTGTTGATCATCAAGTTGTAGAGCGAGCGATTGGGCCACTCGGCGTTGAAATAGTGGCGGATGAAGGAGGCGCGCTCACGGTCAATTTCACTGATGAGCTGCAGCGCTTCCTTTTCGGATTTGCCGATCGATTTGAGGCGGCGGATTTTTTCGTCGAGCGGGGCGTAGGTGAAAAGGTGGAAGGCGTCGCGGCGGCTGCGAAGAAAATAGGCGGAGCCGCGGCCCACGATGACGCACTTGCCGCGCGAAGCGACGTCTTCGACGACGTCGTGCAGAGTGGCGACCATGCAATCCGTATCGAAAGTAGTGCGTTCAGCGACGGGAAGCGAGCGCTCGTAGCTGCCGCGGGCGTAAACCTTGAACAGGCGATAGAGCAGGTTGTCGACGCGCTCGTCGCAGCGCTGCGCAGCGCGCTGGTCGACGCGGGCAACCGTGGCGATTTCGGCGGTCAGGTCGCGGTCCCAGAGCTTCCAACCAAGGCGGTTGGCCAGCAATTGCGCGATGGCTGCGCCGCCACTGCCATATTCGCGCTCGACGGTGATGATCCGAATGGACATGGTTGATTGCCCTCGCGCCGCCGGTTGGCGGACGAAATTGGGCCCGTTTGAACGACCGAAGCCGGCGATCAGGCCCAAGCCTCAGTAGCCAGAAGATACCCTGGCAGGCGGGGATGTTTCAAGCGGAGATGAAATCTGGGGACGGCGGAAGGCAGGCGAAAGGCGAGGTGGGTGGGCCGATGTAAGTCCGAGCCTTAGATTTCGGAGCAAAAGCTCCGACCTACAAACATCCTTTGTGGCTGAAACCTTCGACCTACAAGGAAAGATCGAAGAGATATCCTTCGACTCGCTGCGCGATCCTAATCGGATCGCGCACAACGCTCGCTCAGAGAGTGTGATTTTATTCCGAGAAACGCGAATTTGGTCGCGCAACTCGATTTTTTCACATATGAAATCAAAAAATCTTATCCCCAGCAAAAGACCTACGAGATTTAGCAGGAGACGGCGTCCGGCGCGAAAGGATCACAGGAAGGGCTTGACGTAGACGTGGGGCTCGCAGGACATGCCGAGGCGCAGCTTGTGGTCGCTGTTTTCACCCTTCTCGAATACCAGCTTGACCGGAATGCGCTGCACAACTTTCACGTAGTTTCCCGTGGCGTTCTCTGGCGGCAGCAGGCTGAGGCGCGCGCCGCTGGAGCCGGAGATGCTGTCGACGTGGGCCTTGTACTTGCGGCCGGTGGCGTCCACGCTGACCTCTGCCTCTTGGCCGGGTTGCATGTATTTGAGTTGAGTCTCCTTGAAATTCGCGGTGACCCAAACGTCATCGAGTGGAACCACGTTGAATAACTGCTGGCCGGCCTGAACGTTCATGCCCACTTCGGCGTTCTTGGTGACGATGCCTTCGGTGGGGGCCTTGATGTGGGTGTACGACAGGTTGAGCTCAGCCTGATCGAGAGCGGCTTGCTTCTGCTGCACAGTGGCCACGGCGGATTGGGCGCGAGCGCGCGTTTGCGCCACTTGCTGAGGGCCCGTTTGCGACGAGCGCAGATTGGCCTGCGCCTGCAAGAGCTTGGCACGGGCCTGGTGGATCTGCTGCTCGGCGGCAGAGGCAGAGGATTTGGCGGCGCTGACGGCGGCGCTGCTGACGCCGGCCTGGGCAATGGCGGTGTCGTAGAGTTGGCGCGAAATCTCCTGCTTATCGACGAGTTCCTTGTAGCGCACGAGATCGGCCTGGGCCTTCACGTTGTTCGCTTCGGCCTGTGTGAGCTGGGCTTTAGCGGCGTCAAACTGCTGCTGCGCGGCGTCGATTCCCGCCTGGGCATCTTCGACGTCGGCCTGCGATGCGGAAACCTGGCTGGTGGTGCTGACGGAAGTAATGGGCACGTTGATGTTCAAGGAGCGAGCGGTAGCTTCCGCGTCAGCAAGATCAGCCTGGGCTTTTTCGACGGCCACCTGGTAGTCGCGCGGGTCCATCTCGGCGAGAACGTCTCCTTGATGGACGTACTGGTTGTCGTCGACGTTGACCTTGATGATGTAGCCGGGAATGCGGGCGCTAATGGGCATTAGGTGGCCATCGATCTGGGCGTCGTCGGTAGATTCGTAGCTGGAAAAATAACGATAGGCGATGAACCCGCCGATCACCAGGACAATGGCGGCAATGATCAGAAGCACGCGGGCATAGGGACGTGTGCGAAAAAAGTTTTCGCGCCGCGGCGGCGGAGGCGGGGGCGCGGCATGGTTTTCGGGCTTGGCTGGGGTCTGGGCGCTGGACGGGGGCGCTTCCACTTCAGTCGGCTGTGCCATGTTATTTTCCTTTGAAATATTCCTTCACGCCTTCTTCAGCAGCGCCCATAGCGCGAGCGAGAGAAATCTTGGCGTAGTTAAAGAGGTAAAGGCTGGAAATATAGGATTGATGGGCGGTGGCCACGGCCTCCTGGGCCTGAACCACTTCCACGGTATCGGTGACGCCCGCGGCAAAACGGTCGCGCGATTGCGTAAGGCTTTGTTCGGCAAGATCGATATTGCTTTGAGCCACGGTAACCTGCTGGGAAGCGGATTCGAGATTGAACAAAGCAACACGCACGTCGGAATCGATCTGGCTGCGCAGATTTTCGAGGCGGTCGCGCGCCTGCTGAAGCTGGGCGTCGGCTTCGACTACGTCGCCGTGGACCAGGCCGCCCGTGAACAACGGCACGGTGACCGTGCCGCGGACGTCCATGACGCCGTGCGAGGAATCGAAGTGCTGGCCCGCGTCGCCGTAATCGCCGCTGAAGGAGACGGTGGGATAACGCCCGGCAAGAGCGGCGCGCCGCGCATATTCCGCCGCGCGCACGTTGGCTTGCGCCGCTTGCAGATCGGAGCGCGAGTCATAGGCGCGCTTGAGGGCTTCGTCCACGCTAATCGGCTGCATCTCTTGATACGGAGACTTGTCGGTGAGATCGAACTGCTGGCCCGCGGCCAGGCCGATGATGCGAGAAAGAGAAAGCTTTTGAATGGCGAAATCGTTTTTGGCCTGGATGAGTTGCTGCTGGCGCGTTTGTAATTCGACGTGCGCGCGGAGAGCATCGATCGCGGGTGACGTACCGGCATTCACCTGATCGTTGGCCTGATTGTAGAGCGCCTGGGCGGTATCGACCTGCGCGCTCACGGAATCGATCTGAGCTTCGTCGGCGATGGCCTGGAGATAGGCGTAGCCGACGCTGAGGACGACGAGATCGCGGGCGTCTTTGTAAGTATATTGCGCCGACTTGATGCGCTCGGATGCGGCGTGCGTGTTGCTCAGCGACTTGAGGTCCAGCAAAGACTGCGTTAGATAGGCGCGCGCGTCGAAATAGGCAAACGGGCCGACTACGGTGGGAATGCTGATCCCCGGAAAATGAAAGGTGAAGCCGAACTCGGCCAGGTTCACCTGGGAAATGTCGGCGTAAGGCTGGAGGTTCAGGTGCGGAAGCAGGTTGCTGAGCTGCTGCCAGCGTTGGCCGCGCGCGCTGTTCACATCGGAACTTGAGAGCAGCAGACCCAGGTTTTGTTTCAGGCCGCGATCGATGGCGTCCTGCAGCGAGAGCGGCAAAACGCCCGGAACGAGCTGCGACGGAACGCTGCCGGAAAAATCGCTCCCTTGCGCGGTGGGAGACGCAGCGGACTGGGTGGGAGCCGAGGATGTGGATACCGACGAGCTAGAGGAGGCCGCGGGTACCGCACCAGCCGCAGGAGCCTGCGCCCAGACGGGAGCGACCGCAAGCAGCGAAGCAATAGCAAGGACAACTCCAGCCACGGCAACTGAAACAGCAATTCGACCGCGTCGAAATATTTTTGCGCGTAGCGTCGATCCGCGTTGCGTCATTCCGGGTAACAATGAAATCCCTCCCCTGAACTTGCCCGACACTGTCGCTTCGTTTGGATGAACCACGAAGCGGTACGACTCACGTAATTGCGACACTGGCCGTACTCGGTTACCGGTGCTTTCCGGCCTTTTCGGCGTTTCCGGGACCGCGCTTTTTCGTTGGCTCAGGCAAAGAAAAAGCGGGCGTAATCAAATCCCACACGGCCTCGGTGGTTTGCAGCAGCCCCGAATCGGGGCTCAAGGCCCAGGCCAGCGTGACTCCGTGAAAAATAAGCTGGGTGAGCCGCGCGAGAGCCTGCGCGGAAAGCTCGGCGCGAATTTCACCGCGTTGCTGGGCGATGGCGAACATTTCCGTCATCAGGCCGCGGGCGGCGTGAATGCGCTTTTGCATCTCGGCGCGCGCCGGGGCGGAAGAGGCGTTGGCAGCGTAAATGGAACGGAGCAGCTCCGGAGTTTCCGCGGACAATCCAGCCAAATAGGTGGCGAGATTCTTGATGACGGGTAAAACAGGTCCCCTGGTGCGGCGCGCTTCCTCGGCGGCACGCTCGATGACGGCCACGCGCTCATCGCCAAACGTGGCGAGCACGTGTTCCTTCGAGGGAAAATAATTGAAGAAGGTGCCCTTGCCCACGTCGGCGGCTTCGGTAATGTCCTCAACGGTGGTTTCGAGATACCCGCGCTCGGCAAACAGGCGCAGCGCGGCGCGAAAGAGACGCTCGCGGGTAGCAGTGCGATGGCGTTCGCGGCGGCTGGGAACCAGAGGCTTGCGCGGGTGCGGGACGGAATTCATATGCTGGTACCGATGACCTACAGCCATCATCGACTGTAAGTCATAATTGTCCATGAGTCAATGCGATGGGCGGCGTGCCGGTTCCAGACGCGCACCTGAAACCGCCCGCAGAGTTACTTCGAGAGATTCTTGGGGCTGTGTCGAGTGAGCGTGTCGATCAGCAATTTTGCCGAGGGAGGCACGGGCACCACATTGTGCAGAACGATTTCTTTCGCGTCGAGTTTCTTGCCGTAGACCCTCTCGTTTGCATCGTTATCGGGGCGAAGCGTGGACCCCTCCAGGGAAATACCGGCAAAAAGTCCGCGCGAGCGCGAATAGGTGAGAACTTCGGCGCGGAGAGTTACGTCGGTGTCGGCCTGCGCATCGCGACCCTTGGGGCCGGCGGCGGCGGCGGCATCAGCGCCCAGCTTTACCTTGCTACTAAGAATGGAACTGGCGCCACGCTGGTTCATCACCAACAAAACGAAATCGGTGGCTTGCCCGCCCAATTGAAAGCCGAAGCTGCCACCTTCCAGCGCCATCATGGTGGGGGCGCCCCACGGACCCTGAAAATCGTCTCCGCTGCGGCAGGTCATGGCGCCGCGGCCGTAGCTGCCGCCGACGATAAAAGCAGCTTTCAAGACGGAGGGAAATACGATGACGCAATCAGCTTTGTCGAGAAGGCTTTGAGGAATGTCGTCGGGAATATCGATGATTTCCTTCATGACCTCTCCGGCATTCTCCAACCGGTCGGTTTCTTTGTCGGCACGAGCGAGCGAAGGATTGCTGAGCATGGGAAGAATGATCAGGGCCAAGGGCAGGAGAAAAGAAATGATCTTTTTCATTGAAGCGCCTCCTCACGGGCAAATCAATCATAGGGGTATTGGCAGAGATCGCGCAACCATCAATGGATGCGCACAGGCGGGCGAAGGAGTTGCCCTATAATCAGGGCGAGTTTCCCCTGTTGACGTTCCTAACCGCAATTCGCTTCGGTGCAGCGGGCAAACGCCACGCAGCTTTGCTGGGGCTAGTGGTGTGCGCGGCGCTGATATCAGCGGGCGCGGTGGGGTCGCCTGCGGGGCCCATGCCGAAAGGCGCGGCCAGCGATGTGGAAATCGCGAGACTGCGCACGCGCATCGAGGCGCTGCTCGGCGCGGCGCATTCGCAAAGAGGATATTGGGGCGTTTTGATCGCGAATCGCGATACGGGAGAAACGCTTTATTCGCTGAACCCAGATCATTTTTTTACTCCCGCGTCGAACGCGAAAATTTTCACGACGTCTCTGGCGTTGGCTACGCTGGGGCCCGATTACCGCTTTCGAACCACGCTGGAATCTCAGGGAGTGCTTGGAACCGACGGGCGGCTGGCGGGAGATCTGGTGCTGGTGGGGCGTGGCGACCCTGATTTGTCGAATCGCAGATTTCCGTATGACAAAAAAGTTGAGTTCGACGGTCCAGTGGACAAAGTGCTCGCCGAAATGGCGGATGCGGCGGTGGCGAAAGGGTTGAAGGAGGTCGATGGCGACGTGGTCGCCGACGACAGCTATCTTCCCTACGATCCGTATCCCGCGGGCTGGAGCGTGGGGGACCTGTTTTTCCGGTTTGGCGCGCCGGTGAGCGCGATTGCATTCAACGACAACACGGCTTCGGTCTACATGCGGCCCGGCGCCAGCGCAACGGACGCGCCTTCGATCACGGTGGACCCGGCCGGAGCCACCGACACGTTTGGCGTGGAACTTGGCACGGTCGAGTCGAGCGACAAATCGGGATTCGCGGTGGTGCGGCAGCCTGGGACGAATTTTTTGCTGCTGCGGGGATCGATTTCGCCGGGACATGCGGCGATGCGCATCGACATTGCTATGCCCGATCCGGCGAGAACGGCGGCGGCGGAATTGAAATCGTTGCTGGAAACGCGAGGCGTCCGCGTGACGGGCGCAGCGCGCGCGCGGCATGGCGCGCCACCGGTGAGCACAGCGAGCGGCGAGCCGGTGCTGGTTCCTACTGATATCTCGGCGAACGCTGGGAACATTGCGGTGCTGGCCGAGCATTTGTCGCAACCGCTGATCGAAATCGTGCGCGCCACTAATAAAGTGAGCCAGAACCTGCACGCAGAGCTGCTGCTGCGGACCGTGGGACGGGAAAAAGTGGGCGTAGGCTCGACCGCGGCGGGACTGAAGGCGGAAAAGGATTTTCTGAAGGCGGCGGGCGTTGCCGACGGAGACGTAATTTTGTCGGATGGATCGGGGCTGGCGCGCGATGATCTGGTGACTCCGCGAGCGGCCGTGGCACTGCTGGAATACGTTGCGCGGCAGACGTGGGGAGCGGCATTTCTTTCAACGCTGCCGGTGGCGGGAATGGACGGCACGCTCGAAAACCGGATGAAAAATTCGGCGGCCACGGGATTCATCGAAGCGAAGACGGGCGCCGCGGATCATGCGCGCGCGCTTTCAGGTTATGCCACGACGCGCGGCGGCGATTATCTTGTTTTTTCCATCTTCGTGAACAACAACTCGCAGCATGGCGCGGACGCGACGGAAACACTCGACGCGATTGCCACCGCGATGGTCGACACGCTGGGACCTGCGCCCGCTCCGAAGCGAAGCAAATGAAAACCCGGAAAATTGTGACGGTATTCGGCAGCGGATTGCCGAAACCGGGCGACGCGCATTACACCGAAGCACGCGCGCTGGGAGCAGAACTCGCCAGGCGCGGATTTGTGGTCTGCACTGGAGGCTATGGCGGCGTGATGGAGGCGGTGTCGCGCGGAGCAAAGGAAGCGGGAGGCCGGACGATTGGCGTGACCGCTGCCGTGTTTAGTGCGCGTGCAAATACATGGATAGACGAAGAGATTCAGGTAAAGGAGTGGCGGGACCGGTTGCTTGAAACTGGTGGACCGAGGGCACGGATACGTTGTGTGCCGGGGCGGCACGGGCACGCTGGTGGAATTGGCTGTGGTCTGGGAAATGATGAATAAAGGAGTGATGCAATCGAAGCCGATTGTCGCGCTGGGCCGGTTTTGGGCGCCTGTGGTGAAGCGCGTGGCCGGAATGGAGAGCAGCCGGAACGGACATTCCCGGAAGTTTTCCAAGAATCGAGTCCATTTTTCAACGTCGGCGCGTGACGCAGCAGACTATTTGGACAATTTCTTCGGTGCAATCTCCAGCCAGCGCAAGTCGAAGAGCCAGAACGCCCGCAAATCCCGCCGGTAAATTCACGCTTTTTCGTTTTGTTTCATTCTTCAGGCTACAATCGGCGTTGAGGAATTTGTGGCGCGTCCTGCCGAAGAACTACTCGAATTCGACAAGCTGAAAGAGATCGTGGCGGGTTTTACCACGTGCGCACCGGGGCGCCGGTCGATTGAGGCGCTTTCGCCGCGGAGCGACGTGGCGCCACTGCAGGCGGAATTCGCGATGATTCGCGAGGCCATGGAATATTTGCGCGGCGGCTCGGAGCTGGGATTCGGGTCGCTGGCCGATCCGGAAGGCTGGCTGCCGCGATTGTCGGTTCCGGCTTCGGTGCTGGCGAGCGGCGATCTGCTGGAAGCTTCGACGTTGATCGACGCGGCGACGGCGGTGCGGCAGACTTTTAAAGAGCTGGGAGCGAACCATCCGCGACTGGCCGAACGCGCCGCGGCGCTGGCCGACCTGCGCCACCTCTCAACCGCAATCCGGCGCGCGGTACTGCCGAACGGCGAAATCGGCGACGACGCTTCGCCGCAACTGCGGGGGATTCGCGCAGGCATGGGCGAGGCGCGGCAACGAATCCAGCATTCACTCGAAAATATTTTGCGCGGGCGAGGCGAACCCGCGGGCGCGGACTACGTGACGCTGCGGAATGACCGCTTCGTGATTCCGGTGCGCGCGACCGACCGGCGCGCGGTGCCCGGAGTGGTGCACGGCGCGAGCGCCACGGGGCAAACCGTTTTCGTGGAGCCGCTCGAATCGATCGACTTGAATAACCGGCTGGTGCAGTTGCGCGAGGACGAAGCGGTGGAAGTGGCGCGCATTCTGGCCGAGCTAACCGACCGGCTGCGCGCGGACCGGGGTCCGCTCGAGGCAATAGCGGATTCGATTGCGCATTTCGATTCGATTTTCGCGCGCGGGCGATTCGCGCGGGAGTTCGATTGCACCACGCCGGAGTTCACCGCGGGGAATTCGCTGCGCCTGGAGGCGGCGCGGAATCCGGTGCTGGAGGCGACGCTCAAGCTGCAACAGCGCGCGACGATACCGATGTCGCTGGCGCTGGGTGGCGCGGAAACGGTGCTGGTGATCAGCGGGCCGAATACCGGCGGGAAAACGGTGGCGCTGAAAACCGTGGGGTTGGCGGCGCTTTCGGCGCAATCGAGCATTCCGGTGGCGGCGGAGCGCGCGGGGCTGCCAATTGTCGATCATGTGCTGGTGGATATAGGCGACGAACAGTCGATTGCGGCGGACCTTTCCACCTTTTCGGCACACATGTTGAATCTGAATTCGATGCTGGCGGTGGCCACGGAACGGTCGCTGGTGCTGGTGGACGAAATGGGCACCGGCACGGCGCCGGAAGAAGGCGCGGCGCTCGCGGTGGCGCTGCTGGAAGAATTTCGGGAACGCCGCGCGTTGACGCTGGCCACCACGCACCATAACCGGCTGAAATCCTACGCTTCGACCACGCCGGGAATCCTGAATGCGGCGATGGAGTTCGATGAAGTGAATCTGCGGCCGACCTACCGGCTGCTGGTGGGCGTGCCGGGCACGTCGAGCGGGATTGAGATTGCGCGGCGGCTGGGATTGCCGGAACGCGTGGTGGAGCGCGCGCAAGCCGGGCTTTCGCCGGAATCACGCGAGGCGAACGAGCTGATCGCGTATCTGCATCGCAGCCGCGACGAGATGGAGGACATCAAACGCGAGGCGCGCGAAGAACTGGCGCAGCTTGAAAGCGAACGGCGGGAGCTGCAGACGGAATGGGTAGAGCGGCAGAGAAAACGGATCGCGGAGCTGGAAAAGAATTTTACCGAGGCGCAGAAGCGGCTGGAGGCGGAAGTGGTGCGGCTGGTGGCCGATGTGAAGGATCGCCAGGCGCGCGCGCAGATGGAGAAGCAATCGTCTCGACGAATGGGCAAACTGGCTTCGGATGCGCGAGCGGAGACGGACGCGGCGGTGGTGGAAACGCTGGCGAGCTCGCAGCAGGACCTGGGCACCATGACGGTGGAAACGGCAAAGCCGGTTGACCCGGCAGAGCTTTCGGCCGGGGACAGAATTGTGGTGAAAGGTTTTAAACAGCCGCTGGTTTTCCGCAGACACGATGGCCGCACGGCGGAAGTGGAAGCGGGCCCGTTGCGAATGAAGGTGCCACTGGCGGATATCGCTGCAATTGAAGCGAAATTCGCCGACGCGAAAACCGCTGGCGCAAAGCCAAGCGCAGGGGCCGCGGCACGCGCGCGCGGAATTACAGTGCACGCGCAGCCGAGCGAAAATGCGGCGCCACAGGAAATCAACGTGATTGGCTGCACGGTGGAAGAAGCCACACGGCGCGTAGACAAATTTCTGGACGAAGCGGCGCTGGCGGGAATTGAGCATGTGCGCATCATTCACGGCTACGGGACGGGCGCGCTGCGGCGAGGGCTGGCGGAATTTTTGTCGACGCATCCGCTGGTGGACACGGCGCATCCGGAAGCGGAAGATCGAGGCGGAAACGCGGTAACGGTGGCTGAGTTAAAATCCTAGCGGCTGTTAGGTAAGTGGTTGGGGCACGACGGCACGAAAAACATGGCGGAAGCAGGATCGTTCGCGGAAAAAGTTAAGCAGCAGGCGGACATCGTCCGGGTGATCGGCGAATACGTGCGCTTGCGCAAAGCGGGACAGAATTTTGTGGGGCTGTGCCCGTTCCACCAGGAAAAAACGCCGTCGTTCGCGGTGCATCCGGTGCGGCAGATGTACCACTGCTTCGGATGCAACGCCAGCGGAGACGTGTTCAAGTTCGTGATGGAGCTCGAGAAGGCGAGCTTTCCGGAAGCGGTGCGCACGGTGGCGGAAAAGTCCGGCATCCCGATTCCGCGGCGCACGGAGCGGTCCCCGGAAGAGCGGCGCGAGAATCAGCAGCGCGCGGTGCTGATGGATATGCATCGCGATGCGGCGGCTTTCTTCGCGAGGCAATTGCAGGAAAGCGGCGAAGGTAAAGTGGCGTTTGCGTACTTGGAGGATCGCGGGCTGAATCGCGAGGCGATGACGCGCTTCGGGCTGGGCTTCGCGCCATCGAGCGGCGATGCGCTGGTGCGCTACCTGAAGCCGAAATATCCGGAGAAGGCGCTGGAGGTGTGCGGGCTTGTGTCGCGCGACCAGTCGGGACGGCTGTATGACCGCTTCCGGCGGCGGATCATGTTCCCGATCTCGAACGAAGCGGGGAAAGTGATTGCCTTTGGCGGCCGGGCCATGGGCGACGACATGCCGAAGTACATGAATTCGCCGGAGACGCCGATCTATACGAAAAGTTCGGTGCTGTATCACCTGGACCGGGCCAAGGAATCGCTGCGGCAAAATGATTTCGGGATTCTGGTGGAAGGCTACATGGATGCGATTGCCGTGGCGCGCGCGGGAATTTTGAATGTGATCGCCAGTTGCGGCACGAGCCTGGCCGAGCCGCAGATCAAGCTGCTGGGCCGGTACACACGGCGGGTGGTGGTGAATTACGATCCGGACACTGCGGGACAGGCGGCCACAGACCGCTCGCTGGCGCTGTTGCTCGAAAAGGAATTCGACGTGCGCGTGCTGGCGCTGCCGGGCGGAGAGGATCCGGATAAATTTCTGAAGGAGCGCGGCGCGGCGGCGTATAAAGAATTGCTGGCGCAGTCGCCATCGTATCTGGATTATCTGATCGGCAAGGCGCGGCGGATGGATCGTTCGACCGCTGAAGGAAAATTGGCGGCACTGAATTATTTGATGCCGTACGTGCAGCGGCATCCGAACCGGCTAATGCGCTCGGAATGGGCCACGCGGATTGCTTCCGAGCTGCGGGTGGATGAGCCGGTGCTGCGCGAAGCGTTGCGGCGCGCGGCGGTGGAGCGGCGCAGCGAGGTGAAACCAAAAGCGCAGCTGCTTGGGCCGGTGGTAAAGCAGGCGGAGACGCGGCTGATTCGCATGCTGGTGGAAGCGGAGGCCTTTCGCGAGCGGCTGGCGGAGGAGATCGCGGCGAGCGAACTGCATCGCGGGCTGGAGACGGAGAAAATTATCGAAGTGCTGGTGCTGCGAGTGCGGGAAAAGCCGGACGCGGCCGCGCTCGCGGCGGTGTTGGATGAAAAGGACCAGCGCATTCTGTTCGAGGCGCTTTTCGAGCAGGCGCTCGAACATACCTGGGAAGAAGCGGAATCCTGCCTGGAGTTTCTGAGGAACCGGAGGATATCGGAAGAACTGGCGGCACTCGACCGGCAACTGCAATCGCCGCTGCCGCAGGAGGACTTGCTCCGGCTGCTGGCGCGAAAAGACGAATTGCGACGAGAGCTGTCGCAACAGAAACAGGCGGCAAGATCAGCGGTAGCGCCGTAGCTAGCTGATCGTAGCTATTCGCGCTATTCGGGCGAAGGTTCCCTCACGGTTTCACTTACCGGCTTCCCCTTCCAGAAGCGTCCAAAATTCTCAAGCGAGCAGAATGTGCGGGTGCGCATGCGGTCGATATAAAGGTTGCCGAGCAGATGATCGATTTCATGCTGAAGAATGCGCGCATACCAGCCAGAGGCCTCGATTTCGCGCTGTTTTCCAAATTCGTCGAGGCATTCGACGCGAACGGTGTGAGCGCGCGGAACGACGGCTGAAAATCCGGCGAGGCTCAGGCAGCCCTCGAAAAATTCGACGTTCTTTTCGGATGCAGCAGTGATTCGCGGATTGACCAGCACGTGAAACGGGACAGGATTTCTCTCGCGCTCGGCGAGATCGGCTGGCGGGACCAGTTTCAGATACTCTTCGCTATCTTCGATGACGGCGAGCTGCAGCGGCAAGCCAATTTGCGGCGCGGCCAAACCGACGCCCGGCGCATCGCGCATGGTTTCCTTCATGTGCTCGATGAGCTGCTGAATTTCGGCGCCGGCAATTTCACGCGGGTCCAGCGGACGAGCTTTCGCTCGCAGGGCAGGCTCTCCAACTTGAACGATCTTGAGTCGCAAATGAATGCTCCGTATAAGAGCTTGGTGCAACAATCCCTTCGTGTTTAATCGCCAGTCGCTAAAAATCACATGATTATCCCGCGTAAGCAAGCCGCCTACGCGATGCGCGGAATCGACATCCGCAGGTGGTGAAGAGGGCCTCGCCTGTGGATACTTGTGGATAATGATGCGGAAAGTTTTGCTAGAGTATTCAGGAATTCCGCAGTGAACAAAACGGCCCTGCACCTTGGCCGCTGTGTCCTCAAACAGTGACTATGGCTGCCAGATTTTGTCCATGCGGCGCTGGAAAGCAAGATGTTTCCCGCGGAACCGGGCTCTTGGTATTGGGCGTGCAGTTAGAGTGCGACTTAGGGAGAAGTGTGAAATAGGATGCCGCCGACTTTGGACTTAGACAGCAAGGCTCCCCAGTTCGCGCCAGAGCCGTCGGTGGCTTTCCAGCGACCCAACGCGGCGGTTTTCCGCTTTGCAGCCACGCCGAAAGATGCTGAAAATCCGCTCCGATACCGGCTAGCGACGGCACCTACATTCGTAGTTCCTGGTGATCCCGGCCTATTCCGCTGGTGGAGTTCGCTGAAAACAGCTCTGATCCGTGTTCCGGCAGATCGCCCGGCACTTCGCGGCGAGCCGTTGCGTGTGCAAGCGCCGGGAAAGCGCGGCTATTTCCGGGGCCGTTCGTGGACCATGTCGCTGGCCTGCCACGCCGCAGCTATTCTGCTGATCGTCTACGCGCACGAGCAGTTCCCGGATAGCGTCTCGGCATTCGAGACGCCCATTCAACCCAACGAGGTCATCTATTACCGCGTTCCGGTGCACCAGCTTCCCAAAACGCTGCCGCACATTGCGCCGCCGGGGCCAGGCGGGCGTCCGCTGACGGGCATGAGGCCTATTGAGGCCCCTGCCGCGGGCAGCACCACCTCGCAAAACGTGCTGACCATCGTGTCCAAGCCAGCGCATCCGGATAACAATCATCAGACCATTATTCAACCTTCCTCGCCGCCGGATCTGAAGATCAACGTCGACCTGAAGCTGCCGAATATCATTTTGGGCAAGCCCATCGACGCGCCGAAGGCGCCGCTGAAATTCGATCCGGCCGCAGCGCGCCCGACGCAGAAGTCTCGGCAAGTCAAGGCGGATGTGGCGCCTACGCCCGATGCGCAGAACTCGCCGAACCCGGAAATGACCTTCCTGACGCCGCCAGCGTTCAAGCCATCCATGCCTGTGGCGACAGCTTCGGGCGTGGCGCAGCGCAAGAGCACCAGTGGAACCGGGAATGTGCAGGCGCCGAACGTAAGCGCCACTTCGGGAGATTCGTTGACGCTGGCGGTGATCAGCACCGATCCGGGCGTTGCAAATGCCGCGGAAATCATGCTTCCGCCTGGCAATCGAAGCGGAGAGTTCTCAACGACCGTGGGTGAAAATGCTATTGGCACGCCCGGCGGCAGCCGCGCAGGAGTGGTGGGCGGAGGGCCTGGAACGGCCGGAAAAGGCGGAGACAGCAGCAGCGGGCCCGGTTCTGCGACGAGCGGTGGCGGGGGACTTTCCATGTCGGAAGGCCCGGTGACCATCAACGGTGAAGGCACCAATTCGGTCGGCTCCGGCATGCTGGGAGCGGCGCTGGCGCGAGGAATTGTTTATCCGGTTCCGGCGGTTTTCAATATTCGCAAGCCCTCCCTGATTGTCTCGGCTGGCGCGCAGGGCGGCGGCGGCCTGGACGCCTATGGCGCTCTGCAGCATTGCGGGAAGATCTACACCATTTTCATGCCGATGCCCGGAAAGAACTGGACCCTGCAGTATTGCTCGCAGACGGTTCCGCAGCCGGCGGTGGCTGAACCGGCCAACGTAGTGCACTTCGGCGGAGGGCTGGTACCCCCTTCAGCGGAGGCGAAGTTCGATTTCCAACGGTCTGCGGTGCCACCTGAAAAAACGGGCCGCATGATTATCTTGAAGGGACTGCTTCGAGCCGATGGGTTGATTGACCAACTCGAGGTTTACCAGGGCGTCTCACAAGAAATGGACGACAACGCCCGGCTGGCATTTAGCCAGTGGAAATTCAAGGCTGCCCTGCAGGAGGGCAAGCCTGTTCCGGTGCAAGTTCTGGTCGGAATTCCCGCAACGATACCCGTTTCCGCGAATGCCTCAGCGGATCATTAAACTATACATCTAGCATTAAGCGGGAAGCCCTGACAGTGAGCACAATTGTGCTCAATATGTGCAGCGAATTGCCCGTGGCAGCACCTCGCGGCGTCACCTTTTCGTACATTCGTACAGGTTTCTACTGACCAAGCGGTTGAAGCGTCCGAGTTTAAGAGGGTTTAGTACCCCGCAGGCCCCTTTTGGCAGCCAGTTTGCGAACTGTAGCCCCGAAGAACGTCTCCGGTAGGTAACTCCAGGCAGGATTCTTCTGCCCACTGCAGGGACCAGCAGCGAGGTAAGAGGGATTCCGGCACTATTTGTGTCGGAAACGGGGTTTTCGCAGTTTCGGGTAAGGGGCGGAACTTTGAGCGAACAGCCGATTAACATCTCATTCATCAGCCAGGATTCTGGACTGGCGCAAGCGATCGCGCGGGCATTGGGACCGGGTTTCTCGAGCCGCGCTTTGAGCGATTTCCAACCGAGCCGTCTAGGCGATCTTCGCGAGTGGTGTGACGTGGTGCTGCTCGACCTGCGCGATACCGGAAATCCGCGCGACCAGGAAGCGGCGCTGCGCCTGATGGACGCCATCAACCAATTCCAGTCGCACCCGCCTATCGTGGTGCTGTGTGACAGCGAAAACAGGCAATTGCCGGTCAGCGTGATGGAGCGGGGCGCCTACGACAGCGTTAGTAATCCACCAAATATCGTTGAGCTTCGGCTGATCCTGAAGCGCGCGTGCAAATTCTATGCGGCAGAGAAGGAAGTTGAGCGGCTGCGAGCTTCGTCGACGGGGGCTGGCAGGCTGCACGAATTGCTGGGAACGTCGCCGATTATGCAGGAAATGTTCGCGCTGGTGCACAAGATAGCGCCGTGCGACGTGAACGTGTTGATCACCGGCGAGACCGGAACCGGGAAAGAGCTGCTGGCGCGCGCGATTCACCAATTGAGCGGGCGCAGCACTCGCCCACTGGTGGCATTTTCGTGTGTGAATTTGCCGGAAACTTTGATCGAAGATGAGTTGTTTGGACATGAGAAGGGCGCGTTCACAGGCGCGTTGATGGCCCGGCGCGGCCGGCTGGAAACCGCGGACCAGGGAACGCTATTCCTTGACGAAATTGGTGATCTGGGACTCGGGCTGCAGCCGAAACTCCTGCGCGTGCTGCAGGAACGCAGCTTCGAACGGCTGGGCAGCAGCACTCCCGTGAATTTGAATATCCGGCTGATCTGCGCGACGAACCGCAATCTGGCGGACATGGTGCAGAAGGGCACTTTTCGCGAAGACCTCTACTACCGGCTGAATGTGGTGCACATGCACCTCCCTCCCTTGCGCGACCGCCGTGAGGATATTCCGCTGCTGGCGCAGCACTTCCTGCAGATTTCAGCGGAGCAATTCGGTAAGAAGGCCAAGAGATTTTCGCAAGCCGCTGTGCGCACGCTCGAAGAGTACGGCTGGCCCGGTAACGTGCGCGAACTCGAGAACGCGGTGCAGCGCGCGGTGGTTCTTTCTGACGGCCCCTCGGTCGACGCGTGGCATCTGCCGCCTTCGATCATCGGCAACTCGGAAACCGCGGCTGTGAACGGGCTCTACGAAGAAGAAGTGCGCCAATTCAAGAAGCGGCTGATTGTTCGCACGCTGCGCGAGTGCAACTGGCACAAGGCGGAAAGCGCGCGAGTGCTTGGCGTGGCCCGTGGCTACCTGCACAGGCTGATTAATCAGCTCGAAATCCGCGAGCCGGAAGACGCCGAGGCGGAGAGCCGGGATCGCGCCCCGGCAATGAAGCAAACCGCGTAGAGCGGATACCGACGCAGCCTCGCCCTGTTTGGAGCCCCGTTATTTCGAACTTAGGAGGGCCCCGAGGTGTCTCTGCTCACTTCTAGCTTGGAAAGCGGCGGTTAGTGTCGTTTGGAACAGGGACTGCACTTATCTATGGGATGAATCGGCTGTCTCCCGATGGGAACGCACGAAACAAAGCTGTTAGACGCAAGCGGACGATCGAGTGAACACTTTTAGTGACACCCGCATGATGAACGAAACCGCCCTCCACACCGCCGTAGATGCGCACGGCAATGGCGTTTCCCTGCCGCTGGCGCCGCAGACTGCCACCCTGCCGAGCGCGGTTGGCTTATTCCAGCGCGTTTGTTCGTTTCCGGTAATGCTGGCGAGCCTTGCTGGTGGGCGTGGTCTTCGTGTGGGGACGCCTCTTCAACGTGGATCCCGACCTTTGGTGGCACCTCAAGGTTGGGGAAACGATTCTTCGCACGCACCATTGGCCCACGACGGATATCTACTCATTCACGGTTAACGGGCAGCCTTGGCTCGCCTACGAGTGGCTGGGAGACGTTTTGCTGGCCGGGGCTTACCGGCTGGCGGGGCTGCCCGGCCTGGCAGCATTTCTGATAGTTGTCGGCAGCGCGGTTGTGATTGCTTTGTACTCTTGCGCGACAGCTGCGTGCGGAAATTCAAAGGCAGGATTTGTTGCGGCGACGTTGCTGTCAATTTTTGCGGTGCTGTCATTTTCGCCGCGGCCGCAGATGCTGGGATATTTGTTTCTCGTGCTGACGTTGACGGCGCTCGAACTGTTCCGCGCAAGGAAAGCCCCGCATGTGTGGTTTTTTCCGGCCATGATGCTTGTGTGGGTGAACACGCACGGTTCGTGGATCATCGGCATGGGCGCCGCTGTTGGTTTACTGGATGAGCGGACTTTTCGAATTCCAAAGCGGGCAATCTTGAGGCCAAGCGCTGGAGCGTTAACGAGCGGTGTCAGCTTGCGGGAATATTTTTGCTTTCATTGCTCGCGCTTCCGATCACGCCTTACGGCGCGCGAGTGGCGGCATCGCCATTTGAGTTTGCTTTCTCGCTGCCGCTGAACGTTACGAACATTCAAGAATGGCAGTCGATGCCGTTTCACGAAATAATTGGCAAGGCTTTCTTGGTGCTTATTCTTTTGTTCATCCTCGCGCAAATGGCTCTGAATGTGCGGTGGCGGGTAGAAGAGTTGCTGCTTTTCCTGTTCGGGACGGCTGCTGGCGTGCCTGCACGTGCGCTTTCTTATTGGTGTTTCGTTCCCTTCGCTGCGCCGCTCGTTGCCAAAATCATTGCGCGTTGGATGTCTGCTATACGAATCTGCGAAAGACAAATTCGTCTTGAATGCCGCTCTAATATTGCTGGTTCGGCTCCGTCGTTGTCGTTTTTTCCCCCCGAAAGCGAGCTCCAACGAAAGGTCGCGAAGACATTTCCCGTAAGCGCCGTGAACTATCTGAACAGCGAATGTTACTCCCGAACCGACGTTTAACAATTACTGATTTGGCGGATATCTGATATGGACTCGCGGCCCGCAGCACAAAGTATTCGTGGATGGCCGCGGAGACGTTTACGAACGCGGCGGCGTATTCGCGGATTACCTGCACATCTCCGGCTGAAACCCGGCGCGCTGGCCGTGCTGAAGGGGTACGGCGTTCAAACCTGTCTGCTTCAGCGGGATGAGCCTCTCAGCCACGGTTCTGCAACGTCACCCGATTGGCGACGCGTGTATGCCGACGGCGTGAGCGCCATCTTTGTGAGAACACAGCAATGAAGTTCAATTCGGCCTGCGTGGCCACCTGGCGGAAATTCGGGACCTGGATAAGCCTTGCCTGCATTGTGGCGGCATTTGTCCTGGCTGTCGTTCGCCTTCATCCTACAAATTTCTTCGGCTATACCGAAGACGACTCGATTTATTTCAGCTCGGCAAAGGGACTCGCGGAAGGGAAAGGGTATGTCCTGGCGAGCTTTCCAGGCACGCCTGCGGCGACGAAATACCCCATATTTTATCCTTGGCTACTTTCGTGGGTATGGCGATGGAATCCGTTGTTTCCGGCCAATCTGACCGACGCGATTGCAATTAGTGTCGCCTTTGGCGCGATTTACATTGTAGCTGCCTATTTTTTTCTACGACGGTTCAAAGGAATAGGCGAGATCGAGGCGCTGATACTCACAGCATTCTGCGCGCTTCATCCCGTATTTGTTTTCTATAGCAGCAGCGTACTATCGGATATACCCTTCGCGGCTTTTGTACTATGCGCCATGCTGCTGGCCGAACGTTCTACGCTCCCATCTGCGTCAAATCGCATGGCCTTTGCTTGTGGAGCGCTCGTCGGTCTCGCAATATTAATTCGCGCTTTCGGGGTTCCTGTAGCAGTAGGGATCGTGATTGCAAGCGCGCTGCGCCGTGCTTGGCGCCCGTTGATGATTTTCTGTGCGGCGGTGGCGCCCTTTTTTGCACTTCTTTGTTGGCAAACTGTTTTCCCTCACGTCGCAATATCACCGGTCTCAGGAGCGGCTGCCTCTAGCTTAGGCTGGACGCACACCTGGGCATATTACACAAGCTACCTGAACGATTGGAAACAGGGTGTACCAAACATCGCCATCTTTCTTGCTGTATTGAAAAACAACTTCTTCCTACTTCTCAGCGCGCCTGCATCATATTTCATCAGCCCGGAGATGGGCGGAGACTCTATTGCGACGAGGGCCATAGCCCTAACCCTCACCACAGGCGCCGTCGCGGGTATTCTCAGGAAACAGATTTTTAGACCTGTGTATTCTGTATTGCCGTTCTACGTGCTCCTTATTTTGCTTTGGAATTACGGACAAGCGGTTCGGTTTCTACTACCATTTTTGCCTTTGTTCGCAGCAGGAATCTGGCTTGAAGGCAAACACGCTGTCAGAATGGTACGCACAAGCCTCGCAGCGCGGGGCCGATGGCCGGAAAAAATCGTAGCCAGCGCACTCGGTGTAACCATTCTTCTGTTGACACTCGCAGTTGCTCAAAATTACGTAGGCGGGGTAAGGGCTTTCTGCTCCAAACTAAGCGCCAGACGTGCCAGCCTTCTTGAGGAAAAGCGCGAGGCTTACAGATGGCTTTCGCGTTCGACCGGTTCAGATGCCCGTGTCGTCGCTTATGAGGATGCCAGTCTCTACTTATATACCAACCGAGCCTCAACTCGCCCGTTCACCTTCGCAACCGTGGAATTCTTTGATCCACCACAGCTTGAACGGGATATCGTTCACATTACCGACGTCTCCAAGGCGGTTGGAGCCGAGTACTGGGTTTCGTCAGAAGATGACTACGACATGGAGTGGTCGGGGGCCTTTCGAAAAGCCCACGCGCAAATGAAAAAGCTGGAGGAGGTTTGGCCGGTCGGATTCGCGAGCCAAAATAATCGCGTACGCGTGTACCGGCTGGGTTGCACAGGGGATCTCGGATGCGAGTCGGCGAGAGATACCGTGGATCCGCAAATTCAAAAGCAACCACAGGAGCGCTTTAGCGCAGAGAGGAGGTGAAGCTGTCACAAACGGATGCGGCAGCCTGGTGCCTGTGTCTCCCGGTGGTTACACAGCCAAAGCTATTGCTGCTCTTCGGCAAGACAGAAGGAAGTCAGAATTACCGCATCTTAAACAAACCAGCGGATTTAATGATTGCATTCGTTATTAAGCCGTGAGTGGCCAAACGCATGCTACGTAAAGGCCTGGGATTGAGCTCAAGGCCCAGCCTACTTGAGAGGGAAAAATGAAGCACCTAACACGCCTTTGGAAGGATGAGGACGGCCAGGATCTAATCGAATACGGATTGCTTCTGGTCTTGGTTGCCTTACTTTCTGTCACGTTTATTACAGCCATAGGAACCTCACTTTCAAAGATTTTCAGCAATGCCAACACAGCTCTTACCGGCGCCGCCGGGGGCTAGGAAGCGGAGGGTACAATATGTTTCTGGCGATGAAAAGAAGTGGAGACGTTCTTTTGCGCCTGTGGAAAGAAGAGAACGGCCAAGACTTGATTGAGTATGGATTGCTGTTAGTCCTGGTTGCACTTCTCTCCATTACGTTCGTTACAGCCATAGGAACGTCACTTTCCAAGATTTTCAGTAATGCGAACACTGCATTAACAGGCGCCTCGGGCGGATAGTCCAAGTCGTCAGAATCCACATGCCGATGAATGCGGGTCAGGTAATTTGGGCTCTTGGTCTGCTACTGATGCTCTGTGCGGCGTGGATTGATGGCAGGACACGGCGGATACCGAACTGGCTGACGGTTTCGGGATTTGCGACGGGCCTCGCGGTACATTTGATGTTCGGCGGGTGGCGTGGGGGAATTACTGCCCTGGAAGGGGCGGGGCTAGGACTCCTAGTCCTTCTACCACTTGTTCTGTTGCGGGCGTTGGGCGCAGGGGATTGGAAATTGATGGGGGCGCTCGGGGCATTCGTGGGTCCGGTGATGCTGTGGTTCGTGCTGCTGGCAAGCGTGCTGGTGGCAGGGGCCATGGCCATCGTCCAAATGATCGCGGCAGGAAGGGTGCGGGAAACAGTGCGAAACGTGGGACTGCTGATCATGGGCTTTTTCACGTACGGCTTTCGCGCGCATCCTGTGATTTCAATCGACAACCCCGACGCGCTGAAGCTGCCCTTCGGAGTAGCGGCGGCGGCCGGGACGCTGATCTGTTTCGTGGCGGCGCATTGGCACCTGGCTTAGCGGCGCTTGTGAGTTAAGGAGACTCGGTTCATGAATCGAAACCGTATGCTGATCGGCTTGGGCGTCGCGCTGCTGGTGGCCCTGCTGGTCAGCGATTTTGTGTACCGGAAATTTGAGCAAGCCAGCGCAGTCAAAACCGAGCCCATGGCGCAAATCGTGGTAGCGGCGAAATCGCTTCCGCTGGGCACCCGCCTGGATCCTTCCCTGGTGCGCATGGTTTCCTGGCCGGCAAATCAGTCGGCTACAGGGATGTGCACGCGTTTGCAGGATTGCGTCAACCGCGCGTTGATCATGCCTGTCGCCGAAAATGAACCGATCATGCAGAGCAAGCTCGCGCCGATTGCCGCAGGAGCGGGACTCGCCGCAGCGATACCGCCGGGAATGCGGGCCATGTCGGTGGCAGTAAATGATGTAGTGGGCGTCGCTGGATTCGTTACTCCCGGCACGATGGTGGACGTGATGGTGACCGGCGCGGTGGCCGCCGGACAGGGTGGACAAAACATTACCCGCACCATTCTCGAGAATGTGCGCGTGCTCGCCGCCGGCCAGAAAGTGCAGCAGCAGGATCAGGAAGGAAAGCCCCAAACGGTTTCGGTGATCACGCTGCTGGTTTCACCGGAAGACGCCGCGAGACTGGCCATGGGCAGCTCGCAGGGAAAAATTCAACTCGCGCTGCGCAATACCATCGATACGGACGACACCATGCCGGCCGCCGTGCTGCAAACGTCGCTTTTCTCGTCGGGTGAACCTGTTGCGACGCCGCTGGTGGCCAAGCACGTTGCACCAGCCAAGCCGGCTGCACCTGCGGCTCCCTCTACTTACCAGGTGGAGATCATTTCCGGCAACAAACGCGAGACGAAGAGCTTCAACGAGCAATGAGGAATCAACGGGAGAACCGGATGTCCGGAAATTTCAAAACGCGTAGCCAGATCACAATTCTCGCAGCGCTGATGATCTGCTCAGCGCTATTGCCTTTCGCCAGTCGCGCCGAAGCCGGGCAGCAAGCGCCTCTTCCCGCGGTAGCACAGACTCCCGTTCCCTCACCCGTTAATTTGCCAGCCGCGCAAGGCGCAGCGCCCGCGCAAGAACAAGTACCGGTGCAAGGGGCCGAAGCGCCCCAGGTGCTGCATTTGATGGTTGGCCGTTCGATCGTGATCACTTCACCCACGCGAATTCGCCGGGTTTCGGTGGCCGATCCAGCGATTGCTGATGCGATCGTGGTGAATCCCAACCAGGTGCTGGTCAACGGCAAAACCGCCGGAGGCGTTTCGCTTATTCTATGGGACGAGCAGGACCAGACCCAGGCATTCGAAGTCTCCGTCGACATCGACATTCTGAGCCTCAGCGAAAAGATTCACGAAGTGTTCCCGACCGAACAGGTGCAGATTGAAACCTCCAAGGATTCGGTGATTTTGTCCGGCCATGCATCATCGGCGGGCGTGGCTGAAAAGATTCTGGAAGTGGTGAAGAACGCCACGCCTAAAGTCACGAGCCTGATCCAAACCCCGGCGGTGCAGCCTGGGGAAATTTTGCTGGAAGTGAAATTCGCGGAAGTGGACCGCTCACTGGCGACACAGTTCGGAGTAAACATCCTGAGTCTGCCGGGCGCGAAGAACATCGGTTCGCTTTCGACGCAACAGTACGGACCGCCTTCTTTAAATGGCGGGCTAACCACTGGAGGAGTCTCCTCCACGGTGACCAGCACCGCTTCTGCAACAACGGTCACAGCTGGCGGGTTCAATCTGAGTAACCTGCTGAATATTTTCCTGTTCCGCCCTGATATCAATCTGGCAGCGACGATTCAAGCCCTGCAGACGCAGAACGTTTTGCAGATTCTTGCGGAACCGAACCTGTTGACCGCTTCGGGCAAAGACGCTTCATTCCTGGCTGGCGGCCAGTTTCCTTATCCGGTGGTGCAGTCGGTGGGCGCGAGCGGGGGCGCGCCCGCCATTACCATTCAGTTCAAGGAATTCGGCGTACGGCTGAACTTCACTCCAACAATTCAGCCTGATGGGCTGATTCACCTGAAAGTGGCGCCCGAGGTTAGCTCGCTTGACTTCACCAACGCGGTAACTTTGCAAGGGTTCACCATTCCAGCGCTGTCCACACGCCGCGTGGAATCGGAAATGGATTTGAGAGATGGGCAGACCTTCGCCATCGCAGGTTTGATCGACAACCAAGTTCAGCAACAACTCGACAAAATTCCGGGGATCGGCGACATCCCGATCCTTGGGAAACTTTTTCAAAGCCGTTCCACCACCAAGAGCCGGAACGAGCTTTTGGTAATCGTGACGCCGCGCGTGGTTCGCCCGCTGAATCCGGGCGAGGTGCCCCCGGGTCCGCAGATCGCGGTGCCGTACTTGCCGCCGACGGGGGCTGCACAGACGAACGTACCTACCGGAAAATAGCGGGGCGATTCGTGAGAAGCTAAACGGCGTAGGTTTCTGGAACAGGGATTAACGGGGAAAGAGCTCAATGTTAACGGCAGCAATCGTCAGTGGTGATCCAAGCAGTGCGGCCCAGTTGCTCGCCAGCTTGCAGCAAACCGGACTCGTAAGCCCTGCCATCCGCAAGTGGATTCTTCCCGAAGACAAAGCACCCGAGCCGGGGGAGAACATTGCCGATATCGTTCTGCTCGATCTGGCGCGAGACCCCGAACCATTTTTTGCCTTTGGAGCGCTATTGCGCCGGATGCGGCCGGCGCTGCGTCTGATTGCCTGCTCGGCCACAAATCCCCCATCGCCACAAGTTTTGCTGGATGCCATGCGAAGTGGTGTGCAGGATTTTGTGACGCGACCGGTATCAGGCGAGGCATTGCGTGACATTCTGAAGCGTTTCACGCAGGAGGGCCACAGCGCCGGGGCGGCCGCGGAAAGATTGATTGTGGTAATGGGGTCGAAAGGCGGCGTCGGCGCCACTACGGTGGCCGTGAACCTGGGCGTGCAAATGAGCACGCACGCGCAAAAGCGGGTGGTTTTGCTTGACTTGGCGCGGCCGCTGGGAAATGCGCATCTTTTGCTCGACCTGCATCCGCGCTTCGGAATCCGGGATGCGATCGATAATCTGGACAGGTTGGACAGCCATTTCCTTGCTGGCTTGCTCGAGCGGCACAAATCGAAGCTTGAAATCCTGGGCGGCGCCATGCAGCCGGAGGAATGGCAAACGATTCCGACCGAGCCGCTCGAGCGCGTGGTAAACGTGGCGCAAACGGAATTCGACATTGTGCTGGCGGATCTCGGAGCGCATTTCGCCTCCGACTTGAGTTCCATTCTCAGCCGGGCGCGGTTGATTCTGATTGTGGCGGAAGCGAATGTGCCATCTTTGTGGACTTTACAGCGCCGGCTGCTGGCCTTGGCCGGGCTCGGCGTGGAGCCGGACCGCATCCGCTTGATCGTAAATCGCTGGCACAAAGGGGACGACGAGCCGCTGCGGAGCATTGAGAAAGAAACCAAGCAAAGTGTGTTTGCCTGCTTGCCGAACGATTTTCGCAAAGCCAGCGCGGCCATGAATCTGGGCACGCCGCTCATGGAGAATCACAACAATGTGCTCACCGACCAATACCGGCAGCTTGCGGATCAATTGGTGGGTAACACGCGCGGGCCCGCGGCCAAGCGCGGCGGCGGTTTGAGCAATTTCTTTACCTTCACGGGGAAAAAATAATACATGCCACCAAGCTCCCTACCCGGACGCACAGACTTCGGCGCGGTCAAGACGGCCATTCACCGGCGTCTGATTCAGAAATTGAATCTGGACCGGCTCAACGAAGTCAGGCGGGAAGAAGTGCGCCGCGAGGTGGGCCAGATTCTGGAAGCGCTGGTCGTCGGCGAATCCACTCCCATGAATCTGCAGGAGCGGGAACGGCTGGCGCAGGAAGTTCTGGACGAGGTTTTCGGACTTGGTCCGCTTGAGCCGCTGCTGAACGATCCGACGGTGTCCGATATTCTGGTGAACACCTACCGGCACGTCTACGTGGAGCGGAACGGCATTATCGAATCGACCCAGATTCAATTTCGCGACGATGCGCACTTGATGAGCATCATCGATCGCATTGTTTCTGCCATCGGGCGCCGCGTCGATGAATCCTCGCCCATGGTGGACGCCAGACTGGCGGACGGTTCGCGCGTGAACGCGATCATTCCTCCGCTTTCGGTGGACGGGCCCTGCCTGTCGATCCGGCGGTTTGGCCGGGATCCGCTGAACTCGGAAGATCTGCTGGCGAACCATACACTCACACCCGCGATGCTGGAGCTTTTGCAGGGCTGTGTAAAGGCCCGCCTGAATATTCTGATTTCCGGCGGAACGGGCGCCGGAAAAACCACTTTTCTCAACGTGCTTTCCTCGTACATTTCGAACCGGGAACGAATCATCACCATCGAAGACGCGGCGGAATTGCAGCTCAACCAGGAGCACGTGGTGCGACTGGAGACGCGGCCGCCCAACGTGGAAGGCAAGGGCGCCGTTCAGCAGAGGCAATTGCTGATCAACTCGTTGCGTATGCGCCCGGACCGGATCATCGTGGGTGAGGTCCGCAGCGACGAAGCGCTGGACATGCTGCAGGCTATGAACACGGGCCACGACGGCTCCCTCACCACCATTCACGCGAATGCCCCGCGCGATGCGCTGAGCCGCCTGGAAACCATGGTGGCCATGGCGAATTTGAATATTCCGGATACCGTTTGCCGCCGGCAGATTGCCTCCGCCATCAACGTGGTGGTTCAGGTGAGCCGGTTGAGCGACGGCACGCGCAAGGTCACCAACATTACCGAAATCACCGGCATGGAAGGCGACGTGGTGGCCATGCAGGACATTTTCGTTTTCGACAAGCGTGGTGTTCGCGACAACGGTCAAGTGATCGGCGATTTCGTCGCTTCGGGAATCCGGCCGAAGTTCAGCGACCGGCTCCTGGTGAGCGGCATCGAGCTTCCGCCAGCCATGTTCGAACTGGTGCGGCGCCGCTAAGGAAGAAAATGCAATCGTATCCGGAAAATCCGCGAGTGTATCGGTGGGCTGAAAGAAGGAGATTGGCGTGGCCCTTTTAATCGCGCTGCTGGCTGTTTTGATCGCCGGGATCGTCTTCGGCATCTTCTGGATGCTGTGGGGAACCACCAGCAGTCCGGAAGTGGTGCGCGAACGCATGGCCGCGGTGCGCAGAGCCGAACAGCGGGGCGATATCACCACCGATCTGGTGCTGGTCCGCGACGAAATGATGAGCAGCCTGCCGCTGCTCAACCGGATCATGACGCATCTGGCCTGGACCACGAAGTTGCAAAGCGCCATCACCCAGGCGGGCATGACCACCCGGGCCGGAAAGTTGCTGTTGATCTCCGCTGTCAGCGGCCTGTCGGTATATCTGGTGGCGGTGATTTTCTACGGGCAAGCTTTGGCCGGGATCTTTGCGGCACTGGCCGGCGCGTCGATTCCGCTGATGGTCATCTACATCAAGCGACGACGGAGAATGAGCCAATTCGAGCAGCGCTTTCCTGAAGCGCTGGATTTACTGGGCCGCGCAGTTCGCGCCGGGCACGCCTTTACGGCCGGATTGGAGATGGTCGCCAAGGAATCGCCAGAACCCGTGGCCACTGAATTCAAAACCACGTTTGAAGAACAGAACTTCGGATTACCGCTGCGAGACGCGCTTTCCAACATGGCCTCGCGCGTTCCGCTGGTCGATGTGCAGTTTTTCGTTACGGCGCTGATGATCCAAAAGGACACCGGAGGCAACCTCGCGGAAATTCTGGACGAGCTTTCGCGCGTGATTCGCGAGCGCTTCCGGATTCATCGCGAAGTGCAGATCAAAACAGCGCAAGGCCGGCTCACGGCGGTGATACTGATCCTTTTGCCACTAGGAATGTTGGTCGCGATGCGTGTGATGAATCCCGCGTACATAAATGTACTTTTCGAAGACCCGCTGGGGGTGAAGCTGCTGGTAGGGGCGGGGATTTTGCAAGTGATCGGAGCTGGTTTCCTTTGGAAGATCGTGCATATCGAGGTTTAGCGAGGAACGGTAGATGGTCTCGGGCATAGCAGTCATCACATTTCTGGCGACGGCGATAATCCTGGTCGCGCTGGTCTACGCATTCACGCCGGCCGAATCGGGAGTGGCACAAAGACTCGAGGAGCTTAAAAGACCCACCGCATCCCGCGCGCCTGAAACGAAATTCGCGGAAAAGCACAAAGAAAGAGCGCGCGATCTTCTGGCCAAGGTGGGCAGTTTGCTGCCGGTTTCGCCGGGAGCACGAGCCACCCGGGCCCAAATCATGATGTTGCGGGCCGGCTATCGCAGTGCGGAAGCGACGCTGGCTATTCAGGGAATGAGGATCCTGACGCCCATCGCGCTGATCGTCGTGGTGCTGGTGGCGGGGCTGTATCGCAGCAATCCATTTTTCGTTTTCCTGTTTGTCATCATCCTGGGCTACATGCTTCCGGAGATGTGGCTGTTCTGGAAAATCAAGAAACGGCAACGCAAACTGCGGCTGGCCCTCCCCGACGGATTGGACCTGCTGGTGGTGTGCGTGGAAGTGGGGCTGGGACTGGATCAGGCTTTGCTGCGCGTGGCGCAGGAGCTTCGCATCGTGCATCGGGAGCTGAGCGAAGAGCTGCAGATGGTCAACCTGGAAATGCGCGTCGGCAAAACGCGTATCGACGCTTTGCGCGAACTGGCGCGAAGAACTGGATTGGACGAACTGAAATCGCTGGTCGCGATGCTGATTCAGACCGAGCGATTCGGAACGAGTATCGCGCAGTCGTTGCGAATTTTTTCGGACGAGATGCGCACGCGGCGCCGGCAGCAAGCGGAAGAGATGAGCGCGAAAACCACGGTGAAGATGGTGCCTCCGCTGGTGTTTTTCATCTTCCCGGCGCTGTTAGTGGTTATTTTGGGCCCGGCAGTCATAGCACTGATGCACCAATTCGCGAAATAGATTTAAGACCGACGAAAGGAGTGACGGAAATGGACGTAACGACGATTCGCATCATAGCCGGAGTTCTGGCGGTGGTGGTGTTGTTCCTTATCATCTGGCGGCGGCGCGGCAAAGCAATCGACTAGTCCCAAAGGGAGTGAAGATTTTCAAAGGTCTGCTGGGGAACATGATCAAGCGCGACCAAAAGCGTACCGTGTACGTGTATAACCAGACGCGGGAGACCTTCGTGGCCACCGAAGCGATCGTTGCGGACAGCTATCTGCGGCGATTGATCGGGTTGCTGGGCAAGACGCAGCGATGGGCGCGACTCGGTACCGGCTTGTGGATTGTTCCTTCGCGCGGCGTCCACACCATTGGAATGTTGTTCCCGATCGATCTGATTTTTCTCAACAAGCAGAAAGAGGTCGTGCATCTCGAAGAACATGTGCGGCCGTTCCGCATTTCGAAGGTTTCCCTGAAAGCTAGCAGCGTGCTGGAGCTTCCGGCTCACACCATCTACCGCTCGGGAACGAAAGTCGGCGATCGCTTTGAGATTTCCGTGCTGAACGGGCGCCGCACGGAAACGGAACTGAAACGCGCTTCCGCTTCCGCCTCGACCTCCGCCTCCGTAGCCGATTAGCACACTTTTTCACTGCCTTCATCGGGCGAACGCCGCGTCACGGCTCACTGCCGGAAGATGACAGAAAGGCCGCGCCGCCAATTTTCGTTGAGGCCAATCCTGGTAACGCGGATCTCGGAAGACAAATACCTCAGCAGAATGTCGGACGTGGAGTGGAATTGCAGGCTGGGGGCCACCAGCCAGACCAGCGGCGGTTTCGGATCCAGTTCAAGTCCCGCAAAATAGCCGTACTGCTGAAAGCTCCTTTCACGCTGATGGCGCCGCACGCGCAACCAGTAATCCACGGCTTGTATGGGCAATTGAATATCTTCGGAAGCCTTCAGCTCGATGATGACGAGTTGGCCGCGGCGCGTGACGCCGAGCAGGTCGATGACGCCACGGTCGCCGGAAGAGAGCGCGGGCATTTGCGAGTAAAGAAAGCGCGGATCGAGCTGCGCGTCGAGTCTGGCTGGATCCTCGAGGACGAGCGTTTCCAGCCAGCGCTCTGGCGCTTTCCGGTAGAGCGGGTGCTTGGTTTCGCTGGCAAGAGAACTGCGGCGCAGACTCAACTGCGCGATGAGACGCGTGAAGGCAGGTTCGCTGAGCTTGTCGAGCCGGCGCCGCGAGTCGTCCAAGCCGAAGGACAATCCTTCGAGAGACCATCGCGCGAATTCGAGCCCGCGAAAAGCGAACACGGCTTGCTCGCCCCCCGGCAGAACGCGCTGGCGGATGGCGCCGCGCAATTCGGGACCAGCGTTGCTCAAGGCGGGAATTCGCTGCGCTGTTTCGCGCGCGGCGGCCAGCAGGGACTCCATCTGCGAACACGGCGCGAGCCAGCTTTCCAGGTTGCCCACGTCGGCCGCGTCCATTTTCTGAACGCGGCGCTCGCGCTCGGAGAACTCGTAAATTTCGGTGTGCGCGGAAGTGGAAAGCGCCAGCGCGCGCTCACGCAGGATGCGGCCGGCGCCTTCCGGCACGAAGATGCGCAATCCGCGGACGGCGCGGCGCTCTCCGCGCTTTCTCACCGCGTCCAGCCAAAGAATGCCGAACGCCAGGCTTCCTTCGACGTTTAAGGAATTTTCTTCGGGCGGCACGGCGAGCAATGCCCAGTCGCCGGAACCGTCCTGCATCAAACCGCGCGCGTAACGCGCCGAGAGCGATTTGTTCAAGTCCGGGGCGGTAGAGAGAGCGCCTATTTTCGCGTCCGGGAAGCAATCGGCAAGGATGCGTTCGAAGCGGGCGCGAAACTGTTCGCGCGATACGCGAGCTGGGGGGCGCTGGCTTTCCGAATGAAGGAACTCGAGACGGCCGGGCTTGGGCCTGCCGAAACGCTGCACTTCAAGAATGAGCTTGCCGGAGGACTGCTCTTTGACTCGCACGACACGGCGGGTGAGATTCCGGCGGTCGGACCACAAATGAATCAGCGAGTTTGCGCCCTGGCCGCGGAATTCCCATTGGAACGGAGAGAATTCGGCGAGCCACTCGCCATCTTCATGCACTTCCACACTGCCTGACGCCATCATGGCGTCAAGCGCCTGATGAAACGCGTGCCACTCGTTCATAGACAAAACTTCCGTTTAGATACAAAGCGCCAAAGCAGGCTTATGCGTCAGCGGCTTATTGCAGTACCAAGCCGGTAACACGTATGGAAGGATACTGCCGATTCCAGTCTGAGGGAATACGTTCGAGAATCACCTGGAAGTCGCGCATCTGGCCGGCGGGAAGCGGCGCCACGGGCGGCTGAAGCACCACTTCGGAATCGCGCAGGATGCTCTGGTTGAACTGATCGCGGAAGTCGATGACCACTTGCAGGGCCACGATGGCTTTGTCCCCGCTGTTGACGATGGTCCCCGCGACGAAGGTGAATTCCTGGTTCAGGAAATTTGTGGAGTGGGCCATCTGGATTCCGGTGAACTGAATGCGCGGCGCGTAGGCTTGCTCTTGCGCACCAAACGGCAGATTTTTCGCGGCGGCGATGCCTTTCGGCTGGGAACTCTTGACCACAAAGAAAAGAATAACGCCGAGAATAGCCACCACGACGACGCCGGCCAGAAATGCCACGGGAAACCGGCTCTTCTCGTTGTAACTGACGCTATCGCCCGGAAGCATTCTTTCTCCTACCGCCCGAAGGAAAGGCGCAAGATCAGCGGCTCGGGAAGTCCCGCCCGGGTCATGCGCTTCTGAACCTCTTCAATATCATACGGGACGCGCCACAGCTCCACCGCGCCATTTTCGAGATCGGCGATGGCAAATGCGGAGCGAGGATCTCCATCGCGCGGCTGGCCAATCGATCCCGGATTCACCAGGTAGGTGGCGCCCTTTTCGATGGGCAGAACCACGAACGGATTTCCGCCCGCAGGCTTCGTGTGCAGAACAACGACCTGATCGTCGCGAAGCGTGAAGCCGCCCTGGATGTGCGTGTGGCCGAAAAACGAAACGGGAGAGGGCGCCTCGATCAAACCTTCGAGCGCCTGCGTGGGCCCAAAAACGTATTCGTCTTCATCGTGCAGCGCGCCGTGCAGAATCGAGAATCCATTGACGGTTATGGGGCCTTTCGGCAAATTTTGCAGAAATTCCAGATTAGCGGGAAGCAATTGCTCGCGCGTCCAAATGGTAGCGCTGCGCGCCAAGGGATTGAAATCTTCCGCGTCGGCCAGACCGCTGACCACTTTGTCGTGATTGCCGCGAATGGTGACCGCGCCGAGCGACCGGACGCGCTCGATCACTTCGTTGGGCTGCGGTCCGTAACCGACCAGATCGCCTAAACACGCGGCTGCGTCCCAGCGGCCCTGGGCCGCTTTGAGCGCGGTATCCAAGGCAGTGAGGTTCGCATGGATATCGCTCAGAATCAGATAACGCATTCGCGCAAGTCCATTCCCACAGCGAATATAGTGCCACACCTACCGCGCTGAAACGAGGCGATCGCAGGGTGCTTTCGTCCGCCACCATGGTTTGACACCGGAAATCTCATCCAGCGCTTTTTTGTTTGATTTTGCCCAGGTGCGGCGTTTAAGCGGGCCCAAAGTGTCGCAAAAATACTGAAAGCGGCGGTGAAACCAAACCCAGCTTATCGCTCCTCTTTTGCGCAATTTCGCGCCGAAACCGGTGGTCTCAGGGCCATTTTCAGTGCAATTTTGCACAGCGAAATTAAAGCGAAAGCGGAAGTTTTACCGGCAGCGGATCAAGAATCTGATGGCTGATCGCCCACCGAAAAATAGGTGCAGTCGGGATGATGGAATGCGAGTGCGCTGACGCTGGCTTCCGGGTCCATCATCATCCCTTCGGTGAGGTGAACCCCAATCTCTTCTGGATGCAATAGTTTCCAGATACCCGCCTGATCTTCGAGATTGGGGCACGCGGGATACCCGAAGCTGTAGCGCTTGCCGCGATAGCGCGAAGTGAACCGCTGCGGCATCGTCGTGGTGGGAGGATCGGGAAAACCCCAATCTTCGCGAATGCGGCGGTGCAGCCACTCGGCGGCGGCTTCGGCGGATTCCAAAGCGAGGGCCTGGAGGCCGTGGGAGAAAAGATATTTTCCGGCGGCCTTGGTTTCCTCGGATTTTTCGCGGATGTTCGCGCCGGCGGTGACGACAAAGAGTGCGAGGTGATCGCGCGCGCCTTCGCGCGCGGGCAAAATGTAATCGCTGAGGCAAAGCTTTTCACCGACGCGCTGGCGCTGAAAGTGAAAAACGTGAATCGGGGCGGCGCCACCGGGAGCGAACAGCGCGATGGAGTTTCCCTGGCGCTCGGCCTCGAAAAATTGCCAGACCGCGCCGATCTTCATGAAATTTCTGGCTTCGCGCTTGATCTCTTCCATCTCATTGAAGAGTTCGAGGGCGCGCGCATCGCGCTCGCCCAACGCCTTTTCGAAATTGCCGCGAAAACCAAGATGGCGGCCGAAAAGCATGTAGGGATTGATATAGCTCCAGACATCATTCAGGTCCGGAACGGCGCGGGCTTTGCGGTCGAGATAGGCAACCGCGGGAATGGGAATGTCCGTGCGAATTTTCGGGGAGCGGTCTTCACCAGCAGCGGCGACGGGCTTGGGTGCGGCTTCTTCGGGAGCGGCGGTGTCGCTGAAGGTGTTCTCCTGCAGAACGGACTCGCGGCGCCCGGGATCGCTCAATTCGTTCATGAGGCGCAGGCCGGTCATGGCGTCTTTGGCGTAGCAGACGGCTGTTTTGTACTGCGGAGCGATTTTGAGGCGGGTGAATTTTTCGGAAAGCGCCGCGCCGCCGACGAGCAGCGGCACGTGAATGCCCGCATCGCGCAGATCGCCCGCGGTGGTGACCATCTGCTGAGCGCTTTTGACCAGCAAACCGGAGAGGCCGATAGCGTCCGGCTTGTGCAACTGATGCGCGCGGATCAGATCTTCGGGAGGCACTTTGATGCCGAGATTGATCACGTCGTAGCCGTTGTTCTTGAGAATAATTTCGACGAGATTTTTGCCGATGTCGTGAACGTCGCCCTTCACCGTGGCCAGAATCACCTTGGCGCGCTTTTCGGTATCGGCTTTTTCCATGAACTGCTCGAGATGGCTTACGGCAGCCTTCATGGCTTCGGCGGACTGCAACACCTCGGCGACGATCAGTTCGTTGTTGTTGAAAAGCCGGCCGACTTCGGCCATTCCGGCCATCAGCGGGCCATTGATGATTTCAAGCGGAGCGACGCCTTCGCCGCGCTTGCGATTGAGATCGTCGATCAAGCCGTCTTTCGAGCCTTCGAGGATGTAATTGGAAAGGCGCTGGTCGAGCGGCAGATCGGCGGCGACCGCTTTTTTGCGGCCGCCGGCGCCGCGAAAGTGCTCGGAGATGGCCGCGATGTGAAATTGATTGATGGCTGCTTTTTGTTCGCGGCTTTGCTCGCGCCAATCGGCGGGCGCGCCGCGAAGCAACGCCAATTGCGGATGATCTTCGCGGAACATTTTCCGGAACGCTGTTGAACAGTAAGATTTCCGCGAGCTTGCGTTCGTGCTCGGGAATGGTGCCGAAGCGCTCGATGCGCTCGGCATTGACGATAGCGAGATCGAGCCCGGCCTTGGTGCAGTAGTAGAGAAAAACGGAGTTGACCACTTCACGCGCGCCCGGCGGCAAACCGAAAGACACATTGGAGATTCCCAGCACGGTGCGCACGTAGCGCGAATTTTCTGCTTGATGAGACGAATGCCTTCGATGGTTTCAACTGCGCCGCCGATATAGTTTTCATCGCCGGTGGCGCAAGGGAAAACGAGCGGATCGAAAATAATGTTTTCGGCGTGAATGCCGTACTTGCCCGTGAGGAGTTGGCAGGAGCGCTCGGCAATTTCGAGCTTGCGCTCGCGCGTGAAGGCCTGCGCCTGCACAGGATCCTCATCGATGCAACCGACGATCAGCGCCGCGCCGTAGGTGCGCGCCAGAGGGCAGACGCGCTCGAATTTTTCCTCGCCGTCTTCAAGATTGATGGAGTTGATGATGCTTTTGCCCTGGCAATAGGTGAGCGAAAGCTCGATGGAGCGCGCATCGGTGGTGTCGATCATGATCGGCGCTTTGATCTTGCGGATGAGCTGCTCGTAAAAAGGTGGAATGTCTTTTATTTCGTCGCGATCGGTGCTTTGCAGGCAAACGTCAACGATGTGCGCGCCACTTTTCACCTGGCGGCGGGCGATTTCGGTGGCTTCTTCCCATTGCTCGGCCGCGACCAGGCGCTTGAACTCGCGCGAACCGATGACGTTGGTGCGTTCGCCGACAATCAGCGGCCGGGTGCTTTCTTCCGCCTCGATGATTTCGATTCCGGAATAGACGGCGCGATGACTTGAACCGGCAGCATGTCGCGGCTTTTTGCCTTCGGCCATTTGCGCGATGGCGCGGATGTGCTGCTCGGTGGTGCCACAGCAGCCGCCAACCATATTCAGCCAGCCGCGGCCGACAAAACGGTCAAGCTGTTCCGCGAGAGAATTGGGAGTTTCCTGATATTTTCCTTCTTCGTTGGGTAGGCCTGCGTTTGGATAGCAGGAGACAAAGCGATTAGTGACCGATTGCAGCGTGCGAATGTGGTCGGTCATGAACTCGGGGCCGGTGGCGCAGTTCAGGCCGAGAGAAAGAACATCGAGATGATCGAGGGAAGCCCAGAGCGCTTCAATATTCTGGCCGGCGAGCATGGTGCCCATGGGCTCGATGGTGACGGAGATCATCACCGGAATGGGCTGGCCGAGTTCTTTGCTGAGATCGTTGATGGCCAGGGCGCCGGCTTTGATGTTGCGCGTGTCCTGGCAGGTTTCGAGCAGCAGCAGATCGGCGCCGCCTTCGATGAGGCCTTTGGCCTGATCGTAGAAGTTTTTGCGCAACTGATCGAAGGTGATGCCACCGGTAACGCTGATGGCTTTGGTGGTGGGGCCCATGGAACCCGCGACGAAACGAGGTTTTGCGGCGGTGGAAAGCTCGTCCGCCGCTTTTCTGGCGAGTTCGCCGGCGCGACGGCTGATCTCGTGCGCTTTTTCGCCCAAACCGTACTCGGCAAGAACGATGGGCGTGCTGCCGAAGGAATTGGTTTCGATGATGTCCGAGCCAGCTTGCAGATACTTGCGATGAATGTCGAGAACGACATCGGGACGGGTAATGACCAAATTCTCGTTGCAGCCTTCGAGATGCGGCCCGCCAAAATCCTCGGCGGTGAGATCGGCCTGCTGCAACATGGTACCCATGGCGCCATCCAGGATGAGGATGCGCTCGCGGAGCAGTTCGCGGAGGGCCAAGCCCTGTTGAATCAAATCTCTCATGTCTTTACGATTATCCCGCGGCAGATGTCGGAACGGCGCGCAACGCTGGGACTTTGCAACGTGGAGGTAAACGGATTAACGACTAGAACACGCGAATTGTTAGAAGCGATAAAGAAAGCGATGCACCCGCCGTTTTGTGTATTTTGCCGCTCTCAGGGGCTAAAACCCTTTGTCCTGAGCACGGTAAATGTCGGAGCTGAAGCTCCGACCCCCTAAAAACCATCTGGGCCGTCGGCCTACCCCCGCAAGGAGCGAAGAGAGATTCCTCCTCGCTCCGTCGCGGCTTTAAGAACCGCGACTCCGCTCGTTCGGAATGACAGCGCCTATGAGAGGGCGCTTAAGCCGCGCCCTTCTAAGCAGCATCGGATACGAATTCGACCTTGAATGACGACGGAACAAGGCCAGCGGCCGCGCCGCGCCCCAACAGTTCGCGAACGGCTTTGCGGCCCGGCTCGCCGTAGTCGAGCGTCCATTTATTCACGTACATGCCGATAAACTTGTCGGCAAGCTGCGGGTCCATATCGCGCGCGAATTGCAGGGCGTAGTCGAGTGCCGGCTCGCGATGATCGAGCGCATAGCTGACGCTTTCGCGAATAATACGCGCCACCTGCGGGCCCATCTCAGCGGCCAGGCTGCGCTTGATGGCATTGGCGCCGAGCGGCAAAGGCAGGCCGGTGGTGTCATGCCACCAGATGCCGAGATCGACGACTTTGTGCAAACCCATGCCGGAGAAAAGCAACTGGCCTTCATGAATCAACAAGCCCGCTTCGACTTCCTTGGCTTGCACGGCGTCCAGAATCTTGTCGAACGGGATGGTGACAATTTCGATGTTCGGCTCGTAGAGCTTCAGCGCGAGATACGAGCTGGTTTTCGTGCCGGGAATGGCGATTTTGCGTCCGGCGAGATCGTTCTTCTTGATTGGATGCGAGGAAACCACAATCGGACCGTAGCCCTCGCCAAAGCTGGCGCCGCAATCGAGCAGCACGTATTTATCGGTGACGTAGGTGTAGCCGTAAAAGCTGATGGCCGTAATGTCGTAGGTCTCTTTGTGCGCGGCCAGATTGAGAGTCTCGATGTCCGAGAGAATGTGATTAAATTTCACGCCGGGCAGCCGGACTTTGCCGGTTGCGAGGGCGTAGAACATGAAGGCGTCGTCGCTATCGGGTGAATGCGCCAGGGATAGCGTTTCGGTCTTGGGGCTGGAGGCGGCTGTTGACATGGTTCCGTCCTGCTGGTTTGCGGAAGCTTTACTGGAAGATGGCGCGGCCGAGGGACAACTCGACGTTCTGTGATCTGCGCGTTGCAGTGTCCTGCGGCCAGTCGAGTCTTCTGAGTTTTTGCCTTCCGGAGTGAAAGCTCTTTTGCACAGCAAGGATAACATAGGGCAGAGGCAGCGGTACAGGCGGCGAGATGCGTTGAATGAGCAAGCTTCTGTGCGAGAAACCCTGGGGTGGCGCGTGGCTGGATGTGCACACGCGAATGGAAATGCGGAGACTCGCGGAAACGACACCGCGAACGGTAAGCGCTTCGCGCATCAGTTTTCCCACCGCGCCCCGGAGATTTGCGCACACGGCAACGCAAATCGGGCGCAGCGGGCTACGTTATGCCGCCCCTGACCGGGGCTGAGCTATGCGGCATTCGCTGAATGGCGACCTGATTGTTTTCACAATCCGTCGTCTCTCCAGTGAAAGTGGAGAATGATCGCAACAAGAGCGCCACAAGCGAGGACCGACGTAAACCACACAGTCGCAATCCATGACGATAGAATCGAGGCTACTACTGCGAACACAGCGGTTAGCACGCCGCGTGAAAAGGCAGGGTGATTCTTATTTATCGGCTTATTCCACCAGTGCTTTGCGCGTCTCACCGAGCAAATTGTAACGTGGGCTCCTGGTTTGACCACACGGCATTCTGGAGACTTTCCGAGCGACCCTTGCACGCGTAAGCGGCGGCAGCACGTACAATCGCAGGAGGCATTTTGCGGAGGAGAGCGAAGGAAATTCAATGCGAGCGGTGATACAGCGGGTAAGCCGGGCGAGAGTGGTGGTGGACGGCAAGATAACCGGCGAAATTGGCGCGGGACTGCTGGTGCTGGTGGGAGTAGGACGCGGCGATACGGAGGCGACGGTGGCGGCGATGGTGGAACGCGTTTTGAACCTGCGGATATTTAATGACGCGCAGGGGAAAATGAATCTTTCGCTGCTCGATACGGGAGGCGCATTACTGGCTGTTTCGCAATTCACGTTGTATGGCGATGCGCGCGGGCAGCGGCGGCCAAGCTTTTTGCAGGCCGCGCCGCCGGAGGAAGGAAAGCGGCTGTACGAGGAATTCGTGAGCGTGGCGCGGGAGCGCGGAGTGCGCGTGGAAACGGGAATTTTTCAGGCACACATGGAAGTGGAATTGACGAACGATGGACCAGTGACGATTCTGCTCGATTCCGACAAAACATTTTGACGCTGGCGCGCATTCGGAGACGACATCTTTGGAGAGGACACTGTGGCGGCGGAAATTGAAAGGATACTCGATCAGATGGACCGGGCATTTTCGGGCAATGCGTGGCATGGGCCGTCGCTGATGGCGCTGCTCGAAGGTGTTTCGGCGGAAGATGCCGCGAAACGGCCGATCGTACAGGCGCATTCGATTTGGGAGCTGGTAAACCATATCGGCGCGTGGAACGACATTGTGGAACGGCGGCTGAGAGACGAAATTGTGAAGGTGACGCCGGAAATGGAATGGCCGGCGGTTCCGCTGGCGAGCGACGTGACCTGGAAACGGGCGCTGGATGCGCTGAAGAAATCCCGAGCGCAATTGCGCAGGACGGTGGAAAAACTTCAGGACGCGCAACTGGACGAAAAGCCGCCCACCCTGCCCGATTCGCGCTACGTGCTGCTGCACGGGACGGTGCAGCACGATCTGTATCATGCGGGACAGATCGCAGTGCTGAAGAAAGCGTTCTGATGTTGCCGAGGATTGTGTCGCATCCGGATCTTGCGGCAATTATCGCGGCCAATGCGGTGTTTCTGAGCTGGTGGGGTTTTGCAGCGATATTGGTGATTGGGAGAAAGGGTGCCGCTGAGACCGAAACAAAGCGGGACCTCAGGTCGCACTTGGGATTCGCGCTGCAATGTTGCGGCTACCTTTTGTGCTTCGCTTTTCATCGGCCGTACGGTTCAGCGTTGATGAAAAACTCGCGAGCGGGCGACGTGGTGATGATGATTCTCGTTGTGGCGCTGGCGGCGGGTTCGGACTGGTTCTGCCTGGCGGCGGCGCGAGCAATTGGGCAAGCAGTGGGCGCTGGTGGCGCGCGTGGTGGAAGGACATGAACTGGTGCAACAGGGACCGTATGCGGTGGTACGAAATCCGATCTATACGGCGATGCTGGTGAACCTGATCGCGACGATGCTGGCGTTCAGCACGTGGTGGGGCGATATTTTTGCAATGGCGGTATTTCTGATCGGGACGGAGATTCGCATCCGCAGCGAAGAAAAGCTGCTGCGAGAGAATTTTGGCGCGAGTTTTGCAGAGTACGCACGGCGCGTCCCGGCGCTTTTTCCCCGCATTCGGTAGGAGCTGGATGGTTGCTACATTCGCGGTGAGATCGGCACACGAAGAGAGACCCCTCGACTCGCTGAACATTTTCTCTGCGCCCTAACCGGGCGCGGCTCGCTCTGGGATGACACCGTAAAACAAAGGCGAACAGAGATTCCTCGTCGCGAAGAATCAATTTCTCTGCGCCCTCGCCGGGCGCGCTTCTAGTTCCTGATTCGAAAAACTGCTGGCAACCTGCTCGCAGATATATATCGTGATACGATATAATACGAGGTGGACAGCTAAGCGGCAGATGCGCATCGACTATATGGCTTTGGCAGACTTTCGTTACGAGATACGGCGTTTTTTGAATTTCAGCGAGAAGGCCGCGCGGCGGGCGGGCATTGAGCCGCAGCAGCATCAGGCGCTGCTAGCGATCAAAGGTTTTCAGGAAGGCCGGCCAGCGAGTTCGGACGCGACCGTAAAGGAGCTTGCCGAAAGGCTGCAGATTCAGCACCACAGCGCGGTGGAGCTAAGCCATCGACTGGAAGCAAAAGGGCTGATCTCCCGAATCCGCGCGGGGAAGGACCGCAGGCAGGTCCATTTGCGGCTGACGCTGCGCGGCGAAAAGCTACTGCGGGACCTGACCGCGACTCACGGCGAAGAATTGCGAACGGCGGGACCGCGGCTGATCGCGGCGCTGACGCGCGCGGTTCACGGGCACGCCGCAAAAGGGAAGCGGAAAAAATTGGCGGCGCCGCAGGCAGCGCATCGCGCTTCGAGACAGTAGAAGGCATAGACCGAGTCTGGCTCCCGCAGCTGGGAAAGGAGAAATCTTGGCATCATCGGTTCCCATCGCACGCGCCTTGCCGGCAGAACGACCGGCGGGCTTTCGACTTGGACTGATTTCGCTGCTGGCGGCGCTGGTCGGCATTCTGGCGGGAATTGTCGCGTACGTTCTCTACGACTTGATCGGGCTGTTCACGAATCTGGCCTATTACCACGAATGGTCATTTCATTTTCGCAGCCCGGAACATTCGCCGCTGGGCCTGTGGATCATCGTGATGCCGGTGATCGGCGGAATCGATCGTCGGCTTCATGGCGAAATACGGGTCGCCGAAGATCAAAGGGCACGGAATTCCGGAAGCGATGGAAGCGGTGCTGACGTCGCGCAGCCGGATCGAAGCGAAAGTCGCGATTCTGAAGCCGCTTTCGGCGGCGATTGCGATTGGAACCGGCGGGCCATTCGGCGCGGAAGGGCCGATTATTCAGACGGGCGGGGCGATCGGGTCGCTGGTGGGGCAAATTATTTCGACAACGGCGGCGGAAAGAAAAGTGCTGCTGGCGTGCGGCGCGGGCGCGGGCATGGCGGCGACGTTCAACACGCCGATTGCCGGCGGTGATTCTGGCGATCGAGCTGCTGCTGTTTGAATTTCGCTCGCGGTCCTTTATTCCGCTGGTGATTGCGAGCACGCTGGCGACCAGCGTGCGCGTCGCTGCTGCTGGGGCAGAAGTCGATGTTCACGATGCAGGGCGCGAATTTCGACGTGCTGCACGGGCTGCCGTTTTATTTGGTGCTCGGCGTGATTTGCGGGATCGTGGCAGTGGGATTCACGAAGCTGCTGTATTGGGTGGAGGATCAGTTCGAGCGGCTGCCCGTTTCCGATCTGTGGCATCCGGCGATTGGGGCGCTGGCGCTGGGAATCATCGGATACTTCGTGCCGCGCGTGCTGGGCGTTGGGTACGACACGATTTCCGACATTCTCAACAACAACCTCGCGTTGAAGTTGCTGATACTGGTGGCCGTTTTCAAGGCGCTGGCGCTGGTGATTTCGCTGGGATCGGGCACGTCGGGCGGGTTGCTGGCGCCGATGTTCATGTCGAGCGCGGCGATCGGCGGCGTTTTCGCGATGGCGATGAACCGCATATTCCCGGCGGCGCATCTTTCGCCGGGAGCATACGCGCTGGTGGCTATGGCGGCGGTGTTTGGGGCGGCTTCGCGAGCGACGTTCACGTTTATCGTGTTCGCGTTTGAGATCACGCACGATTACAACGCGATTCTTCCGCTGATGCTGGTCTGCGTGATTGCGGACATGATCGCGCTGCGCTACCTGAAGAGCTCGATCATGGCGGAGAAGCTGGCGCGGCGCGGGCTGCGCGTGCCGGAAGATTACGAGGCGGCGGCACTGAAAGCGGTGCGCGTGGGAGAGGTGATGCGGACGGATGTGCAGCCGGTGCCGGCAGAGATGACTGTGGGAGAACTGGCGGAGAGGATCGGCGCAGGGGGAGCTGGCAGACGCGTTGCGGCGAACGGAAGCTACAACGGGAACGAGCGGAGCTACAACTTAACGGAAGGCCTGCCGATCGAAGGACCGACCGGCGAACTGCTTGGGATCGTGACGCAGGGAGACCTGCTGCGGGCGATCGAGAACGATCCGGAAGGCAAGATGACCGTGCTGGAGGCGGGATCGAGCAAGCCGATCGTCGCGTATCCCGATGAATTGGCTCACGATGCGCTGGTGCGCATGCTGGAGAACAACATCGGGCGGCTGCCGGTGGTGAAGCGGGGGGATCCGGGAAAATTGGTGGGATATTTCAACCGAGCGAGCTTGCTGAGCGCGTGGTCGCGGCAGATGGAAGAAGAGCAATTGAGGGAGCATGGGTGGGTGCGAACGTGGCGGGAGCGAAATTCCCGTATTGGAACTCCTGTCTGAAGAGAGCTCGCCGAAATCTACCGCGGAAACTGCGCCGCGAGAGGAAGGCGCTTCGCACCCGTTCTTTTGTCGTGGCTGAAGTGAAGCCACGACCTACAAGGGACACTGAGGCTCCGAGCCCCTAAACAGTTGTGCCGAATAAGGGAGTTCCGCGTTTTATTTCCCGTTTTGGGAAAATAATCCGCCGAAAATTTTCCTTCGTAGTATCAGTAGCGTGACGTAACGATTTGAGTTACGCTCTGCGCCGCCGAGGGTACACCCCTCCTTCTTTGGGCTTCTTGGGATGCTCTTCAAAACTTTCAGCGCGGCAGTGTTTGGCATCGATGCCTACCTGGTAGAGGTAGAGGTGGACATCGGGCCGCAGCAGGGCCAGAACAATCCGACGCCGTTCACGGTGGTGGGGCTGCCGGATATTGCGGTGAAGGAAAGCCGCGAGCGGATCAAGTCCGCGCTGCGAAATTGCGGATTTGAGTATCCATTGTATCAGGGCGTAACCGTGAATCTGGCGCCGGCGGATATTCGGAAAGAAGGGTCGGCGTTCGATCTGCCGATGGCGCTGGGCCTGTTGGGGTGCCAAGGAAGATTTTTCGGCAAGACGCTGAACGAGTACGTGTTTTTAGGCGAGCTGTCGCTGGACGGCACGGTTCGCAGCGTGCGCGGGGCGCTGTCGGCGGCGCTGGCGGCGCGCGAGCGCGGGATCCATCACGTGATCGTGCCGGAGGCGAATGCGCGCGAAGCGGCGGTGGTGGAAGGAATTTGCGTGTTCGGAGTGAAGTCGCTGCCGCAAGCGGTGGACATGATCAACGCTCCGGAATCGTTCCGACCGGTGGTGGTGAATACGCGGCAGATGCTGGCGGATGCAAGCCAGTATGCGGTGGACATGCGCGACGTGCGCGGACAGATGGCGGCGAAGCGCGCGATGGAAGTGGCCTGCGCCGGGAGCCACAATATTCTGCTGATCGGGCCGCCGGGCGCGGGAAAAACCATGCTGGCCAAGCGCATCCCAACGGTGCTGCCGCCAATGTCGCTGGAAGAGGCGATTGAGACGACGCGGATTCACAGCGTGGCCGGGCTGCTGGACGATTCGCGCGGGCTGGTGGGCACGCGGCCGTTCCGGTCGCCGCACCATACCATCAGCGACGCGGGGCTGATCGGCGGAGGCGCGGTGCCGCGGCCGGGGGAAGTGTCGGTGGGACACAACGGCGTGCTGTTTCTCGATGAGCTGCCTGAATTTCAGCGAAACGTGCTGGAAGTGATGCGGCAGCCGCTCGAGGACGGATGTGTGACCATTGCGCGCGCGGCGCTGTCGCTGAGTTTTCCGTCGCGTTTCATGCTGGCAGCGGCGATGAATCCGTGCCCGTGCGGATTTTTTGGGGACACAACGCGGGACTGCCACTGCACACCGATGCAGATTCAGAGATATGTGTCGAAAATTTCGGGGCCGCTGCTGGACCGGATCGATATTCAGATCGAGGTGCCCGCGGTGAAATACAAGGAGCTGCGCGGAAATGGCGAGATTGAAAGCTCGGCGGTGGTGCGCGAGCGGGTGATTCGCGCGAGAGAAATTCAGCGCGAGCGGTATCGCGGCGAGAAGAAAGTGTATGCGAATTCGCAGATGCCGCCTAAGCTGATCCGCAAGCACTGCGCTATTTCCCCCGATGGTGAAAAACTGCTGGAAACGGCCATTCAGAGGCTAGGGCTTTCAGCGCGAGCGCACGATCGCATTCTCAAAGTGTCCCGAACGATTGCGGACTTGCAGGGCTTCGCTTCGATTGAGACGAATCATCTGAGCGAGGCAATTCAGTACCGCACGCTTGACCGCAGCTACTGGGCCTAGATCGACTCCACCTCCCATTTGCTTTCACAGCGTTCCGTTCACTACAATTCGCAGACAAATCGTAGGCGCGGAGCGTGGCGCGAATGAAACGCAGCACGAACCGGATACTGACAACGCATGTGGGCAGCCTGGTAAGGCCGGCGGAGCTGCTGGAGTTTGTGCGCGCACGCGAGAGCGGCGGCGCGCTTGACGAGGCCGCTTACAACAAGTGCTTGCGAGATTCGATTGCGGAAGTGGTGCGGCGGCAAGCGGCGGCGGGAATCGATGTGGTCGATGACGGCGAGTACGGCAAGTCGACGAGCTGGTCGTTATATGCGCTGAAAAGGTTGAGCGGGTTCGAGCAGCGCCCGGTAAAGCCGGACGCAAATCCATTTGCACGCGGAGCGGACCGCGAGCGCTTCACGGAATTTTACGCGGAGCTGGAAAAGCCAAGCGAGCGCACCTGGTCGAACGTGACCACACAGGATGCGGTGTGCGTGGCGCCCATCGAGTACACAGGGCTCGACGAACTGCAGCGCGATATCGCCAATTTCAAGGCGGCGCTCGCGGGCGTGAATGTGGAGGAAGCGTTTTTGCCGGTAGCGGCGCCGTCGAGCGCGATCCCGGATAGAAAAAACGAATATTACAAAACGCAGGAAGACTTAATCGTGGCGCTGGCCGAAGCGCTGCGGACAGAGTATCGCGCTATTGTGGACGCCGGCTTCCTGCTGCAGGTCGACGATGCGCGCGCGGCGGTGACTTACGACCGCATGGTGCCTCCGGCAAGTTTTGAGGATTATTACCGCTGGGTAGCGCGTCACGTGGAAATTCTGAACTGCGCGCTGGAAGGAATACCGGAAGACCGCGTGCGTTATCATGTCTGCTGGGGAAGCTGGCCGGGGCCGCACACGACGGATGTGCCACTGGCTAAAATCGTGGATTTGATTCTGAAGGTGCGCGCGGGAGCTTATTTGATCGAAGCGGCGAATCCCCGTCACGAACACGAGTGGCGCGTGTGGGAGCGGGTAAAGCTGCCCGAAGGCAAAATTCTGGCGCCCGGCATGATCAGCCACAGCACGAATGTGGTGGAGCATCCGGAACTGGTGGCGGAGCGGATTCTGCGCTTCGCTTCCGTGGTAGGGCGCGAGAACGTGATCGCCAGCACCGATTGCGGCTTCGCTCAGGAGCAGTTCAACCGGCGCGTGCATCCCAGCATCATGTGGGCGAAGCTGGAAGCACTGGCGGAAGGCGCGCGCATCGCGAGCGAGGAATTGTGGAAAGGCGCGGAGAAGTCGCGCCGGGAGCAATTGGCTTAGATTTGCTGGGCCAAGGCACCGCCGAAGCTATTTCACCTGGCGCCACGGAAAATACCGGGGTAATCGGTTGCCAGCGCCCGGCATATAAGTGTGACCGGCGTCATTGACTTGCCTTTCAGGGCTATGGTACGCATAAGAAGCTTCTGGAGCGGCTCCTGAAGGTTTCCCCTCAACCTAGGATGAAGGCCAAGACCCATCGTCTCGAAGTAGCGCTGGAAACGGTACTCGAAAGCGTGGACCTCGCGGAAAACATTGTGACGCGGGTGTCCGAAGCAGCCGGGTTTGGCGAGGAAGATATTCACAAGATCGGGATGGCCGTGCGCGAAGGGGTGGTGAACGCGTACAACTACGGCAATCAGCAGGACCGGCGGAAGAAGATCTTCCTGACCATCGAGTTCGATCCGGAAAGAATGGCCGTGCATGTGCTGGACGAGGGCTCGGGCTTCGACGAGGCGGACGTGCCGGATTGCCTAGCGGAAGAGAACCTGCTGCGCACATCGGGACGCGGACTTTTCCTGATGCGCGCGTTCATGGACGAGTTTTGCGTGAGGCGAGGGCCGGCCGGCGGGGCCGAGCTGGTGATGGTGAAGAATCTGCCCAAGACGGGATCGGGAAACGGTACGGGTCCAGCGAAATAACTGGCGACATAGCTGGCGAAATAGCTTACTGCGCGAGGTTCTGTGGCTCTGCGAGGAACATGCCGGGAAGTTGGCGACATAGCAGTGATTGACTTCAGCGGAAAGATCACGCTGGGCGAAGGCAGCGCGGTGGTGCGCAAAATGGTGCGCGAGTTGGTAGAAGCGGGCCGCAAAAAAATCCTGCTCGACCTGAGCGATGTGGACTACATCGACAGCTCGGGCATTGGCGAAATGGTGGCCGCTTATACGGCCGTACGCAGCGCGGAGGGCGAGTTAAAACTGGTACATCTCACGCGCCGCGTGCACGACATCCTGCAAATTACGCGGCTGTTCACGGTGTTCGACGTGCAGCCGGACGAAGCAAGCGCGGTGCGCAGCTTCCGCAACGCGACGTAGTCGTTTTAACTTCTTGAAATAACCTCCCAACTTTTCCCGATTTGGAACTCTGGACACGAAAAGCGGTTTGTGCAAAAATGCGCGCCGCCGATGCAGATCCGAGCGCCCATGCCCCTATCCGGTTGGAACCATTGCGGTTAGGTCTAGGCGTACCAGTCCCCGTCGGGACTTCCAGCGAAGAGGAGTAGAAACCGTTGGCTCGAGAACAGGGTGTGGTCAAGTGGTTCAACGCTTCAAAGGGGTATGGATTCATTCAGCGGCAATCGGGAGAAGATGTGTTCGTACACTTCTCCGCGATCCAGATGGACGGGTACAAGTCGCTGAACGAGGGACAGTTGGTGGAATTTGAAGTGCGCCAGGGTCCGAAGGGATACCAGGCGGAGACCGTCACAAAGGTCTAGTCCAGCAAGCATTCATTGATTCTCCGCAGCGATGCTAGAGGTGTGTGCCTAAGCAGGATTTGACGGCCCGAGCGCGCCCGCGGCTTTTTGGCGCAGGCTTCCCGGCTGAGTTAGAATGGCCGCTGCACTTTCAGATGACCGAACAAAACTCCACGCAACCTGATTGGAAGCTGCATGGCGTGCGCATCATCCGCTCCGGAGAACTGGACGGCAATACGCCGCAAACGCCGGGAATGACGCGCGCGGAAGCGATCTCCTACGCGCGAGTGGGCTCGCAGAAGCTATGGGCCGGCACGGTGGTAGTGCATCCCGACGCGAAAACCGGGCCGCACCATCATGGAGAGCTTGAAACGGTGCTCTACATCGTGAAAGGCCGGGCGCGCTTTCGCTGGGGCGAGCGGCTGGAGTTTGTGGACGAAGCGGGTCCCGGCGATTTTATCTACGTGCCGCCGTATGTGCCGCACCAGGAGTTGAATGCCAAGCGGGATGAGCCGGTGGAAGCGGTGGTGGTCCGCAGCGGACAGGAACCGATCGTGGTGAACCTGGACATCGAGAGCCCGGAACCAGTACCGGCGCATTCGCAGCCGGATCCATTTCATTCGGCGCCGAAGAAATAAGCCTCGAATTTTCGTTCGGCGAATGGGTGGAGACTGGATCAGGCGGTCGCTTTTTTCCCTTCCGCCGGCTGGCGCGGATCGCTGGCTACAGCGTTGCCGCTGATGCGTTTTATCGCGGCCGCGATTTCGTCCAAATCCTGACCGGTTAGCTGAAGCGAAGCGGCGCCAATCCAACCTTCGACTTGCTTCGGCGACCGAGCGCCAACGATGGCCCCGGTGACGCCCTGCCGGGCAAGAACCCAGGCGATGGACACACAGGAAACAGTGGTGTTGTGGCGCTTTGCGATGGGCTTTAGCGAGTCGCGAAGGGCGAGATTTTGCTCGAGCTTGGGCGGCTGAAAATCCGGAGAGCGGCGCCGCCAGTCATCCTGCGCAAGCGTTTTCAAGCGATCCGCTGAAAATGAATCAGTCAGCAACCCCGACTGCATGGGGCTGTAGCAGATCACGCCTGTTTTGTGAGCTGCGCACCAGGGGATTTCCTCTTCGGCAGCGGCGCGGTTGATCAGGGAAAACGGCGGCTGCAGGGAATCGACGTGACGAATGCTCTGGCAGCGCTCCAGAAGTTCCACGTCGAAATTGGAGACGCCGCCGGCGCGGACTTTTCCTGCGTCGATCAGCTTGCCCATAGCAGCCCAGGAGTCTTCGATCGGCGTGCCGGTCTCGTCCGGCCAATGGAATTGATAGAGATCGATGCGCTCAACGCCCAGCCTGCGCAGAGAGGCCTCGCACTCGCGCCGGATCGATTCGGGCTTCAGCACGCGCTTCGGCATAGCCATGCGGTCTTTGTCGTCCCAAACCAGACCGCACTTTGTGAATATATGAGGCCGTTCGTTGGCCGGAATTTCGCGCAGGAGACGCCCAACCACCTCCTCGGAATGACCGAGGCCGTAGACGGCGGCGGTATCGATCCAGTTGACGCCGAGGTCGAGCGCATGGCGCATGGTCGCGATGGATTCGGAGTCGTTCTGCGCGCCCCAACCGAACGACCAGCCGCCACCTCCGATAGCCCAGGCGCCAAATCCGACCGAGGTTATGTCCATGCCGCTGGTACCTAGAGGGCGCCTGGGAAGTTTCGGAACCATGTCGTCTCCTTGATTCAATTCTGTTGAGTTTGCAACCTCTGCGAATAGGATGAGCGGATAGCAGGGCTGGTGACAAGACAAATTACTGTATCTACTGCGGTTGTCGTTTCAGGGTGGCGCGCGAGTGCGGAATTGACGAGGAGGTATCTAGTTTGCTATCGTGCAAATTCGCAAACTGCAAGGTGCACTCGTGAAACGTCGAGCAGCCCGAGCTACCCAATCTTCGCAGAACGGAAATAAACCATTGGCACATAAGGGCTTAGCGGCACAGAGCAAGATGAAGGTTGCCCCCGATCCGGATGCGGCAGCCAAGCGCGAACAGCTTACCGCCTACGAAGACGCCTTGCTGCAGTTCCAGCAGCAGAAATTCAGCCGGGCGAAGCAGGCTCTTGAAAAGGTGTTGGAAGGACCGAGCAAGGAACTCCGCGACCGCGCGCTCGTTCACATCCGCATTTGCGACCAGAAAATCGCCAAAACGACTCCGCCCACGGCCAAGTCGGTGGAAGAGCACTACACTCAAGGGGTAGCGCTGATGAACCTGGGGCGCTGGGACGAGGCTCGTGAGCATCTGGATCGCGCGCGCAAGGCCGCGCCCAAAGCAGACCACGTGGTTTACGCCATGGCGGCGCTCGACTGCCTTACCGGGGAAGCCGATTCGGCCATGGAAAATCTGAAGATCGCGATTCAGCTCCGGCCAGAGAATCGCTACCACGCCCGAAACGACGAGGACTTTTCGTTCCTGCAGGAAGATCCGCGCTTTACCGAATTGCTCTACCCGGAGCGAGAAGGTTCGGCGGGCTGACGCTTCCTGATTCTTCATCCGTGAAAAATTCCAAGCAGCATCGCTCCCGCTCCGCGCGCATTGTTGCGCTTGGCGGCGGCACCGGTCTTTCGTCCGTGCTTCGGGGATTGGGCGAATATGTGGCCGGGCCGAAAAAGAACGGTGTGGTGCGTCCGATAGGCGATCTTGCGGCGGTGGTTACCGTTACGGACGACGGCGGAAGTTCCGGGCGGCTGCGGAAAGAGTATCGGGTGCTTCCGCCTGGCGACATTCGGAATTGCATGGCGGCGCTTTCACAGGACGAGCATCTGCTGGGCGAACTGTTCCAATACCGGTTTCCGGTGGGCAAAGGGCTGGCCGGCCACAGTTTCGGGAATCTGTTCCTCACCGCGCTGACAAACATCACCGGCGATTTTTCCACGGCGATTCGCGTGTCATCGCAAGTGCTGGCAATTCGCGGGCGGATTTTTCCGTCGACGGCGCAGAATGTGACGCTGGAAGCGGAGCTGGAAAACGGAACGATTGTGGCGGGCGAGACGAATATTTCGAGGTCGCAAAAGGCGATCGAACGCGTGCGGCTGGTGCCGCGGCGGGTGCGGCCGGTCCCGGAAGTGCTGGAAGCCTTGCGCGAAGCGGATTTGATTCTGATCGGGCCGGGCTCGCTGTATACCAGCATCATTCCGAATCTGCTGGTGGAGCAGATTGTGGACGTGATCACGAATTCGAGGGCGGTTTGCGTTTATATCGCCAACCTGATGACGCAGCCGGGCGAAACGCAGCACTATTCGGTGGCGGATCACGTGCGGGCGATTTACCGGCACACGCGCGCAGGAGTTTTCGACTACGCGGTGATCAACACCAAGAAAGTGGCTCCGCGTTTGCTGCGGAAGTACCGGGAACAGGGAGCGGAACCGGTCGATCCTTCGTTTGAGGAATTGGATCAGCTCGGGCTGCGTTACGTGACCGGCGACTTGCTGCAAGAAGAAAATGTGGTGCGCCACGATGAAGGGCGATTAACGCGGCTGCTGATTAATAAATTTGTTAAGACAAACGCCAAGTTTGTAAAGACGGACCCGAAGCTTGTGAAGGCGCGGCCGAAACACTGATCCGCAGGATTTTCTTTTAACTGCCACAGAGAGAACAACGAAACCGCATGAAACTGAAACTGCCCGAGGGACGCTTCCAAGCATATCTGTTCGATTGTGACGGTACTATTGCCGACTCGATGCCGCTGCACTACCTGGCCTGGCAAAAAGCTCTCGGCGCGTGGAATTGCCGATTCGAAGAGGAGCTTTTCTATTCGTGGGGCGGGCGACCGACGGCGGAAATCGTAGCGCGCCTGAACCAAAGCCAGGGCTTGAACATGCCGGTGGAGACGGTGACGGTCGAAAAAGAAAATCACTATTACGATCTGCTGCCGCAGCTCAAAGTGATTCCGCAGGTGCTGGAACATATTGAAGAGCAACACGGGAATATTCCGTTTGCGGTGGTTTCCGGGGGGACCAGAGAATCGGTGACCAAATCGCTGCGGCTGCTAAATCTGCTCGACCGGTTCGACACGCTGGTGTGCGCCGAGGATTACAGCAAGGGCAAGCCCGATCCGGAAGCGTTTCTGCTGGCGGCGGAGAGGTTGGGAGTCGCGCCGGGAGACTGCCTGGTATTTGAGGACACGGAAATGGGCATTGGCGCTGCGAAGGCAGCGGGCATGGCCTGGGTGAAGGTACCTCCACCGTGGGAGCGGGTGTGAACGACGAAACCGCAGGCTGGCCTCGGCGCGGCGTCCAACAACTTCGAACAAATCTTGCAGAAATCGCCACCGCCTGAGATTGCCGCGCTTGCTACAGGTTCGTATACTCGAAGAAGAGCGGCATAGGTGACGGTAGAGCGCCCGACATTTACGTTGGGCACCTTGGCAACGTGCCGCGCGTCGTGGAGCGACCATGCCCGTCCTTGCTGAAAACGAATTGAATGTGTACGAGTCCGCCGAAGCGCGGTTCGAGGCGGCGGCGAAAAGACTTGAGCTGGAAGATGGTTTGTACCGGTTCCTGAAGTATCCCACCCGAGAAATTACCGTCTACATTCCGGTAGCGATGGATAACGGCAGCCTGGAAGTGTTCATCGGTTACCGCGTGCTGCACTCGGCCGTGCGCGGACCGGGCAAAGGCGGAATTCGATTCGCGCCGAACGTGACGATCGACGAAGTGCGCGCGCTGGCGGCGTGGATGACCTGGAAATGCGCGGTGGTGAATATTCCATTTGGCGGCGCGAAGGGCGGGGTGATTTGCGATCCAACCAAGCTTTCGAAGACAGAGCTGGAGCGGGTGACGCGGCGCTATACCGCGGAATTGACCGAATGGTTTGGACCGGAGCGCGACATTCCCGCGCCGGACATCGGCACGAATGATCAGGTGATGGCCTGGGTGATGGACACCTATGCGATGCATGTACGGCAGGCTACCACCGCGGTGGTCACGGGCAAGCCTCTGGACCTTGGCGGCTCGCAGGGCCGCAAAGAAGCGACCGGGCGCGGGTTGATGATCTGCGCGAATCGCGCGGTGAAAAAATTTGGCATGAAACGCAGCGACTGCAATGTGATCGTGCAGGGATTCGGAAACGTGGGCTCGCAGGCTTCGCTGCTGATGCATGAAGCGGGATATCGCATCGTGGGCGTTGCGGATATTCACGGCGGGCTGTACAACGAAAAAGGATTCGATATTCCCAAGGTGTATGACTGGGTTTATAACCAGCGCAGGCCCCTGCCGGAATTCCCGGCCGGCGGAGAAAAAACCAGCGCGCAGGAAATTCTGTTCCGGCCGTGCGACATCCTGATTCCGGCCGCGACTGAGAACCAGATCACCACCGAAAATGCCCACCGGCTGACGTGCCGGATTCTTTGCGAAGGCGCGAACGGGCCGACGACGGCTGCCGCGGACTCGGTCGTGGAAAAGAAAGGGATCTTCGTGATACCGGATATCCTCGGTAACGCCGGCGGGGTAACGGTGAGCTATTTCGAATGGGTGCAGGACCGGCAAGGATTTTTCTGGCGCGAGAGCGAAGTGAACGAGCGTCTGCAGGATGTGATGGAGCAGAGCTTCGACCAGGTAATCGCCTATGCCGAAACGCACAAAGTGAACAACCGCATCGCAGCCTATATTTTGGCGATTGACCGGGTGGCCCGGGCGCTGCGGCTGCGCGGCTTTTACGCTTGAGTTGACTTTCCTTCCGCGGTTGGGATATACGACAAGCCCTATGCTGCCTGATACGATCTCGCCCGGCGCGGTGAAGACTGAAGAGGAGCACCGGCGCGACATTTGCACCGTGGGCCGCTGGTTGCGCGAGCGCGACTTCATCGTGGCCACCGATGGAAACATTTCGGTGCGCCTGGACTCGCGGCGAATCCTCACTTCTCCTACAGGCATAGCCAAGGGAGCGATGGTGGACGATGACATTGTCATCGTGGATCTGGAAGGCCACCGGCTCAGCGGGCGGCGCAATCCTTCTTCTGAACTGGCCATGCACCTGCTGATCTACCGCATGCGTCCCGATGTGAATGCGGTGTGCCACGCACATCCACCGACTGCGACCGGATACGCGGCGGCGGGAATTCCGCTGAACAAGGCACTGCTGTGCGAGCTCGTGGTCGCTCTAGGTTCCGTGCCGGTAGCACGGTACGGCACACCTGGGACGTCCGAATTGACGGCGGGGATTGAGCCGCTGGTGCACGGGCATGACGCAATTTTAATGGCCAACCATGGTGTGGTCACTTACGGGCCGGACCTTCTGAGCGCGTTCTATCGCATGGAAACCACGGAGCATTTCGCGCGCGTTTCACTTGTCACCGAGCAGCTCGGGAAACAGATGCTGCTATCGGGCGGAGACGTGGAAAAACTGATCGCGGCGCGATCTCGTTACGGGATCAACGCGGGCGCAAGCGCGGATGCGCCGGTAACCTGCGATTCGGCGGAAACGGAACGGGTCACGTTGACGCGCCGGGAGCTGGATGTGCTGATTGACGAAGCAGTGCAGAAAGACCGCGCCCGTCGTTAACTGTTCGCCTGCCCCTGTTTTGGGAGCTACTCTTCCATTTCACTTCAGAACGTTCAATAATCGCTGGACATGATCGGTTTGCTCCGCGGAAAACTCATCGATAAACGCCCCAATCAGATCCTGATCGATGTGGGCGGCGTGGGATACCAGGTGCTGGTGCCGCTTTCAACCTTCGCAGGCCTGGGCACGTTGCACAGTGAGACGACGGTGTTGATTCACACACATGTGCGCGAGGACCAGATTTCGCTGTACGGGTTTCTGACCGCGCGCGAGAAACAGTGCTTCGAGTTGCTGATCTCCGCTTCGGGAGTGGGGCCGTCGCTGGCGCTGAAAATCCTTTCCGGCATGGGCATCGACGAGCTGGTGCCGGCCATTCGCAAAGGCGATCTGCTGCAACTGGTGCGCATCCCGGGCGTGGGACGAAAAACCGCGGAACGGATCGTGGTGGAGCTGCGCGACAAGCTGGTAGTGGTGGATGTGGCCGAAGCGGGCAAGCCCACGACGAAATCGCAGCTCGAATCGGATGTGGCTTCCGCGCTGGTAAATCTTGGCTACGACGCGCGCTCGGTTGAGAAAGCGATTGAAAAAGCGCGTGCCGAGGGCGACGGAGATTTCGAGGCGCTATTGCGGGGGTCGCTGCAGATTCTCGGGAATTCGGCGATGCAGAAGGGAGCGCGCGCCGGTGGCGAATAGTGGCGAAGCGGCACGAGAGATGAAGGATCCGCAAAACCGCATCGTTTCCGGGCGCGCGTTTGATGAAGACGCGCGGATTGAAGCGAGCGTTCGCCCGGCGAGATTCGACGACTACATCGGGCAGGACCGCGTGAAGGAAAACCTGCAAATCGCGGTGGAGGCGGCGCGCGCGCGAGGCGAAGCGCTGGATCACGTGCTGTTGTACGGTCCGCCGGGACTGGGAAAAACGACGCTGGCGCAGATTCTGGCGAATGAGATGGGCTCGGCGATCAAGATCAGCTCCGGGCCGCTGCTCGAGAAAAAAGGCGACCTGACTGCGGTGCTCACGTCGCTTGACCCGCGCGATTTTTTCTTCCTCGACGAGATTCACCGGCTGCAACCGGCGCTCGAAGAAATTCTCTATCCGGCCATGGAAGATTTTCGCGTGGATTTGATCATCGGGCAGGGCCCGGGGGCGCGCGTGCATCCCTACCAACTGCATCCGTTCACTTTGATCGGCGCCACCACGCGCGCGGGATTGATCATGGCCCCGCTACGCTCGCGCTTCGGTATCGTGCACCGGCTGGAATTTTATTCGCCGGACGATTTGCTGCGCATCGTGCAGCGATCGGCGTAAATTCTGGGCATAACTACAGACGAAGCCGGCGCGGCGGAGATCGCACGGCGCAGCCGCGGCACACCGCGCGTGGCGAACCGCCTTTTGCGGCGCGTGCGTGACTATGCGGAAGTGCGGGCGAAAGGGCACATCACGCTGGGCGTGGCGCGCGATGCGCTGGCCATGCTCGGGGTAGACGAGCATGGACTCGACGATGTGGACCGCAACCTATTGCTCGCGATTATTCAGAAGTATTCCGGCGGACCCGTAGGAGTGAGCACGATTGCGGCGTCGCTCAGCGAAGAAGAGGACGCCATCGAAGAAATTTACGAGCCCTACCTGATGCAGCTCGGGCTGCTCGATCGCACCCCGCGAGGGCGCGTGGCCACCGCGCTGGCCTACAAGCATTTCGGGATGGCCGAGCCGAAGCGGCAGCCCGGCCTTTTTTAGCTAAGAAATCACTGCGCGTGACAAAGATTTATCTCTCGCTCGGCTCCAACATAGGCGACCGCAAAAAAAATATCGCCCAGGCAGTCGATGCCCTGCCCCTGCACGGCGTGCGAGTTTTGCGAAGGTCCTCGCTGTATGAAACAGAACCGGTGGAGATGACCGATCAACCGTGGTTCGTGAACTGTGTGGTGGAGGCGGAAACGGATTTGCAGCCGGACGATTTGATGGCTACGCTGCTTTCGATCGAGCGAGAGATGGGGCGGGAACGGCTGGTGCCGAAAGGGCCGCGGCTGATAGACATCGACATCCTGCTCTATGGGGCGCAGGTGCTGCACACGAGCGAAGTGGAGATTCCGCATCCGCGACTGGCGGAGCGCAAATTCGTGCTGGCGCCGCTGGCGGAAATCGCGCCGGATGTGCGGCACCCTGTGCTGAGCAAAACAGCCGCTGAGCTGGCCGAGGCAACACCAGATCAGAGCGAAATCCGAAAGCTGACGGACGAAACCTGGTAAGGCGTTAAGAGAGCGGGTCGCGGCCGAGGGGCTGCTTGGCGCGCTTCTTGCGCTCGTCTTCCTCTTTTTCCTGGCGCTCGAATTCCATGAGCTCTTCCTCGGTCATCTGATAATCCTCGCGGGATGCAAACATCTTCTGGCCGGCGCGCCCGTCGCGCGCGGAACGGCGCTTTTTCCCGGCGAAACTCTCGACTCCGCGCAAAGGCTCGGAAATGGCTCCGCTTTCGAGCAAGAGATCGCTGACCTTCTGAAGAAAATCGTGCAGGTGGTAGGGCTTGAACGAGTAAGGAAGCGCTTCGCGCTCGAGAATCAGCGGCACCTCTTTCGAACCCATCAGCGGAACCAGAAAAAGCGCGCGGAAACGCTTGACCCGGCGGCCGGTATCCCCGCCGGTATCCGATGTTGCGGAGGATTCTTCCGGCGGAGCGGAGAATTCCGCCTGGGACAACTCCTTCAAGGTGAGAAATAGCGGGTCCCGCAGGTCCAGCAAGGCGACGTTGACGATGGCCAGGTCCCAACTTCCGTTGGCCAGCTCAGCCATGGCTTGGGAGGGATGCGCCAGGATACGAACACGCCAGCCTTCGGAATCGAGCACGAGTTTCAGCGCGCGCTGGCTGGAAATGTCATCGTCAATGATAAGAATACCAACGTCCGACACGGGGCCCTCAGCAACCGTTCCCTCGCAGTATAGCGGCGCGCCGACGGCAGGTCAGCGGAAGGTGACGCGAGAATTTCCAGAACCGACTGGCGAAAGCAGGCGAATAAAAGGCGAAATTAAATGCTTGACATGGCGAACAAAAAGCGAATAACATGCGGTTCGTGCGGCGAGATCGCCAATGGCCACTTCTCCCATACTTCGACCGGCTCCCCCGACGCTTCGGCGGCGGGCCGAATCCCGAGCGAAGCAGACCAGTCTCACCCTATTCCCCCAAGCCGCTCGCCACGGCAATTGTGAGTCCTCTAGTGGAGCTTCCGCGCCCCCTCCGGTTACCGACCGGAGCACGAAGCCCGCTGAGGATCTGGTCGGCATTGCGCGACTCGCCGCCTCCTCCCCTCGCGCCGAAGCCAAGCGCGGGACGGAGTATTTTCTCCTGCCCGTTCGCTCGATTCTGAATGAGTGCCATTCGGAGCGAGTTCCCTTCCGCTGGACGGTGAACCCGTACCGAGGATGCGAGTTCGGGTGCAAATACTGCTACGCCCGGTACACGCACGAGTACATGGAAATTGACGGCAGCGAGTTCGAATCGAAAATTTATGTCAAGCAGGATGCCGGGCCGCTAGCCGAGCGTGACCTAGGTTGTGAACGGGTCTGGGGTGAGCACATCGCCATTGGGACCGCGACGGATCCCTACCAACCAGCCGAGAAGGAATTTGGCGCGACGCGCGCGATTCTGGAGCGAATGGCCGAGCGCGAAGGGCTGAGCATTTCCATCACGACAAAGTCGAATCAGGTACTGCGAGACGTTGAGCTGCTGCAGAAGATCGCGGCGAAATCGGCGCTGAGCGTGAATCTGAGCGTTACGACGCTGAAAACCCGGCTGGCACGGCTTCTTGAGCCGCGCGCTCCGCGCCCTGACCTCCGACTGGAGGCGGTGCGGAACCTGCGGGAGGCGGGAATAGCGGCGGGAGTGCTGGCGATGCCTGTGTTGCCGGGCCTCACCGACAGCGAGAAGGATCTGGACGCGCTGGCGAAAGCGGTGAGCGAAACAGGGGCGCAGTGGTTCGCGGCCAATGTGCTGTTTCTGATGCCCGCGTCGCTGCGACAATTTATTCCGTTTCTCGAAGAGAGATTTCCAAAGCTGGTGAAGCGTTACAAGGCGTGGTACGGGCAATATGGAAATGCGCCGGAGGAATATCGCAAGGAGATTGCGGAGCGAGTGGAGAGATTGCGGCGGAAATACGCGCTGGGATCGCGGCCCGATCGCAGCGGGACGCAATCCTGGCGATCGCCACAGTTGCAACTAGGACTTGGGAACGGAGGGTAGGCAGATGAGACGCAGAACAACGGGTCATCAGAAAAGAAGAAGCGCAAGGCGTCGGGACATTCCCCAACAGGGGCTGGCAATGACACCAAGTACAGCGCCGGGCGAAGGCAAATCGGTGCGCGGCGTGAAGCTGCGCACGGTCTCACTGCTCACAATGGCCTTCGCCCTGGCCTGCCTGATGGCATTCATGGCGGGCAGGCCGCCGGCCTCGGCGGCAAACGCAGAACGGAGCGTGGCCGTAACGCAGGAAGCAGCGCGAGCGGGGCTAGGGCATGATGATGCGGGACGTCTCCTTCGGCACGGCCGCCTCCGGAAGCGGAAACCGATTGCGCAAAAATTCGAGAAAAGCCCGTGAGCGCGGACGTCCGTTGGTTTCCTGCTTGCAGATGCGCAGCAGGAACACGAGAAGCCGGAAAATGTCGGAATCCTTTAGAACGGCGGAGGGGCCAGCGCGCTCGGCCAATTGCTTGCGGAAATTCTGGATAGATTCGGCGAGCTGGCCATACAGTGCGTGGGCGACAGGCTCGACCGGCGGCTTCTCGTAGAGAATGCCGCTTCCGAGAGTGCGATAGGTTTCCGCCAGGCTTTCAATCGCCGAATACGCGGAATTGTCGTGCAGTTCTTTGTGCTCGAACTGAAATTGAAGGATGGCCGCGGCCAGAGCGGTTACCACCGGCCAATGTTCGTAGACGAAGTCAACCGGGAATTCGATTTCACGGTAGGGAAAATCGTCCGGCGAGAGCGGCTTACGATGTTCGGCTTCGTACCGATGGGCAGCGATCAGGTAGGAACAATCGAGCGGGCAGTCGAGAGTGACTTCGCGCTCTTTGCCGCAGCAGATCGGGCAGATTTTTTCGCCGAGCGCGGGACAAAACCGCTTGGGCGGACGCTTCTGGCAGGTGGGGCAGGCCATCCCGGCTCCTCTCGACGCTTCGCAGCGCTTTTAGGCGAAAAAACAGAGTACGGGAATCGGCGGGGATGGGCAAGCGAGCAGCAATGCTGATAACGCCGGTTATCGGCTTGGTGAACTACCCGAGGAAATCCAGTTGGGGCCGATCAGCTCGCGCAAAAATTTCGGAGTGGCCCAGGGAGCAGCGCCGGTATAGCGCTTCACCCAGTCGTCGCCGGCGCCGATCTTGACGCGGTCCGGAGTGAATTCCGGCGACAAAGTATTCGCGGTGAGGGCGTAAGCAACGCCGTCGTGAAGACGCAAAGCTTTCCAAGACCCCCCCGGAACCGCTACCACCGGCCGTTGGCCGGCCTGCAGGTTCATTCCCAGAGTGACCTTCTCTGCGCGACCGTCCGGGTGAAAGATGAAATAGTCGACAGGGCCACCCTCGATGAGGATGTGCGTGTCGTCCGGTTGGAGCCAATGCAGGAAGTTAATTGGCCGGTCGCGTGTGAGCATGTAGTAGTTCTGGCTCTGCACGGCGAGGGAACGGCCGTTTACGGAGACTTTCTGCGCTGAGACCCCGATGACGCCAAGGTAGCCGGATTCTTTTGGAAGCACATGCAATTCGAGGAGGCGGATCAGTTCGCGCGCACGCTGATCGGAGCCTACGGACGCGGCGTCTTGTGGCTGCCGGGCCGCAGTGGTGAAGCTGGCGAGAAGCGCGAGTAAGACAATCGAGAGAAACGCGCGGTGCATGCCCGCCAAGGTAGCAGATTCTTCTTTTGGAGTGCGGCAGATTCTAGGGTGTTTACAGTGGTTGAAAAGCACCGGCTCTTGATCGAAATTGGCCGCGAGCCAATGGCTGCTATACGGATGAAAACGATGGCGTCTCCGATTAAGATGCGCATTATCTGGCACTTAATGACGAACTCGGCTCGGCGGAAAGTTTGGCCCGCGCCATGCCCTTACAAGCAGTGAGATTCAGAGAGCCGGCAACAGAGGCTGTGGGCTTTCGAAAGGGGTTCAGAATATGAAATACGCAAAATATCTCGCAGTGCTGGGGATGCTGCTGATTCCAGCGTCCTATGCACACGCACAACGGCTTTCGGTGGGAATCGGAGTTGGTGGCCCGATCTACGGTCCGCCGGTCTGCTCATATGGCTACTACTCGTATTACCCATACGCTTGCGCGCCTTACGGTTACTACGGGCCAAGCTGGTTTAGCGGCGGCCTCTTCATTGGGGCAGGGCCGTGGTATCGCGGCGGTTGGGGCCGCGGCTACTATGGAGGTTACGGAGCCCGTGGCTTCTACGGCGGGCGGGGCTATTACGGTGGTCCGGCCTACCGCGGCGGATACGGCGGCGGCTATCGGGGCGGCTATAACGGCGGCGGTGCTTATCGCGGTGGCGGCGGCTTCCGGGGCGGAGCAGTCCATGGCGGAGGCGGGTTCCACGGCGGTGGCGGGCATGGCGGACGCAGGTAAGTTCGCCTAAAACCGACGAGACAGGACAAAGCCGGCAGAGGTTTCTGCCGGCTTTGTCTTTTGTGGGCGCTGCCAGGAATCGGCTCGTTCGGAATCGCGGTAAGAACTTGCCTCTATGGGCGCGATGCTCTTCAAAGACGCTGCCGAATTCTCTGGAGAGAGGATCCTCCTTGCGAGCTTTGACCAACCAGGACAAGAACAGCACCGCAATAGCACTAGCGAGCGCCATTCTCCAATCAACAATGCCATTCCGATCCAATTGGCCGGTCCAAGAATCATGCCGGTAGAGATCAGGTGGTGAATGCGAGCGTATTGCGCCCTACGGATGAGTTCGTGGGAAGGCTTCCGTGTGACGGCCGCGGACCAGTTCTGGTCCAAAACGTAGCGGGACCAGATGTTTCGCTACGCGGAACGACCCGCGCTGCCAGCCTGGTGGTCTAACAGGATGAAAGAGAAGCAGGAAAACGAAAACGGTGAGAGCGGTGCGCAGAAAAGAGAGGGCCAGATTCTCCCGAAGCCTAGCTCGCGTGGCCTTCAGTGCGCCGAAGAGCCAGTAAGCAAGCAGCACCAATCACAGAAACTCCACAGCTCGGAGGATCACCAATCAAATAGTAAACGAGAGCGACGAAGCGAAAGCGGCCGAAGGAAGGGCGAGAAAACACTCAAGGCGCCGGGAAGAGCCCGACGCCTTAAGTTGGAATAGTGGAGGGCCTAGACGGTCCCGTTAGACTTGCGGAAAAATCCGAACATCACCAGGCTGGCAAGGGCCAGAATGAGAAACGCCCCCGAAGACGCCTCCGGCGTGTTGACCGGATCGGTGATGGAACCCAGGAAATCGAGACCGAACGAACTGCCGGCCCGCTGGGCAACCTCGAATTCCAGGGTGTTTGTGCCGGTCTGCAGGAGCGACACTGGAAGATCGAGTACCGTCGGCTGAAGGCAACCCACACCGAAATCCGAGCAGATGGCATAGGTGTTGTTTGCGAGCGTCTCGCCGATCAACTGCACACCGTTCAGCAAGACGGTGGCGGAATCATCGGCCATCACCGCTAAAGTTCCGTTGGTAGCCGGACCCGCCAGTGTAAACGTGTCAAAGAACGAAACCACAGTGCCATTGGCCACGGTGACGAAGTTTGAAGCGGAAGTATCACCGGTGGGCGCAAAAGAAACCCAAGAAGAGCCGGGAAGTGCGCTGGCCCAATTTGAGTTTGGCGCGATGGCAATATTCGCTCCGTTGGAATTGGTCTGCGACGAATCTGCCGCAGTGCTGGCGCTGGCGAGTGTGACGATCGAATCCGCCTTTGCCGGCTGTATGACTGCAAGTGTGAATAAGACGAAAAGCACGGCTACTAGTTTCCGGGATATTGGCATAGGACGCTCCATGGATTGAGAAACTACGCTCCCAGCGCGAATGAGAAAATCCATCCGATTCCGTAGCTTCATCTAAGGCTTTCATGTAGCCGCAAAACGACGCGAGTCGGCTCGGAATTCACATTCGCTATGATCTACATAGTTTCTGGGAAGCCGCCTGAAATCTCAGGGGATAATGACGCCGGGCAAACCGCGGAAGTGGGTATCGGTGGTGACCAGCTGGGCCTGGCAGGTTCGTGCCGTGGCATAGACGATTGCATCGGTGGTGTTCAGACGATGCTCCACTGCCAAATTCCCGGCGGCAACGGCAATGGAGTCGTCTAGGGGAATGACTCGGCGCTGAAAAGCCTGGGCAACGAAGCGCTCGGCGATGGTGCGCCCGCGGTGTTTGGTCAAATGCTTATAGACCTCGCAGAGCACGATAGCGGGCAACAAAACTGAACCGTCCCCCTCCAGGTATTGAGCGAAGGCGGCCGCTTTGGAATCCTCGGTCAGATATTCGAGCCAGCCAGACGAATCCACGACATAGAGATCAGAGACGCTCCGAGCGGTCACGATAATCGTCTTTCCATCGCATTCCCTTGGCGATACCGCGGAGCTCCTTGATGGAACGGGAGGGCACGAGGTGGAGGGAGCCGTCGAAGGCATACATGAGTAGCTGCTGGCCGGGCTCGATCTTCAACTCGTCGCGCAGTGGTTTGGGGATAACGACTTGAAATTTGGGTGAGACCTTCACGCGGACCTTGTCCATGGGCACACCTCTGCGGAATTCTGTCGATCCAGGGATCGTATGTCAAGTAGCAGATCGATCATATCCTGGTAATACCAATAGAGGATCGATAGGCGCAGGTTTCTGAAAAAAGAGGAGATGAATGCCAAGTTACTGGGACTTAAAGGGATGGTGAAGGGCGCAAAGGTATTACGAGCGCGGAAAACATCCGCCCGTTTCGAGTGGCGAATTTCCCGAGCGGAGGTGAGAGGAAGAATAATTTCACGGGGGAAATGTGTGACATTTTTTGCGCCGCGCCCCGAAGAAAAAATTGTCGACGCGCCGACAAAATTGCGCCAGGGGAAAATGCAAAAAGATCGATGAACACGGGCGATTTTTGCTCTTCAGAAAATGCAGCCGCACGGCGCGCGCGGAAAAGTTTTTCTGCGCGTGCCGGAGAAATTTTGAAGGAGGCTCGAGAAAATTCTTCCGGCGAAAAGGCGCTGGACCGTGCAAAAATTCCGTCACACTGATCGCGGACAAAATTGTTCCGTGGTGAGGGCGGACACCGATGTGCTATCTAAGGTGACCGTACTTTCATTCCGGCGTGGAGAGGATTTCGAGTGCGAACGTTTTTTATCGGACTGGTGTTGGGCGTCCTGATTTTTCCGCTGATCGTGATCTTGTATCTGGTCATGGGATTCGCGCCGGCGGCGGCGACGGCTCCCGCCATGCCCTTCGAAAGATTTATTGCCGGGACGGCGCTGGAAAAGAGAATCAGCCGGGAGGCTCCGCATCGCGATCTTTCCACCTTCAGCACGCAGGACCTCGTATCCGGAGCGGGGATCTACAAGAAGAACTGCGCGGTGTGCCATGGAACATACGGCCAGCCGGCACCGCCCATGGCCAAGGCGATGTACCCGGAAGCACCGCAACTACTCACACCCGAGGGGATGGTCACGGACGACCCGGTGGGAGTCACCTACTGGAAAGTGAGCAACGGCATCCGGCTGAGCGGGATGCCAAGCTTTGGCGATATTCTGGCTGAGCCGCAGCGCTGGCAGGTGAGCGCTTTTCTTGCCGGCGCCAACAAGCTCCCGGCCGGAGCCAAAGATGCACTCAAGGACGAGAGCAGCGTTTCAGGTGACGAGGGGCAATCCACGCAACCGAAGAAGTAAGCGGAGCGGTAGCCTCGGCGATGCCGTCTCCAGTCCCGAAGCTTCAGAAATCGACGTGGAGCCGGGCCGCGGGAACAAGCACCGGCCCGCGGTCTTTGTTATACCCCGGATTATTGATGTGCTGAAGGTCGAGCGAAGCGAAAATGCCCCGCCAGAGATGAGCGGTGTAGAAGGTTTCCAGAATCTTCTCGGGTCCATACGTAAGGTGGCCGTCGCCCAGCAGGAATCCTAATCCCCCAAGCGCCAGATATTGCTGATGGGCCGCCACAATTCCATTGGCTACGAAAACGCCGCCCACGCGGTCATTACGGCGACGCCAACGGTTGCCAACCACAACGGCACCAAGTTCGATGGTTCGATCGTCCTCGGAGTAGGCGAAGGACTCGTTGCGTCCGTCGCTCCAACCCAATCGTCCGAACACACCCAGGTCAGAGGTGATCTCCTGCTGAACATTCAGCTCGAAGCCATATTTGTGGCGGCCCTGGCGCCGGGTAGAGATAATGTCCGGTGTTGACGTTTCGCCGGCCTGATAATCGGCGATGGCCTGGCGGTAGTTGCCCATATCGGCGTGGTTCAGGTAGCCGAGAAGGCGGAGGGTGCCCTTGCGGTGGCGCAAGGCTGTTCCGTGCAGCTCAAACTCAAGGTTCTCGGCGCGCGCTCGCGCTACGTCCGCGTCCAGATAGATTCCATTGGCCACCTTCGGCATGAGCGCTTCGACGAAGCGCACCGACCAGTTGCGGTCGTCGAATTCCAGCAGCGCGCCATCGGTGTAACCACGAGTGTTGGCGGCATAGTCGTAGGCGCCATCGTTGTCGACTGTCCAGTTCAGGAATTGGAGGTGGCTGTCGCTGCCCCAGGAGTTGATGTCCAAAAAGTCGGGAATCCCGAATTTGCCCATGCGAAATTCGATCCTCTTCGCAGGTAAAGAGGTAGAAAGATGCAGGGGATCGCGGTCTGCCTCAATGCGGTCCTTGCTGAGAGGAATGATCTGCCGCAGCATGAGGCGCGCCAGGTAAGGAGTCGCGCCAAGCTCGGGATTGCGCACCACATCCAGGTTGGTGAAGCCGGCTAAGCCGAATGCATTGCTGATGCCCCGACCGCCAGCGCTTTCCACGTCCAGGAAAATCTCGGTGGTAGGGGACAGCTCATATCCGAGGTAGAGCGTGTAGACTTTCGAGGTTGCGTTTTCGGCGGCCGAATGCAGGCTGTTGGGTCCACTGTATTTCGCCGGAAAAGACGGGTGCCATTGCAAAATGATGTTCGCCTGTCCAGAGACCCAATACCGGCTGGTATCGGAGTGCGGAAATAAAGTGAGGCTAGGGTTGTCCGTTGTGGTGTCGTCCTGCGCTTGCGGGGATGTGTCGTCCGGGCGGGACGCCGGATTTGTAGGCGGGGCATTTTGAGCCCGCGCGAAGTTCGGCGCCGCAAGGAAACAGAGCAGCGTGAGGCAGCCGCAGACAAAGACTCCTGGGATGAAGGAAAGGAGGCGGATGGGTCCCTCTCAAATTGTTGCGTTAGCCTGTAGTGTCCCACACGAATATTGAGAGTGTGTAAGAGAAGAGCGAGCTAAAGACGAGGCATCCCGATTGCCGGAGCCTGACATCTTTAGTAGTCTCTACCATTACAGTTTTGCGCGTAATTCGCATCACAAGCTTACTTACTTAAAGGACTCGGGTGAGGAATTTGCAGGGACGAAATTGTCTGGCTTGCTGGTTCTTGGTCGCAATGGCGGTAGCACTTACAGGTTGCCAGCAGATTATCAATTATCCGAGCCCCACGATTACCACGATATCGCCCACCAGCATTTCCGCCGGGCAACCGACGTCTACGCTGACGGTGACGGGTTACAACTTTACTCCTGCTTCCACGGTTAATTGGAACTCATCGCCCCTGGTGGCCATCTTCGTCAACACCAACACGCTGACGGCGCAGATACCTGCGGGTTTGATCCAGAATCCTGGCACGGCGAATATAACCGTAACCACACCGCAGCCGGGCGGAGGCACCACGCTCGCGCTGACCTTCGTGATCAATCCGGTGACCAGTCCGACTCCGCAAATCACCTCCACTTCGCCGAGTTCCGCGATTGCCGGCACCGGCGACGTCTTGCTCACCATCAAGGGAACGAATTTCGTGACGCAGTCGGTAGTCAACCTGGGAAACGTCGCGTTGCCGACTAACTTTATCAGCTCGAGCTTTCTGGAAGTCAGCTTGCCGGCAACGAGCGTCGAGTCAGCAGGAGTTTTGGAGTTGACGGTGGTAAATCCGGCCAGCCCGTCACCCGGTGGCGGAAGTTCGAATCTTTATTCGTTTTCGGTGAACAATCCGGTCCCCGGGATTGTTTCCCTAAGCCCTACCAGCGTGGCCGCCGGCGCGGGAATCACAAGTGTGACTGTCACCGGAACCGGTATCGTTTCCAATTCCGTGGTTCTGATCAACGGCGCTCCCCGGCCAACCCTCGCCACCGGCGCGACCAGCGCCAGTGTGCAGTTGGCCGCAGGCGATTTTGTGACGGGTGGAATCGACCAGATACAGGTATCGAACCCAGGGCCCGGTGGAGGAGTATCGAATGCCGTGGAATTTGCTGTTGATCCGACGACCACCGCTGGGCTTCCTGTGCTGGTGGATTACGCCTTCGACGGAACGCAGGCAAACGCGGGAATTTGCGGCGGGGCAATCAATTGCTCCAGTGGCGCGCTGGGGCTGACGCTCGGAACCTCCGGGCCTTCGGTGAGCACCACCGGGGACTTGGTGGTGTTCGCCTCGGTTTCAAGCAATCTGGTGGCGAACCTAACGACCAGCGGCAGCCAGATTTTCGTGCACGATACCTGCCTCGGCAGCACCTGCAACCCCAGTACATTTATCGTGAGCGTAGCCGCGGACGGAACAGCTCCGAATGGTCCTAGTTCCGAACCCACCACCGACGGCGCCGGCGATCACGCCGCATACACGTCCCTCGCGACGAACATTGTGAACTACGTCTCGGTGACACCGGGTGTGCGGCAAGTCTACTGGCAACCGGTCTGCACCACAGGCGCGACCACCACAAGCACAACCACCACAACCACCACGACGAGCGGTACCGTAACGGCGTGCGCCACATCATCAAGTACAACGACCGGCACCAGCGTGGGCGGAGGAGTGCTGGTGTCACTTGGCGCTGACGGCAATCCTGGTAACGGAGACAGCTACAATCCGGTGATCAGTCCGGACGGGCAATTCGTCGCTTTTGTTTCGTTGGCCACAAACCTGGTCTCCGGTGTGGCCGTCGACGGCATAACTCCGCAGGTTTACCTGCGCACTCTTTGCAGTGGAACCACACCGCTGACGCCGCCTTCCACCAGCACGACGTGCGCGCCCACTACATATCTGGTGTCGTCGCCAGATGGAGTCATGCCCGGAAACGGCGCCAGTTCGCATCCTTCCATCGGCAACCTGGGGACGTACGTATCCTTTGTGTCGACGGCAAACAATCTGGGCTTTTCTAACCCTTCAACCCCACACGCGCAGGAGATTTTCGAACAGAATGAGTGCCAACTCGCAACGACGGGTTGCGTTCCAATTATGACGCTGATTTCTACGGGCGATGGAACAAGTCTCGCGGGTGGCGTGAACTCGCAACCATCCATGTCATACGACGGCCGCTTTGTGGCATTCGCTTCGACCGCCGCGAATTTGGGAGTGGCTACCAGCGGAATCCAGCAAATCTACGTGCGCGATACGTGCATTGACGCGACCGTCACGACCACCACATGCATCCCCTCGACGTATCTCGTGTCCACGCCAAATGGGACTTCCCCGGGAAACGGCTTAAGCGAAAATCCGAGCATCAATCTGAACAGCAGCGGTTCGGGACAATTTGTCGCTTTTGCCTCGCAGGCATCGAACCTTTCGACCAATACGGCCAATGGGGTCGAGAACATTTTCATTCGAAACACGTGCAATACACTCATCGCCACCGGCACGGCCTGCGTGGCAACCACCGTTGTGGCCAGCCACGCCACGGGAACTTCTCCACCGGCAGCGAATGGGAACAGCGTGGCGCCGGCAATCAGCTCGGACGGACATACGGTGGCGTTTATTTCGTTCGCGAGCGATCTGGTACCGCTCGATACGAACGGCATCGAAGACATTTTCCTTGGCGCCACCACGTTCTAAATGTTCAGGGAACGCTGAATGCACGAACAGGCAGGCGCGACTCTCGCCTAACTAAAGAATTCCGCTGTATGTGGGAAAGAAAATTTGGACGGGTCGGAAGCGTGCGTCGGCTCCTTTTCTCGGAACCGTCGTCCCCGCGTTCGCAGCCACCAACCCGCGGAATATAGGGTCGCTTCTAGCTGCGGCAGGCGCGATAGCGCAAGCGGTTCATTTTCGGAGTACAACCGTATTAGTACCGGTGGGAACTATAAAACACATCAGAAACAATGAGTTATCCGCCGGATCAGCGCTTTGACGCTGCGATCTGCAAAGTCACCGGGGCATTCTTTGTGGTTCGAAGCGGCACGCGCTTGCTCCAATCCGAATAAGAGCCGGTGTAATATGCGCGGAGATCGTACTGCCCGGCGGCGAAATGAGAAAATTCGAAGTGGCCGCTGGCGTCGGTGTGTGTAACGTGCGGATGGGCGCCGTAGGAGGCCTGAATGGTGACCAGCGCGCCGGAAACCGGCTTGCCCTGGGAATCCAGCACGGTGCCTTCGAGACTGCCGGTCGCGGCTTTGGCCTGCAAAACCCGCCCGGAGATAACGAGAAGCGAAAGGGCGACGCAGAGGAACAGGAAGAAACGTTTTGTGGCTCTCATTTTTTCCTCCGGGCCGATTTTAGCGCCGCTGGGAATCGGAAAGGCGCGCGGCGGGGACAAGCGTGTCGAAAATGAACCTGTCCGCATGATCAGCGAAACGGCTGATGGACAAAATATACGATCAGGGGAAGAAAAGATGGCCGGCGGGCACGCTTAGAAGTGCGACGATTTGGCGATGCCGGAACCAATCAGCAACTCTCAGGAGAATCGATGGCGCGTTATATTTCGCAGCACACGCTGGCTTGCCTGACACGCCAAGGCGCGGACGAGCTGGCGCGACGATTGCACGACGGCACCGAGATTAAAGCCCGGCGCGTGCTGGTGAATATGCACGAAGGCAAAATGCTGGTGGAATTCGATGCGCCGGGACGCGAAGAGCTGGAAAAGTGGCTGTCCGCGCAGAAATTTCATTTCGACTGGCTGCTGCGGATTGAACTGGAGTCGTCCGGAAGCGGCCTGCAACCAATTGCCTGAGCATTCCTCTTAATCATTCGCGCATTTCTTGACCGGCGATTAACCGCGAAGCTCCCCTTATGTTATGCTCCGGCAACACTGGATCGGCGTGAATCGCCGAATCATTCTGACTCCCACAAGTTCGCTGGAGGTACCATGCAGAGCTTCCTTCGCCGCAAGCTTGCGATCTGCGGCATCGCGCTCGGAATTTTTATTTTCGCGCTCGATGCGCGCGCTCAAGGGCATTGGACGAAAGCTGCGCCGTTCCCGGAACCGATGGAAGAAACTCACGCTACTACCGCGAACGGGAAGCTCTACGTAATGGGCGGATTCGTTCCGCCCGGAATTGCTCCAGGCATCGTTTACGAATACGACCCGGCCAGCGACAAATGGACCAAGAAAAAAAACATGCCGCTGCCCGCGCACCACATGGCCATGGCCGAATACAAAGGAAAGATCTACGTGATCGGTGGACTGGTGAGAGGAAATGAGCCGGGAGGTTGGGCGCCGATCGACAACGCCTGGGAGTACGATCCGGCAAACGATTCCTGGAAGGCGCTGCCGCCAATGCCGGGCGGCAAGCGCGGCGCGGCGATTGCCGAAGAAGTTGGGGGAAAAATCTATGTGATCGGGGGAGCGGCGTTGGAGCCGGGATCGAAGGAAACCGCGTTGTTCGTTTCGCGGCCGCATCGCTCCGTCGGCACCAACGAGGCGTATGATCCGGCCACACAGAAATGGGAGAGCCGCAGCTCGATGCCCACCGCGCGAAACCACGCAGCCTCCGGCGTAGTGAACGGGAAGATTTATGTGATCGGCGGGCGTGTGGGATCGGCGTTCATTCCAGTCGGGAGCAACACGGATATTGTCGAGGTTTACGATCCGGCGATCGATCAGTGGGGACCCCTGCGGCAGAGAATGCCTCATGGACGCAGCGCGGTGGCTTGCGGCACATACGCAGGCAGGATTTATGTCGCCGGCGGCGAAACGCAGAGCACGGAGTCGATGGCCGTGTTTCGCGCGCTCGAAGCATACGATCCGGCAACGAATACCTGGGCGATTTTGCCCTCCATGCCAGTCGGGCGCCATGGGCTGTCGGGAGCCTTTATCGCCAACGGATTCCATCTGATGACCGGGCAGGTTTTTAACGGCGAAGGATCGCAGTTCTCGAGCCCCAATCACGATGTCTTTTTAGTGGACAAGTAACGCATCGGATCCAATTGGGGGGGCGACGGGAGCAAAAACGAATTATTTGCTATGTGGGGCCAACGGAGTTATGCTATGGCCAATTGAAGAGACAGCCGGGTAGGACAACCACCCATTACCACCCCAAAAAGCGTTCTACCCGGCGCTTCTGTAGGTCCTGAAGTTTTTCCGAAACATAAAAAAAGGCGAAGCGAATATTCTGTCGGCTACTGTTGCGGCTTGGAGCCTGGACCGCCATCGCCAGGCGTAGCGCCGAGCAGCTTGTGGCCGTCGGCGAGCGTGACGTCGCGGGCATCCGCCAATTTTGAGCCGTCTTTCGCGGGATAGCCGTCGACGGTGACCTGATCGCCTACCTTGAGAGAGTCGTGCATCCAGCCCTGGCGATGCAGCGAGCCCGGGCCAGCCGTTTCGCAACCCCAGTTGATTACTTTGCCGGAGGTGTCCTTAACGTCGATATAAAAGTAGACGTGCGGATTGGCCCAATCGACCTTGGTGACCACGCCCTTGAGCTCGATCGGTTTGGAGCCGTCAAATTCCGAGGAAAAACCATGATGAGCGTTGGCGGAAATTGCAGCGAAGAAGACCGCGGCGGCGATCAGTACGAATGAGACAGCCGGAGCGACAGAACGATTCATCTCACACCTCCGCAGGAGTCGTGCTTGGGCGCCGCTGCGTCGCCTGGAACAGTTGCGACACGTAAAGCGCAATTTATATCGCTCGTGTGCAGGGGTCAAGCTGGACGAAATATCTCGCGCTGCAGATAGAACTGTTGACACGAAGCTCCGGGCGGAGCTAGCTTTCCCGCAACAGATCGAGCGGCCGGCGGGAATTTACGATGAGACGAACTTTCGAATTGCCGATACGAAGAACATTGACACACGCGGCTCGCGCGGCGATTAGCCTGACGCTGCTGCTGCCTTGGATCTGCGGCCCTGCCGCCGGGCAACAGTCCAAGCCGCTTCCAGAGAATCCCTACACGGAAGTAACCGGCGCATCGGGCAAGATTGATGCTCCCAAGGGCCCCTCGAAGCCAGCGCCGCGCATGCTCGACGGAAAGCCGGACCTGTCCGGCTTCTGGAAAGGACCGCTGATCATCGGCGGCATGTTTCGCGCCGTAGGCGGACCGCCCTTCACTCCCGCGGGCCAAGCGGCCTACGAATACAATCTGAAGCAGTCGATCAATCCGGAAGCTTTGTGCTTGTTCGCGGGCATTCCGCGAGCGAGCATCAGCGGCGTGCCCTTTGAAATCGTGCAGAGTTCAAATCGCGTGGCGTTTCTCTACGAGCTGATGACCACGTTCCGATCCATTCCCACCGATGGACGCGATCATCCGAAGGACATTGAGCCTTCGTTCTTCGGCAACGGCGTCGGCAAATGGGAAGGCGATACGCTGGTGATCGACTCGATTGGATTCAAGGACAAGCTGAGCTGGATCGACGACGATGCGCATCCGCACAGCGACGCGATGCACGTGGTGGAGCGCTGGTCGCGCCCGGACGCGGATCATCTGGAACATGAAGTTACCGTCGAGGACCCCAAGTTCTATACGAAACCCTGGACATTCAAGCGGACCTTCATCGCCATGGCTCCCGGCGACGAGCTTTACGAATATGCCTGCGATGAAAACAATATCGATCGCGATGGCGGGCACCTGGGAACCGGCCCGAACGATCTGTCGAAATACCCGCTGAAACCGAACATCCCTAAGAAATAGCTATTTCAAAGCACAGACCAAAAAAACGGGCCGCAAATGCGGCCCGCTTTTGGTTCAGGACTGTCTGTTATTGAGCTTCCGCTAGCTTCCTGAGCTGGAGGTCTGCACAGCCTTGGGAACGCTGACGTAGCCGCTGATCTTGTTCTTGTCGACCTGATTGACTACGACTTCCATGGGACGATGCGAGCCGTGCGTGTAGATGAAGATGGGCTCGTTCACGCCGCGGTTCTTCTTCTCAGTGCGCTTGTCGTCGACGATCAGGGCCAAATTGCACTGATTCTTCTTGGGGTCGGTGCCCTTGAGCTCGATGGTCACGTCGCCCACCTTTTGCGGCTTGTTCTTCTCGGCAATGGTGAACTCGACGTAGTCGCGTTCGCCCAAGCGGCGAAGGGTATCGATATCGTCGTGATTCTTGGCGATCAGCGTGCCCATTTCGCTGCGGGCCATCTGCAGATCCTTGCGGGTGCTGTCGAGATCGGTGCGGACACCGGTGATCTGGCCGTTGGCGGCCTTCATATCGTCTTGGGTCGCCTTCGTGGCAAGCTGGCCGTTCATCTCCGTGCCCATATCGGCGAGCTGCTTGGCGTTGTCATCGCGAATCTGCTGCGCCTCGGTCTCAGCATCCTGGCGCGCCTTCTTGAGCTGGCCTTGAGTAATCGACAGCTTTTTCGTGACAACGGTGAGGTCGCCGGCCAAGTCCGTGTTCGCCTTCTCAGCCGCGGTCAGGCGCTGTTGTAGAGAATCGATATCCTTGGAATTTCCCTGCTTCATCGTTTGAAGATCGCCGTTCAGCGCTTGCCGCGTGTCCTGCGCGTAGCTCAGCCCACGCCAGCCCACGCCCAAACCAATCAGCGCCACCAAGGCTACCAAGATAATCGCCGGAATCACCCAACCCGGCTGCCCTTCCTGAACCACAGTTGTGCGTCCCGTCTCGTCGCTCATTTCTAACCTCCTGAATTTTTTCGGATGGCCCGGCGAGGAACATGCACGGCAGATTCCAGACGCGTTTGGTCGCAGTTGACATTGCATCGCTCACAAAAAAGACAATTTGCGGCTGAGGATTTTGGCAGGCGCGGAGAAGAGGCGAGGACTACCGTCATCGTTTTTACGCACTTTGCATCGTTTATACACGATTGACACTAGGCGCCCATCTTCGCGTCACATACTTGTGCCAACGGGCGAACGGTGCAACAATGCGCGCCGCGCGAGCAGATCAAGAGCACGAAGCTTCCGGTGCAATTTGTAAGGAGACGGGCAAGGAGAGAATTGATGCGAAAACTACTATTGTCGTCGGCCATCATGGTTCTATTACTAGGCGCCACGCTAAGCGCATACGCGCAGGCAGAAGTGACGCTGGTTGCCCCGGGAGGAATTCGCGCACCGCTCGAGCAGCTTATCCCCGGCTTCGAAAGCAAAACCGGAATTGAAGTGAAGGCGACATTCGGATCGGGACTCGGCACCAAGAAACAGGTCGCGGAAGGCGCGCCTTTTGACGTGCCGGTGGTGCAGCCGCCTTATCCCGAAGTGATTGCTTCCGGAAACGTGATTGCTGGCAGCGCAAAACCCCTGGCAAACGTCTCGGTGGGAGTGGCCGTTAAGAAGGGCGCGCCGAAGCCGGACATTTCCACGCCCGAGGCGGTGAAGAAAATGCTGCTCTCGGCAAAGTCGATCGCGTATCCAGATGCCAAGGGCGGGGCTGCCGCAGGAGTCAGCTTCGAGGAAACGCTGAAAAAATTGGGAATCTATGACCAGATACAGCCGAAGATCAAGCGCGCGCAAGGCGGCGCGGGGGCCATGAAAATGGCGGCGGCGGGAGAGGTGGAAATCGGGCTCACCTTCGTGAGCGAAATGGAAGATCCGGGAATCGACATCGTCGGCCCGCTGCCCAAGCAGATTTCGCCGCCAACGGTGCTGGTTGGCTTCATCTCGACGCACGCGAAAAATCCCGCGGCCGCCAAGGCGCTGCTTGATTACTTGTCGTCACCTGAGGCGGCGCCGGTGTACAAAGAGCACGGCATGCAGCCGGGTGGCAGCGACTGAGCCGTCAGAGAATTTAGCCCTCACCGATCCATCGCTCGCGCGACGGAAGCTAGAAGCGCGACACGATGAAGAACGCAGCGCCCAAGGCGATGAGATCTTCCGGCACCCCGACCGCGAAATCGGGCACTTTCAGCGAGCGTACCAGATTCCTGCGCGCATAATATCCGCCGTATGTTCCGGCCACCGCTCCGATCATCGCCAGAATAATTCCCAGGATGACCGGCTGCCCTGAGGCCAGCGCTAAAGCCGCTCCACAAAAGCCACCCATGACGATCCGCGCTCCCAGTTGCACTGGAACGGTGCGCGCGGGAGTGGAGGGCAATTGGTCGGTAACGTATTCGAAAGCGGCGCCGATGGTGAAGAAGGCCACGGCAATGATCGAACTGAGAAACGAAAGTCGTGTGCCACTAAGGTTGATCCAGCCGAGATGCGCGGCCCAGGCCACAGCGGCTGGCGGGGTTACGGTGCGAAGGCCAGCGACGAGTCCGATTGCGAACAGGAGTAGATGCACTTCGGGAGTTGGCATAGTGCTGCCACACTAAAAGTGCCCTACTGCCATTGTCAAATGAAGAATGCAAGACAGAGGCGGCCCGTCCCGTTGCCTTGGGGCGAAATTCGGGTGTATGCTCCGTGTTTACGTGCGTGATTTACCCCAAGTCGTGGATCGAAGGCGGACGGCTGCGGGCTGCTGTTGTTGTCGATGCTACATGCGCTCTCTTTGGCAGGGGTGGCTAGACACCTAGAGAAAATCGATCTAGCCCCAACTTTTCGGACCCACTGCCAGCGAGCTGGTCAGTGGGTTTTTAATTTCCAGAGGGTTTTTAATTCCCAGACAATTCTGCAGCGAGCAAAATTTCAGGAGGAAGAAAAATGGCTGAATATGCGCATCCGGAAGTGCTGGTCTCAACCCAATGGGTTGCTGAGCACGCAAACGATCCAAACGTAAGGCTGGTGGAAGTCGATGTGGACACCTCGGCCTACGATCAGGGCCACATCGCGGGCGCCGTGGGATGGAATTGGCAAACGCAATTGCAGGACAACATCCGCCGCGACCTGATCGACAAGGCGGCGCTCGAACAACTGCTGGGAAAATCGGGAATCTCCAACGACACAATTATCATTCTCTACGGGGACAACAACAATTGGTTCGCCGCCTATGCCCTGTGGCAATTGAAGTATTACGGACACCAAGACGTTCGCCTGATGAACGGAGGCCGCAAAAAGTGGGTCGAGGAGAAGCGTCCGCTGACCACCGAAGCGCCAAAGCCCCCAGCCGCGACCTACCGCGCCACCGCGCCCGATGAATCCGTGCGTGCGCGCAGAGAGCAGGTTTCGGCCATCGTCGATAAAAAATCGAAAGGGCACCTGGTGGATGTGCGTTCCGTGGACGAATTCACCGGAAAAATCATCGCCCCGCCGGGCATGTCGGAAACAGCGCAGCGCGCAGGACACATTCCGGGCGCGGCGAATGTTCCGTGGGCGCAGGCGGCCAATGAGGACGGAACGTTCAAGTCCGCCGATGTGCTGAAGCAGCTTTACGAAGCCAAAGGCGTGACGGCCAGCGAGCAGGTGATTGCTTATTGCCGCATCGGAGAGCGCAGCTCGCACACCTGGTTCGTGCTGAAGTATTTGTTGGGCTTTGACAACGTGAAAAACTACGACGGGTCGTGGACCGAGTGGGGCAATCTGGTCGGCGCGCCCATCGAAAGGGAGCTGGCCGCAGCCGCAAAGTAATTGAAGAAGGAAAAATCAAGCCGCAACGAAAGCGCCATGCAATAGGTGGCGCCTTCTCTATTGCGAGGGTTTTGCGGGCGGATCCGGCATGCTGTTGGTGACCAGCTCGTTCTGCACGATGGCCAGTGCTTCCTTGGGCGGACCCACGCGCCGATAGTGGCTCGCATCGACCACCTGGTGCTCATCGAACGAAAACAGAAACTTGCGCCCCTCGAAATCGTAGGTGTATTTGGTAGGCTCCCAAATCCCCGGCGCGACTTCCCCCTGCTCCATGGAAAACACGCCGCCGCGGTAAACCTTCCCGAGAATGCCTCCGCCGAAAGAAATGTCGCGCATGATGTGGGCCTCGCCGCGAACCATTTGATCGGTGGCCCGATCCACCCAGATCGTGGCGACGATGTGCGAAAGAGCGTCCTGCATCATATTGTGTGGATGAAAATCGGGCTTGGGCTTCAGCTCGAACACGTCGCACAACCGGCCGTCGCGGGATTCGCGCCTGAGCCAGGTAGCCGCGAACGATTCGAGCATGGAATCCACGAGTTGCGCGCGCTGATGATTTCGCCGCTCGTATTTTTCGTAGGCGGTTTTCGTGCGGGGATCATCGGTTCGCAGCATCAGCTCCAGCACGTCGTGCCAGGCCTCCAATTGGCGGCGATATTCGGCCGGATCGGTTGCGGTGCCATTGTCTTTCAGCAAAATTCGCAGAGTGCCGGTGCCGGTGGGCACGATGCGGAAAAGCTTGTCTTCGATTGGCCGCGGATTGGGGCCAGCGGTGAAGTCGGTATGGCGTTCGATGCGCTCGAACTCTTTCAGCGCTTCATCATCCCTGTGCTGATTGTCAACCAGCTTCCCGGCGCGTTCCTCAATTTCAGCCTGGGAAGGAGGAGCCGGGGCCGCTTCCCACGCTGGACCCGTTTCCGTGGAAGTGGGATGGGAAGGGACGGCACGTTGCGCGGAAGAGGTGGCGGCGCACAAAAACGAAGAAACCAATCCGAGTGCGAGGAAAACAACCGCTGAGGGCGGCCAAACCGTGGCGCTTCGCAACATACGAGGCTCCCTGCTAGGATTCAGCCGGGCTGGAAGGTGTTGCAAGCTTATTCTAGCCGAATTTCAAAAAGTTGGCTGGGCGCACTGTTTCGTGTAGGGAAACACCTGACCAACGCGCCGAATCGAAACTACTGGGGCGGCGCCGGAAGTTTCGGCGGTGGAATGATTTCCACGGAACTAGCCGGATTCAGATGCGCCTTCCCGTCCGGGCTGAGCACATAAGGAAATCCAGCCGGATCCACTGGGATGCCGCGCAGCATTCCCGCCGCGACCATGTCCTGAATTTTCGCCGGGGCATGGTCGAAACGTTTCGCGTATTCGGCGGCAAGATCGTCGAGTTGCGACTCGTCTTGCTGCGCCTTCAGGCTGGCCAACTGCTTCAGCGCATTTTTCTTGATGGTGGGGTCGCTCGTCGACTGGTAAAGCTCGCTCCAGATGACGCGGGAAGTTTCGAGCGAGCCGCCCTTTTCGGCGATGCGCGCGGCCAGCATCTTGATCCAGGCCGGGGCCTCGGGATTCTTGCTGGCGTCCAAATACGCTTCGGCCGCCTTCGGATAATCCCGCATCCGCAAATAATAGAGCAGCCCCAGATCGGTGCCGAGCCGCCATTCCTTCGGGTTGGCGGCAATCCCGCGTTTCACAAGTTCAATGGCAAGATCGGTGCGGTTCGCTCCGGCGTACGGCTCGGAAAGAAAAATGGCGCCGAAACGGTAGGCCACGATCAGGTGCGGGTCAAGCGTGGTGGCCACATCGAGCAAAGGCCAAAGCAAATCGTAGTTGGCACCGGGCTGCACCACACGCGCGCCGTAATATTGCACCGCGCGGGTCCAGTAAATATCGGCGAGCAATGAGTTATAGCCGAGGCTTATTTTTTTAAGCGCCGCGCCAGAACGAAGCAGCAGTTGCTGGCCCGGCCGCATCCATCGAGTTGGTAGTGGCATCGATGCGCGCCTGAAGCGCGGCCACCGCGGCCAGCAAAAATGGAATGGTGAGAACGGCGGTCCGTACCGATGCTTTGTGCGCCGCGGAAATCACTTGAGGTTTCGCCCTGAGAAGACGGCGGACGCCGCCAGCAGCACAATGGAAACGTAGACAGCGGCGTAAGCGGTGTTCTGGGCGACCAGCGCAAATGGAATGCGGCTCACCATGAGACGCGAAGTCGATGGCATTGAAATTGTGGAAGTTCGGCACCAGGTAATAAATGACGCGCGCGATAAACTTCACCGCCGGGCTTTGGGTCAAGTCGCCGATATCGTGAATATCGGGGGCGAAAACTCCGGTGATGTAAATGCCGATCGTATAGAGCGTGGACAGCATGGGCGTGGAAAAACAGGAAAAGAAAAGCGTGATGGCGGTGACCAGCGCGAGTTCGAGCAAAATAAAATAAACGGCGATCAGGATAGAAACGTCCGAGCGTACAAACGGGCGGCCCACAAAAAACAGCGCAGCGGCCAGGCCCAGAGTCATGAAACCGGTATTGACCGTGAGCGTCAGCAGCAATCCGGCGTACTTGCCCACCAGAAATTGCGACCGCCGGACGGGCTTCGAGAGAATGGCGTAAAGCGTGCGCTTTTCCATCTCTTTGTAGACGAGGCCCGCGCCAATGAATACAGCCATCACCAGTCCAAAAACGGAAATCGCGGAGAGTCCCAGGTTGACGATTACCAGCCGGTCGATGCCGATGGAAATTTGTCCTACCAGAATCGCTGCGCCGATCATCAGCAGCGCGAAAAATACCAGGTTGTAGAGGACGCGGTCGCGAACCGCTTCGCGAAACGTGTTGATAGCCACCACTCCGGGTATGGCGCTCATCGCGTCATCGCCTCCAAAGCGTGGGATTGCGCTTTTTCGCGATCCACCAGGCGGAAGAAATAATCTTCGAGTGTGGGGCGTATGGCGGACACGCCGATGATGCGCGCTTCGCAGGCGCGCAGATCATCAAGCGTCGCGTACAGTTGATCCTCCGGCACTTCAATGCGGTACCTGGCGCCAAGCCGCGTGGCGCTTCCGGCGATTTTTGCCGGCAGCGCACAGCCTTCGCGCGCTTCGAAAACAATTTCCATGGCATGAACCGCGAACGAGACCGTTTCTCCTGGGGTGCCCACACCTTGCAGTTTGCCGCCGACCAGCACGGCCACGCGGTCGCAGAGCACTTCCGCATCGGAGAGTATGTGCGTCGAGAAGAAAACCGTTCGCCCCTCCCGCTTCAATTGGAGAATAATGTCGCGCACCTCGCGCCGCCCTACCGGATCGAGGCCGGACATGGGCTCGTCCAGAAAAACCACTTGAGGATCGTGCAGAATGGCCTGGGCAATACCCGCGCGCTGCAGCATCCCTTTCGAGAATTTGCGAAGCTGCACGTCGGCGGCCTGCGATAAACCGACCAGGTCGAGAAATCGGGCCACGCGTTTGCGGCGTTCGGCTGCGTCGTAGCCGAAAATCCGCGCGAAATAATCAAGAAGCTCTCGCGCGGTGAGGTAATCGTAGAAATAAGGCTGTTCGGGCAGGTAGCCGATTTCGCGGTGCATAGACACATCTTCAATGGACCGGCCGCGAATGCGCGCCGAGCCGGAAGTGGGGAAAATAAGCCCCATGAGCAGCTTCAGCGTGGTGGTTTTTCCGGCTCCGTTCGGACCGAGAAACCCGAATACTTCTCCTTCTTCCACCTGAAGAGTCAGGTTGTCGAGCGACCGGCGCATGCGTTTGCGCCAGAACCCGTGCGGGTAATCCTTGGTGAGCCCAAAAATTTCGATTGCCGGGGAGCTCATGGCTTTTTCAAATTTTTTCCACAGAAAATTTCATGTCAAGCGTATGGCGCGTGCAAATAGAATGAGATGTGCGCGTGCCGGCAACTGTATGTATTGTCGCGCAAAAAGGCTGCGATGGCGGTAGTAGGTTATCGTCGCGTACACCACTACCCATAGATGCTTTGAACAAGAATCACCAAATATTTTGTGGTCGGCCCGCGATTTTTCCTTGACAACATTTCCGCAACGCCAGATACTGCGCACCCAGACTCGGTAAGAAAACGAATGGCCGTTGTCGCCCTCAGCCCGCGCACAACGCCGGGCGGAAACCCCGAGTCCAATCGCAAATAGCAAGTCCCCTTCCAGAACCGCGCGGAAACCTTAGCGTGGCTTGGCTGGGCTTTTCTTTTTTTTTGGCTGGGGCGTTGCAGGTTGCGTCTTCGCCAGCAATTGAAATTCGTGAACGGCTGCGCGTGTTTCTCCGAACACGCGACAACTTTCCGGGTCTAGCGGTTGGGAGTAAAATAGGAAGTAGTCCTCCCCGCTGAGTTCCCCGGGCAACAATTTCGGCGGCAAGGCTGCCGGCGCGGAGGCAGATGATGGCAGAAACAAGAATGGCCCTGAATGGGATGATGCAAACGGATCAGACAACTCGAAAGGCGACGGGGCTGGAATTCCAGCGCCGCTTTACAGACGGCAAAGCTTCCCCGTTCGACAAGGTGGAATGGGAGCGCAGGACCGCACTCATTGGCAATGAAAAGGGCCAGGTAATTTTCCGGCAGGAAAACGTGGAAGTCCCGAAGTCGTGGTCGCAGACGGCAACGAACATCGTCGCCTCCAAATATTTTCACGGCAAGCCGAACACCTTCGAGCGCGAAACTTCCGTGCGCCAGTTGATCAGCCGCGTAGTCGATACCATCGTGCGCTGGGGCGATGAGGGCGGCTACTTCGCGAACACTGATTCAAAGGTTGCGTTTCGCGACGAACTCACTCACCTGCTGGTCGAGCAGAAGATGGCTTTCAATTCGCCGGTATGGTTCAACGTGGGCGTGCAGGCCAAGCCGCAGTGCTCCGCCTGCTTCATCAACTCCGTCCAGGACAACATGGATTCGATCATGAACCTGGCCAAGACGGAGGGCATGCTGTTCAAGTGGGGATCGGGCACCGGCACGAATTTCTCCTCGCTGCGCGGCAGCCATGAGTCGCTTTCGGGCGGCGGCATCGCCTCCGGCCCGGTGAGTTTCATGAAGGGATTCGATGCGTTCGCGGGCGTGATCAAGAGCGGCGGGAAAACCCGGCGCGCCGCGAAGATGGTGATCCTCAACGTGGATCATCCGGACATAGAAGAATTTATCGAGTCCAAAATGAAGGAGGAGCGCAAGGCCCAGGTGCTGATCGAGCAGGGCTATAACTCGTCGATCGACGGTGAAGCGTACTCTTCCGTGTTTTTCCAGAATGCGAACCATTCCGTGCGCGTCACCGACGATTACATGCGCGCGGTGGAAGAAGATCGTGACTGGTGGACGCGCAATGTGAACGATGGCAAGCCGGTCCAGCAATTCCGCGCGCGCGACCTGATGCGCGAAATGGCCGAATCGGCCTGGCAGTGCGGCGACCCGGGCATGCAGTACGACACGACCATCAATCGCTGGCATACCTGCAAGAGCACCGACCGCATCAACGCGTCGAATCCCTGCTCGGAATACATGTTTCTTGACGACACGGCTTGCAATCTGGCCTCGCTGAACCTGCTTAAGTTTCTTGGCGACAATGGGCAGTTCGACGTGGCCGGCTTTCGCCATGCCGTGGATGTAACCATAACCGCGCAGGAAATTCTGGTGGATAACGCCAGCTATCCCACGGAGAGGATCGGGCGCAATTCGCACGATTTCCGTCCGCTCGGCTTGGGCTATGCCAACCTGGGCGCGCTGCTTATGTCCCTGGCGCTGCCGTACGACTCCGACGGCGGCCGCGACTTCTGCGGTGTGGTCACAGCGCTGATGACCGGCCAAGCCTATGCGCAATCGGCGCGGATTGCCGAGCGTATGGGGCCGTTCGGCGGCTACATTCGCAACCGCGAGCCGATGCTGGATGTGATCCGCATGCACCGCGATTCACTGCGCCCGATCAAGGAAGAGAACGTGCAGCCTTCCCTGCTGCATGCCGCGCAGCAATCCTGGGACGACGCGCTGGCGCTCGGCGAAAAGTACGGCTACAAGAACTCGCAGGTGTCCGTGCTGGCGCCTACCGGCACCATCGGCTTCATGATGGATTGCGATACCACCGGCATCGAGCCCGATCTGGCGCTGGTAAAACAGAAGCGTCTTGTGGGTGGCGGCGTAATCAAGATCGTCAACAACACAGTTCCCCAGTCGCTGATGAAACTCGGCTATCCGCCCGAACAAGTAGCGCAAATCGTCGACTACATCGATGCCGAAGGCAAAATCGAGGGCGCGCCCGGCCTCAAGCCCGAGCACCTCGCGGTATTTGATTGCTCGCTCGCTCCCATGGGCGGCGGCCGCTCCATCGCCTGGCGCGGTCATCTGCGCATGATGGCGGCGGCTCAGCCGTTCCTCTCCGGCGCCATCAGCAAGACCATTAACATGCCCGAGGAATCCACGGTGGAAGATGTCGCCGAAGCCTATATGGAATCCTGGAAGCTGGGATTGAAGGCCGTGGCCATTTACCGGGACAACTCGAAGGGCTCGCAGCCTCTATCCGCTGCCGGCAAGAAGGAAGAAGAAAAAGCCTCGGTTGCGGAGCCCGTGGCGAAGGCCGCGGTGCAAGCCGAGCCGGTTCCCGAGCAGCAGGAACTTTTCGCGGCACGCGCCCGTCGCCGCAAGCTCGAGAACGAGCGCAGCTCCATCACCCACAAGTTCTCGGTAGGCGGCCATGAAGGCTATTTGACTGTCGGCAAGTACGAGGACGGCACGCCTGGTGAGATCTTCATCAAGATGGCCAAGGAAGGCTCTACGCTTTCTGGAATTATGGACGCCTTCGCGCTGTCGGTCTCAATTGCGCTTCAGTATGGAGTGCCGCTTCGGGCGCTGTGCGACAAGTTCGTCAACTCGCGCTTTGAGCCTTCGGGCTACACCGGCAATCCGGAGATACGCTACGCGAAATCGATCGTCGACTACATCGGTCGTTGGCTGGGCGGGAAATTCATCTCGCGCGATTATCTCGACAGCGACGTAATCGAAGAGGTAGCGGTGGCGGCCCCGGCGGCAACCGCAAAGCCAGCGGTTGGCGCGGCCGATCCCGAACCGGCGGTTCGCCCACGCGCGGCCATCGATGACGCACCCTCGTGCTCCGAGTGCGGCATGCTGATGACTCCGAACGGTAGTTGCTACAAATGCTCGAATTGCGGGAGCACGTCCGGCTGCAGCTAGAACCAAACCAAAACGAGAAATAGAAAAGGGCGCCGCAAGTATCGGGCGCCCTTTTTTATTTGCGAAGAACTCTGAAAGCGCGAACACAAAAAAATGGGGGCCCACCCCTGGGCCCCCTTTGCTCTACCCCCGAAACCGATCTCGGCGCGACGAAATCGGCCCACCCCGGGAAAAGAGACAGCCGCTGTACGTAATTGCACGCATGATGCCACCCATCCGAATTTTTGATGAATACCTTATACCTTTATAATGAACAACTTAGGGAGGCCATGATTTGCAAGTGGACTTTCGATTGCTCAAAAAATCCAATTTCTGAAAGAGTACACGGTTTTCCCTATGTGGATTGGAAGATGCCTGGCCAGCATGCTGAACACATCCGCAAAAGTACGGTCCTAGGACTGCAAACCGATGGAAGAATTCAGCGCGGATGCTAGCGTTTCCGTCCAGCGCGAGACATCTTCTTCATTTTCCGCCTCGACCATCACGCGCGCCAGCGGCTCGGTGCCTGAATACCGCAGCACTACTCGCCCCGAGTTTCCGAGCACTTGTTCCGCTTGCCGCAGCGCGCTCACCACTCCCGGAAGCGATTCGAGCGCCGGCTTCGATTTCACCTTCACGTTGACAATTTTCTGCGGAAATATTTTCAGATCCGCCACGAGCGCGTCGAGCGGCCCGGCAATCGATACGAGCGACGCCATCTTTACCGCCGTGAGCATTCCGTCTCCCGTGGTCGCATCGTCCAGGAACAAAACATGCCCGGACTGTTCGCCGCCCAGGTTGGCGCCGATGCGCAGCATCTCTTCCAGCACGTAGCGGTCGCCCACGGCCGTCCGGGCCAGCTTCAGGCCCGACTTCGCCAGCGACCGTTCCAGCCCCAGGTTCGCCATGGTCGTGCCGACAATGACATCCCCTTTCAATTTTTGTATCGACTTCAGATAGCGCCCGGCCGCAAGGAGCACGCCGTCGCCATCCACCAGCTTGCCGGACGCGCTGGCAAACAATGCGCGGTCCGCATCGCCGTCAAACGCCACGCCCAGCGCAGCGCCTGAGTCAACCACCTTTTTTTGCAGCTCCTGCGGATGCAACGAACCGCAGCCAGCATTGATGTTGCGCCCGTCCGGCTTGTCGTTCAGCGCCAGCACCTCCGCGCCAAGCGACCGGAAAAGCTCCGGCGCCAGTTTGCTGGCGGCGCCATTCGCGCAATCCAGCACGATTTTCATTCCCGCCAGCTTGCCGCCGGGAAAAACGGCGCTGCGCAAACCAGCCAGGTAATCCTTGTGCAGCGATTCGTCATCCGCGAGCCGCGTTTCCCCCGCGCGTGACCCACTCCCATTTTTCCCCAGTATGCCGGTTTCCAACTCAGCCTCAACCGCGTCCGGAAACTTCATGCCGGAAGACGAAATCAGTTTCACGCCATTGTCGTGATAAGGATTGTGAGACGCAGAGATGACCACCCCCGCCGAAAATCCCTCACGATTGACTAGCCAGGCCACGCCCGGTGTGGTGATGACGCCCGCGGAAACGGGCGCCGAACCCGCGGCAACCAGCCCGCTCGCAAGGCATTCCGCAATGTGCGGACCGGATTCGCGTGTGTCCCGGCCGATCAAAACGCGCGGCTGCGGCTTGCCTGCCCCGCGCAGATGCGTCCCCAGCGCGAGGCCCACGCGTTCGAGTGTCGCGTCATCCAGCGGGTATTCCCCCGGAATCCCGCGGATGCCGTCCGTGCCGAATAGCTGTTTACCCATGTGAAGGTGATGTCCCGTGCTCAGTTCGAGCCTGAAATATGCGTGCACAAAATTTTATCACTGTGGCTCTCGCCGCCCCCCGTCAAGCGGCACCGCCCTGCCGAAAGCGTCAATGCACGAAGGGGCAGTTCCTGCCCTGGCCCACCGGCGCATTGCTGGCTTTGCATCGTGCGGCGGCACGTGGCCCACTCCCTCGCACCCTCTATGCTAATCTTAGCCACCATGCCGGTGGAAGAAACCAAGGTCATCACCGCAAGTTCGGTCAGTGCGCGCATCATCGCCACTGGCATTGTGGTGGCATTCTGCTATTTCGCGTCCACCATACTGGTCACGCTGCTGATGGCTGTGCTGCTGGCCTATTTTCTGGATCCCGTGGTTACCTGGATGGAGCGCGGCCGCATCCCGCGCGCTTTGGGTTCGCTTTTGATGGTGTTGGTAACGCTGGCACTTCTCGCGGCGATGGGCTGGTCGCTCGTGGAGCGCATCGACCAATTCAGCCGCGATTGGCCAAAATACCGCGCGCCGCTGCGCACCGTATCGACAGACATTGAAAAGCGCATGGAAAGCCTGGAGGCGCGCGTTTCGGAAATCGAGCCAGGCGGGCCGCCCGCGCGCGTATTTACTACCACCGATCCGCATCCGGTGCGCACGGCGCTTTTAGGCAGACTGAGTTCGCTTTACGCCTTTCTTTTCGCGGCCACGTTCATGCCGTTTCTGGTTTTCTTCATGCTCGCCGCGAAGCGACAGGTGTGGCACGCCACCATGCAGCTTTTTCCCGCGGCGGAACGCACCGAAGTGAAAGAGGCCCTGGCGGACGTGACGCACGTGCTGCGCAGCTATCTGATGGGCACCGCGCTTGTGGGCATCATTCTCGTAGTGGCAAGCTGGCTGTTCTTCATGGCCCTGGGCCTGGACTTTCCTTTTCTCACCGGATTGGTATCCGGCCTGTGCAATCTGGTGCCATATCTTGGCGCGGTGATGTCCTGGATTCCGCCGCTTTTCATCGGGCTGAAGCAATACCATAGCCTGGCGCCGTATCTAGGCATCTTCTCGGTGCTGACGGCCTTTCACATTGTCACCGCGAATCTGCTGATTCCCGCGCTGGTGGGCTGGCGCGTTCGCCTGAATGCTCTGGCGCTGACGGTTTCGCTGCTTTTTTGGGGCTGGCTCTGGGGCGCGATGGGATTGATTCTGGCCATCCCCATCACCGCGGTATTCAAAGTGATTTGCGACCACGTGGAGCGATTGCAGCCCGTGGGCCGCTGGCTCAGCGCTTAACTACTGCGGCTTACTCCGTCGCCGTGGAATGAATCCGCAAAATTGCTGTTCGCAGCGATTCCACGTTGGGTGCGTCCTGAAACATGCGGATTGCCGCGATACCTGCTGCTCCCGTTTTCACGCATTCCGCCGCGTTTTTTTCATTCACACCGCCAATCGCCACCACCGGTATTTTCACCGCACGGCAAGCCTCGCGCAGAAGCTCTAATCCTTGCGGCGATCCGAACGAGCGCTTCGACGGCGTGTCGAAAACCGGCCCAAAGAAAACGTAGCTCGCATCGCTCTGTTCGGCGGCGACCGCCTCTTCAACACTGTGGCAGGAAACGCCCACCAGAAAATCCTCAGGCGCGTGGCCAGCACGGCACCAGCGCGTCACGTCATCGGCAGCAAGCGAAGATCCGCCCAGATGCACGCCATCCGCGCCAGCGGCGATTGCCACGTCCAGCCGGTCATTTACAAGCAAACCTGTGGTGCCCGTACCCGTACCGATACCCACGGAAATCGCCTCGCGTACGAGTTGCAGTAATGCTTTCGCGCTCAGGTCCTTTTCGCGAATCTGCACAAAATCGCACCCAGCCGCCGCGGCATCGCGAATCTTTTCGAGTAAATCCGCAGTGCTCGCTGCTGAAAGGCTCTTGCGGTCGGTCACGTAGAAAACGAGTGGCCGCTCGTGTTTCGAAAGTTTAGAAAGGAAGTTCAAGCCAGCTAAGATAGCAAAAATTCAGCCGCGGCTTGGAACCGCGTCCGAACTGCGGCGAAAGGCGCCAATCGAAAACAGCACATTCAGCACGCCGAGACCGGATATGGCTCCACGCAAAAATGGGTTCTTCGCGAAAAGGCCGAAGGCCGGATACTGATAGAGGAAATAGTTGGCTTCCCAGATTTCCGACCAGGGCACCAGAACCAGCACCAGTCCGAACTCGAGCCAAACCAACAGGATCACAATGCGCAGAACGCGATGAGCCATCGAGTCATAATTATCGGAGATTCTTGCCGCGCCCGCAACCACGCGAGTGATTGACTCTGAAGCGATCTAGTGATGCTGCAAGGTGGCGATGCGGTCGGCAACGTCGCGATAGTCGATGTTCGTCGCATATACTTGGCGGAAACAATCGAGCGCCGCTTCGGCTTCGCCGGCCATTTCGAGGGAAATTCCCAGGTCGTAGCGCAGCGCCATCACCGTTTCCTGGTCGAGTCCCGGCACTTCCAGCGCGCGCTGGTACCACAGCGATGCGATTTTTGGTTCGCCCTTGTCGCGGAACGAAAGCGCCAGCAGCGTGGCGCAATTCATCACGTAGCGGAACGGTTTGCCCTTCTGCACGGCCTGCGCCACTTTCTGAAACTCGCCGATGGCTTCGTCGAGCAAGCCCATTTCCCGGTAAGCAATGCCCAGGTTGTAATGCGTCTCCAGATCCTCGTCTTCTTCTTCGCCAAGCTCGCCCAGCTCGCGAGCGAAATTCCTGGAAGACTTCGGCTAGTTGATTGAGTTCCGCCTGGGGCTCGGGAACGGCATCCGCTTGCGGCTCCGCTTTCGCTTCTGGTGTGGACGCGACAGTGGAAGCCGCGGGCCCCGCCCAAATACGTTCCTGCGGAGCGGATTCCTCCTGCTCCACCAGCGGTTCCATCCCCTCCACTTCACCCGCCAGATCGGTGATGAATTCCTCGGTTGTAGTGGGTCCCTTCGTGCTTGCCTGCACGGGTTCCGGTGTGAGCTCCAGCTCGAATTCCGCTTCAGGCACCGGCGTATCGGGGAGCGGGACGTCCGGGAATTGCAACTCTTCACCAGCGGCGGACACTTCCGATTCGTCCTGAATTTCAAATACCGGCAATTCGGCTGCTTCCTCTTGCGCCGCTTCAGGCTCCGCGGGGAGTTCCAACTCGATGGTCTCTTGCGAGTCCGCAAAAATGTGATCGACCTCGGCCGCAGCTACCGGCGAAGGCGGAGCCGCGTCGCGGAATTTGGACGGAGGAGGCTCGACCACTTCCTGCACCATGGCCTCCCATTCATCCGAGAGGTCCACTTCCTCACCGGGCGTTACGTCCACACCGGCGGCTTCAGCCTGGACCTCTGGTTCCGTTTCCTCGATAACGAATTCCTGCGGCTCCCCATCGAGCGCCAGCTCTTCGATGTCGACGGACATTTCCACCGGCACGGCCCCGGCGGAAGCCGGCTCCATCTCCGCCTGCGCTTCGGGAGGTTTCGCTGCCGGGGACGCGGACGTCACGTCCTGATCCGACAACCCAGCGTTGGTCTGGTATCTCCGGCGAAGCTCTCCGAAACGCTCGGAGTTGACGCGGTCCTCGCGATTTCGATAGACCTCTTCCAGCGTGGCGGCCAATTGAGCCACGCGGCGGTCGTTGCCGGTGCCCACGGAAAGATCGAGCAGGCGCTCGAGCGCCGGAGTATGCCGCGGAGCGCGCTGCAGCACCGCTTCCAAAAGGTTGGTGGCCTTTTGCGTCAAGCCATAGCTTGAAAACAGATCCACATCCGTCAGCGCTTGCGCCACGTAACGCTGCGTGTCCGGATCGAGAGCTTCTTCCGCGGTGGGCGCCACGGCCTCAGTGGTGTCGGGGATATTGACCCGAACCGGGCCGTCCATTTGCGGTGTGCTCGCGGATGGGGCCGAAGGAGCAGGCTGCGCTTCCGGCGCAGGTTTCGGCGCTGGCGCTACTGATTTTCCGAGTCGCACGCGCAGCGCTTCCAGCCGCGCCGCCAATCGTTCATCGTCGCGGTTGCGGTCAACCAGTTCCTCGAGCACCTGCTCGGTGCGCTCGCTATTTCCCTGCTCTTCGTAGACATCGGCAAGCTTGGTGAGCGCGACGGTGAGCGGAAAGGGATCGCTGGTGTGCCGGCAGAAATCGGCAAGCAATTCGAGAGCTTCGGTGTTGCCAGGAAGTTTTTCGGCCGCGGCCGAGAGCGATTTCACGAACTTGTCGTGTTCGCCCACTTCGATCATTGGATCGCGAAGCTCGCGGAACAGAGGCAGCGCCTCTTCAGGGTGCCCGCTCTCAACCAGCTTTTCAGTGACGCGGAAGAGTAATCCGAAATGCGAATTGCCGCGCACCAATTGATTGCGCGCGCGGTCCGCGGCCCCTTCGCGGTCGCCGGTCTTCAGTTCCAGGTCGACCAGCATGTTGGTTACTTCGCCGCCGGCATCCGCTTCGGGGTGTTTGCTGAGCAGCTTGATGGCTTGCGCGTCCTTGCCGGTGGAAACAAGGATCTTGCCCTTGAGCAGCAGCGAATGCGAATCGCCGGGCACCACTTCAAGGGCGCGCTCGATCAACTTTTCGGCTTCGCCCGGCTCGCCGCGATCGAACAACCGCTGCGCGTAGGACAGATATGTTTTCGCCGCGTCGCCCTTCTGGCCCATCACGTTGTAAAGCTCGGCCAGACGCATCTGCACGCGCGGATTTTCGGGTTCCACTTCGAGCAGCCGGCGCAGCACCTGCACCGCTTTAGGCGCGCGATTCGCTTTCAGGTGGGCTTCCGCAATTTGCAAAAACAGCGGGCGCGCTTCGCTCAGAACTCCTTGCTGAACGTACAGGTCGGCGAGTCTTTCCAGCGGCGCGATTTCCTGCGGCGCCAGCTTGGCAATCTTTTTGTAGATGGCGATAGCCTTGCTATTGAAGCCGTCGGCCAAATAGACCTGCGCCAGGCGCTCGAAATATTCGAGCGCGTGCTGCATATCGCCCTGCCGCGCAAACAGATCGCCGACGGTCATCAGCGTGGCCTGGTCCTTTGGATCATTCCGCAGGATCTGCTGATACTCGGCGATTGCCTGGTTAACCTTGCCTTGATTCAGAAACTTCAGGGCGCTTTCGAGCGCTTTGCTCTTGTTGAAGGCCATTTATGGTTTCGCGTATCCCGAGCCCATTGGGCGCTGGGGGAAAAAACGGGAGCTCAGATGAAAGGTTAGCATGCGATCAAGCCAAGTCAACGAACCGCAACAGCACAGGTGAGGAAGGGGATAATAGGGCGAAAGTCCTACGAAACGCGACGCTAAGCCACTGATGGGCTTGCAATTGCCGCGATTGCAATTGTGGTGACTTCACATACCTCCAGCGGCAGCGGATTTTGCACCGCTCTGGCGGCCCAGCAGCGGCTTTCGCGCACTGGCGCGTAAGAGAAGCGGTGCAACGGCGTGGGACCGTGCATGCGCAATGCTTCAAGGTGTTCGGGGGTGCCGTAACCTTTGTGCTGCGCGAGCCCGTATTGCGGATAGATCTGGTCAAATTCTTCCATGCGGCGGTCGCGCTCCACTTTCGCCAGAATCGAAGCCGCAGCGATGGAAATGGAACGCGCGTCACCGTGAATCAGCGCTTTTTGTTCGATGGGCAAGTCGATTTCAATGGCGTCCAGCAGAAGATAATCGGGAAGCGGATTCAACTGCGAGAGGGCAGCAACCATGGCTTGACGGCTGGCCTGATAAATATTCCAGGCGTCGATGCGACTAGAATCGATTTCAGCGGTGGCCCAGGCGATGGCATGCTCGCGAATGCGCTTGGCCAGTTCGCGGCGGCGCTCGTGCGGAAGTTTTTTGGAGTCGTCCAGGCCGACAATGCGGCGCTTGGGATTGAGAATGACTGCGCCGGCGACTACTGGACCGAAGAGCGATCCACGCCCCGCTTCGTCGAGTCCAGCGATGCGAAGCCAGCCCCTCTGCCGCGCCTCGCGCTCGTATCGAGCACTGCACAACCTACCCATCGCGCGGAATTTTAGCACAGTGTCTACGCCGCGCCCGCTAAAATGAAGAAAAGGCGGAAATTTTTAGGCGAGCGTCACCAGATCGATTTCCACGCGAACGTCGCGCGGCAGGCGCGAGACCTCGACCGTCGACCGCGCCGGCGGGTTTTTGCTGAAGTAGCGTCCGTAGACTTCGTTCATGGCTGCAAAATCGTTCATGTCCTTCAGGTAAACCGTGGCTTTCACCGCTTTGTCCAGCGACGAGCCACCAGCTTCTATGATCGCTTTCAGATTTTCGAGCACGCGGGCCGTTTGCGCGGCTACATCTCCTTCGATTAGTTGACCCGTGGAAGGATCGAAAGGAATCTGTCCCGCGGTGTGGATGAATCCGTTGGCTTTGATCGCCTGTGAGTAAGGACCGATTGCCTTCGGCCCTTTTTCCGTCGAAATGGTCTCTTTCACGAGTTCCCCCTGTGATATTGCCGTCGCAAACTTGCAGCATGCGTGCTGCATCCTGCGGCTCGGATCTGCTTAGCTTGCATACCGGGCCCGAAAATCTTCCGGAATTCCTTTGTCATTCAACCACACCCGGAAAAGATCGCCCAGATTCTTTCCGCTCACATGCTCGAGCTCGGCGCGCAGCACGTCATAGCTCACTTCCTGCCCGCGCATGAGATCGATTAGCTCCTTGAGTCCATCGCGCATCTGCTTTTCTCCGCACATGTCTTCCACCGCTGCGAAAAAGAGCGCGGCCTTCGCTTCGGCAATCCGCTGCTGTGCAGGCGAATCCGCTCGCGTGACCACTCCGAGCGGTATCTCTTCTGCGCTCTTTCGCGCATCGTCATATTCATGCAGATAATTCAGGATCCGGCTGCGGCGGCCGGGATCGCCGTTCAGCGATTCCTCTGCCACGATCGTAGCGTAGTCCGGAAGCCCTTCGCCGAGGCCAATTGCCGTGTAACGCGAGAAGAAAATTTCGTCGCCAAACCAGTTGTGCGCAAGCCGATGCGTCACTCGCTCCTGGAAAGCTTCGCTGTTCAATCCCAGCGAGAGCACTGCCGGGCTGACGAGTACTCCGCCAGGGAAATCGACTGCGGCGGGCCTGGAATCGGACTCGTCCATGTTGCGCACCGTCGTGGATTCAACGATATGCGGAATGTGAATATCCCTCTCCAGCGGTCCGAAATCGTTGGAAAGCGCATTCCAAACAGCGGTAATCCGCACGGCCGCTGCTCGCGGATCACCCTTCAAGGGCTGCAAGGTCCAGAAGATGGCGGTGTTGGCTTTCGCTTCGGGTTGCGAAGCGACATACCGGCCCGCGACGATCGCAGGCGGCATGTCGGCTTTGCGAAGTTCAAACCTGAATTCGGCTGTTGCTCCGGATTGTTTGCGACCCTTCAGCCTGCCTCCGCTCAACACCAGGAAATCCGATGGAACGATCACGCTGTAAGCGGTGCGGTCGGGCCGGGCGGGAAAAGGCGAAAGAAAATGTTTGGGCGGCTGAGGGAGAGGCGACCAGCCCCGCGAACTGAGATGAAAATCCTGCTGGCCGATAGCCACGCGATCGCCGGTATCGTCCGGCGATCGAAAGGTGTAGGTCACCGCGAGATCATGCTTTTCACCGCGCTTCCACACCGAGTCAAAAGGAAGGCGCGAGGTGTTTGGTGAATCCGGCTGGTATTCCTCCGGCAGGTCAACTAGTTTGGCGGCGTGGCCGTCCAACTCAACCTTGAGGTCCGTCATGCCGTAAACCTTTGCGTCGGGAAAAGTCACATCGATAAATTCCAGGTCCGCGGTCCCGGAATTCTTAAGCGCGTAGTGCGCGCGGATGCCGATTTCCGGAGTGTCGCCCGGAACAAAACGAATTTCGCGCGTTTCGTTGACGATCTGGTAGCCGGGAGCGAGCGGCACACTGCAGGCGCAAGTGCCAAGCAGCAGAAGCAGCGCGAAAACGGTGGTTAAAAAGCTGCGAGGTGACATGCGATCCAAGATCAAGTGATTTTACTGGGCGAAGCCGAATGGATAAAGGCTCAAATGCTTAGCGCTAGAACCTCGCTTCCTTATGAACCGGTGAAGTGACGAAGGATGTCAGCGTCATTGAATCCGCGACGGCGCAGCGCGACGATGTTAGCGGACTCGGAATCGGGCACGCCGCGCCGCGCGAGTTCGAGCAGAGTGGCGTCACGCATTCCCGCGTTCTTCATCCGCGCCAGCGCCGCCCCGGAGAGCACCGGCTGCCCTTGCGCGTGGTGGCGCGCGATTTCTAGGATAGTCGCATCGGAAATGCCGGCAAGGCGCGTGGCCAGCAGTTCGCCGGATTCGGGTCCGAGCTGATTCAAGCCGGCGAGAGCGACCACCGTCTGTGGGCTGATGCCAGCGCCGATCAATCCCGCGATGCGCTCCCCTGCGTCGAAGGTCTGCTTGCGGCTGCGGTACACCTGAAACACGGCGAGGCACGCGGAATCGGGCAATCCGCCTTGGCGGGCTTTGGCCACTTCAGCTACTTCTGCCGTCGTGATGTTTGCAGATTTGAGCTGCTTGATCACGTCGTAATTCATTCCTGCGGAATCGAGCGGCGCGGTGTCGACGGCGATTTCGTGGTGGCAACCGCACAGAAATAAAACGCAGAGGAAAATTGCGGCGGAAACGCGATGGCTCGCAAACCTATTCCAACGGAGCGCGCGAGAGGCCGCTACGATCATCGCCATTCATCAATCTTATGACTTTGTTTCGTGGCCGGCGAAAACTGCGGAGGCAAGCGTACCTAAGAAGCAAATGTCACGTAATAATCAGATCTCATGCAACACTCAGACCCCACGTAAGACTCAGACGTTGTAGACACGCTCGATATCGAAAACACCGGGAATGCGCTTGATGCCGGCAAGAATGTGCTCGAGCTGCTTGCGGTCGCGAACGTCGAGAGCCACTTCGATGCGGGCGCGGGTATTGTCCTCGCCGCCGCTTTCGAAGGTGCGAATGTTCGCGCCGCTCTCACTGATGATGGCGGTGATTCCGGCGAGCATGCCCGGGCGATCTTCGGTGAAAATCCGCAGGCGAACTGGGAAGGTCGCTTGGGTGGTGCCGGCCCATTCGACGGGAATGCGGCGCTCGGCTTCGTAGAGCAAATTTTCGACGTTGGGACAGCTCTTGCTGTGCACGGCGATGCCGCGACCGCGAGTGACGTAGCCGACGATGTCGTCGCCCGGGATTGGGTTACAACATTTCGAGCGGTAGACCATCAGATCGCCGTGGCCCTTGACCAGAATGGTCGCGTCGTCGATTCCGAGCAGGCGTTTGACGCTGGACACGGCCTTGGGGTGCTTTTCTTCCTCCGCCGCTTCGGGCAAAGGCTGGCCAGTCGCCTTGGCGAGCACCTGGCGAGCGGAATATTTTCCGTAGCCGAGGTCGGCGTAAAGATCCTCGATGCGCGCTGCGCCATATTCGGAGGCAACGCGCTGCAAATCCTCTTCCGGAATTTTCTTGAGGCTGACGCCCAGGCTGCGCGCTTCCTTTTCAAGAATGCGCCGGCCCACTTCCGTGGCTTCCTGGCGCTCGTGCAGATGAATCCACTGGCGAATCTTGCTGCGCGCGCGCGAGGTGTGCACGAAAGCAAGCCAGTCACGCGAAGGGGTGTGGCCTTTCTGGGTGACTATTTCGACCACATCTCCATTGGCTAATGCGTGGCGCAGCGGAACCATTTCACCGTTGACCTTCGCGCCAGCGCACTGATGTCCCACCTCGGTGTGGACAGCGTAGGCGAAGTCGATGGGCGTGGCGCCGCGAGGAAGCACGACCACGCGGCCTTTCGGCGTAAATGTGTAGACTTCCTCGGGATAGAGATCGACGCGCAGAGTCGAGAGAAATTCGCTCGGCTCCTGCATCTCTTGAACCCACTCGATCAAATGGCGCATCCAGATGATGCGCTGATCGTCGGGCGAGGAAGAGGTTTCGGCGCGCCCATCCTTATATTTCCAGTGCGCGGCCACGCCCTGCTCGGCGATGCGATGCATCTCCTGAGTGCGAATCTGAACCTCGAAGGGCTGGCCGGCGTGAATCACGCTGGTGTGCAGCGATTGGTAGAGGTTCGGCCGGGGCATGGCGATGTAGTCCTTGAAACGCCCGGGAACCGGCCGCCAGATCTGATGGATGACGCCTAGAGCGGCGTAGCAATTTTTCACCGTGTCGGTAACCACGCGAACGGCGAGCAGGTCATAGACCTGGTCGAGATTGCGCTGCTGCTTTTGAATTTTCTGGTGCAGCGAGTAGAGGCGCTTGGTACGCGCCTGGACTTCGGCGGGAATGCCGTTTTCGACCATGCTGCTGCGGATGGTGTCCTGCACTTCGAACAGAAATTTGTCGAAAACTTTTTGCCGGTTGGCGACTTTTTTCTGCAGTTCGAGAAACGCTTCGGGTTCGAGAAAACGGAAAGCGAGATCTTCGAGTTCGCCGCGAATCAAGCCCATGCCCAGGCGATTGGCAACCGGCGCGTAGATGTCGAGAGTTTCGCGGGCGATGCGCTGCTGTTTGCTGGAATCGAGATACTGCAAGCGTGCGCATGTTGTGCAGGCGATCGGCCAGCTTGACCAGCACCACGCGCACATCGTTGACCATGGCCAGAAGCATTTTGCGGACGTTCTCGGCCTGGCGCGCTTCGGGAGCGAGCAGATCGAGGCGGCTGATCTTGGTGACGCCTTCGACCAGGCGGGCCACGTCGGGTCCAAATTCGGCGGAGAGCTTATCGATGGTGACCTTGGTGTCCTCGACGACGTCATGGAGGATGGCGGCGCAGAGCGAGACCGAATCGAGCTTCATGTCCGCTAGCGAATGCGCTACCTCAAGCGGATGCGAAAGATAGGGCTCACCGGAAAGGCGAATCTGGCCGCGATGGTGCTCGGAAGCGAAGTCATAGGCGCGGCGCAGGAGGACGAAATCGTCGCCCGGGCGATTCTTGCGGACCTTGTCGATCAGTTCGACGAAGCGCAGGTCAACGGTGCGCCTTGCGGCGGGGCTGAGACTCGTCGAATTAGGAAGAGCGTCCATAAAAAAAGTGGCGAGAGATTAGTGGCGAGTGGCTAGAGAAACCCAGCCACAAGTATTTGATGCGGTAGTTGGGGAAGCGGAAGGCATGAACTTGGGTGTCCGAGGTGCGTGCGGAGTGCTTCTTTTTACTGGCAACGCCGAAAAAAGAGGGCGAAATCCGTGTCGAGATAGAAATTGAGTTTCTCTTTGTTTTCATGGCGTTACGCGGATTCTATCTCGGCAGGCGTGACGAGATAGCCGGGTACGGAGGGGATCGATTGATGGACGCCGTGCCACTTCTTCTGCTGCAAATTGTGCCCTTCCTTCATCCGCAGCCACGGTAGCAATCGAGAATGCCGGTTTCAAGTGTTACTTGTACGGTCATAGTACCCGCCAAGATACTAGCAGTTAAAAAGCGTGTGAAAGTTGAACCTCGCATTCAGCCGTAATGAGCGCAGTGAAGCCCGGGTCGATGAAATAATGGCAATAAGAAGAGTAAGGCAGCCCCGGCAATCTACACCATCGAAATGCCTTGACAGCGTGGAGCGTGCAATTTATAGGTCGCAGCTGCTGGAATGGAATTTCGTAGCATCGAGGGACTCATGAAAAAGTTTCGGTTGAGTGTGATGTTGTTTCTTTTCGCGGGGTTTGGACTCGGCTCGTTGCATGCGCAGGGGCCAGCAAAGGTACCCACCGGGATCCTGAAGATGGATCCGGCGATGGATGAGTTGGTTGACACCAACGCCCAGGTGGAACCGGTGATCAAAGATTTTTTCTATTTTACGGAGGGAATTGTCTGGGTGCCTCAGGGGAAAGACGGCGGATATTGGCTGTTCGCCGAGATGGCCGCGAACAAGATTTTGAAGCTGACGATGGATGGCAAGCTCGACCTGTATCTAGATAAATGCGGCTACACCGGATGGGACACCTGGAGGCACGGATTCACACAGACCAACGGGAAGGCGCCGACCGATCCCGACTACAAGAGATTTAACCTGCCCGGGTGCAACGGCCTTGCGCGCGACAACGAGGGACGGCTGGTTTTCGTCACGTGGGGCGGCCGAGGCCTGGACCGGATCGAGAAGAACGGCAAACGCGTGACGCTGACCGATCGCATAGATGGCCAGAAATTCAACAGCACGAACGACCTGGTGGTGAAGAAAGATGGCGCGATCTACTTCACCGATGGGCCGAGCTGCGGCGGGCTGCGTTTGCAATGCAACGACCCGGACAAGGGTATCGATTACAGCGGCGTTTTCATGTGGAAGGACGGCAAGACCACATTGACCGCGAAGGTGGAAGGAGCAAACGGGCTCGCGCTTTCTCCCGATGAAAAATATCTGTACGCGAATAGCAACCGGCTGGTGAAAAAGTATAAGGTGCTGCCGGACGACAGCGTGGACATGGCCGGCATGCAAGTGATTATGGACAAGACGAAGGATCCACTTCCGGGAATCACAGACGGGATGAAGGTAGACGCCAAGGGAAATATCTGGGAATCGTGCTGCGGCGGAATTGTGGTGCTCACGCCAGAAGGCAAGCAACTGGGAATGATCTACACACCGGAATCGGTGGCCAATCTGAATTTCGGCGAACCGGACTACAAGACGCTTTACATCGTGGCGCGCACGAGTATTTACAAACTTCGGACAAAGGTTGGGGGTATCCCTGGGAGGTAGCATCGTGGCGGGATTTATCTATAGCTGTTCGTTGGCTGCGGTAGCCGAGAGAAATTGCGAAAGGGAAATGGAATGAAGGCCGCGATCGTCACGGAAGCGGGAAAAACACCGGTATATGGAGACTTCCGCGAGCCTATTGCCGGGACTGGCGAAATACGGATTGCGGTGACTGCGGCGGCACTAAGCCAGTTAACAAAAGGCCGCGCTTCCGGCTCGCACTACAGCGCGTCCGGAAGTCTTCCGGCGGTGGTTGGCACAGACGGCGTTGGGCGGCTCCCAGATGGCCGCCGCGTCTACTTCTTTCTGCCCGAAGCACCCTTCGGAAGCATGGCGCAATGGGCCGTGATCAAGAAGGAACGGTGCATAGCATTGCCCGAGGGGCTGGACGATATGACCGCCGCGGCGATCGCGAATCCGGGGATGTCGTCCTGGGCCGCATTGACGCGAAGGGCGCACCTAGCCGCCGGGGAGACGGTGCTGGTGAATGGCGCGACCGGAACAGCAGGCCGCCTGGCAGTGCAAATTGCGAAGCACATGGGAGCGAGAAAAGTAATCGCGACGGGGCGCAACCGCATCGCGCTGGAGAAACTTGGCGCGCTGGGCGCGGATGTCACGATTCCCGTGACGCAACCGCGAGAGGACTTGGAGGCGGCGTTCAATCGAGAGTTTGCGAGCGAAGGAATTGACGTGGTGCTTGATTACCTGTGGGGGCCTAGCGCCGAAGTCGTGTTGGTGGCGGCAGCAAAGGCAGGAAAGGATGCGAGGCGAATTCGCTTTATACAGATTGGAGGCGTCAGCGGTTCCGATATTACTTTGCCATGTGCAGTTCTGCGCTCGTCCGCGTTGGAATTGATGGGCAGCGGGCTCGGGAGCATTCCGCTGGAAGGTCTGGTGGGCGCGACTCGCGAGATGCTGCAAGCGGCGGTGCCCGGCCATTTCCAGATAGAGACGCAGACGGTTCCGCTGGCGGATATCGAAAAGGTTTGGAGGACTGCCGGTGGAGCTCCGCGGACGGTATTTGTAACCGCGTAATTCGGAGTCGGTTCCAAGCCTGGTTCGCGCACAGCAAAACAATGGCAACGCAAAACGCAGGGAATCCGGATTTATTCGGCACGCTGAAAGCGTGCCGTAAAGAAAGGGCAAAAAAAAAGCAGATCCCTCGACTTCGCTTCGCTCGGGATGACAAGTTGCGTGTTGGTTGGCGCAGAGCCGAGGAGCGACGCCGACAAGCGTTTGGCGAATGAAACGCTGCTTCAAAAAACGTATGGGCGTTTGGACCAGTTGCTAACGGGAAACCTGCCGTGGCGATTCCGCAACGATTACGAGAGCGAGGTTTAATCTTGAAGCATCCGTTCTGACTTGTAGCGTTCGCCGAGAGGATGCGCCATGAACCGATGCGCCCTGCCTATTGCCATAGCTTTCATCTTCGCTGCTGCCGGGGCCGCTGCCGTGCATGCAGCGCAATCGACTCAGTCGACCGAAGCGGCTGCACCGCCGCCGAGCACGGCGCAAAATTCCTCCGCTAATTCTCCATCGGGGCAGACGCCAGAGAAAAAAGTGTGGACGAACGATGAATTGAGCACTCTCGATCCGCACGAGGGCGTCTCAACCGTTGGAAAGGATACCAACAACAAGAGCAAGCGCATCGTGTCCTCGAAGGGCCATGATGCGAAGTGGTATCACGGCCAAATCGTCCTGCTGCAAGCGAAGATTCCTCAGCTCGACAGTCAGATCGCCGAGCTGCAAGCAGGCATCGATGGAAAGCCAACTGGAGACGCCAAAAAATCCGTGCGTCCGTATAGCGTGAAGGCGGACGACTGGAACAGAGAATTGGCGGAACTTGAGAAAAAGCGCGAGGACACGCTCGCGCAAATCGGTGCGCTCGAGGACCAGGCCCGTCACAACGGCATCGCCGCCAACGCGCTCCCGTAGCCGCATCGGCGTTACGCGCGCATTCTTCATGCAGCCCGTGTTTTGAACTTGCGCCGGTCGCTGAGACCGGAGTTTCCCTGCCGGTGTTTACTGCTTTTTAAAAACTGTGACCGACGGCGCCGCGCTGGCATTTGGCGCAAGATTCACGGCGCTGAGCGTTAACACTTTCCCGCCGTCCGACAAGGTGAACGTGACTTTAGCCGTGGTCACACCTTGCCGGCTTTGGGCCATCTCCAGCTTGTCGGAGCTGACTGGCTTGAGCGCCGCCATGGTTCCCGAAATCACAGCGGGTCCCTTTACTTCGGTTGGCTTGCCGTTCGGCGAGAGCATGAGAGTGACGCCGGTGCTATCGACCATCATCAATTGATCGCCCATCATCGAGTATTTCCATTGCGCGGGAACCGTGCTGTGGTAAGAGTCAGCCTGCCAAATCCCGGCAAGACCCGGACCCTCGCCTTTGGCGCGATGAAATCGGATGGTGATGACTTGCTTCTTTCCGCCATTCAGAGTTCGTGTGGTTTCTTCGGTGAGGGTTTTGGCGTCATCGGAGAGCTGAATTACCCAACACCCGTGCAGTAGGCTCTCAGCCCCAAGGAGGGAGCCCATCCTATGCACCAGCGAAAACACGCGCTAAAAGATGTCCGGTATTCCCACACTGTCTCGTCAAGCATGGTATCGGCAACTTTGGAATTCGGGAATGAAATCGTGGCCCAGATCGGACGGGTAACGTGAGCACGGCTGAAACCAATCTCCAACTGATGATCGAAAAGCCAATTCAGCCGGGCCCTATTGTGACATTATGTGAACGAACCGCGGTGCTTACGCACCGCTTCCGCCCCGGCGCAATTACCGGACTGAGGGTAGTTAACATGGGGGAAATTTCCCTAGGCGTTCCGCAGGATGTGAAAGCCACGGGTGTGTCTCGGAGCCTGCTCGAAGACCTGGCCCTCAAGATTCTTTTCGTGAATGGCGAAATGTCGCTGGTGGATCTTGGGAACCGGATGTGTCTGAGCTTGGGCGTGGTCGAGGAAATTTTCAATTCCTTCCGCAAGGAACAGCTATGCGAAGTAAAGGGAATGTCCGGCGGCAGCCATCGGATTACGCTGACGTCGCAAGGAAAGTCTCGCGCCTTCGATCTGCTCCGGTTGAGTCAATACGCAGGCCCGGCCCCCGTATCTTTAATGGATTACACGATGCGGGTGCGGGCGAAAGGCGTTCAGCAGACGCGCATTTCCAGGCAAGATTTGATTCGTGCGTTTTATCCGCTGGTGCTCGACGACGATCTACTTTACCGGCTGGGAACCGCGCTGGTGTCCGGGACTTCGATTTTCCTGCATGGTCCTGCGGGAACGGGAAAGACGAGCCTGGCGGTCAGCCTTCCCGCGATTTTCAGCGACCAGGTATGGATTCCGTACGCGGTGGAAGTAGAAGATCAGATCATCGTGGTATTCGATCCCAGCGTTCACCGGCCATCCCGGGAGACTGCTTCGGACGACTCGGACAGGCGATGGGTGCTGTGCCAGCGCCCGCGAGTCACCGCGGGCGGCGAGCTTTCCGCCGAAATGCTCGACTTGCAATACAACGAGCTTAGCCACTACTTTACGGCGCCACTCCAGATGAAAGCGAATACCGGCGTTCTGGTGATGGACGACTTTGGACGCCAGCGAATGCGGCCCAGTGAACTACTCAATCGATGGATGACGCCGCTCGATCGCCGTGTGGACTTTCTCACGCTGCCCGGAGGCAAGAAATTCGAGATTCCCTTCGAGATGATCGTGGTATTTGCCACCAATCTCGATCCGGGCGAACTGGCCGACGAGGCGTTTCTGCGCAGGATCCCCAACAAGATCAAAATCGACTACGCCACCCCAGCCCAATTCGTCGAAATCTTCCGGAATGAATGCGAGACTCGCCTGCTGGACTGCGACGACGCGATTGCGCAGCACGCGATCCGGGTTATCACCCAGGAAATGAAGCAGCCTCTTGCGCAGTGCTACGCGCGCGATCTGATCAATCAGATCGTCTGGGCCGCGGCCTATATGGCCGGTGAGCCGCGCCTGACTGCCGCGACAGTAGAGCGGGCCTGCCGGAACTATTTTCTACCAGCCGCAAAGTCTCGCGCCGCTTCCACGTAATCGGCCAAACGCACTTAGCGGACAAGTGCCCGGTGGGCACTCCCTATCCGACGCGATAGGTTCTCTGCCGAGCATCCACGTGAATAGCAGTTCTTTGTGCAGCAATTTGTTCCAGGTCTGACTATCGCGCTTCTTGAGGGTTATTCGACGAGGCGGAAGGTGTAGATGCGGCCCTGAGATGGAGGATTGGCGCGGACTTCGGTGATGGGCGCGAGCAATCCATATTCGCCGACGTTCAGATTCGGCAAAGTGACTTTGTAGACGCGCGGCGCGAGATTTTCCAAAGTGAACGGAACGGTGTGCTCGACGCTGCCCCAGCCATGCGCGCGGTCGGTAGGGACGGTGCGGAATTCGCGGCGATCGTTACGCTCGGTGAGGTGCAAGAGTTGAAAATCGGAGGCGGACGCGCCCTTGGGCGTGAGGATGTAAAAGGCCATGTCCACCGGGACCATGTTCATAGGAGGCCAGCGGCCAACGAGATCGGCGTGCGGGCCGGCGATGCTGGCGGTGAGCGGGCCGCGGTCAAAACCGAAACTGGCCACGTTGCGGAAGGGACTGCTTTTCCAGTTCACAATTTCCGCGTCCATGGGGATGAGCTTGCCGGCCTGCAGAGCGAAAACGTGCATGTCGTCGCGAGAGCCGGAAGCGGTGGCGGAGATGGCGGCGAGAGCGGCGTCAATGCCAATTTCCTTCTTGGAGACTTCGATGGAAAGCATGGCCTGAATGAGAGACTGGCTGACGCCGGCGTTCTTCAGCGCGACCATGGCATTGATGGAAAGATCGAAATCAACGTCGTTCTCACGGATGTAGCGAAGGATGGTGGTGTCGTCGAAGCCGGCTTTGACCATTTGCAGAACATCCTGGTCGGTAAGCGGGCCGTTTGGCTGCTGCTGGCCCACGGCTGGAATGACCGCCGCGAGTGCCAGAACGATGCTGATGCCGGCGGCTAAAAGCTTCCGATGGATGTGAACTTTGGCTGACACGAACTCGAGCTTCCCCAGCGAGAGTATGGCACACCGGGAGCCAATCTTGCAGTACTGGAACAACAACGCAATCAGTGACTTACGAGGAGCGGAAACGGAACAGGGGAGAAAAAGTTTCCAAATGCGGACGCCAAATTCCGGCAAATGTACGATTTTGGGGACGGTTTTTGCCGGCGGCTAGTATGGAAGGTCGAAGCCGGAGTTGGGATTGCGGATTGAGAGCCGCGAGTCGCTGAAGCAGCAAGGCTACAAATTCGATGAGAAAGCTCGCGGGAACTCCACCGCGAGCGGTGACGCGCTGACGCACCGTTACTTTTCCCACCGCGCCCCGGAGATTTGCGCACACGGCAGCGCAAATCGGGCGCAGTGGGCTACGTCATGCCGCCCCTTAGCGGGACTGGTTCATCGCAGGCGATCGCGCTTAGTTGCCCTTGTCGGCTGCGGGCTTGGCGGTGCCGAGCTTATCGGCCCAGACGCTCCAATCCTTCATGTCGGCATTGAGCACCGATTGCCCAAGGGAGTTGGCAATGACCAGGAACGACTTCCCTTCCTCATAATAGGCGGTTTTTTGGACACTGCCGTCAGGGCCGAGAAGGAAAAAGTAGACTTCGCGGCCGGGGACCTGATGTTCCAAGAGAATGGCGGACTGCTTCTTGGTGGTCTGGGTGAGGAAAAGCGCACGGCCGACCTTGTGCCCACTGATGGTGGCGGGCGGCAACGCGGCAACTTTGGCCGCGGGACCAGCGCAAACGTCGAGAAGATTGCAGACGTCTGGCGGGATGGTAGGAGTCTTGTAGGTGATCCAGGTGACCGCAGATTGATGATCCATGACCTGCTTGACGAAATTGCCGGCGGCGCCGACCGGCGCAGCGAATTGAATCGCGAGAAAAGAGACGAAGAAGCAGCCGGCGAGGATACGCAGCCCTGGGTTGCTGAGACGGTTCATAGCTAGAATTCCTCCTTAGTTCAATGCATGAAATTCCAATGGCTCGCAACACGAACAGGCGCGGGAAATCCCGCGCCGAGTCTTTGCGGCCTACAAACAGCCCGCTCATTTTAGACGCGCGCAAAACGTGTTTGCATGCGTCGAAGCGATACGATGGGGTGCCGATGAGGCACTATCATATCCTTTTTTCGTCTCCGTGCAACTTTGGGGAGGGTATCTGAACGAAAGGAGAATGCGCCAAAGGGAAGCATTCCCGAGAGGGGTTACAACCTGCTGAACATGAGCTGTAGTCGAACTCACTTCTGCTCCATTCCGAAGACTTCCGCTACCTAACGACGCCGCGCAGAGCGACCGATACAGGTGGGTAGCGAAGGTTCGCAATCCACAAATTCCGAGGAGGACAGGTCTATGGGGGCCAAAACTATGCGGGCAGCAGTGGTGGAGCACTTCGGGGGTCCACTCTCGATACGAGAAATGGAGATTCCGCGTCCGGGGCCGGGTCAGGCGCTGGTGAAAGTAATCGCGACCGGAGTGTGCCATACCGACTTGCATGCGGTTGAGGGAGATTGGCCGATAAAGCCGACACTCCCGTTCGTGCCGGGACACGAGGGCGCAGGCGAGGTTGCCGCTTTGGGACCGGGGGTGTCGTATTTGAAGGAGGGGGATCGGGTGGGAATCGCGTGGCTGCACAGCGCGTGCGGGCACTGCGAATATTGCTTGTCCGGATGGGAGACGCTGTGCGCGGAACAGAAAAATTCCGGGTATTCGGTGAATGGCAGTTTCGCAGAATACGCTCTGGGTCAAGCAGACTACCTAGGACGCATACCACCGAAGCTTTCCTTCGTCGATGCCGGACCGATTCTTTGCGCGGGTGTGACCACCTATAAGGGGTTGCGACAGACTGGAGCGAGGCCAGGCGAGTGGGTAGTGATTTCTGGGGCCGGGGGGCTGGGACACATTGCGATTCAATACGCCAAGGCAATGGGTTTGCATGTGGCGGCCGTGGACTTGGGGCCGGAAAAAATGGCATTGGCGCGGCAAGTGGGTGCGGAGATCACCATCGATGCGACAACACAGAACCCGGCGCATGAAATTCAGAAGCAGATTGGAGGAGCACACGGCGTACTGGTAACGGCGGTGTCCCCGATCGCATTCAAGCAGGCCATGGGGATGCTGCGGCGGGGTGGGACATGCGTTCTAAACGGATTACCAGCGGGGGAATTTCCGGTGTCCATTTTCGATGTGGTTTTGAACGGCTACACATTACGCGGGTCGATCGTAGGGACGCGCCGGGACCTTGAGGAAGCGCTCTCGTTCGCGGCGGAAGGGAAGGTGAGAGCGACGATTGAGATACAACCGCTTTCGTCGATTAACGAGGTCTTTGACCGGATGAAAAAGGGAAAGGTGAATGGACGTGTGGTTCTCGATATGGCCAGCGAAAGACGAGGCTCCCTTTCCACAACGCCACAAACCGAGGCGGTGCACCGGTAAAAAACCGTGGGCGGAGGCAAGGCTCGCGGTCTTTTTTCGTCGCGATCCTAACCGGATCGCCAAGCACCGCGAGCGGAAGGCGCTTCGCGCCGATTTATTTCGAAATGACAGTAGGATAAGAGGCTGAAAGAGACGGGTCGCCTAAACCCAACAGCGAAGAGGGATTCTTCGCCGCGCTCAGAATGACGGGCGAAAATTGAAGATCAAAGAGAGCCGCGAAAAAAGAAAAGGCGGATCAAGTGAAGACGGCCGCAAGATCGCGGCTGCGAAATCGGAGGACAAAAGAAAAAGGCGGATCGCAAGAGCGATCCGCCGGATGAACTTCATAACAAGCCAAAAGTGAAGCGAGCCGCTGCCAAGCCACTAGGAAGTGGGCTGTTGCGGATTCTCCATTTTCTTCTGCTTGATGGCCTTGACCTTGTCGACCAGATCGTCGGCGTTCTTCAGGTCGGTGTCGCGAGCCTGAGCGGAGGTCTCCGTGTCGGCCTTCTGGCGATAGAGGAGGTTCAGATAGGCCATGGCGTCGTCATAATCGGGCTTGAGTTCGATGGCCTTCTGCAGATTGGTGATGCCCTGATCGATGGTCTGACCGAACTTGGAAGCGAACTGAGTGGCCAGTTGCGGCGGCATCGGATCGCTGTCCTTGATGGTCTTCTTGGCGGTGCTGTTGAATTCCTCGCGAGCGTCCTTGTTACCACGATAAGCGAGCGTCCAATCGATGACACCGACCCAGTAGTAGGGCTCGGGATCGTCGTTCTTCAGCGAGATGTGCTTCTCGTGATAGGTCTTGGACTCCTCCATCTTGGCCTCATCGAAAGGAGTGCCGGCCATGTTGTAGAGAATGGAACCAATGCCATCGAGGGCGGAAAGATTGTTGGGATCCTTATCGAGAATGGCCTTGAATTCGGTGATGGCCTGCTCGCCGTTGCGGACATTGTCCTGAGAAGGGGCACCGGGAATATATTGGCTGGCGTACGCGGTGGCGAGATAGAGCTGGGCGTTGGTGAGAGTCGGATCGAGGTCCTTGGCCTGCTTGAAATCCTCGATGGCGACATCGAACTGAGCGCCCTTATAAGCATTGACGCCTTTATTGAGAAGGTCGCGAGCCTTGAGCTTCGCGCAGCCGCCGATGCCGAACGAGACTGCCGCGATAGCCAAAATGGTACCGATATGAAGCTTGCGCTGCATCCTACTCTCCTTAATTAGCGGCTAAGCCGGACTTGAGAGGGCTCAAGCCCGGCGGCACAGTACAACGAAACTTCGAAGCCCTGCAACTACTGACCGGCTTCGATCTTGGCGGTGATCAGACCGACGTGATCGATGCCTGAGCCGCGCATGATGTCAATGGCTTGGGCGACTTCGCCGAATTCGACGTCATCGCTTGCCCTTGACGAAAGCAACCTTGTCGGCGCGCTGCTTGAAGATGTCATTCAGGCGAGGGCCGAGCTGCTCCCAAGTGGTGTCGTCCTGATTGATCTTCAATTTGCCGTTCGGGGCAACCTGCACGACGATGGTCTTGTTGTCATCGGGCTCTTGCTTCTGGTTCGGCGGAGGCGGCTGAGGAACCAGAGCATCGAGGCCGGAAGGCGTCTTCGGGGTGATGACCATGAAGATGATGATCAGCACCAGAAGCACGTCGATCAGCGGAACGATGTTGGGCTCGGAAACCGGCCCACCCTGGCTGCCACCAACTGACATTCCCATAGGAATACTCCTTTTTCTTATTGCCCCGGCGGAGGAGGCGCGGGCTTGTTGGTCTGAATCTTTTGAGTCAAAAGCCCGAGGTTATCCACGCCGGCGGAACGAACTTCGTCAACCGCCTTGACCACGTCGCCATACTTGGCGCGCGCGTCGGAGCGGATGTAAACGGTCTTATCGAGCCGGTCGGAAATGAGGTCCTTTACGTCGTTGGTGATTTCCTCAAGGCCGACTTCCCGATTACCGAGAAAGGTCTTGCCGTCGCGGGTGATGGCAATGATGACAGCGTCATCCTTGTCGGCGGCCTGCATGTCATGGGCGTTTTGCGCCTTGGCCATGTCGACCGTAACGCCCTTCTGCAACATGGGCGTGATCACCATGAAGATGATCAGCAAGACCAGCATGATGTCCGCCATAGGAATAACGTTTGGCGAAGCCATCACGGGAGCTGCGTGTACTTTGAGTGCCATGGTGTTACTTCTTTCCGCCAGCTCGCCGAGTAATGAAGTAGTTGATCAACTCCATGGAGGAGTTGTCCATCTCGACGTCAAAGGCTTCAACGCGATTGGTGAAGTAGTTGAAGGTCCACACAGCCGGCACGGCAACCAGAAGACCGAGAGCAGTGGTAACCAGCGCTTCGGAAATACCGCCGGCGACCGCGGACAACCCGGTGACTTTCTGCTGCGAAATGCCTTTGAACGCGTTGATGATGCCCATAACGGTGCCGAACAAGCCGACGAAGGGGGCGGTGGAACCGATGGTGGCGAGACCGGAGAGACCGCGCTTCATTTCGGCATGAACGATGGCGACCGAGCGTTCGAGACCGCGCTTGGCAGCTTCGATGACTTCCTCATCGTTGACTTGGGACGAAGCGGCCTGGAACTCGGAGAGGCCGGTGGCGACGACCTTGGCGATATGGCTCTTCTTGTTGCGCTCGGCGATGGAGATGGCTTCGTCGAGCTTGTTGTCCTTCAGCGCGCCAGCGACCTGCTGAACGAATACACGAGACTGCTTGCGAGCCGCGCTGTACATCAGGGCGCGGTCGATCATGATACCCACCGACCAGGCGGACATCACGAAGAGAATCGCTACGACCGTCTTGGCAGGGATGCCCATGTTGTGCCACATGGTGACCAAATCCCAGCCGACCTGCTGTTCCTGCAACATCATAGTAAAGCTGCCAACATAAATTTACTCCTCCTCCGTTTGACACCACGAGCACGGCATTTGGATTTTGCCGGTCGCCTATTCCCTGCCCCGCCCGGCCCGCCACTCCGCTGAGAGGGCGAGCCGTCCTACGATTGCTGCACCGAAAAAAACCGACTGCAAAAAGCTAACTGAACTTTTTTAGCCCAGAGTGAAGACCACATCGATGGTGGTATCCACTTCGACCGGGTCGCCGTTGAGCATGGTCGGGCGATAGCGCCATTCCTTCACGGCGTCCATGGCCGACTTCATGAGCAGCGGGGGACCGGAGACGTACTGCAACTCCTGAATGGATCCGTCCTTGGAGATAATTGCGTGGAGGACCACCGTGCCGGAAACGTGCGCCGTCTTCGCGATCGGAGGATAAATCGGCGTAACTTTATTGATGAGAGAAGCGGCTTCCACGTTGCCTCCGACGCGGATACGCGAAGGAGCGGCGGGCTTAGGAGGAGGCGGAGGACCGGCAGGACCGCTGCCGATGAGACCCCCGAGCACGTTACCGGTACCGCCAGCAACGCCATCGCCGCTGTTGGTGTAGATAACGGGAGCTTCGTCCTTGACCACGGCAATGTTCTTGGGAATGACCGTGGGCGCAGTCATTTTCTGGATGTTGATAATCTTCGGCGCCTTCACGGCCTTAACAATCGGCTGAGGTGGAGGAGGCGGTGGCGGCGGCGCGGGCGCCACAAGGAAGGTATTCAGCATGCCCTTGGGCAAAGCCTCGGTGTAGATCAAGGGAATGAGGATGAACACACCGAGAATGAGAGTCTGAACGATGGCTGAGATGGTCACCGCCCAGGGCTTGTGGGTCTTTTCCATTTCGCCCGAAACTACGAGTTGATCGAACATAGCTACCTCCTTGCGGTCGCCGGAACGCGCTTTTCTGCGGCGGAACCTGAACGAACACTGCTGGTACTTGGGATACTCTTGGCAGGGGTCGTGCCCTGGCCCCAATGCTTATTCCAAAAGACAACAATCGGTGCAGCGATGCCAAAACTGGAGTACGTTCCTACCACAACTCCCACCACCATGGCAAAGGAGAAAGCACGGAGAACCTCTCCGCCCATGAGGAAGAGAACTAGTACGGTGAGGAAGGTGAGACCGCTGGTAAGGATGGTGCGCGAAAGAGTCTGGTTGATGGACTTGTTGACGATCTCGGTGAGCGACTCGCGGCGCATGAGACGCGAGTTCTCGCGGACGCGATCGAAGATCACGATAGTGTCGTTCATCGAATATCCAACCAGAGTCAACAAAGCCGCAATAACCGTCAGCGAAATTTCGTAATGGAAGAGCGAGAAGAATCCGAGGGTGATCAGCACATCATGAAAAACGGCGATCACAGCCGCGGCGCCATAAACCCATTCAAAGCGGAAGGCAATATATACCAACATGCCCAGCCAAAGCATAGAGAGTTGCGAGCATGGCCTGGCGGCGCAACTGGGCTCCGACCTTGGGGCCGACGATGTCGACGTTGCGAATGGTAAAGTCGGCGAGCCCGAAGCCGCCATTGAGGACGGAGACGACGTTTGAATTCACGCCGTCCACGTTCTTGAGCTGGTCAAAGTTCGTGACGATTCCGCCGTGCTCCTTGTCGCGCGCATCGACGAGGCGCTGCGCGAGTTGGTTGTAGCGATCACCGCCGGTGACGCCAAGAGCAAGAGGATCTTTCTGAGTGAGGTAGGCGGCCAGAGCCGAGGCGGAAACGGAATTGAAATCGGGCTTGCCGCTGGTATCGCCACCGAAGGTCTTGTGCAGTACGTCGATGATGGTTTGCTTGCCCGTGTCGAGAGCTTGATCGCCGGTGCCTTGCTGCTCGAGACCGATGACCACGTCGTTTTTGGAGGTGGGATCGGACAAATCGCTGATCTGCTGAATGGTGCTGTTGGGAAGCCCGGCAGCGGCCAGACCTTGGCGAATTTTCTGGACAGGAGGCTGGCTGGCGAAGCGGACATAGACCAAGGTGCCGCCGCGGAAGTCGATGCCGTAGTCGAGGCCGCCGTGGCGGGCGATGGAGATCCAGCCGACGGCGAGCAGCGTGAGAGAAAGAGCGACGAAGTACTTCGTATAGCTTCATCCAGTCGACGTTGACGCTTTGAAAGAATTCCATGCAGGGTCCTATCCGTCTTACTTGGACACCGTATCTGCCGAGTTTGTGCCCGGAAGGAACGAAGTCGCATCTAAGATTTTTTTGAGCACATCGGGGTGCTTGGTACTAGTTCTAGATCCTTAAATGCTGAGTTCCGCCTGCCGATCCATACGCGACAAGTGCCAATCGAAAATGGCGCGCGACACGTAAATCGAAGTAAACACGTTGGCAATCAAGCCAATGACCAAGGTGACGGCGAAGCCGCGAACCGGTCCAGTACCGAAGAGAAAGAGAAAGATGGCCGAAACGACGGTGGTCACGTGCGTGTCGATGATGGTGAGGAAAGCGCGGTCGAAGCCGACGTCGACGGCGGTGGCCGGCGCTTTTCCGTTGCGCAACTCTTCACGGATGCGCTCGAAGACGAGAACGTTGGAGTCAACGCCCATGCCGATGGTCAAGATGACGCCGGCGATACCGGGCAGAGTGAGCACCGCGCCAGCATAGGCCATGAAAGCGACCAGGATGATCAAGTTCAACGTTAGGGCCACAACAGCATTGACACCGCTTAGGCGGTAATAGATCAAAAGAAAGATCATGACGACGATGATGCTGCCAACCGAAGCGCGCACGCCTTCACGGATGGAGTCCGCACCGAGCGAGGGACCAACGGTGCGCTCTTCGAGGTACTTGATGGAAGCGGGCAACGCGCCAGCTTTCAAGACCAGAGCCAAATCCTGCGCGGATTCCTGGGTGAAATTGCCGGTGATTTCGCCGCGGTCTTCGATGCGGCTGTTAATCACGGGCGCAGTGTAAACCTGATTGTCGAGCACGATGGCCATGCGGTGGCCGACATTCGATTCGGTAAAGGGCCCGAACCGGGCCGCGGCAGAGGTCGAAAGCGTGAACTCCACGTCATATTGGCCGGGATTGCTGGTGCTGGGCTCAGGGGTGGCGCCGCGCAGGTCTTGTCCGGTGACGATGGGAGCGCGATTCAAAATGTAATAAACCTGCTGAGGAGTTTGCCCGGGAGTGGTGCTTTCCGACTTGCCGGAAACGATTTCTGTGCCGGCCGGCAGAATGCCACCGTGCGCTGCGAGCGCGGCCGCTTGCGAAGGATACGTGGTTTCGTCGGCGAGGAGCTTGAGCTGCAACTGGCCGCCGGCCTGAATCACGGACTTGGCGCGGGTGGGATCGCCTTCGCCGGGAAGCTGGACGAGAATTTCATTGTCGCCGCGGCCGGTGAAAGCGATGGTCGGCTCGGTAAGACCAAGAGCATTGATGCGGCGGGTAATGGTTTCAAGCGCCTGATCCATGGTTTCGGTGCGAAGGTCCTGCACGACCGAAGCCTTCATGGTCAGCAGATAGCCGTTGTTTTCGCCCGCTGCGGGAGCGCTGGTCCAATCGGTGAATTGCTGGTCGACCAGATCGCGGAAAGTGCCGGAAGTGGCCGGATCGACATTGCGCACGAGAATGTGAGTATCGTCGACGCGGCGGATTTCGCCGAAATTGACGTTTTTATCGTGCAACACCTTCTTGAGCTGGTCGACAGCTTCGTCGCAGCGCTGTCCGATGGCTTCTTCGACCTGCACTTGCAGAACGAGGTTGCTGCCGCCCTTGAGGTCCAATCCAAGCTTGATGCGATCGGCGAGATTCTGCTTCACCTGGCCGAATGAGGTGGGGACGGGAATGCCGATCAGGCCGATGAGACAGGCCAGAATGACGATGAGGATAAAAATGAATTTCCATCTAAGCTGCGATGCCATGAGACCGGCTAACTCTCTTTCTCTTCGGTCTGAAGTCCGGCAATGGCGCTGCGGGACACCTTGACTTTCACTTGCTCGGCAATGCGGAGCTGCACGGCGTCGTCTCGAGGCCGACGATGGTGCCATAGATGCCGCCATTGGTGATGACTTTGTCTCCGTTTTTTAAGTCCTTCAGCATCTGCTGAACTTTTTTCTGCCGCCGCTGCGCGGGCATGATCATCAGGAAATAAAAGATGACCATGATCAAGATCAGCGGAAGAAAGAGCGCAATACCACCCGGCTGCGATGCTGTTTGCAGGGCGAGGATCAACTGGCTGGGAGCCATACTCAGAGACATGCTTCATTTGCCTTTCCCGCTATCGGGAGCGAACCATTCCACGGATGGTTCTAGCCGTTTCGCCGGATACTTCGGATTGCCGTTCGAAGATTCTACCCGCCCTGGTGGCTAACGCCATTATTTTTGCGTTGTGAAGCGTGCCTGAAGGTCAGAGCGGAATCTCTCGAGCTTTCCAAAACGGATAGCCTCGCGAATTTTACCCATCATGTCAAGGTAAAAGTGCAGGTTGTGATGGGTGTTCAGGATGATGGCGAGAAACTCTCCGGTTGCATACAAATGACGCAAATAGGCGCGGGAATACCGGCGGCAAACGGCACAGGAACAATTTTCATCGATTGGCCGAGGATCGCGCGCGTACTGCTTGTTTCTGATAATTAGATGCCCTTCGGAAGAATAAAGATAGCCGTGGCGAGCGCTGCGCGTGGGCAGAACGCAGTCCATCATGTCGATGCCGAGTGCGACGTAGTCAAGAATCTGTTCGGGTTTGCCGACACCCATGAGATAGCGCGGTTTGTTTTTTGGAAGCTGCGAATTTACGACGTGCGTCATTTCGCAGGTGAGCTCGTGAGTTTCGCCGACGGCAAGTCCACCAATTCCGTAACCGGGGAAATCGAGATCGACGAGGGCGCGGGCGTTGTCGCAGCGGAGCGCAGCGTGCGTGCCGCCTTGCACGATGCCGAACAGGGCCTGCTTTTCGGGATCGCCATGGGCGGCGAAGTAGTCGCGGCAGCGGCGCGCCCAGGCCAGCGTGCGTGTGGCGGCGGCACGCGTCGTGGATTCATCAGCAGGAGCTTCGATGCACTCGTCGAGGACCATCATGATGTCGGCGCCGAGAGCGATTTCGATCTCCATGGCTTTTTCGGGCGAAAGAAAATGTTGGGAGCCATCGAGATGGGATCGGAAGGTAACGCCCTCGTCGTTGATCTTGCGCAACTCGCTGAGACTGAAGACCTGGAAGCCGCCGGAGTCGGTAAGGATCGGACGCGGCCAGGACATGAACTTGTGCAGGCCACCCATGGAGCGAATGAGCTCGTGGCCGGGCCGGAGATAGAGATGGTAGGTGTTGCCGAGAAGGATTTGCGCGCCGAGGGTTTCGAGATCGTCCTGCGTTTGTCCCTTTACCGTGGCACCGGTGCCAACGGGCATAAAGATGGGCGTTTCGATCACGCCGTGGGGAGTGGTGAGGCGGCCGAGACGCGCGCCGGTGGGATCGGTGGCGAGAAGTTCGAAGCGAAAAGGCATCCGAAGGAGTGTAGCGAAACGCAGTGGGTAGTGGCGAGTGGCTAGAGAAAGACGGCCCTAGGCTCTTTACTTCGACATTTTGTTTTAACGGCCGAAAAACTTAGGCGGGGATTTCGGGGACGGCGGCGAGAAGGGCTTGGGTGTAGGGATGTTCGGGAGTGCGCAGGACTTTTTCGACCGGGCCGGACTCGACGAAGCGGCCGGATTGCATCACCGCGACGGTGGTGGCGAGCTGGGCGACAACGGGAAGGCTGTGCGAGATAAGGATGAGAGTCAGCGAGAATTCGCGCTGGAGGCGCGTGAGCAACTCGAGGATTTGCGCGCCGACGGAAACGTCGAGCGCAGAGACAGGCTCGTCGGCGATGACGATTTCCGGGCGCAGGATCAGCGCGCGGGCGATGCCGATGCGCTGGCGCTGTCCGCCGGAGAATTCGTGCGGGTAGCGGCCGAGAAGTTCTTCGCCGCCGAGGCCGACGGCGTGAAGGATTTCGGAGACGCGTTTGCGGCGCTCGTCGCGCGAGAGGCTTGGTTCGTGAATCTCGAGTGGCTCTGCGACGATGGCGCCAACTTTCATACGAGGATTGAGCGAGGCGACGGGATCCTGAAAAACCATCTGCATGCGACGGCGCAGGGATTGCAGTTCGGAGCCACGAGCGCGCAGCCAATTTTCGTTGCGAAACAAAATTTCGCCGGAGTCAGGCTCGGTCAGCCGGAGCAACATGCGAGCGAGGGTGGTTTTGCCGCAGCCGGATTCGCCAACGACGCCGAGGGTTTCGCCGCGCGCGACGGTGAAGCTGACACCATCGACAACGGTGACGCGCCGCTTTGAAGTAGTGAAAGCAGTGCTGGCGACGGGAAACGATTTGCGAAGATCGCGAACGGTGAGGATGTTTTCGGCTTTCGTCATTGCGGCGACCCGCCCACGAGTGAAGATGGCGCGCTAAAACGCGCGGCTACGAAAGACCGGCGAGAGGTTTGGCGGTGGCAGGTCATTTCTTTTCACTTTGAGCCACGAGAATGCAGCGGGCGCGATGGTTCTCGCCGGTGCCGTTGGCGGCGAGCAGCGACGGAACGGCTGAATCGCACTGGGGAATGTGCTTCGAGCAGCGCGGGGCGAAAGCGCATCCGGGCGGAAGCGAATCAAGAGACGGCACCGAGCCGGGAATGGGCACGAGCTTTGCGGCTTCGAGGCGAGGCGCGGCGCGCAACAAACCCTCGGTGTAAGGATGGCGCGGGTTATGCAGGACATCGGCGACCGGACCTTCCTCGACGACACGGCCGGCGTACATGACGGCGACGCGATCGGCGATTTGCGCGACGACGCCGAGATCATGGGTGATGAAGAGAAGAGAAAGATCGAGTTCGCGCCGCAAGTTTTGCAGCAATTCGAGAATCTGCTTCTGCACGGTGACGTCGAGCGCGGTGGTGGGCTCGTCGGCAATGAGCACGCCGGGATTGGCGGAGAGAGCCATGGCGATCATGACGCGCTGGCGCAGGCCGCCGGAAAGCTGATGGGGAAATTGCTCGGCGCGGCGCGGTGGATCGGGAACTGCGGCGAGTTCGAGCGAGCACAGGACGCGCGCGCGAATGTCGGCGTCGCTGAGGCGAGGCTCGTGGACGCGAATCGCTTCGGCGATCTGCGCGCCAATGCGCATGACCGGATCGAGCGCGGTCATAGGTTCCTGAAAGATCATGGCGATTTCGCGTCCGCGCAGAGCGCGAATTTGTTCGGGCGAAGCAGCGACAAGATTTTGCGCGGGGGCTTGCGGTTGGCTATGCAACTGGAGCAGCGCTTCGCCTTTGACGCGAGCGCCGGGCGGGGTGAGACGCATCAGTGCGAGAGACAGAATCGTTTTACCCGAGCCGGATTCGCCGACGATGCCCAGCGCCTCGCCCGGCGCGAGTGAGAAGGAAACTTCGTTGACCGGGCGCACCCATCCGCGGCGAGTGGGAAGCTCGACGAGGAGATTGTTGACGGAAAGCCTTGGGATCACACAACTATCATAGCCGGGCGGGTGACGAGCGGAGAAGTTTTGCGGTATAGATTGCGTATGAGCAAGCTCGAATGCCCGATGTGCAAGGCGCCCACGGTAAGCGCGGGGAAGCTGCGGTATTGCGGGAATTGCGGATGGCAAAAGGATCAGACCGAGCGGCAACTGCGGCTGAACTTGAGGATGGTGCCCATCGCGTTTGGCGCGATGACGCTGATTCTGGTGGTGCTTTTTGCGCGCAGCGGCGCACGCACGCATGACCAGAGATGGCTGATCGCCGTGTTTTTGACGTTCCCGCTGATCGCGCTGGTGGTGAGCTATGCGGTAACGAAGCGGAATCTGAAGAAACTGTTGGCACTGCCTCCGCCGACAGCACAAGCGGTGCAAGCACGGGCAGCGAGCGTGGACTCCGCAGCGCAGGAGATGAGTCCGCAATACCAGGCGCTGCTGCGAACGATGGCGCCACGGCGGCTGCGCATGTCGAGAAGAGGAAAATTCAATTTGTCGATGACGCTGACGGTGTTGCTGATATTCGCCGGAATCATGGCGGTGCAGCTATTTCGCGCCTGGATGGTTGCACGGTCGTTTGCGAACTTTGGATTTCGCGAATGGGGCATGGCGGGATTCGGGCTGCTGCTGCTATTAATGCTGGTGTGGCAGTGGCGCGTGGTCGACAGGCAGCGGGACCTGCTGGCGAATGGCGAGGTGGTGGCGGCGAAAGTCACGGAAAAGTTTGGGAGCCGAAACGCTGCGGCGATCAAATATGAATTCGAGGATTTCGCGGGACGCAAGCATGTAAAGGTAGGAACCGATTACACACAGAAGCTGGAAGCGGGCATGAGCGTCCCGGTATTTTACGACCACGAAAATCCCGACCGGCAAGTGCCCGTGAGTGGAACTTTCCACGAAGTGATCCTGCAAGAGCAATCGTCCCAAGCAAATGGCTAAACTTCGCGGAATCGTTGCGCGCGCAAAGTAGTCCAAGCAGGCCCGCCATAATTTTGCAAAACCCGGCGGCGGGCTATAGCCAGACGCCATCTAATTTGAGAGAAACGTTCTTCCGGAGGTGCGGAGTGAAGGTGTTTATTGCTGGAGCAACCGGAGTGTTGGGAAGAAGGCTGGTGAAACAGTTTCGCGAGCGTGGGCACGTGGTGCGCTGCCTAGCGCGCAACCAGAACAATGAAGCGACGATTCATGCGTTGGGCGGCGAGAGCCGCATGGGCGACTTGTTCCATTCCGATTCACTAACACGGGCGGCGGAGGGATGCGACGTGATGATTCACGCGGCTACTTCGATTCCGACGGGCGCCAAGCCAAGCGCGAGCGATTGGGAGATGAACGATCGCATCCGAAGAGAAGGGACACGAGCATTGGCAGAGTGCGCCGGGCATGTGAAGGCGAAGATGATGCTGATGCAGAGCATTACCTGGGTGGCGCGTCCCGTGGACCAAGGGCCGTTCGATGAGGATTCGCCGTTTCGTACGGATTTCGTGACGCAGTCGGCGGCGGACATGGAAACCATTGCAGGCGAAGCGGGAAAGCGCAGCGGATTCGGCGTGGGCATTTTGCGGTTTGGATGGTTCTATGCGGCGGATACGGCGCACACGCGCTATTTTGGAGAAAATCTGGCGGGGCGGAAGCTGCCAATTATCGGAAAGGGCGATGCGACCTGGGAGTGGGTTCATGTGGATGATGCGGCGAACGCTTTTGTTACGGTCGCGGAAGCGCAGCGCAGCGGATTGTGGCACGTAGTGGATAACGAGCCGGTCGTCGCGGCGGATTACTTGCGCTATTTTGCGAAACGGCTCGGCGCGCCGGAGCCAAGGCACGTGCCGGTATGGGTGGCGAGATTGCTGGCGGGCTCGGCGGCGGTGGACTTCATGACGAGCTCAACGCGGACATCGAATGAACTGTTCCGAAAGGATTTCGGGTGGAGTCCGCGGTATCCGAGTTATCGCGAAGGATTGGAGGAAGTGATCGCACGCTGGCGCGCGGAGCATTTTGTGGGGCTGGGAGCGAGAAGCGCGAGCGCAGCGTGAGGAAAGAGTCGCGGGAACTTCACCGCGAGCGGTAGGCGCTTCGCGCCGGATTATTACCCAGAGCCTCGTCGCGAAGAAACCCACTTCGCTCGCTCGGGATGACAGACGGTGTCTGGCAGGGCGTAGCGCCCCGAGCATTGATGTAAACCCCGCCGCTACGACCGCAAAAACGCAACGCAAAACGAAAATACAGATCCCTCGACACGCTGCGCGATCCTGATCGGATCGCGTGAAACGCGGCTCGGGATGACAAGAGAGGCGGTGCTACTGGCGAGGCGTAGGTAAAAACGCGCTGACGGCGACAGCGAAGATGGCTAAGCCCGCCGCTACATCAGACTGACAAATCCTTAACGGATTTGTCAGTAATCGTTGGCGGAGCCTTCGAGGAAAGCGCGGAGCTTGCGCGAGCGCGACGGGTGGCGCAGCTTGCGAAGGGCTTTCGCTTCGATCTGGCGAATACGTTCGCGAGTGACGGCGAAGGACTGGCCGACTTCTTCGAGCGTGTGCTCGCTGCCATCATCAAGTCCGAAACGCATCTTGATGACTTTTTCTTCGCGCGGCGTGAGCGTCTTGAGCACCGAGGAGGTTTGCTCCTTGAGGCTCAGGTTGATCACGGCGTCCGAAGGCGAAACGACGGCCTTGTCCTCGATGAAATCGCCGAGATGCGAATCTTCTTCCTCGCCGATGGGAGTCTCGAGAGAGATGGGCTCCTGCGCGATTTTCAAAATCTTGCGCACCTTGGCGACAGGAATGTCCATGCGCTTGGCGATTTCTTCCGAGGTAGGCTCGCGGCCCAGCTCCTGCACGAGCTGGCGCTGGGTGCGGACCAGCTTGTTAATGGTCTCGATCATGTGCACCGGGATGCGGATGGTGCGGGCCTGGTCGGCGATGGCGCGGGTAATGGCCTGGCGGATCCACCAAGTGGCATAGGTGGAGAATTTATAGCCCCGGCGCCATTCGAACTTGTCGACGGCCTTCATCAGGCCGATATTGCCTTCCTGAATCAGGTCAAGGAACTGCAAGCCGCGGTTGGTGTATTTTTTGGCGATGGAGACGACCAAGCGGAGGTTCGCTTCGATCAGCTCTTTTTTCGCCTGCTCGGCTTCGGCTTCGCCTCGAAGAATCACCTGGATGTTGCGCTTGAGCTCGCCGGGGCTGACTTCGGTGGCGCGCTCAATCTCTTCCATCTCGGTGCGGCGAGCCTTTAGATCCTTGCGAGCTTCGGCCTGAACTTCAGCTTTGGAAGCTTCGACGCGCCGCTCGAGCTTGACGATTTCGCGCTCGAGGAAATACACACGCTCGACGGTCTGGTGAATCTTGTCGATGAGGCGCTTCTTTTCAAGCGGATTGAAATCGAGTTCGCGGACAAGCCGGGACATCTCGACGCGGGTGCGGGAAAGCTCGTAACGGCCGTGGAGATAGGGCTTTTTCTTCGCGCGTGGAATTTTTTCCAACTTGGCCGCCTGCTTCATGGCGTTTAGATAGAGCTTGGCGACCTTGTCGATTTGCTTGAGGGTATCGCGGGTCTTGGCTTCAACTTTCTCTTCGGTGAGCTCTTCGTCGTCGAACTGGACGATTTCCTTGATAGAGCGCGAACCGTTTTTCAGATCTTCGCCGACCTGCAGGAGCTCCTTGAGAATGAGGGGAGCACGAGTGATGGTCTTGAGAACGAGAAGCTGGCCGCGCTCGATGCGCTTGGCGATAGCCACTTCGCCTTCGCGGGTGAGCAGCGGAACGGTGCCCATTTCGCGCAGGTACATGCGCACGGGATCGTTCGTCTTTTCGAGAGTGCCCGGAGTAAGGTCGAGATCACCGTCACCGCTCTCGACGACGACTTCGGTATCTTTTATCTCGAGACCGGTTTCGCCGTCCGAAGCCGCCAGAGCAGCCTTGGCACTCGACAAATCCTCGTATACGTCGATGCCATAGCGCTCGAAGGTCGACAGCAAATCGTCGATTTCCTCCGAGGAATGCACTTCGGGAGGCAAAATGTCATTAACCTCATCGTAGAGCAGGTAGCCACGCTCCTTGCCCATGGCGATGAGTTGCCGTACTTGATCGTATTTTTCCTCGAGTGCAACCGTCACGCTTTCCCCCAAAGACTTGAACAAAATTGAGAATTAAAATACAAACGGCCGCGGCAATACGACACCACGGCATGTGCCTGGATCAGTTGCGTTTAGACGGAACAACACGAATGACCTTCGAACCTGCTTCGGATCTTTTTCCAGCCTGTCGTCGCCCGCGCCTTGCTCGCCCAGAGCCCGCCAGCACAAAATATTTGATGCAGGAGACGGGCTACCCGTTTCACCAAAACTTACAGATAATACACGACAAAAGAATCAGGCGTCAACGGAAAGGGATGGCCTGGTTACACTTCCCGTCAATTCCCTGAGGCGTGAAGGCAGCGCCGCAGGGCTACATGTGGCAGGACCGTATACCCTGCTTTTCGAAATACTGCTGGTGATAATCCTCGGCCCGGTAAAAAGGACCGGCGGGCAGAATCTGGGTGACGATGGGCCGCCGGAAGACACCCTGCTGTTCCAAGATAGCCTTGGAATCACGGGCCTCCTTCTCCTGCTCGGGATCGTGGAAGAAGATGGCGGAACGGTACTGGGTGCCGATGTCGGGTCCTTGGCGGTTCATGGTGGTTGGATCGTGGCTCTTCCAAAAGGTGGCCAGCAGCTCCAGATAGGAAACCTGGTCCGGGTCAAATTCGACGTCTATGGCCTCGGCGTGACCTGTGGTGCCGGAACAGACGTCTTTATAGGTAGGATTGACCTTGGTCCCGCCGGTATAACCAACCGTGGTTGAAATGACTCCCTTTAGCTGTCTAAAAGCGTCCTCGACGCCCCAAAAGCATCCCGCTGCAAATGTTGCCTTTGCCACGATGACCCTCCCATTGCGGTGCCCGCGAGTCGTACCCGATGTTGCCACATAAGGAAGATGCCGGTCGAGCCGTTCGGGGCTCAGGAAGCCGCGTGAGACTTCTTGCGCGCGACCCGAGAGCCGTGAATACGCTTGGATAACAAGGACTTGGCTCGTTCGAGCACGGCACGGCGAGAAGCGCTCAATCCCCGACCGCCTCTATTGATGAAGTACGTCAACATGCGCATTCCGGATTGGGGTCCCTTGGGCGAAACCTTCTTTGAAGCGAGCACCCGGGCAATGGTGGGCGCGCTCTTGGTGAAAAGACCCGGAGGGGGATGAGTCGAATCGGTTTTCACCTTGGCTACCCAGCGCTTCTGGCTCTTCGATTTAGGCTTCTTTTTCATTTGTCTTCGCGCTCCTTCCGAAATACGACTAGATGCGCGGGCGGGCAATACGGAGCTGATGGTATCGCGATCGATTGACCCCGGACAGAGAGTGAAGTCTAATCGGCGGGTTTGTCGAACCAAGAATCGGCGGCAGGAAATCCGGGAACCACGGGGAATAGCTATGAGCGAGATTTCGAGGGGCGCAGCGGCAACTAAGGCGGTTAGCGAAGCAGCGTGGGAATGCCTGCACGGAGCCTACGATCTGCAAGTACACGTGGCGCCGGATGTGATCGAGAGGCGGATCGACGATGTGGACCTGGCGAAAGAGTTTCTGGCGAGCGGGCTGAACGGATTTGTACTGAAGTCGCATTATTTTCCGACGGCCGAGCGAGCGAAGGTGGTTTGCCGAGCCGTGCCGGGAATCGAAGCGTTTGGAGCGGTGACGCTGAACCATTCGGTAGGTGGGCTCAACCCGGTGGCAGTGGAACTTGCGGGAAGGTCCGGCTGCAAAATCGTGTGGATGCCGACTGTGGATGCCGCGAACGAAACGGCCGGACGGGTCGACGGACCAACGACGAAGCTGCCGTTCTGGGCCAAGATTCAGCGCGAGCTGGCAGCGATGGGCATTGCGCCTCCGCCGCTTTCGGTCCTGGACGCCAAGGGCGCTGTTTCAGTTGTGACGCGCCGGTGCATCGAGCTGATCGCGAAGCATGACATGATTCTGGCCACCGGTCACCTGGGGCGAACGGAGATTTTCACGCTGGTGAAAGCTGCGCGGGAGATGGGCGCGCGAAAAGTGCTGGTGACACACGCGGAATTCCCGTCGCAAAACCTTTCGGCGGACGAGCAGGCAGAGCTGGCGAAAATGGGCGCACTGATCGAGCACTGCTTCACCACGATGCACACGGGCAAGGCGCCGTGGGAAGCGGTGATTGAATCGGTTCGGAAGGTAGGGCCGGAGCACTGCGTGCTTTCAACCGACCTGGGCCAGACCATCAATCCGCCGGTGGCAGAAGGTTTTGCCATGTTCGCGCAGCGGATGCTGGACGCAGGCTTCGGCGTAGCCGAACTTCGCCGGATGACGGTAGAGAATCCGCGGGCGCTGCTCCAGTAGGCTCCGCGGTCCATGAAGGGCGCGCCGAGTTTGCCAGGGTTTCGCCTAGTACCCAACGATAACTAACTGGAATCATTGCGCCTACATTGCCGCCTCACCGCTGGCATGGCTGGTTTACATTGCTAGTTTCGGTGGAAAAACAATGGCACTCAAGATGATTCCGAACCTTTTTAAGTCCGGCGACCCGGAAACGCCGCGTCGCGGTCCCCGCATAACTCCCGACCCGCTTTTGACCATCCGCTTGCCGGAGGGCAATCAGGGCATCGTATTGGATCTTTCGGAAGAAGGACTGGGATTTCTGGCGGCTTCTCCCATCGACGAAGGCCGGTCGATTCGCTTCGTGCTGGCAGACCGCTCGAACCGGCGGTCTGAAGCGACAGGACAGTTGATGTGGAAGGACGCGGCAGGAAAACGCTGCGGCCTGCGATTCACGCAAGTTTCTTCGGAGCTGCGGGAACTGATTCACTCCTACTTCGGGCAAGAGGCATCTGAAGCCGCGGGTGCGGACGAGCCATTACCGCCCGGATTCGATATCCCGGACAGCTTCCCATCGCAGATACATGCGGGGATCGGGATCCCTGACCTGGAAGTGAAACGTCCGCGCAAGTGGAATTTCCTGGCAAACGCCACCACAGTTGTGGCGGCCACACTCGTTGCGGCAACAATTTGGTACAACATCGACGGGCAGCGCAAGCTTCTTTCAGTGGACACCATCAAGGGCTATGTAACGAAGTTTGTGTTTACAAAGATCAACCACGTGCCGTTTGGCTGGACGGCGAAACTGGATTTGCACCTGGCACAGAGAGAAAGAGCTGTTGTGGCTGCAGCGACGAATATCGCTCCGGTGGCGAGTGTGGCGCCGGCGACGGAACGAAAAACGGAACCGGTGAGCGCCGTTGCTGCTGCCTCGCCCTACGCGTCTTTGAGCGCGCAGCCTATAACCAATGCCACGCAAGCGACAGGTTCCTCCGCAGCCTCCGCAGTGCCCGTACCTACGGCTGCTGCCGTGCCGGTACCGCAAACTGTGGCTCCGGCTGCGGAAGCTGCAGTGCCTGTGACGCAACATCCCCGCGCCGTCGAAATGCCGGCCGAAGCAAAGAGTTTGCCGGCAAAAGCTTCCGTGAAGGATGAAATAACGGCGAAAACCACGGAAATGCCTGCGGCTATTGTTCCCGCGGAAGATTCCGAGGATCAACTAGCGACCGCACGAAAGCTGCTTACGAAACAGGACGACCCGGCGAACCAGACGAAAGGCATCCGGATGCTGTGGCAAGCGGTGGCGAAAGGCAATCCTGCCGCTGAAGTGGAACTCGCCGGACTTTATTTGAGCGGCACCGGGGTTTCAAAGAGCTGCAGCCAAGCCGTGGTGTTGCTGAAAGCGGCGCAAAGCCGCAAAAGCGCGACAGCGCAGCAGAAGCTTGCCGAGCTGCCGCAATTCGGATGTGCCAGCGAGAACGATTCTCCAGCCAGCCTAAAGCCCGCAGTCGATTCAGGCCGGTAGTTCTCCACTGCAACTGCGGCTCAGTTTCCCATTCCAGGTTTCCGTTCCCACATAAGAGCTAAAGCTGAGTGGCAGCAAGTCACGACTGCTGAAGCTCAAGCCGGGGCTTCTTGGGCTTTCCAGTACGGAAATGCGGTTTTTATTTTTGCGGCAACGTGCGTTATTGCTGGAAGTTAGTCCAACGAAGCGTCAGTGGGAACAGTTTCAGCACCGGGTTGCGGCATATGGTGCTTTGCTTCGCGCAGGCTGTGTCTTGTTACTAGAGCACATGCCGGCCCGGAGGGGTTGTTGCCCAAAGCCAAACTGATAGCTTCGACCAGTTCACTGGGGCGAACCGGCTTAACAAGGTAGGCGGAGATCTTCAGATCGCGGCAACGGGCGGCGTCGCCGACGTGACCGACCGAGGTGAGCATCATCACGGTGGCGCCCACGAGTGTCGTATCGTTCTTGATTTGCTCGGCGAGTAAAAATCCGTCCATACCCTTCATCTGACCGTCGACCAGCACGACGGCAAAAGGATGGCCTATATCCTTGGCCGCGCGCATGACCTGGAGGGCTGTTGGACCATCGGGCGAATCGGTGGCCCGCATGCCCCAATGGCTGAGAATTTCGCGCAACACGCGCCGGTTGAGGGAATTGTCGTCGACAACGAGGATGGGGAGGCCACGGAGGCGTTCCAGATGAAGAGCAGTTGTGTGCAGCAACGGTTTATCCGGGATTTTTAGCTGCGTGGTGAAGTGGAAGTTGCTGCCTTTGCCCAGTTCACTTTCCAACCAGATTTTTCCTCCAGCCAGCTCGATGAGGCGCTTGGCGATGGTCAGCCCCAAGCCAATGCCGGTGTAGGTTCGCGTGGTGGACCCGTCGGCCTGGGTGAACGGCTCAAATATCGAAAGCTGACGCTCGCGTGGAATGCCGATGCCGGTGTCCTTTACTGCAAAGTGCAACTCGATCCCATCCCGATGGGTATCGTGCTTTTCGACAAGCAGCAGCACTTCCCCCAGTTCGGTAAACTTGATGGCGTTGCCGACAAGATTGTAGAGGATGCGGCGAAGCCGACCTGGATCGCCGACGAGATCGTCGGGAATATCGGCGGCAATATCGTAGACGAGTTCCAATCCCTTCTTGTGCGCGCGGAAGCCGAGCATCTTCATGGTTTCGCCGAGACTCTCGCGGAAATCGAAGGGAATGGACTCGAGCTTGAATTTACCGGAGTCGATCTCGGAAAAGTCCAAGATGTCGTCGACCGCGGCAATCAGCGATTCGGCCGATACTTTCACCAGGCCGAGATTCTCGCGCTGTTCCGGTGCGAGCTCGGTTTCGAGCACGAGTTCGGTCATACCCAGGATGCCATTCATGGGCGTGCGAATTTCATGGCTCATATTGTTGAGAAAGTGCATTTTGATCTGGTTCGCGGCTTCCATCGCGTCGCGGGTGCGCTTCTGCCCGCTGATATCACGAGCGATCACCGCGACACCGATGACTTCACCGGGACTGATGCGAATCAACGACGGCTTTACGGAGACATCAATCTGCGTTCCGTCTTTTCGGATGCGAACCGTTTCGTAGGGCTGCACGCGTTCTCCCCTGCGGAGCGTCTCGAAAGTTTTGTCGATTTCCTGGATGCGGCTCGGTGGCGCGAGAAGAAAAGCCGGCCTTCCGATCATGCTTTCGGCGCTGTATCCGAACATTTCTTCGGCTGCCTTGTTCCAACTCATGATGATGCCGTCCAGAGTCGCAGCAAATATGGCGTCGTCGGAGGACTCGACGATGGACGCCAGGAAAGCGGCAGGGTCAGAGACCTGTTCGCCCGTTGCGACAGGAGGTTTCGGGTCCGCAGGTTTGGTTGGCAAGGGCATCGGATGGTTCATTGCTCTGCGAGAACAGGCTTCCACGGGGATTGTTTAATTTTCATGGTAAGAGCATCGGCCGTTCCGGAGAGTTTGATTACCACCGCCATTTGCGAAGGAGAGAAAGGACGGGATTCGCGCAGAGCCGTTTCAAATCGAATCATTCAAACAGTGAAGAACTGCGGTGTCAGTAGGCGGAATCGGATAGCGGAGAGTCCATCGCGCGCGCCTGAACGATGAATCGCTTTGGGGCCGAGCCAATGTAGTAGAACGGATAGCAGGTAACCAGAGTAAGGACGCGGTGCCCAGTGTTGTCCAAGACACCTACATCGTCAGGCGTGACAATTTTAGTGGACTGCACGGCGTAGTGCTGAACGCCACGAAGCGTCTTGATGACGATCAAGTCATCGTGGCGGATATTCCTGAGAGGCCGGAAATAGCTGTCGCGATGGGCCGCGAGGCCGACATTGCCGCGGGGCGAGTTCGGCAGCGGGGTGCCTGGAATGTGCCCTGTACCCCAGCGGAGAATTTGTGCGTCGTCACCCTGGAAAATGAGTGTGTCGATGCCAAGGCGTGGAATTTCCAATTCGCCCAATACCGATCCATTTTTTGCAACCGGCTCGGTGAAGGTCACTGTGCCGGGCCGTGGTGATTCGGCAACTGCCACAGACGTTCGCCGGTCCAGTTCAAACCGTTGCATAGCCTGCCGCTGGTGTGCGTGAGCCTGCAGGAGCAGGAGACCGGACCCTATGAGAATTGCCGCTCCTGCGAGAAAGAAAACGTAAGAGCAGGCACGGACGACCGATTTGATGATCATCAATTTTTCTTCCTGACTGTTTCTTGCTGACTTTTTCTGATTCTTCCTTGCTTTCCTTCGCTCATTGGGCCGGCGCGGGTTCATGAGTCTCCGCGGCGCTCGAGGGCGCAAAATATCCTTTTCGGGTACGCACGGTTAAGGAACCTTTCCCAGGCGCGTGCACCGCGACGCGGATCGTGCGGTACGTTCCATCCTCACGCCTGTCTGAAGGTATATAGGCAATGGTGTACTGCTCGCGCAGATCGGTGGCTATCTCGTGACAGATGCCGGGCAAAACAGCAGCCGACGTGGGAAAGTAGGCACGGCCGCCTGTATCCTTGGCCAATTTGCGCAGAACGCGAGGGCTAACATCAGCTTCCTGTTCATCGAGAATGCCAATGGTGTAGATGATTGCGTTTTCGTGCAGGGCAGTGTTGAGAACCTGGCGAAAATCTTCGTGACTGGCGTTGTCGCCACCGTCGCTGATGATAATGAGCGCCTTCTTGTTGTTCTCGAGAGAATTATTCAAGTGCTCCAAAGCGACATCGACGGCGTCATACAGAGCTGTCATTCCTGTGGAGGGCCCGCGAAAAACGGCTGCCTCGAGCTGCGCGACGTTGTCGGTAAACGGCACGTTTTGGGGCAGCCCCAATGAAACCCTTTCATTGAAATTCACGACGAACACCTGGTCACGCGGATTACTGGAACTTAAAAAGTCTTTGGCGGCAGCGGCAACCTCCGGACGATTCATGTGCATGCTTCCGCTGCTATCGATGACGAGGCCAGCGGTCACGGGCACGTCGCCGTGGTTGAATTCGGAGATGGTTTGCGGCTGTCCGTCTTCATATACCTGAAAATCCTGTTGCTGGAGGCCAAACACGAAGCGGCCTTTGTGATCGGTGACGGTTACGGGCAATACAACCAGATCGGCTTCGGATCGAATCACGTTTTGTGGCTGCGGCTGCTCCATTTGAAATCCGGACAGGACAGACGAACCGGCGAGGCAAGAGCCCAAGAGGATAGGAAGCGCTATCCAGAGATAGTGCGCAACACCTTGGTCCTTCCGCCCTGTCCCGGATTTCATGAACGTCACCTTTCCTCAGCCTTTGCTTGGCGCACGAGTGGCGAGGCGAAGGCCAACACCAAAACCCAACAAAAGCATGCCGGAAAGGACAGCCAAGGGCATTTCGCTGGCCGTTTTCGGAAGCTTTTTCGAGTTGTTCTGATTATTTTCGGCTACCAGTTTGTTGTTTTCATTATTTGTGTTCGACGCGTTCGCGTTGGAAGGCTTACTCGTTACGACTTGCGACGCCTCGACTTCGTTCCCGTTCGGCTCTTCGGCTTTAACCGGGGCGTTTTTCATGGCAGTGACCGACGACTCGTTCGCCGACTTGATGGGCTTGGTCATGTTGGCTGCGGTTTCGTCCGGCATGGACAGAACAGGCTCGTTATTGGCCTTGGCCAGTTCCATTGCCCTGGACTTGGGATAGACGAATTCCTGCCCGAAATTGTCGCCGGGATAGAACCAAGCCTTGATCGCTTCGGGACTTCCCGTAGCTCGCTCCCGGAACTGAATTACCGACTTACTGGTTGGCGTCATGCGGTAGTCGGGAATGGCTAGGACAGTGTCGTAAAGATGTGTTCCATTTTTATTGAAGATTTGTACGATATCTCGGTTCGATTCCGAATCCAGGAGTTTGAATTCGTAGCGCCCGGCGGGAAGAACCATGGGACGGTGATAGCCGGGGACTTCAAAAGGCGCGCTAAACGTGAAGTATGTCAACTTATTCCATTCATCCGCTTGCGCACGAGGCGAGAAAGCTACGGCGAGTAAAAGAGCGGAGAACAGGAGTACGGCCGATTGTAGGAATTTCATGCGTGAACCTCCATCAGATTTGAAGGCCCCTCGTCGTCGACGAATGAACGGGAAGGCGAACTCTCAGGAAGGAGGGAACTGAGGAGCCAACGTTTCCAGCTTGCGACTCGGGACAATCCCGCGGAATAGGGTGGAAATGGTAAGAATTACCGCGACGATACCTGTGCTAATGGTGAAAATATGTCCGATGCGAAGGGTGCTGAAGATTGAGGACGTTTGCCCTTTAGACGCGCAACTTCGCGTTTAGTTAATCGTTTTTGAGTCGGATTCGGAGCGGAGATCGGCGATGAATTGGTCGAGCGGACGCGGACCGAGGTCTCCCTTGGATCGATGGCGCACGGAAACGGTTCCGGCTTCCGCTTCCTTGCCGCCGATGATCAGCATGTAAGGAATTTTCTGGAGCTGTGCGTCGCGAATTTTCGCCTGGAGCTTTTCGTTGCGGTCATCGAAATGCGTGCGAAGGCCAGCCGCTTTCAGCTTCTCGACCACGGTTCGCGCGTATTCGCTGAATTTTCCGCTGACGGGCAGGACGGTGGCCTGAACCGGCGCGAGCCAAACAGGAAAAGCGCCGGCATAGTGCTCGATCAACACACCGAAGAAACGCTCGACCGAGCCCCAGAGCGCACGATGCACCATGAGCGGCATGTGGCGGCTGCCATCTTCGCCGACGTATTCGAGATTGAAGCGGCGCGGCAGATTAAAATCAAACTGCACGGTGGTGAGCTGCCAGGAGCGGCCGATGGCGTCGACGAGTTTCACGTCGATCTTGGGACCGTAAAAGGCGGCTTCGCCCGGAATGTATTTGTAGGGGACCTTCATACGATCCAGCGTGGATTTCAGCGCGTCTTCGGCAGCCTTCCATTCCTCGGGAGTGCCGGTATAGTCCTGCGGGCGCGACATGTCTCCGCCGGAAAGCTCCACCTGGTAATCGCTGAATCCGAAAACGCGCAGCACTTCCCAAGCGAACTCAACGCAATCCTGAATTTCCTTTTCGATCTGGCTGGGCATGCAGAAAATGTGGGCGTCGTCCTGTGTGAAACCGCGGACGCGGAGCAGGCCGTGCAGCACGCCAGAGCGCTCGTAGCGATATACGGTGCCAAGCTCAGCGAGACGCACGGGCAATTCGCGATAGCTGCGCAAGTGCGACTTGAAGATCAAAATGTGCCCTGGGCAGTTCATGGGCTTGAGCTGGTAGTCGGCCTTCTCCACTTCGATGGCGCCGAACATATTCTCGCGATAAAAATTGGCGTGGCCGCTGGTTTTCCAAAGATCCAGCCGCATGATGTGAGGCGTGAAGACGAGATCATAGCCGCGACGGAGAAGCTCGTCGCGCAGCCAATCTTCCATCAGCTTGCGGACCAGGCCACCTTTTGGATGCCAGAAGATCAGCCCGGGTCCGGCTTCGTCCTGAATGCTGAAAAGATCGAGCTCGGTGCCGAGCTTGCGATGGTCGCGGCGCTTGGCTTCTTCAAGCTTGTGCAGATATTCGTCGAGATCCTTCTGCTCGATGAAGCAGGCGCCATAGATGCGCTGCATCTGGGTATTGTTTTCGTCGCCCTTCCAGTAAGCACCGGCAACGTTCATCAACTTGAACGCCTTGATCCGCCCGGTGGAAGGAATGTGCGGGCCACGGCAAAAATCGATAAATTTGCCGGTGGTGTAAAAGGAAACCATCGGCTCGATCGCCTTTTCCTCGACCAGCTCGCATTTGAACTCCTGATTGCTGTTGCGATAGAGCTCGATCGCCTCGGGCTTGGGAATCAGCTTGCGCTCGTTCGGGATGTTTTTCTCGGCGAGTTCGTGCATCTTGGCTTCGATTTTTTCCAGGTCTTCCGGAGTAAACGGCTCGTCGCGAACGAATTCGTAGAAAAAACCATTTTCGATCGGCGGACCAATGCCCAACTTCACGTTTGGATAGAGTTCGAGCACAGCGGCAGCGAGCAGATGAGCCGCGGAATGCCGAAACACTTGCAGCGCGTCGGGATCCTTTGCAGTGAGGATCGAGAGCTTTGTATCGTGATCGAGCGGGCGCGAAAGGTCCGTGAGTTCGCCATTGGCACGCGCAACCAGAGCTTCCTTGGCCAGGCGCGGCGAGATTTGGGTGGCGATCTCCGCGGGAGTGGTGCCGCGCGCGACTTCGCGAGTCGCGCCATCGGGCAAAGTGATTTGGATGGTGTCCATGCCGAGTCTTTCTGTGGTGTAGAACAACTAGCTTACTGGCGGGTATGAGATGGGTCAAGGCACACGGTGGGAGGAAGTTTGCGATCGCCGCACAGCGACAAGGTGGTCCCTGACGAAACGTGTGTCATCATGGTGGATGCCGCAATCCAAATTCATGTCAACGAAGTCATGTCGACAAAGCTGACTGATTCAGTGAAATTTCTGCGGGGAGTGGGGCCGCAGCGCGCTACAATATTGGAAGAGCACGGCATAACGACAGTTGCCGACCTGCTGAATTACCTGCCTTTTCGCTACGAAGACCGTATCCGCTTCACCAAAATCGCTGAAATTATTCCGGGCCAAGTGCAGACCATCATGGGAGAAGTCGCGCCGGGAGGCGGAGGCACAGTGCGCTTTATGCGCGGGCGCAGTTCGGTTTTTCACGTAAGCGTGCGCGACGGGTCGGGCGTGCTGCACGCGCGGTTCTTTCACGGCGGCTATATGGCGGGACGGCTGAAAGAGGGGCAGAAGTTGGTGCTGCACGGCAAAGCTGAGCGAGATGCATACCGCCCCGGCAGGATCGAAATGGTGAATCCGCAGGTGGAGGTAGTGAACGCTTCCGATGGCGCGGCGGCGGATTCGAGCGAAGTGGGACGCATCGTGCCCATTTACGAAGCCATGGGCGGAATCAGCTCAAGGATGTTGCGGCGCATCATTTATCAGACACTGAGCAATTTCAATGGAGACATTCCGGACCCGCTTCCGGCGCACATCCGCGAACGGCTGCGCCTGCCTGCGCGCCGCGAGGCGCTGCTCTATTCCCATTTTCCTCCGAAAGACACGAATCTCGACCTGCTGAACAGTTTTCGGAGTCCGGCGCACACGCGGCTGATCTTCGAGGAATTCTTCTTCTACCAGTTCGGCATGGCCATGCGGCAGCAAAAAGAAAACCGGCGGCAAGGAATCGGCATGCGCATACGCGAACCGCGGATTCGCGAGGCACTGAAGCGCATTCTGCCGTTCAAACCGACGGCGGCGCAAAAGCGAGTGCTGGGCGAGATAGCCGCCGACCTGGAGCGGCCCTTTCCGATGCACCGGCTTCTGGAAGGAGACGTGGGCAGCGGAAAAACGATCGTGGCACTGGAAGCAGCGACGGTCGTAATCGAAAATGGCTACCAAGTGGCGCTGATGGCGCCCACCGAAATCCTGGCGGCGCAGCATTATCTTTCCGCGCGACGGATCTTCGAGCCGGCAGGGTACAACGTGGAACTCGTGGTGGGCGGCCGCGCAAGGCCTGAAAAGGAAAATGCGATTGAGCAGGTTCGCAGCGGCGAAGTGCAACTGGTGGTGGGGACGCACGCGCTGATTGAAGACGCGGTGAAGTTCGCGCGCTTAGGCCTAGTGATTATCGACGAGCAGCACCGTTTCGGAGTATTGCAACGCAAGCGGCTGGCCGACAAAGGTGCCGCGCCTCACGTGCTGGTGATGACGGCGACGCCGATCCCCCGCACGCTTGCGCTCACGATTTACGGAGACCTCGATTTATCGGTGATCGATGAATTGCCGCCGGGACGAACGCCCATCGAGACGCGCTGGGTATCGGAAGGGCAGCTTGGCGGCGTGTGGGAATTCGCGCGGCGAGAGATCGCCCGCGGCAGGCAAATTTATGTGCTGTATCCGGTGATCGAAGAATCGAAGCTCGAATTGAAGGCCGCCACGGAAGAGTACGAGCGGTTGGCCAAGTCGGTGTTTTCGAAATTGCGAGTTGGGCTGCTGCATGGGCGGCTGAAGAACGCCGACAAGGATGCGGTGATGGAACAATTCCGGCGCAACGAAATTCAGGTGCTGGTAGCGACAACGGTGATTGAAGTAGGAGTGGATGTGCCGAATGCAACGGTGATGGTAATCGAACATGCGGACCGCTTCGGCTTATCGCAATTACACCAGTTGCGCGGGCGGATCGGCCGCGGACATGAGAAATCGCACTGTATGCTGGTGGCGCCAAAGTCGATTACCGGGGAAGCGCGGGAGCGCGTCGAAGCGATGGTGGCTACATCGAACGGATTTGAGATCGCGGAGCGAGATTTGAAACAGCGCGGACCTGGAGAATTTTTTGGCACGCGCCAGCATGGCGACGCGGCGTTTTCATTCGCGCAGCCCCTTCGCGACCATGAACTGTTGGAACTGGCGCGGCACGAGGCTTTTGCCATCGCGGAAAACCCGGAACGATCCAGACAGTTGCTTCAGGAACTTGAAACCTTCAGCCCAACGTGGCAGAAACGGTATCATTTAGCGCTGGTGGGATAGCGATGCGGGTGATAGCAGGAACTTACAGAAGCCGCAAGCTGAAGGGGCCCGGCACTCTGCGCCTGAGGCCGACGAGCGACCGTTTGCGCGAAACCTTGTTCAACGTGCTTGGCCCGGCGGTGAAGGATTCGCTGTTTGTAGACCTGTACTCGGGCACCGGCGCCATCGGCATTGAAGCAGCGAGCCGTGGTGCGCGTGAAGTGATCCTGGTGGAATCGCACCAGGGCACGGCGAGGCTGGCGCGGGAAAACATCCAGGCGCTGGGAATCGGATCGAGCGTTCAGGTGATCGAAGACGAAGCTTTGCGCGGGCTGGAAAAGCTGGCCGGGCGGCGATTGCTCGCGGATTTCATTTTTCTCGATCCACCATACAAAGATTCCGACGAGCATTTGAAGGTGCTGGAATACCTCGACTCCGGACACCTGGTAGCGCCTTACGGCGTGGTGATCGTCGAGCACCGGAAAAAGATCGAGCTTCCGGGCCGGCTGGATCGTCTCGAGCGCACGCGCGTGCTCGAACAGGGGGACACTGCGCTGAGCTTTTACAGCCTGGCAGCCGCGGCGTAACCTAGGGCATCTGATCGAAAGCATATAATGGCCTCACGCATGGATCTGCGCTTAACCACCGACCTGCGACTAACCACGCCGTATTCCGCCCAACCGGGCGAGCCCTCGGCGGACCACGCGACCTGTAATTTTGAGGTCCCCTGGAAATCGCCGTGGCGCGAGTTCGGATCGAGTGTGGTGGAGTTTTTCAGCGGGCCGCGCCCGGCAAAGGATTCCGGCTCGGCGGCACCGGGCGATTTTCATGTGGATTGGGTGCGGGGGCGCCTGCCCGGGAAAGCTTTCACAGCTTCATCGCTTTGGCACGCTGCGGCGGTGTTAATCCTGATTTTGCCTATCTGGGGCTTTCTTCCGCAGCCGGAGCACACGCTGCCGCCGGTGCAGATCGAAGTAACGTACGTTCCGGCGCAGGATCTACCACGTATTTCGTTGCCCGCGCCCAAGCGGAAGATTGAAGCTCCAGCGAAGAAGGTTGACGCAGAAGCGAAGAGCGAATAGATCAGGCGCGGACGCCTATCATCCCCGTCAGACAATTCTTTCTGTTCCGGTTCAGATAACGCACCCGCGTCAAACGCTGATCCAACCGGACGCACCGAAGACGGCTCCCAAGATCGACGCGCAGCTTCCAAACATGGTCCAGTGGGACACGCCCGCGGTGCCCAAGCCGCAATTGCAACTGTCCCCGACGGCAGCGGCTCCCACACAGCGGCAGCGCGTGGTGCGCGAGGTGGCCACGCCAGAAATTCCCAATTCCGAGAAAAATCCGGCAGATATAAACATCGCGTCGACAGTGGCCATGAATTCGCAACCGAAGCTGGCCATGGCGGCAAGCACGGCGGCGGTCGCCGTGCAGAGAAAAGCCCGCAATGATACAGCGGCGGCGCCGGAAGTGGGCAGCACGACCAGCGATGAGAATCTCCATAAAATTATTGCCTTGTCCGCAACCCCGGGACCACCTGCGCCGGAAGTAAAAGTGCCTCAGGAAAATCTGGCGGCGCGGGTTTCGATCTCTCCCGAAGGAAAGCGGCCGGGAACTCCCGGCGGTGCTGGCAGCGCGAAAGATTCCGCGGGGGCGTCTGGAGGCGGTCAGCCCGGGAATAGCGCTAGCGGGATCGGCAACACAAGCTCGCTACCGGCTGCCATCAGCGTGAGCGGAGGAAATCCTCATGCGGGAGGCATCGCTCCGGCGCTGAATGCGGGAAGATTGAATTTAAAGCCGGCAGCACCGGACCTTAGCGCTCCCACGCGAAAAGGACCTTCTGTAGTTGGAACCATTCCGCCCGGCACCGCGCCGGAATCGATTCTGGCCGGCAAAGAAGTGCACACGCTGAACATCAGCCTGCCGAATTTCACGAGCGTGGCGGGAAGCTGGATCGTGAATTTTGCGCAGCTCGATGAAGGCAGCGGACCGGCATATCATCCAGGGCAACTCTCAGGCCCGGTTCCTCTCGAGAAGGTGGACCCGAAGTATCCGCCCGAGCTGATTAAGGATCACGTAGAAGGCGAAGTGGTGCTCTACGCGATCATCCACAAAGACGGGTCGGTGGACAGCATTCAGGTGGTGCACAGCGTCGATCCGCAATTGGACAAAGACGCCAAGGAAGCGTTTGCGCACTGGAAGTTTCGCCCGGGAGCGCGAGAAGGCGAACCGGTGGATCTGGAGGCGGTGGTTTACATCCCGTTCCGCTATCGCGCGCCGCAATAGCGAATTGCTGGGTTAAAAATGCGCGCGCAGGTCGCGAAAAGCAGCGACGATCACGAGCTTGCCGATGCCGCACTCGATTTCGTCTTTGTCCACGGCCCAGGTGGAAGCATGCGGAATGAACACAGCGTTTAAGCCAGCCTGCAGCGCTGGGTTGATATCGGTTGCCGGGCTGTTTCCTACCATCCAGCCCTGCGATTTTACGATCTTGAATTCGTCGACGAGGCGCTTGAATACGGCAATATCCTTGTCCATGACGATTTCAATGGCATCGAAATAGGGTTGCAAGCCGGAGCGCTCCACTTTGCCGGCTTGTTCCGCCGCTTCGCCCTTGGCCAGAAGAATCAAGCGGTGGCGCTTGGAAAGATAGGCCAGAGTTTCCGGCACGCCTTCCAGAATTTGCGGGGGCGTATTTTCAAGTTCCCCGGCCATTTTCTCGATTTCTTTCACCACCTCGCGGCGCGCCATGCTGCCGGCGAGTTTCACGTAGGTTTCTTCGAGTGACCGGCGGAAGCTGCGCACACCATAGCCATGCTGGCGAATGTTTCGGCGCTCGGTTTCGTTCAAAATATGCCGCACGTAGTCGGGCGTGTAGCCGAGATATTCGAGTTCGGCGATGAAATGAGCGATGGACTTCTCGAAGAAAACGTTATTTTCCCAAAGAGTATCGTCCGCATCGATGATGATGGTGTTTCGCGCCAATGAATGACCCCGAGCTCAAATCTTGCGGTAGGAAAGAAGATAAGAGAAGTGGTTTTCGCGAGGCTTGTGAGTAGAGGGAACGGGCGAAAATCGAGGAATGACGATCAGGATGCCGGAATTCAGGCGGATGCGGGAAGGAATTCGTAACGCTCGATGCGCGCGGCCACGCCGCGGCGCCCGTCGATGGGCTCGACGCGAAGCACGCGCGCGTAGCAGCGGATGTTCACATCGCCCGCCAGGGTGATCTGCTGTGGCAGCGTGAGGACAAATTCGATGGAGCTTCCGGTTTCCAGGCTGGCCTCAATCATGAAGTAAAGACCACGGAAGCTGACGTCGCGCGTTTCGCCCTGCTTTTCGCTGACGCTGTCTCCCGCCGAAAAGCGCACTTTGACGGGAAGATTCATCGAAAACCGCCGCGCAGCACGACGCTCCACATCGTTTTCCATGAGCCCTCACTTCCGTGAAACAGATGCACAAGCTATCATCGCTGTCCGCAGGGCGCAATCGAATTTCGGCATTCCGGCGAACCCGCGACGAAGCGTATTACTCTAATTCTTCGCCTGTCTTTCAGAGGGATTCCATGACCGAAGTGTTTCATCGCAATTTTTTTCTCGAAGGCAAAGCCGGCCGCCTGGAAGCCATGTTGTGGACTGCTCCGCCCTCCGAGCAGCGCCTGGTTGCCGTGGTTTGCCACCCGCATCCGCTGTTCGGCGGCACTATGCACAACAAGGTGGTTTACCAGGCGGCGAAGGCGCTGCACCAGCGGGGCATTCCGGTGCTGCGATTCAATTTTCGCGGCGCGGCGCTGAGCGAAGGAGAACACGACCGCGGCCGAGGCGAACAGGACGACGTGCGCACGGCCATCGATTTTCTCGCCGGCGAATTCCCGAAACATCCAATATTGCTTGCGGGATTCAGCTTTGGCTCCTGGGTTGGATTACGCGTCGGCTGCGAGGACGAGCGGGTAACAAAACTCATAGGCCTGGGGATACCGGTAGATACATCCGATTTGTCGTACCTGCGCGATTGCGCCAAGCCAAAACTCATCATTCAGGGCGGGAGCGATCAATTCGGATCGAGGGCAAACATCGAAGCGCTTTTCGCGACGTTGACTGAGCCAAAACGGTTGGTGATCGTGCAAGGCGCGGACCATTTTTTTCAAGGGAAGCTGAACGAAGTAGCCGCGATGATCGATGCATGGCTGGAAGAAAGCGAACGGTGATCCCGGCGGCTCGGGACTAAATGCGCGGTTGAAAAACCTTGAGAAATTCGTCGCGCCCGGCAGGTTCCAGGCTCATGAGCGCCAAATTTTCTTCGACATGCCCGACCTGGCTCATTCCTACCAGCGCGGTGGTTATCCCTGGAGCCGACCGCGCGAATTGCAAAGCCAGCGCAGAATCCTTCTTCATGTTCCATGCGCTGTGCATCTGCGCGGGCAAATTACGCGTAAGCTGGCCCTGCAGCAGGGCCGCACTGGCCACCAGAGTGATGCCCAAGGCCCGGCCTGCCTGCACCATGGCCATGGTCTTTCCGGCGACAACTTGATTGGGACGCATCAGAGCTTCGGGCATAGCCAGGTTCAGGGGCAATTGCACGAACCGGAGGCGATGGTTGCTTCCGCCAGCTTCCGTTGCGAGCGAAACCACATCTTCTAAGGAAAGATAACCTTGAGCCTTCGGATCTTCACGAAAAGCATTCCAGGTAGCGAGTCCATAGGAGGTGATCTTACCGGAGGCCGCGGCAGATTCGAGGAAGGAAAAGGCGTCACGGAGGCGCTTGCGAAATTCCTCTCGCGGAATTTCATCGAGCTGCGTTTCGGGATTGTGCACGTAGAAAACGTCGATGCATTCAACGCCCAGGTTTCGGCGGCTGCGCTCAAGCTGATCGGCCAGGTAGCGCGGAGTCATGCAGTGGCAGCCCGCGGCAACATCTTCGGGCGTAAACACGCCGGGATTCAAAAACTCATGGGAGAAATAATCGTTCGCATCGGCGGGCATTTCATTGTCGGGAGTGAGGAAACCGGCTTTGGTACACAGCACAATCTCGTCGCGGGCAAATCCGCGTGCCAACAGTTGCTTTAGCGCCTCGCGGACGGAGCGTTCGCTGCGTTGAAAGCGGTAATTGATGGCGGTGTCGACGACATTGATGCCGCCTTCGGCGGCGGCAACAATGGCACCGCTGTAACCGCGATCGGTGGCTTCATCCGGCTCTCCCAGGTAGGTACCGATGCCGATGGAAGAAAAGATCAGTTCGGACGGAGTCTGGCGGAAATGGCCGGCGGCCGACTTGCCGCGGAATTTGGCGGCATAGCGCAACGTACCCGCAGCGGTGGCGGACCCTGCGATGAGCTTGCCTTGCGGTGTGGCCCGAGAGGACATACGCGCCTCGTGATCCTCGTGATCAATCGTGATTGTTGCGAAGAAAGCGAAGTATATCAGACGGATGGAAGCGGAACTTGGATTCGGAATCAGGAGACAGTCGGCGCGTCCACTTCCTGTGTGTTTAGCTCTTGAACGGGATCGCCGCCGGCCAAACCTTGCGCAATGATCAGCTCACGAGCCTGCACGCGTATCTTGGGCAAATGGCGCGCGAAGGTTGCCGCGCCGACGATCGCCACCATTCCTCCAATGGCGACCGTCCATGGCGCGCCGATTCGAGCGGCGGCTGTTCCAGCCAGCAGGGCGCCGATCGGAGCCATTCCAAGGAACATCATGGAGTAAACAGCCATGGTGCGGCCACGCAAACGGTCGGGGACCATCGACTGAATCAAGGTATTGGTAGCGCCCATCTGCACCATGACGAAGAAACCGACCGGGACCAAAAGCAACACAGAGAGAGGATAGTACCGGGAGAACGAAAAGAGAATCAGTGAAACGCCGAAGCTGGCACAGGAGATAGCGACGATTTTCGCCAGGCCCTGCAGCCTGGTACGCGAAGCGAGGACCAACGCGCCCATCAAGGCGCCGATGCCGGTAGCGCCCATGAGCACGCCGAGCGTGCGTGCGTTGCCATGCAAAATGCGGGCGGCAAAAATGGGCATGAGCACGGAATAGGGAAGCGCCACAATGCTGTTGAGTCCCGTGAGCAAAAGCAATGCGCGTATAGGCGCGGTCTGTTTCACGTAGCGAAACCCCTCGGCGATATGTTCCAAGGGAGAAGCGGAATGTTTTTCAATCTTCGATCGCTGGACACGCATCATCAACAGACCGGCGATCACCGCGATATAGCTCACCGAATTGGCGAAAAAGCACCAGCCTTCGCCGATGCTGGCAACCAGAATTCCGGCAACCGAAGGTCCGATCACGCGCGCGCTATTGAACATGGAGGAGTTCAGCGCGATGGCATTCATCAAATCTTCGCGGCCAACCATCTCCACAAGAAAGGATTGCCGCGCGGGCACGTCGAAGGCGTTCACCACGCCCATCAGCGAGGCCAGCGTAATCACCTCATTCACGGTAACGCGTTTGGTCAACGTCAGAAATGAGAGGATACCTGCCAGGATCATCGAACTGGCTTGTGTGACCACGATGATGCTGCGCCGGTCCATGCGGTCCGCTACGAAACCACCGAGAGGCCCCAGCAAAAATATGGGAATCTGGCCGGCAAATGCTACGGTTCCGAGAAGCAACGACGACCCAGTGAGTCGGTAGACAAGCCAAGCTTCCGCAATGTTGTCCATCCAGGTGCCCACCAGAGAGATCATCTGGCCGCTGAAAAACAGCTTGAAATTGCGGTGTTTAAGCGAGCGGACCATATCGCGGAATCGCGAACGGTCCTGAAGGTCGGGGCCGGCTTGCGGCCCGGTTGTGGCCGTTTGAGCCATCGCTCAATTGTACGCTGTAAGTTGCCGCTGCTCTCCCCGATTGTGGCCGGGATTACCTTACTTTGCGGGCTTGCGCCGCGGTTTTGAGAAAGCTTTGAGCCGCTTGATGCGTTCGCGAGTAAAGGCAGCCTTTTGTTCCGGAGTAAGCCGCGGAGCCATTTCATCCGTATGGAATGATTGCGTGAGAAGACGACTGCATGCGCGCAGGATGCGACGGTACGGCCAGTCCGCTTCGCGAAAGAAAATCTCCCCGTCGCGGGGATTGGAGTAGAACCAACGCGCGATCAAGCAAAGATGTTCGCTCAGTTCTGGCGGAGCTTCATGCAATCCGAAACGCTGCCTGCGCTCGTCAGCCGTTTGAGTGACGGAAACATCTTGTGGCGGGGCATTTGAAATTTCGCTGGCTCGGATGGGTAATGTTTCGTTGGAGACGACCGTTTTGTCCAGTCCCGCGCGCAAGATGGATTCCACCGATTTCGGCTCGCTCGAAAGCTCGGCAAATCTCAGGAATATCGGCTCCTGCAGGATGCCACCGAGAACCGGGAAGACAATAATGGTCTTCTCTTGGGCGCCACGCTGCAGAATTACCACGTTGAGATCATCAATCTTCCTGGTAATTTCGGGTAAAGTGCGCAGCACGGCAGAGGCTTTCTCCGCGCGCTTGTGCAGCGCGGCAGCGTGTTCAAAATCGAGCGCTTCGCTGGCAGCTTCGCGTTCTCGCTCGATCTCGTGTATCAGCGCGCTGCCAGTACTGGCGAGCGTTTCCAGCAGACGCTCGACCTCAACGTCATATTCCGCTTTCGTGCAGCCCGCGAAACACGGTGCGAGGCACATTTTCATTTCCGAATAGATACAGCCGGGAAACGTCGGATCGCGCCGGATTTTGATCTGGCACCGGCGAATCTTGAAGAGGTCCAGAAAGGCTTCGCCGAAGGCATCCGCGGCTTTGCGGGAAGCGAACGGGCCGAAATAGAGACCGTAATCTCCGCGAATTTTTCGCGTGACGTAGCACCGCGGATAGTCGCTTCGCAAATTCACCTTCAAGACAGCGGGCGGGCGAATCCGGGCGATCTCGCGGTATCGAGCGGGAAAATGGGCGCGAGCCTGCTGATAGTGCGTAAGCGCCTGCTCGAATTTGGAACCGGTTAGACGATAACGAACGCGCGCGGCGACTTCCCGCAAATTGAGCCGCTTGGTTGGCTGCTCCGGCACACTCAGTAATCTTTCTGCTGCGCGGCGCACATCGGCGGTTCGCACGAGATAGGGCTCCGCACCAGGCTCGCGCATCTCGATCAGCAAAACGCCCGGCCGTGTCGGCAATGACGCAAAAAATTCGGCGTCGAGGCCGGGCACGAATTCACGAGCGCAATCCAGACCGAGCATAAGGACAGGATACAACGCCATCGTATGCCGAGACGCCACCACAGTCGATGGAGCAAAGGAATCCGAGTGCTGCCTGCGAGACACAGCTTTTACTGGCGGGAGTGGAGCGTCATGCGGATGCCGTGACGAGGCCGAAGCGTGATCAGCGGCTCAGGTTCTACGGAGTGGCCGGGCACAAGGCGAAACTGGAAGCGCTGCGCCAGAGTGGCAATAACGATGGCGGCTTCGAGCATGGCAAAGCCTTGGCCGATGCAGCGGCGCGGTCCGTCTCCGAAAGGAAAATAAGCGCCCGCGGGAAGCTTGTCGGCAAGACCGCTGAGCCAGCGCTCGGGACGAAATGCGTCGGGATCATCGTAGAAGCGCGGGTCGCGATGCATGACCCATTGCGACATGAGCATGGTGACACCGGCTGGAAAATCGTAACCGCCGATCTGGGACGGTTCGATGGAAGTGCGGGCAATGATGTAGGCCGGCGGATACAGGCGCAGCGCTTCGTGCATGAGCGCGTGAAGGTAGGGAAGCTTGGGGAAATCGGCTGATTCGGGCGGACGGCCGTTGAGAACGCCCCGCAATTCTTCGTGGAGGCGCGCTTCGGCGGCCGGATTTTGGGAGAGCAGATACCAGGTCCAGGCAAGCATCTGCGCGGTGGTTTCGTGGCCAGCGAGAAAAAGGGTCATGGTTTCGTCGCGTAGCTGCTTGGGAGTCATCTGCGTACCGTCTTCGTCCATGGCGGACATGAGCAGAGAGAGAAGATCAGCGTGATGGCCGTTGCCGCCAGCGGTTTGCGCGAGCGACTGGCGCTGCTCGATGATGCGGTAGACGAGCGAATCGAGATAGGCGCGCTCGCGGGTCGCGCGCTTGTTGCTCGGCGTGGGCCAGGATTCGGGAATGCGAATAGGTGAGCGTTGGCGGCTGAGCGAGTAGCGCATGAGAAACGTCATGGAATGGCCGACCTGCTGCGCTTCGTCGGGAAGCGTGGTGCCGAAAAGTGTGCGCACGGCGACGTCGAGCGTGAGGGCCATCATTTCGCGAGCGAGGTCGCGCTGCTCACCATCACGCCAGCCTTGGATGTGACGCTGGGCGCTTTCGATCATGGTGGCGGCATATTCACTAATTCGCGAGCGATGAAAGGCAGGCTGCGCGAGACGGCGCTGGCGGCGCCAGAAGTCGCCCTCACTGATGAGCAGGCCCTGGCCGAGAAGACCCTCGACGATGCGCTTGGTCAGTTCACTCTTGTGAAATTTCGCTTGCTGGATGACGAGGACTTGCTCGATGAGGTCCGGGTGGTTGAGGAAGATGCGATCCTGAAAAGCGACAGGAAGGCGGACGATGTCGCCGTATTCGCGGGCGACCCGGCGTAAAGTGCCGAGAGCATCGCGACGAATGGCCAGGGTGAGGCCGAGGACGGGAAGGCCCCGAGGACCTGGCGGCTGGCAAGCTGTGGTTGCGGGCATCTCTAAAAGACCCGGGCGCGAAAAGACTTCGGCAAACGCGCGCCCCATTCCTTACTACGGCTAAACAAGCTACTTTACTTCAGTTCTTATCGCGACGCGCGGGGCGGTAAAGCGTCGCGCAAGAGCTATCGCATGCGTTCCTCAAAACAAGAAGAGCGACGAGTGGGATTGGCGAGGGCGCTTTCAAAGATGGGATATTGCTCGCGTTCGCGGGCCGCGGAACTAATTCGCGCTGGACGCGTGCGGCTGAATGGCAACCTTGCACGCAATGCAGAGGCACCAGTGCGGATGGGGAAAGACCGCGTCGAAGTGGATGGGGCGGTAGTCCGAGGCGAGCGGCGCGTTTATTTCATGTTGAACAAGCCGCGAGGGGTGGTGACCACGGCCTCGGACGAGAAGGGACGCGAGACGGTGTACGCGTACGTACCGGAGGGAGCGCCTTGGGTGGGCGCAGTGGGGCGACTCGACAAAGCGAGTGAAGGATTGCTGTTGCTCACGAATGACTCCAAGTGGGCGGCGCGTGTGACCGCGCCGGAGACGCATCTTGAGAAGACCTATCACGTGCAGGTGGCGGGCGAAGTAGACGCGCCGAAGCTGGAAGCGATGACGAAAGGTGTTCTAGCGGACGGCGGAGAAGTTTTGCGGGCAAAGCGTGCCGGGGTTTTGCGGAGCGGAGAGAAAAATACATGGCTGGTGGTGGTGCTGGAGGAAGGCAAGAACCGGCATATTCGAAGGATGCTGGAGAAGTTGGAGGTTGAGGTTCTGAGGCTGGTTCGGGTGGCGGTTGGCCCACTCGAGCTGGGCGAACTGGGAAAAGGCGAGTGCCGAGAATTGACGAAGGGAGAGAAAGAAACGATCGAAAGAGCGATGGGAAAGACACCGGCCCGTAACTAGCGCCTCACCTCGCTCATCTACGTGCGAGGCACAGACTCATCGCGCCAATTTTAAGCAAGAACGGGGCGATGGGTGCGACTCCCGCTACACGCCAGAGATGTGGGTGGCGGAAGCTAATCTACTCGCTGGCAGACTGGGACGGATTCTTATCGCGGTCGCGTTTGGCGATCACATCCTGGCGAATCTGGCGGAGGGCGCTGCGATAGCATCTCCAGCAGAGATGTTTCCAGGTGTTTCCGAACGGGATCAGCGAGTAAGAAAGGTAGTCTTCCAGGCATTCAGTGCAGTAGGAGACCTGCTGAATGTTTTCGAGAATTTTCTTTTCGTGGGCTGCGCTTTTCACAGAACAAAAATAGCGGCGCCGCGCGCAGACAACTATCGCGCAGAGGTACCGAATCGGTAGGACGCCGAAGCGGCGGAAGTACTAGCCGAAAGGAACCTGGAAATTCTGCGCGGCGGTAGTACTCAATTTTCGCCACAAAAACGCGCCGCGCTAAACCACTGAATGCGGCGAAGAAGATGCCCCTGCGCAAACTAAGCTGCAGACACGGAAGGACCCGGTGGGGGTCGCGGTAAAACGGAGCGAGTCGAGGGACCTCTCTTCGCTTTTGTCTTTGTTTTTCGCCGTCATTCTGAGAGGCTGTGACTTTTCTGATTTTGCTCGAAAATCGACACTGAAAAGAATCGAGTTACACGACGAAATTCGCGTTTTTCGGAATAAAATCACACTCTCTGAGCGCAGCGAAGAATCCCTCTTCGGTTTTTCTTTCGCGACTCAATACGGCGGGAAACTGATCGACTCATCCCCGAACTGCACCCACAGCGTCACTTCTTTCGTCTTGCTCTGCTTCGGAAAATCGTTGTCTTCCGGAAATGGCTGGTACGGACTCAGCCGCACCTTGATCTCCACACCCGACGCCCCGCGCAGATGGTCCGTCTTCATCACCCGAAAGCTCTTGATCGGTCCGTAATATCCTGTCGGTCCCCAATCGTCCTGGAAATCCTTGAAGCTGTAGGAGTGCGATGGCTTCCATATCTGGTAGGCCTGTCTGCATGTCGTCGGCGGACACCGCGGTCATGAAATGCAAAATGGTCACCCGCTCGGTGTGGTAGCGCAGCACCCACCACAATCCCGCCGCCACAAAAACAACTCCGACGATCGCCAGAATGATGCGCCGCCGCTTTTTTGAATGCCCCGATTCCTCTACTGCGTCAAAAAGAGCCACAATGCTCCTTGCGCCGGCAACTGGCGCCCTACAGTTGGCGCTTAAAAAGCCCGATGCTGCACACAATCATCACCACTGCGAAACAAGATAAAACTATCACGTCCTTGTAAATTCCTTCAATGCCGGTGCCTTTGATGGTCAAGTTCCGCAGCGCGTGCACCGTGTACGTGAACGGATCGATCACCGAAAGCACGCGCAGCCACTTTGGAAATCCCTCGATCGGCGAAATCGCGCCCGACGGGAAAAACAGCAGCGTGTTCAGCACGCCGAAAATCGCCCGCGGCACCAGCGGATCGTCCACGCGCACCATAGCCAGAAACATGAAGCTGATCATGGCGATCGACGCCACCAGCACCACGAAAATCAGGTAAAACAGCCGCACCGGATTCCACAGCCCAGGAATCCCCACCAGCAATCCGCCGATCAGCGTCAGCGCCATGCCCGCCAGCAGCCCTTTGAACGCGCCCGCGCCGATCAGCCCCAGCACCAGTTCCGTCTTATGAATCGGCGTCAGCAGGTAGCCCTCATGCAGCCCGCGCGACTTGTCATCAATAAACGTAATTCCCCCGCCGATCATGGCCACAATGAAAATCGCCATGGCCGTCGAGCCCGCCAGCAGATATTTCGCGTATTCGATGTACGGATACACTTCCACCACATTCAGTTCCACCTGCTGGTTCAGGCGCGGATCCACATCCGGCGCGTTCAATTCCGTCGCCATCTGCTGCACGCGCTCCAGCAGCGCGCTGGCCATCACCTGGTCGGTGTTGTCTTCGGTGAACCCGATCTGCGGCCGGTCGTGATGGTAGAAGTCCCGCGAAAAATTTTCCGGCACTTCGATCACCCCCTGCACGAATCCCGCCTTCAGATCGTCGACCGCTCGCGGAACCGAACTATAGTCCTCCACGCGAAACGTTTTCGGACCGGTCTCGATCCCCGCGAATTCCTCGCGCACCTTCCGCGATTCGACCGAATGGTCGTTGTCCACGAACGCTACCGTCGCGCCTTTGATTTTTCCGCCGAACGCGTAGCCCAGCACAATGAGCTGCACCAGCGGAAACACCATCGACGCCATCATCAGCGCCGGGCTGCGGAAAAATTTCCGCAGGTCCCGTTCGATCAGCGCCCATATCCGGTAAAACTTCATCTCAGCCTGTCCTTATTAAATTAATCCTGGCTACCCTTCTCTTACTGTCATCCCGAGCGCAGCCGTTTTCGCGACACAATCCGTGTCGCGATGGCGCAGTCGAGGGATCTGCATTTTCTTTTCGCTTTTCCGCTGAGGGCGCTTCCGCATTTGCTTTTCGTTCACCACGTCGCATCATTCCGCCCCGCCCGTCCTCACTTGTACAAATGGCTGATGTCATACGCCCCGCCGTGGCTCGCCGCGTCCCGCAACTCCCGTCCCGTATAAAAAAGAAAAACATCGTCCAGCGTCGTGCTCTGCACCGTCACTCTACGAATCGTCACCTTCTTGCTTCGCGCATAATCGATCAGCGCAGCCAGCGTCGTCGGCCCGTTGTGCGAGCTCAAATGCACCACTCCGTCTCTCTGGGTTACCGACGCCACTTCCGCCAGCTTCTTCAGTTGTTCGATCCAGTCCGCCGGCGCGCTGTCGAATTCCGCTTCCACCACATCCGAGCCCGGTATGCTGTCTTTCAGCTTGGTGGGCGAATCGAGCACCGCCAGCTTGCCGTGGTCCACAATGGCGATGCGCTCGCACAGCTTGTCCGCTTCATCCATGTAGTGCGTGGTAATCAAAATGGTCAGTTGCGATTTTTCGCGCAGCCCGCGAATCAACTCCCACACATTCGTTCGCGAAACGGGATCGAGTCCCGTGGTCGGCTCGTCCAGAAACAGAATTTTCGGCGAGTGCACCAGCCCGCGCGCGATTTCAAGACGCCTGCGCATCCCGCCCGAAAACGTGCGCACCAGCGCGTCGCGGAACTTCAGCAAATCCACCGATTCCAGCAGTTCGTTGATCAGCGTCTCTCGCCGGTTCGCCGGCACGCCGTAAAGCTTCGCGTGAATCAGCATGTTTTCGCGCGCGGTCAGCTCCGGGTCCGATGTGAACGCCTGCGGAATCACTCCCAGCACCTGCCGCACGCCGTCCGGGTCTTTCACGATGTCGTACCCACCGATGCGCGCTGTCCCCGACGTGGGCGGTGTCAGCGTGGTCATCATCCGGATCAGCGTGGTTTTCCCCGCGCCGTTCGGGCCCAGCAGCCCGAAGATTTCCCCGTCCGCCACGGTGAAGCTGATGTCGTTCACCGCCACCAGCTCTCCAAATTTTTTCACCAGGTGGTCTACTTCAATCGCGTTCATCGGGGCCCCGTGACACTGCGCTACGAGCGGTCATACCAGTGGTTTTTTCCCGCGGGAGGCGGCAGCAGCACCGTCGCGGTCATGCCGATGAACAACCGGTGGTCCGGATTGGGCAGGGAAACCTTGATGGCGAAAGTCTTGATGTCCCGTTTCGTGCGGCTCACGTCGCGCTGCGTGGCGTAATCGCCTTCCACGCCTTTGAAAAATACGTCGCCTTCTCGCACGTCGCCCGAAGGCAGTTGCACGCGCAGCTTCTGCCCGAACTGTATTGAGTCGATATACGTTTCCTCCACGTCCGCGCGCACCCACAGGTTGTTCTCATCCACTAGCACCACGATGGGCGACCCTTGCGACACCACTTCGCCCTGCTTTGCAACCCGCACCGACACGATGCCGTCAATCGGCGCGTATATTTTCGTGTATCCCAGTTGCGTGGCCACTTGCGCTTCGCTCGCGCGTGCCTGCTCCAGTTGCGCCAGCGTCGTGGAAATCTCGCTTTGCCGCACGTCCACTTGTTTCCGGTTCGCTTGCGCCACATTCAGCGCCGCGGCCTCGGCCATCGCCGATTGCTCCAGCGCGTCCACGTTCGCTTGCGACATTTTCACCGTCGCCTCGGCGTGGTCGCGGTCCTGCGCGGAAATTTCACCCTTCGCGAAAAGCTTCTGCATCCGCGCCAGGTCGTCCTTGTCGCGCGATAGCGCCACTTGCGCCTGCTCGATCTGCGCCTTGCTCGACGTAACCCTCGCGCTCGCCTGCTCGATCGATGCTCCGGTCTGGTCATTTGTCCATGTGTAGTTGTGGTTTGCTTCGTTTACCTGATGTTCCAGACTAACCACATTCGCTTTCGCCGCATCGAGATTTGCTTCGAGTTCCTTCGGATCGAACTCCGCGATCAGCTCGCCCTGTTTTACTTCCGAGCCTTCATCCACTTTTAGCGTAATCATCCGCCCGGTAATTTGCGGGCTCACGATCACCGTATTCCCATCTACCACCCCAATCAGCGCAATATCGTTTCCTTTCGGCGTGGTCGTTACGTACACCACCACACCGATCAGAAACAGAAATCCAAGCACCATTACAAATTTTCGCCCGGTCATCGGGACTTCGCTCCTTCGCTGTTTAAACCTCTTTTTAAGCCCGTGTTCGGGCCCCTATTCGAACTCCTATTCAGGCCCCTGTTCAATCCATGATCCAGAAAATCCAGCAGCGCCTGCTTTCGTGATTCAATCGACGCGGGAGCCAGCAGATCGCGCCCTACGATCTCGCTTAAAATCGGCGCCGCCGCAAAATACGACGTGGTCATTCCTAGAATGCTTAGCGCCATGTGGTCCGCATCCACCCGCCTGAATTCTCCTGCTTCGATTCCTTCTTCGATGGTACGCACCAGTTGGTTGTGGAACGGCCGCAGATATTGCCGCACCATCCATCCGAAATTCCGGCTGGCCTCCATGGCTTCGCGCTGCACCAGCCGCGGATAGTTCGGATGCGTCGCCAGAAAATCGAAATAGCCGGTCACAAACGCCAGCAGCTTTTCCCTCGCCGACGCCGCTTTCTCCGGAAATTCCGACCGGCTGTGCAGTTGCCGCAAAAGATTTTCGAGCACCGCGCGATGCAGCCGCCGCTTGTTGCCGAAGTAGTAGTAGAGCATCGCCTTGTTGGCGTGCGCCGCCGCGGCGATCTCCTCCGTGCGCGCCCCGGCCATCCCCTCCGCCGCGAACTGTTTTTCCGCCGCGGCCAGAATGCGCCGCGCCGTCGCCGGGTTCTCTATCTTTCTACGTCCGCGTGCCATCGTGTATTTCTCAGATTCCCACGCGCTTCATGTGTACTTCGGGATACCGCATTCCCGCCGCCACTCCGCGCGGCGCCACCTCATCGATCTTCGCCAGATCGCCAGCGCTCAGCTTTACCTTCAGCGCGCCCAGGTCCTCATCCAGATATTTCCGCCGCTTGGTTCCCGGAATCGGCACAATGTCCTCGCCCTGCGCCAGCACCCAGGCCAGCGCCAGTTGCGCCGGCGTGCATTTTTTCTCTGCCGCGAGCTGCTCCACGCGCTCAACCAGCTTCAGGTTTTTGTCGAAATTCTCTCCCTGGAACCGCGGCGAAATCCGCCGGAAATCGTTTTCCGCGAAGTCATTCTTCTTGATTTGCCCTGTCAGCATCCCGCGTCCCAGCGGGCTGTAGGATACGAAGCCGATGCCCAGCTCGCGGCAAACTCCCAGAATTTCTTCCTCCACGTCTCGGGTCCAAAGCGAATATTCGTTCTGCAGCGCCGCGATCGGATGCACAGCGTGCGCCCGCCGGATCGTCTTCGCACCCGCCTCGGACATTCCCAGGTAGCGCACCTTCCCTTGCTCCACCAGCCGCGACATCGCGCCTATCGTTTCCTCAATCGGCACATTCGGGTCCACGCGATGCTGGTAATACAAATCGATCGCCGGAATTTTCAGCCGCCGCAAGCTGGCCTCGCACGCCTGCTGCACATATTCAGGACGCCCGTTCACCGTCATCGACCCGTCCGGATGCCGCACGTTCGCGAATTTCGTGGCTAGAATCACTTCGTTGCGCCGCTTGGCGATGGCCCGCCCCACCAGTTCTTCGTTCGCGCCCACGCCGTACATATCCGCCGTATCGAGAAACGTCAGCCCTTGATCGATGGCGTGATGAATGGTCGCAATCGACTCGTTGTCGTCCGGCGTCCCGTACGATTGCGACATGCCCATGCAGCCCAGCCCCATCGCGGACACAACCAGCGAGCTTTTCCCCAGTCGGCGGTATTCCATTTGGCGCCCTCCTCAGTTCATCGGTGGATATTGTTCAACTAACTGGTTAGTTTAGTGCCTCGCCTCGCCGCTGTCAATCCGCCCAAAATATCGCGGTCGTCTCGGTGGGCGTCATTCGCGCCGACTCATTGTCGGCATATGTCTGCTCGCATTAGTGTGTCGCGCCTTCTCTTTTGCTTGCGGCTTCCCGCTTAGAATGGCACCTTAGCCACGCACTCAGAGGCGCACATGAAAACCAGCCAGCAGAGAATTCTCACCACGCACGTCGGCAGCCTGCCGCGTCCCGCGGAATTGCTCGCAGCCAACGCCGCAACAAACGGCGTTCTTCGCGATGCCGTCGCAAAAATCGTCGAGAAACAATCCGAGATCGGTCTCGACATCATCGACGACGGCGAATTCGGCAAGCCCGGCTTCATCACTTATGTTAACGAACGCCTCGCCGGATTCGAGCCTGGGTCTCCGCGCGGCAATCCCTGGGTGGGATCCCGCGAGGTCGCCTCCTTCCCCGAGTTTTACGAGCAGAGTGCTCGCGCTGCGGGCAGCCCAACCACCGCTTCGACCCACATCCAGATGGTTTGCACCGCCCCCATCCAATACAAAGGCCAGCAGCAGCTTCAACGCGACATTGCCAATCTCAAGGCCGCGCTCGCCGGAGCCCTCGCGGAAGAAGCGTTCCTGCCCGCCATTTCGCCTTCAGATATCGAGGACTGGCAGAAGAACGTCTATTACAAAACGCCCGAGGAATTTCTTTTCGCCATCGCCGACGCCATGCGCGAAGAATACAAAGCCATCGTCGACGCCGGTTTCCTTCTGCAGATCGACGATCCGCGCCTGGTCACCTATTACATGCTCAATCCCCGATCCTCGTTGGAAGACTGCCGCAAGGTGGCGGAGGTGCGAGTCGAAGCTATCAATCACGCACTGCGAGGCATCCCGGAAGATCGCGTCCGCTTTCATACCTGCTACGGCATCAACATGGGTCCGCGCATTCACGACATGGAATTAAAAGACGTCGTCGATATCATCCTGAAGATTCGCGCTGGAGCGTATTCGTTCGAAGCGGCGAATCCGCGCCACGAGCACGAGTGGCAGGTATGGGAAAAAGTGAAATTGCCCGCCGGAAAAGTTTTAATTCCCGGAATGATTACCCAATCGAGCGTGCTGGTCGAACATCCCGAACTTGTCGCGCAGCGCATCGTGCGCTTCGCGAAAGTGGTCGGACGCGAAAGCGTGATCGCCGGAGCCGACTGCGGATTTTCTTCCTTCGCCGGCTCGCTTGAAATTCATCCTTCGATTGTTTGGGAGAAGTTCAAGTCGTTAGTCGAGGGCGCTCGCCTCGCCAGCAAGCAACTCTGGTCGTAAATTTTGTCCGCGCTTTGGGATGGTGTCCGCGCGAGTTGAAACTGTTCGCTTGGGATTCGCTTTTCTCTTCGCTGCAGCTTCGCTTTTGCGGGTGCGCAATACGTGTTTTTGCTTCGCCGTAGTTTCGCTCCAGATTTTTTGCCTCGCTGCAAAAATTGTAGGAGCGGCCGCGCAATCTCACTCAAAAATGCACCTTTCGGGCCCTTCCCGTGCCAAAAATTGCACGAATTTGCACGCAATTCCGGAAAATGAGTTTCAGTCAGAAATGTGCTGAGTGTGGAGGGCTATCGATCAAAAACGTGCAAAAAGGAGCCAAAAACGGCTTCGCGGCGACGTCTCAGGCCTTGGCGCTTTGCAGCGCGCGAAGCACGCGCTCCGGCGTGAAGGGCACTTCGCGCAGGCGCACGCCGGTTGCGTCGAAGACGGCATTCGCGATGGCCGCGCCGGTCGCGATCGACGCCGCTTCACCGGCGCCCATCGGCTCCAGTTCCTCGCGATTAATCAGAACAATCTCCACATCGGGAACCTGGCTGAAGCGGATGATGGGGTAGCTCGACCAGTCCAGATCCTTCACGCCGTTCGCGTCGAAATCCACTTCTTCCATCAAAGAGCGGCTGGCGCCCTGCACAACGTTTCCTTCGATCTGATTCCGCAGCCCGTCGGGATTGACGATGATTCCGCAATCGTGCGCCACGGTGATTTTCTTCACGGTGATATGGCCGCTGGTTTTGTCGATTTCGATGTCGGCCACTTGCGCCACCACCGTGCCGGCTAATCCGGAAAGCGCCAGGCCGCGGCCCGCGACGACATTGCCCGAAGCGGTTTGCGAATGCGCCGGGCGCGCTTGCCATTGCGCCTGCTTCGTAACCGCGTTCAGCACATCGACCACGCGCTTGCTGTCCGGCCCACTCAGATGGCGCAGACGATATTCGACCGGATCGGCTTTCGCTGCCGAGGCCATTTCGTCCATTTGCGATTCGGTGGCGAAGCAGCGCGCCTGGCTGTAGGGCGCGCGCAAGTTGCAGGTGCGCAGCGGATTCGGCGACATAATCCACGGGACAGCCGAAACGACTGCTTTCCGGTTTTCGAAATTGTAAGGAGCGCCGTCGTTGCCGCCGAGAAAGATGCCGTTCACGTCCGGCTTGATGCCGGTTTGCCGCGAAGCAAGCATGGGAGAGAGGCGCGCATCGGTCCAGGGAAGCGTGCGCTCGTTGTATTCCCACGCGAGAACATTTCCTTGTGCGTCGATGCCGCTGCGAATGGAAATCAATTGCGGCGGACCTTTTGGCTCCCAGGCGTTTTCATCCGCGCGCATCCACTGCACGCGCACGGGTTTGCCTACCGCGCGGGAAAGCAGCGCTGCGTCTTCCGGGGCATCGTCCGGTTCAAGCCGCCCATAGCAACCGGAACCTTCGGTGTAGATAAAGTGGACGTTGTGCTCCGGCACGCCGAGCAATCGGGCCACGCCGTTGCGCGTAATAAAAGGCGCCTGCGAGCCGGACCAGACGGTCGCTTTGTCGCCGCGCACGTCGGCCACCGAGCAAGATGGCCCGATCATGGCGTGCATCTGAAACGGCCAGCGATAGGTGTTATCGAAAGTCTTTGCCGCCTGCGTTATGGAACCGGCGGCGTTGCCCTTCACCGTGCCGTTGCGATCGGCGAAACTCTTGGTCGTTTCCAGGTATCCATACATCGCCGGCGGATTCGCCGGAAAGTGTTTGCCGGGATCGGTCCAGGTAACTTTCAGTTCGCGCGCGGCGCGAACGGCGGCCCATTCCGTTTCCGCCACTACGCCCAGAAAACTGCCCTCGCGAACGACCTTCACGACTCCAGGAATCTGCGAAATGGATGATTCGTCCACAGTAGCAGGCTCGGAATTGATCACCGGCGGACGAACCACGCGGCCGTGCAGCATGCCGGGAAGGCGCACATCGGCGGAATAGGTGAATTCGCCGGTGAATTTCTGCGGCAGGTCGAAGCGCTGCACGGAAGTGCCGACGACTTTGTAATCCTTGGGATCTTTCGCTTTTACGTTCGGCGCGACTTTTAAGTCCCACTGTTCGCCGCTGGCCGCGATGGATGTGTCGAAGCGCTTGCCGCCGACGAGCGCCGCGTATGTCACGGTTCGTTCCGGGGCGTTCACGACGCTGACGAGGCCGTCTTTCACGGTCAGCTTCTCGATTGGCGCGTCGAGGTTCGAGGATGCGCGGTTGAGCAATTCGAGGCGCGCGGCAGCGCCGGCTTGGCGCATCTGCGGACCCGCGCGCTCGAGCGTGCGGCTCGCGGAAGTGCGACCCTGGTCGACGGATTTTTCCGTGTCGCCAATTTCCATACGAATTTTCGATATGGGGACGTCGAGTTCTTCCGCGACGATCTGTCCCAGGGCGGTTCCGGTGCCGGTGCCAAGGTCCACTTTGCTGGTGAAGACGGTCACCGTTCCGTCCGAAGCGATGGCAATCCAGGAATCGAGTTGGTCCGGGGAGAGGCCGCCCGCGTTCGAAATGGGTGTGCCGCCCTGTGCGCCCTGAGCGAAAATTTGCGACACCGACCCGAACAGATTGAAGCTGACGATCAGCGCGCCGGCGCCCTTCAGCATATCTCTGCGCGAAATGGAGGCAGTCATGGGCAATTCCTAGCCGAGAGAATGTCTGTTATGGACAATCATAACTCCAAAAACGGCCAGAACCCGCGATCTTTCGAGTCTGTAGGCCAGGCTACAGATGCACTGCCTGACTTTTTTGACAGCCGAAGATGTCCGCTATGACACAGATGTAACAAATAAAAACTTGACAGCCCCTTGCTCCGTGCTACGATGCGCCACAGTTTAATTGCACGATCCTCGTTCACAAGTCAGGTAACAGTGCCGCTCAAGCTTGATTTTGAGCCCAATGGCCCTGGACGCGGGATCGACTCGCATCTTCCGCGGCATTGTGTCCAATGCGTGGGAGGTGAGGGGTGGGGAAATACGGAGTGCTTGCACTTCGTTCTACGCCGGACCGTCGGGTGCGGTCTGGGCGCAAATGATCACAAACTCACTTGATCCTAAACTTTGGTGAAAAATTCGGGTCGGCCGTCACATTGTGACAGGTCCGCTCAAGAAGGCATTCATACGCTTACGTCGCTTCCAATCTGCCCTACAAATCCCAGTTTGCGCTCGAACAGATTTGCATGCCCGGCTCATGCAGCCGGTGAGAGAGGCCATATGAAAGAGAACGTGATGAAATTTGCGTGTCGATTCCTTGCAGTGACTGCGCTGCTGCTCTCGTTGCTGGCCGTGAAACCGGCCGCGGCGCAGACGGCAGGCGTGATTCTGGGCCAGGTAAAAGATCCTTCGGGCGCGGCGATTCCCAACGCGACGGTGACTTTGACCAGCGTGGAGACGGGCGCTTCGCGCTCGGCGACGTCCGGCGAGGACGGCGCGTACCGCTTCAGCGCCGTTGACCCCGGCCACTACAACGTAAAGGTCGAGTCGCAGGGCTTCAAGACCTCGACCGTCACGGGTCTCACGCTGGACGTGGCGCAGGAACTTGTTGCGAATGTCACGCTCGAAGTCGGTACCTCGACCCAGGAAGTGACGGTCACCGGCGAGGCGCCGGTGGTCAACACCACGTCGAGCTCTCTTGGTGGCTTGGTGAGCGACCAGCAGATTTCCGAGCTTCCGCTGAATGGCCGCAACTATAGCGACCTCGCGCTTCTGCAACCTGGCATCACGCAGACTTCGCACTCCGGCCTGGGCGACGCGGGAATCTGGTTCAGCAGCAATGGCATGAACCCGCGTGCCAATAACTACACCATTGACGGCACGCCGATTCTCACGCAGAACGGCACCGGCCCCGCGGGCATGACCGGCAATACGCTTGGCGTCGACGGCATCAAGGAATATCGCGTTGTGACCAGCATGTTCAGCGCGGAATACGGTTTGCAGATGGGCAGCCAGATCGTCATCGTCAGCAAGGGCGGGTCGAACGAATGGCACGGCGACGGCTTCGAGTACCTGCGCAATAGCGATCTGGACTCGCGCAATTACTTCGATCCTTCGCCGACAATCATCGGACATCGCCTGCCTGAGTTTCGCCGCAACAACTTCGGTGGCGCGGTGGGTGGTCCGATCAAGAAGGACAAGACGTTCTTCTTCCTGGTGTACGAAGGCTTGAGATTGCAGCAGGGCGACACGATTCAAGATACGACCATGCCAGCCGCTTGCCACTTCTGGAATACGCCGGGCGGACCAATCATTGCTGGCGGCGGACCGCTTCCGGCCAATGCACCATTCACCGTGCCTGCGGCGTTTGCGGGCAAGACCCCCACGCCTCTCCAGGCTCCGGTTGCCGGAGCGACCCTGGCCACTACCGGTTGCGGAAGCGCTCCGGCAGGTACCGCCGTGGCCTCCGTGGTGACTCCGTGGATCGGGCAGTTCCCGTTCCCGAACGAAACCACCACTTCACCGAACTTTACGTTTCCGGGGCAGACCCACGGGCGCGATGACTACGCGCAGCTCCGCATCGACCACAACTTCTCGGCGAACGATACTTTCTTCATCCGGTACACGTTTGACGATGCGCGCGATACCACGCCGTACCTTGGCGGAAACCTGCAGGCGGTCGATACCGGCACAGGCTATCCGCAGTTCTACAACATCGGACCGAGCCGCAACCAGTACGTAACGATCGGCGAGAACCACATCTTCACGCCGACCGTACTGAATTCGCTTCGCCTTGGTTTCAGCCGCACGAACTACGTGAACCATTTCGGAACTCCGAACACACCGCTGAATCCCAACTTCCAATTACAGGATGCAGCAAACTGCGGACAGCCCGGAGCGGCCGCCTGCGTCTGGTCATTCGTGCCGGGACTTTTCACGGGAGGATTTACGCCGGGGAGCGGAATTACGGCGCTGGTCCCGCCAGGCACCTTCCCGAACTACCACATCCAGAACGATACGACTGTTGCCGACGACGTGTTTTACACCAAGGATAAGCACTCCATGAAGTTCGGTGTGCTGTTCAACCGTTGGAACGATCCGGACCTCCAGTCCAAGTCGGTCTTCGGCGTGATCACCTTCAACAACCTGTACAACGCCGGAGCGGCTCCGACCGGCTTCGTCACCGGCATCCCGACGTCCATCAACGTGGTGACCCCCGGCAGCACTGTTGCGTTGAGCCCAGGCTCGACTCAGTTGGCGCCTCCTTTCAAGGGCAACTTCCTGGAGCGCAACTGGTGGTACAACACGCTGGGCTTCTACTTCCAGGACGACTATCGCGCAACCAGCCGCCTGACCCTGAACCTGGGCGTGCGGTATGAGTTCCGCAGCGACATCACCGATTCCGACGGTCGCGTTTCAGCGCTGCGCGATCCGCTGACGTCGACACAATTCACCATCGGACCGATCATGACCAACCCGTCGTATCGAAACTGGAGCCCGCGCGTCGGATTTGCGTATGACGTATTTGGAAACGGCAAGACGGCTCTCCGCGGCGGCTTCGGCGAGTATTACGACGTGGCCAACCTCGGCGCTTTGCTGACCCAGAACCCGACCGGAACGCTGCCTTGGGTGGCCAATACGACCGCCACTTGGACAGCGTCGAACGGCCCGATATCATTGCCGCTAAGCTGCGTTTCTCCCTGTGTCGGTGCGATTCAAAAATTGCCGAACGTGGCTGTTGGCAAGTCGTTGCAAAACGCCAACTACAACGCAAAGTCGCCACACTCGCTGCAGTTCAACCTGACCGTGGATCAGCAACTCCCGAAGAACATCGGATTGTCGGTGTCCTACGTGGGAACGCGCGGTATCGACCTGTGGCAGGGAATCGAGGGTAACCCGGTGGTGCCGCAATCGTATAGCGCGACGGGCAGCCCGATCTTTAACGTTGCGAATGGAATCGCCGGCTGCCAGAACCAGGTGCTCAACATCGGAGCTGCCGCTCCGGCCATTGCGCCGTGCCGCATCAATCCTTACTTCGGCAGTTCGCAGTTGTTCACCAACGGGGGCGAGTCCTGGTATAACGCCCTGCAAATCGTCGCTACCAAGCGGCTTTCCGGTGGGTTGAGCTTCCAGGGCTCCTACAGCTACAGCCACTCGATGGACGATACGCAGGGCACGCGGTTCAATGACGACTGCGGCGGAGTTTCGGGCAACGCTTTCAGCGACAGTCCTCTCGATGTCAAACGAAGCTGGTCGGATTCCTGCTATGACATCACCAATGTGGTGAGCTTGAACATGCTGTACCACTTGCCTAACCGGAGCGCGAATGACTTGCTCTCGAAGGTCACCAACGGCTGGTGGGTCGCCAACATCGTGCAGCTTCAGGGTGGGGCGCCGTTCACTCCGATCATCAACAACGACCGTTCGTTCAGCGGTGTGATCACGCAATCGAACACCATGCACGCACAGTTGAATACCACGACGAACACCGTGACGTTCGCTTGCACCGGCCAGGGAGTTGCGTTCATCGGCGCGCCTGCCTGCAATGGAGCGACACCCACCGGAGCGGGCACCTATACGGTGACGTTCGTTCCGTTCAACAAGAACACCGTGATTACCGGCAACCCGAAGCAGTGGTTCAATCCGCTGATGTTCGGCGACCCGGCGGCGGGCACGCTCGGCAACGCTCCGCGCGATTTCCTGCGTCAGCCGGGATTGGCCAACTGGAACCTCTCGTTGGTGAAGGACACCAAGGTGGGTTGGCTCGGCGAAGCGGGGAACGTGGAGTTCCGCGCCGAGGTGTTCAACGTGGCGAACAGAGCTAACTTCCAGATGCTCGGAATTGCAACCACGGCGGCTAGCGTTTTCGCCGGAGTGACACCCAGCCTGTCCAACGCGGCCAGCATCGCTGGCGGCAATATCGAAGCGCCGCTCGCGACAGCCGGGCAGATCACCAACACGGCAACCACTTCGCGCCAGATTCAGTTCGCCCTGCGCTTGAGCTTCTAAGGCGAATCGGATCGGGTGACACAGAAAACAAAAGACGAGCAGTATCGGTAAGGAAAGGGCCTGGGGCGTGAAAACGCTCCAGGCTTTTTTTTCAGGCTGCAGGACGTTCAGCGTGGTAACCGGCGGTCGCCTCAGGCGTCAAAGTAGTCACAAGATCGAAACCCGACTTGGTTATACTGCACGCCCCTTGCGGTTCGCCGATGTTCCGCCGCAGGGCAATGCACAAGGAGATGCAATCATGCGGTTCGCTACTTCCCGATGGTTTCGCGCAGCATGCGCCGCCACGGCCATCGCAGTCATGTGGCCGGCAGCGCCTCGCGCGCAGCAAGAAAAAGGGTGGGTGAAGCTGGCTCCCCTGCCGGAGCCGGCGCAGGAGATTGGCGGCATCGCCGCCAACGGAAAGGTGTGGGTGTTCGGCGGGCTGCCGATCGGCAACAATTCGAAGCCCAAGGGGCTGGTCGAGGAATATGATGTGGCCTCCAACACCTGGACCAAGAAAAAGCAGATGCCGCTGCCCGCGCATCACCTGGCGGTGACCGAATACAAGGGCAAAATCTACATCTTTGGCGGCGGCGCGCAGCTCGAACCCGGCGGCCCGAACTGGGTGCCCATCAACAATGCCTGGGAATACACGCCGGACAGCGACACCTGGAAAGCACTGGCTCCCATGCCAACCGCGCGCGGCGCGGCCGTTGCGGCCACGGTGGACGGGAAGATCTATGTGATTGGCGGCGCCTCGGTGCATCCGGGGCAGAAGATTGTGGGCTTGAGCGCGCAGACTCCCCATCGCGCGCTGGGCACGAACGAAATGTACGATCCCGAAACCAACACCTGGCAGGAGCGCAGCCCCATGCCCACGTCGCGCAACCACGCGGCGATCGGCGTGGTCAACGGCAAGATCTATGTGCTGGGCGGGCGGCTCGGCGCGGTGTTCGTCAACGCCAGCCCCACCGATGTGGTGGAGGAATACGATCCGGCGAAGGATATGTGGGGCTATGCCATGGCCAAGATGCCCATGCCGCGCAGCGGAACCGCGTTCGGTAGCTACAACGGGAAGATCTATGTGGCTGGCGGCGAATATCTCGACAACGAGATCGTGGGCACCTACCGCAGCTTCCAGGCATTTGATCCGGTGAAGAATGAATGGACCGAGCTGCCGCCGCTGCAGATTCCGCGGCACGGGCTGGTCGGCGGCGTCACCGGCGACCATTTTTACGTGGTCAGTGGCCACTTGCAGTCGGGCAATATCTATGGCGATCCGCTCGACTCGAACGAGAACGACGCGTTCGATTTGTCGGGCAGGTAGGCTCGCTGGAATATCGAGCGGATTCGTTTTGATCAGCCGAGCCCAGGTGGGCTCGTTAGAATGAATTGCGCATGAGTAGTCGCCCATGAAGAATCGAAAGAGAGGGAACATGCTGTTGGCACGGAAACGGGTTCTCGCGGCCCTTGCGGCTGCGGCGATGTTGCTGGTGGCGAACGCGCCTGCGCGGGCGCAGGCAGGTGGACAAACGGGACCGCCGCCGTCTCCCGGGAAGTGGGGACGCATGGCGCCCCTGCCGGAGAAATCCGAAGAATTCACCTTCGGTGACGTGAACGGGAAGATATATCTGTTTGGCGGACTGCCGGTGAACGGCAAGCCGCCGCTCGGCCTGGTACAGGAGTACGACCCGGCCACGAACACCTGGGCCAAGAAGAAGAACATGCCGCTGGCCACGCATCATGCGGCGATCGCTGCGTACGACGGCAAGCTGTATCTGTTCGGCGGGCAGGCGCAGCTCGAGCCGGGCGGACCCACGCAGATTCCGCTGAACAACACCTGGGAATACGATCCCGCGAACGATTCGTGGAAAGCGCTGGCGCCCATGCCGACTGCGCGCACCGCGGCGGTTGCGGCCACAGTTGACGGCAAGATTTATGTCATCGGTGGCGCGTCGGTGCATCCGGGTCAGAAAATTGTTTCGCTCGGGCCTACCGTGCCGCACCGCTCGCTCGACACCAACGAAGTCTACGATCCCAAGACGAACACCTGGGCCACGCGCATGACCATGCCCACGGCGCGCAATCATGCGGCGGCCGGCGTGGTGAACGGCAAGATCTACGTGATCGGCGGGCGCGTAGGCTCGTCGGTGATCACCACGTCGAGCAACACGAACGTGGTGGAAGTGTACGATCCCGCGAAAGATTTGTGGGGCGCGGCCGGATTGCGCATGCCTACGTCGCGCAGCGGCATGGGCTGGGCTACCTACGAGGGCAAGATCTACGTGGTGGGCGGGCAGATTTACGACCGCGAAGTGTTCGGAGCGATTCGCGCGGTGGAAGCGTATGATCCGGCTACGAACACGTGGTCATTTCTGCCGAACATGTTCACCGCGCGGCACGGCGTGAATGTGGCCATTATCGGCGACAAGCTCTACGTGATCGGCGGACATGTGCAAGCAGCCGGCACCGGCGGCGAAGCAGCGAACACCGACGCCAACGAGGTCTACGAATTCCCGGACAAGTAGACGAAGAGAGATCCCTCGACTCGCTCCGTTCAACCGCGACCCTCACCGGGTCGCAAACTTCGCTCTCTTCGGGATGACACCGTCAAACAACAGCAAGAACGGTCCGAAAATAAAACAGCGGGGTGCGAAGCGAACAGCTCGCATCCCGCTGAATTTTTTTGCGCTCGCGAAGCTTTAAAATTTCGCGAGGAAACGGTTACTTGATCTCCAGTACGTCGTGCGAAGCGGTAGCCAACTGCACGTCCGGCGCGCCGCCCGAGGTGATCTTGCCGCTCACCAAGTGCAACTTGTTGCCGATGAACGCGGTGGCCACGCCGTGGCGCGGCAGCGGCATGTAGGGCAGAATCGACCAGCTATTCGTCGCCGCGTCATAGGCCTCGAGCGCGCGGAAAGCGCCGAGATATTGCGGTGTCTGCACTTCGCCGCCAGCGCAATAGATCTTGCCGTCAAAGGTGGCAAAGCCGCCGCCGCTGCGCGCGGTAGGCATGCGAGTCTTCTGCGGCCCCCATTGGTTGGTCGCCGTGTCGTACTCTTCCACGATGTCGAGGTTGCTGGCCACAGTGATGAACGGGTTCGCGATGCGCCCGCCAATCACGTAAATCTTGCCGTTTACCGCCCCGGCATACATGTGGTTGCGCGGAGTCGGCATCGGGTTCTTCGTGGTCCACTTGTTTGTTTCCGGATTGTAAGCTTCATTGGTGGTCACCGACCGCGACGGGCCTTGCGCGAACACGGCAGGTTCGCTCGATCCTTCGTTCATGGTTGCGCCGCCGATGACGTAAATTTCATTGCCGACGGGAATGGCAACGGGCGATCCGCGACGAGTTGGCACGGGAGCGATTGCTTTCCAATTGTCAGTGGCCGGATCATATTCCCAGGCATTGGAGGTCGGCTCCCATCCATTGGGACCGCCATTGGGGTTGGTGTAGAGCGTGAATCCGCCGAAGAGATAGATCTTGTTGTTGTAGGCCGCGACTGCCGAGTGGTGCGAGGGAATCGGCATGGTCTTTTTCTTGGTCCACTTGTCGCCGTTCGGATCGTACTCCCAGGCCATTCCCACCGGATGGCCGCCAGGCCCGAATCCGCCGAACACGTACATTTTGCCGTTCACGCTGGTTCCGTAAAGCTCTTCCTCGGGCTCCGGAAACGGAGCGGCTTTCTCCCACTTGAGTCCCTGCACCTGCGCTTTCGCCGCGGGATGGTAGGCGAGCGCCAGCACGACTGCCAGCCCAGCCATCAGCCCCAAAATTCTTTTCATTCGTGACATCGATGTTCCTCCGTGGTCAAACGTCAGCGGGACTGGGCAAACCTGCAGCCGCGTGTCCCGCCTTTAATTTCGAGTTCTTGCGATCGGAATTTCCGGAGCTAGCGCCAAGCCGACCTGCGGAAACAGAAAGCCACAGGCAGACAAATAGCGCAGTGCTCCAGTTAGACATGAAATTGGCGTGATGCTATCGGCCTGTCCGCACAATGTCAATAAATTTGTCCCGCGAAAGTGTTTGCTGCCACCGGTGCGAGTCGTGCATCGTCCGCGCCACAGTGCCTAAACAGGGGCCTACTTTGGCGGTTCCATCGTCGGTGGCACAACCGGCGGCGCTTCGACCTTGCCTACCAAATCCTTCTTCAGGATGTCCGCCGAAACGGCTTCCTTGCCATGAGACGGCGCAATCAGCACTGGATCGAGATTCAGGCGCTTCAGGTTGTCGCCGAGGGCGGCGTAGTAGGGCGTGACGATTCCCGGCGGCGGATCGTTCGGCCGCGGCACTCCGAACTGGTTGAAGATGTCGGTGATGAAGAGAATCCGCTCTTTCGGCAGATAGGACATAAGCAGGTTCGACGTGTGTCCCGCGCCATGCACCCAGTAGACATCGAGCGTGCGGTCGCCGTCGGTCAGCTCGTACTTTTCCTTCACCCAGATGAACTTCGCCGGCTTGGGATTCCTGCGTCAGGCGGTCGGGATCGAGCGCGTGCGAATTCTTCAGCACGGTCTTCTCGTAGTAATCCTTGTTCGACTCGTGCGTGATGATGGTCGAGCCTTCGGCTACAAAGGCGCGCAGGCCCGCGGCGTGGTCCGAATGGTGATGGCTATTGATGTGGTAGCGAATGGGCTTGTTCGGGACCAGTTCCTTCACCTTGGCGATGTTGGCCAGCGCACGAGCTTCTGTCACCGACGATTCGATCACCACCACATAGTCCTTGAACTCGATAGCCATGGCGTTAGGGTCGGGCGTGCCGGCGAGATACCACACGCCATCGCCGATTTTTTGCGCATCTACGTGCGTAGGCGGAGGCGCGTTAGGCGGCTTGATGCTCACCGCCGCGTTCGGCTGCACGTCGGCAACGGTGATTTCGAGCACGGGGTGGCCACCCTGTGACTGCGCAATTTTCGTCGGAAACTTGATGCCGCCGAAATCCTTGTAATCGGAATAGGTGGTTTCGATGAGCATGTCGCCGAGGATGGGGTTGGGCGTCCAGGTGTCGACTTTTTCAAGCAGGTTGTCGCCGTCGACGTAGCCTTCGATCTTGTACTTGCCATGCATGAAAGTGACGAGGGTGCCGGGCTTGCCGTTCACCTTCGCGGACTTCATGGTCGGGCTCGCTTCCATCGCGGCTTTCGTCCAGCCTTGCGGCGTGAGTTCCACCGCGCCGCCGCCCCAGGCGGAATCCGGCCCGCTCACGGCCACGCCTCGCGACGGCCGATAGAGCGGCTGGCCGCCTCCGCCGCGCGGCGGATTTTCAAATTGCGTGCGCGTGGTGTCTTCGCTGGAAAGCCTTTTGTCGAAGTCGATCTCGCGCGAATATTTTGCGTAGAACTTCGGATAAGGGCCGCCCGGCAAATAGCTTTGCCCGAAGGCGTAGGCGAATCCGCTGCCGCTGTACTGAATGGTTTTCAGGTCGTTGGCGCCAATGTTCTTGGCTACGTTGCCGACCACGTCGCTCGACTTCGCGTCCTTCGCTGCATCTTTCGGAATGGCTGCGCCAGCAAACACTGCCGCGGCTGCCAATGCCACGAACGCTTTTTTCCAGATATGCATGTGGAACCGCCTCTCGGGAATCCCGGCTCTTTTGTTCTGTTGCTTAGATCTGTTGTTCAGAATGGGTTAGACGTTCTTGTATTTCGGAAACAGCGCCAGCGCGTTGTCGCGTTCGATGGCGTGCAGATCGCTCGCGCTGAAACCGTATTCGCGCAGGCCTTTCGCGACGACTTCCGCTTGCGAGAACGGGTAATCAGTACCGAAAAGTATGTGCGAGTTCGGAACCATGCGCGTCAAACCCGCCAGCGGAGGCGCGGTGTAGAACTGCGCCGTGTCGTAATAAAACTTCTGCAATTCGGGCATCAGCCCGTTGGGCAGCACTTTCGCAGCCCCGCCCAGGCGCCCGATCATCGATGGCACCGACCCGCCGCCATGCGACCAGATGAAGCGGATGTCCGGAAATTTCACCACCGCGCCGCTGAACAGCATGCTGGCGATGGTTCGAGTGGTGTCGTTGGAAAGCTCGATGCCCATGCCCCAGCCGTTGGGCAAAATATTCTGGCAGCATTCCGCGCGGAAGGGATGCGTATAGGCAACCGCTTTGCGGCGATTGAGCTCTTCCATGACCGGCGTGAACTTGGGATCACCCAGGTATTTGCCCTGGTAGCTGGTCATGAAGCAGACGCCGTCCGCTTTCAGCGTGTCCAGGCCATATTCGATTTCCTTGAGAGCGCCGTCCACGTCTGGCAGCGGCAGCGTGACGAACATGCCGAAACGCCCGGGGTAGTCGGACATGATCTTTGCGCCAAAGTCGTTGCACTCGCGCGCCAGTTTGCGCGCGGCGTCATCGTCGCCGAACCAGACGCTGGGCTCGCTGGTGGAAACGATGGAGGTGGCCACCTTGTTGGCGTCCATGTCTTCGATGGCTTTCGAAGGCGTCCAATTCATCAGCGGAATCTGGCCGGTGTGGCGCTCTTTGATGGCGGCGATAAATCCAGGCGAAGAAAAGTGGTAATGCGTATCGATTCGATACGGTTTGGCGGCGTCCGCCTGGCGGCTGAAAGCGAATTCGGGCACAGCGAAGCAGCGCCGAGCACGCCAAGTCCTCGCAGGAACTTTCTGCGGTCAAGTCCGGAACTGTGTCCCGTACTGCGGCCCCATCCAACTATCTTTTCGGCTGGATAAACGCGTCCCATGTTGGCTCCTGGCTTCTGACCCACCTTCTTACGGTGACCGCACTTTATGCTTTCTCTCCGCCGTACGTCAAGAACCTGTCTTTGAGGGGGGAAGCGATACGTTGGAATAATCAATCACACCGGAAAAGGAGCTTGCCTGCAGCCTTGCTTTAACCTTTCGGATTTAAGCTCCGGTACGTTTCCAGGAGTTTGGCGGCCAGCTTTCCACTTTCGGCGAGACTCTCAAGCTGCTTGTATATCTCCGCATGGTGGTGGGCGTCTTTCTTGCCAATTCCAACTACTGCGATGGCCTTGATGTCTTCAAACACCCGAAAGACGATTCGATATTCGCCAAAATGGAAGCTGCGGAATTCTTGCAATGGTCCGGTCAAGGCCTCAGAACATCCAGCAGGATCTTTTTGCAGCTTCTGCTTAAATTCCTTCTTCAGAGCATTCCGCGCGTTCTTGGGAAGCTTTTTAATGTTGTCCAAGGCCTGCTGCGTGAACTTCGAGCAGTACACCAGCTAATCCTCCGCAAAGGCCTCGTCAAATGAATGCAATTTGCCGAGCCGGGTATCTTCTTCCAATGTCGAAGCCGCTCGGAGAATCTGGGCGAACAGCTTCCTATCCGTGGCGATCTCTAAAGTCTCCACCAGAGAATCAAGCCTACGTATCAGCAAATCGAAGTAGCGCTTATCCAGTAAGAGCTTTTCATCTTCAGGGCTATTTGCTGAGATTTCGACGACCGTCGAGTCTTGTGCTTTCTCGAGCATCGCTCTCAGATTGTCGCGAAACTCGGTCCTGTTAACCCGCACCATTTTTGGGGATTTCAGCGCCGAAGCCGTCATGGCATCCTCCAGGCGTACGTTATCGACGTACGTTGCGTACACATCAAATGTACGAGGGAAGGCTTCCCCAAGTCAATTTGTCAATGTCGCTGTGTGCAAAAGTTGTTGATCGTCACGAGGGGAAGTTACCATCGGCCGGAGAGTTTTTGAGAAACATCATTGAGCAGGACTTTTCGATTTCAAAGAAGGTTTCTACGAAGTGGGTATTAGCTGTGAAAGACGCTTGGCTCGATGACAGAGGAAGAGAAGACGCGTGACGGAGGTGACGAGGCGTTCTTCGCTCTGCGAAACACCGCTTGACCATGGCGATACCACCTCATAAAATGCCGCAAGCAAGGGCTCCACGGGTGTCCCCCCTTGGATGTAATATAGAGATAAGCGCACAGTTAGAGACCCGGAGGTTCGAATGCGAGCACGCGAACTTTTCCTAGTGGCAGTGGCCGCCGGCGCGGCATTCCTGATTCAGCCATTCCGCCCAGCGGTGACGCACGCGGCGGATGCTAAGGCCGATGGCTCGGCCGTGCTTTCCGGGCAGGTGAGTTCGCCGGACGAAGCCACCATGGAAGGCGTGCTGGTCAGCGCGAAGATGGAAGGCTCGACGATCTCGACCACGGTGGTCAGCGACGCGCAGGGCCATTACCGCTTTCCCGCCGGACGTCTTGAGCCGGGCCATTACATTTTGAAGATTCGTGCGGGTGGCTACGATCTCGACAGCCCCACGTCGGTTGACATTGCCGCGGGAAAAGGCGCCACAGCGGACATCAAGCTGAAGAAGACGGCCAATCTCGCGCCGCAGCTCACCAACGCCGACTGGCTCACGAGCTTCCCCGGAACGGCGCAGCAGAAAGCTTCGCTGCAGGGATGCACGCATTGCCACACGCTCGAACGCATTGTGCGCTCGCATCACGATGCGGATGAGTTCATGGGCGTGCTGGACCGCATGTCGCGCCACACCCCCGAATCGTTTCCGCTGATGGTTCAGCCGGATGGTCCGGGACGCATCGGTGGCGGCGAAATGGGCGAGGGCCAGCTTGCCGCGCAGCAAGCGAACCGGCAGAAACAGGCAGACTACCTGGCGAGTTTGAATCTCAGCTCCGTGGAGCAGTGGCAATATCCGCTGAAGATCGCTGCGCGCCCCACGGGCAAGGCCACGCAGGTAATCATTACTGAATACGATCTGCCCAAGCGCACCCGCCAGCCGCACGACGTGATTGTGGATAAAGAAGGGATCGTCTGGTACGCGAGCTTTGGCGAGCCGATCCTGGGCAAACTCGATCCCAAGACCGGCAAGACCACCGAGTATCCGATTCCTGTGCTCAAGCCGGGGCACATCAACGGCAACCTCGACGTGGAACTCGACGACGATCAAAACGTCTGGGTCGCCATGACTTTCCAGGCGGGCGTCGCGAAATTCGATCGCAAGACTTCGGAATTCAAAATCTACAAGCTGCCGCCCGATATGGATGGCGATTACCGCGAATTCACCTTTGCGGCAGCGAGTCACAGCAAAGTGGACGGCAAAGTCTGGGTCAACGATTCCGGCACCTGGACGATCCTGCGTCTGGACACGAACACCGGCAAATGGGAAACCTTCGAGCCGTTCCCGCAGCCGCGGCCGAATATCTATGAAGTTACTTCCGACGCGCAGAACGATGCGATCTTCACCGTGATGGGCCGGCAGGACGTGGGCAAGATCGATGCGAAGACGGGCAAGGTCTCGATCTATCCTTTGCCCACCGAGAAATCGGCGCCGCGCCGCGGTTCGGTGGATGCGCAGAACCGCTTCTGGTTCGGCGAGAACCGTTCGAACAAAATCGGAATGTTTGATATCAAGACAAACGAAGTGCAGGAGTGGGCCGTTCCGGTGCCGTTCTACCTCCCCTACGACGTAACGGGGGACAAGTACGGCGACGCTTGGGCGGTAACCGAGTTCAGCGACTCGGTATTGCGTTTCGACCCCAAGTCCGGGCAATTCACCAATTACCTGATGCCCCGCGAGACCAATATGCGCCGCGCGTTCGTGGACGATTCAGGGCCGCAGATCAAGTTCTGGGTAGGTAACACACACCAGGCGGCTATCATCAAGGTTGAGCCGCTGGATGGCCCGGCAGTCGCGCAAGCGACGAAATAGGCCGGTCATTGAGCTGATTGTTAGGCTGACCGGCTTAGTGGCTCATAATTCCTTTTTCTGCAGCAGATTGTAGAGTTCTGCGTCGCGCCCGCGAGTCCCGCAGCATGGTTCCGGCGCCCGGCCGGATGCGTTGTTGCGTTTCCGGGATAACGAACTTATAATTGACTGGTTTCGAGAACGGTCGCACGTTCCAGTGGGCGCGAGCCCACTTTTTTGTTTCATGCGACAGTGCCGGCGCTATGTGCTGCGTGCGAGCCGGCCGGCGATCGAATCGGGACATTGATGGATCTGGGATGGATTTGGCGAAGATTCGCGAGGCAGCCGAGCGGGTGGCGCGCTCGGAAGGTCTGGAAGTTTTCGACATCGAGTGGAAGATAGGCAAGCAGCGCTTTCTGCGTGTCTATCTGGATCGCCTTCCGGGTCCGAATAACCCGGAAGGCCTTGGTGTCACCCACAACGATTGCCAGCGCGTGAGCGAGCAATTGAGCGTGATCCTCGACGTCGAGGAACTCGTTCCCGGCCCCAGCTACATTTTGGAAATAAGTTCACCGGGTCTCGACCGCAAGCTGGTGAAGCCGGCGGATTACGAACGCTTCGCCGGGCGGCGGGCCAAGGTTTGGCTGAATGAGCCGGTGGAGAATCAGAAGTTTCTGGAAGCACGACTCGCGGGCTATGTGGACGGAGTCGTGAAGCTGAACGTGAAGGATCGGGAGATTGCCGTGCCCTATTCCGCGATTCAGAAGGCGAATTTAGTTGTGGAGTTTTAGCATTTCGAGGCGCACTAGCGCCGCTGCAGTTCTGAGGGAGACACGCCCATGGCGAGTCTGCTGTACCAGACAATCGAGCAGATCAGCCGCGAGAAGCACATCGAGCCCGAGATCATCGTTGCGGCCATTGAGGACGCGATGGTGGTCGCGGCACGCAAGTACTATCGCACTGAAGAAGACCTGCGCTCCAAGTTCAACCCGGACACGGGACAAATTGAGGTGTTTTCCGTCCAAACCGTAGTAGAGGAAGTGGCCGACCCGCTGCGCGAAATTTCCCTCATCGACGCGCGCAAGCAGCTTCCCACCGCCGAAGTCGGCACGGAGATAACCAAGAACAAGCCCACCGACGTGCTCGGGCGCATCGCTGCTCAGACTGCCAAGCAAGTTATCTTGCAGAAGGTGCGCGAAGCGGAACGCGATACTGTCTACAACGAATTCCACACGCGTGTCGGCGAACTGGTGAACAGCATCGTGAAGCGCACCGAGGGCCCCGATCTGATCGTCGATTTGGGGCGCACCGAAGCGCGCCTGCCCAAGCGCGAGCAATCGCGCCTGGAGTCCTACAACGTGGGCGACCGCCTGCGCGTGACCATCCGCGCGGTGGAGCGCGCAGCGAAAGGCCCGCAGGTGATCGTTTCGCGAGCCGATCCAACTTTGGTGCAAAGGCTATTTGAAATGGAAGTGCCGGAAATTTATGACGGCACCGTGCAGATTCGCGCCGTGGCGCGCGAAGCGGGCGAGCGCACAAAAATTGCCGTGGAGAGCCGCGACAAGGATGTCGATCCGGTAGGCGCGTGCGTCGGAATGAAGGGCATGCGCGTCCAATCTATTATCCGGGAATTGCGCGGCGAGAAGATCGACATCATTCCGCACAACGAAGAGACGGTCGCGTTCGCGCAGAAGGCGCTGAGCCCGGCCAAAGTCACGCGCGTGCAGATCGTCGATCCCGAGGAAAAGCGCCTGGAAGTGATCGTGGAGGATACGCAGCTTTCGCTGGCCATCGGAAAAAAGGGCCAGAACGTGCGGCTGGCCAGCAAGCTGATTGGTTGGAATATCGATATCAAGAGCGAGGAAGAGAAGCGCCGCGAGATTGAGGCGCAGATGGCCGCGCTCACCGCGCCCGGCACGCCCCTGTCGGATTTGAAGGGCATCGGGCCAAAAACAATCGAGAAACTGGAATCCGCGGGCGTTACGTCTATAGAAAAGCTCGCGGACATGACCCCTGAACAGCTCGTGGAGATTCAGGGCATCGGCGAAAAAATGGTGGAGAAAATCCACCAGTCGGTAGCGGCCTATTTCGAAGCGCTTGAAACGCAGGGCGCGGCGCCGGCCGAAGGAGTGGAAGTCGCCGAAGGAACCGAAGAGATTCTTCCGGAAGAAGGCGCGCTCGAAGGCGAAGCGGAAGCAATTGAAGAACTCACCGAGGCGACCACCGACCCGGCCGAGTTGAGTCCGGAAGAAGCGGCCGCGTTGGGCGATCAGGAAGCCACCGAGGAATCGGCTGAGTCCGCGAATGTGGTTGACGTGAGCGCAGCCGAAGAGGCCGCCGAAGAAACGCAGGAAGCCGCGGCCGCTGTGGAAGCAGCCGAAAACGAAATTGCCGGAGAAGCCGGAAGCGAGATAGTCAAGGAAGAAGGCGAAGAAGCAGCGGAATCGTAGCTGTGGAATCGAAGAATAGAGGCGAATGTCGGACGCGAATCAAATACGAATTAACGAGCTCGCGCGGGAACTTGAGATCAAAGCGAAAGTTTTGATCGACTTCCTGCCCGAGATCGGAGTTACCGAGAAGAAAACGCACTCGAGCTCGCTCGATCTGGATCATGCCGAGCTGGTGCGCAAGCATTTTCAAGACGTCGCGGAAGCGGAGGCCGCCGCGGAGGCGGCGAAGTCCGCGCCGAAGGGCCGGCCTGCGCCGCGCCCCATGGCTGCTGCGCCTGCCGCTGCACAGCCTCCGTCTCCGGCGGCTGCAGCTCCGGCTGGTACCACGCCTCGGCCCGCAGCGCCTGTTGCAGGCCCTCCTGCTGCGGTTCGTCCCGCTGCGCCCGCGTCACCTGTTGCGCCTTCTTCCACGCCCGCACAGCCCGTGCCAACTCAGTTCGTGCCGGGGCGTCCGGCTGCTGTGGCTCCATCAGCACCAGCAGCGGTGCCGTCGCGCCCCGCGACCGCACCTCCGGCGCGTCCCGCAGCGCCTGCCGGGCAAGTACCTGGGGTGCCTGCGGCGCCCGCCCAAACCGTTCCCGCAGCTCCGTCAGGCGCGCCCAGTCAGGCTGTGGCCGCTCAGCCCGTAGCCGCTTCGCCTGCCGCGACCGTGCCAGCCGCGCCCAGACCCGCTGGCGCGCCTCCGGCAGCAAGACCCACTATTCCCGTTCGTCCGTCAGTTCCTGGCGGCGCACCTGTTTCCGGCCGGCCCGGCGTGCCTGCGCAGCGGCCAGGCGGAGCGCCCGGTATGCAACGTCCAGCCGCTGGCGCACCAGGTGGGCAGCGTCCCGCTGGAGCCCCTGGCATGCAACGTCCGGCAGCCGCAGCTCCTGGCGCCCCCGGAGCCAGACCTGGAGCTCCGTCGAGGCCTGCGCCTCCGGCTCGCACCGGTAATGCACCGCCCATCGGCAGCAGCCCGTCCCGATATCCCGGCCCTCGCCCTGGCCAGCCGATAGGCCAAGGCCGTGGACCGCAAGGCATGCGTCCCGGCGCGGCGCCGGGTCAATCACGCCCCGGTGGTCCGCCGTCCCGCTTTCCGCAGCGTCCTGGTGGTTCTCGTCCCGGGGGTCCTAACCAAGCTCCTGTCGGTAGCCAGCGCCCCGGCGCCACTGGCGCCGCAGGAGGCATCCCCAAGGCAGAACCGGGCAAGCCGCTTTACGCTCGTAAGCCGCCTGCTGCCCGTGGGCGTCCGCTCATGGAGAAGCGATTCGCCGAAGGCGAGCGCAAGCTTCATCCCGTTCGCACGCGTGCCGGTTCGGGTCCGGGCGGACGTTCGGTGCTGGCCGAGCCAGTGGCTCCGGTACAGCGTGAGCCGCGCGGAGTCACCATTACCGAAGGCATCACCGTCCGCGAACTTGCGGAGAAGCTCGACATTCGCGCCAAGGAACTGCTGAAGGTGCTGCTCGACCGCGGCGTTTTCGCCAGCATCAACCAGGCGCTCGATGTGCCCACCGCGACGAATCTCGCCGAAGCGTTTAACGGCGTGGTGCAGGTGGTCACCTTCGAAGAGCAGGTGGTGCAGGAAGAGAAAATCAAGGAAGAGCGCACCGGCAATATGCTGCCGCGAGCTCCGGTGGTCACCGTGATGGGGCACGTAGACCACGGCAAAACCAGCCTGCTGGACGCCATTCGCGAAACCGACGTGGCCGCCGGCGAAGCCGGTGGAATCACGCAGCATATTGGCGCGTACGAAGCGCACCTGGGCGACCGCCGCGTGGTGTTCATCGACACGCCGGGCCACGAAGCGTTCACGCGCATGCGTGCGCGCGGCGCGAAGGTCACAGACATCGTGGTGCTCGTGGTTGCCGCCGACGATGGCGTGATGCCGCAGACCGAGGAAGCCATTTCGCACGCGAAAGCGGCGAATGTGCCGATCATCGTCGCGATCAACAAAATCGACAAGCCCGAGGCGCAGCCGGAACGCGTGAAGCGCCAGCTCGCCGATCGCGGTCTGATGCCCGAAGAATGGGGCGGCGACACGGTCATGGTGGAAGTGTCCGCTCGCACCAAAGTGGGCTTGCCCCGCTTACTCGAAATGATTCTGCTCGTGGGCGACTTGCGCGAGCTGAAGGGCGATCCCGACGCACCCGCCAGCGGAACCGTGCTCGAATCGCGCGTGGACAAAGGCCGCGGGCCGGTGGCCACCATGCTTGTCCAGAATGGCACGCTGCACGTTGGCGATGTTTTCATCGTGGGCGCCGTGTATGGAAAAGTGCGCGCCATGTTCGACTATCACAGCCAGCCGATCAAACAGGCCTCGGTCTCGACGCCTATCGAAGTTCTCGGCTTGCAAGGTGTGCCGGAAGCGGGCGATCAATTCCAGGTGGCCGACGAAGCCAAGGCGCGCCACATTGTGGAATACCGCCAGAGCAAGCAGCGTGAAGCCTCTTTGGCCAAATCCGCGTCAGGCCGCCTGACTCTCGATCAATTGCACGAACAGCTTCGCACGGGAGAGGTAAAGGAACTGCCTGTGATCATCAAGGCGGACGTGCAAGGCTCGGTGGAAGTGCTGAACGAAATGTTGCCGAAGGTTTCAAATGACCAGGTGAAGCTGAAGGTAATTCAGGCCAGCGTCGGCGCGGTCACCGAAACGGACGTGCTGCTCGCTTCGGCCTCGAATGCCATCATCGTTGCCTTCAACGTTCGTCCGGAGCGCAAAGCGGCCGACCTGGCCCAGCGCGAGGATGTCGACATTCGGCTGCACACCATTATCTACGAATTGATTGACGAGTTGAAGCTGGCAGTGGCCGGTCTGCTGGCGCCAGTGATCAAGGAAACGTATATAGGCCGGGCCGAGGTTCGCAACACCTTCCGCGTGAAGGGCGTGGGCATGATCGCCGGCTGCTACGTGCAGGATGGCATCATCAAGCGCGATGCGGATGTGCGCGTGCTGCGCGACAACGTGGTCATCTACACCGGCCGCGTGAACTCGCTGCGCCGCTTCAAGGAAGATGCCAACGAAGTTCGCGCCGGATTCGAATGCGGCGCGGGCATCTCCAATTTCAGCGACGTGAAAGTCGGCGATATTCTCGAGTGCTTCAAGATGGAGAAATCGGCGCCGCTCGAGACGCTGAACCCGGGCGATCGCGGCAACCGGCCCGACTCCGGGGACGCCCGGCGCGCGTCGAGTTAGAATCTAGAAGCAAGTCACGTGTGATCGAAGTTCGTCGCTCACGCGTTTCCGTTGAAATCGTGGAGCGGAAATGCCGATTGGCCTTCTCACCCTGGAAATTCACATCTCGGACGCGCGGTCCCTCAAAGATAAGCGGCAAGTTCTTCGCAGCCTGAAGGACCGGTTGCGCGCCCATTTCAACGTGGCCGTTTCCGAACTGGACTATCACGATACCTGGCAGCGCTCGCGCGTCGGCGTGGTCAGCATTTCGAACGACGGCAAGCATCTCGAAGAATCCATGTCCGCCATCGCCGCCGAGTCCGAGCGCGTGTTGGGGCGCGATCTGGTTTCGCAGGAGATGTCTTATTTCGAGGATGGAGAGTAACGGAATTGGAACCGCAGGCGCATCACCACGGAACGGGCCATCGCAGCGAGCGGCTGGCCGAAGAAATCCGCCACGAAGTCACGCTGATGCTCGCCGGTGAGCTGAAAGATCCCCGGCTGGCGCTGCCGCTCACGGTCACCGAAGTGCGGCTCACGCCGGACATGCGCACCGTGCGCGTATTCGTGCGGCTGGAAGCCACCGACGAGGAACGCACGGCAGCCATGAAGGGATTGAAGGCTGCGGCGAAATTCGTGCGCCATGAATTGATCGACCGCCTGCACCTGCGGCGCGCTCCGGAAGTGATCTTCCTGGCCGACCAGTCCGAGGAATACGGCAATCGCATCGACGCTCTCCTGCAGAAAGTAACCGATCCTGAGAAGAGATAAACAGTTCTGGGGTCATTTGAATTTCTTGGACTTTTTGGCCTTTTTGAAGTCGAGCATATATTGTCGGCGCCGCTCGGGCCTTGGCAGTTTCGGTTCGGGTCGCTCTAGAACGTACTGGATGAAGAAACCGACAAGAAGGCAGAGGAACCCAAAGGTGATGAAATTAGGATGTTCAGTGCTAATAACCGCCGTTGCCTGTTTACTTGCCGGATCAGGACATTTTCCTGCTACAGTAAAGGTGTGGTTGGGGAATGCTGTTAGAAACGCTTGATCCTGCCAGCACAGCGATGTGCTACCATCCACTCCGGTGACAACCAGTATCTTGGAGGAGGTAATCTGAATTGAGTAAAACAGCAGAACTCCACCAAGCAAGTTCAGAAACAACGCAAATCGCGCCACCCTATGACGTTCCGTTGGGAACTCCAGCACGGTTCCACCTCGATCTGATCGACTATGCGACGCTTATTACTTTCCTGTTTGGAATCGGCGGCATAGTCTATGCTCTATTAGTTCGCTAGTAAACCCGCGTGTGGTTTGACCGGGCTTTCCCTAAACTTTATACTTAACAGGAGATCGTCCCATTCACCGGTAACAGTGGGTGGCCCCCGGTCTCCTTCGTGGGCCCGGGTTTTTTATGCTCCGATCAGATTGTCCTCTCAGACAAATTGACGATCGACTGTCCCCCGACTTGGCGGTAAAAGACTGGACGAAACCGAACGCATGCCCCGAATGCCTGCAACACCTGCGATTGATGGAATGCTTGTGGTCCACAAGCCGCAGGGAAAAACATCTCATGACGTAGTGGAATTTGTGCGGCGGCTGGTGGGCTTCCGGCAGATCGGACACCTGGGCACGCTCGATCCATTGGCCACCGGAGTTTTGGTGCTTGCTCTCGGACGCGCCACCCGGTTGGCGCGCTTTTACGCGAATCGGCGCAAACGCTATACCTGCGCGGTTCGCTTTGGTTTTGCTACCGACACCTACGATGCGGATGGCCAGGCGCTCGGGCCAGATCAGGCTCCCGCGCTCGACGCCGCGCAATTGCAGAGCCTCGCGGCGCAGTTCACCGGCAAGATTCAGCAAACTCCTCCGGCATTCTCCGCGAAGAAGATTCACGGGCGTCCCGCGCACGAACTGGCGCGGAAAAACAAGCCCGTCCATCTCGAACCGGTGGAAGTGGAAGTCTACGAATTCCGCCTGACCGGAATGGAAGGTTCCGTGGCGCGTTTTGGAGTCGAGTGCGGCTCGGGAACGTATATTCGTTCGCTGGCAAACGATTTGGGAAAGCTGCAGGGCTCAGGCGCGCACCTGGCGGAAATCGTGCGCACTGCAGTGGGAGAATTCACTCTCGACCATGCTGTACCGCTCGGCGAATTGGAACAGGACGCCAAGGCCGGAAAAATCGCCGATCGCGTTATCCGGCTGGAGAATCTTCTACCGGATTTGCCGCGCGCGACCGTTCTGCCGATTATCGAAAAGCGCGTGCGCCACGGCGCGAAATTCAATTTGCCCATCGCGCAGATTCAGCCGGGGCAGGTGACCGCGGCGCAGGGCGCTCCGGAAACTCTCGATTCAGGTGACTGGAAGCCCGCGCGGCTGCGCGTGTTCAGCCAGCAGGGGCAGCTCATCGCCATTGCCGAAGCGGTGGTGCCTCGCACTTACCAGCCGGTGCTGGTGCTCGAAGCCACTCCCTGAGATTCATGCCGGACGAAACTAGCGCGGCCCAAGCGCGACAGGATTAGGACGCCATCTGCGCGGGCCGAGGCGGAAGAACGGCCGCCAGTGGCGCGCTGCAGCAAGCTCCGCTGCGGGTTCGGCCGGCATGGCCGCAATTTCCGGTAGCCGGAACAACAGGCCTACCAGCAGCCACAGGAACACGTTGTTCACATAGTTCTGGTAGCCCGACATTCCTCCGTAGGTCATCGGCAGCAGCAGCGTGAACGCGAACCAGACGATCGCAAATCCCAACGGAAAGAGAGCCGTCTGACGCAGGCTGCGCACGATTCGCCAGCAACACCAAAGCAGCGCGCTTGACCACAGGACCCACAAGAGCGGCGCGAGAATGCCCATTTCAAGAATCAGCTCGCCCCATCCGGATTCGGTCCACTTGCCGCGATAGGTCGAATGCAGCAGCACGGCTACGTATTGCAAGCCTAGCGAAGCGGTCCCGGTGCCGTTGCCGAAAAGCCAGTTGTCGTCGTCGAAGGCTGTGGCGAGATTCTGAAACGGATAGGTCAGGGCGCGATATCGCAGCACCGACGCGCTGCTGAAGGGATTGAGCGTCTCGCTATAAAACGCCACACGTGAGCCCACTTCTTGCGGATACAACACGAGCGCCAGCGAAAGGCCGATGGCCACAAATACGGCGGACCAGCCGATCACTTTCATGATGCGATGCACCATGCGTGAACGCCAGGGCGCGCCCCAAAGGAGTCCGAAGGACATGATTACGGCGGTGACACCCACATAAATGAGCGCGACGCGCGAACCGCTGAACACCGTGGCCGTGGCGATGGCTCCAATCGCAACGAATATGAGCTTGCGATTCCGTTTCGTGGAAAGCAGCAGATAACCGGCAGTACCAAAGCACAGCGCTGCCGCCAGCGTGAGATACAGGGAGAATCTCCCGGTGCTTACAAACACCGAATTCGGCAAGGTGACAACCCGCCCTGAAATCGGGGCAATTTTTTCGAGGTTCACCGTATCGACGAGGTCGGGCGACAGATTCTGCGGATTCATGAATCCCTGGCCCAGGATCGCCTGGGCGATGCCGACCCCACAGATAATGATTGCCAGCAGCGCGTTGCCCACCAGAAATTTCCGCAAATCCTCGCGATTGCGCACCAGCGCGTAGCCCACGAAGATCATGGGCACGTAGAAGAAATCCAGCTTGAAGCCGAGCAGCCCGTAGAGAACGCTAGGGGAGTTCGGATTGAAAATCTGAAACGCGCCCAGCCAGATGAAAAGACTCAGAGGGAACCACAGCAGGAAAGGCGGGTGCAGCACTTTTTCCTTGCCGCGGCGGATGGCAAAAATCAGCGAAAGGTAGATGAGCAAGGCCAGCACGTCCTTGCCGAAAAACAGCGCCGTGCCATTGCCCATGTACTTGCGGACAAAATCCTCGAACAGCAGCCATACATTGAACAGGCAGAATCCCAGGCGCCAGTTCCGGGAGATGGAAACGACCGCGACGGATCCGATCAATCCAAAAGCAACCAGATAGATGAAGTTCAGGTCATCGTCGACGATGTGCCCGGCCATCTCCCGCGCCAGAAGAAAGGCCAGCACGAACAGCGCAAGCGTGATCCAAACCTGCTCGTGAACCCGGCGGATGCCGCCTGTCAGCACTCGGTCGCTCCTTGAAGAAAACCATACTATACGAAACAGCTAAACAGCGGCAGAGGCAGCTCTTGCGTCGGTCGGTGGTGGTTGCAGAACCGCCAACAACCTCCGTGCGCAGGCGAGTTCGATAGGGATTCACCCCTCGCAGTTTGGTAATGCTGCGTGGTCAGTTCGCCGCTACTGCTGCCGTTGCTGCTGTTGTGGTTGCTGTTGTTGCGGCTGTTGCTCTTGCGGTTGATTCGGCTGCTGCTGGGGCTGTTGTTGCTGCTGATTTTGATTGGGCGGCTGCTGTTCCGGCCCCGCCTGTGGAGCTGGCTGCGGCGCCGGCTGCCCTGCCGGAGGCGCCGCCGGCTGCTGTTGTTGGATGGGTTGCGGCGGCGGAGCAATGGGCGTTCCCACCTGGGTGGTCGGCTGCGGCACCCCCGCCGGTTGCCCCGGCGCGCCAGCAGCGGGCGCTCCCGGCGCAGGCTGCCCTTGTGCGGGAGCAGCCTGTGGCGGCAGAGGCGCTTCGTTGGCTCCCGCCGGCGCCGCGCCGCCGGGCCCCTCAAGCTCGCCTTGCCCCGCATAAATGGTGTGGTCCGTGCGCGGTGCCAGCCGCACCATGCGCGGCGTGACCAGGATCAGCAATTCCTGATCCTGATTCTGGTTGTTCTGGTCGCCCGCGAACAGTCCGATCTCCGGAATGGTTGCGATTCCCGGCGTTCCATTGAGCGACGCCGATGTCTGATGCTGCAGCACTCCGGCCAGCACCGCCGTCTCGTTCTCTTTCACGCGCACCGTTTGCGTGACGGTATCGTTCGAAATTACCGGAATGCTGTTGAAGCTCGTTCCGCTTAGGCTGCTGATGTCGAAATCCAGTGTCAGCGTGACTTCGCCATTCTGGTGGATCCGCGGAGTGGCTTTCACCTTCAGCCCGATGTCGAGATATTGCACGCCAGGAAATGCTCCACCATTAAACGTGCTGGCGCTGGACGGCGAAAAATTCGACGAATCGAGAATCACCGAAACGTTATTCGAGCCGTTGTTCGCCGCCGCCACGTCCGGCTTGCCGTCGCCGTTGAAATCCGCCGTGGTGATCGACACCGGGTCGGTTCCCGCGGGCAATTCAAAATCCGGCCCGAAGGTTCCCCCGCCCAGATTCAGCAGCACTGCGACGGAGTTGTCTCCCGCGGCTGCTACCGCCAGATCGGTCAGCCCATCGATGTTGTAATCCGCCACGGCAATCGAACTGGGACTTGACCCCGCCGGATAGATGGTCTGCGCGGCGAACGTCCCGTTGCCGATGGTGCTGGCGGTGGAAGCCGTATTCACGTTGCCGAATAAAATCGACACAGTGTCGTCCGCTTTGTTGGCCACCGCCAGATCGAGCACGCCATCGCCGTTGAAATCGCCGGTGGCGACAAACACCGGCGAATTCCCCACGGCGTAATCGGTGCGCGCTCCAAAGGTGCCGTCGCCGTTGCCCAGAAACACCGAAATGGTCGCGCTTCCTTCGTTGGCCACTACCAGATCGGCGTGGCCGTCGCCGTTAAAATCCGCAGTTGCCAGCGCCGCGGGTCCGGATCCATTCGGCAGTTGAATAATATTCGGCGCTTTAAAAGTTCCGTCGCCGTTCCCGGTGTAGATGTAGATCGTGTTGTCGTCGTGATTCGCCACGATCAGATCCAGATTCCCCAAGCCGTTCAGGTCGTGCAGATTTTTCGCGATCACGCTGATCGGCGCCGCGCCCGCGGGAATATCCGATTTCGCCTGAAACGTTCCATCTCCGTTGCCCAGCAAAATCGAAATGGTATTGGCCGTCTGATTCGCCACCGCCAGATCGATGTTCTGATTGCCACTCGCCGAGCGGAAAATTCCGGTCGTGGTCCACACCGGTCCGACGCCCGTCGGAAATGCGGTCTGCGCGGCAAACGTGCCGTCGCCCGCGCCCAGCAACACCGAAATGGTGTTGTCCGTGAAATTGGTAGTGACCAGGTCGTTGATGCTGTTGTCGCGCAAACTCGCCGTAGCCACGAAGGTGGGAGCCACGCCGGTGGCATAATTCGTGGTCGGAAAATTCGTGGCGCTCAGCCCGGCGACGCTCTCGCCCGTCCCGGAAAGGCTGGCCGAAAAGCTCGAAAGCTCCACCGGCACGCGGTCGCCCACGAAGAATGACGCCGGCTGCCCATCCTGCGCGCGCAGCAAAATCCGCCGCCCGTGCTGCACCAGCGAAAGCATCTCCGAGAAATTCGCCGCCGCGCCGGGCATGCTCGCCAGAAACGTACTGTCGCCTCCGCCGAACGCCACCACCGGCGGCACCAGCGAACCCACGCTCAATTGCCCGCTGCTCAGCAAGGAGGTGATCTGACTGCTGCTCAGCCCCGAAAGAGACGAAGGCTGCCCGAACACCTGGGTGATCACGTTCACCAGTCCCTGCACCGACTGTTGCGCTTCCTGAACCTCTTGCGAGTTCAGCGAGTAGATTTGGGTGCTCTGCGGCGGCGTGATGCCCAGGTTCCGTGCGTAATCGCGATCCACCTCGAGCACTTCCATCTCGAGAATCAGTTCGCCGGTTGGTTTTTGCAGGTCGTCGATCAGCCCGCTGGCCACTGCCACCGTTTGTGGCGACGCGCGCAGCGTAATGGTTCGCGCATTGGTGTCCAGAGTGGCGCGCGTGACGCCCGCGATGTCGCGCACCACGCGCAGCGTCTCGGTCATTTGCTCCGGCGTTTCAGATGACGGCAGCGCCACCGTGCGCACTGCCGATTCCGCGTAATCCTTTCTTTTTTGTTGCGTGTTCTGCGCTACAAAAAACAGATGCTTCGCCAGTGGACGCCAGAATGTGCCGGTCATGTCTCCCAATAGCCGCATGGCCGTGGGGAAATCCACGTCGTCTACTTTGAAGCGCACCTGCGTGGTTCGCAAGTCCGCGTCGAAGGCCACATCCACTCCGAACTGCCGCGCCACCTGGTCGTAGGCGCCCTGCAGATCGCCGCGGAAATCGAAGCTGCGCGTGCCGTTCGCGTAATCGAGATGCATCGGGCCGGCCAGCTCTACTTCTTTCGGCGCGTTTTTCGGATCGACCGGAGCCAGCGCGCTCAGTTCCGTCAGGCGCTGGCGCACGAAGCGGTTGGTCGGGTCGAGATACATGGCGTCCAGCAATTCCATGCGCGCTTCTTTGAGCTGGCCGGAAACCGCTTCCCGTTCCGCTACGTCGACCTTCGACTGCACCAGGCGACTTTTCGCCACCTCGCGTCGCAGCAGATATTCGTGATCGCTCGGGTCCCAGTGCACGGCGTCGCCATACTCGTCATGCGCCGCTTGCCAGTCGCCATCCTGTTCGGCGCGCAAACCTTTTTTGTATGCTTCCTTGGCTTTTTTCGGTTCGGGTTTTATGTTTGGCGCCACGACCGGGGGCACTACCGCTCCGGCTTGCACGAGCTGTCCCTTGTTGGTTTGTGGAGCAGATGCGGCAGGAGCTTGCGCGCGCATTGATCCTGGAAGCAGGCCTATCAACGACAAACCTAGCGCAGCGATGAGAGCGCAAAAATCTGGAGGGAAGCGACGAACCATAAGCGTACTAGGATGCCCATTGTACCGGGATTGGTCACGCGTCAACCTACAACCGTGCTCGAATTTTCTTGAACTAAGCTGCCGCGGACACTACACTTGAGAAGTCAGTTGAAACTCAGTTGCAACTGGAGGTCGCAACTGAGCATCTCACTTACATTGCCGCTATGCTCTCCGCTCTTCTGGTCGCTTTGCGCGAAGGCGTCGAAGCCGCGCTTGTCGTCGGCATCGTACTCGTCTATCTAAACCGTACCGGGCGCAGCGCGCTGGCCCGCTATGCCTGGATGGGCGTTGTCGCCGCGTGCATCGCCAGCCTCGGTATCGCCGAAGGATTGCAGCTACTGAAGATTAATGAGGATGGCTTCGAAGGCGTGCTCATGCTGGTGGCCGCGGGCCTGGTGGTCACCATGATCATCTGGATGAACCGCGTGGCGCGCCACCTGAAACGCGAAATCGAAGATCGCGTGGAAGCTTACGCGCAGCGCACTACCAGCGCCGCTGCCTGGGGCGTGGGCGGGTTTGTTTTCCTGATGGTCGTTCGCGAAGGCGCGGAGCTGGTGCTGATTCTCCGCGCCGTGGAACTTTCGACAGCAGGTTTGCAAGTCTGGATCGGCACGCTACTGGGCATTGCCATTGCCGTTGCCGTGGGCCTTTTCTTTTTCAAAGGCACGCTGCGTATTCCGCTTCATCGGTTCTTCGCGGCCACTAGCGCCATTTTGATGGTTGTGGCTTTCCAGCTCGCGCTCACCGGCGTGCACGAGCTGAGCGAAGCCGAATGGATTTGGTCCAGCCGCTGGGAAATGGCCACCATCGGGCCCATCGTGCGCAACGAGCTTTTCTTTTTCGTAGTGATTCTTGGCGCGGCCGCCATCGTGGTGCTGCGCGAATGGTTCAGCGCCAAAAAGCCCGCGCCCGATGCCGCCGCGAATCCCGCCGAACGCCGGCGCCTGGAATGGGAATTCCGCCGCCAGCGCCGTTGGAGCTTTGCTGCGGCCTTTCTGTGCGTCGCGGTGGTTCTCTCGCTCACCGCTGAATTCGTTTATGCGCGCGCTACCAACGCGCAATCGCCCGCGCGCGAGCTGGTCGCTCAAAATGGCCAGGTGCGCATCCCGCTCAGCGATCTGCAGGACGCCAGCGTCCATTTCTATACGGCGGACGTCAATAACACTGTGATCCGCTTTCTGGTGATTCATCAGACCAACGGCAATTACGCCACCGCGCTCGACGCTTGCCAGATTTGCGGCACCGCCGGATATCGCCAGGAAGGGCAGAACGTTGTGTGCCGCAATTGCGGCGCGACCATTTATCTTCCCTCCATCGGCGAGAGCGGCGGCTGCAATCCGATTCCGGTGAAATCGAGCGTGGAAGCGGGCGAAGTGATCGTAGATCTGACCGCGCTGACCAGCGCCATGTCCACCATTCACCCATCCTGAAAATGTTTACACGTCTCGTTGGCGAATCTTTCGTGCGCAATCCGCGCCGCAAAATGTTGACCGCGGCGGCGCTGGTCGTCGGCATGGCCGTGGCTACGGCAACACTCTCCGTCGCGCTCGAAGTGGGCGACCGCATGGCTCGCGAATTCCGCAGCCTGGGCGCGAATTTGCTGGTCACGCCGCAATCGGATTCCCTGCCGCTGGAAATTGGCGGCGTGGATTACCGTCCGGTGGATGAAGGCGCCTACATCAGCGAAGCAAACCTCGGCAAAATCAAAACCATTTTTTGGCGCCACAACGTTCTCGGCTTCACGCCGTTTCTCGACGTCCCGGTTACCGTGCGCGATTCCGCTGCCGCGAATTCTTCCGCTTCGCCCGATTCCGCGAAACCTTCCTCGGGCGCTCCGGGAATTTCTACCACGCTGATCGGCACCTGGTACGAGCATCCTGTTCCGGTTCCTGACGGCACCAACTTTGTCACCGGCGCGAAGCTGACGCATCCGTATTGGAAAATCCAGGGCTCCTGGTTTCACGACGTGCCTGAGAGTTTTAAGGCCTGCTCCTTATGGCCCGCCTTTTCGGTCCACGATGTCAATGCCGATCTGGCGGGAGCGGAGATGGCCGCTGAAAAAGTGCAATCTTCCGCTGTTTGTGAAGCCGTGGTCGGTGTGACGTTGGCCTCAACTTATCCGGGTGGAATCAATCCTGGCCAAACCATTTACGTTTGGTTTCCAAGCAACGGGAAATTTAACCAAATCGGGCTTCGAGTGACGGGGATTGTTTCGACGGGCGATGCCGAGGACCGCGCCATCCTTGTTCCGCTCTCCGTCGCGCAGACGCTTTCCGGCCATCCCGGCCAGTTCCGGCAGCTTTTTGTCAGCGCGCTCACTAAGCCCGCTGACTCGCTCTCCGAGCGCGATCCCAAGTCTCTGACGCCCACCGAATACGACCGCTGGTTCTGCTCGCCGTACATTTCCTCGATTAGCTACCAGATCGGACAGATTCTGCCCGGCACGGACATTCGTGCCATTCGCCGCGTCGCCGATTCGGAAGGCAAAATTCTCTCGCGCATCAGCACGCTGCTCTGGATTGTCACGCTTGCCGCGCTCATCGCTGCCGGCCTTGCCGTTGCCGCCACTTCTGCAACCTCCGTGCTGCAACGTCGCGCGGAAATCGGCATCATGAAAGCCATCGGCGCCACGAATGGTTTGGTGGGCAGCATTTTTCTTACAGAACAGCTTTTGTTAGCGCTGGCTGGCGGCACGGTTGGCTTTGCGCTCGGCCTGATTCTCGCGCGTATTCTTGGCACGAGCGTGTTTGGCACGCCCGCTGAGCCGCGATTGATCCTGTTGCCCATCATTCTCGGGCTCGCCGCTCTGGTCGCCATCGCTGGGAGCCTCATTCCTCTGCGCCGCGCCGCTCGCTTCGATCCTGTTCCAATTCTGCGGGGCGAATAACGAATGTTCGGCCGCCTGCTGGTAAAACTTCTTCGCGGCAGCCGCGGACGCCTGTCCGTTGCGCTGGTCGCGGTCATTAGCGGCGCGGCGGTTATTTCCGCGCTGCTGAATCTCGATCTCGATATCGAGCGCAAGCTCACGCAGGAATTCCGGCTGCTGGGCGCGAATTTGGTCATATCTGCCGGAGCGGGATCCCCACGATCGATCGGCCCTGCTACGGTTGATGATGCTGCCGGAACGGCATCTCCCGCTCAGCCCGCTTTGCTCGACGAGAAAGCCACGCTCGATGCAATCGCTCGCGTGCCGAAATCCGACACCGTCGTCGCCGCGCCCTTTCTGTATCTGGTGGCGCGATCGGCAAACAATCCCGTCGTCGTCTCCGGCACTTGGCTCGATGAATCGCGCAAACTCGAGCCCACCTGGAAAATCGAAGGCGGTTCCGTGGATTCGCGTGACGACCAGAACCGCTGCCTCGTTGGCCGCAATGTTGCCGCGCAATTTCATTTGTCCGCCGGAAGCCCGCTCGATTTGAAGTATCAGGGCCGCAGCGCTCATCTCAGCGTTTCGGGAGTTGTCGATTCAGGTGGCCCGGACGACGATCAGATCTTCGTCAATCTTCCCGTGGCGCAAACTCTCGCCGGTCTTCCCGGGAAAATCGAGCTGGTGCAAATGAGCGCCAACGGCAATTCCGCCACCATCTCCGCGTATGCCGCGCAGCTCGCCAGAGCGCTTCCGGGCGCCGATGTGCGTCCGATTCGCCAGGTAACCGAAGCCGAAGGCGCACTGCTCAACCGGACGCGCCTGCTCATCGTTTCCATGGTCATTCTCATCCTCGCGCTCACTTCTCTTTGTGTGCTTGCGACTATGTCCGCTCTTGCCTGGGAGCGCCGCGAAGATGTCGGCTTGATGAAAGCGCTTGGCGGCTCCATCTCGCGCATTGTGGCGCTGTTCTTGTCCGAAGTGGGCGTACTGGCCGCGGCCGGCGGATTGATCGGCTGCTTTGCCGGACTGGCGCTCTCCAGTTGGATGGGGCATCGGGTGTTCGATGCGTCGATCACGCCCCGCTGGGAAGTGTTTCCGCTTACCATTGGATTGATGGTTCTCGTGGCTATGACTGGCGCCTTGCCGCTACGCCTGCTCGGCAAAGTAAAACCCGCCGTGATTCTGCGAGGCGAATGATGACGACGAACCCTTTTTCGAATTCACGCCGTCATTCTGAGCGAAGCGAAGAATCTCTCTTTCTTTTGCGGTGTCATCCCGAGCGCAGTGGTTTCAGCAACCCGGCGAGGGTTGCGGAACGGAGTCGAGGGATCTCTCTTCGTGTGCCGAATTTGCCTCGACGGCATCTGACAGCTTCCGCCTTCGCGCGAGAAGAGCAAATCTGACCAATGGCCTCCGTGGTCCAAATCGAAAACCTGCGCAAAGAATTCGGCAACGTGTGCGCGCTCGACGGCGTTTCCTTCAGTGTCGAAGAGGGCGAATGGATTGCCATCATGGGCCCTTCCGGCTCAGGCAAGACCACTCTGATCAACATCCTCGGCGGCCTCGACACTCCTACTTCCGGCAAAGCCTTAGTCGACGGCGTGGACGTCGCGCGGCTCGACGAAAAAGGACTCACCCGCTTTCGCGCCGAGAAAGTCGGATTCGTCTTCCAGCAATTTCACCTCGTGCCCTATCTCACGGCGGTTGAAAACGTGATGCTCGCGCAATATTTCCATAGCACCACCGACGAAAACGAAGCCCGCGCCGCGCTGGCCCGCGTCGGTCTTGCCGATCGCGTCGAGCACTTGCCCTCGCAGCTTTCCGGCGGTGAACAGCAGCGCGTAGCCGTGGCTCGCGCGCTCATCAACCATCCGAAACTGATTCTGGCCGACGAGCCTACGGGCAATCTCGACGAAGCCAATCAGCAAACCGTCATCCGCCTGCTGCGCGAGCTTCATCGCGAAGGCCACACCATTCTGATGGTCACGCACGACGCTTCCATCGGCCAGCTCGCCGACCGCCGCATCGACCTGGCCCACGGGCACCTGGCGCAGATCACCTCCGCATCCGCCGAGGAAGAAATTCAGTTCGATCATCTACTCGAGCAAGTTTGGATTTCCGGGGAAAAAGGCTCAGTAACAGAAGTGGAAGGCATCCAGCACAACGGCGTGCGCGACCCGGCTCTAATCATTTCCCGGCTCCAGGACCTTGGCCTGCTGGAAGTGCGCAAAAACGCGGTGACGCTCACCGCTCACGGCGAAAATCGCGCCCGCGACATCATCCGCCGTCGTCGCCTCGCTGAGCGCCTGCTTACCGACACGTTTTCGTTCGCCGAGTCCGAAGCCGATTCGCACGCCTGCAAGTTCGAGCACATCATCAGCCCTGAACTCGACGCGCGCATCTGTTCCTTTTTGGGACACCCCACCACTTGCCCTCATGGAAACCCCATCCCGCCCGGTTCTTGCTGCCCGTCCCGCTAAAGTGTTCTACTGCCCAAATCGTTTCGATTCAATTTCTTGGCGCGAACCCTCAGCTTTTATCCATTCGGCTGGGGTTTACTGTCACAACTACGGATTGCATTCAAATTGCTGACTGGCTATGGTGGTCTGGCGTATGAAGAACGATAGAGCTTCTGGACAATCGAAACGCAGCGCAGCCAGCACAGTCGGTGCTGCGATTTCGTTTCGCATCTTCGAGGCGCCCGTTTCCTTCGATAACCTCCGTTCTATCTCGACACGCCTACCGAGAAAGAATCGCGCTAAGTTCCTGAAATCAAACGCCGAGATGATTTCTATCTCGACACGCTTTTCAAGGTCTTTGGGAGACACTGTTACGAGCCTTCCGCCGGACGCGAGCGGGTACTCTGCAGAGCGAATTACTCGACACGCTGGGGCGAGTAATTCTGATCGTAACTTACTGAAAACAATCAGAGTCGGTACAAGTTACTCGACACTGCAAATCGGCGTAGCGCGTTGCGCATTCCACTCGTCTAACTCCCAGCGGGGGGTTTCATGAACCGGGGCCAGATACGAGGTCGAATCGTCGTCGCTGCGAGCATTGTGCTGTTTGCCGCGGGAATTGCTGTTGGCCAAAACATTGGCCAAAACGTGGGCCAGCATCTCAGCCAGTCCGATTCCGACTCGACTGACACTGGCGCCAACTGCGCCCGTTCCGTGCTGCTCAATTTCACGATAACTAGCCGGGACGGGCAGCGCACGCACGACGTGCCGATCTGGCAAGCGGACGGAAGCCAGGCCTTTTTCTTTCTTTCCGGGATGACCATTGATGCGGATGGTGCGCCGAATGCTTATCACCCGGATAACATCGGGCTCGATGATTTGATCAATGCCGGAACGCCCGAGCACTGGGACGGGATCATGACCGATGGCCAGGGCAATCCGATTATCCAGGGACCGAACGATCCCTATCCCGGCTATTACGTCTCCTGCACTTCGCTTTCAGACCGCACCAAAGCCGCCAGCGACCCGAATCGATACGTCGATGCGACCAAAATTCCCTACATCGTGCTGCCGCGAGATGTCGCTGAGCAAGGCGGCGCGCGGCTGGGCGATTTCGCCTATGTCATGAATCTGGCAAACGGAAAATCGTCCTATGCGATCTTTGCGGACGTCGGCACTCTTGGCGAAGGATCGGTAGCGCTCGCCAATAATCTCGCAATCTGGTCGGACGCGCGCCAGGGAGGCCGTCGTGGAGGCATTCTCTATCTGGTATTTCCCGGCTCAGGTAGCCGGCAGCCCCGGCCGGTAGAAGAAATTCAGAGCGAAACGGAAAAGCTTCTTGCGGATTGGGGCGGAATGGCGAAATTGACGTCCTGCGCGGCCAATCCGCAGCAGCCTGCGATCGCTACAGCGGCAGCGAAACCACCACAAGAAACTTCAACGACGCCGGCCGCGAACACATCCAATTACTGAAGAAAAATCTGAAGCAACGATATGCCCATTGCTCTCGATGAACGGAAGAAGCCGAAATCGCTCAAGGTTTTCGTCAGCACCGGAGAAGGCCTGGAAGTGGTCTGGAACGATGGCCATGTGAGCCGCTACACCTTCCCTTACCTGCGCGACCATTGCCCCTGCGCGATGTGCAACGACGAGCGCGCGAAAAAAGAAAAACTTGGCGCGAAAGCGGAAGCGTTTCCGATGTATAAACCGCGCGTCACGGCAAAATCCGCCACGCCCGTGGGAAACTATGCGGTGCAGATTGAATTTTCCGACGGCCACTCCACCGGAATTTACAGCTACGGCCATCTGCGGGAAATTTGCCCCTGCGAAGCCTGCCAGAAGGAGTTTGCGGAATCCTCGAATTAGCTTGCCACTTTCAGGGCTGGGTTACTTCGAAAAATTATTTGCGAAGGCGCTCGCCGGCGGCAGATTCTCGCGAATCAGATCTTCCACCTGCTTCCACACATTTGGGTCGCACTCGATTTCCGTGTGCGACCTTACGAAAAAGCGGTCCCACCAGGGATAACTCGAACAACTGATCGGATGCGTCGAGTAGTCGATGCGGAAGTTGCCGAGAATGCGCGTGTCGGATGGATCGGCCGCGTGAATCTTCGATTCGCCGTGAACCAGCCCTCGCGGCTGGTAGAAATTTACGGCCTGTTTCACGTTCGCCGGAATCAGCGAATCGTTCCGGTGATTTTTTGTGACGCTGTCCACCTGAATCGTGAGCAGCACCGGGATGCCGTCCTTCGCGAGTTCGCGCGCTATGTACACGGTTTCCGATGCGCCCCAGCTATGCCCGTAAAAAATGATGCGCGCATTCTGCTTCTCGCTGGCGCTCAGCGATCCGTCGTGATTAGTATCGAGCAATTTCAGTATCTCGGCGTGGGCCTCTTCTCCATGGTGATTCTCGAACGCCTGCACGTGTACGCTTCGCGGGGAATATTCATCGCGCAGACGCGCCGCGAGCTGCACCTCGGCGTGAACCATGTTGGTGTGGCTCACATATCCGCCCACAAAACCGATGACGACGGCCGGAGGTTCCGCTGGGCCACCTGATTGCGTATCTTCTACGTGTGTTTGGCCGCGCGCAGCAATCGCAAGAAGTGAAAGCAGGACGAAAGAAACCGCGAATCGGTAGGGCCCATGCATGGAATGGTGGCTTCTCTGGATCATAACAAATCAGATGCGACCACGCTGGCGAAAGGCGCGTACCGGGAGCGCTGGGATACGCTTTTGCGGCAAAATCGAGTGACTTTCCTGGGCGTCACGGGTATTCTTTCGCGTGCACTTCGGACAATCCGCTTTTCTGTTCATATCGGCTTTCTTCGCGGGCGTCATTAATTCCGTCGCAGGTGGAGGAAGTTTTCTCACCTTTCCCGCGTTGCTGTTTGTGGGCATTCCGCCCATTCAATCGAATGCGACCAGCACCGCGGCGGTGTGGCCGGGAACCGTAGCGAGCCTGCTGGCGTACCGCAAGGCGTTCACCATTGAGACGCGCCGCTTGCTGGTGCCACTGCTGGTTACCGGCGTGATCGGCGGAATACTTGGCGCGCAAATCCTGCTTTACACTCCGCAGGCGACTTTCCTGAAGCTGGTGCCGTGGCTGCTGCTTTGCGCGACGCTGTTATTCCTGGCCAGCGGACGAATTACGAAATGGGTTCGGGCGCGCACCGACGGTCATAAGAGCGGCGACCGCTGGCTTACCTACGGCGGACTTTTTCTGGAACTTTTCATCGCGATGTATGTAGGTTATTTCGGCGCGGGGGTGGGAATCCTGGTGCTGGCGCTACTCGCTCTGCTGGGCATGGAAAACATTCACGCCATGAATGGAATGAAGACGCTGCTGGTGAGCGTGGTGAATGGCGTGGCGCTGGCCATTTTTGTGTGGAACAGAGTGGTGGTTTGGCCGCAGGCAATTCTTATGTTAACGGCGGCGTCCATCGGCGGTTACGGCGGCGCGCACGTGGCGCAGAAGATCGATCCGAAATACGTTCGCACGCTGGTGATTATCGTGGGCTTCGGCATGTCCGCATACTTCTTCATCCGGCAATACAAATAGATAAACCGGGATGGGGCTGGGTTAGCGGCTACTTTCTTTCGAGTGGCGCTCGATCATTCGCTTCGTAAGCAACACGAGGCCAAAGATCTGGGTCCACTCGGAGACGATATTCCCGACGACTTGGCCCCATTTTGCGTTCGGATCCATCCGCAGAAATAAAACCACCCAGCCGATACCGGTGATCAGAAGAAAAATGGTCAGCGAATGCTCGCGCAGAAATTCGACGGCGGGCGCCAAGGTATAATTGGGCTTTGGAGAGCGGCTTTCGGCCGAGCCCTTTTCGTAAAGATATTTGGTAGCCAGCACGGTTACCACCACGCCCGACCAATCGGCAATAGCATTCCCAAAGAAAGAGCCGGCGTGAGTGCTGGGATTGGAGAAAAGGTACAAAACCAGCCAAGTGAGCAGAATCAGGCTGGAGGCGATGCTGAGCGAATGCTCGTGCAGAAAGCCATGTTTGCTTTCCTGCTTCTTGCGAGGAACGGGCGCAGATTGCGTCTGCGACATAATCTAACTCCTATCGAAAAGTTCGGTCATGATTGCAAAGGGTGGATGCCGATGCGGCCTTCCCATTTTATTCGATACCTGTCGAAATAATTACACGGCTGAGGAAGACAGATTCCAATCCCAATTTACCCCTATATCTTTGATGATATTCAGGATATAGCCATCCCAGGGAGTGGAAGCCGACTTGCGCACTGTAGCTGCGGGCCCGGTTCAGTGTAACGGCCCCAACGATATGGAACCGATATTTGATATCTTCAGCCGACTACCCGATGGAAGCCCTCTTTGGCTGGAATCGATCGAGGGCTTGGAGAAAGCACAAAAGAGGCTGGACCGTCTCGCAGAGCTCAATCCCGGCGAATATTTTATTTATTCCGAGGAAATCGGCGGCGTGGTTCGTCGTGTGCCAGAGACGGAACATCGGCCGGACGCGCCGCATTTCGGGCAGCGCTTCGTTTTTTAATCAGCCGCGCCGAGCGACGGAGGCGAACCCCGGCGTATTGCTTGTCTGGTTAGATCTTCGGTAGGACGATCCCCTGCTGCGATTGGTACTTTCCTTTCTTGTCCTTGTAGGACACTTCGCAGATTTCGTCCGATTCAAAAAACACCACCTGGCAGAGACCTTCGTTCGCATATATACTTCGCGGGCAGGGGAGTGGTGTTGCTGATTTCCAGGGTTACGAATCCTTCCCATTCCGGTTCAAAGGGCGTGACGTTGACGATGATCCCGCAGCGCGCATAGGTGGACTTGCCCACACAGAGCGTGAGCACATTGCGCGGAATGCGGAAATATTCCACCGAGCGGGCCAGCGCGAAAGAATTCGGCGGAACGATGCAGACGGCCCCCTTAAATTCGACAAACGATTTATCGTCGAAATGCTTGGGGTCTACGATGGTCGAATTAACGTTGGTGAAGATGCGAAACTCGTCCGCCACGCGCATGTCGTAACCGTAGGATGAAACACCGTAGCTGATAACGCCCTCGCGCACCTGGCGATCCTCGTAAGGCTCGATCATCTTGTGCTCAACGGACATCTTGCGAATCCACTTATCACACTTAACCGACATCTATCCTCCTGGAGTTGCTGGGAAAAAGGCGCGTCATGGCTGCGTCATGGAAGGGCAACAGTTCTGAGCCCAGCGTCCGCGCTGACGCGGCCATTGCAAATAAAGGATTTGCGCCACTGAAAGTCATCCACGACGGGTTGCGAGTTGCGCAGTGTATTACAGGGACAGCACGCTTGACAACCTGCAAGTCCCTGTCTAGCATGAATTTGCGGTTCGCGGGAGGCTTTTGTGATCAAGCTGGATATCGTCAACGCCATCGTAACCAAGACGAATATAACCCGGACCAAGGCGGAGCAGGCGGTGGAAACGGTTTTCGAAGCCATGAAGAACGCTCTCGGACGAGGGCAGCGCATCGAACTGCGGCGCTTCGGTGTATTCAATGTGAAGCCGCGCAAGACGGGAATTGGGCGAAACCCACGTACCGGGCAACAAGTGAGCATCCCGCCTGGGAAGGCAGTGCGGTTCAAGCCGGGCAAGGAACTTCAGGCGCTTCCGGCGCCACACGCCGCCCCGAGCACCGCGCCGCCCGCTCAGCACTAGCTCGACTGAGTCAGGGAATCATCCATAGCAATCCTGCTTGTAGGTGCATCCAATCTCCATGAGTAGTTTCCCATTTCGGGGAAATGGCCACGGTTCTGCGCCGGTCGAAATTCTGGACGCCAACTTCCGGCCGCTTCCGGACGTTCCTGCCGAGCCGACGCGTCGCCCATTGTGGCCGGCGCTGTTACTGTTTGCCCTGACGCTGCTTTCGACGCTGGCGGTGGGCTCAGAATTTGCGCGCTCGTACGCGCAGAATCGCGAGCCGTTCTCCGACGGCAGCGACCCGGTCTCCGCGCTGGTGTTGCCCTTCGAGCATCCACAAATGCTGCTGCTTGGCATCCCGTTTTCTTTCACGCTGCTGGGAATCCTGCTTGCGCACGAAATGGGACACTACTTCGCGTGCAAGATTTACGGAATCGACGTGAGCTATCCCTACTTCATTCCGGCACCGACGCTTTTCGGGACATTTGGAGCTTTCATTCGCATTCGCTCGCCGATTACGACGCGAAAGGCGCTTTTTGACATGGGGATTGCCGGGCCGGTGGTGGGATTTATTCTGGCGGCGCCGGCGATGGCCTATGCGATCGCGACTTCGCGGGTGGTGCCTGGCGTGCAAAGCACCGCGCAAATCGTGTTCGGTCATCCGCCGCTGATGCAATTCCTGATCGGGTTGTTTCATCCGCACGTGAATCCGGATTGGATTCTGCTGAGCCCGCTTGGACGGGCGGCCTGGGTGGGATTTTTCGCGACGGCGCTAAATCTGCTGCCGCTGTGGCAACTGGACGGCGGCCATATCGTCTACAGCCTGAGTCAGCGGCAGCATCATCGAATTTCAATTCTGGTGGCGCTGGTGCTGCTGGTGCTGGGGCGGTATGCCTGGAACGGATGGTATCTGTGGGGTGGGATACTGCTGATTCTTTCGCTGCGGTTCGGGCATCCACCAGTGCTGGATCCCTGGGAAGACCTTGGGCTTGGCCGCAAGCTGTGGGCACTGGTTGCGCTGGCGATTTTCCTGATGTGCTTCACTGCCTCACCTGCCATCGCTCGTTAAGGCTGCGATCCGCTATGAGCTTCTTTCTCAGCAATTCTAATTGTGAAACTTGATTCCGTGAGCCGTTGTTTGGCTGGAGTGCTACGAAAGGCTGGTGGGATCGACATCGACTATTACCGCTGTTTCGGGAATTTCTTTCGAGGCGCAAAAATCGAGACAGCCGCTGAGCGCGTTTCCCAGGGCCGCGCGGTGAGGGGACTTCAGCACAAATTGAAAGCGGTATTCCTGGCGCAAGCGCGCGAGAGGCGCGGCGGCGGGCCCGAGAACCTTCACGCCGCGCTCTTCGAAGGGCGCGAAATAACCGCCGAGTGAGCGCGACCAGCGAATGGCGTTTTCGATTTTGCGATCGCGCACCAGGACCGTGGCCAGCGCCGTGAAGGGCGGATAGTGCAACATGCGGCGGAACTGCGCTTCCTTCTCGTAGAACGAGACGTAATCCTGCTGGACCGCATATTGAATCGCGTAATGTTCCGGGTAATAGGTTTCCACCAGTACTTCGCCTGACAAGTCACCACGCCCGGCGCGTCCGGCTACTTGCGTGAGCAACTGGAAAGTACGCTCGGCGGCGCGAAAATCGGGACGGCCAAGCGCCAGATCGGCGGCCACTACGCCTACGAGAGTGACGCGGTGAAAATCGTGTCCCTTGGCAACCATTTGCGTGCCCACTAAAATGTCGAGCTCGCCATTGGCAAAGGCGCCGAGCACCTGCTGGTATTCGCGCTTGGTGCGGACCGTGTCGCGATCGAGGCGCGCGATGCGCGCGTTGGGAAACTGCTCGTGCAGGTATTCATCGATGCGCTCGGCACCGTCTCCCACGAAGTACAAATATTCCGCGTGGCACTTGGGGCATTGCTTCGGCGGGCGAATGGAATAGCCGCAGTAGTGGCATTCGAGCCGCTGGCGGCTCTTATGATAGGTGAGCGCGATGCTGCAGTTCTGGCATTGCACCACCGAGCCGCAACTGCGGCAGAGCATCGACCAGGAATAACCGCGGCGATTGATGAGCACCATAGCTTGGGTGCCCTCTTCCAGGCGCAGGGCGATGGCCGCGCGCAAAGCTTCGGAGACCGGCGGAGCGCGGTGCTCGCGGCGGAATTCCTCGCGCAAGTCCACGATGCGCACTTCGGCGAGCGGACGGCTTTGCACGCGGGAAGAGAGCGTGAGCAGGCGGTATTTTTCGGCGCGGGCGTTGTGAAAGGTCTCAAGCGAGGGCGTGGCGGAACCGAGAATGATGACCGCGCCTTCGAGACGCGCTCGATACACGGCGGTGTCGCGTCCATGATAGCGGGGAACTTCTTCCTGCTTGTAGCTCGACTCTTGTTCCTCGTCGACGATGATCAAGCCGAGATTTTCGAGCGGCGCAAAAATGGCGGAGCGCGTGCCGACAACAACGCGCGCCTGGCCATGGCGGACGCGCCACCATTCGCGTGCGCGCTCCACGTCCGGCAGGGCGCTGTGCAAGATGGCGACCGAATCGCCGAAGCGCGCGCGCACCAGCCTGCCGACCCACAGCGTCAACGCGATTTCGGGAACCAGCACGATCGCGGATCTTCCGCGCGAAAGGGCCGCTTCGATGGCGCCGAGGTAGACCTCCGTCTTTCCGCTTCCGGTGACACCGTGCAGGAGCGCCGGGGTGAATTTTCCCGCGACGAGCCAGCGCCAGATTTCTTCGAGCGCAAGCTTTTGCTCCGCGTTCAATGTGTTCGATGGAGGCGTGAAGTCGGTGTCCCAGGCGTCTTCGTCTGGGGTGAGCGGCTCTTCCCAGACGAGCAGGCGGCCGGTTTTCTCGAGGCGCAAAACGGCGCTGCGCGAGACGGAAGCTTTCGCCAGGAGCAGATCGAGGGGCATGGGCGCGCCGGTGGCGGCGAGAGCTTCGCGAATTTTTTCTTCGGCGGCGGTGGAGGCTGTCGCGGTGGAGGGTTCCGCATCGGCGGGATTCCAGGAGACGATTTTCTGCGTGCGCGCTTTGCGATGGCGCACGATGTCGCGAGGCATGAGATAGCCCTGACGAATGAGTTGTTCGGCGGTGGCTGCACCGCCAGGAATGCGCGCGACGGTGGCTGCTTTGAGCGGCTCGCCGGATTTTTCGAAGTGGCGCAGAAGTTCGCGCTCGGCGCTTTCGATGTCCGCCAGTTCGGGCGCCGCGAGCAAAGTTTGCAGATGGGCGCGGCCCGTTTCGGTGAGCGCGTACTCGCGGTCATGGCGCACTTCAATCTCGGGCGGGAGCATGGCGCGAAACGTTTCGCCGATGGGCGCAAGGTAGTAGCGGCTGATCCAGTGGCCGAGCTCGATGAGTTTCGGAGGCAGCGCCGCGATGGGATCGAGCACTTCCGCGATTTCTTTCACGCGCGTTTTCATGCGCGAAGGATCGGGCGGCTGCGCCGATTCTTCGAGGGCCACGCCGACCATGGGCCGATTGCGGAAGGGCACGAGAACGCGGCGTCCGACCAGCGATTCACCGTTCAGCGCCGCAGGCAGCGCGTAGGTGAACGTGGAGCGCAGCGGGACGGGAAGCGCGACTTCGCAGTAGCGGGGATTCATGAACGCGTGCGTGTAGTGTAACAGCGAGCGGCGAAGAGGCTAAGAGCTGGCAGCCACTTGCTTTTTCCTGGGCTGCAGACCGAGATGCGCCATGACTTTCTGCAAGTCTTTCCAGACTTCGCCCTTGGCAGCCGGATTCCGTAACAAGTAGGCCGGGTGATAGGTGGCGATGAGTTTGGCGCCGCGGAAGTCGAACCATTCGCCGCGGAAGCGCGAAATTCCCTGCGTGGTCTGCAGCAGCGTTTGCGCCGAGCAAGCGCCGAGGGTGCAGATCACTTTGGGACTGATCACGTCGAGTTGGCGCATCAGGAACGGAGAGCACGCGGCGATCTCGTCCTTTTCCGGCAGGCGATTTTCGGGAGGGCGGCATTTCACCACGTTGCAGATGTAGACATCTCCGCGCTTGAGTCCCATGGCTTCGATCATCTGCGTGAGCAATTTGCCGGCGCGGCCGACGAATGGCTCGCCCTGAATATCTTCGTCGTGGCCCGGGCCTTCGCCGATGAAGACGAGATCGGCTTTCGGATTGCCCACACCGAACACGAGCTTGGTGCGGCCCTTGTGCAGCTTGCAGCGCGTGCAATTATGGCCGATGGCTTCCTGGATGAGCTGCAGCGAATCGTTCTCGATGCGTTCTTCGAACAGCGATGTGCCGGATGGGACCTGAATGAGCGGCTGTGCAGGAGATTTCGCGGCTGCGGCGGCAGATTGATTTTTGCTTGGCATAGCGATGGGCGTCACCTGGGTGCGCGTAGTTTCTATTTGTGTTGCCGGCTGAAAGGCGGCTGACGATTCAACTGAGGATTCGCTCGCGACAGCGTGGCCCCCTTGCGAGCGCCGATCGTGATAATACGGGCCGAGGCCGAGATCTTCCGCATAGCGCAGCCATACTTCCAGGCTTGTGCCCTTCGAGTAGTTCAACGATGCCCCTGTTGGTGATTCGCCAAAACGAATTTAGCACGAGACGAAGTGGAAATTCTCGAAGGATTCGAGCCGAGTGGCAGAATTTTGCCGCGAGAGAGACGCTGGCGCTGCGAGCTAGGGCTTCTCGATTAGGAGAGCCTGATCGAGGATGCGGTTGGCCACTTCGAGCTTGGACATTTTCGGCAGGGCGATGTCGCGGCCGTCGCGCAGGAAGAGAGTGACGATGTTGGTGTCGCCGTCGAAGCCCGCGCCTTCCTGGGTCACGTCGTTGGCGACGATCATATCCGCGCCTTTGCGCACCAGCTTGGCACGGGCATTTTCGGCGAGGCGATCGGTTTCGGCGGCGAAGCCGATGAGGATTCGCGAGCCTTTTTCGCGGCCGAGCGCGCCGAGAATGTCGGGCGTGGGCTCGAGCTGCAGCGTGAGCGCCTCGGAGCCGCGCTTCAGCTTGGTGGCGTTTGTTGCAGCAGGGCGATAGTCGGCAACGGCAGCGGCCATGACCACGACGTTGGCTTCGGCAGCGCGGTCCAGAACGGCCGCGCGCATTTCTTCGGCGGTGTTCGCCGGCACCCAATCGACGCCATCGGGCACGCGCAAATCGGTGGGTCCGCTGACGAGAATCACTTTCGCTCCGCGGCGCACTGCGGCTTCGGCGACGGCATAGCCCATTTTGCCGGACGAGCGATTGGTGAGGAATCGCACGGGATCGAGCGCTTCGCGCGTGGGGCCGGCGGTGACGAGAATCGTTTTGCCGGCGAAGTCGCGGCGCAGGCCGAGAACTTCAAAAACTTTTTGCGCGATGGTTTCTGTGGCGGCGAGGCGTCCCGCACCGACCATGCCGCAGGCCAGATAGCCTTCGTCGGGATCGACTACGTGGACTCCGCGCGCGCGCAGAGTGGCCAGATTGGCTTGCGTGGCAGGGTGCTCCCACATGTTCACGTTCATGGCGGGCGCAACGACAACGGGCGCCTTTGTGGCGAGATAGAGCGTGCCCAGAAAATCCTCGGCGATGCCGTGCGCGAATTTACCGAGCGCGTCCGCAGTGGCGGGGGCTACCAGAAGCAGGTCGATGCGCTGCGCCACGGCAATGTGCTCGATGGCGCTTTCCACGTTGGCGGGGCCGGATTCCTCCGCGCCGAACATTTCGGTGATGACTTTCTTGCCGGTGATTGCGGCGAAGGTGAGGGGAGTGATGAACTCGGTGGCGGCGCGAGTCATCACGACTTGCACGTCGAGCTTTTCCTGCTGCAGGCGGCGCACCAGTTCCGCCGCTTTGTAAGCTGCGACTCCGCCGGTGACGCCAACGGCAACTTTCATGGTTTGCTCAGGGGAAAAAGCCTTCGCGGGCCCGCCACGCGCCAGCGAACGAATACTGAATCTTCGCGGCCCTGCGGCCCTGGGAATCAACCTAAGGAATTCGATGCCGGAGCAGCCCAGCCGGACGCGTCTACTTGCGCCGGCCCTTTTCTTCCTCTTCGCTGATCTCCGGAAGTTCGTACTCGAGCATGCCGCTGAGCAGTTCTTCCTCGGCGATGCGGGAGGTCTTGCGCGACCTCGGGTTATCCACCAGCGGACGGCCGCCGATCATCAGTTGCCGCGCGCGCCGCGCCACCACGACCACATACGCGAACTGGCTATCAGGCGCATCTCTCAAAACGGTCATGTCCAGATCAGCCTCCAAACGACTTCAGAATTTCGAGAACCCGTTCTTCCCGGCACGCCACCTTGCAGCGCGAACTGAGAACAATGCTTTGCACTTCGGCTCCGGCGCGATCCAGATCATCATTGATCACGACGAAATCGTACTTCGGATACGTCAGCGTTTCCTGGCGCGCCCGCTGCAGCCGCCGCCGGATTTCGTCTTCGGAATCCTGGCCTCGCTCACGGATGCGCTTTTCAATATCCTCGCGCGAAGGAGCCAGCACGAAGATAGCAACAGCGTTCGGCAGCTTGTCCTTTACCTGCAAAGCGCCTTGCACGTCAATTTCTAACACCAGATCTTGTTTCCGGTTGCGTGCTTCGTCGAGCCATTTCCTCGGAGTGCCGTACCAGTTCTTGCCAAACACCTGGGCGAACTCGAGAAACTCACCCCGCTCGACCATCTGCTGGAACTCAGTTTCCGACACGAAATTGTACCATTTGCCGGCGCTCTCCGTCTTGCGGGCGGTCCGAGTAGTACACGAGATGGAGAGCATAGTGCCCGGCAATTCCAGAATTTTCTGAACCAGCGTGGATTTTCCCGAACCTGAGGGTCCTGAAACGATGAACACCAGCGGCTCGCACGGGTTCATTCGATGTTCTGCACCTGTTCGCGAAGTTTCTCGATTTCGGATTTCATCTCGAGGCCCAGGCGCGTGATTTCGAGGCCATCGCCTTCGTTGCTGGGAGTCTTGGAGAGCAACGTGTTGATTTCGCGCTGCATTTCCTGCAACAGAAAATCGAGCTTTTTGCCCACTTCCGAGGTGCCCGCGAGCAGGGTTTGAAACTGCTGCACGTGGCTGTCGAGGCGGGCGAGCTCTTCGGAAACGTCGCTGCGCTCGGCGGCAATGGCCGCTTCCTGGGCCAGGCGCGTGGCATCCATTTGCGATTCGGCGAGCAATTCCTTCAAGCGTTGTTCCAGGCGGCGCGCGAAAGCGGGAAGGGCGCGCTCGGCAATTTCGCTGATTCTGGCGGCATGGCTGGCGATGGTGCGCAGCCGCCCGGACATTTCCTCGCGCAGATGTTGCCCTTCGGATTCGCGCATGCGGTCGAGCTTGTCGAGCGCATCGCTCAGGCAGCGGCCCGCCACGACTTCCAGGCGTTCAATCTGCTCGTCGAGGGAAGTGATCGGCGAGCCAATCACACCGGGCAAACGCAGAATGGAAGCAAGGTCCGGCTCCGCTTGAATCTCAAATTTCCGGCGCAAGGAATTCACTGCTTCCACATACGCCGCCGCGACCGCCTCGTTCACGCCGACTGCGGCCGGGCCAGCAAGCTCGTGATACAGGGTCACGTCAAGATGGCCGCGATGGACGCGCTCGCGGACAATCTGGCGGATGCGTGGCTCGAGCGGCTCAAATCCGTCCGGCACACGGACGTGCAGGTCCAGGAAGCGATGATTGACGCTGCGGATGGAGATGCGCAGCGTCCAGCCGCTCTCAACGGACTGCGCCTGGGCGTAGCCGGTCATGGAGCGCAGCGCCCGCTTGGGCTTCGCGCCGGTGGAACTATCGTGGGTCGCGGTTTTGGATTCGGTCACGGACATGATTATGCAGGACCCGCCGCGCGAGTGACAGGCTCCGCATCGCGAAATTGTATATCGTAAAGCCTCGCGTAGGTGCCATTGTGCGCAAGAAGTTCTTCGTGGGTACCGCACTCGCGAATGGAACCGTTGTCGAGCACGGCAATGGCGTCGGCGCGGCGCACGGTGGAGAGGCGGTGGGCGATCACAAAAACGGTGCGGCCGGTCATCAAATTGTTCAGGGCATGCTGCACCAGCATTTCGGATTCGGAGTCGAGCTCGGAGGTCGCTTCGTCGAGAATGAGGATGGGCGCGTCCTTTAACAAGGCGCGCGCAATGGCCAAACGCTGGCGCTGGCCTCCGGAGAGGCGCTGGCCGCGATCTCCGATGATGGTTTGGTAGCCTTGCGCCATTTCCGTGATGAAATCGTGCGCCAGAGCGGCCTGGGCGGCGGCTAGCACTTTTTCTTCCGGCATGTTCGGGCGGCCGTAGCAGAGATTGTTCCAGACGGTATCGTTGAAGAGAATGGTTTCCTGGGTAACGATTGCGATTTGCTCTCGCAAGGAGCGAAGGGTCACGTTCCTCACGTCTTCGCCGTCGATGGTAATGCGTCCTTCGGTGGCATCGTAGAAGCGCGGCAGCAAATTTACCAGGGTGGTCTTGCCCGCCCCGCTCGAGCCCACGATTGCTACAACGGTCCCCGCGGTCACCCGTAGGTTAATTCCTTTGAGGATCAGCGGTCCGTCCTCGTATGCGAAGTTCGCGTTGCGGAACTCGATCGTATCCACGAATCCGCGCAAAACCTTCGCGCCCGGTGTTTCCATCTTTTCCTCAGGCATGTCGAGGAAAGCGAAAACCTGCGCGGACGTGCCAGCGGCCTGCAGGAAAAGCTGATAAACGGTGCCGATGCGCTTGATGGGCTCGTAAGCTTTGAAAAGGGCGTAGGTGAAAGCGCCGAACAATCCCAGCGTCAGACGGCCGCTTTTGATCTCGCCGCGCGCCACCAGCAGGATCATGGCAATGACAACTGCTCCGAGCAGGTCCATCAGAGGAGACGTGGCTGCCAGCGCGCGTACCCAGCGCATGTTTTCGCGCAGCAGATTGCGGGCCGCGTCGCGGAACTTCCGAATCTCAAAATTTTCCATGCCAAAGGCTTTTACCACGCGATTCCCGCTGACCGTCTCATTCAGGATCTGGCTAAGGTCGGCCAAGCGCGTGCGGCTGCGCTCGGATGACTTGCGAATGCGCTTGCCGAATTTGCTCACGGGCCAGGCCACCAGCGGAATCAGGACTACAGAGCCGAGCGCCATTCTCCAGTCGATTACCGCCAGCGCCAGGGCGAAGGCGATCAACGCGAAAATCTGGCGGAAAAGTTCGGCGAACCAATCCGAAAAGGCTGCGCGCATCTGCTCGATGTCGCTGATTACCGCGGACATCACCCGGCCGACGGGATTGTGCTGGAAGAACCCGATCGGTTGCTGAATCACGCGGCTGTAAGCCTGGTTGCGAAGATCGGTGATGCTGGCAAGCCCCACGTATTGGATCAAGGTGCTGCCGAAATATTCGGCGACGCCCTTGAACAAGAACAGGAATAGCAGCGCGAGCGCAAATACCGACCAGACGTGATGGACCCGAGAGGGAACCAGCGAATTCAAATAGACCACGTGTTGCGTGCCGGGAATACGGAACAACTCCAGCTTCTGAACCGTGGACTGGGGATTCAAGACGATATCGAGAGCGGGGCGGATGGCAAAGGCCACCAGGAAATCTGCGATTCCCATGGCGGCCATGAGCACGACGCCCGCCATGAGAAGCGGGGCGTGCGGCGAGACGTAGCTGAGGAGCCGCCGCAGTTCGTTTTGGCGTTTCACTGGTAAAGCGATGTCCATTCAGCGATCCACTTTAGCGATCCATTCAGTGACCAACATCAGAGATCCAATCAGCGATTAAAATTCAGCGATCCACTTCAGCGGTCCAATTGATCGATCGGGGCCGGGGATGGGAATCGATTCGCGCAAATCGAATCCGCATAGATTAAGCAGCTTGGGGCCATCTTGCAAGGCGGGTCACCGGATACGCTCGCCGGTTGAGCGACGCAGTTCGCCAAACAACAGCAAAATCAACCAACGGTCTTGTCCAGATCGCGGTGAACGACCTTCGTGGCGTAACCCCGTTTATGTAAATCCGCGCGAATCTCCTCCGCCATGGCTACCGAGCGATGCCGGCCGCCGGTGCATCCCAGCGCGACAGTGAGATAGCTTTTCCCTTCGCGGATGTAATGGGGGATCAGATAGGCGAGCAGGCTTTCGATGCGCCGCAGAAATTGCCCCGTTTGCGCAAAAGACTTGATATAACGCGCGACTTTGGGGTCTTTTCCGCTGAAGGGACGAAGGCGCTGTACGAAGTGGGGATTCGGCAAGAAGCGGACATCAAAAACCAAGTCGGCGTCGCCCGGAACGCCGTAGCGGAACCCGAAGCTGACCACAGAAATCATCAACGGATTCCGGCCGGGATTCTGAAAGCGGTCGATGATGAATTGGCGCAGCTCGTGGACGTTGAATTTTGTGGTGTCAATCACCAGGTCCGCGAGACGCCGGATGCCGGTCATGCGACGCCGCTCTTCGCGAATGCCGTCGGCGATGGAGCCGCCATGCGCCAGCGGATGCGGGCGCCGCGTTTCACTGAAGCGCCGGATCAGCGCTTCATCGCTCGCCTCGATAAAAACCAGCGTGACGGGATGCTCGCTGCGCAGCTTGCGATACATCTTCGGCAGGTTTTCAATCTGCTCGCCTTCGCGCGCGTCCACCAGCAGGGCAGCGCGTTCAATTTCGCCCTGGCCGCGTTCGTACAGTTCGGTAAAGGTGGAAAGCAAGGCGACCGGAAGATTGTCAACGCAGTAGAAGCCAAGATCTTCGAAGGTATTGAGGACGGAACCCTTGCCGGAACCCGACAAGCCGGTAAGCAATACAAGTTGGCGTCCGTCGCGCTTGCGGGAGGGTCGCGCCACGGTGGCGGGCCGTTACACCTTTACCCGGCGGCGGTGCGTGCTGGGGATGCGCAGGTCTTCGCGGTATTTGGCTACGGTTCGGCGCGTGACGTGAATGCCTTCATCGCTTAGTTTTTTGGTGATCTGCTCGTCGGTAAGCGGGTGCGACGTGTCTTCTTCCTCGATCATCTGTTTGACGCGCCGCTTTAGAGAAGCGAGAGACATCTCGCTACCCTGCGGGCCATTGACCGATTCCGAGAAGAAAGTGCGCAGCTCGAATACGCCCTGCGGAGTGTGAACGTACTTGTTCGCCACGGCGCGGCTGACGGTCGAAGGATGCACGCCGACTTCTTCGGCTACTTCCTTGATCATCATGGGGCGCAGGTGATCGGGACCGTAATCGAGAAATTCGCCCTGGCGGCGCAGGATCGAGTTGCAGACGCGCACGATGGTGTGTTTGCGCTGCTCGATATTCTTCATGAGCTGAATGGCGGCGGTGAAGCGCTCCTTTACATAGGAGCGCACGTCGCGGTCAGCGGCGTCGCGCGCGAGCAGGCGGCGATAGGTTGGGCTCAGGCGCAACTGCGGGAGGTCATCGTCATTGATGAAAACCTGCCATTCGCCATCGACCTTGCGGAATTGCACATCCGGCTCGACCAGCCGGGGCTCGGTCTTGTTGTAACGCAGGCCCGGCTTGGGATCGAGGCGCTTGATCACGTCCACAGCGCGCTTCACCAGCTCGATGGGCCTGTTCAGGGCGCGCGCCACTTCCTTCATCTGATTGTTCTGCAGCAGCTTCAGATGATCGGCGATGATCTGCTGCGCGAGGGTGTTGTCCGGGTCGACCACTTTAAGCTGCAGCAGCAGGCACTCCTGCAAGTCGCGTGCACCGACGCCTGCGGGATCAAACTCCTGGACCATGGTCACCGCTTCTTCCACATCGTCCATGGTATAGGGACCGAGCGCGACGATTTCTTCCAGCGTGGCGGTGAGATACCCGTTTTCGTCGAGATTGCCGATGATCTGTTCGGCGATCTTGCGCACTTCTTCGGTGGAGATGCTGACGCTGAGTTGCCACGCCAGATGATCGGTGAGACTTGAAGCGGAAGAGAGGAATTTTTCGAACGACGGCTTTTCGATTTCCTCGTGTTCGCCGCTGGCAACGCGCTCACCACCGGTGTCGAGGTACTGTCCAAAGAAGGAGCCAAAATCGAATTCGTCAAAAGGATTCGCGGCGGGAGTTTCGGGAACCTTTTCCGTTTCTTTTTTCAGGAACGCTTCGTCGGTATAGCTCTCAGCGGCGGTGCCTTCCTCGCCGACTTCCTCGAGAACCGGGTTCGCCATGATCTCCTGATTGATCATCTCGCGCAGTTCCAGGCGATTGAGCGCCAGCACGCTCACCATCTGGACTAAGCCAGGAGTGAGAATCTGCTTCTGCGCGACGCGAAGGTTCAGTTTTGGCTGCAGCCAGTTCATAGGGCCTTAATTTAGACGGAAACTCTCTCCCAAATAGATACGCCGAACATCAGGATCGGTCGACAACTCATCGGGCGTGCCGGTTTTCAAAATCTTGCCGTCGCTGATGATGTAGGCGCGATTCGTCACTGCCAGCGTATCGCGCACATTGTGATCGGTCACCAGTACTCCGATACCAGCGCTGCTCAATTCCGCAATGATCTTTTGAATGTCCATGACCGTTAATGGGTCAATTCCCGCGAAGGGCTCGTCGAGCAGCACGAAGGAAGGGGACAACACCAGCGACCGGGCAATTTCCAACCGGCGGCGTTCGCCTCCGGAAAGCACATACGCCCGACTGTAACGGACCCCCTCAAGGCCCATCTGAGCCAACAATTCTTCTACTCGTTCCCGCCTCTGCTCGGGCGTCAAGGAGAGCGTCTCCAGGACGGCAAGCAGATTCTCCTCCACGGTCATTTTCCGAAAAACCGAAGGTTCCTGGGGAAGGTAGCTGATGCCGCCGCGGGCCCTCAGATACATGGGGAGGTCGGTGATATCCTCGCCGTCCAGTAAAACGCGCCCGTAGTCCGGACGGGCCAGACCCACCAAGATGTAGAAAGTCGTGGTCTTGCCTGCGCCGTTCGGGCCGAGCAGCCCAACTACTTCGCCCTGCCGAATCTCCAAGCTAACGTCGTCGACAACCTTCCGCCCTCTATAGGACTTGCGTAAATCGGCGGCCTGGAGTTTCGACATGCCGGTTCATTTCTCAACCCGGTGCTTGGTTAGCGTGCGCAAACCTTCTTGAGAATCGATCAAAATCGTATCACTCGCTACATAGAAGGTCAACGAACGGCCCGTGGTGGTTGTGTCGCTTGAGGCATCATGGATGGCAGGCTGGCCGCCGGAAAGCACGAATTTCTGGTCCGCTGCGGTGTATTCGGCTTGCTCGGCGGAGCCCTGGCGTTCTCCCTGGCGGACTGTTACGCCGCCCTGAGCCAGAATCCGGTCCAATTGCTTGCCTGCACCTTCCTTGCCTGTTCCTTCCTTGCTTGCACCTTGAGCTGATGTGGCCGCGCTGGAGGGAGTTGCTTTATTTGTGGGAGCGGCGGTGAGGAATACGTCCAAAGTGCGCGATTCGAGAGAGCCCTGGTCTGAACTGGCGGTGACGCCGCCTTCGAGATGCGCTTTACCCTGGTCGCTCCAATAGGTAAGCGCGGGCGCGTGGATCAGCCAGAGGGTGGCTTGGGCGGCCGCGCCGGGTTTTGGCGTGGATGGAGCGGGTGCGGATGCTTTGGTTGGCGTCAAACCGAACGATGGTCCGCTGCCGGCGGCCTGCGGGAAGACGGCGACTACGTGACCGTGTGCCTCCAGTTTCTTGTCAGTGCGCCAGATGTCGATTTGCTCGGCTTCCAGCACCGATTGCCCCTGCCACAGCCGGGCGTGGCCGGAGTAGGTTACATGGCCGCTCGTGTTTGAACCGTCCAGCTTGTCCGCGGAAATATGCGCCGGGCCGGAGCCGAGATTCATGGCGGCATCGCCGCCTGAAGGTGGCGCTAGATAGGTTGAAACGATTCCGCCCGTGGCGTGAATTTCTCCGGTCTGTTGATTGATGCTCACGGCGCCAGCCGTGGCGCGGCTCTGCGAATCTGAAATGACCGGCGAGCCCTCCAGCGTGGCCAAGCCGCTCGAGCGCGACATGGTGGCCTTCGCTGCTGTGGCTTGCCGGTCCGCCTCGCTCAGGCGAACGTGACCGGTTTCTTCAATGGAATCCCAGTCGCCAGTGGAAGCGAAAGTGGCGACGAGTTCAGCGGCGGAGCTTGTCTGCGGCGTGTTGCCATCGATCTGCCGCCTTACTTCTACGTCTTCGTGGCCGAAGAGCTTGTCCAAGCGGCCGTTCGCGTCGAATCGCGCCACGAATCGCTTGGCGCTGAGGCGAGTGGTTTCGTTTCCGGTCTTCGAGTCAATCGTTGCGGGTGCGAGAGTCTCGGCGCTTTCGATGCGTTGACTTCCCGCAGCGCCGAGTGGAGTTTGCGTGGGTTGGTTCTTTTGCTTCTGTTGCGGATTCGAAGGCTGGAAGTTGACTTTCAGCGCTTCGGTTTTCAGAGTACGCGAATCCGCGCCCTGGTGTGATTCAGCGACCACGGCGCCGTTGGCGTTCATTTCACTGACGGCATTACTGCCCGGGATCATTGCAAATTCCACGCGCTCCGCCATAAAGCGGTCGGTGCCAGCCGGCGCCTGACGCGTGCCGGCAACAGCGCCTTCGCTCAGCAAGCGCGTAATGGTGCCTTGGGGATCGAGCGAAACCGTGAACTTCGCGGCGCCCAGACTGAATTTCGCGCCATTATCATCGCCGCGAACCGAGGGGTGATCTTCCGCCACGGCCTGCTGCGCGTGAAAATCCTTGTCGAAGACGATCGAAATTTTGCCGGCGTCCAACTCACGGCCGCCCTGCTGCACCGTGGCCGGTCCGGAAAGCGTGGCAAGCAACTTGTCGCGCTGCACTTCCATCGCGCTTCCCGTGGCCTTCACCGGCATGCCGCCGGAACGGTCGGACGCGGTCAAATCGAATTCCACATCATGGTCGATGCGCAGCGTTGAATCGTGCGTGCTGTAGCGCACCCCGGTGCCGTGGCCTTGTCCCTGGGCGAATGTAAACTGCACGGGGGCGCTGGTGGAGGCCTCGCCGCTCTCGCGATTGAAGGTCAGGTCGCTGGTTTTAACGTGCATCGCCTGGGCTATCGCGTCTGCAGGAGCCTTGCCGTCCGCGGTTTTCGCGCCCTGCAGGTCGATTTGAACTTCGCCCTGGCAGCGGATACCCCCGGACTCAGGCTCATAACTGCACTGGCGGGTGTGGATGTTGTCGTTGCGATCGCCTTCGCGGCCGTAGATGGTGATCCAGACATCGTCGAGCAGGGCGCGATTTTCTTTCTTGAATTGCGTGGCATGCGAGGCGCGCAGCGTGAAAATGGTGCGGCCCTGATCGACATCGGAATAAGTGAAATTCGCGGACTGCTGCTGCACCTCGGAGGGCACGCTGGCGCCCGGTGCCCGGCGCGCCCTGCGAACTGCGCGCTGCGTGTAGATGATGGCCACCAGCAACACGATCAGCCCGGCAGCCATGGCCGCCATGCGTGCGTATCGCGCCGCTTCCTGGTTGCGCAAACCAAATCCTCCGCTAAATCCGGCCGGTGGCAAACCAAGCCAGCCGAGGTTGTGAGCTCCTACTATGGATTAGAAGCTGAGTATAGGTGAGTGGTTATCGGCGAACAAACTTAGGAGCGGGAGCCGAGCTTGCGCGCGGTTTCTTCGCCGGAGGCGGCCACGCTATCGCGGGAGGTCTGCTTGACGTAGTACATGGCTTCGTCGGCGAGGTGCAGCAATTCGGCTTTCGTGCGGGAATCGGTGGGGTAGGCCGCAACGCCGACGCTCGCGGTGATGCTCACATTTAATCCCGGCTCTTTCAGCCAGACGCTCTCGCGAATCAGCTTATGCAGGCGCTTGGCCACGCCGATGGCATTTTCCTTGGATGTTTGCGGCAAGAGCACCACGAATTCGTCGCCGCCATAGCGAAATGCCAGGTCGATCATGCGGCACTTTTCCTTGATGGCTTCGCCAATCTCCGAAAGCAGCTTCGACCCCATCAAGTGGCCGTAGGTATCGTTGACGTTCTTGAAGTGATCGAGGTCGATGAAGATGAGGGAGAACTCGAACGCGTAGCGGTGCGAGCGGTAGATTTCGGTGTCCAGCATGAAGTTCAGATGCCGCGCGTTGTAAAGGCTGGTGCAATCGTCGGTAATGGTCAGCTCGTGGATGCGCTGCACGTGGCGCGCGTTCTCGATCGCGATGGCCGCGTAGTCGGCCAGGGCTTCGAGCAGCGCCAAGTCGCGCTGGCTGAATGCACCTTCCGGCCCCATGCAATTGATCAGCTCGATCACTCCCAGGCATTGATCGCGAAAGCGGACCGGCACGGCCACGATGGAGCGGGTTTCGGTTCTGGTCTTTTCATCCACCTGCGAAAAGAAGCGCTCGTCCTTGGTCGTGTCCGGCACCACCACGGCTTGTCCCGACTTGGCCACCCATCCAGCCAGGCCCTGGCCCACCTTGATGCGCACGTCTTTAAGGGCATCGGAACCCTTACCGGTGGCGATCTGGAAATAGAGCTCGTTCTTGACGGTGTCCATGAGCAGCAAGGACCAGGTATCCGGCCGGAGCACCTCGTTAATCTTTTCCATGATGGTGCGCAGGACCTGATCGAGTTGCAGGGAGGAGGTTAAAGCTTTGCCAAGTTCATGAAATACCGTGACTTCATTGCCTTCGACGGGCTCCGGCACCCGGCCAGGATTGCGCCGTCTTTCAATGCCGGAAAAAGGCTTTATGTCCGATGATCTCCGCATGAGTTCCGAAGCAGGCTTCGCGGGCGTGGGCTCTTCTGACAATCCTGGCAATTATAGTGAACCGGCTTGACTTGCTCAACGCTCAATCCGCTCGAATTGCGAAAAAAACAAGAGCGTTCCATTCCGGAGAGGCTGCGGAAACAAGATGTTGGGTCAGCATTGACACTGTTCCACACCCCGCCTATATTTTTCTTGATCTCGGCTAGCGGATGGCTTCGACACCTTTCGGCGAACATTTACGGCGCGAGCGCGAGTTGCGCGGTGTGACCCTCGATGAAGTATCGGCCGCGACGCGCATCAAGACCACTTTCCTTGAAGCGATGGAAAACGGACGCTGGGAAGAACTTCCCGGCGGCGCGTTCAATCGCGGCTTTATCCGCGCCACTTCCAAATTCCTGGGACTCGACGAAGATGGCATGATCGCCGAGTACGCGCTTGAAACCGGCACGGTCGAACAAAACAAGCCGATCGTCGAGCCCCCTGGCGCCCTGCCGCGCGATTACCGGCCTGCCGTTATTGCGATCTGCGTCGTTCTGCTGGCCCTAGTTGCAGGCGGTTTGCTTGGGCATCATCTGTACGCAAAGCATAAGCAAAACCGGCTCGCTGCCGAACAATCGGCGGTGGTTGCTTCGTCTGCGCCGGCCGATACCGCTGCCCCGTCATCGAATGCCGCCACCTCAAGTGTGGCGCCCGACGCAGCTTCGCCCTCCGGCGCCGCGGCCTTGCCCGCTGACGGGAATTCCCAGTCGGCATCAACGGTTCCATCTATCCCTAATGCCGCGGTTGCTACAGCTCCGGCGGTGCTGAAACTCACTGTCGATGCCATCAAGAAAACGGACGTGAAAATTTCGGGCGATGGGAAGGTGCTGTTCAAGGGCCGAATGCATTCCGATAGCCCAAAGACCTTCGAGGCCAAGGACGGATTCGAGGTTACCGCCGGAGAGGCCGACCGACTGCGCGTTGAGTTGAACGGTCAAAAGATTCCGTTCGCCGCCACGAAGGGCCGGCGCGGCAGCATTTCACTCGACCGAAAAGATTTGAAATCCGCGCTCGCTCGCTAGCGTTCGGCCGCTACAGGCCTTCCAGGATTCGGACGTCCCTTTCGACCGCACCGTGCAGTACCTTCGCTGCAGCCTGATATTCCGGGCTCTCGTAGGTCGCGATTGCTTTTTCCACGCTGTCGAATTCGATCATTACCGAGCGCTGCGCTACTCCCGCTTCAAAGGCCTTCACTGCCACACCCCGGGACAGAAAACGCCCGCCCCCAGCCTGAATTGCAGGTCCGGCGAGCTTGGCGTATTCGGCTAGCGCCCCCGGATTCGAAACCGATCGATAAAACGTCACCCAATACCCTTTGGCCATTATTTCCTCCTGGAAGAAAGCGGAAAGATGTTAGTCGGGGCAATGCTGGTGCGTCCAGCGAAATTCGCGGTTCGGCAAATGTATGGTTGCGAAATTCAAGAACAAGTTCAACCGCAAACGTTACCGTAGAGCATTGGACACCTACCGTGTGTGGCCCCCTGCACCGGACTCGCGCAAGTGGGAAAATCTTATGTACCGTTTTCCTGAGACGAAAAGGCCTCACCATGTCCACACTGGCACTCACTCAGCGGCTTTTATTCAAGCCGCAGCGGAGAGAAGAAAAAATTGCGGTCTGTTCGGGGAGCATGCCGTTGCCGCCCGAAGACCGCGCGGAAATTCTGTCCATTCTCGCCTACGACGAAGATTCCGCTATTTCCGAGCGGGCACAAAACGCGCTGCTCAGCCAGCCCGTGGAAAGCTTCCTGAAAGCGCTGGAACGAGCAGATTCCGATGCTGCTTTGTTCCGCTACAGCGCTGAGAACCTGCGCGCGAAAGCGGGAATCGCGGATGCGCTTGCCAGAAACACGGGCTGCCCCGCGAAGCTGGTCACCTGCGTGGTGCCGAACCTGACCTCGTCGGGAATTCAGGGACTGCTCGACAACCTGGAACAGTTCTGCGAGGACCAGGCTTTGATCGAAGCGGTGTTGCGCTCGACGGCGCCGACCGCCGAGCAGCGCGCGCTGCTCGATGAACTGACCAAGGGTATACTGACTTCCGCCGAGATTGAAAATGCCGCCGCGGACGTGGAGCCGAATATGGCCCAGCGCGAAACGCTGATGCAGCGGCTGGCCCACATGAACGTCGTACAGCGCCTGATGCTCGCGCTAAAGGGCGGCCGTACCGAACGCATGGCACTCATCCGCGACCCCAACAAACTGGTACAGCGGAGCGTTTTGCAGTCCCCGCGGCTCACCGATTCCGAGGTGGAAGGCTTTGCCTCGATGAGCAATCTTTCAGGAGAGGTGTTGCGCGGAATTTCGAACATGCGAGTTTTCATGAAGAACTACACGGTGGTCAAGAATCTGGTGAACAATCCCAAGACCCCGCTCGACATTTCCTTGCATCTTTTTCCGCGTCTCACGGCCACCGATCTGGTGAAGCTGACCACGAACAAAAATGTGCCGGAGACGCTGCGCTCCTCCGCCGTGAAACTTCACCGCAAGCGCAAGATGGGCGCGGGCTAGTTTCCGGGTTCTTCTTTTCCTCTCGCACTGTCGCGGCAGGCTGTTTTCATCATTTGACAAACGGATTCACCGGCGGGATAACGAACTCATGCGCTATCTGGTCAGAGCTCGGGTGAAGCCGGGGCATGAGGCGTCACTGCTTCGTGCCATCGAAGACGGCTCGCTCGGCCAAGGCTCTGTCGCTGGCGACGAATACCTGCGAAATATGGCGGATGCTCGCCTTTGCGAGGACGGCACGGTGCGCTGGGTGGAAGTTTGCTTCTGCTGGACTCCGCTGCGGGAAGAAACGCCTTACTGGGAAGAGTACTTCGACCTCGTTCGCATTCAGGATGCTCACGACCGTCGCCGCTGTCGAGACAAAAACGGGACTGAGCCTTGGGCCTGCATCAACTGCGACTGCAGCGCGAAACTGGAGAAAAAGCTGCAATCCACAGGCAGCGGCTTTCTGGAGATGCTCCGAACCACCGCGCGGGAAACCAGCGCCTCAGAGTGAGCGCTCGCCAAGCCAGCATTCCGTCAGGCTTTCTTAACAGATAGAAGCGCGCCGCCCAAACCTCGGAGAACCAGGACGGCGCCCGCGATTCCCAGAAGTAGGTTGGCGAGCCTCAAAGGAAAGAGCGGAATCGCCAATACAAACAGGCCCACCAGCACGAGCGATCCACCTCGCAGATGCGTTTGTGCGCGAGTGATGTCAGGCTCGCGCCGCATCCACGCGCGCACGCCCCAATAGACGAACAGCACGCCGAGAAAAAGCAGCGCCATCGGCCGTGCCGGTAGTCTCGCCGGGCGCGTGAGCGCCAGCAGGACAAGCAGCGCGCCGAGCAACAGCAGGATGAATTCGCTCAACAGCCGGAACAGATTGAGAGGAGTGGCCATAGCATCCGATAAAACCTGACGAGATTATCATAATCGGATCATTGCAGGAGCGCCGTCCTGGCCCTGCGCACCTGCCGCAAAGGCAGCATTCTGTTGAAGTTGATCGGCAATGTTACAATAGCTTTCCTTTGACCGCGCATCGAGGCGTGCCCGGTCATCATCCAATCGCCTGTGGAGAAATCGGTGAACAAAGTCATCATTATCGGGAGCGGGTGTGCGGGCTTGACGGCCGCCATTTACACGGCGCGTGCGGATCTGAATCCAATTGTTCTGGATGGGTATGAGCCCGGCGGGCAGCTCGCGCTGACCACTCTGGTTGAAAATTTCCCGGGATTTACCGACGGCATTCTCGGCCCGGAATTTGTCGAGCGCTCGCGCAAGCAAGCGGAACGATTCGGCACGCAGTTCCGATCTGGCGCGGTGAGTTCCGTGGATTTGAGCCAGCGGCCTTTCAAGGTTACAGCCGGCAAGGAGACCTACGAAGCCGAGGCGCTCATTGTGGCGGCGGGCGCGTCGGCGCGCATGCTCGGCATCGAATCGGAAAAGCAACTGCTTGGATATGGCGTTTCCACCTGCGCCACCTGCGACGGATACTTCTTCCGCAACCGCGAGATTCTGGTGGTGGGCGGAGGCGACACGGCTATGGAAGAAGCTACCTTCCTCACGAAATTCGCCAAGCGCGTGACCATCGTGCACCGGCGCAACGACTTTCGCGCGACGAAAATCATGCTGGACCGCGCGCGCGCCAACGAAAAAATCAGATTCATGACGCCCTACGTGGTGGATGAGGTGCACAACGTGGGCAGCAAGGCCGTCGATTCGGTCACACTACGCAACGCAGAAACCGGAAAGACGGAAAACATCGAAGTCGAAGGGGTGTTCGTGGCCATCGGGCACGATCCCAACAGCAGAGTTTTCAAGGGCCAGCTCGACATGGACGGGAACGGCTATATCAAAACGCACGAGGGGCCGAAGACCAGCGTGGAAGGTGTTTTCGCCGCGGGCGATGTGCAGGATCACCGCTATCGCCAGGCGATTACCGCCGCCGGCTCTGGTTGCATGGCCGCGATGGAAGCGGAGAAATTCCTGGCGGAGCACAAGAGCTGATCTTCGCCATACCCTCTCTGCTTGGCGTGTGGAAATTCGTCACGGCCAAGTGATTGAGAATCTCGTGTCGCCGTCCTAAACTTAAGTCAACTAGCTCACCCAGCAGCTAAATTCCGGTGGAACTTGGGAGGTTTACACATGCGCACTGCTCCGATTACTCGAATTCTGTTTATAGGCGCTTTGTTCATCTTTGCCGGATGCAGCAAAACAGGAACGCCTTCTTCGTCGTCATCGACACCTTCTTCGCCGGCGCCTGCATCCTCGTCCGATGCGACAGCTCCCGGAAATTCTGCTGCTCCCGCTCCGGGACAATCCGCAACTACGGCGACGCCCGCGGCTACACCGGAACCGCCGCCAGTACCTCCCATCGTGGTGCCATCCGGAAGTGTCTTGACGGTTACGATTGACCAGACCATTGGCACGAAAGAAAACTCAGCCGGCGATCGTTTCGCCGCTTCGCTGGCCGAGCCAGTGACCGTCGATGGGGTTGAAGTGTTGCCTGCCGGAACGAGGGCCACGGGGACCATCACCCAAGCGGAGTCCGCGGGCCATGTAAAGGGTAGCGCGATGCTCGCGCTCACTTTGGATTCAATTACTCTGCATGGAAAGAAATATTCGGTTGAGACAAGTTCGTTTGAAGAACAGGGCAAAGGCCGCGGGAAACGAACTGGCATCGGAGCGGGCGGTGGCGCCGCCTTTGGCGCAATTATTGGCGCATTGGCCGGCGGCGGCAAGGGTGCGGCCATCGGAGCGGTTGCCGGCGGCGGCGCTGGAACAGCGGGGACGGCATTTACAGGAAAGCGCGATTTCACCATTCCTGCGGAAACCCGGCTGCACTTCAAGCTGGTGCATCGGCTGACAATCCAGCGCTAGATTCAAAGTGACCGGATGGATGCAATCGCAGAAAGCCCCAGGTGTTCGCCTGGGTACGTTTAGTGGCCGTTGGCAGGCGCTACGCTCATTACTTTACCGGAAGCTTGTGAGCCCAAAATAGCGCGAATGGCTTGCTCGAAGGTGGCGCGGGTTTGTTCGGCGACGAAACTTTGCGCGATGCGGCCGTCGCGGCCGTAAAACATCGTCAGGGGCATTTCTCCCCGCCACTGCGGATTCACGCCGTGATAGAAGGCGTCGACGTCAATTTGGGGATCCTGCCGGTAGCTGGGGAAGTCAGGGCGATATTGCGCCAGGAAATGGCGGACGAGATTCATGTCCGCGTTGCTGTCGAGGTTGATGCCGAGAACTTCCAAACCTTTCGGGTGATACTCCTCGGAAAGCGCCACGAGCGTGGGGAATTCGTCGCGGCAGGGCTCGCACCAGGTGGCCCAGAAAGTGACCAGCAGCGGCTTGCCTTTGTACTTCGCGAGAAGCTTGTTGTAGCCGGCGAGATCGATCAACGGGAGATTCACGTTGGCGGTAGCCGCGGGTTTCTGGGCCGCTTTCTTTGCGGAATCCTGGGCGTGCAAGGGTGAAGCACAAGGCAGAACAGCGAGAGCCGCAAGCACCAATGCGGAAAAGAAACCGCGCATTGCTAACCTCCACAGTGAGAACTTAGGCGCCATTTTATTGGTTCTCTCGCCCCCGGAAGACAGTGGAAATAGGACCTACTCGACGGCGATCTTGGTGCCCTGCTGGCCTTTGGCGGAGAGGTGCTCGATGCGCTCGTCGATGACTTCGCGGATAGCCTTGAGGAACTCGACGCGCGAATTCATGAGGTGCTGCTTCACCGCGGGCGACACGCCGAGGCGTTCGCGCACCAGATCGATAAACTGGTGGCAAATGCAGCGGCCGTCGGCGTGCGCGGCGGCGTGTTGGGCCTCGGCTGCTTGATTCATTCCGGCGTTCGTTGAGCTGCTCATTGCGCCTCCTTCATTTCAACCGTAAGAATGTGCTGATCGAGCCGCGCGCGCGAGGGCATCAGCTCAGCCATGGAGCGCGGAAGCCCGATATGGCGGCGAAGCGTGCCCACCTCGACCACCAATTCGTCGCCCTTCTTAAATAGGCCTACTTCGCCCTTTTGGGCAAACGGCAACAGCACGCGAATTTCGTAGATACCATCGCGCTTGCCGAAAGTATAGGGCTTTTCGGTGCGCGTGACAGCGGCAGGATCTTCATTGCCCGGATAGAGCACCTGGGCCACTTCGCGGAGGCGGTCGCGGCCCAGCACTTCGCGGGCGAACAGTGGAACGCGCTTGACCGGCACCGGCGCGAAATACTCTTCGATTTCACGCAATACATGTTCTTGAGATGCGTGCCATTCGCTAAAGAAAACATCGCGAACATCGGAGGGCAATACGCGATTCACGACGACGGTGTCGATGGTGAGCCCGTGCAGCGAGAAGTAGACGAAGGCGCGCTGCGTCTCGCGCAGCACCATTTTTTCGGGGTTGGTGACCAGGCGCACGCTGGTGATGTTCGGATCTTCCATGATTTCGTCAACGCCCTCGAGCTTTTCGAAAAGATTGCGGATGTTGACGAAGTAGCTGTCGGTGGGCAGCTCGAACGGCGCCACGCGGTTGGCGATGGGGCGGACCGCTTTCAGCAGATTCCGTTGGAACGGGAAAATGTGCTTCATGTACCAATCGAGTGTGGTGGGCATGCTGATGAAGCGCATGGACTCGGCGGTGGGAGCGGCGTCGAGCACGATGACGTCATAACTCTGCTCGCGCCGATATTGATTGATGTACATCATGGCGCTGAGCTCTTCCATGCCGGGAAGAATGGCCAGCTCTTCGGCTTCTACTCCGCTGATGCCGGTGGTGCGCAGCACGGAACTTACGTAGGAAGAAATCTCCTGCCAGTGGCGGCGGATTTCCTTCTGGATGTTCAGCTCAAAAATGGAAAGCTTTTCGGTAATCGCCAGCGGATCGGAAGTCTGCGCGTGGAACAGCTCGGATTCGAGATCGAAGGAATCGCCCAGGCTGTGCGCTGGGTCGATGCTCATGACCAATGTGCGATAGCCGAGTTCGGCGAGTTTTACGCCGGTGGCAGCGGCGAGGCTGGTCTTGCCGACGCCGCCCTTTCCACTGAATAGAAGAATGCGCATTGGCCTAATTATAGCCCCCAGGCAAGAAAGCCAAAACCGGGCCAAGAGCGAACCCAGATGGCCCAGTTGCTTAGATGCGTGATTTGGCCGAACGTCGTCTGCGAAGTGGCTTATTGGCCGACGACGAGGACAGAGAATGTGCCGGGTAGGCGCGCCGGACGCGGGCGCGGATTATCGGAGGTGGCTGCAGGCGCAGGGCCGAGATCGGCGACCGGCGAGTAGACGTTGCCGGTTTTGCGGTCGAGAGCCATGGTGCGCGTGCCGGGAAGAGTTTTTACGGTTTGGACCTGCGTGTATTTGTCGGGGGCGTCTTCGTGAAAGATGGAGAGAGCGCCATCACCGCCGCCGGTAGAGAAAAAGACAAGCGCGCGCTCTGGATAGAATTCGGCTGCGTCGACACCGGTGCCGATGGGATTGGTGGCGACAATCTTCCCGGTGGTAGCGTCCATCACGGCCATCATGCCGGCACCGCGGCAGCCGAGGAAGATGCGCTGGTGGGCGCGATCCATGTCCATGCTGCTGGGCTGTTCGCAGGGGGCAGTGGACCAGGTTTCGAGTACCCTCAATGTTTGCGCGTCGATTTTCAGCGTGGTGTTGCGATCCTGCATGTTCAGGAAGACGTGGCCGGCTTCATCGGCAGCCAAGTGTTCGGTGCGGCCACCAAGATTGTCGGCTTGCGCGACGACTTTGCCGGTGGCTGCGTCGATGGCGCTGAGACGCTTGCTGCCACGGTCAGCGGTGAAGATTCGCTTGGTTTTAGGATCGTAGATGATGCCGTTGGGATCGTCGCCGACGCGAATCTTGTCGATAACCGCGAGAGTTTTTAGATCAAAAATGGTGACGGAGCCGGGATCGGTGGCGTCGACAAAGCCGCGCCCGAACTCACGGGCGATGGCCACGCCGTGAACGTCCTTCAGTCCGCTGATCTTTCCGACAGCAGCGCCGGAATCGAGATCGAGAACAACCACTTCGACCCCGTGAGGAACATAGAGACGGCGGCCCTGGGTGTCCGCCGTGATGTAGTCCCAGCCATCATTGCCGGGAATGGGAATGCGCTTAATGACGTGATAGGCGCCTGCTGCGGCAATCACCGAAGCAAACACCGCAATCAGGCCTAAAGAAAGAAGAATGGTTCGCATCAATCGGCTATTCACGAGTTTCACAGCTCTTCAGGAAGCGCGATGCTGGCCGCAGCGGCTGAGCGGCGCAAGGGTTGATGCACCCAAAGCAATGATTGCCATGGGCAAGCAAATTCGATCCGGTCACCCCTTCGGTGCTTTGCCGGGTGCGAGAATTTCGATGGTGAGTTCGCGGTCCGAGCCATTATCGGGATCGTCGGGAGAGATGTGGTAGTGCACGGCTTCCTCGTGCGTGGCGAACTGGCGGGTACTGATAATTTTTTTTGTGGCTTTGTCGCGCACGACCACCCAGAAAACAATTCCTGCTGACGAATCAATCGGCACCGTATTCCTCCCCGTGTTCGATTCGGTTCCCCGGCGGCTGCTGGTTTGAGCTGCAAAACAATTTACTTCAGCGGCCGAACAATTTTATTGAACGACTCGCTCCGGAAGTTCACCGCCCGGAAGAGTTTCAATGGCCACTTTAGCCGACGGTTGTTCGGTGCGATCGCCCATCCGTTCCAATTGCAATTTGTAAAGCTCGGCTTCACGCTGCGTCCAGAAGCAGCGGTAGTGCTGATAGCGTCCGGTGAGCGGATCGCGGACGACCACACAGTACCAAAAAGCGTTCGCGGCATCCCCGGTCATGAGCCCATCTCCTGAAGACCGACGCGCGATTTCACGTTATTTACCGGAAGCATTTCCCGCAAGATCGAGCGCGTCGGTTTCGTCAGAGTCCGCGCCAGCGCCTCCAATGTCAGTGCCCTGCACGTGGCCGCCAATAACATAGAGATGATCGCCGATGACTGCGGCGCTGACGCCGTGGCGCGCTGCGGGCATGATGGGGAGCTCGGTCCACCGATTTGTGGCGGGATCGTAGGCTTCGACGGCGCGGATGGCGGCGAACATGTGGCGATCAACGATTTCGCCTCCAGCGATCAGGATGCGATTACCGAAGGTAGCGAAGGCCATGCTGCTTCGTGCGGTGGGCATGCGCAAGCCTGCGGCGCCCCAGGTGTTCGCAGCAGGATCGTAGACTTCGACGACGTCGGTGTTGCTGCCCGCGGAAGCAAAAGCGGAAGCAAGGCGGCCGCCGATCACATAAATTTTGCCGCCGACTACGCCGATCGCGGCGTGATTGCGGGGCGTGGGCATGGTCATGCGCGTTTGCCAAGAATTGGTGGCCGGATCGTAAACTTCGTTTGTATTCAGCGACTGGTGCGGCACCTTGGGTCCGAGCGAAACGAGCTTCGCGCCGGGATGGACGGAAGCGCCGCCGATCACGTAGATCTTGCCATCCACTTCCGCTGCGACTGGGGCCATGCGCGCGGTGGGCATCGGCGCCAGGGCTTTCCAGGAATCAGCGACGGGATCGTACTCCCAGGCATTATTCGCCGGGAATTGATTGGGACCGTCCGGCTGCGGCTGAATCGCGCCGCCGAAGAGATAGATTTTGCCTGCATATCCCACCGCGGCGAGATGATGCGCGGGAAGCGGCATGTTCTTTTTCTGAGTCCAGTGATCGGCGGCGGGATCGTATTCCTGCACGAGCCCCGGCGGCACCTGCTGATCGCCTGAAGGATTTCCTCCGAAGAGATAGATTTTCCCGTTCGTAGAGGCGAAAGAAAATTCTTCGCTCGTTTGCGGCAGCGGCGCTTTTTTCGACCAGGCGCTTTGCTGGGCGTGGAGTGAAGCGAAGGCGACAAAAAGTAATGCCGCGGCAAACACCAGGAGCGCGAGCGCCCGTGAAGGGCGCAAATTTTGCGGCGCGTGTTTTACGAGCTGAGCCGAATCGGACAATCGTTTTTCTCGCATGTTATTTCGAGTCGAATTCCAGCGCGTCGACGGAACTGGAGGCGAGCGCTTCGCCGCCGATCGAACCGGATTGCATCTGGCCGCTGATGATGTAGAGGCGATTACCGATCACGGCCGATGCGGGAGCGTTGCGAGGCTCGTCCATCGGTGGAAGGATGGACCAGGAGTCGCTCGCGGGATCGTAAGCTTCAATGTCGCGGAAGGCGCCGACGATCAGGTTGTTCAAGTACTCGCCACCGATCACGTAGATTTTCCCTGCGTGAGTGGCGAAGGTAAGGCCACTCCGCGTGGTGGGCATGCGCGCGCGGGCGTAGCCCCAAGTGTCGGTGGCGGGGTCGTATTCCTCAACGATGTCGGTGGCGCTGGCCACTACGAAGACCGAACCAACGCGTCCGCCAATGACGTAGATTTTCCCGTTCACCACACCCGCGGCCATGTGATTGCGCCCGGTGGGCATTGGAGCGCGTGCAGCCCATTTGTTGGTGGAGATGTCGTAGACCTCGTTGGCATCGAGCGAGCGGTGCGGACCGTTGGGAGTGAGGCTGACGAGTTTCGCGCCGGGATGAACCGAAGCGCCACCGATCACGTAGACTTTTGTGCCGACCAGAGCAGCGACGCCCGCGCCGCGCGGCGTGGGCATGGGCGCAAGCGCTTTCCAAGTGTCGTGGACCGTGTCGTATTCCCAGGAATTGTCGAGGGGCATCCAGTTACCACCGCCCGGAATCGGCTCGCCGCCACCTCCGAAGAGATAAATTTTGTCGCCATAGCCGACGGCCATGGCGTGATGCGCGGGCAGCGGCATGTTTTTCTTCTTAGTCCATTTGTCGGCAGCGGGGTCGTACTCGTAGACGAGTCCTTTGACTTTCGGCCCGAGCAGACCGCCGAAGACGAACAGTTTGCCGTTTGAGGTGGCGCCGATCAGTTCGGGGCAAGGATCGGGAAAGGGCGCGAGCTTGACCCAATGAGCTTGTTGCGCGCGAGCGGGTGAAGCGAGATGAAGCGAGAAGAGCAGAACGAACGAAGCGAAAACTTTGCGTGCCGCTCGATGCAGGTTGCGATTGTTCAAAATTTCAGGCCTCGGCCCTATGACTGCGCTGCGGCTTATGTTTCTGAAGCAAGCATCGGCTAAGAAATGATAGCGAGACAGTATCGAACTTGCGTGGAGTTGGCAACCCCGAGTGAGCTAAGGTGCCGTGAAGATCAGCGGCGAAGATGGTAAGATGAATTTCGCGTCGAATCGATGAAGCGCTGACAAGTGCGCACGTTTTCTGGTGTGCAAGCGATTCGGGTGCGGTTCCCGTTGGCGATATCGTCTAAGGGTTAGGACGGTGCCCTCTCAAGGCACAAATCCGGGTTCGAATCCCGGTATCGCTACCAAAAACGCTGTGCGATAAGCGATGGGGACTCAGTGAATCGCGATCAGCAAGCCGCCGGTGATACCCACCGATTGCTCGTGCCCCCGGCCGAAGTCGTAGTCGTAGCCAGGCTCGAGATACCAGCCGAATTTGTGCTTCGCGGAAGGCCAGAACATAAAATCGAGAACGACTTCTCCGCCGACGGAGTTTGTCACGACGCCGCGTTCGCTGGTGTGAATCCATTCGGGTCCGGCGCCCACCATAAATTCCACTTTTTCCGATAGGGTCCAGGGCTTCTTGAAGAGAAAATCGGCATCCCATTCGGTGGTGTGAGAGCCGAACAGCGGAGTAACGCCAGCCTCGAGTTCCAACCAGTTTTCGATCGGCGTGACTTCGACAGCGGCACTGGGGCCAAAACTCCATGCGGCGTCTTTAATGGTGCGGCTGACGGCGGCGCCAAGCTCGATCACCGCCTTTTCGCTATCGGCGGACTGCGCGAAGGCAGTTCCGGCATACAGAAATAAAACGACGATCAAGACCGATCTTGGTGTGTTCACATCCGCCTCGAGACTTCTTGACGCTACGAAATGCGGAGCTAACTTTAGCACTATCACGCCCAGGCAACCGGAATCCCTCCCGCAATGTTCACCTGGTGAAGCGCTGCCGAGCGCTTCCGTAATAGAATTCGTGAATGGGCAAAGTATATGCGGGAACGTCTGGCTGGGCCTATGCGACCTGGAAGCCGGATTTTTATCCGGCGAAGCTGGCTTCGGCGAAATTTCTGGGCTACTACGCGTCGCGGCTGAATTCCGTCGAGCTGAATTATACGTTCCGGCGATTCCCAACCGCAAAGCTGCTGAACGGATGGATCGAAGCGACGCCTGAGGAGTTCAAGTTCGCGGTGAAGGCGCATCAAAACATCACGCACATCAAGCGGCTGCGTGACACGACATCTTTCACGGCGGATTTTCTGGCGGCGCTCGAACCGCTGAAGGAAGCGGGCAAGCTGGGGCCGGTGTTGTTTCAACTGCCGCCCTACTTGAAATGCGATATGGAGCTGTTGAAGGATTTTCTGGAGAAGCTGCCGCCGCAAGCCCGCGCGGCATTTGAGTTTCGGCACGCGTCGTGGTTCAACGAAGAGGTGTATGCGCTGTTGCGCAAGGCGGATGCGGCGCTGTGCCAGGCGGAAAGCGAGAAGCTCGAAACGCCCGACGTGCAAACGGCGAGCTTCGCCTATCTGAGGCTGCGCAACGAAGAGTACTCAACGAAGGAACGCAAGCAAATCTCGGAGATGGTGTCGAAGTTGGCGCAGCGGGGAGATGTGTTTGTCTACTTCAAACACGAGGAAACGGCAGAAGGGGCGTTATACGCCGAAGCACTGCTGGGGGAAACAAGCGGTGCCCCCCAATAATTTGGTGCGACTCGTGCAGGAGCAAACGCGCAATTTTTTAGTAGCTGGCGCGACGGCTACGCACTCGCTGTGCGTGGTTGTGGCTAAAAGTTGTGCGCTAAAATAGGAGTTTTGCTGGAGACGGAATGATCCACCGATTGGTGTTTCACAATGGCAAATTGCAACCGGTTGAGGATGCGCGGTTATCGGCCGGGCAGGGCGGGCTGCTCAGCGGGTGGGGACTTTTCACTACGATTCGGGTGATGGAAGGAGTGCCGTTTGCGTTCGAGCGTCATTGGCAGCGGTTGCATCGGGACTCGGTAAGGACGCATTGTCCGCTGCCATTTGAGGAGGAGGCCCTGCGGGCCGCCCTGGGAGAAGTGCTGAGCGCGAACCAGGTGCGGGAGGGCTGCGCGCGAATTTACGCCATCTACAATCAAACGGGATTCTGGCGCAGCGATGAGGAGTTTCCGCAGGTCGATTTGCTGATCTGTTCCGCGAACTTGCCGCCGCACAAGGAAGTGGTGAAGCTGGGCTTGCGGGAGCATGGGCGCCACGCAGCCTCGCCCTTGGCGGGAGTCAAGGTGACCTCCTGGCTGAACAACGTGTGGAATCTTTACGAGGCGCAGCAGGCCGGATTCGATGAGGTGGTGCTGCTGAACGAGCGGGGAGAAGTAGCAGAATGCACCGCGGCAAACATCTTTTGCGCGCGAAACGGCAAGGTACTGACGCCGCCGCTATCTTCCGGATGCCTGGCCGGGATCACCCGCAGCGTGATGTTGGAGATGGGGCCGGCGGCGGGAGCGCCGATCGAAGAGGGTACACTTTTTCCCGAGGACCTTTATACAGCGGACGAAGTATTCATTTCGTCTACAAACCGCAACGTGGTGGGCGTCGGCGGCGTCAACGGGCAAGCGGTCGGCAAAGGGACCCGGAACCTCATGAAAAAGCTCGACGAAGCTTTCACAACCTATGCCCGGGCGTATGTGGATGCGCGTTCGGCCGCCGCAGACAAGCGATAAAGAATCGAATATTGGCCCGCCTAGTTAGTAAAACAGCACATTAAAGGGAATTCTGTAGAACACTACAGCTTATCCTCAATGGTCTAACGTAGTGAGGGTTGGTAAGAATTGAGCAACATGAGTCGCCCCATTCCGACAGACGGAAACACGGGTTCCTCCCGCAGCGCGCAAGAAAATGCGCCGCTTGACGCGCAAGTCCAAGACTCGTACAAGCCGCTTGCGAACGGCGTCCACGAAGACCTTCCCGCGATTTTGCTGGCCAAGCACAATGAGCTGGACCGCTTGCTCGATGAACTCAACGAAATTTCGAGCGCACTGAAGTCGAAAGATTCGCCGGACATTCAAGGGTTGAGCGAATCGCTGATGCGCGCGGTGCGGAGCGCCGTAAGGCAATCTCTTTTGGACAAAGAACTATGCTCATTGGCGCTGATCGACGACCTGACCGGATTGCACAACCGGCGCGGCTTCCTGGCGCTTGCGGGACAACAACTCAAACATGGGCACCGCAGCCTGCAAGAGTTGCTGCTTTTCTCGATCGACGTGGACAATCTCAAAACGATCAACGATTCTTTCGGGCATCAGGAGGGCGACACGGCCCTGCTGCGAACCGCGAACGCCATGCGTCGCACATTCCGCAACTCGGATATTTTGGCGCGCTTCGGCGGAGATGAGTTTTGCGCGCTGGCGCCGGAGGCATCCATCGTCAACGAGCGCAACATCATCGAGCGGTTAAAAGAGAACCTGAAGCACGTGAGCACTGATGAGTCGCGATACCCGCTTGCCGTGAGCATCGGGACCGCGCGTTTCAATCCGCGCTCCCCGGTGATGCTGGAACAACTCATGGACGATGCGGATCAAGCGATGTATCGGGCCAAGAGAAGTAGGCCGAACCGGGCGATTGCCACCGCGCGAGTCAGTGGATAAGAAATCCGGCGGAAGCCGTTACGACTCCAATAATTCCGAGAATCATACCGCCCTGCCAGAAAAGCCGCTTATGCGTCATCAACGTGATGGAACAGATGACCAGGCCCGCTTCGAGCATCACTTCGCCTAAGTCAAAGCGGTCGGCGCGGCGCTGTTCAATGGAAACTTCTTTTTCGAAATCGTTGGCCTTCTCTTCCGCGTCGGTGATCTGTTTCTGGTAGCGATCGATTTCCTTGGAATATTTGTCCGTTGTTTTGGCCGCGAGCTCGGCATCCTGTGGCTTGGAAAGCGAAAGCTGGTCGAGAAAAAGCTGATAACTGTGCAGTCGGATATCCTTGGCCTGATAATAAGCCCACTGATCGGTGGCCTTGGTTTGCAGCAGCAGTTCTTCGGTATGAGCGCGGTGGCCGAGCAGGGAAACGGAGGCCACCAGAACGGCGAAAATAGCCATGGTCAATGTGACCGGAGCAAGAGTTTTTTCATGCGCGCCGTGCTCGGCGTTTTCCTGGAGTTCCTGAAGTTCGTCAGCCATTGTTCCTCTCGGGCTGGGATAGTTGGTTGCTGCCCGGCGGCACAGGATACCAGAGGCGCGCCGGTCTGTTCCATGGCGGCTATCTTCGAGTCTGGAAATTCCGCTACACTAGGAATCGCTGACCCGGGAGGTGTTTCGATGAGCGAGCTTTCCAGTAAGACCTGCGTGCCGTGCCGCGGCGGCGTTCCGCCTCTCGAAGGCGCCGATCTGCAAAAGCTGTCAAAACAGGTGCCCGAGTGGAAGGTGATCGACGGACATCACATCTCGCGCACGTTTACCTTTGCGGATTTCCGGCAGGCGCTGGATTTTGTGAACAAGGTGGGCGAACTTGCTGAGACGCAAGGCCATCATCCCGATATTTTCCTCACCTGGGGCAAGGCGGTGATCACCACGTGGACCCACAAGATCAATGGGCTGAGTGAAAGCGATTTCATTCTGGCAGCAAAGGTCGACGAGCTGTAAAGACTTCGCGAGTTGCCGCAGGCGAAACACGTAACTTCCTGCCGATTTCTCTTTTCAGATTCACCAGAGCCGATATCATCGTTTCCAACCAATGGCTAAGAGTGTGTGTCGATGCTGAAACGGTTGTTTCTTCATTACATTGCCGACGAAGCGCGGCCCATGCTGCGGCTGGCCACGCCGATCGTGCTGGCCGAAGTGGGCTGGATGTCGATGGGCATCGTCGACACGATGATGGTGGGCAGGCAAGCGGACAGCGCGCTGGCTATTGGCGCGGTAAGCCTGGGCAGCACGTTGTATTACGTTGTGGCCATCTTTGGCACGGGCTTGATGTTGGGCCTTGACACACTTGTGTCGCATTCCTACGGAGCCGGCGATCTGGAAGACGCGCACCGTTCGCTGGTGAATGGAGTTTATTTGAGCCTGGCACTGGCGCCCGTGCTGATGGGCGTGGTGTGGGTATGGGGACCGCTGCTGCGGAGTTTGAAGATTCAGGAGTCTTTGCTGGCGCAGGCCATTCCGTATTTGCATGCGCTCAACTGGAGTACGCTTCCGCTCTTGCTCTATTTTGTCTTCCGCCGATATCTGCAAGGGATCAACCTGGCAAAACCGGTGATGTTTTCGCTGCTCACAGCGAATTTGATCAATGTGCTCGGCAACTGGGCCCTCATCTACGGGCATCTGGGCTTTCGAGCCATGGGCACGGTAGGTTCGGGATGGGCCACCTGCGTTGGGCGCGTGTACATGGCCATGGTGCTGTTGGTTTACTGCATTTACTATGACCTGCGATATAAGACCGGATTGCGCGAAGCTTCGAAGCGAGTACATCTGCCGCGCGTATGGAGGCTGGTGAGTTTAGGTTTTCCGGCAGCCACGCAACTGGGCCTTGAAGTGGGCATCTTTGCGGTGGCTACAGCCATGATCAGCAAGCTCGGCCCGATTCAATTGGCGGCGCATCAGGTTGCCATGAACACCGCGAGTTTCACGTACATGGTGCCATTGGGAATCGGATCGGCGGCAGCGGTAAGAGTTGGACAAGCTTTGGGAAAGCGCGACGCACATGCGGCCAGCCGCGCGGGATGGACCGCGCTGGTTTTGGGCTCAAGTTTCATGATCCTTACTGCGACGGCTTTCTGGCTGGTGCCGCAATATATTGTGCGCATCTACTCTCCCGATCCCGGGGTGATTCGATCAGCCAGTCAATTGCTGTTTGTAGCCGCATTTTTCCAACTCTTTGATGGCATGCAGGCGGTGGCCACGGGTGCGCTTCGCGGCGCGGGTGAAACGCGCGCGCCTATGATCTGCTCCGTGCTGCTCTATTGGCTGGTGGGACTGCCACTTGGTTACTACCTTTGCTTCGCCATGGGTTGGGGCGCTGCCGGAGTTTGGACCGGCCTTTGCCTTGCACTGATCCTGATCGGGAGTTCGCTGCTTTTGTTGTGGCGCCGGGAAGAAAAGGCCTTCGCCGGGCGACTCGTTCCGGTGAACGAGGTGCGAATTGGAGATACCGTCTAGGCAGTTCGTCGGCCTCGATTCCCGACGCCCACGGTCACTTCAATGTTTTGACAAGGAACGCCACGCTGCGAGCCCAGGCGTCAGCGGCGTCTTGCGGCTGATAGGTTTGTTTGTTGTCCGGATTCTCGAAACCATGCCCGGCATCGTCGTATATTTTGATATCGACGCGGCGCGAGATGTTCTTCATGGTTTTTTCAAACATCTGCACGTCCGCCGGAAGCACCCCTTTGTCAAGGCCACCGAAATTTCCTAGAACAGGGGCGATGATCTGCTGAAGATCGGTGGGGTCCGTGGGAGGCGTGCCGTAATTCACCACCACCGCCGCCAGATGCGGTTGATACATGGCCAACTTTAAGGCGTATCCGCCGCCCATATCCCAGCCGATCGCGCCGATATGATCGCGGTCCACGTCCTTCCGACCGTACAAGTAGGCATAGGCGGCGAGCAAATCGCGGATGGCGATGTCATCTTTCAATCCCATGCGCAGTTCAAGAGCGTTAGAAGGATCGGTGGCTACATGGCCATCGTACAAGTCGGGCGCCAAGGCCACGAAACCTTGCTCTGCCAGCTTCTGCGTTTGTTCTTTGACCCAATCATTCAGTCCCCACCAGGTATGAATGACGATTACCGCCGGATGGCGCATATTGGTGGTCGGCTCGGCGACGAAGCCGTTGAGCATGTCAGTGCCACTCGCGGTCGCGGGAAACTGCACTGTGCTCGTTTTCGGAGCGTCGGCGCCCAAAGCAGAGCCGATGGCAATCAATGCCAGAAAGAAAAGCGCGAGAATTTTAGGCTTCATACACGTTGAGCCATACTGGCCAAGACTATGCCTTTTTTGAGATGGCTTTTCGCCGTCAGGCGATGCCCGCGGAATCCGCGGAGCCCTTAGAAAAGCGCAATCGCCGCTTCACCACAAAGCAAACGATTGGTGCCGAGGATATCACAGCTTGGTCCAGAACACGTGACGCGCGGGCGTGTGCAACCGGCCCGAGCCGCAGGGACCGTTGGCCCAGTGGAGCCATTGGCACTGCTATAATCAATGCACTCATTTCAGCAGCTTGGGAGAAAGGCCTGTGGCAGAACTCGCCTCTGTGGTGGCATCTACGCTCGCATCCTATTACGAGGAGGTGCAGGCGAAAGTGCATGAATGGACGGCGTCCCTGTCGGACGACCAAATCTGGCGCAGGCCGTATGCTTACGGCAACAGCGTCGGTCATATTCTGCTGCATCTCACCGGGAACCTGAACTATTACGTTGGCGCAAGAATTTCCGGCACCGGATACGTGCGCGATCGCGACCGCGAATTCAACGATACGGTGAAAAAGTCCAAGCAAGAAGTGCTCGGCGATTTCGATCGAGCCATCGCCATGGTTATATCCACGATCCGCAAGCAATCTCACGAAGATTGGACGGCGCCCTATTCCGCGGAACGCGAGCCGCATTCCAAGGACCGCTTCACTGCGCTGTTCCGCTGCGCCGCACATGCCTACCATCACGTGGGGCAGATCATCTATCTTTCCAAAGAACTGACGAAAACTTCGGGGTAGCCGGACTGTCTGTTTCATCGGGCTATACCCAGCACTGTTTTCCTTGACACCCGCTGGGGGCCGGCGTATTTTTGCGCCGGAATCAGGGATCCGAGACTTATCCATTAAGTCTCACTGTGAGAAATATGATGATTACCCACCCAGCCATGCCCATAGTTTCAAATTTTCATGATCGCGCCGTCCGCTCCATTCGATGTTCCCGTGAGAATTTGCGCACGTTGTTGCTGCTACTGCTGGCGGTTCTGCTGGCGTCACCTGCGCTTTTCTCGCAAGGTGCGCCGAAGGTGAGCGGCGTCGATCCGACGACCGGCAAGGTGAACGACAGCGTGACCGTTTCCGGCGCGAATCTGGCGAAAGATTCGGTCAGCGCCGTGTTTCTTTCCGACGATAAATCCGACTACAAAGCTGTGATCGTCGAGCAGTCCGCCGATAAGATCGTGATGAAGGTGCCGCAGGTCAAGCCGGGAAGCTATAATATTTCCATTCAAGTGGGAAACGGCATTCTCATCGAGCCGGTGCGTATGACGGTCCAGTAGTAATCAGCGCGCCATTTTGGAGTTACGCGTCCCAACGGTGTCGGTCCTTGTCCGTCGTCTCTGTCTACCGTCTCCGGCTACGCCACCAGCGATCTATGCAATAAACCCGTGTGCTCAATTCTCCAGCAATAAGGGGCTGTTGAAGTCCAGCCCTCGAACGATTGCTCCTTCAACGTGACCTGATGCCCCGAGTTGGCTCCCGGAATCGGCTTGGCAGGAGTAACGATCTGTGCCAGCGCCAATAGTTTCGAGCTGATGCGAATCCCGGCCTGCGACGCGGCGCTCGGATTGATCTTGAAGCGAATGCGATTGTCTTCCATGACGAGTTGGATCATGCCGCCTTGTTCCGCAAACTGGTCGGTTTCGCCCACGGTCAAGGCACTTACGTTGTGCAGCGACTCCAGAATTTGTGGAATGTATTTGCTCTCCGAAGGGCCGATGTAAAGAATCTGGCAGTCGGAGACTGGGTCGGTGCGGGACACGCGCCGCAGCAATAACGATCTGCCGCGAGACAGCCGGTCCGCCATCATGCGCGAAAGCGCGCTGCCCAGCGGGTCGGATCCGAGCAGGCATAGGCGGATCGGCGACTGCAGATCGTTGTTTATCGCGCCGGGCCAGTCGACAAAATTAGGAAAGTTCAGCAGATAGGCCGCCTTGATCTGATACTCGTTGGCTTCCATGTCCTGCGGCCATGAACTGGAAGGGAAGCCAAGCAGAGTGGCCGCGAGAACGATCGCGGCGAGGGATGAAGAAGCGATTGCTGCGATTCGCTGCATTGGGCCCCGAATTCTTTCCCTTTTCCCCATGTGCTCCCCCTTGCTACCGTGATGAAAACCGATATACCAGTTTGGCGCGAAAGCTGCGGCCATCCTGCGGAATGGAGACTTCCTGATTGCCTAATCCCCCGGAATCGGCGTAACGCTTGTCGAACAGATTTTCAACGTTGGCGGAAAAATTGAGATTGCGGACGATGCGTCGCGCCAGCAAAGTGGCATTCACCAGCCCATATCCCCCGAGCACTGGTCCGTCAATCGTGGCCATGCGGCTGGTGTATTGCCCTTCGAAGCTGGCAAAAAGTTTCTGGCGCCAAAGCGGCAAGCTGATCTGCGCTTTGCCCAGGTTGTGCGGTGAGTTCGTTACAGCTTCAAGTTGTGGGGTGCTCGAATTCTGCAAAGAATACGAGAGTTTTGTCTCAATGCCGTCCCGCCATCGACCGGATAGTTCCGCTTCGACTCCATGCGTATTGAGAAAATCGGTGTTTCCATATTCCAGCCTGTCGGTGCTGGCGTTGAATTCCGGCGTAATGATCTTGTCCATGCGATTGACGAATCCCGCGGCAATGAAATGTAGATTGTTCCCAAGCTCCTGATCGACTTCCGCTTCGTAGCTGGTGATTTTTTCTGGTTCGAGCAGCGGATTTGCCACGTTGACTTCGTTGTTCACATAAAATTCTTCGAACCGGTTCGGCGCGCGAAAGGCGCGGTTATACATCAATTTGAGCCGGGTTCCCGTATGTGGGACATAGATGAGCCCGGCACGAGGACTGTAGGTGGTGCCAAACTGCTCGTACCAGTCGCTGCGCACTCCGCCAACTAACGTGAAAGTTTTGGCCACCGAGAAATTGTCCTGAACGTAGTAAGCGGCGTTGACCCGGCTGGAGGTGTTGTCGAGGTAGAGAACATAGGGCTGCTGATCGTAATTTTCCTGGTGCTGCCGGAAATCATCGCGGAACTCGCCGCCCATGGTGAGGTGATGATGGCGGGCGAAAATATGCGACGCGTCGAATTCGAAGTTTGACCAGTCGCCCGAAGCAAGGTCGACGTTTCTCGTGTATGGGGGAATGCCTAAGCCTGCGTAGTCGATAATGTAAATTCCGCGGTAGCCGTACCAATCGTAGGAAGCGCGGGCCAGAATGTCCCACTTGCTTTCAAACGAATGCGCGTATTGCAAGTCCACATAGCGGCCAGAATCGGTGGTTTTGGTTTGCGGATCGTTGAAAACGGTGCCGAAGGATGCAGTAGGGATATGTTTGGTCCGCGAGTCGAATACCGTGTGCAGAGTGAAGTCGCCGTGGATGAGCTCGCCGAAAATGTTGTAATACTGATCGGCGTCGGCATTCTCGGCGACGCCGTTGTTCGTTGCCGGCGAATCGAATTCCGGATAAAACAAACGGTCGTGGCCGGCGCTGTTGTAGAAGCTGGCCGACAGCAGCGTCTCGATATTGTTCCTGAACCGTTTTCCGTAGCTCATCCGGACTTTGTATGTTTCCCAGCTCCCGCCCTGGCCGGAAATTTCCAAGCCGTTGAGGTCCCGCCCGCGCCGGGTTACTACGTTGACCACTGCCACGACTGCGCCGGTACCGTAAACAGCCGAACCAGGTCCGCGAATGATTTCGACGTGGTCGATCAAGCCGATATCGAGTGGGAAAACTGTGCCGACGTCCGACCCGTCGTAGATATCGTCGTTGTGGCGATGTCCGTCGATGAGGAACAGGATTCGCGCGTTATAGTCGCCGGGACGGGAAAAACCGCGCACGCCGACATAGGTGTAGTTGCGGTCGTAAATCACATAGAACCCGCGGACGCTGGCCAATATCTCAGCGAGCGTGCGATAGCCGTATCTTTCGATCTCATCGGCGGTGACGATCGTGACCGAGGCGGGCGCGTCCGAAACGTTTTGCAGAAATTTCGACGCACCGTACACCGTTTCCACTTTTACGTTCATCAACTGCTCGATACTTAGCTGACTCAGGTCGGGCGGCGTCTGCTCCTGAGCGAACGTGGCCCCGGCACACAAAATAGCGGCAATGACGGTAACGATCGCTTTCATAGGATGATGAAGAGTGCGGTCCGAACCCCTTTTACCCGAACCTTTTGCCCGAACCCTTTTTGAATGATCGGCGTTGCGGTTCTGCGCTTGAATTCGCCGCAGGGAGCGAGGGCAAGGAATCGGGATTCGATTGGCAGGGCCGGCGGCTGTGGTTCGATTTGAATCGCGCTGTTCAAATTAGCGTCACCGAGTGGCCATGCTGGTTGGTATTCGCTGGGAGGGAGAACACCATAGCGGTCATCCTGGTGTATCCTCTACGCGAATTCTTCCGGGCCCAGGGACGTGGACAAAACGCGAAGGAGTGAGTCGATATGGAACGGAAAAAGGCGAGCGACTATCCGCAAGAATTACTCGATATTTTCGACCGGTACGTACACGGGGAAATGAATCGTCGCGACTTTCTCGATGCGGCGCAAAAGTATGCGGTGGGCGGGCTCACGGCAACAGCGATTTGGGAAAGCTTGCGCCCGAATTATGCTTTCGCGCAGCAGGTGAAGAAGGACGATCCTGCAATTAAGACCAGCTACGAAACGGTTTCCTCACCGCAAGGCAATGGAAACATCCGCGGATATTACGTGCGGCCGGACAAGGCCAGCGGAAAGCTTCCGGCGGTGCTGGTGATCCATGAGAATCGCGGGCTCAATCCTTACATTGAAGATGTGGCGCGGCGGCTGGGTGTGGCCGGCTACCTTGCGTTCGCTCCGGACGGGCTCACGTCGCTCGGCGGCTATCCCGGCGATGAAGAAAAAGGCGCGGCCATGTTCCAGAAAGTCGACCAGGGGAAAATGTTCGAAGATTTCGTCGCTTCCGCGGATTGGCTGAAATCGCGGCCGGAATGCACCGGCAAAATTGGCGTAGTGGGTTTCTGTTTCGGCGGCACAATGGCCAACAAGCTTGCTGTTCGCTTGCCGTATCTCGCGGCGGTGGTTCCGTTCTATGGCGGGCAGCCGAGCGCGGAGGATACCGCGAAGATTAAAGCGCCGCTGCTGCTCCACTATGCTTCGCTGGACACGCGCATCACCAGCGGCTGGCCAGCCTACGAAGAAGCTTTGAAAGCGAATCACATTACCTATACGGCCTACATCTATGACGGCGCGAACCACGGTTTCCACAACGACACCACGCCGCGCTATGACGAGGCCGCAGCCAAGCTCGCCTGGCAGCGGACCATGGACTTCTTCAACAAATATCTGAAAAGCTGAACGCTATTGCGGCGAAGCGCAAAAAGCACAACGCTTCGCGCTGATGGGGATTTCACTCAGGCATTCCGTGCACTTCTTCGTGGTGGGATCCGCGGGGACCGGCGCCTTCTTCATGCGCTGAATCAAGGTGTTCATCGGAAGCACCACGAAGAAGTAGATGGCCGCGGCGATGATAACAAATGAAACGGCCGCGTTCACGAACTCGCCATACAAAAACTTGCTGCCGTTGACTGTAAACGTAAGGGTGGAGAAATCCGGCTGCTTGATCAAAGCGGCGATGAACGGCGTCATCAGGTCCTTCACGAACGCCGTAACCACCGCGCCGAAAGCAGCGCCCACCACGATGCCCACGGCCATATCCACCACATTGCCCCGGAGCAGGAACTGTTTGAAACCATTCATTGTCGTTTTCCTCGCATGTGTGTGACGAACGCAAGAGCCGTGCTGGCTTCGTCCTCAGTCACGGCTCACTTCAACTAGTCCTTACTTGATCTTTACTTGGTTTTTGGCTGCTTGGCGATGACAAGATCCTTGATCTTGTCGTACGTGGCTTGGGGAATAATTTTCTTTTGTACCAACTCGTTTTTCGCGCGGTACGGACGGCCGGCGATAATCTTTTGCGCGTAGGCGTCTCCGATCCCAGGAAGGGCATCGAGTTGATCTTTCGTGGCGCTATTCAGGTCCAGCAATTTCCCGGCGGCAGGCGCGGATTGCGCTGTGGTGGTATCAGACTTTTTGGCTGGAGCTTGCGTTTGCGCGCGACCGGACAAAGTAACCGCGAAGAGCGTCGCGACAAGCATAAGAAAAGGTGCGAATCGTTTGAGGCGCATGAAGGAATTTCCCCCTTGAGTATTTGGATCGTGAGTATGTTTCCGGCTCGACTACGCCGGAGTGCTTGAGCGTGGTGGAAGCGCATGCAGGGCGCAAGAGTTCGCCCTGTATCGTATCGGCACAAAATTCTAAGGAGGAAGTATTCAGTGTTACGCGAAAATTATCAAGACGTAGAGTGAGCAAAACGAATGGCTCTCGATTTCGTGATGCGGGTCACCAACCGACTTGGCTACGTCTCAGGAGCCACAATATTGTTCGTAAGCGTGCCGATCCGTTCCACTTCCAACTCAATTTTGTCGCCGGCTTTCAAAAAGCGATCCATTTCGAGACCACAGCAGCGGAGATTCTTACCCGACTCAGGCACGGTGGCCGTTCCAGAGCCAAAAAATTCACCCGGGTGAACGGTTTCACTCTGCGAGACATAAGCAATCATCTGCTCGAATGTCCAGTACATGCCGCGTGAGTGGCCCCAAGAAACTTCTTCGCCGTTGATGCGCGCTTTCATCGTGAGATTGTAAGGATCAGGAATTTCGTCCGGCGTGACGAGAACCGGTCCGATGGCGTTGCCGGTATCAAAATCTTTTCCTTTGGCGGGCCCCAGGCGGCTGGGCATTTCGCGCCCCTGCATGTCGCGCGCGGAAAAATCGTTGAAGATGGTGAAACCGCCGATGTATTCGCGCGCTTTCTCTTTGGGAATGTCACGGCCACGCTGGCCAATGAAAATGCCAAACTCCAGTTCCCAGTCGAGCCGCTTGGTGTAAGCCGGGGCTAGGATATTGGCTGCATCCCCCACGACACTAAATCGGTTTCCTTTGTAATAGACAGGCCGCTGATACCAAGCGCGGTTGCGGCGATAGGCAAGTGTCGCCTTGCGCCCGAATGCGCCATCGATCCATTCGTCCAGCGCAGCAAGCCCGGGTGGCATTTCGAATTTGCGGATGCAATTGGTGATGTGCTGCTCGAACACCATGAAATCGCGGATCGATTCCGGACGCGGAAGTGGGGAAAGAAACTGAACCTCGCCGCGGTCGAGCACCACGCCTTCCGGGCGCTGGGAAAGCGCAAATTCTATAGCTGTATGAGCTACATCCCGCGCGGCCGCTCCGCCTTGCAGAAACGCCAACATGCTCGCGAAGTGCGGATACAGTTGCCCCAAGCGGGCCTCTTCGGCGGATTGCAGCCGGACCACCTTTGAATCGGCGCCAACCAGTGCGCCAATTTCCTCGGATCCATTGCGAGTGAATGTGATCAGGCGCACGCCTCCGGCCTCTCCGCCAGGGAATTCCGGCGAGTGCGAGTGTATATCAGTGTTCGAGCACATTTTGCCAGTTCTCCGAGGTGCGGCATAATAACCCGCTCAAGGAGAAGACACGTGGCCGCTAACGATGTGGTCTTGATCACGGGATGCAGTACTGGATTTGGCCGGGTGATGGCCGAGACGCTGGCGCGACGCAAATATCGCGTGTACGCAGGCATGCGCAATATCGACGGCAAGAATGCAGCGAATGCCAACGAGCTAAAGTCGCTCGCGCAGCGCGAGTCGCTGAATTTGCGGGCAGTCGAACTCGATGTAAACGACGATGCTTCCGTCGACTGCGTCATGAATGAAGTCATGAGCGAGGCAGCACGCATCGACGTGCTGGTGAACAACGCCGGGCTCTCCATCCGCGGCTTGAGCGAAGCGGTGACCGTGGAGCAGATGCGGAAGATTTTCGAAACCAACGTTTTCGCGGTGCAGCGAATGAATCGTGCGGTGCTTCCGCACATGCGCAAGCGCGGCAGCGGATTGCTCGTGCACATCAGCAGCCAGGCTGGGCGCGTGGTCATCCCGTGCTTCGGTGTCTACGGGGCCAGTAAATTCGCGCTGGAGGCGCTGGCAGAAAGTTACCAATACGAATTGGCTGGCGAGGGAATCGAAAGTATTTCTGTGCAGCCTGGCGCGTATGCCACGGCCATCACGCAAAATGCGGACAAAGCTGCGGACGAACAGCGGGCCGCCGCTTACGGACCCGGCGCTGAAATTCCCCAAACCCTCCTCGCCAATCTTGGAAAGCGAGGCGATCCGCAGGAAGTCGCGGATGCTGTGCTGAAGCTACTCGAAATGGCTCCGGGGACGCGTCCATTGCGCACTGCGGTTGGAGTCGCCGGCGATTTCGTGCCGCGCGTGAACAGCTTCACCGACAAGATACAAGAGGCGCTACTCCGCGCGTTCGGACTTTCGGCGCTCACAGCGTTCCGCCGAAAATCAGGAGTGGGAAAGTAGTGGACTTATTGCCCGGCCACTCTTGCTGCGGGGCTTTTTACACATTGCCAGGAAGTGAGATAATCGTCTGGATTTCCGGAAATTCCTATCGGCCTTGGAAGAGCTGGTAAATGGCTCTTTTTGCGGATATGACTGATTTCTCGCCAGCCAGTGAAGGAAGTTCGCAGACAAATCCCGATTTGAAAGAATCGGCAGAACTGCTCGAAATCGCGCATGATGCCATCATCGTGCGCGATCCTGCAAGCCGAATTCGCTACTGGAATCACGGAGCCCAAGAAACCTATGGCTGGACCAGCGAAGAAGCGCTGGGCAAAGTCACTCACTCTTTTCTTCAAACAAAATTCCCTATTTCGCTGCAAGCCGTCGATGGGCAGCTCGTAAACGTGGGAACATGGGAAGGTGAGCTTGCTCACACCACTCGCGACGGCCAGCGAATTGTCGTGCTCAGCCGGCAAGTGTTGCGGCGCGACGAAACAGGAAAACCTTCCGCGATTCTCGAAATCAATCGGGATATTACCGCCCGAAAGAAGATCGAAGAGGCTCTGCAGCAAAGCGATCAGCGTTTTCGGCTCCTGGTGGACAATGTAAGAGACTATGCGATTTTCATGCTCGATCCTGAGGGGCGCGTTGCAAGTTGGAACGAGGGGGCCGAACGGCTCAAGGGATACCGAGCCGAAGAAATCATCGGCCAGCATTTCTCGCGCTTTTATCCGCAGGAGGATATAGAAAAGGGCAAGCCCGAGCACGAACTGCGGGTAGCGGCCACCGATGGGCGCCATGAGGATGAAGGCTGGCGCGTCCGCAAGGATGGCTCGCGCTTCTGGGCCAACGTGATGATCACGGCCCTGCGCGATGCGGAAGGCAGGCTGGTCGGATTTTCCAAGATTACACGCGACTTCACCGAGCGCAGAAAAGCCGAAGAAGCTGTTCGCCTTAGCGAGGAGCGATTCCGGTCGCTTTTCGAGTTTTCTCCCGATGCGATCATGGTGATCGACGGGCAAGGCAAGATTACCGAGACGAACGGGCAAGTCTCAGAAATTCTTCGGCTATGGCCGTGGAGAACTCGTGGGTCAAACCATCGAATGCCTGGTCCCGGAGCGATTCAGGAAAATCCATCCCGACTACCGTCAGGAATACAGTGCGCATCCCCGGACCCGGCAAATGGGTGCCGGTCTCGAGCTTTTTGGGCGCCGCAAGGACGGCACTGAATTTCCCGTCGACATCATGCTCAGCCCGGTCGAAACGGCTGCAGGAAAGGTCGTGCTCAGCGTCATTCGCGATCTTTCCGAAAAGAAACAGGCCGAGGAAGAAATCGAGCGCCGGGAGCGCGAGAAACGCTATCTCGAAGAAGAACTCAATACCGTCCACAACTTTGAGGAAATCATCGGCGATAGCCTGGGTCTGAAGCGAGTGCTCAAGCAGGTGGAGACCGTCGCGGCCACTGATGTAACGGTTCTGATTCTGGGCGAAACCGGCACAGGCAAGGATCTGATGGCCCGGGCGATCCACAATTTCAGCTCGCGCCGCGGCCAAACTCTGGTGAAGTTGAATTGCGCCGCCATACCCACCGGATTGCTCGAAAGCGAACTTTTCGGCCACGAAAAAGGAGCTTTCACTGGCGCCATTTCGCAGAAAGTTGGCCGTTTGGAGCTGGCTCACCAGGGAACGCTGTTTCTTGACGAGGTCGGCGATCTTCCCCTGGAACTCCAGCCGAAACTGCTGCGCGCGCTGCAGGAGAAGGAGATCGAACGGCTTGGCGGCACGCGCACCATACCGGTGGACGTGCGGTTGATCGCCGCCACCAATCGCAACCTCGAAAAGCTGGTAGCGGACCGCGAGTTCCGCAGCGACCTTTATTACCGGTTGCGCGTCTTTCCCATCACCATTCCTCCGTTGCGGGAGCGCCGCGAAGACATACCTCTGCTGGTCCGCTACTTCGTGACCAAACATAGCCGGCGCATGAATAGGGGAATTCGAAACCATCCCAGCGGACATCATGAAGGCCCTCACCCGCTGGGACTGGCCCGGCAATATCCGCGAGTTGGAAAACTTCATCGAGCGAGCGGTAATTCTCACGAACGGTCCCATACTCCGCGCGCCTTTGGCCGAGCTCGAATCACCTATGGTCAGCGCCCCCTCTACCGATGTGACCCTGGAAAGCACGGAGCGGGAACACATTTTGCGCGTTCTTCGCGAAACCAAGGGCGTCATCGGTGGCGCTCAAGGAGCTGCTGCCCGCCTCGGATTGAAGAGAACCACGCTGAATTCCAAGCTGAAGAAGCTCGATATACAGCGCCACGACTATATCTCGTCACTGTGACGATATTTCGTCGGTGAGCGTCGTCACTTCCGCTAGTGATTACTGCCACCTCGACTTGTGATCTCCGCTACGTTCTTGTTTTGCTGACACATACGCTGACCCGTCAAGAAACACGCATTTGGCTCCCCGCGTGCCATTGGAAGTGTGTAAGCAAAAAGGGCATGAACATCACAGTCAAAATCACGATCGAAGAAGAAGCAAACGCGATGCGCCTGAAACTCGAAGGAAAAGTCACCGGGGACGGAACGAAGGAGTTCGAACGTGTCTGGCGCGGCGTGGAGCCATCGCTCGATTCGAAGAAGTTGGTGGTCGACCTGGGTGGCGTGATTCACATGGATTCGGACGCCATTCGTCTCTTGGCTGAAATCTACAAAAAGACCGGCGCGCAATTTGTGGCCGACTCACCCATGACCGAATATTTCGCGGAAGAAGCGCAGCGGCCGACGAATTAAAAAACTTTAGGAGGACTGAGATGCGTGGACCTTATGGATTCGAAATGAACGAGAACTGCCAGACCTGCAAGCTCCGCAAGAGCGGCTATTTCTGCCAGCTCCAGGGCGCGGCGCTCAAGAACTTCGACGCAGCGAAAGCCTCCTCCGTGTATCCCGAGGGCGCCGTGCTGTTCATCGAGAAGCAGGAAGCGCGCGGCGTGTTTGTGCTGTGCGAAGGACAAGTGAAGCTTTCCATCAGCTCGGCCGAAGGGAAGACGCTCATCCTGCGCATCGCCAAGCCCGGCGAAGTGCTTGGGCTGGAGGCCGTCGTCGGCGGAACATCGTATGAGGTGACTGCCGAAACGTTGCGCCCGTGCCAGGTCGCGTTCATTCGCCGAGACGATTTCCTGCGCTTCATCGCGCAGAACACCGAGGTCTACCAGAACATCGTGAAGCAGATGGCCTCCGTGCACCAGGGCGTTTGCGAACAGCTCCGCAACGTGGGTCTGGCGGCTTCCGCTCCCGCGCGGCTGGCCAAGTTGTTGCTCGACTGGTCCAACGGCGCAGAGGAGACCAAGGGCGGCTCGCATATCACCATGCCGTTGACACACGAGGAGATCGGCGAATTTATCGGAAGCTCGCGTGAAACCGTCACGCGCACCTTCAGCGATTTCAAAAGCCGTCACCTGGTCGCCCTGAAGGGTTCTACCGTCACCATTCCCAGCCGAGCGGCGCTTGAGAGCGTCGCGGGCGCTTAAGGAGAGGGCCATGAAAATCCTTCTCGCGGTCGATGATTCGGCGTTCTCGAAAGAAGCGGCGAAGTCGCTGGTGACTCAGTTCAAAGGACAGGGTGCTGAAGTGCGGGTGCTCAGCGTGGTCGAGCCGGTGAGCGTTTATATCTCGGCCGATGCTTTCCCGCACTTCAGCCCGCAGGTGGAAGAAATCGAGGAAGACCGCAAGCGGCAGGCGAGCGCGCTCGTTGGACAGGTAACCAAGGATCTCCGCGCCGCCGGCTACCAAGCCACTAGTGCTGTCGACTATGGGGATGCAAAGACGAAGATCATCGAAAACGCCACGGACTGGGGCGCCGACTTGATTGTCATGGGTTCGCATGGCTGGAGAGGTATCAACCGTTTCCTGCTGGGCAGCGTTTCCGAAGCGGTAGCCCGCCACGCCCCCTGCTCCGTGGAGATCGTGCGGATGCATCCGGTGGCAACCGCAGCGGACTGAACTCCTGGAGCTAGGTCCGCTCGGTAACCTGGCCCGCACCCAACTAGTTGAACACGCTTACCAGCGGGCGCTCAGTTATCCTCGATCTTGGAGCGTCTTGAAGCTTTAACTTCGCCACGCCACGCCACACCATCCGATCTGTTCGCGAACCTCACAGCCAACTCATACTGCTCGGCCACTTCTGAAACGCTCCCGCGCCTACCAGCTTCAATGCTAGATTTTATGATCGGCTCGACGGCGCGATAGGCCCGGAGTTCCCTATCGCGCGAGAGCATGTCTGCGCGAGGGGAATTAAGCTTGGAGTCAACTCCAATACAAGCGACAAGCTCGCGAAAAGCCACGCTGATTGCCTTGCTGGTGGCCGGCGCGTTCTTCATGGAGAACCTCGACGGCACGGTCATCGCCACCGCGCTGCCGCAGATGGGCGTTTCGTTTCACGTAAGCCCGGTCGACCTCAACATGGGCATGACCGCCTACCTGCTGATGCTCGCGGTGTTTATTCCCATCAGCGGCTGGGTGGCGGACCGCGTGGGTGCGCGGACCATCTTCGCGTCGGCCATTGCCGTGTTCACGCTGTCGTCGATTCTGTGCGGGCTAAGCGGCGGCCTGTGGCAATTCACGGGCGCGCGCATCATTCAGGGCATCGGCGGCGCCATGATGGTGCCTGTAGGGCGCCTCGTCGTGCTGCGGACCACCGAGAAGAAAAACTTGGTTCATTCCATTGCTTATATCACCTGGCCCGGGCTGGTCGCGCCGATCCTCGGTCCGCCCGTCGGTGGATTCATCACCACCTATGCTTCCTGGCACTGGATATTTTTTCTGAATGTGCCGCTCGGCATCATCGGCTTCACACTCGCGCTGCTCTGGATCACGAACGCGAAAGCCGAAGAACGCAAGCCTTTTGACTGGCTGGGATTCGCTTTTACCGGCACCGCCTGCACGAGTTTCATGTATGGCCTCGAATTGATCGGACTGGAAAATCCCCAGTGGCGCGAGATCGCGCTTTTTATTGGCGCCGGAGTGGTTTTGGGAGTTCTCGCGGTGCTGCACTTCCGTCGAACCACGGCTCCGCTGATTGATCTTGCTACGCTGAAGATCAGGACCTTTGCGATCACCATGTCGGGCGGGTCGCTGTTTCGCATCGCCATCAGCGTGTCCCCGTTTCTGCTGCCGCTGATGTTTCAGGTTGGATTCGGGCTCAGCGCGTTTCAGGCTGGTTTGCTGATGCTTGGACTTTTCGCGGGCAACCTGGGAATGAAGACCATCACCACGCCGATGCTGCGCTGGTTTGGATTTCGCAACATTCTGATCGTCAACGGAATCCTGACGGCGGTGTTGATGCTGGCCTGCGCGACGCTGATGCCTCAAACGCCCAGATTCATGATTCTCACGGTGCTGTTTCTGAACGGGCTTTCCCGCTCCATGCAATTCACCAGCCTCAGCACCATCGTTTACGTGGACGTCCCCAAGCCGCAGCTCAGCTCGGCGACCAGCTTTTCCAGCATGATCGTGCAGATGTCCATGGGCATGGGCGTGGCCGTGGGCGCCATCGCACTACGGCTGGCGGCGTATGTGCGAGGAAACACCACGGGAATTCCCAAGGTTGCGGACTTTCACCTGGCCTTTGTTTTCGTGACGATTCTGACGGCGTTGGCGGTGGTCGATTGCTTTACGCTCGAGCCGGACGCTGGAGCCACAGTCAGCGGGCATCGCCCATCCGGCTACGCGCGGGACGAAGCGGTAAAAGTGCAGTAGATCACGGCGTCTCCGCAGTGCCTCGACACACACGCCGGTCGTTATTTCAGGTCTTTGCAAAATGGAAGATGTGGTGGATTCGCGACCCGCGGGTCCTCGCCTTCCTGCAGTTCAGCCGCTTCCTCCGGCGTAAGCTCGCCCTCCCCGAATTCTCCCGAGGCGGGCGCGTTCGACTGCGCCGGGCCGGCCCAGCAGCTTTGCGCGGTTTTTTGGTCGAACATGACGAACGGATTTTGCCCGTCCACATGCGTGAACCTCTCGCGCGGGCGGCAGCCTGCGCAAGCAAGCGTCAGTAATAAACCGAGGCACATTCGCAAAGACATAATTGGAAGTGGCCGGCTCGGCGGCGCTTTGAGCGCGACACCCGAGCGCACCAGCCTTATAATATCGCCTTTGCCGAATCAAAACAGAGACTAGCGATCGGGATCGGATTCGCGATGCTTTCCATTCGCCCTGCGACAATCAACGACGTTTCGGTGCTCAATGCCATGGTCCACGAGCTGGCCGAATACGACCGCCTGAGTCACGAAGCGTTAGTAACAGAGGAAGACCTCGCGCGCGACGGTTTTGGAGCCCATCCTAAATTTCGGGCGGTCATCGCCGAATGGAATAACGAGCCCGCGGGCTACGCGCTGTTTTTCGAGTTCTACTCCACATTTCAAGGACGGACCGGGCTTTTTCTCGACGATATTTTTGTGCGCCCGAAATTCCGCAAGAAGGGCATCGGCAGGGCGCTGCTCGACCATGTGGCGCAAATCGCTTGGCGAGAGAAATACTTCTGCGTGCGCTGGGAAGTGCTGAACTGGAATACGCCCGCTATCAACTTTTACAGCAGCCTCGGCGCGGTTTTCATGGATGACTGGAAATCGGTTTGCCTTATCGGAGACGCGTTGGAAACTGCGGCGCAAGAATCAGGCAAAAAGTCCGATTCGTGACGTTGGTCACCGCCGAAGGGCGATCGCAAAACCCGGCTATTTCCTCGAAAGTTTTCCTGCCACTATCCTTACTAGGTAATTCACCCGAGTGATCCTTAGGGTGTAATTAAGGCAACCTACCCTACAAGCCACGACTCTAAGGCTACAGTGGCAATCGTCCGATGGTTCCGAGATTCCAAACGCGCGATCACAAACCTTATGTTGATGGCATCCGAAAACTGGAACTAAAGGACAGGTAATTCGTAATCCTCAAAGGAGAAGTTACACCTTTTCAACTTCTGACTTTACCGGCAAGCTCAATTCATACAGGAGGAAACCCACTTGAAATATACGATTCGGATACTTCCAATATTGGCAATCCTTTTGCTCGGCGTTGTACATACCGCGGAAGCCCAAAATGCGAGTGTCTATTTCGGATTGGGAACGGCAACCGACAGCTCCAACGGGCAGCCGGTCGATACTTTCGGGGACGGAACGCTTTATAACACCCCCAGGATGGGCGGTTTGTTCGAGACTATTGGCGGTGACGTCATGTTTCGGCCCATGTTCGGCGTGGGATTCGAAACGTCCTTCCAGACGCAGCGAAATTACGCCGGCCTGAACTACCGGCCTCTTTTTTACGACGTCAACGCGGTCTTTCAACCCTCGATCGGCGAGCACAAAATCGTGCCCGAATTTCAGGCCGGACTTGGCGCAGTTAACCTGCGCTTCTACTACAACCAGAACTTCTGCGACGCATTCGGGGGCTGCTCCAATTCGAATACCTATCTTGAAAGCTCGAATCACTTCCAGTTGCACCTCTCCGCCGGCGTGCGCTTTTACGTAAGGGGCGGGATCTTTGTAAGGCCTCAGGTGGACGTTCGCTATGTGAACAATTTCTTCCAGTTCGGAAGCGATTGGGTTCCGCAATACAGTATGGCCATCGGATATACCTTCGGCGGAAGCCACTAATAACGCAGTCGGAAACTGAAAGCAACGGCGCTTCGTCTCGCGAAACTGACGAAGCGCCGTTTTTTTTGCTTAAATTCTCGGTGGGATACGGCTTACGCTACCCGAGCCGCGCTCGCTCGCGCGTTCATCGCGTGAAGAACGCGCTCCGGCGTAAGAGGAACCTCGCGCAGTCGCACACCGATGGCATCGAATACCGCATTCGCCACTGCGGCCGGAACCGGAACGATCGACGGCTCGCCGCCACCGAGAGGCTCCATGTTCTTGCGGTTCACCAGGACCACTTCCACGTCAGGCACTTCTTGGTAGCGGATCACCGGATAGGTGGCCCAGTCGAGGTTCTTGACTCCGTTGGCATCGAACTCAACCGCTTCCAGCAACGTTCGGCTCACGCCCTGAATCACGTTGCCTTCGATCTGATTGGTCAGTCCGTCGGGATTTACGATCAGCCCGCAATCGTGCGCCAGCACAACGCGCTTCACAATCACTTTTCCCGTGCGCTTGTCGACTTCCACTTCCGCCACCGCGGCGGTCATGGTATTGGACCGATTCGCCACGGCCACGCCGCGCCCGGTTGCGATCGGTCCGGTCGACTTGCCTGCGGGTGATGGCCGCTCTTGCCATCCGAATTTTTGAGTTGCGGCCAGCAGCACGTCGGTTGGTCGTTTGTTGCCAGCCAGATACTTGAGCCGGAATTTCACGGGGTCAACGCCGACGCCCGCGGCAACTTCATCGAAGAAGGACTCACTGGCAAAAGAGCGGGCCAGATCGCCCGGCGCGCGCAGATTGCTGGTCCTCAGCGGTGTCGGGTCCGGATGCAGCCAGGGAATGGCCGCCGCGACCACGCGTTGGTTGTCGATGGAATAAATCTCGCCGCCGCCGTCGGTGCCGTTGGGATTGCCCTGAGCCTTCGGCTTCATGCCGATCTGCCGGGAGGCCAGCAAAACCATGCCGGTGGTCGTCCAGGGAAAGCTGCGGTCCAGAAAATCCCAAGCTACCAGATTCCCTTGCGCATCCACGCCCGCTCTCGCAGTCATGAGTTGGGCGGGGCCTTTCGGTTCCCATCCATGCTCGTCTTCGCGCGACCATTGCACGCGCACCGGTTTTCCCACGGCGCGTGACATCAGCGCGGCATCCTGTGGCACATCATCGGGACTCAATCGGCCGTAACATCCGGCGCTTTCGCGATAGATCACGCGAACATTTTTCTCCGGCAGGTTGAGCATATCCGCCACTTGCTTGCGGGTGTTAAAGGTGCCCTGCGAACCAGCCCAGATGGTCACTTTGTCGCCGTTCACGTCGGCTACGGCGCAGGACGGTCCGATCATGCCGTGAAGCTGGAACGGCCAGCGATAGGTGGCTTCGAACGTTTTGCCGGCTTGCGTAAACGCGGTCTCCGGATTCCCTTTATTGGCCACGGCGCGCTCACGAAAACTCTTCGTATTCTTCAGGTAGTCGTACAGTTCGGCGCGATTCGCCGGAAGCTTTGTGCCGGGTGTAGACCAGGTGACTTGCAGTGCCTTCGCGGCCTGGATGGCGCTCCATTCGGTTTGTGCCACCACGCCCACGAAATTCCCTTCCTGCACCACTTTCACGATGCCGGGAATATGCGCGATCGAGCTTTCATCCACGCTCGTGGGCTTGGAATTCACTACCGGCGGACGCACCACGCGCCCATGCAGCATGCCGGGTACGCGAACGTCCGGCGTGTAGACGAATTCGCCGGTAAATTTCGGAGGCAGATCCACTCGCGGCACCGATGTGCCAACAATCTTGTAATCCTTGTGATCTTTCGCTTTCGCGTCGGGCGCGACGATCATGTCCCAGCCCGTGCCGGTTGCCGCGATCTTCAGATTGAAATGGCGGCCGCCGATCAGATCGCCGTACGAAATCTTCTTTGACGGATTGTTCGCGACGCTTACCACTCCGTCGGTCACCGACCAGGCTTTCAACGGGCGCTTCAAGCTGGAAGAAGCCAGCACCAGAAGCTGCTGTCGCGCTGCGGCAGCGGCTTGCCGCAATTGTGGGCCCCCTCGTTCGATGGTACGGCTGCCGACCGTCGCGGCCTGGTCGATCGTATTTGACGTGTCTCCCGTTTCCATGTGGATCTTTTGAAACGGCACGTCCAGCTCTTCGGCTACAATCTGCGAAAGCGCGGTTACCACGCCCGTGCCCAGGTCGACCTTGCTGGTGAACACGGTGACAGCGCCGTCCGGAGCGATCGACAGCCAGGAATCGAGCGCGGTCGCTTCGGGATCACCGGCGAAAAAGCTTTCCGACTGCGCGAGCAGGCGCGAAGCCTCGCCGAAAAAGCTGAAGCCCACGATCAGCGCTCCGGCGCCTTTTACAAATTGCCTGCGGGAGATCGCATTCGTCGCCATGTTCGTCTCCTCTCTTACGCTTTCTGCGTCTGGCCCGAGGCGCGCTTCACCGCGCGCACCACGCGCAAATGGCTGCCGCAGCGGCAGAGATTGCCTTCGAGCGCCTGCTTGATGTCGGCCTCGCTCGGGTGTGGATTCTTGTCGAGCAGCGCCTTGGCGGTCATGATCATGCCGTTCATGCAGTATCCGCACTGCGCCGCCTGCTCATCGATAAAAGCCTGCTGCAGCGGATGCGGATGGGCCACGTTGCCAAGCCCCTCAAGTGTGGTGATTTCCTGGTTCTTCACCGAACTCACGGGAAACGTGCAGGAACGGATCGCCTTTCCAGACATAATCACCGTGCACGCGCCGCATTGGGAAAGCCCGCAGCCGAATCGCGGGCCATTCAATTCCAGATCGTTTCGCAGCACGTAGAGCAGCGGCGTCGTTGGATCGGTCTCAACTACGTGCGATTTACCGTTCACTTTGAGTGAGATTCGCGTCATGGGCGAGTCTCCTTTCGAGGCGGGCAAAGACATTTTGCCCCAGTTCTGCCAAACGGTGATTACCCGTATTGTACTGCCATTAAGAGACGTGAGACAGCCATTTATGTGGTATCGGCACAAACAGGGCGCTGTAAAACCCCAGCTTGCTTTCGGCAACATTCAGGAATAGCTTGGCTGGGGCCGGGATGCGCTACAACGGTGGGAGGGTCACAATGAAATTTGCCGTTCGAATCGTAGCTGTAACCGTCGCCGTTTTGGCTGCCGCAACTTTCTGCTATAGCGCGACCATCACCGGCGTAGTGAACGGACCGGACGGCTCGCCCTTCGCAGGCGCATTCGTGCTGGCGCAGAACACGAAAACAAGAATTTCCGTGGATGTCCTCTCGGCAAAAGATGGCCGCTACCGGGTCGAGAATCTGCCCGCGGGTGATTATGACCTGCGCATCCGAGCGGTTGGCTACAAGGCTGATCCACACCCAGGCGTGACACTCACGCCGGATCAGCACGCCTCCGTCGACTTTGCCCTGCAAAAGGGCGCGGTGCGCTGGAATGAAATCTCCACCCATCAGGGGCGCTTGCTTTTGCCGGAGGCCCGTGGCAAAGACCTGCTTTCAGGCCGCTGCTGGGCTTGCCATGAGTTTCAATCGCGCATGGCCTCGGTGCACCGCGATGAAGAGGGCTGGCGCGATCGCGTGAATTACATGCGCGAAACCATGCACTTCTTCCTGGCCAGCTCCAATGCTCTCTATCCGCCTTTCACCGACAAAACGGCGGACGACATCGTTTCTTACCTCACCACCTACTTCGGTCCCGATTCGGCGCTGCCGAAGTCCCCGGCGGATGTGGCGGGGTACAATGACACCGTACGCACCTTTGGCGACGAGGCAATGCGCATCGTCTACGTGGAGTACGACCTGCCCGGCCCCAGCCGCTTCCCTTGGAATGCTGACCCGGCCAAGGACGGCAGCATCTGGATTCCCGAGTTTGCCCCCATCAATTCCATCGCGCACCTCGACCCTGAAACCGGCGCGGTGCAGGAGTACCGCGTGCCAAACAAGACTGCTGCTTCCATCCACTCGGCGATGGAAGGACCCGACGGCAGCGTGTGGCTCGAAGAGCAGGCCTCGAACAAGGTTGGCAAGTGGGACCCAAAAACAAAGGAGATCACCGAATACCAGGATTCTTACATTCCCGGCCAGGAAGGTCTGCTGACCGGTGGAGGGAAGCACACCGTCCGCATCGACAAGGAAGGAATCGTGTGGTCGACTGGAAGTCCTTTTTCGAGTCTAGACCCCAAGACTGGCAAGTTCACTCATTACGAAGCGGCGCCGACGATTTATGGCATCGACATCGATAAGGACGACAACGTCTGGTTTGATGGCTTTGCCATGGACGGCAAGCTTTTCAAGGCTGCGGCCAGAACAAGAAAGATCACCGGCTACCAGCCGCCCACAGCCGGATTGCCGCGCCGCATCCAGGCAGACTCCGACGGGATGATCTGGATGGCGGAATTTAAGGGCGGAAAAATCGCGCGGTTTGACCCGAAGACGGAGACCTTCCGGGAATACTCATTGCCTGGTCCTGACACCACACCCTACGCGCTCGGAATCGATAGAGACCACGACGTATGGTATTCGTCCGAAGAACTGGACATCGTCGGCCGGCTGGATCCTCGAACGGGCAACGTAGTCGAATTCCCGTTTCCCCATTCGGAGAACACCATGCGCGAATTTCTGCCCGATGCTCAGGGACGCATGTGGTGGGCTTCTCCGGCCAACAACAAGGTGGGCTATTTCTACATGGCTCCGGCCGGCGAAAGCGCGAAAAACTAGGTACTAGAAAAAGATGGCGCGCCTAAGGGATTTGCCCAATATGCACCCCATACGCAGGCCGGTACGCTCGCTGATGGCTATGACAGGTAAGAACCATCTCTGTCCCGACTGCGGTAGTGAACACGTAAAGCGTTCGCGCCAGCGCGGCCTTTGGGAACGCTATCTCATCCCCATGCTTCTACTCCGGCCGTACCGTTGCCGGGATTGTTACACGCGCTTTTATGCCCTCGGTCGTTCTGGGCATGATGATCGCCGTGCCGCGTAATATCCTCCGGGGAAAGCGTTCCCATCGAAGCCGGAAAACTATGAGGCGCGAGATTCGCTTTGTTCCGGCTTTTTCCGCCGCAGTATGTCGAATAGGGCCTGTGCCGAGGCGGTGAGCGGGCGGTCGCGTCGAAACACGAGATACAGCGTTCGTTGCAGGCGCATTTGGCGGATGCGCAACTCCTTCAAGATGCCGCGTTCGATTTCCGCGGCGGCGCACATATGCGGCACAATGGCCACTCCCATCTTCATCTCCACAAACAGCTTGATGCTCTCGATAGTTGGCATCTCGATATCCATCCGCAGTGGCACGTGGTTCCGCGCGAACATCTGCACCACGCGTTGCCGCAAAGGCGACTCCACGATGTGGGCGATGAAAGTTTCTTCGCCCAGGTCGCTGACATCCACTTCGCGGCGCTTGGCCAAGCGGTGGCCCGGCCACACCACCAGGGCCAGCGCGTCGCGGTAGAATTCCACCGCAGAAAGTTCGCTTTCTTCGGGTATGTAGGAAATCACTCCAATGTCCAGATGATGGCTGAGCACTTCCCGTGGCACGTCGCGGGAGAATACGCGCTGCACGCGGATGTGGATTCCCGGATGCAGCTTACGGTAGCGCGCCAGCCCCGGAAGCAAGGCGTGTATCGAGCTTTCGTTCACTCCAATCGAAACCTGCCCCCGCTCCAGCCCTTTCAATTCGCGCATCGACTTGCGGATTTCCTCCCGCAGGTTGAGCATGCGGTCCGCGTAATCGAGCAGAAGCGTGCCCGCGTCGGTCAGTAGACGCGCTCCGGATCCCCGCACGAACAGCGGCTGCCCCACCCATTCCTCCAGCTTGCGAATCGAAATGCTTACCGCCGGCTGCGTGCGATACAGCTTTTCCGCAGCGCGCGAAAAGCTGCGCTCGCGCACCACCGTCTGAAACACCTGCAAGGATGCAAGGTCCACGAAATACCCTCCTGCTGAGCCTTCGAGTCACCGCAACTATATAAGTTGGATTTATTAACCGCGCAACTATTATAAATTAGGCTGGCCGCCGATTCCGGGGTCTACTGGTATCGTTGAAGGGAGCTCTAGATATGGACAGGATCCACATCTTCGATACCACGCTGCGGGACGGCGAACAATCTCCCGGCTTCTCCATGAACCGCGAAGAGAAGCTGCGGCTTGCGCACCAACTCGAAGATCTCGGCGTGGACATCATCGAAGCGGGCTTCCCCATCGCCTCGCCCGGGGACCTGGAAGCGGTACGCGTCGTGGCGGCCGAGATTAGGAATTGCCGTGTCGCAGCTTTGGCCCGCGCCCGGCAGGAAGATGTCGACGCTGCTCTCCGCGCGCTCGAACCTGCGGCCAAGCCGCGCCTGCATGTGTTCCTGGCTACCTCGGACCTGCACTTGAAGCATAAACTGCGCATCACGCGCGACGAAGCGCTGGCGCAAATCATTAAGATGGTCCGGTTCGGCAAAGCTCACTGCGAAAACGTGGAATTCTCAGCCGAGGACTCCAGCCGCTCCGATATCGACTTTCTCTGCGAAGTAGCACAGGCCGCCGCGGATGCGGGCGCGAAGGTGATCAACCTGCCCGACACCGTGGGCTATTCCACTCCCGAGGAGTATGGCGAGATTTTCCGCCGCGTCCGCGCGCACCTCGCGGCCTATCCAAACGTCGAGCTGAGCGCCCATTGCCACAACGATCTGGGTCTGGCTGTTGCCAATTCGCTCGCGGCGATTCAGAACGGCGCGCGGCAAATCGAGTGCACCATCAACGGCATTGGCGAGCGCGCTGGAAACGCTTCGCTCGAGGAAATTGCCGTGGCGCTTCAAGTACGCCAGAGCCGCTACAATGCAACCACCGGCATCGTGATGGAAAAAATCTATCCCACCAGCCGTATGCTCACTTCCATTACCGGCGTATCGGTTCCGCCCAACAAAGCGGTAGTAGGCGCAAACGCCTTCGCGCACGAAGCCGGTATCCACCAGGATGGCATCCTGAAAAATCCCCTCACCTACGAAATTATCCTTCCCGAAAAAGTTGGAGTTCCCGCGCGGCGCCTGGTGCTGGGCAAGCACTCGGGCCGCAACGCCTTGCGCTCGCGCCTCGATGAACTCGGCTATCAAACCACTGACGCGGAGCTCGCCGACTGCTATACAATGGCCATTGCAATGGCGGATGCGGAAAAAGAAGTGACGGACCGCGACCTGCTGGCCATCGTTCATCAGGTGCGGCGGAATCCGGCAAGCGCTGCGCCTGCAAACTGAAGTAAATTCGAAAGCACCCAAAATTTACAATGACCGAACTTCGCAAGACAATCGCCGTGTTGCCGGGCGATGGTATTGGCCCGGAAGTCACGCGCGCCGCGACCCAGGTTCTCTCCGACTGCGCCAGCGCCTTCAATCACAAATTCACGTTTCGCGAGCTGCCGTTTGGCGGCGACGCCATTGATCGCAACGGCTCGCCTTTGCCCCCCGATACGCTCGCCAGCTGCCGTGCTGCCGACGCGATTCTGCTCGGCGCCATCGGCGGGCCCAAGTGGGAAGCCATGCCGCTGGGAACGCGCCCGGAAGCCGGTCTGCTCGGCCTGCGCCAGGAACTGGGGCTATTCATTAACTTGCGCCCGACGAAGCTGCGTCCAGCACTGCGCGGAATTTCGCCGCTGCGCCCGGAGCGCCTCGCGGATTGCGATTTTGAGATCATTCGTGAACTGGCGGGCGACGTCTATTTCGGCGAGCACAAAATCGAAGTAAGCAGAAAGCGCATGACACCGGAAGCTACACCGTTCCGGAAATCGAACGCGTGGCTCGCTACGCCTTCGAACGCGCGCATGCACGCAAACGCAAGCTCACCAGCGTCGACAAAGCCAACGTTCTGGCCATTTCCACACTCTGGCGCGACACTGTTTCTGCCCTGGCCAAAAAATACCCGGAAGTTACGCTCGAGCACATGTACGTCGATAACGCGGCCATGCAAATCATGCTGCGCCCGGCGCAATTCGACGTGATCCTCACCTCGAATCTTTTCGGCGACATTTTGAGCGACGAAGCTGCCGCGCTCGCCGGTTCCATTGGCTTGATTCCCTCGATGAGCCGCGGGCGCCCCGAACAACCAGCGCTTTACGAGCCCATTCACGGCTCAGCTCCTTCGATCGCGGGCAAGGACCTGGCTTGCCCGATCGGCGCAATACTTTCCGCCGCCATGATGCTGCGTGAATCCTTCGGTCTGGAAATTGAAGCGCAGTGGATCGAGACGGGAATCGACCGCGTGTTGGAACGCGGCTATCGCACCGCGGACATTGCCGAACCGGGCGGGAAATCGGTGCGCAGTTCGGAGCTCACCGAGCAGATTCGTAGCGAACTTCACGACGTGCTAATCCACCACGAACGCTACGGCTGGGGTGTTTAACGCGCTCCTGCAGAGGTTCTAGACTTTCTTCAGCACCAGGCAGCCCGCAATCATGTCGTGCAGCGCCTGCTTCTTTTCTGTGAATCCGGCCATGATGTACCCGATGAAAAAAGGAATCAGGCCGGTGATGAATTTCGCGAAAAAGCGCCCGGTGGCGCGCGCGAAGCTGATTCTCTTTCCGTGCATATCCGTCACAAATAATCCCAGCGCCATTTTACCCAGCGTTCCCTGGCGCTCGGAAGATTCCATCGAAGCGAAATAGAGCCAGGTGACCACGATGGTGATCGGCAACAGCACAAAAATTACTCCCAGCATCGCTGCGGGAAACATCGGGTTTACCGGCCGGTCGTAAACATTCGATCGAGCGAGTCCGCGAAAAAAACCTGCACCCACCGTTGCAAACGCGATCGCAATGATCACTCCAAACACTACGCCCATGATCGCCCCGTCGATCAGATAGGCCACTACGCGCAGCCAGAAGCCTGCGTACGGCGCAGGCAGAATAATCGCCGCGGGCGCCATCGGCGGCACGTAACTCCCCATCGGCGGGGCAGTCACCGGCAGTGCACTCACCGGCACCGATGTCTCAATCGGCGGACCTGCTTCTGTCTCCATCGCGGGCGTCAAAGGCGGCATTTCCGCCGCGGAAGCTACTGTGCCTTCCAGCGGCTGCCCGCATGTTCTGCAAAACCGCGCGCCATCGGGCGCCATGTTGCCGCATTTTGTGCAAAACATTTTTGCTACTCCTGGCCGGCCGTACCCGGCTCGACGCAGCTTACACCTTCTTGATCACCAGACATCCCGCCACAATGTCATGCAACGCCTGCTTTCGTTTCGTAAATCCGGCCATCGCGAATCCCACCATGAATGTCATGGATGACAGAATCTTGGCGAAGAATCGTCCCGAGGCTCGCCCGAACGAAAGCCGCTTGCCCTGCAGATCCACCACCATCAGCCCCAGCACCTTTTTCCCGATGGTCGCTTGCCACTTCGAGCTCTCGCACAATGAGAAATATACCCAGTTTCCCATCAGAAACAGCAGCATCAGGGCCGTGATCTGTGGAGAGGTGTTCTCGAAGAGGAACCACGGATTGTCTGCCGGAATTCCGCCCGGCCGCCCCATCAAAGGCCGCAACAGCAGATTGCCCAGCACGAACCCGAGCAGAAGATTGTCAATTAGATACGCCACTGCTCGCAGCCAGAACCCGGCGTAGGCAACGCGCACCTCCGAGGGTTGTCCCCAGGCCGCCGCCGGAGTCTCCAGACGTTGCCCGCACGAACCGCAAAAGCCCGAGCGTTCCTCAATTGCAGCTCCGCACTTGGGACAAGTCATTGGCCTCCCGGTAAAACTCCAAATTCTGGTCAGGCTGGGCATCCTACTGGACGCGCGAGCGGTGGGTCAATACACGCATTGTCCTTCCCATGTCTCGGCTCACCGTGTGCCAGCTCGCCGCTCCACTTCTTGCAGGCTGACGCCGCGTTACTTACACTCGTCTAAGTTTGAAGGAGGATTGTATGCGCTCTTATTGCACTCGAACGGCAAAATTGCTCGGTGCCACCCTGCTCGCGTTAGCTCTTTTCGCCAGCGGCTACGTCGCGGGTCAAAACCGTTTCGGACAGCCGAAAACCATTATTCATGTTGTCGAGATCAAATGGAATCCGGGAGTCACCACGGCGCAGAGACAGGAGATTCTCGCCGGAATCAAAGACATGGCCGGGAAGATTCCGGGAATTAAGAATATTTGGATGGAAACCGATCGCGTCGAGCCGCGTGATTTCAATTCGGCCTATGGCATTGAATTTCAGAGCCGCGCCGCCGCCGATGCCTACGCCGAAAGCTCCATTCACCAGGCTTGGGTGAACAAATACGTACCGCTCCGCGAGGCCAGCGTCTCCATTCAGGTGTCAAATCCCTGAAACGGCGAAGCTCGGAGCTCTGCCGTTAACAAAATTAGCTCGCGGACGCTGGTAGGTAATGCTAGTCTTCGCCCTGCCGGACGCTGCTTCTCCGGCTCCCATCATTCGGTCGGCCCCGTAAATTTACCCGAAGGCGAGTCCGATGAAAAAACTTGTCCTGGCCGCGGTGGTCACCTACATCGTTTTGATGGCCACCAATTACCTGATCAACTCCGTTTGGTTGATGCCCGACTACAACGCGATTTCTGCAAGTCATCGCAGTATCGAGGGGATCATGCACAGGTTCTGGGCCCTGGCTATTGGTCAATTGTTCTACGCCATTTTTTTCGTGTACATCTACACGAAAGGCGCTGAGCACAAGTCCTGGCTCGCGCAGGGAGTGCGTTACGGGATCGTTATGGCCCTTTTCACGGTGATCCCGGTTTCGCTAACCCAGTACGACGTCTACATCGTGCCCTACATGCTCGTGATCAAGTGGATGGTCGGGGGAGCTGTGCAGATGCTGCTACTGGGGATTATCGTCGCGGCCATCTACAAGCAGCCGCAGAGCGCTTAGTCAGAGCGCAGGCAAGAGGGCGCCCCCGTCGACGACCACAGTTTGTCCGGTCATGTACGATCCGCCGTCGCTGGACATCAGCAGCGCCAGTTCGGCAATATCGGCAGGCTGCCCGATGCGCCGAATCGGTTGCTTGCTGATGATTTCCTCGCGCCGCTGTTCCTCTTTCCAGTAGTGTTCGCTCAACGCAGTTTGAATCAGCCCCGGCGCGATGGCATTCACGCGCACTCCCTTCGGTCCCAGCTCCAGGGCGTACGATTTCGTCATCATGATCAGCGCGGCTTTGCTCATGCTGTAGAGCAGGCTGTGCATCTGCGGACGAAAGCCCGACACGGAAGCAATATTAATAATCGACCCGGAGCCGCGCTGGCACATCCCCGGCGCAACCAGTTTTGTCAGGCGGAAAACGCTTTTCAGATTGATCTCGACGGTCTTGTCGAATTGCCCTTCGTCCATTTCGAGGCACGGCCCGAAAGCCACATTCGTGGCGGCATTGTTCACCAGGATATCGATGCGCCCGAATTCGCGAGTGGTCGCGGAGACCATCGCTTCGACTTGTTCCAGCCGGCCCACATGGCACGCGACAGGCTTTACCGTCGGACCGATGTCCCGCGCCACTTGATCCAATGTTTCCTGCTTGCGCCCGCAGATCACGACCTGCGCGCCTTCGCGCGCAAATACCCCGGCAATGGCGCGCCCGATTCCCCGGCTGGCGCCCGTGACAATCGCAACCTTCTCTGTGAGCGCGCCCGCCATCAACTTTTCTCCAGCCCGGCGAGACGCATGGCCAGTCCTACAGCGCGCTTCGGATCGTAGGACCTAAACATCGCCATTTTCTCCGCTTCGATCGATCCTTCGGCATGAATCGCCAGCACCGCCTGGTAACCTCCGTAGAGTCGCGTGGTCAATTCGCCAATCAGATTGAGCATGGCCATGCGCTTATCCGCGGGCCACGCGCCGCGCAGATATTTTTCCAGCACGGGCCGCACTTCGGCCGAGTCCCAGTCCGCTCCCGCCGGGCCGGTGGCCAATAATCCGCCCGCGAGATCCTGTACCGTTTCGAGAGCGCGATGAAAATCGCGCGCGAAGGTCCACTTAGCCATGTTGGTCGTGAACACGTGCGGGAAGGCAATGCCTTCTTCCATTTCGCAGCGCAACGCGGCCAGTTCGGTGAGCCCACGAACCGTTTCCGCGTAGCCGCCAAGCCAGGTGAGCTTTTCACGCACGTGCCCGGCGCGGTCGATGCCATTGGCTTTGGCAATGGCGATCCCGGCGCCGACCAGCGTATCCAGCAGCGGAAGTTTGTAACTCACTGCGGTGAAACGGTGAAATTCGACGAACGTAAGCGCCGTCGCCCCGGCAAGATCGGGGCGCCCTTCGAAAAACACGCGCTCCCACGGCACGAACACATTGTCGAAAACCGTGAGCGTTTCAATCATTTTATGTTTCGTGGAAATGGGCCGTGTGAAAGCGTCATCGGTCCCATGCAGAAAGTCCGAACAGTAAAGGCGCAGCCCTTTTGTTGCCGTGGGCACCGCGAAAGCCATCGACCATGCTTCGTCTCCCGCGCCCATGCTCCGGCTCGGCAGCACGATTACTTCGTCCACGTACGGCGTGCAGGAGGTATGCACCTTCGCGCCGCTCACCACGATTCCGTCCGCTCGCTTTTCCACCACGCGCACATACATGTCCGGATCGGCCTGTTCGGAGGGCCTTTTGCTCCGGTCGCCCTTCACGTCCGTTTGCGCCACGGCGAGCGCGAGATCGCGTCCCCGGCAATTTTGGTAAAAAGCTTCCAGTCGGGCGAATCCTTGCGATTCTTTGTTGCGCGCCAGCACGCGACGCAGCGCCAGCAACGCGTCGGTGCCAATCTCTTTGACCAGCAGCACCAATGTGGCGCCTTCGCTCGTGCCCAGTTCGATCAGCTTGGAACGCGCCATCAGATCTTTGGCGTCGCGCGGAATTTTGTAGAACGTGGAAAACTTTTCGGCGCCCTCGCAATGCACGGCCAAATCGCAGGCTTTCGCGTCTTCAGCCAGTTCGAAGTCGATGGCAGCATGCCGCGCCGCAACGCCGAGCTCCGGATGCTCGGTGACCACCGGCACCCGCTCTCCCCGGTAATAGACTTCTCGTGCATCCCGCAAACCGTTTAGAAATTCTTCTGCTGTGCGAAGCCCCATCTTTAACTCCTGTCCAACTCCTGTGATTTTTCGCCCTGAATGCTTCGAAGTTTGGCCTACTTCAGGTTCACCAGGCCGTACGGTCTCTCGCCCTTCACGCCAGCCAGCACCTGCGCCACAGCCTTGGCTTGCAGGGACGCGCGCGATTCTTCGCTTAGCCATGCGGTATGCGGCGTAACAATAACCTTCGGATGATTCACCAGAGCCGTGCGCACAGGTGTGACCGCTATCTCGGATTCCAGGACATCCAGTGCCGCCCCGGCGATTTTTCCCGCGTCCAGCGCGGCCAGCAGAGCCTGCTCATCGATCAGCCCGCCGCGCGCGGTGTTGATGATATAAGCCGTGCGCTTCATTTTGCTAAAGGCAGCTTCTCCGAATAAATGCCGCGTTTTTTCATTCAGCGGCGCGTGGAGCGAAATAAAGTCCGATTCCGCCAGCAGCCGCTCGAAGGAAACCAATTCCGCTCCCATCTCGCGGCTTTTCGTTTCCTTCAAATAGGGATCATAGATCACGGTGCGCATCCCAAGCGCAGCCGTTTTTACTGCCAGCAACGACCCTATTTGCCCGCAGCCCACCAGCCCGCAAGTCTGCCCGCGCAGCCGGTGCAGAGGCGGCATTTTGGCGATCAGCCATTTTTCTTCGCGCGCCAGCGCCATCGCCGGAATCACCTGGCGGCTGAGCATCAGCAGCAGCGCTAGTGCGTGATCGGAAACTTCGTCCACGCAGTAGTCCGGCACGTTCGCGACCATGATGCCGCGCTCGGTGGCCGCGGGAATGTCGACCGTTTCAATTCCGATTCCGTATCGCACGATGATTCGGCATTTCGTCATCGCCTCGATCACGCGCCGCGTGATCGGAGCGCGCGCGGCGAGCACCCCATCGGCGTCCTTACACAGTTCGGCCGCCTGCAGCTCATCTGTCGCCTGGCCGACAACAATCTCGCCTCCCACGGCTTCAACCGCACGCCTCTCCTGATCCACATCCTTGAATCGATGATCCGTAATGACGATTTTCACGAGCGTTGTTTTCGATGAGCGGTTTCAATTGCAGCGCGAATTGGTCCGCGTCAGGTTAGCAGGATTGTTGCGTCTTGCAAGAGCCGCACGCTGTAGAGTTTTAAAGCGCAGCACGCAAGCCGCTTGCCCTGCACAAGCACACTAGCGCGGCAATCTTGACACTCCTCGCTGAACAATGTTTATTGGATCATTCGTTTTTTCCACCACAGGAGAGTGAAATCGTGTCGGATATCGGGATCATTCCGGTTGATTGGGAAGCGCGCTTCGACCCGCAGCGAATGCTGCGTGAGCGCCTCCAACGCGCCAAGGAAGCACTGAATAACTCCGATCTGGACGCGCTGTTCGTGTTTCGCACCGAGGACGCGCGCTACCTGATGGGTTATCGTCACCATTTGGGCCCCGCCTTCATCATGGGCAACGCCGTAGTGGTGATGTCGCGCGATCACGACCCCATTCTCTGGACCATGGACTACGTCCATTGCCGCACGCGGATGCCTTGGCTCGCCGAAGACCAGATTCTTCCCCGGGCGAATTTCCGTGAAAAAGTTGGAATGAAGCGCTGGGCCGAGCAAGTCGAGGGACTCATCGGCTCTCTCGCCGGCAAGAAAGTCGGCGTGGATATCTGGGACCTGAACATGGAAGCCGCCATCCGCGAAACGTTTCCTAAAACCACTTTTGCCGACGGCTACCAAAGCGTGTTGATGCGCGCCAAGGAAATCAAAACGCAGGACGAGCTCCTTTGCCTGAAGATTGCCAACGCCATCACCGAAGCGGCGCTTGACCGCGCGCTGCAGCACCTGCGCCCCGGGATCAAGGAATGCGAAATCCTGGCCGTTGCCTGGGAGACCATGACCGCCATGGGCAGCGAGTGGTCGCAGTGCTCCAACATCGTCTGCTCCGGCCCGTACACCGCGCCCTATCGCCGTTTCACCTCCGATCGCATCATTCGCAACGGCGACCTCGTGATTATCGATATCGGCGCTTGCTACAACGGCTATTACGGCGATCTTACGCGCACCTGGGTGTGCGGAAATGTGAAGCCGACGCCAGAGATGCGCGATCTGCATCAGAAGTGTTATGACGCGCTATTCAACGCCGGCGGCAAAGTGCGCCCCGGAGCGACCAACGCCGAAGTCTTCGCCGCGGCCGATCCTTACGTGCTCGATAGTCTCGGCCACGGCTCCGGCGTCAATCCGTGGGAAGCGCCGTATTTCAGCCCCGCTTCAAAGGACGCGCCCGTAGTTTTAAAGGAAGGTATGGCCTTCAATCTCGAGCCGTACGCAGGCGATCCGAAAGTCGGCGGCATTCGCCTGGAGAATGACCACATCGTCACCGCCGATGGCGTCGACATTTACACCACCTATCCATTCGACGAGCGCCTGGTGAACAATCTCCATCCGCTCGACAAAACGACGGGACGCACGCGATGACCCGACCTTTATGCTTGATGAAAGCGTAGCTAGCGCGCTGCCTTCATTTCGTCTGGACGGTCGGCTCGCAATCGTCACCGGAGCGAGCGACGGCATCGGTCGCGCCATTGCGGAAGCCTACGCCGCATCGGGCGCCGAATTGGTGCTGGTGAGCCGACGTCGCGTGGAACTGGAAAAAGTTCAGCGTGCCATTGAATCGAATGGCGGCAAAGCGCACGCAATTTCCGCCGATATCAGCGACCTCCATGATGTTCGCGCGCTCGAAACCGACGTATCGCCTGTAATAGCCGGTCGCCGCCTTGCAATTATTCTCGTGAACTGCGCGGGATTCGGATTCACCAAAGCCGCGCTCGACACTACCGAAGAAGATTGGGACAACTTGCTCGATCTGCATGCGAAAGGCGCGTTTTTTTGCTCGCAGGTGTTCGCGCGCAAAATGATCGAGCACGGCTACGGCAAGATCATCAATCTCAGTTCCACTTGGTCGGTGAGTACGGATGCAGGCAAGAGCGTTTACGGCATCGCCAAAGCAGCAGTCTCCTACATGACGGCAGCTCTATCGACCGAGTGGGCGCCGCTCGGCGTTCGCGTGAACGCCATCGCGCCGACTACTACGGCCACGGAAAACACGCTGAAGAATTTGCAGCCGCAGGAAGGTCGCGCGGAAAAATTGCTCAGCCGAATCAAACTAGGCCGCTTCGCCCAGCCATCGGATATCGTCGGTGCCGCAATATTTCTGGCCAGCCCCGCGTCCGATTTCATCACCGGCCAAACGCTTTTCGTAGACGGCGGCTGGAACGCCGGCCGCTAGCGCCACCGATTCTGTGCAGCAGCCGCCTTTAGTGCACCGCTAACGCGCTTCGTCCCGGGAAACGTGCCGCTGATCCCAATTCTTCCTCAATTCGCAGCAGTTGGTTGTACTTCGCGATCCGGTCGGTGCGCGAAGCAGAGCCTGTCTTGATCTGCCCCATGCCCATAGCCACGGCAAAGTCGGCGATAAAAGCATCCTCAGTTTCACCTGATCGGTGCGAAATAATCGCGGCATATTTCGCTTTGCGCGCCATTTCCACGGCTTCGATCGTCTCGCTCACGCTGCCGATCTGGTTCAGCTTGATCAGAATCGCGTTGCCGATGCCTTCGGAAATTCCCCGTTTGAAAATTTCCGGATTCGTCACAAAAATATCGTCGCCTACGAGCTGAATCTTCTTGCCGATATTCTTGGTAAGAATCTTCCAGCCGTCCCAGTCATTCTCCGCCAGCCCGTCCTCAATCGAAACGATCGGATACTTTGCCGCCCACTGCGCCAAGAAGGCCGCCATCTCCTCGGGCGCCCGCTGTGACTTGTCGGATTTCTTGAAAATATATTTCTTCGAGGCCGCATCGAAAAATTCGCTCGATGCGGGGTCCAGCGCAATGGCGATCTGCTCGCCCGGTTTGTATCCCGCGGCGGTAATCGCTTCCAGCACGCGCTCCAGCGCCTCTTCATTCGATTTCAGATTCGGCGCGAATCCTCCCTCATCTCCCACAGCCGTGGAATAGCCGTTCTTCTTCAGCACCGCTTTCAACTGGTGAAACACCTCTACGCCCCAGCGCAGCGCCTCATGAAAACTCGGCGCACCGACCGGCATAATCATGAATTCCTGCACATCCACCGAATTGTCGGCATGTGCGCCGCCATTCAGAATATTCATCATAGGCACAGGCAGTGTGTTGGCGGAAGAATCGCTGGAATAGCGCCCCAGATATTTGTATAAGGGCTGCTTCGACGCAGCGGCTGCCGCGCGTGCCGCCGCCATCGAGACCGCAAGAATTGCATTCGCGCCAAACTTGGATTTGTTCGGCGTTCCGTCCGCTTCGATCATTTTTTTGTCGAGCGCACGCTGGTCGCTCGCGTCCATGCCGGCGACTACCTTCGCGATATCCGTATTGATGTGCCCGACCGCCTTCAACACGCCCTTGCCCAAATAGTGCGACTTGTCGCCATCGCGCAATTCAATCGCTTCATGCTCCCCAGTCGACGCCCCCGAAGGCACCGCGCCGCGGCCGATCGTTCCATCCTCCAGCCGCACATCGGCTTCCACCGTGGGGTTTCCGCGCGAATCGAGAATCTGGCGGCCATGCACACTGGCAATCTTCGTGGACATCTCTCCTCCTGGAAGTTGTGAAACAGTTGATGGAAATTTTTGAATGAAATGGTTGTGGGCGCTTACTCTGGCTCTTCGATCATCGACTCCGCGCGCACCACCACCACCACTCCATTCTCCGAAACGGAGTAACGGGCGCGGTCCGCCTCGTCGTCATAGCCAATCACCGTGCCTTCCGGCAGATTCACATGGCGGTCGACGATCGCCCGCCGGATGCGGCAACGCCGTCCGATGTTGACGTGGTTGAATATGATCGTATCCTGCACGTCGCTATAGCTGTTCACCCGCACGTCGTATCCGACCACCGAACGCACCACGCGGCCCCCGGAGATGACCGAGCCGCCCGAAACGATTGAGTCGATGGCTACGCCCATGCGATCCGGATCGGCAAAAACGAATTTGGCTGGAGGGTATTGCTGCTGCCAGGTGTGCAGCGGCCAACTCTGATCGTAGCAATTGAAAATCGGCGAAATCGCCACCAGGTCCATATTTGCTTCGTGATAGGCGTCGATCGTGCCCACGTCCCGCCAGTAAGAAGTGTCCTTCTTGTTCTCATCGACAAAGTTGTAAGCGAAAACGCGGTACTTGTCGATGATGCGAGGCAGCACATCCTTCCCGAAATCATGCGAAGAGAGCGGATCTTCTGCATCGGCGATCAGAATCGGCACCAGCAGTTGTGTGTTGAACAGGTACACGCCCATGGACGCGTTTACTTTGCCCGCGTGCACCTTCGAAGTCTTGGGATTCGCCGGTTTCTCTTCGAAGCCGACAATGCGCCAGTACTCATCCGTCTCGATGATCCCGAACTTCTTGGCTGCCTCGGCCGGTTCCATCTCGATGGTCGCCACGGTCACATCCGCGCCCGAGGCCACATGCTGCTCGAGCATCTTCTGGTAGTCCATCTTGTAGATGTGGTCGCCCGACAGGATGAACACGTAGTTCGATTGCTCGCTGCCGATCGAATAAATATTTTGGTATACCGCGTCGGCGGTTCCGAGGTACCAGTGCTGCGATACGCGCATTTGCGGCGGCAGCACTTCGATGAAATCGCCATAACCCATCAGGGACGACCAGCCCCGCCGCACGTGCCGGTTTAGGCTGAGCGCTTTGTATTGCGTCAGCACGAACACTCGGCGCAGGCTGCTGTTCAGGCAATTCGAAAGCGTCACATCGATGATGCGGTAGACCCCGCCGAACGGCACTGCCGGTTTGGCGCGGTCGCGCGTCAGCGGCCACAGCCGCTCGCCCTGTCCGCCCGCCAGCAGCACTCCAATCGCTTCCTGCATCAGTGGCATGGTCGCTCTCGCCCCAGTGGAACTCACCCCGCAGTCAAGCATTCTAGCAGCAACCTCGCGCCCTCCGCGTCAGGACATTCAGCCATCGCCCGAAGCGCGTGTCCTGGGGCAAAAGTTACTGAAAAGTTAGCAATCTTTGCGGTCGACCGATTTTCTAATTTATTCCTTGACTTGAGGGGTAGCCTCCGATAGAAGGATGTGGCAATGGCTGGCTTAAACCAGCTACACTAGATCGTTTGTCAGACTGGTGTGGAAAGCTATAGGGGGACGGGGGTGAATACGCGTGGCAGAAGTTGTAATTCAAGAGGGTGAGTCTCTGGAAAACGCTCTCCGGCGCTTCAAGCGGAAAGTGCAGTCGGAAGACATCATCAAGGAAATCAAGAAGCACAGTTATTACATGAAGCCAGGGGAGCGTCGTCGCGCCAAGGAAGCCCTCTCGCGTAAGCGTCTCCGTAAAAAGCAGCGGCGTGAGCAGGATTAGGCGATCCGTTTTTTTGTCTTTTCCTCAGTAGTTTTGTGTGAACCGGTGAGTCATGCCGTGGAGACTGCGGCATGCTCACTTCGGTTCGCTCAAAATCGTCCGCTTCCCTCCTCTCTCCGCACCCGGTCCCGGAGCAGAGTATGGAATACCATGACAAGGTTTTGAAATGCGCCGAATGCGGAGCCGAATTCGTGTTCACCGCCGGCGAGCAGATGTTTTTCGTCGATAAGGGATTTAAGAACGAGCCCAAGCGCTGCAAGGGCTGCAAGACCACTCGTGCCCAAGGCGTGGAAATGGGCGTGGGAACTCCTCAGCGGGTCGAAACCAGGACGGTTTGCTCGCAATGCGGCAAGGAAACCACCGTCCCGTTTAAGCCAACCCAAGGTCGTCCTGTCTATTGCCGGGAATGTTTTCAGCAGCGGCGGGCCGTGGGCCCTGCCAGCGCAACGGCCTAGCATCCTTCAATCGCCGGGAGGATGCCCAACAGGCATCCTGTGATTTTCTGACCTCGAAGAACGCTCAACTCCTGCGTATCCGCAGAATTTCGCCGGAACCCATGAACGCTACCGAGCATTCTCGGGCGGTATATCAGAACTGATCGGAATGCAAAATTCTGGCGCTACTGGCGTTCAGCCTACCCAGCAGAGATCTCTTTCCGCTTAAGCCGCCATTGGCTCAACTTGCCTCTTATGCTAATTCAGGCATAATATGGAATTTACGGCCTCGAGCATCAAGCCAGTTGTTTGGATTGGGAGTAGCAGGTCCGACCTCGCATCGTTTCCGGAGGATGTAAAGGATGCGATAGGTTACGCGCTCTATATCGCGCAGTGCGGCGGAAAACACACCTCTGCCAAACCCCTCAAGGGATTTGGCGGTGCGGGCATCCTGGAGGTTGTTGGGGACCATGCTGGCGACACCTATCGTGCGGTATACGCGGTTCGGTTCATTGATTGCATCTATGTGTTGCACGCGTTTCAGAAGAAATCAAAAACCGGGATTACCACTCCCAAGCGCGAAATCGAGCCGATCAGATCTCGCCTAAAGCGCGCCGAACAGGAATATGCCAACTGGAGCCAGCTCAGAAGGAGCAGAGGAGATGAGTAGGAAGATTCAGGTTGAAGAAAGCAGCGGGAACGTATTCTCCGACATCGGTCTGCCCAATCCCGAAGAGCGTCTTGCAAAGGCGGATCTTGCGGTTCGCATCAGCGAAGCCATTCGCGCGCTGCGGCTCACGCAGACTCAGGCTGCCCGTACACTCAAAATCGATCAGCCGAAAATCTCCCGCATTTTGCGAGGCCAGCTTTCCGGCTTCTCCACCGGGCGGTTGATGCACTTTTTGACCCTGCTTGGCCGGGACGTTGAGATCACTGTGAAGCCTGCTCCACGCTCGCGCCGCCAGGGGCAGCTTCGCGTCGTCGCTACCGCTTGATTTTTGACCGGAGAACGAAAGCTCGATTCGTGACGGGCTGGCAGTCCCGGCCCTGCAAACATGGCGTTATTGCCGCCGCAAGTCATTGTTTTCTTCGCGCTTTGCCTTTTACTCCAGCCTGCTAAAATACTTCTCAGAAAGGGTGGGCAGTCGTGGACGATTCTGTTCTGCGCGAGCATTTGAAACAGCTTTTGGCTGGCAAAGAGGCCCATGTCGACTGGGACTCCGCTCTGAAACACGTGCCGGATAAAATCCGCAGTGAAAAACTTGCGGGCGCGCCTCATTCGCTTTGGGAACTCCTTGAACACGCGCGAATCGCCCAATGGGACATCCTTGAGTTCAGCCGCGATCCGAAACACAAGTCGCCGGATTGGCCCTCCGGCTATTGGCCGAAGCACTCCGCGCCTGTAAATGCCGCCGAATGGGATAAGAGCGTCAAAGCCTTCCAGCACGATCGCGAAGAGTTGGTGAAGCTGGTGATGAACCCAAAAACGGATCTCGCCGCAAAAATTCCAGGTGGCTCGGGCCAAACCATTCTGCGGGAAGCGCTTCTGGTGGCTGACCATAACTCCTACCATCTGGGACAGTTCGTTCTGGTGCGTCGCCTGCTGCTCAGTTGGCCGGAAACCTAGCACCCGAAAATCGCTTCTAACACCATGCTATCGCTATAATAAGAACTGAAATCATCAGCTTGAATAAGCTTGAATCTGGAGCAGGAATGAGCCGGGGACACGTAATCGTCGAATCAGCAGTTGGGGGAGAATCGCAGGAACGTATCTGGGACTCGTTTCGCCGTTGGGGCTATCTGCAAGCAAATCTCGATCCGCTCGGCGATCTGAATCCAGTGGACATGCCGGAGCTCGATGGTTCCGGCGCCGAAGCCGATGCCGCCAGGAAATTTTATTGCGGCACCATCGGTGTCGAGTTCATGCACATTCCGGAGCGCGAGCGGCGCCAGTGGATCCAGGAGCGCATGGAAGCGGACGCTCCCGCTGTCGACCGGCAGCGCATCCTTGGACTGCTGATTAAAGCCGAACTCTTCGAGCAGACCATTCAGTCGCGCTATCTCGGCACCAAGCGTTTTTCTCTTGAAGGCGAAGCCTCCTTGTTGCCCTTGCTCGACTCGATCCTGAGCGCCGCCGCGGAATATGGCGCCGAAAAAGGCATGCTGGCCATGAGCCATCGCGGGCGCCTCAACGTAATGGTCAACATCGTGGGACGCGCGGCCGCCGAGGTGTTCGCGCGCTTCGAGGATGTCGATCCGCGTAGCGTGCTGGGCGGTGGCGACGTGAAATATCACATGGGCGCCACCGGCGACTTTTACGCCGCCAATGGCCGCAAAATCGAGATGCATCTGGTTTCAAACCCCAGCCATCTCGAAGCGGTCGATCCAGTGGTCATCGGCCGCACCCGTGCCAAGCAGATGCGCCGCGGCGAGGACGGTCGCCGGCAGGTCCTGGCCATCACCATGCACGGAGACGCTGCTTTCGCCGGCCAGGGCGTGTGGGCCGAAACTCTGAATATGGCCGAACTCCCGGGATACGATGTCGGTGGTTCCATCCACATCGTCGTCAACAATCTCATCGGCTTTACGACCAATCCTCGGGACACAACTTCTTCGCGCTTTGCTTCCGATATCGCCAAGCGCCTGCCCATTCCCATTTTCCACGTGAACGGCGAGGATTTTGAAGCGGTCGTGCGAGTAGGACGCATGGCTCTCGATTACCGTCAGGCTTTTGGAACTCCGGTCGTGATCGATCTCGTCGGCTATCGCCGCCACGGCCACAGCGAAGTGGACGATCCAACCATCACTCAGCCGCTGCGCTACCGCAAGATCGAAGCTCATCCGCGTACTTGGCAGATCTATTCCGAAAAGATTGGCGTCGACCCTGAACCCATCGCGCAGAAAGTTCGCGCCGACCTCGAAGCGGCCCAAAAGCAAGCGGTGGAACTCGAAAAGCAGCCGCCAATGCGCCGCTTGCCGGCGTATTGGAATTCTTTCTGTGGCGGCCGTTACGATGCCTCCTGTGAAGTCCAGACCTCCGTGCCACAAGCGGATCTGACTGCGCTCGGCGAAGCTTTGACCAGCCATCCGCAAAATTTTCACATTCATCCCAAAGTTCAAAAGCTGCTCGAACAGCGCCGCGAAATGGCCGCCGGAAAGCGAGCTGTCGATTACGGCATGGCCGAAGCATTAGCCTTCGGCTCGCTTCTGAAACAAGGTGTGCCGGTGCGTCTTACAGGGCAAGACTCGCGCCGCGGCACTTTCAATCAGCGCCACGCGGCATTAATCGACATCGAGAACGAGGACCAATACGTCCCGCTCGAGCACATTCCCGGAAGTTCCGCCTGGTTTGAGGTCTACAATTCGCCGCTCTCGGAAGCATCCGTTCTCGGTTTTGAATACGGCTTCAGCCGCGATTATCCCGAGGCCCTGGTTCTGTGGGAAGCGCAGTTCGGCGATTTTGCCAACGGCGCTCAGATCATCATCGATCAGTTCATCGCCGCCAGCGAAGACAAGTGGAATTTGCTCTCGGGCGTCGTCATGCTTCTCCCGCATGGATACGAAGGGCAGGGGCCTGAGCATTCCAGCGCTCGCATCGAGCGTTATTTGCAGCTCGCTGCCCGCGACAACATCCAGATCTGCCAGCCTTCCACCGCCGGGCAGTATTTCCATATGCTGCGGCGCCAGGCTCTGCGCAAGTGGCGCAAGCCGCTGGTGGTCATGACGCCAAAGAGCATGTTGCGCAATCCCGCCGCGTCATCTCCGGCATCCGAACTGGCTGGCGGCCGATTCCAGACCGTCATTCCCGATGCTGGCGACGGCTCGGCCACGCGCGTTCTACTCTGCACCGGAAAAATTGGTCACGAGTTGGCTGCCGAGCGGAAAAAACGCAAGAACACCTCGACCGGAATCGTCTTCGTCGACCAGTTGTATCCATTTCCGGAAGCGGAGCTGTCCGCCGAAATGGACCGTCACAAGAACGCCCACGAATTCGTCTGGGTGCAGGAAGAGCCTGCCAATATGGGCGCGCTGGCATTCGTTCTGCCCAGGCTGGAGCGTCTCGGGCGCGGCCGCTCGATTCTTTCAGTCAAGCGCTCGGCCAGCGCCAGCCCGGCAACCGGATCGCACAAGGCCCACGAACTCGAGCAAAAAACGCTTCTTTCGCTGGCCTTCGGCGTTCCATCGAAGTAGCGGCTATTTCTTCGAGACGATCAGCGCTTCCGGCCCCGGCACACGGATCAGCTCATTTGACGAAAATCCCGCGTTGCGGAACATCCGGTCGTATTCCGAAAACGGATACGCATCGCCTTGCGGCGTCGTTATCAGCATATTGATGGCCCACGCCGCCGTCGCCGGCGGCGTCACGCGGTCGTCGTTCGGCACAAATTCCAGCGTCACCACGCGCCCGTTTGGCGCGAGCGCTCCGTGAATACGCTTCAGCAACTTTTCGATCCCCGAAGGATCAAAGTGATGCAGGAACCCCGTCAGCAAAACCACATCATAGCCTGAGCCCAGATCTACCTCGAACACACTTCCCGGGATCGTGTGATACCGCCCCTCGACGCCCGCCTTGCGCGCATGTTCCTGCGCCACTTTGAGCACCGCCGGCCAGTCCAGCGCATAAATTTCGGCGTTCGGATTGTGCTTCGCCACCACGATTCCGAATGTTCCGTGTCCCGCCGCAATGTCCAGCACTTTCCACTTTTGCCCCGCGTCCGCGTTCAGCGTTCGCGCGATGGCTTCTGCGAACGGCATCTGCAGCGGTCCCATCGATCGTGCAAAATCCACCCAGATCGGATTCTCCGGTTCGAGAGTCCCTTGGCCTCCCAGCGCATTCTGCCCGCCGCGCACCACTTCCGCAATATTCCGGTACCCGTCCATCAATTTCGGGAGTGTCAAAAATCCCGCTACGCCGGCCACGCACGCGGGTGAGCGCCGGTCGAGAAATTTCGCCGATTCTTCCGTCAATGAATATTCCTGCCCGCGCTTCTCCAGCAGCCCAAGGGCGCCCATGTTATCGCTGAGCATGCGAATCCCGCGTTCCGTTGCGTTGCAGCGCTTCGCCAGCGCCGCAACGGTGTTGGCGCCCTCGCCAATCGCGGTAAAAAGGTCCAACTCAATTGCCGCGCGCAGTGCCTCCGTGCGTTGATATCCCGTCAATATTTCGAAGATTCGCTCAGGCGTAGGTCCTGCCGTTCCGGGTTGCGAAGCCATCCGGTTTCTCCTTGATAGCAAAATCGATAGCGAAAATATCGGTTGCTAGTGTGCGGCTGAATTTTGCTCGAAGCACCACTGTACGAACGCCGGCGTATATTTCTCCGTCACATTTCCCGGCACATCCGGCGGAGTGAGCTGTTCGAACGAAAACGTCACCTCACCGTCCGGCTTCACGGTTCCGAGCAGAAATCCGTACACATTCGTTTGCGCCGCGAGCGCGTCGGCAGCTCCCTTCGGCAGCGCGTACCGTTGCGCGCCCGCTGTTCCCACGATCCATCCCGGCAGCACGCCGCCATGCGTGCGCAAATATTCCGTATTGAAAACGCCATCGATGTAGTAATGCGAATGGCTCGCCAGCACGTACACGCGTTTGTGCGCCTCATTTTGAAGTTTCAGCAGGTCCGCGTACGCGCGCCTTCCGCTTTCGATTCCCGCCGGCGATTCATCCATGCTGTGATCCGTGAGGCTGTCCGGCAGCGCCTTGTGCATGCCCACAATCACCGTATGAATGTCGGGATTTGCCGCCGTGGCTTTCAGCACCTTTTCAAACCAGCTCATCTGCGCGCGATCGAACTGGTCCGTCGTCGCGTTGTCGAGTGTGATGAAATCCACGCCGTTCTGCACCCAATGGTAGTAGGTGCGCAACTTGAAATCGTGTGGATCGTCCGCCAGCCTCTGCTCCTGCAACAGGGGCGCATCCAGCCAGTCCGCAAACTGGATCAGATATGCCTCCCGTGTCATCGGCGGAATCGCCTCGTGATTTCCCATCGCCAGATAAACCGGGAGCTTTCCGAACGAAAGAAGCTGGCTGTCGATGAAATCCTTCCAGGTATATTCCTCATATGCAATGATGCTGAGCGGCTTCGCCAAAACCTCCGGCTGGTGCTGGATGTCTTCATCGAAGTTGTAAATGGCGCGGAAGTCGCCCAGGTGCCAATAAAACGCAGCGCCATCCTTCGTCGCGCGCGCTGCAATTCCCGGCATCACCACATCCCCACAGTTGCGCGAGTCGCCCGAAGCCGCAAACCGCCATTCGCCGCCATTCGCATTCGCCGACTGGCCTCGCGCGCCGCTTCCCGCACACAGTCCCACAGCGAGAATGGAAAACACCAACTTCGACAAGCAGTTCCGGCCCAGCCTCATATTTCCCTGTCCCGAGCGAGTCTCTAAAACGCAGCTATTCTCTCGCGACCAGCCGTCCATGCCAATCGGCTTTTGTCCTCGCCGCATGTCCTCACCACGTCTCCTGCCCGGAAACGCCTGCTTCCTCCGGGGTGCAGCCGCATCAGATATCCGATAGGCTATATTCGTGAAATTCAGCGAACACAAAGGTTCTCGCGACTTCCCTCGCCGCATGGGCAAAGGAACTATGGACGCCGCGGCCTCGGCCGACAAAACTCAGCTCGAAAAGCTGAAGCACGCCTGGAAAGTTTTCCCGGATGCCTGGGCGCTCATCAGCCCTCGCCGCGGCATTCTGGTCGTCGGGTTCCTTTTGATGGCCGTCAACCGCGTCGCTGGCTTCATCCTTCCCGGTTCCACCAAGTATCTCGTCGACAACGTCATCAACAAGCGCGAAATTCATCTGCTTACTCCAATTGTGCTGGCCGTGCTCGCCGCCACCATTGTTCAGGGGCTCACTTCTTTCAGCCTCACGCAACTACTCTCGAAATCTTCTCAGCGCATGATCACCGAACTCCGCCTCAAAGTGCAGGCGCACATCGGCCGCCTGCCGGTGGCCTTTTATGACGCTACCAAAACCGGCGTCCTCGTCTCGCGCATCATGACCGACGTCGAAGGCGTCCGCAATCTGCTCGGCACCGGACTCATCGATTTTGTCGGCGGCATGATGACCGCCTCCATCGCGCTGGTGGTCTTGTTGCGCATCAACGTGCAAATGACCTCCATCGCCATTATTATTTTGCTGTTTTTTGTCTTCGGCCTCAGCCGCGCCTTCAAAACCATTCGCCCCTATTATCGCGCCCGCCCTAAAATCACCGCCGAAGTCATTGGACGCCTCACCGAATCGCTCGGCGGCATCCGCGTCGTGAAGGGTTACCACGCCGAAGAGCGCGAGGAGCAGGTTTTCGCGGTTGGCGTCCGTCGCCTTCTGCAAAACGTGCTGGACACGCTCACCGCCACCTCGCTCATGACGCTCTCCGCCACCGCTCTGCTCGGGGTCGTCAGCGCCGTGATGATGTTCATGGGCGCGCGCCAAATCCTTGGCGGTCACATGACTCTCGGCACCTTTTTTGAATTCACTCTTTTCCTCGGAATGCTGGTCGCGCCCGTTTCCCAAATCGTGGGATTGGCTCCGTTGATGATCGAAGCCCTCGCCGGCCTCGAACGCACCCGCGAAATCCTCAACGAGAACACCGAAGATCAGACTCCCGGCCGCAAGCTCTTTCTCGATCGCATCGAAGGCCGCGTCGAATTTAACAATGTCAGCTTTTCCTACGAGACCGGCAAGCAGGTGCTCTACGACGTCAGCTTTGAATCCGCGCCTGACACCGTCACCGCTCTCGTCGGCCCCTCGGGCGCCGGAAAATCAACCATCATCGGCCTGATCGCCGCCTTCTACACGCCCAGCGCTGGCACCGTCCTCGTCGACGGCGTCGACCTCGCCAAAGTTCGCCTCGACTCCTATCGCATGCAGCTCGGCGTCGTGTTGCAGGAAACGTTTCTCTTCGACGGCACCATCCGCGAAAACGTCGCCTTCTCCCGGCCGGACGCAACCGAGCAGCAAATTCTCGAAGCCTGTCGCATCGCCCGGGTCGACGAATTCGCCGAAGCCTTCGAGAAAAAGTACGACACCATCGTCGGCGAGCGCGGCGTAAAGCTTTCCGGCGGCCAGAAGCAGCGCGTCTCCATCGCGCGCGCGATTCTCGCCGATCCGCGCATCCTCATTCTTGACGAAGCCACCTCCAGCCTCGATTCCGAATCCGAAGCGCTCATTCAGGAAGGCCTGCGTTACCTCATGCGCGGACGAACCACCTTCGTCATCGCGCATCGTCTATCCACGGTGCGTCGCGCCGACCAGATCCTCGTCGTCGAAGGCGGCCGCATCATCGAGCGTGGCACGCACGATTCTCTCTACGCCGAGGGCGGCCGCTACTACGATCTCTACACCAAGCAGCACGGTCTCGAATCGAATCTGTTCCTCGCCCCCGGCGAAGGCGACACCGACTCCGAGGAACGCGAACCTGCCGGAGCGATAAGTCCTGCCGCGAAAAGCGAAGAAGTTCTCCCGGACTAGCCGCAACCCCGCCAATCTCTCACAGGCGCTATCGTCTTACCGGAACCTGACGTTTCTTCTCAGGCCTTTCTGGTATGGTAGCTGACGGCGCGCGGCGCTAGCGTAGTGCACACGAGCGCACCGCAGTTCCATGCACCCAGCCAGAAACGCCGCTCGCAAAGATTCTGAAAACAAAGCGTGCAAGCGAAGGAGACACCACGATGAACAGGAATGGTTGGTCGGCCATGATTACCGGAATCACCATCGGATTGGGAGTTGGCGCCGCTCTCGGCATCTTGTTCGCGCCGCAATCCGGCGAAGACACGCGCGACTACATCATGGGCGCGGCCAAGGATCGTATTAACGACGCCAAGGACCGCTTCAGTGACGTCGGCGATCGCGTGCGCGACGTCCGCGACCAGTTTTCAAACGTCGTGGAGTCCGGGAAGGACTTTGCACGTCAGGCGCAGAAGTCGGTCGATCATGTAAAGGGTCACTTGGAAGACTTGGCAGACGCAGGCCAGCGCGCCTATCGCGAAGCAACACGCTCGTAAGCTTCGGCCAAAATTAAAATTGGAGGGATCGCCGTGAAAACCGCGACCATTGCTGGAATTGTGCTCATCGTGCTCGGCATCATCGGTCTGGTCTACCAGGGAATTGGATATACCAAACGTAAAGATGTGCTCGATGTTGGGCCGATCCACGCCACAAAAGACACGCACGAAACCGTTCCCATTCCGCCAATCGTGGGTGGCATCGCATTGGTTGGTGGGATTGCACTGCTGATCGCCGGCGCGAAATCAACCGCCTAGGTCAGTCTGCTTTCGCCATCTCATAAACAGTTTTCGTCAGGGCACCGCTTTAGCCGTGCCGGAAGGGCCAAGTTCTCAGGGGTTTTAACCCCTGAGGTAGAAGCACCAATTCGACCGCTGTTTTACCGTATCAGGAACGCCTTGAAGAATTAAACGCTCGGTTGACGCACCAGCCGTATGGTCCCGTTAATCGTGCGCACCGAAATTTCGCCTCCGCCCAGTCCCAGCTTTCCGCGCAGCACTCGCGCTCCGGAAAAAGTAGTCGCGGACGTCACCGGCAGTTCCGACGAAAAATCTCCGTTCAGATTCAGGATGTTCAGATTCGCCCGCGCGCTCGAAGGCAATCCCAGCACCACGGAGCCATTCACGGTCTCTACATTCATCGGCGCCCCTTCGCCTAGCTGCGATAGCTCCACGCGCACATTTCCATTCGTGGTCTTGGCGCTGAACCGCCCGGCGCTCTTGATCACTTCCACGTTGCCGTTCACCGAATGCAAGGCTCCGCTGCCGTCCACGCCGTGCACCAGCACGCTTCCGTTCACCGTTTCCACATTGCTCAGCAGAATTTTCGACGGCACGTAGATGTGATACTCCACGGCCACATCCGCGCCCTCGCCTTTGGGATACCGCGTATGTACCAGCACCTGCTTCGGCTGGCTTTCCACTTCGATCTGCACCTGTGAAACGTCGCGCGTGCCTTTTGCCGCCACTTTTACGGCACGCACTTCCACTTCATCGCGGTCCCAGCCGTCCACTTCCACCGATCCATTCACATTTTCCAGCAAAAAACTCCCGCCCGAGTGCAGTGGGTAGCTTTGATCGAAAATCTGGTCGCTGCCAAACCCGCATCGCGGCGCAAGCAGAATCACGATCGCCACCAGCGCGAAAGGAAGCAAGGCGCGCACGCTCTTGCCAACGTACGAATTGTCCCAAGCATTCGATGCCGGGCTCTTCGTCTTCATCGCATCCTCCTGCAACCGAACCGGTTTCAGCTACTGCTTCGCCATCCCGTCCCGCTCCGATGGCGGCAGAAGATTTCGAAGCTGCAATCGCAACTCCTTCATCTTCTGCTCCAGTAATTCCATCTGCTGGTTATACATCTGCATCTGTTTGCTCGCGTCGCTCAGCACCAGCCGGATGTTTCCGCCAATCGCTCGCAGCCGCAAAACTTCGCCGCCGCCGTTGAGCGATCCCTCGGCGCGAATCGTCCGTAATCCGTTCGATTGGTCGTCGTAGCTCACCTTGATCGGAAACGCCGGGTCCACAATCACGTGGTGCTCGTCCGCCATTTGGATCTGCGCGTCGATGGTGGCCGGTAATTGCCGCGGTAGATACACCACAATGTCCCCTTCGCTCGATTCCAGCTCGCAATTTCCGCCATGCCGCGTCGGCATCACGAACCACGCTGTAATCCCGCCTGCCGACGTCGACGCCTTCACCGCGCTATCCACCTGAGTCAGATAAATATTTCCGCCCACCGTATGCAGGTCAGATGGCCCCGAAACCCGCACCACGCGGATTCCTCCTCCGCCCGTTTTGGCCTGAACCAGCCCCGAAGCTTCGCCCACTTCGATCTGGCCGCCGGAAGTCTCCGCGAAAAGTTCGCCGCCGGAATGTTCCAACGTAACGTTGCCCCCCGCAGTGAACAGATGCGCCGCGCCGCCGATCGATGAAGCTCGAATGTGGCCGCCGCTTGTCCGCAGCGAAGCGTTTCCGCCGATGCTGCCCGTGGTGATGTGCCCGCCCCCGGTATTTGAAATCAAGTCGCCGGTCACATTTTTCACCGTGATGTGTCCGCCGTTGGTTTCGAGCCGCGCCGAACCGTCCACATTTCCCGTGGTGATGTCTCCGCCCGCAGTCGACAAGTCGAGTCGACCGGCAATGTCATCCACTTGGATATTCCCGCCGCCGCTCGAAGCATCCACCTCAAACGTTTTCGGCACGGAAATTTCCACGGTGACCCACAGCCGTCCGCTCGCCTCTTCAACGCTCCGACCCTTCATGAAAACGCCGTCCGGCGTGCGGTGGGCATGGAACGCGAAGTTTTTCAGCAGTTCCTCTGCGTTTTTCTGTGCAGCGTCGGCTTCCAGGTGAACGCGGTAGGTCACTTTGTCGGTGTTTTGGGTGTGGATCACCACGCTCCCAAGATCGGTGACCAGATGCAGGTGTTCTCCATCTCGCGCAGGCAGCGCGCCCGAAAAATCGGAGCTCACCCGTGACGCAGAAGTTGTGGCGGACGGTGCTTGGAGCTTAATTCTCGATGAAGTCTGAGCTGACGAGCGCGCTGCGGCAATACTCAGCCCGACCGCACTCAGAACGATCAGGATGATCGCCAGTAAAATTTGGCTGATAGAAGAAGGTGACTGACAGGGCGCTGACTGACTTGAGATTGCCTGGCTGGACAAAAACCGCCGGCGTCGCGTCAGCATATCCTACTTTTGTCCAGGATCCAGATCGCGAATCGCCGCCGCGCTCTGCAGCCGGATGTAGGTGTTGGGATCGTGCTGCATGCGGTCGCGCAGCACTTCCAGCATGTGACTGTCGGAAGCTACCTGCCCTTTTTCCGCCATCTCGCGCAGTGAGTTGATGGCTTCCACGCGCACGCCGGGATTGGTGTCGTCGGTCAACGCGCCTAGCAAAGTGTCGCGGATAATCTGCTGCGGTTCCGCTCCATTCAGCGCTTCCAGCGCCTTCAGCCGCACCGCCGCGTTGCCGTCCGTTTGCACCGAGCGGCACAGCGCCGAACGCACTTCGGGATCCTGGCTGCGCTCGCGCAGCAGGTCCACTGCGTTCAGCCGAACGTCGGGATCGAACCGGTTATTGTTCCGCAGAATATAGAGCAGCACGCGCTTCACGCTGTCGTCGTCCACGGTTCCTTGCACCGTCACCGGCTGCACGCCCCTCATATGCAGCTCCACTTGAGGAGCAGCGCCGGCATCCGCCGGAAACACATTGATGCTCGCCACATCGGCATTGTGCAGGTCAAGCGAGCTGATTTCGGAAACCGGAGCGGGAGCCGGATCCTCCGCCACGCTTTCCGCAACATTGGTTGGTTGAGAGTTGCTCGGCGACATCCTCACCGCCGGCGCCGGATTCGCTCTCGGGCGCTCCAGCCACCGCGGCCCGAACAAGCCCACCGAAAATCCGATCATCACCAGAAGCGCTGCGCTCCATGCCGGCTCGGGAGAAAGCCAGTTCGATGGCAGAAAAATGCCGAACTTGCGCCGCAGCCATCCTCCCTCTTCTTCCCGGTCCAGCGCTTCTTCCAGATTGGCGCGGCAGCTTGCCAGCAGCGCCGCATCGGGCTCCGCGCGATGCGCGGAAAGCATCCCTAGCAGCTCGCGTTCCTGCGTCACTTCGGCCGAACATTCCCGGCACTGCGCGAGGTGTTGCGCAACTTCCGTTCGCTCGGCGTCGCTCAATTCATCGCCCGCCACGAAAAGTCCCAGCATCGGCCGCAAGGCCTCGCACTTTTCGCTCGCCGGATTTGTTTCCTGCCAATCCATCTGCAATTTCCTGTCTACCTCATGCCTTCAAGGCATGTGCGCAATTTTCGTGTCGCTCGAAATAGCGAATTCTTCACTGTTTCTTCAGACGTGCCAAGCAGGTCCCCGATAGCACGCAATCGCAATCCCTGGTAATGCTTCATCTCAAAAACCATGCGCTCGCGGGCGGAAAGCGTCTTCATCGCTTCCTGAATCTTTTCTCCCAGCTCGTGTCCCAGAACGCTGCGTTCCGGATTCGACTCCGCGCTCATCTCCGCTTGCCGGTCGAAAAAGTCGCGCGTGCTTCCTTCCGGTTCATCCGGCAGCACGGGCGCCTGATCTTCCTTGTGGCTGGTGCGGCGCCGCAGAAAATCGAGCGCCACGTTGGTGGTAATGCGGTAGAGCCAGGTATAGAAGCTGCATTCGAAGCGGAAGCGATGCAGGTTGCGATACACCCGCAAAAAACTTTCCTGATAAATGTCGCGCGCATCTTCGGCGCGGTGCACCAGGTTCAGCGCCAGCCGCAGCACTTCGCGGTCGTAACGCCGCACCAGTTCTTCAAACGCAAGGCGGTCGCCTTCCTGCGCCTTGCGCACCAGCGCATGCTCCTCAGCTTTTTTGTCCGCGGCAATGTGCCGCGCATCCACCTCCACTGCGACGCTCATGGCCATGGCGTTTCCCGGAGGCTCGGGACGAATTTCAGTGGGCCCCCCAAACGGAGTCTTGGAGTTGAATGGAGTGCCAGAGTTGAACGGGGTTTCAGAGCCCTTAACTCTTTTTGAGCCTCTCAATTGCATAGACGTTTCGGTTCTTTCCTCGTAAGCAGGAAATTAATCCGTCTACTTAACAGATTCGGCAAACCCCTCAATGGATGCGTTGAAAATGCAACTACTTAGGAGCCTTATGGTTAGCTGCCATCGCAACTTCACTGCGGGTCGCTTCGCCGCCTCTGCAATAGTCCGCCATTTACGTGTATCCCCAGCCGAATCAGCCAGTAAACCCCCACGCAAACAGCAAAATCCACCATGACCCCGCCATCGATTGCAAACCCCTGATGCCGAAGCACTTGCGGCAAATGCGGCGCCAGTGAAAAATAGTAAATGGCATTCCCAACAAGAATAGCCACCAGATACTCCAGCCAGCGTACCGGCGTGACCCCAAGAAATTGCGGTGCCTTTGCCATGAGCTCATCTCGCCAAAGCGCGCCGGGAGCAGAAGCACTTTGACTGCATGACCCGGCAGGAAGGCGACCCCTAAATATTAAGACAAGCCGAATAACGATGTAAACGCTGCGTTAGACCATCTCAGGTTTGCAAGCGGTGGTCTTCCGTTGCCGAAAAGGCGGCTCGCGCGCTTTCTAGATTCGGGCGACGCAGTTCCTACGCTGCCCGCGTCGGCGCCGGAAAATAGTTCAGAATTTTGTTGGGCTTCCCCCATTCCGCATAAAACTCTTCGATGGTCCGTCCCACACAGAATCCCCAGGAAAACATCCGGAAATTTTTCCATTTTTCTGGCACTACGTAGCGGTCCGCCGCTTCTTCCGCCGGCACGCCTGCCTTGAACATCTTCTGCGCTTGTTCGGCGATATCGTCGAACACCGAACGCATCAGCGCCACCTTGTCCATGCCGCACACCTGCCCGTGTCCCGGCACGAAAATGGTGTCCTTCTCGAAATCCGCGAATTTCGCCAGCGTTTCGCGCCACGGCTTCATCACGCCGTCGATATTTGTCGGAAATTGCGAATCCACCAGCAAGTCTCCGGTGAAGACGATGTTCTGGTCCGGCACGCGGAAAATCAGATCCGTGTCGGTGTGCCCGATGTAATGCTCGATCACCACCGTCCGCCCGCCAAGATCGACCTTCATCGGCATCTTCGCCGGGTCGAGCGGATGGTTCGGCAGCGCCAGCACCGCCTGGCTTACTGGCACGAACATTCCCGTGAGCCCTTCGATATCGCTCTTCGCGTGTTCGCGCTGCAAATCGTTTTTGGCCGCACGCACCCGCTGCTCCCAGGCCGCCAGAAACGTTTCCAGGCTTTCCGCCTGCCATTGCGGATAGCGCTCCGTCATGCGCGACGCCGCTTTCGCGTGCGCCCAGACCGGCACGCCCATTCCGCCATAATAGGAATTTCCCAGCGAATGGTCGAAGTGAAAATGGGTGTCGATGGCTGCGCGCACCGGCGTCTTGCTCACCATCTTGTAGGTATCCATCTGAAACGCCGCGCCGATCGGCGTTTGAAATCCTTCCACCAGCAAAGCCCCATCGCGCCCGATGATGAATCCGCCGTTCGATCGCGTCTGCAAGCCCTTCGTGCGGTCCGAAATCGTGGCGTACACTCCGTCGCCAATCTTCCGGATCGACGCGAATCCCTTGTCCGCCACCGGCGCCTCGGCCACACGCGGGTCCGCTGCCAGCGCTGCCGATAGCGGCGCCAACGGTAATAGCCGCGCTCCGGCATACGCCGCGCTTGCCGCTGACGCTGTCACCAAAAATCGCCGCCGTGAAAATCTGCCCGCAGAATGGCTCATGGATTCCTCCAGCTCTCGCCCGATGAACGAGGGAATTCGCGCGGCTATTCTACATTTTGTGGCTTGTGGTGGGAATTGCGATGAAAGTTGCGGACTAAAATCAACCCCAGATACTAATCCCGGATACTAACCGGAGATGCGCGCCTTCAGCTTTACTTTGCCGTCCTGAATGGTCACGCTGTATTCCACTTCTTTGCCGCCCTTGTCCTTCAGTTCCTGCGTCTTTTTTCGCACGAACCGTTCAAACGCCTGCAAATTCGGCGCCGCCGCGGCTTCGCCCGATTCGTTGTGCGCCTGTACCACGCGCTGGTACAGCTTCACGATTTTCGATTTCTCCTGCTCCGGATCGGACAATGCGAATGTGGACGCCTCTTCCCGCTCCACCACCGCGCGTACCACCGGATTCATCACCGCCACGGAGCTTTCCGCGCCCTCTCGCTTCGCCGCTTCCGCGCGCGCCGCTTCCACCGCCTTGGCCGCCGCGCCAAAATGATGCTGCGAAGTCGCGCCTTCCTTCTGCTGCGTCTTCTTTCGCCACATGTCCTGGTATTTGGCGTAGGTCTGCGCGAGGTTGCTGAACCGGAAACGCTGCCCGAAGCTCATGTCCGCGCTGCGGTCGCTGTAGCGCTTCATCATCGTTTCCAGGCGCCACTGCGTGTCCGCCGGAGGACGCGGCCGCCCGCCGCCGAAAAACTGCTCGTATTCGATCTTCAGCCGGCGGATATCTTTTTCGATTTGTCCCAGTTCGTCGTCGATAGTGGCCATATTTAGGCGCGATCAGCGCTCGAAGTCGTGAAAATGCTCCCGGCTCCCACCTTCGAGCCTAAGTACACCTCGGGCTCGCGTCAATGTAACCATTGGCCGGATTGTCGCAAAGGGAAAGTGCCTGCGCGCCGGAACTCACGTGTTTTTCGCGTCATCAGACCCCAAAGCACTCGCCCCTGTTGCCGCTCCGCAAGGCTCTGTGCTCAAATTGACCCACCATGGCGCGCGTTCCAGCTCTCTCCGCAAGCATTTCGCCCGATCTTCGCTCTCGCTTGCGCGAATTGCCCTCCGTGGACCAGCTTCTGGCCCGTCCTGCGCTGGCCAAGCTCGCGCTCTCCGCTGGCCAGCCTTTGGTCACCAATGCCATTCGCAGCGTTCTGGCGGCGCTGCGTGCGGAACTTACGCAGCAAGCCACGCAGCAAGCTATGCAGGAAAAGGGGACGCAGGAACCGGCGCACAGCCGCGTTTCCGCGGCTGTAGATGAAGTCGAATCGCGCATCATCGCTGCGGTTGAAGCTGAGCTCGCGCCCTCGCTTCGCCGCGTCATCAACGCCACCGGTGTCATCCTGCACACCAATCTCGGCCGCGCTCCGCTCTCCGCAAGCGCCATTGCCGCCATTGCCGAATCCGCCGGCCGCTACTCGAACCTCGAATATGAAATCGCCACCGGCGAACGCGGCAAGCGCGACACCCATACGTCTCATCTTCTCGGAAAACTTTCCGGCGCGGAATCTGCCATCGTCGTGAACAACAACGCCGCCGCGGTTTTTTTGGTCCTGAACACGTTTGCAAAAGGCGCTGAAGTCATCGTCTCTCGCGGCGAGCTCATCGAAATAGGCGACGGCTTTCGCATCCCGGACATCATGTCCGAAAGCGGCGCCATCCTGCGTGAAGTCGGCACCACCAATCGCACCCGCATTCGCGACTACGAACGCGCCATCAGCGAACGCACGCGTCTGTTGTTGCGCGTGCATCCCTCCAATTTCTGCATCTCCGGATTCACCGAACGCCCTTCGCTCGACGATCTGGTCGCGCTCGGCCAGCGCGCTCAGTTGCCGGTCTACGAAGATCTTGGCTCTGGCTGCCTCGCCGATCTTTCCACGCACGGCATCGCCGAGCCGCTCGTGCGCGCGAGCTGCGAAGCGGGCGCATCCGTCGTGTCCTTCAGCGGAGACAAGCTGCTGGGTGGTCCTCAGGCCGGAATTGTCGCGGGCGAAAAAAAATTCGTCGAGCGCATCCGCCGCAATCCGCTCTTTCGCGCTCTGCGCGTCGACAAGCTCACCATCGCAGCGCTTGAAGCCACCTTGCAAAGCTACCAGCGCGCCGCATTTGATGAAATTCCCGCCCTGCGCATGATTCGCATGTCGCAGCCGGAAATCCGGGGCCGCGCCACGCAATTCATCGAAAATCTCCACGCGTCGCTTCCGCCGTCTGCTCTGCTTGAACTTCAGGAAGGATTTTCAGTGATTGGCGGTGGTGCCACTCCCGACCAGCAATTACCCACCGTCCTCATCGCCGTGATCAGCCGCGATCATTCCGCCGCAGCTGTCGAGGAAAAATTGCGCACCGCAAAACGCGCCGCCCCGGTCATCGCACGCATCGAGAACGATCGCGTCGTTCTCGACCTGCGCACCGTTTCGCCCGAAGAAGAAAACGAACTCGCTGCCGCTCTTGCCGCCGCGCTGGCCTAAGCAGCGCGCCGCAAAGTCTGCACTTTTTCACGCCCGGTTGATCGCGCTGGCCACGCACCCCGCGCCAAACCCGTTGTCGATGTTCACCACGCTCACATTGGAAGCGCAGCTATTCAACATCCCCAGCAGCGCCGTCAGCCCGCCGAAGCTTGATCCATACCCCGTGCTCGTCGGCACCGCGATCACCGGCGCCGCCACCATTCCCGCCACCACGCTCGGCAACGCGCCTTCCATTCCGGCCACGCAAATAATCACCCGCGCCTCGGCCAGCATCTTGCGATATTCAAGCAGCCGGTGCAGTCCTGCCACGCCCACGTCGTACACCGCCTCCACGCGATTGCCCATCGCCCGCGCCGTGATCAGCGCTTCCTCCGCCACCGGTATGTCGCTGGTTCCCGCGGTCACCACCAGAATCAATCCCTTGCCGTGAATCTCATCGCTGCGCTGAATCAAAATCGTTCCCGAAAGCTCATTGAATTCGGCCCGCACCGCTTTTCCCGCCGCTTTTTTTCGCGTCCCGTTCACCCCCGGCGTCGCACGCTTCACCGCCGCGAACACGTCCGCTCCCGCGCGCGTCACCAGAATATTTGTCAACGCGCTGGCCCGCAGCATCCCCTGCACGATCTTCGCCACCTGCTGCGGCGTTTTTCCCCGCGCATAAATAACCTCCGGAAATCCCGTGCGCAGCGACCGGTGATGGTCGATCTTCGCGAATCCCAGATTCTCAAACGGCAGTCCGCGCAGCCGCTCGATCACGTGCTCGAGCCCTACCGCCCCGCCCTTGAATTCATCCAGCAGCTTCCGGATTTCCGCTTCGTTCATGTTTTCGCCGTCTTCCGATTCTAGCCTACCCACTCAGCAAGCGCGGCATCTCCCATTTTTCCCGGGCGTCCCGTCTCCGCATTCCAAGCCGTCAAACCTTGCACAATTTTCCCGCCCACCGTAGTCTATCCCCGCAATGAATCCACAATTTCTCGTCCTCGGACTCATCTGGTACATCGTTTTTCTTTTCTCCACCACTTGCCACGAAGGCGCGCATTCGCTCATCGCTCATCTCGGTGGGGATTCCACCGCCTTCCACGGCGGCCAGGTCTCGCTGAATCCTCTCCCGCACATTCGCCGCGAACCCGTCGGTTTGGTCGTTGTTCCCATCCTTTCCTACTTCATCGCGCACTGGATGATCGGCTGGGCCAGCGCGCCTTACAATCCCGAGTGGCAGCAGCGCTATCCGCGCCGCGCCGCCTGGATGGCGCTAGGCGGCCCTGCCGCGAATTTTGCCCTGGTCATCATCGCCGCCATTTCCATTCACCTGGGAATTCTGGCGGGTGCCTTTCGCATGCCGCAGTCGGTAGGTTTTACGCACGTGGTCGAAGCCGCTACCTCCGGCAATGCCGATTTTGCCGCCACCTTTCTCAGCATCCTTTTCGTCTTGAATCTCCTTCTCGGCACCTTCAATCTCCTGCCGGTCCCTCCGCTTGACGGCAACACCGTCATTACTCTCTTCATGAGCGAATCGGCCGCGCTCCGCTTCGTCCGCTGGACGCGCACCTCCGGCTTCGGCATGGCCGGCATGCTGCTGGCCTGGGTCCTCTACGACAAGATTTTCGATTTCATCTTCCGCGTCGCCCTTGCTGCCCTTTATCCCGGATCGCACTGGGGCTAGCTTCCGTTGCGTCCAAGTCCGCCATCCGCGTTTGGACGCCCTATGATTTGTCATCCCGACCGCGGCCGATTGCGATGGCGCAGTCGAGGGATCTGCATTTTGTTTCGCCTCCTTCGCCGGAAATTTCTTTTGCCGTTTTCTGGGGCCTCGTTCGAAGGCGCTCCTTATTTTCAGCACCTCGACACTTTTGAGGCGTCCCTTTCAATCACCGGGCGCCTCATCGCTTTGCGCCCTTCTCAGATGAATTGGCGCAATGCGTGCGCGGCTCCGCCTCACCGAATGCTCGTTTTTATCCGAGCACGTAGTTCAGCGAATCGCAGCCTGCACCTGTGTTGTTTCATCCGCGCGCACCTGTAGCAGTTCGGCGTACATTCGCCCAGAACGCTCTTCTCCCTGCGCCTTAACCCCTTGTGTTTGAGTGCCCTCCGTCGCGCTTCTTGGCATCGCTAATGCTATATCCATGCCTGGAGAAAGGAGGCGGGATGGCACCGCAACTTGAATCGAGCAGCTATCGCGTGGAGGTTTCCGGTTGGGATTTATCTGAGAATTTCTTCGTGGAAAAGACCGCGCTTAACTGGGCCCAGAACGGCGAAAAGCAACTCACCTTGAAATCGGATTTGCGCCAAGGCTGCGTGATTTTCGTACGGCTTCTGCAGTCCACGGTTATGCTGAACAACATTCCCGTCGCCTATCAGACCACCAGCGTGGCGCCCAAGGATGGCAACGGACGTACCCGTGTCTCCATGGTTCAGTTGCGGCCGCGTTCCGCCGACAACTGTTCGGAAACGGCGCACTCCTCCGGAGCCAAAGTCGCCTGACGCCTCACCAGGCGAGCGTGGCCCTTCGGTTTCGTCAGGGCGCGGATTGTTCGGTTTGCGCCATCATTCCTAGCGAGCGTTTTGCGCCCCGGTAAGGGGCGCTGCGTAGTCGAAGAATCTCTCTTCGCATTTCAGTTTGCAGCCATAGGGGTGGCGCTCCATTCCGCTTTAGAACTCAAATGCCGGACTGGAACGTGCGCGGTCTGCATTTTCTCTCCCTCTGTTCCCGGACGCGCCATCTCCGGCCGGCGCCTCCTTAAATTTGTCAAGCAGCTAATCTGCACGATCTACGCACGTTGCATTCACTTGTGCCGCGCGGCATGAACGCCTGCGCTTCTATCCGCGCACCTCTTCTGCAACTGCTCCGCTGTGGCAGTCACATTGCCTTAGCTCCCCGCATCATGGCTACGATTCTTGAAACACCCACAGCAGTCTCCGCAACACGCAAGCATCTTCCTCTTTGTGTGCTCGACGATGATCACGACCAGGTCGACTTCATCACCGAGCGCCTCGACAAATCCGGTTTTCCCGTGGTGGGCACCACCAATCCGCAGGAGGCTTTGCAAAAAGTGCGCGCCGGCGGCTGCCGCGTGGTTCTCTGCGATCTGAAAATGCCTTCCATGGACGGTCTGGCCTTCCTGCAAAAAACGTTGCAGTACGATCCCGGCATTTACGTCATTTTGATCACCGGCTTCTATTCGGTGGACACCGCCATCGACGCCATCAAGCGCGGCGCCTACGATTTTCTTTCCAAGCCCATTGACTACACGCGACTGGAAAAATCGCTCGACGAGCTGGCCACCATCTTTTCGCAGCGGTCCCAGGTGCGCGATCTCGAAGAGCAGCTCTTTCTCAATTCGCAGTTTCAGGGCATCGTCGGCAAGAGTCCGGCCATGCTCGAGGTCTTCGACCTCGCCCGCAAAGTCGCCCGCCATTTCAGCAACGTGCTGATCAGCGGCCCCACCGGTTGCGGAAAGGAACTTATCGCCCGCGCCCTGCACGAGCTCAGTCCGGTATCCCGCGAGCGCTTTGCCGTCTGCAACTGCTCCGCGCTGGTCGATACGCTCCTCGAAAGCCAGCTGTTCGGCCATATTCGCGGCTCTTTCACCGGCGCTACGGACACCCGTCCCGGCCTGTTCGAATACGCCAACGGGGGCACCGTTTTCCTCGATGAGATTGGCGAGACCTCACCGCAGATGCAGGCCAAGCTGCTGCGCGTCATCCAAAACCGGGAAATTCAGCGCGTCGGCTCGCCCGAAGTCAGAAAAATCGATGTCCGCCTGATTGCTGCCACGAATCGCGACCTCCGCGCCGAAGTCCTCGCCGGGCATTTCCGCGAGGATCTGTTCTTCCGCCTCAACGCCATCGAAATCCGCGTGCCCGGCCTTAGCGACCGCTCCGAGGACATTCCCGTGCTCGTGCAGCATTTCCTGAAAAAGTACAACGAGGCGTACGGCAAATCGTTTCAGGGGCTTACTCGCCGCGCGCAGATCGCCATTCTGCAGCACGACTGGCCAGGGAATGTTCGCGAGCTCGAAAACGTCATTTCCAGCGCCGCCATCACCGCCACCGCCGATTTCATCGACGTGGCCGACCTTCCCGAACAGTTTTCGCGCCCGCAGCGCCGTAACTCCACCGCGCAGCAGGATGGCTGGCTCCCTCTGCCGCTCGATGAAGTTCGCAGCATTCACATTCAGCGCGTCCTTGAAATGTGCCGCGGTAATCGCGTGCGCGCCGCGCAGACCCTCGGTATCGGCCGCACCAGCCTGTACCGTTTCTTGAAACGCAGCGCCCGGCAGGCCGCCGCTGCCGGATCCGCCGCCGGAGCCGGCGCATCCGCCGCCGCTTCGTGAGTCGCGCGACACCGGCGCCGGTTCTTAGCGGTTTCGTAGCGGCGGGCCTTTAGCCCGCCAGCCTTTGCCTTTGCTTTTGACTTGTCATCCCGAGCGTAGCGGTTTAAGCGACCCGATAAGGGTCGCTGGGCGCAGTCGAGGGATCTGCATTTTCCTTTGCCCCTGGGTTTGCGCCGTCATCCTGATCGAGTGTTTCAGCCGATCCGATTAGGATCGGCCAGCGAGAGAAGGATCTCTCTTCGCTTTGTGCCGCGGCCCGTTGCCGTGTAAAGAGCAGAGGAGGATTCGTAGCTGCTGGTTCTTAGCGGTTTCGTAGCGGCGGACCTCAGTCCGCCAGCCGTTGCTTTTGACCTGTCATCCCGAGCGCAGCGGTTTAAGCGACCTGATAAGGTTCGCTGAGCGCAGTCGAGGGATCTCCATTTGCTCTTCGTTAGGGCAGGACTTCAGTCGTGCCGCTTGCCGCCCGGTCGGCAAGCGGTATCTGACGAAATCGCTGTCGTCCCGAGCGGATTGAAGCGCGCCCCGGTTAGGGGCGCCGTAACGAAGTCGAGGGATCTCTCTTCGGTTTGTGCCGCCAACCGTTGCCGGCACATTCAGGTCGATTCTTGCTTTGCAGGTGGGCTTTTCACATGCACTGGAAAATTCTCGATTTCGTGATGCAGAAGGCGAAAAACGAAGAGCAAGCCCAGGTTCACATTTCAAACCGGAGAAGCGAACCGCGCGTCCCACTTATGTTTCCCATCGAGGTTTCCGGCTTCGAGCGCTGCGGCAGATACTTTATCGAGCGTACTTCCTGCTTCGATGTCGGCGAAGTTAGCTGCGCTTTTCCGTTGCAGGCCGAAATCTCCGCGGACTGCGTGCTGGCCATCCGCTCGTTTCACTGGCAGAACAGCAGCGTCATGGAATCCATGCCGGTGCTGTTCCAAGTGGTCAGGCTGGAGGATCGTCCTGAGGGCCGCGTGGTCGCCGCGGTGCGCCTCCAGCCTCAGCTTAGTCACTAATGTTCGTGCCGGCTGCTTTGTGCGCCAGCCAGCACAAGTTACCGCAGCTACTCGCCGGTTCCTGGCGAATAAACCGCGTTGTGCAGCAGTGACGCCGGCACGGACACGTTCGAATCCATGCGCACCAGCAACCCGGTTTGCGCCGGAAGCTCTACGTCTTTACCCTTCTTTGCAATCACGTAGGCCGAACCGCCCACGAGGCCGATAATCGTTCCTCGCAGCACCCGGCTGAACACCACGCCGGCCACCGAACCGCCTGCGGTCCCAATTGCGATGTCTTCCACGTCCGTTCTCACGTCGTGCCGCTCCTCCACCACTACGCCCTCCACCGTCGAGAGGTCTTTGCGGGTCTTGCTGGCGTCCGCTCCGGACTGGTAGATCGAAAGAATGCTCATCCGAGCGGGGAAGATCCGGCTCTCTACTTCCACCGAGTTGAAAACCAGGTTCATCGAAGCGCCGCCGCGGAACATGGACATCCATCGCGGATGCTCCACCGTTGTAATCGTGCCGTGAATCTTGGCTCCTGCCGGCAACAAAATGGTGTTGCCGGAGAAAACCGGCTCCGCCACGATGGCCGTGAACGGGTCGCCATTGCGCGCCACGCGCGTGCTCAAGCCGTCAAGCAGCGTCACGCGAACCTGCGTTCCGGGAATCACGTTTTGGGTGGCCTGAGTGCGGGCTACGGGCGCTGCGAACAGAATCAGCGCCGCTGCGGCGCAAAAAGCTGCGAAATTCTTCATGGAAAATCCTCCTGATGTCGCGTGCGGAACATGTCCGCGCAATTTTTAGTTGGAAAGGCCGCGCGAGTTTTCGCGACGGGTGTTAGAAGCATCGCTGCGGGACACGCCCGGGCATTGCTCTGAATGCCCCCGGTTCGGCCGGGGGTTACCGCTGGCGCAGCGGTGCAGGCGCGGAGGACGCGCCCGGGAGCTACGATACATCAACAACAAACTCTGTTACGTCAAAAAACTTCGCGGCCTGTTCCCAAGCGTCATACCACCTTCCCCGGAGCCCTCAAAGCTGCTGCCGATTGCCCCAGATAGCTATCTGACGAAAGCGGTGTCATCCCGAAGCGAGCGAATTCTGCGACCCGGTTAGGGTCGCGGTAGAACGGAGCGAGTCGAGGGATCTCTCTTTGTGTGCAGAATTCGGCTGGCGCGTTCTTACGCGCGATTTACTCGCCCACGATCAAGCCTGACCTCGGAGGGGGAAGCGATCCAAGGACGAAACGTTTCACACCGCCGCGCACCAGTCCCGTAGGGACGGCAGAACGTAGCCCAGAGCGAAAGCTGCGCGATTGTTGCGCGCCGAAAGCGCTGGGTACTGTGTGCAAATTGAGTCAAGAGCCCCGGCGGGGCGGCACAATTTCAATCCGACGCGCTATTTCAGCGCGTCGGGCGTCCCTTGCCCGCTCCTGCGGCTCCTGCCGCGGCGGCCATGGCTGGCTGTTTCTCCGCTTCGGCATTCGGCTTCTTTGACTCGTCGTGACTCACGTTGCCGTTGGTCGCAATCAGCCCCAGCGCCTTGCGCAGCTCGTGCTCGATTTTGCCCCGAATGTCCTCGTGTTCTTTCAGGAACACGCGCGCGTTCTCGCGTCCCTGCCCGAGGCGCTCGCCCTTATACGAAATCCAGGTGCCGGATTTTTCCAGCACGTTTTTCATCACGCCCAAATCCAGCAGATCGCCTTCGCGCGACACGCCTTCGCCGTAGATAATGTCGAATTCCGCCTCGCGGAACGGCGCGGCCACCTTGTTTTTCACCACTTTGGCGCGCGTCCGCGATCCAACTACCCGATCGCCTTCCTTAATCGACTGTATCCGGCGGATATCCACGCGGATCGACGAGTAGAATTTCAGCGCTCGCCCGCCGGTGGTGGTTTCCGGGTTGCCGAACATCACGCCGATCTTTTCGCGGATCTGGTTGATGAAAATCAGGCAGGTCTTCGACTTCGAAACGATCGCGGTCAGCTTGCGCAGCGCCTGCGACATCAGCCGCGCCTGCAAGCCCATCTGCGGCTCTCCCATTTCGCCTTCGAGTTCCGCCTTGGGCACCAGCGCCGCCACCGAGTCGACCACCACCACGTCCACCGCGTTCGACCGGATCAGCGCTTCAGCGATTTCCAGCGCCTGCTCGCCGTTGTCGGGCTGCGAAACCAGCAGATTATCGACGTCCACCCCCAGCTTGCGCGCGTAGACCGGATCGAGCGCGTGTTCCGCGTCGATGAAGGCTGCCTGGCCGCCGAGCTTTTGCGCCTCAGCGATCACGTGCAGCGTGAGAGTCGTTTTGCCGCCCGATTCCGGGCCGTACACTTCGATCACGCGGCCGCGCGGGAAGCCGCCAACGCCCAGCGCCGCGTCAATGGAAATCGAGCCGGTAGGAATCACGCTCACCGGTACGAGCACGTCCTTGTTGCCCAGCCGGATGATCGAGCCTTTGCCGTGCTGCTTTTCGATTTGCAGTATTGCCAGATCCAGATTTTTAGTTTTTTCGTCGTTCATAGTTGCCACCTCGAAGGGCTTTCGTTTAGGTCCCGCCTCAGCGGGCGGCCCGATTCTACCAGACGCGCCATTTGCCGGTGCTGTCATTTGCCGGAGCCGGAGTATAGCACGAGGCGAAGATAAAGCGAAAGCTAAATTTCGCCTTATTTATTAGTACTTGTAGAAGCCTCGCCCCGATTTCCGGCCCAGCCAGCCCGCAGCCACATATTTTCGCAGCAGCGGGCAGGCGCGATATTTCGGATCGCCGAATCCTTTAAATAAAACGTCGAGAATGTCGACGCAGACATCGAGCCCGATGAAGTCGGCGAGTTCGAGCGGACCCATGGGATGATTCATTCCCGTTTTCATCACCGCGTCGACCGCTTCAGGCGTGGCCACATTTTCCATTACCGCGAAGGCCGCTTCGTTGATCATGGGCAGCAGCACGCGATTGGAAACGAATCCGGGAGCGTCGTTTACGGCCACCGGTTTCTTGCCGAGCTTTTCGCACAGCGACATCGTCGCTTCGAATGTCGCGTCGCTGGTGGCTAATCCGCGGATCACTTCCACCAGCACCATCACCGGCACGGGGTTCATGAAGTGCATGCCGATGAAATTCTCAGGCCTCGAGGTTTGCGCGGCCAGTTGCGTGATAGAAATCGACGATGTATTGCTTGCTAAAATCACGCCGGCGCGCAGTACCGCGTCAGCTTCTTTCAACACGCGCACTTTCAAATCAAGCTGCTCGGGAACCGCTTCCACGGCGAAATCGGCCGCTGCCAGCGCCTGAATATCGGTAACGGGGCGGACGCGCGCGAGCACGCCGGACTTTTCCGCTTCGCTGATTTTGTTTTTCTTCACTTCGCGGTCGAGATTTTTCGCAATGGTGTCGAGGCCGCGGTCAAGAAAGCGCTGCTCGACGTCGCGCAGGATCACATCGCAGCCGCTGCGCGCAAAAACGTGCGCGATGCCGTTGCCCATGGTGCCCGCGCCAAGCACCGCGACCGTTTTGATTTCACTCGAAGGCATGTTCCCGATGATAGCGAAAGCACGGAAGCGAAGGAAAGCGAAGCAACACGCGGAAAACGCAATTTCGGTTGAAAAACTCTGGAAAACTCCGCGCTAACTCACACTATTCGACACTTTTTGCTGAAAATTGCATTTTTGTTTGCGTGTCAATTTCGTGTCGAAAATCGACAAATTCCCGCGCCGGAGAGCGCAGGGAAGTGCAAAATCGAGCAAACCGCATATGGCGAATAAAGAGCAAAACCGCTCCGGCGCAATCGGAACCGCGGTCGCTCAAGCGAACAAAATGAGAAGGAATTTTGCCAGGTTGCGGCGAATAGCGAGCGAACAAAAAGGCGAAGAAATAGCGGCAATCGACAATCGGGCGCTCAGGATTTCGGACGCCAGGTGTTCCGCTCGTCTTCCTCCGGATCGGTCCGCCATTTAGTAGCGCCTTCGTCGGAGTCATCTCCGCGCTGGCCGCCGCCGGAGTTGGCGCCCGCGGCCATGGTGCGTCCAGGATTGTCGGGAGCCAGGTCGTGATACGCGGGATCGCCCTTGCCGAGCGTGTCCACTTTGGCGATCACCGGATCGACCAGCATTTCGCAATGCGGACAATAAAGTTTTTCGGTGATCAGCGGCTGGGCCGAGTAAGCGGCGTTCACATTTTTCGAATCCTCGAAAAGAAGTTGTCCCTGGCAGATCGGGCAGTAGCAGACGATGTCTTCCATGGCGGCCACCTCTGGCGCTATGGTGACGCCGATTGTGGTTTGCTGCAATAGATAGAAATGCGAAGAGGCAAAAACACGAGACGGCAATCGCCGGTCAACTTATTTTATTCCAGCCGATTATTCCGGGGGGGAAGCGTCGAGGACTTCGCGGACGATTTCGCGAGCGCGCGATTCGTCCGAGGGCATGACCAGCAAACGGAACGCGCCATTCACTGTGAGCTCGCAGCCGATGCCGTTTTCGCGGAGCGAAGCCACGAGCATATCTTTGATCTCGATTTCGTCGCCGGACCAGACCTCCGACGTGGCTTTTTCCGGGTCATAGTCTTCTGTGATGTCGTCGGGCGCGATGTCGTCAGATGGCTCACTTCTTTCTTCTTCGTCGTCCTCGAATTCCGAATCGCCGGCCGCGGTGGACGCGTCGATGCGGTCGTTCGGCTGGCGCGGGCCGTTTTCGAATTCGCGAACGGCCTTCTCCATTTCGGTGTGAGCGGCATCGTGCTCCCGCGAAGGAATAAAAATGGCGTAAACCGGTTGGCCGAGGCCTGGAATCGGACCTGCTTCGCGCTGGCTTTCGTGATGAGGAATTCCAGCGTCGTCGAGCGCGTTGACGATCACGCCGTACACTGCGGAGTTCGTGCCGGTCCAAAGAAGTTCGGGGCCGGCGGTTTTAGGAGCGTTCGTGGAAATTGGGCCGGGCAGTCGCTCGACGAGCGGCGCGCCGCAATCCGAGCAGGTGGCGAAGCCGGGGCGATATTCCGTTTTGCAGTTAGGGCAGAACATGCACCAAGAATGATAGCGGAAGTGGCCCAAGCACGAAAGCAAGCGCGAAGATTTGCGCCGGTGAAGGTGTACCGGATAGCCTCAGCGATGCGGGCTTGGGCCCTGGTCAAAATCCTCGGCGCTTTTGATCATCACGAGCATGGCCTGATACCAGGGCCTGAGAAATTCGGCGGCCGCCTGCGGGTTGGAGGCGGCTTGCTCCTTGAGCTGCGCGCGCATGCGCTCGTCCGAATCGAAGATCATTTGCACAAATAGTGCCGCCGCGTTTTCCATGTTTTTCCTCTGGAACGAATCTTATCATCTTGCATGTTACGTCCGCGTAGGCGGGGCGTAGCCGCGATGGCCCTGCGATGTGCAGTGTGGATGAACCGTGGTGGCGCGGGCGGGCAACGTTTGACGGGCGCAGGCCGCAAGAATATAGTCCTCGGCCATGGTGATATGGCAAGCCGCTGATGTGGCTGCGCCGCTTGAATAAAGGCGAGTGCGGCGGCAGCGGCGGAGAATCGCCCTGGTGGAGGGAGCTATGAATCGCAAGCGTCGTGATTTTTTAAGTGGCACGGCTGTGGCCGCAACTTTGGCGGCTGCGCATCCGCTGCTGGCACAAAGTGCTTCCGCAGGGGATCCGGCGGCAGCGAAGCCGCCAGCCTCTGGGACGGCAACCGCGTCTCCAGGGCAATACGTGGCTCCCTCGGAGATCAAAAAAATCGAGTTCAACAGCTTGCGCGATCTTGACGGAGAAGCGCAAAAGGTTCTGCCGCCGATCGCTTTCCGGTACATCTCGAACGCGGCCGGAGATCAGTGGACGCGGCACGAAAATGAATTGGCGTACAAGCGCATGACCATCACGCCGCGCTATCTGACCGGGCACACCGATACCGACACGAAAATAACGCTGCTGGGAGCGCCGATCGGCATGCCGGTGATCGTGAGCGTGATGGGCGGCCACGGACTGGCGCACGTCACGGCGGAGGCGGGGACGGCGCAGGGAGCGCACGCGGCGGGCACGCTTTTCACCGCGGGCTCGCAGTCGACTTTGAGCATGGAACAGATCGCACAGGCCACGCCCGGGCCAAAGTGGTTCCAGATCTACATGCCGGAAGACGCGGGCAAGGCCAAGGAACTGCTGCAGCGCGCGCATGCGGCGGGCTTTCTGGCGGTGGTGCTTACCATCGACTCGGTGGGCGGGGCAGAAACGCAGGCGGGGCGGCGCACCACGTTTCCCGCGATACCCATCGGAAATTTTCCGGGTGAAACGTCCGACGCGAGGCCGGCTTTCAAGTCGAATATCGGATGGGACGATGTGACCTTCATTCAGAAAACCTCGGGGCTCCCGGTGATTTTGAAGGGAGTGCTGTCGCCGGAGATGGCCACGCTGGCGGTGGAGCATGGCTGCGGGGGAATACAAGTTTCGAACCACGGCGGGCGGTCGCTCGACGACGTGCCGGCTACGATTACGGCGCTGCCGCGCATCGTAGAGGCGGTTCACGGGCGAATACCGATTGTGGTGGATGGAGGAATCCGGCGCGGACAAGACGTTTTTAAAGCGCTGGCGCTGGGCGCAAATGCCGTGGCGCTTGGGCGGCCGATCATGTACTCCCTGGCGCTGGGCGGATGGATGGCGGTGCAGCAGACGCTGGAGCAGATCAACGGGGAGCTGCAGGCGGCGATGCGGCATACCGGGTTGCGGAATATCGGGGAAATTTCCAAGAAATCGATCAATGTCTAGGGCCTCTCTCAAGCCGTGCCGTGGGACGATACAAGGTCGCGGTCTTCTAATAACGGCGATCCTTACCGGATCGCGAAGACCGCAAGCGGTGAGGCGCTGTGCGCCGATTTTTTTCCCAGCGCTTACGCGCTGGGCTACGGTATGTCGTCCCTCCGGGACTGAGACACGCCGGCTCCGTTGTCGGCGATTCTGATTGGCCAGGCTGCCGCCTCTTAGTCAACACGCCGCGCGAAAATCCCTACTGTTGACAGGCACGAATAACGAGAACAACGTCTGCAACATCTTGAGGCACCGATGAGGAGGTCACGATGGTGAACCGGCGACAGTTTTTATCCACGGCAGCAGGCGCGGCAGTGGGTGTGGCTGTGGGCGCGACGGCTGGCTTAAAAATGTTCGGCCGCGCTGGAAAAGCGTTCGCGGCGGGATACGACCTGGTGATTCGCGGCGGCCGGGTGATCGACCCGTCGGTGCGGCTGGACGCGGTGCGCGACGTGGCCATTTCTGCGGGGCGCATCGCGGCCATCGAGGAAAGCATCGCGGGCGACGCAGCGGAAACAATTGACGCGCACGGCAAGTTGGTGGCGCCGGGGCTGATCGACATTCACACGCACTGCGGCCGGAGCGCCGCGGGGCCGGCCATGGTGCTGCAGGACGGTGTGACGGGATGGATCGACGCGGGATCGCAGGGCGCGGACAAGATCAGCGACACGATTGCGGTGGCGAAAACGTCGCCGCAGCAGGGACGCGTGCTGATCAACATCGGGCGCGCGGGAATTCTGGCCGAAGGCGACACCATGGACCCGAAGCGCGCGGATGTGGGTGCGGCGCGCGCGGCGATTGGGAAAAACCGGGAGTATATTGTGGGCGTGAAGGCGCGGCTATCGCGCGACGTGGCGGGGCCGAACGATTACGAAGTGTTGCGGCGGGCGCAGGAAGTGGCGTCGGGGTTCGGGCTGCCGGTGATGATCCACATGGGGCAGACGATTTCGCCGATTGGCAAACTGATGGATCTACTGAAGCGCGGCGACATTGTGACGCACATGTTCGCGCCGCCGCCGAACAGCATCATCGACGACAGCGGACACATTGTGCCGGAAGTGTTAGCGGCGCGGCGACGCGGCGTATGGTTCGATGTGGGCAACGGACAGACCGGGCACATGCGCTGGGACACCATTGGCGCGATCATGAAGGCGGGATTCTGGCCGGACACGTTTTCAACGGACTGGAACACGAACGCGCACGAAACGGGAGTGATCGATCTGCCGAATTGCATGTCGAAATTGTTTGGCTACGGGATGACGGTTGACGAGGCGATTGCGCGTGCGACGCGGAATCCTTCGCGGATTTTTCCGCTGTTCAATGACCGCGGCACGCTGAACGTGGGCGCGCCGGCGGATGTGGCGCTGCTGGAATTGCGCGAGGGAGATTTTCAGTTTCTCGACAATTTCAAGGGCACGATCACCGGGCACCAGCGGCTGTTTCCGGCGGGAACGGTGCTGGGAGGAAAGCGGGTGGCGAAGGCATAGAAGTTCGCAGGCGTCATCTTTTAAGACCACGGCGAAGAGACTATTGCGACAGCGTGTTGGGATTGAAACATCTTTTGGGGAAAATTGTAGCTGGTGCGAAACGACTCCGCTCTCCGCAAAAAATCAGAACAGCGACGGACTTTCAGTTGCCGGCGTTTTCCACTAAATGAAGCCCTTTAGCCCGCTGAACAAAACCGTCTGATCCACCTGATTCGCTTGATAGGGGCGGCTCAGGTGGAAAGGGCATCTTCGAGCGATCGACAGGGTTGTAGAGGGTGTCGCGTTCGACCGGGATGCAGCCCGCGGCGCGAATCAAGCGCTCAAGTTCGGAGCGCGTGAGGCCTTCGGGAGTGGTGGCGCCGGCATCGTGGTAGATTTTTTCTTCGACGACGGTGCCGTCGATATCGTTGGCTCCAAAGCGCAAGGCCATCTGCGCGATGCGCGGCGTGAGCATGATCCAATAAGCCTTGATGTGATCGAAATTGTCGAGCATCAGGCGCGAAACGGCGATGGTTTTCAGATCATCGAAGGCGGTTGGCCGGGGCAAATGGGCGAGGGCCGTGTTGGCCGGGTGAAACTCGAGCGGAATGAAAGTTACGAATCCGTGGGTCTGATCCTGCATTTCACGGAGTTGAACCAAATGGTCGACGCGCTCTTCGAGCGTTTCCACGTGCCCGAAGAGCATGGTGGCATTCGAGCGCAGACCCACCTCATGCGCGGTACGGGCGATCTGGAGCCACATGCGGCCGCTGACTTTATGGTCGCAAATGATGCGACGCACGCGCGGATGAAAAACCTCGGCACCGCCGCCTGGTAGCGAGCCGACGCCCGCTTCTTTCATCTTCAAAAGTGTGTCGCGAATGGAAAGCTTTGAAAGGCGCGCGTAATAGTGCACCTCCACCATAGTGAAAGCTTTCAGGTGCACCTGGGGAAATCGCTGGGCCAAACCGCGAATCAGATCGAGATAATAATCGAAAGGGAGATCCGGATGCAGTCCACCGACGATGTGGAACTCGGTGGCTCCTTCGGCCACGCCTTGGGCGGCACGCTGGTAGATTTCTTCGAGAGCGAAAGTGTAGGCGCCGGGCGAATCCGGCGAGCGGCCAAAAGCGCAGAGCTTGCAATGGGCCACGCAGACATTGGTTGGATTGATGTGGCGGTTGACGTTGAAATAGCAGATTTTCCCGTGTCGCTTCTCGCGCACGTGATTGGCAAGCCAGCCGAGAGCGAGCAGGTCGTTCGACTGGAAGAGCGCGAGACCGTCCTCCGCGGAGAGGCGTTCGCCCGCGAGCACTTTCGGTGCGATGGGTTCGAGACGGCTATCGGTGATCTGCAATCCTGACGTCATAGTTGTGTCCAGAAAATGGCTAAGTGAAGATGGCCCAGCCTTGAAAAGGCTACGGATGCATGACGAAGGCCGCAGCACCCCAGAAAAGCAAGAACAACAAGCTAATATAGCCATTTACGGTGAAAAAGGCAGCATTCATTTTGCTGAGATCGTTTGGCTTTAGAAGCGAATGCTCGTAGGCAAGCAAGGCAGCGACCACAGCGATGCCCACCCAAGCAGGCCAGGCGAGATGAAAACTCGCGGCGAGCCACACCAGTAGAAGAGCCATGACTGCGTGCATTACGCGGGCGACTTGTAGGGCACGAGTAATACCGCACCTTTTGGGGATCGAAAACAGGCCCGCGGATTTGTCGAATTCAACGTCCTGGCAGGCGTAGAGGACGTCGAATCCGCCGACCCAGAGAGTGACCGCGGCGCAAAGAATGAGCATGCGCCAGTCGAGCGATCCGCGCACAGCAATCCATGCGGCGGCGGGCGAAATGCCCAGACAGAAACCGAGAACAAAATGCGACCAGCTGGTGAAGCGCTTGGTGTAGGAATAGAAAAACAAAATGGCGAGCGCCACCGGCGACAACTTGAAAGCGAGAGGGCTCAAGCGCCAAGCGGCAAAAATCAAAACCGCAGATGAAAGGGCCGTAAAGAAATAAGCGAAGCCGAGCGAAAGCTCTCCCGCGGGAAGAGCGCGATTGGCGGTGCGCGGATTGCGGCGATCGTATTCCACGTCTGCGATGCGGTTCATGGTCATAGCGGCGGAACGGGCGCCGACCATGGCGACGATGATCCAGGCGAATTGAGTCCAAGTGAGGCGGGCGCCGGCTGCGCGCGTGGCGAGAAGCGCCCCAACAAGCGCGAAAGGCAGCGCAAAAACGGAGTGCTCGAACTTGATCATTTCGAGCACGGTGCGGATTCGGCTTTTGGGTTTGTGTCCGTTCATGGGCGCAGACTTGAGAGGTGCGTCAGGTTCTCTTTGCCGGCGGACCGCCTTGCCAGCGATATTGTTTTTCCTGAGGCAAGCCAACTTGTGAGAGCACGCGATAGGCGAATTGCTCCACCAGGTCGTCAATGCTTTGCGGTGCGTAATAAAATGCGGGCATGGCGGGCATGACGGTGGCGCCGGCGTCATGAACTCGCAGCATATTTTCGAGATGAACGCGATTCAAGGGAGTTTCGCGGAGGCACAGCACGAGAGGCCGGCGCTCCTTTAGACACACGTCCGCGGCTCGAGTGAGAAGATCGTCGGCAACACCCGCAGCGATGGAGCCCATGGCACCGGCTGAGCAGGGTACGACGACCATGCCGTCAACGATGGCGCTGCCGGAGGCAATGCTGGCGCCGATATCTTTGTTGGGGAGATATTCGATTTTTTTCGCGGCACCGCCAACAATGAGCGAAGGCAATTTTTTGCCATCGGCAGCGACCACGCTGAGTTCGGTTGCGAGCAGACGCAAGGCAGCATCGCTGGCCACGAAGAAAACCTGGCCGACGCGTTTGTCAGCTTCGAGAATCCGCAAAACGGCACGTGCGTAGACCGCGCCGCTCGCGCCGGTGACCCCGACCGTTATGACAGAGCCTTTTGATTTATTCATGGGGCAGGCCGAACAAGCAGTCTAGGTGGGCGGTTTTGGGGAAGTCAAGGCGCCGTCGATCTTGTGGATCCGATAATTTTTCAACTGCGAGAAGCGGCTTCCAACGATTGGAAAATGGTTCCGGGACTTGGACTCGAACCAAGATTTTAGGCTCCAAAGGCCCACGTGCTACCAATTGCACCATCCCGGAATGGAAATAAAAGTGTAGCAGACAACGCGGAAATTTGTTCCGGTGAGGGCGCAAGGTGGGTTGGCAATTTGCTGGGGCGCAATCAATTTGCTACGCTTCGTAACGCGCGAAATCCGGAGAGGTGTCCGAGCGGTTTAAGGAGCACGCTTGGAAAGCGTGTGTTGGGGAAACTCAACCGTGGGTTCGAATCCCACCCTCTCCGCCAAAATTTTGTTAAGGGGCGGCTTTTATAGCCACTTAGCGGGTGGCGGGTAACGCCAGGGTAACTAGCATTTAGCCAAAAAGTCCTCTCGGACAGGTATTAAAAGGGAGAGGACAAAATGGCCGTTCCAAAAGTACTCGTTTTGGTAAGACAGCGCGTTGAGGGGAGACGCGCCTATGTTTGTGCGCAGGACGACAAAGGTAAGCTGCTTCAGCTCCCCGGCACCTATTATCTCCGCTATAACCAGCACGGCAAGTCGCAGTGGCAACGCGTTGGCAGCTTCATTGAAAGAGCGTCACATCGTGCCGCCGCTCGCCAATACCACCGGAAGACTCCCCCTTGCTCTCTCGTGCCGCGAGATAAGCATCGAGAGCCATTTGGCAGCTGTGGCCCGAACGACCGCTCAGCGTCGGGAGGGGTAGATCGTGTTCCAGCGCCGCCGTGAGACGGGTGAGGTCTCCGTTTCAGCGCCAAAGCGGCCTTGGAGGAAATTACCCGGCACGATCTCATCGGCTGGCGTGATCATCTGCTCCGCACGAAGGCCAAAAATAAGGAAACACTCCTGACGCCCCGCACTGTCTACAACATGATGATGACGATCTGTACTTGGCTAAAAAAGAACCCGCTTCACTCGGTCTCTGGTTTATTGGAACAAGACGATTGGCCGGATTATGAAGAGAGCGATCCGCTGCCCTATTCGGAGGACTCCCGCTCGAACGCAGTGTTTACGCTTCTTTCGGCGAAGGCTCAATCCCGCCTCCCGGTACACTCGATGCACGCGCTTGTGGTTTACCGCCCCGCCCGAGCGGCGCAGCAACACATGCAGCCGCCGGTAGCCGAAGCGCGGTTTCTCCCGCGCCAACTCGACCAGCTGGGCGCGCAGCGGTTCATCCGATCGCCTGCTCCGATAGCGGTAACTCGATACCGCCAGCAGCATCAGGCTGCAGGCTCGCCGCTGGCTGAAGGCATCCTCTTGCCGCACTTGCTCGACAGCCGCCTTCAAGGCTACGAGCTCCACCCGTTTTTTCGTATCACCGACTGCAACGCTTCTTTGTCCAGACTGAGATCCGCCACCGGTTTCCGCAACCGTGTGTTCTCGTCACGCAACTGCTTGGCCTCCTGCGCCTGGCTTACATCCATCCCGCCGTACTTCGCCTTCCACGCGTAGATCGTGTGCGTGGACATGCCCACTTCCCGCGCCACATCCTCCACCTTGCGCCCTGCGTCTACCTGCTTCAGCGCCGCAATGATCTCCGCCTCGCTGTGCCGGCTCCTTGACATACTTCCCCCTTTCACCAACTCCGAAATCATATTCAATTTCGTGCGGATTTAGGGGCCGATCAATGCTCGTGCGGCGACCAGCCGCGTCATAGCCATACCCTACTGATCCTTGTGGCGTGGACTCCGAGGTCATACGATCGAGCAGGTCATAGCCGCGGTTGATCCTGCCCGCCCCTGAATCCACAACCTGGGTGAGGCGGTTACCACCGTCAAGTGTATAGCCGATCGTACTTTCATGGCCCGTTCCGGATTGTCCGAATCCGGCGAAAGTCTTCCTGTTCAACGAGTCGTAGTTGTAAGTCGTAATTTTTCCCCGACGGTCAGTAAACTGAGTCAAATTGCTATTGCCGTCGTATTGATAGCCTTCGCTCCGATTCAACGGATCTACCCGGGTCGAAAGCCGATCCGAGGTATCGTATGTGTAAGTCGTCGCATGGCCATTAGCATCGGTGACGCTTAACAGATTTCCATTCGGATCATAGCCGAACATTGTAGTCCCGCGAAGAGGGTCGGTTATCTTCGTAACCTGGTTTAGGGCGTTATAGTTATATTTGGTCAGGACACCTAGCGCGTCGCTCTTTGCTACCACCGCGGGCGCCGCAGCCAAGCTGGGCATCCCCAGGCAGACGCTGGATTCGAAAATTATCAATCTCGGCATCGACAAGCGCCGATTCAAGGCTCAATCGCGCGCCAACTAAATGTGAAACTAAGTTCGATATTCAAGCGAATGCGATGTAGTAGTTGCTGTTGACTTTGCTGAAATCTTCTCCGAATGATTATTCCCCGCGCCTGCGAGTTCGGCTTGGGACGGTGCTCCGACCACATCATTCCAGAAGGAACAAGCTGGATCGACGGCGGAGACCCCGATCTGGCCAGCCCTGGGGGTATTTTCTTCTCCCGCCCACACAATTAGAAATTGTTCCTGCTTGCCTGAGCGGGAGAGAGACGACCTGGCTGCCAAGCCGAAGTTCTGCCGTGGATGCCTTTCAGCAGGGCGCCATGCCGGCTAACGTTAATGGTCATGACTTCCTGGTTCACTGGCTGGCCGTTGACGTCGGTCGCGCGTGATCTTGACGGGCAAGGAGATGTCGAATCGCCGGTCGCTGCGCTCGATCTTGAACTGCCGCATCAGGCCGCCCAGCTGCGTCGCAATGGAGGCCAATTCCTGCGCCGCTTTCTGTGACGCTTGCGCGCGCGACAACGTGCCGGTGGCGGACTTTGCAACTCCCTCGATATTTGACGAGATGTTGCCGGCTCCGTTGGCCGCTTCGTTGGTGTTGCGAGTCATCTCATTGGTCGTGGCGCTCTGCTCTTCTACCGCGCTCGCGATCGTTGCGGAAATGTCGTTGATCTGAGTAATGATGCCGCTCACCCTCCCGATCGCCGCCACCGCGCCCTTGGTGTCCTCCTGAATCGCGATCGATTTTCCTGCTGATATCTTCGGTGGCTTTGGCCGTCTGCTTGGCGAGTTCTTTCACTTCGTTCGCGACTACGGCGAAGCCCTTTCCGGCTTCTCCGGCGCGGGCGGCTTCAATGGTCGCATTCAAGGCCAGCAAGTTGGTCTGCTGCGCAATGGACGTTATGACCTTGATCACTTCTCCGATCTCCGCACTGGAGTGGCCCAACTTGGTGACCGTGGCGTTGGCGGCCTGAACGATGCCCACGGCGGAGCCCGCGACTTTGGCCGCTTCGCTCGTGTTCGTCGCAATGCTCTGAATGGTCAGCGTCATCTCGCCGGCGCCCGTCGCAAGACTTTGCAGATTTTCGGTGACATGCAGAGTGACGCTGGAAACGGAATTGGACTGCGCCGCGGTCTCTCCGGAATCGATGGTGATCTGCTCGCTGGCCTCCAGCAGTTGCTGACTGGCCGCCGTGAGTCTATGGGTGTCGGACACGACACCCCGAAGCAGCTCCTGCAGTTTGTCCATGAATAGATTGAACTGGCGGCTGACTTCGCCCATTTCGTCGTTGCTGAACGCGCCAGCCATCTCCAGGCGCTGGGTGACGTCGCCCTCGCCTTCGGCCATGTTGTGGATCATCTGCGTCAATCGACTGAGTGGATTGACCACCAGCTTTCGCACCAGCAGGTACTGAGCCAGCACAACCAGGAGCGATACCAGCAGCACGCAGCAAACTACAATCACCTGTATGACCCGGAGTTTGGCGGCAACGTCGGCTTTGCGGGTAGGCGGCCAGCAGCGTGTATCCCCATTTTTCGAAGGGCTTGGATAGCACGGTCCACTTCGCTGCTTCGGAGCGGTCCAGTCGTTTGCGTATTTCGTCCTCCGTCACCTGTTGCGGCTTGAATATCACTCTTCCGTCGGCATGGAGGAGCGCGACGAATCCGTGGTCCAGAATTTTGGCGTTACTGATGCGCTCGCCAAGATCGCCGACCGCGGTCAAGGGGAAGCCCACATACCAGATGCCGATCGTCTGCCTCGCTGCATTCTGCATCGGTTCGTAGCCGGTCATGTAAGGCTTGCCCAGAATGTCCACCACGCCATAGAAGGGTTGCCCATTCTGGATCGCCGCGAATGCTTGCCCCGCGGGATCGAGGATCGTCCCGATGGCGCGGGAGCCATCCGCTTTGAGAACGTTGGTAGAGACGCGAACGAATTGGTCTCCCTTCTTGACAAAAAGAGTGGCGGTGCATCCGGCGAGCTGCTTCAGGTGATCGACCAGAGCGAAATTCCCGACTTGCGAGGCGTTTCCCAAACGGAGGTCGGGAACCGATTGTCCCGCGAGGCTCGTCGACTGAGCCGATCTCCGGCACTCCAATTCGCTCTCCTTCCTGCAGCAGAACCTTCATGGCGGACCGGACGGACTCCGAACTCAGATTGTCCACCGTCTGCAAGACGGTTAGCATGGATTCAACCTGATCTGTCTCCTCCTGGTCGGCCCGGCCACGCACCTCAGATTCCAGAGAGCGCGTCATGATCCAGCCGAGCACGGAAATGCCGAGGACTACGACGATCACCGTCCCCAACATGAACTTGACAGAGAGTTTTCCCCATCGCCCAACTCCTCAACGAATTATGAATGAGCACTGCTGAACGTGCGCGCTGTGATCGTCATAGAAAAAACGGAGGTCCGGGACTGTCCCAGCAAGAATCCATTGGCGAAAGAACGCCCGCCGTTTACCCACGCGACGCACGGGCGGAAACACGCCCATAACTTCGGGGGCAAAGATGGACGCGATGTTGAAGCAGCCCAACCCGGGACAGGCAACGCCCGGTCGATGCGGCGCGCTGATAGCTCACTGCCCGTGCTGGCGTTCCTCACTCAATCAGGTTCGGCTGATTTTCGATGAAACTTTAGGCGTTTTTAGAGAACAAGGAGTGAAGAACGTTCCAGGTATTTCTGGGCGATCGCGTAACTCTTGGCGACCTCCTCAGCAGGTGTTCCCGGACCTTGATACTCGTATTCGATGAAGGCGGGAATGGGCCAGCGATTTTTCTCAAGAAGTTGAAGCACGGCGCGGATGGGGGTATGGCCCGGGCCTTCGGCCCAGGCGACGTTCGGGCCATCGTTGGTAAGCCTGTCTTTCAAGTGCAGATTGGTGATGTTGGCGTGCTGCTCGCGGATGAACGCGACCGGATCGAATCCGGCAGCCCAGAAATGGCCAATATCGAGATTGATTTTGAAATACTTTGACCAGGCGAGAGCGGCGGCGAAGGTCGCGGGACTCGAGAACTGATTGGGATCTTTGACAGAGGAATGGCCGTGCATGCTGACGTAGGTACGGTGGTTCTCGGCGAAGGGCACAAGCCTCTTGGCGACAGATAGCGTGGTGGAAGCGGTGATGATGTTGGTGTCGAGCGCCTTGGCCATATCGAAACCTTTATTGATTTCCTCGTCGGTAAAACTGTCGTCGAAACTGAGGTTGAAGCAGTGGAGCTTGATACCGGCATCGCGGAATTTTTTAGAGATATTCTGAAAATAGTCGAGCGGAACGGAAAGCCGCCACTTCCGGAGTTGCTCGCGCTGGACTTTGGCTTCCGGACTACCGGCCTTGGCGCGGTTCAGAGCCACCGCAGCAGTGACGTCACCTGACGGGCCGCCGCCCTTCGCCGCTTTTGGCGCCCATGGTTCCACCGAGAACCAAGGCATTGGAAACGGCTCCAAATCCGGAGAGAAAACCTCGCACATGTCGAGACCGACTTGATTCATGTGCTGGACGATCTTATCGATCGCTTCGGGGCCGCCGGCGGTAATGTCGTGGAAGCTGTATGTCTGGCAACCCAACTGGACGCCAGCGATGAGCGAAGATTTCGTGGCGGCATTGAGCTTGAGTAAGCCGATGGCCGGAACACTCGCTTTTAATAAGTCTCGCCGAGAAATTTTCATGGCTTCCTCCATGGCGTTTCGTGGCATGGCGTTTCCTGGCCGACTGGTTGAAGTCACTCTACCCGCGAGGCCGCGCTTGCAATAGCTGGCTCGAGCAAACAATGGTTGACAGGAATACTCGAACCGGAATAGCCTTCAGTTCATATTTGAAGTATATGTACTCCTTTTGGCGCAATACGCAATGGTTTAATTAACATTTGCCGTTAACGGGCTCCGTGGGGAAACTTGAAGGACTGGCAGCGAGCCGGGCGCATTGGACGTAAAGGGGGGACGCAGATGCAATCCAGAAGAGATTTTGGGAAGGCAATCCTGGGGGGCCTGACCGCTTCAACGCTGCCCATCTCGAGGTTATGGGGCGCAACACACATCGACTCGACATTTCGTGGCGTGAAACTAGGAATCATCACGGGATCGTTGAATCCCATTCCGCAGAAGCCGGGGACGGATGTGATCGACACGGTGATTCAGGAATGCCTGCAACTTCAAGCCGCGAATGTTGAACTAGTGAACACGCTTCTTGAGCCGGACTTCCCGGGCCTGAACCATCGGGGCGGGCAGGTGCCAGATGAGATCACGCCTGAATACACGGCCGACCGGCAGAAACTACGCGACTGGAGATTGGGGCTGCACCTCGATCGATTTGAAGAAGTGCGAAAGAAATTCACCGATGCGGGATTGAATCTCTTCTCTTACGTAATGACTTTCAGCGATGACGCAACCGATCCGGAGATCGACGCCGTATTCAAACAGATGAAAGCGCTGGGTGTGGGGATATTCACGACAAACCAGACCCGCGTGGCGATGGGGCAGCGGATCAAGCCGTTCGCGGAGAAATACAAGATCAAGCCTTCCTGGCACACCCACGCGATGGTCGGCGATCCGAACGAAGTGGCCACGCCCGAAAGCCTGCAGAAACTGCTCGATATGTCGCCCGAATTCGTAGTAAATCTCGACATCGGGCACTTCACCGCAGGGAACAACGACGCAGTTGCTTACATTAAGGAACACCACGCCCGGATCACACACATCCACGTGAAGGACCGCAAGCGAGACAACGGACCCAATGTGGCCTGGGGCACGGGCGACACCCCCATCGTGCAGTGCCTGCAACTGATCCGCGACAATCATTATCCGATCTTTTGCATCGTGGAGCGCGAATTCAAAGGGACTGGAACATCCATGGAAGAGACGCAGAAGGACATCGAGTACATGAAGCACGCGCTGTCCGCTTGAGAATTAGCCTTTCCGCGATAAACAGGTCTGACGAATGAACTGTGCTAACAAACGACCAGGGCTGACGAGGAGAATATGTCCAAGGAGAATGTGTCCAAATTGATGCGCTATGCCGCCGTCGCTTTGCTATTTGCCGCTAGCGGAGTAGTGGCGGGCGGATCGCGACCCGCGGCGCAGCCGGTGCCACAATCTTCCTCGGCGACGGACCCGCACGATATTTCCGGATACTGGGAACTTTCCTTCGACAGCCGCAAGATTCCGCCGGCCGATCTCGCTGCGGGCGTGACGAAAACAATGTTGGAGGAAAAGGCAGCCGCGGACGCGCATGCGATTCGCTACTGCAATCTGCTGGGAACGCCGTTCGTGATGGACCCGGGAAGACCTCTCGACATCCGGCAGGGCACGAGAGAAGTGATCATCGCCGCGGAAACAAATGTGTCGCCGAGACACATTTATCTTGACCGGCCGAAACATATTGGCGCTGATGAATTCGACACGACCAGCAATGGAGATTCGATCGCGCATTGGGACGGCGACACGCTGGTAGTGGACACGGTGAGCTTTGACGCTAAAAAGGGAATTGTGCGGATTCCGGGCGGAGGTTTTCGAACCGTCGACTCGCACCTGATAGAGCGATATCGATTGATCGAGAACGGAACCGTGCTATCGGTTGTTTTCACCTGGGAAGACGGGAAGGTTTTTCGCACGCCGCATACCTACGAGTTCCGCTACTACCGCATGCCGAAGCAGTACGAGCCGGTACCCGCGCAGAAGTGCGACCCTTACGACGAGGTGCGCGACAAGTTTTTGGATAATCCGATTGGAATGAACTAGGGGGCCGACGAACGGTCCGAGGAGCCTGCCTTGCGAAGACAATTTTTCGAACCCGATACGCATCGCGCAAGAAATGTCCGAACCGGATGGATGGCGAGCTTCGCTGTTATTGCCATTGGGCTTGCATTGGGTGCGCAAACGAGTGTTTTCGGAGAAAAGACTCAGATGGCTGGAGCCAACACGGGAATTGAGGGTGACTGGGTGCGCACCGATTCGTCGGGATCCGGGAGCTTCGGGGGACTATCCGACAAGTTTCAGAAGGCTGAACTTACGCCCGCAGGCGCAAGCATGGTCGCGAACAGCAAGCGGCCGCCCACGGGCCCCGCATACACCGAGAATGGCGTGCACAAACCGGGAGATCCCTACATTGTGGTAGCCCAGCCTTGCGGAGCGGGTGGACCGTTCGCCGGCGGCGGCCTGGGCGTGAACCCGGACTCCAACGCCATCCACATTGTGGCGCAAAGGGATGAAGTGATCATCGCCCCGGAGCGAAACGGAATACGACACATTTATATGGATGGGCGCCACCAACCCGATCTAACGAAATGGACGCCGACAAATTCGGGACATGGAGTGGGTCACTACGAGGGCAAAGTTTTAGTTGTCGAAACGGTAGGGCTCGCGCCGGGAGTGGTTCCCGCAGGAGGGTACCGGACGCCGGAGACGCATCTTACCGAGCGGTTTGAAGTTTCACCCGACGGCCAGCATCTGACCATCCACTACACCTACAGCGATCCGAAGATCTACGTGCATCCCCATTCCTACGACTACACTTTCGACCGATTGCCCGCCGGGAGCTACGCCTTCGAAGACTGGTGCGACGCGAGCGATCCGCACGAGCGCGAGTCGATCACGATTCCAGAGCAGAAGTAGGAGCAGCGACCTGGGCCGTTCGTCGTCCCGCCCGCCGGGGCAAAAAAACTAGCGAAAGCGTTCGAGATAGGCGAGAGCGTTTGCCACGTCTGCAGGGGAATAATTCTCGAGCAAACGAAGATGCGCTTGTTCACCGGCGCTCGGCGTAACATTGTCGGCCGGCAAAGCCGGACCCGGGCGCAGGAAGCGGGAGCGAAGAGTGGTGGCGTCGTACTTGCGCATCGATGTGGCAAGATACGTGGTTGAATGACATTTACTGCACCCGCCTGAGCCGTCGAAGTAGGTTTCACCTGCTTTGGCATCACCTGCCGGCAACTTTGCGGTCACCAGCTCCTTGTAGCGGCCCTGTTGGCGAAGATAGTGGACATAGCCGGCAAGATCCGCAATCTGATCCTTGGTAAGGTCCGCAAATTTTGGCATGGCGGTTTGAAGATTTGGCAGGCCGGCCAAAACAATACTTCCGATCAGATTGCCGTTTCTATCGGCCCCCACGAGCGGAGAATGCATCAAGTCGGCGGCGCCCATGCTGGCGCCGGTGAGGTCAATGCCGTGACAAAAATGGCAGGAACTTAGCACGTACACGGTGCGACCGCGCTCAAGGGTAGTCGTGGGCGCGACGGGACCGCCTGCATCCACTTTTGGCTTTGACTGCTGCGCCGAGGCGGCTGGGACGAAGCATAGTGAAATAACGAGAAGCACGGGTTGGATCGCCCGGAATCTCATGCGAGCGCCTCGTGGCAATATTCCAGGCAAGTCCTGACTTCGTCGACCGAGAACCGGAAGGATCCGTACTCATATTCGATGTAACAGCGGATGGGGTAGCGATTGTCGCGAATCAGGTGAAGCGCTTCCTTGATTGGCGTATCACCTTGCCCGAAGGGACGGTTCGGGCCGTTGTCGCGCTTGCGATCGCGGATGTGAATGTTGGTGATGCGATCGTGATGTTTGCGGATGAAATCGACGACATCGTTGTTTCCGGCGGTAAAGTGGCCGATATCAAGGGTGACGAAGAAATCCTTCGACATGGCCAATGCCTTCTCAAAACTTTGCGGGGTGGCGAACTGGTCGGGATCGACGAGATTGTTGTGGTTGTGCATGGCCACAAACATACGATGCTTCTCAACGAACGGGACGAGGCGCTGGGCCTCGCTGAGAACCGTGGATGAACTGAAACCTTCCGCGCCCAATTCCCTGGCCGCTTCGAAGGTGCGGTCGCGCTCGGCATCGGTGAAAGTCTCGTTGAAATTCACGTTGTAATAGTAGATTCGCAGGCCGGCATCCTCGAACTGTTTGCGGATGTTCCGGTAGTAATCCATGGGAACGGTAAGACGCCATTGACGAGCATCTTCGCGCATTTTTGCGTATCCCGGGGCTTTGCGCGTCTGCACCCACCAACCCGTTGCGTAGCTTCCCCAAGGCTCAATGTGGCCGGACATGATTTCGCATTCGTTGATCCCGAGGCTTTTCATGTTGCGAATGATGGTGGGGATCAGTTGCGGATCGCCAGCGGGAGGAAGGTCGTGGAAGCTGAACGTCTCAAGACCGAAAGGCAGCCCGGCGATCAGGGTGGGTTGAAAATGCCGCTGCTGCGTCAAAGCCATGGCCAGCGGCAGGGCCGCGGCGAATTTACAAAAGTCCCGCCGAGAGTGAGCGCTCGTTGTCCGGATCATCGTCCCGATCGTTCTCCCGTTCATTTGTCCCGCCTTTTTTGCCAACTTTGTTCCGTGCCAGGGACCGAGAACTTATATTAAAGCCAAGATCTTACGAAGAAATCTCGACCGCACCGATATACTTCATATATAAATTAAAGTCTAAGGCGATTTTTGCCGCCGAGTAACGATCGCTTACGGATTCTGGGAGGAGACGTAGGCGGCAATGGCAATCATGTCCTGCTCGGTAAGACCGGCTACGACCGGTTTCATAAGCTCCACGTCGTCTCCGCGGCGCACCCCCGCCTGAATATTGTAGAGCTGGCGCACAATGTAGATCGGCGAGCGGCCGGCGATGCGCGGGGCAATGGCGGTGCCAGCCAACGTGTCACCGTGGCAAGTAGTGCAAGGCGCAGCGTTGCCGGCCTTCCCTTCCCTGACGAGCTTTTCACCTTTGGCAATGCTGCCGACTGGAACATACGCTGTGAATCCCGAGTGGGGATCGTAGCTGCGCGCCCGTACAGGTTCTTGCGGGACTTCGATGATCCGATCGCCCAAAGGTTCCTCCGTGCCGTCTGGAAAAGGCAGGCGGAGACGCGTGAAAAGAACGAACGTCTTCGGAGCCATTTCTGCTTCCACAACTTTCACCCAAGGCGCAGGCTTCAGTGACGCGAACCACTGGCAGGCAGCTTCAGCATCGGCATCCGTGAGGCCCTTGGCAATGGAATCCATGGGAGGGGCGACGCGATTACCGTTCTTGAAATCGGCGAGCTGGCTGAGCAGGTATTTCACGGAAAGTCCCGTAAGATTCGCGGATTGGGGATGGCCAAATCCGTTGGCAGCGTGGCAGTAGGAGCAAGCCTGCACCGGCCCGGTGCGTCCGTGGCGCACAACTTCGGGCATCGCCGGGTGCTCGTCGGGAAACCAATCCGGAGGATTGAAAGGGTTGATGCTGTCTTCGGTGTAGGTGGCGTTGCTGCCGGGTACGTGCCGCAGAGGTGTATCGTCGTCCTCACCCTTCGGCAGAACTTTATCCGGCATGGGGAAGGCCCAGGAAAGATTGCTGAGTGATGCGGCGCCAGGGGTTGCGGCTTGTCTGGCGAAAACGGCAGCAGAGGACACAAGAAAAATAAAGAGGGCGATTTTTTTCACAAGCACTCCGGTTTCGTCGTTACAGGTTGGCGGCGTGAAACAGCGGCCGCAAGCATAGCGTCAGTTCAGTGCAAATGCATAGACCGCGTCACCGGCCGCCGAAAGTATATACTGGCGGCCATCGACCATATACGTTTCGGGCGCGTTGCTGACCTGCCCTAAATGCGTGTGCCACAAGATTTTCCCGTTTGCCGGATCGTACGCGACCAGGTTGCCGTCGGCGTCCGGAGCGAACAACAATTTCCCTGCCGTAGAAAGAACCCCGGCGACGCCTCCTCCCGGCGAATAGCTTTCAGGATAAGGATGCTCCCAGACGACCTTGCCCGTTTTGTAGTCAATGGCTGTGAGATAACGCCCCATGGAACCGAGCATTTGTTCCATGGCGCCGCCGAAACCTTCCGCCTCTTTCGGGTCCGGATCCGTGATGTAGTAAACGGAAAAGCTTTCGTTGCGCTGCACGTAGAACAGGCCGGTTTCAGGATCAAACGTGGGAGGCGGATAGTTTGTGATTCCAGGGTTCGAAGGCGACACCAGCGCTCCGCCGACCTGCGCATCCTTTAGCGGATTGCGGATCAACTGGCCCTTGTCGTTGACTCCGGTGGCCCAATTTGTGGAGTGCGAGAATGGAGCGTTCAGCAGAGGCTCGCCGGTGACGCGATCGAGCACGAAGAAATAACCGCTGCGATTCGCGGTGAGCAGCAGCTTGCGCTGCTTGCCTTTGAACTCGGCGTCGACGAGAACGGGCGTTTGAGCTGCGTCCCAATCATGCGTTTCGTGCGGCGTGGGCTGGAAATACCAAGCCATTTTGCCGGTGTCCACGTTGACGGCGATTATGGAGCAAGTAAAAAGATTGGTCCCGGAACGGGAGCCGGAAGAAAAGATGGGATTGGGATTGCCGGTGCCGAAATAATAGAGATGAAGTTCCGGATCGTAGCTTCCGGGTATCCAAACATTTCCTCCGCCGTGGCGAGCCGCATCGAGGTTGGGCCAGGTATCCGCGCCGGGATCGTTTTTTTCGTGAGGCGTGGTCCAGAGGGTCCACTGATCATTGCCGGTTTCAGGATCGACGGCCTTCAGAAACCCTGGAGCATCCATGTCATTCCCTGTGCCGATGAGTAAGTGGTCGCCGATGACGACGGGCGCCATGGTGGAAAAATACTGCTGGTTGAAATCGGAGATGACTTTGTGCCAGCGCTCCTTCCCGGTTTTGGCGTCGAGGGAAATCAGGTAATCGTCCGGCGTTTCGAAGAAGAGCCAGTCGCGATACATGGCCATGCCGCGATTGCCAATGTGCGTGCCGCCTTTCGTTTTCCAGAAGAAATGCCAGAGGAGGCGACCGTTGCGCGCATCCATGGCCCAAGCGTTGTCCGGCGTAGCGATATAAAGGATGCCGTTGACCTGCAGGATCGCTCCGGAAATTCTGGACACGCCGTTGGGTCCCGCCACTTTTATTTCTTCGGTGGCTTCGCCATCAACGATGGTAGGCGCGGGAGGAGCGCCGAGTCCGAAATCGGGACCGACCGGAGCAGAAGTGCCGGCGGTGATGCGGCCGACCCATGCCAGCGAAAGATTCTTTACATTGGATTGGTTCACTTGAGTTAGAGAGCGGTAGTGGCGGCCGGAATAATCGCCGGAATACGTCGGCCAGGAATTGTCGGAGGGCTTGAGCAGGCTGGCTGGATCAAGACCCTGCGAATAGACCGAGAAGGTCAGCAAAGTAACGGCGGCAAGAACGAGGCTGAATTTTTTCATTTCAAATTCACCAAGTAGGCAGTCAGGTCGTGGATCTGGGCATCGGTAAGCGTTTTCCACATATCCATGTGCACCTGAATCGGATTGTGGATTTCAACTTTGGGGCCGGAGGGACCACGATCGAAGGTGTGAACATATCCGGATGAGTCGGTGAGGGACACGGAGAAATCGTCGATGGTATCGAGCTTACCTTCCACCTTTTCGTTGTTGGGAAGCGTGACGGTCACCGTTGGAACCACGGCAGGCGCTGCCGGCGCATTTCCGATGCGGCCTCCGCGCCAGTTTCCGCCAGTGAGAAAAACTGCCTGCAGGGTTCGGGGATCGTATTTCGCGCCTATGCCGACAAGATCGCCGGTGACGGAGTGGCAGGTGTTGCATTTGCCTGCGCCATTGAAGAAGGACTCGCCCGCTTTCGGATCGCCGACAACCGGGTTCGTCAATAAGCCGCGATTGGCGCGTCCGCCCACGGGAAAGCTGTGAATGAAAGCGGCGATGTCGGAGATTTGCGCGTTGCTCAAATCGAATTTCGGCATGCCACGATCGGGACGGCCAGTCTGGACGACGGTGGCGATGAGTTCACCATCTTTGTCGTTGAGCACAATCTCCGAACGAACCAAGTTGGGTCCGCCCTCGCCGCCCTTCGCGGTGGATCCGTGGCAAAAGCTGCAGTTCACGCTGAACAAAGACTTGCCGCGCTCGATCGCCGCAGGGTCGGCGGGCGGACGCGTGGGATAAGCGTTGAAGGAAGGTATGGGCGCAGCGGGAGGCTGGTTTCCGCCTTGTTGTGCGGGCGGCGGAGTTGGCGTCGAGGCTTGCGACGCAAGCAGCATCGTAGAGCTAATCGCGATGGCCGCGGTAATCAGTAACGACGACCGAATCATAGCGGTGCACCTTCTGCTGAAATTCCTACAGCTTAGAGCCGCGCGCAACATTCCCAGCACAGGTTGAGAAAGCGAAACCTACTCAGGGCCGAAGGCAAGCAGTACATTTCCGGGAACGTCCCCACCATATCCGTAACCGGAACCGACAAACAACATGCCCGCGACGACGGTCGGCCCAGGCCCGTTAAAAGAACCGCCGCGCGCTTCGACGCCATTCACTGTGGCGAACGATTTCGCTATGGCGTTGAACTCCCATAGGACTTTTCCGTTTGAAGTGGAATAGGCTCGCAGCACGCCATTTGTAGTGCCGGAAAAAACGACGCCAGGAATAACCGTTACGGCGGCGGATTGTCCCGGCACGCACTTCTCAATCTTTTCCTTGCAAGATGGCACCGGCGGCATGACGTGCCAAATTTTCGTGCCGTCTGTAAGCCGAATAGCCCACAGGCCGCCGGCTTCGGCGGGGCCCGCTTGCGTATCCACGTTCGGCACGTACACAGTATTTTCATCGGCAGCCGATCCCCACATGGTGCCGCCCCGTCTCGACCCTTGCCCGGTGTCCTGCTTCCAAAGTGTTTTGCCCTGATGGTCGGGGTCGAGTGCGTAGGCGGTTCCGGCCTTTTGCGAGACGATCAAAATCTCGCGGCCCTCGGGCAGATTGCGAAGAATAACCGACGAACCAATGTCAAAATCCGGAGCTTCGTCGCTGTCGCCCACATCTTTGTCGACCAATTGGCGCGCCCAAAGCATTTTCCCGGTGTCGAGGCTGAAAGCGATCACACCATCGGTGGTGCGCACGGGAGGTGAGGTGTAGGAATCACCCGTGCCAATATAGAGGACGCGACGCCTGGAATCGATGGTGGGAGAATTCCAAACAGCACCTCCAGACGGACCCCACTCCTGAGCGCCCGATGGAGGCTTCGCCAGCGCCTTGGGAACTTCGGGAATGGTGTAAGTCTTCCAAATCTGCTTCCCGGTCGCTGCGTCATAGGCCACCACGCTGCCGCGGAACTTGCAGCAAGCGTAATATTGGCCGCGACCCATGGCCTCCCACGACGAGACTGGAACATACAGTCGGCCTTCAAACAGTATGGGTGCAGCGGTAACGCGCGCGCCGGTAACCGTATCGGCCTGCTGCTGCCATAACAATTTGCCGGTGGCCGCGTCGACCGCGTAAACGTTGGCACGGATATCTCCGAAATAGATGGGATATTGCGATGGCGGGGAGTTGATCGCCGGACCAATGGTGATGGCCGAGCGCACGCTGGATTTCGCCTCGAACGACCAATAGACACATCCCGTCTTCGCATTCAGCGCATACACGAAACCGTTGTTCGAGCCAACGTACAGGCGACCTCCCGCAATAGTGGGTTGGCCGTAGGCGGAAGTAGAATCGGGAAAGCCAAAGGCCCACTTCAATTTCAGACGCGGCACTTGATTCGAGGTGAGACCAGCGTCGGCGGCCGACTGAAAGCGGCCGTTCGTTATGTCGGCGCCCCAGCCGTTCCACATGGGACCTTCAAGGGGATTTCCGAGAGGCTCGCTGGGGCAACGATTCTTCATGGCCGCCGCTTCCCCGCTATTCCCATGGCGAAGAGGACGACCGCCCAGAAATTCGGCAATACTTCTCTTTTCCAAATCGCTGAGCGAAGCCGCGTAGGTTTTCATCGAACCATTTGTCAGCGACTGGTAGATCGATTCGGGGCTCATACGCATGAGGGCCGATCGTTCAGTTCCAGAGGCACGATCCAAGCGACTATCGGGGCGGGCATCGTGGCATTTCGCGCAATTCTGCGAATACGTGTGGACGATCGCAGGGCTGGACTGAGCGTGAACCGCAGAACTGAACGCGCCCATCAAGATAATGAGGACAATCGAGGACAATCGTGAAGAACCTGGCGCGAAGAGAAAAGCACGGGCGATACGCGTCAGGTGAGCTAGGTCGAGAACGAGATCGGTGAGACTCCGAATTCTTCTGTTGAAGCGTAAACTTCCCTTACCCAACCGCTGCCCGAACGTATCGAGAGAGATTATGGATGGCTTGGGTTCCACAAGGGACCTGACATCAAGTTCGCGAAGAGAGCCGGCCGAGCCGAGCAACGCCGGCTCGGCCGTATCCCGCGCGCTAAAACATGAGTTTCAAGGCAAATTGAATCTGCCTTGGAGTGTACAACGGGCTGGTTTGCGTGATATTGCCGAAGTTGCTGGCCCCGGTGGCCAAACTGCCTGCCGTTGTACCCGCGAACGAACTGATGGCATTCGCGCTGTTGTTTACACCGGGAGTCGCAAAGTTCGGGCTATTGGTTATATTGAAAACTTCGGTCCGGAATTGCAACCGGAGCGATTCCCTGATGGGAAAATCCTTGAACAGCGAAAAATCGATTCGGTGCGAGGAAGGGCCGGTCAACTGATTGCGCTCTTCGTTGCCTGGCGTGCCAAAAGTCTGAAGAGCAAAGTCCGAAGGAGCGAACCAGGGCACGACCGGCACTCCGGAGACAGCCACCGGCGCATGACTGGCATATTGCACGGCAACCATGTTGGGCCGGTCAGTAACGCCGCTGATGCCCATGGCATTGTTCGGTTCAGTCACGACGAATGGTATGCCTGTGGCATAAGAGTAGATGCCATTGATCTGCCAACCTTTGATCACTTCGCCAGTGAAACCATTCGCGGACTTTCCAAACGGCAGCTCGTAGTTCGCGGTGATGGCCACACGGTTGGTGATGTTGTAGTCGCTGTTGCCCCAATCATAGCGCAGATTGTTGGGCAGAATTCCGCAGGTGGTGCAGGCGCCGCCCGTACCGCCCACGTTTGTCAAGGCGTGCTCCCAGGTATAACTCGACTGCACCGTCAATCCGGCCGCATAGCGCCGCTGAAAGATGATGTTCATTGCGTTGAAGCTGCTGGTTCCGTTGTTCTCGAGCAACTGAATGGAGTTGACGAAAGGAATCTGCGCGCCGAATGGCTGGCAAGCCGCGTTGGGCAATGCGATTTTTGCTCCCGCCGCTAGAGTGCTCAGGCAGGCGGCGGTTTGCTGACTGGGGGGAGCCGGAATATCGACATTGGGAATAACGCGGCCCAGATGGCGGCCAGGCTCACCGACCCATCCCAGAGAGATGTCATTGGCGCCGAAAGCCTTTTCAAGAGTCAGGTTGTACATGTAGAGCATGGCGTTGCGGAAATTCAAAGCCATGGCATCGCCCACCGAAAGGTTGTTGCTGGCGCCGCAAGCGGCAACCAGACACTTAGTGACGGGATTCGCCGAGGGAAATCCGAAAGGCACGTTGAGCGAAATGCTGGAGCCTGGGCTGGAGTAGGCGAAGTTGAAAGGAGCATTCTTCAGTCCCGCGGGAGAAGCGCTGTTCGAGACAAAGTAGCTGGTGCCAAACCCTCCGCGAAGAACGAACTCATGGCCGAGCGTGGCGGCAAAGCCAAGACGCGGCTGAAACATGTTGCGCTGCGTGGGAACGCCCAAATTGTCCGGCACATTATTCTGGCCGGCTACCTGCACTTGACCGCTGGCCAGGACCCCAAGATTCGTGGGATCGAAGTCAGAGATCAAATCGTGCTTTTCGGTAAAAGGAGTGAAGATGTCGTAACGCAGGCCGAGATTGAGCGTAAGCCAGTGCGTGGTTCGCCAATCATCCTGAACGTATTCGCCAATCTCCCAATCGCGGTATTGGGGAGAGGTAAGAGAGATAGTGGTATTTTCAGAAATGGCCTGCCCCACCAAGAGCGAGGCAAACGCGTTTCCGCCGGTACCGCCTGTTCCCCCGGTGGAATTGGTCTGAGCGCTGTTGAACTGCATGCGCCCCTTGAATAGTTGCTGATAGATGCTCCAGTTGCGGCGAAGGAGGCTGCCACCGAATTTGACCGTATGCGCACCTCTGGTCCAAACCAGGCCGGCGGAGTATTGGAAATTCATGTCCCAATAATCGGTCGGAAGCGCGAATTGATCGCCGAGGCCGTTGTAGCCGTTGGTCTGGAACGCGATCAGAGCGAGACCATTGGTACCTTTGATACTCGGAATGTTGATGTTGCCGGGGCCACCGAAGGCAGTGTTTACGTTGGCCGTATTGTCCGCCGTGGACAAGCTCACATAGCGGGACACCGAAGCGTGCATGTCCAGCAGCAGGTTGCTGCGGAAAATGTGGGCCCATCCAAGCGTCAGATTCTGCTGACGGCCATAGTTGAAACCGGGGAAAGTGCTGTTGAAGTTCACGCCATTGGGATAGACGCTGACGCCGGCGACCTGGACGATGGGCAGAGCACCTGGAAAATAGGAATCGCCATTGTTGACGGTGTAGCGGCCGAAAATCGTGTCGTTGTCGCCCATGTGTTGGTCGATCCGGGCGTCACCCGTATGGAAATATTGGGTTTTGTTGGGGCTGGAAACGAACGGGCACGGGTCGGTGGTGCAGTTCGAGACGGCCGGGAAAAGGGCTGCATAATTCTCGCCGATGGTATTCAGCGAAGTCAGGGGAATGATGTTATTTGGATATTGAACATGAGTCGCGGGATCGTAAATTTTCGTGCTGCTCTGCGAGAAATTGCCGACCTGCTTCACCCCGCCGCATGTGATGAGTCCCAGTTCGCAAGGATTGGGGACCTGAGCGGTTTGCGTGAGTCCCTGGATGATCCGCAAACCTTCATAATCGGCAAAGAAGAAGGTTTTGTCTTTGCGAATCGGGCCGCCGACGCTGCCGCCAAACTGATTCTGCCGGTACTCGGGCTTAACACCGGCTAGCGGATTTCCGGCTTGCGGAACGTTGAAATAATCCTTGGCGTCGAACTTGTCGTTGCGCAGGAATTCAAACGCCGTGCCGTGAAACGCGTTGGTGCCAGACTTGGTGATCATGGTGATCACGGCGCCGCCCACGCGCCCCGTGTCGGCTTCGTATAGATTGGTCTCGACTTTGACTTCCTGCAGCGCATCGATGGAAGGTTTGACGATGATGGTCGCGATGGCGCGTTCATTGTTATCAAGACCATCGAGTAAATAGTCGTTTGACGAATCGTTCTGTCCGTTGGCGACAACGGCGGATGTCTGACGGCGATCGTCGGGACGCGTGCCGCCGGAAAGGGCGCTTTGCGGCCCTTCACTCGCTCCCGGAGCCAATTGCACAAGGCGGATAACGTTGCGGCCGTTGTCAGGCAGGTCCTGCACAGCATTGTTGGTAAGTAAACCGCCGACGGTGGAGGTATCGGTCTGCAGCACCGGAGCCGCCGAGCCGGTGACTTCCACGGTTTGCGTCACTGTTCCGACTTCCATCTTGGTATCCACGCGGGCGCGATCACCCACCGCGATGGTGATGCCCCCCGCGGAGTAGGTCTTGAATCCAGCTGCTTCCACGGTGAGGGAGTAGGTCCCCACGGGTAGCAAGGTGAACGAATAGTCGCCCGAGGGGGAGGTCTGAACCGAGCGGCTGGCGTTGGTGCCTGCATTTTTTGCGGTCACTTTCGCATTTGCAACGGCGGCGCCGCTGGCATCGGTTACGGTGCCTATAATGTCCGCCGTGTTTTGGGCCAATAACGCGGGCGACACAAGAAAAACGAGGAATAGCAGAAGCAAGCCGACAAACTTTAACGACAAAGTCTTCATATTCCCCCTCCGGAGACCCCTGAGAGCATGAACTGCTGTGGCCCACACCAACGAATGGCAAAACCGAACGAACCCACACCCGAAAAGAGTTCAGCCTGCCAATATACTTCAAATATGAAACAAGCATATATTACCGTTTTGAAAGATTGTCAATATATTTTACGTGCTGGAGGAATTAGCAAAGACGACAGAGCTGAGGAAGTACCCACAGGCGAGCCGTATGGCGGCGAAAAGCAATACCTCCGCGAGCCATACGGGGAGAAAGCTCGCGGAGCGACCAGAAAGATCAGGCCGGAGAGACCGAAGTAATTAGTTTTTGGCCGGATCGTCCTTGGGACGGGCAATGTCCTGATAGAGACGGGAGCCATCCGGACGAATGGCGTAGAAAAGCGAAGCGCCCTTCCCGCCATTTTTCAAGGGATGGCAGACGATGGTGATCTGGTCGCCGATCTTGTAGGTGGCTTTATTCCATCCCTGGCGAGCCATGATGGAAGGGGCGGCGCCTTCGACGTCCCAGGTTCCGATCATTGACTTGTCAGAAGCGTCCTCCACCTTCACGGTGAGGTGAGTGTGAGGGTTGTACCAGTCGAAGGCCTCGACCGTGCCGGTCAAGGTAACGTTCTTCTCCATATCGAACATGGTGAAACCGTGATGCGCGAGCGCGGGAAGCGCGACCAGCATAAGAGCGGCCATAAATGCGAATACTTTCGATTTTGTCATCTGCTGTTCTCCTCCTGAATTTGCAACAGCTACTCCGAAATCGTGGCCGACAAAACACTCATGCCAAGTAGCCAGACTGTGCTGCTAGAAAGGAAAATGCGAAAAACAGGAAAACGCCGGGGCCCAAAGTAATGTGATAAAGGAGGCATCATGTGCCCACGATATAATTCAAATATGAAGCAAGATAGTCCGACTGCGAGGCAGGTGTCAATAGATTTATTGAGTCTACGGGCCGCTCCGGCAGGTGAAGGAACGGACGAAGCGCAGCGATCAGGAAGCGTACTTCTACACGCGGCCTTGCCCTTTTACACCCACCACGCCGCGGCTGGTTTTTCCTTAGGGACAATTTGATTGAGGAAAGCAGCGGCCCGGGTTAGTCCCTCTTCGGGCGAAAGCAAGCTGTCCTCATGTTCGATCGACAAAACGTCGTCGTATCCGAACATGCGCAGAGTGGATACGAATTCTCTCCACCAGCTCTCGCCGTGCCCGTAACCGCAGGTGCGAAAAATCCAGCCGCGGTTCCGTTCATCGGTATAGGGCTTGGTATCCAGAACGCCGGTCAGCGGCAGATTGCGCTCGTACATCTGGGTGTCTTTTGCGTGCACATGAAAGATGGAGTCACCCAAAATGCGGATCGCGGCGATGGGATCGATCCCCTGCCAGAACATATGGCTGGGATCATAGTTGCAACCGACGGCAGGTCCGGCAATGGAGCGCAGGCGCAACATGGTCTCCGGGCTATAGACCACGAAACCCGGATGCATCTCGATGGCGATACGCACGCCGTGATCGGCCGCGAATTTAGCGTGTTCTACCCAGTAGAGCGACACGATTTCCCACTGCCACTTCAGCACTTCCAGATACTCAGGAGGCCAGGGGCAGGTTACCCAATTCGGCTGCGTGGACTTGAGCGAATCTCCCGGACATCCCGAAAAGTCGATGACCGTTTTCACGCCGAGTTGCTCGGCTAGCAGAATGGTTTTCCGGCAGATTTCGCGCTGTTTGTTCGCCAACTCCTGGTTCGGATGAAGAGAATTCGAATGGCAACTCAGCGCGCTGATGCTGAAACCGCGATCTGCCAATTTTTTCCTGAAAGTATCGAGCGCGACGCGATCTTCCAGCATGGAAAACTTGCAATGGGCATCGCCCGGATAGTTTCCGGTGCCGAGTTCCACGGTTTGGATGTTATGAGACTTCAGCTTGTCGAGGACATCTTCGAGAGGCAGTTGCGAAAGCAGAGGCGTGAAAACTCCAACTCTCAAGGCTCGCTCCTAGTGAATCGCGTAGCGGATGCCTACGCTGACAATCAACATCAAAACCGAAAATGCCGGAATAATCATGAGCGCTTTGCCCAGGCGTTTCGATTCCCCGCCGGCGATGGCGCCAATGATTCGAGAACTCACGGCCAGGCCGAGCCAACCGCAGGCGATCACGATGCCAAGAGCGGTGGAAGCCATTTGAGGAAATGCGTTTGCAACAACAGCCAAGGTGGTCGGAAAGACGGGCGCCATCGAAACGCCCGCGAGAAAAACCAGAATTCCTGCAAGATTTGGATTGCTGGTTTTCAGCATCAGATATGTGGTCACCGCCATGCCGATGGCAGAGGCTGTCATAACCGTGAGTTCGGGCACGCTGATGAGAATCCGCGAAGCCCCAAAACGACCGAACAAGAGACCTAGAGCGAAACCTAGAGAGAGGATATTGAGAGCCTTTGACTCCGGCACACCTTTGGAGATGAGATGCTGCGCCAGCCAGTTCCAAACACCCACTTCGCATGCGACATATAGGAACAGAAAGAACGCCAGAAGGAACAGCGCAGGTCTGCCCAGAACAGGGCCGACTTGAGATAGAACGAAACTATGCCCGCCAGTGGGGCCCGGCATCGGCGTGGCAACATGAACGCCCAGGGTAGCCAGCGTAATCACGCCCATGAAATAACAAAGGCGCGCCGAATTCTTGGCCAGGAAATTGGCGGAAATGAAAGGAGTAGCGAACCCGCCCAACCCGAAGAATAGATTCACCAAGTTGAGTGTGGTTCCCCGGTGAGCTTCGTTCACGCTGCTAGCCAAAGCATTCGCACCGGTGACAATGATTCCACCACCCAAGCCCAGGACGAAGAGAATCGTCGCAATCATTCCAAAACTGCGCGAACTCGGCAGGGTAAGCAGCGCAAGGGCGGCCAGGGCCAGTCCTAAAACGAGACCTACTTTTATTCCCTCATTGTCCATCAGCGGACCGACCAGCAGCGACGCTATCATCAGCCCCAACGCTTGCGCGAAAGCGATGGTGCCATTTTGCCGGGGTGTTAATCCAAAGCGAGTGGAAAGATCGGGGAGGATGGTACCGAGGGTAGCGGCAATCATCCCATAAACAAAAATGGCCAGAATCGAGGCCAGAATCAGCATGGCTCCTCCGTAGAGACCAGCTTGCCGCTTTTCCTTTTCAACAAGAACTTGCCGGGCCGCACTCTAACACGCAAAGAGAAACAACGTGACGGTAGGATCTGATCCGAGACTGCGCCGTATCCTGCGGAATTTTGGACCTGGCACGGTTCTCTCGAAGGCCCGGAGCGGCGTCGGTTTACAACGCGCCCCCATGTTCATATATTTTAATAATGAAGCAAATCCTATGCCGGGCAGTTTAGGGAAGTCAATCGTTTTTGTGAACGAACCTTGGTTGGGATCAAATCAGGGATGGCCGGGCATAAAGAGAGCTCATCGCGGGTGCGTCTGGGTGCCGCAAAAAATTAGTTTTCCGCGAATTCTGAATAAAGATAGAGTAAAGATCTACAACATGCCCAAGGGAGCGCAATGGCGAAGCCCGACAATTCTCGCCTGAGGAAACAACGTAACGGCGATGATTCTGCTAAGCATTATTCGAAAGCTCTTCGAAGCGAAGTGGGCGTTCTGCGGCTGATTCACGAGAAGAACAAGATTTCGCGCATCGACCTTGCCAAGCGGACCGGATCGAGCGCCGCTTCCATCACCGCAATCGCTCACCGGCTCATCGATAAGAGACTCATCGTTGAATCCGGGCAAGGAGCAACCCACTTTGGGCGTAAGCCGGTGCTGCTCAGCGTGCGCAACGACGCCGGTTTTATCGTAGGCGTCGACCTTGGCTCGTTCTTTGTCAGAGTGGTGATAGCCGACATCAACGGCAACTTGATTTACAAGCTGCAAACGGAAACGGAGCTGGCGCAGGGCCGCGAACGGGTGTTGAACAAAACGTTCAAACTCATAGAAAAAGCGATGAAAGAGTCGCGCGTTCCCAGAAGCGCGATCAAGGGTATTGGAATCGGCCATTCCGGCGTTATCGACATTAAGCGCGGCGTCGTTCTTTCGCTCCCGCGGGCTGGGCAAATGCTCGAATGGAAGAATGTCCCGCTGAGATCGATCCTGGAAGAGAAGTTTGATCTTCCCTGCGCGCTGGAAGATACGGTCCGTACCCGGGCGATTGCCGAGAAACATTTTGGTCTTGGCGCCCAATTAAGCGACTTTATCTATATCGACGTGGGCATGGGCATTGGTGCGGCGCTGTTCGTCGGCGACGAAATTTATCGCGGCTCCGGCGGGAATGCCGGAGAATTCGGCCATATGACCGTGGACGAACGCGGCCCCCTCTGTTCCTGCGGGAACAATGGGTGCGTAGAGGCTTTGGCGTCCTGTGCCGCCATCATTCAAACCGCCCGGCTCGCCATCGAACGGGGAGTGGACACCAAAATTCGCGATCTGGCCCAGGGCAATCCCCAGAATGTCAGCATCGAGATCATCGCCAAGGCTGCGATGGAAAACGACAGCCTGGCTTTCCGTGTCCTGCGCGACGCGGTTTCGCACATTGCCGTCGCGTTGGCGGACGTGATCAATCTTCTCAATCCCAGCGTCATCATCTTCGGAGGAGCTTTATTTCAATCGGCGCCGCAACTGCTTCTCGATGAGCTGAGACGGCCGATGAAACAACGGGCGCTTGAAAAATCGGCGAATGAGGTGGAACTAAAAGTGTCCACCTTGGGAAGCGAGGCCGGGGCGCTGGGAGCCGCTCGTTTGATTTCCGAGACAGCACTGGATCGCCTCTACGCGGAAAATTGAAGCATGACTCAAATCCGCGATTTGGGCCGCCGGGACGATATGTTGTGTTTCTGAAATAAGTATGCTATGAATTCCCGGCCGGGCTGCTGTAAGGCGAATATCTGAAATATGTCCTAACGGTCCTTTCATCGAGAGATATTCAGTGTCGAAGCCGAAGCAAACACTCAACGTAGCCATGATCGGCCAGGGATTCATGGGCCGGGCTCACTCCAACGCCTTCCAGCAGGTCAACCGGTTCTTCGATACTCCTTTCGATGTGAAACGCAAATTGATTTGCGGTCGCGATGCGGCGCGGCTGCAGGAGATGGCCTCGCGTTGGGGTTGGGAAGAGACTGAAACGCAGTGGCGGGCGGTTATCGACCGAAAAGACATCCAGGCCGTTGATATCGCCACTCCCAATAGCCTGCACGCGGAGATCGCCATCGCGGCAGCGAAAGCCGGCAAGATCGTCCTTTGTGAGAAGCCTCTCGCGAGAAATTTGGAAGAGGCCAAGCGCATGGCCGACGCAGCCAAGCAAGTTCCGAACCTGGTTTGGTTCAACTATCGCCGTGTTCCAGCGGTTGCCTTGGCGAAGAGGATTGTGGATGGGGGCCGCTTAGGCCGCATCTACCATTACCGGGCCACGTATCTCCAAAGTTGGGGAGCGAATCGAGATGCGGATGGCTGGCGATTCAATCTATCCGAAGCGGGTTCCGGAGTCGTCGGCGATCTGCTCGCTCATCTGGTGGATATCGCGCTGGTGCTGAACGGCAGAATTTCAGAATTGAATGGCGTGATGCACACCTTCGCACCAAGCCGCGAAGTTGACGACGCGGTGTTGGTGCAAGCGCATTTTGAGAACGGAAGCATGGGAAGTTTTGAAGCAACTCGCTTCGCCATTGGCTACCAAAACCGGAATACCTTCGAAATTCACGGCTCGGGCGGAATGTTACGGTTCGATCTGGAAGATCTGAACCATCTTGAATTTTTCGACGCTCAAGGCGCCCCCCAGACGCAAGGCTTGTCCGACATTCTCGTGACCGATCCTGTGCACCCGTATGTGGCCAATTTCTGGCCGCCAGGACATATTATTGGCTACGAACACACCTTCACCGCCACCATGGCGGACTTTCTGAATAGCCTCGCTTGCGGAGAGCCTTTTCACGCGAATTTCCAGGATGCCTTGGAAGTTCAATGCATCTTGGACGCGGTGGAAGAATCATCCCGAACCCGCCGCTGGCTGAGCGTGTCGCCCGAAAAGGTGCTGGCAGGTTCCGAAGACGACTGATCGCTACAGTGCTCCTCCCGCAGTGGTATAGTTGCTCGGCATAGGCGATCGTGTGGGAGTTGTCGTTACGCCGAATTTCGGATGGCTGCGTGTGGCCATCGCTGAATCACATTCGCAATCGTAAGGTCCGCCCGTGAGCAGGAAAGGCTCTTCTAGCGCTACGGAGACTCGCGCGCCGGTCCGGCGCGGCCCTCTGCCTCTCGAGTTCCCTGGCCTTCATTATTTCGACGATCAAGAAATTGACGCCGTTTTGCGCGTGCTGCGGCGGCGCTCCCCGTTTCGCTATTACGGTCTGCAGTCTCCACCGGAAGTATCGGCATTCGAGTCGGAATTCGCCGCATACCTTGGAATTTCCCACGCAGTTGCCGTAAGCAGCGGGACGGCCGCTCTGCATGTGGCGCTATCAGCTTTGGGAGTCGGGCCGGGACAAGAAATCATCGTGCCGGCCTACATGTGGGCCTCTGTTGTGGGAGCCGTCGTAAATCTTGGGGCCATTCCGGTTCTCGCCGACATTGACGAAACTTTCACTTTGGACGTGGCGGACGTTCTGCGGCAAATCACTCCCAGAACAACCGGCGTCATCGCCGTCCACATGAGCGGCGCCCAGGCCGACGTTCCCGCCTTGCTTGAAATCGCCCGGCAAAGGAAGCTCTTCCTGTTGGAGGACTGCGCGCAATGCCTGGGAGGCAGCATTGGCGGAAAGAAGCTCGGTACTTTCGGCGACGTGGCGGTTTTTAGTTTTCAGATCAACAAGAACATGACCTGCGGCGAAGGCGGATGCGTCGTGACGAGCGATCTCAACTTGCACGAACGCGCCTTCGCCTGCCACGACACAGGTTACATGCGCGACGAGAAGGGCCGAGAGATGTTCGGCGATCCGTCACTCTATCTATGGGGACATGGCTGCCGCCTGGATGAATTGAGGGGCGCCATCCTTCGCGTGCAACTCACGAAGCTGCCGGTCATCATTGCGCACATGCGGGAAAGCAAATATAGGATTCAACATGCTCTCCGGGATCTTCCGAATATCAGGCTGCGGCGCATTGTCGATCCGCAGGGCGAGACTGGCTCGTTCCTGATCTGCACCTTCAACGATGCGGCTTCGGCCAAAGCCGCGAGCGAACTGCTGCGCTCGGAGGGAATTTTCACCGAGCCGCAAGGCGTCACGAACATTGTGATGGAGGATTGGGGCCTGCACCTTTATTACAATATTATGAGTCTGGTCCACCGCACCAGCAACGATCGATCCGGCTTTCCGTGGACCCTGGCGGAAAACAAGGATTCAACCGCTCGCTATGGGCGCGGCACGTGTCCGCGCGCAGATGACCTTTTTGCGCGCAGCTTGCTTCTGGCCATTCCGTCTTGCCTTACATCCCAGGACGAAACCGACATCATCACCGCGTTTACCAACGTTTTCTCCCGCTAAACGCGTTGAGCTGCCGATTTTTGGCGATGCGTGGGCCATGCGCGACGTTAAGCCCTGATTCCAAGAAGGCGCGCCGCGTTTTCGCCGAGAATCGCTCGCTTATCCGCATCACTGATGCTCGAAACGCCGAGCACCGAATCCACTTCGCGAGCGTCTCCCATATGCGGTTCGTCAATATCAGCGGGATAATCCGTGCCAAATAAAACGTGATCTGCTCCGACTTCCGCAACCAAATGACGGAGTCCTTCCGCGGTAAACACGATGGAATCGCAATAGATCTGCTTCCGGAAATAGTCACTTGGTTTTTTCTTTACGGGCTTACAGCTACCGCTCACCTCCGCACAATGATCCGAGCGGCCCAGATAAGAGGCTAAGTATCCGCCGCCGTGAGCGCCGCAAATCTTCAGGCCGGGGAAACGATCGAGAGTTCCGTCAAAAATTAAATGAGACAATGCGATGGTGGTCTCCAGGGGATTGCCGATTACATTGCTGAGAAATCCATTGCCCTGAAAACGCTGCCGGCCCTCGGCAAAGCCAGAGGGATGAATGAAGATGAGAATGCCTAACTCTTCGGCCTTGGCCCAGAATAGATCAAAGGCCGGCGCCGAGAGATCTTGCCCATTTACGCTGCCTTCAATTTCAAAACCGCGCATGCCCAGCTTCTTCACGGCATAGTCCATTTGCTCCACGGCCAGATCCGGATGCTGCAAGGCTATTGCGCCCAACCCGACGAAGCGGTCCGGGTGCAGCCTGCAAAGCTCGGCGATTTTTTCGTTTTGCAACTGAACAATACGAGAGGCCAAATCACGATCTGCCCAATAGCTGTAACTCGGGAAAAGGCTGACGGCCTGGATGTCGATGCCATGAGTGTCCATGTGCTGCAGGCGATCATCGACGTGAGCGGGATCGAGGAATCGCTGCCGAGCGGGATTGAGGAATGGATCGGAGCGGCCTTGCTCGTGATCTTTTACGAGTTCACGAATGTCAACAATACAGTGGCTGTGAACATCGATGGTGAGGGTCCGCTTGCCGCCGACGGTCGCTTGGCGTCGTTGTGCCGGGGCATTCGGGGAGGTTCCGGCCTGGAGGCAGCCACAATAAGCAAGCAATCCTGCCGAAGCGGCGGTCCTGAGAAATTGGCGGCGGTGGATCACTCCATTTCCCCAATGCTGATTGCAGGTGTAGGCGCAGAATGCGCCGCATCCATACATCCTTGCACGAATGAGTGTCAAGGGGCCCAATACCAGGTGATGATTTATGCGTCTTCGGTAAGCTCATTTCGAAGTCTGGAGTAGCTTGGAACTGCAACGAAGAGGCCTGGAATATCATTTGGTTTAAGACATAGCTATTTCGAACTCCAAGTGGATGTGCTATAGGCCTGCGCGCGACACATCGATGGAACTTCCAAACATGAGAGCCCAAGAATGAATGAGGGCGCGCTGGCGATTCGGACGGTGCGGAAGGTCGCATGGCGCATCGTACCGTTCTTGATGGTTTGCTATTTCGTGTCGTTCGTCGATCGCGTGAATGTGGGTTTTGCCGCGCTACAGATGAACCGGCAGCTTCATTTGTCTCCCACTGTTTTCGGGTTTGGCGGGGGCCTGTTTTTTCTTTCCTATTTTATTTGCGAGGTTCCCAGCAACCTGCTGCTCGAGAGAATCGGAGCGCGGCGTTGGATCGCGCGGATAATGATCACCTGGGGCGTTCTGGCCGTCGGAATGGCGTGGGTGGCTGGGGCTCGTTCGTTTTACGCGATGCGGCTGCTTCTGGGCGCGGCGGAGGCTGGATTTTTCCCGGGCGTGATTTTGTATCTCACCTACTGGTTCCCGCGCGAATATCACGCGCGCATCATGGCAATGTTCACGGTAGCGATTCCGGTTTCGAGCTTCTTGGGGTCGCCCATTTCCGCGGCGCTGTTGGGGACCGACGGCTGGCTAGGGCTGAGCGGATGGCGGTGGATGTTCATTTTCGAGGGAGTGCCCGCGTTGCTTCTTGGGGTCGCGTGCTTGCTCGTGTTAAGCGATAGGCCGGCGAATGCCAAATGGCTCGACGCCGAAGAGCGAACGTGGCTGGAAGGTGCGATCAGGAGTGAAAGCAAGCGCGGGACCCGCGTGAATCAAGTTGCGCTGTGGAAGGTTCTCTGCGACAAGCACGTGCTGTTGCTGAGCATCGTTCTGGCGGGAAGCACGGCGGTGAGTAGCGGGCTGCAGATCTGGCAGCCGCAAATTATCAAATCTTATGGACTAACGAATCTGCAAACAGGGTTGCTGAATGCGATTCCGTTCGCGCTAGCCACGGTGCTGATGGTGCTATGGGGAAAACGATCGGATCGAGTCGGGGAGCGAGTATGGCACACGGCACTGCCCTTGATGCTGACGGCGGTGAGCCTGGCATGCGCGCTTATTTTCCATTCGTTGGCGTCGATTGTCATAATTTTGTGCCTGGCAGTGATTGGAATCTACGCAGGGAAAGGGCCTGTGTGGGCGCTGGCGAGCGATTGGCTTTCGGCAGGTGCAGCGGCCGCCGGTTTGGCACAGATCAATGCGATCAGCAATCTGGCCGGTTTCGGAACAACTTACGTGATCGGCTACATCAAGCAGGCGACGGGAAGTTATCCATTGGCGATGCTTCCATTAGCCGGGTTGTCGGCAGCGGGAGCGCTGGCAATCCTGATGATTCCACGCGCTCAGGCCGCTGCGAGAACGAAGCCGGAGGCCGTGCCATCGGGGCAGTGATTTGCGTCCTGGAAATCGGCAGCGCAAGCTTTTCGAAGCGAAGCTTTATTGACGCAACGAGGAGTCGATGACATAATCAGTAGCCCTGTGTGTCCCTAGGATAGGCCGGTGAGTAACACTCGCACCGGAATCTAAGACAACTAGCCAGGAGTTTAGACGCACCACCGATTTGTCGATGGAAATCGCCCACCAGCTTGGAGAATTGTTTCTCGGGGCAGTACCTACCGTAATCATTTTTCTGCTTTTTTATTTATTTTTGCGCTGGGCGTTCTTCGCGCCGATCCAGGCCGCCATGGCGAAGAGGAAGGCGCTGATCGAGGGCGCCCGCGCTGAAGCCGCAAAGGTGGAAGCGGAAGCGAAACAGGAGCTCGATACCTACCATCAAGCGCTGAGGAGCGCCTTAGCAAAAATTTACGAGGAGCAGGAAGCTGCGCGCCAGGCTGTTCTGGAAGAGCGCGCGCAACTGCTCAGGGCCATGCGTAACCGTTCACAGGAAGAAGTGACGGAAGCGAAGAAGCAGATTGCCGCGGATGTGGCAGCGGCGCGGACGGAGATCGAGAGAGAAATGCCGGCGCTGGCGGATGAAATTGCGCGCGCGATTTTGGAACGGCGCTCGCCGATTCCCGCAGGAGTCCGCCAGTGAGTATGGCGCAGCGGCGAGTACGTCGGACTGGATACACACGATTGGCATTCCTGGCCATTTCGTTTGTATTGTTGGCGCTTCCAACGATGGCCGCCGAGGAAGCTGCGGCGCCCGCTCCTGAGAATTCGCCGGCTGGTTGGATATTCCGATGGATCAATTTCGCGATCGTAGCGATCGGCATCATCTACCTGTTCGCCAAAGCAGCGCCTGGATTTAGAAGTCACACGGAAGAAATCTCCCAGAAAATTGCGGAAGGCGCGCGGGCGCGGGAAGCAGCTGAAAAGCAGCGGCGAGAAGTACAGGCCAAGCTCGCTGGTATTGACGCGGAGGTTGAAAATCTCCGGGTAGAAGCCAAGAAGAGCATGGACGCGGAAGCGGTTCGGCTGAAGGCACTGGCGCGGCGCGAGGCGGAGATCATCGAACAGGCTGCGCAGGCGGAGATTGTTGCAGCACAGCGCGCCGGCGCGTTAGAGCTCAAGGCATTGGCGGCGCGGCTCGCGATTGAGCGCGCAGAGGCTGTGCTTAGCAAGCAGATCACGCCCGAAGCGCAAGCCGCGCTCTTCAACACATTCGTGCTGGAGCTTGAGAGGAGCGCGAATTGAACGAGGCAGTTGCACGGCGGTACGCGTCGGCGCTGGCCGATGTCGCGCTCGAACAGATAAAAGCCGACAGAGTGAAGGCGGATTTCAGCTCGTTCGTTGAGGCCTACTATGAGTCCGCCGATCTGCGAAACTTTCTTGAAACGCCAGCCGTAGGGCCCGAACAAAAACATAAAGTGATCGAAAAGCTCGCCGAAAGGATGGGCCTGGATCCGGCGGTGCGCAATTTCGTCTATCTCACGATCGATCATCACCGCACGGAGTTACTCAGAGAAATGGAGCACGCGCTGGCGGACGAAATCAATGCGCGGCTAGGCATTGCGCTGGCTCAGGTGACCTCCGCTCAGCGTTTGACCGAAGCAGAGAAGCAGCAGTTGACGTCGGCGCTCGAGCGCCGCACCGGCAAAAAAATCGAGGCGCGATTTCAAGAGGACGGCTCCCTGATTGGCGGAGCCGTGGTGCGCGTTGGCTCAACCGTCTATGACGGATCGGTGCGCCAACAGTTGAACCGGCTGCGCGAGCAGCTCGAAACGGAATAGGAGCAAGGAATGGCGAACATCAAGGCGGACGAGATCACACAACTGCTGCGCGAGCAGATCGAGAACTATCAGCAGACGGTTGCGGTGGAGGAAGTCGGCTCGGTCATCTCGGTGGGCGACGGCATCGCGCGCGTTCACGGGCTGGACCGCTGCATGGCCGGTGAGATGTTGATATTTCCTCACGATGTTTTCGGTATCGCGCTGAACCTGGAAGAAGACCAGGTTGGAACGGTGCTGCTCGGCGACTACACCGAAATTCGCGAAGGCGACACGGTGAAGCGGTCGAACAAGATTATGTCCGTGCCGGTGGGCGATGCGCTCATTGGACGCGTGGTGAATCCATTGGGGCAGCCGCTGGACGGCAAAGGGCCAGTGCAAACTTCCGAGCGAAACGCGTTGGAGCGCATTGCGCCGGGCGTTATCGCCCGCCAGCCGGTGCGCGAGCCGTTGCAAACCGGAATTAAGTCAATCGATGCGATGATTCCGATCGGTCGCGGCCAGCGCGAGTTGATCATTGGCGACCGGCAGACCGGCAAGACCGCGATCATTCTGGATACGATCCTGAACCAGCGCGGCGGAGACATGATCTGCATCTACTGCGCGATCGGTCAGAAGCGCTCGACGGTGGCGCAAGTCATCAAGACGCTAACGGATGAGGGCGCAATGGACTACACGATCGTAGTCGTCGCGTCGGCAACGGAACCGGCAACCATGCAGTTCATCGCGCCGTTTGCGGCTTGCGCCATTGGCGAGTATTTTCGCGATTCGAAGCGGCATGCGGTTTGCTTCTACGACGATCTTTCGAAGCACGCGCAATCCTACCGCGAGATTTCGCTGTTGTTGCGGCGCCCTCCGGGCCGCGAGGCTTATCCCGGAGACGTTTTCTTTCTGCACTCCCGCTTGCTCGAACGCGCCGCAAAACTCAACGATTCTCTGGGCGCAGGATCGCTCACGGCGCTTCCGGTAATTGAGACGCAGGCGGGCGACGTGTCCGCCTACATTCCCACGAACGTGATTTCGATCACGGACGGGCAGATTTACCTTGAAGCAGACTTGTTCAATAGCGGTATTCGGCCCGCGGTAAACGTTGGACTCTCGGTAAGCCGCGTCGGCGGCAACGCGCAGATCAAAGCCATGCGCCAGGTTGCCGGCACGCTGCGCCTGGACCTCGCGCAATATCGCGAGCTGGCCGCATTCGCGCAGTTCGGGTCCGAGCAGTTGGATAAGGCGACGCAGGCGCAGTTGGCGCGCGGACAAAGGTTGGTTGAAATCCTGAAGCAGGACCAGTATCAGCCGCTGCCCGTCGAAAAGCAGGTGCTGATTATTTTTGCCGGCGCGAACCGGTTCCTGGACGACATCGATGTGTCCGAGTGCCGCAGGTTCGAGCGCGAGATGTACGCGTTCATCGAGACAAATAATCCTGGGATATTTAAAACGTTGCGAGAAAAGAAGGCGTTCGACGACGCATTGCGCGCGGAAACAACAAAAGCGCTGGAAGCTTTCAAGGAACGCTTCAAGGCAACTCTGGGCGCAAAGGAAGAAGTAGCAGCCCGTTAAGAACCGATTCACAGAGACTCATAAGCAGGCTAAATCTGAATGGCTACACTTCTCGATTACCGGCGGCGCATCCGTTCGGTGAAAAGCACGCAGCAGATAACCCGAGCGATGAAGTTCGTTGCGGCGGCGAAACTGCGCCGGGCACAGGAAGGGGTTTTCGCGGCGCGGCCTTACGCGCGGGAGATCCTGCGTGTGCTTCGTTCCGCAGCGGCGCGTATCGATACCAGCGCTCATCCCCTGCTCGAACGGCGCCCCGAAGAGAAGGTTCTGGTGCTGGTGCTGACCGGCGACCGCAGCCTGGCGGGCGCGTTCAATACGAACATATTGCGGCAGGCGTTTACCTTTCTACGGCAGAGCACTGCATCAAAGAAGGAAATCATCGTCGTCGGCAAAAAAGGCCGGGATACGATGCGCAAGCGCGGATTCAAGTTGACCGGCGAGTACCTGGGAGTGTCCACGCGCGTCGATTTTTCGGTCGCCAAAGAAATCTCAAAACAGATCGCGGAACTTTATGCCAATAAGGAAGTGGATGCGGTCTACGCCATCTACAACGAATTCAAGAACGTGATGGTGCAGAATTTGCGGTCGGAAAAATTGCTGCCGATCGACCCTGGAATCCTCACGGAACAATCGGAATCGGGCAAAGACCAGCATGGGGACTCGCTGCCGCAGGATCTTTCAGCGTCCGGAAAAAGCACGCTCGTCGATTACATTTATGAGGAGCCGGTAGAACAGATTTTTAACGGGCTTGTGCCGCGATACCTGGAGTCCGAAATCTTCAGGGTGCTGCTCGAATCGGCTGCCGCGGAACACGCGGCGCGCATGACCGCGATGGATTCGGCTACCAGGAATGCGTCGGAACTGATCGATAGATTGACACTCGAGATGAACAAGATTCGGCAGGCAGCGATTACGAAGGAATTGATCGAGATTGTTAGCGGCGCGGCGTCGGCGGTATCGTAGCGCGCCCGAAAGAGGAAACAGGCATGGTTGACCAGCACCGGATTGGACACCTGATTGAAGTGATTGGCCCCGTTGTGGACGTGCAGTACGAAGAGGGGCACCTTCCCCTGATCCACAACGCGGTGCGCATCACGAGCGACGGATTCGATGTTCCTGAGCCGATTGATATTGTCGCCGAAGTGGAACAGCACCTCGGCGAGGGCCGCGTGCGCTGCGTGGCAATGAAGCCCACGGAAGGGCTTGTGCGCGGCATGAAGTGCGAGGACCTTGGCGAGCCGATTTCCGTACCCGTGGGTCGCGCGACCTTGGGCCGAGTGTTGAACGTTCTCGGAGAACCAGTCGACCAGCTCGGCGAGGTGAAAGCAAGCAAGCGCTATCCGATTCATCGCCCAGCACCTTCGCTGGAGGATCAGTCCACAACGCTGGAAATGTTCGAGACCGGCATCAAGGTCGTCGATCTGATTGAACCCTACCTTAAAGGTGGAAAGATCGGCTTGTTCGGCGGCGCCGGCGTGGGCAAGACGGTGCTCATTCAGGAATTGATTCACAACGTGGCCATGAAGCATGGTGGCGTTTCGGTGTTCGCGGGAGTGGGCGAGCGGACGCGCGAAGGAAACGACCTGTGGCTCGAAATGCAGGAATCGGGCGTGGTTGTTCCGGGAAATTCGGAAAAGTCACGTTGCGCGCTGATTTACGGACAGATGACCGAGCCGCCCGGCGCACGCCTACGCGTGGGCCTGACCGGTTTGACCGTCGCCGAATACTTCCGCGACGAAGAGCATCTGGACGTACTGCTCTTCATCGACAACATTTTCCGGTTCGTGCAGGCAGGTTCGGAAGTATCGGCGCTTCTGGGCCGCATGCCCTCGGCGGTGGGTTACCAGCCGAACCTCAACACGGAAATCGGTGAGCTGCAGGAACGCATCACTTCGACCAAGAGCGGATCGATCACTTCTGTGCAAGCGATTTACGTGCCCGCGGACGACTATACCGATCCCGCGCCAGCCGCGACTTTCACGCACCTTGACGCGACCACGAACCTCAGCCGGCAGATCGTGGAGCGGGGTATTTACCCCGCCGTCGATCCGCTGGCCAGCTTCTCGCGCATTCTCGATCCGCGCATTCTGGGTCAGGACCACTACACCGTGGCTCGAAGCGTGAAATCGGTGCTGCAGCGCTACAAGGAGTTGCAGGACATTATCGCCATTCTTGGAATCGAAGAACTTTCGGACGACGACAAGCAGACCGTGGCGCGGGCCCGCAAGATCGAGAAATTCCTGTCGCAGCCATTCTTCGTAGCCGCGCAGTTCACCGGCATCGAAGGCAAGTACGTGAAGATCGAAGATACGGTGCGGGGCTTCAAGGAGATCGTGGAAGGGAAGCACGACGATTTGCCGGAGCAGGCCTTCTACATGGTCGGTACCATCGAAGAAGCGCAGGAGAAGGCTGAAAAGATGTCGGCGGTCGCCTAGGAAGAGACACGGAGAAATTCAGAAAGCAGCCGAATGTTACCGGAGAACATAGAACTTCAGGTGGTGACTCCCGAGCGGCACGTGCTGCAGGAGACTGTCAAGTCCGTCGAGATACCCGGCAAGGAAGGATATCTAGGTGTTCTGCCTGGTCACGCGCCGCTGATCACGGAGCTTGGCATGGGAATCCTTAGCTATCGGAGCAACTCCGATACGCGCTACCTGACGGTGATCGACGGTTATGCGGAAGTGCTGCCAGACCGGGTGATCGTGCTGGCGGAGATTTCTGAACGTGCCGAGGAAATTGACGTGTCGCGGACGCGGGCTGCGCTGGATCGTGCGAAAGCCGAAGTAGCGAGGACGAACGTAAGCGACCCGGAATGGGAGCGGGCCTCCCTGGCGCTACAGCGAGCGCTGGTGCGTTTGCAGGCGGCGTCCAAGAGCGGCGCTGCGGGAGCGCACGAGTAACGGTTTTGCGGTGCGTGCTGCGTGAATCCGAGCCTCGAACAACGAAATGAACTGGCGCGCCTTCCCAAAGTAAAATGACTGAGATTGTGATCTATAGCACGAAATGGTGTGGAGACTGCCGGCGTGCGAAACAATTCCTGCGTGAACGCGGAGTGGTTTTCCGGGAAGTGAATATCGACGAGGCGCCCGAAGCCGAGGAACTGGTGATGCGCGTGAACGATGGCCGGCGGAAGGTGCCCACGATCCAAGCAGAAGGCCGATTTTTTGCGTGTAGCCCTTTCGATCCCTACCAGCTATCGGAAGAGCTGAATATTCCACTCAATCCCGCTCGTCCGCGCTAAGCGGACTCTTGCGCGAGTCCTACTCCGCGGGTCATCACCCCGGCAATGCGGAGGTCTGGCGTGAGTGCGATTAAATCCGCGTCGGCTCCCGCGGCGATAACGCCCTTCTTGCCGCCCAGCCCAAGACGCCGCGCGGGATGAAGCGTGGCCATCCGTATTGCCTCCAGCAAAGGCACTCCAAGAGCGACCAAGTTTCTCAGCGCGCGATCAAGGGTCAGAGTGCTACCGGCGAGTTTGCCTTCGGAGTTTCGAGCCACGCCATCTTTCACCGACACCTCGAAATCGCCCAGGCGATAATTCCCGTCGCGCATGCCGGTGGCCGCGATTCCGTCGCTGACCAGCAGAACCGTGTCGAATCCCTTTGCGCCTAGCAAAACCTGAATGGCGGCAACAGCGACATGGACCCCGTCGGCGATGATTTCGGCGGTCACTTCGGGATCGGTCATGATCGCGCCGAGAATGCCGGGATCGCGGTGCGAAAAGGGACGCATGGCGTTGTAGGTATGAACGGCATGCCGTGCGCCGGCGTGGATGGCCGCTCTGGCCTGGTCGTAATCGGCGTCCGTGTGGCCCATGGCCGCCACCAGGCCGGCGGAAACCGCCGCCTGGATCAGTTGGAGCGCCCCTGGCAATTCGGGAGCGAGGGTCAGAATTCTCACGAGGCCATCGCTTGCACCGATAAATTCGTTCAGCACCTCGATGGAGGGTTCGGCGATGGCATTCTGCGGATGCACACCCCGACGCACGGGATTAATGAAGGGCCCTTCGAGATGCATGCCCAGGATTTCAGCGGCGAGACGCCCGTTTTCGTCGGGTTTTTCGTGCGCGCGGATATAACTCGCGATGCCCTGCAAACTCCGGCAGGTGCTTTCAATTGGGGCGGTCACCGTGGTGGCCACCAGAGACGTGGTTCCGTATCGTGCCACGGTAGAAGTAATGCGATCGAGCGCGCGCTCGTCGGCTTCCATAACGTCGTGGCCGCCGGCGCCATGAATATGCAGGTCGACGAACCCCGGAGCTATGGTCAATCCCTTGGCGACATAATCGATCGGCCCCGGAGGGAATCCTAATTTCATCGCGATGGCCGACGCCAGTGATCTGGCTGCCCTCGACGATGATTACTCCGTCACCGAGCTCCTCGTGAGGAGTCAGGATGCGGCTGGCGTAAATGGCTATAGCGGGCATGTTGGAAGGGGTGAAAGGAAATGCTACTGAATCCGCAGATCAAATCCCAGCGAAGCTTTCCATACTGTTGCGTCTTCGTTACAATCGATATTCCAAATTTCGGGAGGAAGTGAATGGCATACGATAAGCGCTATGTAGCTCAAAAGCGGCAACGGCGCCGCCGCAAGACAGCCAAGACAAAAGTGAAATTGTATGAACAGGGCAAGATGCCTCACGAGAAGCTGCCCGCGCTGGCAAAGCGTTTCCTCGCGCGGAAAATGCGCGCTTTGAAGAAAGCCGAATAAAAGCAAAACGGGCGCCCCTTGCGGGACGCCCGCCTGCACTACTGCTTCGATTCTACAGCTTAGTTGCCAGCAGCCTGCGCGTGTGTGGAACCAGCCTTGGGAACGCTCAGGTAGCCCGCGATTTTATCCTTACCGACTGAATTGACCGTGAACTCCATCGGAGCGCGAGTGCCGCGAGTGAAGAAGTAGATCGGCTCGTTCACCGAGCGGTTCTTCTTCTCGTAGCGGGAATCGTCCACGTAGAGAGAGACGGTGTAGACGTTCTTCTTCTGGTTGACGCTCTTGAGTTCGACCATCAGATCGCCCACCTTCTCGCGGGTATTCTTCTTGTCGATGGTGAATTCGTAGTAGTCGCGCTCACCCAAACGGCGAAGTTCTTCGATTTCGTCGTGGTTCTTCGCGACTAAGGTGCCGAATTCGCCGCGGGTCATCTGCAGGTTGTTCTTGGTCGCATCGAGGTCGGTGCGAACGCCGTTCACGTCGGTGCCGATCTTGTTCACGTCATCGACGCTGGCTTTGGTCGCGAGTTGGCCGGCCACGTTGGTCTGCAGATCCACGATTTGCTTGGTCTCATCGTCCCGAATCTTTTTCGCTTGGGCGCGAGCGCGGCCCAGTTCGGTCTGGGTCAGCTTCATTTTGTCGGTGACAACACTCAGTTCGCCTTGGAGCTGAGCATTGGCATCCTCGGCTTTCGCCAGACGCTGCCCTAATACATCGTCGCCCTGCTTGAATTGATTGAGTTGCTGGTTCTGGCCGGACAATGTCTGCTCGAGGGCCTTGGAGCGGTTCGAGGCCGACCAGCCTACGCCCAGACCTGCCAGCGAAACTACGGCCAGCGCAACCACCGCAATTCCCATCCACCGCGGCGCAGCCGCTTCCTGCACAACCACATCATTTCGTTCGTCGTTCATTCTCGTGTCCTCCTGGGTCCCCCCAGCGAGGTAAGAGAATGCATGCGTCTCGCCAAATGTAGAGGCCCGGGCGTGACGGGCTAAGTATTGGTATTTCTGCTGGTTAGCGGTGGCTAAGTCAAATGCCGCTACAGCCGGCTTAGAGGCAGGCCTGTAATTTTTACGCAGGGAATCATGTTTTCTGCGTACTTACAAGAAGGGCACGTTCGGAGCACAAATTTTTACTCATTTGATACGGTGGACGGTTTTGAATCAGCGCTAGCGAGTAACGGTCATGTTGCGAAGGACGGCGATCCGCTCTTCGAGAGGAGGATGGGTGCTGAAAAGGCCGGAAATTACTTGGCCTGCAGTCAGGGGTGCCACGATGCAAAGAGCGGACGTGGAGGGAGAAATATCCATAGGAATGCGCTTGTTGTAAGCTCCCAATTTTTCAAGCGCGCGAATAAGGCCATACGGATGGCCGACCATTTTCGCGCCCGAAGCATCCGCCTGATATTCGCGTTGCCGCGAAATGCCGAGTTGCAGCAACAGAGCAGCAAGAGGCGCGAGGATCAGCATCAAAATCGCCGCGATTCCGCCTCCTTCGCGATCGTCATCGCGTCCACCGCCCATGCCGCCGAAGAACATTCCCCAGCGGCCCATTTCGGCAACCCAAGTGATAGCGCCAGCAATGGTCGCGGCGATGGAAGAAGTCAGGATGTCGTAATTACGTACATGCGAAAGCTCGTGCGCGATCACGCCTTCGAGTTCCTCATCGTCCATCAACTCCATCAATCCTTGTGTGACCGCAACCGAGGCGTGGGTCGGATTCCTGCCGGTGGCGAAGGCATTCGGGGCCGCTTGCGGAATCATATAGAGCTTAGGCATCGGCAGATTCGCTTTAGCGGAGAGCCGCTCCATCACTTGGTACAGGCGCGGCGATTGTTCCGGGCTGATGGGTTGGGCGCCGCTAGATGCCAAAGCGATCTTGTCGGAAAAGAAGTATGCGCCACCGTTCATCAGCACCGCGAACACCAGCGCAATGGTGAGGCCGTTGCGCCCGCCGAAAGCCTCTCCAATCGCCAGCAAGAGCAGCGTCATGAGGGTCAGCAGAAACGTTGTCTTTAGAGTTTTCATGGGCCTAGTCGTTCCGCGAACTCAGGCGGCTCCTATTTTCACCACGTGTTGGAACTTCATCGCGTCGCCGCTTGGGTCCGCATCCGCAGTTACTTCGTCTCCGGCGTGCACTTCACCGTCGAGAATCTTCAGCGCCAGCGGATCCTGAATCAGCCGCTGGATGGCGCGTTTCATGGGACGCGCGCCATAGGCCGGATCGTAGCCTTCGCGGAACAGCAAAGTTTTCGCCGCCGGAGTAAGACTCAGAGTGATTTGGCGTTCGGCGAGTATCTGCACCAGGTTCCTCAATTGCAGTTCGATGATGCGCTCGATCTGTTCCTTCCCCAAGGGCTTGAAGAGAACGATATCGTCGACGCGGTTCAGGAACTCGGGACGGAAAATCTGCTGCAGAGCAGCCAAGGCCGCTTCGCGCGCTTTTTTCGGATCAGTCCCAGCGAGCTCGAAAATCACGGACGAGCCCACATTCGACGTCATGATAATCACCGTGTTGCGGAAATCGACCGTGCGGCCCTTTCCATCGGTTAGACGCCCGTCTTCGAGAATCTGAAGCAACACGTTGAAGACGTCCGGATGGGCTTTCTCGATTTCATCGAGCAAAACCACGGAATAGGGGCGCCGCCGCACCTGCTCGGTGAGCTGGCCGCCCTCCTCATAGCCGACATACCCTGGAGGGGCGCCAATCATGCGCGCCACGGAATGCTTCTCCATGTACTCGGACATGTCCAGACGAATCATGGCGTGCTCGTCGTCGAACAAGAACTCCGCGAGCGCCCGAGCCAACTCGGTCTTGCCCACGCCGGTTGGCCCCAGAAACAAAAAGGAGCCGATGGGACGCTTCGGGTCACTAAGACCCGACCGGCTGCGGCGAATTGCATTTGCCACGCTGGCGAGCGCCTCGTCTTGCCCTACCACGCGCTGGCGCAGGCGTTCTTCCATGTGTACGAGCTTCTGGACCTCGCCCTCGAGCAGCCGCCCTACTGGGATTCCTGTCCATTTGGCGACGATTTTGGCGATTTCCTCTTCGCCCACTTCCTCTTTCAGCATCGGGTGGTTTTGCTGAAGTTGGGCGAGTTTGTCCTGCGCCGCTTTCAGTTCCTTCTCAGCGGCGGATAGCTTGCCGTAGCGGATTTCCGCAACGCGGGAGAGATCGCCGGCGCGCTCGTAGCGCTGCTCTTCCATTTTCAGAGCTTCGATGTTTTCTTTGAGCTTGCGGATGCGGCCGATGGCTTCCTTCTCGGTTTGCCACCGAGCCTTCAGGCCATCGGACTTTTCGCGCAGTGTGGCAAGCTCTTTTTCAATTTCCGAGGTGCGTTCGCGCGAATGTGTGTCGGTTTCCTTTCGCAACGCCTGGCGTTCGATTTCAAGCTGCATAATGCGCCGCTCGATCTCATCAATTTCCTGGGGCAGCGAATCGATCTCCATGCGCAGGCCCGCGGCCGCTTCGTCAATCAGATCAATGGCTTTATCGGGGAGAAAACGATCGGTGATGTAACGCTGGGACAGCATGGCCGCAGCGACGATTGCGGCATCCTTGATGCGGACCCCATGGTGCACTTCGTAGCGCTCTTTCAGTCCGCGCAAAATGGCAATAGTGTCCTCAACCGAGGGCTCGCCAACCATTACGGGCTGGAAGCGGCGTTCGAGAGCGGGATCCTTCTCGATGTATTTGCGGTATTCGTTCAGCGTGGTGGCGCCTATCGCACGCAGTTCTCCACGTGCCAGGGCCGGCTTCAGCATATTGGAGGCGTCCATGGAGCCTTCAGCAGCCCCGGCGCCTACCAATGTATGCAACTCGTCGATGAAGAGGATGATTTGTCCGTCCGATTCGGTGACTTCTTTAAGGACGGCCTTCAAGCGGTCTTCGAACTCGCCGCGGTATTTTGCCCCGGCCACCAAGGCAGCCAGATCGAGCGACACTAAGCGCTTGGGCTTAAGAATCTCGGGAACATCGCCGGAAACGATTCGCTGCGCCAGCCCTTCAACGATGGCGGTTTTGCCAACGCCCGGCTCGCCAATCAACACAGGATTGTTCTTGGTGCGGCGGGCGAGAATCTGCATTACACGCCGGATTTCCTCGTCGCGGCCAATGACCGGATCGAGCTTTCCACGGCGCGCCAGATCGGTGAGGTCACGAGCGTATTGCTCGAGCGCCCGGAAAGTAGCTTCCGGGTTCTGTGAGGTAACGCGATGGCTGCCGCGGATGCTGGCCATGGCCTGCAAAATCTTGTCGTGAGTTGCGCCATTGCGAGCCAACAATTGCCCGGCGGCGTCGCGATCGGTAGCGGAAATCGCGAGCAAAATATGTTCCGTCGAGACGTAGTCGTCTTTCAGACGCTGTGCCTCGTCAAAGGCCCTCTGCAGAACATCGTTCGATGCCTGACTCAAATATTGGTCGGAAACGCCTGAGATCTTCGGCAGACGTTCAATCTGTTTCTCGGCCTCGGCAGCCAGAGTGGTTGGACGAGTTCCCAGCTTCTCGAGCAGCGGCGGCACCACGCCATCGCCCTGAGCGATAAGCGCCCACAGCAGATGCAACGGCTCAATCTGCTGCTGGCCGGAACGAGCCGCCAATTCTTGGGCGGCTTGCAAAGCCTCCTGGGCCTTCACCGTTAATTTGTCCATTCGTAGCGCCATGGTTCGATCTTCTCACTTTCGCTCTTCTAAGCGAAAGGGGCCGGAAACGTCCCGGCCCCCTCGTTTTCCACAATCGGGAACGTGCTTAGTTGTTGCCGTTCGTTACGTTGACTTTCACCTGCTTCGGTTTTGACTCCGCTCGCTTGGGCAACTCGACCGTCAAAACGCCATTCTTGTAGGCCGCCTTGATGCCTTCGGTGTTCACGGTGTTCGGGAGCCCAAAGCTTCGGCTGAACGAACCGTAGGTGCGCTCGATGCGGAGATAGTTGTCCTCTTTTACCTTTTGTTCGAACTTCCGCTCACCGCGAATCGTGAGCATGTTGTTCTCGACACGAATATCCAAGTCATTTTCGTTCATGTCGGGTATGTCGGCCTTCAGTACCAATTCATTCTCAGTCTCATAGATGTCGACTGCCGGCGCCCAAGTCGTCAGGGCGGAATTGTCACTCCGGCCATTTTGAACCGAATTCTCGAACAATCGGTTGACTTGTTCCTGCAGCGTCGAAATGTTCCTGAACGGATCCCAACGGGTAATACTCATTTCAGTGGTCCTCCTAAGATCTTTGGCTCTTCATTAGCGCAACAGAATAATAAAATATGCGTATATCGTTGTCAAGTAATTTAATCGACACTTCAATAACGCTGAATAACGTATGCTTTTTCTACTCTATTACTTTTACTATCAAGCACTTAAGGTAGTGTGTTTCTGGTAGGGTCAGCAGGATAGGGTGATCTTTGGCTTGGGTACGTCGCTCAACAACCACCACATTGCGCTTCGAGTCGTTCGCGGCCTCGGCGACGATCTGGAGGAAGAGAGGCTCGGTGATGTGGTAAGAACAGGAGCACGTGACGAGGTATCCGCCCGCTTCGAGCAGTTTGAGAGCGCGGAGGTTGATTTCTTTGTAGCCCCGGTGTGCTGCAGGAAGGCTATCGCGATTCTTGGCGAATGCCGGCGGGTCAAGAATGACCATGCGGAATCGGCGCCCAACCTCCTCATATTCCTTCAAAACGTCGAACGTGTTGCCCTCGCGGAAGCTGACATTCTCGGTGTTATTGAGCGCCTGATTGCGCCGCGCGGCTTCGATGGCCGTGTGAGCCATTTCGACACCTTCGACATGGTCGCAGCGATCAGCAACGGTCAGTGCAAAGCCACCCTGATAGCTGAAACAATCGAGCACATCGCCACCCGCATACACGCGAGCGGCCGCGTGATTCTCGCGCTGGTCGAGAAACGAACCCGTTTTCTGCCCCTTTGGCAGATCGTAGGCAAAGGCCACGCCATTTTCTTTTACACAAACGTCGGTCGGAACCTCTCCATAAACGACGCCGACGCGCTGGTCGAGTCCCTCGAGCAGCCGTACCTTCGGGTCGTTCCGTTCAACGATGCCCTTCGGCTCCAGCAGATCGACCAGGATTTCGACCAGCATCTGCTTGTGACGTTCGGTGCCCTGACTCAAAGTCTGCACGACGAGATAATCGCCATAGCGGTCGACAATCAGCGAGGGAAGCAGGTCTCCTTCGCTGTAGACGACGCGGAATGCATCTGAATTCTCGACGATTTGCTGGCGGTAGGCGATTGCCTGCTGCAGGCGCTCCGAAAAGAACGAACGGTCAGCCGGACGATCTTCGCGCGTGAGCAGTCTCACAGCGATTTGCGACTTGTCGCTATAGAAGGCACGTCCCTGGAAGCGGCCGCGCTCGTCCGTGAGTCGCACCACGGCGCCGGGTTCGGCCTGGGCGGAGCGCACGTCGCTGCGGTAGATCCACAAGTGCCCCAACCGAATTCTTTCGACACCCCTCTGACTGATAACTACCGAACCCTCTGCCATGATTCCTGCCTTTGGAGATTCGCTGGCCGGCCGATTCGCTAGAATAGTCGGGCCACTGCCAGCAGCCGCTTCGCATGTATGGCGAGCAAAGAAAGCGAAGATGTTCTCTTAGCATACTCACGATTGCCAGGCCAGTCATGCAGACTTCGCAGCGTCGAATCAACGTGGCCGAATTTAACGAATGAATCTCAGCGAATTGGATTTTCATCTTCCCGCGGAGCGGATCGCGCAGCATCCTCTTGCAGAACGTGACGCATCCCGCATGCTCCTTCTCAACCGTGTCTCAGGCGGTTGGGAAGACCGGCAATTTCGGGAGTTCCCGGATCTACTCTACGGGAACGAATTGATCGTGCTCAATAACGCCCGCGTGTTGCCGGCGCGTCTGTTTGGATACCGGGAGGGAATTCGCGCCAGCGAGGCCGGTGCCCACAATCCTGAACGCCACGAATTTCTTCGCGCGCAGATCGAGGTGCTCCTGGTTAGACAACTCTCCGCCGATACCTGGGAGACGCTGGTGCGGCCTGGCCGGAAGATTGGTGTTGGCGAGCGAATCCAGTTCGGTGACGGCGAATTGTCGGCGCAAGTGGAAAGCCGCGGGGATTATGGCCTGCGGGTTTTGCGTTTTAGCTCGCGAAACGGTTTTCACGAAGCTCTTCATCGCCTTGGACACATCCCATTGCCGCCTTACATTAAGCGCGATGACGAACCTGCCGACCGGGAACGCTACCAGACCGTTTTCGCGAGGGCTGGAGCCGCGGTGGCTGCACCTACGGCAGGACTTCACTTTTCGGCCGCCACTCTCGACCGCCTTCGAGAGCTCAAGATTGAAATTGCCGAAATTACCTTGGATGTGGGCCTCGGCACCTTTGAGCCAGTCCGCACGGAACGTGTCGAGGATCATAAGATCCACGCGGAGAGCTACGAAATTCCTGAGACCGCGGCCGTGGCGATTGCGAAGGCTCGCGAGGAAAGCCGTCCGGTGCTAGCGGTGGGAACCACGGTGGTTCGCGCGCTGGAAGATGCGGCAGCAAAAAACGAAGGGGAAGTCACGGCGGGCAAGGCGGAGGCGACGATTTTTCTCTACCCTGGGAAGAGATTTCAGGTGACCGATCAACTGCTCACGAATTTTCATTTGCCGCAGACAAGTCTGCTGGCGATGGTGGCGGCGTTTGCCGGGACTGAAAACGTGTTACGCGCCTATCGCCATGCCGTCGACGCGCAGTACCGCTTCTATAGTTACGGCGACTGCATGTTTATCCGGTGATTTGCGCTATCCGAAGAAACAACCAAGAAAAAAAAGCTCGGGCGATTAATCTTCGTCCGCGCCCCCGGCAACTTTGAGTACCGCCAGAAACGCTTCCTGAGGGATGTCCACGCGGCCGACGCGCTTCATGCGCTTTTTGCCTTCTTTTTGCTTTTCAAGCAGCTTGCGTTTGCGGCTGATGTCGCCACCATAGCACTTGGCGAGAACGTTTTTGCGAATGGCGCTGATGGTTTCGCGGGCGATGATGCGGCTACCGATGGCCGCCTGCAGCGGTACTTCGAACATCTGGCGCGGAATCAGCTTGCGCAAGCGCGCCACGAGATCGCGTCCTCGATCGTAGGCTTGATCGCGGTGGCAGATCACGGTCAGCGCGTCCACCGGCTCGCCGCCCACCAGCACATCCAACTTCGCCAGGTCCGATTCGCGATAGCCGGAAAGGTGATAGTCGAGAGAAGCATAGCCGCGAGACACGCTTTTCAGGCGATCGTAAAAATCGAGAACGATTTCGTTCAGCGGCATTTCGTAGGTCAGCATTACGCGGGTGGGCGAGAGGTATTCGAAATTCTTCTGCACTCCGCGCTTTTCCTCACAAAGGGTCAGAATTCCGCCCAAGGACTCTTCCGAGGTAATGATCATGGCGGTCAAGATGGGCTCTTCGATTTTCTTGATCGAAGTCGGCGGCGGGAATTTTGTGGGGTTGTCGACAAGGATTACTTCATCGGCCGTAGTCGTGATCCGAAATTCGACGCTCGGGGCGGTGGTGATCAGGTCAATGTTGAATTCGCGCTCGAGCCGCTCCTGAACGATTTCCATGTGCAGCAGGCCCAGGAACCCGCAACGAAAGCCGAATCCGAGCGCCACGGAGCTCTCAGGCTCATAGAAAAAGGCGGCGTCATTGAGCTGCAGCTTTCCGAGGGCATCGCGCAGCAATTCGTAATCGGTTGCGTTGACGGGATAGAGCCCGGCGAACACCATGGGCTTGATGGCTTCAAACCCAGGGAGTGGAGGCGCGGGCTGGTCTGCCGCGATAACCGTATCGCCCACGCGGGCGTCCGCTACGCGTTTGATGTTGGCAATGATGAAACCGACATCGCCGGCCGCGAGTTCGTCAAGTACGACGGGCTTGGGCGTCAGCGCGCCTAGATTCTCAACTTCGTAAACTTCATTGTTGGCACAAAGCCGAATCTTCGTTCGCGGAGTAACGCGTCCGGCCATGACGCGCACCAAAACCACCGCTCCGCGAAAAGGATCAAACCAGGAGTCAAAAATAAGGGCCTGAAGAGGGGCGTCGGCTGAGCCTTTGGGAGGCGGAACGTGCTTTACGATGGCTTCCAGGACGTCCGCAACGCCTAGACCGCTTTTTGCGCTGATCGGCAGCGCCTCATCTGCCGGAATGGCCAAAACGCTTTCAATTTGCTCTTTGACGAACTCCGGTTGCGCCGCGGGTAAATCAATCTTGTTGATCACGGGAACGATGGTGAGATTGTGCCGGGACGCCAGAAAGGCGTTTGCAACTGTTTGAGCTTCTACTCCTTGACTCGCGTCGACCACCAGAAGCGCACCTTCGCAGGCAGATAACGCCCGCGAAACTTCGTAGGAAAAGTCGACGTGCCCGGGTGTGTCGATAAGGTTGAGTTGATACTCGCTCCCGTTCCTCGCGGTATAGTGCAGGCGGATACTCTTCGCTTTGATGGTGATTCCGCGCTCGCGCTCGAGATCCATCGAATCGAGCACCTGCGCGGACATTTCACGCTGGCTAAGCGCGCCGGTGAGTTCGAGCAGGCGATCGGCCAGAGTGGATTTACCGTGGTCGATGTGCGCGATAATGCAGAAGTTACGGATGTACTGCGGGTCCATTTGGTCTGTTTGTGTTGGGGGTGCCCTCGAACGATCTGCTTCGATGCAGCACCTTAAAGATTTTCACGCGAACAATTGAGTGTGCCACAGTTGCGGGTACCCCGCCACTGATGGCCGCCGTCGATGCTTCCTGCACGGCGCGCTTGTGCTGGGTTCCCCGTTGTGATACTGAAAGCAGCCATATTGCGGGTCTGGCCAAGAAAGTTAGTTCGAGGTGCGTCGGACCAAGGAGGTGCTCGTGCGAAATCGATTCACGGCGTGCTTAATAGTGGCAGCGGCGGGCTTATTGTTCAGTTCCGTCGCGACGGCTCAGGCACCTCCAAAAACTCCCTCGAATGCCCCTTTCGATCCACACGATCTCTCGGGAATGTGGGACTTCTTTAATCGCGGAGTGGAAGGTCAGGGAATTTACGCGACGATCAGCAAAACACCTCCTCCCATGACCGAATGGGGCAAGGCGCGCTACGCGGAAGCGCGCCCGGAGTATGGGCCAAAGGCCAGCATTGCCGGGAACGACCCGATCACAGAGTGCGTTCCCACAGGCATCCCACGCGTGATGTTTTACCCACAGCCGCATGAGATCGTACAGATGCCCGACCGCGTGTTCATGTTCTTTGAACGGGAACACGCCTACCGGCAAATTTGGACGGATGGCCGGCAGCATCCAAAGGATCTGGAGCCGACTTACATGGGGGATTCGATTGGCTGGTGGGAGGGCGACACCTTCGTAGTGGACACGGTCGGGTTTAACGAGAACAAAAATTGGATCGACTTTTTCGGCGATCCGCACAGCGATCAACTGCACCTGATCGAGCGGTACAAGCGCGTCGATCACGATACGCTAACGATGCAGCTTATTGTCGACGACCCGAAGGCTTATACGCAGACCTGGATCGGGGATACCAAGATTTTCAAGCTGCTGCCACCCAAAGATGCCTATATGGAAGAGCTCTTCTGCGTGTGGGCCGAAGAAAATGCTTTCACGAACAAGATCCGGATGAGGTCGGCCGGTAAAGCTGCGGAAGTCCAGACGACGCCAGGAACGGGGCCGGCCTCCGGAGCAAAGACCAAGAAATAGTCCACTTGAACACGGCACCACTGTTAAATTTCTGCCAATGGCTGCAAGATACAGCCTTCAGTACCGGAATACGCGAATCGCTTTGGTTGTTCCCGGCGATTGAGACCATTCACGTTCTCGCGCTGGCCGTGTCCATCGGTACCATCGCGCTCGTCGATTTGCGGCTCGTTGGCGTCGCACTGAAAAAGCAGCCGATTTCCGAGGTTTCGAAGCAATTACTTCCCTGGGCGCTGGGTGGATTTGCGCTCATGTTCATTACGGGTATCCTGCTGTTTGCATCGCTGCCGATGAAGTGCTACGCGAGCGTTTTCTTCCGCATTAAGATGGTGTTGCTGCTCCTTGCTGGGGCGAACGCGCTTTTTTACCAGTTCAGCTTCTTTCCGCACATGGGCGAGTGGGACGAATTGCCGGCTCCGCCTGTCCCGGTGCGGATTATCGGCGGATTGTCATTGGTGCTTTGGATAGGCGTCGTTACTGCTGGCCGCAATATGGCCTATCGGTTTTAGTTTTAGAGAGCAAAACCCTTGGGCCCATGAAGCTTTTTCTCCCCATCTTCGAATGGTCAGATCAGACAGCGGCGGCGGTGGCGATTCGAAATTCGCGCTGGCTTTTTCCGGTTGTAGAGACTTTTCACCTTCTTGCTCTGGCACTGCTGCTTGGGACGATATTCATGATGAGCCTGCGGCTGTTCGGCGTGATCATGAGGAAGCAGACAATTCCCGAACTGGCCAGTCAGCTTTCGCCATGGACAATCGGTGCCCTTTGCTTCGTGGTGCCGAGCGGCTGGCTCTTATTTGCCTCAGAAGCTTTCAAGTGCTACGACAGCATTCCGTTTCGAGTGAAAATGATTTGCCTGCTTTTGGCGCTCACCTATCATTTCACCATTTTTCGCAAGGTGACACACGAAGAGGAGCGGTTCTCGGACGCAGAGCGTCGCGCAGCCGGAATTGTGGCGTTGGTCTTGTGGTTTTCTGTGGGCTTGGCGGGGCGCGGAATCGGGTTTCTATAAGGGCAAGGCCGCAACGGTTTACCGCCTATGACAAAATGATGGGGCCCTGACACGCCGAACTGAAGCAGACGAGCAAGACATTCTTTATCCCCCGCATCCGTCATCGAGAATCCAATCTCTGGTGAAATTTGGTACTGCGCCCGCGCGTAATAGAATAGTGGTGCCTCCATGTCTTTAGCTGATAACAACGCTGCAATCCAAGCCGAACACGTGACGCGCCACTACCAGATGGGCGACGCCGTGGTGCGCGCTGTAGACGATGTATCGATTTCGATTCAGCGCGGTGAATTCGTGGCGCTGCTTGGCAGTTCAGGCTCAGGAAAATCCACGTTGCTCAATCTGATCGCGGGTCTTGACCGTCCAACATCCGGCGGGATTTATGCTCACGAGCGGAATCTTGCGGATATGAACTCCGGCGAACTGGCACAACATCGCAGCCACACCGTTGGCATGGTGTTTCAGGCCTTCAACCTGCTTCCGCGCATGACCCTCGAGGAAAATGTCGAGCTGCCTTTACGTCTTGCGGGTGTGGAACGCGGGGAAAGAGCTGCGCGAGTTGATGAAGCGATCAAGCGCGTAAAGCTGGGAGCGCGGCTAACACACCGCCCCAGCGAAATGTCCGGGGGAGAGCAGCAGCGGGCGGCATTGGCGCGAGCGCTGGTGAACCGGCCGACAATTCTGCTGGCCGATGAGCCGACGGGTAATCTGGATAGCGCCACGGGCGACGAAATCATGAACTTGCTAAAGGAAATTAACGAATCGCTGGGCATGACCATCGTTATGGTGACGCATGAGCAGCCTCGCGCAGAGCGTTTTGCGCATCGAATGATACTGATGAAAGACGGAAAGCTTGTGAGCGACGGAGTGAGAGCTTGAAGTTTCGCGACCTGACCGAACTCGCGTGGCGCAATCTGCGCGAGGCACTCTTGCGGAATTCGCTGACCACGCTAGGGATCGGGGTCGGCGTAGCGTCGCTCGTAGCGATGCTGTCGCTCGGCGTGGGATTGCAGGAATTGGCCAGCCAGCGGCTGTCGCGGTCGGGTTTATTCGATGCGATCATCGTTGCGCCACGCACAAATTTCCGTGGTTTTGGCCGCCCGCAGCAGGACAGTTCTGCAAACCTTGTCGCGGCTGGACCCCTCGATGAGGACGCCAGAAAAGATCTGGAGCACTTGCCCAACGTAGTTGAAGTTTATCCAGAGATCCGATTTCCCACCGAGATCCGTTTCGACGGGACACCGTACTCCACCATTGTTGCGGGGGTGCCGGAATCGGCGCGGACCAGTAGCGCGTACGATGGGATGACCGGCAAGTTTTTTTCCGGCCCCGGCGCGGACGAAGCGATTCTGCAAATTGAATTTGCCCGGCAGCTTTCTCCGCAACCGAGCACCTTACTCGGAAAAGACTTGGTGCTGCGCTATGCAGAACGCCAATCGCTGAGTGCCGATCCGGAAGCCGCCGATTCCAGCGCAAATTCGCGAAATACCGGAGAAAGCGCTCTATCCAGCGGATTTTCGGTGGTTCCGCGCGAAGAGAAATTGCGGATCGTGGGAATCGTTGAAACGGAACCCGCGAGCGGATTCGGAGGCGTTGGCCGCGGGCGCGTTCTCATCCCTTTGCAGGTTGCCGAGAAATTGCGAGTGGCCCAAACCAATGATTTCAGGACGATGCTTGGTGCGCGTCCCGGGAGAAATGCGTATCAGAGTTTGACGGTGCGCGTGAAAAGTCCGGCCCTGGTGAAGGATGTGGAAGATTCCATCAAGACCCTGGGTTTTGCGACATTTTCCCTGCTCGATGCTGCCAACAATCTGCGCCAGGTATTCGCGGTTTTTGACCTGCTCATGGGAATTTTCGGCAGCCTGGCATTGATCGTGGCTTCGCTCGGGATCATCAATACGCTGGTGATGGCCATCCTCGAGCGGCGGCGCGAAATTGGGGTTTTGAAAGCACTGGGGGCCGCAGATAGCGACATTCGCCGGCTTTTTTTTGTGGAAGCAGGGGTGATGGGGCTAATCGGTGGATTTCTCGGCGTGATCATCGGTGCACTCATCGGATTTGGGATGAACTTCGCCACGAACACGTATTTGCGACGGCAAGGTTTGCCTCCGCTCACAGTGTCATCCATTCCGTGGTGGATGATTGTTTCGGCGATTGCGTTTTCCATCGCCGTGAGCCTGGTGGCTGGGCTATATCCTGCTTCGCGTGCCGCGCGCCTCAATCCTGTCGAGGCGCTGCGGTATGAGTAGGCGCTGGATTCTTCTATCTCTGTTTTTACTGTTGGCGGCAGTCTCAAGCTCAACTGCTGCGGAGCCAGCGGCGGTAGCGGGGCGCACCGAATGCCGTTCAGCCCCGAGCAAGATTCTTGGTCATCCCGTTTCCTACTGCGTTTTTTTGCCGCCCGGCTACGACGCTGAAAAGCAGCAAAAGTTCCCCGTGCTCTATTTCCTTCATGGACTCGGAGAGAATTCGCAGACGTTACTCGACGCCGGGGGCTGGAACTTGATCGAGAACCTTTGGGAAGAGAAGCGCATCGGCGAATTTCTCATCGTGACTCCCAGCGCCGACCGTACTTTTTACATCAATTCACGGGACGGGAAAGTCCGTTACGAGGATTTTTTTATCCGGGAGTTTTTACCTTTTATCGAAAGCCATTATCGAATTCGGGCCGACCGGCATGACCGCGGCATCAGCGGAATCTCGATGGGCGGGTACGGCGCGCTGAGATTTGCATTCCGATATCCCCAGCTTTTCGGATCGGTAAGCGTTCACAGTGCCGCTCTTGTGGCCAAGTTGCCGGATATGCAGGTTTCGAATCCTCAGTCGGACGTTCTGGCGCGCTTGATGGGGAACGCTTTTGGATCGCCTTTTGACCGAGCATTCTGGAACAGGGAGAATCCTTTTACGCTGGTGGAAAATGGTTCGCGTCCACAGGGAATGAAAATCTATTTCGATTGTGGGACCGAAGACAGGTTCGGTTTCGATGCGGGAGCGCAGGCATTCCACGATCTTCTGCTGAAAAAGAAAATTCCGCACGAATTCAATCTCTATCCCGGCGGACACGACTGGACCTATTTCGCAGAACATTTTCCCGCCTCGCTTGAATTCGAATCGCGTGCCTTCGGCCTGAATCCCGGCGCTCACTGAAACCGTTTGTCGGTGCTTTGCAGGCAATCACCCTCTCAAGAAAGGCCTCTGTCGTGGGAATTGCGGATACAATGGTGCGCTCGAAAGACGCAGGAGAGTTCCTTTGCTGACCATTCAAGCCATTCGCGAAGCTCGTGAGCGAATCCGCGATTCCATCTATCTTTCGCCGTTCGTGCGCTCTGAAACGTTCTCGCAACTGACCGGGAACTCGATTTTTTTCAAGCTGGATAATCTGCAAATGACCGGCGCGTTCAAAGAACGCGGCGCTCTGAACAAAATTCTTCTGCTCAGCGAGGATGAGAAGCGGCGAGGCGTGATCGCGGCTTCCGCAGGTAATCATGCGCAGGCCGTCGCCTATCATGCGACAAAACGTGGCATTACGGCTGAAATTTGCATGCCGCTGACCACGCCGATCACCAAAGTCTCCGCTACGCGCGGTTATGGAGCGGAGGTAGTGCTTGTCGGCGCGAATTATGATGAAGCCTGCCACGAAGCCATGCGCCGGTGCCACCAGCGCGGATTGACGTTCATTCACCCTTTTGACGACGAAGCGGTAATCGCGGGGCAGGGGACCATCGGACTGGAAATGCTCGAGGTACAACGCGATCTTGATGCGGTGATTATTCCGGTGGGTGGTGGCGGTTTGATCGCCGGCGTTGGCTGCGCGATCAAAGAGACCAATCCAAAGATCAAGGTGATTGGCGTTGAGACTTCGAAGCTGGCGCCGCTGAAGGCGGCCATGGAAAAGCACAGGTTGGTAACCGTCCCGGCCGGAAAAACCATCGCTGACGGTATCGCTGTCCGCCGCGCGGGCGAAATCACGTTTCCGCTCGCGGAAAAATATGTGGATGAAGTGGTTACCGTTGACGACGAAGAGATAGCCAATGCAATCCTCGTGCTGCTCGAAAAAGAAAAGACGCTGACCGAGGGCGCGGGTGCGGTCGGCGCGGCAGCGATGCTCAACAAGAAGGTGGCGCTGCAAGGAAAGAAAGTCGGCGTCCTCATCAGCGGCGGGAATATCGACGTAACGCTGCTCTCGCGAATTATCGAGCGCGGTCTAGTGAAGGATGGCCGCTTGTGGCGAATCCGCATCCATTTACCGGACCATCCTGGCGCGCTGCAGAGGTTGGCAAGCGTGATTGCCGATCAAAAGGCCAATATCATTGAAACCCGGCATGACCGGGCCTATTACGGGGTGGTGCTGGGCGATACGGTTATCGACATCACCATGGAAACGCGCGGGCCGGAGCACATCGCGGAAATCAAGGCAGCGCTGGATGCGGCCGGTTACCACCACGAACGAGTGCAGTAGCAGGACTTGAGGCCCGCTCAAAATTTCTATTGCTGTTGTTGCTGCTGCTGGGCGGGCTGTTGTGGCCGCTGAATTATTGGAGGCGCTGCCACCGGAGCCGTCGTCATTTCGGAAAGCTGCTCATTCCCTGCATCATCCAAGACTGGACGGACGCAAACGTCGACTGACAATCGCTGGCCTGCGCGGCCCCTGTAGACACCGCGCACCGGCGCCACATCTCCATAGTCGCGTCCGTAAGCAACGCGGACGTGCCGCAGACCAACCGGTTTGCCGATGGTCGGATCAAACCCGGTCCAGCCTTGGTTGGGAATGAAAACTTCGGCCCAAGCGTGTGAAGCTTGCCCGCCAATCACTTCTTCCTGCTTTGAATCCTTGCCGTTTTCCCCGCCAGGAACCAGGTAGCCGGAAACATAACGGGCGGGCAGTCCGCGCATGCGCATGACGCCCAAGAGCATATGCGCAAAGTCCTGACAAACACCGGCGCATTTCGACAGCGAATCTTCGATAGAAGAATGAACGTGGGTAGCGCCCTTTACGTAATTGAATCGCTCGTAGATCAGATTGGAGGCGGCACGTGCAAAACCGCAGACCGTGTGATCGCTCGCGGCTTCTGAATCCTTCAGCAGCGGTTTGAGATCATTTAAATGAGGGACGTAACCGGTGGGGGCTATGAAGTCGAAATATTCCTCTTCAAGCTGGTCGCCCTTTGCGTCGAATTCGGAAAGGCTTTGCGACTCGACAGCCGGCTCGGACGATTCATGCGACAAGACGACGGATTCGGCTTCGACCTTCAGCCGGCGGTGCTCTGGAAGAACATTAAACTGGTGTACCCAATTGCCATAGGCGTCGCGATAGGCCACACCGCGCGAGCTCGGCGTGGTAGTGAGGCGAAACGAGAGACAACTTTGTTTTTCGTCGTGAAGCGGCCTGAGACGGACCTCGTTGTAGCTTTCGGAAACGGGACCGTCGTAATGAAACTCAGTTGTGTGAACGAGTCTGAATCGGTTCATGCCACCACCGCGTAGTAGAAATAGGTTCTGGCGATATCGTCGCCCATAGAACCGCACATCCGCAGCAAATCGCCCAGATAACTGTGAAGTCCCTGCTTGAAGATTTCGCCGACCTTGTCATAGCTAAGCCGCTCCACGACTCTTCCCGCCAGACGCTCAGCTTCGTTCGCGTAAGAGCCTCGTTCCGTTCCGCTAACAGCACGCAAGCCCGATTGGACTTCCGCGAGGCTGAAACGAATCGAGCGCGGATGCAGCGGATGCAGAATCAGCATCTCGGCCACTTTTTCCGGTTCGATCGTGGAGTGATATTGGCGGTGATAGGCTTCGAAAGCGCCCACGGAACGCAAAACGGCCATCCATTGGTGATTGTCTGATCCGCCTGCCACGGGAAGCTCTTCGAGTAAATTCTGATACTGAACATCGACCAAGCGAGCGGTCATCTCCGCGCGCTCGAGCGACCATCCAACGCGAAGGAACTGCCACCCTTCGTCGTGAGGCATGGTGGCGTCGGTGACGCCGTGAAAGCGATGAGCGCCGAATTTTATTTCGTCGCAAAAACGGTGGGGCCCGGCGGCGATCTCGTCCTGTGAGTTGAAGCGCGAAATTTTGTGGTAGAGGCCGTTGATGTCCTCCCACATTTCTCGAGAGATGCGGTCGCGGATGGTGCGGGCGTTTTCTCGCGCCTTGGCAATGCACTGGACGATCGAACTGGGGTTGTCCTGACGAAACGCAAGAAAATCGAAAACATTTTCGGCGTTCGCTTCTCCGTAACAGGTCCGAAAACGGTTTTCTTCGCCGGCCATGATGATCAGAGGTTCCCAGCGCAAGCGATAGGATTGCTGGGATTGTTCGAGCAGCATGTGGTAATTCACGTCGAGAATGCGCGCGGTGCCTTCGGCGCGCTCGATGTAGCGCGCCAGCCAGAAAAGCGATTCCGCTATGCGTGAGAGCATTACTCTTCGCCCCGCAGCACCCAAGTGTCTTTGCTGCCGCCACCCTGGGAGGAATTTACGACCAGCGATCCGCGCTGCAGGGCCACGCGGGTGAGCCCGCCGGGAACAATGGTGACTTTCTTCCCATCGTAGAGACAGTAAGGGCGCAAATCCACGTGGCGACCGCCCACGGTTTTGGTCGCCGGATCGTACGAGGGAACACGGGAAAGGCCGACCACCGGCTGAGCGATATAGTTTCGAGGGTTGGCGCGAATGCGCTCGCGGAAATCATCGATCTTTTTCGCATCGGAAGCTGGTCCGATCAACATGCCGTATCCGCCCGACTCGCCGACAGCCTTCACCACCAGTTCCGGCAGATGGCTGAGCACGTATTCAAGGTCTTCTGTCTTGGCGCAAATATATGTGTCGACGCTTTTCAGAATGGGTTCTTCGCCCAGGTAATAGCGGATGAATTCTGGAACATAGGCGTAGATAGCTTTGTCGTCGGCTACGCCATTGCCCACGGCGTTTGCGAGAGCAACATTGCCCGCGCGATAGGCCGCCATCAACCCGGGTACGCCAAGAATGGAATCGGAGCGGAAGGTGAGCGAGTCGAGAAAGTCATCGTCGACGCGGCGGTAGATCACGTCTACCCGCTTCAGTCCGTGAATCGTTTTCATGTAGACGATGCCACCATCAACGATCAGATCGCGACCTTCGACCAGCTCGATACCCATCTGCTGAGCGAGAAAGCTGTGCTCGAAATAAGCGCTGTTGTAGATACCTGGCGTGAGCACGACGATTTCGGCGTCGTCTTCGCCGCGGGGCGAAAGGCTGCGGAGGATGCGCGCCAATTCGTGCGGGTAATGATGAACGGGGAGGACCTCGGCGGCCTGAAACGCATCGGGGAAGGTGCGGGTCATCACCAAGCGGTTCTCAAGAACATAGGAAATTCCGCTTGGGGTACGCACATTGTCCTCGAGCACACAGAACTCGCCCGTTTTGGAATCGCGCACAAGATCAATGCCGCAAACATGCGTGTAAATGCCACGCGGGACTTCAATCCCGATCACTTCGCGCCGAAAATGGGGGCAGGAGTAGACGAGCGAGCGCGAAATCTTGCGGTCATTGAAAATGCACTGCTTGCCGTAGACGTCCTGCAGAAATAAATTCAGCGCCACCACGCGCTGCGAAAGACCGCGCTCGATGTGATCCCATTCCGAGTGCGGAATGATGCGGGGAATCAAGTCGAAAGGGAAAAGCCGTTCGGTGCCCTGGCCGTCACTGTAGACAGTGAAGGTAATCCCCTGAATCAGGAAAGAGAGATCCGCGAGGCGTCGACGCTCCTCGAACTGACTTGGCGCCATCGCTCCCAATTTTTGGAAGAGCTTGGAGTATTGAGGCCTTGGATGTTCGGGCGTGATGAACATCTCATCGTAGAAGTCCCCTGTGTCGTACCCTTCAAACAGACCGGGACGCACGACTGGCGAGGAAATGGCGGCCATGCGCGTACTTTAGCAAGCGGCGTCGTCCCGCGTACCACGGAAAGAATCTATGCATTGCATCAGTAATTCAATCGTCAAGGAGAGCACGGCGAAGATTAAGCGAAACATATCTGAGCGCTTTGAAGGGCCAGCCTGCAAGCTGACCATTTACAGTTGTTTATCTTTCCGTTTCCAAACAGCTTCCAGGGAAACGCAGTTGAGCCAGGCGCGGGCATAATGGAGTAAACCAGGCGCCAAAGCTCAACACAAAACGGAGAACGATGAAGATACTCGTAACAGGTGGGGCGGGCTATATCGGGGGTGTAACAGTCGAACGTTTGCGAGCAAAAGGCGAAGAAGTCGTGGTGCTTGATGATCTTTATCGAGGACACCGCGAATCGCTTGAGAAGGATGTGCCTTTTTACCAAGGGCGGGTGGGAGACGCGGAACTGATCGCGCGAATTGCGCGCGAGCACAAGATCGAGGAGTGTGTGCATTTCGCTGCGCTTGCCTATGTGGGTGAATCGGTCTCTGAGCCGGCCAGATATTTTGAGAATAACGTTCAGCAGGGAGTTTCGTTCATGAACTCTTTGCTGAAAGCGGGCATCAAGCGATTTGTCTTTTCTTCCACTTGCGCCACCTACGGTGAGCCCGATCAGATGCCCATTTCTGAGACATGTCGCCAATGGCCCAAAAACCCTTACGGATGGTCCAAGTTCATGATGGAGCGTTTGCTTGAGAGCTACGACCAGGCCTACGGATTGAAATTTGTGGCTTTGCGCTACTTCAATGCCGCTGGCGCCACTGAAACCCGCGGAGAATTCCACGAACCGGAGTCGCACTTGGTGCCCAATGTGCTTTCCGCAGCTTCAGGGTCAGCATCCGAAGTCGCAGTTTTTGGCCAAGACTACCCCACACCTGACGGCACGTGTATCCGCGACTACGTGCATGTGGTTGATCTCGCCGATGCGCACATTCAGGCGCTGCACTATCTCCGCACAGGCGGAAAGTCCGATTTCATCAATTTGGGAACGGGCCACGGTTATTCAGTGCTGGAAGTGATCCGTGCGGCCGAGGATGCGACTGGGAACAAGATTCGCATGCGCATGGACGCGCCGCGCCCCGGGGATCCGGCTCGTTTGGTAGCGGACGCAAAGAAGGCGCAGACAGTATTGGGCTGGAGTCCGAAGTATGATCTCGCCGGAATTCTGCGCTCGCAATGGGAATGGCGGAAACAACATCCCACGGGCTATCAGCATTCGTAGAACAAATCGTCACGTTGGATGCTGCCGTTTGATCCCCGGGCCAGTGAAGACAAAACGCCGCCTCCGTTTGTGACTCTCGGCGTTCCGGTCAGCGAAGATTGCAATCTCAAAACTGCGCTGCCGTACCAGTGATACCTCCGCATCGGAAACCGCATTTGACGGAGCTTCTTCCTCACTTTTTATATACGGCCATGTGTGTATAATGCGCTGCTGGTCGGGAGCTCCACTGCCGACTGGAGTTAGCGGACTCTCTGCACAACTTAAATTCCAAGAGGTGGCCTCGCAAAATACGAAGGTTTCTCGGCGGGCCGACGGAGAAGCCAGATTAGATGAGAAGAGAGATCAAGTGTCGTGTGCTGGTGATGGTTTTGGTGTGCTCGTGTTTCCCTGCGATAGCGACAGCAGGAAATTTTCGTGACGCTCCTTTAGCTCCTGCGGCTTTGGTGGTGGCCGCCAGCGGCGCGAAGCAGGTTTCCGCGGTTGAACAGGCAGTAGATCGCGCCAGCATGTCCGGCGACAACGCCTGGATGTTGACCAGTTCGGCGCTGGTTTTGTTGATGACCGGGCCCGGGTTGGCTCTTTTCTATGGCGGTTTAGTGCGCAAGAAAAATGTGCTGTCAACCATGATGCAGAGCTTTGCCATGATGGCGGTCATAAGCATTTTGTGGGCGTTAGTTGGTTATAGCCTGGCTTTTGGCGAAGGGAGCAGTTTCATCGGCAGCTTTCATAACGTGCTGCTCCGTGGAGTGGGATTACAGCCCGATGCCGCTTACGCCGCGACCATTCCGGCTCAGACATACATGGTTTTTCAACTGATGTTCGCCATTATTACACCGGCTCTCATCACCGGCGCATTTGCGGAGCGTATGAAATTCAGCGCCATGCTGGCCTACTTAATTCTTTGGTCGTTGTTCATTTACGATCCCATGGCCCATATGGTTTGGGGCAAGGGAGGATTTCTCAATGCAGCGCTTGGTGGCCGCTTTCCGACGCTGGATTTTGCTGGTGGCACAGTGGTGCACATCACGTCGGGAGTTTCCGCGCTGGTTTGCGCGCTGTATCTCGGCAAGCGGCTTGGGTATCCTAAAGAGGCAATGCCGCCGCATAGCGTGGTAATCAGTTTCATTGGCGCATGTCTTTTATGGGTGGGATGGTTTGGATTCAATGCCGGCAGCGCACTTGCCGCGGGCGGCCTGGCCACCAGCGCATTCGTCGCCACGCACTTTGGCGCGTCCGCTGCGGTTATTGGATGGAGTGGTCTGGAATGGATAGACAGAGGGAAGCCGAGCGCGCTCGGAGCGATTTCAGGGGCTGTGGCCGGTCTTGTGGCCATCACGCCGGCGTCGGGGTTCGTATCGCCGATGTCGGCGATTGCGATCGGGCTAATTGCCGGCGCGTTTTGTTTTTGGATGGTTACCAGAGTGAAGGCGCGATTCAACTATGATGACTCTCTTGACGCCTTTGGTGTTCACGGCGCCGGAGGAACAATCGGGGCCATCCTAACAGGGATATTCGCGTCGAGCGCAATCAATCCCATTTTCAAAAACAGCACAGGAAAAGTTTTGCCTTCGGGGCTTATTGAGGGAAATTGGCACCAGATCTTTAACCAATTTGTTGGAATAGCCATGGCGTGGTCCTTGGCCATTGTGGGGACTCTGATTATCTTAAAAATCGTAGATGTTACGATTGGACTGCGAGTTACCGAGGAGCATGAAGCTCAGGGACTCGATCTTTCGCAACACGGTGAAGAAGGGTACTACTGGGAAACTTCTGCATAGTAGCGCCTAACGCTGTTCCGCCTACTATAAGAGATAGGGAAATCGAGAAAAGCGACAATGACAAAAGTCGAAGCCATTATTCAAACTGCTAAGCTGGACGCTGTGAAAGACGCCCTGCATGAGATTGGAGTGGAGGGAATGACGGTGCTTGAGGGCCGGGGCCATGGCCGCCAAAAGGGCCACACCGAATTCTACCGTGGCCGGGAATATACCGTCGACCTGATTCCCAAGATCAAAATTGAGATGGTGCTGCGGGATGACATGGTCGAAAAGGCCATCGACGCCATTGTGGCGGCTGCCCGTACCGGCAAGATCGGTGACGGAAAAATCTTCCTATCCAAAGTTGACGACGCGATACGAATTCGCAACGATGAGAGAGGCGATACCGCCCTCTAGGCCTGCGAACATGCGAATTAGCTGATTTTCGTCCGCCCATTAGCAATAAGTCCGGAGCAAATCCGCTCATAAGTACAAATAGACCTGATTCAAGGCCTTGATTAGGAAAAAGGCCTTGAAATGTATACTGTTGTGGTTCGGAAATGCCTTTCGAATTGGGCATCCATTCGATTTATATGGCTACGGGATCTACATTGGGGAGCGAACTCAAAGAGCTCTATTCCGGAGAATCTTCCCGAATCCAGGGCGAATTTGCTGCGTCGCGAGACGGACGAGCCGCGGTCCTGGCGCGCACGACGCTGGTCGAGTCCATCGCTCGTCGTCTATGGGGTCAATTAATTTCTGGGGAACCCGAAGGGCCGCGCAATTTTGTGTTGATAGCGTTGGGCGGCTTCGGTAGACGATGGCTTTTCCCATTTTCGGATATCGATCTGCTCTTTCTGCACGCCGGCGGCGACACCGAAAAGAAATTCAAGGACGCGACACGAGCTTTCTCGCAGGAGCTGTGGGACCTGCGGCTGAAGCTGAGCCCGGCGACGCGAACGCTTGCTGAATGCGAAAAATTCGACCCGAACAATGTGGAGTTCTCGATTTCACTGCTGGATTGCCGCTACCTGGCAGGCGACCGGCAGCTTTTCGCCCGATTGCACGATAAGTTGATTCCCAAGCTCATCGCCCGCGAATCGCGGCTGATCGTGCAGCGCCTCTCGGATCTGACGCGTGAGAGATACAACAAGTTCGGAGACACGGTTTTTCATCTCGAACCAAATATAAAGGACGGGCCGGGCGGGCTACGCGACTACAATCTTGCTTGCTGGCTGGCCCTGATTTCGGCCATCGAAGAAAAAGGAAAGTGGCCCGATGAGGCCGAGCTTCTGCCCGCTCCGATTCGCCAGCCTTTTGAAGAAGCGCTTCGTTTCTTGATGTCGGTTCGCTGCTTCCTGCATTTTCGAAGCGGGCGCGATGACAACACGCTGGCGTGGGCAGCCCAGGATGAGGCGGCCAGCCTGAAGATCGGTATTTGTGGCGCCGAAGTTCCGACCGCTTCGGATTGGATGCGAATTTATTTCAGTCATGCGCGCCACGTTCACCGGGTAGCCGCCCAACTCCTTGATGAATTTCCGGCTGCGCGAGCTTCGTTGTACCGCCAATTTCAGAATTTGCGCTCGAGACTTTCGAATTCAGAGTTTTCCGTTGTCGACGGGCGAATTTTTTTTCAGCGCCCCGAGTCGTTGACCGATCCCGGTCTTCCTCTCCGGTTGTTCCGCTTCATGGCCCGCCATGGGCTGGCCCTGAGCTCCACCGCGGAACATCAGATGGAGGAAGTGATCGCCGTGCTGGGCTCCGATCCGCCAACCGGAAGTGAGCTCTGGCATTACCTTCAGGAAATTCTGATCGCACCGCATGCGGCGGAGGCTCTGCGCGCGATGCATTCTTCCCGTTTGCTTACGCTTTTGCTGCCGGAGCTTGAGGGCATCGACGCGCTGGTGATCCGCGATTACTCGCACCGTCTTACCGTGGATGAGCACACCTTCTTGGCCATCGACAATCTGCACAAGTTGCGGCAATCACATTCCAATTGGGATCAGCGCTATGCGGAGCTGCTCGATGAACTGGAGCAGCCGGATTTACTCTATTTGGCGCTGCTGTTGCACGATACCGGCAAAGCAGCGAAAACGGATAATCACGTGGTAGCGAGTGTTGAAATTGCTGGCGGGTGTTTAGACCGACTCGATCTTGACGCGCCGGATCGCGAGACCGTGCTGTTTCTGATAAACCGGCACATGGAGCTGAGCGCCACTTTGCGGCGCGACATCTTCGACCCCGGAACGATTCACCAGTTCGCCGAAAAAGTCGAAACTCCAGAACGGCTGAAAATGCTTTGTCTTCTTACTTATGCCGATATCAAGGCGGTGAATCCCGAGGCCCTCACCCCGTGGAAAGCTGAGAATATCTGGCAGCTTTATATCGGCACTGCCAATCACATGCTTCGGACGGTGGATGAGCGGCTGCACGTTGACGAACAAGATGAAGTTCTCGACCATCTGCGCACATTGGCGCCAGCGGCCGGAAGAAGACTCGAAAGCTTTCTCGATGGACTGCCACGCCGGTATTTGCAAACGCAAACGGCGAGTGAGGTTTTGGGCCAGATGGACATGGCCAACCGGCTTGAAGAGGATCCGGTGCAGCTTGCGCTGACTCGTGGGCGGCATTGGTACGAGTTGACGCTGGTGACGGTCGATCGTCCCTTCTTGTTTTCTAAAATGGCCGGAACTCTCGCAGCCTGGGGCATGAACATTGTGAAAGCAGCGGCATTCTCCAATCGCGCCAGAATCGTAGTGGATACTTTTTTCTTCACGGATCGGTTCCGCACCCTTGAACTGAACCTCCCGGAATGGGAGCGCTTCAAAACGAGCATTCACGACGTGGTTGTTGGCAAGGCGGATTTGGAACGGATGCTCCGCGACCGTATGCGGTCAGAAAAGAACGCCGTGCCGAAGGTGAGAGTCGAAACCAAAATTGAAATTGATGACGAATGTTCGCCACACAGCACGCTTGTGGAAGTCATCACGCAAGATCAGCCTGGCCTACTTCATCGCATCAGTTCGCAGTTCGCCCACCAAAATTGCAATATAGAAATCGCGCTCATCGAAACCGAAGGCCAAATGGCCATCGATGTTTTTTACCTGACCTCACAAGGGGCGAAGCTTCCGCGGAACCAGCAGGAAGAAGTTCGCCACGCATTGCTGCAAGAATTAGCGACGAAGTAGCGCTACTTGCATCAAAGACGCGTGGGTTGTGTTTGAGGTGATCCTGGTGGTTATCCCGTCGCCCTGCACATCCTGGAAAGCATCCAAATTGTGATTTGCGGCGTATTATTGAATATAAGCCTTGATGGAGGTAAAGCGAGATGCTCATCAAGAAAAAGAATGACTTAACGTACGCGGACGTAACTCCCAAAACTCTCTATATGGGGAGACGTAACTTTTTGCTGGGATTGTTGGCCACTACAGGAGCCGTGGAAGCCTACAAAAAGTATCCGTGGCTCGTAGCGGCTGCGGGGCCGGTAGGTTCGATGCCGGTAAAAATTGACAATTTGACTCACGGCCCGTACAGCAAAGACGCTATTCAGGAAAAGGTCACTCCTCAGGAGGACGTGACCCACTACAACAATTATTACGAGTTCGGGACGGATAAGGCTGATCCAGCTAAAAATTCGCGAAATTTTGTCACGACTCCTTGGTCGGTTTCTATTGAGGGAGAAGTGAAAGAGCCTCGTAAATTCAGCATGGACGAAATCATGAAGCTGGCGCCACTCGAGGAGCGCATCTACCGCCACCGTTGTGTGGAAGCGTGGTCGATTGTAGTGCCGTGGATTGGGTATTCGCTGAGTACGATTCTAAAAACGGCCGAGCCGACTCCTGCAGCAAAATATGTGGCCTTTGAAACCTATTTTGACAAGAAACAGATGCCGCTATGGCGGGAAGCCGGTATCCAACTGCCTTACGTGGAGGGGCTTAGGCTGGACGAAGCGATGCACCCGCTCACTTTGCTTTGCGTGGGCATGTACGGCGAGACGCTGCCGAACCAGGACGGCGCTCCGGTGCGAATCATTATTCCGTGGAAATATGGATTCAAGAGCATCAAATCGATCGTGAAGATTCGTTTCGTGAAGGAGCAGCCCCCGACGACGTGGAATCTCGAGAATTCCCACGAATATGGTTTTTATTCAAATGTAAATCCGCAAGTGGACCATCCGCGTTGGAGCCAGGCGCATGAGCATAGGCTTGGAGGAGGATTCTTCGATCGGCCTCTGGCCACCTTGATGTTCAACGGATATGGTGATCAGGTAGCCAGCATGTACAAGGGTATGGACCTGCGGAAAAATTTTTAAGGTATCCAGTGATAAAGGCCATTCTCATCAGCAAGTGGACCAAGGTTGCCGTGTTCATAGCTTGCCTTGTGCCACTCGGCATCTTGCTCTGGCGCGGATTTCACAATGAACTGACCGCAAATCCAATCGAGTTCATCACCCATACCACCGGCGATTGGACGATGCGATTCCTCATTATTACGCTGGCGATTACTCCCTTGCGAAAATTGCTCCGTCAGCCCCTGCTGATTCGCTACCGCCGTATGCTGGGCCTGTTTGCTTTTTTCTACGTATGTCTTCACTTCTCTACCTGGATTGGCTTAGATAAGTTTTTCAACTGGCCGGAGATGTGGAAGGATGTGCAGAAGCGTCGATTCATTACTGTGGGCTTTGCGGGATTCATGTTGCTCATCCCCCTGGCTGTTACCTCCACTGCGGGTTGGATCCGGCGTCTCGGTGGGAAGCGCTGGCAACTTTTGCATCGCCTGATCTACGTTACCGCGATCCTGGGCGTGATCCATTATTTTTGGCTGGTGAAATCCGACATACACAAACCTCTGCAGTACGCCGTATTGGTAGGAATTCTCCTTTTGTGGCGAGTTGGAGAGTGGATCTCCAATCGTTCGAAAAAGCCGGCAAGGTCCACTGTTCGAAGCGAAACACCCGCCGCCGCTGAAACCGGTTCGTAATTCCCGTCGTCCTAGGCTGGGCGGGTAGCAGATGGATTCGCGAGCCACTCAATATGTCCTTTCGACCTCCGCGTGGAACCCTTACATTGTTTCGAGTATGACGGTTTCGGCATGATTTTCCTCCGGCGAATCGGTATTCCCATTCTTCTGCTGATTGCCTTACTCGCGCTGTGGAATATAACGGGTGGGCACAGCGAAGACAGCGCAGAAGAGATACGGCCGGATGAACGCATAACCGCTCGCCTGCCTGCGTCGGTTGATAACGGGCAAGACGTCCTCACTTATCACAACGACAATTTTCGGACCGGCCAGTATCTGCGCGAAACGTCGTTAGCGCCATCGAACGTAAACTCATCCAATTTCGGCAAAATTGGATTTTTACCTGTCACTGGCTTGGTAGACGCTGAACCCTTGTACGTCTCCGATCTCGTCGTGCGGGGTGTGCATCGAAAGGTCGTCGTGGTAGCGACCGAGCATGACCTTGTTTACGAATTCGATGCGGAGAGCTATGAGTTGCTCTGGAAAGTTTCCTTGCTGCCCGGCGACGAAACCACGAGCGACGATCACGGGTGCCAGCAGGTGACGCCGGAAATAGGGATCACTGCAACCCCGGTAATCAATCTAAAGGCCGGGGCTCACGGCGCAGTCTACGTCGTAGCGATGTCTAAGAGGCGAGACGGACATTATTTTCAGCGACTTCACAGCCTCGATCTTGCTACCGGCGAAGAATTCCGCAATAGCCCGGCCACGATTGCTGCTTCGTACCCCGGCCGTGGTGCCGGTAGCAGGAACGGAGTTCTAACTTTCGACGGTGGAAGGTTCAAAGAACGAGCGGCCCTGCTCCTTTCAAACGGATTGATCTATACCACCTGGTCCTCGCACTGCGACGTGAGCCCCTATACGAGTTGGGTGATCGCTTACGACAGCGCAACGCTACGTCAAGCGGGCGTGCTGAATCTCACGCCCAACGGAACCGAGGGAGCGATTTGGATGAGCGGGTCAGGGCCGGCTGCTGATGAAGCCGGGAATGTCTATCTTCTGACAGGAAATGGAACCTTCGATACAGCACTCGATGAAAGAGGATTTCCGCCGGGCGGGGATTACGGGAATGCTTTTGTGAAGATTTCCGCCGCTGGCGGAGAGTTGCGCGTTACCGATTATTTCACGATGCACGATACCGTGGATGAGTCCGAGCAGGATGAGGATATCGGTTCCGGAGGTATTGTTCTCCTTCCGGATTTGAAGGATGTCGCGGGAAGAATGCGGCATTTGGCCGTGGGAGCTGGGAAGGATCAAATCATCTACGTCGTGGATCGCGACTCCATGGGCAAGTTCCATACCGGCGGCGAGAGAGTGTTCGAACGGAACATTTGGGCGATAGGCGGAATGGAATTTGGCGCACCTTTATATTTTGACGGCAGCATTTATTACGGCGCATACAAAGACAGTTTGAGAGCGTTCCGATTTTTGAACGCAACGCTGCCGCGCCTGCCTTCCTCGGCGACATCGAAGAAATTCGACTATCCCGGGACAACGCCGAGTATTTCCGCACATGGCGACGCGGATGCGATTGTGTGGACCGTCGAGAATTCTGTTCCCGCAGTTTTGCATGCGTACCGGTCGGATGATCTCGCCATTGAGCTGTACAACAGCAACCAGGCTGGTGAGAGAGACCAGTTTGAGAACAACAAATTCATCACACCCATGATCGCGGATGGAAAGGTCTATGTTGGTACCAAGACGGGCGTGGCCGTTTTTGGCCGGCTGAAAATCACCCAGAACTAGCGCCGATTTAGATCACACCCATGCCGCGGGAAAGTTCCTCCGCTTGTTCCAACAGGCTCCCCAGGCTTCCGCGAATCCCTTCAGCCCAAAAAGTCTCGCTCATCGGGTCAAGATCGAACGGAGCCAGCAATTCGACAACGTCTTTGGTCGCTCCCGATCGCAGCAGATCAAGATAGAGGGGCTCAAAGCGAGGTCCGAGCCGTTCTCGCTGCGCATAGAGACTCTGCGTAAGCAACTCGCCAAAAGCGTATCCATAGACATAAAACGGACTGTGAAAGTGAGAAATGTAGGCCCACAAATGATTCGTGTTTTCGTAGGTGAATATGTCGCCCTCAGGGCCGTAAAGTTCCTGCGCCGTTTGCAGCCAGATGGCATCGAGTTGTTCTACAGACAGCTTAGCGGGGGGAGCCCAGGTTTGGTACGTGGGGTCCATGCCATGAAGTCTCCGTTCGAAATTGGAAAAGCCGATCTGCCGGACCACGGTGTTGATAGTGCTGTCCATCTTGGACATGATCAGCGCGAGTAATGAACGAGTCTCTCCAAGGCGAGTGAGACGATCCTTCAGATACGTAAATGTGGTCATTTCGCCGAAGACAGAGGCGGTCTCGCAGTAGGCAATCGGAGCATGGAACATCAGCGGACCTTGCGCTTCACCCGCGAGGATGCCATGAACTCCGTGTCCCAGCTCGTGGGCCAATGTCATCACATCCCGATTACTGCCGAGATAATTCAAAAGCGTGAAGGAAACGGGCTCTCCCCCTGGCAGGACATGGGAGGAATTGAAGGCGCCATGCCTTTTTTCGCGCGTAACAGGTGCGTCGATGCGACGGCCGGCGAACATTTCCTTCACAATCCTGGCGAGCTTGGGGCTGAAACCCTCGTAAGCCGATGTAACGATTTCGGCGCCTTCTTCAAAGGGAATGAATGACGTGTCCGCAAATGGCATGGGCGCATTGCGATCGCTCCAGCGCATTGTGGAAAGGCCAAGATGTTTGGCTTTTAACTTGTAATAGCGGCGAGTGAGGTCTCCGCCGATGATGGTAACCGCCTCGTGCAGCACGTTTACCACTGAATCGGGAATACGGCTGACCTTGTTGCGGAAATCCATGGGGTGTTTGTAGCCGCGCTCTCTGTCCTCTATAGCTTTGGAGCCCGCCACCACATAAAGCGTCTGCGCTGAAAATTTGGCGAAGGGCCCGGCGAAGCCGTCGTTGATGATTTTCATGGCCTCGGCGCGCTCTTCAGGATCTTTGGATTCTGTGAGTATATGGAGTAGTTCGGTGAGATTCTTTTTCGAGCCACGGAACGGGAAAGTCAGGTCCGCTTCCGTTTCGTCGAAAAATTCAGCCCAGGCGCCTGAGCCGAAGGGGGACCGCTTCGTAAGCGCCGATTCCACCGGTTCGGACAAGAAATGTGACTTGAATAAACGCAGGTGTTCGACCCAGGGGCGATGCCTGGCGACTACCGCATCAGTTTCGTAAAGATGTGCGATGCACTCGGCGCTCAGATCGGCAAGCTCCAGCTCAAAGAACGTAAGATATTGTCCCTGAGTAGCGCTCATTTCGCGCTGGAACTCCGCGCGTTTGGCTTTGATCTCATTGTTCATGAGGTCGGTCGCTTCGCGCAGGAAGAGGTATGACCCGATCTTTGCCGAGAGCATTTCAATCTCGGCATAATCGCTAATCGCGGCGCCGAGCAACTCGTCGAGATGGCCCTTGTACGTAAGTTCAAAACGCTTGGCGCGCTGCGTGAATTCGGCCAAATCGGAATTAAGCTGCGGATCCGTGATATCCGAATACAGGACGCTCAAGTCCCAGCGGATGTCATTCACACTTTCAATGGCAGTGCTCATACGGATGCTCCAGATAGGTTCGGTTGATGAGCATACAGTGTAAGCCAATCGAGGGAATGGGTCATGCGGTACGGTGCAGACGCGGTTGCTGGTTATGGCTGTTTCTGGCACGAGCCTCACGAATGCCTCACAGCAAGGGATTCAGATTTCGATCGGGTGTGCGATAATAAAGGCCCGCGACGGCCTCGGTTGGTTTGAATGAAAGCCCTGGTTAATTATCAGGGCTCCGCGCAGGAACCTCTGGAGCGCTGAGATGTGGATCGTCCGACTCGCGTTACGCCGCCCTTATACATTCGTAGTGGCATCGATTTTGATCTTAATTCTCGGTGTGTTTTCAATCACACGCACCCCGGTCGATATTTTCCCGAACATTGACATTCCAGTTGTGGCCATCATCTGGGGTTATACAGGTTTGTCGCCGCAAGACATGTCCGACCGCATCATTTACGGGTTCGAACGGTCGATCACTACAACGGTCAATGACATCGAGCATATCGAGTCGCAATCGCTTACGGGCATTGCCATCGTGAAGGTTTTCTTCCAGCAGGGCGCCGATGTCACCGCAGCGATGGCCGAAATCACCGCGGTGGCGCAATCGGCTCTGCGGACCGATCCGCCAGGAACTACACCCCCATACCTGTTTTCGTACAATGCATCAACCGTGCCAATTCTTCAGGTGGCGCTTTCTGGCACAGGTCTGACAGAACAGCAACTTTACGATACCGGAACCAGTTTCATTCGCCCGGGTCTCGTGACCGTTCATGGCGCGGTACTGCCAAATGCTTACGGTGGAAAGCAACGTCAGATCGAAGTCGATTTGAACACGCAGGAGTTGCAGGCCAAAGGGCTATCGGCGAACGACGTTGTGAACGCGGTGAGCTCGCAAAACCTCATTCTTCCGGCGGGGACCGCAAAAATCGGCCCGTATGAATATCAGGTCGACTTGAACGAATCGCCGCAGCGCGTGAGCGAGCTGAATGATCTGCCGATCCGCACGGTGAACGGCACAACAATTTATGTCCGGGATGTGGCGTACGTGCGCGATGGGTTTCCGCCCCAAACGAATATTGTCCGTGTAAACGGCGATCGTTCGGTGCTGATGTCGGTGCTGAAATCCGGGAAAACCTCAACCTTGAACATCATCGACAGCGTAAAGGAAGAACTGCCGAAAATTTTGGCGGACGTACCTTACAAAATACAGGGGCATTTTCTCGCAGACCAGTCGATCTTTGTGCGAGCTTCCATCGATGGTGTGATTCGAGAGGGTGTGATCGCCGCTGTCCTAACGGGTCTGATGATTCTGGTGTTCCTGGGTAGCTGGCGGAGCACGTTGATTATTGCCGTATCCATTCCTTTGTCGGTGCTGGTTTCGCTCCTCGTGCTGGCGGCCCTGGGTGAAACGATCAACATCATGACGCTTGGCGGTTTGGCCCTGGCCGTCGGAATTCTTGTAGACGACGCGACGGTGGAAGTCGAGAACATTAACCGGAACATTGACCAGGGAAAGGAAATTATCCAAGCCATTCTCGACGGAGCATCGCAAATCGCCGTGCCGGCGCTCGTATCGACCCTTTCGATCTGCATTGTTTTCGTTCCAATGTTCTTCTTGTCTGGCGTGGCGAAATACCTGTTCGTGCCGCTGGCGGAGGCGGTGGTATTTGCAATGCTCGCCTCCTACCTCCTTTCCAGAACGCTCGTGCCCACCATGGCGAGGTTTTTGCTCGTGGCACAGACGGGCGAAGGCGGCCATCACAGCGGAGCGAAGCCTTCGCGAAATCCGTTCGTAAGGATGCAAGCCCGCTTCGAGCACAAGTTTGAGGGTTTCCGGGAACGTTATCGGGGCTTACTGGAAGCGTCGATCCGTCATCGCAAGTTGTTCGTGGCGTGCTTCTTCCCGATCTGCATATTGTCGTTTGCGTTGGTGCCTTTCATCGGCCAGGACTTTTTCCCGTCTGTCGATAGCGGTGAGTTCAAGTTGCACTTGCGTGCTCCGACGGGCACTCGAATCGAAGACACGGCGGACCTGTGCGGGCGAGTGGACCAGGAAATCCGCAGGGTGATTCCGCCGGAAGAATTGGGGGGAATCATTGACAACATTGGCCTGCCTTATAGCGGGGTGAACCTGGCTTATTCGAATTCTGCTCCCATCGGGCCGGAAGACGCGGATATTCAAGTGGAACTCACGGGGAAACATCGTCCTACCAATGAATATGTGCGAGAACTTCGGCAGAAACTTGGCGAGGACTTTCCCGGAGTGACTTTTTACAATCTCTCCGTTGATATCGTCAGCCAAATTTTGAACTTCGGACTGCCCGCGCCGATCGATATCCAGGTGGTAGGACGTAAACTGGATGCCAATCGCACTTTCGCTGAAAAATTGATGAATCAATTGAAATTCGTCCCAGGGGCCGTAGATCTGCGCATCCAGCAACCATTCAATTATCCGAAACTGCACATCGATGTGGATCGCACCAAGGCAAGTCAGGTTGGATTCACGCAAAAGGACGTCGCGAACAATTTGCTGGTAACGCTGAGCGGAAGTTTTCAAACATCGCCGTCGTTTTGGGTCGATCCGAAGACGGGCGTGAGCTACACCATTGCCACACAGGCCCCACAGTATCGAATCAATTCGCTCCAGGACCTGGCCAATATTCCTATCGCTCCCGCAAATGCCGGTTCAGCAAACCAGCCTCAGCAGATTTTGGCGGGGGTGGCGTCCATCACGCGCAGTGGGGAAATGGGTGTGGTGTCGCACTATGATATTGAGCCGGTGATCGACATTTATGGTTCGGTGGATGGGCGTGATTTTGGTGGTGTGACGCAAGATATGAATCGCATTATCGACGGAGCGCGTAAGGGCCTGCCCCAAGGATCGCAGATAATGGTCCGCGGGCAGATGCAGACGATGAAGGCGTCGTACATTGGATTGCTTATCGGCTTGGCATTTTCGATCCTGCTGGTGTACCTGCTGATCGTTGTGAACTTTCAGAGTTGGCTCGATCCCTTCATTATCTTAATGGCGCTGCCGGCCGCGTTGGCGGGAATCGTCTGGATACTCTTTGTAACTCGGACGACGATCAGCGTTCCTGCTTTGACAGGCGCTATCATGTGCATGGGAGTGGCGACCGCCAATAGCATTTTGGTGGTGAGCTTCTCGAAAGAACGGCTCGAGGCTGGAAAGACATCCGCAGAGGCTGCTCTGGAAGCTGGCTATACCCGATTTCGCCCTGTGTTGATGACCGCACTTGCTATGATTATTGGTATGTTGCCAATGTCATTAGGGTTAGGCGAAGGCGGTGAGCAAAATGCTCCATTGGGAAGGGCAGTGATTGGGGGCCTCATATTTGCTACCGTCGCAACCCTCTTTTTTGTCCCGGTATTCTTCAGTTTTGTGCACGGCGGTGAGAGCAAGGAGTTGGACGCACCTCCGGCATCTGTCTGAAACTTAGGCTACAGCCGTACGTCTAATGGTTTGAGTCGATTGTCCGGAAATCCATGATTGAAACGGAAGAAGTTAAGGTGAATTCAGAAGGGGAGATGTCTCCAGTAGGGGCGAGACCTCGATCTAGCCGCGGGATTTGGGTCGCCATCGTAGCGCTCCTGGTCGTTGCTGCCGTGGTGATTGCGGGAATTGTGCCGCGGGAAAAGGCCAAGGCCGCTCTCAAGACAGAAACCTATGATTTGGCTATACCCACTGTGGTGGCCATTCATCCCAAGCTAGGTGCTCCGCAAACCGAAATCGTTTTACCGGGAACCATCCAGGCTTTCATCGACTCGCCGATATACGCGCGTACGAATGGATATCTGCAAAAATGGTACGCAGATATTGGAACGCACGTAAAACAAGGCCAATTGCTGGCGGAGATTGAGACACCGGAAGTCGACCAACAACTCGACCAGGCAAAGGCGGACTTAAACACGGCCCAAGCGAATGCCCGCCTGTCCGAAATCACGGCGACGCGCTATCAGGACCTGGCCAAGACCGAAGCTGTTTCAAAGCAGGACGTCGACAACGCAGTCGGGGATTTCGCGGCCAAGAAGGCGATGGTCTCCTCAGCACAATCGAACGTGAAACGCCTCGAGGAGCTGCAGTCGTTCGAGAAGATATATGCACCGTTCGATGGGATCATTACCGCACGAAACACTGATATCGGGCACCTGATTAACTCCGGTGCTGGTGCGCCCGCAACCGAGCTGTTTCACATCGCTGAGATCAAGACGGTGCGCGTCTTTATCAACGTCCCGCAAGAATATTCGCAAGCTGCCGCACCCGGATTGACGGGCGATCTAACCTTGGAGGAGTTTCCCGGCAAGCGTTTTGTAGGAAAACTTGTACGAACCTCGAACTCGATCGATGTTGCGTCACGAACCCTGCTTGTTGAAGTGGACGTCGACAATCCGACTGGTGAATTGCTGCCGGGTGCGTATGCACAGGTGCACTTGAAAGTGCCGTCGGGAGCAAGCACGGTCATTCTGCCCGTGAGCGCGATGCTTTTCCGGTCTGAGGGTCTGCAGGTAGCCGCCGTCGAAGGTGATCACGCCGAATTGCGAAATGTAACAGTAGGGCACGATTTCGGCAGCGAAATTGAAGTTGTGACCGGGATCAAGCCTAGTGATTGGGTCATTGTGAACCCGTCGGATTCACTGGTTTCTGGCGAAAAGGTTCGCCTGGCACCTGCCAGCGCTGCGGCGCCACCCCCGGAGCAGTGACAACTTTCAGAATCGAACGACCAGCAAACAAGAAATTCCGTCGCCGCGGCGACGAAGATAGCGGCGTCATCTGGCCCTTTAGGTCGGATTTTCGTTTTCATCCAAAGAACGAGGGGATAAGCAGGTTAATGATCATAGTGAAAGGACAGTTTAACCGCCGATTTTGCACCCTGAGGGTCGCTCTTGGACTGGGATTGATTGCGATGGGTGGGTGCACGGTGGGCCCCAATTACACGCGGCCTAGTGCGGAAGCGCCTGCCGCATATAAGGAAACTCCGCAAAATTTCAAAGAGGCCCAGCCCAGTGACGAAATCTCTAAAGGCAAATGGTGGCAGATTTACGAAGATCCGCAGCTAAACGACCTGGAAGAACAGATCTCGGTTTCAAACCAGACGCTCAAGGCCGAGCAAGCCCAGTTTGCCGCCGCGCGCGCAGACGTCCGCATTGCGCGTAGCCAGTCTTATCCGAACGTAACTGGCGGCGTATCGGCAAGTCACCAGAGCGAATCCTACAACCGGCCCCTCGGCACCACGAATCTCTATTACCAGGATTATCAAATCCCGGTGGACGTTTCCTACGAACCAGATTTATGGGGCCGCGTGCGTCGGTTGGTGGAGGCCAACCGCTCGGAAGCGCAAGCGACAGCAGCCGATCTGGCCAACGTGCAACTGAGCTTGCAGGCTGAACTGGCGGTGGACTATTTCGAGCTGCGAGGGCTGGACGCACAGGAAAAATTGCTGAACTCAACAGTCGATTCCTATCAGAAGGCCCTGGAACTGACGCAGACGCGCTACCAGGGCGGAGTGGCCACGGCCGTGGATGTGGCCCAGGCGCAAACGCAACTTGAGACCACCCGGGCCGAGGCCATAGATGTGGCGGTGAACCGTGCGGCATACGAACACGCCATCGCCGTTTTGGTTGGCAAGGTGGCTTCCACGTTTACTCTTCCACCGCTCTCGCTGCAAACGCCGCCCCCACCGGTGCCACCGGGAGTGCCGTCCGATCTTCTGGAGCGCAGACCCGACATTGCCGCCGCCGAAAGGCGAGTGCAAGAAGCCAATGCACAAATCGGCGTCGCTAAAAGCGCGTATTATCCGAATGTGACATTGCTCGCTGGTGGCGGGTTCGAAAGCGGCGCGCTCGGAACATTTCTACAAGGGGCGAGTGGATTTTGGACATTGGCGGGACAAGCTTCCGAGTTGATTTTCGACGGCGGGCAGCGGAGAGGGGTTAGCGAACAAGCCCGCGCGTTGTATGACAAGTCGGTCGATAATTATCGCCAAACTGTGCTGACGGCTTTTCAGGAAGTGGAAGACAACTTGGCGGCGCTGCGTATTTTGCAAGAAGAGGCAAACACCGAGGATGCCGCCGTTATGGCTGCGCAGCGGTCCCTCGATCTGTCCACTACCAGGTATCGCGGAGGCGTGACCAATTATCTGGAAGTTACCACTGCACAAAGCGCCGCGTTGACGGACGAAGTGACCGCCCTCGACATTCTGATTCGCCGTATGAGCGCAAGCGTGCTATTGATAAAAGCCATTGGCGGCGGATGGGATGCTTCGCAGATCCCGCCTATCTGATCGCTAGCGACGGACTGATTCGGAAAGGTTATAGCGCCACGGGGACAGGCCAAATGGCGGTCCAATGACATGTGAACTGAAACCGCGGCCCCTTCCCCTGATTGGTTTTTGGTTGGCGGCAGCTTTGGCAGCTTTAGTTGCTTCCCCAGTTTATTCTTTTCCTTCCCCGCAGTCGAATTCCACGGAACCTTCGCGACTTGAACTGCATACTGGCTGGATGCTGCAGTCTTCCTGCAGCATAAAGGCGCGTGGTTCGCAGATCTCACAGCAGAAATTTCAAACTGCGGGATGGCATGCCGTAACGGTGCCATCGACGGTGGTTGCAGCTTTGGTCGCTGACGGTACGTATCCCGATCCCTACTTCGGAACTAATTTGCGTTCCATTCCTGGCACAACCTATCCACCCTATGAAAATTTCTCAGTGCTTGCCATGCCCAAGAACAGTCCGTTCAGGTGCTCCTGGTGGTATCGCACGGAATTTCGGCTGCCAACGAATTCCGATCGTAAGCGTGTTTGGCTGAATTTCGAAGGAATCAATAACCGGGCAAATATTTGGCTCAACGGACGGCGAATCGCAACACCCGGTGAAGTCGCGGGCGCATATAGAACATATGAATTTGACGTGTCTACTACGGTCGCGAGCCCTGGCCAGGACAACGTTCTGGCTGTGGAGACATTCGCGCAGACCGAAAACGACCTGGGAATCAACTGGGTGGACTGGAATCCTGCGCCACCCGATAAGGACATGGGCCTATGGCGCGGTGTGTACTTACAGCTAAGCGGTCCAGTCACGATTCGAAACCCGCAAGTGGTCACGCATTTTGTGCCGGGCTCTTTGGAAAGCGCCGACCTGACGGTGGAGGCCGAGTTACGAAATTCGGCGAAGACGCCGCAAACTGGCAGCTTGAAAGGAACCGTCGAGCAAATCAATTTCGAACAGACCGTCACGCTCGCACCGGGCGAGTCGAGGACCGTACGTTTTTCACCCAGCGAGTTCCTTCAGCTTCGGGTCGTTCATCCAAAAGTCTGGTGGCCGGCGCAAATGGGTGCGCCGAATCTTTACGAGTTGTCACTCGAATTTGTGCAAGGAGACGAAATTTCGGATTCGGCCAACGTGCGATTCGGAATCCGGGAGATTGATTCAGAGGTGGACGGTAATGGCCATCGCATCTTCACGGTCAATGGCGAACGATTGCTGATTCGTGGCGCCGGATGGGCGCCCGACATGTTGTTGCGAGAATCGGAAGCGCGGATGAAAACTGAATTCCGCCTGATTCGCGATTTGAATTTGAACGCGATCCGCCTGGAAGGGAAGATGGAGACGGAAGAATTCTTCAATCTGGCCGACGAGCAGGGAATACTCGTGATGGCCGGATGGAGTTGTTGCGATTACTGGGAAAAGTGGGAGAAATGGAAGCCCGAGGATCTGGCAATCGCGACGGCGTCGCTGCATTCCCAGGTTATGAGGATGCGGAGCCATCCCAGCATGCTCGCGTGGCTGAACGGCAGCGATAATCCTCCGCCAGCGAGCGTTGAGAAGGCGTATATCGAAGTGCTGAAAGAAGCCGATTGGAGCGATCCATATCTCTCGTCCGCTTCCGCGAAAGCCACGACTGTTACCGGACCATCCGGAGTCAAAATGACGGGCCCCTACGATTACGTTACCGCCCGACTATTGGCTAACAGCCAATCCGCGATATGGCGGCGCGCACGGCTTTATTACTGAAACATCCGGGGGACCTTCGATTCCGCTGGTCGCCTCCCTGAAAAAGATGTTGCCCACCGAGGCGCTACAGCCGGGAAGCGTCGAATGGAACTACCATGCGGGCCTGCTGGGATTCAGGGATCTAAATCATGTTCAGGATGCTATGGGCCGGATTTACGGACCTTCTAGTGACATCGCGGACTACGAACGCAAGGCACAAGCCATGGCCTACGACAGCGAACGGGCGATGTTTGAGGCCTACTCTCGCAACAAATACGAATCGACAGGAATTATTCAGTGGATGCTGAACAACGCCTGGCCGTCAATGATTTGGCATCTTTACGACTATTACTTGCAGCCGGCCGGCGGATACTTTGGTGCAAAGAAAGCTTGCGAGCCGCTCCACGTCATGTATTCCTACGACGACCACAGCGTTGAAGTAGTGAACAGCCGTTACGAGGACGTCTCAGGTCTTACCGCGACAGTGGAAATCTACGATCTGGGTTTGCACGAGCGTTTCTCACAGCAAAAGCACGTAGATGTTGCGTCCGACGGGGTGACACGAGTTCTGGCGGTACCCGTCGGCGCATTTGAGGATGGCTCGCCGGTTCATTTCGTAAGACTGACGCTGGATGATGCGGAAGGAAGGAAATTGAGCACTAACTTCTATTGGATTTCAGCAAAGTCGACGGTCTACGACTGGGACAAAACAACCTATCGCTACACCCCTGCCTCAAGCTATGAGGACTTCGGAGCGTTGCAAAGTCTTCCGGGCGCCGTCCCTATTGATGCCTCAACGGAGATAACAGGTGGGGTCGAAGGCCCCGCAGTGCATGTAAAGCTCGTAAACCCGGGAAAGCAATTGGCTTTTCAATTACATCTTGGCATCGCACGCAAAAATGACGAATCGGAAATCCTGCCGGTCTTGTGGCAGGACAATTATGTCGAATTGATGCCAGGGGAATCACGCGAGATCACCGCGCAGTTTTTAAGTCCGGACTCGCTCGGCCCTGGCGCGGAGCTCCGCTTATCCGGGTGGAACGTCAAATCGCAGACGATTTCGTTGTCGGAAGAGATCGGTGGCAAGCGGTGACGAACGGTGAAACCGTTGGCACAGAAATTTGTAAGAGCACCGGGCACCCGACAGCGCCCTCGTCCTCGCACCTGAATCGGGTACTGAGCTTACGGGACTTGGTCATCATCGGCATTGTCATCGTTCAGCCGATTGCACCCATGGGGATTTTTGGCATTGTTAACAATGAAGCAGGCGGCCACGTTGTCACCACGATTCTAATTGCAATGGTGGCCATGCTCTTCACTGCCATCAGCTACGGGAAAATGGCGTGTGCCTACCCCAGTGCAGGTTCAGCGTACACGTACGTTGGGCGCGAAATCCATCCCGTCCTCGGGTATGTGACCGGGTGGGCGATGGTGATGGACTACATTCTGAACCCTCTCGTATGCACGGTAATTTGCAGCAAGCTCGCACAAAATATTCTTCCGGGCGTTCCATACGGCGTGCTCGCAGTTGTGTTTGCGGCGGCATTCACAATATTGAATCTCCGCGCGATAAAGACCTCGGCAAAGATTAACGACGCCATGGCGGCGGGAATGATGATTGTGGTGGCAATCTTTTTCTTTTTTGCCGCGCGATTCGTTTGGGGACTTCACCAGTTCGGGCCGGCATTCTTCGCTCAGCCTTTCTACAATCCGAAGACATTCAGCTACTCCGGTGTATTTCGCGGAACGTCAATCGCCGTGCTTACCTACATCGGATTTGATGCGATCTCGACCTTGTCCGAAGAAGCCAAAGATCCCGAGCGGAACGTCCTTAGAGCCACGGTCTTGGTATGCGTTGTGACCGGACTGTTATCCGCGCTCGAGGTGTATGCCGCGCAATTAGTGTGGGGTCCGAAACCCTTTCCGGCCGAGATGGTCGAATCTGCGTTCCCTTTGGTAGCACGCCAAGCGGGCGGATTTTTCCTGTTTCATTTGCTGAATTTTACGATGCTGATCGCAAATGTCGGATCTGGCATGGGGGCCCAGCTAGCTGCCGCAAGGTTGCTTTATGGGATGGGCCGAAGCGGTGCGGTACCACGGGAATTCTTCGGCGTTATTGAGCCGAAGCGGCACATACCGATGAACAATGTGATTCTGATTGGCGCGATTGCCCTTATAGGGGCATTTGTCTTGAGTTACGAGCGTGGCGTCGAATTGCTGAATTTTGGTGCGTTTATTGCATTTATGGGCGTGAACGCAGCGGCATTCTTTCACTACTTCTTGCGCGATCCTGAGAAACGTCTGCTGAACTTCGTTGCGCCTGTCATAGGATTTTGTATCTGCTTTTTCATCTGGCTGAACCTCAGTCGTCCGGCGAAGGTTGCCGGCACCGTATGGATTGTTTTGGGAGTCATTTATGGCGCTGTGCGCACCCATGGCTTTCAATCGGAACGAATCAGTTTCGATGTACCAGACTGAATGACCCATAGGTTTCCCTTCCGGCATACTGAATCCGTTTCACAGCGCAAGAGGTGACTCAAGTTGCCGCGAGGTATGCCGATTCATTGGCGACGCGCCGCTATGGGATCACATTCCAGCGCGGATACACCCGAAGGAGACAATAATGGACTTTGAAGAAGCTGTTTCCGCACATTCCGCTTGGAAGATGAAACTTAAATCCTATCTTATGAAGCCAGATCAAAGCCTCAAACCAATGGAGGTCGCCGCTGACGATAGATGTGCCTTGGGCAAATGGTTGCAAAGTGAAAAGAAAAAGCACTCCGCAATGCCCGAGTTCGCAAAACTTTGCGCCGATCATTCCCGCTTTCACCAAGTCGCTGCGGATGTCGTCCGACGGGCAGACGCAGGTGAGAAGGTAATTGAAGAAACGGCAATCGGGGCCAAAAGCGAATTTTCATCTGTTTCCTCTGCGGTCGTAACCGGTTTGATGACGATACAGAAGAAGTTGCAGATGGTTCATAGCCACTAAAAGATGTATCAATCCCGCTCATTCGCAAAGTGTGAATTCGTGGTGTCTTCGCGATCAGGCGCCTGGGATATAGCGAAATTCGCGATAGGCGCCTTCCTGCCCTCTAAACCTTTTCTTTCAAATTGACGATTTGTTTCGATACGGGCCGAACGGAAACCCGTAGTTACGTTTGCAGTGGTCTGACCTGAACAAACGTGAGCGCGAACGGACTTGCACTTATATGCGGTGTGGCGATCGCTTCCCTGATTGTGCTCATAGGGGCGTCGCGCCGGCTTTGGCAAACGCTCTCAGAATCCCGAACCGAATTGGAGCGAAGAGTCGCGGAACGCACGTATGCATTACAACTCCTTAATGAAGCGCTTCACAAGGAAATTTCAGACCGCGAGCATGCTGAGGAGGCTTTGCGTGCCAGTGAAGAGCAATTTCGCCAAATTTTCATGACCACGCCAATTCCAGTCTGGCTGTACGATCTGAAGACCGGGCGCTTCCTTGAGGTCAACGACATTGCGGTCAGGAATTACGGCTATTCCCACGCCGAATTCCTGGAAATGTCTATCGCGGATATTCAGCCAGACGAAGCGGAATCGTACGTTGTTAGTGCAAGACTGAATCCCACGAATCTGCATGGCTCGGCACATTGCGGGCAGCACCGAAGGAAAGACGGCCGTGTGATGGACGTCGAGATCAGTTCCCATGCCGTTACATTTGCGCGACAGTCAGCCGTGCTTATGGCTGCGCTTGATATTTCCGACCGGAAACAGATGGAAGTGGAACTCAGGCATGCCCAGAAGTTGGAGGCCGTGGGAGCCCTCGCCGCTGGGATCGCTCACGAAATCAATACGCCAATCCAATTTGTGGGGGACAACGCGCGGTTCTTGCAAAACGCATTTGGTGGACTGAGACAGTTGCTGGATAGATACGAAGCTATTTATGTGGCAGTGCGGAAGGGCAGCGCCAGCGATGAACTCGTACACGCCGCAGAATTGGCTCGGGTCGAATCCGATTGGGAATACTCGCTGACGGAGATCCCCAAAGCCCTCGAGCAAGCGCTTCAGGGCATCGATCGTGTCGCAAAAATTGTACGCGCCATGAAGGAATTCTCGCATGTGAATCAGCACTTGGAAAAAAGAGCGGCAGACCTCAATCGAGCTGTAGAAAGCACCCTGATAGTGGCCAGAAATGAGCTCAAGTACGTGGCCGAAGTGGAAACTGTTTATGCCGACCTGCCTCCTGTGATCTGCCACCTTGGCGATTTGAATCAGGTTTTTCTCAATCTCTTGATTAACGCTGCTCATGCGATCGGAGATGTAGTCAAGGATTCCGGGCAGAAGGGCCGGATTCGGGTGCACACCCGGCAGATTGGTAGCTGGGTGGAAATATCCATCTCGGACACGGGTACCGGAATTCCGAAAGCTATCCATGAAAAAATCTTCGATCCCTTCTTTACCACGAAGGAAGTCGGCAAGGGATCTGGGCAGGGCTTGGCATTGGCGCGAGCAATCGTGGTGGAGAAGCACGGGGGAACGCTAACGTTTGAAACAGAACCGGGCAAAGGGACGACATTCCATGTACGTCTACCCATTAGTGACGTAAACGCTTCATGGGAAAACCTGGCCCAAGTCGCGAAATAAGAGCAACGAGGTTATCTCGATGGCCCACTTAGTTCGGGTCCTGCTAGTCGATGCGAATTCCAGCGAGGCGACGGATTTACGCCAAAAGCTCGCCGGTACCAAGACTGTGCTGTTCGTCGTGCAGACTGCGGAAACGATTCCGCAAGCGCTTGAAATTCTGGCCAGCAAGCATTTCGATGTACTGCTTATTGACCTTGAGACCCCCGGCGGTGGCGGAATTACAACCCTTCAACAAATACAGGCAAGAGTGCCAGAGACACCCGTGTTGGTTATCAGTTCTCTTTACAACGAGTCGGAATCACTCGAAACAGTAAGGGCCGGTGCGCAAGATTACCTGGTGAAAAGTCGGCTGAATGCGGCCGCCTTGGAACGCATTCTCACTCACTGTATTGAGCGTCAAAGAGCCAAGTCGCGAACCCAGATGCAGTATCTGGTATCGCGAGTACTCACCGAAGCCGAAGGGCAGAAAGAGGCCAATGTTGGAATTCTGAAGTTGCTCTGTGAATTTCTCGAATACGAATTCGGTCAAATATGGATGTTCGATCACTGGTCAGCGGAGCTGATCGCCGTCGAATCCTGGCAGTTTCCGCCGGGTAATTACAACCAATTCGAAAAAGCCGGCCGTCAACTGCGCTTTGAACTCGGCTCCGGACTGCCCGGGCGCAGTTGGGAAGCGGGAAAGCCTCTATGGATTTCAGACATGAGTGCGGCGAGTGATTTCGGGCGGGCCGAGACGGCCCTACACGAAGGTTTGCACAGCGCGCTTGCGTTTCCAATTACCTTGAAGTCTGAGGTCCTGGGTGTGGTTGAGCTGTTCAGTAAGGACCTGCGCGAGCCGGATGAAGAGTTGTTGAAAGCCGTTCTGAATATCGGTACACAGCTTGGGCAGTTCGTGGCGCGAAATAGAGCCGAACAGCAGAGGGAGCAGCTTACCAAAGAGCGAGTGTTGCTATTGGATTGCGCCTCGGAAGGAATTTACGGTCTTGATCTGAACGGCTGCATCACGTTCATGAACCGCGCCGCGGCAAGAATGTTTTGTTGCAAGCCGGCAGATGCGAGCGGCAAAAACTCCCATGCTCTTTTTCATCATACCCGCCCCGATGGCTCTGCTTACCCTCAGGAAGATTGTCCAACCGCGCAAGTGCTTAAAACTGGCGAAGGAACACGTTTGAACAACGAATATTTCTGGAGGACCGACGGAACACACCTGTCAGTTGATTACTCGGTGTATCCGGTGATCGAAGACGGCAGCATAAAAGGTGCGGTTGTTTGCTTCAGCGATATTACAGAGCGCCGAAGAATGGAGATTGAATTGAGGCATGCACAAAAACTGGAGGCGGTCGGCGGTCTGGCGGCAGGAATTGCGCACGAGATCAACACCCCGATCCAGTTTGTAGGTGACAACACGCGTTTTCTACAGGATTCATTTCGGGATGGTATGGAAATGGTGCGGAAATACGAACAGGTTCACGCCGAGGCGTTAAACGGGCCTGTCCGGCGCGAACTGTTGGAACAAGTGACCGAGGTGCGCCAGAGAATCGATTGGGAATACCTACGCGAGGAAATACCCAAAGCAATGGACCAAATGCTGGATGGAGTCGGTCGCGTCGCCAAGATCGTGCGCGCCATGAAGGAATTTTCACATGTGGATCGAAGCTCCGAGAAAGCCTCCTCGGACCTGAATAAGGCGCTTGAAAGCACGTTAATTGTGGCGCGAAGCGAGTTGAAATATGTGGCAGACGTTGAGACCGAGTTCGGAACCCTTCCGCCCGTAATTTGCCATCTCGGCGATTTGAACCAGGTATTTTTGAATCTTCTGATCAATGCGGCTCATGCCATCGGGGATGTGGTGAAGAGTAGCGGAAACCGTGGACGTGTGCTGGTGCGGACCAAGCTGCTCAATGACTTGGTGGAAATATCCATCTCCGACACCGGCGGCGGCATTCCCGATGGGATACGCGAGAAGATCTTCGACCCCTTTTTCACGACGAAGGAGGTGGGCAAAGGTACCGGCCAAGGACTCACGCTTGCGCGGGCAATCGTGGTTGAGAAGCACGGAGGCACACTGACTTTTGACACCGAAATGGGTAAAGGAACGACGTTTTACGTGCGGCTTCCGGTGAACGGCGTTCCAGAACCACAAGAGGTGGTGATGAAATGACGAGAATTCTTTTTGTGGATGACGAGATCAGGATTCTGGAAGGTCTGCAGCGTATGCTGCGACCACAGCGCAAAGAATGGGAGATGGCTTTCGCTCCAGGGGGACAGGCGGCATTAACCATGCTGGAGGCGTCGACATTCGACGTAATTGTTTCAGATATGCGCATGCCTGGAATCGACGGCGCAGCGTTGTTAGAAACGGTACGTCAGAAATACCCGAGTGTTTTGCGCATTATCCTCTCGGGCTATACGGAACTGGAAGCTTCCTACCGGGCTGTTCCTGTGGCACACCAATTCTTGTTAAAGCCTTGCGACCCGGACGCGCTGCGAGCGGCCATTGAAAGAGCTACGAGTCTGGTCGAAGTATTAAACAGCAAAATGCTGGCGAGTCTGGTGGGCTCGCTTCAGGAACTCCCCTCTCTACCAAGGACATATGCCGAATTGCGCCATGCGCTCTCAGACCCGGACTCGTCGATCGATCAAGTGGTTCGAATTGTCGAACAAGACGTAGCCATTACGGCGAAGGTACTGCAGTTGGTCAACTCAGCATTTTTTGGGGTTACACGCGAAATTTCGGATATCCGTACGGCGGTGAGTTACTTGGGGATGACAATCCTGCAGAATCTCGTGCTCTCCGTTGAGATATTTCGAACGTTTATGCCCAAGAGGCCGATCCCGGGTTTTTCACTCGAGGAATTTCACCAGCATTCTCAGTTGACCGCTCGAATCGCTTCGGAAATCGGCAAGAAGGCCCGTATTTCCAATGCCGTCGCCGTTGCCGCCCTGTTACACGACATCGGGAAGTTGGTCATTGCCGAAAGGGCGCCGGAGCATCTGACCAGGGCCATGCAGGGCGTGCGGCAGGACCGGCGTCCGCTTTACATGATCGAAGAAGAGCTTGTAGGAGTATCGCATGCGGAAGTGGGTGCATATCTGCTGAGCTTGTGGGGGCTACCGTCGCCTGTGGTTGAAGCGGTGGCGCATCACCATCATCCGGAGCGAGTTATTACGGATAAAATGGACATGGTTTCCGTGGTCTATCTATCGAATCTGTTGGCGCACGAGCATTCCGGAACCAAAAGTGATTCCACCCATCCATGCGCGTGCGTGGATCCTTCGGTTCTTGCGATTCCTGACGTTAACAATAACCTCGAAGAATGGCACGAGATGGCGGAAGGCGTCGCACAGGACGCGCAGGGGGCCAGTCATGTATGAAGATCCGCGTCCGCGAGTGTTGTGCGTCGATGACGAGCCGAATGTATTGGAGGGTTTGGCGCGTACGCTGCGCAGCCTGTTTGTCGTAGAAACGGCCGTGGGGGGCAGTCGCGGTTTGGATGTTTTGCAGGAGCAAGGGCCGTTCACGATTGTGGTTTCCGATTTGCGCATGCCGCGCATGACAGGTGTCGAATTTCTTTCGAAGGCTAAGGAATTGGCGCCGGATACCGTGCGCGTGTTGCTGACTGGCCAGGGGGACATGGAAGCGGCCATCAGTGCGGTTAACGAGGGAAATATCTTTCGGTTCCTCACGAAGCCCTGCCCAACAGGGACGCTCGTAAAGTCTTTGATGGCCTGCGCGGAACAACACCGCCTCTTGACCGCGGAACGCGTGCTACTTGAGCAAACTCTGCGCGGAAGCGTGAAGGCCCTGACGGATATCCTAGCACTGACCAATCCAGCGGCTTTCGGGCGAGCAACGCGCGTGCGCCGCAGTGTGATCGAGATAATGGACTACTTCGAGATTAAGGAACAGTGGCCTGTGGAAGTGGCGGCGATGCTTTCACAGATCGGATTCGTGATACTTCCGCCGGCGACGCAAGAGAAATTGTATGCAGGCGAAGACCTTAGCGACACCGAATGGGAGATGTTAGGACGGGTTCCCAAGGTCGTGGAGCAGTTGCTTGCCAATATTCCGCGCTTGGACCTCGTGCGCGAGATTTTACGTTTGCATGGCAAAAATTATGTCGTCGAGGATTGCGACCCGGGAAAGGTCCACGGAGACCAACTTCCTTGGGGCGCGCGAGCCCTGAAGATCGCCATCGACTATGACATCTTAGAATCACAACGAAATTCCAACCGGCATCCCTTGGACATGCTGCGAGACCGAAACGGCTGGTACGACCCTCAAATTCTGGAGGGTTTCGCGCAGTTGAGAGGACGGGGCAAACAAGAGACACGAATCCGGGATTTGCCCATCAGTGAAATGTTGCCAGGAATGATTTTTGGAGACGATGTGAAGTCGGCGAAGGGTCTGCTGCTGGTGGCGCGTGGGCAGGAAGTGACCCCAGGCTTACTGGAACGAATACGAAATTTTTCTTTGGAACTGGGAATACGCGAACCCATCCGGATGATTGAGCGCGTCAATACCACGCAACCTGATACCAGTCCGGGCCATCGCGCACAGTCTAGTCGGATTCCTGCGTGACGATGTGCACGTCAACCGCGGGAGCCTCCCGCAAGAATTGATTGATAGCGTTCAAGTAGCGTAATTTTCGCCAACCCTCACCTGCGGATCGGCCAAAAATCATCTGCGTGACATGCTTCTCGCGAACGAATTGCGCGGCGGCAACAACAACGTTTTTGCCTTTCAAACGAACTGGTTTTGCTCCAAGACTCTCGGCAAATTGTAGATTTGCTTCGAGTGACTTCGGATTTTCATTCCCGTTGCTCTCCAGATCAACGTGCACTGCATAAAGCTCCGCGTCCATGCGCCGGGCCATGCGGGCGGCGCGGGCCAGCAGATACTGGGCGCGCGGATTCGCACTGATGCACACGGCAATCCGTTCGCGCACGGCCCAATTCTGTTGGATATCTTTCTCGTCCAGATAAGAGGACAGGCTGCGGTCAACTTGTTCGGCCACCTGCCGCAGAGCAAGTTCCCTCAGGGCTATAAGATTGCCCCGGCGGAAAAAATTTCTCAGCGCCTGCTCAACTTTTTCCTTGCTGTAAACATCGCCGCGTTTCATGCGGTTTTGAAGCGCCTCCGGCGTCAGATCGACCATCACGGTTTCTTGCGACAGTTGAAGAAGCCAATCCGGAACAGTCTCTCGGATGATCACGCCCGTAAAAGCGTTAACGGTCGGAGCTATGCTCTCAATGTGCTGAATATTGACCGTCGAAATGACGTCGATCTTTGCCTCCAGAAGCTCCAGAACATCCTCATAACGCTTCCGGTGTTTGCTTCCAGGAATATTCGTGTGTGCAAGTTCATCGACCAACGCGACCTGAGGTTTGCGGGCCAGGACTGCTTCGAGATCCATCTCTTCGAACTGCGTGCCTTTGTACTCGATCTTTTTGCGCGGGACTGTTTCGAGCTGGCAGGCCAGTTCCGCAATTCCCCTGCGGCCGTGTGTTTCCACAAATCCAATTACAATATCCTCGCCGCGGCTGTGGCGTCTGATCGCCTCACTCAGCATGCCGTAGGTTTTGCCTACGCCAGGGGCGTAGCCAAGGAACAGCTTGAGCACACCCTTTGTTTTTTCGGCCGGAGTGGTTGCCGCCAACCACTCTTCGGGGGTTTTGTTCATAGCGCGATCCACTAAAGCTCGGAGAAGCTAAGATAGAATATCACTCATGCGCTCTTCGCTCCTCAACCGCGCCCTGCAATTTCTGGCAGCGGTGGGTATCATCGCACTTATCGCATTGTTCTACCGGTTTCTGCCGGCCAATGCTACGACCGTTGCATTGACGCTGTTATTGGCAATTCTGATGGTTTCGACGTTGTGGGGAATGATGGTCTCTGTCCCCATGTCCGTTGTCGCCATGCTCACCTTCAACTATTTTTTCCTGCCACCGACAGGCACGTTTACAGTTGCCGATCCGCAGAACTGGGTAGCGCTCGCTGCTTTTCTGGCGGTTGCGGTTATCGGAAGTCATTTGGCAACGCGCGCGCGGCAACAAGCTGAAGAAGCGTCGGCCAGGCAACGCGACATCGAAAAGCTATATGCCTTCAGTCGCGACTTGCTTGAATCGGGCAACGTCATGGAACTGCTGAACCGGATCCCGGCGCAAATTGTGAACACATTTGAAGTGGGCGCAGCGGCGCTTTTTCTGGCGGATAAGCAAAAAGTATATCGATCCGGTCCTGTTGTACCAGGTCTCGATACGGATGCCTTGAAATCCGTAATGGCACGGGAGGAACCGGTAATCGATAGCCCGAATAGTTTGTGCTTCATTCCAGTGAGGCTGGGCTTACGGCCAGTGGCTAGTTTGGGAATTTCCGGAAGGACGCTTTCGCGCCAAACCCTGGAAGCTATCGCAACCCTGGTAGCCATTGCCATGGCTCACGCACGCGCGGTCGAGCAACTCGGCCAGACCGAAGCTGCCCGACAAAGCGAGCAACTTCGAACCGCATTGTTGGATGCCGTAACGCATGCCTTGCGCACTCCGCTTACCTCAATCAAGGCTTCCGTGACGAATTTGCTTTCGAACCACGGCCTGCTAGACGGCCAGAGGCAGGAATTACTTACGATTATCGACGAGGAAACCGATCGTCTGAACCGGTTAGTAGGCGAGGCAGCGGAAATGGCACGACTCGATGCGGGTGAAGTCGAGTTGGATCTCGAGGCCCATCCGGTGGAAGAGGTTATTAATGCGGCGTTGGAGTACTGTAAGGCGACTCTGGGTAACCGGACGGTAGATGTGAAGGTCGCACCGGGGCTGGCTCCAGTGCGAATCGACTTGATGCGCGCTCGGGAAGTGCTCGTCCATTTGATTGACAACGCCAATCGCTATTCTGCCCCCGATCAACCAGTCACCGTTACGGCCGAGCGCACTGGCGATACCATAACCATCAGCGTCGCTGATCGCGGCGATGGGATCGATGGCTTGGAACAGGATCTGATTTTTGAGAAATTTTATCGAGGGAAAAGTCAGCGGTACTCTGTGGAAGGAACGGGCATGGGGTTGCCGATTGCCAAAGCGATCGTGGAGGCACATGGAGGCTCCATTGGCCTTACCAGCCAACGGGGACAAGGGTCCGTATTTTCCATCACGCTTCCCATCAATCATAGTAGCCCGGTGCATGTATGACTTCCGCAACCGTTCTGATCGTTGACGATGAACCGCAGATCCGCCGGGTTCTGCGTACGACGCTGACCTCACAGGGCTACGCGGTACTTGAGGCGCGAACGGGCGATGAAGCGTTGGAGGCAATTCGGAACGAACAGGTCGATTTGGTCTTGCTCGACCTGAATATGCCCGGCCGGTCTGGACTGGAAACGTGTCGCGAAATCCGCGCGTCAGGGGATGTTCCCATCATCATGCTGACCGTGCGGAACAGTGAACGCGACAAGGTACAGGCACTCGATGCCGGAGCAGACGATTATGTTGTGAAACCGTTTGGTTCCGAAGAACTGATGGCACGCATTCGGGCCGCGCTAAGACGTTCGGCCACAGCGGAGGGTTTGCCTTTGTTTGCGTCGGGTGACCTCAGTGTCGATTTCGAGAAGCGCTTGGTCCTGGTGAAAGGCAGGTCCGTTCGGCTAACCCCGAAGGAATTCGACTTGTTGCGTTATCTGGTAGCGAATCAGGGCCGGTCTCTGCCGCATCGGAGATTGCTCCAGGCCGTTTGGGGGCCGGACTATGGAGATGAAACGGAATACTTGCGTGTATTCATTAACCAGCTTCGGAAAAAAATTGAACCGGACCCACACAACCCCAGCTATATTCACACGGAGCCTTGGGTGGGATATCGGTTTGAATCGTTCACCAGGAAGCAGTAGCCGCACCTCCGGCCCACGCAGCTAACGTGCAGCACCAGTAGCAATGTTCGCCGCGAATAAGTCGATTGATCACCGGTAAGAAATCGCTGCCGCTCAATTGCTGGCTACGAGCAAGTTCCAGTCCTCCGGCGGTCCAACCTTCTAAATGATATTGGACGCAGGATTTCGCCCTTCGCACTCGGTGCTGATGCGGCGAATGCTTTCACGCAGCCGAACCGCCAAATCGACAACGGTTTGCAAACGTTGCGCGTCTACAGGCGAGAGGTGGTCGCGATGTGCCAGAACAAGTTCCGCATTCCCGAGAATACCGGTGAGAGGGTTGTTTATTTCGTGTCGGAATAGCTCGCCCAGTTGTGCAACGGACTCCGGTGCCGTATCAGCAACTGAGTGAATCTCCATGTCAGACTTCTTTAGCCGGCGTTCAATCAGGGCAGTCGCAATCGGTATGAATTCTCCCACTCGGCCGATAAAGTCCACGTTGCTGGAGGGAATCAGCGTGGCCATTTCCGCTTGATTGTTAACGGAAGTCAAGACGATGAGTGGAGCAATGGTGGAAAATTGTCGAACTGCTTCAGAAATGCTCCGTCCGGACAACAAATCTGTGTCAAGAAAGATAACTGCAGGATGAGAACTGGCCAAGAAATCACTCAGTTGCGCCAGGGAAGAAGCAGTCTCCACGGTTGCCTCAGGCGCGGTGGCCATGAGTTGACTCGCCAATTTTTTAGCGAGACCGTTGTCTGCAATTCCCAATAAGATCCGAAATCTAGCTTTGGAGAGAGGCAGATGCGGCAGATTCAGAGCAACAGAATTAGGTGGGCTGGCGCATGCGCCGTCAAGCTTTTTAGTCGCCGGTTCATTCATTTGGGGTCTCCTTCTCTTGTCCCTGCAATTCTTTATCCTCGTGAGCCTTTGCTGCTCGGCTTGCCGGAGGATCGTTTCCGGCCGATTTTCTTGGTCATTCCGTGATTCGCCCGCAGTTGTTGCAGCACGGCGCCCTTTAGTTCCTCTACCGAAAAAGGTTTTGCCAGGTACGGCAGTCGATTGCTTTCGATAAATTCCAGGTTGGACGGGGAAAGTGTATCGCCTGTAATAAACAGCATCCGTCTCTGAAGTGGGCTTTTGGCTTCTTTCAACGTGTGAAAGAACAATTGGCCATCCACATCCGGCATGCGCAAATCGCAGATCACAAGGTCGTAAGAATTCTTGGACAGAAGATCCAGACCTTCGCGGCTGTCAAACGAGGCGGTCGCAAAGTGCCCTTCCTCCTGCAATACGTCCACGATCAGCCGTGCCACGGTGGGTTCATCTTCCACCACCAGGATGCGGGATGGTCTAACCTGCGTCGCAGTTCCACCTCGACTGGCGCTGTCCTGTTTTGGAAAATCGGCTGGTGGGTTTACAAGCGGTAACTCGATAGTGAACGTTGCACCGGAACCGGGTTTGCTTTCGAAGGATATTTCACCGTCGTGCTGACGAATAATGCCGTACACGATGGAAAGACCCAAACCAGTTCCCATTCCAGGAGGTTTGGTTGTGAAGAACGGATCAAAAATTCTGGACGCAATCTCTGCCGGAATTCCGGCACCGTTGTCCGAGACTTCCAGGCAGATGCGGCCAATCGATCCTCGTTTTGAAAACCATGTCCGAATCTTCACCAGACCCCGGCTACGGCCCCCCAAGAGAGCTTGTTCGGCATTCATCAGCAGATTCAAGATCACCTGTTGAAGTTGATAGGAATCGGCCATGGTTTTGGGCAGGTTAGGCGCCAGATCCGTTTGCACCCGAATATTCTTGAGTTTCAATTCGTAACTGCGAAGTGCCAGCGTTCGCTCCACCATTTCATTCAAATTAACGACGGAGCGATCCGGCTTGTTCTCGCGAGCGAAGTACAAAAGATTTTTTACGATGCGGCGCGCGCGCTCGGCCTCCTGATATATCCGCCGGGCCTCCGAGACGGCAGCCGGCTGCAATCCGCGCCCTAGAAGTAACTGGATGTTGCCCATAATTGTCGTAAGAGGATTGTTCAGTTCATGCGCGATTCCCGCGACCACTTTGCCCAGCGCAGCCATCTTTTCAGTTTGTAGGGACTGAGTTTGAGTCTGGCGTCTATCGCTGACATCCGAGTAGATTTCAAGCCAGCCCACCGGTGATCCGTAGTCCGATACAGTTCGCGAGAACCGTTCGATGAGCCGCGGAGGACTTCCAACCGTCTCGATATCGTCGTGGGCCGGCCCGCGGTGGCCGGCCAAGAAGGCTCGCCACCGGGCGGAAAAGATGTGCGGATTTCGCAACCGCTCCGCGATATGTCGTGAGAGTTCGTCGGCCTTCTTGATGCTCTCCAGTTCCAGGCCGTGCAATCCTAGGAGTTCGGCAAAGCGCGGGTTGGACCAACGAATTCCGCCCTGAAGATCCAGGATGAGAATTCCGGGCTGAACAGAATCCAAAAGAGCTCGAAGTTCCGCTTCAAGGTGTCGCTCATTAAATGCCGTCGTGTGTGAATTCCAGCTCTCCTCCAACACCAACAGCAGATGTTGCGACACAGGAAGGATGGATCGTAGCGTGACGCGAACCGGAGATCGCGGTGCTGTGATCTCATCTGCGCCTCTGGGGGAAGCAGTAAACGTGTGACCGAGCCTTAGAACCGAGCGCAATTCTTCCGAGCTGGAACCCAACAGAATATCAGTGAGGATTTGTGACACCGGGCCTTTGTCTTTGAGTTGCAGCAATTCCGCCGCTCGGCGATTTGCCGTTTGGATCTCACCGCTCTGACTGATGATGAGCAGCGCTTCACTGCTGGTATCGAAAACAGCGCGGAAAGCGGTATAGGCCGCTGAGTCGAATTGGGGATCGCTCGTTGCAGTCGGCTTGACTATGTTATGAGCCGCCGGATTATGGAACGGGCGCATCAGTTCATCTACCGAAGCCCCAGAGGATCCAGTAGCTCACCACAAGCCCCAGCGCAACGGTGGCCGTGTACTCGAGTGCGAGTCGAGCGGCAGAAGGCCATTTCGGCGCGTCACGACCGATTTCGACTGGCCCATCAGCGACCGGATACGGCCTCGTTGTTCTTTGCATGGAAACAGCAAGTGCACGCGGTCTACCAAGGCCGGTGGCAAAGCGAAACAAAGGCGAAGTGCTCAGCATTCAATCGGTTGTCGAATTTTTCCGCGAGGACCGAATTCGAAATGTTCCCAGTTCGGTAAAAGTGAAGAACAAAACTTCCCGGATCGAAACGAGACAAATGCGGAGAAGCGCCAGAATCCCTCGTTATTGCTTTCTGACTGTGACCAGCGAAAGGTTCAGGGCGTCTGGGGATGCGACGTTGAGTCGGCGCCGTACTGTTTTAGCTTGCGATACAAAGTCGTTTTTCCGATTCCCAGCAACCTCGCTGCGGCAAGTTTATCTCCTGAGGATTCGCGCAATGCCCTGAAAATTGCGCGGCGTTCGAGATCCTCTAAACGGAGCTCGTCGGTTTGCTGGGTTCTCTCAAGTGCGCCATATTGCAGATTGCTCGGCAGATCTCCGGCTTGCAAGATCGGTCCTGAACCGAGTGCTACGGCACGCTCGATCGCGTTCTCCAACTCGCGGACATTGCCGGGCCAGTCGTACGCCACCATCCGAGCCATGGCGTCCTCTGAAATCGTGCGAACGGAACCGGATTCACCACTGAACTTCTCCAGGAAATAGTTCACCAGCAAAGGAATATCGGCCTTCCGGTCGCGGAGAGGGGGAAGCTTTATCTGCACCACGTTTAGGCGAAAGAAGAGGTCTTGCCGAAAGGTACCTTGGCGTACAGCGGTCTCCAAGTCACGGTTGGTCGCTGCGATGACACGAGTAGATATGGAAATGCGATCCGTGGACCCGACGGGTTTGACCTCCTTTTCCTGCAAGGCCCGCAATAATTTCGCTTGTAAGTCGATGGGCAGATCGCCAATTTCATCGAGGAACAGCGTGCCGTTTCCAGCCGCTTCCATCAGGCCCTGCTTGCTGTGCGCGGCGCCCGTGAAAGCTCCTTTGACGTAGCCAAAAAGCTCCGATTCGATGAGCGTTGGAACCAACGCAGTACAATCGACTGGAACGAACGGGCGGTTGCGCCGCGGACCATAGAAATGTATGGACTGCGCCACCAACTCCTTCCCTGTCCCACTTTCTCCAAGAATTAGCACCGGATAGTTGTGCTGGCTCACCTTTTCGATCAGCCGATAGACTCGCTGCATCTTGGGCGACACGCCCGTCAACCCGCCGAAACCAGGCCTGGTCCGCAACTGCTCCCGCAGGATCCGATTCTCCTGATCGACTTCAAGAAGCCGCACGACGCGGCTCAATTTGTCTCGGAGCTCCGGTATGCGAAAGGGCTTGGTCAAATAGTCCACAGCGCCCATGCGAGTTGCTTCTACAGCACTTTCAATGGTGCCGTATTGCGTAAGCACCATCACCGCCATGTGCGGATAGTTTTCGCGAACGCGCTTCAGAAGTTCGATTCCTCCAAGCTGCGGCACGCGAAGGTCGGTTATGACGATGTCGACGGGGTGTTGATCGAGAATCTCGAGCGCCTGCTCGGTAGTTGACGCTGTTCGCGCGTACAGTCCCGAATCTCGGATTACATCGCGGCAGAGATCCCTGACGGAATCCTCGTCGTCCACAACCAGAACGGTTGTGACGCTGGGCCGTTCGACTGCAACCGCTGCTTCCGCTCCGGTGGCCACTCGATTCTCCTTTTAGGAAGCTTCGATACGCCAATATGATGCAAAGCAGCTACCAATTAGGAACAAGCTGCCGCACGTGTCAAATGAGCTATTTACCGATCTTTGTCGCGAAATCGAACCGAAGTCTAAGTTCGGAATGGGATGCTTAGCAAGACCGTAATACTACTGATGACCTCTAACTTGCGTGGAATGTGTCGGATGCCCGACATGCAGCAATTCCGGTATGAACCGCTGCCATATTAAATCGGGAATTGAGCTCCAGGCCACCAGCCGTTCGCCCGCGTCATCTTAGGAATGAACTCGTCTCACCATACAGCTATCCCTATTGCTCAAGGAGACTCCGGCATGAAAGTGGGATTCACGGTGGTTCTAGCTTGCGCGATTCTATCGGGTGCTCTCGCGGTCGAAGCGAAATTGCAGAATTCCTTAAACGGGCCCGTTGACACCGGGTTGAAGACTGTCGGAGCCGGAACCCGCTTTCTGGCAACGTTGGAGGACACACTCAGTACCCAAAATGCCAAAGTGGGCGATCGGTTCCGTGCCCGTACGTTGGAACCGCTGCAAGCATCAGATGGAAGCATAGTCAGCCCGGGACTCGAAATCAGAGGTCACGTCGACAAGGTCCAATCGGCTCATCAAGTGGGACGTGCGCGAATGTGGCTGACTTTTGACGAAATCAGAACGCCTTCCGGTTGGGTGCCCGTCGTGGCGGATTTGGCCGACTTACCGGGAGTCCATTCGGTGCGGGTAGACTACAACCGGGAAGGTGAAATCGAAGCCACCACAAGCAAACGGCAAGCCCAGGCAGAGGCAGCAGCGGCTGGGGCGCTCGCTGGGGCAGCGGCTGGGGTCGCTGCGCACAATGGCAAGGATGCAGCCATGGCGGCAGCCACGGGGGCCGCGACAGGGTTTATGGTTGCGTCAGGTCTAGGCCAGGAATTCACGCTGTCCAAGAGCACCAAGCTGGAATTGATCTTGGAACGCCCACTGTATGCCGGACGCATGTAGCCTGCTTGGAAATCGGCAGGACTGCTGGTAGATTCAAATCTGATGGTCTCCGAGAATCACTCACACCGCATCCTCATCGTCGAGGATGAGGAAAACGCACGTAAAGGCTACGAAGCGCTACTTCAGAGGTGGAACTACCACGTTCTGGGGGTTGGAACGGGCGAAGACGCTCTCGCGAAATTCCCTGAATTTTCTCCAGATGTGGTTTTGGCGGATGTCGAACTCCCGGGAATGAACGGGTTGGAACTTCTCGGCCACTTGAAAGAGGAGATCCAGAAGGTCCCGGCGATTATTATCACCGGCCGCGGCAGCGAAGAACGGGTGGTGCAAGCGATCGAGGCAGGCGCCTATTGGTATATCGAAAAGCCGCTCAAGCCCTCGGTTCTGCAGGCTCTGCTCACAAGAGCGTTGGAACTCCGTGAAAACAAACAAAAAGTCGCCGCCCTTACTCGCGATCTCCGCGGCGCGGGCAAATTAGGAGCTCTGGTCGGTTCATCCGGCGGAATGCAGGACGTGATGAGGCAGATCGAGACTTCCGCACCGTCCACTGCGTCAGTTCTGATCACCGGCGAAACCGGATCCGGCAAGGAAATCGTCGCGCGCTCCATCCATATGCTTTCTCCCCGCTCGGAACGTCCGTTTGTGGCCATTAATTGTTCGGCCATTCCCGAATCCTTAATGGAAAGTGAAATTTTCGGGCACGAAAAGGGAGCCTTCACAGGCGCCGCGGAGCGTCGTATCGGGTGCTTTGAGCTGGCCCACGGAGGAACGCTGCTGCTTGACGAAATCGGCGAAATGCCACCTCAGACACAGGCAAAATTGCTCCGGGTTTTAGAGGACAGAAAAGTTCGGAGGCTAGGCAGCAAAGTGGAAACGCCGGTGGATGTCCGCGTGTTGGCAGCCACAAACAAAAATCCTGAGCAGGCTGTCGCCGATGGACACTTACGCCAGGATCTGTATTTTCGTCTGAACGTGTTTCACATCCATTTGCCACCGCTTCGGGAGCATAAAGCCGATCTTCCCGCATTGGTCGAGCATCTGCTTGCCGATATTTCCGAGAAGCACGGGAAAAAAGTCACTGGCGTGAGTTCGGATGTGATGGATCTGTTCAAATCCTATCCGTGGCCAGGAAATGTCCGAGAATTGCGAAATGTGCTGGAGCGCTCCGCTATCGCGTCCGATCGCAGCATTATCAATCGGCAGCATCTCCCATCTGATTTCGGGCACGCGCCGGCCGTTGCGGCTTCGGGATTGGGCAGCTTGCGTTTTCCGATCGGAACAACGGTTGATGACGCCGAGCGGGAGTTGATTTTTCAAACCCTTGCCGCTACCAGCCAGAATAAAACGCGCGCTGCCGAATTGCTCGGCATCAGTCTGAAGACACTCCACAACAAGCTGAAAGAGTACGAGGCGGGGCGGAAAGATGCGTCTCAGCCTGAAAACTAAGTTCACCCTTGCAACTTCGTTGCTGGTGCTGGCCGTGGTCACGGTGGTGTCCGGTTTGTATCTCGGGCGGCTGACCAGCCAGGTCCTGCGACAGGCCGACGACCGCGCGCGATTTGTGGCCCAGCAGGTTTTTCTCGCCTGCCAGAATGCCCTCGCGGAAGCCGCCGAAACGGGGCATGGCCCGCGTTCCTCGCAGGAGGACGACGTCCTCGATTATGTTCGGCAGACCCTCGACAACAGCAGCCCTCTCAATTCCCTCATAGAATCCGCCGTTGGCTACTCTGCGACAATCTACGAAATCACCATCAGCGATAAAAACGGCAATGTGCTGGTTTCCAGCGACGCCTCACAACGCGGCCTGAAGGTGCCGGTAAGGCCGCGCGCCGCGACTCTGGTTGGCGCCAGCTTCATTGAGCAGCTCCGTACGCTTTATGGCCCCCCGCAAACCTACGAGTACTCGCTGCCATTTACTCTCGGCTCCGGGCCGTTCGGTGACATCCGCATCGGACTTTCCTCCACGCTCATGCGGGATGAGATTTCCCCGGGCCTGCGCTCCGCTGTCTACTGGGCGATCGGAGCGGTATTGTTGTCAACGTTGCTGGCGTTCCTCGTCAGTCAGATCACTCTCGCGCCCCTCGCCCGTATTTCGGATCAATTGGATCGCATCTCCGCTGGTGAATTTGATTTCACTCCGGCGGTGGAACGAACCGACGAATTAGGACTGGTGAGCACGAAGATCACCGGGATCGGAAAGCAACTCCATGACGTGCGGGAGATTTTCAGCACCGTTCGCGAGAACCTTGACCAGGTGATGCGTGGACTCGGCGATGGCCTGCTGTTATTCAACGGCGAGGGCCGCGCCGTGCTGGTAAGCCCATCCATCGAAAAGTTCTTGGATGCGCCTCCCGATGAACTGCGCGGCAGGCGTGTGAGTGAGATTTTTCCGGCTCGCCATCCACTGCGTGGAATTCTTCGCGTCGATGGCGATCAGATTGAATCTGTGGAAGGCGCGGAAGTGAGTCTCGGAGAAGGAGAAGCTCATCGGCGAATCGGAGTCAGCGCGCAGGTGATCCGCGAGCACGGGAAGCGCATGGGAACGCTCGTGACGCTTCACGATACCGAAACGCTGGAACGAATCGGGAATCAACTGCAGGTATCCGAACGCCTGGCGGCACTGGGGCGCGTCACCGCGGGTGTGGCCCATGAAGTTAAAAACCCGCTCAATTCTATGCGTCTTTGGTTGGAAGTCTTGAAGGGCAACATGCCCATCGAGCCCGAACCCCAGCAGGCAGTCAAGATGCTCGATAGCGAGATCGATCGGCTGGATCGTGCCGTAAAAACCTTTCTGAATTTTACGAAACCTGTCGAGATCAATCTGGAGCAAACAGAGCTTCCGGGCTTTCTCGCCGAAATCCTCGACGCGGCGCGGCCCGCGATCAACAAAGCCGGAATCGAGCTCGTCTCTGACCTGCCGCAAAATGTTCCTGCGGTATTCCTGGATCGGCAGTTGATACATCAGGCGGTGCTGAATCTTTTGTTGAATGCTTCTGAGTTCACGCCCCAAGGCGGGCGCATCACGTTGTCGCTACAGCGCGAAGGCGATTTCGCACAGATTTCCGTGTGCGACACCGGGAAGGGAATTGCGCCGGAAGATCGCAACAAAATCTTTCAGCTCTTCTATACCACCCGTCCAGGTGGCTCGGGAATCGGTCTTGCCAATACTTTTCGGTTTGTGCAGTTGCACAACGGTCGCATAGAATTCGATTCAGTCCTTGGGGCCGGCACTACTTTTAGGGTGAAGCTTCCCTTGGCAAGCGTGAACGAACCGGTGGTTCCATCGTTCGCAAAAGTGCGTGATTTCGGCCAACCGTTTGCCGCGGAAAAAAGGTAATGCTGAAAAGGCTAACTCAGAATGCGGTCGCGCTGGCGCTTTGCTCCGCGTTTGTTTTCGCCGCCGGGTGCGCGAAAAAAAACGTTCAGGCAAATCCTCCAGTAGCCTCGCCCCCGGCGCCTTCGCTGTCGGAAGTCGAGCGGCCGATGACAGTTGCTCCTGACACCGATGCCTCCCCTCCCACGGAAGCCGCGCCTGCTGTCGCCCCAGCCGTTGCTGCCGAAGAGCCGGCCACTTCTCCAATTTCGATTCCCGCAACCAACGCGGCTCCGAATCCGCGAAAACCTCCTGAGCCACCGGTGGAAGCCGCGGCTGAGCCTCCTGCTCGAAGGCCTGCGCCGGTAATCTCGCCCCAGCTCTCACCAACCGATCAGGCCAGTTACGAACGGAAAACGGGAGAAGACCTGAGCGTAGCGGAAAAGAATTTGCAAGGGGCACAGGGAAAACAACTGAACGCCGCGCAACAGGACATTGTCGATAAAGTTCGGAGCTTTCTGTCGCAGGCGCGCGACGCAAGCAAGACAGGAGATTGGGCCCGTGCTCAAAACCTCGCGCAAAAAGCCCGCGCGCTCTCGGTCGAGCTCATCAATTCCCTCTAGACTTGAGTTTCGTCACTAAAAGTCATCAGTCATCTCACAAAAAAAGTTTAGGGGTCCGAGCTTCAGCTCCGACATATAAGCATCAGACTACATTGGGCTTTAGCCCCTGAAGGAACTTGCGTCTCAGAGTTTAATCGTTTATGAGATAGCTTGTCGGAACGTCAGCTCGTAACAACCCCTACGGCAACAATATCCGTCCCTCGTTTCTCAAGCATGATCCGCGGCAATGGGCGAGGCGGCGGTCCTTGCAAAACAGATCCATCCGCTACGGAAAACGCGCCTCCATGGCAGGGGCAGTCAAGCCGGTTTGCGCCCGCATTATAAAAAACCGGGCACGAGGCGTGCGTACACAGCCGGCTATATGCCACATACCCCTCAGGTGATGGGTGTAACAGGATGCAGGGCTCCGATTCCGTAGGATACGTGAAGATTTTTGATCCGCCGACCGGCAGGTCATCTGCCTGCGCCACTGTGCGCGGCGGAAAATTTCCAGCGACCCTCGCGCGGAAATAGAAGGCCAATCCTGCCACCACCGCAACTACGCCGCCAACGGTAAGCAGTTTACCGAAGCCGCGCCGTGATACATCAGACTCGCCCTGATTTTTGATAATTTCTCCCCAAAGCGATCGTTATTTCCGAGGTTGCGCTACTCCAGCTTCATATCCCCGGCATGAATATACCGGAAGGCGTGGATACTTGGGAAACGTCGGATCGCTCGCCGAACGCATACACAAGGAAAACGTCGAGCCCTTCGCGGATTCAATCCGCCGGGCATGGACGCAAGATTGACACAGCCCAATGGGCGCCGGTTGCGCAGTTCTCATGCGTTTCACGCATAGAATAGCGCACTTGAGAATCTCCCAAGTAGGTTGCGGATTCACAGCGCTAATCGAATCGCAGCGCTTGAATGGGGTCGAGCTGCGACGCTTTCAGCGCCGGGTAATATCCAAAAAAGATCCCAACGGCCAGCGAAAATACCACGGCTGCAACGATCGCAACCGGAGTAATGATCGACGGCCAGTTCAACAGCTTCGATACCCCGAACGACGCGAGCGTTCCAGCCACTACCCCAAGGGCGCCGCCCGCTAAGCTCAGCGCCAGCGCCTCGACCAGGAACTGTGCGCGAACGTCCTGCTCCGTCGCGCCAACTGCCATTCTCACGCCGATCTCGCGCGTCCTCTCCGTTACCGAGACGAGCATGATGTTCATGATTCCGATTCCGCCCACCAAAAGAGACACGGACGCAATGCTGGCGAGCATCATCGTAAATGTGTAGCTGGCCTGTTCCTGCGCCTGCAGCGTGTCTTCCGGGTGCCGGATATTGAAATCGTCTGGTTCATCAGAACGCAGATGATGGCGCTGCCGCAGCAGTAGTCCCACCTGTTTCACCGCCGGCTCGATTTCGTCGGCTGAGGCCGCCGAAGCGAAAATATCATCCAGCCAGTAAATGCCCTTTAGCTTCTTCATCGCCGTGGTGTACGGGATGATTACGAAATCATCCTGATCCATGCCGTTCGATGAAAGTCCTTTCGGCTGCATCACTCCGATCACGCGAAAGGGCAGGTTCTGCAGGCGGATCGTTTTTCCAAGCGGATCGTCATCTCCGAATAGCATTTCCACCACGGTCCTGCCAAGCAGGCATACGTTGTTCAGGTGTTCCACGTCTTGTTGCGTGAACAATGTGCCCTGATAAACAGGCCAGCGCCTGATCGTGAAATATTCCGGAGAAACGCCGCGATAGTGCGTTGCCCAGTTCAGGTTCTGATAGACCACCTGCATATTCCCGTCCACGTTCGGGGCCACACTGGATATTTCCGGAATCGATTCTCGAATGGCCACCGCGTCGTCCACGCGCAAACTCTCCGTTTCCATATTGCCCGTGCGCACGCCGTTCACGTTTCGAGAGCCGGCCTCGATCCATACCATGTTCGTCCCGAGGCTCTCCAGTTGATCGTGGATCATCTTGGAACCGCCCTGGCCGATGGCCACCGTGCAAATGACTGCCCCGATTCCGATGGTGATGCCCAGCATTGTAAGGATGGACCGCATTTTGTTGCGGCTCAGTGCCCGGGCGGCCATGTGAAAAATCGCTCGCCAATTCAAACGATCGGCCAACGTATTTGATGCCGTGTCGGAATGATTGCTTAAAGACATCTTTTCGCGAGTATCTATAACTTCAGGCAGCTTTGTACAAAGCCGAGAATATACCCGAAATTTCCGGATTTCGCCCTGAAAGGAATTACGCCAAATGGCCGAGCTGCAGTCGCGTTTGCAGCGCTCGCACGATGGTGTCTCGCCCGATGATTCCTATAATTTGCCCCTGGGAAACCACCGGAATCTGGCCGATTTCCTCTTGCTGCATTCGTTCGAGAATCGCTGTCGCGGGTTCGGTGGGTGAGACCACGGGGATTTTGCTGAGTGGCTGCATTACCGCCTGGACCGAGGTGTTACTCCACTCCGAGCGCGGTACCGCTCGCACCGCATTCAGTGTCACCAGCCCGGCTGGTTCGCCCGCTGCCGTCACTATGTGGTATTGATGTCCGGTTCGCAGCACTTCGTGCACATATTCCTCGAGCGAAATATCTCGAGCAACGGTCGGGATATCCCGGCTCATGATATCTCCGGCCAGAACGCCATTGAGCGAACTTCTGATGGCTACCTGGGCGTAGCTCTCTTGCGCTGCACTCAATAAAAACCACCCAATAAATGCCGTCCAAAGGCCCGCCACCCAATTGCCGGTCAAGGCCTGCCAGATACCAAGAAAAATCATCAGGTATCCGAGCCCTTTGCCAACGGTAGTGGCCATGCGCGTAGCCCGCGTGAAATCGTGCGTGATAGCCCACACAATTCCGCGAAATATCCGGCCGCCGTCCAAGGGAAATCCCGGAAAAAGATTGAAAATAGCCAGCACGAAGTTGATTTCGGCCAGCCATTTTGCGGCCGCAACGGTCATCTCGCTGCCATGAAAACGCGTTGCCACTAACCAGAAGCAACCTGCCAGAAAAAGGCTGGAGAGAGGACCGGCAAGTGCGATATTGAATTCCTGGCTGGCTTTTTCAGGCTCCTTTTGGATTCTGGAGAGCCCGCCAAACACGAAAAGCGTGATCGATTCGACCGGGATCTTGTAGTGCTTGGCTACCACGCTATGGCTCAGTTCGTGAAATACCACCGAGCCGAAAAAGAGCAGGCTGGTGATGACACCCAGCATCCAGTGTTGCGCAGGCGTCCAGTTTGGGTGCATGGAAACGAACTGTGTTCGCAGCGATAGCGTGATCAGCAAAAATATGATGAACCAACTCGGATGTAAATAAATCGGTATACCAAGAACTCGTCCGAGTGGAACGCCAGAAGCATGCGCGGGCTGTGCCATGCGAGATTCCTAGAAGCGCATTGATGGCGCTTCAGCGAAGCCTCTCCTTCTTAGAGCAAGAAAGACCCTTCCTCCATACTAGGGTTCGTTCGAACGCCACGCAAGGAACCATTTATTTCACGCGATCCATCCACAGGTCCATATCCATCCCGCCGAGTTGTCTCTGCGGATCGCGTCTCTTTCACCACTGCCGTCCACCGCGTGACACGTCTCCTGCGGTCTGGAAAATAGCCGTTCAGTTCCGCCTGCCCATAACATTTTGACAATAAGCAGCTTGCGGGTTGGTGTTTTCCACGGTCGTCGGCCAGCAGTGTGGCTGGTCAGTTGCCATTTGGTGATTTCGAAAGGAGTCAATCATGGGCGACTTCACCGCTTTTGTTGAGATAGCTGGTGCAATCCTTACGAGTCTGGGACTTGCCATGAGTTTGGAGTGGCTCACGCTGAATTGGCTTCTACGGCTGATGCCTGCGGCACATGAGCCGAAACTACGCAATGCACTCCCAGCGACTTCGTCGCAGGGTCCGAATCGTTTCTCTCCGCGTTAGGTGAAGGAAGCGCGGCCGACATGATGGGAGGTCAAGGCGATGCTATTTCTAAGGTTTATGTTGTTGATGATCGGTTTCTCCCTTCTCGCCGGTGCTGCAACGCTTGTTCTGTATGACCTCTATCTCGCTCTCGAACTTAAGCGGCTTCTGCCAAAGGGAATTGGTCGCGCAGACACCAACCTGCCCACGGAAGCCGAACCGTCGGCTGCCCCACGCAGTCAAATGTCTGCAATACGCTGGCAATCTGCTCGGAGACTTTCAATCCTAGCCGTGGTTCTCATTCTCACGGGCAAAAGTATCGTGGTCGTGCCGGACGGTCATGCAGCCGTTCGCATCAGCCAACTTTCGGGCGTGCATCCTGGAACTCTGTATGCAGGAACACATTTAATCGTGCCGCTCACCCAGCGCGTCGAGATTTTTGATATTCGCGATCGCGTGTTCGCCACTTCGGCCACGGAATCGTCGCACGAGAAATTCGAAACTCTCACCGTCGAAAGCCGCGAAGGACTTTCCGTCGGATTAGCCATTGCTGTGCGATACCGCATTGACCCGCGCCGGCTCGACTACATTCAGGCAAATCTGCCCCAGCCGATCGATGACCAGATTGTCGCGCCCGTGGTAACCAGTATTTTCCGCGAAACTGCTCCTAGTTACACCGTGCGCGATCTCTTCGCTACAAAACGCGAGGATTTCCGCGGCCGAGCGTCGCAAATAATCACGGCGCGCCTCGCAGGCGACGGCATTGTCGTGAAGGAAATCCTGGTGAGGAAGATTCTTCTGCCCGAGGATTACGCCAAGGGACTCCAGGATCTGCTCGTAAAGGAAGAGGAAGACGATCAAACCGCCGTCGAGGCCGACATCGAGAAAAAGCGTGTGAAGATCGCCGAATCGCAGGCGGAAGCGCTGAAAGTAAGGCAGATAAAGCGCGCCGAAGGCGATGCGCAGACCAGGGTTCTCATGGCCAAAGCCGAATCGGACTCGATGCAGTACACCTTGCCTCTGAAGCAGAAACAGATCGAGCAGTCGCGGCTCGAAGCAGAAGCCCGCAAAGCTACCACGATTGAAACCGCCGAGGCCGAAGCGCAGGCAAAAATCATCGACAGCAAAGCAGAGCAGGAGCGGCAAAACCTTCTTGCTGATGCCGAAGCGAATCGGATTCGCGTAACCGCCCGGGCCCAGGCCGAAGAGCTGCAAGTGGAAGCGGAGGCGCTTAAATCCAATCCTTTACTCGTGCAATACACCGTGGCGCAGAAATTATCAGACAAAGTGCAGATCATGATGGTGCCCAATGATGGCAAGTTTTTCTTTGCCAATGATGTGCTTCGTTCGGCCATCACGGATGATTCTGCGGCCCAGGCACGGAAGAAATAGATTTAGGTAGGGGAGAAGGTGTGGAAGCGAAATATCTGTTGGCTTCGATTTCCACGCCAGTTACCAAAATGTTGGATTTCGCGCGTTTTTGACCGGAGGAGCCGCATGTGCTCTTTGACTAGGCCCGTTTTTGCTAGAAATTGCAAAAAAGCTTGCGCCTCGCAAATCGTGCAAAATCGCGCAAAAAGCCGCGGCTTTCGCCGGGGCGAAAGGCTCAATATCTCGCGGCCCGATCCGGCCTCGATGCGAATTTGGCCCGCTTTCATTCTTCGCTTTACTCAATTCCGGGCTTGTGGTTTTCGCCGGCAAATCCCCCCGCGGGTGGCTTCGGTCCATGTCTACGATGTGGAACGAAGCTACCCAAGCCGGCGAGCCGGTTCTTTGGATGTGCTAAAATGACCAAACAGGGAAGCACTGCTATCCTTCAAATCAATGCGGCTATCTCGCCGAATCAGCATCCGGTTTTTATTCTTTCTCCTTTGTTTTGCTTCCACTACAAGAGCGCAGGACACGCGTGCGAGCATCGGACGATGGGGTGATAGCGTGCACGAACTCGCCGGGAAAATAGCGAGCTCCGCTGCGCCGTCGCGCTCGATTTCTCTATCCGTTAAGAATCTTTCGAGTATCGGTGCCGCAGAAGCCGGTTTAATCGAACAAGAATTGAGCGAAGAGCTGGCGGCACAAGGTTTCCGAGTCCCAGAAGTTGATACGGCGGAAATTTCAGTGGACGTGTCTTTGTCAGAAAACGTCGACGGGTTTCTGTGGGTCGCCACGATTCGCAACGGTGCGGCGAGCAGGGTTGTAATTCTGAAGCCGACCGGCGGAAAAAATCAGGACGAAAACACGAGTCGTTCCGCCCCTGTTTTGCGCAGATCGGTGCTCCTGAGACAACGTGAACCGATCCTGGATTTTGTCCAGGCACCCGCTTCAAGCGGAGGAACGCTACTTTTGCTTGAACCGGAACAAGTCACGATTCTGCAGCACAGCGGCAATGAGTGGCTGCCAAGTGGCTCGGCGCCTGTTCGTCATTCTCAGCCATGGCCGCGTGATCTTCGCGGCCACATAATTTCGACTGGCGATGGGTTTCAGGCTTATTTGCCGGGCCTTCGTTGTGCCGTTGCGCTTATTCCCTCGCTCACCACCAACTGCGAGGACAGCGGAAGCGCAACATGGCTTGAGGGAAATCTAAATATATCGTTCGTTGCCGCCCGTAACTATTTGTCGTTTTCGATGGCCGATGGCGACGGAGCTGGCATCGAGCTTCCTTTGTCCTATTCGGTAGCGCTCTCCGGCTCCGCGGCAGATTCCTTTCGCCTGTTGATGACAGGAATTGACGGAATTCAACGATCATTCCTTAACGGCGCGGTCGTCGCACTGCCACCTGCTCGCTGGGGAGCTGACGTCGGTTCGATTGCGCCGGGTTGTGGAACGGGCTGGGACATTGTAGCTAGCGCTTCCGGTGATTGGACCGAGAAGGATCGCCTTCAGGCCTATGAGGTTGCTGATATGAATGCCGTTCCGTTGGGCGACGCGATCGAATTCCCGGGGCCCATCACCGCGCTGTGGTCTTCCGAGCAGGGTAAGTCGGTGCGGGTGGTATCGCGAAATTTAGAGACAGGCATGTATGAAGCTTCGATCGTGTCTATTTCTTGCGGCAATTAGCTGCGCGGTCCTGGCCTTGCCGGCATGGACAGCCCGGCGCCCGCGTTATGGCGGTATTCTCCGCATGGAAATCTCTGCTTCGTTGAATGCCCTCAATCCTTCGAGCGCAGTCACGACCGCACTCAATCGGGGCGCCGATTCTCCAGAGAATCAGTTTCCCGCTCTATTTGACCCTCGAGCTGCCGCGGGCAATCTAGTCTCCAGCGGCGCTCAGGGTCTTTTTCGGGTTGTTGAGTGGGAGGCTGGCAAGCACGCGAAACTTGTGGCAAACAACGAGTACTCGGGTGGCCGTCCTTTTGTGGATGAAATTGAGGTTGAACTCGGGCGCAGCACGAAAGACCGATTGATCGACTTGGAGTTGGGCAAAACCGACCTCGCCGAATTGTCTCCCGAGGACGCTCGCCGCGCTGCCGACACCGGTGTTCGCATAAGCGCTTCTTTACCCGATGAATTGATCGCCATCGTTTTCGTCTCGGGTCACCCTTTGGCGGAGGACACAAGGGTCCGGCAATCCCTGGCCTTTGCGATTGATCGCCCGTCCATCGCCAACTTCATCCTGCAAAAGGAAGGTGAACCTGCGGGTGGCCTGCTGCCGCAATGGTCCAGTGGAACGGCCTTCTTGTTCCCGACTGCAGCGAACCCCACCGCCGCAAAAGAACAATGGTCACAAATCCGTGGGTCGCCAAAGATTTCACTGGGATATGATGCAGGCGATGGGTTGGAACAGGCTATTGCGGAGCGGATCGCAGTCAACGCGCGCGAGACAGGCATCCCGGTCGCAACCCTGCCCGTGACGCCTTGGCCCGCGGCTTCCTCCAAGGTGGACGCCCGGCTCGTTCGTTTGCGCCTGCCGTCGCCTAAACCGCGTGAAGCGCTGGCGGATTTTCTCTCGACGCTATCTTCCGTCGCTGGCGTCAAGTTTGATTTGCCGCCCGATGGCGCCGCGCCGCAAGCCATTTACGAATGTGAACAGGCGGTCGTCAGCAGCTATCGTGTTATTCCCTTGGTGTGGTTGCCTCAGGTGTATGGATTGAGCTCCCGTGTCAGGGATTGGAAGGCACCCGGGCCGAGCGAGGGCTGGCCTTTGGCGGATGTCTGGCTCGACGATTCGGCCAGCCCGTCCAGCTTGAGGTAAGGCCGTTTGGTAGCTATATGAGCGGGCAAGCCGTCAAATCAAATAGGAAACGCTCTTGACGTTTCGAACCAAACTCTTCGTGGTTTTCACGCTGGCGCTGCTGTTCTCCGTGGCGCTGGTGGCCGTCGGCGTCACTGCGGTAACGCGTCGCTCCTTCGATCAGTTGAATCACCAACACACTGATGCTGCAGTCCTGCAGTTCTCCAAGGAATTCGCCAGGCGGGAAGCCGATGTGGCCCATCAAGTTCAGGGCATTGCCGATGCGGAAAGCACCGTGCGCATGGCCATCGATCTCAGCCGCCCCAATTCGGATGTTTCCATCTACGTGAACGACGCCCACGGAGTAGCGCAATCCCACCAGCTCGATTTTCTCGATTTCGTCAGCGCGGATGGCAAGATCGTTTCTTCCGCGGAATGGTCGGCTCGCTTTGGCTACAAATTGGACTGGGTCACCCAGCCGGTCGATTGGACCTCCGTCGGATCATTCTTGATGAAGGTCGATACGCCGGGCGGGCCGGTGCTCGGAATCATGGCTGTTTCCACGGTTCGCGTCGGAGACAAGAATCTTTACATCGTCGGAGGCCAGCAGTTGGGCAAGAACTTTCTCGCCTCCCTCGTCTTGCCAACCGGAATGCGCGCCTTGCTATATCAGAGTCTGACGCCGCAATTCCAACCGCAGAATCTCATTGACCAGTTCGGTCCGGTGACCCAGGCGGATCGGTTCGCGCCTTTCATTCAGCAGGAAAAACAGACGCCAAGCCAGCCACGGTTTGAAATCTTCTGGACCAAAAACACTTCCAGCGCCGAGGAATTTCATGCCCTTCCTCTGCTGGGGCGCACAGGAGACCTGCTCGGAGTTATTCTGGTGGGCAATTCGCAATATGAAGCCGTCACACTTGCGCGGCGAATCCGGCTGCTCGCACTCGGCGTGGTTGGCATTGGCATTTGCCTGGGAATTTTTCTGAGCTGGTGGGCCGCCGCGGGCGTTACGCGGCCAGTTTTGAGGCTCGTTGCAGGAGCGCGCCGGGTTTCGGAAGGGGACTGGAAGACGCGCGTGCCGGTCAACGGACGAAACGAAATTGGCGAATTAGCGAAAACTTTCAATCACATGACCGCGCAATTGAGCGAACAGCGTGAACGCCTGGTGCAGGCGGAGCGTGTCGCCGCCTGGCGGGAAATCGCCCGGCGCCTGGCGCACGAGCTTAAGAATCCTCTGTTTCCCTTGCAGACCACCGTCGAGAACTTGCAGCGGGCCAGAGGCAAGAGCCCGGAACAGTTCGACGAAGTGTTCCGCGAATCGACAGCCATCCTTCTCTCGGAAATCGACGATCTGAAGAAAATCGTCGGCCGCTTTAGTGATTTCGCGAAAATGCCGCAGCCCGAGATGGGGCCTGTGAATCTGAACGATATCGTGCGCAGCGTGCTGAAGCTTTTCGAAGCGCAATTCAGCGCTGTGGGACGTCCGCCAATCACGCCGGAAGTCCACCTCGATGAGAATCAGCCAGTCATTCAAGCCGATGCAACACTGCTTCATCGCGCTCTCGAAAATCTGGTGTTGAACGCAATGGATGCCATGCCTGCGGGCGGCGTGATGATGCTCCGCACCACCCACGATCCCGATGGAGTCCATCTCGAAGTTTCCGATACCGGTTCCGGTTTGACCAAAGAAGAGTGCGAGCGGCTCTTCACTCCCTACTACACCACCAAGCAGCACGGCACTGGCTTAGGCCTTGCCATTGTGCAGTCTGTGATCAGCGATCATGGGGGGCGAATCGAGGTTGAAAGCGAGAATGGCGTCGGAACAACGTTTCGCATCACTCTCCCCATCGCGCCTGAAGTTCCCAGCAGCGCAGACACCGCCGCACTGGCTCCCGTGGAAAAGATTTAGCAACCCATGCCAGCCAAAGCCCATATCTTGATCGTTGACGACGATGCCAATACGCTCGCTTCGCTTGCTCGAGCTTTTCGCTTAGCGGGCCACGAAGCAGCGGTCTGCGACACCGCACTGCGTGCACTCGAAATCGCCAAGACGCAAAATTTTGACCTGATTCTTTCCGATGTGGTCATGCCCAGAAAAGATGGTATCGCCTTGCTGGAGGACTTCAAGGCGGCCGGAATCACTGCGCCAGTTGTGATGATGTCCGGGCAGGCCACTATCGAGATGGCCGTACGCGCCACCCGTCTTGGGGCGATCGATTTCCTGGAAAAGCCCATTTCGACCGACAAATTATTGCTGACGGTCGAAAACGCGATGCGCCTCACGCATTTGGAAACGGAGAACCGGGAGTTGAAGCGACGCCTGGGCCGCCACCAGATCATCTGGACCAGTATCGTCATGCAGCAGGTAATGAGCCAGGTGGAACACGTGGCCGCCAGCGAAACCCGCGTGTGTATACGAGGCGAGACCGGAACCGGCAAAGAGCTCATCGCTCGAACGCTGCACGAAAAAAGCCCTCGCCACACGGGCCCCTTCATTTCCTTGAATTGCGCGGCCGTTCCATCTGAGTTGATGGAGACCGAACTCTTCGGCCATGAAAAGGGTTCCTTTACCGGAGCGGCGGTTCGGCATATCGGCAAGTTTGAACAGGCTCACCGCGGCACGCTCTTCCTGGACGAGATCGGCGATATGCCGCTGGCGATGCAGGCAAAGCTGTTGCGCGTTCTGGAAGAAGGTGAGATTGAGAGAGTTGGTGGGGACCGCCCGCTTTCCGTGGATGTGCGCGTCGTGGTGGCGACTCATCGGAACCTCGAAGAGCAGGTTCGCCAAGGGACGTTTCGCGAGGACCTGTATCACCGGATCGTTGTTTTTCCCGTTGTGCTTCCGCCGCTTCGCGAGCGGCTGGAAGATATTCCGGTACTGGCCCGATATTTCGCGGAGCAGTTGGCGGCACAGAATAATTGGAAACCGAGAGAGTTTTCAGCCGCGGCGATCGAAAGGCTCAAACAGTATTGCTGGCCCGGAAATGTCCGGGAAATGCGTAACGTGATCGAACGCACCTTATTGATTTCTGCCGCTAATCCGATCGAAGCGGACGCGGTCGAACGCGCTCTGCCCCAGACCCCTTCGATAAAATCAAGGGACTCCAATGGTCAAGGTTTGCCCGCGGATGGCTCGCTTGCCGATCGCGTGGAATCTTTTGAGCGCGAGACCCTCTTGACGGAACTCAAGCGGCACCACCATCACATGACCAACACTGCAAAGGCCCTGGGCCTTGAACGCAGCCATTTGTATAAAAAGTGCCAGCAGCTTGGAATCGATCTGCGTTCGATCCGTTCAGAAAATTAATAGCTGACGCTTGATCGACGTGAAAAAAGCCGTTTGAGCAACAGGTGTGTCGGGAAATAAACCACAATCAGCATGAACAGCGTATTCACCAGGGCATGCGCTGCTCCCGGCCCCCAGACCCAATGAAAGAACGGATCGGCGAAAGCGAAATTCATATTTTTTGCGGGGTCCGTAAATCGAGCCGCGCCGAACGCGAAGAACGCGATGAGGCACTGTAGCGCAAGCCCGCGCGGATCGTATCTAAGCCGTTGCAGCGCCCACAAAAGCAGCAACGGCATCGCCGCATGAAACAGCGAGAGCAGCCGAACCCATAGTGGATAGTGTGCGTCGAAAAGATATTCCGTTCCGCCGATCAGGTGCCGTCCGAAGAAAAGCCTGGACAGCGCATCGAGCGCCCACACCAGATCCACCAGTAAAGAAGACACCGCCTGGCTCGAAATAAGCAGCGGGCTCCCGCTCCAGATTCCAATGCAGGTGAGGATAACGGCAATGTCGCACAGTTGCAGAAAATTCGATGGCCCCCAGGTATGCCAGTAGATTGGTATCCAAACGAGAAGCCACACGATGGCTGCCCATCGCTGCCAGTTTGCGAAACCCGCGGGAATACGTGAGTCGGACATAACGCGCGTCAAAGTCAGACGGGTTATGCTAGCAAATGAATATGGTGGTTCCCAGAATGTGCGCTTACGCCGGAACTGCGGACGGATTCATCTGGACGCCGCGCTTGTTCTGATACAGGGCGCGGTCCGCTGCTTCAAAAAGGGCGTTTGAGCTTTCGCCTGCCTGATGTTCTTTCCAGCCAATTGAAAATTCAACGGGCACTTTCTTTCCGGCAATTTCCACCTGGCATCGAACCAGCCGCTCCAGCACGCAGTGAAGCTGGGTGCTGTCGCACTCGGGTAGCAGCAGCATGAATTCGTCCCCGCCCAGCCGCGCGGCCAGATCGGATCCGCGAATCGCTCTGGAGATATGTTCCGCGAACGCGCGCAGCACGGTATCGCCGGCGGCGTGTCCATGCGTATCGTTAATCTGTTTAAAACGGTCCAGGTCCAGCAGTAAAAGCGTCAGCGGCGAGCCTTTCCGCTGGCAGCGCATCACCTCCGCTTCGATGCGCGGTTGAGCGAAACGCCGGTTGTACAAGCCGGTCAGCGGATCAAACATGGCCATGCGGTACAGCGCTTCCGAACTTGCCTGCTTCTGCTGAATTTCATCGCACAGGCCCTTGATTCGAAGTTGCTGCCACAGGGAATAAACGTTGAACAGGAGCACCAGGCCGATCAGCCCGCGGATGGCGATGCTCAGGTTCGTGGTGGCGAACGGCTGCTCCTCTCTAAGCAACGATGGAAGGGTGAAGGAAACAATCGTGCAAGTGAGCAGCATCACAATTACGACCGTGTTCGACCAGGACCACCAGTTGCGTGTCTGAATCTTGCGGAGGTCCGACTGGATGGCCTGTGTGTAGGCTTCAATCGAGTCGCTGGTTTCCTGCTTCTTTTTGGAAGTCTTGGAGAATAGGTTCATGCTGTCGCTGACTCGACGTGACGATTTTGTTCCTTCAATAGAACCGAGTTCCCCAGATGGCCGGAATTCTTGAATGAGGGTAGCTGCCCGCCTACAAAACGAATGGTTCGTTTTCCAGCATCGCCCAAAATCGGTCGCCCCAGAGCGATGACCAGACCGGTGACCAGGTCGATGACCCAAAAGCTACGATAATCTGTCAATTTCATTGCTGTCCATCCGTGGCCTTACTGCTTGTACTGGAATGGTTAACTGTACGAACCTGTACCCACTCGGTCCCCTCAAGGCGGCGAAGCGGTTCCCGCGTTTTCCTGGTCGAAATACGAGGGGACATGCGAAAATTTAGGGGTGATTTCTTTTCTTCCCGGGTTAGCCACGGCTGGAGGAGTCTGCGCAGGTGCGGGTGTGTTCTCCTGGGCCGCTGTAGCTCCCTCCGCGCAGCTATTTGGACCGACCATTCGGCATACGAATAACCCCGGCACAATAGCGCTCACCTTTGACGACGGCCCGAACCCTGCGGCCACTCCGCGCATCCTGGATCTATTGGATAAGCATGGCGCTGCTGCGACATTTTTTCAGATTGGGCAACGAGTCCGCCAATTTCCTGCCCTGTGCAAGGATATTCTCGGTCGCGGCCATGCCCTCGGAAACCATACGGATTCTCATCCGCGCCTGGTGTTTCTGTCTTCCGAAACTATCGTGCGGGAACTGGAAAAATGCTCGGCTGCTTTTGAATCCGCTACCGGCGGCGTTACTCGCTGGATGCGGCCGCCGTACGGTTACCGCGGACCTCAGCTTGAGCGCGCTTTACGGAAGAGAAACTGGCAAACTCAGGTGGTAATGTGGTCGGCCTCAGGCTGGGACTGGAAGCCCCAGCCCCCGGCACGATTGATTAATCGCTTGCGGCGGGTCAAAGGTGGCGATATTGTCCTGCTGCACGACGGCGATCACCGCAGTCCGAATGGAGATCGCAGCCACACAATTGCAGCGCTGGAGTATTGGCTCCCTCGCTGGAAAGAGGCTGGACTTAAGCTGATCAGCTTGGATCATTTGACAGGAAAGAGCAGTTAGGCGAACCCCCAAAATGGACGAAAAGCGATTCTACGATGAGAAGGAAGAAACGAAGCAAATCCCGCTGACCTGCCCGCATTGCCGGCAGGAGAATACTTTTCCGGTGCGCTGGATCGTGCGTACCAAGAAGGCGCAGATTCCAGGCGGAGCGAACGACCAGGACCGGCAGCAATTCGCCAAGGCGCGCTCTTACATGGTACGCATCGATAACATGGTCGCCTGCCGAAATATTCGCTGCAGAAAGCGCTTCGATCTGACGGGCCAGACGGTTTTTCTGATCTGACGGCAAAAGCATCCCTGTTTTGGGCAGGCGGCATCAGTAGACTGTAAATGCGGGGATACATGACCATTCGACGCGCGACTAGCAAAAGAACCCTCATGCTCGCATTTGCGGCGTTGGGCGTCGCCGTGCCCGCGTTCGCTCAACAGGCTGGGCCTATGGCGCAGCCGCCAAGTGCTTCCGAAGCTACGCAAAACTCGCAGCCCGTTCCGGCTTCTACTCCCGCGAGCAGCCCGGCCGCTGGCGCGCCGGTCGCGAAAATTGAGGTTCCTGCCGGCACCCATATTCCTTTGGTGCTGCACAATGCCATTTCCACTCGCAGCGCGCGGGCCGGAGATCCCGTTTACCTGGAGACGCTTTTCCCGGTAATGATCGATGGTCGCGTGGTGATTCCTGCCGGATCCTACGTCAGCGGCGAAATCACTGAATCGAAGCGCCCCGGCCGTGTGAAGGGGCGAGGCGAGTTGATGTTGAAACTCACGACCATAATTCTGCCCAACGCCTACATGGTGAAACTAAGCGCCACACCGGGTGGCTCAGCCGGAACGGGCGGTGGTGAAACCATGGACAAGGAAGGCAAAGTCACTGGGGACAGCGACAAAACTTCTGATGTTGCTACGATTGCAAAGACCACTGCGGCGGGTGCCGGAATCGGAGCCATTGCTGCAAGAACTGGTCAGGGTGCAGGGATTGGAGCGGGCGCCGGCGCGGCCATCGGAATCATGTCCGTGCTGCTGTCGCGAGGGCCCGAAGCGGAATTGCCGCGCGGTTCGACTTTGGATGCCGTAATCGACAGAACCCTTCTGCTCGACGCCGATAAAGTTCAGTTCACCACGCCGGGCCAGGCCTCTTCTCTCGCCGGGCCTGCGAATCGTGAGCCTCAGCGAAACCGCGTGCCCTTTTAATTTCACCCGGTTTTGGATGCTGCCGATCGGGATATCCTCAGCTTCTCGCGTATTTTTTGCGCCATTGAATCTCACAGGTGAAAACTGCTGGGTTTGAGAGGTCACCTTCCGGCGACGTCAATCCGCGCGCTGCCGTCCCGCGGTTTGATGGCGAGCATGTAATGTACACTGGCGCATTACGCTAGAACGGGTAATATGGGTGGATTAATTCTCTTATCCTCAGAGGCGTCATGGCACCCAAAGTTGATGTCGTCGGAATCGGAAGCTGCGCGGTGGACTTTTTTGCGATCGTGCCGCGACTGCTGGGCCCGGGCGAAAAGATCAACGCCAGCCGGGTGGAGACTCATGCCGGCGGCGTGACCGCAAACATGCTCACCCAAGTGGCCCGGCTGGGAACCACTACCGGATGGCTCGGGCTCATCGGCGACGACGAGAACGGCCGCATCATTCAAAAAGCTTTCACTGATGATGGTATGGACATTACCGGGGTGGAAGTCGTTCGCGGCGAGCGCTCGGCGCTCACCTGGATTGCCGTCAATCCGGAAGGGGAGCGTTGCGTCTACATGTTTCCCAATGTCACCGGCAAGCTATCGATGCTGCATGTCCGTAATCGCTTTTCCGCGCACATCAAGGGCGCGAAGCACTTTCATACCGAAGCGTCACAGTTGCCCATTGCCCCTTTGAAGGAAGCGATGAAGGTGGCCAAAGAAGCGGGAGTGCGAATATTTTTCGATATGGACGTCACGCCGCGTTTCTTCGCGCAAATGAATCTGGGACGTCAGGATGAGCTGTGCGACGCCCTGAAGCTCGTGGATGTCTTGAAGCCCTGCAAAGCGGCCGCCCGGGAAATGACCGGGATTGCGGATTACAACCGCATGGCGGATCAGCTCTTGAATCTCGGCCCCAAAATTGTGGCCATCACGCAGGGCGAAGACGGATGCTTGATCGCCAGCCGGGAGAAAAAGGTGCAGGTTCCAGCATTTCGCGTCAACGTGATCGACACCACCGGCGCGGGTGATGCTTTCATGGGTGGCCTGTCCTACGGTTTATTGCAAGACTGGGATTTGGAACGCGTCGGCCTGTTTGCCAATGCCTGCGCCGCTTTGTGTTGTACAAGAGTGGGAGCCCGGGCGATGTCACGCTTGGACGAGGTGCTCGCTTTCATGAAAGGTAAAGCCGCGGCTGGTGTTTCGGTCTCTTAGTTGGTTCATACCTCTGTTTCGAGCTGCATTGCGAAGCGAATTCGGCTACAAAGACGTTCGATACTGTCAGTTTTTAAGTTATGAGCCGACGGGTTCTAACCGGTTGCGTGCTTTTGACGCTGACATCTGCTCTCCTCAGCGCGGCGCAACAGCACAAGCGTCCACGTGCTTCCAAGCCACCAGAAACCGCCGTTCCGGCGCTTTCCGCTCAGCAAGTCGATGCGATCCGCCAGAACAATATCGGTATGGCCCTCATGGAGCGCCAGCGTTTTGACGATGCCCTGGGCAAGTTTCAAACCGCCTGCATCATGGATCCCGATTCGGAAGTCGGATGCATGAATATGGGCATTGCATTTTTGTATATGCAGCACTATGAGGACGCACGAAGAGTCCTAACCAAATCAACCTCGCGACAGGCACAAAGTCCCGTACCGTGGTTCAACCTTGGCCTGCTTGAGAAAACAGTGGGCCAGACAAGCGCCGCACTCAAGAATTTTGAGAAAGCTGCTTCGCTCGATCCTGACGACGCGGACATCCAATATTTTCTCGGCGCTCTTTACGCCGCGGACCGTCAATATCCCAAAGCCATCGCGGCCTACAAGCGAGCAGTCCAGCTCAATCCGTTTCACGCCTCGGCGGAACTGGGACTCGCTGAAATCGCGCAGCAAACCAACGACACCGACGCCGCGCTGGCCCATCTGAACCGGTTTCGACATATCACATCTGATAATCTTGGCGAACCGGTCAGCGTTTCGTACGGCGAACAGGGGAAATATTCCCGCGCACAGCCCCTGTCCTGGGCGCCGGAACCTCCCGGGCCCGCGATTCCAGTCCATTTCGTGGATGTCACCGCCAGCGCTGGTTTGAATGCCGCGCCAGGCCTCGCCAAAACCCGCGGCAAAGCTGACGACGCTGCCGCATCGTCCGCTGCGCCCCGCTCCTTGGCGAATTTTCTCGGTAGCGGAGCTTGCGTCTTCGATTACAACGGTGACGGCAAACCCGATATTTTCTTTGTGAATTTCGACGGCAAAGGAGACGCGACGCTGTTCAAAAACGTTGGCGAAGGAAAATTCGTCAACGAAACGAAGAGCGCGAAACTCGACTTCCACGGCGAAGGCACCAGTTGCGCGTTCGGCGATTACGACAACGATGGCAAGCTGGATTTGGCCATCGGCACATCCAATGGTGTGCGCCTGTACCATAACGAAGGTAACGGCACATTCAAGGACGTCACCAGCAGCGCCGGTGTCGATTGTGACGGGTTAGTGCTCGGCATTTCCTTCATCGACTATGATCAGGATGGTGATTTAGACCTTTACGTCACCAGGTTCGCGGATCTTCCCCTCGAGAATCCCGGGCAGCCTTTCACATTTCCGCAAAACGCTCAGCCACTCGGGAACATTCTGTGGCGTAACAAAGGGAACGGTACGTTCATGAATTGGACCGTGCCGTTAGGACTTGCAGGAAACACACCGTCCATCGGAGCGCTGGCGGTCGACCTCAATAATGATCGTGCTGTGGATCTAGTGCTCTCAGGATTGAATGTTCCGGCGATCATGGTGAATCCTCGCGATGGCGCTTTTCAGTCGATCTCTCCTTGGGCCACAGAAATGCCCAAACTGCCCGCGGGCATAGCGGCGCTTGATTTCGACAAGGATGGTTGGGCGGATTTGGTTTTTACTCACTGGGCTCCGCCCGGAATAAGTCTCTGGCGCAATGTCTCCGGCAAATCTTTTCAGCGCGCTCCGTTGCCCGATCCGGGTTGGATGCGAGGTTGGGGCATTACGCCATTGGATTATGACAATGACGGCTGGGTCGATTTGGTCGCCGTGGGAGAGAATTTCTCGGGTGAAGGACGCATCCTGTTGCTCCGCAACGAAGGACTGAAAGGTTTTCGCGACGTGACGCAGGAAACTGGTTTGGACAAAATTGTATTGCACAACCCGCGCAGCGTAATCGCTTTTGACAGCGATGGAAATGGTTCCGCCGATCTCCTCATCACGCAAAATAATCTGCCGCCGCTGCTGCTGAAAAATGTAGGGGGCAATAAAAATGGCTGGCTGGAGGTCGCGTTTAAGGGCGAATCGGGGGGCAAAAACGGATTTGGCAATCGTGTGAATGTGTTTGCCGGAGGGCAGCGGCAATCCTGGCAGCTTGCCGGAGCATCGGGTTACCTCAGCCAGGGTCCGCCGGAAATTCTGCAGGGAATGGGATCTTTGGCGCAGGCGGATGTTGTTCGCATCGTGTGGCCAAGCGGTACCCTACAGAATGAATTGCAAGTGCCAGGCTTGCGGCGTGACGTTATTTCGGAATTCGATCCACGCGATGCTCATTAAACCGTTTCCTGTTCACCCTTGCGGATGTTTCAAAATGTCTCTCGCGCTCTGGTCCGTCACCGCTTGATTGCCAAGGTCAGGCCGTGTTACTTTCGCCACTTATTTCCGGTTCACGTTCATAATTGACGCGATATGGCCACCCGATTTGAACCTCGCTGACGAAACCACGACACCCGGCCTAGTTCCTTCAAACGGACAGCCGCCAGAACCTGTGTTCTGGCGGGCGGAAGGAAGCCTGTTGAACCTCACCGCCGTCCGGCCGGTGGCATTTTTTACCTGGAATGCTCAGAGTTTTCTCGAACGTTGGATGCGTCGCGGGACCATGGGTGTGCTGGCCATCGCTCGTCCCTTTTTATATTTATCGAACCGCATTTTTGCTACACGCGTGCTGCACACGGTGCTCCGCGGGGAAAGCCGCGATCGCCTCGATCTTCTCGGCGATGAATTTTTCCAATATTTTTTGAAGCCGCGCTTGAATCGCTCAGGCGTGGAGAACTTGACTGAACTGGTCCGCTCCGGCGCGGATGTCGTGCTTGTAAGCCAGGCCCTCGATCACATCATGCGGCCGATGGCCGACTATCTCGGTGTTCGCAAAATCATTTCCAATCGGCTGGATTTTCGCGACGGGCTGGCGACGGGCCGTTTACTCGATCCCGTAATTCGCCCGCGTGGCGTCTTCGCCAAGTTGAGCGGCCAAAGTCCTGATGGAAAAGTAAGTCGTGAGCGCCTGCTGCGCGATCTCGGTTTGTCCCACAACCCGCAGCTATTGGATGACGCCATTCGCCCCGCTCATCGCTCAGTCCCCAGAGTGAAAGCCCCCGTAGTGGATTTTTCAGGTCGTTATAAACCGGACTCACTGTCCGTTCGGGATAGCCTCCGTGGGAAAACCATTTTCTTGATCGGTTCCACCGGCTTCATCGGTAAGGTCTGGCTCGCCGCGTTACTCACGGATTTGCCCGAAATCCACAAAATTTATCTTTTGATTCGCAGTCACCGAACAACATCTTCGCTTGGCCGTTTCCAGCGGGTGTTGGACGAATCGCCCGTTTTCGATCCTCTCGCGGAAAAGTACGGCCCCCGTCTCTCCGATTTTCTCCGTGAAAAAATCGAAGTAGTTGAGGGGGACGTGACCAAGCCTGGCCTTGGGCTGTCTCCGGATATTCAGCGCCGTTTGAAGAAAGACGTCGATGTCATCGTGAACAGTTCCGGCCTCACCGATTTCAATCCCGATCTTCGGGATGCCTTGGAAATTAATGTAACTGCCACCAAACACGTGCTCGATTTTGTGCGTGAATCCCACCGCGCCGCGCTGCTCCATCTCTCCACAGCTTACGTTGTCGGCCGCCGCAATGGGCGCGTTCTGGAGGAGCTTTCCAGGAATTACAATCCGAAGAATGCGCCTGATTTCGATGCGCAGCGCGAATTGGCCTCGCTGGAGCGACTGATTCGCGAAACCGAAGCACGCGCTGAATCGCCGGAAATTACAGAACAGTTGCGGCGCATGGCCACGGAAAAAGAGCATGCCGCAAAAAACTTGCAGGGCGCCGCGCTCGAGAATCAGACTCGCAAGAATCGCTATCGCTGGCTGCGCCAGGAACTCACTCGCGCGGGCATCCGCCGGGCCAATGAGCTTGGCTGGCCCAATACATACACATTTACCAAGAGTCTCGCCGAGTCGCTCATCCGCAAGTTTCTGGACGAAAATCCAGGTAAAGCCATTGCCGTCGTGCGCCCCGCTATCGTCGAATCGTCGGTTGAAAAGCCGTTTCTCGGTTGGAACGAGGGTATAAACACCTCCGCGTCGCTCTCCTATTTGTTGGGCACGTTTTTTCGGCAACTTCCCAGCAACGCCAGTAAGTGTCTCGACTTGGTTCCGGTGGATCTCGTGGCCAAAGGCATGACCTTGATCTCCGCGGCGCTGGTCGCGCGCCGTCACGCCGAGGTCTATCATTTGGCCACGTCCGTCTCGAATCCGTGCGATATGCGGCGATCGATCGAACTGACCGGTCTGGGCCACAGGAAGTTTTATCGCGCGCAAAACGGATTGAATCACCGCCTGCGCCTGAAATTCGACGCGATCCCCGTTTCGAAATCGCGATATGAAAAGTTGTCCGCCCCCGCGCAGAAGCTCATCATCCAGATGATCAATCGCACTGTCGAGCCGCTCCCGTTCATTCGGCCGCCATTTGCACGCCAGGAACGCGACCTCGAGCGAGTCATCAAACTCATAGCCCTTTTCGAGCCATTCATTCTTGAGAACGATCATGTTTTCGAAGCAAGCAACGTCGAGCGCTTGAGCGAATTGCTGCCCGCGGATGAGCGCGGCGCTTTTGGCTACGATGCTCGCTCGCTCGATTGGTGGGATTACTGGATCAACGTGCACATCCCGGCTCTGCGAAAGTGGTGTTATCCTCTCATTGAAGGACGCGCCTTGGAGTCGACTCCTCGACGCAACGTCCAGCTTGTTTCCCGGGAAAGTACAGCTCAAGCCGGAGGCGCGGGCTCGGCGACAAATTAGCGTTCATCATCCACTGTGGCCATATTCCTCACCGGTAGTACCGGCTATATCGGCGCGCACCTCGCGTCGAACATCCTCGCGGGTTATCCTGACCCTATAAACGTACTCGTCCGCGCGCGCGACCCTCAAGAGGCGCGTTCGCGTCTTTGGCGGTCTCTTCAATTGCATCTCGAATTCCCGCGCTTTGAAGGGTATCTCAGTTCGCGCATCAGGATTTTCCTCGGTGATCTCACCTCTTCGCGCTTCGGATTGCGCGATGACGATTACAAGGACCTTGTCCGCACTACCGACTCGGTCATTCATTGCGCTGCGTCGCTGAACCGGAAATCGGAAAAAAGCTGCCTCAACGTAAATTTGCGCGGCACGCTCGAAGTGGTTCAACTGGCCATGCGCGCGCGAGACTCACACGGCTTGCGCCGTTTCTCGCACGTGAGCACCGTGGCCGTGGCCGGCGAGCGTTCCAACGAAGTAGTTCAAGAGGATTCCGCAATCGATTGGGCGCGCTCCGACTACGATCCCTACGCGCGCACCAAAAAGTTCTGCGAGCATATGGTTCGGAATCTTTTGTCCGATGTGCCGCGCACCATTTTTCGTCCCAGCATCGTTCTGGGAGACAGCCGCCGCGCTGAAACAAATCAGTTCGACATGGTGCGAGCCTTTGTTTTCCTGGCCGGACTTCCGGCGCTGCCCTTCCGGCCCGATGACCGCATCGACGTGGTTCCCGTTGATTTCGTGGCGGATTCCGTGGTGACGTTGCACCAGAAGGAAAGTACTGCTCACGAGATCTATCACCTCTCGTCTGGGGAGAATTCCGAGACTTTCGTTCAGTTGACCGACGCTCTCGCCAAAGCGCAAGGGAAGCGAGGCCCGGTGTTTATGCCCAGTCTCGAACGGCCGTCGTCAAAAATGGTCGAGGCTCTGGCCGGTCGTGCCGGGAGAATCGGCGGCCTGGCGACGCTCTTGAAAGTATTTCTGCCTTATTTAGTCTGGAACACGGTATTCGACAACAAGCGAATCGTCGCTGAGATGGGGCGCCAACCGGTTCCATTTTCTCAATACTGCTATCCGCTTCTGCGATTTGCGCGCGAAAACAACTTCTCCTATAAGTATCAGGAGATGCCCAGCGAGGCTTTGATGAACGCTTCGCCTGCGCCTGCCTTACAGGACCCAAAGCTATGATGGATCTGGTTCTTGAGGCCTGGGTTTCCGGCCTCATCGAACTTGCCAAAGCCCAATGGTTGCTCGGCGGAGGCCATTCCTGGAAACCCGGCGACAAGCTGAAGCTTTTCTTCGCGGGGTACAACGGCACGCGCAACACTGGCTCGGACGTTCGCGTCGAGGAAATGCTGCGCCAAGTGCGGCATGTCCTAGGCGAACAAAATATCGCCTTAAGCGTCCTGACGCAGAATTTCGATCTGAGCCGCGGATATTTTGGTGATGCCACCCAGGTTTTTCTGCCGGACGTTTTTCCGCTCATGCTGCGCACCGAAATTCCCAGGCATGACGGCGTCATTGCTTGCGAAGGCTCGATGTTCAAAAGCAAGTTCAGCAATGCGCTCACAGTGATGTTTATCGGCGCTCTTGGAATTGCTTCCGCGCAAAATAAGCTGAGTCTCGGCTACGGGGCTGAGGCGGGTGCCATGGACTCCAGCGTTGAGCAAATGTGCCGCCGTTATTGCAAAGAGTCCACTGTGATCACGCGCAATCCCGAATCGCAGGAAATTCTCGGCAAGCTCGGAATTCCCACGGAGCTTGGAACCGACACTGCCTGGACATTTGAACCGCTGGGCCCTGAGTATGCGCGCAAAGCCCTGCACGATGCGGGTTGGGACGGAACCAGCACCGTCTTGGCCGTCTGTCCCATCAATCCCTTCTGGTGGCCGGTAAAGCCATCTCTGGCGAAGTGGGCCGCTCATTCGGCCTTTGGCGCCTACAAAAATAGCCATTACCGCACCATGTATTTTCATCGCTCGGGCGCCGATGTTGACGCTGCCTATGAGAAATATCTGACGGCTATCGCCGATGGCGTCCGGCCGTACGGCAAAGAGCGGAACGCGTTCGTGGTCCTCGTCGGGATGGAAATGCTGGATCGCGATGCTTGCGAGCGGGTTTCGGCGAAGCTCGGCGGCTGCCCCGTATTTTCTTCCGACCGCTACAACATGTACGAACTGGTGAGCATTCTTCGCGGCGCGGATCGCATCTTGTCGTCGCGTTTTCACGCCATCGTCACATCCATGCCCGGCGGCGTGCCTTCGGCCGGCGTCACCATGGACGAGCGCATCCGCAACTTGATGAAAGAACGCCAGCACGAGCATTTGCTGATGCGTGTCGACGAACCCGAACTCAGCGGCAAAATTTTTATTGCGCTTCGCGCGCTGGACCAGCAGCAAGAAGAAATCCGGGACACCGTCGCAGTTACCGTGGCGCGCAATCTTCGCATGATGGCCCGCATGGGCATGTATCTCGAAGAGCAGGTTGCGCGGCGATTTCCCGAATTTCCCCTGCGTGCGGGAATGCGCAGTTGGGAGGAGTACCTCCCGCCATTATCCGGTGGGTTGCGTGAACTGCTGGAAGCCCGCGCTGGAGTGTTGACCGCGTGACATTCCTGGACGCCATCTTTGCGAATCTCGAAGCTCGATCGAACGAAATTGTGGTTCGCGAAATTCGCGATGGCCAATTTGTCTCTGTCACAGGTCAGGAACTGCTGTCTCTGGTGGGGCGGGCCAGGCAATTCATTTCAGGTCTCGGACTCAAAAAGGGCGACCGCTGTGCTCTACTTGCGCCGAACAGCATTCGCTGGATCGCTTTGGATCTGGCATTAGTGTCCGACGGGACCATCGTCGTCCCTTTGTATACCAGGCAATCGCCCGCCGAACTCGCCGCCATGATTCAAGACGCGGATCCGCGTGTTTTGATCGCGTCCGATGCGGCTCTCGCAGATGAAATTCGCAAAATCCTACCCGTCGACATCCCTTGCGTTCCCTTGGATCAAGTTTTCGCTCACTCAGACAGTGCGTCTGCGGTTTCCTCTACGCTTGCGGACTCCGATCCTGTCACCATCGTCTACACTTCCGGAACGTCGGGACAGGCCAAGGGCGTCGTTTTGAATGCCGGGAATGTCACTCACATCCTGAAATGCACCAATCAGCGGCTCGATTTGCTCATGTCCGGTCACAGCGGTCCCGAAAATGTGTTTCATTACACTCCGCTTTGCTTTGCCGCTTCTTGGATCGCGACGCTCACATTTCTTTCGCGCAACTGCGTGGTTACGCTATCGACGGACCTGGTAAAGCTTTCCGAGGAGTTGAAGCTGGCTTCGCCGCACTATTTTCTCAATGTGCCGACGCTGCTCGAAAGAGTTCGCGCGAAAATTAGCGAATCGATTCAAAAACGCGGCGGATTGTCATGGGCGATTTTTAGCGGCGCGCAGCGCGCTTTCAATCGTAAAGAAGGCGAGAAGGCTCAAACGACCGACTCAGTTTATCTCTGGATCGGGCGAAAGATCATGTTTCCCAAGATCCGCCAGAATATCGGCCCAAACCTTAAAGCTCTGATCTGCGGCTCCGCTCCGCTCGCGCCGGAAACGCAAATGTTTTTCATGATGATCGGAATTCCCGTGCTGCAGGTCTACGGCCTCACCGAGACAACGGCCATCTGTACCATGGATGATCCTCGCGATTTCGAACCCGGCTGCGTCGGCAAAGCTATTTCGGATATTGAGATGAAAATTTCCGAGAATGGCGAAATCATCGTGCGCGGCCCGAACATTTTCCCCGGCTATTGGCGTCGCCCCGAAGAGACGGCCAAGGCTCTCGAAGGCGGCTGGTTCCACACGGGAGATCAAGGAGAAGTGGACGAAAAAGGACGCTGGCGCGTCACCGGAAGGCTGAAGAATCTCGTCGTGCTGAATTCAGGACACAAATTTGCCCCCGAACCCATCGAGCAAGCGCTTGCCAACCGATTGCCGACCGCCCAACAAATCGTCGTCACCGGAAATCAGCGCAGCTATCCGGCCGTTCTCATTACCACCTCTTCGGCGAACGGCCTTCCCGCTGAGCAGATCCAGGCCGTCTTGAGCGAAATGAACTCCGCGCTGCCTCATTACAAGCAGATCCGCGCTTTCCACGTGATTCACGAGCCCTTCAGCACAGACAATGGATTGCTCACCGCTAACGGAAAAATCAAGCGTGACGCTGTTTGCACCCGTTTTGCGGCTGACATCGAGCGTCTCTACCAAAGGCCATCCGCGTGAACAGCTTCAAGGGCAAAGTCATTTCCTGGGCGCTCGCCAGCGGCGTCATCGAACTTGTTCTTGACCGCGCCCCCTGCAACGAAATCGGCGCGGAGAGCCTCGCTGAACTGGAAAATTTCGTTGCCGCGCTAACGAAGATGCAGGAAGAAGCTCACGCCCTGATCATTTCGAGTGCCCGTAAAGAGGGTTTCTGCGCAGGCGCCGACCTGCGCGAGCTTTACCGCGGAATGGAAACCGTCAGCCCTGGCGAGCGCCTGCCGCGCGTGCGCAACTTCCTCGAGCGAATCCACGCTGTGATGAACGCTATCGACGCCAGTCCTTTGACCACCATTGCCGCAGTGCACGGCGTCACTTTCGGCGGCGGTTTTGAATTGGCGCTTACCTGCGATTTCATCATCGCGGATAAAATGGCTCGCTTTTGCTTCCCTGAATTGCGCCTCGGCCTGATTCCAGGATTCGGCGGCATTCCCCGCTTGAAACGCGACCTCGGTAATGCCGTCGTGCGGGATCTGCTGCTCACTGGCCGCAGCATCAATGCCGCAAAAGCTCAGGCCATCGGACTCGTCAGCCAAATCGCAGCCGAAGGCGAGGCCCTGCGCGTGGCGCGCGCCACTGCCGCGCAACTCCAAAAATTCGACCGAGCCACGGCCAGCGCCGCGAAGCATTTCGTCAAGCCAATTCCCTACGACGAGCTTCGCCAGGAAATCGACCTCTTCTGCGAACTTTTTACGAGGCCGGCAGTGGAAAGTGGCCTGCGGAAGTTTGTCGAAAGCACCGAAGCGCTTCCTTATTTGCCCTGAGAGCTCATTTCGCCTGCTGCTGCCGCAGGCTCTCCCCGTGAGAATTCCGCCCAAAGTGTGGCAAGATACAACTCCATGAGCACTCTGCAAGAAACAACCGACGAGGTGTTGCACCTCGCCGCCACCCATTTCCGCGTGCCCAAGGAGCAGTTGGCGCCGGACGACGATTTCTTCAAGAAATTGGGCATCAACAGTCTCCAGGCGCTCGATCTTCTCACTCGACTCGAACAGCATTTCCACATTGAGTTGCCTGACTACGAACTCGCCGGCGTCAGCAATTTCCGCGCGCTCGCCGAACGTATTCAGTCGCGCCTCTGATGCTCGATCAATGATGCTCGATCTCTGATGGTCGATCACTGATGCTCGATCTCCACAAATACAACAGTCTCGGCGAAGCGCTGCGCGATGCGCTTGACCGCTGGCCCGGCGAAATTTGCCTCATCGAAGCTGATCGCGAGCGCGAAAACGTCCGCCTCACCTACAAGCAGTTCAAAGAAATAGCTGATCCTCTCGCGGCGAGTCTGCAAAAAACAGGCTTTCGCAACGGCACACGCGTCGCCATCATCATGACCAATCAGTCCAAGTGGCTGATTTCCGCCTACGCCATTTTCTTCTGCGGCGGCGTGCTGGTTCCTCTCGATTACAAGCTCACGTCCGCCGATCACCTGAAGCTGCTGGCCCACTCCAAGGCTGAGTATCTCGTCATCGAATACCATCTCTGGCGCGCCCTCACCCAGGTCGAAGATTTTTCCGGTCTACACACGCGCGTAGTGCTCGTCACCGAAGCACCCGCTGGTGCCGATCTGAAAGGCGCGCTGCGCTGGGAAGATTTTCGGGAGTCAGCGGACCCGGTTTTTGTGCCGCGCTCCCGAACCGAATCCGCTTGCATCGTCTATTCCTCCGGCACTGGTGGCCGCCCGAAAGGTTGCGTGCTCACCCACGAAAATTATCTGGAACAGTGCGTCGCGCTCACCTCGCTCTATCCGTTTTGGCCAGGCGTTCGATATCTCAGCATTCTGCCCACGAACCACGCCATCGATTTTATGGTCGGCTTCATCGGCCCGTTCACCTGCGGCGCCACGGTGGTTCACCTCCGAACGCTTCGCCCTGAATTTATTCGCGAAGCCTTCACCCGATACAAAATCACCTACATGAGCCTCGTGCCCATGATCCTGAAAAATCTCGAGCGCGGGCTACGCCAGCGTTTCGACGAGCTTCCCAAGGGCAAGCGCAAGCTGCTGAACGCCGCCATTCGCGTGAATCGCGCGTTGACTCGAAAGCAGCCGAACCTCAAAGTCAGCCGCGCCTTGCTGCGAGACATTCACAACGCCTTCGGCGGCGAACTCCGCGCGCTCTTTGTAGGTGGCGCTTTCACCGAACCCAAGACGCTTCAGTTTTTCTACGACCTTGGCATCGCCGTCGGAAATGGCTACGGTTGCACCGAAGCGGGCACCGTCATCAGCGTCAATGATCTAAAACCATTCCGCTCGGACACCGTTGGCAAACCCCTCCCCGGCGTGGAAGTGAAAATTGTGAATCCAGATTCCGATGGCATCGGCGAAGTTGCCGTGCGCAGCAAAATGGTCATGTCGCATTATCTCGACGACCCAGAACTCACCGCGCAGACCATCGTCAACGGTTGGCTCATGACCGGCGACCTCGGAAAGCTCGACTCCGCCGGCCATCTCCAGCTTTTCGGCCGGCGCAAAAATATGATCGTCACCGAGGAAGGCAAGAACATCTATCCCGAGGACATCGAAAATGTTTTCGAGGGCCTGCCGGTAAAGGAATTCTGCGTCTTCGCCATGAATTTCCTTTGGCCCGAACGAACCATGGTTGGCGAAAAATTGGTGCTCGTTATCCACCTCGAACCAGGCAAGACTATAACCCCGGAAATTGTCGCCTCCATCGAGCAGCGCAACAATCGCCTTCTGAATTACAAGCGCGTCAGCGGATATCTCCTCTGGGATTACGATTTCCCTCTCACAGCCTCCATGAAATTGAAACGCGCCGATTTGGCCGAGCAGATTCGCGAGCGTGCCAAGCGCGAGGACGCGATCTCGCTGTGATGCGACCACCGCGCCCCGCAGGAGTCCACGCATCGTGAATCCGCGCTTTCTGGCCATCGTCAATCCCGCGGCTGGCGGCGGACGTTGCGGCAAGCTTGCTCCCGCGGCGCTGCAGCGCGTTCGCGAACTCGGAATCGAGTTGGAAGTCGCCTCAACAACGGAAGCCGCCGAAGCCACCGCGCTTGCCGCTCAGGCCTACCAGCGCGGCATGCGTAATTTTCTCGCGGTTGGCGGCGACGGCACCTCCTACGAAATCGTCAACGGTCTTTTTCCCCAAGCGCTAAAAGCCGAGCGTCCATCCCTCGGCTTTCTTCCCCTCGGCACCGGAAACTCATTCCTGCGCGACTTCACCACGCGCGGCATCGAAAACACTATCGAAGCGTTGAAAGCGGGACGCTCCCGCTCGTGCGACGCAATTCGCCTGAAGCACTCCGGCGGCGAGCTCTACTACACCAATCTTTTCAGCCTCGGATTTCCCGCCGACGTTGGCGCCCTCACCAATCGCCGTTTCAAGCGCTGGGGCGAGCTTGGCTACATCCTTGGAGTTTTCACCCGCCTCGCCGAGCTCAGTTGCCGCGCCTTTCCATATCGAACCGACGGCACACAGAACTGGGATCGCCGCCCCTGCCTTTTCCTCACCTTTAGCAACAGCAAATTCACCGGCGGCAAAATGATGATTGCTCCGCACGCCGACCCCTGCGACGGCCTGATCGAATGTGTTCGCTGGTCGCCCGTGGGCCGTTTGCAATTGCTGTCGCTTTTTCCGCGGCTCTTCACCGGCACGCACATCGATCATCCGCTCGCCAGCCGCTCCGCCTCGAAAAAAGTGGAATTCGATCTCGATCAGCCTGTCGACGCCATGGTCGATGGCGAGATTCTTCGATTACACTGCCGCTCGCTCGAAATTCTTCCCGGTGCATTGGACGTCATCGTATGAAGAGTCTGTGGCTGAAGATTCGCTCCGCCATTTTATGGGCCATCAGCGGAATCCATTTCGCTGTAGTCTGCATCTTCCTCATTCTTCTCGCAATTTTTGTCGATCCCCGCAAGAACGATTGGCCTCAACGCCTCTTTTTCCGCAACATTCTCCGCCTGGCCGGCGTCCGATTCGAAGTGAAACGCTCCCTGGGCTTCGATCCCGCTCGCACCAGCCTCTTCATCAGCAATCACGTAAATATTTTCGATCCCTTCGTGGTCTATTCCGCCATTCCCCAATTTTTGCGCGGTTTTGAGCTCGAATCCCATTTTAAGATTCCCGTTTATGGCTGGATGATGGGCCGCTTCGGCAATATTGCTGTGCCGGACGCTCCGTCGCGCGAGAGCCTCGAGATCATGTCCCGGCGTTCGAAAAAAGCTCTCGATTCCGGCATCAGCCTGATCGCCTTCGCCGAAGGCTCACGCACGCGCACGGGACACGTGAAGCCCTTCAAGAAAGGGATTTTCAATCTCGCGCAAAAATTCGGCGTTCCCATCGTGCCGGTAAGCATCGTCGGCTCGTACGAATTTTTTCAGACGGGCAACTGGATTCTGTATCCCGGAAAAATTACGGTCTACCTGCACGACACCATCGACACATCGCAAATCCCGCGCTCGGCCGTGGACGAGCTTCGCCAGCGCGTTCAAGATATCGTTGCCGGTCCTGTCGAGGAATTTTTAAAACAAGGGAAGGCCTAGAGCGGTTGAGCGACTCTCGCTTCGGGAAGGGAACGCCCGGCGCGCAGTTCCCGCCAGGTGTACACCACTCGATGAATCACCGTAACCGTGGAAATCGTGGCGATCACCCAGAGCACCGGCGCCATGCGGTTCCATAGCCCGCCCAGAATCAGCAGCACCAGCCGCTCCGGCCTTTCCATGAAGCCCACTTTGCAGGAGGGAATCAGCGACTCCGCTCTGGCTCGCGAATAGCTCACCATGAACGAACTCGCCATCGCCACGGCCGCGAGCGTCATGTAGAAAGTGCGACCCGCCAGCGTGTAGTAAACCACCAGCCCCATATACAGCGCTAAATCCGAATAGCGGTCGAGAGTTGAATCGAGAAAAGCGCCGAAGGCCGTGACCATTCCTACCCGTCGCGCCACCTGCCCATCCGCCATATCCAGGAACGCGGCAATAAGCAGCGCCACTGCGGCATTGCGGAATCGCCCGTAAGCGAAAAGCGCCGCCGCCCACGAATTCACTGCAAGCCCGAAAATCGTAAACATGTTCGGCGTCATGCCGGTCGCGGCAAGGCCGCTCACGATGTGGCGCAGCAGCCACCCGGCCCCTTCGCCAATCCAGTAGGTCACAGGCTTGTGTAGCGGTTTTTCGCGATTATCCATTATCGAAATAATACAACGATTCAGTCGTCCAATCCGTGTCAGGACCGCTGGTCCACCGGCGGCGTTCCGTACGTGTGAAACGATTCAATCGTCTTCAGCCCCCAGGCTTGCCCTTTCTTGCGTTCCTCTTCGCTCCAGCGAATCGGTTTCCAGTCGGGAGCGAGAATCAGCCTTGCGCCGGCGTTGGCTATTTCCACGCGGTTTCCGCCCGGCTCGTACACGTACAAAAAGAACGTCTGCTGAACGGCATGCTTATGCGGCCCGGTTTCGATATAAACGCCATTTTCCAGGCAGATATCAGCGGCTCGTAAAACTTCCTCGCGGCTGTCCACGGCGTAGGTTAGGTGATGAAACCGTCCGGGCGTTCGCGTGTGGTCGCGCGTGTAAGCAAAGTCGTAAGTCTTGTTGCTGACCGTCATCCACATCCCCGCCTCGGTCCCATCGTTCAACACGATTTGTTCGGTCAACCGGCAACCCAGATATTCCTCGAAAAATATCCGGTTCGCTTTTATGTCCACCGCCAGGCAATTCAGATGATCGAGCCTCCGCACATTGGCTCCGCGCGCCGGAAACCGCTGTGCCTGATTCTTCAATGCCGGACGCAATTCCGGCGGCGCCTTGTACCATTCCGTCTCATAGTAAATTTCAACCAAATGTCCGTCGGGATCATGAAAAGCGAACGCCGGCCCGTGTCCCACATCGCCATCGGTCCACCCGCATGCATATTGCGTGTTTTTCAGCGCCGCCACGCGACGCTCCAGCGCCTGCTGGCTGCGCGCGCGAAAGGCCATATGGCGCATGCCGGTGGTTTTCGATCGCCGTCAGTTTCAGCGTGTGGTGCTCGTAATCGTCCCACCCACGCAGATATACGGACTCGCCCTCGCGCGCCGTTTCCGTCATTCCCAGCACGTCGAGGAAGAACCTTAGGCTCTCTTCCGGTTTGGGTGTCAGAAGTTCCAGATGGCCCAGATGGGCTAAATCCCAGATTGGCTCAGCGCTTGCGGTTGTCTCATTCATCTTTAGTCGTGGCTGCTTCCCGGTTCCGAAGGAACATTCTCGTGCGCTTCCGCCGCTATCACGTCGGCAAGATCGGTCCAGGAAAAATTCTTGCCGTTGTAAGTAATGTCGTTTTCAAGCATCTCGTCAACCAGCCAGTCCTGCCGCGCAGCCGTTGCCAGCGCCATGTGCGGATCGAATCCTACATCCTTCAGCGCCTCAGCTACTTCTCGCATCTCCGTCGCGCGCCGGCGCCCATGCTGCGCCACGCGGCTCACAAGATAATCTGGAAGGGAACTGCTCCAGCCCATCGACGGATAACTTGCATCCAGCGACGCGATCACTTCTGTCTCCGCGCCATATCGCCGCGCCGCAAATAGGCATTCCACCGCCAGCGCCTCCAGCCCTTTCACCAGCACGCTGCGGCACATCTTGATCGCCGAAGCCACGCCCACTTGCGTGCTGATCGCTTTCGCATTCATGCCAATCGCCGTGAGCCGGTCGGCAGCGACATGCGCGTCCGGTCCTCCCAGCAGCATCGGCACTTTTAGCCTCTGCGGAGAAACCGGCGCCATCACCGCCGCTTCCACAAATTTCGCTTTGGATTTCCCGATAATCCGCGCGATTTCGCGCTTCTTCTCCGGCGAAACGGAATTGATGTCGAGATAAATTTGATCGGGCTCGAGAAGCGGGGAAGCGGTCGTCGCGGCATCCACCGAAGAGGAAGAAGTCACCGCGCTGATCACCACATCCGCCCCGGCAATCGCATCTTTGTAGAGCTCGTGCGCGGAAACTCCCGCCCTCCGCGCGTTTTCGCGCATGGCCGCGGAAGAGCTGCTCTCGCGAAGCAGGATGTCCGTGACCGCGACCTTCAGCCCGTTGTGCGCGAAGTCGCCGCCGAAAATCCCGCCCACTTCGCCGAAACCGATGATTGCGATCCGCTCGATTGCCTTCATCTATGTTTCCATATTTTACGTTGTTATCCGAGGTCAGCGACCCGGCAAGGATTGGAGTCCAGAGCCCAACTCTCCGGTTTGGTTTCGCGGCGTATTCTTGCAATCGCTAGCGGCACGTCCTTACCTCCGGTCCATCCACAACTCCCCAACGCCCGTGTCATCCCGACGCGAAGCGGTTTTCAGCGAGCGAGGGATCTCTCTTCGTGTGAAAATTTCGGCACCCCAGTAACAACCTTCCGCTCACCACGCTCTCCAATGTGGCGCCAAGTAACTGCTACCTCTCCGGGCTCAGATATATTTCAGCCCCAGATCCGCAAGTTTCTTTCGCAAGCCATAAATATCCACACCAAGCTCGCCTCGCGCCAGCCGTTGCCGCGTCTCCGCTTCCTTGCGCTCGCGCGCTTCCGCGGCGTCCGCCACTCGCGCCGCGCACTCCCGTTCTACGATGCAAACTCCATCATCATCGGCTGCCACAACGTCGCCCGGATTTATCAAAGCCCCGGCGCAAACCACCGGAACATTCACCGATCCCGGCGTCGCCTTCACCGTGCCCTGCGAGCTGATCGCCCTGCTCCACACCGGAAATTTCATTTCCGTCAGCGCGCGAATATCCCGGCATCCCGCCTCGATAATCAGTCCCTTCACGCCGCGCGATCGCAGCGAAGTTGCCAGCAGCTCGCCGAAATAGCCGTCCGTGCAAAACGATGTCGGCACCACGACCAGCACATCTCCCGGCTGGCACACTTCCACCGCCGCATGAATCATCAGATTGTCGCCCGGCGGCAAGGAAACGGTGACCGCCGATCCCGCCATCGCCGCGCCTGGATAAATCGGCCGCATGTACGTCGCCAGCAATCCGGTGCGTCCCTGCGCTTCGTGCACCGTCGATACGCCAAAGCCGCCAAGTTTTTCCATCACCTCGGCCGCCGCTCGCTCGATCTTTCGCACAACCACAGGTCCGCTCACTCCAGCACCTCGGCAACTTGTGGAAATATTCGCTGGTACGCTTCACCGTACTTCATCTTGCGATTCGAGTTCCGCGCCCCCTGCACACCTCGCTGCAGAGCCACTCGTTCGTAGTATTCCCAAAGATGTTCCTGCGCGGCCATCACTTGGAACGCCGCGTATTTCTTTTCCCACACCGGCGTGATGTCCAGAATCACCTGCGGCTTCCATTCGCACTGTTCCGGCTGGTGCGGCTCGAATAGGAACACGGGCGGCGCTCCCAGAATTTTCCGTCCCGGCTCGTGTCCATGTGCCTGCGCCACAATGCGCGCCTCCTGCGCGAAATGCGAAGCCAGCGGATGGTCGAAGTTATAAGGATCTTGCAGCGAATGCGTCAGCACAAATTCCGGCTGCAGGTCTCGATAAACTCGCACCAGTTCGTTCAGCGCGTTTTCGCTGAGCCGCATCGGATAATCGCCCGCGTCCATGAAAATCGTCCGCGCCCCCAAAACTGCCGCCGCCTTCTCGGCTTCTTCTTTCCGCACAGATTTTACTTTCTCGAGCGTCATGCCCGGTTCACGCCAAAGCTTGGCCGATTCGCCCCGTTCGCCGAACGAAAGGCAAACAACCGTGACCTGCCATCCGCGCGACGCATACAGAGCGATGGCTCCTCCCGCGCGCCACACAAAATCAGCGGAATGTGCGCTCACCACGAGCGCAGTCTTCGTCGTATTGGCCCCCACCGAGCCCTCCGATTGAAAGTTTCATTCCCGAACACGTCAAAATCCGTGGAATCCGGCACTTCATATGTTGCAGTTGCTTTCTCTTCAACCGTAAGAACATATATCATTTTATCCGCTCGAAACACCGCGGACTTCTCTCGTTCAAGTTTCAATTCAACCGGCCGTAGTCTCGAAGCTTCGTCTTTGCGCGTGCTTGTCGCCGTTTTCCACGCGGAATGCCCTTCGCCTTATGTTCGCCATACTCCTTTTCTGCTAAACTGCTACCCGGCGATCCGCAATGACCACCGAACCTCGTGAATTCGCTCGCGAATTTGCTTTAAATGACCAGCAGCGCGCTGCCGTCGAGCACCGCGAGGGGCCTCTGCTTGTCGTCGCCGGCGCGGGCACCGGCAAAACTCGCGTCATTACCGAGCGCATTCGCACCCTGCTCGAATCTGACCCGGAACTAAGTGGCGAAAATATCCTCGGACTCACCTTCACCGACAAAGCCGCCGGGGAAATGAAATACCGCGTGATGAAGGCCGTCGGCGAACGGGCCGAGGGCGTTTGGCTGGGAACGTTCCACTCCTTCTGTCTCGAAAAAATCTTGCGTGGCGTGAATCCCGACGTTCAGCCTCTCGACGATCTGGACCATCGCATCCTTCTCCGCCGCAATATCGCCGATCTCGAACTGGTGCACTTCTGGCGCTTGTCGGACCCCGCCGAATTTTTGCGCGATTTCGTTACATTTTTTTCGCGCTGCCAGGATGAGCTGGTCACACCGGACGATTATCAGCGTTACGTCGAAGGACTGCGCCGCAAGCACGAAGCGCGCAAGCAGTCTCTCGAGCCTGACGAACGCCAGATCGCCGAAGAGGAAGTTGCCAGGCAGGAAGAGCTCGCGCGTGTCTACCGCGTCAGCGAACGCCTCCTCCGCGAGCGCAACCTCAACACCTTCGGCGCCCAGATCCTGCAGGCCGTGGAAGTTTTGCGCACGGATCAGGCCGTCCTCGATCAGCTCCGCAATCAATTTCGCTTCGTTCTCGTCGACGAGTTTCAGGACACCAATATCGCCCAGCTCGAATTGCTGTGGCTGCTCGCCGGCGATCACCGCAACATCATGGTCGTCGGCGACCACAATCAGGCCATCTACCGTTTTCGCGGCGCTTCCTACGGAAGCTTTACTATTTTTCTCAAGCGCTTCTGCGCCCTCACCGCCCTTCCAACCGCTTCAGGGAAAAATCGCCACATCGTTTCGCTCGCGCAAAACTATCGCTCCACCAAGCGCATTCTCAACGTTGCCGGCGCAGTCATCGGCAATAACGAACAGTCCCCCTTGCTTCCCTTGGATCTTCTCCGCACCGAAAAGCGCGAAGGCGAAAAGGTCCGCGTCGCTGAATTTGCCAGTCCCGACGAGGAAGCCCACTGGGTTGCCTCGGAAATCGAGCGACTCCACGAGGCCGGCGCGCCCTGGCGCAGTTTCGCCGTGCTCTACCGAAAGCACACCCATCGCAATCAACTGCTGGCCGCGTTGCGCCGCAAGCGCATCCCCTTTGTCATCCGCAGATTTTCGATTCTCTCGAGCCCGCTGGTCCGCGACCTGTTCGCCTATCTGCGTCTCGTCGCGGTCCCGTCTGACAATATCGCCGCGGCGCGCGTTCTCGCCGCGCGCTATTGGAAGCTCGCTCCTCGCGATCTTGTGCGCCTCGCCGAGCGCGCCGCCAAAAGCCGCAGCTCCATATGGACGGAAGTTGAAGCTGTCGTGAATTCCGACGACGCAGCTCAAAGCAACGGCGCCAGTGCCTGGGCAAATAACACGCGTCTCTCCGATCTCGTCACTCTCATTCACCAATTGCGCCAAAGCTCCCGGCGCATGAGCACCAGCGATCTTCTCGACGACTTGATCCGCAAGTTGGAGCTGGCTCCGCTACCATCCGATGCCGACCGCCAATACCTCGAACGCTTCGTCGATTTCGTCGGCGAGTGGCAGCGCAAGAACGAAGAGACCAGCCTGCGTGAATTCATGGTCTACCTGAATTTTTTCCATGAACTCGGCGGCGACATTTGCCTGGAAGAGGAATTTGCCGAGAACGCCGTGCAGCTTATGACCGTTCACTCCGCCAAGGGACTCGAATTTCCTCACGTCTTCATTCTGCGTCTCGCCAAGGGCGATTTCCCCAGCCGTTTGCAGGCGCCTGTTTTCGAGTTTCCTCCGGCTCTGATGAAAGAAGAAAAGCCCGAAGGCGATTTCCAGATTCAGGAAGAGCGCCGTCTTTTTTACGTGGCCATCACGCGCGCGCGCGAAAACCTGGCGCTCTGCACCGTGGTGAACAAACGAAAGAAGCCTTCGCCCTTTCTCGACGATTTCTTGATGGATCCCAAGATCCAAAAGTTCGACGTGGTGCAGTCCGCGCCCAGCGTGCGCCTGCCCGCTTCAGAAGAAGTCGCCGGACCGGTGCCGCACTCGTTCGAACCCACGCAACTATTCGGTCCCGCCCACGCAAATCAGAAGGCTTATTCCCAGATCGCGCTTTGGGCCAAGTCTTTTCATCCTCCGCGCCCGGAGCCTCTGCAGCTCAGCGTCTCCGCCATCGACACCTACGAGCGCTGCCCCATGAAATACATGTTCCAGTACATTTGGGAACTTCGCGGCGGCGCTCACGCGCAGATGACCTTCGGAAACGTGATGCACGCCACCATTCGCGAAATGGTCTCCGAAATCCGCAAGCGCGGCTCCATCAGCTTCGACGAAGTTCTCACCGTTTACGAGCGTGAATGGTCCGCCGCGGGTTTCACCGACGATTACCACGAGCAGCAGTATCGCCGCGCGGGACGCGAGCAGCTCCAGGCCTTCTACAACACATATTCCGCCTCTCCCGCGAATGTCCTGCATCAGGAGAAGCGCTTCGAGCTTCCGCTCGATCACGAAATCGTCGTCACCGGCCGCATCGACCAGATCAACCAGATCGAGCACGGCGGAATCGAAATTGTCGATTACAAAACGGGCAAGCCGCGCGATGAAAAAAAAGCCAGCGAGGATTTGCAGTTGAGTGTCTACGCCATCGCCGCGCAGGAAGTGCTCGGAATCGTTCCGAGCCGCCTGGTCTTCTACAATCTCACCACCAACGAAGCCATCCCTGCATCGCGCGACGCCAAGACTCTCGCCGCAACAAAACAGCGAATCGCCTTAGTTGCCGATCAGATTCGCGCCGCTGAATTCCCGGCTCGCCCCGGCTTTGCTTGCTCGCATTGCGACTACAAGCCCATTTGCCCGGCGCACGAACAGCTCATCAACATACAGTCGATCAACATTCCGTCTGCGCCGTCCGTCGCTCTGAAGCAATAAAATCTCTCGTGCAAAAAAAACGGGACGACCGAAGTCGTCCCGTTTTTTTTCAAGGCTTCTCAATCTTTGAAGCCTGGATCGGTTCCGCGCATGAACTACTCTGGAACTTCTCCCCGCGAGAGCGCGCTAAAAATTCGTCGCGCTGCATATCGCTTGGTTCCATCTATAAATGCCGCGCTGATTGAAGTCAAGCACAAAAAGTTTCAGCGCCATTGCTCTCACGAAACATTTTCGAGTGCTCAACGTACGATGCCGCTGTCGTAATATCCCTGGCGCGTAAGTATGTCCAACCCCGGGCGTTTCACGCGCACTTCAATCGGATGGAAGTCGTGGCTTTTATCCACGCCGCTTGGCTGAATGATGAGCGTGTACTGATTGCGCGCTTCTTCGGTCACGTCGGAATAAAGTCTCTCCAGGTCAGTTTGATTTCCGCCATAGAAAGTATCTCCGCCGGTATCCACCGCATATTTCTGCAAGGCATTCTGCCCGCGCTCCACGATGGACTTGCCCACCGGAACCGGAACCGAATGGCTCACGGTAATCGAATACACGGAAACGTCCTTGCGCAGCAGCTCGCGCGCCGTCTCGTTGAACGTGTGCCGGTTTTGCCGCGAGTTGCTGCCATCGGAAATCAGGAAGACGATTTTCCTCCGGTCTTTCTGGCGGTCTTCAAACATTCCCGCGGCGGAATACAGCGCGTCATCCAGCGCCGTGTCCGTCTGGTATCTTCCGGATCCATGCAGCGGAATTCCCAGGCCCGTGGGCGGCGCCGTCGCCGGATTCGTATTGCCGTTGATTACCGGAACGCTCGACGACGTCGGTCCGGTGGCCACCGACGAGGAATGCGACCCGATTTCCAAACGCTTCAGCTTCGTGAACAAGTCGTCATTGTTCTTCGTGAATTCCTGCACCACGGTCGGGTATTCGCTGAACGTCACCAGCGCCGCCTCATCGTTCGGCCCGAAGCCGCCCGAGATCGCCGCCAGGCTCTTCTGCACTTCCGCCGCCTGCTTTTGTGTCAGGTCATTGTCGATTAGAATGACGGCAGCGAGCGCCACCGGTTCGGCCGTAAACGTGAGGATCTTTTGCTCCATTCCATCCACGAGAACCCGGAAGTCATCCTTCTGAAGGTCACCGACCAACTGGCCTTGCTTGTTCTTCACCGTCACCGGCACGATCACGCCGTTGGTCACCGTTCGAATCGGCCCGGCCTGCGGCGCTCCGTTCTGGTTCTGTCCGGGCGTGGCGGGGGCTGCTTGCCCTTGCGGCAGTTGCGCTGTCGCCAGCGCCGGCATGACCAGAAGCGAACACAGGACCATCGCAAAAAGTTTTCGAATCATGGTTCCGTTTCGCTCCTGCCTGCGTTTTTCACGCAAGGCGGCGGTTCCTCGGCGTTTGCAAAGTCCGTCGAACATCCGATTGGCTTGCCGCCGCATCGTACCATCCGCGTTCGCCTTCTTAGGAGGATTATACAATGCGCCTGACCAGCCTGCTGGCGAGCATACTCACTTTGGCCGTCGTCGGATTTCTCGCCTTCTCGGGCTCGATCTTTGGCGCGCCGCGAGCCGCGGCTCGTCCCTCCGCCTTGCCGGCAAGTTCGCCCTCCGCTCAACAGTTTGCTCAGGCGTCTGCTCAAAACGATCAGCAGCAGCCTCCTGAATCGTCGCAAACCCTGAAGGTCCAGACCAACCTCGTAAACGTTTTCGCCACCGTGCGCGACAAAAAGAACGGCATCATCACCGACCTCAAGCAGGACGACTTTAAGATTTACGAAGATGGCGTCGAACAAAAAATCGCCTACTTCAACAAGGACACCAATCTCCCCATCACCCTCGCCATTCTCATGGATACTAGCGGCAGCATGCAGAACATCCTGGGCGCCGAGCAGGACGCGGCTTCCCGTTTCGTTCGTACCGTCATGCGCAGCAATAAAGATGAAGCGGTCGTCATCAGCTTCGACTTTGACGTGAACCTCTTGGCCGATTTCACCGAGGACCCTGAAGTGTTAGAGGAAGGCATTCATCGCGCGCGCATCAGCGCCGTGTCCGCAGGCGGTGTGGTCACTCCTGGCACCATCCCAAATTCAAATGCCGGCGGCACCAACTTGTATGACGCCGTCTATTTGGCTTGTCATGATGAGCTTGCCACCGAGGCCGGGCGCAAAGCCGTGGTGGTTCTCTCGGACGCCGAAGACACTGGCAGCAAGGTAAGCCTCAATGATTCGGTGGAAGCCGCACAGCGCGCCGATGCCGTGATTCATTTCCTCCGGCTGTCCGACGAGCCCTTTTATTTCAACATGGGCATGGGTTACAACGGCTCCAGCGTAGCCAGAAAGATGGCCGATGAAACCGGCGGCCGCGAAGTCGAAATCAAGAGCGAGAAGAATCTGGAGGGCGCATTCGCCCTGATTTCCGAAGAATTGCGCTCTCAGTTTGTCCTCGGCTACTACCCCACCAACATCAAGAAGGACGGAACCTTCCGCAAGCTGAAGGTCGAAGTTTCCCGGCCGGACTCCAAGGTTCTCGCTCGTAAGGGCTACTACGCCCCTGTGCAATAGTCGCCGGGACGAACTGCGGCCGTAATCTGCAGCGGACGCTGTTCCTCGTGACCAAACCTCGCCTCACTCTCTACGGTAAAACCCCTACCTGTAGCGCCAAATTTCTCAGGTTAGACTAAGCGTTCAATATGCTGGCCTGCCACGGCGAATCTAGGCCCCTTGTGCTAAGATTGCTCCTGAACTAACACCTGACAAGACAGATGACTAGTCGACTCTCAAAGAAACGCTCTGCCCCTGCGAGGCCCCGGAAGGCCAGGCCGGATGCGGCAGAACGCCGCCGCCAGCAGGTCGTTGATTGGATGCGCAGCCGCCGCGCTCCCGTGCAGGGCAGCGAAATCGCCGCGCATTTCCGCGTCAGCCGCCAATGTGTCGTGCAGGACGTCGCCATTCTGCGCGCTGCGGGAACCGAAATCGTCGCCACTCCGCAAGGCTATCGCCTTCCCGAAAACGGCACTCACGCCGCGCGCGCGATCTTGGCCTGTCGTCACGCGCCAGAACGCACCGAAGAGGAGCTGCAAATTCTGGTCGACCATGGCGTCCATGTGCTCGATGTGATGGTCGAGCATCCGCTCTACGGTGAATTGCGCGGCTCCTTGATGATCCGTTCCCGCGTCGATCTCCAGGATTTTCTCCATCGCGTGCGCCAAACCAAAGCCATGCTCTTGCTCTCCCTTACCGGCGGAGTTCATCTGCACACGGTCGAAGCGCCTCGCGAAGAACTTATCAATCGAGCCAAGGCCAAGCTGCGCATGCGCGGATTTCTGCTGAAGTAACCCGAACCCCTTATGGACACCATCATCACGCGCGAGCAGCAACTGGAGCGGGCACTCTTTCGCGGCGCCGCGCTCACTCTGCAAAACCCGGACTATGCCCGCGAAGTCCGCGCCGTAACCGACGCCTTGCTCCGTGCCGATTTGAACCCAAAAGATTTGACGGTTGCCGCTCTTGAAATCCAGGATAAGAAAACCTCCGCGGTTGTGCTGGCGCGCGAGCCTGGAATAGCGGCGGGCTGCGCGGAATTCGCTTTCTTGGCCGAAGCGCATGGCATATCCGTCGGCGTTGAAAAGGCCGACGGCGAAACCTTCCAGCCCGAAGATACGCTTCTTCACCTGGAAGGCGGCCAGAACCAGTTGCTATCGCTCGAACGCGTCGGACTGAACTTGCTGCAGCGCATGTGCGGCATCGCCAGTCGCACCCGTTGCCTTCAGGAGCGTGTCGCCGCGCGCTGCACCTCCACTCGCATCGTCGGCACGCGTAAGACCGTGTGGGGTTTGCTCGACAAGCGTGCCGTGCATCTCGGCCGCGGCGGAACCCACCGCCTGGGTTTGGGCGACGCCATTTTGATCAAGAACAACCATCTGGCTCTGTTTTCGCGCCGCGAAGAAGATGCGGTTCCTCTAGCTCTGGCGCGCGCCTGGAATCATCGCGGCGAAGTGGCCTTCATCGAGATCGAAGTGCGGGGGGAAGGGGCTGCGCTGCGTGCCGCAGATTCTTTTCGCAAGTTGCAGAAAGAATCGGGTGAGCGCTATCCCTGTTTGCTGATGCTCGACAATCTGGCGCCGCGGGAGATCAGTCCGATTCTCGAATCGCTTCGCCGCGAGCGTTTGTGGGATTACGTGCTCATAGAAGCCAGTGGTGGCATCAACCACAAAAACGTTGAATCTTACGCGGACACCGGGGTCGATGCGATTTCGGTTGGCGAGCTGACCCACTCGGTGCGAGCGCTGGATCTGTGCCAAAGAATTTCATAATTCAATTCGGCCGCAGTCAGGAGAAAACCATGCCAGAAATAGAAGTCCTGCAGCAGAATTTCGAATCGCGCTACACCGTGCCCCCCGTTGAGACCATCGAGGACACGCCGGAGAGCATACGCGCGAAGCAGCAGCGCGTTCGCGAGCTGTGCGCCGAACGCAATGCCGTTTTGCTCGCTCATCATTATCAGCGTCCCGAAGTGCAGGAAGTGGCCGACGCCGTGGCCGATTCTTTGAAGCTCTCGCAAGCCGCCGCAAAAACCAACGCGGACGTCATCGTTTTCTGCGGCGTGCATTTCATGGCCGAAACCGCGGCGATTCTTTGCCCCGATAAAAAGGTGCTGCTACCCGATCTGCGCGCGGGCTGCTCGCTCGCGGCCTCCGTCACCGTGGAAGAGCTTCGCAAGTGGAAAGCGAAAATGCCCAATGCCGTGGTCGTCGCCTACGTCAACACTTCCGCTGCGGTGAAAGCTGAAAGCGACTATTGCTGCACTTCTGCGAATGCCGCGAAAGTCGTCAGCGCCATTTCTCCGGACCTGCCCATCCTCTTTTTGCCGGACAAATTCCTGGCCACCGTCGTCGCTCGCCAAACTGGGCGGAACAACATCGTCGCGTATCCCGGCTATTGCCACGTGCACAAAACCATTCGTCCCGACGATGTCGTCGAACTGATGGATGAACATCCGGACGTCGAGCTGCTACTGCACCCCGAGTGCGGTTGTGTCAGCTCCTGCATGGCCAAGGCCGCCGATGGCTCGCTCCCGCAAGACCGCACCTTCTTCCTCTCGACAGAAGGCATGCTTCGCCACATCGGCCAGTCGCCCGCCAACGAATTTGCCATCGGCACCGAGCTCGGCATCATGCATCAGCTCGGCAAGAAGTTCCCCGAGAAGCAGTTTTACCCGGTGAATCGCGAGGCCATCTGCGCCTTCATGAAGACCATTACTCTCGATCGCGTGATCCGGTCGCTTGAAACCTTGTCGCCGCAGGTTACCGTTCCGGAAGACATCGCTCGCAACGCGCGTCGCGCCATCGATCGCATGCTGGAGTTGGCATGAACGCTTCCACGGCACTCCGCATCGGAATTTTCGGCGTGGGCGCCATCGGCCGCACCATCGCCACTGCTGTCGATGCACGCGAGATTGACGCGCAGCTCGTAGGCATCGCAGATAAGGAAGTCGAGAAAGCGGAGGCCTTTGCCGCCAGCCTTTCTTCGCCTCCGCGCATCCTCAGTCTCCATGAGCTGATTCAGCGCAGCGACTTAATCGTCGAAGCGGCTAGTCAGGACGCTTTGCGGGAATTTGTCCCCAAGGCGCTGTCCGCTTCGCGCGACGTGCTCATCATGAGTGTCGGCGGTTTGTTGGGCCACGACGAGTGGTTCCGTCAAGCCGAACAAAAGCGCTGCCGCATCTACGTTCCTTCTGGAGCCATTGCGGGTCTCGATGGAATCAAATCCGCTTGCATGGGTTCGGTACAGTCGGCCATGTTGACCAGCCGTAAACCGATTGCCGCGCTGCGCGGCACAAAATATGTTCTCGAGCAAAACTTGCAGCTCGACGATCTTGTCGAGGAAACAGTCATCTTCGAGGGCACGGCCGAACAAGCCGCTCGCGCGTTTCCTACAACATCCAACGTCGCCGCCTCTCTGCGGCTCGCGGTTGACCGGGACATCCCCGTGTGCGTGCGCGTGGTTGCTGTGCCGGGTGGCAGCAAAAACGTCCACGAAATCAGGGTCTATGGCGAATTTGGAAAACTCTCGGTGAATGTCGAGAACGTCCCCTCGAAAACAAATCCGCGCACCTCTCAATTGGCGGCCTTCTCGGCTCTCGCCACCCTGAAGAACCTCACCCGTTCCCTGCGCGTGGGAACTTAGCCCTAGGCTTCCTACACGAGATGCCTGTCATCCCGAGCGGAGCGAGGCGGGTTTCTTCGCGACGAGGGATCTCTCTTCGTGCGCGGATTTCGCCGAGCAGTCTAGTCGAAGGCTCGGCAGTTGTGTTTTCTAGCCACCCGCCGCCAGCCACTCGCCACTGCCTTTCCCGTTCGTCATTCTGAGCGCCGTTTTTGCGCGAAGAATCCCTCTTCGGCTTTTCGCGAAGCTTTTTCCTCGTCACGGCTTCAGTCGCGAAGAAATGTTTGTAGGTCGGAACTTCAGCAGCTCCGCCATATAATCCTCGGACTACATTGGGCTTTTAGCCTCTGCAGAAACCTGCCTCGCGGAGTTCAAGTATTTATGGGGATAGCTGTAGAATGTAGCAGTGTCCTCGCCAAACGATCCTCTGAATACCGATTCGCCCCGCGAACGCGAACGCGCCCGCGAACGAAAGGCTGCGCTTTGGATCATCGTGCTCTCTATGGCAATCTCCGCAATCGTTGCCTTGGCGCTTCTGGCCTACCTTCAGCGTTCGTAATTCCGTGCGTTTCCTTTCTCGTCACAGCGTCTTCGTCATTCCTCCATCCAGATCCACCATCGCGCCCTGCATCAGCCGTGACTCCGGCGAAAGCATATAAGCCGCCAGGTTGGCGATATCTTCCGGCAACCCATGCGCACGATGTTCGCCTTGCGCGCCACTTCCCCTGCGGCTGCTTCCAAATCGCCGCCATGCTCTGCAGCTTCCTTCTCGAGCAGATGCCGCATGCGGTCCGTGCGCACCCATCCGGGATTAATAGCGTTTACCTGCACGCCATCGCGAATGCCAATCTCCGCCAGCGCCTTCATGAAGGAAAGGCACGCGCCATTCACTGACCCTCCGATCGTGAAACTCGCCCCGGGGCTCCGTCCTCCCGTTCCCACGATGTTCAGCACCGACCCGCCCGCCTCCTTCAAATACGGCCATGCCGCGCGCGAAAGCCGCACCGCAGAAAAAAACTTCAGCGCGAACCCATCCGTCCAATCCGCTTCCGTTAACTCAAAAAAATCTCCATGTTTCGTCGCTCCCGCGTTATTCACGATGCTGTCGATCCTGCCGTACGCTTGAACGGCCGCCCGCACCACCGCAGCCGGCGCTTCCGGATCACGCAGGTCCGCCGGAAAAGCGAACGCCGTGCCTCCCGCTTTCGTAATTTCCTCCAGCACTTTTCCGAGCGTCGTCGCATCGCGCGCCGCCAGCACCACCCTGGCTCCATCTCGCGCAATGCGCAACGCAATCGCGCGGCCGATCCCGCGGCTCGCTCCGGTCACAATCACCACTTTTCCGGCCAAGGGTTTTCCTCGCTCGTCTGCCATTTCTCGGTTCTCCTGGTTTAAAGGGGGCGCTCGCTCACGATGCAGCGCGCTATTTTACTGAAACCCGGGAATCTGTCGCGCGAATTCCTGCCAGTTCAATCCCAACTTAATCCCGACCTCAATCCCCATTTCAATCAAAGATCGCCGTTTTTCGTCCGTAGCAAAGGATTCGCGATTCCAGGTGCAGCCGCACAGCCCGCGCGAGCACCACTTTCTCCAGGTCGCGCCCCTTGCGCAGCAAATCTTCCACCGAATCGCGATGGCTGATCCGTACCGTGTCCTGCTCGATGATCGGCCCATCGTCCAACTGCTCGGTCACATAATGGCTCGTGGCGCCGATCAGCTTCACTCCGCGTTCATACGCCTGGTGGTACGGTCGCGAGCCGATAAAGGCCGGCAGAAACGAATGATGAATGTTGATGACCCGGTTCGGATAATGCGCCAGGAATTCGCCGCTGAGCACCTGCATGTAACGCGCCAGAACAACCAGGTCGATCCGCTCTTGCTTCAATAGCTCCACTTGCTTCTTTTCTTGTTCCCGTTTTGTCGCCGCAGTAACAGGAAACGTATGGAAGGGAATTCCGAACGGTTTTACCGCCTCCTGCAAATCGGGATGATTGCTCAGCACCAGCGCGATCTCTCCGCGAAGCTCACCCGACGCCGCGCGCAGCACCAGATCGTACAAGCAGTGGTTGTATTTCGACACCATCAGCGCAATTCGCGGCAGTGCGTCGGTAAATCGGAGTTCCCACTGCATCTTGGCCCGCTCGGCGACCGGCGCGAACTGCGACGCAATCTCATTCCGCGCCAGCCGGAACCCGTCCATTTCCCACTCCACACGCATCAGGAAAAGTCCCGATTCGGCGTCAACGTGATGGTCCGCATGGGTGATGTTGCCGTCGTTCCGGTACACAAACTCCGAGATGTGCGCCACCAGCCCTCGCTGGTCCGGACAACTCACAAGCAGTATTGCTGTTGGCTTCACCGCCATCAGATGGCCCTCGCTGTCTGTTGCAAACATCGCACTCGCCGGCCGGTCTCCCGTTAAACTCCTTCTCTGCATGGGGATAGCCGCGTGCTATAATTTCGTCTCAAGAATAATTCGTAGGAAAGCTGCTCCCGCATTTGGTGACCGTGCGGGCCCATTTGCTCGAGTCGATTCCTACCAATCTATCTGGCTATCTGGCTGGACGTAACCGGCAGCATTTTTGCGCGTCCAACACTGTATCAGATCATCTAAAGCCGTGGTGTCTGAGAACGTACGTCTAAACCAGTTAATGATGCTCACAAGGATTTAGTGGCCGCCGATGTGGATCGTTAAGATCGCTTTAAGCCGTCCTTATACCTTCATCGTTTTCGCCATCATCATCGTTCTGATGACTCCGCTGGTTCTGCAGCACACCCCAACCGACATTTTCCCGGAAATCAACATTCCGGTGATCAGCGTGGCCTGGAACTACAGCGGCTTCTCGCCCCAGCAAATGGTCGATTACATCGTCGGGAACGACGAGCGCTACATCACCACCGTCGTCGACAACGTCGAGCACATCGAGTCGCAAACCGTCGCCGGCCGTTCCGTCGTTAAAGTTTTCTTCCAGCCCAATGCCGACATCCGCATGGCCATGAGCCAGTTGACGGCCCTTTCCCAGAACATCGTTCGCCAGTTGCCTCCTGGCATCTCGGCGCCTTTGATCATCACCTATTCGGCCTCCACCGTCCCCATTTTGGACTTGGCTCTCAAAGGACAGGGCCTTTCCGAGCAAGAGCTCTTTGATTTCGGCGCCAACTTCGTCCGCAACCAGCTCACTACGATTCCCGGCGTAGCCATTCCCTGGCCCTTTGGCGGAAAGCAGCGCGAAGTCGCCGTCAACGTGGACATCCCCTCGCTCCAGGAAAAGGGCTTGTCCCCGGTTGACGTCATCAACGCCATCAGCTCGCAAAATCTTGCTCTCCCCGCCGGCACCGTCAAGCTCGGTTCCACCGAATACAACGTCCAGATGAAGGGTTCCACCGACACCATCGCGGCCCTGAACGACCTGCCCATCAAGACCACCAATGGCGCCACGCTCTACGTTCGCGACATCGCCCACGTCAGCGACGGCTTCCAGCCGCAGACCAACATCGTCCGCATGGACGGTCAGCGCGGCGTCCTGGTCACCATCTACAAGAACGGCAACGCCTCCACTCTCGACATCGTGAATGAGACCAAAGCCAAGCTTCCGCAGGTCGCCGCTTCCCTCCCGCCGCAGCTTGTGATTTCGCCGATATTTGATCAGTCGATTTTCGTCCGCGCCGCGGTGCAGGGCGTTGTTCGCGAAGGCTTGATCGCCGCCGTTCTTACCGCGTTGATGATTCTGCTTTTCCTCGGCAGTTGGCGCAGCACCGTGATCATCGCCATCTCTATTCCCTTGTCGGTTCTCGTTTCGATCATGGTCCTCAGCGCCCTCGGCGAAACCATCAACATCATGACCCTCGGTGGCCTCGCGCTCGCTGTCGGCATTTTGGTTGACGACGCCACCGTGGCCATCGAGAACATCGAGCGCAACCTTGCCCAGGGCAAGGACACTATTACCGCCATTCTTGACGGCTCGCAGCAGATCGCCGTCCCCGCGCTCGTCTCGACTCTGTGCATCTGCATCGTGTTCGTGCCCATGTTTTTTCTTACGGGCGTCGCCAAGTTTCTGTTCGTTCCGCTGGCGGAGGCCGTCGTCTTCGCCATGCTAGCCTCCTATCTGCTTTCGCGGACGCTCGTTCCCACCCTGGCCATGTACCTCCTGGCCAATCATCACGGCGAAGAATTCGCCACGGGAAACGACATCTTTTCGCGCTTCCAGCGCGGCTTCGCCCACGGTTTCGATCGCATGCGCAATAACTACAAGCAGGCCCTCACTTCCTGCCTCGATCATGCCTGGATGTTCGTCGGCGTGCTTTCTGCTCTTCTGCCTGGCTTCGCTTCCCGTTGCGCTTCTGCTCGGCAACGATTTTTTCCCCAACGTCGATGCCGGTCTCATTCGCCTGCACATGCGCGCTCGCGCAGGTCAGCGCGTGGAAGAAACGGCCCGCGAAAACGACAATGTCGACAATCTCATCCGCAACGTCATTCCGCCGAGCGACCTCGACAGCATTCTCGACAACATCGGCCTGTTCAACAGCACCATCAACACCACCTACAGCAATTCGGGCGTGATCGGCGAATCCGATTCGGAGATCCTCATCGGTCTCAAAAAAGATCACTCCATGCCCACGGGTTATTACATTGACCAGCTCCGCGCGCGCCTGGCGGAAGACTTTCCCGGCACGCAGTTCTTCTTCCAGCCCGCCGATATCATCAGCCAGATTCTCAATTTCGGCGTTCCCGCTCCCATGGATTTGCAGATCATCGGCAGCAACATGCAGGCCAATTATCGCCTCGCGCAGCAGATGAACCGTCGCATCGAAGTCATTCCGGGCGCCGTGGATGTCCACATCCAGCAGCTTTTTTCCGCGCCCACCTTGTATCTTGATGTCGACCGCACCCGCGCGCAAACCGTCGGTCTCAGCGAGCAGGACGTCGCCAATAGCCTGCTGCTGACGCTGAGTTCCAGCTTTCAGATCAATCCTTCGTTCTGGGTCAATCCCGCCAACGGCATGGAATACAACGTGGCCGTGCAGGTTCCCCAGTACAAAGTGGATTCCATGCAATCGCTCGACAATATCCCCATCTCGTCCGCCGGCCCCGGACGCCCGCAGCAATTGCTCAGCAATCTGGCGCAAAAGTGAATTTGAATATTCAGCCGGCGCTCATCTCGCACTACAACAATCAGCCCATGATCGATATTTACGCTTCGGTTGAAGGACGCGACTTGGGCGGCGTGGCCAGCGATATTCGCAAGGTCATGAGCCGATTTCAAAGGTCAGCTCCCGCGCGGCACGCAGATGGTTCTTCGTGGCCAGGTCGCCACCATGATTTCATCGTTCCAGGGTTTGGGCGCGGGCGTTTTGGTCGCTATCGGGCTGGTTTATTTCCTGATCGTCGTAAATTTTCAGTCCTGGCTCGATCCGTTCATCATCATCACCGCGCTTCCCGGGGCTCTTGCCGGAATCGTCTGGACGCTCTTGCTCACGCACACCACTCTCAGCGTCCCGTCGCTCACCGGCACCATCATGTGCATGGGCGTGGCCACGGCCAATAGCATCCTGCTGGTTTCTTTCGCGCGCGAGCGGCTCAACCAGGGACTGACCGCCACCGAAGCCGCGCTCGAAGCTGGTTTCGTCCGTTTGCGCCCGGTTCTTATGACCGCCATGGCCATGATCATCGGCATGGTGCCCATGTCCCTGGGGCTTGGCGAGGGCGGTGAGCAGAACGCGCCGCTCGGGCGCGCCGTCATCGGCGGGCTCATCGTAGCCACTTTCGCCACTCTGTTTTTTGTGCCTTGTATCTTCTCTCTGGTTCACGGGCGCAACGAAGATGCAGTTGTCTAGCAAAGGACATTAAAATTTGTCTGTGGGTCTAATCGAGGAGCATGGTGAAGATGAGTAACACGTCAACCACGTCAACCGAGCCGTCGACTTTTGGCGAGCCGTCGCGTGGCAGCGCAGGCATTCCGCCTTCAGGCGATCCCACGCAAGGTCCCACGCCGGGCCGAGGGCCGCTGTTGAAGTGGTTTGTGATTTTGTTCGTCGTTTTTGCTGTTCTGGGCCTGTACAGCTTTTCGCAGAAGCGCGCTTCGCACCGCGTGCTTGCCGAGCAGACCGATCGCATGGCTGTTCCCTACGTCGCCGTGGTCCATGCCACGCCGCTCAGCGGCGACTCCGATCTGGTTCTGCCCGGCAATATTCAGTCTTATGTCGATTCCCCGATCTATGCGCGCACTAACGGCTATCTGAAAAAATGGTACAAGGACATTGGCAGCCAGGTTGCCAAGGGAGATCTGCTCGCCGACATTGACACGCCCGAAGTGGATGCTCAGTTGGCCCAGGCCAAGGCCGATCTGGCCACTTCCCAAGCCAACGTCAAGCTTGCAGGCATTACCGCGCAGCGCTATCAGGACCTGCTCAAGTCCGATTCCGTTTCCAAGCAGGATGTGGACAATTACAACGGAGACTACGCCGCGAAGCAGGCCATGGTGCAGTCCGCCGCCGCGAACCTGCAACGCCTGGAAGAACTGGAATCCTTCAAGCGCGTCTACGCTCCGTTTTCCGGCGTGATTACCAAGCGCAATGTCGATATTGGCACTCTCATCAACGCCGGTAACGGTGGCACCTCCGTGCGCGAAATGTTCGATCTGGCCCAGACCGATCCGCTCCGTGTCTACGTGGATGTGCCGCAAACTTATGTCGACTCCATTCATGTCGACATGAAGGCCTGCCTCGAGCTCGCTGAACTCCCAGGCCGGAATTTCTGCGGCAAGGTTGTGCGCACCGCAGGTGCGGTCGATCCATCCACCCGGACTTTGCTTACCGAAGTGGACGTTCCCAATCCCTCGAAAACGCTGCTGGAAGGGGAGTACGCGCAGGTTCATTTCGACGCCAAAGTGACCGGCGAGCATCTTTCGGTGCCGAACAATGCGCTGTTGTTCCGTCCCAACGGCACCATGGTTGCTGTCGTCGGTCCCGATAACAAAATCGACTTGAAAAAACTCACCATCGGCCGCGACCTCGGCGCCAGCGTCGAAGTCGTCGGCGGCATCACTTCGAAAGACGCTTTCGTCATCAATCCGCCCGACTCGCTCGACCAGGGCGAACAAGTCAAAATCTCTCCCGCCAGCGCTTCCAAAGGCAGCTAGCGCCCCCCATTTGCTCCTGTCATCCCGAGCGGAACGAATCTGCGGCCCGGTCAGGGCCGCAGCGTGAAGTCGAGGGATCTGCTTTTGGTTCTCATTCCCTGTTTTCTCGGACCAAGCGATTGCATCGTAGCGCCACGCTGCAGCCCGCCATCTTGTTTTCGCATTGCCCAATAATCACGAGTATCGTTGTGGGGTCATGGCTTTAGCCGTCACAAAAACGCACGGCGCGAAGCGCCATACCGCTCGCGGTGCCGTTTCCGCGAGCTTTTAGCCCGTTTCTTTGTAATCCGATAAACGTGTACACGTTCTGAAGCCCTAAATCCTTCCGGCGACGGGCTATGACGTCCTCGTTTTCCCAATCGACTAAGACATTTCCACTAGGATAGTATTGAACATCAATCGCGAAGGGCCTGATATGTACCTTAAATTATTATTGGCTCTATTACTATCATTTAATCTGATAGCCGAAGCTGGCCGTGCCCCATCTCCATCTGGCCTAGTTCTTAAAATCGAAGCGGTACATGACGTAGTGAAGATTGGCGATACCGTAGACGTAAAGCTGAGGCTTTCCAATAATACCGACAGAGATTTAGCGCTCGATATGCACATGACGTCAGAGTGCGCATATCAAGTCGAGGTCTTGGACCGCAGTGGTCGTTTGGTGCCGGATACGAGGATAGGCAAACTTAGGAACGGCCATGTAGATCCCAAGGACTGGGAGCGTTTAGGGTATTCACGCGAAGAGATCCTCCACAACTGCACAAACGTCGCTGGTTTCCTTTTTAAAGCTGGTGATAGTTATTTGGATTCTCTATCGGTCAGCTCACTTTATGATTTCAAGTCTCCAGGGAAATATGAAATTCGACTGTCTGCAAATTGTGGAAATGGAATTGTTGTAAAATCAAATCCTGTTCAAGTAACTCTGACGAACTAAGTCAGGGCACGGTTCCCACCGTGCCACGAATGCGCACGCGAAGTGCGCCTTCCTCTCGCGGTGTATTTTTCGCGCGCCTTGTTCCTTTACCTCCTCTATCTCCTCTACCTCCTTTGCCTCAAAACGTTCTAGCCGCTCGCCATTGTTTTTGTCCCCCCGGTACTAGCTCTCACTTTTCGCCTGTCCTTCAGGACAATTGCGAAAAATTCCCCCGCGGCTACTCTGCTCTCCGAAGGAGGGCAACAAAATGGATTTCGCCAACGACTCAGAATCACCCGCCGCATTCGATTACGCCGCTGCTGCCCAGCGGCCCGCCGCCAAAACCGCCGGCCAGACCAAAGGCAAGGGCCACTGGGAGCGCGTTAAGCAGGAACCGCTTCCCGGCGTTCCCTCGCTTCCCGACAATCCCACCGAAGAAGAAAAGGCCGCCCACCAGGCCGCCGTCCACGCCAAGGTACAAACCCGGATTGATAACATTTCTTTCGAATGGATTCCCGATCCCGAACCCACCGGCCATGAAAGCGAAACGGAGCGTCCTCCCATGCATCCGCTTCCCGCTCCCTCCGAGGTCATGAATATGAACAGACACGAATCGCACTGCTCGGTCTGTCAGCATCCGCAGCGCGATTTCATCGAGGAGGAATTCATTCACTGGTGCAGCCCGCGCGCCACCGCCGACGATTTCGATATCGACGTTCGCGCTCTCTATCGCCATGCCCGCGCTTTCAACCTCATCGGCATCCGCAACCGCAAAGTTCGCGGCGTTCTCAACCACATTCTCGAACGCGCCGAACATGTCGCCACTCCCTCGGCGGACGCCATCATTCGCGCCGTGCACGCTTTCACCCGCGTCAACGACGATGGCCAATGGATCGAGCCTCCCTCCCACGTCGTGGTTTCCTCCGGCTCTCGCGCCGCGGCGCCATCGCCTTCAACCGGCGATCCATCCGGCGCGATCAACATCTCTTCGTCGCCCGCCGCCTTGAACCAAAAACGCCAGCACTCTCGCGTTAAATCTATCTCGTCACGCCTGCCGAGAAAGAAATCACCTAAATGATTGAAAACAATCACCGACGCAAAATCTATCTCGACACGGATTTCGCGTTTTTTCGGCGCGCAAAATGAAACAAAAGCGAAGAAAATTTAGCGGCCTCATCGTTCAAACATGGGAGCACTCTAGGTCGCTGTGCTCCCTCTGCTTGACACGCCTCTGTACCTGGCATAACGTCCGGCGCAGACACTCCCGGAGGGTAAAACGGATGACGCGACTCTTTCGCATGGCCGGCGCAATCGCGATGCTCGGACTCTTCTCCGTTCCTTCCGTTTCCGCGCAGACGGTCGCCAGCCTTCGTCTCTATGAGCAAAACTGCACGAGCTGCCACGGGAACCCCGCTGGTCCGAAGAACGCGCCCGACGGAATGCGTCTGCGCAGGCTTTCGGCGGACGAAATCTTCGATGCTATCGCAAAAGTGCCGGCGCATTCGGCTCTGCAGTCTCTCTCTGACGACGACAAGCGCTTGATCGCCTACTACCTGGGAGGACGCAAGGTGGGCATGGCTGACATCACCGACGCCAAGCGCATGCCGAATCAGTGCGCTTCTGCGAAGCCCATCGACGCATCGGCTCCCTCGTGGAATGGCTGGAGTGTAGGCGCCGACAATTCGCGCTTTCAGCCGGCAAAAGACGCTGGGCTCACACCGGACCAGATTCCGCAGCTCAAGATCAAATGGGCCTTCGGTTTTCCGGGCGCCGAGGAAGTCTACGGACAGCCAACCGTTTTCGGCGGGCGCGTTTTTGTTGCCGTCGATACCGGCGCGGTCTATTCGATTGATGCTGCGAGCGGCTGCGTCTACTGGTCTTTCCAGGCGGATTCTGGTGTCCGGAATGCCATCAATATCGCGCCGATGAAAGCTGCTGGAAAATTCGCTGCGTATTTCGGCGACATCAAAGCGAATTTGTACAAAATCGACGCCTCCGACGGAAAGCTCCTCTGGAAAGTAAGAGTCGATGACAATTCTTTGGCGCGCATCACTGGGGCGCCGGCGCTCTACAACAATCGACTCTACGTGCCGGTCGCATCGGGAGAAGAGCGCGCCGCGGGGCTGAGCATGGTTCACCCTTGCTGCACATTCCGCGGCAGCGTGGTGGCCGTGAATGCGGAAAGCGGCAAGCAGCTTTGGAAAACCTACGTTATTCCGGAAGCGCCGAAGATCATCGGGAAGAATCCCAACGGCGTGCCGCGCTGGGGGCCCGCAGGCGGCGGCGTATGGAATACTCCGACCATCGATCCGAAAAACTCACACTCTGTATATCGGTACCGGCGATTCCTACACCGAGCCGGCGCCTCCCACTACTGACGGTCTTATGGCCATCAATCTGGATACCGGCAAAGTGTTGTGGAGCGTGCAGGACACCGAAAATGACGCGTGGCTTTCCGGCTGTGGCGGCGGGCAAAGCAACGCCAAGAATTCGCCCAACTGCCCTAAGGAGCTTGGCCCTGATTTCGATTTCGGTTCTTCTCCCATTCTGCATACGCTGCCGGACGGGCGCCGAATTCTGATCGCGGGCCAGAAGAGCGGAATGGTCTGGGCCCATGATGTCGATAAAAAAGGCGCGGTGGTGTGGAAGGCGCAGCTCGTCGACAAACTGGCGCTGGGCATGATTACTTTTGGCGGCGCGGCGGACGATCAATTCGCTTATTTTGGGCTGCGCAATGGCGGCGTCGCGGCTATCGAGATCGCTACGGGCGAAAAGAAGTGGTTTACGCCGGAGGATGACTCTCACAGTTCCATCCAACTTCACGGCCAGACCGCTGCCGCCACCGCTATTCCGGGCGCTGGTTTTTTCCGGCGGCTGGGATGGCATGCTTCGCGCGTATTCCAGCGGCGATGGACATTTGCTTTGGGAATTCGATACGGCGCGTGACTTCACTACGGTGAACGGTGTGGCAGCGAAAGGCGGATCGATGGGAGCGCCTGGTCCGGTGGTTGCCGGCGGCATGCTCTTTGCCGGTTCCGGATACGTTTTTGGCGCGGGCACGCCAGGAAATGTGCTGCTCGCCTTCGGCGTGAACTAGAGGCGAGCCGGATGCAATTCAATCCGACAAATGGAGGGAAGAAATTCTATGAAGATCCGCAAGTCCGGGAAGGCTCCACTCCTTTTTAGAGTTTCAGGAATGCTCTCGCGTCCGCTCGATGCCGCGGCGCTGGTTCCCGTAGCACTGTTCCTTTTTCTTCAGCTCAGCGCGGGTTCGGCGAACGCCGCCGATTGCGCGGCTCTGGCGAAGCTGGCCCTGAAAGACACCACCATCGCCTCCGCCTCCGTGGTGCCTGCGGCAGGTCCGGTGCCGGAATATTGCAAAGTGATGGGCAGCATCAAGAATCTGCCGCAATCGACAATCGAATTCGAGGTGGCGCTTCCCACTGCGAAATGGAATGAGAAATATTTCTTCGCGGGCGGTGGCGGATTTAACGGCGCCATTCCGAAGCTCGACCAGGCTCTGGCCGAAGGCTATGCCGCCGCGGGATCGGACACGGGCCACAAGGGCGATTCGCTCGACGGCCAGTGGGCGCTCAACAATCTGCAGGCCCAGGTGAATTACGCCTATCTCGCGACGCACATCACCGTGGAAATCGGCAAAGATATCGTGCGGTCGTTTTACGGACAGCCGCAGCGGCGTTCCTATTTTGTCGGCTGCTCCAACGGCGGCAAGATGGCGCTGATGGAAGTGCAGCGCTATCCGGACGATTTTGACGCGGCCATCGCCGGCGATCCGGTGATCGATCGCACTAAGCTGATGATGGCTTACACCTACAACGCGCGGGCGCTGGCACGCGGGCCGATTCCTCCCAGCAAGATTCCGGTAATCGAGAAAGCCACGCTTGCGGCGTGCCGCAACGGAGGCGGTGAATACGGCGACCTGATCACCACGCCCGGCCGCTGCAAGTTCGATCCGCGCACCATTCAATGCGCTTCGGGCGATGGCGCGAATTGCCTCACCGCCGATCAGGCGCAGGCGCTCGATAAAATCTTTCATGGGCCGGTGAATTCGGCGGGCGCGCAGCTCTATCCTGGTTTTACCGTCGGGCATGAAGACGATTACGCTTCCTTTATCACCGGCAACGGCACTTCCAGCGCCTCGCCATCGTCTACCTGGAAATTCCAGGAAGGCTTCATGCGCTATTTCATTTTCCGGCCGACGTATGATCCGGTCGAGCAGTTCAATTTCGATAGGGATCTAGCGAAGCTCGACTCTTTCGCGCAGGATCAGGACGCCGTGAATCCCGATCTGTCCGCTTTCAAGGCTCATGGCGGCAAACTGATCCTTTATCACGGCTGGGCGGACCATTCGATTACGCCGGTACGCACCATCGAATACTACGCTTCGGTGATCGACATGATGGGCAATCCGCGCCCCGATCCTGGTGCGGAGAATGCCGGCGACGTCACCGGCTTTGCCCGGCTTTTCATGGTTCCCGGGATGCATCATTGCGGCGGCGGTCCCGGAATGGCCAGTTTCGGCGCAGCGAATCAGGGTTTTCCGCAGCAGCATGATGCGGAGCACGACATTGTCATGGCGCTGGATCGTTGGGTTGAAACCGGCGCCGCTCCAGACAAAATCATCGCTTCGCATTTGACCAACAAAGTTGCGGACCGGACGCTGCCGCTCTGCCCGTATCCGCAGACGCCTGTGTACAGCGGCTCGGGCGACGTAAAGTCCGCCGAGAACTATCGCTGTGAGTCGCACGATTTCTGGTGGAGTCTCGAGAACTTTCCGGGCATCAACGCGTTGAAGCAGGTGGCCGCCGAGCGGAAGTGAATCTGCTGAAGGCGTGCCGCGACGCACGAAACAAAACCGAAGAGAGGTCCCTCGACTCGCTCCGTTTTAGCGCGACCCTAACCGGGTCGCAAACTGCGCTCGCTTCGGGATGACAAGCGCAAGGGTGCGGGGTGGTGTAGCGGAGGTAAAAACGCGCGGATGAGAAGTTATCTGTCAGTCGGTTCTAGAAAAAAATGGCCGGCTCGCAGCAAGGCTCGCGACTGCCGTGCCGCAGAAAAAAAGGCCGGGCAATCGCCCGGCCTTTTTTTTTCGAATCTTGCCCGGACGGAACCGCAACTCCCGGGCACGCGTTCGCGTTTCGCTTACTGCTCTTTGCCTTCCTTCTTCAGATCGTTGAAGGTGATGTTGTCCTCGCAGATCATTTCGACCAGCTTCCAATCCGGCTCAAGCTGGAAAGTGCGCTGTCCGCCCCAGGTGTGCGTGTAAGCTTTCGGATCGTCAATGGTGATCTTCACGATGAGGGTGTTGTGCGTCGGGCGGCTGATGTGTTCGATGACATGCAACTGATCGGAGTGGATCAGACCGGCACGATCGAGCCAGGTCTTGTCGTTGAACGCAACCGAATCGATCACCAGCGTATCGCCTTCCCACCAGCCGATGGAATCGCCCATCCAAGTCGGATCAAGATCCTTGGCATGTTCGTGCGAACCGGTGGTGGTGTAGATCTGACGCACGAAATGGTTGAATTCGAAAAGTTGGATCACGCGTCCCGGAATTTGCACGATCTCGAAAGGAAAGGGATGAACGTAGATGCGCGGCACGCCGGTGGGGAAGCAGCCAACTTCATTGCCGGTGGTTGGATTTACCATGTCGGTTGAATCTTCCACCGCGCGCGGGCCCCAGGAAGGTTTCGTCTTCTCGTATTGCTCTTTTCCCCAGGGCGTCATCTCCGGAATCTCGCCGGTAAACGAATAGCCAGCCCATTTCCGATTGCTGGGAGGTTCGTGCGCTTCCCACACGCCGGAAAAGTCGGGGACGCCGTCCGCGGTCTTCGCAACAGGAGCATTCGCCGCACTGGCTTTGGTTGTCTTGCTCGCTGTTTGGGACATGCCGGGAGCGCAAACAACGGCGATGGCCATCGCGAGCACCGGCCCCATCCAGTATTTCTTCATGTTCGAAACTCCTTCCGGGTGAGCACCCGGACAAACTCGCAGTATCGGTGCGCTTTCAAAACGCACGCTACTAGGGCCTCAATATTCGAAAATCCAGTAGTTATTGCTGACCGGGTTCTGGCGGAGGCCCGAGTGGAATCACTTCGCCATTTGCCCAGGCAATCTTGCGAAGATTGAGAACCTTCAGTCCGTTCTTCGCCGCGTTCCCGGTAACGGTGATCTGATCGCCTGGCTTCAGCTTGTGGCCATTCCAGCCGTAGCGAACCAAGTGGTTCGGACTGGTCATTTCGATCGACCAATTCACCAGGTTCCCGCTCTCATCTTTCACGTCCAAGCCGATGATCGGGTGCGGCTGAATGAAATCGAACGACTTCACCGTTCCAGTGAGAACAGTCATCTTCGAAGTGTCGTACGCGGATCCGCCGTGATGCGCCAGAACAGGGCCGGCGCTCATCATCAAACCGACACTAAGGGCCGCAGCGGCCAGAAATCTATGCCTCATTGAGGGGCACCTCCAAGGTGGGGGGAGTTTGTCACTGAAGTATATAACGTGTCAATACCCGGCGGGGTTTCGGGAGAGGAGAAAAAAGTGCTTGCCGAGAGAAAATATCGCAGGAATCGGCAATCAAACGGAGGCGGAAACCGGGGCAGGGTGCCGAGAGCTTTCGAGGATATTTTGCAGCATGTCTGGAATCTCAAACACCGCTCGATTGTGAAGTGCGCTGGCGTTGGCGCGATAACGCGACAGCGTGGCTGGCTCGATGAGCTTTGCCACGGCGGAATCGATCGATTTGAAATTTTTCAGGACCAGGCCCACTTCTTTCTCGAGGATCCATACGGCGTTGTAGCGTTCCTGCGGGAGGGTCCAGGCATTGCATTCAACGATGACCGGGAGTTGCATTGCTAGCGCCTCGCTCACGCTTCCGGGACCGGGCTTGCCGATGAAGAAGTCGGCGAGCTGCATATAGTAATTCACTTTCGAAGTGAAACCCTCGACGTAACGCGGGAACTGCGCCGGCATAGCTCGCAGCGAATTTGTGAGCTTTTCGTTTCGCCCACAAACGAGGATCAATTGCAGCGGTAGTTTTGAACTGTCCAGCCGCTGGGCGATCTCGAGCATGGCTTGTGAGCCGTGACCACCGAAAAGCACCAGGGCGGTGGGCAAATCGCGACGCAAACCGAGCTTTTCACGTTCCGCCAACGGATCATTCAAACGTGGCTCGTAGAATCGAGGGTGAAGAATCATGCCCGAAGCGCGAAAGATGTCCTGGTCGGGATGTCCCATCGCGCGGGCCTGCGCGACGGCCTTATCGGTGCCGCAAATCACGTATTGCTTCTGCCGCTCAATCCAGAAATGTGGCGGATAATCGGCGAGATCGGTGAGGATGGTTACAAAGGGCCTGTCGGGGAAAACCTTCCGAAAGCTTTCGCACAGAGCCCGATTGAAATGCGGCACGAAGGAAACGACCATATCCGGTTTGGTTTCCTGCCAGTACGCCTGCAAATGCTTGACGGTGGCGCGATGGTAGGCGCGGATGACGGCTTGCAACACGCGCATGAGTTGGGGGCTGCCGAGCGTCCAGCCGGTGCGCAACATGTTGTTGTAAAAGTCCTGAATCCTGATATTTGCGTACTTCTTCAGGATATCCAGCTCGTCCAGCACCTCCTGCAGATTCATGAGCTGGACGTCCCAGGGCCTGTCTTCGGCGCGGATGGCCATTTGTAGAGCCGTGGCGGCTGCCCGGTGACCGCCCCCGGCGTCGAAAAAGACGAACTCGATGCGCTCCATTCGGGGCAATTTTGTCACCGGAAGGTTTACCAAATGCTACAGGCATGTTAAAAGTGGTTAATTGGTGTCGAATCAATTAAGTAGCTTTGTTTTCAGAATGTTAGCTGGATTGTCATCTGTGGGTAACCTTGTGAATTTACTGTGGAAAACGTGAAATGCGATCTCCACGTTCACTCATATTACTCGGGGGCTTGCACGACTCCGATCCTCGCGAAATTCTGTCGCGAGAGTTATAGCGATCCGCAGGAAGTTTTCTCCGCGCTGCAGCGCCGCGGAATGAATTTGTTCACGCTGACCGACCACGACTCGATCGAAGGTTCCGAGCCGCTGCGCAAGTTTCCCGGATTTTTTCTGAGCGAGGAGCTGACGTGCCGCATGCCCAGCGGTACGGAAGTCCACATTGGCGTGTACGACTTCCATGAGCGACAGCACGCGCAGCTCCAGCAGCGGCGGAACGATCTTGTGGCGCTGCTGATGTATCTCACCGAACGCCGGCTTTTCTTCAGCGTGAATCACGTGTTCTCGAGCGTCACGGGGCGCCGCGCAAGCGAAGATTTCGAGTGGTTCGAGAGCTACTTCCCGGCAATTGAAACTTTGAACAGCCACATGCTCGAAGGTGCGAACGCCGATGCCGCCGCCTTGGCCACGAGATGGAAAAAGGCCGCGATTGGAGGAAGCGACGCGCACGCCTTGGCGTCCGTTGGCACTGCATATACGGAAGTTGAGGATGCGCGGGATAAAGAGGAATTCTTTTCGGCACTGCGGAATGGGCAGGGACGCGTGGCAGGCGAGTCCGGCAGCGTATCAAAGCTGACGCGCGATGTATTTTCCATCGGCTTCGAAATGATGCGCGAGAAGTATTGGACTGCGGCCCTTGCACCGCTGGCGTTTCTGGTGCCGGCAATCACCTACCTGAACTACTACAACGAGAGAAGTTTTCGGAGGCGCTGGGCGCCGCAAGTGCTGAAGAGTTCCGATCCCGCGAAGCAGTCTGGCTGGTTGTCCCTGTCACAGACGGCGCTGGAGGAATCGCTATGACCGTCGGCAAAGTAGTGTGGCACCAGATCGAGTCGAATGACCATCGCCTGATGCGTCGTGTCCATCGCTGGCGTGCTCCACGCTGGTTCCGCATCGTAATGATTGCGGCAACACGTGGCGGCGATGGCTGGCTGTGGTACGCGCTGGGATTGATTCTGCTTTTTTTCGGCGGAGAACACCGGTTCGCGGCGATCGCCGCGGGCACTTCCGCCGCCGCTGCGGGAATTTTCCTGTTTCGCACTTTGAAGCATGCCAGCCGCCGCAAGCGGCCTTGTGAAATCGAGCCGCATTGCTGGGCCAAAATGTTGCCCCCGGACCTTTACTCGTTCCCATCGGGCCATTCGATTACGGCATTTGGAGTGGCTATGGCCATCGGCCTTTTCTATCCCGATCTGCAAGGGTGCCTGCTGGCCGCTGCCTTCCTGATCGCCGGATCGCGCATCATTCTGGGCATGCATTTTCTGAGCGACGTGCTGGCTGGATCGATGCTGGGCGTGCTGCTGGGTGTGACGAGCTTCCATATTTTCTCGGCGTTCTAAACCGATCCTGTTCTCCCCGTTTACTTCAACCCTTGCTTTCCTTACGATAGCCGTGTCCCGAAAAGAAGCCACGTTTAGACCGCGACGGTAAAGCGTGGCTCCGCCGACGTCGGAATTTACACACGAAGAGAGATCCCTCGTCGCTTGCGAACGACTGTCAGTCGTTCGCAGCGCTCGCTCGGGATGACAGCTCTCTAATCGAAATGGGTAGAGATGGCACAAAGCGGTCCCAAAATCGCGGTGATTGAGCCGAACGGAACGCGGCGCGAAGAGGAAATTGCAGTGCTGCCGTTCCGCATCGGGCGCCAGGCCGAGAGCGAACTCACGCTGCGCGACAGCCGTATCAGCCGGCAGCAGGCGCAAATCGTCAGCGTGAACGGCGGATTAGTTCTGGAGGATTGCGCAAGCCGGCACGGAACTTTCGTGAACGGAGAGAAAGTGCTCCGGCACGAGCTCAAACCGAATGACAAGATCGATTTCGGTGTGGCGGGTTCCTACCAACTCATCTATCTCGGAGAGGGTGCGACAACAATTGCTGAACTGGTGGAGCGGGTAGACGCGCCAGCGCCTTCGCAGGCGGGTGCCCGCGAGCTTCATCACCTGGGTGTGCTGCTGGACGTAGCGCGCGCTCTGGGAACGGGACTTTCGCTCGAGGACATTCTTACGACCGTGGTGGATGCTGCGATTCGATTGACCGGGACGGAGCGAGGGGTGCTGTTGCTGGCGGAGCCTTCGGGCGAGATGAAGACCGTTGTGGCGCGGAACAAAGAGCGGTCCACAATTCCAGCGGAGGAATTGCAGGTTTCAAAAAGCGTGGTGAAACGTGTGGCCACCACGCGGCGCGAATTGATCGTGAGCGACACGGGTGATGAAACACCGATCAATCCGCAGGAGAGCATGGCGCGGCTGGCGCTGCGCACGGTGGTAGCGATCCCGGTGGACAAGTTGCCGGTGATCGAATCGGTGGATGTGACCATCGCCTCGCGACAGGGGGAATTGCTCGGCGTGCTGTACCTTGACAGCCGCAAACCTACGACGGCTTTCTCGGACATCGACCGCGAAGTGCTGCGGACGCTCGCCCGTGAAGCGGCGACGGTGGTGGAGAACGCCCGGTTGTTCGCTTCGTCCAGGGCCAAGGCGCGGCTCGACCATGAAATTCAGATTGCCAGTGAAATTCAGCAGCGGCTGCTGCCGAAGTCGCTGCCGAACTTGCCCGGCATTTGCGTGGCGGGCTCCACGCTCGCGTGCTATTCGGTGGGCGGGGACTGTTTTGACGTGATCGAGCCGGGCGGAGGCCGTTACGGCTTTTTCGTGGGCGACGTTTCGGGTAAAGGGATATCGGCGGCTTTGCTGGCGACGCTGCTGCAGGGCGTTTTTTTCACAACGGCAGCGATGGATATTCCGATCTGCGATATTTTCTCCCGCGTAAATGCGTATCTTTGCGAGCGCACTCTGGAGAGCCGTTACGCGACGGTTTTTTACGGCGTGCTCGATCCTGACGGCACGTTCGAGTATGTGAATGCCGGGCATGTTCCGCCGCTGGTGCGCCGGCAGAACGGAGCGCTGGAGGCTTTGGCATCGGAGAACATGCCGGTGGGGTTATTCGCGGAGGCGGAATACCAGAGCGCGCGGGTGAAGCTTGATCCCGGCGAGTGGGTAGTGATTTACACCGACGGCGTTTCGGAAGCGGCGAATAAAAAGAATGAGCTGTTCGAAGAGTCGAGGTTGCGCGAGATTGTGGAGCGATTTCAGGGAAGCACGGTGGAAGAAATGGCTGGTGCGATCCGCGATGGGGTGAAAGCATTTACGGAAGGCGCTCCGCAGTCCGACGATGTGACGATGCTGGTGGTGCAATACAAGGGAAGCGCTGCGGCGACGGCTTGATTCTCTAGTAAGCGCGCGGGCAGGAGCGCGAAATCGGAAGCTCGCGGGAACCTCACCGCGAGCGGGATGGCGCTTCGCGCCGGTTTGTTTCCCACCGCGGGCCGCGCAAGAACGGCGCGGCCTCGCAGTGGGCTACGGTATGCCGCCCCTGACCGGGGCTGATGCGTGATCTGAATCCGAATGTTCGGCCAGGTTTAGCGCCGAAGAGAGATGCTTCGCTGCGCTCAGCATGACGGCGAGAAAGGCAGTGGCGAGTGGCTAGAAAAGACAACTGCCGAGCCTTCGACTGGACTGCTCGGCGAAATCCGCACACGAAGAGAGATCCCTCGACTCGCTGAACACCGCTCGCTTCGGGATGACACCGCAAAAAAAAGAAGATGGGTCCTTCGACTCGCAGCGCGATCCTGGTCGGATCGCGCGCAAACGCTCGCTTCGGGATGACACCACCAAAGATGGCCGCTGAAGCGCGCCGCTACGTCACACCGCAGAGCGGGATGTCACGACCCGCGAGTCTGTTCTCACGCACACATTAAGAGCCGGTGGAAGAATAGCGGCGGGTGCCTACGCTCCAAAGCGAGAGGGCAATGACCGCGAAGATAATCGCGACGACGGGCACCAGAGGCGCGTATTCGGGATTTACGTGGCGTCCCAACATGCGCACGCTTGGGTAGAAAGAAGCGAGCCCGAAGGGAATGATCCAGCACAGGAAAAACTGAACTATCGGACTGTAGATCGAAAGCGGATACCGTCCGAAAGCAATCACATTCCAAACCGGTGGATGAACGCCGATGCGATCTTCGAACCAGAAGGAAACTGTGGTGAGCATCAAAAATACCGAAAGGTAGATCAACCCCGCGCAGGCCGCAAAGAAAAGAAACATGACAATTTTTGAGGGCGGCCACGGCGTGTGCAGGCGATGCGAGGCCCAAGCCATGCAGAAAATTCCGGTGGCGATATCCTGCATGGACTCAATTCGGAATGTTTCGAAAAGAATCTGAAAAAGCGAGGAGATGGGCCGCAGCAAAATGCGGTCGAATTTCCCTTCAATAATATAGGTGTTGCCGAATTCATAGAGATTCGCGCTGAGTACGTTGAACATTCCATAGGGAACCAGCGAGAAACCGTAAAGGAAGAGCACTTCCTCGAAACGCCATCCGGCCAGTTGCGGGACTTTTTGGAAAAGCACGACGACGAAGAAGAGTCCGAAGACGGTTGCGGCGAAACTGGCGGCCAGGCTGATGAAAAAATCTCCGCGATAGCCGATGCGGACTTTGGCGTACTGAGTGAAATAGTCGAAGAGAAGCAAGGCGTGGCGGCGAATTTCCGTCGATGCCGTTGCACGGGTGGTGCTGCCAGTTTCTGAATCGCGCGTCGCCAAATCGTTTGGCATTTAGCCGCCGTGGACCGTGATTCGCCTGGACGCGAATTGCCACCACATATTGCCCAGGAGCAACAGAGCGATGACCCAGGCCCATTGCGTGCCCAAGGCGCGTAGAGCGCCCACGCGATTTAATTTGCCGAGATAAATCTGCAGCGGCGTGTAGGCGATCTGCTCAAAAGGCAGCCACGCGAGTACCATCCGCACTTTATCGGGGAAATAGGACATGGGAATGAGCAGTCCCGAAAGGAGTTCGATCAGCCAGAACTTGGCGCGAATCAGAGCGAGGATGGATTTCAGCGGAACCGCGCAAGTTCCGATCATGAAATTGATGGCGCCCATGAGAAAGAAACTGCCGAGAACCGCGAGCAGGAAGAGCAGAAAATCGGCGCGCGAAGCGGGAGCCTGCACGTGAAAGATAAACGATATGAGAATTGCGGTGGGCAGCGTGAGCAGCACCAAGCGAAATGCCGATTCGCCAATGGCGCGGGAGATCCACATCCACTGCACCGAAACAGGCTTGATCAGGTTCATGGCAATGCTGCCTTCGATCATCTCGTAGGCCATTTCCTGGTCGATGGTGTTGGTGTAGAACGAGCGAATAATCCAGCCAACGCTGATGTAGGTGATCATCTGCGCCAGATTGTAGCCGGCGATGGATTGGCCGCCGCGAAACACGGCGCTCCAGATGAAATAGTAGACAGTGACGTTCAGCGCGTAGGTGATGATGCCGGTGAAATAGCGCAGGCGGAAGGCGAGAATGTTGACAAAGCCGACGCGCGAAAATCCCAGGTAGGGTCCGAGGGCGTCGGCCAGCGCGCTCATGCCTGGACACTCATGCCCGCACGCTCATGTCTGGACACTGCTTGGACGCTCACGCTTGCACCTCGGCTAATGATTCGCCGGCGTAAATGCGCTTGATGATTTCTTCGATCGGCTCGTCTTCGATCAGCAGGTCGCGTACCTCGACAGCCGCGAGAATGCGGCGAATCAGGTCGGCTGTGGCTACTTTGGAGCGATCGAAGCGAATGCGATAGGTGAGCTCGTCGACCTGCACCACTTCCAACCCTTCGCGCGAGAAATCCGCTGCCGCTGCAGACTGGGAGCGGTCTTTCAAAACGAATTTGATCTGCTTGGTGCGGAGGAGGCGGGATTTCAGATCGCTTAATTGACCGTCGTAGAGCAGCTTTCCGTGGTCGATGATCATGATGCGGCGGCACAATTCCTCGATGTCGTCGAGATCGTGCGTGGTGAGCAGCACGGTGGTGCGAAATTCGCGATTGATGGCGCGGAGAAACTGGCGGATGTGGTCCTTGGCTACTACGTCGAGGCCGATGGTAGGCTCGTCCAGAAAAAGCAGCGGAGGGTTATGAAGCAGCGCGGCAGCGAGATCGCAGCGCATGCGCTCGCCTAAAGAGAGCTTGCGCACGGGCGTATGAAGATAGTCGCGAATATTCAGGATCTGGTCGAACAATTCCATGCGCGCGTCGAAATCGCGCTGAGGAACATCGTAGATGCGGCGCAGAAGCTTGAAGGATTCGATAACGGCAATGTCCCACCAGAGCTGCGTGCGCTGTCCGAAAACCACGCCGATTGTTTTCACGTAGTGGCGGCGCTGGCGAAACGGAACAAAGCCGTTGATGCGAATTTCGCCGCTGGTGGGCACCAGAATGCCGGTGAGCATTTTGACGCTGGTGGATTTTCCCGCGCCATTGGGTCCGATGTAGCCGACCATTTCGCCGCGGTCAATGGAAAAGCTGACGTTGTCTACAGCCGCGACGGTTTTATAGTCGCGAACGAAAAGGTTTTGGATGGAGCCCCAAACGCCCTCCCGCCGTTGAAACGAGCGGAAGCTTTTACATAGATTATTTACGAAGATCAGAGGCTCGGAACTCATCTAGATATGGAAGTTTAGCACTCGCGAGCGGGGTTGCTGCGGCTGCTTTACTCGCCGATTACTTTCACGAGAACGCGCCGGGGGCGCAATCCATCGAGCTCGACGAATTGCACAAACTGGCCGGGGCCGAGATCGAGGCGCGTCTCCGTGAATGGAACGATGACCTGATGACTGAGCAGCAAGCTTTGAAAATGAACCGCGGCGTTACTTTCGAAGCGGCCCTGGTGCGCGTAGTCGTCGCGCACGGGCGCGATTTCTGCGAGCCATTTGTCGAGATCCTGGAGCAAGCCGGGCTCATCGTCATTGACGATGACCGCGGAATTTGGGTGCAGGGAAGAGACCAGGATGATTCCGTCGCGAAGCCCACTTTTTTCCATGGCAGCTTTTACTTGTGAGGTGATGTTGAATATTTGCCTGGGCTTTTGAGATTGCAAGGTAATCGCGTCGGTGTAAATTTTCATGGACGTTTCAAAACTCCGAACATTCTACTGAGAAGATTTCAGAACTCGCAGCCGAAGGGCCGCGCGAGCGTCTAATGTATATCGGGGCAGCGCGTATTCGGCGAAGCTCTAGGCGAAGCGAGGCTGGTTGAGCAATTTTTGCAACTCTTGCACGATTTCGGCGATGCGGACGGGGCGATAAAGGACCACAGCCACCGGCGGAAGGCGGATGGTTTCGGTGCGGGAGGCGACCAACACTGTAGGGACTCGCGCTAGGAGTTGCTTAACGGCTGGATCGCCAGCGAGTTGCGGCGTTGCCTCGAGGACGATGGCGGAAGGGGATTCGCCGGCGGCGATGGCTTGGCCAACCTGGTCGGCCGAGTCCATGCCCATGGCCTTGATGCCCGCTTCGAGGAGCTCGGCGCGAACAGCGGTGCGGAGTTTCCAATCGGAAGCGATAACGAAAATGAGCGACATCCTGGCGCATAAGTTTAGCATCTTGTTATCGATACGGTTCAGCTGCGCGGCGGCTCTTCAGTTACCATGGATGGAGATGGTCTGTTACAATTTTGCATTTCCCAGGCGAGGCTTGCGCTGCACCGCTGCCGATAATGTCTGAAGACAAAAGGCCCAGAAATATCGTGCTGGCGATTGTCGGAGTGCTGGTGCTCTCCGGCGTCGCGATTTTGGCGTTGCGACCGCGTCCAACGGCGGTCGCGATCGTTCCGGTTGCGCGCGAGAACATCCGCGAGACCATTACCAGCAACGGCAAAGTTGAGCCGGTTGATCCGGACGTGGCGCGGGCTGAGTTTCCCACGTTTGTCGCAAAGGTGATGGCTACAGAAGGGCAGGCGGTGCATCGAGGACAGGAAATACTCGCGCTCGATGTAGCCGATATTCGAGCGCAACTGGCACAAGCGCGGGCCAATCTGCTGGCAGCTCAAACGGACTTGAAAAATGCGCGCGGCGGCGGGTCTCCTGATCAAGTCGCGGAGCTGAAAGGCAGCCTGCAGCAGGCGGGGGTGGATGTGACGAGCCTGCAACGCACGCAGAAGTCGCTCGAGGAATTGGTCGAGAAGCACGCCGCGACCGGCGATGAAGTGGCGCAGAACCAGGCTGCGCTCGAAAAAGCGAAGTCGCGTGTGCAGGAACTCGAACAGCGGAAGGAAGCGTTGGCGCAAAAAGCGGCGGTGAATGCGGAAAGCGCGCAATTGCTGGCCAGCCAGTCGCAGGAGCAAGTGCAATCGCTCGAGGAAAAGGTTCGCTCGGCAACGGTGATCGCGCCGGTGAACGGGACGCTCTATTCGCTGCCGGTGCGCGCGGGCGACTACGTGAAAGTCGGCGACGTACTTGCGGAAATGGCGGACCTGAAACATGTGCGAGTGAGAGCGTTTGTCGATGAGCCGGATTTGGGGCGGCTGCGTCCGGATCAGGGTGTTCAAGTGACGTGGGATGCCAAGCCTGGGCGCGTTTGGACGGGCAGGACGGAACAAATTCCAAAGCAGGTTGTCCCGCACGGGATGCGAAGCGTGGGGGAAGTTTTGTGCTCGGTTGACAATCAAAACCTGGAGCTGCTGCCGAATATCAATGTGGAAGTGACGATTTTGGTTCTGGAACGTCAAGATGCTCTGGTGGTGCCGCGGTCGGCGGTGCGTGACGACAATGGAAAGCATTATGTGTTTGTGTTCGACGGAGAGAAACTTCATCGCCGCGATGTTTCGGTGGGCATTGCCAGCGCATCAAAATATGAGGTGGTTTCGGGGCTCGCGAGCAATGATCGAGTGGCGCTTCCCGGAGACCACGATTTAAGAGATGGAATGGAAGTCCGGCCATTGGAGGGAACTTAGTTGCGGTCGCGTTTGAAAATCATCGAGATGATTTTCGGGATGCTCATGCTGGGCCTCACTTGCGGCGCGGTTGTCGAAGGCGCTTGGCCCGCGGGAGATGTCTCGGGTTTGGTGCAAGCGGCGCAGCATGATTTCGCCCTGGGCAATTATCTTGGATCGATCAAATCCCTGCAGTCCGCGGTGTCGCAAAATACCGCGAATGCGGAAGCGTTTTTTTGGCTGGGCCGCAGCTACTATGAATTGCGGGACTACGACAACGCCGTAGTGCATGCGGAAAAAGCGGTTTCACTCGACAATAAGAACTCTTTGTATCACCAGTGGCTGGGCCGCGCGTATGGGGGCAAGGCCGACCGCGACAAGAGTTTTTTTCTCGCCAAGAAAGTAAAGAAGGAGCTTGAGGAGGCGGTGCGGCTCAATCCGTCGAATATAGAGGCGCGGTTCGACCTGGAAGATTTTTGTCTGAATGCTCCATGGATTGTCGGCGGAAACAAGGACGAAGCCCGCGATCAAGCGGATGCGATCTCCTCACTTGATCCTATTCTAGGCCACGCAGCCCGTGGGAAATTCGAGTTAGAAGGCATGAAGCGCACCGATTTGGCGGATGCTGAATACCGCCAGATTTTGAATTCCAAAAACAGCAACATTGAGCCATACCTGGAAGCGATCGCATTTTTCGAGAAGCAAAACAAACTTTCGGATATGGAGACTGCCATCGAGGAAGCCGAGCGCACAAATGCGCGCGACCCGCGGCTGGAGTTCTTCCAGGCCGTGCAGTGGGTTCTTTCCGGAAGCGAAAGTTCTCGCGCCGAGGAGTATTTGAAATCCTATCTGGCCAGCACGCCCGAACGGAGCGATTGGCCACCGCATGCCGCAGCCCGCGAGTGGCTGGGGCGCTTGTACGAGGCCCAAGGAAAAAATGCGGAAGCAGCGGAGCAGTACCGTGCGTCGCTGGATTTGGATCCGGGGCGAAAAGAAGTGCTCGGCCGCCTGCAAAAGCTGGAAAAGGCTTCTCCGTGATTGGCGCCCTGAGCGGCAAGAAGTCTCTGACTTTTCGCAACGCCGGGTTACTACTCGGAGGATTTTTTCTCGCCTCCTTTTGTCAGTTGGGCTGGGCACAAACTCAATCGAGCGAAACACTGACGCTGCGCCAGGCCGTTACTCTGGCGATGCAGAACAGCCGCGAGCTGAAGCTGGCCCGGGTGCAATATTCCGTGGCGCTTAACGAGGCCAATGTCGATCGCGCGGCATTCCGGCCCAATCTGTATACCGGCGCCGGCTACGTGTACTCGTATGGTTTTCCGGCTCTTCCCGGCGGTGGTCCGCCGTCGCTCTTTCAGCTCAATTACAACCAGTCGATTTTTAACCCCATGTTGAAGGGTGAGCAAAAGGCGGCCGAAGATCGAGCGAAGAATCAGAAGCTTGAAATTGACCGGATCCAGGATGACGTGATGCTGCGCACGGCAAACGCCTACCTGGAGCTTGCCAAAGTGCGGCATTCTCTGGAACTGATTCGACAGGAACAAGAAAGCGGCCAGAAGATTTTGGAAGTGACTCGGGAGCGCGTTTCGGCGAACCAGGAACTCCCCATTGAAGTTACCCGTGGAGAGCTTGAGCTCGCGCGCATCCGGGAGAAAATGATCAAGCTGAACGACCGCGACGATATTCTTTCCGAACAGATCCGCAATTTGACGAACATTCCCGATTCACAGGCGGTACAGGTTGAGACGGAACAGCCAGCGTTCGCGGCCAGCCAGCAGGAACCGGAATTACTGAATCTGGCTCTTCAAAGTGACCGTGGAATTCTGGAAGCGGAGAACGAACAGTCGGCGCGCGAACACGTGCTGCGAGGTGCGCATTTAAGCTATTGGCCGTCGATTGATATCGTAGGCCAATACAGTGTGTTGAGCAATTTCAACAATTACGGCGAGTTCTATAAAACCTTCCAGCGGAATAACCTGAACGTGGGAGTTGTGATCACCATTCCTCTTTTTGCCGCAAAAACGAGCGCGAACGTGGCCTTGGCCAAGAGCCAACTGGACGCGGCCGAGCTTTCGGTTGGCAACCGAAGGCAGGAAGTTCGTCTGGATGTGCAACAGAAGACCCGCACCGTAGCTGAACTCGATGCGACGCGCGAAGTGGCGCGGCTGGATCTGAAATTAGCGCAGGAAAACGTGCAACTCGTACAAGCGCGCTACGACCAGGGCCGCGTCACCTTGCAGGAAGTGGAGCAGGCTCGCTTGGATGAGAATGACAAATGGATTGCCTTTCTCGATGCCGACTTTGCCAAGGAGCAAGCGCAGCTTTCCCTGCTGCAAGCCACCGGACAGCTCGCAAAAGTGCTGCAATAGGCTCAGGATAAAAGGGTTCTTGGGCGAATTCAGCAAATCGAGTACACTTGGGTCTTATTAAAATGGGTTGTTTTTCCGCTATCTGCTATCTTTATCTTCATATCTTTGGGGTTTCTGAGGGGGTGTAATGCAGGCTGGAATGAAGACGCTGTTTCTGAATCCTCCTAGTTTCGAAAAGTTCGATGGTGGCGCAGGCTCCCGCTGGCCTGCGACGCGCGAGATCGAGTCGTACTGGTACCCTGTCTGGCTAACATATCCAGCCGGAATGCTTCCCGGCAGCCGTTTGTTGGACGGACCTCCGCATCGGGTGACGCCGGATGAAGTGATCAAAACGGCGCAAGATTACGAATTCCTGGTGTTGTTTACTTCAACTGTAGGCTTTCAAAGTGATCTGCGGATGGCTCGCGCCATCAAAGACAAGAAGCCCGACATCAAGATTGCGTTCGTGGGTCCTCAGGTACAGATCAAGCCTGCCGAAAGCCTGCTGGCGAGTCCGGATTTGGATTTTATCGTGCGTGGCGAGTTTGATCACGCGGTGGTGGACTTCGCGATGGGAAGGCCGCTTGCCGACATTCCCAATGTGAGCTACGTGAAGGACGGGAAGGTGGTACACAATCCCTCGGGTCCGCTGATGGAAACGAAGGAGCTGGATGAGCTGCCTTTCGCGACCGACGTGTATCAGAAAAATCTGACCATTGAAAATTACAATGTGCCGTTCCTGCTGAATCCCTTTGTTTCCTTTTACACCTCGCGTGGATGTCCGGCGCTGTGCACCTTCTGCCTGTGGCCGCAGACGTTGTCGGGCCATGCCTGGCGCGTGAGGTCGGTGGAAAACGTGGCGCGGGAATTCCGGCAGGCGCACAAGATGTTCCCTCAAGCCAAGGAATTTTTCTTCGACGACGATACGTTCAACATTCGCAAGGATCGCGTTTTGGCGCTATGCAAGGAATTCAAGCCGGTGGGATTCCAATGGTCCTGCACGGCGAGGTCTCACTCCGACTACGAGACCTTGAAGGCCATGGCCGATGCGGGCTGCCGCCTGCTGATCGTCGGATTTGAATCGGGCGACGAGCAAATCCTGAAAAACATCAAGAAGGGCGTCACCATCGAGACGGGGCGCAACTTTGTGAAGAATTGCAAGAAGGTTGGCATTCACGTTCACGGCGACTTCATCATCGGACTTCCCGGCGAGACGAAACAGACGATTGAGAAGACGATTGATTTCGCCAAGGAACTGGATTGTGAAACGATCCAGGTCTCCATGGCCCATGCCTACCCCGGCACGGAGCTGTATGACCAGGGCATGCGCGAAGGGTTCCTTGCCGGCGAGGCGATTACCGATGCCGGAGGGCATCAATTGCCGCACCTGCAGTACCCTGGCTTGAGCAAGGAATACATGGTCGATGCAGTGAACCGCTTTTACGACAGCTACTATTTCCGGCCACGGGTGATATGGCGGATTGTTCGCGACGCGCTATGGGATTCACACGAACGGAAGCGTTTGTACCATGAAGCTGTCGATTTCATGCGGCTTAGAGCTGACCGCCAGAAAGTTGCCCGCGAAAGCGTCGACAAGAAGGCCTTTGTCAGCATTCCGGCAATGAAGAGCGGCTCAGCCGTCGAAGCAACGAGCGAGTCCCCGAGCGCATGACGCCCGCAGGCGGGCTGCGTGTGAAGACATATCTGCTGATATCCTTGATGGTTGTTTTTGGTCCTCTGGGCGATGTGTTGCTCAGCAAGGGTATGAAACGCATTGGCCCGTTATCGAGCTGGGCTCCGGGGGATATTTTTCGCTTCTTTCAGGCTACGTTCACTTCGTCCATTGTCTGGCTGGGGATCGGCTCGCTGTTTACGTTTTTTATCGCCTACATGCTGGTACTTTCCTGGGCCGACTTCAGTTATGTGCAGCCTGCTTCATCGATGGCCTACGCGGTGGTGGCGTTCCTTGGGTATCTGCTGTTGCGCGAGACGGTGTCAACGCTGCGCTGGGTAGGAATCGCGATCATTTGTGCGGGCGTGTTCATCGTCGGGCACACATCCCCTAGAACGACGGAGTGCTGATTGCTGCTGCGGGAAACCATCTTCTATTTGATGATTGTCGTCATCGGCACCGGCGGTGAGCTTTGTGTGACGCGGGCGATGAAGACCATCGGTGAGGTCACCGATTTCCGCCCAGCGTCGATTTTTCGCGTGGTGATTCGCGCCATGAAGGTGGGTTGGATGTGGCTCGGGTTGGCCCAAATGACGCTGGCATTTTTTGCGCTGCTTGGCATGCTTTCGCTGGAAAACGTCAGCCTGGTAATTCCGGTGAGCGCGCTGAGCTACGCGATCGGGGCGTTAGGCGGAAGATTTTTTCTGGGCGAACGCGTCACCAGACAGCGCTGGGCGGGGGTTTTGCTGGTATGCGTTGGCGTTGCACTGGTCTTCATCGGTAAAGGATAAGTGCGTTGTCTGGTGGCTTCTTTGTCCGTGACGCCATCCTGGTATTAGCCGCCGCCCCGCTCGCGTTCTACCTTGTTGCCCTGGTAGCTGCTGCACGTTTTGCTCGCAACACGAGCCCTCCTGCCGGCGACTTCCTGCCGCCGATCAGCATTTTAAAACCTATCCGAGGACTCGACCGCGAAACGTACGAGAATTACGCGAGCTTTTGCCTGCAGGATTACGCCGATTTCGAAATTCTTTTCTGCGTGGCGGATGCCGAAGATCCTGCCGTCCCGATCATTCAGAAAATCATCGCGGATTTTCCGGATGTCCCTGTACGGATGCTTGTTGGTTCCGAACCGCTGGGAGTAAGTGACAAGGTCAATAAGCTCTGCAGACTGGTTCGCGAGGCGCGGCATGAGATTGTTTTGGTTTGCGACAGCGACGTTCGTGTAGAGCCCGATTTCCTGGGAAAAATTGTCCCGAGTTTCCGGAAGCCAGGAGCCGGCGGCGTGACGTGCCTGTACAAAGGGCTGACAGATGGCTTAATCGCTTCCGATTTGGAAGCGCTGGGCAACAGCACTGATTTTGCGCCAGGGGTTCTGGTTGCGTGGCTGATCGGTGACATCGATTTCATGCTGGGCGCCGTTATGGCCACGACCAAGCAGCAGATTGCAGCTATTGGTGGCTTCGAAGCACTGGTGAACTATCTTTCGGATGACTACGAGCTGGGGAATCGCATCGTGAAAGCGGGCCGGCGCGTGGAACTCAGCCGATTTCCAGTGTCCATTGTCTATCCGAAGCAGAGTTTGGCGCAGGCTTTGCGGCACCAGTTGCGATGGAACATGACGGTTCGCTGTTCGCGCCCTTGGGGCCACCTCGGGCTTTTGTTCACTCAAGGTTTGCCATGGGCAGTGCTGGCCGCTGTGGTTGCACCGCGCTGGTGGTTTGGCGCGGCCTACCTAGCTGCATATGCTGTGTTGCGCTTCTGCGTTGCCTGGTCTGTTGGCGGTTCCCTGATGGATGATCGAATCGCAAAAAAGAGGATATGGTTGGTGCCGCTGCGCGATGCGGTGGGATTCTTGATTTGGTTATGGAGTTTCTTTCCGCAAAAGATCCATTGGCGCGGGCAAGACTTCTACATTCGCGACAAGCAGTTGGTTCCGATTTCTCCACGGTAACGCAGGTCCGCCGCAGTTTTTTAACGCAGCGGCATCTCGGTCCCTTGTCCCGGCCAGTTGATCGACAAGCTTAATCGGAGATGACTTGATCTCCGCTTCGGAGTGCTCCGGCCGAAGGCTGGTTCAACGGTGCGGACATCGGCTCAAGTTCGCTTTCCTGTATGTAGTAAAGAGCCAGCTCCACGCGCGTGGAAACCCCTAATTTGTCGAAGACGCGGAAAAGATAATTGCGCACAGTGTGCTCGCTCAAATTGAGCTGGCTGGAGACTTCGCGGTTCGTAAGCCCTTGCGCAACCAGATGAACCACATCCGCTTCACGTTTTGACAGGATTTCAATTCCGCGAGCGTTTTGCAGGCGCAGTGGGAGCGATTTGCCCAGGGCTTCGAGCAGATAATCGAGATGCTGGGTGCTGACCCAGATCTGTCCCTGATCGACAACGCGAATACATTTATTCAATGTGGTAAGTGGCTCGTCCCGGAAGATAACGCCGCGCGCGCCACAGCGGAAAGCATCGATCACCGAATCGCGGTCGCGCGACTCCAGCAGCATCACCGCGTGGGTCTCCATCTGAAGCGAACGGAGCTGCCGCAACAAACGATATCCTTCCAAAGCGTATCTTCTTTCGCGCCAACTCGACCAGCTCGGTGCGCAGCGGTTCATCCAACTGTCTGCTCCGTTAGCGGTGACTCGATACCACCAGGAGCATCAGGCCGCAAGGCCGCCGCTGGCGGACGGCATACTTGATCCACAGTGTCACCAGCAGATGGGCCATCGGGTCATATGTAATTGGAGCAATTGCGCTGATTACTGGAAGTAAATACGTCCTCCGTAAAGACGAAGTAGGCAACCGACTACCGAAGAAGCGCAACGGGAAAGGCCAACTGGCAGGGATACCGAAAGGGGAAACATTCCGGGCGACGAGATTGCTATTTGGGCCGATGGACCTGCTCATGACATGAGGCGCACAGCGAGATCAAATTTGGTTCGGCGTCATCACCCAATCTGCTCCGAGGCTGAATATGATGAACCTGCAGATTGCACCGGCCACCGCATTGCTGGCATCGCCAACCGTCGCGCTCGAGAATGCTCTGACGCAGTTCGGTATATGCCGCGGCCTTCAACCGCAGGCGCGGTCGCTTTGAGATTTGTGTCATCAACGGAATTCTCTCGACTTGCTTAAGAATTCTTGTTGCATCGGCTCCGGCAACAAAGCAAAGAGCCGGTCCAGGGAAAACAACAGAGCCTCGGAATCTTCAGTTTCGGCGCTCGCTCCTGCAACAAAGTCCGCACAAATCATCTCAAGCATGTAGCCTCGTGACTTGTCGTTTCCTAAAAGCATGGAAGCGGTTTCAAGGGCCTGCTCGATGACCGGCAGCTGGCTCTTGAATAATTTGAAGTAGATCAGCTCCCATGGTTCGGAGCTCTTGCCGGTCAGATGTTGTTCGACTGCGCGCTTGAACTCGTCTTTCGGCAGTTCCTCCGCTTTGTGCAACCAGGTTGCACAATCAAACTGGTCTTCATCTCGGCGGGCGACCTTGACCATTTCGACTGCTTTGCTCCAACCGATCTGCCGTAATCGCTGTTTGGGAACTTTGGTTAGATTTTCGTGAATGGCCATGAGGTAGTAAGCTTTCCGCCTCGATTCCGGGAATCGCTTTTCTAGGAAGTCGTCAAACGACTTCAGGTTTTCGACCCTCCAGTACTGCTTCGCCCGAACCTCGCAAAGATACTGACCGAGCTCGACGAACCGGACATCCCTCTCTTGATCTTTTGTTTTCTCCCAATGCAAGATCTCATCAATCTTGTCGAGCACTACTATCGCTCGGCAACGATCGAGATTCGGTTCGTCAGGCATCTCGTTAGTCCACAAGTTCGTCAAGCCAATCAAGATCGCTTGCTCCCGGCCGGCGGATTAGGCTTGTCTCTATCAATTGCGGATTGTTCAGGCAGAGGCCCAGATGAGAACAGCTCATGCAGGCGTTCTGCGGGAACCGTATACCGCTGTGGGAAGGGAACTGGCCCGCTTCGAGCTGACCAACAGTCGTCTCGACCATCCGTCCAAAGTCCCGCCGCTGTTCATCTGAGATTGTCGCCTTAAGATATTGAATTTCGGGAAGGCTCTTGCGTACGAACACCACAAAGGCCACGTCGGCGATTTCGCTCATCCAGGAATAGCAAATTAGTTGCGGGTCAAGGGAGAGCAAGCCGTCGGGGACTTCGCTGTACCGGCTGCTGGTCGTCTTCCAATCGATCAAGCAGCGCTGGCCGTCAAGGTTGCCGATGGCGTCTATATAGGATACGAACTCGTTTCCTCCGGTGAGTGTCCTGTTGAGCTTAATCTGTGTGTTTTCAATTGGATCTGAGATCTTAATCCGATCATCCTGCGCAAACCTGTGGAGCAGATGAACGCCCTGGTGCAGCATGCGATCCCAGGATTCGCCCTTGCGGTATTGAAAAGGAGTATCGCGATGGGCACTCCATTCCCTAAAAAGTGCCGCCGTGCAATCCTCCCCACGAAAATAGGCAGCCAGAGCATTTTCAAAGCAGCGGCCGAAGACCATGCCGGCCCGAGTGTCCTTTTCTCGCCAGCCATCCAGATATCGATACCGATAGCTGCGCGGGCAGCGCAGGTATTGGCTGATTTGGGTGTGGCTATACACCATGAGAGCTTTCCTGCGATTGCCGCTGGGTAACGTCGGAGGTGAGTTCATCCCAATCGGCTGCCGGTGCAAAAGCCTCGGGATTCTGATATGTACGGCCCATCAAGGTGACATGGGAGGTCCGGACCACGCCGCGGAGGTTCACGAGAGCTTTTTCATCAACCTGGTCATCAGCGAGAAGCTGCTGGTCGTAACCAAAATCGCGCAGGAACCAGTTCAGCTTCCAGAGAGCGCGTTCGGTGCAGTAGAAGCGACCAGAGAACGAGCGATTCTGGAAGGCATTCGGCTCGAGTACGACGAAACGGACGCTGAGATAAGGTTTTTGCAGGTGCCAACGGTAGGAGGCCCACTCCACACGGACCAGGAACAATCCTTCGAGCGGCTCCTCGGCTTGGAGTGTCGCATGGAGTCCGGGAATGCATCGCTTCATTGCTGCACCTCGACCGGATGGGAGAACGAATTGAGTTTGCAGATGAGGCCCTCACGATCTTCTTTGGCGGATGCAGCCAGATGAGAAATAAACGATTCGACCAGATCGCGGCTGGCCTCTTTGATTGTTTCCGTACCACAGAAATGGGCCGCATAAGCTTTGACCAGATTGGGATCGAGGTCGTATTGGCGGATCAGGAGGCACAGCTGGTCACGGAGACGCGGTTGGCTGCCATTGTGATGACCGTTTCCGTTTGTCCCGAGTGGCTGAACTCGACCGGGAGGGGTGGTGTTATTCGACTTTGGGGACCAGCCAAGCTCCTCGACGGAGCAAAGGCCGATGCCGTAGGCTTTGCGCAGGGCCCGGTTGACGGCTCGCGTTTCGGCGATGCGCATTTCGGCACCGCGCACGAGAGGAGAGACGTTGGATGGATCGGCATCACCATAACCGACGAAGCCGTGACTGGTCGCTGATTTGAAGACGGTTGCCTTAAATACAAAGCGACCCAGCGTCGGGTCAGACTGTTTCGACTGCAATGCAGTATCGATTCCAGCGCATCTTCGTCGAGTTGCGATCCTTAGCAGTCCGCCGCCGGTGATATACCATCGCCCGTCCAGTAGTTGGACATCACCCGCGGTAACAATAAGTCCGTGTTGCTGAATCAGCTGCCGCAAGCTTTGTACAGAGCTTTTGGGTATATTGCCCCAAATAGTTCGGGCGTATTTCAAATCCGCTCGCAGGCTGGCCAAGTGTTTCTTCACATGCGCTCCTTCATGGAACCCAATGGATGACATAGTATGACGTAGGGGGACGTAAATGTCAAGGTAGCTGGCAAACACATCAATGCTAAGCTTTTGGACTCATGGTGAAAGATACGAGATTGTCGTTTCGAGTGTCTTCGAATCTAAAGACGTTGCTTGAGGAAATCGCTGCAAACGAGGGACGGAGTGTCGCCCAAGTTTGCGAAGCCTTCTTGAAGGTTGGTTCGGAAAATTACAAAAAGGAAGGTAATAAATTGCTTCAGCGATCGCTCGCTCAAACCCGAAATAAAGGTAAACAACACACCTAACGATGCGGTCCGTGGAGGTTACATGTGAGGTGCACGTTCCGACTACCTCGGCCTGCGTAGGGAGATCCTTAGAATTCAGTTACAACGGCCTTCCGAGGTATGGCGGAGCTTGTCATTTCGGCTGTAGCGGGTGCTGTACCCCCTCGCCGGCGATATAACAGGGGAGCCTGTTCCTGCACTGGCGAAAGTGAGCTGAGCGGTCCTGCGCGGGGCGCTATCAGGAGGAAGTTGGAAGAATGGTTCGAGGGCCGCGGCTGCGCTCCTGAGGCGTGGATTCCTTTTGAGCGTTGCCGAGCTGCACAAGCAGCTTGCGGAGTTTCGCGCGTTCTTCCAGATCGATATCCACGACTTCGAACGCGCGCGCCTGTGTGTTTGCGTCCCGAACGATGGTTTGAGCCTTCACCGATTTTTGGGCAGGATTCAGCTTTAGCTCCACCACGCTTCCGGGGTAGAGACTCTGTTCGCAGACCGCGACGCCGCCGCCGAGCGTCATCTCCGGAATCTCGATACGGCAGTTCTCCCGCAGATTCGTGGTGGTTGCCCACATGGGGTGTTCCAAGCGAAGCCGCGGGTAGCGGCGCTGGCGAATGGCCGAGGAATTCGGGTCGATGTCGAGAATTTCGATGGCAAATTCGGCGGGATTCAATCCGCTGCGCGGAACAAAGTTGCGAACCCAATCGGGATCCAGCTTCTCCATCGCTTGCGCGGCTACGAGGCGAAGCTCGGATGGGAAACTCCAGCGCCACGTCTTGCGAGCTTCTGCAATGTTTCGCAGCACCGTTTCGGCACCCGAGACGCGTAACCGGCCCAAAGCCTCGATGGCCTTGAGCCTGAGGTAATCTGTGGCGTCCTTAGGGAGATCGCCATCCGCGATACGGAGCAGCAATCGATCGGAGGACTGGTCGCCGCACATGCCGATTTCATCGATGACCAGCGGACGAATCAGCGGATCAAAGCGATCGAACAATCCCAGCATCAACCGGGCGCGATGCGGAGAGCCGCTGGCAGCAATCTGGCGAACGATGCGGTCGTGCGCGGTGCGTTTCCAATCCTTCATTCGATCCTGCAAAACGCGTTCCACTGTTTCGATATCGACGCGCGCGAGTATGCCGATGGCTTCGGTGGCCTCGTGCGGATTTCCTTGGATTAGCTGATGTTTCAGGTGTTCCAGGCCGTCTGAGCCCAACGTTTCCATCATGGAGACCAGAAGTTCGCAGTCCTCCCGGAAACTGACCCGGCCAAAGCGCTTAGCGATGCTCTCGGCTGCGGGGTTCGGTATTCGACGGAGCAAGTCCCGCAGGCCGGCGGAAACTTCACCCGCACGAAGAGCCTCATCGATAAATTCCGGAAGGCGAGACTCAATGGCAATTCTCGGCCGCAGGTTTTTACCAACACCAGGGCGCTCCGCCTCAATATAATCAGCGACTTCAACGGAACGCTGGATGGCCCGGAACGCTCGTTTTGAGGTTGCTTCCTGTGCCAGGCGGACGAAGGCCGCGCCAACCAGGCTTTGCAATTCAGAATCAGTCTCTTCGGCGAGCTGTACGCCAATTTGCCGAATGGTGTCGACGAAGAGCCGCTCTTCGCTGGCGGCATAGAGAGGCGCGAGCTCGACGATGCCCATCGACGTGTGACGGCGAATTTCCCGTGATTCTTTCGAGATCCCGCTGACGTAATTTCGCAGGATTTTGTCCGCGGCTTCTCTTTCGCCGTTCAGGAGCATCTTCTCAATGCATTCGCGCGCCTTGACCGGAGGAACACACCAGGCATCGTCGGAGTCGAGCGCTTGGCGCTGCTTGTCTTCCGGGATGTGAGCCCAAAATTGTTGGGCCAGAACATCGACATGCGACGGCACATCGATGCCGGCGCTGGCCATTTTCTGCTCGTAAACACCCAGGATTTTCCGCAATCCATCGAGCTCCGTGCTCATTTCCTCCAGCATCTGCCGCACGGTGTTGACCTTGGTATCGCCGCGTTCGTAGCTTTCAAGCGCGAAGCGCACGGCGATGTGTTCGGCAAGTTTCAGCAGTGTGGGCTTGTCGGAAGATTCCGTTGGGGCTTGAGCAGCCAGCGCGGAGAGAGCCTGGCTGACGGTGAAGCGAGCGCGACGTGGCAGCGTCGATAAACGCCCCTGAAAGGAACTTGGGTCCAGCCTGTCTTTCACTTCGCCCGTTCGGGCGATCTGCGCGAGCACTTGGAGGATTCCCTGAAGCTCGTCTTCATGCAAGGTCATCAGGCCGGTTTCGACGGCCATGGATCTTGCCGCGCCGCGGGCGGACCGGCTGCTGCGAATTCCGGTTGTGGCGTTTGCCCAGCGGCTCGGATTCTCGCCTGCTTCGGCGCCAACCTCTCCGGGAGTGCCTGCCTCGCCGGCGACGCCTATGCCGGTTTCGGAACCACCTGAGCCGCTGCCGCTCCCGACAATGGCGCCTCCTCCGTCGGTACCCGTTCCAGTACCGGTTCCACTTCCAGTCCCACTTCCGCTTCCCCCACCACTACCGCTCCCGCTTCCACTCCCGCCGCCACTTCCGCTGCCGCTGCCACCGCCTATTCCGCCTCCACCGCCATTGCCACCCTTCCCGCCCTCTGCCGCGACGATCAATTGGAGAAGCTTCTCCGGGCTACTGAACAGGGCATCCTGCTGTTCGGCGTTCATGCCTATGGTGCGGGCAGCCAATTGCGCCGCAACTGTGGATTTCGCGACGGCGGAATCTGCGGGCACGAAGCACACTTCATTAACCTTAATGTGTGGATCGCCCTGCAATGCGGCTTTCAATTGGTCTGTGAGTTGGGAGGTCTTACTGGTTGTGTTGGTGGGGAATCCCTTCACCAGACGCGCCAAACTGGCTTGCGTCACTTTTGGGGAGAAATGGATGCTGGCAATGCCGGCTGAAGAGAGCATTCGAGCGAAGCCCTTTTCAGCAGCAGCGGAGTCCAGGGGTGTTCCGTCCAGCAGGAGCTGCTCGCCCGAAACCGCAAGCAACAAGCCAGCTTCATTGTCCGCTCCCAGAGCGGTTTTAAGTTCGCTCCAGGCGGTTTCGTATTGCTTAGCCGTGCGGGGGTGGCCGAAGTCATACATTCGAGCGAACTTGAGCAGAATGTTAAGGCTGCGCACAAATGCCCGAGCCGCGGCGTGACGTGTGTTGATGCTGATGGACATGAGTTCCGGCGCCTGGGTCGCCTAAAGAGGAATTATCGTAGGGCGGGCTGAGCTTCTACAATGGTACTAGTGCTTTAACAGCAACCCCTTTCCGTAGACTGTCCAGGACAAGGGGTAGCGCGGGATTAGAGCGGGCGGGAAGAAATTGGGCGGCTAACCCCGGTTTTTGGGAAGCTTCCGGTCGAGCCAGGACTCAAGATCAGAAACTTTGTTCATCACCGCGATAGCTCCCCGTTCCCGAAGCAGGCGAGCCCGCTCGCGGCGAGCCGAACCGCGCCCGAACAATACACCCAGGAAAGGCATTTGCGCGGATTGGGCTGCGAGCGCATCGTCGACGCTGTCCCCAACGTATATGGCACTGCTTGGCTTGCGGCTACCCAGGATCTTCAGTAATCCCTCGGGATCCGGTTTAGGCCGGATGACGTCTTCAACAGTGACGATATCGCCGAAGAACTTTCGAACCCTGCACAGGTCCAATGTGTAATCGAGCTCCCTGCGGGTCCGGCCCGTAAATAGAGCAAGTTGAGACCGTTTGGCCAAACGCCGGAGCATTGCTTCCGGCAACAGCCATTTCTCACGGGCGACGTTGCCTGCGCCCTTTTCGCCCCAGTAGAGTTCGACGAATTTGCGCTTCACTTCCTCGTATTCGAACTTTCCCCCGAGAGACTGTACCCAAGCAGTCGACAGCTTCCAGTCGTCGTTGTAGCCCGAGCGGTTTTTCCACTCTTGTAATTCCGGCGAAGTGACGCGCTTGCCGGTAAAGAAGCGCACTGTTTGTAGGGTAGTGAGGTGAAAGGAGCCGCGCACGTCGACCAACACGCCGTCAACATCGAAAATGATCAGTTCGGGCCGGGGACTTGTGGAGTTTTTGCTGCTGGGGGCGAGTTTTATCCCTTTAGAGGTTTTGGTCGCGGTCAAGATGGTCTATTCGTCCTGGGGTTGCATGGAGGGCGGTAAGCCCGGCGATTCCGTAAGTGATTCGCTGTTTTGCGGAACCTGCGCCGAAGTTTCTGTGGCTATTCCGGATGGTGGCTCGGGCACGGCTTCCCTGGCAGGAACAGATTCGACTGGCTCTGCATGCGAACCTGAGCTCTCGATGCGACTGCGAAGCGCGCTGGTAAGAAGGTCCAGAATAAGCTCCGCCCCGACGCCGGAACTGTCGTTCTGAGGATTGTACGCGGTCAGTTCAACCGCAGCGAGCCGCTCATGCCTCAAAAAGATCGACAATATCTCGCGGGCATGATCCGCCGATAAACCACCGCTGCCGGGATGGTTGGTGAATTGAAAATCCGAAATCACATCGACGTCAAAGTGCAGAACGAAATCGAATTTAGACGCGTGAATTTGTTCCAGCGCCAGATTTGCAGCTTTGCCGGCGCCCAAGCGGCGGATGTCAGAGGCCAGGTATCGCGGCAGCATAGAGTTCTTCAGCCATTCCTCCTCGGGCGGATCGAGGCGATCAACGCCGAAGAGAACCAGATCCGGCTCTCGAACGAGCGGCGGCTGACCCGACAAGCGGACAAGTTCAGGGGCTCCGCGCCCAATCAAGTGCGATACCACCATTCCGTCGAGAGAACCCGAAAGAGTTGTTGCGGGCGTGTTGAGGTCGGCGTGCCGGTCCACGTATATGATCCCCACGTTGCGCATATAGCGGCGAACCCCCGCGACCGTTGCAAGGGCGATCGAACAGTCTCCTCCCAGAATCAACGGGAGCGCGCCTGATTTTACGGCTTGCTCGACTTTCGGTTTCAGCGTTTCGAGGGATTTTACGACAGCAGGCAGGTTTCGAGTGCGGGGATTTTCTGGATCAGGCCTGGAAATGAGAACGGGATCGTCGCCAAGATCAAGGATTTCGTAGCCAAGCGCCTTGAGCCGATCGATCAGACCTGCGGAACGCAAGGCGGAAGGGCTGGCTTCGTGCCCTGGCACCAAAGCGGCGGCGCTTGTCGGCGCGCCCAGCAGAGCGATTTTTCCTGGTTGGCGGACTATTTTGACCGCCACTCATGCTCTCCCGTCAATCCACAGGCCCGGAGTGAAAGCGGTCAGTTGGCAACGCGATTTTGATTTTGCCGGGCCGCAAGTTCCGGGGGTAAGGTAAACCGCACGTCTTCACGGATCAGATCCAGATCCCGATGGTTAGTGAAACCGAATGCCGACAGCCGTTGGCTCACCTGTTCCACCAGAATCTCCGGCGCTGAGGCTCCGGCGGTGAGACCGATGGTCTTGTAGCCGCCGACGGATGATTCGTCAATATCGTTCGCGTCTTCGATCAAGCGCGACGGGACGCCCGCCCGGTTGGCCACTTCCACCAGGCGGTTGGAGTTCGAACTGTTTGCGGAACCAACCACTAAAATCAATTCGACCTCACGCGTCAAAGCTTCCACGGCTTCTTGCCGGTTCTGCGTGGCGTAGCAAATATCATCAGAAGCGGGTCCAACGATGGACGGGAATTTTTGGCGGAGGCGGGCCACAATCTCCTGCGTGTCATAGAGCGAGAGGGTCGTCTGCGTCAAAAACGCAAGGCGCATTGGGTCGGGGACCTGGAGTTGGTCTACTTCCTCCACGCTGCCCACGACTAACGTTTTTTCGGGAGCTTCACCCGAGGTGCCAATGATCTCCTGATGATCCCGATGGCCGATCAAGATGACCGTCCGTCCTTCCCGTGCAAACTTCAGGGCTTCCAGATGTACCTTGGTTACCAGAGGGCAGGTGGCATCGATTACGCGCAGCTTGCGGTCTTGCGCTTCGATCCGGACACGCGGCGGAACGCCATGGGCGCTGAAAACCAAGACCGATTCCACCGGAACTTCGTCTATGGATTCGACGAAGATGGCCCCACGGCGCCGCAATTGATCCACGACATAGCGGTTGTGGACAATCTCGTGATGGACGTAGACGGGCCTGCCGTACGCTTCCAGCGCAAGTTCAACGATATCAACCGCCCGCACTACGCCAGCACAAAAGCCACGCGGGCGAACCCGCACTAGCGTCTTTGCGCCATTATTATTATTGACTTGAATGTTTGTCAGCATCAGCGCCCGATTTGAAACTCCCTTATCTTACCTGAAGAAGCGATTCCCTGCTACGCCCGTGTAAATACAACTCTTCGAGGCAAGACGATTCAGGGCTTCCGAAGAATAATACGACGGCTAGAGTGCTTTCTTCTGCCAAAGTTGAGATAACTTGAACCAGGCTTGCGCCAGAACTGCCCCGACAATGCCTCCGAGCGTGTTTGAAATAACATCCGTCCATCCGGATCCCCTGTTGGGAATGAACGCTTGTGCGACTTCAATCGAGAAGCTGAACATCGCGCAAAATAGCACCGCACCAACGAACGCGAACCGTGGGTTCTTAGTTAGCGTCCAGTAGCCGCAAAGTAGAAATCCCATGGGAATGAAACCGATGACGTTGATGATGAAATCCTTTGCGAAATTGCCCATCGTCTCGATACTCCTGCAGGGGAGATTTCAGCATCACTTTATCCGGAATTCTGAGCACCTTCGGGACTTCCAGACCCGGGCCGCCAGCCACTTCATTGGGCACTTCCGAGTCGTGGAGTTCCTTGAAGTCGTATCGTGCCACCGCTGCCGTCAAATCGGGCCGAGACCCGGGAGTTATCCACTCGTTGTAATGCTCTAACGCTTCGGGAGCGGTGAGCTCTTTTGAGTAAAGGGCGACTCCGCGCAATTCACCTATCCAGGGAGCGAAGTCGGTCGCCGAATTTCCGAGGACGAACTGGCCTGAAAGCTGCTGTCTTGTTATCACAAAATGGGGGAAGGTCTGAGCCTTCTTGCCGTCCAGGTAGACCACAGTACCCTCCGGCCCCGAACTCATTGTCAGCAGGGTGGGTTTGTCCGCCTGAAATGCATGGCCGAGATCGAACTTCTGCCTCTTGAATCCGCCCGGCCCCACCCGATCATGGGTGACCAACAGACCTTCATGCCAGTGCCGAACGACAAATTGCTTGGGATTTCCCGGGCGATAAGTGCCCAATATCGTTCCATTGGAATCCAAGTCGGTTGGCCGAAGCAGCAATTCCACCGCGCAGCCATTCCCAGGGTCCGATGAATCAAACGTCAACGGCACGGTAGTGAACATTATGCCGCCGTGTCCAAAAGCGACCCATCCTGACGGAGACCATCGGATATTGTTGGCGGGCGACAACTTGAAGGGCCAGAGTGTGCAGAACAGGATTCCCAGGAAGATGACAACCGAGAGGGCGCCCCACACTCGGGGCGAGGCTGGAAAGGTGGGCTTCACAGAAGAACGGGAAGTCAAATGCGGTACTCAGCAGATCCTTTATTTTTTATGCCACATTTCCTAAAGCAGATCACGATGCTCTGCTGTCCGTTCCATCGAACGGTCAGAAGCCTCGCTTACAGAGCAGGTAGGGAGCCAGCGCAAATTCAATCAGACCGGGCAGAGGATCATCGGAGCTGAACACGGCTTCTTCGTCAATGTCCCGCAAGGTGCTGATGTAATCAAGGCACTTCACTTCACCTTTCATGATGGCAACGGCTCCGGTGGGCAAGTCCGTGAGCAGGCGGACCCAATGGACACCGGTTTTCCCGCGGCAAGGTGTGATTGGCTGGTTGGTCTGGTCAGAAAAAAGAATGGCGGGAAAATCCACGCCGGCTGCCCGTCCGATGGAGTTGTAGCCCCAAGTGCGCGCGTTGGCGTCGAGCAGCCTGTACTGGCCGTCACGCGGGTCCTGTTTGTATTCCATTTCCACCAGGCCGTAATAATTCGTGGCGCGGAGGAAGCGCTCCGAAGTTTCCTCCAAACAGGGCAAATCCACTGATTCCACGTAAGTGCTGGCCCGTCCGAATTCCAGAGGATGTTGTCGTAGCCGGCGCGCCACAAGGCTGGCTATGGCTTGCCCTTCCTTGAAAAAACAGCAATAGGAAAACTGCCGGCTGCCGGTTCCGGGCACGATGTCCTGGATCATGATTTCTTCACGCGGCATGAACTTTGCAGCGCGCGTGAAGAGCTCTCGCAGTTCGGCAAGATTGTTGGCGCGCCAGGCCTTTGCCCGGGTCACATAAATGAAGTGCTCTTTGATGGCGGGCTTGAGCGCGACAGGGAAGTGCCCTTCAATTTGATCGAGATCCTTTAGGTCCTGGGCAAACCAAGTTCGAGGCGCCGGAATTCCTAGCCGGGAGGCCAATTCGTAAGTTTTGCGCTTATCCCAAAACCACTGGATGGTATCCGCGGCAGGCGTGGGCACCCGGTAGACCTGGCATAGTTCACTTCGGTATTCGGACAACGCGGCGACCGTTTCGTCGCGCGTAGGATAGAGCACCCAACCGGAAAGGTCCCTTTTCTTGGCTAGGTCCATCAGGGCACGGAAGGTGTTCGCTGAATCTCTCAGTGAAGGGAGCCGCTCAGTAAACGTTGTATAGGAGGAATAGCGGGCAATCGAAGCTTCGTCGTCAAGGATTCCAATGGGAACGCCCTGCCGACCGAGACTGCGGACGACTCCCAGACCTTGATAGTCGCCGCCAATCACTAGCGCCCCGGTTCTTCGAGCATCGCCCGAAGCCGGGAGCCCATGACCGTTCGATTGGCCGTTGGTGTTCAATTGCGTTTTGCATTCCTGATCGAACGCGCGATGGTACGAGAGGTGAAATCAGCCCCAGCCACGAAGTACATCAGCGGGCCAAAGCTCCAGGCGGCGGGAGCGCCGACAAAATGCAATCCCGGGATGGAGGACTCTAAACCGAAATTCAGAACGGCAAAGCCGCTGGCCTTGCGAAGCGATGATTGCATCTCCTGCGAGAGAAAGGGATATTTCGAGACGTCCACTCGATAGCCTGTCCCCAAAACGGCGTGGTCGCAAAGGCGTTCGGATCCATCATCGAGCTTCAATCGCAACTGATTGCCTGCAACGTTGGCAGAACTCGCGTGGCGCCCTGTCGTCAGGCGCACGGGCTGCAGGCGGTTTCGGAGCCAATAGGCTCCTGCCGGGCGCCGGCAGAAATCGCGCAAATGGTTTTGAACTGGCCGCGGCAAAAGCGTGCGATACAACTTGGGCGCTGCCACGATGCGGCTGATTCCCGCCGGCCCTACATCGGTCGGAGCGTAAAAGACTCTAGCCAGTGGGCCGAGTTTATGGATTCGTTGGCTCCAGCCGAGGAAGTGGATGCTGGGGCGTCTGACGATGACTTCGACCTCCGCGCCTGATTCCGCAAGCAATGCGGCGGATTCGAGGGCGCTTTGCCCCCCTCCCACGATGACTACCCGTTTCTTCGCAAAAGCGGCGGGCTCCGTCAACAAAGACGAGTGGGTTACAAATGAGCGCGGCAGCCCCGAGAATTCTGGCGGAACGTGCGCGAAGAATTCGATGCCTCCGGCAATCACCACGCGACGCGACCGCAATTCCGTTTCATCTTCCAGCAGGATTTTGAACTCGCCTGAAGCGTGGTTAATGCAAGTTATCTTGCGCTGATCGAGGTCAGGCACGGCGTGCTGCTGGAACCATAAGCCGTATTGGATGAAGTCTTCCAGGGGAACCGGCCGATTCAAGCTCCTGCCGCGAGCCGTCTCGAAGCCGCTTAGCGAAAGGGCTTCATTTGGCGCCGAAAGATGTGACGCCGAATACGCAGAGCGAAGAAGCATTCCTCGAGGCATCTGCTCGGCCCAGAACGACATCGGCCTGCCAAAGGTGCGGACATCCATTCCCTTGATGGATTTCAGATGCGCAGCAGCCGAGAGCCCGTAGGGTCCCGCGCCTAAAATCACGACATCACAACGTTCCAACACACGTTTCTCCTGAGAGTTGCAGGCTTGCCCGTCTTGGGCCCCGCATACCGTTTGCCAAAGTTGACGGTGTATGTAAAACCATAGGATTTAACTCGCCCCGAATACGTCTAGTACAGTACTCAAATAGTATTGTGCGAAGACTTTCGGTTGGATGCAAGCAAGGTGCAGGAAGTCTTCTCAAAACGACGAGAATGTCATTTGTCTTGGACTGGCGAACGAGCAGAGTTTGGAGGCGAAGGATCGTGGTCGGGAGGGGCGTGATCAGAACAGCGATGAGAATGAATACGCGCAAACGACCCGCTCCATAGCCGCTGGGTAGCCAGGAGATTCATTTCGATTCGATCGGCTTCGAGTCACCTCTCTCGAGGATCACAAAGAGCAGAGCCAACGGCAGGAAAGCGGCCGCGAAGAAAAACATTCCGCCATACTGATGGAGCTTCCCATAGAGAAAACCCGGATTCACATAAATGGCCAACGCCGAAAGGGAGGCGATGCGCAAACCATTTTTGGCGATCGAGAGCGGCACGGCCAAAAGGCAAACCAGAAATTGCTTCCAGGTGGTCTTCAAAAACATGTGCGCCGCCAATACGGTCATGATCAATAGCGCTAAGGTGGAGCGAATTCCGCTGCACTCTTCGGCGACACGGATGGCAACTCCCGGCAAGTTAAAAACCAGATCGTTCTGCAGGTAAGGGATACCAAACAAGCTGAACAGGGCGGCCGCCGAGTGAGCGCTCCACACCTGCAGGAAGTGAATGCTTTGCGAAAGTACGGGCTCAGGAATCGGAACGGTGAAGATCAAGAATAGCAGCGCAAAGCGCGCCGCTCGAAAAGCTGCGTACCCAAAAAACATGGCGAATGCACCGATCCATACCAGTACCGCGCCTAACATTGCGAGGCTCAAATCCTGCGACGGATCAAGGTGCACTGCGCCGAGCCGCGCTGCGACCACCGCGGCTAATCCAGCCGCAAGCAACGGCGTTCCCGGTTGCCATTGCGACGAGATTCGCGAACGTATCGCTTGGCGGTTCGAGTAGATGAGGAACCCGCTAACGATCGGGATGAGCGGAATGTGAGTGTAGGTATCGTTGGTGAGGGCCAGCGAGACGATCTGCCGGATCACATCCCAGGCGATAACGATGGGCACAGCGCAGGTCAGCGCAAACGCGAGAATCCGGTATCCGACCTTAACGCTGTTAGATTGGTCGGTCGCGACGTGCACTTCGGCCGAAATCGGCTTTGTCGCCATCACGAATGCGCCCCCGCGGCGACTCCCGCAAGATCGTAGCGTAAACGTCCACCTTCTACGATTGCATAGGCGACTCGCGCCCTGGCACTGTCCGGTCCTTCGACTATCCAATCCTGGCCATTCGCAACAAGTTTCATCTGATTTCTGTTTCGCCACCAGGTGTCTACTTCGCCGGGCAGCGCCGCCCAGATATTTGAACGATCCACAGTTTTTCGCAGGTATTCAAGAAGGTGCGCGTAAACCTTTCGCGCGCGCTCTTCGATGAGATAGTCGGGATGCGTAATGAAACTGATCAGCCCATTTCTCTTATGGATCAGCTCGATCTGTTCCTTCCAGAGCTCGATCGAGTAGTCGTTCAGGATATGAAACAGCGAATAGTCCTGACTGGTCGTCAGCGGCAGTTCGAGGATGTTGCCCACGAAATAGGGCATTACCGTGCAGCATCCGCCGCGTTGCGGTTCCAAATGCGCGACATTCGGAGTGGACATGTCATAAGAGAACTCGAAAGCGTCATACCATGCGAGATTTCGGTACATGGCACCCGACCGGAATCCCCGAGCCTCGTATTTGCGGACATAGGCATTGATCTTCTGCACCCTGCGCAGAAATTCGTCGTGTTCCCGGTAGAGGTTTCCATCGTGATTCAGATCGTGAACGTTGAATTCAAAGCCGCGCTTGCGTATAGCGGTTACGTACTCATCGGGAATCTCATACCGTTTCTCCGGCACGGCCTGGATGGAAGAGCGGAATCCATGGGCCGCATCCAGATCCATCAGCGTCGGAGTAAAGTCCCGTCCCGCGGCCGTTTCCACATCATGCGTAAGAATCAATGCGTTGGGAGCAGCATTCGGCCAGAACCATATGAACGGCACTTTGGGAACGCCGCGCGCCTCCATCAACAGCTTCAAATATTCTTCGTGAAGGTTGTCGACGGTGAAATCCACCGGCCATTTAGGGAACGGCAGTTTGCGCCAGCCATTGAAGTAGGATCGCTGGAGATATCGCCGGACTCTGACGGGAAGCATTTCCCGGATCGAGTAATATGCCTTGCGAGTAGCGGGGTGATGGAGGATTCCGCGTGAATTTGCGTTAATTTCCTTCACATACTGTTCCAGCCGCAAATTCTCGATGACCTTCGATATGTTGAAAGGCAGATAAATGTCCGAACCGTTTCTCCGCACTCCTTTGGCTGCATCAAACGTACTAGCGTCGCTGGATTTCGGTGTGACTCCCGATTCACTTTCGCCGAAGCACACGATCTTGGATCCGAATTGAAAAAATCCGGCCTCTCCGATTTTGTCACGCGACGCCGTTTCGACTTCCCAGCCGGCGGGAAGGCGATAGTAACTGGTCAGAACGTGCTGAGCCGCGGAATTGTGCGTATTAGCCATCAATAAACCGAGCGAAAAATGTTGCTCAACCGCAAATGAACGATCCCTATCCGATGTGCCGGTAGATCAAATTTCCTGTAAGTATCAATAGTTTTTCCGGCATGCGGGCAAAGATTTCGCCTGCAATTTTTGTCGACTTGTTCTCGGAAGGCCTGCCATTTGAAGGAAATCGAAAGTAGACGATCGGGTTGGAACGGGGAGCCCACTTGTCCTTGAAAGCCACGAGACTGGCATTTTCCTGCTCCGTGCGCCCGAAATCAAACGCTGTTGCATCTTTTGATTTGGCTTCGGCTATCGTTCTCCAAAGTAACAGCGGGGTGGCTCCCAAATTGTTGAACCTTGCATCGGAACATCCATATTTGTAATACACAGTGGTCTTAAATCGAAGCGTAATGATCGATGCGACGGGCACCCGATCTTTGTATGCAACTCGGATTTCGAATGCCTCTCCCAGGCACTGCATCAGATTCTCGAACCATGCGTACGGCTGCGGAGGTATGTGGTGCCGTTTTCGGGTCAGCACCATCATTTTGTAGAAGTCCTTCAGCAAAGCGCTTGTGCGGCCGCATTCTTCCGTGAGGCCTGCGCGCTCGGCCCGGCGAATGCGACGCTGCACGGAATCCTTGTCCAGACTCTTGAAAAGCTTCTCTGTCTCTACCTGCAAGTCGAGTCTGTGGGAAAAGTACGAACTGGTTGACCGATATTCTTCTTTCTCGGCTATTTTCCCAAATTCATCGCTGAGGGGCCGAAGCTCAACGTAATTCCATTTGTTCTTACGGGATATTGTGCGGAAATGTTGGATCAAAAACTGAAATTCTTCCGGCGAATCAAATAACGGTTCGCAAAAATCTGAAAATGGCAGCGATACCAACCGGCGTCCAGTCAGCCAGCTGCTCACCGCACATGATACAAGACCATTGCCAAGGGCGGCCCCAGGGGGGGCTGTGGTAAAGACTATGGGCTCGTAGCCATAGGTTCGGTGCAGCGCCTCCAGCCAGGCAATGCTATGAAAGATCGACGCTCGCGGATGTTTGGCGAGAAGTGCGGCCCATCGGGCGTCCTTTAAAGGGTTCAGTTCATACACTTGCATGAAGTTGTGTGGCGGAGCACCCTATCCTGATTTTATGTTGACCGTAGCTGATCGCTCCGCACCTGTCGAGTGCTTTCTGGCTTGCTGAGAAAAGCCTTCAGATTCCTTTTTGCCGCGAACGCGAACGGAAGCCACGAGTACGAACCATGCAATTTGAGAAAGAACTCGATCGACCAATCAGTGGGCTCCGCCGTTACCCGGCCGGACACGAATTCAAATGGCCCGAGCTTGGCAGGGTATGGAAGGGTGGTGAATACGCGCTGATATCCCCCTTCCCGGCAAATGTCGATAAGCCGTTCGTTGAATGCTCCGAATGGAAACGCAAACAAATTGCAGTCACGGCCCAGCAATTCACCGAGTCTTGCTCGCGAAGCGATAATTTCGTCCCGCGCTTCATCTTCGGAAACAGCCGTTAAACGGGGATGACGCCGAGTATGGCTGCCGAGGACGATCAGATCATCCGGTAGTTGGTGCAGCTCCTCCAGCGACATAAACCGATCGGGATATCCGGGCCATCCCGGGTTGTGTCCCAATAGATCGCTGGTAACAAAAATGGTCGCGGGAATATTGCGCTGAACAAGCTCCGGCACCGCTTGATTCGCCACGCCCACGAATCCGTCGTCGAAGGTCACGGCCGCATATCGCCGGCCCGCAGATAAGGATTGCCTGGCACCGACCGGCACAGGCGTGGCATGGTCCAGCAACATGTCCATCTGCTTGGCGAACCTGTATCGATGTTTTGGTAACACACAATGGTAATACAAAATAATGCACTGGCCAGCCCTCTTCTTGCCTATCATCCGACCGGCCGCCACCCAAGCTTCGGAGACGGCAAAGAAGATCAGGCTGATGAGCAGCTTCAGGAAACGCGTTGGCAGAGGCTGGGCCAGGATTTCGCTGTTATTTTCCGCCATGATTCCGAGCGACACGCTGATTTACTTTTGTGGCTTATCTTGAGCGTTGCTTGCTCGTCCGAAGGGGCGTCAAGCTCCTAGAAAGTATGAACGAAGCCGTGCCATCTGCTCCTTGCGCAGATAAGACATGAATTCCTGGGGTACCTGTCTTGGTTCGCGTTTCCAGTATCCTGACAAGAAACCGGAAAACCGTACGGCAGCCGCGATTACGTAGGGCTTATCAGCAAGCCTTCGGCTCATTTTGACGATTTCAAACAAGGGGTGCGTGCCCATGTAGAAATCCATTTTGCCGCCGCGAAAAGCATATTTGTAAAGACCGAATCCTTTACCGGTGGGCCGGTGATGAAAGGCGCGAAGATCCGGGATGGAATGCACATTCCAGCCCTTCATCCGCAAACTTACTTCCGCATACCAATCGGCTCCAGCCCAGGTGAAGGGCCTGTATCCTCCGAGTTCCTGGAGGCATTCGCGACGAAACAGTTGAACCGCGTGGGCGACCGAACTGGTAACGTTGCTCTTGCGGCTGCGGAATTCGCCCTCATTCTCTTCGTAAATGAATCCGCCGGCCAGACCGAGGCGGGGATCCTGGCCAAACCGCGCCAGCAGGCTTTCGAAATAGGTCGGCTCAAGCGTAACATCCGCGTCGAGGTTGCCGATGAATTCGCACGGCAAATCCTTGAGCTGTGAAAAACCTCGGTTGATCGCGTGGACCTGTGCGGTCAAATCACGAGGATGTTCTTCGGTGATTGTGTAAAGCTCGATGAACGGATATTTATCCGCGTACCCCTTCACAATCTCGGCGGTCCGGTCGGTTGAGCCATCATTCACGATGACCCATTTTTCGGGTTTTACGGTTTGCGCGACAATCGACTGAATCACGCTGCCGATGAGCTTTTCTTCATTGTACGCGGCAGTAGCCAGAGCATAGGAGCTACCCCGCCCCTGGCCCGCGGCGGAATGAGCCAGTTCACGGTTTTGCTGGCCGGACTTGCCGTTCCCTGCAGATACCATTGGCCCGCTCACCAAAGTGGTCATTGTTGGCGCCTCAAGCAACTACTTCGGCCGATCCTGACACAATGCCCGAGGTCACTTGTTTGTCGCGTTCTTCGAAGTAGCGCGCAATCGAGTCAATTGTGGCGTCAAGAGGAGTGGAAGCACGCCAGCCGATGCACTTGTAGATTTTCTCGATGGAAGGAACGCGTCGAAACATATCCTCGAACCCTTCCTCGTAAGCTTGCTCGTATGGAATGTAACGGATCTCCGAATTGCTGTTGACGCGCCGTTTCACCAGTTTGGCCAGGTCTTCGATGGATATTTCTTCCGTGCTGCCGATATTAAAAACTTCGCCCACGGCCTTGGGATTGACCACCAGTTTCAGCAAAGCCTGGATCACGTCACCCACATGGCAGAAGCAACGTGATTGCTTGCCGTCGCCGAATACGGTGATAGGCTTGCCCGCCATGGCCTGGCGCACAAAATTTGGCACCACCATGCCGTAACGTCCGGTTTGGCGCGGACCGATGGTGTTGAAAAAGCGTGAAACAATCACCGGCAGTTTTTTCTCGCGGTAATAGGCCAAGCCGAGGAACTCGTCCAGAGCCTTTGAAGCTGCGTAGCTCCAGCGCCCTTTGCTTGTCGCGCCCATGACCAGATCGCCATCCTCGCGGAAGGGAATCTCGGTGCTCTTCCCATAGACTTCCGAGGTGGAAGCGACCAGGACAGTTTTCTTTTTCTTTTGCGCGGCTTGCAGCACGAGTTCGGTGCCCTTCACGTTGGTCTCGATGGTGTGAACGGGGCTCTCCACGATTAGCCGCACTCCGACCGCAGCCGCGAAATGAATCACCAGGTCGCTTTCGTCGACCAGTTCGGCCAATAGAATCCGGTTCATGACCGTATCGATCCAGTAGTGAAAGCTCGGATTCGGCTTGAGATGCCGGATGTTCTCCATACTTCCGGTGCTCAGGTCGTCCAGAATAAGCACATCGTCTCCGCGCGCCAGAAGGGCCTCCGCGAGATGTGAGCCAATGAATCCTGCACCACCGGTGATCAGAACACGCATTGAGCTTCTCCTTGTCTGAAGCTAGCCTTGAGGCTGAATATCTCGTGCCGTTTCGTGCTGCTATCCAAAATTTTTGTGCTACGCCGCTGTCGCTCGCGGCTGGGAATCGAGAGTCGGCTCTTTGGAGCGCAACACCCACTGCATACACGCCATCGACCGCTGCGCTTTCCAGCCAAACTTTTCTCGCCATTTCGAGCCGAGCAGCGACAGCGTGGAAAACGCTACGTAGCGTATGGCGTCATGCAGCAGCAGTGCCGCCAAAAAGCCTCGCTGAGCCAGCCAGGAATGGTGCTTCTGGAAATATTGCAAGTTCGCCTTGTGCATCTCCACATAGAAATAAAGCGGGGCTTTGGCGGTGACGCCTCCGCCGTAGTGGACGATTTCCCCGCCCGGGTAGAAGACCACCGGCCAGCCCGCCTTGCCGAATCTCACGCACCAATCCAAATCGTCACCGTACATGAAGAAGCGCTCGTCGATCAGGCCCACCTGATCCATGGCCGTGCGCCGCATCATGGTAAACGCGCCGTTCAGCACATCCACCACACGGGTTTTATCGTGCGCGAAATCTTCCATGCCGATCCCGCCGAACGCAGGTATCTTCCGCAACGGAGTTTTGTCCAGCGCCAGCGCCCGGCAGAAGGAAATCCATACGCTGGGCGCGCGCATGCAGGATCTTTGCAGGGAACCGTCCGGATTGTAGGTCTTCGGCCCTACCACTCCCACTTTCGGATTCTTCTCCAGATAATCCATCAACGCCCGGAAGCAGCCCGGCAGAACGCGGACGTCCGGATTCACCAGGCAAACATATTTTCCGCTGCTCTGGTTGATGGCGACGATGTTGGCTCTCGAAAACCCGAGGTTCTTGGGGCTGCGTATCAACTTCACTTCGGGATAGCCGGCCGCGATCATGTCCGCCGTTCCATCACTGGAAGCGTTATCGACGGCAATCACTTCCGCGGAAATTCCTTTCAGATCCGCAAAAATGGACCCGAAGTTTTCGTCGACAAACTTTTTGGCGTTCCAAGTGACGACTAGAATCGATAGATCCATGGGAGGCCTCCTCGCCGCCCTTTCACGGGTTACCGGCCGAGCACGCGAAGCGGGTCAGGCTCGGGGGCCCACGGCGGCTCCAGACACCGCAGGCTCAGAACTCATTTCTTTACTTCGAATTTCCAGGTAGCGTTGAAGGCTTTCTTGCCAGGGCCTGAACTTGTTAAGTCCGTTGGATTTTAGGGCCTTGTTCTCAAGAACGGAATACTTAGGTCTGGGGACTTTGGCCGGAAATTCACCGGGCGCGGCCTGTTCCAGCACCACTTTGGTGCCCGTCAGGGCGAAGATCTCGCGAGCAAACTCGTACCAGGAGCAACTGCCCTCCGCTGTCCCGTGAAAAAGCCCATTCAAGTTGGACCGGCTGAGCGCCACGGCCTGTTCGGCGATCTCGGGCGTAAAGGTTGGGCTCACGTACTCATCACCCACTACCCGCACTTTGCCTTTCTCTCTCGCGAGTTTCAGCATGGTCTCGACGAAGTTCAAGCCGCCCTTGGCGCGACAAGGGGACTTCCCGTAAATCCCCGAAGTCCGCAATACCTGATGGCGCCTCGCAATCGAGCGCACGTAATACTCGCCGGCAAGTTTCGTGTTTCCGTACACGTTTAGCGGAAGGGGATTGTCGGTTTCTTCGTACGGCGTGGTCTTGCTGCCGTCGAAAACGTAATCGGTGCTGATGTGGATAACGAGCGATTCAAGCTCATTCGCGGTGCGCGCCAGGTTTCTTGAGCCCATTGCGTTCACTGCATACGCTCTTGCGGGATCCTGCTCGCACTTGTCCACGTGATGCATCGCCGCAGTATTCACAATCACTTCCGGCCGCAGATTGCCGAGAACTCGAGCCATCGAATCAGCGTCGCTAATCTCGATATCGGCGTGGGTCAAACCCTCGACCGCGTCGCCCGCTGCCCGGAAAGCGCCCACCATATCGCTGCCGAGCTGGCCATTTGCGCCGAGTACAACGATTTTCATCGCGTGCCCACCATGGCGTGAATGTCCACGTTTTTCTCAAGCTGCTTGAAGGAAGCGATATTCGAGTACGACGGATTGTCCCAATCGTTGCACTTGTCCATGTTGTCGATCAGGTTTCCGACGATGGACTTCACATCGTCATTTGCATGGAAGCTCAGCACGTTCCGCGCTTTCTCAGTGCTCACTTTGTAGTTCCGGAAATCCTGAATGTGCTGAATGTGAACCTTGGGACGCAGTCCCAGCTTTTCTTCGATTGTGCTGCGAACCAGATCGCCGACTTCGCCTACGGTGTAATTGCCTGAGGCCACATTGAAAATCCCGGAAAGCTGCGGATTCGCTTCAATTGCGCGAATGTATGCGGTAGCCGCGTCCTCAATGCTCAGCAGTGGCCGCCAGATCGATGGATTATTGATGTTGATCACGCCGTCCTTCATGGCGCTCTTGAACATGGTGTTCACGATCAAATCGAATCTCATGCGCGGGCTGTAGCCGGAAATCGTGCCTTTTCGCAGGGAAATAACCGAAAAAGTCGGCGCAGTCAACTGCATGACGGCTTGCTCGCCTTGCAGCTTCGAAATGCCGTAGGGGTACGAGGAGCTTACCGGCCGCGTTTCGTCGAACAGCTCATTTTCCGTGTAGCCATACACCGAGCAGGAACTCGCGTACACGTAGCGCTTCACGCCGGCAGCTTTGGCGATGTACGCGAGGTAAGCGGGAGCCGATGCGTTGAAGATGAAATTCTTGCTGGGCGAAAACTCCGCCATGGGATCGTTGGAAAGCCCGGCCAGGAAAACGACCTGGTCGTAGGGGCGCAGATCCTCGGTGGTCAAGTGAAAGATATCTTTTTTCAGCACGCCGATCTGTTCCGGCAAATGATTGCCAAACCAGAACAGATCCACCACGTCCACGCGATATCCGCGATCGAGTAATTTCGGAATCAGCACCGAACCCACGTATCCCGCGCCGCCTGCTACCAGTAGTCTCATATTTCTCTCCTGATGCCCTTCGCCAACTAATATCGGAAATTGTCAGAATTGCTTGTCGCCAGCCATTGTTCGAGTGTTTGCGCCTTACGGTCTTTGTCCGAGAGGATCGGATTTTCTACCGGCCACTCAATCCCGATGGCCGGATCGTTCCACAAAATTCCAGACTCGCCTTTGTTGTTGTAGAGTCCGGTGCACTTGTATTGAATCTCGGCATGTTCGGAAAGGACACAGAAGCCGCGCGCGAACCCTGCCGGCGCCCATACCTGTCTGTGGTTTTCCGCGGACGCCGTCACACCGACCCACTTGCCTAGTGTAGGCGAACCCTTCCGAATGTCTACAGCCACAAGGAACGCGGTGCCGAGAGTGACACGCATCAATTTTCCCATCGGCGGTTCCCACTGAAAATGTAGCCCCCGCACCGTGCCTTTCACCGATCCGGAATGATTGTCCTGGACAAATTTTGTCGGCAATCCCATTTCCTGAAACTGGTCGTCCCGATACGTCTCCATGAAGAATCCGCGGCTATCCTGGAAAACTTCCGGCGCCAGCACGACCACGCCATTCAAATGCGTCGACTCGATCTTGATCTGCATGGATCCTCGTGTGTTGGGATTGGAATTCTCGTGCGTGGAGAAGCTTTTTTAAACGAGACTCGCTACCGCCGCTGCCAGTCCGGCAGGTGCATCTTGTCGCTGGTTAATCCGACGGAGCCCAAACGGTTTCCCGTTCGAAGTGCTGGTTGCCCGGCAGGGGCGCCCAGAGGGACCCTTCCGCGCACCCATGGAGGCGCCGCGTTGGCCGGCGCTGGCTCAGTTGCCGGTGCCTTTGCCAACGTGGTCGAAGTTATCGCCCCAATCATTGCCAGCAGTGACCACCAGATCAGCGCACTTTGGTCGAAATAGGTGATTCCGAAGTACGCTGCCAACGTCGCCGTGAGCGCCGCGCCAAATGACCAGATTTGCAATTCCAGCTTCCGGTCGCCTTCGCGCTCCGCCGCTTCTCTGGCCAATCCCAGATAGCGATAACTCTGCCAGAAGATGCAAATGAAGAATATCAGGGTCAATAATCCACCCTCGACGGCTGCGGATACGTATGCATTCGAGACATCGCCCATTTCGTAGCCCCAGCTACTGGGGTTCTGGAATCCGACCAGCCACCACTGTCCAAAGTGCATGATCGCTTGATTCACGAGTTCGTACCGGTGATATCCGGAATTTCCTCCAACAATGTTGATCCGTTGAATCAACGCCCAGACGGGCGCCTTCATTACAATGTCGAGTCCCACCAGTACGGTCACGATACCCCAGCGCAAGATTCTCATCCGGTGCCGGAACGTCCATAGGGATAGCGCTGCAATTGCACCGGCAACTGCTCCCACCGGCGTCGCTGAGCTGCACGTCACCACCATCACCAGCGCGGCAATCGCGCCCGCGACCGCCAGTTTTTTCGATTGCTCCTTCAGCCACCAGAGTCCGATGAACAGCGGCAGCAAGTTTGCCCCCACCGTTCCCGCCACAATCGCATGCGCAAAAGCTGCCTGAGACCGTATCTTGCCGTCTCGTACCGCTGTGAATTCCGAGACGCCGCCAAAGATGGAGAACAGGTTCCGGCCCGTTTTTTGTTCGAAAATCATGAATACGGCCAGAAAAACGCACGCGACGGCTAGAGACTTGACTACCCGATTCACATCCTCGCGGGTCCGGATCAACAATCGCAATGCGAAGTAAATTCCCAGGACGTTGTAGAGGAATCCGAACCGGTTCACGACAGCGCCCCAGGTGGCCCATTGCAGTGAGGCGCACAGCGCATCGGCGAATGCCCACAGCAGCACCACTTTATCGATCCCGCTGAGTTTGAATTTCTCGGTTACGTCATCGCCTTCTTCCAGTGAAAGCGCGTATCCACACGAAGGGAAGCAGGATGCGGTAAACGTTAAAATGCAGTCCGCCGACCATCACTACCTGGCTGTAAGGAATGAATAAGGACACGAAAATGTAGGGAATAATCGCCTGCTTTTTCGGCAGCAAAAACATCAGCAGGATCGTGATCACCACGAAGATGGCGGTACCCACCGCCAGCGTGGTCGTGTCCCCCCCGCCGCCGAACCGCAGCATCTGATCCTGAAGCTGGTCGTTCATTCCTCAGCCCTTGCGAGCCTCTGCAGGTCGCTGGGCGGCAACATAAAGATTTGATCCCAGAACCGGTTGTGCCAATCCTAACGACAACTCGTCGGCCCTGATCTTGCCCTGTTCGGTAATGTCATACGTCGTTCGAATGGGTTTCAGCCCCGCTTTCCGTAGCCAGTTCCGTACCCTCGGCGCCGTGGTGGTATGCATGCCGCTCGTCTCATACCCGTTCGGAATGGCTGTTTTGCCGAATCGGTAACGTCGCGCCAGCAGGCGCATGGTGGTCACATTGGGTGCGCTCACAACCACGGTGCCGCCGGGTGACAGCAACTCTGCAAAGCTCCCGACAAATTCCGCCGGCTTCTCCACCAAGTGCATTACGTTCGAAAACAAAATAGCATCGAACCGCTCGTCACCTAGCGCCTGCCGCGCCTGGGCCGCGTCTGCGTATACCATTTCCACCCCGCGAGACTCGGCATTGACAGCCACTACCGAATCGATCGGCACAGCTTTTACCTTCATGCCGCGCTCGATGAGTGCTTTTTCGGTTTCGCCCCATCCACAGCCGACCGACAGCACTGTGCGTGCTCCGCCCGGAATCAAGTCGATTAATTTATCCTGCCGCGGCTCATAGAAACTTTTTGACCAGTGCGTGTGGTAGACGCGCGTTTCCACGGGAAACAATGTCGCCTTCGGCTTGCCATTCCGGCTGATGGCCGGCAATGCCCGTATCTGCATTTGGAATTCCTCGGCCGCCAGGCAATCTTTACCGGCGTACTTGTTCGAAAGGTGGGGAACGATGAAATCATCCAAGTGCGAAATGCAGATCAGTTTCCGGATTCCGCATTGCGTGAACGGATCGGTGGCCGCCGACTCGAGCGGTTCGTAACGCCCTTCATGAAAGGGAACCAAAAATCCGCCGGAAGCGATTGCGCCGTCGAGTTGGTCCCGGGTTAGAACGTAGCATCCCGAGTGTTCGTTGGTGAAAAAGGCGAACGTGCGCCCGCCCCGCTGGCATACCGATCCAGCATCCCAGTGATATTGCTTGTGCACGTCCGGGAAATAGATTCGTCCCGCAGGGTCTCGCTCCGTCCGGATGAATCCCGCGTATTCCTTCTCCGGCAGAATGGCATTAGCTTGCAAGAAAGCCTCAATGTTGCGCCGCGTGATCAGTATGTCGTCTTCCACATAGATGAAAAGTTTATACATAGAGCGCCGGTCCGCGAATATCTGCTTGTGCGCAAACGGCAGCGACCGCGGATTCTTCGTCGGCAGCCCTACCACCACCTCCACGTCCGCCCCTAGACTCTTCGGGATGTTCGACGTCACCACCAGGTCGACATCCATCTCCGGGCGCATGCCCCGGAATTCATCCAACACCCGCGCCAGATAGCGGTCATTCCCCATCCCGTAATTCGCAATTACCACCAGTGTTTTCATGGTTGTAAGGAGTTTTTGTGCTGAAGCCTTTAGAGGCTAAACCTTTCAGGCAGCGATGCACTCATAACCACTCAGAAGTTGGATCCACGTAGGTTTGCTGTCCGAGGTGATGGATATAGTTCCCCGGCGTCCAAACCATGCGCCAACCGCGCTCTGCAGCCCTGTGGCACAGCTCGAATTCATTTCCATAATCGGGGAGGTCAAGACTGAATCCACCAAGCTCTTCCCACAAGGATCGGCGAATGAAAAACGCAAATCCGCCGATCTTTGGCAGATCGACGAGAGCAGAAGAATTCTTACGGCGTGAACAGTGCTCCGCGAACGCAAATACTTGTGAGTCGGTCCAGAAGTGACGGCACAGTTCGGCTTTTCGATCCATCTGTGGAGTTGGCGTTTGGCTTGTCGTCGGCCCGGTAATGCCAATCCGTGAATCCGATTCGAATGCTTTCTGCGCGCCGCGCCAGCTCCAGGGCGTCACTACTGTATCTGAGTTCAGCAGACACAGATAAGGGCGGGTTGCCTCCTTCGCCCCGATTTCATTAGCTCTGCTGTGCCCCAAAGTGGTGTCGTTACGAACGAATTTCCAATGGTTTCTATTCGCGAACTCGTCCGCCAGTTGGACGCTTTCAGTAATGGAACAACCGTCGTCGACCAGGATCACTTCGGCATCGCAGGCATAGAGTTCAACGCTGCGCAGGCAACGCTTGAGCACTGCCGCAGGGGTATTCGAGTAGGTGATGATCACCGACATATCGGCGCTGGCTTTTTCCTCTTCCTTCGGTTGCACGAATTCCTTTTTGGACAGACCGAAGCTCAAAAAATGCGCCCGAATTTGGCGCATGCGCTTTCTAACCGGATCAGGCAGTTTCTTGCGTAGAGGTGCGAGCATGATTCTTGATTCTCAATGCCGCGCAAACGGAAGGGGTAATAAAGCCGCCAAGCCTAAGCATCCCATAAATACGCCGACACTAAAGATCTCAAAGATAAGAGCTTTGCGCATATTTCGTGCGAGCGATGGAAACAGCACAAAATAGGCAAGACCGCTGGAAATGGCCAGCACTGCGATCGCTGCGTGGATGTCATATTTCGTAAATGCGACCCATAATCCTGTGCTCATTAGTATAAATCGGACTGTATTTGATATCGCGCAGGCTCTGGAATCCCCGCATGCCAGGACTAGGCTTGAAGTGGGCGCCACGAAGACTTGCTGGGCACCCCGAAACCCAAGCCACTGAAGCATCCAACCGGCCATCGCATATTTCGGTGGCAAGAGTATTTCGACGATTCGAGGACCATACCCTACGAACATAATCCCCATCAGAGCGCCCAAAATTAGAAAGGCCGTCCGCGCCTGCTTGAAATGACGCGCGGCTTTGTCCTGATCCTCCCGCAGACTGTTCGCGATCATGGGGAAAAACACCTGCCCTACCACTTGGCTCAACGCTTGCGAGGGGGCCGAAGATAGGGTGAGCGCAAGCGAGAAACATCCCAGTTCCGCGACCGTTATGAACTTCCCAACGATCAGTCGTTCCGCTTCTCCCGACATGAAGTACGTCGCTGAGGAAAGGAAGATACCTGTACCGAACAAGAAGATGTCTCGCGCAGCTGTGCGGTCCCAGTCAAGCGATACGCGTTCCTCTCCGATTATGTGACTTAAGGCCACATACACCGCTGAACTCGCAACTCTTCCCACGACGAGGGCCCACGCGGTCGGTGAGGCAAGCGCCCAAATCAGCGAAACGATGAAACCTACGGTGTCCCCGCCCAGATTCAGAACGGTTAATTTCCCCAGCTGCACCCGTCGCGTTAGCGTCCAGATGGAACCGCTCGAAAAACCCCGTAATCCGACCGACAAAGCTGCAACCACGATCATCCACCGGACGGCAGGCTGGTGATAAAACTCCGCGAACGGATACGCAAGCGCCGCCGCCAGCCCAAAAAGAACTCCGCCGCGCATCGTCTGAATTAAAAATGCCGTATTGATGAAGCGCGGATCCTCCCCGCGGGGATTCTGTATGACATCCATTCCGATGCCGAGGTCGGACAGCATCTCCAGCCCGCTCAGGAATACCGAAACAAGCGCTACCAATCCGAAAGCCTGTGGCCCTAGTAGTTTCCGGGCTAAAACCAACTGCGTCGCAAACCTGAGAAGCTGGCTGCCGCCATAGCCAAGCATGGTCCACGCGCTCCCCTGCAGCGCGACAACGAGCCGTTTCGACAGCCCGTTTCTCCTCGCTCCTGGTATGAACCGTAACGCAGACAGAGCGATTTTATGGGGCCACGGCAGATCGGTTTGAAAGTCTGTCGTTTGTAAATCGAGCGGCGTCAAGTCGCCCATGCGGGGTTTCCCTGGTAAAGCAGACTGAACTAGCGAAAGATCAATTGCAGACTAACGCTCACTCGTGCAAAGGGCAATCGGTGAAAGGTTCAAGATCGAGGTACAGAACGTGTCAGTTAACCTCAATGCACTGGAGCAGACAAGGCGCGCTTGGAAGGCTCTCTCCCAAGCGCGCCCATGTGCATGATCCCTGCTTCAAAACTACTGGACTGTCGCGACTAGGCCCGCTGGCGGGGCAGGTGCGCCGGAGGTGTTCGTCTGATATGCGCCGGGAAACCAACCACCGGATGACGGCCGCGTAACTCCGGCTTTATCGTGGTCAAGTGAGCTGTCTCCAAGACCTGTAAGGTTTTGCCCCATCGCCGTAAGAGTGCTCTGAGGTGTATAACTCACACTCAGTTGCGGATTGCTATAGATTCCGTTCATGTCGTACCCGGCCGATTGCCACTGAGCCAGAGTGCTGTACGACTGGCTGGATACCGTGTCGAACCCATACTTTCCACTGATTCCGTAGTATAAATCATGGTCGACCGTCGACAATTTCGAAGGAAACGCCAATCCGTTCCCATCGTCATTGTAATATCCGCCATGTCCGCCGTCATTCAGCAAAATGTTATTCTCAAACACAAAGCCTGATTGAGTCTGCCCGGAATATTCGCTGAACTTGAAGAAGGAGCAGTCGCAGCTTTGTCCCTGAGGCGCGTTATTCTGGTCGATCACGTTATTGTAGAAGCTATTTCCGCTGTCGCCGCCGTCGATTCGGATCATCGCTTCATATCCGCCAGCCGATGCCACATATTGAACGATATTGTTGAAAAAGCTTGTATTCATTATCGTGCCAGCGTTCGACGAGTAAAACACCGGTCCGGTGCAATTCAGGCCCGGCGACGTCCGGTTGGAGCACATATCTGACTTGATCCAGTTGTTGTAAATCTGGAAATTCTTTATTACCGACCCATTGTTGCTCGATTGTAAAAACAGCCCATCTTGATGACATCCGCTAGTAGACTGATTGAACGCTTCAGTGTGCGGTCCGATAACATTGTCATGAATCAGAAGCCCGTTTATGGATGCGTTCGAATCCGAATCGCCAACTACGAAGAGGTGGCAACCATAATCGATTGTATTGTTCGCGATTGTTCCGCTGTTGATGGTGGCCCCGCCGCCATATCCGATATTCAAGGGTACGAAAGCGGAGGTTAGTGTCGCTCCGGTGATCGACATGGCATCGCTATACTCGACCCACAGGTCTGCGCCGCTCCCGTTTGGATCACCATCTGAGCTGACGTAGATGTTCTGTATCGTGAGGTGCCCCTGTACTGTAAAGTGCGGACAACTCGAAACGAAGACTCCTGTGCTGGCAACTTGATTCGCTAGCCCTGTTCCGTTCGCTGTGTTCTGGACTATTCCATTCATACCGCCATCGATAGTGACGTATGATTGACCGCGACAAGTAATGGCTCCGGGTCCACCCCCAAACGGATCTCCTCCCCAGTAGGGAGCATTCAACTGCGCACCGCTCTCAAAAAGTATGGTGACCGGGCTTCCGCTTGCGCCCGAGCCCTGGATGGTGAGCATGGTGCTTCCCGCGGCGCCGGTAAACGTTCCACAGAGGTGCACCGTAGTCCCCGGTCCGATCTGTGCCGATCCGGATCCCCAATTACCTGAAGCATTGAAAAAGCTTACCGGTTTCGCATCCGCGCAATCGGCGCCATTTGCCGCTCCCGCCGAACTCTGCGCTATGTAAATGTTGGTCGCAGACGCGTGCGAGCTGATCGTCATCAACGTCAGGCAGGCCAGCGCGAGTAGTACCTTTTTCAGAATTTTCGTCATTCCCCATTCCCCTGTTTCATCTCGAAGGCGGATTGTCCGCCGTGCCCGTGATTTCCGGGTACCTGAGCAAGCTATCAGCTGGGGATAAGAGGTCACAACTGACCCATGGGCCAGTAATAGAACCGTGAGATTGGACTGTACTCGCACTTTTCTGCCGTTTCAGTGGGACTGCGGTGTGCCCATTACCTTCCGAATCTTGGAAGTTAGCCTTGCCCATGGTACTGGGACCATTTTAACGACATGCTCGCTTTTCACCGCAACGGGTTTAAGCACCGAATCTGACTTCTTGTGCGCATACGCCCAACGGTCTTCGGTGCGAAAGTCTCCGTAACATGGATGAGGCTTTACCAGAACCTCATAAATCTTCTGCACTTGCGCGCAATTCCTCTCTTCATCGCTCATGGCTTTACCGGCATCCGTGCTGCCGCCATCAATCCAATGCAGGTCGTCAAAAATGAACCAGCCATTCGGGCGTAGCAATCGATCGGCGAGCAGAAACGCAAATCCGTCGACAAACCAGTTGTGAGCGCCGTCGAGAAAGCAAAAATCAAACCGCGGCGTTGGATCTTCTTCCAGGAACCGCATCAAACGCCAGGTATAAGACGTGTGTTCGTAATAGAGCTTTACGCGGTCCCGCTGATCGATTCGCAGAAGCAGCTCTTCAACATTCGGTTTTTCCGTTCGCGCGCCTTCGAGATCGATGCTCGTAATGGACCCGGCGCCTTTTTCTGCGAGGGCGGCCGCCATATAGCACGTAGAAACGCCGTGGCAGAACCCGAGTTCGAGCACATCCTTTATGGCGTTCTGGTGGATAAACTCTGTGAGCGTTTCTCCCTGATCGAGAGTCATATACGGCACGTCGCCGATAACTTTCCTTACTTCTGCTGGTTTCATGACAACGCCCCGTAGCCGGATGGCTAGAAAGCCGTTCGCCGGCTGGATTTGCTAAGTGACTTCAACTTCGTTCTTGACGGTCCGCGCTTCTTCCGCGTCATAGGGCTTAGAAGATTCCGTAAGCGAATATTTGGCGAGGCACCAGAGGGCGCGGAAGCCGTCTTTCCAGCCGATCTTCTTTCCTTCCTTATAGGTACGGCCGCAGTAGCTGATGCCAATCTCATAAATGCGAAGGTGGCGCTTGGCCACTTTCACGGTGATTTCAGGCTCGAATCCGAAGCGGTTTTCTTCGATCGGGATGGACTGAATGATCTCGCGGCGGAAAACCTTGTAGCAGGTTTCCATGTCGGTGAGGTTGATATTGGTCAACGCATTCGACAGCAACGTGAGAATCGAATTTCCAACCGAGTGCCAGAAATACAAGACCCGATGAGGGCGGCCGCCGAGAAAGCGGGATCCATAAACCACATCCGCATTGCCCTGGATCAGAGGCTCGAGCAGATTGGGGAACTCCGCAGGGTCATATTCCAGGTCGGCATCCTGAATGACCACATAATCGCCGGTTGCTTCCTGAATGCCGCGACGCAGCGCCGCGCCTTTGCCCATATTTTGAGGCTGCAGAAACACGCGCATTCGCGGATAGATCTTTTGCAATTCAGCCAGCAAGTCGCGGGAGCCATCGCGCGAGCCGTCGTCCACGCAAACAAGCTCAATATCCAACGGAACGGCGAGCACCTTGTCGACTACTTTCGCCAGCGTCGCGCGCTCATTGTAAATGGGCATGACGACACTGAGTCTTCATCGTGCGAGCCAGGGTTTCTGCGGTCGATTCCGGCGCCGATTTGGTTTGAACGGTGGACATGCTCAGATGGGCTAGCGCCGGGAAGCTACGCGGTCGACGAGTTGCAGATAATCCGCTTTTTTGGCTTCCCAGTTATTTTCATCCACATATTTCTTGGCCCGCGCAACCTGTTCACTGCGTTCGGTGGGACTGAGCCACATCGAAAAAATGCACGCGGCCAATGCTTCATCGTTGTCCGCGTCGTAATACTTGAGAATGGTGTCGTCATAGTAGCGCGAATGAATGCTGGTTCGAGAAGCCACAATCGGGACACCCGCCGCCATAAACTCCAGGATCTTGGTGCTGGCGGCCTCATTGCTGAACGGAATCCTCGATAGTTTCGGCTCCACGGCCAAGTCTGTGTTGACCATGACCCCGGCGATGTCCTTTGAGGTCATCCCGCCATGAAAAATCACCCGCTTTTCCAGGCCCATATCTTTGGCCATCTGAATCAACCGAGGCTTGTCGGCGCCTTCACCATAGATATGAAACTCGCTATTGGGCATCTTTTCGAAGACCCGCCGGTAGGCCTTGATGGCGACTTCGAGCCCCTGATGTCTATTCAAACTGCCTGGATAGGTGATCAGGAATTTCCCATTATGCGATTGCCGTGAGAACGATTTGAACAGATTCAGCGTCGGATAATTGCGGATGGTGGTGCACTTTTCGGGCGGTACCGAGCGCTGAATGAGCCGTTCCCGCCAGATGTCGTTGGCGATGATCACGTGGTCGGCGAAGCTGCAAGAGCGCTTCTCGACGAATTTCATGAGGTTGAACCAGGTTGATTCACGCGGAACGGAAAACTTGCTCGCGTAAAGCTCCGGCAGCAGGTCGTGAATGTCGAGAATCACTCCTGCCCCGGTCAGCTTCGGGATCAGCGCGCCAAGAACCAGAAAGTCCGGAACGGAATGAACATGAACGACTTGATATGGTTCAGCCAGATGCCGTCTGGCTAGAGTGGCCGCGGCATGAAAAAGAAAGCGCGTAATTCTATGGGCATATTGAAACCGGCGGCGCTCATTGATCTGCCTGCCCTGCAAACGGATAACGTTAACACCATCGAGAGTCTCGTATTTGGGCCGGTCTGCGGGCCTCAGGGCGATGACGTCGACCGTGTCTCCCCGTTCTACCAAGGCAGTCGCGTATTGTCTTACGCGCGGGTCTGCCTCATAGAACGTATAGGCGAGCATACAGATTCTCATCTAATTCTCCGGTCAGACCATGGGGCATCAGCTGGGGCCGTGGCACTTACGAATCACGAATGTTGCGTCAGACCAACCATTTATTGAGATTCACTATGCAATGCATGACTTCAATTTGGGTGCCAAGGTGCCGAATAACGATGCCTGCATCTTCCGACTGTATGCTGCAACTATGGAAAGCTTCTCATTTTGTTCGACGCGTGTATTCCCGACGCTACTGGAACACCCGCCGCCCAAGGAAGCTCCCAAGTGTCAGGCTTTCTGAAGAAAGCTTAATTGCGACCTAATTCTAGTGCAATGACCGAGTCTCCTCCTTTTTAAGTTATTGATATTGTAGACTTTTAAGCAACACTCGTAGAGGTGTGAGCCGTTCCTAATGAGCCGGTTTCGAACAGGGGTCAGCCGGCCAGGCGAACGGACGCGAATTCGGCGATGGTTTCGCAAACGCGTTTTTGCTGATCCGCGGTTAGTCCCGGAAACATGGGCAGCGACAGGCATTGAGTTGCCACCTGCTCGGAGATCGGGAATTTTCCTGGTTTGTAATTCATGTGCTGATAGGCCTTCTGCAAGTGCAGAGGAATCGGATAGTGAATGCCGGTCCCGATGCCGACGTCATTTAATTGCTTTTGTAGTTCATCGCGATTCTGGGACTGAACCACATAAAGATGGTAGACCGCCTTTGAATAGGGCGGTTCGTGGGGCAAGGTAATGGCGCTCGCGATGGGACTCAACATCTCCTGGTATCTGGACGCGCACTCGCGCCGCAATTCGTTCCACCGATTGAGACGCTTGAGCTTCACGCTTAGAATTCCGGCCTGCAGAGAATCGAGCCGGCCGTTGTAACCCTCGATATCGTGGTAATACTTTTTGGCTTGTCCGTGATCGCGCAGCATGCGCATCTTGCGGGCGATCTCAGCGTCCTTCGTTGTAGCGGCGCCACCTTCGCCACACGCGCCCAGATTCTTTCCCGGATAAAAGCTGAAAGCGGCTGCCTGGCCGATAGATCCGGCCTTCAGCCAGCGATTTTGCTTTTTTGAAAAATATTCGGCGCCATGGGCCTGGCAAGCATCTTCCACAACGATGAGTCCAAAACGCTCGGCCAACGCGAGCAGAGCGTCCATATCGGCAACTTGCCCGTAAAGATGTACCGGAACGATAGCGGTGACTGGAGCGTTGAATTCTCGATGGTAAAACTTTCCCGAAGCCGCGTCCTTACGGCACTTCGTGGTCAAGTACGCTTCCAGGCTCGCTGGATTCATGCAATACGTGCGCTCGTCGATATCGACGAAATCGGGCCTGGCTCCGGCTTGGGTAATCGCTTCGGTTGTGGCGATGAAAGTGTGCGGTACGGTCAGCACCACGTCACCCGGAACCACCCCCGACGCCATCAAGGCGAAGCGGACCGCGTCAGTGCCACTGGAGAGGCCAACGCAATAGGAACTGTCGCAAAATTGAGCGAATTCGCGCTCGAAATTCTCAACCATGGGCCCGCCGACAAATCCGGCGGAGCGGAGAACAGCTTGAAACACTCCGGTCAATTCCGGTTCAAGCTCCCGGTGCATGGTTACAAGATCTAAAAACGATATTTTGGGTTCATTCGGCATGGCTGATGACGGACTCCTGAGTGATATAGCGGCGCACTTTGGCTGGATTTCCTAACACAATCGCATTCGCGGGCACGTCTTTCGTGACCACGCTTCCCGCGCCCACGATGGCATTTTCACCGATGACCAGGTTGGCAAGGATGGTGCTGCCAGAACCGATAGAAGCTCCCTGCTTCACCAGCGTGGTTTCCACTTTCCAGTCCTTCTCTGTTTGCAACAAGCCGTCCGCGGCCGTGGCGCGTGGGTAGGAATCGTTCACAAAGGTGACACTGTGTCCCACAAAGACGTTGTCTTCGATGGTTACGCCTTCGCAGATAAACGTGTGGCTGGAGATTTTGCAGCGGCGGCCGACTTTGGCGTTCTTTTGAATTTCGACAAAGGCCCCGACCTTGGTGTCGTCGCCAACTTCGCAGCCATACATATTGATGAACTTCGAGAGCTTTACTCCGGTGCCCAGCTTCACATCGGGCGCAATGCTGCAATATTCATTCACAGGCGAACAAGCTCCCCTCGTTTCTGAATGGATCGGTCCGCCGCCTCCAGCATTTTCACGATCCGCAGTCCCGCAATGCCATCGTTGAAGGGAGTGGTGCCTTCCATAATGCACTTCGCGAAATAGTCCAACTCGACGCGCAGAGCCTCGAGTTGTTGCACTTGCGGCGCCCACATGTCGCCGGTTCGATAGCTGACCAGGATATCGCGCAGCCCTTCACCCGACGTGATGTCCACACCTTTATCGTAGACGCGGACCTTTTCATCAGCGACCAGGTCGTTCCACACCAGCATTTTCTTCTGGCCGCCCACGAGCGTGGTTCTTATTTTTACCGGAGAAAGCCAATTGACGTTGATGTGCGCGATGACGCTGCCCGGGAAATACACGGTGATGTAGGCGACGTCCTCGACGCCATTGAGGTGCTTCTCGCCGGTGGCGACAATGGCCTCCGGCTCGCTTCGGATCAGGTGATCCATGATCGAGAGATCATGCGGCGCCAGATCCCAGATCACGCTGACATCGTGCTGGAACAGCCCTAGATTTACACGCAGAGAATCGTAATAGTAGAGGTCACCCAGCACACCGCTATCGATCAACTCCCGGATCTTCTTCACCGCCCCGGTAAACAGGAAGGTGTGATCGACCATGATCAACAGTTTTTTGCGGGCAGCCAGTTCAATCAGTTGCTCCGCCTGCGCGGTATTGGAAGTAAACGGTTTTTCAACGAAGACGTGCTTGCCGTTCTCCAGAGCGGCCTTGGCCAGCTCGAAGTGAGTCCAAACCGGAGTAATTACGGCAACGGCATCGATTTCCGGAGAGCGAAGTATCTCTTCCGGATCGGTTACCGTTTTGATTTCGGGGTAGAGCTTGCGCGCGCGCGCCAGAGCGGCCGGATTCTTGTCACATACCGCTGTGACGGTGGTCGAATCCAACCCATGTAAATTGCGGACAATATTTGGTCCCCAATACCCGTATCCAATCACACCAACCCGAATCATATTTTCCTCAGCAATCTTTCTCTCTCAGGGTAACAGAGTGTCGATGGTTCACAGGCCCAGGGCGTTGGAGGGTGTGTCGCACTTCAAACTAACTCTTTATTTCCGAGCGCAAAATCCTTCAAGCGATAGCGACGGCCCACATCTCAATATGCGCCGTCTCCACTGAGCACTGCACGAGGCGTGGCCGCCAAAATCTTCAAATCCAGCCAAATCGACCAGCACTGCGAATAGCGCAGATCCAAGCGCACCATGTCGTCAAACGATGTTCGGCTTCTTCCGCTTACCTGCCACAATCCAGTCACCCCCGGCTTCAGTTCGAGCACCCTTCTCTTATGCCAAAGATCGTAGATCTTGAATTCGTACGGCACCGGTGGACGGGGACCCACCAGCGACATTTGCCCGAGCAGGACGTTATAAAACTGTGGAAGCTCATCCAGACTCAGCCGTCGCAGAATCCTGCCCACCGGAGTAACTCGTGGATCGTCGACAATCTTGTAGACGACAGGCTCCTGATCCGATTTTTGCGCGGCAGTTTTGCCAGCGATGAAACTCTCGATATATTCGCGGTGAATTTTAGGATCATTGTTGACGTACATGGTCCGGAACTTCAGGCACCGGAATCGCGTCCCAAACTGCCCCAGACGTTCCTGGCCAAAAAATACCGGCCCATCGGAGGTAAGTTTTATAGCCAGGGCCACGAGCGCGAAAAGAGGGGAAAGAATGAGCAGTAGAAAGCCGCTGCCGGCAATGTCTATCGCCCTTTTTGCAATCAGAGAGGCCTTTTTCATGTCCTTCGGCTCCAAGTCCGGATAAAGCTTGGAGTCAACTACTCCACCCGCCTGGTTCTCACCCGAATTCTCCGGGAACAGGTGGGCCGTGATGATCACCTTGGAAACGAAACGACGGTCGACCGAATCGTGCAGAGACTTGACGATCTTCGCCGTAAGAATCTGTGTCACCGGGTTCTTTTCCGAAACGCTCACCTCTGTGAAGATAATTCCGAGAATGCAGCCTTGTTTGTACCAGCCCACCAGATCGGTTTCCCGGGTGGCGTCCAGGACTGCACAGGTAAGTCGATCGAAAAGATTGGCTCCGGAGGTTTCCTGAACAATCGCTTCGGCATCCAGCAGAATCAACACGAAGGGCTTTCGCGATCTCTCCGCACGGCGACGCTCAAGCGCTAAGAGCGTATGAAAAGTCTCTTCAGTCAAACGCTCGGTGGGACGAATCCGGGCTGGTTGGCCGGCAAGTTTCTTGCCGGCAGCGCCCATGCTCCAGTTCTCTACAGCATAGGGCTTAGTAGAGCGATTTCCCATTTTTACTCCCGTCCATTCTGCGCGACCCCGACTCCGCAATCCTGACGTAGGGCATTCATTGGTGCCTTAGGCAACGACTTCGTGTAATAGATCCTGACGATGCGCAACTTCGAGGCTATGCGCACGACCATGCGTGATGGGCACAACTCTGGACCGGTCAATCTCCATGGCTACCGACCGACGCAGAAGAGAAACGGAAACGATAATTCGCTGGCCGCCTCTGAAATCGATGAGGATGCCTTCCAAGCCGCTCAAGGACTCATCCTGAATGCGAACTCGTTGTCCAATCTCCAGATACGGCCACGGTTCCAGTCGAAGACCTGAAGACACCGCAACCCGAACTGCAGCGAGTTCTGCATCTTCCAAGGGCACCGGCACTCGCCCCCGTCCCACCACCGAAATAACACCCGGCGTCACGAGAATTGGTAGACGCTTCTGCGCATCGAAGTGACAAAAGACATAGCCGGGAAAAAGCGTCGCGGAAACTTCCTGTATTCGTCCACCCCATCGCCGCTTCGTTCGGTAACTGGGAACAAATGTCTCGTACCCCTTGCCCGACAGAAAAGCCGCCGTCGACCCCTCGCAGCGAACCTTCACTTGCAGCGCAAACCAGCGTTCCTCGCTCGCCAAGACTTCTCCCCAGAATCGCGTACCTAGGCTACCGCCATAAAACCTACAGGCAATCGTCCGCAATCAACCTGCCAGAGAGGTATTTGTGTGAAAGAAAAGCCATAAAACTCGATCATGAGTTAATGGATTGAAAATAATATATTTAGCCATGCGATTTCCGCGGATATCCTCAACATATTCGGTACGGCTCGAACGGATTTGTGGCAAATGAGTGAAAAGTCTTGCCATCATTTGCCCACTCGATTCCTTCCCATAGCCGGAGAATGTCATCGCTACATACAGAGGCAAGTGAAATATGACAACCTTCGTACATAGAATCACTTACGAGGAACTACTCAGATCGCACATGTTAAAGGTGCCGGTGTTTGTTAGGGCTATGTCGTCGCAAGTTGATACGACTCAGGGAGTAACCGTGAAAAAGCGTAATAGGGCAGGAACGCCGTCATACACGACAGCCATAGGATGTTCGTCCGCAGCAGACAATCCTAAGATCTGCCATTCTGAGCTCACTCCTTCGTGAAAGCCGGCCGGCTCAGCAGGCGTGAGACGTACGGAAAAACTGTCGAGTGGTAAATGCAGACCTTCGCCCCGGGCCTTGAGATACGCTTCCTTGCGCGTCCAACAAAGAAAAAAGGCCTCGGACTGAAGCTCGGCGGGTAATGAGAATAATTCCTGACACTCGCGCGAGGAGAAATAGCGTTTGGCAATATCCTCAACTTTGAAATCACGCTGAATCTTCTCGACGTCAATGCCGATGCGCCGGCTGTGCGCAAAGGCGAAAACAGCCATATTTTGCGTGTGGCTTATATTGAAATCGATTGACGGGGTGTCCGTATCGAGTGCTGGCTTATGTTGCGCGCCGTAGCGAAAACGCACGCTGCGAGCCGGTATGCCGAGATATTGTCCAAGTAAGCTCTTCAGAGTGCCGCGCGCGACGATGAAATGATCGCGGTCGCGCGCAAAATGGAATCGGGAAGCGCGCTCCTTTTCATGTTCCGAAAGAGTTTCCTGCAGTGTTGCGAGATCAGAAGTTTCCCGCTCCAAGATCGTTTTCCAGATCGCGATTTCGTCTTCAGCAAGTTCCAAGCGAGCTGGCGGACTCGACCATGCAACAGTCATTTTCAAACTAGTGTAACAACTCCACCCAGGAAATCGACAGGTGTGGCATTCTGAGAAAGAAATCGCAAGACTGAGACGGGCCACTCCGGCTTGCCATAGCCTGCCAACTACAACACATCACTGGGAATGATGGGGTTGCGACCCAACATAGGCTGGGCATAATCTGCTAACGGCGCGTTGCGAGTTCGATCGCTGCGCAGACTAAGCTTCAGTATCAATCATTCATTTGGCATTGGGCGAACCAGCGTTACTTAGGCGATTAGGGCGATTATGGAGCAAGCGAATATTGTCATCGTAGGCGGTGGAGTTGTGGGATGCGCCATCGCGCGTGCGCTTTCGGAAAAATGGAGCGATGTGTTTCTGCTCGAGGCGCTGCCCAGGTTGGGCATGCTGTCCAGCACTCGAAACAGCGGTGTGATTCATTCGGGAATCTATTATTCGCCGGGATCGCTGAAGGCCAAGCACTGTGTGCGTGGCAACCGGCTGACCTACGAATTTTGCGCAAAACACGGCGTCCCGCATAAAAATATCGGCAAGATCGTGGTGGCGTCGAACCCGGCCGAAAGCGCCGAGCTTTCGCGGCTGATGAGCATTGGAAAAACAAACGGTGTGGAGGGATTGCGCCTGATCGATCGCGCGGAAATTCGCGCGCGTGAGCCACACATCGAGGGCTTTCAGGCGCTGGAGGTGCCGTCGACGGGCATCGTTTCGAGCGAAGACTTGGTAAAAGCGTACGCGCGGGTAGCGGCGGATCAAGGGGCCAACATCGTCACGCGAGCAAAGGTGGAGCGGCTGCAAGCAGTTGAGGGCGGCGTTCGCATCGAAAGCACAGCCGGCGAGATAGAAACCAGATGCTTAATCAATAGCGCCGGCCTGTTCGCGGACGAAGTGGCGGCGTTGCTCGGTTCAAAACTGTCAGAGCACACGATCTATCCCGTTCGCGGCGAATACTGCGAGGTAGTTCGCGCCAAGCAGGATCTGATCAAGGGGCTGGTTTATCCTCTTCCTCATTCAGATGGCGTGAGCCTCGGAATGCACTTAACAAAAACGCTGTCCGGCAGCGTGCTGGTGGGACCTACGGCGCGCTATGTTGACGACAAGAATGACTACGAGCGTGAACGCGAGCCGGTCGAGTATTTTGCGGCGGGGGCCAAATGTCTGCTGCCTGAAATCGAAGCGTCTGATTTAGTCCCGGCTTATTCAGGTATTCGCGCGAAACTTGTTCCGCCGCATACCGCGTCCGCTAGGAGCACTTTCCAGAAATCAATGGCGGATTTTGTCATCGAGCGCGACCCCGATTTTCCATCCGTCATCCATCTGATTGGCATCGAGTCGCCGGGGCTAACTTCAGCGCCGGCAATCGCGCAACAGGTCCGCGAGATGGTTAACTGAAGTCGCTCAGTTGAATGCCGTACTCGCCCCGAGAGCCCGAGAAACCCGTACTGGTACTATACGTTATAGCTATACGTTCTTACAATTATTATCGTTTAGTACTATCCGCCCCGGCGCTATAATCCGATAAAAATTTCAACGGTGTTAGCTTTGAATCCGCGGTGTCTCGATTGCAAGAAAATAGCAGGATTGACGTCGCTGATGAACTTGCGGAGACGCGACTGTAAGCAACAGAGGCATCTGCACGATCATGCAAGACGATTTCATGTTGCGTACGGATGACTGGGTTGAAGTTGAAGTCCCCGGCCGCCATCGCACACACCCTCGACGAAAACGGTTCGCTGGACGGCTTGCCGTTTATGCCGGAAATGGCCGAAATGTGCGGGCAGAGATTCCGGGTGATGCGCCAGGCGGAAAAAACGTGTTTTGAAGTCGGCCAGGGAGCTTACACAACCCGGGAGTTTCTAAATAACGACGTTTTCTTGCTCAAGGGGCTGCGGTGTTCGGGCACGACTCACGATGGATGCCAGCGCCTTTGTGCGATTTTCTGGAAGCGCGCCTGGCTGAAGAAAGTTGAAGAAGAACCACGCCAGCCCGGCATTCAGCCCTTGCGAGATGGCGCTCTTGACAAGAAGCTGAAGACGAAGTCCAGTGCGACGCGATATTTTTGCCAGTCCACGCAGCTTGCGAAAGCTACTCAACAGGAACCCATCCAGCGCAAGAGCATCATCGTCAAATCTCTTCGCGACATACGGTCAGGCGCTGTGGGTGCTTTGGAGATGATTCCGCTTTTGATCCTGCCTTTCGCGCGGAAAAATGAGGAATCGGTTTTTCGGCAAGGCCTCGATTGCTTGGCACTTTGCGAAGGACCCCCGTAGGAAACCTGCGGCTTCAACCGGGTGAAATTGTTGAAGTCAAGAGCATCGAAGAAATGCGGGCCACACTCGACGGCGACGGTCGTAATCGGGGGCTGATCTGCGATCTCGAACTGAGGAAATTTTGTGGCCGAAAGTATCGGGTCTTAAGCCGCTTGGACCGGATGATTTCTGAAACTACCGGTGAGATGCGTAGCGTAGAAGGCACGGTCTATCTGGACGGCAACTTGTGTATGTGTGCCTGGAGCGTGGGGGGCTGCCCGCGGCAGGAATACTGCTATTGGCGGGAAGTGTGGCTCAAACGAGTCGATCCGGGAGCAAAAGTAAAGGTTGAGCCGGGCCTGTGGAATCAGGAGCGTGTCTGAGACAAGACTCTGAGCCTGATCCGATGGCAGAAATTTCCAAGTGGCATTCAGCGTGGAAAAGGGCGATATTTGTGATCTGAAATGTGGCCTTTCGGCCGGCGCAGCAGGTTTTGCCGCCGGATTGGCGGTGTCATCGAAGCTCATATTCGTCGGGCGACAACGACAATGCGAGCGATGCTAACTTCGATTTCTCAGAGATCGAACCGAAATGCCGAACGAGAATGGTTCGCGGATTCAGGCTGGCGAAGGAGTTACAGGATGAGCGGAAACACTCGTCGCGCAAGCTCCGACTCTTGATATTTGGAGTGACGTTTCCAGCGACCTGCGACAGCAGATCGATAAGCGCGAGAAGCTCTCGCGGAAGGAATTCCTTCACGAATACATCCTCAAGAATCGGCCGGTGATACTCAAGGATGCCACTGCGGGATGGGCAGCGGTGACCAAGTGGACGCCGTCGTTCTTCAAGGAAAAGTATGGTTCCAAGCGCGTGCCCGTTTTCGAGAGAAAACGCGGCATCACAGTTAAGGACACTATTTTGTTCGCGGACTATGTCGACGAGATCACTGCGTCAACTTACAGTAACCGCGCGAAATATCTGTTCAGTTTGAAGATACCGAAAGAATTCCCGGAATTATTGGCCGATCTGGAGCCGCGTCCGACTTACTGGGACCCGAATTGGCTCGAGAGCAATTATCTGCTGCCGGGGATGCCGAGTTTTAAGCTGCGGAATATCACGGGATTGGAAATGAACATGGGCGGAACAGGAAGTCCCTTTCCGTTTTTGCACTACGACGATCTCTGGACACAAACATTCATTACCCAGGCGCATGGTCGCAAGGAATGGCTTCTGTATCCACCGGACCAAACTCCCTACATGTATGCCAGCAAACAAGCCGAGAACATCTCGGACATTCCCATGGAGACCGACGTTGATCTATCCCGCTTTCCGGTGTTCGCGAAGGCCAGGCCCTACCGTTGCGTGGTTGAACAGGGAGAGATGCTTTATGGCGCCGCTGGATGGTGGCACACCACCCGCGCTCTCACACCATCAGTCGCTGTCGTGCTCAGTACGGCAAACGGACCGATCTGGTCGGATGTGACGAAAGCCGCTTTCGCCCGAGCCTGGCAGCATCCCGAAATGGTACGTGCGCCCGTCCGCGCTGCCAATTGCGGGATACATGACGGTCTTTCGAGCAATAAAGACAATTACCGATCCCTTTTGATGAGTGCGGGGACTACGATTTCGGCCTTCGTTGGCGTTGGAAGAGCCGAGCTTGACGCGGACCGGCGTTCGCGGATCGAACGTGCTTTTGGTGCAGGTGTCATTTCTTAGGTTGTATTGCCGCTTTTGCGGTTGGGAAAGGCTTCCAGGCCATGGCGTTCGAGATAGAAAAGCGATCCAGTCTGAGCCGTGAGCAGTTCGAACGGGACTATTTGTTCGCGAACAAGCCCGTTGTCATCACCGACTCCCTGAAGCATTGGAAAGCCCTCCGCTGGACTCCCGAGTTTTTCAAAACCGAATTTGGCGATCTCAAGTTCACTATCAATCAGGATCGCAAGCAGAAAGCCGACTACAACGCGAACTTGGGAATGGTGGAATACAGCATGTCGGCTTTTATCGACACTGTTCTTGCCTCGACCGAAGAAAATCCCGCACCCTATTTCCGTAACCGCATTCTTGGCGAAGTTTTTCCCTCACTGCGCAGCGACATCGAGCCGTTGCCAGCGTATTTTTCTCCTAATTGGCTTTCCGAGTCCTACGCTCTGAAAAAATTGCAGCAGGTATTCAATCGGGGCGCCCAAATCGAGCTATACATTGGCGGCAAGGGCGGGGCATTTCCGGTATTGCATTACGACGGCCTCGCTTCGCATGCTTTCCTCATGCAAATTTACGGCGAGAAGAGATTCATCCTATATGGCCCGGACCAAGAGCAGTACATGTACGGAGAACCCGACAACCCGAATCTCTCGCAGGTGCGGGATGTGGAGCATCCGGATCTGGCCAAGTTCCCTCTCTTCGCGAAAGCGCAACCAACCACATTCATTCTCCGGCCCGGCGAGCTGGTGTTCATTCCCAGCAAATGGTGGCACACCACCACCATGCTGAGCCCGTCGATATCCATTTCGGTGAACGTGGTGAATCGCTCGAACTGGCCGGCACTTACCGAATTTGTTTCGAACCGGCGCTCTTCGATGATGCGTGTGCCGAGCCGTTTGTACCTGAATTTCGCCGGGAGCTGGCGCTCTGCGAGGGATCGCCGCTCCAGCGGTAGCGCGCATCTTTCGTCGTAAGCGAGAGGAACCTTTCTGCCGCGGACACTGATACAAGTTACTGATACAAGTTAATGACTCAACGTCATATCACGGATTCTTTTCCACTTTCCCCAATGCAATTGGGGATGCTTTTCAATTACCTGAAAGAACCTCGCGCTGGCGTTGATATCGAGCAGATGGTGGTACGACTTCCCGAGCCGATTGATTTCCCGCGTTTGCAGTCCGCCTGGGACTGGCTGGTAAGCCGTCACGATGTTTTGCGCGCGCGTTTTTCCTGGGACGGCGCGAGCGGGCCGTCCCAGCAGATTCTTTCGGAAGTTTCGGCGCCCTTTGAGTTTTTCGATTGTGCGAATCTGTCGAAGGACTCCCAGGAGAAGAAGCTCACATCATTTCTGGAAGAGGACCGCGTCGCCGGGTTCGACCTTAGCCAGGCGCCGCTTACGCGGCTGGCCTTGTTCAGGTGGAGCGACGCCTCCAGTTCGCTGGTTTGGACGTTTCATCACGCGCTTATCGATGGCCGCTGCTACCCCGTTTTGTTACGCGAAGTTTTCGACGCCTACGTGGAACTGGAAACCGGGGCGATTGTGCCGCGGCCCGATCCTCCGAAATATCGCCGCTATATTGAGTGGCTGGAACAAAAGGATTTTTCTTCCGCGGATTCGTTCTGGAAGCAGCTCCTCGCAGGATTCACGGCACCCACACCCTTGATGGTCGAGCGCCATGGGCCCGCCCCGAAGGACGTGCGCCCGCATGGAGAAATTTGGGAGAGCCTGGACGCTTCGACGACAACGCGCTTACGCGAACTTGCGAAAAGCCATGAGCTGACCGTGAACACGCTGGTCATGGGGGCGTGGGCAATCTTATTGCACCGCTACGCGAACGCGAACGATGTTGTTTTTGGCGCCACGCGCGCTTGCCGCAATTCGTCCGTCTCCGATGCGGACCAAACCATTGGCTTGTTCATCAATACGGTTCCGGTACGGGTCCAGTTTTCTGGCGACGATTCCGCACTTGCGATCTTCAAGAATCTGCGCCCGCAATGGGTCGCGGTGCGCCCTTACGAGCACACGCCGCTGGCTCGCGTGAGAGCCGTCAGCCAAGTCGCTGCGGGCCGGTCTTTATTCGACACTCTGGTGGTTTTCGAGAATCAACGGTTGGACGCCGCCATGGCCTCGCTTGGCGGCCGATGGCGAACGCGCCAGGTCGATTTGCACGAACTCACCAATTTCGCTGCTACTCTTGCGGCTTATGACGGCGATCAACTGAGTTTCAAGATCGAATTCGACCGGCGGCGACTGGAAGACGATGCCGTTCGCCGCATGCTCGGACATTTCAAGCGTCTGCTGCAAGGAATTGCCGCGGATATCCACTCGATCGTGGATGCATTACCACTTCTCACGGACGCCGAGCGCGAATATGCGATTCACGGCCGCGCTGGGAAGCTTGCCAGTGCGGTCAGCGACAGTAATGAGACGCTGCATGGAATTTTCGAAAAGCAAGTGGCCCTCACGCCGGCTGCACCGGCACTTACTTGTGAAGAAAAGACGCTGACCTACAGCGAGCTGAGCGCCCGCGCCAATCGGCTCGCCCATCATTTGATCGACGCCGGAGTCGGCCCCGAAGTGCTGGTAGGTTTGTGCGTCGAACGCAATATGGATTTGGTTGTGGCCATCCTGGCGATTCTCAAGGCGGGCGGCGCCTATCTTCCCATTGATTTGAGTTATCCCGCGGATCGCGTCGCGTTCATGCTGGAGGACGCCCAGGTAAGCGTGTTGCTGACGCAGAAGCAGCTGCTCTCTTCGTTGCCGCAGCATCGCGCACGCACGATTTGCCTGGATGAAATCGGAGAAATTCTATCTGCGCAAGCGGCTACAAATCCTCAGGTCACGGTGAAACCCGAGAATCTGGCCTACGTGATCTATACGTCGGGCTCCACTGGCAAGCCCAAGGGCTGCATGATCGCGCATCGCAATGTGGCCCGTTTGATGCGCGCCACTGAGCCCTGGTTCGGCTTCAACGAACGCGACGTGTGGACGCTGTTTCACTCTTCGGCGTTCGATTTTTCCGTTTGGGAAATCTGGGGAGCTCTGCTCTACGGCGGCCGGGTGGTGGTGATTCCATTCATGGTCACCCGATCGCCGGAAGCGTTTTACGAACTGCTGGCCAGGGAAAAAGTGACGGTGCTGAATCAAACTCCCTCGGCGTTCCGCCAGCTTATTCAGGCGGAGGAATCCGTCGGGCAACGTCCGCTTGCGCTGCGATATGTGATCTTCGGCGGTGAAGCTCTCGAAATGCAGAGCCTGCGCCCGTGGTTTGACCGCCACGGCGACGAGAAGCCGAAGCTCATCAATATGTACGGCATTACCGAGACGACCGTCCATGTGACTTATCGCCCGCTATCGCTGCGGGATCTTTCTTCCGGCAGCGTGATCGGCGAACCCATTCCGGACTTGCGGCTCTATATTCTCGATGGCAAAAGGCAGCCGGTGCCTATAGGAGTTCCCGGGGAACTCTATGTGGGAGGCGCCGGTTTGGCACGCGGCTATTTGAACCGCGCGGAGCTTACGGCCGAACGATTCATCTCCGACCATCTGACGGAAGAGCCCGGTTCACGGCTCTATAAAACGGGCGATCTGGCGCGGTTTCTGGAGAACGGCGACGTTGAATATCTGGGACGTGTAGACGAGCAAGTCAAGATTCGCGGCTTCCGCATCGAACTCGGCGAAATCGAATCGGTGCTTCGCCAGCATCCCGCTGTTCGCGAAGTCTCCGTCATGGCCCGGGAAGACGTGCCGGGAACCAAGCGATTGGTCGCTTATCTGGTCATGGCTTCTTCCTCGCCCGACGTGAACGAGTTGCGCGAGCACCTGAAGCCAAAGCTGCCGGACTATATGATTCCCGCGGCGTTTGTCCTTCTCGAAAAGCTTCCGCTCACGAACAACGGAAAAATCGATCGAAAGATGCTTCCGGTTCCCGAGCAGCAGCGACCGGAAATAGCCAGCACCTACGTCGCTCCTCGAACGGAGAATGAAAAGAAGCTGGCGGCGGTGTGGTCGAAGGTGCTGCGAGTTGAAAAAATAGGAGTCAACGACAATTTCTTTGAACTCGGTGGCGACTCCATTCTCAGCATTCAGGTCATCGCCACAGCGCGGCGCGAAGGGCTGAAGCTCACGCCGAAACTCTTGTTCGCACACCAGACCGTTGCGGAATTGGCTGCGGTGGCCGAAGCTGCCGAAACCGCCACCGGTTCCGGCGAAACTGTTTCCGGTGACGTGCCGCTCACAGCCCATTCAGCACTGGTTTTTCGAGCAGAACCTGGAAGAACCGCATCACTACAACCAGGCTTTCCTCTTCGATCTTTCCGAAAAATTCGAGCGGCCATTACTTGAAAAGGCCCTTCAGGAATTGAGCCGTCAACATGACGCTTTGCGGTTGCGTTTTGTCCGGGAAGGGGCTGGGTGGCGGCAGTTTTACGCTGCTTCCGAAAGCTCGCCGATTCTTCAGTGGATCGATCTCGCCAATTCGCCGACGGGTGAACAGCAGCGCCGGGCGATCGAATCCGCAGCGATTTCCACAGAAGCAGGGCTTAATCTGGAGAAAGGCCCCCTGTGGCAAGCGGCCTATTTCAGCCTTCCTTTGGGCGAGCCCGACCGCTTGCTGATCGTCATTCATCACCTCGCAGTCGATGGCGTTTCCTGGCGCCCTCTTTTGGAAGATTTGGAAATGGCGTATCAGCAGCTCAAAGCTGGGCACCCACTACGGTTACCCGCCCAAACCGCGTCTTACAAAAAGTGGGCTCAGCATTTGAGGAGCTATGCCTCCGAGAAACCGCTCCGCGAGGAATTGCCGTTTTGGCTGAAGGTTGCCGATGGGAGCGGCGCTGCATCGATGGCGAAGCTGCTCGGCGCGGACACCGCGGGGATGCAGAACACGGAAGGCGCTTCGAGGACCATAAAGTCATCGTTGACGGCGGAGGAGACCCTAACTCTCCTGCAACGTGTCCCGGCTGCTTATAATACGCAGATCAACGACGTACTATTGACCGCTTTTGGCCGCGCATGGAGCATCTGTACGGGGAGTCGTGTGCTCTTCACGAACCTGGAAGGCCACGGTCGCGAAAGCCTCTTCGACGACGTCGACCTTTCGCGCACTGCCGGGTGGTTTACCTCGATTTTCCCTGTTCGCGTTGAAATTCCCGAGTCTAGTGTCAACTGGCAACCAGGCGAGGCCTTGAAATCGGTCAAGGAACAGCTCCTTCACATCCCTCAGAGAGGAATCGGCTACGGGATACTCCGCTATTTGAGCGGCGACCCGTCTTTACGGACGGCTCCTGAGCCGCCGGTTCTTTTCAATTATCTCGGCCAGTTTGATCAGGTGACCGCAGGCTCGAAGCTATTCCGGTTCGCCCGTGAATCCTCCGGACCGTGGCACAGCCCCAAACAGCGGCGGCGTTATCCGCTTGAAGTCAACAGCATGGTCGTCGACGGCCGCCTGGAAATTACCTGCACGCACGGCTCCAGCGACGGCGCAGCGAAACTGGTCGCGCAACTTGCGGACGAATTCGTCAGCGCATTACGCGAACTGATCGCTCATTGCTCAACGCCGGAAGCTAAAGGCCGCACTCCATCGGATTTTCCGCTGGCGAAGTTGGATGAGCCTACGCTCGACCGGTTGTTCGCGCAAAATCCTGACGCGGAAGATATCTACCCGCTTTCGCCCATTCAAACTTTGTTCTTCTCGGCGAATTCCGGCGGTCCCAGCTCTGCTTTCGATCAGTGGCATTGCGCCTTGCGCGGGCCCTTGAATGTTCCGGCGTTTCAGCGCGCCTGGCAGGAAACGCTGCGCCGGCATCCGATTCTTCGCTCGACCATTCATGGTGAGGGATTACGCGAGCCTCTGCAAATTGTTCATCGAGATGTGCACCTGCCCTGGAGAATCGAAGATTGGTGCGGCACCGCGGCTGAGCAGCAAACCCAGCGATGGGCGGAGTTTCTCAAGGAGGATCGCGCTGCCGGCCTGTCGCTCACGGATGCGCCGGCCATGCGTTTCGCCCTCGTGCGTTTTTCCGAGGACATCTGGAAATTTGTGTGGAGCGTTCCGCCGCTGCTGCTCGACGGTTGGTCCTGGCCCGTTGTCTATCGCGATGCGAGTCGCCTTTACGAGGCTTTGTCGCAGGGATTAGCGCCGCAGTTGGAACCAGGCAGGAATTATCGCAGCTACATCGATTGGTTGGGCAAGCAGCAGCCAGACGAAGCGCAGGCGTTCTGGCGTGAGTATTTGGCCGGATTCAAAGCGCCCACGGCGTTTCCAACGGAAATGCCGGAAGCAAATGGCCATCATGCCGGTGTTGGCGGAAGCTATTTGGAGTATGGAGTTGATCTTTCGTCTGAAGCAACAAATGCGCTGAATGCCGCCGCGCGCGGCCTGCGAATTACTCTCGGCACTCTGCTACTAGCGGCATGGTCGCTCGAACTGGACCGTCAATCGGGCGCGGGCGAGATTGTTTTTGGGGCGGCGTTTTCGGGGCGCCCGGCGGATTTGCGCGGCGTTGAATCGATCATAGGGCCGTTTGTAAACAATTTGCCGGTGCGCGTGGCTGTCAACGGCGAGGCGAAGCTGGGCGAATTTCTGGCGGATATCCATGCGCAATCGATGAAGCTCAGCGCGCATCAATTCACGCCCCTGATGGAGATTCAGGCGTGCAGCGAAGTGCCCTGGAAGCACCGACTGTTCGACAGCGTCGTCGTCTTCCAGAATTATTTGGTCGACGAATCCGCGCGGCGCTTCGGGAGCGAAATCCGCGTGGCGGATTTCGTCGGGCCGATCCACACCAACTATCCGGTGATGTTCCTGATTCAGCCCGGGGATTCGCTGCAGTTCACGCTGATTTATGATTCGCGGCTGATCGCGGGGCGGACGATCGAACGTTGGGGGCGCGATCTGGTTTTGCTGCTGGAGAAAATGCCGCAAATGCTGGGGAGCCGGGTGGCGGATCTGCAAGAGTTGCTCTCGCCGCCTGTGATAGCGCCCGTTCGGGCGAAGCTTCGGTTGCGGGCGGAGTCGCAAAACTTCGTGCCGCCGCAGACGGAGATGGAACGCGCGATCAGCGGCGTGTGGCAAGGGCTGTTCGGGCTCGATCGCATCAGCGTCGAAGACAATTTTTTTGATTTGGGGGGACATTCGCTGCTGCTGGTGCAGATGCACAACCGCCTCCGTGAAACGCTGCGCACCGAATTTCCGGTCGTAACGCTGTTTGAATATCCCACCGTGCGCTTGCTGGCGCGGTATCTGGATAAATCTGAAGTGCCGGCAGGGAATGGCAGCGCGAAGGAATCGGCGCGCGATCGCGCGCAGCGGCAGAAGCGCGCCATGGAAGAATTGCGGAGCAAGCTCGGCAAAGCATGACCCTGGACTACGAAGGCATCGCCATCATCGGCATGGCCGGGCGCTTTCCCGGAGCGGAAAGCGTCGAGGAGTTTTGGGCGAACCTCGTCGCGGGGAAAGACACCGTCTCCTTTTTCAGTGACGCGGAACTCACGGAATCAGGTTTGAACGCGGAGGAGCTGCGCCGCAACGGACGCTACGTGCCCGCGCGCGGAATTCTGGCGAGCGCCGATTGTTTCGACGCGGCTTTCTTCGGCGTGCATCCCAAGGAAGCCGAAGTCATCGAGCCGCAGCAGCGCGTTTTCCTGGAAACCTGCTGGGCCGCGCTCGAACGTGCCGGATACGCTCCCGACCGGCTTTCCTCCGTCACGGGCGTCTTCGCCGGCTCCAGCCGCAACAGCTATTTCCTTCACGCGCTTCACCAGCGCCCCGATCTGCTCGAGCTGATCGGGCCGGAAATGGTCATGTTCGGCAACGAGAAGGACTATCTCACCACGCGCGTTGCCTACAAGCTTGGACTCAAAGGGCCGGCGCTCAACGTCAGCACAGCCTGTTCGACGTCTCTCGTAGCGGTGGCTCAGGCCGTCCAGTCGCTGCTCACGTATCAGTGCGATATGGCTCTCGCCGGCGGCGTCTCGGTAATGGTGCCGCAGAAGCGTGGCTACTATTTCGATGAGGGCAACATCGGTTCGTCTGATGGCCACACGCGCACGTTCGATGTGCAGGCCGCCGGAACCGTCTTCAGCAACGGCGTTGCCGTTGTGGTGCTGAAGCGGCTTGCCGACGCGGTCAAAGACGGCGACCAGATTTACGCCGCGATCAAAGGTGCGGCGCTTAATAATGACGGTTCGCAGCGCGTCAGTTTTGGCGCTCCCGGCGTGGAGGGCCAGGCCGAAGTTATCGCCATGGCCCACGCGCTTGCCGGCATCGAGCCGGACACGATCACTTGCGTCGAAGCGCATGGCACGGCGACCCCGCTTGGCGATCCCATCGAAATCGCCGGATTGACCAAGGCATTCCGCCTTGGCACCGATGCCAGGCAGTTCTGCGCTATCGGCTCGGTGAAATCCAACATTGGACATCTGGACGTTGCTGCAGGAGCGGCTGGCCTGATCAAGATGGCGCTTTCGCTGCATTACAAGATCATTCCCGCGAGCCTTCACTTCACCGCGCCGAATCCGAAGCTCAATCTCGAAGACAGCCCTTTTTACGTAAACGCCTCGCTGCAGGAATGGAAAGCCAAGCGCGGCGTGCCGCGGCGCGGCGGCGTGAGTTCGTTCGGCACGGGTGGCACCAACGCGCACGTGGTGCTGGAAGAGGCGCCGGAATTGCCGCTAAGCGGCCCTTCGCGTCCCTGGCAACTCTTGCCTTTGTCCGCCAAAACACCCGAGGCGCTTGACCGTGCTGCCGCGAATCTGTCCGAATACCTGAAATCGCTGGCGCAGCAGGGCAATCCGGAACAAGCGCACACGCAATTGGCTGACGCCGCCTTCACATTGCAAACCGGCCGCAGCGAATTCAATTATCGCCGCATTGTTGTTGTTCAGGATGCCGCCGAAGGCGCTGCTGTCCTTGACGCGCGTGATGCGAAGCGAGTTTTCACGCACAACCAGCAGCTCAGTCATCCTCCCGTCGTGTTCATGTTCCCCGGCCAGGGCGCGCAGTATGCGGGCATGGGCGCCGAACTTTACCGGACGGAGCCCGTGTTTCGCGACACCGTCGACCGCTGCGCTGAAATTCTTCAGCCCATTCTGAATCGCGACATTCGCGCGATCATCTTTCCGGCAGACAGCACCGAATCGGGCGCAAAAGGAAGCCGAAGAGCTTCTTGTGCAGACGCGCTTCACGCAGCCTGCGCTGTTTGTGATCGAATACGCGTTGGCGCAGTTGTGGATGTCCTGGGGCGTCCGTCCTGTTTCCATGATCGGCCACAGCGTCGGCGAATATGTCGCCGCATGCCTCGCCGGCGTTTTCTCGCTCGAAGACGCGCTTTCCCTGGTCGCTCGCCGCGGTGCGCTGGTTCAGTCACTTCCTGGCGGCGCGATGCTCGTGGTCCGCGCGCCGGAAAAGGATGTGGCTCCGCTGCTGAATGCCGATCTCGCCATCGCCGCTGTCAACTCGCCCGGCCTTTGTGTCGTTGCTGGTCCGTATAGCGCGGTTGAAGCGCTCGAAAAGGAACTCGAATCCCGAAAAATCGCCACACGCCGCCTGCCTACATCGCACGCCTTTCATTCGCCGATGATGGAGCCTGCTCTCGCGCCCTTTGCCGAGCTTTTGCGCCAGGTAAGATTCTCTGATCCTCAAATTCCTTTCGTTTCGAACGTCACTGCGAAATGGGTCACGCCCGACCAGGCGAAGTCGGTCGATTACTGGGCCGGCCATCTCCGCCAGACCGTTCGCTTCGCCGACGGTATTGGCGAGTTGCTGAATGATTCGCGTAACGTGCTGCTCGAAGTCGGACCCGGTCAGACTCTCAGCACGCTGGCGCGCCAGCACCCCGCCAAATCGGCCGAGCAAACCGTTCTCGCCTCTTTGCCTTTTGCAGGCGCGCTGGAAGGGCGGGGGATTCTCGAATCTTTGGGTCGCCTCTGGATGGCTGGCGTGGAAATCGACTGGCGCGGCTTCTTTGCCAACGAAACGCGCCATCGAACCACGCTCCCAAGCTATCCTTTTGAGCTCACGCGCTACTACGCCGCCCCTCCGGCGGTGGCTGCGCAGCCTTCCGTGGTTTCTGCCGTGCCGGTCGCCGTCGCGCCGAACCCGTCGCCGAGTGAAATCTCTGTCCCTGTTTCAGTTCCGCAGCAAGCCGGAGCCATTTCGCAACCGACTGCGCCGCGCAAAGAGCGCCTTCTCGCCGCTGCGCGCTCGTTGCTGCAAGACCTCTCCGGCTCGGATCTGTCGACGGTTGACACATCGTCGAATCTTCTCGAACTCGGTTTGGATTCGCTTGCTCCTCACGCAGGCCTCGCACCTGTTCCAGAAGAAATTCGGCGTGACGATTTCTTTCCGCCAGTTGATGGAAGAATTGTCTTCGCTCGACGACATCGCCGCTTATCTCGACGCGAAGCTTCCGCCGGACAAGTTCGCCGCTCCCGTTTCAGCGCCTTTGCAAGCCGCAGCTCTCCCGATCGCCGCGTCATCACCAACCAGTGCCGTTACCGGCGACACGCGCTCGGTTCTCGAGCAGCTTCTGCTGCAGCAGCAAAATCTGACGAACCAAGTTTTGCAGATGCTTGGCCGCGCCCCCTCTCCCGCAAACGCGACAGCGCCGCCCATCTCCGAACCGGTAGCCTTCGCTGCTCCGCCCGCTCATGCACCCGCCGCAGAGCCGTTCTCTGACGCTCCATCTGCTCCAATGAAGTCGCATGGGCCTTTCAAGCCGATCGACAAGAGCGCCGGCACGCTCTCTGCGCGCCAGGCAAAAGCTCTCGACGAATTAATCGCCCGCTATACGCGCCGCACCGCCGAATCGAAAAAGCTGGCCGCGCAAAACCGTCCAGTTCTCGCCGATCCTCGTTCCGTCGCCGGCTTCAATCGCCTCTGGAAGGAAATGGTCTATCCCATTTCCACCACCCGTTCCGATGGCTCGCGCGTGTGGGACGTCGACGGGAACGAATACGTGGATTTCGTCATGGGCTTCGGCGCGAGCATGTTTGGCCATCGCCCGCCATTCGTTGTTCGCGCGGTGGAAGAGCAACTGAAGCTCGGCTTCGAGATAGGTCCGATTCAGCCGCTCGCAGGTGAAGTCGCCGCTCTGCTGCGCGAATTTACCGGCATGGAGCGCGTCGGTTTCACCAACACGGGGTCCGAAGCGGTGCTTGCCGCCACGCGCGTGGCGCGCACCGTCACTGGACGCGACAAGATCGCCGTCTTCGCCGGCGCTTATCACGGCATTTTCGATGAAGTTCTCTTCCGTCCCCTGAAGAAAAATGGACAAGCCGCCGCCGCGCCAATCGCGCCCGGCATTCCGTCGAGCGCGCTCGATGAAGTCATCGTGCTCGACTACGGCAATCCCGAATCGCTCGATATCATTCGCGCCCGTGGCTCGGAAATTGCCGCGGTCCTGGTCGAGCCGGTGCAAAGCCGCCGCCTCGACCTTCAGCCGCGCGAATTTCTGCACGAGTTGCGCCGAGTCACCGAGCAAACCGGCTCGGCGCTCATCTTCGACGAGGTCGTCACCGGCTTCCGCCTGCAGCCCGGCGGCGCGCAGGCCTATTTCGATGTTCGCGCTGACTTGGCTACCTACGGCAAAGTTATCGGTGGCGGACTTCCCATCGGCGCCGTCGCCGGCAGTCCAAAATATATGGACGCGCTCGACGGCGGACAGTGGCAGTACGGCGACACCTCGTTTCCCGAAGTCGGCGTCACTTTTTTTGCCGGCACGTTTGTGCGCCATCCGCTCGCGCTGGCGGCGGCCAAAGCCGTCCTCACGCATTTGAAGGAAGCTGGTCCGCAGCTTCAGCAACGTCTGGCAAGTCGCGCTGTGCAAGCCGCCAATGACATGCGCGCGGTCCTGGCGGAATTCGAAGCGCCTTACAACATCACGCAGTTCACTTCGCTCATTCAGCTCGGGCTGCCGCACGACCAGAAATTCGCCGCGCTGCTTTTCTATTACTTGCGAGAGCACGGCATTCACATTTGGGAAAATCGCGCATTTGTTTTGACCACTGCTCATTCCGAGGAAGATTTCTCAAGGTTCAACGAAGCCTTGCGCGCAAGCCTGGCCGAGATGCGCGATGGCGAATTCCTGCCGCCACCCTCACGGCTCATCTGGCAAAACGCATACGCCATCGAACGGCCATCGCATTGAGTCGGAAACCCTCGAACCGCTCGCGCCCGTCGCTGTCGCTCAGGATTCGCTCGAAACGGAATTTCCGCTTACCGAAGCGCAAACCGAAATTTGGCTCGCGGCGCAGATGTCTACCGATGCGGCCATTGCCTACAACGAGTCCCTTAGCCTCGATTTCATCGGCGCTTTCGACGCACAAATCTTCCGCGCTGCGGTCCGCCAAATTCTGCGTCGCCATCCGATTCTTCTCGCCAGCATCAGCGCGGACGGACATGCGCAACGCGTTCAGCCCGGCACAAAAGTCGAAATTCCGTTGATCAACCTTGCCAATCGCCCAGCGTCCGAGCGGCAAGCTGAGCTTGAGAAGCTCATAGATGACGAAACGCGCCGGCCTTTTAACCTCGCCACGGGTCCGCTGCTGCGCGTCAAGATCGTTCGCCTCTCGCCCGATCGCCACGTGGTCATCTGGACCGCGCACCACATGATTTGCGATGGTTGGTCCGGCGGCCTGCTTATCGACGAACTCGCGCAGATCTACTCCGCCGGGAAAAAACGCGCTGCGCCCGCTCTTGACGCGCCGCTCTCGTTCCGAAATTACGTCGAAGCGAACGGACCCGAAACCGCCGGCGCGAAAGCGGCTGTGGCCTATTGGACCGAGCAGTACAAGGAATTGCCCGCACCGCTCGATCTGCCGACGGACCATTCCCGCCCTGCGCTGCGCTCGTCGCGTGCCGGCACCACCAAGCGCAACATCGACTCATCGCTTCACAAGTCGCTGAAGCGCGTGGCTGGGCAGCAGCGCACCACGCTCGTGGTCCTGCTGATGGCCGGGCTGAAAACTTTGCTCTATCGCGTGACGGGCCAGGAAGACATTGTGGTCGGCCTTGGCGCCGCGGGCCAGGCTATGACCGGCGACACGTGCCTGGTGGGGCATTGCCTGAATCTTCTGCCGATTCGCACGCACCTGCACGGCGACGCCAGCTTCCAGGAGAATCTCGCGGCCGTGAAGAAAAGCGTACTGGACGCTTACGACCATTACGAATGCACGCTGGGCACGCTTCTCCAGCATCTGTCGATTCCGCGCAATCTGGGACGCTCGCCGCTGGTCGAGGTTCTCTTTAATCTCGACAAAGACCCCGGCTCATCCGAATTTTCCGGCCTGAAATTTAGCTGCGATCGCAATCCCAAGCGCGCGTCTGCATTTCGACCTTTTTTTCAATTTCGTGGAAGGTCCCTCGGGTCTGGTTCTCGAATGCGACTACAACAGCGACCTTTTTGAACAGTCCACCATCGACCGCTGGCTCGGACATTTCGAGACGTTGCTCGCGGGAATGGCCGCCGGCCCCGCCGAAGTGTTGGACAAGCTTCCTATTCTCACGGCGCAGGAACGAAAAGAGATCACGCTCGATTGGAACAGCACGGAAGTGCAATACCCGCTCGAACGCTGCCTCTTCGAATTTATTGACCAGCAGGTGGAGCGAACTCCGGACGCTCCGGCGCTTGCGTTCGAGGGCGAAACGCTCACCTATCGCCAATTGAATGCGAGAGCCAATCAGCTTGCACATTATCTGCGCGGCCGCGGCGTTGGACCGGAAAAGCTGGTGGCTGTCGTTGCGGAACGCTCGCTTGAAATGGTGGTCGCGCTTCTCGGAATCATCAAAGCCGGCGGCGCGTATGTGCCAATCGATCCGTGGAATCCGGAAGAGCGCTTGGCATTGCTGCTCGGTGAAGTGCAAGCGCCCGTCGTCCTGACCCAACAGCGATTCGCCAGCCGGTTGCCAAAATCCTGCGCCGCTCTCGCCTTGGACACGCAATGGCGCGAAATTTCATCGCAGCCTGAAACAAATCCCGAGCGGCTGACGAATCCGGGAAACTCGGCCTACGTGATCTACACTTCCGGATCGACAGGCCTGCCAAAGGGCGTCATCAATATCCATCGCGGAATTGTGAACCGGCTGCTCTGGATGCAGGACGCTTTCCAGATCGGACGCACCGATCGCGTGCTTCAGAAAACCCCCTTCACCTTCGATGTGTCCGTCTGGGAATTTTTCTGGCCGCTGATGACGGGAGCGTGCCTGGTGATGGCCAGGCCGGAAGGGCACAAAGATCCGGATTACCTGGTTTCCACCATCGCCTCCGAGCGCATTACCACGCTGCACTTCGTTCCATCGATGTTGGAGGTTTTTCTCGACGCCCGCGGCGTGGAAAGCCTTGCGTCCATCGAGCGCGTGATTTGCAGCGGTGAAGCTCTGACAATGGCCGCGCAGCAGCGCTTTTTCGAACGCCTACCAAAGGCCGAACTACACAATCTCTACGGCCCCACCGAAGCGGCAGTGGATGTGACTCACTGGCCGTGCCGGAAAGGCAGCCAATTTTCCACGGTTCCCATCGGCAAGCCCATCGCCAACACGCAAATCTACGTGCTCGACAGCTACATGAACCCTACGCCGATTGGCGTTTCAGGAGAGCTGCACATCGGTGGAGTGCAAGTGGCTCGCGGTTATTTGAATCGGCCGGAGCTGACGGCGGAGCGGTTCATTGCCGATCCGTTTTCATCACGGCAAATCTCATCGCAACAGATTTCCTCGCAGCCGGATGCGCGCCTGTACAAAACGGGAGATCTGGTCCGTTATCTTTCCGACGGCAACATCGAATATTTAGGCCGTGCCGATCACCAGGTGAAAATTCGCGGGTTCCGCATCGAGCTCGGCGAAATTGAAGCGGCGCTTCAGCGGTTGGATGCGGTTCGCGAGTGCGTGGCCGTTGCCCGGGAAGATGAGCCGGGACAAAAGCAATTAGTTGCCTACATCGTTCCGAAAACGGGCGCCATGCCGGACGCCGAAAGCTTGCGGAGGCATCTCAAGCAATCCCTTCCGGATTACATGGTGCCCTCGTCCTTCGTTTTGCTGGAGAAGTTCCCGCTCACTTCCAGCGGCAAGATCAATCGCAAATCTCTGCCTTTGCCATCCTCCGGTACCGCGCCTTCCGCCCGGAATTTCGTCGAGCCGCGTAGCGAAAGAGAAAAAGCCCTTGCGGCAATCTGGTGCGAGATTTTGAAGCTGCCAAAAGTGGGAATCGAAAGCAACTTCTTCGATATTGGCGGTCACTCGCTGCTGGCGATTCGTGTTGTGTCGCGCATTCGCGACCAGTTTCAGGTCGATCTGTCGCCGCGGATTTTTTTCGCGAACGCCACCATCGCCGCGCTCGCGCAAATAATCGACCAGGAAATCGCCCAAACAAAAAGCGCCGCGATTCAGAAAATTCCGCGCCGCCAGGGCACGGGCCCGAGTCCGCTTTCTTTCGCGCAGGAGCGCCTCTGGTTTCTCGACCAGCTTGCTTCGGGCAGCCCGGTCTACAACATTGTGGATATCATCGAGTTCGCGCACGTTTCCGATGCATCATTGATCAAGCGTGCTTTTGCCGAGCTCGTCAACCGCCATGAAATCCTGCGCACTGCTTTTTCGGAAAGCGAAGGCGATCCGGTTCAGATGGCGCAGCCGTCGATCGAGTTGTCGCTGCGCGAAGTCGACCTGAGCGCGCTGCCTGCCGCCGAAAAGGAATTTGTATGGACGCGCATTGCTCGTGAACAGGGGCGTAAAGCCTTCGATCTGGCCAAGCCGCCGCTTTTCCGCGCCACACTCGCGCATCTCGGCCAGCAGGAATATTTATTGCTGCTGGCGCTCCATCACATCGTGGCCGATGAGTGGTCGATGGAGGTGTTGCATCGCGATCTGCACAGAATTTACGGCGCGCTTGCGCAGCAGCGGCCTGCCCCGCTCCTGCCGTTGCCGATTCAATACGCCGACTTTGCCGCCTGGCAGCGCGAATTTCTCACCGGCGAAATTCTCGACCGCCAGGCCTCCTACTGGAAGGCTCAGCTAGCGGGCGCTCCTACCGTTCTTGATCTGGCCACCGACAAGCCGCGTCCCGCGGTGCAAAGTTTCCGTGGCGCGGCCATGTCCATGAAATTCTCCGGTGGAATTATCGGAGCCCGTCAGGGCGCTCGCCCGCGAGGAAAAAGCCACGCTGTTCATGATTTTTATGGCCACGTTCATGGCTTTGGTCAATCGCTACACCGGCCAGCCGGACATTCTGGTGGGGAGTCCGATTTCGGGCCGCACACTGAGCGAAACGGAAGAGCTCGTAGGATTTTTCCTGAATACCATCGTGCTGCGCGGCCAGTTTGACGACAACGTCAGCTTCCGCTCGCTGTTGCGGCAAGTGCGCGAAAAGGCGCTCGGTGCGTACGCCCACCAGGATTTTCCGTTCGGGAATTTAGTGGCGGAACTGTCGCCGGATCGCGATCCCAGCCATTCCCCGCTGATCCAGGTCATGTTCATTTTGCAGAACGCCGAGGCGGTGTCGCAGGCTTCGCGACTGGCTGGCATTCAAAAGCTTGAGACGGGCACTTCGAAGTTCGATCTCACACTTTTCATGTCGGAAACCCCAGAGGGGTTCGAGGGGCTGATTGAGTACAGCACCGATCTCTTCCAACCGGCCACTATTCAGCGTCTTCTCAAGAATTATGAAACTTTGCTGGAGTCGATCGCGCGCAATCCGGACGAATCCGTCGCGGCGCTTCCCTTGCTCGCTGCGGACGAACGCCGTCATCTGCTGGAAGAACTGAACCAGACGGAGGTCAGCTATGCGGAAAAAGATTACGGTCTGCACCAGCTGTTCGAGATCCAGGCGAAAAAGACGCCGAATCGCATCGCAGTCTCCTTCGAAAACCGGCAAATCTCGTATCGGGAACTCGACGAGCGCGCCAATCAGCTTGCGAATTATCTGAAGACGTGTGGCGTTGGCGCCGAATCGCTGGTGGGCGTGCTGCTCGAGCGCTCCAGCGAAATGGTGGTCGCGCTGCTCGCGATTCTGAAAGCGGGTGGCGCGTATGTGCCGCTCGACCCGTCATTTCCGCGGAATCGCATCGCGCACATGGTTGAGGACAGCCGGATTCGCGTGCTGCTCACGCACCGCCGTCTCGACGATTCACTTGCGGTGCGCCCGGAAATCGTCGTGCGCCTCGATTCCGACGCTGGCAAAATCACGAAAGAAAGTCGCGCGCTGGCGCCCTTTAAAGTCAACGCCGGGCAACTCGCCTATGTTCTCTACACCTCCGGCTCGACCGGCAAGCCCAAGGGTGTCGAGATTCCGCACTCGGCCATCGTCAATTTCCTGCTGTCCGTGCGCGGCGAGCCGGGTTTTTCGTCAGACGACATCCTGCTGGCCGTCACCACGCTTTCCTTCGATATTGCCGGCCTCGAGCTGTATCTTCCGCTGATTACCGGCGGCAAGCTGGTTATCGCCACGCGCGAGGAAACGCACGATCCGGCACAGCTCATGCAGCGCATCCGGGAATCAGCCTGTACGGTGATGCAAGCCACTCCGGCTACGTGGCGCTCGCTCATTGACGCGGGATGGAACGGTTCACCCAGACTGAAGATTCTCTGCGGAGGCGAAGCATTTCCGGCCGAGCTCGCCGTGCAGCTCCTGCCGCGCTGCGCTGAGTTGTGGAACATGTACGGACCTACGGAAACCACGGTTTGGTCCACAGTCCACAAAGTCACCGATGTTGCAGATTCCGTGCCCATAGGGCATCCCATCGGCAACACCCAAGTGTTCGTGCTGGATGCGCATCGGAATCTCCTTCCGCAAGGGGCCATTGGCGAGCTTTACATTGGCGGTGCGGGCGTGGCCAACGGCTACTTGCGCCGCGACGAGCTCACTCGCGAACGCTTCATTGAGAGTCCGTTCGAATCGCACGCCCGCCTCTATCGCACCGGCGACCTCGCCCGCTGGCTGCCGGACGGCAGCTTGGAATGTCTCGGCCGCGTCGACAATCAGGTCAAAATCCGCGGCTTCCGCATTGAGCTGGGTGAAATCGAAGCGGTGCTTTCGCGCCACGAGGCAATTGCTCAGGGCGTGGTGGCTGCGCGCGATTCCGGCAACGGCGACAAAATTCTGGTGGCCTATTTCGAAGCGCGGCCCGGCTCATCGCCCGACGTCACCGATCTTCGCAATCACCTGAAAAAGGATTTGCCAGACTACATGATTCCATCCGCTTTCGTGCGTATGGAAAAGCTTCCGCTTACTGCCAACGGCAAAATCGATCGCAAAGCTCTTCCTTCACCCGAGCACACGCGTATCGATGTCGGCGGCCAGTTCATTGCTCCTCGCGACGGAACCGAGCAAACCTTGGCTCAGTTGTGGTCAAAGGTGCTGAAAGTGGATCGCGTCGGCGCCAGCGACGATTTCTTCGCACTGGGTGGGCATTCCCTGCTCGCGCTGCGCATCATCGTGGAAATCGAGAAGCAATTTAAGCGTCGCTTGCCGCTGGCCACTCTGTTGCAATCTCCCACGGTGGCCGATCTCGCGGACGTGCTGCGTATGCCCGAAAAGAGTCCCTCCTGGTCTTCCCTGGTCCGCATCAAGGCCGGTGGCTCGCGGCCTCCTCTATTCCTGATGCACAGCCACGGGGGCAATGTTCTTGAGTACTATCCGCTGGCGAACCTGTTGGACCCCGATCAACCGGTTTATGGCGTGCAGGCTCTCGGCCTCGATGGCCGCATTCAGAAGAGCCAGTCGATTGAGAAGATCACCGCCATCTACTTGCAGGAAATCCGGACGCTACAGCCCCGCGGGCCCTATTTGCTTGGCGGATTTTGCTTTGGAGGTTTGCTCGCGCTCGAGGCCGCCCGGCAACTCACTGCCGCTGGAGAGGATGTCTCCGCGGTGGTTCTCCTGCAAACCATGCATCCGGATGCTGCCCAGTTCGGGTCGAACACCACGCGTTTTCAGCGCGCCTGGTATCGTGCGACCAAGCGCATCGACCTGGAGCGCGAGAACCTGGCCTACCGCGGGAGTAGCTATCTCCACGAGCGGTTCGATTACGGGTTTGCGAAGGCTTGGGCTCGCACCGCTATCGCGCTTGATAAAGTGCGTGGCAACGGAACAGAAACCGGGGGCGCTTCTAAGAAAACTCGGCCCATGCCTTATATCCTCGAGTCGCTCACTCGCGAGCATGACCGCATGGCCGAGCAATACCAGGTGCGTCCATACCGCGGCAACGTCATTTTGTTCCGCGCCGCCAAGCAGTTGACCGGCCTCGTCGCAGACCAGTCTCTCGGTTGGAAAAATGTGATTACCGGCAACCTCGACATCTGCGAGATTCCCGGCCATCAGCAGAACATTCTCACCGAACCCAACGTGGGTCATCTCGCCACCGAGCTCTCCGCACGCCTGCGGCGTTTGTTTCAAAGTGTCGCTGCGGACTAAACCCTTTCGCGCGGTTTTCTATCGAAGCGTGCCCGATTTTTCCACAATCCTTTTCTCCGCTTCCTGCATTTTCGATGATGTAACCTATCTTGCGTCACTTATTTCCAAAGGAGCCATTGAAATGGCCAAAGTCGCCTTATACGTTAAATTGGAAGCAAAGCCGGGAAAAGAAGCGGAAGTGGAGAAATTTCTGAAGGACGGACTACCACTGGTGCAGCAGGAGCCAGCCACGGTGGCGTGGTTTGGCATTCGCATGGGCCCCACTACGTTCGGGATATTCGACGCTTTTCCCGATGAGGCCGGCCGCCAGGCTCACCTCAACGGAAAAGTGGCCGCCGCGCTGATGGCTCGCGCTCCCGAACTGCTGGCCGAGCCTCCCAGGATCGAAAAAATCGACGTTCTTGCGGCGAAGCTTTAGCCCCGGCTTGAAATATCAAAGGCGGCTTTGCGATCAATCTTCGCGCTCAATCTTCGTGTTGACGCGCTAGGTGGTCGCGAAGCCGCTGGATTTTCCCCGCAATTCTCAATTGATCTCCGGTTGATTCCTGCTCTTTAAACCCTCACGATAGAATTCATGCGCAGGCTCGCCCTCGCGGCGCTTCTTCTCTGTTTTTTTTGGTTTTGGCGCCGTCAAACTGAATTCGCGCGCTCCCAGCCCGCAGGCAACGCGCCCGGAAATTTCGCTGGGATCCGGCGAAGGCGCTTTTCTGATTCTTTCTGACATACATTTCGATCCATTCACCGGGACCGATCCGCACGTGCTTCAGCAGTTACTCGACGCGCCTCCCGATCGATGGCCTTCCATTTTCGAATCGCAGCCGAATCAATCTCCCGCCCCGGATGGCGCGGACACCAATTTCGCGCTTTTTTCCTCGGCGCTCGATGCCGCCCGCGAATTCCGGCGTGCATTACGACTACGTGCTCATGCCTGGTGACTTTCTCGGGCACAATTTCCTGCAAAAATACCGCCACTATGCCCGCCCGGACGCCTCCGGTTACGAGGAATTCGTCCTCAAGACCATGGTCTTCGTCAGCCGTTCGATTCAGCGGGCCTTCCCGTCACTTCCGGTTTATTTTGCTTTCGGGAACAACGATTCCGCTATCGACGATTATGCGCCGCAAGGCGCTTCTTTGCTGGCCGCCATGGACAAGGAATGGAAAACTCTGCCGCGGCAGGCACCCGCGAAAAGGGATTTTCTCGCCGCCGGCTATTACGTCGTGCCGCACCCCACTGTGCCGGACTTCGACTTCATCGTCTTGAACACCGCGCCTTGGTCCAGCCATCCCAGCCCGGTTCCGTTTGGCGATGCTGACACCACCGAACTCACCTGGCTTTCCGGGCAGCTTGATCGCGTTCGTCTCGAGCATCATTTTGCTGCATTGCTCATGCACATTCCGCCTGGAATCGACGGCAACGCCTCGTCCAAACCAGGCCATTGCGCTACGCCGGCCTTTTTTTTCAAGAAGTCCGCGGAGGATTCTTTCTTATCGATCGTTGCCGCTCATAAAGATGTTCTTCGCGACGCGTACGCCGGCCACACCCACATCGACGATTTCCGCGTCCTGGCCGATCAACAGGGAATGCCCTATTTTCAGGTTCACATCGCGCCAGGCATCAGTCGCGATCATCACAGCCCGCCGGGCTTCGACATCGGTGTCTATGACAAAAAATCGGGCGCCATGGTCGACTACGCCGCCGATTACGAGCGCGACGTTCCCTCGGCCGATGGCGTCAAGGGCACCTGGAAGGTCGCCTACGATTTTCGCGAAGCATCGCATTTTCCCGACTACAGTCCCTCAAGCCTGCAAGCCGTGGCCCTCTTGGTTCGCTCCAGTGGCGCTATCCGCGCCCGAATCATGCACATCTACAGCGGGCGCGCCAACTCGTCCATTCCCGTCTCCATGCAGGACTGGCGTTACTATTCCTGCGCGCAGACCGATTGGGACGCAGCCACTTACGGCCAATGCGCCTGCCCCTCCGAGGCCGGCCCCAAATAGCGCCCGCGGCGGTATGCATCCGGCCCATTAGTAACCCCATTAACACAGGCCCTCAATTTGATACTCTTGCGAGTCGCTGTTTCTTTTATCCTGAAAGCACTCAGCGTAAGGAAGAGAAAACCATGTCAACAACCTCCGCTGTCAACGACTTGGTTCGGCCTCTGCGGCGCAGCACGCGCCTCAACACCGCCGTTCCCGTCACCGTCATGGGCGTTGATTCTTACCGTGGCCCCTATCGCGAAGATGTTTCCACCGTTACCGTCAACGCGCATGGCTGCAAGTACGAATCCAAGCACGACGTGCTTACCAACTCCTGGGTCATGCTGGAGTTTCCGCGTAAGGAAAAGGGCGAGTCCGTCTCCGCGCGCGGCCTGGTGAAATGGGTCAAGCGCCCCATGGACACGAGCGGCGTGTTTGAAACCGCCATTGAGCTTGAAAATCCCGGCAACATCTGGGGCATCGACACGCCTCCCCAGGATTGGCTCACCTTCTGCGAATCCCAAATTTCATCGTCCTCCGGAAACGGCAAATCCAAGCCGTTCGCCGTTCTCAAGGCTGACGCGCCCAAGGCGACCGTCGCCGCCAAGTCGGGGAATGGCTCCTCCGTTGGATCTCCCATCGGCTCAGCCGTTGTCACGCGCCCGGCCGTCCAGGCGACCCAGCAGCCAGCCGGCTTGGTCATGGGCGATTTCCATCAGCAGATGGAACGAATGCTTTTCGATGCCGCCGCCACTGCCGTTCGCGAACAGGCCAACGTCACCATGGAAGACGTTCGCCACAATCTGCGCGACGAAGCCAAAATCGCGCTTGCCGAAGTCGCCTCCGCCCAAACCGCTCCCTGGATCGAGCAGACTCTCAAGCAACTCAACAAGGCCAGCCAGGAGGCCGCGAAAACCCTTCATGCCGTCTGGTCCAAGCGCCTTGAATCCGATATTGCCCGCGCCCTCGAGCGCGTCGAAGAACGCAGCAGGGAACTCGACACGCTGGCACAATCGCTTTCCGCAAACGCGCTTGACCGCTTGCAGCGCGGACTGGAATCCTCGCGCGGTGAAGGTGTGGACCGCATCATCTCCAAGCTCAAGGAACAGTCCGCTCCGGTCATCGACCACGCCAAGGAAACGATTGCCGAGCTTTCCAAGCACCGCGAGCAGATCGAGACCTCCATCGAAAAGCAGCACGAGCAGCTCGAAGGCTCTCTCGAGCAAAGCGTCGCCCGTTCCTCGGCCAAGATCGAGGAGATTTGCAACGGATTCGAGAAGCAGTTCGAAATGATCATCCGCGAGCGCGTCGACGTGGCCCGCGAGGAACTGCAGTCCGCACTGAAGTCGTCCGTTGATTCCGCCACCGCGAACGTAGCCTCAGTAGCGCAGCAGCAGCAGGCTGAGTCGCAGGCGCGCGTGAAGCAGGCTTTCGAATCGCTGGAATCGGCGCTTGCCGACATCAAGGCCAAAGCCGCCGAAAGCTCGCGCGAGTTTGCTTCGCAGTTGAGCGAGCACAGCCGCACGCATCTGGAATCGATGAGCAGCGCCCTTGCCGAAGCTGCGCGGGGCGTGGGAAAGAATTCAGCAGACTAAGTTCCGTCGTTAATCTGGTTCGCCCTGGGCAGGGCGCTTGGGATGGGAGCGATGCACACCGAATACGCGTGGCCCGAAGTGCGGCTCGCGCTGAAAGCCAGCCAGTGCTCGTTTGAAGGATGCCGCCACATGGTGGCCACCGTTATTGAAAGCCAGGCCTATTGCGCCATTCATTTCGCGCCGGCCGCATTGCAGGAGCTGGAAGAACTCGGCGCCTGCCTGAAGCAGAAGCCCGTCGACTCTTTTTCGATCTCTGCGTTGAAGAAATTGCTCACCGATTGCGCCGAGCAGGCGCAAATGCTCTGCGACGCGCAGTCCGGTTCGGTGCAGGACCAGACCCGCCTGAAAGACGTGCTTCGCCGAGCCGCGCAACTGGGGAAGAATCTGCGGCGCAGCCCTCGCCTGGAAGCATGCGTGCCGGTATGGCTGCGCAGGGAAGATCCGCGCCACACCTGGGAAGAGGAAACCTGGACCTCCACCGTGAGCCTGCACGGCGCTGGCTTTGTTTGCCGCCATTCCGTTGAAATCAACGGCACCGTCGTGCTGTGCCGCCGCGATAGAGGCACGCGCGTGGAAGCGCGGGTGGTCTATTCGCGCTTGGATGCCGAAGGCCGCCGCCACATCGGCGTTGAGCTGCTCGGAAGCCGCGAAGATTTCTGGGATTTGCCGAAGCTCGCCGCGTCCAGCGCCATGGCCCTCCCCGTTTCCGCCTAGAATCACTCATCGGACGTTCAGACCGATAATCGTGGTGGTCTCAATAGGTCGATGCCACACCATCTGATATAAGTCTGCTTTCTAAAGCTGAGATTGGGCGCGCCTTTGACAAGCCCCGCACTCGATTCGCTGTTTGTTGTTACTAGCGAGCGCAGGGGCGAATGACCAAGCCTGGGAGTCGGCGTTGTGGTCCAAGAAGTGCCTTCTTGCCCTCCACCAGAGGTTGCGAGAGCGTTGCGAGTAAACCGATCCTGGAATGGTCGCCCGATCAGTTTTCCGGCTGGCTGAAGACCGAGTATCCCGAGGACTCGCGGGTTAGGATCGGGAGGTTTTTGCGTTCCGAAAACAGATGAGTCTGTTGAAAAAGTCCGCTTCGATTTTATTTGCGGTGACTAGCCCCTGTTGTGCTACTGAGCATTGCAGGAGGAACACCGCCGATGATGGGTCAGCAGCCGCGCACGGAATCGCTGTTTTACTACTTTCGCTTGAAAGAACAGATTCCCGAAGATCACTTGTTGCGCCTTATTGATCGCCACATTGATTTCAGCTTTGTGCGAGAACAGCTTAAGGATTTCTACAGTCCGACGGGCCGACCCTCGATCGATCCGGAAGTGCTGTTGCGTCTGTTGCTGGTCGGCTATCTCTATGGAATCACCAGCGAGCGGCGCTTGCTGGAAGAAGTGCGAATGCATCTAGCCTATCGCTGGTTCACTCGGCTGGGTTTTGAGAATGAGATTCCCGACCACTCGACGTTCTCCAAGAACCGGCACGGCCGATTTCGGCAGTGCTGGAGTATTTCGAAAGGTATTTGAGGAGATCGTGCAGCGCTGTCTAGCAGGCTGGGTCTGGTAGAGGGCCGGAACCTCGCGGTGGACGGGACGCTTGGTGGGCGCCAATGCCAGCAATCAAAGTCGAGTTCCACGGGAGAAATTGGTCGAGGTGGCACAGATCTCACGAACGGTTCAGGAGTATCTGACCGAACTGGAGCGGCAGAACCCCGTGGCTGATCGAGAAGAGAGCCCGATACGCTGCAAGAAACGGTATCGAGCACTGATCCAGATGCTGCGTGGGCCGTCAAAAGTGGACCAGCGACGCTCGGATACTACGACAACTACCTGGTCGATACGACCAGCCGAATCATTTTCTCGGTCGATGCAACACCGGCGCGCTTTTGCCAAGAAGTATTGGCCGCGCGACGAATGATCGAGCATGTGAGCACAGCTCGGAGTACGCCCACAGAATCTGGCGGCAGATAAAGCTTACGGAAGCGGAGAGTTTCTGGCGTGGTTGTTGGAGCGCAACATTCAGCCCCATATTCCGGTCATCGATCGTCGTCACCAAACACGAGGACAGTTCACCCGAGACGCCTTCCGCTACGAGCCCAAGGAAAATGCCTACTATTGTCCGGAAGGTAAACGCGCTGCACTATCGCGGTGAAAAGCGCAGCAGTCAGGGCTATGCCTATTGCTCCACGGAAGCACAATGCCAAGGCTGTCCCCAAAAGAAGTTATGTACCACAGGTCCATTTCGGAAATTGTTTGTTCATTGGCGCGAGCCAGCGCGACAGATAGTTCGTGCGTTGGCCGGGACGCCGGACTATAAGCAGTCGCAGCGAGCGCGCTACAAAGTGGAAGCCTTGTTCGCCGAGCTCAAACAGCAGATCAAGCTGCGCCGCGTGCGGTTGCGGACGACTGTGGAATGTCGCAGAGCAGTTCCACCTCGCGGCAGCGGCTCAGAATCTAAAAAGGTTGGTACAACACCTCGTTCAAAACCAATCGCCAGCACTCCGCACATGCTGAGGTCACGGGAACACAGAGTGTGCGGATGCAAGATTTGAAACGCATCCGAACTGATCGAAAAAACTCCAGCCGCGTCCCTTGTCTTTTTTTCATCAACTATTTTTTCAACAGTCTCAGATGCTTCTTGAGCGTATTGAGATTGATCATGGCGCGATCAGGGGGATACTGTGCGGCTAGCCAAGAAAGCGAGTTACAAAAAGGGCAATGAACAATCGTAAAAGAACCATGGGCGCTACGCAGATTGTCCCCCCGCGTCCGATCAGCAGGAGAGTTCGCGAGAAAGGAAGCTTATTCGGCATGCTCCACGAGTGTGATCACTGGGGTACGTTCCGCACCATAATGTTCACCGAGACTATTAGTCGGCGAGGGCTTCGCGGCGCTCCGGGGTTCGCTCGGGCCTGATGCGCGCGCGCACTTTCTTGGAAATGGCGAGAGAGAGCATGGGGGCGCCATGCAGGCACAGGCGCGCGGCAAGTTTCCATTGACCGGAGGCCACGAGTCTTCGCAGCCAGTGCCAGGCGACGTTGCCGATCCAGAAGTAGCGCTCTTTGCGCCGCGCTTCCCCGCCGGGGAACTCGCCACGCTTTTCCAGGACAATGAGTGAGAGGATGGAATTTACCATGGCTTCGGCGTTGCGGTGGCAATTGGCGTCATGATAGCGGTAGGCCACGGTTGCCGGCGAGCGGACGACGACGCACGGACTCAAGGTAGCGGCTTTGAGAAACAGGTGAAAATCATTTAGGTGCCAGCTTTCCGGCGAGCAGTTTCTGGTGCCCCCGATCTCCTCAAACGCGGAACGGCGAATCACGATCATACTCATCGAGGTGCCCATGTCGATTCGCTTTTGGAGAAAATCCTGGCGCACAAAAACGGTCACTGGCTGGGCATTGCAGGGGGGCATGGGTTCATTGCCGCTAAAGACGGCACGAGAGCCGATCATCATCGGCGGATTGTGTTCGCGAATCAGCGCGTCGTAGGTTGCCAGCGTATGTGGGTAGAACAGATCGTCGGCATCGAGGAAGGCCAAATACTCGCCGCAGGTGTACGCCAGAGCGCGATTTCGCGCGAGTTCCGGGCCACCGTGCGGAACTCGAAATGTTCGAATTCTCGATCCGTAGCTTTCCAGAATTTCGAGAGTGCGATCATCGGAGCCGTCGTCGACGACCAGGACTTCAAAATCGGTGAAGGTCTGCGCGAGGACCGAATCGAGGGTTTGAGCGAGGTACTTTTCGCCGTTATAGACTGGGATCAGAACGCTGAATCGCATGGGGACTATCCGGGTCCGCATCGTAACATACTGCTCCGTTGAAGGCGCGGCGAAATGAAGAGGATTACGCCAAATTTAGAGTGCGATTTCGGTCATACAGAAATATCTGTAGCGCTCGAACGAGCTGCGGCACCAAGCGGCAAGTGGCCGCGTCCGGGAGTGGCGTTGGGCAGCCGGATGCAACAAAACCGGCAGTGGTCTCGAAGCACGTTATGTGCCCTCAGCATCGTCGAAAGATTGTTAGGCGTGTCGAAGTTGGTGCGGTTGAAGATGTTGAAAAACTGCGGACGAGACTGCAGGTCGAGCCGCTAGGTAAAGGTGGTGATTCTTTTCGCCAGCGAAAAGTCCGTTTCAAATTGATTACAGCCGCGCGCAGTGACCGGACCGACTTTTTTGTACCACGGTGAATGAGAGAGTCTACATCAAAATCTCATTGGACAGGGGTGCCAATGGCGGCTGGCGACCGGAGGGCCGCCATTTGCGGCGCGAACGCAGCCGGCGCGGAGGCCTATAGCCCAGCGCCGAGTACGACGCCTGGTGTTGTATTCCACGCGCCACTTCTTGATCACGATCTGCGCCTCCCGAAGTGAATAGAAAATCTCTCCATTCAGACACTCGTCGCGCAGCTTGCCATTGAAACTTTCGCAGTAACCGTTCTCCCAAGGATTTCCTGGCTCAATGTAGAGCGTTGCCTGTTCCCAAATTTCCCAGCCAATTCCTGAGCTCCTGAGAAACGAACTCGGTTCCGTTGACGGACGTATTCGCGGATTCCTCTCCGCAGCATCACGTCCGCCACCGTCTCGATCACCTCCTGGCCCCCAACCGTCTGGCCACGCGGATCGTCAAACACTCCCGGGGGTATTCATCGATCAGCAACAGCAGCCGCAGACTCCTTCCATCGTGGGTCATGGCTTTCACGAAATCGTAGCTACACACCTGATTCGCCCGTTCGGGCCGCAGTCTCACACACGATCCATCGTCGAACCACAACCTCCCTCGCGACCTTTGTTTCTGCGGCACTCTCAACCCGGCCGCCGCCAGATCCTCTGCACTCGATCCTTGCCCACCGGCCAGCCCGCTTCTCGCAGTTTGACCGTGATCCGACGGTAGCCATAGCGACCGTACTCGCTAGCCAGCTCGATGATCGCGCGTGTCAGCGCGTCCTCGTCGCTTCGGTAGATCACCTCGTAGCGTTGCGTTCCCCTCGCGCGGTGAAGGCGTCGACCGCATCTCAACGGCTTCGAAAAGCAATTCGAAATGATCATCCGCGAGCGCGTCGATGTGGCCCGCGAGGAGTTGCAGGCTGCGCTGAAATCGTCCGTTGATTCCGCCACCGCTAATCTGGCTTCGTGCAGGAAATGGAAGGGTTCGGCGCCTGCCTTGAAGCAAAAGCCAGTCGACTCTTTTTCGATCTCTGTGCTGAAGAAATTGCTCACCGATCGCGCCGAGCAGGCGCAACTCCTCTGCGACGCACAGTCCGGCTCGGTGCAGGATCAGACCCTCCTGAAAGACGTGCTTCGCCGAGCCGCGCAACTGGGGAAAAATCTGCGGCGCAGCCCGCGGCTGGAGGCCTGCGTTCCGGTATGGCTGCGCAGGGAAGATCCGCGCCACACCTGGGAAGAGGAAACTTGGACGTCCACCGTGAGCTTGCACGGCGCGGGCTTCGTTTGCCGCCATTCGGTTGAAATCAACGGCACCGTCGTGCTGTGCCGGCGCGATAGAGCCACTCGCGTGGAAGCGCGCGTGGTCTATTCGCGCTTTGATTCCGAAGGCCGCCGCCACATCGGCGTGGAGCTTCTCGGCAGCCGCGAGGATTTCTGGGATTTGCCGAAGCTCGCCGCATCCAGCGCCATGGCTTTCCCCGTCTCCGCCTAGAATCACTCATCGCACGTTTGAGTTCAGAACTTGACCGATGATCGTGCAAAAAGCGTTATTTGACGAACCAGAGCAAATGGTAAAAGGCTGAGAGGGTGGGATTCGAACCCACAGTTGAGATTCCCCAGCGCTCGCTCTCGAGTGATTCAGAACTGTCCTCCTCCAGCATTCCTGTGTGTTCTGGCGGACTCCGGAGGGTTTCGATTCCTTCGTTCATTTCAGTGGCGGAAAATGCGCGGGCTTGGCGGTGAATGTGACGATGGCAGGTGACACACAAGGTGATTAGATTTTCATTGGCATCATCGCCTAGTTGGCTGCGCCATTTGATGTGGTGAACCTGGAGATCCAGTATCCGCATTGCTGACACCGCCAACCGTCCCGCTTTAAAGATCCCCCCCTCGCAGTTCGTAATATGACCGCGGGTCTAGCCGGGACGCCGCGTGTTTTGAGGCCGCACGCTTCATGGATCGCCTCGGATTT
>CAVUBX010000006.1:0-822348 GCA_963739935.1 uncultured Acidobacteriota bacterium
CTGCCGCAGCAACGAAGATACAGCAACGACACAATCGATCGGCTTAGCGCTAGCCTTGCCACGCCGTCGGGGCCAGCGCCTGAATGTCACTGATAACGTCGATGACCGCCGGCTTGCCACTGGAAAGCGCGCGATCCAGCGCGGGACGCAGTTCCGCCGGCTTCTCCACGCGGATGCCTACCGCGCCGAAGTCTTCGGCAATCTTCGCAAAATTTACTTGCGAGAAGTGCCACATCTCTCCCTGCTTGGCGGACGGATTGCCATCATAGGCAGCTTTGAAGATCGACGTTTCCTGGTTCAGCGAATTGTTATTGTTCACGCACGTCACTGTGGGAATCCCGCAGCGCACCGCTGTCTCCAGTTCCTGCAGGTGATACCAGAAACCGCCGTCGCCCGTGAAGCACACTACTGGACGGTCCGGCGCTCCGCATTTTGCGCCAATCGACGCCGGAAATGCCCATCCCAGCGAACCTGCCGCGCGCATGAAATCCCATCGAGGGCTGTTCACCCAGAGCTGCTGCGACGACCACATGCCCGCGTGCCCTGTGTCGCACACCACAATGGCATTCTCAGGCAGGCAGTCGCCAAGCTCCTTCAGGATGCGCTCGGGCCGCATCGGCACCGCATCGGATTCGCGCATGGGCTGCACTTCTTCACGCCACGCCTTCACTTGCTTTTGAACTTCGCTAACCCACGCAGACCGCTGCGTTTGTCCCGTCCCATCTGACGAAAGCATTTGCAGCGTCGTCTTGGCGTCGCCCAGGAGTGAAACCGCGTTGGAATAGTTTCGTCCGAGGTCGCTTGCATCGATGCCGATTTGAATCATCGGCGTACCTGCTGGCGGAATGCGCCAGAAATGCGTGGTCATCCCGCCGGTCTGGCTGCCGACGTACAGCACCAAATCTGCGCGCGATAGAATCTTGTTCGTGCAGGAGCGCGAGTAGGTGCCCGGCACGCCGATATAGAGCGGATGATTCTCCGGCACCAGCGCGTACGCATTGAGCGTCGTTGCCATCGGCAACGAAAGCGCTTCCGCAAATTTCAGTACTTCCGCACGCGCGCCAGACCACTGCGCTCCGCCGCCAACAACCATCACTGGCCGCTGCGCTTTTTTCAAATGCTCGAGCGCTTGCCGCACCAACTCCGGTTCCGGGCTTGGTCGATGCGCCGGAACTTCCGTGTAGTTTTTCTCGACAATAAGTTCGGCATCGATGGTCTCTCGCTCGATGTCCGCTTCTTTTCCGGCAAGCTGCAGATTCACAGGTCCCGGCGTGCCGGATGTGGCCTCGCGAAATGCTTGACGCAGCAGATCGGGCAACCGGCTGGCGGCATCCACCTGGAAATTAGCTTTGGTGACTTGATTGAACAGCGGATAGTCATCGATTTCCTGATAATTAAATTTGTGCTTCTGATGCGCAAGACGTCCGCCAGTCAACGCGATCACCGGGCTATGCGCCATAAATGGATCGCGCAGACCTGCGGCAAGATTGGCGGAGCCAATGGCTTGCGCCGCGCAAATTCCCGGTCGGCCCGTCGCGCGCGCGTAACCATCGGCCATGTACGCAGCGGCCTTTTCGCCGTGCGTGAGCACGCGCTTAATGGGCATGTCGTCCATGCTGGCCAGGGCTTTGCTGAGAACGGTGGGAACGAAAAATACGGCGGTTACGCCGTAGGCTTGTAGAAATTCAGCGACGTATTTCGCTCCAGTCGTCTTCGCCAAGAACGAACTCCTTGAATGAGTGGTTTCGAATTGGTTGATTCGAATCGTTCGCAGGAATACTAGCGGAATTTTCGCGGTTGCTGCTCGAAATTCTCGTCACTCGCCACTTCTTTAAAATTTTCGGGACCAGGCTTTAGGCCAGCGCTCCACCACAATTTTTTTGTCGGTGTAAAACTCGATGGCGTCTCTTCCCTGCCCGTGCAGCACGCCAAGAAAGCTGTCGCGCCATCCGCTGAACGGGAAATAGGCCATGGGCGCGGCCACGCCGATGTTGATCCCCACGTTGCCAGCGGGCACCTCATAGCGGAACTTGCGGGCGGCGGCGCCGCTGCTGGTGAAGATGGAAGCCATATTGCCGTAGGGACTGCGCGAGAGAATCTCGATACCTTCCTCGAGCGTTTTTGCCGGAACCAGGCTAAGCACCGGACCGAAAATCTCCGTATCGGAAAGCGAGCTGTTGCCGGGAACGTTGTCGAGGATGGTGGGCTTCAGGAAATTTCCGCCGTTGCCCGAACCGCTGACCGAACCGTTTCCCGCGCGGCCGTCGAGCAGAACTTTCGCGCCATCGCTTGCGCCCTTAGCGATCAAGCTTTCGATGCGCGACTTACTCTCCTTGGTGATGACTGGACCCATGGTGACCGATTCGTCGAGCCCGTCGCCAACCTTGATGGCGTTGGCCGCTCCGACAATCGAATCCTTAAAACTTTTCTGCGCGTCGCCGACAACCACCGCGACCGACACTGCCAGGCAGCGCTGGCCCGCGCAGCCGAAGGCGCTGTCGCTGATGATGCGCGTGGAAGTATCGAGATCGGCGTCGTCCAATACGAGAACATGATTTTTCGCGCCGCCCTGGCACTGCACGCGCTTTCCGTGCGCCGCGCCCTGCGCGTAGATGTACTTCGCAATCGGCGTGGAACCCACGAAGCTGATGGCGCGAACTTCCGGGTGCGCCAGCAGCGCGTCGACCACGGGCTTCCCGCCGTGAACCATGTTGATCACGCCGGCGGGCAGCTTCAGCGATTCCATCAGCTCGAAAACTCGCTGCGACGTAAGCGGCACGCGCTCCGATGGCTTCAGGATGAACGTGTTGCCGGTGGCAATGGCGTAGGGCAAGAACCAGAACGGAATCATGATCGGGAAATTGAACGGCACGATGGCGACGGTCACGCCCAGCGGCTGCCGGATCATCATCTCATCGATGCCGCTCGCGACGTCTTCCAGGTTGTAGCCCTGCATCAGCGTGGGGATTCCGCAGGCGACTTCCACGTTCTCGATGGCGCGGCGAATCTCCGCGCGCGACTCGGCGATGGTCTTGCCGTTTTCCATGGTGCAGATGCGCGCCAGCTCATCGAGATGATCCTCGAGAAGCTGCTTCAACTTGAAGAGATACTGGATGCGATCTTCAGGCGGAGTGCGGCGCCAGGCAGGATACGCGGCGGCAGCGGCGCGGACGACGGCATCGACATCTTCCTTGGTGCCGAGCGGAACGCGCGCCAACGTTTCCGATGTGGCTGGATTGACTACATTCATGAATTCGCTGGATTTCGAAGATTTCCATTCTCCGCCAAAATTATTGGTCAACTCTTTCAAAGCGCTCACGGATGATTCCTTTCACCCTGGGTAAAGAATTCAGCTTAATTTTGCAATTGCTGCGGCAATGCAGGACCTTTCACGATTTCTGTGACGTTGCGCGCGATGGATGAGCATGCGTCCGCAGCTCTCAGTGGACGCTGGCAACGTTCTTGGTGGACTGTTTTGTGATCTGGGAAGGATCGGCGCCCACGCGTCCGGATGCGTCATCTTTCCCGGCGGCAGCCAGAGTGAAATCGTATTTGATTCCGGGCAGCTTCGGGAAGGGTGAAGATGGGTCGGGATCGGTCACCTTCACGACCAACGAATCGGTAACACCGAATACCGTGTCCGAATCGATATTTGGATCGCCGTGCACGTAAAGAGCGGTCACGAGTTCTTTGTGGCCGGGTGCGCCGATCAGGTAATGAACGTGCGAGGGGCGCAAGCCGTGCCGCTTCTGCGCGCGAATCATTTCGCCGACTGGACCATCCATGGGAATCGAATAACCGGCTGGGACCACCGAGCGGAAATAGTAGCGGCCCTCGGCATCGGCTTGCAGGGTACCGCGCAAATCCATTTCCACCTGAACCTCGGGGCGCTGCATGTCGTAGTCGCCCACTTCGTCGGTTTGCCAGACTTCGATGGAAGCGTTCGGGATTCCGCGGCCGTTCGCGTCTTTCACGCGGCCCCACAGGACGACTTCTTTCCCTTTGGTCTTTTTGGCGATCGACTGGCCGAGTTCAAAATGCGGCGAATTCTGGCGATAGAAGGGGCCGAGAAGGCTGGTATCGGTGTGAATATCGGGCGTGTTTTTGTCGCTCATAAGCCCGACGAGCGCGCTCAGGCCCAACGTATCGGAAAGCAGAATGAATTCCTGGCGATAGGGCGTGCACTTCTGGCCGACTTCGGTGAAAAAGCGAATGCCTTCGAGCCATTCCTGCGGCGTGAGGTTCACTTCTCGGGCGAAAGCGTGCAGGTGGCGCACCGCCGCTTCCATGATCTGCTTGAAGCGAGGATCGGGCGTGCCGGAAATTTGATCGAGGACCGCGTCGGTAATGGTGTTTTCGTTGAGGGTTCGCATGGTGGTATTCCCCTTGCCGGGATTTTTTTCTCGCGTGACTCAATCATATCGCAGATCACCCCGGGCATAACGCAGATCAGCGGGCATATCGCAGATCGCGAGGGCATATCGCAGATCACGCGGGCGCCGCTTCCCGAGCCCGAATTTCCGAGCGTACCAGGGCTGCGGCCTGGACCATCGACTGGAGCTTGCCGAAGGCCACCTCGCGCGGCAGGTACTTCATACCACAATCGGGTGCAAGGATCATCCGTTCCGGCGGGACAAACGGCAGGGCGCGGCGAATGCGATCGGCGACGATCTGGGGGGTCTCGATCTGATTGGAGGAGAGATCGAGAACGCCGAGGATGATAGTTTTGCCTGGCAATTTTGCGAGCACGGAACAATCGAGAGAAGGCTGAGCGGTTTCGACCGAAATCTGTTGGGCGCTGCAAGCCGCCAGTTCGGAAAGAAACGCGTAGCTGGATGGCTTGCCTGGAACCATGGCGGCGTAGCCGAAGCAGATGTGAACGGCGGTAGCACCTTTCACTCCATCGAGCGCGCGATTGAGCGCGGTGACACCGTACTGGCGGGCTTTTTCCGGCTCGGCCTGCATGTAAGGCTCGTCGATCTGCACGACGTCTGCTCCGGCGGCGAAGAGATCCTTGATCTCTTCGTTTACGGCAGCGGCGTAATCGAGCGCGGCGGCTTCTTCGCTCGGATAGAACTCGTTGTGCGCCTGCTGGGTCATGGTGAAGGGGCCGGGCACGGTGATCTTGATCTGGCGCGATCGGTGTGCGCCCGCAGGAATTGCGCGTCGCGCACTTCCACCGGATGCTTTCGGCGGATGCGTCCCACGATGCGAGGCACGGCGTTCAAGCGGCCGCTGCGGCCGGGAACCATGGCGGGATTTTCAAGATCGATGCCTTCGAGCGCAGTGGCAAAGCGATTCGAATAGCTTTCGCGGCGAATTTCGCCGTCGGTGAGGATGTCGAGGCCAGCCTCTTCCTGCTCACGGATGGCGAGGAGGGTGGCATCGTCCTGCGCCTGCTCGAGGAATTCCGGCGCGATGCGCCAAAGCTCCTGCGACCGGATGCGCGGCGGCGGATGGCCGGCCAGTCTGGCGCGATCAATGAGCCAGTCCGGCTGGGGATACGAACCGACCAAGGTTGTGGGGAATAGTTTGTTCACGGATAACGATCCAGAAGGAAGGAATTATCGTCGATTTCCGTGTCGAGATAGAACGAGCGCTTTCCTTTGTTTTGAATGAGTTGCGCGGAATCTATCTCGGCAGGCGTGTCGAGATAGATTTTGAGGCGGAAAGGCGTCGTTTCTCGGAACGGCGGAAGAGCGGCATGAATACGATGAGCCTGCCGTGCCGGGGGTGGCTCGGCGGAAGCCGCGCCAGTCGCGACAGCGGCCCTGTTGGGGGTGCCGCTCGCTCTGTCTCGAATTTTGCCTGCTACAAACATTTCTCCAGCTATACCTGTAACACAGAATTTTGGATTTGTCAGAATGATAATTCTCGCACCGCGCTTTCCCATTTTGGGAAACGTTCCCCCATAGTTTCTGTAGGGGCAAGCGCTTTACCTTCAATTAGCACCAAACGTGAGTGCCGCGCATCCTTCCTTCGACGCCGTGATACGAGATACACTCTGACCGCAAACGCTTACTTTTTAAGGAGAAAGTATGGATTGTATCGACTGTAAATATAGCAACCCAGATAACAACCGCTACTGTGGTCAGTGCGGGGCCGAGCTTGGTCGTACGCTCGACGAAACGATACGAAAAAAAGGCTTCCGCGACCGGCAAGCAACTGAATGGGAAATCACTCAGTCGGTCTTGATTAAGATCTTCTGGCTCATGGGCGCGATAGCGGCACTCGCGGCACTGGTCATAGGTCAGGCTATTACAATGTCCGGTCAGATGTAAACGCAGGACGAGAACGAATCGACGCTGCCGTTCGAGATGGGAAGTCCCAGATGGACCAGTCAATTCAAAGAGCCGAGGCCGACATTAGTGAAACCAGAAATAAGGCAACGACGCTAAAGGCAGAACTGGCACAACTTCAACAGGACGTGGACGATTATAGGAAGGTAGATACGAGGATCGGTAATTTGCAAAAAGAGTTCCTAGAACTGAAACAGCAGGTTGTCGATTTCGGTCAACGTGATGTTAGAGCCCGCAAATTCATAGCCGAAGGGGCAGCGGGCCCGTCTTCACTCGCCTTCGGGATTCTCGGCTGCCCGCCAATTGAAGTTGACGCGGCCGCGGTTGCTTATTGCGCTCAGGGTTCGCCACCGGCTCTCTACGAATATGTTCCCGCGACCCGCGATCTTCGACCCGTTGCAAGTCTGTCTTCCATGGGATTTCAGGATACTTCAGCAGGGCCGAAGCCAAAATGTACGGAAGCAAACCGCGGGACGCTCTACGTGGAAAAGGGCTCTGGAAATGTCTCAGACCGTCCCTTCATTTGTATCAAAACATCTACTAACGTGTTTGCGTGACTTCAATTGAGCACGATGCCTTAATCTCACGCGCTGCGCTCATCTCGATCCATCGGATGAAATAGGCGACAGCCTTCGCGCGATCTTCCATAGGCCGTTCCACTCCCGTCAGATCCTCGAACAGTTCAAGCTCCCGCTCCTTTGTCGACAGTGTTCGCGATCTCCAGCATCGCCGGGTGCGCACCGGTATCCGGCCTCCGCCGTCTTCTCCCATTAGGTCGTAACGGTTTTGGATGGTTCCGCGGTCTCAGGGGCAGGTGCCGGTGTGGCAAGCGCGCTTGTTGTGCTCCCAGATATCGTTCAGATTTTCGGGGATGAAGTTGTTGCGATTGGGCATTTGAATTTTGGGTAGCGATTTCGCGTCGAGAACGTCGTCCTCCTTCACGATCCCGTTGCGATAGAGAAGAAACGCGGTGAGCGAGTAGACCTCGTCCGGCTCAAGGGAGCCGCCCTGCCCGCGCGGCATGGCGCGGTGGATGTAGTCCCACACGGTGGTGGGAAACGGCCAATAGCTGCCGACGGTCTGGACGGGATGAAGCGATTTCAGCGTGCCGGCTCCGCCGACGAGCGCGGGTCCGAGCTTGCCTCCTTCGGCGGACGGTGTATGGCACGGCGCGCATTTCTCGGCGAAGATTTTTGCGCCGTCCTTGGCGGTGCCGCTGCCGGGAGGAAGGCCTTTGCCGTCGGGGCTGGCGTCGATGTTCCAGGCTTTCACTTCGGCGTCGGTGGGCGAGCGGCCGATGTTTTTGTAGTCGGGAGATTGGGCGAAAGCGGAAACGCCGGTAACGAGCAGGAAGACGGCGAGCGCAGAATAAGGAGAAAGTCTGAAGAGAGATCCTTCGCTTCGCTCGGGATGACTGCGAAAACAGAAAGCGAAGAATTATAGCTGAAAAGCGCATTTTGGACGCTCCCATCGCGATTCACCTTCCAGGGCTGGATAGCATTGAAGTGGCCGACCACCGTCGATGTGGTGCGGAAGAAATCGACATCGACGTTCCAGATCTTGGCAAGCTCGGCCATGGTGGGCTGCACTTCGCCCTGATCGTCGGAGCAGCGGGTCTGGAGAATAGTTTCCTCGCCGTTCCAGGTCCAGGGGAAACCGAAGCGCGTATGCGCTTTGGAGTACGCGGGGCCGTCGATTTTCGCGTCTTTCCAGGTGCGGCCGCCGTCAGTGGAAACTTCCACGCGGCGAATGGTGCCGCGTCCGGACCAAGCCAGGCCGGTGATTTCGTAGAACCCCGGGCCGTCCAATTTTTGGCCGCCCGAAGGGCGAGTGATGACCGAGCGGGGGCCCAGCTCGAACTGGAACCAGCGCGCTTTGCCGTCGAGACGCAGGCTCGGATACTTGGTGGCTTCCATCATGCCCATGTAAGGCTCGTCGACAAGCTTGATGCGGCGCAGCCACTTCACATTGTTGATTCCCTCCCAGCCGGGTACGAGGAGGCGGAGCGGATAGCCCTGCTGCGGGCGGATGGCTTCTCCGTTCTGGCCGTAAGCGACGAGGCAATCGTCCATGGCCTTCTCAAGCGGGATGCTTTTGGCGTGCTTACTTTCCTCCGCGCCTTCGGCGACGATCCAGGTGGCGCTCTTTTTCACTCCGGCTTGATTCAACAGAACGGAGAGAGGTACGCCAGTCCAGAGGCTGCAACTGGTGAAACCGTGCGTGTCCTGGACTGTGGCGTTCGGAGCGATGCGCGCGGCGCCGCCGGGACCGGCGGTCGCGCTGTCCGCGTTACACTCGACAAAATGCGCGCGAGAGACGGAGGGCAGGCGGCGAAGCTCATCGACGGTGAAGATCAGCGGACGATCGACCATGCCGTGAATCATCAGGCGATGCTCGCGCGGGTCGATGTCGGGAGGTTCGTGCGCGTGGGAGATGACGTAGTGGAGCGAGGCGGGCGTGATGAAGCCGACGGTGTCCTGCAGCGGAGCGCGCAAGCCGAAGTCGCGGCGAGCGCCGGGAGCGAGGCCATTCGGCTGCGGATACATATCGCCCATGGTGCCGCTGCGGACAGCGGTTTCGAAATGGGAGCGCTCGCCATAGGCGTGGAGGTCAGGCGCGGATGGCGAGGATTTGTCGCCGGCGCTCGATTGGGCGCGGGCGGATGGGGCAGTCGCGGCGGGAACGGCTGCCGCGGCGAGTCCGGCGAGAGCTGCGTCCTTGAGGAAGCGGCGACGATTTCGCTTGGGAGCAGTCATATGTGCGCCTCCTACGGCGCTGAGAAGGTCGCGGGGCGCGCTATCGTGACGCGCTGAAACGACCGAAGCGTAATCTACACCCGCGACGTGGCGCGATCAATTCTCGAATGATGAAGCGTTGTGCGCGGGAAATACGAAGAAAATTGCGAGAGTTACAAACTGGGCGGATGCGAAATTCGCGGCCTCACGAACATTGGCGATGCGGAGCTGGCGTTTACCACAGTGGAATTCCTCGACAGCACGAACCAAGCGCATGCGGTTCCCGATAGCGTGCGGCGAACGGTGAAAGCTTAAGTCACGAATTGTTTCGGGGAAAAATGAAAAGGGCCGGACAGGTTAAATTCCGGCCCTTCTCCCGGTGGCATTTCTGGTCTTCACTTACTCTCAACAAGGCCAACTTAGGAGGGCGCCACGCCGGCGTCAATAGACGCCTGCGCTGGTGAGGTTCGCAAAAGCCAATACACGAAATACTGTAGCATTTTGGCGGTAATCCAATGCCTACAGACATTCACCCAAACTTGTAGCTCTTTCCGGGGATTTTCGCACGGCAGTGGCGCGCGTACTGTGAGGAGCAGGGGGAAATTCACAAAATGCTGAAAAGAACAGTTGGATTCGTGCTGCTCGGCGCCATGGCGTTGGTGGGGCCGTCGATTGCCAGATCGCAGGAATCAGCGAAGCAGGACATGAAGGACGCCGGGCACGAAACCAAGGAGGCAGCAAAAGACACAGGCCGCGCGACGAAGAAAACCGCGAAGAAAACCGGGCACGAAGTAAAAAAAGGCACCAATAAAGCCGCGGAGAAGACCGAGGACGGCGCGCGGAAAGTGAAGGACAAGACCGACCCGGACAGCCACTGACCCGCGTTTCTTGCGGAGAGCGTTCTTCGGCAAACTTGACCACAAGACCAGAACAGTCGCAGGCGCGAGACAACTGGAAATCCTGAGGATTTGCTCAGGCCACCTGCAGCAGGTGCCGGGCTTTCCCGATGAGCACCTGAACGTCCTCTTCTTTGCTCACGACGGCGGTGACACCTGCCGCGGCGGCGTAAGCGTCTGAGAATTTAGTGCGATGGCCGGTAAAAAGGATGATGGGAACGTCCGGCATCGTTTTTCTCAGGATCTGCGTGGCCTCCAGGCCGTTTAATACCGGCATGGACATGTCGAGCACGATCAGGTCGGGAAGCAGCTCCGTGGCTTTCGCTACAGCTTCGTCTCCGTTTCGCGCTTCGCCACAGATGGAAAACTCCGGCTGAGAAGCGAATAAGGTGCGAAGAGCAACTCGAACGTGGGAATGATCGTCGGCAATAAGAATGGACTTCATGAGTCCTCCTGAACGAGAGGTAGACAGGAGGCATTCAACTCAGGGGAAAGCACCCTCGTCAACGGATCATACGAAAAGAACAGATACAGCGGTATCGGGTAGTTGGCGTAGGAGGAGACTAATAATCCGTCATAACGCGTTGAGCACATAGCGGCATCGTATTCGGACGGCGGGCATTCGGCCATCGAAATGCTTTGTGGCTTGCAATAGTAAGCAGCCGCAAGATGAGAGCAACTAATTCGACAAGCCACCGGCGAGACCGGCGCCTGGCGCAACCGCGTCTTTCGCCTTGGGGTCGCGGCAATAGCCGCGCGCTCGAAAAGCTGCAAAACGGCATGCCGTGAGGGCGGTGCGCGTTCTGGCCGATATTCTGAAACGCATGCAAGCGCACCAGGAGAAGAAGCGCTCGATGCTGCGGCCGTTGCGGCTGGCAGCATCGTTCGCCCCAGCCAGCTGCAGGTACTTCCGCAAGCGTTCCATTCGCGAGCACGCGCTTCACACTGGAACAACGCGGCACGCGGGAGTTCCCCACCTGTTTTGAATCTTTGCGTAGGCCAGAGCTATTTCTTCTGATTTGTGTGGGATGCAACCCTGCAGCTTTTGTGATTTTCCTGCGCCGGAACTGCAATTGGCACGCCGGATGCGTTGCTTACTGGTGGGGGCTATCAAAATGAACATTCACCAGGAAGCGGCAAACAACGCGAAAGAAAATCAGGCAGAGGAATTTTCCGAGAAGCGACTGTGGTCCGCCGTGCTGTTGCAGGCACTGGAAGACTGGAGTTCAAACAACTCGCGCCATCGCGAGGAGGCCGACCGGTTCTTCTTCGGTTGTCCGGAAGACTTTGCGCGCGTGTGCCGCGGCGCCGGATTGGCGCCGAGCGGAGTGCTGGAGCGTTTGCGGAGAATGAAGGCTGCGGCGCCGCGACGGCCCGCGTTTTCGTTCCATCAGGCGGCATAGTTTTTGTAGAAGAGGCCTCGTGTTGATGCGTTTCGGACGGCGACTAAAAGGCACGTCGCCGTGGCGAGGAGATAGTGATGCACCGGGCGCGCACTCATCGCAAAGGCACGAAGAGATGCGGCACTCGAAAGCCCGACCGGTTATTTCGGGCGATCGGCACAGTGAGGTCGCAGCACGGGAAGAGAGATCCCTCAACTCGCTGGATATTCTTCTGCGCCCTAACCGGGCAACTTCTCTGTGCCCTAACCGGGCGCGGCTCGCTTCGGGATGACAGCCGCAAATTGAATAGCTCACAGTACGGCGCTAGGCGGTGGTCGCGCGGCGTGAAGAAATCGACGCGAGCGAGTCGGTAGGATCGGGATACTCAAGCGCGACGAGATACAAACCTTCCGGCGGAACGGTGGGGCCAGAACGCGAACGGTCGCGCAATTCAAACAATTTCGGAACATCCTCCACAGCAAGTCTGCCACGACCTACTTCGATCAATGTGCCCACAATTTTGCGAACCATGTAGCGCAAAAAAGATTGCCCGCGGACAGTGTAGACGAGTTCCTCGCCGCTGGCGTCTCGTGCAAATTCGGACGAATAGATGACGCGGTGCATGGTGCGATCGCGATCGTCTTCTTCCGAGCCAGACGAGGCGGCAAAAGAAGTGAAGTCGTGCTCGCCTTCGAAGAGGCGAGCGGCAGCGGCCATGGCATTTTCGTCGAGGGGCCAGGGATAGTGGAGGACGCGGCGATATTCGAAAGGCGGTAACACCCTGCCACGGTAGAGGCGGTAGCGATACGTCTTGCCTTGCGATTGCCAGCGCGAGTGGAAATCGTGTCCGACTTCTTCGGCGGCAACGATACGGATGGCAGGCGGCAAGAGCGCGTTGAGAGCGCGCTGAATTTCGAGAGCGGAGAGCGGCGAGCGCGTCTTGAAGTGCGCGACCTGTCCGAGCGCGTGAACGCCAGCGTCGGTGCGGCTGGCTCCGTGGGCAACGATTCTTTCCTGGGTGATTTTGCGGGCGGCGTCGTTGATGGCGCCCTGGATAGTGGCGACACCCGGCTGAAATTGCCAGCCGTGGAATTGGGCGCCGTCGTAGGCGATGGTGAGTTTGATGTTTTTCATTGCGCCGACAGGCGCATTATCGCACGGAGACGCGGCGGCAGGCATGTGGTGGCGGCTCCTCGGGCGAAGCGCTGGGAGAAATTGGCGTAGTGAAGATCCCCCGGCGCAGACTGCTGGGAGAAATTGGCACACGAAGAGAGGTCCCTCGACTCCGCTGCGCGATCCTTGTCGGATCGCTCACAACACTCCGCTCGGGATGACAAGAGCGAGTCAGACGAATGGAAAATCGGCGGTAAGGGCGTGCCGATTGCGACAGCAAGGATCGCGGGCGGAAGCCCGCCGCCAGGAAAGAGCCCCAAAGCGCCGGCTCGGGATGACAAAAGAAAAACTCAGGTGGAGTGGGCGCGGGTCATGCGGGAGCCGGGCTTGTGCGCGGAACTGCCGCTGCGACAAAGCGGGCAATCGGCAGGATCGTAGGTGGGCACCTGCATGGTGAGCAGTGCGTGGGCAGGAACGTTGAGATCGAGGCAGCCATTGGTGCGGTCGATCAGCGCTCCGGCAGCAACCACGAGTCCGCCTTCCTGCTGAACCACTCCGATGGTTTCGCGCGTGGAGCCGCCGGTGGTCCAGACATCCTCGATGACGAGCACGCGCTCGGCCGGCTTGATTTCCCAGCCGCGGCGAAGAGCCATTTGTCCAGACTTGTCGCGCTCAACCCAAAGCGAGCGGACGTCGAGGGCGCGGGCAACTTCGTAGCCGATGGTGATGCCGCCCATTGCCGGGGCCAGCACGCATGAGATCTGTAAATCCTTGAACTTTTCGGCGAGAGCCCGGCCAAGAGCTTCGGCATGATTCGGGTATTGCAAAACCATGGCGCACTGGATGTAGGTGCCGCTGTGGAGTCCGCTGGTGAGTTCGAAATGGCCGGTGCGAATGGCGCCGACCTGCTCAAAAATTTGCTGGATATCTTCACGCTTCAATGGACAAGCCTCCCCGGTAAACGTGCCGCCTCTCGTCTGCGCTCCAATCGCGGGAAGGTCTCCGCGAATGGAATGCGATGGTACTCGAATCAGGAGCCCACAAGCGCTTTAATGGCGCTGGCCTAAGCTACGGGCGGCGGGCCGAAGTGTCAATGCAAAGTAAGAGATACGAGGAAGACAACCGGAGATACATACGGACTGGGAGAAAAGTACCGTAACGCCTGTAACACGTGTATTTTGTTGACGAAAACAGTAAAACTTGTTACAAATAAGCGTCCTGGAGCGTGTGCGTTTCCGCATGAGTTGGCTCCTGCTCAGGGAGCCTAAGTCCGAAGGAGAAATCAATTTTCCTGCAGTTTACCGGTGTTAGCACGCGAGCCGCGCGGTGGAGTGCGGCAGTCGCTAACCAAGAGCCAGCACATTTGTGCGTGCCGCGCCTGCCCGTTCGGAAGCCAGCTCTCATGTCCATTTAATTCCGGAATTGTCGATATCTGTTCGTGAAGGGGTCAGAGATGTCCAATACGCATATAAAGAAGGGTGGAGGAAACTGATGCAAGATCGTCTCGCGGCTAATGGGAGAACCCTTAGCCCTTTATGGAAAGCTGCTGCGGCCAGTGCCGCAATGGTGTTCGCGACGCTGCTGGGAGCGGTGTCGGCACAAGCGCAAGAGAGCGCGGGTGGCGAAGCCAATTTGAAACTGCCGGATTTGTCGACCGTGCAATTTTTCGGAATCGATGGGCACAAGCTGCTGATGTTCGGAATGCTGTTCTGCGTGCTGGGGCTGGCATTTGGCATGGCGATTTATGTGGGACTGAAGAATCTGCCGGTGCACCGCAGCATGCGGGAAATATCGGAGCTGATTTACGAGACCTGCAAGACCTACCTGATCACGCAGGGCAAGTTCCTGATGCTGCTGTGGGCGTTTATTGCCGCGGTGATCGTGCTGTATTTCGGCGTGCTGCTGAAGTACGATCCGTTTTCGCGCGTGCTGATCATTCTTGCGTTCAGCGTGCTGGGCATCGCGGGAAGCTACGGCGTGGCGTGGTTCGGCATTCGCGTGAACACGTTCGCGAACTCGCGCACGGCGTTTGCGGGGCTGCGCGGCAAGCCGTATCCGATTTACCAGATTCCGCTGCGAGCGGGCATGAGCATCGGCATGATGCTGATCAGCGTGGAACTGCTGATGATGCTGGTGATTCTGCTGTTCGTTCCTGGCGGATTATGCGGGCCCGTGCTTCATCGGATTCGCCATCGGCGAATCGCTGGGCGCGGCGGCGCTGCGCATCGCGGGCGGAATCTTCACCAAGATCGCGGACATCGGCTCGGACTTGATGAAGATCGTGTTCAAGATCAAGGAAGACGACGCGCGCAACCCGGGCGTGATCGCGGATTGCACGGGCGACAACGCGGGCGACTCGGTGGGACCGAGCGCGGACGGATTCGAAACCTACGGCGTGACGGGCGTGGCGCTGATCACGTTTATTTTGCTGGGCGTGAAGAGCCCGACCGTGCAGGTGCAGTTGCTGGTGTGGATCTTCGTGATGCGCATCGCCATGCTGGTCTCGGCGGCGGCCGCTTACTTCATCAACGGCGCGATCGCCAAGGCGAGGTTCGGAAACGCGGACGAGATGAATTTCGAGACGCCGCTGACCACCTTGGTGTGGATCACGTCGGTCGTTTCGATCGCGATGACCTATCTGATTTCCTACTTCATGATTCCCGATCTCGGCGGCGACACCACGCAGTGGTGGAAGCTTTCGACGATCATTTCCTGCGGAACGCTGGCGGGCGCGGTGATTCCGGAACTGGTGAAAGTGTTCACCTCGGTTGAATCGCGGCACGTGCGCGAAGTGGTAGCTTCGGCGCGAGAAGGCGGCGCTTCGCTGGGAATCCTGTCGGGCTTCGTGGCCGGCAATTTTTCGGGCTACTACCTGGGACTGACGATGGTGGGGCTGATGACCATCGGCTACATCTTCAGCTCGCAGGGCCTGGGGCAGGTGATGATCGCCGCGCCGGTGTTTGCGTTCGGACTGGTGGCGTTCGGATTCCTGGGAATGGGGCCGGTGACGATCGCCGTCGATTCCTACGGACCGGTGACGGACAACGCGCAATCGGTGTATGAGCTTTCGCTGATCGAGCAGGTTCCGAACATCGAGCAGGAACTGAAGCGGGACTTCAACATCGACGTCAACTTCCATCGCGCCAAGGACCTGTTGGAAGAGAACGACGGCGCGGGCAACACGTTCAAAGCCACGGCAAAGCCGGTGCTGATCGGCACGGCGGTGGTGGGCGCCACGACGATGATCTTCTCGATCATCATGGCGCTCACCAACGGAATCACCACCAACGTCGACAAGCTTTCGCTGCTGCACGCGCCCTTCGTGCTCGGCCTGATTACCGGCGGAGCGATGATTTACTGGTTCACCGGCGCTTCCACGCAAGCGGTGACCACCGGCGCTTACCGCGCGGTGGAGTTCATCAAGGCGAACATCAAGCTGGAAGGCGTCGAAAAGGCGTCCATCGCGGACAGCAAGAAAGTGGTGGAAATCTGCACGATGTACGCGCAGAAGGGCATGTGGAACATCTTCTTCGCGGTGTTTTTCGCCACGCTGGCGTTTGCGTTCGTCGAGCCGTTCTTCTTTATCGGCTACCTGATTTCGATCGCGATTTCGGGATTGTATCAGGCGATCTTCATGGCCAATGCCGGCGGCGCCTGGGACAACGCCAAGAAAATCGTGGAAGTGGAGCTGAAGCAGAAAGGCACGCCGCTGCACGATGCAACGGTGATCGGCGATACGGTGGGCGATCCGTTCAAGGACACGTCTTCGGTGGCGCTGAACCCGATCATCAAGTTCACCACGCTGTTCGGACTGCTGGCGGTGGAGCTGGCGGTAACGCTGACGGCGAAGAACCCGCAATTGACGCAAATACTGGCGGGGGCGTTCTTCCTCGTTTCGTTCCTGTTCGTGTACCGGTCGTTCTTCGGCATGCGGATCAAGAACGAGCAGGAACATCGGGCACCAGGACGTGCGGGAGTGGAGAACGCGTAAAGGCGGGCGTCTGAGGTTTGAGACGGGGGCCGGAAGCAAGGTGGGCCAAGAGGCGGAAATCGAAGAGAGATCCTTCGACTCCGCTTTGCGACCCTCGCCGGGTCGCACAAAACGCGCCGCTCAGGATGACACCGTAAAAACAAAAGAAAAAACACCGAATGACAAAAGGGAGGGCTTTCGCCCTCCCTTTTTGTTTCGGCCTGGGGGTGGTTTGGGGTGGGGCGGGCAAAGAGAGATCCTTCGACTCCGCTTTGCGACCCTCGCCGGGTCGCACAAAACGCGCCGCTCAGGATGACACCGTAAAAACAAAAGAAAAAACACCGAATGACAAAAAGGGAGGGCTTTCGCCCTCCCTTTTTGTTTCGGCCTGGGGGTGGTTTGGGGGGTTGAGCGAGCAAAGCGGGTCCCTCGCACCGCTTTGTCGCGCCCCTGACCGGGGCGCCAATTCGCTCGCTCGGGACGCCGACCTTTATCAGGTCGGCGACTTCAACAGGCCGAGAAATTGCGCCGGGTCATTGGCAAAACCGGGGAACACTTTTTTGAGATTATCGTCGCCGAGATGGCCGGAAATCAATTCACCGAGCACGCTCCGGTAATCGGTGGTGACAGCGAGGTCGCGCCCCTGGTTAAGATGTTCGGCGTCTAATCCCGGCCAGCGGGTGTAGACCTTTCCGCCTTTCACGCCGCCGCCCATGACGAACATGCAATTCGCGTGGCCGTGATCGGTGCCGCGATTGCCGTTTTCGTGCGCGGTGCGTCCGAATTCGGACATGCTGACGAAAACGACGTCGCCCATGCGGTCGCCCATGTCCTGATAAAAGGCGGCAATTCCCTGCCCCAGGTCGCGCAGCAGATTTGAGAGCTGGCCCTGCACGCCGCCTTCGTTGACGTGATGATCCCAGCCGCCGCTATCGAGAAAAGCGACTTCGAGGCCGACGTCGGCTTTGAAGAGCTCGGCGATTTCCATGAGGCTCTGGCCGAAGCGGCTCTTGGGATACTGCGCGCCGTTTTCCGGCTCGTACATGTCGGGATTGATTTTCTTGAGCTGGTCGATCGCTTCAAAAGTTTCCTGTCCCACGCCGTGAAGCGCCTGGTCGACCGTCTGCGCGTACATGGCTTCGAATCCGCCTTCGACAGTCTGCTGCGGGCCGTACATCTTGAATTGTTTTAGATCGGGGATGGCCAGAGCGGAGATGGGACCCTGCAAGGTGCGCGGGAGATATGGCCCGAAAGCGACTGCGCGAAACGGGGAAGCCTGATTTTCAGGCATGCTTTGCAGCGCGCGGTTGAGCCAGCCATCTTCAGTGGACTTCACGCCGGGCGTGCCGGACTCCATGAAATCCTGCGCGTCAAAATGCGAGCGGGTGGGATCGGGTGAGCCAACCGCCTGCACGATGGCGAGCTCGTTGCGCTGGAAAAGCGGCTGCAAGGGCGCGAGGCTCGGATGCAGGCCGAAGAAACCGTCAAGGTCGATGGCCGCTGCCGCGCCACCGCGCGGCGGCTCAGGAATGGCGATGGTGGGACGAATGTGATAGTAGTTCGGCTCGGCGAACGGGACGACGACGTTGAGACCGTCCATGGCGCCGCGCTGAAAGAGCACGACCATCTTTTTCTTGTTCGGCGCAGCGGTGGCAGCGACGGCGCGCTGCAGGAACGAAGGCAGCGAAGCCATGCCCAGCATGGCGATGCCGCCATTTTTCAGAAAATATCTACGAGAAATTGGCATATAAGACTCCCACGACTGCAAAGGATAAATTCTAGCGGCGCTGAAATTCCGGCGCGCCGAGCACCAGGCCGGAAATCAGCCCGGCATTCACCTGCTTTCCCGGATCGTTCATCTTATCGCTCAGCTTGTCGCTTCGCATCTGGGCTTGCAAAATTTGCGGATCGTCGAGGCGCGCTTGAAGTGTGGAGCGCGTCGTGTCGGCAATCTGGCCGTCGAGGAACACGTCGATGGCGCGCGAAAGCGCAACGGGCGCGCTCTTCGACGCGCCGTCGGTGAACAAGGGCTGCAAGTCCACATTGGCGCCGGCCATGTGGTCGCCAGCAAATGACAAAGCGAAGTTGAGACGGTTCAGCAGCGCGCCAGTATTTACCCAGGTGGCTGACTTCTCAGAATAGCCGGTGGGCGGCTCGCATTGGAAAAGCGGCTCGCCCATGCGGCCAACCCACTGCGCAAGCGGGAGTGAAACCGGAACGTCCGCTTCGAGAACGCGCGCGGTGCTGGCGACCAGCTCGAAAGGAGTCTTCACTTTGGAGCGATAGGCTTCACGCGACCAGAATTCGGGCGAATAGATCATGGTGTGCAGAACGCTGCGAATATCGCCGCCGGTGGCTTCGTATTCCTTGGTCATGCGATCGACGAGCGATTGCGGCGGCTCGTCGGAAACGAAGTGCTGCGCGAGTTCGGTCGAAATGACGGCGCGCGGTGTGCGGATCGTTGGCGAGCATTTTCAGCGCATCTTCGCCGTCTTTTTCGCCGCCCGAATCGAAAGTGTGGCCCATCACCACTTTTTTGCCGGCCGCGTGGAATTCGGGCCGGAACATGTATTCCGGGTCGCGTCGCGGCTCGCGGATGGTCCAGCCGGTGAGGGTTTTGGCCATCTCGATCACGTCCTGCTGGGTATAGCCGGCATCGACGCCGACGGTGTGCAGTTCCATCACTTCGCGGCCGTAATTTTCATTCAAGCCGCGCTCCTGTTGCTGTTGCGGGGCGCCATTTGCGCCAGTGGGCGCGCCGGCGGGAGGAAACGGCGATCCGACGCGCGGAAAATCGGCGCGCCCGGGCATCAAACCTCCGCGGAACATGCCTTGGAAACGGCGGCGCGCTTCCATTTGCTCACGCCATCGCGCGAACGCTTCGGGATCAGCGCTCTGCCAGTTGTCGAGGAAGAACAGCATGGCGGGACTTTTTGCCGTGGCGACCAGCAGGTCGGAAAACTTGCCCATGGTGTGCGGGCGAATGGTGTCGCGCACGTAGCCGGTGAGGAAATAGCGGTCCATGCCTTTATTGGCAAAAACGTTGAAATGGTTGAACCAGAAATCTTCCATCACCGCTTCGAGCTGCCGCTGGCTGTAGACCGCACGATCGAGCTTGGCCATGGAAAGCTCGACCACCGGGCGGTTCGGACCGATGAGCGCGGCCAATTGCCGCTGGGCATTATCAAAGTTTGCATTTCCGGTGGGCTGGACGGCGGCGACCGCTTCGCGGCGCTTTTCCTTCAGCTCATCCTGAGCGTCTTCTTTGCTGAGTCCCTGCTGCTTCGCGGCCTGATTGGGTTGCGGGAACTCTTCGAGCAGATCGCGCGCAGACATTTTCAGCGTGGGATATTTTTCCAGCCGTGCGTTAAAGGCGGAGTCATCGATGGAGTCGGGATCGAGTTGCTGATCGATCCATTTCTCGAGACCCATCTGGCGGATGCGCTCGACATCTCGGGGGCGAGGACCGTAGCCGAGGCGATTGAGAGCATGAAGAATGGCTTCATCTTCTGTGAGTTCGGTGATGGGCAGCTTGCCCTTGAATTTCTTGTCGAGCTGAATGGCGTCCTTGTCCTTCTTGTGCCTGAAGGCGCTCGCGCGCGGAACAAGAACTGCGGCGGCAAAAGCGGCCACAATTGCCACGACCACCAAGGCCGGGAATTGCCTGCGGCCTTTCTGCTTCCAATGATTGCGACCGGGATTCCGGATGGATTGCATGGCTCTGGGAATAGAACCCAAGAAAACAGCAAAAGTTGCATCGCCAAAAGCAAACCCGTGCGAGCAGCGGGCCGAGCTGTAGAACGCCCAGCTACCAGCCACTATCGTGCAGCAGCGGCGGCGCGAAAGCCGTCAAGCGTCCAGACATCCTGAACTTCGTCATGGCGCAGAACGTAGTAATTGCCGTCGTGAGCGAGGACGCGGAAATAGCTGGCCGCGGGCGAGTACCACCGGCCATCGAGTTCGGCCACCTCGAACTGGCGTCCGCGAAGGGAAAAACGAAGAGGGCTTTCATCAGCGCGGTAACCGGAATAGCATTCGACGCGCATCTCGCACATGAGCGCCTCCGCGGAAGAAAGAACTGTAACGGCGCTAGTGTAGCAGCTTTGCAGCAGGCGGGCGGCGAAAGATCAGCGGCTTTCTTCCGAAACACTGGGCACAAGAGGAACCCTCTGTGCCGTTTGGGCGATTTGTGCCATTCGCGCCGCGTGCTCCGCAGTCAGGCGCTGTTCCGCTTCCACGGTTTCGCGAACCTCCGCGTTGTAAGCGGCGCCGATAAAAACCACGACGGCCGTCAGGAACATCCACAAGAGCAAGCCAATGGCAGCGGCCAATCCGCGATAGACGAAATCGTAGGGCATCTTGCGCATGTAAAAGCTGAAGATGATGTCCGCAGCCCACCAGAAGATGGTAGAAACGGTGGCGCCGGGAACCAGGCTGCGCCAACCGGGATGCCCCGGGCGGCCGATACGATACAGGAGGATGAGCGTGGACATGGCGAGAAAGAAGACTACCGCGGCATAGAATACCAATTCGACCACGTGGCTCACCGAGACCGAGCCGGTTTCAAGCATCAGCCAATCGCGAGTCTGCTTGCCGTAAACCGTGAGGCCGACGACGAGAAGCATGGGAAAAATAGTGATGCATAGCAATCCCAACGCGCGCGCCTGCCGCCGCAGATAACTCGGGTGGATCAAGTCACCTTCGATGATCCGAAAGCCTTCCATGTAGCCGGACATCACCTGCGTGCCGGCCAGCAGAGTTCCGATCAAACCGCCCAGCATCCAGCGCCAGGGGCGGGCGATGCGGCGGACAAAATAAGCGGCAATAACGGTCATGCTGCCAGGGGGCAGAATCAGGCTGAGGCGGTCGGGAATTTCGCGCAGCGCGTCGACAAAATGCGACGTGATTGCTAAAAAGCCGAGTGAACAAAGCAGCAAGGGGAAAAAAGCCAGGAACATGTTGAAGGCGATGGCCTGGCAAAGAACAAGGCAATCCGGAAAAATCCGGGTGCATGAGCGAACCAGATGTCTGCAGGTTCTCTCGATCTGCATGGGGCGATTATACGGTTAACACCGCGTATTCCCCCTGTTCTTTGTTGGGCTACTGCCGCCCGCGTTCTATTGCCGGATTGCACACGGGAGGTTAAACTGCGACGGGCCTCGATTTATACAACGAATAATTGGGACATTTCGTTACACGGGAGAGCGGTGGATGGCGCCTGAGGATAAAGCTTTGGCGAGCCGCAGCGAAGAGGTGATCCGCAAGCACAAGGAGTTTCTGTGGCCGGCGGTGGCGAACTATTTTCAGCATCCGCTGGTGGCCGACCACGGCTCCATGCAGTATCTGTGGGACATTGAGGGCAACAAGTACCTCGATTTTTTTGGCGGCATTGTGACCATCGGAGTGGGCCACTGCAATCCCAAGGTCACGTCGAAGATCAAGGCGCAGGTCGACAAGCTGCAGCACACCTCCACGTTGTTTCCCAATGAGGCGATTGTGGCGCTGGCGGAAAAGCTGGCGCAGATCACGCCCGGGAAGTTGCAGAAGAGTTTTTTTACCAGCTCCGGCACGGAGGCGAACGAAGCGGCGTTACTGCTGGCGCGCATGGCGGGGCCGAGCTACGACATTGTCGCGCTGCGACATGCCTATTCGGGCGGCTCAACGCTAGCGAAGAGCGTGACGGCGCAAGCGGCCTGGCGGAAAAGCGGCGTGATCAGCGTGGGCGTGGCACATGCGGTGAATCCGTACTGCTACCGGTGTCCATTGCACCTGAAGTATCCCGAATGCGGCGTGGCCTGCGCCAATGACGTGGAAAATTTGATTCAAACCGCGACCAGCGGGTCGATTGCAGCGTTCATTGCCGAGCCGATTCAGGGAGTGGGCGGATTCATCACGCCACCGCCGGAATATTTCAAGATTGTCTACCGCATCGTGAAGAATTATGGCGGCGCGTTCATCTCCGACGAAGTGCAGACAGGATTCGGCCGCACGGGCAGGAAATGGTTCGGCATCGAGCAGTGGGAAGTGGTGCCGGACATGATCACCTGCGCGAAAAGCATGGGCAATGGCGTGCCGGTGGGCGCAACGATCACTACCGCCGAGCTTGCGGACAAATTTCAGGGGCTGACGATTTCCACTTTTGGCGGCAATCCGGTGACGTCCGTGGCGGCGCGGGCCGTAATTGAAGTGATCGAAGAGGAAAATCTTCTGGAGAATACCTACGTGGTGGGCGGCTATTTCCGCAAAGGGCTCGAAGAATTGCAGGCGAAGTATCCGCTGATTGGTGACGTGCGCGGCATGGGCATGATGCAGGGCCTGGAACTTGTGCGCGACCGGCAAACGAAAGAACCAGCGCCGGCCGAAGCGAGCCAACTGCTGGAGCGCGCCAGAGCGAACGGGCTGCTGATCGGCAAGGGCGGCCTGTATGGAAACGTGATTCGCATGGCGCCGCCCATGAACATTTCCAAAGCGGATGTGGACGAAGGCATTCGCTTGCTCGATAAATCATTTAGTGAGGTTCGGGCATAGGCCGAAACCAGTGAGGTTCGAGTCTGGCTCGAAACCAGCGAAGATCGGGCGTAGCCGGGAAAGCGATTTAGGCTAGTATCCAACCTGTGCGGAACCCTGAGAGCACTCATACGTTTTTCTGCAAGCCCGCCACGCGATCCGGTATCCACTGCCGGTTTTTTGCCTTTCTTTGCGTCGCCATGCTGCTTGCGTGCGGGCAAGCGCTCGCCGCGGAGAAGTATCGCTGGAAAGCGGTGACCGAAGCGCAGGTGAAGATCGACGACAAGATTCCGCTTACCTGGAACATCTACCAGCCGGATAAAAAGAAAGACGCGAACCTGGTGCTGATACTGCTGGGGCATCGCTGGCTGATGCTGGATACCAAGGCCAAGCTGGTCTACCAGATTCCGCTTCCCGCGCTGAAGGCCGATGGCGCGGATTACGAGACGGACGACCTGGCGCAGGAGGAATATATCGTGCCGAGCCACGACTGGAACGATCGCGATGTAGGCCCGGCCGAAGACATCCACGTGACGCTTGGCGACTACGGAAGAACTCTCGAAGTGGAACTGCCGCACCTGATGGACCTGCGTCGCGGGATTTACTAAGGCCAGTTCCCTTCCATGCACGCGACGCGAACCGCTATTCGGTGGGGCGCGATTGCAGGCTGCGCCAAACCATCCAGGCACCTGTCGCAAGCATACCGATCCAGCCAATGACGCGCACGACATGAGCGATTTGCGTGTCGTGATCGAGCACGCCGAATTTTGTGAACAGATAATTCCAATCGTGGATCACATTGTCCGTGTCGCCAACAGTGAGAAGCGGAAGCTCCTGCGCGCGGGCGTCGGCCATGTAGATGGAAATGGGCAGGAGCTGCTCGAAGAAGAAAAACATGCAGAAGGCCACGCCCTGCACTTGACGATGGAATAGGAAATACGAGGCGAGCATCAGCGGAACGCCGAGTTGCAGCAGCGTGCCGCCCGCGACGGCGATGGTCAACCCGAAGAAGCGGAAAAGCAGGTGGCCGCCTTCGTGGATGGGGACGAAAACGAGGTCCATGTACTGCGGGAAGCCGGAGCCGTGCACCTCCTGCAGAAGAAAAATAGCGTAAAAGGCGAGCGCGATGAAGAACACGGGGCGCGAAACAGGCTGCCAGCCTTCTTCGAGGGCTTCAAGAAAGGGCAGGCGCGCGGTCCAGGAATCGGGGAAATACATGATGAAAGCGTAGCAAAAGAGGACGACGGTAAGCCGAGGAGGGTGCTCAGACGTTCGATAGACGCAACCCTTGGTTGGAGGTAGAGGAGGTAGATGAGGTAAAGGAGGTTGAGGACAAAACAACCCTAAATCGAAGAGAGATCCCTCGTCGCTCAGCGCGCCTCTTTCGAGGCGCGCATTCGCTCGCTCGGGATGACACCGCTGATTATTTGTCAGGCGAGGTGGCCGGCACAAAAGAGAAAGCGGCGCGAAATCATTTTTCGCGGGGCTCAAGAGATGGCGGGCTGAAAGCCCGCCGTTACGAACGACAGAAGCTACAGAGAGCGGGTGAGGTAATGGTCGATGGCGGCGGCGGCGCTGCGGCCTTCGGCAATGGCCCACACGACGAGCGACTGGCCGCGGCGCATATCGCCCGCGGCGAAGACTCCGGGAACGGAGCTGCCGTAGTTTCCCTTGGTGGCAACGTTGCCGCGCGAGTCGAGTTCCACGCCGAGTTGATCGAGCAAACCTTGTTTTACGGGGCCGGTGAAACCCAATGCCAGAAGGACCAGATCGGTTTCGATGACGGTTTCAGTGCCGGGCTGCGCTTCGAATTTCGGCGGCGGTCCAACGCGAATGCCGTGCAGCTCTTTGACGTTGCCGTTTTCGTCGCCGACGAATTTCGTGGTGTTGAGCGCCCAATCGCGCCGGCCGCCTTCTTCGTGCGCGCTTTCGATGCGAAGCTGCAGCGGCCAAAGCGGCCAGGGCGTGCTGGCGTGGCGCTCCTGCGGCGGCATGGGCATGATCTCGAACTGGCTGATCGAGGCGGCCTTTTGCCGATGGCAGGTGCCGAGGCAATCCGCGCCGGTGTCGCCGCCACCGATGATGACCACTTTTTTGCCGGTGGCGAGAATCTGGCCGGGGACATGATCGCCGGCGATGCGCTTGTTCTGCTGCGGGAGGAAGTCCATGGCGAAATGAATGCCCTTGAGCTCGCGGCCGGGGACTTTCAAGTCGCGAGGAGCTTCGGCGCCGCCCGAGAGAAGGATGGCATGAAATTCCTTGCGCAGGTCTTCGACGGAAACGTTGACGCCGACATGTGCGTTGGTTTTGAACTCGACGCCCTCGGCAGCCATCTGGTGCAGTCGGCGATCGAGAACATTCTTTTCCATCTTGAAGTCGGGAATGCCGTAGCGAAGGAGGCCGCCGATACGGTCCGACTTTTCAAACAAGGTAACGGAGTGGCCGGCACGAGCGAGCTGCTGCGCGGCGGCAAGTCCCGCGGGACCTGAACCGATCACCGCGACGCGCTTGCCGGTAAGCGTTTCGGGAAGCTCAGGCTTGATCCAGCCTTCCTTCCAGGCGTGCTCGATAATCGTTTTCTCGATGAGCTTGATAGTGACCGGCGGCTCGTTGATGCCGAGCACGCAGGCCGCTTCACACGGCGCGGGGCAGATGCGGCCGGTGAATTCCGGGAAATTGTTCGTGGAATGCAGAACGCGAACCGCGTCTTTCCACTGATCGTTATAAACGAGGTCGTTCCAGTCCGGAATGATGTTGTTGACGGGGCAACCAGTGTGGCAGAACGGGATGCCGCAATCCATGCAGCGGGCGGCCTGCGTGCGGACATTTTCTTCCGGGAACGGCTGATAGACCTCGAAGTAGTCGTCGACGCGTTCGGCGACAGGGCGACGCGTAGGAGTTTCGCGCGTGTACTCCTTGAATCCGGTTGGCTTACCCACCGATCACCTGCCGTCCGGATTGTTTTGTGGCCTGTGCAGCGACAACCCCCGCGGGAATGCGCGGAATGCCCAGCACGCGCTTGTACTCGTGCGGGAAGACTTTGATGAATTGCGGCAACGTGGCTTCCCAGTTCTCCAGAATCCACTTGGCCTGCGGGCTCTCGGTATATTCGCAGTGGCGTGAGATGAGCTGGTAAAGCAGGTCGATATCCTTCTGCTCGGTGACAGGTTCGAGGTCGACTTCGGCGCGATTGCAGCGCAGCGCAAAATCGGCATCGCGATCGAGAACGTAGGCGATGCCGCCGGTCATACCCGCGGCGAAATTTCTTCCGGTGCGACCGAGCACAACCACCAAGCCGTTGGTCATGTATTCGCAGCCATGGTCGCCAACACCTTCCACAACAGTGGTGGCGCCGGAGTTGCGCACGGCGAAGCGCTCGCCGGCCATGCCGCCAAAGTAAGCTTCGCCGCTTGTTGCCCCGTAGAGGCAAACGTTGCCGATGAGTATGTTTTCCTCGGGCACGAACTCCGACTTGCGCCCGTGATAGACGATGATTTTGCCGCCGGAAAGGCCCTTGCCGACGTAGTCGTTGCCATCACCTTCGAGCGTGAGCGTAATGCCGTTGGCCAGAAACGCGCCAAAACTTTGTCCGGCGCATCCGGTGAACTGCACGCGAATAGTGTCTTCGGGCAAGCCAGTGGACCCGTACTTGCGCGCCACTTCCCCGCTGAGCATGGTGCCAACCGTACGGTGAATATTCCGGATGGGCATGCTGAGCGAAACAGGGTTTCGATTCTCGATGGCGTCCTGAGTCATTTCGATCAGCTTGCGGTCGAGAGCGCCTTCGAGGCCGTGATCCTGCGCCTGCAACGAGCGGCGCCCGATGTGGCTCGGAACCGGGGGATTGTAAAGAACCGCGGAGAGATCGATGCCCTTCGCTTTCCAATGCTCAATGTCGGTGCGCTGCGTGAGGCAATCGACGCGGCCGACCATTTCATTCACGGTGCGGAAGCCCAGCTCGGCCATGATGCGCCGCAAATCTTCGGCGACGTAGAAGAAGAAATTGATGACATGCTCGGGCTGGCCCGTAAACTTTTTGCGCAACTCGGGATCCTGCGTGGCGACGCCGACCGGGCAAGTGTTCAGATGGCATTTGCGCATCATGATGCAGCCCATGGCGATGAGCGGCGCGGTGGAGAAGCCGAATTCCTCGGCGCCAAGCAGCGCGGCAATAGCGACATCGCGGCCGGTTTGCAGCTTGCCGTCGACCTGAAGGCGCACGCGGCTGCGCAGGTCGTTGAGCACGAGCACCTGCTGCGTTTCAGAGAGGCCAAGCTCCCAGGGAATGCCAGCGTGGCGAATGGAACTGATAGGCGATGCGCCTGTGCCGCCGTCATATCCGCTGATGAGAATTACGTCGGCATGCGCTTTAGCGACACCGGCGGCAACTGTGCCGACGCCCACTTCAGCGACCAGCTTCACGGAAATGCGCGCCATGGGATTCACGTTCTTCAGATCGTGAATCAACTGAGCGAGGTCCTCGATCGAGTAGATGTCATGGTGCGGCGGAGGCGAAATCAAGCCCACGCCGGGAATAGAGTGGCGGACACGCGCGATGACTTTGTCGACTTTGTGCCCGGGGAGCTGGCCGCCTTCGCCAGGCTTGGCGCCCTGAGAAATCTTGATCTGCAAGTCGTCCGCGTTGACGAGATACGAGGTGGTAACGCCGAAGCGGGCTGAAGCCACCTGCTTGATGGCGCTGCGGCGGAGATCGCCATTCGCATCGGGAGTGAAACGCACTTCGTCCTCGCCGCCTTCGCCGGTGTTAGACTTCGCGCCCATGCGATTCATGGCGATGGCCAGCGTTTCGTGCGCTTCCTTGCTGATGGAGCCGAACGACATGGCTCCGGTGGCAAAGCGCTTCACAATTTCGGAAGCGGGCTCGACGTCCTCAATAGGCACTGGCGCGGCGTTGGGTTTGAAATCGAACATGCCACGCAGCATGAGCAGATCGCGGTTCTGCTTGTCGACAATCTTGGCGAATTCCTCGAAAGTCTCGAAGCTCGACTGCCGCACAGCGTGCTGCAGCTTACTGACGGTGGTGGGATTGAGCAGATGGCGCTCGCCGCGAATGCGGTATTGATATTCACCGCCGACGCGCAGCTCGGTATCGGAATCGGTGAGCGATTCCATGGCGTACTGATGCTTCATCAGGGATTCGCGGGCGAGCACTTCGATTCCCACGCCCTCAATGCGCGAAGCTGTGCCGGTGAAATAACGGTCGACAAGCTCGCGATTCAATCCGATGGCTTCGAAAATCTGAGCGCCCTGGTAGCTTTGTAGAGTGGAAATGCCCATCTTCGAGAAAGTTTTCAGCAGGCCTTTGTCGGTGGCCTTCATGTAGCTTTTGAAAACCTTGTCCCAGGAATATTCCGCCGGGAAATGGCCGTCGCGGTAGAGATCTTCGAGAGTGCCGATGGCGAGATAAGGATTCACCGCACTCGCGCCGTAGCCGAGCAGCAGCGCAAAGTGCATCACCTCTCGTGGCTCGCCCGATTCAACAATGAGCGCAACCTGGTTGCGGGTTTTCTCGCGAACCAGGTGATTGTGCACGGCGGAAAGCGCCAGCAAGCTGGGAATGGGCGCGTGATCGCGATCCACACCGCGATCGGAAAGAATCAACAAGATGTAGCCGGATTTCACCGCCGCGGACGCGTTGCGGCAGAGATCGTCGACGGCTTTTTCCAAGCCATCCTCGCCTTCTTCGACACGGAAGAGCGCGGAAAGAGTGGTGGCGAGAAAATCTCCCCATTTCACGTTGCGCAGTTTTTCGAGACGCCAGTTGGAAATAATGGGATGCCGCAGCTTGAGCGTGTGGCAATTCTTGGGCGTCTCTTCGAGGATGTTGCCTTCGCGCCCGATGTAGCTGTTGAGCGACATGACCAGATCCTCGCGGATGGGATCGATCGCGGGATTGGTCACCTGCGCGAAAGTCTGCTTGAAATAGCTGAAAAGCAACTGGGGCTTGTCGGACAGGCAAGCGAGCGGCGTGTCGATGCCCATGGAACCGACCGGCTCTTCGCCCTTCATGGCCGCGGGATGCAGAATCGTTTTAAGATCCTCGTCCGTATAGCCGAAGGCGCGCTGGCGCATCAGAATGGTTTCGTGGTCTGTCGGGTGGACGTGCGTCGGGCTCGGGAGATGATCGAGCGTAATCTGATTTTCGCGCACCCAATCGGCGTAGGGCTGTCGCGCGGCAAGTTGCTTCTTGATTTCCTCGTCGGAAATGAGGCGCTTCTGCTCGGTATCGACGAGCAACATGCGCCCGGGCGCAAGGCGGCCCTTCATGCGAATGTCCTCAGGCTTGATGGGCAGAACGCCAGCCTCGGAAGCGAGGACGACTAATCCATCGGAGGTGACGATGTAGCGGCCCGGGCGCAAGCCGTTGCGGTCGAGCTTCGCGCCAATGACGCGTCCGTCGGTGAAAGCCACGGCTGCGGGACCGTCCCAGGGCTCCATCAGCGATGCGTGGTATTCGTAGAAAGCCTTTACGTCGTCCGGCATGGAAGCGTCGTGCTCCCAAGCCTCCGGAATCAGCATGGACATCACGTGCGCCAGGCTGCGGCCGGAAAGCGTGAGCAACTCGACGGCGTTGTCGAGCATGGCTGAGTCACTGCCGCCGGGAGCGATGATGGGCAGCAGCTTTTCCATATCCTTGCCAAAGAGGGGCGAGGAGAGAACCGACTGGCGCGCGTACATCCAGTTGGCATTTCCGCGAAGCGTGTTGATTTCACCGTTGTGGCAGATGTAACGATAGGGATGCGCCAGCTTCCAGCTCGGAAACGTGTTGGTTGAAAAGCGCTGGTGCACCATGCACAGCGCGCTCATCACTTCGCGATCGGCCAATTCCTTGTAGAACTGGGCAATCTGCGGGGCAAGCAACAAGCCTTTGTAGATGATGGTGCGCGACGACAAAGAGGGGATGTAAAAGAAAGACTTCTCGACCAAATCCGATTCGGCAATCAGCGAGGCTGCTTCGCGGCGAACGACATACAACTTGCGCTCGAGCGCATCCTGGTCCATGTCCGGACTACGGCGCACAAAAATTTGCTCGATGTAAGGCTGGGAACTGCGCGCGAGGCGGCCGATCATGTCGCCATTCAGTGGAGTGTCGCGCCAACCGAGAACCGTCAGGCCATGCGATTTCGCGACCTTTTCCAGAACGCCTTCGCACAACATGCGCTCCTGGCGGTCGACCGGAAGGAAAACCATGCCGACGCCGTACTCACCGGGCGATGGCAATGTAAAACCGAGCTTGGAGCATTCGCGCTCGAAGAAAGCGTGGGGAATCTGAATCAGGACGCCGGCGCCGTCACCCGTTTGCGGATCGCATCCGCAAGCGCCGCGATGGGTCAAATTAATGAGGATTTGAATGCCCTTCAGGACGATATCGTGCGACTTGTGGCCTTCGATGCTGGCCACGAAACCCAAGCCGCAGTTGTCGTGCTCGTTCGCAGGATTATAGAGACCCTGCGCGTCCGGAAGCCCTCGGAAGGGATACTCATTCCTGTTTTTCGCGCGATTACCCATTCTCAAGCCCCAATTGGCGGGAATCCTACACGAATTCGTGTGCCCGGCCAGCCCTCCTAGCTGTTTTATTGCGAAGATACCCGATTCACGCGTGGCGAACCGGAGTCAATCGTTTCCCTTGACGGTAGTGGCTAATATACAACGGAATCAGATGAATCCGTTACGGTTAGGCGGCGGATTCAAGGATCGGATTTTTGGATAGAAGGTATTTGAAGGACCAATGGAAACTGACCGCCGAGCCTTCGGCAGACTTTCGCCTGATTCAGCTTCCCGTGGTAACAGACTACTCTGCCCCACCTGCGTGGGCTGCTGGGGCGGAAGCTGGAGGCGGAGTCACCACGGCCACAAACTTCCGGATCATCCCGTCACTCTTGCTGAGCACGTAGATTTCGCCATCGCCGCCAAGGGCCAGATGGATGTCGGCTCGGCCTCCGCCATATTTCACGCCATAAGGATCAGGCGGAGCGTCGCGGAAATTCGTGCCGCGCCAGCCGCCTACCGCGCCAGAAGCGCCGGGAAGCACCGCGCCTTGTTTCGCTTGGCCACCTTTGTGAGCGAACGTTTCGGCGAGAATGTCGTAAAGGCGCCATTTGGAAGGCGACTTGGCGGCTGCATCATAGGGGCTCTTGTACATGATCTGTATTTCGTGGATAGCGGCTGCGTGATCGCGCAGTCCCTTGCCTGCAAGCATCTCGGACAGGTCGGAATAGAAAATGCGGCCGGTCGTGCGATCATGGAAAATATATTTCCCGCGCATCTGAGGCATGAGCTTGCCGCGGTAGACAAAACCACTGCCGATGGAATCCCCTTCCTCGTGGCTATAAACGGCAGAAGGATATAGCGGTGTTACCGGCTCATTCAAGCCCACGACGGTGAGTCGGTCCTTCTCGGGGAAGGCGACTTGCGGGCTCATCTGGCTGCCCGTTTTGCCGCCTTCTGGCACGAATACCTGCTCGTTCCCTTCCCGCTCAGCCCAGCCGTAATTGCCGCCCTTAGTGACGATGTCGACTTCCTCCCAATCGTGCAGGCCGATGTCATCCACGATAAATGTGTTCGTCGGCACATCCCAGCTCATGCGCTGAGGATTTCGGAAGCCATAGGCAAAAATTTCGGGCCGCGCGTTCGGAACGGAGATGAATGGATTCGGATCGCCGCCGGTAGATGGAATGCGATAGCGTCCATTCGCGCTGAGCATATCGCCGGGCCGCAGGTTGATATCCGGAGTAATGCGCAGAATTTTGCCCTGCAAAGCATCGAGACGCTGCGGCGTGGAATGCGTCACGCCCGGTGTTTCTCCAGACGCGCCATCGCCCATGGCGATGTAAAGATTGCGATAATCGGCGCTGCCTGGCTTGGCGTTGGGATCGAACAGCAAATCGTCCATCTGGTGCATGAATCGGTTGAACTGAACGCGCAGCACTTCGCGGGCGGTGCCTTCGAACGTGCTGTTGTTGATATTCGTGTCGGTCCACTCGACCAAAACCGATTCGCCAACGATCGAGCCCGAGGGAGGCTTCACCGGCTCCGTGGTGGTGTATCCGTCCACCTTGAGGCCCGGGAGACTTGTATTTACGGGCGGAGTCGCGGCGGTTTCAGTGAGTTTTTCGGTGTGGACCGTGTAGAACTTGCCATTCTTCGCGTATCCGGGATCAAAGACGACGAAAACGATGCCACCTTCATAGCCAGGATCGGTGGTGAACTTGGGGAAAACCTTGCCGAAGTCGATGTAGGGCGTGAATTTCTTGGTCTTCTTGTCGAGGATATAAAGAATCCCGTTGGCGTCATTCACAAAGAAGCGGGAAGAAGCGCGCGGCGCATCGGCGGGCTCGGAATGCAGCGTGTTCACGCGGCCGAGCTCGTCGTGATAATCGATCTCCGCCGGATAAGAATCCTTCATAAGACTCGAAAGCGGCGCGCTGGCGTAATCCTGAAGAAGCAGTGCCGTACCGTCCTTGCTAACCTGAGACGAGGAAGGATATTGCGCGCTCAGCGGCAGAACCAGCAAAGTGCCGAATACGACGGCGGCTAGAGCGACGACGCGCATCGAGGCGCGCGCATTCGAGTCAAACTTCTTCATTGCAGAGCTCCTTGTATTTCAACACCCCAACACTATGATGCCTGCAGAAGGGCACCTGCACTCTATTTCCGGGCGTATTCGCGTGTCAACGAAAACAAAACATTACCGCGTTTCAGGTGAACCGTCTGGTTGACGAATGGCAATCTCTGCCAGGCCGCGCGTTTCAATCATAGCTTGGCGCAGACATGCTCGCGGCGGATTCCATGGCCAACGTTAAATTCGTTGACAATAGATTGGCACGCATGATATTTCCTCAACGTATAAGGGGCTTGGAATCCGGGGTGGATTTCTAATCGAAAGTTTCAGAGTGAGTTTTGTCACGCGCTAAGGTGTGCGTTCGTGAGCGCACATCCCGACTCCCTAGATAAACCGAACACGATTCGGTTCCCACAACTATCGAACAACACCGAGGACAAAAATGAAAAACAGGGCAACGGCGATTGTCAAAAGCGCGTGGGCGGCGATCATGGGGATCGCGGCGATAACGATCACAGCGATCGTGATGACGCTGTGCGCCGCGCCAAGCTTCGCGCAGCAGACATCCACAATCTTGGGAGTGGTGAAGGATTCTTCGGGCGCGACTGTGCCTGGCGCAAACGTCACCGCGACGAACACGGACACCGCCCTGGCCCGCACCACTATTACTGGAGACGACGGTGCGTTCCGCGTGGCCGGCTTGCAGCCGGGACACTACAGCGTAAAGGTCGAGAAGTCAGGCTTCAAGACCGCGACGGCGGCCGACTTGACCTTGGACGTGGCTCAGGAGCTGGTGGTTAATCCGACCATGGAAGTGGGCGCCACGTCTCAGGAAGTGGTGGTGACCGGCGAAGCGCCGGTGGTGAACACCACCACGAGCTCCCTTGGCGGCTTGGTGAACGAAGAGCGCATGTCCGATCTGCCGCTCAACGGACGCAATTTCATCGATCTCACGCTGTTGCAACCCGGAGTTTCGCAGAACAAGAACCAAGGGAGTGGCGGCGGAATCGCCGGAACATATTTCAGCGCGAACGGCGCACCAACCCGCTCGAATTATATGACCATCGACGGCGCGCCCATGGTGAACCAGCTTGGAGGTTCCACCGGTTCTGAAGGTGGCACGACGTTGGGGGTGGATGGCATCAAGGAATACCGCATCGTTACCAACAATTTCAGCGCCGACTATGGCATGACCATGGGCAGCCAGATGATCATCGCCAGCAAAGGCGGCGGCAACCAGTTCCACGGCGACGCCTTCGAGTACTTGCGGAACAACTCGCTCGATTCGCGCAACTATTTCGACACCGCGCAGACCGCGGGGAAAAACCAGGAAGGAGTGCAGCGTCGCTTGCCGCCATTCCAGAGGAACAATTTCGGAGGATCTTTCGGCGGCCCGATTCGCAAGGACAAAACATTCTTCTACGGCGTGTACGAAGGCTTGCGGCAGAACGTGGGATACACCGTCATCGATCAGGTGCTCGCGGGCAATTGTCACGGGGCCGCGAACGCGACCATTACGAGTGCCCAGTGCCCGCAGTTGGGCGCGGTTTCTTCGGTCAAGGTCGCTCCGGTCATGGCTCCGCTCATTGCACTGATGCCTTATGACACAACGAACCTGACTAGCTCTCTCTTCACCACCTCGACTCCGGATATCCTGAACGAAGACTTCGCGCAGTTCCGTCTCGATCAGAATATCTCGTCCTCCGACACGATTTTTGGACGCTACACACTCGACAATGCGAATTTGAACTTCGGCAGCGGCAGCATCACGCAGGCCACCACCGGAATCGGCTTCCCGGAGTACATCCGGCTCCTTTCGCCGAGCCGGAACCAATTTTTCACCCTCTCTGAAAATCACATTTTCGATCCGGCTCTGCTGAACACCGCCAGAATTTCCTTCAGCCGCACGAATTTCAAGCTGCATGAAAACGTGTCGAGCGCGTTATTTGGCCCCAATGTGTCGTTCGTATCCGGGGAACCAATGGGAACATTCCAGAGCGTTCCCGGACTTTCAAACTTCGGAACGCCGATTGGATCGGGACCGAATCCTGACAATTACCACGTGCAGAACATCTACACCTTCAGCGACGACTTGTTTTACACCCATGGCAAGAACGCTCTGAAATTTGGAACATTGATCAACCGATTCAATCAGGGAGTGGGCGGCGTGCAAGCCGCGGTGGGCCAGATCTTTTTCAGCAGCATCGCGAATTTCCTGAGCGGTGTATACACCAACTACATCGCGCAGACCGAAGGTCTCGAGAACAATTTCGACTTCATCTACAACACCTTCGGGTTTTACGTGCAGGATGACTACCGCGCAACATCGCGGCTGACTCTCAATCTGGGATTGCGCTACGAGTTCAACACCACGCCCTACGAGTTGAACGGCAGGCAGGCCGCTTTCCGCAACATTTATACGGACGCCACGGCAACGCCCGGCCCGATCATCGACGACCGCTCTTACACCAATTTCAGCCCGCGCTTGGGCTTCGCGTACGATGTGTTCGGAGATGGAAAAACTGCAATTCGCGGCGGCTGGGGACTCTATTACGACATCGGAAATATCGGCAATGCTCTGTATCAGGGCCAGATTGCCTTGCCGCCGCTCGAAGGCCAGAGCACTAGCGTGAACCCGACCGGCACTTCGGTATTGCCCGCGCTTCCCCTGTTTTCAAACTTGACCACGCCGCCCGTCGCCAATACACGGCAAACCATCAATTACAATGCCGGCGAGCCGCACTTGATGCAGTACAACCTGACCATCGAGCGGCAACTCCCGGGCGATATGGGATTGTCGGTCTCTTACGCCGGGTCGCGAGGATATGAACTCTGGGTCGAAGATGAGGCCAACCCAATCGTGCCGCTCTCGATCACCAACGGCGTGCCGACTTTCCCTCTCCCATTTCTATGCGGTGGCAACCAGGCTGCGGTGAGCACGGCTGGGTGTTCGGCGAACCCGGCTTATCATCGGATCAATCCTAACTTCGCGACGACCGTGCTCGATACCACCACCTCATCATCGTGGTACAACGCGCTGCAGGTAGTAGTGAACCGCCGACTGGTGAAGGGACTCGAGTTCCAGAGCGCCTATACCTATTCCAAGTCGCTCGATACGGCGCAAGGCCAAGGGTACTCAACCGATTGCACCGGAGCGGCCATGGCCTCGGGCATCAATCCTTACAATGAGCTCTTCGACAAAGGGCCGTCGTGTTTCGATCTGACCCATAACTGGCGCTTTAGCCTGCTCTATTTCTTCCCGACGGTCAAAGCGAACAGACTGGTATCGACCCTGGCGAATGGCTGGTGGGTTGGAAACATCGTTTCGGCCAACAGCGGATATCCGTTCTCCATCAGCGAGGGAGCGAACCGGTCGGAGTCTGGCGTTTTCACCGGGAAAGTGGTTTACGAGCGCGCCAATGCGAACACCGCGGCGAGCATCGCGTCTACGTTCCCAGCCGCTTGCACTTCGCTGCCGGGCCAAAAGGCGGCCGGCGCGAATCCTTGCGCATACACCCCTATTCCCTACAACAAGAACACGGTCGTCACTGGAAACCCGAGCAACTGGTTCAACGAAGACATGTTCAGTTTGCAACCGATCGGTACTTTCGGGAATACCGAGCGCGGATTGCTTCGCGGACCTGGCTTGGCGGAATGGGACTTCTCGCTCGTAAAGGACACGAAAGTTCCGAAGTTGGGCGAGGCCGGCAGCCTGCAGTTCCGCGCGGAATTCTTCAACATTCTTAACCACGCGAACTTTGCCATACCGACGGGGGCAACCTTCAGCGGAGCGGTAACCGATAACGGAACGTATTCGGAAATTCCGAGCGCGGCCGCATCGAAGATCACGGCCACATCGACCACTTCACGGCAGATTCAGTTCGCGCTGAAGCTGGTGTTCTAAAGCAAGCCTGGTCAGACGCAGGATTAGGGGCGTATCGACGAAGCTGTCGAAACGCCCCCTTTTCTTTGCGCGCTACTTGCTGGCGTGCTGCGTGTTTTCCGTCAGGTAGAAGTAGCCCACCTTGTTGTTTGCCGGCGAAGTCCACCACATGCGCCCCTGTGAATCGTAGTAAAACTCGCGCATGGTGTTCTCCATGTGCGGGAAGGGGTAGATTGTGGTCTTCCCCGTAGCGGGATCGAGGCGGCCGATCACATCCGGCAGATCGGATGAATACCAGACGCCGCCATCTTTATCGATGGCGAGCGCGTAAGGCGTCGCGTCCTGCAGAGGTAACGTGTATTCGTTAAAAGTCTGCGTTTTCGGATCGAAGCGGCCGATTTTGCCGGCGCGATATTCCGCGAACCAGACAATGCCCTTGCTATCCACCTGAATCCGGCGCGGCAATCCGTGCGTCGGAGGCTGCCAGGAGCCGATCAATTCGCCCGTTCGCGTATCGCGCTCGTAAATTTTCCCGTCGGGAGTGAACCCGTCGTACCAGACGTGGCTGCCGTCGGGATCGAGCGCAACGCCATAGACGTTGCCTGGATCGCTATACTCGGTGAATTTTTTGGTTTGCGGATCGAAACGCGTAAACGGATGGCCCGAGGTCCAAACAACGCCGCGCGGATCAACCCGTACGGTGTGCTTCGAGGGCGCGCCGCCCAGACTTCCAACCATGTCTGCCGGAACTGGCACATCCTGATATTCGGTAACTTCGCGCGTTTGCGTGTCGATATGCCCGAGGCGATTGAAATTCTGCTCGGTGAACCAGACGCTGCCGTCCGGCGCGGGATAAGCGGAATGGATTCCGACGCGCGGATGATCGGGAAGCTTGTACTCATCGACCTTGCCGGTCGCGGGATCGAGCTTGGCGACATCGTTGATCTGCGACATATAGGGAACCCAAACGTTGCCGTCCTTGTCCGGATTTGCGTCCCACGGGAAACGGCCCGGGCCCGGCAGATCGTATTCGACATAAACGATCTTCATGGCCGCATCGGTGAAATGCAGTTCGTAATCCTTGTAAGCGGGGATATCGGCGGGCGATTTTGGCAGAGCGGTTGAATCGGGGCCGAACATGGTCGTGAGATAGGAGACGATGTTGTCGGCCTGCTCGTCGCTCGCGCGCACGAACATGGTGTTGCGCATGTAATTCACGCGGTCGCGCCAGCCATCTTCGTCGCGGTGCACCGCAGCCATGCGGCTCTCGAATCCGTGGCAGCCCATGCATTCGCGAACCAGATCCTCTTTGCCTTTCGCCTCCGGCAACAGCTTGATTCCCTGCCAGAGGGTCAAGTCGCTCCAACGCACCGGAACCTTCTGCAAAGTGAAATCGAGCGGAGCGTTCTGGTCAGCAGCGACATTCAAATCGGATTTCGCATCGGCCTTGTATCCCACCGCGCGGATCCTCACCGTGTACGTGCCGGCGGGCAATTTCTCCGCGCGATAGCGCCCATCTTTGCCGGACAGCACGTCCACGGTAATTTTTGTCGAAGTGTTCTGCGCCATAACGAAAGCGCCTTCGAAAGGCTGGCCATCGGGGCCTTTCACCGTACCGCCGAGCGTTGCGGCGAATACCCAGGAAGGGGTCAGAAATGTAAGAGCGAGCGCTGCCAAGCGAATTGTCGAACGCATATCGCCTCCACGCGACGAACCATCTGCGAGTCATGGTAGCGCGGGCTTCGGGAAAATTCCATGCGGGAGAAATACTGTGTCGTGAAGAAACGGGCCGCGGTACCGTCGCGGCCCCTCGCGCGATTTGCGAAGGCGCCGCGACCGCACGACCGGCGCTGTTACTTGCCCACGGCGAGAATCGAGAAGGATCCGGGGACCATGGGCCCGCGCGCGATACGCCCGTTGCCCAATTTTGCGCCCGCCGGAGGCGGCTCGAATTCCGCAGCGATCAGTAAAACGTGATTTGTCTTCCTGTCGAGAGTGGAGGTTTTAGCGCTCGGCATCGTCTTGAGATCCTGCTCCACCACAAAGCTTGTGGGGCTGTTTTCCTTGATGATGCTCAGAGTGCCGTCGGAATTCGAGCTGAAAGCTTCCATCGTGGCGGGATTGAACAATGCGCCGTCGGAAGCGGCGCCGATGGGAAGCGTGGTGATCACGCTTCCGTTGTTGGCGTTCACGATGACCATGGTCTGCGGATTGCGGCAGGTAGAGAACAGAATGTGGTTCTTCGCATCGACGGCGAGGCCGGCGCACGTGCCGCCTTTCCCTTCGAGATCATACTCAGTTGTAACTTTGAGGGTCTTGGCATCGACTACCGCGATTTTTCCTTTGTCTTCCACATCGATGTAGACGTGACCCTTGCCATCCGTGGTGGCCTGCTCCGGCGCGCCGCCCAGGTCAATCGTCCCGACGATCGAACCATCCTTTGAGCTGATGACCGTAACGTTCGGCGCGGAATGGCTCAAATCATAGACGCGCTGGTTCGCCGCGTCGTAAAAGATGCCATCCGGATTGCCCTGCACGTCAATCGACTTGAGGATCTGCAAAGTATTCGTATCGAACATCACCACCGGTTTGCTGGTAAGGAATCCGTGATGGGTCTTGGAGTCGACGACCACCCCGTGTCCCGCCGCATTGTCAACTTCGCCTTTGGGCTCGAGGGTGTCCAGGTCGAACACCGTGATTCGCCCCGTCTCTTCGGTGCGACGCGGCACATACAAGCGGCGTCCGATAACGTCGGCATAGACGTAATCGAAGCCGCCATCGCCGCCCACTTTGGCGGTTTTCACAATTTTGTATGGACCTTCCGTAGAAGCCTGTTGCGCATGTCCCAGGGCCGCGAGACCCGCGATGCCCAGCGCGATTGCGGAAGCCAGCCAGAGTTTTTTCATCGTCGTCTCCTAAGTCTCTACTTCGATTTGGCGATTGTTTTCGAGAAGAAAGCTTTCGAAACTCGCGACTGCGACCCGGGGAATACTATCGCGACAGTCAGCTAGGAGCCAATGAATTTCAAATCGATTATGACCACTTGGCTTCCCGCTGCCCGAAGTCTGTCGACTTCCAGGCAGCGGAGGCCTGCGGCACTGCCGCTCGTTCTAGAAGAGCACCTTCAGCACGAGCTGAATTTCGCGCTGGTTATCGGGAATCGTGCTCTTGATCTGTCCTACGCTCTTGCTCGGCGCCTCGGAGAACGGTGTTGTATCAGCAGGATCTCCGGTGAATGCGATACCGCTGGGTGCGCCAAAGATCGGGTGGTTGGGCAAGTTGAATATTTCTGCCCTGAACTCCACCATGCCAGCCTCACCCAGAAATCCCGCCTTTGTGTCTTTCACGAGGGAAAAGTTCCAATTCCTCGTATTCGGACCGAGCAGGATATCGCGCCCCGAAGTCCCAAGCTGACCGATGTTGTTACCTCCGCCATAAGGGCTTGGAAGCTGGGGCGCGATGGAGAACATCGCTGGGTTGAACCAATGGGCAGGATTGCCGGTAATAACCGTGCTGCTGTTGAACGGGATAGGTGTATAAGCACACGGATTCACGGCATTGCACGGATTGGCGGCGATCAAGGCAGGAGTATTCAAATCCACACGGTCATTCTGTCCCTGTAGAACGCCGGAGTTGGAGCGATTCAACGCGGTGACCACCGAGAACGGATAGCCGCCCTGAACGCTCACGATACTGCTGACCCACCATCCGCCTGCGGCGCCTGTCAAGAACCGATTACCAAGCTTCGGACTGGGGAAGTGGTACAGAGTGTTGAATTCCCAGTTGTAGGGACTGTCAAAGCAGCCAGGCCCCCAATCGGTCGTGCGGGGGGCCAATGGATAGACACCTTGTAGACCCGCCGATGAGATGCAATCCGCGACGTTGGCTTGACCTTGCGTATCGTCGAGAAGCCTCTGATAGGTGAACGAACTCTGGAATTCAAGTCCGTGCCCCACGCGCTTGTTCAGGATTACTTGCAAGGCGTTATAGGACGACTCTGCCACAGTGGCAATGTTGATTGTGCTGGGCATGTTGGGATTTACGTTGACGTAGTTAGGCGCTCCGGTGTCCCAGAAGGGAACTTTGCCATTCACGCAAAGGCTTGCTGGATTGCCGCACGCTCCAAACGAGGTGGGGATGATGGGATTGGAATCACGGATGGTAAACAGATGTACTCCGCGATTCCCCACATAGGCGACGGTGAGTCCCATGTCGAAGGGCAATTGCTGTTGGATACTGAGGTTGTATTGGATCATGTACGGACTTTTGGCGTTGTAGTCCACGAATTGAGGAGTCGCATTGCTAGTCAAGCCAAGAATAGACTGCGGCAGGGGAAGCTGAATCGGATAGAGAGGAGCGAGTTGGGGTCCAAAGACATCGGTCAAACCCGAGAACGGCGGGCTGCCGATCGCATCCTGCTGGATGGCAGTGCCGATGTTGCCGATGTCATAATAGATGCCGAAACCGGCGCGCAGGGCCGTCTTTCCATTTCCAAACACATCGTAGGCTAGCCCGATGCGCGGGCTGAAATCATGTTTGGTGTTGTTCTGCATGATTGGACCGATCGTGAACGGATCGGTGAAATCGTTCAAAACGCGAGATTGTCTGCCGCTGAGTTCGTAGGGCGTGGTCATGAATTCGTAGCGCAACCCCAGGTTAAGCGTGAGACGTGGGGTCACGCGCCAATCGTCCTGGCCGTAAAATCCGAGCGTGTTATAAATATAGAAGCGGTTGTATTCGGAACCTGGTGTAGCAAACTCCACCAGGTTTGGCTGGCTTTGCACGAAGGCGGCAAAACTCGGAAACACCAGGAAACCGTTTACCGAGGGCGTTGGCTGAACGGCCACGTTCCAGCGATTGAGCAGAGTGCCGAACTTGAACGAGTGATTCCCGTGAGTCCAGCTCACGTCATCGCTAAGGCTGTAGATGTTCTGGAGATTAAACGTCTGCGGATAATCGCCAGCCGGTCCGAATTCGGTGTATGCCCCACCGTTCGATCCGCCGATGCTGAGCAGCCCGACAGGATGTCCCGTGATGATCGGCGGGCCGAAGTCATTGTTCGGCAGACCTGTCCGGATATCCGATCCCACGGTATGCGTGCGGCTAAAGGAAAATCTCGCAACGTTGAGCAGCGAAGCTGTGAAGATGTGGTTTTCCGACAAGGTCAGCCACTGATTGCGCGTATTTCCTGCCAGTCCGAATTGAGGGTAATTGTTACCGATGGAACTCACCGCTTCCGTTGTTGTGGCATTGTCGAAGTTACCGTTATCGATGGTATATCGGCCAAAAAACGTGTCCGATGCCGAGAAATTCTCGTCAATGCGTATCTGGCCGAAATTTTCAGAAGCCGTGCTCGGCGCCGAATAGTCATAACTGGACAACTGCCCGGCAGGAGTGGGGACATTAGGAGAAGGTTGCAACGCAAGGAACGGAGCAATATACGGGCTGATGGCGACCGATGTAAGCGGAGCAATATCCGGGCAGGCAGCGACCGTGAGAACGGTACCCGCGGGTCCATGACAACCGGCAGCGGGCACGGTCAGGTTGCTGGTGACGCCGAGGGTCTGGCGCAAGCCCTCATAGACCCCGTAGAAGAACGTTTTGTCTTTCTTGATGGGACCACCCACCGAACCTCCGAAGTTGTTTCGGCGGAATTCCGGGTTGCGATGACCACCAATCGTGGAGGGCGGCGGGTCAAAATAGTTTCGCGCATCCAGATCGCTATTGCGTAGGTATTCAAAGCCATCGCCGTGGAATTGGTTCGTGCCATTCTTGCTCACGATGACCATTTGGCTGCCCATGGTGAGCCCGTATTCGGCCTGGAAGTTCGTAGTGATGACCTGATATTCCTTGATTCCGTCTACGCCCAAAGTTGTCCCAGCCAATGAAGCAGGGTTGCGGGAAGAAATGTTCTGCAGAACGGCGCCGTCCAGCATGAAATTATTGGAGCGTACGCTTGCGCCGTTGGAGCTGAACGACGTGCCGACGGAAACGCCGCCACCCGATCCGAAGTTCCTGTCCGCCGTGACGCCGGGTTGCAGCAAACTCAGATCGATATAGTTGCGGCCATTCAGAGGAAGGTCTTCGATGCGCTGCTCATTCACCAATCCACCCAGTGTAGCGTTCTGCGTATTTACGATGGGAGCTTCGCCGGTCACCACAACCTGCTGCTGAGTGCTTCCGAGCTCCAGGGTGAAATTGATCACGGCTTGCTGCGTCACTTCCAGCGTAATCCCGGCATGCGTCGCGGTTTTGAATCCTTCGTGAGCTGCCTGGACCTGATAGTGCCCAGTGGCCAATTCCGGTGCGTTGAACGACCCGTCGGGACCGGTCATGACGGTTCGTGTAAGACCTGTGTCGACATTCTGAATGGTGATGGTTGCGTTTGGAACGGCGGCCCCGGTCGAGTCCTTCACCGTTCCCAGCAAAGTTCCGGTTGGCAACTGCGCACACACGACAATTGCGCTGCAAAGCATGACGAATGCGAGCGTAACGAATTGGAATAACGCGCGACCGCGCACACCTGTAGACACACGTAACATCGACTCCCTCCCTAATTTCATCTAAATATCAAAAATCAAAAAGGCAAAGCGTTCGCAGATAAGAAAACCGCAATAATTAAGGCCACCACCACCATTTCACAATCGGCCTTCATAGGTAGCACGCGAGATATACCGTGTCAATATATTACTCTCTTATATACGTAAGGAAACTATTGCGAAGCGCATTGATTGCCTCAGGTGTTTACAGTATTGCGAATCGATGGATAGCGAGGTCGCGGGACTTAAACTTTCTAGCGACTTCTTAATGCGCTTTCGTTGCGGCGGAAGTGTCGTGAACGTCGGGGCGCGTGTCGGCGATGAAACCGTCGCGATTCGGCATGCGAACTTTGGGCAGGGTATCTTTGTTCATCGCTTCATCGCGCTCGATGATGCCATTCTTGAAAAGAAGAAATGCAGTGACCGCGTAGGTGTCGTCAGCGGTGAGCGTGCCGGGCTCGGTGTATGGCATGGAGCGATGAATGTAATCCCAGACGCTGGTGGCGTAGGGCCAATAACTACCGATGGTTTTCACCGGCTTCGAAGTCGCCAGCGTGCCGATGCCGCCTACCAGTGTGACGCCTGTGGGCGGCTTCCCCTGGCCGTTGTCTCCGTGGCAACCCGCACACTTGTCCTTGTAAATTGCCTCGCCTTGATCGGGAGTTCCGCTCCCTTCGGGAAGCCCCGCGCCATTCGGCAGGACTGTGATGTCTTCCTGCTTGATTTCCGCGGGCGTGGCCGGCTGGCCGACGATGGGAGTTGACGATTGCGCCGTACGCGCGGTTTGCGCCAGCAGCGCGGCTCCCGCAACGGAAACAGCCGCGAACAGCACAACAGCGATGCGCCTACGCATGCAGATCACCATTTTCTTGCAGGTTCCACCATTTGATTCCGTTGTGGTGGTGATACGCCGCCAATCCGCGCACTTTGACCAATTCCTCGCTTGTGGGCTGCACGTAGCCCGATTCATCGATACAGCGCGAGCCAATCGTCGCCGGACTGCCATCCCAAGTCCATGGCATGCGGAAGCGGACTACGGAATGTTTCAGCACCGGCTGCTGCAGCGCGGCCAGTTTCCAACTCTTGCCGCCGTCGGTAGAAACCTCAACTGCCTTCACCGTCGCGCGTCCCGACCATGCCACTCCCGTTATTTCGTAGAAGCCCGGCGCGGGAAGATGCTGCCCGCCGGAAGGCCGCGTCACAATTGATTTCGCTTCCATCATCACGCCGAACTGGCGCGCTTTCCCGCTGGGCAACAAGTCGGTGTAGAAAGCCGCTTCGTCGCGAGTCATGGCGGGCTGATCGATCAGCTCCATGCGATGCAGCCACTTGATATTGATGTTCCCTTCCCATCCGGGCAGGATCAGGCGCAACGGGTAGCCCTGTTCGGGGCGTACTGCTTCGCCATTCTGGCTGTATGCAACCATGGCGTCGTCCATCATTTTTGCCATGGGAACGCTGCGCGCCAGGCGAGCAGCGTCCGCGCCTTCCGCCAGCACCCACTTTGCTTGCGGCTTCACGCCTACTTCCTTGAACAACGTGGTAACGGCGACACCGGTCCACTCGCTGCAACTCAACAATCCAGCGGCAAGTTGCGGCGTAGTACCGAGCTGGCCCAAGTGCTCTCCGGTGCTGTTGCCCGCACATTCCAGAAAATGCGTGCGCGACACGGAAGGCAGCCGCCTCAGGTCACCCAGTGAGAAAATGAGCGGGCGCTCGACCAGACCATGTATCAGTAACTGATGCTTTTCCGGATCGATCGACGGCACTCCGGAGTGGTGCCGCTCATAGTGAAGCGCGGAAGGAGTGATGGTGCCATTGAGATCCTGCAACGGTGAGAGGCTCGCCCCGGTGGTTTTCAGAGGGCTGTTGGAAATTCGTACCGACTTTTCATAAGGCGAGCGCTCGCCGTACGGCCGCATCGGCGCGCCCAATTCAGAGGGAACTTCATCAGCAAGAAGCTTGGGGGCCATCGCGACGGCCGTCGTAGCAGCGCCCGCGGTTGCGATGAACTTGCGGCGGGTATACCGGCCAAGCTTCGGATCGGATTGCGCGTTCTTTTTCGCGTCGTTTTTCATCGTCTCCCCAGATGCCGCGATCAGAATGGAATAACGAAATCGTACACTCGCAGGAGAAAAACGCCAACTATGCGTTTTGCTTTTGCGTGCGCAAAACGCGATCGACCATCTGCGCGGATTGACCCAGGTAATTTGCCGGATCGCAAAGACGCTCCAGCTCGCGGCGGTCGAGATGCGACGATATTTCCTTGTTCTCGGAAAGCAAATCGACCAGCGGCCTGCCGGTCTTCACCACCTCGCGGCAAATGTCATACACCAAATCATGCGCGCGCTGGCGGCCAAGGTGTGGCGCCAAGCCCATCATCACCGCCTCGGAAACGATCAGGCCCTTGGTGATATCCAAATTCTCGCGCATCCGCTTTTCGTCGACGTGCAATCCCGAAAGGATGTGCCGTCCCTGCGCCAATGCTCCCGCAGAAAGCAGAAAAATTTCCGGCAGCGCAATCCATTCGATCTCCCAGGGGCCGGTGGAGCGCTCGTGATCCTCCACCACCGCTTCCAGCAGCGCTGCTGCATGCTGCCGCACCACCGAAGTACACGCCAAAATGTAATTGCAGGAAATCGGATTGCGCTTCTGCGGCATGGTGCTGCTCGATCCGCGTCCGTGCGCAAAGGGCTCGGCCACTTCGCCCACTTCAGTCTGCATCATCAGCTTTACGTCAGTGGCGACTTTGCCCAGTGTGCCGGTGACCAAACCCAGAAAGCAGCCGGCCTCCGCGAAATTGTCTCGTGCCGTGTGCCAGGCGATTGCAGGCTGCCCAAGCTTCAACTCCTTCATCAGCGCCGCTTGTACTTCCAGGCCACGATTTCCCAACGAAGCCAGCGTCCCCGCTGCCCCTCCAAATTCGCCGACCAGCAGGCGAGGACGGATTTCGGCTAAGCGCTCGCGATGCCGCTCGAAAGCCGCCAGCAGCACCGCCATCTTGAAACCGAACGTAATCGGCACCGCTTGTTGCAAGTTGCTGCGGCCCGCCAGCGGCGTTTCGCGATATTTCTCCGCCAGTGTGCGCAGAGAATCGCAGATGTTACTTAGGTCCTCTTCCACCAGATCGAACGACTCGCGAATCTGCAGCACCGCAGCGGTGTCAGTAATGTCCTGCGTGGTGGCGCCCCAATGCGCCCATTCGCCCAGGCCGTTCGCGCACAGTTTTACAAGCTGCTCGACAACTGGCAGAACCGGATAGCCGATCGCCTCGGTGCGCTTCTTGAGCTGCAACAAATCAAATTGGCTCACCTCAGCATGCTTGGCGATTTCCGCTGCGGCTTCCGCAGGAATAATCCCCAGTTTCGCCTGCACCTTGGCCAGCGCGATTTCGATGTCGAGGTATTTCTGAATGCGGTTCTCATCGGACCAGATGCGCCGCATGGCCTCGGTGCTGAAAATATCGCGGAATATGAGCGAGTCGACTGCGGTTGAGCCCATGCCTGGTTCCTCCGGATTCGCTATTTTTTGATGGCGGGATTGTACTCGTGCAATGCGTCCAGACACAAAAAAAGCTCCCGAAGGCATTACCTTCGGGAGCCGAAGTAAATCATCCAAGGGGGCTATTAGACGGTAAAGGAACTGCCGCAGCCGCAGGTGCTCTTGACGTTCGGATTATTGAACTTGAAGCCCGAACCCTCGAGCGTTTCAATGTAGTCGATGGACACGCCTTCGAGGTACATCTCGCTCATCTGATCGACCAGGACCTTCAAGCCCTCAAATTCGTAGATGTTGTCGCTGTCCTTGTTGACCTGATTCTCGAAAGCCATGTGGTAGCTGAAGCCCGAGCAGCCGCCGCCAACGACAGCCACGCGCAAGCCTGCCGGCTCCGGCGTCTGCTGCGAGAGAATTTCTTTTACTTTGATCACTGCCGTCGACGTAAGGTTAAGCATTCTCGATCCTCCTGCGGATTGGACCCCGCTATCGATACCAAGGACAGTATATCAGATTCGGAAAACCGTAAAAATGATTCTGTGACCCGCATCACGCGGAGCGCGAGCCTCTCAATTCATCCATCAGGCCACCCGTCGGAGCGAAAGCCCTATTACTTTGCTCCGCTCTCCCCTACAATAATTTCGTCAGATGAAACATACCATTACACTTATCCCCGGCGACGGCATCGGCCCTGAAGTCTCCAAGGCGGTTCAACTGATCATCCAGGCAGCGGGCGTAACCGTTGATTGGGAAGAGGCGCCCTTCCGGGCAGAACTCGAAACTCACGGCGCCGATTTCATGAAGTCCGGCGTGCTCGATTCCATCCGCAAGAACAAGGTTGCGCTCAAAGGCCCGTTAGCTACAGCTGTCGGGACGGGCGCGCCCAGTCTCAACGTAGGATTGCGCAAGGCTCTCGATCTGTATGCTAACTTGCGCCCGGTGAAATCGCTCGAGGGCGTGAAATCGCGCTTCGGCGATGTGGATATGGTTCTTGTCCGCGAAAATACCGAGGACCTTTACGCCGGGCTCGAACACACAGTCGTGCCGGGCGTGGTGGAAAGTCTCAAAATCATCACCGAGAAAGCCTCCACACGGATTGCCCATTTCGCTTTCGAATACGCTCGAAAGCACGGCCGCAAGAAAATCCATTCCATCCACAAAGCCAACATTATGAAATTGTCGGATGGGCTCTTTCTCACCTCCGTGCGCTCCGTGGCCGAACAGTTTCCCGAGATTGAATACAAGGAACTGATCGTCGACAACGCCTGCATGCAGATGGTCCTCAATCCGCAGCAATTCGACATGTTGTTGCTTACAAACCTTTACGGCGACATCATGAGCGACCTTGCCGCAGGGCTGGTCGGAGGGCTCGGTCTGGTGCCCAGCGGAAACATTGGCGAGCACGTGGCTGTGTTTGAAGCAGTCCACGGCACCGCGCCAGACATCGCCGGAAAAGGCATCGCCAACCCAACCGCACTGCTGATGAGCGCCATCATGATGCTCGATTATCTCGGCGAGACTGCCGCAGCGCGCAGCATCAAGAACGCACTGCACAGCGTATACCGCAGCGGCAAGACCCTCACGGGCGATGTGGGCGGCACTGCCACCACTGCCCAATTCACCGACGCTGTAATTTGCGCGCTGGAAAACTGAGCCCAAGCGTCAGGCGACGCGAGGGGGCACGCTGTCCTACCGGTCAGTGCGCCTTTCGGCATCGAAACTTTCGTTCTACTGCTCCCTGCTTCTCCGGCTGCTAAGCTTTTCGCAGGAGTGAAGCGTATGGCCGACCTCACCACCGCGAAGAAGCTCTACCGCATTTTCAACTGGGCCAGCCTGGCGGCGCTCATCGTTGTGATTATCCTGGTAATGCGCAAATCTCCTCCGCCCGCAGTGTCTTACGATCCCGCCGCAGCCAAGCGCGTTGAGCAGAAGTTTGCCGCCGCCGGTCAGGCCAAGGCCGCCGGACAACCCGCCCAAGTGCAAATGAATGGCACGGAACTGAATTCCTACCTGGCGCAGAACCTTCAGCTTCAAGGATCGCCAGCACAGCCGGGTCCCTCTGTTCCACCGCCGGCCGCGTCTTTACCGGCGGCAGCAAATCCGTCGGGCGACAACAATTCAGCGGCAGCCGATCCCATGGCCGCTCTCGCCAGCAACGATCCTCAAACCATCGAGCAGGTTCAGTCTTCCGTGAAAGACGTAAAAGTCGATATGGACGGCGACCTGGTGAAGGCCTACGTGATTTTCAATTTTCACGGCAAGGACTTGTCGCTGGAACTGGACGGTCATCTCAGCGCGGAAAATGGCTATGTCAAGTTTGATCCCGTGGCGGGCAAGCTCGGCTCGATGCCGCTGCCGCAATCAACGCTGGAAGCGGCGGTGTCGAAGATGATGTCGTCGCCCGAAAACCGCGAAAAGCTCAAGCTTCCCGACGACATTAGCGGCATTCAGATCGTCAACGGCAACGCCGTGTTGTCCTACAAGTAGTTTCCTGCGGATTCCTTGCCGATTACTTGCCCGACTACCTGAGGGTCTCGAGTGCAGGAGAGCCGATCGGCGTGTAAGCCAGATACAGCAGCCAGTAGATCACCACGCCGGTCACGGAAACATAGAACCACAGAGGCAAGGTCCAGCGTGCGATGATGCGATGCTTGTCGAAGCGCTCGCGTAGCGCGCGAGTGAGCGTGATCAGCACCAGCGGCACAATCGCGGCGGCGAGAATTGTGTGCGACGTCAGCAGCGTAAAATAGACCGGACGAATCCAGCCCTGGCCTCCGAACCGAATCAGCCCCGCGTGAAAGTGAAAATACAGGTAGAACACCAGAAAAACCGTGGAGCAGACAAACGCGCTGATCATGGAAATCCGGTGCGCCAGAATCTGGTGCCGCTTGATGAAAATGTAGCCAAGCACCAGGAATGCCGCGGAAGCTCCGTTCAGCGAAGCATTGATGGCCGGAAGCGAGGAAAGCGGGATCACCGACATAGGGATTGCCAATGCACCATAACGCCAGAACCTTCGGCGCTCATCGCGTGAGCTTATCGACGATCATCCACACCAGCAGCAGCGGGATGTGCGCCACGGTTGCATGCATCAGCCACTTGGCGCGGGTGTTGGTGCGATGCCGGTTCGCCCACAGGCTCACCTGCAGCAGGGCCATGCCCAGCAGCAGCGCGCCGAAAAAGTAACGAATCCCGGCCATGCCCAGCAGGGACGGCAGCACGCTCACCCAAACCAGAATCGTCGAGGTGCAAATAACCTGCCGGAACGTGGCGTTCCCCGTCGGATCGACGGTTGGCAACATGCGAATGCCCGCGCGGGCGTAGTCTTCGCGGTACATCCAGGCGATGGCCATAAAGTGGGGAAATTGCCAGAAAAACAGGATTGCGAAAAGAATCCACGCGCCCAGCGAAAGCGAGTGATGCGCAGCGGCCCAACCGATCAGGGGAGGCAACGCACCCGGGACGGCGCCCACGGCAGTGGCCCAAGTCGTGCGTGTTTTAAGCGGGGTGTAAACGCAAAGGTAAAGAACGGAGGTTGCCAGCGCGACCGATGCAGCCAGCGGACTTACTGCGATGGCCAGCCATCCAGCGCCAAGAACAATCGTGCTGAAACCAAAAATCAGCACTTCGCGAGGTTGAAGCTGCCCGGAAGGTAGCGGCCGCGCAGCCGTGCGCCGCATCACCGCATCCATATCGCGCTCGACATATTGATTCAGCGCCGCCGTGCCGCCTGCGACCAGAAGCGTGCCGCACAGCGTGTGCATCAGCCGCAGCCAATCCATGGGACCGTTCGAGCCGAGATAAAATCCCGCCACAGTGGTGATTACAACCAGAAAAGTAACGTCGGGCTTGGTGAGCTGCACGTAAGCCCAGGACTTCCCTGCTGCGATTGCTTCAGCGCGAATCTCGTTCATACGCTCTGTTTTTCCTCTGCCACTCGGGCGCCAGTCACAAAATCAGCCCGCGGTTGTGCGCCCCGCCAGATGGGCGCCCGTTGAATCTGCTACAGACGAAGCCGGATGGATCAGACGGTAACACGAAAGCGTCAGCAATACCGAAGCGGCAAGCAAAAGCGCACCACCCAAAACATGCGCCACGGTAAGCAATACGTATCCGAGCGTGGGCTGGAAATTGTCGCCCGCCTTTAAAACCGCCCAGTACGCCGCCCCGCCGAGCAATATCTGGATGCCAAAGAAAGAGTGCAACAGAGCGACACTCCGCCGCAGATCCGGCACGTTGCGGAAATTGTATTTCACTGCACGGCCCGTCATCACCACCATGACCGTGACGACTCCCGCGCCAACCAAATGCGGCGCGATTCCAAAAGCACCATGCCGGAACGCGGCGCCCAAAACCAACTGAACCAGGATGGCCATCGTCGTCCAGAACGCGAAAGCCCGGGCGCCCGACGACCCTTCCTCATACTGCGGCAGGTCCCGCTGCCACCAGGGACTCAAATAAAGCGATAAGCCGACAATGGTGAGGAAGAACACTTGCGCCAGAATGGCGTGTGCCGTAGCAGAAATGGCGGGATGGCCCACCAGCACGCGCACACCGCCCAGCACAGCCTGGGCGATCACCAATACGAGCGCGGTCCAACCCAGTTTCTTTGCCAGCGGGCGCTTATCGGCTGTGGTCACCCAAATCGCCAGCACCAGCGTCATGATGGAGACCAACCCAGCCAGCAAGCGGTGCGTGTATTCAAAGCGAATACCGCCCACCAGCGGCGGCACGAGCTTTCCGTAGGCGAGAGGCCAGTCGGGAACCGAATCGGCGGCGTTGTTGCTGGTCACCAGCGCCCCAGCCATCAATAGCAAGACGGTGACGCAGGAAGTAGCGACGGCAAAGCGGTAAACGCCTCGGGAATTTTGCGTATCAGACGTCAAGAATCGACTCGTTTCTGGAACTCACAAGGATAAAAGCGAACTCGGAAAAAAGCAAAGCACTTTGCAGGCTGGCTCAAACTTCCTTCTGTTTGATTCCGGGCCAAATTTTTTGCCCAGCCATTATCCATGTGCCACAAAAACAGGCGGTGACTGCAATCGCCGGCATTTGTGACGCCGGTCACCGGTACTTTTCAAGCCGAATGATGCGAACCTACTTGGAAGAAGCACCCAGGCTGAACCGGAACGAAACATCCGCCTGTTTCTGAGGTTGCACCGTTACGGTCTGCGTCTGCGTTCCGAGCTTTTCCTGCCAGACTGCAATCGTGTACCTGCCCGGCGGCACATTTTTCAGCATGAATTTCCCATCGGCGGCTGTGACGGCGAAGTACGGGTGGTCGAACACGAACACGAATGCCCGCATCCACGGATGCACGTTGCACATGAAAGGAATGGCCAGCTCCGGCCTGGGAAACGATGTACGTAACATCGCGCCTCCAGCCGGCTGCGCTTTGTTCCATTCGCTGTTTACCCTGGGCATGGCGTGAACGTTATGAATCGTGGCGTCGCTGTTGCGAATTTCGAGAATCTGATTAGTCATCAGCGCCACCACGCGCGGTGAGTACATGCAGCCCTTCTGGTCGAGTACCACGGGAGCCTGCGGCGGATCGAAGCGGTAGTGCGCCAGTCCGTCGCCAGGGTAGTCGCTCAGATAAACCACGACATTTGCTAGCCCGCCATCGCTCCCGACTGCTAGAGGTTGGCTGGCCATGGCATTCGGCTGGGCTTTCGCGCACGCCGCTTCCGATTGCATGTTGATCGCCGGAGAGACCGGAACTGGACCATCCAGATGGATCTCGCCGCTGATGCTGCCGGCAGAAGCGCTATCCACCACGGCGAGCGCGGTGGACGGCTGGCCGCCCGCGGCAACCGGCTCGGCGTCTTTTCTCGCACAGCCGCACACTAACAGGAGAAAGGCAAAAGCAATTGGCCGTGCGGCGAACTGGCTGCGGTAAAACGGCCGGATTGCTGTGGTCCTCAAATCTGACTTTCAGGCGGCACGAACGGCCTTCGTCATTGCCGCCAGCGCGCGCTCAATCCCGGCGCGGTCCACATCGTAATGCGTGACCATGCGGATCGAAAATTTGCCGGTCGGCCCACAAAGAATTCTCTCGCCCTTCAAAGCTGCAGCGATGGCCTCGGCCGTCTGGCCAGTCCCCTTCACGTCGAAGATCACGATGTTGGTCACGACTTTCTTCGGATCGAGCGAAATGCCCTTTATATTCGCAAGCCCGTTCGCCAGAAAACGTGCGTTCTCGTGGTCGCAGGGCAGCCGCTTCGGCGTCTCTTCGAGCGCCACCAGCGCCGCAGCGGCCAACACTCCCGCCTGCCGCATCCCCCCGCCCAGCAGCTTGCGGCCAATTCGAGCCTTGTCGATAAACTCCCGCGAACCCACCAGCATCGATCCCACCGGCGCGCCCAGCGCCTTCGAAAAACAAAACATCACCGAATCGACATTCCGCGCGATATCCGCAACGCTGCAGCCAAGCGCCGTCGCCGCATTGAAAATCCGCGCGCCATCCAGATGCACCGGAATCCCTACGGCGTGCGCATGTTCGCAAATATCGTCAATCACCTCCGGCGGATACACCGTCCCGCCATGCATATTGTGCGTGCTTTCCAGTTCGATCAGCCCGGTTTGCGCGCGGTAATAGATTCGCGGGCGAATCAATGGCTCGATCAAGTCCCAGCTAAGAATTCCGTCGGCGCTGTTCACCGTCGTCGGCAGGCAACCGGCAATCGCGGAGATCGCTGCCATTTCGTAATGATAGATGTGCGCGCGCTGGTCGCAGATCACTTCCATCCCGGCCCGCGCCCAGGTCTTGATCGCCAGCAGATTCCCCATAGAGCCCGTCGGCACAAAAAGGCCTGCTTCAAATCCAAGGAGTTCGGCCGCGCGGTCCTGCAGCCTATTGATCGTGGGATCTTCGCCGTAAACGTCGTCGCCTACTTCGGCTTCCGCCATGGCGCGCCGCATGGCCGGCGTGGGACGCGTCACCGTATCGCTGCGAAGGTCCACTGTGGTGTCGTTCAACGATTCATTTGGCATAGAGCTCATTTTATCCTGCGCAGGGGTAAATCTGCAGTCAGCTAAATTCGCCGCGCCGTGTGGAGCACCACGCTTCCGAAATTCCACGACGCGATGCGCACATCGGCAAATCCCGCCCGTTCCATCAGCGCCGCAAGAGCTTCGGGCGAAGGAAACTTCGCCACCGATCCTGGCAGGTATGCATACGCCTCGCTGTTGCCTGAAATTACCGCGCCAATCCGCGGCAGCATGTGCCGGAAGTAAAATCGAAAGATTCCGGCCAGCGGGCCATGCCCAGGTTCAGTAAATTCGAGGATGCCCACTTCCCCGCCCGGCTTCAACACGCGCGCGAGCTCGCGCAAGCCGCTCTCATAGTTCGCCAGGTTGCGAAATCCAAAAGCCGTGGTGAGCAGGTCGAAGCTCGCATTCGCGAACGGCAAGCTCAAAGCGTCTGCCGCCGCGAACGTTGCCACGCGGGAATGTTTGCGCGCCTTATCGCGTGCCCGATCCAGCATGCCCTGAACGAAGTCACTGCCGAAAACCGGCAGCCGCGCCACACCCGCTTCGCCACGAATCAGCGAAGCGCGCGCGCGGTCCAGCGCAAAAGTAAGGTCGCCCGTGCCGCAGCACACGTCCAGCACGCGCGCTTCGGGGCGCCGCAAAATGTGTCGAAAACGTTTCGCCGTACGCCAGCGCCAGACGTGGTCGAGCGAAAACGAAAGCAGATGGTTGAGAAAGTCGTAGCGCGGCGCGATCTCGCCGAACATGCGCTGCACATGCGCTGCAGCTTCGCGTTCGTCGCGGATTCCCTGCGGCTGCGTTCCGGAAACTTTTTGTGCAGTCGCGGTCATGGTCACAGTGTTTTATATTCCCGCTTCGTGGGCAATCGCCGGCGTCTCGGCAAACGCGCGCGCCACAACAGTCCACGGCACATCAATGCCCCATTCCGTTTTCCCGATGCGCCGCGGCAAAACCCACAGCACACGCCCACCGCGAGCCTTCTTATCGCCCGCGAGAATCGGACGCAACTCCGCCGCGCGAATCTTCCCCAGCTTCGGCAGCGGACCAATACTCGCCACCAAACGGATAATTCGCACAGCGTCCTGCGCGCTCAGGTGATCCATGGCCACCGCCAGCAGCGTGGCCGTAATCATTCCCCACCCGATCGCCTCGCCATGCAAAAAGCGCTTGTAGCCGGTGGCGGCTTCGAGTCCATGCCCGATGGTATGCCCGAAATTCAAGATTTGCCGCAGGCCGCCTTCGCGTTCGTCCTTGTTCACTACCTCCGCCTTGATCGCCGCGCATCGGAAAATGATGCGCCCCAGCGCATCCGCATCGCGCCGAAGCACCGCGGGCATGTGCTTCTCAAGGAATCCGAACAAATTGGGATCGGCAATCACGCCGTACTTCACCACTTCATATAACCCGGAACGGAATTCGCGGTGCGGCAACGTTTGCAGCACGCTCGCATCGGCGATGATCAGCTTGGGCGGATAAAATGCGCCCACCAGATTCTTGCCCTCGGGTAAATTTACACCGGTCTTTCCGCCAATCGAGCTGTCCACTTGCGCCACGAGCGTCGTTGGCACATGCACCAGCCTCACGCCGCGCAAATAGCTCGCAGCCACAAACCCGACCACATCGCCGACCACGCCGCCGCCAATCGCCACGATCGTGGAATGCCTGTCTGCACCCGCCTGTACCAGCGCGCGCGAAATGGCCTCCACGGTCGAAAGCCGCTTCAACTCCTCCGCGTCGTCGAAAAGAATCGGTTTCCGGCCACCCGGAATTTTTGCCGCCAGAACTTTGCCCCAGTAGCGCCAGACGTTCGGCGAGGACACCACGAATGTCCCCGTGCTCTCCCCCAGGCGCTTGAGCAGCGACGCGGAATTCGCCAGCGCACCCCGCGCACAAACGAAATCGTACGGTCCTGCGGAACTTTTTATGCGAATGTTAGGCATGTCACCAAGAACTACCGCGAAAAAATGTAGCACACTTCCGCGCGCGCAAACCTCGGCGCCGCCCGTGCTCCGGTTTTTGTCTTACGGTGTCATCCCGAAGCGAGCGTTTTCGCGACCCGGTGAGGGTCGCATGTTGTTCAGCGAGTCGAGGGATCTCTCTTCGTGTGCCTGATTCGCCTCGCACTACCTTCGTTTGTCGTGGTTTTTCCGCCGTCATTCTGAGCGCTGAACTCGCGCGAAGAATCCCTCTTCGGTTTTTGTCCGGACACGGTGTCATTGCCGTACGTAAAACGTCTCTCGCGGAAGGAGTAGAGTCAATCTTAGCGGAATCGTTGCTGCAGTTCGTTCAGCGATTCCACAAACACGTGGCCCACAATGGCGATGCTGCGCGGAGTCACCTTGTCGAGCGTGTCCTGCGGCGTGTGCCAGTATCCCAGTGTCTGGTAGTCAACCAAATCGATGATGTCGACAGCGGAGACGCCACGGTGCAGAAAAGCGTCATGATCGTCGTCGATGCCGATCCGGTCTGAAACAAAGATATTTCCGTAGCCAAGCCGAGCAGCAGTGCGCCATACCAGGTCCACCAGCCACGGCGTTGAGTCCGAATCCTTCTCGATTCTCAAATTACGCTGGCCGATCATGTCCGCCAGCAGCACAGCGCGAACGCGCTTCAGGTCGCCCGACAGAGCCAGCCGCGCTGCGAGTTCCCGGCTGCCGTAAACGCTATCGGTATCGCTCCACTTCACCTGCGCTTCCTCGCCGTCGAGAAACGCAATCCACAACGCGTTCGGCTGATTCTTTTTGGCGCAGAGCAGTCGCGCCATTTCCAGCATCAGGCCCGTCGATGAGCCTGCATCGTCCGCGCCAACGAAATCATCGATGCGGGCCGTGTCGTAATGCGTCATCAGCAAAATAATTCCCGGCCCTTCGCCGGGAATTTTCGCGAAGATGTTTTTCATCTCGAGCGAGCCGATGGGCGTTTGCGCGTGAAAATCGTCTTCGTCCACCGGGCAGCCGAAGCCCTTCAGTTGCATTCGAATGTAATCCTGGGTGCGATGAATCGCGTCCGACGCGGGCGGCCGTGGACCAAAACTCACCAGCTTCGCCGTGTATTCGTATGCTTGCTGGCCATCGAATCCACCCGTTTGCGACGCGGGCGGCGCTTTTTCTGCGGCGGAAATCTGCGGCCCCTGCGCGGCGGCAGCAGCGCTGCCAGCGGTGGCGGCCGGTGCGGGCTCCGAACGCACCACATCGCGTCCGCAAGCGATCGTCAGCAGCGCGATCGACAAAGCGGCAGCGCCGAGCCATCGCGTGCGCTTTCTCGCCTTCACCGTGCTCGTCATCACGTCGGTGCCGCGCCTCCCTCAGCCAGTGCTCGCGCCTGCTTTTTGCGCAGGACCACATACGATACCACCACGCCCACAAAATAAAGCACGATCATCGGCGCCATGAACACCAACATGGTGGTTGCGTCCGGCGTGGGCGTAATGATCGCAGCGGCCACTGTGATGATCAGCATGGCGTAGCGGAAATTCTTCAGCAAAAACTTCGGCGTCACGATGCCGAACATCGAAAGAATAAAAATCAATACGGGTAGCTCAAAAATCAGCCCCAGCCCGATCAGCACAATCAAAATCAGGCTGAAGTATTCGTTGATGCTGATCAGCGGCTTGACCGGTCCGTCGTAAGCGAAGGCCAGCAGAAAATTGAGCATCTGCGGCAACAGAATGAAATACGCGAAAGAGATGCCGCACAAAAACAGAAACATGGACGAGACGATAAAGCCGCCCGCCGCCCGCCGTTCGTGTTTGTATAACCCAGGCGCAACGAATAACCACACTTGGTACAAGACCCACGGCATCGCCAGCACAATTCCCAGGTATACGCCCAGGTTGATTACCAGGCTGATATACCCGGCCGGGCTGGTGTAATAGAGCTTGTCGTCGAGATGGTTCGCGCGAAGCGCGGATTGCATCGGCGTCACGATGAATCCGATAAAGCGCTTCGAAACCAGCAAACCGACGATGATTCCCGCGCCTATTCCGATCAGCGCGGCGACAATTCTCTTGCGCAGTTCGACCAGGTGGTCGAAGAACGACATTTTTGAGCCGGGGTCTTCGTCGGCTGCCTGTAGCGCCGGGCGCTCAGGCTGGTCGAATTCCGGCATCGGTGAGTGACTCTGGGTGGTGCTCGGGACGAAGTTCCGGAGCATCTTGCGCAGATTCTGCATGGCTGGGAGCAGCGGTATCTGTCGGAACGGGTTCTGCGGGGACGACAGGCGCCGGTAGAGGCATTTCGGGCGCGGGCGTCCCGATATTCAAGTGCGGCGGCACGGTGGGAATAGTTCCAGTCGGGACGGTTCCGGCCGCCTCTAAAGCCGTTGAAACTTCCGCTTCCGCTGCCGCCGGAGAGGCTGTATAAGCGGAATATGGCGGTGGCACCGGAACAGGCGACGCGATCGTGTTGGCTGGCAGAGAGTTCGTGGTCCGGCGCAAATCCGCCTCGCGCTCAAGATCCCGAAGATGCCCCTCGAACGTCGAGCGCAGGTCTCCCGTCGCCTTGCGGAACTCGCCCATCAACTTCCCGACGTTCCGCGCCAGTTCCGGGAGCTTTTCGGGCCCGAAAACCACCAGGGCCACTACAAACACGATAATTAAGTGCGGAATGCTTAACATTTGTGGGCCGTAGCACCATCCTTGGTGCTATTTTTGCATCATAGAAGAGGGGCTGGAGCGTGTCAAACGGGCCCTATGCTATACTCCGATAGCTCTACAAAGTGAGGTCGCATGGAAGCGCAAGCGGCAAAACCCTCCGGACGCGGTTTATTCCTCCTCGTGCTTGTTTTAGGGGTCTCAGCGTTGCTCGGCGGGCTTTATGGCCCCGCAGTGCGCGCAACCGCAGCAGGCTCGGACGACATGCAGGACTCCGTCAAGAGCTTCACGCGCGTGCTCTCGGTCGTCGAGCATAATTATGCCGATCCGGTTGACGTCGATAAGACCATCTACGATGGCGCGATTCCCGGGATGCTGCACGTTCTCGATCCTCACTCGAATTTCTTCGATCCTCAGCAATACGCGCTGTTTCGCGAAGAACAGGAAGGCAAATATTACGGCGTCGGCATGACCGTCGCCCCGCGCGAGAATCAGACGGTTGTTCTCGCGCCATTTATGGGCTCGCCCGCCGCAAAAGCAGGCATTCGCCCCGGCGACACCATCATGCAGGTTGACGGCAAGAGCTGCACCGGCCTGACCACCACGCAAGTGGCCGATATGCTCAAGGGCGCCAAGGGCACCACTGTCCATATTTCTCTGGGACGCGAGGGCTGGGACAAGCCCATCGAAGTCACCGTTGTGCGCGACGAAATTCCCCGGCCAGGTGTGGAATTTTCGGAAATGGTCAAGCCCGGCATCGGCTATGTGCGCGTTTCAACATTCAACGAAACCACCGACGCCGATCTCGCCGACGCTCTCAAGCATCTCGATTTCCCCAAGCTCGACGGCCTGATCATCGACCTGCGCAACAATGGCGGCGGATTGCTAAACCAAGCCGTCGGCATGGCGGATATGTTCCTGGATAAGAACGAAATCGTCGTTTCACATCGCGGACGTTCATCCCCTGAGCGCCGCTACTACGCCGTTCGCGGCAATCAGGGAATCGAGGTTCCGCTCATCGTTCTCGTGAACGGTCAGAGCGCCTCCGCTTCGGAAATCGTTTCCGGCGCGATTCAGGACCACGATCGCGGCTTGATCGTTGGCGAAGTGAGTTTCGGCAAAGGCTTGGTGCAGACGCAATTTCCTCTGAGTGAGGACACCGCCCTGCTGCTCACCACCGCTCGCTATTACACTCCCAGCGGCCGCCTAATCCAGCGCGACTACAAGAACGTCACGCTGTATGACTACCACTACAATCCGAAGCCGCCTCAGAAACCTGAAGTGAAGCTTACCGACAGCGGCCGCCAAGTGTTTGGTGGCGGCGGCATCACGCCCGATTCCATCGTTTCGCAGCCGAAGCCAAATGAGTTCCAGGACATGCTGGCCCGGCGCGGCGTCTTCTATCCCTACCCTTCCGGTGTGGGCGATTTTATCCGCTACTATCTCGGCACGCGCCCGAATGTCACCAAGGAATTTACTCCGGACGACTCGGTGATCGCGCAGCTTCGCAAATTCCTGGATCAGGAACACGTGAAGTACACGGATCAGGAACTACAAGCGAACGACTCCTGGCTGAAGTGGGAGATCAAGCGCGAAGCTTTCACCACCCTCTTCGGGCTGAACGAAGGCTACAAGGTCGCTCTTGAAAATGACGCCCAGCTCGACAAGGGCATCGAGATGATCCCGCAGGCCAAGGCGCTATATGCCAACGCCCGCAAGATCGTCGCGCAGCGCCAAGCCGACCCCAATCACCCGTAGTTCGTTTTTAGTATCTACTCAGAATCTTCACACCGTGACCCATCTTGGGTCGTGGTGTGCCCAGTGAAATGGGCCGCGGCCCTCACCGCTTCACAGCGCGTCACCGCGTGCGCAGCGTCTAACCCGTCGCGCACAGTGCCGCATCCCTTCGCACGTTGTGCGAACGGTGCGTTGTTTCGCCTTGGTATTTCAACCAGCGCGCCTTTACCTCCGAGCTGCCACCACCACCTTCTACCCTGTCATCCCGAACCCGATCGGTTTTCAGGAGGGGAGGGATCTCTCTTCGTGTGCCCGATTCAACTGTGAGCCCGACTCTCGGAAGGGTTCCGGCGTTCTTTTGTAGGAGGATTTTCTTCCGGAAGGAAATACGAGGGATGGCTTAGCTGCAGACTCGCAGCACGAGATCACGCAACTTGGCGCTCTTTAATTCCCTGACTGCCGCGCTTCCAGCTTTGCCAGGTATTGCTTGGCCTCTTCAGTTTTCTGCTTGTCCTGATTCAGTTTCAAGAACTGCTTGACTTCAGCCATAGCCGAAGCCACGTCGCCCTTGGCATCATAGATCTGCGCAAGCAGGTAGTGCACCGGCGCTTGCTTGTGATCCATGTCGATGCCCTCTGCCTGCAGGGCGCTTTTCTCGGCTTCGGGCAGTTTGTTCAGATTGAAAAAAGCCATGGCCCGGTAGAAATTCGCGTAGACATCGCCCACCGGATTCAGCCCCAGCGCCATTTTTGTTACGTTCAGAATTTCTTCCCAGTTGCCGGCTTTCGCGTCGAGTTCCGCCAGGCACAGATACGGCGGCAAGTACGTCGGGTCGGTGGCATTCGCCTTCGAGCACGCTTCATGTGCCTTATCGGCCTCCTGCTGGGCGGCCAGAACCTGCCCCAGCATCACCCACGCCGCCACGTAGTTCGAATATTTTTCGATGGCGCTGCGCACATGTTGCTCGGCGTCGGCCATCTTCTTCTTGTGAAAATCTCCGCACGCCTTGTCATACTCGCTGCGCGCTTTGTCCGGAACTTCCAGTCGTACGACGCTCACGGTCGCGCCGCGAATCTGCGAAAGCGCCCAGGGCATGCAGGATTCGTCTTCCGTCATTTGCGGCTTGGGAAGCGGGGTGTCCGGAATCAGCGGCTGCATGCCGAGTGGCTGTGCAGGCTGGGGAGAAAATACGCTGGGGTTTCCTCCAACGTTCGAAGCGCCGCCGCCGTTTCCCCCGGCGCCTCGGGTGCCGCCCCCTCCGGTTCTTTGGGCAAAAGCAGGCACTGCCAAAATTACAGCAATAGAACACAGGGCGAACGGCTTCCAGTTCAGGATCATACCCGGCTCCCGGAACCTGGCTTGTCTCGCGTGGCCTCTCGCCAGGGCCGTTCCCCGCAGATCGCGCGGCGTGGCAGAGGGCACAACTTAACATTGAATATTAGTCCTGTTTTCCGCGCTGTCGAGTGAAATCTTGTCTTCGCCTCGTATTTGCCAACTGAACATCCCGAAGCACTCGCGTACTCCGCGCTGCAGCAGGATGTTTCACATCCGGTGTTGCGCAGCTAAGCACGTCCCCCCAATTATGCGTCGCCTCAATCGGACGCAAATCGTACCATTGTGGCAGCCCACGGCTGACGGACAGCACCCTGCTTCGCCGCCTTTGCCCTCGACCAAAGCACCACGGAAAGGCCGGCCAATACACGCGTTCCCCCGCGGTTTTACTGGGCCAGGCTATCGGAGAAATCGATGGACGTTCAAGCGCCGCAACCAACGTCAGCGCCGGCAGGCACTACCTTCGTTCCCACGGCCGAGATCATCACGGCCATGCTGCGATCGGTGAAAAATACCAGCGACCTGATTTTCTCTCCCGGCCGCGCTCCCCAGGCCGAGACCAGCGGGCAACTCGTTCAACTGAAAATTCCTGGCGTGGGCATGCTCACCTCCGAGCACACCGCTCGCATCGCCGCCGACCTCATCGGCCGCAACACGCATGCCGTCGACAAGCTGAAAGTCGAAGGTTCCTGCGACATTTCCTACAGCGTGCCCAACCTCGCGCGTTTCCGCGTGAACATCTTCACGCAGCGCGGCAGTTGCGCCATCGTCATGCGCGTGATCGCCAGTAGCGTGCCCGATTTCAAGGCGCTCAATCTTCCGCCGGCGCTTGCCGAAGCCGCCGAACTCGGCCCCGGCATGGTTCTTGTCACGGGCCCCACCGGCAGCGGCAAATCCTCCACGCTGGCCGCCTTCGTCAACAAGATCAACGAAGAAAAAGCCTGCCACATCATCACCATCGAAGATCCCATCGAGTTCCTGCATCCGCACAAGCGCGCCACTATTCACCAGCGCGAACTGCACACCGACACGCCTTCGTTCGCGCTGGCCCTGCGCGCCGCTTTGCGCCAGGCGCCGAAACTGATTCTCGTCGGCGAAATGCGCGATCGCGAAACCATCGAAGTGGCGCTCGAAGCCGCCGAAACCGGCCACCTGGTTTATTCCACGCTGCACACCATCGACGCGTCGAAAACCATCGAGCGCATCGTCGGCGTTTTCCCCCTCAGCGATCAGACCGCCATCCGCATGCGCCTGGCCAAGAGCTTCCGCTTTATCATTTCGCAGCGCTTGATTCGACGCCCCGGTGGAGTCGGCCGCGTGGCCGCCTTTGAGATTCTGAAATCCACGCTGCGCACGCGCGAGTACATTCAGAAGGGCGAGGGCGAAGGAAAATCCCTGCTCGACGCCATGCGCGACGGCTCAAACGAAGGCATGCAGTATTTCGACGGCGAAATCGAAAAGCTCATCCGCGAAGGCGCGATCGACATGGACACCGGCCTCGCCGCCTCCACCAATCCCGGCAATTTAAAACTCCTGCTCGCCGATCTGCTCGAGCCGCAGTCCGAAATTCCCTCGTTCGAACTCGAAAATGCCTCCGCTCCGCCCGAAGATGTTCCTGCCGGCACCGAACCCGAACTTGAGATTGGGTAGATTTTCACTTTCCCTGCGCAAGCAATATCCGCATTTTGCGCATTGATACGTTGTCGGTCCGTTATACATTCTTCCTCGACAGCCACGGACCTGCTCCGTGTCAAAATCCTTAGCCCTCCGAGGAGTTTCATGCGCGCACGATTATTGGCAATCACATTTCTAGCGGCCGCTTTTGCATTCAGCTTTGCGGCGATTGCGCGGCCTCGCCCCGCGCCTGCAACTTACAAGCTGGAAAAAGCCATCGCCGTTCCTGGCCATCCGCTGCGCTTCGACATTAGCTGGGTCGATGAATCCACCGGCCGCTACTATCTCGCTGAAGCGGGCAATGCCTCTGTCGACGTCTTCGATGCCCGCAAAGAAACATTTCTCGGCCGCATCGGCGGCTTTCATGGACTGCCGGCGGCCGGCGATCCCTGCGACCGCATCGAAGGCATGGGCCCCAGCGGCGTGCTGGTCACGCCGGACAACCACCTCTGGGTCTCCGATGCGCACGGCACCGTTAAGGAGTTCGATCTCTCCGGCGCAAATCCGCCATTTAATCTGAAGCCTGCCGCCACCGTTACCACCGGCGCCATCTGCCGCTCGGACGAAATCGGCTACGATCCCAAGGATCGCGTCATCATGGCCGGCAATCCCGGCGAAGCGGATCTAAAGCCCTACCGCCCGCCGTTCGCTTCCTTCATATCCGCCGATGTACACGTCGAGGTGCTCGGCAAAATTCCCTTCTCCACCAAGGATGGCTTCGCCTTCAACGCCACAGGCCTCGAGCAGCCGCTGTGGGATCCGGCCATGGATCGCTTTCTCGTTCCGGTGCAGGGAGAGGAGGAAGGACTGCTGGCCGTGATCAAGGTCGACAAAGCCGCCAAGAAATTCACCGTCGAGAAAACCTTCAAGACGCCCGGCTGCAACGGCAGCGGTCTCGCTCTCGGCCCTTCCGGTCATCTCCTGGTCGGCTGTGACGACGGCAAACCTCTCCTCATCATGGACGCCGCCTCCGGCCATGTCCTGAAAACCATTCCGGAAATTCACGGCGCCGACGAAGTCTGGTACAACCCTGGCGATCGTCATTTCTACGCCGCATCGGGCGCGCCGCCAGTTTCAGCCATCGGCGTCATCGACGCCGCCACGAACGAATTTTTGCAAAACCTTCCCACCGGCCCCGGAGCGCATTCCGTCGCGGCCTTCGCCAAAACGAACCGCGTGTTCGCGCCTATCGGAGCGCCCAATCCGAAGGTTACCAGCAACGCGTGCGTGACCTCCGGCTTGCCCGCCGCCAACGGCTGCATCGCGGTGTTCGCGCCGGAAAAATAAGTGTGGTTGCAGTAGAAGATTGATGTTTACTCGTCGGCCTGTTCTGCATTCGACCAGCTATGCCTGTTGAGCATGTTGATTTTTAGCGCTGTCGTTAGGCGAACAGCGTGCGCCCGGGCCAGGGTTGTTGCGGATGGCCCCGATCCGTTACCGCGCGCCGCGTTTTTTCGCGGTGTCATCCTGAGAGGCTGTGACTTTTTTGATTTTGCTCGAAAATCGACACTGAAAGGAATCGAGTTACGCGACGAAATTCGCGTTTCTCGGAATAAAATCACACTCTCTGAGCGACCGAAGGGAGTCGAAGGATCTCTCTTCGCATTTCGCTTTTCATGCGTAGCGGCCGACTTTAGTCCGCCATCTTTTCTTTTGCGCTGCCATCCCGAGAGCCTGTGGCTTTTTTGATTGCACGCGAAAACCGATGCTGAAAAGAAGCGAGTTGCGCGACACAATTCGCATCTTTTGGAATAAAATCACACTCTCCGAGCGAGCCAGCGGACGGCCGCAGGTCGTCGCGCAGCGACGAGGGCTCTCTCTTCAATCGGGAAGTTGCTCTTGTTTCTATCTTGTCATCCCGAGCGCAGTCGAGGGATCTGCTTTTTCTTTCGTTGTTGATCTACGCCGTCATTCTGAGCGCAGCGAAGAATCCCTCTTCGGTTTTACTGTTGCTTCGGTTTTGCTGTGGCTTCGGTTTTGCTGTGCTTCGGTTTTGCTGTGGCTTGCTTTTCACCGTAGCGGCGGACTTCAGTCCGCCATCTTTTCTTTTGCGTTGTCATCCCGAGCGCGCCGCGCCCGGGCGCGCTCGCGCCGCTCTTCTATTTTCGCGGTGTCATCCTGAGCGAGCGATGTTCGCGATCCGATCAGGATCGCGAAGCGAGTCGAAGGATCTCTCTTCGTGTGCGGATTTCGCCGAGCAGTCTAGTCGAAGGCTCGGCAGTTGTCTTTTCTAGCCACTCGCCACTAGCCACTAGCCACTTCGTCGCTCGCCACCAGCCACTCGCCACTGCCTTTCCCGCCGTCATTCTGAGCGCCGCCCTCGCGCGAAGAACCTCTCTTCGACTCTTCCGTTTTTCTTGAGCCCAGACAAGAACAATGGCGCGGAGGTACCTGTGGTCGATCTGCCCGAATTCGAGCTGCCGCTCGAATTCCCCGATGTAGTCGACGCCGACGATCCCGACCCGCATCCTCCCGCCGCAAGCGAAAGCATCGCCAGCAGCACGGTCACCATCATCGCAACGCCGTTGCGCTTGCAGACTCGGACGTAGCACATGGGCTGAGCCAATTTGTATTCCTCCGGATTACATCCCGGATGTTCTTCCCTCCAGGCGCTTCGCAGGTTCCGCAAAATTGCGCTCCACTCGCATCGCCACACCCGCGGTTACCTGACGCGAATTGTCCATCGGCCTGTCGGTGAGAAGAAAATAGGAGGAAATTTGGAATTGGTAGGGATGGTGGGGGGGGAATCGACGATCTTCGGCTTAAAGGTGGCTGCCGTGATTATTTAAGTCTTCGTTGCGCTCGCAAGAAGGTCAGCTAAAGTGCTTCAACAGCATCGCATCCACGAAGGCAATGCACGACTCAACTTGAGCACGACTGACGTTTGCCCAATTCGCATGAAGGCTGTCGTTCCTGAATTTCAGAAAACTCTGTGCAGTGCCAATCTCACCGCCCTTTAGAACACCAGCATTCTTTAGTGCAGCAAGTGCATCCTGCAAAGGGGGTCTATCGAAAACATCAGCAAACTCTTCCCCCATCCGCCGCATTAAATCCTCAAACGCCGCCGCAATCAGCACAGCCGCTACATTTTTGGATGAATCGCTGTGGTCCTGAAGAGTCTCTTTCCCTAATCTCACAAGCTCCGACAGAATTTCGCCCGCAACTTGGACTGTGAGCCTAGTAGTCAATCCCGCCTCTAATTCTGCCTTCGCATTATTGATCGCACCCCGAGCATGTTGGGCTAGATTAAGGCCGATACCCTCCTTGTGTTTTATAATCGCATCGCAAGTCGATTGAAATGCCATCAATTGCCTGCTTTTCTCGCCATACACTGCGGTCAACATCGATGTGGCAAATTGAGTCGCTTCCGTCGCCATCATCATGTTACCCATGTGGGATTTGTTGACCACGTCTGTTGCACGCTTAATCCATGCGGCAGAATCGAAGGGCAAGTCATTTTCCTCCAAGGCTAATTTGGTTGCTGGTTTTTCCTCCAACCCGCATCGAAAACGATGTCGTATCGGTTGGCCGTATCAAGTAGCTCGAAGCCATTGAGATTTGTAAACTCGGTTCGCACGTATTTTTCTACTTCTTCTCGATGGTGTCTCCTCTCATCGTCGTTGGCATTGGGGTCTTTCTGTATTGGGCACGGATACGAGAGGTGAACTAAGAACTCTATTCGCTTTTTTGCAGGCACGACGATTGGATAGTCGATCTTGCTGAAATCCCCGTTCATGGCAAAAGGCGACAAGCTGTTTTGCCTGTTCAGTTTTGCACTCATCGTGATTTCTTGACCTTCCTCGGCTCGATAGTCGAAGTCGGTATTGTTTTCCAAAGTGTAGATGAAAACGACGGTGTTTTTGTCTGCTTCAGTGTCCACGAAATCATACGTCGCTGTGATTGCAGCGGAGTTCCACGGCTTCGGTGGTTTGGGACGAGAGTTATACCGAAGGAACAGCCCCAAAGTGAGCGCGAGTGTCACGCCTGTACCGATCCCCCATCCAATGCCAACAGCGAGTACTCTTTTCCAGTAAGTCATAACGAATGCAACCTCAACTTGGAATATTCGCTTTCCTGAAGGGCGAAAGTGGCCCTCGAACCGGGCCCGAAACCGTGGGAATCGGCCCCTCAAGCGGAGGTAATACGGGCGTAGCGGTTGCCCTGTTCTTCTCGCTGTTCACTTCACGAATTTTCCAAATCTCTGAACTGTAAGGCCACTGGTCTCGGGACAGGCCGGGTTGAGGTTGGATTATGTGGACTGAGGAGCCAACGGGTAAATCTTGCGTATGCCCGAAGTCTGTGGTTGTGGACTCTCGAATCTCGTTCACACCTGTCACAACCTTACTTCCTTCCTTGAGCATGACCACGAGAATAAGTATTTCAACTGCGGTGCTGACAGTTAGGAGAGCATCTTCGTATAACTGATGGTTGAAGGCAGGCATGTTCACGGCCTCGCTGCGGTTGGTCCCTGCTGCATCCACTTGTTTCCTTTGAAATCAGGATCAGGCGCGCCGATTTTTGGAAGGGGTTGATCATCCGCCCACACACGCGCATCGTGCTCTGATAGCGAGTGGATCAATTCTTTATCGGCGGTATCTGGAAAATATGAGACGGTCAGTGGCTTTTCCTTGAGATTCCCAGCCGGATCACTCCAGAAAAAGACAACGAGGTTATGCGCAAACCTAAAATAGGAAGTGGGCGGCTGGAGGGAAATGTAGTATTGCAATTGAAGTGTTCCATCAATAGGAGAACTGTTCAGTAGCAACCACACCACAGTGTTTTTAAACGGAGACTGCGGATCGGGGGGAACGACAGCATATTTGTTTTGCGGTGGCTGACCTATAGCGAATATCTCAACCATGTGGGAACCGAAAACACTTTTCACAAAATCCTGAGAACTGGAAATTACTTTCTGTTGAGCCTGAATCTCACCCGTTGCTTTCGATAACTGTTCTCGCATCGACTCAACTTCCGGTTGAATCTTACTCGCAGCCTGTAGCTCTTGGTGTGCGCTATCGGTTTCCTGACGGAGAGATGCCATCTGGCGCTGCATATCCGACTGAATTCCCGCAGCCGTGCTTTTGAGAGCCTGTGATTGCTGGACAGAATCGTTGGCCGCTCCATTGATTTCTTGCTTGGCCTTCGCAGCGGACTGTGCGATCTGCTCTTTGTTGGTATTCGCCGTATCAATAACGGACTGCTGCGCTTTGCCCACATTCGTCCAAAAATCGGAGGCCTTCCAAAAGACACCCGCTCCGGTGAGCACGAGAAGGGCAACGGCGATGCCAAAAATCAATTTCAACCAGCCCCATGCTTGGGTGAATACTCTGATAGAACTGTCCCGTTCGAGTACGTCACGGTCTTGGACGGATTCAGCAACATGACTTTTCACTTGTTGGGATATGTACTCGCTCAGAGCAAGGGCAGAGCCGCAAGCACCGCAGAAGGATTGCCCTGCTGGATTATCTTTTCCACACTGATAGCATTTTGCTACGACGGGCTGGTTCTCGGGCATGGATCAGTTTACTGCGTGTTATGTCCGTGGTAAACGCTAACGTTATGCGAATCACGAAGCCCGCGATACCACATTTTGTGTGGGTACGTTCTGCTAAATCCCTACGATGCCCAAGCCCGAACGAAATCTGCCCGTCAATTTGGAAAGCCCTGATAAACACCAGAGGATTCAGTTGAGACGGGCGGTGAGGATCGAAAATACGACCCTTCGGCTTAAAAGGGCTTCTGCTGTACGACTGAGCTATGCCCCTCACACCTGGCGTTCGAGGCGTGAGGCGTAGTTTTGCGCGGGCCGGAACCTGCGTGAGTACACGCCAGCGTTAAAACGAGCGCATCGCTTCGCGCGGGGTTTTGCTTGCGGCGCAGGCGCGCATCTCCGTCCTCGGCGCGGGATTTTCCTGGCGCCTGCATATTCGTCTCGCGCCGGCGTCTCTTGTAGGTTGTGGCCTTAGCCACGATAAAAGCGATGGCCGGAGCGGCATAACGAGACTGCTCGGGGAAATCTTCACACGAAGAGAGATCCCTCGACTCGCTGAAGGGCGCTCGCTTCGGTATGACAACACAAAAAACAAAAGCGGCGCGAAAAGCAATTTCGCGCCGTTGCCATTTAGGGGGTCGGAGCTTCAGCTCCGACATTTAAGCATGGCGCGAAGTGCCCTACCGCTCGCGGTAACTTTTCCGCGAGCATCCGTCCTCTCCAGCCTTGGCGACGGCTCGCCTGCTCGCAGAGCGAAAGTCTAGGAACGAACGGCAAAATGTAGGCGGGCCGGCTCGGCTTCCTTTGTTGCCAGAGAAGCCAAGAATCCATCCACATCTTTGATCCCACTAACAGTCAGGGCGTGGATTCGCGCGTTCGCACCGTGAAGAAGTCTTTCTTCGGAGCACTATAGAGAAGTACCTTCTTCCGCATCTTCAAAAGGTTTACGACGCTTGTCAGTGTGCCCTTGTTCGCGCCGTCCCAAATCATAAAGCCACAGGTCGCGTCCTTCGCCATGGCGAGATCTTTCATTCCATAATATTGGCGGTCATGGCGAAGGCCTGGCTGCGTAGGGTGCGCATGCGTGGGCCAATTTCCGGCGTTATTGCCGCACACATCCATGCGATAGACGACCACTTGCTGATACCCGCGCGCAGCGAGGTATCCTTGCACCGCCTTATCCGCTCCGCTCGCGTCGCCAACCAGTACCGTGAAATTCTGTTTCACAATGTTATCGGGCGCGTCTTCACCTGCGCGCTTAACTTCGACAACGCGCGTGAACCAGCCACAAAAACAGACTGCATATTCACTTCCTCGTACGAGTCGCGAACAACGTTCTCTCAACAGAAAAATGGTAGCGGCGAGGCGGAGCCTTCGATGGAACTGCGCGGCGAAATCGGCCCACGAAGAGAGATCCTTCGACTCCGCTCCGGGACCCTTACCGGATCACCGAAACCGCTCCGCTCAGGATGACACCGCAAAGAAGAAAAGCGGCGCGAAAAGGAATTTCGCGCCGTTGCCGTTTAGGGGGTCGGAGCCGATGGCGCGACGCGCTATGCCGCTCCGGAATTTTAGGGGGTCGGAGCTTCAGCTCCGACATTTACGTTGGATGCGGAGCATCCCTACCGCTCGCGGCGCTTTGCGACCCGGTTAGGGTCGCAATGGAAAAGGCCGCGACCTTCGGTCTAGAGCGCTCCGTTACGACTGCGGCGCGAGCGCCTTCGCACGCCCCTGCGAGGGCTTACGACAGAACCTTTGAGCTTTACAGTCAAGTTCATGCCCAAGGCGCCCAGCAGAGATTCCAGAGTGCTGAAACGCGGATTGCCCTCCACGGAAAGCGTTCTGTAGAGCGTTTCCCGGCTCATGTTGGCTTCGCTGGCAAGATTGGCTATGCCGCCCACACGCGCCTCAGCCACGTCTCGCAGGGCCACCAGAAAGGCCTCGCGGGAATCGGCCATGGCCGCGGAAAGATAGGCCGCTGAGAAGCCGGCGTCATTCCGGAGGTCGGCGAGAAGATCGTCCTTGTAATTCACGTTGCGCGGCATTTTTCTTTACTCGCTTCCTGTAGTCTTCCCAAAAATTCCTGGCCTTGGCGATATCGGCAGTCTGCGTGGACTTGTCGCCGCCTCAGAGCAAAATGATCTTGTCACCGTCAATTCCGTAATAGATGCGGTAGCCCGGCCCGAGGTCAATGCGATTTTCAGATGCTCCCCGGCCGATCGGACGCGAATCGCTGAAATTCCCTCCCCGCATGCGGGCGATGCGAGCCAGAATCGCAGCTTTGGCAGTCTTGTCGCCGATACCGTCGCGCCAAACTCCAAACGCAGAGGGGGGGCCGGACGCCTGCAGGTAATATTCGACGCTTCGTTCCCTGACTTCCACGGGATCGTCGTCCGCCGCATAATCTCAATTGTAGCCTAAAAGCTACAATAGATCACGCGCTTGTTTCTTGCTGTTTGCGCTTCAAAACGCAGCCACCGTGAAGGAAGCCCGCCGCAAAAGTAAGCGGCGAGCGATTGTCGCCGTCGCCTTGCCGGCCGCGGCCACAGCCGCAACCAATGTTCGTAGGTCGCGGGCTTTAGCCCCGACGTAAGACTAGGCGCGGGCAGACGATCCCACTCGACCCGTTAGGGTCGAAGATGGGATCGGAGTCCTGAGCGCAGCATCGCGAAGCGAAGGAGCTCTCTTATCGTTACCGCTCGCGGCGCTTTGTCGATCCGACAAGGATCGCCATGAAAGCCGATCCGGTCGACCCGGTTAGGGTCGAATAGGATCGGAGTCCTGAGCGCAGCATCGCGAAGCGAGGAGTCTCTTATCGTTACCGCTGCGGCGCTTTGTGATCCGACAAGGATCGCCATGAAAGCCGATCCGGTCGACCCGGTTAGGGTCGAATTAGGATCGCCATGAAAGTCGATCCGGTTAGGATCGCAACGAAAAAAGGACCGCGAGTCGTCGGTTCGCGCCGGTACCTCTTGCAGGCCGTGGCCCTAGCCACGACAAAAACAACGGCGTGGAGCGCCACACCGCTCGCGGTGCTGTTCCCGCGAGCATTCGCCTTCACTCGCCACTCGCCACTGCTCAATGGCGCGCAGCACCATACCTTTCGCGGCGCCTTTCCCGCGAGCATTCGCCTTCACCCGCCACTAGCACTCGTCACTCGCCACTGGTCACTCGCCACTGGTCTTTCACGGGAACGGCTACCTTCCTATGCGGCCCATAACCCCATGACTATTGACAATACATTACCCCTCCGTAATCTATTCCCGGAGTATATATGGTCAAAACAGGTCGCGACGAACAGCGGACGGCGCAGAGAAAAATCGGCGATCCGGTGAGGATCGCCGCCCTGAGCGAGCGGTCCAGCGACCCGGCGAGGGTCGCCGGTAAGCCCGCCCCGGTAAGGGGCGAGGAGAACAAGCCGAAGGATCACTTCCAGGCCGCTCTCTGCCTTCTTCCCCACGATGGCGCGCAGCGACATACCGCTCGCGGCGCGGTTCCCGCGACTCTTCCCTTCTTTTCGCCCCGGACTTCCCGCGAGAATTCCGCAGGCGAAAGCTTTCGCCTACTCGACACGCTGAGCCGAGTAATTTTCCGTGTAAATCAATGAAAACAATCAGAGTCGCCACACTCTACTCGACACTCGAAATGGACCCTCCCACAGCGCCAAATCCGATGCCTCCCGCCAACAAAATCTCCGGCACAAAAATCCAGCGCAGGCCGCTTTGTTGTTCCGCACGCCGTCGGCGGCGCTCTGAATCGAGATCATGCATACATGATTCGATGATTCGCGAAGAAGCGAACGAGGGAAGAAGTGTCGCACCCGTTGAGCGGGAAGATGAAACAGGAAAGTCGAGCAGGAAACGTTTTCTGTGGTTTGAAAACTGGTGGACGGCAGGGGATTCGAACCCCCGACCCCCGCGTTGCGAACGCGATGCTCTCCCAACTGAGCTAGCCGCCCACTTCTAACGCGAACAATTATACGACAACCAATTGCTTTGTTGCGAAGTTACAGCGTTTTTATGAAGTGAAAAGATCGCAAAATTTCCGTTGCCGAACAACTTTCTGTCAGAGTTTCGTCGGTCAGAGGGCCGGCGATTTCGGCGATTCCAGCGGAGCTGCCTGCTCCGGACTGTTCAGCTTGCGGGACTCGACAAACCGCTCATACTTCGCGCGATCAAATGCATGATCCCACTTTGCGATGGCAAGCACAGCCACGGCGTTTCCGATCATGTTCGTCACGGAGCTGCCGGTGGCCATGAAGCGGTCGATGCCGAGGAGCGGCGCAAGGCCGCCGAGCGGCAGCGTCCGCATGGACTCCAAGGTCGCCGCAAGTTTGATGAATGCGCCGCCGGCGACAGTGGTTCCACCCTTTGAGGTGAACAACATCACCGCAAACAGAGCGAGCTGCTGCGAGAGCGGAAAGGGCGTGTCGGTGGCCTGCGCTATGAAAACGGCCGATAGCGCCATTTGAATGCCGGAGCCGTCGAGATTGAAGCTGTAACCGGCGGGCAGCACGAATCCCACGGTGGCTTCGTCGCATCCTGCATTCTCGAGTTTTTCGATCAGCAGCGGGAAAGCGACGTCCCCGCTGGCGCAACTGAATACCAGCAAAACTTCTTCCTTGATGAGGCTCAGAATCTCGATCAGCGAAAATCCCGCAAGCATGGTGATCGATCCAAAAACGATGAACACGAGAAACACGCAGCAGGCGTAATAAAGGAGGATCAGCCTGCCGAGGTAAACCAGCGTGGTACCGCCGGATCTTCCCACGGCCGCCGCCATCGCACCGAAAGCGCCGAGCGGCGCAAGATACATGATGAAATTGAGAATCTTGAAAAGGATGGTTTGTAGCTCCGCGATCCCCGCGACAAGGACCGATCCTTCTTTCTGCGTCAGGCTCAGCGCCACGCCAAACAACAAGGAGATGAAGAGCACCTGGAGAATGTTTCCCCTGGCGAATGCGTCGATCGGCGTGAGCGGAATGATGCCGAGCAGGAAGTTCGCGACGGTGAGCTTCCCTGCCGCCGACGGAATCCCCAGGCCGTGCGAATCGAATTTTCCATGGAGGCCAACTCCCGGATGAAAAAGATTCGCCGCCACAGCGCCAATGATGATTCCCAGCGTGCTGAGCGTTTCGAAATAGATCAGCGACTTCGTGGCCAGCCGGCCCAGCTTGCGCATGTCCTGAATCTGCGAAAGGCCATGAACCACGGTGCAGAAAACAATCGGACCGAGGAGCATCCGCAGCAGCGCAATGAAACCATCTTCCGAGAGGCTCGAATCGGATGGCAATGGAAGGAGCGGTGAGACCAAGGACGGTGGCGAGCACCAGGGCGATGAGCACCTGGATGTACAGTGGCTTCAGAAAGCGCATGTTTCCGTTCTGCCCTGGCAATACGGCGTAGCGCGCATCGCAAAATTTCCGGCGACGCGCCGATGGAGGCAGCGTTTCATTGGAAGTCGATTTGGCGGTACACGATTTTGCCGTCGAGTACCGTCATCTGTGGAATCAGCCAATCATCGAGAGTCAGTTGATCTCCGTGGTCGTCTTTGACTGAGACAGGATGCCTCTTCGCGCGGCGGAATATGGCAATGTCCGCCAGCGCCCCGGGCGCCAGAGTTCCAAGCTGACCTTGCATGCCCAATTGCCGAGCGGGAACAGAGGTGCACGCAGCCAAAACTGTTTCAAAATCCATTCCCAGCTTCATGAATTTCATCAGGGTGAGAGGCAGGCTGAAAACGAAATCGCCGAAAAGAGTTTTGCGCGTAACGTCGCTACTGATGATGTCCGGCGCAAACCCGCTCGCGAGCGCCGCTTGCGCCACCTTGAACGAAAAATTCTTCCTGCCGTTCGCCGTGTCGAAAAGCACTCCGGCGCGTCTTGCGTCGAAAAGTTTGGAGCAGACGCGTCCGTCGTCCCCGATGATGGTGTCCCCGGTTCCCTGGTAGACGTGGCAATAGACATCGCCCGGGCGCAGCATGCGGGCAATCTCGCCAGGGGGAATGGGCGGGTTTGTGGTGTGCACCACCACGCGGCATTTGATGCGTTCGGCGATCTCGAGCGTTCGCTCCAGAGGTTTGGCGCCGAGATCACCGACAATTTCGCGGGAAAGGCGAATCTTCAGCCCGAGACACTGGCCGCGATAACGATGAAAAAGCTCGCCGATGCGAGGCTCATCGTAATATTTCGGATCGAGCTCCTCCGCAAAACGCGTGGCGATAAGCCCGGCCGGAGCGATATTTACAAAACTGAACATGCGAACCTGGCTGGTCGCGACGACCGTCCGCAGAAAGGCTTCGTAATTGGCCGAGCCGCAACTGCCCGCGTCGACTGCAGTGGTGATACCCATGGGCAGAAGCGCCGAATCGGCGTGCACGCCGGACTCCGTTCCGCCGCCATAGAGATGCGCGTGGAAGTCGATCAAGCCGGGAAGCACCAGGCAGCCGGTTGCATCAATCGTAGCTTCCGCATCGACTTTCTCGCCCGGCTCGGCGGCAACAATCCTGTTGCCGCACACCAGGATTTCGCCCGCGGAGTTTATGCGACGCTCCGGGGCGGGATCGATGATCGTTCCGCCGGTGATTCGCAAGGAAGCTTTCATGCTGTGTCCAAAGTTCGGAATGCCGCTGTCACGGCCGGGCCGCAGAGATGCCACCGTCGACGATCAATTCCGTGCCGGTAATGTAGCGGGCCTCGTCGGAAACCAGGAACAACGCGGCGTTGGCCACATCCCAGGCATCGCCCATGCGTCCCATGGGAATGCCCGAGTTGCGTTTGGCAATCAGAGCCTCCACATCGCCACCCGCGATTTGGTGAACAACCCGCGCTTCCACGAGCGGCGTGTGCATGGTGCCAACCACCAGCGTATTCGAGCGGATGCCCTTCTTCACGTAGGCCATCGCTGTGGCTTTGCTGAGGGCGATCATTCCCGATTTTGCGGCGCTATAAGCGACATAGGTGCGTGCCGCAATATGGTGCCGTAGACCAGCGATGGAAGCGATGTTCAAAATCACGCCCGATCCCTGCTTTTCCATGATCGGCAGCGCGTACTTGCATCCCAGGAAAGCGGTCTTCAGATTCAAATCGATCTGCGCGTCCCACACGTCCTCGCTCATCGCCACCGGATCTCCGGGAGCCGACCCGCCCACATTGTTCACCAGAATATCCAACCGGCCGAAACGTTCGACGCAGGCGTCCATGGCCGATTGAACGTCTTTGGCAATCAGCATATCGGCCCGGTAGGCTTCAAACGTTCCACCTTCTTTCGCGATGATCTCGCCGGTCACGGCTGCCGCCTCGGGCTTGATGTCCGTTCCAAAAACCTTTGCGCCCTGCCGCGCGAAGAGCACAGCCATGGCCTTACCGTTTCCCCAACCCGGTCCAATCGAGCCGGCTCCGGAGACGAATGCAACTTTTCCAGCCAGATCAAGCACCCATTTCTCCTCGCGGCAAGCACGGACAGTCCGCGCACGTGCCGCATGCTCTGAATTTCGGGTGAAGGGCGACGATTATAATACGCTCTCGAGAAAAACCGGGGACTCTCTCCTCATTTTCGATCGCTGCTGAATGGCGGGAGACATCCAATGTCAACCGTTCCGGGAATCATCACCGAAAACATCAACTGGAGAGAATTTGATCTGAGGGGTGAGCTGGGAGCTCCATTGGAGAGCAAGACCGGCTGATTGGGGGATTAGTCAAGGAAGAGGACTTTGGCAGGTCTCCCCGGGCTCAACGCTTCAATCCCCAATGCAACTCCCAGCTTCGGGTTGTTGGCGTGAGGATATGGGAAAGCCATGCCGGCTACCCATCCGGTAGTTCATCGATTTGTGAGATTGGAGAACCTGAGGCGGTTTGAGTCTATATCGGGGACTGGCGGGGATTTTCGCTACTGCGCAGGATCGAAAAAGCGCACAGAGGGCGATTCCCTACCGCCGGGAACCGCCATGTGCGGAAGGTTAGTTTTCGTTGCTGAGGCGACGCTTGCGCATCAACCCCAAGCCAGCCAAGCCCGATGCCAGCATAGCCAACGTTGCCGGCTCCGGCGAGTTAACTGGCTTCCCCGGCGGATCGGTTACGGTCAGGCTCAACGGATAATAGCCGTAAGCGTAGACCGTAAAATTGCCAGTGGCCAAATTCAGCAAACCGCTGCTGAAGCTGTACAACTGGCTGCCAGTAAGCTGAAAACCATCGAGCGTCAGTCCGCCCCCATGCGCGGAATTCATGAACTCGATGGAGCTAATTGTGGTGCCGTCGATGCTCAACCCTGAAACCGGAACGGTGTAGCCGGTCGACAATGCCGTATAGCTCGGATCCTGAGGCAGGCTGAAGGCGATATTCATGCCATACCCAGACAAGTCATACGACAAAGTGTCGGCCTTTGCTCCGGTAACAGAAACGACGAGAGCAGCGAGAGCCAACATCCCCAAACGGATTATTTTCCCCAATACGGGTCTCCTAGACGGGATTGCAGATGCAGGGCGAACGTTGCAATCGGTCGTCCATGGCCGGAAGTTGCTTAACTCATTCTTTATGAATGGGATGTAGACATAAAATGACACATGTAGTGATGGAGGTTGCACATTCGCGCCGCAGAGTTGCAACGGCTTTGCATACAGGAAAGCCTGTAGCGCGCCAGCGTGGATTTCACGGGCTGGAAAATGAAAGCGGCAGCCGCGAACCCTGAGTTCCCGGCTGCCGCTTCGATGCGCAATGCGGTTTGGATTTTACTTCGCAGCGAGTTGCTTGTTTCCCTCCGGATCGATGACACCGATTTTGCCGTTCCACCACTCGGCGAACCAGAGCCGGCCTTTGCTGTCGAGACCGACGAAACGAGGATCGGCGCCCTTCGTTGGAATCGGATATTCGACGAACTGCGACGTTTTGGGATCGAAGCGGGTGATGTTGTTGCCGCCGTAATCGGCGAACCAGATGTAGCCGGTTTTTTTGTCCTGAATAATCCCGTACGGCTTGGCCTTCAGCGTGGGCGGCTGGTAGAGCGTAAATTTCTTCGTTTTCACGTCGAGCTTGCCGAGCTTGTTGTTCATGAAGCTGGCGAACCAGATGTTGTCCTGCGAGTCGGCCATGATGCCGTTCATGTTCGGCGTGTCTGGCGGTTTGTATTCGCTTACCTCGCCGGTCTGAGGATCGAGCCGCGCGATGGTGCCCATCATGATTTCCGTGTACCAAGCGTCGCCGTGAGAATCGACGGCAACGTCGTAGCTGATGCCCACCGGCTTGGTGTCGAGTTGCTCGTAGGCGCCGGCGGAAACTTCCGGGTACGCTGCAGGCAGCGCGTGCTTGTAGGCCTTGAACTGATCGTCTTTCACGTTAAAGCTCAGAAATTCGTCCGGCGAGCTCATCGAAGAGATGAACAGGTTGCCGTCGGGAGCCACGGCCAGCGTGTGAGCGCCGGCTTTTTTGTCAGGCCAAGTGTATTCCTTGAGTTCATTGGTGGTTGGATCCACAGATGCGAGCTTGGCGGCCACGCCACCATTCAGAGCCATCCACAACTTGCCATCATGCCCGACGATGGGCGTGTGCGGGCCCGCGCGAGGAGTTGGCACCGGATATTCCTGGAACGTTTCGGAGGCGATGTTGAAGCGCCCGATTTTGTTCGATTGGTTATCGTATTCGGAGAACCAGGCGATGTCGCGCGTGGCGTCAACGGTGAGACTGTGCGTCCAGGCGCCGGAGGTGGGCACTTTGTACTCGCGCACGGTGGCCTTCAGCGCTTCATCGGAAAGCGCAGCGTGCTTGATTTCCTGCAAATTGGGAGGATCGGCGTCCGGGCCGAAATATTTCGCATCCGGGCCGAAGTATTTCTCCAGCGCCGGGCCCAGCAGCGAAAGCTGATGCTCGCTGAAGTGCGGCTGCGGCATTCGGTCCTGAGTCATGTTCTGCACGAAACTTTGCCATTGCTCGGAGGTCATGCCGCGACGGTGAAGAATGGTGTCGAGATTGTGGCAGCCGGTGCAGGCGGCACGCAGCATCTTCGTATCTTTGTTATCGGGGAGCAGGCTGTCCATTTCGGCGCTGGTAAGGAGAGCTACGTCGACGCGCGGCGCGAGCTGGAAATTAGTATCTCCGGACTGCGCGGCCAGCTTCTTTCCGGCGAATCCGAAAGCTTCGGCAGTTACTTCGTAATTCCCTGCGGGAACGGAAATTTCATAGCGGCCGTCCGTCTGTGAGTAGCGCGAGACAGTCAGAATTCCCGCCGACGCCTTGACGATCGCGCCGCGAATTGGCTTTCCCGCGTTATCGGTGACGACTCCACGGATCGTAATGTCCGAAGCTGCAGCCGCGGACGCCAAGCAGAGCACGATGAGCAGCGCAGATAGGATCAAGCCGGTTTTGCCGACGAACTTTCGCATGTCTTCCCTCCTTCGAGTGCAGTCCCCTTACAGTCACCTTGTTGACCGCTAAGATACTCCGGCTGGCGCTTGGAAACAATTCTTTCGCCGGGCAGGGTGCGGCCGGCGACAAGGCGAGCGCTTTCAGGTTTTTCTTGGCCTTCGAAAATGGCATGCGTGTGGCGACGAAAGCGAGACGGGCGGCCCGGAGGCCGCCCGTGCTCGATCGGGTTGGGATTAGATTGGCGAACTAAGCGGTGGCGACAGCGGCCGAGGCCAAAGCGGAGGACGCTGCGGCTGTGTCGGTGTACTCCTGGAACCGCGAGACCTGGCCATTGCTCACGGTGAAGGCCATGGCCCAATCGGCATCCACGGTGCGACCGGTGTTACGTGCGTTTGCGGTGTAGTGGCCCAGCACGACCACGCGATCTCCCTGCGCGACGAAGTCGCGTGGTTCAAAGCTGGTGAATTCGAAACTCGACGCCACTCGACGGAAAAATTCCGCGACACCATCGCGGCCGCGATAGGTGCCGGCCATGGGTTCGACCGGCGGCGCAACCCATTCCACATCCGTAGTCAGGATGTTGAGAATGCTTTGAATGTCACCGCGGCTATAGGCGGCATAGGCTTCCCGAATCAACTGGACGTTCGCTTGTTCGCTCATTTTGTCTCCTAAAGTGGAAGATTCCCGTTCAGGAAAAGACCCTAAGTTGCGCGGACGATAGCAAAGTCGCTTCAGCAAATGCAAGAGAACCGCGAGCGATTTCGATTAATAACTGACGGAATAGCTGTGGAAACGTGCCGAGAGGCCTATTCGACCGAAAAGCGCTGGGCGAACTCCGCTACCTGGTGCCCCACAATGGAAAGCTGGCTGGCCGATTTCGAGTCGGTGCAATTCCCTGCCGCATCGAAAATGCCCTCGCTTGCGTTCAGCGCGGCGCCGAGGGGTGTGGGCCATCCGCGAAGGGCGTGCACAATGGAGCGCAGGGCGCTAAGGGTGGTGCCGCAGGTCTGCCAGCCGAAAGCGGTGACGATGCAGCCCACGGCGCGGCTTTCGAGATAGGCGCGTTTGTCCTCGCGCAAATCCTCCAGCAGGTCGAGCGCGTTCTTGACCATGCCGGAGACGCCACCGTGGTAACCCGGCGTGGACACAATGATTCCGTCCGCTGCGCGAACGGCCTCAATGAATTCGCGCTGCTCGGTGGAGCGTTCGGCCATCTCGGGCGCATAGATTGGCAAGCGCCCGAGAAATGCGCCTCCGAACATGACCGTGCGAGCCCCGGCGGCCTCGGCGGCTTTCAACGCGAAACAGAGCGCGCGTTCGCTGGTCGAGCCGGAGCGGGTGCTGCCGCCAATACCTACGATCAATGGTTTGTGAGAAGTGCTGTCCATTTTTTGGGGGGAGTACTGCCCCCGCAGGCAGTATATGCAGCAGGCTCGATTCTCGCCACACACATGCAAAAGCGAATTCAGGGCGAGTATTTCTCGCTATAAGTTAGGGTCAGGCGCTAGAGGCCGCTGCTTTTCTCGGAAGCGGAACATCCTGAATCCTTGGTGGCCTGGACGAGGTCATCGTCGATAGGCAAGTGGAGAGCGCGGCTCTCGTGCGAATGGCCGATATACCATCCGCCGGTGAGCGTCAATTCGACGATCTCGCGCGGCGTGAAGATGGATGCGAATTTCTTGTAGGTGGCGTCGCTGACACCTTGGCGCGTGTCCATTTCGTCGGAGAAAGCGAGCATAGCCTTGGCCTTCTCGTCGAAAAGGCTGCTGGTTTTCCAGTGAGGCAGCGCGTCGATTTGAGCCTGGGACACACCGCAACTGGTGGCCATGTGGGTGTGCAGCGCGTACTCGTAGTCGCCACCCTCGACCTGCAGCGTGCGAACGATCAAGAGTTCGCGATAGCTGCGAGGGATATCGTCCGCGGTGTAGCGCAGCGCACGAGCATAAGCTCCGGCCGGAGCCATCAATTTCGGCGCGTTGGCGATCATGCGATTGAGATTCAAGATGTAGCCGCCGCGCGAAAGCGTGGACTGAAATACTTTCTGCGCATCGGGGTCGGCCGTCTGATTGGAAATCAGCGGCACGCGCGACATTTCTTTGTTGTCCGCCGAAACACCCACCACTGCCAGCAGTAACGTCGCGTTCAAAAGCCAGGGAAGAAATCTGCGAACCATTGCCCACCTCCGATGAATTGGGCTTACGCGGTGACGTTATGGCAGGGCCTATGGAGAGTCAAGAAAATGTTGGCGCTCCTTTTAATTTGCGGAGCGGCATGGTCCGATTTGGCGAATGGCTGCGAGCGTGCCAGAATGTTTAAATGCGAAACCGATCAATTGTTTTGACGTTGGCCATCCTAGCCCTTTGTGGAACCGCGTTTGCGCAGCAGTCGTCCAGCTCTCCGCAGCAAAGTGCTCCGGCTAGTACAGCGAAAAAGCCGTCTACGAGCAGCACGACGGCGAAGTCCGCAACCGGAACACAAACCAAGACAGCGGCCGGCGCGCATCCGCTGGTGACGCAGAAAGACAAACAAAGCTACGCCATCGGCGCCAACTTTGGCCTGGGGCTGAAGCAGCAGCCGATTCAGGTGGATCCTGCCATTGTGGCGCAAGGCGTGAAAGATGCGCTCACGGGCGGCAAGCTGGCAATGACCAACGAAGAGGCGGGAGCGGTGCTCAAGGAACTGCAAGCGGACTTACAGAAAAAACAGGAGACCATGATGTCCCAGATGAGCGACACGAATAAGAAGGAAGGCGCCGCGTTTCTGGCGGCCAATAAGGCGAAAGAAGGAGTGGTCACCACCGCCAGCGGGCTGCAGTACAAAGTGGAAAAGCTAGGCACGGGGCCCAAGCCCACGGCCGGCGACACGGTGGTTTGCAACTATCGTGGCACGCTGATCAACGGCAAGGAGTTCGACAGTTCGTACAAGCGCGGCCAGCCAGCTTCATTTCCGGTGAGCGGTGTGATCCGTGGATGGACCGAAGCGCTGCAACTGATGCCGGTGGGATCGAAGTGGGAGCTTTACGTTCCTTCGGAGTTGGCCTACGGCGATCGAGGGGCCGGAGCGGACATTGGGCCTGGCTCGACGCTGATCTTCGAAGTGGAACTGATCTCGATACAGGGCAAGAAGTAAAAAAAGGAACTTTCGCGAGAGCATCGCGCAAATAAAAAAGCGGGCGCAGAATTTGGAGTCTGCGCCCGCTAAAAGGTGAAGCTGAACTTCAGGTCAGTCAGGGAGAGGCGCGGTCTCCGGCATCTGGAGCTTTGCCTTGGCCAAAGCGCGGACGATATTGGTTTCAACCGTCTGCTCGGTGGTGTTACGAACGGTGGCCAATTCGGTGACAAGCAGGTGCTTGGCACGATCGAGCATCTTCTTTTCGCGGAAGGAGAGCGGCTTGGTGCGGCTGAGCGCGACGAGGCCCTTAAGTACAGCGGCCACTTCCATCAGCGAGCCGGTACGCATCCGGTCTGAATTTTCCTTGAAGCGATGCTTCCAATCGTGGTGGGAATCGGAGCGGCCCTTCTCCAAATACGAGAGAACTGCGCTCGCCTGGTTAGAGCGGATCACGGGCCGGAGTCCCACAGATTCCACGTTCGATTGGGGCACCATAACTTTTAGGCCGCTTGCTGCAATCCGCAACATGTAAAAGCGTTCTGATTTACCGTTCACATAACCAAAACTGATTTGTTCGATCAACCCAACACCGTGGTTCGGATACACGACTTTCTCGCCTAGCTTAAATTCCATAATCATAAGTCGAAGTCCCCTCCCCCGAAAAACTACATAAAATATAGGCCTGTGTTGATGCGGAGGTCAAGGGAATCCGCAGGGTAGCTACAGCGTTCAACTCGTTTGAACGGTAGTTTTTACCGGGTTTTTGTGAGATGAGTGGCCCGCAAATTGCCCTATACTGGTGCGCGTGCTGCTGCTCGCCATCGATACCTCTTCGCCCTCGGGAAGCATCGCGGTGCTCGAGGACCGCAAGGTCCTGGGCGTTGTTTCTACCTCTACCACTGAAGATTACTCTTCGCGTATGTTTCGCCATCTGGAATGGCTGCTGAAAGAGCTTTCACTTGATCTGTCGCGCTTTGATGCGTTTGCGGTGGCGTCTGGGCCGGGGTCGTTTACGGGTTTGCGGGTGGGTTTGGCTGCGGTGAAAGGCTGGGCGGAGGTGTATAACCACCCGATATTGTCAGTAAATGTATTGGAAGCGATTGCAGGGCAATCGCGGTCTTCTACTACATTGCTCGCGCCCGTGTTCGATGCGCGGCGTTCGGAGGTTTATTTCGGGTTCTACCCGCAGCTGTCTGCCAAGTATGGAATCTCAGCGGTCCCGGAAGCAGAGGACGACGCGCAGGTATCGTCTCCCGACGAGTTTTTGAAGAAGGTTGAGGCGCGAGCGGGCGAACAAGAAGTCACGATCGTAACGCCGACACCGGAAATTATCGCGGAGCGGCTGAAAGCACTGAACCAGAATCGCGACGCCCCGCTGCACATCGCGCTTGAAATTGTGCCGAACGTGCTGGCGCCGGTGGTTGGAGTGATCGGTTGGCACCGCGCGCAGCTTGGAAAGGTCGATTCCGCGCTTACGCTGGACGCCAATTACGTGCGCCGCACGGACGCGGAGCTGAAGTGGAAAGCACCCCCGGGATTGTGAGCCTTCCGTTGGATCCGCGGCTGGTGATTCGCCCGATGGAAAATCGGGATGTGGATGCGGTGCTGGCGATCCAGTCGACCAGTCCCGAAATGGCGCAATGGACGATGTGGGATTACAACCGTGTTGCCGCAGGCGAAATGGCCGGTTGGGTGGCTGAAGAAAAGGGAGACGCCACCGGTTTTCTGGTGGCGCGGCAGATCGGCGGCGATGTGGAGATTCTGAATGTTGCGGTGGCGCCCGATGCACGGCGGCACGGTGTCGGCAGCGCGCTTTTCGAGACGGCCATCGCATGGGCGAAGTCGCTGGACGCTGAAAGCGCTTTTCTTGAAGTGCGGCAGTCGAATCATGCGGCGATACAGTTTTACGAGCGCCATAATTTTCGGGCCACGGGGCACCGGGTGCGTTATTACACAGCGCCGGTGGAGGATGCCCTGGTGCTGAGGTTGCGCCTCGGGTAAAAATTCCCACGGTTGCCTATTGGCGAGCACCCCTGCTTTGTGATAATTCTGTGCACATGTAAATGTAAGCCCCACCCAGGAGGGAACCAAGCGGATGACGCACGAACAAATCCGGCAGTCCCTATTGGAAAGAGACGCTGAATTCAAGCGCCTCGCAGCGGAACACTCCCGATGTGAACACCAACTGGAAGAAATCCACGATGAACCCTACGTGAATTCCGACGATCTGATTCAGGAATCGGTCCTCAAAAAACTGAAGCTGCACCTGAAAGATCAAATGGAATTAATCGTGGCGCGGTATCAGCACGGAATGATGCAGCAGCATTAAGCGGCCTCGAGCAGTCCTCGGAGTTCTGTCGTACAATATTCGTGTATTCCCGGCAGCGGGCCTAGGCTGCGCTGCGTCCGCACTTTTTTAATCTTAATTTCCAGGGCAATCACGAATGGTCAAAGACGCGTACAGGTTTGCAATCCCGCCGATGTTTCTGGGCATCGTGTGTGTGGGCTTCGGGTGGTATTGGGCGGCGGGAGTTCTGATTTTTCTGGGGTTGTTCGTTTTCTATTTCTTTCGCAACCCAGAACGCACCATTCCGAGCGATCCGGCTGTGCTGGTGTCTCCCGCCGATGGGCATGTGGTGGAAATTGTGGATGAGGCTTTCGATTCGGTGGTGGGACATCGCGTGAGCGTCTTCCTGGCAGTCTGGGATGTGCATGTGCAGCGCGCGCCGTTGGCGGGGCGAATCACCCGGGTGGTCTACAAACCGGGGAAGTTTTATGCCGCGATGCGCGGAGCGGCTTCGGAAAAGAACGAGCAGAACGTTATATATATGGAAACACCAAAAGGCCGCATCGTTTTCAAACAAATTGCCGGAGCAATCGCGCGGCGCGTGATATGCTGGAAACGCGAGGGTGAAATGGCCGCTCGTGGCGAACTGGTGGGCATGATTCGCTTCGGCTCTCGCGTGGATATCTGGCTGCCGATGGAAACGCAGATCGTCGTGACGCGCGGGCAAAAAGTGAAAGGCGGCGAAAGCATCCTGGCGAAATGGAATTCAACGACTTAGATCCGATCGGCCACGAAGAATTCTCGCAGTCGCGGTTTCGCAAGCACCGGCATCGCCGCGGTATTCACATCCTTCCCGGGATTTTGACCGTCGTAAATCTGCTGTGCGGCTACTACGCCGTGCTGGCCACGCTTGAGGGCGCGCCAGGCGACCTGGACAATGCGGCGCGAGCGATCGGTATCGCTATTCTGGCGGATTCGCTCGATGGCCGCGTGGCGCGCGCCATGGGCACCGACAGCGAATTCGGCAAGCAGTTCGACTCGCTCGCGGACGCGGTGAGTTTCGGCTTGGCGCCAGCTTTTCTGGCTTACGTGTGGGGCGTTCGATCGCTGGCGGCTGCAGAAGCCCCACCGGAGCTGCATCTGGTTCAGTTCGGCTGGTTCGTGGGCTTCTTCTTTCTGGCATGCTGCGCCTGGCGCCTGGCGCGTTTCAATATTCAGGGAATGGCGCCTGGGAACAACCGCTTTTTTGTGGGAATGCCCTGCCCCGCGGCTGCTGGCATGATCGCCGCCGTGGTGCACTTCGCCGTTTATCCCATTTCCGACGTAAAACTCTCGATTTTGTGGCTTGCCATGGTGGTGGCGCTCGGCGCTCTGATGTCCAGCACATTCCGCTACTACAGTTTTAAAGACATTCAATGGACCAAGCGGCAGCCATCGCTCGCGGTGGTTCTGATTGCACTACTCATCGGCGCGATGGTTTTGGTGTCGAGACCCACTCTGCTCGCCATTGCTGGCGCGTATACTCTTCACGGCGTGGTTTTGCAGGTCGTGCGCACGGTTCGGCACCGACTCGCTTCCCGCCCCGCCTGACACATGCCCTCCGGGCCCGGAACAGCTAATCGCGTGGCGATCGTGGGAGCTTCGTCCTTGCGTGGCAAGGAATTGAAGCAGGTACTCGAAGACCGCAACTTTCCCGCCGAAGAAATTGTTCTGCTGGACGCCAGCGTGGCCGCAGGAACACTGACGGAAGCTGGCGGAGAACCGACATTTATTCGCGAGCTCGACAAAGACAGCTTCGACCGGGTGCGCTTTGCGTTTTTCGCCGGAAGCGCCTTTGATGCCGAACACAATTGGCAAGCGGCGCAACTCGCCGGCGCCACGGTCATCGATCTGTCGGGTGCGGTGAATGCGACGGGCAGATCGAGGCCCTGGATCCCCGCGCTGTCTCCCGAGCTGCCGCCGCCACCGGGCGCCGGCGCAAACGGGTCCGCCAATCCCAAGCCTTACTATTCGCCGCCCGCACCGGTAATCATTGGGTGCACGGTGGCGGCGGGTCTATCGAGTTTCAAACCGCTGCGCGTGGCTCTCACGCTTTATCCGCCGGTCTCCGAGCGGGATCAACTGGGCATTGAGGAACTCGAAAGCCAAACGACCAACTTGCTTTCCTTCCGGCCTATTGAGAAGGCCATCTTCGGAGAACAGGTGGCTTTCAATCTTCTTGCGGCGTATGGCGAAGATACCAAGCCTCCGCTTGCCGACATGCGCAAGGAAGTCGCGCGTGAAGTAGTGCGTTATCTTGCCGGGCGCGCTGCGGCCCCAGCCATGCAGTTCATCCAAGCGCCCATTTTTTACGGATACGCCTTCAGTGCCTACGCGGAATTCCCTTCTGCCATTGCGCCGGAACAATTCGCGGTGGCGTTTTCGGGGCTTGGGGTAAAGGTTTCCGGCGAGGGCGACCCGGTGCCAAACAACATCAGCGCTGCGGGAGAAAGCGAAATTCAGCTCGCGCGCATCGAAACGGATTCAAGCGTCGCGGAGGGCGTATGGCTATGGGGTGTCGCGGATAATTTGCGGCTGTCCGCAACCAACGCGGTGCGCATTGCGGAGGAAATCGTTGCGGCTTCGGCCAATGCTTGAGAGCGCTGAGCGTCTCTTCATCCGGGCTCGGAGGTTCGGTTGTATTGCCACGATGGCGATCTTGTGCGCTGGATGCGGGTACCACGTCGCTGGACAGGCTTCCAATCTTCCGCCGGACTGGAAGACCATCGCCGTGCCAGCGTTCACCAATGACACTACGCAATATCGCGTCGAGCAGCAGCTTACCGAAGCGGTGATTCGCGAGTTCATTTCCCGCACGAAGTATCGGGTTATCCAGGACACGAAATCGGCTGACGCAGTGCTGCATGGCGAGGTGCTGACCATTGAAACGAGCCCCGTGCTATTCAACGCCAACACCGGCGAGGTAACCACGATGCTGGTTACGGTGCATACGAAGGTGCAGCTCACCGACAACCACACGCAAAAAGCCGTGTACCAGAACGACGACATGCTATTTCGCGACGAGTACCAGATCTCTCCCGACGTGAAAAGCTTTTTTCAGGAAGAAGATCCGGCGTTGCAGCGCATGTCACGCGATTTTGCGTCGCACCTGGTGGCCGATGTGATGGAGGGCTTTTGATGCCGGCGACGTCTCCTGAAAAACTGCTGGAAAAACTTTCGCGCGGCAAGCCGGTGGCGGCCATCGCGTTGGACGGTGCAGATTCGTACCTGCGGGAAATGTGCCGAAGCCGGATTATCGACGCGTATGTGCCGGAGGGCATGCGTGACTGGGCCGTGGGACGGATGTCGGCCCGGGAATCCGGCTGGGACGAGATCGTGCAACGGGCACAAACACTTCCGATGATGGCGCCGGTGCAGGTAATTCTTGTGCAAGACGCGGAATCGGTGGAACGGCTGGGGGATAAAGCGCGCGAGCAGATTCTCGCGCTGCTCGGCGATTATCTCGACTCGCCGGCGCCGTTTACCGTGCTGGTTTTGGAAGCATCATCCTCCCTCGATAAGCGCCAGCGCTTTTACAAACTCCTGGCCGAGAAAGCCATTGTGGTGGAGCTAAGCATCGGCAGCGAATCGGCTCCGGCGTTTGCCACACAAATGGCCAAGGACCTGGGAGTGGAAATCGAACGCGAAGCCGCGACGTTTCTTGCGGAAATTCTGAATGGCGAGCCGGCGCGCATGCGCATCGAACTGGAAAAGCTGGCGGCCTACGTGGGAGAGGCACGGCGGATTCGCACCGTTGATGTGGAAACGCTGGTTGTTTCCGCGCGAAAGAACACGGTCTGGCAGTTTTCCGAATTGATCGCCGACCGCAAGCGCGATGCGGCGCTCGTTTTTCTCGACAATTTATTGCGCGAAGGCGAGCAGGCCATCGCCATCGTCGGCGCACTCGCGTGGCTGTACCGCAAGCTGATCGAAGCGCGCGGCCTGCCTGCGACGATGAACGGTTATCAGGCGGCGCGACAGTTGGCCATGCGCCCAGACGCTGCAGAACATGCATTGAGGCAGGCGCATCGCATCCCCAAGAAGGATTTGCTGGCTGGGCTGGCGGCTCTAGCGGACGCGGACAGCCAGTTGAAATCGTCAAATCCCGATCCGCGCGCGTTCATGGAGTTTCTGGTGGCGCGGCTCACGATGCGCTCCGCGGCGTGACGTCACGGACGACTTTACCTGACACGGCCGGGCGCGCAATTGGGCGTTCGCGCGTTCAAAGTTACAGTTCATTCACATTTCGCCCCTCATTCGCTTTGGGGCGCGGAATCTTCCTGACAACTTGGCACAATGGCTCTTGCGAAACTTTTCCGTCATAGTAGAGTTTGATAGCTGCGCGAGCGAGTTCTTCCATGTTGGATCAAGGCGTCTGGGCCGAAGTCAAAGTTGGCAGCGAACACCTGCGATTATTTTCCGAGCACAACGCTCAGGGAGTGCAGGTGTCGGTGTACAACGTCAACACGAAGCAGTGGATTGCGCCTTCTGAAGAAGTGGATGACATCGAAGAGGGCAAGGAAAAGGCGATCGCTTACGCTCAGTCGTATTTAAGGCGTGCCGCGAATCTCGATCTGCCGCCGCTTACCTGGAAAGAGTCCCGCTCGGCCTGAGAGCTTTCGGTGTTTCAGGATTCAGGATGACGTTTTGAGACGCTCGGGGTGAACTTCTTCACCACAAATTCCTGGAAGACGTTGGCGGCGGCGGTTTCGCCGATGGCGATCAGCGCGTTCTCGACGGTATTTTCGGCTCCGCGCTCAGCAGCCGGATAATACAAGTTCGAGATTCCGCCAGCCGCGAAACTTCCGGCGATACTCGAATAGTTCGGCTGCCAGCGCTTGTTGTCACCCTTGCAGATGAAGGCGTTGGCTAGCGCATAGAAGAGGCGCGACCGGGAGGTGCCGGTTCCCTTGTAGAAATAGCGCGGATCCTGCTTGAGGAGCGAGGGCAATATCGCGCTTCCGATGAAAGTGCCGGTAACGGTATCGGCATAGGATGCGCCGAAGCGTTTGGCGTAGCCCTCGGCGCCCTGTCCGTATCCGCTGAAGGCATCCTGCGACTGCTCGATTCCCGCCGCGGCGCCGCTGATAAGAATGGTGATGGGATTGATGGTGGTCTTCCAGGCCAGCTCAAATTTCTGCTTGGCGTTCAGGGGTTCCGCGTCGTGAATATAGGTTACATAGAAGTTGGGAATCACGCCGAGAACGAGCTGCTTTTCTTCCACCTTGATTTCGGCTTCGGCAATTTCGGCGCGCGGAGCCACTACCTGCACTTGGGTAACGTTCGCCGCGAGCGCCAAGGTGATTGACGGGGTCACATACACTTCACCCGGGTGCGAGGCTCCGGAGAGGGTTTGAGCCGCAAAACCAGTGGCGGAAATTGTGATTGTGTAAGAACCCGGAGCGACATTGGCGAAGGAAAATCCGCCATCCTGGCCGGACTGCACTTCCTGTGCGCTCGATGGAGTGCCACGCGTCAATACCACACGCGCGTTCGGGATGGCAGCGCCGGTGGTGTCGACGACGGTGCCGCTGATACTTGCTGGTGTTTGCTGATTCTGGGGGGAGCCTGAACCTGGCGTGCCAGACGAAACTGCCGCTGGCTGATTTGGGGGAGCGGCCTGTTGCGCCCTGGCAGGGTCGGCGGAGCCGCAGCAGAAGAGAAATGCCGCGACCCATGCCACCAATTGAGATCCACGCATCGCTTAACCCCCAGCTATGCTGCGCAGTGGCGTCCGGGCAGCAACTGCTCGCCGTAAAAACTATTTCCTGTTGCGGTTCCCAAACCCTTTGGACGGTATGCACTCGTTCAAGGTTGCATACGAGACATCTTCCGGTTACTTGGGCGATTCGTTCCAGAATTGTCTTCATGCCCGGGCTTGGGCCACAGTCCGAGGAACACCGCAGAGCGGCTGGAGTTGCCAATTTTCTGAAGCGTCGTTTAGCGATCTAAGTCCCCTGCTTGCACTCTGTTTCTTCTCTCCCTAATATGGTTTGACGCCTTTCGAATTCGAGGACCATCTTGACCGGTAACGAAATCCGCTCCACCTTTCTTAAATTCTTCGCCGAGCGCGGCCACCGCATCGTGCGCAGTTCTTCGCTGGTGCCGGCGAATGACCCGACGCTGCTTTTCACCAATGCCGGGATGAATCAGTTCAAGGATGTGTTTCTCGGGTTGGAGCAGCGCGACTACAACCGCGCGACTACCTGCCAGAAATGCGTGCGGGCAGGCGGCAAGCACAACGACCTGGAAAATGTGGGATTCACCAACCGGCACCACACTTTTTTCGAGATGCTCGGCAATTTTTCTTTCGGCGATTACTTCAAAAAGGACGCGATCGCGTTCGCCTGGGAACTGATTACGTCGCCGAAATGGTTCGCGATTCCGGTCGACCGGCTTTACTTCACGGTTTTCGGCGGAGCGGAAATAACCAAAGGGCATAAGCTGCCGAGCGACAGCGAAGCTTTCCATTTGTGGGTGAAGATTGGCGCGCCCAAGGAGCGCGTGCTGGAGATCCCCGGCCTGAAAGAGAATTTCTGGGCCATGGGCGACACTGGCCCTTGCGGTCCGTGCAGCGAAATTTTCTACGACATGGGACCCGCTGCGTCCGATCGGCTGACGCCGAATTGTCCCAACTGTTCATTCCCCTGCGACTGCGGGCGCTACGTAGAGATCTGGAATCTGGTGTTCATGCAGTTCAATCGTGACGCCTCGGGCAAGCTGAATCCCCTGCCGAGACCTTCTGTAGACACTGGCGCGGGGCTGGAACGGATCGCCGCAGTTTTGCAGGGCAAAATCAGCAATTTCGATACGGATTTGTTCCAGCCGCTGATGCGCGAGGCCGCGCTGCTTTCGGGCGCAAGCCTGAACGATCCCAAGATTCAGCCGTCATTGCGCATCATCGCGGACCACTCCCGGGCGGCGACTTTCCTCATTTCCGACGGCGTGATTCCCTCGAATGAAGGCCGTGGTTATGTGTTGCGCAAGATCATTCGCAGGGCGCTGCGCCACGCGCATATGCTCAATGCACCCACGCCATTTCTTTCGCTGATGTCGAATGCCGTGCGCGCGGAGATGAAGGAAGCTTATCCCGAGCTGGAAGAAACGGCGCCGCGAGTCACGCGAGTGCTGGACGAAGAAGAGCGGCGATTCTCGCGCACGATCGAGGTTGGACTCAAGAAGCTCGACGAAGACGTCGTGCCGCTGATCCAAACGGGCCGCGGCGGCTCCACGGAACAGCCCGTGTTGGCAGGCGAAAAAGCGTTCAAGCTTTACGACACGTACGGCCTGCCGCTGGACTTTATCAACGACGTTTTGCACGACCAGGGCGTTCAACTGGACGCCGCGGGCTTTGATCGCGCGATGCAGGAGCAGCGGACGCGGGCGAGAGCTTCGTGGAAAGGCGGGAGCAAGGAAGCCGCCAACCCCGTTTACGCGAAACTCGGCGAAACATTTCATACCGAGCCGGATTTCTATTTCGGCACGAGCACGAGCGACTGCCGTATCGAGGCGATCATCACCAAAGCGGGACCAGTCAATGAGATCAAGCCGGGCGAGGAAGCGGAGATCGTGCTGGACCGCACTTCGATCTATTCGGAATCGGGCGGGCAGGTGGCCGATACCGGCGGATTCTTCGACAAGCCGGGAGAGTTGGAAGTCGCCGAAGTGCGCGGCGCGTATTATCCCGTGAGCCGGTTGGTGGCACATCGCGTGGTGGCGAAGGAAGACTTGCACGTGGGCGACCGCGTGGCCACCGTGGCCGATCCGTACCGGAGGGCGCGCAACATGCGCCACCACACTGCGACGCACCTGATGCACGCGGCGCTGCGCAATATTCTGGGCACACACGTGAAGCAGGCGGGATCGCTGGTCGCACCGGACCGGCTGCGGTTCGATTTTTCGCACTTCGCCGCCGTCGATCCCAGCGAGGTCGCCGAGATCGAGCAGCAGGTGAACGAAGAAATACTGCGGAATCTCGAAATCAGCACGGACATCGCCAACATCGACGACGCGCTCGCTTCGGGCGCGCTGGCCTTTTTCGGAGACAAGTATCCTGAAGCGAACGTGCGCGTGGTGACCGTGGCCGACGGCGCCGCGCCGCGCGGCTTCTACTCGAAGGAACTGTGCGGCGGTACGCACGTACACCGCACGGGCGAGATCGGCGTTTTCAAGATTGTTTCTGAACAGTCGGCCGCAGCCGGGGTGCGGCGCATCGAGGCGATTTCGGGAGACCGCGCCCTGGCGGAGTACCAGCGCGCGCTAAGCACACTGAAAACCGCCGCTGGGCTGCTCAATACCACGGAAGACGGCATTGCGGCAGCCATCGAGCGCCAAATGGAACAGATCAAGAGCCTGGAACGGCAGCTTGACGGGCTGAAACGCAAGGCGGCAGGATCCCAGGCGCAAAGCCTGACCGACCAGGTCCGCGACGTGAAGGGCGTCAAGGTACTAGCGGCCAAGGTTGAAAATGTCGACAGGGATGCGCTGCGGCAGATGGTAGATACCCTTCGCCAGAAGCTCGGCTCCGGGGTGGTGGTTCTTGCCGCCGCCGAGGACGGCAAAGTCTCTCTTATTACAGGGGTTACCAAAGATCTCGTGCCAAAGATTCATGCTGGAAAAATCGTCCAGGAACTCGCCAAACTGGTTGGTGGTTCTGGGGGCGGCCGTCCCGATTTGGCAGAGGCTGGCGGTAAAGACACATCCGGCATAGAAACCGCCCTGAGTAACGTTTACACCCTCGTCGAACGATCGCTATAATCTGCCCTGCCAGAAACTTAGCCGGACTCTCTTAGTGTGCCCGGCGCATTGTCGCAAACCATTTTGCGGAGTGAATCGTCCGCCTTCCCCTATGAGCCTGAGGTCCAAGATCAGCCGGATCGCCAGCGGTGCGTTTCTGGCGGTGCTTTTGCTAGGCATGCCGGCCGGCGCCCAAATTGCATCGTATGTGGATGCCAGTGGAAAACTCATTTACACTAACGATGATTCGCAAGGCGGTAGCCAGGGGAGTAGCATGAACACGCCCTTGGCACAGATACGAGCGCTGATCGGTTCGCGGGCCGGCGCAAGCGGCCAAGCCGGTGCAGGTACGGAGGCACAGACAGTGAATCCGGAGCTGGACCAGATTGTCCAGAATGCGGCAGAGCGGCATGACCTCGATCCGGCATTGGTGAAAGCGGTGATCAGCACGGAGTCGGGCTGGAACTCACGTGCGATCTCGCAAAAGGGAGCGATGGGTTTGATGCAACTGATTCCCTCGACGGCCCAACGCTTTGGCGTCGGCAATCCTTTCGATCCGGAGCAAAACGTGGAAGGCGGGACGTCGTACCTGAAAACGCTGCTGGACCGCTATAACGGGGATTTGGCTAAGTCTCTGGCGGCTTACAATGCCGGCGAGCGAGCGGTGGACCAGAGCAGGGGTATCCCGGCATACCCGGAGACGCAACGCTACGTGCAAAAGGTGACCAAAGCTTATTTCCGGCCCGGCTCGGGCCGAACTTCGACGCAATGGACGCCGCCGAAACCGCCGGTGCGCCGCGAAATCGGAGCGGACGGGCGGGTGGTTTTTACGAACGAATGAAAAGGTTCGGCTTCACCGCTCGACAATCCGCCAACCGCAATTCCGCACCTGCTATAGCCTTGCTGATTGCTTTAGCGCTATTGAGCGCCTTCCTCAGTCCTGCCACACATGCGGACGATAAACAGGATTCCGAAAAGCAATACGATCGCGCGGTCAAAATGCGCACGATGCTGGAAGGGTATCTGGAGAGGGACCGCTCACTGAGCGACTACCAGCAGACGGTGCTGGCGTTCCGCAAGGTCTACCTGATCAGTCCGGAAGGTCCAGACGCAACACAGGCTCTGGTAGCCGAAGCGGAGCTGTATGAGGCCATGGGGCGATTGTTCGATCCAAAGTTTTTTCACGAGGCCATTGCGCGCTACAACTTCCTGCTGAAGCAGTATCCGGGAACGAAGTACCGGGGCGATGCGCTTCTGGCCATCGGGAAGATTCAGAAGGACGATCTAAAAAAACCGGACGACGCCCAAGCAACCTTCAAAGATTATCTGAAGAAGTATCCGCGCGCGGAGAACGCCGCGCAAGCACAGCAGGCGCTCAAGGATATGGCCTCGCCCCGCACGGCAACGCCCGCGATGGCAGCGCAACAGCCAGTCCAGCCTGCGCCATCCGATTCCACCAAGAGTCCTTCCTCCAACACTCCGCCCGCGACGATTCGGCAGATGGCCAGCGACAAAAGGCAGCCGGAAAACGTAGCGGACGTGCAACCGGATCTGCGTGGTCAGGCAGTTGAGCCGCGGGTAAGCGATCAAAGGATTTCCAGCGTAACCGAGGTTCAGACTTGGAATTCGTCCGAATCGACGCGCATCGTGGTGACGCTCAATGACACCATTGCCTATGAATCGGCGCGGATCGCATCACCTGAGCGCATATATTTCAATCTTTACAAAGCAAAGGTGAGCACGCGGCTGACGCGCAAAGAGCTTGAGGTCGATGATGGGCTGCTGCAATCGGTGCGCATCGCACAGAACAAGCCGGACGTAGTGCGGCTGGTGCTCAACGTAAGCGGCGAAAAGGATTATTCGGCATTCTTGCTGGCAAATCCGTACCGGCTGGTGATTGACCTTCATGGACGGGGCACAGCGGCAGTAGCCAAGGCCACTGCGCCGATGACAAGCCCGCAGCCGGTCGACGCGCCGCTGCCGTCAACCGATGTAAAGCCGACGATCGGATCAAACCTGGCGACGGTTGCGCCGAACCGTCCCGCAACTCCGGCCGTGAATCTCGATAGAAGTGCGCCCGCAACGTCCGAGCTTTCAGCGCCGCCCGATTCCCTGCCCACGAAGAGCGCCAAAGAAATTGGTCGAACAACACCCCCAGCCAAATTGGCGGAGAAAACAGCGCTGCCATTGTCAAAGGGAGCAGGCAAGACGACTGCGTTGTTGACGCCGCCCCCGGTCCCGAAGCCAACGCGGGACGGGGAACGATCGCTCACGCGCGCGCTGGGACTTAAAATCAGCCGGATCGTAATCGACGCAGGCCACGGCGGACACGACACCGGAACCATCGGACCGCACGGGCTTATGGAGAAGGATTTGTGCCTGGACGTGGCGTTACGCCTTGGCTCGCTGATCGAACAGAAGCTGCCCGGGGCGGACGTGATCTACACGCGCAAGGACGATACTTTCGTCCCGCTGGAAGAGCGCACCAATATCGCCAACCAAGCGCAGGCCGATCTGTTTATTTCGATTCACGCCAATTCCAGCCACGACAGCTCGGCCCGCGGCGTGGAAACCTACTATTTGAATTTCGCCACCAGCGAAGACGCCATGGAAGTGGCGTCGCGGGAAAACGCGCTGTCACAGGAGTCGCTGCACGACCTGCAGGGCCTGATCCAAAAGATCGCGCGCAATGACAAGATTGAAGAATCCAAGGAATTCGCCAGCGACATTCAGGATTCACTGACGCAGCGCCTGCAGTTGGTGAGCCGCAGCGAACGGAATCGTGGGGTGAAGAAAGCGCCGTTCGTGGTGCTGATCGGCGCCAATATGCCGTCGATCCTCACGGAGATCTCTTTCGTCAGCAATCCGAACGATGAAAAGCTGCTGCGGAAAGGCGACCAGCGCGAGCGAATCGCGGACGGGCTCTTTCGTGGCATCAGTTCCTATCTCGACAATCTAAACAGCCTCTCCAATAACAAGCAGAAATTGATCTCCGCCAATCCTTCCGAAACCACGGCAGTAGCGTCAAACGGGAACCCCAAGTAGAATTTTGGCATCTAATTAACTGGGAGTTCTATGCGTCGTCCTTGTTGGCACTCTATTTTCGTAATTGCTACGCTCATTCTGGTAAGTGGCTCTGCCCTGTTTGCGCAGAACGCTTTGCCGAAATCATTTGCGGACTGGACCGCAAACACGAAATCCACCTTCACACCAAGCGATCCCACGCAGCTAGCCATTGCGAAGGAATACGATTTTGTTTCCGGGGAGCGCTCCACCTACACGCGCAACGGCCAGACCCTCGATGTGACCGTGTATCACATGAAAGATCCCAGCGGCGCCTATGGCGAGTATTCCTATTTGCGGCAGAACGATATGGCGCGCGCCGAACTGGCCGAGCACTCATCCATGTCCGGCGGGAGAGCATTGGCGCTGGTGGGCGATCTGGTCGTGGACGTTCGGGGAGACAAACTGACGAAAGACGGTCCGGCGCTGAAAGAGCTGGTGAAAGCCGTTTCGAAGAGCGCCCATACGGGCCCGCTGCCATGGATTGGTGGGCGACTGCCCGTGGAAAACATGCTGCAGCGCTCGGACCACTACCTTCTCGGCCCCACGGCGCTGAATCAATTTTTCCCGCTAGGCGCGGATGACTGGCTGGGCTTTTCGCACGGCGCGGAAGCCGAAACCGCGCAGTATCAGCTCAACGGCAAGACGGTTACGTTGCTGCTGGCTGACTTCCCTACTCCGCAAATTGCCGCGGACGAGCTTTCGCGGCTGGGCGAGAAATTTAATGTGAACGGGTCCAAGGTGGGAGGCGGCGCACCCCTGTTTGCGAAACGCACAGTCACCATGCTGGAAGTGGTCTTTGGAGCCTCATCGAAAGAGGAAGCAGCACCCTTGCTGAACGGGGTCGAATCCGGAACGATGCTAACCTGGAATGAGCCGACCTTCCAATTCAAGGAACCCAGCATTGAAATGATGATCGTCGGCAGCATCGTCGGAACCGGGATCATCTGCGGGTTCACTTTGGTGGCTGGACTGGCGTTTGGCGGATTCCGGTTGGTGGTAAAACGGGCGCTTCCGAACCGGGTGTTCGACCGTACCAGCCAGATTCAGGTTCTGCAGCTCGGATTATCCAGTAAGCCTATCAATGCAGAGGACTTCTACCAAATGGACGGGACTCCCATTCCCACCGTAAAAGTGGATAAGCACCTGCCGGACCGGGTTGCACTCCGCATATTTCGCTGATAACAAAAGCTTTACATTTCCGTCACATTTCGGCATTCAGGCTTGACTTCAATTCGTGTGCCGCACTAGACTGCGGCTGAGGAAAGGGTTCTTGGCCTACCGCGCATGGCCTAGGAACTTTCTCCCTTTGAAGGCCCGCTTCGGCGGGCCTTCTGCTTTTGTGGCAGCGCATTGCAGGTTCCTGCCTCGATCCGCCTTCCAATACCGTGAAAAATAGGCTGTCCGGGAACGCAGAGTAGAAGCGGCGAACTGATGGCGCGAAATCATGGTACAACCTCACCGCTTGGCTTTTGCGTCTTTGCTAAAGCAAAGCCAAATCGTTTTGCGACGACACAGCACACCTGAGGGTTTCACGCGTACATGAAGAAACGAGATAACGAAGAAAGCGCAGCGCAGTCTGCCATTGTCCTTGCGGCGGCGGTGATCGTGGTGGCGGTGGTGGCCGTGCTGTTCGGGCTGCAGACGCTTGTATGGATTAATGCAAATCATTGGGCTTCCATCGACCCGTGGCTCAACGACACGCCGCAGCCGTTGTCGTCTTCGGCGAATGAGTTGCCGCCTCCGCCTGCGCCGCTTGATAAGAAGGGCAAACCAATCAAGCCAACTCAACTGCGCGCATACGATTACGAATTTGATCCGCCTTGGCCAGGAAATTCGAAGATCGTACCCACAGATACCTTCGTGCAATTCCGATTCGACTCGGGGCAAGTGATCGCGTTTCTCGATCCGGGCGCGCAAATCGACGTTGTCCGTCAGATGAAAACGGGAGAAACAACCCAGTACAACCAGTTCAGCAACGTATTCGGCGACCAGTTGCCCAATTCGAATTACGACCTCTACAACATCGTCTACTCTGCATCCCCCGCGAAAATTTCTCCTTTTATGCACAGCCAGGACGCCTTCCGGGACAACGTGCTGTTGCTCTGGAAGCTGTCTTTTGGCTTCGATATGCAGCCGGGCATTCATTCCGTCGCGGGCGGAATGAATCGCGGGTTCGAATTTGGCGACCCCGCCAGCGCAAAGCCGGTGGCATTGCGGCTATTCGATGAGGCCGACAAGCAAGCTCGATTCATTTTCACGGTTGCAGCGGGTTCGACCGGCATGATAACGCAGGACGACATCGACAAGGTCGTGCAGTCGTTCAAGCTGATTCCTGTGATGGAACGCTAACGCCCGAGGTTTGGGATGCTTGACCGAAATGGAAGCGTATCAGACCGCAAAATTGAATACTGAACGCCTCATACAGCTTAGTACCGTACTACAGCTTTCCCCCACACGCTCAGAGGACTATCGCCTATGGCTGGTCCGACTCTACATCTGTACCTTGAGCATGGCACTGCATCACTTCGAAAAGGAGATGGCCATGAAACAAGGCACCAAGGATGAGGTGAAGGGAAAGATCCACGAAGTGAAGGGAAAGGTGAAGGAGAAGGTCGGACGGGCGACCAATGATCCCAACCTCGTAGCCGACGGCCAGGACGAACACGTGGCCGGCAAGGTCCAGAAGAAGGTTGGGCAAGTCGAGAAGGTGCTCGGAGAGTAGTCGTTCTCGCGCATGGTGTCGGCCTCTAATCCAGTCCGGAGGAAATTATGACTGCAGAAAAGCATGCGGAAGAAACCCTGGTTGCCATTGCGGAATCCATCGGGTCAACGCTGGGATCTTTAGCCGCAACGGCCAAGAAAGCCAAGAAGGTCCTGACTCCCAGTGCTGCCACGAGGCGCCTTGCAGCAAAAAGCGCCCGTAGAAGCGTCCGGAAGGCCTCACGCGCGACAACCTCTGCACGCCGGGCGGCTCGATCCGTGGGCCGAAAAGTCTCTCGAAAGCTGCGAGGCGCATCGCGGAAACGCAGAGCCCGCCGATAGGTTGCTGCTGTATGTGAATTTAGGCCGGGTTGGATGGCGCTAACCGCACATCCAGACCCGGCCTTTTTCTTCACAAATTCTTCTCAGAGCCGCAATCCCTAAAAGCATCAATCTTTTCTAACCGCGCGCGCCGGAGTTCGAGCGTATCAGCCGACTGTCCCCGATTGACCAATTGGCTCTAATCCAGCCTTCTCCGCTCTTCTGAAAACAAGCCGCTTAAAGATTGTGACGCTCGTCACTTTTTCAGGTGATGGAGCCTACATCCAGCCCGTTTCCGCTACTGAATAATAGCCATGCACGAGGACGAAAAGGATCACTGGATGAGCGGCATTCTCAAACTCGCCTACAAGCTCCTGGCAAACGACAGAGCCAAATTCACCGCGCTGCTGGTCGGGATCACCTTCGCGTCGTTCTCCATGATCTTCATTACCGCCATGTTCATCGGCGTAATGAATCACTCGTCAGCGACGATCATTAACATCGGCGCTTCGATGTGGGTAATGGATCCGAGCGTACAGATACCCGCGAACTCGATTGGCATGCCCGATTACGTGCTGGACGCGGTGCGGAGCATGAAAGGCGTTGACTATGCCGTGCCGCTCTACTCCGGAAGCGCCTTGGTGAAGCTTCCCAACGGCGACTACCAGGCCGCCACCGTAATGGGCCTGGATGACACCACCCTTTTCGGCCGCCCCGACATGGACGCCGGAAAGATCACGGACGTGTACGCCGAGAACGGTTTCATCGTGGTTGAGGACGGCGATTATCCGAAGCTGGGAAGCCCAGGCGTTGGCGCTGAAATGGAAATCAACGATCACCGCGCCGTGATTGTGGGCACATCGAAAGTGCCGATGTCGGGACTTTTCGGCCTGCCCACGCTGTACACCACTTACAATCGGGCCATCCAATACATTCCCAACCCGCGCTATACGATCTCGTACGTGCTGGTTCAGCCGAAATCCCCTGCCGAAGTGCCGGAAATCAAGAAGCAAGTGGATGCGCTCGGATATCGCGCGCTCACCCGGGACGAGTTCATGTCGAAAAGCATTCACTACTACATCTTCCAGACCGGCATGGGCACCAACCTGTTGATCATGACGGTGATCACATTTGCCGTCGGGTTATCAGTTTCCGGGCAGACCTTTTACACCTTCGTCCTCGAAAATCTGGAACGATTCGGCGCGCTCAAAGCCATCGGAACCACGAGCCGCGAACTGGTGATGATGATTCTCTGCCAGGTCACCTTTACGGCGATCACCGGATATGGCCTGGGGCTGGGACTGTGCACGCTGTTCATCTTTCTGGCGAAGATGCGGCTGCCAAGCTACTTCGCCATGATGACGTACACGAACTTGCTGTTCGGTTTGCTGATGGTGCTGATTATCGCGGGAGTTTCGAGCTACGTCAGCGTCCGCAGAGTTTTGCGAATTGAGCCGTTCGAGATTTTCAGGGGTTGAAAATGGCGACTGCAGCCATTCACGCACGGGGATTGGAAAAGTGGTTCGGGGAGGGCGAGGCCAAGACGGTTGCCTTACGGGATGTGGACCTCGAAACCAGTTTCGGCGAAATGGTATACATCGTCGGCCCGTCCGGCAGCGGTAAAACCACATTATTGAGCGTTCTATCCGGGATCCTCCGTCCCAACAACGGTACCGTCCTCATCGATGGCATCGATATCTGGAAAATGGATGGCGACCACCTGGCTGAATTCCGCCGCAACAGAATCGGTTTCGTATTCCAGGATTTTCACCTGTTCCCGCGGCTCACTACCGCCGAAAACGTGGCCATCCCGCTCATATTGCGAAAGAACGATTGGGATGAATCGGTCAGGAAAGCCATCGGCTATCTCGACGTTGTGGGTCTGAAATCGCGGGCTGAACTTCCGCCGGTGAAGCTGAGCGGCGGCGAACAACAGCGCGTGGCCATCGCGCGGGCGATGATCAGCGAGCCCGAAATTCTGATCATGGACGAGCCGACCGCGTCGCTCGACGGAGACACGGGACAAGCCATCCTGAAATTCGTGCGCGAGAAGGTGCTGGCGGCGAACCGCTGCATCGTGGTGGTAACGCACGACGAGAGAATTTATTCATTCGCGAGCCGCATATTGGATATGGAGGATGGGCGGCTCACCGGGACCAGGGAGAAGGCCGCATGAGAAACAAAATCCTATTCGTACTTTCTTTCATGGGCATTCTCGCGGGAAGCGCGGCCGCCTATTACTTCGGCGTGACCAAAGCCGCTCTTCCGCCGGTTTTTCAACCCGTTTCCGATCCCTACGTCAGCGGGATCTACGCAGAAGGAATTGTGGAAAGCGTGCAAACGAGCGGCGAGAACATCAACGTGTATCCGGAGGTTCCCGGAACGGTGAAGCAGATTCTGATCGCTGAAGGGCAGCAGGTAAGCAAAGGCACGCCTTTGATTCTGATCGACGATTCCGTCCAGCGCGCGACCACCGAACAGCAGAAATCCGCCGCGGAGGCTGCGCGGTCGCTTCTGGAAGAGCTCAAGGCCGAACCCAGGAAAGAAACCATGGATGTTGCCGAGGCGCAAGTGATCGCAGCCAAAGCCACGCTGAAGAATGCGGAGGACCAACTCAACAAGCAAAAGGCAGCCTATGAGAGCGATCCGCGGTCTGTAAGCAAGGACGCACTGGATAACGCGGCAAACGCAGCCGCCATGGCCGAGTCGAGTCTGGAAGTAGCGAAGAAACAGCGTGACCTTACCAAGGCCGGGGCCTGGAGCTACGACATTCAGAATCAGGAGAAACAATACAGCGCTCTTGAAAAATCATACCTGGCATCGAGCGCCCTGCTCGAGAAGTACACGCTACGGGCGCCTAACGATGGCGTGGTGCTTTCGATTGGCACCGTGGTGGGCAACTACGTTTCCCCGCAAGGCAGTTATGAAAGCTACTCGCAGGGCATGACTCCGGTGATGGTGCTCGGCACACCCCAGGGAAATCTCGCAGTCCGCTGCTATATCGATGAGATTCTGGTGCCACGCCTGCCTGCGGCCTCGAAAATGAAGGCCCAGATGTCCATCCGCGGCTCGAATGCGAAATTAGCCCTGGATTACGTCCGAACCCAACCCCTGGTTTCCCCGAAAATCGAGCTGTCAGATGAAAGAATGGAACGCGTAGATGTGCGCGTGCTACCGATCATTTTCAAAGTGGAAAAGCCGAAAAACGTGAACCTTTTCCCGGGTGAGTTGGTCGATGTTTACATTGGCGAATGAACGGTTGCGGCAGGTTCAGGGAGCGCGAGAAATGCAGCGTGTTCCGCAACGCCTGTGCCTGCTCTTCGTGCTCTGCGGCGTCGTGTTGCTCGCATCGTGTGCCGTGGGTCCGAAGTACACGCGTCCGGCAGTGCAAACGCCGCCGGCGTACAAGGAAACGTCGGTCACGGGAACCACTGGGGGAGCGAATTGGACAGCGGCGCAACCGAACGATGCCGTAATCCGTGGCAACTGGTGGGAAGGCTTTAACGATCCCACACTGAACGATCTTGAAGAAAAGGGGACAGCGTCTAACCAAAACATCGCCGCTGCCGCCGCCAATTTCCTGGCTGCGCGGGCGCTGGTGCGTGAAGCTCGTTCTCAATATTTCCCTACTGCGGGCACATCGCCAAGCATCGTCAACGAACGGCCGTCGCCCGCGCAATTTGGAGGCTTGCAAACGGGGACAAGTTCAACAGGTGGAATCACGGTGAAGTCCTACACCGATTTCTCACTGCCCTTTGATGCCACCTGGGAGCCGGATCTCTGGGGCCGGGTGCGCAACACCGTGAAGTCGAATATGGCTGCCGCGCAAGCCAGCGCGGCCGATCTGCAAAACGTGCGGCTGAGCGAACAAGCCGAACTGGCCGCGGATTACTACGAACTGCGCGCGCAAGATTCCCTGAAGCAGATTTTCGATTCCACGGTAACGGCCTATCAGGACGCTTACGACATGAATGCCAGCCTCTATCGCACCGGAGTCGGCACCGATGAAGCCTTGGCGCAGGCAGAGGCACAGCTCGGGGCAGCTCAGGCGCAGGACACCAACCTCGGCATATTGCGCGCGCAGTACGAGCACGCGATCGCGGTTCTCGTTGGACAGCCTGCCTCGACTTTCTCGCTTCCAGCCGCGAGCGTCCAGGCCACTGCGCCGGCTATCCCTGTGGGCATGCCTTCCCAGCTTCTCGAGCGCCGTCCTGATATCGCCGCCGCGGAACGAGCAATGGCACAGGCTAACGCGCAGATTGGCGTGGCCAAGTCCGCCTATTATCCCAACCTGGTGTTGAGCGCGACGGGCGGTTTGGGGAATTCTTCCATCACGGACTGGTTCACCTGGCCCAGCCGGTTCTGGTCAGTCGGACCAACTTTGGCGGAGACCATCTTTGATGCCGGGTTGCGCGCCGCGACCATGCAGCAATATCGCGCCATGTACGATCAGACGGTGGCAAATTATCGCCAGACCGTGCTGACGTCTTTCCAGCAAGTGGAGGATAATCTGGCGGCGCTACGGCTGCTTTCGCAGGATATTCAGCAACAGGACGCTGCGGTGGAAGCCGCCGGGCGCAGTCTGCAGGAAGCCACCGCACGGTATAAAGCGGGACTCGATCCTTACTTGAACGTCATCTCGGCGCAAACCATTGTGCTCGCGGGCCAGCAAACAGCAGTGACCTTTCGCATGCAGCAGATGGTCGCCAGTGTTGGGTTGATCAAAGCGATTGGCGGAGGTTGGGATGCAGCACAGCTACCGACGCCCCGGCAGATCACTCGTAACGTGAACTAACTTCTCGGCGTCAACTGGCTCGTAGTCGGAACCGCCTGCCCGAACCGGTCGAGAATTCTGCAGCATTCGATGGCTCTGTTCGCGCGCCCCGCGAAATCGCAGATTTTGGCCACCAACAATTTGTTCGGGAAAAAATGGAGCTATGGATCCCGCCACTAAAGCGGCTTGGGATTCAATCTAGCGATTCACAACAGCGGATCGCCGCGGCCTTCCATTGGAGACGCGGAGAGCCTTCATCAGCAAGGTGATGGTTGCGATGACGGAGGGGATGAAGAATAACGCGCAAAAAATCCCTAGTGCAAAACCGACCTTGAGAAGCATGTTGTCTAGTCCTCAGGGTTCGAATAATGCACTTGCAGTTCCCTCGCGTCGCATTGGAAACAAGGCACTTAGCCGGGACTTCATAAAACTACAACCTCCATTTTTCACATTTTGACGATCCAAGTGCCTGACCCGACCGTTTCGCCTTCCCCTCCTCCTCCGTTTGGCCTCGATGTAGCCAGCCGCTGACAATTTGCCAAAGACCCCCCAACGACTAAGTATCGAGTCGAAGAAAATGATGTCAATTTCATGCCAAAACATGCGAAAACTATGGGCGCCGCTGCCCTAAATGCCTATGGCCAGCGGGTATCCCGCGCCAGACGGCCGGCAAGGGCGATAATTTCAACGTTCTGAGGAGACTTGATGAGCAAAACCTACGATGACGTAAAGAGCGCTGAAGAGTTTCGCCGTGCCACCCACATCCTGAAGGGCCTGCGGATCAAAGGGCAAATTTCAGGCAGCGAGGATGTAGTCGTGGACGGAACTGTTGATGGACCCATCCGGCTCTCGGATGGATTGCTGACCATCGCCGAAAAAGGAACCGTGAACGGAGACGTAAACGTCCGAGAAACGATCGTGCACGGCACTTTGAACGGCAACCTACAAGCGCGCGATCGGGTGAAAATAACGCGCACTGGGGCGGTGGCGGGCGACCTGACGACGGGGCGCATCGTGATAGACGATGGAGGCCTGTACAAAGGCAACGTGGCGATTGGAGATCAGGAAGGAATGTCGACGGCTGCGAAAGCTTGAACGTTTTTCAACGAAGCGCGCTGCTCTTGCGGCGGCAGCTTTAAATCCGGCCAGCGAACTGAAAGGCCCGGAACAGCCTGAGTTTTATGAGGTTCTTTTGCACGGCGTGCCTCAGCCTGGATCCATGGAAATCGAGCAAGCCTAATTCGGAAAGCAGCGTGAAAAGCTGCAGGTCTTCCGCGCCAGCATGGCCGATGGCGGCGCCGCGGAAAATGGGGGTGTTTCGGAACATCAGGCTCGTGGCTTCAAACAGGTAAGCCGCCGGATTTGTATTTGGTTTTCCCGCGTAGTCAAAATAAGGACCGTCCTTCACGCGCCTGTTGGGATGGATGAATCCCTCGATAACAATCTCGGAATTTGCCGGGACTTCCAGGTCCACGGTTCTGCATTTGATGAGTTGCACGGCTTCGCCGCTCAAGCTACCCGCCAGTTCGTACTCGTCTAGGCCGTAAGGGCAAGAAGCTCCCGCGGCCATCACAAGCGGCTCGGCCACGCCGATGGCCACGGCCATTTGCAAAGGACGCCCTTGTCTCTCCGCTTGAGCTAAATGACGCGACAGATGGCTGCGCGGTGAAGTGCTCACCGTGGCCTGATTGCAGTTGAGAACCTGCATGCGGTAAACGCCGATATTGCGGACGCGCGACTCTGGATCACGAGTGACGTTGATGTGCCAGGTGCCGAGATAACGGCCGGATTCTTCCCTGCTCCATTGCGGAACCGGAAATTCGAGGAAATCGATATCGCTTTTCTGAAGAATATTCTCGAGGACCGGCCCACCGGCTACCATGCGCGGGGGTAGCGGGGTGCGGATCCTGCTTCGCATACTGCGAATAGCGGCCTGCCGGCTTTGATCCGAAGGTATTCCCAGCGCTAACGCGATTGCCGGGAAATTGCAGAGTCCATTTGTAAACACACGATGGCCCGCATATCCGCGCACATTCTCGAATAGCAGGGGAACCTGTGAGCTGCGGGTTATTTCGCCCAGCTCGAATTTCCAATCGACAGGTTCCGATACGCGACGCAGCAAGCCGCGGGCGGAAAGCGAATCAATAAAACCGCGGAGGTCGAGGGAGCTCGCGGATGCGGGTGAGATGTTTTTTTGATGTTCTGCCGGGCGTTCGGAATTTTGCTCGACGATGACTGCCGGGTGAGACATTCAGATCACCTGGCTGCGCTGCTCGCCGCGAGACCGGAACCAGCGAATAACGGGGAGCCGATTCCCACTCCATGAATTTCTCCACTTGCTCTTCGACAATCGCCTCGGCGCGCGGGATTTCCTGTTCCCTGGCTTTCTTGTTCTCCTCAACGATCAAGGTGAGGTCGTCGAGGTTATAAACGTAGATGCCGCCCAGGTTGCCAGCACTCGGCCGCAACGTTACGCGGCAGACCGAGATCGATCACTAGGAGAGGGAGATTCCCGCGCGCGATTTTCGCGGATTCAAGAAGCTCGCGCGTCAGAATAGGTTCCGGCGAAGAGACGGAAGTCACGATCAAGTCCGGCCACTCCAACGCCGTGCGGAGACTTTCCCAGGGCAGGACTTCCCCGCCGAAGCGCGAGGCCAGATCCTGCGCATGCTGCGCGGTGCGATTGATCAGCCGCAAATTTTTCGATTCCCCGGTCGCACAAGTGCCCCACCACGCGTTCGCTGGTCGCTCCACTGCCCACAATCAGGGCGCGCTTGGCGGCCAGCCGGCCGAGAATCTGCTCCGCAAGCCGCACGCCTGCGAAAGCCACAGACACGGGACGAACGGCGAGGGATGTTTCGGTGCGCACGCGCTTGCCAACTTCGAGAGCGCGCTGAAACAGGCGGTTGAGCATGCGTCCCGTGGTGCCGTGGTCGAGCGCCGCGCGATAGGCCTGGCGCACTTGCCCCAAAACTTCCGCTTCGCCAAGAAGCATCGAATCCAGGCCGGAAGCTACGCGGTAAAGATGGCGGACAGCGTCGTGGCCGTTCCGCAGATAGAGGGCGTTTCCCAATTCCGCGGGGGACAATCCGTGGAATGAGGCGAAGAAATCGGCCAACTGCTCCGCGACCATCGCCGAATCGCCCGAATCGCCTCTCGCAGCGCCGTAAATTTCACTGCGGTTGCACGTGGAGAGGATCAGCGCTTCTTCCAGCACGACCTTCCGCTCGCAGTTGTTCGGCCGCATGCCTCGCCTGCTGCGGGGTAAAGGCCACGCGTTCGCGGAGTTCGACCGGTGCGGTGCGATGGTTGAGCCCGACGACAACGATTTCCATTATCGGACCGAGCCCTTTCCGCCAGGTGCTTCGCGCATGTGGAATCGCCGCATCACGAGATTGTGGCGCCCACCAACGCTTCGTGTTCCGGCACTTCTTCGCCGACGGACATTCGCTTCGCGCCGAGGTACTTCGCGGCCTGCTTGGCGGCATACGAGATGAGAATGTCGGCGCCGGCGCGCTTCATGCATCTCAGCGCTTCGAACATAATCACGTCGCGATCGAGCCGGCCAAGCTGCCCGGCGGCATCGATCATGGCGTATTCGCCGCTGGTGTTATAGACCGCGAGCGGCATGTCGAATTCCTGCTTGGCGCGATAGACCACGTCCAGGTAGAACAAGCCCGGGCTTGACCATGATGATGTCCGCGCCTTCATTCACATCCAGCGCGATTTCACGCATGGCTTCGTCGGAATTGCCGATCGGCATCTGGTGCGTGCGCTTGTCTCCGTGCGTCAGCGCCGATTGCGTTCCTTCTTTGAAGAACGGGTCATACAGCTTGGAAGCGAACTTGGCGGCATAGGCCATGATGGGGAGATTTGAAAAGCCGTTCGCGTCCAGATTTTGACGCAAAGCGGCGATTTGCCCGTCCAGCATGGCTGCCGGAGCGATCATGTCCGCGCCTGCCTGAGCGTGCGACAGGCCGGTCTTGACCAACAGCTCCATGGAAGCGTCGTTGTCGAGATAATTGTTCTTCAGCACGCCGCAATGGCCGTGCGGTGTGTATTCGCACAGGCAGACATCGGTGATGACCAACAGCCCCGGCACATTCTCTTTCACCGCGCGCACGGCTTGCTGCACGATTCCATTGGCCGCGTAGGCGCCGAACGCGTCGTCTCGCTTGTCCTTTGCGTCCGGCACGCCGAAGAGCAATATCGCCGGGATGCCCAGGTCACGCAGTTCCTTGGCTTCTTCCACCAGGCAATCCAGCGAGAGATGGTAGTTGCCCGGAAGCGATTTCATCTCCTTTTTGATGTGCCGCCCCGGGACGATAAATAGCGGCAGGATAAAATCGTCCGCGGAAATGGTGATCTCACGAACGAGTCGCCGAAAGGTGGGGTTCTGCCTCAATCGGCGCATTCGCGTTGCTGGAAAAGCCATGGTCGGATTCCTTCCTGGTGGTAAGAGTCTTTATTGCTTGCTTCTCGGATTTCATTAATTGAAATGGCAGAATCTTGCCGCCGGCTGTCGGCAGCGGAGACTCGCGGACGGTGCGAACCATCTGCGATTGCTTCCACATTTCCGTTCCCGATTGCGCCCAGCCCTTGTCCTCGGCGCGCTTGAGCAGCCGGATGAAGGTATCGGCAACTTCGGTTTCGTCGATGGGCCCAACGGACGGGCTCACCAGCAGATCGAGACGTGGCAAACCCTTGGAATCTTCGCGTTCCACCAACTGATAGTCCGTGCTCTTGCCTCCGAACTTGGCCGGAAGCTCCTTCTCGATGATCCAAATGAAATCGGTGTCAACGAAGGTGACGCCTTCGCCGGTGAGTTTTTCGTAGCTGCGAATATTGCTGATGTGCGTATTGAATCCGACCTTGCCGAAGCCGCATTCGCATGGCTGGGTATACAGGTCGCCGAAATCTCCCATGCCGACATTCAAAAGCAGCTTGGGTGATTCGAAGAGGATGCTGGTGAACAGGTACGAAGCCACGGACGCATCCGAATGCGCCACCTTGGACTTGTGCAGAGTGATCGCCGTCGTATCGGAATACAGATGGCAATGGTCGCTCTGCGCGTGTGGATTGTTGCAACCGGCTGCGATCACGCCCGCTTCGGAAATTCCGTAGACCGGCACGGCCACAGCGCCCGTCGATTCGATTTCTTTTGCTTTATGCGGCGTCAAAGGTTCGCCGGTGACCAGGAACTTCACGCCCTTCAGGCTGACGTTCGCTTCAGAAGCGGCTACGCAAACGCGCACGGCAGACGCCGCGAAGGTGTAAATCGCGCAACGGCCGTGCTGATCGAGGGTCTCGGCCGCCCAGCGGGCAACCTTGGAAGCGTCGTTGAGCCCGACGTATTCGGCTTCAGCCAGCGGCGAACCAAACATCCTGCTGAGCGCGTAGACCATCTTCATACCCAACTTGCGCTCCCAGCCGATATTCAGGCGGTTCTCATCGACCTGCGAGAACCATCTCCGCACGGGATTGCCGATGTGCGCGAAACGCAGGCTGGAGTTGATTCCCGGCGCGCCCGGGAACACCGGGAACCAGTTCGCCACCGGCGCAGTGAGGCAACCATGAATATCGAGCAATAACGCGTCGTAGAGCGATCGTTGATGCAGGTAGTCGAAGTCGATGCGGACTCGTGTGCCGGCGCTGCGCGTCGCGCCACTCTGCACTTCGTATACGTAGGAGAGAAACGGATTGTCGAACATCGAGGGCTCACAACGGAACTCCACGCCGTTGCGCTTCACGGGCACCCGGCCCTTGAACTCGTCCACCGTGAAATAAACGCCTTCTCTCTCGAGAAGTTGCAGGCTTGCCTCAAGTCCTTCTTTGGAGACGGAGGCTTTCAGATCCTGAAATGTGATTTTCCTGGGCGCTAGCAGCTTCAGGTACGGGTTGGAATGCGAGCCGAAGATTCCCTTCTCCACTAGGCTCAGGAAATTCGCTTCCCGTGCGGCCACGCGTTTCTTTATGACCGTTCGGGCAAGAGCCAGCGCTTCGTCGTGCTGCAAACGCGACCCATGGAATTTCTTTAACCCGCGGATGAAGCGATAGTACTTGCGCAGTCCCGAAGCGTAATGGGCCATAGTCGTTTCGTCGAAGTTCTTGTCTACATTGAATTTTCGGGGTCAAGCACGGAGTGGACAATGAAGCGTAGGTCTCAAAAACTACGAAACGAACGTACTAGTTACTGCGGAAGTTGTGCAGACGCGTTTTGCATGTCGATAGTGACGAAGATTGCCCCAAAACTGGGCAGAAGGACAATAGCGGGACAGGTGGAGATTACCTGTACCACGAACTCTCACGTGCTTTATGAAGACGAACAAAGGGAGAACGAACAATCAACGTTAGGATCAAGCCTGAAGGGCTGTTTTTGCGCCCCTGACAGAGAATCTAGCGGGTGAGCCTGTAAGCCGGATTTTGTCAAACCACGCGCCGCGCCCGATTCGCATCGGGCACACCACGCGGCGTGGCGATCATTCCTCTAGGTCCCGAATCGCTTCGGGACTCAAGCAGCCTACCCGAGGGTCGCAGCTTCACGCGTCGCGGCGCGAAACATTCGGGCCGGGCCGGCCCTCCCCTCCTATTTGGCCTTGCTCCACGCGGGGTTTTCCGTGCCCCGAGTGTTGCCACTCGGGCGGTGGGCTCTTACCCCACCTTTTCACCCTTACCTGCGCGCTTGACCTGAACTGGCGAGCCCCCGGTTTCCCGGGAAGCTTGCCGCCGAGATCAAGCTGCACCGGCGGTTTAATTTTCTGTGGCACTTTCCGTAGCCGCTGCACGCAATAATTACGACGAACTACTTGCCGTAGTTCGCATGCGCAGCCCCCTGGCGTTATCAGGCGCGTTGCCCTTCGTCGACGGCTCTTGTGGAGTTCACGACGACGGAGTCCGGACTTTCCTCCCGTCCGCCGCTCTTGCGAACGGCAAACCAGCGATCACCCGGCTCACCCGCTATGCCCTGATTATACCTGCGAATCCGGTGCTGCGCGACGCCGAGCTCGCTAATCGGAGGAAACCAGTTCGTTGAATTGATCTTCGTCGAGGATGGGAACTTTGAGCGTCTTAGCCTTATCGAATTTTGAGCCGGGATCTTCTCCAACCACAACGTAGCTGGTCTTCTTACTGACGGAACCGCCCGCTTTTCCTCCCTGCGAGGCCACCAGCGCTTCTGCCTCTTCGCGCGATCGCTTCTTCAGCGTGCCGGTAAAAACGAACGTCATGCCGGCAAATTTGGTGCCCTTGGGCGCGGCGCGCTCTTCCTTCATATTCACGCCGACCGCCCCCAATCGCTCGACCAGTTTCCGGTTGGCCGCCTCGGAGAAGAATTCCTGCACGCCCTCGGCGATCTTCGGCCCAATTTCCGTAACTTCCATTAATTCCTCGGCGCTCGCCGCGGCAATCTCGTCCATTGATCCGAAATGCTGGGCGAGAAGCTGTGCCGTGCGTTCCCCGACGAACGGAATCCCGATCGCGTAAACCAGCCGAGCCAACCCGTTCTTCTTGCTCGCTTCGACTTCATCCAGAAGATTCTGGGCGGACTTCTCCGCCATGCGTTCCAGATCTGCCACTTCATCGAGCTTCAGCTTGTATAGATCGGCAAAATTCTTCACCAAGCCCTTTTCGATAAGCTGATCGACTATCTTCTCGCCCAGCCCGTCGATATTCATGGCGTGCCGCCCGGCAAAATGCAGAAACGACTCTCTCGTGCGCGCCGGACACGAGACGTTCACGCAGCGATAGGCAACTTCCCCTTCCGCGCGATGCACACCCATGCCGCACACCGGGCACTTCGACGGCATGCGGAACTGCTTTTCTTCTTCTCCATGCTTCACCACTTTCAGCACGTGCGGGATCACTTCGCCGGCCCGCTCCACCAGCACGGTATCGCCCGCGTGGATGTTCAGGCGTTCGATTTCGTCCATGTTGTGCAACGTGGACTTTACGACCGTCACTCCAGCAATTTTTACCGGCTCAAAAATGGCCAGGGGCGTGAGCGTTCCGGTGCGGCCGACGTTCACCGTGATTTCCTTCACCACGGTCGTTTCCTGGTGCGCCGGATACTTGTAGGCAATGGCCCAGCGCGGCGCCTTCGATGTGAATCCGAGCTCGTTCTGCAGGGAAACCTCATCGACCTTGACGACGATGCCATCGATTTCGTAATCCAGCTTCGCGCGCCGCGTGTCCCAGTGCTCGATGTACTTCTGCACCTCTTCCAGTGAGTGGCAGAGCTTCCAATCGTCACTCGCTTTGAAGTGCAGCGTACTCAGCACCTCCAGCGCTTCGGAAAGCCGGCGCTTCGGCGCGCGCCCATTCACCAGCAGGTAGTACGCGAAAAAATCCAGTTTTCGCGACGCAGTAATTTTCGAGTCAAGCATGCGCACCGCGCCTGCCGCTGCATTGCGCGGATTTGCGAAAATTTTGCCGCCCTGCTCCTCCTGTTGCTCGTTTAGTTCTTTGAAGGCCTGGCGAGTCATGATCACTTCGCCGCGCACTTCGAAGGTGCCGTGCAGCCCCGCCTTCTTGAGCTGCGCGGGCAGAATCGTCAGCGGGATCGATCGGATCGTCTTCACGTTGGGCGTCACGTCTTCGCCGGTTGTGCCGTCGCCGCGCGTCACGCCGCGCACCAACCGCCCCTTTTCGTAAAGCAGCGAGAGGCTCAGCCCATCGAATTTGTGCTCAGCCACGTAATCGACCTTCTCTCGGCCGGTCAGCTCGCGCACTCTTCGATCGAAATCGGCCAGCGCCTCGAACGAAAACGCATTGTCCAGGCTGACCATGGGCACCTGATGCCGCACGCTCTGAAAACCTTCGCGCGGCGCCCCGCCCACGCGCTGCGTCGGTGAGTCTGGGGACTGCAATTCAGGATGCTGCTGTTCCATCTCTCGCAGTTTCACCATCAGCCGGTCGAAGGCCGCGTCCGAAATTTCGGGATTGTCCTGCACGTAATAAAGATATTCGTGGTGGCGAATTTCCTCGCGCAGGCGCTCGATTTCCTTCGCGGCGCCGGCGTGTTTCTGGACGGGAGCGGATGATCGAGACATGGAAACCTCAACCGGATAGAATCAATATTAGATTCGACCGTATTATACAATTGCGCGTTCGTCGAATCTTTCAATGGGAGAATTTTGAAACAAAATGCCTGACGGAATCAAAAACGCTCTTCTGATTTACAATCCCACCAGCGGACGCCGCCGCCACCACCGTTTTACCGACGTCGAGCAGGCCGCCAAAATTCTCTCCAATGCGGGCATCCTCACCGAGCTAGTGCCGACCACCGCGCGCTTCTCCGCTACGTCCATCGCGCGCCAAGCCGTCGAACAGCGTAGCGACCTAGTGATTGCCTGCGGTGGCGACGGCACGGTCAACGAAGTGGTGAACGGCCTGGCTGGCAGCCAGGTTCCGCTCGCGCTGCTGCCCGCGGGCACCGCTAATATTCTCGCCAAGGAATTGGGAATTCCGTGGGATATTCCCGCGGCCGCGCGCCTGATCCCCGGCGGCATCATTCGCCGCATCGCGCTCGGGCTGGCGCAAACGACAAACGGTTTCCACTCCGAAAACCTGCCGGCCGACGGACGGTATTTCCTATGCGTCGCCGGCGCTGGTCCCGATGGAGCGATCGTCAACGGTGTCGATGAAGAACTGAAAAAAAAGGCCGGCATTATCGCCTACTGGAGCGAAGGCGCGCGCCAGTTTTTCAGCTATACCTTCCCCGAGATGAACATCCGTTCAAACTCGCGCGAGCGCCGCGCCACCTTCGTGGTATTGGGCCGCACCGCAAACTATGGCGGACCATTCAAGATCACCACAGAAGCGAGCTTGTTTGACGATTCCTTCGAGATTCTCACCAATTCGCAGCGAAGCCGATTGGCCTATCTGGTTTGTCTGCCCGCGCTATGGCTTGGCAAGTTGCGCAGCATAAAGGGCATCGAGGCCTGGAAATCCACTGCCGCGGTCTGCGAAGCTGCCGGAAACGAACCGGTGTACGCCCAAGTGGACGGCGAACCGATCGGGCCCGCGCCAATATCGTTCCGCGTGGTGCCAGACGCGCTTTCCCTTCTGACTCCCGCTCCCGCTAGCACCTAGCAGGCGCGCCTGGCGGCCCCCGTCTGGAGCCTTCTTTGGAGCCTTTCACCCACGCGTTGGCGTCCCTCGCGATCGCCCGCGCGTTTCGGCGGCGCCTGCCGCGATTCGGAACCGCCCTGCTCGTCTCAGCCGGTGTCGCGCCTGATCTCGACTACGCCAGTTATTTTGCCGGTCCCGGCGCTTTTCTGGCACTGCATCGCAGCGCGCTGCATTCGATTGCAGGCGCAGCATTTCTCAGTTGTGCGCTCGCAGCGCTGTTTCTGTTTCTCAGTGCAAAATTCTCAGCGCCCCAAAATCCGCGAAAACAACTTCCGCCACCCACATTCTTGATCGCTTTCGTGTTATGCGCTGTAGGTATTATCGCGCACGACTTGCTCGATCTGTGCAGCGGCGAAGGAATTCAGTGGCTCTGGCCATTCCGCATGCACTGGTCCCACGTGAATCTGGCCGAGAGCTTCGATCCCTGGGCCCTTCTGATTCTCATTGCTGGGCTGCTCATCCCTCAGCTATTTCGACTGGTCAGCGAAGAAGTAGGCGCGCGCAAGGAAAATGGCTGCGGAGCCGCGGTTTTTACTCTGCTCTTGCTGGTAGCATATTTTGGCGCACGCGCTTACTTCCACGGACGCGCCATGGATCTGCTGCTTTCTTCTGAATTTCACGGCCGCGAACCGCTGTCTGCCGGAGCCTTCCCGTCGTCTACCAACCCACTTCGCTGGCGAGGCGTGGTCTCCACCGACAGCACTCTCGAAGAAATTGAAGTAAACCTGGAGCCCGGGGCGGACTTCAACCCCGATCGCAGTGTCACGCACTACAAGCCGCCCGACTCGCCCGCGCTCGATACGGCAGAAAAGTCCCAAACAGCAAAGCGATTCCTGCAATACGCCGAGTTCCCTCTCGCCAGCGTCGCCCACCGCGAAGACGGCTATCGCGTGGACTTGCGCGACTTGCGCTTCCCTTCCGGCGATCAAAGCGCCGAGAATCTATTCCTTCGTGTGGAACTCGACGCGGACTTGCAGATTGTGCGAGAACAGTTGCGTTTCGCTTCTTCAGGCGGGGACTAAACGCTAATCCGTGGCAGGTTCGGTGTGCAGGATCAGCCGGTTGGCAATGTAGAGCACAAGCATCAGAGCAGCTACCGCGCCGATGAACGCCAGGGCGTGGCCAATTAAAAAATCCAGCGCCCTCTGGCCGTATTTCACAGCGAAAAGCCCTTCAGCTACGTAGCGCAGTCCGCGGCCCAGCACCAGCGCCAGCACAAAGGTTCGCAACGGCACCTGAAACACGCCCTCAGCCAGCACAAATACCTTGAACTGCATCGGCGGCGGCAAAATCGCCGGAATAAACAAGCTTAGAAACGCGTGATCGTCCACCCAGCGCTTGGCTTTCAAGGCCGCGCGCCCGCCATGGCGATGAAAGTACGCTTCGCCACCTTTTTTCGCCAGCCAGTAGATCCAAATACACCCGCCGAGCGAGCCGAGCGTGGCCATCGCGGCGTAGTACAGCGTGCGTTCCGGCCGTTCCATACACAGCCTCATTACCAGCGCGTCGGTGATGAATGGAAAGGAAAGTACCGAAGAATCCAGAAATGCTACCAGGAAAATTCCGCCCCCGCCCATTACCGCGACGAAATGCTGCAGCCACGCTGGGAGCTTGAGCTTTTTCATGTGCTTCAGCAGTGTAGCAGATGATTCGGAGCCTCCCTGCTCCGCGAAATTCACAACAAAATTTCTTTTTCGCGCCGCGCAAATTGCTCAATCTCTCCCGCTCGGCTAGAATTTCTTCGTGCCAAACACTTCCGAAACAAAATCTTTGCTCGATCAACTCAACCAAAGCCAGCGCGAAGCGGTGGTCGCTACCGAGGGACCGGTTCTCGTCCTCGCCGGCGCCGGAACCGGAAAAACGCGCGTCATCACCTATCGCATCGCCCATCTGCTTGAAAGGCACGTCCCGGCCAGCGCCATTCTTGCGGTCACCTTCACCAACAAGGCCGCCAACGTGATGAAAGAGCGCATCAACAACCTCCTGCGCTCGAACGGCCTCAGCGCCGCGGACGTGTGGGTCTCCACGTTTCACTCGTTTTGCGCGCGCCTGTTGCGCCGCGAAGCAAAGCATCTTGGCCTGCCTCGCGACTTCGCCATCTATGACGATGATGACCAGACCGCTGCCGTCAAGCGCGCTCTGCAGCAGCTCGATCTGCCCACCGATGATTTTCCCCCGCGCACCATGCGCTCGATCATCAGCCACGCCAAAAATCACGGCATCACGCCGGAGCAGATGCGTGCCGATGCCGACCAGGCTCGCGACGAGCAGCGCCAGCAGACCTCCGAAGTTTTTCGCGTTTATGAAACGATCCTGCGCAAGGGCGCCGCTCTCGATTTTGACGACCTGCTGCTGCGCTCCGTCGAACTCCTGCGCAACAACGCCGACGTTCGTCACCGCTGGAGCGATCGCTTTCAGTACATCATGGTCGACGAATTTCAGGACACCAACGCCTCGCAGGAAGAACTTGTCCGCCTGCTGGCTGGTACGCATAAGAACGTCTGCGTCGTAGGAGACGAAGACCAGTCCATTTACGGCTGGCGCGGCGCTCGGGCCGGCAATTTAAAGCGCTTCACACAGGATTTTCCCGGAGCCAAGCTCATTCGCCTCGAGCAAAATTACCGCTCCACGCAAACGATCCTCGATGCCGCCGCGGCCGTGGTAAAAAACAATTCCGACCGCCTGGGCAAAACGCTCCAGGGAAATATCGGCGCCGGCAACCCGCTGAAATTCTACGAGGCGCAGGATTCCTCCACCGAAGCCGAATACGTTTGCGGTGAAATTTCCAACTATCTGCGCAACGAGCCGAACGCGCAGGTGGCCGTGCTGTATCGCACCGGCTCGCAGTCGCGTGCGTTCGAAGAAATCTTGCGCCGCCTGAGCGTGCGCCATCGCGTGGTCGGCGGCTTCAGCTTCTATCAGCGCGCCGAAGTGCGCAACGCGCTGGCCTACGTGCGGCTTCTGTTTCATCCGGAAGACGACGTTTCGCTCCTGCGTGTGCTGAACGTTCCGCCACGCGGCATTGGTGCCACTACTATTTCGCTTCTCGACGCGCGAGCCCGCGAAACGGGCCAGTCTCTTTGGGACGTGATTCGTTCCGGTGAAGCGGGCACCGGCAAGCGTTTCACCACTGCCCTGAACGGCTTTCGCGAAATGATCGAAGCATTGCAGGAAGAAGCCAAAGAACTTCCGCCCGCGCAACTCATCGAACGCGTTCTTGCGCGCACCGGCTATCTCGACTGGGTCGAGCAGCAGGACAATCTCGAGCACACGGCCCGCGCCGACAATCTCCGCGAACTCTCCAACGCCATGGCTGAAGCGGCTGAACGCGGCCAGACGCTCGAAGATGTCCTCGATGCCGCCGCGCTGGTGGCCGATTCCGACGAATACGACGAGTCCGTCTCCGTTTCGCTAATGACCCTGCATAGCGCAAAGGGGCTGGAATTCGAAGCCGTCTTTCTCGCGGGTCTGGAAGAAGGATTGCTGCCGCACAGCCGCGCCATCAATGGCAGCGCCGCGGAACTTGAAGAAGAGCGGCGCCTGTTCTACGTAGGCATGACCCGCGCGAAGCAAGCGTTAACCCTTTCCCGCGCGATCTACCGCCGTACCTATGGCGAGGAGCGCTTGCGCGGTTCCATTCCTTCGCGTTTCATCGCTGAAATTCCCGCCGATCTGATCGAAGCTGCTACCGGATCGAATTCCGAGCCGGGCCAAACGCGTCGCTACGAAATGGATCCCGAATTCTCACAGGATTACCGCCAGCGCCGCCCATCTTCCTATGGCTATCCGCCGCGGCCCGCACGGTCAATCGCAACACCCGTACCTCCGAAGCCCACAAGCAATCCGCTGATTGGCGCGCGCGTCCGCCACTCGAAATATGGAGTGGGCACCATTATCGAGATCGAAGGTGAGGGCGAAGATCGCAAGCTGACCGTCAGCTTCCGCGACTACGGCGCCAAGAAGTTGATCGAGCGCTACGCGAACCTCCAGTTCGCTTAGAACTTTTCTGTCATTCCGAATGAGCGGCAGTTCGCGGGCGTGGCCCCGCGAAACCGCGACGAGGAATCTCTCTCCTCTGTTCGCCCAATCAGATCGAGCCGTCGCGTTGCTGGATCGGTACCTTTCTCTCCAGGGGAATCCAGCCCGGCACGCGCTAGGCTCCATTATGCCGCCCCTGACCGGGGCTGGTTTGTTCCACCGGCACGAAAAGCAAAGCCGTGTTAACCCACCGCCAAAGGCGAAGAGGGATTCTTCGCTGCGCTCAGAGAGTGTGATTTTATTCCAAGAGACGCGAATTCGGTCGCGCAACTCGATTCTTTTCAACATCGACCTTTGGGCGAAATCAAAAAAGTCACAGCCTCTCAGAATGACGGCGCAAATCAACAGCAAAAGAAAAAGCAGATCCCTCGTCGCGAAGAAGGGCGCTTCGCTCGCTCGGGATGACAACGCAAAAACGAAACGCCCTGGCATATAGCCAGGGCGCTTGCGTTATTGCAGTACCCAAGTGCTTACAAGAGAGGCGGGATGAGGGCCCACCTCTCAGTAAGTTAGAACTGGTTCCAGAGGTATTGGTTGTAAATCTCGTGGTGGTATTGAATCTCGGGAGCCTTGACGAAAGTGCCCAGCAGACGCGGGCAGCGATCGGCTGAAGCGATCTTCAGGTGGATGTAGCGCTGCTTGACGTCCTCGCCGAAGAGCTTGGTGGCCCAGTCCGCTTTCTTGAAATCATCGATGGCGGTGTAGATGTTGTCTGGCAGGTAGCGCTCGGCCTGCCGCAGGTTTTTCGTTTTGGAGATATCGCCGTCGATGCCAGTTTTGAAGATGGCGTAGAGAACCATGTAAGGGTTCGCATCCGGCGCCACCGAGCGGACTTCGGTACGCATGCTGCGGTGGTTGCCGATGGGGATGCGCACCATGGAACCGCGATCGACGGCGGAAGCCTTGATCTGGTTTGGCGCTTCGAAGTGCGGATCGAGACGGCGATAGGAATTGACGCTGGGATTGAGCGCGAGGCAGATGTCGTTGCCGTGCGTGAGAATGCGATCGACGAACTGCCAGCCGAGTTTGGAGAGCTTTTCCTGTCCCTTGGGATCCCAGAACAGGTTGGTGTCGCCTTTGCTGATGGAAACGTTGGTGTGCATGCCGCTGCCGTTCACGCCGACAACGGGCTTCGGCAGAAAGCTCGCGGTCATGCCCATTTTGGTGGCGACCTCGCGGCAGATCAGCTTGTAGAGCTGAATCTGATCGGCAGCCTGGACCACTTCTCCGTAACCGTAGTTGACTTCGAACTGCGACGGCGCGACTTCCGGGTGATCCTTCTCATTCTCGAAACCCATGGCGCGCTGCACTTCGGCAACGGTGTCGACGAACTGCCGCAGCGGATCGCCGGGAAGAGAGTGGAAATAACCGCCGGTGTTGACGTACTCGAACTTGTTGGTTTGGTGGAAGCGGCGCTCGGCGTCGAGGCCGGCAAACAGGAACCCTTCGATTTCGTTGGCGGCGTTCAGCGTGTAGCCGTCCTCTTCAAATTGCGCGGCGGCGTAGGTTTTGAGAAGCCCGCGCACATCGGCCTTGTAAGGCGTGCCGTCCTTGTCGATAACTTCACCGAAGATGAGCACCTTGCCGGGGCCGAAAAAGTCAGAGGGAGCCCAGTAGAAAGAACCCCAGTCCATGCCGAGGCGGAGATCGCTTTCGCGCTGCGCGGTGAAGCCGCGGATGGAAGAACCGTCGAAGGTGAGGTTGTCCCAGCTCTTGAGCAAAAACTTCTTGTCGTAATCGAGCATGTGCAGGCGGCCTTCGAGGTCGCTGAAGAGCACGGTGACGGCCTTGATGCGCTTCTCATCGTTGAGGTAGCGCAGACGTTCTTCGCGGAGCTTGTCAGTGGCGACGCGGTTCTTGCGCTGTTCTTTTGCCTCTAAGTTAAGGTCTTCCAGCTCGGCGTACGGCAATTCAAGGAAATTGCGCAGCTCAGTAGACATGAATCTCCTTTAAGAAAAATTGAGATCGAAGGATTTTCTATCGTCGGCTACCTGAAGCGAAACATGGCGCCAGGAAAATCGTGACCTAAAGTATCGTGCGCCGTGGCAGAGGGTCAAATGGAATTTCCCGAGCGCGAATGCGGCGAAAGCGCGTACAAGACCGAAGGAAAGACGAACAGCCAGACCATGCAAATGCGGATCGAACCGATTCGTTTCTTGAATCGGACTGGCCGAGCGATGCACAGGGGCGATTCTTGACGCGCGAATCTTCGCTGGGGTAACCTCCGCCCTTTAAACCGACTGGCCGCGCCAGACGCATGAGGGAGGAAAGGATGGACGCAAAAGGTGTCTTAGAGTACGCCAAAAAGTATAACGCCAAAATTCTGGATATGCGCTTTATCGACGTTCCCGGCATCTGGCAACACGTGAGCTACCCGATCGGGGAGCTCGGCGAAGATTCCTTTGAAGAGGGCTTCGGCTTCGACGCCAGCTCCATTCGCGGATGGGCTTCGATCCACGAATCGGACATGCTGCTGATTCCCGATCCGAACACCGCGTTCATGGACCCGTTTCGCACCGAGCCGACATTGGTGATGATCGGCGACGCCACTGACCCGCTTACGAAAAAACCGTATCACCGCGATCCGCGGCACGTGGCCAAACGGGCGGAAGCGTATCTCGCATCGAGCGGAATTGCGGACAAAGCGTTTTTCGGCGCCGAAGCGGAATTCTTTATTTTCGACAGCGTTCGTTTCGATCAAGCCTCGCAGCACGGTTTCTATTTCATCGACTCCGACGAGGGCCGCTGGAACGCGGGGCGCGAGGGCGAACCGGACAAACCCAATCTCGGCTATCGCACGCGCTACAAGGAAGGCTACTTCCCTGTTCCACCAAGCGACCATTTCCAGGACCTGCGCACGGAAATGGTTTTGAAAATGGAAAGCATCGGCATGGGCGTAGAGTGCCATCACCACGAAGTGGCTACCGGCGGGCAAGCGGAAATCGACTTGCGCTTCAACACGCTGCTGAATTCCGCCGACAACATGATGAAGTACAAATACATCATCAAGAATACAGCGGCGAAAGCGGGCAAGACGGTGACCTTCATGCCCAAGCCGATTTTCGCGGACAACGGCTCGGGCATGCACACGCACCAGTCGCTGTGGAAGGGCGGCAAGCCGCTGTTTGCGGGAGACGGTTACGCGGGATTGTCGCAGATGGCGCTGTGGTATGCGGGCGGACTGCTGAAGCATGCGCGCGCGCTTTCGGCGATCATCGCTCCGGGAACGAATTCCTACAAGCGCCTGGTGCCAGGGTATGAAGCGCCGGTGAACCTGGCTTATTCCAAGCGCAACCGATCGGCTGCGGTGCGTATCCCGGTCTATTCGGCCAGTCCGAAAGCGAAACGGCTGGAGTTCCGGCCGCCGGACCCATCGTGCAATCCTTATCTGGCCTTCTCAGCCATGCTCATGGCGGGGCTGGACGGCGTCAAGAACAAGATCGATCCGGGGCAACCCCTCGACAAGGACATTTTCGAGCTCGACGCGGCTGAAGCGGCGAGCATTCCGTCCATGCCGGGTTCTCTGGACGAAGCTCTGGCGGAACTGAGCAAGGATCACAAGTTCCTCACCGAAGGCGGAGTGTTTTCCGAGGAGTACATCGAGCTCTGGATCAATTATAAGAAGAAGAATGAATCGGACGCGGTCCGCATGCGGCCGCACCCGTATGAATTTCTTCTCTACTACGATATTTAGAACGCGAGCTTACGGGGCTTTGAAAAAGAGCGTCCTTATTCAAGTCAGGACGCTCTTTTTCTTTTTAAGGAGGAAATGAGTGCATCAGCCGAACCGGCGGATCCACCGGGGCAAATCATCGACCAAGGCAAACTAGGCGACGCTTCCCTTTGCTTTGGACTCGGAATGACGGGCAAATGTCTCTACTTGTGCCAGAACCGCATGGCTCAGCGAGGAGAAAATGAAATATTGGCCGGGCTTTTCCGCGGCGATCTGTTCCATGCGCTCACGTGCGTTGGACAAACCTTCGACAGTTTCGATCCACAAAGCGTTCTTATCGATCTGGCCGGAAAATATGTCGAATCTCGGTTCCCTTTTTTCCATGTCCTCGAATCCTCGATATAATTACTCAACTACTTAGCGAGTTTGAGAATTCCTATGCACTTAGACGCTCGTCAAAACGCAAGGGGTGCGAACTTTTAAAAACTTCTCTATGAAAACAAAAAGTGCGGGGCGATTTTAACAACGAAAGAACGCGCGGGCAGACACACCCAGAGAGCTTCCCTGCGATGATCTGCCGCCGGCGCTGTTTTGCGGCACTACATTAGATTCCGAGGTGCGGCGCGCGGTTGTACAGAGGTGCGGGAGGTCCACGACTCGGTTCGCGCCAACGTCAATCGGACGGATATAGTATTTTCGCCCCACCGGCGCGCATATTCGGGTGGCCGTGTATAATGCAGACTACCCCGCCAGTGACTTTCTGTAATGTTGACCGCCCGGACTACGGACTAAAGGAGAGCTGTAAATGGACGGAAAATCAAACGTGCAAAATTCCTCGACTGAAAAGCCCTCTGTGACATTGCCTGGAACGGTTGAAAAAATCATTCCCGCTCCGCACGCCGAGGAGCCGGAAAAAGCGCAGATTTCCGTCGAGGGCGCCGATCATCTTTACCGCGAGATTCGCATTGAGAATATCCTGAAGGACGATAACGGTAACAAGGTGAAGCTGGAAAAGGGCTCTCATGTTGAGGTCACCATCGAAGCCAACCCTACGGAGACGAAGTCCCCCGCCTGACAAGCTCTGCCGATTCCCATTTTGGAACGCCAGCCGGAGTGCGTGGCCAATACGAGACGGCTTGAATGGACTAAATTTTCCACAGTCGAAACGAAGATTCATTGACGCACGAATTGCACTCGCGTGATACTGCGCGCGTATCGGCTGACGCTATGGATCCAGAAACCCGCTTCGACATTTTCTCCGGGGCTCCCGACAAAGATGCGGTTTGGATCGAGGCTGTACCGGGTCTCAGCAACGCGCGCGAGCGCATGGAGGAGATCGCGCGCGAAATACCCGGCAGGTATTTCGTCTTTTCGATTCACAGTCGCGCTTTGCTCGCCACGATAGACACTTCGAGAAATTTTATCCGGGTGGAAACCCGCACGAGGGCCAAGGGCGTAGCGTAGATTCCGGCACTCGCGTTTGGATTCGCTTCCAAGTTGAAAAGGTAAGCCCGTTAGAGAGGGCTTTTATCGCTCGGCTCGTCCGGGCGCGGGTCAGCGCGATTCTCAGCGCGTCAGGCAATGGCCACCATAAGCTGAATACCCCACAATTCAAGCCGCAATTCCCTTATGGCAACGAAGTTCCCATGAACTTGCGATGAACTTGGAATGCCCTGGAAGCTCCGCGCCTTTCAGGCTGTCTGGCTCGCGATGCGGCGGCTTGGCAACCACGTGTGTGCCGGAAGCGAAGGCCCCACCCTGCTTGATCACCCATACAGGACCGCTAAAGAGACAAGCAGTAGTGCCGATCAGGGGGGCAATACGCTGACAGCTGTCGTTGAAATGAGCCGGCAGCCACGTGACCATGATCGGGGGACTACATGCGTGTTCTTCAGGCATGTGCTTTGGCTGCAGCCTTGGCGGGATGGTTGTCTCTCGCGGATGGTCGCTCGCAGAACGCTTCATCCGGCGCTGAAGTTACGAGTGCCGATACGGCGCAGGCCGCCGCGGATTCCGGCGCAGAGGGTTCGTCAACATCTTCAGCGACTGCGCCCGCGCCGGAAAGCTCACCACAGGGCGCGGCGAGCCTGGAAAGCGAATTGAAACAGTTGCAGAACGAGCTCGATACGGATATGCAAGACTTTCAACGGAGATTGGACGAACAGCGCGAGCGCATTCGTTCCCTCGAACAGCAGCTCAGCAAGTCAAACGCGCAGCCGCAAAACGGCACACCTTCAGGCACAACTTCAGGCACAACTTCGAGCGGCCCCGCTGCCGCTGTTTCCGCGTCGGCCGGGCAAACAACGGCAACGTCCGGGCCGACCCTCGCGAACAACGCCGCGGTGGCTGCCGCGGGAGTGGTTCCGGCCATCGCGCCGTTTCGTCCGTTTCCCGTCGGCGGCGTCACACGGGGCGCGCTGAAGCCCGCATTCGAGGTCGGGTCGGTGCGCGTGACGCCGCTCGTGGCGCTGAAAACGACGTTCGTGCACGACAGCTCTTCACCGGGCGGGGACGATTTCCCGCTCCCTGGTTTCCTCGGAGATTCCGGGCCGACACAGGATCCGGAATTTCACGTGAAGACACGCTCCTCGCGCTTCGGCGCGAATTTTGAATGGTTCGACCCTTCCGACCGCTTCACCATCACCGGCAGGTTCGAATTCGACTGGGAAGGAAATTTCAGCCGCGCGGACAACCGCAACCTTTCCTCGATCCGATCGAACATGCCCTCGCTGCGCATCGCCTATGGCCGCATCGACTACAAGCTCGACGCGCACGACACGCTTTCGGGAGTCTTCGGCCAGGACTGGACCATTTTCGGTTCGTCCACGCTGCCGCCGCTTCTGGAGACCACCGGATTCGGCATCGGCTACGGCGGACTGTGGGAGCGCGAGCCGCAAATGCGCTTTGGCTGGACGCACAATTTCGGCTGGTTCCAGATCATGCCCGAGGTCGCCGTGGCGCTGCCCGGCTCCGGCGACACACCCGCGGCCGCGTCGATTGTGAGTCAACTTGGTTACGGCGAGCGGCAGGGTCCCGATTCAGACCAGCCCGAGTGGCAGAGCCGAGTGGTATTTCAGTGGCAGCTCGACCACGCGCCCGGCGTAGCTCCGGCGCAGATCATTTTCAGCGGCGAGCATGGCGGGCGCGAAGCGATTGTGCTGGGGTCCGCGGTTCCCGCAGCGTTCACCGCGGCATTTCCAACTGGCGCCAGGGTCAGCAGCAAAAACGATGGCTGGACGGGCGAATGGCAATTGCCCACGCGTTTTGCCACGCTGCTCGGAAAATATTATGACGGCAGCGACCTGCGCTGGTTCTTCGGCGGACAGCTCTTCTCGAATTACAACGACACCGCCGGCCTGACGAATACGGCTTCCGGGCTCTCCAGCGACGGAGGCTCCACGGTGATTTTCGGTCTAAGGAATGGCACGCCGGTTATTGCGCCACAGCGGCCGGTGCGCGCCGCGGGAGGATTCGTGAGCATCGGGCTGCCGCTTTCGCGCCTGTTTGGGGCGGATCCCGAGGGGCGGAACATGGGCTGGTCGATGAACTTGATTTACGGCACCGACGAAGCGAAAACGCGCGACCTGCTGCGCGCCGCTCCCGCCGGATCGCGCGCCCGCAGCGACATGTCCGTTGGCAACATTCAGTACAAGCTGAACAGTTGGGTGACCTTCGCGTTCGAGCAGTCGCTCTACCGCACGCGCGCCGACACCGCGGCCGGTGGGCTGCCGCTGTTCATGGGGCTGCCGCAGCACGAATGGAAAGATATCCGCTCGGAGGGCGGCACCATCTTTTCGTTCTGAAGTTTATCCCGACACTCGCGATCGCTTCGTTGCGAAAAGTTGAACGCTTCGGTTGTACGTGCGCGCCTGGGTGTGTAAAATTACCTGTTCCTTCGGCGCGCCCGTAGCTCAGCTGGATAGAGCGATTGGCTACGAACCAATAGGTCGGGAGTTCGACTCTCTCCGGGCGCACCATTTCCTCCTCTGCATAGAGTCTGCCTGCGGCAGGAAACCAATAGGTCGGGAGTTCCCCGCCGCGCCGGGTCTCCGGAGCGCACCAGTTCCGCTTCCTTTTCTGTTTTGCACGCAGACATCGCATTTTACCAACCCCGATACGGAATTTTGGTTGGCGTAACGCTTACGTCAGACTTTCCGAAAAGAAACCCAAGGGATCTCGTTGACAATTCCATATGGGGAGTTGGGCCAACCACAACATGGATCTTTGGAAAGAGTTCGTTTTGTGGCACAAGTCTAAATTCGAAATAAGGAAGCAACATTGATTTTCCTTCTCGAACTTTAATACGGGGATCACCAGTGAATTGGGGGTATTGGCTTACAAGCCTCCACTCAGCTTCTTCCGCAAAACTCGGGTCCTTGACGACACACCCGATTACGTGAAACTTGCTGACGCACCTGTAGCAAACGGCACTTATCTCTGAATCTTCTATTTCCGATGGGTTCTGGAAAGGCTCGTCGATAATTCCCCGAATGAGTTCCTCCTGTGCGACCGATTCATAAACGCACGGAGCAAGAAAGAATCGCTGGGCTTGCATTTGACTGGACAATTCTTCATATGTAAAGCCAATCGAATAACCATTCGCATTTGGGCAGTACGCTCGCCATTGACTTAGGAGATCGGACTTTTCAGAAAAGCACGCGACAAACAAGTTCACTCGCGAGTAACTGTCCAGGCTTCTGGTTAGCGCCTCTTTGAGCGCTCCACCTGCTCCAGCATCCGGCTTTTCGTCGATCATCCGACTCGCAATTCGACGCGCGTAATCGAATTCAGTAGCATCGTTTAAATGGTAGATACTTGTGGCCCAGATAGACCGACTTGTGACGATTCCGATCAGACCTCGCTGTGACGTGTAATGGTAGATTCGGGACGCCGGTCGTCTCTCGAGCAATGCTTCCATCAAGCGACTCATAAGAGCGATGTACGGTAATCTGGCACACAAGAGAGTGTCAAGTTTGTGCCGAGCAAATCCCGCTGCTTTAGAGGTTTCCCCATAGAACCCTATTCAACTCGGGGCAATCGGTGGTCTTCTCGGTGCAGGATGCGGGGTTCTGAGCGAGCGCGGCGAGTCGAAGATTCGACGCTCGCAGCTAATACTTCAGCAAATCCTTCACCGCCGCCACGATGTCCTCGCTCTGCGGCAGAATTTCGTCCTCGAGCTTCGGGTGGTACGCGACGAAGGTGTCGGTCGCGGCCACGCGACGCACCGGAGCGTCCAACTCGCCGAAGAGCTCATCCGCAATGCGCGCGGCAATTTCCGCGCCGTAGCCCCACGAGCGGCAATCCTCATACGCCACGATCACGCGACGGCGAGAAGGTCGTAGCGATCGGCGTTCATCACTTTGGTCCACGCAGCGACGAAGTCCTTCACGAACGCCTCCTGCGAGTCGTTGCATGCATAGGCCTCGGCGATGGCGCGAAGCTGCGAGTTCGAACCGAAGACCAAGTCAACACGGGTCGCGGTCCACTTCGGTTGTCCCGTGGCGCGATCGCGCCCCTCATACACGCCTTCGGTTGAGGTGGGCTCCCACTTCGTTTTCATGTCGAGCAGGTTGACGAAGAAATCGTTCGTCAGCGTGCCGGGCTTGCTGGTGAAGACGCCGTGCTTGGACTGGCCGAAGTTCGCATCGAGCGCGCGCAGGCCGCCGACGAGGACGGTCATCTGCGGAGCGGTGAGGTTCAGCAATTGGGCGCGATCCACCAGCAGCTCTTCCGCCGGTCTGAGGTTTCCTTGCCGAAGGTAGTTGCGGAAGCCGTCCGCGACCGGCTCGAGCACGGCGAAGGAGTGCACATCGGTCTGCGCCTGCGAAGCGTCGGTGCGCCCTGGCGAGAACGGAACCTTGACGTTGTGTCCGGCTTTTTTGGCGGCTTCCTCAACGGCAGCGCAGCCGCCCAGAACGATCAGGTCCGCTAGCGAAACCTTCTTCGCTTTTCCGTTGGACTGCGCCTTGGACTGCGAGGTGTTGAATTCTTTTTGGATCGCCTCGAGTTTCGGAAGAACCCTGGCCATTTCGGCCGGCTGGTTCACTTCCCAATCCTTTTGCGGCGAGAGGCGAATGCGCGCGCCGTTGGCCCCACCGCGCTTGTCGGAGCCGCGGAACGAAGATGCCGAGGCCCAAGCCGCGTTCACCAGTTGCGAAATCGACAGACCAGATTGGAGGATCTTGGCCTTCAGCGCGGCAATGTCCTGCTCGCCGATGAGTTGGTGATCCACGGCCGGAACGGGATCCTGCCAGATCAACTCCTCCTTCGGAACGAGCGGGCCGAGGTAGCGCGAGAGAGGACCCATGTCGCGATGCGTAAGCTTGTACCAGGCCTTGGCGAAAGCGTCCGCGAATTGCTGCGGATGATCGAGGAAGCGCTTGGCGATGGGCGCGTAGTTCGGGTCCATCTTCGAGCGCGATGTCCGTGGTGAGCATTCCCGGGGCGTGCTTCTTCGATGGATCGTGCGCATCGGGAACGGTGCCCGCTGCGGTTCCATTTTTAGGAGCCCACTGGTTCGCGCCGGCCGGGCTTTTCACCAATTCCCATTCGTAGTTGAACAAATTTTCGAGGTAATTGTTGCTCCACTTCATCGGCGTCGTGGTCCACGCGACTTCCAAGCCGCTGGTGATCGCATGGGCGCCGTTGCCGCTGCCAAAGCTGTTTTTCCAGCCCAGGCCTTGCTCCTCGATGGCAGCGCCCTCGGGTTCGGCGCCGACATATTTGCCCGCGTCGGCCGCGCCGTGCGTTTTGCCGAAGGTGTGCCCGCCCGCGATGAGCGCGACGGTCTCTTCGTCATTCATGGCCATACGCGCGAACGTCTCGCGAATATCGCGCGCCGCGGCGACTGGATCGGGCTTTCCGTTGGGGCCTTCGGGATTCACGTAGATCAAGGCCCATCTGAACGGCGGCTAGAGGATTATCGAGTTCGCGATCGCCGCGGTAGCGCTCGTCGCCCAGCCACTTGTTCTCGGGCCCCCAGAAAACGTCCTCTTGCGGCTCCCACACGTCCGCGCGGCCGCCGGCGAAACCGAAAGTCTTGAATCCCATGGACTCGAGTGCGACGTTACCGGTGAGGATCATCAGGTCTGCCCAGGAAAGTTTCCGGCCGTACTTCTGCTTGATGGGCCAGAGCAAGCGGCGCGCCTTGTCGAGGTTCGCGTTGTCCGGCCAGCTATTCAGGGGCGCGAAACGTTGCGTGCCGTAGCCCGCGCCGCCGCGTCCGTCGGCGATGCGGTACGTGCCGGCGCTGTGCCAGGCCATGCGAATAAAAAACGGGCCGTAGTGGCCATAGTCGGCCGGCCACCAGGGCTGCGAGGCGGTCATCACGGCGTGAAGGTCTTTGATCACGGCGTTGAGATCGAGGGTCTTGAATTCCTTCGCATAGTTGAATTCCTGGTCCATGGGATCGGAGAGTGAGGAGTTCTGGTGCAGGATCTTCAGGTTCAACTGATCGGGCCACCAGCCCGCATTGGTCGGGGCGCCCGCAACGGTGTGCCTGCGCGGGCCTGCGCCGGTTACCGGGCACTTCCCTTCGGTGGGATTGCTGGGGACGGATGCTGCTGTTGCTGAAAGTTCGTTGTCCATCTGGTCATGCTCCTTAGAAATGAGTGAGAAAATATTGCCAAACAATATTGAGATAAACTGCGATAACAAATTCGGTGCTCAACGCGCAGCGCGCCGTGGCGCGCACTTCGCGCAATACCCCCGAAAAATAAGCTCGCATTCGCGAAGAACGCGCTTGCCCAGGGTGCGCGAGGCAGGCCGGGGCACGTCATACCACTCCAGGTCTTCTACGTTGCCGCAGCGGTCGCAGATAAAATGATGATGCCGCATGCCCTTCGCATCGTATCGCGCGGCGCGGCCTTCGAGGGCCACTTCACGCACCAGGCCGGCCTGCACCAGGTCCCGAAGATTGTTGTAGGTCGTGGCTCTGGAAGAGCGCGGATCGACGCGATTGACGGCTTCGAAGATTTCCACGGCCGTAGGATGACTGTTCTGCTCCATCAAAAATGCCATTACGGCGTAGCGCTGCGGAGTACAGCGCAGCCCGCTGTCCTCCAGGGACCGTTTGATCGCCTCGGCATTCATGGATACATATCTGGAATATATCTAATGTGAGATTTTGTCAAGTGTGGGGCTGTGGATAACGCCGCGGGCAAAAGTAGGCAAAACGCGACCGGAAACTATTTGGCCGCGGAGTATGCGGAGCCGTTCTTCCCCGCCAAGATAAAAATAGCCGACTTTGTTGTTGGGCGCCGAGCCGTACCACATGCGGCCTTGCGCGTCGCGGAAGAATTCGCGCATCACGATTTCCGAATGCGGGAACGGATACTCAATCACTTTTCCGGTTCGCGGATCGAAGCGGCCGATTTCGTCCATATAGTGCGCGTCGTACCAGATGTAACCGTCGGAATCGATACCGAGCGCATACGGACTCGGGTCGGGACCTGGCAACTGGTATTCCTTGAAGGTTTGCGTTTTCGGATCGAAACGGCCCATTTTGCCGCTATTGAACTCGCCGAACCAGATGGCGCCATCCGATGCAATTTCCATTCGCCGCGGAAACGAATTCGCGGTGGGCGGAGTCCACTGCGTGACCTTCAGAGTTTTTCCGTCCACTTTTCCGATCTTGTTCACCAGCGGCCCGGTGAACCAGGCGTCGCCATTCGACTCGGGTTTCACGTCATAGGCGTATTCGCCTTCAATGAAGCGCGTGAATTTTTCGGTTTCCGGATCGAAGCGCACCAGCGGCACTCCGCTCACCCACACTTTTCCGGCGCGATCGATGCGCACGGTGTGCTTCGATCCGCCGTCTTCAATTCCCTCTTTGCCGGGAACGTAGGCATCCTGGTACTCGGTGATTTTTTGCGTGGCGGGATCCCATTTACCCAGCCGATTCGAGCCTTGCTCGGCGAACCAAACGGAACCGTCCGGCGCGGGGACGGCGGAGTGAATGCCCGCCGTGCTGGTGAAAGGCACCGGAAAATCCTGCATCTCGCCGGTTTTGGGATCGAGCCGGGTGATTTTATTCGCGACGCCAAAATCGGGAATCCAGATATTTCCGTTCTTGTCCGGAGCGGCGCTGAACGGCATGCGGCTCGGCCCGGGCATTTCGTATTCCACATAAACAATATTCATGGCGTCGCCGCTGAAAGGCCGCACCGTTTTCTGATAGCCGGGCAGATCGGCTGGCGATTTCGGCAGCACAGAGTCAGGACCGAACAGGCTGGTGAGATAGTTGGCTACATCGGATGCATCCTGATCGGTGAGGTGCGGGCCGAGAAAAATGCTGAAGTGCATGGCTTGGCGCATGAAGGCTACGCGATCCGCCCAGCCGTCAGCGTCGCGCGTCACCGAGGCCATGCGCGTCTGAAATTCGTGGCAAATGCTGCAGTGGCCGGCCAGCAAATCCTTTCCTTTTCCCGCAGGCCAAAGCTGCATGGCCTGATTAAAGGAAATTTCATTCCAGCGGACGGGAGCCTTTTGCAACGCGAAATCAAACGCCGCCTGTTGATCGGCGGCCAAGGCCACACCGGAGCGCGGCTCGGCGCGAAATCCCACGGCTTTGATCTGCACGCGGTAATCGCCCGCCGCCAAATCGGGGATGCGATAGCGCCCCTGGCTATCGGAGAGCACGATGGTGGTAATGCGCGACTTGGTATTCTGCGCTTCCACAAAAGCGCCTTGAAATGCCCCGCCGTCTGCGCCTTTCACGGTGCCGGTAATTGTGGCGGCATCGCACGCGCCAGCGAGAAGCAGCGCGGTAATGAAAATCTTCAGGACGTTCACTTTGGCCCTCATTGACCTATCAGACCTCACGGGTTATGCCTCATGAGTTACACCATATGGCTTACACCATACGGGCTACGTCTTTCGGGTTACGCAGCACGGGTTACACCGCATGGGTCACGCCTTATTAATTACACCTTCTGGAGGAGCGGACGGAGCTCACGAATGTTGCTGATTTTCTCCAGCGCATACACTTTTTCGATCAGGCTGGCTACTCTAGGCGCACCCAGCACGGGCGTCATCAGGTCGCGCGCTTTGGCCACCACTTCTTCCTTTGTCATCGGATTGTCAGAGGTGCCGCGCACGGCGGTGACGTGTTCGGTAAGCTGCGTCCCGTCGGTTAGCGTCAGCTCGACAATCGCTTCACGATGCGGCAGGCGCTTTTGCAACTCCGCGTCCTTGACGAGTTGCACTTTGGCCCGCTCGCGCATCACCGCGGGATCTTTCATGCGGTCCTTGTCGTGCGCGGCGCGAAACGAAGCGGTTTTGTCGAGCAGCATCACCGCCACCATGTATTGCATGCAGATGTCCGGCGCATCGCGATTGTCGACGATGGCCGCTTCGGTGGTGGCCACGCGCACCACCACTTTCTGCACCTGATCCGCAGTGAACGGATGTTTTTTCTGCAGCGATTCGATGGCATCGAGCGGCGCCTGAATCGGCGAGCCAACGGTCCACTTCTTGATGTTGGTGCGAACGATTTCGTAGCGCTCGCCCAGTTTGTCCGTAATCACGCTGGTGTCGGCGTTCGGCTCGAAGGCCAGAAAGAAATTGTCGGCGCCGGAGAGCACGTCGTCCACACCGGTCCAGCCGGCCTGCACCAGCAACGCGGAGGTGACGCCATTGCGCGCCGGGCCGCCGGCAAAAACAAAACCCTTTTCTATATGGTCCGGATCGCGCTGCCAGGCCGCAATTCCCGACGCCTGCTGAGAAGCGTAATCGAGCACCCAGCGCATCTGTTGCGCGTTCAGACCCGCCACGCATCCGGCGGCAGCCGAGGCGCCAAAAGTTCCACAAATGCTGTGCGTGTCGCGATGTGATCTGGCGCGATATTCCTCGCCGCCGAGCGCCATGCCGATGCGCGGGCCAACGTCGTAGCCAAGAGTCACCGCGCGAAGGAACGCGTTGCCGTCAATTCCGAATTTTTCGCCGGCAGCGAGCGTCGCGGGCACGATTGGCGCGCCCGGATGCGACTCGGAGGGAGCGTGTGAATCATCCGTCTCATCCGAATGCGCCAGCAGGCCATTGCAAAGCGCCGCTTCCATCGGCCCGCATACCACGTTCGACGCAACCACGGTGGCGATCCTTTCGCCAGCGTACGAGCGCGCAAATTGAATGGCCACTTTGCCGGGCGGCAGATCGGAGCCGGAAACCATGGCAGCGAAGGTGTCAATAATATGGTTCTTGGCCTGCTCGGCCACATCAGCGGGCAATTCGCGGCCGCGAGCGGCAGCCATGTATTCGCTAAGTTCCGTCATCATCGAACTGCTAGCAGCGGCCGGCGGAGGAATACGGCCTGGCGCGGGTGCGGCGACGACGGATTCCAATGGCAGCGCGGTGGCCGCGGCGGCGCAAGCGATGCCCTGCAGCAGCCGCCGGCGCGACATGCTCGAGTCAATTTCGGGCTGAGGTTGCGGTTCGCGTCTGTCTGGCATCAAAACTCTCCTTGCGATGGATCGCGTGGAGTTTAGCACGTGGCAGCTGTATGTAAACGCAGGTGCCGCCCTCCGTCGATGAGCGCAAACTTTCCTGACGAAGACAACGCTAATAAAAGAGTTGGCAGGAAACAGGCCGGCTCTTTGGCTCGGGGCCGATGTGAATCGAGTGTTAAAATTTAAGTTGAGGCAAGTTTTTCAGGAGAGCAGGAGATGAGCCTGAAAGCGCGGACGATGTTTTTCCTAGCCATCGCTTTCGGTCTGTTATTGACGCCGGTACAGCGGCAAGCCGCAGCCCAGGATTCTGGCGCCTCTGGCTCACAATCCACTGATTCCCAATCGAAGGATTCCCAATCGACTGACTCGCAAGCGACGGCCTCCCAATCGACTAATTCGCAATCGACGACACCAGCCACTCCCGCGCCGGACTCGCAGGCTGCGCAACCAGCCGCGGACTCCGATTCACATCAAGCTCCTGCCAACTCCACTCCTGCCGCCACTCCTGCGGCGCAGGCCAAGCCGAAAGCTCCGGCGGAGGAGCAAAAGAATACGCGCAAGTCGGGGCCGGTGCTGCTGACCTATTCGCTGACGGACAACTATTCGGTTGACCTCGACGTGGAGTGGGTGCCGACCAAGTCGAATGACATCCCACCACCGGCGCCTCTGGCTACCTATGCGCCGTTTCATCTATCGGGCAATCTGGTGATGGCAAACGCTGCGCGCGGCGCCATTTTGCAGTTCGCCATCTCGAATAATCCGTTCGTGGGGCACGATTCCTACTGGCTGGATACCCAGATGCATTCGTCCAATGGATCGGGCGGATCGGGCCTGAATCTGCTCGATATGTTCTTCTATTACTTTTTCCCGCCATCGGATGCGTGCATGCATGAGGTGCTGACCACCTACGCCCCAGCCAGCCGCGTTTCGATCGACGACGGCCCGGCCTACATGCAGGTGTATTACTCGTGCCCGCTGTCGGATACGCTTTCCGATTTTTACGCGTCCCAGGTAAGCGCAGGCGTCACATTTCAACACACCGACGACGGCAACCGCGTGCTGGCGCCGGTAGGAGATTTCTATATTGCTCCCATGGAGCAAGTCGATGAATCGGGCATGACCTTCTTCGTTTTCGAGGCGCAGGGAATGAACGCAGTTTCCAGCGACGCGGCCCGTCGCTTTCATCTGCCGGACAATGCGCAGGGCGGCCAGCCGGATTTTTTCTGGGCCATCGGCGCGCCGAGCCCCTTTCCGTTTGTGGACGATCCCAGCAGGAAAGATGTCGCGATTTTGCACGTGGCCTATGCCCGGCTGGGAGTGGATGCTGACGCCAAAGCGGAGTTCATGAATATTCTGCACGAGATCCGCATGCACTAGTCTCACGAATGGGGCCCCGGAACCCTCGCATTTTTTGTTGTAGACATTTCTGCCGCGCCCACGTCTTATGTAGTGCTTTGATTTGTACAACTTATCTTGGTAACGGAAGTTCGAATTGACTCCAGCGGAAGCGAGCGCCTCGATAGATTTCGGTGAAGCCTAGAAAACTCCAGCCAAAGTATTCCCTTCTGTGCGCCGCTTTTACCCTCGTGGCGCTCATTGTGTGCACGCAGGTGCGCATTGCTTCGGCTCAGGACTATCGCTCATCCCTCGTCGTTGGCCCCTACTCTCTTTCGTTTGGCGATGTACAGATCGGAAAACCAGGCGATTCGCAAACCATCACACTGCTCAGCACGGGCATGCCGGCGCCGCGAATCGACAAGGTTGAAATAAGCGGTGCGTTCAAGGAGACAACCGACTGTCCCGCCCCGCCCGCCACTCTGGCGAAAAATGAGGTCTGCGGGATTGAGGTTGTATTCGACCCGACGATGCCGGGCCCGGCATCCGGAGTGGCCTCCATATTCCACGACGGGCTCGCGGAGCCCATCAAGGTATTGCTGAACGGGAACGGGACGGCCGAGCCATCGTCTGTAAAGCTTTCTCCCATGTCTCTTACTTTTGGAGAACAGACAATTGGCACCACCAGCGCGCCACAGACAGTCATGCTCACAAGTTCGGGAGACCGGACGCTTCTCATTTCAAGTATCAGCGTAGAGGGCGATTTCACCGTCATGCCCGCCTCGACTTGCGAAAGCCTGATCGGATCAGTGGCAGCGCATGCGAACTGCACGGTTGTGGTAACCTTCGGGCCGCTCGGCGCGGGCAAACGAAACGGTGCGATCGTTTTCAAGGACGATGCCCCGGATAGTCCTCAGCGCGTTTCACTGAGCGGAACGGGGAACGGGTCGTAAGCAATCGCGTTTTTAGCCGGCGAGGAAAATTCGCGGGATGCGGAAAGGCGAAGATTCATGGTGGAAGAAAAGGATGTGCAGATTGAAGTGAGCGATGGCGTAAAAATCGGCGTACGCATCTACCGCCCCGATGGCCCCGGACCTTTTCCTACCCTTTTCGCCATTTCGCCCTATCGCTACGACAACAATTCCCTGCCCGCCTATCCGATGTTTCTCTGGCGCGAGACTGGCCCCATCGAGTGGTACGTGGAACAAGGCTATGCCTACGTACATGCCGATGTGCGTGGGACGGGATTTTCCGGTGGCGAGTTCGAGCTGTTCAGTAAGCGCGAGCAGCGCGACCTATACGAAATCATCGAATGGATCGGCACGCAAAGCTGGTCGAACGGAAAAGTCGGCGGGATCGGCCAATCCTATTACTGCATGTCGCAATGGTTCATGGGCATTCAGAATCCGCCGCACCTTGCGTGCCTCGGCGCGTACGACGGCCTGAACGAACCCTACCGCTTCATGGGATATCCCGGCGGAATCGAGGCGGCCTTTACCGCGTATTGGTTCAATGCCAGCGTGCGCGTTTCCAACTTGTATCCGGCGAATGGAGATCATCCGCGCTACATCGAGAAGGACATGTTTTTCCAGATGCAGAAGCATCCTCTCTATGACGATTTCTGGCGCGAGCGCACCGCCGCCGAGAATCTCGACAAGATTTCAGTGCCGCTGTTTTCCATCGGCGTGTGGGCCAAGCAGGATTTGCATCTGGAAGGAAATATTCTTGGATACCTGAAAGCGCGCGGGCCCAAAAAGCTGGCCATCACCGGCACTCTGACAGCTTTTTCCTCGATGATCGATTTCGCGGACAAGGAATTTCACCGCAAGTATCTGCTGCCGTTCTACGACAAATATCTGAAGGACCTCAAGACCAGCTATGACGAGCGCCCCAATGTCGAATACATCGTGCGCAACACCGGCAAGATCCGCTCCTTCGATTCCTGGCCACCGCCTTCGCGCCCGATGCGCCTGTTCCTGGATAAGGCGCAGACAGGGAGCGTTTCTTCGTTGAACGATGGCTCGCTGAAGAATTCCCCGCCCGCAAATGGTGGCACCACTTCGTATTCTTATCCGCGGCCCAACTGGGTGCTGGGAGTGGTGCCCCTCGGTCCGCAAGGGCCCGACCCGGCCAGCGGAACTTTGACGTTCACAAGCGAGCCGCTCGAAAACGACGTCGAAATTGCGGGAAACGGAAAGCTGACCGTGTATGCGTCCACCACGCGCACGGACATGGATTTTCTGGTAAAAGTTTCCGAGCAGCTCGCACAGAGCGCCGAAGACCGGGCAAAAGGCGTGCAACCGCGCTACTTCATCGCCACCAAGGGCTGGCTGCGAGCTTCACACGCCGAACCCGATCCTGCGCGCAGCACCGATGAGATGCCCTTCTACGCCCACCGCAAGATGACGCCGCTTGTACCGGGAAAGATTTACAAGATTGAAGTGCCGCTGCTGGCCATCGGGTATCGCTTCCAGAAAGGCAATCGCATCCGTGTGGAGATTTGCGAGGGGGATTCGCCGGTCACCGACAATTTGTTCTTTCACTTCTACCGGCCGGACAAAATCGGCACCGATACGATTTACCACAATGCCGAGCATGTGTCGGAGTTGATGCTTCCCGTGCTGGACTCCGCGGACTAGGACGCTTGCTAGTGGTTTTCGTCAGTCACGGTTTTAACCGTGCCGACAAAGCCGCGGGGATACAGGGTTTTAACCCCTGAGATCCACAGGTCAGCCGGGCGAGGAACTGATCAGCGCAATCTAAAGATTCAGGACGAGGATGCGCGGCTCGGTCATCTCTTCGATGGCGTAGCGCAAGCCCTCGCGGCCCATCCCGGAATCTTTTACACCGCCGTAAGGCATGTGATCGATGCGGAAAGAAGACGTATCTCCCGCGATCACGCCGCCGACTTCCAATTCTTCGAACGCCTTGAACAAAAGTTTTACATCCCGCGTGAACACTCCCGCCTGTAAACCGTAAGGTGACGCGTTGACCCGGCGAATCGCGTCCTCGAAATCGTCATACGGCTCAACGTTCACCACCGGCGCGAAAACTTCCTGGCAGCTTACTTTCATATCCGGCTTGGTGTGGGTAAGCACCGTCGGCTCGAGGAATGGTCCGCGGCGCGTTCCGCCCGTTTCAATCTTCGCCCCCGCGGCAACCGCTTCTTCGATCCAGCTTGCCGCGCGCCGGGCAGCATCTTCGGTAATCATCGGCCCCACGTCTCCGGCGTCATCCAACGGATCGGCGACCTTTAATTTCTTTACGCCGGCCACGAGCTTCTTCGTGAAATCTTCGATCATGTTTTTCTGCACGAAAATTCTTTGCACCGAAATGCAAGCCTGGCCGGCATAGGCAAAGCCCCCAGCGACGCAGCGCTTCACAGCATCGTCGAGGTCCCAATCCGAATGGACAATAACTGCCGCGTTTCCCCCCAGCTCCAGCGCCACCTTTTTCTTTCCGGATTTCGCTTTCAGCGCCCAGCCCACCGCCCCGCTGCCGGTGAACGACAGCATTTTCAGCCGGTCGTCGGAGACAAGTTTTTCGGCATCCGCATTCGAAAGCGGCAGCACGTTGAAAGCACCCTGCGGCCAACCGGTCTTCTCGATCACCTCGGCCAGCATCAATGAACACAACGGCGTCTGCGGAGCCGGCTTGAGCACCATTGTGCAGCCCGCCGCGATCGCCGGCGCCACTTTGTGCGCCACAAGATTCAGCGGGAAATTAAAGGGAGTAATGGCCAGAATCGGGCCGAGGGCGAAGCGGCGCACAATCGCCGAGCGACCCGCCGTTGACGGCTGCCAGTCGAGCGGAAGCCACTCACCCGTAATGCGCAGCGCTTCCTCAGCAGCGACCGAAAAAGTGAAAATGGCGCGATCCACTTCTACCCGCGCCGTCTTGATGGGCTTGCCCGCTTCCAAAGCCAGCACCCGGGCGAATTCGTCGCGACGTTCGCGAATTCCTTCCGCGATCGCCCGCAGCACCCGCTGCCGTTCATAGGAAGGCAGCTTGCGAGTGACCTCAAACGCGCGCTGCGCCGCTTGCACCGCCGCTTCGGCATCCCGCGCCGTCGCACGATACCCGGTGCCAACTACTACGGAGTGGTCGTGCGGCGCCAGAACCTCGAAAGGTTCGCCGGAATTGACCCACTTGCCATCGAGAAAAAAGCCCCAGGATTTCGTGGGAGTTGCCGTGATCGTGGCCATTCTAAAACTCCGTTTCGTGGTATTTGCTGCGAGAAACAAATCACTTTGCGAGCATTCGCAAGGCAGCCCACAGTTACCAGACCGATAATTCATATTGCAACGTTCGGCCTAACTACGACAAGGCTTCTTTTCCTTTTGCAGATAAGCGTCGCGGATGGCTCTTCAATTCCCAGCGGCACCGGTTCGGTGGGCAATTCGCAGGTAGTACAGGGAGATGAGGCATCAGTTCGTATTTACGGGGTGAGCCGGTGTCTGCACCGTCTCATATCCAGTCTTGTAGTACGCATGAACGCTTTTCTTAGCCAATCCTGCCGTGACCAGCACCCGGATTTTGCGTCGTGCGGAACTCCGCGAACCGTCCGGCCGGTATCCCAGCACATAGCGGCTGCGAATTTCTCTGCTGATGGCCGCGGCGGCCGCCGGAACCTTATCCTTATTATCGACGGTGATGGTTCGCCCGCCGGTCACGTCGGTAATCTGGCTCAGCCATTTCTTTCCCAGGGCTTCTTCCACGGTTTTGAACGGCCCGGTGTCGAAGATTCCGATGGCATAAACCTCCACATCGGAATCCTGCAGCGATCGCTTGATCTGTCCCAGGCGATGCCGGCTGTGGTTGTCGCCGCCGTCAGAAATGATCAGCAGCGCTTTGCGCCGGTGTTGCGCGTAGCGCATCCGGTCCGCGCCGTCGGCAATCGCGTCGAAAAGCGCCGTGTTCCCATCGGGCGTCTGCATCGCCAGGTTCGATTCAATGGTGTCGATCGACTGCGTCGAGCCGGTAATCAGCCTCGGGTGGTCGGAAAAGGTGATGACGAAATAATCGTCCTGCTCGTTGGCCGCCTTGAAAAACTCGCTGACCGCCTGCCGCTCCATATCGAACTTGTTCGACATGCTTTTGCTGAGATCCAGGATCATTCCGGCGGAAACCGGGGCGTCCTCGGTCGAAAAATACTCGAGCTTCTGTTGCTCGTCGTCCTGGAACAGCGCGAAATCGTCCTTTTGCAGGTCCATCACCGGCCGGTCCATCACGTCGGTCACCGAAACCGGCACCAGCACCATGTTGACGCTCACGCGCATCGATCGTTCGCGGGATTGGCTTTCGCGCGCGGCGCGCGCCAGATCAGCAGACTGATCGGCAGACTGCTGCGCGTCTTCAGAAGACTCCAAGGAGACCGCGTGCTCGGAAGCCGTGGTCTGCTCCTGCGCGCGCACCAGGGAAGCGATTGCCGGGGAAAGGGCGGTCAAGCAAAAACAAACGGTTGCGAATTTCGTAGCTACACCAGTCACGCGCCAACCTTTCTGCGGAGGTGCAGAAGAACGAAGCTTGTGCGTTGCTGCCTGAATTGCGGAAGTCACGGTTTACATGAGTGTGTGGAGCGAGTCAAGTTCAACTTTGCATTTCTGTCTTAGCTCCATAATTCTGTCACCCCTTAGCAGCAACGTGAAAATGTCACCCCATGAGACAGGAGACATTCACGTTGAGTCAGAAGGAGCTGCAGCGAGTGACTGTCATTTCGCGATGTGCGCAAGGGAACCTGACGTGCGCCAGAGCCGCGGAGCTGCTCGATCTATCGCCTCGGCATATCAAACGGCTCAAAGCGCGCTATCGGCAAGGCAGCGCAGCGGCGCTGGCGCACGTCAGCCGCGGCCGCCCCAGCCATCGCAGTCTGCCCGAACGTACGCGCATCCGCATCTTGGCCCTGGCACGTACACGCTACACCGGCTTCAACGACCATCACCTGCATGACAAGCTCGTCGAACAAGAGGGCCTCTCTCTGAGCCGTGAAACCTTGCGTCGTTTGCTCCGTCGGGAAGGACTCGGCTCGCCACGCAAGCGCCGACCTCCCGCTCATCGCCAACCCCGTCTGCGCGCCGCCCGTGAAGGCGAACTCGTCCAACTCGACGGCTCCCCTCACGACTGGCTCGAAGGTCGCGGCCCCTTGCTTACCGCTCTGGGCATGCAGGACGACGCCTCTGGCAAAATCCTGGCCGCCCAGTTCTTCCCCTCGGAAACTTCCCAAGGCTATTTCCGACTGCTGCAAAGCCTGTTGCGCCGCTTCGGCGTCCCCATCGCCTTCTACGGCGATCGCAGCGGCGTCTTCACTCGCAACGACCAGCACTGGTCCATCGACGAGCAGCTCGCCGGCCAGCGCCGGCCCACTCAGTTCGGTCGCGCTCTGGAGCAACTCGGCGTCACCTTCATCGCCGCACAAAGTCCGCAGGCCAAAGGCCGCATCGAGCGCCTCTGGGGCGTGCTGCAAGATCGCCTCACCAGCGAACTTCGTCTGGCCCGCGCTTCTGATCTGGCTTCTGCCAACTTGATCCTGCGCCGCTTCCTCGCCGACTACAACCGCCGCTTCGCGCGCTCTACCCGCGAGGCAGAAAAGGCCTGGCGCATGGCTCCGGAAAATCTCGATCGCATCTGCTGCTTCACTCACCAGCGCATCGTCAGCAACGACAATGTCGTGCAATGGGGCCGGCAGCGGCTGCAAATTCATCCGCAGCCCCGCCGCTTCAGCTTTGCCGGAGCCACCGTGCAGGTCCATCAGGCTCTCAATCGCCGCCTCTCGCTCTACTTCCGCGATACTCGGCTAGAGCATTCAAACCTCGGGGGCGGGTGACATTTCTACGTTGCCGTTAGGGTGACATTTTTACGTTGCTACAACAGTTCAACTTTGCATTTCGCCCCATTTTCGTGTGGAAACTAGGCGTACTGGTGCCGCCGTTTTGCTTCGCTGAAGATTTTCTTCAGTCCGCTCTCCCCTTCGCCCTGAGTGGACGTGCCGGGCCCGCAGCCTCGCGCGGAAAATCGCGCGCCACAATGGTATAAATCTAAAGCCTTACCAGAAAATTTCTCAGGCGAACCCTCGGAGACGACTCGATTGAAGCCAGCCTTGATTGACTTTCAGAACATCCGCGTGATGCGCGGCGAAAAGTTCGCGCTGGACGATTTCAGCCTGCGCATCATGCCCCAGGAGCACATCGCCATCATCGGCCCCAACGGCTGCGGCAAGTCCACTCTGATCAAGACCATCACGCGCGAATGCTACCCGGTGCCGCGGGACAATTCGCGCATCACCATCCTGGGCAACGAGCGCTGGAACGTCTTCGAGCTGCGGCTGCTTCTGGGAATCGTCTCGAATGATTTGATGGACCGGCTGAAAGGCGAAGTCACCGGCCGCGAAATCGTGCTTTCCGGATTTTTCAGCAGCATGCAAGTATTTGCGAATCATCACGTTGAGCCGGAGCACATGCAGAAAACAAACGCCGTGCTCGAAAGACTCGACGCCGCGCATCTTGCCGACCGGCCCCTGGCCGAGCTTTCCTCGGGCGAAGCCCAGCGCATTCTGATCGCTCGCGCTTTGGTTCACGAACCACTCGCTTTGGTCTTCGACGAACCCTCCAACAGCCTGGACATTCTCATGCAGCACAAGCTGCGCGAGGCCATGCGCGGGTTGGCGCAATCGGGCGTAGGCATCGTGCTGGTCACGCATCATGCCGCGGACATCATTCCGGAAATCGAGCGCGTGGTGCTGATGCGCGAGGGCCGCGTGGTTGCCGACGGGCATAAGGAAGAACTGCTCACCTCCGATCGCATGTCCAAACTTTTCGGCTACCCGGTTGAGATTGTCCGCCGCGACGGCTTCTACCACATCTGGTGACGCACCGCACACTTCCGCCACTTTCATTTACTGCAAATCCGCGCCTGCCAATTGGTCGCCGAGTTGCACTTTCCGCCAAGCCATGCGGGGCCTTCTAGCGCTGTGCATTCGATAAAGGCCGCGTTTTAAAGCCCCAGGGCGGAACTACTTCCTAAGGCGAGACCCTCGAGCCAGCTCGAAGCAGACCGTTCCGGCATCGGCTATTCCTGTTTCGGGCGGGTGGGAATTGGCTGAATCGCGGTCCCTTCGAGCGCTCGTTTTGCCAAACGCCAAAGAACTCAAGGACGGACACGCTCATGTCGATACACACCTCATCAACTATTTTCCAATCGGGCCAAACATTGCAAACAACCACTTCCACCAACGCCAAAATTCTGTTCGTCGGCAGAAGCCGCGGAGATTTTGCATCCTTGCAGAGTTTTCTTGAAAGGCGCGGAGGCCATTGTTCGTTCGCTCGCTCCGCCCGCGAGGGTTTGGCGCTGTTCGGACCGAATTGCTTCGATCTGATCCTCGATATGACTCCATTCCACTCGGACCATGCGGCGCTCGCCGCGTTGGGTTGCCCCAGTGGCAGTGTTTACCGCTGCTGCAAGGTGGAGATCGGTTTCCTGTGGCTGCCAGTGGTCAGCCATGGTGAAAAGTGCTTTGGAAGCGCGGCGCTGCGCCCCAAGGAATTCATGGCGGCGCTGGGGAAAATGGTTGCCGAGCCCGCTTACAAAGCAAAGGCGGCCTGCCAATGAGCGCGCGAATATTTCGGACTGAATTGGTGAAATGGGCCGTCGCGCTAGCCTGGCTGCTGGCTGTCTCCAGCGTGTTCGCCAGCGGATACGTGGCGGGACACAACAACGTACATAGCAATGTCGCCCAGCCGAAAACCGTCATTCACGCCGTCTCGATCCAGTGGAAGCAAGGCGTGTCCCAAGCGGACCGGGACAAAGTTCTGGCCGGCGTGAAGGAAATGGCCGAAGCTACGCCCGGCGTGAAGAATGTCTGGATCAAAGCCGAACGAGTTGAACCGCGCGGCTTCGACGATGGCTTCGCCATCGAGTTCAAAGATCGCGCGGCGGCCGACGCCTACGTTCTCAGCCTCGCGCACAAGAACTGGAACGACACCTATTTTCCCTTGCGCGCATCCAGCATCTCCATCGACGTCTCGAATCCCTGAAGATGTTCGCCCAATTTGAGACTCCTGCCTTCGGTTCCTGCTCATCCTGAAACGCAACGCATCCGTTTCGAAACGGGAAGCAATTCGCTGCACGCCGCGCCGAAAATTTCCAAGCGGCACAATCTGCAACTCTTACCGCCCGCGCGGTGTGGCGAGGCGCTTGCACTGAAAGCACCCGCAGCAAAGAAATCCATCGGCGCTGTGCTATCGGAGTTGTCCATCGGAGTTGCCCATCGGAGACGAAATGAGCCGCACACTATTTCGCATCGCCTCAATTTTGCCCTTCGCTTTCTTGCTCGCCCTTTGCATTCCTCCGGAATCGCAAGCCCAGAACGACGCAGCTTCCGTCTTCAAGGCCAAATGCTCGGTGTGCCACGGCGCAACCGGTGATGGCAATACCGCGGTAGGAAAAGGGATGAAACTACGTGACCTGCGTTCGCCCGACGTGCAGAAGCAAACCGACGCGGAGCTCTACAAGATCATCTGCTGCGGCAAAGGGAAAATGCCCGGTTACCAGGGCAAATTAACGGACGACCAGATCAAGCAGCAGGTTGCCTACCTCCGTTCCCTGTCCAAGCAATAGCTCGGGCCGTTTTGAGAATCGACCATTCATGAGCTTGGGAGAACAACTGAAAGCATTCTTTCGCCCAGCGGCGTATTTGGGAACGAATCCCATTACCCTGGCGGGCGCGGTGCTCACCACCAGTTCCGCCATCACGCTGGTTATTTTCTGGATTTTCAGTGTCTTCCTGGGCGGAAGCGTCAATCCTTATCTCGGCCTGCTGCTGTTCCTGATCCTTCCCGGCGTATTTGTCTTCGGCCTTGTGCTGATTCCGGTTGGCGCCTTGTGGAAGCGGCACAAACTTGTGCAGGCCGGAGAAATACCAAAGATCTACCCGCGATTCGATTTCGCCAGCCGCTTCGTTCGTCACGCGGTCGGTTGGGTGGCGGGACTCACCGTGTTGAACGTGTTCATCTTCGCAGCAGCTTCCTACCAGGGTGTCGAATACATGGATTCGGCAAAATTCTGCGGCCAGACCTGCCATACCGTTATGCAGCCTGAATTCACCGCTTATCAAAGCTCGCCGCACCAGCGGGTGGCGTGCGTGCAGTGCCACATCGGACCAGGAGCCGATTGGTTCGTGCGCTCGAAGCTTTCGGGCGTGCGCCAGGTATTTGCCGTCACTTTCCACACCTATGACCGCCCGATTCCCTCCCCTGTGCAGCAACTGCGTCCCGCACGCGAAACTTGTGAGCAGTGCCACTGGCCACAGATGTTCACCAGCGACAAACTGATCGTCCGCCACAAATTTAATGACGACGAGAAGAACAGCGAACTCACTACCGTGCTTCTGCTCAAGATTGGCGGAGGCGCCGGGCTCGGCGTGGGAATTCATGGGCATCACCTCAACGCCGGTTCGCGAATCCGTTACATCGCCGCAGACCGGCAGCGCCAGGTTATCTCGGAAGTTTTCTACACCGACGATTCGAGCAAGCAGGTCGATTTTCGCGCGCCCGCCGATCCAAAGCAGAAGCCGCCATCGGGCGGTGAGACACGAATAATGGACTGCGTCGATTGCCACAATCGCCCCACGCACACCTTCCAGCTTCCCGACGCCGCCGTGGACCAAGCGCTCTCCGATGGCCGCATCAGCCCGGACCTGCCCTTCGTAAAAAAGGAGGCGGTGAAAGCACTGAAAGTCAGTTATCCGAACCGCGACACCGCGGCAAAGGAGATCACCGCGGACCTGGAAGATTTTTATCGCGCCTCTTATCCGGCGGTCTACCGCGAGAAGCGCAGCTCCGTCGATGCCGCTGCAGGAGCAGTGCAAGGGATTTACCTCCGGAACATTTTTCCGGCAATGAACGTCGGCTGGGGCACCTACCCCAACAACCTGGGCCACATGGATTTTCCCGGCTGCTTTCGCTGCCATGACGGCAACCACGTCGCCGCCGGCGGCCGCACCATCACCAACGATTGCGATGCGTGCCACAAGCTTCTGGCCATCGATGAAGCCGATCCGAAAGTTCTCGTCGACCTTGGCATGAAGTAACGACGCCGCGGAATGGCTTCGCTCGACGCTCTGAATGCGCTTCACCAAATGAAACAAAAGCTTAAAGGCCAGCTCGTAAATGCTTGGTCGTCAGGGCACGGCTTCAGACGTTGTGTCGCGAATCGCTGTCGGTTCGGTCGTGCGCCGGCAAATCGTACAGTAGCGGCGGCCTTCAGCCCGCCATCCTTTGGTTTTATGTTGTCATCCCGAAGCGAGCGCCTCTCAGCGAGTCGAGGGACCTCTCTTCGTTTTTGTTTTGCTGCGTCAGGGCCCGCCTTCAGCCGTGCCCTAAAAGCATCAATTTCTTTGGGGCGTTCTCGAATTCGAGTACTCGCTTCCCTGCTTTCGATTGCGCTCGCCTTTCTCCTGGCTCCTGCCTCTCGCGGGCAATCAAAACGCCCCTCGAACCCTGATACCGAGTGCTTGTCCTGCCACGCGCAGCCCGATCTGAAATCCGCTTCGGGACACAGCGTCTTCGTCAATGCAGCCAAGCACCAGGCCAGCGTGCACGCAATTCTGAATTGCACTTCCTGCCACACGGATGTCAGCGGCTTCCCTCACACAGCTCGCATAAAGAAAGTGGACTGCGCCGCGTGCCATTCCGACGAAGCAGCCAGTGTTCCCGCAAGCATCCATGCCGTGCTCGGCGCACAGAGCTGCACAGACTGCCACGGCTCAGCGCATGACACGCGCTCCGCATTATCGCTTCTGCCGCAGATCTGCAATTCGTGCCATACCGCTGAGGTGAAAGATTTCCTTGCAAGTGCGCACGGTGCCGCGCGAAAGGCAGGTGACCCACGCAGCCCTACCTGTGAAACGTGTCATGGAAGCATCCACAAAATCGTCTCCGCTTCGGATCAGGCATCGCCCGTGGCGAAAAAAAATCAGCCGGCCACTTGCGGTGGGTGCCATGCCGATCCGGCATTCCTCGCCAGCCATCAGATTCCTTTTGCGCATCCGGTCGAAAGCTACCAAGCCAGCGTTCATGGACGCGCCGTTGCCGCCGGCAACAACAACGCCGCCGCGTGCTCGGACTGCCATTCCGCCCACGCCATCTATCCGGCGCAAAATGCCCGCTCGACCATCAATCATTGGAATGTTCCAGGTACTTGTGCCACCTGCCACGCGGAAATCGCGAAAACCTATCGCGCCAGCGTTCACGGGCAAGCCGTCGCGTATGGCGTGTTCGACGCGCCTGTCTGCACCGATTGCCACGGCGATCACGCCATTCTCGCGCCCCAGGATCCCGGCTCGCTGGTTAATCCCGCGCGTGTGTCACTCGTAACTTGCGGGCGCTGCCACGGCGACGCGCGCCTCGAAGCGCGCTACAACCTTCCCGCCGATCGCGTTCCCACCTTCGCCAACAGTTTTCATGGACTGGCTGCGCGCGCCGGTTCGCAGAGCGTCGCAAATTGCGCCTCTTGCCACGGCGTGCACAATATTTTCCGGTCTTCCGATCCTCGCTCCACCGTAAATACAGCGAATCTCAGCCGCACTTGCGGCGCCTGCCACACCGGCGCGGGCAAAACATTTGCCATCGGGCCGGTCCACGTCGATTCGAACCCGCGCAACGAGGAAGCCGCCGTCCGCCTCATACGCCAAAGCTATTGGGTGCTGATCCCGCTAACCATAGGCTTCATGTTCTTCCACCACGGCCTGGATTTCTGGAAGAAATTCAGGTCAAACCACGTCAGAACTTCTGGCGAAAAAATCCCGCGCATGAACATCCATTTCCGCATCGCGCATTGGCTCACGGTCGTAAGCTTTCCCGCGCTGGTCATCACCGGCTTCGCTTTAAAGTATCCCGAAAGCTGGTGGGCGCGCCCCATGCTTATCGGGGAAGGCCGCTTCGCATTTCGCGGCACGGTGCATCGCATTGCGGCAATTGTCCTGCTCGCTTCGGTTGCGTATCACGTCGCGCATCTCGTCATCCGGCGCCGCGACCGCGCTTACTGGCGCGAGATGCTGCCCAATCTCGACGACATGTCCAATGTCACCGGCGCGCTGCGCTACAACCTCGGGTTGTCCGAAACGCGCCCGGTGTTCGGACGCTTCAGCTACGTGGAGAAAATCGAATACCTGGCCTTCCTGTGGGGCACGCTGGTGATGGCCATCACCGGCTTCACCCTGTGGTTCAACGGATTCGCGCTGCGCTATCTCCCCAAATGGGTTTCCGACGCAGCCACCGCCCTGCATTTCTACGAAGCGGTTCTCGCCACCTGCGCCATCGCCATCTGGCACATGTACACGGTGGTGTTCGATCCTGACGTCTATCCCATGGACCGCGCCTGGCTCGACGGCAACGCCTCCGCCGAGCATCTCCGCCACACCCGCCCCGCTTACTACGCGCAGTTGCTCACGCGCGACCAACAACTCGCGGCAGAAACGGAAACGCCGGATGCGGATGTGCCAAATCCGGATGTGGCAAATCAGGATGAGCAAGACGCGGATGTGCTGGAGGAGCCGGTCGGCAACGAATTCTCGGAACGCTAACCCCAGCCGTGAAAAGTTAAAAAGGCCACAACAATCGTTTTCGGTTGCAGCCATTGTGTCGGTCGGAATCCTGGGTGAGCGCAGCGAACGAAGGAGCTTTCTTCGCTTCTACCGTTCACGGTGTCTCTTCCGCCGAGCTTTGACTTCCTCTCGGCTACGCCCAGGCCCGGTCAGGGGCGAAACCGTGCCGTAGCCCACTGCGAGGCCGCGCCGTTCTTGCGCGGCCCGCGGTGGGAATCAAAATGGCGCGCAGCGCCTTCCGCTCGCGGTTCTTCGCGATCCGGTAAGGATCGCCGTTATCGAAGTCCGCGAGCCTCCTATTCCGCAGGCACGTCACCTTGTCTCGCACCCGCAAAATACAGAGGGCGGCCACACGACTGGCCGCCCTTGTGTTTGGTAATTATCCGCGAACGAAACTTACTGCCCGCTGCTCATGATTCGCGACTTCATCTCCGCGTAGAGTTGCCCCACAAACCGGTCCGCGGTCATACCCGGCTGCGAAACTTTGCTGTCGAAATCAGCCGTCGGATGCGCCGCAATCACATCCTCCACGGACTTGCCCTGTTCCATGAGCTGGGCCACTTTATCGCGAACCGCCATGATCATGTCGCGGTGCGCAGCCACTTCCACCTTGCTCACCGTAGGCCCGTGGCCAGGAATGATCTTCGTGTCCGGCCCAGCGATGCTCACAACGTAGTCGAGTCCCTCAAGCATCCCGCTCAGCGATCCGCCATTGGCGCGGTCGATATTCGGATAGCCGACAGATCGGTAGAAGTCTCCGGTCATGATCACGTTGTTATTCACGAAGTGAACCAGCGTGTCGCCATCGGTGTGCGCGTGCGGAATGGCTATGAGCTTGATGTCCTCGTTATCCATGTGGAAAGCCATCTGACCTTCATAAGTGATCAGGGGCAGAGCCACCTTGGGAAATGGCGCGCGCCCGCCGACGCCGTTCACTGCCGGAGTTCCATCAGCAAGACGCTGCCGCAGCTCATCGCGGGAAATGATCACTACACCCATCTTGCCGAAGTTTTCATTGCCGCCGGTGTGGTCCGGATGCACGTGCGTGTTGACCATGAACCGGATGGGCTTGTCCGTGATCTGCTTGATCGCCGCATCGATTTTTTCGCTGAGCGGCGCGAACTCGGAGTCCACCATGAATACGCCGTCCGGCCCCACCAGCACGCCAATCGTTCCTCCCTGCCCTTCCAGCGTATAGAAATCGTTGGTCACTTTGGTGGTCTTGATCTGAACCTTGCTGAAATCAGGCTCACCCTGCGCTTTGACCATCACGGCAAAAGCCAGGCAAGCCAGCGCCATCACCAGCGCGCGCGAAAAATACGTCTTGGTAATCTTCATTTGTCGGTCCTCCTGCGGCGGACGGAATTCTCCAGAGCGGTCTCGCTCGATGCCGCGGAGTATATAACATTTGCCAACACCGAGCCATGCACATGGTGCCTCGCGCCGCCGGCCACCCCGGCCACTCCCGCTCCCTTTTTGCCCATATTTGAAGAAGCGCTTCGCATCTCCGATAACGGCGTTACTCGGGAGTTTCGAATACGGGAGCACAATCAAAAAGCATCCAGAGTTTTCTTTTCCACTCAAGGTAGAATTCCGATTTGAATAAACCGGGCGTCAAGCAATCGGAAAGGTCCATGCGAACTCAAGCGAAGAGCAAATCGCACTTTCTACTTTTTCCCGGCATTGGTCTTTTGGCCTGCGCATGCTCGCGATTATGAAAGCGATTCAAGAGTATCCAACGCAGTGTGAAAGGGCGCAGTGTGAAAGGGCGCCGTTGTGGCACAGGCGAGGTACCGGCGCGTGCCTCTGACTGCCACAGTGCCAAAAGCCAAAGCGCCCAGGAGACGTCGAGCCAGGCGGTCGAAATCAGCACGGACTTTATCGGGATCCTTTGGATTGCTTCTACCACTCGCGGTGATTCTCGCCATGGCTGTATTCATAGTAGCGGCAAAATATACAGTCAGCTTCCGATCACCGCTACGCGTCCGGCTCCAGTGGCCAGTGGTGTTAGTGCCCAAGACCTCGGGGGAGACAAGTGAGGCTCAGTCCGACCAATGGGGCCACCGGCTCACGGCGTATCAGCAATACGCTTGCAATAAATTCGGTTCGGCGTGCCGCACTGCGCTGGCGGTCCAACGGGCTGAAAATCCGCGGGGCGAGTGCGAGATTTATCATTACAATTCCGACGGGACGATCGATTGGGGTTATTTCCAGATCAACACTGTCCATTTGAAGCGCGCGGGAGTAAACCTTCGTGACCTGCTGGACTGTAAAGCGAATATTGACTTCGCCTACCAGCTTTACACAGAGCAGGGCTTCGAACCGTGGACGACGTACAGAAGCGGCGCATACCTGCAATTCGTGCGAACATTTTGATCGATCTCCGGCTCCTCCGGCTCCATTGACCAGCCGCATTCTTTGACGCTCGGGCGCTTCCATCGGATACCGGTCACTCCAAACTTCCGTTAAGCGTTAATCGGGCTTGAGAACCACTGTTTTCCGCCGTTGTACTCGCCTGAAATCATATGTCCATTATCGCGAGCTCGCGCGGCGACGAACGTGAGCGCCCAATGTAAGCCCAGTGGAAGCCCAGTGTAAGATTACCAAATGCGAATGAAACGGCCGCTGCGAGAGCCGGTGCGTGAAGAAGCGGGACCGAGCGTCAAGAACTACATCACGCCCGCCGGATTGCAGCGGCTGAGAGACGAGCATCAGTTTTTACTGGGTCGCGAGCGGCCCGCGGTAGTGAAGGTCGTCGCGTGGGCCGCCAGCAACGGGGACCGCAGCGAAAACGCCGATTACCAATACGGTAAACGACGGCTACGACAAATCGATTCGCGGATTCTCTTTCTCACGAAGCGCATCAACGCGGCCGTTGTCGTCGATCCCGCCGCTCCGCGGCCGGGATCAGCGGCTACGCGAGTCTTCTTCGGCGCAACCGTGACCTACAAGAACGCAGGCGTCGAGCATGTCGTCTCGATCGTCGGCATTGACGAGGTGGACGTCAACCGCGGTTACATCAGTTGGCGCTCGCCTCTTGCCAATGCGCTCATGAAGGCTAGTCCCGGCGATCGCGTGGACGTGCGCGCGCCAGAGAAGACCGACCATCTCGAGATCATCGATGTCGAGTACGCGCCGATTCCGATGGATCCTTTCCGCGAGCCGCCAGGCGCTCAGTCGACGCCCAAGGTCGAAAGCTCATAGACCAAGCAAGTATCTCGATCCCAAGGACTGGAGTTTCAAGAATTGCTGCCTTGTGCGAACAGCGGCTTGGCCGCAGCCTTCGTCGGCAACAGGACATTAACGAGCGCTATGTGCGGTACTAGGCCGGTATGTGGACGAGAAGCGCGTTTCTCGGGACTTGGCCGTGGTTTCTCCATTCAAACCACGTCGCTATCGTTCACCTAACGTTCGAGGAAAACAGATGAAGATGCACTTATCGGTTTGCTCCTTACTCCTGCTTGCGACTACCGCGGTAGCCCAAGAGAATCCAAACCTTTCAGGCACATACGCTTTGTCGGCGTTAAAGGGCGAGCACACATCCAATAAGACATTGTCCAAAGACCGGTCAAGGTTGCCCAGAGTGAAGGCACCTTGGAAGTGGCGATTGTGCGGACTCACTCCGCACTAAGGCGTCGGCCGTGTAAGTTCGCTTCGGATGGGCGTAGTCATGTGAGAAGTGACGAAACCCGGGCAGCCGTATCCGGCACACGGCGGACCGGGATGCAGCGCAGCGCAGCCGCTGACGCCGAAAACGAAACACAAAAGTAGAATTCGTAGAAACATGACGTCGCCCCCTGAAGCTGACTGCTTGTTATCGTAATTTGCGGTGGCTGGCCAGTTACAAAATTTACCAGTACCCAAGTACTAATAGGCCTAGGTGGGTCAGGACCCGCGCAGTTCAGACCAGGTTGGCAACCCGTCTATTTCGAGAGGGACTTCACATGGACGGTAAGCGCGGCGGTCTCAATAGGTCGATGCAACACTAGGAAGAAGTCCCAAGTCCAGCAATTCCAGGCGCTAAGAATCGTCCGCGACTACAAAAGCAAAGAAAAGGCGTCCTGTTTAGGTAAAAGCGAGCTGCAACCCAAAGGTTCGGTCTGCTTGGACCGTAATGCTGAATCAAATGACCAGAGGGGTGTTGCGTCGACCGTCTGAACCGGCAGCGTTTATCAGGCGCCGACCGTCACGTGCCTAAATTTTTTGGGGTGAGGATTGAGAATAACGAAGTGCTCGCGGCTATTAATGTACAGCTTGTGAAACAACACAGTTGGCAACAGGCCGTCGCTGATTTGCTCGGACGGGTCTGCCGCCGGGAGAGCCACGGGAAGGTCATGGAACTTCTCCGCACCAACTATTAAGTCGCGGATTCGAGCGGTACGCAAGCCCACATGTCCGCTGCTGGTCGTTTCAAATCCAGACGCTCCTTGCGGAAACTCCAGCGATTCCGACGCCGTATGTAGCAAGACGACTGAATTGGCACCCGAGTCCAGTAGTAGACGCAGATTGGCATGCTTTCTTGATTGGGCTTCGGAGCGAACGAAGATACGATTCTCGTCAACCTCTATCGGTACGCGTTCGCCTTCCAGCGAATCCTGAATCTCATTATCGTTTTCAAAACGCACCACGCGCTTGTCGTAATCGAGCATGTAGTTAAACCCCGACAGGAAGTTCTCTCCCGCGATACCGACGATACGAGAGTCCATCTGACGAAGTTCCGAGAGGTCCTGCACCAGCACCGAAACGTCGGTTGCTTGTGCCGAACCAATGGAGAGAGTATGTACCCTGCCTGTCGTCAGCGTCTGTTTGCCAGCCAATGTGGTCTGTTCGATGGAATCGGCCGACGCCATCGAAAGCAGGGACGCGATGCTGGGGTCGACGACGCTCGTGTCCGCGCCCGTATCGAGGACGAAATCGAAAGGACCTTCCTTGCCCACCTTTACCGAGACTACGACAAGGGTATTTTGAGCCAGACGGAAATGCACTTCCGTCTGGGCTCGGAGACTCTGGCTAAGCCCAGTGAGGGTGAAATAGAATAGCGCGACTTTGATTGCCAGCCCGACATACGATCTGTTTTTCATGGGTTCCTCCCTGTTTCGGGGGGAACCTTAAAAACAAAGGGCTGATGGCGTACTCAGGGGGCCCTGAGGTTTTCGGCCAGATTTTGTACTGGAATGTTGAGGAGTGGGATGTCCCGCCGATTCCGCTTCGCCAGCTTCGAAATCGACCCGCAGAGCTTTCGTCTGCTACAACATGGGAAAGCCCTGTCCGTTGAGCCTAAAACTCTGAATCTATTGATCTTTCTGGTGGAGAACCGGGGTCGCTTGCTGGAAAGGCGGGAACTGCTCGACGCGGTCTGGGGCGATGCCTTCGTCACCGACCATGTCCTCAATCGTGCCATCGGGCAGTTACGCAAAGTACTGGCCGACGACGTCAAAGAGCCTCGGTACATCGAAACGGTGCCGACACTGGGCTATCGTTTCATTGCAGACGTAACTGAAGTTTCAGACGCTCCCGAGGAAATCCCAGAACCCCGGCAGCCGGAGCCAATTCCCGTCACCGCCCCGGCTCCCCCGCAACGGACCCGTTATTCCGTCTGGCAGCCTCCACTTCTCCTGATTCTTTTGGGCGGCGGATTGGCCATCGTTGGCATGGCCGCATTCTGGATCACAAGGCACTCCGGTCCGGGGTCCCACACGATTCATTCGCTGGCGGTTCTGCCCTTGGAGAATCTGGCCGGCGACGCGTCGCAGGAGTATTTGGCGGATGGGATGACGGATGAGCTGATTACGGGACTGGGTCAGATCAGCGCGCTCCGGGTGATATCGCAGACGACAGCCAAGCAGTACAAGAATGTTCATAAGTCCCTGCCACAGATTGCCAGGGAACTGAATGTTGATGCGGTGGTAGAGGGCTCGGTACTCCGCTCAGGAGACCGCATACGAATCGCCGCCCAACTGGTTGAGGCAGCGGACGACAAGCAACTCTGGACGCATAGCTACGAAGGGGACATGAAAGATGTTCTGGCACTGCAGAGTCAGGTCGCCAGCAACGTTGCCGAAGAGATCCGCATCAAGCTCACGCCGCGGGAACAAACGCTGTTGGCGGAGAAACACCCCGTGAACACGCCCGCCTATGAAGCTTTTCTGAAAGGAAAATTCTTCGAGCAGAACACGCCGGAAACGGAACATAAGGCTCTTGGATATTTCCAACAAGCGGTGCAGCTTGATCCGAAATTTGCACGCGCTTATGTGGGCATCGCGCGTTGCTACAACTATTTGGCCGGGTGGGAAGCCGTTCCGCCCGGCGAGGCCGCCGCCGCTGCCGACGCTGCAATTGCCAAGGCACTCGAATTAGATCCCAATCTGGGCGAAGCCTACGGCGAGCGCGCCTGGACTCAATTGTTCTATCTCTGGGATTTTCCCGGCGCCGAAAGGGACTTTCGCCACGCTATCGAACTCGACCCGGGATCGTCGGACGATCATGACGGCCTTTCCGCCTATTACATCGCTTTAGGACGTTTCGACGAGGGTTTGCGGGAGGTGAAGCAGGCCAGGGACCTCGACCCTCTGTCCCTGGTGACCAACACCGGCTACTGTCGTTACCTGGTTTACTCCCGCAGATATGACGATGCCTTGGCACAGTGCGAAGCGACTCTGGATTTAGACCCGAACTATAAATATGCGCTCATCGTAACCGGCGATCTGTACGCTAGAAAGGGAGAGTACTCCAAGGCCCACAAGATATGGGAAGAGCTTTGGGGATGTGATGCGCTTTGCCTGTCCGCCATGGATGAAGTACATGGCGTTCCGGGGCTGTCCGGTTCTTTTGACGCTTGGGTGCGGACGCAAAAGGGGCAGCCGGACGCTTTTTTCTTCGCCCAATGCTACGCAGGGTTGGGCAGAAAGGACCAGTCGTTCGCGTGGCTTCAAAAAGCCTACGAGCAGCGTCAAGGAGGAAACCAGATGACTTTCCTGGCAGTCGATCCGGCTTTCGATTCCCTCCATTCCGACTCACGTTTTGGCGCCTTTTTGCAACGCGTCGGGCTTCCACCTCAAACCCATCTAGCGTTCAGCAAGTCGAACTGATTCTAAAAGTCCATGAGTGCGTTCCACGTGGGGCACACGCTCCACGAGATGGCCCAGCGATGCTCAACTCCTGTGTAGTCGGGTTATCAGAAGCTTGGAGCACTGGAACGGTGCTCCCACATTAAGAAGTTCTTCCACGCCAAATGCCGCAGCGCCCTACCGGCAGCCTCGGCCCGGGCCGGCATGATTTATCGGTCGCGCGTTTTTTGCGGGGTAGGAACATGAATGGGCACGCAGCCGGCGCTCCGATGAGGATCGGAATCCTGAGTGAGCGCGGCGAATGAAGGGGCTTACTTCGCTGCTATCGCTCGCGGCTCCTTTGCCGCGACCTTTTTTTGCAGCTCGCGCTCCTCCGCGACAACTGCAATCAGCTACGGATGGCGATGCAGCACGTGCGTGGCGATGTCCGGCCAGAATTCGCGGAAGGTATTCGTCAGTGCGTCCCGGCCGATGGCATACGCGTATTTCGTCGCGATGGAACTGGCGGTGCGGTCCTGGCTGGGGTAATAAGACACCGAAATCGCCTGCGCCGACGCCCGCCCCAGCAGTTCTGAAAGGTTCAGCGTATTGTGGCCCTTGTAGTTGGGAGTGATCAGCACGCGCGTGGCGGCATAAATCCCGCGTTTCAGAATTCCGCCTTCCCCTTTCGCGTAATAGCGTTCATCTTCATGGAGCACCGTCGGGAAAGCGAAAATCACCATGTAGTTTCCGATCGTTTTGTCGAGATATCCCCGCCAGTAATACCGGCCAAATCCTTCCATGCCTTCGCCAAGTTGCGGGTGAGCGCCGGTCCATTCTGCTAAAGCAGAGGTCATGCCCACGAACACGAAGGACGAATAATCGAAGCTGTTCCTCGTCGCAATGATGAACGCCTCTTTCGGCGTGGGAGGTGGCGGAATCGCTCCCGCGCTCACCGCGCGGTAGTTGGGCATGAGCCCCAGAATCCGCTTCGGCTGCTGCTTCGAAACGGGAACGGACTTGTTCGCCTCTTCCCTGGCCTGCTCCGTAGTCTGTTGGCCGTTTGCTTGATTGCCGGTTTGATTGCCGGTCGTTTGACTTGCCGCGGGCTTTTGCTGACTCGTTCCCTGCGCCAGCGAGTCGAATGACTCAAACAACGGCGAATCCGGTGCGCCAAGCCCAAAATCTACCCCGCGCACATCCCCAAACGCCGTCATGGGACTCACGAAAAGCGTCAACAGAAAAAATACCCGCAACCAACGCGACACACTCTTACTACCCCGAACGTTTTTCGAATCCACCCTTCCCCCAGTTGCTGCCTTTCAAGTATAGACGGTTTCTTTTCGTGCCAAGCAAGGGGAGCGCGGCACTGTTCGTACGCTTAAGGCATACCGGTCCTGGTGCCGGCAAGCGACCGGCGAACCGCCGCCAAGGAGAAAAATCAGAGAAAACTCCGAATCCGACTGCGGTCAGGCGCATCGACACTATTGATGAATGTCCCGGGAGGGATGGTGTGCCTGCACCTCGAGTCGTGATCGTCGGTGGTGGTTTCGGCGGGTTATTTGCAACACAAGCGCTCGCGCGAGCTCCCGTGAACGTCGTGTTGGTCGACAAGCGGAACTACCACCTGTTTCGTCCCATGCTCTATCAGGTCGCTACCGGCTTGTTGTCCGCGGATCAAATTGCCGCCCCCTTGCGCTCGATCGTGAGCCGGCAACGCAACGTGGAGGTTTTGCAGGATGAAGTCACCGCCATCGACCCGGCTCAGCGGCTGGTTCACCTGCGGCAGTATCAACTCCCTTATGACTACCTGATCCTCGCTACCGGGATTCAATACAACTACTTCGGGCACGACGATTGGCGGAGCACCGCGCCGGGACTCGAATCGCTCGACGATGCAGACCTGATTCGCGGCAAGGTGTTGACCGCCTTCGAACGCGCCGAGGAAACGGCCGCGCTCGATCACCGCGATCATCCTGAAATCCGGCAACAACTGACCTTCGTGCTCGTCGGCGCGGGAACCGTGGGCGTGGAAATGGCCAGCACGCTGGCGGAAATGTCGCGCATGGCTTTGAGGCATGACTTTCGGCATATCGATCCACGTTCGGCGCGCATTCTGCTGTACGAAGCGGCGCCGCGCATACTTCCCACCTTTCCCGAAGCGCTGGCGGCCAAAGCGCAACGCCATCTCGAAAGCCTGGGCGTCGAAATTTACACAAACACCCGCGTGACCAGCGTAGACGCGGGCGGCATCGTCGCCGACGGAAAGCGTATTCCGGCGAGCACCGTTTTGTGGGGCGCAGGAGTGCTGGCCTCGCCTGCAGGACGCTGGTTAGGCGCGGCTATGGATAAGTCGGGCAAGGTTATCGTCAACGCCGATCTCTCGGTGCCGGGCCATCCTGAGATTTTTGCCATTGGCGACACGGCACACGTCGTAGCCGAATCTCGCAATCTTCTGGGCATGAAGTCGAAGCAGCCCATGACCATGCCGGGCGTGGCGCAGCCGGCAATTCAGGAGGGGCAGTATGTCGCCCGGCTGATCCGTCGGCGCGTCGCTGGGAAACCGGCCCCGCCGCCTTTCTGGTATTGGGACAAAGGCGACCTTGCCATCGTGGGGCGAACGTACGCGCTGGCCGACCTTCGATTCGTCCGGTTCGCGGGATTCCTGGCCTGGGTCCTTTGGGCCATTGTGCATATTTATTTTCTGATTGGGTTCGCAAACCGGTTCTTTGTCGTATTGGAATGGGGAGTTGCTTTCGTGACCAAGCGGCGGCAGGTCCGTGTTTTTCCGGGACAGGAGAGGGCGGCGAAGGCGCCGTAAACAGGCGCCGCACGCATTTGCTAATGCTGACGTTTGTAAAAGGTGTTTAGCAGCCAACTCCCTGTGGGAGCAGCGCAGTTATGTGAGATTGAGTCTCACTGGCAGGATCACCCGAACGGTTGTACCGCTGCCAGGTGTGCTCGTGATCTCAAAGGTTCCATTCAACTGCGCCACGCGTTCACGCATTCCTGCGATGCCAACGCCAAAGCGAACCGCTCTCGGACCCTCTCGCGACATGATCGGCAACCCACACCCCTCGTCGTGAATTTCTGCGCGCACCTGTCCGGCTTCGCGCGCTAGTCGAACTCTGACCACCGGGCTGGCGGAATAGCGATGAACGTTCGTAAGCGCTTCCTGCACGATGCGAAAGATGGTTGTTTCAATCTCCTGCGGATGGCGCCCAAAATCGCCCGGAATTTCAACCGAAGACTTGATTCCGCTCCGCTCCGAGAATCCTCTCACATACCAACTGAGCGCCGGAGCCAGTCCCATATCGTCCAGCAGCGGTGGATACATCAGGTAGGACACCAGCCGGACTTCACGCACAGCATCTTCGGCCAGGCCACGAACGGCCTTCAAATGCTTCCGCGCTTCGTCGCTCCTCTCCGGCAGTGCGTCTTCCAGGTTCGCAAGGGTCATCTTCAAAGCCGCCAGGGTTTGCCCGGCCGATTCGTGCAGATCGCGCGCTAACTGCCGCCGCTCGGAATCCTGCGTTCGCAACAATTCTTGCGACAATCGCTGCAGGTCTCTTTTGACGAGCGTTTCCTCGGTGATGTCCTGCGTCATTCCGGTCAGGCGGATGGTCCGTCCCTCGCTATCAACCCCAGGAACCCCGCGCGTGTGCACCACTCGTACTTGCCCATTTCCAACAACGAAGCGCGCTTCGTAGTCAAGAACCTGTTGACCGGTAATGGCTTGCTGGACTTCTCGATGTACTCGCTCTCGGTCATCGGGATGCAACAGTCTCCAAAAGTCATCGATCGTTGGAGGCGAAGCCCCGGGTTTCATTCCCGTCAAACGGTACCGATGGTCCGACCACGTGACTTCCGATGTCTCCAGATTCCATTCCCAGCTTCCCATATTCGCGAGTTCCTCGGCTTGTGCCAGCAAAGCCTCACTCCGGCGCAGCCGATCCTCTTCGTTGCGCCGCTCGGTAACATCCTGGCTTGTTCCCAGCACCCCAATCAGCTCGCCGTTCGCTGAAAAGACCGGCGCCGCAAGCGCGGACAACACACGAACCTGACCATTCGCAAGAGAACACCGCAGCTCATATCCCGCCGGGCGGCGATTCTCGAATGCCTCCTGGTTCAGTCTTTCCATGCGCTCGCGATCCTCTTTGGAAACCATGGCCCAGAAAACTTCGGCGTTCGCCTGCACTTCTCCGGGTTCAAACCCCAGGATGCGGTACATATTGTCAGACCACTTCGCCGTGTTCGTTTTCAGATCGAACTGCCAGCTTCCCAGGTTGGCCAGCTCCTCGGCCCGGGCCAGAATCTCGCCGCGGCTCCGAAGCTCCAGTTCCGCCATTTTTTGATCGCTAACATCTACCGCGGAGCCGATGTAACCCGCAAAAGATCCGTCCTCCTGTCTCGGCACACCAACGTCGAGCACCCATCGATATTCACCGTCAAATCTTCGCAGCCGGTATTCCATCCGGAACGATTCGCGGCGATCGAAAGCCTGGCAGTAAGTGTCCAGGCATCTCCCGAGGTCATCGGGGTGGACGCCGGCAGCCCAACCATCGCCCAGCTCGTCATGCAACGATCGGCCCGTGAAGTCGAGCCACGCTTTGTTGAAATAGGTGCAGAGTTTGTCCGGGCCTGAGATCCAGATCATCACTGGAGCGGTATTGGCCAGCAGCCGGAAGCGCTGCTCGCTCTCGCGCAGCAAGTCCCCCGCCCGCTTCTGCTCATCGACAAGAACGGCCAGAAATGTGAAAGGTAGCGCGGCAAAAAACAAAAACAGTTGTAGCGATAGTGCGCTATTCAGACTTCCTTCCTGTGCAAAGGGCCCGCGTCCGTGAGCCACTCCCCAAATGGAAAGAAAAGTTACCACCAGCATGGATGTCGAGACGCCCTTCAATCCCAATCGCAATGCCGCCCACAACAGCAGCGGCACCAGCGAGTAGAGCAGCGCCGGTTGTTGCCCTTGTCCAGTGCGCAGGAACGCCTGATACCCGAAGAACACCAGCAACGTAACCAGCACGATGGCTTCGATCCAGTTTCGCCAGTTTCGCGCCCAGGCCCTTCCCTCGCCGGCCCAACTCCATATCGCAGGCGTCACCGTGAGGAATGCCAAAGCGTCCGCAAAAAACCACACCCGCCATTGCAGCCAGTACCCTCCGCTCGCACTCCCATTTGATCCCACAAGAGCGGAAGCGAAGGGCACCAGGATTACCGCAAACGCCAGATACTTTCCCAGCATCTTCAAGTCGTTCAATCGGGGCATGCCCCCGATGAGCCGGCGAATTCCCCACGTCGCCAACATCACCTCGCCTAGATTCCCAAGCGAGATCCACATCTCGAAGCGTAGGGGAACTCCATTTCTAAGGTCACCAAGCGCCATGCCCCCTAATCCTGCGGCAATCAGAACCGGCCAGGTTTTTTCCGGCACTAACAGCAGCACAGCCACCAGGAATGAAGTCGCTGGCCAAAACGATGCGATGTGGTTCGGCGGAATTCCCAGCACGTACACCAATCGGTCGGACTGGTAGCACACCGCCGCTACCAAACAGGTGAGTATGGCCGCAGCGAAGGTAAATCGCGGGCCCGCGAAAATTGACGCGGGTTGACTCTGGTCGGATCCCATGGTGTGGGAAGCCAATACTACTGGCTAACGTCGCACACTTCGGTGCGGCGAATCACACCCGTAGGCGTTCTTGCTGATGAGCTCATAAACTGCCCTCGTAGTGGTCGTTATCTCGTTGCAGCGACGGTTGCAGAGATCATCGGCACTTTGGAACTTGGTACAATTACCTCAAACTGGAAGTCAGGATCAAGTCTTATCGACACCTAACAGCGCGCCCTCGCCCGCGCAGCGGTGCCGGGATCGGGTGGAAGAGCATCTCTCTCGCACCGCGTTCATGTGCCAGAGCTGGGCCGGTAGGCTCCCATCAATCGTGCGATCAGGACGGCAAGGTATAAAACGCCAAGAATAGCTTCGAGCATCGAAAACGAACGGGCTTGAGACGAGACCGGCGTAATCCCGGCAGCGCCGAGCGAAGTCATGGTGGCAAAACTGTAGTAGATGAGATCGAAGCGATTGGGCACGCTATGAAAATTCGTGTGAGGATCGAGATAAAAGGCGTTTGACTGGAACGCCGCCACCATTCCGTAGACCGTGGCAAACGTAAAGCCCACCAGCAGATAAACGCAGAGGGCTCCGAAAATGGTCTCCGATGTTGGCTTCTCCGCGGCGAACACGTGCTGCACAATAATCACCACAATCCCCACGTCAAAGATAAACGTCAGGACAGAGTTGAATACATAAAAGGACCCGACTTTGGGAAGGACCATGCGTTCCAATAGGGCTGGAATCGCTAACACGATGGCAAAAAGAAGCAGACTCCTGTGAACTTTGGCTGCGTACACGCTGACTAAAATAGCGACGCTTCCGATAACGCGAAATGCGTACGAGCCGAAGTGGCTGGCTTCGGCATAGGGAAACAGAATGAGTGTCGCCAGGAGAAAAACGAACAGCAGAAAGAATCTGTGGCCGGTGATAGCCAGCTTGTTGTCAGACTGAAACATGCGCCTCACGGAAACGAGTGAAAACCCCGTTGCCGATGGTACACCGCCTCAGTACAGCGACGCTTCCTTTTGGGTTTGGCTTGCATACAACCAGAGGCTGGATTTGCTTTCCTGATCCAACCACCGGAAATCTGCGCTCTGGTCCGTTCGGGCGCGCAGCCATGCATCGCATAAAATGGGATCGAAAGTTTCACTCAGAAATACAACGTGAACCGGCGAAGGAGCCCTCTTCAGGAACCCGCCCGGGCGGAGTGAAAAAGTTCAGTAAGTCGTTTCGCACTTTACCGCCAGGCGGGCAATTTTTCTGACGCGAGATGAAGGAACGAAACGTGGCAGCCACATCCAACGAGCGCTTTGACCGTCGGTTCATTCGCCTGATTTCCTCATTCGACGGGTTTAACGAATTTTATACTTAATGCGTCACGAAGATCACACCGAGAACCTTCCCTCTCACAATCATCAATCAGCATCTTGATTAAGAATGGCCATCCAGAACTTGGGCCGTTCGGCACTTCAACAACCGTCTGGCCAACGAACTTACTATTGCCGACAGTAAAGCCCTTCTCACCCTTATAGACCAAGGTCACATTCGTGAACACACAGCTCTGGAAATTTTTACCGTCTACTGCTACCGATTCGTTGTTGAAGTTTTGTTGGTTAACCTGTTCTAGATATTTCGCAGAATTTAACCATTCCCCATAATTTTTACGTTGCGAATACTTCGCATAAATTTCATGTGCTGAAATTCCGAGGTTAGTAATCACCAAGCACAGCATTATCCATATTTTCCATCTACTGGAGAGGGGCATTCTTATGCCCCAGACCGGCTTGCCGGGTCTTATCCCAAAATAGTCCAAGATTGCAACAAGCGCCGCCACACCGAGAATTGCATTAAATAGTAGCTCGGCCATAGTCGTATCCCTATGTAAAGCGTGTGATGCTAACTTATAATTCTGTGGCAGCACCAGATGCTTTTTTTCGGTGAACCGGTATATTGATGGTCAGTGAGTTCCCTGTACCAAGCGAAAGGTTTCGCCACTGGATCTTGGGACTGGCTTTCCGTCAATACCCGTTTTATGAATCAAGGCATGAAAACCATACTCCTAGTCACAGTAATCTTCTTCTTCGGGGTAGCAGCCAAGGCCGACACCGTGGTGAATTTCACTGCGTCAAGCGGTTCCGACACGTGGACTTTTTCGTTACCCTACCAGCCGATTCCGACAACCTTCTACACTGATGGTTTTGGGAACATCGACGGATTTGGGCTACCTGGAAGCGGTTCTTTTGACGCTGGTCCGTCCGCGCCTTACACCTTCATGTTCACGGATGCCGGCGGTCCAGGCGGCGTAGGCTACCTGTCCTTTCAATGCCAACCGTTCACAGCTTGCGGTTGGGACCTCATTCAAGGTTTTGAGTTTACCGGCGCCACGCTTTTCACCGGTTCCCCTATTTCCCCTACATTCCTGACGGGTACATTCACATCCACTACGACTTATTGCCCGGGAATCTTAAACTGCCCTGTGCCAACCCTTACGATCAGCGGCCCTTTCGAAACCCCCGAGCCGGGCACCACATGGATGCTAGTAATGGGATTGCTCCTTCTCGGACTCAGAGGAAGGAAGCTTCGTTGTTGAGTTAAATCACGGGCTGGAAATTGGCCCCCGCTTTGATCTGACTCCTTTTGCTTAATCGGGCTATCGGAAGTTTGAAGCACCCACTCCCGACTCCCGCTTCCGCGCTATAAAAGCCACGGTGTCACATTTCGTCTCCGTAGTTTTACTATTTTGCAATTCGTTACGGTTTACTTTACTCTGCCTCCGGCGTGTGGCAACGAACCACAAGTCGGGAGCAGGACGCAAGGCGCGACAATCGCATTCCAGCCGCTGGAAAACGGCCTCTCGCACCCCATGTCTATCTCGACACGCCTGCCGAGATAGATCGCACGCATCTCCTTGAAAACAAACAAAAGCGCACCCGCTATCTCGACACACATTTTCAGGGTCTCTCAAATCGCAAAAGCGAATCCCAGGCGAACAATTTTTCGTCGCAGCTCGCGAACGAAGCTTCCGGCCGGTTCGTGATCTCGGAAGTCCACGCCGCCTCTGGCGATCCGTCGAAGATCGCCGTCCTCAGTGAACGGTTCGCGCTTGGCGACTCGGCAAGAGTCGCACGTAATGACCCCGCGAGGGTCGCACCTAGCGAGTCGAAGCGCCCCTCCTCTGCGTCCTATTCCTCCTCCGCTCCGCGCGTCTCTCACATGCGCTCACGCGTCAGTCGTCGCCACGTGGCGCACTTCGCAACTCCATGAAAACGAAGAAAAGTGGTACATCTCACGCGTCAGTCACTGTGGCGCCCTCCAGAGCTCTGTCGCATTCCTTAGTTCCGCCGTCCCATCAAGTTGACCCCTTCCCGAAAAAGCTGATACTGTCCGCGGAAGAAGCGAGCGACGAAGCGGTGTCCTTCGACTCCGCTGCGCTGCGCTCAGGGCGCCGACCCTCGTCGGGTCGGCGGGAGGAAGCGATGGCCAAATCGAAGAGAAACGGCGTCGACCGGCGAAATTTCCTGAAGAGCGCGGCGGGCGCGGCTGCGGGAGCGGCAGCGCTGGCGGTAAATCCGGCGGCAGCGGGTGCGGCAGCAATCGCTGGTTCCGCAGCGGCAAACGGCGCTGCGGAAGCAAACGCAGTTCCCTCCCCGCGAAGCGCAGGTGCAGCGGCGGAAGCGGCAACAATTCCCGCGGCGCAAAGCGCCACGGCTGCGATCATGCCCATGGCCGCGGAAGTGGCGCCGCCATCCAGCATGGACGTGCTCACCGAGGACCGCAGCGGCTCCGACTTCATGGTGGACGTGCTGAAGTCGATCGGCTTCGAATACCTTTTCGCGAATCCCGGATCGAGCTTTCGCGGGCTGCACGAGTCGGTAATCAACTACGGCGGGAACAAGGCGCCCGAGTTCATCACCTGCTGCCATGAAGAGTCGGCCACGGCCATGGCGCACGGCTACTCGAAGATCGAAGGCAAGCCGGGGCTGGTGTTCGCGCACGGCACGGTGGGACTGCAGCACGCGACCATGGGGATCTACAACGCGTATTGCGACCGCGCGCCGGTGTACGTGATAGTGGGCAATACCATCGACGCGACCATGCGCCGGCCGGGCGTGGAGTGGGACCACAGCGTGCAGGATGCCGCGGCCATCGTGCGCGAGTTCGTGAAGTGGGACGACCTGCCAATTTCGCTGCCGCATTTTTCCGAGTCGGCGATGCGCGCGTACAAAATCGCCATGACGCCGCCGATGATGCCGGTGGTGATCGTGGCCGACAGCGAATTGCAGGAGCGCCCGATTGCGGCGGAAGAAGTGTTGCGCATTCCGAAGCTGACGATAGACGGCTCCGCCACAGGGCGATTCGGCGGCGGTGGCGGAAACGGCGAGGCTGCTGGTGGCGGCGGAGAATCCGGTGCTGATTGCGGACCGCGCGGCGCGCACCGAAGCGGGCATGAAATCGTTGGTGGAGCTGGCGGAAACGCTGCAGGCGCCGGTGATCGATCGCGCCGGGCGCATGAATTTTCCGTCGCGGCATCCGCTGAACCATACGGACCGCTCGCGGGCGCTGGTCGCCAACGCGGACGTGATCGTTGGCCTCGAGGTGGCGGACTTCTGGGGCGCGGTGCACTCCTATCGCGACCAGATCACGCGAAGCTGGAAGCCGATGACGCAAAGACGGCGCGAAGATGATCAACATCACCGCCGGGGATTTGTACGACAAGAGCAATTATCAGGACGTCGCAGCGGTATCCCGAGCTGGACATCGCCATCGGCGCGGACGCGGAAGCGACGCTACCGGCGCTGATCGAAGCGGTGAAGAGGCAGATGACCGACGATCGCAAGAGCGCGCTGGCAGGATCGCGGCAAGAAGCTGGCCACGGCGCGCGAACAGGCTGAAGCGCGGGTGCGCGACGACGCGGCGTATGGATGGGACGCGAGCCCGATCAGCACGGCGCGGCTTTCGGCGGAAGTGTGGAACGCGGTGAAGAATGAGGATTGGTCGCTCGTGTCGGAGGTGGGATTCGTGAGCGACTGGCCGCTGAAACTGTGGAATTTCGAGAAGTATTATCAGTTTATTGGCGGCGCGGGCGGGGCGGGCGTGGGCTATGGACTCGCCGGCGGCGGTGGGCGCGGCGCTGGCGAACAAGAAGTACGGGCGATTTTCGGTGAGCATTCAGAACGACGGCGACCTGATGTACGCGCCGGGCGCGCTGTGGACCGCGGCGCACCATCGCATCCCGCTGCTTATCGGTGATGCACAACAACCGCGCGTATCACCAGGAAGTGATGCACATCCAGCGCATGGCCAACCGGCACAATCGCGACGTGACACGGGCGTGGATCGGCACCACGCTGCAGGACCCGTTCATCGACTACGCCAAAGTGGCGCAGGGCCTGGGATGGCACGCGCAAGGGCCGATTACCGATCCGAAGGATCTGGGGCCGGCGCTGAAGCGCGCGGTGGAAGTGGTGAAGAACGGAGAGCCGGCGCTGATCGATGTGACCACGCAGCCGCGGTAGGGACGCCATGAACGCGAAGACGGATATGACGATGAAAATAACCAAAAAAGTGGCGATGCTTTTGGCGGTGGCGCTGGTGGCAACTGTGTCAGTCAAGGCTCAGGAAAGGAAAGCGGCGCAGAATTCGGACGCCGCGGCGAAGTCGGATTCCGCAGCAAAAACGGACGCGGGCGCCACCGGCAATGCCGAAAACGGCAAGAAATTGTTCATGGCCGATGGCTGCTTCGAATGCCATGGGACGGTAGGGCAAGGATCGACTTCAACCGGTGGCGCGCGCATCGGGCCACCGGCGATTTCGCTTGAGGAAATGACGAGCTACGTGCGGCATCCTTCGGGACAGATGCCGCCGTACACAGCAAAAGTAATTTCGGACCAGAACCTCGCGGATATTTACGCGTATCTGAAGGCGCAGCCGAAGCCGCCTTCGGGCAAAAGCATTCCCTTGCTGAATCAGTAGCTTGCGCGGGTGCGCGGGACGCGGGCGCGTTGGCTACCGCGCGCGAAGCATTCTTTGCAAAAGGCGCTGCGAACGGGCAAAATAGTTTCATAAGGAGCAAACAGGGCCATGGCCGTCGAACTTGCGAAGGGTGTCACGCTTGAGAAGCCGGGCGAGGACGAAAATTTCCTGAAGGACGAGGGAATTCTGTTCGCGTCGCTGGATAAAGTGGTGAACTGGGCGCGGCGAAGCTCGATCTGGCCCATGTCGTTCGGGCTGGCCTGCTGCGCCATCGAGATGATGTCGATGGCCGCTTCGCGCTACGACATTTCGCGGTTTGGCGCCGAGGTGTTTCGCGGATCGCCGCGGCAGTCGGACCTGATGATTATCGCCGGGCGCGTTTCGCAAAAAATGGCGCCGGTGATCAAGCAGCTTTACGCGCAGATGCCCAATCCCAAGTGGGCCATTTCCATGGGCGCGTGCGCCACGTCCGGCGGCGTGTTCAACAATTACGCCATCGTGCAGGGCGTGAACCAGGTGATCCCCATCGATGTGTACGTGCCGGGATGTCCGCCACGGCCGGAAGCGCTGGTCTATTCGATTATGCAATTGCAGAAGAAAATCGATGCCACGCGCGGGAGTTTTAAAGCTTCGTTCGGCGGCCTCGGTTCAACTAGCTAGAACCAAGGCAGCTAGAGCTCGCGCAGCAAAAAACTTAAAGTACTAAGCTGCTTCGATTCTCCGCTCGCTTCCACAGAGCATTTGCCGCCTTGCTCAATCCGAAGCCGCGGTGGTTTTTCCGCCGGTTACTTCCGCGGTACCGCCATCAAATTCCACGATGCTTCCGACGGCGTTGTGCTCGCGCCGCAAATAACCCATTCCAATTGCAGTGCCGGTGCCGGGTGAAAACGCGGAGCTGGTCACATAGCCGATGTCGTTGCCGCCGGCGCGGAGTTTGGTGCCGGGTGCGGGCGGCTCGGCCGTTGAAAATTTCAGAGTGACGCGCTTGCGATTGACCTGGCCGCGCGAGCGCACGCGCTCGACGATTTCCTGTCCGGTGTAACAACCCTTGTTGAAGCTGATGTGCGTGCCTTCCACCGCGGCTTCGTGCGGAATAACCGTGTCGTTGAAATCGACCGGAAACCAGGGAATGCCCGCTTCGAGGCGCAGCGCGTTCAGCGCTTTCATGCCGACGGGCAAACCGTGCTGCGAGTGAATGCTGGTGGCAAGATGCGTCCAAAGCATAGGGAGATGCTGGCGCGGTGCGACAATTTCCGCGCCCACGCCGCCGAAATGCGAGCGGCGAATCAGATGGCACGGCACCGCGTCGATTTGCACATCGGCGACGGCAAATTCCGAGAATCCAGTGAGCGCGAGCCCGGTGGCTTCCGCAACGATGCTGGCGGCGCGCGGCCCTTCGAGAGCGACGGAGCCGAGATCGTTCGAGAGATCGTCGAGTTGTACCTGCGAGCCGAGAATGTATTTCTTCAGCGTGGCGAAAGTTCTGGCGCGAAATGCCGCATGCGAAAGCACAAGAACCTTATCCTTCAATCTGTAGATTTCGAGTTCGGCGAGGATGTGGCCCTGCGGATTGAGCAGCAGCGCCGGCATGCCGTAGTTTTCGGCAAGTTCCTTGACGTTGTTCGAGGTGACGGCGTGGAGATAACGAACGGCGTCGCGTCCGGTGAGGCTAAAGATGGCGTGCCAGTTGGTGTCAAAGAGCCCGACGCTTTCACGCCCGGCGCGATATTCCTCGCGTTCGTCTGAAAATTTATCCGGCAGCAGACAGCCCGCGAATTCCGCGAGCGTGGCGCCCGCGGCGCGATGCTGTTCCGCGAGCGGCGTCTCGGCGACGGCTTGCGGCGAATTTGTCTCTGCTGAATTTATTGCCCGGGAATCCATGCGTAACCCCGCGTGAACGTAGTCTCATTTCCAGTCTATAGCGAAGCCACGACAGAAACGAGACGCAGTTTTTGACACGCGGATGACAACAGCGATGGAGGGGAGAACCAGGTTTTTTTGCTGCCGGGAGTTCGCCGGAAATATCTAAAACCGCAGATGGAATACGGAGATCAGAATCGCGAAGGTGAGCGATCCTACGACGACGGTGAAAGCGGCCAGGAATAAAGCAGTGCCGGCGGACGCGATTTCCTTATCTTTTTCGGCTTCGTGCGCATCTGGCAGATGCAGATTCGGGGCGACAGTGATGGCGTTCAAGGGCATTCTCCTTCCGACTCGGTTCTTCCCAGTCGGGCGCAATTCGCGCTGGTGCCTTTATGCCATTTGTCCAGCTGGACACTCGGTGATGAAGGTCACGGGTCAAAGTGCTGCGCATCACGTATCCGATAACCGCTTCAGAGAGTGGCCGTTGCGAGCCAAGCCCCTCACATCGAGCCGACGCTTCGAGGAAATTTCTTTGCAAAAGTACAGTCGGATTCGCGGCTACCAGCCCATTTGGCGCATGCGCTCCAGAATGATGGCGCTGTAGCGAATCATGCGATCGGGGCGCCGCTTCAAGGGCAAGGGCAGAATTGCGGCAAGCTGGGCGGAGCGTTGGCGGTCAATGTTGCGGGCTGAAGTTTTGTAGTAGTAGCGGCAGGCCGACTCCGCGCCATACACACCAGGGCCCCATTCGACCACGTTGAGATAGAGTTCAAGAATGCGGTGCTTGCCGAGGACGAGTTCGGCCACCGGGACGAGTGTGAACTCGGCGCCTTTGCGAAGGAACGAGCGGCCGGTTCCGAAGAACAGGTTTTTTACCAGTTGCTGCGTGATGGTAGAGCCGCCGCGAATGCGTCCACCTTCCAGATCGTCCTGAGCAGCGAGCTGGATGGCGTGCCAGTCGAAGCCATGGTGCTGGTAGAAGCGCGCGTCTTCCGCGGCGACCACGGCGTGCTGGAGATCGGGCGAGATTTGGCTGAGCGGAACGAATACGTATCGTTCGTGGTAGGGCGTGTGGTGAATCCAGGACTGCAGGCGGCGTTCCATGTGCACGGCGGTTGTGGGCGGGTCGATCCAGCGCGCAGCCACGAGGGTGAGAGCAGCAAGCGACCAAAGAAGCGCCAGCCCGATGAAAAGCCATTGAACGAAGGATCGGAAAAAACTTCTGCGGCGCCGAGGCTTGGGTTGTTTGGCAGAATTTTCAGGCACAGGTCAGAATAATCGGTTTGGGCTGAATTGAGATAGTGGGCGATCAGCGCGGCTTGCCAAGTTTGCAGTGCCGGGAAGCAAGTTTCCCACTGTGGCGCCAATCAAGGCCTGACCCAGTTGCCGCTCGGGGGGCACTAACACTTCAGTTTCGACTTAATGAAGGCGGTAACGGCTGGCAAAAAATAGAATCAGGAGAATCAGTATGACCGCACTGACGCCTCCGATAGGGTAATAACCCCAGTTCTTACTGTGTGGCCAAACTGGAAGACTTCCCAGAAGAGATACGATTAGCACGACCGCGATGACGAATAGGAGAGTCATGTTTTAGCTGCTCCTCTGAAATTTGCCGAGCGTTGTTTGTGGTCTGTATTCAGGGACCGGAGAATTGAGCTGGGTCCCTTGCTTGTTATTTGGCTGCCAGATACCCATATCCAGCTTTCGCAGGAATGGGTAACTGGCAACTTGCTAATCCGGTAGTGCACAAACGCTAGAGGATATTGATGGAGATGCGCACGCCGGGATGGACATAGTCATACATGTAATAGCCACCGTCGCTATAAACCACGTAAACGTCATCTGAGTATCCCCATGCGACGGGCCATGGATCGACGAATCCGAATGAGTAGCCGCCGTAGGCGAAGCGCCTGCTAGCATATTCACCCCGGTTCACATGGAAACGGTGTCCGCTGCCAAAGCTGGACGCGTAATGGGCGTCAGAAATGCGGCCATGCTGGGAACCCCCTCTGTTTTCGACCACAGCATGTTTCTGCGGCGCCTGTTCCTGGCTTCGTCCGGTATTAGCTTGTTGCGTGCGATTCTGATTCGACGCATGTGTTTGTGGCTTCTCGGTATGCGCGGCTTGCTGTGTGCGCTGTTGCTCGGCCGGCTTTGCGTTCTTCGTCTGTTGGTGCGCCGCGGGTTGCGCCTTGTGTTGTTGCGGTTGCTGATGTTGGTTCTGTTGGGCCGGCTTCTCTTTCTGTTCTGCGGGTTTAGCCTTCTGGTCCTGGCTGTGCTCTTCCTGGCTTTTTTCTTGTCGTGCGTACGCCGAAGCGGTAGCGCCGAAGAGCACAAGCAATACTGCGGTAGCGATTGGAAATTTCATTGTGTGTTACCTCATTTGGATGCATGCACAGTGTAGAGACTTCGGATTTGACAATCTGTCCCGAACAGCACAGGAAGCACACGAACCCGTTCAAGGCCAAATAACACACCTCATCTACAATTGGTTCCAAACGAGGCGCATGAGGCGATTCCAATTCAAACCGCTTCCAGTGCGGGGGAATAGTGGTGCCGGGCAGCTCCACTTTGGGATGTGGCGTCCCATCTCGGTCTGCCGTCTGAGATACTGTTTTCAATTGCATCTCTTACGAAACGTGAAGCTGAATTTATCACGATTTGTCCGTAGAGCCTGATTAGTCGGATTACCGTCCATATAAAGCGATGCTTTACTGTTTTACGGGAGGCGCGAATCAGGAATTAGCCACGGGCATCCCGCTGAGGTTCTCTTTCGCCTCCGCTTCGGGCTAGACGGCGGTTAGAAGCAGGCCCACGGCGATGCCCACCGAAATTTCGATGAAACGGTGAAGGGCAATGATCCATGCGGGCTGGATGCGAGAAATTATCATGACGACGACCAACGTGATTCCCGTCAGCGGTGGTGCGCGCAGCGTGGACGAATTCCTTGCAGTAGAATTCCTGGCCAGGGGCGCGACCAGAGTGATTTCCCGGCTTGCGTCATGGACGCCTCCCGGATGCGGTGATTTCCTGCATGATCGAGAGCTAACTTTAGCAGGCCAGAGTGTGATTGCAGACACCACGGTCACGATTTGGAGGTGCGCGCGATTTTCAGCACGCACCCGTTCGTGATAGGTGTGTGGTGAATTCAGGAGTCCAGGCGGCGCTCATGTGCGCCGCGGTGGTGGGTAGATCACAAACTGGTTTTCAGCCTGTTGCGCTGACTCACATCACCGGCCGTAGATGAGCATCCGGAAAGTGCTGGGGATCGGGGTTGGGCGCGGATGCGGTTCGTCCTTGGTTGGCGCTGGCGCAGGACCAAAATCTGAGGTGACGGTGTAGATGTTGTGATTGCCCTCGTCGAGAGCCATGGTGCGCGCGCCGGGCTCGGTGGTGATCTTTTGGACTGTAGTGTAGCGGTCGGGCGAGTCCTCATGAGCCACGGTAATAGTGCCGTCGCCGCAGGACGCGAAGACGAGTTGCGTCTGGGGATCAAAGCGGGTGGCATCGACGCCTTGCCCGATCGGCCAAGTGGCGACCACCTTGCCGTTTGTGTAGTCCACAACGGCAACCACGCCGCTGCGGCAACCCGCAAAGAGGCGCTTGTGAGCCGTGTCGATGGACAAGCCCGTGGGAATTTTGCAGGGAGCGAGAGGCCAAGTGTGCAACACCTTGAGCGTTTTGGAGTCGAACTCGGTCATCTCCGCTTTGTCCTCGATATTGACGTAAACATGCCCTTCGCCATCGGCCTGAGCCGTCTCCGCCTTGTCCGGTAGCGGTATATTGCCCAGGACCTTCCCGGTTTTGGCGTCGATCGCGGTGGCATCCGTGTTTGGGTCGTCATTCTGGGTAAAGACGCGCTTCGAGGCGGGGTCGTAGAGAATGCCGTCGGGGGCGCGGTCCGGCAGCTTGACTGTCTCGATCAGCTTCAAGGTATCGGGGTTGAAGATGGTCACGGACTTGTCGTCGCCATTGGTGGTGAAGGCCCGCTTGAGTTCGGGAGCGAAGACAATTCCGTGCGCATTTTCCATTCCCGGAAACTTGAGGTCGTCGAGCACCTTGCCTTCCGGGTCCAGCACCATGATGTGCGTGCGGCGGGGGATGAAAACGCGGTGGGTGCCCGGCTCTACCTCGAAATAATCCCAGCGGCCTTCTCCGCCGAGAGATACTTTCTTGAGTAAATGGTATTCGGGGCTTTGCGGCTTGGCAGCAGCGATACTCTCCAGCGCGGCGCCGCAAGCAATCGTCAGACATACTGCGAATACAGCACGGGCGGTTCTCATTCTAAGCCTCCGATATTGAGCATTTGAGCCTCTTCGCGGGCCGCGCATCGCACCTGCAGGGCAGGGCGGGCAGACCACACCTGGCTCGCGCTCGATTCCCAAACTGCTATACGCCAGATATCTTGTGAATATTTCAGAATAAATTATTTATTTGCGCCGGACGCCCTTTTTGGGCGCTGGTGGCGGAGACGCGCTGAAACAGTGGGCTGGTATACTGCGTGGCGATGACGGCAAAGCTCATTCACGAAGTGATTCCGGTGGGATTGCTGCAGTGCAACTGCTCGATCCTAGGCGATGCGACGACGCACGACGCCATCGTGGTCGATCCGGGGGACGATACCGAGCGCATCCTGGCCATCCTGAAGCGACACGATTTGAAAGTGCGCGCGATTCTCAGCACGCACACGCATATCGACCACGTGGGAGGGCTAGCGAGCCTGCATCAGGCTACCGGCGCGCCGGTGCTGATCCATGAAGCGGACCTGGAGCTGTACCGGCACCTCGATATGCAAGCGCAATGGCTGGGCGTGCCGACGCCGGCAAAAACGAAGATCACAGATTTTGTGCGCGAAGGCGATGTGGTTCGCTGGGGTGGGTTTGCGGCGGGCGTACTGCACACGCCGGGACACACGCCGGGAAGCATCAGCCTGGTGGTGCGGCGCGATGAGGCCGAGGGCGCGGAGGCGGGGCCGAAGGTTGCGCACGAACACGATCACGATTCTTCGCGGCTGATTGCGGGAGATACACTATTTCGCGAGAGCATCGGGCGCACCGATTTGTGGGGCGGGTCGTTTCCGCAGATTATCGAGTCGATCCGCGAAAAGCTGCTGGTGCTGCCGGAGGAGACGGTGGTGTATCCGGGGCACGGGGAAATTACAACGATTGGATACGAGCGGGCGCACAACCCGTTCCTGCGATAAGTTGGCCTGCCAAGGTTCGCCACACGAAGAGGGATTCTTCGGGCCGAACAGCGGCCCTAAGAATGACGGCGCTTGTTTCTGGGACGCACCGGCGAATTCGACACACCAAGAGGGATCCTTCGCGCAAAAGCGGCGCTCAGGATGACGGCGCAAAGAGCCGGAGCGCGGGAAGTAGCCGGCAAAGATTTGGCGAAGAGCGGACTATGTAGTGTGCCGAACGCAAGCGAATGCCCGCGATTTTCAAATCTAGGTCGAAAATAATCACGAATTGGTTACTAAGACTTCCGCACCATCCGTAATTCTGCGACTAGGCGGGTGTGACTAGGGTAGATACCCTAGATGTAGTGGGCGGCCGTGTGTCCGCCCAGCGAACCTGGCACACGCCCCGATGACCACGGACAACGAGTTCACAGTGCTGGTGGTCGACGACTCCCCCGTCGCCCGAAAACTTGTTGAATTAACCCTGCCGGGAGAGGAATATCTGCTGCTTTTCGCGAAAACGGGCGCGGAAGCGCTCGATTTTTTCACGCGATACCGTCCGGCGCTGGTGATAACCGACTGGCTGATGCCGGACTTCAGCGGCATCGAACTGTGCCAGCGCATCCGGCTGGAATCGAAAGGTTCCTATACCTACATCATTTTGCTATCGGGAGTTTCCGAGAAAGCGGAAGTGGTGCGCGGCCTGCTGGCCGGTGCGGACGACTACCTGACCAAGCCTTTCCATCCGGAGGAACTGCTGGCGCGAGCGAGTGTAGGACGTCGAACAGTCGCGCTGCACCGCGAAATTGAAGAGAAAAACCGGCAGCTCGAGCAACTGGTGGTGACCGACGGCCTGACCGGGATGCCCAACCGCCGTGCCATGGAAGAATGGGCCGGCCGGCAGTTGAGCGGCGCGATGCGCCACGGATTTTCATTTTGGGCCATCATGGCCGACCTGGACAATTTCAAAAACATCAACGACACCTGCGGGCACAGCGCGGGCGACACCGTGCTGAAAAAGTTCGGGGAAATTCTGATGGAGAACATCCGGCGGTGCGACATGTGCGCGCGCATCGGCGGCGAGGAATTTCTGATCATTCTCACGCACGTGGATAAGGATGGAGTGGTGCGCGCAGTGGAACATGTGCGCAAGCTGTTCGAAGCTCAAAGCTTCAGCTTCGGCATGAACACCCTGCGCGTTACCGCCAGCTTTGGCGTCGCGCGGCTCCCCGGCGGCTCCTATATGTCGTTCGATGAGCTCGTGGCCCGGGCGGACTCCGCCTTGTACTCCGCCAAGCGCAAGGGCCGCAACAAATTCGAAATTGCCGCGATGGATGAGTCCCCTGCGAATACTCCCGAGCTTCCACAACCCGCTACCCAGCCGCATTGATGCGGTTTCCGTTATGCTATCCTCCGCTGGGCGATAGGCCGGGATTCTGAGCCGGTTTCACAACCCAAACGTGAGAGCTGGCCTTTTTGATGGCCTTCCCGAATGACCTTCCCGATGGACGAACCGACCGCGCCAGCAGCAGAATCTGAACCGCCCGGCGGCCCGTCTCCGTTTTTCTTCCCAAGGAGTGGACAGTCCCCCGTTTTTTATGGGCCGAACGGATTGCGTGCCGGCTGGCGGTTGCTGGTTTTTCTGGCGATTCTTTCCGTACTCTTTTCAGCGACGGCCCTGGTGTTGCGTATTTTCCGCCTTGCGCCGTTTCGCGGCGAAATCACGCCGGGCGCGACTGTTTTTGGCGAAGGCTTGCCGCTGCTGCTGGTGCTGCTGTCCAGCTGGATTATGGCAAAGATGGAACGGCGCACGCTGGGCGACTATGGATTGCCGCTGCGTCAGGCATTCGGAGCGAAATTTTGGGTTGGAGGCGTCATTGGCTTTTTAGCGATGAGCTCGCTGCTGGGCGCAATCCGTGTAGCCGGCGCGTTCCATCTGGACGGCCTTGCGCTGCACGGCGCGGCGCTCTGGAAGTATGCCTTTCTGTGGGCAGCCGTATTTCTCATCGTAGGGCTGTTCGAGGAATTTTTCTTTCGCGGCTACACGCTGTTTACGCTGACAACCGGAATCGGATTCTGGCCCGCGGCCCTTCTGTTGTCTGCGGCGTTCGGATACGTGCATCACGGAAACAGCGGTGAAACCTGGGTGGGCGCCTTCAACGCGGGGCTGGTGGGGCTGTTATTTTGTCTGCTTCTGCGGCGCACCGGCGACCTGTGGATGGCCATCGGATTCCATGCCGCGTGGGATTGGGGCGAGACGTATTTTTATGGCGTGGCGGACAGCGGACAAGCAGCGGTGGGCCATTTGTTCAACGCGAGCTTTGCAGGGCCGCAATGGATCACAGGTGGGACGGTAGGGCCGGAGGGCAGTTATTTCTGTGTCGCGTTGCTGATTGTGCTGTTCGTGCTGTTTTGCGTTTTGCTCCGCGAAACGCGATACCCAAACCCTGCGGCAATTTCCAGGCCAGATAGCACAGCGCCTGGCAATGCGGCGGGAATTGGGGCCAGTGAATCGTCTTGAGCGCGCCAACACGGATGGCAGGCGAAGCCGCTCAGGAAAAAACACAGGCGAAGGTAGTTCTAGGACCATCTGTTGTTTGCTAAGGAACACCGTGGCGGCAACTTCCCCGCTTTTCCTTTACTCTGCGAGATAGCCAATTGATAATTTTCCTTGTGGAATGTGGGGAGCAAACGTGACTTTGCAGCAGCAACGGTCACGCAGCGGAGTCCCCAAATCGAAACCGGTATATGGCCTCGAATTGAACGAACCCCCGCGGCGTTTTGTCCGGCTTTTAGCGGGCGTTTGGTTCGATGAGCCGCACGTTCGAAATTTTGCGGAGTGAGGGAAAATGAGACGTTCTGACTTGGTGCGTAATCCAACAAAGGGCAAGACCCTGCGCACGTCGCAGATTGTTTTCGGTGAAAGGCAGCATCTGCTGCGCGTGCTCGATTCGGTGGAGCGCAGCGCCATGCCCAATACGCGTCTCGATCAGGAGCGCCGGATTATCGAACAGTTAATCCACGCGCGCACGCAGGAACTCAACCGCATCAATCCCAATTGGGACGAGAAAATCGGCACGGTGCTGAGCGCTGAGGTAAAGCCCGACGTGCTGGACCAGCTTTCGCGACTGGCTCCGCGGGAAGATTTCTATCTGTTGCGGCTGATCAGCGAGCACCCCAAGGTCACAGCGAAGACGCTGGCGCGGCTCTCGCATCATCCCTATTCGGCGATTCGCGAAAATATCGCGCGGCATCCGAACAGCGACGCGGCCACGCTCACGCGCCTGAGCCGCGACCGCTCGCAACCGCTCTGGTATCTCGTGGCTTTCAATCCCAACGCGCCTTCCCCGCTGCGGAAGAAACTGCAGGAGCGTATGCGGCGGCTCGGCGAAAAATCCGCGACGCAATAGATCCTTCCTTTCGGCCCTTTCGGCGCGGCGAAGCCGCGAACCGACGAAAAGCAGAAGCAGATCCCTCGACTTCGCTGAAGAGAGCTCCTTCGCTTCGCGTTGCTCCGCTCAGGACTCCGACCCTTGTCGGGTCGTCGGCTCTGCTCGGGATGACGCCTTTAGGCAAAACCGTGGCGGGGTGGAGGTCGCGTTCTGACGAAAAGCGAAGAGGGATTCTTCGCATAAATGCAGGGCTCAGAATGACGAGCGCTACCTCGGAACAATGGCGATAGCTCCGACGAAGAGGTAGAGAATCGCACCTAGCCAAATTGGCTCTTTACAGGCTGATCCAGTAATCTATATTGGCCTATAGGAATGAGCCAATGCTGCCACTCCAATTACAGCCCGAAAGCCACATCCCGCTGTACGTTCAGCTAAGGGACCAACTGCGCGCGCTGGTGCACTCCGGCGAACTGCGCACGGGGGACCGTATTCCGGCCAGCCGCGAGCTTGCCGGGCAACTGGGCGTGCACCGGACGACTGTGGCGAATGCGTATGCCGAACTCGAGTCCGAGGGCCTGATCCAGGGTCACGTCGGCCGCGGCACGTTCATTCGCAACGGAGATGTGCGTCAGTTCTCGCCGCCTCCTCGCGAAAATGGCAATGGTGGCGCGCTGCGCTGGGAATCTCTGTTTGCCGACGAGCGCGGCGAAGATGGACTGAGCCGCCTGATGCCACCCATTCCGCCCGGGGCCATTGCCTTTACCAGCGCGCGTCCGCCCGAGGAATTTTTCCCGGTGGAAGAATTCCGGCGCTGCTGCAATTCGGTGATGCGCAAGGAAGGCCGTCGCGTTCTGCAATTTGGCCCGACGGACGGTCACGAACCGCTCAAGGAAGCGCTGATCCAGATGCTTGCCGCCGAAGGACTGCACGTGCGCGACGAGCAGATGATGATCACCAACGGCGGCCAGCAGTCGATCGATCTTCTGTGCAAAGCGTTTCTCCGCCCTGGCGACGCCGTCGCGCTCGAGAATCCCGCGTATCCCGGCGCGCTGCGCATTTTTTCCAGCGCGCGCATTCGCACGCTGCCCGTGCCGGTGAACGCGCCGTCGCAAGGCTCCAGCACAGGTGCCGAGGGGCTCGACATCGAGGCCTTCGAAGCGGTGCTGATGCAGAACCGCGTGAAATTCATCTTGCTCACGCCCGATTTTCACAATCCTACCGGCACCGTGCTGCCGGTGCCGCAGCGCCGTCGATTGCTGGAGATCGCCGCGCACTATCATGTCCCGGTGATCGAGGACACCATCTATTCGCGCCTGCGTTTTCGCGGCAGCCGCACACCGTCGTTGCGGGCCATGGACCGTTCAGGCAACTCCATCCAGATCGACAGTTTTTCGAAGATCGCTTTCCCCGGATTGCGCGTCGGCTGGTGCATCGCCCCGGAAAGCGTGATCGAGCGGCTGCGGCTGGTGAAGCAATCCACCGATTTGCACACCGATCAACTGGCGCAAGCGGCCTTGGCGGAATTCATCCGGCGGGGCCATCTGGAAAGCCATCTCATCCGCATGCGCAAGGTTTACCGGCAGCGGCTCGAAGCGCTGGAAGTGGCGCTTGAAAAGCAAATGCCTGAAGAAACTTCGTGGACCAAGCCCGAAGGTGGCATGTGTCTCTGGCTAAGCCTGCCACCGGGCTTCGATGCCGCCGAGTTGCTGATTCACGTGCGCGAGCGCGGCGTGCTGTTTGTTCCGGGTCGCTATTTCTACGCGCAGCATCCGCAGCCCAACACGTTGCGGCTGGGATTTTCCGCGATCGACGAGAAGAACATCTCACGCGGCATTCACATTCTTGGCGACACGCTCAAGCAGGAGCTGCGCAAGCGGCACCGCGGTGCGCGTGTCGAAGCGGGCGCTCGGGTAGCATTGATCTAGAACACGCATCACGCAACACGCAGCGCAATAACGACCGATCGAGAGATGAATGCGACTCGAACCTGGCGCGAAAAATTCCTGCTTCGGATGCGGCGGAGCGAATCCGCGCGGCATGAAGCTTGTGTTTGAGCTGGACGAAGCGGCGCAGCGCATTCGTGGCGCGTTTCGCATCGGCGCGGAATACCAGGGTGGTCCGGGATTCGTTCACGGCGGCATTATCGCTACCCTGCTCGACGAAGTGATGGGCAAGGTGAACCGTTTTCGCAAAGTGCGCGCGGTTACCGCCGAGCTTCAGGTGGAATACCTGCGGCCCGTGCCGGTCGACATGGACCTTGTGCTCGAAGGCTGGGAAGTCGAAAAGAAAGGCCGCAGCCTGTTTCACGCTGGAGAGATCCGCAGCGCGGACGGCGCGGTGCTGGCGCGAGGCAAGGGGCGCTTCGTCGAAATCGACGCGGACCGTTATTACGGTGACCGCGCGGCGCGCAAGCGGAGCACAACCTGAGCCAAATACAGCTTGAGAAAGCGGCAGCCCTGACGAACAATCTTTTACGAGGGCTTAAAAGGAGCGCATCATGGATTTGATGAACAACAATTTGTGGCGAGTGAAAGTCGGCCTGGCCGAGATGCTCAAGGGCGGCGTGATTATGGACGTGACCAACGCCGAACAGGCCAAGATCGCCGAAGAAGCCGGCGCCTGCTCGGTGATGGCGCTCGAACGCGTGCCGTCTGACATTCGCAAAGAAGGTGGCGTGGCGCGCATGGCCGCGCCTCGGATAATTCGCGAGATCATGGACACCGTTTCGATCCCAGTGATGGCTAAGGTGCGCATCGGCCACTTCGCCGAAGCGCAAGTGCTCGAAGCGCTCGAAGTCGACTACATCGACGAAAGCGAAGTGCTCACGCCCGCCGACGAAGAACATCACGTGTGGAAGCACGGATTCAAGGTGCCGTTCGTGTGCGGCGCGCGCAATCTCGGCGAAGCTCTGCGGCGCATTGCCGAAGGCGCGGCCATGATTCGCACCAAGGGCGAAGCGGGCTCGGGGAACATCGTGGAAGCGGTGCGGCACATGCGCACGATTGTGAGCCAGATGAAACAGCTCACCACTTTGGGCGAAGAAGAATTGGTGCACGAGGCGAAGGAGCTTGGCTCACCGTTCGAGTTGGTCGCCTGGGTGGCCAAGCACGGCAGGCTGCCCGTGCCGAATTTTTCCGCGGGCGGCATCGCCACTCCTGCCGACGCGGCGCTGGTGATGCAGCTAGGCGCCGAAGCGGTGTTCGTGGGCTCCGGAATTTTCAAGTCCGAGGACCCGGCCAAGCGCGCGCGAGCCATCGTCAAAGCCACGACGCATTACAAGGACGCGAAAGTCGTGCTCGAGGCATCCGAAGAACTCGGAGAAGCGATGAAAGGCCTCGACGTGCGGCAGCTCGAAGAAAAGGATTTGCTGCAGACGCGCGGCTGGTAATCTTTCATCGCCGTAGGCCCCGACACAGGACCCAGACACAGGACCTGGGCACAGGACCTAGACAAAGGCCCAGACACAGGACTCGAAGACTGGACACGAAATGAAAATCGGCATCGTCGCAATTCAAGGAGACTACGAAGCGCACGCCAGAACACTCGACCGCCTCGGCGTCGAGCACGTTTTCGTGCGTAAGCCGGAAGACCTTGCCGGGCTTTCCGGCATCATTCTGCCGGGCGGCGAAAGCACCACGCATTTGAAGGTGATGACCGAAGAAGGCCTTTTTGAGGCGCTGAAGAAATTCGCGGCAAACGGCGGCGCGTTCTTCGGCACCTGCGCCGGAACCATTCTGATGGCCGGCGAAGTTCACGGCCCGGCGCAAGCCTCACTCGGCCTCATAGACATTTCCGTGCTGCGCAACGCCTACGGCCGCCAGCTCGCGAGCGACGTCCACGAAGGCCGCACCAAGCTGCATAAGGAACCGCTCGAAATGGTGTTCATTCGCGCGCCCATCATCGACTCGGTCGGCAAGGGCGTGGAAATTCTTGCCGAAGACGCCGGCCATCCAGTGCTGGTGCAGCAGGGCAAAATGCTCGCGGCAACATTTCACCCGGAACTCACATCCGACACAGCCGTTCACCAGCACTTCGTCCAGATGGCGCGGAACGGCGCGCGAAACGGGCACTCGTCCGGCAAATAATCCGAAACGCCGCCACGCGAAACATCTAGCGTGCCCGGATCGCGCGTCATAGTATGTGTGCGAAGTATCTGACCGGAGTATCTTTCGCGATTCTTGCAGCGGTCCCGAGCGAACCTAACTATTTAAATGCCACGAGAAAAAACCAGCGCGTCGCGGGAAGACTACCTGAAAGTCATCTGGGAGATTGTCCAGGAGGAGCAGGTACCGATCAGCGCGCGGCTTGCCGAAGACCTCGGCGTTACGCCACCCGCGGTGACCGCGGCGCTGAAGCGCATGGCCCGCGACGGCTATTTGCGCATTCGCCGGGGCGGCCGCATCGAACTGACCGCCAAGGGCAAGGGCGCGGCGCAGCATCTGGTGCTGCGGCATCGCCTGGCCGAAAAGCTGCTTACCGACGTGATCGGTTTAAAATGGTCGCGCGCGCACGAAGAGGCCGAGCGCCTGGAGCACGGCATATCGCCCGAAGTCGCCGATCTGCTGATGAAGCGCTTCGGCCGCGAAAGCCGCTGCCCGCACGGCGTGCCGCTGTTCGGCGGGATGTCGCGATTGCGCCGCCAGCGCGGCGCGGTGCGCCTCTCCGACGCCGAAGTGGGAAATTCCTACGAAGTGCTGCGCGTCTACGAGAAAGATCCCAAATTTCTGGAGTTTCTCGACAATTTGCATTTGCGGCCGGAGGCCCGGCTGCACGTCCATCAGCGCGAATACGACGAGACAATGGCCATCACCGTGGCCAATAATCGCAGATCCCGCATCCACCTCGGCAAGCCCGCCACCCAACGCATCTGGGTCTCGCCCGCGTCCTAAAAAGAGGCGATCACTTCGTGGCTAGATGCGGCTCTTTCTGCGTTGCCAGCGATACGGTGTAAGCCTCGCCGGTCGGAAACTCCGCGCGCAGGGTCAAAGTGCCACCGAGCGCTTCGACAATGCTCCTCAGCGTGCTGATGTGCATATCCGCCTGGCGTTCAATGCGTGACAAAGCGCCCTGATTCATTTCTAGTTTGTCGGCCAACTCGACTTGCGTAATTTCCTTGAGCTTGCGTAACTCGTCGAGCCCGATCGCCAGGAGCAATTTGCTGGTGGCCGCTTCGTTCCTGGCGCGTCGCTCCGGGGACATGCTCTTGCGCAACTCTTCAAGCTTCCTCGCCATGGCTTTCCTCCAAATATCCGCGTCACTTCTCCCGCGATAGCTTCTGCAAGTGCTCATCAAACAGCCTGTCCGCGACAGGCACAAATTCCTCGTACCAGCGGTCGTTGCCGGTTTTGTCCCCGCCGACCAAAAGCAGTGCGCAACGCCGAGGATCGAAAGCGAAAAGAATTCTGTATGGTCTGCCTTGATGCTGAACCCGCAGCTCTTTCATGTTTGCGTGACGGGAGCCGCTAATCGTATCGGCAAACGGGCGCGACAAAAGCGGCCCTAAGGTTTCTAGAAGTCCTACGACCTGAGCAATGGAGTCCTGTTCGTCGGCTGTCAAACCGGCCCACCAGGTTCCGAATTCGTCGGTGAACTCGATTTCCCATTCCACTCACCAATTATCGCATCGGAGGCATATGACTTCAAGGTCATAATATTGCCAGCCGCTTGGCTGCTGCCCCCCCGGTTTGAAACGTGCCAGGATGGAACGAGGTCCAGCTGGATTTCGTGGCTTGAATTCCTTACTCCACGGGAGTAGCTTGGGCTTCCTGTGAGTTCCGACCCCCTTTGGGCATCGTGGGCCCTTGGGTCTTGGGATCGAGCCTCTTGAATCCTCCCAGGAGATGGACCCAAAAATCACCCAACCACCTCTGCGCGCGAGCAGAGAAGGAGAATTGACATGGCAACAACAATATCCGCACCGGCAATGGACCAGAATGTTTCGCAGTTCGTGGCAAGAACGCACAAAATGTTGATCAACGGCAAGTGGGTTGACTCCGCCTCCGGCAAAACCTTTCCCACCTACAACCCAGCCACAGGAGACACGCTTTCCCGCGTCGCCGAAGGCGATAAGGAAGACATCGACCGCGCCGTAAAAGCCGCGCGCGCCGCGTTTGAAACCGGGCCGTGGTCGAGGTTCACGCCGTCCCAGCGCGGCCGCGCCATCTGGAAGATCGCCGACCTGATGGAAAAGCACCTGGAAGAATTCGCGCAACTCGAATCACTCGACAATGGCAAACCGCTTACGGTGGCGCGTGTGGCCGACGTTCCGCTCGCCGCCGATCTTTTCCGCTACATGGCCGGCTGGGCCACCAAGATCGAAGGCAACACCATTCCGATTTCGTCGGGCGGCGGAAAGGCGCAGTTTCTCGCCTACACCGTTCGCGAGCCGATTGGCGTAGTGGGACAGATCATCCCCTGGAATTTCCCGCTGCTGATGGCGGCGTGGAAGCTCGGTCCGGCGCTGGCGACCGGCTGTACCGTGGTGCTCAAGCCCGCGGAGCAGACTCCGCTTACCGCGCTCCTTCTCGGTGAAATTATTCAGGAAGCCGGAATTCCGGACGGCGTCGTGAACATCGTGCCGGGTTACGGCGAGACGGCTGGCGCGGCGCTCGCGGCTCATCCGGATGTCGACAAGGTCGCCTTCACCGGCTCAACCGAAGTAGGCAAGCTGATCCTTCAGGCTGCCGCCGGAAATCTGAAAAAAGTGTCGCTCGAGCTGGGCGGAAAATCACCGAATATCGTTCTCGGCGATGCGGATGTCGAGGCCACCATTCCCGGAGCGGCCAGCGCCATCTTCTTCAATCATGGACAGTGCTGCTGCGCTGGCTCGCGCCTGTATGTCGAGAGCGACATTTTCGACCAGGTCGTCGACGGCGTCGCGCAACAAGCCGCCAAGATTCGCATCGGCCCCGGAATGGAGCCCACCAGCGATATGGGGCCGCTCGTTTCCGAGGAACAGATGAATCGCGTCTGCGGCTATCTCGAATCGGGACTGCAGGAGGGCGCCAAGGCGGTCACCGGCGGCTCGCGCGAAGGCAACAAAGGCTACTTCGTGAAGCCCACAGTGCTGGTAAACACCAACGAAAATATGAAGGTGGTCAAAGAGGAAATTTTCGGGCCGGTGGTCACAGCGATTCCCTTCCGCAGCGTCGAGGAAATTGCCGCGAAAGCGAATAACTCCATCTACGGCTTGGCTGCCGGCGTGTGGACTCGCGACATCAAGAAAGCGCACAGGCTCGCGAGCCTGCTGCGCGCCGGAACCGTTTGGGTGAATTGCTACAACGTGTTCGACGCGGCCATGCCATTCGGCGGTTATAAACAGTCGGGATGGGGCCGCGAGATGGGGCACGAGGTGCTTGAGCAGTACACCGAGGTGAAGGCGGTGTGCACGCCCATTTCGTAATTTAGACTCACGGACTCACGGGGACTCACGCGCCGCGCTCGCGGCGCAGTTGCCTCTAAAGAAAAGGGCCGAACCTTCGGGTTCGGCCCTTTCTTTTTGGGCGGCACAGTCACTCTTGACTGTGCGATTTTCCTGAAATTCTCGCGCCGTGTTACCCTGACGCGACTCGTGTTCAACGCGCTGCACTACTACTGGATCACAACGAAGGGCTACCGGCTGCGTCCCTGGGCATCGCCTTACATTCAATGGCGGGTTGAAACGTTTTTCGGCAAGGAAGCAGCCGACCTCGACGCCCGCAAGTTCTTCTCGCTGATGTGGCGCGAACGCGCGCGCATGAGGCGTTTCTGGCTTGGGTCGCCGAACGCCGCAAAGCCCAAGCCCGTGCTTGGCATTAATTTCGGCGCGGCCGTGCCTTGGCACTCGGCTGGTTATGCGACTACTCGGGAGTTGACCATGAACATCGTACAATGCTGCTGACAGGAGCGCAGTTAATGACACTGAATAGCCCAAAAATCAAGGCGGGAATCGCACTGCGACCTCTGCTTGAAGCATTCCATGTCGTCGCTGGTCAACTTTTGACTTCTGTTTCGGAGTTTTACGAAGACCGTTGCTTAAGTGGGATTGTCTTCACATTCGAGAGAGACACTCTCACAGTCGCCGCGAACGCTGAGGACGATAGCGTCGAATTGTCGCTCACAAACTCGTCCGGCAGACTTCCCGCACACGATGTCAGTGACAGGGAGCCCTGGGTAACTTTCATGAGAGAGCCATTTGGTTGGGGATGGCTCACGTTAAATCAGCAAGGCTATTGTGATGGAGTGCTGCTAAGTTTTCGAGGGATCATGCCCCAGCTGGTACTAACGGTGGAAGCCTCATCATTCTCGGTCGGCGCGATAAAACGACTTCAACCTTCAATTGAGACAACTCCGGGTTAACTCCGAAATCGGGCGATTGAGCACTGGAGGTCAGGGCGACCGCCGGGAGGAGTACCACCGCTTACGAGCCATATTTCATCCGACAACGCGACTGCTCTAATGACAGTCGGTGCCCACCAACCGTTCAGAAGGGCCTTCTAGATGGGTAACACACTTATCGAAAGGTAGGAGCAACCGGTGCGGAGGCGACTTGGCAACTTTCGCCTAATTTTCGTCATCCCATGAGTATCCCCAAGGCACATACTCAAGCTACGAACATGGCCCATTCTGGAATTCTGGACAAACAGGAAGCGCTGCACGAAGGGCGCTGGTGGGAATCCGAGCCCAACGGAAAAGTGCATTGCTATCTGTGTCCGCGGCACTGCCACATCGGCGAAGGACAGGCCGGATTCTGCTTCATCCGCAAGAATGAAGGCGGCAAGCTTTACAGCCTGGGCTACGCGCATCCCGCCGCGCTGCAAGTCGACCCCATCGAGAAAAAGCCGCTGAACCATTTTCTGCCCGGCACGCGCGTCTTTTCCATGGGCACCGCCGGATGCAACATGGGCTGCTTCTTCTGCCAGAATTGGGACATTTCCAAGTCGCGCTCCGACCAGGTGCAGTCGTCCTACGTTCCGCCGGAGGACGTGGTGCAGCTCGCCATTCGCTACGGCTGCCCTTCCATCGCGTTCACGTACAACGAGCCGACTATCTGGGGCGAGTACGTGATCGACATCTGCGCCGCCGCGAAAGAAGCGGGAATCAACACGGTGATGGTGTCGAACGGCTACATCACCTATGACGCGTTTCACGACATCTACGACCACGTCGACGCCGCCAACATCGACATAAAAGCCTTCACCGAGAATTTTTACGGCAAGGTGACGCTCACGCACCTGCAGCCGGTGCTCGAAACGCTGCAGTGGCTGAAGAACGAGACCAACGTCTGGTTCGAGATGACCAACCTGATGATTCCGACGCTGAACGACGATCCCGCCGAAACGCGAAAGCTCGCCGAATGGACCATGGAGCATCTTGGACCGGACGTGCCGCTGCACTTCACCGCGTTTCATCCGGATTTCAAGTTGCGGGACAAGCCGAAGACTCCGCCGGAGACGCTGCACAACGCGCGCAACATTGCGCGTGAAGTGGGACTGCACTATGTCTACGAGGGGAATATTTTCAGTGATGCGGCGAATACGTCGTGCCCGTCATGCGGGACGCTGCTGATTCGACGCTCCTGGCATGATGTGGAGGAGAACCGCCTGAAGAATGGCGCGTGCCCGAAGTGCGGCCTGGCTATTCCGGGACGCTGGGCCAATCCGCATCGCGGCACGCCCGCCAAGGCGTTTGACCGCGCGCGCGTCGCGGAAAAGTACAGCCATTTGAATTTGTAGGTTCGCGGCGGCTGAAGGGCAAAACCTCTGCGTTGCTTCTTGCGCGGTGATGACTTCGCACGAAGAGAGATCCCTCGACTCGCTGAACAACGTGCGACCCTCGTCGGGTCGCAACTTCTTTTTTCTGCGCCCTCACCGGGCGCGGCTCGCTTCGGGATGACACGCAGTGTGGTTTTGCGGCGCAGTGGGCTTTTATGCCGCTGGACGAAGGCGCCGCAATCTCTAATTCAACGCAACCTTATTTTGCGGTGTCATCCTGAGCGAGGGTTCTGTGCAATCCGATAAGGATTGCACACCGAGTCGAAGGATCTCTCTTCGTGTGACGATTCCTCTACCGCTTACCTGAATGCCGCAGACGTGCCCTTGATCACGCCCTCGCGGTGAGCGTATCGATCTCCGACAAATCCTCCGGCGTAAGCTTCCAATCGACGGCTTTCACGTTCTGCTCAAGCTGCTCCGGTTTCGTCGCGCCGGCGATGATGCTCGAATTCACCGGGTTCGCCGCCAGCCAACTGAAAGCCAGTTCCAGCAGTGTGTGGCCGCGCTTCTTGCAGAAGTCCGCAAGCTTCTCGACGATGGCGAAGTTTTCGTCCGTGGTAAAGCGATGGGCGAAGCGAGCCGTCTCCAGCCGCGTTCCTTGCGACAATTTGCCGCGCTTGTGCTTTCCGGTGAGCATCCCGGAAGCCAGCGGAAAATAGGGCAGCATGCCGAGTCCGAATTTCTTCATCGCCGGAATCAATTCTTTTTCCGGCGCGCGCGCCAGCAGGCTGTATTCGTCCTGGCAGGAGACGAAATGGTTCAGATTGTGCTGCCGCGAAATCCACTCCGCGTCCGCGACCTTCCACGCGGGATGGTTGGAAATTCCGATGTAGCGCATTTTCCCCTGCTTGATCAGATCGTCGAGCGTGCGCAGCGTTTCTTCCATCGGCGTCAGCGGATCCACTTGGTGCAACTGGTAAAGATCGATCCAATCGGTTTTGAGCCGCCGCAGGCTCGCTTCCACCGCCGAGAAAATGTAACGCCGCGACGCGCCTTTGAGCGTTTCGGCTTCGTCCATGGCCATGCCGAACTTCGTCGCCAGGATAATGTCCTTGCGGCGGTCGCCGAGAATCTGCCCCATCATGGTTTCCGAGCCGCCGCGATTGCCGTAAAGGTCCGCAGTATCAAAGAGCGTGATGCCCAGCTCGATGGCTTTGTCGATTACTCTACGCGACGCTTCTAAGTCGATAAATTGACCGAAATTATTGCAGCCCAGCCCGACCAGAGAAACCAGCAGCCCCGAATGTCCCAGATTACGCTTTTCCATCGTCTCCTCTGTCTTTATCGGACTCGATCCGCGATTCCCGCAGCCCCGCATTGCGCGAATCACGGGTGCGGTCTCGCATTACGCCACCTTCAGCACAATCTTCCCAAACTGTTCGCGATTCTCCAATCGCTCCTGCGCAGCGGCAGCCTCATCGAGCGGCAGCACCGAATCAACCACCGGTTTGAGCTTTCCCTGCCGCACGAGTTCGATCACATCGAACAGCTCGGCCTTCCCTCCCATGTAGGTGCCCAGAATTGATAGGTTCCGCGCAAACAGTTGACGAATATCGATCTTCCCCTCATATCCGGTGGTGGCGCCGCAGGTAACCAGCCGCCCGCCAATCGCCATGCTACGGATACTTTGCTCCCACGTTGCCTGCCCCACGTGCTCGAACACCACATCCACGCCACGGCGATTGGTGATGCGCTTGATCTCGTCGGCAATGTTCTGCTTCGAGTGCAGAATCAATTCATCGGCGCCCAACTCCTTGGCCTTCGCTAGCTTCGCCTCCGATCCCGCCGTGGCGATCACGCGCGCACCAGTAAGTTTGGCGATCTGAATGGCCGCGCTGCCCACGCCGCTTCCCGCGCCCAGAATCAATACTTCCTCCGACGGCTTGAGCTGCGCACGCGTGATCAGCATGTGCCACGCGGTCAAAAACACGAGCGGCACCGCCGCGGCTTCCTCAAAGGAAAGTGTCGCGGGCATGGGCAGCGCGTTCACCGCGGGCGCTTTCACGTATTCGGCGTATCCGCCGTCGTAGATATAGCCAAGCAGCGTATATTTCCGGCACTGATTGTCCTTACCTGAAAGACATTGCTCGCAGTGGCCGCACCCAACGCCGGGCGCCAGCATCACGCGCTCGCCCACGTGCACGTTGCTCACGTCGCCGCCAACCTTCGCCACCTCACCTGCGATGTCGCATCCTCCAATGTGCGGCAGCGGAATGGTCACTCCCGGCATCCCCTCCCGCACCCAAATATCCAAATGATTGAGCGCGCAGGCCCGCACGCGCACCAGCACATCGTTTGATCCAATCGCCGGCTCGGCTACGTCCGTGTAGCGCAAAACCTCCGGCCCACCGTGCTGCGAAAATATGACCGCCTTCATCCGCTCGTCTTCCTTTCCACAAAAATTCGGAACCGCGAAGGTAGCATCCCTTCTCAATGTGTGTCCACCGAAGCGGTCCGTTATCCGCGAGAACACAGGTGGAAGTGGGCTATGATGTCGCCACAATCCATCGTTTCCGCACGAAAAAGGAGAATGCCCATGGTTCAACTATCGTCCTTTATAAAACTCCTCGAGATACCGCCGCCTTCGACAAGGAATATTTCGACGTGCATGTACCCATGGCGAAAAAGATTCCCGGAGTCAGAAAATATGAAGTGAGCCACGGGCCCGTCTTGAATCCCATGGGCAAGTCCGAAATTCATCTCGCGGCACTGCTGGAATTCGACAACGCCGCCGAGATGCAAAAGGCCTTCGCCAGCCCCGAAGGGCAAGCGGCTGCGGCACATGCGCAATCGCTGGCGTCGCTTGAAATGCTCTTCTTTGACGTTCGGGAGGTGTGACGCAAGCGCCGCAAAATCAGGCGACAAGGGATCGAGCTGCCAATTGACACACCCTGGCCAGCGACGTAACCTTGTAATTAACTAGATTCTATGGACCTATTCGAAGAAATCGTGCGCATGCGGAAAGCCGGCCAGCGGGCCGCGCTCGCCACGATTGTGCACACGAACGGCTCCATCCCCAGCTATGAAAGCTCCCGCATGCTGGTCCGCGAAGACGGCTCTATTTCCGGGACTATCGGCGGAGGCTGCGTCGAGGCCGAAGTGTGGGCCGCGGCCAAGGAAGTGATTCAAGCCGAGCAGCCGCGCAAAATGACTTTCAACCTGAATCATGATGCTGCCTACGACGCCGGCCTGATCTGCGGCGGCACTCTGGAGATCTTCGTGGAACCAATTCTGCCTCCGCCCGTTCTTTATCTTTTCGGCGGTGGCCATGTTTCAACGGCTGTGGCACGCGTAGCCGCGCCCGCCGGCTTTCTTATCGGCATTATCGACGACCGCGAAGCCTTCGCCAACAAAGAACGTTTTCCAATGGCCAATGAGCTCTACACCACCTACGAAGAGGCCTTCGAGAAGATTCAGCCCAATTCTTCGAGCTATGTGGTGATCGTCACGCGCGGCCACAAGGACGATATGCGCGTGCTGGCCTGGGCCGTCAACACCAACGCACGCTACATCGGCATGATCGGCAGCAAGCGCAAAGTGATCTCCGTCTACAAGGCGCTCGAGAAGGAAGGCTATTCGCCGGAGAAATTCGACCATGTGTACGCGCCCGTCGGGCTCGAAATCGGCGCGCTCACGCCGGAAGAAATCGCCGTGAGCATCACCGCGGAACTCATCGCCGTGCGCCGAAACGCCGCGCAGGGCTTGCAGCACAAATCGGTGAAACTCTTCGAAGCCGCCGCTCTCGCGCATACGGACTGATTGCCCCACTAATGCTCGCCGCCGCAATTCTCTCCGGGGGCGAATCCCGCCGGATGGGATCCCCCAAAGCGCTTCTTCCCTATCGCGGCTATACTTTTCTCGAACATCTCATCGAAGTCACCACGCATCCGCGCATCGGCATGCGAAGGATTGTGCTTGGCGCGGGCGCGGAAAATATTCGCGAGAAGCTCGGTCTCGATCCATCCATTGTCGTTATCAACGAAAATTGGCAGCAGGGCCAGCTATCTTCCATCCAAGCCGCCGTTCGCAGCCTGCCGCCCGGCGAAACAGAAGGGCTGATTCTCTGCCCCGTGGACCATCCACTGGTTTCCGCCAAACTTGTGGCGCGGCTCATCGCTGAATTCGACGCCAGCGGGAAATTAATCGTTCTGCCCGCCTATAACGGCAAGCGCGGCCATCCGCTGATTTTCCGCTCGAGCCTTTACGCCGAGATCCTGGCGGCTTCGCCTGAAGTTGGTGCGAGGCAAGTCGTTTGGAATCACGCGAGCGATCTGCTGGAAGTTCCCACCGACGAGGAAGGCATTATTCTGAATCTGAACAATCCGGACGCGCTGAAGAAAGCTTTGGAGAGAACCAGCTAGCGCAGCGCCGCTGCGAAAGTAAATCTTAGGGCGGCATCGAAGTCCCTCAGCCCATTTTCGCCGCGAGCGATTTCACCGCATCTTCGCAAAGCTGCGCGGCGTGAAATGTCGCCGGAGGCAGCCCGCCAAGCGCCGACGAAATTTCCTCGGGAGTAATCGACTTCAGTTCGCGCGCGCTTTTCCCTCTCAGTAGTTCTGTCAGTACTGAACTTGCCGCAATTGCTGCTACGCAACCCTGCGTTTTGAAGCGCGCTTCCGCAATCCGTCCCTCTTCCACGCGCGCCGATAGCCGTAGCACGTCTCCGCAAACGGGATTGCTTACTTCCACGGTCGCGCTTGCGCCCGGCAAATCGCCCGCATTTCTCGGGTTCTTAAAATGGTCGAGAAGCGTCTCGTTGAACATTTCGCCAAGTATAGAGCCTGTTGCAAAGCTTGACTATCTCACCTTCAACTTGTCTCAAAGTGACGCAGGCCTCTCCCGCATTTTCTCTGAATCTCGTTGACAGGCGGAGGCTTACGACGTTACTTTAGTTCTTGTCCAGCCACTGTTCCCTCGTCAGGGCGCGAGGGAGCCGTTCCTTTTAACTGCCTACCGACAATCAGGAGAGACAATGCAGACGCGACGACTCGGATATCTCCTCACCCTGGTTCTAGCAACGGCTTTTTGCTCGACCGCGGTTTTCGCACAGGATGGAAAGCTAAAAGTAAAGGTAAGTCCGAAACAGGCATACGTATTCGTAGATGGGAAAGCCATCCGTGACGGGAGCCAGTCCATAACTCTGCCTCCCGGGAAGCACACGGTCGTAGTCGTGAATTATGGGTACAAGATGGAGACGCGCGACGTCAACATCGACGCGGGCAAGTCCACGCCACTCGAAGTGACGCTCCAGGCTTACGGCGCCCCCGTCGCCGGTCCTTATGGACTTGTGATCATCGAGGGCGATCCACGAGCGGCCGTCCTGTCCAACGGCACAAAGCCTGACTATTTCGTCGGGCACGTGGACGAGTTCAACAACGATTTTCTCTGGCACCAGAATCTGCTGCTTCCGCCGGGAACACATCACCTGACCATCACGCACGGCGACAAAACCGTGTGGTCGGGCGACGTAAAGGTGGAAGCGAACAAGAAGACCGTCATCTATGCGGATAAGGAAGGCAAGATGAAGACGGTCGACTGGCCGCGTGGCGCGAAGCTGAAGGGTCCCCTGCCGCGGTTCAAGGCGGGAACCGCCAGCGCTGAGGTGGTCGTCGCTCCGGTAACGGGCAACTTCAACGTCTCGGCGGCGAACATCAATTGCGGACAGACTTCCACGCTGAATTGGACCAGCACCGACGCAGTCGACGCCAACATCAGCGGCATCGGCGCCGTGCAACCCAGCGGGAACCAAACAGTTGAACCGCACGCCACGACCACCTACGACTACTCGGCCACAGGCCCGGGCGGCAGCGTCAAGGGCACCGGCACGGTCAATGTGAACACCGCCGTGCAAGCCAGCTTGAGCGCCAATCCCACAGATCTGAAATACCGCAAGATCGGGGAGAAAGTTCTCACGCAGGATTCCTCAACGCTCACCTGGAACACTTCGAACGCTAGCACCGTGACTCTTCAGGGTCCTCAACTCCCTGGCGGCAATGTGCAGCCCAGCGGATCGCAGACTGTGAAGCCGGAACCCTCCGACACTTCGCAAGTGCCTGAGGGCCAGCCGGCGCGCACCATCGACGAGAACAAGCAATACACGCTGAACGCCACCAACGTTTGCGGCGGCAGCTCCACTCAGACTGCTTCCCTGCACATCACTGGAACGGTTGAGCCGATTCCGACCGTCACCTTGCAGAGCATCTTCTACCCCACCGACTATCCGGACAAGAAGCACCCCGACGTCGGCTTGGTGAAGAGCCAGCAGCTTGAGCTCGCTACCACTGCCGCGGGATTCAAGAAGTATCTTGAGTACGATCCGGACGCAAAACTCTCCGTCGAGGCTTACGCGGACGTTCGCGGATCAAAACCCTTCAACCAGGACCTCAGCGAACGCCGCGTCGAGCGCATCAAGCAGTACCTCGTGGATCAGGGCGTCGCTGCGGATAAGGTTGAGACGGCGGCGTACGGCAAAGAGCGGCCCTTGCCTCAGGAAGACGTAATTAACCTCGAAGGCATGAACCCGCAGATGCCGCCGCCGAAGCGCTTCAAGACCAAGACCGCCAAGCACAATGATTGGCTGGCTTACAACCGCCGCGCGGATATCATCCTGCAGCCGTCCGGGAAGAAGTCCACGCAGTACTTCCCGCATGGCGCCGATGATTCGCAAATCATCTGGCAGGTTCCGAAGCCGCAGCTCAAGAAGGTGGAAGCGGCTCAGTAATCAGAAACAAAGCTCAAAGCGAAAAGCGCGCCGGTGCTGTTCTTGGCCGGCGCGCTTTTCTTTTTGGCTCAAAGCTATTACGCGCTGGCCGTCTGCGCGTTTTGCCCGAATCCGTATCCGGATCCGCCAGCCTTCTTTAATGCTTCCTGCACTTCCGCGATACTCAAGAGCGGCGTGGTTTTTATGTTCTTGCACGCCCCTCCGCCCGCGATGGCCATGGCAAACGCGGCGGCGGAAACCTGGTCCGGCATCTCCGAAATCAGAATCACGTCGTAATCGCCAAAGGCCGCCCATCCGTTGACAACTTTTCCGCCGAGTTTTTCGACGACCGCGCGTACGACTTCGAAACGGTTCTGGGGATTTTCGATCAACGATTGCCAGGCCTGCTGGGTGTACGAGACCTGGGTGAGATAAAGTGACATGCGATTCTCCTTATAGGTCTGCAAGGTAGGGGCCGTGCGGCGAATGCTCACACGCCGCTGCGCAGCCGTCAAGCGCAGCAATAGTCCCGCGCCAAGTCTGGCCAACTCCGATATCCTCTCACTCTGTATTTGATATCGGCTGTATCCACAAGAATGTGCGTCGCAGGCCCACGCCCAGCTCCGTCAGGAGCGGCATAATGTAGCCCAGCGCGAGAGGCGCGCTCTGACGCCGCGGTTAGCGGCGATCAGAGATGTCGCGCGCCGGAAGCGCTGGGAACTAACTGGCGCGCAGCGCCCTACCGCTCGCGGTGCTCTTCCCGCGAGACTTTCCACGTATCGGATTACGACGATACCTCTAAGCACTCGCCGTGATCCTGAGCGCAGCGAAGGATCTCTCTTCGCCGTCGCATCGGCTCCCGCGAATATTTAACTGGCCATCCACCCTCGCCTCGTCTTCCGGTATCATCACCTGAGAGCGAGAGGTCCCGCACAATGGCCAGAGCGAAAGAGCTTACCGTTACCATCGAAGATAAACCCGGCTCGCTCGGCAAATGCTTCCGCACCCTCGCCGAGCGTGGCGTAAACATTCTGGGTTTCCAGTCCTACGTGGAGGAAGGCGAAAGCCTCTCCCGTTTCCTGGTAAACGATGTACCCACAGCCAAGGCCGTGTTAGGCGAACTGAGTATGATCTTCGAGGTCACCGACGTGGCCGTCGTTCGGGTGCCGAACCGCCCCGGCGAATTGGGCCTCGCAGCCTCGCGACTGGGCGAAGCAAAGGTCAACATCGACTACTCCTACTGCGGAGTCGATCCGGACTCGTCCATGATCATTCTTGTCTTCGGCGTCGACAGCCTCACCAAAGCCGCCACGGTTCTCGACGAATTCGAGGCCGCCGAATCCGCCTCGCGCCGCACATCCTAACGATCGCCATCCTTCATGCGAATCGTTTCCCTGGCTCCGAGCGTCACTTCCATCCTGCTCGCTCTTGGCGCGCAAAAAGAACTCGTCGGCGTAACAAAGTGGTGCAAAGACGTCGCTGAGATTGGCTCGCGTCCGCAAGTAGGCGACTGCTGGAAGCTCGACATCCGCGAAATCATGCGCCTGAGGCCTACCTTGCTGATAGGCTCCGTGCCTTTTGCGGCTCAAACCGTGGCCACAATTCTGGAGCAGCCCGTCGCCTTCCTCGCCTTGAACCCGCGCTCACTGGCCGATATCGAAGCGAATATTCGACTGCTCGGAAAAATCACCGGCAAAGAAACTCGCGCCCGTAGATTGATCGGCGGAATGCGCGCAGGCTTCGCGGCAATCAATCGGAGAGCCCGCGCGTTGCGCAGAACAAAAAAACTTCGCGTCTACAGCGAAGCCTGGCCGAATCCGCGCATCAGTTCCCCGCCCTGGGTCTCCGAAATCATTCAACTTGCCGGGGGACTCGCCGTCGTTCCCGCCGGCCAACGCGTCACCGACAAAGCGGTCGCCAGCGCCGAACCCGACTTGATCGTGCTCGCCTGGGCGGCAACCGGTGACCGCGCGAAACCGCAAAGTGCCTTGCGCAATTCGCTATGGAAAAATGTTCCAGCGGTAAAAACTGGCCGGGTTGTCGTCATTCGCGATGAACTCCTCAACACTCCGGGTCCGCCTTTGCTCAAAGGCGCCGCAGCGCTTTTGAAAGCTATGTATCCCAACATTCCCGAGTGAAAGGTGGTTTCGGATGCTCACCGTCGTCGCAGCCATCATCGGGCGTGAAGGCAAGCTTCTGGTCTGCCAGCGCAAGCGCGGACGCAACTTCGAGCTGAAGTGGGAATTTCCAGGCGGCAAAGTCGAGCCGGGCGAAACTCCTCAGGCCGCTCTCGCTCGCGAATTACAGGAGGAATTAGGCGTTCACGCCGAAATCGGAGCGGAAATCTACCGCACGCGCCACCAGTACAAGGAGTTGCCGCAAGAATTCGAATTGATCTTTCTTTCGGCAACCATCGCCGATTCTGCCCAGGTCACGAATCTGGAATTCGAAAGGATCGAGTGGCGCGCGCCCGAATCGCTCCCGGAACTCGACTTTCTTTCCGCCGATCGCGAGCTGGTGCAGAACCTTGCGACAGGTAAACTTCGGGTAAACAATCGCGATCCAGAATAGACCCGGCACTAAATACGTATATAATCGGCCTTGGCAACATCCATCCTGAAGCGCGCGGGCCTGAAGCATACGGGCCTGAAACGTTGTACGGGCCCAAAACGTCGAATCTAGCAGTTCATTTTCTGCCCGGAGCGAACTTATGTGGACGAAATCTCTGATTGCCCTGGCCGCATCCACCGTTATTAGCCCTGTCCTTTTCGCCCAAGCGCCGCAGTCGCAAAACCCGGTCCAGCTACCGGACGGCGAAGGCAGAGAAATCGTCCAATCCGTCTGCACCAAGTGCCATACGCTCGATCGCATCGTGGCCTCCGGCTACACGCACGATGGCTGGCAGTTGATGGTCAATCAGATGATTTCCAACGGCGCCAAGCTGACGCCAGACAAGATGCCCACCGTCGTCGACTACCTGGCCAAGAGCTTTCCAGAAAAGCCCATGCCCGCTGCGGTGGTGCTTCCGGGAAATGTGGAAGCCACCATTAAAGAATGGACTGTCCCCACCCCCGGTTCGCGCCCGCACGATCCTTACTACGCGCCCGACGGCATGGTCTGGTACACAGGCAACGCCTCAAACCTTCTCGGACGCTTCGATCCCAAGACCAGCGAATTCAAGGAATATCACCTGAAGACGCCGCACTCCGGCCCGCACGGCCTCGTCTCCGACAAAGATGGCAACATCTGGTTTACCGCGAACCAAGCGGGCTACGTAGGCAAGCTCGATCCTAAAACCGGCGACGTCACGGAGTACAACATGCCCGATCCCGACGCGACCGATCCGCATACCCCGGTTTTCGATCATGACGGCATTCTCTGGTTCACCCTGCAGAGCTCCGACATGGTTGGTCGCCTGAATCCGAAAACCGGCGCGATCAAGCTGGTGAAGGTTCCCACCAACCGCGCCAACCCTTACGGTATGGTTGTGGATTCCAAGGGCACCGTTTATTTCGACGAGTTCGGCAGCAACAAGCTCGCCAGCATCGACTCTGCCACCATGGAAATCCGCGAATTCGTTCTGCCCGATGCCGCTGCTCGTCCGCGCCGCATCGCCATCACCAGCGACGACGTGCTCTGGTACACAGATTTCGCCTCCGGACATCTCGGCCGCTTCGATCCCAAAACCGGCAAAGCCACCGAATGGCAGTCACCTGGCGGACCCAAGTCGCGTCCCTACGGCATGACGGTCGTAAACGACATCGTGTGGTATAGCGAATCCGGCACGCGCCCGAACACCGTCGTGCGCTTCGATCCCACCACGGAAAAGTTTCAGACCTGGGTCATCCCTTCCGGCGGCGGCGTCGTGCGCAACATGGTTCACACCCCGGACGGCAACCTCTGGCTGGCCTGCAGCGGCGTGAATGGCATCGCCGAGGTTCTGATCAAGAACGCCGGCAAAACAGCGGGCTTCTGACCGAATCAGCCGCAAATCCGTTTTAACTCACCACCGGGGCTTGTCCCGGTGGTGTACGCCGATCAGTAATTACCTTCCCGCAATAACTGGTCCCACCCTGTCCCTCCGGTCAGTTGTACGCACGTACTACCCTCCCGTAAGTTGGCATCCTCCAGCCTGTCTTACGTTTTCAACCACAGGTAACGCCTGAATCGGGTTGCCCAATTACGAGGACAATAATGCACACGTGTGCGCGCAAACTACTCATTCGTCTTACTGTGCCGTTTTGTTTTCTTTTCCTCTGTGTCGCTCCGGCGCACGCCAACCTTTCGGTAAGTCCAAATTCCATCGATTTCGGCAATCTGCGCATGGGCAGGACCACATCCGTTCCCGTTACCTTGACGAACGATGCGAATGGGCCCGCCTTCACCATCGTCTCGATCATCACCTACACCACACAATTCACTGTTTCAGGAGTTTCCGTTCCCACCACCATCGCCCCTGGCACCAGCCTTACCGTTAACCTGACGTTCACACCCAACGCGGTGACCAACTTCTTCGACACACTCAGCTTCACCACCTACTACGGCTGGACCATCAGCGTTCCCCTGAGCGGCGTCGGAGTCCAATCCTGGACTCGTCGCGGCAGTGGTACGTCGAGCGGCAGCACTCCATCAAGCGGCGACTCGTCGTCTTCCCAGCCGACTCCTGGGCCGGCTTCTGGCCAACTGACCGTAAGCTCTTCCGTGAATTTTGGCGCGGTGGCGCTTGGATCCACCGCTCAGCAGAGTTTCAACGTCACCGATTCGGGCACTGCCAACGTAACCGTCTCGAACATCTCGCTGGCCGGCCCCAATCTCTCTTTCACCGGCCTTTGGGTTGGGCTGGTGCTCTCGCCAGGGCAGACGATTTCCGTTACCGCATCGTACTCGCCCACGTCCGCCGGAAACGCCAGCGGCAGCGTCACCATCGCGAGCGACGCCGCCAATTCTCCATCTACACTTTCCTGGACCGCCTCAACTTCGACTGCTGCGGCCGCAATAGCTCCTGCCGTGAACCTCTCCTGGACTGCCAGCACGTCCGACGGGGTCACCGGATACAATGTCTACCGCAGCACGGTTTCCGGAGGTCCGTACAACCTGATTACCTCGAGCCCGGTCGCCACCACCGGCTTTCTCGACTCCACCGTCTCCTCCGCGCAGACTTTCTATTACGTGGTTACCTCTCTCGCGGGCAGCACCGAAAGCGGCTACTCCAGCGAAGTCTCCGCCGCAGTTCCTTAACGATGTTCCTTGAATCGCCATCTTTTGCCCGCAGCGCAAGCCCGGCCTTTCACGCGTTCCGGATTCACGATACAGTTTCACCGCGTGAAAGGCTCCGGCGATCCGCCGGGCTTTTCCTTTGCATCGTGTGTTCGCCGGTGCCCAAGAGAGAGGACCCATGAAAAAATTCGCGATCGCCGCTGCTTTGCTTTTGGTTTGCGCCTGGTGCGCCTTGCCTCTTACCGGCATGGAGAATCTCGACCCGTTGGTCGTCGATCCCCAGCACTACAAGCTTGAATTCGAGAATCAATACGTGAAGATCATCCGCTGCAAAATCCCGCCGCACGACAAGGTGAAGATGCACCACCACCCCGTCGGATCGGTCGTGGTGCTGATTACCGACCAGAATCTGAAGCAAACCGAAGCGGACGGAAAAGTCGGCGAAGCGCATCGCAAGGCCGGCGCTGCATTCTGGGCCGATCCGGTAACTCACATGGGCGAGAATATTTCAGACAAGCCTTACGAATACGTCCGCGTGGACATAAAGGCAGCGACCCGCTGAGCGTCGCCGTATCGACGCGGTAAGCGTCGTGAAGAATGACGCGGTGAGCGTCGTAAAGAATGACGCGGTAAGCGTCGTGAAGAATGACGCGGTGAGCGTCGTGAAGAATGACGCGGTGAGCGTCGTGAAGAATGACGCGGTAAGCGTCGTGAAGAATGACGCGGTAAGCGTCGTAAAGAATGACGCGGTAAGCGTCGTGAAGAATGACGCGGTAAGCGTCGTAAAGAATGACGCGGTAAGCGTCGTAAAGAATGACGCGGTAAGCGTCGTGAAGAATGACGCGGTAAGCGTCGTGAAGAATGACGCGGTAAGCGTCGTGAAGAATGACGCGGTAAGCGTCGTGAAGAATGACGCGGTAAGCGTCGTGAAGAATGACGCGGTAAGCGTCGTAAAGAATGACGCGGTAAGCGTCGTGAAGAATGACGCGGTAAGCGTCGTGAAGAATGACGCGGTAAGCGTCGTAAAGAAAAGCCGGAGCGTGGCGAACGAGGGACCTGCATTTTCTTTTGCTGTCGATTTACGCCCGTCATCCTGAGCGGCAGCGAAGGATCCCTCTTGGATTTTTCTTTTACCGTGTCATCCCGAAGCGAGCGCGGTTTGCGAACCGGTTAGAGTCGCGGTGCAACGGAGCGAGTCGAGGGACGTCTCTTTCTTTTACGTTGTCATCCCGAGCGTAGTCGAGGGATCTGCATTTTCTTTTCTATCGATTCGCCCCGTGCGCAGCGAAGGCTCTCTCTTCGTTGTCCGCCTCACCGGTCTTTACTTCAGCGGCTGCAACTCCGCCTTGGCGCCCGCTGGCAGCGGATACCGGTCCACATTCAGCGTCATGGCCACCAAGTGGTAGTAGCCCATCACCGCAATCAGGTCCACCACACCCTGTTCGCCCAACTGGCTCTTCGCCGCGTCAAAGTTCTTATCGCTGACCTGCTTGCTATCGAGCAACTCGTTGCAAAAGTTGTAGACCACCTCTTCATCCGGCTTCATCGCCGGCGGACGCTTCCCGTTCTTCACCGCCTCAATCGTGTCCGCGCCCAGTCCCGCATCCGCCGCGTATTTGCTGTGCGCCAGCCATTCGTATTGCGAATTCCAGTAGCGCGCCGTGATGATGATGGCGAACTCGTTCAGTTTTTTCGGCACCGCCGAGTGAAACCGCGTGTAGTCTCCGAATGCCTGGGCAAGATTTCCCATCTTCGGGCTGCGCAGGAACACGTTGTAGGGCCCGTTTAATGTGCCGCGATCGCCCGCCAGCACATCGTCCGCCAGTTTCTTCTGCTCCGGATTCAATTCCGCGTAGATCAACGGCTTGAACCTGTCTCCGCGCAAGTGCAGATCCGGCGCAGTCGCCGTCTGTGCCGCAGCCATTGCCGCGAGCCCGAGAATCGCCACGCCTGCCAATTTGAATCGCATGATGCTCCTCCCGCATTCCGCGCACGTCGATTCGACCGCGCTCGAATGCACTTGGCCCGCGGCATTGTAACCCACCCGGCTCGCCAAGCGCGACCCGCGCAGCAGAAGCGCGCTCCTGTGCGAAGATTCCTGTAATTCGCCGGAGCAGTTTGGCTAAACTTTGCAGGAGGAACGACGAAAGGAGTCAATCGGATGGCGGCACAGATTTCCATCGAGCCCACGCGCGCAAACGAATTCCGCGTCACCGTTTCCGAGGGCAAAACGCAAACATCGCACCTGGTGACCGTGCAACCGAAAGATTATCAACGCATCACTTCAGGTATCATTTCAGGAAAGATCAGTGAAGCCGACCTGCTGAAGATGTCTTTTGAATTTCTGCTCGAGCACGAACCAAAGGAATCCATCCTCCGCAGTTTCGATCTCATGATTATCGCGCGCTACTTCCCGTCTTTCGAGCGCGAGATCTCGCGCCGCTTGTCTCAGCGCTGAACCGCCGTCTCACACGCCTCACCAATTCAGGCAGCCGCATAAAAAAAGCCGGATCGCCAAAGCGACCCGGCCCGGAAATTAATAGGTTATGCTTTTCAGTGTGGGTGAATGTAAATGCCGAAGTCGAAGCGGCTGTGATCCCAATCGGCGTGATGGTCTCGGCACCAGTGCCGGTCCGATTCCAGGCGGTCACGATCGCGATCGACTTCGCGGCTATGTTCCCCACGCCGCTGTACGTCCCGGTCAAGCCGGGCGCGGTCGCGCTCCAATCGCTGGTGGCAATCATTCCCCCAGTCGTGATCGGCGAATGTGGCTGTTCCGACCGGAAGAGTTAGCCCAACCGCTAACGCTGACCCCAGAAGCAATTTCCCTATCTTGCTCTTCATGACACCTCCTGATCCTCGAACTCCCAGTTTGTTTTCTTCGGATGCGTCATTTTCCGCACCACGCACTAACAGCGAGCCTAGCCGAACGCCCATTTTGATTCGATCCGGCGATACCCCTGAGATTGGCGAAAGTCTCCTGTAGTACCTGCTAAGCGTCTCGCAGTACCAGCGAAACGCCGAAACCCAGCATTTCCTTCGCATTTTCTGCCGTGAGCCAGTATGAGCAAGCTCGGCACCAACCATATTTCTGCCGCATTTCTAATTTCTCTTTCTAGTCGTACAATACTCGCCATCCGCGCGCCCGTAGCTCAGCTGGATAGAGCATCTGCCTTCGAAGCAGGGTGTCGGGAGTTCGAATCTCTCCGGGCGCGCCATTTTCTGAGCATGAATTCCATCCCCGAGAAAAACCTGGCGGAAGCGAAAACATCTGGCGGCAATTCGACCTCGGTCTTGCCGGACTTGCCGGATGCGGAAACAGTTTCCGCCGCCATCCGCTCGCTGGCTTCCGCCGATCCGCGCTTTGCAACCCTGCTGCAGCAGGCCGTGCCGCCGGCGGAGGCGCTCGCGCGATTGGGCCAGCAATTTTTTCTGGAGCGCCGATTCGCCGAAGCCGCCACTTTGTTCCGGTTGGCCGTCACCTTGGCTCCGAATAATTTCGCTCTGTGGACCAATTACGGCACAGCGCTCGATTGCGCCGGTTCGTTCACCGAAGCGGCGGCCTGCCTGCAGCATTCTTTAGCGATTTCTCCCGAACAGCCGGACACCTGGCTATTGCTGGGCCTGGTCAAAAAGAAGACTGGCGATCTCGAGGGTTGTGAACACGCTTATCGCACCGCCTTGCGGCGGGCCCCGAAGTCCAGCGCCGTATGGGAGTGCCTTGCGTTGCTTCAGGAAGAGCGCCGCGAATATGCCCAGGCCATCGAGAGCCTTGAAACCGCGACCAAACTCGGCGCAACAGCGCCGCCATTGCGGCGAACCTTGGAAAACTTTGTTACCAGTTGGGCCGGACACACGAAGCCTGCGAGGCATACGACCGGGCGGTTCGATCGGAGCCTGAAAACGCGCATTACCAGCAAATGGCCCGCAAAGCAGCTTTTGTTCGAGACTTGCTCCGCGGACAATCTGTCGACGATGCGCTTGCGGCTTACAAACGTTCCATGGCCGCCGCGAAGCAGGAGCCTAAACCAGACACCCAGCCGGACAGTGAGCAGCACGCTGAGCCAAGCACTGAGCCAAACACCGAAAAAGAACGCCTCGATTTACTCCAGGCGGCATTCGGACAACTAAGCGGCTTTGGCCATCTCGACGCCGCCAGCCGGGTGGGAGAAAAATACTTGCAGCTCCGCCCAGGCAGCGCTGAAGTTGCCTACCTGATGAAAGCTATCAAGGGTGAATCCAGCCTCGCCCGCTCACCGGAAGATTATGTCGCCGAGCATTTCGATTCATTCGCGGATGTCTTTGACGCAAAGCTGGTCGGCGTGTTGGGCTATGACGTGCCGGAGAAACTCTGCTCCGCCGTGCGCCGAATCACCCCCGCCGGGCGGAAATACATTGCCTTGGACGCCGGTTGCGGCACAGGCTTGTGTGGTCCACTCCTCCGTCCTTTCGTGAATCGACTGACCGGTGTGGATCTCGCACCGAAAATGCTGGAACAAGCCGCGAAGCGCGGTGTTTACGACGAGCTGCTCCGCGAAGAATTAATATCATTTCTGAACCGCTCGCCGCGGCGTTTCGATCTTATCGTCGCGGCGGATGTCGCTATTTACATCGGAGACTTGCTGCCCGTGTTCACTGCCGCGGCCAACGCGATCCAGCCCGGAGGCCTTTTGGCGTTCAGCACGGAATTCTGGAGCGGAGAGGGTTATCGCCTTCAGCCATCCGGCCGCTTCGCCCATTCGCCCGCGTATGTTCGCTCGCTGGCCGTGCCGCATTTTCGCGAACAAATCTGCGAAAGCTCGACCATACGGTTGGAAGCGGGCTCTCGTGTCCCCGGACATTTGTTCGTGTTCGTCAAGAATCCATCGTAAGAACGTGGTGCGTTCTTCTAGGGTGCGTGGCCTGACCTTGATCGACCGGGTGTTTTTTTCGAGAAGTTTGTTGCCAGAGGCTCTTTCCGCGTTACCGCTTTCGCGGCTGGAACAGGCCGAGATACTCTTCCATCCCCGCGCCGGTTTTGCTTGAAACGTGTACGATCCTCATTCCCGGACGCACCGCCTGAATATTCTTTCGCGCCGCGGCGTCGTCAAACTCCACCGCCGCTGCTAAATCCATCTTGGTAATCACCGCTACGTCCGCGCTGTTGAAAATCGTCGGATACTTCAGCGGCTTGTCTTCCCCCTCCGTCACGGACATCAGCACCAGCCGCAATTCTTCTCCCAGGTCGTACGACGCCGGGCACACCAGGTTGCCGACGTTCTCGATAAAAAGAAAATCCAGCTCGTCCACATTCAGCCCTGCCATGGCGCTTTCCACCATGGCCGCTTCCAGATGGCAAACCGTGCCGGTGATGATCTGCTTCACCGGAGCGCCGCTTCGCGCCAGCCGCGCCGCATCGTTTTCCGTGGCGAGATCGCCCACCAGCGCCGCCACACGATATTTTTCTCGCAGCAAAGTCAGCGTTTTCTCGAGCAACGCCGTCTTCCCCGCGCCCGGACTCGACACCATGCTCACCACGAACACTCCGGCTTTTTGAAAACGCTCGCGCAACGCCCGCGCCAGCACGTCGTTCTGCTTCAGCACGTTTTGCCGCACTTCCACCAGCCGCGTTTGCGTGGTCATTCGTCCAGCTCCAGCGCCGTCACTTGCAATTCTTTTCCCTGCAAAATTTCCGGCATGTCCGTCCCGCATTCGGGACACTTGAACCAGTGATCGGAGCTTACCGCTCGCCGCTCCGCACACTTCGAACAGTAGACCACCAGCGGCACCTCTTCGACAATCAGCTTCGACCCTGCGAGCTTCGTGTCCGCGCAGGCAATTTCAAACGACGTGACCAGCGCGTCTTTCACCACTCCCGAAAATGCTCCCAGCCGCAGATATACCGCCGTCACGCGCGGACTTCCCCGCCGCTCCGCCTCCTCCTCGGCGAACTCCACAATGCTCATCGCAATCGATAGCTCATGCATTGTTTTTGTTTGACGGTGTCATCCTGAGCGAGCGTTTTGTGCGATCCGGTCAGGATCGCCGTGCGAGTCGAAGGATCTCTCTTCGCGTGCTGCGTCCGGCGAGCATTCAATTTCGCCTCGCGTTCTATTCACCTGTCATCCCGAGCGGAGCGGGTCGGCGACCCGGCTAGGGTCGCAAGAGCGCAGTCGAGGGATCTGCTTTTGCTCTTACTGGCCACTCGCGCCACGAATCGCCTCGCTTCCTTCAAAATCGAGCAAAAACACGTTCGCTTCAGTGCAAATTCATGCACGAAAACATCGTGTCAAAAACATGCAATTTTCCGCTCGCCAAGCCCGACTTCCGTGCAAATTCGTGCAAATTTTCGCTCCGTCTCTGCATTTTTTGCTTCGCCTCCCTTTCGCTGGACGGCTTCGCTTTCCCTTCACCCACAGCGCCGCCAACAGCGAATCAAAAGCGAACAAAAACCCTCACACCTGCATCCTGCCCCCATCCACCGCGATCACTTGCCCGGTCACAAACTCCGACTTCACGAGGTACGCCACCGCGTCCGCAATGTCGTCTCCGGTCCCAGTGCGATGGAGCGGCACTCGCTGAATATAATCCTCATCCGGCGCCTCGCCCGGAAACTCAATGGTCCCCGGCGCCACGCTGTTCACCAGAACTTCCGGCCCGAGCGCTCGCGACAGGCACCGCGTCAGCATGATCACTCCGGCCTTTGACACGCAGTAGTGCGTATATGCCGGCCACGCCAGCATTCCTCCGAGCGAGGAAATGTTGACGATTCTCCCGCTTCCCTGCTTCTTCATGATGGGCGCCGCGGCCTGCGCGCATAGAAATTGCGATTTCAAGTTCGTGTCCAGAATGCCGTCCCACTGCTCGTCGGTGATTTCCTCGAATTTCACCGCGAAAAATGTTCCGGCGTTGTTCACCAGAATATCCAACCGCCCGAACTTCTCCATCGCGGCAGCGAACATTTTTTTGACTTCCGCGCGCTTGGTCACGTCCGCTTGAATCGCTACCGCCTTGCGTCCGTCAGCCTCGATCTTGGCCACGACCTCGTTTGCCTCGTCTGCGGACTTTCGGTAATTCACCACCACATCGGCGCCCTCCGCCGCCAGCCGCAGCGCGATGCTTCGCCCGATGCGTATTCCTGCGCCGGTCACCAGCGCCACCTTCCCCACCAACGCCGCCTTCTCCGCCATGCCGCGCGCCTCCCGCGCGAATTAAACATAGCACCGCAGCCCGCGCGCACGAAGCACCGGAGGCCTTCTGCTCGCTGGCTGAAAGCTGGAGACGGGCCCCTCGGATTTGAGTGGAGGACGACACGAACTCCGGACACGGAACACCAGAAACGAACAAGGGCACAAATTTCCCCAGTCGTGTTATGGTGCCTTCGGAGGCTCGCAGGAATGAAGTCCGAGGAGAGGCGGGGCGATGAAAATGCGAAAAGCTAAGTCGAGACGCCGTGCAAACTTAGCTCATGCCTAACTTATTTAAAACAAAAGACAGCAACCAGTCTAAGTCGAGACACTTTTTCACGCCCGGGTTGGGCATTCCTCCAAAACTTCTCCGGAAAAATCGCGCTTGGGCCGCCCCCGCGCTTACGCCGCTCCGCTCGCTTTGCTGGGAAACGGCATGAAACTGGATCTGCTGGCGATTGCGCCCCATCCGGATGACGTAGAGCTTACCTGCGGCGGCACCATGGCCAAGATGGCCGAAGCGGGCTATACCACCGGCATTCTCGACCTGACGCGCGGTGAAACCGGCACCCGCGGCACGCCAGAAATGCGTCTGCGCGAAGCGGCCAAAGCCGGAAAAATTCTCGGCGCCAAGGTCCGCCGCAACCTGGGACTTCCAGATGCGCACCTTCGCGTCTGCGACGAATACAAGGCCGCGATTGCGGAAGTGATCCGCGAGCTCGAGCCCCACACGGTGATCCTACCCTACTGGGAGGGCCGCCATCCCGACCACTACACTTCGGCGATCCTGGGATTCGAAGCGTGCTTCGTGGCCGGACTGAAAAACTACGGGTTGGCAGGCGAAGCTTTTCGCCCATTCAAAATCATTTACGCGGCGGCCTACGCCAACGTGATGCCCACCTTCGCCGTCGACATAACCGCGCAGTACGAACGCCGCAAGCGCGCCATTCTGGCGTATGAGTCGCAGTTCAAGCCGGCGAAGAAGGACAGGAAAACGAAGGTTTATCTTCCGCTCGACGAACTCGAAGACCGCATGACCATCACCTCAGGATCGTTCGGACGCATGATCGGCGTGAAATATGCGGAAGGATTCGTGGTTAAGGAAATTATGCGGGTGGACGACGTGGTGAAAATGCCGGTGAGGTCGATGTGAAACGCCCCGGACGAGCCGGCAACTGCCTAGAAGGCGTCCGATTCCTGGGTAAATGTATACCCGGGGAGGGTCTGCGCCGGCCCGGTATGGGAGACCTTGATGCGCACCGGCGGCTCGGTCTCGTTTCCGGCCTTGCGCAGCACCGCAAAAGTGGCCAGCGCCTCGTTGTAAACCTTTGTAATCAAAAAGGATTCGCCGTTATCGTCCTTCTTCCAGACCTGGCCGACTTGCACCTTCCGAGCGCGCATAGTCAGAATTTAGACAGAATCCCCAAACGCGTCAACAATCGGCGGCTTCGCTGTTTCCAGCCGCTTCCGATACGCGGAAAACTATTTCCAGGTTGCTGTCATCTGACGTTTTATCTTGAGGACGCCGCCCGCTGCGGGGTGTAGAATCGGGCGAGTCACGTCCCAGAGGTGCCCTATGAAGAGTTCTTTCGCGGCCCAGTGGGTTGCCACTCTACTGGCAACTTCCCTTCTCGCGGTCCCGGGTTTCGCCGCCCCGCAGAACCAGCAAGCTCCGCAGACGCAAAATCAGACGCAGACGTCGTCATCGGGTCAGACGTCGCAGCCTCAATCGTCACCGAGTCAGACGTCTCAAACGCAGACGTCTCAGCCGCACAGCGTCCTCGACGACAACACCATTCAATCGCCTGACAATCCGAACGTAAAGGCCGGAAGCAAGGCGGACGTAAACGCGATCGGCAATCGCAACGTGGGCAAAGGTCTGGATTTCTATTCGCTCGAGAGAGAAATCGCGCTCGGGAAATCGCTCGCGCAGGAAGTGGACAAGAGCGCGAAGTTCATCGACGATCCGGTGGTCAACGAATATGTGAACCGCGTGGGCCAGAACCTGGTGCGCAACTCCGATGCGCAGGTTCCCTTCACCATCAAGGTGATCGATTCCGATGTGGTGAACGCTTTCGCTCTTCCCGGCGGATTCTTTTATGTGAACAGCGGGCTGATCCTGCACGCCGACGAGGAATCCGAACTGGCCGGCGTGATGGCGCATGAAATCGCGCACGTCGCCGCGCGCCACGGCACGAAGCAAGCCACCAAGGGTGACATTATCCAGATCGCCTCGATTCCGGCGATGATTTTTATTCCCTACACCTGGGCCGGATACGCGCTGTACCAGGGCATGAACTTCATGATTCCGGTGACGTTCCTGAAGTTCTCGCGCGACGCCGAACGCGAAGCCGATTACCTGGGCCTGCAATACATGTACAAGGCCGGCTACGATCCGAACGCCTTCGTGGCCTTCTTCGAAAAGGTTGAGGCCGACGAGAAGAAGCAGCCCGGCACGATTCCCAAGGTTTTCGCGACGCATCCGCCCACGCCGGACCGCATTGAAGCGTCGCAAAAAGAAATCGCCACGATTCTTCCGGCGCGCGAAGAATATATCGTCACCACTTCGGAATTCGATTCGGTGAAGCACCGGCTTGAAATGATCGAATCGAATCAGAAGGTGAAGACGGCCAGCCCGAACAAGCCGACGCTGCGCAAGCGCACCGCCGACAATAAGGGCGGATCTACAACGGCGGGTGGTTCCGACCCGAACAGCACCAGCACTTCGGCTCCTCCAGCGGATTCCGGCTCGGATGATGACCGTCCGACGCTGAAACGCCGCACCGACGACAACCAATAATTTTCGACCCTGGAAAATAAAAGGGCGCCGTGCGAAACGGCGCCCTTTTTGTTTTTCGTTCTGAAAAGTTTTTCAGTTCTAGCTGTGCGCGTGCACTTCGGCCACGCCGAGCCGCTTCAATCCTTCCGCGTAATACTTGCGGTAGAGGATGTCCCACTCTTCGCTGCCCTCGAGGATTTCCTTCTTCTGCGAGGCGATCTTGGCGCGCACTTCGGTGTCGACCTGCTCTTCGAGCTTCAACAGCGAGGTGATAATGGTGACGATTTCCTGACGGATGGTGTCGCGGTCCTCGACGAAATCCACGTCGTTGCTGGAAACGAGAAAGTCGATGATTCGATGGGAAAGGCGAACCGTTTTTTCGCGACTGAGGCGCATCAGCGGAGGATCAACTTCCTTTCGCGCGCCAACTGCCCTTTCACTTTCTTGTACATCTCCTGGTAGGAAACGCCCATGGTGCGCATCTGGTCGGAATGCTTGGCGAGAATGTCGCGCACTTCCTCGTTGATGCGGTCTTCGACGGTGACTTCATCCGCCATCACCTTGCGGACCTGCTCGGTGAGATTCGCCGCGCTTTTGGTTTCGATCATCTTCCCGGCCACCAGGCGCTTTACTATTTCCTTGGCCATGTAGCCGACATAGTCTCGAGAAAGAAGCATCCACCCGACCTTACTCGCGCAATTACAACAACTTCAGTCTACTGGTTGCCCGTTCGGAGGTCAACGTTCGAAATCCCACATTACCTGGGCCCAGGCTCCTGAAGACTCTATCTTCCTCACCCTACATCGCCTTCGCTCGCCTCCGAGATCGTGGTTTGCTCCATATTTATGGCACTCGTGGGAGAATGAGAGTATGAAAGAGCAAGCCATTCGGACCACCGTCGATATTCCCGCGTCTCTTTACCGCAAGCTCAAAGAGCAAGCGGCCGCACAGGGCCGGTCCATCCGTGAATTAATCCTTTTGGGCGTGCGGGTCACTCTTATCGAGGGCAAGCGGCCTCGTGCCAAGAGAGTCAAGTTTCCCCTCATCGCGTCAGATGGGCCGAAAGTCGATTTGACCAACCAAAAAATCTATGAACACATTGAATTTCCTTGATGCCAATGTTTGGCTGGCTCTGCTGTGGGGCCGGCACATTCACTCTGAGAGGGCGCGGGAGTGGATTGAGAAGTCGCCAGAAGAGAAGTTCTTTTTCTGCCGATTCACGTAGTTAACTGTACTTCGGCTTCTCACTTCCGCAGCCGTGATGGGAAGCGACGTGAGAAAAATGCCGGAGGCCTGGGAGTTATGGGACAAGGTTTGCGACGACGATCGGGCCGCGTATCTCTCCGAACCCGCCGCGATAGAGCCTGAGTTCCGCCGGCGGTCGAAACTTGGTACTTCTTCGCCGAAGGTGTGGGCTGATGCTTACCTTCTGGCGTTCGCGACCGTGGCCGGTTTGAAGCTGGTTACATTTGACCGAGCGCTTCGCTCACGAGCCTCGGAAGTGTTCGTTCTGTAGGCCACGCATATCGAGCGGCTGTGTATCCAATTCTGCTCCGTTAGGTGCCGTCCGTCATGAGGACTTGTTCGGGAGCTGTTCAAACTGGGTCGCCGTCTATTTGAATCCATTCGGCCCCGCGTTCATCCCATTCGGGAAGAACACCCCGGTTGCCGGGCTGACAGCATGGCCCGCGTTGACTGCGCCGCCGCCGGTGACGATATTCAGCACTTGCGTGGTGTTGCGGGCGAAGGCGATCTCGTTGGTCTGGTCCGCATCGGTGATGCGCGTGGCAGTCACGTTGCCCTGGCCTGCGAGCGAAACGGAAAAGGGCGCGAAACCAAAGTCGTCCGGATTCGTGTCGTAGGGGCTTGCCGCCGCACCAAGCAGGCCGGCCTGCGAAAGCGATGCACGCAGAGTTGAGATCAGGTTGGTATAGGCTGCGATGTTCGCCGCAGTGGGATCCAGATAGTTGATGGTGGTGCGGATCAGGCCCGCGTGATATGCCTCGACCGAAAGGATTCCCGCTGCGGTGGTCAGGTTCGCCGGCACCGTCAATAGCGGAGCCGCTCCGTGATACGCCGTGACGCCCACATCCTCAAAGACGTACGCGCCGACCAGGAAATTTGCGTCGCTGGCATACGGGCTGAAGCTGCTGCCGTTCGGAATATTTGCCGCAGTCGCGAGCGTCTGGAACGAAGACCCCAGATTGATTGCCGGTTGGGCCACCGCAGCGCTTCCAAGAGCGCCCAACAGCAATTGCACGTGTTTACCCTCTTCGACCGCGGTCTCGAGGGCATAGGAAGCCACCGGAATGCTGGTAAACGGAACCTTGCTTCCACCTGTGACCGTGCCGGCCGTCCCAACCGTTCCGGAGAGGGTGATCTTCGGCGCGCCCGCCGCTGTCGATGCGGAATTGGACACGTCAATGGTCGTCCCGAACGCCGACAGGTAATAGAAATTCGCCTCCAGATATTCAAGGTTGAGGGCGAAGTTCAGAATGTCGGCGTCGGTGTAAGTCGCCGCCTGGGCCGCTGCGGCGCCAAACACTCCTGCGGCGATGCCAGCCAGAGACTTAAGACCCAGATTCAACATCTTGCGGCGACTCGATGTGATCACGTCATCCAAAATTTGCGTCTCTTGATTTGCCATGTCGTTTTACCGTCCTTTAGATTTTGGATTCGATCACGCTGTTGTTTTCGCAAAGATGCTGTTGGTACCGTTCGGGAAGAACCCGCCGCTGGCTACTCCGACGGTCGCCGAACCGTAGACAATGTGAAGCACCTGGTTCACGGTACGTGTGAAGCCCACAGCGTTCGCGGGATTCGCAGCAACGATCGAACTCGGCGTAGTCATGTTTGTCGGTAAGGTGAGCAGCGTTTCAACTGAGCCGGTCGTTGACGGCGCCGCGCTGGCCCCCACGGTCAGCATCGCCCGCAAAGCTTCCACCTTGTTGGCGGCTGTGATCTGCGGATACGCCGTTGCCGATCCCGCGGTGATTGCTCGCCCAGTGATGGACGTGCGGATATAGCCGGCGTGGTAGGCCTCCACCGCCAGAATGCCTGCGGCCGCCGTCAGATAACCTGCCGCCACCCCCGCTGCGCTGATCAGGCCAGCGGCGCCAGCATAGGCCGTCACTCCTACGTCTTCGAAAATGAATCCTCCGACCAGGAAATCGTCGAAGTTATCGAAGGGATTAAACGAACCAGTCCCTGTAGCGTTTTGCGTGATTCCGGCTGCAACCGCCAGCGGTCCGAAAAACGACAGATCGATGTTGGGCATCGGCACGGCCGCACTGCCCAATGCGGCACGAAGGAACCGCACATGCTCCTGCTCTTCGTAGGCGATCTCATTCAGGATTTCCTGCTGCGCCGTTGTAAGTCCCGGAACCGCGGCAGCGTTGCCCAGGGTCACCGTGCCCACGGTCTTGAATGGCGAAGCGGAGCCCGCTGAAATATCGGACGCTTGCAGCCCGCTCCCACTGGCGGCGTAAAGATAGAATTGCGCTTCCAGGTATTCGAGGTTTAAGGCAAAGTTCAGGACGTCCGCATCCGTGAATGCCGTCGGCGTCGGTGTTGGAGTTGGAGTTGGAGTTGGGGTTGGTGTAGGTGTTGGTGTTGAAGTCGGAGCCGGGGTTGAAACGCTGCTGGAGCACGCGCCCATACCCAACACCACAGTGGTTGCTCCCACTCCCGCTACGAATTTACGGCGCGAGACGGCTCTGTCTAAGAGTTCTTTGAGTTTGTCCACGACGAACCTCTCTCCTTAACGCGTCAATTTATGAGTTGCCGATGCGCCGCCCCAAAGCATCGCGGCCTCCATCACCAAAAAGCACGACTATGTATAACTACGCCGCGGAATCGAGTCTGGATTGCGAGCGAAGAAATTTATTCGGTCTTTTTTTACTGTACTTCTGCTCGCACGGGTCTTAACCCTCTGCGTCTACATGGAAGACTTTAGTTTCGAACAGCGGAGGTGACTTTCGGTGTACTCACCTGTTAACGTGACCTTCCGGGAGAGACTCTTGGATCTCGACAACGACCTCATTTTCGTTTCTCTCGCTTCCTATCGCGACCCGCAACTTGCGCCCACCGTCCGCGATTGCCTTGGCAAGGCCAGCAACCCGGCGCGCCTCCGATTCGGAATCTGCTGGCAGCGCGATGCCGAGGATCCATCGCTGCCCTTTGCCAGCGATGCGCGCTTCCGCGTGCTCGATGTGAATTGGCGCGAAAGCAAGGGCGCATGTTGGGCTCGCGCCGAGATCATGAAGCTATGGCGAGGCGAGGATTGGTTTCTCCAGGTGGACTCGCACTGCCGCTTCGTCGAGGGGTGGGATCGCGTACTACTGCGCGCGATGGCCGAAACGGGGAGCGCGAAGCCTATCCTCAGCACCTATGCTTCGCCGTTTACTCCGGGAGAAAACGAAATTCTGCATGGCGGGCCGTTTCAGATGATCTTCCAGGAATTTACTCCCGAGGGCATTCCACAGTTGCGCCCCGGCGCTGTGCTTCCGGGAAGAGCTTCGCAAAAGCCATTGCGCGCCCGATTCCTGGCGGCTGGATTTTTATTCGCTCCAGGAAAATTTGTGGAAGAAGTTCCTTACGATCCGGAGCTCTACTTCATGGGTGAAGAATCGGCGATGTCCGTCCGCGCTTTTACTCACGGCTACGATCTTTTCCATCCAGCCGAATCGATCGTCTGGCACGACTATATTCGCGCCGATGCCCGGAAACACTGGGGCGATCATTCCGACGCCGCAGATGTGCCAACTCCCTGGACCCAACTGGATGAGACCAGCAGGACGAGAGTGCGGCGCCTGCTGGCCGGTGAGCCTGTCGAAGGTTTTAGGTTGGGTCAGGTGCGCACGCTCGATGAGTATGAGGCTTACGCGGGATTGTCTTTTCGAACCAGGAAGGTTCAGGCGTATACGTTGCGCGGAGGCGAGCCGCCGAATCCAGAGGCTCCCGAGGATTGGCCCAACAAGGTGTATCCCTGGATAGCAACGATCCGCTTCACCCGCGAGCAACTTCCGGAAGGCTCGCTTTCCGATCCGCTGCTCTGGAGCTTGTCGATCATGGACAGCGACGGATATGAAATCTGCCACAGGGATGTAAATCGTGACGAATTGACCCAATTGGGTAGCTGTGCGGGGGAACTGGCCATCGTCTGCGAATTTCCGTCAGACACCATTCCAGTGAATTGGACACTCTGGCCGTTGACGCGCTCGGGCCGGTGGTTGCCGAAATTCGGAGGCCAGTTGAGCGACGGGGATTTCGCCATCCTCAACAACAATGACTGATCAACTCGAGGGTGTAGGCAGATTTGTCCAAATATTGGCCTCCTTCGCGTGTAGGTTTTTTGGTGCAAACAATCACACCCCCAACGGCGACATTTTTATAATGCATACAGGAACCTCTCTGAAGAACTAAGCAGGACTCTGTATCGCAAGTCAAGCATGTCGCGGACTACCCTGCATTGCTTTCAGTGACAAAGACAGTGGATCCCGACGGAAAACTAGTTGCGTCCATCGCGAGTGGACACCAAGATTCCCTCGCATCGATCTATGGGAAGTACAGCTCTCTCGTATACTCTACAGCGCTCCGGATACTCGAAGATTCCGCGGCAGCCGAGGAAGTACTGCAAGATACCTTTTTCCAGCTTTGGCTGAGCGCCGGCAAATTTGATCCTGCACGAGGCTCCCTGACTGGCTGGCTCCTGGTCATTACTCGCAATCGCGCTCTATCTCGTCTACGAATGAAAAAGAATGAACGATTTTGCCCAGACGAAGAGGCAGTGTTGCTGGCTGATTTTGGGCCTTCCACCTTGGAAATGGAGATTGCTCGCGAACTGATTTCGTCTGCCCTGTCAGGCCTACCTGAGCCACAACGCGAGGCGATTACGCTGGCGTATTTCGAAGGGCTAACTTGCACAGAAATCGCACGTTCGACGAATGCGCCTCTGGGGACTGCCAAGACAAGACTGCGAACAGGCTTGCAAGCAATGAAGAAGGTTCTCTGCCAGGTAGCCAAACAGGGAGGGAAGATCAGCCTAGAGGATATTCTCGTCACAGACGAACTATTTTCCCGGCCACTGAGAAATCGCAGTATCCAGCACGATGGTGATTCACTGAAACTCCTCGAAAAGGCTGCTTTGGTTTCTCCTGCGCGGTTAGTAGACCGATTTCTGCAAATGGCGCTCGATCTTTGCAGCGCCGGCACAGCCGGTCTGAGCTTTCTAGAAAGTACCCCAAGCGGCAAAAAAATCTTCCGATGGACGAACCTCGCGGGAGGGCTGCAATCGGCTGTGGGCGGAACGACGCCACGGGATTTTAGCCCTTGTGGAGTCACGCTTGACTGCAATACTCCCCAGCTTTTTTCGTATCCCGCTCGTTATTTTAATTATTTCAATGAAGTGCCTGTTCCAATTGTGGAGGGTTTGGTTATTCCATTCCACGTTGGCAAGGATACCAGCGGCACAGTTTGGATCGTTTCACATGACGAAGGGACTCGCTTTGATTCCGAGGACGTTCGGATCATGTGCGCTCTTACAGAATACGCGGGTGCTGGGTTCCATTTGAGTCGAAGCTTAAGGACTTAAGTTGCTCAACAGCGGCGCCTTGGTATTACGTGTGCGTGCGCTGAATACCCTTTGTGAGGCGCCTGGTAACTCGGACGCGCAGTCGACCAGGCCTGCGGCGAGCGATTCGATTCTCAGGGTGATCTGGGTCCACAGAAAGCAATCCTTCCCGATGCATTAAAGGCGTTCAACCTTTTTGACGATAATGGCTGTGAGTACAGGCGTCTGCATGCGGCCATTTCCATGAATCAGACGGTGCGCTTCCGAAATTTATCGCTGCGGCGGCGGCTGACGCTGCTGATCCTTTGCTCGAGCATTCTGGGACTGGTGCTGGCCTGCACGGGGTTAGCCGCCTACGAGCGGAACAATTTTCGGGCCAGCACCCTGACTGAGCTTTCAGCGCTGGCCGATACACTGGGCGCCAACGTAGCGGCCTCGCTGCTTTTCAATGACTCGAAAACGGGCGACGATATGCTGCGCGCGTTGGCGACCGAACCCCACGTGATGGCCGCGCGGTTGTATGACGCGAACGGCAAAATCTTCGCGGAATACCGGCGAAGCAACGTCAGCAAGCAATTCCAGGTGCCGGCCTGGCGCGAACCGGGGGCCGAATTCAAGCCGGACACGCTTACGCTATTTCGAAGCGTTTCGCTGAGCGGGGAAAAAGCCGGAAGCATCGAAATCGTTTCGGACCTGACCGGGCTGCGGGCGGAAATCTGGCAGTTCACGAAAATATCGGTGCTGGTGCTGGCCTTCTCTCTGCTAGCGACATATCTCGTAACGTCGCGCCTGCTGAAGCTGGCCATCCACCCAATTCTGCGGCTTGCGGCGCTGGCTGAAAAAGTTTCGGTACACAAAGACTATTCCCTGCGGGGAGAAGTTCAGAGCGCGGACGAAGTGGGCACGCTGGTAGCCTCCTTCAACGACATGCTGGAGTGCATTCAGGATCGCGACAGCGCCCTGCAGAAATTAAACAGCGAGTTGGAGGGGCGAGTCGAGAAGAGGACAGCGGAACTGTTGCGCGCCAAGGAAGCGGCGGAAGTGGCCAGCCGGGCCAAGAGCGAATTCCTCGCCAACATGAGCCACGAGATTCGCACGCCGCTGAACGGCGTGATCGGAATGACGGAACTGGCGCTGGAGACGGACCTGACGGAAGAGCAGCATGAATACCTGGATACAGTGAAAGTATCCGCCGATGGCCTTTTGGGCGTGATCAACGACATCCTGGATTTTTCGAAAATCGAGGCAGGCAGGGTGGACCTGGAAGAAATTAGCTTCAATATTCGCGAACTGCTGGAAGTAACGCTGAAGACTCTGGCGCTTCGCGCGGATGAAAAAGGGCTGGAGCTGATGTGCGACTTCGATCCGGACATTCCGGAAATGATCCAGGGAGACCCGAGCCGTTTGAGACAAATCATCATCAATCTTGTGGGGAATGCGATCAAATTCACGCACCAAGGAGAGGTCGGGCTGAAGGTTTCAACGGAATCAAACGAAGGAACGAGCAGAATCCTGCGCTTCGCTGTGGCGGACACAGGCATCGGCATCCCTCGAGAAAAACAGAAGCTGATCTTCGATCCGTTCGCGCAGGCCGATACGTCCACCACGCGGCAGTACGGCGGGACGGGACTGGGGCTGACCATTTCCGCCCGGCTGGTGCAGATGATGGGCGGGAAGATCTGGCTGGAGAGCGAACCGGGGAGAGGAAGCCGCTTCTATTTCACAGCGAAGCTGAACGATTCACAGCAGCAAGAACGAAGCAACGCCGAAGATGGAAACGACCTGCTGCGCGGAACGAAAGTTCTGATTGTCGACGATAACCGGACCAACCAGCGCATCCTGCAAGGCATATTGGGACACTGGGAGATGGCTACGACGACGGCCAGCAGCGGAGAAGAGGCGCTCGCGGCGCTGTCCGCAGCGGCGAGGAGTGCCAAGCCTTTCACGCTGGTGCTTACCGATATGCGCATGCCGGGCATGAACGGATTCGAGTTGGTGCAGCGCGTCCGGCAACGGCCGGAGCTTTCGACAGCCACCATCATGATGCTCACGTCCGTGGGGCATCGTGGCGACGCGAACCGTTGCAAGGAGCTTGGCGTCTCCGCCTATTTGCTGAAGCCCTTGCGACAAGCGGAATTGCGGGAAGCTATTTCACAAGCGCTGCAGGCGTCGCGCCAGGAGCAGACTTCGCAACTGATCACGCGGTTCTCGCTGCATGACGTGCGGGGGCAATCTGGGACCTTGCGTGTGCTGGTAGCGGAGGATAATGCCGTCAATCAGCGCCTGATAACGCGGCTGCTGGAGAAACGCGGGCACCATGTGAAAGTGGCTGCGACTGGGCGCGAAGCGCTGACCGCGCTGGAAAAAGGCGCGTTTGACCTGGTGCTCATGGACGTGCAGATGCCGGATATGGATGGCCTGGATGCCACGGCGGCGATCCGGCATAAGGAGATTCTGACGGCGAAGCACCAGCCCATTATTGCTCTCACCGCTCACGCCATGAAGGGCGACGAGGAGCGCTGCCTGGCGGCGGGAATGGATGGATACTTGACCAAGCCGCTTCGCGCGCCGGACCTGGATGCGCTGCTCGAGAAATATTCCACGCAACGAGCGAAGGCCCGCGGCCCGGTGCCAGCGGTGGAAATGACGCCCTTGAATTAACAGCCCCGTAAAATGAAAATGCTAGATTCGAGTGTGTTCAGGGCTCGCTGATACGTGGAAAGTTTGTCGATACGCGGACAGTTTGTCGATACGACTGCGCTCACAAGCTTTCCTATTTCTGCTATTCTGAACTGAGAGCGCGGCAACCTGCCGCTCGACCCAATAAACTAGATAGAAGGGATTTCCGATCGTGAATACGACATTATCCGACCGCATGACGAAGCGTGCATTCAATTTCAACGCAGGCCCGGCGGCGCTGCCGCTGTCGGTGCTGGAGCGCATCCGCGAAGAGCTGCTGGATTATGGCGGTTCGGGCATGTCCGTGATGGAAATGAGCCACCGGTCGGCCGAATTCGAGGGGATTAACAACAAGGCGGAAGAGGGTTTGCGGCGCGAGATGGGAATCCCGGCCGATTATTCGGTGCTGTTTCTGCAGGGCGGCGGCAGCCTGCAATTCGCCATGGTGCCGATGAATCTGTACGTGGCGGGAAAGCCAGTGGATGCGCTGCACACGGGAGCCTGGACGGCCAAAGCGATTGAAGAGCTGAAAAAAATCGCGGAGGTTCGGCTGGCGGCTTCGACAGAAGGCGACAAATTCACGCGTGTGCCGCGCCGGGATGAGATCAAGTTTTCGCCCGACGCTTCCTACGTGCACATGTGCACGAACAACACGATCGAAGGAACCGAGTGGAATGCGATTCCGGACACGGGCAATGTGCCGCTGGTGGCGGATATGTCCTCGGACATTCTTTCACGTCCGCTGGATGTAAAGAAATTCGGGTTGATTTTCGCGGGAGCGCAGAAAAATCTGGGACCGTCGGGCGTTACGGTGGTGATCATCCGCAAGGATCTGGTAGAGCGCGGCAGCGACAAGATTGCCAAGATTCTGCAGTACCGCACACATGCCAAGGAGAAGTCGCTGTATAACACGCCGCCGGCGTTCGCGGTTTACGTGCTGGGGCTGGTGGTTGACTGGGTCGGATCGCTGGGCGGGGCGGCCGGAATCGAGAAAATCAACGCGCACAAGGCCAAGCTGCTCTATGACGTGTTCGATAGCGGCAGCTACTATAAATGCCCGGTGGAGAAAGACTCCCGATCGAAGATGAACGTTGTGTTTCGGGTGGCCGGTGGAGACGAGGCCATCGAGAAGAAATTCGCCAAGGAAGCCGAAGCGGCGGGGTTGGTGGGCATTAAAGGGCACCGCTCGGTGGGCGGGATGCGCGCGTCGATTTACAATGCGGTTCCCGTGGAAGCGGTGGAATCGCTGGTAAGCTTCATGCGGGAATTCGAGCGGAAGAACGGCTAGCGCAGACCTAAGGCTCGCGGCGAGAAGAGAGATTCTTCGCTGCGCTCAAAATGACGGCGAAAACAAACCAAGAAAATGCAGGTCCCTCGACTGCGCTAGCGCGGCGCTAACCGGGCCGCGTAAATCGCTCCGCTCGGGATGACAACGCAAACAACAGCAACTTAAAGGCGAAGAGAGATTCTTCGCGCAAAAACGGCGCTCAGAATGACGGCGAAACCGCTGGTCGCGATTGGGGCTCCCATCGCAATGTTCCGTGGGCGGAATTGGCCGCTTCCCTTCCTCGTGCAAAACAGCGATTTCATGCTTTAATTAGGCAAATGGGCAATTCTTGTCACTTGGGCTGCTCCGGGCGCCGTTCGAAGGAAGGCGGCTAGGTGCGAGGCTCGAACCGCAAACGCCAGGCGTGGATGATCACGGGCGGCGTGGTGGTCACGCTGCTTGCCGCCGGAATCTTCACGCTGGGGTCACTACGCATCCCGCTCTATCCGGACGAAGGAATGCCTGCCGCGGCGTTGTTTGCGGTCTCCTTATTTATTTTCGCGGCGTTCATGGTTTTCACGCTGATCCTGATGCGCAGCCTGGTGCGGCTGTGGGCGGAAAGGCGCAGCGGACAGCTTGGATCGCGATTCAAAACGAAAATGGTACTGGGCGCGATGGGCGTTTCCCTGCTGCCCGTCGTTTTCATGTTTCTCTTCAGCTACGCGCTGGTGAACCGGACTTTGAATTTGTGGTTTCCCCGCCCGTTGGAAATTGCCAACGAGCAGAGCCAGAAGCTGATTGCCGACTTTTCGCAGCGCGAGTTCGAGCGGCTGAAGGTGTACGCAACGGCTGAGGCCGAACTGCTTGGCGGCCAGCGCAAGGGCAGCGCGGCCGACTTTCTGCCGGGCACCGACCCCCCGGTGTTCTGGCTGAACGATGCGACAGGCAAGGTGCAAGTGCTGCGTGGACCCGTGGATGTGAACACAGCGGGCGCGGCGCAGGTAAGCGAGCAACCGCACTTCGTCAGGACCCTAGTGGGCGGAGCGGAAGTGTGGCGGGCGTGGGGAGCCTACTACCTGGGCGGAAGCGCGGCGTACAAAGGGGGTTCGGTGGTGATGGCGCGCAAGCTGCCCGCCGAATTCATGGACCGCTACTTCGATATTGAATCGCAAACCAGCACCTACGCGCTGCAAAAGCAGAATCTGAGGTTGTACAAAAGAGAAATCGTAGTCGCTTTGGCGCTGATAACTCTGCTGCTGCTTTTCACTACCACCTGGGTAGCGCTGTTTCTTTCCAAGCAGGTCACTGTGCCGATTCAGTCTCTCGCGGAAGCCACGCGCGAGATCGCGCACGGCAATTTCGATCATCGTATCGAAATTCAGGCGCAGGATGAGCTGGGCACGCTGGTGCGTTCGTTCAACCGCATGACCGTGCAGCTTGGAGAAGGCCGCAAGCAAATTAATGAATTTACGCAGAGCCTGGAACAAGCCGTGGAAGAGCGCGACCGGCGGCGCAAAATGATGGAGGCGATTCTCGAGAACATTCCCACGGGGGTGATTTCCTTGACGCCCGCCGGCGAAATCACGCGAATCAATTCGGCGGTCGAGACGATTCTGGGAGCTTATGCCAAGGACGCGAACACACTCGAGGATCTGCTGGGCGAAGAAGCGGCGCGCTCGGTGCTGTATCTGATGCGGCGGTCGCTGCGCATGGGTGCGGCGTCGCGCGAAATTGAAATTGCCGGCGGCGGACGGCTGGTGCGCACGGCGGTGACGGTCAGCTCGCTAGGACCGCGAAGGTCGAATCCCGGATTCGTGGTGGTGATTGACGATTTGACGGACCTGCTGCGAGCGCAGAAGGCCAGCGCGTGGCAGGAGGTGGCGCAGCGAATCGCGCACGAAATCAAGAATCCGCTGACGCCTATTCAGCTTTCCGCGCAGAGGCTGCTGCGGTTTCTGGAACGCGCCGCGGGCGCTTCCGGAACGCCACGGACGGACTTTGAGAAGCTTGTGGCCGAATGCGCCGGATTAATACAGCGCGAGGTACAAACGCTGCAGTCGCTGGTGGAAGAATTCTCGCAATTCGCGCGGTTTCCCGCGGCCAAGCTGGTGATTACGGACGTAAACGCCATGGTGGAGGGTGCGGTCGATTTGTTCCGCGGCCGTCTCGATGGAATCACCGTGAAAACGGAACTCAGTGAGAATGTTCCTCCCATAAAAGCGGACCCGGAATTGATGCGGCGAGTGCTGGCCAATCTGATCGACAACGCCGCTGAAGCTATGGAGAGCTCCACGTTGCGGCAGATGGCCGTCTCCACTCATGTGGTGAGCGACGGCGATGCCGTGGAAATTCATGTGGCGGATACCGGCCAGGGTATTTCTCCCGAGGACAAGCTGAAGCTGTTCCTGCCGCATTTTTCCACCAAGGACCGCGGCACGGGCCTTGGACTGGCGATCGCCAGCCGCATCGTGGCCGAGCACAACGGGACGATCCGCGCGGAAAACAATCTGCCGGTGGGAACGCGGTTCGTGATTCGCTTCCCCGTAGCCGAAGCAATTCCCGCTGCAACACCAACCGAAAGCGCCGTGGTGCAGTAGAAGATTTCTCGAACCCACATGCCCGCAGCCATACTGATCGTCGACGACGAAGAAGGAATCCGCGAATCCCTCGGCGCGCTGCTGCGCGACGAAGGATACGAAGTAGCGGCGGTAGCTTCAGGCGAGGAATGCCTGGAGCAGATCGAAACGGGCGAATTCGATCTGGTGCTGCTGGATGTGTGGCTGAAGGAAATCGACGGGCTGGAAACGCTGTCGCGCATTCAGGCGCGCGACACAGCGCCCATGGTGGTGATGATTTCCGGGCACGGCAACATCGAGACGGCCGTTCGCGCGACGAAACTGGGCGCATTCGATTTCATCGAGAAGCCGCTTTCGCTCGGCAAAATCATTTTGGTGGTGCGCAACGCGCTGGATTACGTGCGGTTGGAGGAAGAAAATCGCAGGCTTCGCGCGGAATTGGAAGAGCGGCACGAAATTCTGGGTAACAGCGTGCCGATGAAAGCGCTGCGGCAGCAGATCGCGCTGACGGCGCCGACCAACGGCCGCGTGCTGATCTATGGCGAAAGCGGCACGGGTAAAGAATTGGTCGCGCGGGCGCTGCATGGCAGCAGCGCGCGGCGGTCCATGCCGTTCGTGGAAGTGAATTGCGCGGCCATTCCGGAGGAATTGATCGAGTCCGAAATGTTCGGACACCGCAAAGGCAGCTTTACAGGCGCGAGCGAAGACAAGGCCGGCAAATTTCAGAAGGCCGACGGCGGCACATTGTTCCTCGACGAAATCGGGGACATGAGCATGAAGACGCAGTCGAAAGTGCTGCGTGTTCTGGAGGAGCAGCGCGTCGAGCCGATCGGGTCGAACCAGGCTGTCAACGTGGACGTCCGCGTATTGGCCGCGACGAACAAGAAGCTTGAGGAAGAAATCGAGCGCAACGCTTTCCGCGAGGACCTGTTTTACCGGCTGAACGTTATTCCGTTTTATGTGCCGGCGCTGCGCGAGCGAACCGAGGATATTCCGATTCTGGCGGCGCACTTTCTGAACGCGTTCTGCGCGGAGTACGGGAAAAAGCCGAAGGAGTTCAGCCCGGCGGCGATGGAAGTGCTGCTCAGCTATCCGTGGCCGGGGAACGTGCGCGAGCTGAAGAACCTGGTGGAGCGGCTGGTGATCATGTGCCCTTCGCCAAAAATCGAGCCGCACCATTTGCCGCCGGAGCTGTTTCGCGGCGCGGCGAAAAGTCCGCTCAAGCCATACGATAGCCTGCAGGAAGCGCGCTCGGCCTACGAACGCGAATTCGTATTGAGAAAGCTCGAAGAAAATCGCTGGAACATGACCAAAGCCGCGGAAGCGCTGGGGCTGGAGCGCAGCCATCTTTACCGCAAGATGCGCGCGCTGGGGATCGCGCCGTCGAAGGTCAGCTAGCTGGTTTCTTCTTTTGTTTCTTCCTGATCTGATTTCTCCTGCGAGGGGCCTTCCGGCGAAGCTTCTGCCTGCTGTTGGATTTCGCTCATTTGTTCGAGCTGGCGATGCCAGTCGAGCTGCCTCACGATGTTGGGGTTCTCGCGCCAGCGCGGCTGCACTTTGACGAAGAGCTCGAGAAAGATCTTGATGCCGAGGATTGATTCGAGCTCCTTGCGGGCTTCGGTGCCGATCTTCTTCATGGTCTCACCGCGCTTGCCGATCAGAATTCCCTTCTGCCCTTCCCTCTCGACGTACACCGTGGCGCGCATGCGGATGAGATTTTCCGTCTCGTCGAAGCTGTCGAGCAGCACGGCGATGGCGTAAGGGACTTCCTCGCGAGTAGCGAGGATGGCCTTTTCGCGGATGATCTCGGCGGCGAGAAAGCGCTCGGGCTGGTCGGTAAACTGATCGGCCGGGAAATAGGGCGGAGCTTCGGGCAAGCGGGCGAGCCAGGCATTGACCAGTTCCGGCGTACCTTCGCCGTTGAGCGCGGAGATCGGAAAGATTTCGGCGAACTCGAATTCGCGCTGGTAATGGTCGATCAGCGGAAGCAGTACGGGCTTTTTGACCTGATCGATTTTGTTCAGAGCGAGGAAGACCGGGCCTTTGAAGCCGCGAACTAGTTCGAATGAATACTTATCGGCAGTCGAAATGCCGGCAGCGGCATCGACGATCAACGTAAGGGCATCGATACCGTCGAAGGCGTGGGTAACCTCGTCCATCATCTGGCGGCTGAGGGCATTTTCGGCTTTGTGGATGCCGGGCGTATCGATCAGAACGATCTGCGCATCGTCGCGATTGACGATGCCCTGGATGCGATTGCGGGTGGTCTGCGGCTTGGGCGAAACGATGGAGACTTTGCGTCCGACCAGCGTGTTTACCAGCGTGGATTTGCCGGCGTTGGGGCGGCCGATAATGGCGATGAATCCGGATTTGAATGGCACGTCTGTATTCTACGCGAAGCGATGGCGGGATGTTTGGGCTGGCTGGGGGCGAGATATTTATGCGGAAGCGGGCGCGGCGGTTGCGGAGTTTTCTTCCAGCGGGCGCTGATCGGGAGGAAGCCCCGCGGCAACCTCGGCGTGAACGCGGGCGACCAGATCGCGCAAAGTGGCGACGCTGTAAGAAGAAGTGTCTACGGGTGGCTGGAACCGGACGACGACTTCGCCCGGGTGAATGGCCAATTCGCCCTTGCGCATCAACTTCAGCGCGCCTGCGATGGATACCGGAACAATTGGCACACCCGTTTGAACAGCCATCAAGAAAGCGCCGCGCTTGAATGGAAGCAGGCGCCCGTCGGGACTTCGTGTGCCCTCGGGGTAGATCGCGAACGATAGCCCATCGTTTAAATATTGTATCGATTGCCGCAAACTATCTGCCGCTGCCTGGCGCGAGGCGCGGTCCACGACGATGAATTTGGAAAGCTTCATGCCGTAGGAAAGGATGGGCATGCGGAACAGTTCTTTTTTTAGAGCGACGGAAACGCGGCGAGGAATATTCGGCACGAACGCGAGCGGGTCGATATTGGAGACGTGATTCGCGGCAAAGATGCAGGTGCCAGCGGGGATATTTTCCAGGCCTTCCATGCGGACGCGGACGCCGATGAGCTTGAGCACGATGCGCACCCAGGCCATGGAGGCGTTGTACATCAGGTCCTGCGTGTCGGTGAGCACGCTCCAAAGAATCAGCCACGGCAACACGAAAATGATGGCCACAACAGATAAGGAGATAAGGGTCAGAGTGCGAATCATATTTCAGGAAAAGTGTAAGGCAGATGTTCGGCGCCAAGGGAGAGGAATCAATCGGTTATGCCGTGAAGAATGCCTTCGCGGATGCGCCGCTGCTTGTCCGAAGCGTGCGGAATTTCCTCGATGGAATAGTGCTGATCCTCGCGAGAGCCCACGAGGAACGAGATTTCCAATTCCTGGCCACCTCGGCGAATGCGCAAGGTAAGAGGATCGCCCGCGGCACGCGTACGTAAAAAACTGGAGAAGTCGCGGTGCGCGGACTTGTCGCGCCCGGGGACGATCGTGTCTCCATCGCGCAAACCGGCCGCTTCGGCCGCGCTGCCGGCTTCCAGGTCTGAAACGGCGATGCCTTTCGATGTCTCGTCGCCCGGCCAGAATCCCAAGTCGGGCGCGCGATCGGTTTCGATCTTCAGCTTCCATCCGGCGGTAGCGAGAAAATCGTCATAGGGAATTTCGTCGGTGCCCGCGACGAAACGATGGAAGAAATCCTCAAAGTTTTTCCCTGACACCTCTTCCACGGTGCCCCGGATGTCTATGCTGTCGTTGTAAAACTTACCGGCTTTGGCGTACTCGGCGTTCATCGCGCGCAGCACGTCGTCGAGCGACTTGCGATTATCGGTGGCGTCGCGGATGGCCAGATCCAGCAGGACGCCATCGATCTGGCCTTTGTTGTAATAGGAAATGCTGCGGTCGGGAGAATTGTAGGCGTCGTATTTTTCGAGCCAAGCGTCCAGACTTGATTCCTCCACGCTTTGCCATTTGTGCGCGGGGCGCGACTGCAATTCGCTGATCTGCGCAGCAAGGTCATCGTAAAACTGGCTCTTGGTCCAGAGGCCGGCGCGTTCCAGCGCGTACGCGGCATAGGTGCTGGTGACGCCTTCGGCAAACCACAAGCGCGCGCGTGGGCTGCTCCTTGGAGTAATCGACCGGCTCCAGCGATTGCGGACGGATGCGCTTCACGTTCCAGGCGTGAAAGAATTCGTGCGCCGCAACGGTCGCGGCGCTTTCCACGGACGAAGCGGAAATGGCGGTGCAATTGGCATGCTCCATTCCTCCGCCGCCCACATCGGCGTAGCTGCCAATGTGAAAGAAAAACGTGTATTCCTTGAACGGGGCGCCCTGCATCAGGGTGATTTCGTATTTTGTGATGTGCCGCAGAAAATCCTCGAGACGCCCCTTGTTCCAATCGGTGGCATCGACGACCACGTGGAAATGCGCGCCTTCGTTGTCAAAGTCGAAGCCGGCAAATTTTCCGGCTTCGACAGGCGCATCCACCAGCGAGTCGTAGCTGTCCGCTTTGAAGGAATTGGGATCCGGACCGGCCGGAAGCTCAGCGGCGAGTTTCCAATCAGAGGGAATGTCAGTAAAGATTACTTCGGTGTCCTCGCGGCGGCGATCCGGGATGTACATGAGGATTTCAGCTAAATTGACGAAGGCGTGGTGAGCATTCAACTGCGAATTGAACGGGCCGGGATCGTCCCAGGCGATTGTATAGCGCAGGATTTCGGTTGCGGATGGGTTTTCCTCAGGAGGCAATTGCCAGGTCTGCTTGTCGAGAGGGGCGAGGGCCAGCTCGCTTTCCGTACTGTTGGCGCTGAGGCGCGTCGCGGCTTTCAGGTCGCGAATGCGATAGGAGAAATCGCGGACTTGATAGAGCGCGTTCCAGGCGGGCATGGCGACAATAGTTGGATTGCTGCGCGCCGGAATATCCATCTCGACCTGAAAAAGATGATCTTCGTTGTGGGCCAGCGAGATGCGGTAGCGAATGGTGGCGTGCGCAGGACGGGAGCTCAGGAGGGCGATGCCCAGCAGCGCGCAAACCAACACAAATCGGAAGCGGCTGCCAGACAAAATCATCCGCGGGCGCCTGCCAAAGACTTCAATTTCTCAAGGAGTTTTGCGCAAAGTCCATCGAAGCTGCCATTGGACATGACCAGCACCAGATCGCCGGGATTCGCATTCGCCGCGAGGTATTCGGCAATTTCCGTTGCAGAGACGAAGGCGTGCGCGGGACGCCCATGCTCGGTGAGATTCGCGGCGATGGCTTCGGGCGAAAGGCGCTCTTCATCGGAAAGAAGCTGAGCGCGATTCACCGGGCCGATCAGCACGCGGTCGGCGATAGCCAAGGCTTCCGGCAGCGCGTCCTGAAAGATTTTGCGGCGCATGGTGTTCGATCGCGGCTCGATGGCTGCCCAAATCTTGCGGCCCGGCCAGCGCGTGCGCGCACCTTCTAGGGTGAGGCGAATGGCCGTGGGATGGTGCGCGAAGTCTTCGACCACCAGTATGCCGGCGGCCTCGCCCTTGATCTCCATGCGGCGGCGAACGCTCTGGAAAGTGGCGAAAGCTTGCTCAATGGCCTCGCATTCCACACCGCGGCCATAGGCCAAAGCGATCGCGGCAAGAGCGTCTAATACGTTGTGGCGGCCAGCGATGGGCATGCGGATGCGGGTCACTTCGTTGCCACGGTAGGCCACGCGGAATTCCGTGGCTTGATCGTGCCAGAGAATATCGCCTGCGTACCAATCGCAATCAGGAGCAAGTCCGAACGTTTCCACGGGGCAAAATGCTTTGGCCGTAGCTGCACGCACTTGCGGGCTTTCGCCCCAGGCAATGATTCGTCCGCGGCGGGGAACAAGATTCACGAGCCGCCGGAACTGCAACTCGATGGAAGCGAGATCGGGATAAATATCGGCGTGATCGTATTCGAGCGAGGTGATGATCAGCTCGTCGGGATGGTAGTGCAGGAACTTCGGAGCCTTGTCGAAGAAAGCGGTGTCGTACTCGTCGCCTTCGATGATGAACTCTTCCCCGCCGCCGAGGCCATAGCTGCGATCGCCGAAATTCGGCGCCACGCCGCCGATGAGAAAATTCGGCCGCCGGCCGGCAACCTGAAAAATCCAGGCGAGCATGGCGGTGGTGGTGGTTTTGCCGTGCGTGCCGGCAACCACTAGGGAGGTGTGCCGCGGAATAAAATAATTCTCGAGAAGCTGCGGCATGGAGCAGTAAGGGATTTTCTGGTCGAGAATGTATTCGATCTCGGGATTGCCGCGAGAGATGGCGTTGCCGATCACGCAAAGATCGGGCGACGGAATCAGATTCTCCGCGCGAAATCCTTCGTTCCACTGGATTCCGAGGGCGTCGAGCAGCGTGGACGCGGGCGGATAGACGTTCACATCGGTGCCGGTGACGCGAAAGCCGCGCTCCTTCAGCATTCCGGCGACGGGCGCCATAGCCGATCCGGCGATGCCGAGAAGATGGATGTGTTCAGGTGTTGTGGTCGAAGCCATCGGAATGAATCAGCCCCTCACGACTGTTCCGCGCAGCGTCGGCAATCCCTGTTTCAGGATCCGCTACGCCGCGCAAGCAGGTTCCAAAATTTCGAGATGCGTTCCGTTTGCCCCAGCAGCGGAAGTTACTCGAGCGCGAACGCCGAAAGGTAGCGTGAGCATCGGCCGAGCCGTATGTCCGACGGCAGCGCCCCAGACCGCGGGAATGCCCAGGCCGCCCAGAATACGTTGCGCGACATTTTTCACTGGCTCGGATTGCGCGGGCGCTTCGCACTCCGGAAAATCTCCGAGCACGATTCCGGCGACCGAGTCGAATTTGCCGGCTTGCTTCAGATGCATCAGCGCGCGGTCCACTTGATACGGCTTCATTCCGCGGTCTTCGATGACCAGAATAGCGCCGCGCGTGTCGAGTTCCCAGGGCGTGCCCAGCGAGGTTTGGATCAGCGTTAGGCAGCCACCGAGCAGAGTGCCCTCGGCTGAGCCGGCCACCAGGGATTCGCCATCGAGCCCGACGGTCCATCCTTTGCTGGTTTCAGTGAGCGCTTGCAGCAGGCTGTCCCGATCATATCCGTTGGGGACGCCCGGTCCGTTGGCGAATCCGGATGCGACCATGGGCCCGTGAAATGTGACCCAGCCAAACTTTTGCCAAAGATAGATCTGCAGCGAGGTTATATCGCTGTGCCCTAATAGAATTCTTGGCGACCCGGGATCGACGCTCAATCCATCCAGCAGGTAATTCGATCCGTAGCCGCCGCGAGAGCAGAAGATGGCATCCGATTGTGGCTCGACCAGCGCGCTTTTCAGAGCGGCGAGGCGAGCAGCCGTGGAGCCGGCGAAATATCCATCCCGGGCAAGCACTGATTGATCGTCGAACATGACGCTATAGCCAAGACGTTGGAGCTCCGCGCGGCCCTTCTCCACCAGGCATTTTTCCACCGGACTCGCCAGCGAAAGAACGCGGATGGCGTCTCCGGGACGCAAGGCGGGCGGTTTTCTCGGCTGTGGCATGGAAGTTCGAGAATAAGGGCTTTTGCAAAACGAGTCCAGAAGAGCCGCGTTGCGCGGCGAGTAAAGAGATACGTCGCGCGTCAGAAAGCGGGGGCGTACAAGAATACGTCTCCGTACCCGCTCAGCGGAGCGTCCGCGACCGCAACAATCGCCGAAAATGCAATGGCGCTGCCATCTGAATTCAGCGGCGCTGGGCTCGACGAATCAGAAGTGAATGGAGGCGCGTTTGCGCCAGCGACACAGCCGGAAGCTGCACCGTAGCACGTATCGTAAATGGCGAGGGAACCGGACGCGGCGGTGGACGCCGAATTCGCCGCAGCAATCGCGGTGTAGCTCAAGTATCGGCCGTTTGCGCTGATGGATGGCGCGGCGGCGTTTTCCGCTAGCAGCACAGTCGATGGCGCGCAGGTTGCTGGAGAAGAACCGCCAAGACAGGTGTCGCGCAGGAAAATTTGCCAGGCGCCGTCTGTGTCTTGCGATGCGAATGCGACAAATCGACCGTCAGCGCTTATGGATGGCGACTGATTCGCGCCAGCCAAATCCGATCCATCGGCGGCGAGTGAAATTCTTGCCAGCGACGGCCGGCAAGAGGATGGGGCGTCGGAGCCAAGGCACATATCCGCGAGCAGAACCTGCGAAGCAGTTCGAGAGGCAGAATCCTTGGCAACGAACGCGAGGTAACGTCCGGTGGCCGAGATTGCAGGTGAGGAATACGTGCCCGAAGCGGGTAATGCGCTGGCGGCGGTAGCGGCACTGGCGGCATACGTTGCCGGAACGCAAGGCGTGGCAGAAGCGCCGGCGCAGGTGTCGCGCACGAGAACACTGCCACCGCTGACAAACGCGACGAAGCGACCGTCCGCACTGATAGATGGCGCACTACTCGGTTGCGCAGCTACGCTGCCATATTGATCGATCGATGCAAGTTGCATGCTGGGAGCGCAACCTACTGGAGCGCTCGCGCCAAGGCAGAGATCGCGCACGTAAACCTGCGTGGCTGCCGCATCAGAGGCCGGACCTGCGCTTAGCAGGTTCGTAGCGGATGAGGCGAACGCCACGAACCGGCCGTCGCCGCTGATGGCAACTTGCGTGCCAACGTCTGCGTTGGGCGCTCCATCGGGCGCTGCACTGGGCGCACTGCCATCCGCAGCGAGATCGACGGCGATGGTTTGCGGCGTGCAATTCGTGGCGCCCGAGCAAGTGTCGCGCGCAAAAATGTTGCCGGATGGCCCCTGCGCGACGAGATTCGTAGCGGCTGAGTAGAAGGCGACAAAGCGGCCGTCCGCGCTGATTGCCGGCGCTGCGCTGCGACCATTCGATGCGCCACCCGCTGCGCCCACGGAAACAACCTGCGCCACCTGCTCGCCGGAAACAATCGCGTTCGATTTCAGCCGCGCGTTGTGGCCGAGGCCCACCACGAATGATGAGGCGTTGGAGACGCCGCCGCCCGGCGTGGGATTGGATACCGTCACTGAAATGGTGGCGTTCGCGGCGACATCCGCGGCCAACACGGGCACGCTCAATTGCGTCGCACTGACAAAAGTTGTGGCGCGGGAAACTCCGCTGAAGGCCGCCACCGAGCTTTGGAGGAAATTCGTTCCGTTCACCAGCAGCACGTTGTTCGCGGGCAACACATTCAGGGGCGTGCTGGAAGGATTCAGCGAACTAATGGTGGGCGTGGGATTCGACGGCGGATTGATGGTAAAGGTGACGGCATTGGAAATGCCGCCGCCAGGCGCGGGCGAAACAACGGTTACCTGGGCGACACCCGCGGTGGCGATATCGGAAGCCGGAACGGAAGCGGAAATCTGGAGCGTATCGGTGTTAAACGTGGTGGTGAGCAGCACGTTGTTCCAATAGGCCGTGGATGTGGCAATGAACCCGGTGCCGCTGATGTTCAACGTGAATGACGGGCCGCCGGCGGTGGCATTCGAGGGGAACAGGTTCTGAATCGCAGGCGTGTCGTTATAAGGCTGGTTGTTGCTGCTGCAGCCGGCCAGCAACGAAAACAATACCAGGGCGCAGGCCGCCGCAAAAGTCGCGCGGCGGCGCACGGGCAGCCTTCTCCTTACATCCAAAGTTTGAGGCGATATCATTCCGGGCAGCCGGGGCAGACGAACGAGAGAGCCAAAGACACCGTGTGTAAATCCCTCCGCAAGGTAGAGAAGATTGATAGCATCCCGGCGAACAGCACGTCAACTCGGATTCAGCAAAAAGGCGAATGGTTGGACGGCGAGCGCAACACTTGCTGAGTTCCTATGCGCCTATTCACAGCGGCCGGACGGCCGGAACCAGCCTGGCCTCGGTGCGAACTTTCAACGGTTCAAGGCGGGTCATCAGGTCGCGCTCCTGCGGCACGGTCATCTCCGCTTCGAATTCCACGAGCGCTCCGTCCTCGCTGGAATGCGTATGCCAGCGGCGCGTCTGCAGACCGGCGTCTTCGACGATCTGATGAACGCGGCGCACGATTTCACCACCGGGCGGGGCAGTGATGCGAAAATTCATGATGCGGTTCTGCAGGCCGAAGCGCTGCTCCAGATTTCCGATGATCACAAGCGAACCAAGAAGCAGAAGCGTGGTAAAAATTCCGGTGACGGTAAGTCCGGCGCCGACGGCCATGCCGATGCTGGCGACAACGAAAATCGTGGCGGCGCTGGTGATGCCGATAATCGTTCCGCGTTCGCGAATCACGACTCCGGCGCCCAGAAAGCCAATGCCGGGAATGATCTGGGCGGCGATGCGCGTGTGGTCTCCGCCGACGTTCGAGGCCATTTCGTAGGAAATCACGGTGAAAAGCGCGGCGCCGAGACAGATGAGCATGTTGGTACGAATGCCCGCGGGCTTGTGGCTCAGCTCCCGCTCCAAACCGACAATGCCGCCCAGGAGCGCCGCCAGAAGCAAGCGGCCGACGATATAGGTGTTCAGATCATGCAGCATGGCGGCAAAAGCCTCGGGCCCGCGGATCGTACTATGAGCGCGGCGCCGGGTTGTCGTGCGGCGGCTTCTTTGCGGGCATTGGCCACGATCAAAGTTTGAACGAGGTAAGTTTTGAAAAGAGCCGCGCGCGCTTGTTGATTTCGCCGCGCTTCACGGTGGTGAGCCGCTCGACGCCGAATTTTTCCACGGCAAAACTGCCCATCACCGATCCGTAGACCATGGCGGCGCGAAGCGTTTTTTCCGTTATTTTTCCCGCGCTGGCCAGATAGCCCATGAAGCCGCCGGCGAAGCTGTCTCCCGCGCCCGTTGGGTCGTGCACTTCTTCCAACGGAAACGCCGGAACCGAAAACATAAATTTGTTGTGGACCATCAGCGCACCGTGCTCGCCGCGCTTGATGACCAGAGTGCGCGGGCCCATCTTGAAAACGTGCTTGGCCGCGCGCAGCAGGTTGTGCTCGCCGGTAAGCTGGCGCGTCTCGTCGTCATTGATCATCAGGATCTGCGTGTGCTTCAGCGTTTCGCGCAGCTCGGCGTTGGTTCCTTCGATCCAGTAATTCATGGTGTCGAGTCCAACCACTTTCGGCTTGCCGTTCACCTGCTTCAGCACGGAACGTTGCAAGGTGGGATCGATATTGCCCAGGAAAATGCTGGACGAATCGAGATAGGAGTCGGGAAGCGTGGGCTTGAAATCGGCGAACACGTTGAGTTCGGTAGCCAGCGTGGTGCGCTCGTTCATATTCTGGCTGTAGCGGCCGGCCCAGAAGAAGCTCTTGCCGTCGGCGTGTTCCACACCTGTGAGATCGATTTTTCGTCCTTTGAAGACGGCCTTTTCCTTGGCGGTAAAATCGTTGCCGACAATGGCTACCACGCGCACCGGCGTGAACTGGCTGGCCGCGAGCGCGAAATAACTTGCCGCGCCGCCGAGCGTGCGGTCGACTTTGCCGAAAGGTGTTTCAATCGCATCGAACGCCATGGAACCCACAACCAAAAGGGACATAGTTTCTTCTAACCTCGCAACTTTTCAAGAAATGTATTTACCCGATGTACTTGCCAATGATTGGCGCCAGGCGCTTCTTCGTGGCCGCCGGAATCGCTTTGCGATCCGTAAGGATAGCGTGAGCGAGCGCCCTGCCGCATTTGCAATCGCGCGCGGCGTTTCCTAATCCGCGAATCACTTCGCGGATGGCTTTCTGCACGTTTTCGGTGTTGCGCTGCAGGTTGCCGATGATTTCCTCGAGCGTTACCGAGCTGTGCTGCGGGTGCCAGCAATCGTAATCGGTGATCATGGCGAACGAGGCGTAGCAGATTTCCGCCTCGCGCGCGAGCTTCGCTTCGGTCACGTTGGTCATGCCGATCACGTCGAAGCGCAATTGCCGGTAGGTGTGCGACTCGGCCAGCGTGGAAAACTGCGGCCCCTCCATGCAAACGTAGGTGCCGCCGCGATGCGCCTTCACGCTGATGCGGTCGCAGGCGTCGGCGAGTTGAGTCGAAAGTTGTTGGCAGGTGGGCTTGTCGAAGCCGACGTGCACGACGATGCCGCCACCGAAGAAAGTAGCGATGCGATGCTGCGTGCGGTCGAAAAACTGATCGGGGATCAGGAAATCGAGCGGTGGCAAATCTTCGCGCAGCGATCCCACCGCGCTGACGGAAATGATGCGCTCGACTCCCAGCAGCTTCATGGCGCAGACGTTCGCGCGGTAATTGATTTCACTCGGCGAAATCACGTGCCCGCGCCCGTGCCGCGCCAGAAACGCCACGCGCTGGCCTTCGAGCGTGCCGATCACGATGGCATCGGACGGGTCGCCGAAGGGCGTCTTCACGCGGACTTCGCGCGTGTCGGTCAGGCCGCTCATGTGATACAGCCCGCTGCCGCCGATGATGCCGATCCCTACCGATTCGCTTTTTGTGCTTTTTTTCTTTTTTGCGGCCTTCGCCATTCTCAATCCACCTTTACCGGTTCCAATTCGATTTGCCCATCGCGCTCGCGCAAATATGCCGCAGACACGCGCGGATCGTGCCCGAAAAGCGCCAGCCATTCTTCGCGCGCGATTTTGGGGAGCCATTTCTTTTTATTTTCGAGCGTGATCATGGGGTAGAGATCGTAACCCATAATCCAGGGAAGCGGGAGATGCGGCGTCATGGGGACAAGGTCGGCCAGAAGAAAGGCCGTTTTGCCGCCGCCGGTCAGCTTCACGCATTGCATGTCGGCGTTATGGCCCGGCGCGCGAACCACTTCAACGCCTGGGACGATTTGCTGGTCGCCTTCGAGCAGCCGGAACTGGCCGCTCTGCTCGACCGGCACGAAATTGCTATCGAAATAACTGGCGCGGTCGCGTTCGTTCGGGTTCAGCGCGTGCTCGTATTCGCCTTTTTGCACGAAATACTGCGCGTTCGGGAAAGTTGGCACCGCTTTGTCTTTCTCGATCCGCGTGTTTCCGCCGCAGTGGTCAAAGTGCAGGTGCGTGTCGATGACAATATCGACGTCCTCCGGCGCTACGCCGTAGTCGCACAAGCGCGGCAATAATTGAGGCTCGCCCAGGTTGTATATGTCACGCAACTTGGGGCTGAGTTTGTCTCCCGCGCCCGTTTCCACCAGAATGCGTTTGCCGCCAACGCTAATCAGCAGGCAATTCATGGCTAGCTCGATGCGATTGCGCGCATCCGGTTGGCATTTCTTCTCCCACATCGGCTTGGGGATCACGCCGAACATGGCTCCGCCATCCAGATACACCGATCCGGCAGAGAATATGTGGAGCTCGAGGTCTCCCAGCTTCATCGCTTCCCTTCCGGGGATGTAGAGGTGTTCGCGGGCAATCCGGCGCTGGCGAGAATGTCGTTCACGGCGCTATACGGATCTTTCTTGCGCATGGCGACCTCCGCCACTAGCGCGTCGAACTGCTTTTCATTTACGTGCTGGCCCACCACGCGATCCATCAATCTCGTTTGCAACAATCGCAGCAGCCATTCTTTCCAGTAAGCGGTTTCCCGCCCCTGCCTGCGGTCCGGCTTGTCGCTGTGGCGGCGAAACGCTTCGATCTGTCGCGCGAGGTCGTCAGTTCCCTTCCCGTCCGTGGCTACCGTGCGAACGATCGGCGGACGCCAGCCATCTCGCTCCGGCACGATCTGCAGCGTCGCGGTAAGCTGCTGTTCGAAGCGCTGCGCCCCTTCGCGATCGCATTTGTTGAGCACAAAAATATCGCCGATCTCCATCAACCCAGCCTTCAAATTCTGGATCTCGTCGCCGAGGCCCGGCACCAGCACTACCACCGTGCAATCCGCAAAGCGCACCACTTCGATTTCTCCCTGGCCTACGCCGACGGTTTCTAGAATGACGATCTGCTTGCCGGCCGCATCGAGCAACAGCGCCGCGTCCCCGGTGGCCTGCGCCAGGCCTCCAAGATAGCCGCGCGTGGCCATGGAGCGGACGAAAATTCCGGAGTCGCCGGAGTGGCTCTGCATACGAATGCGGTCGCCCAGAATCGCTCCGCCAGTGAACGGACTCGACGGATCGACGGCGATAATGCCGACCGTTTTGCCTTCGGCGCGGTAGTGAGCCGCCAGGCGGTCGACCAAAGTGCTTTTGCCGGTGCCGGGCGCGCCGGTAATACCGATGCGATAGGCGCGCCCAGTGTATGGAAACAACAGGCGCACCAGTTCCTCGGCATCACGCGTGCGATTCTCGATGGCCGAAACCGCACGCGACAGCGCGCGCACGTCGCCCGCGCGAATTTGCTCCGCCCAATTTTCTATGGAAATGGCCAAACTAGAGCTTACCAAGAAGCTGCCGCGCGATCACCAGGCGCTGAATTTCGCTGGTGCCCTCGCCGATGGTGCAGAGCTTCACGTCACGATAATATTTTTCCACCGGGTAATCCTTGATGAACCCGTAGCCGCCGTGAATCTGCACCGCTTCGTTGGCGACGCGCACGGCGACTTCACCCGCATACAGTTTGGCCATACTGGACTCGCGCGTGAAGCGCGATTGGCCATTGGTCGAAGCAAGCGCCTGATCGGCGAGCCAGGCAGCCTGATAAGTGAGCAGCCGCGCCGCTTCGATTTCGGTAGCCATGTCGGCAAGCTTGAATTGTATGGCTTCGAATTCGGCAATCGGCTTCCCGAATTGCTTGCGCTCCTTGGCATACCGCACGGAAGCCTCATAAGCGCCCTGCGCCATGCCCAGGCCCAGCGATGCGATGGAAATTCGCCCGCCGTCGAGAATCTGCAGGGTGTTGATAAAACCTTCGCCCTCGCGGCCCAGCAGATTGTCGGCCGGCACACGGCAATCGGTGAAAATCAATTCGCTGGTGTCGCTGGCGCGCAGCCCCAGTTTGTTTTCTTTCTTGCCGGGACGAAATCCCGGCGTGCCCTTCTCGACGATAAAGGCCGAAATTCCGTGATGCTTCTTGGCTGGATCGGTAACAGCCATGCACACGCATATATCCGCGTAATGGCCATTGGTGATGAATGTCTTCGACCCATTGATCACCCAGCCGTCGGCCGTTTTCCTGGCCGTGGTGCGCGTGCCGCCCGCATCGGAACCCGCTTGCGGCTCGGTGAGCGACCAGCAGCCGAGCTTCTTGCCCTGTGCCAGAGGCGTCACAAACTTTTTCCGCTGCTGTTCGGTGCCAAATTTAAAAATGTGATTGGTGCACAGCGAGTTCTGCGCCGCGGTGATGATGCCGATGGAACCATCGACGCGGGAAAGCTCCTCGATGATGATGGCGTACTCGATGTAGCCCATCCCCGCGCCGCCATATTCTTCGGGGAAAATCACGCCGAGAAGCCCGAGGTCGGCCAGCTTCGGAATAATTTCGGATGGAAAAGTGGAATTCTCGTCCCACTTCATTACGTGCGGCGCGATTTCAGTTTCAGCGAACGCGCGAACGGTCTTGCGGAGCTGTTGCTGCTCACTCGTCAGGGAAAATTCCACGAAACCTCGCAGGAAAGCGCTTCCGAAGCAGCACTTCCTTTATAGCATAGCAATTTGCGGGATGAACGATGCGGGCGTACAGGAGTAGACAATCCCTTACGGCGGACATCGATGAGGCGGGGAAAGACTTGGAAGGGACAGATGCGACAAAGCCACGCTACTTGCTGATTTCGTCGACGCCCTTGTTCAGGAAGGTCTCTTCGCAAACATACTCGGAGATGTGCCAATCGGGCCGCAGCTTGAATTGCTTGGTGGCCGTCCACGGCTTCGTATAGGCAACGGGATCGTCGAAGGTGAAATCGATGCGCAGCATATCCGGCGCGGTTTTGTGGATGCGCTCGACCAAGTGCAGCGATTCGGAATGCGGATGCCCGACCTGATCGAGCCAGGTCTCATCGTTGAATCCCACGGTATCGACGACAAGAGTATCGCCATCCCATTTTCCGATGGAATCGCCCATCCAGGTAGGATTGACGTCCTTCGGATGCTGCCGGCCATCAGTGTAAATCTGGCGGATATAGTGGCCGTATTCGTACACAATCAGCACTCGACCCGGAACCTCGAAAATCTCCATCGGGAAATTGAACAGATAGATTCGCGGGACCCCCGGGGGAAAGCAGGTCAGTGTGGTGTCGTCCGATTTCCCTTGGTATCCGCCCAGGTGCACCGGCTTCGCGGCTTTGTATTTCGCGATCGCCCAGGGAGTCATCGGCGGCTCATCCTTGCTGAAGGAAAAGTCGGCGAAGGTGGAAGCTCCGCTGATGTGCGGGTATTGTGTCCACACGCCGGTGAGGTCGGCAGGGGCCAGCGCAGGCGCAGGATTTTTCCCCGTTTCGTGCCGGCCTGCAGTTTGGGCGTGCAGCAGCGCAGCAAAAAGCAATAGGGCAAACGCGGTGACGCTGGCGCGCTTTCGGCCGGCGATCATCGGCGGATCTTTCGCGGAATGTACAACCCATTCGTCATCACTATTACTTGCGCACCGAGTTTAAGGCAGAGCCATGCCTAGTATTCGTTACCCTCGCGCGGCTTCAGATCTTTGCCATCTGCTAAAATGATCTTCTGCAGGCGCAGGATTTTGCTGCCGTCCTTCATTTGATTTCCCACAACCGATATTTCCTGCCCGGGCTTGATCGTGTTTCTGGTCCAGCCTGCCCTGGCCAGATTGTTCGGGCTGTCGGCCTCCACCATCCACTTCTCGCTGTTACCCTTGTCGTCTTTCACATCGAGATAGATGGCCGCGTGGGGATTGATAAAAGAGAATTCCGTGACCACTCCCTTGATCGTGACGGATTTGGACATGTCGTACGCCGCCAACCCGTGGTGCGCGAAAGCTGTGTAAGTTATCGCCAGGGCAATCGCCACCGCAAGAAAAATGGACTTGAGCATTGTTCGCCCGCTGGGCTGGTGGAGATTTTACCCCTTCTTGGACTGCGCGCATTCTACCACCGCTATTCCGGCCACCATCGAGCCTAAGCACTTTGGCCACCGGGAGCACAAGTCAATCGGCAGCTAACTTTCTTTGAGAAACTATTTAACTAACATTGTTTGCCGGAATTCAGGTCGTGATTATTTCCATGTGGTATAAGGATGCCGATTTCACTTGAGCTTTACGCGGGAGGGCTCATGGATAAAATTTCGCGGCGGGGTTTCGTGAAAGGCGCGGCGCTGGTGCCGCTGGCATTCACTCCTCTCACCCTCGAGGCGCAATCGACTGCGCCGGGAACGCAATTCGATATTGTCGTGGCCGGTGCGGGCCACAACAGCTTGGTGAGCGCAGCCTATCTAGCCAAAGCCGGATATCGCTGCGTGGTGCTCGAAGGCCGCCCCATCGTGGGCGGTGACGTAAAAACAGCGGAGATGACGCTCAAAGGTTTTCTGCACGACACCTGCTCGTCGGCGCACAACGGCATGCAGGAAAATCCGCTGATCCGCGATAACGAACTGAACCTGGGCGATTACGGCCTCGAGTACATTTTCCCCGATCCCGTCTTCCACATGCCCTTTCTCGATGGCGCCTACATCACCCAATGGCGTGACCTTGACCGCACCTGCGATGAGTTCGCGAAATATTCGAAGAAAGACGCGGATACCTATCGCCGCATGTTCAAGGAATCGGAGAAGATCGATCCACGATCGAATTTCTGGCGGCGCCGCCTGGCCATGTCGCATTGGGAAATCGTTCGCGCGAACTTCGAGGACGTTCACTCCCGCACCTTCATGCTCGCTTGTCCCTGGTCGCAGCAGCCTGCGCAGTTTCCCATGACTGGCCGCGTGGCCTATTCGGCGTTTCAGCAGCAGCGGCGTAGCCGGCCGCTGCCCAAAGGCGGCTCGGGAAAACTTACTGAAGCGCTCGCAAAATTTATCGAAGCGCATAACGGCGTGGTGCTTGTGAACAAGCCGGTGACCAAGCTGATCATCGAATCCGGCCGCTGCGTGGGCGTCGAGTGCGGCGACGGATCTTCCTACCGCGGCAGCAAAGCGGTGCTTTCCACCATCCATATCAAGCATCTGGTGGACATGGCTCCGCGCGAATTGTGGGGCGACGAATTTATAGACGGCGTGGATACCTGGCAGCCCGAATATCAACTGATGGCTGTGAATTACGCCACCGCCGAGCCTCCGAAGTATGCGGTACACGGCGGAACGATTTCGCCAGTGCATTCACAACTCATGGCCAGCCCTGAGCGCGCGCTGCGCTTTGCCTATGACTACGCCGCGCTAAACGTGAATCTCGAAGATCCGCCGCAGCACATCATCTGTTGCAGCGTAGCCGATCCCACCCGCGCGCCAGAAGGAATGCATACCATCAAGTGCGTGGCCTATCAGCCCTACGATTTGAAGGAAGGAGCACAGCACTGGGACAAAATCCGGGACGAAGTCGCCGACGCGAACCTCAGATATTTGCAGCATTTCTCGCCGAATCTTACGAGCGACAAAATTCTCGCGCGCATCGTGCAGACGCCACTCGATATCGAGCGCATGAACCCGCACAACTGGCACGGCAGTTGCCACGCGGGAGGCTCCGGGCCGTCGCAATCGGGGAATATGCGGCCGATGCCCGGCTGGTCCGACTACCGCATGCCCATTCCCGGGCTTTACCAGACTGGCGCGACCACCGCGCCAGGCGGCTCCGTCACCGGTGTGCCGGGACGCAACGCCGCTGCTGCCATGCTGAAGGATTTCGGCACCAGCATCGAAGCTGTGGTGAAAAAGGCGTGAAAGGCCAACTCGGCGGGCGAAATCGATTCAGGACCGGTGAACGCGTGACGCACAAAATCATGAAAGCGGTTCTGGCAATTACCTCAATTTTTGCACTCGCTGCCGCGGCGCTTCCGACGGATGGGCAATCACCGGCTTCCACTACCTTGCAGCGGAGAGCCCAGCAGAAAGTGCAGCAGGAAGTTCCCAACAATCCCAGCCCGCATCCCGCGCCGGACCAGCCTCTACCGTACAGCCACAAAACCCATTTGGCGCTGGGACTTACCTGCTCTACCTGCCACACCAATCCCGACCCCGGCAGGCTGATGACTTTCCCCGCAACAAGCACCTGCATGCAGTGCCACATCGCCACGGCAAAAAACAAGCCGGCCATCCAGAAGCTCACGGAATATTCGAAATCAGGCGAAACCGTTCCCTGGGTGCGCGTTTACACGCTGCTGCCCGGCGTGCAATGGAGCCATCGCCGCCATCTGCAGGCTGGGATGAAATGCGAGATGTGCCATGGGCAGGTGGCGCAGATGGAGCGCATGTCGGAAGTCACCAGCGTCACCACCATGTATAGCTGCTACCACTGCCACCAGCAGCACAACGCCAATACCGTGTGCGAGACCTGCCACGTGTGGCCAGCGAATCCAGTGGAAAGCAGCAAACGGTGAGGCGCAGTAATCTTTTATAAGCCGGCGTTCATGTAAGAAGTGCTGCGAGAGCCGCGCCAGGGAAGCGCACACCTCCCAAGAGAAACTGCTATGCATTGAGCGAACCGCGCGAGCGCGTCGAACTCTCTTACTGCAGGCGTTCGAGCACGACCATGGAGTGCGCTTCGTCGACAATCTTCCAGTTTGGCGTGCTTCCGTCGCGAAACAACCGCTCAACCAGTTTCCATGGACCGTATTCCCGATGGACCCAGCCGTCGCGGAACATTCGCGCGTCATGAAAAATTACAACGCCGCCGACCTTCACAAAACGGCTCCAGTCCGTCCAATCGCGCTCGACCCCGGAATCTGAGTGATCGCCGTCGATAAAAAGGAGATCAATCGGAATATTCCAGGCGGACACCGCATCCTGACTGAACTTCGGGATCCAGACGACGTTCCCGCGGGCGCAACTGCCAACCGCACGGCGCGCGACGCGCTTCATAAAATTCAGCGCGGGAATGCGGCTGAGATGAAAAGGATCGATGAGGTAAAGAGTTCCTTTTTCCGCCATGGCTTCGCGCAGCGCAAGCGCCGAGACGCCTTCGGCGACCCCCAACTCAACAATAACGAGCCGGTTCGCAGCCCACCGTTTCAGCGTGGCGTGTTCCGCTTCAGTATGTTGCGCGAGCGCCGGCCGCAGCCCTAACCAGCCATAAAATGGGTGTCGAAACCGAGGAGAGAAGTCAACGCTATATTCCTGGACGACATCCGATTCGCGAGGTAGCTCAACTAAGGCGAATTTCAATTCTCGTCCTCTGTTGGAATGCCATGGGTCGCGTTTGCAGTATACTCCGGCCGATTCGCCCAGCGTCGATGGTAGAGTCAAAATCTAATTCGCTTGACGAAAGGATTTTCAAAGATGACTGAACCGCGCGAGCGCGTGAACTATTCCGCAATCATCGATCGTCCCAATCTGCCTTTGCCCAAGGGCATTCGGATGGTGGTATGGACCATCGTGAATGTTGAAGTCTGGGACATTTCCCGCCGCATGCCGCGACAGGCGCTGCCCGCGCCCACCGGAGATGTCAGCTTGCCCGATGTTCCGCACTGGTCCTGGCACGAATACGGCTCGCGCGTTGGGTTCTGGCGCTTCTTCGATTTGTACCAGCGCTTCAAGATTCGCCCGACCCTCGCCATTAACGCGCGCGTTTGTCTGGACTATCCGCGCATTGCCGAAGCTTCCCGGGATGCTGGCTGGGAATTCATGGCCCACAGTTTCGAGCAAGGTCCGATTCATAACGAGAAAGATCAGCCCGCCATGATCGAGCGCACTTTGTCCACGCTTGAGAAATTTACCGGCAAGCGTCCGGTGGGCTGGCTCGGCCCAGGATTGACCGAAACCTATGACACGCCGGATTATCTGACCGCGGCGGGGATCAAATACATTGGCGACTGGGTCTACGACGATGAGCCCACGCAAATCTCCACCAAGAACGGCCCGCTCGTCACGCTGCCTTATTCCATCGAACTGAACGACATCACCATGATGGTCATCCAGCATCACGAAGCGGCCTACTGGACGAGAAAATGCCTCGACGCTTTCGAGCGCCTTTACGAGGAAAGCGCGCAGCGGAGCAAAATCATGGCCATCGCCATTCATCCCTATATCAGCGGGCAACCGTTCCGCATTAAATATCACGAAGCGATCTACGAGCACATCGCCAAGTTCAAGGATGTGGTGCACTGGAACGGAGAAGAAATTCTGGACTGGTACACAAAACTTAAAAAATAGTCGCGCGGCACGCTGTGACCGATTTCAAAGAGCAAACGGGATCAAGATGGATGCCGCTTGTTCCAGTTCGTGGCGTCCTCGTAGGCGGCGGCAATGGCCAGGAGCTTTGCTTCACCGAAGCGTGGCCCGACAAGCTGCATCCCCACCGGCAAACCCGAATCGGTGAATCCGCAGGGGAGTGCGATGGAGGGGTTCCCGCTCACATTCATGGGACGATTCGTCCGCACCAGCGTTGGCCGCAAGGCCTGCTTTTTTCCGGCGACTTCTACTTCACTTTCGCCGAGCAGTGGCGCGGGAATCGCCGATGACGGCGCGATGATCACATCCACTTCCTCGAACGCCGCGTCAAACTCTTCCTCTACGATGCGCTTCATCTCGAAAGCCTTCAGGTAATCAGTGGCTTTGATCTCCGCTCCCGCCCCGAGCCGCTGACTGATGTCAGCTTCGTATTCCGCCGCCCGCTGCGGAAAAAATCCCTGCGACTGATGATAGTGCGTCGCCTCGGACATCTGGATCGTCGTTCCCGCCTCCACCGCTTCGGCCGCGTGCGGGAGCGACACTTTCTCGATGGTTGCGCCAAGCGACTCGAAACATTTCACCGCTTCGTCAATCTTTCGCCGCACTTCATCATCGACGATGTCGAAGAAATGGTGCTCGGGCCATCCGATGCGGAAGCGCCGCGGCTTGCTCTTCCGCAGTTTCCGGAAGTCCGGCCGCGCCGCGCCCTTGGGATACGCGGGCGCGCACGCTTCCAAAAGAATGCAAGCGTCGGCCACGCTGCGCCCGATGAAGCCCGCATGGTCGCACGTGGTCGATAACGGCACTACTCCGGAGAGGTCCACCAGGCCCAGCGTCGGTTTCAGCCCGACCACCCCGCAAAACGCAGGAGGAATGCGGATCGATCCTGCCGTGTCCGTGCCCACGGACGCGAACGCTAACCCCGCCGCTACCGAAGAGGCTGACCCCCCACTCGATCCGCCAGTGATCCGGTTGGTCGCCCAGGGATTTCTCGCGGGCCCAAAATGCGTATTTTCTGAGGTAATGCCGTAGGCAAACTCGTGCAGGTTGGCCTTGGCCAGCAAAATCGCGCCGCTCTCTCTAAGCCGAGCCGCAATTGCGCTGTCGAACTCCGGGACAAAATTCCGAAGAATTTCCGAGCCCGCAGTGGTGCGAATCCCCTTGGTGTAGATGTTGTCTTTCAGCGAGATGGGTATCCCAAAGAGCGGGCCACGCGGCGGATTTCGCCGCAGTTGACGTTCCGCCGCCCGCGCCGCGCGCCGCGCTTCTTCGCCGAGAACGGTAATGAACGCGTTGATTCGCGGGTTCCAGCTTTCAATCTGCTTCAGGCTGGCCTGAACGAGCTCGAGGGGAGAAACTTTCTTGCGCCGCAGCAACTGCGACGCTTCTTCAATCGAGAGAAACGGCAGATCCAAATCCGGAATCGAGGGCATGTTGAAGAAAATTTCACGATTGCGCCCAGCACGCAAGAGAAAAACTGCGGCAAAGAATGCGGTTCGTCATTCTACGGCCTTTACACACCACGCCGTCCGCAAAACGAATCCGTAACATTCAAACCTTCGATTTCCTTAGGCAACAACCTTAGAGTAAAGATGAGTAGTTATCGTCTGGTGTCTTAGTTGCATCCACAGGTGGCCCCGATGCCGCCCCGTTTGTGCGTCGTCCCGAATCAGCCCGGGCTTGGTTTCTTCGGACCAGGTTTCCGGGACTCTTAAACATGAATCTCAGATCTTTATCCGGGGACTGTCTGAATGGAGAGATTGGTTGAAGCGTTGAATTCCGAAGTGGATTTGGTACATCTCGTCACCAGCCAGATCGCCGAGGCGGACGCGCTCAGCGAAACCCTGGCGCGCATCGTCGATTTTATCTGCGCCATTGTGAAATGCGACTCCTGTTTTGTCTACGTTTTCGAAGGGCAAAAACTTGTCCTTCGCGCATCCATGAATCCTCACTCGGAGGTAATCGGCGCTCTCAAGTTGCGGTTGGGCCAGGGAATCACCGGCTGGGTGGCCGAGCATTTGCAGCCGGTCACCATTTCGCAGGAAGCTTACAAGGATCCGCGCTTTGAATTTTTTGGAGAATTGCCTGAAGACCGCTATGAGGCCTTCCTGTCGGTTCCTATACTTTGCCGTCGCCGCATGGTCGGTGTCATTAGCATGCAGCATCGCGAAGCACACGTGCACACGAACCGCGAAGTCAAACTTGTCTCGACGATCGGTTTTCTTGTCGGAGCGGACATCGAGATGGCTCGCCTGGAGAGCGAAAATCAGAAATTGGTGCAGCAACTTGAATCCCGCAAGATTGTCGAGCGTGCCAAAGGGATCCTGCAAAGCCAACTCGGTATCAGCGAAGAACAGGCTTACCTGCAGATCCAGGGTAAGGGCCGCAGGCTGCGCAAAACCATGCGGGAAGTCGCCGAAGAGATCGTCACAAACAGCCAGAAAAAGATCTAAGAGTCGCGACTTCTTATTCTATTCACGAATTCTCATTCGATTCAAAATGATGTGATACGCGTCGCCAAGACGGCCATTTCTCAGTCCGATCCCGAATAATAGCCATAGATCAATGCTCGCTTTGCCCTTCTAAAGGCACAGACTTTACTTCGACTTTACATTTCCCCTCGCTTGCCCCTTTTTACAGGAAGGTTACAACTTCACGGTCCGCAATGGCCTAGCCTTGCATGACTCGTGATTTACGGAGCAATGAGTTGAATGAATAAGAGGCGCCTCCCGGTTCCGTTTTAAAGATCTTGCTCTTGCCTCTTTTAGATCTCGAATGACGCCCAGATTCGCTTACGTGGAAAGCGACTCTGGTGGCTCCGCTTTGGTACTCATGTGGAGGAAGGCCAAAATGAAATTTTTCTCTCGGCGAGCGATGGGATGCTGCTCGCAAACGGTGAAAACTGCCTCGTTTGTGTTGGTTCTGGCCGTCCTGATAGCGCTGCCATCGATCATGTATGCCGCTCCCGGCGGGAGTATCTCCGGCACCGTCAAGGACCCCACCGGCGGCGTGGTTCCGAAGGCTACCGTTACGGCCACGGACACTGATACCGGTATTCAGCAAAACGTTGTTACCAATGATGCAGGCGTTTATTCGTTCCCGAATTTGCCCGTGGGCCACTACACTTTGGACATTAATGCCATCGGCTTTCGCCCCTATCGCCGGACGAGCATTGCCCTTGACGTCAGCAGCGCGCTTATCGTCGATGCCATGCTGGAAATTGGTCCGACACAGGAAACCGTTACAGTCGAAGAATCCGCAGTGCAGGCTGAGACTGCCAGCACTCAGTTGGGAGATGTGATCACCGCGACAAACGTAGCTGCTCTTCCGCTGAACGGCCGCAGCTATACCGATCTTCTCGCGCTCCAGCCTGGCGTCATGCCTCTTAGCACCATCACCCCGCTGACAGTTCAAGGGCTGGGGCAGAGCGTATTTTCTCCCTCGGGTGATTTGAATCCGGGCACTCTTTCCATTAATGGCCAGCGCGAACAAGCGAATGGCTTCCTGGTAAACGGAGCAGACGCAGAAGAAACCGGCAGCATGGCCGCCGCCGTGATCCCCAACCTTGATTCCATCTCGGAATTTCGCATCCTTTCCGACAATTTCGACGCGGAATATGGCCGCTACACCGGCGGGCAGATCAACGTAATCACCAAAGCGGGCACAAATCAATTTCATGGCGATGTTTTTGAGTTTCTGCGAAATACCGATCTGGACTCGCGCAACTATTTCTCGCCCACTCGCGGCACATTCATCCAAAACCAGTTCGGCGGCACTGTTGGAGGTCCGATCGTTCGCAAGAAAGTTTTCTTTTTCTCCGATTACCAGGGTACTCGGCAGATTGAAGGCACCGACAGCGGGCTGATTCCCGTTCCTTCGCTGCAGGACCGGACGGGCAATCTGTCAGATCAAATCGGTTCGCTCGAGTGGCACCGTAGGCGGCCCCTATTGGGCGAATTTGCTGTCGCAGAAATTCAGGGTATCCGGTCACTCCCGGCGAAGCGTATTACACGCCCGGCTGCACCGATCCCTCCGTATGTGTTCTGCCCAATGCGATCATCCCGCAAAGCGCATGGTCCGCTCCGGCAGCCAACCTGCTGAAGTACATTCCATCGCCCAACCTTCCGAACAATGTGTTCTCCACCTCTGCCTATAACCAGCTTCTACACGACAACAAGCTAGGAGAACGCCTCGATGCCAACACCCGCTGGGGCACCATCTTCGGTTACTACACTTTCGACGATTACACGCAGGATAATCCCTATCCGTTAGCGCAGGGCGGCGCCAACGTTCCCGGATTTAATGGCCTGTATACGGGTCGGGCACAAATGGTTGTGTTGGGCGATACCAAAACGATCGGCACCAGCGCCGTAAATGAGCTTCGCGTAAATTACACGCGAGACTCAAATGATCTGGGTCAGCCATCTGGAGGGCTTGGCGTCAGCCTCGCCTCGCAAGGCTTTGTTACCGGCGCCGGAACTCTCGGCATCGTTCCGCAAGCGCCGCAGCAGGGTGTGGAAAACATCGTTTTCAATGACGGCAGCCTGGTGATCGGCACCGTGCCCGGCCAGTTCTACCAGATCAACAACGATTTCGGTATCAACGAAAATTTCTCCAAAGTCATTGGCGCTCATACACTCAAGGTCGGCGCGCAGTTGGAATACGATCAGATCGACACGCATCCGTTGGCCTTTCTGAATGGGAGCTTCGTCATCAACGGCAGCGAAACCGGCCTGGCTTTTGCCGATTATCTGCTGGGCATCACCAGCGAATACACGCAGAACCAGCTACGGCCCTTTTATGGACGCAACAAATACGTCGGCCTCTATGCGGAAGATAGTTGGCGCGTGCGCAGCAATCTCACGCTGAATTACGGACTGCGCTGGGATCGCATCGAGCCATGGTATGAGAAATACAACAACTACATCACCTTTATTCCGGGCGAGCAATCCGTGGTCTTTCCAAGCGCTCCGACAGGCATCGTCTACCCTGGCGATCCGGGAGTGCAGCGCACGCTCGCGCCTCCGGGAAATTTAGATTTTGCGCCGCGCATCGGACTCGCCTATTCGCCCAATGTCTCGCAGGATTCCTTTCTCGGCAGGATCATCGGCGGGGCCGGCAAAACAAGCATTCGCGCCAGCTTTGGAATTTTCTATGCCGCAATTCCCGGCGAAACGCTCGGCCTGATCAGCGACAATCCTCCCTACGGATACACTTTTCAGAACGGCTCCAATCCGCTGCTCGCCACTCCCTTCATTGATGGCGACACCGGGAATGTGGAGGGCCAGCGTTTCCCCGCGCAACTCGCGCCGCTCAACGTTTCGCCGAGCAATCCCGATCCCAATATCGACTACTCTCAGTTCGAACCGATCGGCGCCACGCCAGGCTACAAAACCACAAACAGGATCCCTTACACGGAAGAGTACATGCTCTCGATGCAACGCCAGATTGGCGCCGCCACGCTTCTAAGCCTGGATTACGTTGGCAACCAGGCTCATCGGCTGGCCGTGCTCGAAGCAGCCAACCCCGGGAATCCGGCCTTGTGCTTCAGCCTTCCGGGATGCGGCCCAAATGGCGAGGACAGCGTGTACACCAGCGCTTCCGGCGCTACAGTCAACGGAACACGCGGGCCGCTGGGATCGAATTTCGGGAGCGTCAGCTACCAGACCACTATCGGAAATTCCAGCTACAACGCTCTCGAAGCGAGCGTGCGTCACAGCACCGGCCGCATGCAATTTTTTATCAGCTATACCTACAGCAAGTCGCTCGACCAGGGTTCCAACCTGGGCGATCAGGTCGACCCCTTCGATCCGAATCTTCTTCGGGGATTATCGTCGTTCGATATGAGGCAGGACTTCGTCGCGAGCTATACCTATTCGATCCCCTTCGAAAGGCTTTTTCACGCCGACAATCGCTGGACACAGGGCTGGTCGATTTCCGGTATCACGCGCTTCAGCACCGGATTTCCCGTCACGCTGATGAATCCGCTCGATACTTCCTTGATCGGAACCTTCGGCAATGGCATCAACAACCTGACCGTGGACGAACTCGACCGGCTTCCCGGCCCGCTCGATCTGAATCACAACCCACGCAACAACCAGGCCTACTTCAATACTGCAATCTTCCAGTTGCCGCTGGATGATCCCGCCGTGGGCAACACCATCTTTAACACCATTGGCAACAGCGGCCGCCGCTTCTTTTCCGGTCCCGGAATCAACAATTTCGATCTAACCTTGCAGAAGACTTTGAAGCTTACCGAGTCGAAATCCTTCGAATTTCGCATCGAAGCGTTCAACGCCTTCAACCACGCGCAATTCTACGGTCCGCTTTCGGTGGATGGAAACATCAACGACTCGACCTTCGGTCAGGTGGTAAGCGCCGCTCCGCCGCGATTGGTGCAGCTCGCGGCAAAAATCAACTTCTAGAAGTTAACCGCGGCAACGATGCTGACGTAACCTGCCCGTAACATTTTTCCAGTAGCCTCGGGTTCTCTCAGAGGCAAACTTGGCGCGCCGCGACACACAGGACAACCCGCATCTGTTTTTCAACCGCCATCTTTCCTGGATGCAATTCAATCGCCGCGTCCTGGAAGAAGCCCTCGACACCCGCAATCCGCTTCTCGAGCGCGTTAAATTTCTGGCCATCACCGCGAGCAATCTGGACGAATTCGTGGAAGTCCGCGTCGCCGGCTTGTTACAACAGGCGGAACAGGGAAAAGGTGAAGCTGGGCCGGACGGCCTTGCCCCTCGTGAGGTGCTCACCAAGCTCTCGGCGGACATCCACAGTTTCGTCAAAGATCAGTACGACTGCTGGCGCGACAAGCTTTTGCCCGCCATGGCGGAGGAATCCATTCGCGTCCGCAGCTTCCGTCAACTCAAGCCCGAGGCCCGCAGAGCCGTCGAACGGTTCTATCTGGATCGTGTCGAGCCTTTGATGACGCCCGTCACCGTTGATCCCGCGCATCCCTTCCCTCGGGTGCTGAACAAGGCGCTGTGCATGGCCTTTCTGTTGCATCGCCGCCGCGGCGAATCCCATACCTACTTGGGCGTGGTCACCGTTCCTCGCGCTCTTCCGCGCCTGTTTCGAGTTCCATCCCCTGAAGGCACGGTTGAATACATCTTTCTCCACGATATCGTCGCGGCCCACGCCGAGCGCCTTTACCATGGCTACAAAATTCTCGCGTCCGCTCCCTTCCGCGTGACGCGAAACAGCAATCTCTATCTCCGCGAGGAGGAATCGCGCAGCATTCTCGATTCGGTGGATTCCCAGCTCCATCGGCGCCGCAAGGGCGCCGCCGTACGCCTGGAGATTGAAGCGGGCGCCGACCTGGAAATCATCGAACGCCTTCGCTCCAATTTCCGCCTGGCTGCCTGGCAGGTGTTTCAGGTAAATGGTCCCGTCAATCTTTCGCGCCTTTTCAATTTCTACGACACACCACGGCCCGACCTGAAATTCCCGCCCTTCACGCCCAGGGAACTTCCCATCCCGCACGATCCTCCGGCGCTGTTCCACCTTCTCCGCGAGCGCGACGTGCTTCTCCACCATCCTTACGATTCCTACTCGACCGTGGTCCGCTTCATCGAAAGCGCCGCCAGCGATCCCGACGTGCTTTCCATTAAGCAGACGCTCTACCGCACAAGTGAAGACTCGCCCATCGTCCGCGCTCTGATGGAGGCTGCCGCGAAAAAAGAAGTCACCGTGGTTGTCGAGCTGAAAGCGCGCTTCGATGAAGCTTCGAACATTCGCTGGGCGCGCAGCCTGCAGGAAGCGGGCGTGCAGGTCTATCACGGCCTGGTGGGCCTGAAAACGCATTGCAAACTCGCCTTGATCGTGCGCCGCGATCCCGACGGCAAGGTCCGCCGCTACGCGCATCTCGGCACCGGCAATTACAATCCCTCCACAGCGCGCCTCTATACGGACTTGAGCCTTCTCACCAGCGATCCGCAAATTACCGAAGCGGTGCACTACGTGTTCAACTTCCTTACGGCCTATTCCGAACGCGCCAGTTACGGCCCGCTATCGGTTGCGCCGCTCAATCTCGGTAAAAATTGCGTCAGCCTGATCGACCGCGAAGCAGCGCACGCTAAAGCGGGACGCCCCGCGCTGATCGTCGCCAAAGTGAATTCGCTGCTCGACAAAAACATCATCAACGCGCTCTACCGCGCATCTCAGGCGGGCGTTCACGTCGAGCTGATCGTTCGTGGCGCCTGCGCCTTGCGTCCAGGACTTCGCGGCGTCAGTAGCCGCATCAACGTGCGGAGCGTGGTGGGTCGTTTCCTCGAGCACAGCCGCATCTTCGTTTTCGCCAATGGCGGCGAACCGGAGGTTTATTTGGGCAGCGCCGATTGGATGCCACGGAATCTCTACGAACGCGTCGAGGTGATCTTCCGCCTGAAGGATCCCATTCTGTGCCACAGGGTCTGCTCGGAGATTCTGCTGCCCTATTTTGCCGACAACGAGAAGGCCCGGTTTCTTTTGTCGAATGGTGAATCCGTGCGCAAGCCCAAGCGTGGAGTTCGTTTGCCCACCAACGGCACCCGTTTCAATGTTCAGGAATTCTTCGTGGACACCGCTGAGGACACTGCGGGATTGATCGCTCCCTTACCGACCGCCGTGGTGGAAAACTTCCACAATTCGCCGCTCTACCAGGTGCTCACGACCGGATGGGGCTTGCCAGAGACGGTCCCGGCCGAAAGTGTCTTGGAAGAAAGCACCTCTTAACGGGGGAAATGCTCGCGCGTCCGCGAGCTCGAAGGCAGTAGCCAAAGTCCCCGCTCAGCTTGCTTTAATGAGAAACAGCGGCTGACGCTGTCTTGGAATTTTCCGCCGATTCTTCCTCTGGCTGCATCCGCATCACCAGTACCGGGCACGTGGCCAACCGCACCACTTTGTCGGTCACCGACCCAACCGCCAGTTTCCGCCAGCCGGTCATTCCATGCGTGGAGATCACGATGAGGTCCACGCTGTTGTGCTCGGCGATGCGCAACAGTTCCATGCTCACATCGTTGGCCGTTCCCACGATGGACCGCGCCGGCACGCCGCTCTTGGTGATTTTCGCGGCCAGTTCATCCAGCTTTTTTGCGGCGTCGTCATGCAATTGCTTTTCGTAATCCGCTTCATGAAAGAAAGCGGTCGCGTTTGGCAGCTTCGGAATCGCCGGCACCACGTGCACCAGGCACATTTCCGATGCAAAGCACCGGGCCAACTCTGTGGCAGCGTCGAGCGCTTCGTGCGAATGAGTGCTGAAGTCGATGGGCGACATGATTACTTTTGGCGGTAGCACAGTTCCCTCCTGCAAAATCTCCCGGTGCAAATACAATTCATGCCACATCGCAACTAATGCCACGTCGCATCTAGTGCCAGATGCTACGGAAAGCCCAGAACAGCGTTGCCGAGAGCACCATCGCCGCAGGCAGCGTCAGCACCCACGCCAACAGCAGGTTTCGCACGGTGCCCCACTGCAGCCCGGTGCCATTCGCGGCCATCGTCCCGGCCACACCGGACGACAGCACGTGAGTCGTACTTACCGGCAAACCGAACCAGTCCGCGGCGCCGATGGTAAACATCGCCGTGATCTCCGCCGCCGCGCCTTGCCCGTAGGTCAGGTGGTCTTTTCCGATCTTCTCGCCGACCGTCACTACGATTCTCTTCCAACCGATCATGGTGCCCATGCCCAGTGCCAGCGCCACTGCTACTTTCACCCAGGTGGGGATGAACTTGGTGGCATTGTCGATGTGCGTCTTGTAATTCTTGATCACCGCCGCATCCGCCGTCGAAAACTTCGGATTGCCCGATTTCTGCATCAGGCGCAACCCTTCGCTCACCACGTACATGTCGTTCCGGAAGTTGCGCACCTTGTCTTGCGGCACTGCCTTCAAATCCTTGTACAGAGCCATTTCCGTCCCGATGCCGTTCACCAGCTCACGCATGGCCAGCATGGTGTTCGGCGTGAAATCTTTCGTGCGAATATAATTCGTTACCTCATCCCTCGAATCCCCCACCACCGCCGAAGGTGAAACGTAATGCCCCAGCGTCTCCGCTGTTTGTGTCGACACCGCGACGAAATCCTGCGTCTGCGAATACGTCACCGCATGGTTCACTGCGTACGCCGTTGGCACCGTGCCGATCAGGATCAGCATGATCAACCCCATGCCCTTTTGCCCGTCGTTCGATCCGTGCGCAAAGCTTACGCCGGTGCAGGTCAGCACCAGCAGTCCGCGAATCCAGAATGGGGGTGGTTCGGTTCCCTTCGGGGCTTCATAAAGCTGCTTGTTGGGGATGACTGCCTTGCAGAGCCATAGCAAGAGCGCGGCGCAAACAAATCCCACCAGGGGAGACAACAACAGCGACTTTCCTACGCCCATCGCCTGGCCCCAGTCCACTCCGCTCGTTCCGTTGTGGCCTTGCATCAACTGGTTCGCAATGCCCACGCCGATAATCGAGCCCACCAGCGTGTGCGAGCTCGAAGCCGGCAATCCCAAAAACCATGTTCCAATGTTCCAGATAATTGCCGCGATCAGCAGCGCGAACACCATCGCGAATCCCGCGCCGCTGCCCACCTGCAGAATCAATTCCACCGGCAGCAGCGAAATGATTCCGAACGCCACCGCACCCGTTGAAACCAGCACGCCGATGAAGTTCCACGCGCCCGACCATACCACCGCGAGGTGCGGCTCCATCGAATGGGTGTAGATTACCGTCGCCACCGCATTCGCCGTGTCGTGAAACCCGTTCACGAACTCGAATCCTAGCGCCGTAAAAAGCGCAACTCCCAGCAGCACGAACGGCATAATGTCCGTCGAGTGAATGCCGGAAAGATCGGACACCAGCCGGCTTCCGGCGTAGATGAACCCCACAACGAGGGCCGCCCCGAAAACCATCATGCCGATTTTTCCGGCTTTGCTGGTTGCCCCCCCTAATTTCGCATCTAGAACGGATGCTCCGCTGGCCATTCCTCACCTTCCTTCTGGTCTCTGTTGGTTCGGCGGTTGAAGGTACGTCTCGTTTGTTACGGGGGCGTAACGGAGCCGTGAAGGATTGATTGCCTGTGGAAAACTTTCCCGCGGGAGTTTGTTCGCCTTTTTCAGTGTCGAGTAGCGGCTGGCGACTGTGATTGTTTTCATGGGGTTGCGGAGAAAATTACCCGGCTCAGCGTGTCGAGTAGGCGAAGGGTTTTCACGGCCGCCCAAAAGGCCGCGGCAGCAGGCTGGCGCAGCAGCTTCGTGAGCCTGCCGGGAGATTTGGGCGGATTGGCGGGCTGGCTTGTGAGATATGCGCGGGGCGGACCGTCTTACGCTCACCGGGCGAGCGATCGCGGGAAGGCGCAGCTTTTCGAGCGCGCGATTCAGGCGATTCAGGGTTGGGAAGGCCTGCTGTTCTTCGGGAGTTGCGTTGCGGGGAGATGGGGCTGAGGCGTGGGAGTTGCGCCGAATTTTTGTTTGCGAGTTTTTGTTGGCTTCCATTTTTATGCATACCTCCAGCGGAAGGTAGCATTTTGGAGAGGGCGGGACACTGCGACCAAAGTACAGGACTAGTACGCTAGAGACGAATGACTGGCAAAAGGTTTCGCCCTGTACGAAGAGGCAGGCGCCGAAGGAGGCAGGAGATCGAGGCGCCAGTGATGTGGATGATAGATACTTTACTCAGGAGTTGGACGTCAGTTCGACAGCTTTCCTTCAGTATAGGCCGTTCCAATAGGCTCTGAAATTGGCGGCCAGGTTTATGGTTAACGCTGCACCGGCCAGACACATCAGCACTCCGACAAATCTGATGATTCTCCGAACTATTGGCGAGAGAGGCCTACTGAGCGTAGTTTATCTGCTGGATCCAGCTTCGCGCGAATATCGGCGAAGTGAGAACGTCCGCCGCGACCGCAAGCTGCTTTATGACGGTTTCCAATGCGCTTGCCAGATAATTTTGCTCGCGCATTTTGCATTTTTCGCCGGCAACTCCCACTTGCCTGGTGAGTCAGCTTGCCGGAAAGAAAATGCACAAAAACAAGGTGAAACAAAAACAGCGGTACGCGAAGCGATGCCCACGGCGGAGCGAACGTCATAATTGCGAGGCGAGCGGTTTCAGACTCCGCGCTCCGCCAGCGAGCGCGTTTCCTTCTCCCACATCGGCACGTCTCGCCCGAGTTTCCGCTCGCGCGCGATTTCGTAGATCCTACCGGCCACCACAATGTCCTCTGTGGCCACTCCGTTCGACTTGAACAGCGTGATCTGCTGCGCGTCTGTACGCGCTTTGATTTTTCCCGCGACCACGTCCGAGAACTCGTGCACGGTCTCCCAGCGCGAAGCGTCTCCCGCAAACGCGTGGATTAGATCGCCCGCTTCAATCTTCGATTGCTCGCGCGAATCCGCCGCAATGAAATCGCTACGCAGCACCGCTTCGGTATCGAGTTCCCTTTTCGCCGCCTGGTTCACGCCGATGGCGTTGATATGCATGCCCGGCTCGAGCCATGTCCCATCAAGCACCGGCTCCTTGGAAGTGGTCGCCGTCGAAACAATATGCGCGCCACGCACGGCTTCTTCTGCGGAACCGACCGCCTTCACCGGGATGCCCAGCCGCTCCGTCATTTCCCTGGCAAGTGTTTCGCGCCGCTCCGCGTTGCGTCCGTACGCGCGAATGCTCTGCAGTTTCCGTACCGGCGCAATGGCCTCCAGTTGCGTACGCGCCTGCAATCCCGTCCCGATGATCGCCGCGACGCTGGCATCTTCACGCGCCATGAACTTCGTCGCTACGCCGGTAGCTGCGCCGGTGCGCATCTGCCCCAGGTAATCCGCTTCGATCAGCGACACCATTTCTCCGCTCCCCGCATGGAAAAGCGTCACCACAAATCGCGCGCCCTCGCGCGCAATCGAATAGATTTTCAGCCCCATGTAGCCGCTGGTCAGGTCCGCCGCGGCCATGTGATTCAACACGCCCTGCCCCGGCACAATCAGCCGCTGGCGATATTGCAGCGCCGCTTTACCTTCCGCCAACCGCTGGAACGACGTTTCCACCAGCTCCAACGTCATGGGCATGGTCAGAATTGATTTCACATCCGCTTCACTCAGCAGCAATGGCATGGCTTTCTCCTGGCGTTAGGTTATACGTTTGCGCAGATTGATCTTCTAGGAAGGCAGTTCCGCGAGAAAACTTTTACCATGGAGAATCTTCGCACCAAAATTCTCCGCGATGGTTTGTCCCATGTCGGCGAGCGTGGCGCGCGTGCCGAGGTTCGCGCCGTGAGTTGACCGCGGCGTGCAGGCCACGATCGGCACATATTCGCGCGAATGGTCCGTAGTGGGATTCACAGGATCGGGATCGCAGCCGTGATCGGCGGTGATGATCAGCAAGTCCGAGGGACGCAGCTTCTCCAGAAACGGGCCGAGCAACGCGTCGAATTCCTCAAGCGACCGCGCGAAGCCTTCCACATCCTTGCGGTGCCCGTAGAGCATGTCGAAGTCGACCAGGTTCGCGAAGATCAATCCTTCTGGCTGTCGCTCCAGTGACTCGGTGAGCTTGGCTATGCCATCGGCGTTGTTTCTCGTGGTGACGTAGTTCGCTACCCCGCGGCCATTGTAGATATCGTGAATTTTGCCCACGCCGAAGACCGGCACGTTGCGCTCGGCGAGCACGTCCATGAGCATGGGGCGCGGCGGCTCGACGGCGTAGTCATGGCGGCGCTCGGTGCGCCGGAAATTTCCAGACGTCCCGGTGAACGGACGCGCGATTACGCGGCCCACCCGATTCGGCCCGTCGAGCAGCTTTCGGGCAATTTCGCATTCGCGGTAAAGCTCGGCGATCGGAATCACATCCTCGTGCGTGGCGATCTGGAAAACGCTGTCGCCCGACGTGTAGACAATCGGAAATCCGGTGCGCACGTGCTCTTCGCCGAGTTCCTTGATGATCTCCGTGCCGGAAGCGGGCTTGTTGCCGATGGTCTTGCGGCCAATCTGGCGCTCGAACTCCGCGATCAATTCCTTCGGGAATCCGTGCGGATACACCGGAAACGCCTGGTCCAGCCAGATGCCGGCCATTTCCCAGTGGCCGGTGGTGGTGTCCTTGCCCGGCGAAACGGTGGCGCCTTTGCCGAAGCTGCCAGCCGGCTGCGCGGGAGGGTTCAGATGCGCCAGCGGCTTGATGTTGGCGAGCCCGAGGCGAGTCAGGTTCGGCAGCTTCAGCGGACGCGACCGCGCGATGTGGCCCAGCGTGTCGCGGCCCACGTCGCCATAATCCGCCGCATCGGGCAGCTCGCCGATGCCCACGCTATCCAGCACAATCCAGATCACCCGCTCGAAACTGCAGTTTCCGTCATAGTGCACACCTTTCGGGCTTGAGGAACCAACACGGTGACAGGTTACGATAGCCAGACGAACTTCTTTATCGCCTGATTCCGCATAATCATCGCAGAGTTTTCGTATTTTCATGGGATCCGAAAAGACCTCCGCTTGGGCAATAATATGAGCACTGTTCTTTTCATCGCAGCATAGAGATCGAACTCGCGATATCGTCTCTACACGCCTGATACACGATAGCCAGGCCAGTCGAAATCCGGTCGTGAAGCTGTATCAAATGTCATATCTACGATTTTATCTTGGCAAGCTACTCGAGTACCGAAGTTCCTCGCCTCGTGCGGCCTGTTTTGAATAGTTAAATAGTAAGCGCGCGGAAAAATATGGAAACACCATCGAAGATTGCTAACCAGAATCGGACCAAGCCAAAATATAGGTGCAAGGTTAGACTGCAATGAAGCTCGACACCTCGCGACTTCAGAGGAGTCGATGAGTAGAGATACACCCAAGGCAACGCTCGTCAGCAGGTAGAGCACGCCATTATCTGCACAACTCTGGAGTCGCGAGTCGTTCTAAAAGCAACGCGATAGAGGTCTTTCGGCGTCAAGTGAACTGTAAACGTGAGCGGAGATGGCGACTAATTGTGCTCCTTGAACGCGCAGGTTGGCGGGAATAATACCACTGCCCCGTAGATCTGGGCACTCGTCAGCCAATTTGATGCGGTTTGGGATTGCAGCGTATAATTTTTTGTTTATACGCATGCCACTGGAACCCACTGAGGACGCCGTGCCCACCCCTCCCTTGCCGGGAAGCGCCACGGCCAGCAAAAAGACCCGCGAGATGGCGGACGGGGAGGAAGAAATCCGCGTGCAGGGCGCGCGCGTCCACAACCTGAAAAACATCAGCTTCAGCATCCCGCATAACGCCATCACTGTGGTTACCGGCGTTTCCGGCTCGGGCAAATCCAGCCTGGCGTTCGACACGCTGTACGCCGAGGGCCAGCGCCGCTACATCGAGTCGCTTTCCGCCTATGCGCGGCAGTTTCTGGAGCGCATCGAAAAGCCCGATGTGGACGAAATTACTGGCATCGCCCCGGCCATCTCCATCCGGCAGAAGAATTCCACGCGCAATCCGCGCTCCACCGTGGCCACGGCCACAGAAATTTACGATTATCTTCGGCTGCTCTTCGCGCGCGTGGGCCACACCTTCTGCTACAACGACGGCGAAGAAGTTCGCAAAGACACTCTCGACGAAATCGCGCAGAAAGTGATGGCCATGCCCGCGGGCCGGCGCTTTTACGTGCTCTTCGCGCTGAATCTCACGCCGGAACACGCGAGCTCATCGGGAGCGAAAGCCGCAGCACCTGCAAGCAGCACGCTCGCGGAGCTGACACTTCACCCTTCGCGAACTTCGGGATCGGACGGTGCGCCAGGCGCGGCGAACCAGCAGCATGAAATTGCCATGCGCGGCCGAAAATCCGCGAAAGTAGCCTCGAACACCACTCGCGACGCGCTGGTAAACCTCCGCAAGCGCGGCTTCAATCGGCTCTACCAGAATGGCCGCGTGTTTGAGTTCTCCACGCCGGAAGAACTGCTCGACGTGGATTTCACCAAGCCGGTGTTTGTGGTGGTCGACCGGCTGGCGCTGACGCCCGATATTCGCTCGCGCCTGGTCGACTCCATCGAGATCTGCTATCGCGAAGGGCGCGGCGAAGCCGTTCTCGAATTCGTACCGGATGCGCCGGGCGGCGCGCCGGAGCGGCTCACCTTCAGCGAGCGCTTCGCCTGCAAAAAGTGCGGCACGCTGTATCAGGAGCCGGAGCCGCGCCTGTTCTCGTTCAATAATCCTTACGGAGCCTGCCCGCGCTGCCAGGGATTCGGCAACACCATCGACTTCGACATCGATCGCGTCATCCCGGATAAAAGCAAGTCGCTGGCGCAAGGCGCCATCGAGCCCTGGACCAAGCCGCGCTACAAAAATCTTGCCGCCGAATTGAAGGATTTCGCTCGCGCGAAAGGCATTCCCTGGGATGAGCCTTATCGGAACCTGACCGACGCGCAAAAAGAAATGCTGCTTGAAGGCGACAAGAAAGAAGAGTTTCCGGGCATCAAGGGTTTCTTCAATTGGCTCGAGCGCAAGAAATATAAGCTGCACGTGCGCGTGTTTCTCAGCCGCTATCGCGGCTATGCCACTTGCCCGGAGTGCAACGGCACGCGGCTGCGAGCGGAAGCGCGCGCGGTACAAATCAATGCAGGCCCCATCGGAGCAGGTTCCGTCGGCCGCTCCATCACCGAGGTTTGCAAGCTGACGGTGAAAGAAGCGCGGCCGTTTTTCGACAGTCTGAAGCTAAGCCCGGCCGAAACCGTCATCGCCGACAAAGTCCTGGAAGAAATTCAGCAGCGCCTGCGCTTTCTCGACGAAGTCGGCCTCGATTACCTTACGCTCGACCGGCTCACCTCCACGCTTTCCGGCGGCGAGACGCAGCGCATCCAACTCGCCACTTCGCTTGGTTCGAATCTGGTCGGCGCGCTCTACGTGCTCGACGAGCCTTCGATCGGCTTGCATCCGCGCGACACCAATCGCCTGATTCAAATCCTGAAAGGCTTGCGCGATCTGGGCAACACGCTGGTGGTCGTCGAGCACGATCCCGACACGATTCTTGCCGCGGACAACGTGATGGACCTCGGCCCGGGAGCCGGCGAGCACGGCGGGAAATTAATCTTTTCCGGCACGCGCGAGGCCATGCTGGCCGATCCGCACTCGCTCACCGGGCGTTACCTGCGCGGCGAATTGCGTATCCCGGTGCCGCAGCGGCGCCGGCGGCCTTACGGCAGGTTCCTGAAGATTTTCGGCGCGCGCAGCCACAATCTGAAAAATGTCGACGTGGTTTTTCCGCTGGGGATGCTGGTGGCCGTCACTGGTGTGTCCGGCTCGGGGAAATCGACGCTGGTCTACGATGTGCTATATAAGGCGTTGCAGGCCAAGCGCACCGGCGGAAACTTCCACGAATTCTGCGCGCGCATCGAGGGCGACAACAACCTCACGGAAGTGGAGATGATCGACCAGTCGCCCATCGGCCGCACGCCGCGCTCGAATCCCGCCACCTACATGAAGGCGTTCGACCCGATCCGCGAAGTTTTTGCCTCCACGCCGGAAGCCAAGAAGCGCGGCCTTACGCCCGGCCACTTCTCATTTAACATTCCCGGCGGACGCTGCGAAGCGTGCCAGGGCGATGGCACGGTAACCGTCGAAATGCGCTTCCTTGCGGACGTGGAGCTGATCTGCGAAGAGTGCCGCGGCACGCGCTACAAGAGCACGGTGCTCGAAGTGCACTTCAAGGGAAAGACCATTCACGACGTGCTGGGCATGACCGTGCGCGAGGCGCTCACCTTTTTTGCGGCGTATCCCAAAGTCACCGCGCGCCTGCGCGTGCTCGAAGAAGTCGGCTTGGGCTACCTGCGGCTGGGCCAGTCCGCCACCACTCTTTCCGGAGGCGAAGCGCAACGCTTGAAACTCGCCGCGCATCTCACGCGGCAGGAGAATTCCGGGGTTCTGTATATTTTCGACGAGCCGACCACCGGCCTGCACTTCGACGATATTCAGAAGCTGCTGACCGCATTTCGCAAGCTGCTCGACGGGGGAGCTTCGGTGCTGATCATCGAGCACAATCTGGACGTGATGAAATCGGCGGACTGGATTATCGATCTCGGGCCCGAAGGCGGAGAAGCCGGAGGCCGCGTGGTGGCAGCGGGCACTCCCGAGCAAGTCGCGCGGAATTCGCAATCGCTCACCGGAAAGTTTTTGGCGCCGGTGCTGAACGGCCGCAGCGGTGCGGCTCACGCGATCACCAAGCACGCTTCCGCCGCAAGCGGGGGCGCCATCGCCGGGGAAACAGCCGGCGCGGACCATCCTTCTGTGAAGTGACATTTCGATGAAACTGGCGCTGAAGCTTGCGGCTTGCTGCGCGCTGTGCCTGGTGGCCGGCGCGATGCAGCCCAGCTATTCCCAGTCGGCGGGCAGCAGCAAGAAGCGGATCCCCGCCGATCCCGACGCTGCCGCAGCGAATAAATTGCTCGCGGACGCGCAAACCGCCATGGACCACAAGGATTTCCAGGCCGCGGCTCAGGATTATCAGGACTATCTCGCCAAAAAGCCCGACGATGCCCTGGCGCACTTCGGTCTGGGCTACGCGTTCATGTCCCTGGAAAAGCTGAACGATGCGAGGAGCGAATACGAAAAGGCCTTGGCTATCGACCCGAAAATGGGGCCTGCCTACTTGAACCTGGGATTGACGCTGCTCGATAGCGATCCGGCAGCAGCGATTCCGCCGTTGCAGCAAGCCGTCAATCTGATTCCGAACCAGGCTGCACCAAAATTCCTGCTCGGCACCGCTCTGGAAAAAACTCACAAGTTTCCCGAGGCCATCGAGCAGTATCAATCGGCTGTGGCCATCGATGGAACGGACTTCAACATGCGCTTTGCGCTTGGGCGTGTGCTGCTGATGGCTGGCCGGCCCGCGGAAGCCGAGCCCGAGTTCCGCGCCGCCGCGGAGATGCGCCCGGACGTAGCCCCCGCCCGCCTGGGACTGGCCCGCAGCCTCGTTCTGGAAAAGCACTTTGACGAAGCCGCCGAACAATTCGCGAAATATCTCGAACTTCAGCCAAACGATGCGGGAGTTCATCTGGAACGCGCGTCAGCGCTTGCGGAAATGAAGAAATATGACGATGCTCTCACTGAACTGGATAAGGCTCCCAGCACCGGTCCTGGGAGCCTGCCCGCGCTGAAACTCCGAGCGCAGATCTATTTTCAGAAGGAGCGCTACGACGATGCCGTCCCCGTTTTACAGAAGGCCGAGCCGCTCGCGCCGAACGATCCTATGTTTCCGGCGATGCTGGGCCATCTCTATCTTGAGAAAAAACAGTATCCGGACGCGGTCCGTGAATTGATCTCCGCCTTCAAGATGGACCAATCCTCCGAGGACGTACTCAAGGACCTGGTGCTGGCGCAATATCTGAACAAAAATTATCCCGCGGCTCTCGATGGGATCGACTTATTGTCCAAACGGGAACCGATGCCGCCCGGGAACTGGTTCATGCGCGCGGACTGTTACGATAAGCTGAATCAACCGGCCAATGCCCTGGATGCGTATCAACGGTTTCTCGATTTGAACAAAGATCAGAACAGCGACATGTATTTCGAGGCGTCCGCGCGCGTGCGCACGCTTACGCGCGAGTTGAAGAACAAGAGGTAACCGAGTGACCTGCAAATTCCGCCTGTGGGCGCCAATCGTGATGCTCGCGCTTCTTCCCGGTGGCGCCGCGGCGCAGACCACTGCGGCGGACTTCCACACTCGCTTCCTGCAGGATACCGACGCCGTACATCGTGCCGAGTCCATGCATAAGCTGGGAGCGGCGGAATTTGATGAGATCACCAAGAATTTCGATGCCGGCAAGCTTCCGGATGCCCTCGCACTCCTGGGGGAATATCGCGACGAAATCGACACGTGCGAAAAGGGGCTCGACGCGCGCAATGTCGACGCCGAAAAGCATCCCAAGGGATACAAGCAGCTCGAAATGTCGGTGCGCGAGTCCTTGCGCAGGCTCGACCGGTTAATCGTCAGCCTCACCGCGGACGAGCAGGGGCCCTTCGTCGAGGTTCGCCGGAATCTCGAAGCTGTCAACCGGCACTTGATCCATGAGCTTTTCCCCAACCGCCCCAGTGACTAGAATACCCCGCCCGACTAAAATGAGGAGTCGCCATGCGATACCGTGACTATCTCGCATTCGGATTCGCCGCCTGGCTGGCGGCTGCTCCGCTGGCTCCGCGGCTGGCGGCCGGCCCGCATCCCGCCGCGCAGCGCCGCGACAAGGATTATCTGAGCGATGCTGAGGCGGACAAAATCCGCGACGCGGACACGCCCGCCGAGCGCATCAAGCTGTTCATCGGCTTCGCCGAAGACCGCCTGAAGAAATTCGATTACGAGCTGAACCGCAAAGTGCCGGAGAGCCGCCGCACCGAAATTCTCAATGCCCTGCTGAACGGCTATTCGGGCTGCGTGGATGACGCCGCCGACCAACTCGACGTGGCCAAAGAAAAGCAGATGGACATCCGCGACTCGCTGAAGATGATGAAGGAGAAGGACCAGCAATTTCTGGAGATTCTCCAGAAGTACGACAAGGGCGGCCCAGAGCTCGACTCCTACCGTGAAACGCTGGAGGATGCCATCGAAGGCACCCAGGACGCTTTGACCGATATCGCCGACTCGGAAAAGGAAGCCACGCCCGGTCCGGTGCGGAGGAAGCCTTCTTGAAAAAGCCGCGTCGGCCCAAGCGGCTGGTTCCCGGCGGCGAACGCATTTTTCACCGCATCTACACGCGCCTGGGATGCCAGGGGCGGCCACCCCGTTTTATCGTCGAGTTTCACCCTTACACCGACTTGACCCACACCATCCGCCTGCGCGAAGACACCGCTCACGTGCGCCTTTCGGATGTACTGCGAGACGCCCCGCGCACGGTGGTCGAAGCCGCAGCTGCGATTTTGCTGGGACGCCTCTACCGGCGGCAGCCGCCCCGCGAGTTACTCGACACCTATCGCGAATTTTCCTACGCGGGAGCCACACGAAAGCGCATCTTGAAGGTTCGCAAGCAGCGCGCGCGGCGCGCAGCGCACCAGCCGGCAGGGGCACACTTTGATCTGGCCGCGCTTTTCGCGACGCTGAATGCCCAGTACTTCGAAAATGCCTTGCCGCTGCCGCAGCTTGCCTGGAGTCCCCGCGACTGGCGCACGCAGCTTGGCTGCTTCGACCCGGCGTTGAATCAGATTGTGCTGAACCGCCGGCTGGATCATGGCGCGATTCCCGATTACGTGGTGGCCTATGTGCTCTACCACGAGATGCTCCATCAAAAGCACCCCATGAAGTTTGCGCGTTGCCGCAAGGAATCGCACGGGCCGCAATTCCGGCGGGAAGAAAAAGTCTTCGTAGAGTACGACCGCGCCATGAAATTTCTCGATTGCTTCCCGGTGATTTAAACAACGATTAACAACAAAAAAAAGCAGCGGTGTCATCCCGAAGCGAGCGGAGTTTGCGACCCGGCCAGGGTCGCGCCAGAACGGAGCGAGTCGAGGGATCTCTCTTTCGAATTTCGTTTCAGTGCGCGCTCAGCTTCTCAATCTTCTCTTGCACTTTCTTCGCGTCCGGCGCGTGCGGGTAGACCTTCAGATAATCCCTGTAATACTTCACCGCGTTGACGTTGTCGTGCTTCTTCTCGTAAATCTGCGCGAGCAGCATGCGCGGCTTGGCGTAATTGTCCCTGAGCTGAATGGCATCCTGGAAGCGCGCGATGGCCGCGTCCACGTCGCCCTTATGCATGTAGAACATTCCCACATCAACGTCCTTCTCGGCGGGCAGCGGATCGTATTTCGGCTGCGTGTCCGCCTGCTGCAGTTCTTGCGCCGCCCCGGCGGCGGATGAAGAGGAGGAGGACGAAGAATCGTCCTGCTTATCGCCTTGCGGCTTGGAATCGTCCTGTTTCTGGTTTTTCTGGTCCCCCGCCCCGTTAGAGGCCCCGTTTGAAGCCCCATTTGAAGATTGATCCGGAGATTGGTCGGAGCCTTTGTGCGCAGGCTTGGTGGGTCCATCGCTTTGCGGCCGCGCAGCCGCCATCGCCGGAACGGGTGCCCCCAATAGCGCCAGCAAAACGGGAATCGCCGCCAGGGCGCCGATAAATGCGGAGATAAGTGCGGAATGAATCGGGAAACGTCGCATGGGCCTTCCTGCAAGGGCTTAGAGGCGCTTTGCTATGATTAGAGTTGTCTCCGCCGGAACCCGCGGAGAGCGCCTCCTCATCTAATAGTCTAACTCTCTGAAATGGAACTTCGCGAAAAAGTCGCCGGCTTGCCTCTGGAGCCCGGGGTGTACATGTTTCAGGACGCCGCCGGGAACATTCTCTATGTGGGCAAGGCCCGCTCACTGCGCAGCCGTGTGCGCTCCTACTTTCTCGAGTCCAATTGGCAGGACGCCAAAACCGGCTCGCTCGTGCGCGAAATTGCCGACGTGGATTACATCGTCGTTGACAACGAGAAAGAGGCGCTGGCTCTCGAAAACAACCTGATCAAGCGGCACAAGCCGAAGTTCAACGTGCTGCTGCGTGACGATAAGACCTACCCCTACATTCGCTACACGGCATTTGAAAAATTTCCGCGCGTCTACGTCACCCGCCGCCTGAAAAAAGATGGCTCCATCTATTTCGGTCCCTACTTCCCGGCCCGGCTCGCGTACCAGCTCGTGAATCTGATCCACAAGCATTTTCTGATCCCGTCCTGCACTGTCGACCTGAATCGCAGCCATCCCCGGCCGTGCCTGCAGTATTACATTCACCGTTGCCTTGGCCCGTGCGTCGAGGATCTGGTCACGCACGAACGCTACGCCGAATCCGCGCGCGACGTTAAACTCTTCCTCGAAGGAAAGCGCAGCGATCTGGCTCGTAGCCTGAAGCAGCGCATGGCCCAGGCTTCCGAGCAGCAGCATTACGAGGAGGCCGCCGGCTACCGCGACCTGCTGCTCACCATCGACGAAATGGAAGACCGCCAGAAGATCGCCGCCGCCGAGGGCGACGACACCGACGTGCTCGCCTGGTACGCCGAGCCGCCGCAGGTGGCCGTGAACCTGTTCCATTTGCGCGGTGGCCGCGTGGTGGATCGCCGCGATTTTTACTGGGAGGATCTCGAAGAATTCGATCCCGGCGAGTTTTTGCCCTCGCTTTTGAAGCAGCTTTACCTCGACGCGGCGTACCTGCCTCGGTACATCCACGTGCCCAGCGGGTTTGAGGAATGCGAGATCCTGGCCGAAGTGCTCAGCGAGAATGCCGGCCATCGCGTGGAGATCGTTGCGCCGCAGCGCGGCCAGAAATATGCGTTCCTTGAACTGGTGGAGAGAAACGCCAAGCAATCGTTCCTACAGCGCTTTCGCGTGCTTCGCCCGAGCCCGCAGGCAATCGCCGAATCGCTCGAAGCCGCTCTGGTATTGCCCGAGCCGCCCAAACGCATCGAATGCTTCGACATTTCGCACATTCAAGGGTCGGACACAGTCGCGTGCATGGTGGTGTGGGAAGACGGGCGCATGAAAAAATCCGACTACCGCAAGTTCATCATTCGCGGCCAGGCCATGCCTGAAGGTCCGGAAAAGGAATCAGGATTATTGCGAGACGATTTTGCCAGCATGCGCGAAGCGGTCGAGCGCCGCTACCGCCGCGTCCTCGAAGAAAACAAGCCGCTGCCCAGCCTGATCCTCATCGATGGCGGCATCGGCCAGTTGCACGCCGCAGCCGATGCGCTCGACAAACTGCAGATCATCAATCAGCCCATGGCCAGCATCGCGAAAAAGGAAGAAATTCTCTACGTGCTGGGACGCGAGGACGAACCCATCGTCCTCGACCGCCATTCGCCGGTGCTGCATTTAATCCAGCAGATTCGCGACGAGACGCACCGTTTCGCCGTGACTTTTCATCGCCAGCGCCGCTCCAGCCAGCGGCTGCGCACTTCGCTCACCGAAATTCCAGGAGTAGGACAGCGCACTGCGGTCCGCCTTCTGCGACGCTACGGCAGCGTGGCGCGCCTGCGCCAGCTCAGCGTCGAAGAACTCGCGGCGGAGTTGCCGCGCAATCGCGCGCAGCGCGTCTACGACGTGCTGCACGGCGTTTCTGCCGATCAGCAGCCGCCGGAAACTCAGGCGCCTCAATAAACGCTGCTGCCGGAAACGCCCGCATTGTTACCTCATAGGTTGCATAACTCGGCAGTTATATACACGTTACTGCTCTTTTTCGAATAGACTGCGTCTGAGAAGCGGCGTTTCATTGCCGCTGCCATTCATTCACACATGACGCACATCGTCGTTTCTCTGCCGAACGACAACAAGTACCAGCATGAGCAAGCCGTTGTGGCCCGGGCAACCGCGTTACGCTTGGGAGTCGAAATGGAGTTGTTCCATGCCTCCGATGACGTCATTTCGCAGGGCCAGCAGTTACTGAATGTTATCCAGGCCAACCCCGCTTCTCTTCCGGATGCCATCATCGTTGAACCCGTCAGCGGAGCAGGATTGGAGCGCGTGGCCCGCGCTGCCGTCGCCGCAGGAATTGCCTGGATCGTCAGCAATTTTAACGTCGAATATCTCGTTGAACTGCGGAACATTTCATCCGTGCCGGTTTTCGTTGTGTCGCAAGGCCAGTTCGATATTGGAGTGACCCAAGGACGCCAGATGGCAGCGCTCGCCCCTTCAGGAACGGTTCTTTACATTCAGGGCCCAGCCACCAGCCCGGTTTCCGTACAGCGCCGCCTTGGCATGGAAAGCACGAAGCCCCAGGGATTGAAACTCAGATCGCTGCACAGCCGATGGAGCGAGGAAAGCGCTCAGCAAGCCCTCGCGGCTTGGCTTCGTTTAGCTACTTCTCGCGCCGAACATTTCCGTCTGATTGCTGCCCAGACTCACGAACTCGCCCTCGGGGCGCGCAGCGCATTTGAAGCGGTCCCGCAAAGCGATGAGCGGAAGCGCTGGTTGAGCCTTCCTTTTCTGGGGATCGGTATTTCCAGTCAGGTAACGAATTTGGTGGATTGCGGGTTGTTAACAGGGGCGGTCACTACCTCGACGACGATGGACATCGCTGTGGAGCTGGCCGTCAGCGCCATTCAGGATAAGACAACCGTGCCCGAATGCACCTTCGTCCGAACCTCGTCCTATCCCGCAATAGAGGAATTGGCGCGCAAGAATAGGTCTTCATGTCGTATGCCAGCTTGAATGCTTGATTATTTCACAGAATGAGATAGCGGGGCCGTTTTGGGCGGCCCCGCATTTGGCGATTGAAAGCTGGCTGGTTCATTGCACTTCTACTCCTGCGGACGCCGCGCTTGGCCGCCCTCAGTCCTTCACCTCATCGCTCTTGATTACTTCGCGGGCATCGGCTGTGCTACCGCGGGCTGCGGCCCCAGCACCTTTACCAGCGCCTGATACGGCGCACTGTTCGTCGGCATTGCCGCCGCCTACGCCGATCGAACCAATGAGCTGACCGTCCACAACGATCGGCAGGCCGCCCGGAACGAAGTAATACGACAAACCTTCCGCTTTGCCGAGATCCAGGCGAATCATCCGGCCGTCGAGATCCTTAAATCGTTGCGCCACGGCAGCGGAAGAAGAGCGCGCATAGAGCGCCGTCTTCGCCTTCATCAAGCCCGTTTCCGCGCCGATCGGCAGAACGCCGTCCATTGCATGGGAGTCCACAATTTCTCCCGTCGGCGAGAGCACGTAAACAACAACGGACACATTGCCGCCCTGAGCTTTGGTCCAGTCAACGCATGCGTCAACCAGCGCGCGCGCCGTATCCGCATTGATCGCTGCCTTCATCAAGGTGCGCTTGGAGACTTCCTCCGATACGGTGACCTTGTTAAACGGCGCGGCCATCGAGCCTTGCGCGCGCGCAACGCTATTGCCGAAAGCAAATGTTGCTACTGCCAATGAAGCGATCATTCCGGTGCGAAACAACCAGGCTTTCCTCATTTTCCCTCTCATCTCCATGAAAAAGTTGCCGTAAGAAACCTTCGGCGGATGGTATTCCCTTCCTGCGGGACTCTATACCGTGCCGATGCGGATTCGCAAGGTTTGTATTGCCGAATCGAATAAATATCTCGTCCGATATGTGCGGCAAATGACCCTACGACGCGAGCTTCGCCTCACGGCCCAGCCGCTGCACCAGCGGCACAGGACGCCGCCAGCCTCGACGCAACTTCTGCTACTATTCCTCGCGGCCCTCACTCTTCTTTTTTCGCACGCAGTGAATATTGACCAGGCCCGGAGCGGAATGCCCGAAAGAAGCAGCGCCATATCCGAACCTTTGCCCCCGGCATCCAGCGGCGCCGCCGCTCCAGAAACGCGTCTCGCGCGCATCGGCATGGCCCTGGCCGACTGGAGCGAACGCTGGTTCCCCGACGCCTTCGTATTCGCGCTGATCGCGCTTGTCATCGTGTTTCTTGCCGGACTGGCGCTGGGCACGCCCGTGAAAAATCTGGTCCAGTATTTTGGACAGGGATTCTGGAGCCTGATTCCCTTCACCATGCAGATGGCCATCATCATCATCGGCGGCTACGTGGTGGCTACTTCCCCGCCGGTGTACGGGCTGATCTGCCGTCTGGCGCGCATTCCGCGGACGCCTCGCGGCGCTATCGCCTTCGTGGCCTTCTTCTCCATGACCGCATCGCTGATCAGTTGGGGTTTCGCGCTGATCTTCGGCGGCCTGCTCGCGCGGGAAGTTGTGCGCAACGTGCGAGCCATCGACTATCGCGCCATCGGCGCTGCAGCCTATCTGGGAAACGGCAGCGTGTGGGCACTGGGACTTTCTTCTTCCGCCGCGCTGCTGATGGCCACGCCCTCTTCGATTCCCGCGAACCTGCTGAAGATCAGCGGCGTGATTCCGCTGCGCCAAACAATTTACACGTGGCAGAGCCTCACCACGGTCGCAGCTCTAATGGTCGTCACTACAACGGTGGCTTATTTCTCCGCGCCGAAAAGCTCGGCCAAAACGGCGGAGTCCTACGGCGTCACCGAAGGAATTGAAATCGGCAGCCTCGACGCGCGCCGCACTCCGGCCGAGTGGCTCGAATACGCGCCGGCACTCTCGATTGCGATCGGAGCAGTTGGCTTCGCTTATCTTGTCCAGGTGGTCGCCGCTAAAGGTCCGGTCGCGGCCCTCGATTTAAACACCTACAACTTTTTCTTTCTGATGGCCGGCCTGCTGTTGCACTGGCGTCCGCGCTCGTTCACGCGTGCCGTGAACAATGCCGTCCCGGCAACCTCCGGTGTGCTGATTCAATTCCCGTTTTACGGCGGAATTTTCGGAATCGTGACCATGTCTCCCATCGCGCGCGAGCTGGCCCAGTTCTTCGTGCGCGTTTCCTCGCACGGCACTTTCCCTCTGCTGGTGGCCATGTATTCGGCGATCCTCGGCCTGTTCGTGCCGTCGGGCGGCAGTAAGTGGATCATAGAAGCGCCTTACGTGTTGCAAGCCGCCAGAGATTTGCACGTACATCTGGGCTGGGTGGTGCAGATCTACAACGCTTCGGAAGCGCTACCGAACCTGATCAATCCCTTCTGGATGCTTCCGCTGATCGGCATCCTTCGGATCAAGGCGCGCGACCTGGTCGGCTATGGCCTGCTGCAGCTTGCCATCAACACCGTGCTGGTTTTCTTCCTGATGTGGTTCCTCGCTCGCACCTTCTCCTATATCGCTCCTCTCTAGTTTTTCCATGAAGCTTTCCGGCCATTCTTCGCCCGGAATGTCGAAGGGATACGCCATACAAGGGAGTGACGCGTGGCGCGGCACGGAATTTTTGTTTTCAGGGGTTTGCGATGCGCTCCACGTGGCAACCAGTGACGCGTGGAGGCATGCCGGATGCAAGCAAGTCTCAGCGAGAGAGCCGCGGTTGAGCGGCAGTGTTCGATTGAGTCTTCGCTGAGATTGCTTCGCGACGCCCATTTCTAGTTGTTACCTCCGTCGCAGGGTAGCATGCGAGCGAAGGGCGTCAAGATAGTGGAAATACGGAGATAGGAGTATTGAGAGTAACGCTACGAGTGCGGGAATGGCTGCGGTGCCGCGCCGTATTCGCCCAGCAGACACCCCGCTCCGATACCCGCATACATCGCGATGAAAGGCATCAGCGAGAGGTGGTATCGCGGATCGCCCATGAAGACCAGATAGATTGCGGTGAAATAGAGCAGAATCAGAATTCCAACGAAGTAGTCGAGCCGCGCGCTGCGAAACACAAATGGAAGCGAAACGAAAAACAGCACGATGATCCCGAGGTAATAGAGTTCGCCCACGATCCGCAAGCCCAGGTACACGGGCCGGTCCCTTTGCGCAAAATTGCTGGCCACATCGAGCGTGTAATAGAAAGCCTCCACATCCGAGAGATAGAGCGCGATGAACTTTTTCGGCCAAAGCTCCACCACCCGCACCGGATGGTGCTCGATGTAATTGATCGCCACCTGCCGCGCCCGGGCGTCGCGCGCCACTTCCTTGTCGTCGTGCAAATGCTTTTCATCGACGCCCAAATCTCCCAGAAATGGATAAACCCGCTCGTCCCAGAAATTTCGCCCGGTAGCATTCGGATTATTGCCGATGAGCAGCACGATCCCGCCGTTATCCGCCAGCACCGGTTTTCCCAGCACGCGTTTGTTTCGCATCATCCACGGCACTACACAAGCCGCCATCAACAAGTAAAGAACCACCGCCGTCGCGAACATGGATTTTCTCTTCTCGCGCATGAAGACCAGAATCAAAATGGCGGGCACAGCGAAACACTGAGGTTTCGTCAATACCGCCAAGCCCCACACCAGTCCGTCCAGCACCAGATACGTCCACCGTCCCTCGGCATAAACGAACAACGCGCTTCCGAGTATGATTAAGAAACCGAGAAACATGTCCGCGGTGAGAAAAGAAGTCCAGGCAACGCTGTTCGGATGAAATGACATCAAGAAAACAGCCAGCCGCGCCGCAAGCTCCAGCCCGAAAACTTTCTGCACAAATTTGTAGGTGCAGAAAGTTGCCCCCAGCCATTCGCCTATATTGAGAAGTTTTCCTATAAGTACGTGCGAGCCAACCAACCGGAACACTGCCGAAAGAAACAATGGATACCCCGCAGGCCAATAGGCCGTCGGAATTCCCCGCTCCTGGAATCCTTGCCCGGCCGCTACGCTTGCGGCGCGGCCGTAATACCACTGCCAGTCATAAATTTGGTCCACGCGGACAATCGAAATCCACAAAAGCCGCAGCACTGCCGAGAGAACCAGGCACCACAGCACAAAGTGTTTGTGGTTCACCACTCGAATAATGCGTTCCCGCAACAATGGTTCGCCCCTTCGTTCTAAGGTTTGGCGCGTTTTAACCAGTCCGCTTGGAGTGATGGAACCGCTGGACTCACCGTTCCGCCTATCAACAGGAGGTTTTCTCTACCGGCCAAGTTTAAACTTCTTTTTACTCGAATGAGTCTCGCGTTATCCTCGGCGTTCGCCGAAACGTTACGATAATCAGCCTGTTATCGCAATTCCGGCCGAGCGCCCCCGAAGATTCGCGACCGGATTGAAGGCGCGCAACCCATCGCCTGAGTACCCGGTTTCGAAAACTCCTCCAAACCCGTTGTTGCTGCCGAAGGCGAAATCAGGTTAGGATCAATGCCGACCTTGGCGCCCATGGCACGACGCTACTCACTTCGCCTCATCGCGCTACCCCTGATCCTGGCGGTAGTGACCCTCAGCGTTCAGGTGGTCGCCCACTATGACGGCGACGGGCACGACGAAGCGCATTGCACCTGCCAGGTTTGCCATATCGCGCATGCCGCTGTTCCGCAACCCGCGGCCCAGGCGCAAATTGAAGTTCCGTTTCAAATCAGCCGCTTCGCGCCAGCCGAAACACCGGCCTCGCGCATTGAATCGGCCAGCGTCCTCAGCATTCCCCGCGCTCCTCCTGCCTGAACCCGGTCACCCCCACAACTGAATAAGCCCTCCGCGAACTGCCGTTGCGTATCACGGCGCGCGATCGCTATTTCCATCCAGTCCGGCGCTGGGCCTCCGGCCCGCAGCCGCTTTTTCCTATTGGGGGGAAAATGATTCGATTTTTGAGAGCACTTCTATCCGTACAAGTGTATCTGCTCGCGATGTTTTTGTGCGCAAACGCGGTTCAGGCTCAAGTAGGCAATTCCGGCACGATCGAGGGAACGGTGACCGATCCTTCGGGCGCCCTCGTTTCCAATGCAACGGTCACCATCCACAACGCGGTCAGCGGACTTGATCGTACCGCAAAAACAGACGCTTCTGGAAGCTTCAGCTTCCCTAATGTGCCTTACAATCCCTACCACCTCAGCGTTACCGCTCCCGGATTTTCCAGCCATGCCGAGGATGTAGATGTCCGCTCCGCTATTACGGTGAACCTGAAAATCAATCTGACGCTAGGTCAGACGACCGAATCGGTAACCGTCGAGGCGGCGGGAGATCTGGTCGAGACGGATTCCACCGCCCACACGGATATCGACCGTCAATTGTTCAATCAGGTCCCGGTGGAGAGTGCTTCTTCCTCGCTCAGCTCACTCGTGACGCTGGCGTCCCCTGGGGTTGCGGCCGACTCGAACGGACTGTTTCACGGCCTGGGCGATCACGCTGAGAACTCTTTCTCGGTGGACGGCCAGCCCATCACCGACCAACAGAGCAAGGTTTTCTCGAATCAGATTCCAATGGACGCAGTTCAATCCATGGAGGTGATCGAAGGCGCCCCGCCAGCGGAATACGGCGACAAGACCAGTCTGGTGATCGACGTGACGACGCGTTCCGGCCAGGGCGTTACCATTCCGCATGGCAGCGCCACGGCCGAATACGGAAGTTTTGGCTCGGTCAACGGAGCGTTCGATCTCTCCTATGGCGGCCAGAAGTGGGGAAACTTCATCGCCGTGAGCGGATTGAATTCAGGACGGTTCCTCGACGGCCCTGAATTCGTTGTGATGCACGACAAAGGCAACGAGGAAAACTTCTGGGATCGAGCCGACTATCAGTTTTCCACCGCTGACTCCCTGCACATGAATCTGAACTTCACGCGTTCATGGTTCCAGACGCCCAACTCGTTCGATGGCCAATACGCCAGCGCCTGGAATGGAGCGATTGTGGACAATGGCGGGCTCGGACCTGACGGCAAGCCGGTCGGTCCAACGGATCAGCGCTCGCAGATTCGTACATTTAATGTCTCCCCGACCTGGACGCACATCATCAACTCCAACACCGTTTTTACGGGCGGCCTATTCGTGCGTCACGACGAGTTCAACTATTATCCGAGCGGCAATCCGTTTGCCGACTTCCAGCCGGACCTGCAATCGCAAACCGTATCGCCAATTGCGATTCCTCACCAATGCCGGCGCCCGAGCCAGCGTTTCCTATGTGAAGGGCGTCAACAATATCAAGGCCGGTGTCACCTACGAACACACCTTCCTTACAGAACACGATAACGTGGGCATCGTCGACCCGAACTTCGTCGCCTCGCTCACAGACGCAAATGGCAACTCCTGCCTGAACGCCAATGGCGTCCCTTTCGAATCCCCCTGCACCGATGTCGCTCCCTATGACCTGACAACCGGCGGAACCCTCTATCGTTTCCTTGGCCACACGGATGTTAAGGAACTGGCGCTCTATGTGCAGGACTCGATCACAGCGGGTAACTGGAATTTCAACCTGGGCATACGCGGAGACATCTACAACGGTCTCACCAAAGCTCAACAGGCGGAGCCGCGCCTTGGAATCGCTTACAACATCAAGCCGAGCAGTACGGTGTTGCGGGTTTCCTATGCGCGAACGTTGGAAACTCCCTTTAACGAGAACCTGGTCCTGTCGAGCATCGGCTGCAATGACCCGGTTCTAGCTCCGCTCCTCCTGTGTACTCCCGGCGCCAACTCATTGCTCAGTCCCGGGTTTCGCAATGAATTTCATGCCGGCTTGGGACAGGCATTCGGGAGGCATTTCGTGATGGACGCCGAATATATCTGGAAGTACACGCATAACGCCTATGACTTCAGCGTCCTCGGTGCCACCCCCATCACCTTTCCAATCGAGTGGCACAACTCGAAGATCCCCGGATTCACGGCTCGCGCGGACGTAACGAACTTCGGGGGTTTTACCGCCTACGTGGTTATGTCCAGCGTGGCAGCCCGTTTCTTCACGCCGCAAATTGGCGGAGCGGGCGCTGCTCCCTCCGGGCGTTTCCGTTTTTCGCATCGATCACGACGAGCGCTACAACCAGACCACTCACCTGCAATATCAACCGGCCAAGCTCCATGGACCATGGGTAGGTTTTAATTGGCGCTACGACAGTGGGCTAGTCGCTGGGCCAGTTCCCTGCGCCGGTGGGAATTGCGCCAACGGGCCCGATGGCACCGACACGACTGTCGTTGACGTTTCGGGGATCAGTCCGGATCAGCAGTTTCAGGCCGGTCTTTTCTGCGGCTCGGTCCATCCGACCCCGCCCTCGCCTGCAAATCCGGCCGGAACGCCGATCAGTTCGGCGCTGGGTGTGAATCTGTGCCCCGCGAGCCAGTACGGTTCGCACCTGGTGAAGATACCCGCTCCGGGGACCGAAGACGATGACCGCAATCCGCCTCGTATCCAGCCGCGCAATCTATTCGATCTGGCCCTGGGAGACGACAACGTTTTCCGCGGTGACCGGTTCAAGTGGAGCGCACGGATCACGGTGATCAACCTGGCCAACCAGTATTCCCTTTACAACTTCCTCTCCACCTTCAGCGGAACGCACTACGTCACCCCACGGTCGATTACCGGTCAGATCGGCTTTCACTTCTAGCATGCGGCGGTGGCGGGCGGCTCCATCGAGTCGCCCGCTGCTGCTCCATCTGGCCAAGCCGCATGCGAAAACTCACTCCATCCAAAATTCGGAATATTCGCAAGAACTTGGGAATGTCGAAGAAAGCGTTCGGCGACATCCTCTGGGCTGCTTTGACCACGGTCGAACAGTGGGAATCCGGCAAATGCTCGCCCGTCGGAGTGCACCATCGGCTTCTGTCGCTTTTGGAGCGGGAGGCGACGAACCCTTCGTTTCACTCGGCGTTGCGGGACAGCAGAGCAGCCGATCCCTTATTCGTGTTTTATCGGCTGTTAGGTTCTCTTTTCGAAGGCAACAATGAGGCGAAAGAAACCGAGGCTCCGAATGAAGCGCGATATTTCCAGAAAAATTCCTTCCAGCGAAGTGCGTAAGATTCGAAGGGAGCTTGGCTTTTCTCAGGAAGAATTCGCCCGTTTTTTGTGGGTTACCTACTCCACTCTCAACCGCTGGGAGGCCGGGCGCGCCGCGCCCTTCGGCATGCACTTGCGCATTCTTACGCTTCTCCAGCAGTCCCGACGCAGAAAGTTTCTCGTGAGCCTTCTCGCAGATGCTCGCACTTCCGATCCGACGTTCCTGCTCTATCGCCTTCTAGACTTGCGTTATCGGGAAGCGCTGGACGAGTAACCCAAAGCGCTCGGACGTCTTGGTCAGCGCAGCAACTCACTTCGTCCCCTTCACCTCGTTGTACACCTCGGTAATGAATCGCGTCTTGCTCTGCGGAGTGTCGCCCTTCGTTGTCGCATCATACGGAGCCGTCAGATTCGCCGCCAGAACATCGTCCAGCGACTTCCCTTGCTCCACCAACTTCTGCGTCTTCGCCAGAATATCCACCAGCATCGCGCGGTACGGAAGCAACTCTGCCTTCTTGACCATCGTGCCGTGCCCGGTGATCAGCGTCGTGTCCGGACCGGCCACCTGTTCGATCATGTCGATCGCTGTGAGCATCCCGCGGATCGATCCGCCATTGGCCTGATCCGCGAACGGATAACCGAAGTTTCGGTAAAAATCGCCAATGTACAACGCGTTTGCGTGCTCGAAGCGGATCACCGTGTCTCCGCCCGTGTGCGACGCCGGCACCGGAATCAGATCCACCACTTCCCCATCCAGCCGGATCGTCAGAGCCGGAACCCCCGGCGCACCCAACCGGTAAGTCACCACCGGAACGCCCGCCGGATCGGGCGCGGGAGGCATGCTGCCATCGGCCCGCCGCGGCGGATGCAGCATTTCATCGCGCAACTCTTCGCGCGCGTAGATCACCGCGCCCTGCTTGGCGAAAAATGCGTCGCCGCCCGTATGGTCAGGATGAATGTGCGAGTTCACCAGAAAGCGAATCGGTGCGGAGCTGAAGCTTCGAATCGCCTTCAGTACTTTTTCGTGCAGCTCTTCATCCTGCGCGTCCACCATCAGAATGCCCTCAGGCCCGAACAGCACCGCAATTCTGCCTCCGGCTGCGTCGGGATGCGTGGTGTCCAGGTTGGGCGAACCTTGCAGGATGTAAAGGTTCGGCGCGAGTTTTGCTGTCACCGAAATTTGTATCTTGTCCCATTGCGCAAACGAGCGCCCCGGCGCCGCAGTTTGTGTAGTGGGTACCTGCGTCTGGGCATCCGCCGCCGCAGCGCCGAATCCAATCGCTCCCAGTGCTGCCAATGCCACGCCTATCGCACATACACCTGTCCCACGGTGGATGCCTTTCATCGCCGTCCCCTTTTCATCAGCCTCTTCAGCCCCACGAATCAGTCCACTGATGTATCACGACTTTGAGGTTCCGCGGCAAATGGATTGACGGGGTGTGTCCCAGCGACCTCCAACTGCTCGAACGCCCGAGTCAACAGTATGCTGCCGAGGTTGGGAGAGATCATGAGGTTTGAAATATGACGCAAATTGAAATGCACTATTCATGGGTTGGCTTTATTTACCAGGCAACGGCATGGCTGGGTCAGCGTCTCGCTGACAAGTGGCTCGACGTACTGCTTGCCCTACTAGGAACTCTGGTGGGCTACTGGTTGGCAAAACGACACCTCGAACATTTTGTTTCCGGCATCGTTGAAAAAATGGATGCCAAGTATCTCGACCTTAATCGTCAAATTGCATTTCGCAAGGCAGTCGCTGCGATGCTCCCGGAGTTGCCCCAATTCTATACGCGACCCACGAGCACTTTCAGTTCGCAGGTCGCGACTGCTATAGGCGAATTTACCTCTTGGTCAACTGCCATTGATCCGACGCACACGCCCGAAAAGAGTATGGAATTGGTTGGCAAAGAAGCTTACACACTCGCGGCAGGGTTGATTCAAAAAGATATGGGCTTCAGAGAAGCAGTTCCGATTCCGAACTACGAATGGCAAATTGAGATCGGCGGGCTGCCTATCGGATGGACTGTCGAAGAAGCAGCTGACCTCACCGTCTTTAATTGGGACACCGGGGCTGCTGTGTATCGACACGCTCTCATGAGAGAGACAGCCCGAACCGCTACTTCGATTCGATATAGCTGGATGTGGGATACAAAAGATGTCCCGTGCGGTGTGTATGTAGGTGTTGTGAACTTCACGATAGGAGGGACGGCAAAGATGCAACACACTGCAAGTCCCGTTGGAAAGCGGCTACGGGTATTTTTGAAACGGGAAAACGGTCACCTCGTGAAGACGCACGAGAACATTCCGTGGGACGACGAACCCGCCGGTACGAAATAGCCCCGGTGAATTGACGGCAAGCAGAACGACTGAGAACAAGCCTCGCGCGCCCAAACTTGCCTAGCTCCTAACTTCCGATCGCATTCGCGGCTGATTGCAAAGACCGCTGCCGCGTCCCGCGCCAGTAAAGATACGCTCCTAGCGCATTCGTCGCGCAGATCGTTCCGCCAACCTTTGCAGCGAACACCGCCTTGTTCGTCACCTCGCCCAGCGGCACCACCTCAAAAATCAAGGCGCAAAACGAAACCAGAAAGGCTGCCAGCGCAGCCAGCCGCAGGCCAACGCCAGCGCCAATCGCCCGTGTCCGAAAATCCAGCAGGATCACACCGAAGAGCAGCATGTACATAATGCACATGGACCCGAACCCTGCGCCCACCGCTACCTGCACCGCTTCCTGATTTCCCGCGCCCCACAAGCTCAATGCGCCCAGCGCCAGCATCACGGCCGTAACCGCAGCGATCGCTTTCCACGGAGTCCTGAACTTCACATGCAGTTCGCTCCACCAGCCCGGCAGCAGGCCGTCCCATCCCGCAACCATGGGTAGCCGCGCGATCATCCCCACATAAACCAGCATCGACGCGAAATAAGCCAGGTTGAACGCGCAGGAAACGAACAAGCTGATTGCCCCACGCACTCCGGCGGAGCCGAGCCCCGCCGCCATCACCTGCGGCACCGCCGCGGACAGGTCCACGTCGGCCGGCTTTATATAGGCCAGCACCGAATTCGTCCCGAGAATGTATACCACCGCGATCAGCGGCGCGGCGATCAGCACCGAGCGTGCCACGTCATTCTCCGGCTTCCTGCACTCCTCGGAAAAAATCGCCGCTCCATCGAAACCGCTGAGCGCGGAAATGGCCATCTTGGTAAAAACATTCAGCGTCACAATGGAAACCGCCGGCAATGCCAGAGAGAACGAGGCTCGCGCCGACGGAAGCCCTATCCACCAAGCGCGAATCAGCAGCGCAGCCAAAGCCAGAAACGTCACCACCGTCAGCAGCGCGCCGCCGCTGCTCCACCATTTCGCCGTGTGCAGCCCGCGCACATTCAGCAGGAACGCCACCAGGCAGGCAATCGCCGTAAGCGCCAGCGCGAAAGGACGGCTGGTCGACATCCACGATGCCCCCGGCCCCAGCGCATGCGCCAGCCCGTCCGCAAAGAAAGAGCCCGCCACCGCGAAGGTGAACAGCGAATACACCGTGAAATTCCATCCGGCCATGTATCCGGCAAACGGTGAAACGCCCACCTTCACCCATTGATACACACCGCCTTCCACCGGCAGTTTGCGGCTGAGCTTCATCACCACCGCCGCAAGCGGCAGATAGAACAGCGCAATCGCCAGCAGCCAGAGCACCAGTTGCGTGGGCCCTTGCTTCGCCGCGAATCCCGTCCAGCCCAGCCAGACGATCACCACGATCTGCATGGGCACCAGGTCCCACAGCTTCAGTTCGCGCTTCAGCCCGTGCTTGCCGGTTTCCATGGAGCGCACACCTATATCACAAGTGGAGTAGTTTGCCCTCGCTGGCAGCGAGGAGTCCCATAGAAGAATGGAATTGTTGGCAGGACCTAAACGAGCAGCACACCGTGGAAAGTCACCGAACTTTCTGCGGTCGCTCGGATGGTGATTCCGCCACCAATCGATTTAGGACATTTCAGAGGTACGGCCGCCTGCGGATGCCAGGTGGGCATTCGCGCGTGTGAAACCTGGGCTAAATCGACGGTCGAGACTTCCTGACCGGACGCGTCTTCGATCCGCAAGCTTCCCGAAGATCTGCTCGCATCGATGAGCAGCAACATCTCCCATCCGCGGCTGGCGGCGTTTGAAATTTCGATTACGTGCGGATGAGCGCTGTCGATGGTGGCCTCGTCCAGCTCCCAATGTTGCCGCCGTTCCCGAACTGCCGCGGACGTGCTTTTTTGCGGCGCGATATAAATCAAATTCCGCCGTACGGTTTTCTTCGCCGCTTTGCTGACCAGCGCCTCGATCCAATAGCGTGTGAACATTCGGTGGACGTGAACCTGGTTGTCCTGGCAGTAATTCCACAGATCCAACTCGTCTCGCCGGAACGGCTCCAGGTTGAGCAGCTCCGGGCAATATCCATCGTTCAGAATCGCCGCTTGATCGAACTGCGGCCAGAAACATTCGAACTCGTGAAAGCTGATCCCGCGCCCGATGCGATAGAGCGTCTCTAGCCGGCGATCCGCGGGAGACGCGTTCAGAACGGCTTTCAAATCTTCCCGCATGCTTCGCGCCGCATATTCGGAGAGCAACTCGACCGGTATCCATTCCGAAAAGGGAAGCTGAAAGGAGTGCGAGTCCGAGCGGCACAGCCGGTTGGGCGATTCAGCAATCAAAACATGGCCGCCGCCTTCGACCACGTCGCGCGCCAATTCAAGAATCGATCTTCGCTCCGGAATGGTCAGGTGTTCGAGAACGGCGTACAGCACCAGCAAGTCGATTCGCTCGATCCCGTAGCTCCGAGGTTCCCGAAAGATCGTCTCCGCATTGCCGGTGATGATCCGGGCATTCGATTTTCCGAACCGCTGCAGAACGGCGCTGGAGCGGCCGGCGCGGCTCGCGTCCAGCTCGATTCCCGTGTAGCTGGCAAAAAGATCCGACCAACACAAAGCTTTCCATCCCAAGCCTGAGCCAATTTCGACAACAACTTTCTCGCGTGTGGGATTCAGCAGGCGCGAGAGCAACGGCCGATAGTGGAATATGGCCGAGGCGATTCTTGCAAGCTCGTAAGGCTCCAGTCGCTCGTCGCGCAGCGGCTTGTAAATCTGAAAAAATTTCTCGCGGACGTCCTGATCGATCGAGGTGCCAATCGACGCGCCCATAGACGTGCCCGTAGACGTGCCGTTGTCGCCGGCCATGAACAAGCTCGGCGCAAGCGTTACAATCTGAGCATCCTGTATTACTTCGCTAGTCATGCCTTAGAAGGTCGCGGCGTGTGGAAGGCGAGTCGTCTGTGCCCGGCGGTCAGCTTCTGACTGGGAATTCCGCTCCTTAAGTCGGTCGACCCGATCAGTTAGATCGACTGATGAATCGATCAGCTCAATCGGTCCATATAACTGAACCCGGTAATTTATACCTGAGCCCTTCATGCGTTCCTAGTCCTTTCAGGGGATGGTTTGCCACAAATAAGAGATCGCTAAGTAGTTTTTGGGCTCTGATAGCAGCTTTCCTTGTGCTAGCGTAATTCGAGTATGTGGGACGAGAAGATTGAGACAGCCGGGCGAGCGGCGCCACAGAGCCCGCAGCCGGAGCTGGAGGAAAAGTTTGTTCGGTTGGCGAGCCTCGATCTAGGGCCAATTTCACGCTTCGCCCCATCTTCTCCTCCGTCGCTACCTTCAGGCGAAACTTATCTCGACACGTCGCGCCGAGATAGCTCGAGCTTAAGTGACAGAAAACAATCAATCGGGCTTCCTCTATCTCGACACACATTTTCACCCCCGAAATTTCGATTTTCACAAAAGGCGAAAGGTCACAGAACCGCGGCGTTCAAAAAAGCTGGGCGCGAAGCGCCTACCGCTCGCGGTGCCTTTTCCGCGAGCTTTCTCTCCTTTACTTCCTCTACCTCCTCCTCTACCTCCTTTACCTCCTTTACCTCCTCTACCTCTGCCCTGAATCTCGCAGCACGAACTCTGGCGCTTACTTTCCTGCTTCTCCTCCTCGGGTTTCCTGCTTCCGCCCATGTCGGCAGCCCGGACGTTTTTCTCGAAGGCAACGCCGGCCCCTACAAACTTTTCGTCACGGTGCGCGTGCCGCAGGTCATTCCCGGAATCGCGCAGATCGAAATTCGCAGCGAATCGCCTGACGTGCGCGAGATTCGCATCGCGCCGATGCAGCTCACCGGCCCCGGCTCGCAATACGCTCCTACGCCCGATGTCGCCGAGCGCTCCAAAACCGATTCGCAATTTTTTACCGGAAACTTGTGGCTCATGGAATTCGGCTCGCTGCAGGTTCGCGTCGATGCCGACGGCGCGCGCGGCGCCGGACACCTTGCGGTTCCCGTTCCCGCGGTGGCGCAACGCACGCTCGCGATGCAAAAGCCGCTCGGATTTCTGTTGGCCGCGCTGATGCTGCTTCTTGCTTCGGCCATTGTTTCCATCGCGTCCGCCGCCGTTCGCGAAGGCGATCTGCCGCCGGGTACTGCAGCACCCGCCGCGAAAATTCGCCGCTCGCGCGTTGCTCTCGCCGTCGCGGCAGCTGTGGTGATTGGCGTTCTCTTCATCGGCGGCGAGTGGTGGAAATCCGACGATGCGCGGTTCGCCCGCCGCGTCTATTCACCGCCGCAGCTTGAAGCTTCGCTCTCGCCGAATGGCCACTTAATTCTTCGCGCAAACTCCGGGCCCATTGTCGCGGGAAATCCGCGCCGCCCCGCGGACACGCTCACGCTAAGCAATCTGATCCCGGATCACGAGCACCTCATGCACTTTTTCATGATCCGCACGCCGCAAATGGACAGCTTCTGGCACCTGCATCCTTCGCCCGGCGCCGATGAAACTTTCTCACTCGATCTGCCCAACATCCCGCCCGGTCACTATCAGCTCTTCGCCGATGTGGTGCTCAGCAGCGGATTCCCGGTGACCATGGTCGGACAGCTGGACGTGCCGGCGTCCAATGGCGGTCCGCTTACCGGCGACAACAGCGGCGTCACCAGCGTTCCTATCGCCGAATCGCCCAAAGACAATCCGAGCTTCACGCTGCCCGACGGCGGCAAAATGATCTGGCAGCGCGCTTCTCTGCCGCTCAAATCGAACCAGCCGCTTTCTTTCAAATTCGACGTGCAAGATAAAGAAGGCAAACCCGCGCACGATCTCGAGCCTTACATGGGCATGGCCGCCCACGCGGAAATCGTTCGCTCGGACTTTTCAGTGTTCGCGCACGTGCATCCGGCCGGCTCGGTTTCAATGGCCGCGCTTGATCTGGCGCAGATGGGCGTGAGCCCTGATTCGCAAGCAAGCGCGGCAGACTCGATGTCCGGAATGGCTGGCATGAATATGCCGGGAATGAACATGTCGGGCGCATCAGAGCCAATCGGCTCGGAAATTTCCTTTCCCTACGGCTTCCCCAAGCCCGGGCTGTATCGCGTTTTCGTGCAAATCAAGCGCTCCGGAAAAATCCAAACGGCCATTTTCGACGCGACGGTCAACTGATCGCGCTTCCCTCTTCAAAAACTTGCCGTGTCTGTTTCGACAGAAATTCTCGCGTAAACTTTCTTACATCGCATCGCGCGGTATAAGATGTTCGCTTCGCATTTTGTCCCGGGGTGCAATGGAACTACGCAAGGATCCCATCACCAAGAGCTGGGTGGTCGTCGGACGCACCGAGCGCCAGAAGCCGCGTCCCGGCGATTGCCCGCTTTGCCCCGACAATCGCCTCGAAATCCATTCGCTGCTGGAATTGCCGCGTTCCGCGCCGTGGCAGGTGCGCGCGTTTCCGCATTTTCGCCCGCTCTACCACGTGGAGGGCGATCCGAATCGCACCGCCGAAGGCATCTACGACCGCATGGATCCGGTGGGTGCGCACGAAATCATCGTGGAGACGCGCGACCACGCGCGGCGTTTCTCGGATCTGAGCGACGAGGAAATCGAGCGCGTGCTGGAGGCTTATGCCTCGCGCATCGCGGACCTTAAGCGCGACGGGCGACTGAAGTATGTAACAGTTTCGAAAAATCAGGGACCGCTCTCCGGCGAGGAATGGACGCACGCCTCCTCGCAGCTCAACGCCACTACGTTCGTTCCGCGCCGCATTCTTTACGAATTGCGCTCCGCGCGCGAGTGGTACCGCCAGCGCGAGCGCTGCGTTTTCTGCGACATTCTTCGCCAGGAAGTTCGCCAGGCCAAGCGCATCATCGATTCCATCGGCGATTACTTCGGCTTCTGCCCGTACGCATCCCGCATTCCGTATGAAACCTGGATCATGCCCAAAACGCACAACCATCAATTCGAACATCCGCAGCATGGAGAAAACCGGCGGCATCTGGCAACTCTCGTGGGCCGCGTGCTGCGCCGCATTCTCAGCGTCACCGACAGCTTTCACATGGTGCTGCACACCGCGCCTAACACGCTGCAAACCAAGGGCGAACTCAGCGAATACTGGCGCACCATCGAAGGGGACTACCACTGGCACATCGAAATTCTTCCGATTCTTCCGCAGCAGAGCAAGTCGTACAGCTTGAAAGAGGTCTACTTCAACGGAACCACTCCGGAAGCGGCCGCGGAACAGTTGCGGCAGTTCGATCCCGGCAAATGAATTCCGCCGCGCGGGCAAATTCGGAGCGCCATTCATTTTCCGCGCACCATTCGTCTTCCATGCGCGATTCAGCTTCCGCGCGCCATTCATTCTCCATGCGCCATTCAACTTCCATGCGCGATTCGCAAAGCGGCGGAATCATCTCCAGCCTGCTTTTCCTGTTCATTCTTATCGGTCTGCTTTGCATCGTCTACGTGGCGCGGCACCCGCTGCTTCGCCTGGCGGGCAGCTATTGGGTGGTGGACGAGGAACCCGAGAACTCGGACGTGATCGTGATTCTGGGCGATGACAATTTCAACGGAGACCGCGCCACGCGCGCCGCGGAACTCTACAAATCCGGCTTCGCTCCGCACATCATCGCCAGCGGACGCTTCCTGCGCCCCTACGCCAGCATTTCCGAACTGGAACAGCACGATCTGACCGACCGGGGTGTGCCGCAAGCGGCCATCGTCCGGCTCACGCACATGGCCGACGATACTCGCGAAGAGTGCATTGCCATTGGCCAGCAGCTCAACTCGCGCGGCTGGAGGAAGGTTATTTTGGTGACGTCGAACTACCACACACGTCGTTCGCGCTACATCTGCGAGCGAGTGTTCCCCGCCGGTACAATCCTCCACATGGCAGCCGCGCGCGATTCCGAATACAATCCCGATTCCTGGTGGGAATCGCGGCGGGGCTTGAAGATCTATTTCCACGAGTTCGTAGGGATGCCGGTAGCCATGTGGGAGCTTCGGCACAATTCGGTGCAAACTTCCAGCCCCGGGCTCATGGATTCCCTGCGCAAGCATGTTGGCGTTTGGACACCAGAATATTTCGGGAATCTGCGACATCCGGTTTACAGCGGGGAGTGGCTATACTATAGTGCATCCACGGTTTGAGGACCGCCTGCCGCCCGGCCTGGGAGTCCCTACCCGAGGTGATTAATGTGGCGTAAGCCTACCGACCCGAAGTCAGCCCAGGCACCGAACGAACCCAAACCGAACGCGCCGCCAACGCCGGCGCCAGTTTCATCGACTCCAGCCAGCGCTCCAGTTGCCGCGCCGGCTGCGCCGTCACCCGTGGTAGGAGCTACGCCGGTGGCCTCGACGCCGACTCCCGCGCCTGCCGCTGTTCCTTCTGCGCCGGTCTATTCGGCCCCAGTGACAAAAGTTGTCGCGCAGGACACCGGCACGCCAACTTCGATTGGTGCAGGTTTAAAAATCCGTGGAGAATTATCTGGTTCGTCCGATCTATTTATCGATGGCGACGTGCAGGGCAAGATCAGCCTGGGTGGATCGCGGGTCACCGTTGGCGCGAAAGGAAGCGTTCAGGCCGATATCGAAGCCAAGGACATCACCATCGAAGGGAACGTGCAGGGAAATTTGAAGGCGCAAGAAAGCGTTCGCCTCGGCGGAGCGAGCAAAGTGCAGGGAAGCATTGTCACGCCGCGCATCAGCATCGACGATGGAGCCCGTCTCCGTGGCAAAGTGGAAATGAGCCGCGGCGCCGATGGTAAGAACTCCAAGGCATCCACAACGGAACAGGCCGCTGTTCCGGCCTACAAAACGGTTTCAGCCTCAACCGAAAGAGAGTAAAGACGCATGAATTGGATGGGCAAATCCCGCCCCGGCGCCACAGCCACCGCTACCGCCACCAAGCCCAAGCCAGGAAATGCGGCGGTGACCGCAAGTCCCACTCTCAAATCGCGCAGCTCCAATGGACTGAAGGAATTCTTGTGGCTGCTCAGCGACATTCCGCGCGTGCGCGTTCTCGACCTGGGCCCGGTGTGGCAAGCAACGGTCAACTTCTTCCTGGAAAAGGGCTTCCGCATCTCCACAGAGGATCTGCTGGGCACCTGGAAGGAGTTTTTATCCTCCGAGGAAGAGCGCATGCGCAATGCGCCCAAGAGCGAGGACGGTTTTGTGGAACGCGTCTCCGCGTCCGCGCTTGCGGACAAATTTCTTGAAAATGCGCTGCAGTATCCGCCGGAGAGCGTAAACGGCATACTCGCGTGGGATCTGCTGGATTATTTCGATCCGGCGGTTGGTTCGAAAATTATGGAGCGGCTATACACCATTCTTCAGCCGGGCGGCGCGGTGCTGGCGCTGTTTCATAGCCGAGCACCGGAAAAATTCCATCGCTACCGCATCGTGGATACCCAGACTGTGGAGCTTGTAGACGCTCCTACGCTTGCGGTTCATTCGCGAGTTTTTCATAACCGCGAAATTCTGGAGCTGTTCGAGAAGTTCCGCTCTTCCAAGACGTTCGTGGGTCGCGACCAGGTCCGCGAAGGCCTTTTCCTAAAGTAAACGCTTTAGCCCACAAACTATCACTGGCGTATTTATCCAAACCCATTTCCATTCATTTTTCGCTTGCATTGGCGCGCCCGCGGGCGTATTTGTGGGCTGTGAGCATCTGCAGCACGGAGGAGGAAAGCAGTAAATGAATCCACCGGGCTTAGATCGCTAACAACCTCCGAGACACACCGCTTTTGCGGTGCGAAACCGCCTGCAATGTTTTAGGACATTTCAGACGGTCACGTCGAAAGACCAAAACGGGGAGCCGCCAGGCTCCCCGTTTTGCGTTTGCGAGCAGCATCTTGTACCTCAGAGGTTGAAACCCCCTGAAAGTCCGGCGTTTTCGGCACGGCTGAAAGCCGTGCCCTGACGAAGAACTTATTCCCGTTCGGGTTCGGCGCGATTCAGCGGCGGCGCGGAGTGTGGACGCGTGCGCGATTTCCAGGCGTGGTAGGCGGCCGGCATGAATGAAAGCACGATCACCGCCGCGATCACGTAGTGAATGCGCTTGTCGATATTCGGGATGGTGCGGCCGAGGGTGTATCCGAGAAGGATCATGCCCCAGACCCAGAGAAATCCGCCGATGATGTCATTGCGCAGGTAGTGCTTGTAGTTCATCTTCGCGGCGCCCGCTACAGGTGGGCAAAACGTGCGAATGATCGGAACGAACCGCGCGAGGATGATGGTCTTCCCGCCGTAGGTCTCGTAAAACTCGTGGGCGCGCTCCAGATGCTTCTTCTTGAAGAAGCGCGAATCGGGGCGCTCGTAAAGCATCTTCCCTGCCCGCCATCCGATGAAGTAACCAACCTGGTCGCCGGCAATCGCGCAGAGCGTCACCAAGGATAATAGATAGGCCAGCTTCAATTGTCCCGCGCCTGCGAATACGCCCGCGGTCACCAGCAGCGAGTCTCCCGGAAGAAAGAAGCCGACAAACATGCCGGTCTCGACAAAAATGATGACGCACACAAGAACGGTGCCGCCCCATTCGATCAGCCCTCGCACATCGGTGAGGTAAGTAAGCAGGTGATGCAGGTTCGCAAGCATCTAAAGAGGTTCCTCGCTATAAAGCCGGACGCGTTCCGATAATTCCACAATAGCAGAAAAGCCCCGCGCGCCTCGACCCATCGGGAGGCTCATTTCCGCGTAGTACTTTGCGCCCATGCAGTTCTGGTCCTCTGTACCATTGGCCGCCGCGCGCCGCACAGCGAGAATCGCATTGTTCGAGACAGAGCCAGCTTAGAGAGGGGACCACATGGAAGGCGGCTACGCAGTCTGGATGGGTCAACCGGTGATTCTGAGAGTAGTAACGGGCAACCTGCGCGTGCCTCTCCGCGGGCGTCTTGTTTCTGAGACAAACGATTCACTTCGCCTGCGTATTTCCGATAGCTGGGACGTGGACATTTTCAAGTCGATGGTGGCGGCCGTGGAGCACGATGTTCCGGTGTTCGTGCTGAATTAGCAGTCAGCGCAGATTACAGCAGTACAGCGTCAGCAGAGCCTGGTGGACGGGAAGATGAAAAACCAGATGCGCGAAAAGCTGAGCTTGGTGTTTGACACGCTGCTGGTGCTGTCCTTTCAAGTGGTGTTTCGCGCCATGCACGAAGCGCGGCGCTGGAATTACTAGCAGGTAGCGCGCGGCGAGTTCGCCCGTGATCAGGCGCTCGCAAAAAGTTTGCCCAGTGCTGTCCCTCTCAACCCCCGACCCGGGTCTGCCACCCCCAGCAGATCCGGGTTTCTCCTTTTGAACCCGTGTCACGGTCTCAGGGAACCTCCGGAATAGGGCTTGTCCGGCATCGTCCGTAATTTCAACTAAAAGATGCAACAGCTAGAACGGAAATGAAGTTTCCGGCAGGCACATTAGTCAGGCCGTACGCCTGCCTTCATCCACATATACCGCTATAGACATCACTTCCGTCGACGCAGCAAATGCAGCAGCCAATGATCAGTTCACTTCCACTGCCAACATTTCCTATGCGAGCTCCTCGTTGCTCGAAACCTATTCAGACAATGGGGCTGCGGCCCTCTCTCTGACATTCCCGTCCATTGCCACCCCTTTGACTGGCCCTGAGGATTTGCTTTCGGGCCCATGTTGGGAGGGTGGATGTCTGTACGTTTCCCCGGCCCCACTACAGACGACGGCCGGATACATAGCGCCGGTTGCGACTCCAGAACCGGCAACAGGTGCCCTTTTGCTGACAGGGATAGGGCTGGTCGGGATGTTGGCAATAATCCGAAAGCGTAAAGACCAGAGTTTATACAGTCCTGCTGAATAAACCCTTCACGCGACACCACTGAAGCCGCTGCGCATCCGGCACCGAACGTATTCCTCGATGCGCTGTGATGGACGCCGGAGTTCACCCGCAGAGCACTGGAACGAAGCACCGCGTAGCGTCGAAGGTGCCCTTTTCGACGCTTCCGTCATGGAAGCGAAGCGTCGTCTCCTTGGACTCCGTGCCGTGGGCAGTCACTTCGTATGGGATTGGAGACGGCGGAGCCCGCTGGCTCGTGCGGCTGCCCGTAATCCAAACGCGGTTCGACTTCTCCAAAAAAGTGGACGGACGAAATCGCTAATTTGCGAACCGCGTGCGGCGGCTGCCACCTTGAAAGGGCAACCGAACGATTACTTCGTAGCGATGCCTTCGCTCTTGATGCGAAATGGAGTCGCCCCAAGGAAGCGGGGGCATCGTTTAGCTAGGGCAACGGCTGCTTTCTAGGACTTTCGCTTTCGCTTCAGGGTCTCGGTGGCTTCCGTGACTCGCAAAGCAAAATCGAGCCCGAAGGAAAACGGCGCACCGGCCATCGCGCGCTCTACCGATTCAAGGAACCATTGAATGATCGGTTCACGGTTTTCCAGAAAGTCGATCGAGGCAACCGGGCGGCCGTCTTTTCGCAGCCCAACTTTTCGCTCGTCGGTCATCTCATAGCCGCATTGAATCTCCGTCACATGCGCCTTCGGCACGGCATAGTTCCAAATGGCCATCAGGTGGCAGCCAAGATTATCGATCGCATCGATCCCGAGCCGGTTCGCGCGGTTGACGGTGAAGCAGCCACCGAACTCCAGGCCCGCGCCTGCGTTCAGATCGGCCCGCCAAGCCTCGACCGCTGTGAGCAAGCAATATTGATAATGGACGCCAACAATCAGCTTCTTACGAGAGGCAAGATCCAGCAACGCCTCCGTTTCGCTCCGCGAATTCAACCAGGGCTTCTCGACAATCGCGTGCAGTCCGGCATCCAGCGCCGCTTTCACCAAAGCGGGAATGTGCGGTCCCGGCGGAACGCAAATCCAGGCCACCTGTGCGCCACTGGCTTTCAGCAGTTGCGACAAGCGCGATTGGTATTCGGAGGAGGTCTCCTGAGCCTGCAGCCGCGTGCCTGGTATGCAAGTTACGGTGTGTGCCTCGGCCAGCACCGTTCTCATTCGTCCGGCCCAGTAGCCGTTCCCCAGAATCGCGTATGCAGGTTTCTCAGCCATTTTGGGCCAGCCGCTCGCATACCAGCCGAGCCGCCTTTACCGCGCTCGCAACCTTACCTGAGAAGATGTGCAGTTCTCCCGGCGCGCCTTCGCGGATGTAAAGCGTCCTGCGATCGTCTTTCGAGCTGTTCTCCACCACCCGTATCGTGAAGCGTGATCCGCAGTAGACAGCCTTCTTGGCCGCTGGAACCGTGAGCGCCGCATCGGCCCGCATCGCCTCGAAATGAGTGAAGGAAACCGGCGCGAAATCCGGCGCATTCAGCAGACCGGCGTATTGAGGCGGTATGGCTTCGTCGGCATTCAAAGTGGTCCAATGATTGGTGTGAACCGCCGAACCAAACAGAAATCGCGGCGAATACCCATAAGGGTCGAACGCCGTAAATGGTCCATCCAGCACAATCAGCGATACTCCTCGGAGCTCCTCTGGCAGCTCGATGAGTATCTTCTCGGCCACTTGATATTTGGCTCCTTTGAAAATTCCGCGGCTGTAGCCAAGTCCGTAGGTCGCCCATACCACGAAATCGTATGAGCTGCGCATTTCGGGACAGAATGGCCGCTGCTCGAAGGGAATGCCGAGCGCACGAATGCGGCAGGTAACAAATTCCCGCAGCAGGTCCGGGTCGTAGATGTGTTCATCCACTCCATAACATTTGTCGATAAATTCGAAATCCATCCACACGGGACGGCACGGCCGCAGAGGCAGGTTGTTCCGGTGCATCACCGATTCGAACAGATCGGGAGGCGTCAGCGAATGGGCCTTCGGAATGGCGTAGAAGTGGCACGTATTCGAAACGATAGTGGGCGCGAAGGTCTTCCGGAACTCCTCCCGAACCTCCATGGTTTCGGCGATGGTCTCAGGACTGCGAGGATAGTGATAACCGGAATGAACGCGGCACTGATTGATGGCCGAAGCGGCGCGAAGGATGCCGAGCGGATCGAACAGATGCACCTGGTGGCCTTGCTCGGCCAGGCGAATGGCGATTGTTGCGCCGTAAATTCCCGCTCCCGCCACGGCGACTTTATTTTTCATCGTTCGCAAACGTAATCATCTGTTTGATTTTTCCCGTCAAGGGATGAAGCGGAGAAGCGAAACTTGAATTCAGTTCTCGCGTCGCGGGCGATTCAGGAGCCGCTCAGCCCGAAGCTTTCTGAGAAGGAGTCGCAACCAACGGAACCAGCATTCCTTTTTCGACGTAATAATCGATGCCGCGCCAGCGAATCGTTCTTCGCCCGAAACTCACCAGCCAGATCAGAAACGCGGTCGCGTCCCACAGCGGAATCAGCGGCATCTTGCTCCACAAGCCGGTTTCTTTCATTCCGCGGATGCCGATCAGCCAGGTCATGACAATCCGCAGCGCGGCGTAGCCGCCCAGATAGGCTGCGGCCACCGCTGCCGTCGGGTGCACCGCGACGGCTACAAGCGCCCATGGCAGTCCCCAGGTGAACACCAGACCGAAGTGTCCCCAGGGACGCATGCCGCGCATCACCGTCATCCACCGCAGCCGCTTCACCATCAGATCGCGCATCGAGCTAAAATCGGCCACGGCTTCCACCGTGTACGGAAGCAACTTCACCTCGTAGCCCTGCTCGGCGATCAACCGGCCGACCAGCAAGTCGTCCGCCGGGCGGTTCTCGATGACCCGGTATCCACCGAAGCTCGCCAGCGCCTGCCGCCGCGCAACGATGGTTTGCCCGAACGCGAACTTCACCCCATCCAGTTTCCAGGCCGCCATGATGCCGGCAAAGAAGTCCGAACTCATTCCAATGGCATGGAGCCGCTGAGTAAAGGACGTCTCTTTGGTCGAAACGTACAGGCAAGTCGCGCCGCCAACTTTCGCGTCGCGAAAAGGCGCAACCACAGCCTGCAAATAACCGGGCTGCACGCGCACGTCGGCGTCCACGATCACCAATAGGTCATAGCGCGCTTCGTCCACCATGCGCACCAGCCGCGCCACTTTGTCGTTGATCGCATGGCGGCCGGAACCATAGAGCAAGCGGATGCGCTGGCCGGGGAAATCGCTCATCAACTTCTTGATGACTTCGACTGCCGGATCCTGCTCGTCGACGCAGAAAAGAATCTCGTATTCGGGATAATCCTGGCGGCAAAAGCTGGCGAAGTTTTCGTAGGCTTCGACGTCCAAACCCCGAACGGGCTTGAGGATGCTGACCGGCGGCGTGAAGTCAGCAGCTTCGCCGGATTTGTTCTTCGCGGATGAAAAAAACTGAATCGTGCTATAGAGCACGAGAAAATAATAGAGCGCCGGAATGGCGGCAATCGCGAGAATGATGTAATAGCTAGCCATCACGACCCAGGCATCTCAGAGACGGTTCAGAATCGGATGGCACTGTTTCTTGGCGCAGGACATCCTCGTTCGATTTGCCAGCAGCATTAAACGTGATAATTCGGCTTTTTGTCGCTGGATTCTTCGCATCAAGCGGCAGGGATTATAGCATAGCTGCGCGAGTTCCCCCGCTCCTGACGGATTCGCGGTGCGATCGTGTTTGCGACCGGGACCGGCGGCAGCGCTGCAAGACATTTCCTTTTAGTCCCGAGCGACGGGAAAAAACAGAATGGAACACCGGTCCACTTGGCCAGTAAACGAGCAACTTCTGCGGGTACCTGTCACCGAGGATCGAATACGAGGACGTCTACCCGGCGTTGGTCAGGCGTGATAGCAAGATGGAGTTGATCGCGGAGGCGATCGAGAAAATCGTTGGCGGGACCATCGTCAGCCTTCACGTCGAATTTATACTGGCCCTGAAGATGTGTTTCGTTGACGACGGGGCGGTCTAGAAAACTCTCGAGATTGTTGCAGAACCAGTCGGCAGTGCCATCTGTGGAGATGCTGCGCATTTGAGCCAGAGTGAAGGGCGAGGGCTCGCGACCGAATTCCGCGGCGGGATCGGAATCCTGTGAACTACTGTCCATCATAGAGAAGCTGGAGGAGGAACGGCCGAAAGATCCCATGCGGCGATCATCCTTTGCAGCGGGCGGCTTGCCATTGAGCGAGGTTACGACGTAGACGTCGATCAGGCGATCTTCACGCGTTGCGGAGACGTGGAAGTAGTCTTCGATTCCCTGCTGAATACGGCTATCCATCTGTTGGCGATCTTCGCGTTCCGGAAGAACCAGGGCAACGTCGTAAAGCTTTGTTGTGTCGAGCGCCGGTGGAAACACAACGCGCGGCGGCGTGACTCCGTAGACTTCGGTAACCAGGCGCTTCAGCGAGTAGCCGCGGAGGCTGCGGAAGTCATCGCTGCTGAAGTTGCCACCTTCCGCGCTGGCTGCGGGTGAAATATGAACCGTGTAGGAAGGTGGGAAATTCGGCCTGTACTCATTAAGACTGTGGAAGCGGGGCGGTTCGGCATCTATAAGGACCTTTCCGCTATTGACGAATGCGCGGATTGAGGCAGGATCGGGTTTCGCTGGAGTGGTGGTGACCCGTCCTTCGAGAGCAGCAGTGATTGTTTCCGCGTCTGCAAAGATATTCTGGAAGCCGATGACGTTGCGGTCGGGCCCGACGATCACGCCCGCCGGACGTTCCATTCCGAATGCGCGGCCGGAGGCCCCGTCAGGATCGTAGAAAACCCAGCCCTTGATTGGGTGTTGCTTGAGCCAAGGCAAAAGAGTGGCTTCCTTTTCGCCGGTGATCCAACCGAACTGCACCGGCTTCTGTGCGAACTGGTCCACGATGGCGTTCCAACGAGAGACGGATTGTAGGTTGTGGGACGTGTCGGGGAAAAATGCGAGAACGGTGAATTTACCGGTAAAGTCCACGGAGCTCCAAGTGGAGACGCCGCCGCTGGCACTCAAAATCTTCGTGTAGCTGAGATCGGGAACGGGATCACCGGCTTTTATGTGGACAGACACCGGACCGTAAATGGCAATTTGGGCGGACACGTCGTGCCCCCCTAAGGTGAGCGAGGATGCCAGCAGAATGAATACGAGGCCGGGCGCACGCATCTGCACCTCCGGTTGGATTGCGGAGGAATTCTGGCACCGAAAGAACTTGAGGGCAAGGGCGACCAGCAGTCCCTAGTTTGACACTTAGGCATGGGCTCGACGACACTAGCCGCGCCTGGCTTATATTGACTGGCGCACATGCGACTCTCTATCGCTGATTGGCTTGTTATCGCGGCGTACTTCGCCCTCACGCTGATTCAGGGCCTCTATTTTCAGCGGCGATCGGGCCGCAGCACGGTGGACTATTTTGTGAGCGGGCGCCGCGCGGCGTGGTGGCTCATCGGCACGTCGATGGTAGCGACCACGTTTGCCGCCGATACGCCGCTCGTGGTGACCGGTCTCGTCTATCGCAACGGCATCGCCGGAAATTGGATCTGGTGGAGCATGCTGCCGGCAGGAATGATGACGGTGTTCCTGTTCGCGCGGCTGTGGGTGCGCGCGGGACTGCTCACCGACGTGGAATTCGCCGAAATGCGTTACGCGGGCAAGCCTGCGGCGTTCCTGCGCGGGTTTCGCGCGGTGTATCTGGGGCTGCTGGTGAATTGCGTGATTCTTGGCTGGGTCACCAAGGCGATGACCACCATCGTCAGCGTGATACTGGATGTGAACGAACGCACCGCGCTGGCGCTGTGCGTTTTCGTGCTGATTCCCTTCACCGGAATTTATGTGTCCATGGGCGGCTTGTGGGGCGTTCTTTGGACGGACCTGTTTCAATTCGTGCTGAAAATGGGCGTGGTGATTGCGGTGGCCTGGTATGGCGTGAGCGCGGCGGGCGGGATGCGCGCGCTGCTTCATAGCCTGGCGGCGATGCAAAGCGCCGCGGGTCCGGGCGCGGCGAAGATCACTGCCCTGTTTCCGGATTTTTCGCGCGGACTGACCAGCGAAGCGCTTTGGACCATCCCGGTGCTCACGTTCTGCGTGTATCTGGGTGTGCAGTGGTGGGCGTTCTGGTATCCGGGATCGGAACCGGGCGGCGGGGGCTACGTCGCGCAGCGGATTTTGAGCGCGCGCGACGAACGCGACGGCTTGCTTTCCGTCCTCTGGTTCAACTTCGCTCATTACGCGCTGCGTTCCTGGCCCTGGATTCTGGCGGCGCTCGCGGTGGTGGTGCTCTATCCAAATCTGGCGCAGCCTGAATCAGGCTACGTGCGGCTGGCTGCCGATCATCTGCCACGCGCGGGGCGCGGGCTGCTGGTGGCGGGATTTCTGGCCGCATTCATGTCGACAATCGCGACGCACCTGAATTGGGGCAGCTCGTATCTGGTTTCGGATTTCTATCGCCGCTTTGTGCGGAAGAACGAAACGGAAAAGCACTACGTGGGCGTGTCGCGCTGGATTACGCTATTGCTGGTGGTGCTGGGCGCGTGGGTTTCCTGGGAACTGGTGACCATTCGCGCGGGCTGGGAAGTTTTGCTGGAGGTGGGCGCGGGCACCGGAAGCGTTTACCTGCTGCGCTGGTATTGGTGGCGCATCAATGCCTGGAGCGAGATCGCCGCGATGACCACCGCGCTGATTGTTTCGCTGGGCATTCGCTGGTTTACACCCTTTCATGGCTCGGAACCTGCGGTATTCGCCAAGCAGACGCTGGTGACGACGGCGGTAACGACGGTCGTGTGGATCGTGGTCACATTGGCGACCACGCCGGAGCCGAACGAAAAGCTGGTGCAATTTTACGAGCGGGTTCGGCCCGATGCTTTCGGCTGGAAACCAATCGCGATGCTGACTCCTCACATCGCGGCGGAACATAACCTCGCACGGAATCTGCTCGATTGGATCGCCGGCTGCGCCATGGTCTACTTCGCGTTGTTTGGTGTGGGCGAGCTGTGTTTGCTTGAGTGGAAGACAGGCGCGCTGCTGTTGTTTCTCTCGCTGCTATCGGCCGCTTTTGTGTATCGCGGCCTCTCCCGGGTGCCCGAGGGCGCTGCGGACAAATCTACCGCCTTCCTGGCGAAAGCTTCGGAAGCCAACTGAGTCTGCCAATCGGCCCATCAATCAGCTTATAATGCCAGTTCGCCAATCCGCGCTTCCCTCTTTTCGAGTCCTATTGGACTGAGTCAATAGGATGAATTATTAACATCGTGGTTGAACATCGGGCGGAGTCACGATACCTTGCACTGTCCATATTGTTCATAACTCAAAGGAGCCCTCATGAGGATTGCCGGTGTCGGGAGTGCGTTCCCCAAGTATTACTACGATCAGCAAGCTCTGACCGCCGCGCTGAAAAACTACTGGCGCGATCGGTTACCAAATCCCGACATTCTCGACCGGCTGGATGAGAGCATGAAGGTGGATGGGCGTTACCTGGTTCGCCCGATCAGCTTCTACGAGAACATGAAAACATTTGGAGAGGCCAACGACGTCTGGATCGAATCGGCTCTCGAACTCGGGGAAAAGGCTTTGTGCCGGGCGCTGGTGGGCGCGGGACTTCAGCCGCGCGAGCTGAGCGCCATCTTTGTGACCTCGGTCACCGGAATCGCCGCGCCGTCGCTGGATGCGCGGCTGGCGAATCGCATGGGGCTTTCGCCGAACATCAAGCGCATCCCGATTTTCGGTCTGGGCTGCGTGGCGGGCGCGGCGGGAATTTCGCGCGCGGCGGATTACGTGCGTGCATATCCGGATCAGGCCGCGGCGCTGCTGTCGGTGGAGTTCTGCTCGCTCACGCTGCAGCACGACGACCTTTCCATGGCGCACCTGATTTCGGCGCTGCTGTTCGGCGATGGCGCGGCGGCGACCGTGGTGGTGGGCTCGGAAGTGGAATCCGACGGGCCGGAAATCCTGGCCACGAAGTCCATACTGTATCCCAACTCCGAGCGCGTGATGGGCTGGGACATCTCTGAAAAGGGCTTTCGCATCGTACTGTCGCCGGAAGTTCCGGATACCGTGCTGAAGCATCTCGGCGAAGACGTTGACGCGTTCCTCGCCGAACAAGGGCTCACCCGGAGCGATATTGGAAGCTGGGTGATGCACACGGGCGGCCCGAAAGTGCTCGAGGCCACCGCTGCATCGCTGGGAATCACGGAGAAGGAACTTGCGGCGTCGTGGGAGTGTCTGAGAAAAGTGGGGAATCTCTCTTCCACGTCCGTCCTGCTGGTGCTGGAGGACGTTTACTCGCATCGCCGTCCGGAACCTGGAACGTACAGCATCCTGGCCGCTATGGGCCCAGGGTTCTGCTCTGAACTCGTCCTGCTGCGATGGTGAAGACCGTGAGGGCAGAGCTTGATTTCATCGGATGTGGTTGTGGTCGGCGGTGGCCCGGCGGGAGTCGCCGCGGCCATCGCGGCAGCGCAGCAAGGTTTTCCAGTTACCGTCCTCGATTCGCGTAAACCTCCTATCGACAAACCATGCGGAGAAGGGCTGCTGCCGGAAGCGGTGGCAGCGTTGCGTGCGCTTGGCGTTGAGCTGAATTCTTCAGTGGCATTTCCCTTTTGCGGCATTCGCTTCTGCGACGAACATTCTTCGGCAACGGCTCGCGTCACACGCGGCCAGGCGTTCGGCGTGCGCCGCACCACGCTACACGGATTGCTCGTGGGGCGAGCGCGGCAGCTTGGCGTTGCGTTTGCGTGGGAAACGCGGATTTCCCGCCTTGGCGCGGACAGCGTGCAGACCAGCGCGGGGCGGGGGGGCCGGGCGCAGACCCGGGCACAGATATGATCCGATACAAATGGCTGATTGGCGCGGATGGGCAGAACTCGACGGTGCGCTCACGGGCAGGAATGGGCGCGGCGCGGTATCGGCGCGCGCGCTTCGGTTTTCGCCGCCACTATCGCGTGGCGCCGTGGACGGATGTAGTCGAGGTGCATTGGGGACGGCGCTGCCAGATGTTCGTCACGCCGACGGCGCCCGATGAAGTGTGCATCGCGCTGATCTCGAACGATGCGCACATGCGCATTGCGGATGCGCTGGAACAATTTCCCGCCGTGGCTGCGAAACTTCGCGGCGCTGCGTGCGTGGCGCGAGAAGGCGGCGCGGTTACCGCGCTTGGCCGGGCGCGTCGTGTGGTGCGCGGAAACGTGGCGCTGGTGGGCGACGCTTCCTGCGCGATCGACGGTGTTGCCGGGCAGGGTTTGAGCCTGGCGTTTCAGGAAGCGCTTGCGCTGGGCGAAGCGCTGGGGCGAGGCGATCTTTCCTTCTACGAGCGCGCGCATCGCGAAATCACGCAAACAGCAGTGCGCATGACTCAGCTTTTATTGTTGATGGATCGCAGCGCGTGGATCCGGCGGAAAACATTAAAACTGTTTGCGGCGCAGCCGGCGCTTTACTCGAAGATGATGGCGGTGCACACCGGCACAGCCCCCGCGGATTCTCTGCGCTTGGCGGATATCCTTGGCCTCAGCCTACGCGTGCTTGCGGCGTAAACATTCGCTGCGTTGCGCGAATTACGCGTCGGTGAGCAGCAATTCCTTGGCGCGCTGCGCCGCCTTCACCACCGCTTTGATCAGCGTAACGCGCAGGCCACCTTCTTCCAGTTCCAGAATACCGTCGATGGTGCAGCCGGCAGGTGTGGTCACGGTATCTTTCAGCAGCGCGGGATGATCGCCAGTCTCGATGACCATTTTCGCGGCGCCGAGGGTCATCTGCGCGGCCAGCAACGTGGCCAGATCGCGTGGCAATCCCACCTTCACGCCGCCTTCGGCGAGCGACTCGAGAACAATGTAGATGAACGCGGGGCCGCTAGCGGAAAGGCCGGTGACGGCGTCCATATGCTTTTCATCGACGACGACGGTCTTCCCTACCGCGCCAAAAAGCTTCTGCGCCATATCGACATGCGCTTGCGTGGCGAATTTTCCGCGCGCAATGGCGGTGATGCCTTCGCCGACCATGGAAGGCGTGTTAGGCATGGCGCGAATCACCGGGACGTTTCCGCCAATGTGCCGCTCGATGTATTCGGTGGGCACGGAAGCCGCCACGGAAATCAGCAGCTTGCTTGTGTCCAGCTCGGGCAAAATTTCGTCGACGACTTGCCCCAATGTTTGCGGCTTTACGCCAAGAATGATCACGTCCGCGGCGCGTGCGGCGGCGCGGTTGTCGGTGCTGGCGGAAACGGAAGCCTTCGCGAGATTTTTCCGCTGGCCGTTCGCGTGCCCGACCGTGGCGTGGATGTTCTGCGGCGACACCAGTCCCTGCTTCACGAACGCTTCGATCAAAATGCCGCCCATTTTCCCGGCTCCGAGCACGGCAAGCCGCATGGCGCTGCCAGCACTGGCCATTCCATTTCCCCTTTCGCGTGAGCAAGCAGGATACAGGATGCATGGCCAAAGTTGTAGGCTTCCTCGGCGTTTGTGCTAACCTGCGTTCTCCGCAGTTCACAACGCTGTTCGGCCACTCGAAAGTGAGGCAGGAATGAAACGCACCGCGGTATTTGTTCTATCTACCACTTTATTGCTGCTGATTTCCGCGCGCGCGGACGAAGACATCCTGCAGGGTTTTACTTCGCGAAGTTCTGCGCAAGAGCGCGACTGGGAGACAAAATTCCGCGCGATTCCCAGTCCCGACAATCAGCGCGCCTACATGCAGCGGCTCAGCGCACGGCCGCATCACGTGGGCTCACCGTACGACAAAGAAAATGCCGAGTGGATCCTCTCCAAATACAAGGAATGGGGCTGGGACGCGAAGATCGAAACGTTTGACGTGCTGTTCCCCACGCCGAAAGAACGCGTTCTGGAAATGGTCGAGCCTACCAAATTCACGGCGAAGCTACAGGAACCGGTGGTCGCAACCGATCCCACATCCAGCCAGCAGAATGAGCAACTGCCTTCGTACAACGCGTATTCGATTGATGGCGACGTAACCGCGCCGCTGGTGTTCGTGAATTATGGCTTGCCCAAGGATTACGAAGAGCTTGACCGCCTGGGCGTTTCAGCCAAAGGCGCGATCGTCATCGCGAAATACGGCAATTCCTGGCGCGGCATCAAGCCCAAAGTGGCCGCCGAGCATGGCGCTATTGGCTGCATTATTTATTCCGACCCGGCAGACGATGGCTACAACGTCGATAACGTATTTCCGAAAGGGCCGATGCGTCCTCCCGAAGGCGTGCAGCGCGGTAGCGTGATGGATTTTCCTTCGAATAGCCCGGGCGATCCGCTCACGCCCGGTGTTGGCGCGACACCTGACGCTAAGCGCCTCGCTGTGAAAGACGCTCCCAGCCTGACGAAAATTCCGGTGCTGCCCATTTCCTACGGCGACGCGCAGCCGCTGCTCGCGGCGCTGGCCGGGCCCATGGCGCCGAAAGAATGGCGCGGCGGACTGGCGATTCCCTATCACGTGGGCGCAGGCCCGGCGAAAGTGCATCTGAAGGTTTCGTTCAACTGGGATATCAAGCCGGTGTATGACGTGATCGCGCGAATTCCCGGCGCGCAGGACGCCGATGCGTGGGTGATTCGCGGCAACCATCACGACGCCTGGGTGAATGGCGCGGAGGATCCCACCTCCGGGCAAATCGCTCTTCTGGAAGAGGCGCGCGCGTTCGGCGAATTGTTGAAGCAAGGCTGGAAGCCGAAGCGCACCATCATCTACGCCTCGTGGGATGGCGAAGAACCCATGCTACTGGGCTCAACCGAGTGGGCCGAGGAACACGACAAGGAATTGCAGCAGCACGCGGTCGCTTATATCAACAGCGACGGAAACGACCGCGGCTATCTCAGCATGAACGGCTCGCATACGCTCGAACGGTTCATGAACGGCGTGGCGCGCGATATTCCGGATCCCGAGACGAAACTTTCCGTGCTGCAGCGTTTGCATCTGCGGCAGATCGAGCGCGCGAAAACCGCCGAAGACCGCCAGGAAATCCGGCAGCGTCCCGATGCCCGGCTGACTGCTCTGGGTTCAGGTTCGGATTACACCGCTTTTATCGATCATCTTGGAATCGCCTCGCTCGATGTGAGCTTTCAAGGTGAGGACAATGAGCGGAATCTACCACTCGATTTACGATGATTTCTACTGGTACACGCATTTCTCGGACACGAATTTCGTCTACGCGCGCGCCCTTTCACAAACCATCGGCACTGCCGTGATGCGGCTGGCCGATGCCGACGTGCTTCCGTTCGATTTCAGCGATTTCGCCGATACCATTCACCTATATTCGAAGGAATTGAAAAAGCTGGCGGACGACGAACGCGACGAAGCCATCGAACGCGACAAGGAATTATCCGAAGGGCTTTACAGCGCGGTGGACGATCCGCGCCATCCGGAAGTCGCGCCGCCCAAGGAGGAAATCCCTCCGCATCTGAATTTCGCGCCGCTCGACAACGTGGCGGATTCACTCACGATCAGCGCGGAACGGTACAAAACGGCGCTGGCCAAGGCGCAAAGCTCCGGCATCTCGCCTGCAACGGTGGCGGAATTGAACGAGAAGCTCATGGAAAGCGAACGCCGGCTCACCACACAGGAAGGGTTGCTGCGCCGCGAATGGTACAAGCACATGATCTACGCACCCGGCACCTATTCCGGCTACGGCGCGAAAACTCTGCCCGGCGTCCGCGAAGCCATCGAGCAGAAGCACTGGGACGAAGCGAACGCGGAAATCGTGCGCGTGTCGAAAGTGCTGGAGAATGAACGCGCACTGGTGGATTCCGCTTCGGAAGATTTGGAAGCGGCGAAGCATTAACTTCATTTTCTCCCAGGCATCTTCCATTTGCTTTTGCACCACCTTAGGGCTATCTTCCGGGAACTTTGGAGTGGCCCGGCGGGAACAATAAGCGTATCGCATCAAGACGATCCCACCGTCTCATACCCATGGCCCTTATCGGTGGCCCATACAGTCGGAAGGAGGGAATAAAAAAATGACAGCCATACATGCCCCTACGCGCCCGAGGATCTTCATCCGCCGCTGCGCTCTCGCTTTCGGAACGCTCTCTTTGCTGATGTTTTTTCCTCAAGGCAGAGCCGTAGCTCAGAGCTCGGCCGGGCCCGGGTCCGGCGCCGCTCCTGCCGGTCAGCCGTCCCAAACGACGGCACAAGCCCCCGCGGCACGCTCGACGGCCCAGATTGGCGGCAAGCCGAATCTCGCAGGCACCTGGGCGCTGAATCCGGACCAGAGCGATAACCCCATGGAGAAGATGCGCGAAGCGCGCGAGGAGTCCGGTGATCAGGGTGGAGGCGGCGGAGGCCGTGGCGGCTTCGGCGGCGGCGGAGGAATGGGAGGGGGAGGCGGGATGGGCGGTCGCGGTGGGCGCGGCGGCGCCAATGGACAGAATCGGCGCGGCGGAATGCAAGCCATGTCCCAGCTGGTGATCGAGCAAACGCCCACTTCGGCCAAGATCAGTGATTCCACCGGCCGGGTGATCGCGCAATACGCGGCTGGATCGGACCAGAACAACTCGCAACCATCCGCTAATTCCGGTGGCAACCCGGATTCGGCGGCTCCGGCTCAGTGGCAGGACGCCAAACTGGTCAGCACGGTGCAGATGCGCAACGGCGGCAGCACCACGCGCACTTACGAAATGTCGCCTGACAACAAACAGCTCATCGTGACCACGAAAATTGAAAACGAGCGGCTGAAGAATCCTGTAACGATTCGGCAGGTCTACGATCCCGCAGCCGCCAGCACGGGCCAGAACTGAGTTTCCGGGGGCCTGTGCTTGCCACGAAGCAGCCATGTGCCGATTTCAGTGACTTGGACAAATCCGCGAGATAAGGTAGGCACTCGACGGCATGGCTGAGCGAATCAAATTCGACGGGAAAGTTGTAGCGCTGCTGGCGTGGCTTTTCGCGGCGTCGCCAGTCGCGCAGGCCATTCCGAAGGCAACGCCAGCAAGGGCCCCGCAGGGAGCATCGGCTACGGCGGCGGCCCCTGCCGGGGCTTTCACCGGCACGGTAAGAACATCGGACGGAACACCGGTTCCTTCGGCGACGGTTCGCGTCACCAACACTGACAGCAACAAGAGCTGGGTGAGCTGGACCGACGAATCCGGCAAATTTGTATTTCCCGGTTTGCCCGCCGGACACTATCGCGTGGACACCAGCCAGCTCGGATTCGCCAAGTCATCCTCAGAAGTTCAGCTTCCTGAAGCGGCGAACAAGCCTCTCGCAGTTTCGCTTCACGTGGCAACGCTTGCTGAGCTGAATGCGCCGGCAGGCGCGCCGGCCAACAATCGTGCAGCGGGTAGTGGCCGCCGGCAATTCGGTGGCGGCGCCGCCAATGGACAAGGCGCGAACGCGCAGAACGGCAATGCTGCCGGCGGCGCCAACGGTAATGGACAAGGCCGCTTTGGACAAGGGCAAGGTGGCAACGCTCGCGGCGGTTTTGCAGGCCGCGGGCAATTGCCTCCCGGTGTAACAAATGCCATCCAACAAGGCATGGCGGGTGGTGGATTCGCGCAGACCGATCTGACGGGTGAAAGCGCTGGCGCCAACGGCGAAGAGACCGTCGGGCAGGCCGGCGCCAATGGGCAGATCAACGCGGAGCTTTCTTCCGCGGCTGCAACAGGAGCATCCTCCGATGCCTTTCTTCTGCAAGGCACCACGGGACAGGGCATCGCGGTCGCAGGGCCGGCATTGATGTATGGCGGCCCAGGTGGCCCGGGCGGACCAGATGGCGGCATCGCCGGCCTTTTGCCACCTTCTCCTGGAGGACCCGCTGGATTTGGGGGTGGTGGCGGATTCGGTGGCGGCCGAGCCGCATTTGGAGGACCGGGCGGCCCTGGCGGAGGCGGCCCTCGGGGCGGCGGAGGTCCTGGCGGTGGGGGCGGAAGATTCGCCCAAGGCGGATTATTTGGCGGAGGAGGTGGTGGAGGCGGCGGCCGGGGAGGAGGTGGCGGAGGAGGAGGACGCCTTGGGCGCCAGGCGGTGAACCGCGTGCGCTTCAGCTTCTACGATCGCTACACAAATTCCGCGTTCGACGCGCGCCCGTATTCCATTACCGGGAACGAATTCCCCAAGGTTTCCAATTACGACGAGCGGCTGGGCGGCAACATGGGCGGGCCGCTGAGAATCCCGCACATCTATGACGGCAACAACAAAACCTATTTCTTCGTGAATTTTCAGCACGAAACGCAAAAAGCGGGGGTCGACACATTCTCAACGGTGCCAACGGCGGCCGAGCGCAGCGGAAATTTCTGCGGCCTGGGCATCACGCTCTACAATCCCTTTTCAAATCTGGCCGGCCCGCGGACCCCGCTTGGCAACGGTTGCCAGGTTCCGAACATCAACCCGGCTTCCGCCGCGTTGCTTTCCTACATTCCACTGCCGAACGTGCCGGGGCAGACCGCGCAGAACTATCTGCTGCAATCCGTCGTGCCGCACAACACCGACGGCGTGAATGTCCACATCCTGCACACCATCAACGCGAAGTTCAATTTGAACGTCGGCTATAATTTCAATTCTTCGCGCCAGGACACCCTCGGCGCATTCCCCGACATTCACGGACGCACCACTTCGCGCAGCCAGAGCGTGGACCTGGGCCTGACCCACAACTGGTCGCCGAGGTTCATTGAAAATACGCATCTGAACTGGAGCCGCAGCCGCAATCAAACGCTCAGCGCAAATTCCTACGTGAACAACGTCACCGGCGATCTGGGCATCGGCGGGCTGGCAACCGATCCGATTGACTATGGCCTACCTGGAATCAATTTCTCGAGTCTGACGGGATTTAACGATCCGGACCCGTCGCGCGTGCGGAATCAGACGCTGCGCGCCTCCGACGCGATTACCTGGATCCACACCAAGCACACCATGACGTTCGGCGGCGAGATTCGCCGCATCGAATTGAATGTGGACTCAAATCCAAATCCGCGCGGCCTGTACCGTTTCACCGGCGTGATGACCAACCAGCTCACCGCTACGGGCGATCCAGCTACGGCGCTTACGCCGCTCACCGAACCCTATTACGAGTTTGCCGATTTTCTGCTCGGCCTTCCCTACAGCACCGCGGTGCAATTCGGGAATCCGAACACCTATTTCCGGAGCTGGGGCTTCATTGCCTACGCGCAGGACGATTTTCGCGTGAACAAGCGCTTCACCTTCCAGTACGGCGTGCGCTATCAGTCGCAGACGCCGCCCATCGAGAAATACAATCAGATCGCCAATCTCGACTTGAACTCCACGGCCACTGCGGTTGCCGTGGTGACTCCGAATCAGGTTGGGCCGTTCAGCGGCGCGTATCCGCGGGCCCTGATTCATGGCGATTACAATAACTGGGCGCCGCGCATCGGCATTGCCTGGGATCCGGGCATCAAGCCGCGCACCATTGTCCGCGCCGGCTACTCCATCTTCTACAACCAGTCGGTGTACAACTCACTGGCGCAGAACTATCTGGCCTATCAGCCGCCCTTCGATCAGTCCGAGAATCTCTACACGTCCGCGGCACAGGTGCTCACGCTGCAAAACGGCTTTCCGGCGCAACCGTCGAGCACCACAATTCTGAACACAGCGGGCGTCAACCCGAACGATAAGCCGCCTTACACGCAGATCTGGATGCTGGGCACGGAAACATCCTTCTCGCAGAACTGGCTGGTCGATCTTACCTACACCGGGACGAAAGGCACGAATCTGGAGCTGTTGCGCGCTCCGAACCGCGCGCCGCTCGGAACCAGCCAGCTCGAAACGCAGTCCGAGCTGCAAATTCCCTATGCCACCAGCTTTTATTATGTTCAGTCGGGCGCGAATTCCATTTACAACGGCCTGCAGGCTCGCCTGGTGCACCGCTTCACGCACGGTGTTTCGTTCACCACGCAATACACCTATTCGAAGTCACTCGACAATGCCAGCTCCATTGGCGGCACTGGCGGCATCGTCGTGCAGCAGGACGGCAACTACGCGGCGGAGCGCGGCCTATCGTCATTCGACATGCGGCACCAGCTTCGTTTCCAGTCCACTTACGAATTGCCTTTTGGCGAGCGCAATCGCTGGGCGAATCACGGCTGGAAAGAAAAGGCCTTTTCCAATCTGCGTTTGGTGAACGGCATTACCTGGCATACCGGCACGCCCTCCACCGTCTATCTCGGCGGCAGCGCCGCCAACAATTCCGGCACGGGCTCGAACTTCTCCGAGCGCGCGAACATCATCGCCAACCCCAACTTCGGCGTTTGCGGTGGCTCTCCGTTGGGCTTTTTCAATACCGCGGCATTTGTCACTCCGCCCGCGGGAGAATATGGGGATGAGCGCCGCGGTTCCATCGAAGGTCCATGCCAGTTCAGTTGGAACCTGTCGGTCGCCAAATCGGTGCGCTTCGGCGCCGAGCAGCGCCACACCTTTAATGCGAGCTGGGAGATACAGAACCTGACGAACACGCCGGCCTTTGGCGGCGTGGGCACCACGCTTGGATCGAGCACTTTCGGCCGCATCACCAGCGCCGGCTCGATGCGCACCATGGACATCATGATCCGATTCAATTTGTGATATGGACATGAGCCCTAATCATGAAAACTGATACGGACAATTCGACGCAGCGCAGCGGCCGCTTTTATTGGCTGGTGGCGTTTCTCATCGCAGGCCTTGGCTTTCCGCCCGGGCCAATGCAAGCGCAGCAACAGGGCGGGCAATCCCCTGCGCAATCTCCTGCTCAATCTCCTGCTCTGGCACCCGCTCCGGCTCCTGCTCCGATTTCGGTTCCTCCCCCGCCGGATGCGCAGCAGCAAGCGCCGCCGTCCGCGCAGTCCTTGTTGCGCACCTCTTCGGATCTGGTGCGCATCGACGTGGAAGTCACCGGCCGTGACGGCAAGCCGCTGAAGGGGCTCAAGCCCGAGCAATTCACGGTCACCGATGATGGACAGGATCAGAAAGTCTCGATCTTCTCTTATGAAGACATCGAAGCGGTAGAAACAGCGCCCGATAGCGATACCGCGCCGATTGTGCTTGCGGTGGATACGCCGAGCGATGCGGCCGCGCAAGTGGAAGGCGAACAGGCGCGCAACCGCCGCTTGCTGGTGCTCTTCTTCGATCTGACTTCGCTCGGCAACGACGATCTGATCCGCGCGCACGATTCCGCCCTGAAATTCGTGAAGCAGCAGATGACCAAGGCCGATCTGGTCTCCGTGGTCTCTTTCAGCAGCAACCTGCGCGTGCTTTCTGACTTCACCAATGACCATGACAAGCTCAACAAAGCTATTGCGCAGCTTTTGCCCGGGGTTTCAACGCAGATTTCCAATCCGCTGTATGCGGCGGCGCAGAATGGCGAGTACGACGTGCAGCAGGACACCGGCGCTGCTTACACCGCGGACGAAACCGAATTCAACGTATTCAATACCGACCAGAAGCTGGAAGCGATCGAAGGACTCTCCAACGTGCTCGGCGTGATTCCCGGCCGCAAATCGGTGATCGAGTTTACCGGCGGCATCACGCAGACCGGTGAGGAAAATCGCACGCAGCTTCGCGCCGCCACCGACGCAGCGAACCGCGCCAATGTCTCCATCTATTCCATCGACTCGCGCGGCCTGATGGCTGCGGTGCCAGGCGGTGACGTGACGTCCGACGCCGCCACTGGCACGTCCATGTACACCGGCGCTTCGGTATTTCATCAGACCGACCAGCGCGAAGACTCGCGCGACACGCTGGCCACGCTCTCGACGGACACCGGCGGGAAGGCCTTCTTCGATCTGGGCGACTTGAGTGACGCATTCCCGAAAATTCAGCAGGACAATGCCGGCTACTACCTGGTGGGCTACTACCTGAACGCGAACGTGAAGCGCGACGGCTCCTGGCACGCGGTGCGCGTGAAGGTCAACGCTCCCGGCGTGAAAGTGCGCTACCGCAACGGTTACTACGCGCCACGCGATTTCCAGCATCTTGAAAAGGAATCCCGCGACCAGCAGCTTGCCGACGCGATCCATTCCGACAACCCGGTGGTCGAGTTGCCCATCGCCGTGGAAACGGCCATGTTCCGCCTCAGCGACGAACAGATCTACGTTCCCATCTCCGCAAAAATCTCCTCCACCGCGCTCGACTGGGCCCAGAAGCACGGGCGCCGCCAGGCGGAATTCGACTTCGCGGCGGAAGTGCGCGCCGCAGGTAATGGCCAGATCGTCGCGCAGTTGCGCGACACCATCAATGTGCAACTCGATCAGCAGCGCTACGAACAGGTGCACCAGTCGAACCTTGTGTATCAGGGCGGTGTGGTGCTCGCGCCGGGTTCTTATCACCTGAAATTTGTCACGCGAGAAAACGAATCCGGAAAAATTGGCACGTTCGAGCAGAATTTCTCCGCGCCGCAGCGGCCGCCGCAGCGCCTCTCGCTAAGCTCGGTGCTGCTTTCGAGCCAGCTCGTGCCCGTTGAGAAAACGTCCGAGGTGCAGACCAAAGCGCAAGGTTTGCGCGCGAAGCTGGCCACTTCTCCGCTGGAAATGGAGGGCCAGCGCATCGTACCGAGCGTGACGCGCTTTTTTACGCAGCAGCAGAATCTGTACGTTTTCTTTCAGGCCTACTATCCGGAAAAGGGCGAGGCGTTCGATGCCAACGCTCTGCGCGCCGGCCTGATCTTTTTCCGCAACGGCGTGCAGGTGAATACCACGCCCATGCTCGCGCCAGCGGCCGTCGACGAAAAGACGCACACAGCTTCGTTCCGCATCAGCCTGCCGCTGGCCAAGCTGCCGACGGGGCGCTACAGCGTGCAGGCCATCGTGATTGGCGCAGGCACGCAGCAATCGGCTTTCGGCCGCGCCTACCTGGCGCTGGCCGAACCGCCCGCGCCGCCTGCCTCTGCCGGAAACGCAACGCCCGCAGCTCCGCCCGATTCTTCTACACAGCAAAAACCAGCGACTCCGTAGGATTCACTGCGTCGCGCTATGCGAACGAACGAGTCCGCTACAACCTTTTCGATTGCAACGGTTTTCGCCGTGCGTTACGTCTAAGCAGGAAGGCTGTTCCCGGAGGCGGCTGGTGCGAATTCCCGTTGGCTTTCTCTACCTGGCGGTTTCGGGGTACGGCATCTATTGGGCGCACCATATGTTGACGCGCCGCCACACCAGCACGAATGTCGCTTACTGGTATGTCGACCTGCTCGCAGGAGCCATTATTCTCGGCGTGGGTGCGATCTTGCGCTGGACGCCCTGGCAGTCGAAAACTCGCGGCCTGCCGGTGCTAGGGAGCGCCATGGTGGCGGCGTATTACGTGGGCGCTTCGGTGGTGACGCTGCGGCGCTACTTCGCTGGGCGCATTCACGCCACTCCGCAGCAGATGGCCATTGCGCTTCTTCCTGTTTTGCTGGTGCTGATCTTGTTTACCATGGCGCTGTTTGAAAGGCTGCGGCCCGAGTTGCTCGATCCGCCTTCGCATTCCTTCGATTAAACCGCGTATTGCCGCCCAAAAGGCGAATGCTGATTTCTTGGCACGAGCCGACGCTTATTGCCCGCTCTTTTGCGGAACGCTTGCCTGCCAGCACCAATGGAACGCCCGCAGCCAGGTCAACCACGCGATAACCCGCATTGCCGAGTACATGTTTCCTTCGCCTCCGACAATCGCTGGCACTGCAAATCCACCGCTCATCGAAATTCTACATTTCGCTTTCATCCCGCCGACGCTGCTTTTCGGTCGAATTTCACTGTATATTTCACCTGCCCTGCCGCCGGTTCTTCGCCCACTACAGGCAGCCTCTATACAAAGGGGCCCCGATCGGTCCGGGGCCAGACCATTTTTGCATTGCCGCGATTACCGATGGCCGCCGTGCCCTCCACTGCTGTGTGAGCTGCCACCGCGAGAAGCTCCGCCACCGCTGCCGCCGCGAGATCCGCCTCCTTGCGGCGCACTATAGGCTCTCGGCGCGCTGTAGCTTCGTGGCGCGCTGTAGCTCCCGCGCGACTGGCCGCCGTAACTTCCGCCGTTGTAGGTTCCGCGGCTCGATTGGTTATTTCCGCCTCGTGGCGTCACGATGGGCTGCCTCATATTAAGGGGGGGACGAGAGTATGAATTCGAGGAGCCCCCGTATCCGCCACGAGAAGCGGTGTTGGGTGAAGAAAATTGGCGTTCTGAACCACTGGGCGAATAGCCTCGCGCATTATTTCCACGCTCAGCTTGCGAAAATGATTCCGTTCCACGATTGGCGCCCTGCGACGGCGTGAACGAGCGCCAACCCTGCGCGCCGCCCCCAGCCGACCCACGGTTCGCGGTGTTGCCCTCCACTCCCCGGCTGCCGTTCGCGAACGATCCGCTGCGATTTCCGCCGAACCCGGATTCTCCGCGATTCGCATTCGCTCCCGCAAATCCCTCGCGGTTGCTCGAGAAAAAGTGCTGCGATCCGGCCGCCCCGCCGCGAATCGTCGACGGGCTCGCCGCACGTCCGCTGGGGCTGAAACTCTCACGCGAAGGATTCACCGGCATTCTTCCGGTCATCGCGCTGGCTTGCCTAAAGGAAGCTTCGCTGATGCGCTCCTGATTTCTTGAAACCGCGCTGCGTCCGAATTCATCCCCTGCCATCGATGAAAACCCGCCACGCACGCGGTCGTTGCGAAATGCCGCATCGACGTTCGAGAATCGGCCGTTGCCCAGCGGCGAGAATCCTTCGTGAAGGCTCCCAAACGCGCCCACACCAACCGCCCCGTACCGTCCGCCCCATCCGCCATACCACGGGTGATACCAGTCCCCCGGGCCCACGGGCAGCCAGCCAACGCGGCCCCAGCCGCCAAATCCAAATCCGAGGCTCAGGCCCCAGCCGCCGCCTCCGAAACCGAAGAACGAAACATAGGCCGGCGACCACAGCGGGTAGTAGCCCGGATACGCCCCCACAGGTCCCGGCCACCAGGCCCAACTACCTCCATTCACGAACCAGCGCCCATAGTGATACGGCGCCCAGCCCCAAGGCTCATAGGAAACCCAGGTCCAGCCGTAGTACGGCTCATAAACCCAGCGGCCATCCCGATAGGGAGCCCAGTTCGGATCCTGAACGTTCGGAGTCCACACCTGACCATAATCCGGCACTTCGCTCCAGGTCCCGTTGTTGTCCAAATCTTCGCTGCCGGTGTAGTAGCGATCGGTATGCTGCCAGCTCTGGGCGTTCATGATTCTCTTGTCGCGGTCGCTGCTCCAGGAATCCCATTCGTCGCGTGCCGGCGCGGGATCGGTTTTGTACTGCGGATTGTCGGTGCCGGCGATGGTGATCATCTGGCCCTTGTCGACGCGCGTGGTGCCCTGCGGAGTGGAAATTTCCACCGAGCCGCTGCGCACCACCACCTGCGTCTCGGCATTGGAATTCACCAAAATGCGATATTCGCCTTCGCCCAGCGGACGAATGGCCGCGTTCGGCGTGTCGATTTCCGACTGCGCCTCGCTGCCCTTCAGCACGGAAAATGTCGTCAGCCCCTGCCCCACCTGCACCTGAATGCTGTTGCGCGCAAGCGCCACCACATTGGCGGTCACATTGCTTGACATGCGCAGAAGGTCCGCGTAATCCAACTGCAACTCCGCCCGTGCGCCTTCACCGGTGGTAACGCGATCTCCCGGTTCAACCGGGGTGTTCAAGGTCGATGCCACCCATTCGCCGTTGTCACCGCGCTGCTGAGAAACGTCTCCGTGGATAAAGCTGAGCCGCGCAACACCCGGTTGCGGCTGCCCTGCACCCTGTTGCTGCCCTTGAGGAGCTTGCCCGTTAGGTCCCGGGGGCGGGCCTGCCTGCCCCTGCTGAGGCTGTCCCTGCGGAGGATATGGAATCCCCTGTCCGGGAGGCGGCGGGGCTTGATTTGGATATGGCGGCAATGAGCCCTGGTCCTGCGGCCATTGACCGCCGTTTTTAAATGTCATATTGCGGCGGATATTGCTGATTGTTTTGCGGCTGCTGCGCGCGTCCAACTACAGGGCTAGCTGCCACAACCAGCAGGAATGCCGCGAAACCCATTAAAATCTTTTTCATAGCCCACCTCTGCCTAGCCCAGCTTCCGGGGACTTCTTGTGCAGGGCTGTCGCCAAAGGAACCTGAAATATAAGCCTTTATTTATCTGTTTGTTACGTAGATTTTGGGATGCAAATGGAGGTGTTTACCTCGGTGATTTTGCAGCGGCCTGGTGGATTTCAACCACCTCAAAATGCGGGGCATAACTCCTATAAGGGATTATTCCTCAGCCACTCGATAACCTGCGCCGCGCTTTTGTCGGGAGGAAACACCGGGTAGAAGACAGTCTCGATGGTGCCGTCGCGAATCACTAGCGTGAGCCGTTTCAGCAGCCTCATGCCCTCCACCTCAAAGTTGGGAAGCCGCAACGCGTCGCAAAGCTGGAAACTCGGCGTCGCTGAGAATTTCGAACGGGAGCTGCAGGCGCTCGGCCATTTCGCGCTGGTATTCCGTGCTCTGCGTGCTCAGGCCGAATACCTCCGCACCCAAGCATCTCGAATCTCTTCGTAGTGATCGCGAAAGCCACAGGTTTGCGGAGTGCATCCTCGCGCGCCGGGAATCGCGTCCCAGCCCTCGGGCAACGCCTTCCCCGGTACGCCCGTCATGGGATAACAAAAAATAACCGCTCGCGGCGCTGCCAATTGGTCAAGGTGAACCAAATGTCCGCCGGTCGACGGCAGCGCAATCGCGGGCATGCGCATTCCCGGCAAGTGGCGGCTCGCGCCATCGTCTACTGGCACGGGCAGGTTCGGCGGAAGTGGGAAAGATGTGGCCATATTTTCTGTCACTCGCTTTCGGGCGCGTCAGCGACGCCCATTTGTGAAAGCCGGTAGCGCAGCGCGTTGCGCGAAAGTCCCAGCATTCGCGCCGCCTGGCTCTTGTTGCCGTTCGCGCGCTTCAGCGCATCGCGAATCGTCTCCTGCTCCCATTGATCGAGCGTCATGCCCTCCGGCAACACAAACCCTCCCGAAGAATTCGCACGGTGCGCAGCGCGCGTATCGAGATGAATATCGGCGACGTCAATCGTGTCTCCTTCCGACAGTGTGACCGCCCGCTGCATCACGTTCTCGAGTTCGCGCACATTTCCGGGCCACTGAAAATCCACGAGCATTTTCATCGCGGCGGGCGAGATCGTTTTGGTCGGCAGGCCGGCATCCTTCGAAAATTTCTCCAGAAAAAACTTCACCAGCGCGGGAATGTCTTCCTTGTGCTCGCGCAAGGGCGGAATGTCGATGGGCACCACGTTCAGCCGGTAATACAGGTCCTCGCGAAAGGTGCCCTCCTCAAGAGCGGCGCGCAAATCGCGATTGGTCGCTGCGATCAGCCGCACATCCACCTTAATCGTCTTCGTGCCGCCCAGCCTCTCGAATTCCTTCTCCTGCAGCACGCGCAGCAGCTTTACCTGAATGGCCGCGGGCACGTCGCCAATTTCATCGAGGAAAAGCGTGCCGCGATCGGCCAGCTCGAATTTTCCCGGCTTGCTCGTAACCGCGCCGGAAAACGCGCCCTTTTCATATCCAAACAGTTCGCTTTCCAGCAGCGTCTCTGGAATGGCCGTGCTGTTGATCTTGATGAACGGCCCGCGTGCGCGTTGCGAGTGCTCGTGAATCGCGCGAGCCACCAGATCTTTTCCCACACCGCTTTCGCCGCCAACTAAAACGGTCACGTTCGATGGCGCCACGCGCTCTACCAGCGCCAGCACTGCCTGCATCTTTTCGCTCTGCGCCACGATGTTCTTGTACTCGTAGCGCCGCCCGAGTGCCTCGCGCAGGTCGCGGTTTTCCTCGCGAAGCTGGTGCGTGTCGAGCTCCTTGCGCACCACCATCACCAGTTCAGCCAGCGAGAACGGTTTCAATACGTAATCGCTCGCCCCCGCTTTCATGGCATCCACCGCGGACTCAACCGACCCAAACGCCGTCATGATCACCACCGGCATTTGCGGGTCGCTGCGCTTTACTTCCTGCAGGAATTCGAGGCCGCTCATTTTCGGCAACTTCAGGTCGGTGATCACCAGATCGAAGGCGCCTTCGTTCACCAGCTTCAACGCGCTTTCCGCATCCGGCGCGCTCTTCACATCGTAGCCGTCGTCCGCGAGCTGCAGCTCCACCAGCCGCCGCAGCTTCGGCTCGTCCTCCACCACTAGAATCGATCTTTTCGCCGCCGCCATTATTCCGTAGACATCCTCTCGGTCTTTACAAAACGCATCAGCGCCGCATTCGGGCACTTCATCTTAGTACACGCGCACACCCACGCAAACCTGCGAAACTCGATACCTTCTTCAATTTTGCTCAGGATTGAAATGCGGTATACGCTAAAACCAGATATCAACTTGACCATACGAATATTTCGAGGTGGCAATGGCGCACACGTGGGAACTGTTGGAAACCGAAGTTGTCTGCTCCGATCCCTGGGGTACCGTGTACCGCAAAAAATACCGCTTAGGCAACGGCAACCCCGACCAGCAGCACATCACCGTGCAAAAGCCGGAATTCGCATTGATCGCCGCGCTGGACGAAGCGCAGAACATTTTGCTCGTCCGGCAGTATCGCCACGGCACCGACCGCGCCTATTGGGCGCTTCCCGGCGGCTTTATCGACGAAGGCGAAACTCCGCTGGCCGCGGCGCAACGCGAGCTTCTGGAGGAAACCGGCTATTCCGCTAGCCGCGCCACCTTCGTGGGCACTCTGCATCCCGTGCCCGCGTTTCTAAAAACCGCGGCGCACATCGTGCTCTGCGAGCAATTGGCAAAGGTGCCGCACGCCGTTCTCGACGATGAAATCGAAACCATCGCTTCGGTTCCCCTGGCGACCGCCATCGAGCGCATCTTCGCGGGCGAGATCGACGAGATGCAGGCGGTGTCGTCCATCCTGATGGTTAACGAGTTCCTGCGCCGCCGGTCGGGATAGTCGCGCGGCCTTACGATTCAGCCGTCGGCAGAAATATGTGAAAGCGCGCGCCGCGCCCGTGGTCGCTCTCCAGGTTGATCCATCCGCGATGCTCGTCCACAATTTTCGCCACGATCGAAAGCCCCAGTCCCACGCCTTCTTTCTTCGAAGTGAAAAACGGATTGAATATCTGCTCGCGCAATTCCGGCGGTACGCCCGGGCCGTTGTCTTCTATGACCACTCCGATCCCTTCCCGGCCGGCCGAAGATTCCTGCGTCACCGCAACGCGAAGAGCCTTATCGCCATTCGCGGCGCCGTCCATGGCTTGAAACGCATTGGTAATCAGGTTCACGAACACGCTTTCACAAAGTTGCTCGTCGACGGGAACCTCAGGCAGGCCCGCCGCATAGCTGCGTTCGATCTTCACTCCCGCACCGGGCAAGTGGTTCTCCACCGTTCCAATCGAGCGCTCCAAAATGTCGGTGATCTGATGAGGCTGCAGTTGCACGCTCATCGGCCGGGCGAAATCGAGAAACCGCGTCACCAGCGCGTTCAGCCGGTTCACTTCGGAAGAGATATATCCCGCGAGCTCGCTCACGAGCGGTTGCGCGTCCTGCAGCTTCCCGGCCAGCATTTCCGCCGAGCCTTTGATGACTCCCAGCGGATTGCGAATCTCGTGCGCCAGCCCGGCGGACATCTGTCCCAGCGCCGCCAGCCTTTCCGACCGCCGCGCATCGGCTTCCGCCCGCCGCAACTGACGGTTCGTTTCCTCCAGCGTCTCGCTGAGTTCCTGATAGCGGCGCACCTGCTTTTTGTTCTCGATAACGAAGCGGTTCACCAGAATCGCCGCCAAAAAAAAGAAAAGCAGCCGAGTTAACAGGGTCGTCAGACCCTCGGCGGTCAACTCATATTCTTGTAATGCGGGAATCAAGAAAGACGCATAGGCAAGTGACGCCAGCGCGGTCCACAACAATGTGGCGATCGGTCCGAAATAGATCGCCGCGGTCACGATCGGCAAATAGTAGATTTGGTAGTACGCGCTGTTGATGCCCAGGTCGCCAGTGTGGTCGATCAGCAGCGTCGCCAGCACGATTTTGATCAGAACGCTATAGGCCGGCCCTCTGTTCGGCATGCGCGCGACAAGCTTCGGCTCCAGGAACTGAAATATAAAAATGGCTGCCAGCGTGATCTGCTTGTGAATTTCCCCAATGGGTGGAAGCAGTGCGAGTCCCAGAATGAAGAGCAGCCATAGCAGATCGATCCAACTGATGCCCATCCACTTCCCGGCCGGTTTTTCCTGTTCCGCCATTCGTGGTAAACGCTCCCGCTGGGCGCAACCGGCTACATCGCGCGAAACGAATCTAGCATGAACATGTCTATGAATTGCGAGGGATGAAAGAAACGGCCTGAAGAAATTAATCGGAGCTCAGCATGAATTCAGCGCACTCGATCGCCTGCGAAACATTCGCCATGCGCGATCGTTCATCCGCGCCTTCCAGCGCGCGCCCGATCAGCAATATCGACGGTGGTTCCAAATGCGGCAGGCTGGCGAGATCGCCCACGGTGCAGAATTGCTGTTGCTGCTCTGCGGTGCTTGCTCGCGACACGATCAAGGCCGGCATCTCCGGCGTCACGCCCGCCTCAAGAAGCTGCTGCCGCAATTCCGCGAACTCGTGTCCCGGCATGTAAATCACCAGCGTGGCATCTTCGCGCGCCAGATTCTTCCAGTCGATCTTCCCGTCCGGTCCGCTCCCATGAGCCTTGTGTCCGGTGACGATCACCACGCGCGCCGACTTTCGACGGTCCGTCAGCGAAATCCCCAGCGAAGCCGCCGCGGCTACTCCAGCGGTCACCCCCGGTATCACCTCATACGAAACGCCCGCCGTTTCCAGCGCATCGATCTCTTCCGACAACCGCCCGAAAATTCCCGGATCCCCGCTCTTCAGGCGCACCACGCACAATCCGCGCTGCGCTGCTTCGATCATTCGCGCGTTGATCTCATCCTGCGTGATTTTTTTCGCTCCGCAGCGCTTGCCCACATTCTCCACTTGCGCCACGCCCGCCAGCGACAAAATTGCAGGCGCCACCAGGTCATCGTGCAGCACAAGATCCGCTTCGCGGAGCAGCCGATGCGCTTTTACCGTGAGCAAATCCGGATCGCCCGGTCCCGCTCCCACCAGATAAACTTTCGCTTTTTGCCTCATTTTGGCACCCCAAAAACGCAAAAACCCGCTTTTCAGCGGGCTGTTCGATACAATTTCGTGTCAAAAAATGTAGGTAGCCCAGCCCGGCGCGCTCAGGTCGTCCTTTTACAACGACAGCGTTCGTAGCCCGAAATCCACCGGCTGCGGCTCATTCCGCAAGCCTAACTGACCCATTGTAAACCGTCAAGTTTCGCCCCCTCTCGCCGCTCTGTGGAGACATTTTGTCTACCTATTTTACCCGATTCCCCAGCCCGTAAGCAGTTGATACCGTTACCCATGCGCAATTTGGTCATGCTCGCTGCGCTCACTGGTATGTTAAGCCTCAGCGCATTTGTAAGCGCCCCGGCTCGGCCCGCGCCCGTAGCGCGTTCTGCAGCCGCAACATTCGCGGACTCCGCGGCAATACCATTTGCGCCTCCCGCGCCGGCAACATTTCTCCACCAGGCCTCGCCCAAAGATCAGCCGGCGGTGCGCACGTTCACCGGGACGATCGCCAAAAATGGGGACGAATTTGTGCTGAATGAAGCGAAAACTCACAAGCTTTACGAACTGGACGATCAGGACACGGCCGGCAAGTTTGTCGAGAAAAACGTGAGGATCACCGGCACACTGGATGTCGTCAAGAACATCATTCGCATTCAAAGCATTGCGGAAGTGGCGGCATAGTGCTATCAGTGGGAGTGCAACATCGCAATCCCAAACCACGAAACGCCACAACCGCGCCACAAACCGCTACGCCGCGCACGGCAAGCTTCCTTCTGGAGTGATTAGCGCGTGAGACTCAGCCTCCGATTGATTCTCTTTCCTGGTGGTCGGGATCAGTCTGGTCACATTCTTCATTGCCCGGAACCAGGTGCGTTCCGAAAAGCGCGGCCTGCGCGCCGATCTGCAGCGCCGCGCGGAAATTCTGGCAGAAAGTTTACAGGAGATTGTCGAGCCAGCCCTGCAGCGAAGCTCCCCCACGCGCCTCCGGCCTATCGTCGAGCGCTACGCCAACAAACAGCAGCTTGCTGGCGTGGTCATTTATGACAATCAAGGCCGCGTGCTAGCCGAAAGCTCCACGCTGGTAACGCGTCTTACACCGCCGCCGGTTCCCCTGGATGAAATCAAGGCCGGGTCGCCGGGAGTCAGCCGGTTCCTCACTCTCGGCGGCAAACCGATGAACGCGTATTACGTGCCGCTGCACCGCGACGGCGATATCGCTGGCGTGCTGGCTATTTTTCATGACGCGAGTTACATCGAAGCGCAAAGCGACGACATCTGGCGCGACACTATCTGGCACGTGGTCGCTCAGGTGCTGCTCATCGTGTTAATCACCGTCGCCATCATTCGCTGGACCATCATTCTTCCCATTTCGCGCACCGCGCAGTGGATGAAAGACGTGCGCGTTGGACGCGCCGGCCCGCGGCCCAGCTTGCCCGCGGAAGATTTTCTTGCGCCGTTCTCGCAGGAAGTGGTGAATCTGGCGAAAAGCCTCAACGAAGCGCGCGCCTCCGCGGAAGAGGAAGCGCGCCTGCGTGAAACCGGCGAATCCATGTGGACCGCCGAGCGCCTTCGCGTGAGCATTCAGAGCCGCCCGTTCGGCTCGCTGTTCGTGGTTTCCAACCGCGAGCCTTACATGAACGTGCACCGCGGCAAGAATATTGAGTCGCTTGTGCCGGCGAGCGGTTTGGTCACCGCGCTCGAACCGATTCTTCGCGCCTGCGACGGCACCTGGATCGCGTTTGGCTCGGGTGACGCGGACAAGATCACCGTCGACGAACACGACCGCCTGCGCGTCCCGCCCGATCATCCGGAATACACATTGCGCCGGGTGTGGCTCAACAAGGAAGAAGAGCAGGGCTACTACTACGGATTCTCAAACGAGGGGCTCTGGCCGCTTTGCCACATCGCCCACACGCGCCCGATTTTCCGCGCCACCGACTGGCAAAGCTACCAGGAAGCAAATCGAAAGTTTGCCGACGCTGTGCTCGAAGAAATGAAAGGCATCGAGCACGCGCTGCTGCTGGTACAGGACTACCACTTCGCACTGTTACCCAAGATGGTGAAGGAAGCGCGCCCCGATATTCGCGTGGCCATTTTCTGGCACATTCCCTGGCCCAATCCCGAAGCATTCCGCATCTGCCCCTGGCAGCGCGAGCTTCTCGATGGCCTCCTCGGCGCGGACCTGGTCGGCTTTCACATCCAGGCGCACTGCAATAATTTTCTGGAGACGGTCGATGCCGCTCTCGAATCGCGCATCGAGTGGGAGCGCTTCGCGGTGAAGCGCAACAACCACACCACACTAGTGCGTCCGTTCCCCATCAGCGTCGATTTCCGCGAATCGCAAAGCGAACCGGGCGATTCGGTTTCACCCTACGAGCTGCGCGCGGCGCTGCTGAAGAATCTGGGCATCAAGGCGAGCTTTCTCGGAGTGGGTGTCGACCGAATCGACTACACCAAGGGCATCGTCGAGCGCTTCCGCGGCGTCGAGCGATTCCTGGAAAAATATCCGGTCTACCGCAAGCAATTCACGTTCGTGCAGATTGGCGCGCCCAGCCGCACCAATATTCCGCGCTACGACGATTTGGGCCGCGAAGTGGAAGCGGTCGCCAACCGCATCAACGCGCGTTTTCAAACCGCCGACTGGAAGCCCATCGTCATGCTCACGCGCCACCACGACCACAACGAAATTCAGCCTTACTACCGCGCGGCCGATCTCTGCATGGTCACTTCCCTGCACGACGGCATGAATCTGGTGGCCAAGGAGTTCATCGCCTCGCGCGAGGACGAAGGTGGCGCGCTGATCCTGAGCCAGTTCACCGGCGCAGCGCGCGAGCTGCGCGACGCCATCATCGTGAATCCCTACGACGCCGAACAGCTCGCCGATTCAATTGAACTAGCGCTGGAAATGAACCCGGACGACCGCCGCGAGCGCATGCGGCGCATGCGCCGCATCGTGAAGGAACACAACGTGTACCGCTGGGCCGGCAACCTGATTGCCGAGCTCGCCGAGATTCGCGTCAACGAGCCCGAACCCGCGTTAAAGTCCGACCTGTAAAATTTCGCTTAATTTATTTGCGCCGTCATTCTGAGCGTAGCGAAGAATCCCTCTTGTGGTGAAATCTTTCAGCCGACCCCACTCAGGCTTACCGCGTAGCCGCAGCCACGGTGCCACTCGCAATCGTGCGTCCCACGGCAGGGGCGATGGCGCGCACCTGGTCCATCAATTGCGCGAATTGATCGGGGTAAAGGGACTGCACGCCATCCGACAATGCTCGCTCTGGATCGGGATGCACCTCGATAATCAATCCATTCGCGCCCGCAGCTACCGCCGCGCGTGCCATGGCGGCGACCTTGTCGCGGCGTCCTGTGCCGTGCGAAGGATCGGCCATGATTGGCAAATGAGAAATCTGCTGCACCACCGGAATCGCAGCAAGGTCCAGCGTATTGCGCGTATACGTCTCGAACGTGCGAATGCCGCGCTCGCACAAAATCACGTTGTAGTTCCCGCCGGCCATGATGTACTCCGCGCTCAGCAGCAACTCTTCGAGCGTGGCGGACAACCCGCGCTTCAGCAGCACGGGCTTTTGTATTTCGCCCAGCGCCCGCAGCAGATGATAGTTCTGCATGTTGCGCGCGCCCACCTGCAGCACGTCCACATAGGGCAGCATCACTTCGATCTGCGACGGGTCCATCACTTCGCTGACCACCAGCAGCCCGTTCTTAACCGCGGCGTCGCGCATCATCTTCAGGCCTTCTTCGCCGAGTCCCTGGAAGCTGTACGGAGAGCTGCGCGGCTTGAACGCGCCTCCGCGCAACATTCGCGCGCCGGCCCGCGCCACGCTTGCGGCGATACCGTGTATCTGCTCCGACGATTCCACCGCGCAGGGGCCCGCGGCTACCACCACTTCGTTTCCGCCAACGGTCACGCCCTTGCCCAAATCGAAAATCGAACCTTCGGGACGGCAGCTTCGCGCCGCCAGCTTGAAAGGATGCGAAATCGGCACGAGTTCTTCCACGCCGGGCGCCGCGCGCAGCGCTTCGAGCTCCGGCCTGTGCTTGTTGCTGTTGCCTACGATCCCAATCACGGTACGTTCCTCCCCGCGAATCAGGTGCGCCTGAAAGCCGCACTCTTTGATCCGATCCACTACGTGCTGAATCTGCCCTTCCGTCGCATCCGAAAACATATTGACGATCATTTTCGTTCTCTCTTTTTGTCCTAATCACGGAGGCTCGCATGTGCGAGCACCGTTTCTTCGTTACGCGTAACCAATCGCGCGGCTGTCATCCTGAGAGAGCGCTGCCGGCGATCCGGTCAGGATCGCCAGGCGAACGAAGGATCCCTCTTCGCCTTTTTCGATCGCATCGGCGAAATCCTATCCTTTCACCGCAGTGGACGTTTTCGCCGCCGCGTAACTTCCCAGAATCCTCAAATCCACCACTTCCTTCTCGAGTTCCGCGAGCGCCGCAGCCGCTTCGGGATTGCTTCGCGCCGCCTGCAAGTCTAGGTAGAAGCGATACTGCCAGGGCTTGCCGTGTACCGGGCGGCTCTCGATCTTCATCAAATTAATCCCGCGCCGCGCGAACGGCTCGAGCGCGCGCAGCAGCGCCCCGGGCCGGTGATCGAGCTGAAAAAACAGAGACAGCTTGTCGGCATCGGGAGGCTCCACGTGCGAAGGCGAAAGAAGCCAGAAGCGCGTGTAGTTTTCGCTGTTGTCCTCGAGATGCTCGCGCAGAATTACACCGCCATACAGTTCGGCCGCACGCCGGCCCGCGATCGCCGCGCGCGTCGGATCGCCCGCCAGCACCACTTCGCGGACGCTTCCTGCGGTGTCTTCCGTGGCGATACGCTTCAGGCGCGGATGCTCGCTGAAAAAGTGCTCGCACTGCGCCAGCGCCACCGGATGAGACTCCACGATGCGCAATTGGTCGAACCGGGCGCCCGGCGCGCCGATCAGGTTATGCACGATGGGAATGATCTCCTCGCCGATGATGTTCAGGTTGCTATCGACCAGCAGGTCGAACGAGCGGTGCACCGAGCCGGCCAGGCTGTTCTCGATCGGGGCCAGAATGTAATCGGCCAGCCCTTCAAAAATCGCGCGGAAAGCCGCTTCGAAGGTGAGGCGCGGAACGAGCATAATGTTCTCGCCGAGCAGCTTCACGGCCGCTTCCTCGCTGAAAGCGCCGCGCTCTCCCTGAAATGCGACGCGCGCTTTGTCTTCGATTTTCATGAGCGCCATTCATCCTCGTCCTGGCCGGCGCGCATTTCCGCGCACGGCAGCTTTAGCATTCGGCGCTTTGCCATTCGGCTTCGGCACAGCGGCTTTCGCGGGAGCGATTCCCAGGCCTTGCATCTGCTGCGAGCGCACCGACTGGTCCAAAATCAACTGGTAGATTTTCTCGACGGCTTCGCCGTCGAGCGGGCCGGGATTGATGCCCTTCAGCCGATTCAAAATTTCGCGCTCGCGCTCCGGGACGCGCAGCGCCACGCCCTCTTCGTTCTTGAATCTGCCCACTTCGAGCGCCAATTCCGTGCGCAGGTTCAGCAGATGCAGCATGGCCGTATCGATAGCATCGATTTTGCGCCGCCAATCGTCGATTTTCATGGGACCGTCGCGCCTCCCGGCAATCGCGCTCCTACATACCGCAATTGTATTCCCCGCCTGCAACAAAAAAGGCCGCGTCCCCACGCAGAGGTCGCGGCCGGTGCTTCGAAACTCGTTGCGGCTTTTCTGTTACGTGATTTCCGCGCGCGTCTCGCCGGCCCGCTCCCCCGCAAAGGAGAAGCGGTACGTAAAGGCGAATGTTAAAAGATTAGCCGTCATCGCGCGCTTCCTGGGAAATCCTTTTCCTGCGCATAAATACAGCCGATTCCGCACTATACAGAACTCCTTGCCAACGCGTCAAGGCTTGCCTTACGGGCCCGCGGCAGGCACATCTTGACTCGGGGGCATCTCGACATCCCGTGCCCGGCGGAATATCATCGACGCATGAAACTTTCCGCGCGCAATCACCTGGTCGGCAAAGTAGAAGAATTGAAACTCGGCGACATCCTGGCCCACGTGGTGGTTCGGGTTGGCGACAACGTGATCGACAGCGTCATCACGCGGCGAAGCGCCGAAGAAATGAATTTGAAGGTGGGCGACACGGTTGCCGCCGTTATCAAGTCGACGGAAGTGATGCTGCAGAAGGATTAGGCCTCGGATCTTCGCGCCATGGCTGGCGACGGAGAAAATGATGTCTGTTTCCCGCCGGCTTCAATTTTCAGCAGTGGCCCTCTCACGCTTGGCCCGCCCGAAAACCACCGTCCAAAATCCGGGATGCTCCGACTGGCGGCAGCAATCGATCACCTTCCACCCTTCCGCAGCCATCCAGTCCACTTCCTTGGCCCAATGGCTGAGGTAATCGTCACTTCCCCGCGCATAGAATTCCTTGAGAAACACGTCGCAGACGATCATCCGCGGCACCTCTACCGTAATCGCGTCGCCGCTTAAAGCGCCACTAAGCATATACCAATATCGTTTATATCCATATATACTCGTATAGTCTGATAGGGAGGACGGCTCGCCCGCCGTCCCGGGTTTCGGTATGTCTCAGCCTCGCAGGTATTTCGATATGTCGAATAGCAATTGGAAGTTGGGGGCGGTGAAAAGAAAAGCGGCGAGCCTGGGGCTACGCGTGGAATTCGCCCGCAAACTTTTGGGCCCGAAGCACATTCAGAACCGCGTCTTCATCAATGGCCACCGCTGCCAATTGGCGACTCAGATTCGCCCGCCAGAAGATGCCGCGCAGCCGCCAGTGGAACTGCGAATACCTGCCAGCACCTGGGCCAACTTCGTCATCTATGTTCCGCCGCCGGGACAGGACGAACCGTTCTTCGTGATTCCGCGAGACGCTCTGCCAACGATCGATTTGCAAGCCACCGATCAGCTCGCGAAGTACGCCAATCGATGGAGCCTGCTGGCGAAGTCCAGTCTCGGGAGTGCCACGGAAGAATACGAAACGTTTTCGCCCCGGGGCGCGGAACAGCAAACATCCCTTTAGGTTAGCTCGTCTTAAGTTAGCTCGTCGCTGGCAACAAAAAAGGGCAGGCTTTTCGGAAGCCTGCCCTTTTTATTGGCTACCCCGCGCTGCCGCGGCGCGGGTTCCGATTAAATTTTCAGCAGCTTGCCAAGGTTGCCGCCGAGAATCGCCACTTTGTCTTCATCGCTCATCTGCTCGTGCAGAATGAAATCCAGACTGTCCGGCCAGTTGAACGGGATATCCGTCCCGTAAACCACTTGGCTCGGCCCCATCTCGGCCACAAGATGACGAAAACCTTCCTGCTCGTTGATGATGGTGTCCGCCCAGATTTGCGATTGCAAATACTGCCTGGGATGCTTCTTGTTGGCGCACGCGGCATTCGGGCGCACTTCGCAGGCGACATCGAAGCGCCCGAGGTATGACGGCAAGAATCCTCCGCCGTGCGCCGCGCAGATTTTCAGCCCGGGAAATTTGTCGAGCGTGCCTTCGTAGATCATGTGCGAAAGGAAAGTGGCCGTTTCGAGCGGGTCGCCGATGATATTGCCCAGGTCGCCCTTCCCTTTCAGCGCGTCTTCCTTTACCAGAAATTCCGCGTTGGTCGGATGCATGAACACGAGCACGTCGAGTTCCTGCGCCTTGGCCCAGAAAGGATCGAAACGCGGCGAAGAAAGCGGCTCGCCCATCACGCTTCCGCCGATGGCCGCGCCCTTGAATCCCTGCTCCTTCACAGCGTGCTCCAGTTGAGCGGCGGCGAGGTCGGGATGCTGCAGCGACACGGAAGTAAGGCACGCGAAGCGGTCGGAATGCGCCGCGCACCATTCGGCCATTTTTGCGTTTTGCAGCGTAACAATTTTCTCGGCCAGGTCGCGGTCCGCCGCATACCACCAGAAGCCGTTGATGTTCAGCAACTGCATGTCGATGCCGCGCGCGTCGAGCGCGTCGATGCGCTTCGGTCCCAGCACGAAATTTCCGCCGCGTCCGCCGCCACCCTTGCCCTCGAGAGGAGTGCCCTTCAGCAAATCCGCGACTTCCGGCACCTGGCAGTGCGCGTGCACGTCGATCACTTTCGCGCGCTTGCCGCCCACGGTGACCACGCGCTTCGCGCCGGGCGCAGCGCCTGCGGCCTGAGGCGGCAAGGGCAAAGCCGCGGCTTTGGCCGCCGCGGCGTCCAGCAAATCACAGCTCGTAAACACGAGACCGGCGGCTGCGCCCGCAATTGTCCTGATGAAGGCCCTGCGATTTGCCATGTTTTCCCCTCGCTCCACAAAAATGACGGCTAAGTAAACAACCGCGCGCGGCGGAAGTCAAGAAATCGCGGGCATTTCCTGGAATGCAGATTGTTTATTGCGCAATGACACGCAGCAGCATTCCCGTTCCGCCGTGGAGTTTTAAATAATTGCCTCGAGAAGCTAACTGGATCACTCCTAGCGGATTGTCGCGCCCCGCATGGTCAACGCTTAGCCCGTCCAGGTCGTACACGCCGCACGCATCGGAAGAGAACACCCACAACGCCTGCACGCGATGGCTGTCATCCAGTTCCCCGCGGCATGGGCCGCCCGGCGGAGCGGTAACGCGCACCAGCACGCCTGAGTCCGCGCCCATGAGCGGCTTCCCTACCGGACCGAAGCGGCTGACCACCGGTCCGCCGCCCCAATACACGTCGTCGCCTCCGATTTGCGTGGTGGTCCGCGCATTCCATGTGTCGCCCTCACCCATTCCGAATGCCGGAATCATCGCGCTGCTCACGGCGGTGAACGAGGCAATCGCTCGCAGGTCGGTGGTAACGGGCAATCCCTGCTTCGAAGTCAGCACGCGGTCGAACTTGAGGGAGATCGAAGCACCGCCGTTCGGTCCGGCTGGCTTTACCGCGATTACCTGGCCGGCGACCTTGGTTCCTTCGCGAATTTTCCGGTCGCGTGGCAATGGCACGTCCTGCATCACGCGCGCGGAGATTGGCATGCCTGGCTTGATCTTAGTCGACGAAAGCGTTCCGTTGAGCGCGACGGGAATAATCGTGCCGGTGGGAATGGTTTCCTGGCCGTAGGCGACGATTGCCATTCCCACAAGAGCCATGAGCGCAAGACAACCAATTCTCGGCATCCAAGAAATTTTCATGGCGAACCTCCCGAGCCTTCGGCCCACTGCAAGACTCTTACATACTTAGACTCGGACGCGAACCGGTTCGATGCCTCGGGCAAATGGTGTCGCGGAGCGCCATCCGCGCGGGCATAAGCGGCATTTATATCGTGCAAGCAAAACGTTAATTTGACTTATTCTCGCGCATGCTGCTTAATACAGTTTGGGGTGCTTGCCGCGAGCACATGCTGCAAGCTTCGCGCCCCGGAAATCAGCGGAAAGCAATTGTCGATTTGCGAGCGAGCCTGTACTCTATGACGCGACCAATATATCCCGTAATTGTAGTAGCGATTCGTTCGGGGCCACCCGTCTGAGCCGCGCTCAGACGCTTGCGCCCCGCACCTGAAAACAGGCAGCGGGGCTTTTTTATTGCGCGGGATGTTTTCGCCTCGGCGGATTTTTTCGTGTCATCCCGAGCGGAGCGGGCTCGCGAGAGCCGGCGAAACGCAGTCGCCGCCACGATGAGTGGCGATGACGGATCGATCTGCATTTGCGGCTCGTTGCGTAGCGGGCGGGGCTTCAGCCCGCCATTTTCACGAGCCAATTTTCATTGAACAATTTCATTAAACAATTTTATTAAACAAAGGGACCTCTCAATCATGCACAGTGACGAAATAAAGAAAGGGATCGCGCGCGCTCCGGCTCGCGCCATGCTGAAAGCCACGGGACTCACCGACGCCGACCTCGCGCGTCCGCTGGTGGCCATTGCCAACACCTGGACGGAAGTCACCCCCTGCAATTTTCATCTCCGCGCTCTCGCCGAAAAAGTGAAAGAAGGCGTGCGCGCCGCCGGCGGCACGCCCATCGAGTTCGACACCATCACCATTTCCGACGGCATCACCATGGGCACCGAAGGCATGAAGGCTTCGCTCATCTCGCGCGAGGTGATCGCCGACTCGATCGAGCTTTTCGTGCGCGGCCATGCCTTTGACGCGGTCATCGCCATTTGCGGCTGCGACAAAACCATCCCCGGCACGGTGATGGCGCTCGCGCGATTGAATCTCCCCTCCCTTTCGCTGTACGGCGGGTCGATCATGCCCGGACGCTTCCATAATCACGACGTCACCATTCAGGACGTCTTCGAGGCCGTCGGCGCAACCGCTGCCGGAAAAATGAGCGAGACCGAACTCAAAGAACTCGAAGACCGCGCGTGCCCAGGCGCCGGCGCCTGCGGCGGCCAGTTCACCGCCAACACCATGGCCACCGCCATCACCTTCCTCGGAATTTCTCCCATGGGCGCAAACGAAGTACCTGCCGTGCATCCGCAAAAAGCGCAAGTAGCTATCGACTGCGGCCGCAAGGTGATGGAACTTTACAATCGCGACATTCGCCCCAAGCAGATCATGACCTCTGGCGCGTTTCAGAACGCCATCGCTTCGGTCATGGCCACCGGCGGTTCCACCAACGCTGTGCTGCACCTGCTCGCGATCGCGCGTGACGCAGGCATTCCGCTCACCATCGAGGAATTCGACAAGATTTCCGCCAAAACTCCGATCCTCACCGATTTAAAGCCCGGCGGGCGTTTTGTCGCGCCGGACATGTACGCCGCGGGCGGGATGCGCCTGCTCGGAAAATATCTGCAGCAGGCGGGACTGCTGCACGACGGCATTACCGCCTCTGGCCGCACCCTCTTCGAAGAAATCGCCGAGGCCAAGGAAACGGCCGGGCAGGAAGTGATCCATTCGCTCGCGACTCCGCTCAAGAAAGAAGGCGGCATCGCCATTCTTCGCGGCTCGCTCGCTCCCGAAGGCTGCGTGGTCAAACTTTCCGGACACGAGCGGGTTTTCCACAAAGGCCCCGCGCGCGTGTTCGATTCCGAGGAAGCCTGCTTTGAAGCGGTGCAGGCGCGCAAAATTCAGCCCGGCGACGTGGTTGTGATTCGCTATGAAGGTCCCAAGGGCGGTCCGGGCATGCGCGAGATGCTCGCGGTCACCGGCGCTCTTGTCGGCCAAGGCATCAGCGAGTCGATCGCGCTGATCACCGATGGCCGCTTCAGCGGCGCCACGCACGGATTGATGGTCGGCCACATCGCGCCGGAAGCCGCCGCCGGAGGCCCCATCGGGCTCATTCGCGACGGCGACATCATCACGCTCGACGTCCGCGCACGGCAACTCAATGTGGATGCGAATCTCGACGAGCGCCGCGCGCAATGGAAACCGCATCCGCCGCGCTACACAACCGGGGTAATGGCCAAGTACGCGCGCCTGGTATCGTCCGCATCCGAAGGAGCCGTAACCTCTGCTTGAGGGCGCCGTGTAACGCATCACACAAATTTTTCTGAGGATCGATTTTCACATCACGAACGAAACGCGGCTGACAAACGCGATCTGACAAGGAGAAGAACGAAATGGCAAAGATGTTCTGGGAAAAAGATGCAAATCCGAAGGCGCTGCAAGGCAAGCGCCTCGCAGTCATCGGCTACGGCAGCCAGGGACGCGCGCAAGCTCTCAACCTGCGCGATAGCGGCCTCGATGTGGTACTCGGCCAGCGCCCCGGCGGCCCTTCCGGCAAAAAGGCCGAGCAGGACGGCTGGAAGCTGCTCTCGGCGGTGGAAGCCACCAAGGGCGCCGACATCGTCATCATGCTCTCGCCGGACATGACCCAGCCGGCCATCTATCGTGATTCCGTTGCGCCAAACATGAAAGACGGCGCCATGCTGCTCTTTTCTCACGGCTTCAACATCCACTACGGCCAGATCACACCCGCCAAGAATATCGACGTGACCATGATCGCGCCGAAAGCTCCCGGCGATCTCGTCCGCCGCCAGTATGAAGCGGGCCGCGGCGTTCCCTGCCTGCTGGCCATCCATCAGGATCACTCCGGCAAAGCCTTCGAGCGCGCTCTCGGCTACGCCAGCGCCATCGGCGGCACACATGCGGGCGTGATCGAAACCACCTTCAAGGAAGAAACCGAGACCGATCTTTTCGGTGAGCAGGTCGTGCTCTGCGGCGGATTGCGCGAGCTGATCATGCGCGGTTTTGAGACGCTGGTCGAAGCCGGATACCAGCCCGAATCCGCTTACTTCGAGTGCCTGCACGAAGTGAAGCTGATCGTCGATCTGATCTACGAAGGCGGCATCGCCAAGATGCACCAGTTCATCAGCGAGACCGCCAAGTACGGCGACCTCACCCGCGGCCCGCGCATCGTCAACGAAGACGTGCGCAAGACCATGAAGACCATTCTCGAGGAAATTCGCGACGGCGTGTTCGCCCGCGACTGGATCCTTGAGTATCAGGCGGGGCGCCCGGCCTACAACAAGATGCTCGAACGGCAGCGCGAGCACCCGATCGAGAAAGTCGGCGCCGAGTTGCGCAAGCAAATGTCCTGGATCAAGCCCGAAGCCGCCACCGCCTCGAAGTGACGACCCGATCAGGGTCGTCATCCTGAGCGGCGCATCGCGAGCGAAGGATCCCTCTTCGCTCCGATCAGGGTCGTTACTCTGCGAGCGGTCACCGCGATCCGGCTTCGCGTGCGGTTTTGTAGCGGCGGACTTCAGTCCGCCATCCGACGCATTTGCATTTGCTTTACGTTGTTATCCCGTGGCAAGCCGCGCCCGGCTAGAGCGCAAGGATGTGCGATCGGCGTCGGATCGCACACAAACCGCGGCAAACAATAAGTCCCGGAGGGACGGCACAATGTAGCCCAGTGCGTAAGCACTGGGAATAAATCCGGCGCGCAAGCGCCTTCCACTCGCGGTGCCGTTTCCGCGAGTTTTAAATTTTGTTCGATTCCGATCCTGAGCCAATCGCGCCAAGAGCCATGCCCGACACAATCCCCTTCCGTCGCATCGCCGTCATCGGCACCGGGCTGATCGGCGGTTCATTCGCCCTCGCCGTGCGCAAATCGTTTCCCGGCGTCAGGGTCGTGGGCTGCGACCGCCCCGAGACGGCCGCGAAGGCTCTCGCCCGCGGAGCCATCACCGAAGCCGCACCGGATCTCGCTTCCGCCATCCGCGGCGCCGATCTCGTCTACGTTGCGCTTCCGATCGCCGCCACCATCGAAGCTCTGCCCGCAATCGCCTCCGCCGTGTCAAACCCAAACGCTCTTGTCACCGACGCCGGCAGCACCAAGGCCGTGATCTGCGGCGCGGCACAGCAGCACTTCAAAACCGGCGCGCGTTTCCTCGGCGGGCATCCCATGGCTGGCAAAGAAAACTCCGGCATCGATTACGCGGACGCCGGCCTATTCCGTGACGCGCCCTACGCGCTTATCGCGCGCGAGGACGAAACACAAACCGACCCGCGCATCAAATCCTTCGCCGATCTCATCTCCCTCATCGGTGGAAAACCCGTTTACACCGACGCCGACACGCATGACTGGGCCGTCGGCATCGTCTCGCATCTTCCCCAGCTGGTTGCCCTCGCGCTCGCGCGCGTGGTGCAGGATGAAACCGATCAGGATGAAACGGGCGAAACCGCGCTGCCACTCTCGCTTGCCGGGCAAGGACTGCGCGACACGCTGCGCCTCGCCGGCAGCCCGTATAATGTCTGGCGCGACGTTCTGCTCACGAACACCGATAACATCTCCCGTGCGCTCGACCGCCTTTCGCAAGCCATCGACTACCTGCGCACGCAGCTTTCCAGCAAAGAAATCGCGCAGGAATTCCGCACCGCCAACGATCTCTACAAACTGCTGCGGCAGCCAAAATCTTCCTGACGCGCACGTTCCTTAAAACGCCTAACTGGCGACCGGGTTTCCCGCAGGCTGCTCGTCGGCCGAGGGCCCGTACAGTCCCGGCACCGGCACGCCCAGCAGCCGGTAGTAAACCAGCAACTGCCCACGATGATGGATCAGGTGATTCATGACCATGTAGCGGATCACCGCGACGCGCGGCATGGTGAACACCTCTTTTCCGCCGCCAAGCAGGCTCCAGTTGGTCAGCATATCCACATCGGTTGCGCTGGAGAGCGCCGCGCGCGCTTCGGCCACATTCTTGTCGAATTCCGCCAGCAGATCTCTCTTGTTCTCGATCTTCGGCGGCTGCATGCCCGCGCCGCCGTCCACCGGAGCATAGTCGAATTTGTCGGTTTTGATGGTCAGCGCCGCCCAGCCAACCATGGTGCCGATATGCGTCGCCATCCAGCCCACCGATCCCGACTTCTCGTGCGGTTTCCAGTTCCATTTATCTTCCGGAACGCGCTCGAGCGTTCTGCGCGTGCTCTTCATCTCCTCGTCGAACTCGGCGAGCATTCTTTGCCCGATATTCATTCGCTCTCCTTTTCTTTTGCGATTTGCAGGTCACGGTTTCAACCGCGACATAAAGATCGAGGCGCGCCGGCGCCTTTCCGCTCGCGGTTCTTGGCGATCCGGCTAGGATCGCTGATGGAAGACCGCGAGCTTCACTAGAAGTTATCTCATAAACACATTGCACTCTGCGAGCAATTCCTTTGGGAGGCTAAAGCCCAACGTAGTGTGAACCTGTTATGTCGGAACTGAAGCTCACCTCCTAAAGAATTTATGAGATGACTTCTAGCCACTCGTCACTTGCCACTCGCCACTGCCTTATGGCGTCGACCACAACACTTTGCGATCTTTGTTATACAGCGTGATCGAAGCAGCCGTGGTCTTCTTCGCCTGCCCGTTCTTGCCGGTCTGCACGTTGTTGCCAATGTTCGTCGAAAATCCTTCGGCATCGGCAAGCTGCATGCTCGTTCCATCCTGCGCCACGCCGATATGCGCCTGAATGTCCGGGCGGTCGCCGGTAAGCAGCAACTGCGATCCCGCGTTTTCCAGCACGCTCAAAGTCACGCCGGCCTTGTGCTGCGGGTCGGAGAGCAACACGAACGGACCGCCGGGCGCGGCATCGTTCAGCGAAATCGTTACCAGCGCCGAGCCGCTCGCGTCGCGCAGCTTCAGCGCCGGTCCCGTGCCGCTCATGGCCAGTTCCGCGCGCACTTTGCCGTTCGGATCCTTCAACGTAAAACTCTCCGCCTCGATATCTTTCGGCAGCACGAACGCAGGCGGGGGCGCCGCAGCGGGCTTGGCGGTCTTTTTCTTTTGCGTGGTCGTCTGCCCCATCAACGCAACACTAGCAACCGCTATCAGCACCAGGATTGCCCCGCTTTTCAGCGCGCGGTTCTGCCGTTCCAACCTTTCGATCCGGGATAGAATCTGCTCTCGTTCCTGATCGCTCATCGTTCCTCCGCTCCATCGATCCATCGTGAATGTACGGCTGGCTCTTCATAACCCGGCGTTAACCCGCGACAGGTATCGTACTCTATAGATTGAACTCCACTGATCGTACTTTATTGATCGGCGGCAAAGCCCTACATTGAATGCCGCTGAATTCCGATGTAGGTTAAGTATTCCGGCTTGTGCTTCCGGAGGAATATCTTGGACTCAATCGAAGGTGCCCAGCCATGAAGCGTCGCGATTTCATCAGGACCAGTGGTGCATTGACAGCAGGTGTATTGCTCCCGAAATTTGGAAATCTCCTGGCGGACCCTGCCGAAACGGCGGGCTGGCGCACCTTCGACGTCACCACTCGCGTCGAGGTGTTGAAGTCCACCGCACCGACTCGCGTCTGGCTCCCCACGGCGCTCATCACGCCCACACCTTTTCAGAGGACGCTCTCGAACAAATGGGAAGCGCCCGGCGCCACAACGAAACTCTCCGAAACGAAACCGGACGCGCTCGGCATTGTCTCCGCCGAATTCCCTGCCGGCGTTCCGGCGGTGATGACCCTCACCAGCCGCGTGTCCACCAGGGATTGCGCCGCCGATTTTGCTGCGTCCGGCAAGGTGGCAAAGGCCAGCCGCGCCGAGATCGAACATTTCCTGCGTTCCACCAAGCTTCTGCCGACCGACGGGATCGTCAAATCCACAGCCCTGGAAATAACCGCCGGCGCGAAAACCGATGTGGATAAAGCCCACGCCATCTACGAATGGATCGTCGAGAACACCTTTCGCGATCCAAAGACGCGCGGCTGCGGCCGCGGCGACATTCGCTTCATGCTCGAGTCGCGCGACCTTGGCGGCAAATGCGCGGACTTGAACGCGCTGTACGTGGGACTCGCGCGCTCCGTCGGTCTTCCCGCGCGCGATGTATACGGCATCCGCGTGGCCAAGTCTGAACTCGGCTACAAAAGCCTGGGCGTTTCGTCCGACAGCATCACCAAAGCACAGCATTGCCGGGCCGAAGTGTATCTGCAGCAGTACGGCTGGGTGCCCGTCGATCCCGCCGACGTGCGCAAGGTTGTGCTGGAAGAGCCGCCCGGCAATCGCCCACTTGATGACGATATGGTCAAGCGCGCCCGCGTCAGGCTGTTCGGCTCCTGGGAAATGAACTGGATCGCCTTCAACTTCGCGCACGATGTGGCGCTGCCCGGATCGAGCGGCGCGCCCGTCGGCTTCTTCATGTATCCCCAGGCGGAAACATCCGACGGCCGCCTCGACTGCCTCGACCCCGACAACTTTAAATACCAGATCACTTCGCGCGAAGTTACTTCGTCCTAGGGAAAAACGCTCGCGGACTTTCGTTGAGTGGATTCACGCTTGTCTCTAACCCACTGCATCCTGACGCCTGCGGCTGTGCGGGCGTAGAATGGGGACCGTCGGCCGGGCGACCGGCTGCGCTTCGCAATGGGAACAAACGTGAAACGCCGAGAAAACAATAAACAGCGCGGATTGATACCCGCCGCGCAATCGAACGGCGGCGCCGCGAGCATCCGGCCGAGGCGCGAGGCCAGCCCTGTGCAAACGCTGCTGACCGCGCGCGAGGTGCAAGAAGCGCTCGAAGAACGCATCGGCAAGGGGCTGTACGCGCTGGGGCAACGGCTGCCGCCGCTGCGATCAATTGCGGCGGAGCTGGGCACAAGTCCTTCGACCGTGAGCCGCGCGGTGCAGGAAATGATCCGCAACGGGTGGCTCGAAGTGCAGGAGCGGCAATTCGTGCGTGTGCGCAACCAGCTTCCGCACAAGCCCGTCCGGCATGCGGAGATTCAGCGCGCCATCCGGTCGATCGCGCACAAATGGAAATTGTGGGGCGGCGATCGCGAAGAGCTGCTGGCGGACATCCAGGAAACGGTTGCGGAAGTGTTCGAGGCCGAGGGCCAGTTCGTGTTCACCGAGTGCAACGCGAATGATCTGGCGCATCTCGGCAAGCAACTGGCCGGCGAGCTGCCGGCGCTTTCCATCAGCCGCACGCTGATCGAGGACCTGGATGCGGCGCGGCTGCGGCAAAACAAGTCGGTGGTTCTCGTGCCGTATTACCACTTCGCTGAAGTGAAGGAAATTGTGGGGAAGGATGTGTCCATCGTGCCGGTGCACACATCACCAAGCGCGGAAACGCTGGATGAGGTGCTGACCATCCGGCCGGGATCGAAGGTACTGGTGGTGGGACACAACAAGCGCTCGGTGACGCGGCTGTCGGCCATGGTGGAGGATTACGTCGACGCGAAGATTGTGAGCATCACCGAAGACGAAGTGGAAAAACTGGCGAAGCTTGCGCCACAGGTGGACGCGGTGTTTGCGGTGTGGTCGGCTGCGGATGCGGCCGCGGCGGTGCCTGGAGTGAAGCGCGTGATTGTGGTGCGATTCGCGCTGGATACCTCGCTCGGAAACAAGTTAAAGATCGCGGAGCGCGTGGCGAGCGACTAAATACCAAGTGGCCAGTGGTTGGTGAATCCCGGCACCAGCGGATCACGCGGTCCGCACTCCAGCGCGGCGCCGTCATTCTGAGAGGCTGTGGCTTTTTTGATACGCGCGAGAATCATTCGCGCCGGTTTTTGTTTTACGGTGTCATCCCGAAGCGAGCGTTTTCGCGACCCGGCGAGGGTCGCATGTTGTTCAGCGAGTCGAGGGATCCCTCTTCGTGTGAGGATATCGCCCGGCATTTCACTCGCTCGTGGTTTTGGGTTTTCGCCGTCATTTTGAGTGACGCAGTCGCGCGAAGAATCCCTCTTCGATTCTTCCATGTCTTCATTCGCGATGTTCTCTGAACAATTGAGGCTATTCTGAGGCCGCGGACACCGAGGCCAGCGAGATGACGGCTCCGCCGGCAGTCCCTTGTGGCGTGCGGCCGACGAGGTAAATGGCGACGGCGCCGCAGACGGCGGGAATCGCGGCGGCGAGAAATATCGTGGGCAGTGGCCAGCGGTCGGCGAGCATGATTCCGCCGATCACCGGTCCCACGACCGAGCCGATGCGCCCAATGCCGAGCGCCCAGCCAACGCCGGTGGAGCGAATGTAGGTGGGATAAACCAGCGCAGCGACGACGTTCGCCCCGGTTTGTCCTCCGACGATGCCCACGCCCGCGCCGAAGGTGCACAGCATGATCGCGCCAATGGCGTGCAGGTGCCCTAAAGCGGCGATGAAAATCGCGCCGAGGAAATAGATGGCGGTGAGCACGCGATAGACTCCGAAGCGGTCAACCATCCAGCCCAGCGCGAGCGTGCCGGCAACGCCTCCGCCCTGAAACAGCGCGGTGGCAATCACCGAGAGAGACATGCTGATGCCTGCGTCATGAAAAACGGTGGGCAGCCAGTTGGCCAGCAGGAAAAGATCGAGCAGGCTGGCGAAGAAAACGATCCAGAGCAGCAGCGTGGGAAGCGCGCGGCCGTGGCGAAAAAGGTGGCCGACGGCAAGGCCCGGGGCGCGTTCTTCGTGGATCACGAAGGCGGTATCGGGCGCGAAAACGAACTCGCGATCGATTTTCGCAAGCAGGGCGCGAACGTCGGCGGGCTTGTCGCCCTGCAGCACGAGATGGCGAATCGATTCCGGGAGCATGCCTATGAGCACCGGGACAAGCAGCAGCGGCAGAATTCCGCCGATGATGAAAACTCCCTGCCAGCCGTAGCGCGGAATGACGGAAGCCGCCGCGAATCCGCCGATAGTGGCGCCGATCGGAAAGCCGCAGAACATGATCATGACCATGCGTCCGCGGCTGCGGTGCGGGCTGAACTCGGAAGTAAGCGCGATGGAATTGGGCATCACGCCGCCGAGGCCCAGGCCGCCGATGAAGCGCAGCGCGATGAGCTGGTCGAGATTGTGGGCGGCGGCAGCGGCGAGGGAAAGCGCGCCGAAAAAGGCGGTGCAGGAAACGATGATGCGCTTGCGTCCGAAGCGGTCCGCGAGCGGGCCGAAGGTGAGCGCACCGATCATCAGGCCGATGAGCCCCGAGGCGAACACGGGCGAGAGCGCTCCACGTCCAAGGTGCCAGTCGCGCGCAATGGCCGGCGCGACGTAGCCGATGGCCTGGGTGTTAAATCCGTCGAGCGCGACGGCGAGGCCGCAGAGAATCAAAACGCGAATCTGGAACGAGCCGACGTTGTGTGAATCGAGCAGCTCGGCGACGTCGATGGGATTTTTCGTGGCTATCGTTGGGATAATTCCTCCGCGGGCTCGCGGGGAAAACGTATCCGATTGCGCCGGACGGGTCAACTCGCGAGGGCCCCTGCCGTGGTGATATGCTCGCGGCAATGGCCGGGTCACGCGGAAGGAGGGGCGGAGATGAAAAGGGCAAAACGGGAGGTGCATAAGGTGAGAAGCAAGCGCGGACGAGCGAGCACCGGGAAGCGTCCAGTGGCGGCGGTGCAGCGCGCGAAAGAATTTCGAGTGAGCCATGCTAGCGGCTCGGATTTCGACGCGGGCTTGCGCGGCTATTTCGAGTATCGCGACCTCGGCATCCACAAGGCAACTCGCGGCAAAGTGGTGAGCCACATCATTCGCGCGCGCACTGGAGAAGCTCCGCACGGCGAATGGCACTGGCACGATTGCGATGTGCAGTTTGTCTACGTGCTGAAGGGCTGGGCCAAGTTCGAGTACGAAGGCGTGGGTGAAGTGCTCATGCAGCCAGGAACCTGTTTTTACCAGCCGCCTGGGATACGGCATCGCGAAATCGGGCATTCGGACGATCTGGAAATGATCGAAGTGGTCGCTCCGGGGAACTTCAAGACCTACACAGCGAAAGAACTGGCCTGAGCTCTGCAACGTTGCAGCCGTGAGGACGAAACTAAATGCCGCCGAAGGCCTCGCTCAATGCGAATTTCTTCGCGGCGAAACAAATGCGAAAAGAACCCTGGGTTCTAGAACTGTACTTTTTCTGTACTTCTCGTGCGAGTAATTCGGAATTGCCGGTGCTAGCCTCGATTTCGTATGTTCGACGGACGAAGATTCGGACGGCAAAGCAGCAGCGGCACCAGCGATCCGCAAAAATCCCCGAGTGCATCCGTCCATTTCGATGGGTTCAACAGGCGCCGGATCACGAAACAAAAGCGAACATCTAAGGTGAGACACGCTGCAAACTTAGCTCCCACGCAAACTGCTGAAAACAAACGATCGGGCATCTCCTATGTCGAGACACTTTTTCGGGCGCTCCTGCCGCGATTTCCACTCGGAACCGTTACAATAAAGCGTGCCCATAAAAATGATCGCCATGGATATCGATGGCACGCTGCTGGACAGCAAAACGCAGCTTCCAGACGAGAACCTGCGCGCGATTGTGGAGGCGGCCGAGCGCGGCATCGAGATTCTGCTGATCACCGGACGGCGATTCGACTTCGCCCGCACCGTTTCCGACTTGATCCCCTGCGATCTGCATCTGGTGGTGAGCAATGGCGCGCTGATCAAGAGCAAATCCGGCGAAACGCACCAGCGGCTGCTGCTGCCGGCGGAAGTGGCGCGGAAAGTGGTGCAGGCGCTGCCGCAATATCTCGCCGAGGCGGCGGTGGTATTCGACCGGCCGGGAGAGAAACAGGTGTTTCTCGAGCGCATCGACTACGACGATCCCTATCGCGGGCGCTATTTTCGGCGCAACAGCCAGCACATCGGCGAGATCCAGCCGCTGACAGCGTGCTTCAACGGCGAAGATCCCATCCAGGTAGGGTACGTGGGACGGGTGGAAGCGATTCGCGGTGTGAAGCGCGATTTGAACGCGCTTCCCTTCTCCGAGGATTTTACGGTGGCGCTGACCGAATATCCGGAACGGGACCTCTCGATTCTGGACGTCATGCGGCGCGGGGTGACCAAAGGTTTCGCCCTAGCCGAATGGGCACAGCGGCGGGGGATATCCCGGCAGGAGGTCATGGCCATCGGGGATAATTGGAATGACCGGGAAATGCTCGAATTTGCGGGATTTCCAGTGGTCATGGGCAACAGCGTGCCGGAGTTGCAATCGCTGGGCTGGACGGTTACGCTCTCGAACGACGAGAACGGCGTGGCCGAAGCCATCCGTACATACGCCCTTAACGAAACAGCAAAAATCACGTAACACAACTTGGAGTAAAACGGATCGGATGAAGAGCTTCTTCATTTTGGCGCTGGCTGGACTAGCAAGCGTGATATTGGCGCCGGTGGCGCGCGCGGATTACGCCGTGCTGCGCTCTGGCCTGCGGCTGCACATCACCGGCTATGAAACCGATGGCGATCGCGTACGGCTGACCATGATGGGTGGAAGCGTCGAAATTCCGAACGACGAACTGGTTTCGGTGGAACCGGAGGACACGTTCGAAGCGGTCCCTGTGCCGAAAGCGGCGGATGAACCGTTTGGAGAATTGATTCGCGCCGCGGCGGAAAAGAATGGCGTGGATGAAAAGCTGATCCAGCGAGTGATCGCCGCGGAGTCGAATTTCAATCCCAAGGCCGTGTCGCGCAAGCAGGCGCAGGGGCTGATGCAGTTGCTGCCCGAAACCGCGGCGCAATATTCGGTGAAGAATGTTTTCGATCCGGCCCAGAACATCGAAGGCGGCACGCGCTACTTGAAAGACCTGCTGCAAAAGTATGCCGGCAATGTCGAACTCGCGCTCGCAGCGTACAACGCCGGCACTGATACGGTGCTGCGCTACGGCGGCGTTCCTCCCTTCGCCGAAACGCAGAATTACGTAAAGAAAATTACCTCCGCGCTGGCCAAAGCAACCCCCACAGCGATTCAGTAGTTCTCTTGCAATCGCCAGTAAAAAAAGTCACAACCTCTTGGGATGACAATCTGAAATGTTCGCAGCCGTTTATTGCGGAGACGGGTTCGGAGAAGTGGAATTGGAGCTGGGGGACGGCGACGGACTCATCGGACTTGAGCCGCCCATAGGGCTGGAAGTTGCGCCCGCGCCGTTGCCCAAAATGCTGGTGCCAGCGGCTCCGCTGCCGATGGCTTGGCCGGGCTGATTCGGAAGCGCGCCGCCAGGATTGGTGAGCCCTTGCTGGACAGCGTTGGCCTGATCCTCGACAGGATTCCAGATGAATTCCCAGTTGAGGTATTTTTTCCCACCTTTGTAGATGCGAATCGAAGGCTTATCCACACTGCTGGCGACTCCGGTAAGGAATCCGCCGAGAACCGGACCATCGACGGGCCCAGTGGGCTTGAGCGCAGCGAGCGCGGCCATGGACTGATTGTTCATGTTGGTGTTGATGCCGCCGGGACCACCAGCGGGCGTGCCAGCCGCATTTGTCGGCGAGGGCGAAGCGCCGGGAGAAGTCGCCGAAGAATTCGGATTCGGCGAAGCGGAATTCGGATTGGATGCGGAATTCGGCGCGCCCGAGCCGACTCCGGCATTCGCGGAATTGTCGGAAGTGCCGACGCCAGCCGTGGTAGAACCGGACGGATTTTGCGAAGAAGAGTTCGACGCGTTCGAGGAATTCGAGTTGTTGTCACTACCTGAAGAATTCGAGCTATTCAGATTGTTGGACTGGTCCGCGAGACTGGAGGCCGGAACGCCGGGCTGATCGCTATCCTCTCCTTCCTTCTTCACGCCAGGAATCTTGCCGCCATTCATGTCCAGGATGGCCATCTGCTGAAGCGTGGCGTACTTGGTGCTGCCGATGATCTGTCCGGCGGCGTTGACGTAGATGAAACGCCAGGCGCCGTCATCTTTCTTCATGGGGTCTTTGTAAGCGGCATAACGGAGAAAATGCAGCTCGGGCATGCCTTTTTTCAGGTCGTCCAAATTCGAAGGATAGTGGCCGGTCTTGCGGTAGAAGAGACGAATGGCGCGCACATATTGCTGGCCGCGCCAGATCAGATCGCTCTCGCGTTCGCGGCGGCCTTCGGTGAGGAGATTACGCACAGCCACTTGTGAGGCAATGATCAGAGTAGTGACCATGAAGAGCGCCATGAGATAGGCGTAGCCGCGTTGCGATGTTCGCGGGGACTGACCACGGCGGCGGGAAAGCTTTGGAAGAAAACGGCGGAACACGAGCGGAGGGCGCATTTATTGTCCTCCCGCTTCACCCGGCGGCTGGACCATGGTTACGGTGGTGTGGCGTCCGGTGCCGAGTTCTTCGACATCGGCGGTGTCATTGCCGATGTGGACGAGACGATAACGGCCCAGGAAAGAATCGCCTTCAGCAACGATGAGCACATCGTCACCGCTGGTGAAGAAGGCGACGCGCTTGCCGGAGGCGCGGCGCGTGGCATAGCCGAAAAATTCCGCGGGAACCTGAAGCGGCGGAGGGGGTGGCGGCGGCTTGGGGCCGACAAAAGGCTCCGATCGTTTTGCGGCTTGCTGGCCCGGCGCGAGGGGCGTAGGAGCGGCAGCAGCGACAAAGATGTTGCGGTGAGGGCCGGAGCCCTGCGCCTTGCGCAATTTTTCCAGACGGTCCAGGTGCAGGCTGGGCTCTTGAATGTCCAGAGGTTGAAACGAGGAATTTTCGGCCAGCACGCCCGAACCGGTGGAGGTACTGCTGCGCAAGGTGTTGTACAGGACGCCGAGGAACACGACGCCAAGGCCGATCAGCACGTAGATTTGAATGCGCCGGGACATATCAGGCCGTCCTGAAAAAAGTGTGCAAGCCAAGTTGGAGCCGAATCGTTGCGTTCTCCCCGGAAGTCATCTCGACTTCGTCGACCAAGTAAAAGTATTTGGAGCGCTCGAGCCCGTCGATAAAGGCGATGACCGCGGGATAAGGGGCTTCGACGGTGGTGTTGATGGTGATTTGAGTCACGCCCCGGTCCTTAACGTCCTTCTGCTTGAAACCAAAACCCGTGTTTTTCACGCCGGCTTTGGAGGCAATGGAATCGAGATCGGTCTCAATGTCGGAGTAACCACTGACGGGATCGAGGAACGACTGGCGATAGAACGTGTCGCAATCCTTGCCCACCTGGGGAAGCGAAGCGCGAATCTTGCCGGCGCGAGAGATGTCCGCTTTGAGAAGCTTCGATTCCAACTGAAGACGCGCAAGTTGCGCGTGCATTTCCTCCGGCCCTTGCCGATTGGATTGCCAGAGAAATACGGCCAAGCCGAGGTCAGCCAGAAGAAGAATGGCGAGTGCGGCGCCCATCCATTTTTTCCAGGAGTGGATAGCGAATTTCATGCGGTGGTGTACCGGACGGTAAGACTCAAAACGATGCGATCCGGCGTATTCTGCAGGGCCACCGGACGAACTGAATTCACGGTGATGCCGCTGAAGGCGGGCGATTTTTCCATGGCCCGCAAGAACTGAATTTCATTCTCGCTGCTGGCCACGCCGACTTCCATGGATATCTCGGCGTGTCCGTTGACGAGCTTAGGCATGAGGCTGATGACACGCACACCCGGAGGAATGGTGGTTTCCAGGTCGGTGAAGATTTTGCTCCAGGGAAAACTGCGCTCGTCGATGAGCGCATTCAGGAAGCTGGAGCGGTCGATGACCTGCTTGGCGGCCGGAGTCTGGAAATAGGTCTGCAACTGGCGCTGGCGCTGAGTATCGGCGCGAACCTGCTGCTGCCAGTGGGAAATGTCGGCGCGGAGCTCGCGATTGGATTGCCAGGAATCGTAAGCAGCGTGCGAAAGCAGGAGGAGGGCGATCAGGCCCAAGCCTCCGAGCACAGCGGCGCCGGCAATAAACGGACGATTATTTTCCTGCGGAGTGGTGGAGAGATTCAGGCGAAGGCGCATCGCATGGTCTCCCGGGTATAATTTTCAGACAGCGTCGGCAAAATCAACAAGCCCCCTCAGGCTAGTGCCACAACCTACAAAGCGTACACCCCTCAGCAGCTTATGCCGCAAGTTCCGGCAGGCCGCGTGTCGGCACGGTTAGAACGTGCTCTCACGAAAAGCAAGGCGCGTTACCCCGCAAACGAAACCGAAGAGAGGTCCCTCGACTCGCTGAGGACCGCTCGCTTCGGGATGACACCGTGAAACAAAAACAACGGCAAAAACAAATGCAGATCCCTCGACATTTTCTCCGCGATCCTAACCGGATCGCCGCCGAGCTCAGTGGTTCGCAAGAACCGCTCCGCTCGGGATGACAAGCAACCGAGCGGCACGGCCAAAACGCGCCGTGCCGAAAAGCGAAGAGAGATTCTTCGCGTCCGTCCTCAGCGACCCTTACCGGGTCGCGGCGGCGCTCAGAATGACGGCACTCTCTGGCAGTGCGGCGCATTGCATCAGGCGCCTTCATTCAGCGACCAGCCAACGAGAGCGTCAAGATTCTGATGCATCATATCGCCCGCGGGCGAACTCAAGGTACGCGCATGCTCGGAATCAGCGAGCGAAGCGACGGGCAAGCGTAATTCCGTTTCGAGAGCTTCGCGAAATTCGCGCTCGCGCGAGCCGAAACCGGAGACGCGCACGCGGTCGAGGGTGCCACCCCAAGTGTCCTGATAATAGGCGATAGCCGGGAAAATCTCTTCCAAAACCGCCTGGGGTTCAAGGATGTCGGCTTCGGCGAGCATCTCGGTGCCGCGATACACGCATAAGTTCGATGCGCTGGTGATGACCGTGGTTAGCGTCTTGCCGCTGATGCGAGCGAGCAACGTGGAGCCGCGGTCTTCGAGCAGCGGCAAGGAAGCCAGGGTGGAACTCAGCACGATAACGTTGCGGGCACCCAGGCTTTCGATAATTTCTTCGTATTCGCGAATGATGCCCTTGCGGGCGATGGCGGTAACCACTTCGAGATTTCCCTGAGGACCGGCCTGACGCATCCAGGAAACCACGGTCTCCTCAACGTCGAAGGGCACACTCTTCTTCAAACGCCAGCGCAACACAGGCGCTGCTTCCTCGGCGCGGCGCGGAAGGCTCTCAAAAGGCAAAATGAAAACGCGAACCACAGGATCAGGAACAAGCAACGCTACCGGGTTTCCGCGATCCGGCACGCGGGCGAGCACGGAGCGAAGCGCGGAGCGCACCGCGTCCGGCTGAGTGACGTTGGTATCGACAGGCGAAGGCATTACCGAAGCGACCTGAAGGGGTTCCATGGAGCACGCGTCGATGGAACCACGAGCACCCCCGCCGCAGCGGGCCGCGGCGACATAGTCCGAGGCAATCTCGATGACCACGTCCGGATGAGGCATGACGTTGAGCCAGCGGTCGACGCGGCGGATGAGTCCCCACTGAAAGATCCGGTTTTCCAGTGTGGGCGCGGGAGTGACGAAGCTACTCAAGGAAGGTCACCTTATTGATTTCGCGAAGAGTGGTGATGCCGGCACGGATTTTTTTGAGCCCGGATTCGCGCAGGAAGGACATGCCTTCCTGCTTGGCCATACGCTTGATTTCGGAAGTGGGCCGGCGCTCGATGATCATTTCGCGGATGCGGTCGGAAAGATCGAGAAGCTCGGTGATGGCGGTGCGGCCGCGATATCCGCTGCCGGAGCACTCCAGGCAACCGGGGCCTTCATAGAAAGTGACCTGGCCCCATTCGGCGGGATCGAGGCCCGATTCCTTGAGAACTTCCGGGGCATAGCTGACACGGCGCTTGCAATTTTCGCAGATCACGCGAACCAAGCGCTGGGCCATGATGCAGTTGAGCGCGGAGACGAAATTGTAAGGCTCAACGCCCATGTTGATGAAACGGCCGATCACGTCCGTGCAATTGTTGGCGTGGACGGTAGTGAAGACCAGGTGCCCGGTGAGGGCGGAATTGATGGCGATCTGCGCGGTTTCCTGGTCGCGAATTTCGCCGACCATGACTTTGTCGGGATCGTGGCGCAGGATGGAACGCAAACCGCGGGCGAAAGTGAGTCCCTTTTTCTCGTTTACGGGAATCTGGGTGATGCCGCGGACCTGATATTCGACAGGGTCTTCGATGGTGATGATCTTGTCTTCATCGTTCTTGATTTCGTTGATGGCCGCATACAGCGTGGTGGTCTTTCCCGACCCAGTGGGGCCGGTGACGAGCACCATGCCGTAAGGCTCACGAATGTAGCGGCGGAAACGCATGGCTTCGTCATGATCGAAGCCGACCACGTCGAGGGTGAGGTTGCGGAACTTCTCGCTGAGCATTTCCTTGTCGAGAACGCGGAGCACGGCGTCCTCGCCATGAACGGAAGGCATGATGGAGACGCGGAAATCGACAAAGCGGCCTTTGTAGCGAACGCGGAAACGGCCGTCCTGCGGGATGCGGCGCTCGGCAATGTCGAGTTCGCTCATGACCTTGATGCGGGAAAGAATGGTGGCGTGCCAGTCCTTGGCCAGAGGCTGCATAGCGAACTGCAAAACGCCGTCGATGCGGTACTTCACGACCACTTCGGAGTTGCGCGTTTCGATGTGAATGTCGGAAGCGCGGCGCTCGAGAGCGGTGAAGATGACGGTGTCGACGAGGCGAACGACCGGGCTCACGCCGGTATCGCGCGTGAGCTTCTCCATGGAGATGTTTTCGTCGGTGTCCTCTTCGTCGCCGACAACCTGGAGAGTGAAACCTTCGGTGGCCTGATCGAGAACGCGCTGGGACTGCTCGGTGCGCTTGAGCAGATCGGAAATCTGCGAAACGGTGGCGACTTTTATTTGCAGGCGCTTGCCGAGAAGCAGAGCCAGCTCGTCGGTGAGCTGCAACTGGCTGGGGTCAGCCATGGCGACGACCAGGCTGGATTCGCGCGATTCGAGCGGGACGAAGTTGTAGCGGAACATCAATTCCGCGGGAATGCTGCGAAAAAGCTCGGGATCGATGCGCTGTTCGGTGAGATCGACGAAGGGACAGCGGTAGCGCTCCGCCAGGCGCTGAGCCTGTTCGCGCTCAGTCGAGTCGGGGCGTACGCCAACGATTGCCGGATTATTCGTAATAGCCATGAACTCTATCCACCGCCTCCCATCTGCAACGAGAACATCGGCAGGTAGAGAGAGATCAAAATGAAGCCTACCACAACGGCCATGACGACCAAAATTACGATGGGAATCCAGGCCAAAGTGCGCTGCAGACTGGTGCTGACTTCTTCTTCGTAGAATTCGGCGACGCTGATGAGCATAGCTGACAGAGCGCCGGAAGCTTCGCCGACTTCGATCATCTCAAGAGCCAACGCCGGGACAAGACCGGTCTGCGCAAGGCTCTCGTGCAACGTCTTCCCTTCCCGGACGCGGTCGGCGGCGGTTTCAACGGAGGTGGACATCAGGCGGCTGGCGATGGCGGCCGCGGAAGTGTGCATGGCGGCAACCAAGGGGGTTCCGCCGGAGAGCAGCGTGGAAAGCGTGCGCACAAATTGAGCGACCTGCGCTTTAAGCCAAATATTTCCGAAAAACGGAAGCTGCGGCTTGAGGCGATCGATGGCGAGGGCGCCGCGGTCAGAACGTGTCCAGAGAAAGACGCCGATTGCGCCGACGACAGAAAGCGCGATGAGAATGAGGAAGTAGTTGCGCAAAGGCACGGCGATCGACAGCAAAATGCGCGTGGGAGTGGGAAGAGGGATTTCCAGTTCTTTGTACAGGCTGGCAAATTGCGGCATGGCGTAGGTGACCACGTAAGTGATGACGAGTACGGTGGCCACGATAAGGACCGCCGGATAGATCAACGAAGTGATCAAAGCGCTGCGAAAACCGGTACTGACTTTCAGATAGGAGATGTACTGATCGAGAACGCCAGTGAGGTTTCCGCTGCGCTCGCCGGAGGCGACGACGGTGACGTAGACAGGCGGGAACGAACCTTGTGCGGCAAGAGCTTCGGATAACAGAGCGCCCTCACGAACGCGCTGGCGGACATCGCCAATAATGGGGCGCAAATTGGGGCTGGCGGCGCGTTCAGTAAGCAGATCGAGCGCTCTCAGAATAGGCAAACCGGCTTTGACCAAGGTGTTGAACTGCTGATTGAAAATGAGGAAATCATTGGCGCGTATGGACCGGTCAGCACGGCGCTTGGTGAATTGCGCCAAGATGTCGAGATTCGGGCGGACGTTGAAAACATAGAAGCCGCGCTCGGCCAGCTTTTGGCGGAGCTCACCCTCCGACTGGGCCGTCTCCACGTGCTGGAGGATTCGGCCGGACGGGTCTCCGACCTTGCAAACGTATTCAGCCATTTATGATTTTGGGCCCCTGCTTTGCGGGCAGCGAGCCAAATAAAGCTTAGCATACGCCTGGGGACGTCAAGCTAAAGGCCTGAAAAGGGCTCGTTACTATGATGTGACAACAGGGAAAAGGCTGTACGACCGAGGGGAATTTTTACTGAGCTGCGGAGCCGGGTGCAATCGGTTCAGCGGATGGTGTTTGCGAGCGATTGTTCGTCGACAACAGCAACGCCGGGAGGGGGCTCAAAATGAAATTTTACTTCGGGGATGGGAATGTCCTGCTCCCAATTCGCGAAGCGGAACTCGGTGGAGGAGTTGCCTGCTTGCTGAATGACGAGGCGAGTGAGAAAGCCTTCGGGGTTCACGGTGAGAAGGACATCGTGGATGGTCTCGCTTTCAGGGCTTTCGCGAGGAATGCAACGAAGGGTGGTGGCGCCGGCGTCATCGGGCGATGGGGCAGGTCGCGGCGAGCCGGCTGGCGCGGGTTGGGCTAATTCGATGCGACCGCACAATTTCGCGAGATCGGCTTTGCCGGCGAGGAGCGCGAGCGGGGTGCGCCAGTCGGAGCTTTGCGAGAGCTTGGCGCGGCTGACGGTGTGGTCGGCCGGAACGTAAAACCAGACGTTGGTGCCATCTACCAGGAATAATTTCGTTTCGGGAGATTCATACTCCCAGCGCATGCGGCCGGGCTTGGAGAAATAGACCGTTCCGGAATCGGCGGAGACACCGCCCTTGCCGTCGCGATAGGCTTCGAAAAAGACCGCTTTCAAGGTACGGGCGTGCTGGTAACGGGCATCGAACGCAGATACGACTTTATGGGCGTCCTGAACCGGCAAGACCACGAGCAAGAGCCCGGCAAGAAAGAAGACGGAGCGAATCACTTGAAAAGTCTAGCAGAAGAACGGTGCGCACTCTTCGCGGCGAGAGTCCTGTGGTCAATCTGAAAACGCGTGGCCGTCCGTGGCAGCGTGAATAGGTGGAATTTGCCGCGAAAGTGTGAAGTGCGCGCGAATATCCCGGATAGCGCCGTAAACGAAATAGGTTCCAAGAAGGAGCATCTCGGGTTCAATCGCATGGCGGTAGCGCGGCTGTGCGAAGACCAAGTAGTAGGTGAACGGATAGCAAAGCATGAGTGAGAGATAGAGCCAGGCTCCTTCGATCCTATCGCCGACGCCGGCAATAAGACCCAGGAGCATAAGCGTTGAGAGCGGCACGAAGAACGTCCAGCGCAACCCATCGTCGCTCGTAATCGGGCTGGCGGACCAGAAAGCTACAAAACGCGTGAGACAGAGGCTGAAGAATTCGCCTGGATATTGCTTCACAAAAGCGAGCGAGGCGCGCTTCTTTTCGGCCACGTAGGCGACTTCCCCCACCCGCGCGTACTCCGCCCACTCAAATTTGTTTTGCGAAGGATGCTTTCCGTACCATCCGAGGCCATTGCTGAGATGGTAGTTGCCCAAGGAGAATTCGAAGGGCGCATTCCCGCGAATAAATATCCACTGCCCAAACACGACGCGATTGCGGACCAGCCAGGGAGCGATGCACACGAAAAACAGCGCAGCGGCCGTCGCGGCATGGCGAAACCAGGGAGTGCCCTTGCGTCGAAGCCGGAAAACAGGATACAGGCCGGAAGCAGGCAGGAAGCTCAAAAGCGATGGATTGGTAAGCGCGGCAATTCCCCACAGCAAGCCGAAGGAGATCCACAGTTTTGTGGTGGGTTCTTCTGCCAGCCGAAGTGAATAGAGAAAAAGAACGCTAATCAAGAGCGCAGACAGGCTCACTTCCCAAACCCAGGTGGTTGGCCAGCGCATAAAGAAAACACCGCCAGACCAGAGCCAGCCGGACCAAAGCGCGACTTTGTGGCCGCCGGTTAATTCCCCAATCCGATAAATGGGAATGCAGGTAAGCGCTCCGAAGACACTGTTCATGAAGAGAATGACAAAACCGGAGGCGAGGGTAAAGGGACCAAACAGTTTAAAGACCAGCGCACACATGGCTGGGTAGAGGGGCGCCAGCCACGCGGTGGGTCCGGTGGCTCCAGCAAACGGCGACGAAAATCCATGGCCGATGGCCAGAGAATAGGCCACCGCACCTGTCTCATATCCGAAGGCGAAAGGAAAATGACGGACGGCTTCCGGAAGGAACCTGAAGTCATGAAGGGCAGTGTTCTCGGTGGAGAAGTCGTAGTAGCGGAAGAATAGTATCAGGCCCACCCTGAGGGCCATGCCGACCAGAACCATCCAAAAAAGCGAGCTGCTTACGATCGCGCCCAAGAAGCTTGGGCGCGATTCGATGCTTGGCGAGGTCATCTCAAGAACCGCGGGATTAGAGACTCGGGAGTGCAGCACAGGCCGTCTCAGAGGTCGCAGCCACTCCGGTTACGTCATAGTGTATAACGCCGGGCTCGGAGCTGCAGAAACTCCGGGTACCGGTGAAAGAATTTACGGGAGTTGCAGTAACCAGGTAACCGTTAAATCCCGGGCTTCCGCAACCGCCGCCCAACGGGGTGACGCCCTCTTCACCGGTGTAGCCGAAAACATAACCACTTTTCGTGTAAGGAGAAGTGGAGAGAATCGGATCGATGAGGTTGGCCAGATCGCAGGTTGCCGTAGCGCCCGTACCACCCAAACTGTCCAAGCTCGGGGGATAGCCGTTACCCCAGGTAGTGCTGTAAACCACAGAAGCTGTGGTTATGGTGCGAACATTTTCAGCAGCGGCGGCTTCGTTGGCAGCCATTTTGGAATGCATAAAATTGGGAATGGCGATGGCGGCGATAATCAAGATAATCGCGATTACGATGAGAAGTTCAATCAAAGAGAAGCCGCGTTCGAAGCGCCTGAGCCGGGATGCCGGAGTGTAAGTTTTTGTGCGCATGGTCGGAGGCTCTTTCGTAGCGAACGTTAAAAAAATGGGGAGGAAGCTGGGCTTCCTCCCCGGGTTAGAGCAACGAGTTATTGAAGGATGGTAGTAATTGCCGCGCAGCTTCCCGCGCCAGTTCCAACCGCCGTACCCGTCGTGTTGTAACGAATCACGCCGGATTGGTCAGAGCAAAAAGCGCGCTGACCGGTGGTGCCAACGGTAACCGGGGTGCCGTTCACTTCAAAGCCAGTCATGCCGGTGCCGTTGCCAACAGCCGCAAACGTATAGCCGCTCTTGGTGCCGGCGCTCAAAACCGGGTCGATCAAGCAGGCAGTGGTCGAAGACGCGGTGCAGCTTACGCCTCCACCGAGATTGGACAGTGCAGCGCCGAAACCAACACCCCACGTGGAGTTGTAGGTGATCTCCGAGGTGTTAATGGTGCGGACCGAACCGACAGCGGAAGCTTCGTTGGCAGCCATACGCGACCGGAGCAGGTTAGGAATTGCGATAGCCGCAATGATCAGGATGATCGCAACGACGATCAGCAACTCGATTAGCGAAAAGCCCTTCTGTTTCTTATTCATCTCTTTCTTTCTCCTCGGGAGCTATTGCTCCGGAATCTCTTGTGAAACTCCCCGGGCTGGGGCACACAGCGGATGGTGCACGAACCGTACCAAGCGCCGGCAGCGTATTAACCGGTTCGACACACTTATATAACGCGTGGATTCAGTGAGATGCAACCAAGGTCTGCGAGGGCTGCCTACCTGCATCAGAAGCATAGATTAGAACCCCCAAAAAACGACAAATTTTGACAGGCGAAAGTGACACGGGCCGGAAAGCACGGTTAAATCCAGATGAAAAAGCTAAACCCCGTATTTCTTTGCGTAGTGACGGAAGGAGCGGTAAGACATTTTCAAAAGGTCCGCGGCGTGGGTGCGGACGCCCCCACAACGTTCCAGTGCAGCCAATAAATACGAACGTTCCAAGCCCTGGATATGGGTTTCCAGGTCGAGCCCGTCTTCCGGCAGCATGGGCACGTGTGGACCATGCGAGCCGTTTCCGTTCGTGCTGGCGGCCAAGGGAGCGTTTTCCTGGTAGTGGCTGCGGATGCGGTCCGGCAGCGCCTCAACGGTAATGCGATCGCGGCTCTCAAGAGCAACAGCACGCTCAATGGTGTTTTCGAGTTCGCGGACATTGCCGGGCCAATCGTAAACCTCCATGCGACGCATGGCTTCGGGATCGACACCGTCAATTTTCTTGCCCATGGACTTCGAAAAGCGTCCGAGGAATTCGCGCACGAGCAGAGGGATATCGTCGCGGCGCTCGCGAAGCGGGGGCAGGTGGATAGGAATGACGCTGAGGCGATAGTACAAATCCTCGCGGAAACGGCCTTCGGCGATTTCCTTTTCGAGATCCTTGTTGGTGGCGGCGATGACGCGAACGTCCACGTCGGTTTCTTCCGTGCTGCCGACGGGCCGGAGTTTCCCCTCCTGGAGGACACGATAGAGCTTCACCTGCATGGTGACGCTCATGTTGCCGATCTCGTCCATAAACAGGGTGCCACCATGGGCAGCCTGGAAGAGGCCACGGCGATTCTCGTTGGCACCGGTGAAGGCGCCCTTCATGTAGCCGAAGAGCTCGGACTCCAAAAGCGTTTCGGGAAAGGCGCCGCAATTGATGGTGATGAAGGGTGCTTTGGAGCGAGCGCTGTTTTCGTGGATGGCGCGGGCAACGAGTTCTTTTCCCGTGCCGCTTTCGCCAGTAATCAGCACGCGGCTATTCTGAGGCGCGATATTTTCGATCAGATCGAAAATGGCGCGCATATTGGCGCTGGTGCCGATGATGTGGTCAAGACCCGTGAGGCGGCGAAGCTCGCGGCGTAGATAACCGGCTTCCTTTTTGAGGGCCAGAGTATCGGCGCATTGCTGAACGGCGGGGCGGAGTTCGTCGATAAGGCGATCGCCTTTGATAACGTAACGATCTGCACCGAAATTGACGGCATCAATGGCGGTGCCGATGGTGGGAACACCTGTGACGAGAATGAAAATCGTCTCCGGGGAAACTTCCTTACAATACCGCAGGAGTTCCACTCCATCCATGTCGGGCATGCAAATGTCCGAGACGACAATGTCGAACATCTGCGAGGCCAAGCGACGCTTGGCCGCTTCTCCGCTGGTGGCCACGTCGACTTTGTGGCCCTGCTTACGGAAGCTTATTTCGAGCAATTCGCAGATGGAACGTTCATCATCAACGACAAGCAACTGAGCCATACTTGGGACTATACCTTTCCCGCTGGGCGCGCCAGTTCCACGGCAACAGCTTCGGACTGAAGAACCGGCCATGTGGATGTTTTCTCTTGTTTGGAGCGAGGAAGATCGACAATAAACTCCGCTCCCTTACCTTTTTCCGCTTCCACGCGAATATGACCGCCATGCGCTTGGAGTATTTGATAAACAATCGCGAGCCCCAGCCCGATGCCACCGACAAAGCGGGACTGGAACGGCTCGAACAAACGAGCCGCTTCCTCAGGATTAAGACCGGTGCCGGTATCGCGAATGGAAATGCGGACGCGAGCGGAATCGGCGACAAGACCAACAGTGAGAACTCCGCCATCAGGCATGGCACGCAAGGCATTGTTGCAAAGGTTCCAGAGAACCTGCTTGATGGCATCGCGGTCGATGGGAGCACGGGCTTTTTGGACGGCGAAATTCCGGATGATGTTGTATTTGCCTTTTGCGCTGGGGTTTCGATCCAGAAGCAGGAGAGTTTCGTCAATCAACGAAGAGATTTCAACATCGGTGAACTTATAGGCTTTCTCGCGCGAGTAATCGAGAAAATCCGTGATGATCTGATTGAGGCGCTGCGACTCGCGGCTGACGATTTGGACGAGTTTCTTGTCGTCGTCTTCCAGCGGCGCTAAACGAGCAAGTTCCTTGAGAGCGCCGGACATGGCCGTGAGCGGCTGGCGAATCTCGTGGGCAATAGCGGCGGCGAGACGTCCCAGAGCAGCCATGCGTTCCTTGGTAACGACTTCCCTTTCGAGGCGCTTGAGCTCAGTGAGGTCCTGAAAATTGAAAACAAAGCCGCTGGCTTGATCTCCGGCGCGCAGGAGCGAGATGGAAATTCCCAGAAAACGAATTTGGCCATCGGGAGCACGAAATTCAATCTCCTTCCGGAGCGCCCGGGGGTTACCGTTTTCGTCTATTTCCACAGGCCAAAATCCCGAGAAATAATCCTGGACGTTCTGGCCACGAAGACCGGAACCGAGTCCGGTGATTTCCGAACCGGCGCGATTGAGCAGGAGAATGCGTCCGTTGAGATCGGTGGTAAGAAGGCCGCCCCGCATGGATTCGATGATGTTCTGATTGAAAGCCTGGAGATCGTTGAGCTGTTCCTGCTTTTCTTCGAGTTCAACGCCTTTTCTGCGAATGGTATGCGCCAGCAAACTCGCAAGGTAAGCCACAGCCAAAAACGCGAGCAGGTTTATAGCTAACCATGACTCGAGAGTGCGAGGCGCAGGCAGGGAGTTTGCGGTGCGAGGAATGATTCCGTAGTAGGAAAGCTCGACGACCGAGGCGAGGAGGAGAAAACTCCAGCCGGCCACGAGAAAAGCGCCACGCCCCGAAAAGAGAATGCTGCCCATCAGGATGGCGAGGAGATAGAGCGAAATAAAGTCGCTATCCTGCGATCCGGTGGCATAGACGACGCCAGTGATGATCACCAGATCGAGGGTGAGTTGAAGGGGCGCTTGCCAAGAGGCTTGAGGAAGCCAGCGATGCAAAACGACATATACAACCGCGAGCGTGTACCACAGCATCACGATTGGAAACAGCGTGTGAACAGGCGTCTGGATGGGGGTGAGCTGGCGAACGGCGATCACGACCATCACCAGTAGGGTGATGATCAAGAAGCGGACGCGGCTCAACCAGGGCAGCCACTCGCCAATCGCGTCATTCATTTGCACATTCGGCATTTGCACATTCGGCACGATACTTCGTCTCTTTCGATTCGAAACCGGGGAGACGGCAATGCCGTCCCCCCGGAGGATGCCTTCGGCTTTTTAGTGGCCCGAGAGCTTGCCGATCAACGAGAACAAGGGCAAGTACATGGAAATAACGACGCCGCCAACCACGGTTCCGAGGAAAACGATCATGATGGGCTCGATGGCAGTCAGCAAATCCTTGACGGCGGCATCGACTTCATCCTCGTAGAAGTCGGCAATTTTCTGGAGCATGGCGTCCATGGCACCGGTTTGTTCGCCGACGCCGATCATCTGCGTAACCATGCCTGGGAAGACGTCGGTTTCCTTGAGTGGCTCGACCAGCGAGCGGCCGGCTTCGACCGCCTTCCGGGTCTGCATAATGGCCTTTTCGACGACAGCGTTGCCGGAGGTTCGCGCGGTAATGTCCAGCCCTTCGAGAATGGGAACACCGCTGGAAATCAAGGTGCCGAGCGTTCTGGTGAAGCGAGCCACGGCAATCTTCCGAAGAACCGGACCCAGGATGGGAAGCTTGAGCATCAGACGGTCAATCGCGAAACGGCCCTGAGGCGTGCCGTACCAGAACTTTACGGCGATGACACTGCCAACGAAGAAAAAGAAAATCAGCAGACCATAGACGCTTCCGACGAAGTTACTCAGGCCAATGACGATACGGGTGGGGAGTGGCAAATCGACATCGAGACCATTGAACAGAGTCACGAAAATCGGAACCACTTTCCACAAGAGAAGGGTGATCACGCCGCCGGCAATGAGCAATACAGATACCGGGTAAATCATGGCGGACTTGACGGCGCGCTTCAGCTTTACGTTCTTTTCGATGTAAGAGGCGAGCCGCTGAAGAATGGTGTCGAGAATACCGCCGGTTTCACCGGCCTCCACCATGTTGGAATAAAGCGGGTCGAAGACCTTCTCATACTGCTTCATGGAGTGCGAGAGGGTGGCGCCGCCTTCCACCGAGGCGCGAACACCGGTCAGCATCTTCTGAAAGATTTTGTTTTCCTGCTGACCGGCCAGAATCTCCAAGCACTGCACCAAAGGCAACCCGGCATCGATCATGACCGAGAACTGGCGCGTAAAGACGGCGAGTTCTTTATCGTCCACACCAGCACCGAAGGTGGGGATGTTGAACTCTTTGCCCTTTTCAGAGAGCTTGTTGACATTGATGCTCTCACGACGCAGCGCGGCCGCCAATTCGGCCTTGCTGGCCGCCGTGCGTTCTCCCGTGACGGTCGCTCCCGTTCGGTTGACTCCGCGATATGTGTAGACCGGCATGAAAATTCCCTCCTATAAGGGTTAGCGGCGAACGGGTATCCTGCCGCCAGATGGCGGCGAGATGACCCCTCGGTTAATTAAATCCTGCAATTCGTCTGGATTGGAGGAGCGCGCGAGGGCCGTTTCCAAACTGATTAACTTCTGGAAATAGGCGTTCGCGAGACTCTGGTTGAAGGTCTGCATCCCGGTGACACCAGTGCCGGTCTGCATGGCCGAATAGATCTGGTGAATTTTGTCTTCACGGACGAGGTTGCGAATGGCGGCATTCGGAATAAGGACTTCCATGATCATGGCGCGGCCGCGATTGTCGAGACGTGGGAGAAGCGACTGGCAAAGAATTCCTTCGAGCACCATGGAAAGCTGCGCCCGAACCTGTGGTTGCTGGTGTGCGGGAAAGACGTCCACGATACGATTGATGGTTGAAATAGCCGAGTTGGTATGCAGCGTGGCGAAGGTCAAGTGGCCCGTTTCGGCGATACGCAACGCGGATTCGATGGTTTCAAGGTCGCGCATTTCGCCGATAAGCACGACGTCGGGATCTTCGCGGAGCGCGGCGCGGAGAGAGTTGGCGAACGAATGCGTGTCGGAGTGGACTTCGCGCTGATTGACGAGGCATTTTTTGTGGTTGTGGAGGAACTCGATAGGGTCCTCGATGGTGATCATGTGCTCGTCGCGCTCGCTGTTGATCTTGTCAAGCATGGCGGCGAGAGTGGTGGATTTGCCGGAGCCGGTGGGACCGGTGACGAGGACCAGGCCACGAGGCTTGTCGCAAAGCGTGCGCACGATGGCAGGAAGACCGAGATGATCGAAGCCCTTAATTTCCCAGGGAATCGTGCGGAACACGGCGGCCACGGCACCGCGCTGATGGAAGATGTTGCCTCGAAAACGAGCGAGGCTTTTCAGGCCGAAAGAGAAGTCGAGCTCAAGGTTTTCCTCGAGGCGGTGCTTCTGAACATCGGTGAGCACGCTGTAGGCAAGCGCTTTGGTGTCCGCCGCGGTGAGAGGCGGCATGTCGAGCGGACGGAGCTTACCGTGCACGCGCACGCGAGGCGCGCTGTTGGTGGAGAGGTGAAGGTCGCTACCTCCCAACTCGATCATTTTTTTCAAGAGTTCGCTGAGTGTGATGCCAGCCATCTTTCCCCCTTACAGAACCGTTTCTCGTACGACTTCTTCCATGGTGGTTTGCCCGGCAGCGACTTTTGTGAGCCCGCTGCGACGCAAGGTGATCATTCCGAGTTCGAGAGCTTTTTTCTTGAGTTCCATCGCCGAAGCACCGACGAGGATGAGTTCGCGGAGGTCGTCGCTGATTTCCATGACTTCGTAAAGGCCGACGCGGCCTTTGTATCCAGTGTTGTTACAGGTGGCACAGCCGCGGCCGTGATAGATGGTGACCTTGGTGGACTCATCGGACGTATAGCCCGCGTCAATGAGGGCTTGCGGTTGAACCTGCAAAGGTTCCTTGCACTGCACGCAAATGCGGCGCACCAAACGCTGCGCGCAGATAAGGTTTACGGAAGTAGCCACAAGGAAAGGCTCAATGCCCATGTTCATCAAGCGGCTGATGGTGGATGGCGCATCGTTGGTGTGGAGCGTGGAGAGCACCAAGTGACCGGTGAGAGCGGCTTTGACGGCGATTTCGGCGGTTTCGAAGTCTCGGATTTCGCCGACGAGAATGATGTTGGGGTCCTGGCGGAGGAAGGCGCGCAGAGCGGAGGCAAAGTTCAGGCCGATCTGCTCCTTCATCTGCACCTGGTTGATACCGGCGAGCTGGAATTCGACGGGATCCTCGGCGGTCATAATGTTGGTTTCCGAGGTGTTCAGGCGCGCAACCGATGAGTAGAGAGTGTTCGTCTTTCCCGAACCGGTGGGGCCAGTGACCAGCACCATGCCGTAGGGTTTGAGGATCTGGCGCTCGAATTTGGCCAGCGATTCCGGCTCGAAACCGAGCTTGGTCATGTCCAAGCGGAGGTTTTCTTTGTCGAGCAAGCGAAGAACAATTTTTTCGCCGAAGAGAGTGGGAACAGTGGAGACGCGGAAGTCGAGTTCCTTTTTCTTTTTCTCCTTCATGTACTTGATCATGATGCGGCCGTCTTGCGGGAGCCGCTTTTCGCTGATGTCCAGCTTGGCCATGATCTTCATGCGACTGGTGATGGCGTCCTTTAACTTCATCGGCGGGGCCATGACGTTCTGGAGGATGCCGTCTACGCGGAACCGGACGCGGTATTCCTTTTCGTAAGGCTCGACGTGAATGTCGCTGGCGCCGCGCTTGACGGCGTCGGTGAGGATCAGATTGCAGAGCTTGATGATGGGCGCTTCTTCGGCAGCCTTTTCCAGGCTGGCCAGATCCATTTCGGACTCTTCGCCGGCCAGTTCGAGGGCTTCTTCGTCGCCGGCAAGGTCCTTCATGACCTTGTCGAGCTCCTCGACGCTTTCCACCGCGCCGTAGAACTTGTTGATGGCTTCGCTGATGGCGGTTTCGGAGGCGACCACCGGCTCAACGTTGAAGCCGGTCATGAACTTAATATCGTCCATGGCGAAGACGTTGGTGGGATCGGTCATCGCGATGGTGAGGGTGGAACCGACACGGGAGAGCGGGACGATCTGGTAACGGACGGCAGTCTCTTGCGGGACGAGCTTTATGACGGCGGGATCGACTTCATAAAACTTCAGGTTGATAGAAGGCACGCCGTACTGGCGTGAGAGAACGGCGGTAATGTCGTCGTCGCTGACGAGGCCAAGCTTGACCAGGCAGGTGCCCAGGCGTCCCCCGTGCTTCTTCTGATGCTCGAGGGCCTGCTTCAACTGATCCGCAGAGATCAGGCTGTCTTTGACCAGAATTTCGCCAAGGCGAGAAGACATAGATATTGTAGTGGAGGCGGGGATAGTACTAGGACCGCCCTAAAACGTCAGCCTAGCACGCCGAATCGACGGACAAACTAGCCCGGTAGGACGTTCGTGGTGAATCTGCTAACACCTGTTTCACGCAGCAAATCCTGACTATAGGGACAGGAGGTAGGGACTGCACCTGTCCCACCGTACAGTTGGGAGGCAATGCTGGGTGACACTTCCAGTCACCCAAAAAACGGGGGAAGAACGTCCAGAATTGATAAATGTAGGGTGACGAACAAAAAACGGCACCCATGGCAGCAGGGCTAAACGGCGCTAAAGTCGGCCCAAACCGCGGTATTTCGGGATGTTTTACACCTTCAGAGGATCCGGCTTTTCGGTATTGATGTTCAGATCGGCGATGGCCTTTTGGACCACGGAGGCTTGAATTTTGCCTTCGCGCAGCAGTTCGTGGAGGGTGGCAAGTACGATAAAACGCGAGTCCACTTCGAAGAAGTCCCGGAGAGAGGCGCGGCCTTCGCTGCGGCCAAACCCATCGGTTCCGAGGGAAGCCAGACGTCGCGGCATCCACTTGCTGACGAGGTTGGGCAAGGTCTTCAAGTAGTCGGAGGCGGCCACCAGCACGCCGGGGGCGTTCTCCAGGCACTGAGTTATGTAAGGTATGCGGGGCTTTTCGCTGGGGTGCAGGAAATTCCAGCGTTCGGCTTCAATACCGTCGTAGTAGAGAGATTTGTAGCTGGTGACGCTCCAAACGTCCGCTGCCACGTTGAACTTTTCTTCGAGAATCTCCTGGGCCTTGATCGCTTCGCGCAGGATGGCGCCACTGCCGAAGAGCTGGGCGCGGAGTTTGGCTTTGGGATTTGAGGCCGCACGGAAGCGGTACATGCCTTTGAGAATTCCCTCGCGAGCGCCATCGGGCATAGCAGGCATGGCGTAAGGCTCATTCATGACGGTTATGTAGTAGAAGACATTCTCGCCCTTCTTGTACATGCGCTCGATACCATCATTGATGATGATGGCGACCTCATAGGCAAATGCCGGATCGTAGGCGAGAAGCGTAGGCACCGGGAGCGCCAGCACATGGCTATTACCATCCTGGTGCTGCAGGCCCTCACCGGCGAGCGTGGTGCGTCCGGCGGTGCCGCCGAGCAGGAAACCGCGGCAGCGCATGTCCGCGGCGGCCCAGATGAGGTCGCCAATGCGCTGCAGACCAAACATCGAATAATAAATGAAGAACGGGATGGTGTTGATGCCGTGGGTGGCGTACGCCGAACCCGCAGCGATGAACGAGGACATGGAACCGGCTTCGGTGATGCCCTCTTCGAGGATCTGACCGTCTTTGGCTTCCTTGTAATAGAGGAGGGTGTGGATGTCGACCGGCTCGTAGAGCTGTCCGCGGCTGCTGTAGATGCCGAAATTGCGGAAAAGAGACTCCATCCCGAAGGTGCGAGCTTCGTCCGGAACGATGGGCACGATGAGCTTGCCGATTTCCGGGTCGCGCAGCATTTTGCGCAGCATGGAAACAAAGGCCATGGTGGTGGAGACTTCGCGACCCTCGCTGCCGGTGTAAAACTCGTGAAAGAGTTCTTCGTGATCGGCTACAAGCGGTTTGGAGCGAACGCTGCGCTTCGGGACATAGCCACCCAATTCTTTGCGGCGCAACTGTAGGTACTCGATTTCCGGGCTGTTCTCGGACGGGCGGTAGAAGGGCGCCTCGGTGACCTGGTCGTCATTGATGGGAATCTGAAAACGCTTACGGAAGTGGCGCAGTTCGTCTTCATCGAGCTTTTTCTGCTGGTGAGTGACGTTCTTGCCTTCACCGCTTTCGCCCAGACCGTAGCCCTTAATGGTGCGAGCCAGGATGACCGTCGGGAGAGCCGCGGTGATCGACTGCGGCCTTATAGGCGGCGTAAACTTTGCGCGGATCATGCCCGCCCAGGCGGAGCGTGCGAATCTGCTCGTCGGTGTAGTTCTCAACCATAGCGAGCAAACGCGGATCGGAGCCAAAGATGTGCTGGCGGACGTAGGCACCGGACTCAACGCTTAACTTCTGGGCTTCACCATCGAGGAGATTTTCGAGGCGTTTGGAGAGCAGGCCTTCGGTATCCTTCGCAAAGAGCGGATCCCAATCCGAACCCCAAACAACCTTGATGGCGTTCCAGCCAGCGCCGCGGAAAGCGGCTTCGAGCTCCTGAACGATCTTGCCATTGCCGCGAACGGGGCCATCCAGTCGCTGGAGGTTGCAGTTGATGACGAAGATCAGGTTATCGAGCCCTTCGCGCGAGGCGAGAGTGATAGCGCCGAGCGCCTCCGGCTCGTCGGTTTCACCGTCGCCGAGGAAGGCCCAGACTTTCGCGTCGGTGCGTGGCTTTAAACCGCGGTTCTCGAGGTAGCGGTTAAAGCGCGCCTGATAAATGGCCATGATCGGGCCCAGGCCCATGGAGACAGTGGGAGCCTCCCAAAATTCCGGCATCAGCCAGGGGTGGGGATACGAAGAAAGCCCGCCGCCGGGCTTGAGCTCGCGCCGGAAGTTTTCGAGCTTTTCAACCGAAAGGCGCCCTTCGAGAAATGCGCGGGCGTAGACGCCCGGAGCGGCGTGTCCCTGGAAATAGACGGTGTCCCCTTCGAATTCCGGGGTGCGGGCGCGGAAGAAATGATTGAAGCCGACCTCAAAAAGAGTGGCGGCGGAGCCGTAGGTGGAGATGTGGCCACCGATGCTGTGCTCGACGCGATTGGCGCGAATCACCATGGCCAGAGCGTTCCAGCGGATCAGGCTCTTGATGCGGCGCTCCATATCCTGATTGCCGGGATAGGGGGGCTGGTGGCTTAAAGGGATGGTATTTACGTAAGGAGTGTTGGCAGTAAAGGGAACTTCGAGGCCTACCATCTGGGCACGGCGGCGAATTTGCTGCAGGATGCGTTTCGCTAGTTCGGGACCACCCTCTTCGAGGACGGCGTCAAAGGATTCCACCCACTCCCAAATTTCTTCCAGATCGTTTATGTCAGCAGAAGACGGATTCGACAGAGTAGTAGCCATTTCACTTCCTTCCGTGGCGGGCCTGATTCGAAACCTGCCGGGGCTATCCAATTCAATTTGTTGTTATCCATAAAAATATAGCGCAAATCGCGGCACCTTGACACCGCAGATTAGTCCATTTCAAGTGAACATGGCATCAAGAGAATACGAATGGATTGCATCGCTATTTCAGAGTGATGACGCAGAGCATCTCATAGGGCGCCACTTTAGTTTGATGCGGCGAAGACAGTTGTGGTGACGAGCATAACGGGTGCGGGAAACAACGGGGATATAGAATTGACAATCTTTGAAGTGGGTTGATATCGTCGCAACCGCCGGTTTGTGCGCCGACTCGTGGTGCGGTGGAAACGTTCGTTGAAGCGGTAGCGTCTAAGAAACATTGGCGGGGGCAGAATGAAGAACGTCGCACTCACTTCCCTTCTCATACTGGCACTATTTCCTGTTGCGCTTGCCGCTCAAGACAAAGCGCCAGGAGCTACGGAACTCAACAAAACGCAATTACTGGGTAGACGCATTTTCCAACAGCGCTGCGGCGTTTGCCACACACAGCCTACGGCGAGCCCGATGTATGGGATCGTGCTTTCCAAGGAGATCGTGGACGGAAACGAAGATACCGTACGCGAATACATTCGGAACGGATCAAAGAAGATGCCCGGATTCAAATACGGGCTGGAACCGGCTGAGATCGATGCCATCGTCGAATATCTAAAAGCCGTCCCAAAACCGGCGCCAAAAAGTTCGCAAGCCGGGGTTGCAGGCCCTGTTGACTGAAAGTCCACTCGTTCGCAAGGAGAAGTGCCATGAACATGCGCAATCTCTTGTTGGCTGGAACGCTCACGGTAGCGGCGATCGCATTGGCTCCGAAATTTTTCACGCCCGCGCCGGTAAAAGCCGCAGGTAGCGGGGCGATCCTCACGGGAACGATTAAATCGGCTTCGGGTGAAAAGCTGGGAGGCGTGACGGTCTCGGCAAAGGCTGAAGGCCAGACCGTTACCACGAGCGTGTTCACCGATGAGAGCGGAACCTACTACTTCCCTCCTTTGCCGTCGGGACAATATAACGTGTGGGCGCAGGCGGATACGTTTGAATTCGCGGAAGGCCATGTGGACTTGAATTCGACCCAACATCAGAATTTCGTCTTGAAGCCGACGAAGGATTTCGAGCGGCAACTGACGGGGGACCAGATTCTGGCGTCTCTGCCGGATCAAACACCGGAAGACAAGAAGCTGAAGCGCGTGTTCCGCGATAGCTGCACGAGCTGCCACCAGCCAAACTACATTCTGCAGAACCGCTTCGACGCGGACGGCTGGACGTCCATCATGAATTTGATGAAGCGAGTGAATGTGGGCGGCGGATATCAGGGAGCAAACAGCCCGCCAGCGCCGCCGATCGACTATTTCGAGAACCAACTGGCGCCATATCTGGCGAAGGTGCGCGGACCTGGTGCAACGGCCATGAATTTCAAGGTGCGTCCGCGGCCGATCGGCGACGCGGCCCGCGTGGTGTTCACGGAATACGACGTACCAGTGATCGAGACGACCACGCCGGGATTCAAGTACGTGTCGAATAACGGAAGCGACTGGTCACTCGGCACCCCGTCCAGCCTGAACGGGGCACATGGTGTTCATGATGCGCAGGCGGATTTAAACGGAAATATCTGGTTTTCCTACAACGTACCAAACCCGCTCGCCAGCGTGGGGCGCGTGGACGCGCAGACCGGCGAAGTGAAATGGTTCAAGGTTGACGGCCTGCATGGGCTGGCTGCAAACGGACACGGCATCACGAGAGATCAGCAGGGAAATATCTGGTTCCACGTGAGCCCGGGCGTTGAAGGCGGCCCGGGACGGCTGGTGAAGCTCGATCCCGCGACCGAAAAGATGGAAGTGTATTCACCGCCGCCGGGTGTGGATGGCCCGACGACGGTTGCCGGAACCATCGACGTGGATGGCAAAGGCAAAATCTGGGTGACGACGGGTGTGGGAGCGGTGCGCTTCGACCCCGACACCAAGCAGTTCAAGGATTTCAAATCGCCTGTGTATAAGGATGCGGACGGAATTGGCAACACCTACGGGCTGGCCGCCGATGGCGACGGCAACGGCTGGTGGGCGCAGATGAATATGGATGTGGTGACGAAGGGCGACATTGAGACTGGGCAGAGCACTCCGGTACACATTCCCGAAGTGCCGGGTGAAAAGAGTCAGTTCACCGCAGACGAACAGAAGATGTACCAGGCCGCCGGCTCAACCTGGAACGCTTCCATGCCGTGGGCGGAAGGGCCGCGACGCATGGGCGCGGATAAGAACGACCACATCGTTTGGGCTTGCGATTGGTGGGGCGGAAATCTGGCGAAGATCGATACGCGCACGCTGAAGGTGACCATTGTTCCGCTGCCGAGGCCCGATGCTCAACAGCCTTACCAAGCCGCCGTAGACAACGAGCACAACGTGTGGATGAACATCATGAACGGAGACGAGGTGGTGAAGTACGATCCGAAAGCGAACAAGTGGACCGAGTATCCGTTCCCCACGCTAGGTGCAGAGACGCGCTACGTTTCCTTGCTGGAAAAAGACGGGCATCTGCAAGTGATTCTGCCCTATTCCAGAACGCGGAAGGTTGCGAAGATGACTTTCCGAACGAAGGAAGACTTGCAGCAACTGAAAGCGCAGGTATCTGAACAAGAGCAGGTGCACGGCCAGTAAAAGTTCGGAAGAATCGGGAAATCACGGCTCGCGCTTTCTTGAAGGAGAGCGCGAGCTTTTTTATTCCTGCAGATCCTTTATGTGCTTGCTTCGGTTCAAAGCCCGTAGAGCTTCGCGGGATTATCGACAAGAATTTTCTTGCGCACTGCTGGATCGGGCGCCCAAAGAGCGACCATGTTTAAATCCCGCCCATCGTCGATTTGATAGAGCGGCGTGATTTCCGACGCAGGCCGGCCGGGGATTTGCTGAGGGTGAGGCCAGTCGGTGCCCCAGATGACGCGCTCCGCATTAGCGGCGATGAAGGCTTTCGCAAGCGGTGCGGCGTCCGCGTAACCAGGAGCTTGCTTCGAACTTCTGTAAGGGGCCGAAACTTTTACGTAGGCCTTTCCGCTCTTAAGTAAGCTGCACAGCGTTTCGAATCCTGGCTGGCTTATTCCCAAGGCGCCTTGCGCACCACCGAAGTGGTCGAATGAAACCGGAACGGGCGAGGCGAGTACTTGGTCCTTGATCGCTTCGATGACCGTAAGCCGCGTGTAGATTTCAATGTGCCAGTCGCGGCGGTTTTTAGCGCGTCCAATCGCTTTCTCGAGGCGCTGATGCGCCACTGCCGGATCAAATTGGCCAGCCGTTTCCAGATTCAGGCGAATACCGCGTGCACCACCCTGGTGCATGCGATCGAGATCGGCGTCGGAAATTTTCTCGTCGATGGCAACAATGGCGCGAGCGCCGGGGCCGAGCTGCTTTACGGCGTCGAGAGTGCAGGAATTATCAGTGCCGTACACGGTGGGCTGAACGATGACGACACGATCGGTATGAAGCGCACGGTGCAAGGAGCGCATTTCAACGATGGAAGCGGATTCAGGAGTGTAAACGCGGCCCGCGGCCCATGGGAATTTTTGCGGATCGCCAAAGATGTGCGTGTGGCAATCGCAGGCGCCGCGCGGCACGTCGAAGTCGACTGGAGTAGATGGCTGCGAAGCGCTTGCGTGAAGCGGCGCATAACGATCGAAGATAGCGGCGATTCCGGCCGCACCGGCAGCGATCAAAGCTTTCCTTCGACTCAGCATCCTGAAATCCTCCCATCGACTTGTGCAGAATGGTACACCGCCGCTCAATAGAGGCAATGGAAAGCTGTGATCTGGATCACTTTCAACAAAGATCGAAATTGAGCCAAAAAAGAGCTGCATGTCACTTGTTTTCCGGTAATGACTGCTGATAACATTCGCGACTTCGCCCTGCGAATAAATATGTCTCTTGTGAAAAAGACCATTCAGATTCAGTCTGACCGCGCGCTCCCGTGGCTGCTTCTCATGTGTATTTCAGGACTGGTTCTCAGCGGCTGCCAAGCGAATGCCGACTCCGCCGCCCGCGGCAAGCAGCTTTTCGCAACATGCTCCGAATGTCATGGCGAGTCGGGAGAAGGCAATCCCGCCATCGGCGCGCCGAACATTGCCGGCATGAACGCGTGGTACATCGAAACGGAACTGCACAAGTTCCGGGCTGGCGTTCGCGGCGCGGAATTTAACGACATGGAGGGAATGCGCATGCGGCCCATGTCGCTGAGCCTGGCGAATGATGATGAGGTGAAGGCCGTGGCTGCCTATGTGGCAAGCCTGCCTCAAGTTCCACACGCGCCCATCCTGGGCGGCGATCCGGCGGCGGGAAAACGGCGTTACGCGCTGTGCAGCGGTTGCCATGGACCGAGCGGCAGCGGAAACGAAGCGGTAAAAGCGCCGCGGCTTGCGGGTGTAGACGATTGGTATCTGGCCACGGAACTGAAGAAATTTCACAATGGCGTGCGCGGAGCCAATCCGAACGATATCGAAGGCTCAGCAATGGCGCCCATGACCCGCGCGCTGAATAACGACAAAGTGATTCGCGACCTGGCAGATTACGCCAGCACTTTGAAAGGCACAAAGGAAACCAATCCTTGAGTTCAGAAACGCAGTCCCCGGTAAGTCACGACGCCCCATCGGCTGAACAGACGGCACGAATGCTTTTCTTGGTGATCGTGTGCCTGGCAGCCGCTTTCGTGGGGGCAAGTCTGATCATGGTCCGGTAGGAGCTTTCATGCTGGAGCGTTTTGCAACCGGTGCTTCGACATATGCGCCGAACATTGATCACCTGATTTTTCTAATTGCAGTCATCGTTGGCTTTTGGCTGATCGTTGCCGAGGTGGCGCTTTTTTGGCTAATGGCCAGATTCCGCCGCAGGGACGGCCACGCACCGCAGTACGTTACCGGCGAAGAGAAGCACTTAACAAAGTGGGTCACCATCCCGCACTTTCTGGTGATTGCTTGCGACCTGGTAATTATTGTTCCGGCAATTCTGGTGTGGATGAATGTAAAGCAAACTCTGCCGCCCGCGCAGGAGACCGTGCGGGTTTTCAGCCAGCAATGGGCGTGGAGCTTTCAGCAGCCCGGCCCTGACGGGATTCTCGATACCGCCGACGATATCCGCACGGTGGGCGAACTGCACGTCAAAGAGAATACCGTTTATCACTTCGAGCTACGGTCGAGAGACGTGCTGCACAGCTTCTCCGTTCCGGTGTTCCGGTTGAAGCAAGATGCAGTTCCTGGCCGAACGATCATCGGATGGTTCAAGGCCACGCGCACAGGTACGTTCGACATACAGTGCACACAAATGTGCGGCATGGGCCATGGGCTTATGGCAGGACGGATTATTGTTGAAACGCCGCAGCAGCATGCCGCGTGGATGAAGAGCGTGACGAACCCGGCGCTGGCCGCGAGAGCCGCACCGCCCAGCGATACGCCGTTCAATGCCGCGCCATACGGTGACGCGGCGGGCGACAATACCAAGATTGCCGAGGTGAGGCGATGACAACACCCGCTACTGGCGCGCACGCCCACGCCGGTTCGCACGGACACGAGCCTGGGCATCACGAACTGAGCTTCTTCCACAAGTACCTGTGGTCGACCGATCACAAAATGATTGCCATGCAGTACCTGTTCACGGGAGCTGCGCTGGCGCTGATTGGCGGATATCTCGCATACGTTTTCCGCATGCAACTCGCGTTTCCCGGGCACGTAGTGCCGGGCTACGGACTGGTGACGCCAAACCGGTATAACGCGCTGGTGACCATTCACGGCAGCATCATGATTTTCTGGGTAGCCATGCCGGTGCTGGTAGCGGCCTTTGGAAATTATCTGATCCCGCTGATGATCGGCTGCGACGACATGGTGTTTCCTCGAATCAACCGGCTGTCGTACCAGATATTCCTGATTAGCGCGTTGATTCTGCTTTCTTCATTTCTAGTAAAGGGCGGCGCGTTTGGCGGGGCGTGGACGTCGTATCCGCCGCTTTCGGCGAATGGCATTTACAATTTGACGCCGCTGGGATCGACGCTTTGGCTAGTAGCGGTGGCTTTGGAGTTTGTCGCTTTCCTGCTGGGCGGGCTGAATTTCATTGTGACCACGATGAATGGGCGAGCGCCGGGGATGCGCATGTGGGACATCCCGGTGGTTGTGTGGATGATTGTGATCGCGAGCGTTCTATTCATGGCGTCGGTGGGACCGCTCATCGCCGGCGCAATAATGCTGCTTTTCGATCAACGGCTGGGCACGGGCTTTTTCGATCCGGGACGCGGCGGCGATCCGCTGCTGTGGCAGCACCTATTCTGGTTCTTCGGGCACCCGGAAGTTTACGTGGTGCTGCTGCCGGCGCTGGGAATCGTGGCTGAAATCATCACGGTGTTTGCGCGCAAAAAGCTTTTCGGCTACCGCACCATTCTGTACACCACCTGGGCCACCGCGGTTCTGAGCTTCGTGGTATGGGCGCATCACCAGTTCATCGCGGGCATCGATCCACGCATGGCCAATGTGTTTACGATCACCACGCTGCTGATTTCGGTGCCCATCACCGAAATGATTTTCGTGTACATCGCCACCTTGTACGGCGGGTCGATACAGTTCACCACGCCGATGCTTTGGGCTTTGTCATTCATCGCTGAATTCTTGATCGGCGGCGTGACTGGAATTTTTCTGGGAGCGTCGGGCGCGGACATCTACTTCCACGACACCTATTTCGTGGTGGCGCACTTTCACTACACGTTCTTTCCTTCCGCCATCATCGGGATGTTTGCCGGACTGACCTTCTGGTATCCGAAGATGTTCGGGCGGATGCTGAACGAGACGCTCGGGAAGATACATTTCTGGGGCACCATCATCGCGTTCAACTTGATTTTCCTGCCGCTCTTCATTACCGGAGCCGCCGGCGATCAGCGGCGCATCTACGATTACGCGCTGTTCCCCGAACAGATGCGGCCTGAGTTGCAGCACTTGCGCGAATTGTCGACGATTGGCGTGATGATCCTGATGACCTTCCAGGTTTTCTTCCTGTTCAACTTTTTCTGGAGCCTGAAGCACGGAGAGCGCGCGGGCGAGAATCCGTGGCTATCGAACACCCTCGAGTGGACAGTTCCCTCCCCTCCGCCGCACGGGAATTTCGCCGAGCTTCCCACGGTGTATCGCGGGCCGTATGAATACGCCACGCCGGGGCGCAAGGAAGATTACTGGCCGCAGAACGCACCGATTACTCCGCTCGAAGAGGGCGCGCTATGAGCACAACGGCGCGATCCATTGCCAACCTTCGAAGCGTTACCGGGATTCCCACCGCGCGGCTGGTGACCTGGTGGGTAATCGCATCTGAAATTTTCATTTTTGGTGGGCTGCTGGCGTCCTACGTGATGCACCGGCTGGCGCATCCGGAATGGGGCATCGCCGCGGCACACACGAACACGGCGGCTGGCGCGACCAATACGTTCGTGCTGCTCACTTCGAGCCTGTTTGCGGTGCTCGCGCACAAGGCTGCCGACGCCCACGACGGTCCCAAGGCCGCGAAGTTTCTGCGGCTCACTGCCCTGGGCGGCCTGGTGTTCCTTACGATCAAAGGGCTTGAGTGGACGCACGAAATCCGCGAAGGTTTCGTGCTGGCCTCCGGCGGATTCTGGTCCTTTTATTACACCGTGGCCGGCCTGCATGCGCTGCACGTGCTCGCCGGGTTGATCATCATGCTGGTGTTTGCGGTGGATGTGGCCAAGAACGAAAATCTGCCACGGGTGCAATGCATCGGCTTGTACTGGCATTTCGTCGACATTATTTGGATATTTTTGTTTCCGCTGCTCTACATCGCCAAGTGAGATAAACAAGTGAGCCACAGCGCACAAAACATAGCCGTTCATTCCGAACCAGAGACGGAAGATCACGTCCACCATGGGAATTACGTGAAGGTCTGGGCGATTCTGGTGGTCCTGCTGATCATCAGCGTGCTGGGGCCGCTCACTCGAATCCGGTTGCTGGTGCTATTTGCCGCGTTCGGGATTGCGGTGATCAAGGCGTACATGGTGGCGAAAAATTTCATGCACGTGAATGTGGAGCGGCGCTGGGTAAAGTATCTGTTGATCACCTGCCTGGCCTTTCTCGCTATTCTATTTGCGGGAGTAGCGCCCGACATCATGCGGCACCAGGGACTGCACTGGGACAACTATGCGGCCAAACGAGCAATCCAAGCGGGATCGCATGGCGACGGGAAGCATGAGTAATTCTCCCAGCCCGGCGATGGAATTCGCGCTGCGGCTGGGCAGCCATTCCGACGCGCGCCGAGTGCCGAACGCGGTGCTGGGAACGATTATTTTTGTGGCGGCTGAAGTGATGTTTTTCGCCGGCCTGATCAGCGCGCACACCATCGCGCGCGCTTCGGCCATGGCGGGCATGTGGCCTCCACCAGGGCAACCGCGCCTGCCTGTGGGCCGAACCGCGATCAATACCGCTGCCCTGCTGGCGAGTGGTGTGCTGCTGTGGCTGGCGAATCGCTATCTTCCACGAGCGCGAAAAACCGCGCAGCATTACCTGGAAGCGGCGCTTTTCCTCGGAGGTTCTTTTGTTTGCCTGCAGGGAGTCGAGTGGGTAAGGCTGATCCGCGAGGGGCTGACGCTGACATCAAGCTCGCACGGATCGTTTTTCTATCTGATCGTGGGCACGCACGCGCTTCACGCAGTGGCGGCGATTGTCGCGCTCGGATGGGTTTATACTCAGTTACGCCGGGGAACGCTAAGGCCAGAAGTGTTCACCGCGACGCAGGTATTCTGGTATTTCGTAGTGCTGTTGTGGCCTATTATTTATGTTCGGGTCTATTTGTGAGGTGGGGATCATGAAACTGACGGGCCGGTTCATTTCGGGCGGATCTATTGGGCTTCTGGCCGCGGGGGTGGCACAAGCCTGCCCCATTTGCATCCTGGCGGATCCCAGGACCTCTGGGACCTACCTGAAAATGACGATCATGATGAGCGTGCTGCCGCTGGGTGTACTCGGCGGACTGATTATCTGGCTGAAGCGGCGCTATTCGCCGCAACCGATGAGAATCGCGCGTCTCATGGAAACTCAGGAAACGCCTGAACTCGTCGCGCATCAACAGGTCTAACACTGCTTCACTCCTCTCTGATTATTCTCTGAAGTCCAGCGCACTTTGCTGCGTTTGACACAGGCTGCGCCGCTTGCGTAATCTTCTTTAGCTGGCTCCTTTCTGGCTGGTCATCGATGGGCGGTTAGCTCAGCGGTTAGAGCATCCGGTTTACACCCGGAAGGCCGAAAGTTCAAATCTTTCACCGCCCACCATCAAAAAGCCTCCCGCATCGCCTACTTTTCCTACATCCGCACGACGATCGCGCTTCTATTTCTGACATCACTGAGGACGCTGTAAGACCATCCAGCAATTACGACTCACTGCCACCGCTCCCGACCCCAACCGCGTTTAAAGGGCGGGCTGCATTTGTCCGATTACCTCCACTGTGAGTAAGCACACGGCTAACAAACAAAACTGTAAGCGCCGAAACGGAACACTGATTGGAGCCATACAACGTGTCCATAACTTCCGCGGTAAATGAGACCCAGTGCGTTATCAACCTGCAGGCAAACGTGGACATTTCCGATGCCGCGGATTTGAAGCAGGCGCTGCTTGACGCGCTGCTGTCTCACAAAGAGCTGCGCCTCGATCTCGCCGGGGTAACAGACATGGATATCACTGCCGTGCAGCTTCTGTGGGCTGCCGGACGGGAAAGCCGGAGAGAAGGCATCTCATTTACGGTCATTGGCGCTGTACCAGAAGAAATCACCTCAACGATTCGCGATGCAGGATTCGACGCCTTTCTGGAATCGGCGACGGCACCGCCTGCACAACTGAACTGAATTCCTGTCGACTAACGAAATGTCCATAGACAAGTACAAGCAAGCTTTTCAAGAAGAAGCTCGCGAGGTCCTGACGGAATTGGAATCGACGCTCCTCGAGCTGAACGCGAATCCAGTGGACGCCGAGCTGATTGGCAGGGCTTTTCGCGCCCTGCATACAATCAAAGGCTCGGGAGCGATGTTCGGGTTCGATGAAATTTCCTCATTTACGCATCACGTAGAGAACGCGTTCGACCAGGTACGAAGTAACCGGCTGGCGGTGAGTTCCGACCTGATCAGCTTGTCGCTGGCAGCCGTCGATCAGATCAAGACGATGCTGGAAGAGACTGCCGGACGGGGCCACGCCGAGGCCAGTGTTTCCAAGCAGATCCTGAAGAAATTGCGGGAGCTCTGCGGAGCAGAAGAAACTGCCGAAGCGAAAAAGACGGTTGAGGCGCCGGAAACGACGCCGGCAGCTTCGTGGAGCGGTTCTCCGAAATGGCACATCCGCTTCAACCCAAAACCAGAATTTGCCCGGAACGGATCGAATCCGTTCGTGCTACTTCGCGAATTGCGCAAGCTGGGTGAACTGAAGGTCACGGCTCAAACGGAAGACATCCCGCAATTGGCGGAGCTGGACCCACAGCGCTGTTATGTCTCGTGGAACTGCACGCTCGGGACCGCGGCGACGGTCGAAGCGATACGCGATGTGTTCATTTTCGTGGAGGATTGCTGCGAGCTGAACGTTGAGCCTGCCGTTGAGGGGCAAGCCGTAGTTGCGGCGAGCGCTACGGCAGCGCCTGTGGAGCGGCGGGCGAGCGAAGGGCGCCGCGCCAGCGACAAGGAGACTGCCGCGAGCATTCGGGTGGCAGCGATCAAGCTCGACCAACTCGTGGATCTGGTGGGCCAACTGGTGACGGTGCAGGCGCGCCTTGGTGAGATTGCATTGCGCAGCGAAGACCGCGACATGCAGTCCGTGGCGGAGGAGATCGAGAGCCTGACCGCGTCGCTACGGGAAAACTCCATGAGCATCCGGACGATGCCGTTGAAGTCCACCTTCGAGCGCTTCAAGAGGCTGGTATACGACCTGGGACGCAGCCTGCATAAAGAAGTGGAGCTGACTTTCGAGGGTGGCGACACGGAGCTGGACAAGACGGTGATCGATCAGTTGAACGACCCGCTCATGCATTTGATCCGCAACAGCATGGATCACGGGATTGAAGCGCCGGAATCGCGCCGGGCCGCTGGTAAACCGGTGACCGGGACGATTCATTTGTCCGCCAAACACGCCGGCGCGCAGGTGTTGATCTGCATCTCCGATGACGGAAATGGAATCGATCGCGAAGCGGTGCGGGCGCGAGCTATCGAAAAGGGCCTGGTCGCGGCAGACGCGCGGCTGAGCGAACCGGAAATATTTTCGCTGATCCTGGCGCCGGGATTTTCAACCGCGCGCGAGGTAACCGATGTTTCCGGCCGGGGCGTGGGAATGGATGTGGTCAAGCGGAATGTCGAGGCGCTCCGTGGAAGCATCGAGATTGCGAGCCAGCCTCGCCTCGGCTCGACCGTGACGCTTCGGTTGCCGTTGACGCTAGCCATCATCGACGGGCTTCTGGTGCGGGTGGGAGGAGCGCGATTCGTTCTGCCGCTGGCAAACACTCTTGAATGCATCGAGCTCACGCGGAAAGACGTGGAAGATGCCGACGGCAAACACCTTGCGAATATCCGCGGCGAGATCATTCCTTACATTCGTCTCAGCGAATACCTGCAAATGCGCACAGACAGGCCGGAGCGCGAACAGGTGATGGTGGCCGAAACCGAACATGGCCGATTCGGTTTCGTGGTGGATCAGGTTCTTGGAGATCACCAGACGGTCATCAAGAATCTGGGAGCGCTCTATCGCAACGTTCAAATCGTTTCCGGCGCAACGATTTTAGGGGATGGAACGGTAGCCCTGATTTTGGACGTGCATCGGTTGGCGCAGGCAATGATCAACACTACCGGGCGCGATGGGCGCGCACGCATTCCAAGTCCTTTTTCGCAGACAGTAGCATAAGAAAAAAGATTCTACAGTTAAAAGGAGATGAACTTATGGCAAGTACGATCACGCTGGACGAAAAACAAGGTCACCGTTCCGCAGGAAACGGCCACGGTAAGCGGCCGAATTCGGGTGCGGGGACGCGCCACGACGATTCGCAGATGACGCTCGTATCCCGCGAAATTGAGCGTTTGGTGGAGGCCTCGCAGGAAGGACGCCTGCACGAACGAGCCAAATCAGAGCAATTTCAGGGAGTCTACCGCGATGCCATGAAGGGCATAAACACTCTGCTGGACGCCATCCTGCTGCCCATTGGTGAGGGGAATCGCGTGCTGGCACAAATCTCCAGCGGCAAGATCGATGAGCTGATCACCCAAAATTATAAGGGCGACCACGAAAAAATGAAGGCGGCGGTCAACAACGTCGCTGTGGTGATGCAAGGACTGCAAAAAGAACTGGCCCGGCTCACAGAAGTTTCGAAAGAGGGCCAACTCGCCGAGCGCGGCAAGCCAGAGCAGTTCCAAGGCGCATACGCGGAAATCGTTCGAGGCGTGAACACCATGCTCGACGCCATTCTGCTGCCCATTGGGGAAGGAAACCGTATTCTCGCGCAAATCTCCAGCGGCAAAATCGACGAGCTGATCACTCACACCTATAAGGGCGACCACGAAAAGATGAAGCTGGCAGTGAATAACGTCGCCATGGCGCTGCAAAGCTTGCAGAAAGAGCTTGTGCGGCTAACCGAGGCCTCCAAAGAAGGCCAGCTATCCGAACGCGGCAAGCACGATCAATTTCAAGGCGCGTATGCCGAAATCGTGCGCGGCATGAACACCATGCTGGACGCAATATTGCTGCCCATTGGCGAAGGTAACCGGATCCTGGGGCAGATTTCCAGCGGCAAAATCGACGAATTGATCGCGCAAACCTACAAAGGCGATCACGAAAAAATGAAGCAGGCGGTAAACAACGTCGCCATTGTGCTGCAGAGTTTGCAGAAAGAGCTTGTGCGGCTGACAGACGCTTCCAAAGAAGGCCAACTATCCGAACGCGGTAAACCCGATCAGTTCCAAGGCTCCTATGCTGAAATCGTGCGCGGCGTGAACACCATGCTGGACGCCATTCTGCTGCCCATCGGTGAAGGCAATCGAATCCTCGCACAGATTTCCGCCGGCAAAATCGACGAGCTCATCACACAGGCTTACAAGGGCGACCATGAAAAGATGAAGCAGGCGGTGAACAATGTCGCCGCGGCCTTGCAGGGTTTGCAGAAAGAACTCGTACGATTGACGGAAGTTTCGAATGCGGGCCAATTATCGGAACGCGGGCACCACGAACAGTTCCGCGGCGCGTATGCGGAAATCGTCCGGGGCGTGAACAGCGTTCTCGATGCGGTGATTACCCCTCTGAATGTAGCGGCCAATTATGTGGATCGCATCAGCAAGGGCGATATTCCATCCCAAATCACCGATTCCTATCGCGGCGACTTCAATGCCATCAAAGACAATTTGAATACTCTGATCACAGCGATGAACGAAATAACCCACGCGGCGGAAGAAATTGCCCAGGGCAATCTTACGATTCGCGTCCAGGATCGTTCGCAGAACGACAAGCTGATGCAGGCATTGTCGGGGATGGTGAGCGGTTTGACGAAAACCGTATCGGAGGTCCGAAGCATCGCCAGCGAAGTGACCGCGGCAAGCCAGTCGATCAGTACCGCCTCGGTACAAATTTCGAACGGCGCGACCACGCAAGCAGCCTCCGCCGAAGAGGCATCATCCTCGATGGAGGAAATGGTCTCCAACATCAAGCAAAACGCAGACAACGCCCAGCAAACCGACAAAATCGCCAACAAATCAGCCAAAGACGCCGAGGAAAGCGGGCGCGCGGTGGCGGAAGCGGTAACGGCCATGAAGGAAATTGCCAGCAAGATTTCCATCATCGAGGAAATTGCCCGTCAAACAAACCTGTTGGCCCTGAATGCGGCCATCGAAGCGGCGCGTGCAGGCGAGCATGGCAAAGGATTCGCTGTTGTGGCAGCGGAGGTGCGGAAGCTCGCGGAACGCAGCCAGAAGGCCGCGGGCGAAATTAATCAACTTTCCGGCAGCACGCTGAAAGTCTCCGAAAAAGCCGGCGAGATGCTAGAAAAACTGGTTCCGGACATCCAAAAAACCGCGGAGCTGGTGCAGGAAATTACCGCGGCCAGCAAGGAGCAGAACACGGGAGCCGAGCAGATCAACACGGCATTGCAGCAACTCGAAAAGGTAATTCAGCAGAACGCTTCGGCTTCCGAGGAAATGGCATCGACAACAGAAGAATTGACCGGCCAGGCAGATCAAATGATGAGCGCGCTGGGATTCTTCAATACAGGTGACAGCGGTCCGGCGAGAACGGCACAAGCCGCTTCCCATCGAACGGGCCGGCCAGAAGCGCGTGCAGGCAAGGGTCAACGACCCAATGGACAGACGGTGCCGCCGTCCCCAGCCAAGCCTGTCACACGATCCGGAGTCGATCTCAAGATGAAAGACAAGGAAGACAGCCTGGACAAGGAATTCGAACGCTTTTAAGGCGCGTCATGGAGTAGCTACAGAAACGACGCAAAGGAGGCGATCGTGACAGTCAGCGAAATCACGGAAGCACGGCAGTACCTGACGTTCAAGCTAGGAAATGAAGTGTTCGGAATCGATGTGGCGAAGGTTCGCGAGGTTCTCGACCTGACGGTGATCACGGAGATCCCGCGCACGCCTGAATTCATGAGCGGCGTGATCAATCTTCGCGGAAGCGTGGTGCCGGTGGTTGACTTGCGCCTGTGCTTCCAAATGTCGAAAACGCAGCGGACTACGAACACCTGCATCGTGGTAGTGGAAGTTTTATTGGAAGGAGAAACGGCAATTATCGGCGCCTTGGCGGATTCGGTGGAGGAAGTGATCGACCTCGAGCCGGACCAGATTCAGCCGGCGCCGCGAATCGGCACGCAGATCCAAACCGATTTCATCAAAGGAATGGGCAAAAGGGAAAGTCAATTTGTGGTGATCCTGGACATTGACCGCGTCTTTTCAGCCGAAGAGCTTTCAACCGTTCGAAACGCGGAAGGCGCAGCCCTTGCCGAAACCACTGCTTGATTCTCCGGAGCACGCTCGCCGTGAAGGTGAGACTCTTTCCAGCCGTGATTTTGCCCAGCTCTGCAGCGTGATTTACGACCGGTCGGGAATAAAACTCGGCGCTGAGAAGAAAATCATGCTGGAGAGCCGTCTCAGGCGGCGCATGGCTCAACTGAAATTGAGTTCCTACCGGCAATATTGCGACTACGTGTTTGCCGGAGGCGAACGCGGCGCGCAAGAGATGGTGCATCTGATCGACGTTGTGACAACTAATAAAACCGAGTTCTTCCGCGAAAAGGTGCACTTTGACTTTCTCATTTCGAAAGCCATTCCGGAGCTACTAGCGGGTAAAGAAGGCTCACGGGATTTGTTGATCTGGAGCGCGGGCTGCTCGAGCGGTGAGGAACCATACACATTAGCGATGCTGCTGAGCGAATACCGTGTGGCACGACCGTCCTTTCGTTTCCGAATTCTGGCGACAGATATTTCGACGGCGATCCTTCAAAAAGCTGTTCGCGGGATATACAGCTCGGACGCGATACTACCCGTCCCTTCTGAGCTCAGACGGAAATACTTCATGCGCAGCCGCGATCCTGACTCAGAGCTGGTCCGAGTAGTTCCCGAAATACGCGACCTCGTGGAGTTTCGTCAACTGAACCTGATGGGCACATTCTCCGCATGCGAATTGGCCGACTGCATTTTCTGTCGCAACGTAGTGATCTACTTCGACCGGCCAACGCAAGAGCAGCTCTTTCGCAAGCTGGCGGAAAAACTTGTCGATGGCGGCTACATTTTCCTGGGTCATTCGGAGAGCCTCCACCAGATGGACCTGCCTTTGATCCCGGTGGCGCCGGCGCTCTACAGGAAAACTGATGGCCGACGTCGAAATTGAGCTGCCAGAGGTCCATGTGCAACCCGGAGAAATTCAGCTCGTACGCCGTCCGCACATTCTGCGAACGATATTGGGTTCCTGCGTCGGTGTGACGTTCTGGAATTCGCGGATTGGCGTCGGCGCACTTTGCCATGGTGTTCTTCCGAAATGCCCTGCAGGAGTGCAGGCTCCAGAAGGCTTTCGATACCTGGATTTTGCGATTCTTGAATTGCTCCGGCGAATTGAAAGGCTCGGAGCAGCGCCAGGTGAGCTACAGATCAAGGTGTTTGGAGGCGGCGACGTTCTTCCTGTTCGACGATCGATTCCCCGGAAACCAACGGTGGGACATCTGAATTGCCAGGCAGCTCTGGACATCCTGCGACGAGAGTCGCTGAAAATAGCGGCGTTCGACCTCGGCGGAAATTCCGGCCGGGTGATTCAATTTCATACCGATACCGGCTACGTTTTTCTGAAGCGTCTTTCCACCTGGGACTCGCAACAGCGGAAATTGCTGGCGGAACTTGCGTCATGAGCAATTCCAAAGTTCACGTGCTGATCGTGGACGATTCCGCTGTGGTCCGTCAAACGCTATCCGATGTCCTTTCGAGCGATTCGGAAATCGAGGTCATCGGCACGGCGGCAGACCCTTTTGTTGCAGCCGAGCGGATGCGGGAGCGAACTCCCGATGTAATCACGCTCGATATCGAGATGCCGCGCATGGACGGGCTGACCTTTCTGCAAAAAATCATGTCGCAGCATCCGATTCCGGTGGTGATCTGTTCGAGTCTAGCGGAGGAACGGGCCCAAAGTACGTTGCAAGCGCTCGAATACGGCGCTGTCGATATCATCGCGAAACCACGCATCGGCAGTAAACAATTCTTGGAAGATTCACGTGTGATGCTGTGCCAAACCGTGAAGGCCGCAGCGGGAGCTCGTGTACGCCCGCGCTCCGTTCAAAGAATCGCCGAGCCTAAGCTGAACGCCGATGCCGTGATTTCCAAGCCCACCGGCGCAATGGTTGAAACCACGGATAAAGTCGTCGCCATTGGAGCATCTACCGGTGGAACCGAGGCTCTCAAGGTTTTACTCGAAGCTATGCCGCCAAATGCGCCGGGCATGGTGATCGTGCAGCACATGCCCGAGATGTTCACGCGAGCTTTTGCCAAACGATTGGACAGCCTGTGCCAAATAACGGTGAAGGAAGCGGAGCCGAACGACACTGTTCTGCGAGGACGCGCGCTGATCGCCCCGGGCAATCGCCACATGTTGCTCAAGCGCAGCGGCGCGCGCTACTACGTAGAGATACGCGAGGGACCTCTGGTTTCGCGGCATCGTCCGTCCGTCGATGTGCTATTCCGGTCAGCCGCTCGATACGCCGGTCAAAATGCGGTAGGCGTAATCCTAACCGGCATGGGCGATGACGGCGCGAATGGCATGTTGGAGATGAAACAAGCGAAAGCCGTGACGATCGCTCAAGACGAGCAGACTTGCGTGGTGTTCGGCATGCCTAACGAAGCCATCAAGCGAAAGGCGGTTGACCGCATACTTCCCTTGGAATCCATTGCCGGCGCAATTATTGCCCAGGCGAAATGATCGAACGAATGGCGCCATGAGTGACTACAACATTTGAAAATGCGGATTTCACGACGGCGATCTCCAGCGCCCAGGCGGCGTTGGGCCGTTTCGCGGAAGGAACTGAGTCGGACGTCAATTGCGCGTCGCAGGCGTTCAGACAGCTCGCCCACGAGACCGATACTGTTCTCGCCAGAGCCACCTCCATCGTAGAAGATGTGAATGCGGCGGCCCTCGATTCCGTGCTTTCCGAATTGCAACGGCATTGCCTCCAATGCAAGAGCCTCCAGGAAGCTCGGCTCAACGCTGCAACCACCGCTTTAGAAAAGCTCCAAACGGAAGGCGATTTGCTCAAGCAGGTTTGGGCCATTACTCACCAGCAGGAAAACATCGCCAGCCATTTGAAGGCCCTTAGCATGTTGACTAACATCGAGGCCATTTGCATTGGCGGAAGTGAGAACGAATTTCGCCTGCTCGCGAAGGAACTCTCGGATTTTTCCGCTGCCGTTCTGCAGCAGACCTTCGAACTGACAGCCTATATCGAAAAACGCAAGCGCACCGTCGACGAGACATTCAAAGCTGTCGCTATCGAGCTGCCTTACTTGAAAGCGGAAGTGCGGCAAATGGAAGATGATCTGGTGCTAGCGCTGAAGACCATCGAGAGCAGCCTGGCCCAATTATCCCAGATTCCGGAACAATTCAACCGCGGCGCTCGGGACACCGCGCAGCAAATCGCGGGCGTAATAACAGCGGTCCAGGCTCATGACATCACCCGGCAGCAGATTGAGCATGTGCAGCGGTCGCTTGAAATCATTTTACCTAAGGTTTCTGGCGACGATGCGACGAACGGGACAAGTTTGCCGATCGCTTACGCGGGGCTCCGCATACAGGCTGCTCAATTGCGCATGATTAAAGAAATAGTGGTGGCTTGGATTTCGCAGATCAGCCGCTGCATGGTCGGCATTCAGAGCCTGAGTGCAGCGGAACTAGCTGATGTGCCCCCAGCGATCCTAAGGCAACTGAGTGAGCTGACGGTGCCACTGAATCGATTGGAATCTTTGCAACGGGAAAGCCAACGCTGCGGCGTAAGAATTCAACAGAACCTCGCTGGCCTGGATGACTTGCGCGGCTTGGCAACGCGGCACATGGAACAATCCCAGGCCATCCGCGATCGGCTCAAATTGCTCACATTCAACTCCCGGATCGAAGCAAAACAGCTCGGCCGTAGGGGTTCTGGTGTCTCCGCAATTGCGAAATTGATCGCCGGACTCGCCGCCGACTGGAGCGGCATCGCCGACGGGCTTCGCGGAACAATCGAACAGATAGCCGGAATTTATCAGAGTATGCACGAAACCACCGGTGTTTTCAGTGACGCGAATTCGGCACTGACCGGTGAAGACCAACCCCAAACAGAGACGAGACTCGAACAGGTGAATGGCGTGGCAACGTTTGTGGCCAAGGCGGCCGAAGAGATGCAAGCATTGACAGCACGAATGCGGACCGAAGTAGCGCAATTCGACGCCACCAAGAACCGGCTCACTGGGTCCCTTGTCCATCTCGATACTGCTCAGACACAAGTCGCAGCTATGATCTGCCGATTAGAAGAATGCTACTCGGAGACCGTTAGTCAATACGACCCCCTGGAGGTTGAACAACTTTTCAGCGGGCTTTACACGACAGAGGCAGAGACAAGAGTGATGAGCGCGGTGCTGAGGGGCACCACGAGTGCCGTACCGGTCCAGTCGTTGGAGGGTAACAGTGTTGAGATGTTCTGAAACGGTACCTTGACCAGTTTGGTTGAATCATTTGTGACAATTTTGCCAGGTGAATTCGATGAAGAAAATTCTAGCCGTGGATGATTCCTCAAGCGTGCGCCAAATGGTCAGCTTCACCCTGCAAAGCGCCGGCTACGCCGTGGTAGATGCGGTAGATGGCAAAGACGGGCTCGACAAGGCGGGGCAGGATAAATTCGATCTCGTGATTACCGATCTCAATATGCCGAATCTCGATGGAATTCAATTGATCACCGAACTGCGAAAACTTCCGGCGTACAGTTACGTGCCGATTCTGATGCTTACCACGGAGTCTCAGGCTCAGAAGAAGGACGCCGGCCGAAAGGCAGGCGCTACGGGCTGGATCGTCAAACCTTTCAATTCGGATCAATTGATCGCAGCGCTTGGGAAACTGATTAAGTAGCGAGTCAATGGTTCCCATCAATGGCTCCCAATAAACAGCAAACGGATTCGTACCCTGGCGAAGTTGGCGCGGGGACCAGGACCGATTCGAGTACAGCGTCCAGTTCCACGCCCGGAGTTACTCCCGTCCACTTACGCATGGCGGTAAACGAAAACACCTGCCTCCTCTATGAAAGCGATGTACGAAAGCATTTAGCCGAACTGCAACAGATCTATCGGCACGCGCCAATCGGGCTGATTTTTGTCGACAGACGCTTCCGCGTCACGCGTATCAACGAGCGGTTCGCCACAATCCTTGGCTTACCCCTGGAGGAATTGCTGGGAAACGGATCAACGGAAGCTTCCCTACTGCTTCCGGACCAAATGGCCAGAATATGCCACCAGGTTATCGGCTCCGGAGAAGCTGTTCTCGATGTGGAAATTCCACGCATCGACCCAAATACCAATCAAGAGCACTACTGGCTGTGCAGATTTTTCCCGCTGCGATCCGAGCAGAGCACAACGCTGGGCGTAATTGCCTCCGTCATGGACATTACCCCACGCAAGCGCGCCGAAGAAGCTCTCAAACGATCGGAGCTGCTCTACCGGATGCTGTTCGAACGAAATCTCGCGGGGGTTTTTCGTTACGCTGAAGATGGGACGATCGTGGCGGCGAACGACGCGTATGCGCGCATGCTTGGGTATGCAACCGGCTCGGAACTGATCGGATTATCCCGTCTGAACGTATTTTTTGACCCAGCCGAAGCGGAGGCTAAGTGGCAGGCTCTGAAAGAAAAGCGATCGCTCACGAATATTGAAGTCTGCTTCAAACGCAAAGACGGTAACAACTTGTGGGTGCTGGAAAATGCAGGTTGGGTGGAGAACGAGGATTCGCCACCGTTCGTGGAAGGAAGTTGCATCGATATTACGCAACGAAAGTTAGCGGAACACGAGTGCGCTAAAGCCAAGGAAGCCGCGGAAGCTGCCAATCGAGCCAAAAGCCAATTCCTGGCGAACATGAGCCACGAGATCCGCACGCCCATGAACGGCGTAATCGGAATGACTTCGCTGCTCCTGGAGACGCCGCTATCTCCGGAACAACGCCAATATGCAGAACTGGCGCAATCGAGTGGCAAGGCGCTCCTGACGGTTATCAACGATATTCTCGATTTCTCCAAGATTGAAGCCCACAAATTGTCTCTGGAAGTGAACGATTTCGGTCTTCGCGATCTCCTGCGGGAGACCATCGAGGTGAGCGCCATTGAAGCGCATAAGAAGAATCTCGAATTGCTCTGCAGCGTGGCGGCGGAAGTCCCCGACGCCCTGCGTGGCGATCCTGCACGGCTGAGGCAAGTCATCTCTAACCTCCTTGCGAATTCCGTCAAATTCACAACTGAGGGTGAAATCAGCCTGACGATCGAACTAGAGGCCGAGTATCAACAAACTGCGACCTTGCGGTTCAGGGTGAAAGATACGGGAATTGGTTTTTCCGAGGAACAAGTCCCGTTACTCTTTGCGCCTTTTGTCCAGGCGGACGGATCGATCACGCGGAAATATGGCGGCACGGGTTTGGGATTGACCATCGCCAGGCAAATCGTCGAGTTGATGGGTGGACGAATCGGCGCTCACAGCACTCCAGGAGCAGGTTCTATTTTCTGGTTCACCATCACCTTCGAGAGGCATTCGCCGGCCTTGCCGGTTCTCCCGAACAATTCCCTCTCGCCACTCCATTCACATCGGGTCCTGGTGGTGGATGACAATGCCACCAGCCGCGCTCTGCTCCATTCACTGCTCGCACCCGCTGGATATCGCGCTGAGGAAATCGCGAATGCCGATTTCGTTTCAGGGATGCTCCGATCCGCGCTGGAAGACAACGATCCGTATCGAATCGTGCTGCTCGATTGGAAAATGCCTGGCGCAAGCGGGGAACAGATCGGAAAGCTGATCGCATCGGATCCCGAACTTAAAGACACCAAACTGATTCTCATGCTCCCGATTGGGCAGGAGATGGATGTTGCTTCTATTAGGAAAGCGGGGTTCGCCGGGCGACTCTTTAAGCCGGTGTGGGAAAAAGCCCTGCATACAGCAATCGAGCAAGCACTCGGGCAACAGTCTTGCGATACTACCAATCCGTCCCAAGACACCGGCGCCGCCCCTGGAACGCACGGGTATTCCGTGAAGCCACGAATTCTTGTGGTGGAAGACAACCTCGCCAATCAGCAGGTTGCGAGAGCTATTCTTCAGAAACTCGGCTGCCAGGTCGACATTGCCCAGAATGGAATCGAGGCTCTCGGAGCGCTTCGGGAATCGCAACATGACCTGGTTCTTATGGATTGCGAAATGCCCGGTATGGACGGCTATGAAACAACGCGGAGCATCCGGCTAGCGTCGACAGGAACCCGCGATCCTGAGATACCCATCATTGCCATGACCGCGCGAGCCATGAAGGGAGATCGCGAGCGCTGTATTTCTGCCGGAATGAACGATTATCTGTCAAAACCAATCGAACAGCAGCGTCTGGTCGCAGCGCTCAAAAAATGGCTCCCCGCCGTTCCAGATGAAAAGGTAACGAGCGGTCCGACTCCAGATGATAATCGCGGCTGTGACGTAGTTTTCGATCGGGCTGAGTTGCTCGCCCGGCTTTCCGGGGACGAGGCCCTCGCAAAGAAGGTCTTAGCCGGATTCATCAGCGATGTTCCGTTGCAGTTGCATCGCATGAGCCAACTGCTCAGTCAGAGCGATTTGAGCACGCTGGCTGCACAGGCCCATACGCTGAAGGGCGCGGCCGCAACAGTGTCTGCGCCAAGACTCCGCATTCTGAGTCTCCAGATCGAACGATTAGCCATGCAAGGCGAGATCTCGCGGGCAAAAATGCTCGTCGAGCAGCTCACTGCAGAATTCGAAAGCCTCATCGGCGAACTCTCCGAATTTGGCTGGGCGCCGAGTCATGGGAAGGAATGAAAATGCGCACACTTATTGTCGAAGACGACTTCACCTGCAGACTTTTTCTTCAGGCATTCCTGGCGCGATACGGAGAATGCCACGCCGTGGTGAACGGACGGGAAGCGGTCGAAGCTTTCCGCATGTCCCAACAGGCGGGAACGAACTACGATCTGATCTGCATAGATATTATGATGCCGGAAATGGACGGCCAAACAGCTCTTAAGCACATCCGCGAACTCGAGGAGGCAGACGGCACGCTATCGTCGTCCGGCGCCAAAGTCATCATGATCACCGCCCTTGATGATCCTAAAAATGTCTTCTCCGCATTCAAATCGCTTTGTGATGCTTATGTTTTCAAGCCTGTGGACACGGTACATTTGCTCAAGCAACTTAAATCTCTGGCCCTGGTCGCGTGAGATTTCCCTGCCATTCCTTTTCATCATGGATCGGCAAGAGAGCAGGTTCGACATGGCACCCTCGGCGAAGTTTGCGTCCGCAGCGAGCGAACGTGGTTGCGGTGAAGCAATTGAGCAGATATAATCGCTAGAAATTCGCGGTTCGTACAAAGCCTGATCGTGACAAGAACTGGCGAATCAAGCACTACAGAAGACCAGCCAACTTGGGATTCTGTAATTCGTTCAAGGGGACGTAGTTCAGTCGGTTAGAACGCTGCCCTGTCACGGCAGAGGTCGCGAGTTCGAGTCTCGTCGTCCCCGCCATTCTTTTCAATCAGTTGCGAGGAATCGGCGTTTCGCTCGAGGGTCCAAGTATGGTTTAATTTGGCTGCCGTTCCCTTCTTTAAGACCACTTCCACTTTGCTCTGCGCTTCGCACTTCTCCGCCATCCCTCGATTTCATCACCGGGCTTCAATCGAGAGAGCTTTAGCGCATGGTCGAGGCGAACCTGCAGAAACAGGCTTGAGTCGGGAGCGATTCCGTTTTCTTGCGCGGCGCTGGCAGGTAGGACTGGAGACGAATTCTGGGCGGGGAGAGGTTTCGCGAGCAGAACGAAAAGACAAGCGAGTTCCAGACGGAGTAAACGCGTATTCCTCATTTTCGCTCACATGATCAATGTCCCTCCGTTTGGGAAGGCGCGACACCACGCCGCGAAGGGTCGAATGGACACGTGCAATCGCAGTGCCACCGCTGACATGAAAATTTGCCGTGCAAATTCTCGAGCGAAAATGCTGGAACCGGAACTGGATCAGACTAGTTCCATACCCGCGAGAAAGTAACCGATCTCGAAAGCCGCAGTTTCTGGAAATCAGGCAATGATTCCAGCGAAATCGTTAACATACCCTTGCGCTTGTATTGATCCGCTGGGCTTGGATTGATTTTGCTCCGGGTATTCGCATCCCGCGGTGGCGATGAGAGGCATAACAGAAAGGCAATAATGCAGCAATGACGCACACGCAGAAGGGGAAGTGCATGGTTGGTGAAGCGCTCGGGCAACGGCGCGACCATAAAAGAGGTTGACCGAAGTGCATGATGTTTGTACTTTAATATGGGCAATTGGTCTCGACCTCTATTCTGCATTCTTCGCCACGCGAAGCTTGCAGTGATCTCATGGCACCCTTCGTTCATCGGACACTCCTAACGCCGCCGCGGGAGTGAGCACGGCCGGCACTCGAGCAACGTCAAGCATCGATCCGAAGCAAACCCCTTAATAGCGTAGACAGGGACTTACTCGCAAAAAGCAGCAGCTTCCGGCCGGACCGCGAATCCAAGTTGCGGCGCGCCGATGAATGGGACCGCATTTTTCCGGCTTGGGGGAGCCTCTCCAGGCCGCGGACAGAGTCGCCGGTGGCGTTCGCGCGGGCGACGATGAAAGCACGCGATGCTCTCTACGGTTTCGAATCTGGCGCGGCGTCATGTTTTCGCTTCCTTTTCTTTGCCGACCGCGATGCTGTGGATCGCCGCGAACGGTTTGCAAGCGATTCCCAGCACAACCGCCCCCGCATCGACACCGGCACACGAAATCCAGACGCTCGCATGGTTTACGCTTTCGATCACGGGTGGAATCTTTTTCGTGGTGGCCGGGCTGTTGACGTACGCAGTAATCAAATACCGGGCGAAGGCCAGCGACCCGCCGAGCGAGCCCGCGCAAATTTATGGCAGCACGCAAATCGAGCTGGCCTGGACGGTGATTCCAGTCCTGATCGTGATCGTGCTGTTCCTGACGACGGCGCGGCTGATTTTTGCGATTCAGGATGCGCCCGAGCCGGAGTCGGCGCTCAACGTGACGGTGATCGGGCATCAATTCTGGTGGGAGTTCCGTTACCCGAGGCTTGGGATCGTAACGGCGAACGAACTGCACGTTCCGCTGAGCGACACGGAAAATCCGCAGCCGACTTTTTTGTCGCTGCTTTCCGCGGACGTAGATCATAGCTTCTGGGTGCCGCAGCTCGCGGGGAAAACCGATCTGATTCCCAATCACCCAAACACGACGTGGTTCGATCCGCTGCGGGCGGGAGTGTACGTTGGGCAGTGCGCGCAATTCTGCGGAGCGGAGCACGCGTTGATGCTCCTGCGCGTGTACGTCGATACGCCGGAACAATTTTTGACGTGGGTGAAAAATCAGCAGGATCCGGCGGTGGACGACCCACGCGTGGAGGCGGGGCGCCACGTGTTCGAGACGGAGGCTTGTATGAACTGCCACACGATTCGCGGAACGGCAGCGACGGGGAGATTTGGTCCCGATCTGACGCATTTGATGGACCGGCAAACGCTGGGAGCTGGCGCCGCGCCCAACACGGTGGAAAACCTGAGGGCATGGATTAAGAATCCGGCGACGCTGAAGGCCGGGTGCCTCATGCCGGCAATGCAACTGAGCGATCAGCAAATCGATCAGCTCACCGATTATCTTTTCACGCTTCGCTGAGGGCAGAAATAAGATGGGTGAAAACTCACTGCTGCTTCCCGGCTCGATCGATGTGGCCCGTCCGCACGGCACTGCGCGTACGCTGCTGGAGAATTTGCACGAATGGGTCGTGACGGTCGATCACAAGCGCCTAGGAGTTCTGTACGTCTTGTACGGAATCTTTTTCCTGTTGGTGGGCGGCGCCGAGGCGATCGCCATACGAATTCAGTTGACCGTACCTCGCAACGATTTCATGAGTGCGCAGGTTTACAACCGGCTTTTCACGATGCACGGAACCACGATGGTTTTTCTCGTGGGTATGACCATCATTTTCGGCTTTGCGAACTATCTGGTGCCGTTGCAAATCGGCGCGAGGGACATGGCGTTTCCGCGGCTGAACGCGTTCAGCTTCTGGCTGACGGCGTTCGGGGGCCTGCTGCTGTACTACAGCTTCATCGGCGGCGGGGGGCTCTATGGAGTCGGCAGCGCGCCGGACGTCGGGTGGTTTGCGTACGCTCCGCTGACGGCGAAGGCGTTTTCGCCGGGGCATGCGACCGACTACTGGGCGCTGGCGCTGATCGTGACCGGATTCGGAACGCTGGGCACGGCGATCAACATCATCGCGACAGTGGTTTCGATGCGGTGCAAGGGCATGACGATGATGCGGCTGCCGCTGTTTACGTGGCTGATGCTGGTCGACAGCGCGCTCACGCTGGTGACTATCACGCCGCTGACCGCGGCGCAGTCCATGCTGCTGGTGGACCGCTATTTGGACGGACATTTCTTCGACACGCAGGCGGGCGGATCGGCGGTCGTGTGGATGCACTTCTTCTGGATCTTCGGCCATCCCGAAGTGTACGTGCTGGTGCTGCCGGCGTTCGCAATCGCGAACGAGGTGATTCCTGTGTTTTCGCGCAAGGCGATCTTCGGGTATCCGGCGATGGTGGCGGCGTCGGTCGGGATCGCGTTTATCAGTTTAAGCGTGTGGGCACACCACATGTTTACGGTGGGCATGACGTCGTTTTCGAACGCGTTTTTCGTGTTGTCGACTGAGTTGGTCGGCATCCCGACGGGCATCAAAATCTTCAACTGGCTCGCGACGATCTGGGGCGGGAAGATTCGATTCGCGACGCCGATGCTCTTTTGTATCGCGTTTCTATTTCAGTTTCTGATCGCGGGATTGACCGGAATCATGCTGTCGATCGCGCCATGGAACTGGCAGCTGCACAATTCGTATTTCGTGATCGCGCACTTTCATTACGTGCTGGTGGGGGCGATCGTATTTTGCATTTTCGCGGGCATCTACTACTGGTATCCGAAGGTGACGGGCCGGATGCTGGACGAAACGCTCGGGAAGTGGCACTTCTGGCTGTTCCTGATCGGATTTCACATCACCTTCGACACAATGCATTTTCTCGGAATCCTCGGGATGCCGCGCTCGATTTACACGTATGAACCGGATCGCGGGTGGAACACGCTGAATCTGGTCACCTCGGCGGGAGGGATCGTTCAGGGGATTGCGGTGCTGATCTTCGCGTTCAACGCGGTTTGGTCATATTACCGCGGGAAGCCGGCGGGCAACGATCCGTGGGACGCGTGGACACTCGAGTGGGATACGGCTTCGCCCCCGCCGGCGTACAACTTCGCGCAGGCCCCTGTGGTGCGCAGCCGCCGGCCCTTGTGGGATCTGAAACACCCGGAGGATCCGGACTGGGAGTACGAAGGATGAGCGCAATAACACAAATGCCGGCGGCCTACGAAGGCGAGTGGCGCCTGCCTTCGCGCGGGCGCGTGGCGATGTTCGGGCTTATCACCGGCGAGTCCGGGATCTTCACGATCTTCGTGGTGGCCTACGTTTTCTATATCGGCAAGAGTTTGTCGGGGCCGACGCCTCGACAGGTGCTGGAGGTTCCGGTTTTCGGGACGGTCTGCCTGCTCTCGAGCAGCTTTACGATCTGGATGGCGGAGCGGACGATTGCGAGAAATCGGGTGAGAAGCTTTGCAGGGTGGCTGGGCGCAACGATTTGCCTGGGGTTGATCTTTCTCGGCGGAACGGCGATCGAGTGGCGCAAACTGATTTCTCGGGACGGGCTGACGATCAGTTCGAGCCTGTTCGGGACGACGTACTACTCGCTGGTGGGACTGCACGCGACGCACGTGATCATCGGTCTGCTGATGCTAACGATTGTGTTTCTTTTGACGGTGGCGCGGAAGGTGGGCCAGCAGCACGCGGAGCGAATCGCGGTTCTCTCGATGTACTGGCACTTTGTGGACGCGGTGTGGGTGGTGGTGTTTACGGTGGTTTACATCATCGGACGGTGAGTGGTGGACGAGCGAGAGCAGGCTGCGACGGCGGGTGGCGAAGAGAATATGGTCGAGCTGCCAGCGCCAACGGCTTGGCCGATCGTCCTCGCGTTCGGCGTGACGCTGTCGTTCGCGAGCCTTGTGACGAATCCGGGCATTGGAATTGCGGGTGTTGCGCTCGTGATCTTTGGCTGCGTCGGATGGTTTCGCCAGGTGCTGCCGCAGGAACAGCACGAGTTGGTGGCTCGAGCGGCGGCGCTCAGCGAAGCAGCGCGCGTACGAAGGAGCGTGGCACGGCTGGAAGTGAGCGACCGTCACCGCGCCTTCCTGCCGATCGAGAGCTATCCGATTATTTCGGGATTGAAGGGCGGAGCCGCCGGAGGAGTGGCCATGATTCTTCCGGCGCTGCTCTACGGCTATATCGCGCACCACAGCATCTGGTACGCCGTCAATCTGCTCGGAGGAGCGGGAGTCGGCCACTGGCGGAATCCGACGGCCGTGGACATTGCCGCGTTTCATTGGAATGGATTGCTTATTGCGACGGTGATTCACGTTGCGGCTTCGCTCCTTGTCGGTCTGCTCTACGGCGCGCTGCTGCCGATGTGGCCGAAGCATCCTGTCGTGCTGGGTGGACTCGTAGCTCCGCTGGTTTGGACTGGGGTGCTGCACTCGACGCTGGTGGTGATCAATCCCGCGTTCAACGCGCGCATCAACTGGACGTGGTTCGCTGTTTCGCAGCTCTTTTTCGGCATCGTCGCGGGAATCGTGGTGGCACGCACGGGACGCATCCGCACGCTTCAATCGGTTCCGTTCACGATGAGGATGGGCTTGCAGTCCCCCGATCTGATACGCCCGAGGAACGGGGAGAAGAAAGATTAATGCGGCGAACCCGGATAATCTCGATCGCGTGCGTTGCCGCGACACTACTTTGTGCCGCGTGCAACGGCGTGGGCGAGGGAATGGCAGCACTGAAAGTTCCGGTGCGGCCCGACGACGTAGTCGATTTCTGGACGCTGTACAACCAGAATTGCTCGGCGTGTCACGGGCAGAACGGGCAAAACGGCCCGGCTCTCGATCTCGCGAATCCCGTGTACCAAGCGATCATCGACGATGGCTCGCTCAAGAAATGGATCACAAGCGGAATGCCCGGGACAGAGATGCCCGCGTTCGGAGAATCTGCCGGAGGCTTTCTAAGCACGAACCAAGTTGACGCACTCGTGGCGGGAATGCGCGCGAACTGGACGACGGGCGGCGCGACCGGTGCGACTCCCCCTCCCTACGTCGCCAATTTGCGGGCCGATGAAAAAAGCGGCGAGGATGTCTATATGGAAGCGTGCGCCTCCTGCCACGAGAAGTCCGGCGGACGAATTTCAAACACTTCGTACCTCGCTCTCGTGAGCGATCAGGACTTGCGAACGATCACCATCGCGGGACGCCCAGACGTGGACCAGCCGGATTGGGAACACGATCGGCCCAACCACCCTCTGACGAACGAGGATGTGACCAACGTTGTGGCGTATCTGGCGTCGCTGCGAAGCGCAACACCAGGACAGCCGTACCCGAACGCCACCAAATAGACATGCGAGGCTGAGCGTGAACGAGCCCAAATTCGAGGAGGCGGCAACGCCAGCGAGCCGAGCTGACGCGAACCTGCTCGAAGTTTCGCGCCGCTGGTTGCTTGTGAAGATTGGAGTGCTGTTCAATGCGCTCGTCGGCGTTGCGATTGCGGTTCCCCTTTTGAAGTATCTGCTTTCGCCGATCGCCCGCGACCAGACCTACAAGTCGTGGGTATCGCTCGGTGGAATCGACAAGTTTCCTGTCGGCGAGACGCGACTTGCGACGTTCACAAATCCAAGCCGCCAGCCATGGGATGGAATGACCGATGGCGTGTCCTGCTGGGTTCGCCGCACTGCGATCGATCAATTCACGGTCTTTGCCATCAATTGCGCGCACCTCGGATGCCCGGTGCGATGGTTCCCGCAATCACAGCTCTTCATGTGCCCGTGCCATGGCGGTGTTTACTACGCGGATGGCTCGCGTGCCTCGGGGCCGCCCGAGCGCGGGCTTTTCACGTATGACTCGCGGATCTCCGGCGGGCAACTCGAGATCTACGCGGGTCAATTGCCGACTCTTTCGACCTCCGCAAAACTCGGCAAGATTCAGGGTGCGCGAGGAGGGCGTCCGTGCGCCGGCTGAAGCAGGTTTTCGACTGGTTCGACCAACGGCTGCATCTGGCCGCGCCCGTCGCCGAAGCTGCCGCTCATCCGATCCCTCCGAAAACGGCAAGCTGGTTCTACGTCTTTGGAAGCGCCGCCTTCATTCTGCTGACACTTCAGGTCGTGACCGGTATCCTGCTCGCGCTCGTTTACGTTCCGTCGGCTGGCCAGGCCTGGAACAGCCTAGAAGTTCTGAACCATCAGGTGACGCTCGGCTGGTTCCTGCGCGCGATGCACGGTTGGGGCTCGAACTTTATGGTCGCCATCGTGCTTGTGCACATGATGCAGGTGTTCCTCTTCGGAGCCTACAAATATCCGCGGGAGTTGACGTGGACCGTCGGCGTCTTTCTCCTGCTGATGACGCTTGGCATGGCTTTCACGGGCCAGATTCTGCGATTCGATCAGGACGCGTATTGGGGGCTCGGCATCGGAGCCTCAATTTCCAGCCGCGTTCCGGGAATCGGGGCTCCGCTCGTTCATCTGCTCTTAGGCGGGCCCATTATCGGTGGGTCCACACTTTCGCGATTTTTCGCGATTCACGTCTTCATCATCCCGGCGACGCTCTTGGCGTTTGCCGGTATTCATGTCTGGATGGTTTTGAAGCTTGGCGTGAACGAGTGGCCGATGCCGGGGCGCGTGGTCCGGCGCTCGACGTATCTTGATGAGTATGACAGCCTGACTTCGAAGGAAGGAGTTCCCTTCGTTCCCACCGCCGTCTGGAAGGACCTTGTGTTTTCCGGTGGGGTCGTGGCGGCTGTCGCGATTTGCGCGGTGGTGCTCGGGCCTTACGGACCCAGCGGGCCACCCGATCCCACGATTATCCAAACGGTTCCGAAGCCCGACTTCTTCTTTCTTTGGCTGTATGCGGTGCTTTCCTATCTGCCCCCGAGTCTCGAGACTCCGTTCGTGCTGATCGCGCCGGTAATGGGGATCGCGATCTTGGTCGCTTTACCGTTTGTTTCTGGCGAAGGAGAAAAGAGCTGGCACCGGCGCCCCGCGGCGATCCTGATTCTAGTAATGCTCGTGGCCTCGGGAGCGGTGCTCACGCGCCTTGGGATGCACACACCGTGGAGCCCGGTGATGAACGCGTGGAGCGGCGGCCCTCCCGTGCCAGCCCGCTACACGCACACGGCAAGCCCGCTCCAGCGCCAGGGCGCCAACGTCTTTCAGGCCAAGCAGTGCCGCAACTGCCATTCGATTGGCGGCTACGGAGGCCAGCGCGGCCCGACGCTCGACGCGGTCGCGACCCGGCTCACGGAAGACCAGCTGATTCGCCAAGTACTGCAGGGCGGAGGCAACATGCCGGCGTACGGAAAGAACCTATCGCCTCCGGAGGTGACGGCGCTCGTGAGCTTCCTTGAAACTTTGCATCCCTCCAGCGAGCCGGCCGCGCAGGACGCCTCGCAAACGCAAGCGGCAGGCTCTTCTGGCGGTCCCAATCCTTAGGCGGAGAGTCATGACGCAGACGTTCAGCCAACTGTTCACGTGGGACATTCCCCCCGTGGTGACGTCGCTGCTTGCCCTGACCGTTTTGATTTACGTGCGAGGCTGGCTGCGCATTCGGAGAACGCGTGCGAATCAGTTTCCCTCGTGGCGGCTCGCAAGTTTTCTCGGCGGGATGTTCGTTCTGTTCGTGGCCGTAGCGTCGCCCCTCGACACGCTGAGCGCTTCGCTGCTCGTGATGCACATGGCGCAGCACTATGTGTTCATCTCCGTCGCTCCCCCGCTCATCCTGCTCGGCGCGCCGGTTGTGCCTTCGTTGCGCGGACTGCCAGGATGGTTCGTGCGGCCGGTGCTGGGGCCGCTCCTTCGGTCGGCTTCCCTTCGCCGAATCGCGAGATTCCTGGTGCGCCCTCGAGTCGCATGGATCGCGATGAACGTTTCTTTCGTAGGGTGGCACATACCGAGAGCGTATGAGTTTGCGCTGAGTGCGGAGATTTGGCATAACTTCGAGCACTTCTGCTTTTTCGCGACGAGCCTTCTCTTCTGGTGGCCGGTCATCGCGCCATGGCCGGCGCGGCCTATTTCCAGGCGCTGGATCATGGTCCCCTATTTTCTGCTGGCCGACTTCGTGAATACGGGCATCTCAGCGTTTTTGTGCTTTTCGGGCCGCCTGCTCTACCCGAGCTACGGGGAAATCCCCCGGCCTTCCGGGCTGAGTGCGCTGACCGATCAGACCGCCGCGGGCGCCTTCATGTGGGTGCTGGGCTCGATCGTTTTTCTCATCCCCGCCGTTGCGATCACGGCTCAATTACTTTCCCCGCCCCATCGGCAGCCGCTTCGTGCTGCCGAGTTCAGCAAGGCGCAATCTTGAAGAAGGTCGGGTTTTCGGGCGCTCAAGCGGCGACCTAATCCGAGACTCGGGAAAGAAGCAAAGTTCACCTCGACGCAGTTCGTCTGTGAAGGCGCTCACGCCATGCTGGCCGCGAGATTTCCACGCCGATCGATACACGGGTTTGGTGGGCGGTTGCCAACAATTGCGAGACTCAGATCAAGCACATCCAACCGGGAATGCTTGCCGATGTCTATATAATGTCCGCCCCCGCTGCGTCCGGCCTTTCGTCATCAGCGCGGGAGGCCGGGTCGCCGGATGTAGCCCTAAAACCAGCCTTAGAGCAGATCAGAACGCAAAATCAGCTAAGGCGAAAACTCGCCACGGCGCGTGGTGTTCGTTACATACGGCCCGGTTACCAATGCTTTGAGAGCTTAGAAGGAGAGGCGCATACCGAGTTGAAGCTGGCGCATGGAATTCGCGCTAAGGATTTCACCGAAGGTGCTCGATCCGGCGGTGATGGCGCTGCCGGAAGGAGTGCTGAGGCTCACGATATTGAAGACATTGTAGGCGTCGGCGCGAAACTGAAGGTCCGAGCCTTCTTTGAGACCACTCAGAGGGAAAGATCGAGAGATTGCCAGGTCGACGTCCTTGAAAACCGGGCCGCGCAACATGTTGCGGCTGGAGTTTCCATCGATGGACATTCCGTTGGTCGCAGCAATCTGCTTGAACGCCGCTGTGTTGAACCACTCCGAAGCCGTGGGATCGTTTAAAAATGGACTTTGACCTGGAACAAGTTCAGCGCGCTCGCCGGAGGTTGGGCCGGAGGTTCCTGCTGTTGCGTTGCCGGTGAGGTTGGCGTCCGACCCGTTGTAAATCGTAAACGGAAAACCGCTGTGTATATTGATGATCGATGAAAGTGCCCAAGCGTTGAGAACCGCCGCCTGGAGCCGATTCTGTCCTTTGTAATAGCGCGGCTGCCAGACAAGTGACGAGACAAACTGATGCCGAAGGTCGAAATCTGCGGGGCCGCGTTCGAGGCGCAGATTGATCATGTCCTCGGCGCCGCCTTGCGTCGTGTTGTTGTCGAGCTGAACGCTGTCAAACGTGTGGCTGAAGGTGTAAAAGGCGTAGAACATCAGGCCATGCGACAGTCTCATCTGCGCGGTGGTCTGCAATCCGTTGTAAGAAGCGGTCTGGTTCGACTGCAGCAGAGAAACCGCGCCGAACGGGCTTCCCGGCGAAGCGCAGGTTGCGACGCCAGGATTATCGATGGGGCGCCGGTCGACGATATTGGCGGCGCTCGAAGTAGCACATGCGGGCGCTGCGGCGCCAGTCGCGGGAGCGTTGATGTCCTGTGCGAACGGCAAATCCTGGCTCAGAGCGCCCACATATGCCAGCGACAGTCCGAAATTCGAGGTGATCTGCCGCTCGAGCGACAAATTGAGCTGGTAGCTATAGGGCCATTGAAAATTCTTCGAAACACCGAAAAAGGGCCCGCCAACGGTAAGGAAATTGGGAGCCACAAACGGAAACGGATCGTTGCCGCTCAGGCCGGCGCCGCTTCCGCCATCGGCGGGGCAAGTGACCGTTTTGGTGACACCGAACACGAACTTGGGGCTGAGAAAATTGTAAGGGCACGCGAGTGTGGCGCCTTGAGGCACGGCAGTCAGGCCGGAGCCTTTCACCGACTGAGTGGTATTGGTGAAGGTGAAGCGGATGGCGGAAGGTTCAAAATTGGTGACTGTATTCCATTCGTTGCCCGAGACGCTGTTGTAGAAAACCCCGGCAGCCGCACGGAGTGACGTCTTACCGTCGCCGAACGGATCCCAGGCGAGCCCGACCCGGGGCGAAACGTGGTGCCAGCGAACCGGCACGATTCCTCGCGTGACGCCCGGATCGCCGAAGAAGAGAGCGCCTTCGGGAGCCTGGGGAATCGCCACCGATTGCTCACCGATCTGAAACTCCGTTCCCCGATTGGCAGGATCCGTGGGTGGGGTGGTGATGTCCCAACGGACGCCGAGATTGACGGTCAGATGTGGAAAGACGCGGAACTGTTCCTGGGCAAAAAAGCCGGTGTTCCAACTGTTGGTGTAGCCGGTTACGGGCGAATCCTGTGTGATGGCTGTGGGAAGGCCCATCAGAAAAAGAGCGATGCCGGGAACGGCGATGTTCTTTCCCGACACGGCATCCGCGACGTTGGTGTTGCTGAAGGTGAACACTCCGTAGTTGTTCAGCAGTGTTTGCTGGATATCCCGCTCGAGAGATTCCTCGGCTCCAAAAGAGAATGAGTGACGGCCGTGATTCAGGCTGGTCATGTCGCGCAAGGAATAAAAGTTCGTTCCGGCCACCGGGCCGGCGATTGCACTGGCGCCAGTAAAAGCGACAGGCCCCTGGACCGCGATTTGAGGCAAGGAGGAAGGGCCTTCCACGGTGAAGTCCGAGCCCAAATCACCGAGCGATGTTGCAGGCAGGTTGAGGCGCCCGCCGAAATTCCGGGTATAGGTAAACCAGGCCTGCGTGACGAGATCTGGGTTGACCATCCAGGTATCGTTCAGATTCAGATTTTGCTGCCGCCAGGTGAATTGCTGCACATCCCAGGGAATGCTGCCGTTGGGTTGCCCCGAGTTTGAATTGAGCGGCGTGACGGAATTGTTTCCACTCGTGTAGAAGTAACTGCCGCCGAAGCGTTGATTTTCGCCCAGGTTGTGATCGATCTTGATGAGAAACTCGTCGGCGTTGAATGGGCTCGGCGACGTCCCCTGCCAGCCCGTGGCGCCAAAATTCGCGACGGGGATCGTTGGAGAATTCACGTTCGCGTTGGATGGGTTGAGTAATTTCTGTGCGACCGGATCGAGCAAGGAGGGGCAGATCACGGTGATGGGGCCACAGGTATATTGAACAGGGAGAGCAGTGACCAGACCGGTAAAGTTTCCGGTTCGTTCGGCGGCGGTGGGCACTGTGCCGCCCGTCAAAAAAAAGCTGCTTAGCTGGCGGAGCCCCTGGTAGGAGGCGAAGAAAAACCTTTTGTCGGGTCTGATCGGGCCACCCAGTGTGGCTCCAAATTGATTCCGGCGGAGCGGCGGCTTGGGCAGAATGGAGCCCCAACTGTTGGCATTGAGAACGTCGTCGCGCCAGTACTCGAAGGCAGAGCCGTGAAAGTTGTTCGTGCCGGACTTGGTGATGACGGTGATAACGCCGCTGGACATTCTTCCGTACTCAACTCCGTAGTTATTCGTCTCGACGCGATATTCCTGAATGGCATCCGGGCTGGGAAGGATGTTTCCCGTGTTTCGCAAGCCGGTCATATTGATTCCGCCATCGAGGTAATAGCTTACCGAGCCGACTCCACCATCGACGCCGCCGTTGATGAAGGTTCGCTGCTCCGGATACCCGAGGGTGACCACAGGGTTGGGCTGCCCCGGACTGAAAGATGAGTTTTGCACGCCGGGCGTCAATTCGAGGAGCTGGTAGGCATTGCGATTCATCAGCGGGAGGTTCACGAGCTCTCGATTTTCGATGGTGCGGCCCAGCTCGGAGCTGGTGGTATTCACAAGAGGCGGGCCTTCCGGAACCGTGACGGTCGAGCGGACCGCCTCGAGTTCCAGGACAATATCCAATTCAGTGGCGACGTTGAGAGAGAGCCCGATCCCGTCGCGCAGAAATTCCTTGAAACCTGAGCGGTTTGCGGAAATCTGGTAGTCACCCACCGGCAGGAAGTAGATCCTGAATTCGCCTTGATCGTTGGTGGCGACGGTGCGCGAGAAGTTCGTGTCGCGATTCGTGGCGGTGACTTGGGCGCCGGCGATTGCGGCAGCGCTGCTGTCTCGCACGGTGCCAAGCACTACTGTGCTGGTGGTTTGCGCAAGCAGGTCTATGGGAAGAGACAGGAGAAGTAGAAGAAACAGAAGGGCCAAAAAGCGAATACGGACGTCGGGGGAAATTTTGCGAATCGCTCGTTGGGTTCGAAATCTCGTTTGCATTTGTACCCGTTTCTGTGGCCGTCCTGCTCATTGAATGCAAGCGGGGGATGGACGGTTTCCCAAGGCTATGGAGAAGAAAAGCCATGAAAAAGCTGAAGAAGGTGGAAGATTGCCAAGGTCCGCGGCCGAACGTCTGCCGCGACGGAGAAAAACCAGAACAAGACTCTCGCCTAGACTCGAAATTTTTCTTCGAGTGCCCCGTTCCACGCGGGCGGGAACTCCGGCGCCGCAGAAGAAAATACAACAAAAGATGGCTGGCGGCAATGCGGTTTGCAGGCCAACAAACTCTTCTAAAATGATGAGCTTAGGTGTCCGAAGAGGGCGACCGGGGAGGGCCTTTCCCGCACGCAGCTATCTACCACTTTCGAGGTATTCGGTTGGCATTGACCCGCTTTCCGACATCCACTAGATTTCTTGGCATCGAAGAACAAGCTTAGGAAGCGGGCCTGGCGGTCTTCGATCCCGAGGGCTGGAAGATCTGTCAGAAGAGCTGCGACAAGAGCTAAATGATGCGCAAGTTTTTTCGCAAACTCGGATGGCTGGTATGTGCCGCGCTGATTCCCGGACTGATTTGGGGAGCGAGTCGAGCGGATAGCGAACCTTCGGTGCGCCAGGAGCCTGGTTTCCATCACACCGGCTGGGACAACCCCGGCGCGGTGTTCGATCTCAAACAATCCCCCGAAGGGTATCTCTGGCTGACGACGTCGAAGGGAGTGCTGCGTTTCGACGGAGTGCGATTTCAGAGCGTGGAAGAGGTTACGCATGGGGCGGTGCGCGACGACGAGATCGATTCTGTGTTTCTTTCTTCCTCGGGCGGCCTTTGGCTCACAACCCAGGGTGCTGGACTTCTCTACTGGAAGGACGGACAGCTAACAAATTTCCCCGACAGACGATGCACCCCGATCCGAAAACAAGGAAAGATCGTCGAAGACCGGGATGGGTCGCTGTGGGTGCAGGCCACAGCGGGCCTATTCCACTTGCGCGGAACCGTGTGCGGGCAGGTGGGCAGCGAACAGGGATATCCGGGCGGGTTCCCTGCTGGGATCCTGCTGGATAGCGACGGCACCCTGTGGGTGAAGACGCGCACCAGTCCTCTTTTGTTCTTGCCACACGGCGAGTCCAAGTTCCGGATGACCAAGGCTGGAGAAGGATTGTCAACCGGCTACGCGTTCCTGCACGAGGAACCGGATGGGTCCATCTGGCTTTCGGACGATCAGGGGCTTCGCCGCGTAGCGGAAGAGCTGAGCGCTACCGCGAAATCGCAGCCTGAAGAAGCCCACAAGGGGCATGTATTCGGCGACTTCACTTTCGCGCCTGACGGCACGCTGTGGGCGGCGACAGGCAAGGGCGTGCAACACTTCCGTGATGTAGAGAAATGGCCGGAACCGGTTGCGGCAGAAACGGAGCCGGGCGAGCTTTTCACGCCCGATCAGGGGCTTACGTCGGATGCAGTCTGGAAGGTTCTGGTCGATCGGGAGGGCGTCTGGATCGGGACCAATTCGGGCCTGGACTGGTTGCGGCGCGCGGCGGTTACACCTGTGCGCCTTCCACGAACCCAAGAGCACGAATACAGCGTCGCAGCCGGAGATAACGGATCGGTTTGGACGGGAAACAGCAGCCTGCCGCTCACGCACGTTGCGGCAGACGGGACGATCACAAGCTTCCCGCGTACGAAACAAACTCTGAGTGTCTGGCGCGACCACAACGGAACGATCTGGTCGGCGGGCACGGGCGAGTTCCATCTCTGGCGATCTTCCGGCAGTGGATTCGTGCCACTCCACTACCCGGACGAGAATCTCGATTTCGTTGTTTTCGTCGCGGCGGATCGCAACAACGATCCGTGGATCACAACCAGCAGTGGCCGCGCGTTTTGCCTCTCGGGCGGCAAGTGGATCGATGAGACGCAAACGCTGGGGAAAAAGCCTGGAGTGATTGGGGCGATGGTCGACGACCACGCGGGTAATGTCTGGTTTGCGTTCTCCAACAAGGTGGTTCGGTGGGATGGGGCGTCCTACGAGAGATTTGCGTTTCCCGACGGCAAGCGAGGCGTGAACGAAAATACCATGTCGGTTCGGGGCGACCACGTGTGGCTCGGCGGAGCCGGGGGCGTTCAGTTGTTCACGCATGGCCAGTTCTACTTGATGCGATGGAAGAGCCGGGATTTGCCGGGCAGAGTGTCTGGCGTTGTGGAAACTCAAAGCGGAGATCTTTGGATCAACGGATTCTCGGGAATCACGCGCGTTCCCGCATCTGAAGTGCAGGCATGGCTCAGCGATCCGAACTCGCTGGCTTCCGGAGAACGGCTAAACGAATTGGACGGGCTTCCGGGCCTCTCGGGAGAAGCGACCCCCACGCCATCGCTGGTGGAAGGGCCGGATGGACGATTGTGGTTTGCGACGACCAAGGGAATCGCCTGGCTCGATCCGGCAACATTTGAGCGGAACCGAAACCGAGTGCCGCCGCCCGTGATCATTTCGTCGGTGATATCCAACGGAAAGACCTACGCCGATCCACGTTCGGTGCGGCTGCCGGCACACAACGAGAATCTGGAGATCGACTACACGGCTCTGAGCCTGGCCATTCCGGAGCGCGTTCTCTTCCGCTACCGGCTCGATGGTGTCGATGAGGACTGGCAAGATGTGGGCCCGCGACGCGAGGCCTACTACACAAAGCTCCGGCCTGGGAGTTACCAGTTCCACGTGATCGCGAGCAATAACGACGGTGTTTGGAATCAAACCGGAGCGACTCTGGATTTAAGCGTCGCGCCTGCGTGGTTTCAAACAAGCTGGTTCATCGCACTCTGCAGCGCATGCGCCATGTTTTTGATCTGGGCGCTCTACCATCTGCGGATGCAACAAGTAGCGGCCAGCATCAACCAGCGATTCGATGAACGCCTGGCGGAACGCACGCGAATCGCACAGGAGCTGCACGATACGCTGCTGCAGGGATTCCTGAGCGTTTCCATGCAGGTGCATGTGGCAATGGACAGCCTGCCAGCGAATTCGCAAGCGAAACCGATTCTCAACCGGGCGCTGCAACTGATGAGCCAGGTGATTGAAGAAGGAAGAAATGCGGTTCAGGGGCTGCGCCGGACCAACGTTGGATTGTCCAACCTGGAACAGGCCTTCGCAACCATTCAGGAGGAGTTCGAGGCGGTAAACCAGGGAAGGGACGTGAAATTCCGCGTGCTTGCCGAAGGCCAGCGCAGGCCGCTGCATCCTTTGATCCGAGACGAATTCTACCGAATTGGCAGGGAGGCGCTGACGAACGCGTTCCGCCACGCAGGCGCAAATCACATCGATTTGGAGTTGAAGTACGGCACCAAGCAATTCCGGCTGCTGGTGCGTGACGACGGCTGCGGCATCGAGCCAAGCATTTTGCAGAAAGGGCGCGCCGGTCACTGGGGGCTTTCTGGAATGCGGGAGCGAGCAGAGCGAATCGGCGCCCGGCTGCACGTTTTCAGCGGAGCCTCCGCGGGAACCGAGATCGAACTATCGATCCCCGCCCGCGTCGCTTTCCAGGACGGATCGGGCGGGACCGGCCAGTGGTTTCGCAAGCATGCCGGCTTCGCCAAGCTTCGATCTTTATTTAGGTTTGCAACGGGCGCAGCCATCCGATCTTCCGCTTTCTCAGGTCGACGATCGCCATACCTGAGATTTCCGAACGGCTGCGGAATCGCAAAACCTTCCTGCCAGGCGCGAGCTTCCGTCACCCACGACGATTGAGCGGACTCGGCATATACCTGAAAAGTGGTACGTGTGTATCCCCTTCCGTAGGGATTCGAACCATCCGGCCGGGAGTTACTGTACTCGCTCAGATTTCTTGCGCCGGCCGTTCGAATTGAACTTGACCAAGTCCGCCCGGGGGCTTTTCCGCTGTGGGTGCAGTTTCTGGGTAACCGGAGGCCGCGAAAATGGAGTCCTATATGCGAAAACGATGTGCGCTCCGAATCCCAAGTGTACCGGAACACGTCTAAGGGGCTAAGGTCCCTTACCATCGAAGCGTCGAGCGAGCCGGATATGCCTTCAGCCAGCGAACACAACAAGCCGAGGAGTGCCGAGAAAATTCGCGTTCTGAGTGTGGACGATCATCCCCTGCTGCACGAGGGGCTGGCGATGGTGATCAAGAGCCAGCCGGACATGGCGCTGGCAGCGGAAGCATCCAGCGGCCGCGAAGCGATCCAGCAGTTCCGGCGTCACCAGCCGCACGTGACGCTCATGGACCTGCGGCTGCCGGACATGAGTGGAATCGACGCCATGATCGCGATCCTTTCCGAATTTCCCGGAGCGCGAATCGTGATTCTGACGACATTTGCGGGAGATGTGGAAATTCACAGAGCACTGGAAGCGGGGGCTCGCGGATATGTGCTCAAGAGCATGCATACAAAAGAATTGGTGGACGTGATTCGCCAGGTTCATGCCGGCAAGAAGCGCATCCCCGCGGAGATTGCCGCGCACCTCGCGGAACATTACAGCGACGAGGCTCTTACAACGCGCGAGATCGAGGTATTGCGGCAGGTTGCCGGAGGGAACCGCAATCGCGACATCGCGGAAAAGCTCTTCATCACCGAAGAAACGGTGAAGGTGCACATCAAACACATCATGGAAAAGTTAGGAGCCACCGACCGCACGCAGGCGGTGGCCATCGGGGTTCGTCGCGGGATTATTCAGCTTTAAGACTTCGAACACTCCTTCCCATTTTGGAATACCACAGACGTGGTAGGGCAATATCCCCCGCACTAGGGATTCGCGCTGCGATTAAAGAATCTAGTCTGCCCCAGGTGCTGGAAAGGCACCTGGTGCCAGAATGTTCTCAACTTTTCCCGATGGGTGGCCGGGACTCGGACTGTTGCTGTTGAGAGCAGCGGCCGGCGGGGTGTTGGCAGTGCGCTGCATTCTATACCTCGGCGCGCGCCATGATTTTCGGATCGCAGTCATGGCGGCCTTGTTTCTCACATTCGTGAGTGCGGTTTTTCTACTGCTGGGCTATCGAACTCGGGCGGCAGCAACCGTTGCATCGGTCGCGAGTATCGGCAGCATATTTTTCTGGCTTTCCAAGTATCCGCCGCAAGGGAGCAGACTTTCCGCAGCGCTCGTCAGCATTATCGCAGCGGCGGTGATTTGCCTCGGGCCGGGCTCATTTTCCCTGGATTCGCGCTTGTTTGGCCGGCGCGAAATCATCATTCCCAGGGGCCGGCCCGAGGCGTGAGCACCCCGGCGCGTTCCGGGTTTCAAAAGAAATCCATTCCGGCTTGCCCGTTCCGCCGCCGCTTCTGTTGCCTCCAACGTGGTATCCGCTCATGCAACTCCTGAGTTAACCGAAAAACACTCGTTCTCGTGATGTGTTCGGCCGTGATCGCGTTGCAAGATGCCCCGCAGAGATCATCAGGGAGGCGGACGATGAAGCGGCTAACTGAACTCATGACGCAGGAGCTGGCATACGTACGGGGGCTGCGCGCAGGTACGAGAAGCGCAAAGGAGATCCAAATCCAAAAGATACTCTGGGGGACTGCGGCGGTTATGGTGGCTGTTCTCTCGTACTGCTCTTTGCGGCTCTATTGTCTCGGTCAGCTACTCGGTGCGGAAGCAGTGACGTGTCTTGGATTGGTGCTCATGATTCCCATGTTCGCGATTCTCTATCTGCTTGGCCCGATTCGTGGACCAAAGCTGGGCATCGTGCATGCGCGAGGAGGTTTTCTCCTTCCGGGACGGGCGGTCCAGACACGCGTGGCTGGCGAGAGCGCACTGCGGTTTGAACGATAAGGCGATGCGACGAAGCCAAGGAGAAGGGCGAGCTTTAGGAGCCCGGGTATTGCGTAAACTGGCAGGTCCATGAGCTGGTTTCAACGTCAGCCTGTCACGCGTGGCCTTCGTCGTCCCCTTCCACTTTGATTGAAAGCACGGCGTTGCTTCTGGCACGAAACGAATCGTGAGGCGTGCTTCAGTTGAGGTTCCAAACGTTATTTCGACAGAAGACGAGGCCTGATGCCCTCGAGAAGAAATATTTAATCAACACGGCGCACAGCGGGGCCGTCCTTATGTCCCGGAGTATGGGCGCCGTGGCTTTGCAAGATTGCGGCGGCACGATCAGCCGACTGCTCCGCGGATGTTCGGACGACCATCACCGCCCCGCCTTGTTTGACATGATTTGCGTAGTATTCCTGTTCACCAATGTAATTCGGCTGCTCGCCGGAAAGATCACGCACGTCGGGCTTTTCGAGAGGACCGCCAGCGCCAAACAAGCGCGCAATCCTGCCGGAGTGCGATTCGCGCGGTCTGGTGGAAGGTTCGCCCGGTGTGTCTGCGGTTCGTGAATCTTCGTCGATATCGCTGATGACTTCCACTTGTTCGCCCACAATACCGGCCAGCTCCAAATCACCGACCGCCGCCTCTGCATCTCCGTACCTTGCAAACATTCCGACAACCACGTATTGCATTGATGGGCGCCTCCCGAGCGGACGCTTCAGCGTGTTCTTACAGCTTTCGTGGTCCAGCCCCTATCATATTCCGCATCTCCGGAATACTCAGCTACCAAGTACGTGGCTTTTCAGCCCTTCGACCGAGGTGTGGTTCAAACGGCATCTTCACGCCCTAGATGTGGGCTGAAGCGGCCCAGCGATGCCCGGCTCCGAGGCCCACGCTTCTGCGTTCAGCATCATATGCCGGAAACGGACGATAATTATCGCGCAAACTGGCGACAGCCTCATCCAGCACGCCGATGAACTCACCCGGACGAAACGTGGACAGAGATTCCCCGCGAATGATTTCCGGCATCGCTCGAAACCACAGGCAGCCGTTTTCCACGGGGAAAGAATAGAACACGGTGCGCTCAGGCGCTCTCAGCAGCTCCATGAGATTACTTCCCTCCGTCACCGGGCGTGCGCTGAGAATCAAGCGGAACCGGCGCTGAGCGAGAAGGTCTCGAACATCGTCGGCCGTGAGAGCGAACCAACAATGGCATTCCAGGTGTTCCAGATGTTGAGCGAGGCGCCACCAGCCCTGCCGGCTCCCGCCAACCAACAGCACGTCCAGTTCGTTCCGAGTCATATAGCCTCCCGATTGATGCTTGATCGCTTAACGCTCGAGCGTTCAGTTCGGACGTTGAAACCGCTTTGGATCCCTGGCGCTGGAGCGACCGGCCCGAGCCGCCATTTCGATTGGCCGATTCAGCTTGTCGCGAAGTACCTTTCGCGCGCGATTGATACGGGATTTCACTGCCGCCGCCGAAAGGCCGAGGATTTGGGCCGTCTCTCCGATCGATCGCTCGTCGAGATCACAAATGTGGAGCGCGGAGCGCATTCCGGGCCGCAGCTCTTCGATAGCCGCGAACAGAAGGCGCTGCCGTTCTTGTTGGGAATAGCGATGCTCCGGATCCGAACCGGAATCGGAAATCTCCACCGCGCAACTGGCCTCGTCTTCTGCGTTGGGTTCCTCCATGGACACCTTCCGCCATTTCTGGCATTTTCGCCGTAGCATCAGAGCCTCGTTGAGGGCGATCCGCGTGAGCCACGTAGCGAACGAAGATCTCCCCTCAAAATCGTTCAAATGAACGAACGCCTTTTGAAAACTCTGTTGAACCACATCCTCGGCGTCTTCGTGGTTGCCCGTAACGCGCAGGGCTCTGAAGAAAATCGTCCGTTTGTGACGCTCGACCAGAATTTCGAACGCCACCTGATCGCCCTGCTTCGCGATGCCGACCAGTGAACTGTCGTCCATCCATCCCAGCCCACTTCCGGTTCCCTGCTCGATACCTTTTATGGCTTCGGCTAACATTTTGGCGCCCTCCCTAGAGCTATAAGCTGAATGCGAAAGTTTGCTCGATTGCAAATCTTCCGGGGCAGATCATCGCCGAAGCCGGTCCGACGCTGCATCACGAGATCGAAGTTTTTTTTCCTCCCTAGGAAGGACGCGTCGCCGATAACACGATGGTGGTAGTGGAAACATACCGAATGCCGTGGAGTCAGATGAGGGGCCGATGCAACCGAGTGCGACCGATCGCAAACGGTAGCCATTGAAGTCCGGCGGGATAATTCAGATGCGATGAGATTTTGAAGCGCGTGACGATGCCACAAACTGACAATCGAAATTGAGCGACAATATTTTCACGCGACCTGTGCGGTGACACGGAAGTCTTCTTTGTCATCCGCGGACGGGTTATGCCAGCCTCCAGGAGGCAAAACTGTCTGGTCCACCTGACTGGGTCCCCAGGTGTTTGCTTCGTATGCGTAAACGGGAATGCCGGCCGTCAGGATCGGATCGACAATTCGCCAAGCCTCCTCAACGTAATCCTCACGCGCAAAGTGGGTCGGGTCGCCTGTGATGGCGTCGCCCAACACGCGCTCGTAGGCCTCCATCTTCTTCCGGGCGTGGGTGGCGGCTTGCAACCATCTCGACAGCTTCAACCTTCAACTCCTCGTCCGGGGCCAGAACGGTGGCGCCGATGGCGATGGTCATCTCCGGGCTCATGCGAAAGCGAAGATAGTTTTGTAGAGGTTCATCCTGCGCGATGACCGCCGGTGGCCGCCGCAAGCGAGCGAGAACCTCGGTGCAGGTGACCGGCAAGTTCTTGCCGGCGCGGATATAAAAGGGCACGCCTTTCCAGCGCCAGGAGTCGATTCCCAATTGCAAGGCGGCAAATGTCTCCATTTTCGAGTTGGGCGCTACACCCTTTTCCTGCAGATAACCGCGGAACTGTCCGCGCACCAGATGGGCGGGTGAGAGCGAAGGAATCGCTTTCAGTACCTTTACTTTTTCATCGCGAATCGTTTCGCTATCGCCGCGAACCGGAGGCTCCATGGTGAGATTGCACAGAATTTGAAAGAGATGATTTTGCACTACATCGCGAATCGCTCCGGTTTGATCGTAGAATCCGCCGCGCCCTTCGACGCCGAAGTTTTCCGCCATGGTGATTTGCACGCTCTCGATATAGTTGCGATTCCAGAACGGTTCCATGAAGGCGTTGGCGAAACGAAAAATCACCACGTTGTTCACCGGCTGTTTGCCGAGGTAGTGGTCGATGCGAAAAATCGACGACTCCGGAAAGACGCTGAGCAGGATTTGGTTCAACTGCTGCGCGGACGACAGGTCATGGCCAAAAGGCTTCTCGACAATCACACGAGCGCCCTGCGCCGATCCGGATTTCGCCAAGCTGTTCGACAACTGTCCCGAAAAGCGCCGGAGGAATGGCCAGGTAATGGGCGGGGTGTTGCGCCCCGTCGAGTTCTTTGCGTAGCGCCTGGAAAGTCGCAGGATCGGTGTAGTCGCCGCCCACATAATGCAGCAGGCCGGACAGCTTCTCGAACGCCGCTGCATCGAGTCCGCCGTGCTTTTCACGCTGTCGCGCGCCCTGGCCCGGAGTTGCTCGACAGTTCCAAGCGTCTTTGGCCACACCGATCACGGGAATATTTAGATGGCCGCGCTTAATCATGGCCTGCAGCGCCGGGAAAGATTTTTTTGTGGGCAAGATCGCCGGTCGCGCCGAAAAAAACCAGAGCGTCAGAATGCGGAGTCGGTCATGGCAGCCTCCTATCTCGCGGCAGCTACTTGGCCGCGGCTTTTTCCAGATGCCCGCCGAAACCGTAGCGCATGGCGGAAAGCAGCCGATCCTGAAACTCCGCATCTCCGCGCGAATGAAAATCTCTCGTAGAGCGCGGCTGGAAAGTACAGGCACCGGGAACGGCTTCGTCGATAGCAGCCTTGATGGTCCAGCGACCCTCGCCCGAATCCGAGACGCGGCCTGCAAATTGCGAAAGAGAAGGATCATTCACCAGGCTGGCGGCCGTCAAATCCAGCAGCCACGATGCGATCACGCTGCCGCGCCGCCAGACTTCCGCGATATCGCGCAGATTCAAATCGTATTGATAGAGTTCCGGATCGCGCAGTGGCGTGGTTTCCGCGTCTACCTCCGGTGGGCGCTTGCCGATGTTCGCATTCTGCAAGATGCTCAAGCCCTCGGCGTATGCGGCCATAATTCCGTATTCGATTCCGTTGTGGACCATCTTGACGAAGTGGCCCGCTCCATTAGGACCGCAATGCAGATAGCCCTGTTCGGAAGTACCGTTCAGCTTCTCTCGGCCGGGAGTTCGCGGTATGTCGCCGATCCCTGGCGCTAAGGTGGAGAAAATGGGATCGAGCCGCTTGACCGCATCTAGTTTCGCCGCCGATCATCATGCAATAGCCGCGCTGCAGCCCCCAGACACCTCCGCTGGTTCCAACGTCGAGGTAATGGATTTTCCTGGGAGCCAGTGCCTTGGCTCGTCGAATGTCATCGACGTAATAGGAGTTGCCACCGTCGATCAAGATGTCGCCTGCTTCGAGATAAGGCAGAAGTTCGGAGATGGTTTCATCCACCGCGGCTGCCGGGACCATCAACCATACGGCACGAGGCTTTTCCAGCTTGCTCGCAAAGTCTGCAAGCGAAGTGCTGCCTGTGGCCTTCTCTTGAACCAACTCCTGCACGGGTTTAGCGGACCGGTCGAAAACAACGCACTGGTGCCCGGCACCGAGAAGGCGCCGCACCATATTTGCTCCCATCCTTCCAAGACCAATCATTCCGAGTTGCATTTCAGCTCCTTTGATCAATTCCAGCGCTGTTGTGCTTAGGCCATCGCGGCCAACCGGCCGCCGTCACGATGTTTTTTTCAGCTTTCGATATCGGCGAATCAGGTTGTTCGTGGAACTGTCATGTCCCAGCGAAGTTTCGGCGCTGCTTTCGAGCTCGGGAATAATTCGCTGAGCCAGCACCTTGCCCAGTTCCACGCCCCACTGGTCGAACGAATTAATCTGCCAAATGGCGCCCTGGGTGAAAACGGAATGCTCGTAAAGGGCGACCAGCTTGCCGAGAGTCTCCGGAGTGAGCCGCTCGGCGAGGATGGTATTCGAAGGGCGGTTGCCCTCAAAAACCCGGTGAGGGACGAGCCAATCCGGCGTGCCTTCAGCCTTGACTTGCTCCGGCGTCTTTCCGAAGGCGAGCGCTTCTGTCTGGGCAAAAACGTTTGCCAGCAGCATGTCGTGCTGGTGGCCAAGCGGATTGAGCGGCTGCCCGAATGCGATGAAGTCACAAGGAATAAGTCTGGTTCCCTGGTGAATCAGTTGATAGAACGAGTGCTGGCCGTTGGTTCCCGGTTCACCCCAGTAAATCGGGCCGGTGGCATAGGTGACGTCGGTGCCGTCAACCGTGACGTGCTTTCCGTTGCTCTCCATGGTCAACTGCTGCAGATAGGCCGGAAACCGTTTCAAATACTGTTCATAGGGAAGCACCGCAACGGTCTGCGCGCCGAAGAAATCGTTGTACCAGATGCCGATGAGACCCATCAACACCGGCAGGTTCTGGCCAAATGGCGCGGTGCGAAAATGCTCGTCGAGCTGGTGGAAACCTTCTAACATACCGCGGAAATTATCCGGTCCGACCGCCAGCATGGTTGAGAGTCCAATGGCCGAATCCATGGAGTAGCGGCCGCCGACCCAATCCCAGAAGCCAAACATGTTCGCGGTGTCTATTCCAAACTGGCTCACTGCCGCTGCATTCGTGGAGACCGCGACGAAATGCTTGGCGACGGATTTCTCATCTCCGCCCAAACCCCTGAGCGCCCACGAGCGGGCCGCGTGCGCGTTCGTCATCGTTTCGAGTGTTGTAAATGTTTTCGAGGAAATGACGAACAGCGTTTCCGCGGCGTCAAGATCGCGAACAGCCTCGGCAAAATCGGTGCCATCGACATTGGAAACAAAGCGAAACGTCATGGCGCGGTCGCTGTAATGCTTCAGGGCCTCGTAGGCCATGACCGGGCCAAGGTCAGACCCGCCGATGCCGACATTGATGACGTTGCGAATGCGCTTGCCGGTATGCCCTTTCCATTCGCCGCTGCGAACGCGGTTGGAGAATTGCGTCATCTTGTCGAGCACGGCATGGACCAGCGGCACGACGTTTTCGCCGTCCGAGAGGATGGATTCGCCTTTAGGCGCGCGCAAGGCCACGTGCAGGACCGAACGCTTTTCCGTGAAGTTGATCTTGTCTCCCCGGAACATGGCGTCAATATGCTGGCGAAGTCCCGATTCCTCGGCCAGTTGCAGCAGCAAGCCGATGGTTTCGCCGGTGATACGATTTTTCGAGTAATCGAGGTAGATGCCGGCAGCCTCGACGCCCATTCCCTCCCCGCGCTTGGGATCGTCAGCGAATAGCTGCCGCAAATGCAATCGTCGAATCTTTTCGTAATGGGTTTGCAGAGCCGTCCACGCTTTGCGTTTCGGGAGTGGCTCTGGGGCGCGCGCCGTGGTGCCTGGTGTTGCCGATGTAGCCATTTTCGTGCTCCTTCTTTTTCCTCTAATTGCTTCGCTGACTGCCCTACTGAACTGCGGCGCGCTTCAGCGCAGCGCCTTTTGTCGCAATCACGTTCATGAGGTCGTTCCAGGATTGGACGAAGGATTTCGCCCCCTCATCCTGAAGCTTCGCAGCCAGCGCGTCGATATCGATGCCGGCTTTGCCGAACTCTGCGAGCACTTCCTCGCAGTCACCACCGTCGGGCGGCAGCGTTGCGCCGATTTCGCCGTGATCGGCCAGGGCTTTCAAGGTCCCATCCGGCATGGTGTTTACGGTGAAGGGCGCCGCGAGCGCCTTCACGTAGAGGATATCGGACGCTTTAGGATCCTTCGTCCCGGTGCTGGCCCACAAAAGCCGCTGAGGACGCAGGCCTGCATTGAGAGCGCGCTGCCAACGTGGAGAATCAAGAAGCGTGCGGTACGCTTTGTAGGTGCGCTTGGCGATGGCGATGCCAAGCTGATCGCGAAGTGAATCGGGTACTTTGCCGGAAACGGCAACATCCCAGCGGCTCACGAAAATAGATCCGACCGATCCTACGACTGGGTTGAGTCCCGCACTGATGCGCCGCTCGATGCCGCGTAGAAACGCATCCGCGGCGGCAAGGTACTGCTCGCGCGAGAACAACAGGGTGACGTTGATGGGGATGCCCGCAAAAATGGCCTCCTCGATGGCCGGCAAACCTTCCTTCGTGCCGGGAATCTTGATGAACAAGTTCGGTTGCGCAGCGCGTGTGTGCAGATCCTTTGCGGCGGCCGAAGTGCTGGCCGTGTCATAGGCCAGCAGCGGCGAAACTTCCAGGGAAACCCATCCATCGACGCCGTCGGTTCGATCATGTACCGCTCGAAATAACGCGGCAGCGCGAGTGATGTCTTCCAGCGCCAGCTCGAAAAACAGCGACTCGCCGGAGAGCTTGTTGCTCAGCTTCTGGCGAATGGCTTCGTCGTAGTCATCGCCGTTCTTGATGGCGTGGTCGAAGATGGTTGGATTCGAGGTAAGGCCCGTTACGGACAACTGGTCGATGTAGCGTTTGAGCGTACCGCTATCGAGAAGATTCCTGGTGATATTGTCGAGCCAAATGCTTTGGCCCAGATCGTGCAAAACTTGCGTTGCTTTCATCCTTCACCTCCCCGTAGCTCACGGGCAATATGAAAAACTCGGCCACAAAACCGTGCAGTACCACATCGTCTCAGTCTATCTACCCGGCGACGCATTCACTTCGTTGATGCGGCTTCCAGCTTCCCGGCTTCGCTGGCGACAGAGATTCTTTGGCGGTTCGCGGCCCTCGTGAGAGTGCGCAGCCATTCGAAGCCTGGATCAGAAAGCATCTCCTCAGCACAGCGCCAGCGCCAATTACCTTCGGGGCGGCCTGGCACGTTCATGCGGGCCTCGTCGCCAAGGTTTAACAAATCTTGCAAGGGCGCCATGGCAAGCGCGGCAATCGAAGACCAGCCCACTTCCATCATAGCCCGTGACGCCTCGTCCGCTTGCGCTCCTTTTCCCCTCATATATTTCCAGATGCTCTCACGCTGGGAGGAGGTTAACTGGTCGAACCAGCCCCGGGTGGTGGGATTATCGTGCGTTCCGGTGTAAACCACAGTGTTAGTGGTGTAGTTCTCGGATAAATAAGGATTGTCCGGACGGCCGTCGAAGGCAAACTGCAAAACGCGCATGCCGGGAAAATGGAATTGATCTCGTAGTGCATACACCTCAGGCGTAATAATTCCCAGGTCCTCGGCGATGAACGGCAAGTTGTCCAGGTTCTTCTCGGCGGCTTGCCAAAAATCAGGGCCGGGCCCGGCGACCCACTTTCCGTTTTGCGCGGTCGCCGCTCCCGCGGGAACGTGCCAGGCGGCCGTGAAACCACGAAAATGATCGAGGCGAACCGCGTCCACATGGACCAGGATTGAACGAAGGCGGTCTATGCACCAGCGATAGCCGACCTGGCGAAGCGCGTCCCAGTTGTAAACGGGATTGCCCCAGAGCTGTCCCTGCGCGCTGAAATAATCGGGAGGAACGCCGGCGACAAAACGCGGCCTAAGGTGCGCATCGAGCAGGAAGAACTGCGGATTGGACCATACGTCGCTCGAATCGGGAGAAACAAAAAAGGGCAGGTCCCCGATCAATCGCAAACCGCGGTTGTGAGCATGTGTTTTCAGCCGCTCGGCCTGGCGGAACAATAGGAATTGAGCGAAGGAAGCGCCGCCGACCTGGCTGGAAAATTGACGCCGCGCGCGTCCCAGTGCCTCTGGGTCGCGGCGGACCAGTTCGGCGGGCCATTGCAAGTAGTAGGCACCGTCGAACTGCTGTTTGAGCGCGCGAAACAGAGCGTAATCGGAAAGCCAGTGATCCTGGTCCTCGCAAAATTGCTCAAAGGCCGGGTGCAGATCGGGACGCGCGCCATCCTGAAAATTGTCCCAAGCTTTTTCGAACAGCGCATGTTTGAAAAGAGTGACGCGGTCGTAATCGACCGCAGCCGCAGAGAATGGCGGGTGCGCCGTGTCGCTGGGCTTCAATAGTTCGTCTTCGACCAGCCAATCGGGACTGATTACCAGATCGTTGCCAGCAAAGGACGACAACGGCTGGTAGGGTGAGTTGCCGTACCCTGTGGGACCGAGCGGCAGCGATTGCCACCACCCTTGGCCTGCCTGTGCAAGGCGGTCGATCCATGAAACGGCCACAGGTCCGAGGTCGCCGATGCCGTAAGGTGACGGAAGTGAAGTGACGTGCAGCAATATTCCGGACGCGCGATAACCGTCTGGAAAGAGGGGCGCAGTCACACTGGAACGGCTCACAATTATCCCCTTCCGCACGAAATGCGATTCACGACTCGATTCCCCCGCCGCACTTCCCTGCACCGGTAAGGGAGGGGTCTCTAAATCCCGCAGCCGCTCTCGTGCGCTTTAAGCGGCACTTTTAGCGAGCCGATGCCTCGCCAAAGACATCATCAGCCGCGCTACGCCGCTAAAAAGGATGCTGATTCCCAAAAGAGTGCCGAGCACCCAGATCGAATTGCCCGGCCATGTTCTCCAAATCAAAATCGCCAGAATCAGGGTGATAACTCCGTCGAAAAATAGCCAGCCCGAGCCGGGTAATCCGCGAAGGCCGAAGCCCATGCCGAACTCAAGCACAGCTTCCACAAACAGGTATACCGCCAAAGCGAACGTGAGCGAAACCAAGCCCGCTACAGGATTGACCAGCAGATACCCGCCCAGAATCACGTAGAGGGCACCGACCAGCAGCTCCCAAATAAGTGCGCCGGTGGCACGAGTGTGCCAGGCGAACACGAAGTGCGCCAATCCACCAAAGATGAAGAGCCAACCGAAAAATACCGTGGCGACAATCCCGGCGACCGGCGGCAAGATGATCCCGAGAATACCAGCCACGATCATCAGAGAGCTCAGCGCAATTGACCAACCCGCGGAGCTCTTCAAGGCAAAGGGTGCGTGCATCGATGTAGCATTCATGGCAATCCTCCAAGAGCGAGCATGCGATTCGGATTTGCATCCGATTGGTACCTTGGTAGCGCGAGCTTACAGAGAGCTGTGAAATGCCTTGCGCCCCGAGGGCACTAATCTGCCGGGACCACTTGTCAAGCGCGTCACGAGATGCAGTATTTTTTCGGTACTACAGAAGGCGGCCCGGCGAATACCACATTTGGGGTACGCATCGTGGGGCCCTTCCGGGGTAGAAAAAAAGAATTCCATTTCGTGATGCACAGTGGGATAGATGCGTGGATTACTGTTTGGGAGTCATCGCGGTAATCGCCCGTTAATGCGGAGGTGCTATGTACATTGGGCGTACAGCGCAAGGCAGCGCCGGTAATGGCGATTTACTACGAAGGTCAGAAGCTGGAGCGATCCGTCGCAAGCGCAGGCTCCATATAGTGTTCGGTCACAGTTTCGGCCGAGGTGACAATTGAAAGTCGATCCCGCCGCCGGCAAACCGGCCGACCCTTCGCGCTTGGTAAACGTTCCCAAACTGCTCACGGCCTACTACTCCCTGCGTCCCGATCCAAGCGATCCGAAGCAGCGCGTCGTGTTCGGCACCTCGGGCCATCGGGGCTCGGCTTTTGACGTCGCATTCAACGAGTGGCACATCCTCGCAATCACTCAGGCGATTTGCGATTACCGCAAGCTGCAGAACATCGACGGGCCGCTTTTCCTGGGCATCGACACACACTCCTTGTCCGAGCCGGCCTTTGCCAGCGCATTGGAGGTGCTCGCGGCAAACGGCGTTGAAGTGATGCTTTCGGATGGAACCGCATACACACCCACTCCCGCCGTTTCGCACGCGATTTTAATTCACAACCAGGGACGCAAAGACGGCCTCGCTGACGGCATCGTGATCACTCCCTCCCATAATCCGCCGGATGACGGCGGCTTCAAGTACGATCCTCCAAACGGGGGCCCAGCCGACGAGCACACGACCACCTGGATCGAATCGAAAGCCAACGAATTCCTGCGAGAAAATCTGGCAGGCGTGAAGCGGATGCTCTTCGCGCAGTCGCTCCGCGCTTCCACAACACACAAATACGATTACCTGCATTCCTATGTAAGCGACCTCGAAAATGTTGTCGACATGGCTGCGATTCGCGATTCGAAGATCGCGCTCGGGGTTGATCCACTCGGCGGCGCCGGCATCGATTATTGGCCGCTGATTGCCGAGCATTACGGCCTGAATCTCACCGTGGTGAATGAATCGGTCGACCCGACGTTTCGATTCATGACCGTGGATTGGGACGGCAAAATCCGCATGGATCCCTCCTCTCCCTACGCCATGCAGCGGCTCATCGGGCTGAAAGACAAATTCGACATTGCCTTCGCCAGCGATACCGATCACGACCGGCACGGTGTCGTGACGAAAAGCAGCGGGCTTTTGCCGCCGAACCATTACCTTTCCGTGTGCATTCAATACTTGTTCTCCCAACGGGACAAGTGGAGCAAAGATGTCGCCGTCGGAAAAACGGTGGTGAGCAGCAGTATCATCGATCGTGTGACCGAGCGCCTCGGACGCCGCCTCTACGAAGTCCCTGTTGGATTCAAGTGGTTTGTCGAAGGTCTATTAGACGGCAAGCTAGGCTTTGGAGGGGAAGAAAGCGCTGGCTCCTCTTTTCTGCGGCGCGATGGACGCGTGTGGACCACCGACAAAGACGGAATTATTCCCTGCCTGCTCTCGGCCGAGATCACCGCGCGGCTCGAACGGGATCCAGGCGAAATCTATCGTCAGCTCACTCGCGATTTGGGCGATCCGGTCTACGAACGAATCGACGCTCCCGCCACGCCAGAACAAAAAGCTGCCATCGCCAAACTGTCTCCCTCCGATATTCGCGTCACCGAAGTTGCCGGTGAAAAAATCGAGAAGATTCTCACCACGGCGCCCGGAGACTCGAACCCGATTGGCGGAATCAAAGTGATCGCCAAGAGCGGCTGGTTCGCCGCGCGTCCATCGGGCACGGAGGACATCTACAAAATTTACGCTGAGAGCTTTCTTGGGCAGGATCACCTGCGACGAATCGAAGAGGAAGCTCAGACGATCGTTTCCGACACGCTGGCACGAAGTGCCCGCGCGGCCGCGAGCGGCTAAGCCCGCGAGGAGGAAAGTGACTATGAGTACTGCTGCGTACGGCAACCGGCTTTCTGAACAGGCCATCTCCGATGCTCTGACCGACCTGGCTCTGGACCTGCGATGGTCTTTCAATCACTCGGCGGATCAACTTTGGGCGCGGCTCGATCCGGATCTTTGGGAGTTGACCCACAATCCGTGGGTTGTGCTGCAAACGGTCTCTCGTGAAAGGCGGCAGAGTGTGACCGCCGACGCCAACTTCCAAAAGTTGCTGGTCGATCTTCAGCGCGAAAAGGCGACCGCGTTGCAGGCGGACACCTGGTTCCAAAAAGCACATGCCAGCTCCGGCATCTTCGCGGTGGCCTATTTCTCGATGGAATTTATGCTGAGTGAGGCGCTGCCGATTTATTCGGGCGGCCTCGGAAACGTTGCAGGTGACCAGCTTAAAACAGCAAGCAATCTAGGCGTTCCGGTTGTCGGCGTAAGTCTTCTTTATCAGCAAGGTTATTTCCGGCAGGAAATCGACGCACAGGGCCGTCAGCAGGCCATTTACCCGTTCAATGATCCCGGCCAGCTCCCGATCCGGCCGTTGCGGCAACCCAACGGCGAGTGGCTGCGCCTGGCGCTCGACTTTCCCAGCGGCAAGCTCTGGATACGCACCTGGCAGGTGCAAGTCGGCAGAGCAAAATTGTATCTCCTGGATACGAATGACCCCGCGAACATTCCAGCCTATCGCGGGATTGCCACCGAACTCTACGGCGGCGGCCCAGAGTTGCGTTTGAAGCAGGAAATCGTGCTCGGAATAGGAGGCTGGAGGCTCCTGCGGGCGCTCGGCTTGCAACCGGAGGTCTGCCATCTCAACGAGGGCCACGCGGCACTGGCGGTGCTGGAGCGTGCCCGCTCGTATATGGTGGATAACAAACAACCGTTCGATCTGGCGTTGACTGTTACGCGCGCCGGTAATCTTTTTACTACACACACTCCTGTGGAGGCCGGCTTTGACCGTTTCGCTCCCGATCTGGTCGAGCACTATCTGAAGAATTATGCGGAGCGAGAGCTCTTGATTCCGCTCCAGGATCTTTTGGCGCTCGGGCGCCGCAACCGCGATGATTGGTCCGAACCTCTTAATATGGCCTACTTGGCCATCCGGGGCAGCGGGGCCGTCAATGGCGTAAGCAAGCTGCATGGTCAGGTCAGCCGTCAAATTTTCCAGACGCTATTCCCAAGGTGGCCGGAGAGCGAGGTGCCCGTGTCGCATGTGACCAACGGCGTGCACACGCCCACCTGGGACTCCGCCTCTGCGGATCACCTCTGGGAAGTCACCTGCGGAAAAGATCGCTGGCGTGAGGCGACCACGAATTTGGAAAAGGATTGTCGCACCTTCAGCGATTCCGATCTTTGGCAGCTTCGGACTGATTGCCGTAAATCTCTGGTCGAGTACGTGCGCAAATTGCACACCCGGCAGCTGGCTGGCCGAGGGGCGTCGCCGGACGAACTCACGCAGGCCGGACTTACGCTTGATGCCGACACATTGACGCTGGGATTTGCCCGCCGCTTCGCGACTTACAAGCGCCCCAATCTTCTTCTGCATGATGAGCAACGCCTGATCAGGATCCTTACCAATCGAGACCGTCCTGTGCAGCTCGTGCTCGCGGGCAAAGCTCATCCTCAAGACATCGCGGGCCAGGACATGATCCAGCAATGGATTGAGTTCGCGCGCCGCCCAGAACTGCGGTTACGGCTGGTTTTCCTGAGCGACTACGACGTGCTCATGGCTCAGCATCTGGTTCAGGGAGTGGACGTTTGGATCAACACGCCTCGCCGCCCGTGGGAAGCAAGCGGTACGAGCGGCATGAAGGTGCTGGTGAATGGTGGCTTGAATCTGTCCGAACTCGATGGCTGGTGGGCGGAAGCGTATTCGCCGGAAGTGGGCTGGGCCATCGGTGACGGCCGGCAACACGGTGACGATCCAGCCTGGGATGCGGCAGAAGCCCAAACCCTTTACGAGCTGCTGGAAAGTAAAGTGATTCCAGAATTCTACTCACGCGATGAGCATGGAATTCCTCGCGCCTGGGTGGCGCGCATGCGCGAAAGCATGGCGCGGCTGACGCCAGCGTTCTCCACCAATCGCGCGGTGCGGCAATACACCGATGAATATTACGTACCGGCTGCCGAGGGCTTCCGGCGCCGCACCGAAAAGCGAGGCTCTCTCGGAACAGATTTGCTCAAATGGGAATCCGATTTGGAAAAACATTGGAGGTTACTGCGATTTGGCTCGGCGACAGTCGGAAAGGAAGCGGAACAGTATTTCTTCCAGGTGCAAGTCTTCCTCGACGACCTTGACCCCGACGCGGTAAAAGCAGAGCTCTATGCGGAAGGCCCTAATTCTGATGCACCTGTCACGCAGCCACTGATCCGGGGGGAGCACCTCGTTGGCTCCAGCAACGGCTTCACGTATACGGCGCGAGTTCCGGCGAGTCGCCCGGCAGCCGACTACACGCCGCGACTTGTTCCCGCGCATTCCGGAGCGCACGTCCCGCTGGAGAGTTCTTTCATCCTGTGGCACGACTCGCCTTCGTGGCGATGACCAGGTGCCGTGTTCAGCTAGAGGACCGCTGGCATCCGTTTAATCCAGGCCCGCTTCACCCTTCTTTTTTGCGACTGAGCACTGGCATTGGTAACACGTTTCCATCAAGCTCCGCTTGTGACAATCTGACAACCGCAAAAGGCCACAGGTGCCGGAAGGTCTTCACTTCGTGAATAAAGGGCAAATTCCGCGGCGCACGGATGGTGGATCACCACAACGCCGTGGTCCCATTTAATTGCTATCTCACCATAGCCAATGTCCCTGGTTTTCGTTCTTACGTCGACAACGGTACCAAGTTCTCCATCGCAATTGCTGATGCGGTCACCCGGCTTGGCCGCTTCTCGCGTGAAGTATCGAGGAATCGAATCCGTACCCATAATTTTTCTCCTGGCCTACGCCGCATACGACAATTGCGTCGTTGGACGAGCCGCTTTCTTCAGGCACTGCAGTTTCGACAATACACTGCCAGGCACCAAACCTGCTGCTGTGCACACACGATTGAAATCGGCGCTGCTCTCGAAGAGAAACTTCTCGGCTTCGTGCTTCCGACGCGAGTTGCCAAATTGCCAGTCTTCGAGAGCTTGCAACAGAACCGCAGTCCACACCCGCTGGCCAGAAAACTCACTACTGTTTACTTCCTTCGCCTCATTTGCAGCATTCTGGTGAATGTTCATGTCACGTCCCCCTCATCGATAAGGAGCACTTACGCTGCCTCAAAATTGGCTGTAGCGGCAGATGAGAATGCGGGATTTATTGAATCGGTTACGGGCAAAAGCGCGGGGAACTGTTCCACACTGAAACACGTGCGCGAATGCGCTCAGGCGTTTGGATACGGAACTCGACCGTTCGGGGACGCCAAGAAACTTTGGTGATCTCTGATCGCAAAGGCTGATGAGACTGAGGCGCAGACGCCCCGCTGATCCCATCCGCCGATAACCGGCAGCCCACGACTCAATAGGCTTGTGGCTTCATTCGTGGCCACCACCGGGGCGTTGCGGACGCTGGCTCCGTTGGGGTCAAGATAATCCCGCTCAGGCATCCTCTAGACGCTCATTGCCCGCCTTGGCTGTAAATTGAAAAAGCGTCCCTGGCCTGCCACTCCGGTTGTAGCGCGGACGGATCGGCGAGCCGGTACATGGTTGCGTGCAATTCGCGGCCATTTAGATAGACACGCAGATTCTCCTCGCGCCATGCCTTCGTTTCGGTCTAGTACTCGTCGTAATCGGAGGCTTTTCCGCCAGCATATGGAACGTCTCCCGTGAGTTCCACCGCATCAGGGTGAACAAAGGCGACTCGGTCCACCAGAAATTGGCGAGCCTGAGGACTCGCAACCTTCGTATTGGAAGGGTCCGTGAAACGCATGTCGCCATACACGATCAGAGTCGGATTTGGGGGGAGATCGGCGTCCGCGACCGACAAACTGGGGCCTGTGTCATTCCCTGTTTTAGAGGCAAGCGAGCCTGACACTGCCTGAGGATGTAGTCCGCGTGGAACCAAGAGAGCAGCAGTAAAAGCCAACAAACTCAAGAGCTGCCCATCGTTTTAAGGTCGTCATCATGTTGGGAGTATCCACAGCTGTGTTACAGCGGGATGAAAAACCCAGCGACGTTTCTTGGAAGGTACACTTGAGATTTAGCGATTGGCGCCGCTAGCCGCTGCGCGACAAACATCAGCAATTGCAACGTACGGTGAATTCCCGCTCGCGGCCTACCAGCGACTCACCGCGCGAATGGTGAGCTTCGCGATGGGCCATGACGATCTTCAGCCCGCCATTCCGATATAAATCGCTCACTTCCTCTTCCCAGGCGCGGCTGCCGTCTGCGGACCACTGGAACGGCAGGTGCTCGATGTGCCAAGGCTGGCCGTCAAACCTGGGCGCCGTTTGCAATGCCGCCCGCAAAATTGCCCGTTGCTGTTCATCTTCATGCGGTTTGCCAGAGGGACACCCTAATGGAAAATCGAGAAAGCAGGTTCGCGGCGGTTTCGTCTCCTCCGCTGCTTCCAGCAGAACGCTCATGCTCAGCGTGGGCAAGCCACGAGCTTCGAGAGCTCTGGCAATAACGGCGCAGGCGCGGTGGCACGCAGGGCAGAAGGGGAAAACGAAGACCAGATCCACACCCTGGGCGTCGTAGATCTGTTTGATGGCAGGAATCGTTTGCTCCACGAGATCTGTGAAGCGCTGGATAGAGCCCACCATGGAAACGGAAGTATGCGCCAAACGGCCGATAGTGCCTTCCGTTTCGAGCTCCTTCATTCTTTCCAGCGGAAAAGCCACGTTCAGATCCTCGACAGCCCACTTCCGCACTTTGGTTTTATGAGATACGACGAGCTTGGAAATGGGAGTGTCGCGAGGGATCAGCCGAAAGGAAATGTCTTCTGTTTCTCCCAAGGGCGGATCTTCCGGCAATTGCGCTCCGCAGCTCGCGAAAAGACCAATTGTGGATTCGGCAATGGGCTTGCGAAGCGGGGTCAGGCGCGGAGGATCGAATACGGGACGGTTCTCGAAATCCCGTCCCGTGATCTCTTTGAAGAGCTGCGAATAGCTGTAAGCCATGAGCTTCTCCGAGCCGCCAACCGCTAGACGGCGGCCTTCTCAGGCTCCTCGACAACATCTTCGATTTCGTTTTTCCATTCCACGGTGATGCCGCGACGCACGCTTTCCGATACCGCGCACAAGCTCTCATGGTTGGCAAGCGCCTTCTCAACGCTCGCCCGCTTGTCCTTCGGAACTTTCATGCGATATTTGAGCGTGACATGGGTCAGAAGCATCTTGCCGTCGACTTCCTCGATACGGCCTTCGGCTTCCACCTGAAAATTCTCTGGGTCGGCATTCACCCCGCGCGCCTCCAGCACTCCTGCGGCGGTTCCGGTCATGCAACCTCCGATTGCGGCAACCACATAATCCAAGGTCGTCGGAAGAGGCTCATCCGGTTGAATCTTGAAGTGTTCGGCTACGCCGCCGTGAAGGCCCATACGCACCTTCCCCGGAAAGCCTTCGAACTCGGCCGTCTTAATTTTCTTTTTCTTGGCCTCTTTGTGGATTTTCACTTTCGAGACGTGGATCAATTTGGCCATGATGGTTTGCCTCCAGCCAACAAGGTTATCAAAAAGGATGAATTTTCAGTCCATTCATTTTGCGGGAGCAACTCGATCGAAGAAGTGGCGGGAACCAAGGGGAATTCGGGCACAATAAGGACAGGTGGAGTGAATGAGCCGATTTCTGCAGGTTCTGAAATGGACCGTAATCGTGCTGCTCGTTTCTCTGGTTCTGGTATGGATCGGCGACACACTCTACGCGCGCTACCGAATGGCCCATAAAACGGCCGGCGATCCGGTGGATACCATCAAAGTTCGTCCCGTTTATCTGATACCGCGTAAAGACGGGCGCGCAGAGCTCGATTTTGGCGACCCAGAAACCCAGATGTGCGTCCACGCCTTGTTCCCACAGTTGGGATACAACCCTTGCTGGTACGTGATCAGGCAGAGCAAGAAGCCCATCCCGATCGCCAGCGTGCAGCCCTTCTTCTTTGACATCGGAGAGACCACGCTCCGGCCTGCTGCGATTCTTTTAGAACCATATCGGTAAGAATCCGTATTCCGCCTTTTCGCTGCTGTGCGTACGCTCAATCAGAGTGACCTCTCGATCGGTCTAGTCTTAGCGAGGGCTTCGATTGCTCAGCCATTTCCTGATCGCAATTGCGAAACCGGCTTCGGAAACCCACTTCCTGCACTGGCTTCGCAGCCTGGGGGGCTTGGGCCTGATTCCCCTGGGAGTTCTCGACAATTCGCTGGTGCCGCTGCCAGGCAGCATGGACGTGTTTGTTGCGTTGCTCGCAGCGGATCAACGCGACTGGTGGCCCTATTACGCATTCATGGGCACCGCCGGTTCCCTATTGGGGGGTTATTTAACCTACCGGATCGCAAGACACGAAGGAAAAGATACGCTGGGAAAACGACTCAAGCAGTCACAGATGGAGAAGATTCGCGGGGCGTTCGAAAAGTGGGGATTTTTGGCCATCGCCGTTCCAGCACTAATACCCCCTCCCTTCCCCATGACGCCTTTTCTTATTGCCGCGGGCGCCGCGCAGTATCCCCGAAACAAGTTTCTGGCTTCGCTGTTCCTGGGCCGGGGAATCCGTTACGCCGTGCTGGCGGCGCTCGCCGCGTTTTATGGACGGAAAATCCTGGCATACTTCGCGCGGCACACTCAGTTCATCATGTGGGCCATGATTCTGCTGGCGGCTGCGGGAGTTGGCTTCGCCATTTTCCGGGCGAAACACCGGTCCTCCAAGACGGCATAGTTCGCATTAGGCGTTCACCCAGCCCCTGCATCACGCAATACTCAGAAATGGTCTTTTAAGGCGGCTTGCGTGGCCCAGTATCCGCACATCCCGTGTACACCTCCGCCGGGCGGAGTGGACGCTGAACACAGGTATAAATTCTTAACCGGCGTACGATAACTGCGCCATGTGGGTCTCAGTATCAGTTGATCGAGTTCGGCACTGCCCCCGCTGAAGTCCCCTCCAATCAAATTTGGATTATGAAGTTCGGAATTCGCCGCCGTAATCACGCTGCGCTTTAGAATCAGCTTTCGAAATCCCGGCGCGAAGCGTTCGATCTGGCTTTCGATCGCGTCGCTCATATCGACAGTCGACCCGTTCGGAACGTGGCAGTACGCCCAGGCCGAATGCTTCCCTGCGGGAGCGCGGCTGGCGTCAAAAAGACTTTGTTGCGCAAGCAGGACGAATGGTCGCTCCGCCGGTTTTCCGCGCCAGGGAGCCGTCTCGGAAATTTCGATCTCTTCGAGCGTGCCACCGATGTGTACAGTTCCCGCTCGCCGGCACGCATCGGCTGTCCACGGAATCGGGCCGTCCAGCGCCCAGTCAACCTTGCATGCGCCTGGACTATAGCGATAGCGTTCCAACAAGCGGCGAAACGCGTCGGGAAAACGCGCTCCTGCGATTCGTAGCAACTGCCGGGGTGTGATGTCGCACAGGATGACCCGGCTCGGAGGCAACTGATCCAGAGTCTCGATCTTGGCGCCCGTCGTGATCTCTCCACCTAACGAGCGAAAGTAGGACGCGAGCGCATCGGCAATTTTTTGCGCTCCTCCCCGCGGAAAGGGCCAGCCTACGTTGTGCGCGGCAACGCCGAGAACCAAGCCAAACGCCGCGCTGGGAACACGATCCAGCCGCAGGACCGAATGAGCCGCTATTCCGGCAAATACCGCCCGCGCTTTCGAATTTTTGAACGAACTGCGCGCCAAACCGGAAGCCGAGCGCATCGCCAGCATTCCGAATTTAGCCGCCGCAACTGGATGATCCGGCAGGCGCAGAGGGCCGAGCAGCGTGTTTTCAAGTTTCGGCCAGTCCTCGACCAGCGGGCGCATGAATTCCACATACTCGCGGGCATTGGCTCCGAAGTTTTCGGCGGTACATTCGATCGACCGTTCGACCGTCACTGCAGTGCCGTCGTCAAACGGATGTGCCAGAGGCGCGGGCGGCTCGGTCCATTCGAGGCCGTGGTGCGCCAGAGGCAGAGTTCGAAGAAAAGGGGATGCTAGCGCCATTGGATGGACCGCGGAGCACACATCGTGTACGAATCCGGGCAGGGTCAATTCAGCGGAACGAGTACCTCCGCCGATCGTCTCCGCGCCCTCAACCACAAGCACCGACAAACCGGCTTGCGCCAGTGCCACGGCTGCAGAGAGGCCGTTCGGCCCGGAACCTATAACCGTAGCGTCATAAGCGTGTTGAGAAGGATTCACGTTGATTTCCCTGGCGAATGCGAACGAACGCCCTTAGACAGGGTCTCGCAGGGAGCCGAAGAAGGAAAGCGCAAATGCGTGCCAGAGTAATCCAGACAAAACGGGTTCCACCCAGCAGCCTATTTCTTGGCGGCCAGAATCGCTTCAATCTGTCTGAGGTGATTCACATCGTGTCCCGCGAACATCTTGACGATGGTCTCGACTGACTCGGGCCCGCGCTCTGCATGCATACCGACCTGCTTCCATTGTTGTGGGGCAAGCGTTTTCAGCAGCGCGAGGTTCGCTTCGCGCAGCGAGCGGAACTGATCGAGCGCGTTGCGCGCGTCGCGCTTGTCGTAGTGCAACGCCGTTACCCATACATCCTGGTCGAACGGCGTGATGGGTGTGCCGGGCGCGCCGAGAATCAGGCGCATGCGAAATCCGCCGACCAGTTCGGTGTCCGCCAGATGACAGACGATCTCAGAGATGGACCACCTGTTCGGCTGGGGACGTTTGCGCAGCTTCGCGGAAGAGACGCCCTTCAGCAGGCGTTGAAGCTTCGCCGGCGTGGCGGCTTGCAGCTTGAGAGGGTCTTGCGAACCGAGATTTTGAAACACCCGAGAGCGGTATTGTTCCGGCGTTTCGGGCATGGTGTTCCCCCGTTTCGTAGAGCTTGCGGAGTCACGCAATTGTAGACAATGAGCGCGGTGCACACTCAAAGAATCGTCCGAAGCGTGGCAGCCGCGCCAGAACCAATTTGGATGGCGCTTAGGCCAAGGGCAGATTCGCTTCGGCGTTCAGAGTTAGATCCTCAACTAGGCCAGCAAGCAAACGAGGATGGGCTGCGGCCGCAATCATTGCAGCATTGTCCGTCGAGAGAGCGCGGCTAGGAAAAAACACGTCAAGTCCACGAGCAGAGCCTTCGGATTCAAACACTCGGCGGAGTTCGGAATTCGCAGCGACGCCCCCGGAGACAAGTATCGCCCGAACCGCCTGTTGCTCGGCGGCGTCCAGCGTGCGGTTCACCAGGTTGCAGACTACAGATCGCTGAAAGCTGGCAATCAGATCGAGTGTCGGCTGCGTGGAAAGCGCGCGGAGCTGATCCGCTTTTCGTTCGCCGCGAGCCAGAGCCTTCTGCCGCACTTCGATTTCCGGCTGCAACTGCGGATTCCGCTTCAAGTGATACAGCAGAGCCGTCTTGATTCCGCTGAAGCTGAAATCGTACACGTTGCCCCGCATTTTCGGCTCGGCAAAGCGAACCGCGCCTGGGTCGCCGTGCGCGGCAAGCTGATCGATTACTGGTCCGCCGGGATACCCCAGCGCCAGCATTCGCGCGACTTTGTCATAAGCCTCGCCGGCGGCATCGTCCCGCGTGCCGCCGATGCGTGCATAGGAGAAACGCGGCGCGCCATTTGGTGACTCTGATCGCACGTAATAAAGAATCGTATGTCCACCAGACACGATCAGGCAGATCGCCGGCATCGCGGGAACACGCCCCGCAGCGTGCGCGTCAAGAAACACCGCATGGACGTGCCCTTCCAGATGGTTCACGCCGATCAGCGGCTTTCCCAGCGCCTGCGCCAGCGATTTGCCATACGTGACTCCAACCAGCAGAGCCCCGATCAGTCCGGGCCCGCGCGTAACGGCAATGGCGCTGAGTTGCGGGAAAGTCACTTGCGCCTGCTCAAGCGCTTCGCGCACTACCGGCACGATTTGCCGCAAGTGTTCGCGGGAAGCCAGCTCCGGCACAACCCCGCCGTATTTGCGATGAATAGCCACCTGCGAGGCCACCACGTTTGAGCGAACAACACGGCCGTCCGAGACAACCGCTGCGGCAGTTTCGTCGCAGGAGGATTCAATGCCAAGAATGAGATTTTCCTGGTAAGTCACACTCTGTTTTCCCCGCTGGCAAGTGCACGAAACCCTTATGGTAGCATGTGAATGGGGATGGGATTCGCGCCCTTCGGGCGGCAACTTCTCTCTCACTCTACTCTTCGTAATACAACCAAGGACCTATGAGCAACGCGCCTAAAAAAGTGCGGAAAGCGGTGCTGCCGGTAGCCGGCCTGGGCACGCGATTTTTGCCTGCGACAAAAGCGATTCCGAAGGAGATGTTGACCGTCGTCGACAAGCCTCTGATTCAATACGCGGTCGAGGAGTGCATCGCATCGGGGATCGAGAGCGTCATCTTCGTCACCGGGCGGCGCAAAAGCTCCATCGAGGACCATTTTGATTTCGCGCCGGAGCTGGAGCAGTTCCTCGAAGAACGCGGCAAGAAGAGCGAGAAGGAACTGGTGCGCAGCATCGGTGGCGGCCTGCGCTTCAGCTACACGCGCCAGAGCGAAGCGCTAGGATTGGGACACGCGGTGCTCTGCGCTGCGGACATGGTTGGCGACGAGCCCTTCGCGGTCCTGCTGGGCGACGTGATCATGGACGGTTCAGTGCCGGCGACCAAGCAACTCACGGAAATTTACGAGGCTACCGGGAAGGGCGCGATTCACGTCGAGGAGGTGCCGCGCGAAAAAGTGCACATGTACGGGATTATCGACGCGAAACCGGCGCAAGAAGGGCGCTGGAAGGAGCGTTTGCTGAAGATCAGCGACATGGTCGAGAAGCCCAGCGCCGACAAAGCCCCTTCGAACTGGGGAGTCAGCGGACGCTACGTGCTGCCGCCGGAAATATTCGACCACCTGGCAAAAACGAAGCCGGGCGCGGGTGGGGAAATTCAGTTAACGGATGGCTTGCGTGCACTGGCTGCGGGACCCGGACTTTGGGCATACCTCTACGAAGGCAAAACTCTGGACGCGGGAGACAAGCTCGGTTACCTGGAAGCAACCGTGGAGCTGGCGCTGAAAAATCCGAAACTTGGCAAGGATTTTCGAGCCTATCTGAAGGGCCTGAAACTTTAAGCGCCAGGGAACGCAGCCGCACCGGGATCGCGGCCCGAAAACAACTTATTTTTTCTTCTTGCTGCTTCCCTTATCGGACGATTTCGAGCCTTCGGACGATTTAGACGATTCGGAGGATTCCGACGATTTCGCGTCTCCCGCTTTTTCCTTGGCCTTGCCCGAATCGCTCTCACCCGATTTTTCACCGGACGCACCGTCCGGCTTCTTGCCCGCATAATCGGTCACATACCAGCCGGATCCCTTGAATTGAATGGCCGGTGCAGACAGTTGGCGCTCAGCCTTTGCGCCGCACTTCGGGCATTTCTTCGATTCCGACGCAGACAACCTTTCGATCTTTTCGAAGCGATGGCCGCACTTGACGCACCGATACTCGTATAACGGCAAAGCTAAACTCCTCCCATAAACTGGTGAATATCAAAATATAACACGTTGCGCGGCCCAATGTGACCGCAGACACGGAATCGAGAGCACACTCGTATGCTAGACTTCAAAACACGCGGGAAATGGCGCTCGCGCACGAGGAAACCCTTCCATCCATGGTAACAGCCCGCGAGAAAACGCAGGGACGCCTTTACGTAGTTGCGACGCCTATCGGCAATCTGGAAGATATAACCCTTCGCGCATTGAGGGTGCTGAAAGAAGCGGATCTAATCGCCTGCGAGGATACCCGGCAGACCCTCAAGCTCCTGTCGCATTTCGACATTCAAAAGCGCCTGGTCAGTTACCACGAGCATAACGAAATCACGCGCGCGCCGGAAATTGTGATTGAACTCGAGCAAGGAGCGAAGGTCGCGCTGGTGAGCGACGCAGGAACCCCCGCGATTTCCGATCCCGGCCATCGGTTAGTGAGTCTGTGCCTGCGGCACGGAATCAAGGTTGAGCCGGTACCGGGGCCATCGGCTTTCGTAGCGGCCTTGGCGGCTTCCGGCATGCCAGTCGACGAATTCACCTTTGTGGGTTTCTTGCCCGCGAGACAAAGTGCCAGGCGAAAAAGCCTGCGCGCGCTAGCCACAGAGCCGCGAACGCTCGCGCTCTATGAGGCGCCGCACCGGCTGAGCGATACCCTCGAAGACGCACTGGAAATCCTGGGAAACCGGCCGGTGGTAATTGCGCGCGAAGTCACCAAAATGTACGAGGAGTTCCTGCGCGGCCATCTACAGGAATTGTTGGCGGAAATACGAAAGAAGCCAGCCCGCGGCGAGATCACATTGCTGATTGGCGCGCAGGATCAGCAAGTCCCACAAGCTGCCGCTTCCGCAACCGCTGGGAACTCCGAGCCGCTATCTCACCGGGTGGAAGAAATCATGAAAGCGGATGGAGTCGACCGCAAAGCGGCGCTCAAGCAAGCAGCCCGGGAACGCGGATTGACGAAACGGGAAGCCTACAAACAACTGTTGGTAACCCGCGACGAGTAAAATCATCCAAGTCCGTCGTGATCTGTAGAATTTGCGGTTAAAAGTTTAATTCGTGGAAGATGTCGTCTGCGCGAAGAATGCATCCACACAGTCGAGAATTTCACTGCCGGTATGCGCATGGTGCACCGCATAGCGCAGTTCCCCACCATTGCGCACTCCATGGGTAAATAGCGACGCAAACTGCTTCATTTTCCCAATAGCATCCGGCATTTCCGCATCCATCAGGCTGCGAAAATAGTTCGACAGCAAGTGGTAGCGATCCGTCTCCGTTGGTTCGTCGTACCGTCCGGTCTCAATGTAATCCGCAATTTGACGAAAAATCCAAGGGTTCGATGAAGCAGCGCGCCCGATCATCACGGCGTCGCACCCAGTTTCGGCGATCATACGCACCGCGTCTTCAGGAATGCGGACATCGCCGTTGCCAATGACTGGAATCTTGACCGCCTGTTTAACGTCGCGAATAATCGACCAGTCCGCGGATCCGGAGTAGCCCTGCATACGCGTCCTGGGGTGAACGGCAATAGCCTCGATGCCGAGGCCCTCCGCCATTTTGGCTACTTCCACAGCCACGATATTGTTTTCATCCCAACCAGAGCGAATTTTGATGGTCAGCGGAATGCGCACCGCTGCACGAACCACGGTGAATAATTTCTCCAGATGAGGCAGGTCGCGTAGCAATCCCGACCCACCACACTTGACTACCTTCTTTACCGGGCAGCCGAGATTGATATCGACGTGATCGAAGCCCAGATCCTCGGTGAGTGCGGCTGCGGAAGCCATCACCTTCGGATCGGATCCGAAAATCTGCGCGGCAATCGGACGCTCGTCTTCGTCGTAATAAAGATACTTGAGCGTACGAGCGGCCTTGCGCGTGAGCCCCTCGGCGCTGGTAAATTCCGTCATGATCAGGCCACAGGGCCCAAGAGAGCGGATCACACGGCGAAAAACGGTGTCCGTGACGCCGGCCATCGGCGCAAGAATCGTCGCGGGACGAATGCACAGATCGCGAATTTTAATGTGCGTAGGAAACATCGATGCAAGGCCGGACTATAAACGGCTATGTTCCAGCCGATTGTAGCATGACCCTTTTGAAGGCCTATTCACGCGGAAGTCCCGGTTCCGGTAACGGGTTACCCGCCGGACGCTGGTTCCGAGGGCGTGGAAGACACCGTCGTGGTGGCTGCCCCAGCACCTGCAGCAGCCGTGCGAACAAGCGGTGGCGCCTGGCTCGGCGCAGTCAGTTGTGCCATGAGAGCTTCTTTCGAGCCGCCAAAGTACTTCTCTATCACATGACCGATGGCCTGCGAACGCGCCTCTTCCGCCGTCAGGTTGGCACGATAGACGTACGCGCGACCCGATTTCTTGCGCTCCACGATGCCCTTTCGCGCAAGCCGGTCCATGATGGTCATAATTGTGGTGTATGCGCGCGGCAGCCTCTCGGCCAGACGGTCCCGGATTTCCCGGACGGTCCCCTCCCCCATGGGCCAGAGGGTATTGAGGCAATCAAGCTCCAATGGCGCAAGATCCAAAAGCGCACGCCGGGGAGGGCGCGGCTTTTCAACACGTAGGTTCGCGGGCTGGACTTGTTCATTCATGGAAAAGTACCGGACCATCCTTTTCCGCCATTAGCTTTTTGGCGGAGGTTGCTGTGCCCTGGGAATCGGATGATGCGTTAGGTTCGGTCGTCGCGTTATGATTTGGAGAGTTCCCATTCCAATACTTATCGGCCCGAAGCAATGCCCGGCGCAGCGAGGGATTTCGATCCGTCCACAGCGAAGCACCCGCTAGAGCCGAGGCCAGATCAATCGTCGCGCGCATAGTGCCCATCTTCGAATCCATGTCGTCCAGAAAATGCAGCGCGATGGCTTCGCGCGTCTGCGGCAACGATGGCGAGCCAAATTCATGCGTGCCGTGATGACTCAGGATCAAGTGCTCCAGCAAAACGGCGAGCTGGGGCGGAAAATCGGGGATGCACTTGATTCTGTCATGCACCATTTGCACGCCGATCATGATGTGGCCCAGCAGTCGCCCTTCGGTGGAATAATCGATCCCGCGACCGTACTGAAGTTCTTCGATCTTGCCTATATCGTGCAAAATCACGCCGGCAGTCAGCAGATCGGCGTCGAGCTCGGTGTAGTGGGCGCTCACGCCGCGAGCGAGTCCAAGCAGGCTCACGATGTGCTCGAGCAACCCGCCGATAAACGCGTGGTGCATGGTCATGGCCGCCGGGGCCCGCTTGATACGTGGCGCAATCGCAGGATCGCACACAATGTTTGTCAGCAACTGCTCCAACCACGGATTCTTGACGGCAGCCGCATCGGCGCACAGCTCCTCATACATCTTTTCAATGTCGTGTTTCGTATGCGGAAGAAAATCGCTGAGGTCGTAATCGCGTTCCAGCGCCGGAATAATCTGCTCGAGAGTTAATTCCTTCTGCCCATTGAACAGTTTCACCCGGCCGCGTATCTGAATCACGTCGTCGCGATCGAAGGTAGGTACAAGAGCGGCGAAGTTCTCCCACATTTTCCCTGAAATTGCGCCGGTTCGGTCCACCAGCTCAAGCTGTAGCCAGGAGTTGCCCGTGCGCACAGAGGTGCGCACTTCCTTTTCGCGGACGAGAAAGTGGGACACCACCATCTGTCCATCCGAAAGATCGACAACGAAATGAGCCTTCATCAGCCTCAGGCTTTCGGTACGGGAACTTTTTTTTTCTTCTTGGGCGTATCGGGCGTGGGCGCAACCTCTTGAATCATGGTGGCGCCCTGAATTGCGGCGGTATCGGTGTAACCCGGCTTGACCATTACGTAGCTTTCCTCGCGGAGCTCGGCGAGGTAATTGCGCAAGGCGGGTTCCATCTTCTCGGTATACAGCTTGTTCATAATTTCGCTTTCGACTTTGTCGAGCGGCTGCAAGCCAGCCTCATAGTGGTCAATGACCTTCAGTATTTCAAACCCGGTCTTGGTCTGGATCACGTCGCTGATGCCATTGCGGTCCATCTTGAATACGGCGTTCTCCAATTGAGGCGCCAACTGGCCGCGCTCGAAACGTCCCAGATCTCCGCCGTCCTTCGCCGTGGTCCCTTCCGAGTAGCGTTTGGCAATTTCTGAGAAATCCTCGCCTTTCAATGCGCGATTGCGAAGATCGTCGGCCTTGGTCCGCACCGCAGCCATCTCTTCCGGGCTTTTTCCCTCGGTGCTTAGAAAAATCTCGGCAAGTTCCACCTGCTCGGGCCGGTTGTACTGGTCCTTGTGCGCGTCGTAATACTTTTTCACTTCCTCTGAAGGAATATCCAGGCGGCCGCCTACTTGCTGCCGGATCACTTCCTGCGTAAGGATGCCGTTGCGAATTTGGGTCTTATAATCTTCCCACGGGATGCCCGATCCCTCCACAGCCTTCTCAAGGTCTTCCAAGCTGTTGAGATTATTCTGCTTGCGGATGTCGTCGAGGCGCTTAACCAACTCGGTGTCGCCCGTGATGCCCATGTCTTTCGCGCGCTCAATCAACAACTGCTGGTCAATCAGGTCACGCAACAGGTCTTTCTGGCGATCTTTATACTGAGCACTGATTCGATCCGGCGTGCAGTTCTGGCATCCATGGGCGACTTCGTCCCGCAAGGACTGATCCGCCTTTTGAAGGTCGCTGAGAGTAATGATGGAATTGTTAACGCGGGCTACAATCTCCTCGACTACTGTGCCTTTGTCCTGAGCGGTGACCCGCGCTGGAACCGCTGCAGATAAAACACCCAGAAATATAACGGGGAGCGCTTTCAAAACTCTATTCATGATGGATGACTCAGGGAAATCTTAGCTCTACGCTTGCAGTTGTAGCAACACGTTTCTGACGGCCCCCATGGCGCCCCCTTTATCGCCTTTAAATCCAAGCCAAAGAACGCCGTTCGGGTCCAGTCGCATATCCCGGCGCTTGCGAATGAGTTTGACCAAGCGTTCGGGCCCCAGCGGCGTATCGTCATAGAACTTGATGGCAACCTGGTCGCCCCGGCGATCAATGGAAGCAACCCATAGCTTTTCCGCCTGCGCCTTGAGAATGGCGTAGTCCAGCAGATTGGAGACCGCCGGAGGGGGCGGTCCGAACCGGTCTTGCAACTCCCGCTGTACCTCCACCCGTTCATCTTCCGATGTAACGCCGGAGATACGTTTATAGATTCTCAATCGAAGATTTTCGTTGTCGATGTACTCCGGAGGAATGCGAATTTCCTGGCCCAGATTCAGGCTAGCGTGGCGTTCCGGAGCCACCGCTTCGCCCTTTCGCTCGGCGACCGCACGCTCCATCATCTGGCAGTACATATCGAATCCGACCGATTCGATATATCCGTGCTGCTCGCGCCCAAGAAGATTCCCGGCGCCGCGCAACTCCAGGTCGAGTGCGGCGATCCGGAACCCCGCTCCGAGGTCGCTGAACTCTTTCAAAGCCGCTAGGCGTTGGCGAGCAATAGACGTAAGTGAACCTTCCGTGGGAACCAGCAGATAGGCGTAGGCGCGTTGATTCGAGCGCCCCACGCGCCCCCGGAGTTGGTAAAGCTCCGAAAGCCCCATGCGGTCCGCGCGATTGATGATGATGGTGTTCGCCCGAGGAATATCGAGTCCGTTCTCGATGATAGTGGTCGCCAGCAAAATGTCCGCTTCGTTGCGGATAAACTTGAGCATCACTTTTTCCAGCTCAGCCTCGCGCATCTGGCCGTGTCCCACCACCACCCGCGCCTTCGGCACCAGTCGCTTCAGCATCATAGCCAGCGAGCCAATCGACTCCACACGGTTGTGCACCACGAAAACCTGTCCGTCACGCGCCAGTTCCTCTTCAATCACACGCTGGACGAGCGTCTCGCTGAACGATGAGACCGTGGTTTGGATCGCCAGCCGGTCTTTCGGAGGCGTCTCGATCACGCTCATGTCGCGCAAGCCCACCAGCGACATATGCAATGTGCGGGGAATCGGCGTGGCAGACATCGTCAAAACATCGACATTCTTGCGAATTTCCTTCAGACGCTCTTTGTGCGTAACGCCGAAACGTTGCTCTTCATCGACCACCAGCAGCCCGAGGTCTTGAAACTTTACATCTTTCGAAAGAATGCGATGCGTTCCGATGACGATGTCGACCTTTCCGGCCTCCAGATCCTCCAGGGTTTTCTTTTGTTCCTTCTCCGAGCGGAACCGGCTGAGCAGGTCGATGCGCACTGGAAAAGCCGAGAACCGCTTGCGAAACGTCTCGTAGTGTTGAAATGCAAGCACGGTCGTCGGCGCCAGGACGGCGGCCTGCTTGGAGTCGGCAATGGCCTTGAACGCCGCGCGCATGGCGACCTCCGTCTTGCCGTAGCCGACATCTCCGCACAAAAGCCGGTCCATCGGCAGAGGAGACTCCATATCGCGCTTAACGTCCACGATGGCTTTCAGTTGGTCGGGCGTCTCTTCGAATTCGAAGGCATCCTCGAATTCACGCTGCCAATTCGAATCGGGCGGAAAGGCGTGGCCGGCGGCGGTCTTGCGTTCCGCATACAGCGCCAGGAGCTTTTCCGACATGTCGTCGACGGACTTGCGGACGCGCGATTTGCGCGTCTCCCACACAGTCGTGCCAAGGCGATCGAGCGTCGGATTGACGCCGCCCAGTGATTGATATTTCTGAATCAGGTCCAGCCGGGCCAGAGGCACATAGAGGCGGGCATCATCGGCATAAAGCAACAACATAAATTCGCCCGTCGCGCCATCGGTCCCGACTTGCCGTAGCCCGTCGAATTGGCCGATGCCGTGGTCCACGTGAACCACGTAATCGCCGGGCTTGAGGTCCGAAAGATCGCTGAAGAAGCTGGCTGTCTTCGGCCGGTTCTTTCCCCGCTGCGAAGGCGGCGCGACCGTCTCAAACAGGTCGCCATTGCCAAAAATCACGAGCTGCGCCTCGGGAAACGCGACGCCCTCCGGAAGCGGCGCCTTCACCAGCACCATCGCAGGTATGTTGCCGCTGCTGCCTTCTTCCGCCAGTCGGGTGACGGTAACGTTCTCCTCCAGCTCGCCCAACCGGTAAGGGAGTTCATATTCGTGGCAGATGTCCGCGAACCGTTCGAGTTCCCCCGTGCTGGCTGCTGAAACCATCACGTGCTCGCCCGAGCTCAGCCGGCCCTTTACTTCAGCCATGAAAGCCGCGACGTTCCCGTGATAGCGCGCCGTCGGTTGCGTCTGCAAATTTCGCGTCGCACCACCTTCCTGGCTCAATCCCAGGTGTTCGAGCGCCAACCGCGGAAACAGCTGCAAGGCGAGCTGCCACTCTTCCTCGTTGTAGATATAACGGTCGGGCGGCTCGGCCAGCGGGTCTTCCACTTCTTCGTAAGCTTTCGACAGGCGCCCGCGAAATTTCTCCAGTTCGGCCGAAAGCGCCGACGGCTCATCGAGAACGATCAGCGGATCGCCCGCAAGGTCGAAAAGAACCGCGTTGCGCTCTTCGCGCAGGATTTCGCGAAACTCCCAGCCGGGATAGAAGCCGCGCTCGATCGCCTCGTCGTCGCGCCCTGAGCTGGACCGCGCTCCAGAATGCTGCAGTACTTCCGTGGGATGAGGAAACTCGGTGAGTGGAAGAAGTGTGACCCGCTCAACGGGACTCGTCGACCGCTGCGTGTTCGGGTCGAAAGCCCGGATGGATTCAATCGTATCGCCCAGAAGCTCGATGCGCACGGGCTGAAGCGCCTCGGGTGAGAAAACGTCGATGATGCCTCCGCGCACAGCAAATTGGCCTGGCATTTCGCAGGTGACATGCTTTTCATAGCCCGCGCCCACCAGAAAACCAATGAGGTCTTCGTGCGGAATGCTTTCGTCGCGCTCAATTGTGCGCGCGAGACGCCGGTAAAAATCGGGATGGCGCACGCGCCAGACCGCCGCTTGGATCGGCGCGATAAGAAGGTCCGCTTCGCCAGTGGCAAACCGCCAGAGCGAAACTGCGCGGGCTTCGGATATTTCCGCGTGAGGCGATCTACTCTCGTAGGGAAGTATTTCCTGAGCCGGAAGATAGGAAACCCGGTGCGCCGGCTTTCCGGTTATCGCGCGATAGAACCACCGAAGCGGCTCCAGCAACGCTTCAGCACGCTTGTTCGACTCAACCACGAGAATCGTGGGCCTTCCCAGCGCACTGAAAGCCAAAGGAGCCAGCAGAGCCTTCGCCGAATCGGTAAGGCCGGAAAGGCGCACTTCGCCGCCTCCGCGCCGCGCGGTGTCGAACGTCTCTTGCACAACGGGCCGGCGTGCGACCCGCGATAGAAGTTCGGAAACCTGCGGAAGGATCATGCCGGAGACTGAGGAGATTGCACGATGCGTGCCAGAAGCTGTTCGGTCGAGTACCCCGGCTCTCTCAGCAGATGGATAGTTTTGATACCGCTCTCGCCTTCAGGGTCAGCTTGCGAAGCAGACGCTGCGTTCACATTTGCGCTGGCACTCTCCACCAAGATTTCCGGACGCAGTCTCATCACTAGCGAGTTCGCGGATGCACCTTCGAATTCGACCACGTAATCGACGGCAGCCAACTCCGACAAAATCTCCGCACGTTCTGACGCAGGCGTAATCTTCCGGGCGATATTGGTTCCTGCGCCGCTTGCGCCAGCCTTGGCGTTCTCTGCGCTCGCGGTGCAATCGCGTTCTACGCCGACAACCAACACATCTCCATAGGATCGCGCCTGTTCCAGCAGGCGAATATGGCCCGGATGCAGCAGATCGAAGCAGCCGCTCACGAATACCACAGACTGACCGTTGCCTTTCCAAATCTGCCGTTGGAGAATGAGATCGTCTTGCGAGATGACCTGCCCCAATTGTCCGCCTCTTTGACTGCGATTTCGCTGAAAGCCCAAAACTCAATTCTATCATGCACGCGCTGTGCATCGTGGAACTGCGCATGAAGCGCTGGCGATTGATTCTAGGCATCGCTGGAGTCGTTCTGTTGATCATCGGCGCTACGTTCGTCCGGCGCTCCAGTTTGCCTCGCGCGAATGCGCTGATCGTTGCCGCCAGTTGCCACATGCCCGCCACAATCCTTGAGCCCCCTGCGGGCGTGAGGCCCGTCGGCACCGCCATTCTGCTGCACGGACTGGGCGCCAACCGCCGCACCATGAACTACCTCGGCGCCGATTTCGCTGGCCACGGACTGCACACCTATCTCCTCGACCTTCCCGGACACGGCGACAACAAGGATTCCTTCAGCTTCGCCAAAGCGGAAGCGTGCGCGAACGCCACCATCGAATCGCTGATTCGCGGGCGCAAAATCGATCCGGCAACCACCATTCTCGTGGGACATTCCATGGGCGGAGCGATCGCCATCCGTATGGCGGACCGCGAGCCTGTCGCGGCAACAATTGCGATTTCCCCAGCGCCGATGGTGCTGCCGCAGCGCATGCCCGCGAATTTGCTGATATTCAGCGGCGGATTCGACTTGTGGCCCATGAAGCAGCAAGCGAACGGTCTCGTTGCGGCCGCCGGCGGTGAACGCACTCGCCCCAGTGACTTCAGCGAAAGGCGCGCGGTCGAATTGCAGGTGGTGCCGCACGCGACCCACACCAGTCTGATTACCGACCGCCGAGTCGCTCACGACTTCGAACTCTGGGCTCTCGAAACACTTTTTCCCAGGATCGAGCCTAAGACTCTGTCGCTTAATCTCGATCTCGCCACACGCGATGCTTTTCAGCCAGGCGAGCAGCTCCTAGCCGGTTCCCTGCTGGGGCTGGTAGGACTCATCCTATTATTTCCTGCAGCAGTCGCTGTTGCTGGAACGCTGTCGAAGCCATCCCGCAACGAATCTATCGCCACAGAGACTCCGCCTGTGCATCCCGAATACCTGCTGTTGATTGTCGAGCAAGCGGTTTGCGCGCTCGTCGCCGTGCTGATCCTGACCCTCTTCGTTCCCTTACGTTTCCTTCATCTCTACGATGGCGACTATCTGGCGTCGCTTTTATTGCTCTCCGGCGTGTTGCTGCTGATTCTAAACTGGAAGTATGTGCGAGCGAATGTCTCGATAAATATCAGCGCGCTCATTGTGGCCGCAGTCCTCGCCTTCGCTGCGTTTCTCGCCACTGGTGCGTGGCTCAATTGGCAGCTTGCCGATCTTTGGATGAACGCGCCCCGCTGGCTGCGGTTCGGCGCGTTGTTTCCTGTCTGCTTCCTCTTCTGTTTCGCCGAGGAAATCGCTCTTGGACCCGTTGGCAGCGGCCGGCGCCGAACCACGCGTTTCTCTATATTCCTCGCGATGCGGCTCGAATTGTGGCTCGCCTGCATCCTGGCGTATTACGAACTCGATAGCGGCCGGGCCCTGCTCGGAGTTCTCGTCACCGGCCTGGCGATATTTTCCATTCTGCAGCGGCTTGCGAGTGACTCATTACGTACGCGCACCGGCTCTGCCCTGGCCGCTGCACTCTTTGGTGCTATACTCGCGTCCTGGTTTATTGCAGCCGTTTTTCCACTCACTTGACGGGCCGGCAATTTCGCGGCCAGTGAAGGTCATGAAAGAAATTGCGATTGTCGGCGGAGGACCTGCGGGAGCGCTCTGCGGTGAGCGGCTGGCAAACGCGGGCTTCGACGTCACCATCTATGACGAGCGCTTGGCCTGGGAAAAGCCCTGCGGCGGCGGCCTGACCCACAAAGCGATTGCAGCCTATCCCTTCCTGCTTGACGCACCCCAACCCAAGAGAATCGTCCGCACCGCCGAATTGATTTCGAGCCGTGGACATCGCGCGCGCTTTGAAATGAGCCACCCTATCGTCATCTACGCCCGCAAGGTTCTGAATGGGCTGCTGCTGGACCGCGCGGAGGGCGCCGGTTGCAAAATCGTCCAATCCCGCGTGACCAGCGTCGAGATCAGCGCCGAAAAAGCTCGGCTGGTTTCCGGTGGCGAACAGATCTGGTCGGATTTCGTAGTGCTGGCCGCCGGCGCGCGGAATCAGCTCTTGCCCGAAACCACGCGGCTCGGCGCCTCCGATCTGGAGATCACTCTCGGCTATTTCGTTCCCACCCAGGAAGACATGATCAAGGTAAAGTTCCTGAAGCAGTTTGAGGGATATCTTTGGTCATTTCCGCGCGCCGACCATCTCTCCGTGGGAATCTGCGGCAAAATGGCGCAGAACTCGAGCGCCCAGCTCCGGCAGCATCTCGATACGTTTGTCGCCGAAGAAAAAATCTGCCTCGACGGAGCAACGTTCTACAGCCACGTGCTGCCTTCGCCGCAAGCCCGCACCATTCGCGACCGGCGCGTCGCCGGACGAAACTGGGCCATGGCCGGCGATGCCGCCGCCTGCGTCGACCCGGTTACGGGCGAGGGGCTTTTTTACGCGCTGAAATCGGGAGACTTGCTCGCGCAGACTTTGATCGATGGCCAGCCCGAGTCGTACCCGGAACGCCTTCGTTCGGCGTTCTCAGCCGATCTGGAGCTTGCCGCAGGACTGGCCTGCAAGCTTTTCCGAGGAACGTTTCTTGGTGCCGCCATCACCACGCGCATGGTGCAAGTGCTGAACCGGTCGCCCACTTTTCGCGAACTGATTCGCGATGTGTTCAGCGGCTCGCAGGACTATCGCACATTGAAGGGCCGCCTGTGGGGCCAACTCGGCATCAGCATGGCGGAATTCGTCCACAGTTTTGTGAATTCCGCCGCGGTTCCCGGTGCATCGCAGCCTGCTCCCAACCGACTCGCCCGCTAGCTTTCTGCATCGAAGTTCAGACGTCCAAAATAAAAAAGCCCCATGCCCGGAAATCCGGCATGGGGCTTTTTAAGTGAGCAGACTTAGTTGCTGGCTCGCTCGTTGTTTCCCGCGAGGTAAAAATACCCGACCTTGTTGTTGGCAGGAGATCCGTACCACATGCGTCCCTGATCATCCAGGAAGAACTCGCGCATGGTGTTCTCCGCATGATCGAACGGATACTGGATGATCTTGCCGGTCTTGGGATCGAGCCGCCCGACGTAGTCCATGTATTCCGACGAAAACCAAACGTTATGATCCCGATCGAGATTCATAGCGTACGGCGTCGCCATCGCGCCCGGTAGTTGGAATTCCTTGAAGGTTTCGGTCTTGGGATCGAAATGCCCCAGCTTTCCGGCCTCGAACTCGCAGAACCAGATGGTGCCATCGCTGTCTACCTGGATGCGGCGAGGACGCGCATTCGGAGTCGGAACTGTGTATTTGGTCACCTGCAAGGTCTTCGGATCGATTTTGCCGATTTTCCCATCCGGAGTAAATTCCGCGAACCAGACGGTGCCGTCCTTCGCCAAAGCAATGCCGTAAGCCGAGGGAATTTCCTTGATGTCAGTAAACTGCTTAGTCTTGGGATCGAACTTCGAAACCGGACCGCCGGTGGACCACACATCGCCATTCGCCTCGACGCGCAGCGTGTGCTTCGATCCTCCTTGCAGCGTGCCTTCCTTGCCGGGCGTTTGCGGATCCTGATATTCCGTCACTTCATTGGTGGCCGGATCCCACTTGCCGATTTTGTCCGAGCCCTGTTCGGTAAACCACACGGATCCGTCGGGCGCGGGCTGAATCGAGTGAATCGCCGCAGTGCCTTGATTGGGAACCGGGAACTCGTCTACCTTGCCGGTCTTAGGATCGAGGCGTCCAATCTTGTTGTTATCGCCATAATAGGGAAGCCAGAAGTTGCCTTTGCCATCCGGAGCGGCACTCCACGGCATGCGGTTCGGCCCGGGCAATTCGTACTCGGTGTAGACAATGTTCATGGCCTCCTCCGGGAAGGTCATCTTCACGTCCGCATATTTCGGCAGGTCCGCGGGCGATTTCGCTTTCGTCGAATCCGGCCCGAACGTCGCAGTCAGATAATTGACCACTTTCTCTTGGTCCTGATCCGAGAACCGTCCCACGCCACCGACGAAGAAATGCATCGAGGTGACCATGAAATTCACCCGGTCGCGCCAACCCGATTCATCGCGCGTCACTGCCGCCATGCGGGATTCAAACCCGTGGCAGGCAAAGCAGGTCCGGAAAAGTTCGGCGCGGCCCGGCGCATCTGGAAGCAGTTGCTCGCCTTGATACATGGAAATGTCGCTCCAGCGAACCACGCCCTTCTGCAGCGCGAAATCCGCCGAGCCATTCTTCGCGGCCGAAACCGTCATGCTGCTCACCGGATCGGCCTTGTATCCAATCGCGCGAATGCGCAACTCATAGTCGCCGGGCGCGAGATTCATAACCTGGTAATGCCCCTGCTTATCGCTTAGAACACTGACAGTGATCTTGGTCTTGGAATTCTGCGCTCCGACAAACGCGCCTTCGAAAGGAGTGCCCTCCGGCCCCTTCACGGTGCCGCTAATCGTCGCGGCGGAGCAAATGGAAGCAAAAGCTACAAGGGCGCAGGCAAGGCCCGAAAGTCTGGTTGCGAAGCGCATGCATCCTCCTCATGTTCTGGCTGATGTTCCGGTTCGATTCCCAACGTGCGCTACGATCCACTTTGCGCGCACGAAAATCCCACGTACTCCCTGTGCCTGGATATTACTGCGGTCTAGCCCCAAATTCCAAACCGGAGAACCGAGCGCCAAACCGCGAAGGGGCGAAGCTTTTCTATGAAGGAAAAGCCGCGAAGCGCCTCTGCGCTTCGCGGCCCGCTAAAAGTTTACTTTCCGTCGGTTACGTAGAAATATCCGACTTTGTTGTTCGGAGCTGAACCAAACCACATGCGTCCCTGAGCGTCAGGTATGAACTCCCGCATGGCGTTCTCCGATTGCGGGAAGGGATATTCAATCACGTCCCCGGTCTTGGGATCGAGGCGGCCGACGATATCCATCTGCTCGGAGGAATACCAGACGTAGTGATTCTTGTCGACTCCGAGCGCATACGGGCTCGCATCCGGTCCAGGCAGTGTGTACTCCTTGAACGTTTCCGTCTTGGGATCGAAGCGGCCAATTTTGCCCGCGCGGAACTCGCAGAACCATACGATTCCGTCCGAATCGGGCGTGATGCGGCGAGGCAGTCCCGCGGTAGGTGGCTGATATCCAGTCACATTGCCGGTCTCGGCGTCCACCTTGAACAGCTTGCCATCGGGTGTGAAGCCATCGAACCAGATGTTGTCAAACTTGTCTTTCTCAACGCCATAGGTGTTCGGAGCCACCTTGATATCGGTAAACTTCCCGGTCTTCGGATCGAACTTGCTGAACGGAGTGCCGCTAGCCCAAACCATTCCTTTCGAATCCACGCGGATGGTGTGCTTCGAACCTGCTGCGCGCAAGCCAGCCTTGGCCGGATCGATGTAGTCCTGATATTCGGTGATCTGCTTGGTGACCGGGTCCCAGCGACCGATTTTGTTGGTAGCTTGTTCGGTCAACCATGCCGAGCCATCCGGCGCCTCGACGACAGAATGGGTGAATGCCGGGCGCGTTTCGGGCTCCTTGTATTCTTCCATCTTGCCGGTCGCAGGGTCGAGCGCGGCGATGCCATTGAACGGAGAAAATTCCGGAATCCAGATTTTTCCGCTCTTTCCGGGATTCGCATCCCAAGGCATGCGGCTCGGTCCGGGCATGTCGTATTCCACGTACACAATCTTCATCGCCTCATCCGGGAATTTGCGCACGGTGGCCTGATATCCGGGGAGATCGGCTGGCGATTTCGGCAACACGATGGCATCGCCGAACAGAGTGTTCAGATAAGCTGCCACATCGGCGGCCTTCTCATCCGTTAATCCGGGGGCCGTGGCGAAGTGTGTGATCTCCTTCATGTAGTTCACGCGATCGACCCAGCCATCTGCGTCGCGATGCACGGATGCCATCCGCGTCTCAAAGCCGTGGCAGCCGAAGCAGGTGGTTACCAACTCCTGCTTACCCTTGCCCTCAGGAAACAACATCTTCCCTTGCAGGTAAGAAAGATCGTTCCACCGGACCATGCCCTGTTCCAGCGCCCAATCCATGGAGGAGTCTTGGTCCGCCGTCAGCTTTACGCCCGTTTTGGGTTCGGCCTTAAAACCCACAGCGCGGATTCTCACCGTGTAATCGCCCGCGGGAAGCTTTTCCACGCGATACTTTCCGTCCGGTCCCGACAAGACGTTCACGGTAATTTTGGTCTGCAAATTCTGCGCTTGAACGAATGCTCCTCGAAACGGAGACCCATCAGGGCCTTTCACCGTTCCAGTGATGGTCGCACCGGATGCAAACGGTGCCAGGAATGCGAGGGCACTTACTGCTAAAGTCAGCCTGCTAAACTTCATGATTCCTCCCTAGTCTCCGCGGCGGTACTTGGCAGTGGTAGTCGAGTTCGGTCAGGATGGAGAGCCGCTCATGAACTGGCGGATGGTATTGCGCATGCTTGAAAGCTGTCAAGCGGAAACCCCGTAGCCGGCCCCGTGAGTGTTCCAATAAATGCGCGACGTCAACTGACGCGACAACCCTTCCCTGCGCCTTTGGACGAGCCGCTTTGGGTTGCGGTTTCAGCGGCCGCTACTCCATCGGCTGAATGCGCACGATTCGGCCCAGGCTGTAATCCGGATACCACACAGTAACCGGCGTGGTCGAATTATCAACCCACACTTCGCGCGTGTGCGCGTAGGGCTCCGGCAACTGGTATTCGACCCAGCGGTTGCTCTTTGGATTGAAGCGCAGAAACGCACGCCCGTGAATTTCGCCAGCCCAGAATTCGCCATTCTTGTCGGCCGTGCCGGCATAAAAATCCGTGAAAGGAGAGTAAGGGGTCGGTGGCGTATATTCTCGTACGCGCCCGGCTTTGGCGTCGATCTCAACAAATGTGCCATTCATGCCGGTAAACCAGGCGTTTCCGAATGGGTCGAAGCCGCCCCGCTTTGCCGAGGAAGGATACGTCCCGGTGGTGAAATTGCGCATCTGGCCACTGCGAATGTCGAGCATCTCAAGCGTATTGCCGTACGGTCCCACCGGCGCGCCGCCCGCCCAGAAATTCCCATCATTCGAGAGCAGGCTCTCGTAACTTCCCCTCCCCGCAAACGGATATTTCGCCACGATCTGACCGGTCTCGGTGTCCACTTTCTGCGCCATGCTCGGACCGGCGATCCAAATGGCCGAGCTGTCGGGTGAAAGCGCAAAATTCCCTTGGACATTCCCTTGATACGGCACGTCCGAGAACTGTTCGCTCTGCGGGTTGAAACGCACAAATTTGCGCGCCCAATTTTCCGACATCCAAATCATGCCCTTCTTGTCCACGATGTTGTGGTGGGTTCCGGGCATCGAGCCGGGAGTCGTCGGAATCATGTATTCGGTGGCGATCCCGGTGCGCGGATCGATTTTTCCGAAGTAGCGCGTCATGTGGCTGGTGTACCAGATGTTCCCCTGCGCATCTCCGAACACATCATGGATCTCTAGGAACACACGCGGCATTTCGTATTCAGTTACAACAACGCGCGTCGCTTCCCCTGTTGGCCTGGGAAACGTCAGCAGCGGGGCATCCTTCGAATCCGGTCCGCGAACCTTCGCCAGCCACTTCACAACCACGTCGTCTTCTTCCTGAACGACCTTGGGATCGACCGGAAAGGCATTGAGGATCGGGCCGCCTCCATGGTGCAGCATGCGCGTCACCAGCACGCGCCAGCTTCTTTCGTCGTAACGGTTCTTCAGGATTTGTTGATACGAGTGGCATCCTTCGCCGCAGACGCCATGAAACGTATCCTTCTCTTTCCCGGTCCCGGGAAGATTCCACAGCAACTCTGCGCCGGTGAGCTGCGATTCGTTCTCAGGTGTAGGTGCGATAGCGCCGCGCGAATCGGAGATTTTCTCCAAAACGATGTCGTCGAGCTTCGCCGTGCCGTTCACCTGCACGGAATTTCGCGTGTACGGTTTGAATTCCAGCGGAGTGGGAATACGCAATGTGTATGCACCGCTTTGCATCGCGGGAAACTCATAATCTCCGTCGGCGTTTGAGAAGACGGTGGTGCGCACGCCATTCGGCGCAATCAGTTGCACCATGATGCCCTCGAGCGGATCGCCCGCCGTCGATTCGACTGCCCCTTTAGGGCCGCCGGAAAGCTTCGTGGGCACTGGCCATTTGTACTCCGCCGCAAGGTATTGTTTGTTTGCCGGCAGATCCACGCCCTCGAAACAGCACTTGCCGCTTTGCAGGTAGCTCACAACGTCGTGAATATCGGCATCAGAAAGAGTCGTCTTGAAGGAGGGCATTCCTGCATTGCCGTCGCGGATTGTATTCGTCAGCGTATCTTCGTCCGGACCGCCCGATTGCATCACGGCCGTCAGATGCGGCGCCGGTTTGTAGTATTGGTTGTGGCACACCCAACATTTGTGAAAGTAGATGTTCTCGCCGCGCTCCGGCCCACTGTCCGCCACTTCTTCGTAGTGGTCAATCAGGTAGGATCGCTGCAGTTTGTGCTCGGCATTCGTGTCAGAAGATTGTTTTGGCGGCGCAGCCGCGTTCGCGGATTCCAGCAGCAAATGTCCCAGCGGGATCGATAGTCCAAACCCGAAACAAGCGGCAATAACGAGGAACAATTTCAAGCGACGCGTTCGCACGAGCATTCACCTTGGCCTCGAGATGGCCCGCATCATACATGAAAAAGGGTCCCGCAAAGGCGGAACCCTTTTTGTCTGTGCCATCTCCGCTCTAGAAAATGATCTTCAGAGCAAACTGAATCTGCCGGGCGTTGCTGGCCGTTTGGGCAAGTTTGCCTACCGAAGCGTTGAACGGCTCGGAGTATGGCCCTGCATCACTCGCTGTGGTATTTCCCGCGAATACCACGCCCGCCGAGCTCTGCATGGCGAAGTTTGTGTGGTTGAGGATGTTAAAGAAATCAGCACGAAACTCCACGTTGCCGCTTTCTCCCAGCCACGGCACCGAAGTGTCTTTGGCGAGCGAGAAATCCCAATCCGTCAGGCCCGGGCCAGTAAGCAAGCCACGTTCGGCATCGCCGAGTGTACCGATCGGTTGCAGGCTGAACATGGCCGGATTAAACCACTCGTTCGGATTACCAAGTTTCACGGTGCTCTTGTTGTAAGGGATCGGAGTGTACGCGCAGGGATTGCTTCCTGCCGCGGCCTGGCCCGGAAGCGAAGTGCACGGATTCGCGGCAATACTGGCCGCGGTATTGATGTTCGGCCTCTCGAATATCACCTGCCCGGTGAACAAACCGGAGAGAGCGCGATTGTTCCCTTCGTTCGGTGAGAACGGATAACCGCTCTGCGCCGAGACGATGGTTCCTACCCACCATCCATTCACGAACTTCGACGCCACGCCTTTTGAATCGATACGCGGGAAATAGTACAACGTGCTGAAACGGAAGTTGTTCCGCAGATCAAAACAGGAAGGTCCCTTATCGAACTTGGGATTAAACGGATTTTCGCCGGAGGCAACGGCTGGCGCCAGGCCGCAATCGGTGCTGTACCCTTGTCCCTGCGCAAGATCGAGCGATTTCGAATAGGTATAGGCGGCTTGGAATTGCAACCCTTTGCTGAGCCGCTTCGTTGCTACCACTTGCAGAGCGTTGTACCACGAAGCCGAATTCGTATTGTCCGCGATGCTGCTGCTCCACGCCGGGTTCACGCGATGGTAGGCCGGATTGGCCGGACACTGGGGTGCGGGTGGTGGTGCTGGCTGATAGGCAGACAAGACACCGTTGCAAATGTAAGGATCCCAAACCGGAACGCCGTTCGAGAACGACGAAGGAACGAACGGATTCTCTTCAATCTCGCTATAGAGGTTGATTCCTCGCGATCCTACATAAGAAACGGACAGTGCTGAATTGCCCGGCAGTTGCCGCTCTACGGTGAGGTTGTATTGCAGAACGTGCGGCTGCCCAACGTGGTAGTCAATCGTATGCAGGTTTGCACTGCCCGCCGGGAAAACGAACGGCAATACCAGCACCTGCGGGTTGCTGGAAGAATTCAGGAACGTACCCTGATTTTCAAGCGGAGGATCGGCAATCAGCCCCTGATAAAGCGCATTGCCAATGTTGCCGACGTCATAATACAAGCCGAATCCACCGCGAATGGCCGTCTTGCCATCCCCTCGCAGATCGTAAGCAAAACCAAGGCGCGGGCTGAAGTTATAGTAAGAACGGTCGTCGATGATCGGCCCAGGAGTGGGAGTCGCATCGGTGCGTATGTTCCGAATGGAATACTGGTGTCCATCCAGTTCGTACGGATCGGTGTTGAACTCATAGCGCAAGCCGAGGTTCAGTGTCAGCCGCGACGCAACACGCCAGTCGTCCTGAACGTAAAACCCGAATGTGTTGTAGATGAAATCATACGTATTCGCCAGGCTGGACGTTTGGGCCGTGTAGTTGGCATATTGCCCCTGCATGAATGTGGCGATGCCGGAGAACTGAATCTGTCCATCCGGCTCCTGTACCGGTCCAATGCCCTGGTTGAACCGATTGATCAGCACCCCAAACTTGAACGCATTTTTGCCTCGCGAATAGAACAGATCATCGCTCAGCGTGTAAATATTTTGGAGATGCGAATTCGCGGGGTTCGGTCCGTCGCCGATCGGCGTTCCAAAATTCGACAAGCCCGAAATCTGCGTCATTCCAATCGGATTCCCGGTGACATAGGAAACCCCTGGGCCGTAGGTCGATCCCGCGGCCGAAATCAACAAGCTGTAATTGGTTCGGCTGAAGGAAAGACGGGCAGTGTTCAGCAGCGTCGGCGAAAAAACGTGGTTCTCCGCGATAGTAAGGAACTGATTCCGGCTCGGCGACGTGAGGCTGAAATATTCAGGAAACGAGTTGCCGACGATGGACGACACCGCAACCAGGTTTCCGCTGCCGTTGTTCAACTTCGCGTTATCAATGGTGTAGCGCGCGAAGAACGAATCCGCCGAGGAAATATTCTGGTCGAATCGAATCTGCCCGAAATCTTCATTCAGTATATTGGAAGCCGGGAATACAAACCCGTTGCTTCCGCTGTTCGGATTTGGGTAGAGCGCCAAAATTGGCTGCACGACCAGCGGAATATTTGTCGTCGGCTTTAGAGTCGAAGCGCACGCTGTGGGATTTGCCAGCGTCGTGAAAGCCGTGCCCGGATTCACGAGCTGGTGGCAGGCTGCCGGGAACACTACATCGGACGCCGTTACACCCAAATCCTGTCGCAAGCCTTCGTAAACCGCGTAGAAGAACGTCTTGTCTTTTTTGATTGGTCCGCCGAACGAGCCGCCGAAATTGTTCCGCTGAAAGGGAGGAAGCCGCCGCTGCACTCCTTCCAGATTCTTGCCCGCTGAAATCAGATTGTCGAAGTAATTTCGCGAATCCAAAACGCTGTTCCGGATGTACTCAAAGGCGTCGCCGTGGAACTGGTTTGTTCCGCCCTTGCTCAAAATAACCATCTGGCTGCCCATGGTCATGCCATAGTCGGCGCTGAAACTATTGGTAACCACGCGGTATTCCTTGATGCCATCCACGCCCAATGTCGTCCCGCCTTCAGATCCCGTGGCGCCACCCAACTGGTTAATCATTGGCGCGCCATCGATGGATATCCAGTTCGACCGGGTCGGGGCGCCATTCGAACTGAACCAGGTCCCGGACTGGCCACCACCAGTTCCCTGATTCGTGTTCCTGGCAACTCCCGGCTGCAGCAGACTCAGATCGATGAAATTGCGGCCATTCAGGGGCAAGTCCGAAATGCTCTGATCGTTTACCAGCCCACCCAAGGCGCTGCTAGTGGTATTTACGATAGCGGCTTCCCCTGTGACCACCACTTCCTGGGACGTGGAACCAACTTCCAGGGCGGGATTCACCACCATCTGCTGCGCCACTTCCAGCGTCAGTCCTGTTTGAGTCGCCGTTTTAAACCCCGACTTCTCCACCTTTACGGAATAGTGTCCCGGCTGCAGCGCTGGAATTCGGTAGGAACCATCGTCGGCGGTAACCGTCGTACGCGTCTCGTTCGTGTCGGTGTCGGTAACCGTCACATTTGCGCCGGGCACCGTCGCGCCGGAAGAATCCTTCACCACGCCCTGAATCGTGCCCTCCGACAATTGCGCACGTGTAGCCGGAACAAGCGCTGCGAATAGCACCCCCAACGCGAGGCAGAATTTGAAAATGCGCAGAATCGAAATTGTTGAGCAACCTTCATTCTTCATGCGAATAGCCCGCGTCATGGCAGTGCCTCCTCAGGTCAAAGCAACTTCGCACAAAATCCGAATTTGTCCGAACCACTTGGTTTGGTGAATTGTTAGAAACTGATTTCACACCCCTGGCTGAGTGCCAAGTATCACGGCGGAATACTACGCGTCAAGCGCAATCAGGTATACGAACGAACAAATACGGACCGGCTGACGCGAGTTGTACGTGAGCTGTGCCATAACCGGCATCGAAGCCTCGTTTCCTGGCGATTGCCAGTTTCACCCACTCGTCGTCATTGCCAATCTGAAACGCTGCGCCGAAAAAATCTCTTGATCGTCTGCGGGTGCGGGTAAAATTCAGTTGCCCGCCCGGACGCATCATATGTGTGTCCGAATATTTCACGAGATCCTTGCGTGACTCTGCCCTCTGCCAGAACGCGAGGCGTTTGATACTTGGGAGTCGATCGTGCCGTCGAAAATGCATGACATTTGCCTTCGTAAATTGCTGGCTTTCTCTGTATGGGTCGCGCTGTTTGCGCTCGCAGGTATCCCCGTCGCCTCGGCCGACAACGCTGCTTTTGATTTAACCGGCCCCAAAATCGAGATGCGGGTCACGCGAGGCGAAAAAACTCTGCCCATTTCCGAGGTTCCCAATCTTCAGCCCGGCGACCGCCTTTGGATTCATCCTGACTTCCCGGATGATCAATCCGCCCATTATTTGTTAGTCGTCGCATTTTTGCGTGGCACTACTAATCCCCCACCGGAAGATTGGTTCACCCGTGCGGAAACCTGGAATCGCAGCGTCCACGAGGAAGGAATTGTTGTGACCGTCCCGGCGGGCGCTCAACAAGCTCTGCTGTTTCTCGCTCCCGAAACGGGCGGCGATTTCAGCACACTTCGTTCCGCTGTGCGCAGCAAGCCGGGCGTGTTCGTACGCGCCTCGCAGGATCTGGATCAAGCCAGTCTCGACCGTACCCGGTCGGACCGTTACATGGCCGAAATCAAACAGACCTCCGACTTCGATCCCAAGGCGCTGCACGACCGTTCCGTGCTGCTGGCCCGCACCCTGGCCATGAAGCTCGACGAGGGCTGTTTCGATCGCCCTCCGGAACAGCAATCGTCTTGTCTTACACAAAATACCGACCAGCTCGTGCTCGACGATGGCCAGAGCCAGTCGGTTGTTGCAGCGCTCACTTCCGGCCCTTCCAGTGATCTGGCTGGCGCGGTCAGCGCCACCGCTCTCGCGGGCGGAGGCCTTTACAGCGCCTATGTAGGCGCAGTTGTCGACCTGGGGAGAATTCTCGGCAGCCTGCATAGTGCCTCTTACCAGTACATTCCCGCGCTCTCCATTCCCAACGGCTTTCAAATGAATTTGAGGCTGAACAATCCGCCTTCCTTTCGCAAACCTATGTCTGTGCTTGTTACCGGTCTTCCCGCGGTTGAGTCCGCGCAACTGCCGCCCCTTCGTTCGTCCAACAAGGACCAGGTCTATTGCCTGGAGAAAGCTCCGTTAGTGCTTCCCGCCGAGGGCGCTCCGCTGGTTTTCTCCACCGACATTGCTCACGATTTCGTTCTACATCTCGAAGGAAAAGCCGGTGAAGCGATTGACCTGCCCGCCGTCGCGGATCCCTCACACGGTGGATTTGTAGTTGATGCGCACGCTCTCGTTTCCGACAAACTCGGCCCGGATGTGAAAGGAACTCTTCGCGGCCGCTGGGGCTTTGATTCCTTCGAGGGCCCCGCTTTCCATTTGCAGAATTCGCACGCGGCCAAATGGGTCGTGCCGGCCGCGGACCAGAGCGCTTTGATTGTCGGCCGGGACGACGTGCTACACGTCGATTCCGACGCGGCTTCATGCGTCGAGCACGTCAGCGTCAAATCCGAACAAGCCGCGGAAATCAAACCTTCCTGGCACGCGCTCAAGCCAAATGAACTCGAAATTCACGTCCCGCTGAAGGACGCCACGGCTGGGCCCCTCAAACTCGCCATTCAGCAGTACGGTAGAACCACCCCAGATGAAGTTTCACTGCACGCGTACACGCAAGCGGCCACACTGGACACTTTCAAGATCAATGCAGGCGATCATCAAGGGGTGCTCATTGGAACGCGTCTCGATCAGGTGAACGGTTTCGAACTCAAAGGCATTCGCTTCGTTCCGGCCAAGCTCTCTCGCGCTGGGCAAGAGGACCAGTTGCAGTTGGCTGCCGCACAGGCTCCGCCACCCCCGGCACTGCAACCCGAAGAAAAGCTCACGGCGCGCGTTGACTTGAAGGATGGCCGCATTCTCGATTTGCAGACGACCGTCGAACCACCGCGTCCCAAAGTGGATTTGATCAGCAAGAACGTTGAACCCGGGAGCACGCGATCCCCGGTTCATCTCACCAATTTGGATTCCCTGCCGCAGGATGCCAAGCTAACTTTTTTCCTGAAAACCGAAATACCGGAGAGCTTTCCGCGCACCGAGAAAATTGAAGTTGCCAGCCTGGACGGTTCGTTCGACGTGCAACTCAGCATGTCGGACGGGACTTTGATTCTGCAGAACGCGGAAACCGTGATGGCCGTGCTCGATCCTCTGAAAAGCTTCGGTGCTTCGGCTTTCGGGCCGCTGCATTTCCGCCCCGTTTCCGCCGATGGCGGCACCGGCGATTGGCAACCGCTGGCGACGTTGGTGCGGATTCCCTCTCTGAAAGAAATCCGCTGCCCAGACAGCCCAGACAAACAGTGCCACCTGAACGGATCAAGTCTATTCCTGGTCGATTCGGTGGCCTCGGACCCGCAGTTTACTCATGCCGTATCAGTTCCCATCGGCTTTGCGGATTCCAGCTTGAGCGTCCCGCGTCCGAACGGAACGCTGCTCTATATCAAGCTGCGCGACGATCCTGCGACCGTCGATACGCTGATTTTGCCTGTGTTGCCGGAAGGCCAGTAAAGCAGATAGACACACTTGAAGGTCAAGGCCGGGAAACGCCGGCCACCCACGGGATTGCCACAAGACCATCCGCCACTTTGATCTCCACGAATTCCCCGCGGCTGAATCGATCGAAGTCTCCGCGGTCAACCGGAATTCGCTCGATGCTGTGCCCCGGCCGCCAGGAGGCCACCACCAATCGGCGCGTCGGGACCGGCCCTCTCATGGCGAATTTCCCCAGGATGCGCGTTTCAACAATGCGGGGACGTCCTGTGTCCAGCGCTCCGTTAGCCAGCAGCAGCGCAGCAAGAAGCCACGGGACGGGAATGAGTCCATAATATACACGCTTAAGCGCTTCCACTTCCTGGTGCTGCAGGGCGCGGCGCTCCAGCCACATGGCAATTCCAAGCGTGGCGAAGAAAACTACTCCGATAAAGATCAGGATTCCGTCGAGTTCGAGAGGGGCGTAACGCACGCTCGCCACCACGAACGCCAGCGCTCCAACCAGAAAAAGCGCCGTCCGGTTCAACAGCCGCTTTCGCAGCGAGAATTCAGCAGCGGAGGAATTCAAGCCACACGCGTCGCAAACATCGTGGACTCGCTCTGCGCCGCAGTTCAAGCATCGTGTCATTCAAAAACCCGCTACATCCATGTCGGCTCGCCCGCCCGTTCTCTGAGCGGAACGCTCCTATGTTTAGACACCGCAAACGGCAGAAAGTCGCTCTGCGCCTGGCGATCCGTGGCTTTCCCGCTTTACTTCTTCACTTCCTTAACGCTGGAGGGCTGCGTGTCTAGGCACACCATGGTCTGGTCGCGTCCGTTGGCCAGCATCTGGCAATCGATTTCCTGGGCGCTGCGGATAGCCTCGCTCTGGCTTGCCCCGGTTGCGCTCGCGCAATGCGAGCCCCCTCTGAACGCCATGCACACCTCGTACTCCGCATGCGTTGCCTGCATCGTCGAGTGAATCAAAATTGCCAGCAGCACCACCACACCGATCGCGATGATCCAGCGAACTTGGTTTGATTTCTTCTCCATCATATGTCCCTCGAATTCCTCTTTCGCTCTTATATCATCTCGGGCGAATCGGAGCCGCCCTGCTCGTTGCGAACTGCGCGGCCTAATTCCTGCTCCACATATTTTCGGGCGTGTGCCGGCAGATCTTCCAGCTTCGCGATTTCCCTCAAGTCCGCCGCCTTCAATTGCGGTAAGAATGACATCACGCAAGGAATCGGCGTATGCGGATTGCGGAGCAACGCCATACGCACATTATATTGGGATGACCATTTCGCATGCTGCGCAATGGCCGCCACCACGCGTTCCGGAACGCCGCTCTTCGCCAGCACTTTCAAAACTTGGCTCTCGGTGAGAAACGCGTTGTTCAGCGCGAGTTTCACTGCCTGCGCATGGCCTTCGGCGAGTATCGCTCCTGCCACACGCGCCGGCCCGCGCCTGGCCAGCGTTAACTTTTGCCCAACAGGTAGATGCGGCACGCGCGTAATGATGATTTCTTCCGCTGCGCGCTTGGTATCCGCGGGCGCGGACGGTAGCAGGCTCAAACGCACAAGATCGAACAGGTATAGCTGTCTGGCAGTCGCCAGCGCGATTCGCTTCGGCGTCCGCGGATGGCTGGCCAGCCGTAACCGCACGCCTTCGCTTGCAATCCATTTCGGCTCGCCGGCAATTGCGGTAAGCACGTCGACGGGCAGGTCGAGACGTTCAAGCAACGAGGCTACGTGCGATTCTTCCAGAGCCGGATTTTCGAGCGCCGCGAATAGAACATCCTGGTTCGCTGAGTGCACGAGCGATTTAAGTTCTTCGCTCGACGCCGTTCGCGCGCGCTCTGTCGAATTCTCTACTTCAGGCGGCATTTCCCTTCGCAACTACTCCTCGAATGGCCATCTGCACCGCGGCTTCAGCCGGCGACATTTTCATCGAAGCCAGGCGCGCACCAGGCATGGCCTTCTGTATTTCCGCATCGATCGCTTGGTCGAGATATTCCGAGCGCCCGTGCACCCCGCCCGCTTTGGCTATTATGCCTTCCCCATCCCGCCAGCCAAGTTCGTTCCGCACGCACGTAGCGAGTTCCACGAGTGATTGTGCCGCCCCAGAAAGAATCTCGCGGCAAACAGCATCCTCTTTGTCAGCAAGCTGCGCCACCAGCGGAAACGTTTGCGGAAACACATCGTCGGCATTCTTACTGATGCGGTCGTAGAGCGATTCCCAGTTCTGCGCTTGGTTCCAGGAGAAAAGCCGCTTTGAGAGCGCCGTCGGCGCACCTCGATGCTCTTCGGCCTTGGACACCGCCTCGAATGCCCGCCGGCCTATATCGAATGCGCTTCCTTCGTCGCTGAACCACGGGCCGCGGCCGCCCGCTCGGGCCGTTCGCCCGCTAGCATCTCGCCCGAACGCCGCCGATCCCGTGCCGGCCAGCAAAAGAATGCCTTCGCCGGTGCCGAATGCGGCCTCGAATGCGATTTCAAGGTCCGTGGTCACGCGCACCCGCGCATTCGGGAAACTTCGCTCGAAAAATGTCGCAACCCGCTTGGCCACGCCGGGGCGTCCCGCGCCACCCACTCCCGCGCACACCGCGGAAATATCGCTCGCTTTTATTTTCTGCCGGCTGAGCACCACATCCGCCGCTTCGCTCAACGAGAACCACGCCCGCGTGTAGCCCGTTCTCATCGGATTCGAAGGTCCGGCAATCGCCCGGGCCAGAACTTCACCCTGGCCATTGGCGAGCAGGCATTCCGTTTTCGTGCCTCCGCCGTCAAAACCCAGAACGTAGCGAATCTCGTCCTCAGAGCCAATCGGCGGCATTCACCCTCACTTTGCTTGACAGTTTTTCTGCCGGGCGGTTAGCATCGCGCGGCCTACCGGGTCCCGGCGCGATGCACATCAGCCCCTTCGACTTCGCCATCATCACCGTCTATCTCGCCGGTATCACCGCGTTCGGCGCCTGTTTTCGCCGCGGCCAGCAGACACTTCGCGACTATTTCCTGGGCGGACGCACCGCTCCGTGGTGGGCGCTCGCCTGCTCGATCGTCGCTACGGAAACTTCAACCCTTACGATTATTGGTACACCGGGGATCGCTTTTGCCGGAAACCTTGGTTTCTTGCAATTGGTGCTGGGATACCTGGTCGCGCGGGTAATTCTCTGCGTGGTCCTAATCCCGCAATATTTCCAGGGCGAATTCTACACGGCTTACCAGCTTCTCGAAAAGCGATTTGGCAACCGGATGAAGAAAGCCGCAGCCGTTGTTTTCCTGGGCACCCGCACTTTAGCCGAGGGTGTTCGTATCTCGGCGATAGGTAAAGTGGTTAGCGTTGCCCTCGGCACTGGCGACCGCCTCTCCATCGCCATCGTCGCCGCGCTCACCATGTTCTACACCTTCGAAGGCGGCATGCGCGCGGTCATCTGGACCGACGTGATTCAGTTCGCTCTGTACATCACCGGATCGCTCGCTGCTCTGCTGCTCCTGCTTCACAAAATTCCGGGTGGTTGGCATGAAGTGACTCAGACCGCTGCGGCCGCTGGCGGAAAACTTCGTGTCTTCGACTTCGCCTTCAGCCTCACGCGCAGCTATACCTTCTGGTCCGGCCTGATCGGTGGGACATTCCTCACCATGGCCAGTCATGGCACAGACCAAACCATGGTGCAGCGTTTGCTGGCCGCTCGCGGCGAGCGCGACGCGAAAAAAGCTTTGCTCGCCAGTGGCGTCATCGTATTCGCGCAGTTCGCGCTGTTTCTCGTTCTCGGCGTAATGCTGTTCGTCTACGCACAGCACGCAACGCTGCCAATTGCTCAAGGCGACGCCGACCGCATCTTCCCGGAATTTATCGTTCGCGACATGCCCGTTGGCTTGAGCGGCTTGGTTCTCGCCTCGATCTTCGCCATTGCCATGTCCAACGCCAGCGGTTCGCTCAACTCGCTCGCGTCCTCCAGCATGATCGACCTCGGCGGAACCTCAGCTTCTTCCACACAATCCCAAGCGTTGCGCCGCTCTCGCTGGATGACCCTCGCCTGGGGCCTCGTGCTGGGCTTGCTCGGCTTGATTCGATGGGGCCCCGTTCTCGTCGCCGGACTCACCATCGCCTCCATCACCTACGGCGGCCTGCTGGGCGTCTTTCTTCTCGGCACCTGGAACCGGCGCGCCAACGAAACCGGAGCGCTCATCGGCTTCGCCGCGGGCATTGCCACCATGATTGCCGTCACATTTCTCACGCCACTAGCCTTCACATGGTACGTTGTGGTGGGCACGACCGTGACTTTCACCGTCGGCTCCATCGCAAGCTCGCTTGTGCGCATTCCGCCCGGCGCTTCTCTGCCGCGGAAGGTCGCGATCCTGGGTTAAGTCTTGGATTAAGTCATGGCCACGAAACTCATCGAGCCCAACCAAAAATCGGCTCAGCCTTTCGGTCTGGTCCGAGGCCTGGGCGCATACGCCGCCGCTGCCATTGTCGTCGGCACCATGATCGGCACCGGAATTTTTCTCAAGCCCAGTGAAATGGCCGCCGAAGGAAAATCCACAGCCATTGTTTTCGCTGCGTGGCTCGTCGGCGGACTTCTTTCTCTTTTCGGCGCGCTCAGCTATGCCGAACTGGGCGCCTCGATCCCTGAAGCCGGCGGCGAGTACGCTTATCTCCGCCGCGGCTTCGGCCCTGCCTGGGGTTTCCTTTTCGGCTGGATGCACTCGATCGTCGGTCGCCCCGCTTCTGCCGCCGCCATCGCCGCGGGCCTTCTCCGTTTCTGGGGCTTTCTCTCGCCTGCTGTCGCGACGCCGATCTACACATTTCATCTCCACTTCCCGCTTCTCGCGCGCAACGATCCGCAATTCGTTTTTACCTGGGCGCAGCCTTTGGCCGTCGGCGCTCTCATCCTGATGACCTTCATCAACTATCTCGGCGTGCGTTTCGGCGGACAGGTGCAAATCGCGCTCACATTCCTCAAAGTGTCTTCGGTGCTGGCAATCATCTTTCTCGGATTCTTTCTCGCGCACGGAAACACCTCGCATTTCACGCCGCTATTTCCCAGTTCTCTCAATTCAGCGACTCTCAGCGGCTTCCTCGCTGCGCTCGCCGCGGCACTATGGGCTTATGACGGTTGGGAAGACTTGAATCTAGTCGGCTCCGAAGTCAGCGATCCGCAGAAAAATATCCCGCGTGCTCTCGTCGGCGGCGTACTCTTCGTGATCTTCGTATATATCTTTTTCAACGCGGTGTGCTTCTACGCGCTTCCGTTCGGCGCGGTCGCCGCTTCGCAGCACGTTGCTTCCGATGTTGTCGCCAGTTTTGCCGGCCACGGCGCCGCCTTATGGATCACCTTAGCCATGATCATTTCGGCGCTGGGCACAATGAATTCTTCCATCCTGAGTGGCGCCCGCGTGGATTACGCCATGGCCCGCGACGGTCTTTTCTTCCGCATCGTCGCCAAAGTGCATCCGAAATTTCGCACGCCCGGCAACGCGCTCATCTTTCAGTGCGCCCTTGCCAGCATCATGGCTCTCAGCGGCACATTCGAAGATCTCACTTCCCTTTTTATTTTTGCGGAGTGGATCTTCTACGCCTTGGCCGTGGTAGCCATGTTTCGCCTGCGACGCATCGAGCCCGACCTGCCGCGCCCCTATCTCGCCCTGGGCTATCCGGTGCTTCCCGCGCTCTTCATCGCCGGAGCCATCGCTCTCACCACGAGCCTGTGGCTGGCTCGGCCCTTACGGTCATCCATTGGTTTGGGACTGATTCTCTTCGGACTCGTCTTCTATCGCTACTGGCGGGGTCAAGCAGCGGAACCCCGAACCGCAGCGCTCAGCTAGGTTTTTGCGCCGCCATCCATAGTGAGTCGCTTGTCGGCAGGCAATCCAAAAACGGCTGCCTCAGCAGCTTGAATCCCGCTCGACCCAGCATCTCCGCAAGCGTCGCGGGCGTGAAATAGTTGCAATGCGCCGGGATGTGGTATCCGCACCAATCCATGCCCATCACCCACCGGTTCCAGCTCGCGTAGTTCGGCGTCTTGATCAACGTAACTCCACCCGGCTTGAGCACTCGAAACGCCGATCGCAGACCATCCAGCGGCTGCCACTCGTGCTCGATGTACCCAAATTGCGTCACCAGATCGAACGCCTCCGCAGGCAGTTCCGTATCGGCGATCTTCGTAACCGGCCCTTCCAGAATTTTCCCGCCCGGCATGCGCTGGCGCGACATCTCCGCCAGCCGGGGACTCAGCTCGATTCCCGTCACGTCGAAATATCGCGACGCGCGTTCGACAAAGCTCGCGTCCCCGCACCCAAAATCCACCAGCTTCCCGTTTTTCTTCCAGTGCCGCGTTTGCTTCAACAGCCGCGCATTCGTCTCCGGCCGCAGCCTTCGCGTGTAGCGCGAGAGAAACAGCAGCACCGGATGCTTTTCCTTGCGCCGCTCCATCTCCTTCGGATAATCGTCCAGCCAATCGTGCTCGGCGCTCTGTTCCGCGTAGCCGATCTCGTTCCCGATAAACACCATCTCGCAAGCAGCGCATTCCACGATTCGCCATCCATCGCGCTCGGCCAACGTCCGGCGCTCCATGCCTCCACACAAAGGACATTTCCGCTCGCTCTCGGCCGCTGCGGGTGCAAGCTCCCCCGGAATTTCTCTTCCCACGCTGGCTTTCACGCCCGCGATTCTACCATTGGCGCAAAACCTCTTCGATGTATGATGGACTCAGCCCTCGCGTGCCCTAATCAGGCACCCCGCGTCGTTGTGTACACAAACCCATTCAAGTCCAAATTCATAGGAGAGCTACTACATGGCTGAAAAAGAAAGCGGCATCACTCGAGAACGGCTGGCGGAACTTCTGAACGAAGATCTTTCCCGTGAATATCAGGCCATCATCGCCTACGTCGTATATTCGCAGGTGCTCAAGGGCGCCCAGTATATGAATATTGCCGACCAGCTCGTCCTACATGCCAAGCAGGAGCTCGATCACGCTCTCATCATCTCGCGCCAGGTCGACTATCTGGGGGCAACGCCCGCCCTCACCCCCAAGGAAGTCAAGTTTTCTGACGATCCCCGCGAACTGCTTCGTTTCGATCTGAACAACGAAACTGAAACGATTCGCAACTATCGCGACCGCGTCCGCCAGTGCGAAGAGCTCGGCGAATTCGCCATGGCCGAGCAGATCCGCCAGATTCTCGTCAATGAGCAGGACCATCAGATCGATCTCGCCACCGCCCTCGGAGAAGACGTCCCGAACGTCGAAAAGAAAGTCCGCGGTTGAGACCCGTTCGTTCGCGATTATTTCTTCACTTCGGGGAGGCCTCTTGAGAATCGCTCTGTTCGGTTCAACTGGCAGGATTGGCCGGCGCATCCTGAATGAAGCGCTGGCTCGTGGTCATCAGGTAATCGCTATCGTGCGGGACGCTTCCACCCAGCACGACAACCACAAGAATGTTGAATTCAAAACCGGCGACGTTTTAAAGGCTGAGAGCGTTGCCGTCGCCACCAAGGGCGCTAATGTGGTTATCAGCGCCTATGGGCCACGCGCTGGTGATGCCGATCAAATCGCCTCCGCCGCCAAATCTTTGGTGGAAGGATTGAATGCCAACCACACGGCCAGACTGATCGTCGTCGGCAGTGCCGGCAACCTTCAGGTCGCTCCGAACCAGCAGCTTCTCGATACCCCGGAATTTGCCGCATACAAGAAGCTCGCCCTGGCGCACGGCGAAGCGATGGAAATTCTGAAAAAATCCTCTCTAAATTGGACCTATGTCGTCCCTTCCGCCGAAATTAACGAAGGAACGCGAACGGGGCGCTACCGCACCGCGAAAGACGATCTTCTCATGGACCAAGCGGGCAAAAGCCATATCTCCATGGAAGATTTCGCCGTGGCCGTTCTCGATGAAGTTGAAAAAGCCCAATTCAGCCACGCCCGCTTTACCGTGGGCTACTGAGAAACTTCTCGCACGTTGTACTGATTAGTCTGTATTGCCGCCTCAAAGGAATATTTCTATCATTCTAGTTGGTGGCTCGGTCTATGCCTGAGCTTTCACACCAGGATGAGACCTATGACGAGCGACATCCGGCAGCTTTCTTCTCTCACTAACCTGAAGTTTTCGCGATCCACAGTTTCCTTCGTCCTGTCGCTTCTCAGTTGTTCCCTTCTCTTTTCATGCCCCTCGGCTCTGGCAAAAGACGCTGCCGCGAGGCCCCGCATAAGCGCCGACCAACTTGCCCGCGAAGTCGTTCAAAACGAATTGAACGCGCAGGACCAGGACAAGAGCCTATGGAAATACCGCGAGTTCAGCCAGGAGGACGGCAAGACGCAAGTCTTGGAAGTGGTGGAAACAAAGGATGGTGAAATCCACCGTGTTTTGGCTGTCAATGGAAAGCCGCTCAGCGGCAAGGCCTGGCAGGACGAGAATCAGCGCATACAAAACATCCTCGCCGACCCCGAACAATTTCGCGAAAAACAGAAAAATGCCGCCCACGATGCCGACGAGGAACGAAAACTGCTGCAGCTCCTTCCGGCAGCTTTTCTCTATCGATACGACGGCACCGAAGGAAACCTCATCCGTTTGGCGTTCCGCCCAAATCCCAGCTTCAAGCCCCAAAGCCACGAGTCGGAAGTCTTCCATCACATGGAAGGCGACATGCTCGTCGATCCGCTGCATCACCGCCTGGCCGAAATTCAGGGCAAGCTCGTTACCGAGGTAAAGTTTTGGGACGGTTTGCTTGGCCATCTCGACAAGGGCGGCACTTTTGTCGTCAGACAGAAGAACGTCGGCGGCGGCCACTGGGAAATGGTCGAACTGAACGTGCAAATGGATGGCAAAGCGCTCTTCTTCAAGACCATTGCCGTTCGGGAAAAGGAATTCTATTCCGATTTCCGCCCTTTGCCTGAGCAGACCACCCTGCAACAAGCGGGCCCGCTGCTGGCGCTGAACAGAACCAACTGACTCGCAACCGCTGCGATTCTCCACTCGCCGTTGGCTTACTCCCCCGGAACGATTACAATCCCGTCGCGGAAGTTGCTACAATTTATTCATACACGTACGGAACGCTCGTGGGACTTCTCCGGGCAATTTTCCAGAAGGCAGGGTGATTGACGCATGCCGCCACGCACATTATTTGAAAAGATTTGGGAATCGCACGTGGTTCACGAGGAACCCGGCAAGCCGTCGCTGATTTACATCGATCGCCACCTCGTGCACGAAGGCACTTCCCCGCAGGCCTTTGCCGGTCTCAAGGCCGCCGGGCGCACGGTGCGCCGCCCTGAACTCACCTTTGCTGTTGAGGATCATTCCGTCTCCACCAAAAACCGCTCGCTGGCTGTTCTCGATGCCGACGCCGCCGCGCAGTTCAAGGCACTCGAACAAAACTGCAAGGAATTCGGCATCAACCTGTTCGACATGAACAGCCAGAATCAGGGCATCGTGCACGTCATCGGCCCCGAGCTCGGCATCACGCAGCCCGGATGCACCATCGTCTGTGGCGACAGCCACACCTCCACGCACGGAGCCGTCGGCGCGCTGGCTTTCGGCATCGGCACCAGCGAAGTCGAGCACGTGCTCGCCACCCAGTGCCTTTCGCAGTTCAAATCCAAGACCATGAAGATTGATGTGCAGGGCAAACTGCCAAACGGCGTCACCGCCAAGGACATTATTCTCGCCATCATCGGCAAAATTGGCATCGGCGGCGGCAACGGACACGTCGTCGAGTACACCGGCGAAGCCGTACGCGGTCTTTCCATGGAAGGCCGCATGACCATGTGCAACATGTCCATCGAGGCCGGCGCGCGTGCCGGCATGGTGGCTCCCGATAACGTGACGTTTGCCTATCTCGAAGGCCGTCCTTTTGTTCCGCGCGGCAAGGATTTTCAAATCGCCGTAGGATATTGGAAATCGCTCGCGACCGATCCCGGCGCGACTTACGATCAAACCGTTACCTTGAAAGCCGCTGACCTCGCTCCCATGGTCACCTGGGGAACAAACCCCGGAATGGTCGCACAAGTTACCAGCCGCGTTCCCGATCCCTCGTCATTCGCAAATTCCGCCGACCGCAAGGCCGCCGAGAACGCGCTCCGCTACATGGATCTGAAGCCCGGCACCGCCATCGAGGATATTTCCGTCGATCGAGTGTTCATCGGCTCCTGCACCAATTCGCGGCTGGAAGATCTTCGCGCGGCCGCAAAAGTCGTTGCCGGAAAGCACGTCAACAAATCGCTCAAGCAGGCGCTGGTCGTTCCTGGTTCGCGTGTGGTGAAAGCTCTCGCCGAAAAAGAAGGTCTCGACAAGATTTTTCGCGACGCCGGATTCGAATGGCGCGATGCGGGCTGCAGCATGTGCATCGCTATGAATGACGATGTGCTTCCCAGCGGCGAGCGTTCCGCTAGCACCTCGAACCGCAACTTCGAAGGCCGCCAGGGCAAGGGCAGCCGCACTCACCTGGTCAGTCCCGCCATGGCCGCAGCCGCCGCCATCGAAGGCCATTTCGTTGACATCCGCAACTGGAAATCCGCAAACGGAGCCGAATAAGAAATGCAACCCTTCAAAAAGCACACTGGATTAGTCGCACCCATGGACCGCGTCAATGTCGACACCGACCAGATGGTCCCCAAGCAATTCTTGAAGTGGTGCACTCGTGACGGATTTGGACGCGTCCTGTTCTACGACTGGCGCTACCTTCCCGGCGAAAAGCCGAATCCTGAATTTGTGCTGAATTATCCGCGCTACAAAGGCGCCAGCGTTCTGATCGCGCGCGACAATTTCGGCTGTGGATCGAGCCGCGAGCATGCGCCCTGGGCCCTTCTCGATTACGGTTTCCGCGTGATTCTGGCGCCCAGCTACGCCGATATTTTCTACAACAATTGCTTCCAGAACGGCATTCTGCCGGCCACCCTGAAAAGCCAAGAACTCGACGAACTCTTCAAGCGCACCGAGCAGAACGAAGGCTATCGCCTCACCGTCAACTTGGAACAGCAGACCGTCACCGACGACAAAGGTTTGCGCTACACCTTCGAGATCGATCCTTTCCGCAAGGATTGCCTGCTTAAGGGTCTCGACAATATCGGCCTCACACTCGTGCATGAAGCGGACATTTCAGCCTTCGAAAAGAAAAACCTTCACGTGCCGGTCATGAGCGCTCCGCTCGACGTGAAGTATCACCACAACTAGCCGCCACCCGCCGTAATCTGGCCGGCTGATCGCTTGGGAAGGAAACGCACCGAATGAGTCTGCGGGTTGCGGTCGATATCGGCGGCACCTTCACCGACCTGATCGCCTTCGACGAGCGGACTCAATCCATCCAGCACGCGAAAAGTCTTACCACACCCGCCGATCCCGTCGAAGGCATCATCGACTGCATTCGCAAAGCCCGTCTCGATCCTTCCTCCATCGATAATCTGATCCACGGCTCGACCATCGCCATCAATACGCTGATCGAGCGCAAAGGCGCCAAGGTGGGTCTGATCGTCACGCGCGGCACTCGCGACGTTTACATCATCGGGCGCGGCAATCGTCCCGAGGCCTACAATCTTTTCTTCCATCGCCCGCAGCCGCTTGTGCCGCGCCACCGCACCATCGAAGTCGCCGAGCGGCTCTACGCTTCCGGCGAAGTTCGCGAAGCCCTCAAGACCGAGGATGTCAAAGCCGCCTGCGCCGAACTCGCTCGCGAGCGCGTTGACGCCGTCGCCGTCTGCTTCCTTCATTCCTACGCCAATCCCGAGCACGAGCGCATCGCCGGAAAAATTGTCGAGCAGGCGCTCCCTGGCTGCTACGTTTCGCTCTCGCACGAGATTTTGCGCGAGTATCGCGAATACGAACGCACCTCAACCACCGTCGTCAACGCCTATATCGGCCCCACTGTCGCCGGATATGTTCGTAATTTGCACTCACACCTGGAAGGCTCGGGTTTCCGCGGCGAGCTTTCCATCATGCAATCGAATGGCGGCGTCATGTCTCCCGAAGCTGCGGTGCGCCGCCCAGTGATGATGATGGAATCGGGTCCTGTGGGCGGAATCATCGCGTCCGCGGAAATCGGGAAAAACCTCGGCTACAAAGACGTCGTCTCGTTCGACATGGGCGGCACCACCGCCAAAGCCAGCCTCGTCCGCGCCGCTGAGCCCACCATGGCCGAAGGCTACTACGTCGGCGGCTATGCCAGCGGCCATCCTGTAATGGTTCCTGTCGTCGATGTCGTGGAAGTAGGCGCGGGCGGCGGCAGCATCGCCTGGATTGACGAAGTCGGCGCGCTGAAGGTCGGTCCGCGCAGCGCCGGCGCCATGCCCGGCCCCATCGCGTATTGCCGCGGCGGTCTCAGATCCCACCATCACTGACGCAAATGTCATTCTCGGCCGCATGGGCGCTTCCGATTTTCTCGGCGGCGAAATGACTCTCGATCGCGACGCCGCTTTTCGCGGCATCGCCGAGCGCATTGCCAAGCCACTCGGAATGGATGTGCCTGCCGCGGCCCGCGCCATCGTGCAAATCGCCACGGCAAAAATGTCTCTCGCGGTGCGCGAAGTCTCGGTAGAAAAAGGTTATGACCCGCGCGATTTCGTCCTGGTCGCCTCCGGCGGCGCCGGTCCGGTTCACGCGCTCGCTGTGGCGCGCGAGCTTTACATTCCCACTGTCGTCATCCCGCAATTCCCTTCCCATTTTTCGGCCCTGGGCATGTTGATGACCGACGAGCGCCACGACTTCATTCGCACCTATTACAGCGAACTCGCCGAAGCCGACTTCGCCGCGCCTGAAAGTCATCTACGATGAAATGACCTCCGAAGCGCGGCACCTGCTCACGCATGGTATCGACGCCGCGCATCACATCCTTCTCGACCTGCGTTACGTCGGCCAGGAATTTACTTTGCCCGTTCCGGTCAGCCTGCAACAAATCGTCTCCGCCGATCACGCGGCGATTCGCGCCTCCTTCGACACGCTTCATGAGCAGCGCTACGCGCACCACGCCAAGGACGAGCGCGTCGAAATCATCAACATGCGCCTCGTCGCGCTCGGCCGTCGGACAAAATTGGCCTTGCCGCAGCTCTCCAAGGCGCGCAGCGCTGCACCCAAAGAGCGCCGCGCCGTCTATTTCGATCAGGGAAACGCGCCGGTTGAGTGCCCCGTTTATAAAAGAGATGATTTGCCCGCCGGGGCGGAATTGAACGGTCCAGCTTTGATCAGCGAATACGGTTCCACCACCGTGATCTTCCCGTCCGACCGCTTCGCCATCGCCGGTACCGGCGAACTCATCATCTCCGTGGGGCAAGCCTAGTGGCGAACGCCATCGATCACGTCACCCTCGAAGTCATCCGCAACGCGCTTCCCGCCATCGCCAACGAGATGGCCGCCGACGTCACCCGCACCTCCTACAACATGATGATCTACGAGGTGCGCGACTTCTGCACCGCGCTCGTCGCTCCCGATGGCGCTCTCGTCTCGCAAAACGTCGGCGGCGTCTCGCACTTCGTCGCCGATCTCGGCGCCATCATCAAGGACGCCATGAATCGTTACGGCCGCGACGGCTTCGCGCCGGGCGACGTGGTCATCACCAATCACCAGGCCGTGGCTGGTCAGCACCTCAACAATGTCGTCATTTACATGCCCTATTTCTTTCGCGGCGAACTGCTCATGTTCTCCATCGTCCGCGCCCATTGGATCGACATCGGCGGCATGAGCACCGGCTTCGGCGGCGAGGCGCGCATTCTCGATCCCTGGATGGAAGGGCTTCAGCTCGATCAGCTCAAAATTTACGAAGCGGGCAAAGCCAACGAAACTCTTCTCAAGGTCATTCGCGACAACATTCGCTTCCCGGACGCTTCCCTCGGCGACATGCGCTCTCAGATGGCCGCTTGCCGCCTCGCCTTCCGCCGCTTCGATGAGCTTTTCGAGAAATTCGGCCGCGACACCATCCTGAACGCCATCCAGAAGATTTTCGCCGAGACCGAAAGCAAGTGCCGCAAAGTCGTCTCCGAAATTCCCGATGGCGTTTACGAAGCCGAATCGTTTCTCGACCACGACGGCATGTTGCGCACCGAGCGCGTCCGCATCCACGCGCGCGTCACCGTCGCGCACGGAAAAATGATCATCGACCTCTCCGGCTGCTCTCCGGAGCGCAAAGCCGGAATCAATTCGCGCACGCTTGCCGGCGCTCGCGTCGCTTACAAAGCTTTCACCTCGCCGCTCGATCCATCGAACGAAGGCTCATTCGCCGCGCTCGACGTAATCATTCCCGAGGGCAACATCATGATGGCGCGCTTTCCCGCGCCCATGTCCGGCTGGAGTCTCATCGTTCCCACTGTAGTCGACACGATTCTCACCGCGCTAGCGCCCGCCATTCCCGAAAAAATTCCCGCCGCGCATCATGGGCTTTTAGGCGGCGCCGTCGTATTCTTCGGTGTGAATCCGAAGACGCGCAAGCGCTTCGTCGTTCAAAGCCTCGAAGGCGGCGGATGGGGCGGCCGTCCCTCTGAGGACGGCGAATCGGGATCGGTCACCATTTGCCAGGGCGACGTGCGCAATGGCACCATCGAGGGCTTGGAATTGAAGAATCCGATTCTCATCGAAGAGCGCTCGCTGCGCCGCGACTCCGGCGGCCCCGGCAAATTCCGCGGCGGTCTCGGAATCGACTTGCGCGTGCGCAATTTCGTCGAGGGCCGCTGGAATCTGCACCGGCCGCGCCGCATCGACTGCCCGCCTTGGGGCCTCTGGGGCGGAAAGCCGGCCGGCACCGCCGACTACATGCTCCGACTTCCCGGCGAAAACGAATTTAAAAGCATGGACGCCAGCCAGCATCCCGTTCCCGCCGATTCCGAAGTGATCGTCCGCACCGGCGGTGGCGGCGGTTGGGGCGATCCGCTCGACCGCGACCCTGAGCGCGTCCTCGGCGATATCATCGAGGGTATTGTTAGCCCCGAGAAAGCTCGCAGCGAATACCGTGTGGTCCTGGAAAATGGGCAATCCGCGGTAGACATTGCCGGCACGCGTCAACTTCGCGCCGAGAAAAAATCCGCAGCCGATGCTGCGCCGTCAAGGAACTGATTTGATTCGCGTCGCCATTAAAACGAAAAATCAGCCGCGTTTCGCACATGCGCCCATGCGCAGGCTGAGTGCAATCGTTCTCCTCGCTTTATTGGCCATTGCAATTGTCCCGTCCGCGCACGCCCAAACCAAAATTCGCGTCGGGAAAGCCATCTCCGAAGCGTTTTCCTTCGTCCCTCTCGATGTTGGCATCGAAACCGGCATCTTCAAAAAGCACGGCCTCGACGTTGAAAAATACGACTTCGCCGGTAGCGCCAAACTTCAGCAGGGCCTCGCGGCCGGTAGCATCGACATCGGACTCGGTTCCGGTCCCGAACTCGCCTTCATTGCCAAGGGCGCGCCATCCATCGGCGTCGCCGCTATGGCCAATGCGCCCTGGCTGCTCACTTTGAATGTCGACAAGAACAGCCCCATCAAATCCATTGCGGATCTAAAAGGCAAAACCGTCACGGTTTCAACCGTCGGCTCGCTCACCGAATGGCTCGTTCACGATTTGTCCCGCGAACAAGGGTGGGGACCGAACGGCATCAAAACGTTGCCTGTTGGCACCGACGCCGCGCAAATCTCCGCGCTGAAAACGCATCAAGTTGACGGCGTCGTCATCGACATCGGCGCCGCCTATCGCCTCGAAGAAGCCGGCAGCACGCGCATCCTGGTTCGCTTCGGCGAAATCGTGAAGGATTTTCACATCCACATCATTTACGCCAGTCGCGATTTCGCCGACAAAAATCCCGACGCGGTCCGCGCTTTTCTCGCTGGTTGGTTTGAAACCATCGCCTACATGCGCGCCAACAAGGCAAAATCGGTCGACATCGCCGCGCGCGTCATGGCCGTCTCCCCGGCGATCGCCGCCAAGGTTTATGACGAACTCATGCCCGCCTTCAACTCCGACGGCCGCTTCAATCCGAAAGCCCTCGAAGTTCTGCGAAAATCCTATGTCGAGATGGGCATCCTTCCCGCCGAGCCCGACATGAGCAAGCTCGTCACCGAAAAATTCCTACCGAACACCGCTGCCCAAGGTAAGTAAACGTTGACGCAAGCCACGCCAGCGATCCGCGTCGAAGGCGTCGCGCAGACCTATGGCGTCGAATCCGATCCGCGCCGCGTGGTCGCGCTGGAAAACACCTCGCTCTCTATCGCGCGCGGAGAACTCGTCGCGCTGATCGGCCCCAGCGGTTGCGGCAAAAGCACCCTCCTGAATCTAATGGGCGGCTTAGCTGCTCCCACCAGCGGCCAGGTATGGGTCGACGGCGAAGTCGTCCGCGCCCCGCTGCCTCGCAAAATCGCTTTTGTTTTTCAGGAAAGCACGCTGTTCCCCTGGCGCACAATTTTCGATAATCTCAAGCTCGGCATGGCCTTTCAGGGCGTCGCCAAAGAAGAGCGCGATCCACGCGCGCGCGAATCGCTGCATGCCGTCGGACTTTCCGATTTCGCGGACCATTATCCCAGCCAGCTTTCCGGCGGCATGAAGCAGCGCGCCCAACTCGCGCGCGCCCTCGCGCTCCAAACAGACATTCTCCTGATGGACGAGCCTTTCGCCGCGCTCGACGAGCAAACGCGCATGGTCCTCGGCGAAGATTTGTCCGTCCTCCTCGCGCGCACCGGCAAAACCATCGTCTTTGTGACCCACAGCCTGGTCGAAGCTGTTTTTCTCGCCGATCGCGTCGCGGTTTTTACCGCTCGCCCCGGCAAAATTAAAACCATCATCCCGGTGAATGAACCGCATCCGCGCAGCCGCACCTTCATGACCTCCGACAAACTCAACGCCCTGCGCAATCAGCTTTACGAACTTCTGCACGACGAAATTCGCGCCACTATGGCGCTCAGTGCGCCCGCTGCCGCGAACGAGACGAAGCCAGCGCTTTACACAGTAAAGGAGGGAGAGAAATGACGCGCTCCCGCCTCGCTGAACGCCTCGTGCAGCTAAGCTTTCTCGGCGCCGTACTCCTCGCTTGGGAAATCGCCACCACACGCGGGCACGTAAGCGCTCTTCTGCTTCCGCCGCTCGGTTCCGTGTATCGCGATTTCATCGCGCTTCTTTCCACTGGCCAATTCTGGCCCGACCTCGGCACCACGCTCTATGAATTAGTAGTCGCGTTCCTTATCGCCGCGGTTAGCGGCACCGTGATCGGTTACGCCGTCAGCCGCTCCGGCTATTCCGTCAAAGTCTTCGATCCTTTGTTCGCCGGCCTCTACGCCATTCCCGCAATTCTTCTCTTCCCTCTTTACGTGCTGTTCTTCGGCATCGGTCCGCCCTCAAAAATCGCCATGGGCGCCACATTCGCATTTTTTCCCATCGTCCTGAACACTATCGCCGGCCTCACGTATGTGAAACGCGTTTATGTCGTTGCCGCACAGTCCATGGGCGCATCCGCGCCCCAAATGTTCTGGAGCGTGATGCTCCCCGCCGCCTTCCCCGTGCTGCTCACCGGACTCCGCATGGGCCTCATCCTGGCTTTCCTTTCGATTCTTGGTTCCGAAACCATCGCTTCCTTCTCAGGCCTCGGCCATCGCATCGTGGAACTCGGCGAGAACCTGGACACCTCGAAAATGTTCGCCTACATCGTCTTCGTCATCGCCATCGCACTTGTGCTCAACGCTGCCGTTTCATTCGCAGAGAGCCGCGGCCGGAGACACCCGGCATGAACGCCGCGAACGCCGCTGGAAGAATTCCTCCAGCAGCCGCTCGTCTCGCCGTCATTGCCGCAGCGCTGCTGGTATGGGAATTCGCGGCGCGCCGCTTCGGCGATCCGCTGTTCATCGCTCCACCCTCGCGCGTCGTCGTCGCCCTCTTTCAGTTGGCGCGAGAAAAAGAAATCATCGCTGCCGTGGGGCTCACCTGCTGGGAACTCGTCGTCGCCTTCCTGCTTTCGATCATCCTCGGATTCATCATCGGCCTCATCGTCGGCCTGAACCGCTTCACGCGCGGCTCCATCTATCCCGTGATCCTGCTGCTTTACGCCATTCCTCAAGCGACGATCCTGCCGCTTTTCGTCCTTACGTTTGGCATCGGCCCGGCTTCGAAGATCGCCTTTGGCGTAAGCCACGGGGTTTTTCCGGTAATCATGACCGTCGCTGCCGGTGTGCAGAATATCGAGCCGCTTTTACTCACCAGCGCTCGCTCCATGGGTGCCACACGCCGCCAGATCCTTACATCCGTGATTTTTCCGCACATGGTTCCGAGCTTCTTCACCGGGCTGCGCCTGGGCATGACCGCCGTGCTTTTCGGCGTGCTGCTCGCCGAGCTTTACGTTTCGCAATCCGGCGTGGGCCATTTCACTACCGAATTCGCGCAAACGTTTCAGCCGCAGAATCTTTTTGCGCTTGTCGCTGTGCTCGCGGCCATCGCCGTCACTTTGAATGAACTTTGCCGCTGGGCCGAATCCCATTTCACGCGATGGCGCGTATCATGATCCGCGCTGAACCATTTGCATGACGGCGCTTGACGTGAGATTTGCTCCCATTCGACGAGAGCCTTGCATGAAGGGTCTTGGCACGACGCGAGTCTCGGGTTGGCGAGAGCTTTGTCGACCCAATTTGACGCGAGTTTGCATCGGCTTGGTGAGAACTTTGTAGGTCGGCTTCAGCCGCCGAGCTCTAACATACCGGCGCGCGCATTCTTTTACTGCGCGGATTTTAGTTGGTTAGGAGATCCTGGAGGGCGCGCCGTCATTCTGAGCGCCGGTTTTGCGCGAAGAATCTCTCTTGGGTTTTCTGCACCGCTCGCGGCGCTGTTTCCGCGAGCCTTTGAATCGAGTCTTTTGAATTGAGCCGTACCTTACTTCGGAGGACATATGTCCAACAATCTCTCACTCTCCTTCGCTTGCGGTGATTACGAAATCACTCGGCCCCTGATCGAAGGCTCCGTCGTGCCCGACGGAATCGATCTCACCGTCCTCACCGGCGCGGGCTCTCGCGAACGTCACTGGCGCATGGCCCGCAACAACGAATACGACATTTGCGAGTTCAACGCCTGCGCCTATTTCATGGCCCGCGATCGCGGGGCAAAATGGAATGCTCTTCCCGTGTTTCTCCACCGCCGCTTCCGCCACGGCTTCGTGTTCATCAACACCAGCAAGGGCATCGCAAACCCAAAGGATCTAATCGGACGCCGCGTCGGCGGCACCAACTTTCAGCCTGCGGGCAGCATCTGGGCTCGCGGAATCCTCGAGGAATTCTACGGCGTTCCGCACCAGTCGATGACCTGGGTCGCCGAGCGTCCCGAAGACATCGAGTTCGCTCCTCCGCCCGGCCTCAAAATCGAAATGATCCCACCCGACAAATCGCTCGACGATATGCTTGCCGCAGGCGAGCTCGATGCCATGATTTCGCCTTCGTTTCCCAAGCCCCTTCTCAAAGGCGACCCTCGCGTCTCCCGGCTCTTTCGAAATTACAAAGAAGTCGAACTCGAATATTTTCGCCGCACCGGAATTTTCCCCATCATGCACGTCACTGTCATCCGCCAGGAAATCGTGGACCAGCATTCCTGGGTCGCCGCCAGCCTGGTGCAAGCGTTCGACAAGGCGAAGCAGCTCGCCTACCAACGTGTGCGCAATCCCCGCGTCGTGCCGCTGGCATGGTTCAGCGCCGCCTGGGAAGAACAAAACGAAATTCTCGGACGCGATCCCTGGGCCTACGGCCTCGGCGCCGTGAATCGCAAAAACCTAGAGGCGGCCATCCGCTACACGCACCAGCAGGGACTGATCTCCCGCGCGCCTTCCGTCGATGAACTTTTCCTCAACACGGACGACGAAACCATCGGCGAAAAGGACCGCATATAGGACCGGCCCGATGGATCTTCAAACCAGGATCGAAGCTGTGCGCCGGCGAATGGCCGCCGATGGCATCGACCTTCTCATTGCCGCTTCCACCGGCCTGCACACACTTGACCGCGCCGATCCCGTTGCTTACCTGACCGGCTATCGCTCGGTCGGCGAAAGTATCTTTCTGCTCTACCGCAGTGGCGATGCGACTCTTATCGTCTCTCCTGCCGCCGACGCCGAGCGACTTGCCTCGCGTTACACCGCATCCGCGGGGCTTGCGACTAACGATCTCGTCGGCTCTGTCGAGAAAATCATTAGCGCGCACCCAGCGCAATCTGTCGCCACTGTAAATTTCAATCCCCTGCCATATCGCATCGCTGAAGAACTGCTCCCTCTTTGCGGCGCCGCTCCGCGCCCCTTCGACGAGATTCTCTACACGATCGCGGGCCGCAAAACCAAAGCCGGAATCGAACGCGCCCGCATCGCCACGTCCATCGCCGAAAAAGGATTCGAGCGCCTGCTCGAAATCGCTCGCCCCGGCCTCCGCGAATGCGACTTGGCCGTCGAACTGAATTGCTACACGAAGTCCCTCGGCGCCGAAGACAATTTCCTCATGCTCAATTCCTTGGCGCACAGTCACGCCGTCATGCCTTCCAGCGCGCGCCCCATCGAGAACGGCGACATCCTTCTCGCCGAGCTCTCTCCTAACTTCGACGGTCAGTTCTCCCAAATCTGCCGCACAGTCTCCATTGGCACCGCGCGCCGCGAACTCCAGGAAAAATACGATCTGGTAGTGCGGGCCATGTGGGCCGGAATTGAAGCGGTCCGTCCCGGCATTCCTGTTTCCGAAGTCTGTCGCGCCATCGACCGCGTTCTCGAATCTGCGGGCTACGCCGAATATTGCCGTCCCCCGCACATGCGCCGCCGCGGCCACGGACTCGGCTCCGGCTCCGTTTCGCCCGGCGACATCTCCGTCGACAACCACACCATCCTCGAAGAAAACATGATTTTCGTCGTCCATCCGAACCAGTACATTCCTGAAGTGGGTTATCTGTTGTGCGGCGAACCCGTTCGCGTCACCGCTACCGGAGTCGAAGTGCTCAGTTCCCGCACCGCTGCACTTGGCATTGTCGGCACTGGCCATCCAGGGTTCGTTCCGTGCGCCTGAAACCGGTCGCACTTCTCACCGGTCCCTACGATTGGAAACAAAAAATTCTGCCGCTGCACGAATTTGAGACGCGCCTGCGAAACGTCCGGAGCGCCCTCGCCGAGAATTCGGCGTCAGCCCTTATCGTGCATGGAAATTCTTTGGAATACGGAGCGCTTGCGTATCTCACAAGTTTTGTTCCCAAACTCGGTCCCGCCTTTGCGCTGATCACGCAAACTGGACCGGTTCGTTTGCTTGTCTCCGGCGCGTCGACCATGCTTTCCGCAGCGAAGCGCCTTACCTGGGTCGAAGACGTCCGCCCGATCGGTGATTTGAAAGCATCGATTGGCGCGTGGCTCTCAGAAGTTTGCGCGGAAGATCGGTCGATAATTGGCTTGTGGGGCCATAGCAAGTTGGCGTTGCGCCCTTATACTGCAATTAAGGGCGCGATTGAGGCTCGCGGCACAATTCTGGACGTAAGCGTTCCTCTCGAAGCTCTGCGCCTCCGAAAATCCGCACTCGAAGTTGAGCTTTCTCGCCAGTCGTGCCTCATTCTTCACGAAGCGGTCAGCGAACTGGCGCGCGCTTTCCGCTCCGGCTCTGGTGCACGCTCTACTGCTCTCGCTGCGGAATACGCTGCCTACCAATCCGGCGCACAGGACGCCCGCGTCTACATCAGCGCCCGTCCCGGCGGCCCACCTTTGTTCATCGACCACGCGGACGACCGCAACCTCGATCTCCTGCTTGCCTACGTCGCTGTCCGTTTTGCCGGTTACTGGTCTGAAGGTTTTGTCACTTTGTCGCACTCGCCTTCTGCGGCGCTCACACACGCGCAGAAGGGCCTTGCCGCAATGTTAAAAAGTGTCCGCGACGGTGTAACTTTCGCCGAACTCGCCGCCATCGCGACAAAACACATCGAGCCTTACGCAATCCATCCGTTGGTTCAAAATTCCATCGGCAACAGCATCGGCCTGTCACTTGAAGAACCGTACGAGTTCATACCCGAACAATCCAACGCCATTCAGTCCGGCGGAATCTACACGTTACGTTGCGGCGTCGCGAGTCAAGCCTGGGACGCCGCTGCTGACAACGCCATCGTGTCGGCCATGATCAGCATCGCCGGCGAACGCGCTGAGATTCTCTGGTCTGCCCTCGACAGCTCAAACGGAATGCCGCAATGACCGTCCTCGAACAAATGGGCGAATGGCTAGCTGCATATCCGCAACAGCAGAATTCTCCGGCTCTTACTGAACGCCTCGGCATTCATCTGCTCGACGCGGTCGGCGCGTGGATCGCCGGCCGCTCCACCGAAGAAGGTGCGATGGTCGCGCGCCTTAAAGTCAGTCCAGGCACGTCACCATCATTGCTTTCCGATCATCCTCTTGACCGCATCGCGCTCGGCTGCGCCACGATTCGCCTCACCGAAATCGACGACATTCACATGCTCTCGTGCACCACTCCGAGTTCGGTCGTGGTTCCGGTTGCGCTCTATTTTGCTGCCGCACAAACATCGCCGGTCGATTCCCGCACCTTCGCCGCAGCTCTGCTTGCCGGTTATGAAGTGATGACCCGCTTCGGCGCCGCAATCGACGGCGCGCATCTCGTTTACAAAGGAATCTGGCCTACATATTTTTCCGCGACCATGGCGGCCGCCGCCGTCGCCGCACGCATTCTCCATCTCGACGCAGCAAAAACCGCCAACGCCCTCGGCATCGCGCTCGCAACAACCAGCGGCGCGCCGGGCGGCCCAAGCTCCCCTTCCCCGCGCTGGCTTCTTCTTGGGCTCGCCGCACGCGCTGGATGCTCCGCCGCTCTCGCCGCGGCAGAAGGTTACGCCGCCGATTACACAATTCTCGATAGCGACTGGCTGCAGCGCACGCACGGCATCGCCTTCGATACAGCTATGCTCAGTGCAACACCACAGCCCGCGGCGGCGCTTACCGAACTCAGCCTCAAACCGTATTGTGCGGCGAAACAATGCATCGCAGCGATCGAAGCCTCGCGCGATCTGTTCGCCCTGGGAATTTCTCCGGATGATATTTCCGCTTTGCGGATCAGCGTGCCCTCGGCATACGCGGCGATGATCGGCCATCATCATGCGCGCAATGGGCGCGTTCCGCGCATCACGAGCGCGGCATACAACATCGCTCTCGCCGCGTACGAGACTGATGAATTACCGAATGTGTCGCGGCCCGACCGCACCACGAACCCACAAATCTCAAGTTTTATGGGCAAAATCGAAGTAATTGTAGATGAAGAATTATCGCGACACTACCCTGCTCATTGGCCGGCGCGCGCCGAAGCAACTCTGCGCGACGGAAAACAATTTTCGAGTTTCATTCTCGATTCTCCCGGAGATCCGTCGCGCCCGTTTGACAGCGCCAAGGCCCAAGCAAAATTTCACCGCTATGCCGATGCGCAACTGGGCGAGGAAGCCGCGACGGAATTGGCCGCTGCGTGTCTTGCAGCACCAGAAAATTCGCCTGCGCTTGCCGAACTTTGTGCCTGGGCAATGAAATTCTGACACTCGTCACGATGGTTGAGGCGAATTTCCAGCAGCGAAATACGGTTCGCGCGGCACTGTTTTTCCCGGAAACGCCTGGCCCGTGACTCGACCTGCAAAATGCACGAATTTGCGTAAATTTGCACGATTTCGCGCAGGAAGCTGCCTGCAAATGCCGCTTTTTGCTGATTTTTGCGTTTGAAGCAAGTCTGTCAATTTCGAGCAATTTCGCGCAAAAAGCCGCACGCAAAGGCGCGGATCCGTGCAATTTCAGGCCAGCCGAAGAGCACTTTCAGCAGCCATGGTCAGCTCTTGATCAACTTTTACTCTTGGGTCTTTTTCCGGGCGTTCGCGTCGGCATCGGCGCGAATCGCCTCGGTGTCGGTTTCCCGGGGGGTGCTCAGGGCGATGTCCGCCGTGTCGGTGAGGGCCCGAGCCGGCAGCGGCCGGTAGCCGCTGCGGGTGCGGATGTGGTATTTCTTCAAACGCTCGCCGACGAGTTTTACAGTAATCGCGCGCCAGCCGAGGTTCGGGTTTACCTGCGGATAATAGTTGAGCGCGTAGAGGTGCGCGAGATCGTCGCGAATCGCGGCGAACGCCTGTTGCTCGTCCTTCCAGCTTTTCGCGAAGTAGGCTTCGCCGCCGGTAGCCTGGGCCATGCGGCCAAACACCGCGGTTGAGATCGGTTCGAGCTTCGCGGCGCGCGTGCTGATCATGTAGATGGGAATTCCCTCGGACTGCGCCAGCTCGCCGACATCCTCGGGCGGCACCAGACTGTCATTGTCCGGGCCATTCGAGAAGACCACGATGACTTTGCGGCCGCGGTAGTGGCCGGCGTCTTTTAACGTGAGCAGCAGCGCGTTGTAAAGCGCGGCGTCGTCACCTGCGGTGGTGGCGCGCACGCCGCGCAGCACGGCGTTGCGATCAGGAGTCAGCAGCGAAGCGCGGAACAGATCGCGGCTGTAGGCGTAGAGCGCGATGCGGTCAGGCCCGTCGAGCGAGCGCACGAAATCGGCGATAGCATCCTGCGCGAAGGCAAAGCCGCGATACATGTAATTGCTGGTGTCGAACAGGATGAACACGTTCGCGCCGACCAACGGATCCACGGACCCTCCTCCGGGCGCGGCTTCTTCGAGATTCGGGTTCGGCTCAACTTCCTTCGGCGCGCTTTCGGCGGCGAACTGGTCCACCGACTTGGGCGCCTGAACGCCTTCGCCAAAGGTGGCGATCTTCTGGCGGATGGTGTCCTCGGTGATGATGAAATCGGAGGGCTTGAGGCCGGTGACGTAATTGCCCTTGTTGTCGGTGACGGCGACATTCAACTGCACCATGTCGACGACGACGTGGAAGTTTGGCGGCACTTGCTGATCTTGTGTCTGCTGCGCGGGTGTCTGCGGGGCAGGCGTTTGCTGAGCAGGCGTTTGTTTATCCTGCGCGTGCATCCAGCCAGCCGAACCCGCGACCAAAGCTGCAAACAGGAAAGCACTGAGGTAGTACCGTCGTCGCGCCATTGTTTCCTCTTATAACTGCCAACCGCGAAAGCGCTCGCAGCCACGCCGGCGAAACGCCGTCCGCGAAAATCGAAATCCCGCCGGGCTAGCGGCCCGAGGTGGGCTCCGCCGGCTGAACTTGAAGGCTCGCGTTTTCACCGCGCCGGAACTCATCGCCGGTTTCATGCATGGCGCGCAGCACCGCGGGCCAATCCTCAAAATCGGTGGCGAAGATTTTCTCGACCATGCGATGGGTCAACTGCGGGATCAGGGTGTTCAGCGTTTCGGGCGAGAGATTCATATCGTCGGCAATGCGCGCCCAATAGAGATTGCCCGAATCCCAGGTTTCGGCCAGCATCCGGCTGGGAAAGCCCATGAAAGCGGGGAACGGTTTTACATTGAGCAATTCGCGCGAGTAACTAAGTTCCAGGGTGGGATGGGGAACGCCGAAATCATGTGAAAGACGCTCGATACTCACATCGGCCGGTGAACTTGCAGCGAGCGCGTCCAATTCTTTTCCCGGATCGCCCATGGCCTGCGCTTCATTGGGGAACTTCTGGCGGAATTGCGTGCCCAGGAAGAACGTTTCAGCGGGAGTCATTTGCGGGATCAGATCCTTGGCGCGGCCCGCCTGCAGCGCGTCATTCACGCGCACGGCGCGTTCGGAAAGCATCCGCTGCGAGAGAATTCCGATAACTTGCTCGCGCACTTTGGGATCTGCCGCGGCCGCATTGAAAAGTTGCTCGCCAATTTTCTGATACAAAACCACGGCATGAACCTCGGCTTTGGTGACGCCCCACCAACGCGACACGAGCGCGCTGCTCATCAGGCCCGGGACCATCTCGTCCCAGATGAGCGCCTGCACATTTTCCGGCACGGTGAAATCCTGCTCCATTTGGGCCAGCACGTAGGGCAAATCGGCGAGCGACCCGGTAAGGTGCGCGCCGCCGCTGGCCGTCCAGCCGCGGCCAAAGACGCGCGGGACTTGCCAGGACTGCTGCGTGCCGGGGGTCATCTCTCCGGTAAAGTCGTGGGAGCGCACCAGCAGCGGATTATTGTGCAGCGCCTGCGCGGAGGGCGGCTCGTAGTAGGCGTAGTTGAGGCCCACCAGAGTGTCGCGCATGAGCGGCGCGAGCTCGCCTCGCGCGTCGGCCAGTTCCGCGGGTGAACTCGGCCCCTTGATCACCTTGGCCAGATCGGTGCGCATCTGCAGCGTGGCGTGGCTGGTGTTGTAAAGGCCCGCAGCCCATTCGCTGCGTTCGGTGCTGGTGAAAAAGGGGCGAGGCATTTCGAATTCGCGAAGTTCCTGCGCGCGGGCCAGCAGATTGTCCGGGGCGGACTGCCCCTGCGCCATCCGGTTCAGCCCGTCGCCAAGCGCAAACAGAGTGTCCAGCGAAAGCAGGCGCTGATCGTCCATAACCGTGCGTATGCGCTGGGCGATTTCCTGCTTGACCTGCTGACCTTCGGGACTCAACTGGCTGGGGCCGGCCAGCAAGGCAATCACTTCGTCCTGGGAAAGGTCGGATTTTCCGGCCGCGGCGCGAATCATCTCACCCAGCGAGGCGCGGCCGGCATCGAACAATTGAACTGAGGTCTTGACCGTGGCGAACGGCTCGATGGAATGCAGCCAGGAATCGTTCAGAGCCGCTTCCGGAATTTCTCCCTGGCGGGCCAGGATTTGCCAGATTCCGAGGTTGGACTGATAAATTCCCATGGTGTTGGAACGCACATTGTGGTCGGAAACTTTGTCAACGGCCTCGATGATGGCGACGAAACGCGCGATGGAAGCGTTGGTCAGCTCCGGAAATTCCGCCAGCACCGGATACTGCTCGTTGTATTTCCCGAACTTGTCAGCCAGCAGCTTGACCGTGGCGGGCGTAAGACGATGGTCGCTCGGACGCCTGCGGTCGATTTCATTTAGCGTGAGGAAAACGGGCAGAGGGCTGTTGGGCAGGTTGACGCGCGAGACTGCGATCATGCCCTCGATCAACTGGTCCGGATTGTTCCAATGGTTCGTTTGCTTGGCGACTTCCTTCGAGATTTTGGAGTCGTCTTTGCTGTGCGCCGCTACGATCTCCTTCCAGACCTGCACGTTGCCGGGAATCTCCGGCTGGCCGTTCGGCTGAAGGCGCAGGCGCGTGGCCAGCAGCAACAGGCCTGGATCGGGCCGGAACACGGGACGCGCCGGGCTAGGCGAAATTTCCTTGCCGCGCAAAGCTTCATAGAAGTGTGAAAGGCGATGAGGATCGGCGAAATAGGCCTGGTGCGCGCTGTCCACTCGCGAGAGCACGTCGTAATAGACCGCGACCCAACCCTCGTCCTTGGACAGTAGCTTGGTGACAAACTCCGCAGGCGAATCGGGATTCGCGCCGACCAGGTCCTTCCAAGCCACTTCGGAAGGCTGACCTCCGGGAACCACGACTTTCCCGTTGCGAATGGAAATCTGACTGCCGTAGAAGTCCAGCACCGCGGCGAAGGGCGCCAGGTTGCGAATTCCGGGTTTCTGGCGAAGCGAGTTCAGCGTGTCCGGGTCGATGCGCGACATAGCCCAGTAGATGCGCGCTTCCTCCGGGTCACGCAGCACCTCATCGATAGGGTCCGCACGCAACTTTTCGTTCTTCTTAGCTTCCTTGTCGCCGGTGCCCCAGTCGTCCTTGGAAAAGATAACCGGTACTTGCGAGGAGGGATAGGGATAGTCGAAGGGTTTGCCAGTGCGCAGAGTTTCTTCCAGTTCGGCCAGAGGGAATCCCGAGTCGATGGTCAGAAAGGCGCGATCCGGATCGGAGGTCTCGACAGCCGCTTTGGGGCCACAGGTGTCGCGCATGCGATAGCCGAGAACAGCGAGCAAGGGCTTGGCGTCGTTGCAATTCTTTACGCGAATCGCGGCGTCCGACCCAGCCAGCACCTGCAGCTCGCGGGCTTGGTCGAGGTAGCGGCGAATAAGAACTAGAAACTCAGTGGGTTTGCCATCCTGGTAGCCCTGTACTGAAACGTTACGCGCCAGCAATGGAAACACTTCGTCGCGGCTGACTTTCTGGCTGATGGCAGACATGCGCAAGAAAGAACGCAGCGGACCCGGGATGGTTGTAGTTGCCACCGCGGAGGCTGGATCAGGAGAAGCGACCGAGGCTTGAGGCGAGGGAGGCGAGGCGTACAAACCCACTGGAAGGATCAGAAAACAAAGAACGCAAAAGGGACGCATCATTACCGTCGCTCCCTCTGGGCCGGAGGTCAGTGAAATTGAATTTGTCCACTCGCGGGAGCCTGCGTTTCCCCCCACAGGCTCTTGCGCGTTATGAGACCGGAACCCGCTGTTAGGTGACCGACTTCAACGATTCTATTAACGAATTATGATTGCTAGAAGTCCGGCAGCACGCCCCTGACCCGATATTCTGAACGTCACGATAAAGCATCGTCGCGTCAAATCCAAGATGTTTCTAAAAGTGTTCGGGAAATTGTGGCTGGTGTTCGGTGGAAAGGGCGAACAGGGGCAGTTTCCTTACTGTTCGCCTAATTTGTCGACGTCGCTTGTTTGTCGAAGATTTCTCTTACCCGCTCGAGTGTATCGATTTCGGCGGGCGTCTTGTCGTTCCGGATGCGCACGATTCGGGGAAAACGAAGGGCATAACCGCTTTCGTGCCGGGAAGATCGCTGAATATTGTTGAATGCTACTTCGAGAACCACCGCTGGTTGCACGGTGCGCCAGGAGCCGAAGTCTTTCACGGTATGTTCCAGAAAATAATCGGTGTATTGCTGTATCTCGGCATCGGTGAGCCCTGAATAAGCCTTACCGATATTCACAAGGCAGTCATCTTCGTCGCGGACGGCGAAGGTGTAATCGGAGAGTAACCCGCGGCGCTTGCCGTGCCCGTATTCAACGGAAGTCACAACTACGTCAAGCGTAGCCAAGGGACGTTTCAGCTTGAGCCAGTAGCGGCCGCGCTGGCCGGGTTTGTAAGGGGAAGCCGGATCCTTGACCATGATGCCTTCGTGTCCGCGCTGGCGGGACTCGAGGAAGGCTTTTTCCAGTTGATCGACGGTGACGCAGAGGCGGGAGGCAGCGAGTTGGATGGCTGGCGGCAAAGGAGAGGATGACGGGGCCGGTGAAGATGGCGCACCGAAGTGCGCCGCCACGAAACCTGATTCGACGACAACCGAGGAAGGAGACGGCGAAGATAGAGGGCTGATGCCCGCCGCTACGTGTGCAGTAAGGAGCTCCGCAAGGCGCTTGCGGCGCTCGGCGAGCGGACGGTCGAGAAGCAATTCCCCATTCGCATAGAGCAGATCGAAGGCGATGAAACGGGCCGGGATGTCCTGAAGCAGCCACATGTCGGGCTGTTTGCGGCCGAGGCGCTTTTGGAGTTCGGTGAACGGGAGCGGGCGATCATCGCGCCAGGCGATGATTTCGCCGTCGAGGATGAATTCGCCCGGCAGAGCCGCGAGCGGGGCGTAGAGCTCAGGAAACTCGACGATCTCATCGAGAGTGCGCGAGAAAAGTTTTACAACGCGGCCGCTTTTGTGCGCCTGCGCTCGAATACCGTCGAATTTGTCCTCGACCAGCGCGCCTTCGGGAAAATATTCGAGTGCTTCGGCGGGCGAGTCGACGGGGGAAGCGAGTATGAAGGCGATGGGATGGAACAGGCGCAGGCGAGCGGTTGCTAGTTCGTCGGCTGAGGCGAGTTGGAGTGTGACGGCGATGTCGCCGACGAGCATGTTGGCGCGGCGAACGTCTTCGGCTGGTTTTGCGAATGCTTGCGCGATGGCTTCTTCCACAAGGCTTTCACGCAGGCCGATGCGCAGGTCTCCCGTGGCAATTTTGATGATGTATTTCGCTTCGACAGGCTGCGCGCGACGGAGGAGTTCTTCCACCGCGACAAGCTTTACACTGTTACCACGCAGGGCGGCGAGATTGTTGAGTGCTGCGGCGACATTTTGCAGAGAAAGCTGACCCGTTTGCAAAGAGACTTGCTGGGAGGCGCGATGGTTTTGCAGAAGCTCGTTGGCCATGTCGCCGAGGTCGCCGTGCTTAAGGTAAGTTTGGTGCGCGTGACCGGCTTCGGGATTCGCGATGCGCTCGACAGCTTGCCACAAAATGCTGCCACCGACGGAAAGGACGCGCTCTTCCCAGCGGGGGAAGGCGCGGCCGGTGAAAAAGATGGCGGCGATGGAGGCGTCTTCTGCACCGAGAGAGCGGAGGTAGTCGGCGAGGATGCGTATTTTTTCGAGTTTTTTGGTGGTGGCGCCGATGGCGGCGGCGGTTTGGGCGAAGCGGAGGAAGTGGGTCACGTGGCGTTTATGAGCCGGATGAACGTCGCAGATAAATCATCACACGAAGAGAGGTCCCTCGACTCGCTGAAAGGCGCTCGCTTCGGGATGACACCGTAAAACAAAAAGGCAAAATAAAAAACAAAGAGAGATCCCTCGTCGCGCTCCGTTCTACCGCGACCCTAACCGGGTCGCAAACTTCGCTCGCTCGGGATGACAAAGGTAAAACAAAGACGCGACTAGGCGCCGGGGGCGGCGCCGAGCATGAGGACGCTGAGGCGCTCTTCGGGCTCTACGGCGACGCCATCGCGAAATCCAACGAGCTTGCCGGAATTGGCCGAGACTCGGTCGCCCGGAACAATGATGCCGACGAGATTCAGCGGATCGGCGGCGGAGACGGTGACGGTTTCATTCGAAGCGGGCGCGTTGCGCTGCGCGCGCAGCGATTCGACGGCCACGGGAAGCGCGAACTGTTCGCCGATGAAGCCGCTGATGAAGCGGCCGCCACGAATCTCGCCGCGATCTTCGAGACGCCTGAGCGCGATAAGCACTTCGCGCCACTTCGGAAGAATCGTTTCGCGGGCGAGCATTTCGCGGAACACGACGCCATAGCGGCGCAAGAGCATCCAGCAAATCGACTCGACCGCTTTGGCGCGATCGACGGCTTCGCCCGGATAAAGCAACGACCAGCGGCCGGCGCTGTGGCGCGGGCGAGCGGCGCGTCCGCTTCCCTGCCCGGAACGGCGGCGCGGATCGATGAGCGCGCGCAGATTGTCGAAACCATCGGCGGTGAGTAGTCCCGCGGCGACCAGTTCCCAGAGCGCCGTTTCCACTTCGGATTTCAATTTGCCGGTGGCGCGCACGATGTCGGCAAAGAAGGAGGCGCCGCGCTGGCGGAGGAACTGCAAAACGCTGACCGCGGCGGGACTCAGGCCGCGAGTGTCATTGTTCTGTGATTCGGCGTCGAGTTCGCGGCGAGGGATCATCCAGTCGGCATCTTCGCGGACAAAGAAAGTAATGGGCGCGACGCTGGTGGGCGTGACGCGGCGGCGCTCGCTAGTAGTCGTTTCCAGGGTGGCCGGATGAGGAGAGAGGCGTCCCCAACCGACAGCGCCGGTGAGCGAAAGATGATCGAGAACCTTGGGATCGTAATCGGCGATGCGGCGCGCGAGAATCTGGCGCTCCCAGGAATTGGCGGGAGCTTCGTAACCCTGCATCTGCTGGAGGGCTTCGAGAGTGCCGCGCTCGCCGAGCAACTGCGTGCCGCTGGAAACGTGCTGCCAGCGCAGCAGCCAGCGCATGAACTGCGCGGGATTCACCGGCTCGACCTGCTTTCGCAAGCTGCCGACAGTGAGACGATGGATACGAGCGAGCAGACGGCGATCGCACCATTCGGTTTCTTGCGATGTGCCGGTGAATGTGCCGCGCAGAGTTGAACCGGAAGCTTCGAGGCGGAGCAACAGCCTGCTGAATTTCAGCAGGCGTGAGTTGCAAGAGCGAGGCGAGCTCGGTGCCGCTCACGGGGCCGCTGTGAGCGATCCAGCCGGTGACCAAGGCGAAGATGGCGTCTTCGCGCGAGGCGGCGGGTTCGCCGACTTGCGGCAGTTGCTGTTGAAACTGCGCGCCCGGGAAGATTTGGGCGAAAAGCTTGGCGCGCTCGGTGGGCACCCAAAAGTTTTGGGTGCCCACGGTGGCGAGGCCGACACGCCGCTGCGCGGCGAGCGTTTTAGAGAATTCCTGCCAGGCAAGAACGGACGCGCGGACTTTGCTGGCGAGCACGCCGCCGGTCTCGTTTTCGCTTTGGCCGGCTTGCACCGGCAAGGCGCCGAGAGTGAGCAGCGCGTCGTGCAGTTCGTCGGCGTCGCGCACGTCGGGCCAGGCATCGGCGCGAACTTCGTCGATGGCCGCGGGATCGAGGCGTCCAATTTCGGAGAGCACCGCTTCGGGCAGCACGCGGCGCATTTCGACGGCGCGAGCGCGGCGCTCTTCGAGCGGGGCGTCGTCGAGATAGGCGTAAGGATTCGCGTTGAGAATCTCATGCGAGAAGGCCGAGGGTACGGGCGTGTCGACGGAGAGGCAGCGGATGCGGCCCGCGGCGATGTCGCGCAGGATGCGCTCGAGGCTGTCGATGTCCATGGCCTCGGTGAGCACGTCCTTCATCACTTCGCGGATCAGCGGGTGATCGGGAATTTTTATTTCGCCGACGAGATTTTCCGGGCAGGCGGAAGCCTCGGGGAAAACGGAGGCGAGCAGATCGTCGGCGCGGATGCGCTGGAGATGCGGCGGAACTTTTTTGCCGTTGCGGAAACGAAGCAGCGCGAGAGCGCGGCCGGCGTCCCAGCGCCAGCGAGCGGTGAAGAGAGGCGAATCGAGCACGGCTTGTTCGAGCACGTGGCGCACGGAGTTGGGATGCAGGAAATTGAAAACGTCGGCGAGCGGGAAACTGTGCTGCTCGGCGAGCGAAATGTTTAAACCGTTGTCGGTGGCGGCGGCTTGCAATTCGAAATTAAAAGAGCGGCAGAAGCGTTTGCGCAGCGCGAGGCCCCAGGCTTTGTTGATACGCGCGCCGAAGGGCGCGTGGATCACAAGCTGCATGCCGCCGCCTTCGTCGAAGAAACGCTCGGCGATCACGGTGGATTGCGTGGGGACGATGCCGAGTATGCTGCGGCCAAGGAGAATGTATTCGACGACCTGCTCGGCGGCGGAATCGTCGAGACCGCATTCGCGCTTGAGCCAGTCGATGGCGGCGCGAACGCCGGGAGTTTTCTGCTGGGGGATGCCTGGTTCGGTATCGTTGGCGAGATTGCTGACGGTTTCGCGGAGGTCGGCGAGCTGCGCGGAGAGTTCCTGGGTGCGTCCGGGAGCTTCGCCGAGCCAGAAAGGAACGCTGGGCGCGGCGCCGTGAGCGTCTTCGACGAGCACGGTGCCGGTGTGCACGCGGCGAATTTTCCAGGAAGTGTTGCCAAGGAGAATGATGTCGCCGGCAAGGCTTTCGACGGCGAAATCCTCGTGGACGGTGCCGATGGGGACGCCTTCGGGCATGGCGACTACGTTGTAGAGCGCGTTTTCGGGAATCGCGCCGCCGCTGGTGATGGCGGCGAGGCGCGCACCGCGGCGTCCGCGAAGGCGGCCGTTGACCTGATCGCGATGCAGGTAAGCGGCGTAGCGTCCGCGACGCGCGGCGATGCCTTCGGAGAGCATTTCGACGATGGAGTCGAAGTCGACGCGCTGGAGATTGCGATATGGATAGGCACGAGTGACCGTGGCGAAGAGCTCGTTTTCGTCCCAGTCTTCGGCGGAGCACATGGCCACGATCTGCTGCGCGAGAATGTCGAGCGGCGCTTCGGGAATTTCCAGGCGATCGAGGTCGCGCTGCTTGATGGCGCGCACCAGCGCGGCGCATTCGAGAAGCTCGTCGCGCGTGGTGACGAAGATGCGGCCCTTGGGCACGGCGCCGCGCCAGTGACCGGCGCGGCCGATGCGCTGGAGCGCGACGGAAATGGAGCGCGTGGAGCCGATCTGGCAGACGAGGTCGACGCTGCCGATGTCGATACCAAGTTCGAGTGAGGCCGTAGCGACGAGAGCGCGAAGCTCGCCGTTTTTCAAGCGCGTTTCGGCGGCGAGGCGCAGCTTGCGCGACAGGCTGCCGTGGTGCGCGGCGACAGCGTCCTTTCCCAGACGCTCGCCGAGATGCATGGCACAGCGCTCGGCCAGGCGGCGCGTGTTGACGAAGATCAGCGTGGAGCGATGCTGCAAGGCGAGTGCGGCGATGCGGTCGTAAAGTTCGCCCCACACTTCGTTTGAGGCGACCGGGCCAAGTTCGCTGCCGGGAACTTCGACGGCAAGGTCAAGTTCGCGGCGATTGGCGATCTGGACGATTGTTGGCTCAGCCGCACTTTCGGCACGATTTGCGCCGCCGAGGAATTCAGCGACCAGCTCGATGGGATTCTGCGTGGCGGAAAGACCGATGCGCGTCGCGGGCGTGCCGGTGAGGCGGTCGAGGCGCTCCAGGGTGAGCGCGAGATGCGAGCCGCGCTTGTCGTCGGCGACGGCGTGAATTTCGTCGACGATCACGGTGCTGACCGTTTTCAGGATTTCGCGGCTCTTCGCCGCGGTAAGAAGGATGTAGAGCGATTCGGGCGTGGTGACCAGGATGTGCGGCGGATGCGTGAGCATGGCGCGGCGCTCGTGGGCCAGCGTGTCGCCGGTGCGGACGGCGGTGCGAATCTGCGGCATCAGGAAGCCGCGTTCTCCCGCGAGCTGCAGAATTTCGCCGAGGGGCTGTTCAAGATTCTTCTGAATGTCGTTGCTCAGCGCTTTCAGGGGCGAGACGTAGAGGACTTCGGTTTGGTCGACGAGGTCCCCGCTGAGAGCTTTGCGCACGAGGCGGTCGATACAAGCGAGAAAAGCGGCGAGTGTCTTGCCAGATCCGGTGGGCGCGGAGATGAGCGTGGTCTTGCCCGCGAGGATCGGCGGCCAGCCTTGCTCCTGAGGCTCGGTAGGTGTGCCGAACTTGGCGACGAACCAGTCGCGGACGAGCGGGTGCGCCCAGTCGAGTCCGGTGGGAGATGCGGCGGTGATGAGTTGTGTGTCAGTGGCCACGGGTAACTCTATTATATGATGCGGCTGGCTTGATCAAGTCGCGACGGAGGCAAGGGAGAAAACATGAAAATCGGGAAGATGCGGACGGCGGTGGGGATCACAGCGGCGGTTTTGCTGGCGACGGCAGCGTCGATGGGGAGCGGGGTGCCGGCGTCGGTGCAATACATCGGGCATGACAAGGTGAAAGAGGTGATGGCCAAGGGCGGGGCAATCGTGAACGATCCGGGCCTCATCGTGCTGGCGCAGCGGCGTGCCGCGGGCCCGGCGGAGTATCACGACAAGACGAATCACGTTTTCATCATGGAGGAAGGCGAGGCCACGCTGATCGTGGGCGGCACGCCGGTGGACGCGAAGCGCACGGCGCCGGATCAGATGCGCGCGCCGTCGACAAATGGCGGGACGACATATCACCTGGTTCACGGCGATGTGATTACCATTCCGGCGAAAACGTGGCATTGGTTCAAGGAAGTGCCGTCGAAGACGGTGGCGTATTACGCGGTGAACATCGACAGCGAGTAGCAGCGCGGCGGTGGCGAAAGGGCGGAGGCGTGTGCTAGCATTCATGGCGCTTTGGTGCAGAAAAGACTTATGGAGGAATGGGAAATGAAGACTCTGAGGTTTGCGGTGCTGGCGTGTGCCGCGCTGTTGCTGTCCGCGCACGCGGTGAGCGCCGCCGATGTACAAGTATTCAAGACGTCCAAGGGCGAAGTAAAGATCACGCCGATTTATCACGCGGCCATGCTGATCCAGGCCGGCGGAAAAAATATTTATGTGGACCCGGCGAAGCCGGCGGTTATTACCGGGATGCCCAAGGCGGACCTGATCCTGATTACGGACATTCACGCCGACCACATGGACCAGAACGAAGTGACCGAACTGAGCCAGACCAGCACGGAAATCATTGCGCCGCCAGCAGTGGTGAAGACGATTACGAACGCCAAGCCTATCTCCAATGGCGAGACCCAGGAGTGGGGCGGCTGGAAGATCGAAGCGATTCCCATGTACAACATCAAGCGCGGCCCGGCGCCGGGAAAACTCTACCATGACAAGGGCCGCGGCAACGGCTACATCCTCACCTACGGCGGCAAGCGATTCTATCTTTCCGGCGACACCGAAGACATTCCGGAAATGGACGCGCTGAAGAACATCGACGTGGCGTTCGTGTGCATGAACCTGCCATACACGATGACTCCCGAAGAAGCGGCCGGGGCGGTGAAGAAGTTCCATCCCAAGGTGGTGATTCCCTACCACTACGGGCAGTCGGACCTGAGCGTGTTCAAGAAGGACCTCGAGGGCACCGGGATCGAAGTACGGCTGCTCGACTGGTACCCGAAGGCGGGCTAGTTTACATTCGCGTTACGCGGCGCGTAACGCGATCACGGACGCAACATTGCTCCTCAGAGTGGCGGGTAAACACCCGGCATTCTGAGGAGTTTTTGTTTTAGGGCGCGTCGAGGCCGAAAACGGTACGCATCAGACTGGCTGCGGGGCGACGCCAGCACACGAAGAGAGATCCCTCGACTCGCAGCGCGATCCTTACCTGATCGCGCAAACCGCTCTCTTCGGGATGACAACGGCGCGGTTAGTCATTGCGAGTCAGCGGTAACTACGCCCTCGTAGCGTAGAACAAAAAAATGCGACAGCCGCACGAGCGTCGATTCTTCGCTGGGCGCGAGATGACGGGCAACTACGCAACCTAGTCTTTGTATTTTTCGCGGAGGCGCGGAGTGAGGCGCAGCATAAGCTGCGCGCGTTCGACTTCGTTGCACCAGTCGGCGAGGGTGGCCTGCAGCTCGTCCTTGTCGGGCGGAACGATGCCGATGGGGCACGATGGGCCGAGCTTGCGCGCGGCGACAGCGCGATAGCGATGGATAGTGCGGTCACCGGCGGTGGCGCACCAGTAAAAATCTTCGGCGAGAAACAGAACCACCGGGACGCGATGGCCACCGTTCATGGTGACTTTGTCGCGCAATTCGGGGCGCTGGTCGCGCTCGACGAAACGCAAGTCGATCTTGCCGGGATTTACTTCGGCGATGCGCTGGATCAGCGGACACTGCTCGACGCAGTCGCCGCACCAGATGCCGCTGACGACGAGAATGTTCATCTGGCGGACGAAGCCGCCGAGGAGTTCGCGCTGCGCGGCTGTGACGCTGGCGGCATCATAGACGCGCTGCCAGCGCTGCTGCTGGTCTTCTTTGCCGGAAGCAAGATATTTTTCGTAGCTGAGTGCGGAGGAAAACTGCTCGGATAGGTAGTCGGGAGTCATGGGGAAGATTGTAGAAAAAGAAGTGGCAAGTGGCTAGTGGCGAGTGACTAGCGAAAGGCAAAAGCTCGCGGGGACAACACAGCGAGCGGAAGGCACTATGCGCGCCGAAATCATTCCCAGAGCTTATGCTCCAGGCTACTTTATGGCGTCCCTGACGGGACTGGCGATGCGGCGCTTTGAGTTTCGGAGTGCATCACCGCCGAATACCCTTACACGCAAGTCCTCCGCACGGTTGCGGCAACCGCATGGAAGTTGAATGAAGCGAATGCCAAGGCAATTCTCACGGCTCGCGCGATGTACGGCTTCGGACGGCGGCCAGAAGCGGGCCGCCGGGAAGGCCACGATGCTAAGTTCCCGCGCGCACGCATTGCTGAGAAGCTCAAAGCGATGCGGCACCCGCTGCGATCGAATCGAGCGAGAGGTTTCGTCGTTTTTATGGATTTCACTCGCGCGAGATGAGAGATGCGCAAATTGTGCCGGCACCCGGCACAATGCAGAGCGAAGCAGATTGCCGGAATTACGTGCGCGGCGAACGCAGCACACGAAGAGAGATCCCTCGGCTCGCAGCGCGATCCTAATCGGATCCGTTTTACCGACCCTAACCGGGTCGCACCTCGCTTTCTTCGGGATGACACCGTAAAACACAATCAGAGTCCACAGCTTCGCGTTGGCGTGACTAGCGAAAGGCAAAGGCGGTCGTGAGTTGCGGTGCGGCACCAACCAACACACGAAGGGACTATTGGCCCATTGGCGGCGTGCGGCAGGACCAGCGCGAAGACGGCGCGAGCCGGTGATAAAATCGGGGATACGCCATGGCTTCCGCCGCGCATCCGAGCGCGCCGCCGCTTCCTGCGGTGCAACGCTACTTCGAGATTTCTCTCTACTTCCTCGTTTCGACCGGCGTTCTGGCCATCGTCTCGACCGGGAAGCTTGACCCTGTGTCCACGTTCGTTCCGGCGGCAGCGGTGGCGTACAAAGGCTACCGGTTGTGGCGGGGACACTCGTCGGAGATTTCGCAGCGGGTAGCAACCGGGCTGGTGCTGGCCTACTTCCTTTTCTTTCCCCTGGATTTGTGGTTTTTCTCGCGCAACCTGGCCGACGGCGCCCCGAACCCTGCGTTGTACGCGGGATTGCTATCGGCGATTCATCTGCTGCTGTTCGCCACGGTAGTGCGGCTGTATTCGGCGACGACGAACCGCGATTACGCGTTCCTGACGGTGCTGGCGGTAACGTCGATGCTGGCCTCCGCCATTCTGACGGTGGAGACGGGATTTCTGGTAGCGCTGGCGATTTTCCTGGTGCTGGCGGTTTCGACGTTCGTGGCGCTGGAGATGCGCAGAAGCGCGACTGGCGCGGTGTCGCCGGCGCTCGATCCCGGCTCGCCGCTGGCGCAGCGGCTGAATCGGGCGCTCGGAATCACGTCGCTTCTGGTGGCGATCAGTGCGCTGGCGCTGGGCACGGTGATTTTCTTTCTGATCCCGCGGTTCACCACCGGCTACCTGAGCGCGCTGAACCTGCAACCGACTCTGATGACCGGCTTCAGCGACGATTCCACGCTGGGCGACATCGGCAAAATCCAGCAGAACAGCGCGGTAGTGATGCGTGTGCAGGTTAATGGCAATCCGGCGCTGGTACAAGACATGCACTGGCGTGGAATCGTGCACACCGATTTCGACGGGCATCGCTGGTTCACGCCCGAGCACGATCAGCGGGTTATTGGATCGAATGGCGAAGGGGAATACTGGCTGAATCCGATCCCCTTTCCAGCGGGAAAATCGCTGGCGCTGCATTACACCGTGCTGCTCGAGCCGATGGCCACCGACGCTCTTTTCGTGGCCACGCGTCCGCAGGCCTTGCGCGGACGGTTTCAGCCGGAGAGCATTCGCAACGGCGGATTTCCCGCGCGCGGCTACTTGCTGCTCGATGCCGCCGGATCGATTTTCAATCCCGCGCACAACAGCACAAAAATCCGCTATGAAGGCTGGTCCAATTTGCCGGTGGCGAACCCGGCAGAGTTGCGCGCGCTTCCGCCAGCTTATCCAGACGCGGTTACGGAAACGTATCTGCAGCTTCCGCGGCTGGACCCGCGAGTGAAAAAGCTGGCGGACCAAATTACCGCGAAAACAGCGAATCCCTACGACAAAGCGGCGAACATCCAGCGCTACCTGATCGCGCATTACGGCTACACGCTGGATTTGAGCGGATCGCATGGTCCGGACCCGCTGGCGGATTTCCTTTTCGTGCGGCGGAGCGGGCAGTGCGAATATTTTGCATCGGCCATGACGGTGATGCTGCGTGCGGAAGGCGTTCCGGCGCGCTACGTCACTGGATTTTCGCCCGGGGAGTACAACGATGTTGGTGGCGACTATATTATTCGCGAAAGCGATGCGCACGCCTGGGTGGAAGTCTATTTCCCGGTATACGGATGGCTGCCGTTCGATCCCACGCCTCCGGGAAATACGCAACACGGCGGCATGTTCGACCGGCTGAGCCTGTATTGGGACTCGTTCCAATTTGCCTGGAGCGAGTGGGTAGTGAATTACGACTTCAGTCACCAGATGACGCTGGCGGCGAATGCGCAGGAGTCGTCGCGCAGCTTCGGCGAACGCGCGCGGGATTATTACAACGAGCGCAAAGACAGGCTAATGAACGCGCTGCTGGCGCTCGATCGCCGGGCGGAGGCGTCACCTTATTTTTTACCGGGACTGCTGGTGTTTCTGACCGCGCTGCTGTTCGCGCTGCGCGGGCGGGCCATGATCGGCTACATGGTGGCGCGCTGGCGGCTGCGCGCACGGCGCGGCGGGAATCTGACGGCTTCTCTGGCGGCGCTGGAGTACAGCGAGATGCTCAAAGTGCTCGAACGATCGGGCTGGCGAAAAGAGGCGTGGCAGACCCCACTGGAATTCGCCGCGGCGGTTTCCGCTCCAGAGCTGGCGGCGCCGGTAACGAAGCTCACGGAGCTATATCAATCGGCGCGGTTTGGCGATCATCCGGCGCGAGTGGAGCAAATGTCGAGCTTGCTGCGCCTGATTCGCGATTCGCTGCGAGCGCGCAAACGAAAATAGCTCCATACGATCTGTCAGGCCTTTGGTGCTTTCCGCGATGATTTGCGGCCTTTCCCTTTTGTCTTTGCGTAGAGCGCGACGGCATCTTCGATAAACGGATAGGCGGTTTTGGCCGGCTCGATTTTCTCTACCTGCACTTCTTTGCCTTCGAGCTTTTTGTAATCGAGAAAAAAGCGCCGCACCATGGCTAGCTTGTGCGGCGGGAGCTCGCCGGCTTCCCAGTAGTGGTCATATTCGGGATCGCCAGTAGCGACGGCGATGATCTTGTGGTCTTCCTCGCCGGCGTCGATCATGGTCACCATGCCGATGGTGCGGGCGTTCACAATGGTCAGCGGAGCGACCGCCTCCTGGCAAAGAATGAGCACGTCGAGCGGATCGTTGTCGGCGCCAAGCGTGCGCGGGATAAAACCGTAATTGGCGGGATAGTAGACCGCGGAGTAGAGCACGCGGTCGAGCCTCAACATGCCGCTTTCCTTGTCGAGTTCGTACTTCACGTTGGAGCCGAGAGGTATCTCGATGACCGCGCGAAATTCCTTCGGGAGATAATCGCCGGGACTTAAATCGTGCCAGGGATGAATCATGATGGCCTCAGAGGTGTGGGATCGCCTTCAACCGCTTCCACGTTCGATTGTAGTGGGAGGCAGTACGAGCAAACCAGCAAATGGCGAAATTTATTGCGCCAAGGCCGGCTCTGGCTTGCCGTCGACGGCTGGCGCGGGCTTGGTTTCGGGCATAAACAGGAGAAACACAGCAGCGCCCACCGCTGCCAGCACCGCAAAAGAGCGAAACGTCGCCGCGAATCCGAGGTGCTGCACGATATTGCCGCCAATGAGAGGCCCGATGACGCCGCCCAGACTCAGCGCCGTGGCAATCAATCCCATCAACGTGTTGAAGCGACCTTTTCCTTTGGTGACATCCGCACAAATAGCGACGATGGCCACGCCATAAATTCCCGCGCCGATTCCGTCAAAGCACTGGAGCGCTACCAGCGCCCAGGGGCTGCGCGTGAAGGAATAGAGAAGAATCCGCACGGGCAATGCGAGAAATCCGATGGCCATTGTCGGTTTGCGGCCCCAGCGATCACAGAGCCAGCCGGTGGCCCACGCGACGGGAATCATCACGACTTGCGCGGTGAGGACCGTGGCGGCCACCTGCTTGTCCGTACCGTGAAGAGATTTGATGTATAGGCCGACCATGGGCAGAATCGGCGCATTGGCGAGATGAAACAGCGCGGTGGAAGCGAACAGCACCAGGATGGTGTGCTCGCGCAGCAGACTCCAGATGCGTACTTCGTGCGGGGGATGTTTTGTATCGCCGTCGAGTCCAGAAGCGCCGCGCACATTGATTTCCTCGGGACGAATCAGCAAGACCGCAATGGCCGCGAGCACGGAAACAACGGTGATAGCGAAAAAAACGGAGCGAATGGAAAAAATCGAAACAAGAGCCATGGCGGTGAGAGCCGCAGCAATATTGCCTGCGTGATTCCAGGCCTGATTGTCGCCGATGGTTTTGTTGAGCCGCGCGTTTCCCACCAGCCCCAATGCAATCGCGGCCAGCAGCGGTGCAAAAAGCGTACCGGCCAGCCCTGAAGAGAACACCAGCGGATCCACGATCCACCAATGCGCAGGTAAAAGAGGAAGCAAGCCGAGGCAAGCGCCTGTCAGCAGGGAGCCGGCCATCAGCCAGCCGCGGTGGTGGCGCGTGTGGTCCACCAGAAAGCCAGCGGGTGTCTGCGCGAGCATAACGCCCAGCCCAGCAATAGCGGTGGCGAGCGCGATGGAATCGTAACGCCAGTGCTGCTCCCGCAAAAAATCGTTGAGAAAGGGAGCGACCACGCCTGCCGCATCGGCGAGCAGAAAATTCACGGCGTTCAGCCCGAACAAGCTGCGCCTTGAGGCCCCGCTTGTTTTCGTCTTACCGGCAAGGATTATGGACATCACGTCCCCGGTGGTTCAATCCGAAGAAACTGAATAACAAAAGAATGCAGCGTAGTTCAGACTACGGTGCGCGGGAATCGGGTCTTTCCCCCGGTTCGCAGGGATTTGGATACGTTGGCGGCGGGGCAAAGCTTTACACGCGGTCGAAAGTACGTGAGCCTCGGGCCGATTCACATGGCGTTTGTTTTATACGGTGTTTCGGGTATGATTCCAGCCGAAAAGGGTGGCAGCGCGCCGCCCGTCGTGTGTTCGGCTGGAAAGTGGCCCGGCGACAGCGCGCAGTTTCGAAAGGATGGGTCTTAGCACATGAAAATGAATCTAGCGATTCGTTGGCCGGCAGCCACGATTGCCGCGGCGGTTCTGGTGATGCTCGCCGTTGGCGCAAATGCGCCGCTCGCGAACGCGCAGCAGCCTGCGCCGAAGGTTAAGGACATGCAGGGCAAGACCGCCGGGCAGTACTACAAAAATGTGAAAGTGTCTGAAGGACCTGCCCGCGGTCGATATCCATCCGGCGATGGAATACATCACCGTGGCGCTGGGCGTGGGCTGCGGTTATTGCCACGACACGCGCAAGTTCGACGATGACGGCAAGCCCACCAAGCGGTCGGCGCGAAACATGATGCAGATGATGTTCGCGCTGGATAACACCGTGTTTGACGGAAAGCGCGAAGTGACCTGCTATACCTGCCATCGCGGCGCGTCCGATTGGAGCGAGCGAACAGCTACTGCCCGGCCAGCGCCCGCCGATGTTGCCGCCGAATCCCGACAGCTTCGCGAAGATCGCGATTCCCAATCTGACGCTCGATGCGAGCATGGCTCCGGTACGTCCCGGGCCGGGCGATCCGCCGATCATTGCTCCGAATCCAAACGCGCCGAAGCCGCCGCCGCTTCCGCCGGTGGATGAGGTGCTGAACAAGTATGAACAAGCGGTGGGCGCAGGCGCGGTGAAGAATGCCAAGACCATTGTGGCAAAAGGAACGGTAGAGATGGCGGTGCCGAACCCGCCGGGCGTGACCGGACCGCCTGCAATCGGGCATCCGGCCGTGGAAATCGATCGCAAGGCGCCGGATAAGGCGCTGGAAACCATCCAAATGCCGAACGGCGTTCCAGCCAGAACGGGTTACAACGGAGAGATGGGCTGGCTTGCGGGCGCGGTAGGCCGCGAGTTGATGGGCGGCGAACTCCAAAGCGTGCAGGATTGGGCGGAGTTTGTCCCGGGATTGCATTTCCGGGAAGACCATACCAATGTGCGCGTCGCCGGGGCCGAAACAATGGACGGTCACGAAGTGTACATCGTGACGGGAGTGGCAAAAAATGGCTCGGGACTCGACCGACTGCTGATCGATCAGCAATCGGGGTTGCTGGTCCGAGCGGTGGGCAACATGAACAGCGTTTTGGGATCGTTTCCGGAAGTAACGGCGTTCGATGACTATCGAGACGTGGCCGGCATCAAAATGCCTTACTCCGTGAAGGTGCTGAGCCCGGAAGGCGACCGGACTTACAAGTTCGATTCGATTGAGGTGAACACGCCGGTAGAGGATGCGAAGTTCGAGCAGCCCGCGCCGCGTCCACCGGCTCCTCCCGCCGGTGCGCCGCCTGCAGGCACGCCTCCTGGGCAGTAAACTGAAGGATGCTTGTCGCTGGGGCTGCGGATTCGAGATGGCGAATCCGCAGCCCCAGAAAGCCTTTACGGTTCGCGCAGAATGTTGAGCATTCGCCGCAGCGGCTCGGCCGCTCCCCAGAGCAGTTGATCGCCCACGGTAAAGGCGCCCAGAAACTCCGGGCCCAGCTTCAGCTTGTGCATGCGGCCAATGGGTACATTCAACGTTCCTGAGACTGCGGTTGGCGTGAGGCATCGCGCGGACGATTCCTTATCATTCGGAATCACTCGCACCCATGGATTGCTTCCCGCGATCATCTGCTCGATTTCCGCTAGCGGCACATCTTTCTTCAGCTTGATGCACAGACCCTGACTATGGCAGCGCATGGTCCCGACGCGCACGCAGATGCCATCCACCGGCACTGGTGGATTCAAACCCATAATCTTGTTGGTTTCCGCCATGCCCTTCCATTCTTCGCGCGTCTGGCCGCCAGGCATTTCCTTGTCGACCCAGGGGATCAGGCTGCCCGCCAGCGGCACGCCGAACTCGCTTACCGGCAGTTTTGAATCGCGCTGGGCTTCAATGACCATGCGATCCACTTCCAGCGCATTTTCGGAAGGATTCGCGCGGGTTGGATCGGTGAGGCGTTCCATCTGCTTCACAAGCTCGAGCATTTTTGCCGCGCCCGCGCCGGAGGCCGCCTGATACGTCATGCTGGTCATCCACTCGACCAAACCTGCCTGAAAAAGCCCGGCGACGGCCATGAGCATAAGGCTCACGGTGCAGTTGCCGCCCGCAAACGTCTTGATGCCGCGCCACATGGCATCGCGAATCACGCGATCATTCACCGGATCGAGAATGATCACCGCTTCGTCGCTCATGCGCAGCGTGGATGCTGCGTCGATCCAGTAGCCCTTCCAGCCACTCTTGCGCAGCGGCGCGTAGACTTCCGTGGTGTATTCCCCGCCCTGGCAACTGATGAGCACGTCGCACGTCGCCAATTCGCTGAGGTCCATCGCGCTTTTCAGCACGCCGCCATTGCTCGCTTCCTTGGGCGCGGCGCCGCCTACGCTCGACGTGGAGAAGAACGTTGTCTCAAGACCGCGAAAATCGTTCTCCTCGCGCATCCTCTGCATCAGGACGCTTCCGACCATACCTCTCCAACCAACCATTCCTACCCGCAACATGGCTTTCCTCCGGAAGCGTCTAGTTTACCTTGTGCGCGTGTGTTTTTGCAGGCCGAAGCTGCTGGTCAGGCCCGATGGCATGCGTTAAAGGGAGAAGGAGCAGAATCGAAACGGTGGCGCGGGGTTCGGAATGGGTGGACGTGCCGCGGTGCAGTTCTTATTCACTACCGGAGGCAAGCGGAGGAGTTAGGCGCTATCGCCCCTGGTGGGGAACGATAGCGCCTCGATTGTCTCCAATCGACTCGAATCCGTGCGGTTTACGCCGTGACGTTCAGCGTCGTCCCGTTCGTCGAGCCCGTGCTCGAAGACGCCGAGGCTGAAGTTGAACTGGACGAGGACCCGCCGCCCGAAAAATTCCCCAGGTCCTGTTGGAGCTGGGCGAATGCGGACTGCGCGGTGCTCAAATCACCCGATTGCAGCGCATTCCCAAGCGAAGTGAAATCCTGCTGGATGGCACTGGCCTGCTGCGAGCCTCCCCCACCATGGTGATGATGATGCCCGTGGGACTGTTGTCCCTGGCCGGCGGACTGAAGCGACTGCTGCAGGTTGCCGAAATCCTGCTGCGCCTGCGTGAGATTTCCTGCCTGCAAATCCTGCTGCAGCGAGTTGAATGCCTGCTGAATGCTGCTGGCCGTGTTGGAACTGGAACTGCCGGAGGTGGGCGTGCTCGAACTTCCTTGCAGCGACGAAAGATCGCTCGATAGCGTCGTGAAATCCTGCTGCGCCTGCGTCAAGTTTCCCGCTTGCAGGTCCTGCCCAAGTTGACCAAATTCCTGCCCGATATTTTGAATCGTGTTGCTCTGCGTGCTCTGGGTCTGATTCTTTTCCGCCTGAACGAGTTCAAAAAGACTACTGCCTGATATACCTGTTACCGACATTGGGGCCTCCCATCTTCCTTCCCACAGAATGATCTCTATCTGTCTATCGGCACTCGCCGCTTTCGCTTTAGCAAGGAAAACCCGAGGATAGATGAGGCATTCTAATGGCCACGAACTCCATTGCGCGGCGTCCCTCTAAGGGACCTAAGGCGCTGACATTAGGATGGTTACGGAAGCAAAGGGTTTCTCCGTGAAACGCGCAACGTGTTTCAACCCGGCAAGGATGTTCGAGAACGCGGCAATCGCTTCCGCATGCCCTTAATCCAGCAAGCTTGCGTGTTCGTTTCCCTGCGCTATGGGCTTCGAGCAAGCCAGTTTCACCCAATCGGCGGTATAATTCGGAGGGAACGGGAGTTCCCCCCTTGACATGTCGCACTTTCTTGGCTATTTGAGCCTGGCGCTCTATGCCGCGAGCTTTGCCTGCTACGCGCGTATCCTTTATGTGCCCAACACCTGGGTTGGCCGCGCGGCATCGCTACTGCTGGCGGGCGGGTTGTTCCTGCAATACTACGATCTGCTGGAGCGCTCGCGCCTGATGCACACGGTCCCTTACGACGATCTCTACGGCTCGATGTCGCTTTTCGCCTGGCTTTTCGGGATCACCTATCTGGTGCTTGAAATTTTTCACCGGCAAAGGACGGTTGGCGCGCTGGTGACTTTTTTGATGTTCGCCTGGGTCGCATTGCTTGGGGCGTTCGCCCCGGCCCTAGCGCCGAGTCCCGCTCCGGCCCGCGGCGCGCTCTTCGCCTTGCACGTCACGCTGAATACCTGGAGCTACGCGGCCTTCGCGCTTTCGTTCGCGCTGAGCCTGGTCTATTTGATACAGCACGCTCTGCTCCGCTCGCGGCGCCTGAGCACAGCGTTCTGGCGCTTTCCGGCCCTGGAAGTGCTTGATCGCATGGCGCGCAGCAGCGTTTATCTTGGGCTGGGGCTGATCGCGGTCGGGGTGCCCATGGGACTGATCTGGGCGCATCGTCTGAGCGGCACATATCCGCTGGGCGATCCCAAGGTGCTGATCACCGCGGTAATCCTGGTGGTGTACGTGGCTTATTTGTGGCTTTCGCGGAGCGCCCAATGGCGCGGATCGCGCGCGGCACTGCTCTGTGCGCTGAATTTTGCGCTGGTGCTTTTCAGCTACACGGTGGTGAATTTCTATCTTACCCGCTTTCACCGGTATTTCTGAGGCGATGAGCACAACCGTTTCCAATCCACGACGCAACGTAGCCGGGCGCATTCAGGTGGCCCTGATCGGCTGTAACCACCGCACCGCCTCTGTGGAACTGCGCGAGCGCGTTTCATTCACCCAGCAGCAGGCGCTCGACGCCGCCGATGAACTCCGCAAACAGGGCATTTTAGAAGAAGCGGTGGTGCTCTCCACGTGCAATCGAAGCGAGCTTTATGGCGTTCCGGGAGAGGGAGGCGCGGCGCTGACCGCAGCCATGGAAGAATTTTTCACCTCGTTTCATGGCCTCAATCGCGCGGATGTAGATGGGAAATTTTATCGCTGGACCGGACGCGATGCGGTGCTGCACCTCTACCGCGTAGCCGCGGGCATCGATTCGATGATGCTGGGCGAAGCGGAAATTCTTGGCCAGCTTCGCACCGCCTACAATTTGGCGCTCGAACATGGAGCCACGGGGCCGGTGCTGAATCGCGTATTTCAGGGCGCGCTCGAAGTGGGAAAGCGCGTGCGGGCCGAAACGGAAGTGGGCGCGCGACCGATGTCTGTCGCGTTGGCTGGCGTGAAACTAGCCGAGCGCGTTTTCGGCAATTTAAAAGGGCACGTGGCGTTGATCATCGGCGCGGGCGCTGTGGCGGAGCAGGTGGTGGAACAACTGCGCAGCCGCGGCATCGGGAAACTCGAGGTTGTAAACCGCTCGTTCGATCGCGCCGCCGACCTGGCTGCGCGCTTCAACGGAAACGCCGTGCCATGGGACGCGCTCGAAAAAGTGCTAAGCGAGCCGGACATTCTTATTACGTCCGCCGGTGGCAGCGGCCCAATTCTTAGCGGGAAAATGCTTGAACGCGCTATCGAAAAGCGGAACGGCCGACCGGTATTTGTGATCGATCTGGGCGTTCCGCGCAACGTGGAATCCTCCTCGTCGGGACTCTACAATCTGTACCTCTATAACATTGACGATCTTGGCGAAGTGGTCGAGCAGAACAAAAAAGCGCGCGAGGCGGAAATACCGCGCGTGGAAACCCTCATCGCCGAGCACGTGGGCAAGTTCGAAACGTGGCGCGCCACGCTGGAAGCAGGCTCGATTTTTGATGACCTTCGCGCCAGCTTTCACGAGCAGCGAAAGCAGCACATCGAGGAAACGCTGAAGACAATGCCCGAAGTCTCGCCCGACGAACGCGCGCGCATCGCCCGCATCACCGAAGATCTCATCGAACGCATTTTGAACGAGCCGGGCGAACGCCTGCGCACCGGGCGCGGCATGCGCGGCCGCCTGGCTGCCGTGGAAGCTCTCCGCCATATTTTCGGGCTGGACGAAGGCAAGCTGTGAAATCCCTGCGCATCGGCACGCGCGGCAGCGCGCTCGCTCTGTGGCAGGCGAATCACATCAAGGACAGGCTGGCGGAACTTCACCGCGTCGACGCGGAACTGGTGCGCATTCGCACCACTGGCGACCATTTTCAGACCGCTTCGGTGACCCAAATTGGGGCCGAACTTAGCGGCAAGGGAGTGTTCATCAAGGAACTCGAGGACGCGCTGCTGGCGGGGCGGGTCGATCTCGCGGTTCACAGCATGAAGGATGTTCCCACCGAAACTCCGCGCGGGCTCACTTTCCCGGCGATCACCCGGCGCGAGGACCCGCGCGACTGCCTGATTTCAAGCAACAACCGCAACCTTGCCGAATTGCCGCATGGCGCGCGCATCGGCACCAGCAGCCTGCGCCGGCAGGCGCAGCTCAAGCACCATCGCCCCGACTTGCAGGTGCTCGACCTGCGCGGCAATGTCGACACGCGATTGCGCCGAGTGGCCGAAGGCGACTTTGACGCCATCGTGCTGGCGGTTGCGGGCGTCACGCGCCTCGGCGCGCGGGATCGCGTAACAGAAATTCTGCCGCCGGAGCTGATGCTTCCCGCGGTGGGACAAGGCGCACTGGGAATTGAAACGCGCGCCGATGATCGCGCTACATCGAAGATCGTTGCATCTCTCAATGACACGGAAACGCGACCTTGTATCGAGGCCGAGCGCGCGCTGCTGCGCGAGCTCGAAGGCGGGTGCCAGGTGCCGCTCGGCGCCTGGGCACGCCTCGAAAACGATGAGCTCTTCATCGAGGCTTGCCTGCTCTCGCCGGACGGCCAGGATTTTCTGCGCGATTCGCAGCGAGGCAAGCCTGGCGATGCCGAGCGCATCGGCCAGCAGCTCGGGCAAGCGTTAAAAGAAGCGGGCGCGGAAAAGATTCTGCGCCTCGCGGGTCGCTAGTGGCGCAAAACGCCAACAAGCCGCTCGCTGGCAAGCGCGTGGTTGTTACTCGCGCCGCCGAACAATCCGCTGAGCTAGTTGCCGCGCTGGAGCGGCTGGGCGCGGACGTTCTGCTCATGCCCACCGTTGAGTTCGCGCCGCCCGAAGATTCTTCCGCGCTGGATGCCGCGATGGCGCACCTTTCGAACTTCCACTGGATTTTATTCACCAGCCAGAATGCGGTACGATTCTTCGCGAGGCACCTGGCGGAGCATTCATCGAATCAGGCGCGGTTCGAACAGCCCGCGGAGCCGCGGACCGCAGCGGTCGGCCCGGGCACTGCTGAAGCGGCGAACAAGGAAGGGTTTCGCGTGGAGTACGTGGCGAAAAATCACACCGGCGAATCGCTCGCCCGCGAACTCACCGCGGAGCTTCGAGGGAAGCGAGTGCTGCTGCCGCACAGCGACCGCGCGGACGATCGCCTGTCTTCCGCGCTGCGCGCGGCGGGCGCGGAGGTAACCGAAGTGATCGCCTATCTCACCGCCGCGCCGAAAGCGATTGATCCGCATACGCTGCAGCGCGTGCGTAACGCCGAAGTGGACGCGATGATTTTCGCCAGCCCGTCCGCATTTCACAATTTGCAGCGATGGATTTCCGCGGCCGAACTGGCTGCGCTTTCTCAGCGAGTGCAATTCGCCGCGATTGGTCCGACGACCGCGCGCGCATTGCGCGAAGCGCGGGTACGGGTTGAAATCGAAGCCGCCGACGCTTCGCCAGCGGCGCTCGCCGATACCATTGCGAGCTATTATCAGGCGCGGACGCAGCAGCAGCCCTCTGTAGCGAGGCGCGCGTGAGTTTCCCGGCACATCGTCCGCGGCGCTTGCGGCGCACCGAAGCCTTGCGCAGCCTGGTGCGCGAAACGCAGCTTAGCACCAACGGCCTGGTGCTTCCCATGTTCGCGTGCCCGGGCAACAAGGTGCGCGTGGAAGTCAGTTCCATGCCCGGCGTGTACCAGCAGTCGCCCGACCAGATTGTGGAAGAGTGCCGCGAAGCCGCCGATCTCGGCGTGCCCGGCGTGATTCTTTTTGGCCTCGCCGAAAACAAAGATGCGACCGGCTCCGAAGCGGCCGCCGCAAACGGCGCGGTGCAGCGCGCCATCGAGCTGATCCGCAAGGCCAACCTGAACCTCATCGTGATGACCGACGTTTGCCTGTGCGAATACACCAGCCATGGCCACTGCGGGGTAATCGAAGGCGAGAAAGTGCTCAACGATCCCACGTTGAATCTGCTGGCCGAAGCCGCGCTTTCGCACGCGCGCGCCGGAGCCGATGTGGTCGCTCCATCCGACATGATGGATGGGCGCGTGGCCTCCATTCGCCGGAAGCTCGACGAAAACAATTTTCAGGATGTGGCTATCTTCGCCTACGCCGCCAAATACTGTTCCGCGTTTTACGGACCCTTTCGCGAAGCCGCGCAGTCCGCGCCGCAATCGGGCGACCGCCGCAGCTACCAGATGGATCCGGCCAACGCGCGCGAAGCTCTGATGGAAGTCGCCAGCGACATCGAAGAGGGCGCGGACATGATCATGGTCAAACCCGCGCTCGCCTATCTCGACATTATTCATCGCGTGCGCGAGCGCTTCGACGTGCCTGTCGGCGCGTACAACGTGAGCGCCGAGTACGCCATGGTGAAAGCCGCGGCGCGCAACGGCTGGATTGACGAGAAGCGCATCGTGCTCGAAATCACCACCGCCATTCAGCGCGCGGGCGCCTCTATAATTCTTACGTACTTCGCGAAAGACCTTTGCCGCTGGCTGAAGCACTGCTAGCGCGCGCAAGGACGGGCCAACTCCAACATGTCGAGCGGAACTTCCCAGACGTCTCAATCACGCGCGAGCGAGCTTTTCGAGCGCGCCAAAAATATTCTGGTGGGTGGCGTCAACAGCCCCGTGCGCGCGTTTCGCGCCGTGGGCGGCACGCCGCTGGTCATCGATCGCGCGGAAGGCTCGCGCCTCTATGATGTGGACGGGCGCGAGTACATCGATTACGTCTGCTCCTGGGGCGCGCTGATTCTCGGCCACTCGCATCCCGACGTTGTTGCCGCTATTGTCGAGCAGGCGCGACGTGGCACCAGCTACGGCATGACTTCCCCGCTCGAAATCGAGTTGGGCGAACTCATCGCCCGCGCGGTACCGTCCATCGAGCGCATTCGCTTCGTCAGCTCCGGCACCGAGGCGACCATGTCCGCCATTCGCGTCGCGCGCGCATTTACCAAGCGCGACCTGATCCTCAAATTCGAAGGCGGCTACCACGGCCATGCCGATAGCTTCCTCGTCGAGGCTGGCTCGGGGCTTGCCACTCTGGGCATTTCCGCCAGCCCGGGCGTTCCGGCGGCGCTGGCCGAGCTCACCTTGAACGCGCCTTACAACGATCTCGCCGCGGTTGAAAAACTTTTCCAGCAGAACACTGGGAAAATCGCCGCGATTATCGTGGAACCGGTGGCGGCGAACATGGGCGTTGTGCCGCCGGAGAAGGAATTTCTTAAGGGCCTGCGCGATATTACGCAGCGCGACGGCGCACTACTCATTTTTGACGAAGTCATCACCGGATTCCGCATCGCCTATGGCGGCGCGCAAAATGCCTTCGGCATTCGTCCGGACTTGTCCGTATTCGGAAAAATTATCGGCGGTGGGCTGCCGGTGGCTGCCTATGGCGGACGCCGCGACATCATGGAACTGATCGCGCCGCTCGGGCCTGTTTATCAGGCTGGGACGCTTTCGGGCAATCCGCTGGCCATGCGCGCGGGATTGGCAACACTACCCAAGCTTCAGGCGGCTGGGTTTTACGACGCGCTTAATGCGAAGGCGCAGCGCCTCGCCGAAGGCTTGCGCGCCGCGCTGAAAGAGACCGGCATCCCCGGCGAAGTTTCGGTAGCTGGTTCCCTGCTCACCTTGTTCTTCACCAGCGAGCATGTCCGCGATTACGGCGTGGCGAAAAAATCCGATACGAAGCGCTTCGCCGCGTTCTTCAACGCCATGCTCGAGCGCGGTATCTTTATCGCGCCGTCGCAATTCGAAGCGCTGTTCGTTTCGTCGGCGCACATCGACTCGGACATCGACCGCACCATCGCCGCCGCCCGCGAAAGTTTGCAAGCCATCCGTGGTTAATTCGCGTAGTAGCCGTATTCTTTGCGAAACCGAAGAGAGATCCCTCGACTCGCTCCGTTCTATCGCGACCCTAATCGGGTCGCAGACTTCGCTCGCTTCGCGATGACACCGTGAAGTATTGCGATACGAAGCAGATGAGGAGTGACTTGCAGGAAGGAATTCGAGCCGGCTACTCGTGGGAAACGTCGACAACCACTTCGGCGCCGCGGCCCGCGCCCACTGTCTTCGCCGCATTGCCGCGATTCACGGAAATTTCCAGATAGCCGCTCGAGCCGATCAGCACCACCGGCTCACCCGCAACACCTTCCGCGAAGGTCTGCACCATTTTCGTGATCTTGGCCTGCCCCACGGTAACGCTGAGGTTTCCGTTCGCGGTGAGCAACCCGGGCACATTCTCCGGGGTGATGTTCGTGATCAGGTTGCCGAAATGATCCGCGCGCAGCACCACCCCCTTGGCGCTGGCTCCTTCCACTTTCACTTTCGGCATGGTGAAGCGCACAAAATCGGTAATGGGTTCGCCGAAACTGGATGTTTGCCACGATTTCGTGAGCCATGCCGCGACCGGCGCGAAAACGTCGCGCCCGTGAAACGTCTTGCTCAAGGGCTGGCGGAAATAATGCTCGGAAATTAAATTCCACACGTGCAGCGATTCGGACTGGTCATAGACGCTGGAGAGCACACCGTTATCCGGAGCGATCAAATAGTGCTGGTCGGCGGCAACGAGGATCGGCCGCCGCTCGGTGCCCACACCCGGATCGACCACGACCACGTGGACCGTTTTCGGGGGAAAATATCTGTAGGCGTTGCCGATGGCCAGCGCGCCGTCCAGAATGTCGTGCGGCAGCACTTCGTGCGTGATGTCCAGTATGTTGGCTTCCGGGTTGATGCTAAGAATCACACCCTTCATCACCGCGACGAATACGTCGGATGTGCCGTAATCGGTTGTCAGCGTAATCAGGGGGCGCGCCAAAACTCTCTCCATAAACAATTCAGCATCTGCTGGCCGATGTCCTATAGTAGCCGACACCGGATTACCCGACGCTAACGGACCGTTCCTGGAGTGTCAAGACGAGCGGCGCGCGGGCTCGACAGAGAGTTAACCCGGCGAAAGTCGAAGTTTGGGACGATTTCGTGCGCGGAAAAGGGGCGAGGGTTCGCTCGCCTTTCCCCCTTCCTACACCATATTCGGTGCTGTTCTGTGGTTTCCCGTTTCTTCTGTCAGGCTAGAAAATAAATTTCATGCCGAGTTGGATGGCGCGGTTGCCGCCCGAGCCCAGAATCGGGTTCACCGCCGCGACGTCGGGAGTCTGGCAGCCGCATCCAAACTGCGTTGTTACGGACGGGTCGGCCCACAGTCCCTGTCCCAGTGGAAGCGTTGGATTCATGAAATTCGGATGGTTCAGTACGTTGAAGGCTTCCGCCCGGAATTGCGCCGAAAGCCGCTCGTTGAATTTAAAGAGTTTCACAATGGAAAAATCCAGATTGCGGAAGCCAGAGTCACGGAATATGTTCCGGCCCATCGTGCCGAACGTATCCAGCGCCGGCGGGAGCATCACGGAGTTTCCTCGCGCGTAGCAACCAAAGCTGTTTAGAGATTGAACTCCTGTTTTTCCTGTAGGGCCCGTCGGAACCTTGGCTGCGGCCGCCGTGCAAGCATTCCAAAAAGTAGTCGACTGCGCCGCCGGCAAAGCCACCGAACCTTGAGGTGTGGTTTGGGTGCAGCCCCCGGCGCCCGGCCCTGTGCAGTATGGAATGGAAGTGTTATTCGACTGGAAATCGTTGGGATTGCCGAAGAAATCCCAACGATCTTCGCTTTCCCCAGTGCCGCTGATATTATCCGCGGTATCGACAGAGTCCCACGGCTGGCTCGTCTGCAGCGTGACAATCGAGTTGAGCTGCCAACCTTCCAGCAGTTGCGCCGGCGACTTTTTTCCGGGAATGTCATAAGTCACTGAAAGCGTGAAGCGGTGCCGGATATCGAAGTCGCTGGCCCCATACATCGCGTTAGGATTCGTACTGTCCTGGGGAACGACCGTGCCGAAATTGTGCGAAGCGTCATCCAGTGCGTGCGCATACGTATAGCCCGCCACCACGGATAGGTTATGGTAATTCCTCGCTGTCAGCGTGGCCTGCAGCCCGTCGTAGTTCGACCGGTCCAGGTTGGTTAGATAATTGATGAACTGAAGATATGGGTATTGCGTGGCATATGGTCGAATGCCGGTGGCCAGGTTCGGCTGGTTGAGGTCGACGATACCAGCGAGACGGTCGCCATGGTCTCCGACGTATGCTGTCTCAAGCGAAACCGTGTTGGAAAATGCGTGCTGCAATGAGAGGGTCCAGGTGGCCACGTAGGGCGCTTCAAAATTCCGGTTCATGGCCAGAATGCTGCACTGGCTCGCCGCCGTGCAGCTCTGCGCACCCGCCGCGGCAGGCAGTACCGGCCCAGCCAGCGTCCAGTTGAGCGCCGAAGGCTTCAAAGTGAGCGTGGTCGTCGCTATCGTGCCGCCGAAGGTCTGCGGGCAAGTTCCTCCAACGGGTACCGCGGTCGTGCAGGCCCCGGTGGGTATTACCGTGATTCCTTTGGTGCTCGCGTTTCCGGGACCCGCGTTGATGTACGCGTTCATCGGAAGCAAAGAGTAAGACAGTCCACCGCCCGCTCGAACGATGGTCGTACCGTGCCCGGTCACATCCCAGGCGATGCCCGCCCGGGGGCCGAAATCCTTGTGATCTGGGTTATAGACAGAGCCGATCTGCTTACCCACCTGCTCAAAGCCGACGGCTGGTTCCCAGTTTCCCAGCAGGTTGTCCTCTTCTGTTGGCGGGGCGTCATATTCCCAGCGCAAACCCAGATTCAAGGTAATGCGGGGCGCGATGCGCCAGTCGTCCTGGATGAAGGCGGCGTAATCCCACTGGCTCAAGGTTCGCCCCGGGTACCCGATCACGATTTGCGCCTTTTGAGGATCTCCTGCCAGGAAGTCTTCGAGGGCGGTGGAAGTCGGGAACGCGACTTTACCCGCGAAGGTAAAGACACCCTTGCCGGTGCCATAACCGATCTGCGTCACGCGGCCGTCGCGGACCTCGCCTCCGAACTTGAAGGCATGCTTGCCCTTCGAATAGGCAAGCTGATCGACAAGGTCATAATTCATGCTTGGTCCACGCAGGTTGGGCCATTGATTGTTGGCACCCAGCTGCGTCAATCCGGAGACCGTGATTTTCGGCAGCCCGCCGAGTATGGGATTGGTGACACCCGTATTGATACCGTAGGAGGAGGCCGGGACACCGTTATCGTTGGAAACGACCGGCCCGGTATAGCGATTGAAGCCAAAGCGAAGCTCGTTCACCCAGCGCGAATTGGGCGTCCAGGCCCAGTGCGTCGAAACTGTTTGCGCGCGCACGTGCTGCACGGACAAGAACCCCAACTGCGTGACAGCGTTGTCCTCCACGGGTCCGCCGCCATTCCCGAAGAAATAGGAGCCGCTCAAACTGTGGTGCTCGTTGATGCTGTAATCCACCTTGCCGACAACGTTGTTGGAGTTGTTCACATTGGGAAACCCGCCGATCACGGACGAGGACGCAGAACTATTCGATCCCCACAGGGGCAGGAGCTTCAGACTCAAGGCGTTTACAGCAATATGGTTGGTGGCCAGGGCAGCCTCTGCGTCCGGAATACTCACCTTCCCGCCAACGCCGGCAGCCGTGGTCGGAACATTCAAGGTGAAGGTATTTCCAACGGAGTAGTGCTGGCGCTCGAAAGCTCCAAAGTAAAACAGCTTGTCTTTGCGAATCGGCCCGCCAAACGTGCCGCCCCACTGCTCCAAGTCCAGCGGCTGGTTTGGAGTGCTGGCCGGAGTGAAGTAATTTTTCGCGTCCCAAGAATTGGTGCGGCCGAACGCGTATGCCGTTCCATGAATCGCGTTCGTACCGGACTTGATGCTGACATTAACCACCGAGCCCGGTTTCCAGCCAAACTCAGCGCGCGGATTTTCCTCGACGTTGAACTCCTGAATCGCGTCGATCGGCAAAATGGTGATGGCATCTCCCGCTACGCGCGGTGAGTTGATGATGCTCTGCCCGGAGAAGGCTTCGTTGTTGTCAAGACCGTCGACCATGTAATTCTGGTCTTCAGGCCGGATTCCGTTGGTGCTCTGGGTCCAGGCGCCGCCGCCGGGATAGATCTGCACTCCCGGACGCAGGGACAGCAAATTTTGATAGTTGCGGCCGTTCAGTGGCAGGTCATTAATGGTCTCATTGCTCAGCGTGCCGCCGAGCGTCACGCCCGTCGCGTCAACCAGCGGCACCGCCCCAGTCACTTCCACCGTCTGCGTGACTTCGCCAGGTGAGAGCTGCACATCGACGCGGACGTCGCGCCCCGTCTCGAGCAGAATGCCCTGCCGGTCGACCGTTTTGAATCCCATGAGCGTCACATGCACGCTGTAGGTGCCCGGAAGCAGATCCGGCGCGACATACTGGCCGCTCGCATCGGTGACAAGATTGCGCACTACGCCCGTCTGCGTGTTGGTGACCGCGACGGTAGCGTTGGCGACGGCCGCACCCGATTGGTCGGTAACGCTACCAAGAATGCGACCCGCATTCGACTGCGCGAATACGGCGGAGGAAGTCAGCAGGGTCACCACGATGAAAGCGGCGCATGTAGAGAAAACAGCGGCAAGAGTGCGCGACACTACTTTACTGTTCGTATTCATACCCACCCTCTTCAGACGAATCCTAAATTTTCGAAACGGAAAGCCGGTCTGTTGGGTGGGAGTATCACGTAAATCTCAAAATAGTCAATTATTCAATTTCTATACGGGAGAAATGATTGCTTCACGAAAGCACACCACCGGATAAAAGAGGAATTCCTCAGCGTCAACCACGTAGTGTGCGCTTCAGCCCGCTGCCACCCCGCCCCACAGTTCTTGCAATGCGGCTTGGCTCGCCCAACGGGCTGAATTCTTCGCCCGTAAGAGAGGCTAGTACAACGTGACTCGCTTAGTCGCCTCCGCCCGAGCCATTCGGATATACCGGCAGCACGGCGTGGTCGCCAAAAGCGGCTTTGAGCCCGGCAATGGCGCAATTCTCGTCCTGCCCGCCTTCCACGCCGCTGACGCCCACTGAGCCGATCATTTGCCCGTCCACCACGATGGGAATTCCGCCCGGCGCCAGGTAGAAATTAAACGCGTCGATGTTGCGCGGCACTCCGCCGGCAGGGTTGTTCTTGAGCTGCGTTCCGCGAATAGAAGTGGGTTCGCGCGTACGCAGCGCGGTCTGCGCCTTCATCAGCGCGGTGCGAATATCCGTAGAGAGTTGGCCATCCATGCGCTCCATGTGCACCATTTCGCCCGCGGTGTCGAGGACGTAGAGAGACATGGTCGTCCCTTTGGACGCGGCCCAATCGCGGCAGGCCTTGCCGATTTTCTTCGCGGTCGCCAGGGAAATCTGGTCGCCGTCGAAAACTTTTGCAGCGTCCGCAGCGGGAATCACATATTCCGACGGGATGCTCGGCTTCGGGGGCGTGGTCACTGCGAAATGCGGCACCGGCGCGTTTCCGCGGCCGTTTTCCTGCGGCGGCACATCCTCAATCAGCGGTGGAATCGAAGAGCCGAACACTTTCTCGAGCGACGTGTGCACGCAAATCTCGTCGCTCCACACCGGCGGATCCGGGCGATAGCCACCTGCGCCGACCACGCCGATCATCTGGTGATTCACCACGATGGGCAGCCCGCCCGCTACCGGATAAAAGCCGAGTTGCACTTCGTACGCTTCATCGTTCGGGTCGCGCGACACGCGATTCATGGCGGCCTTGCTGGGCTGGCGCGTGAGCAGCGCGGTGCGCGCCTTCATTTCGGCGGTGATGATGTTGAGGTAACCCTGGCCGTCCATGCGGTCCATGTAGACGCGGTTGCCGTCGTTATCGAGCACGATGATGGTGTGTACGCCACCTCCGTGCGCGGTGACAGCCGCTTCACAGCCTTCAACGATGCGTTCGGCAGTCGCCAGATTGATGGTGGTGTAATCTTCGATCTTTTCAGCGGCTTTGCCGCTGACGACGAACTGCTGCGGCACATTTTGTGCCGTCGCCGTGCAAGCTGCCGTGAACAAGAATGCCAATCCGATTGCGAAATAGCAGAGCCACATGCTCGACTTCATCGGGCCTCCACAAAATTTCAGTCGCGCAAGTTTGCTCTGGACCCGGCAACCCTGTCAATTCACTGCGTCAGATTTAGCGCGTTGGGTGAGCCGAGAGGACGGTGGCCGCGATTCGCTAGCCTCGATTTGGCGTGGATTGTGGCGAGTGCACCCCCTCACTAGCGACTGACAGATAAATTGGCAGGTTTTGTTTGTTTTCATGAAGTTACGGTGTGCTCCACGTGGCAACCTCTGACGCGTGGGCGCATAAAACAGGATGCGTCGAGAGTGCCGTGATGAGATAGCACCTCGGGATGGGATGCTCGGCTCTCTTTAGATCTCTTTCTGTTGTCGCCGGTTGTTGGCCCATTTTTCACGGGCCGACCCTAGCAGCGGTTTTTGCAAATTGGAATAGTCACCAGTGGTTAGGACGGCTATTAAGTACAGCCAATGTTAGGGGTAACTGCGGCGCCGGCATTCTGTGGAGATCAAGTTCTATCTTAAGGACGCCTACCTTAACGACCAGATGTCGAGGATGCCGCTTGTGGCGTGGCGATTGGCATTGCCCTCCGGGACGGCGATTCTGCCATCAATGACGATTGGACTGTTCCAGTGGCCTCCGCCGCATGGCAATTCAGCGAGCTGAGTTCCCTTCACCGCGTCGTATACGCGAAGTCCGCCATCGGGACTGTAAACGTACAGCAATCCGTCCGCTACGACCGGACTTGTGCCCGCATTTCGGTTCTTCCACATTTCGACGAGCTTGCCGCTCTGGAAATTCCAAGCTGCAGCGCCGCCGGTGTCAGCACCGAACATCCAGGTCTCGGCGCCTTTGTGCCATACAGCCGGGGCGGTGAATAGCCGGGCGCCCGAAGGAGTGGAGATTTGTTGCAATTCCTGACCCATGTGAGCTGCAGTTCCTGCGATCGATTTGATGCTGAGCAAGCGAATGAGCGAATCTTTGCCACCCTGGGCCAAAACTTCGCTGCTCAACAATACGGGCGACGTTGAACCCAGATCCGCGTCCGTTTCATTCAGCTCAGCATTGTCCTTGGGAGTGTAATTGCCGAGCATCTGCGTCGCCTCGGCATTCAGCTCAATTATGGAATCGCCCCAATCGCTTTTTCCGTTGTAAGGTCCGTTCCCGGTGGCGACAAAGATGTCTCCGGTTTCTGGGTCGATAACCGCTCCGGCACGCCCCCAAATGGCGGAACGCGAGGATTTGCAGGATTTGGGATCGATAAGGCCGGGCTGGTCGCTGCAGAGCGAATTCCAGACATGCAGCAATTTTCCGCTCTGCGCGTCGAGAATAGCGACATGCCCCTGATACGGGGACTGGTCGCCAATATAGCCGCCGGTGACGGCAACGATGCGGCCGCGGAATTCTTTCAGCGGCGAGGCGATCTTCTCGCGCGAAGGCAGAAGCGTGATGGGAGTTTTCCAGACCAGGTGACCATCGGAAATGGCGAGCTTCTCTACCGTGCCGTCGGGTGCGGCGGCGTAGATGTATTGGCGGTCCGGATCGGCTACGGGAGTGCTGTTGGTGATCTGGCGCGAGCCGGCCCAGGAATCGTATCCAGACGGCGTGTATTCCCACAGGACCGATGCTTTGCCGGCATCCACGGCAATGGTTTTGCCGTAAGTGGTGGTGACGAAGAATACGTCCGTTGGCGCGCCCTTCACGGACACTCCATGCAGATAAATGGCGGAGGCGTCGACTGTGCCATCGAGTTGAACCTGATGGCGGACTAAAGAAGGGACATTTTCCGCGGTGATGCGGGTAGATACCGTGGGCGAACTGGAGCTAACGGAATCCCAACCAAACTCGGTCCAGTCATTGGCGGTTTGCGGGCTCGCGGGAGTTGCAAACACAGATACGAAACAAAGCAACACGGATAACCGTGGCCAGAATCCCGGGTTGCGAATTGCGACATGAGCCACGCGATGACCTCACTGGCAAATATGCTAGCTCCAAATTTCCGAATGCGCCATCCAGTGGCAACCTGAGTACGGGAGCATCGAGGAATAGCAAGGCGCTCTAATCGGAAGCCTGAGGCGATTGCCCTTATTCTAAAATCGATTGAAATTCAGTGGATGACGAAATTTCCCGCCTTCGGCGAGACGGGAACGTGGCGTGCACCTTCGACGTGTTGCGTATCAAAGAATCCAAATCCTAATCGTATTTTAATTTTGAAGTAACCTTATTCCGCATAATCGCTTCTGCCCGCAGGTTTCCAGGGGCCCGTGCGAGTCGAAGCTCAAAGCTCCCACCTAACGCCCAGTCGACTGATGGTATCGCTCCCCTGCCCGGATTTTTCCTGGTCTGCCGCCGGCGCAAAGAAGGTAGAGCTCGAATGCGAAAGCTGAAGCCACACATTCTCGCGCTGCTTTTTGCGGTGCTTTCGTGCCCAGCTCTGTTTGCGCAGAAGCCGCAAAACAAAATTTGCCAGCGGCCAGCGCCGGGTTCGGTGGTTCAGGAATCTGAGGACCTTCGCAGCGTGAACGGCGTCCTCAATGTGGAATTCACATATCACGGCTTCAAAGACGATACCGGCCACATGACCTACTGCTACCTCTATAAGGACGGATCAGAAGCCCCGACGCTACGCCTGAAACGCGGTGATTGGCTCGTGCTGCGCCTAAAAAATGCACTCGGCAAACCTATCTCCGCTGCTGGTGCAACTATGAGCATGGAGCATGCGACACCCGCGGCCGGAACTTGCGCGGCCGGCAACATGAGCTCATCGTCCACCAATATCCATTTTCACGGATTGACGGTTCCTCCCGTGTGTCACCAAGACGACGTGCTGCACACCAACATCAACCCCGGCGACTCACCCTTTGAATACCGTTTCCGGATTCCCGACAACCAACCGCCGGGTCTTTACTGGTATCACCCGCATGTGCATGGCTTCACCAAAGCCCAGGTTTTGGGCGGTGCGTCGGGTGCGCTGATTGTCGAAGGAATCGAACGGGAAAACAAAGCCGTGGCCGGGCTGCCCGAACGGGTCTTCCTGATCCGCGACCGCGATCTTATGAATCCGAACGCCCAGCCTTCTAAATCGGAGCCTGTGGTTCCTCACATGTTCTACGAACGCGATGGTGACGCGGGCAATACCGGCACCGGTTTTGGGAAACCGGCAAAAGACCTCTCGATTAACTTCGTGCCTGTTCCGTATCCGGACTATCCGCCCGCGAAAATTCGCATCAGACCCGGCGAGCGCCAGCTATGGCGCGTTCTAAATGCGTCCGCCATAACGTATTTGAATCTTCAAGTTCTGTTCAATCGCCAGCCGCAGCAGTTCGGCCTCGTCGCGCTCGACGGCGTACCGCTCAATGAGAATGGCTCGGCAGACCAGTTCGTCGACTGGCAAATGCATCTGGGCGTGCCGCCGGGGGCGCGTGTGGAGTTCATCGTGGAGGGACCTCCCGCGGGTGTGAGCGGTCTTCTCGTCACACGCGCAGTGGACACCGGACCAGGGGGAGAAAACGATCCCAACCGCGCCCTGGCAACTATCGAACCGTCAGAGGACGCTCCAGAGCCGCTTTCAAAGCTAGATCCGCTGCCGATTCCTTTTGCGCCGTCGCAGGCGGCGTGGCTCGGGAATGTACCCCCGGTGCGCACGAGAAAGCTTTATTTCTCGGAAAGAGTGACCGATCCCAACGATCCCAATAGCCCGACGGAGTTTTATATTACGGTTGACGGCCAAAAGCCTGCCGTGTTTGATCCAGCATCAGGCATACCCAACATCGTGGTGAAGCAGGGAGACGTTGAAGATTGGATCATCGAAAACCGCTCGAACGAATTGCACGCATTTCACATCCATCAATTGCATTTCATGCTGGTCGATTACCTAGGAAGGCATGTAAACGAGCCGTTTTTGCGCGACACAGTGAACGTGCCCTACTACAACGGCAAAGCGCTGGTATATCCCAGCGTGCGACTGCGGATGGATTTTCGAGACCCCAATAGTGTGGGGACCTTCGTTTACCACTGCCATCTGCTCGAGCATGAGGATGGAGGGATGATGGGATTGATTCGCGTAGAGCCTGCGGCTTCAGCGGCAAAAGCTCCGTAGTTCCTTTGGCCAAAAAAGAGAACTTTTTCAGCCCCGTAGAAAGCGTGGGCCGCGCGCTTGGATTGTTTCCGCAAATCGCGCCCACCTGTATTGCTCGACTGACTTACAAGTCATCCGGTATTTGCTCGCGGCAACGCGTTCGCATGTAGCGGCTTCCCTTTGCGTGAAAAACACGCACGCTTCGCGCTCGCGAACTCTGGTTCAAATTCGCGCAAAAACTCTCGCTGTAGAAATGCGCGATTAATAATGACGCGCTATCGCTAGATTTCTGGAGCGCAGCTCGTTTCAAGATGAGCGACGACGGAAAAGCGGGCTTGACCGCCAGATCTCCACAATGGCTGCCGCTGTTTTTACGGATTCGTAACGATGTTTATACACGGCGGTCGCATAGCGCTGCTATTCAGTCGTGCGGCTGCGCTCGAAAGCTGGTACCCAGAACTGTTCCAAACGAAAAGGAGAAAGGAATGCATCTCAAACGCACGGCAGTCGAAGTGTGGCGACATGTACGACTAGGATTGGCTCTTCTGGCTACATTTCAGTTTGCCGCCGGCAGCGCTCTTGCCGGAGGCCCTCAACCACAGACATCCAAAACAGCAAAACGCGACGCCCAGACTACTTCGCCGATCAAACACGTGATCGTGATCATCGGGGAAAATCGCAGCTTCGACCACGTGTTCGCCACCTACGTGCCGAAGGACGGACAGACGGTCAACAATCTGCTTTCGGAAGGCATCATCAAGCTGGATGCGAATAAAAACGCCATGCCCGGACCGAATTTCAACCAGGCGCAGCAGCTATTTGCCGAAGATTACGGAACTTTTCTGCTGGATCCGCCAAGCCAGCCGTTCGCGAACAACGTTATGCCTCCTGCTTTGGTTGGTGGACCCAGCGGCACGAATGGTTATTTCTCCGGCTCAAACCCTTGCGACACACAACCAGCACTTACTCCGGCCGAGTGCGCGCAGGAATCAGAAAACGGTTTGCCGAGCTCTTATTACCAGAGTCTTGCCGGCGGGGGCACAGGTCTAACCAGCGAAGCGGCTGATACTCGCATCACGAACGTCAACTCGCTGCCTGCCGGGCCGTTCCAGTTGACCAACGGAAATTCATTTCTGTACACCGACTATGCCGCCAGCCCGGTGCACCGGTTTTATCAGATGTGGCAGCAGGAAAATTGCACCGCGGAGAACGCTACCTACTCGAATCCGTCGGGTTGCAGCGCGCAGCTTTTCTCTTATGTTGAAAACACCGTGGGGGCGGGCACGAATGGAGTGACCCAGCCGCCGCTCTGCTCTTCCGACGGCGACGTGACTCCATGCTTTACCACCACTTACCTGGCGAGCACTCCCAAAGCCACAACCACGGGGGAGGGTTCCACCGCGCTCGGCTTTTATAACGTGCAGCAAGGCGATGTGCCGTACTTCAAGAGCCTCGCCGATACGTATTCCATGAGCGACAACTTCCACCAGTCGGTCGACGGCGGTACAGGGGCAAACCACATCATGTTTGGCCATGGTGACGCCATCTACTTCTACGATCCCAGCAGCAGCACGCCCTATGTGCCACCGGAGAATCAGATGGTCTTCACCGCGCCTTATCAGGGAAGCGCCAATCCGGATGCGGGTACTGTGAACGAAATTGAGAACCCCAACCCAGCGTCCGGCACGAACAATTGGTATGCCGAAGATGGCTATGGCTCGACCGGCAACGCGGGATATCCACAATCGAAGTGGACCACTCCCTCTCCGGTCTCCGGCGGAGGTTCCTATAGCGATTGCTCCGACACCACGCAGCCGGGCGTCGGCGAAATCGTCAGCTACCTTCGGTCTGTCAATATCAAGCCCCGCTGCGAAAAGAACCGCTACTATCTGCTCAACAACTACAATCCGGGCTGGTTCGGCAATGGCAAGAACGCCTACATTGACCAGAATCCGTCGAACACGCCTTTCACAATTCCGCCGTCGTCGACGCCCAGCATCGGCGATGATCTGAATTCCAACGGGATCTCCTGGAAATACTACGGCGATCAGTGGAACAACTACGTGCCGGATCCCTACCAGCTAAACTATGGGACCAACGGACCGAACGCCGATGAGTATTGCAACATCTGCAATCCCTTCCAATACGACACCTCGATCATGTCTCACCCTGAACAGGTAAAAGAGCACATGGTTGATTCGATTGACCTGTATGCCGATATCGCCAACGGGACGTTGCCAGCCGTTTCGGTTGTGAAACCCAGCGGTTACGTGGACGGCCACCCCGCTTCCTCGAAACTGGATCTCTTCGAGGGTTTCACGCAGAAGATCATCAATGACGTGATGGCCTCCCCGTATTGGGCGAACACTGCCATTTTCATAACCTTCGATGAAGGGGGCGGTTACTACGACTCCGGCTACGTTCAGCCTCTTGACTTCTTCGGCGACGGAACGCGGATCCCTTTACTCGTCGTTTCTCCCTTGACCAACGCCGGCCACATCTCGCATGAGTATGCGGATCATGTCTCGATCCTCAAATTCATCGAGCGGAACTGGAGCATTCGGCCGGTCACCAATCGCAGCCGGGATAATTTCCCAAACCCGATTGCCGAACACTCGAACCCGTATGTGCCAACGAACAGTCCCGCCATCAGCGATCTGTGGGATCTGTTTGACTTCAGCAAGAAGTAGCGGGCAATGATGGTCGGGCGGGCTCTACGTTCTACAGGGCACGACGACTAAGCGGTTTGACGACTGGAGTGTTGTCCCACGCCGAAACCGGGATGCCCGGTTTCGGCGTTTTATTTTTGGCCGGTTTGACCGATGAATCTGATCTTCACGGCAAAGAATACACGCGCGGCTGGATTGGGATTTTCTTCGAAGCTCGACAGACTCTGGCGCAAGTATCGCAAACAGGATATGGTTCGGTTTTCAGAGACAGGTCTTTTGAGTTTTTGACGGTCGGGAGACTGTGTTCAATCTCTTTGAAGGGTGATTGCGCGATGAAAAGCAAATTCTTGAAGGCCATCACACTGGCGTTTCTGCTGAGCGCGAGCACGCTTTGGGCCCAGCTTCAGCCGCCTCCGGCGCCCTGGCGCGGAGCGGGCCCCACGCCATGCGTAGGATCTGACGGCGGAATCTTCCATTGCCCTGAAATGCCGGGACTGATTGCCGTGCGCGCGGGACGCTTGTTCGACAGCAAGAACGGCGTGATGCTCACAAAACAAGTGGTGCTGATTAATGGCGAGCGCATCACTCAAATCGGCCCCGAAGGCCAAGTGAAAATTCCCGCGGCTGCACGCGTGATCGACCTGCGCAACGCGACTGTGCTTCCCGGGCTGATCGATGCGCATACACACATGTTCGACACGCGGGGCCCCAAGGGAACAACCGAAAAGGCCATGGTCATAGCTGTTTCAAACGTGCAAGCGGATCTGCGCGCCGGATTCACCGCAGCGCGGGACATGAGCACTCATGGGAACGGATACGGAGACGTCGAAATCCGCGACGCCATTAATCAGGGGCGCATTGATGGACCCAGATACCAGGTGTCAACGTTAGGGATTGTCTGGGGAGCCTCGCCCGCGAATCCTTCCGCTCCGGATAACCCGCTGGCAAGCACTGTGGTTCGATCGGTCGAGGACGCGCGAGCGGCCGTCCGCGAGCAAATAGCCCACGGCGCCGATTGGATCAAGTTGTTTCCGACGGGGGCATATTCCTTCAGCCCCACCGGCCAGGCCCTATATGAAGTGACCTATCCGCTTCCTGTGTTGCAGGCGCTCATCGATGAAACGCACCGCTTGGGCAAGAAGGCCGGCTGCCACGTCTACGGTGGACAGGGGCAAAAGAACGCGATCATCGCGGGCTGCGACACCATCGAACACGCTTTCGATCTGGATCAAGAACAAGCGAACATAATGGTTGCGAAGCATCTCTATTACGATCCCACACTGATGCGCTACATCGAGCCTTACATAGCAGATAACGATGCGAAGAACACGGGAGGCAGGTTCAGCATCATCCCTATCTTCGAGAGAGCGGTGTCGATGGCGGCCGCCACGAAAGGTCTCAAGATGATGGTGGGCAGCGGTGCGGATGGCTCGACCTATGCCCATGGCACGCAGGCTCTGGACTTCGAGGCTTTGGTAAAGCATGGGGGTATGACCCCAGTAAGAGTCTTGCAGAGCGCGACCATGATTAACGCCGAAGCGCTGGGATGGCAGGACCAGATCGGTTCCATCGATGCGGGTAAGTTTGCCGACCTAGTTGCAGTGGCCGGCGATCCCTTGGCAGATATAACCGAGGTTCAGCGCGTGAAATTTGTCATGAAGGGCGGAAAGATCATCAGGAACGACTTAGGCCAGTGAAGGGCATGGATTTGTTTCATATAGCTGACTTATGTGGCCAGGTATGGCAAGAAGGGGCTTATTGTGCTATGCATTCGTTGCGCAACTATGTCATGGTGCAGCACGGGCACAAGTTTGAGCTGACAGGAGGACTTAGATGCGAATGCTGCGACTCGTCTTGGGGATGCTTGTGGTTGGATTGTGCGCCTGGTCAGCTGTAGCAGCGCCCGACATGGAAATAAGAGGGGTCGTGACTGACAACACTGGCAAACCAATCCGTGGCGCGCGAGTCACCGCCACAACGGGAATCAAAAGCATAAGCCGCTATTCGCAGAAGGACGGCAGCTATGATATCGCCGTCGCGGGCGGGACTTATAGCGTCAGCGCAGAGGCCTTCGGATTCGCACCGCGGCGGCAGGAAAAGCAGACGGAGCAGAAAGGCGATGTGAATTTCAGCCTGCCGGCACAGGTGGACGTGAATCGTCTTACCGGTGCGGAGATCGAAAGCATTCTGCCCGACAATGCCGAGACGCGACGAATTTCCGTTGAATGCATTTCCTGCCACAACCTCGAGCACCTCACCCTGAAGCGAGGCAGCACCGCCGAAGAGTGGCGCGACTTCCTTCCCACAATGACGCGCGGAAGGTATCCGGTAATGGTGGTTCCCCGGATCAATCCTGGCTATAGCCAAGCGAAATTCGTTGCTCTTACCGATGCGCTCGGGAAGTATTTTGGCCCGGACTCGCAATACCTTAGCCCGGAATCCGACCCGCCAACGGTGGATCGGATTCAACATCCTGAGCTTTCTGACACGGCGATGACCGCGACATTCTGGGAGTACCAGATTCCTACGCCGATGCCGATGGCGCACAGCATGAGCGTGGACCCGGTGCGCCGCATCGCCTGGTGGGGGGAAGAATCGCATCTGGCCAACAAGATCGGGCGTTTCAACATGGATACCGAGACATTCCAGGAGTATCCGGTTCCCACGCAGAACGCTTCCGTTCACACGGGCATTGTGGTGGGTGATGGCCGGTACTTTGTGACGCTGCCAAGCGGAGGAGCCTCAAAGATGGCCTCCGTCGATCCGGCGACCGGAAAGCTCACTGAGTACACCTGGCCGGAAAAACAAGGGAACCCGCACACGTTGGCTCTCGATAAAGAGGGGAATCTCTGGATGTCCGGTGGTGCGAGCGGCGAAATTTGGAGCTTTGACCTGAAGACGCAGGAATTCGGCACTCACAAGTTCACGGTGCCGACAGCCTATGCTGAGGATTCGATTGCGAACTGGATGAAGGTCGAAGGGGATCCACCGCCACCGGTGCGAGCTGTTTCCTATGACATCCGCGTGGATTCCAAAGGCAAGCTATGGTTCACGGTCAACAACATGGGCACTCTCTTCAGCCTCGACCCCACGACCGGTGAAACCAAGCAGTTCAAACCCGCCGATACACCCAGCATGAGGGGGATGACCTTGGACGCGCAGGATAATGTGTGGTTTTCCAATTTCCAAGGCCACAAATTGGGCAAGTTGGACGGAAAGACGGGCGAGATCAAGGAATTTCAGCCCCCGATTCGCTTTTCCACACCGTATGGCTTTGTCGTCGACGAGAAGAAGGGCTACGTCTGGTTCAGCGATTTAAACGGCAATGCCATCACGCGATTTGATAGAAAGACCGAGCAATTTGTCGAGTATCCGATCCCGACACGCGAGGCCGGCGCGAAGTTTATGGCGCTCGATGCCAAAGGCCGAGTGTGGTTCACCGAAGTAATGGGCGCAAAAATCGGGATGCTCGATCCAGATGGCACGAGCAGATGACCTACAAACAGTTGGGTCAATTTCCTTGACTCAATCTACCGACCATAGTAATAAGACGCCGATACTTTCCAAGAGCAAGCAAGACAACTATCCAAAGGTGTTCACCCAGGGTTTCTAGGCCCCGCACGGCTGTGCCTGTTTAAAAACAGGCACGTGTTCTCAAACTAAGAAAGTTTTGAACGACTCGGAGGAAGCCTAGATGCGCCTTCAAGTATTCGCTCGCGCGCGCCGTTTTGAGTTCGGCTGGTACAAGCAGGTTTCAATCATCGCGTTCCTGTTCCTCCTGGCGGTTCCAACGGTATTCGCACAGCAGTCTACAGGCACGATCTTAGGGATTGTGAAGGACTCCTCGGGCGCCACCGTTCCAAGCGCGAACATTTCGGTCACAGACGTCGATACAAACGAGGTTCGGACAACGATAACAGGTGCGGATGGAGCGTTCCGGGTCTCAGCTCTTCAGCCAGGGCATTACATCGTGAAGAGTGAGAAAACCGGGTTCAAGACGACCAGCGCGACGGACCTCACCTTGGACGTAGCCGAAGAACTGGTCGTGAATCCCAGCATGGAAGTGGGCGCCACAACACAAGAAGTGGTGGTATCGAGTGAAGCGCCTCTCGTGGACACAACTACGAGTTCGCTGGGCGGATTGGTAAACGAAAACGAAGTATCCGATCTTCCGCTGAACGGCCGGAATTTCGTGGATTTGGAGCAATTGCAACCGGGCGTTGTAAACAATACGAACTATACGAGCGGAAACGCTCAGGGCTCAAACCAGGGTGAATGGTTCAGCAGCAACGGCGCACCCCTGCGTTCCAACAATGTAACGTTAGACGGCGCGGTGATGATTAATATGCGCGGGACGATTGCCGCAGCCGTCGGCGTGGCCCTTGGCGTCGATGGCATCAAGGAATACAAAGTCATCACAGATTCGTTCAGCGCTGACTATGGGCTGGCCATGGGCAGCCAGGTCGTGATTGCCAGCAAGGGCGGATCGAACCGTTTTTCCGGGGACGTGTTTGAATACTTGCGGAACAATGCGTTGGATGCCCGGAATTACTTTGACTATTCCATCTTGACCACTGGCAGGCGCCTGCCTGAATTTCAGAGGAACAACTTTGGGGGCTCGTTCGGTGGTCCGATCAAGAAGGACAAGACATTCTTCTATGCAGTTTATGAAGGGCTGCGGCAGAATTTCGGGGCAACTATTGTAGACAACGTTTTTGCGGCGAATTGCCATGTCGTAACGAACAATCCGTGTGCAATTACCGCCAAGAACCCACAGGGCAGCGTAGCTCCGGCGATCCAGCCTCTTCTTGCGCTTTTTCCCAGCCCGAATCTTCCTAACAACGAGTTCACCTATCCCGCCACGAATCCCACAACCGTTGACTACGGACAAATTCGTGTGGACCACAACTTTTCGGCGGCGGACTCTTTTTTTGGCCGTTACACCGTCCAAAACTCCGCTACTGGAACGTTAGCCAAATACCCGCAATTTAATCTTCTCACCGCGGGTCGAGACCAATTTATTACCTTGGCGGGAAACCACATCTTCTCTCCTACGCTGCTGAACACAGTTCGGGCCTCTTTTAGCCGAACCAATATCCACGTAGCCAATCAATACTTCCAGGACTTGACCGGTCCGCAATATTCGTTTGTTCCCGGCCTTCCCATCGGAGACATTTCTGTGGGCGGGATAACGGGGTTCGGCCCCACCAACACCGCGCCACAGCTTCTTCTCCAAAACGTCTACACCTTGAGCGATGACATTTTCTATACGCGGGGGCGCCACAGCTTGAAGTTTGGGACATTGTTGAATCGGTTTGAGGACAACACGAACATAACTACAGCGGCGCAAGGGACCATCTCCTTCGCCAATGCCGCCAGTTTCCTGGCGGGTCTGCCTACAAGTGATACCGCGTTGAATCCAGGTTCCAACGAGAATCGCCGAGATGTCTTCTACACTATCGGGTTCTATGGACAAGACGATTTTCGCCTTAACTCGCGTATAACCCTCAATCTGGGATTGCGGTATGAATTTATGACCACGCCCGCCGACGAGGGTGGACGCAACTATGCATTCCGAAACCTGACCGACCCCACGACAACTTATGGTTCGATCATGGTGAATCCGTCTCTTAAGAACTTCAGCCCGCGAGTGGGTTTCGCCTGGGACGTAACCGGAAAAGGGAAAACATCGGTTCGCGCTGCCTGGGGGAAATATTACGATCTCGGTAACATCGGTTTCGTTTTGTATAATCAACCGCAGGGCACACCGCCCCTCTCCGTCCAAAGCTCAACGACTTTCCCGGCAAACCTGACTCAACCCATTACGTTGCCTTTGGTTTTTACCACACCGGGCAACTCACTTCACACCGTGCTCTACCATATCAGCCAGCCCTACATGATGCAGGAGAATCTCACGGTCGAACAGCAGTTGCCTTTTGCCACAGCACTGTCAGTGTCATATGTAGGCTCGCGTGGCGTTCATTTGTGGATGGCTGAGGAAGGGAACCCTTGCATCCCCACTTCGGTCACAAATGGAATTCCGTTTTGGGCGACCAATTGCGGAAAAGGCCGGTTGAATCCCGCATGGGGAAGTGACATCCTCCACACCACCAATGGCGATTCCAACTACAATTCCCTGCAAGTAGTCGTAAACAAGCGGTTGAGTCACGGATTAGAGTTTCAGAGCTCCTATACATGGAGCAAGCTGATTGACGTCTCACAGGGCGAAGGGGGCGGTGGGGAGTGCATCAGTGCGGGATCCAATAACATTGACTATTCTCTGGATAAGAAGCGTTTTGGCAGGGGCCCGTCTTGCTTTGACGCCACCGACAACTGGCGATTCAATCTTCTTTATCACCTTCCGAGCGTCAATTCGGATCATGCCCTCGCGCGCGGCCTGCTAAGCGGGTGGTGGACAGGAGGAATCGTATCCTGGCAGACGGGATTTCCATTCAACCCGATGGTGAACACCTACCGGTCGCTATCCAATAATCTAAGCGCTCAAAGCTCCACTAGCCAGCCTGATCATGCAAGTGTAGGGACTGCGACCGTTGCCCCGGGACAAGTCGGCCCGGACGGGACTGTGAATACCACCAAGGTCACCTTCATTCCCTATAACAAATCGACGGTTATTACCGGCAACCCAAACCAATGGTTTAACCCGTTGATGTTCATCCCGGGAACGATTGGCTATCTCGGTACGGCCTCCAGGGACATGCTCCGAGGTCCCCACCTGTCTGACATCGACTTCTCACTCAATAAAGATACGGCCATGCCACTTCTGGGGGAAAACGGGAAATTGGTATTCCGCGCGGAATTCTTCAACATCCTGAACCACGCAAATTTCGGTATGCCAAACGGTGTTGCTTATGCCGGGACGCTCACTGACACGAGTAACTACGTAGAAACTCCTTTATCAACTGCTGGAGCCATTACAAATACGGTTACAACTTCCCGCCAGATTCAGCTCGCGTTGAAGTTGATCTTCTGAGTGAGCAGCGCGGGATCGGTCTATAGGTGATGAAGTGGGATTCCTCAAGCTGTTTCAATCGCGCAACCTTTCGGCCCGCTGGAGGCGTTAAACGTAATGGTTAAGTATCTTTCTGCTTGGGCGCTTTTCCTCGTAGGCTTTTGCCTAACAACATTCGCTCAGGTGAGTTGGCAACCGCTCCCACCATTCCCAGCGCCTACGCGGGAAATCATCGCCGTGGCAGCGGCCGGGAAAGTCTATATGTTTGCGGGACAGGGGAAATTTTTCACCCCGCTTGGCCTGGTGTATGAATATGACCCCGCTACAAAAGCATGGACCAAGAAAAAACCCATGCCGCTCCCGGCTCACCATGTGGCCATGGTCGAATACGATGGGAAAGTCTACGCGTTCGGTGGCTTCAAAAAGCCCGCATCGGGAGAGACCGCTTGGGAGGCGATCAACAATTCGTGGGAATACGACCCCGCTAACGATACCTGGAAGGCCTTGAAACCGATGCCCTCCATGAGAGGAGCAGCTTCTGCCGCGGAGGTGAATGGCAAAATTTATGTGATGGGTGGCGGGGGCGTTCAGCCAGGCGCAAAGAACGTGCCTTTGATCATCGGGCCCGATGGAACTCCCAATCGCTCTTTGGATACGGTGGAAGAATACGATGTTTCCTCCGACACCTGGCGGGAGCGCACAACCATGCCCACTCCGCGCAACCATTTTGCCCTGGCGGCGGTAAACGGAAAAATATATGCCATGGGCGGGCGAATGGGCTCGGCCTTTGGTCCGTTCGGCACCGTCACCGACGTGGTTGAAGAATACGATCCTGCCAACGACCGATGGGGATCCGAACGAGCCAAGATGTCGACGCCGCGGGACTCCATGAGCTGGGGTGTTTACAGCGGCAAAATTTTCGTGATAGGCGGCGCCATGTCGGACGCGCGCGTCTCGGCAAATTTCCGTACCACCGAAGTCTACGACCCGGCCAAGAACCAATGGTCGGCTTCGATTACTGTGCCTCTGGGCCGCGCCCCGACGTCGGGAGCTGTCATCGGAGACACTTTTTATCTTGTGAGCGAATATAACGGCTACCGACGGCTGACGGACGAGAGGAAGGAGTCGGAGGGAAATCCTTTTGACCAACTGCACCTGACGTTGTGGCAATGATGTTCGATGATATTTCGATGAAGCTCAGCAGTACACATTGGTTGGCAGAGCATCCTGCGCCGGGTCATTCGGCGCCGGCCTCATTTTTACGGGCTCGCATACATAGGAGTTCCCATGTTCCTTCGTAGAATTTTCCTGGCGTTGGCCGTTCTTGCTGCAAGCGTGCCGGCGACGCGCGCTCAGTCCGGAAACCTCTGGAAATCGTTGGCTCCATTTCCTGGGCCCATACGAGAAGCGGCCATTGTGGCGGCACAGAACAAGATTTACATGTTCGCCGGGCAGGGTACGGGTTACGTGCCTCTCGGATTAGTTTTCGAATACGATCCGGCAACGAATGCGTGGAAAGAAAAAAAGCGCATGCCGCTTCCCTCCCACCACAACGCCATCGTGGAGTACAACGGCAAGATTTATCTCTTCGGCGGCTTCAAGCTGCCGGACACGGGCCAGTTCGGTTGGCAGCCCATCGATAATTCCTGGGAATACAATCCCGAATCGGACACTTGGAAAGCGCTTAAACCCATGCCTTCGCAGCGCGGAGCCTCCTCTGCAGCCGTGGTGAATGGGAAAGCTTATGTGATGGGAGGCATGGCCGTTCATCCCGGCACGCCGAACGGTCCGGTGAACATTGGCACCGACGATACGCCTCGACGTTCTGTAACCACCGTCGAGGAATATGACTTCGCTTCGGATCAATGGCGTGAGCGAACGCCAATGCCCACGCCGCGGCACCACTTTGTGGTCGCTGCGATCAACGGAAAGATTTTCGCGTTGGGCGGACGCCAGGGCCTTGCGCGCCCCAGTGTAGGCTACAGCAGTGCCGTCGAAGAATATGATCCCGCGAACGATTTGTGGCTAGCCTCCAGAACACCCATGCAGGTCGCGCGGCAGGACATGAGTTTCGGCGTTTACGAGGGGCGGCTATATGTGATCGGCGGAGGCTTCCGCAACGCTTTCTCATCCTTTGAGAACGTTCGCGCCATGGAAGTTTACGAACCTGCCAGCAACCAGTGGTTTATGCTCCCGCCCGTTCCCCCGGGCCGGGATCCAACCTCCGCAGCCGTCATCGGCGACACACTGTATCTGCTGAGCAACGATGGGATCGAGCGGCATCCGGCGGGGGGTGGCGAGTCGCAACCGTACCCATTCGACGCCATCCAGCTCAGCAGCTTCTTCAAATGAAAAGCGAACCAGTTTGTCACCGGTAGGTGCTCGATTTAGGCGAGCAAGCGGGGAGAACACGATATGCGACGCCAGATGCGTGAACTGTGCAGCTTGAGGCTACTTCGCGTTCTTGCCTGCGTGCTGGTTGGCCTCGCCTCTGCGGCCGCGGCAACTTCGCAGAAATCAGAAAGCAGCAACATGCGGTTGGTCGGCTACAACGACCTTCAGGGCCGAAGCGCTTACCAGCCGGTCATCCACAAACAAGGCCAGCGCTGGATCGCTTACATCGGCCACCACGGCGGCAACACGCTCAACCCACTAACTGGGAAGGAAGAGCCTAACGGAACGTCCGTGGTTGATGTAACCGACCCGAAACAGCCGAAGTATCTTATCCATATTCCGGGAGAGCCCAGCAAAGATGGCTCAGCCGATTCCGGCGGAGCGCAGATGGTCCGCGTATGCGATGGCAGCGAACTCCCGCATGCGGATAAGGCGAAAGTCTATCTGTTGCGCTCCTATGGCAATTCCGCGGATGAAATTTGGGACGTTACAGATCCGGACAAGCCCAGCCGGCTGACGGTGGTTGTCAGCGGCCTCCTGGATACGCACAAGAACTGGTGGGAGTGCGACTCCGGCATCGCCTATCTTGTCTCAGGCGTACCCGGCTGGCGCGCCAAGCGCATGACTCAAATCTACGATCTGAGCGATCCCGCAAAACCCGTGTTCATTCGTGATTTTGGATTGCCGGGCCAGCAGCCTGGCTCGACCGGCCCGGTGCCGAGTGACTTGCACGGCCCCATCTCCACGGGCCCAAAAGGCAACCGCGTCTACTTTGGTTACGGTTCGAGCAAAAACGGTATCGTGCAAATCGTCGATCGGCAAAAGCTGTTGACCGGACCCAAGGAGCCAACCGACGCGAACCTGATTTACCCCCAGATTTCCAGGCTGGATCTTCCGCCGGAGGTTGGCGCGCATTCGGCCGTGCCTCTAATCGGTGTGAAGATTCCTGAGTTTGGCAAAGATGAAGTCGGTGGAATTCGGGATTTTGTCTTTGCGATTGGAGAAGGCACCACCAACGAATGCACCGGTCCACGAGAGATGGTTCACGTGGTGGATATAACCACCGAAGCGAAGCCGTTTGGCGTTGCGTCCTGGACGGTACCGGAGGAGAGCGGCAACTTCTGCAGTCGCGGCGGCCGCTTTGGCACGCATTCTTCCAACGAGAATTTCACGCCTATTTATTACAAGCGGATCATGTTCATCGCGCATTTCAATGCCGGGGTTCGCGCTCTCGATATTCGCGATCCGTTTCACCCAAAAGAAATTGGATACTACATTCCCGCGGTCACCGATAAAACGGACAAGCGCTGTGTCGGAACCGGCGCGAATCAGCGCTGCAAGGTAGCAATCCAGACGAACAACGTGGAAGTTGATGACCGCGGTTATATCTATATCGTCGACCGTGCCAATACGGGCATGCACATTCTTGAGCTGACTGGCCCAGCGCGGCAGATCGCCAATTTCCAGTAGCGATTTTCAGTGGATAGGTTCGGAATTCTTGCGAATGCGGCGCCTGCAAGTGCGGGCAAAAGCGCGAGCGCTGAAGCGCATGTTTACCAGCATTCGTTCGAATTCAAACCAAGGAGAAAGCCCATGCTCGAACGGAAGCACTTCACCAAAATTAGCCTCATAGCGTTTGGCCTGTGCTTCGTCTGGTGTCTAGGCGTTATCCCCGCGGCACATGCACAAGATGCCCCGGTATATAAGGTCGATCCGTTCTGGCCTAAGAGGTTGCCGAACAAATGGAGCTCACAGCAGTTCGTCGATATCTATGTAAGCAAGGACGATCATATCTGGGCCATCAATCGGTACGTGGATGCCCGTCCAGATGAGTTAGGCGCGGCCATGAAGCCTCCGCAAGGTGAATGTTGTGTTTTGGGTCCGGAAATTCTGGAATTCGATACTGACGGCAACGTTCTCAAGGCGTGGGGAGTAGACAACTACGTACCTGGCTGGCCAGGAAGATTACAGACCCTGACCGTGGACCACGAAGAAAACATCTGGATCTCGGGAACGAGGCCCGGTGACAGCATCATCAAGTTTTCAACCGATGGAAAACTTCTCTGGGATTTCGGCCATCGCGGACCCAAAATCGCCGCCGCCGACGTGAAGCAAAACAACCAGCAAACTGCCCTTTTCACGGCGGGCATCGAAGCGTTTGACATCGACGAGGCCGCCCACGAGCTGTACATCACCGACAGTCTCCCAAACAAACGCGTTCTCGTGTACGACATGGACAATGGTGCGTTCAAGCGGGGGTGGGGAGGGCATGGCACTCCTTTAAGCGAGATCGATAATGATCCAATTCCGCCCTACGACATATCGGGCCCGCCGCCGGATCAAAAGCCGTTCGCCCCGGTTTTGCATTGCATACACATCTCCGTCGATGGCCTCGTCTATGTCTGTGAACGCGGCAGCGATCGAATCCAGGTATTTACCAAGCAGGGTAAATTCGTGACCAGCTTTTTTGTGCACCCTTCCACGCCGGCCCGCGGCAAAACGTGCGGCACCATCTGGCATACCACTCTGGCCATGTGCGGCACCGTTTTCAATATGACGTTCTCACACGACCCGCAAGAGAAGTACTTGCTCGTTGCTGACGGCACGAACGACACGGTCTGGATCCTGAACCGCGCCGACGGGAAATTGGTGGGTTCGTTTGGCGGGAACGGCCATTACGCGGGGCAACTGCATTGGATCGACGCCATCGCCATGGATTCCATGGGGAACGTCTACACCGGAGAAGTGGAAGACGGCAAGCGCATCCAGAAGTTTATCCTCACCAACGGCGATGGAAAGCGCAGCCAGCCGCATCCCACGACGCTCTATAAATGAAGCACGCAAACGTAATTGTCCCGGCAAGAAGCCTTTCGGCCTGAACGCCTCTCGCGGTGGAACTGCGGCTGTTTCTGGATCGAGATCGACTGCGGGAGAGCAACTCGGGAGAGCAACGATGAAGCGCCTAAAAACTGACAAGGACCGCGGCGGAATCGGCCGCCGGAAGTTCATTCAACTTGGAGCCGCAAGCGCCGTGGGCCTGGCTGCGTCAGGCGCGCGCGAGGTTTCGGCGCAAACATCCAGATCGGCCGAGCCATGGAGCGTGCCTCAAAAGCCGCTCAGCAAGCCTATCTCAATTGATACTCATTGCCATTGGGCGCCCGAGGCCTACATGAAAGCGTTGACGCAGGCGGGCGACAAGCGCGTCTACGATCCGCTGAACTTCGATTTGAACCGCCGCGTGAAATGGATGGACCAGCGCGGCATGCAGACGCAGGTCTTGACGCTAAATGGCGGGATGCCCTGGCTGTGGGTGAAGCCGGAGGACGGCGTACACCTGGCGCAGCTTTGCAACGACGCCGCCATCAAAGCTCACGCAGCGTTTCCCGGCCGGTTTGTCGCGGGCATCGAAGTCTATGCCACGGACCCAGCTCTCGCTTTGAAGGAATTGAATCGCGTGGCAGGGAAACCTGGCCTGAAAGCCGTTCATTTGCCCAACTCCATTGGAGGCCGCGACTACTTATTCGAAGCCTCCTATGGCCCATTCCTGGCGCGATGCGAGCAACTCGGCTATCCACTCATCTTTCATCCGCTCGATGAAGAAGCGAATTACTACGGAGGAAAGACGCGACTTGCCGACCAGTTCTCCGAAGCAGCTTATTTCAGCAATAGTTTGGGCTTCCCGTTTGAGACAGCCACCACCGCCGGAAAATTTATCGTCAGTGGCACCCTCGACAAATTTCCAAAGCTCGAAGTTATATTGCCGCACTCGGGCGGCTGCTTTCCCTATGTAGCGGGAAGGGTGGACCGCGCTTTGGTGGGAAGAAAATTCAAGTTGCAGCATCCGTTCATGGATTACGTGCGCCGCTTTCATTACGACACGCTCACGTACTATCCGGAGACCCTCCGTTTCCTCATCGACCTGGCTGGATCCGATCGCGTGGTGATCGGAACGGATAACGCCTTTGGCGACACAATCGCGATCGATTACCCGCACACACTTGTCGACCAATTGAATCTTCCCTCGGCCGATCGTGACCGCATTTTGTTTGGAAACGCGGCGAAGCTCTTCCGCCTTTAGGGAGTGTGGCGATCGAAACGAAGCCTGTTCGCGCCCGACCGCAAAGGCGTTGGCGATCTTGCCTCCGACCCGGAGACTGGAAGGACGAACTGGCCAGACTGCGCGGAAATTTCCCGCGACCGCTACAGCGGCGCTAGTGGCTGGTGGCGGCGCTATCGTTGTTGACCATGAGGCTCGAGACATTAACCGGCTCGAAATCGGACAAGGTCAGGCTGGTGAGGCACTGAAGATCGGTGTCGTTCCAGCGCGAATCAGGAGTCCCGATCAAGCCGCCGCTGTCTCCGTTGTCGGCCAGGATGATTCCGTAATTGCGAAAACCGGCGATGATAATGGCCGCTTGCGGGCTAGTGGCAGCGCAGGAAGGCGCGGGAACAGACGATTTCAGCCGATAAATTTCGCCGGCCGCTCCGGTGAATGTGCAGCTTGACGGCGGCGAAGATTGCGAGATTTCGGATTCGGTAGGGATAGAAGTTCCTCCGTTCGAGCAGCTTCCGACTCCGGCCGTTTCGGTGGCGGGCCAAACCCAATAATTCAGTATGTGGTTGAGTGTGAAGCGCACCGGATGCTGAACTGCTCCGTTCGGCGCGGTGGGAGTGCCGGTGCCGATGACTTCGTCGGCGTTGACAAGCAGCGGCGCGACCGGAAGGCCCGCGGCGTCGGAAGTGCCGTTACCTTGCGGAGTGAGCGCGTCCGAAGAAAGATTGGGCCAAACCGCGTTAGATGAGTCGGTCCAAGGCCCGCCCTGATAGATTCCCTGCCACATTTCATACAACGCTGGATTATTTCCGCCGCCGGCTTCGAGATAGACGAGAACGTGGCGGTCTCCATTGGAATTGCTGGTGCCTTCCACCGGTGCGTAAGGCGGAATGGGGCCGGAGGTGAAGTAAGACTGATACACAGTGGTAGTGACGGACACATCGGGCTGGTTGTAAGGGACTTCGATGGCGGGAATGCCGTTGGGAAACGGAGCGTTGGAATCGTTGCCGAAGAATGGCTTGATGGTTTCAGAGAGATAGCCGCTGTACATGGCTGCGGCGGGAGACGCGTCGACGGGAAGGCTGGTGGAAGCGGCGTCGACACGATGGTGAAAAATAGAATTCCCGGGAAAGATGTTGGCAAGAAACGCGTTGTCACCGGCGATGGCGAAAGTGATTTGCTGGGTGGCTTGCGCGCCGTTGGAGTCGGCTACCACGATTTCGGGAACGTAGGCTCCCTGTCCGCCGATCAGCGAGCTGGTGATCGCGCCCGTTGTGGCATTGATAGACATCCCTTCGGGCAGAGGCGGATTATTCGGATTCGTGCTCACCGAGAATGTATAGGGCGGAGCGCCGCCGGAGGCGGTGATGGTGCAGCCGGAATACGGGGCGCCCTGCGTGCCTCCCGGGCAAGTCGATGTGGTGATCGATGGGTTTCCCTGCGAGCCTGCTGCCTGGACGGTGACGGTCGCGGTGGACGTGGCGGAGCCAGCGGTGTTGGTAGCGGTGAGCGTGTAGGTTGTCGTGGCCGTTGGGCGCACAGAAGTGGAACCGCTCCCCGACTGCGAACTGAAGCTGCCTGGCGAAATTGAAATGGTGGTGGCGCCGCTCGCGGACCAACTGAGCGTGCTGCTCGCGCCGGAAGTCATTGTCACTGGATTGGCGGCGAACGAGGTGATCGAAGGCGCGGAGGCGGTACCGCCGGTTGAGCCCGAGTTGCCCGAGCCGCTTGATCCGGTGGATGTACCAGTGCCGGTGGTCGACGTGTTTGTAGCGCTGCTTGTATGGCCGCAGGCGCCGAGACCAACACAGAGCAGAAGAGTCGAAATTAGTGCGCCGCGAGAGAACTGCGGAAACCGGACGGCCAGGCTCGAAACGGGTGATCCCATTGTCGACACCCCTCACGGCACAATACCGTGGGCGCCTGTCGCCGCGATACTGGCCAAAAGGACAGAATTGGTCGCAGTGCCCTGGCTCGGGACTCAGTGAGGAGTATCAGTTGGCTCGTGGTGCTGGGTTCCCTGCCCTGCCACAACAGGCACCGTGCCCGTCAACCCTCGAACGATATTGTTACTGACGGCCTTGGCGGCGAAATACTCCCATCCTTGCAAAATGCGCTTGGAGGTACTCGGCTCGGCCAATCGCAAACGCTGAAACACCCGCGCTATATGCGCGCGCTTAAAGGGCGGCCAGTGCCTGGAAACTGCAGCTCGGAGACTTCTGCTTGATCGAGCTGAAACGTCAAGCTAGGATGCGGACTTCATTTAAGTGGCGGAGAGGAGAGCGATGCAAAAGATTCAACTTGGCATCGGAGGAGCGACAGCGATTCTGCTGCTATGCTCTTCCCTTTTGTTGGCACAGGAAGCAACGGCACCCACCTACCCGGGGCAGCGGCCGGGATGGGAAAAGAATCCCAAGACTTTCTTTGTCACGAGCGTCGGATCAGGAAAGGGTGGCGATCTGGGCGGTTTGGCAGGAGCTGACCGGCACTGCCAGGATCTCGCTGCCGCCGTGGGATTGGGCAATCGAACCTGGCACGCGTACCTCAGCACTCAGGCAGAGAATGGCCAACCAGCAGTAAATGCCCGCGACCGCATCGGCCAGGGTCCCTGGTACAACGTGAAGGGAGTGCTGATTGCAAAGAACCTCTCGGATTTGCACGGCGATACGCTTGACTCAGCACGAGCCGGCAACGGTATTTGCAAAACGGAGGCGCTTACCGAGAAGGGCGAAGTCGTCAAAGGTTTGGGAGACGATCCCAACCAGCACGATATGCTGACCGGATCAAAACTGGATGGCACCGCGTATACCGATAACGCAGACCACACTTGCCACAACTGGACCAGCAGCAGCGAGGGAAACGCCCAGCTTGGCCATTCTGACCGCAACAGTTTCACTTCCATCTCATGGAACTCCGCGCACCCCAGCAGAAATTGCAGTCAGGCAGGTTTGGTATCAACGGGCGGCGCTGGACTGTTCTACTGCTTCGCGAGTAATTGAATCCCGCGATCGCAATGTTCCGGTTTTTAGCGGAAGCGTGCGGGAGCCAGGACTCGTACCTGTTAGAAGCGCTTGTGCCATACCCAAACGCGCCGTGAGGCAAGCGCATCAGGGGACACGTGGCACAGCGCGACCCAGATTGCGGGCAAGATCTGTCTCTGGAAAGTGCAGGGCCTGGGCGGGATCTGCGGGAGTTAGCGTGATGCGAATGCATTTAAAAGCGGGCTGGTTGCTCTTGGCGGCAACACTGCAGATGGCCACCAAAACATTTGTCTCGGGGTAGTATGCGGCAGCGCTCCGGCGGGCAATCGCATAGGGAACGATCGCGAAGCGCGGAGCCTTGCGCACCTCTCCTTCAAAGTGACTGCAAATGTCCACAACCTGACCCGCTTGTAGATTTCTTTCCTTCATATCGAGCGGGTTCAGGAAGAGCACCCGGCGGCCGTCAAAGACACCGCGATAGCGGTCATCCAGTCCGTAGATCGTGGAATTGAACTGATCGTGGCTGCGAATCGTTGTCAAAAGAAATTCCCCAGCCTGCAAGTCATGCTTCGGAATTGGGCAAACGCTTAGCTTCGCCTTACCGGAGCTCGTTTTGAAGATGCGGTGCTTCGCTGCATTCGGTAGGTAGAAGAATTTCTCCTCGGCAAGCCGCGCGTTGAAGTTCTCGAATCCCGGAATCACCCTGGAAATCCCATCCCGGATCAAGTTGTAATCCGCCGCAAAGCTCGGCCAATTCGTGGTCGTTCGGGACCCTAAAGTAGCAGCCGCCAGATTCGCAATGATCGCCACATCGCTCAGCAGGTCCGGTGAAGCGGGAGGAAGAAAACCCTGAGAAGGATTGATAATGCCCATTGAATCTTCGACGGTCACGAACTGCTTGCCAGTCGCCTGTGTGTCTTCCTCGCTCCGGCCCAGGCAAGGCAGGATTAAGGCGCGTTCGCCTGTGATCAGGTGAGAGCGATTCAGCTTCGTCGACACGTGAGCGGTAAGCTTGCAGCGCTGCATTGCGCGGGCGCTATAGACCGTGTCAGGCGTGTTCGAAAGGAAATTGCCGCTGATCGCAAAGAACACCTTCACGTCTCCGTCGAACATCGCGTGAAGCGTTTCGACGGTGTCATACCCCCATTTCCGAGGCGGTTCAAATTTGAACTCTTTGCCGAGGGCATCGAGAAAGGCTTTCGGTGGACGCTCCCACACACCCATGGTGCGGTCGCCCTGCACATTCGAGTGTCCGCGCACACATACGGTACCTGCTCCTGGGCGCCCGATATGTCCGCCAACGAGCAGAAGGTTTACGATCATAGAAACGTTGTCGACGCCGTTGCGCTGCTGCGTAACCCCTAAGCACCACGCGCAAATGGTCTTCTTTGAGGCCGCGTACATATCGGCGGCGACACGCAACTGATTTCGAGTCAGCCCGCTGTTTCCTTCAATCTCTTCCCAGCTTGTCGCTTCTATATCAGCCAGCAGCGCTTCGTAACCTTCGGTGAAAATACGAATAAACTCACGGTCAATCGCCGAGGCTTTTCCGGCTCGCTCGCGCTCGAAAAGGTCTTTCAGAATGCCCTTGATTGCAGCCACATCTCCGTTCACTCGCACCGGGAGATACAGATCGGCAAGGGCCTGGCCTTTCCCGAGCAGCGCAAAGGGCAGCTCCAAAGGATTCGGGTAATCCTGAGGGTTGGGATTGGTTACCCTCATCAAGCTCACTTCGGGCAGGGGGTTCACCGCGATGATTTTTGCGCCCTGATCTTTGGCCTTCTGAAGCGAGGTCAACATCCGCGGGTGGTTAGTCCCAGGGTTATTTCCAAAGATGAAGATGAGTTCGGTGCTCTCCATATCTTCCAGCGTGGCTGCGCCTTTGCCGACGCCGAGCGTCTCCACCATGGCAACTCCCGACGACTCGTGGCACATGTTTGAGCAATCCGGAAGATTGTTCGTACCGAACTGCCGCGCGAACAATTGAAGAAGAAAGGCAGGCTCATTGGTCGTTTTGCCTGAAGTGTAGAAGGAGGCTTGATCGGGCGAGTCCAGACTGTTTAGCTCCTGCGCGATCATCGAAAAAGCGTCTGACCATGCGATCGGCTGATAGTGCGTCGCGTTCGCGTGCCGAACCATCGGCGAAGTCAGGCGCCCCTGCTGATTGAGCCAGTAATCGGATTTCGCCGCCAGATCCGCTATCGAATACTTCGCGAAGAAATCGGGTCCGATGCGCTTCTTTGTAGACTCGTCGGACAAAGCCTTGGCGCCGTTCTCGCAAAACTCAAAAGTTTTCCGCTTCTTGTCGGGACTCGGCCAGGCGCAGCTCTGGCAGTCGAACCCGGTTACCTGGTTGATTTTCAAAAAACCCTCGGACGACCGCACCGGGCCCATTTCACCAATGCCATAGAGCATCGTATTCACAATTGCAGGGATACCGGCGGCTTCTTCAGAGGCACGCCCAATCCTGACCTTACCTAAATCCGTTGGGTTTTGCGCTTGCAGCGAAGTCGAGTCGTTCGGATCCAGCTCCGCTTCTGCATCGGCGCCTGTGCCGACCACGCTCTTCGTGCGTAGGTCGAACTTGGCGCGATAGTGCCCATCCCGGCACTGCTCGTCGCCTTGGATTACGTCCGATCTGTCCAGCGTTTTCATGGCGTTCTCCCTTTGCACGCGCGATCGTCAGATGGACCGCGCAAATATCGAGCCCGCCCGTATCACGCAATTGAATCGCTGGCCTCTCGTGGCGCGAGCCTTTCTCCATCCGGACGCCCCCCGTCCGCTAGCGGGACATATGCATAGATGCCCGACAAGCCTTTTTGTTCCCATTATTCCGTAGGGCTTGCCTGAGAAGCTCGCGGAAGCAGCGTGGCTTGGGATTTCGTGGCTGCGACTCCGGAATTGCGACTTCTTCGATTCGAAACACCGACGGCGGCCCAAACACATCAAAACGCAACGATTTGCCCTGGATTGCTGCTGAAATGGTCGGGCTCGGCCTTCCGGGTACTCGACCGCTCCTGCGCACTCGCGGTCACTCCTACCAATGCTGCGGCGGCCACGGCTATAGAGCCTGCCTCCTTCGCAACGGGCGCAGATCTGCGAATCCGAGGAATGCAATTGGCGCACCAGGTGGATTTTTTCTCAAAAGCTACAGAAACGTAAGGAAACAAGAATTATATCGTGGCGAGAGGTGCAGACTACTCAGAAGCTGGTGTCAGCCATTTGGACTTCTGTCCAGCGTTCTCCAACGAATCAAACAACAACCATGCGCACATTCTCAAACGCTGGCGGCAGAAACCACCAAACAGCAAGAAAGTGAGTCTTACGCGTCGGGGGCTCGTTGAAGGGCCTTTGGCACACAACATGCACGTGTTGGATTTGAAAAATCATTCAACATGTTCGTCGATCTCAGTGCAAGCGCCGGAAGAGCGAGGAGACTTGGATATGGATTGGAAGGAACACGGAGTCAAGATCGTTCATGGTGACGAGCTCGACACGAATACGCCGCAGACGTCCGGCATGACGCGGGTAGCCGCCATTACACATGCACGGACAGGAGCAAACAAGCTATGGGCGGGCACCATGGTGGTGCGGCCCGATGCCAAGACTGGACCACACCATCACGGAGAGCTAGAGACCGTGCTCTATATCGTAAGAGGCCGGGTACGAATGCGATGGGGAGATCATCTGGAAGAAAGCGGAGAAGCTCAGGTAGGAGATTTCATCTATGTGCCGCCTTACGTCCCGCATCAGGAGATCAACGCCAGTCCAAACGAAAGTTGCGAAGCTGTGGTAATTCGAAACGGGCAAGACCCGATTGTGGTGAATCTTGATGTAGAAACGCCCGAACCAGCAAGCGCCGGACATCCCGGGATGCCGTTCCATCCAGACCGGTAAAGCTCGTCACCCACTCAGATGAGATTTCCAAGAAAACTGGATCATCTGCTACGAACCAGAGACGATGGGTACCCCAATTCAGAATAGAAGCGTGGCGGAACTCGGAGGCTGCAAGCCCATGCTGGCCAAGAAGTCTCGATAATATTTGTCTAGTTTTTGAGATACACCCTCGAGCGGAGGCATCCGAGCATCTTCTAACTTTCCCTCAAAGATTGGAGCAAATGCTTGCAAGGCAACTGCTGCAACAGGATGCCACTTCTCGATCCAGGCTTGGATGATAGGGATGTTGTGAGAATTGTCCTCGATTACCATCCGGGTCAAGGCCTGACTCCACTCCCGATGCCACCGGCAGTCTTGGTTGAGCGAATAAAGAATTCGACCAAGCAAATAGTCGCTCTCACGCAGTGCGAGATCGCTGAGGTGGTTCATAAATACCTCGTCCATCAGGGGCTTGAGGACGAGATTCAGCGCGACGAAAGATTCGCCCCAGTCATAAGTAATGAGCAATTTCTCAATCGCGATGCGTAAAGGCTGCCACAGCGCATCCGTCTGCCAGAGCGCTTTACTATCGATTGCGAACCCCCGATAAAGCTGCTGAAGCTGCCGGACTCGGTAGGCAATTCGTTGCACCCGTCGCATTTCGTCGCCCGCTTGTAGTGTTGCGGTGATGACAATGCGCCCACTTGGGGCCATCTGTCCGATATAGGACGCCACCATCTGGAGCCCGTGTCCCGGATATCGGAAAGGAGCAAACACGCGAGAAAGAACATGCAGCCAGCGGGGTGAAAGAGCGCCGTCGTAACCGCTCAGTTCTATTTCTTCCAGTGTACCGTCCACGAAAATTTCTTTATCTCTTTGAATCTCGGTGTACTTTGTGTACGTAGTCTCGCGCGGATCCCGAAAGTTTTCCCACGAAGTACAGGTGAGGGGCGACTCTTGCTGGAACCGCTTGTACCAATCCCCCAGCGGCACGTCGAGTTCGAACCTCTTCCCGGTGAAGCCCTCGCCGGTATAGCAGAGGAGTTTCGACGTCACAATTTCGTATTCAGTCGGCATCCGCCTTTGCTGCATGAGATGCCAATAGGTCTTTTGTTGCGCCATAGAACTCTCCTGAACAAAAAAGGAGCTCCCTCAACGGGGAGTTTGAGTCTGCGCGAACCGCCATGCCGCATTATCCTGATTCAGCTGAAGCGAACCCTTGAATGCTGACATCACCGTCTCTAATTCTCCCGGAAAGCGAAACGAGCGACCCAAATGCTCTTCGATGGCGGAACGAGTGACCACGCAGTATTTCGGAACGAGCACTCTTATATAGGCGCCCCGGTCCAGTAACATAACGTCTTCGTTCAGATCCTTAATCGCAGCAATGATAGCGTTAGCGACAGGCCCCGACTGGAGAACCGGGCCCACGCGATCATAGATTTCTGCTGCTTCGCGAGTCATTGTTGATTCTCTCTGACCGCGGCAAATCCTGTGGTTCTCCCCTCATCCATATCCAGGAGAATGTCCCGGCTTTCGATGACGACGGGGTAAACCTTCAGGCAAGCGTTCTGAGGATTTATGCCGCTCCCCGAACATACATCGAACTCCCAATGATGCCTCGCACAACGGAGAGTCTTTCCGATCAAGCTGCCCTGAGTCAGCGGACTTTTCTGATGGGGGCAAGCGTCAGCGTATGCGTAGATGCGGTCGTCAATGTTGACGAGCAAAATACTGTTCCCATCCACATTAAGGCCCATCATTTCGCCGCTCCAAAGGTCGTCTAATGACGCCACTCTTCGAAACGTCACGGTGTACCTCTGCAAACCACGTCAAACCGATCCAATGCCTGCAACCCAGCCTGTGAGACAGTGAGCCCAGGATCAACTGCCTGGCCATGATAAAGGAGGTCAACCTGGTCGTGACGGGCGACTCGAATGCTAGCCGCATCCTGAAGTTTTCGCGCCAGCTCCAGGACAGTTTCGCCTTCCTCAGCTAGTATCAGAAGTCCGAGAGTGTCACCTTCCATGAAGCCATAGAGAGGAATCGGCATACAGATCTTTCAGCTAATGTAGGCCATCTAACACTAGGCGTTAGAAGCTTTTCGGGCTGCAAGCCAATCGTAGCCGCCTTTATAAACATCCTTGCCCCAAGTATCGGGCGTAAGCCGGAAATACTCCGTCAGAAGATCAGGAAGTTGAGTGGGAGCCTCGCCAGAGAGGACACGCTTTACCAAGTCCTTATGGTTAGCATATCTTTCGGGCTCCCGCAAAAAGATCCACCGGCATGGCTCGGAGCAGAATATGTACCTCTGCCCATCTTCTTTGACGAGAACATTCGCGGTATTCTTGCGCGGAGTTCCGCCACTCAGTGGCAGCTGACACAAATCGCAAAAGGTTGGCATGGCAGTCCCATGCACCGCTAGCTCATTTGCGGCCCCGGGGCCAATTGTTCTCCAACGCTCAATCACCTGCTCCCAAACAGCATCCATATGGTCCCAATATTTGGGATATTTCTGGCGCAACCACCTCCGCTCGGCGGGGCTCGGAATCACAAAATCGAACCACAAAGTCGCACGATAAGTATAGGCGCTGGCATAAATCATGTGATGGTAGATATCGAGTTCCTGCTCAAAAATATCCCAATACCAAGGTTTCTTGAGGCCAAATTCGTCCAGAGTTCGCAGAAACTGATCGATGATCCACTCCTCCATGAATTCTTTGAATGAATAAGGGCGTTGGTCCAGCGCGGTGAGATAGTCCGTGGAGACTCCGGTCAAAATCGAGAACAAGCGCCAGCTTCGCCAGAACCACTTATCAAGAAGATATTGGACGTACTCGGGATCGTGTTTCATGAGGACGGTGAGAACGGGGTGTCCAATTTGTGCATGACGAGCTTCATCGGTTTGGATGCTAGTGACCATCCTCTCGAACATGTGGTCGCTAGATTCACGGGCCAGCGACGCCAATCCAACAAATTGCAAATTGGTCCAGCCAGTTTCCAGAACGAAATTCGTGCCGATGGCAAACTCAATGGCATTTTGTCCCAGTGTCAATTCATCAAAGAAGTGGCGGGAAGCGACCGCGAACCAATTATTGGTGTGGTAGAACTTGTGCGCCCAATCGAACTGCGCGTCCAAGCGCACTAATTGGTGGAATAGCAGCAGGGGAATCTGAGTATGACGATATTCATCAAGCGCCCCAAAGGTTGACATGGTTCGCCAAGCGCTGTCGCGGCCAAACCTCGCACCTCGCAGGCTGCCTATGACGCCGGTGAACTCAGCTAACGGCAATGCCGCTGCATGCACCTTCAGGCTATTCAGCCATGGCGCCGCCAACTTCTGAATATTTTCCAGGCGGCCGACTGCGTCGCGCACCGCATAGACAGCCATGTCTTTTTCGTATTGGTTGTCGACGTATTCGCGGTAGGAAGTCTTAAAGGACTCTTCCCAATCCTTCCACGCGGTATGAGGAAGCCAGGGGTGTCCGCTGATCACCTGCGGGAAGACTTCGTCTTCCCGGACGTAGGTGTATTCCCAATCCAGCTTACGTGCGAGAGGCAGCCATTCGTCTCTGCTGAGCATAGGGCCTCCTCAGAACTGCGAGGTCGGCTGGCTGGGTGGTCCCCAAAAGTTGAGCCGCTCTGTTGACCCCATCGCGGCGACCTCAGTATACTGCGATTCCTCAGTCACGGCATCGGGACTTAACGCCACGGTCAAGAGAGGCGACGCCGGTGAGACAGTCACAGTCCAACGAGCCCCCTAGGCAGGCGTCAGCATCCACGCAAACTTCCGGTGAGCGACACGCAAGCGAATCTCAGTTGTGGACTGTGATCGATGCGATTCCGGCGTTCGTATGGAGCGCCCTGCCGGATGGCCATATCGAATTCTGCAGCCAAAGTTGGCTTGACTATACAGGAATGCGTTTGGACGAGGTCAGAGGCAAAGAATTGGCGGCGGGTCTACAGCCTCAGGACGAAACCCAACTTGTCGAAAAATGGCGAGCGGCCTTGACGCGGAATGAGTCATTTGAAGCCGAAGCTCAGTTGCGCCGAGCGGACGGATGCTATCGCTGGTTCTCGATTCGGGCTGTGCCTCTACGCGAGGCCAAGGGAGGGATCGGTCGCTGGTGCGGTACGAACGTCGAAGTCGAAGATCTGAAACGGGCAAAAGAAGAAATCATTGAACTAAAACGCGCCGACGAACACCTTCGTGAGAGCGAGGCCCGGTTCCAGGCGATGGCCGACACTGCGCCGGTGATGATTTGGCTGACCGGAACGGATGGCCTTTGCAATTATTTCAACAAACCGTGGCTCGAGTTCACTGGCCGAACCATGGAGCAGGAAGTGGGCACAGGATGGATCGAAGGCGTGCATCCAGACGATGTGCAAGGGTGCTTCGATGGTTTCCTGCCCGCATTCCACGCGCGAAAGGCTTTCAGGATGCAGTACCGGCTCAGGCGGGCGGATGGAGAATATCGCTGGGTTATCGAGAGTGGCATTCCGAGATATGCGGGGGGAGAATTCGCCGGCTATATCGGGTCCAACATCGATATAACGGAGCTCAAGCGCGCGGAAGAGGAGCGCGAGAGATTGCGCCAGGTTCAATCGGAGCTTGCTCATGTAAACCGGATAACAACCATGGGCGAGTTAGCCGGCTCCATAGCCCACGAGATTCGGCAGCCGATCTCAGCAGCACAAACAAACGCCAACACTTGTCTCCGGTGGCTAGGACGCGATCGGCCTGACATCGAAGAGGCGCGAGAAGCCGTTTCGCGAATCATTCAGGATGTTACCCGGGCTTCGGAAATCATCGGCCGCATTCGCGTTTTATTCAAGAAGGGGGAACCGGAACGAGAGTGGGTCGATATAAATGAAGTGGTTCGGGAAATGATCAGCCTAATGCGCAGCGAGGCCGGACGGCGTGGGATTTCCATTCACACCGAACTTGCTTCTGCCTTGCCCAATGTCAATGCAGACCGAGTACAACTGCAGCAGGTCTTGATGAACCTCATGCTTAATGGTATCGAAGCGATCGATGAAGGGACTGTGGCAGGAAACCTCACAATCAAATCGCAACGGAATGCCGATGGCCATGTGTTGATCTCGGTCAGCGACACCGGCATGGGATTGCCTCCGAAGCAGGCGGACAGGGTTTTTGAAGCATTTTTCACGACGAAGCCCTTGGGTACAGGTATGGGCCTGTCAATCAGCCGGTCGATCATTGAGTCGCACGGAGGCCGCTTATGGGCTACGGGAAACTCTGATCGGGGAGCGACTTTTCAGTTCACCCTACCCGTCGAACAGGCAGCGACCGCGACGGCATAGACACTAGCTCGGCGCCTCGCGGATTCGCCCCACAACCGCAGTAACTGCGAAGTTGGGGTGGACTACAAGCAGCGATTTCTATTCCCAACTGGTCCGGCGTTTCACCGCGGTCTCCGAGGCAATGGGTAGCCTCGCTGGAGCAACTACGTCAGTAGACCGGCGAGGGACCGCGACCTCTGCCTAACTTATTGCGCAGTTCAGCCGAGTGGCATCGATTTTTTCTCAACGACCAGATCGAAAGCGTGCAATAGCAATTCAGGCTTGTACTGTTGTTCGTCCCTCCGGCTTCCACACCGTTGGTGCCGGTGTCGATCCTCCGACAGTTGTCAACAGGTGTGACACTTCAAAAAAGTCTTTCGGCTCTAATCATCCAATCTATTCTGCTTTGATCGCCATTTAATTCAGCTCTTTACCCTGCCACTCATTCAGGTGTGCCCTGCAAAGTTTTTTTGGCATTGCAGTTGCACTCAACCGACTCGTGTTCGACATCTTCATGGCCGACGCGGATGGTAGACCTCAGTACCTGGAATCCGTGAGGTGTTTGACCCAAGCGCAAGAAATGGCCTTCCAACTATCGCGCCTGATCCCGGGAGCGTATTTCGGTTGCTTTGAGCGCAGCGAAGATGAGGCCGATCTTTTTTCGATGATTGGACGCCGAATGGCCGATATGCCGAACAATTCCGGCCAGTGGGGATGTCGAGATGAGCCAACTGTCAACTAAGGCGAAGGCTGGCATATACCTCGGCCAAAACTCCGTTTGGGAAACGCTGAACATGGTCTGCGGCGTGCTTGTCGTTCTATCCCTGCAGTTGGTCTTCAGGGCGACTGTTGTGGCGCGGCAATGGAATTACTAGACCGGTCCGCGAGCTACGCCACGCTAGGCTTGAACTTGAAAGATCTTCTACCTCCCCGCCACGCAACCCGGGTCTGACGCCACTCAGGCCCGGGACCTTCCATTCTTTCGCGCTTCGCAATTTCGCGGACTTGGCGGCGGGCGCCTCGTTCTCCCCGCAACGGCTTCACCCTGAGGGGTCACAGTGAGCATGGAGAGTGAGCATGGAGAAGGTTTTACCGTCCAACGTTCCGCCACTCGTCCAAGATACCAGCGCTTGATTGCCGGTTGACCCCTTGCTTTGAATAGTTTTAAAAAATGGCTCGAGTGTTGCATGCTTATCGCAGCAGTTGAGCGCCAGGCAAACTGCGGTGCGTGACAAACAGTAAAACCTTGGGAGGCTGATTCAAATTATGAGCAAGAAATTAAAAAACAACGCTCTATTGTTTGTCGTCATCGCAGTGGCCGCGCTGTTCGTGAGTGGATCGTTGACATCAGCTCAAGACCAGCGTGCGGAAATCAAGAGCCGAGCGTGCCAAAACGATGCCAGCGCGCTGATTTTACCCGCGGGTTTTTGCGCAACGGTGTTCGCTGACGGCATTGGCCACGCGCGGCAGATGGTGGTCGCACCGAACGGAGTTCTTTACGTTAACACCTGGTCGGGGCGGTACTACGGCAACGACACGCCGCACGCAGGTGGTTTCCTCGTAGCCTTACAAGACAAGAGCGGTTCGGGAAAGGCCGATGTGATCGAGCGCTTCGGCGAAACCGTCCAAAGTGGCGGAGCGGGCGGCACGGGCATCGGCATATATAAAGGAGCACTCTACGCCGAGATCAACGATCGGATTGTCCGATATGTATTGCCCGCCGACTCTGTCGTCCCAACTGGCCCGGCTGAGACGATCGTCTCCGGACTGCCTCTGAGCGGCGACCATCCGATGCATCCGTTCATCATCGATGCCCAAGGTTTGATGTATGTGGATGTCGCGACCGCCACCAATTCCTGTCAGGAGAAAAATCGGACACCCAAGTCACCTGGGTTGAACCCCTGCAAAGAAACTGAGACTCGCGGCGGCGTCTGGCGGTACGACACGAATAAGACGAATCAAGCGTTTTCTCCCGAAGAGCGGTTTGCTACGGGAATCCGCAACGCTGAAGGTTTTGTGATCGACTCAAGCGGACGCATGTTTGTGACCCAACACGGGCGGGACCAACTGCACATGAATTGGCCCGAGCTATATAAACCCGAGCAGGAAGCGACCTTGCCGGCTGAAGAGTTGTTGCTCTTAAAGCCGCAGGGAGACTACGGCTGGCCCGAGTGCTACTACGACGCGTTTCAGAAAAAGCTGGTGCTGGCTCCGGAATATGGTGGCGACGGCGGCAAGACCATCGGCGTATGCGCGGACAAGATTGGACCCATTGCGGCCTTTCCAGCCCATTGGGCGCCGAATGCGATGGTGCAATATGAAAAGAACCAATTTCCGGCGCGGTACCGCGAAGGTGTCTTCATCGCCTTCCACGGTTCGTGGGATCGAGCGCCCTATGCTCAAGGTGGCTACAACGTGGTTTTTCAACCCCTTGCCGGGGACCACGCGTCCGATCGGTGCGAAATATTTGCGGATGGTTTCGCGGGGGAAGTCGAGTCGCCGGCCCGGGCCGCACATCGCCCGAGTGGCTTGGCTGTGGGCCCGGACGGCTCGTTCTATGTTTCCGACGACGTGGGCGGGCGAATCTATCGGATTGTCTATCGTGGTGGCTCCGAAGGCGCCGCTGCGAAAGTTAGGCCATGTCCAAGTTTGACGGCCCCCGCTGGTAAACCCGTTGAGGAAGCTGCCAAACCGCCCGAGGGCACACATCCAGACGCTGGTGCGGCCGCGGCCGTGAACATCCCCGTTCCTGCAGGGGCGACGAGAGAAATGGTTGCCCTCGGTGGGCGCATATACCACGGTGAAGTGGGCGGAGCGGCGTGCACGGGCTGCCATGGTGATGGAGGACAGGGAACCCCTTTGGCCCCCGCTCTAGCAGGCCAGGACAAAAAATGGTTGTGGAGCGATGGGAGCTATGCCGGAATTACTCGAACGATAACCGAGGGCGTGCCGCAACCAAAAGAATACCGCAGCCCCATGCCGCCGATGGGTGGGGCGCAACTTACACCCGAGCACGTTTCGGCGCTCGCAGCGTATGTATGGAGCTTAAGCCACACCGCTGCGTCCAATCGAAAATGATCGAACGTACTGTCGGGCTCGTGTGATGGAAACCACGGGCATTGCTGACGCGGTGCTGAGCTTTTCGTAGTGTTCTGTCCGCGACTAGCCTTAACGCGATTGTGCCGAATTCTTCGCCGAGCTGACTTTCTGCCTCGCTGACTTCGCCCTTATTTTGAGCGTGTTTTGGATCTCCAAGAGACACAAAAGAACCGATTTGCGCCGGAGGGGAGAGCCTCGCCGGAAGAGATCTCCAGTCTCCAACAGACTGACAGTGTCCAGCGGATTCAACACGCAACTCTCGCAAGCGAACACTCGAAGTCTCCCGGTTTCGCTCGTTATCTTCCTGGCTGCCAATATCTTGCATGAACAAACGGTTTTCGTTGTGAAGGGTACAGCGCGTGCTTTCTACCGGTGTGAAAGTTGAAATCGAAATCGCGACTCAGCGCAAAGGCGAGACATCATGAAAGCAATCACGCAGCAAAAAGATACGCTTGGATTTGTCGGAATCGGCTACATGGGCCGGCCGATCGCACGCAGGTTGCTTGAATCCGGATTCAGACTGCTAGCATACGACCGAAATCGCACCAAGGCAGAGGATCTCATTCAATATGGGGGCAGGGTCGCACAAAATATTGCCGAACTTTCTTCCAGTTGTGACGTCGTTTTGTCCTGCCTGCCAACCGATGAAGCGGTCCTGGACATTTATCGGGGACCCGAGGGGGTGTTCGCCCATGCTCGCCGCGGCACGGTCGTCATCGACCTCAGCACGGTTGATCCCTCGACCTCGCGGGAACTTGCGAGACTCGGTTCAGAGCATGGCGTCGAAGTTCTCGACGTGACCATGTCGGGGAGTACTCCCGTCGCAGAAAAGGGTTTGTTGACGCTGTTCGGGGGCGGAAATAAGGAATGCTTTGACGCCGCCGAGTCGATCTTCCGTGTCATTGGCCAAAGATATTTTTACGTAGGGCCGAGCGGCTCCGGGGCGACGATGAAGCTTGTTGTGAACGCTCTGTTGGGAATCGGAATGCAGGCAATCGCTGAAGCTGTGGCACTCGGCGAGAAGGCAGGTCTCGATCGCAATCGCTTGCTGGACGTATTGGCCCAGACTGCCGTGGTCGCTCCAGCTCATGTAGGCAAACTGCAAAGAGCGATGAAGAGCGACTACAGCCCGCAATTTCCGATTCGGTTGATGAACAAGGATTTCGGACTGATTCTGAGCCTGGCCACCGCCGTGGGCGCTCAAATGCCCGCCGCAGGCGCTGCTTTTGAGATCAATGCAAGGCAATCAGACGAAGGGCCGGAGCAGGATTTTTCCGCAGTGATTCTGCAAATGGAAAAAAAGGCGCATTTGAGTAACAACGGGGATGGACAAAGGTGATCATGTCTCCAGATTCAATACGATGTTTTTTCGCAATTAGGAATTCGACGCTGAAAGGACAACCATGATGGAATACACAGCAATTTCCGGCACAAACATGAACGTTTCGCGAATTGCGCTCGGCACCTGGGCCATCGGCGGCTGGATGTGGGGCGGGACTGACGAAAAGGAATCCATCCGCACCATTCACGCCGCATTCGATCAGGGCATCAATCTGATCGACACAGCACCCGTTTACGGTTTCGGCGTTTCCGAAGAAATCGTCGGAAAGGCAATTGAGGAGCGGGGGCATCGGGAAAAGGTTTTCATCGCGACCAAAGCCGGACTCGAATGGCACGACGGCTTGATTTCGCGGAACTCGTCGCCCGATCGGCTCCGGCGAGAGGTCCAAGATTCGCTGCGACGTCTTCGCACGGATTACATCGACATCTACCAGGTCCATTGGCCGGATTTGGCCGTTCCAATCGAAGAAACCGCCCGGGCCATGCAAGCTCTCTACAAGGAGGGTCTGATCCGAGCAATCGGTGTGAGCAATTATTCGCCCGAGCAGATGAACAGGTTTATGTCCGTCTCTGAATTGCACACCGTTCAGCCTCCATACAACCTCTTCGAGCGGCAAGTTGATCGAGACGTACTGCCTTACGTGCGCGAACACAATCTAAGCGCTTTCGCCTACGGGTCTCTCTGCCGGGGACTCTTGACCGGAAAAATGCGGCCGGAAACGAAATTCACTGGCGACGATCTTCGCCAGTCCGATCCAAAATTTCAGCCGCCGCGCTACATGCAATATCTGAACGCGGTTCAACAACTGGATGACCTGGCACAAAGAAGATACGGAAAACACGTGATGGATCTTGCCGTTCGGTGGGTGCTGGACCAGCCCGGAATCACCGCCGCGTTGTGGGGCGCGCGCCATCCTGCAGAATTGGAAGCCGTGACGGGTGCTCTCAACTGGAACCTCGACGCGGATACGCAAGCGATAATTGATCAGATCCTGCTGCGAACGATCGCCAATCCAATCGGTCCCGAATTCATGGCGCCCCCGCTTCGGCAAATCCGCGATGTAGCGTAGCCTCCCGTCCTTTGGCTTCCGGTTCGAAACTCTTGAGGACGGCAAGTGACCAAGGAAAACGACCTTGCCGCCCTCCTTCGAGCCGATAGCTCCTTCAGAGCTCCTTCAACTGCACGTGCCCGCGCACTCAAGTCCCGTGAAGATCCCAACAAAGTCTTAGCAATTCATCGAATCTAAACAGCGCTCCTGTGCAGGTGAACGCGCCCACATCCTGACAGACTGACAGCCGTTTGGACTTCCTTGCGGGGCTTCTACCCTCGAATTGCTTTCCGACTTGACTCGAACGAGTTGATTTCAAACCGGATCCCATTGCGAGGTGAAACTTTCGCGATTCGGAACGCGCCGTGCCATGCATAACGAGTCTTCACTAGAAGCCATAGGAGAGGAGAAAAGTCATGGCAACCAACATCAACGCTGCCTTTGCCGGTTCAGGTCAGAGTTTCAAGGGAGACCTGGCGAGGTGTTCGGCCATGCTATATCGAACGGCTCTGCGCCGGGTTGGCAATCCTGCTGACGCTGAGGACGCTGTTCAGGATGCCTGGGTGTCCGCTTGCAAACACATCGACCAATTCGAGGGTCGTGCGCAGTTTTCAACGTGGTTGACGGCGATTGTGCGCAACGCGGCTGGTTCGCAACTGCGGCGGAAAGCACGGCACCCGTTGGTTTCACTCGATCAAAAAGCTGAAGAGGGGGAAATTAGCCTGGCCGATCAACTCGTGCAAGGAGGGCCCGGGCCCGAAGATATTTACAGAGACCGTGAGTTACGCGGCATCCTGCACGAATCTCTGAAGAGACTGTCGCCGGTGTTGCAGGAAGCCGTCCGGTTGGTTGACCTGGACGGACAGTCCGTCCGGGAAGCGGCTTCAACACTCCACATTCAGATACCAGCACTGAAGTCTCGCCTTACCCGAGGCCGCACCAGGCTCGCAAAAGTGCTTCGCCAGATGCTGAATCAACCGCAGTCACAAAAGACGATGGGCGACTCTCAGCCGGCCAATTCCGCGCCGGGTCAAAATTCAATGCCGTTCCTGTTTGCGAGTCTCATGATCGGCGAGTCAGCGTCCGATTAATCCTTTCAAACAGGGAGAGATTCCCGTCACTTTTGCAAAACTCAAGAACGCCTGGCGATGAAATTTATTAGCTCGCTTCGATCTACCAGCATTCTTCCTTCGGACATTTCACGGCACATTTTCCTCCAGCAACGGAAAGCTTCAGGCAGGCAAGCTCATTTCGGGCAAGGCCAGTAACTTCCTGGCAGAGTGCGAGGCTGCTGGGAAGCCTGGCGAAACCGAGTTATAGTTACCGGGATTCAGCTCGTCAACGCAAGACCGCACCCGAGAGCGGCACGCACCTAGGCCATGGCGTACCCAGACAAGGCGAAACCGATTAGACAGAGACCAGCGCCAGCTCTCGTGCGTTATGGATTCGCTTTCGTCTCGGTCGCAGCAGCACGCGCTCTGACGCAGTTATTCATCTACTTTCATTTGCCTCAACCGTTCAGCGCACTCGCGCTATCCGCTATCGCTATCACGTTCTGGTACGGCGGGACAATGCCGGGCATACTCGCGGCGATACTCTCATCGATTGTCCGCACTTATTTCTTTGAGCCTGATACCAGCATCGTAGCTCGCGCCATTTATGACCTCGTGTTTCTGATCTTTGCGCTTGTAATGGCCCAGGTCGCACACACGCGAAATGAGCTTGAGCGGAAAGTGGCGGAGCGAACCGCGGAATTGACTCGGTCCAATGAGGAACTGAAAGCCGAAATTGCCGGGCGCAAGAAGGTGGAAGAGACGCTTCGGCGAAGCGAGGGGTATCTGGCGGAAGCGCAAAGGCTCAGCCACACAGGCAGCTGGGCGCGCGACGCCGCGACCGACGAGATGAGGTACGCGTCCGAAGAATTCTACCGCGTGGCAGGTTTTGATGCGGACGATGGGCCACCACGATTCGAAACGTTCTTGCAACGCATCTATCCGGATGATCAATCCAGGGTCAGGGAAATGATCGAGAAGGCACGCCGTGAGAAGACGGAGTACGAGCTGGATTACCGAATCATTCATTCCGGCGGCGACATAAAGAGCATCCATGTGATCGGTCATCCCGTTCTTAGTCCATCCGGGGAACTCGTTGAGTTTGTGGGTACCATGATGGACGTGAGCGAACGCAAACAGGCGGAAGAAGAGCGCGAGAAATTGCGGCAGGCGTATGCAGACCTCGCGCGCGTAAACCGGATGACCACCTTGGGTGAGCTGACTGCCTCCTTGGCCCACGAGGTGAATCAGCCGATTGCGGCATCGGTCACGAATGCCAACACTTGCTTACGATGGCTTACGCGCGATCACCCTGATATCGAGGAAGCGCGTGCGGCCGCCCTGAGAATCGTGAAAGACGGAACGCGAGCAGCCGAAATTGTCAATAGAATGCGCCTGCTCTTTAAAAAAGGTGCGCCGCAGTGGGAATCAGTAGATGTAAACGAAATCATTCAAGAGATGACTGTGCTTCTGAACCGCGAGGCAACAAAATATTCCATATCGTTGCGGACGCATCTGGCGACAAATCTTCCCCAAATCAGGGCTGATCGCGTTCAATTGCAGCAAGTGCTGATGAACCTCATGCTCAACGGTATCGAAGCCATGAGGGATGTGGATGGGAAGCGAGAGCTGGCCGTAAAATCGGAACAACCACAAAACGAACATCTTTTAGTCTTGGTCAGCGACACTGGGGTAGGATTGCCTCCAGACCGAACCGAACAGATCTTCAACGCGTTTTTCACGACCAAGACTGACGGCACTGGCATGGGGCTTCGCATCAGTCGCTCTATTGTTGAATCACATGGGGGCCGTTTGTGGGCCGAAGGCAATGTTCCGCGCGGCGCGAACTTTTACTTCACTTTGCCCACCCAGCTCGAGGCACAAGGATGACATCCGGAGCCGCCGCCATGGTCTTCATTATTGACGACGATGCGGGTGTGCGTGTGTCGATTCAAGGACTCTTGAAATCGGTTGGCTTGCGCTCGGAAGTCTTCGGGACGGCACAAGATTTCCTGCTTAGCAAACGGCCAGAAAAGGCCAGTTGCCTTGTTCTAGATGTGCGCCTTCCCGGCGTAAACGGCCTGGATTTTCAGCGCCAATTGGCTGACGCGGGCATTCATATACCTATTATATTCATCACCGGGCATGGAGACATTCCGATGACGGTGAAGGCGATGAAATCCGGCGCGGTGGAGTTCCTCACGAAACCCTTCAGGGATCAGGATTTGCTCGATGCGATTCACCAGGCCTTGGAGCGCGACCAAATAGCCCGCGAAAAGCAGAGTAAGCTCGCCGAGCTGAAAAAGCGTTATGCAACGCTTACCGCTCGCGAGCGCGAAGTTATGGCCCTGGTGGTGTCGGGCATGCTCAATAAGCAAGTAGCGTCTGATCTCGGCACTAGCGAAATCACCGTGAAAGTCCATCGGGGCCACGTGATGCGGAAGATGAAAGCTAAGTCTCTGGCGGAGTTGGTTGGAATGGCCGCAAAGCTTGAGATTGCCACTGAGAAGACTTAACCCGGCTGTCACTGCAAAAGCCGGATTCTACAGATCGCTTTTCCGTGTCAATTCCGGTTGCCCCTGATACAGGCTCTCAAAAAAAGCTACTTCTTGAACTGGAGGTATTAGGACCTTATACCAAGGCATAATTGCGTCGTTTGTGACCACATTTGTAAAGTGGCGCCATGGACACTCACATGAACTCTAGACTGGTTGCCATCGTCGATGACGATGATTCGATGCGCAGCGCTCTGCAGGGCTTGTTGAAAGCGGCAGAGTTCCCAGCGCAGGTTTTTGTGTCGGGGGAAGAATTCCTGGAGTCCGGCCAACAGCGGCAGGCTGCATGTCTCATCGCGGATATCCGTATGCCAGGAATGTCCGGTCTTGAACTCCAGGCTAAGCTGAACGCTGAGCAGTGCAGGATCCCGATCATCTTCATAACGGCACACGGCGACGAAAGAATGCGGATGCAGGCGTTGAGAGCCGGAGCGGTGGACTTCCTTGCAAAACCCTTTGACGAAGAAACCCTGCTCGAGAGTGTTCGAGTCGCACTCGAGAGCTGAGCCGGTGACGGACGGAAGTCACCCCATGCACCAGGAGGTGTTCTGTGGCAGCTGCCGGAAGAGTCGCATCCGCTGACCTGGACCGCAATCAAGGTCGATTCGAGCAACTTATAGGCAACAGCCCCGCTCTGGAGGCTGTACTCGAACAAGTTGAGCAAGTGGCGCCCACCGATTCTACTGTGTTGATCCAGGGAGAAACCGGAACGGGAAAGGAGCTGATTGCCCGCGCGATTCACAACATCAGCTCACGATGCGGGCGTTCGTTCGTAAAGCTGAATTGTGCCGCCATTCCGTTCGACCTGCTGGAGAGCGAACTCTTCGGCCACGAAAAAGGCGCCTTTACAGGCGCCATCGCGCAAAAGATCGGCCGCTTCGAAATGGCGAATAAAGGGACGCTGTTTCTGGACGAGATCGGCGATATTCCTTTGGCACTGCAACCTAAACTGCTGCGAGTATTGCAGGAACAGGAATTCGAGCCTTTGGGCAGCACCCGGACTCACCAGGTGGACGTCCGGCTTGTGGCGGCGACTAACCGAGACCTTGCAAGTATGGTTAAGCAAGGTAAATTCCGCAGCGATCTCTACTACCGTTTAAACGTGTTCCCCATCCTGCTACCCGCCTTGCGGGAGCGTCGCGAAGACATTCCGGCCTTAGTGCAGCATTTTGTCGAGCTTTATGGCCGCCGGATGGGTAAACAAATCGAAGACCTCGCTCCGGCAACAATGTCCGCGCTCAGCATGCATCAATGGCCCGGGAACATTCGTGAGCTGCAGAATTTTATTGAGCGGAGCGTAATCTTGACTTCCGGGACTGTTTTGCATGCCCCTCTAGCCGAACTAAAGCGTTCCGCCGAAACGGAATCGTTGGGAGCAATTACCCTCGAGGAAGCGGAACGAGACCACATCCGCAAAACTCTCGAACGCACCCGATGGGTTGTCTCAGGCCCCAATGGTGCCGCTGCTCGTCTCGGGATCAAGCGTTCCACCCTCTACTTCCGCATGCAACGGCTTGGCATCTCACGCTCCAACAAAGATCCCGTTTCCGGGCAGAGTTCCAATGATGTCGCCACGGATGTTCCATTAGATCGATAGTAACAGGCGCCGCGTCCGCACTACGTCCAAGAGTCCCTCCGCTTCTTGCTTTCCACTTATTCCAGCATTTCCGTTGTATGCAGCGACAATCTTTCAACACGCAGAATTAGACTTCCGTTGAAGAGCCAGCCCAGTAGAGCAAAAGGCATTGGGTGTTCTTCAGCTCACACGACGCCATGCCAACGTGTTGACAATCAATCCAATGAACTGGACTCCTCCCTCCACATCGTCCTCTGCTTAATTTCAGATATGTCTTCTCAAAGGCTTTGTTTCCGTCGATTTCTGAAAGCTTTCCAGTTGGCACCCTGGCTGCATCTTCACGGTGCGAGGCAAGAAAAGCTGCACGAAGCAAATCGCAAGCGAAAGTTGGGAACGTGAATCATGTGGATTGTCAGGCTGGCACTAAAGCAACCGTACACCATCGTCGTTTTCGCGATCCTGATCTTCATTCTTGGCGGCCTCGCGATCGTTCGCACGCCCACAGACATTTTCCCGAATATCGATATTCCGGTGGTGAGCATCATCTGGAGTTATAACGGTCTCGTACCTGAAGATATGGCCGATCGCATCGTCAGCGTTACAGAGCGGGCGCTTACCACTACCGTCGACAATATCGAGCACATCGAATCGCAATCTCTGTACGGAGTTGCTGTCGTCAAGGTCTTTCTGCAGCCGACAGCCAACATTCAACAAGGCATCGCCCAAATTACAGCTGTTTCGCAAACTCAGCTGAGGCAGTTGCCTGCGGGAACCACCCCGCCTCTCATTCTTGCCTATAGCGCGTCAAGCGTACCGGTCCTTCAGTTGGCACTCTCGGGGCAAGGTCTGTCCGAGCAGCAATTAAATGACTATGGCCTGAACTTCATTCGGACGCAGCTCATCACTGTTCCGGGAGCTTCAGTCCCTTACCCCTATGGCGGTAAACAACGCCAGGTGCAGGTGGATCTCAATACCACAGCGCTGCAGTCGAAGGGTCTGTCTGCGCTGGATGTAGTCAATGCAATCAGCCTTCAAAATCTCATCTTGCCTACGGGGACGTCAAAAATTGGGGCGAAGGAATACGATGTTTCCGTTCCGAACGCGGCACCGCAGACCATTGCTGAGCTAAACAGGATCCCGGTCAAGACGATCGATGGTACGACCATCTACATCCAAGACGTTGCTTGGGTGCGCGATGGCTTTCCCCCGCAAACCAATATCGTGCGCGTCAACGGACAGCGCTCCGTTCTGCTGACCATTCAAAAAGCGGGCAACGCGTCAACACTGAACGTAATTTCAGGTATCAAATCTCTTCTGCCTCAAATCAAGACGACCGTCCCGCCGCAGCTACAGATAGAACCCCTGGCCGATCAATCCATTTTTGTTCGTGGCGCGATCAGCGGCGTCGTCAGAGAAACACTGATCGCCGCATGCCTGACCGCTTTCATGATTCTCACCTTCCTCGGCAGTTGGCGAAGCACTTTGATCATCGCAACCTCGATCCCTCTGGCAATTCTGACCTCTATCATCGTGTTCAGTGCGCTCGGCGAGACCATCAATATCATGACCCTGGGTGGACTCGCTCTGGCTGTGGGCATCCTTGTGGACGATGCGACAGTTGAGGTCGAAAACATCAATCGAAATCGCGAGGCGGAACCGGATAAGGCAATGGACGAAGTAGTTCTCGATAGCGCCGCGCAAATAGCAACACCTGCTTTTGTATCCACGCTATCGATTTGCATTGTATTTGCCCCGATGTTCTTGCTCTCCGGCGTGGCCCGGTATCTCTTTGTGCCGCTCGCGGAAGCAGTTGTTTTCGCCATGCTGGCCTCCTACCTGCTTTCCCGAACCATCGTTCCAATGATGGCCAAATACTTATTACGAGGGGATAACAGGGAGTCCGCGGATGTCCACGTTCGTAATCCTTTGGTACGCCTTCAGCGGCGTTTTGAAAAGGGCTTTGAAACATTCAGGAGGGGCCATCGAAGCCTTCTTGAGGCTTGTCTTCGCCACCGGGTCGTTTTCCTGATTGCCTTCTTCGCGATCTGCCTCGGATCTCTGGCAGTTCTAATCCCTTGGCTGGGCCAGGACTTCTTCCCCAGTGTGGATAGCGGTTCTTTCAAACTTCATATGCGTGCTCCCACCGGAATGCGCATCGAGGAAACAGCCAACCTCTGCGATCGGGTTGAACAGTTTATTCGCCAGCAGATTCCCCAGAGCGAAGTGCACAATGTGATTGACAACATAGGTCTACCCTATAGCGGCATCAATCTCTCTTACAGTAACTCGGCGCCAGTCGGGACATCTGACGCCGACATTCTCGTGACGTTGTCCGCTAAACACCATCCCACCGACGGCTATATTCACGAGCTCCGTCTGACGCTTCCCCAACATTTCCCGGGAGTGATCTTCGCCTTCTTGCCGGCGGACATGGTCAGCCAAATCCTGAATTTCGGCTTACCAGCTCCCATAGACGTGCAGGTCGTGGGAAATGACCTGGAGGGAAATCGACTCTATGCGGATGCTCTGCTCGAAAGAATGAGACACGTTACGGGAACAGCAGATCTGCGTATCCAGCAGCCCTTTGACGAGCCATTTATCAATCTCAGGGTCGAACGCACGAAAGCGGAGGAGCTTGGATTTACGGCTCACGATATTGCGCAGAATCTCTTGGTCTCATTAAGCGGCAGCTTTCAGACTTCACCCACTTTCTGGGTTGACCCAAGGAATCGTGTTAGCTATCAAATCGCGACTCAGACGCCGCAATATCGCGAGGACACTTTACAGGACCTGGAGAACGTTCCAGTCACAGGGACAGATCCAACGGCTCCTCCGTCGCTCATGGCCAGTCTGGTCTCGCCGCAACGAGGGACGGGGATGGCTGTAGTCTCTCATTACAACGTAGCGCCGGTGATTGACATCTTCGGCGCTCCCGCGGGACGCGACCTGGGTGCGGTGGCCCGGGACATCGATCAGATCATAGACGCCACACATGATCAGTTGCCCCGCGGTTCCCGAGTGGTAATGCGGGGACAGGTTCAGACCATGCGCTCATCGTACGTTGGCCTTCTGAGCGGACTGGCGTTCTCGATCGTGCTCGTATATCTCCTGATCGTAGTCAACTTCCAGTCCTGGCTGGATCCCTTCATCATGATTTCTGCGCTGCCCGCAGCGCTCGCCGGCATAGCCTGGTTCTTGTTCATAACCCACACGACTTTAAGCGTACCTGCGCTGATGGGAGCAATCATGTGCATGGGCGTCGCAACCTCCAACAGCATTTTGGTGGTGAGCTTTGCCACCGAGAAAATGGAAACAGGCAGTGATTCAAATAGCGCGGCACTCGAGGCGGGTTTCACGCGTTTTCGGCCCGTGCTGATGACCGCGCTGGCCATGATCATCGGCATGGTGCCCATGGCCCTTGGGCTGGGCGATGGCGGTGAACAGAATGCGCCTCTCGGCCGTGCGGTTATTGGTGGACTGCTTTTCGCCACGGTTTCAACGCTGTTCTTTGTTCCGGTATTTTTCAGCCTGTTGCACAGTTCCCGCTCCCATCAAGCCAAAAGTGAAATCAAGCGTTAGGCACCAGCTATGGAGCTCCCATGTTGCCGCAAACTGAAGATGTAAGACAGATCGACGGGCAAGTACTCCCAGAAGAAGCTAAGGAAAGGCAACATCAGCACAAATACTGGTCGGTGGTCTCCATTGTAGTGATCGGCGTTTGTGCTCTCTTGATATCGGGGATCTGGTCCCGTATCAGGACCCGCACAACCCTGGGTGCAGAAACGGCGCAGATGGCAATCACTTCGGTTTCGGTTGTTTCTCCGGAGCGCACCGCGCCCGCCCAGGAAATAATCCTTCCCGGAAACGTACAGCCCTTCATCACTTCACCGATTTATTCCCGCACGAACGGCTATCTAAAAAAGTGGTACTTCGATATTGGCGCGCATGTGAAGAAAGGGCAGCTACTAGCGGAGATCGAAACGCCGGAAGTCGACCAGCAACTCGAGCAGGCTCGAAGTAACTTGTTGACTGCGGAGGCAAATCTGAACCTCGCTTCCATTACCAAAAACCGCTATGAGGGGCTTTTGAAAAGCAATGCGGTATCCCAGCAGGACGCTGACAATGCAGCTGGCACCTACAATGCGAATAAGGCGATTGTTGCAGCAGACCAGGCAGCGGTAGATGAATATGCCGCGCTGGTGTCTTTTGAAAAGATCTACGCTCCGTTCGACGGAGTTATCACTGCTCGTAACACGGATATCGGCGACCTGATTAACTCGGGCAGCGCTGGTGGCGTGAAGACTGACCTCTTTCACATTGCCCAACCAGGAACGCTGCGGGTTTATGTAAACGTTCCCGAGGAATACTCGCGAGGAATCAAAGACGGCATGACCGCAGAACTCAGCCTGGCTGAATTTCCGGGACGCAAATTTCAAGGCAGACTGGTACGTACCGCCGATGCGATTAACGTGACCACCCGCACCCTGCTGGTCGAAATTGATGTGAACAATCCTACAGGCACGCTTCTCACGGGCTCTTATGCAGAGGTTCACTTGGCCATACCGACGCAGGCCTCGACCTTCTTGCTTCCGGTGAACACTCTAATATTCCGTTCGCAGGGTTTGCGTGTCGGCGTTGTAAGAAATGGAAAGGTCGTGCTCGCTCCTGTGATTCCTGGGCATGATTTTGGCGATCGGATTGAGATTGTCTCCGGTCTCAAACAGGATGACCAGGTCATCATCAACCCGCCCGACTCAATTGTTCAGGGGCAGGAAGTTCGTATTGTTCAAGCAACACTGCCGGGAGATATCAAGTGAAAGCCGCTCGAAAGCAGATTCTGGTGGAGAACTCGCGGCCAGCACACGGGGCGGAAACTGTGCTCGTATTTACGCTTCTGTTGAGCGGATGCACGGTTGGCCCCAACTACCATACCCCTCCAGCCGAAACTCCTCCGACCTATAAAGAGGCCGAGAACTGGAAGCCGGCTCAGCCGAATGACCAAAATCTCGGCGGAAATTGGTGGGGAATCTTTCAGGATCCCCAGCTCAACGCGCTGGAACAGCAGATCAACGTGTCCAATCAAAACCTGAAGGCGGCTTTGGCTCAGTACACCGAGGCACGCGCGGTGCTCAGGTATTATCGCGCAGACTACTACCCGACCATCGCTGCAGCGCCTTCTGCCGTCCGCGAGAGGTATTCCAATAACCGGCCGCCTCAAAACTCGATATATAGCGGAATAACAGTTAACGACTTCGTTTTACCAATCGACGTTTCGTACGAGGCCGACGTCTGGGGAAGGGTCCGCAGAAATGTTGAGTCATACCGCGCGCAAGCTCAAGCCAGTGCCGCCGATCTTCAAACTGTAAATCTCAGTATGCACGCCGACCTGGCTGTTGATTACTTCGCAACTCGCAGCCTCGATGCCGAGGAACAATTGTTGCGTACTACTGTGACCCAGTACGAACAGGCGCAGCAATTGACCGAAGCACAGTTCGCGGGAGGAGTCGGATCTGAAGTTGAAGTCGCGCAGGCCAAAACCATACTGGAAACAACACAAGCCCAAACAATCGATGTCGGCGTGGCACGTGCCCAATACGAACACGCTGTGGCAGTGCTGGTTGGCAAACCTCCGGCCGAGTTCAGTCTTCCACCATTGCCGCTGACGACGCCACCACCGCCCATTCCGCCGGGTGTGCCTTCTGAATTGCTGGAACGACGGCCCGATATCGCCTCCGCAGAACGGATGATGGCCTCTGCGAATGCGCAAATTGGAGTTTCAGAGGCTGCCTATTATCCTGCTTTCAATCTAACAGCCTCCGGCGGATTTGAAAGTGGCACCATTACTACGCTCCTGCAAGGGCCGGGCGCTTTATGGTCGGCGGGAGGATCGGCCTTGCTGACGATTTTTGATGTGGGACGCCGGCGCGCTGGCGTCGATGAAGCAAAGGCTTCCTATGAAAACACCGTGGCAACCTATCGCGAAACGGTGCTCACCGCTTTCCAACAAGTCGAGGATAACTTGGCATCGCTGCGGATTCTGGAACAGGAAGCCCACGTGCAGGATAGTGCAGTTCAGGACGCTGAACAATCGTTGGACCTCTCGATCAAACGCTACAAAGGGGGAGTTACGACTTATCTTGAGGTAATCACCGCACAAAACGCTGCGCTTGCCGACCAGGTCACGGCAGTCAATATTCTAGGACGTCGCATGGCCAGCGCTGTCCTCTTGATTCAAGCCCTCGGCGGCGGTTGGGATCGTTCCGCCTTACCCGAACGCCCGGAATGTTGCGGCAAACTTACGAGCGATTTGAGGTGATGCGGGCCTTTCGCGAAGGTACGAACAAAAGAAATTCATATTCGGACAGTTTTCGCGACGGCTTGGTATCAACAACAACCCACATCGCATGTGCCGAACGCTGCATACGTCTTATCGGAATGCAAGGATTCAGCATTCAATGATATTTCTTTTTTCCTCGCGGCGCTCTGCGCGGCTGGTGTGGCCACAGCGTTGATGCTCAAATCGGCTTCCAGAACGGAACGATCGAGGGCTCCCATCTGTCACATCTAAAACATCACTCAGGGGCATGTTGTTGCAGGTCTTTGTATCCTCGCAAACAGAGAATTTCGTGATCATCAGGATGAAAAAACAAACGACCGGGCTGGCCGAGGCGTCCGTGCCACTCACGGTTATGCAGAGCCAACTTCGGCACAGTAACGTCAGAACAACATTGCGAGTGTATGCGCACTTGATTCCAGAATCTCAGCGCGACGCACAATGGAAAAAGTCGGAACTCGGCCGATCATTACTTCAACTGCAACGTCACTCAAATTCGCCCGTAACCGACTGAAACAAAAGAGTTGGCGGAAGCGTGTGGGAGTCGAACCCACCACTCTGGCCGCAAAGGACAGAGTCAGCAGTTTTGAAGACCGTGAGGTTCACCGGAACCCTTTCGCCTCCGCTGTCTGTAATAACATAAGCAAACGGATTTTCGCAGTGGGAGGACGAGCGAACGTCTGCGCCACCTTTGTTCCGCTGTTTACTGTGGGCCGCAACATCCTTGCCCCAGCATCCACGAACCCCGCATTGGGCTCGACCAGGGTCAGGAGCCATTCACTTACGGATTTACTAAGCGGCTGAAGTGTGATCCGCTATTAAGCACAAAGACCGACATGGAGTCATCTTTTAAAATCTATGGCCCCAAAAGAGATCGCCGCCGGTGCCGTACACAAAATGCCAACGGATTTGCGAAAAACTCTGGCTACTGACCCGAAGGCACTAGCAGCGTGGGAGGATATTACGCCGCTCGCGCGCAATGAGTGGATATGTTGGATTGAGTCTGCTAAAAAGCCGGAGACGAGGAGCCGCCGGATCGAGAGGACGCGCACGGGGCTTGTAGACGGAAAACGCCGCCCTTGTTGTTGGCCCGGCTGCCCTCATCGTTGAGATAACCGGAATCCCTAAAAATTAATTGCTCTGAGCCTATTTCTCGACAACGAAGATAGATAGCTTGGCGCAACGGCGCCCGGGGAGAATTTTCAATGCGAAACGCGCGAAAAACGGCTGAGCTGGCTCTTTTTATTATCGCGCTCGGCGCTGCGATGGTTCCTGAAATTGTTCGTTCGCAGCAGCAACCGATGGCTGACGTGGTGCTGACCAACGGCAAAATCATCACCGTGGACGATTCCTTCAGCATTGCGCAGGCGATTGCCATTCGCGGAGACCGATTCATCGCTGTAGGCAGCAACCAAGCAATCGCCAAGCTGGCGGGTCCCGGAACGCGCCGCATCGACCTGGGCGGCATGGCGGTGGTGCCCGGATTCATCGATGCGCACGCACACCTGATGCGCGCGGCGGAAACCTGGGCGGTGGAGGCGCGCTTCGACGATATCGAGTCGCGCCAGCAGGCGCTCGAAATTGTAAGCCGGAAGGCGAAGGAGCTTGGCCCGGGGAAATGGGTGTTCAACCTGGGCGGATGGTCCTACGATCAGTTCGCGGACAATCCGACGCCGCTCACGCGCCAGGAACTGGACCAGGCCGCGCCGAATAATCCGGTGTATCTGCAATTTTCGCGGTGCTGCGGGTTTCTGAACACGCCTGGCATCGAAGCCATGGGATTAGCCGCGATGAATGATCCATGGATCGAGCGAGACGCATCGGGAAAACCGACGGGTCGCGTGAATGATCCCGGCTTGGCCCGCATCTCTGGAAAGCTTCCGCCGCAGCCGAAAGATTCGTTCGGCAGAAATGCCATGGCGCTGGTGGCGGACCTGAATCGCGCCGGGCTGACCACCGCGGGAATCTCCGGGTGTCCGCAGGAGGCGACGGAGTTTTTTCAGGAGCAGAAGCGGCAAGGCAAGCTCACGTTCCGATTCATGTGCATGGTTTCGGCGCCCTTCGGCGGCGCAGCGGGGGAAGGGCCCGAAGCGCTGCAGCGTGCGATTGCGCAGATCGATCGCATCAAGCTGTTTCAGGGCGACAACTACATCGACGACGTGATGTATGGCGAGACCATCGCCTACAGCGACAACATGCTGCAGCCGCACACCAGCTACACCGCGGAGCAAATGGCGAACTGGCGCGCCATGGCCACCGAAGTGGCCCGGCGCGGAATGCCGCTGCAGCAGCACGCGACCATCTCCGAAACGTTTCCGGCTTTTCTCGACCAGATCGAGATCATCAACAAGGAATATCCCATCCGCAACCTGCGCTGGGCTTTCGCGCACATGGACCAGGTTTCCGCGAACGACCTGGAGCGCATGAAGAAACTGGGCATGTGGGCGGCAGTGCGCGCCATTCCGCCGGTGATGGGCGCGATTTTCAATCGCGCGCATGGAGAGCGCTCCTACGACATGCCGCCGCTGCGCATGATTCAGGACAGCGGCATCCACTGGGGATTTCATACCGACACCACGGAAGTGAATCAGTACAAGCCGTTCACCACGCTGTGGTTCGCGGTGACCGGCAAAATGCTGGGCGGACGAGTGGTGAATCATCAGACCATCACGCGGGAAGAGGCGCTCGTCGCACACACGCGCAGCAATTCCTATTTCGTGATGCACGAAGATGATCTCGGATCGATCCAGCCCGGCAAGCTGGCGGATCTGGTGGTGATCGACCGCGACTATTTGACCGTGCCGGAGGATCAGATCAAGGCCATCACGCCGGTGCTGACCATGGTGGGCGGGAAAATCGCTTACGACGCGACGGCGTCAAAGGCCGCTACGCGCTGAGACACATCTGAAATGAAAAATGTTTCGCGAAGCCGGATGCCGCATCATCGCGATCGAGCCGACGCTCTCTTTCGAACGATGGTTCTCATAGAAAACGACCCCGAATATGCCGCCGCTGTCCCCTTGCTGGCTGTGCACAGCGCTATTTCCTTAGCAGACGCCGTTCTCGTGGGATGCGTGGGAAGGCGAGGCAATGACACGAACCATACAGAATCCTTTAACGAACTGCGGAAGCTCTGCAAAGAGCGGAATCGGCTCGCCGACGGACTCACGCACCTTCGATGGCTGCTTTCCAGAAAAAGTCAGCTATCCTATGGAGACACGCAGATGGATAAGGACGACGATATCAACGGATCTTTGCTTCATGCGACAAGATTTGCATCTTGGGCGTATCGGGAATTCCCCGAAATTGCCCGCACTGAGAGACATGCTGGAGCACGGCAATGAAACTGCACAGCGCAACTGAGAGCCAAAAGCCAAGAACACCGGCACAACGCGATCGAGACGAACTCCGTGCCCGAGACGTAGTCGCGAAATTGTTCGTGCGCCACTTGATCGTGCCGACCGTCTTTTTTGATGCAGAGTGGCTGGATGAGCGGAGAGTGGACTTAATCGCGATTGATCGCGGGGGCTCCGGGGATGTTCACGTCGTGGAGATAAAAAACGGATCTCGGACGGAGCCAATAAAAACTGCGCTACGCCAGCTCGTTAAGTCTCGCGCGAACTATCTCTGGATCGCGATTATTCGAGACAAAGGCAGGCGTTTGGCCCGCGTGCCCATGGAATTGTTCTACCCCCCCGAGGGAATGGGAAGAGTTGGCATCATCCGGATCGAGCGCGACAAAAATGGTGAATTCGCCGCTCGCATTGAGAGCAGCGCGCAGCGCTTCGCAGGATCGTACTACGATTTGGCCGACCGGTTTCGCTCAACGCATAAACCAGATATCGAGTTCCGATAGCCGGGAACGTTTAGTTTTTCGAAGAGGGCTTGGGGAATTTGCTGCGGGCTAGCTCCACCAATCGCGGATCGGTGCACACTTCGTAGTAGGCCTTGGCGCCCGCATCGCCGATTTTCGCGCCGGGCAATAGCTGCCGCATGAATCCCTTGCGCACGATGATCGGCTCGAGCGATCCCGCCACGGAAATTTCGCCGAAGAAAAGCTGCACGCGATCCTTGCCCCAGGGCATGGGGAAAATGCCGGTCATGGGCGACAGCGCGATTTCGCCCGAAAGCTTCTGAAAACCTTCTTCGTTTATCTCGATGCCGTTCAGGTTGTAGCGCACCAGGGGAATTTCGCCTTCATCGCCGGCGGCTTCGTCCATCATGGCCTGCGCTTGAAACAGATTGAATGGCGACTGATTCGCGCCGAACACGCGCTTGGCCATTTTCGAGCAGCTCGACAAGCGGTCGGAAAGGTTCAGCGCTTTCGAGATCATGATTTTCGAGTCGCCGTCCATCCACAGCGCCGGCGCGGAATCCTGAAACGCGACGCCGATGCCTAATTCGAGCGGCGGCAACCCGCTGCTTTTCACGCGGCTGTTGTAGTGGTTGGTGACCGCCAGAATTTCGCGTGCCAGCACGCAGGCGCGAGCCACGCACTTGCCGGTCATGCGCGTGGAATCATGCTCGTAGATGGCCAGGATGATGGCGTCGCCTTCGATGAAAACCTTGGCCGCGCCGTAATGCTCGAGCATGCGCTTCACCGGCTCGTGCAGGTTCATGCTGAAGTGCGACGCTGGATTCAGGCCGCGCTCGAGCAAATCCTTGGTGAGTTCGGTTGAGCCGCGCACGTCCGCCTTGATCACCGCGTGGTTGATTACCAGGTCCTGCTCTGGCCGGCCTTCCTCCGGATGCAAATACTCGTAGAGACTTTTGTTGGCGCGCGAAAGCATTCGCGAATGCTCGGAACGCACCAGGCTGATGCGCTCCATCCAGTTCACCACGTGCTGGTAATTCCGGCGGTCGCGCCGCAACTTCATGAAATCCTCGGCGAACTGCAGCGCCGCCTGCGAAGCGTCTTCGTGGGTCCGGCGGCGAATGGCGCGCGAGGCGTCGTCGAGCCTCTTGAGCGAAACCTTTCGCGCGGGATACTGCTCCAAGATCTGCTCCACGCGTTTGGTTTCCTCGCGATAGACAAGAGCCTTCTTGAGCTGCTGCAAGTGAACGGGCGGACAATATTCGCCATGAATTTTGCGGAGTTCATAGCTGGCCAGCACGTGGAACAGCAAGTCGCGCTCTTCCAGCCGGTGCAGCCATTCCTGTAATAGCCGCACGCGCATCTCTTGCGTGGCGTCACCCTCGGAAGGCGCCGAGCCGTCGAACAGACGCCGCGCGTTTGCGGGCTGATTCAAATAATCGCCGAGGCGGCCTTTGTGCTCCTCGAGGAGAAATTCGAGCCGCTGCTTGGCCGCTTCGATTTGCGGACCGAGTTCCGCCAGGTTCCGCTCGAGCGATTCCGACTGTCGCCGCAGACCCTCGACCTGGCTGGGCTCGCCCGCGGGAGATCCTCCGCGAAAGCGGAAGAGCTGCGTAAATTTGTCGCTGGTGTCGCTTGTCCGCGGCGCGATTTCGTCCTGTTCCTGCTCGGTGCGCGTGAGCTCCCCGCGCAGGTGGCGCGCCTGGTCCATCAGACGTTCCAGAGTCTTGCGCGCCTGGCTCAGGTCCTCGGTATTGTCTTCATCGATTACCAGGTCGCGCAGAAAATCGATCAGCAGCGCGTCGAACACGCCGAAGCGGTCCGGATCGTTCATGAAGTTGCCGAGCAGCACGTAGTGCTCAAGGAACAGATACTCGTCGCTGCCGCCTTCCACGAAAAGGCAGCGGTTCTGCAGCAGCTCGTACATGTCGCCGAAGTCGTCGCCGAAAAGCGCGCGGCGCGACTTCCACAAAACGTTGTCTTCCGTCTCGCGCCAGATGTGCCCGATGGTTTCCCCGACCTTGCGGAAAATGTTCTTGCGGTCGGCCTGGATCTCGGAAATTTTCGAGCGCATCACGTGCGCCTGCTCGCTGTGCTCGAAATTCTGGCCGCGGGAGCGTATCCAATCCTTGCACTCGACCAGCGTGGTGGTGAACTGGTTGGCCAGCTCCATCTGCAGAAATTTCAGAATGGCCAGCCGGTGCAGCACGTCGATTTCGATCGTGCCCACTTCTTTCGCTTTGTTGGTGGAGGCTTCCAGCACTTCGGTGAGAATCTTGCGGAAGGCGGCGTGTTCCGGCGGAGTATTTTTCCGCAGATTCTTGCCGTAAATCAACGTGACGTTGATGGTCTGGCGAACCAGATCGAGCAGGTAGCGCCGCGCGAATTCCACGAACCGCGGGCTGAGGAACACGTCATAATGGATGTTGTCGACGCCTAAGGTCAGCGAATTCAGCCGGATGTCGGCGGTATAAGGCTCAAGCTTCATCCGGGCCGGATGGGCAGGGGCCGGCGCAACTCGCGTTTCTTGCATTGAGGGAACCTGGTGTTAGATTAGCGTTACTTCACCCGGGCCAAGGGGCGAACAGACGTGCCAGGCAGCGTAAACGTTAATGAGGGTTCGTACGACGCTTTCGCCCCGGAGCGCGGTCCGGGCGGGGGCAAGGGCAACGCGCGAAATGCGCTGACCGGCCGGGACAATTTCGCCCCTGATCGAATGGATTTGGGCCGCGAGGAATACGAATACCGGGAGGAAGGGCAGGAAGAAGACCAGGAAGACGACCAAGAGGAAGGCCTATCGCCCGACCGTCCTACTTTCCTGTCGGCCGATCCCCACCGCACGCTCGGGCCGCTCGCCGATCTGATCATGCCGAAACGGGCCAGCGGGAGCGAAGCGACTCTCGACCGCGGCTTCCGGCGCGGGCCTGCCCAGGCTGCGACCTCTCAAACGGCTACCACTCAGCCGAACCTGGGCCCTTGCCTCTACTTCGGTCCCGCAGGCGAGCGCTGCGACCGCCGGGCCGTCGAAGACGGCTTCTGTGCGCGCCACCAGCAATCGCGCGCGGGGTGGACCGCTGCGACGACCCCGCTCTCCGTTCCTCAGGTTACAAAACGCGCCGTCGGTGCCGCGGGCATCATCGCCGTGCTCTGGCCCATCCTCGCCGACCTGATCCGCGAGATTATTCGCCTCCTCCGCTGAATTTCATCTGACCCCATGAGCGCAGCCGTCACACCGCTAAAAATCATCATCACCGGAGCCACCGGGATGGTCGGCGAAGGCGTGCTTTTCGAGTGTCTCCAGAATCCGGCCGTTGAGCAGGTGCTCATCGTCAATCGCAAGCACTATTCATTGGCTCATCCGAAGCTGAAGGAATGCATCGTTCCCGATTTTCTGGATCTGAGCGCATTCACAAGCCAGCTCTCCGGCTACGACGCATGCTTTTTCTGCGCCGGCATCAGCTCCGCTGGCATGAGCGAAGCGGAATACACCCGGATTACCTATGACACCACGCTGCACTTCGCACGCACGCTGGCGAAGCTCGGTCCGCAGATGACTTTCATCTATGTGTCGGGCGCGATGACCGACGGCTCCGAGAAAGGGCGCCTTATGTGGGCGCGCGTGAAGGGCAAAACCGAAAACGATCTGATCAAATGCGGCTTCCGACGGGTCTACAACTTCCGTCCTGGATTCATGAAAGCGATGCCTGGCCAGAAAAATCTCAAGTGGTCCTACAAAGCCGTCGCCTGGCTCTATCCTCTGGTGCACGCCGTTCTGCCGAATCAGGTGAGCACCTTGCGCGACGTGGCTCTCGCCATGATCCGCGCCACGCTGCGCGACTTCCCCAAGCCCATCCTCGAAATAAAAGACATCAACTCCCTCGCCAAGCCCTAGTCTTCGCCCGCCGACCACCCCTTTCCAATTTTTCGATTTCTCCGTTTCCGGATAGAATGCCAAGCCATGTCCAAATTAATGGAAGGCAAGACGGCAATCGTCATCGGAGTCTGGAACAAGTGGAGCATCGCGTACGCCATCGCGGAGGCTTTCGCGCGCGAAGGCGCGAAGCTGCTGCTCACCTATCAAAATGACCGCGCCAAGCCGCAGGTCGAAGAACTCGGCCGCGAGCTTGGCGCCGCTGGCTATTTCCCATGTGAGGTCCGCGAGCAAGCCGACATCGACAAACTGGCCGAAGCGCTTCAATCCAGCGGCCACAAGCTTGACGTGATGGTCCACAGCATCGCCACCGCGCATCCGGGCGATCTGGGAAAACCCTTCGTGCAGACTTCGCGCGAGGGATTTCAGCTCGCGCTCGACGTGAGCGCTTATTCGCTCGTGGCGCTCTCGAAGGCGCTTTCGCCACTCATGACCGACGGCGGTGCCATCATGACGCTCACCTACCTCGGCTCAACGCGCGTGGTGACCAACTACAACGTAATGGGCATAGCCAAAGCAGCGCTGGAAGCGGAAGTGCGTTATCTCGCGAGCGAACTTGGGCCCAGCAAAATTCGCGTCAACGCTATTTCGGCCGGCCCCATAAAAACCATCTCCGCGCGCGGCATCAAGGATTTCTCCAAGGTGCTCGACGTGGTTTCGCAGCATGCCCCGCTGCGCCGCAACACCGAGCCCGCCGAAGTGGCCGACACCGCTGTGTTCCTTGCCAGCAATCTCGGCCGCGGCGTCACCGGCAACGTCATCTACGTCGACGCCGGCTTCCACATCATGGCCATGTAGGTTTGCGGTGTCATCAAAGCGAGCCGCGCCCGGTGAGGGCGTAGAGAAAGAGTTTGCGGCCCGGTTAGGGCCGCGGTAACGGACTCGAGTCGTAGCGGCAGGCTTCAGTGTAAGCCCGCCATCTTCGCAATCTGCGCGTCGTTGCCGCCGACTCGCCACCTCTACTACTGCGGCTGTCATCCCGACGCGCAGCGGTTTTCAGCGAGCGAGGGATCTCTCTTCGTGTGCGAATTCCGCCAAGCATGCAGCAACATTGCTTATGATCCCGGTCCACGTTATGCGCGATCCGGCAAAGGATCGCGCTGCGAGTCGCAGGGATCTCTCTTCGTGTGCCGAATTTGCCAGCGCTGCGAATCCGCACTCACGCCGGAGTAATCGTAATCCGTCGCGTTTCTTCGTCCACGTGTTCGAGGTGAATGCGCACCGTGGGCCAGTCGCTGTCGAGCGCAATCTTCTCCGACCACTCGATAATCACGACCGCCTGCTCGCTGAAAACATCCTCGAGCCCGAGCGTTTCGAAATCCTGAAAACTCACGATGCGGTACAGATCCACGTGATACACCCGCGCCGCGTTGGCGCCTTCATATTTGTGCACCAGCGTGAACGTGGGACTGGTCACATCCTCCTCGCGCGCCGCGCCCAGCCCGCTGACAATCCCTTTGGTCAGCGTGGTCTTCCCCGCCCCGAGATCGCCGGATAGCAGAATCAACGCCGGCGCCTTCAGCCCCGCGCCGATTTCGCGCCCGGCGCGCATGGTTTCCTCGTCCGAGTGCGTGACGATCTCGCGCGCACCGACACCCAGCGCGTCGCCGGCCACTTCGCGCTCAGCCACGCCGCATCTCACCGTAAAATTTTTGATACGCGCGCGGGATCGCAACAATCAAGTCTCCGGCCATCAGCGGAGCTTCGTCATAATCCGCGTAGACCAAATCGCCGGCGAGTCCGTGCAGCCACACGCCAAACGCGAGCGTATGCTCCCAATTTTCGGCGCCGTATTGCGCGGTGAGACCAGACAATATTCCGGTGAGCACGTCGCCCGTGCCGCCCGTGCCCATACCGGGATTTCCCGTGGAATTCACATAGACAGCACCGGAAGGCGTTGCGCTAATCGTCTGGTGGCCTTTCAGAATCGCGTAGCAGTTCCAATCCGCCGCGGCTTTTTTGGCAATTTCCATGCGCCGCGCCTGCACTTCCGCCGTGCTCACGCCCGCCAGCCGCGACATCTCTCCGGGATGGGGGGTGATCGCTAGCATCCCGCGCGCGTCCTTCATCTCCGCCGCGCGCCCGGCGAACGCATTTAAGCCATCGGCATCGAGCACCATCGGCACGCTGCGCTGTTTCACCACTGCGCGCACAAATTCCTGCGTTTCGCGATGCGTTGTGAGACCCGGCCCCATTCCCAGCACGCGCTTCCCTTCCAGCAGCGCATCGAAATAGCCGTGCTCCAGATTACTCAGCGCGATGCTTCCTGTTTCCGTCGCGCGCAGCGATTCGGTCATCACTTCCGGCCTGTGCGCAGCTACTTGCGCCAATACCGGCTCGGGTGTCGCCACAGTCACCAATCCCGCGCCCGTGCGCAGCGCCGCCCAAGAAGCCATCACCGCTGCGCCGCTCTTCCCCACCGATCCTGCCGCGATCAGCGCGTGCCCGTAGTCGCCCTTGTGCCCCGCGGGCTTTCGCCGCACTGCAAACTTCGCGAATTCACGCGGCTCGCTCCATCGCACATTCCCTTTTCCAACTTCCTCGATCAGCTCCCACGGCGAGCCAATATCGGCGACGATCAATTCTCCGCAGCAATCGTTCGCCTTGCCCGAAAGCATGCCAATCTTGGGCACGGTGAACGTTACCGTGTAGTCCGCTTCCACCGCGACGCTGCCCACTTCGCCAGTATCCGCGTTCGCGCCCGACGGAATGTCCACCGCAACAATCACCGGCTCCGGCGTCTGCCCTGTCCTTTGCTCCGCCCGGAGCGCATTCATAGCCTCAATCGCTTCGCGCAACAGCCCTTCGACTGGCCCGCGCGTCCCGGTTCCCAGCAGGGCGTCAATAATAATGTCCGCCGACCCGAGCGCCGCTTTCGCCGGGGCCATTCCCGCCGCATCGCTCACCACATGCGTTTCGCCACCGGATTTTTTCCAGGCGTCGCGATTCGCCGCCGCATCGCCGCGCATTTCTTTTGGATCGGCTACCAGGTATACCGACACGCCGCAGCCGGCATCGCGCAATTTTCGCGCGACTACGAATCCATCCCCACCGTTATTCCCTTTTCCGCAAAACGCAACCACGCGGCGCTGCTCCAGATGCGGGTACCTTTTGCGCACGAATTCCGCCACGCTCGTCCCGGCGTTCTCCATCAAGGTCAGCCCCGGAATCCCGCAGCGCTCCGTCGTCAACCGGTCGGCCTCGCGCATTTCCGCCGCTGTCAGAACCTTCATGTTCGCGTCACTCGCTTCACCCGCATCGCCGTCACAATTGTAGGCCTCGCGGAAATTGTCATCGCAGCGCCAGTATAGAAGAAATCGTAACAAGTATGACCTAACGTTCAAATTCCGCCGACTTCGGTTTACGTTGTCATCCCGAAAGAGCCGACGACCCGACAATGGGTCGGAGTCCTGAGGGCAGCAGCGCGAAGCGAAGAACCTCTCTTCGTTTTTTCTCGCCACTGCCTTTCGCCACTCGCCACTGAATTTCGCATACACTCGAATGGTGTTGGCAACAATGGTGTCCGAAAAACAGTCCAGCAAGCGCCTCCGCGCCGATCTGGCCCTCGGCTTCAACGCTTTCGTATGGGGCACCACCTTCGTGGTGGTAAAGGACGCGCTCGCCGACTCATCCGTCTACGTCTATCTCGCGCTCCGCTTCGGCCTGGCCGCCATTATTCTGGCCGCCGTGTTCCACCGCTCGTTGCGCCAGCTCGACAAAAAATCCATCTGGGCCGGAGCGCAGATCGGCCTGTTCATGCTCGGCGGATACGTTTTTCAGACCGCCGGCCTGCAATACACCACGCCATCGAAAGCAGGCTTTATCACTGGATGCAGCGTGGTGCTCGTCCCGCTGCTGCTCGCCTTTTTCGGAAGGCCCATCAACGCCTGGATCTGGTCGGGCGCCGCAGCTGCCCTGCTGGGCTTATATTTCCTCACCGTTCCGGCCGAGGGCTTTGCCGCACTGAATAAAGGAGACGTTCTGGTCTTCTTGTGCGCGGTCATGTTCGCGTTCCAACTGATCCTCATTGGACGTCATGTCGAGCATTACTCTGTCGGAGGGCTCGCCTTCTTGCAGGTCGCCGTCACCGCGGTATTCTCCGCGATTCTTGTGCCGCTATTCGCGGCCACGCACGTCGACCGGCCACGCCTGGCTTGGACGCACGTGTTTATCTTCGCGCTGCTGGTCACGTCGATCGTTTCCACGGTGATCGGTTTCTACTTTCAGGTGTGGGCGCAAAAGCACACATCTTCTAGCCATGCAGCCATTCTCCTCACCCTGGAACCCGTCTTTGCCGCGCTCACCAGTTGGCTGGTGGCGCACGAGCGCCTGGGGTCGCGAGCGCTGTTCGGCGCCGCCCTCATCCTGTGCGGTATCCTTCTGGCTGAACTCAAAGGAGCGACTCCGGTTGCGCCGGGGTCCCCCGAGCCCAGCGTCTGCTCTGCCCAGGAAGAGTAGCCTCTTACACATTCCGTCGGTCTCGGGCCGGGTCGTTGCCTAAGGTGGGTTCAGTATGGCGCCCCGGAAAAAACTGTATGATTCGGGAATTTTTTTCAGAGTACCCCTAAGTGGTTCACCAGCAGGTATCGCCGCCTGTGGAGACAAATAACGGGTGCACGAATCTAACGCATTTAATACCAGCCAGTTAGCACAGCACTAAAAAGACACACCCTCTCGCCGCCGAGCTTCGCTTTGCCTTCGTAATGGTACTCACATTGCCCACAGATTGGGCATCTCTGCTGTCCCCAGCCCCCGCAGGACCCTAGGAGATCGAAGGATGAATTGGACAACCATCCACGCAGCATCGCAAGTACACACGGCTATGGGAGAGTCCCGGCTGTGGCAGGCTGTCATCGTGAGCACCATCCAGGAATGGATTCACGGTCCACTCCGTCTGAAGCGCCAGGCAGAAGAATACCTGTTCAGCGATAATTCGGATTTCCCCGCGGTCTGTCAATCTGCCGGCATGGACGTGAAGCGTCTGCGTGCCAAGCTCACGCGGCTGAAGCTCCAGTCGCCCGTTCCCCAGAGCTCGCGACAGGTAGGTTGGTAGCCTCGGGATCTCGTTTTCGTTCGCTCTTCTTGCTCTTGAACTTCTTCCGATGTTCGCGTTCTGACATTCGCAGCTGTTGATAGCTTCGAAGCAACGAGCATCGCAAGCCAAAAGAAAAAGGGCGCTCTCGCAGCGCCCTTCTTCTTTCTGTGCCGTTCGCGCCGGGCGACGTCTCCTTAACCATTACGCCGCCCGTGCGCTAAATACTGGTGATTCTCCCTCAGCATCCGAAACCAGAATGTTTCCCCTAATCCTTCTGGCCCACGGCGGATCGCCTTCTAGCGGTGGCCTTCGGCGTGTCCCCCGCCCTCCTGATGTCCGGGCAGCGCGCGCTCATTGGTGGGCGCGTGCTCGCCTTTGACTACGTGGCCTTTCCCGTCTCTGGCCTCGTTGCCGTGGAAGTTGTTGTTGGGCTCGTCTCTGCGCGCAGGCATGGGTCCTCTGTAACCGTGACGAGGATCAAACCGGTTATCGACATGGCCGGAGAAGTGGGCAGGGCCGTGGAACCAGGGGCCAGCTCCGAGAAACACGCCGCCAGTAAACCAATCGGGCCCGTAGTAGCCGTAAGGTGCGCAGTCGTAGGGAGGGTACGAGAAGTACCCGTAGGGGCAAACGGGCGCCACTCCGATATTGATGGAGACCTGGGCTGACCCCGCTGGCGCACAGCACAACAGCGCGAGCGTAAGAGTTGCTAAAACAAGGGCGAGAACTTTGGACATGATTTTCTCCTCGATGTGTCTTAGACCGGAATTCCGTTTTTCGCCTTTCGGCTCCGAACCAATATAACCCATTTGCCTCGAACATACCCGTCCACACAATTCGCCGCCCGCGCTGAGTTCATTCGTAGGCCCTGATTCACACTGTACTGGGACAGGTGGCACGCCTACCCAAAAGCCTTCGCCTGCGCCGTATCGTATAGTTGATAAAATCCGCTGACGAAAACCTCCCTATTTGTATATAGTTCTCTTCGGCCACGTGGGGGCCGAAACTTCATCTCAATCTGAATTTCCGCTGATGACGCGCGTGTCGGGTGTTCGCTCAAGAGGACTCGCCGGGGCGGCCTGGGAGCTAATGCAGAATGGCTAATGTTGGGTACATCGGTCTCGGCGTCATGGGCGGCCATATGGTCGCGCGTCTTATCAGCAAAGGACATAAGGTCACCGGGTACAACCGCACGCGCTCCAAAGCCGAATGGCTCATCCAACAGGGAATGAAGTGGGGCGATTCCCCGCGCAAAGTTGCTGAAGCTTCCGACTTCATCTTCACCATGGTCACCAACACTTCCGCCATGGAAAACGTCGCCGAAGGCCCGGATGGTTTTCTCGCCGGACTCGCCCCCGGCAAAATTCTGATCGACATGACCACCGGCAGTCCGGCGAAAAGCAAGCAAATGGCTGCCAAGGTCCGCGAAAAAGGCTCGGACATGGTGGACGCTCCAGTATCTGGCAGCCCCGTCACTTTGCAGCAGGGAAAACTTTCCATCATGGTCGGCGGCCGCAAGGAAACCTTTGAGCGGGTTAAGCCGCTGCTCGAAGACATCGGCCCCAAGGTCACCCATGTGGGCGACAACGGCCTGGCGGTTTCGATGAAGATCGCCACCAACTTGAGTCTCGCCGTGCAGATGCTGGCGTTTTCCGAAGGCGTGCTCCTCGCGGAAAGAAGCGGCATCTCCCGCGAAATCGCCGTCGACGTTCTCACCCACAGCGTCATCGGCTCGCCCATGGTGCAATATCGCGGCCCGTTCGTGCTGAAAATGCCCGACGAAGCGTGGTTCGACGTGAACATGATGCAAAAAGACATGCTGCTCGCGCTCGAAATGGGGCGCCAGCTCGACGTGCCGCTGCCCACCACCGCCGTCACCAACGAACTTCTGACCGCCGCGCGCGGCATGGGACTCGCCAAACACGATTTCGCTATACTCTTTCAGGTACTCGCCAAAATGTCAGGAGTCGAGAAATGACCACCGCTACCCAGTTCCCCACATCTACATCGAGCGCTGCGCAGAAGTGGCTGCATGCCTACCGGCAAATGGTCGCGATTCGCCTGTTCGAGGAACAGGTCAACGATCTCTACACGCGAGCCATCATGCCCGGCCTCGCGCACCTCTATATTGGCGAGGAAGCCGTCGCCGTCGGCATCTGCGACGCGCTCCGCCGCGACGATTACATCACCAGCACGCATCGCGGCCATGGACACTGCCTCGCCAAAGGCGCCGCGCCCGATCGCATGTTCGCCGAACTTCTTGGCAAGCGTGCCGGCTACTGTAAAGGCAAGGGCGGCTCGATGCACATCGCCGATCCGGACACCGGCAACCTTGGCGCGAACGCGATCGTCGGCGGCAGCGCCGGCCTCGCAACCGGCGCGGCATTTTCCGCTAAGCAACTCGGCAATGGCCGAGTCGTCGTTTGTTTCTTTGGCGAGGGCGCGCTTGGTCAGGGCGTGCTTTACGAAGTAATGAACCTCGCCGCGCTGTGGAAATTGCCGGTGATCTACGTCTGCGAAAACAATATGTACAACGAGTACACGCACTATTCGGAAACGACGGCGGGCGATATTCTCGGCCGTCCGGTTTCCTTTGGCGTGCCGTCTCACTCCGTGGACGGACAAGACGTGCGCGCCGTGAATGCCAAGGCCACCGAACTCGTCGAGCGCGCCCGCAAAGGCCAAGGCCCATCGTTCCTGATGTGCAACACTTATCGCTATCGCGGGCATCACGTCGGCGACGTCAGCCGCGAATACTATCGCGCCAAAACGGAAGAGCAGGAGTGGATGACCCAGCGCGATCCCATCATCATCCTGACCAACTGGCTGCTCGCCGAAAAGCACGCGGACTCGGCGCGTCTCGAAAAGATTCAGAACGAGGTGCGCACGGAAATCGATGCGGCGGTGAAATTCGCGCTCGATGCGCCGTATCCGGCAATCGAGGAAGTAACCGACGACGTTTACGCCTGATTTTTGCTTCCGTCGGGGCACAGCGTCAGCCGTGCTGCTGCCGTTGGTTCAGGCTCAGCAGCTTTAGCTGTTGGGGACGTAGCGGCGGGCTTCAGCCCGCCAGAAGTTGCCGTTGTTTTTATGTTGTCATCCCGAAGCGAGCCGCCTCTCAGCGAGTCGAGGGACCTCTCTTCGGTTTTGGAGGTGCGCCATTACTCCGGCCGCTATAACTCAGCGAAGGCCACGTTCTCGGATGATCACTGGCGCGGACCAGCCCCGGTTAGGGGCGGCATAATGTAGCCCAGCGCGCTCGTGCGATGTTTGCACGAGCCAGCGCTGGGAATCTGACGGCGCGTAGCGCCATACCGCCTTTCGCGGCGCAGTTTCCGCGAGCAGTTCGCTTCGGCCCACGGCCCTTGAGGTCACGATTTCGCAATATAAAACAGGTTTCTTGAGCGCATCAAAGAAATAGTAAGTAGGAGCATCCACCATGCCCGAAACCATCACAGCAGCAGCGCAACGCGAACTCACTCTCGGCGAAGCCGTCAAGGAAGCTATCGCCGAGGAAATGCGCCGCGATCCTACCGTCTTCCTCATGGGCGAGGATGTCGCCGAAGCCGGCACCCCCTTCAAAGTCCTCTCCGGCCTCTCCGGCGAATTTGGCACCCAGCGCGTCATCGACACGCCTATCTCTGAAGCCGGCTTTACCGGCCTAGGCGTCGGCGCGGCCATGACCGGCACGCGCCCTATCATCGACATCATGTTCGGCGATTTCGCCTGCCTGATCATGGACCAGATGGTCAACCAGGCTGCGAAAGTCCACTACATGTCTGGCGGCAAATGGAAAGTGCCCATGGTCCTGCGCACCACGCTCGGCGCCACGCGCCGTTCCGCCGCGCAGCATTCGCAATCCTTGCAGGCCTGGTTCGCGCACATTCCGGGCCTGAAAGTCGTCATGCCTTCCACTCCCTACGACGCCAAGGGCCTGATGAAATCGGCCATTCGCGACGACAATCCGGTGGTCTTCTACGAAGACAAAATGATGTTCCGCTTCAAGGGCCCGGTGCCCGCCGAGGAATATACGATTCCTCTCGGCGTCGCGGACATCAAGCGTCCCGGTGACGACATCACCATCGTGGCCACCAGCAGCATGGTGCAGGTCGCACTCGGCGCGGCAAAAATGCTCGAGGAAGCGGACATCAGCGCCGAAGTGGTTGATCCGCGCACGCTCTGGCCGCTCGACGAAAAAACCATCCTCGAGTCGGTGAAGAAAACTTCGCGCGCCATCGTCGTTGACGAGGGCTATCAGCGCTACGGCGTCACCAGCGAAATCGCCGCGGTGATCGCCGAAGGCGCGTTTCATTATCTCGACGGCCCGGTGAAGCGCATCGGCGCCATGCACGTGCCGATTCCCTTTTCGCCGTCACTCGAGGACGCAACGGTTCCCAGCGAGCAACAGGTTTTCGACGCGGCCCGCGCCCTCTGCAATAAATCGTAGCGGCTTTTGTTTTTACGCTGTCATCCCGAGGCGAGCCGCGCCCGGTAAGGACGCAGGGCAAATGTTCAGCGAGTCGAGGGATCTGTATTTTCTTTGCCGTTGTTTTTGTTTTGACGGTGTCATCCCGAAGCGAGCGCCCTTCAGCGAGTCGAGGGATCTCTCTTCGGTTTTGCTGTTGGCACGCGCTTTTTAGTTCGTGACGTTCATGGCGTCAGCCACGAAGAATGTTTGTAGGTCGCGGCTTTAGCCGCGACAAAAGCAGACCGGCGCGCAGCGCCTTACCGCTCGCGGTGAAGTTCCCGCGAGCCTTACGCCTTTCGTTTCGTGCCAGGCGCACGAAAGCAACAAGGAGGCAATCATGGCCATCAAAACCTACGGCACCATGGCCGTCGACTGGGAACAGCGCATCGACTTCGACCGCCTGCGCCGCGAGCGTCTCGCGCGCGTCAAAGCGCTGCTGTCGAAATCCGAAATGGGCGCGCTGCTCTGCTTCGACATGAACAACGTGCGCTACATTACCGCCACGCACATCGGCACCTGGGCGCAGGACAAGAACAGCCGCTTCACGCTGCTCGCGCAGAACGCCGAGCCCATCCTCTGGGACTTCGGCTCTGCCGCCAAGCATCACCAGCTCCATTGCCCCTGGCTCGGCGAACGGTCCCGCGCCGGTATCGCATTGCTCCGCGGCGCCATGTCTCCGGAAACCGGCCGCGCCGAAGACGTCGCCAAGAAAATCAAAACCGAACTCGAAAAGCTCGGCCTGCAGAACGAGCCCGTCGGCGTCGACATCATCGAGCCGCCCATCCTCTTCGCGCTGCAGAAGCAGGGAATAAAAATCGTCGACGGCCAGCAGCTGATGTCCGATGCGCGCGTCATCAAAACACAGGACGAAATCGCGCTGCTCAACCACTCCGCCATGATGGTCGACGCCGCCTACGACGAACTCTACCGCGCCATGAAACCCGGCATGCGCGAGAACGAAGCGGTCGGTCTGGTCAGCAAAGTTCTCTACGATATGGGCTCCGAGTACGTCGAAGCGGTCAACGCCATTTCCGGCGAGCGCTGCAGCCCGCACCCGCACGTTTTCTCCGACCGCAACCTGCGCCCCGGCGATCCCGTGTACTACGACATTCTGCATTCCTACATGGGCTATCGCACCTGCTACTACCGCACGTTCACCATCGGCTACGCGCCGCACGCCATGGTCGACGCTTACAAGCGCTGCCGCGATTACATCGACGCGTCCATCGAACTGATCCGCCCCGGCCGCACCACCGCGCAAGTTTGCTCCGTGTGGCCGAAGGCGAAAGAATTCGGCTTCCCCGACGAGGAAGCTGCCTTCGCGCTGCAATTCGGACACGGCATCGGCTTGGCCATCTGGGAAAAGCCGGTGATCAGCCGCTTGGTTTCCATGAACGAGGAATACGTGCTGAAGCCCGGCATGGTTTTCGCGCTGGAAACTTTTTGGCCGTCCACCGACGGCTGGAGCGCCGCGCGCATCGAGGAGGAAATCGTGGTCACCGAGACCGGGCACGAAGTCATCACGCGCTTCCCTGCCGAAGAACTTCTCGTCGCCGGACAGCGCTACTACACCGTGAACGGCCCGCTGCCCACGACGCGCGAACTCGAAGCCGCGCCGAGCCGCAACGCGCGCGAGATGGTCGAAGCCAGCGCGCGCACCGAAGGCGTCGCCGTCTCCACCGACGACTAATTTTTTCTCGCTGTTGTTTTGTCTTGGCTTTAGCCCCTGAGGCGTAGCGGCGGCTTCAGTCCGCCAGAAGTTGCCTTTGATTTGCGTTGTGCGTTTTTGTTTGTCATCCCGAGCGGAGCCGTTTTCGCGATCCGTTCGGATCGCGATGGCACAGTCGAGGGATCTGCTTTTGCCGTTGAATTTGCATTTGCCGTTGAATTTGCATTTGCCGTTGAATTTGCTTTTGCCGTTTTCTTTTATTTTTACGTTGTCATCCCGAGTGAGCGAAGCGCCTTACTTCGCGACGAGGGATCTGCTTTTCCTTTTGCATTTGATTTTGTTTCACGTGTGTCATCCCGAAGCGAGCGGTTCTCAGCGAGTCGAGGGACCTCTCTTCGACTCTCACATCGCCGCTCTGTAAATTTTCGCCAAGGACATATTTACTAAAAATGGCTATCAGCGTCGTCATGCCCGCACTGGAAATGGCTCAGGACACCGGCAAGCTCGTCTCCTGGCGCAAAAAAGAAGGCGAAGCCGTCGCCAAAGGCGAAATCCTTCTTGAGATCGAGACGGACAAAGCCGTGGTCGAGGTCGAAGCCCTCGCAGACGGCACGCTCGGCGGCGTCACGGCGCAGCCCGGCGACGTTATCCCTGTGGGCCAGACCATCGCATGGCTGCTCGCTCCCGGCGAATCGGTTCCCGCGGGCGAAGCACCCACCAAAGCGGCTGCTGACGCCGCGCGTCCAGCGTCCGCATCTTCCTCTGCGGGCGCCGCGACGTCCGCCAAGCCGCCGCGGCTCCTGCCGCGGCGTCCGTTGGCCCGGTGCGCATTTCGCCGAAAGCGCGACGCCTCGCCAAGGAGCACGGCGTCGACATCGCCACGCTGCGCGGATCCGGCGCCGACGGCGAAATTCTCGCCGCCGACATTCTCGACGCTGCGCGCTCCGCCGGAACTCCCACCGCTTCCGTTTCCACGCCATCCTCACAAGCAGCCTCACCGACTGCTGCCGCCGAAGAAAAACTTTCCTCTATCGCGAGGCTCATGGCCGAGCGCACCACCCAGAGCTGGACTACCGTCCCGCACTTTTTCGCCACGCGCGAATTTGACGCAACCGCACTCGTCCACACGCGCGGCCAGCTTTCCGCCGACATCGAAAAATCGCACGGCGTGCGCCCCACGCACACCGACGTGCTGGTCGCGCTCGTCGCGCGCGCGGTTGCCAGGCATCCGCGCCTCAACGCTTCCTGGCACGGACCAACCACCGGCGGCAGCATCCGCCACAACGCCGATGTGAACATTGCCGTGGCCATGGCCGTCGAGGATGGCGTAGTCACTTCCGTGATTCGCAACGCCGCGAAAATCGGCGTGGGCGAAATTGCCGTTCAGCGCCGCGACCTCGCCGAGCGCGCCCGCTCCAACCGCCTGCGCCCGGAGGACATTGCCGGCGCCACCTTCACCATCAGCAATCTCGGCATGTACCACGTCGATTCGTTCACCGCGATCATCGTGCCGCCGCAAGCCGCCATTCTCGCCGTCAGCGCCATCAAGGACCGCGTCATCGCCGTCGACGGAAAGCCCGCGGTGCGCCCGGTCATGTCCATGACGCTTTCCTCCGACCATCGCGTCGTCGACGGCGTTCGCGCCGCCGCCTTCCTGCACGATCTCGTCGGCCTCCTCCTCGAACCCCAGCAATCGCTCCTGATTCCATAGATCCGCGCTAGCGAATTAGGACGAACCTTGCGGTAGAATGGCGCGCCTCACATCATGAAAACCACGCGCTATTTTCGCGAACAGGTCTTGCGCAAGCGCCCCTACATTCGCATCGAATGGTGCAAGCGGGTCTTGGCAAACCCGCTCGCCCAGGCTACTCAGCCGGATGGACGTATCCGGTTCTGGGGTATGATTGAAGAATTCGATGGACGTTGTCTTGCGGGTCGTGACGCTTTCAGACGGCGAGACCGTTCACAACGCATTTCCGGATCGGAATTTTCCGCTTGCTTCGATCCAGGTGAGATAGCTATGAAGCTCAACTACGATCAGGAGAGCGATTCTCTTTACATCGATCTGAACGCGCGCCCCGGCGTCGACTCCCGCGAAATTCAGGCTGCAAGGTCCAGTTCTCTTTGAGGCGGGCCTTCCGCCGATCTCCACCAGCGTGGCCACCTGGGAATTGGGCTTTTTCGCCGCGGACAACTGGACGGTGCGCCCGGGACTCAATCTGAATCTCGGCCTGCGTTACGATGGCGAGCCGGGAGCCGCCAACCAGAACCTTAATCTGGCTTCCTTCCCGGAGACCATTCCTTTTATCGGGAATCCCAGCAAGCGAGGTTCGGACAAGGATTTTGGCCCGCGCGTGGCTCGCCGCCGTGAACACATACCGCGCCGGTTTGGGACTCTCCGCGGTCACCTCAGGCATGATGGACCGCAATCCCTACGATAGCTTCGACATTCATCTTTCCCGCCGCTTCAATCTCACGCAAGGCCACTACCTCGAAGGGATCGTGCAGGTTTTCAATCTTTTCGGTCACGAGAACTTGCAAGGCGTCGCTGCCGGGCTGAGCGGCTACGTCAACAGCGCCGCCTCCGCTACCGGCTTCGGAACGCTCACCTCCGCTGGCAATCTGCAACAGGCCGAGCTCGCCGCCCGCTTCGTCTTTTGATTTCCGCGCGAGCGTTGCCGGCCATGTAGCCGCTGGCCAGCTTCGCCGGAGGTTCGCTAAATCGCCGATTTTCCGGCGCGCGGCACCCTCATTTTTACTGACGGGTGAGCTGTACCGACTCTGATTATTTTCAGCAAGATGCGATGTGCGCCACTCGGCGGGACTGCCGGGTGGGGCGCACAATATTTTGTGCGAAATCCGCTGGGGGTGGGGGGCGACGGCTTTTTCGCGGCAGCCAGCCGCTGATAATGCAGCACCTGCAAGAGAGCACGGGCGATTCGAAATGATGCGATGTGCGCGGCGAAGTGCATTCGAATCGGCGGATACGTAGTTTTCGCGACGTTGGGAAAGGCCATTTTGCGTGTCGAGATAGAACGTGAGCTTTTCTTTGTTTTCAGCGGGTTGCGCGAAATCTATCTCGGCAGGCGTGTCGAGATAGATTTTCGGTGCAAGGCGACGCGTCTCAGCAGTTTTCCACGGCCTCTCCGCATTTTTACGGACAAGGATTTGGCTGGACATTGGAAGCGCCGGGCTTTGTCCCTGCTGGACGATGAAGAGGGGCCGCTCCAGTCCGCTGCTGCGGCCCTTGCCGGGGCGTAAGACTGCTCCGGTCGGGATGGGGATGCCAATTGCATCGCCACCGGTCACTCTACGCCGAATTTTGTCTCCGACAAACATTCCGCCAGATGTAGCTGTAGCACAAAACTTCGGATTTGTCAGAGGGTAGTTTTGGTTGGAAATCGCAGCTTTCCCATTTTGGGAAAGGACCCTAATCAAATGGCTTCGCTGAGTGGTTCTGACGAATTAAGACACGGGGCGAATGATCGATGGACTTCGCCTCCGACTGGACGCGAGTCACCGCAAACCCGAAGAGAGATCCCTCGTCGCGAAGAAACCCGCTTCGCTCGCTCGGGATGACAACGAAAAGCAAAAAGCAAAATCAAAAACCAACACCAGAAACACAAGAAACAACACCAGAAACCAACACCAAAGACAACGCCAAGACCGGTGAGTACTTTCGTTTCCTTGCGCATCCGAAGGCGCTTGGGCCAGTGTGTCGCGAATGTACGACCGCAGGTATTACGTCTACATCATGGCGTCCGCGTCCGGCGTGCTCTACACAGGCATTACGAACCATGTATTCGAGCGAGCGGCCACACACCGCCTCAAGCGGAACGAAGGTTTCACGAAGAAGTACAACGTGAATCGACTCGCGTACTTTGAAATGTTCGGCTATGTTTATGCTGCAATCCGGCGCGAGAAGCAGATCAAGAGGTTCCGAAGAGAGAAGAAGTCGCGCTGATCGAATCGCAGAATCCGAAGTGGGTGGACTTGGCCGAGGCATGGTTTGCCGCAGTTAATTCCGTGCGCCCTTAAGCGTTGCTGGCACCGCGCGCCTTTTTCTCGTTGTCATCCCGACAGAGTTTAGCGACGAGGGATCTCTCTTGGTTTGCGCTTTCCCGCTGGCTCAACTGCGCAACGCCGACAACATGACCCAGGTGGGACTCGCCAAGCGGCTCGAAATCGGAGGGAGGCGGGGGTACTTAAATCCCATTTTCCCGTTTGGAGAACCGACTTCGCGTGTGATGCTGCCACCTTGAGGGAAATCTCGATCGGCCGTACAGCATCAAGCACTCCTGAATCGAGCAGGTCTTCAAGAGCACAGCTCCCGGCGTTAAACTAGTACGAGTCGAAGGGGTCTTTGAACGGCATCAGTACGAAACAGAGCTTTTCGTCGACTTTGGGTCGATAAACCATATGCATTGCTGGGTTGAAAGGAATCGCATTCTAGCGCGTAACAGTAGGACGCAGAAGGGAATAATTAACGCCGCCACGAGCATCCCACTCCTACGGGAAAAAGGTGTAGATCTACTGGGTTTGCTGCATCTACGTGCGCTGGTCGCGCGATCTATGATGGGGAGCGGCGGCGGCTGAAGCTGGCCCACAGCGGCGCGCGAGGTGAACAAGATGGCAACCTATATTTCGGAAGGAAGTGGAAGGAGCGGGGCACGGGCAAACGCAGGCAGTTACGCGGTGGCGAACGACCGTCTGCGAACCATTGGAATACTCTGGGGCATTTATGGGCTGCTGATGATTGCGGCGGCGGCCTGGATGCTGGCCTACAACCGCACGCTGACGGTGATGTGGGGCGCGATCATCAGCCGGGTAGCCGATCCGTTCGCGTGGATGAACCTGTTTCACCTGCTTCTGGTGCTGACGGTGGTGATGGCGCTGGCGTCCGCGGCGTTTTCGCTGCTGGCGGCGTTTACGCTGATGGGCGGCGCGAGATCGTCGCGCACGCTGGGACTGATCGCGGCCGCGTTTGGCATGCTGGGGACGCCTCCGGGCGTCGCGCTGGGCGTGTTTACGGTGGCCATGCTGTTTCCGATGCAAAGGCAGTGACGTAGAAGCAATGACGAGTGGCGAGTGACGAGTGGCTAGCGAAAGACGAGCTGGGTGGTGTTTAGGCGGAGGTAAAGGAAGTAAAGGAGGTAAAGGACGTAGAGGAAAAGGCGAAAAACTCGCGGAAACGGCGCCGCGAACGGTATGGGCTGCGCACTGCCGCTGGCCGCCCAAGGCGGTTCGGGATGCATCCGGAAGCGCGCGGCGGGCATCGATTTCCACAACTGTTTACAAGGCTTTGAGCAGCTCGCGCCACGAGGATTTGGGTAGGATTCAGGCCATGGGAGCCCATTGGAGAATTGAGCACGTCCCGCAAGCGTAGCGGTTGCCGCAAACGCTCTGGTGAAATAGTTTCAGGAGCGACGCTTTCATTGCGGGGGATTCAGCGAATGGCAGATCGCGAGACGCCGTTGTCGGGAGAGGTGTTCCGTCCGTACGAAAAGCTGGTCGAGATCACCATTCTCGGCAAAACCTTCCTTGTGCCCGAGAGGAATTCCCTGCTGCGTGCCTTCCAGTTCATCAGCCCGGAGACGGTGCCCTACGGGCGCTTCTGCTGGAACCAGGAATGCCAATATTGCAAGGTCAATTGCCAGCTTTCCGACGATGACCGCGCGCGGCCCATCCTGAGCTGCAAGTTCATCGTGTCGGAGGGAATGGACATTTCGAATCTTTCGCCGGAGCTGGTGGGATGCCTGCGCGCGAAGCTGGGCGCGGTGGCGTCGAATTCGCGGAAACTGCGCGAGACGGACGGAGTGGCCGCGGCGCCGGCAGAGAAACCGATCGATGGTTCCGCGGTTGAGTCATCGCTCGCGTCCGGGATACCTTCTGCCCTCTCACCCGATGGAGCTATTTCCGCGCCGGTCTATCGTCCGCTGTTCCAGCAAGACAAGGCCACCGACTAATTTCCCGCATCCGCCTTCAACCTTTCGTAGCAGTCCGCAGCAAATTTTCAGCAGCCTCGCTCGTGGGCACAAAAAAGCTCGAGGAAACTTCACCGCGAGCGGTTTGCGCCACGCGCAACTCCATCAATTCTTTCACGTCAATGCGCGGCGATATTCGGAACTTTTCGCTGCGCCACCGGCAGTCGGTGACTAATAAGGATCGGCGATCTGAGCGAAGCGGCACGAAGCCAGGGCTATCTCTCCGGTGAAACTGCGATCTACCCGGAAAGATCGAAGAGAGATTCCTCGTCGCGGTTTCGCGGCCGGGCCGCGAAACGCCGCTCGCTCGGAATGACAGAGCAAAACGGCAAAGGCAAAAACGAAGAGGGATTCTTCGCTTCGCTCAGAATGACGACGTAAAAAGCAGTGGCGAGCGGCTAGAAAAGGCAAATGCTGAGCGTTCGATGGGACAGCCTCTCTTCGAGATCAGTGCGCGGAGGTGTCGGAAGGTTTGTCGGTGCGGCGCCAGCAGTCGTAGAGATACTGCCAGGTTTCCTGGGAGCCGTCGCTGCGGCGAACAATCGCGGAGCGTTTTAGATCGTCCGAGTAGCGAATATTGAAACTGGCTGGCGCCGATCCCTCGGCTAGCCACTTGCGGGCTTCCTCTTCGGAATGGATTTGCGTATCGGCCAGCGCAGCAGACGATGCCGCTTCCTGGCGCAACTGCTGCAACAGACATTCTTCGGTGGCCGCGCAGCAGGCGCCGGGCACTTTGGCATTTCCAGGCTTGACGTTTTCCAGGCGCGCGATCAGGCGATCGAGCACTTGCTGCTGATCGGTTATAGAGGGCATAGAGGGCGTCGCGGGTGGAGCGGGCAGCGTGCGCCAATAACGCAGAATCGGCAGCGCGGCCGGATCGCGCAGAGGCTGCAGGATCCACCAGTTCTGGTTGCGCTGCGGCAGCGCGTTGAAGATGCGCAGCAGGCGGCGCGTATCGTCGCCCGAAATGAAGTCCGCGAGATGATAAATGGTGTGGTTCAGCACCACGTCATCTCGCGGGCGCGCCCCGGAATCGAGCCAATCGAGCATAGCGTCGACTTCCTTTTGATCCATCGGGGGCTTACGCTGCGCGTCGTCGAATTGCAGCGTGACCAGCACGTTCGCCGGCATCCAGATGTCCCAGTAGTTGCGGTACTCGCGACCTTGGCGCGTTTCGAGATTGCCGTTGAGCAATTCCCACTGCACGTATTGCGCGCCATCGGTCTTGAGCAAGTCGAGCGCGGCTGGAGCAAAAGCGCGGCCCCAGTGTCCGAAAGCGTCGATCACGATCTGGTGGCGTTCCCAAACATTCGGAGTGCGCAGCGCCAGATTTTTCCAGTAAACGACCGATTCCGGCGAGCGCAGACCGAGGGCCTTGAGCGCGATGACGTGTTCCATCATTTCGCAGGAACCGGAATTGTTGCGCGCCAGATTTTCGAGCGCCTGCACTTCGGCCACTTCCTTGTTCGGGTCGGGATTGGGCGCAAGGAAGCCGAGCCAGTAAGCGGCGAGCGCGCTGCGCTGATCGCATCCGTTCTGGGTTATGGCTTGGATCAGGGCGCGCAGATTGTCGTGCGTGCGTTGCGCGGGAGGCACCAGGTTCCAACGATCGTGCATCTCGAAGAGCACCGGATAGTCTTCATCCGCGAGCGTGGCCTCGGCCAGATTGCGGTCCTGCCCTTTTTCCGCATATTCCTGGATCACACTGAGGGCGCGCGGCGTTCCGACGTTGCGCAGGGCGGACAACACGACCGCCTGCTTGTAACGGCTGCCGGTGAGCGAATGCTTCTGCAGAATATCGACGGCCGTTTCCTGGTTGCCGCTCATCACCAGAGCATAGGTCATGGTGAACACGGATTCTTTTCCGCGAAAGCTGGGTAGCGAGATGAGCTGCTTGTAAGGAGTGCCGTCGCTTACCAGGTGCGCCAGCAGATCGTCGAAAAGTTCGGAGTATGGAATGAGTTTTGCATCATCGTGCTGTAACACGAGAAGAGCCGAGCGCGCCAGGATGGCCGTGGTGTAATCGGTATCGTTGCTGTCGGCGATCTTGCGAATCTGCTCGAGGGAAATCTCCTGCGGCGAGCCGACTTGAACGGTGCGCAGAAGGCGCTGCTGCACACTTTCAGCAGCATGTGCGCGTATGGGCAGAAAGCAAATGGCGGCGAGCGCGAGCAAAAACACGGTGTTCCCGCCGCGCGTGGCGGCGAAGCTCATGGCTTCGGTTCGTCGTGGTGATAGGTGAGCACGATGTTGCCCTCAAGGTGGACGGTCACATTGCCGAGAAGGTCGGGCGGGTCGGTCATGCGCTGGGCGCGCGAGATGTTGAGTTGCCATGGGGCGGTCGCGCCATCGGGACGCATGAGCGAATCCTTCGAGCGCACATTGAATACTTGCAGCTCCAAGTCGGCAGGCGGAGTGTCGCTCGTGCAGATGCCGTTGCTGGCCGGCGTACCGCAAAACTGCTTCCAGGCGCCTGCGGTGCAGCGCTGCTGCATGTCTTTCAATTTTGCGTCTAGATCACTTACGCGGAAATGAATCACCGCTTCGCGGCGGTTGGAGACGTTCATTACGTTATCGCCGAAGCGGTCGAGTCCGAGTTCGATGAGCTTTTGCAGAATGGCGTCGACTGGGGCGTCCGCAGGGAGCTTCACCTGCAGGCGTTGCACCACTTGAAACGGAGGCTCGGTGTCTTCCCTGCCCGGCTGCGGATTCTTGAGCGTGCGCGCGCGTTCCATGAGCAGCAGCTCGCCGTGCTTTTCGGAGATGTAGCCGCGCATGATGCCGAGCTGCCTGTCGAGTTGCGCGATGGCGTCTTCGGGCCTCAAACCGGAGCTGGAAACCCCGCCGACAATCAGCGCCTGGTCGGGAGACACGTCCATTGTGCAGGTGCCGCTGAGCTGAAAGAACGCCGGGCGGGGATAGAACTCCGCCTGTGGCGTTGCCGCCGAAGCGGAACGAACCGGCAGAGTGGCAGCACAGCCTATCGCCAGCGACACCCCGAGTAGAACGGCTGGGAGGGATCTTCGCATGACTTGATTTTTTACGGCGGAAACGACGGTGTCAATGAAACCAGCTTGATTTATTGCAATCATGGTAAACGCCGAATACGTTTCCCTCAGCGCCCCGGAAGTTGATTCGCCCAAGAACGAACTGACCCCAAGAACAAACTGAATTGACGAACAGGTGTTTGCGATGTAGATTGCACGGCAATCGAAGTCCGGAGGTGGCATTTGAAAGGTCGCTTGCTACTGCCAGTTGCTTTGCTTGGTGGCTCGCTGTTCCTGAGCATTCCCTCGATTGCGCACCATGGAACCAACACCGAGTATGACTCGGAACATCCCATGACTGTGGTGGGAGTGGTGACGGAATTCGCGTTCGCCAATCCGCACGTGCAGATTTATTTCGACGTAACCGACGCCAAAGGCAACGTAGTGCACTGGGGCGTCGAGTCGGCCAGCCCCGGCCGGCTGGTACGCGTGGGATGGAACCGGAACATCATCAAACCGGGCGACAAGTTGACACTTACCTTTGAGCCGGCGCGAAGCGGCCAGCCTGTTGGCGGGCTGAAGAAAGTGGTGCTGCCGGACGGGCGAGTGCTGGGCGGCAGCGCAACGGCGCCGCAGGACAGCGGCGGCGGCAACTCCAACAACTAAACTTTCGCGCGCCGAAAGCGAATTGCTTGGGTACGCACTTGTCTTCGGCTCTGCTGGCATGATATTGGGTTCGGCACGTAATCAAGAGGAGATCATCGATGACCGATCGCGGCTTAGTCCGGCGTTTCATATCTGTATCGGAGAACAATCCCACGCACAACGGTTCGGGCTCGCGCCGGGAATTCCTGCGGACGCTCGCCGTGACGGGGATAGGAGCGGGAGCGGCGTTGGCGGCGGGTAGCGGGCTGCTGGCACAGAGCATGCTGCCGTCGAAGCGCGGGCGCATCGACGTGCACCACCATATGGCGCCGGACTTTTACGTGGAGTTCACCGAGCGGGCGACCGGCTCGAAGTCCGGGATGCATGGCTGGACGCCGCAAGTTTCGCTCGACGTGATGGACAAGGCCGGCGTGGAAACGGCCATGCTTTCGCCAGCGCAAGGAGTGGTGCGCGATTCGCTGAGCGATAAAAGCGAAGAGGCGCGCAAACTGGCGCGGGAGAACAATGAAGCCGGCGCGAAAGCGGTGAGTGACAATCCCGAAGCGCTTCGGCTTGTTCGCAGCTCTACCCTTGCCGGACGCCGACGGCAGCCTGAAGGAGATCGAATATTCGTTTGGCCCGTTGAAGGCCGACGGCATCGCTTTGTTTACTTCGTATCTGGATAAGTTCCCCGGCGATGCTGCGTTTGCACCGGTGTTCGATGAACTGAACCGCCGCAAAGCGGTGGTGTTCTTCCATCCCGCGCATTCCACCTGCTGCCGCAATCTCAGTTCGGCGTCGGGCATGATCGACTTCGACATGGACACCGCGCGCGCCATCGACAGCATGCTGATCGAAGGAACTTTTGGGCGCTGCCCGGATATCAAATTTATTTTCTCCCATGCCGGCGGAGCTTTCACCACGCTCGCGCCGCGCATGGTGGACGACTTCCCGAAGAAATTTGCGGACCGCGTGCCGCATGGAGTGGACTACGAATTCAGGAAGCTCTATTTCGATACGGCGCACGCCGGCGCGGCGGGTCCGCTCGATGCGTTGAAGGACCTGGTGCCGATTTCGCAGATTCTGTATGGCAGCGATGTGCCCATCCGCGCATACGACTTGACGGACAGCAAATTGAAAGACTACGCCGGGTTCTCGTTCGACGACTGGAAGGCCATCGACCGCGGAAACGCCGAACGGTTGTTCCCACGGCTGAAGGCGTAAGGTCTGTCTTTGTCGTCGAATGGAGCCGCAGAGCATGACGGCGGAGGGACGGCGAAGCCTTCACACGAAGAGAGGTCCCTCGACTCGCTGAAAAACGCTCGCTTCGGGATGACAACGTAAAACAAAAACAACATCTAGCGGGCGGGAGCCCGCCATTGCGAACAATGGCGCAAACACCGCCGTGACGAAAAGCTATTCGTGAGGCGGCCTCTAGTTTCCGCTTTTTGCGGGCATGGCGGCCGCGCCGCTGCGGGGCACGGCTTTGCCGTACACCTCGACCCAGTCGACGCGGGACGAACCTGCTCCGCCGTGCCCGGAACCCTTCATCAGATCGGTAAAGCCGATCTCTTCCACTTTGCTCAAGTCGGGGTGCTCGGTCCACACTGCGTCCGGTTTATCCTCGATCACTTGCTCGATATCCAGATGGCGCCAGCGCAGATCGTAGAGCGAAAATTCACTGATGCTCCAGTCGGTGGTGTAGCCGTCACCGTGATCACCGATCAACCAAGTGCCGTCCGCGAGCTTCACGATCGGATGCAGGATGTGGAAGCCGGACTGCCGCGTGCGCCAGCGCACACGTCCCAGGCCGCTGAGATCCATATAGCTGTTTTTGACCTGCAAGGTGATGGCACAGGTGGAAAGACACAGACCTGAAAACAAAAATTCGCCGGTGCTGTCGGGAGAATTGTCGACGGCCATGTAGGTGCTTTTGTCGCCGTAAATCTTCAGCTCCAGGTTCTCGTTGGCCAGGTCGGCTTGGGTGACAAAATGCTCGTGAGTTCCCTCGCCATTTTTAAATTCCTCACGGAATAGCAACGGCGCCTGCTTCTTCAAATCCATGACGCGCCCGGCGGGAAGCTGTCCATCTTTCAACTGCGGACCGGCGGCGTGCGGCGCGTAGCGATCGGAATCGTTCCCTTGCGTTGTGGAGTTTGGTGTTTGCTGAGCGAATGCTGCGGATACGGCCGAGAGGATGATCAGACAAGCGCTACAAAAAGCCAAAGCTGATTTTTGCTTCATGGAGGCCTCCAGGGGAAAAAACTCCCCGAATCGAACGTTGGGTCCCAGGGCCTTTTGATGAACCTTAACCGGGCGCACATTTCCTCGCTAGCAATTGCATGCACGCCCGAATAAGCTTTCGCGGCCGCCCGTGACAGCAAGCTATTCTTTCGGGCTAAAGCCCGCCGCGACGACTGCAAGAGCGAAAATCGAAGAGAGATCCCTCGTCGCGAAGAAAACCACTTCGCTCGCTCGGGATGACAGCGCAAAAAAAAACAACGGCAAATTCTTTCGGGCTAAAGCCCGCCGCGACGACTGCAAGAGCGAAAATCGAAGAGAGATCCCTCGTCGCGAAGAAAACCACTTCGCTCGCTCGGGATGGCAGCGCAAGAGATGGCGTGCTGAAAGCCCGCCGTGCGGCTAGTGGCCGGACGAGCGCTTCTCTTCCGCCACTTTTTCCGGCGGCATGCCCAAATACACCAGCAAGTTCTCCCAGGTGTCGACACGTCCGTGAATGGGCGCGATGGTTTTCACGTCGAGGTTGAGGCGCTTCACGTTGTCGTAGATATTTTGCGCGTCGCAGCAACGCTGATAGGGCTTGTCGGTGGGCTTCACGTTGACCATCCCCGGCGTCCAGGGATCGCCTTCGGTGAGGATTTTCTCCTTGGGCAGGTAGGTCATGAGCATGGCGTCCGAATGGAGGTTGCCGCGCATGTGATAGATCTCGAGCTTGCGCGTGCCGTCCGTAATTTCGCGGCTCTCTTCGACGCCTTCCACGTGACCCTTCGCGCCGCCGGGAGTTTTCTGCAGCGTGTCGGGAATGATGGTGTGCGGCGTCTTGATCAGCTCCTCGATGAAGGCTACGTTGGCCTGCTGAGTGATGATGGTTGAGCCGATCGCCGCGAACGTGCGCACGCCGCCGGTGTGGTCAACGTGCGGATGGGTGTTAATGACGTAGCGAATGGGCTTGTTCGGCGCGAGTTTCTTGGCCTCGGCAATGATGGCCAGCGAGCGCGCGTCATTGAGCGGCCCTTCGACCATCACGACGAAATCCTTGAACTCCACGAGCAGGCTGCAATCGTTCTGTCCGGCGAGGTACCACAGGCCGTCGCCAATCTTCTGGGTCATTACCGTGGCGGCCGGAGCCGCCGGCGTTTCGCGCACGCCCTGCGGGATGGAAAGGTCCATGGAAGCGTTCGGCTTCACGCTGGTGACGAACAATTCGAGGCCCTTGGCCTTGTCGCCGGTGAGCGCGGGAGTGGTGATGGTCTCAACGAAGTGCGCCGGGAACTGAATGCCATCGCGATACTCGTAATAGTCGTAGGTGTGGACCACTTTCTCGTCACCGTACATGGGATGGTCCATCATGGTCTCGACTTTATCTACCATGTTGTCCGGGCCGATGTAGCCGGTGATTTTGGCTTCGTTCGGGCCGGTCCAGCTCACCACATTGTATTTTGTCCCGCCAATGGTCTGCTGCGTCACGGAAGCGCTTTTCGCTTTCATCGCGCCGATGAGAAAGCCGTGCGGTGTGAGCCAGATTTGTTCGACGCGATCCATCTCTGAATGCGACTGCAAGCCATCACCGTCCGGCTGGCGGATGGGATCGCCCGGCTTTTTCACCGACGGCGGAAACGGAATCTCGAGCCAATCTTTCGGGCGAGCCGGCACGCGCAGGCCGGGCAGGCCGCCGACGTCCCAGGCGAACCATTCACTGCCGCCTGCGTTCACGTATTGCAGGGAATGCCCTTCTTCGCCGGTGGTCTGCATTGGCGGGAGTCCCTGAATGGCCACCGCCTCCACGCGGGATGCGGGAATGGTGTAGTCCACGTCATAGGTGTAGGACTTCACCAGCACGCGCGGGCCGGGCGTGTTGCCGTCGGACAACTGGTCGGGACGGCTGCCGCTGCCGGAAAATTCCAGCGTCTTCAAATTCGCTCCGCCCATGGCCTTCATGGCGTTCTCGATCACCGTCTTGGCGTCCTGAGCCTGCACGGAAACCGCGACTACAAACTGGCAGGCAAGCAGCAAGGCAAACAGGAAAGCAAACAGCGAGGCGGGGGCACCCAGAATCCTTCGGTTCATTTTTTCCTCCACGCGATTTACCGGGGTATGCGGCGCAATGTACACCCGTCCGAGCGCAGTGACAAGAAGTGTTCTTACGGCAAGGGGGCAAGCGAGGTAGTGCTCAGGCCGAGGCGCTTACGAAGCAATCCAACGGTTCCAAGGCAGAAGGCGCGCTCAAATCGATGAATCGCGGAGCTAGCGCGCTGCGCTCTGACTACCTTTGTAATCCACAAACAGCTCTGGAAATTGCTGCTTCAAAGCACTGATTTTCGGCAAGTCGCAAATCTGGATGTAAGAATTGGTGGGGTTCTTCAGGGCAAAGTCCTGATGGTACTCCTCCGCTCGATAGAAGCCTTTCAGCGGGCTTAGCTCCGTGACAATGCGCTTCGGGAACACTTTCTCCTCGTCGAGTTGGGCGATATAAGCGGCTGCGATGCGCTTCTGATCGTCATTGCTGTAAAAAATGGCCGAGCGATAGGACGTGCCCACATCCGGACCTTGACGATTGAGTTCGGTAGGATCGTGAGCAACAGAGAAAAAGATGCGAAGAAGCTGGCCGTAGGTGAGCTGGGAGGGATCGTAGACGACCTCGACCGATTCGGCGTGGCCGGTGGTTTCGGTAGTCACCTGATTGTAAGTGGCGGTTTTCGCCGAGCCACCCGAATATCCGGCGGTGGTCTTAACGACTCCCCTGACCCGCTCGAATACGGCCTGCGTACCCCAGAAACATCCGCCGGCAAAGACGGCCGTTTCTCTTCCGGAAGCTGTAGCGCGCGGGACATCGACCTTAGCGGGAGGGATGGGCGGTTTGGGCGCGGAGGAAAGAACTGTCGCGAAGATCGAGAAAAAACCAACGCTGAGAATCAGTGGCAGCCAAATTCGCATTTGAATCCTCCCGACACTTTCACTTCCTAATACATTGGATGTTCTACGCGCACCCGGGTTGTTTGGTGACATACGTCCTTGCGATCACAACCGGCAAATCAGAAGTTCCCTTTCGAAGATCATTTCCTTCGGCAAATGATCCTGAAGCTTCATGAAGAGTTCCTGATGCTCCAGAATTTCCTTGAACCAGGCTTGGGCGTCAAACGTCTCCATCTGATCGAATTCTTCCTTCGAGAAGTCGAGACCCTTCCAGTAGATATCTTCATAGCGCGGCATCCAGCCGATGGGAGTTTCGCGCCCAAGAGCGCGGCCACGCACTCGATCGACAATCCATTTGAGAACCCGCATGTTTTGCCCGAACCCCGGCCACATGAATCGGCCTTCGGCATCTTTTCGGAACCAATTCACATGGAAAATTTTCGGTGTGACGGCGAGTGAGCGCTGCATCTTGATCCAGTGCCGGAAGTAATCGCCCATGTGATAACCGCAGAACGGCAGCATGGCCATCGGATCGCGGCGCACTTTGCCGACGCTGCCGGCCGCAGCGGCGGTGGTTTCCGATCCCATGGTCGCGCCAATGTAGACGCCAGAGGTCCAATTGAAAGTTTGAAAAACCAGCGGCATGGTCGTGGCGCGCCGGCCGCCGAAGATGATCGCGCTGATCGGCACGCCAGCGGGATCTTCCCAGGCAGGATCGATGGTTGGACACTGGCTGGCCGGCGCGGTGAAACGAGCATTCGGATGGGCAGCCTTAGCGCCGGTTTTTGCCGCGATCGCGGGAGTCCACTTTTGACCCTGCCAGTCGAGGCACTCGGCCGGCGGTTCATCGGTCATGCCCTCCCACCAGACGCCGCCTTCGGGAGTCAAGGCGACGTTGGTGAAAATCGAGTTCTTCGCCAGCGTGGCCATGGCGTTGGGATTCGTCTTCACGGAGGTTCCGGGCGCGACGCCGAAGAATCCGTATTCCGGATTGATCGCGCGCAGGTTGCCCTTTTCGTCCGGCCGGATCCAGGCGATATCGTCACCAACGGTCCAGATTTTCCAGCCTTCAAACCCCGGCGGAGGAACCATCATGGCGAAATTCGTTTTTCCGCAAGCGCTCGGAAAAGCGGCGGCAACATACGTTTTCTCGCCAGAGGGATCCTCGACGCCGAGAATCAACATGTGCTCGGCCATCCAACCCTCGTCGCGGGCGATGTTCGATGCGATTCGCAGCGCAAAACATTTTTTCCCCAGCAGCGCGTTCCCACCGTAACCGGAACCGTAGGACCAGATTTCGCGAGTCTCTGGAAAATGGACGATGTATTTCTCTTTGTTGCAGGGCCAGGGCACATCTTTCTGGCCCGGAGCAAGCGGCGCACCGACGGAATGGACACAGGGGACCACGCGCGCGGACGCTTTGTCGATTTCGCGAAAGACACTCAATCCGATGCGAGCCATGATACGCATGCTCACCACGACATAGGGCGAGTCCGTGAGTTCCACGCCGATTTGCGAGAAAGGCGAGCCGATCGGCCCCATGCTGAAAGGAAGGACGTACATGGTCCGGCCTTTCATTGAGCCGGTGAACAGGCTCTTCAGCTTCTTGCGCATTTCGAAGGGATTTTCCCAGTTGTTCGTGGGCCCGGCAGTGTCCTTCGAGAGGGAGCAGACGAAAGTGCGATCTTCGACTCTGGCGACGTCGCCGGGGTCGGATTTTGCGTAGAAGCAGCCAGGCCAGAGTTGCTGGTTCAACTTGGTGAAGGTGCCTGACTGGATCATCTGATCGCAGAGCCAGTCGTATTCTTCCTTGGATCCATCGACCCAGTGGATGGCGTCGGGTGTGGTAAGTGCCGCGATCTTTTCCACCCAACGAATCAGGTGTTGGTTGTTGCTGAGCACCTCGGTCCGGACTTTCATGCCCGCTCCTGTATAAATGAAGAAATCATGCTAATAGGCATCATGTGCGTCACAAATCATGGGAACGTGTCTATTCGGGAACCTAGCCGTCACTCGCGATCGCAGCGAAGTGCAGAACACTTTGTGGTGCAAGCTGTTGCTTTCGGCGCTCAGAGCTACCTTCTAGTCTACCAAATACTTGGCGAACCCGCGCCAGTCGAACTCGGGCTAATCAAGGCATCGCATCTGAACCGAGATGTGCCTCGTGGCGTGGGAATTTGTCTAAATCAGGTTACACTCTCTTATCGCAAGGAAGAATTCAGCCGCATCCCTGGAAGGAGTTTCAGCATGAAACGCAATCTGTTCGTGGGCTTATCGCTCTGTATGCTGGCGGCTCTGTTTTCCGGATGCTCGCAGAAAAACAGCGACAACGCGGCGCCCGCCTCAGGTGCTTCCTCCGGGATGAGCGGCGCAACCGCGAACGATCATGACGCCGTGGTGGCCGCCATTCAAAAGCACCTGACTTCCGACAGCGGCGTCAACATGTCCGTCATGGAAATGACCGTGGAGAACGTCAGCGTCAACGGCGATCAGGCACAAGCCAATGCCGCATTCCATCTCAAGCAGGGCGGCCAGTCCATGAACATCACCTATCAACTGGAACGCCGCGCTGGTGACTGGGTCGTTCTCAGCGACACGCCGGGCGGCGGCCAGTTAGCCCATCCGCCTTTGGATAAGGACCATTCCGGCGCCGCCTCGCCGAATTCCGCCGAGCCACTGCCTGACGCCACGGATTATTTGAAGAACCACGCCCCGCCCGCCAAACAGTAACGTTGATCCCACGCGTGGCGCAAATGTCCGGGCGAATTCGGTGGATGTGATTCACCTCATTGAGCCGGCGTGTTTTGCTGCCGAATTGATGAAAATCCTTCTCTTTTGAGATCCGCCTGGGCTTTTGTGGCGGTATCACTGTCACTGTAGGGTCCGACCAATACTCGGTAAAGGTCGCTTCCCGGTGAATTGGCCACAAATGCGGGGAACTGCTTTTGCGCGAGTTGAGACGCCAAGGCAATGGCGTTGTTCTCGTTTTTAATAGCCGCTACTTGAAGAACGAAGCCGGAGGGGTTGCCTCCATCCGCCCCAGAAGGCGGGGCCTGGGCCTTGGGTGACCGTGCGTTATTCACAGCCGCCGCTGGAAAATTATCGGATGAGTTCGGCGAAACCGTGGCGGGCGTCGTTGCGCCGTTGGAGCCATCTGCCGAACGGCGACCAGCGATTTCCGGCCAAACAAAATAGCCGACGGCGAGTAGAAGCATGGATCCAACAAGGGTGATGAAAACCGTTCGTTTGTGCGCTCGATCGTAATTCGAGCCAGAAATCTCCAGACGAATGTTTTGCCGCGGCTGTTTAGAAACAGTGCCGGGCACGGTTTTCGTGGGGGCATTCAGGCTTGGCCGCAATGGATCCTGGCGAGTAGAGGCAGCGGCGACCTCAGAAGAGGGGGTCTGGGAAGGAGCGGCGTTGTCAGCATCCGACATCCAGGTTTTAATACGTTCGCGCGCGCTCGAAGCGAGATCCACGAACTGCACGCCAACGGTTTTTCTCGATGGACTCCTCCAAACAACTTTGCCTTTAACTTCTATCCAAGGCTGTTCAAGTGACAACTGCAATCGAATATCCGCCAGATCGTCAGAGGTAATCTCCGAAAACGCGTGCAGCGCAACGCCCCCTTCACTGATATTCAGGATGACGCCGTCATTACCATGCTCCAACTCAGCGGAAGAGAACAAAACATCCCGGCGGAGATGCCGCCGGCGTTCAGAATCGTGTGACTTGTCAATCAGTTGTGCACCGTTCTGCATGTAGGCTGAGACTCGCACCGTTCCATGGCAGTGGCATGAACGCCCCTACACCACACTAACTTAAGAAAGCCGCGAACCCACAGGCCTACTCCTTAACCGAATCATAACTCAGCTTTTTCCGCGTCTGGGCAAACATAAGCGCCGAACCGAAACCTTGTGGACGACGGTAAGGCGGATTCAAAGCCGGAATAAGTGGAACTGTGTAGCTTTATAGCCAAGTGCGCGTATGATGCCTGTTGAAATTCGCATCTACTACGCCGAAGTGTGAGGTCACATGAACTTTTTTGTACGCGCAACAATCACAGGGCTTCTACTTGCCGCGATCGTGTTCACGGCAAGCGCCCAGGATCAAATCGACCACAAGGCGGCGCTGACTCTAGCAGTGGCTAAGCAGATTGCTGCCGCAGCGGAACAGCAAGGATGCAAAGTAAAATGCGGCGGGGTGATCGCTATTCTGGACGACAGCGGCGAGCTGATGTACCTGCAGCGTCTGGAAGGATCTCAGATCGGGAGCACTAAGCTGGCGATCACGAAAGCGCGAACGGCGTTTTTATACAAACGGACCAGCCAGAGCTTTCAAGATCGCGTAGGCAAAGGCGAGTCTTTTCTTATGAACTTTCCGGAAATGATGCCTTCGGGCGGCGGCGTGCCATTGTTTATCGACGGAAAACTGGTGGGATCGATCGGAATCAGTGGAGGGGCTGGTGGAGACGACGTGGTGGCACAAGCGGGTGTGGATGCTCTGACAAAGATTGCGGGCCACTGATTGACTATTTCTACGTTGCGGACAACGCGACGAAGCAAATTCCGCGGCTCGATTCGGTTGATTCGCTTTAAAAAGACAAGCGGCTTCACGTTCTTGCATCGAGAAGGTGAAGCCGCCGGTGAGTCAATAACTTCAGGTTAGAAGATGAACTTCAGACCCAACTGAATCTCCCTGGGCCCGCCACTGCCGATCACCGGATTGGCTGTATCGGGTGTGGATGCCGACTGGCCGAACGAGGTGGGAGATGACAGGCTGCTGCCCGTGGTGCCACCCGGTGCGTAGTTCACATGGTTAAGAACATTGAAGAATTCGGCGCGAAATTGCGCGGTCAACCTTTCCTTAAACAATTTCGTGTTTTTGCTGATGGACGTATCCCATTCGGAGAAGCCTTTGCCACGCAACACGTCGCGTCCCATTGTACCGAACGTTCCTTGTGTAGCAGGAACAATGACTGAACTCCCTTCCATGTAGCAACCGAGAGCGGCGAGCGCTTGTAGGCCGGTCTGGCCCGTGGGGCCTGTGGGAACTGAGGCCGCGGCAGTTGTGCATGCTGCAGGAATTGCCGCGGTGCAACCCTTAGCCCCAAAACACGGAATCGGCGTGCGGCCACCAGGAGTGAAGTCTCCTGGATTCCCGGAAAGGTACCAGCGGTCCAATAGTTCGCCGGTGCCGCTGATATCGCTTGCCGCATCATACGCGTTCCACGGGAAGGCGCTCAGCAAAGTGACGGCCGAATTCAACTGCCAACCTTCCAGGATCTGTCCCGGAGATTTCTTTCCTGGAATCACGTAAGTGGTTGTGACGGTCAGGTGATGGCGGACATCCCAACTGGCGGCACCGTAATCCAGATTCGGATCATTGCTGTTCATAACAGCGGGGGAGCCGTTCGCTGTGTCCGTTGACTGAACATCGAGAGCATGAGCAAACGTGTAACCCACTGTGAAGGAGAGGCCATGCGAGGTTCTCTGAGTGAGCGCAGCCTGGAGCCCGTTATAGTTCGAATTCTCGTTCCCGCTGTAATAAAAGATCTGGCTGTAATAGGGGAATTGGCTGTAATAAGGCCGCCGGATCTGTTCAGCGCCGCTCGACGGAGCGGTGCCCCCGTTCTTTGCGCCTGGCGCCGGTTGATTTAAGTCGATGACGGACGCGAGCTTTGTGCCGTGATTACCCACGTAGGAAAGATCGAGCGAAAGATTGTTGGTGAAGGCGTGTTGAACACCCAAGGTCCAGGTGGTGACGTATCCCTGCAGGAAATTGGGATTGAGGACGTGAAGCGCGCAAGGTGCGGGGTTACCCGGATTTGTCGGCCCAGTAGCGGCGTTTGGATTGACGCTGCCGAGCCCGTTACCGCAGGCCAGAGAAGCGGCGCTGGTGCCAAAAATGGGCGCGTTGGGCGCCCATTGTAACTGCGAGCTAGTGAAGGCTCCGGTTCCCACATTGATGTTGCCTGGACCGGCGACTCTTGTGCCATTGGGCTGCACGAATGTAAAGCCAGTCGGTATGGTTGAGAGCGTAGCGCCCTGAGGAGAGGACAGCAGATTCAGCAAGGCGGTTGTGGTGTAAACGACTCCCGCACCGGCGCGGACTACCGTTGTGCCCTTGCCTGTCAGGTCCCATGCCAAGCCGAGACGCGGAGCAAAATTGTTCTTATCGCCGTTGTAGACGTTTGTGCTGCTGGTCTCCTGGACCAGACCCTCCGGAGCTCTGGGATTAAAATTACCAATCAGGTTGTTTGAAGCCGTAATGGGAGGCTCGTATTCGTAGCGAAGGCCAAGATTCGCGGTAAGCCGCGAAGTGACCCGCCAGTCGTCCTGGATAAATGCCGAGTATGCGTTCACGCTAACAGTTCTCAAGGGATCACCAAAGAGCGCGGTGCCAGACGCAGGTGTGCCCATGAGGAAATCTTCCAGTGGCGTCGCTCCGGAAAAGGCGCTTACGCTTCCGAAACTGAGTGTGCCGCGGATGGCCGTGTAGCTGGCCCCGGTCCACGAGCTGTGGCGAAGCTCGCCACCGAACTTGAAAAGATGGCGTCCGCGTGTATAGGAGACGCTATCGGATCCTTCGTAGGTGTTGAAATTGTTGCCAGAAATCGGACCGCTCTGGCCAAGGCTGGAGAATCCGGTGATGGTAATAACCGGGAAACCGCAAGCAGGGGGATTCTGGGGCAAGCCGGTGGTGAACCCAAGAGCGGCATAATTTGGTTGGCCGACGCTGGCCCCACATTCTGCGATATTGGCGGAGGCATTTGAATGCTCAATGCCGAGGCGCGCTTCGTTGACCCAATTCGCGTTTGGGGTCCAGGCCCAAACTGCCCGCGCCACTTCCGCAATTTGATCTTTCAGCCCGATTTCCCAGTACTGTTGGATTGCGGAGGAAGGATAGAGGAAATTTCCAAGCCCATAGACGAATTCACCGTTCAGCGAATTGTGGTCATTGATGTGATAGTCCGTTTTCGCGATGAAATTATGTGAACCGCCGGATATCAACAACGCGATTGGATCGGCCTGGAGGGCCCCGGAGTTCCCGAAAATCCCATTCGCCGCATTGCAGGCGCCGGAAGCCGTACACCCCGCCAGGTTCAAGCTGAGAGTGTTGGGTGTGAGGCCGAGCTTTTTAATGGCCGCAATGGCGTCCGGGAAACTGCTGCCGGTGCCGGCACCCGACGCGCTCGTGGGTATTTGCACGAGCTTCGGATTACCGAAGGTATAGTTCTGCGCTTCAAAGGCACCGAAATAGAAGAGCTTATCCTTCTTGATGGGACCGCCAATGCTGCCGCCCCACTGCTCCAACTCGACTGCGGCCTTCGCCTGGTTAGACGCGAGAAACGGATTTCTTGCATCCATGGCATCATTGCGGCCGAACGCGAATGCCGTGCCGTGGATTGAGTTCGTACCGGACTTCAAGCCGATGTTTACAATAGCGCCCGGCTTCCAGCCATATTCGGCTTTGGGATTTTCAATAACGTTCACTTCCTGGATAGCGTCGATGGGAAGGATGGTGGCTTGATCGGGGCCGGCGGCAGCAGTTGCTCCACCTATAACCGGTGACGACGCGTTGTAGATGTTTACGTTGTACAGACCGTCGAGCATCCAAACCTGGGCTTCCGGGCGGCCACCGTTGGAAAGAAATCCCTGCGAGCCAGCGCCTGGTTTGGCCAAAATTCCGGGATGATAATCGAGCAGGTGGGTATATTGACGGCCATTGATAGGTAGCTCGTTGATCTCCTGGTTTTCAATGGTGCCGCCCAGTTGGGCGTTCGTCGTGTTTACTTGCGGGACTGCGCCGGTAACGGTGACGGTTTGTGTTTGCTCGCCAGGCTGCAGCGTCAAGTCGATTCGGATGTCCTGACCGACGCCGACGGCGATGTCCGATCGGTCGATAGTCTTAAAACCCTTCGCTTCTACCCGCACGGTATAGGTGCCAGGCTGGAGGCTGGGCGCTGAATACTGGCCGGCACTGTCTGTGACAAGCGGACGAGTGACACCTCTTTGAACGTCAAGAACTGTCACGGTCGCGTCTACAATCGCTCCGCCACTCTCGTCCGTAATGCCCCCAAAGATTCTGCCTAAGTTGAGTTGTGCGGCTAAGGGCAGACTGAACGTAGAAAGGAAACACACCATGAAAACGAATTTCTGAATCTTTGAGTTCATATCCATCCCCTTTTGTGGGGTGGTAGTAGCACATCACCAAAGCACAAGCAAGCACGGAATCTGAAAACCGCGTCGCGTTTCATCGCAACCCACGTCATCGTTGCGCGGATCTTCTGAAACGGCTCCGGGCATGTTTTCGTCCATAGTTCGGTGGGACAAAGCGTCTGACGGTCACTCGAACAATTTGCTACTGGTCCGGCGTGTGAACTCGGGTGACACCAGTTCCCGGAGGAATGAAGTGTTCATGAAAGTCAAAATAGCAATCGTTACTTCTCTCATCTTTCTTGCGATAGGTCTTCCCGCGTTTGCTCATCACGGCAACGCTGAGTTCGATTTGACGCAGAGTCTGAGCCTGAAGGCGACCATCACGGATTTCATTTGGAGTAACCCGCACAGTGAGATCTTCTTCGATGTGAAGGATGCCGATGGAAAAGTGACGCGGTGGGGTTGCGAAGCGGTGCAGCCCGCTCTGCTTCGTCGCGCCGGCTGGACGAAGGATTCGCTAAAACCCGGAGATCAAGTGACGATCGTGTTGCATCCCGCAAAGAACGGCAAGCCGATCGGGTATCTGCAAAAAGTAGTGCTCGCAAACGGCGATGAATTGAAAATTGGATCGCTTTGATGCGTTCCGCAAAGCCTGCATATGCGCTGCTGATAACACTCGCTTTCGCTGGACTTCTAACATCACCAGCGCTCTCGCAGGAGCATTCCAACGCGAAACCCGGGGACGCGAAGTCTCAGCCTAGCGGGCCTGCTCGTGTTCGCGACCTGTCTGGAATCTGGTACCCGGGGCTCGGTGGAAATGGGAGATTCGGACAGTCCTACCCGAGCAAGACGCCCCCGCCATTCACTCCCTGGGGAGAAGAGCAATTCAATGCGAACAGGCCGTCTTCCGGTCCGCGAGAAGACGCCACGAACACAAACGACAAATACCTGCAATGCGATCCTCCCGGTATACCTCGCGTGTTTTTTCTTCCGCGCCCGCTTGAAATCGCCTATCTTCCCGGCAGAACACTGATGTTTTTTGAGACGAATAACACCTGGCGGGAAATCTGGACCGACGGGCGCGAACTTCCCAAGGATGCAGACCCTTGGTGGTACGGACATTCCGTCGGCAAGTGGGTGGATGACTACACATTCGTGGTGGAAACGGTAGGCTTCAACGACAGAACCTGGCTCGATTCCTTTGGCCATCCCCATAGCGACCAGCTTCACCTTACCGAACGCTATCACCGCCCGGATCACGACACCTTGGTGATCACTTTCACTGTGGACGATCCGAAGACCTACACAAAACCATGGGTGAGCGAACCCAGAACTTACAAGCTGAAGCCCACCTGGGAACTCGAGGAAAGCTACTGCAGCATCGACGACGAGAAAAGATACTTCAACGACCTTACGCTTCCAGCCGGTGAGAATGCTCCTGAGTCTTCACCGGCTGCCACGCCTAAGAAGAAATAAATTGCATCAGGAACTGCGCGGGTTTTATTGAAGCGCGCGCTTTTCAACTCAGCTCCGCGATGACGCCGCTTCTGAACGCGGCTCCTATTTCTTCGGCGCGGCCGCAGGCGTCCTGATGCGTTGCGTGAAGGCGTTTTCTTCCGACCATACGCAATAATATTGGGGAATTTCCGTGTGTGGCTCGAGCTTCAGAATTCGTTGTGCGACATTCCACGTCTTCGTATAGGCGGTCGGATCGTTAATAATAATGTTTAGTTCGATCGTGTCGTAATCCGTCCGGTGATAGCGTTCCTGCATGGTCATATCTTCACTGTGCGGCTGGCCCTCTGCGCCGAGCCAGGTCTTATCGTTGAACCCTTTTGAATCCACAACGAAGGTGTAATCGCCTTCCCAGTGGCCGATTGCATAGCCGTACCAGGAAGGATCGGGATCGTCAGGGAGTTTGCGGCCGTCCGTCCATATCTCGCGCCAGGCATGATCGCGTTCGAAAAATTGCACCGTCCGTCCGCGAACCGTGGCGAACTCGAACGGCGTGATGAAAAATAAAATTCGGGGCATGCCGGTCGGGTCGCATTGCAGAATGGGATCATTTCCGCCGGGCGCGGCCTTTGGACCATATCCCGGCTTGTTCGCGTCATATTTAGCCTGCGCCCACGGCGTCATGGGAGGCATCTCGCCTCCGGGCCCTTCACCGCCGGGACCATTCTTCATGATCCACACCCCGGACAGGTCACGCTTCGGGGCGGGCGCCGCCTTTCCTGCAGGTTCGCTGCGCTTCTCCCCAGTCTGCCCCAGCAGCACCGATCCGCCACCTACGCACGACACCAGCACAAGAACCATCGCAATCCGCCGAATTCGCATCGCCACACTCCTTACCAGCAATAGCGTTTGGGAATTTCTTCCTCGAGCGCTGACGCGGTCCTTGCCGTCGTCATCTCTTCTGCATCGTCATGGTCTTGCCGTCCGGCAGAACTACCTTTCCGATCGAAGCGCCCGAAAAACCAACGGGCGAGCCGTTCCTTGCCGGAATCAGCGTGATCGTGATTTCATCGCCAGGTTTCAGCGTATGGCGCGTCCAGTCGTTCTTCACCATGATTCCTGGGCTCTGGCTCTCGATGGCCCAGTGCACCACGTTCCCTTTGTCGTCCTTCACGTCCAGATAGATTTGACTGTGCGGGTTTACAAAGTCGAATTCCGTGACCGTGCCTTTTAACGTGATAGGGTTCTTCTCGTCATAGGCGGAATTCCCGTGGTGCGCAAAGGCGGCCGGAACTCCAGGGATTAACAAACAAAAAGCTGAAATTGCCGCAGTAAGCCTCACCTCACACCTCCCGTTGGACACGACTCAGCGCTGAGAAAATCGACGTGGCGAATCTCTACCACAAGATTCGTGCGACGCACAAGGGCAATCGCCGTTCTATCGGGGCGAATTCTACCTTCATCTTCCTCTTGGTTGAAAAATACGGAGATTGTTTAACGCGAGCGAAAATCACTGAAGAAAGAAGCTTTACGGTGCGGCGTTCGGAACGCCCTTGTAAATCATTCCGCCTTTCATTACGAAGGAAACGCGCTGCAGGACGCTAATATCCTGCAAAGGATCGCCGGTCACGGCAATAATATCGGCAAGGTAGCCCCGCTTTAGCGCGCCGATCTGCCCGCCCCAGCCAAGTAACTTTGCACCATTCAACAAATCGGCCTGCAGCACAGCGGAGGTTGCCATGCCGTACTTGGCCATCAGCGCAAATTCGCGTGCCTGGGTACCGTGCGGGAATGGGCCCACATCGGAACCAACAGCCATGGGCACGCCGGCAGCGAGCTGCTTGCTAAATTCGTGTGCTTTCAAATCGAGCATCTGGCGCTCGCTTGCAGACTGTTCGGGCGTTGCTGCATGCTCGGCGAAATATTCAAAAATGGTGAATGTGGGCACGGCAAATATTTTCTTTTCGCGCATCAGGCGCATGGTCTCGTCGCTTAACTGGTGGGCGTGATCGATCGACGCGACGCCCGCCTCCGCAGCAAACAGCGTACCCGGCTCTCCGGTGGCATGCACGGCGACATGGCGCCCCACTCGCGCCGCTTCCTGCACGGCGGCGGCCAGCTGCGCTTCGGTGTACTGGTAGGGTGTCGAAAGCTTTCCGTTCGCGACGGTGTCGGGGCCAGTTTCGTAAATCTTGATGAAGTCCGCACCCTCCTTGAATTGCCGGCGAATGACGGTGACTAACTCATCGGCGTTGTTGGCGTAATCGGCGTTGGGAAGCACGTGCTGCTCCGGGTTGTAGCCAATAGCGTCTTCATGGCCTCCTAGAATATTGATCGCATTGCCGCTGATGCGCAGTCGGGGACCGGGAATGAGTCCAGTATCGATTGCATCGCGAACAGCGGTATCGGCAGAGCCGGCGCCTTCGGTTCCCATGTCCCGCTCAGCGGTAAAACCGGCCATCAAGTCGTCGCGCGCGGCGAGAGTCGCGGTTATAGTGCGCTGCGGCACGGACTCCTGAATGGTCTGAAGATCCTCGGCCCCAGGATGCAGAAAAAGATGAACGTGGCAGTCGATCAGGCCCGGCAGTAAAGTGCGGTCGCCAAGGTCGACCACCTGCGCTCCAGCGGGACGCGCGACCGATGGGCCGGCCTCAGCGATACGATCCCCCTCTATCAGAACTTCGCCGGGCGTCACCAGGGCGCCTTTTTCAATGTCAAGCAATCGCGCCGCGTGCAGCACGATAACGCTTTTGGACGCGCGTTCCGATTGGCTGAGGACGCTTACGGGCAAAAACAAAGCCGCGCCGAACAATAGGAAGCGATATGTGCGTGATTTGCGTGGCCGGATCATATTAAAGGAAGCGCTTTGCTTTAGATCATTGTCCGTTGGTACCGGCACTCAAAGGTTGTCGCGCGGCCAGATCGAGAGCTTCGGTTATCAACAGCACACGCGCCTGGTAGCTGCTGCGAATATGCAGCCGCGCCAATTCGTCCGCCCGCGCGAAGTCATGCGCGGCGATCGCGGAAACAAGCTCGCCGTGTTCACGCACCGAACTCTCGATCCGCCCCGGCACGGAAAGGGTGGTGCGTCCCAGCAGCGACACCGACTCATGTAACGATTGCAGGCTCTTCAGCAGAAATTGATTGTGTGCCGCCTGGTAAAGATGTTTGTGAAAGATCTTGTTTTCGCGCTCGTGGATTTTCGGATCGTCCGGTAAGTCCTGCTGAATGCGCACCAGCGCTTTCAACAGGTCGATCTCCGTCTGGTCCGCGTGTTGCGCCGCCAATAAAGCGGCGGAGCCTTCCAGAATTTCGCGACAAATATACAGCTCAGAAACCGCGCGGAAATCGTGCAAAGGAACGGTTACGCCGCCACCCGGGTTGTGCTCCAGCAGCCCCTGCGCCTGCAAACGCCTCAGAGCTTCCCGAATGGGGGTTCTGCTGATGTGAAGCCATTCGCAAATCTCCGTCTCAAGCAGTCGCTGCCCGGGCCGAAGTTCGCCTTCCCGAATGGCTTGGAGCAGCGCCTCATAGGCGTGCTCAAGCACATATCCCCTTCCCTTTTTTCCTTTTGTCTGGCTTGGCCTTCGTTCGTTGCTGGGCTTAACTTTCGGCACGCGGGAAGTATACAGCAATGGGCGTATGCCAGATGCACGCCAGCCGTACTCAAATCGCCGTTAATGCGAGGCGAAACTAAGATTTAAGTAAAATTCCTTGACATGTATTCATACGTATTCTAGTTTATGCCGCAGATTTCGGGGAGCGGCGGTTCTCTCGCGGTATCCGAATAGGTTTTGATCGGCGATTCTGGCCCTACCAGCTGGACCGCCGATATCGAGGAGGGCAACTGCGGTGCGAAATTTGCCGCATACGTCCAGGGCCTCGCACTCAAACGACCGTAGTTCTGTCCCTACACCTCCGAAGTTCCATTCTGGTTCTCAACCTCCTCCGAATTACGCATGCAAGCCACTGCCGGCCTTGGGGCTGAGCAGACCAAATGTCTTAGGAGCCCACAATGAGGGAGTCCACAATGAGCCCAATGAGAATCATCCGGACCTTGTATATCGCAGCCGCAGTACTTTTGTTCGCTTTCGGCGCTCAGGCCGTCACCGTCAGCGGAACAGTGAAGGGACCCGACGGCGCGCCCTTCCAAGGCGCATTTATCGAAGCGCAGAACACCCAGAACAAAATCACCGTCATCGTGCAATCGGACAAGTCCGGGCGCTACCACATCGATAATCTGCAGCCAGGCCAATACGAACTCCGCGCGCGCGCCATGGGCTACAAAGGCGAGCAGCATAGCGGGGTAAGCGTGTCACAGAACACCTCCTCCGATTTTGCCCTGCAAAAAGGGATGGTGCGCTGGAGCGATCTGTCGATATATCAGGGAACAACACTGTTCCCCGATCTCACAGGCAAGAAAGAGTTCGCCGGACGCTGCATGGGCTGCCATGGATTTGAAAGCCGCATGGCCGCTGTGCATCGGGATGAAGATGGATGGCGTGACCGCGTGCATTACATGCGCTACACCATGCGCCTCGGCGGCTGGACCGATCAGGAATTCGATAATATCGCGCTCTATCTGAACAGCTTGTTCGGCAACGAATCGGTTCTGCCCAACTCGCCCACCGATATGCCGGCGTACAAGGATCTCGAACAGCATTTCACGGACGATGCGACGAAGATCGTCTATGTCGAGTACACCCTGCCCGGGCAAGGCCGCATGCCTTGGGACGTGAATCCGGGCAAAGACGGAAAACTTTGGATCCCCTACTATTCGCAAGTCAACATGGTGGGAGAACTCGATCCAAACACCGGCGAGGTAAAAGAGTTCCCTCTCGACCCTCAGCCTCGCGTCGGAATGCACTCCGCATGGCAGGGGCCCGACGGCACCGTTTGGTTTACCGAGCAGGCCAATAACCGCCTCGGCAAACTCGATCCGAACACTGGAAAAATCGTTGAAATTCAGGACGACCACGTCTCCGGTAAGGTGCGCCCCACATCCCAGGTGATGTACGACTCTGACGCGTCGCGCAATGGCGTATCGAAGCACACCGTACGCGTGGATTCCCACGGCATCGTGTGGGCCAGCGGTTCTCCTATCAGCCGGTTTGATCCCGAAACTGGAAAATACACGGAATTCAAGGAAGGCGCCTATAGCTTGGCCCTGGACGACAAGGGCAACGGCTGGTTCACCTCCGGCGATGACCTTGTAAAGATCGATGGCGCAACGCTCACCGAAACGAAGTACACGCCTCCCACCCACGACAAGAACTTCAACCGCCGCATCGTGATCGACAATGGTGGATCAATTTGGTTCGCGGAGTTCAACCAAGGCAAGCTGACCAGCTTCGACCCGAAAACCGAGCAGTTCAAGGAGTATCAACTGCCGGGTCCGAAGCCCACTCCTTATGCCATGGGCTTCGATAAGAATCACAACCTCTGGTACTCGTCGCTCGATACCGACGTAATCGGCGAATTGAATACCACAACGGGCAAAGTCATTGAGTACCCCTACGCTCATCGCGAGAACTCCATGCGTGAGTTTTACTACGATGCGCAAGGACATATGTGGTACGGATCGCCGGCAAACAACAAAGTCGGCTACTTCTACATAGCGCAAAACTAGAGTGAGCGGCCGCGAGGCCGCTCTCAAACCTTTCAATGATTCATGGGCCCCGGGTCTGGCACGGTAACACGGAGTTCCGTGGGGTGGTCTCCGGTACCTGAGCGTGACAAAAGGAGCGGGATCATGAAGTCACTAGGGGTGTGCATTTCGAAATCGTGGGTTTGGCTTTGCATGTGTTTGATGTTCGCGGTTCCCCTCATGGCTCAACTCCCGACGGGAACTATTCTGGGCGTTGTAAAGGATTCCTCCGGGGCGGCCGTTCCTGGCGCAACAGTCACGGTGCGAAACGTAGACACTGACCAGAGCCGCAACATTACCACCGGGCAGGATGGCGCCTATCGCGTCCCCGCACTCGCCGTCGGTCACTATGAAGTGAAAGGTGCTCATGCCGGATTCAAGGTCGAGACCCAAACGGGACTTGTCTTGGATGTTTCCCAGGAACTCGTCGTCAACTTTGAACTCCAGGTGGGAACTACAGAGCAGCAGGTAGTAGTCACAGGTGAGGCGCCCGTAGTCGACACCACCACGAGCTCACTTGGCGGCGTCGTAAATGAAGAACGAATTGCGGATTTGCCGCTGAACGGCAGGAATTACATCACCTTGAGCCTGCTTCAAGCCGGCGTTACCCAGCATGCGAATGTCGGCACGACGCCCGGGCTCGGGGGTACATGGTTCAGCAGTAACGGCGCGCCCACGCGCTCTAATTACTTCACACTCGACGGTGCTCCGCTGGTGACGCAGTTCGGCGGTACCACTTCCTCCGTTGCCGGCACAACTCTCGGCATCGATGGTATTCAGGAATACAAGGTCATCACCAATACCTTCAGCGCCGAGTATGGCATGACCATGGGCAGCCAGATGGTCATGGTCAGCAAGGGTGGCACCAATGCGTTTCACGGGGACGTGTTTGAATATTTGAGAAATAGTACCCTCGACGCCGCAAATTTCTTCGATACTCCAGCGAGCAGCGACGGACACCGCTTGCCCGAATTCCGCCGGAACAATTTCGGAGGCTCCGTCGGCGGTCCGATCAAGAAAGATAAAACTTTCTTCTACGGTGTTTATGAGGGGCTTCGCCAGTTCCAGGGATTCACGGCTCTCGACAACGTGCCTGGCGCCGGATGCCACGGTGCGGCTGGCGCCACCATCACCAGCACAGCCTGTCCGCAACTGGGCAACACAACATCCGTTGCCATCGCGCCCGTTATGGTGCCGTTGTTGGGCCTTTATCCCAATCCCAACCTTCCCAATAACCAGTTCACTTTTCCCACTTCCTCGCAAACGCGCGTGGACTATGGTCAGATGCGCATCGACCACAATTTCTCGCCCTCCAACTCTTTCTTCGGCCGCTATACCATCGACGACGCGTTCCAGACCGTGCCCAGCCCAACCGGGTTTTCCGCGGATAACGGCGTTGCCTTTCCCATCGTCCGGGAACAGGCTACCAGCCGCAACCAGTTCCTGACCTTGTCGGAAAATCACATCTTTTCTCCAACGCTTTTGAACACTGCCCGGTTGTCCTACAGCCGCACCAAGCTGGATGCCATCAACGTGCTGGAGCAGAGTCTCAGCGGTTCACAATATTCGTTTCTTACAGGTGAACCCGTCGGAACCATTAACGTGACCGGACTTAGCGCGAACGGACTGAGCGGCTCCTATGGACCTCCGGCCGCTTATCACGTTCAGGATATTTATACGATCAGCGACGACCTCTACTACACGCGCGACAAGCACGCCTTGAAGTTTGGATTTCTGTTCAACCGTTTCAATCAGGGCGAGCAATCGCAATTCAACACGACTGGCACTCTCACCTTTTCCAACGTCGCCACATTCCTTGCCGGCACAGCCTCGAGCTATTCCGGGCTGACACCTGGCTCCGATATCAACAAGGACTTCATCTACAACACCATTGGCTTTTACGCGCAGGACGACTGGCGCGTGAAGTCGCGCCTGACCTTGAATCTTGGCTTGCGCTATGAATTTTTCACTACTCCGTGGGAACTCAACGGAAAGCAGGACGCCTTCCACAACTTCCTCGGCGCGAAGCCCGCGAGTCCCACTCCGGGCCCGGTGATGGATAATCCATCCCACGTAAATCTAAGCCCTCGTCTCGGTTTTGCCTGGGACGTTACGGGTAAAGGCACGACTTCCGTCCGCGGCGGTTTCGGACTTTACTGGGATGTCGGCAATTTGGGCAGCGCTTTCGATCAGGAAGAACTCACCATTCCGCCATATTCCTCAACGAGCAGCGTCGCCTTTGCCAATCCTACGCTGATCACCTTGCCTTTCACTTTTCCCGCCGGCGCGGCCGGCACGGCATTGCATAGCATGGACTACAACGTCTCCTCTTCTCACTTGTTCCAGTACAACCTCAGCGTTGAACATCAATTCCCTTTCAATATAGGTCTCGCGGTTAGCTATGTCGATACTCGTGGAATTGCTCTTTACAATGGTAGGGAAGGAAACCCCTCCATCCCTTATGACGTGGCTAACGGAGTCAGCTACTGGGCTACGGCACAATCCTCGGCTAAGCCGGCTGGTGCTGCGAACATCATTCCAGGCACAAGTTTCACCTACAACTGCTTGAACGTGGTCCCCTCCTGCAGGATCAATCCGAATTGGGACAGCGCCATCTGGACCGTTACGGGTGGCGACTCCTGGTACAACGCCCTTCAGGTCACCGCCACCAAGCGCCTCAGCAAAGGTCTCGAATTCCAGAGTTCCTACACTTGGGGGCAAGCTCTCGACACAACCAGTGGCCAGCTCTATAGCGCCGACTGCTCATCCGGCGGCGCCGACCATGGCACCGCTCCCCTCACTCCGTTGGTCGATAAAGGGCCCTCCTGCTTCGACGTGACCAACAACTGGCGCTTCAACCTGCTCTACCACTTCCCCACTGTCAGTTCCAATGGGTTTGTATCGAAGCTCGCGAACGGCTGGTGGATGGGAAACATCGTTGCCTTGCAATCGGGTTACGCTTTCTCACCGCTTTTGGCCACCAATCGCTCTGGCTCCGGCGTGCTGGGCGGAGCGCCTGACCGCGTTGACGTCAACACAACCGCCACCTCAGCAACAATCGGCGGCACAACCTACAATTTCATTCCGTTTGACAAGAACACTGTCACCATCGGGACAGTCCAGCGGTGGTACAACCCTTTAATGTTCTCTCTCGCTCCTATGGTTCCTTGCCCGAATAACACCACCCTCACTTGCGGCACCCTTGGAGACGCTGGCCGCGATATGTTGCGTGGACCAGGGCTTGAATCTTGGGACTTCTCTCTCGTCAAAGACACGGCGGTGCCCTACTTTGGGGAAGCCGGCAGCATCGAATTCCGTGCGGAATTCTTCAACTTCTTGAACCATCCCAACCTGGGGATGCCTAATTCCACCCTATTCAGTGGCGCGACTAAGGACATTGGAGCTTTCTCGGAAGCCCCGGCCGCGACAGCCGGGCAAATCACCAACACCGCCACTCCGTCGCGCCAGATTCAATTTGCCCTGAAGTTAATTTTTTGAAGTTTGAAATTTTTAAAATCGTAAACGAATCGTATGGGAGGTGAATGATGCACTCTATATTTCGAACGGCTGCCCTCAATTCCGCGCTGTTGTTATTCGCGGTGAGTGTTCCCGCCGCGACCATCACCGGAACCGTCAAGGGGCCTGATGGCGCTCCCTTTCAGGGAGCTTTCGTCCAGGCTCAAGACATTAAAATGAACATGATGATGAGCGTCCTGTCGAATGAGCAAGGCCACTATCGGTTGGACAATCTTCCTGCCGGAGAATACAAAATCCAGATTCACGCCGTTGGCTATAAGGCCGACCCACACGCAGACGTCAATCTCACCGCTGACCAGAAAGCGTCATTCGATTTTTCTCTCCAGCCCGGGACCGTGCACTGGACCGATATTTCCGCCAATCAGGCCGCTGTTCTCCTTCCCGACAAGCCAGGCAAGGATACCTTCATCCATTCCTGCGCCTATGGCTGCCACTCTTTCCAGAACAAGATCGCGCCTTATCGCCTGGATGAGAGCGGCTGGCGCGACAAAGTGAATTACATGAAGTACTCGCAAAAATATTTCTTGTCGCTCGGCACCACACCGGACGCGAAGTTCGATGATGCCGTCAGATACATGTCCGCCGTTTTCTCGCCCGATAGCGATCTGCCCGATTCACCCGCCGATGTTCCCGGCTACAAGCAGACCGTCAGGCATTACAGCGAAGCGGCCATGAACATTGTCTACGTGGAATTCAACACACCTCCCGGCAATCCGCCGCAAACACATTCGCGCATGCCTTGGAGCGCCTGGTACGACGAAAAGCATGGTCAGGTGCTTGTGCCGTACATCTCTGGAAACGGCTTCGGCCGGATGGACCTCAAGACCGGCAAAGTGGACGAATACTATCTTCCGCTTCACCCTGGCTACACCTCTGCTGGTGTGGGCTTTCACTCCGTCGTCAGTTCTGCGGACGGAACATTGTGGTTCACCGAGCAGGGCATGAACTCGATCGGAAAGTGGGATCCAAGCACCAAGGAATTCACCGAATACCAAGATGGCTGGACGCCCGGCAAAGAGTATTTGATGAGCGGCGGCAAGTCCAAGCACACCGTTCGCGTCGACTCTAAAGGCGTCGTCTGGATCAGTGGCGCGCCGCTCTCGAAGTTCGATCCTAAGACCAAGGAATATACCCACTACGACGAAGTTCCCGATTGCTACCAGATATTCGTCGATAAGGACGACAACGCCTGGTTCACCGAAATGCGCGATAACGGCGGCATCGGCAAGGTCGACGCAAAAACCGGCAAAGTCGTGAAATATCCTTACCACGATTTCCGCCCTCACCGCTTGACCCTCGATGCCCAAGGCATGGTTTGGTTCAACGGCCGCGGCGACAAACTCGTGCGCTTCGATCCTAAGACGGAAAAATTCACGGACTTTCCGCTGCCAGGCCCCAACGTCGGCACCTACGGTATCGGTTACGACCTCGATGGCGGCGTCTGGTACAACTCCGAGCACATCGATGAACTCGGCCGTCTCGATCCCAAGACCGGTAAAGTCGTCGAGTATCCGTTCCCGCAAAGTGAAAACGAAATCAAGGAACTGCTCATCGACAACCACAACCGCATCTGGTTCGCCTCTCCGACCAACAACAAATTCGGATATTTCTATATCGCACGCAATACCGAATCAGCGGCGAAGTAAGGAGCTGTCACACCGTTGTGAAGTGATATTAGGGAGGAGTTATGAAAAGCTTGCGGACGTTTGTTCTGTCCCTCGGCATGGCCGCGCTCCTTTGTTCTGCGGTGATGGGAGCCACCATTACCGGCACCGTCAAGGGTGCGGACGGCGCTCCCTTTAAGGGAGCTTTTGTCCAGGCGCAAAGCACGGATCTCAACATGATGATGAGCGTCCTCTCCGACAAAGAGGGCCACTACAAACTGGAAAACCTGCCCGCCAGCACCTATCGCGTCCAGATCCACGTTGTGGGCTACAAAGCCGATCCACAAGCAGCCGTGAAATTGACAAAGGACCAGAAAACCTCCTTCGACTTTGCCCTCCAGCCCGCCGCCATTCACTGGACCGACATTTCAACCGATCAGGCCGAAGCCATTTTGCCCGATGGGCCCAACCGCGAAGTTATCTTCCGGAAGTGCTTTGAAGGCTGCCATTCCTTCCAGCACAAATTTGCTCCCTATCGCCTCAGCGAGGATGAGTGGCGCGATAAGGTGAAATACATGAAGTGGGCGCAGTATTTCTTCGTCGGCGACCGCATGGACACTCAATTTGCTCAAGCCGTGCAATACCTCGGCGCTGTCTTTTCACCGGACTCAACTCTTCCCGATTCGCCCGCCGATCTTCCCGGCTACAAGGCCACCGTTCGCCCGTTAAGTGACGATGCCCTGAACATCGTCTACATCGAATACAACGTTATGCCCGGGAATCCGCCGCTCACCCACACGCGCTCCCCTTGGAGCGCCTGGTACGACGAGCCCCATAACCAGGTCATCGTTCCCTACATTCACGGCAATGGCTTCGGCCGCATGGACCTGAAGACCGGCAAAGTGGAGGAATATTTCCTCACACCTCCCGCCGATTACACGGCAAAATCGGGCGGTGTTGGTTTCCACTCCATCGTGCCGGCAAAGGACGGCACGCTCTGGTTCACCGAACAGGGCCGCAACATCCTTGGCAAATGGGATCCCACCACCAAAGAGTTTACGGAATACACGGACACCGTCGGCAAGCACACCGCTCGCATCGACTCAAAAGGCATCGTTTGGACCAGCGGCGCTCTTTCCAAATTCGATCCCGAAACCAAGAAGTTCACTCACTTCCCCGACGTCCCCAGCACCTACCAGATGTACGTCGACAAGAACGACGACGCCTGGTTCACCGAGATGAAAGCCAACGGAGGAGTCGGCAAAGTGGACGCCAAGACCGGCGAAGTCGTCAAATATCCCTATCACGATTTCTATCCGCACCGCCTCACCATCGACCCACATGGCATGGCCTGGTTTAACGGTCGTGGTGACAAAATCGTTCGCCTCGATCCAGCGACAGGCAAGTTCACCGATTTCCCCATTCCCGGACCGAACGTCGGCACCTACGCCATCGGCTACGATCTCGACGGCGGCATCTGGTACAACTCCCAATGGGTGGAATATGTCGGAAGGCTCGACTCGAAAACTGGCAACGTCATTCAGTACCCGTTCCCGCAAACCGAAAATGGCATCAAGGAGCTTCTGCCCGATCGCCACAATCGCGTCTGGTTCGGATCGCCTTACAACGATAAATTCGGCTACTTTTATCTGGCCGGGAAAACCGACCGCCCCATTAACTGAATCGCTCTAGGAAGCGCGAACATCCCGCGGTCCACCCGTGCCTCGCCCTGAGGCACGGGAGGGCGAGCCGCTCACGCAAGACGCCGGCGCTGAAGGGAAGCCTTTGATCTTCTGATTGTCTGGTCCCCGTTTTCGGCCTACCATACGGGAAACATGGCGCCAAATCGGGTCTTAGCTGCCACTACCACTGGTCGATTTACCACTGAAATCCGCGAGTATCCGTTTCCAGAGATCCCCCCCGACGGCGGCATGCTCCAGGTCGAGGCAGCCGGCGTTTGTGGCAGCGACTGGAACGCCTACCAGACAGATCATCCGCCCCGCATCATGGGGCACGAAAATGTTGGCCGGATCCACAGCATCGGCTCCATCGCCGTGCGCCGCTGGGGCCTTCGCGAAGGCGACCGCGTGGCTCTTGAGGAGTATTTGCCTTGCGGTCACTGCAACTTGTGCCGGTCTGGCGAATTTCGTTTGTGCGAGCAGACCGAATCGCGCAGACCCGGCGCTCTCCGCTATGGCACCACGCCCATATCCGAAGCACCAGGCTTGTGGGGAGGCTACAGTCAGTTTCAATATCTTCATCCCAATTCGGTGATTCACCGCGCTCCCGAAAACGTTTCAGCTGAATTGGTGGCCATGTGCCTGCCCTTGGCAAATGGAATTCAGTGGACCTGCATGGACGCGTCTGTCGGTCCCCGTAAAACCGTCCTGATTCAGGGACCGGGCCAGCAGGGATTGGCTTGCGCCATCGCGGCCAGGGCTGCAGGCTCCGAAAAGGTCATCGTCGCCGGCCTGGCCCGTGATGCGAAGCGACTCGAAATCGCGGTTGCCCTTGGCGCGACGGATACGATCGATGTCGAACACGAAAATTTGGAAGAAGGAGTGCGTGAAATCACCGCGGGCGAAGGTGTCGACGTTTCGATCGACACGGCTGGCGCTTCCACCACTCTTCTGAGCGCTATCAATGTTACTCGCAAGAACGGAATTCTGTTGTTCGCCGCCGCGAACAGCCATTTGGCTCAATTCCCGCTGAGCAAGTTGCTTGCCCGCAGGATTACACTCAGGCCCTGCAGAGGTCACAGCTATGAAGCAGTAGAATTGGCGCTGCGCTGGATCGCGTCGGGAAAATTCCCTCTCCAGTCCTTGACCACTCATCGCTTCGGGCTCGAAGACGTCGACCTCGCTGTCCGCTCCGTCGGGGGCCAAGGCGCGCCTGGCGCCGTGCACGTAACGGTGATGCCGTGGGGCTAATCGATCCGCATTCCGACTTTGAGCCCGAAATTAACCCTGCGCACATCGTTCCGGTGATTGACTTCTCGAGGGACACCTTGCGCAGCATCGTCGCCCATTTGGAAGTTTCCACCGATTTCGAGCATCTTGTCTATCGCGAAGCCGAACTCGACGCCGTCTGGTCGATCACCGGATTCTTCCTGGTGAACGAACCCGACTCCGCGCGTTTCGATGCTGTGAACTCGCTGCATGCGAGCGCGCATCAGGCTCATGACTTGATTGCCGCTTGCCGCCCGCGGGAGGCGGCAGATGTCTTGAGGAATTTCTGTGACCTGTGATTCGACGGTGACGCATGCTTTCTCATGAAGAAAATCGCCTCCTGACGGAAATCGGCCCAGGAACTCCCGCCGGAAATTACTTCCGGGGATTCTGGCTGCCCGCGCTTTTGCCATCCGAAGTGCAAGCACCCGATGGTCCTCCGGTGCGCGTGCGCCTGCTGGGCGAAGATCTGATTGCCTTTCGCGATTCCAACGGCCGCGTGGGAATTGTCGACGAAGCTTGCCCTCATCGCCGGGCGAGCCTCTTCTGGGGACGCAACGAGGAATGCGGCATCCGCTGCGTCTATCACGGATGGAAATTCGACGTGGACGGCCTCTGCGTCGACATGCCGAACGAGCCCAACGAATACCGCTTCGACAACAAAATCCGAACCACGGCTTACCCTACGCGCGAGTACGGCGGCCTCATCTGGGTCTACATGGGACCGCGGAATGAAGAGCCTGAACTCCCCAAACTGGAATGGGCTCGCGTGGGTAATCCGCAGCGCTATGTTTCAAAGCGTTTGCAGGAGACCAATTATTTGCAGGCCGTCGAAGGTGGCATCGACTCCAGCCATTCCAATTTCCTGCACGCCAGCCTCGACGCGTTTCGCGTGACCGACGCGTACGTGCAAAAAGTGAAAAGCAGCAACAATCTCCGCGCGAAATACCACCTGCTCGACAAAGCTCCGCACTTCAGCGCCAAGAAAACCGATTACGGCCTGGTGATTGCCGTGCGCCGCAACACCGAAGAAGACTCCTATTACTGGCGCCTCACCCAATTCCTCCTCCCGAGCTATACCATCATCCCCTACCAGCCCGGCCATTCCTTGCACGGTCACTGTTGGGTTCCGCGTGACGATCATTCCTGCTGGGTTTGGACCGCTACTTGGAATCCAGACGGCCCGCTCTCGCAGGAAGATTGGGAAACCATCCGTGACGAAACTTTTGTGCACGCGAAAGTCGATCCCGCAACGTTCCGCCCGGTGCGCAACAAGCAGAACCAATACTTGATCGACCGTGACCAGCAACGCGATTCAACCATGACCGGCATTCATGGCTTCGCCTCGCAAGATCAAGCTATTCAGGAAAGCATGGGCGCGATTGTCGATCGCACGCGTGAGCGCCTGGGCACCAGCGACACCGCAATTATCGCCATGCGCCGCCTGATGCTCCAGGAGATCCGCGCCCTCCAGCAGAACACCGATCAAAATAATGAGCAGAACGGTGAGCGGAACAGGAACCAGCAGAATCTCCCCTACGCCGCACATCATGGCGACGTCTATTGGATTCGCTCTGCTTCGCTCGTGCTGAATCGCGACGTGGAATTCGACGTGGGTGCCCGCGAAATGACCAAAGCCCAAGTCTGACGTTCGATCTGATATTCAGCCCGGTAACACGCCCGATTTACTTGATTCCGATCAGCGGCCAATAAAAGGGAACAATCAGCAGCAGCACCAGCGATTCCACCGCGGTCAGCAGGAATCCAACGCGCAGAAGGTCTTTCGCTTCGAAGTACCCGTAGGCATAGCCCGCAACCATCACGCCGGACTGGTACACAAAAATTTTCCCGCCCGCGGCAAAAACCCACACCAACGCTAACGGCAGCGGATGAATTTGATTCACGTTTGCGAAATTTATCAGCGGCGGCAGCGAAGTCGCCAGCATGGAAAGCTCATTGCCCAGAAAAATGTGATAGGCGAAAGCTGTCCAGTAAGGTACGAAGGACTGAGAGAACACATTCGATAGCCACGGCCGCATCCAATTGAACATCACCGCCGTCAACGTGTTCAGCGCTTTAGTCTGCACCAGCACGTTGCCCATGCTGATGGCCGCCGCGGTAAAAAATACCGGCAGGTAGTTGATTCGTTTCAGATCCTCCTGGTTCAGTATGCCTGGCCCTGGAATCGCAGCGGCCAAGCCGATCCCGATTCCAATAATCGCCGGAGAAATGTGGTGCAGCAGGTCCGTCGACCATAGCGCAATCGCAATCAGCATCAGGATCATTGCCTTCTGCTCATCCCGGCTGCGCGGTCCCATTTTTGCCAGCGATTCCCGAAAAAAAGTAGTGCCGCCTTCCAACACTTTGTCTTCCGCCGGATACATCCGCGGAATCACACGCCACAACACAAAAATCGTGACCAGCACGCAGGGAAAAAATGCCAACAGCCACTGGCTCCAATACACTTCTACGTGCATCACCTTTGCGATGAGTCCTCGCCCGAGGATCGTCGCCGCTCCCGCCAGCACCATCTTGTCGAACGAACCCGCTGTGTATGTCAAAGTTACGAAGATTCCCCGCCCCATGTTGCTTCCGCGCTCCAGGCCGAATACTTCCACCACTCCTTCGGCTACCGCGGCCATGATGATCAGAGAAGCGATTCCCGACGGCACAAGGAAGGTCAAAACGAACGATGACAAAATGAAGCCCAACAGCAAACGAGAATAGCCCGATCCAACGTTCGCCATCACCGTGTAAGCTAGCCGCCGCGCCAGTCCTGACTTTGTCGCCATCGTGCCGATCAGCGCGGCCCCGAACAGGAACCATGGAGTCTGGTCTGCAAAGCCGCTGAACGCTGATTCAAATCCAACCACCTTCAAAATCCAGAACAAATAGCATCCGATGATGCCCGTTACCGCGTGTGGCAGCACTTCCGTGATCCACGCGACGATCATGAACGATCCCACCGCGAGCGCGTGCTTCGCCGTCACCTCAATATGCAACGGAGAGAACCACACCCCGGCGGGTATAACCGCGCACAGAAGAGCGCGCAACGCCAGCCACTTTGTGGGGTGCGTTTTGATCCGCTCTTCTGTTTTCACAACTTCCGCCAGCATCGAGCTTCTCGTCATTTGCGCTTCATCTCAGCGCCGATATCGTACACGGATACACTCGCGGTTCCCGCGGATTTTTCCTTCCACGGCATTGAAACGCTTCAACCCTCGCCGAGCCTGGAAAAATCACAGGCCCCACTGCGGCAATCTCTAAACACGAGCGCTCCGGTAGTCCCCCGGGAAGAATCGGAATCGAGGGCAGATATCGCCAGTTACCCCTTGTTAATTCATCCGCCGACACGCATCACACGACCTCTCGACCTGTTCAACCTCTCCAGTTAGCCTGTTACTCGTAAGGAAAAGCACGCCAAGACGTATGTCGGGCCGTTCTTCGGCCCGTCAGCATCCGCCCGCGAAAAACACCATGGCCCCATTGCTCCAGGTTCGCGATCTCAGCGTGAGTTACCGGCAGGAATCGGCTGAGCGGCACCAGGCTGTTGCCGCCGTCAGTGTCGATATTCACGCAGGTGAAGTTCTGGGCGTGATGGGCGAGTCCGGTTGCGGTAAAACCACACTGGCCCTGTGCATCCTTGGTCTGCTTCCGCGGGACCGTACCGACATCTCGGGCTCCATCCTATTTCGCGGGCGTGAGCTCATGGGCATGAAGGAAACCGCGCTACGGAAAATTCGCGGCGCCGAAATTTCTCTTGTGTATCAGGAACCGGAAATAGCGCTTTGCCCTGTGATGCGCGTCGGCCAGCAGATTGCGGAAGTCCTGCGAGCGCACAAATCCTGGGCCGCCGGCCGCTGCCGCGCCGAAGCAAGATCATTGCTGGCTCGCGTTGGATTTGAAAATCCGAGCCAGATCGCTGACCGTTATCCCCATCAACTGAGCGGCGGACAGCGCCAACGAATCCTGCTGGCGCAGGCTCTCGCGTGTGAGCCCGCTTTGATCGTTGCAGACGAGCCTACGGCATCTCTCGACGCGCGCAGCCAATCCCAATTTCTTCAACTGCTGCGCCGGTTGAAAGACGAGACCGGCACCGCCATGCTGCTCATCAGCCATGTGCCGGAAGTGCAAGCCACTCTCGCAGACCGCCTGGTGGTGATGTCGCATGGCCAGATCATCGAACAAGGCGATATCAGACAAGTCTGCCAGCATCCAGCTGATCCGCGGACACGCAAACTTCTTGAGCGCAATACTTCGGGGGCTCCGGGAACACCCGTGGGCGCAGAATCACACACTGGGCACGCACTAATCGCATGACAACCGCCTCGCCCACGGTAACCCTGCCGCTCCTCGCCGTTCGGGGCGTCACGCAGGAGTTCCGAAAAGCGGGTCTGTTTTCGGCGTCGGCGTCAGCGCTGGCGGTGCGGGTGCTCGACGACGTCAGCTTCATGCTTCATCGGCAGACCACTCTGGCCATCATTGGCGAATCGGGCGCGGGCAAATCGAGCCTGGCTCGCTGCATCGCGCTGCTCGAAAGGCCCACGTGCGGAGAAATTTTATTTGAAGAGCAGAACGTGCTTGCCCTGAACGGCCTGGAGCTTCTTCCTTTTCACCGGGCGGTTCAACTGGTGTTTCAGGATCCCACATCGTCGCTCAATCCGCGATTCACCGCCGCCGAAATCGTCAGCGAGCCGCTCGTTGTGCAGGGCGAGGGCACAGCCGCGCAGCGCCATCAAAAGGCGCTGGAACTGATGGACCATGTAGGCTTGCCCGCGAAATGGAGTAATAAGCGTCCGCTGGAATTCAGCGGAGGGCAGCGCCAACGACTGGCCATCGCCAGGGCCCTCTCCCTCAACCCGAGCCTGATCATTTTCGACGAAGCTCTCTCCAGCCTGGACATCGATAATCAGGAATTGATTCTGCACTTGTTGGCCACTTTGCAGCGGGAGCGATCGCTTACCTACATTCACATCACGCATGACCTGAATCTGGTCAGCCGCATCGCCGACGAGATTGCCGTGATGCATCAGGGGCGCATCGTCGAACACAAGCCTGCGTCGATTCTGCTCGAGCATCAGGACAATTCTTACGCCCGCGAACTGTTCTGCGGGCGCTCCACGCTGGGCGCAATTCTCGACGCCCGATTCGCGGAGGTCGCGCGATGAAATACGTCGCCCGGAGGCTCGCTCACGCAGCCCTCTTGATCCTGGCCATTTCATTTTTGTCATTCGCGCTGGCCCAACTCGCGCCGGGTGATTTTTTCGATGCGATGCGCATGAATCCGCAAACATCTTCGCAGACCGTGAATCGCCTGCGTGCTGAATATGGCCTTGACCGGCCATTCCTGGTGCGTTACGGGCGCTGGGTGAAGTCCATGGCTCGGGGTGAAATGGGAATCTCTCTCGCTTACAACTGCCCGGTTGGCCCGCTGGTTGTGGCCAGGGCACGAAATACCCTTCTGCTCACTGGATGCTCGTTGACGCTCGCATGGCTGATCGCCGTTCCCTTGGGAATCTGGAGTGCGGTGAAGCGGGGCGCCTGGTTCGACCGTGCGGCGGAATTGACCGTGTCCACGATTCTCACGGTTCCGGACCTGCTCATATTTCTCACACTGCTGTTGCTGGCGGTGCGCACTGGCTGGTTTCCGGCAGGGGGAATGGCGTCGCTGGACGCAAAGGGCATGACCGCAACCGGCCAGTTCGGCGATCTGCTGCACCATCTGGCGCTTCCTTGCATTGGACTGGCACTCGTCGCCACGCCGGTGCTGTTTCGTCACGTGCGCACAGCCCTGATTGAAACGCTTGAATCGCCCTTCTTGCGAGCGGCGCGTGGACATGGAATTTCCGAGGGTCGCTTGCTGTTTCGCTACGCCTTGCCGACGGCCGCCAACCCTCTGATCTCTTTGCTCGGATTTTCCGTCGCATCCATGCTGAGCATGTCCCTACTCGCGGAGGTGATCCTGAGCTGGCCGGGAATTGGTTCCCTGCTGCTTGAATCGATCCTGTCCCGCGATGTCTATGTGGTCTTTGCGGCCGTGATTTTCTCATCGGTGTTTCTTGTCGCTGGTAATTTGCTTGCGGACCTGCTGATTTTCGCGAGCGATCCGCGCATTCGAATGGATTGAGGTCAAAGTTGCCCAAGTTGCCCCATCGATGACACGCCAACGCAAACTTTGGTTCGCAGCATTGTTGCTGGCGTGCATCCATGGCGTAATCCTGTTTGCCGGCTTCGTCGCGCCCTACGGTTTTGCCGACCAGTTTCGCGCGCATCCCTTCGCTGCCCCCACGCGGTTGCATTTCATCGATTCGAGCGGCGCATTTCATCTGCGGCCTTTCGTCTATGTTCAGCCCGGGCTTTCAAACTCATTCGTCAATCCAGAAGACGCGCTCCAAACGTATCCAATTCGTTTCCTGCTCACTGGGAAACCCTACAAGTTCGCGGGAATCTTCACCGCCCGGCTTCATCTCTTCGGCGTTTCCGAACCCGCGCGAATATTCCTGCTTGGCACCGATGAATATGGCCGGGACCAATTTTCCCGTTTCCTCTACGGCGGCCAGATTTCTCTCCTTTCCGGATTGCTGGGCGCTTCGGTTTCGGTCTTCGTCGGCCTAGCGATCGGCGCAGTGGCCGGGTTCTATGGGGGCTGGATCGACGAAGCTCTGATGAGGTTGGCCGAGTTGTTTCTGGCCTGTCCCTGGCTCTATTTGCTCTTTGCCGTTCGCGCCGCGCTACCTTTGCACCTTCCCGAATGGCAAGTGTTCATTCTTCTGGTCGGCGTTCTGGGTGTAGTTGGTTGGGCTCGTCCCGCTCGTTTGATCCGTGGCGCCGTGCTCAGCGCCAAAGAACGCAATTTCGTTCGTGCCTCCCGCGGCTTTGGCGCCTCTGACTGGCACCTTCTTTCCCGACACGTCCTGCCTCAGACGTACGGAATCGCACTCACCCAGATGACCCTGCTGATCCCGCAGTACGTGCTGGCGGAGGTCACTTTGAGCTTTCTGGGACTTGGGGTTGGTGAGCCCATGCCCAGTTGGGGCAGCTTACTTTCTTATTTGCAACATTATTACGTCCTGGAGTCGTACTGGTGGATGTTCATTCCCGCGCTGTTATTGGTACCGACTTTCCTGGCCTATAAAGCGGTCTCCGATGCACTTTTGGAACACGTGAAATCCGTGTCCGTGTGAAACACTACGAATCTCTGTTATCAATTGAAACATGGCATCCAGCAGCACCTTCCCACGTCCGTGGTTCCTCACATCTTTTCTCTTAGTTGCTCTCAGCCCGTTTGCCCATGCGGGTCAGCCACGCACGACTGAGGAACTCCTGGTTACCGAAAACGCCCCAGGAAAAACAGGCGGCCGGTTGGTCGTATCGCTTCGCTCCGAGCCGAAGACCTTGAATCCCGTGCTCGCCACCGACGACACCTCTCGGAACGTAATTCAGTGCCTTACGTCTGACCTCATTCACATCAATCGAGGGTCTCAGAAAACCGAGCCGGCATTGGCGAAATCCTGGACGGTTTCAACCAACGGCAAGGCCTACACGCTGAAGCTTCGCCGTGGTTTGAAATTCTCCGATGGCCAGCCTCTCGATGCCGACGACGTGATATTCACTTTCCAGGTGTATCTCGACGAAAACGTGGACTCGCCGCAGCGCGATCTGCTGATCATCGACGGCAAGCCCATTCAAGTCGAGAAACTGGATGCGTACACCGTGCGATTTCAGTTGGCACAGCCCTACGCCGCCGCAGAGCGGCTCTTCGACGGGCTGGCCATCCTTCCCCGCCACTTGCTTGAGGCTGCTTATAGACAGGGGAAATTTTCGGACGCGCTGAAAATCTCCGCGCCGGGAGGCCAGTTTGCCGGCTTGGGCCCTTACCGATTGAAAGAATATGTCGCGGGCCAGCGAATCGTGCTGGAGCGTAATCCCTATTACTGGAAGCAGGATAGCAGTGGCACCCGTCTTCCTTACCTTGACGAATTGGTCTTCCTTTTTGTACCCAGCGAAGATGCGCAGGTGATTCGCTTTCAGTCTGGCGAGACCGATGTTTTGAGCCGCTTCGGGGCGGACGACTTCGAAGTCTTACAAAAACAGCAGGCCGCGCGAAACTACCGCGTGTACGATCTCGGCCCCGGGCTCGAATACAATTTCCTCTTCTTCAACCTCAACGATGTAAATTCCAAGGATCTTCCGGAAGTCGCCCGCAAACAGTCTTGGTTCCGGGACGTGCGCTTCCGCCAGGCTGTTTCCTCTGCCATCGACCGCGACGGCATCATCCAGCTGGTCTATCACGGCCGCGCCACGCCGCTGTGGGGACAAGTAAGTCCCGGTAACAAGCTGTGGGTGGATTCGCGCCTTGCGCATCCAGCAAAATCTCTCGATCGCGCGAGACAACTGTTACAGTCGGCTGGCTTTTCCTGGAAGAACGATGCCCTGCTGGACGCCCACGGCAACCCCGTGGAGTTTTCCATTCTGGTGAGTTCTTCAAACGCTCAGCGAGTGAAGATGGCTACCATCATTCAGGAGGATCTGAGCGAGCTGGGAATCAACGTTCATGTGGTCTCGCTTGAATTCGGCGCGGTTGTGAACCGCCTGCTCAAGAGCCATGACTACGACGCTTGCATCATGGGACTGGTGGATGGCGATGCCGACCCTACGCCGGAAATGAATGTCTGGCTTTCCAGTGGTGAAAGCCACCTGTGGCATCCGCAAGAGAGCCAGCCCGCAACCCCTTGGGAATCCCAGCTAGACAAGCTCATGCAGCAGCAGCTCACAGCGCTTGACTACTCAAAGCGGAAAAATCTGTATGACCGCTTGCAGGAGATTGTTGCGGACCAATTGCCCATCATTTGTCTGGCGAGCCCCAATATTCTTGTGGCTGCCAAGAACCGCGTCCAGAATTTCCATCCCGCGATTATGGATCCCTACACTCTATGGAACGTGGAGCAGTTGTATTTCCAGTGATTCAGTCCGCTGCTCTTGGGGAGCGCGCCCAGTAGAAGTGTTTTCTCATGAGCCAAAACGAAGCCACCATCGAACTTACCGAGACACTTCTCGCGGAATTGTCCGGAATCACAGATGAAACTCTTCGTGCGCAGTTCCTCGAGCAAAATCAACTGTATTCACCGGTGGTCATCAAGCGCCTGAACGACGCAGCGCGAACCAAGCTGCGCGTCGATCCCCGCCAGTCGATCGCTCTCGCCGATGCCGCGGTGGCCATTGCCGAGTCGCTGCGCAGCGAGGAATTGCTCGGGCCCAGCTTGCGTGCCAAGGCCAACGCCCTGTACGTTCTTGGCGACAATCAATCCTCCCTGCAATGCCACGATCAGGCCCTGGCCATCTTTCGCCGGCAAGCAAACCTGGAAGAAGAAGCACGCACCCTCAACGCTTCGATACAGCCTTACATTCTTCTAGGCCGCTATGATCGCGCGCTCGAAGCGGCCACAGCCGCTCGGGATCTCTTCGAACGCCTGGGCGATACGCGCCGGCTCGCTCATGTCGAAATCAACGTTGGCAATCTGTATCACCGCCAGGACCGTTTTGAGGAAGCTCTTGCCTGCTACGACCGCGCCTACGAGATTTTTTTGCCGTTCGCCGATTCCGAGGGCCTGGGCATCGCCCTTTACAACATGTCCGTTTGCCTCATCAGCCTGAACAGCTTTCCGCGCGCGCTGGCGAGTTATCAACGCGCGCGAGATGTATTCGTCGCTCACGGCATGGCGCTTCTGGTTGGCCAGGCCGACTACAACATTGCCTATCTCTATTACCTTCGCGGCGAGTACGGACGCGCCATCGCCATGTTGCGGTCTGCTCGGGAGCAAAGTGCAGCCAACGGCGATGCGCACATTGAGGCGCTGTGCTATCTCGATCTTTCGGACATTTACCTGGAACTCAACTTGAGCTCCGAGGCGGCCGAAGCAGCCCATGAAGGTGTCCAGCGTTTCCGCACGCTCGGCATGGGATACGAAGAGGCCAAATGCCTGGCAAACGAAGCCATCGCTTGGAGCCAGCAGCACAAGCACTTGCGCGCTCTTGAATCCTTTGCGGAAGCGCGAACCGTTTTTGAGCGCGAGAAGAATCTGGTTTGGCTGGCCCTGATCGACCTTTATCGCGCGCTGGCCCTTTTCGACGAAGGGCGCCTCTTCGAAGCGCAAAAATCCTGCCGCAGCGCTCTGGAATTTTTCGATAAGTCCACCTCGGCCGGCAAGGCGGTTCTGTGCCACCTTCTGCTCTCGCGGATCGAATCGCAAAAGGGCAATTGCACTGAGGCGCTCCAACATTGCGCTCAGGCTATCGCCCGCTTGGCAGCGCTCGAAATGCCCATACTCGAGTATCAGGCGCACTATGTCATGGGCCGTATCCTCGCCGATGCGGGCAACCACGCCGAAGCCTATCTTGCGTATCAAAAGGCCCGGGAACGGCTGGAAATGCTGCGGTCCAAGCTGCGCAAAGAGGAACTGAAAATTGCGTTCGTCAAAGATAAAACGGAGGTCTACCAGAGGCTGGTCGAAACGTGCCTGCGGGGCGAAGTTGAGGCCTCTTCCGCGTGCGAAGCCTTCCAATACATCGAACTCGCCAAGCACCGTAGCCCCGCCGAGATCATCCTCGACGAAATTCGCGAAGCGCCCGAGAGCGCTTCGGGCAACAGTGAAATGGTGCGGCGCCTTCGAGATTTGCGAGAGGAACTCAATTGGTACGATCACCGAATCGAAATGGCTCAGTTGAGCTCGGACCAGAACGATTTGGCTCGGGTCGCACGGCTCCAGTCCGAGGCCCGCGCACGCGAGGAAGCTATTCTTCACGTGTTCCGGGATTTGCCCGCATCCGCTGCCGAAAGTTCACTTCTTCGCTCTCCCGCGGTGGCCTCGCTGGAAACTGTTCAAGCGTCGCTTCCGTCAGGTGTCTCCCTGATCGAATATTTCGTCATCGGCGATCAACTGTTGGCAGCCGTTGTGGACCAGCGGCGTCTGGAGATTCTTCCGGTCACGTTGTTCTCACGCGTGGCAACTCTCGTTCAAAGATTCCGCACTCATCTTTTTCAGTCACGCCCCGGCGCGGCCAGAGCACGAAACTTTGACGCGAGCCTTCTGCAGAGAACGCAAAACGATCTGCGCGATCTCCATGCCGAGGTACTCGATCCCCTCATTGAACAGATTTCCGGCAGTCATCTCATCTTTGTCCCGCATGGATCGCTTCACTCCATTCCGTTTCAGGCCCTGTACAACGGTGAAGATTATTTGATCGATCGCTTCACGGTGTCTTCCGTTCCCAGCGCAACGATCTACACGCACTGCCGCACAAGAAAGATCCAGGCTGCGGATTCTGCTCTGATTCTGAGCTTTGGAAGCGCAGACGGTCCGTCCACTCATGAGGAACTGGTTGGACTCGCTGCCGCTATGAGGTCGCTGCCGCCATTTTTCGGGGACGCTTCCGCGTTGACGGCGTTGAAAGAGAACGGTCCAACATCTCGCTGGATTCATACCGCCAGCTATTCCGGTCGCCCGAAACAGGAAGCGTCATCCATCGCCGCAGTGAAACACGGCCATCTGAATCTCACGGAGCTCTATCAACTTCAGTTGCATCCCGAGTTGATTAGCCTTTGCGGTTTCGCGCCGGGATTGTCCGACACGGCCGCAGCCGCCGACGTTTTCGCAAACCTCGCCAGATATTTCCTCGAAAGTGGCGCGCAATCTTTTCTTTCCACACTGTGGGATGACGATTCTGCCGCCACATCCGACTACCTGAAGTGTTTCTATTCGCAACTTCAAAAAGGCGCATGCAAGGCGAAAGCTTTTCAATTCGCCGCTCAGAAAATCCGCGCAAAATATCCGCACCCTCATCACTGGGCTCGCTTCGCGCTGTCCGGTGACGTTCTTCCTCGTTCCTGAAGACACTGCATTCCACTCAAAAAAAGTGTCTTACTAGGTACCGGTACTTTGGTCTGTAGCAGAACCACTCAGGTGTACCATTGTGGCAGTCGAGCGTTATAGCCATCCTAGGACTATCAAAGGCTGCTGCGGGAACCCACAGTAGCGGCAGGCCTTGAGGGACAAAGATGAAACGTCGCGCTTGGATCATCGCCTTCCTAATTTCCTACGGCTTCTTCGTCGGCCAACCTGCCCTGGCACAAGGACTTCTGGGCAACATCGTATCTCAGGTGACGCAAACCCTGTCGAATCAGAGCTCTAGCTCGCAGCAGGGCGTTATCGTGCGGACAAACCTCGGCATTCTGGGGCTCCAGAACATCTGCCTGCTGAACGGCTGCACTGTAGCCGGAGGCCTGGGCGACAGCCAAAACCAGCTCTTCCTGGTGAAGCCGATCCAAGGCTTGCTGCCAAATCTGCTGGCGGGCGTCCTTAAGCTCGTGCCGGGAATTCTGGACTCGGAAGTTGACCAGCTCGTCGCCATCCCGACGAGTCCCTCAAATCAAGCCCAGGCGAGCACTCCGCCGGCGGGCTTGTGGGATTCCACGCCGGTCTCTTTTTACGGCACGCAGGTTCCCGACGGATACGTGAACCAGCCCGCTGCCGGAATCATCCGCCTGACTCAAGCTCACAGCACTTTCAACGTGAGTGGCAAGGGAATCGTGGCGGATATAGATACGGGCGTCGATCCGAATCATCCAGCCCTTCAGGGCTCTCTGCTCCCCGGCTATGACTTCACGCGCAATCAGCCCGGTGGCTCCGAGATGAACGACATTTCCGCGTCGTATGAGGGATCCTGCGATTCGGCTTCCGATTCCTGCAGCGCGGCGTTCGTCAACCAACATACAGCGGCCATGCTGGACCAGCACACCGCCGCCATGCTCGACGGCTCGCAGTATGCTGCCTTCGGTCACGGCACCATGGTCGCCGGCCTGCTGCATCTCGTGGCGCCGACGGCGAAAATCCTGCCGCTAAAGTCGTTCCACGCCGACGGAAACGCCAATCTTTCCGACATTCTGCGCGCCGTCTACTATGCGGCCAGCAACAACGCAAACGTCATCAACATGAGCTTCAACCTTGCCTCACCTTCGCAAGAGTTGGCCACCGCAATCAACTACGTGTCCAACCAGAACATCGTTTGCGTAGCTTCTTCGGGGAATGACGGCAAGGAGGAAGACTGTTTATCCCGCTGCATTGAGCAATGTAATGGGAGCAGCGTCGACAAACGATTCCGACCAGCGCTCCACCTTCTCCAACTACGGAAACCAGGTGGTTTGGGTCGCCGCCCCCGGGGAAGCGGTCGTGACCACGTATCCTTTCGGCTTCTACGCCGCCGGCTGGGGAACGTCGTTCAGCTCGCCCTTGGTCGCTGGAACTGCGTCGTTGGTATTCAGCATGGTTCCCGTCGACAACCAGTCAGTTGCGGCTTGGGCCATCGGTCACGCCAAGTGGATCGGTCCCAATATGGGTAACGGGCGTTTGGATGTCTACTCCACGCTCTCAGCAATCAATCCTGTACTGGGTCTGCTTCAGTAACAAACAGGAGAATTGACATGCCCATCGCTGAGCTCGAAATCACCACTGCTTTCGGGAAGCCTTCGGTTGCGGCTTTCCCGGGAGCAGGCGTGGCAGCGCCGTCATTCTCCGCGAAGCATCTGCAGAGTTCAAAGTTCGCTGAGATTCGCGTCAAGGAATTGGAGCAGCAGGTCACCGTTCTTCGTTCATCGCTGATCTGCGCCATCAACCAACTTCTTGACCTGCGGGACCTCAACACCGGCGTTCACAGCACACGCCTCGCGGAGTGGGCTCTGCACGTCGCGCGAGACCTCGGCCTCCAGGAAAATCTTCTCGGCGACATCGAAACGGCCGCCCTCTTGCACGATATCGGCAAGATTGGCGTTCCAGATTCCATTCTGAACAAGCCCGCAAAACTTACCGACCACGAATACGACGTGATGAAAAAGCACCCCGAGTATGGTTGGGCAGTACTCAAGCAGGTTCCGGGTATGGAACGCGCCAGTCTGATCGTCCTTCACCACCACGAGGGTTTTGACGGAAAAGGGTATCCCGCGGGCCTGCGAGGCAGCGAAATCCCGATGGGCTCCCGGATTGTCTCGGTAATCGACGCTTTTGACGCGATGGTGTCGTGCCGGCCCTATCGCAACGGCCTGCCATTTGAAGAGGCCGAGCGCAGGCTGTTGCAGGCGGCGGGCACGCAATTTGACCCTGCCGTAGTGCAAAGCTTCCTGCCGCTAGCCCGCGCGGAGATGCCGGCCGTATTTGCGGCCGCCGGTACCAGCATCTCCGCCGTTCTGTAAATTACGCGCGCACCACATCACTCAAAGCTGCGCTTTTCCTACGCGTAAGAATTCCGATCCAGTTCTGTCAGCATCGCGTTGCCCTTCCCTAGATCTAGAGTTAGATCTACAGTGACGCCTACCGCTCTTTCTTTACCTCTGGCACCGGCTTGCTGTAGTCCTTGCTGAAGCCCCGAAGCACCGAACCGCCCTTGAGCGCTCCCAGGTTCGATTCCATGGAAGGAGGGCCATCCGCATTTAAAACGATGAACATAAGGGTTTGGAAAGTCGCTTGCCTGTATACAGTGTTTCCCCGAGATAGCATGGAAAACTGCCGTAGAAACTCAAGGGAAAGTGTTGACCCGTAGGTTTTTCCCGCCGTAAATGCCCGCCAAGTCCTCGCCTCTATATTTTCCAAGCGCCGCGCTCCTCTTATTCATGAAAGTCACATCACTGAGTGAAAGGGACTGTCGAGAGTTTGTCCCTTTCACTCGACAGAGCTTGTGAGGAACACGTGCAGACAGCCGCTTATAGCATTGCGCGGGAAGCCAAGCCCGAAGGCGAACGAACTAGCGCGACCATGCCGCGGATTCTTGTCGTGGATGATGAACCATCGGTCCGTGGCGTAATCAAAGAGCATCTCTCCAGCAGCTATGAAGTGATCGAGACAGGCTCGCCGGAAACGGTATTGTCGCTGAGCGTCACGAATCAACCCGACGCGATTCTTCTCGACTTATCCATGCCGGGCCTCTCGGGATACGAACTTTGCCGGACGCTTGCTTCGCTGAGCTTCACCCAGCGAATTCCCATCTTCATACTCAGCGGACAGGATGAGCGAAACAGCGCGTTCTGCCTGAGCCTTGGGGCGGTCCGCTATTTCAAGAAGCCGGTTGATTTCGTGAAATTGAAGGCGGCCCTCGCTCAAGTTCTGCAACAGGCAAAGGAGGAGCAGCGCGCTCATAAGCGTTTTGCTCTGAGGGCGATTCTGAAATTGCGAACGCAGGGCAAAGACGGATCGAACCTGGAGCTTCGCGCGATTACCGAAAACGTCAGCAGCGGAGGGTTTCTTTGCGCATGCTCCGTTCCGCTCGAAGACACATCGCTCGTTGAGGTGTTCTCCTGGGACGAGCGCGAATATTACTTAGGCAAAGCACGCCTGGTGCGGACCGAGCACGGTGGCTCTTCCGCCGCGCGCTACGCATTCCAGTTCATTACGTGTCTGGAACCGGAACCTAAATTGCCTTAATCGGGCTTGGGATACAGCATTAACCCTATATTTCCTCGAATAGCTTCAGGCCCTTATGTACGAACTGCGCGACATCCAGATTCAATACTGAGCGTACTACCGGGAAACCAATGAACAGCGTGACGAACGACGAAACAATTCTTGCTCCGAGGCTTCCATTGAATGTTCTTCTAGTCGAAGACAATCCGGACGACGCTGCTCTATGTCTGCGGGTCTTGAGGAAGGCGCAGTTGGACCTGAGTTGCGATGTGGTGGACAGCCGAGACGACTTTGTTCAAAAACTGAACTCTACAGACTATGACGTGGTGCTTTCCGACTACAACCTTGGCTGCTGGACAGGTTTGGATGCGCTCCAGATTATGCGTGACAAGGGATATAGCATTCCCTTCATTTTGGTAACCGGCGCCCTGGGGGAACAAAAAGCTGTGGAATGCATCAAGAACGGCATAGAGGACTACATTCTCAAGGATAGGCTGGAGCGCTTGCCGGTGGCCATACTTCGAGCCGTGGAAGCCAGGGGGCTTCATGGCGAGCGCGACCGCATGGAGCGGTCGCTGCGGGAAAACGAAGCGAAGTTCCGGGCTTTGGCCGACGCAATTCCCGTGGCCATCTTCATCGAAGAAGGAACACGCTGCTGCTACGTGAACCGCGCCGCCGAAAAGATCACCGGATATACGCGTGAAGAACTTCTGTCCAGCTACTTCTGGAGTCTGCTTCCTCCAGCTTCAAGAGACGCCGTTCTGCAGCAGACCATCAAGCATTTCCGTGAAGAGGAATCCGCGCGCCGCTACGACATCGAAATTTTGACCAAGCAAAACGAGACCAAGTATCTCGACGTCACAGTCAAAATGTTCCCGGTCGAGGGTAGGCTTGCGGCCCTTATTACGGCGTTTGAGGTCCCTGAACAGGGCAGGAATGCCACGAAGATTCTCAAGATGGGGCTGAACAATGTTGGTCGCCAAAATCTGACCCGAGGCGCCGCCTGAGGTCGCAGCCATTTTCTCTTGGCGCATCGAGCCAGGCGAAGTCGATTCCACCAGAAATTAATTTCCGAAGGGAGCGATCCGTGGAACCCATGTCACGCGATGAATTATCAGGGCTGTTGCGGCGCGAGGCGGTCCGATTTCATTTCCATGTGGACGCCAAAATCGTTTGGCCGGCGAGAACGCGTTGGGCTCGAGTCACCAATATTAGTCGCACAGGCATGTTTATAGAGATCGTCAGTCCCCCAGAGCTGAATGTGAAGTTCTCCGTCTATCTTGCGCTGGATACTCCGCTGCGTCTCGATTGCATCGTCCGGCGGGTTATTCCGAAACGCGGGATTGGCGTGACGCTTTGCGTTCCGCCAGAAGAGAAGGAGAGATTTGCCTCACTGCTGCAGGCGTTGGCACACGGTTCGAAACCCTCGGCTGCATATCCTGTTGCTCCGGTGGAACAGCCCCGCGCCATGAGCGCTACTGGCAGCGGTCGGTCCTGAACAAGTTCTTCACAAAAGTCTCCACGGCGGTTTTTACGTTTGAAGAGCGATGCCACATTCTTTCCCAGGAGAAGGTATGGGCGCCCCAGCCATCCAAAGCACTTCAGTTGTTTTGCAGGAGCCAATTGCCCCATGTTTGACGGCCGATGCGGAACCAAAAACCGAACAACTCAGCAGCTTTTTTGAACTCTCGGCGGATTTATTCTGCATCACCGGTTTCGACGGCTACTTTCGCGCGTTGAACCAGTCTTGGGAAGAGTCTCTCGGCTTTGCACGGGAGGCATTGCTGAAAACCCGCTGGCTGGAGTTGGTTCATCCGGAAGACCGGGAATTGAGTCTTGCGGAGACTAGCCGAATCATCAAATCCGCATCAAGCGTCTCTCTTGAAAATCGTTACCGCCGCAAGGATGGCTCCTACAGATCATTCGTCTGGAATGCGAAGTCCTTTCCGGATCAGCGCTTGATCTACGCCGTCGGACGAGACATCACCGGCCGCAAGCACGCTGAAGCTGCGCTACAACACGAACAGCAGGAAAGAAGCACCCAGGAACGCAATGAGGAATTGGCCAGGAACAACGCCATCATGCTCGGCGAGATCGGCCGTTGCAGGCAAATGGAAAAATCGCTTTTGGAGACTCAGGAGAAGTACCGCAGCATATTTGAGAACGCCGTGGAAGGAATTTTTCAGAGCACGCCTGACGGCACTTACATCAGTGTGAATCCCGCTTTAGCTCGAATCAAGGGCTACGATTCGCCAGCGGAACTGATTGTCGCCGTCGGCGATATTGGGCGGCAGAGCTACGTAGATGCGCAGCGCAGGCTTGAATTCAAATCACAGCTCGAAGAACACGGGGTGGTAAACGGATTCGAATATGAAGTGTTCCGGAAAGACGGCAAGCGGGTGTGGCTCTCCACGAACGCTCGGGCCGTGCGCGATTCGCACGGATCAGTGATCTACTACGAAGGAACCGTTGAAGACATCACTCAGAGGAAGCGCCTGGAAGAACAATTGCGTTTGGTGCACAAAATGGAAGCAGTCGGCCAACTTGCGGGCGGCATTGCTCACGATTTCAATAATTTGCTCGGGGTGATCCTGGGCCATGGCGAACTGCTGCTGGAGAAACTGGACGAGACCAGCCCGCTTCGGAATCATGCCGAGCAAATCAACCGGGCCAGCACCAGCGGTTCCGCACTGATCGCACAACTCCTGGCCTTTAGCCGCCAACAGGTGCTGCAGCCCGTAGTCCTTGACCTGAACACTGTCGTAAGAAACGTAACAAAGATGTTGGGCAGTGTGATCGGCGAAAACATCGCCATCACGACATCGTTGGATCCCGAGTTGGGCTCTATCAAGGCAGACGCCGGGCAGATGGAACAAGTTCTGGTGAATTTGCTGGTGAATGCCAGGGACGCAATGCCGGACGGTGGGATGTTGAGGATCGAAACGGCCAATGTTCGCGGGCAAGATACTTCCTCATCGTGCGATTCGGAACCTGCCGGCCCTCTTGTCTCACTGACCGTGAGCGACACCGGAACTGGCATGGACAGTGAGACTCGATCGCACATTTTCGAACCCTTCTTCACCACCAAAGTGCGCGGCAAAGGCACCGGGCTCGGCCTCGCGACCGTGTATGGAGTGGTCAAGCAGAGCGGCGGCTCCATTTGCGTCTGCAGTGAACCGGATCATGGCACTACTTTCACACTGTTTTTTCCACGCGCCAGCAACGCGAATCCCGCGATTCACCAAGTGGCGAGCGTGGAGGACGCCTCGCAGGGGTCGGAAACCATCCTTCTCGTGGAAGACGATACTGCCCTTCGCGAAATTATTCTGACCTTCCTGACGAACCGCGGATACACCGTGCTCGAAGCGGCCAATGGACCTCAAGCCCAAAGTGTTGCCAATCGTTTTCGCAACCCGATTCATCTGCTTTTAAGCGACGTGGTGATGCCGGGAATGGGTGGCCCACAAATGGCCAGGCACCTGAAATCTCATCATCCTGAGATGAAGCTGCTCTACATGTCAGGATATAGCGACTTTGCGGACAGCACTCAGGTTCAATGGCAAGGGAAACCTCTGCTCCAAAAGCCTTTCACCCAGCAAGATCTGCTTCGCAAGGTCCGAGAGATATTGGAGGCGTGACAAACAATAGCCGCCGCGATTGAAGGAGTCCTCATTACTAAATATAAAATATAGACCGCCATTTACTCAGGTGTTCCCCCTAGCTCGTTCGTACTGATAATTATTAGGCCACGACTGCATCGACCCTTTCTGGACACAACCTTCCCACTTCGTTATCGTCGCATTCACGGAACCAACTGAATGATTTTGGCTTAATGCTCAAGATCCTTCTGCCGGTTCCCCGGTCCAAGAACGGCGATTCGACTCATGTTCACGCACGACAGACCACAGTGCCGCGGCCCACGCTCATGATTCAGCCGGGACTTCTCAGACGACATGCGCATAAGAGATCGACGGGTACGAGCCTCCTCGCGTACTCCAAAGGTGGGGCTCTTCCATGTCAGCTAACATTGCAGCACCAAAAGCCATAGACCTTCGCAAACCTCAGCCCCTTGGGAAGATTGGGGAGGAGGTTTCCTCCTGGTCGAACACACGGCTCGTCGATGAATGTATCAAAGGCAGCGAGCAAGCCTGGTCGGGCCTGATCGAACGATATAAACGCCTCATCTACTCTATCCCCGTTAAATTTGGCCTTTCGCAGGACGATGCCGGCGATATTTTCCAGGCTGTGTGCCTTGAAATCCTCTCGGAGCTTCCGAAGCTGAGGGCTCCGGAGGCCTTGCCCAAATGGATTATCCAGATCGCTTCTCACAAGTGCTCTCATCACAAGCGGTATCAGCAGCGCACCGAAACCATGGATCCGAGCGACCTGGCATTTGAAAAAGTGGTACAGCCGAATGTCGATAAAATCCTGACGGAAACACAAGATGAGCAGGCGCTGCGCCAGGCCATTTCAGAAATTCCGCCTCGTTGCCAGCGCCTGGTACAGATGCTGTTCTTCGAGGAGCCCACTCGTCCGTACGAAGAAGTGGCCCACACGCTGGGGCTCGCTTTAGGGTCAATCGGCTTCATCCGGCAACGCTGCCTCGAGCGGTTGCGCAAAAAACTCGTTGAAACGGGCTTCTAGTGAGCGAGAGAACCAAAAAGAAGCCAGCCTTTGAAAAGATCGCCGAGGATCTGGCGAACCTACATACCGCCCGCAGTCGAGCGCGATATCTTGCGCGCCGTAAAGGATCTCAACAACGGCAGATCATGGGCCAACTCGTTGACGCCTCGCGAACCAACCTGCGCATCGACACGCGCAAGGCCCTTTCTCTCGCTGAGGCGGCCGTCACCATTGCGCGCCGGCTTCGCGACAAGAGTGGTCACGCCCTCGGCCTGCGTTCGAAAGCCAACGCCCTTTACGTTCTCGGAGACAATCAAGCGGCGTTGAAATGCCATGCCCAGGCTCTTCGCATGTTTCGAGCCGTCGGCGACACCATGCAGGAAGCCCGAACGCTGAATGCCTCGATTCAGCCTCACATCCTGCTGGGAGAATATGAACAGGCCTTCGAAGCTGCCGAGATCGCTGAAAAGCTCTTCGCGCGCGCGGGCGATGAGCGCCACCTGGCGCATCTTCAGATCAACATCGGCAATATCTACCACCGCCAGGACCGCTTCGAAGAAGGTCTCGCCAGATATCAACGCGCCTACGAAAAGCTGCTGACCCTGCGGGATTCTGAAGGTCTTGCGGTTGCCCTGTACAACATCTCCGTCTCCTTGATAGCGCTCAATGACTTCACCCGTGCTTTGGACACTTACCGGCGAGCCCGCGAAATGTGCGCGCAGGACGGGATGACTCTGCTTGTCGGCCAAGCCGATTACAATATCGCCTATTTGTATTATCTTCGCGGCGAATACGCCCACGCCATCGACATGCTGCGGGCAGCCCGCGAAATCAGCGAGAAGAATGGTGACGAGCACATTCTCGCGCTCTGCCATTTAGATCTCTCCGATATTTATCTCGAGCTGAACCTCACCGCGGAAGCAAGCGAGACCGCACATGAAGGGTTCCAGCGCTTCGCGAAACTTGGCATGGGATACGAAGAGGCTAAATGCATTGCGAACGAAGCCCTGGCCCACGGCCGTCAAGGTCATGCTCCGCGCGCCTTGGAGCTTTTCGAGCAGGCCCGTGCCGCTTTCCATCGCGAACACAACGCTACCTGGTGTTCGCTGATCGATCTTTATCAAGCGCTGGTTTTGTACAACGAAGGGCGTTTGGAAGAGTCTCGCCGCCTTTGCCAGCAGGCATTCGAGTTTTTTGGCCCCTCCACGCTGGAGGGGAAAGCTGCTTCCTGTTGCCTGTTGTTGGCCCGCATTGATTTGAAGGAGAAAAACCCCGAAGCCTGCCGGACGCGTTGCCACGAGGCGCTTCGCCGGCTTTCGAAACTGGAGCTGCCTGCACTGAATTTCCACGCAAACCTGCTGATGGGGCAGGCTGTGCGGGCGTTGGGACACCACGAACTGGCACATTCATTTTACGAAACAGCTTGCCGCGCCTTGGAAGCTCTCCGGTCAGGCTTGCACAAAGACGAATTCAAAGTCGCATTCATGGCTAACAAACTGGACGTCTATGAATGCCTCGTGGAATTGTGCCTCGACAAGGAAGGGCGAGCGCTACGCAATCCTGAAGAGGCCTTCGAATACGTTGAAGCGGCAAAATCGCGCAGCCTCATGGAATTGATGTCTCAGGACAGCCTGGATCTGCGAACGGCAACGGGCAACACAAACGTGGTTGTCCGGCAGATCCGCGACCTGCGAGCGGAGCTCAATTGGTACTACCATCGCATCGAGCAAGAGCAGCTTCGCCCGGAAACAAACGGCGCCGAGCGCATCAAGAATCTCAGAGTGGAAGCGAATGCCAGAGAAAAAGCCCTGGCCCGTCGCGTTCGCGAGCTTCCCGATTCGGAGCCGGAGGCTGTGCTTCTGCGCGGGCCCGCAAAAATCCCGCTCCGCGAGATCCAATCAGGACTCGCAGCCGACACCCTGATCGTCGAGTATTTCACTCTCGAAGACCGGCTCCTGGCAGCGTTGATCAGCTCCAGCGACATAAAGATTTTGCAGGTGTCGGCGCTTTCCCGGGTCGTCGCCTCGCTGCAGTTTATGCGATTTCAATTGTCCAAGCTTTCTTTGGGTGCAACACAATCTTCTAGTGTTCAACGCATCAACTTAGAGTCCACCCAAAAACACTTGTGTGAACTCTACACCGAAGTAATCGAACCATTGGGCAGTCTTGAAGGCTTCAACCACCTGGTGTTTGTGCCGCACGGTCAACTCTATGCGCTGCCATTCCACGCGCTTTGTGACGGCGAGCGTTACTTGATCGATCGCTTCTCTATTTCCTATTCGCCAAGCGCCAGCATTTACTGCATGTGTCAGCATCGCCCCAGCCCCAATAAGAATTGCTCATTGCTCCTGGGAGTCCCGGACCAGCGGGCGCCGTTCATTCGCGACGAAATCTCCGCCGTCTCCGCAACGGTGAAGTCCGCGGAAGTGTTCTTGGGAGATCAGGTCACTGAAGAAATACTTCGCGAGAAGGGCCCTGAAGCCCGCCTCATTCACATTGCCACCCATGCGACTTTTCGCCAGGACAATCCGATGTTCTCGCGAATCACCCTGGGGCAGAAATACCTGAACGTCATGGACATCTATCAGCTTCGCCTCCCGGCGGACTTGATTACGCTGAGCGGATGCGCCACAGGCTTGAATGTCGTTACCTCCGGCGATGAGCCGCTAGGTCTCATGCGCGGCTTGCTCGGCGCCGGAGCGAAATCCTTGCTGCTGACGTTATGGGACGTCAACGACCGCAGCACCACAGAGTTCATGAAGGCCTTTTACCAATACCTTAGCGAAGGCAGCACCAAGGCGGAATCGCTGCGCCAGGCCGTGCAAAAAACTCGTCAAATCTATCCCCATCCCTACTACTGGGCGCCCTTTTTCCTGGTTGGGGACGCTGAGTGAGAGACCTCAATGAGTCCGAATAATACGTCCTGCCCTATATTTTTGTGCCCAGTTTGTAACCTTATAGTTTGGGAACGGAAAGTAGTTTGGCGATGGGAAATAGATTGGCAATGGAAAGACCAGCTCATGAAGCGGGAACGGTAAATCATGAAACATTTCGGTTTAGAGGAATGGGTCGATTTTTCCCGGGATCTGCTCCCGGAGAAACGCAAACAGCTCATGCAGCAGCACCTGGAAACCGGGTGCGCCAATTGCGGAAGTGTCGCTCAAACCTGGAAACGCGTCTACCAGATGGGACGCGTCGATTCCAGCTATGAGCCGCCCGAGAGTGTTCTTCGGGCCGTGAAGGGCAATTTCGCGATTCATGGACCGCAACCTCAAAGCAGCATGCCCGCTATGGCGCGCCTCTTGTTTGACAGTTTCGCCAGCGCTCTCCCGGCCGGCATCCGTTCAGGAGAAGGCGCCGCAAGGCAGTTGCTCTACACCACGGGCAGGCATGAAGTCGATTTGCGCATCGAACCGCAGTATGACTCCGCCAGAGTCTTGCTCGTCGGGCAACTCCTGAACTCCGCTGACCCGAACCAGCCAGTTGATAAAGCAATCGTCGCTCTGGTCGCCGGGAAGGACACTTTGGCGGAATCGGTTACCAATCACCTGGGCGAGTTCAGTCTGGACTGTAAAGAGGAAGGTTCTTTTCAGCTCCGATTCGACCGTCAGGAAGAGCCGCCATTTTCCTTCCAGTTGCCGATGTTCGAGTTGTGAATCAGCGCCTCGCCGTTTGGCGACCGCCCATGTCAGTGCCGCGGCGGGAAACCACAAGCCAGCCAGATCGAATCAGGGAGTCGTATTAGGCTTGGGAATGAACTGCAAAGTGTAGGCGGTACTCGGATCGAACGGCTTCTCGATCAGTTTCAGGTCAACCAATTTCGCGTACATCTCCTGCCAGCGTTTCGGATCGAGTTGTCCCAAATCCGCGCCGTTCGGAGCATCGCCCGCAACAAAGTGTCCGTCGCGCAGCGCTTTCCAGGTGAAATCCATCCAGTCCGGCGTCAGCGCCGGATTCAACTTCGCTATCATGGCGTGCGCCGGCCCCGGATCGATCAGGTATTCGCGCCAGCCGCGCACCGAAGCGCTCACGAATTTCCCCACCACCTCGGGATGCTGATCGAGAAACGATCGCGTGGTCAGCATCACGCGATACGGATCGTAGCCCGCATCTTTCGTCAGTAGCACCCGCGTTTCCACTCCCGCCTTGTTCGCGAAATACGGCTCGGAAGTCGCGAACGCCTGCTGCACATAATTCGGATCGGCCACGAAATTCGCCACGTTCATCATGGCCGGCACTTCGTGCACGCCATCCAAATGGTACTGACGCGAAATGTATTCCCACCAGGTCGACCCTGTCTTAACCGCAACGGTGTGCCCGTTCAGGTCCGCAAACGAATGGATGTTGGAATCCTTGCGCACCATAACCCCTTGCGGGTCGTTCTGCATGGTGGCAGCCACGGCGATGATCGGCTCGCCGTCTCCAATGCCTTCCAGCGTCTTGTCCGACGAGCCCATGCCGAATTGCGCCGCGCCCGAGGCAAGCTGCTTCTCAACGCTCAGGTATGGCCCCAGCGGCACGATGGTGACATCCAGCCCCTCATCCTTGTAGTAGCCCTTGGCGATAGCGGTGAAGAAACCGCCGTGCTCGGGCTGCGGATACCAATCCGCCTGCAGCACCACTTTCGTCAGCGCAGGCCCGGAATCCGCGGAGGCGTGCTGGCCCCGCCCACATCCCGCCACACCCATGCTCGCCAGTGCCAGCAGCAAACCGGCCACCGCACAACGGGTAAGGGCCGTAACGGACTTAGCGGCAGCGAAACTAGGCATCCTGTTTTTCCGCATGTTCCGCTAGCCTAGCACGCCCGAACGCCCTCAAATCAAAGCTTCCGCGATAGCTTGCATCAGCTTTTCCGGGGGTTTGGCCCTCGCGCAATTGTGTTAGCGTAAGCCGCATGGCGACCATGCCAGTCGAATCTATAAGTGTGAGCAAAATTGATGAAGATCGCATGCGGGAGATCTACGAATTCACCGCGAAGACGCTGACGACCTCGAACCCCGTCCCCTTCGGCGCGCTGATCGTCCATACCAAGACCGGCGAACGCCTGATGCGCGCCGTAAACACCACCCGCAAGGACAACGATCCAAGCTCACACGGCGAAACCCACACTGTGCGCCTGGCCTGCAAGAAGCTGAAGCAGCCGAATCTTTCCGGCTACACCATGTATTCCACCTGCGAGCCTTGCCCTATGTGCATGGCCAACGCGCTGTGGGCCGGGCTCGATCGCGTGGTCTACGGTGCCACCATCGCCGACGCCAACCGCTGGGTTCCGCAGATTCACATTGACGCCAAGGAAGTGGCCCGCCGCTCGGACCTGCACTGCATCGTGGACGGCCCAGTGATGCGCGATCTCTGCATCACGCTTTTCACGCATCCGAATATGCAGAAGGCGTTCAAAACGTGGTCGATGCTGAGGAAGAAAGCGAAGCGCTGAAACGTTTTCAGCGCCGGATTTTCGCAATCTTTATATCGAGGCAGTTTTTATGAAGTTGAGCCCTGAACATATCGCCAGTCTCGCTTCCATTCTGGGAGACGATTCCCGCGTCATCACCCAGCCCATGGTCGTCGAGCAGCTTTCCAAGGATTTCTACTGGTACTCGCCCGTGCTGCGCAAAACGCTCGACGGCAAAGTGGCCGAAGTCGTCGTGCAGCCCAACAACGCCGCAGAAATTCAAAATGTGCTGCGCTACTGCTATGAAAAGGATATTCCCGTCACCGTGCGCGGCGCCGGTACCGGCAATTATGGCCAGGCGGTCCCTTTGCATGGCGGTATCGTGCTGGACCTCATGCGCATGGACGAAATCGAAACCATCCAGCCGGATGGAATCGCCGTTTGCGAGCCGGGCGTGCGCCTGGGCGTGCTCGAAAACGAAGCGCGCAAGCGCGGCTGGGAGCTGCGTTGCTATCCCTCCACCATTGTCAAAGCATCGCTCGGAGGGTTTCTCGGTGGCGGTTCCGGCGGAATCGGCTCGGTCCACAACGGCAACCTGCGCGATTTCGAAACGGTCCGCGCGATGGAAGTCGTCACCATGGAGCCGGAGCCGCGCCTCGTCTTTCACGAAGGTCCCGCCGTGCACGAAATTCTGCACGCCTGGGGCACCAACGGCATAATCACGCGCATCTGGATGGCGCTCGCGCCTGCGGTCGAATGGTCGCAGTGCGTGGTGGCTTTCGACACCTTCGATGCTGCGTTCGACTTCAGCGAAAAAATTGCCACGGACGCCAACTGGACCAAGCGCCTGGTCACCACCTTCGAATGGCCCATCCCCTCTTTCTTTACTCCGGTAAAGGAATACACCCGCGAAAACAAATCCATAATCTTCTTCATGATCGCTTCGCATCAACTGGGCGATCTGGAAAAAGCCGCGCAGCAGGCCGGTGGCGAAGTCACCTATTCCGGCGCGTATGCCGGTTTGCGCGCGCGCCCCCTGCTTTCCGATTACACCTGGAACCACACCACGCTGTGGGCCATGAAGGCCGATGACACCTACACCTACCTGCAATGCGGCTTCGATCCGGACAAAGTGCGCGAGCAATTCCGGCTGCTCAAGGAACATTTCGGCAACGAAATTCTGTTCCACATCGAATTCATGAAGAATGCCGCCGGGCGCGTGATTCCCGGCTCGATTCCGGTGGTTTACTTCGTCAGCGAGCCGCGCCTGAATGAAATGATCGGCTTCTGCCACGAAATCGGCGTGTTCGTGGCCAATCCTCACGTGAACAATGTGGAAGGCGGCGGCCGTTATCGCGCCGACAACATCCAGCTCCTGGCCAAGCAGCGCTATGACCCCAAGGGTTTGCTGAATCCGGGTAAAATGGCTAGCTTTCACCCGGAGGCTGCCACGGCTGGAGCGAAAACGTGAAGACATGGATTCCCGACTCCCGAAATTTTGCCTACCTCAACTGGAAACAAGTGGACGCGCTGCCGCGCGAATCCACCTTACTAGTTCTTCCCAGCGCCGCCATCGAGCAGCACGGCCCGCACTTGCCGCTTGCGACTGACACGCTGATCAATAATCTTCTGCTCGGCCACGCGCTTGAAAAATTGCCCAAAGACATGCCCATCTACGCGCTGCCGCCGGTATGTTACGGAAAGAGCAACGAGCACATTGGCTTTCCCGGCACCCTCTCTGTAAGCGCTTCCACGTTCATGGCTGTGCTGCATGACGTCGGCGCCAGCATTGCCGCCGCGGGTTTTAAAAAACTTGTCCTCTACAACACCCATGGCGGAAACACTTCGCTCATCGACGTGATGGCGCGCGATCTGCGCGCCGAATTCGGCCTGCGCACCTTTGCGCTGCACGGCTCGGGTGGTACTTCCTTTGAAGGCCTCAGCAAGCAGGAGCGCACCTACGGATTTCACGCGGGCGAAGTGGAAACCGCGTTTCTTCTGGCCGGCGCGCCGGAACTGGTCGACCGCAACGCCTACACCGTCAACTATATTGCGGACGTGAACAGCCCCGAGCTGCTGCGGCCCGAGAATGCGCCGGCCGTTTTTTCCTGGCTCACGCGGGATATCGCCGCCAGCGGCGTGCTGGGCGATCCGCGCCCGGCAACCGCGGAAAATGGCGCGCGCTGGATTGCCGATGCTGCCGCGCATCTGGCGGCTGCGCTCGAAGCGATGTTTCGCTTCGATCCGGCTTCTGCCCATTTCAACGGCTCGGGAAATTCCGCCACAGCCAAAAAATGAGCGCGCCGGCACTGGTCGATTGCGGCAATGGTGTCCGCCTGGAGCGCGGCGTGCGCTGCCGCATGTCCGACGGTGTCGAGCTGGTCTCCGATCATTATTTCCCGCAAAAGGCCGGACCCAATCCCACTATCTTGATGCGCCAGCCTTACGGCCGCGACATCGCCTCAACCGTGGTCTACGCGCATCCGGTATGGTTCGCGCGCCACGGCTACAACGTGGTCATTCAGGATGTGCGCGGGCGCGGCGATTCCGAAGGCCGCTTCTATCCTTTCCGCCACGAAGGCCGCGACGGAAAAGAAACCATCGAGTGGCTGCGCACCCGCTCGGAGTCGAACGGCCGTGTCGGCATGTACGGATTTTCCTACCAGGGCCTGACGCAACTTCTGGCCGCCGCCGAACAGCCCGAAGGGCTCACTTGTATCGCGCCGGGCATGACGGCTTACGACCTCTATCACGGCTGGTTTTATTTCCACGGCGCGCTCCGTTTTGCCGGAACCCTGAGCTGGGGCCTCCAGATGTTGAAAGAAGATACCCGCCGCCTGGACCTGGCCGACGCCAGCGACAACCTGGAACGAGCCTGGGCAAATCTCCCTGCGCAGACTGGCGTGCTTCCCTTCGGCGCGCACCCTGCCATTCATGGCGGATACGTCCCGTCCTATGTGCGCGATTGGTTTGAACATACTCAAGCGGGCGAATATTGGATTGCGCTCGACGCCAGCCAGACCATTCAGCACATCAACGTCCCCGCCCTGCACGTGTCCGGCTGGTACGACATGTTTTTGCGCGGCAGCATCGGCGGCTTTCTCGCGCTCACCGCCCGCGCCGCCAGCGATCACGCCAAGGAGAATCAATATCTGATTGCCGGGCCCTGGCTGCACATTCCCTGGGGCGACAAAATCGGCGCGGCCGACTTCGGTCCGCAGGCGCTGCTCGATACCGACACGATTTTGCTCCGCTGGTTCAATCATTGGCTGAAGGATTCCGGCGAATTCGCCAGCGAGCCGAAGATTCGGCACTTCGTGCTGGGCGATAACGTCTGGCGCAAGACCCATGTCTGGCCCGCTCGCGCGAAATACGCCATGTATCTGCACAGCGACGGCAAAGCAAATTCGCGCAAAGGAGACGGATCGCTGGAAAAGTTGCCGCCTCGCCTCGAAGAGCCGCGCGACGTCTTCGTCTACGATCCCGAAGTGCCGGTGTTGGCGCCCGGTGGCCCCACCGCCGCTGCCGGGCAATTCGATCAGGCTGCGCTCGAACTCGGCAACAGCGTTTTGGTCTACACTGGCGAGCCGCTCGAAGAACATCTCCGCGTTTTCGGCACGCCGCGCGTGGCGCTCTACTGCTCCACATCCTCCGCGCATACCGATTTCGTCGCAAAACTCGTTCGCGTGAAGCCCAACGGAGCCTCGGAATTTATCTGCATCGGCATCGCACGGTCGAGCTGGCTTTTCGCCGAGTCGGGCTACGTCGCCGACAAAATTCATCTCTGGGAATTCGATCTGGAGCCGACTTCCTGCAGTTTCGCCGCCGGCGAACGCATCCGCCTGGAAATTGCCAGCAGCGCGTTCCCTTTGTTCGACCGCAACCCCGGAACCGACACGCCTTCCGCTCGCGCTACTTCCTGGGATTGGAAACGCTCCACACAGTTCGTTTTTCATGACAGCAAGCATCCCAGCGCTTTGTACCTCCCGGCGAATGAGGCCTCGGAATGAGCGCAGATGGAATAAACCATGTCGCGCAGATTGAATTTTCCAACGTAAGCAAGAGCTACGCGAATAGCGGAATGGTGTTGCAAGCGCTCGACCTGAAAATTCCCAAGGGCGAATTTGTCACCCTCATCGGACCCTCCGGCTGCGGCAAGTCCACCGTGCTGAAGTTGATTTCCGGGCTTACCGCACCGACGCAAGGCGCCATTCGCGTCGACGGCATGACGCCCAAGGACGCGCGCGAAACCGTCTCCTACATTTTTCAGGATGCTACGCTGCTGCCTTGGCGGCCCGTGGATCAAAACGTAGGCCTGGGTCTGGAATTGGAAGGCGTCACCAAGGATCGCCGCCAGGAGAAAACCGCGGAGCTGCTGAAACTGGTGCGCCTCGAGCACGTCGCCAGCGCCTATCCGCGCGAGCTTTCCGGCGGCATGAAGATGCGCGTTTCCATCGCACGCGCGTTGGCCACCAATCCCAAGCTTTTGCTGATGGACGAACCTTTTGCCGCACTCGATGAAATGTCGCGCGACCGCCTGAACGAAGAGTTGTTGCGCCTGCGCTCCGAACAGAAGTGGACCGGCGTGTTCGTAACCCATTCCGTGGAGGAAGCCGTTTTTCTTTCCTCGCGGATTATCGTGCTGGCGCCGAACCCGGGGCGGCTGCACGGCGTTTTCGCCATCGACTTTCCCTACCCGCGCACGGCGGACCTGCGTGAAACGCCGCAATTCGGCGCTCTGGTGGCGCAGGTGTCGCACAGTCTGCGAAGTGCGATGGCCGCGCAATGAAACAGCGCCTGATCACCATTGGCAACGCGCTGGCGGTGTTTGTCGCGCTGCTGCTGCTCTGGCAGCTCGTGATTTGGATTTTTCGCGTGCCGGCTTACATGCTTCCATCGCCCTGGGCCGTGGCCCGCGCTTCGGTCTCGCGCTTCCCTTCCCTGCTGGCGTCCTCCGCGATTACTGCGGAAGAATCCGCCGGCGGCTTGGCCGCGAGCATTGTGGTCGGCGTGTTGATCGCGCTGCTCTTCGCGCAATTTCGCTGGGTGCGCCGCATGCTCTATCCCTACACGCTGCTGCTGCAGACAGTGCCCATCGTGGCCATTGCGCCGCTGATCCTGATGTGGGTCGGCGCGGGAACGCTTTCTGTCGCGTTCATTGCTTTCATCATTTCGCTCGCGCCGATCATTGCCAACACCACGCAAGGCCTGATCAGCGTGGACGAAAACCTGGTGCACCTTTTTCTGATGCACAACGCTTCCCCCGCGCAGGTGCTTTTCAAGCTGCGCCTGCCGCACGCCGTGCCGTCGCTGTTCGTTGGGATTCGCATCGCCAGCGGCATTGCCGTGATCGGCGCGATTACCGGCGAATTGTATGCCGGGTCGAGCCGCGTAGGCGTGGGCGGCCTGGGGTACTCGATTTTGTACGCGTCCTCGCAACTGCAAACGGATTATTTGTTCGCGCTCGTAGCTGCCACGGCGGTGCTTGGCTTTGCGTTTTTCTTTCTGGTGATGTTTTTCGAATGGTATTTTCTGCACAAGTGGCACGAATCGGCGCGCGCCCCCGAAACCGCGTAGCCAGCCCCCGAAAGGGGCGAAAGATCGTAGCCCACCGTGCTCGCGCGCTTTTGGCGATCCGATAAGGATCGCGCCCGAGCGAGCGCAGCGAGTGAGGGGGATATGAAAGCCCGCGAGCCAACGGTGGGAATCCGATAGCGCGAAGCGCCTACCGCTCGCGGTGGTTTTTCCGCGAGCTTTCGGTTTCTCTATGAATTTCGCCTGGCTGTGGAATGGAGGCAAACAAATGTTGCGACAGGAAACTGACACCGGATATTGGCTGGTCACGCATCCGGATCACGCGCACCTCGCCGGCGCGTTTGCCGAGCATTGGGGTAACGACAAATTCACGCGCCCTGAGCCGCGAGCGCACGTAATGAAAGGAATTTCACAACACGACGACGGTTGGGCCGCTCGCGACGCCGCGCCGCAAATCACTCGCCAGGGTAAGCCCAGCGCGTTCTCCGTGGAGCTGGTCGGCAAATACTCGGCTTTCGAGGAAATCGACTTAAAAGATTATCTCGCGGTGCGCGACCGCGCCGTGCGTCTCGCAGCCGCCGAAGACGCCTATGCGGGTTTGCTGATTTCCATGCACACTTACAACCTTCTCGGCGAGCACGCCGATCGCTCGACCATCGCGCCGGACCAGTTGCCGCTGCTCGACCAGTTTCTAGTGCAGCTAAAAGCGTTTCAAAAAGAGTTGCTGCAAAGGATCGCGGCAGATTCAAGCTTGCCGGCCAACGGAAAAAGCGAAGAGGTCATTTTCGATCATTTCCGGCTGCTGCAAGCGAACGACAATCTTTCCCTGCTCACCTGCGTCGACTTTTCTGCGCCGTCGCACCTGCTGCATCCGCTGCCGCTGCGCGGTGGCGGCCATTCGCGAATCACGGTGCGGTCGGTGGGCGAGCGCCACTTCGTTCTGGAGCCTTACCCGTTCGACGAAGCCTCGCTCACATTCAAATTTCCGGCGCGACACGTGAAGGGAAAGCTGTTTTCATCCGCCGCGGAGCTGCAAAAAGAGTTCGCCTCGGCGCCGGTAAAAATGCTTTCGGTGACTTTGAGCGCGGCCTAGCTCATTTGCGGCAATTCGACACGTTTTTGCATGATTTTGGGCGGCATCGAGTGCAAATCTTGCTTGAAATCGACCCGGAACTGCATTTTGAAATTTCCGTCAATTTCGCGCATTCCAGAGGGCCCTTTCGCCTCAAATACGCGCAATTTGCCGTCATAAAATTTGAGTCGAAACGCGGTGTATCATCCCGGCAGTTCTTCCGGCCGAAGCCTTAAACGTGCACCTCAGGCGACGAAAAGGAGAAGACTTTTTGCAGCCCCCATCGAAGCCGTTGAAGCCGTCCGACCCGCTGGCGCACAGCGCGATGTACGTTTCGGCACCCATATCGGCATCGGGTGCGCAGGCGGCGGCCTCTGCGCCAACCAACGGCAAGAAAAAAGTGATCTACGATCAGGATCATCGCGGCCCGCTCTCCACCGACACGTCGGCCACGCTGATGCTTCTACAGGCGGACAACATCGACCTGCTCGGGATTTGCACTGTCACGTGCGACATGTGGGCCAAGCAGGAGACGGCTTACGCGCTGCGTCTGTTGGAATTGATGGGGCGCACGGAAATTCCGGTGCACATGGGCGCGCAGGAACCTCTGCTGAACACCAAAGCCGAAGCGCAGATGCGCTACGAAATGTTCGGCGCGCGCACGCTCGGAAACGAAGGCTACCTCGGCAGCTTCGCGAAAGATGCGGGAAGCCGCGACGTAGTCGAACCGCTGCCGCCGCCATACGGAAGATTCGCGAAAATCAAAAACCAGCCGGAGCCGGCCGCCGATTTCATCATCCGCACCATTCGCGCGAATCCGCACGAAGTGACCATGTATTGCGGCGGACCGATGACGAACCTCGCGCTGGCGATAATGCTCGCGCCGGACATTGTGCCGATCACCAAAGAAGTAATTTTCATGGGCGGCGGAATTCACCATTCGACCAGCTCGGTAAACGTCTATTTCGACGCCGAAGCTGCGAAGATCGGATTTCGCGCGTTATGGCCGAAGTTCACGCTGGTGACAACCGATCTGGCGGAGCAGGTGCACATGCAGGACGACGGCAAGGTCGACGAAATCGTAGCGCGGGCGCATGCGCCGATTGCGGATTTGTTCCGTTTGTACGAGCAGACGCCGCAGCGGCAAAACCCGAAGCGGCAATCGTTTCGCATGCCGGATGAAATTATGGCCGCGCACGTGATCGATCCGAGCATTTTCGGTGGATACGACGAGATGTACATCGACATCGTCACGCACAACGATGGGCACTACGGCGACACTTCGTTCTGGGACGCGAATTGGAAAGATGTGGTGACCGACACAGCGCGAGCGGGGCAAAACGCGCCATCGGCTAAGGCCGGTCGCGTGCAGGTGCTGAAGGACATCGACAAAAAAGGATTCCGCCAGCTGTTTGTCGAGCTGATGACCAAGCCGATTCCGGGTGCGAAATCGTGAGCGCGACGCGCCGGGAATTCATCAAAGACCTGGGCGTCGGAGTAGGCGCGGCGGTGGCGTCGTCACAAATATTGCCCGCGGCGCAAGGCGCGCAGGCTGGCGCATTGCCGCGCACAACAGGCGCCCGGCGAAAAGTAATCTACGATCAAGATGCCGCCGGGCCGTTCGGCACCGACATTCTCGGAACGCTGATGATGCTGCAGGCAAAGAATGTCGACCTGATGGGCATCACTCTCGTGACCGGCGACGCGTGGATGAAGCAGGAAATGGCCTACACGCTGCGGCTGCTGGAAATAATGGGGCGCACGGACGTGCCGGTGTATCCCGGCGCGGAATTTCCGATGCTGAACACGAAAGAGGAATGGCTACTGCGGCTGCAGCTTTTCGGCGGGCACCGGCTCGATCCCTGGCTGGGCGCGTTTAATCGCGCGAACGGCGGCCCAGACGATGTGGAAGCGCTGCCGGCTCCCTACGACCGGTTCGCGACGATTCAGCCGCAGCAGGAACACGCGGCGAGATTTATTGTGAAAACGGTGCGCGAAAATCCGGGTGCCGTGACGATTTACGCCGGCGGCCCGCTGACGAACCTGGCGCTGGCCATCGCGCTCGCTCCAGACATTGTGCCGCTGGTGTCGGAAGTGGTGATCATGGGCACCGGCTTTCACGAGTTCACCAGCACGTTCAACATTTTTTTCGACCCGGAGGCGGCGCGGAAAGTGATGCGCGCGGCATGGCCGAAATTCACCGTGGTTACCGTGGACCTTGCGGAGCAGATTCACGAGAGCGACGCTTTTTCAGGCGGGCGCGGAATGGTGGACGAGATCGCGGCGCGAGCGCCAAGCCCCATTGCGGATTTGTTTGCAAAATATGCCGTTGAGCCGGTGCGGAAAAATCCCGGCGAGCGGCTTTTCCGCATGGCGGACGAGATGATTGCGGCGCAGATCATCGATCCGTCTCTTTTCACCAAGTCCGAGCAGATGTATGTGGATATTTGCTGCACGCCAGGACCGCGGTATGGCGATGCCATGTACTGGCCGAAGAACTGGCAAGAAGTTCCCAATGATGCAAAGCGCGCGGTGAGCGCGTCCGACCGGCGCGTATTCGTGGACCCGCGGCAATACTACATGGGACCGCCGCCATCGGCGGGCCTGGTAAATATTTTGCAGCAGGTGGACGTCGAGCGATTCAAAAAGCTGTTCGTCGATTTGATGACCAAGCCGATCGCCAAAAGTTGAGCTTCCTTCGCAGGCACTCCCCGCGCACATCAAGGAGAAAGCTCGCGGGAACCACACCGCGAGCGGAAGGCGCTTCGCGCCATCTGTTTCCCACCGCTGGCTCGCGCACTTTCATATAGTCCCTCACTCGCTCCGCGAGTTCGGGGCGCGACCCTTGCCGGATCGCCGAAGGCGCGCGAGCGCGGTGGGCTACAATATGCCGCCCCGTTCCGGGGCTACTGCGTGGCGAATCAAGCACTACGAAGAGAGATCCCTCGTCGCGAAGACACTCGCTTCGCTCGCTCGGGATGACAACGTAAAGCAAAAGATGGCGGACTGAAGTCCGCCAATTCGAAGCATCAACATGCGCGGCGGCTAAACACGGCAGGCCGTTTCAGAGATTTGTCCCGTTCGCCTTCCACTGGTCAAAAACTTTCTCCATCACCGGATTGGTAAAAAGCGCCAGGCAAGCGTCACGCTCGACCGGTCCGGTTACCGCACACTTCATGGCCGAGCGTTTTGCGACTTCCGCGGCGGGAATCGCGATGTCGGGTCCGAAGCGCAGAGAGTCGTCCATGGTGGCGCCGTAGACCATGCGATCGATTTCCGCCCACAGAATGCAGCCCATGCACATGGCGCACGGCTCGCAGGTGGTGTAGAGCGTGTAGCCGCTGAGCGAATACGCATTCAGTTTTTGGCACGCGAGGCGAATGGCGTAGAGTTCGGCATGCGCGCTTGGGTCGTGCTCGGGAAACACGGCGTTGGCGGCGCGCAGGAGGCTTTCGCCGGATTGAGTATGGAAGATTTCGCAGCCGTAGGGCACGGGATTGGAAGTTTTAAATGTGAGCGCGGTCCAGGCGGCGAGATCGCGCATGCGTTTTGCGTCACGCGGATCGGAAGAGCCCACGGCGTTCGCGGGCGCCGCGTTTGCGACGGCGAGCGCCGCCCGGCTGTCTACGAGAACAGAAGCGGTGGCCGCCAGCGAAGCGGAGCGCAAAAAGAAGCGGCGCGACGCGCGTGACGGATCAGAAGAATCAGAGTTGGGCACGGTTTTCCTCGTGATCGATCAAACTTGAAAAATGATTTAGGAGTCAAAATAGCATCCCCGTTGCGCGGAGCGTTCATTCATTCCGTGGATGGCACCTATAATACGGATGCCGTGATAGAAAAATTGACCACGGGAACAACGATGATGCACACAGCGAGGCAGCGTTGATGGCGCAATGGCGCACGGGATTGGTGTGGCACGAGCTGTACATGTGGCACGACACGAGTCCGCTGGCGGGGATGCTGGCGTCTGGAAGAGGTGTGATCGAGCCGGATGAGCCGGCGGAAAGCCCGGCGACCAAGCGACGGATCAAAAATCTGCTGGATGTAGCGGGACTCACCGAACAACTCAGCCCGGTGAGACCGCGGCCAGCGAGCGACGAGGAATTGGCCGCCGTGCATGACCGCGAATATATCGCGGCGGTTCGGGCGATGAGTGCGAAGTCCGGCGGAGACGCCCGCATGGATCAGCCGCTGGGAGACACGCCGTTTGGTCCCGGCGGATTTGAGATCGCGGCGCTTTCGGTGGGCGGAGTGCTCGCGGCGGTGGATGCGGTGATGGCCGGCACGGTGCGGAATGCCTATGCGCTGGTGCGGCCGCCGGGACATCATGCCGAGGCCGCGCACGGATTCGGTTTCTGCGTGTTCAACAATGGCGCGATTGCGGCGCGATATGCACAGCGGGCGCATCGGCTGAAGCGCGTGGCGATTGTGGATTGGGACGCGCACCACGGAAATGGCGCGCAGCACATTTTCTGGAACGATCCCAGCGTGCTCACGATTTCGATCCACCAGGACGGCGCGTTTCCGCCAGCCTCGGGGGCGATTTCGGAAATCGGAGACGGGCCGGGCAAAGGATATAACCTGAATATTCCGTTGCCTGCGGGAAGCGGTGTGGGCGCGTATCTGGGCGCATTCGAGCGTGTGATTGTGCCGGCGCTGCGGCGGTTCGCGCCGGAATTCATCATCGTGCCGTGCGGGTTCGATGCGGGATGTTTCGATCCCATGGCGCGGATGATGCTTGGGTCGGAATGCTTTCGCGCCATGACGCGCATGGTGCAGTCGGTGGCAGAAGAGCTTTGCGCCGGGCGGCTGGTGATGTGCCATGAGGGCGGCTATCACAAAACGTCTGTGCCATTTTTCGGGTTAGCGGTGTTCGAACAATTGTCGGGAATTCGCAGCGGAATGGCCGATCCGTTTGAGGGGATCATCGAGGCGTATCCGATGCAGGGATTGCAGCCCTGGCAGGATGCGGTTATATGCCAGGCGGAACGGTTGGTGGAGCGGTTGTGAGGTCACGGCAAAGCGCGATGGTACGGCTGGCGTTTGGAATGCGTGGCGAACTCGGCACACGAAGAGGGATTCTTCGCTGCGCTCAGAGAGTGTGACTTTATTCCGAGAAACGCGAATTTCATCGCGCAACTCGATTCTTTTCAGTATCGATTTTCGCGCACAATCAAAAAAGTCACAGGCTCTCAGAATGACGGCGGAAACCAACAGCAAAGCGAAATGCAAAGAAGAAGATGGCGGACTGAAGTCCGCCGCTACGAAGTAATTGTCTTGTTGTTATATGATGGCGGCGCGAAGGACGTACCGGCGTGGCTGCGGCTCATTTAGGACCGAATCTGGAGGCTTAAGAGAAGATGGCCGATTGAAGTCCGCGGCTACAAAGCAAGTTTAAGAGAAGAAGTTCGCGGCGAAGTAAGCAAGCCTGTTTTTCTAAACGGAAAATGAAGTACTGTCATTCGAGCGCCTTTTTCCGGCGCCCGGAGAACTAAAACCCAAATGTTGGTCACCATCGAGAAATTGATATACGGCGGCGAAGGTCTTGCCCACGATAGCGGCTCTGCCGTCTTTGTCCCGTTCGTCCTTCCCGGCGAAAAAGTTGACGCCAGCTCCACCGAGCGAAAAAAGAAATTCGTCCGGGCCAAGCTGGATCGCGTCGTCGAACCGTCCCGCGAACGGATCCCCGCGCCTTGTCCACACTTCGGCGTCTGCGGCGGCTGCGATTACCAGCACATTCCCACCGAAGGCCAGCTCGAATACAAGATCGAAATTCTGCGCGAGACGCTGCGCCGGTTGGGACGCGTCGACTGGACCGGCGAGATCAAGGCGCATGCCTCGCCTCCGTGGAACTACCGCAACCGCGCGCAATGGAAGGTGCGCCCTGCAGCAAGTGGGAGCAACGGCGACGCGAACGCACCGGATGGAGGCGCGCGCCCTGGCAGTTTAGGGGGGCGGAGCTTCAGCTCCGCCAAAAACAACGTGCGCGAAACGCGTTCCGCTCGCGGTGACGTTTCCGCGAGTAGTCCAAGCGCGGACGCCCAGGCCTCACAACTCGGCCTCGGCTATTTTCGCGCGAATTCGACGGCGCTTTGTCCCGTTACAGAATGCGCGATCCTCTCGCCACTGCTCGAAAACACTTTAAAAGCTCTGCGCGCCGCCACGGAACGCGGCGAATTCCCAAAAACGTTGCGCGAAATTGAAGGCTTCGTCAACGCGAGCGACGAAAAACTGCTGCTCACCGCGACATTTTCCGGATTCCCTTCCCGCGCGGCGGAACTGGTGGAGAAATTCCGGGCTATCGCTCCGCAAATCGAAAGCCTGCTCTTTTTCGATCCCACGCGCGAGCGCATGGAGCTATTCGGCCCGGGATTCATCGAGTACGAAACGCTGGGCACAAAATATCGCGTCGGCCACTTTTCGTTTTTCCAGGTGAACCGCTTCCTGGTGGAGGACCTGGCGCAGGAAGTCACCCGCGGAGATGAAGCCGCCGAACCGGAGCGCGGACGCCTTGCTCTGGATCTGTTCGCCGGCGTGGGGCTTTTTGCCGTGCCGCTGGCCAAGCGGTTCGAACGCGTGATTGCGGTCGAGTCGAATCCGGCGGCGGCGCGCGATCTGGAAGGCAATGTGCGCGGCGCGGGAGCTATCGAAGTGCGCGCCAATGACGTGGAAAAGTTTCTGGAGCGCTGCAAGGAAAAGCCGGAGCTGGTTGTGCTCGATCCGCCGCGCGCGGGAATGGAACCCACGGCGCTGCGCAGCCTGATCCGCATGCGGCCGGAGCGAATCACCTACGTTTCCTGCGAGCCGCCCACATTGGCTCGCGACTTGGCCGCGCTGCGCGAGGGCGGGTACGAAGTGGCCGATGTGCAGCTTTTCGATCTGTTTCCGCAGACCTTCCACATGGAGACGGTTGTGCGTCTTCGGAGACAAGCCAAATGAAATTGCCGGTGGTGTGGATCACGGCGGCTTTCGCGGTGGGCATCGCGCTCACCACAGCGCTGCTGCGAACCGCCAACACTGCCGCTCACTCTGCCGCCCACTCTGGCGCATGGATCGCCCTTGCCGTTGCTCTGATATTGCTCGGCGCGGTTCTCGCCTGGCGCAACCTCCTCATCCCCGCATGGGCCTGCGCATTAGCCGCATGGATCGCGCTCGGCGGCGCTGCCGTAGCGCTGGAACGCGCCAGCGTACCAGCGAACCACATCACCCGAATGATCGCCGCGGGACGTCTCGATACAAGCGAGCCGCTGCGCTGGCGCGGCCGGCTGCGCGAGGACCCCATGGCGCTGCCCTGGGGCCGTCGCTACGAGATCGATCTGGAAGAAGTGGACGTTCAGGGCGCTGCACTGCGTGTGAGCGGCGGCATGCGCGCCGACCTTTACGCGAGTGAACGCCGCGGTAATGAATCCCCGAATGAAACTGCGCCTCCGGAATTGCGCGCCGGCGACCGCGTCGAAGCGCTGATGCGCGCGCGCCAGCCGCGCAACTTCCTCGATCCCGGCGCGTTCGATCTGCGCGGCTACATGGCGCTGCAGAAGATCAACCTGACCGGCTCGCTGCGCAGCGGCGAGCTACTGCGGCTGCTGGACCGGCCGAAGCCAACCATGCTGCAGCGGCTAGCGCGCGTCCGCGGCAATTTGCTCGGGCGCGTCGATACGCTATTCGGCGCAAATCCTGAGCGCGCGGCGGTGCTGCGGGCCATGCTGCTCGGCGACAAAAGCTTCGTGGATTCCGAGACAGTCACCGCGTTCCAGAAAACTTCCGCTTACCACATTCTGGTGGTGGCCGGGCTACACGTCGGCGCGCTGGCGGCCTTTCTCTTCTGGATATGCCGCAACCTGCGCCTGCGCATGGAAGCCACCAGCTTCATCACGCTGCTGGCGCTGGCCGCTTACGTTGGAGTGGTGCAGGATCGCGCGCCCATTCTTCGCGCCACGCTGATGGCGGCGTTCTATTTGCTGGCACGGCCGCTCTTCCGGCGGATCGATCTGCTGAACACGGTGGCGCTGGCGGCGCTCGCGCTGCTGATCTGGAAGCCGTCATCGCTCGCTGATTCGAGCTTCGAGCTTTCCTTCGCGGCCGCCGGAGTGATCGCCGCGCTGGCGGTGCCGTGGATGGCGCGAAGCAGCGCGCCGTATCACGCCGCGCTGAAGCATTTGTGGGATGTGACTCGCGACGCGTCGCACGCGCCGAAACTCGCGCAATTCCGCATCGAAACGCGAGACGCGGTCCACTGGATTTCCGCGCATGTGCCCGCGTGGATGTCGCGCGGGACGTCTAGCTGGAGCGCGGCGCTGGTGACTCTGCCGATTCGCACCGGGCTGCGTCTATGGGAAATTGTGCTGCTCTCGGCGGTGATCCAATGGGGAATGTTGCCGCTGCTCGCGGCGGATTTTCATCGCATCAGCCTGCAGGGGCCCATCAGCAACATTCCGGCGGTGATCTTAACCGGGCTGATCGTTCCCGCAGGATTTCTGGCGCTGGCGATCAGTTTCGTGTGGAGCAGGTTGGCGCTCGCGCTGGCAAAAGGCGTGAGCTTCGCCGTGGGCTTGCTGCTCGCATCGGTCGGCTGGTTCAGCCGCGTGCCGCACACGTCGTATCGGATTCCCGGGCCGCCTCTGTGGCTGGCGATCGCGTTTGCCGGCGCGCTTTTTGCGCTGGCCGCAGCAGCGCGCTCAGGCGCGCACACGCGCCGCGCACAGCGCACGATGCGCAACCAGCCAGGGCCATTGATGGCGCTGGCGGAATACGCTTCGGCCGTGGTACTGCTGGCGCTCACGGTGCTGGTGGCAACTTATCCGTTTGCGCCCACACTACGAAACGGAAAATTTGAGGTGAATGTCCTGGATGTCGGCCAGGGCGACTCAAGCTTCGTCGCATTTCCCGACGGCCGCACGCTGCTGATCGATGGCGGAGGGCTGGCCGGATCGGAGCGCGTGCGCGGATATCGTTCCGGGTTAGACGTGGGCGAAGATGTCGTCTCGCCCTACCTTTGGTCGCACGGGATCAAAAAAATCGACGCGATTGCGCTGACGCATGGCGACCACGACCATCTCGACGGCCTGCGCAGCGTGATCGAAAACTTTCGCGTGGCCGAACTTTGGATCGGCCGCGACGACAATCGCGCTGCGGTTCAGAGTCTGCTGGACGAGGCGCGCGCACGCCGCGTTCGCATCGTGCACAAAGTAGATGGTGACCGCTTCGCCTGGGGCAGCATCAATGGCGACTTCTTGCGGCCCAAAGAGAGCACGGCCGCGGGACGCCCTTCCAACGACGATTCGGTGGTGCTGCGCATTACCGACGGCTCGCGCCACTTTCTGTTTACCGGAGACATCGAAGAGCGCGCCGAGCGGGCCATCGTCAATGACGGCACGGCAATCGAATCGGATTTTCTGAAGGTGCCGCACCATGGCAGCAAAACATCCTCGACAGAAAGATTTTTGCGGGCCGTGTCGCCGCGCGTCGCGGTGATCTCGGTTGGCAAAGACAATCCGTTCGGGCATCCGGCTGAAGCGGTGGTCGAAAGATATGAGCGTGACGGCGTGCGCGTGCTGCGCACCGACCGCGACGGGGCGGTCACGGTATGGACCGATGGCAAGGATCTCGCTGTCTCAACTTTTGCGGCGGGAGAGATCAATCAGAGCGAATGGGCGCGCGCGGAAAAGACCGCAGGCCGCTGAACTAAAGCACGCTTTTAGCCGACCTGAGGTTCACCGGAAACCGCTACGAACCGCTGGCTGCGCCGTCCGTTCGCGCATCCGCAATCACCTTGCGGGCGTCTTCGGCTTGCGATTCCGGCACCCAAACCTCGGCGTCGTGCCAGCCTTCGGGCGGGTCGTGCAGGGCGAAAGGCTCGGCAGACTCGAAATCGGGCGAGAAAATGCCGGCGCTTCGCAGCAGGCTGCGCACCACGGTGGCCTCGGTGATGGTGGGCGCTTCGAAAACTTTTACGAGCTTCTCTTTTTTGGGTTCGGGGCTCATGTTTAGCCTGAAGTGAAATTCACGGCGTGCTCAGGAACGTACAACTCACGCGACACCAGCAATTTGCGCGATATTGCGCGCCTCCACAACTCAGTTCATAATAGCCGAAGTACGATCCACGGGCTATGGAAACAAAGAGTTCCCACGAAGGTCCCCCCACGCAGGAACAAATCGACGAGGAAAGCCGCCGCATCCGGCGTTTGCGGATACTGGTTCGGCTAACCATCGAGTCGATTGCAGACGGAGATTTGTCTCCGGAGGAAGCCGCCGGCATGGTTGCGGCCACGCGCCGCGTGGCGCTCGAAATGTTTCCGGGCAAAGAGCGCGCATTCGACCTGATCTACAAGCCGCAGTTTCAGCGACTGATGAACGCGGTGTACGGCTTGCAGTAGTCCCCAATTCAGTAGCCGAAGCGCTGGCGCAGCCACATTCTCAGCCACATGATTCCTAAACCCGCGATCGCGCCGACGAGCGCCTGGTATTCGCGATTGCGCCTGTATTGGGTCGCGGAGAAAACTTTTTGCTGAGCCTGCGCGGCGTTCGGGGCACTCGGCGCGCCAGTTATAAACAGCCGCGGGAAAAACAGCGGGACGCGCGTGGCGTATTCATCGAATGCGGCGCCATAGCGTGCGCGAAGATCGCTTTCCTCGTTGCGCATCACCGCGTAATAGAACAGCGCGAAGTAGATCGCCACGATGGCGCCGCCCCACCAAGAGCGCCCCGCCACAACGAATCCCGCCGCCAGAATGGCGCTGCCGAAATAAAGAGGATTGCGCGTGCGCGCGTAAGGTCCCCTGGTGCACAGCTCTTCGTATTTGCGGAGATAGCCGGAAGCGGCGCCGCGGATGAACAGACCGATCGCGGCCACGATCGTGCCGAGAAGAATCGAACCGGGCGTGGACGCGGCCAGCAGCCAGAAAATCACCGCGACGGGATAGCCGGTGCGGACGCGCCAGCGCATCCAGAAATTGCGCTGCTGCGTCACGACGCGGATTCCAACCTGCGCAGGCGTTCCGCCACCGCTTCGAGCACCTGGTCCACGGTAATCGAGAGCATCGCCGGATCAAAATCGTCGCCGCGGTGATAGGTGGTCTGGCTGAAGCGCGGATTGCGCACGGTGACATCGTCCGCCGAAAAAGGACCGTTGCGAGCCGGATCGGTGGGGCCGTAAAGTCCGACAACCGGCGCCCCAAGCGCCGAAGCGAGGTGAAGCGGGCCGGTGTCGGCGGAAACAATGAACTTCGCGCGGCGCATCAAGGCCATCAGGGGACCGAGCCCGAGCAGAATCGCAACCGGCGGATTTTCGCCCGCGGCGGCGATCAATTCCTTCGCCAGGTTTTCCTCGCCCGGGCCGTAGGTAACAACTCCGCGGCAGCGGTATTTTTCGCAAAGCCTGCGATGCAGCTCGCCATAACGCTTCGCCGGCCAGCACTTCGACCGCCAGCCACCGCCGGGATTCAGCACGAAAAATTCCTTCAGATATTGAGTGGCCAGTTCGCGCGCCACAACTTGCTCATCTTCCGCGCAGACGGCCATCGGAAAGCGCGATGAGAAATTCCCTGCTCCGGCGTGTCGCGCCAGCGTCCGGTTGTGATCCACCTTGTGCGGGCCGCGCGGATTGAACCGATCGGTGTAAAAATTCGCCGCTAAGCCTTCGCGCGCATAGCTGCTTTGAAAGCCAATGCGCTTGGGCGCGCGCGAAGCGTACGCCAGAATTGCCGATTTATAGAGAGCCTGGAAGTCGATAACGCAATCATACCGCGCCGCGCGCAGCTTTCGAAACGTGGCGAAAATGCCGGCGGCGCTTTTGCGATCCACGGAAATCACTTCGCTGATATCGGGATTGCCTTCGAGCAGACGAAGCCACTTTTGTTCCACGGCCCAGTCGATGCGCGCGCCCGGAAACGTATCGCGAAGAGCGGAGGCCGCGGGCAGGGCGTGGATGATGTCGCCCATGGAGCCGAGGCGGATGAGCAGAAAGCGCGGGTCAGCCATCTATTTGTTGAAATCTTCAGGCGTGGCGGGCTGACGAAGGCGGGCAAGAAGGTCGCGCGTGGAGTGGCGCTTGGGATCCCCGACGATGGCCACGCGAATCCCGAGCTGCGCGGAAAGTTCGCGCTCGGGCACCGTTTCGGCGGTGTAGTCGGTGCCCTTGGCGTGAACGTTCGGGCGAAGATCGCACAGAAGCGAATTTACGTCGAGCTCGTCAAAAATCACCACGTAATCCACGCAGCCGAGAGCCGCGACCAGCGCCGCGCGGGCGCGTTCAGTGAGAATGGGGCGTCCTTCGCCTTTCAGCGCGCGTGTGCTCGCGTCCGAATTGATGCCCACCACGAGGATGTCGCCCTCGCCCCGCGCAGCCTTCAGGTAGCGCACGTGGCCAACGTGCAGCAAGTCGAAGATGCCGTTGGCGAGAACGATGGTCCGGCCCTCGCGGCGATGCTCTTCGAGCACGCCGCACAAGCCGCTGCGCGAAAGAATTTTGGAACGCGTGTCCATTCGGATCGGTTGCTAAGTTTACTTGATTGGCGGCGGAATGGGACGCCGCCGGCGAAAGTTTTGCGCCGCCAGCGCTCCGGCAAGGTTGGAATTATGGGCGAGCGCTGCGAGCGCAGGAGCTCTCCTCAGCCCGTTGAGCGCGAAGCGCTCTCCCGTTTTTCTTTTGCGGTGTCATCCCGAAGCGAGCGGTTTCGCGACCCGACGAGGGTCGCATGTTGTTCAGCGAGTCGAGGGATCTCTCTTCGTGTGAAGATTTAGCCTGGCAGTCAGTCTCATCGCCGTCGCCAAACGCTATTTTCGCTCGTGCTCCGTTACCCGCGAGGCTTCGAACGAATCCGCCAGTGACGGCTCAGAAATCATTTCGCTCGGCAGCAGCGCCCGCACCGCTTGCTCCAGTTCCGACGCGGTCGCCGCGTGCTGCGGATAATTGAAGATTTTTACATCGTGGGTAAAGCGGTCGACCGCGCCCGACACGTCCTGCAGGCTCTCGGTGATGCGCGTGGCCACCATGCGCGCGTTCTGAACGCTCACTCCCGGCAGAATCATCCCGAATGCGCCTTCGCCGAAATGGTAGAGCGAATCCTCGCGCCGCAGCTTCCGCGAAATGGCCTTGGCCGCGTCGCCCAGCGCCGCCGTGATTTCCGCGCCGTTCACCAGGTTCGGATTCGGCGTCAGCCGGATCACCATCACCGACAGCGTGTCGCGCGTGTTCACCGCCCGCCGGAACTCCATGATCAGCCGGTCCTGAAAATGGCTCATCTTGGCCAGCGTATCGAGCAGATCCTTGCCCACTTGCCGGTGCAGATCGCGATAGCGCTGTTCGGAGCGCGAGATCTCCCGCCGCAGCTTCCGCACCATCACCTGGCGCTCGATCAGATATCCCAGCAGCAGCACGGACAGCCCGCAGAACCCGAAGAAGGCGATGCGCAGCGTGCGCACGCTGAAAACAATGGGATGGCTTTCGACCGTGGGGTACATCAGCACGGCCAGCCCGGCCACCAGCACCGCTATGACGGCAAGAGAAAAGACAGCGAGCTGAAGCTCCCGCTTGTCTACCGTATTCGTGTCTACTTGATCGAATAGCCGCATGCCCCGTCCTTGCCGGAGTGCCGCCAGCGACGTGCTCAAGCCCCCACCGCAGCAGGGCGGATGAGCGTTTGATTGAGCATCGGCCCACGCAGCCCCAAAAAACAATGTTCCATTTTGGAATTGGTGCCCTATCGGCGACCCTTTCGCCTTTCTTATGCTCGGTATTGCAAGCAGCGTTGCAACACGGAAAAAACACGTAAATCAGGGCTTTCCCGAATGCGGCCATGGACAGGTAACTACTGTATTTTCTTTAATATAGATACCTTGCTAAGATTCCGAGCCGCAAGCAATCCATCCACAGGTTAGCCCCCAACCGCCCCATTGACGCGCTGGGCACATCCTATGCGCAAATCCTTGCGAGCCGCGAGTTGCCAGCGCCCGCAGCCGGAGAAATATCGCGCTTGGCCGATAAGAGCAAGGTCCGCTCGAAAGCGCTCGAAGGCGATCGGATACGGGAGAGTTTCCGCGGGCCAGCAGCGGAGCCGGGAATGACCGGAGACTGATCGGAGAATCACCGGAGAAATCACCGGGAGAATGACGAGCGAATAATGGGAAATCGAATCGACAGCAACACCAACCACGAGAAACGCCGCGAACCACGCCACTCACTCAATACTGACATGACCATCCAGGTGGTCAGAACCGGGGAGGCGCTGGCCGGCACCACGCAGGACGTCAGCAGCAGCGGCGTTCACCTCATGCTCGATCAACTCGGCGACCTGAAAGTTGGCGACGAAGTGGTCTGCGAGGTCAGTATCCCCTACGCCGCAGGCTCGTCCGAAGCCTGCTGGGGACGAGGCAAAGTCGTCCGTACCGGTGAATCCCGGGCCGCCATCGTGCTGGAGTCCGGATCGCTCGGTCCTGTTTTCTGCCAGCCTTGCCCCTGTTGTGGAGGTTCCGGCACGGTGAAATCCCTTCCAGCGGTGTGTGACGAAATTAGCGCCGAAGCGCTCAAAATTGCGGCGCAGTCGACTTCTGCGAGCCTCACTCTGCGAGTCCACCCGGAGATTGCCAACTCGCTCACGACCGCCGAGTCAGAGTTCGTCAAAAAACTGGAGCGTTCGGCGCAAAAAGGCATCATCATCCAAGCGGCCTCAAATCTGCATTGGGGACAGTACGAAATCTCCTAGAAGTCATCTACCGAGAGCAGTTTAGGGGATCGGAGCTTCAGCTCCGACAAAACAAGAGGCGCGAAGCGCCTCACCTCACGCGGTACCTTTCCCGCGACGCGACGCGTCTCGCGCACACCGCCTCAAGCCCTTAGCGCTGTCATCCCGGGCGGAGCCGATTTCGCGACCCAGTGCGGGTCGCGATGGCCTTGGCTGCGCCCCGGTTAGGGGCGCCATACAAAAGTCGAGGGATCTGCTTTTCGCTTTGGCTTTTCGTCAGGGCACCGCTTCAGTCCGCCGTCGCGGCCGACCGAAGCGCCCGCGGCGACGCCGCGATCAGAATTCCGCGCGCCTCGCGATGCCTTTGCAAAAAATGTTTTTCCGCGCGCCGTCCCCAAGTACGCACAAAATAATAGTTCAAGGTCGCAGCCGCACCCGCGCTCAGCAGCGGAACCACCCGTGCAGCCCACTTTTCCGCCACTTCCGATCCTACCTTCACGGCCATCGCGTCAATGATGCGCGGCACCAGCTTTTCCACCGCCTGCTTTTCGACAAACTCGCGCGCCAGGTCCATACCCGCCGCGCTCGCCGCAGCCAGCCACAGCGCAGTCACTTCATCGGCCGTGGAATATTCGAATCCGTGAACCAGGCTCAGCTTTTGCAGCATGCGCAGCGTGATGGCCGCCAGCACGCCCATGTCCGGCAGCACCGTGGCAAGTCCAGCCACGCCGAAGCCCATGCCTTCAAGCGCCGCCATCCGCGCCGAGGACTTAATGATTCGCGCCGAAACCGGCGCGAGCACCCGCTCGTCCAGACGGTGCGCGTCCTTCCAGCTCTGCAGCGGCAACCCGTAAAGATGCCGCACATTCTCCAAATATTTTTCCGGGTTCACTTCCACCCGCGGATACGCCTGGCGGAATCCCATGCGCACCGCCGACTGAAAGAGCCTGGTTACGGGGTTACCGTCGTGTCTCGCCATAAGGGATTGGATGCTCCTTCCCGCCGCTTCGGCTTTCCTACCTTACCCACATCTCCGCCGCCGTGGCAATCCGGCAACTCCTTCACCGCACCTTCGCTCCAAACCCCGAACACGAATCTCTCGCGGATCCCTCATCGGCTCTGTGCAAGTATAGTGTCACTATGATAAATCGCGTCGATACCATGTCCTTCGGAGGATACTGAAATGGGACTACCACAGGAACGTTTGCCTGGGAGTAAGAATGAAATTCTTGCGCAAGGGGCTCGTTTGCGCGTTAGTCTAAACCAACCGGCTGGCGCGCACGAAATCGAGATAACGGGGAATCGGAAAGGTTTGAAAGCCCTCGCGGCAATTTGCACAGGGCTGGCTGAATTGACACCAGAAGAACTTCGAATTCCCGCCAATCACTATCATTTGGACGAATGTTTCTGGGGCACCGAAAAGGGATCGGTTCCTCTTATCGTTTATTGCGACGAAGACAACTGGCAGGAATCAACGCGTTGAACACAAGGTTGAATCAGTGTTTCACTTTTCCGGTTACCGCTGGAGTTTGCGCCGCGTCGCATCATGTCCGTCCGCCTGGCCACGATTACTGCGCGTCGCCAATCTTACGGGAGGAGAGGTAAGCGGCTATATTGATCATGTCGTCGATCGTCAATTTCTCTACCACCGGTTTCATCATTTCCGCCCACGTACCTGTGCGCGCCCCATTCTGCATGTCGAAAAGCTGTCGCACCATGTAGCCAGGAAGGCGTCCTGCGATTCCCGGAATGCGGCCGAGGCCCAGCAAGTCCGCGCCGTGGCAATAGATGCACGGAATGGTCTTGCCATCACTGTCGTTCATCACCAACCGTTCACCCTTCTTGATGCTGCCCACTGGCACATACACAACAGCGTTGGAACGCGGGTTTTTATAAATGAACGCTTCCCGAGTTTCTGGCATTTCAATGAGGCGGTTCCCGAGCGGCTCTGTCTCATTCCCTGGCAAGGGGAAGTACAAACCGGCGGCGACGAGACGCGTCTTGGGAACCGTCCTGCTTTCGATCACCTTGATCCTGGATATCAATGGAATCGCCCCATAATATTTGGCGGATGCTTCTATCTCATCGTCGGTCATGGCCTTGGCGTACTTGATCATATTCGGCGTGTTGATTTTTCTGGGATCCGCGCTCTTCCTCAATCCGGCCCTGAAATCCTTCATCGTCTGCACGAAATAATCGTAAGGGAGCGCCTCGATCGTGGAATTTGCCGGGTCGCCTTTCCCATTTGTATAGTGGCAGGCGGGGCACGCCACGATGTCCGGTTTCCGTCCTTGCGCCACGATCTCCGGCATTTGGGGATGGTCATCGGGATACCAATCGACCGTCCCCTGGTTGCGCATCTGCGTCAGCGTAAGGCTTACCGCGCTGCCGGGTAGACGGATTACTTTACCGTCGTCTATAGCAAGTTTGTCCGTTGGCGTGGGTGTTGGCTCTTCCGATGGGGGTGAGCCCAACGGGGTCTTAAGGCCGTACGCCCAGGGCGGCGGCACGCGATTGGTTCTTCCCTGTTGCGGGGGAATTGCAAAAATGGCGGGAGCAAGAAATAAGGGCAGCGCCAATCGCCAGACACGCATCCTCATGAGAGCCTCGCAGGCCATTGCAGGTTACCAGTTTTTGTCCATGGACAGAGCGACGCCATCTTGCTAGCCGCGCTTAAATTCATACTATGCGGAACCAACCCTCATCCGATCACCTGGCTGTGGCCGCCGTATCCCGAGTTGGATCCCCGCGCAAGAAGCGTCACTTTACCTGCACGATTTCGGCGCTTATGAGGGGCCTCCAACCGCGAGAACTTCGATGCTACGGGTCTGGGAGTATGCTTGCCGGCTGGTCGGGCGTTACTCAGGCATGTGGCCGAGAAATACGCACTGCAATCGCCGGAAGATCACCGCCGTTGCCGAAACGAATCTGCCACAGCAAAGTTCTCCGCAGGCGCTCGATGCCTAGCGCGTGAACAAGGTATTTGAATTCTCAATGTGCCGGAGCTTGTATCCGGCCTCTTGCATGGCGTCCACGATCTTCTCGATTCTGTCCATCAGGCCGCCGTCGAGAGGATTGCGGAGTTCGTCGAACTCGACGCACAGAACGCCGGGCAGGGGTCCGTTTTCGAGGATGTTTCCTAAAACCGCGTACTCGGAACCCTCCACGTCCAACTTCAGAATGTCGATCTTCTCGATCTGATGTGAAATGCAAAACGCCGCCAGCGTCTGGCACTTGGCCTCGAACCATTCGTCGGTGCGTTGCAGGTTCACGATGGAGTGACTGACGTGCGCCGGGTTCTTCGGGACAAAGAATCGCATCGTCGCGTTCTCGTTCCACAACCCTACTTCGGCAAAGGTAAACCGATTCTTGGCAAACCCATGCAGGGCGTATACCTCGGTAGGCGACTCATTGATGGATTGCGCCGGCCCGCCGTTGGCGGCACGGAGCACGGCCTCCACATGCTTTTTGGCGCGCGGGGTGGGGTCCAGAGTGAAGACCGTGAAGCCAGCCTTATTGAGCGCCACATCGAAGCTGATGTCTTCTCCCGCGCCCACACAGACGGCTACGCCCCCGGTGCTTGCGGCCCACGCGGGAATCGTCCACCCTCCATGGTCGCTGCCGAATCGAAGCGAGTTCCGAACGATCGGGATCCAGATAGCGCCGCAGGCGGGATTCCCGCCAGGGACGCAGCGCGCGCGCGGTGACTTTGTTCAGAATATCGGTGGCCATCGTGGAGAGTCATCCTTGCACCGTAGCGCTGAATTCGCCTCCGGCGATCACTCACCTGAAGCCTGTCAGCCAGGGACGCTCCCATCAATGGACTGTGTAGCGTTAGAGATAACCTCTGCCGCCGAAATGGGCTCGTGGACGGTGGGGGCGGTGCGCCCATAATAAACAAATGACTGTTTGCCGTGACCGCGCCCATATAAGTACTGGTCCGGTACATGGACGGTAACCGCGTTAACCAGGCGCTTGCCCAACCTCCTTGTGGTACGTTCGGTGCGTTAACCAATGGTCACGGCCAATAACGAATTTGCGGTGGGCACTTTGCATGGGTGGCACGGGGTTCTGCTCGGGCTGCTGGGGTCCGGAGTGTTCATGATTTGTGGCCGACAGGATTTGGGAGCGCCCCGATCTGAAATTAATGCTGTCTTTTGGTTTTCTCTTGCGCTCCTTTCTGCCGGTAGCGTCATTTGGCTTGGCGTGGGGGCCGGAATTTTGGGAGCAGTGTTGTTAGGTGTAGCGTCTTTTTGCTCAGAAGTTTGGTTGATCCGGTACTGGTGGCGAAGGATAGGACAGCCAACTCCCCATTAGTCGGACTCTTCAATTTGAAGCATGACTTTACTTCTCCGGTTAGCGCGGCGGTCTCAATAGGTCGATGCAACACTAGGAAGAAGTCCCAAGTCCAGCAATTCCAGGCGCTAAGAATCGTCCGCGACTACAAAAGCAAAGAAAAGGCGTCCTGTTTAGGTAAAAGCGAGCTGCAACCCAAAGGTTCGGTCTGCTTGGACCGTAATGCTGGATCAAATGACCAGAGGGGTGTTGCGTCGACCGTCTGAACCGGCAGCGTTAATCAGGCGCTGAGGGTTCTTTGGTGTACCATGCTGCCATAGCCAGGGTTCATGCCTACTGCTCGCTCACTTCGGGTGGCGCTCGTTCTCTCATTTATCTGCGGTTGCATTGCTTCGGCTCAGAATAAGCAAAATCCCACATCCTCTGGTGACATGTATTTGCTGGCGGGTACACCGACCAGTATTTACGGAACTGAGGGTTTTCCGGCCACCTTGTATCAAGTTGGTGCCGGTGCGAAGTTAGAGTTTGTTCGTGAAGTCGTCCCCCAAGGACATGGGCTCATTGCCGTACACCCCGTGGGAAACGTTATTTTTGTGGGACGCGATGGCCCAAGCGTCTTGACCGTCATTCACGTCCGCGACCCTAAGCGCCAGGATGACGTCCCTATTTCACTTTTTGAAAGTCAGAATGAGGTACTTTTTCCACCCGGTTCGATCATGGCCGACTTGGAGGCATCAATAGCATCTGAATCTGCCCAGCTTTCCCCTATTGAGCTAATCCCTTTTTTCACACACGCATCTCAGTACGATCCTAGGAAGGGAGATTCCACGAGAGGAGTTTTGGTCAGCGTATCGAGCGATCTGGAAACATCGATTCCGCGAGTCCAGCGTGACGCCTGGGATAAATATTCTGCACTACAATCAGAGGGTGCTCCTGGAGGACCGCAGATTATCCCCACCGGCATAATGGGTTCGGCGGTACATAACAGGTTTGCCGTCGACATTTTTGGTCACATCATTCCAGTGGACACGCTGCCGCCGTCACTTCGCGGAAAAAAGACCCTGAAGGCAATTGCGGTCAGCCAGGAATACGTTCTTCTCGCAGTGACACGTTCAAGACGGGAGATATATTCACCCAGCTCGGCGCAGATTCATGTGCATGACCGGGCGCGGAATGCTTGGGAGACAATACAGCTTGAGGGCAATGCTAGCGCAGATCATTCCCGGCTGTTTGGAGATTGGCTGACATCGCGCGTCTCTTTGTCGCTTGACAATCCCAGGCCCGCACCCGGTAGACAGAATGAACGAGACTTTGAAACAGCGGCTCTCCCCGATGTCCAGAATGAGTACCACGATTATTTCGACCACCTAAAAATCTGGCTCTCAGGCACGCAGATTTTGCAAAATCTTAGAGACAGCCGGAAAATCAGGATTGAGACGGGACAAGAGGACAGCGAAATCCTGAATGTTAGGGGAACTGAAGTGTTCTATCGCGTCAACGATGCCATTTATCAGGCCAAGATTGTAGGGAACAAAGTCGGCAAGGCTACTCTATTGGTACACGATCAAGACGTTCCCGAAATCCATTGGATCTTTTGGTCAAAAGGCGATTAGTCCGAAGCAGCCGACGCCTTCACATCCAGACCCAGCCAGAAATCGGCGTGCAGAAGGTAATCTCCACGCTTGGAATCGACTTCTACGGACAATCCGGAAACAGTCGCGTATGCCAGGTTCAATTTAAACGGAAACTTCACATAGACGATAAGCGCGTTACACAGGAGTTGGGAATTGGCCATACCAGATGTACCCAATCAGCGATCTCTCTGACGCACAGAAACAAGCAGTATCAGTTCTCTCTACGGATGCGCTGATACCATAGATAGCTGAACAGAACAGCACCTCCAAGCGAACTGACCATCGAATAAACAGCGATCCAGATGGGCACTTTCGGTAAGAATCGTGAGTCGATAATTCTCGCAGCCGCGAGGCCTGCTGTGAACGCATACACGCAGGCCCAAGCGACCAAATGACCCGGCTTGATCTTGGCCGCACGCTGTTGCCGTTGCTGCCGTGCGAATTCATCAAGACCGACTGCCTTTTGCCATTTCAGTTCTTTCCCAATCACGGCGATTGCTCCGCATCCGAGGCCGACCGCGAACGCTATGATTGCTGGCTGCGACCGATCATGACGAAATTCGCGCGAAGTCATGTTGGCTGTCAAATGAAACACAAACAACAGACCGCACAGAACCAATCCACCAGCAAAAAGCTGGGACAGATGAATGACGACACGGTTGTTCGCTCTGCGGTAGGGGCGGCTCACAACGAACAACACTCCCAACGCGATGGATACCGCAATTCCGGTTATAAGCCCGAGGGATACGAGAAGTAGCATTGCGTTGTCACCTGACCCCATCCCCTCAATCATGAACCGACCTTGCTCCCTTCTTCGCTCAGCTTCCGTTCGTGATTGTGATTCGGTTAACTGGCAAACCTGCGACGAATGCGATCCCGAGTTTTGTTCAGGAATCTGAAGTCCTGTGTAGTCGGATAACCGGACAGATACCGAGCTAGTACCGTCTCCGTTTTCTTCCCGCCCAGAATTTGGTCCTCCCGCCAGCGCGAGCAAACCGAAAGCCCGGTGCCATCAGCCAATCAAAAGGGTCGGGTCACCTTTTAGGCAAGCGGCACGGCATTACGCTGTACACCACCCCCTCCCCCGCCGACAATATTAGGACACGTAGCATGCTGTCCCTTTGTCCGCACATCACAGCATGCCGAGGCGGGTTGCACCCTTATGTACGATCGCGGCGACACTAAAAACGCACCGGCTCCCTCAAAGGCCGCCGCCGGCTCGGCCGAACGCCGTAACTCGAATCGCCACCCTTTTATTGCCGCGGCCGATGTGGTCGACGTCGCTTCCGGCACGCGCTTTTCCACCCGCACCACCGATCTGGGCCCCGGCGGCTGCTTTGTCGACACGATGACGCCCTTCGACGCAGGGATTAAAGTGCGCGTCAGCATTCGCGAAGGCCAAACGCGTTTCGACGCTACCGGCCTGGTGGTCTATTCGCAGTCCGGGCTGGGCATGGGCATTGCCTTCGATCCTCTGCGCCCCGATCAGCGCAAGGCGCTCGCCGCATGGCTCGGCGAAGAAGTCGCGCAGCACGTGCAGGCCGACGAATCCGCGCAGGCGCCCGAAAAGCAGAATCCGGGTCTGCCGCATGGATCGGATCGCGAAGCCTTCGTGCGTCTGGTTCAAGTTTTAAGGGCCAAAGGAATTTTGTCGGAAGCCGAGGCTGCCGCCATCTATAGCAATCCGGTGCTGTTCTAAAGCGCCGCCAGCCCCTTCCATGTCGGATTCCAGCTTGGGTCGTCACTTTCGAGGAGCAATTCTGACGCGATGAAAAAGAAGCGGCTCGGCGAAGTTTTGCGCGAACGAGGGCAGATCTCCTCGGACGATCTCACACGCGTCATCGAAAGCCAGGAGCAAGGTCAGGACCGCGATAATCAGGGCAGCCTGATGCATCTCGGCGAGCTGCTGCTCAAGCGCAAGCTCGTTTCGAAAAACGACCTTACCTCCGCGCTCACCGAAGTCACCCGCGTTCCCTACACCGATTGCGCCAAGCTGCGCAAAGTCGACTCGGCGGTGTTGAGCCTGATTCCCCAGGCGCTGGCCAAGCGCTGCTGCGCTCTGCCCATCGAAATGGAAGGCGATACGAAACTGGCGCTGGTGATCGCCGAACCGCAAAACTTGCAGGTGATCGACGAACTGCGCTTTTCCCTGGGCATGGAGCTGGTTGCCCATTTTGGCTTCCGCGAAGAAATCCTGGCGGCCATCGAAAAATTTTATGGCGGCGCCGAAAGCGAGGAAAACGCCGAGGCAGGCGCGGACAATTCTTCCGCCGCGAGCGATTCCGGCGTGGAATTCGTTTCCGGCAGCTCGCTGCGCCGCAGCGTCAACTCCACGCACAACGCCACCCACGAAATTCAGTCGGACCTGCTGCAGAAGTGCACGCCCGCGGTGCGCCTGGTGGCTTCCCTGATCACCACCGCCGCGAAAAAGGGCGCCACCGACATTCACATCGAGCCGCAAACCGCCGACAGCGTGGTGCGTTTCCGCATCGACGGCATGTTGCGCGACTACCAGCGCATTCCGCGCTCCATGCAAAGCTCGGTCATCTCCCGCATCAAGATTCTCTCGGACATGGACATTGCCGAGCGCCGCGGCCCGCAGGACGGCCGCTTTCTGGTGAAAATCGCCGGACGCTCGCTCGATCTGCGCGTTTCCACCATGCCCACGCAGTACGGCGAAAAAGTCGTGATGCACATGCTCGAAGCGGATTTGCTCTTGCGCGAACCCGCTTCGCTCGGCTTCCCGAAAGAAATCGCCGAAAGTTTTCAGCAGATGCTCGGACTTCCCCAGGGACTGGTGCTGGTTACCGGACCGAGCGGCTCGGGAAAAAGCACCACGCTGTATTACGCGCTGAATTCGCTGCACAAACCTTCGATCAACATCGTTACCGTGGAAGATCCCGTTAAATTCAACGTTCCCGGCGTGAACCAGGTGCAGGTAAATAGCAGGGCGGGGCTCACGTTCGCGGCTTCGGTGCGTTCGGCGCTGAAGCAGGATCCGAACGTGATCATGATCGATGAAATTCGCGACAAGGAAACCGCCGAAATGGCCGTGAAAGCGGCGCAATCGGGCCGGCTGGTGCTTTCGACGCTGCACACCAACGACAGTATTTCCGCCGTTACCCGCCTGCTCGATCTCGGCGTCTCCAGCAGCGAATTGGCCGCCTCGCTCACCGGAGTTGTGGCGCAGCGGCTGGTGCGCCGGCTGTGCGCCTGCCACAAAACTGTTCGCGGTAATCCGGAATTTATTTCGAAGCTGAAGGGCGCGGGCATCACCGATCCGCCGGCCATGGAAAGCGCTCCGGTCGGATGCGAAATCTGCGATTTGACCGGCTATAAAGGGCGCGTGGGCATCTACGAACTTTTTACGCCCAGCGAAAACATTCGTTCGGCGATACGTTCCGGCGCGCGCATCGAGCAGATTCGCTCCATGGCTCGCCAGAGCGGCATGAAACTCATGCAGGAATACGCGCTCGAGCGCGTGCGCGAAGGCTTGACCACTCTCGAAGAAGTGATGCGCGTGATCCCGTTCGAGACGGCGCGCTTCGCCTATTGCCGCTCCTGCGGATCGGAAGTTTCACCGGCATTTTTGTATTGCCCGTTCTGCGGCGAGCAACTGCACGAAGCGCCCGGCAACGGCAAAAAATCGGACGCGAAATCGCGCAAGTCGCCAGTCACGGGCCCAGTAACACGATAGCGAACGGTTAGTGAGCGACCTGATTGCGAACGGTTAGTGAGCGACCTGATTGCGAACGGTTAGTGAGCGACCTGATTGCGAACGGTTAGTGAGCGACCTGATAATGACCCGACAAGGAGCCGCCCAGGCATGAGTTCGGAAACGATCAACGAATCGCGGATGGTGCCGCGCTTTTCAAACCTGCGGGATCTGAACGTCACCTATGAAGGCCACAGCGAGGACATCGCCACGCGCCCGCCGGACATCAGCCCGCGCGGCATGTTCGTCAACACCGTTCGCAATTTTCCCGTCGGCGCCGTGCTGCAGATTCGCTTCAAGCTGGCGCATTCCGGAGTCGAGATCAACACGCGCGCCGAAGTGCGCTATTGCCTGCAAGGCGTGGGCATCGGTGTAGAGTTTCTCGAAATCAGCGCGCAAGCCGTGAAAGCCATTGAAGCGGAAATTACCTCAAATCCGAAGCTCGCCCCCCGCGGAACAAAGTAGGAAGTAGAGGAAGTAAAGGAAGTAGAGGAAGTAGAGGAAAACAACGTAAACGTGTTCCGCCGTCATGCTGAGCGCAGCGAAGCATCCCTCTTAGCTTTTCAATATTCCTTCCTCAATCTGTAGAAAACTGAAGTCGAACTGCTCGTTAACCCTGCGCTCGGCTGCACAAAATTGTTCGAAATTGCATTTTGCAAAAACAGGCAATTTTCGGCTTTGCAAGCCGGCTTTCGCCGGCAGTTTCGCGCAATTTTCTGCACTGCCGGACGGCCATTTCGGCTCCAGGAACCGTCCGACGCGGCGACTTGCGACCGGCAATCGGCTTGGCTTTAGTCCCTGCGTAGTCTTCGCCTGAGTTTCACCCTGGCATCTAAACCCCGAGCCAGTTCCCTTCCAGAATCCCGGAGGCCTCCCCCGATTTCGCCGCATCTTCGAGGCGCCGTTTCCCCCTCCTTTACCTCCACTACCTCCTTTAATTCCTGTACCTCATTCCTTTCGGGGGCTTTCGCCCCACTATGCAGGAACTTCCCGGAGCGGGAAGTTTTTCCCGAATTGTTGCACTACTGCGGGGCAGTTCGTCCGCTAAACCTCGCCAAATGAATGGGTCGTCGAGCTTATAAGGTGGCCTTGACCGTGCAGAATCTACGCGCAACTGAGGGAAACGATCATGGCCGAGCGCCGCAAAGCAAAACGCTACGAAGTCGCACTGCCGCTGCAGGTGTGCACCTCCCGGCAACGTCCCGCGGAGTTTTACACCGCGCAATTGCGCGACATCTCCCGCACCGGCATCTATTTCCATTCGGGCGTGCCGCTCGAACCCGGCGCATCCATGGAACTTACCTTCGCGTTGCCGGGCGAGCGCGATCGCGGCACTTCAGTTTTAGTGCGAGCGAGCGCGAAAGCTTTGCGAATCAACACCGTCGACAAAGACACCGAGCCGATCTACGGAATCGCGGCGACCATCGATCGCCTGGATTTCGTGCGGCCCGTCGCGACGAACGCCGCCTAGCGCCGGGCGCAGCCGCCTCCCGCCAAAAAGCTGACCAGCGGACGGCAGAACAAGCCTGTCCGGCTGGCTTCGCCACAGTTTCGCTGCCGCCATTCGCGAAGGCGTCTTCTTTGGCTTCGCTCTAGTTTCGCCCCACTGATTTTCATCGCTGCAAAAATTGTTCCTCGGCAGCCCGACTCTCGCATGAAAATGCGTCATTGAGCCTCTTTGCGTGCACAAAATTGCGCGAATTTGCACGCAATTCCGAAAAGTCAGTTTTCGTCAAAAGTGTGCTGACCGCGCCGATCTACATCGCAGAAATCTGCAAAAGCTGCACAAATGCGCTGCGAACGGGTGAAGCGGCGGTGTGGTCCAAACAAATCACTGGCATCGAAAAACGGCGGCGTACAATTGCGTTCGGTAGAGCATGAACACAAGCGACGCGGAAAAAATCAAAGAGCAAGTCACTGAGCTGGAGCGCGAGATTTTGCGCGCGATGTGCGGCGGAGCGATTGCGCCGGCGCAGATCGAAGCGGCGCGCGAAGCGCTGCGCGAGTACGCGTGGCGCGACGAAGAACATCGCGTGGTGTTTGAAGCGCTGGCGCGCGCCCGCAACGCCGATGCGATTCCTCTGCGCGAGCAGCTTCCGGCGCACGCCACGCGTATGGGTTTTCCGGAGGTAAACTGGCCGCTTTATTTCAATTCAATTCCGCAGCAGCGCGCAGCGCGGAATTTCGGTTTGCAGGAGTTGCTGCGGCAACTCCTGCAAATAACGGATCATCAGTGAACAATGAACAATGAACAATTCCGCAAAGCGCCGGCTCGCGCGAACTGAGCCCCTGCGCAAATCGCTGAGCGTGTCGAAGTGAGCAGCGGCGCGAAGCGCTGGCTGGCGCTGGCGGACGTGACGGTGTTCCCTGCTTTCGTGCTGTGGTTCATCTGGCAAGGGCAATTCATCGCGCGATGGACCTGGATTTTCTTCGTGGTATGGCTCGCGGACAGTTTTTTGCTGCAGCGCGATACGCCAAAAACTTTGGGCTGGCGCGCGGATAATCTTTCCGCGGCTTGCAAACAAGCGGCGATTGTTTTCGCCATCATGGCGGCAGCACTCATCGCCATCGGATTAGCGGTGCATGCTCCCACGCACATCGCGGCAAGGCTGATTTCGTGGAAGCGGCTACTCGGCTACATGGCTTTTTGCCTGCTGCAACAGGTGGCGCTTAATTCGCTGATTCACAACCGCATGATGACGCTGATACGGAATGAATTCGTGAGCGCGGGTGTGACCGGAGCGATTTTCGCGGCGTGCCACTGGCCGAATCCGGTGCTGGTGCCGCTGACGTTCGTGGGCGGCGCGGTGATGGCCTGGATGTTCGGCCGCGTGCGAAACATTCTGCCGGTGGCGGTGGGACAGGCGCTGGTGAGCACGCTCGCGTCCTGGGCATTTCCCATGGCGTGGCACCACCACTTCCGCGTGGGCCCGGGATACTACTCGTAACGAACTACTCGTCACAAACTACCGGTAACAACCGGAAACGCGCGCGCCGGCGACAAAAGGTCAGCTACAAAACAACTCGAAGACAAAACAACTGGGAAACAAAAAAGCCAGACACAAAACAGTTCGATTGCTTACTGAATCGCGATGACTACTTGCTATCGGTGAGCGCGTAGCCCATGCAATATTTCAGATCCGCGGAGATCAGGTGAAAGCCATCGAAGTATCCCTCCGGATGCGGATCGATGTAGTCATACACGTTGAAAACGGTGCGGCGCTGGTTCTTGCCCGGAGGCATACCGACGTTGGGCTGAGGCTGGTTCAGAGAAAGCGACGCTTTTACTGTTTTGGCGGACGGCGGTGAATTCGATTTCTCCTTGAAGTTCACCACGGATGGATACTCGTTGGCGGTCCATTCCTGCCCGCGCGCATCGCCGAACACGTAGGTGAAAGCCATGGAGGTAATGCACCAGGCGGTAGTGCCATTTTTGATCTGCATGGAGAGATCGTAGGTATGTGGGTCTTTGTTGGCCGAGACGCTGAAATCGGAGATGGTCACTTTGTGCTGCTCAGGGTCCGGCAGCTTGATGACTCTGACGCCTGTTGGTATGTCAGTGCCGCAAACTGGCGGAGCGGCTTTTGCTCCAGCGGATTGAGCAGGAAGAGACGCAGCAAGAAGCAGGAGTGCGCAAGCCAGAAATGTGGCCTCGCGGAGCAGACTCCGGGTGATCTGGTGCAAACCAAGCGGCATAAAAGGGTCCTGAGAAGTACATCGGCATTTCGCAAAAAAACTTTAGGCACTATACAGGGTCGTGAGGGCGCTGGGCGATCGCCGCGTTTTGGCAATGGATAAAGCTGGATTGACCTGGTGTGAGGGCCTATATCTGCAGAGCGGCGGGGGATTTCCGGGCTGGCTTGGGGACAAGCGACGGGCGGGATGAAAAATACTAAAAAAAAGGGCGAGCAGGGCGGGATTTCCGCCGCGCTCGCCCAATTGATGAGTTACTGGAGCACGTTTCCTACTGCGGCACAGCTTCCGGCTCCCGTGCCGACCGCCGTACCGGTGGTGTTGTACTGGATCACGCCGGACTGATCGGAACAGAAAGCGCGCTGACCGGTGGTGCCAACAGTGACCGGGGTGCCGTTCACCTCAAAGCCAGTCATCCCGGTGCCGTTGCCGACAGCCGCAAAGGTATAGCCGCTCTTGGTTCCCGCACTCAGCACCGGGTCGATCAAGCAAGCGGTGGTGGAAGACGCGGTACAACTTGCTCCTCCACCAAGATTCGAGAGAGCCGTTGCGAAACCAACTCCCCACGTGGAGTTGTAGGTTATCTCGGAAGTGTTGATGGTTCGGACGGAACCGACGGCGGATGCTTCGTTGGCGGCCATGCGCGAACGGAGCAGGTTTGGAATGGCTATAGCAGCGATGATGAGAATAATAGCCACAACAATCAAGAGCTCGATGAGCGAAAATCCTTTTTGCTTCTGAGTCATTGTCGTCCTCTCCTGGGGGAGCGTTTGCCGTGCACGGACCCAAGAGCACGGCCAATGCCATCGCATCGGATGCCGGGTTACCGATTGGTGCAGTATGTAGGATACCAAACACATAAGATCCGTTGAGATCGGTGCTCTTGGTCATGGCGATTTCGAAAGGGACAGTGATCGTTGACAGTTTACGGCTTCAATAGCTGACAAAACATGTATAGCCGGGGCGGAATGCGTCCCTCTTCCAATTCTCATAAGGCGGGCAGAACGGCCGGTTTTGCGGCGGTGCGTTTACCAATCGTTGATACGTGTCACATAGGCACACATTGGGGGCGGGAACGGCATCGGAGGCTCGGCTGATTCGCCAGGCAAGCATCGGCGCTGCGAGTAGCGAGAAAAGGTAGAGGCGGAGCGTCCCATGAGGCTGCCGGAAGAAATCTTCACACGAAGAGAGATCCCTCGACTCGCAGCGCGATCCTAACCGGATCGCACACACCGCTCTCTTCGGGATGACACCGCTAAACAAAGGCCAGCGGCAGCGCGCACGCATTGCTGGGATGCGCAAAGCGATGCGGCACCCCGGCGCGACGGAGAGAGCCACAATTGTGTTCGGGTGTGCGTGGCGGCGGGGCGCGTTCGCTAAAGAAAGAAAAGCCGGGAAACAAAGCCGACTGCAAGAGGAGAGATGCGAAGAGGGATTCTTCGCTACGCTCAGAATGACGGCGCAAACCTAACAGCAAAACAAAATGTGGATCCCTCAACTTCCTTACCGCGACCCTAGCCGGGGCGCCAAAGCCGCTCCGCTCGGGAAAACGGAGACGGATGGGGTGCGGTTCGTTGACTTGCGGTGGTGGGCGAACCTAAGATGAGGCGCACAAGAAAATTGCCGGGATGTTGTAGCTTTCCTTCCGCGGAGGAATTGCGAAATGACCAGCCTGTATAGAAGAGCACGGAAATCGAAGCTGATGTTGCTGGGGTGTGCGGCGCTGATGCTATTCGCGTCGGCCTGCGGAGAGAAGGCGCCCCCAGACACACGCGGGACGGATGCCAACGCGATCCGAGACCTGGATACGCAATGGTCGAAGACGGCAGGCGCGAACGATGTGGATGGAGCGACTTCCTATTACACCGACGACGCTACGCTGATGCCTCCGAACGCGCCCGCAGCCACTGGGAAGCAGGCTATTCGGGCGGTGTGGGCGGGAATTTTGATTCCCGGGAACGCGGTGTCCTGGCAGGCGGATAAGGTGGAGGTGGGGCGGTCGAGCGATCTGGCGTATTCGGACGGTGAATACCAGGCGACGATGAAAGACGCGCAAGGCAAAACGGTGATGGATCGCGGAAAGTACCTTGAGGTTTGGAAGAAGCAAGCGGACGGCAAATGGAAAGTGGTAGCGGATATGTTTAATTCGGATTTGCCGTTAGCGCCCCCCGCAGAGAAAAAGGTTCGCGCGAAGCCCCGGCGCGGTCGTGCCCGCGCGACGCGGCACAAAAAGCGGGCCTGATAGAAAGCGACCGTGATTTTGACCGCAGGGGAGCGGATTATGCGGACTCGCGACGGCGAGAAGGCTGCTCTTGCTAACCGGACACTTTAGGTACTGGCAAGTGTCTGTCCGGTAATCACGACTTACCGTCCAGAACCCAACATGTGACTGCGGCTAATCATAACGACTCGGCCTCTCCTAAGAAGAATCAATGGCACAAGGACAATCAATCCAGTGAGCAAGAGCACTACCGAAGATGGTTCCGGAGTGCTGACAGCCCATACGCCGGGATTGCCAAGGTTAAAAGCTTCACCCAAATCGTAGGTTTGGGTTTGGTCAATCACGCCGTATCCTCCTGGAATATTGCGCGTTTCAATGCCATAGTATTGCCCGTTAACACAACATACTGTTGCACTAACATCCCAAGTTGATATGTTGCCGAGGCTATCCGTCGAGATATCAAAAGAGCTGTTTTCGTAGAGCGAAAAAGTCGTGGTGGACGATTCCGTCACAGATCCATCGGTGATGGAAAAAAAGTTCGGACTTACGTAGGTTAGCGGCATGTTGGGTGAAAGTGCGGATGAAAGATCGAGGACCGCCGTAATTTCACACACCGATGGACAGCCCATGCTGTTGTAGGTATAGAGATTGCCAGTATACGTGTATGTCGTGTCCGCCTTGGTGAGAGCAGGGACAAATAAAGTTGCGAAGAGAAATACCAAAAGAGTTTTCTTCAAGTCCGCTTCCTCCTAAAGGTGCATTAGACTCGATTGAACAGCAGAGCTGAATAGCTGAGACGTACCTATTCGCAAGTATCTGAAGCTCAGTCGACTCCAGTACTAATGGGTTGGTACGAGGTCGAGCCAAGGCTCCGTACGTCTAAATGACCGCTCGCGGCCGTTTGCCCTCAACCGGTTGGGTTCATCTAAGGTAACAATCCGGATTTGTTACCCAGAAGTGCCATTGACGCCAAAGCGAATGCGCGGAAAACTTGTAGCACCCGGTCATGCTCCGCCTCATCGATCTCACCAGGGAATACGACTCGCAGGGTAACGCCGGCCGGCCGGTGCTAGCGGCGGATCGCCTGAATCTCGAAGTGAATGCGGGAGAACTGTTCGGCCTGGTGGGACCGAACGGGGCCGGCAAGTCCACCGCTCTGAAGATGATCTGCGGCCTGTTACTGCCGACGTCCGGGCGTGTACTAGTCAACAATGTGGATGTGGAGCGCCACCGCGAAGAAGCGCAAAAGTACATCGGCTATCTGGCCGATTTTTTCTCGCTCTACGACGAGCTGACTGTTTACCAATATCTGGAGTATTTCGCCGCGGCTTACAAGCTCCCTGCCGATTCGATTCCCGCGCGCATATTGGAAGTGGTGATGCGTGTTGGCCTGGAAACCAAGAGAGACTCGCTGATTGGCGGGCTGTCGCGAGGGATGAAGCAGCGGCTTGGCATCGCGCGCGCGGTGATTCACGATCCGCCTCTACTGGTTCTTGATGAACCCGCGGCGGGGCTCGATCCAAAAGCGCGCCATGAGCTGAAGCAATTACTGCGAAGCTTTCAGGAGCGCGGGCGGACGGTTGTAATCACCTCCCACGTTCTATCGGATTTGGAAGAAATCTGCACATCCATCGGCATCCTTGAAAAAGGACGGCTGATCCGCGTGGGGAAAATCGACGAGATTTTGCGGGCTGGGCCCGCGCCAGAGGCCGGAGCACCCGTAGCGGCGCGCATGTTCCGCATACGGCTGGCCGCTCCCGGATTCGCGCTCGAACCGTGGCTGGCTGCGAGAGCGGGTGTTAGCCGCGTGGCCGCCTCACGGCTGGGCACGCTGTTCGAATTCGCCGGCGGCGACGCAGATTTGAGCGAACTGGTAAAAGCGCTGGTAACGGCGGGCGCTTCCATCGCCGCAGTGGAGCAGCCGGGCCAGAGCCTTGAACAGGCTTACACCCGCATCGCAAAGGGAGAAGTAATGTGATCGATCTCCGGCTGCTGTTTTTTGATAATCCGGAGCTGCGGCGAAACCTGCGGATTGAACTGAGCCCCAGGCGTATGGCCACCGCCGGAATCATCACGGCGTTGCTTGCATTGGTCGTAGTTCCTTCGCTGCTGGGGAACGGCGGGAACACCGCGCGGCAGTTTGGCGGCAGAAACACCTATTTGATGATCATTCTGTGGTCCCAAAAAATAACTCTCACCGTGGGGGGAGCCATTTCCTGCTGGCGCGCGGTGCGGCGCGAGCGCGAATTGAACACCTGGGACTTTCAGCGGATTACGCGCCTTTCTCCGCTGGAATTGGCGGTGGGCAAGCTGTTCGGCGCGCCGGCGTTATCGTATTTCGTCACGCTGTGCCTGATTCCGCCGGCGATACTTTCAGCGACAACCACAAGCAGCATGAGCCTGGAATTCCTGCTGCAAAGCTATGTTTTGTTGTTTACCAGCACGGTGGTGATCCACGCGTTCGCCCTGATGATTTCCACTATTTCGGACAAGGGCGGCGCGGTGAGTGGCGTGGTGCTGCTGCTGATGCTTCAAATATTCCCCCTCTTCGGCTGGTTTGTCTATCTGGGAGCGAGGAGTTCCGCTCAGAATTTCCGCAATGCTCAAGCGCTCCAGTTTTATGGCGTTGTTGTTCCGTCGACGGCCCTGTGGGCGATGCTGGAATTGGGTTTTGCGGCGTGGATTCTGCTGGCGGTGGTGCGCAACATCAAGGCCGATTTGGAAGCCATGCAGCTTTTCACCGTATGGCAAGGAATTGGACTCGCGGTCTACTGCAATTTTGTGTGGATCGGGTTCTATCCCTGGAGAACCACCTGGAACGCCACCTCTTTCGGTCCCCTGCTTCTATTCAGCGCGGTTTTGTTTTATCTGGTGGGAATCGGCGTTCTGCAAAGCCGCGAGTTGATCCGGCGCCGCCTGCGTGAAGCGGGAACGCCACGGCTGGAGGACGCGAAGTTGCTGGCTCCGATCGTTTCGCTGCTCATCGGCGCGGCGGTCACCCAGATCCTGATCCTGATGCCGGTGAAGCTGGCGCAACAGCGGCTGCCCCAGACCGTTGCTGCAAGCGGAGCGGACCAGTTGATTCTAGTGCTGTATTTTTCGGCATGGGTCGGTCGGGACCTGTTCTATTTGCAATGGATGAAGGTTCGGCCGGTTCGCACGCCGTTGCGCAAGGCATTCCTCTACCTGGCTGTTTTCTACATATCGACGTCGATCGTGTTCCGAAGTACGCTCACGGCCACCCCCTTCGATAACTCCGCCTTTGGCGCCTGGTTGGGGCCGTTTTCGCTGGTGCGCATGTTTGCCCGTCCCCAGTGGTACATGGCGCCAGGAATATGGACCGTGCCATTTCTGGCGCAGCTTGGAGCCGCGGCGCTCTTCGCGTTCTTGTACCAGCAGCAGGTAGCGCAGATGGCCGGCCGCCCCGGAGTGCCGCAAGCCCAAGCCGCCGATTGAACGCCGCTGAATCTGGCGTAGCCGCCGTTCCCGCAGACGCAATGCTGGAAAGGCATTGGTCTGTTTTCCTAACTTCCCGGACTTTAAGAGGATTGCGCTCTGGGAAGTAATTCGCGCTGGTCTACAGCAATATCCTCCAGACCGAAAGCGGAGGCGCCCGGGAAACTACCGGACGGAAATACCTAAAGGAGCTACTACCACCCGCCGATACCCCGTAAAGGGGCAATAGCCGTAGTCCGACTGGCCTGCTCCGATCCCGCCGAGGAGTTGGAATTGTTTCGATTCAGGCCCAGGAGGCTCGGATTCTCTGCAGCGAGTGCTGCTGTGAGTATCCTACTGCTCGGGCTGCTCGCGAGCGTCTGCAATGCGCAGAACAACAAAGCGCAGGACCTCACGGCCATGAGTATCGAGCAGCTTAGCGACATTACTGTCTATACAGCTTCGAAGCATTCGCAGAATGTGAGCGATGCGCCGTCGTCGGTGACGGTCATAACCGCAAAGGAGATACAGGAGTATGGCTACCGCACGCTGGCAGAGGTTCTGGAAGCAGTTCGCGGGTTCTACATCACCTCCGACCGCTACAATAGCTATGTAGGCGTGCGGGGATTCGGGCGGCTGGGCGATTGGAACAGCCGGATTCTGCTGCTCGTTGACGGTCACCGGATCAATGACAACGTCCTGGGCCAAGCCTTCATTGGATCGGAATTTCCGGTAGACATCGATTTGATTCAACGCATCGAGATTGTCCGCGGGCCGAGTTCATCGCTGTACGGCGCCGAAGCGTTTTTCGCGGTGATCAATGTGATCACGCGGCAAGAAGGATCAACCGAAACGGGCGGAACTTTCATTTGCAGCCGGAAGCTTCGGCTCGTACGGCGGCCGCGCCACCTATGACGGAGCCTATAAAGGAGCGGTCTTCGCGCTCTCCGGGACTTTTTACTCGAAGCAGCGGACCGACACTGTTCTTCCCGGAGTTCGACAGTCCGGCCACGAATTTTGGCGTGACCAGCAACACAAATTATGAGAGCTATCAGCGCGTTCTCGGCACGGTGACCTACCATGGGTTCACGCTGCAGGGTCTCTACAACGCGCAAAACAAGGGCGTTCCAACGGGCTACTTTGGAGCCATCTTCAATGACCCGCGCACCCGCAATCTGCAAGGCATCGACTATTTGGATTTGAGCTACGACCACGCGCTCGGACAGAAGTGGCAGCATCGCTGCCCGGACCTCGGTCAACAAGAACACGCTATACGGACCGGTGGCGGAGTCGACCGTCACTGCCTCCGGACATCTTCTCGTACGACGGCCAATGGTGGGACACGGAGATCAAGCTGAGCCGGCCTCTGCCGAAGAATAATACTCTTACGGTCGGGACCGAGATTACCGATAACTTTCGACAGGATCAGTCCAATTACGATCCCGACAGCAGCCCGCAACCGACCAAGGTTTCCACGAGCACAACCATATGGGCGGGATACGGGCAGATCGAGTCCCGGCTAACGGCGAAGTTTTCCCTGAGCGCCGGATTTCGTTATGACCACTACAGCTACGATTTTGGCGGAAGCGCGAACCCACGACTCGGGCTGATCTATCACGCATCGAGCTCAACGACGGCGAAACTGCTCTACGGCAGCGCATTCCGGGCTCCGGAGCCTTATGAGACCAATCCCGACTATGGGACTTTCTACGAGAACAGCGCGGGCTTGCAGCCGGAGAAAATTCGAAGTGTGGAGGGAATTCTGGAACAGGGTTTCGGCAGCCACCTGGCCGCGACTGCTTCCGTTTTCTACAACCGAATCACAAATCTGATAACCCTTGAGACGGACCCGAGCAACGGACTTTCCGTATACGAGAATTCTCAGGGTGCAACAGCCAAGGGCGTAGAGGTTGAGGTGAACGGAGACCTGGCTGCAGGCCTCCGCGGGCGTGCCAGTTACAGCTATACGCAAACGATCAGCGCGATGACGGGGCAAACTCCTCCCAATTCCCCCACGAACCTGGTCAAGCTGAATTTGAGTATGCCGCTGCTGCACGAGAGATTCTCCGCTGCAGTGGATGGACAGTACACCGGCGAGGTGACCACGCTGGGTGGAAATACTTTGGGAGGCTTCTCCGTGGTCAATGCCACCTTGATCGGCCCACACTTTGGGCAAACACGCGGATATTTCCGCAAGCGTCTATAACCTGCTCAACAAGAAGTATTTCTTTCCGGGGCGTCCCGAGGATCCCGAGGATGCGATCGAGCAGGATGGCACGACCTTCCGGGTGAAGCTGACGTATCACTGGAACCTGGAGAAGAACACGGGAAAATGATCCAGCATCAGGCCTGGCCGCGGCACCTATCTCCCGACTGAAAACTTGGAGTGGTGGACCGGCGCCTGTTCTTGCGGCGGCGGGAACGCTGCAGAGAAGCGGAGGCGGCGCTACGGGACTGCTCCGATAGGAGCTCAAGGACGGTCATCCTTCGCTCGCGCGCCGCTTTGGAGATTTCCAGCAGAAAGCGCATGGCGCGGAGATGGCGAGTCTTGGCGGCGGCGACGGTCAACCCCAGGCGCCTGGCCACTTCCTGCATGGACAGACCGTGGAGATCGCAGAGACAGATAATGGATCGATGCGTGGGCGGCAACTTCCTTAAAACCGCCTCCAAAAACTGCAGGCGTTCGATTCGCTGATAACGGCTCTCCACGCCTTCGCGGTGATCGCAAATGATGTCGGACAGAGTGAGCGCCTGTTGGTCCGGCTGCGGGTCATCGAGTGATGAGGTGATGGAGCGGAATCTCTGTCTCCTGAGGGTCGACTTGGCGGCATTGGCCACGATGGTGTGCATCCAGGTAGAAAACTGCGACCGCCCTTGAAATTGTGAAACGTGACGCAGCCCAAGCAACAGCCCATCCTGCAGAGCGTCCTCGGAATCCTGGCGATTATTCAGAAATCTTGCGGCGGTCCTCTGAAGTTGCGGGATGCAACGGATAAAGAGCTCGTTCAGGGCAGCGGCATCACCGTTCACCGCGGACTGAACCAGTGAATCTGAATTCGCCGTATTTACTGCTGCGCAATTGGGCACGAGTAATTACCAGAGAAAGTCGTCACGACAACAGCCGCGGCCTCTGGAGCAATACAGATTCCAAAAGAGCTCGCACGCCCAGAAAATTTACTTCTCCGCGTTTTGAAAGCCAGTCAGGCTGGAATGAGAAAGCGGAATCGCCAACTGCAGCAGCGCCAGCGGGCTTTTTTGAACGGGTCGTACAACTGGATGCTGCAAAAGGACCGAGGGAGAGCGGACGCGGCGTGAGCAATTCGGAGCAGGTCGGCTGCGCGGAGCAGTGGTGGGAGTGATCATTTTCTTTACGCTTTCCTGAACGGTGTGCTGAACGTTTACAGTGAAGTCTTAGCCGAAGCAGTCCCGCGCCGCCTTAAAGCAAGCATCCCCAGAAGTTTGTTGAGGTTCGTGCATTCGCGAATATGGCACTGATTTTGCTGGGGATGGGCGGGCGTGAAGATGGTGGCTCTAGAGATAAGGCCGCATATCAGCTACCACGCATTTCTGGTTCTGGTGAGCTTGGGGTATGCGGCGCTGCTGGCGGTTTATTTCCGGTTTCGATGAACGCACGAAGGTTTCGGAGGCGCATATGCGCCAAAAGATAGTTCGTGGAAAAATTGAGCGCCTGCTGACGAATTCCGCGTCGGAAGTAAACGGAATGATTCTGGATGGCGGATGGGTTTTCGGCTTTGCGCCTGAAAGAGCAAGGGAGGTGTTGGAGATTGTGACGGTTGGATCGTTGGTCGACGTTCAGGCCATCGTTCCGACGGACACACCGTCGGGCCGGCCGTTGGACTGGCCGGAGAACATGCAAGCGGAAGCAACAGTGATTACCGAGCCGCTTTCCGGCAAGTGCGTAGTGCTTAGCCCTATTTCCTCCCACACGCCAGAGGTGTGCGCCGAAATCTGCCCTCCCCCGGGTACGGCGTGCTCACCTCTGGCCCCCACCCGTGGCACGATGGCTCCCGAACGAGACAAACGAGCACGAGCAGCCATACCGGAAAAAGCCACGCGGGCGGTGGAACGAGCGTACGACCGGCTCTATCGCTGCCAGACCATGCTTGCGTTTGTTAAAAGCTCGATCAAACACCGAGGGGCAGTGCTGCAATATTTGCATGAGGCGAAAAGAACCTATCTGCAGGCGCTCGGGCGTTATCAGGAATGGGACTTTGAGGGAGCGTGCGAGTGCGCGGCGGCTTCCGAAGATCTCGCGAACATGGTGGAAATCCTGGCGAGGGAGACCTTCGACTCGCTCTCGTTTCCGACAGATATCCGCCGGGAAATCAGCGCGCCGGCAGCGAGCGATCAGGAGAAGGCCGATGGGGCGCTGGCACACGACAGCCTGAACCATACCGAAAGCATACTCGGGCGCATTCATTGGATTACGACCAACGGAACGCTTCCCTCGGAGGATCGTGCACAGGTGCTGAAGCTCGTGTCCTGGAGCGAGCACCTGAAACATTGGGCCAACCTGCTGCGAGACATTGGCGCCGACACGGAGGCCAGCCAGTTTGCGCGGGCAGCGAATGCGGCAGCAGGGGCAGCCGAGCATGTCTGCAAGAGATGTTATGTCACGCAGAATGGGGAGGCGTATACCGCCGCAGCAGCCCCGTAGTTTGCTTGGCTCGCATGGATTCGTCGAGAAAATGGACACCCTCCCCCTCCCGGTAGTACCTTCAGATTTTGCAGGCAATGGCCGCAGGATGCTTCGTGCCGTTTAGAACCGCGCTATCGAGGATCAGCTTTCGGCGGCAGATCATGCTGCTGGGCATCATGGTAGCGGTGTTGCTGCCGGCGGTGCTTTCCGCGAGCTTCGCCGCGTTGCAGTACACGCGCTCGGCGGTTCTGCGAGACGAGCAGAAACAAGTGGCTGGGCTGAGCGATCTTCTGGCTCGCGGGTACCTTCACAATCTGCAATTGCGCACGTCGAGCGACCGCCCGGATGCGCTGCTGGACAGGCAGTTCTCTCCCCGGGAACTTTCCGATCTGACACGATCCGTGCTGCGAAACGCCGAGGAAGTGCAGGGAGGCTTTTACGTCGCGCAGCGCGAGACTCTGCTGGGCGATTCCTTTGCACAGGTCCCCGGCGATGCGGCGGACGGTTCGCTTGTCCCGGAAGACGCGCGACCCACGATATTGCAGACGGCTCAGGAAGCAGTGGCGTCGGGCAGGCCCGTGGGGCATGTTTCGGCGATCGGATCGGATGTGGCTTTGGTGGATGCGACGCCGATTTTCGCGAATGGGCAAATCATGGGCTGCGCGTGGACCATCAAGCGGCTGGCGAACATTCCGGGAACGAATCGATGGCGCGCCTACCTGATCGCCACCGGGCTTGGCATTGCCGCATTGGCCTGCGTGATTCTTACGCTGCTGGTGGTGCAGGCGCTGCAAAACGGCGTGCGAAAGATCGAAGACGGACTGGAGAATCTGGAGAGCACTCTGAGCTCGCAAATTTCCATCGATTCTGACCCGGAAGAAATCCGCAAAATTGCGGAGGCCATCAACCGCCTGGCGGGAACACTTAAGGCCAAGATCGACGGCGAGAAGGAGATCGAGGACCGTTTGCGGCATGCCGAGCGGCTGGTGGCGCTGGGCCGATTGATCGCGGGCGTTGCGCATGAAGTGCGAAACCCGCTGGCGACCATCCGGCTGCGGGTGCAGATGTGCCAGGACTCCGGAAATCTGGAGGTGCGGGAATCCTGCATTATCGCGCTGCAGGAAATCGAACGCCTGGATGGCATGGTGAGCCGGCTGTTGAGTTTTTCGCGCCCGGTGAATCTGCGTACCGAAACTACTTCGCTGGAGCGTCTTGTGGAGCAAAGGCTGGCCAACTTCACGGAAACGGCCCGGCAGCGAAGCATCCGATTGCTGACCCGCTTCGATGGCCGTTCGCACTGGCTGCCAGCCGATCAGGGTCGCCTGGGCCAAGTCTTCGATAACATTATTCAGAATGCCATCGAGGCCATGTGCCCGGCCGGCGGAACTCTTTGCGTCAGCGTGGGCAGCCAGATGAAGGCGCCGGGCGGCAACGAGGAAGTCTATGTGGAATTCAACGATACGGGAGAAGGAATGGCCGCCGAAGTTCAGGGACGCATCTTCGATCCATTTTTTACGACCAAGGCGACGGGGACGGGGCTGGGTCTCTCCATTTGTCACGAGCTGGTTCAGGCACACGGCGGGAAGATCGAGATCGCCAGCGCGCAAGCATGCGGCACCACGGTGCGTGTATCGCTTCCGGCAGACCAGAAGGCAGTCGCCGGGCACGTGGCGTAAGATCGAACAGAATGAACGAAACGATCCTGATCGTTGACGATGAAACCAACCTGAGGAAAACTCTCGCCGAAATATTGAGGAAACGGGGTTATACCATCCAGGAAGCCGCAGACGGGGCAGCCGCGGTGGCATTGCTGCGGGAAACCAGGCCCGAGCTGATTTTCACGGATTGGAAAATGCCGGGAATGGGCGGAGAAGAATTCCTGCATTACATCCGGAGAGACGAGCAGCTAGCGGCGATTCCAGTCATCGTCATCACGGCGTTCGGCACGAGCCATAGCGCCATTGAAGCGGTGAGGCTGGGGGCCTACGATTTCATAACCAAACCGTTCGACCTGGAAGAAATCTCGCTGACGGCGAAACGCGCGCTGGCGCATTCATCGCTGAACCGGGAAGTGAAAGAACTGCGGGCGCAAGTGGCAGCGGTGGCGCCGCCGGCGGCGGGCCGGCTGGTGGGCTCAAGCGGGGCCATGATGGATGTGTTCAAGACCATCGGCAAGGTGGCTGAAACGGATTCGACGGTGCTGATTTGCGGAGAATCCGGAACAGGCAAAGAACTTGTGGCCGAGGCCATTCACAGCTACAGCCGGCGCAAAGAAAAGCCGTTTGTGGTGATCAACTGCGCCGCCATCCCTGAAAACCTGCTGGAGTCTGAACTGTTCGGGCACGAACGGGGAGCTTTCACCGGCGCGGTGGCCCGCAAGGCGGGACGCTTCGAACTGGCGCAACAAGGGACCATTTTTCTGGATGAGATTGCCGAGCTGCCGCCGAACCTGCAGGTAAAGCTTCTGCGCGTGCTGCAGGAACACACATTCGAACGGCTAGGCGGCGTGGAGGCCATTCATGGGGATTTCCGGGTAATCGCCGCCACGAACCGTGACATTGAAGCGTGCGTGCGGGAACAGATGTTTCGAGAGGATCTGCTTTACCGTCTGAATGTGGTGCGCATCACGGTGCCACCGCTGCGGGAAAGGCGCTCCGACATCGTGCTTCTGGCGGAGCACTTCCTTCACGTCTACAGCGAGAAGAATTCGCTGCCGGCTATCGGTTTTTCGGATGAGGCCATTTTGCTGCTGCAAAGTTATTCCTTCCCCGGCAACGTGCGGGAGTTGGAGCATATGGTCGAGCGGGCCATTCTCATGGCTCGAGGCCGTGTGCTAATGCCGAGTCATTTCCGAGTGACCACGGCCCCACAACATGCCGGAGCTTCCAACGGGAATGGCTCTGAATTGTTCTCGCTTCCCTTTCACAAAGCGTTGGCGGAACTGGAGAAGCGGCTGATCCAGAAAGCGCTGCGCGAAGCCAGCGGGAACAAATCGGAGGCAGCGAACCGGTTGCAGATCAACCGGCGGCTGCTTTACAACAAAATCGAAGAGCACGGAATAGACGGCGAATAGCTACCTCACTGGAACCCCACCCCTGTTATATAAGTACAAGACTTCACCGCGACACGAACGTCAGGTCAAATGACGCGCATGAAAAGGCGGCGGGAATTCGAGGCATAAAGGTGCAATGAATCCAAAAGAACGCATTGACCAGTTGATTGCGGGACTCACGGACTGGCGCGGCGAAACATTGGCCGGCGTCCGCAAGTGCATGCTTGGGGCCAACCGGGAGATCGTCGAGGAATGGAAGTGGATGGGAAGCCCGGTGTGGTCACGCGACGGAATGATCGCGGTGGCCAACGCGCACAAAGATAAGGTGAAAGTGACCTTCGCGCACGGGGCGCAGCTAACAGATCCCGACAAGGTGTTCAATGCGGGACTCGGAGGCAACGCGTGGCGGGCCATCGATTTTTTCGAGGGCGATCAGGTTCCGGCGCGCGCGCTAAAAAATCTGGTGCGCGCGGCCATTGATTACAATCAGAGCAAAGTGAAGAAGAAACCGCCCGCGGGTTCCCGAGCGAAAGCGGATAAAAGCAAAAAGCGGTGAAACTGGCGGATTGCAGGTAAGAATCAAACGAGTGCCCTCGATAGAACGTTTGACGGGGTTTGACGAGGCTGAGCGCCTTGCGGCGCTCAGGCAAGCGTGCCCAAGGTTTGGCGCCCGGTCTCACGGTGCATATTGCGTGAAGACGAAGTCGCGAGAAGCTTTCGCGTGGCAGGGGGAACAGGTTTTTAACAACGTCTCGCTCCCCGGTTTACCGTCTTTATCGAAGTGAGCGAAACCCCATCCGCCGGTTGCGGCGTATTTCTTTGAGTCCTTCACCATAAACTGAACGTTGGTGGGCGGCCCGGGAACAAACGATTGGGCACGGCCAAAGACTTTGTCATTTGCCTCGGACGGGGAGTGACTGAAGTGCAAGGCGGCGATGATGGTGCCGTCCGGATAAGGGAGGGTTCCGTTGCGGTAGGCTTTGATGGCTACATCATTCCCCAAGATGGCGGCGAAACTGTGCAGGTCGCCTTCTTCGTGGGCCACGGAAACCAATCTCCAGTCACGGTATCCAGGCGGAATTTTGATTCCGAAGATCGGGACGGCGTCTCCATTGGTTTGTCCTGACACCGGGAATATTGAGGCGAGCACTGCGGTCACTGCTGCAACTGCAATCAGCAAGAAAGCCATCCGTTTCATGGATCCTCCTCTCAGCACTTCGTGCCTTTCGACTGCGGAACTATGGAGGAAGTGGAATTTCAACGCATCACGCAATGGGAGGTTTTTTCTGTAACACTTTCGGATAGCTGGCGGGGATGGGTGATTCGGGAGCCAGGTGAAATCTCGAGTGCGCGGCGAGAACGGAATGCGAGCGATAAAAGCACTGCACACCAACGGCAAAGAGGGATGCTTCGCTGCGCTCGCGTTGCGCTCTGAATGACGGCGAAAAAGCGAGCGGCAACTTCACAATCGAAGAGAGATCCCTCGACTCGCTCCGTTCTACCGCGACCCTAACCGAGTCGCAAACTTTGCTTTGCGCCGTCGCCGGGCGCGGCTCGCTTCGGGATTGACACGACGCGGAAAGTTGGCGCACTGGCGGGCTGAAGCGACGGCGCCACAACGGCGCACCATCTAGTCGACGAGCTGCTGGCCGCCATCGACGTCATAAGTGGCGCCGGTGAGGGCGGTGTTGATCATGATGTGCACGGCGAGCGCGGCGACGTCTGCCGGAGTGACGACGCGGCGGATGGGAAGCGTGGCGCGAAGGTGATTGCGGCGGTTTTCGAGTTCAGTGCCGAGGAGCGATGCCGACAACGGCGAGTCGACGAAGCCGGGGGCGATGAGGTTGACGCGGATCGGCGCGAGCTCGAGCGCAAGGTTGGCGGTGAGAGCGGGAAGCGCGGCGGTGACTGTGGAGGCGATGGCGGTACCGATGGCTGGGCGGCGGCCGCCGGTGCCGCCCATGAACAGCAGCGTGCCTCCTGGCCGAACTTTACCTGCGGCGTTGCGGGCAACTTCGAGCACCAACAAGAGGTGCTCCTCGAGGCCGCGGCGCATGTCGGCGAAGTCCATGTCGAGGATGCGGCCATAGTGCGGGTGGCCCGCGGTGACCATCACGTGATCGATGGTGGCCGGGAGTTGCTGGAAGAAACGATCGACAGAAGCGGAATCGGTAGCGTCGAAGGCGGAGGTGCTCAGCGCGCCCAGCTCGCTTGCGGCGCGCTGCAGAGGCTCGGGATTGCGTCCAGTGAGAATCAGCTTGGCGCCTTCGGCGCGCGCTTGCCGGGCTGTTTCAAGGCCGATGCCGGAGCTGCCGCCGATGACAACGACGGTCTGGCCGAGAAGTGCTGGTTCGTGATGAATGGGAGAAGTGCTGGCTGCGGTACTCATGATTCCTCCAGTGAGGTGATTTATCGAGGATCTGGCGATGTGGACCCGCGGGCTGCGCGAAAGCTTATGGGTTTTCTTGAGGTACGTTACGAGTGAGAATTCGAGCACCTAGACAGGATTTGTTCGCGCAGGCCGCGCCATCCGCGGCGGGACCATCTGTTTACCGCAGACGAGGTTGTACCAGCGGTTCGTTCCAGCTGTCAAGGTAGCAAATCCGGGCGGCGGCGCGAGCGACGCGGTTAGGGAATGGTTGGCTGCGCTAACGCGGAGCCGACGCCGACGAAAGTTGTTATCGGTCTGAAGCATAAAAACGTGGCTGGGCGACACGAAATAAAAGGCAAATTGAAATGGCGCACTTGCGGCAGTAAAGCTGAGCGTGCCGTGCCCGGTGGTTGTATTGGCGACGGTATAGCTGCCGCCGGAGATGGCGCTGTTGGCGATGGTGGGCGTGGTCACAGTATCCTCGTCATTGATATCGAGCGTGCCAGCGGTGAGAGTGGAGGTGCCACCGGAAGCGATCTGGCCGACGAAATCGGCTTCGACACCATGTGGGTCAAGTCCAGACGAATTGAGGCCATAATTCCCATTCAAGGAAGATGGAGCGTACGGCGAGCCGGTCTGCGTGAGTAGTTGGCCGAAGGTGAGCTGGTCGGAATCGGTCTCCATGATGAAAGCCTGGGTGGGAGAAACCAGGTAGACGACGAAGTTATCGGTGAAAGTACTAAATGGTGGGGGCTCAGTGGCAGTCAGGACGAAGCGGCCATTGACGGTGACACCGGCGACCGTGGGCAACGGGCTATAGTTTCCGGGGAACGTGCCGGAGCCAATCGAAAAAGAACTGTTTTCCACGGAGTCGCTCGAAGAAATGTTGCCTTGTCCGTCGGCCGAGATTTGGCCCACTATGCCGAAGCCCTGGCTCGTTCCGTTGAGAAAGAAAGCATAGCTGCCCGAGAGCGATGCGGTGGTGAACGTGGCGGATTGCAAATCGGCTTCGCCAACCGTGCCGCCGGTGGTATCCAATTCGATCAAGAGAATGCGATTGGCCGAGATGATGTCGTAGGCATAGGTGAGAGCAGTAGTGCCGTAGGTAAAGCTAGCGGTGCCGTGGCCATTTGCGTCAGGCGACTGCAAGGTGCCGGTGGCAGTGACCTGGGTGTAGTTGCCGGCGTCGTTGATATCGGCGGCGCCCGAAGCGCTTCCCGATGACAAGCTCACCTCGCCGATGCCGGAAAGAGGATTGCCGCCTGAGTCAGAGCCGTTCCAGGCGAAGGCAAACTTGCCGCTGAGCGAACTCAGGGAGAAGGCGGAAGAACTCTGCAAATCGAAGGAACCGGAGCCGGCGGCGCCGCTGTCGAAGCGGATGAGCTGGCCATGATTGCCGTTTTCCACGGCGATCTTGAAAGTCTGAGTGACGCCGCTGGTGATATTCAGGGTGCCGCGGCCGTCGGCGCCGATGGAGTAGGTACCGGAGATAGCGACGCCCTTGGAAACGGAGAGGCCGACCTGGTTGATGTCCTCGACGCCGGTGCTGATGTTGCCGGCGCCGTCGGCGGTGAAGCTGCCGGCCAAAAAGATGGGAGCGCCGCTGCTGGTGACCGTTCCTGTGAAGCTGAATGCGTACTTGCCGCTAAGAATGGAATTGGGAGTGGTGGCGCCGGTCGTTCCGGTGGTGCCGCCGCCGGAGGAGCCACTGGCGCCGCTGGGGTTGGAGCTACCGCCGCCTCCGCCGCAACTGGACAGGGCGACGAGACTGCCGATGGCGAAGCAAAAAACGACCGTTCGCAGGAGGAGGGTTTTCATTGTTGGAACCCCTGCGACAAGGTCTGCATGTGGGCCGCGGGGTGAGGCCGCAGGACGAAGCCATTCGAGCTGCGCACGGTGAGAATCTGGCTGGCGGACTGCACCTGACGCGCGAGCAGAATCTGCGTTCCGTTCATGGAGATCAGCGATCCGGTGACCTGGACCTGGTCTCCGACGGCGAAAGGAATGCTGGACGGGGAGAAGAGCCCCATGTGGACATTCAAAGTCAAAGCGGCCGTATGAAGGGCGATGTAAGCGCCGCGAGGAAGCGAGGCGCTCTTTGAAGTCTGGATGGAGGCGATGGTGCCGCTGGTGACCACTTCGGCGGACTTGTCGTAGCGCCCCATGCGCAAGGCGGGCGCGCGCTGCTGCTGCGCCGCTTGTTGTGACTGGGGGTACGCGGGCGAAGCCAGATTGAAAAAGAGAATGATGCAGGAGGCCAAAAACAATTTATGAATGCTCATATGTCTTCCCAAGAATGTGGACGTTAGCGCCGAATATTTAACACTGAACATTTAAACACCGAACAGATGCCAGGAGTTGCGGGCCAGCAAAAATTACGGGTCGAGTATGGTAATGATACACAGCAGCCCGGAATCCAGGCGATTGGGAGCTGGATAGTTCCATGAATCCAGCGCCAAGCTTGGTGATACTAGATGCGATCCCCTGCAGTTGTGTTTTCCGTGACGAGCGAGAAAAGTTCCAAGAAAAACACGGGAGCGGGCGAATTACAGATGGATGTGGCGAAAGGCCCACGGGGGGAGTTGAGCCCAGAAATATGTTAAAAGCAGGGATGGCCCAGGTGAACAAAGAAAAAGAGGTTAGCGAGCAGGATTTGCGCTTTTTGCGGCGGGCGGTCGAGCTGGCGTCCGAAGCGCGCGCGGACGGGCGGCATCCATTTGGCGCGCTGGTGGTGAACCAGCGAGGCGAAATCGTGGTGACGGCGCGGAACAATGCGGTTCGGCCGAAGGGCGATCCGACGCAACACGCGGAGATGCTGGCGTGCGCGGAAGCAGCGCGGCTTTTGCACGAAGCGGAACTGGCGAAATGCACGCTGTACACCAGCACGGAACCGTGCGCCATGTGCGCCGGAGCGATCTACTGGACGGGGATCGGGCGAGTGGTGTTCGCGCTGGCGGAGAGCGGGCTGCTACGCTACACGGGAAGCCACGAGGAAAATCCCACGCTGAGCCTGCCCTGCCGGGAGGTGTTCGCGCGCGGACAGAAAAATATTCGCGTTACCGGGCCATTGATGGAAGAAGAAGCAGGAAAAGTACACGAAGGATTCTGGACGCGCTAGACCGAACCCATGACAAGCGTAACGGAGAGCAAACCGAAGGCGGCGCTGAGCGATTATCTGGCGGCGGAGCGCACATTTCTGGCGTGGGTGCGCACGGGGCTGGCGCTGATGGGCTTTGGGTTCGTGGTGGCGCGGTTCGGACTTTTTCTACAGCAACTGCAAATTTTCCGGCAGGCGGGCGTGAGAGAAGCATCGACGGGGGTGTCGCTATGGTTCGGGACGGCGCTGATCGGGTTGGGAGTGCTGGTAAATCTGGGATCGGCGTGGCAGCACATACGATTAGTGCGACAACTGGACCGCGGCGAAGCGGGGCGTGGCACCTCGCTGGCGCAGAACGTCGCGATTGCAGTGGTGCTGGCGCTGGTGGGGCTGGCGATGGCGATTTATTTGCTGTCGGTGCGGGACACGGCCGGAAAGCAGTCGATAAACATGAGGGAGGGGGCTACGTCGAATGCTCGGCTGTACTCGGATAGAAGCGATGCTGACTCTTAGGGCGGAGAGACGAAGATGGCGGACTGAAGTCCGCCGCTCCGAAGGCAAAAAGAAAAGCTCGACGGAAGAACCCGTCGCGCTTCCGACAAAGAACCAGCCTGCCGAAGCGAACGCGCAGTGCCTAAGGTTTCCGAAAATCCACGTATTTCTTGAACAGTTCCGTAGCTACGCCCATTTGCTCTACAAACCAGTTAATAATTTCTGCGCTCTGCTCGAACCCATTTGTGACATTGCAGGTCTCCAGCTTTAGAGATTCCCGCGTCAGTCTCTCAATAAAACTGTTAATTTCTGGGCCAAATAGAAATTCATGGTCGCGTGTATCCCTCGCAAACTTGAGGCAGTCCGGGATCGATACGTTACGGGGCTTATTTACAATTTCGGCTATGAATTCTTTCGTTTTGTTGTAAATCACCATCCTCTTGTCAAATAGAGCAAGCCGGTGCTGCCGATCATTAACAATGTATTGCTGATACGCAATGCACGCAGCTATTGCAGCGATTAGCAAAGTCAAAACAACCTGCGTAACCGTACCTAGAGCTGTCCATGGAAAGACCAACAGCAGTTTCATCGGGCGCGAATTCTACCATCAAAAGAAAAGAGCAGCCTGAGTAAACAAGGCTGCCCGGTTTGACTGAGAAATATCAGTAGATGTCGTACTGCTCCCAGTGAAGAGTGGGATCGGCCTGGATGATGATGCTCTTCTTGGTCCAGTGCTCGAGCTCGTCGATGAGCGAAGCCTCGCGCGTCTTGAGAGCCTTGGCGATTTCCGGATGCACGCGCAAGGTGACGCTGCCGCTGACGATTTCCGGAGCCATCTTGCGAGCTTCGGTCTGAATCTCGTAGCAGAGCGTGGGAATGGATTTGACCATGCCGGAGCCGGTGCAATAGGGGCAAGGCTGGCAGAGCGTGCGCTCGAGAGCCTGCTTGGTGCGCTTGCGGGTGATGGCGATCAAGCCAAACTCGTTGAAGCGCAGCATTTTTGACGGAGCGCGGTCGGCGCGGAGAGCGTCCTCGAGCGCGGCCATCACTTTTTCGCGGTTGCGGCGCTCTTCCATGTCGATGAAGTCGATGATGATGATGCCGCCGAGATCGCGCAGGCGCATCTGGCGGACGATCTCCTTCACCGCTTCAAGGTTAGTGCGGACGATGGTGTCTTCGAGACGATTCGAGCCCTTGCCGACGAATTTGCCGGTGTTGACGTCGATGGCGACGAGCGCTTCGGTGTGGTTGATGACGATGTAGCCGCCGGACTTGAGCCAGACTTTCGGGCGCAGGCCCTTGTCGATTTCCTGCTGGATGCCGAATTCCTCGAAGATCGGCGTGTCCTTGCCGTAGAGTTTCACGCGGCCGACCATGGCCGGCTGGAAGCGGCTCATGAAGTCGACCACCTTGGTGAATTCCTCCTCGGAGTCGACCCAGATGGCGCCGAAGTCGGGCGTGATGTAGTCGCGCAGAATGCGCTCGACGAGATTTAGATCGCGATGGAGAAGCGCGGGAGCTTTGCGCTGCTCGGAGCGCGACTTGATTTCCGACCAGGTTTTGGTGAGGAATTCCACGTCGGCACGAACGTCCTCGGGAGGCGCGCTGGCCGCGGCGGTGCGCACGATGAATCCGCCACCGGAACTGCCTTTGGCTTCGTTGACGAGATGGCGCAGGCGCGAGCGTTCCTCGGCAGAAACGATTTTGCGCGAGATGCCGTTGTGATCGAGCGTGGGCATGTAAACCAGGTAGCGGCCGGGGAGCGCGACGTGGCTGGTGATGCGCGCGCCTTTCTTGCCGAGCGGCTCCTTGGCGATCTGCACGATGATTTCCTGGCCCTGCTTGAGCATGTCCGCGATCAATTGCGGGCGGCGCTGCTGCGGGCGATGACCACCGTGACTGTGCCCGTGGCCGTGGCCGCCGCCCTGATGCGGGCGGCCACCACGGTCGCGGTCACCGCGATTGTCGCGACGGCCACCGCGATCTCGTCCGCGATCGGGACGTCCGCCACGGCGCGGATGCTGCATGCGCGCGCGGAAATCGCCGCGCACGCGGGCGTTGAAAGGACGCGGGGCTTCGGCGCCTTCCGGCGCGGGACCGCCGCCGGAAATTTGCTCGCCTTCGAGCGGCTCCAAATGGCCTTCGGCAGAAGCGGAGAGAGCGCCCGTCTCGCCGTTCCCTTCCGAGCCGGATGCTTCCACACCGGCGATTTCTTCGGCGGCGTGCTCATCCGCTTCGGCGTCGCCTTCTTCTTCGGCGTCGGATTCTTCTTCGGTTTGGAGCGGACCTTCGTTTTCATCGGAGGCTTCATCGAGCGCGTCGGCTACGGCGTCCTCGACTTCTTCCTCCAGCTCGCTTTCCGGGGCGGAAGCGGGTCCGCTGAGAGCCACTTCGGCGGCCTCGGCAGCTTCGTCGGCGGAAGCGAAATCGTGGCGCTGCGCTTCGCGCGCTTCTTCCTCGATCTGAGCTTCGGCTACGTGTTCGGCGACGATGGCGGCTTCGTCGGCGCTCAGCTCGTCGGAGCCGGTTTCCTCGTCGGCTTCTTCGGCGGCGTGGAGCTGCTGGGCGCGGCTGTCTTCGGCTTCGTGTTCACGTTCTTCACGAGAGCTCATCCCTGCGTGGCCGGAAGCTTCCGGGGATTCGGGATGAACTTCGTGCTCGTTCACCGCGTTTTCGTAGGAGTGCAGCGCCTTTTCGGGCGATGCAGGCGGCGCGAACGAAGCGTTCGAGGACGATTGCGGCTCGCTCGATTCTTCCTCGGCTTGGCGCTTCCACTTGGAAAGCGATTCGCCGGGCAGAGGCTCGACAGCGTGCAGCGAGCTCGAACGGAATTCGGCGCGCGGGGCGACGTCGGTAATGCGTGAGGCGCGGCGGCCGGGTCGGAAAACTCGTCGGGGACGACGGTTTTCAATTCTTCGGCGACTCCGGCGGATGCTACCGGCGCGGGCGGAGCAGGAGGCTTGTCGCGATATTTTGCCAGCGACTCACCGGGAAGAATAATTGGCGTGTAATTTTCGGACGGCGCGGATTCGGTGGGCTGGTCCGATTGACCAGGCTCGCCGGGCTGACCAAGCTGGCCGGGACGCTCGTAAGGAGCGTGCGGCGAAGCGTATTTCGAGGAGGGTAATTCGCGCCCGAAACGAGGCGGACGATCGCCTCCGCGACCACCGCGATTGAAGCGTCCACCACCGCCCGCCGCGACCTCCGCGGCCCCCACCGCGTCCTCCGCGGTTGAAGCGATCCCGGCCGCGACCGCCGCGATCACGATCACCGAAAGACGGGCGACCCTGACCGTGCGATTGTCCCGGAGGAGGAGCGCCCTGCGCGGAGCCAGCGCCGCGCGTGATGGATTCGCCTTCCATGGGCTCGATCACATGGCCCGCGGCAGCGAACTCCTGTGCGGGCGCCGTGCCCGGCATGCGACTCGCCGCCTTCTGCGTGACCGGCCTCGTGCGCATGCTCGCCTTCATCGTGCGCGAATTCGGCGTGCGGGCCGTCACCATGAGCCATGGGACCGGCTTCCACATCGGCGGGTTCCAGCGCCGGCGCGGCATGATTCTCCGCGAACACGTGACCACCCTGCTCTTCCATTTTCTCGACCTTGTCGACAACCGTGGTGACGATGTGGTCGAGCTCTTCGCTTTCTTCCAGAAAATCGCTGACGTACAGGAAGGCGTCGCTATCGAGGCCGATTTCCACGAAGGCCGACTGCATGCCTGGCAGCACGCGTGTTACACGGCCTTTGTAAATGCTACCGACTAACGCAAATTCCTTCTGCCTTTCGACGTAATATTCACAAAGCTGTCCTTCTTCCATAATCGCCACCCGCGTCTCGTGCGGGTTGGACGATATGACCATTTCCTTCGACATAAGACTCCTCATGGCGCATCAGAGGGCGGCGGTACACACGCGCGCACCCGGGACCATCGTGGCGCAGGCGGGATGCCTGGGTTTGCCACGAGCGGCTGCCAAATTTATCGCGTTGCTGAATTGCTCGGCTCAACCGATGCGACCTTCATTCCATCTGAATTCAAATTTTTCATCTACACCGCGGCCTGGGGAGCTCGCGGCGTACACCAAAACTCACGGGGCTCAGTTCACGAAGCGCCGCATGCGGACGTTCATGACCAGGCCCAATGCCATATACACAAAGGCGGTTGCGGATCCCCCGTAACTCATAAGCGGAAGCGGAATGCCGGTCACGGGCATATAGCCGATGACCATGGAAGCGTTAACCAGAACGTGAAAACCCAGGATGGCGGTAACACCCATGACCACATACATCCCGGCACGATCTTTCGCTTTCTGCGCGTTATCCACCAGCCGCAGAATGAGCCCCAAGTACAAGAGCAGAACCACGCAAACGCCGATGAAACCCTGCTCCTCAGCCAGCGCCGCGAGGATGAAGTCCGAATACCGCACCGGAACGAATCCTAGCTGATTCTGGCTGCCTTTGCTAAATCCTTTTCCCCAGAAGCCGCCCGAGCCGACCGCAATTTCCGATTGCAGGATCTGATAACCGGCTCCCCGCGGGTTCTCTTCCGGGTGAAGAAACGTCGTAATCCTTTGCTGCTGATACGGCTTCAAATGCGTCCGCATATGCCAGCCGACCGGAATCATCAGCAAGATGAGGAGAGCGCCCACCGCCATGTGCTTCCACTCGATGCCGGCGAGGAACGCTCCGACGACCGCCACGGGAATGAGCACCAGGGCAGTCCCCAGGTCGGGCTGGATCAGAATCAAACCTACAGGAATTCCGGTAATAAGTGCAACCTTAACGATGTCCTGCAGAGTCAGGCGGTCGGTGCGCACGTCTGTGAAGAACCGCGCCAACACCACAATTATAATCAACTTCATTAATTCCGATACTTGTAAGTTAACGCCGCCCCCGAGAGCCACCCAGCGTTTCGCGCCAAAGCGAGAATGGCCGATCATGAGAACTACAAGCAGAGTAGCAAGGCCAAAGAGATAAAGAATCGGGGCCTGGTCCATCAGGGTGTGGTAGTCGATGCGGGAAATCAGAAACATGCCGATAAGGCCGATGCCGATCCACATCAACTGCTTCCAGTGCATGCCGGCCATGCCGCTGGTGTGCGTGGAGGAATAAACCTCCAGAACTCCCAGAGTGCTGATGGCAGTGATGATGGCGGCGAGCGGCCAGTCCCAATCCTGAATACGCGGGCGGTCTTTCATTGACGCTGCGCGCTCGGAGGCTGGATGGATGGAGCAGGCTGGCCGGCGAGAACCTGTGCGGATGGGTCGTGAATTTCGTCGGGGATGCCAGCCGAGTCCGGAGTGGCGGATTTGGTAGCGACGGGCTTTGCCGCTGGGGCTGCGTGCGAGGCTGGCGTGGTGGAAGCAGCGGGCTGCGCTGCAGTTGCGCCAGAGGCAGGCTTGGCGGTTGCGGCCGGCGAGCTGGGCGGAGATGAGGGCTGGGCCGGAACGGCGGTGGTGGCGGTCTGAGTCATGTGCGCATTCTTTTTGTCGTAATAGGCTTTCACGACATCGCGCACAATCGGCGCGGCAGAGGTGCTGCCCCAACCTCCAGCCTGCACGAGCGCAGCGACGACGATTTCGGGATTACGCCGCGGAGCGTAGCCAACGAACCAGCCGTTTTCCTTCAACTTCTTTCCGAGTTTACTCTGCAGTTCGAAGCTTTCGGTTTGCGCCGTGCCGGTCTTGCCGGAAAAGTCGATATTCTGAAGCTTGACGAGTCCGGAAGTGGTGCCATTAGGTTCATTGACGACGCCCCACATACCGTCGGTAACCGTTTGGACGGTTTCCTCAGAAAGCGGGAAAGATCCAGCCTTGAGACCAGTGGCATCTTTCAAAAGATGAGGTGGAATCAGAGTTCCGCTATTGGCGACAGCGGCAACCATGCGCGCGAGCTGAATTGGCGTGACCATCACCGCTCCCTGACCGATGGAGACGGAGATCGTCGAGCCCGGATACCATTTGTGATGATAGACACGTTGCACCCAATCCTCGGACGGGACCAGGCCAGGCTCTTCGCCCGGCAGGTCGATTCCGGTGCGATGTCCGAGGCCAAGGCCGAAAGCATATTGGTCGATGCGGTCGATACCGAGAATTTTGCCAACGTTGTAGAAATAGACGTCACACGACGCGACGATGCCTTTATGCAAATCAACGCTGCCGTGGGCGTGGTCGCAATGGAAGACACGGCCGTAGAACGAAGCATAGCCAGGGCAGTAGACAGTGTAGCTCGCGGGCAGAGCTTTTGATTCGAGCATGGCCGTGGCCATGACCACTTTGAACACGGACCCGGGCGCAAGCTGCGCCTGGATGGCGCGATTGAGCAGCGGAGTCTGCGGATCGGTATTGAGCTTGGCCCATTCCTTGGCGGGAATACGCACGGCAAAATCGTTTGGATCGAAAGTGGGCCGGCTGACCATGGCGAGAACTTCGCCGGTGCGGCCGTCCATGGCGACCAGGGCGCCTTCTTTATTCGCGAAATCGTTTTCGGCGATTTCCTGCAGATCGTAATCAATGGTGAGCTGGATGGGTTTGCCGGGGATGGCTTCCACGTCATCGAGCGTGCGCACGGCTTTGCCGACGCTGTTGACGATGACGCGGCGCATGCCGTCTGTGCCTTCGAGCTGATCGTTATATTCGCGCTCGAGTCCGGCTTTGCCCACGATATCGCCGGGGCGATAGTGGCCGTTGCTATCTTCAAGCTGCTGCGCGGAAACTTCACCGACGTATCCGATGGTGTTGGCAAGCATTTCACCGTGCTGGTAACGGCGGCGCTGGACCATCATCAATTCGAGGACGGGAAGATCGGCGCGATGCGATTCGACAAAAGCAATGTCGGCCTGGCTGGCGCCGGGCTTGATGACGATGGGCTGAAATTTCGGCTCGAATTTGGCGGCGTCGAGCTGGCCTTCGAGGTCCGCTTTGCTGATGCCGAGGCCGTCCTCAATTTGCGGCAAGCTCTTTTTCAGAGCGGCGGAATCATCGCGAAGAAGAAGGATGCTGAAAGAAGGATAGCTATCGACCAGCACGCGGCCTTCGCGGTCAAGCAAGGCGCCGCGCGGGGCAATGATGGGAATGTAGCGAATCTGGTTGCGCTCAGCGAGGTCGGAGAAATGGCCCGACTGCACGACTTGCAGCTTCCAGAAACCGATGAGCAGAAGGACGATGAAGACGACTGACACGTAAGAAAAAAGTGCCAGCCGACCCTGCGGGATCTTCTGGTCGTTAGCGCTCCAGGGTGCCAACTGAACTCCTGCGCACCTTCAGGGAACAGAATGAGTTCCCAATGCGCTCCTCAGAATGCGATTCCATGTGTATCCAAACATGCAGGACTGGAAAATCCAAGCTACCATTTGGAGAAGGTGCGAGCAAGATAACTATGCCCTTCTAATCAACCTGTGCGCAGGGCTGTACGGAGGGCTGTGCCGAGGCATGTGCGGAGGAGCAGGCGAAGGAAGGAAGGCGGCCCGCAAGTTCCCAGGGCGAATCGGGCCTGCAATGTGGTGCGATTCGGCACGAGGAAGGCAAACCCTACTGAATCTCCTTGGGTTGAATCCCTAAGGAAAACACCACGCTTCTCGCCACGCTGATGATGACGCTTTCCGCCTGCATTCGCGTGCCGCGCCTTTATTTTACTTCTACGCCACTTATCTTTACTGCACTCTATACGCGGCCGGTCTACATGTCGCCGGCGCATAGAGTGCATTTACGCCGTTCTCGGCCGCGCGGCGTACCCGGAAACCTGCGTCTGTGCCACCGCCGGAGGTTATTGGGTGAGCGACTCTTTCCATTGATGTGCAGGAATTTTGACCAAAACATACGTTCTCGTCGTTAACAGCCGCAGATTTAGATAGCAATTTCAAATATTTAACCGTTTATAATATGTCTGAAATGTTTTGGCGAAGCATGTGCTCCGACCCTTCACCAGGGCCGAAGCTTTTGCAGTGCCGCCAGAAACGCGCACGAACGGGCTGGAGCCATTGATAACCTTTATTCTTTCCGTGGTCGAGGCCGGAGAGCACGACGCGCGAACGCTCGCCGCTCCCAGTTTCGAACCCGGCTGTTATCGGCGTGGTAATAAATATCTGTCAAGGCCAAGTACGGGTACTAACGGAAACGCTAATTCGGTACGGTAAGACTATGGACGTAGTTGATGGGGGTGATTAAGATCACAATCATGTCAGCCAATAAGCTTCAATCAGTGAAAGAACTGCAACATGAGATTGCTAATCCGAACCTGTCATCCATAAGAAACGACGTAGAACGCGAAATCAACCGACTGATCGGCTCGTTGCCCAACCCGAAGGATTTATCAGATGGCGAGGCGCGTCAGATCATTTCCCGATTCACTGCGGTCCTCGAAGGGAACTTCATCTACTGGATGACCGGCGCCCTGCTGGCGGTGAAATCGGAAGAAGCACGGGAGGAGATTCTCGAGAACCTCCACGAAGAAGTGCGCGATTCCCATCCACGCATGCTGCGGGAATTCGCGATGGCCGCCCGCGCGTATCCAGGCGAATCCGACGCGATGGCCGTACATCAGGATTTGACGAAAGTCCGGCTGTTTATCGGCCGGCTTTCCGGCGTGCCGATCCTTACCATGATGGCCTTCTTCGAAGGATACCTGCAAAAGCTGATGCCTTTCCTGGCGGAACTTGCGGGAAAGCGGGGTTCAACGGAACGGGTGTACACCGATGTGCATGGAGTTTGCGACGTCGCCCACACGCAGGGCCTTTATGAGGCGTTGGGAGCCGAGATGGAGCGCAACGCTCCCCTGGCCGACGCCGACCTCTTCGAGGGAGTCCACCTGCTTAGCACCTTGATGAGCACCATCAACTTTTCGGGCGGCGGAAGCGTGAGCGTCCACTAACGGCCCCCCTACGTGCGCGGCTAAGCCGCCGGGCGCGCACGGGCCATGAAGACGAATTCCTCGATATTGTAGGAAGACTATGCTCTTAGAGAAGCCGCGCATTCCGATCCGCGCCATCCTCCTATACGGGTTGTGGCCCAGCTTCATCAAGGTTCTTCTGTACCGATTGAAAGGCCACCGAATCGGCAAGAATGTGTCGATCGGTTTGGGCGCGGTGATTGTCGGGGAGCGCGTGGAGATCGGCGAAGGCACCTCCATTGGGTTCCTTACCATTGTTCGCGGAAAAGAAATCCGTCTGGGGCCGTTCGTGCAAATTGGGGCGATGACGTTTCTGGACACGCCCTACATCGACATTGGCGAGGGAACCAAGATTAATGAGCAGGTTTTTGTCGGTGGCCTCCAGTCTGCGGATTCCCGCTTCAAAGTAGGCCGCAATTGCCAGATCATGCAGCTCTCTTTTATCAACCCGGCGCGCTCTATCACGATTGGCGACGACACCGGAATCGGCGGCCATAGCCTGATTTTCGGCCATTCCTCCTTTCAGAATCAGTTTGAGGGGTACGCGGCGGATTTCGCGCCGATCGAAATCGGTAGCGGCGCTGGATTGGCCTGGAGGGTGTTTGTGCTCCCGGGCTCCAAAATTGGCGATGGGGCGTTGATTGGCGCGAACTCGGTTGTCTCCGGTACCATCCCTGCCAACTCCATGGCCGTCGGATTTCCCGCGCGAATCGTTGGCAAGCCGCCAGTTTTCCCAAAGAAAGTGTCCAATGAAGAGAAAGTCGGCATGTTCGGAAAGATCGTCGCCGAAATGATCGACTATTTCTCGGGATCGGGCCTGGAGTGCGAGCAGAACGGCAGGCGCTATAAAATCAGCAAACCGAAGGCTGGCTGGTTTACCGCAAAACAATCATGGCGCATGCAAGTTACCGATGGCAACGTGCGGGAAGCGCTCAGAAATGTGGACTTCGCGCAGCTCGACGTTTTCCTGAGCCTGTTCGAAATCCCTGAAGATGCGCGTGAGCTCCTGCGGTCCAAAAACGTGATGTGGATCGACGTGGCCAACAAGGAGCAGTCGCGTATTTCCAACGATCTTGGCGACGAGGTATCCAACTTCTTGAAGAGATTCGGAGTCCGGACGTTGCGCTATCCCCGGATGCAACCCGAGTCCAGCGTCGCCGGCGTCAAACATGAATCCCAACAATATGTCGGCTAGATATGTCGATTAGGTCGGAAGTCATTTCTCAGTTTCAGCAAGTCGCCGAAGAGCAGAATCGCGTTTTGGCGCCGCTCAGCGACGAGCTGCCTCTTTTGGAATCGGGCTTGGATTCACTGTGCTTGGCCGTCATCGTCGCCCGGCTTGAGGATCTGCTGGGCGTGGATCCATTCACGAACTCCGGAGACGCCCCGTTCCCGGTAACTTTGGGCGATTTCATCCGGACCTACGAACATGCGAAGCACTAGCGGGAGACGGCTTTGGGACTTGCTCGGCGCCGAAAACAGAGGCTTTCTTTGGGGAGCTGAAGCCACTGTCGCCTTGTGTGAATTGGCACGTGGCTCGGCACTCGGCGGCAACATCGGCGAATTGCGGGACCGGTCAGTGCTGGTCGCAACAAAGGAACAGGTAACGGCGGCGCTCGCGCTGCTGGAGCTCGATGGAGTGGCCAGCAGGCTGATCCTATGTCCTCCTGATTTCCCAGCCGAACATCTTTCCTACGTAGTCGATGCGGCAGCCGTAGACGCAGTGGTGTTCGATCAGACTGCGCCAGAGATACCGCTCGCGGTTCGATGCAGCCCCAAGATCAAGCCGGGCGTTTGCGATCGTACCCACCTACGCCAAACCGAATGGGTCCTGTTGACATCGGGAACAACCGGGCGTCCCAAGCTGGTTGCACATACTCTGGAAAGCCTGACCGGAGCGATTGAACAAGTCGGCACGCCGGCGCACAAGGTGGCGTGGAGCACGTTCTACGACATCCGCCGCTATGGCGGTCTCCAGATATTTCTGCGCGCCATCTTGACCGGGGCATCGATGGTGTTTTCCAGCGCAACGGAGCCGGTGGCGGATTTTCTCGCACGGGCGGGCGCACACGGAGTGACGCATATTTCCGGAACCCCTTCTCACTGGCGCCGCGAATTGATGAGCCCTGCCGCGCGCAAAATTGCACCCGAATACATTCGCTTGTCGGGCGAAATCGCCGACCAGGACATCCTCAACCGTCTCCATTCCTGCTATCCCCAGGCCAGGATTGCTCACGCATTCGCCTCCACCGAGGCTGGCGTCGGATTTGCCGTCAACGACGGGCTTGCGGGTTTTCCGGCGCACTTCGTCGAACGGTCAAGCCCCGGCGTGGAGATGAGGGTCGCGGATGGTTCGCTGCGCATCCGCTCCACGGGCGCGGCCAGCCGCTACCTGGGCCGGGAAGACGCCTCTTTTTTAGACGCGGACGGCTTCGTGGACACTGGCGACATGGTGGAATTGCGGGGCGATCGTTACTATTTCGCCGGACGGCGGGATGGCGTGATCAACGTTGGGGGACTTAAGGTCCACCCGGAAGAAGTGGAGGCCGTGATCAACCGGCATCCACGGGTTCGCATGTCGCTGGTTCAGGCCAGAAAAAATCCCTTAACCGGAGCACTGGTGGTGGCGGACGTGGTCCTTGAACAGTTGCCGGATGGGGCGCCGGATGGCGCGCCTGACAGCGCGCCGGAACGCAGCGACGAACTTCGACGCGAGCTTCTGCAGTTCTGCGCAAACGTGCTCCCCAGGCACAAGGTTCCGGCGGCAATTAACATCGTCCCCAACCTTGCGGTAGCGGCCACGGGAAAGTTGGCGCGGCGCCATGCGTAACGTCATCGTCACCGGTGGCAGCAGGGGACTCGGCCTGTGCATCGCCCGCAAGCTGGCCTGCGCAGGATACCGGGTTATCGCCGTCGCTCGAAAGGAAACGGACCAACTCAAGTCCGCGATGCACGACGTTCCGCAGGCCGCCGGCGGGTCCATCGAGTTCGTTCCCTTCGATCTCACGGCGATCGACGCCATTCCGGAGCTGGTCAAAAAACTGAAAAAGGATTGGGGTCCGATCTACGGGCTGGTGAACAACGCCGCCGTTGGGTCTGACGGTGTTCTCGCCGTCATGCAGAACTCGCAGATCGAGCAACAGGTGCGGCTGAACACGTTATCGCCGATTATGCTCACCAAGTACGTGGTGCGTTCCATGATGGCCAGCGGCGGCGGCGGGAGCATTGTGAATGTCAGCTCCATTGTCGCCACCAGTGGATACAGCGGACTTTCGGTTTACTCGGCAACGAAAGCCTCCATGCTGGGATTCACTCGATCATTGGCGCGAGAGGTTGGACCCATGGGAGTGAACGTGAACGGCGTGGCCCCGGGTTTTCTGGACACGGAAATGACCCGCAGCCTCGGCGACGAACATCGCCAGAAAATCGCGCGCCGCAGCGCCCTGGGCCGTCTGGCCTGTGTGGAAGACGTGGCGAACGCGGTCGAATTCCTTCTGAGCGAGAAAGCGAAGAGCATCACCGGCACCGTGATTACGGTGGACGCAGGGAATACGGCGTGAGCGACTCAGGCGACGCCATGTTGACCGACCCTCGCTCCCAGCCTTCCGAGCGGGCGGACGGGTTTGTTTCTCACGATGCCGCGGCTCAACGCAGTTCTATGGAAAAAAGTTCTGCGGCAAGCGGTTCTGCGGCAAAAAGCTCTGTGGCAAAAGACTGGTCGCGGGCGCTGCAGCGAACAGCGGGCATCGCCAGCCATCGCGATCGCATCTTTCCGGCCGTCCTCGAAGAACTGGCAGAGGAGTTTGGCGACGCGCCCGCTCTGCTATCCGAACGGGAGTGCCTCACTCACGCGGCTTTGGTCCGGCGATCGAACCAATACGCCAGGTGGGCGCTCGACCAGGACCTGGCCAAAGGCGAATGTGTCTGTCTGCTCATGCCGAACCGGCCTGAATACATGGCCATCTGGCTCGGCCTTACCAAAGTCGGATGCGTGGTGGCGTTGCTGAATACGAACCTGACGGGTGCCTCGCTTGTGCATTGCATCCATACGGTCGCGCCCAGATCCATCATTGTGGATGCGGAACTTGCTGATGCGTTCACATCCGCGCTTCCCAGCCTCACGAAAGCGACCTCCGTTTGGATCCACGGCGCCGACGATTCTCCGTACCGGCGCATCGATGCGGAAATCGATCGCAACAGTGGCGAAACGCTCGACAAAAACGATCGCCGAATCCCGCACATCGACGATCAGGCCCTTTATATCTACACTTCCGGCACCACCGGTTTGCCGAAGGCCGCCATCGTCACCCACGGGCGGATCATGCAATGGACCCATTGGTTCGCCGGTTTGATGGACACGCAAGCGACCGACCGCATGTACGATTGCCTGCCGATGTACCACAGTGTCGGCGGAGTGCAAGCTCCGGGCGCCGTGCTGCTGGGCGGTGGTTCGGTGGTGGTTCGCGAAAAATTCTCGGCCAGCCAGTTCTGGGATGACATCACCCGTTGGGATTGCACTCTGTTTCAATACATCGGTGAACTTTGCAGATACCTGCTCCACAGTCCGTCTACCTCGTTAACCGGGCATCGCATCAGAATGGCTTGCGGCAACGGGTTGAGGCCTGACGTTTGGGAGGCCTTCCAGACGCGATTCCGCATTCCTCGCATCCTTGAATTTTACGCGGCCACCGAGGGCGCCGTTTCGTTGTTCAACGTGGAAGGTGAACCGGGCGCCATTGGTCGTATCCCGCCTTTCCTGGGCCATCGGCCTCCGGTAGTCCTCGTAAAGTTCGACGTTGAAAAAGAAGAGCCCCTGCGGGACCCGCAGGGATTCTGCATCCGGTGCGCAGCCCATGAAACCGGCGAGGCCATCGGTCCGCTTCCGGGCAATTCTTCCAACGTCAGCAACCGTTTTGAGGGCTACACGGATCCGGAAGCCTCGCAAAAGAAAATTCTTCGCGACGTCTTCGAACCGGGAGACGCCTGGTTTCGAACCGGCGATCTGATGCGCAAGGACGAGCGCGGTTTCTTCTATTTCGTCGATCGCACCGGCGATACATTCCGCTGGAAAGGTGAGAATGTCGCCACCGCAGAAGTCGCGTCCGTGATCTGTTCTTTCCCCGGCGTTACGCACGCCAATGTTTACGGTGTTGAAATTCCTGGCATGGATGGACGCGCAGGCATGGCCGCGCTGGCCATCGACGGCGCGCTGGACTTGGCCGCATTTCGCGACGATATGATCCGGCGCCTGCCCAACTATGCGCGGCCCTTGTTCTTGCGCATCCGCAACGGACTCGACTTAACAGGTACGTTCAAATACACCAAGGCCGATCTGGTGCGCCAAGGTTTTGATCCGCTTGCCACCGTGGACGCCATCTATTTTGACCATCCGGATAAGGGAGGTTTTGTTCCTCTCGATCCAGCGCTCTTCGAGGAAATCGGCGCGGGCAGGATTCGCATATGACGGTCACGGAAAACATGCTGTTTGACGCGGTGCGCACTGCGCTGGAAAGAGTCCAATCGGAGATCGCCAGCGGCCCGATCGTTCCTTCGGTGACGCCCGCCGAAATTCGGGCTCATCTCAAGTCCCGCTATGACTTCTCAAAGCCGGGGGACTTGGATGCAATCGGCTCCGATGTGGAGCGCATGCTGAAAAGCGGGAACGTCCAGGTGACCCACCCGCGTTACCTCGGTCTGTTCAATCCCAGTGTGACCACGCCATCGGTCCTCGCAGATCTTCTCGTGGCCATGTACAACCCGCAGTTGGCTGCCTGGCGCACGGCGCCGGCGGCCAACGAGATCGAGCGCCACACCCTCCTGTGGCTCGCAGCCAAGTTCGGTTTTCCGGCCGATACCGCCGCGACCTTCACCACCGGCGGCGCGGAAGCGAATCTCACGGCGGTGATCGCTGCTTTAACCACAAATTTCCCCGACTATGGCGATCGTGGGCTGCGCAGCCTGAAGGCTCCTCCCGCCTTGTACGTCACCGGAGAGGCCCATACAGCAATCCACAAGATCGCGCACATCACCGGACTCGGCCGAAGCGCAGTCCGCATCGTCGCTGTGGACCGCGATCTCAAAATGGACTTGGCGGATCTGGCCAAGAAAGTGGCCGAGGATCGCAGGAACGGGCTGGCTCCCTTTATGGTGATTGGCACCGCTGGCACAACCGGCGCCGGCGTGATCGATCCTTTGCGCGAATTGGCCGCCTTTTGCCAATCGGAGCGCTTGTGGTTTCACGCCGATGCGGCCTGGGGCGGCGCCGCGATCCTCTCGCCGAAGCTCAAGAGCTACCTGGCCGGAATCGAGGCCGCCGATTCCATCACCTGCGATGCGCACAAATGGTTCTCCGTCCCCATGGGAGCGGGCATGTTCTTTTGCCGCCATCCGCAAGTTATGGCCGAAGCATTCCGCGCGAACGCTACCTTCATGCCCGGCCACATCGATGAAGGTAGCGCCGATCCCTACACCATGTCCCTGCAATGGTCGCGGCGCTTTGTGGGCCTGAAGCTTTTCTTTGCGCTCGCAGAGCTCGGCGAATCCGGTTACGTCAATATGATCGAGCACCAGACGCGCATGGGCCAGGTGTTGCGTGAGTCGCTGGTACGAGAAGGTTGGCGCGTTATCAACAAGACTCCGCTACCCGTCGTGTGCTTCACCCGCGACAGGCTCGACATTCCAAAATTCGTGGCGGCCCTGCTGAAACACCAAATTGTATGGATGTCGACCGTGCAAATCGACGGCGCACCGGCGATCCGGGCTTGCATCACCAGTTATCGAACACAGGAGACGGATATCGCAGACATCGTGCAGCAGATGAACCGTTTCATCAAGGACCCAGCATGAAACGAGAAACCATGGCCATTCACAGTGGCTATCAGATCGACCCGACCACCAAATCCGTCGCCGTGCCGATTTATCAAACCGCGGCCTATGCGTTCGATAGCGCCGACCACGGAGCGGCGCTGTTCAATCTCGAAGCCGAAGGTTTTCGCTACACGCGGATCGGAAATCCGACCACCGCGGTGTTGGAACGCCGCGTGGCGGCGCTCGAAGGCGGACTGGAGGCGCTCTGCACCGGCAGCGGGCAAGCGGCGGTCAACTACGCGATCTCAAACCTGGTCGAACTCGGTACCAATCTCGTGTCGGTCCCTCAGCTTTACGGCACGACTCACACGCTGTTCGCATACATTCTGAAGGGCCAGGGAGTCACCGTTCGTTTCGCCGCATCCGATCATCCCGCCGCGATCGAAAAGCTGATCGACGATAAAACGCGCGGCGTCTTCTGCGAGAGCGTCGGCAATCCGGCCGGAAACATTTGCGATATAGAAGCTCTGGCGCAGGTGGCCCACAAACACGGTGTGCCGCTGGTCGTCGATAATACTGTCGCCACGCCCATTCTGTTGCGGCCCATCGAATATGGAGCCGACATCGTGGTTCATTCTCTGACCAAGTTCCTGGGCGGACACGGCACCACGCTCGGCGGAATCATCGTCGATAGCGGCAAATTCCCCTGGAAGAAGCATGCCGAACGCTTTCCCATGTTCAGCCAGCCTGACCCCTCGTATCACGATCTGGTCTACACCGATCACTACAAGGAAGCGGCTTACATCGGGCGATGTCGCAGCGTGTATCAGCGCACCATAGGCGCCGTATTGTCGCCCCTGAGTGCATTTCTGCTGCTGCAGGGAATCGAAACGGTGGCCGTGCGGATCGACCGCCATGTAGAAAATGGCGCCAAGGTTGCCCAATTCCTGCGCAAACATCCGAACGTCGAGTGGGTCAATTACGCCGGTTTTCCCGACAGTCCGTATTATCCCCTCGCGCAGAAATATCTTGGCGGGCGCGCCTGCTCGCTCATCACCTTCGGAGCCAAGGGAGGCTTCGAGACAGCCAGGAAGTTCTACGACGCGCTCAAGCTGATCATGCGGCTGGTTAATTTGGGCGATGCGAAATCCCTGGCATGCCACCCCGCGTCCACCACCCACCGCCAAATGTCGCCGGAGGAGCAACGTAAAGCGGGACTTACGCCGGAGATGATCCGGCTGAGCATTGGCATCGAACATGCAGACGACATTATGGACGATCTAGATCAAGCATTAAGAGCGTCCGCAGGCTAATACAAGAGAAATCACTTAGTACTTTATGGCAATCTTTTTGAATCGAGATCCAGCGGCACCCGATGGGCCATCGGTTCTCGATATTGGCTTACTCAACAACATGCCGGACTCGGCGCTGAAGGCCACCGAGCGCCAGTTTATGGCTTTGCTCGATGCCGCCGCTCCCGGAATGACGATTCGTCTCTCGCTGTTCGCGCTGCCTGAGATTACCCGTAGCGAGATGGCCCAGCGGCACATCCAGGATTCCTATTCCCCCATTCATGACCTATTGGGGCGCAGACTCGATGGGCTGATCGTAACCGGGGCCGAGCCTTGCTCGCCGGACTTGAAATGCGAACCTTACGCGAACAGGCTTAGCGAAGTCTTCGCCTGGGCGAACGCCAATACCCAGTCCACCATCTGGTCTTGCTTGGCCGCGCACGCAGCGGTTCTTCAAATGGACGGCATTGCCCGGCGCAAAAACGAGGAAAAATTTTGCGGCGTCATGGAATGCTCGCGCGTGTCGAATCACAGCTTGACGACCGGCGTGCCCGCGCGGTTTTCCACGCCGCATTCCCGCTGGAATGGTCTTTCGGAAGACGAGCTGGTAGGGTCTGGATATACCATCCTGAGCAGAACCCAGGGCGCAGGAGTCGATGCGTTCGTGAAGCGCCGCAGGAGTCTGTTCGTTTTCTTCCAGGGCCATCCCGAGTATGATTCCGATACCCTGCTGCTGGAATTTCGCAGAGACGTAGCGCGCTATTGCAATGGCGAAGCGGCTCGCTTCCCATCGCTCCCGCAGACTTATTTCGACGAAGATACCTCCGCTACATTGACGGCCATCCGCGAAACAGCCTCTTCCGTCGGCCGCGAGCGCCTGCTCGCGGATGTTGCCGCAGCTCTCAAAGAAGCAAAGCCGGCGAATTCGTGGCGTCCAGTCGCGACGCAGATTTACCGCAACTGGATCGAATATATCTGCGCGCAAAAGGCGACTGCGGAATCCCGGGACCTGGCGAATAGCAACGCCGGCGCTGAGTGCAGGCATTCAGTCGAAAATGGCCCAGCCGCGCAAAATCAGCCCGCATAGATCGCCCCCAAGATCGGATCTCGCCTAGGTGAGGCTCCTTCTCTAGCGTGACCACCCCATTCGCCGCGCCCGCAGTAACGAACTCACTGCCACAAAGCACGAGAGCGCGGCTCTATGTCTCGTCGAAGCGCTAGATTCCGCCGAGACACAAATACTTGATCTCCAGAAACTCCTCGATCCCGTACTTCGATCCCTCCCGCCCGATTCCCGATTCCTTCACTCCGCCAAAAGGCGCTACTTCCGTGGCGATGATTGCCGTATTCACGCCGACCATTCCATATTCCAGCGCCTCGGCCACACGCCATACTCGCGCGATGTCGCGGCCATAAAAGTACGCAGCCAATCCGAATTCCGTAGCATTGGCCAGTTCGATCGCTTCCGCTTCCGTCTTGAACCGGAATAGCGGCGCCACGGGACCGAATGTCTCTTGGCGCGCGACCATCATCGCGGGCGTCACGTCCATGAGAATTGTCGGCTCGAAGAAACGTCCGCCCAGAGCGTGCCGCGAGCCGCCCGCTCGCACCGAAGCGCCTTTTGAAACCGCGTCCTGAATGTGGGCTTCCACTTTGGCGAGCGCCGCGTCGTCGATCAAAGGGCCTTGGGTCGCGCCCGAATCAAACCCGGAGGCCGGTTTCAACGCTTTCACCGCGGAAGCGAACTTCGACGTGAACGCATCGTAAACCGCATCCTGAACCAGCAAGCGGTTCGCGGAAATGCACGTCTGCCCGGTGTTTCGGAATTTGCAAGTAATCGCGCCCTGAACCGCGGCATCGAGATCGGCATCATCGAACACAATGAAAGGCGCGTTCCCGCCCAGTTCAAGCGATAGTTTTTTTAACGTTTGGGCGCACTGGGCCATCAGGAGTTTCCCGGTTTTTGTCGAGCCAGTGAACGAAAGCTTGCGCACGGTTCGGTTCGACGTGAGTTCTCCCCCGATTTCGGCCGCCGGTCCGGTGACCACGTTGAACACGCCTTTCGGCAAGCCGGCGCGCTCCGCAAGTTCCGCCAGTGCCAGCGCGGAGAACGGTGTTTGGGGCGCCGGCTTGAGCACCACCGTGCAACCCGCGGCAATCGCGGGCGCCACCTTGCGGGTGATCATCGCCGATGGAAAATTCCACGGCGTGATGCATCCCACCACCCCGATGGGTTGCTTCAGCACCACGATGCGCTTGTCCGCCTGATGCGGCGGGATCACGTCACCGTAAATGCGCTTGGCCTCTTCTCCGAACCACTCCAGGAACGCCGCGCCATTTGTGATTTCACCCCGTGCCTCGCTGAGCGGCTTGCCTTGCTCCAGCGTAAGCAGACGCGCCAGGTCCTCCTGATTTTCCATCATCAGGTCGAACCAGCGGCGCAGGATGTTCGCCCGGGTCTTGGCCGTCTCTCGCTGCCACGGTCCCAAGGCTCGCGCCGCGGCATCGATTGCCTGGCGCGTTTCCGCGGCGCCCAGGTTCGGAACTTCGCCAATCACTGCCCCTGTTGCGGGGTTATCGACTTTGGTCGTCCCGTTCGCTGATTTCCGCATCCAGTTTCCGTCGATGTAAGCGGCCTCACGGAAAAGTTTCTGGTCCTTTAAGATCGTCTCGACGGCGTCAAGCGAACCGCTCGTTACGTTCGCCATACTCTTCCCCTCTCAACCGGACTCGGCGCCCTAACGCTCTTGCTGATTCTGGCAACTTTTTCATATTACCCGTCGAACACGTGCACAGACCGATTTTTTGTACTACGGTGAGAGAAAGCTTACGCAGCCTCATCCGGCAAACAAGTGTGGGTGGAGTTGTGGCGCCTTATGCCATCGCGTGCGGAGTCGAAGGGAACCCCGGGTGCGTGCCCTTCGGCTCGCGCCAAAACCGAGGCGCTCGCTCAGGGCAAATTTTGCTGCGCAAAATTTGGAGGCGGGGGGAGTTGAACCCCCGTCCGAGAAGCCTTGCAACTCGAAGACTACATGCTTATCCCGTTCCGTTGGTTTCGCCGATAGCGCTCAGAGCGGGCAAGACGCGCCACCGGCTAGTCCGATAGTCTCGCCGGTGCGTTACGGACCGAAACGCATCAGCCAGCCTACTGTGTGACGCCTCATCCCCAGCGCATAGGCGACGCTGAGGGAGACGCGCTGCTTAATTTTTAATTAAGCTGCGAGTGGCAACTGCGTATTGGCAGTTGTATTGTTTCACCCGATTGCGGGTGGGTGAGCCCGGCATGCCTTCGGAGCCGCGACAGCTTCCGTCGAAACCGTTTCGCCCCCTTGGGTAAGGCTATTTTACCATCCCAGCGGGAGCCCGCCAAACAAACCACTCCATCGCGGTAGGTATTCCGGATACGTTCTGCTGCCCGGCCAGGTAATGGGTATATACAGCGAATTGCCGATTCGCTGGGCCTTCGCTGTACGGCTGTACTATTGGCGGCGCTGGTTCAATCCGGCACTCTTTGGTGACCACCCACAAGGAGAGCCCCTTGAGTGCTATTCCCCGCGAGGAATTATCACGTCGCCTGCGGCGCGGATTCGAGAGATTCAAGTTTACGGTGAATGCAGAAATTGTCTGGCAATCGCAGAAAAAGTGGGGCCGCGTGATCGATGTGAGCCGCAGCGGCCTGTTCATCCAGATGGACGAGCCGCCCGCGCGCGGCACTCGTTTCAACGCGCATCTGGCGCTGAATGTTCCACTGCAACTCAACTGCGAAGTGAAGCGGATCGTGCCGGGACTTGGCGTGGGCGTAGCCATTACGGCGCCGGAATCAAGCAAAAAGCGATTCGAGGCGCTGTTGCAGGCGCTCTCGTTCAGCTCCGATCCGGCGGCAACCGCAGCGAAAGCGTCGTTCCCGGAGCCGCCGCGGCCCGTCGCCAGAGCAGCGTTCGCGGTAGCGGGGGCAGGAACTGGTTCGGCACGCAAACGCTGAGCGGGACAAATCACCGCGCGGCTTGGAAGATCGGCTCCCGCTGATTTATATCAAGTCTCGCGGAAAGTTCACCGCGAGCGGTATGGCGCTGCGCGCCATCGTTTTCCCAGGGCTTCCGGTGCAGCAAATACCGCCGTGGTAGATCGCAACGCTTTTCGGCACGGCTGAGGCCTGACAAAGAAACAAACGTCGCAAAGCCGGAAAAGCCCAGAGGGATTCTTCGCGCAAAAACGGCGCTCAGAATGACGGCGCAACTCAACAGAAAATGCAGATCCCTCGACACGGCCCGTTCTACAACGACCCTAAGCGGGTCGCAAACAACGCGACCTGGTCGGATGACAATGCAAAACAGAGAGACGGCGGGCTGAAAGCCCGCCGCTACGATTTCGCGGCGGAAACCACGACCTACACGTGCCTGACGAAAACTAGTCGTGAAACGCCTAGACCGCTCTGGACACGGCTCCGTGTCAAGGCAGGCTAGTCGGCGGCGAGGCGCTTGGCTTCGAGCGCTTCGAAGAAGTCGAGCTGCGGCACATCAAGTCCGTCGCGAACCGTGGGCCTGGCGCCCTGCCCGAATTCGAGCAGCACGTCATTGGTCGTAGTTGCAACCGGCCACTTGGGCAAGCCCGCACCATTCGGATTGCTCTTCTTCGCGAAGTTCACCCAATAAGCGGACATGATCCGGGAAATCTTGCGATCGGCATCGGTGAAATCCCAAGGGCGCGTGTCCAAATTGCGGAACACGTAAACGATTTCGGCGGTATGAAACGCGCCGAGGGGATTGCGCGATTGCTCGGAGTAGGTTCCATCAGGGATCGCGGCGACGTGGCTGAAATAGTAGCGATAGGCCGGTTGGCCGGAACGCACAACGTCGCGCGCCCACATGCGCTCCTGAAAGGCCATCATGTCGCGCTGGAGGGCGTAGAATGAATGCAGCGCTTCGGCGTTGGTGTTGGCGGGGAAAAGTTTCAGGAAGGCGTCGGCCTGGTCCTTATATTGGCGCCGGGCCATGGCCACGAAATCGGCGGCGGATTCCGGCGGCATGCCCAGCACGGTGCCTTCGTCTGAATTGGAACCAACGATGACCGGTACCCGATTCTGTTCGCCGTCGTGGAAGATTGCAGCGGTGTCCTTGGGCCAGACGTAGCCGTCAACCACAGGGCGAAAGCCCAGCGCGCCCTTCATCTTCAGCAATTCTTCCGCGGGTTTTGCGCGCAGATCGGCAATGGAACTCGCACTGGCTGCGGCGGAGAACTTTGTACCTGCCTGTTCGGCATCGGCAAGTTTAGGCATGCCTCCAAAGCAGCCCATGCTCTCGCCAATGGCGCGCACGAAAAGTCCCTTGGCGAGCGGCGACGCCATGATGTCGCACACCGAAGCGGCACCGGCGGATTGCCCAAACAGCGTTACGTTTTTGGCATCGCCGCCAAAGACCGAGATGTTTTTCTGCACCCAGCGCAGCGCAGCGATCTGATCGAGCGTGCCGTAATTTCCGGAAACGTGATGATCGGATTCCTGGGTCAGCTCCGGGTGCGCGAAGAATCCGAAAATATTCACGCGATAGTTGATGGTGACGAGAACCACGCCCTGCTCCGCCAACCGCTCGCCGTCGATGAATTTCGAGGCTCCGTAGCCCACCTGAAATGCGCCACCGTGAATCCAGACCATTACCGGCAATTTCGCGGTTGCGGATTTTGCGGGCGTCCAAACATTCAGATATAAGCAATCTTCACTGGCGGGTGTCTGCCCCCAATAGAACGCACCTTTGGGATCGGCCTCGACTTGCATGCACATCGGCGGAAGCGTGTCCGCTTTGCGGACGCCCTGCCAGGCAACGACGGGTTCTGGCGCGTGCCAGCGCAAATTCCCTACCGGCGGCGCGGCGTACGGAACGCCTTTGTAGGCCATCACGCCGGGGGTTTTCGTAGCGACGCCGGAAAGCTCGCCACCTTCGACGCGCACCGTTTGGCTCTGCGCGCACGCGCTAATCGCAAGGATTGAAAATACGGCAATCATCCATCGAGACATTGTGAATCTCCACGAAAGCTTGCCGCGCATTGAAGCGTAGATGACGGAATCTTGTCAAGCAGACTGGAATGTTGCAGATTCGGAACCGCCTGTTAGAAGTTGATTTCCGGTATGGCGAGGCTGTCTCACGCTCAGGGCTCACGCGTGAAGATGCCGGGATTCCAATCGAAATACATGATTCCACCGATAAAGAAGTACAGGGTTTCCGGCGTTATTTGACCTTCTCACACTTGTAATAGAGGGTTAACATTCCGGTCGCTAGTATAGCATTCACGGGTTTGGCCGGTCGGGTGATACCGAGCTGAAATCCGATGCGAGGGGTGGTCGATGAAAACAAGTGTCGCAACGTTGACGCGCTTTGGATTAGCAGTTCTGGCGGTTCTCTTCCTGCTGAACGCGCTTCCCGGCACGGCACGCGCGCAACAAATCTACGGGCAAATCAATGGCGTGGTCACCGATCCGAACGGAGCGGTGGTTCCGAACGCCGCGATTCTGGCGACCAACGAAGGAACCAGCACCGCTGTGACTGCCACGGCGGATGGATCGGGCAGCTACATCATCACCAACCTGCAGCCGGGAATTTATGACGTTCAAACGACGGCGTCTGGTTTTAGTCCCGTGAAGCAGACAGGCGTACGGGTGGAAGTTGGATTGTCGACCACGGTGGATGCGCACCTGACGCTGGCGGGCCAGGCAGAAACTGTGACGGTCACGAGCGCCGCGCCAGTGATCAACACCGAGCAGAGCGTGTTCAGCACGAACGTCGACCAGACGGAATTGACCGATCTGCCGATCAGTCAGCGGCGCTGGTCGAATTTCGCGATCCTGAGCCCCGGCGCGGTTCCGGACGGAACGTTCGGCGACGTGGCCTTTCGCGGGTTGGGATACATGTTTGACAACAACACGGTCGATGGCGCAGCGAACACGCAGGGATTTTTCGCCGAGGAAGTGGGCCGCACGCGCATGGGCTATTCCACCAGCCTGGAGTCGGTGCAGGAGTTTCAGGTGACCACCTCGAATTATTCGGCTGAGTATGGGCACGCTGTGGGCGGCGTAATCAACGCCATCACCAAGAGCGGCACGAACGCCCTGCACGGCGACGCTTATTATTATCTGCGGGACAGCACCATGGGCGGGGCGTTCACGCCTTTTTCCACTGGCGCGGTGCTGCAGCCGAACGGCACGTATGCCACCGTGCCCATCAAGCCGCTGGACATTCGCAATCAGTTTGGCGCGGATGCGGGCGGCCCGATCGTCAAAAATAAATTCTTCTGGTATTTCAATTTCGACGATTACCGGCGCGATTTCCCGCTCACGAACATTCCACTGCAGCCGCAGAACTTCTTCGCACCCATTACCGTCACGGCGCCCGCTTCCTGCACAGGCGCCAAGCTGATCGGGGGAAGCACCGGCTATCCCAAAGGACTAACCAACGGACAAGTTCTCGATTGCCGTGGTTTCAGTCAAGCCCAGGTGACCTCGGCGGTGGCGTTCCTTGATTCCACCACGGGCGTTTCGCCCCGCACCGGCGACCAGACCATCTTTTTCCCCAAGCTGGATTGGAAACCGAATGACAACAACACCGTTACGGGCTCCTACAACCGGGTGCGCTGGAAGTCTCCTTTCGGAGTGCAAACCAATGCCACCGCCGACCGATCCATCGACAGCAACGGCGATGACAACGTGAAAGACGATCGCGCCATTGCCAACTGGAGCTCGGTGGTGAATGCATGGGCAACGAACAATGCGCGCTTCATCTACACGCGCGATTTCGAATTTGAAAATCCCACACCATCGCTTCCCGGTGAGCCAGTCTCGGCGTTAGGCCTGGCACCGCAAGCGGACATTAATTCTTGCGGGTTTGGAAGCGGCGGAGCAACAACGCTGGCGTGCACTTTCGATCTGGGAACGCCTTACTACCTGAATCGCGCTGCCTATCCGAATGAAAAGCGTTACCAGGGCGCCGACACGTTCTCGATTTCCAAGGGTTCGCACCTCATCAAATTTGGCTTCGATATCACGCACACCGGCGACTACCTGAACGCCTACGTCTCGGGCGATCAGTACGGCGAGTATGCTTACAACCAGTTGGCGGATTACATCAGCGACTACCTGGTCGCCGTGAATCGTCTTCCGAATGCCTGTGTTTCCAGCACCACCGCCGTAATTCCCTGCTACAACGACTATTTGCAAACGGTCGGACCGCTGGCGTTCAATGTGCCGACGCTGGAAACGGGATTGTTCGTGCAAGACGATTGGCGCGTTCTGCCGCGGTTGACCTTGAACCTCGGCTTGCGCTGGGATCATGAGAGCTTGCCGTCACCCGTGCTTCCGAATCCGGCGCTGCCACAGACGACCACTTTCCCCACCGACAACAAGGACTTTGGTCCGCGTTTCGGCTTCGCCTGGGACATTACCGGGCAAGGGACCACCGTAATTCGCGGCGGATACGGGCTGTACTTCGGGCGCATCACCAACGAGCAAATTTACGATGCGATGACCCAAACGGGCAATCCCGGGTCGCAGTTGAGCCCGGAGATTTTCACGACCAGCTCATCGGGCGCGCCGATTGCGGGAGTGCCGAGCTATCCGAACGTTCTGACCAGCTACAACGCCAGCGTGGGAACGGCGAACATCACCTACTTCCCCTCGGACATGCGCCTGCCGGCGGCGGAAGAATTCGATGCGGTGCTGGAGCATGAATTCTGGCACAACACCTCGCTGTCACTTTCCTACATCGGCAGCGTAGGACGCTTCCTGCCGATCGGCATCGACACCAACCTGAATCAGCCACGCACGATCAACTATACGATCGTCAACGGACCGCTGGCGGGGCAGAAAGTGAGCGAGCCGCTGTTTACCGGCACGCGGCCAAACCCGAGTTACAACCAAATCGTGCAGTACTGCACCTGCGCCATCTCGCATTACAACGCGGGAGTGATCCAATTCAAACGGCGCATGACCGGCGGAGTGCAGTTTGACTTCAGCTATACCTATGCCAGCGACACCGACGACGTTGGCTCTGCGACGGGCAGCAGCGGAGGCTCGGCCACAACGCCCAACATCAGCAGCGACGGCGCGGTGAACCCGTTCGATTTCCGGGCGGAAGAGGGCGTGTCCAATCTGGAGATCAGGAACCGTTTCGTGGGCGCGGTGATCTGGCAGCCGCTATACTTCGACCACAGCGCAAGTCTTTTGAACCGGGCGCTCTTGTCGGGATGGCTGATTTCGGTGACCGAAGTCGCCCAGACCGGGCTGCCGTATATTCAGACGATCTCCGGCAACGAACCTTCGGGACTATCCCCGGCAGCAACGATCAGCTCAGGCGGACCCACAGGCGGGAAGACATCGACTCGCGCGTACTTTGTGCCCAAAAACAGCAACTTCCTTCCTCCGTTTGTGAACACGGATATGCGCATCGCGCGGGCGTTCACGGTTCACGAGCGGCTGCGAACGGAGCTGAGCATCGAGGCGTTCAACCTCTTCAACCACCAGAACTACACATCAGTGACCGGCACGGCCTATACCACGGGTGGAACGGCGGCCGCTCCGACGCTGACCTACAGCACGTCATTCGGCCAATTCACAGGGGCCAATAACGGAACGATTTTCACCGCGCGGGAATTGCAGCTCGGAGCGAAGATTTCGTTCTAGCCGTCTTGTTGATCGAGGCTAAGAGGGGTCGGACTTTCCGGCGGCGGCGGAAGCCGCTTTTGAATCTTCCGCCGAGTCGGTTTCGGAATCGGATGAGCGGGTTACGGAGTCTGCGGCTGAAGATGGCGGGCTGAAGCCCGCCGCTTCAACACCACCGCCGCTGCCGGCAGCATCTTGTATCGCAGCTTCTTGCTGCAACGCTGTCCGGGGAGTTTCGGCGGGATCCTCGGCCAATTCGCCAAGATCGTTTTCATCGGCAGATGCCGGAGCGGCAACGGCCGCGTCCGGCGAAGATGGCGAGCTAAAGTCCGCCGCTGCGGCTGAGGCGGGTTCGGTTTCCATCCCCGGCTCCGCCGGAGCGATGCCCTCATCAGAGCCAAGCGCGGCCTGCGCGAGCTGCTCGAATTCCTTGAGGCTGGGAAGCTCGTCAAGATCGGAAAGACCGAAGCGAATCATGAACTGCTTCGAGGTGCGGTAAAGAATCGGACGGCCGATGACTTCCTTGCGTCCGGCAGTGGTGATCAGGCGCTTTTCAAGAAGCGTCTTGATGACGCCGCCGACGTTGACCCCGCGAATTTCGTTGATTTCCGGCACGGTGGCGGGCTGCTTGTAGGCGATCACCGCGAGCGTTTCGAGCGCCGGCATGGTGAGGCGCAGCGGCGGTTGCAAGCTCTTGATGAATTTGCGGACGGCTTCGTGGTGCTGCGGCTTGGTGTAAAATTTCCAGCCGCCGGCAACTTTGCGGACTTCAATTCCCCGGTCGTCCACCGAGTAGGAAGCCACCAGCAGATCGAGCGCGGTACGCGCTTCCATTTTTTCCACGCCGAGGGCGTTGGCGATCTGGTCGAGTGTGGCGGGTTCATCCGCCGCGTAGATGATGGCCTCGAGGGCGGCCTGGATTTCCTGTGGTGTCATCGATCCTTAGTCCTGCTTGAATTTCGAATGCGCCATTTTAAAGGTACGGTTCCTCTTTAAAGGTACTGCTCTTCGATCTTGGCCATGGCGTCGGGTCCGGCAAAAACAGCCTCGAACATTTTGTGCTTGCGCAGGCCGATATCGGAGAAAAGCGCGCCCTGAACCAGGATCACCGCTTGCATACGCACCATTTCGAGCACGGCCAGCAGAGCGATGATCATGGCGTTGCGCGTGTCGCATGTTTCGAAGAATTCGATCAGGGAGACGGCATCGTCGGTGGCGATAAGCCGCTGGCGCAGGCGGTCCATCATCTGGGCGATGGTCACACTCTCGTGGCGCAGCTCGAACTTGGGAATGGCCTTGCGGCGTTCGAGAATTTCCTGAAAGGTTTTTACGAGGTCGACGAGAGTGACGGCCATCTCACCTTCCACCGCATCGCCGGTGTAAAGGCTGCGATCGGGCTGGGACCAGACGTGATCCTCGATCTGCTGCTTCTGATAGAGCATCTGCGCGGCGTTCTTGAATTTTTCGTGCTCGAGCAGGCGGTGCACGAGTTCGCCGCGAGGGTCCTGCTCCTCGGCGGGCGCCAATGGATCGGCCGGCAGCAACATTTTCGACTTGATGTGGATCAGCGTGGCGGCCATATAAATGAAATCGGCCGAAAGGTCGATGTCCAGCTTTTCGAGCTGATGGAGATAGTCGAGATACTGTTCGGTGACCTTGGCGATGGGGATGTCGTGAATGTCCATCTCCTGCTTGCGGATCAGGTCGAGCAGAAGATCGAGCGGGCCTTCATAAACCGGCAGGTTGATGCGATAAGGAGACGCCATGCCGGATTATATTAAACGGGTGTTGTCGCTGCTGACCAGCGAATAGTGTTGAGGCGGAGCCCACTCTCAGGCTCAGCAAGACGAACCGGCCGGAACTCGGGTGCAAATTCGTTGTCTCGGGAGGAAAGAAGCGATACGATGCGCGAAGCAGTAGGGCCAAAATCGAAGTTGCGCATCAGGAGGCAGTAATGAAACGTTCGGTATTGGTAGGGTTGATGCTCTGTAGCGTGCTTCTGTTCGCTCAGGGAGTGAAGACCCAGGAAGCTCCCAAGGTTCACAGCATGACCGGCTGTTTGAAGGCAGGACCCACGCCTGGTTCTTACATGCTCACCGATCTCGAAAAGGGACCGAAGACGGTAGGAATCGTGTCGTCGACTCCGAACCTTGCTCCACACGTCGGCCATAAAGTCGAAATCACCGGCACAGCCGTTCCCGCAGACGAAGCAATGAAGGAAAACAAGGACGTGCCAAAAGCGCCTCACTACATGAAGGTGACGGCGATGAAGCACATCGCGGCCACCTGCCCCTGAGACAGGGTAGAAATTCTTCTAAATATTCCCGAGGGCGAGCGGTTCCCCCGAACCGCCCGCCGTCCTTCTTTTACTTCCCTGCCCCCTTTACGGACGAATGGCGACTTTGATCACGCCGTCACGCCGATTCCCGAACAATTCATAGGCTTCGGTGATGCGGTCCAGCGGGAACGTATGTGTCAGCAGCGGTGTCAGGTCCAGCTTGCCATGCCGAACTAGTTCCATCAGGCGGCGCATGCGTTCCTTGCCTCCCGGGCAAAGCGTGGTGACGATTTTGTAATCGCCGAGCCCGGCAGCGAAAGGCTCGAGCGGAATCGAAAGCTTTCCGGAATAGACGCCGAGGCTTGAAAGCGTTCCGCCCGGACGCAAGGCGCGCAGAGCGTTCTCGAATGTGGCTTGGGTGCCGAGAGCTTCGATGGCCACGTCAACGCCCTTCCCACCGGAGAGGCGCTTAATTTCTGCGATCACGTCGTGCTCGAGATGGTTCACGACCACGTCGGCCCCCATTTTCCTGGCCATCTTCGCGCGAACCGGATCCGATTCAACGCCAACGATTAGGCTGGCGCCCTTGAGCCGCGCGCCCGCAGTGGCGCAAAGGCCGATGGGCCCCTGCGCGAAGACTGCGACGGAATCGCCGATGCGAACCTCGCCGCTTTCCGCGGCGGAGATTCCGGTGGAAGCAATGTCCGAGAGCAGAACAACCTGTTCGTCGCGAAGGTCATCGGGAATTTTCGCCAGGTTCGCCTGGGCGAAAGGCACCAGCACGTATTCAGATTGCGCTCCGTTGATGGTGTTGCCAAAGCGCCATCCGCCGATCGGACCGCCGCACTGGGACAAATTCCCGCGCAGGCAATCATTGCACTGGCCGCAGGGAGTGATGGCGCCGACGAGAACGCGGTCGCCAGTCTCGTATCCGGTGACGCCGATGCCGAGCTCGTGAATAACGCCGACCGGCTCGTGGCCGATGATCAGGCCCGATTTCACCGGATATTCGCCGCGAACGATATGAAGATCGGTGCCGCAAATAGTGGTTAGAGTGACGCGGATGACGGCTTCGCCGGGGCCAGGCTTGGGAATCGGCACGTCTTCAATGGCGATCTTATTTACGCCTCGAAAAACAAGAGCTTTCATGGAAGTCGCAGAGGTCAATTCGTGGCTGGGAAGGGTTTCAAACGGTGCGGTACTCATTGAGTGCTCCTTTGATGCGCTGCTGTTCTATTTTTACTTCCGAGACGCGCTGGAGGAGGAGGAAGCGGGTCACAGGCGGAAGTGACGGAGGTCACGGTTTAGCTCAAGGATGAACGCCGGACAAAGAATTATTCTGCCGCAGATAACCGATGGGGAATGAAGAGGAGGGAGACTCGAAACGGGAGAGAAGACGAGGCGGCTGGGTGGCCTCGACGAAAATGCTATTCGGCTTCGTCTTTCATGTTTTCGGGCATGTTTCCTGGCGTGCTTTCCGGTTTTTCGATGGAGCGGGTCTGCGTGGACTGATTCCGGCTGGTGCGGCGGTTGCGCCCTCGGGCATTGTTGGATTTGGAACGGCTGCGCTTGGAAGACGACGACTTTCTAGCCATGCTTTTCACCTCCCGTTGGTTTGACTGCGTTGTTTTCGGTTCTGCTGGGCCTGCCGTTGTAAATCTTCGACTGAGTAGGTGCCGTTGACCAGTTCCAGAATTTCCTGGCGAGTCACCGGCAGCCCATTGATTTCAAATTGAGTCTTCTTCGAGTTTTGAGCACGTACGGTGTGACCTTGTCTGTTGAGCATGTCGATTGCAGCGTTGATGATTTCTTCCATGGGAGCCCGTCTCTTTCTGGTGACTTGCCGCCTACTTCAGACCTATACCATCGAGGGTAAGTGCCCGTCGGCGCTATAGGGTATTCTGTGGATTTTGGGGTGTCAAGCAATGCCGGGCGTACGGATGCGTTTTGAACTGAGCGCAAGTGTCTCATGATGAGACACTTGCGAACCAGTCAGGTCTGGCGAAACTGCCTAAACGGCGAAGGAAGACCGAACTACCCTTCCGCTGTCTTCGTGCTGCTGGCTGCGGCGAGCGACGCAGGAAGAGTCACTTCGGGCTCGGTTGCGGTGGCTGCTTCGAAGGAAAGTCCCATATTTTTCTGGAGAGTAGCGATGTCGAGTTCGTGCTCCCAGCGAGCCACTACGATTGTAGCTACGCCGTTGCCGACCATGTTGACGGTGGCGCGGCACATACTCATGAAGCGGTCGATCCCGAGGATCAGGGCCATCCCCGCCACCGGAATGCTGGGGATGACCATCAGCGTTCCGACCAGCGCGATGAAGGCGGCCCCTTGGACGCCAGCCGCGCCCTTGGAAGTAAGCACGGCGACGGCGAAAATCGTCAATTGCTGGGTAAGCGTGAGATGAGTGTTAGTAGCTTGCGCGACGAACAGCGCAGCCATGGTCATGTACATACTGCTGCCGTCGGTGTTGAAGGTGTAGCCGGTAGGGACGACCAGGCCCACGAGCGATTTCGAGCAGCCGAGGCGCTCCATTTTTTCCATCAACGTGGGCAAGGCGGTTTCCGAGGAACTGGTGGCCAAAACCAGAACGATCTCCTCCTTGATGTAACCAAGGAATTTGAAAATGTTGAAGCCGACGGCAAGCGCAATGGCGCCCATGACGATGACGATGAAGAGAAATGCTGTGAGCCAGAATACGCCGATGAATTTCGCCAGCGGGCCAAGCGAATTAATGCCGTACTGTCCGATGGTGAAAGCCATGGCGCCGAACGCGCCGATGGGAGCAAATTTCATGACGATGTTGACGACGCCAAAGACAGCCTGGGTCAGACCGTTAAACATGTCGACCAAAGGCTTGCAGCGCTCGCCCATGGCCGAAATGGCAAAGCCGAAGAGAATGGCCACGAAGACCACCTCTAAAATGTCGCCGCGGGCGAAGGCGTCCACAACGGTGGTGGGGATGATGTGCATGAGGAAATCGCTGATGCCCTGCGCTTTGGCGGCGCCCGCGTAACCGGCCACGGCCTTCATGTTGAGTGTGGCGGGATCGGCGTTAAAACCAGCGCCGGTGTGCACGACGTTGCCTACGACCAATCCGACCAACAAAGCCAAGGTCGAGACGATCTCGAAATAGAGCAGGGCTTTGCCGCCAACGCGGCCGACCTTCTTCATGTCTTCCATGCCGGCGATGCCAGTAACCACGGTGCAGAAGATCACCAGGGTAATAATCATGGTGATCAGGCGGATGAAGGCATCGCCCAGAGGTTTCATGGCCACGGCAGTATGAGGCTTGAGATAACCCAAAACGATCGCGAGGGCCACGCCGATGAGCACCTGCCCCCAAAGAGTCCTGTAAAAGGGAAGCTTTACGGCAGGACCGCCGCCAGGACGCAAGGCGGAGCGCACGGCATCGGAGGTGGCCATGGTTGAATCTCCTTGAATAATTCCACGAGTCATTTCCCCAGAAAGGGTCCCCCCAAAAGGGCCCCAAAAAAGGGTGCACAAAAAGAGTTCACGAAAACGGTCCACGAAAACCGCTTACGAAAACGGGGAGCTATGCGGCCTATTGATACCGACAGCGGAAGGGCGCGTCAAGCATTTTGTGCCGGAGGCGAACGTGAACGCCTTAGTTGCCTGGGGAAAGAGAAAGTTCACTGCGACGGCAATAAAAGGCGTGTTATAGTTCCGCCAATCATAAAGCGCCTGGCCGTGCTCGGCGTTGCAGGATAAGGCCAATCGGTGCGCACCCGTAAGGAGGCAAGACCATGGATTTGCTGCGAAATTTGAGCCGGAGAAATTTGGTGAAGTGGGGATTGCTTTCGGCGGGCGCGCCGATGTTCTCAGGGTTGCTGGCCCCGGCACTGCGTGCCCAGGACGCCGGCTCGGAAGCGGGCAGCAAAGGCGAAGTGGGCGGACGTTCGGAGGAAGAATTGTTCCCGGCGAAAGGCTTGCCGGGCGGCGGGCAGCTCGAAATCCGGCTGACGCAGACGATGTACACCAGCGATCCGGATCAGTTGGAAGTGGCGCAGCGAATGAAGCCGTTCAATCTGGAATCGTGGATTGTGGAGTGGACACGCGTGGCGGAGCGAAACGAGCGGCTAGCCGAAAAGGCTGTCTCTGAGGGTTACAAACAGACGGCGAACACGTATTACCTGCGGGCTTCGAACTTCTATCGCGAGGCGGCTTGGCCGCAGTCGGTGACCGAATCGCGCATGCTGCCGACATACAACAAGATGCGCGACACCTTCGCGAAAGCGTGGCAACAGACCAAGGCGCCGTTCGAAAAAGTGCAAATCAACTATGAAGGGAAAATGCTGGATGGGTATTTCCGCAAGCCAAATGGGCCGGCGGGAACCAAGTATCCGGTGGTGATTCCCTTCGAGGGCGCGGACACCATGATGGAAGCCACGATTCAAGGTGGCGCAGCGTATGTTGCGCGCGGCATGGCCTATCTGGCTGTCGACTTTCCGGGACAAGGCGGAGCGCTGCGGCTGAAAGATCTGCACCTGCCGCCGGACACCGACCGCGTGATCAAAGCCATGATCGATTATCTGGAAACGCGGCAGGATGTGGACGCGACCAAAATCGGATTGCAGGGGATCAGCATGGGCGGATACGGCGTCCCGCGGGCGGCGGCCGGCGAATCCAGAGTGAAAGTGGCGATGATGAGCAGCGGCTCGTACGACTTGGGCGCGGACCTCTTCGACTATTACCCGCCGATTCAGGAGCGGGTGCGCTGGATCATCGGAGCGAAAGACCTGGGCGACGCGCGGAAGAAACTGATGACATACACCATGGAAGGCAAGGCCACGCGGATCGAGTGCCCAATGCTGATCGGCTACAGCAAGGACGATCGCATCATGGATCCGGCCGGCGCGTTCCGCTTGTACAAGGCGGCGACCAATTCGAAGCGGGATATGGTGGAAGGCACCGGCCATGCGCAGGCGTCGAATGCGGGCGGTCCGCGGGAGATGCGCGAGCCGATATTCCCCGACTGGGCGATGAAGCAACTGGTGGGCTAGGTTTCGCTCCCCAACGGCCAAAAGAAAAAGCAGATCACTCGATTGCGCTGCCGCGCCCTTTACCGGGTCGCGCAGACCGCTGCGCTCGGGATGACAAGTCGTAAAAATTAGTTTGTGTGAGAGTCAGCGGTGGTAGGCGGTCATCTGCTGACCGTCGGCGAGAGTGACCGAGTCGAGACGCATTTCCTTGGCGCCATCCTTCGCCGGATTTCCGGTGATGGTCACCTGATCGCCGGGCTTCAGAGTGGTTTCACTCCAACCCCCACGTGAAAGCCTGCTTGGGCTGGGGCATTCTGCCATCCAGGGCACAGCGTTTCCGTTGTCGTCGCGCACCTCGAACTGAATCTGCACGTGCGGGTTGGTCCAGGCGAAATTGGTGATGGTGGCTTTCAGCGTGACGGAGCGGCTGGAGTCGTAGGCAGACATGGAGTGATGGGCGAAGACGGGCGCGGAAACAAAGGCGAGAAACAAACCCAAAGCCAAAGCACTCAAGCCATTCAATTTCACGTTTCTCATTGCAATTCCTCCTGCCGCGGCAGACAAATCACGTCAAACAAACGCGAAGAGCCGGTCTATCCTGGCGATTATAAGTCAGTTAACCGAGAAGTGCTTGCCTGACGAAAGAAGGCCAAAAATCGCACCGACGGTGCATTGAAAGTCCCCGAAAAGTGAGATAATTTAAGGCGATAGTTATTCCTTTCGCACGGCCAGGAGGTTTCGGATGCCCAGGGTCAATTTCGTCCTGAATGGAAAGCCGGTATCGGCCGACTACGAGCCCGGAATGACCTTCCTGGAAGTCCTGCGCGAAAACTGCGGAATCACCTCGGCGAAAAATGGCTGCTCTCCAGAAGGGGCGTGCGGATGCTGCGCGGTATTGTTTGACGGGCGGCCGGCGCTTTCGTGTCTGCGAAAACCGGAAAATATGGAAGGGCATGAGGTGGAAACGCTCGAGGGCATGCCGGAGGAGATGCGCAAGTCGCTGGGCGATGCGTTCATCATGGAAGGCGGGGTGCAGTGCGGGTTTTGCATCCCGGGGATTCTGGTGCGTGCGTCGCATCTGGTACGTGAAGGAAAGACGGAAGATCGCGACGCGGTATCTCAGGCGCTGACCGGGCACATTTGCCGGTGCACCGGCTACGCGCGAATCCTGGATGGCATTCAGACGGCAGGCGAAGCATATAAGAACGGCGGCAACCTGCCGCGCAGCGAGCCACGCCGGCATTTTTATTTCGGCGAGGAATATGGGCTTTCGCGGAATCCGCAATTCGCGAAACCGACCCGCAAGAATGGCGTAGGTGATTCGCCTTCGCGATACAAAGGCATCGACCAGGCACTCGGAGAGAAACCTTTCATCGACGACATGTTCGTGCCGGATATGCTGCACGCGGCACCGACGCTGAGCGCTCACGCACGAGCGAAGATTCTGGCGGTCGATACGTCTATTGCGGAGAACATGCCGGGTGTGGTGCGTGTGCTGACGGCGAAGGATTCGATCGGGCCGCGCGGCACGGGATTGACGATTCCGGACCTGCCGATTTTCGTGGCCGTAGGCGAGACGACGTGTTGCGTGGGCGATATGTTCGCGCTGGTGTTGGCCGACACGGAGTTTCATGCACGGAAAGCCGCGGAAAAAGTTGAAATCAAATACGAAGTGCTGCCGCCGGTGACCGATCCGTTCGCGGCGCTCGAACCGGGCGCGCCGCAGGTGCATGCGCCGGGCAATGTGCACGTGGCGCCGAACCTGCTGGAAGCGATCGCGTTCTCGCGCGGCGACGTGGATGCGGCGCTGGCGAAGTCGACGCATGTGATCGAGCAGACGTTCCAGACACAGGCTGTGGAGCCGGCGTTCCTCGAACCCGAAGCTTGCCTGGCGTTGCCCCAGGGCGACGGCGTGAAGGTTTATTCGCAAAGCCAGGGGTCGACGTTCGATCATCGCGAGATCGCGCGCGTGCTGAACCTGCCGATGGAGAAAGTCGAAGTGGAGCTGGCGTCGAGCGGCGGCGCTTTTGGCGCGAAGGAAGAAGTCTCGATCCAGGTGCAGACGGCGCTCGCCGCGCATTTGATGAAGCGTCCGGTGAAGACGGTGCTGACGCGCAAGCAATCGACGCAATTGCATCCGAAGCGGCACCCGATGAATTTGAAGTACACCGTTGGCGCGGACGCCGAGGGACATTTGCTCGCGGTAAAGGTACGCATCGTGGGCGATACCGGAGCATATGCCGGAACCGGCGGCAAAGTGTTTGCTTCGCGCGGCGTGCCACTCGTGCGGACCGTATCGCGTGCCGAGCGTGGATGTGACGGCGAAAGCTGTGTTCACGAATAATCCCACCAGCGGAGCCATGCGCGGATTCGGCAGCAACCAGGCGCAGTTCGCCATGGAAGGAATCATGGACCTCCTGGCCGAGCGCGTGGGCGTGGACGGCTACGACATCCGCGACCGGAATATTCTGGGCCCGGGCGATGCGTTCGGAACCGGGCAGATCATGCGCGAAAGCGTGGGCATTCGCGCGACGCTCGAAGCGGTGAAGGATATTTACAAGAAGCGCGAAATACAAGGGTGTCGGCTGCGGCATCAAGAGCACAGGCATCGGAAACGGAACGATCGACAGCGGCCACGTGCTGATTCGCGTGCAGGAAGGCGGGAAGATCGAAATTCTCACTGGCTATACGGAAATGGGCCAGGGGCTTTTCACCACAGTGCGGCAAGCAGTTTGCGAAGAGACGGGATTGTCGCCGGATGTCATGAACGTCCACTGGGACAAGAATATTGGCGCAAAATGCGGCGAGACGTGGGCTTCCCGCGCAACAACTCTAAGCTGCGCGGCGGCACAGCGCGCCGCGGGTGAACTTGCGGCGGATTTGAAGAACACGCCGATTGAAAAGCTTGCCGGGCGAGAATACCGCGGCGACTATGTGTGCGACTTCACCACCCGCCCTGGAACGCCGGATGCGGTGACGAATCCGACCACGCATTTGACGTTCAGCTACGCGACACAACTTGTGATTCTGGACGATGAAGGCCGGCTGGAGCGCGTGGTTGCGGCCCACGACGTAGGCCACGCCATCAATCCGAAAGCGTGCGCGGGACAGATCGAAGGCGGCGTGCACATGGGGCTGGGTTATGCGCTATCGGAAGATTTCCGCTCAACGAACAGCGTGCCCGATTCCCTGCTGCTACGCGACACAGGAATTTTGCAGGCGAAGCACACGCCGCGCATGGATGTGATTCTGATCGAAGTGCCGGATGAAGTGGGCGGCTATGGCGCGAAAGGCGCGGGCGAAATTGGGCTGGTGCCGACGGCTGGCGCGGTAGCTGCAGCTTTGCATTCTTACGACGGCATTCGCCGCACGAAACTTCCGATGGATGACGCACCGGCAGCGGCGCCGTCGGTTCCCAAGTCACGCAAGAAGGTAATCGCGACGAAGACTCCATTCATTCCGCCGACACCAGGCGGGTCGAGCCCGCAACCGCTCGCAGGCGACGACTAGGTTTTCGCAGGCGACCGAAAAGCTTCGTTTTTCCTGTGGTGGAGTTCCATCAACCGTTCGAATACCCGAACGGTCTGGGTCTGTATCCCGGAATATCCACATCAGCTAATTGAAGAACACCCCGTTGATGACGGCCACCGTTCCGTTCGTGCTGGTGTTGATCACCTTCACCTTCACGTGGCCGGTAACGCTCCACTTGTAATAGACGCCGCCTGTGAAGTTCGTGAAAGACCCGGAGTCATACAGAACCGCGCCCGTGTCTCCGTCCAGAACCTGGAGTTGCTCGCTTCTCAACAACGTGCCACCGGCCTGATCGTCGACCACGTAGACTTCAAAGTTGTGTGTGCCATTGCCGAAACTGAATTCCAGGTAGAACGACGAAAGACCGCCACAGGTATACCAGGAACTGATTTCTCTGGTATCAACCGCAGGCGTCCAGGCGACCATGGGCGCCCATGGAATCGCCGGATTGGAGTAGGTGTAATTGCATTGGTAATAGTTGGTGTTGCCCGTGTTGCTGGGCTCGGGTCCCATAACCGAAGCCGGACCTTGAACCAGCTCAGCCGAAGCGTGCGTTGAGTAAGGATGCGAGCCAAGGCTGCCGGGCGTAGCATGGTTCACACCGTTTGGACCAAAGGACACATAGGCCGGGAACGGATTGCAGGCATCACAGGCTTCGGTGTCCGGCAGAATGTTGCCCTCCTTACCGTAAGTGAAAGAACTACTCGGGGGCGACGTGTTGAACTTGCTGATTCCCTTCCAAGCACCTTGCGTGGTCGTATCGGTGCCGAGAAAACTTACGGCGTTGATCGTGGACGGCGATGAGGGCGCCGGCAGACCGGTTCCAGTTAACGAGAGCACCACGTTCGAGTTCGATGCATTGCTGACGAACGTCACGCCGCCGGCCAAGGCAACCGCCGAAGCCGGGCTATAGGTAACACTCAAGGTAGCGGACTGTCCGGCCGTCAGAGAAGTGCCGGTGGAAACTCCGGTTGCGGTAAGGCCAGCTCCCGCAACGGTGACACTCGAAAAAGTAACGGTGCCAGTTCCGGAATTCGAGACGGTGAAGGTTTGCGTAGCGAGGCTGCCTACGTTGATGCCGCCAAAACTAAACGGTGAAGGACTGACGGCAATCGTGCCTTGAGCCGCCGCCGGAGGGGTGCTGCTGCCCGTAGCCGGGAGAGTAGTATTCGTGCTGGTATTTCCGGCTGCTCCGCTCCCAAAGAAGATTCCGCTAGTCACGGCATTCCCGCCGCCCGCGTAAGCGACAATGATCTTCACGTGGCCGGAAACGGTCCAGAGCAGATAGGTGCCGTTGGTGAACGCGGAAATTTTCTCCGTGTCCAGCACTGTGCCGGTGGCCGCGTCGGCGATCTGGACGGTTTCGATTCTTCCGCCCTGGAAGTTGTCCCAATCGAGCGCATACAGCGCAATCTGGTGAGAATTTCCGTCCGTCAGATTCAGATCGAAGTTGAAAGAGCTGTTGCTGTACCAGGTGGAGGCGATTCTTCCGGCGTTCGCGCCGCTCTGCAATGCCCTCACATCGGTGGTGCTGGAAGCCCAGGTGTAGTTGGTCTGGTTCTGTACCGCGAACGTGGCGTAGCTGGGAATTTTCTGCGAATCGTTGGCGATCGCGTACCCATCCGAACCGTAGACGCTCTTCCAGTTTCCTTCCGTGGAAGCGTCTGTGTCTATGAACTTGGCCGTGCTCGTCGCAGCGAAAAATATGCCGCTGATCACCGGATTGCCGCCGCCCGCATAGGCGACAGTGATGGTCACGTGACCGGAAATGCTCCAGATCAGATAAATACCGTTGTTGAACTTTGAGATTTTCTCCGTGTCCAGCACCGCGCCGCTATTGGCGTCGGAGATCTGGACGCTTTCGATTCTTCCGCCTCCGAAGTTGTCCCAATCCACCGCATACAGCCCAACCTGATGGGAATTTCCATCGGTGAGATTCAGATCAAAGTTGAAAGCCGTGTTGTTGGTGAACCAGGTGGAGGCAATTCGTCCGGAGTTCGCGCCGCTTTCCAACGCCCGCACATCGGTGGTGCCGGAAGCCCAGGTGTAGTTGGTCTGGTTCTCTACGGCGAATGTGGCGTAGCTGGGAATTTTCTGGGAATCGTTGGCGATGACGTAGCCATCCGTGCCGTAGAGGCCCTTCCAGTTCCCCTGCGTAGTCGTGTCCGTGCCGGCAAACTTCGCCATGCTCGCCCCGGTGAAGAACAAACCGCTGATGACCGGATTGCCGCCGCCTGCGAAAGAAACCGTGATGGTTACGTGGCCGGAAAGGTTGTAGGTCAGGTAAATGCCGTTGTTAAATGCCGAAATTTTCTCGGTGTCCAGCACCGTGCCGGTGCTCGCATCGGCGATCTGGACGCTTTCGATTCTTCCGCCCTCGAAGTTGTCCCAGTCAACCGCATAAAGCGCAACCTTATGTGCGTTTCCGTCGGTGAGATTCAGATCAAAGTTGAAGCTCGTGTTGCTGTACCAGGTCGAGGCGATTCGACCGGAGTTCACGCCGCTCTGCAATGCCCTCACATCCGTTGTGCCGGAAGCCCAGGTGTAGTCGGTCTGATTTTCCACCGCAAACGTGGCATAGCTGGGAAGCTTTTGCGAATCATTGGCGATGACGTAGCCATCGGTGCCGTAAAGGCCCTTCCAGTTGCCTTGCGTCGAGGTGTCCGTGCCGAGGAATGTGGCCTGGCTGGCAGCGGCGCTGGCTGGCAGCGATCCAGGAAGCGCCGCGAGGATCAACATTGCGAGAAACAATAAAAGAGATCTTGTGGAATGCATAGACGGATATGGCCTTTATGTGGGACTTTGTGCATTCCGAGGATACGGTTTGGACCACGCCGCTATCGACTGTACGGACGAATAGTGTTGGTACATCGATCTGGCGGCCTACCGTACTGGCCGATCCGATTTCTGAGGAAGGCTGGGGAGTTCGTTCAGACGAAACGGTGGCGCGCGGAAACCCTTATCCGTTTCTTGTTTCAGGCAGTTCAATGGGTGATTTGCGGCACATCCCCTGATCGTCCACACTTTTCTCTAACGATGGTGTTTGTTTGGAGTGAGAAAAAATGATCTCGCAGGTCTGCGGAACCCTAGAGCTTGAGCACGCGTTCTGCGTTGCCGTATGTGATCTTGGCAAAATCTTCGGGGCTCACCGGCAGCGCGTTTAGGAAGGCTCGTCCCTGGGCCATGGTGTTGAAGGGGTGATCCACGGAAAACAGAATGCGGTCCGCGCCGAAAACCTCCAACGTGCAGAGAAACGGCGGCACTGAAAAATATCCGCTCGTGGTGACGTAAAAATTTTCGTGGAAATAATCGGAGATCCGTCTCTTCAACGTCTTTGCCCAGGGAGCCAGGAACCCTTCCGAGCGGACCAAGAAGAATGGCACGGCCTCGCCCAGGTGCCCCAGCACGATTTGCAGCCTGGGCAAACGGTCGAACACGCCGGAAATGACCAGGCGCATGCTGTGCATTCCGGCTTCCACATGCCATCCCCAACCCGGAAGGGAAAGTATGAAACCGAGTTCGCGGGGCAATTCGCTGTACTACGCCTGCCTCACAGCCGCTGGTGGCAGTCCGGGGTGCAAACAGATGGGAACGTCAAGGGCCTGCGCCGCCTCGAGCACGGGCGTGTAGCGCGGATGGTCAAGAAACACGCCGCTTGTGGCGCCATTGATCAAAGCGCCCTTGAACTTCAGCTCCCGCACGCAGCGCTCCAGTTCGGCGGCTGCCTTTTCGGGCTGTTGCAATGGGAGATTGGCGAAGCCGGCGAAACGGTCCGGGTGCGCTTGTACAATGGCAGCAAGCTGGTCGTTCGCATCGTGCGACAACGCTACGGCATCGGCCGCGTCCAATCGGTCCATGCCCACGCCCATCAGCGATAACACCTGCACGTCAACTTGCGCCGCATCCATTTCAGCGATGCGGCCGCTGCCAATATCGAGAAGCTTCGCGCGGTTCGCTTGAACACTCTTCCAAAGTGATGGTTCGTGTCTTTTTTCCCGGCGCCGTTGGCAAACTCTCGCCCGGGCGCGGCGCTGTTTGCCATGGCTCGCCCGCCATCGCCGGATGCCCGACCATCCCGGCCGCCCCGGCGGCCGCGATCTTCAAAACGTCTCTTCGATCCATCGACGACCTCTTCGCGCTTAATGGCCGGTTCATCCACGGAATCACTCAACCGGGATTTCCGATTCGGCTCAATTTTTGGCGCATCGTACTCCTCTCCTGCAACCTCCACAATGAATTTCGCAGCAGAGAAACTCTGGTGGCGCCTTCGGTTTTGGGCTGCCGGGCACGCTGTGCGCCGCGCGCCACTCGATAACTTTCGACACTGAGATCATTCAACTTTCGATCCTTACCATTCACATTTTGTATTGGGGATCAGCGGCTGAAAACGGGCATGATTACCGTTCGCTGAAAATTACATGTAAATTGTTGCGAGGAGAGGGCGCAGCAGACTCACTCTTATGATCACTTCCATATCGGCGGCTTCGGATTCGAAGGGACGCCCCTGCGTCATACGCGGCGCAACACTGCTGGATGCCGACAACTGGCACGGCGAGGCCGCCGACATTCTGATTGTTGGCGACAGCATTGCCGCGGTTGGGCCGAAGGTCGAGGCTCCGCCGGACGCGCTAGAGCTCGACGGCGCGGGGTTGCTGATCCATCCGGGCTTCGCGAACGGGCATACACATGGACACAATGCCATGGCCAAGGGCGCCGGAGACCGCTGGACGCTTGAACTTCTTCTGGTGGCGAGCCCCTGGAATACCGGGCAGCGCACCATGGAAGACCGCTATATTTCAGCCGCGCTGAATGCAGCGGAAATGGCGCTGAAGGGCTGCACCGCGGCCTACGATCTGTTCCTCGAATTGCCGGAGTTTTCGGTCGAGGGAATTCATGAAGCTATCCGGGCCTATCAGGATGTGGGCATTCGCGTGACGATGGCGCCCATGATGTCGGACATTGGCTTGTACGACGCGGTGCCGGGTCTGCGCGACGCACTGCCTCCCGAACTGCAAAAAGCTGTCGGCGCATACCAGCCGCCGCATTGGGAAAAGACATTTCAAGTGATGGAGGCGCTGGCCAAGAATTCGCGTTTCGATTCCGACTATGTGCACATCGCCATCTCTCCCACTATCGCCATGCACTGCTCGGAGGACTTTCTTCGCGCGCTGCGAAAGCTCGCCGACGATACCGGCCTGGGCATTCAGAGCCATGTGGCCGAATCCAAGGTGCAGTTGATCGGAGCGCAGAAGCGTTACAACTCCTCGATCGTGGCGTATTTGAACAAAATGGGAATTATCCGCCGCAATTTCACGGTAGCGCACGGCGTGTGGCTGAGCGACGACGATATGGATGTTTTGGCGAAGGCAGGCGCCTCCGTGTCGGTGAATCCCGGCAGCAATATGCGGCTGGGGAACGGACTTCCCGACGTTCGCCGCATGCTGAAGCACGGAGTCAATGTTGCGGTTGGCACCGATGGCTCGGCTTCATCGGACAATCAAAATATGTACGAGGCCACGCGGCTCACCTCCTACGTCACCCGCGTGAATGGTCCCGATCCGGCCGAGTGGCTCACCTCACAGGAAGCGTTTCGCGCCGCGACTTGCGGCGGCTCGCGCGCTCTCGGATTCGAAGATCATCTGGGGCGCATCGCCGCAGGCGCGAAAGCGGACCTGGTGTTTCTCGATTTGCAGTCGATCAACTGGCTGCCCATCAATAATTATATGAACCAGCTTGCCTACACCGAGGATGGCTTCAGCGTGCGGCACGTGATGGTGGGAGGGCGCTTCATTGTGCGCGACCGGAAGTTGCTAACCATCGACCTGCAGGCGCTGGGACAGCGTGCCTTGGCAGCGCACGCGCGGCAGGCAGGTGAAACGACCGCTGCGCGCGACCTTTACTACAAGCTGGAACCCTACGTGGCTTCGTATTGTCCCGGCTTGGCCTCTACGCCGCACTCAGTGCAGCGCTATTGCGGCGCGCGATAGGTTCAGCTTCCACCACCACAAATGTTGGAGTCACCGCGGCGATTCCATCGTCGGCGGGTGATCGTCTGTCGTGTTTGCTGAAACTAAGTCTCAAGGCTGAAGCGGGTGGAAGCGAGGCGGTAGAGGCGGCGCCAGAGGAAATGGTTTACGGTGACTACCATGGTGGCCATCACGATGGTGGCGCCGAGAAGCATGGGAAAATTGCCGGCGTCGGTTGCATGGCTGATAACCGCGCCGAGTCCGGTGACCGAAAAAGTCTGGCCACGAAATCGGAAATATTCAGCGACGATGCTGGCGTTCCAGGCGCCTCCGGATGCCGTGACAAAACCGGTGATGAGATAGGGGAAAGTAGCGGGCAGGAGCAACGTCCGCCAGCGCTCCCAGCGCGGAAAACGGTAGAGGCTGCACACTTCCTTCAGATCGGTGGGTATTGCACTGGCGCCGGCGATCACGTTGAACAGGATGTACCACTGAGTGCCAAGAAGCAGAAGCACAATTGAGCCAATGCCGAGTCCACCGCCCACGCGAATAAGCATCAGCAAAATAATAGGAAACAGCGCGGTGGCCGGGACGGACGCGGCGATCTGAGCAATCGGCTGCGCGATGGAAGAAAGCTTCGGATTCAGGCCGATGATCACGCCAGCCGGAATGGCCCACAGCCCCGCCAGTACCAGGGTAAGTTCAACGCGAAGGAACGTAGCGACAGCGCCGGCAAAAATACTCCGCACGTCGGTTGCACTGAGCGTTCCGACGAGCGCGATCATGCGGACGCAAGCGTAGGCGACCGCCAATAGCAACGCGGCGAGCACCACACGCGTGATCCATTTTGAGGAGCTCGCTGACGGGTTCATTTTGCTCCGCAGCCGCCTGCCTTTTCGCGAAGAAAAGATCGAGGCGCTCGCGAGCCGGCCGGATAGACAGCCCGGCAATAGCGGGCAAAATTTTAGAGCGCTTCAAGAATTCGTACACCGGCGAGTGCACTTCTTCGGCTGACTTCGACCTGCTCGAATTTGAACTTCTGGGCCCAGGCGATCACCGGACGCCAGATCAATTGGTCGATCAACACGACCACGCCGATCATCACCGCCAGTCCCCATAAAATGGCACGGGTGTTCCCTGCATTCGCCGCGGTCTGGAGGTAGGAGCCAAGTCCCGGAAGCCGCAGGTCGCGATTCCCCAGCACAAACATCTCGCAGGCAATTAGGAAAAACCAGCCGCCGGCGACCGACATCATGGAGTTCCAGATGAGCCCAATGGCGGAGTAAGGCAATTCCATCTGCACGAACCTTTGCCACCAGCTCCAGCGGTAAACCTGGGCGGCTTCCTGCATCTCGCGCGGAATGCTCTTGAGCGATGAGTAGAAGCTGAAGGCCATGTTCCACACTTGCCCGGTGAAGATCAGCAGAATCGATCCGAGTTCGATACCCAACTGCCGTGTAGGGAACAGAGCCACCATGGAAAGCATCACGCCGGGGAGAAAGCTGAGCACCGGAATCGATTGCAGCGTATCAAGCAGCGGGACCATAAAGCGCTCCGCGCGCCGGTTGTAAGCGGCGACGTAGCCATAAACAATTGCGAAACCAAGGCTGATGAAATAGGCGATGGCGATGCGCAGTACCGAATACATTGCGTATTTCGGAAGCGCGCTGGGCGCGAGGCTGATTTCGGCCTGGCCGTTTACCGGCGCGATCCAGGTGCGTGCAACAGCGAGGAGCGCGTAGAAAAGAGCCAGTCCTCCCAGCATTATCGGCAACTCGCGAAGGAGGGAGGGCGCGTGCGCCGGAAGCTGGCCCCAGCGGGGCAATCGCGCCGACAATTTGCCGAAGCGAATGGTCATGGGTGCAGCGCCGTGATCATCCACGGCCGCTTCGGGCTGCGCGGTGCGGTGGAGATGCAGGCGATCGGTTTCGGGATCGTAGGAAAAGAGTTCGCCGTAGCGGCCCCAGTTAAGCGCGGTCTCGATCTGGTGCTGCGTATCTTCCTCGGAGAAGTGCTCGTCCAGCAGGTCGTGGAAGAACTGCAGCGGCATGGAGCCGTCCGATTTGCTTTCCAGTGTCTTCTGAATCTGCTGAAGAAGCGGGACGTGCGCCAGGGCGGCATCGTGGAACATACGCTTTTGCGTCTCGATGTCCGCCTCGGCGAAAGCCTTCCCTTCCGGGGTGATTTCAACGTCGCCTTCCTGGGCCTTGGCAAAGCCCAGCAGCGTGGTGGCCTCGACGATCGGAAGCAAATCGTCCACTTCGAGATGAAGATCCTCCGCAACGTGATACAGGTCTTCGCCGCCTCCACGGTCGAGCAGCAACTCGAGCAAGCCGGTTATGCCGCCGGGCCGGGCATGCGGCAGGGCTTGCGGAGCAGGCTTGGCCTGTTTCTCGAAGCCCGTAGGTGGTGGAAGCGTCAGGTCCGGTTGCGTCATGACTTTGTAGATGTAATCCACGTAGAGCAGAAAGGCCGCGGATTTGCGGTCGCGCGGCTGCTGCAAGGCAACGCGAAAATCGGCGCGAATGCGTCCTGGGTTGCGCCCGAGGACGATGATGCGGTCCGCCAGCAGCACGGCTTCTTCAATGTTGTGGGTCACGATAAAAATACTGCGCGTGGGAATTTTTCTGGCGAGCCAGAGATCCAGCAATTCGCCGCGAAGATTCTCGGCGGTGAGCACGTCCAGCGCGGAGAAAGGTTCGTCCATAAAAAGAACTTCCGGCTCGACGGCCAAGGCGCGCGCAAACCCGACGCGCTGTTTCATGCCGCCGGAAAGTTCCTTGGGATAGGCGTTCTCAAAACCTTTCAAACCGACCGTTACGAGCGAGCGCAACGCCGCGCGATGGCGTTCGCGGTGGGACATGCCGCGGGCGAGCAACGGCGCTTCCACGTTTTCCAAAACGGTAAGCCAAGGAAACAGCGCAAAGCTCTGGAAAACGATGGCCACATTCGGCGCGCACTGCGAGACCCGCTTTCCGTGCCAGAGAACCTCTCCGGCGGTTGGCTCGCCGAGACCGGAAAGCATTCGAAGCAGTGTGGATTTGCCGGAACCGGAAGGGCCGAGCAGAGCCGTGATGGTGTCGGCTTCGACAGAAAGGTTCGTTGCCGCAATTACCTGAATGGATCTGCCCTCCGGCTGGCGAAAACTCTTTTCGACCGCAAGCGCCTCAATGATGGCCTCGTGCCGCGGCGCCGGAAGGGGTTCTTCGACTACACCCGGCAGCCCCTGGCTCGCACCAAACGGTTCAGCTTCCACTGGCTCCGCTGGCACCGGCACCGATAATTCATTCATCAGAAATTGCCAGGCTTCTTCTGGAAGCTCGTCGAGGAAGCGGTCGCGATCGCCGGAATTCATGGCGTTGACGATCGCCTGCAGTTCGCGCAGCGGCCGGGCGTGCAGCAACACATAGGCGTGGTAGTAAGGGAAATGCGCGATCAGCCGGGCAGCGAGATCGTAGGGAAGCTGGCTAAAAAGCGCGCGCTGTTGCTCGTAGGGCAGAGCCAGCATCAAGTCTGCCGCGGGGCCCGGCCCGAGCGATTGCAGCGAGTCGATGGCGGATGGCCATTGTCTTCCGGCCAATTGCTCACGAAGCTTCTCGGTTAGGGTAGAGTTCGCCATGGCAATCGATGAGACTACTACAAGTTTATTACGCCCATTTAAATGAAGGCGCCACTCTGGCCGATGCCGAAGTGGTATTAGGAAGCTTGGCCAGGGCACACGTGGTTGACTACTGAGAATCGCGCCACAGGCGCGCGCTAGCTACAACAGTGGCGGAACGGTGCGAACGCATCGCCGCATTTGGCCTCCTGCCAGTGGGTCTTCCCATCAAGCAAGCCGCTGGTTTTGCGCAGGGTGCGTTATCCCGGGGGCTTCAACACCGCGATAGAAGTCGCCGAATTTTCGCTTACCTTCTGAAAACCGAAGGTTAGCGAAACGAAGATTTGCGCGAGATGGGAAAAGAACCACGCGGATGTGATGCCACGAAATATCAGACCAAGTCGAGCGTTTCGCGGCGCTCATGCTAAACTTACTTGCATTCACCACAGGTTCCGGTCAGCGTAAAACTACGTCTCGCGCATCGGACGCCAGGATCAGGGGCGTAGCTCAGTGGTAGAGCAGCGGCCTTTTAAGCCGAAGGTCGTGGGTTCGATCCCCACCGCCCCTACCAAAATCTTCAACCATCGGCTCCTTACGGATGGATTTAGCCAAGTGCCTCGCGCAGCTGGACGCCGATCAGGTGACCGCTGGCAAGAAGCTTCCCTATCTGTATCCCACGTGTTTCGTCAACGACCGGTGCACATAACAGAAAGCCTTCGCTTTGCCTCCGCCGGCCTTTTCGATTCGCACAGGCCTTGCAGTATAATTGCTGTCTTGCCGTAGGTATCGTTGGTTCCACTCAAGGCGAACAATGTTCAGAGAATCGATCATCGCTGCAAAGAACCTGCTGCTAGGTGGCAATTTGGAGACATTCGGCTTTCTGCCAACCCCGGTCAAAGCCGTGGGCTATGTGAACGAATGCCGGTTTCTCGCCCGCATGCTCCGGCCCAATGGCGATCTGCCCCAGCGAAACGTATGGGAGGTTCTCAACGCCACCTCGGACATTCCGGTCATCCTGCATCCCATCGCTACTAGAGACTGGTTCACCCAGGTTGCCTCGTTGCAGGCTGACTTGATCGCCCTCTGCATGCTATGTGCCGCCACCAAGCCACGGAAAATTTTCGAGATCGGCACCTTACACGGTTCTGGAACTCTGCAGATGGCCTTGAATGCGCCTCAAGCGAACGTATTCACGCTCGATCTCGCCGATTCGCCTCATCTGAAAACCACGGAGGTCGACCGGCGGATTGCTGCGGAGGGTAAGAAGAGGATGCTCATATTTGAGGGCCTGCCGGAAGCATCCAGGATTCGTCCGCTTTATGGGGACAGCGCCACCTTCGACTTCTCTCCCTTCGCAAACTCCATCGATCTCTTCTTCATCGACGGCGCCCATTCCTACGAATACGTCAAAAACGACACGATGCAGGCCATGAAGTGCACTCGAAAGGGTGGGATTATTGCCTGGCACGACTACGGCCGCTGTGGAGTAAACGGCGTCACGCAATGGCTCAATGAGTTTCGCTCTCAGGGCCATGACGTGTGGAGAGTACCAGGCGGCTCGCTCGCCTTTCTGGTCAATCACTAACGCGCCGCCCGTCGCAACTCATCGCCTGAAGAATCAATCAGCCGGCATACGGATTCGATTTTGTCCGCCTGCGGTGGACTCTTCGCTTACTGGGCCCACTGCATGCGCGCCTCCGTCCACGCATCCACGGGGCTGTTCGTGCGATTCTTCCGCGAAATTGTTCCGGGCGATTACCGAGCCTCTAATCCGTGGCGACTTCGCCGAGCTTCGGCACGCCGCGACCGCGTTTGCGCTTCCACACGTAGTCCTTGCGCAACTTCTGCTGATGTTTTTTGATCTGCGCTTCGATTTCGGCGAATGCGGCTTTGGTGCTGGAGGGAATATCCGAGCCCACTCCCGTGGCATGCAACGGGCCCGTCGGAATGACCAAGTTCAACGACAATTCGAATTCTTTTTTGCGCGCGATTGTCTCGATTGTTCCCTGCAATTCCACCAGGTCGGGATCGTAATGTTTCAGAAGTTTTTCGAGCTTCTCCCGGTGACGTTCGAATTCAGCCTCCACCGTTTGGCGAGACTCTGCAGGAATACGCGTGTAGACGATTTTCATCGAAGCACCCGGCTCTCTGTGGATTTTGCGTCTGAAGGGGGACTCTCATGCGGACACGCTTTCAGCATAACCCCGTCGTATTCGTGTTTCAATCAGGAGATGTGGCGAAAAAAACACTGCAGTATTTCATGGATGGACGCCGCGCAAACGACTACAGCATGCGAAGTGGCCTATGCGGGCTTACTTTTTGAAGAGATCCTCGAAGGCTTTGCGTGCATCGGTCGGCCGCGCGGCGTTGCTGGGCGGCGGGGTGTTGGTGACGTAGGTCACTGGAGATGTATCTTTCTCCACGGTCGTGCGAAAGGCGAAGAATTTGCAATTATTCTTCGCGTCCTTTTTTGCAAAACGCTCGGGGATCGGCTGCGTGCATTCGAACTGGCGGCCTGTATCGAAATGAACGCACTGCTTGCAGCTATGCAGCGCGGCGTGGCATTTCGGGCATTCGGTATTCACGTCGAAATTCGGAGGCAGCGCCGCGCCGCAACTGGAACATCGCGCCCTCGTGACGGTTCCTACCATGCGCGGCGTGCGCGGGCCGAGCATGTCATGCGGCCTGGGCTTCGGCTCCGGTGGGCGGTGTTCGCGATGCTCGCCCCGCTCCCGCTTGCGCTCTTCCGCATCGCGATCGCGATACCCCTTCTGTTTGTATTTCCTGTCCATCAAAACCTCCACGCAGGTTCAAACACCTGCGCCCTGCGATTCATCGAAACTGTTCAGCGCCCACGCCATTCAAGGAATGGGATTGAGCGCTGCCAAAATCCCGGTCCGCTTCAACGGTTCGATGCTTCCCGGCCCAAATTTTGCTGAGACCTTCAAAAGGCAAGTCCGGCTGAAGGAATTTATGCGGGGCGCCGAATTGCGCCGCGACCGCCTCGGCGGCGAGGTATCCGCTGCGGACCGCGCCTTCCATTGTGGCAGGCCAGCCCGTGCGCGTCCAATCCCCCGCAAGAAATAGGTTGTCGATTCCGATGTTTTGGCCCGGCCGCCAGCGGTCTACACCCGGCTCCGGGGAGAACGTCGCGTGCACTTCTTTTATAACCGTTGCCTTTCGGACTTTTGCGTCTCGTGTCGCAGGCAGGACGTCGGCTAATTCCCGGCGGCAGAGCTCGATGATTTCCTGGCGCGTTCGCGGCACCAAATCGTAGGAGGCGCTGATGACCAGTTGCAGATACTGGCCGTTGGACGTGGGCCCACGAACACCGTCTCCTGTTAGATGCGCCCCAGGCTGGCCGGTTTCATCCGTGCCCGAAAGCAGCGTCTTATTGAAGATCCATTGGGTGGTGTGATCCATCAGGGTCAGGAACGGCTCGGTCATCACTTGGCTGTCAAACCAGAAGTGAACGCTCGTGATGGGAGATGTCTTCAAATGCCGTAATCCGTCCAGCCAAGCGAATCCGCCCGAGCCACCTTCCGGCAGCAGATCGAGTAGCGTGCTGTGCGGAGCGGCCGCAACGCAAGCATCGGCGAACGCTTCGGAGCCATCCTCCAGGATGGCAGCGGCAAACCGGCCGTCTTTCAGGCGAATTTCGCGAACGCCCGCGCGAAGCATCACTTCCCCACCCCTTTTCGTTATGGCTTCGCGGCAGCCTTCATACAATTGCGCGAGCGGTATCGGTGGGAATACCCACGCGATAACCGCTGCGATTGCCGAGAAACGCCTTCCAGAAAACGTCAATTCCATAGCGCGCGTCGGTGCGCGAAAGCTCCTCATCCAGCGCGCTGACCAGCACCACGCGCCAGAAACGCTCGATGGCTCCAGGCGTCTGCCGCATCTGCCGCAGCCAGTCGAGCATGCTGACCCCATCGCCGCCGGCTGGATGCCCTCCGGAAGTGGCAATCGCGAGGAGCGCCCGCGCGATGGCCCGCTTGTCGGCTAGATTCAGCGCGCCGAACATGGCGAATGCCGGAGCCATGTGCAGCGGCGGCGGCAGCCACGAACTCTCGATCGTCGAACGACGCCCGCCACGATCTACGAAGTAGAGCCGGCCGTAGAACCGAATGCTTTCGCTTGCTCCCACGCGCCGGTAAAAATCCGCGAGATTGGTGCAACAACCCAGCGTCACGTGCTGGCAATTATCCACTTCGCTGCCGTCGGGCAGCGTGTAGGAAGTGGCGCGTCCGCCCAGGTGCGGACGCTTTTCCAGCAGGCGGACGCGGAAGCCCGCTTCAGCCAGCGCGACGGCGCAGGACATCCCCGCCAAGCCGCCGCCGATCACCAGTACGCTTTGCGAGGGCATCCTTCTTCCACCAACCGCTGACTCCCGCCGTGAGCAGGTATTGAATTTTTTCCGCGCTGGACAAGCGACACGCGCGAAGAAAACACGTCGAAGTCACGCTCTTCGATGCGCGCGAGCAAAGTGCTGTAAGTGCGGATCAGCGCCCACAAGCGTGGCGCGGCTGTCGGCATCCACGCGATGCGCGAGTTGCGCGCCTTCCTCATACAGCCGCCAGGCGCGGTCTGCTTCAAACTCGAGCAAGCTTTGCAGCGCCTCGGACACCGGGCCGGCGAGATCCTTCGCGCGGCAGCCGAAACGATCCAGATCCTCCTGCGGAACGTACACGCGGCCCATTTCGTAATCGCTGCGCACGTCGCGAATGATGTTCGTAAGTTGAAACGCCAGCCCCAGGCGCTCGGCCAGATCGGGAGCCTTCGGATCGTGGAATCCGAACACGTGTAGTGCAAGTGAGCCCAACGGTCCCCGCCACCCGATAGCAATATTCCGCCAAGCGGTCAAAGGTTGCATACGAATCGATCGTCAAATCCATTTCCGCGCCAAGAATCAGGTCGTGGAAATAGCGCGTGGGAATTTCAAAACGCGACATCGTATCGGCCAGCGCGGGCAGAATGGGATGACCACCGGTGTTCCAGGCGGCCGCTTCGTCGAGCAGGCCCCGCCAGCGAGCTAAGCCGCGGCGCTTCGAATCCAAATCGCCGGGTTCGTCGGAAATGTTGTCCACCAGCCGCATGAACGCATAGAGCGCGCAAAGCGCATTCCGCTTGGGCTTGCGCAGGCCGAAAAACGCCAGATAAAAGCTGCTGTTCGCCTCGCGCGAGATGCGGTTGCACTCGGCGTAGGATTCGCGAATGGCCTCGGCGCTGGGCACATGCTGACGCGCGTTGCGTGCTGTTTCGCCTCCATGTGCGGTGTTTGCTTCAAAGCCGCGGACGGTTTTCCGAAATCGCGTGAAACCAGCGCACCACCGATCAGCCGCATCTTTGACCATTTCGACAGCGCCGGCCGGTCCTGCAGCGTGTTGTACCCGGACGCTTCGATCGCATCCAAAATCGCGAGACCACCCCGGCTGAACAGCTCGATGTCGATGCGTAACTTCCCGTCAACTTGCGTGGCCAGCGGAGCGCCCGCCGCGAAAAGTTCTCGTGTGCGCGCGATCAGCGATTTCATCAGCCTGACGTAGCGCTCATCAAATTGACGCGAAACGATGTCGTTCTCTTCCAATCCGTGTTCGCGAATGGATTCCAGCGGGATATAGATTCGTCCCTTCTCCAGGTCGCGCGAAACATCCTGCCAGAAATTCGCGAGCTGCAGTGCCGTGCAGGTGCAGTCGGAAAGCCGCTGCCGCTCCGCATCGCGGTAATCGCAAAGATAAAGAACCAACCGCCCGACAGGATTCGCCGAATAGACGCAATAATCGAGAACTTCCGTCCCAGGTCTCGTAGCGATGCACGTGCTGGTCCTGGCGGAAAGCGCGCAGCAGATCGCTGAAGGGCTCGATGGGAATCTGTTTCGCGCGAATCGTTTCGCGAAGCGCGATCAGTACGGGATGCGAAGGCATGCCGGTCGTCACGATAAGCCAGCCGCAGTTCCTCTTCCCAGGCATCGAGCAACTGCAGAGCGCGCGCGCCGCGTCGCTCACTTCATCGCCGAGATCGTCCGACCAGCGGCAATACGCGTAAACATTGTAGAAATGCTGATGCAGGCGCTTCGGCAGCAGCCAGGACACCACATTGAAATTCTCGTAGTGGTGCGTGGCCAGCCAGCGCGTGTAGCGCTCGGCTTCGGCAGGCGCGCAGCCATCCGGCGGAAGATTGCGTGCGATTTCTAGTTCAGGTGTGGGCAGCATGGAGCCCTGTCTCGGGCTGTGAACATGAAAAGTGAAAGTGTTGTCGAACCCGCCGGCGAACGAATGCTATGGAATCACGGCGGTTTTCAACTCGCCGTTCCGCTGCTTCATATGCTCGAACACGTGCGGCAGTTCCGTGAGCGGCACTTCGCCGGTGATGAAGTCGCTGGCGCGAATTTCGCCGCGCACGATGGTGTCGAGCGCTTCGCGGATGAACCGCGGCGTGTGGTGAAACGTCGACTTGATGGTGATTTCGGAATAGTGCAGCGCCGCCGGATCGAAGTTCACCTGCGTGCCGCTGCGGGCAACCTCCAAAAAGATTCACGGTGCCGCCCTTGCGCACCATCTGCAGCGCCCATTGCCAGGTTTGGGCCGAGCCTACCGCTTCGATCACCGCATCCGCGCCACGCCCGCCTTCGGTAAGCTGCCGCACCAGCGTGACGGGATTTTCGATTTCGGCCACATCGAACGCCGCAGTGGCGCCCAATCGCTCGGCTGCGCGGATTTGCGCTTTTGCGCTTGCCCAGCGCGATCACGCGCACGCCGCGCGCGGAAAGCATGCGCATGAATTTCAATCCGATCGGCCCGCAACCGATCACAACAACCGTATCGCCTTCGTTACGATTCGATTTCATGCACGCCGCGCAGCACGCAGGCCAGCGGCTCGACCATCGCCGCATCCATGAACGGAACGGAGTCCGGAATTTCCAGCATGTTCTGCTGCACGATCCGCCCCGGAATGCGAATGTACTCCGCGTACGCGCCATTGTTGAACAGCAGATCCTCGCAAAGATTCGGCTGCCCTTTGCGGCAATACAGGCACACATTGCAGGGCGCGGAATTCGACGGCACTACGCGCATGCCCGTGTGCACGCCGTCATTTACCGCGCTGCCTTTTTCTTCCACCACGCCGGCGAGCTCGTGCCCGAACAGCGCGGGCGGCTGGATCATGCGCGGATGCGATCCCTGCTTCCAGACTTTCAGATCCGTGCCGCAGGTGAGCGCGACTTCCACGCGCACCAGCACTTCGTCTTCCGCAAGTGACGGAATATCTACTTGCTCGATTTTCATATTTTCGCGGCCGTACAGAACCGCGGCCGTCATATGTCCATTCGCGTCCTGTTTCATTCGTGAACGATCACCACTTTAAGAGTATCATCCGCCGGGCAAGCCGCCAATTCCAGCGCGTCGGCAATTCGCTCCAGCGGAAAGCGATGCGAAATCATTTCCCGCATCGGCAACTGATGATTGAATACCAGCGCCGCCGATTCTTCCTGATCTTCCACCGAAGCGCTATAACTGCCGAGAATTTCCTTTTCTTCGATTCCCACAGCCGCCGCGGGAAACTCCAGCTTCAGAACCGGGTCGTTATGTGCGAACAATAGCACGCGTCCACCCGGCCGGGCGATAGCCAAAGCTTCCGGCACTAATGACGCGTTGGGCACGGCCAAAAGCACGGCATCCGCACCCCGGCCGCCGGTTCGGGCTCTCATTTCTTCGAGCAGATTCGCTTTCGCGCGGATCAAATGCCTGCGCCGCGCCGAAGCGCTGGCTCGCCGCGCGGCGCCCGGGCATGGGATCGCTCGCGTAAACGGTGGCGCCTTCAATCTTCGCGAGCATCATCAGAAGCATTCCGATCGGCCCCTGGCCGATCACCAGAACCGTTTCGTCCTTAGTCACGCGCGCCTTGCGCACGGCTTTCAGGCAGGTGTTCACCGGCTCAACGAATGTGGCTTCTTCGAAGTTCACATCGTCCGGCAGTCGGATCATGCCGCGTTCGACGATCCAGGGCATCGCGCGCACGTATTCCGCGAAACCGCCGCCGTTGGGATCGAAGCCTGCCGTAAGCCCCACTTTCTTATACCCCGCGCACTGCGAGAAAAGTTTCTGCTCGCAGTAAAAGCACGCTCCGCAGGGAATGTGATGGAAGCTCACCACACGGTCGCCCGGCTTGAATTTCGTCACTCCGGCGCCGATTTTCACGACCGTTCCAGCAAGCTCGTGCCCGAGAATCTGCGGCGGCGCCAGAAAGCCGTGGTGAATTTTCTTGATGTCCGTGCCGCAAATTCCGCAAGCGGCCACGCGAAACAGCACTTCCCCATCGCGGATCTCGGGGATGGGCACAGACTCGACTACCACCCGCCCCTTGCCGCGATAAACGCCGGCGCGCATGGCCGTGTTGCGTTCAGGAAGCGCTTCGTCGAATCCAGCGTGCGTGATGGTTTGGCTCATCGGTTTCGGTTAATTCGGCGTTCCTATCGAGTTCGACTCGAGCGCATTCGCGCGTTTCGATAGTTCACGGATATAGCGGTCCAGAAAAGCCGCTAGCGATTCCGCCGCAAGCTTGCTGTTGTGCCCCAGCTTCACCAATCCGGGAATTGCCTGAGGCCGCAAGGCCACCTGTCCCAGCACCCGCGGAATGCTCAGCACTCCGGTATCGGTGAACACTCCGTTCATGTCGAGCGGCAAATCTTCATCGGCGCTGTCGCTGATCGAACGGATGGCTGCGCCCGGTACGCCATTCGCTCGCGCGCGCGAAAGCACTGAAAAGCTTTCCATTTCCACGGCATCCGCGCTAGCGCCCAAATATTCCTTTTCTTCGGCGCGCGAAATCACGCGCTCGGCGCTGTAAAAGCACCCCGCAACAGTAGCGCCGCAATCCTCGGCGAAAGAAACCAGCGGCGCACTGCCTTCAAATACCCGGCCATTGCTTTCTTCAGGGACTCGCTCCGCCACCACCGTTCGCGCCACGAGAATCTGCCCAATCTGGTATTGCGGACGCAACGCTCCGGCAAGCCCGGCGGACACGCAAAATTCCACGGTGTCCGGCTCACCCCAGCTAATTTTGGACATAGCCAGCGCCGCCTGCCGCGAACCCACTCCCGTGAGCAGCACGTTCACGTTTGCCCCGCCAATCTCCGTGCGAAACACATCTGCCGCATCCCACTTCGCCCGGCGAAACTTCCGCAGCGAACGCCACGGCGCAAATTCATTTTCGAGCGCGAATGTAACCAAGATTCTCACGTCGTAATCCTAGGCTGCCTGCGCGTGCGCCACAGCCTTGCCGCCCCGCGCCTGCACATATCCGGAAGACCCATACCAGCGGACCGCTCGCTCCAGCGCGGCTTCCACCGGCCCGGGCTTGTAGCCCAATTCCCTTTCGGCCTTGTCGCTGGCCACAAACATGCGATGCCGCGACATTTTTACGCCTTCCACAGGAATTTGCGGCTCGCGGCCGGTAAGCCTCGAGAAAAACTCGTCCGCGTAGCCCGCGGCCAACGCCACCACGTGCGGAATTTTCACGCGCGGTGCGGGACGCCCCGTAATCACGGCGAGAGCATCGAGAATTTGCTTGAGGGTCATGTTGCGGCCGCCCAGAATGTAACGCTCGCCGATCCGGCCGCGCTCTGCTGCCAGCAAATGTCCTGCAGCCACATCCTCCACCGGCGCGAGATTCAAGCCGGTGTCCACATACGCAGGCATCTTGCCGTTCAGGAAATCGACGATGATGCGGCCGGTTGGCGTGGGTTTCCAGTCGCCAGGCCCCACAGGCGTAGTGGGATTCACAATCACGACGGGTACTCCGCTAGCGACCGCTTTGCGTGCTTCCTCTTCCGCCATAAATTTTGACCGCTTATAGTGGCCGATCATCTCATCGAGCGTGGCCCTGGTCTCTTCGTTGGGCAGCGCATCGCCGTGGTTCGGCACGGCCACGGTGGCCACAGTGCTGGTATAAACAATCCTCTCGACGCCTTCGCGTGCGGCTATTTCAAAAAGCCGCCGTGTTCCTTCGACGTTGCTCTCGTAAATTTCTTCCGGATGGCGCGCCCACAAGCGATAGTCGGCGGCCACATGAAACACCCGTTGCACGCCTTTCATGGCGCGTTCGATCGAACCGGCATCGCGCAAATCACCCTCGACGCGTTCGGCACGCAACCCTTCGAGCAAACGCAAATTGCTGTTCGGCCGGATGAGAACCCGAACCGATTGTCCGGTTCCGGCAAGTTGGCGCGCAACGTGGCTGCCCACGAACCCCGCAGCACCGGTGACCAGAATGGTCATAGAATGCGGAACACCTCGTTCTCCTGCGCCCCTGCTTGGGCGCTTGCAGCTACAGGAGCAACCGGCTTGGCATGTCCATTCGACTTACCGTTTCCGTTCCCCTTGGGCTTGCCACCCTTCAGCCCGCCCATTTTGCCGGAGATGGTCCATTGCAACATCTTCCAGGTGTCGCCCAGCTTTTTGTTCCCGCCCAGCACCGCGGACGCTTCATAGCCCGCATGCACCATGCAGTCCTCGCAACGCGGGTCGCGGCCCTTGCCGTAATTTTCCCAGGGCGTTTTTTCGATCAGATCCTTGAAAGTCTTGTGATGCGTGTCGGTCATCAAATAGCACGGACCTTTCCAGCCCCGCGGGTTATACGTGGGATTGCCCCAGGCCGTGCACATCAGTTCGCGCTCGCCGCGCAAAAACTCCATGTAAATCGGCGAAGTGACGATGTTGTACTGCTCCAGCAGCTCGCTCGCGCGGCGGAACTTCTCGCGAATCTCTTCGCGCGACATGAAGATTTCCTTGGTCATCACCGCCGCATACGAATACGCCGGCGACAGCATGTGCCCATCCACGCCCAGCGTCTGCAAATAGGCGAAAAGCTCGGCAATTTCCTCGATGTCGGTTTCCTTGTAAACAGTGGTGTTCGAGGTAACCAGGAATCCCGCCGCCTTGGCCGCCTTAATTCCCTCAATCGCCTCGCGGAACACGCCATCGCGCTCCACGCAAATGTCGTGCGTCTTCTCCAGCCCGTCGAGATGCACGTTAAAGAACAGCCGCGACGTCGGTTTGAAATCCGCCAGCCGCTTACGGATGAACATCCCATTGGTGCACAGGTAGATGTGCTTCTTGCGAGCAAGTATCTCGCTAGCCAGCCGTCCGATTTCCGGATAGATCAGCGGCTCGCCGCCGCAGATGGACACGATCGGCGCTCCGCAGTCGTCCACCGCCGCCATGCACTCTTCCACCGTCAGCAGCTCGTTGATGGTCTGCTTGTACTCGCGGATGCGCCCGCAGCCGGTGCAGGTCAGATTGCACGCGTGCAGTGGCTCAAGCATCATCACCAGCGGAAATTTCTTGTCGCCGCTCAGACTCTTGCGCGTGAGATAGCCCGCCATGTTGGCGGTCAAGCTAAAAGGAACCCTCATCCATTACCCCCAATGTCCATTTTGATGCTCGATCTCTTCGGGACGTACCTGCACGCCCGCAAACTTTTTCCGCCCTGTACGCATGTTCTCATATCGTGCCAGTGCATAGAGCGGAAATGAATTCCGGTAACAGTGGTATTTCAGGTAAAAAACACACGGGAATCCGGTGCCGGTAAATTCCTCTTCGTCCCAGGTTCCGTCCGGATTCTGGTGATTCACCAGCCACTCCGCGGCGCGCTCGGCGGCTGGATCGTTCGGTCCCACCACCGCTAACAAGCCGATCAATCCCCAGGCTGTTTGCGAAGCCGTGCTCTTTCCTTTTCCCTTCAACGCAGTGTCATAATAAGAAAGGATCGACTCGCCGAATCCGCCATCGGCATTCTGCACCGAGCGCAGCCAGTTCGCCGCCTTCTTGCAGTGGGTGCTGGACGCCAATCCAATGGTTTCGAGCGCGCGCAACACACCGCTGGTTCCGTAAACATAGTTCACGCCCCAGCGCCCAAACCAGGAACCATCTCCCGTCTGGTCCTTGCGCAGAAACGCCCGCGCCGCATCCAGCACGGGATGCGAGGCGGGCCAGCCCATTTGTCCCAGGCATTCCACCGCGCGCGCGGTCACGTCCGCCGTGGAAGGATCGAGCATGGCATTGTGATCCGCGAACGGAATGTTGTTCAGGAATTCGAGATTGTTCTCGTGATCGAAAGCGCCCCATCCGCCATCGCTGTTCTGCATACTGAGCAGCCAGGCCATGCCGCGGCGTATGGCGCTCTTCAGCCGCGTAGGATCGGGATCGGCCACTCGTCCCAGGGCCATGAGCACGAACGCGGTGTCGTCCACATCGGGGTAAAAGTCATTGCGAAATTCGAACACCCACCCACCCGGCTCGGCATTGGGATTTTTGGCCTGCCAGTCGCCGGGGCCAAGCACCTGGTTGTCGAGCAGCCAGCGCTCCGCCGCTATCAGTGACGGGTCGGCGGGATCCATTCCCGCTTCCTCGAGCGAAACCATGGCAATGGCCGTGTCCCACACAGGCGAGATGCAGGGCTGCACGCGAATTCCATTCTCATCTTCAATCTCGTAGCGTTCCAGAAACCGAATCTCGCGATCGACCAGCGGATCGCTCGTGTCTCCGCCCAGCGCCAGCAGCGCGAAAATCGAGTTCATCATCGCCGGATAGATCGTTCCCAGGCCTTCGCTGCGCTCCAGCCTCTCTAGCATCCATTTCCGCGCGCGCTCAGTGGCATGTTTCCGGAACGGCTTCCACGGCCACTGTTCGTAAGCCTTGAGCCCTCGATCCAGCGCTAGAAAACAGTTCCGCCAGGAGATAACGTGCTTGTCCCAGTGGAATGAAGCGGGCTTCGCGCCGGGCTTCTTGAACAATTCATCAAACGACAGCCCCGCGGGCAATCGCCACTCCGGCCGGTTCGCATAGACCAAGGCCAGCGGGATTACGATTCCCCGAGTCCACGAAGACATTTCCCAAATGTTGATCGGAAACCAATCCGGTAGCAGCATCAGCTCGGGCGGGATTGCCGGAACCATGCTCCAGTCGACGGCGCCCACCATCGCCATATAGAAGCGCACGTACGAATTGGTCGCTTCCAGGCCACCCAGCTCGTGGATCTTCAACTTGGCTTTTTCGAGGTGTGGAGCGCTCGCAGAATCCCCGGCCAATCGTAAGGCCACATAAGCCTTTACCGTGGCGTTGAGCTCCGCGGGACCGCCATAGAAGATGTTCCAGCCGCCGTCGGCAAGCTGCCGCTCGCGGATGTATGTGGCGAGCTTCGCCGTTTTGGGTGAATCAAGCTGTCCTAAAATCTGTAGATAGAGGATGTAATCCGATTCCAGCGTGGTATCAGCCTCAAGCTCTGCCCACCAATAGCCTTCCTGGTGTTGCACCGAAAGCAGCCAGTCCTTGGCGCGCGCGATGGCCTGATCGATCCCGGATTCGACAAACCGCATCTTCGGAGCGGTTGCGGCCGAGCTAGAACTTCCCTGGCCGGGACCGCCATGCAGGTTTGTTTCCGGCAATATCAATCCCTCAGACATATTGGCGCTTTTCCAATAAGCAGCGTGAAACGCGCTTAGCGACCCATCCCAGTTGAGGCTGCTTACCGAAGCGTTCCTGACCCCTCAGGAGGGGGCTTCGAGAAAGCATCAGGTTACTCGGTCCGGGCGAGACATACCCGAATCTCTCGGAGTTGCAAATAGTTACGGCTCGGTCTCTATTATCTTTTGTATCCCCCGCATGGTCAACACAAAACACTCATCCTGGCCCAGCGGCTTTGGATGTAAGCCAACCCCCAAACTGCTGCCTGGGCGGCCATAAAAAATACTATCGTCGTAGACGCAGAAGCTCTATTCGGCCTTCTCTTTGTGTTCGCTTTCTTCCAGCTTCCGTACCCGTTCCGCCAGCTCCGGCAACCGGGCGAACCAAACGTACTGCTCCTTGAACTTCTCCAACGGACGCGCCGGAGTTCCCCAAACCGTTTGCCCGCGGCGCACCGTTTTGCCAACCACCACCCCAGCCTGCCCGCCGACGTTCGCTTCATCTTCCACACGGCAATGGTCGCCAATCCCTGCCTGTCCGCCCACCGCGACTCGCTTCCCTAAGCTGGTGCTGCCGGAGATGCCGGTCTGCGCGGCGATCACGGTGTGCTCGCCGATCTGCACGTTGTGCGCGATCTGCACCAAATTGTCGATCTTGACGCCGCTCGAAATATGAGTCTCACCCAGCGAGCCGCGGTCCACCGTGGTGTTGCAGCCAATCTCCACGCCGTCCCCGATGGAAACCGATCCGATCTGCGGAAATTTCCATTGCCGCCCTTCGCCAAAAACATAGCCAAACCCGTCGCCGCCAATTACGGCGCCCGAATGTATCTCCACGCGGTCTCCCACGCGTGCGCCGGGATAGAGCGTGACCCGCGGATGCAGCTGGGAATGTTTTCCAAGAAAGCTTCCTCGGCCAAGAAAACAAAACGCGTCGATAATCGTTCCCTCGCCGACCTGCACATCGTCTTCGATAACCACGTAAGGTCCAATCGTGACTCCCGCGCCCAGGTTGGCTGTCTTCGGCACAATCGCCGTGGGATGAACTTCCGCCTTCGGTGTGGCTTGCGGCGCGAGCCATGCCGCTGCCTTCGCAAAAGCAAACTTCGGCTGCTCCACTTCAATAATCGTTTTGCCCACCGGGCGAACACCCGGGCGCGCCAGCACACACCGCGCCGCGGAATTCGCCACTCGTTCGCGATTCTTGGGCGCATCGAGATAGATCAAATCTTCAGGCGACGCCTTTTCGGGGCTGGCCACTCCGCCGATCACCGCGCCCGAATCTCCATGTAAAGGCGCGCCCAGGTATGCTGCAAGTTCACCCGCTGTGTGCTTCATCTCGGCAATCTCCTCACACACGCTCGCAATTCCCAAAAGAACCAGATCTCAGAACGGATAAAGCGGCTTCTCTCCAGCCGGGCGCGTCTTCCACCTCTTGTGCACCCACAGCCACTGATCCGGGTGCTCGCGGACATAATCCTCGATCACCCGCGCGAAGCGCTGCGTGTTCTCGCGCACGTCCGCCTCTTCGTTCCCGGTCCGCGCCAGTTCCACCGCGGGCTCGAATTGCAGCCGGTAGATTTTCTGCGCCGGGTCCCAGCACAGAAATCCCGGCACCACCTCCGCCCCGGTGCGCAGCGCAATCCGCGCGATGCCGGAAGTCATGCACGCCGGAACGCCAAAAAAATCCACAAAAACTCCTTCCTCACGCGACGTGTTGTGATCGGAAAGAATGCCCACCGTTCCGCCATCGCCCAGCACCTTCAAAATCATTCGCGCCGATTTGTTCTTCTCGATGGGCCGGTTTCCCGACAAACAGCGATACCGGTTGATCAACTCGTCCACGCGGCGGTTTTTGATCGGCCGCACCAGGAAATGCAGAGGATGCCCATACAGCGCATGGGCAAATGGCGCCAATTCCCACGCGCTCATATGGCCGGTCAGAAAGAGCACGCCGCTGCCGCGCTGGCGCGCCGCTTCGAAATTTTCCGCGCCGTCGATCACCACTACGCGCTCGATGTGCCCGCGAACGTATTTCGGAAATCGCGCGAATTCCGCCGCCATCCAGCCGACCTGCCGCACCATCCCGCGCACGACTTTCTTTCGCTGCGCATCGGTCCACCCCGGAAACGCGAACTTCAAGTTGAAATCCGCCGCGCGCCGCAGCGGGGGACGCAGCGCGTAAGCCAGCGCCACCACCGTCGCGCCAACAAACCGCGCCACGCTGCGAGGCAAGGCCCCCAGAATTTTCAGCCCGGTCCACGCCGCTGCATACTCAAGCCATTCACGCATGCGCGGGTAATTATGCAGAGCCTCCGGAATGGATGCCAGCGAATGGTGCGGCTCGTTTTCTCTGGCGTGCTGTCCTGTGCATGGCGCGCCTGCTCCAATAAAATTCGCTCTGCCGCGCCCGCTTCGAACTAGCGGCTCAATGGTAGACTCGACCTGCTTTGGTCAAGCCGCCGCAGACGCAGAACTCGACACAATTCCCTTGGTCCGCATCAGCCCTGGTCCTTTTCTTCTGCCTGTTTGGGAATCTTGGCGCTGTCGGGCTGGTCGGTCCGGACGAACCGCGCTATGTGTGGATCGCGCGCGCCATGGCGCGAAGTGGTGATTGGGTTACTCCCCGGCTTTACGGCCAGCCGTGGTTTGAAAAACCCATTCTGTATTATTGGCTCGCTGCGATTGGGTTTCGCCTGAATCTTCCCGCGGAGTGGGCGGCGCGCTTGCCCTCCGCCTTCGCGGCGCTCGCTGCCGCGCTGGCGATCGGATGGCTCGCTTACAAACACCACGGTGCCTATCCGGCGCCGGTTACAGCGCTCGCTCCAGTGCTCTTTGCCACCACAGTTGGAGCAATCGGATTTGCTCGCGCCGCTACTCCGGACATGCTTTTCAGCGCTTTTCTTGCGCTCGCAATGGTCAGCGCTGCGACCGTCTTGCGTAACGAGCAGTTGCTGCGAGGCGAACAGACCGCCGAGCGTGCCACTTCCCTTCCTTTGATCTTGTTCGGCGGATTCCTTGGCTTCGCCGTTCTAGCCAAAGGCCCCGCTGCAATTATTTTGGCGGGTGGTGCCCTAGCGATCTGGATTCTGGCCACACAACATTGGCGCGCCGCCGCGAAATTCTTTCATCCCTTCGCGCTCACGTCATTCTGCGTGATCGCGCTCCCCTGGTACGCACTCTGCGCGCTGCGCAACCCGGATTTTCTGCGCGTCTTCATCCTCCAGCATAATTTCGAGCGCTACCTCACACCCGTATTTCAGCATCCTCAACCGTTCTGGTTTTTCATCCCCATCACGCTTCTCGCGCTGCTTCCCTGGACGGTCCTGCTCTGGCCCGCCGCACGGGAAGGAATGCGCCTCTGGCGCGAAAAGTCCTGGAAAGATTCCCCCGGCTTCTTTTTCGCATGTTGGGCTGTTTTTCCGGTGCTGTTCTTCAGTCTCTCCCAGTCCAAACTGCCGAGCTACATTCTGCCCGCCGTGCCGCCGCTTGCACTGCTTTGCGCCATAGCGTTCGCGGGCGTGGTTGCTTCTCCCGCATCGCAAAACATCCTGAAATGGATTGGCTTTGCCATCGCCGTCATCTGGCTTGCGCTGGGCCTTTCCGCGGCCATCTGGCTGCACCGCCTCCCCGCCGTGGAACGTGATGCGCTCCGAAATTCTGTATGGGTCGCTGCAGCCATCGCCATCATCGGTGCCCTGGCAACCGCCTTTCTGGCATGGCATGGGAACGCCGATTTCGTGAAGCTTTCCGTAGGGCTGGTCACTTTACTCGTCATTGTCGCGGGATTCGGCGTGCTTCCCCGCCTCGATCCATTTATCTCCGCGCGTTGGCATGCGCAGTTGCTTCGCAACGATCGCCATCCCGAACGCATCTTCGTCTATCACTTGCCGCGAGCGTGGGATTATGGCCTCGCTTTTTATTTTGGACGCGAATTGCCGGAATGGTCTCCGGACGATCCGAATCCGGCGCTGGTGCTCACCACTCCGCGCAGCCTGGCCGAAATTCGTAAAGCTCGCAGATTTTTCGGGGACCTGGAAGAAAAATACCAGGGAATACTCTACGTGCCCATTCAGCCGATGCCGCGGTCGAGTGCGCCCAATGCTTCGCCGCAGTAATCGATCGGGGAGATGAATCGTTCGAAGAAATTGCTGAGGCGAGGAGGTTGCTGAGGCAGGGTTGCGCCGCAAAACTATTTTCCCGCGTGCGGCAGCCTATCTCTTTGTGGGCGGCAGCGACTGCAGGAAAAACGTCACGATCTGGCTTTCGTAGTTCTTGCGTTCTTCATCCGACATATCTGGATAGTTCACCCGCTCGCGGATCAACTGTTTCGGTTCGGGCGCGCTGTTGAACAGCTTCACGACCAGAGTTGCCAGCGTGGGACGGTCGTCGGATTCGATGAAAAGTTTCGGAATGCCTTGGGTGTGATCCAGGCGCAGCGGAGGCTCGCTTCGAAAGGCAAAATTCAGCATACGAAAGCCAACGTCCGTGAACGTGCTCACACCGGGCAGCACCGCCAGTCCGGATCGGTTCACTTCCACTTGCACCATGTCGCGAGGATCGGCATAGGCATCGTCGACAGCCACTGCGGCGATACGAGGATCAGACGTGGTAAGCCGAAGCGCTGCGTAACCTCCCATGTCCGCGCCCCAAAGGCCGAACCGCTTCGGATCGACGTCGTCACGCGCGGATAATGCCTGCACCGCCGATCGAAGCTCTTCGGTTTCTTTGTAGCCCAGCGTGGTGACTCCCGGGCTGGTGCCGTGGCCGGTAAAATCGAAAAGAAATGCATTGAACTGCTGCTCCTGCAACGCCGTTACCAGCGTGAGCACGTCCGCCCGCTGCTCCCGGTATCCATGGGCCACCACCACTGTGGGCGCGCCGCGCTGGCCCGGGAAAAACCATCCTTCCCTCATCGATCCATCCGCCATCGCGAACGAGAACGTGGTCGGATGGCCCATCATCACCGTCAAATCGAAAGAAGTGGGCGTGCGCGCCGGGCGGATCATTTGGTAGATCAGGAAACCCGATACCGAGGCAAGCGCAACAAAACAAAACAAAAGCAGCGCCAAGAGCCCTGAAAACACTTTGGCTACACGGGTGGTGGGGTAGCGAAGCTCCGCTAGAACGGCCATCAGTTCGGTTCAGGGGGCCGAGCCGCAATTTTCGCGCCTAGGCTCGACAATTTCCTCGACGATCACTAGGATACGTTCTTCGAGTCGCTTTCGCCTTACGATTTTGGATTTTGGGTTCTTTACCAGCAGGACGCTATAATGAGCGCAGGATCAGCAACTTCGATGCAAATTGTCGACCTCCGGCAGCTTCATTCCCGCTCGCTCGATCTGCTCTTTCAGGAAGAAGCCCGCCATTGGCGCGACGAGCTTTATTGGGATTATCGACCCTCCATCGAACTCATCCGCAAATTTATCGACTCGCGCGCTCTCGGCGGCTACGCCGCGCTCGACAACGGGCGTCCTCTCGGATACGGCTTCTATGTTCTCGAGGATCACAAAGGCCTCATCGGAGGCTTGTTCGTATCCTCGCAGTTTGCGCATTCCCCGGTGACCAAAGATCTCTTGGCTGAAATGCTCGGCGCGCTCCGCGCCACGCCGCGCCTGCAGCGCATCGAAGCGCAACTCATGCCTTTTGGCACCGAACTCGATCCCATTTTTCTCTCGCAGTATTTTCAGCTCTACCCGCGCCAGTTTATGGTGCTTCCGCTGGCGCAAGCGAACATGACAAACAAGCCTGTTTCTCCCGGCTTGCGTGTCGAGCCCTGGTCCGATCGCGCTTTTGAGGCCGCCGCGCGGCTGATTCATCTCGCTTACGCCGACCATGTCGATAGCCAGATCAACGATCAATACTGCAGCGAAGCCGGCGGTCTCAAATTTCTCCGCAACATCGTGCTCTTGCCCGGATGCGGCCAGTTTCTGCCCGAAGCTTCCTTCCTCGTTCGTCCTGTGGCAGATGACCGCCTGATCGCCATGGTGCTCACTTCCACCGTTGCCGAACGCGTAGGCCACACCACACAGATTTGCGTCATGCCCGGCTATCAGGGACACAGCATCGGAAGAATGCTGATGGAGAATTCGATCAATGCGCTACGCCGCAGGAACTACGAATCGCTTTCGCTGACAGTTACTTCCATCAACAAACGCGCCGTTGGTTTATACGAACGCCTCGGGTTTCGCGCCGTGAAAACCTTTGCGGCAGGGGTCTGGAAGGGCTAACTCAGTAGAGTGCAAAATCGCTCAAAAACGTGCACCTTTCGCCAGGGCGAAAGGCTCAAATTCAGGTCTCGTTGGCAGGGCGTTTCTGCAAATTTCGCACGGTCGGTTGGAGTTACTTTCTGGCGCGGTCCTTCAGCAGTGTCTTCAATTCGTCCATGAATTCCTTCACGTCCTTGAAATCCAGGTACACGGATGCGAAGCGCACATACGCAACCTTGTCCAGCTTCTTCAGCCGGTTCATCAGCAATTCGCCCATTTCAGTGGTGGTGCGCTCGCGGTCCTGCGCTTCGCTGACGTACGCTTCCGCTTCATCCACGATCGACTCGAGCTTCCCCACCGGCACGGGACGCTTTTCGCATGCTTTCAGCAGCCCCTGCAAAATTTTCTGGCGGTCGAATTTTTCGCGGCGGCCATCTTTCTTGATGACCATGTAAGGAATTTCGTCGATGCGCTCGTAGGTGGTAAATCGCCGGTTGCACTTCAGGCATTCGCGCCGCCGACGGATCAGGTCGCCCGTGCGCGCTTCGCGCGAGTCGATGACCTTGTCATCCAGATGGGCGCAGAATGGGCACTTCACCGGCGCTTTTCTTCCGCCTGACCGGCTCGTCCGGCTGGTGTAACTTGACCGGCCTGTCTGAGTTGTCCGGTTTGCGTGAGTTGTGCAGCTCGACCGGCGTGTTCCGCTTCTTCCAACAGCGCCGCTTCTCCCGCTTTTTCTTCCGCCTTGGCCATTTGCCGCAGCTCGCCCATCGACCAGCCTTCGGCAAACAGCAGCGGGACGCCGACCAGTGAGCAGGATGCGAAGGTTATCAGCCACACCATGATCGCTCCCACCGCGGAAGGTTCCTTATCGAGACCGAGGATAACCGTCAGCACCAGAAAACTGGCCACCTGCGCGCCACCGCCCACGCCGGGAAGCTGTGCCGCCGACCCTACCAACGTAAATGCCAGCACCAGTGTGGAAGCAGCCAGGCTCAACGTCAGCAACTGCCCACGAAGTGCATGGAATACCCAGAAGTAGGCCAGTATCACGCCGACCCAATGGATCGCCGTGTATCCCAGCAGCACCAGCAGGTCTCCACCTGTGCGGATTCCCTGCAATCCGTCGCTGAAGCCTTCCAGCAGCGCGGCCAACTTTTCGCGCCAGCCAGTTCTCCAGCTTTCATGCTGAAGCTTCCTGACCACCCAGGCGCCGCCGTAGAACCGGAAGTAAATCAGGAACACGGTGATCACCGCGAATCCCACCAACAGGCCCACGCCCGCGGAGCGCGCGATGCGCATGACCGAGCTTCCCTGCCCGTTCTGCACTCCGTGGTTCTGAAACAGCAGCAGCGCCGAACCAGCCAGCACCACCGCGGCGGCCATATCGAAAACCCGTTCCAATACGTACACTCCGAACATATGCGGAATCGGCAGCGAATCTTTCCGTGCGATTAATACCGGCCGCACCGGCTCGCCCGCGCGGCCCAGCAGGAACGTGCAGGCGAATCCCATCAGCGTGGCGCGATACACATTCCAGAATCGCGTTTCACCGATGGATCGTGAAAAGCGCATCCAGCGCAGCGTCCGGATGGCGAAACATCCATAGATCAGCCCTATCGTGGCGATCAAAAGGGGAATGTTCGCGTGGCGCAAAGATTCGCCGACCAGCGACCAGTGGAAGCCTTTCAGGGTGATTGAATTTCTGAACTTGTAGAAGAAATAACCTAGGCCTAAAATACCGACTAGCAGGAGAACATACCGGCGTGATGTTGAGCGCATCCATCGGGCACCGTAGCAGCAAGCTCTGCGGGGTGTCAAGGCGTTCCAGGTAATGCCCGAACGTATGCTCCAACCCGGCTTCGATGTGAATCAGGCTCCGGAGACTGTCTCTACCGAGCTCCTGCAAATTCCGCGCGAGCCCGGCCCGGTAAAATCTTTTGTGTATCGCGAAGGCTGGCCCTTCGTAATTTCCTGCGGCCTGGTCTATCTTACTTTCGTCATCCAGCTGTTTGGATTTGTTTGCACCAATCCGAATTTCGATCCCGTCGTTCGTCCCGCTCCCCCTGCCTGGCGATTTATTGGTGAGATGGGATTGGATATGTCCACTCTCGCGCCGCTGCTGGGACTTTTCGTTCTCTACATCATTCGCATGCCGGGCGCCTACGAAACCATGCCTACCAAGCGGCGTTTCGTGTGGACCGTGGCCCTGGTCTCCTTGATTTTGTCCTTCGCGGAATTCTGGCTTTCCTGGAATGGCCATCCCACCTGGTTGCGGGGTTATGTCAGCTAGAACAGTTACATTAGCTAGAACGGTTCCGTCAGATACGGTTGCGCAAGCTAGGCGCTGAAATGGGCAAAACAGTCGCGGCGGTGCTCTACGTGGTGGCGATGGTAGCTGTCATAGTCGGTTTGGATTTCCTGTTCTTCAGAAACCGATTCTGGGAGCGGCTGGCAGTGAATATTGCCATCGTCCTGGTGTTCGGAGCTTTCTATTTCAGATTCCTCAGGCATCCATAAACAAGTCGCTGTCCTTTTCAAACCTTTCGATTCCCAGAGTCTCCCGCCTGCTTACTGGCATCCAAAAGAGCAAACCAAGTTGCCCGACAAGGATTCCATTCGCGTCTTCGTTTCCGCCGGTTCTGTCGGCGATCTCGCCGATCTTGAATCTGTAGTTCGTGAATCCGAACTTCTCGATCTCGTTGGCGCCAGCCGCGATCGCGAACGCCTCGATGAATTGCTCGAATCCGCCCAGCCGGATGTTCTGCTCGAGCAGTCGCCCCATTCATCGGACGACGACGATCCGGATGACTTTTCTGTTTCCGATACTTCCGGCGCAACTTGCGTCCGGGTCCTCTTAGTCCCGGAATCTCATCTTCCGGCTGCCCTGCGGGGCGTGCGGTCCAGCCGGACTCCAGTGCGCGGGATTCTGCCTCCCTGGTGCGCCGACTACGAAATTCGCGCCGCCATCGCCGCGGCAGCCGATGGGCTCATCGTGCTTCACCCGGACTTTGCCGAGCAGGGCCTTGCTGTATCGCCTCCGCCGCTGCGCGAAGCGAGACCGGTGGGCGAAGCGCTTTCGCCTCGCGAGCATGAAATTCTTCAGTTGCTCGCCGCGGGGCTGGGCAACAAGCAAGTCGCCGCGCAGCTCAAAATTTCCGAGCACACCGTGAAGTTCCACGTCAATTCGATCTTCAACAAATTGAATGTATCGAACCGCGCCGAAGCGGTCGCCATCGGCGCCAGGCGCGGGCTCATTCTTCTGTAGCGCGCACCGTTTTATTCTTCCGTCGGTGCGCCAAGATTCCGGTCGAAATACTGCCAAGTACCGATGTGCGTTTTCCGCGCCTCCGCTAGGATGTCGCGCGAGGTGAACCGTGATTCGAACTATTCTGCTGATCCTGCTGGTTCTGTTGCTGCTGGGGAGTCTTCCTGCGTGGCCCTACAGCACCGGCTGGGGCTATTACCCCAGCGGGGGATTGGGATTGCTCCTGCTCGTCCTGGTCATCCTGATCGTGATGGGCAGGATATAGCGGCGCAATTCATGCGCGCATCCGCGGCAGGATTGCGGATGCGCCTGGCGGCGAGCTGCTTACCGGCGCGTAGCGAAGAAGTTTCGCAGCATCGCTGCAGCCTTATCCGGCTGGACGCCGGCCGTCACCTCAACGCGATGATTGAGCTTGGGATGATCGAAAATCGAAAAACACGAGCGCACCGCGCCGCCTTTCGGATCATCCGCGCCGTAAACCAGCCGCTCCACTCGGGCTTGAATCATGGCTCCCGCGCACATGGCGCAAGGTTCGATGGTCACGTACAAGGTGGAACCAGCCAACCGGTAATTTCCGATGGCTTGCGCCGCCTCCCGCAGCACGATCACTTCGGCGTGAGCTGTCGGATCGCAATCACCGATGGTGCGATTCCCCGCACGCGCGACGATCTGATCTCCAATCGCCAGCACGGCGCCCACCGGAACTTCACCTCGCTGCGCGGCAAGCTGCGCTTCTTCCAGCGCTGCTTGCATGAAACCGGTATCTGCTCGGGCCGCATCGATCATGGCGTGCCAGAATAGCACGCCCGTTTTGCCCATCGACTGCTGTGTCCGAAGTGTTTAAGAGGCCCGCAAAGCTCCGTCCGCGCATTCGTACGCCGCCAGCACCCCGCGACAGCGAGACGAAATCCATCACCAACTAGACAGCAGTTCCGCCCTGAAAAAGGTTTCGTGCCTCAGCAACGCCTCCATCGCCAAGATGATTTGCCGCGAGTCATATTTCGACACCGCGCCGTGGCAGCCCGCGTCTCTCGCCGCTTCGCTCAAATCGGCTGAAACGTGCATGCTGCACAGCAGGATTCGAGTGTCCGGTATAAGCCTGGAGATCTCCCGCGCTGCCTGCAACCCGTTGATCACCGGCAGCCGGTAATCGAGAAGAATCAAATCAGGCATTTCTTTCAGGGCGCGATCGATCGCTTCGCGTCCGTTCTGTGCCTGTCCGCAAACTTCCCACTCAGGATTGCGTTCCACCACTCTTCGCAGTTGCTCGCGGACGGCATTGCTGTCGTCGACTATCAGGATTCGGGGCATGGGCGAGTGCAATTCTGCTTGCTAAACCGAGCAAGCTCCATAGTACGAGCGTAACTTCGATTTTTTTTCGCTGAAGCTTCCGCTAAAAACCGAACCCCGCTCAGAATCGAGCGGGGCTTTTTAATTCAAGTGAGCTTCCGGCTGGCCTAACGCACTTGCGCGTTGTGCTTGTCCGCGTAAATATTCCGGGACAAACGATTCTGCTGATGATTCAAGACCGCGCGGTCGCCGGACGTCAAATGCCCATTGTCCGCGGCACGCATCGCGTGTTCTTCATGATTCAGCCCGGCCTCTTTCCCTTCCAGGTTATGTGTTTCGCCGGCGGTCAACTGGCCGCTTCGCACACCCTGCGCGATGCGATCCTGCTGGTCCACTTTCCGCTGATTGATGGTCTGGCCAAACGCCGCTGGAATCACCAACAGCAAAGACGCTGCACTCAGAATGATTGCCTTGGTTCGCATAGTTATCCCTCCCTCTATTTTTTAGAGTTCCTTTCCCGCCTCCGGTTTATGTATGAAAGTTAAAAGAGGCTTACTCGATGAAACACGGAAGAGCTGAAAAAGTTGCGCGGCGTTGCAGCCTTCTGAATCGCGATGATTTACGCAGCTTCCGCTTCGGCTTCAATCGCCGGCAAATTTCGCGCGCGAATGCTGCCCACCAGCAACACCAGATTCGTTATCAGAATCACGGTAAAAGCGAGTGACGGCAAAAACGCAAAAGCAGCTCCGCGCGCTTCCACCACTTCAATTCCCAGCACCGCCGTTATCAGCCCGCGCGGCACGAACCATATCATCAGCTCGCGTTCCAGCGCCGTGAAGTCCCGCCAGCCCAGCCGCCCGCCCTGTACGATCACGAAGCGCGCCGCCAGAATGGCCACAAAGCACAGCAGCGCCAGCCGCAAGTTCTGGCGCAGTCCGCCGTAATCCACAAGCATGCCCAGCAGCACGAAGAAAAAGGTGCGCAGCAGGAATGCCAGCTCGCCGTGAAACGTCAGCATCTGGTCTTGATGGAATTCCTCCGCCGAGCTTCCGCGCGCTCCCTTCACCGGACTCTCGCTGAACCAGTCCGTTCCGGACACCTCATCCAGATGCAGGCGTCGGCGCACCGCCGGAAAATTGCTGAGGGTCGCGCCGAATACCAGCACGGAAACCAGTTCGTTCCCTTTCAACATATGGACGCCGGAATAAACCAGCAGCACCGCTGCGAACGTCAGCACGTGCCAGAAGCGCTCGTCCGACAATACCGGCAGCAAATACGACCACAACATCCCCGCCAGCACACCGCACGCCACCGCGAGTATCAAGCTCGATCCCAACACCCAGGCCAGGGTGCTCGCTTTTGCGCTCCCGCCTGCCGCAACATCCAGCAAGGTGGTCACTGCCAGCACCGCTAGCGCATCGCCCAAGGACGCTTCCACCAACAGCGTCACCTTCACGTCCCGCCGCAGGTGCACCTGTTGCAGCACCGGCAGCAATATCGAGCTGCTGATGCAGCCGAGCACCGCGCCGATGATCAGCGCGTTCATCCAGGAAAAATGCAACGCGTAGCGGCAAGCTACGGCGATGGCGCCCATTGCCGACAGGTAGCTGATCAGCGCCAGAAAAAGTCCGCGCCCGAAATGCTGCACAATTTCGCGCAGCTTCAGATCCAGCCCGCCTTCAAAAAGGATCAGCATCAGCGCCAACGAGCCGAACCCGCGCGTCGCGCCGCGAAAAATTTCCGGGTTCACCCAGTGCAACACCGGCCCAATAATCACTCCGGTGATCATCAGGATGATCACGTCCGGCACGCGCGTGAAGCGCACCAGGCGATTGGCTATAAAGGCGAGAACAAGTAAGCCGCCAAGGACGGCGAAGAAGGATGTAAGGTCCACGAAACTTTCCGGCTAGGGACACGATCATCGGGTACCCGCGTCCCCAGTGCAATCAAAAGTGCAATCAAAAACCACCTACTTCGGCGGGAACTTTGAGGTACTCGCCTGCGGCGCGCCGCTCCCCCGAACAAATTTCAGATCGCCGGTTCCCGGCGGAAATAATCGCTCAAGGCTTTACTCGCACGATCATCACCGTGCAGTGCGCATGCCGCGCCACGTGCTCCGCCACGCTTCCCAGCAGCAGTCTCCCCAACCCTTTTCGCCCGTGCGATCCCATCACGATTGCGTCCGCGTGCCACTGCTCGGCGCGGTCCACGATCACGAACCGGGCGTCGCCTTCCTCGAGGGCGGTCGTCGTGCGAAAGCCCGCCGCGGCCACCACCGGCTCAACGCGCGCCAGCAATTCCTTTCCTTGCTGCAGCGCATCTTCGCGTGCCGCCTCAATCTGTCCGAGCTGCCCCAACTCATAGTCGAGCACCAGCCACTTCGGCTCCGCCACGTGCAGAATGCAAACCTCCGCGCCATCCGGACGCATCCGCTGAATCACCGTCCGCGTGGCCGCCTCGGAGAATTTTGAATCCTCGATCGCCAGAAGAATCTTCACGCATGTCCTCCAGTAACTTCGGAGATACTAGCACTCGCCTGTCGCGACAACACATCACCTGTTTATTCTTGACGCTAGAGTCGGCTCCGTACATACTTTCGCCGTGAATTCTCGACGGGGCATAACTCTCCTGCTGCTTGTGTCTATTGCTCTGGCCTCTTTGTGTCTGGTCCCGGCAGGTCACGGCCCCTATTCCGCTGTGTATGGCCCGCGCGCGCCTTTGCGTGCTTACCGCGCATGGCTGCAACTCAGGCAGGCAGTCGTGGCCATTGTAATGGTTTCGATGGCGATGCCCGTTTTGCAGTTTTGGCGCTCGCATTCCGCGCGGATCACGTCTGACGATTCCGCGCCCGTCGCCCTGTTCTCACTAACTTCCATTCTGCGCTGCTGATCGCAGTTCCCTTCCCCAGCCTACATTCGATCCTGAAGTTATCGCGCGGCGCGTCCCGCTAGCCCGCCGCCGATGCCCTCGCCGGCAATTGATTCATCCCAGCGGAATCGATCGCTATTTCATAACTCTGGAGGATTCTTATGAACGGCAAATTGACCATGAAGAACTCGAATTGGGCTCTATTCGCACTATTTTTTGCGGCTGTATGTATTACCGGTTGCCATAAGCGAGTGGCCAGCACGCCGCCACCGCCGCCTGCACCGGCGCCTGCCCCGGTCGCGCCCACGGTTAGCCTGAACGCTGCTCCCGCGGACATTACCAGGGGCAATAGGACCACACTGAGCTGGTCTTCCACGAACGCGAATCAGCTCACCTTAACTCCCGAGCTGGGCTCGGTCTCGCCCAACGGCTCGCGGGAGATCAATCCTGGTTCATCCACCACCTACACCATCACCGCTGTCGGCAATGGAGGCCGCGCCGAAGCCAGCGCGCGCGTCACCGTAACCGTTCCACCACCGGCCGCCGCCGCGGAAGACCTGAACGAGATGTTCCAGGAAGCGGTGAAGGACGCTTACTTCGACTACGATAAATCCGACATTCGCCCCGGCGATCGCGAATCGCTGCGAAAGAATGCCGTATTCCTCAACGCGCACAATGCCATTCGCTTCACCATCGAAGGCCACTGCGACGAGCGCGGCAGCGAAGAATACAATCTCGGCCTGGGCGATCGCCGTGCCAACGCCGCCAAGCAATACATGGTCAGCCTGGGCATCGGTGAAGACCGCATTCAAACCACCAGCTACGGTAAAGAGCGTCCGTTCTGCACCGAGCATAACGAAGCGTGCTGGCAGCAGAACCGCCGCGCGCATTTCGTCATGAACCGTTAAGATGAACCGTTGAAATGACCCGTTAATTTGTCTCGTTACGTCCTGTCGGCGGCTCGTCCTTGCGGATTCGCAGAGGCGCATCTGCAAGGCCACATTTGCAAAACGACTTTGCAAGGACGAGCCCACGGCACCCTGAATTTAGTCGCCGAACCGTTCGGCCGCGCGCGCTCGCGCTTTCGCCGCTTCCTCTTCCCGGTTCTTCGCCGGGGCGCTCGTCTCGAGCGACCGCAGCAGCCGCGCCGACGCTTTCGCCACTTCCTCTACCGCCGCCTCAAACGCCTTCTCGTTCGCGTTCGATGGATGGGTGAAGCCGCTGATTTTCCTTACATACTGAAGCGACGCGGCGCGAATCTCCTCGGTCGTTACCGGCGGCTCAAAATTGAAAAGCGTCCTGATATTTCTGCACATCCCCACCCCTCCTTCGCCTGGCGTTCGCTTTCACTCTCAGACAAGCGGATCGCAGCCAGCCTGACCTGGGAGTGTCTGTATCCCATTGATTCTTATCCGCTTCATACCACCCTCCGTGTAAAAAAGTACCATCTCCGGCACTCTTTTCTAACGCCCTTTTTCCTCCATCCTTGACGCATCCCCGTATCGGCATGCGGCCTGTGCCGCAGTACGCTGGGTCTGGTACGGAGGTGGACTTGATGACTGAAAACCCTTTTGTGCACATTTTACTCTTCGAATGTTCTCGCTGTTCTGGCCCGGTCCCTGCGGCCATTGCCAGCGACCACAAGAGCATGGAACACGTGGACTCGCGTCTGGTCGAACTAACTTGCACCTGCGGTTGGTCGGCCAAGGTCCACGCTACTGAGGCCAAGCGGCACTGGGTGGACTCCTGGTCTAGCACAAGACTCAGCAATGCCGACTAATACCGTCAAACCCGTATTGTTCGTTTCTGCGGTTCCCGATACCCTGTGGGGCCTTCGCTCCCTCTGCCGGTGCGCATTGAAAGCTAAAATTTTACTGGTCGACGATCACGATGTCGTGCGCAAAGGAATCCGCGCCCACTTGGATGGGCGATGCGAAGTGTGCGCGGAAGCCGTCAACGGTAAGGAGGCCATCGAAAAAGCGGTTGAGCTCAAGCCCGACCTCATTCTAATGGATATTTCCATGCCGCTCATGAACGGGCTGGAGGCCATCCGCCAGATTCGCAAGCTCAAAATCCCCACGAAAATCGTGGTTCTTTCTATGCACGAAACGCCCCAGGTTGCTAAAAGCGCCCGTGAGGCCGGGGCGGATGCCTGCCTGGCCAAAACTGCAGGCACGGCGCAATTGCTCCGTACGATTGACGAACTTTTGCAATCCGGGCACCGTTCCGATCCGACCCACGGTTTCCAATCCTGAATTGCGAATCGAATCGTTCAATCCTGAATTGCAATCCGCTCAGAGGACGCGACGAGACCCGAAGCACGCAGAAGAAACACCATGGCAGACCATTTCCCGAAGTCGATGATGACACGCTATTACTGCCGGGCTGGCGATTGCTCGCCAGCCCGGTTTACCCCGTAGCGCAACAGATCCCGCGGGAAGCGTTCGGGATTGCGCGCGATATTCTCCAAAAAGTCGGGATGGTGTCTGTGACACAAAGCACAAGTATGCTGATTTTTGGGAGGACGCTTCCAGCCCGCAGCAAGCGCCGCTTTGCTACTTACTTGCTCCTGGAGCCAACCCGCTCTTGGAGCCGCTACCTTTCGCGCCCCCTCGCCGGGGCCGCCGCACCGCCCTGATCTGCCCGGTCTTCCCGCCGCCGCAGAAGAACTGATCGCCGCCATCAGACTCGAGTCCTGAAACGTTCACTCCGCTGGGCATCTCAAGCTTCTCCAGAACCTCGCCGGTTTGCGGATCGATTCGCCGCAAATCGCTCTCTTCACCTTCCGAGGTCGCGTGCCACAAATCTCCGTCCACCCAGGTAACGCCGGTAACAAATCGGTTCGACTCAATAGTGCGAAGAACTTCTCCAGTGTCTGGATTGACTTGAAAAATTTTTCGCCCACGATGTTGCCCCACCCACAGCGTCCCTTCCGCCCAGGCCAGGCCCGAATCACCGCCGTTGCCGGGCGCGGGAATCGTGGCGAGCACGCGTCCCGTTTTCGGATCGATCTTGTGGATGCGATTCTCGGCAATCTGAAACAGGTGCTGGCCATCGAATGCCGTTCCCGCATGCGCGGCCACCTCAATCGAGCGCTGTATTTTTCCGGTCGCGGGGTCGAAGGCGTTCAGCTTTTCTCCCGAAGCGAACCAGACGTTCTGCCCGTCGTAGGTAACTCCGTTCACGCGGTCGGCGCCCTCAAAGGGACCATACTCCCGAACAATTTCGGCTTTTGCTGTTGTCATGCATTCACCTTAATCGACCGGCAACGAAACGGGGAGTAACAAAGTCGTCGTGAATCCCGGCACTGGCGGGGTCATCCAGCGGCGGGCGCGCGCCAGCCCAATCGACTGCACCTTTCCCGCTGCCGCCAGCGAGTCGAGCGCACGCTGCACGGTACGCTGGCTCGTTCCCAGCGCGAGCGCCAGCGCCGAACTCGACCACGACTCGCCATCCGCAAGGAACGCCAGCACCGCGCCACGTTCTCCATCCACAGGCGGCGCCAGCACCACCACTTCACGCGCGCGCCTCGGCGCGAGTGCAAATCCTCGCTTTGTAGCATGGACGCCGGCCACGGTTCGCAGCGCCCTGCGCAGCCGCCCAACTTCCACTCGCAATCGTGCGCGATGCGACTCGTCCGCGAGCTTCGCTCCGAACGCCCGCGCAAGCAGTACATCCCTCGGCGCGTCTCCGGGCCACGCTTCGCCCAGCGCTTGCGCCAGCGCGAACAACACTGGCCGTTTCGCGAGCGACACCACCGTGCCTGCCTCGCGCACCACATGGCGGCACGCGTCCACAACAAGCGCTTTTGACGCCAGCAGCTCTTCCACCTCTTCTAATAGGAGCAACCGTTCCCCGCCATCCGCAATCAGCCGTGCCGCCGGCGTTTTCAGCGCGAGCGCCACGCTTTCTACCTCAGCTATCAGCGCCGATATGCCTGCAGCGCGCGCGGAAAGCGCGGCCCGAGCCAGCGCCGCTCGCGCCGTTTTCGTCCGGAGCCGCCGCGTGGCAATCCCCGCAACCACTAGCTCGTGCGCTGTCCTCCATGCCGGTGGAAAAGGCGTAGGATCCACATCCGCAAGCATTTTTTCAGCCTCGTCCAGCCGCCCGATCAGCAGCAGCCGCCGCACTTCCAGATACCGCGCATACGCGGCGTTCAATCGGTCGCCGTGTTTTTCGAGCGTCGCTCGTGCCGCGTTGAGCGACTTCGCCGGCCAGCCCAGATCGCGCGAGACCAGCGCGATCTCCGCCTCGGCAACCACGCACCTCGCGCGCGCCACCGCTTCTCTTGGGCCAAATGCGCGCGCAGCTTTTCGCAGCAGCTCCTTCGCTCGCGCCAGATCCCCGATCTGGGCCATGGCGATTCCGCGCAGCGCCAGCGCCGGCGCGTCGTTGCGCAGCGCGACTCGCTTCAGCGCACCAAGCGCATCACCTGCCGCAAGCGCGCGCGCCGCGGCCGTGATCAGCGAATCCATTCGAATCGCGCCACAGTTGTCACTCCCACCCTTTCATGCGCCGCGATAAATATAGCTCATGAACGGCAGACACCAATTCACACACGTTTTGCGTGGGGCCGGCCAAGCGGCCGGCAACGGCCCGGGAACACCGATGTACCTGATTGCGCCCGCCGCTCCGGGACTGGCACCTTGGGATGGTGCCAACCGCGACAAACCGTCCTACGGGCCAGTGAGCGCAGGAGGCACGCGGATATGAAGGCCAGCCCAGAATCAAATATGGGCCACCCCATATTTATCGGCAGATGGACACCAAAAATTCTGTTCTCGCTAAACGAGAGGTCTTACCGGCACGCCCAGTTGCGCCGCCGCGTCGGAAGCGTTTCACAGCGCATGTTCACTCGAACGCTTCGCAACCTCGAATTCACTGGATTGGTCGCGCGCCGCGTGACGGGATCAAAGCCCATTGCGGTCGAGTATTCGCTCACCCAGCAAGGAAGGACACTCATCACTCCGCTCAGAGGTATGTGCCGCTGGGCGAAACGAAACCGCAGGCGCGTCTCCGCCGAAGTGCGCCTGCTGCATTCGCACCAGTCGTAGCAACTACGTTCGCGTTAACGGGAGGAAGATATGTGCCCAGTTTGCATCGCAAGCGCAGCAGCAGTGGTCGCCGGAGCCGGATCTACGGGAGGAATCCTGGCGGCCTGCGTCGCCAGATTCAGAACCAAGTTCAGGAAATTGCTCGGAATGAATCGCCTCGGTCTGTTTCAAAAAACAAAGGAGAATTAAGATGACAACAAGCAAGGAGCAAGGTACGGAGCGCGAGAAGGGGCAGGTCACCATGAAGACGCCCCCAATCGTGTCCCAGCAGGAGTGGGAAGCAGCGCGTCAGCAAATGCTCGTCAAGGAAAAAGCCTTCACCCGCTCCCGCGATGCACTCGCCGCCGAACGCCGTCGCATGCCGTGGATGCTAGTAGAGAAGAAGTACGAGTTCGACGGGCCCAAGGGAAAGGTTCGCCTGCTCGACCTGTTCGAAGGCCGCCGGCAGTTGATTGTCTATCGGGCCTTCTTCGAACCCGGGGTCTTCGGCTGGCCCGATCACGCCTGTCGCGGCTGCTCGCTGGGCGCCGATCAGGTCAGCCACTTGTCCCATCTGCACGCTCGCGACACCACCCTCGCGTATGCCTCGCCCGCGCCTCAGGCGGACATCGCGCGTCTGAAGGCTCGAATGGGCTGGACAATGCCCTGGTACACCATCACAGACAGCTTCGACAGCGACTTCGGCGTCCATGAATGGCATGGTCACAACGTGTTCTTTCGCGACGGCGACAAAGTGTTCCGCACATATTTCATCAACAGCCGCGGCGACGAGGCCATGGGGACCATTTGGAGCTACCTCGACATCACTCCACTCGGCCGTCAGGAAACTTGGGAGGACTCGCCGGAGGGTTACCCTCAGACTACGCCCTACAAATGGTGGAACTGGCACGACAATTACGGCGCCGAGGCTTCGCCCAATCCGAAGTGGGTGGACATAATAACCGACCCTCAAGAAGCCGCCCGGAAGCGAGCCGCAGAGGCGAAAGCATGACCGAGGCATCAAGGGAGAGAACCATGAAAGACATCACGAGAGATGACCTTGCAGCCCCTGAGATAGTCGATCGAAGCGCCTTTGACACGGAGTTAAATGCATTGCGAGTCCGCGAGAAGGCCCACACGCACGAGGGCGATGCGATCGCGGCCGCCCGCCGCCGGCTACCCATGGTTGAGGTCGATCCCAGCATCACACTCGTTGGCCCGCGCGCACCGGTGACGCTTCTCGATACATTCGAGGGGCGTCGCCAGCTCCTCGCCTACTACTTCATGTGGCACGCCGGGCATCCTGCGCCGGAGCAGTGCGAGGGATGCACCTGGGCTACCTCGCACGTGCGCGAGCTGTCCTACATTCATTCTCGCGACGTCACCTTCGCCGTGTTTTGCCAGGGACCCTACGAGGAGAGCGCCTGCTACCGCAACTTCATGGGCTGGGAGGTGCCCTGGTATTCGGCGCAAGGCTCCTCTCTCGAAACTCTGCTTACCGGGCGCCGCGTTGGCAGGATGCACATCGTTTGCTATCTTCGCCAAGGATCGAAGGTATTCGAGACGTACTGGACCACCGGCCGCGGCGTCGAGGTCATGGACAATAGCTTTCACTTGCTCGACTTGACCGTCTTTGGACGGCAGGAGAAGTGGGAGGACTCGCCGGGCGGCTGGCCACAACGATTCGAAGGCGCGCAAAACTTCCGCACCAATGGGCGTCCCATCGCCCAATGGTCTCGCATCGAAGCCGGACGCTCCGACGATCTGGGCACGGGCAGACGCTAATCGCATTCGTCCGGCGCCATCATGCTGAGAGGAGCGAAGCATCCCTCTTCGGGTTCGATTTTGCTGTTTTGTTTTTTCGCTTGTCTTCCCGACGCGAGCCGCGCCCGGTTAGGGCGCAGAAAAAATGTCCAGCGAGTCGAGGGACCTCTCTTCGTGTGAAGACCTATCTCCGACGTTCACACTGTCTCGCGGTTCTGTCGTAGCGGCGGACATTCAGCCCGCCATCTTTTCTTACATTGTCATCCGGGCCGGCTCTCTGATCCCCGCTCGCAACGCTGTGTTGGGCTATACTTTGCGACTCAGGTTAACTGGAGACCATGGCGATCCCGCCCGGCCAGCGTTTTGGCTCATATGAAATCATCGGCGCCATTGGTGCGGGTGGAATGGGTGAGGTGTACCAGGCCCACGACACCAGGCTCGGGCGCGACGTAGCCATCAAAGTTTTGCCGGAAGCATTCGCGCACGATCCCGAGCGCCTATCCCGTTTTCAGCGCGAAGCGAAGATGCTGGCGGCGCTGAATCATCCCAGCATCGCCGCGATTTACGGATTGGAAGAAAACGCCGGCACGAGTTACCTGGTTATGGAATTCGTTCCCGGCGAGACCTTGGCGGAACGCATCAAACGCGGCGGAGCGATTCCGGAAGATGAGACGCTCACCATCGCCAGGCAAATGGCCGAAGCGCTCGAAGCGGCACACGAAAAAGGCATCATCCACCGCGATTTAAAACCCGCCAACGTGAAAGTTACTCCGGAAGGAAAAGTCAAAGTGCTGGATTTCGGCCTGGCGAAAGCATTCACGGAGGACGGCGCGAGCCAGGATCTTGCCAACTCCCCGACGATGAGCGGCGCAGCCACCATGCAAGGAGTGATTCTCGGCACCGCCGCGTACATGTCGCCTGAGCAAGCGCGTGGAAAAGCCGTCGACAAGCGCGCGGACATCTGGGCCTTTGGCGTAGTGCTGTACGAAATGCTCACGGGTGAGCAACTCTTCGCGGGCGAGACCGTCTCCGATACGCTCGCTGCGGTTTTGCGCAATGAGCCCGATTACGCACGGGTTCCGGCTCGCATGCAGCGGCTGCTTCGCTGGTGCCTGCAGAAAGATCCGAAGAAACGGTTGCGCGATGTTGCCGATGGCCTTGCAATCGTGGAAGAAACACCGGACCAGAAAGTTTCGCCGGTCGCGGCCAAGGCAATCTCCATCTGGCCATGGGCTATCGTGGCGGCAGCGTGCGTAATTGCCGCGGCCTTCGCTTTCGTACTTTTTCGCGGGAAAGCGCCTCCGGCGCAGGAGGCCTACCGCCTCACCATACGGATCCCGGAGCACGTTACCTTCAGCCCGAGCGCCGCCTTGGCACTGTCGCCCGATGGCCATCGCGTCGCCTTTCCCGCCGTCGATACCGACGGCCGCACGTCCATCTGGGTTCAGGACATGGACGGCGAGGAAGCCAAAGCTCTTCCGGCCACGGACCCCATCATCGATTCGCCCCCTGTTTTTTGGTCTCCCGACAGCCGCTACGTGGTGTTTCCCAGCGATTCGAAAATCCGCAAAGCCGATGTTTCGGGCGGCACGACGCAAGACATTTGCGATAGAACTGTGCTTCCGATTGGTGGTTCGTGGAACCGCGACGGCGTCATCATTTTTGGAACCATCTCCACCGGCCTGTGGCGCGTGCCCGCGGAAGGAGGGACGCCAACTCCCCTAACCGTGCTCGATCCATCGCGGCACGAAAGCGAACACGAATTGCCCTCGTTTCTTCCCGATGGCCGGCACTTCCTCTATTTCATCAATTCGAGTGATCCGGCGAATAGTGGCATCTACGTGGGGTCTTTGGACGATCCTCCAGAACGTCAAAACAAAAAACGGCTTCTGGCCACACGGTTCGGAGCCACCTACGTGCCTTCGAACAGTCTTAGCGCCGGCCATCTGCTATTTCTGCGCGACGGCGTCCTGACAGCCCAGGCTTTTGATCCGGATAAGCTTGAGCTTGCCGGAGATCCTGCGCCGGTTGCCGAACGCGTTGGCTCCGCTTTTGAAACGGGCCATTTTTCCGCGAATCCCACGGTGTTGGTCTACAGGGGACAGTCTCCCGCACCCGACTACCAACTGACATGGTTCGACGCCCAGGGAAAGATGACCGGAAAAGTGGGAGATCCGCAAAAAGTAATGACTCCCCGGCTTTCGCCCGATGGAAGCCGCGTGGCCTTTCAGAAATTTGCGGCGAATGTGTTCGACAGCGACGTTTGGCTAATGGATCTGAAACAGAACTCCAGCACCCGTTTTATATTTGAGCCTGCTTCGAGCGCAGATCCTGTCTGGTCTCCCGATGGCAGCGAGATCGTATTCTCTTCGAACCGTGACGGCGTCTACAATTTGTACCGGAAACCCGTCGACGGCTCCCGGTCGGAGCAGCTTCTGCTGCAATCCAAGGACGATAAGTTCGCTTCCAGTTGGTCGCGCGATGGACGCTTTCTGTTGTACAACGCCAACCAAAACTTTGGGACCCGGCAAATCTGGGTGCTCCCGATGCGGGCGGAAGCCAAACCCTTCGCTTTCTCGCACAGCCGCTTCGATGACATTGATGGCGAATTTTCTCCCGACGGCCGATGGGTTGCTTACGTGTCCAATGAAACCGGACAGTATGAAATCTATGTGCGCGCATTCACCGGTTCCCGGGACTCTGCCGAAACCGGCGGCAAATGGATGGTTTCCAAGGATGGCGGCTTGTTCCCGAAATGGAGGTCGGACGGCCGGGAACTCGCCTACATCAGTCTCGATCGTACGTCCATCATGTCCGTCAGGGTGGATACCGACCGCGTTTTCCAGTCGGGAGTCCCGCGGCCACTCATGAAGATTCCCGCGGATCGAGGGAATTCCAGCGGGGTCGCCGCGACTCCCGATTTAAAACGCTTTCTGATGCCTGTCGCCGTGGAAGTGAAAGTCCCTCAGTCGTTCACGGTGATGCTCAATTGGTCCGCCGCTTTGAAGAAGTGACGCTGCCGCCACAGCATACCGTCTGATTTCATCAATTTGCTGCACTTGGAGACCATTCGATGCTCCCGCGGCGGGGGTTGGCCCTATCGCAATCCTGGCACATTTTTTAGAATGCCAGAACTTTTCCGGAAGCGCGGACTTCGATACCATCAACTTCATGCGCCGCGCTGACCCCATATTCAATTTCAAACATGGCGATCACACCTGCGTATTTTATTGGGACTTGGAAGGTTTATTGGAAGTATTGACACCCTACATTGCCGAGGGTCTCCGCAACAATGAGCGGTGTTTCTGCGCAGGCTTGCAGCGCGTTATTTGGGGACCCTAAATTTGATCCCGGTGGAAATAGTCTCTCTTCTGGTTCACCGCATCGATCGCATTCAGTAGCGCTGTGGCACCCTCACTCTTTGCTACAAAACCATTGAATCCCAATTCCCTCGCGGTGTTTTCCATTCCGGTAGAGTCGTACATCGAAAACACAACGATGGATGTTTCGGGGCGGATTTTTTTGATCATCTCGCCGGCCGTCAACCCATTCACGAGAGGCAAACCAATGTCCATCACAATGAGATCGGGCTCCAATTCAAGCGCCTGCCTCACGACTTCTTCCCCGGTGGAAGCCTCGCCAATCACTTCGATACTGCGGCGAGCTTCCAGGATTGCCCGGATTCCGCTTCTCACTACTTCATGATCGTCAGCGATCAGTACGCGGGTCATGGTGATTACAATTGTTTAGCGATTCCGAGGGGGAATTGCTATACATCAAACTTGGTAGGCTACCCGACGAAAGTAGCAAGCCATTAACATCCCCGCTCAATTCAAACGCTTTATGCAATTCCCCTGTGTATATCAGGCGTCATGGGAGCAGTTGCCAGGGGATAGCCACTAGCGTGTCCTAGGCGCCGGCCCCGGCCATTTTGCGAAGACGATCATTCGCGAAATACTGCGCCTGTCCTTCTTCGACAGCCTGCAGAACTAGGCCGGCGACGAATTCGGGCTTGTCACCATCGGCATAACGAGCCGCGGGCCCGCCGCCGGCCGGGTTGCCCATCCTGTTATTTCCGAAATTCGTCGCCGTAATGAATGGGTAGACTTCGCTCACGACGATGCGGTCCTTTTCCAACTCGGTCCGCGCGGTAAGAGTGAAGCCAAGAAGCGCGCGCTTCGAGGCCGTGTAAACACTGTATTGCGGAACGGTCATGAAGGCGGTTCCCGAGTTGATGTTCACAATGCTTCCGCCGCCTTGCGCCCGCATCACCGGAATCACAGCCTGCATTGCGACGATTGGTCCAAGCACATTCAGATGGAAGATTTCGTCAAAAACCTCAGGTTCGATCTCCTCTATTGCCGCCGCATAGCTGCGGCCGGCATTGTTTACGAGACCGTCGATGCGGCCGTAATGCTGGTGCACAGCGCCTACGGCTTCCCGCACTCGATCAAACTGCGTCATGTCCACCGTGAGCGGTAAGCTTCCTGGAAGCTTCTGCGCCAGTTCTTTCAGCGCATCGGCGCTGCGAGCGAGAATGGCGACTTTCGCGCCGCGATCGGATAGAGCCATCGCCGTCGATAGCCCTATCCCCGACGAAGCGCCGGTCACAATGAATACGCGATCTTTGATTTCCATCGTTTGGTCCTCCCAATTCCAGCGGACAATTCCGGCGCCGAATTCCAGCGCCCCATTGCGACGGTTAGGCGCGTCGCGCCGCAGACGCCGTAACTGTATCAGCTTCGGCATCGAGATCGGCGATCAGTCCCGGGCCCGTGGGGTGCCATCCTAGCTGTGCCTGCGTTTTGGTGCCTGAAGCCGCCAGGTCGAGGCTCATGAAGCGGGCCAGCCAGCCGAAATGCTTCGCGGCCTCCTCGGGCGACTTGCTGACCACGGGAACCTTCAGTCGACGGCCGATTGCTTCGGCGATGTCTCGAACCGGCACGCCTTCCTCGGCAATCGCATGATATCTCCCTCCCGCGGAACCCTTCTCGATCACCAGCCGGTAGAGACGAGCAGTGTCAAGGCGATGTGCTGCCGCCCAGCGATTCACGCCCTCGCCGACATATGCCGAGACGCCCTTCTCGCGAGCGAGAGCAGCGGCGTAGGTCACGAGCCCCTGCTTCTCCGGATCGTGAACCTGCGGAAGTCGAATCACCGCGACGCGCACGCCACGCGCCTGCAGCGAAGAGGCCGCGGCTTCCGAAGCGCGAGGATACGAGTTAGACACAGGAGCGGGCTCATCGTCCTCGGTCGCCAACCGGCCCTTCGCCAGAAGCGCGAGGCCGGAAGTGACGATCAATGGCCGCTCAGAACCTGCAAGTTCGGCGCCGAGAGTCTCAATCGCACGCCTGTCGATCTCGCAGTTTTCCTTGAATTTCGAGAAGTCGTGGATGAAGGCGGTGTGAATCACGCCGTCAGCGCCGGCCGCTCCTTTTCGCAAGTTCTCCAGGTCTTCGATATCGCCTCGATGCACCTGGGCACCAGCGGCGGCGAGAGATTTTGCTCCCGCGTCGGAACGAGCGAGGCCGAGCACTTCATGCCCCGCTCCAATCAACTCCTTCACGACCGCCAAACCGATAAATCCCGTAGCTCCTGTTACGAATATCTTCATGGTTCGTTCCTCCTGATCTTTATTCGCATTGATCCTACTGGATCATTGGTATCGATCCTTCTGGATCGTTCGTATTGATCCGTAGTGATCCTTAAAACCTGATCCTTAAAATCTCTCTCCGGCCATTTCTTCGCTTTTCTTCCAAAGCGCTTCAGCATTGTCCGCATCGAGCGCATAGACACAGACGCCTTCGCCCGCGCGACTGATCGTCGCGGAGTCCGCCACGACCGCCCCGACATGGCAGTTCTCGCAATATTTGCCGCCGATCTCTTCCGCCGGAGCGACCACTGCCGCCCACACCGATGTTGCGGCGCCTTGTGGAACCGTCTTCCATCGGAAGGGGTCCTTGCCCGCCGCGGCCCGTTCTTTGCTGATCTGGTCGATCAGTGCCCGAAGGCGGGCCGGGTCTACGTGGCGCCCAAGCTCGGTTTCAATCACTCCCGGATGCACCGCGGCGGCACGCACGCCGCGTCCACCATGGCGCCGGTCAAACGCCACAGCGAAAAGAATATTCGCGGTCTTCGAGCGTCCGTACGCGACGAACGGTTCGTAGGGCGTTCGCTCAAAATTGGGATCGTCCAAATCTACGTTGGAATAACGGTGACCCGCGGAAGAAAGGTTAATCAACCTGCTGCCCTTGCGCAGAAGCGGCGCAATCCGGTTGATCAGAACAAAGTGGCCGAGATGATTGGTGCCAAACTGCGTCTCAAAACCATCCGCCGTGTGGCCGAAGGGCGTGGCCATCACGCCCGCATTGGCGATAATCGCGTCGAGGAATTGCCCCTTTGCCAGCAGCTCATCCGCGCATTCACGCACGCTTTTGAAGTTGGCGAGATCGAGCGCAACCAGCTCGAAACTTCCGCCGGCGGTGGCGGCATCTTTTCTCACCTGTGCGGTCGCTGCTTCAGCCTTTCTCAAGTCGCGCGCCGCGCCCACCACGTCTGCACCGTGCGCTGCCAGAGATCGTGCCGTCTCAATGCCCAGGCCCGCCGAAACTCCGGTCACCAGGATTCGTTTACCCTGCAGATTCGCGCCGGACAGAACCTCGTCCGTGGTCGAAGTCGCTCCAAACACATCCACCATGTTCATAATTTTTCTCCTTCGGACGGATCGCCCCGATCAGGCCTGGGCCTCGGTATTGACAAGCCGCCGCTTCTCGAATAAAACGGAGAGTGTCTCCGCAACACATAAGATAACCGGAGAGTGTCTCCGGTTGCAAGTATTTTTATCATGCCCCCAAAACACCCAAAACGCGTCCAACCAAAGCGCCGTGCGCCCCGCGCCCCCCGTGCGGATGCCCAGCGGAATCGCGAACGCATTCTCGAAGTGGCCAAGGAAGCGTTTGCCCGGCATGGCGCAAACGCCAGTCTTGACGACATCGCGAAGCAAGTGGGTGTTGGACCGGGAACCTTGTACCGCCATTTCCCCACGCGCGAGGAACTTCTACAGGCGGTGTATCGCGCCGAGCTGGAAAAGCTGGCGGAAGCCGGACAAAAGTTCTCTCAAACCATGACTCCGGCTGGCGCACTGCGAGCGTGGCTGTTGTTATTCGTCGATGCCATCGCAGCGAAGCAGCTCATCGCGCCCGCGCTCAATACGCTGCTCGGTGATCCCAAGAAGGTATTCGAAGACTCTTACGCGAAGATGCATCAGGCGATCAGCGCACTGGTGAAGCGCGGCGTTGAGAGTGGCGAGATACGCAGCGACCTCGATCCAATTGACTTGCTCCGCGCCCTGATCGGCGTTTCCAATGTTGCGTCCGGGCCCGATTGGCAGCCAAGCGCTAGAAGACTAGTGGATATCCTCATCCTCGGCTCGGGTCCCGTCAAATAACGCGGCCTGCATCACAATGTCGTTCGGTCTCTTAAATGGCTGGAGCCCCGGTGACCCGTGGGTTTACGGCGCGGTCGCTTAAGTCCCGGGCGAACGCTTTACCAGCGCATATAGTACCAGGACGGTAATGTGTCAATTTTCATGGGTTCGCAGACATTTGCCTCGACAAAATGCGAAGAATAGTGCTTTCATGCTTGCACTTCGACCATAACACTTAGATTTTCAGCCCATACCCTTGGGGCTCCGAAGTGGTGTAGTAATGCAACGGTAATCTGCGGTTCCGTTAACTTGAATCGGGGGAGTTTGGTCGACCGCGCATTGGGACGCGTTCCCGCTGCCACTCCGAATTCCTTTGCGCGATGCGGTCAGGCTGATGTAAGGTGCGCCTCAAGCAACAACCCTGTGGTGGGGATTTAAGGTAAGTAGTAAGGAATAAAACATTCCACGCGCTTTCACCAGTTTCCTATTACTGGCAGCCGGCCTTCTTTTCAGCGGTGTAGTGTGTCCTCAATCAACCGCCCAATCGACCGCCCCAGCGCTCGATGGCGACAATCCTGTTGAATCATCGAGTGCTGTCGGGTTGGCGATTACGTCCTCCGGCCCCTCACTCGATGTTCCGCCCGGTTCGCTTGTTCCTTATGTCCAGCCAACGCAGGCGCAGAGGTTCCACAACTTCGCGTGGAACGCTCTGGGACCCGTTGCTTTTGCCGGTTCTTCCTTTGCAGCAGCCATCGATCAGGGATTCAACTTTCCGCACGCATGGGGACAGGGTGCCGACGCCTACGGCGCGAGAGTCGCCAGCAATCTGGGAATCAGCCTGGTCACGGCCACAGCGCAATACTCGCTGGCCGAGGCTTTTCACGAAGACACTGCCTATTATCGTTGCACCTGCTCCGGATTTTTCCCGCGTTTTTGGCACGCGGCCGTTTCAACCGTTGCCGCCCGTCGCGGAGCTGACGGCCACACTTCGCCATCGGTCGCGCTGACCGTCTCGCCTTTCGTTGGTCCAATGACCGCCGCGAATAGCTGGATCCCGACCGGCGAGGGCCCAACTCTAGGCTTTCATATGGGCGTCCACAACTTGATGGGCCAATTTGGGCAGAATGAGGCGCTCGAATTCCTCTACGGCGGCCCTCACACTCTTCTCGGCCGCATTCAGCAGCGCTTCTCCAGAAAATCCCTCTGAGGTTTTGCCAAGAAATCTTTGATAAGCCTTGCCGGGAAATCTGCCGCGTCTCGGTGTCAATTGAAGGATCGAAGTCAATTGAAGGAATGACGTTGTTTTACGACCGCAGCCCATAACCAAGCTTACCCAGGTATTGGTACGCTTTGGTCGCCGCAGCCAGCGGATCGGGAGCGTTGTCGCGTTCCACGTAGAAGTAAGGGTTGTCGCACTTTTCGGCCGCCGTCTTAATCGCCGCGAAGTCGAACGTGCCTTCGCCGGGCGTAGCGATTTTCTTCTCCTTGTCCATGTCCTTCAGGTGGAAAAGGCCGATGCGATCCGCATACTTGTGGATTACCGCGACAGGATCGCCATCGCCGCCGCCCAGAGTCGACCAGTAGACGTCGAGTTCATACTTGATCGAAGCATCGGTGCGCTCGATCAACACATCGAACGGCACCTTGCCTTCCACCGGCGTAAATTCCGGCGCGTGAGCGTGGAACGACAAAATCAATCCCTTTTCCCGAACCAACTTGTTCGCGTCATTCATCGAGTCCGCAAAGCGATTGACGTGGTCGAGGTCGCTTGTATTCAGCTTTCCCGAGCCGGCGATGACCACATATTTTGCACCCAGATCTCGCACCGGGCCGGACATGGCCCGCGCAATCTGCACGATGGCGACCGGCGTGTACGTTGCATCTTGCGCGAGCGTGAAGTCATCGGGACCGAGTGGCGGAGACGGCAAGAACCCGAACACCTGGTCGAACCCGCAGTGCACGGAAGGGATTGCCAGACCGAGATCGCTCGCGCGCTTGCGAATGTCTTCGGGCTTGTAGCCGGAAAATCCCGCCAGCTCGATCCCGTCATAGCCGATCTTGCGCACGCTTTCCATCGCCATGGAATACTTTTCCCAGCCCATCTCGGCGCCATTGCGGCCTACGAACGTGAAAAACTGCACGCCGAGAAACACACGATTTCCGGCCGCTTTCGCGGCTCCGGGAAACGCACCAAATCCCAAGGCGCCCGCGCCAATCGCCAAGCTCATTGCTTTCAAAATTTCGCGACGTTCCATGAGATTACCTCTCGGGATAGCTAAGCTTCGGCTTCGAGAAATTCGTCAAATCCGCCAGAATGGTATGTCGCGCACTGCGCGATTGTCGAGCTTTCTTTCATTTCTGGCGCAACCACTTGCAACCTTGACGATTATCCGACTGCACGGGAGTTGCGGAATGTCCTCAGTTTCTCCCTGAGACAGCCGGATGGCGTGATAAGCTGCCGGCTCCCGACTAGCCGATAACTATGGCGATCCTTCCCGGCACTCGTCTAGGGCCCTACGAAGTTCTCTCCGCGATTGGTGCGGGAGGTATGGGTGACCCCACGTAAGACGTTATATTTACTATTGAGTTTTATTTACTCCCGTGTTAAGATATGCCATGAAGAATAATCAGCCTGCGACACATAATCACAAGAGAGCGGGAGCAGTTGTGTTGCTCGAATCGACGGCTACATTGGCCAAAGTCATGGCGCCGAGTGGGGACGAATTCTGGGTCAAACTGACGGACCTTACTCAGTTGGTCGAAGGTGTAGTTGGGGAAAGCCAAACCGGCAAAAAACAATTGGGCAAGAGAAACCGGCCGAATGCCTCACCAAACAGCCAATACCGTGTGGTGCGTGCCGCATAGAGTGCCCGCCCCCGAAAGTCCTGCCAGCAACAAGGTGTGAGTTGTCTGTCGTGTGAATCCGCACCTGCGCTCCGGCAGGAGTGATCCAAGTGCCGGAGACCATTCCGAACTGAAACGTTCCCAACTCCAGATTAACGCCCTACTCGGAAAAGCGAAGCGTTCCCTCAAATGGACGGCAGGCCGACCGTACATCCGCTGAATTTGGCGCCCCGGGTCGCCGCCGGATAATGGAAAAACGCCGGCAGACACCTTACCTCGGGCACTTTAAGCGAAGAGTTTACCGTCCCCAGATCCTTAAGTTACTAACGCGCGCTGCCTGGGAACAATCCCCGGCCAGCCTCTTTACACCATCTCTCAGGCGACACGGCATTCCTACTGGAAGTAAACTCCGGCCGTCGTATATTCGCCGTTGAATCCGAAGACTTCGACCTTTATGCGTCCCTGCGTTACTGCTTGGCCGCTGGCGCACGTGAGGGTGCTTGGTACCGCGATGGTGCCCGAAGTTGCATTCGGAGCCACCAGTAGGCCGCTCGAGCACGTGATTCCCGGGCTGCCTGCAGGGCCATCCTGAACATTTACGTCCAAGTGGATGGAGGAGATGGGGAAGGTCTGCGGCAGTGTCCAGTTTAGCGTCACCGACTGTCCGATATAGTTGGACGCCGTCGGGCTAGTAGGCGAAATAATCGAGATCGTCTCGTTGGTAAAGGCATTGCTCAGGACCGTATAAGTGGCGACGGGGCCTGACACGGGTGTGATAGTGAATAAAAATGGAGTGCCCGCCGGGATGACACTGCTCAGCGCGGCGGAGTCCGCATAAAGATCGTCTTGGAGAAACGATCCTTCTGAGACTTGGTTTCCCAAACTAAAAGTTGCGTTGTTGAGAATGTTGGTTCCGATTCCTCCGGGATTGTCGGTTCCCCCCGAGATCGTTTGTGAGCTCGGCGCCGCCAAATTTCCGTCCGGGACGCTAATATTCGCATTGGCGATTGTGCTGCTGCCGGTCTGGGCGCCTACCTGGGTAGTCGGGCCCACTTGTAGTTGCGTTTGCGCAATTTGATTGTCGCCGCCGATCAGCCAGGTCGAGCCCGAGCGCACAAACCAATACTCGTTCACACCGGCAACATCTGGTAATCCAGATAGGGTGACTCCGTTTTGCAGCACGGCCTGATTGAACACCACATCCGCCAAACCATTGGTGAGGTCAATGCTTCTTATAAGCTGGACTTGTCCGATTGACATCGTCGTCCCCGCGCCGAGACTCAGTTCATCGACGAAGTTGCTGACAAGAATGGCGGCGTATTGTGTTTGAGTCTCGCCGTCGTTCAGCAGGCTCCCCGCGAGGAATGGCGTAACATCGGCCACCGCTAATAGGCTGCCCTTTGTGTTTACCACGTTGGTGAATGCTGCGAACGTGGTATTGATCGCAGTGATCGCGGTTTGCTCAAGCGTAGTGCCAGGGATAACCGTGGTAACCGAATTCGTGCTGGTCACTCCTGCTGTCGTGGTGGACGAGTTGATGGTCATGGCGTCGCTGCCGGTGTTATAGACCACCGTGGAAGTTTGCGTCGTCGTGCCATTGGCTATAGTTATCGTCCCCGTACCCGCATTCACCGTCGTGTCATGCAGCACGCTGTCGAAACCCGTCCCATCGGCTGTGAAAGGAGTCGAGATCACGTTGAAAACCGTGGTATTGACTCCGGCGTTGGTCAGCCACAATTGCGTGGACAGCACCACCGCATTGGCGATGATCTGCACGTTCGAAACGCCGGGAGCGGGCAAGCTGACCGGATTCGAGAATGCCGTGTCAATCGATTGTCCCTGCGCGCTATACCACGAGCGAATAATCAGATCCGAGAGGACGTGAGTATTGATTGTGGTCGTAGCTAGTGTATCCGCGCTCACGCTGTAAAGGTTGCCCGAAGATGCCTGGACCTGAATCAGAAAGGGCGGAGTCATGCCCGTGGTAAGGAGCGAATAGGTGCCATTGGAAGTTGTTGTGCCAGTCACCGAGTTTCCTGCGCTATCCTTCAGCGCAATCGGGACGTTTGCAATCGGGAGTCCCATGGAAGCTGTACCTGTGACCATCGTTACCGGAACCGTCACCTGTAACGCGTCCGGCGCGGAGGTCACGCCACTTGCCTTCGCGGTGATCTGAGTTGTGCCGGCGGCGACACCGCTAGCTAAACCGCTGCTGTTGATCGTCGCCACGCTTGCTGCGCTGCTAGCCCAGGTGAACGTCACACCGGCGATCGTGTTGCCGCCGCTGTCCTTTGCCGTTGCCGCGAACTGCTGGCTTGCGTTCACCGGGATCGAAGGAGATGCTGGGGCCACCGTAATGGTGACGATCACGGGCGCCGTCACTGTCAGCGCATCTGGGGAGCTCGAGACTCCGCTCGCCGAGGCTGTGATTTGCGTGCTCCCGGCGGATACGCCCGTGGCCATCCCAGTGCTGCTGTTGATCGTCGCGACCGTGGTCGCGCTGCTCGTCCAGGCGAACGTCACTCCGCTCATGGTGTTTCCGCTCGCGTCTTTCGCTACCGCCGTGAACTGTTGAGTGGTGTTCATGGCAATCGAGGGAGAACCTGGCGTCACCACGACCGAGGCGACTATCGGCGTCGCATTCGAGTTCGTGTTCGTCCCGCCGCCGCAGCTCGCAAGGAAAATGCAGACAGCTACCAGTAATGTGAAGGAACGCAGGTGGTGTTGACACACCCCGGCCAAATCGTAATTTCGAGTCATTCAGTTGTCCTCGTTCGTTTGCCCCAGTAATCGAGAGGGAATATGACTCTGCCGCTATTTTCATCTGGTAGATATAGAACTGTTTGTTAATGCTGATTACTCGCTAAGTACTCCTACGGTACAATTTCCTCTCTGGATAACAATCACTGTTGCGATGAAAAACTGCGGAAATATCAGCCCGCGCTAAACCTTGCGCATGAGAATTCACGTGAATGTGGCGTTGTACCGCAACGAGGTCAGCAACTGGCTCTCGACTCGGTCACAAACCCTTCGCACTTCCACGGAGAGTATTGAAAAGTGCGGCTTCATCGCGGTCTGGGAGTCTGACCGGCGCCGGACCATCTTGCCTGCGGGACACGTTAAAGGTGGCAGATGGTGGCGCTGAAACTCCGCTTCGACCGAATATGTCTTTCCGTCGATTGGTGAGGGAAGCGCCGGCTGCGTTCAGTCCTGACCCCACTACCCTAGGTTCCAGTTGACTCGCGTGCGCGTTATCTTTACACTTTCTTCTCTAATGAACAGTCGGGCCAATATCGCTCTCCCCTCACCCGCACGGCTTGCTTCGTGTTGTTGTAGCCACAACTAGCTGCTTTCGCCCATCCGTGGCGGACCTGAATTCCATCTCAACTGAAAAATTAGAAGTCGTATTCGCTGCCCTGCGCACGCTCAACCCTGGGGCAAAGGTGAAAAAGAAGATGAGCGGTAGAAGTAAAAGCCAACGTGATTACTTAACTGCACGCCGCATCGCGCGGCAAGCGGACTACCTGCTCTTTGCTTCAGCCTCGCTCCAAAGTTCCCTTCTTCTCCGTTCGTGTTGTTGTTGATCCTCTAAGCATTCCGCCGGAACCGCGGCAGGCACCAGCAACATCGCCCAAGTCGCCATCACAACCAGCCCATTCGGCCAGCCGCAACCGTTCACGGTGCGCTATCAAGTTCAAACTGGAGAAGATCGTCATGAAGTCCCTGAAACCTAAGAATCGGACCCGTAAGAATCACATCTGGGAGAATTTCGTAAAAAACTTCGCAAAGAAGAGTCTTAGCGTAGCAATCCTTCTGGTGTGGGCAGTTCTGGCCCCTCGCGTCGCTCGCGCCCAGGGCGAAGCTTCCATCTGGGGCCTGGTCACCGATTCGTCCGGCGCCGCCGTTCCGGCCGCCGCCGTCAAAGTGCAGAACGCGGAAACCGGCGCGACCCGCAATTTGATCACCGATGTCCAGGGCCGTTACGACGCCCCTTTGCTTTCCGTCGGCAGCTACACCGTCACCGTGGAAAAAACCGGCTTCCAGGCTCAAACCAGAACGGGCGTTTCGCTCGTCGTCGGCGCGCGCATCGAAGTGGACGTCGCCCTCGGCGTCACTCAGTTGCGGCAAAGCGTCACCGTCACCGAGCATCCCGACTTCGTCGCCGTCACCAATGAAGACGTCTCCGGCTTGGTCGGTGAGCAGCAGGTCAAGGACCTGCCTCTCAACGGCCGCAGCTACGACCAGCTTCTCGTTCTCAATCCCGGCATCGTCAACTACACCTCGCAGCGCTCCGGAGGGGTCGGCACTTCTAATTCCGTTGTCGGCAACATGTTCGCCGCCGCGGGACGCCGGCCCCAGGAAAATCTCTACCTGCTGAATGGCGTCGAATACACCAGCGCGTCTGAAATCAACACCACTCCGGGCGGCGTCAGCGGGCAGCTACTTGGCGTCGATTCGGTCCGTGAATTTTCCGTCGTTAGCGACAGTTACGGCGCCGCCTACGGCAAGCGTCCCGGCGCGCAGATCAACATCGTCACCGCTTCCGGCTCCAATACGCTTCACGGCAACGCCTACGAGTTCATCCGCAATAGCGCGCTCGATTCCCGCAACTACTTCGACCACGGCCCAATTCCTCCGTTCGAGCGCAACATGTTCGGCGGTTCGCTCGGAGGCCCGATCAAGAAAGACAAATCGTTTCTCTTTGCCAACTACGAAGGCTTCCGCCAAAAGCTCGGTCTCAGCGATCTCACTCTCGTGCCGGACGCCACTTCCCGCGCCGCGGCCGTCGCCAGCATCAAGCCGCTGCTCGCGCTTTGGCCCATAGCCAACGGTCCCGAGCTGCTTAACTCCAACGGAACCGCCAGCGGCATCGCCGAAGCTTTCACCAATCCCATTCAGCACATCCGCGAAGACTTTGGCAGCACTCGTTTCGATCAGGTCTTTTCGGACAAGGACACGCTCGCCGTCTCCTACACTATCGACGACAGCGAGGGCCATTCCCCGTCCAGCAATCCCATCACATTCAACAATATTTTTCTGCGCGAACAGGTGCTCAGCCTGAACGAAACGCACATTTTTTCGCCGTCCATCGTTAACAAAGCCACCTTCGGCTTCTCGCGCGGCAATTTCTATTTCAATAGCGCCACGACTGCCACCTTGCCCGCGTGGATTCATCCCGGCCAACCTGTCGGCGCTTTGGTCGTCGGCGGCGGCACCACGCTCAACGGCGCTTCGCAGATCACCAACGGCGGCACCAATGCCGGCAGCAATCTCACGGCAGCGCGAAATCTCTTCACTCTCAGCGATCAAGTCACCGTCACCCACGGCAAACATCTGATCAACGCTGGTGTCTGGTTCCAGCCCACGCAAGCCAATGACACCCTCGCTCAGGATCAATATGGCCAGACTTCCTTCACCAGCTTGCAGACTTTCCTGCAAGGTACGGTCAGCACTTACACCTACGCTCCTGGCGCTGTCACTCCGCTCGACTGGCGCACCTTTGAAGGTGCCTTCTTTGTCGAGGATTCCATCAAGCTGTTGCCGTCGCTCGAGCTTCGCCTCGGCTTCCGCGGTGAATTCACCAACGGCTGGAACGAAGCCAACGGACGCGCGTCGAATTTCGTTGTCGGCGCAAACGGGCTCATGCAGACCAACCCTGTGGTCGGCTCCTCCGCTCTCACCACAAATAACGCCATGTTCCTTCCCGCTCCGCGCATCGGCTTGGCTTGGTCTCCACTCGGATCCAAAACCACCGTGATTCGCGCCAGCTTCGGCACCTATTACGCGCTGCTCGACAATCTCAGCTACCGTCTCGATCAAAACGCGCCCTACAACACCATCCTCGCGGCGAAAAGCATTCCCTTTTCGTCCATCTCGCCCACATCCACTTATGCCAGCGCCAAAGTGATTCCCAGCGGCGTCGACCCGGCCCTGAAAACGCCGACCATCGAATCCTACTCGCTGAAAATCGAGCAGCAGATCGCTCCGGCCACCACGCTCGGCGTCGGCTACATCGGCTCACACGGCTACCACGAAATTCTCTCCGAGGACCTCAACCTTCCCGCGCTCACCATTTGCCCCGCGTCGCCCTGCCCTGCCGGCTATCCCACTGGTGCGATTTTCTATCCCACCAGCGCGCCGCTTGCGAACAATGCCATCCTGAATTCCACGCACTGGGTTTCGCAGGGCATCAGCTCCTACAATGGTCTTGAGGTCGACGTGAACCATCGCGTCAGCCACGGACTTCAGTTCCGCGGCGTCTACACCTACTCGAAAGCGCTTGATGACGGCGACAGCCTCAACACCAGTATCGCCACCAATTCGCCCGCTTTCGTCGCCAACCCGCTCCGCCCCATGGACGATTACGGCCCGGGCTCTTTCGACATCACGCACGCCGGCGTGATCAACGCCACTTACGACTTGCCCCTGGCGCGCGGCACCGATTCCGCCAGCTGGTATAACCGCGTCGCCTCGAACTGGCAGATCAGCGGCATTGAAACCATGCTCTCCGGCCTGCCCTTCACGCCGCAGCTTTCTTACAATCCTTCGAATGACGGCGACTCCCGCAATCCGGTTCGCCCGTCGCTCAATCCTGCCTTCAGCGGTCCCATCATCGTTGGCACTCCGAATGAATATTTCAACCCGGCCGCGTTCATCCAGCCGCTCAACGGCACCTACGGCAACGCCGGGCGCAACATGCTGCGCGGTCCGAATCAATTCGAAACGGATTTTTCGCTGGCGAAACGGATCGTCTTTACCGAGCGGCTCAACCTGCAGTTCCGTGCGGAGTTTTTCAACATCTTCAACCACACCAACTTCAACACGCCGAACCCGGTGGTCTACACCGCGGCAACGGGCGGCCCTTCGCCCACCGCCGGCGTGATCACCTCAACCGCTACCACCTCGCGCCAGATTCAGTTCGGTCTGAAGCTGCTCTGGTAGCGCGTACCGTGCGGCTGACGTTCGTCGCGGCCCGGCCGAGCGGAACAGTGGCAGCCGCAATTCCAACGGCGAGCGCCGGAAAGCATCCCCGCGCCCGCTTTCGTTTCGCGCGCGGCATCAAACGCTGCCAGCCCTCGTCATTTGTTCTCCGGGAAATTCGAATCATCGGCATTTGCGTCGCGTGTAATCGCATCGCGCTCGGCTTTGATGCCCTTCATCTCCTCTTGAATGTACCGAAGCTCCGCTGCCAGACGCTGCCGCTCTTCGCCGCCGGGATTTTTTTGCAACGCCAGCGTGATCTCTTCATTCCACGCGATCAATTCACCGAGCCGGCTTTTCAGCTTCTCAAGCTTGGGATCCATGGTTGCAGTTTACTTTGCTTCTTGTTCGCTCCCTACATTTCGCTCAGGCGAATGTTGTAGCGGTTGACGGCCACGCCCGCCGGCGCATCCCACTCTTTATGAAAACTTCCATCGTCGCTCTTCCAATTTTGTTGCTGTTTTTCAGCGGCACGGCAAAAGCTCAGAAGTTCGACGCTTGCTCCGACCAGCTGGCGGCCGCGACGCGAGCGCAGAACATCGTCCCGCAGCCTCACGGAGCAAATAGCGCCGGCTTCCAGCGCGGTTATGTCGACGGCATCGAAGTCGGCGGACACGACCGCCAGCAGGGCAGAGGCGACCATCCACACAAATACGACTGGTTCAGAAGCGGAACTCGCTGCTACCGGAAGCAATACGGCGATAAGACCGCCTACAAAAGCGAATATCGCACCGGATTCGATAAAGGCTACGCCGAAGCTTATGGCCGCGCCGGGCAGTAGAAGATGCTAAGCGCAACCCGCGTAAGTCTCTCGCAAGTGGTCACTTATAGGCGTATATTTTCCCCGGCAGCTCGTTGAGTACTAATCGCAGGTACCGCCCGCCGGCTTAACTTCGGGGCCACTCAACCCCATCCTTCCAGCCATTGGTGCCCCCGCAGTGCGCCCCTAAACTTCGTTCATGGACAAACGCAATAGCTTCCTCTCAATCAAAAAAGCTTCCGTCTCAATCGCAATCGTCGCTGCTGCCTGCTTCTTCGGGCCCGTCGCGCTGGCGCAGCAGCCATCGAAGCTCTCCGCTCCTTACGCAAAGGCGGCGCAAGCTTCTCTGCAAACCATCCAGTCCGATGATTCCACCAGCCAGGAACCCAGCCGCGCAACCGCCGAAGTGCTGGACGCCACCGACAAACACGCCGGCACCGCCGATGAACTGGCGTTCGCCAGGTTGCTTCGCCAGGTCCAGCTTCGCAGGCTTCAGGACAACGATCTCTTGCACGCTTATGGAAAGCTCATCGAAGTCGAGAATTCCATCGATGACTCCGAAGGCATGTTCGCAAGGCAGCAGCGCGATTCCGCTCTATCTCAGCTCGCCGACAGCGAAGAGGACATCATGAAGCGCGAAGTAGGCTGCTTCAAGGAATTGGAGCAATCTCTCTCGCAGCGTTCCTTCGAAGTCGCGCCGGCCTGCTCGGCCTGGCTCCAGAGAACCAAAATCTCCCACCAGGATTCGCTCATCCGCCAATAAGGCTCATCTCGATATCTTTCGCTTTTGCGCCGTCATTCTGAGCGCAGCGAAGAATCCCTCTTCGCTTTTGCGCCTCTTTTGCTGACTCCGTTCGTAGCGGCGCCATCTTGAATCTCCGCGTTGCATTTTGTTTTGCCCTGTCATCCCGAGCGAGCGGCGTTTCGCGGCACCCAGCCGCGAAACCGCGATGAGGAATCCCTCTTCGCCTTGCGCCTTTGCGCCGATCGCGCAAGCCGACCTCTTGCCGCGCGGTATGTTTTTGCGGTGTCATCCTGAGCGGCGCGGTTTCGGCGACCCGGCAAGGGGTCGCAGAGCAGAGTCGAAGGATCGCTCTTCAATTCTTCCTGCACTTCGCAGCTTCCATGTGCGTGAGAACAGCCTCTTGGGTGGCTTAGCCACAAGGAATGTTTGTAGGTCGTAGCTTTAGCTACGGCAAAAAGGATTGTCGCGAAGGACCTACCGCTCGCGGTGCCGTTTCCGCGAGCCTTCGCCTTCCCTTGAAGGAACGTCTCACTCACGCGTTTGAAGGCGCAGGCCCACAATGATAGCGTCCACAATCTGCGCCACGGGCAAAGCCGCATCAATCGCGAACGCCTCCGATGCATCCGGCTCTTCCAGCGCTTCGAATTGGCTTCGCAACAGCGACTCCGGCATGGAATGCCCCCCGCGCGATTCCAACCGCCGCTGAATCTCCTCGAATGTTCCTTTGAGATAAACGAAACGAATTAACGTCCCATCAGCCGCACCGCTTCTCAGCATCGCCCGATAGCTCGCCTTCAACGCCGAACACGCCAGCGCCACGTTCCGCCCGCCGGCCACCCATTCCTGAATAGCGCTGTTCAGCGATCGCAGCCACGGCTCGCGATCTTTATCGCTCAGTTCGTGCCCGCTTCGCATTTTTGCGATGTTTGCAGTCGAATGCCAATCGTCCGCATCCTCAAATGTCCAGTCGAGGCGCGCAGCCAGCGCTTTCCCCACGGTGGTCTTTCCCGATCCCGACACACCCATTACTATTACGATCAATGTCGGTTCCCCGGCTTGTTAAATCGGAGTGAACGCATGTCTGCTTGTGTCGAGCAAGGCTTTCGCTGCGAATGGCAGATTCTCTGAGGCTCGGGCTTCGCTTTCTTCGATGAATGCGCGCCAATCGGAATGAAACTACTTCTTGGCCAGCCCGCGAATATAGGCCACCAGACCCTTCACCTGCTGGTCGCTCAGCTTGCCTCTGTTCGACGGCATGGAATAATTCAGCCCGCGGCTCGAACGCTTGCCGTTGATGATCATCTCCGAAAGATCGGCGTCGCTTCGCTTCTGCACTTCAGCCGATCGCATGTCGGGAATACTCCCCGCCTGTCCCTTCGGTGTGTGGCCGCTGCCATCCGCGCCGTGGCACTCCGCGCAAACGGTTTGAAAAATGTGAGCCGCATCGTTTTGCGCCAACACTCCCGGACTGAACGTCATCATTGCCGCCGCAACGAATATTATTTCTCCATATATACGAAGCCTGTTTCCCACGCACTCCTCCTCAATGGGCGACGAATATTTGTCCACAATTCTTATCACCGAACACCGGGCCGGGCAATTCTTCCGCCTTGTCCATTTCATCGGACAAATTCTCATCTCTACTAACTGGTGCTACGATTATGCGCCATGAGCGCATCTCAATCCCCTGTCCCTGATCCGGCCCGGCAACTTCTCCGGCATACCGTCGCAACGCTTGCCTATCGCGGCGGCAAAGCTTTTCGAGGCGTCCCCGACGACTTCGCCGCATTTCGCGTCGGCGAAAAATCGCGCACTCCTGGACAAATCCTCGCCCACATCTCCGACCTGCTCGATTGGGCCCTCTCGCTGGTGAAAGGTAAACAGGAATGGCACGACTCCGAGCCGCTTCCCTGGCCGCAGGCCGTCGACCGTTTCTTCTCGGCGCTCGCTGCCCTTGACGCTGCACTCGCCTCCGACGCGCCCCTCGGCGGTCCCGCTGAGAAAATTTTTCAGGGTCCTGTCGCCGACGCCTTCACCCACGTCGGCCAAATCTCCATGCTGCGCCGTCTTGCCGGCCATCCCGTGCGCGCCGAAAATTATTTGCGCGCGCAAATCACCGCGGGACGTGTCGGCCCCGACCAGGCCCCTCCTAAGCAGGAATTCGATTAGCTCTTTCGCGAAGTTATCTCTACAGAGCAGTTTAGGGGGTCGGACCTTCAGAACCTGTGTGTCAACCCAGATTTTTCGTCAGGGAACAGCTTTAGCCGTACCGTAAAGCATTGCGACAGTGCGGATTTTAGCCGCTGAGGGACCGAATTTGTGGTTCTCACCCAGACTCTTCAGGTCGGATAAAAGGAATCGCCGCGTCGTTTACCGCCGATTCGCAACCTCCGCTGCCGGACTTGTTATCCCGTCTCTCAGCGAGTCGAAGGATCGCTCTTCGCGTCGTAGTCCCAGCGGACGATACGAAAAAAACCAGCCCCGGTCAGGGGCGGCATATTATCGTAGCCCACCGCGACGGCTCGCGCTGCTTTTGCGCGTGCCCTAGCGGTGGGAAAACATACAGCGCGAAGCGCCTTCCGCTCGCGGCGTTGTTTCCGCGAGCCCTTCGTTTTCCAGCTCTTCAGTCGCGCGCCCCGCCGGTGCACGCGACGTGGTAACTCACATCTAGTCGGCTACTCAAATACGCGCTTGCCTCTCGCTTCGGAGCCACGCGCGCACAACTCAGTTTCCTGCTTGCGCCGGCGGATACGCTGGCAGTGCCACGTGGTCGCCGAACGCCGCCTTCAGTCCTTCGACGGCGCACTTCTCGTCTCCGCCAATCTGCTCGCCGCCTCCGCCCACGCCTACTGCGCCAATCATCTGCCCATCGACGACGATCGGCACTCCACCCGCGTTCGAGAACAGATTAAAGTATGTGGTTTGCCGCGGGGTCATCTCCGGATTGTTCTTCAGGCCGGCATTGATAGCGGACGTCGTCTGACGCGTCTTGAGCGATGTCTGCGCCTTCAGCAGCGCCGTCCGGATGTTGTTGTACGCTTGGCCATCCATGCGCTCCATGTGTACAAATTCGCCGGCATTGTCGAGCACGTAGATCGAGGCCGATCCACCCTTGGATGCCGCCCAGTCCCGGCAGCCACGCGCGATCTTTTTCGCGGCTGCAAGTGAAATTTGATTGCCGTCGAAGACATTCGCGGCAGCCTTGCCCGTGAGCACGTAATCCGCCGGCAGCACCGATTTTGGCGCCATGGTTGGGACCAGCTTCGGAACCGGCACCTTCTTAACGTTGGGGTTTTCAGGTCGCGCGACGTCTACGGCGAGCGGCGGCACCGAGTCGCCGAACACTGCCTGAAGCGCCTTGTGCCCGCAAATCTCATCGCTCCACACCGGCGGATGCGGAGCCGACCCGCCCACGCCGACGAACCCGATCATCTGGTTGTTTACCGCGATCGGCAGCCCACCCGAATTCGCAAATTCGCCGAGTTGAATGAATTGAAGTTCCGACATCGGATCCTGAATCGCCCGGTTCATCAGCAGCTTGCTTGGCGCGCGGGTCGCCAGCGCTGCCCGCGCCTTCATCTCAGCGGTAATAATGTTTAGATATCCTTGCCCGTCCATACGGTCGAAATAAACGTGATTACCGTCATGATCGAGCACCATGATGGTGATCTGCACGCCTTGCGTCGTTGCGGCCTGTTCGCAGGACTCCGCAATGCGTTCCGCCGTGGCCAGATTGATCGTGCTGAAATCCTGAATCTTTTCCGCCGCTTTCCCGGTTACCACATATTGTTGCGGCACGGTCTGCGCCTGCGCGCCCACCGCAAGCATTGCAGCGAAAGACAGCCCAAAACACCACACGAATCGAAACGGTCGAAGTTTCATCTTCTCCACTCCCCCAGTTTTCTCGGGAATTCTGCTCTGCCGCGCAACACCATGTCAACAGCCTTCAGAGGGTGCGACTCAGCCGGCCCGGGTTGGACGAATCGCAGTCAGCCTTGATGCTGGGATTATCCTCCAAGAGCGCATCTCAGTCCCGTTTCCCTGACGGCGTCACAGCCCCATCCCGGGGCGATACAACGTAGCCCGGTTGCGCCTTTTTCCGCGAGCCCTCGATTTCGATCTGGAGCTAGGGGCCCGACGCGCTATGCGCGCGGGAACAAACCTGTGGGGAGCTTAGCCACGAAGAATTCGCGAAAATTAGGAAGGAGATACTGCCGGATTATCGGCGACTTTATGCTCAACAGATAGATAGAGAGAGAATTTTTCCCCGACCGGCTTACCGTCTGATTCGAGCCACACCCTAGTCTCAATTCTACCTTGCTGCCCGACCGGGAATCCGAGGAGCTTCATCGTATTGTGTGACCTAAGGTCGCGCTCCAATTTGAACGCGGACCGATGCGTCTCTACGAAAGGCTTGCCATCAGGAAAAAATATCTCGACGCACAGAGTAAATTCTTTTCCTTCTTCGCCTTCAATCGGGTCCCACGCGGCTATGACTGCCCATTCCTTTGGAGCGACTGCATTCTCAGGCGGTTTTTCGTTTTGTGGAACAGGAACCGTCAGTTTAGAAAACATGCCGATAGCGGAAACCACGCGAGTTCCTTCTTCTACGATCACTCTGTCGCAAGCGATTAACCCGGCAAATTTAGGCATCGGACTATGCCACCGCCAGTAACTCGCACGCGTCCGCACGACGCACGAACCCGCCAAAAAACGTACTCGCCTGCACGGTTAGGGTGCCCTTGAAAGGAACTGCCTCCGGGTGACCTGCCGCAATCAACTGCATCCAAGGATTCCACGCTGGAGGTCGTTGGCGTGTCCTGCTCCACCATAGGGCACCATTTAGAACCCAAATGTCCCGCAGTTGGGCGTGGCTTCGACCCGAATCGCTATAACCAAACTGAGTTCCGCAGCAGGGGCAAATGTCACAATCTGCTGCCGGTTCGCTGAGACTATAGCCGCATACTGGACATGGATTCTTAATCATTTTCTGCACTCCACGCGAAAGTATGTGACGTTGTCGACATGTCCATGGTAATGCATGCTGGTGTACCCCACCGGAAGCAACGAGCAGGGAATGGGTTTGAAATACGTGTTAATAATAGCATTCCTCGAAACGATTCCGAACGTTCCCGTGCCTTGATCATACCGGATGCGATCACCGCTCCTTCTGACGCATTCGAAGACCCCAACAGGGCACGGACCGCCGAGAAAATTGTCGGCCATTTCCTCGTACTGAAATACATTGCAGGGTCCAAAATCACCCCCATGATAATTCCAATGGTCGAAACGCTTGCTGGGACTCGCAAAACCATTCGTTAGCGGCATTGATAAGGCATTCAGCGCGCCAGCGGCAAAGGCACGCAGCATGGCTCCCAGCCCATGTTCAAAGAAGGCGCATCTTATCACGACATACGTTACTACTTACTTGATTAACGTAACTTCCTGAAGCGATAACTTCGGTGAATCGCCTTAGCGCTCGATAGCTAAAGTTCCCGGTGATCCCGTACGCCTTCCGATTTTCACAGTCATGGTTCATACCGCAACGAATAAAAATTACCGAACGCGCCGAAAGTCCCGCCCGAATGCGTTATTCTATTTCATGGTGGCGGGATGAAATCGGGTGTCGGCCTAGAGGTTGCGGAGCAGCCAATCGAAGAAGTTCCTCTGCTTCAGAGGCTTCGCTCGATCGAGCATTCGCGTGAAGTCGTGCTCACTGTTTGTTTTGTTCTGCTTCTCTTTCTGTTTGCCATTACCGCACTCGTCTCCCGCCTTTACCACAAGAAAGTCCATTCACTGGGTGATGAATGGTTTTCCAAAGGCGAATCGGCCTTTCACTCAGATCAGGTGAACGCTGCTCTGAACGATTACCGCAATGCTCTGGTCTATTCGCCAAACAATCCCGTCTTCCAGCTTCACCTGGCCCAAGCTCTAGCCGCCGCCGGCCGCCTGGACGAAGCCGATTCCTATCTCACCAACCTGCTCGCCGAGTCTCCTGGCAACGGCGAACTCAATCTGGAACTGGCACGCATCGCCGTTCGCAAGAATCAAATCGTCGACGCCATGCGCTACTACCAGACCGCCATTTACGGCGTCTGGGATTCCGACCCGCTGGTACGCCGCTGGAACGTGCGCCGCGAACTCGTTGAATATCTTCTCAGCCACGCCGATGTGAACGACGCCCAGCCCGAGGCCATCGCTCTCGCCCAGGAAGTTCCGGCAGGCGACCTCGATCGCCAGAAAATCGCCGGTGAATTCCTGCTTCGCGCCGGCTTGTGGGACCGCGCGCGCCAGGAATTCCAATCCGTGCTCAAATTCGATTCGCGCGACCCGGAAGCGCTCGCTGGCGCCGGCACGGCGCTGTTTCAAGTGGAGAGTTATCCGGAAGCGCTTCTCTATTTCAACCGGCTGCCGCCCGAGAGGCGCGAGGAACCCAAGATTGCGGACATGATTGAGAAATCTCGCGCCATCGTTTCCGCCAATCCCTGGGCCGCCGGACTAACCACCGAGGAGCGCGCTCGCAGGACCTCCGATGCCTTAATGGCTGCGGTTGTCCGAATGTCGGAGTGCGCTCACGAGCATGGCGAATCGCTTTCTGAAACACCGGCCGTCAGTGACTTTCAGAAGTTTTACGCCACCACCCAAAGCAAATCCCGCGATTGGAGCGAGCGAAATCTCACGCTCCATCCCGACCGCATCGATGCGGCCATGGCTTTGGTCTTCCAAATCGAGGACGCCGCGGCACAGCGCTGCGGCGAGCCGGCCAGCGGATCCGATAACGCCCTGCGCGTCATCGAGCGGCTCAGAGAGAAAGCATCGTCATGAGCGAAGTGGTCTCTCCGCCGCCCGTTTCACAAGCCCCTCCGCCTGGGCCCATGCCGGAACCGGTGCGCGGCATTGACGCCGTGCTTCGCCGCTGGACGCGGCAAATCTTCACCGGCAGCGAAGATCGGCTTTTTCTTTTTCTCGCCATCTTGATCGGTATTTTTTCCGGACTAGCGGTCGTCTGCTTCCGCGTGGCCATCGAATGGACGCAGTTCGCCGTGCTCGGTTCCACTCTCGCTCCCACTGCGCCCCGCGTTTTTCTCGCGCCGGCAATTTCGGGACTGGCCATCGCGGTTCTGGCCATCAAGGTGTTTCCCCGTTCTCGCGGCAGCGGCGTCAATCAGACCAAAGCTGCGGTGTACGTGCTGAACGGTTACATTCCGTTCCGCACGGTCATCGGCAAATTTATCGTTTGCGCCTTGGCCATCGGCAGCGGCCAATCGCTCGGGCCCGAAGATCCGTCACTGCAGATGGGCGCCGGCATTGCTTCCGCTCTCGGCCGGTCGCTGCGGCTGTCGCAGAAAAAAATCCGCTTGATTGCCCCGGTGGGCGCTGCCGCGGGCCTCGCCGCCGCGTTCAACGCTCCCATTTCCGCGGTGGTCTTCGTCATCGAGGAAGTCATCGGCACCTGGAGCGCCGGAGTGCTCGGAGCCATCGTGCTCTCCGCCGTTTCGAGCGTGGTCACCATGCGCTGGTTTTTAGGGCAGGATTCGCTGTTCCGCGTGCCGCCCATACAACTGGCGCATCCAGCCGAACTGCTCGCCTATGCGGTCCTCGGTATTGCCGGCGGCCTGATCTCGCTCGTGTTTTTGAAGTGGCTCGCTTACGCACGCCCGCGCGTCCAGCAATTGCCTGCCTGGACGCGTTACCTGCAACCCGCCGCGGCGGGCTTGTTCGTCGGCCTGATCGGAATCAAGCTGCCGCAAGTCATGGGCGCGGGTTACGCGGTGATCGACCAGGCGCTTCACGGACAATTTACCTGGAAGTTGCTGATCATTCTTGCGCTCGTAAAAATTGTGGCGACAGGAATTTCGTTTCTCAGCGGCACTCCGGGAGGCATGTTCGCGCCAGCGCTTTTTATCGGCGCGATGCTGGGCGGTTCGGTCGGCGCCATGGAGCATCACTTCTTCCCCCACTTGACGGTGACCACCTCCACTTTCGTCATCGTCGGCATGGGCACGTTTTTCGCTGGATTCCTGCGCGTCCCCATCACTTCCCTGTTCATGGTTGTCGAGCTTTCGGGCAATTATTCCGCGGCTCTTCCGGTGATGGTCTCGAGCCTCATCGCCTACGTCATCTCGCGGAAACTCCAGGAAGTGCCGCTGTTCGACATGCTCACTCGCCAGGACGGCCTGCTTCTGCCTTCAATCGAAGAGCGCCGCGAACAAGTTTCGCTGATTGCCGAAGACGCCATGCAAGTCGACACCGCGATTGTCGCCGACGCGGGCGAACCTGTCTCGCTGCTGGCTGCGCGCATCGACAAATTGCCGGATAGTCCGCTGCTGATTCGCGTACGCGCCGGCGAGTGGAGAATTCCTGCGCGCGAAGATATTCTCCGCATCGCTGCCGATCATTCCGAAACACACAACGCCGGCGACCTGCCTTCCAAAGGACCGCTGCCGATGGTTTTTCCCGATGAATCTCTCGAAGAAGTTTTGCGCTGGGCGGGCGATTGGCCCTACTTGCCGGTGGTGAATCGCGGCGATTTGGGAAAACTGGAAGGAGTGCTCAGCCTCGCGGATGTTTTGCGCGCGTTCCGCCGCGCCGCCGAAGAATAATTGCTTCGGCTGTAATTCCATCCCGCCCGAATTCGCATTGGCGATGCGCGACGAAAGCGACGCGGCTTCCGCATGCTCCGCATCACGATGAATCTACACGGCTTATCTTAAAACAGCCTCCTTCACGTACTTCTCTTTGGCGCTAGTACTTCGGCCCCAACTAGTCCTATCAAAATTGACTCTTCTGCTCTATATGGCGCGGCGGCGCTGAAATCTATTCTGTGTGTGTAAGCAAGAGGCAATAAAGAGGCAGGTGCCCAGTGGTATTGAAAGAACGCCGATCATCCCGGCGATTCCTGATGAGGCTGCCGTTAACGGTGCGCTGGACCGACGAGAACGTGGTCGGCGAAGCGGCCACCGAAACACGGGAAGTTAGCTCGCGCGGTCTCTATTTCCATCTTCCGAAAGGACTTCGGAGCGGTTCACCCGTGGAGATCGTGATGACGTTACCACACGAATTGACACAGGCGGGCCCGGTGCGCGTGCGATGTCTTGGACGCGTGCTGCGAAGCAGCCCGGAATTCGAGGGAAATACGGGAGTTGCCGCAGCAATCGAACGATATGAATTTCTGCGCAGCGGAGAATCCGCGGCGTAAAACAAGTTCTTGCCCTGACCCTGCGGAGATGGGTAAGAAAAGGCCGGGCGATTCGGGTCCCTCAGCCGGTGTCGCCCGGCTAATATTTTTGTGACAATTCCGACGCTCGCCGAGAGCGGCAAGCCCCAGCTTCCCCTACCCGTTTTTGTTTCGCCTACCTTTCGCCAGCAAGCCAGCAGTGTGTGCTGACCCAGCGAAAATAAAGCGAAGCAGTCTCCGCTGAAGGCCGACACGAATTTGATCGTTTCTAGGGCTTCTGCGTGCGGTTTTTTGCACGTTTTTGCTTGAAATTGAGGGCTAACGGGAGAAGGCGCAAAAACGCCAATTTTGCGCTAATCGTCCGCAATTCCAGGGTTTTCTGCAATGCGCATGGGCGCTGCGGCTTTTTTAGGACTCACCGCGACGAGCATCGACTTCACGATGACGTAGAGAACGGGAATAAAAAACAAATTCAAAATAGTGGAGAAGAGCATGCCGCCAACGATGGCGGTGCCGACCGAATGACGGCCGAGTTTCCCGGCGCCGGTGGCGAAATAGAGCGGAAGAACGCCGAGGATAAAGGCGAACGAGGTCATCAGAATGGGCCGCAAGCGTAATTCCGCGGCTTCAATGGCCGCGTTGATAACGGTGCGTCCGCGTTCGATAAGCTGTTCGGCAAATTCGACAATCAGAATGGAATTCTTCGCGGAGAGACCGATCAGCAGAACCAAGCCGATCTGCACGTAGACGTCGTCAACCAGTCCCCGCATGTTGATAAACAAAAGAGCGCCGAGAACGGCCATGGGCACGGCGAGCAAAATGATGAAAGGCAGAGCAAAACTCTCGTATTGCGCGGACAGCGTGAGATAAACAACGAGCAAACCGAGTCCGAAAATAATCAGCGATTTTCCCTGAGCTTCCACTTCTTCCAATGCGAGTCCCGACCAACTGAAGCTCATGCCCTGCAGCATGTTCTGCTTGGCCAAATCCTCCATGGCTTGCAGACCCTGGCTAGAACTGTACCCGGGAGCGGCGGCGCCGTCGATTTCAGCGGAGCGGAACAGGTTGTAGTGATTGATGACCTGCGGGCCGGAAGTTTCCTGCAGCGAAACGATGTTGCCGAGTGGCACAAGACCGTTTGAATCGGAGCGAACGTAGTATTGACGAAGGTCGCGCGCGTTCATGCGGAAGGGCTCGTCCGCCTGAACGTAGACACGATAGGAACGATTGTTGAAATCGAAATCGTTGACGTATTCCGAGCCCATGTAAACGCCGAGCGCCTGTGTGACCTGGCTGATCGGCACACCAATGGCTTTGGCTTTTTCACGGTCGATCTGGACAAGCTGCTGCGGATCGTTCGCGGTGTAACTGGTGAATAGGCCGCGCAAATCCTGGCGCTGACGGCTGGCAGCGACGATTTTGTGCGCAATGGTGTCAATGTCCTGCAGCGTGTTGCGGCCGAGGTCTTGAAGTTCGAACTGGAATCCGCCGAAGCTGCCGATGCCTTGAATGGCAGGAGGCTCAAAAGCCACGACGATGGCTCCCGGGATGCCGAAAAGTTTTGGGCCGATGCGGGCCACAATTTCGGCGGCGGAGTGGCCCTTCCCTTCGCGCTCTGAGATAGGCTTCAGAGGAGCGAAGACCAAGCCGTAGTTGGACGAACTTCCACCCGAGAGCGAAAAGCCGGGAACGGCGAACGTGCCGAAAACGTCAGGATCGGCCAGCAAAATTTTTTCGGCCTGATGTGAAATCTCGGTGGTGTAAGAAAGGGAGGCCCCAGGCGGCGCCTGCACGACCACCATGAAATAGTTTTGATCTTCCGAGGGTACGAGACCTGTGGGAACGTGTCCGTACATGAACGCCGTAGCGCCAAGGCCGGCGAGGAACAACACGATCATGAGATAGCGGTAATTCAGAACCTTGCAGATGGCCTTGCCATAGGTGGTTCCCAACCCGTGGATGCCGTGGTCGATGCCGTGCGCGAAGCCGCGGTAACCGCGAGAAAGCCAGCCGATGTGCGTCCAATCGAAAATTCCGTATTTTGCTTCCTCACCGCGCAACAGGATGGCCGCCAGTGCGGGAGAAAGAGTGAGCGCGTTGAAAAGAGATATGGCGATAGAAAAGGCGATGGTCAAAGAAAATTGTTTGTAGAGAATACCGGTAGTGCCGGGGAAAAAGGACACCGGCACGAATACAGAAATAAGCACGAGCGATGTAGCCACGACGGCGCTGCTGACTTCCTTCATGGCCTCGGAAGTGGCCTGGTGCGGGTCGGTGGTCTTGCCTTCGTTGATGTGGCGCTGAACGTTTTCGATGACGACGATGGCGTCGTCAACGACCAGGCCGGTGGCCAGGGTGATGCCGAACAATGTGAGCGAATTGATGGAGAAACCAAAAATCTTCACGAAGGCGAAGGTGCCAATCAGCGAGACCGGAATAGTAACGGCCGGGATGATGGTGGCGCGCCAGTCCAGCAAGAAGAAAAAGATGACCAGAATGACGATGATGACCGCTTCTTCGAGGGTGGTGACGACTTCCTTTACGGAGTCACCGACGACGGTGGTGGTATCGAAGGCGACGACGTATTTGATTCCCGGCGGAAAGGACTTCGAAAGTTCCAGCAACTCGGCCTTGGCGGCTTTGTCCACGTCGAGAGCGTTGGCGTCAGAGAGTTGCTGCACGCCGATGCCTATGGCAGCGTGACCGCTATAGAGCAGGTTGGTGTCGTAGTTTTCGGCGCCGATTTCGGCGCGGCCCACGTCCTTAAGCTGGACGATGCCGTTGGGCGTGTTCTTCAGGATGATGCTTTCAAATTCGCGCGGCTCGGATAACCGGCCGACAACGCGGAGGGTAATCTGAAAGTCCTGCTTGGGATCGGCAGGCGGACGGCCCAATTGGCCGGCAGGAATTTCGACGTTCTGCTCCTGCAAAGCGTTGACGACATCCGCGGCAGTTAGCTGGCGGGCGGCGAGCTTGGTGGGATCGAGCCAAATACGCATGGCGTATTTGCGCTCGCCGAAGATGACCACATCTCCCACGCCGGAAATGCGCTTGAGTGCGTCTTTGACATAGACGTCGATGTAGTTCGAGATGTACTGGTTTGAAAGGCTGTTATCGGGCGAGTAAAAACCAGCGGCGAAAACGAAGTTCGGATTCACCTTGGTGATGGTGATGCCGGTGTCCTTGATTTCCTGTGGCAGACGGCCTTCGGCAGCGTTAACGCGATTCTGGACGTCGACGGCGGCGATGTTGAGGTCGTATGCGGTGCGGAAGGTGACGTTGATGTTGCTGGTGCCGTCATTGGAGCTGGTGGAGGTGATGTAGTGCATGCCCTCGACACCGTTGATCTGCTGCTCGAGCGGAATGGTAACCGCGGACTCAACGACCTGGGCATTCGCACCGACGTAGTTGCAATTGACCACGACCTGGGGCGGGGCCAGATTGGGATACAAGGAAATGGGCAGCGTGGGAATGCTGACGGCGCCCGCAAGAATGATCAGCAGGGCGCAAACGGTGGCAAAAATCGGGCGCTTAATGAAAAAATCAACCAAACGTGCTTGTCCTTTGTTCGGATGCGGCTATCGCGCATCCTTATTGGGACCCTTACCGGGTCACTTCCCGGGCCCTTACCGGGCTGCGTTGGAACCGCTGCCGGGCCAGTTCAGCTAGCTAATGGGCCGTACCGGCGCGCCATCGATGAGGAACTGCGTGCCGGAGACAATGACTTTGTCTCCCGGCTTGAGTCCGCCAAGAACGGCGTAGTCGTTGCCGACAGTGTCGCCCAGATCACCGCGCGCTGCCGGGCGAACGTGCCGTTGTTTTCCGCAACAGCCAGATAGACGAAAGACTGGCCGCCAATGCGCGTGACGGCAAGAACGGGAACCGTCGGTGTGGGCGCGGTGCTCCAGATCACGCGCGCCTTCACGAGCTGCGAAGTGCGAAATTTCTCGAGCGAGGAGTGGATGGGAGCCTTCACCAGAATGCCCTGGGTGGCATTGTCCACTTGCTCGGAGATGAAATAGATATTGGTGGTCTCGATGGGCTCTCCACTGTTGCTGACGATCTGCACGGGAAGACCCATGCGAATATTGGCAGAGCGCTCGGTGGGAACGTAAATGTAGGCTTCGAGTTCGGCGTTTTCGTCAAGAGTGGTGAGCAGCGTTTGCGGCGAGACATAGTCGCCGATGTGCACGGGAATGTCTCCGATGACACCCGCGAACGGAGCGGTCAAAGTGTAGTAGGAAAGCTCGCGTTCCTGCGTAGCACTCGCGGACTTGGCCGAATCCCAATCCGCTTTGGAATTGTCATAAGCCTGCACGGCCAGATCGTAGGCCTGCTTACTGGCGACGCCTTCTTCGTAAAGTTTTTTCTGGCGCTGCAAGTCGATCTGGTTGTAATCGACGATGGCCTTTTTCTGAGCTACGGTGTTGCGCTGCTGGTCGACAACTGCCTGCTGCTTCACGGGATCGATGGTCATCAGCGGCTGACCGGCGCGGACGTGTTCGCCGGACTTCACCAGAATTTTGGTGAGCGCGCCATCGACCTGAGGCTGAATACTCGCGGAACGGCGCGACTTGATGGTCGCGACGTACTCATCCTGTCGCGGAACGGGAGCGAGATTGACGGTCTCCGTTTTTACCGGCAAAGGCTGCGGGGCGGGTTGCTTGGACTCCGCGGTACGGCAGCCCGATACGACGGCGACGACAGTAAACAGCACCAACGCCACGGACAGGACCTGGAATCTGGGAAAATTCATATCATTTAAAGATGCGTTACAAAGGCTAAAGGTGCAAGTACTTCGAGCGGGTTTCCGGATCGGTGTAACCCTCTGAAAAATTTAGAGATGTCCAACTTTGAATGAGCTTTGGGAGCCTGCTCTACCGACCGCAGGATTCAGGCTACTTTGCGGCCATGGCCAGCGCCGAGCCGGTACGAAACTGGATGCGCGCGATTTTGCTCGATTGCCAGTAGGGCACCCAAACGGTGAAGGGATCCTGGCGATCATCGATGGAGATGGTGCGCGAATCGGTGCCCAGGGTGGGCAAAGGATATTCGGTCCACTTTTCGGTGAACGGATTGAACTTGAAAATGCGATCGGTGTTCACCGTGGTGATCCAAACCATTTGATCCTTGTCGACGGCTGCAGAGTAAGGAAAGCTGAACGGATACGGCAACGGATACTCGGTGACTTTACGCGTGTGAATGTCCACCTTGGCCACAGCGCCGGACTTCGATAAGACGATCCATTGCCAACCGTTTTTGCGATCGGAAGCCTGGCGGCGCGGGCCTTTCTGCCAGGGTGGCCCGTACTGATCGATGGGTTCGAACTTCGCGGCTAGTTGCTTATCGAGTTCAGTGCGATCGGGATCGGGCGCGCTGATGTTGATCTCGCTGATCTCGCCGGTTTGCGTATCGAGAAAACCGAGGCGGTCGGGACCAGGCTCGGTGAACCAGATGTTGTCGTTGGCATCGACCCCGACACCGTAAATGACCAGCACGGGAGTAGGCGTTTTATAAAAAGTGTATTTGCCGGTTTTGGGATCGAGCTTCATCACGCCGCCGGGCTGCGCCGGATCAGGCGCGGTGTATTGAATCTTGAAATCGGGATCGAACTTCGAAAGCGCATGGCCCTGCATACCTTCCCACATGATGCCGTGAGAATCCTCGCCAATGAGGCGGCCGACACCGGGAGGAATGGAACCGTCCTCGGGGCGGGCGTGGTGCTCGAACTTACCGGTGGACTTGTTGAAATCGTCGAGCGTGCCGTCAACACCATTGCTGAACCAGATGCGGTCGTCGCTTGCGACAAACATGTCATGTGCGCCGACCGGAGTGTTGAGATGAGACATGAGCGTGTAGCCGGTAACTTTTCCGGTGCGCGGATCGAGACTGCCCAGGGTGCGGTCGGGAGTGCTGTTGTCTCCAAACCAAACGAAACCTTCGTGATCGACAACGGCATCGTGGGCAGCAGCAGATTCGTGGCGCGAAGGAGTGCCCTTGGACCAATCAGTGCCGTTGTCAGCCACGAGATAATCGGGGAGATGACCGGGAGGAATATCGAATTCGGTGACAACGATCTGATTGGCTTCGCCGGTGACGCGCGGTAGCGGTTTGTAGCTCAGCACCGAATCGGGTCCGCGGACCTTGGCAAGATAGGCAGCGATTTCTTCTTTGTAACCGTGGATATAAGGATTGCGCTGATTGTCGGGACGCGTTACGGCGCGGTCGTTGCCGCGCTCCATGAAATTCAGAATGGCCGTCCAGCCGGTGAGATCGAACCGATTTTGCAGCACGAAGCCGAAAGCGTGGCACTGAACACAATCGACGCCGATGATGCGCTTGGCGCGGCGGTCTTCCGGAGTGTTTTCGGGGAGGCTGGCCATCCATTCGACGCCGGAGAGCTGCTTGCTGAAATCTTCCATGACCTTCAGCGTGAAATCGTGTTCGACGGCTTTGCCGGAAGAAAGCTTTGCGCTGGCACGGCCGGATTCGAATCCAACCGCTTGCGCCCAGATTTGATATTCGCCGTTTTCCAAGGCAGGGAAAAAGTAGCTGCCGTCGCGGGTGGTGTAGACAGAGGTAGTGAATGTCTGGTTTTCAGCACGAGCGGAAACGGCAACACCTTCAAGAGGCTTGTCATCGGCGGATTTGACGAAACCCTTCAGCGGAGAAACCGGGGCAGATGCGGCACGCGCGTGAACCGGTACTGCAATGAATAAGAAGGCTGGAAGGATGAGGCTGAGGAGACCGCGAATGATTCGTTTCGTCTGGTTCATCAATTTCGTGGGGCTCATCGGGCTTATCTGGCTCATCGGGGCGGCCTCATTATTTTTTCGGCAGGGTCTTGAGGTAAGCGATCAAACTATCGATCTCTTCGGGCTTCAGCCCGTATTTAAAACCGGGCATGCGCTGGGTGCCGTTGAGAATGAATGAGCGCGCGGTAGCTTCCATGCCGGGATCGGCGTCTTTGAAGAGGCTATCGAGACTGATAAACACCGGCGGAAGATCGGAAACGGCGGAAGTTTTCGAATACTGCGGAACATGGCAGAGCGAGCAGCGCTGGAAGAAAAGATATTCGCCGCCCTTTTCCTGACTGGTCAAGTTCGCATTCGGCTTGAAAGGAGGGGCAGCCTTGGTTTGCGCCAAGGATGGCGGATGTAAAAGGAAAAGCCCCAAAGCGAGAACAAGGAAAAGTCGCGCAATCAATTTGTTCACTTGGCCGTTCACTTGGTAGTTCACCCGGAGTAAACACCGTCGAAAATCTTCGGCGTTCAGGTTTATATGCCGCTGGAGGATGTGTCAAGAAGAAAGCAGATCATTGAACATGCGCGGACGCAGTGGACGTACACGCGGAGTGACCTCTGCCCGCGATGAAGGGCTTCGCCGCCAAAATCGAATCAATCTGACGTATACTCCCAACCGAAGAAAACTCCTCTAGGCTCTTAAACATCCGATGTGGCGGCGGAAGTGTGCTGCTCGACCGTCCGGATAACGCAAAGGAGGACAAGGAATGCACGCGAACTTGTCTACGGCACCCACCACGCAACCAACCGCAGAAGCCAAAGAATCGAAGGCACGCGCTGTAGCTATTGCGATGTATTGCATTTTGCTGATTTCGTACATGCTGATGGCGGCGGACCGGTATCTGTTTCCGGTGCTGGCGGTCGATATTCGGCGAGATTTTCATTTCACGCTGGCGAATACGGGACTGCTCACGACAATCTTCACGCTGGGATTAGGGCTGGGCGGGCTGCCCACCGGCTTTTTACTCTCGCACTTTTCGCGCAAGACGGTGATGCTGCTGGGAATTTCGATTTTCTCAGCGGGCACGGCTTTGACCACGGTGGTGGGCGGATTCTGGGAAATGCTGTTCTGCCTGGCGGTGACTGGAATCGGCATGGCCATGCTGGCGACCAGCATGTTCGCGCTGGCGGCAGCGTATTTCGCGAAATATCGGGCGGCGGCGATCGGCTCGGTGAATGTCTGCTACGGCATTGGCGGATTTTTGGGACCGATTATCGCTACGTCGCTGCTGGCCGCGTATGCCACGTGGCATGCGCCGATGCTGGCGTTCGGCGGCTTCGGATTCCTGATGGTGCTGATCATTGCGATTTCGGTGCGGCCGTGGTTCAGCGAGACGCAAACCGCGGCTACAAAGCGGGACGACACAAGAGGGGCTACGTCTCTACTGAACCGCAACTCGATTTTGCTGACGGTGCTGAACATTATTCACGGGCTGAGCATGTATGGATTTCTGGGAATGTATCCGACGTTTTTGCGCGACTCGCTGCACTATTCGCCGAAGATGGCGGGGTTTGTGTTGAGTTTTTTTGGAGTGGGAGCGCTGACGTCGATTGGCGGCGGATGGATCGGGGATAAATTTTCGCCGCGCGTGGTGCTGAGCAGCGCGTACCTGGGGATTGCGGTGCTGGGCTACCTTTTCTTTTTGCCCTCGCCTTCGCCGCTGATGCGCGAGATTCTGACTTTTATTTACGGCGTGGTGGGCAGCGCGGTGCTGTATGTGAATCTGGCGGGATATCACGTGAAGGCGGTGCGAGGACATCTGGCCAGCCGGGGATCGGGATTGTTTGTGACGAGTTTGTACGGCGCGGCGGCGTTTGCGGGCTATGCGATTGGCGCGCTGGCGAGCCGGGGATCGTGGATGGCGGCGGCGGAATTGCAGATCAGCTTGCTGTGCATCATTGGCGCGGTGCTGTCGCTGGCGATCCGGCCGGAGGAAATGGCGCTTTAGGCTGAGGCAAAGCCGTGCGCGACGAAGAAAAGTTGCAAAGAGGGAAAAGGCGACGAGGGATTCTTCGCGCGAGCGCGGCGCTCAGAACGACGGCGCAGACTTTTAAGAGCTGCGGCGAAAGAGAAAAGGTAAATCGGGAGGGTGGAAATGTCTTCGGCAAGAAACTGGGTTTGCGGCGCGGCGATGACCGCGATGTCGCTGGCGGCGTGGGCAGCGCCCGCGCGGGCGCAAGGGCATTGGGAGAAGGCTGCTCCATTTCCGGAACCGGAAGAAGAATTATACGGAGCAGCGGCGAACGGAAAGATGTATGTGATGGGCGGCTACGGTGAGGCAGGCAAGCCAGTGGGCATGGTTTGGGAATACGATCCGGCGACGGATAAATGGACGAAGAAACACGATATGGAATTGCCGGCGCATCATGCGGCGATGTGTTCGTACAACGGAAAGATCTATGTGTTCGGCGGATTCACGCTGCTGATGGATGGCAAGAAGGCAGGCTGGAAGCCGATCGACAACGCCTGGGAGTACGATCCGGCGACGGATCACTGGAAAGCGCTGGCGCCAATGCCGACAAGGCGGGGATCGCCGATTGCGGAGCAGGTTGACGGGAAGATTTATGTGATCGGCGGCGCGGCGATGCATCCGGGATCGAAGGTGCCAGCGGTTTTTGCGGATGAGCCGGCGCGTTCAGTGACAACGAACGAAGTGTATGACCCGGAAACGAACAAGTGGGAAGAGCGAAGCCCGTTGCCGACGGCGCGCAACCACGCATTTTCGGGCGCGGTAAACGGGAAGATCTACGTGATCGGCGGACGAATTGGGAGTCCTTTTATTACCGTTTCGTCGAATGTGGATGTGGTGGAGGAGTACGATCCGGCGACCGATATGTGGGGCGCGATCAAGACACGCATGCCTACCGCGCGCAGCGGCGGCGGCTGGGCTACGTACAACGGAAAAATTTATGTGACGGGCGGCGAATTGCAGACACCGCAGTATTTGGGCGCGTTCCGCGCGTTTGAGGCGTACGATCCGGCGAAGAACACGTGGGAGATTCTGCCGCCGTTGCCAAGTCCGAGACATGGAGTGGCGGGAGCGGTGATCGGCAATAAGATTCACTTTGTCAGCGGGAAGATTACATCCGGCGGATATGAAGATGGGTTGAAGCTGTCGACGCCGGCGCATGACGTGTTCGTGCTGGATAAATAAGAGTCGGGCTTAGAAGGGTACAATCCCGCATCGTGTTCAGATCGGTGCTCTGCGGGCTTTTTTTCAGAGAGCTTCCTTCTCCTGCGAACGTCGTTTTTCGGCGCAGTCTTTTTTCCATGGCGGAACAATGCGGGATCGAGACCGTAATGAGCAGGTACGAACGATGGAGGCGTCGGGAGTTGCTGACAGAATTTGGCAAGGATTTCCTCAGGTACAGCGAACGCCTTAGGCCCTCTAGGTAAAACAACGGATAGAAGTCAGCCGCGTTTGGGAGGATGTTGAAGTTTCTGACTACCAGCCTCTCGTGGCAGGAGCCCAGCATGAACGATCAATGGCCGATCATCGTTGTCTCGTCGGATCTCGAGGGCCGACGGGGTGTAGTGCGAATGCTGTCCAGCCAGGGATTCGACCCGATTTCTGCTGCTTCGGTTGGCGAGTGCCGGGAGGTGCTCGATAAGCAAGAGGTCGGATTAATTTTCTGTGACGGTCGACTCATCGACGGGGACTATCGAGACATCCTGGCGAGCGCCCTGTGTTCTCCCCACAGGAGCAAGGCTCGAGTGGTTCTGATTGCGCCGCAGATGAAGCCTGAGGCCTACCAGGAAGCGAAGCGCGCCGGAGTTTTCGATGTGATCAGCTTGCCCTGCCGGTCAACGAACCTGGAATGGGCGATCATTCTGGCGAAGCGCGACGAGCGGAATCGCAAGAAGGAAGTGCTTGGAATTGCGCCGTACGGCCGACCACGGGTCAAATCGGCGGCAGCGGGAATCCCCTAGAACCAATTTCCCCGAAGTTCAGCCGAACTTTCGGACGGATGCCGGTTCCTCATTTGTTCGTTCGACCTTCGTTGGCAAACCCGCGAAGTGATAGAGGCCGGCGGCGCGAACTGCTTTATAATCTCAGGGCACTTCATGTCGGGGCGTAGCGCAGCCTGGTAGCGCGCCTGCCTTGGGCGCAGGAGGTCTCGCGGTTCAAATCCGCGACGCCCCGACCATGTTTGCACGTGAATTTCTCCGAAACCTCGCGAAAACGAATTTCCTGCAAGGGTGGCGAGCACAATCGTAAATTCAAAAGCAGTTTTTCGACTGCGGACGATGCGATGAGGTGAAGCGGCGCAATCCTTGATATACTTTACGAACACTGCGCGTTGGTGGGCGTAGCTCAGTTGGTAGAGCGTCGGACTGTGGCTCCGAATGTCGTGGGTTCAAATCCCATCGCCCACCCCAATCAACCTGTTGTCCGGCCCGGACACATGGGTCACAGAACGTACCTAAGACATAGGTAACACTTTTGGCCCGAAAGGGTTGTCGAGGGGTTGCAAAGTATTTTTTCCTCAAGTTCGATACATCACAAATCAATTTTGCCGCGGGTCTTGAGATGCCGCTCGCGTTCCAAGTTGGCGTTTCGTTGCCGGAAAGGATTCCGGCCACCAGCGGCTACATCTTTAGCGATGTTCCGATCGATCAGATCATCAGTGATGATCTGATCGATCAATCTTTAGTGGCGATCTGACCTATCGTCCCCGTGACCCTGCTGGTATCCAGCCTCGTAGGCTCGCTGATCCTCGTCTTTCTTAAAGTGCCTCTTTTTCGAGTGATCGCGGTTGTGTGAGCGGTCATCCTGACCATCGCGCATACCTTGCTGGTAATTCTTGTTTTTAGAATAATCCTGGTCGTGGACCTGATTTTGATCGCCGCGTTCCTGAGCCCACCGAGTTGCGGCCGATGTTGAGCCCGCCGTAATGCCGACTGTCAAAATCGTCGCCAGGACCCACACAGATCGCGCTGCTCTAAGTCGCATAGGATTCTCCATTTTATTTGCTGGGCTGAGTACTTGAGGCCGTTTGTCTGACGCGCCTTGAGTTTGGGCGTTTTTGGCACGTCGTGCGAATACCCAAAAATCCGTAGAAATGACGATGAGGTTCGCGATTCAGAGTAGTGATCGGAGCGTTGATCGTCTTCTCTGTGGAGAGAGCCAGGATTATGCAGGGCCCTGCGGCCCTGGTTTAAGAGCGGGCGCTAGTGCGCATCGGAAGCCGATGCGTTTTCAAAGGGCAGAGCTGCTTCAGGGGTAGCGAGCGTGAAATAGAAGGTAGCGCCCTTTCCAGGCGCGGCTTCGGCCCAGATGCGTCCGCCGTGGCGGCTGATGATGCGGCGAACGGTGGCAAGTCCAACGCCGTGCCCGGCAAATTCAGAGGCGTGGTGAAGTCTCTGAAAAGGGACAAAAAGTTTGGACGCGTAGTTCATGTCAAAACCCGCGCCATTGTCCTTGACGAAATAGACCGGGTCGCCGGGTCCGGGAACTTTTCCAAACTCAATGATGGTCTGCTCCGTCTTGGCGGAATATTTCCAGGCGTTGGATAGAAGGTTTTCCATGACGGCCTGCAACAGCCCTTTATCGCCGGAAACCTGGAGACCATCTTCGATTCGGAGCTCGGCATTCCGGCCCGGATCTGCTCCGCGCAGTTTTGCCGAGATCTCGCGGGCGATGGCGCTCAGATATATACGCTCGTTCTTCATTTCGGCGCGGGTGAATTTTGCCAAGCGCAAAAGATCGTCGATGAGCCTGGCCATCTCAGCCGCTCCGGCATTGATGCGGGAAATATAATTTTGGGCGGTTTCATCGAGCGACTGACCATATTCTTCGACGAGTGCCCCGGCAAAACCGTTGATGTGGCGCAAAGGCGCGCGCAAATCATGCGAAACAGAGTAAGAGAAGGCTTCCCATTCCTGATTGGTCTGTTCCAGTTGCAGAGTCCGCTCTTTGACGCGGCGTTCAAGTTCGCTGTAGAGAGCGACGTCTTCCAACGCGACGGCGGTGGTATTCGCCAGGGCCTGCAAAATCTCGATCTCGTGCGGCGAAGCGAGGTGGCGACTGACCCCAATAATTCCCGATGGCTCCAATGGGCGAGTCCAGCCGATGGGGACCATGACTAAGCTCTTTACGAAAGTGGGTCGATACGCGTCTTGTGGAATGCGCAGGTCGGCATAGATATCTTCGATGACGGCTACCTGGCGGTTGAGCATGGCCCATCCGCTGAATCACGTGCTCATGGGAAAACGCTGTCCCTTCCAAAGCGGGGCGATGGCATCCTCGTCGGCGTAAAAACACTTGTCAGCGTCGCGCAGAACGAAGGTGGCGCCATCGGCTCCGGTCAGTTCGCGGGCAGCGTGACGCACCACGGCCATAATGTCGTCCAGCGTGTGGGCAGCAATACGTGGTGGCTCTGTCTATCTACTGGTTCAGTTTGCATGTGTGCCCACACGCTGGACGACATTATGGCCGTCGTGCGTCACGCTGCCCGCGAACTGACCGGAGCCGATGGCGCCACCTTCGTTCTGCGCGACGCTGACAAGTGTTTTTACGCCGACGAGAATGCCATCGCCCCGCTTTGGAAGGGACAGCGTTTTCCCATGAGCACGTGTATCAGCGGATGGGCCATGCTCAACCGCCAGGTAGCCGTCATCGAAGATATCTATGCCGACCCGCGCATTCCACAAGACGCGTATCGACCCACTTTCGTAAAGAGCTTAGTCATGGTCCCCTTCGGCCCGATTCGCCATTGGAGCCATCGGGAAATATGGGCGAACCGCCACCTCGCTTCGCCGCACGAGATCGAGATTTTGCAGGCCCTGGCGAATACCACCGCCGTCGCGTTGGAAGACGTCGCTCTCTACAGCGAACTTGAACGCCGCGTCAAAGAGCGGACTCTGCAACTGGAACAGACCGATCAGGAGCTGGAAGCCTTCTCTTACTCTGTTTCGCATGATTTGCGCGCGCCTTTGCGCCACATGAACGGTTTTGCCGGGGCACTCGTCGAAGTATGGTCATCGCTCGATGAAACCGCCCAAAATTATATTTCCCGCATCAATGCCGGAGCGGCTGGGATGGCCAGGCTGATCGACGATCTTTTGCGCTTGGCAAGATTCACCCGCGCCGAAATGAAGAACGAGCGTCTATATCTGACGCCATCGCCCGCGAGATCTCGGCAAAACTGCGCGGAGCAGATCCGGGCCGGAATGCCGAGCTCCGAATCGAAGATGGTCTCCAGGTTTCCGGCGATAAAGGGCTGTTGCAGGCCGTCATGGAAAACCTTCTATCCAACGCCTGGAAATATTCCGCCAAGACGGAGCAGACCATCATTGAGTTTGAAAAGTTCCCGGACCCGGCGACCCGGTCTATTTCGTCAAGGACAATGGCGCGGGTTTTGACATGAACTACGCGTCCAAACTTCTTGTCCCTTTTCAGAGACTTCACCACGCCTCTGAATTTGCCGGGCACGGCGTTGGACTTGCCACCGTTCGCCGCATCATCAGCCGCCACGGCGGACGCGTCTGGGCCGAAGCCGCGCCTGGAAAGGGCGCTACCTTCTATTCACGCTCGCTACCCCTGAAGCAGCTCTGCCCTTTGAAAACGCATCGGCTTCCGATGCGCACTAGCGCCCGCTCTTAAACCAGGGCCGCAGGGCCCTGCATAATCCTGGCTCTCTCCACAGAGAAGACGATCAACGCTCCGATCACTACTCTGAATCGCGAACCTCATCGTCATTTCTACGGATTTTTGGGTATTCGCACGACGTGCCAAAAACGCCCAAACTCAAGGCGCGTCAGACAAACGGCCTCAAGTACTCAGCCCAGCAAATAAAATGGAGAATCCTATGCGACTTAGGCAGCGCGATCTGTGTGGGTCCTGGCGACGATTTTGACGGTCGGCATTACGGCGGGCTCAACATCGGCCGCAACTCGGTGGGCTCAGGAACGCGGCGATCAAAATCAGGTCCACGACCAGGATTATTCTAAAAACAAGAATTACCAGCAAGGTATGCGCGATGGTCAGGATGACCGCTCACACAACCGCGATCACTCGAAAAAGAGGCACTTTAAGAAAGACGAGGATCAGCGAGCCTACGAGGCTGGATACCAGCAGGGTCACGGGGACGATAGGTCAGATCGCCACTAAAGATTGATCGATCAGATCATCACTGATGATGATCGATCGGAACATCGCTAAAGATGTAGCCGCTGGTGGCCGGAATCCTTTCCGGCAACGAAACGCCAACTTGGAACGCGAGCGGCATCTCAAGACCCGCGGCAAAATTGATTTGTGATGTATCGAACTTGAGGAAAAAATACTTTGCAACCCCTCGACAACCCTTTCGGGCCAAAAGTGTTACCTATGTCTTAGGTACGTTCTGTGACCCATGTGTCCGGGCCGGACAACAGGTTGATTGGGGTGGGCGATGGGATTTGAACCCACGACATTCGGAGCCACAGTCCGACGCTCTACCAACTGAGCTACGCCCACCAACGCGCAGTGTTCGTAAAGTATATCAAGGATTGCTCCGCTTCACCTCATCGCATCGTCCGCAGTCGAAAAACTGCTTTTGAATTTACGATTGTGCTCTCCATCCTTGCAGGAAATTCGTTTTCGCGAGGTTTCGGAGAAATTCACGTGCAAACATGGTCGGGGCGTGGAGATTTGAACTCCGAGACCTCCTGCGCCCAAGGCAGTTGCAAAAAATCTATCTTGTTGGTCCGTCTAGCTTTGTTCTACGTCATGGTACACGGTTTGCACCTAATTTGGAAGTTGTTGGACCCAAGTTGGACCCAACTTTATTTTCGCAACTAGGCAGATGCCGGGAAGGCTCGGCCTACGATCATGGGTAGCCCCTGGTTACGAGGCATTGACTGGAAGGAAGCGCCCGAGCAGCGTTTGATGTAATGCGGCCTCAGAATCTGACAGACTATTCGATGGCGAGTCATGCTGGGAGGACAACACAAATTCGAGTTCGTAGGCAAGTAACCGTTGGTCTTGTGGGTAGTTACTTCGCTGCTTTTAGCAAATACGGCTCTGATGCTGTCGCTGGAATTTGGCAGCAAGCACTTTTTTCAAAGCATGCCCCGGAGATAGTTGACTGGTACGCGGGCCGTTCAATCGCGATCCAGTTCATCCTCTTGGCGGTGCTGGCTGCGATCTTCATCATATTTCGGGAGCGCGTTCGTCATATTCGTCAGAAATAAGCTGCGATCGGAATTCTTTCAAATCCTCCGACGGGAATAGCCTATGGGCAGAAAAAGAATTTCTCCAAAAACCTAGGCGAAGCAATCGGCGGGTGTTTTTATCACTGCTCCTTGGAATTGTTGGGCGGCTCTGTGGCGCTGCGATTCTGGTTTTCGGTGGGCTAATAGGCAAGGCGGGACGACAGGCACAGAGTATTTTGGGTATTGGAACGTTGACGTCATTTGGCTGGGTCTGCTTTACGGTGGATTTTTCGGCGCTTTCGCGGGTCCACTCGCGTATCCGTTCTTAATCCGAAAAATTGGAATTCAGAAATCTATCTTGCCTGCGTTTCTAGGGACAATCGTCGGCGGATTCGCCGGGGCAGTTGCGGCGCCTCCTCTTGCTGTTATCACAGGAATCTGCGGATTCTTTCTTGCGCTCTTCTGGACAAGAATCAAGCTGGCCGACACCAGCGTTTCCGCAAATCAATGAGATATTTTTCTGCTGGTATGTTTGTCAGTGCCCGGTAACTCGGCAGAGCCGGAGACTGAGCCACTGCCGCGAGCTACGTTCGTTTAGCTTTCACATCGGCGACGCGAATGATTACGCGCTTGCCAAGCGCCCTGGCTGCCCGAGTGATCGTATCGAGCGTCACCGAGACATTCTGAGGGTCAAGCAGGCGATCCAGTTGTGACCGGCTCGTATGAAGCTGCTTCGCCATCGCTTGCTTAGTTTTTTGCTGTTCCTGCATGGCCTGTTCCAGTTGCCACGCCAGCACCCGCTTGATTGCGACCGCCTCGACTTCCTCTCGGATTCCTTCCTCTTCGAGGAAGCTATCGAAGGTTGACCCACTGTGGTCCATTTTCTTGCGATTTTTCTTTACATTCATTGCAGTCCCCTTTGATGCTTATTCTTGTTGCGGCGCGCCAGGTCCAAATCCTCGTCCGGCGTCTTCCGCGTTTTCTTGATGAATCCGTGCAGCAGGACCATCCGGCCCTTCTTGTCGATATAGAAAAGCACCCGCGCGATTCGGTTCTGGGCCAGGCTCGTCCGCACTTCATAGATGCCGTCGCCCAATGGCCTGCAAACGGGCATCCCGATTGGCCAGCCGAACTCCACCGTCTTGATATCCTCCCCGATGCGCTTCCGATCTTCGGGCGAAAGCCCTCTTCAGCCAGTCCCGCACCGGCTCTCCGCCTGCCTCCGTGCGATAGAAGATCGCCGGAACCCTCTTGCCCTGTCGTTCGAGCGCCTCAGGCGGGGTACCTATGCCTGTCGAGGATTTGGGTTTCTTGCCCACTGAAACAGTGTACCACATACGGTACATATAAGGAGGCGGTTTTTAAGTATGTGAGTGCGGGAGACCTAAAGATGTCTCTTGGAAGCCAAAGAAAAGTGAATTTTCCCGCTCACATTTTCCCTTTTTTTGCCTCTCTATAGATAGGGGACACTCTCGCCGATTTCTTTGATTTTCCGGTGAGGTTTGGCGGATTTTCCCCCTCTATATAGTAGGAGAGCTTTGTCGATGGTGGTTCGGCAGATACGGCTGGGATGCCTGATGTCAGGAGTCGCCGGGTTTTCTTTTGCTTTGAAATTGCGTGCCAAGATCAGCCGCTGGAAATGGCGCTTGAATCTACTCCCGATTTTTCGCATTCGGAAATGCGTGCAGCTCGCGGCCCATTTTTCGGCATGAGGTTCGGGCGCATTTCTTCTCTGGCATTTCTCAGCTCTTCTTCTGTGGCCGCGTTTCGTGGCCTCAATTCAGACAGGCAGAAATGGAGTGTGTTTTGCGACCTCGTGGCATGCACGCGAAATCATCGCGCCAGAAGCACCCCATTCTCATGCAGCTTTTCTAAGCATCCGCCCGGGATTCTCCTTCCGAGGGTGAACGGTGCATGAAAGACACAGATCACCCTATCGGTCACCCTTCGGTTCACCTCGGATTTTCAGAAGAGTCCGAAGAGAAGAAGTTGCGCATGGCACGACAATCAATTTGGGCGCGGACAAAACACCGGATTGGGCTGGAGCGACCCCACTTTTGTGCACGTTTCCGTGCCCAAAGTAATTCGTGGGGTCGCTCCAGCCCAACTGCGCGGTGACCGCGCGGAGTGTTTTGTCCGCGCAGCATTCCGCAGCAGGGGGCCACAGTGATGAACAACGGAGATGAAAACCACACCGAGCTTTTAACGGTTCAGGAGACTGCCAAACTCTTGAAGGTGCCAGTTTCTTGGGTTTACGGACACACGCGAAAGCGTTCGATTGATCCATTGCCTGGGTATCGGCTCGGCAAGTATTGGCGCTTCCGAGAGGACGAAGTGCTTGCTTGGGTAGTGCGTCAGCGAACGGGCCGCCAGGCCGCTTGACATGCGGACTACACTGAGAAGCGACGAAGAACAAGCTGGGCGGGCCATCGAGATCCCAAGGAAGGGAGAAACGATGGCTCGAAGAGGTTTCCAGCAAGGATCGCTTTTCCAGCGCGGCACCCGGAGAAAGCTTTGGGTGGCACGCTGGTGGGAGGATGTAATTCAAGCAGACGGCACGCTCGGCAGACTGAGGCGATCCGAAGTGATCGGGACCGTCGCCGAATTTCCGACGCGCCGCCTGGCTATGCAGGTTCTGTCTCAGAGGTTAGGGTCTATCAACAACGGTAAGGCACGACCGCAGTCCGTCCGTACATTTGGCGATTTCGTCAAAGACGATTGGACGCCTGTGGTTTTGCCAACACTCAAGTACGCAACCCAGAAGCACTATCGGTACATGCTCGACGTGCATCTCAATCCAGCTTTCGGCCAGAGACAGCTTCGTGAACTCACGCGAGAAGAGTTGCAAAGCTTCCTCAGCCGAAAACTCAGCAAAGGGTTATCGTGGGAAACCGTTCACCACTTCAAGTGTGGTCTGAGCAAGATTCTCGGAGCAGCCGAGGAATGGGGCTATATAACCGAGAACGTAGCTCAGAAAACGAAACTCCCGCGACGGCAGCATGGAACGGAGCGAGTTGTCCTCACTCCGATCCAGGTGCGAGACATTGCTGCGGCACTGAATGAACCCGCACGCTCGGTCACGTTGCTGCTGGTGCTGACGGGATTGCGTGTAGGGGAGTTGCTTGCACTTCGCTGGGGGAGTATTGATTTGAAGGCTCGTTTGCTCCGTGTTGCGAAACGGTGTATGACGGGCATTTCGATCAACCCAAGACGAAACGCAGTGCACGAACCATTCCCTATTGGGACGGAGACGGCAGAAATTCTCGCCGGCATCCGTCCTGCCGCTGTTGATGCAAAGACCCTGGTATTTGCCACACGCGAGGGATTGCCGCTAGATCGCTGGAATCTCTTGCGCAAGCACCTGAAGCCTGCCGCAAAGAAACTAGGGCTTCCTGGTGTCACGTGGCACCTTCTGAGGCATAGCCACGCAACGATGCTCGACTCCGTGGGCACGCCAATAGGAACGATGCAATCGCTCCTAGGGCATTCCACACCGGACATCACGCGCGAGATTTATTTGCACGCGATCCCGGAAGAACAGCGTCGTGCAGTGGAAAGCGTCGAGCGGCTTGTATTTGGACCCAAATGGACCCAAGTTCAGCCTTCGACGCAACCACGTCAGGCAGAGTAAATTGAAAACAAAGAAGTAAGTGGTCGGGGCGCGCGGATTTGAACCGCGGGCCT